>CBDCAI010000001.1:0-82360 GCA_965213845.1 Acetobacteraceae bacterium
ACGGGCTCGGCGGCGCTGGACGAGGAGGCGGTCGCCATGATCCGCCGCGCGGAGCCGTTGCCGCCCTTGCCGGCCGAGATCCCGGGCGCGACCGTCACCCTGACGGTGCCGGTCAGCTTCGCCTTGCAATAGCAGGCCACGGCGAGTGGCGGCGGCACGCCGGGCCCCCTATGTTGGCGGACGACGCGGAGAACGCCCCCATGACCCTTGCCCGCACGACGCTGCGCCGCTTCCTGCTCCGGCCTGCCCTGTTGCTCGCCCCCGTATGGCTGTTGGCTCCCATTCCGTCCTCGGTCCCCGGCGCGCGCGCGGCCGGGCCTGCCGACATGCCGGGCGGCGCGTGCCCCGGCCGCGAGCTGGCCTGCGCCAAGGCCGTCAGCCCGCTGCTGCTGCCGGACGGCACGCTTTGGCTGGCCTGGACGGCCGGGGGCAGCGTCTCGGTCGCCCGTTCGGCGGATGGGGGACACAGCTTCGACCCGGCCGCCGTGCTCGATCCGGTGCCCCGGGTCATCGACAACGGGCCCGACGCGCGGCCGAAGATCATCCGCGACACGCAGGGGCGAATCGTCGTCGCCTATTCCATCTTCAAGGACCAGAACTGGAACGCCCAGGTGCTGGTCTCGCGGTCGGTGGACGAGGGGCGCAGCTTCAGCCCGCCGCGCCCGATCAGCGACGACCCGGCCAGCCAGCGGTTCGAGGCGCTGGCGCTGCTGCCCTCCGGCGAGGTCTTCGCGGCCTGGTTGGACAAGCGGGGCGCGGCGGCGGCCAAGCGCGCCGGGCACGACTATGCCGGGGCGGCCCTGGCCTATGCCTGGTCGAAGGATGCCGGCGCAAGCTTCGGGCCAGCCGCCATCGCGCAGGAGAACAGCTGCGAATGCTGCCGCCTGGCCGTGGCGCTGACGCCTGCGGGCCAGCCCGCCGTGCTGTTCCGCAACGTCTATGACGGAACGGTACGGGACCACGCCGTCGTCACCTTCTCGGCCGAGGGGCATCCGGGCGCCGTCCATCGCGTCAGCGTCGACGACTACCGGATCGACGGGTGCCCGCACCATGGCCCGAGCCTCGCCATCACCGCCGACGGGACCTATCACGCGACCTGGTTCACCAACGGCCGGGCGCGGCAGGGCCTGTTCTACGCACGCTCCGTCGATGGCGGGCAGAGCTTCTCGGCACCGTTGAAGCTCGCGGGCTCTGACCGGCAGGCGTCGCGCCCTTTCGTGCTGTCGAGTGCGGAGGGGCTATGGCTGGCCTGGAAGGAGTTCGACGGCGAGCGCACGGAGGTGCGGACCAGCGTCTCGCACGATGACGGGCAGTCCTGGTCCACGCCGCAGACGATAGCACAGACCGCGGACGAGTCGGACCACCCGCTCCTGGTCACGGACGGGCGCGGCACCTTCCTGTCGTGGATGACCCGGCGGGAGGGCTACCGGCTGATGCGGCTGGGCCAGTCCTCGTGAGGGCCGTGCTGCTCGTCCTGGCCGCGCTTGCGGTATGGGCCGCAGGCCCGGCGCGCGCCGGGGAGTTGCAGCGGTTCCAGCGCGGGACCTGGCAGGCGCTGCGCGAGGCCCATTCCGGCCAGCCCATGGTCGTGCACTTCTGGGGACTGACCTGCGGGCCGTGCCTGGTCGAGCTGCCGGACTGGGGCCGGCTGGCCCAGGAGCGCCCGGCGGCGGGCATCGTCACCGTGGCGGCCGACCCCTACCCGATGCCGCCCGCCGCACTCTCGACCGCGCTGTCCAAGGCCGGCCTGTCCGGGGCGGACAACTGGATGTTCGACAGCTTCTCCGAACGGCTCCGCTTCGAGGTGGATCCGGCCTGGCAAGGGGAGCTGCCCCTGACCCTGCTGATCCAGCGGGATGGCAGCGTGCAGACCAACCTCGGCGTCCTCGACCCCGCCCAGGTGCGCGCTTGGCTGGACGCGCAGAAGTAGGCCTGCGGTCCCTGGCGCCTTTTCCCGGGGGGGCGGTCATAGCGCGATCCGCACCCCGCCGAAGAACGCGCGGGGCGAGCCGGCGTAGATCGAGCCGGTGGAGGCCGCCAGCACGCTGGCGCCGTTCTGCTGGCCGTTGCCGCCCAGCGTGTCGGTGATGTTGTTGGCCGACGCCACGTAGGTCTTGTCGAGCAGGTTCTGCACCTGGAAGAAGACCCGCAGCTTGCTGACGCCGCCCAGCTTCACGCCGGGATCCCAGTGTGCCTCGAGGTTGACGATGGCGAAGCCCGGCGCCTTCAGCACGTTGCCGTTGTCCACATAGAAGGCGTCGCGGAAATTGACCTCGGCGAAGGCGCCGAGCCCATGCAGCGGGCCCGTCGGCTGTTCGTAGCCCAGCCGGGCGAACAGGAAGTTGGGCGTGACGCCCGGGATGCGGTTGCCGGCGCGGCTGAAGGTGGCGGTCGCTGCCTTTGCGCCGAGCTGTTCGTTGTACTGGGTGTAGATCTGGTCGTCATAGAGGTAGGAGGCCAGGAGGGTGAGCCCCGGCAGCGTCTGCGGCAGCGGGCGGGCCGTGGCGCCCACCTCGATCCCGCGATGCTCGGAATGCGGCGCGTTGAAGGTGTAGCTGGGCAGGTTGGCGCCGGCGGACTGGCTGACCAGCTCGTTGTGGAAAAATTCGTAGAAGCCGGTGACGTCGAGCCGCAACCGGTCATCGAGCGCGTAGGTGGCGCCGAGGTCGACGCCGATGTTGGTCTGGGCCTGCAGCTGCGTGTTGTTGCCCGGCAGGCCGGACGGCAGGATGAACAGGTTGGTGGGCTGCGGCGTGCCGTAGCCGGTCGCCACCCGGGTGTGCAGCGTCCATTCCGGAGTCGGCGCATACAGCAGCGCGGCCTCCGGCGCGATGTTGCCGAAGGTGCGCGTGCCCGCGAGCGTCGTCGCCGTGCGGCCTCCCGCCAGGGGGTAGCCGTAGGCGGTCTGGTTCGCCACCAGCTCGGTGTATTCGCCGCCCAGCCCCAGCACGCCGGTCAGGCCGGGGGCGAAGACCACCTCCTCCCGCGCGCGGGCGCCGGTGTTGATGACGCGGCCGAACACTGTCTGTGTCAGCGCGCCCCGGGTCGCCCCGCCCAAGGGCGTCAGATTGTAGGTGTAGCTGTTCAGCCGCTCGTCGTTAAAGTTCAGGCCCAGCGACGAGGTGGCCTCCAGCCCCAGGATGCGTGCCCGGCTGGTCAGGGTGCTCTGGGCGTTGACCGAGGTGTAGGGGCCGACCGCGTCGGTGCTGTTGGTCGGCTGCTTGATGTTGCGGTTGTCGAAGGTCACCTGCGTGCGGACCACCGTGTCGGCGTCGAAAGCATGCTCCCACCGGGCGCCCACCACGGTCCGGCTGTCGTGCCGTCCCAGCCCGGCCCCGCTGGCCGTCCGGAGCTGCGTCGCGCCGTTCATGCCGTTGTTGAACAGGGTGACGCTGCCGCAGCCGGGCCCGTTGACGGCGGCGCAGTTCCGCTGGAACGGGTTCTGGTAGTACTGGTTGAGCGAAAGCCGGATCGGCAGGGCGGTGTCGAGCGAGTTCTGGATGATCTTGAAGGTCACCCGGTCGCGGTCCGTCACGTCGTAGGACGCCAGGGCGTTGACCGTCGCCGTGTCGAAGCGGCTGTTGCCGATGAACCCGTCGCCGCGCACGTTGCTGGCGAAGATGGTCGCCTGGTAGCCTTTCCCGGCCCAGCCGAGCGTGGCGTAGTTGTTGACGTAGCCGAAGCTGCCGACGTCCGTGCCGAACTCCGCGCCCTGGATGCTGCCGCCCGGACGGGTGATGAAGTTGATGGCGCCGCCCGTCGCGTAGTTGCCGTACTGCGCCGAGGACGGGCCGCGGACCACGTCGATCCGGGAATAGGCGTGCGGGTCCGTGAGGTCCGTCCGTCCGGTGCCGTCGGGCTGGGTGACGGGGAACCCGTCCTCCTGCAGCTGGATGTTGCGGACGGCGAAGGTCTGCCGCTCGTTCGAGCCGCGGATGGAGATGGAGATGTCGCGCGGGCCGTTGCCGGTGATGAAGGTGACGCCGGGGCTCTGCTGCAGGACCTCGCCGATGGTGAAGGCGGGTTGCGCGTCGAAGCGGTCGCGGTCGATCGTCGTGGCGGTCTGCCCGGCGGCCGGGCGGGCGAGGCCGGCCGGCGCGGTGTCGAGCGGGCCATAGGCCTGTCCGGTCACCTCCACGGTGGGAAGGATCACGGCCGGGCCGGGCCGCACGATGGTCTGGGCACGCGGAAGGCCGGGCAGCAGTGTCAGCGCGGCGGCAGCGGCGGCAGCTTTGATGGTCGGGGTCATGGTTCTCTCCGGACGCCGGCTGCGCCGACGCGTGAACGGGCCGGCCGTGCGACACACGGCCGAATGCGTCTCAGGAGAGGGCGGGTGGTCCGCGGGCACGGGCCCAGATCGAAGGGGGGGCCCGCGCGGGGGGCGGCGGCGCCGCGTGCCCGGGCACGAACGGAGCGAGGGATGGCGCCGGCAGTGCGGGAGCCATCGCCGGCAAGGCAGGGGCGGTGCAGCAGACCTGGCAGGCGGGACAGGCCTTGCCGGCGTCGTGGTGCGGCGTGCCCGCAGGCGCCGGCGCGTGGTCTGCGGTGCAGAGGCTCGCGTCGACCAGCGCGTCGAACGAGCGGGCCGCGGCGTCGTGAACGAGGAGCGCCGGCTGCAGCAGCTGCAGGAGCAGCGCCAGCACCGCGGCGGCGAGCCCCCGCAGGGCCGGGCGTTCAGCCCTCGGCTTGTTCCGGCTGAACACGCTTCCGTGTTGGCGGGACGTGGCGGCTTTGTCCAGCGGCGATCGCGGTCGCCGCGCGTTTTCGGCCGGGCCTGTGTCGCCGGCGTCGCCGGCCGACCCGGCGCGTGATACCAGCGGCGATCAGTCCCGCTGCATCGCCGCGACGAGCTTGTCGAGGTTGCCGCGGAACAGGGCGGCGTAGTTGGGCGCGGGGCCGCCGGGCGCGGACAGGGCCTCGACATACAGCGTGCCGCCGGGCCGGGCGCCGGTGGCGCGGGCGACCTGCTGCACGAGGCGCGGGTCGTTGGAGCTTTCCAGGAAGTAGGTGCGGATCCCTTCCGCCTTGATCTGCCGGATCAGCGCGGCGACCTGGTGGGCCGAGGCCTCGCTTTCGGTCGAGAGGCCGACCGGCGAGAGGAAGGTGACGCCGTAGGCGGCGGCGAAGTAGCCGAACGCGTCGTGGCTGGTCAGGACCTTGCGGCGTGCGGGCGGGATGGCGGCGATCCGCTGCCGCGCCTCGGTGTCCAGCTGGGCCAGCGCCGTGCCGTAGCGCCCGGCGTTGGCCTGGTAGGCCGGCGCGCCTCCGGGGTCGGCTGCGATCAGGGCGGCGGCGATCGTTCGCACATAGGCCTGGGCGGCGGCGGCGCTGTTCCAGGCGTGCGGGTCCGTGATGACCTTGCCGTCCTCGGTCATCTGCAGCGGGGCGATCCCCTGGGTGGCCACCACCAGCGTGCCCTTGGTGCCCGAGGCCGCAACCAGCCGGGTCATCCAGCCCTCGAGGCCGAGGCCGTTGACGACGACGAGGTCGGCCGCCTTCAGCCGGCGGGCGTCGTCGGGCGAGGGCTCGTAGGCGTGGGGGTCGCCGTTCGGGCCGACCAGGCTGCTGACATGCACGCGGTCGCCGCCGACCTCGTGCACCATGTCGGCCAGGATGGTGAAGCTGGCCACCACTTCGAGCGGGCGGGCGGCGGCGGGCAGGGTGCCGAGCGGCAGCAGCAGGAGCGCCGCCAGCACCGTCCTGCGGCGCAGCGCCCGGCGCAGCATGCCGCCGCGGCCGAACAGGATGGCCACCATGTAGAACAGGCTGGCCGTCAGCACGATCGAGGGGCCGGAGGCAACGCCCCAATGGAACGAGGCGACGAGGCCGACGAAGCCCGAGGCGAAGGCGGTGCCGGTGGCGACAGCCGCCAGGCCCGGCAGGCTGGTGGCCCAGAGCCGGGCCGCCGCGGCCGGCAGCATCATGAGCCCCACCGCCATCAGCGTGCCCAGCGCCTGGAACCCGGCGACCAGGTTCACGACGACCAGGAACAGGAACAGGAGATGGTAGGTCGAGCCGCGGCCGCCGACGGCCTTGAGGAAGCCGGGGTCAAAGCATTCGGCGATCAGGGGCCGGTAGACCAGCGCCAGCGTCAGCGCCGTGAGCGAGGCGATGGCGCCGATCAGCAGCAGCGCCTGGTCATCGATGGCGAGGATCGTGCCGAACAGCACGTGCAGCAGGTCGATGTTGGAGCCACGGAGGGACACCAGCAGAACGCCGGCCGCCAGCGACGTCAGGTAGAAGCCGGCGAAGCTCGCATCCTCGCGCAGCGCCGTGGTCCGGCTGACGAAGCCCGAGAGCAGCGCCACGGCCAGGCCCGCGACCATGCCGCCGCCGCCCATGGCCGGCAGCGACAGGCCGCCGAACAGGAAGCCGATCGCCGCCCCGGGCAGGACGGCGTGGCTCATGGCGTCGCCCACCAGGCTCATGCGCCGCAGCAGCAGCAGGACGCCGACGGGGCCGGAGCCGATGCTGAGCGCGAGACACGCCACGAGGGCGCGGCGCATGAAGCCGAACTCGACGAAGGGGGCGGCGAGGGCGTCGTAGACGGTCAAGCGGCCAGGGCCCCTAGCGCGGCCGGGGCGTCGTCCCAGCCGGACGCCATGGTCCGGGCGCGGGCCAGGTTGGCCGGTGTCAGCACGGATGCGGTGTCGCCCCAGGCGACCAGGTCGCGGGAGATCAGCAGCGTGTCGGGGAACAGAGCTCGCACCTGGTCGGTGTCGTGCAGGACGGCGATGACGGTGCGCCCCTCGCGGTGCCAGCGGCCGAGCAGGTGCAGCAGGTCGTGCGTGGTCGCGGCGTCGATGGCGTTGAACGGCTCGTCGAGCAGGATCACCGGGGCGTCCTGCAGCAGCAGCCGGGCGAACAGCACGCGCTGGAACTGCCCGGCGGACAACGAGGCGACCGGCCGGCGTTCGAGCCCCGAAAGGCCGAGGGAGGCCACCGCCTCCCGCGCCTGGTGGGCGGTCGCGGCATCGATGCCGCCCAGGGCGCCGGTGCGCCGCCATGCGCCCAGCAGGATGGTGTCGGCGACGCTGAGCGGGAAGGAGCGGTCGATCTCGGCCGCCTGCGGCAGGTATCCGAAGCGGGCGGGCGGCAGGCCCTGCCGATCGATGCGGCCGGAGCGGGCAGGCAGCAGGCCTGCCATGGCCTTCACCAGGGTGGACTTGCCCGCGCCGTTCGGTCCGACGATCGCGGTCAGGCTGCCCGGGGCGAAGCGGCCGCTGACGTCGCGCAGCGCGGGCTTTCGGTCGTAGGCCACCGTCAGCCCGGACAGCGTGATGCCCACCCCGGACGTGATCGGGATCGTGGGACCCGTCATGGCACCGCCAGGGCCCAGCCGATGGCCAGCCAGAGCGGCACCAGGCCTGCCAGCACGACCAGCAGGCGCAGCAGCGCCGGCCAGGCCATCACGGAACTCCGGAACGGGTCGCGGGCCCTGGTCTCGGGCGCGGGGTGGGACATGGGCAGGCTCCTGGCAGTCCGGATATGGCATGGACGATATAACGTATCAACGTCCAGGCCGGTCAAAACCGCTGGGTCAGCCCGGCCAGCACCGCCCGGCGCAGCCCGTACTGCGGCGCACCGACGCCTACGCCGGTGCCGTCGCGGATCTCGTAGCGGCGGTCCAGCAGGTTCAGCACGTCGATGCGCAGCTCCGTCGGCTTGTCCTGCACCAGCTGCAGCTTCTGCACCGCGGCGAGGTTGATGGTGTAGGCGCCCGGCAGCGCCTCGCCGTTCGGCGTCGCGCCGCTGCGCCGCAGCCCGCTGCCGACCAGAAGGTCTGCCGACAACCGCGTGGCAAAGGCGCTGAGGGCGTCGAGCGTATAGGCCGCGCCGCCCGACCCGGTCCAGCGCTGGTCGTGGTCCAGGTGGATGTAGTGCTTGCTGATGTAATCCAGGTCGTCCTGGCTGAAGTTGAACTGCTGCGAGGTGATGGCTTTCCCGATGCCTCGGGCGTAGGCGACGTTGCCATAGACCGAGAGTGGGCCGCGCTCGTAGCTGGCCGAGACCTCGACCCCATGCTGCTGCGCCCGGCCGTAGTTGAAGGCGGTCAGGATGATCGGCGCGCCGAACTGGCCCTCGTCGATCAGGTTGTGCGACGACTTGTAGTAGCCGTCGACCGAGAGCGTCAGGCCGGGCAGGACGACCTGGCTGAGGCCCACATCGTAATAGTTGGCGCGCTCGGACTTCGTGGCCGTGGTGTCGCTGGTGGGTGCGGCGCCCGAGGTGCCGGCGAACTTGCCGACGGTCGTGGTGCCGACCAGCTCGAACGGCGGCGGGGTGAAGTAGCGCGAGTAGCCGGCGTGCAGCGTCGTGCCCTCGAACGGCTTGTAGACGACGTTCACCCGGGGGCTGAAGGCGTTGTCCTTGGTGTAGGCGTCCACGACGTCGAACCGGCCGCCGTAGTTGATCGTGACCTTCGGCAGGATGCGCCACTCGTCCTGCACGTACAGGCCGTAGGTGTACCCCGTCTTGCCGGAGCTGTCGGCGATGGCGAAGGGCTGGTCCGTGCCGTCCAGCGGCAGCACGCTCGCGCTGGACTTGGCGACCGAGCGCTCCATCTGGGCGAGGAAGCCGGACCGCACGGTGTGGCTGTCGTTCACCTTCCAGCTCGCGTCCGTCTGCGTGCCGTTGGCCCAGCTGGAGCGGCCGGCGGTCTGCGCGACGCCGTTGAACAGAAGGTCGCCCAGCGGGTCCGGCGTGTAATACAGGCTGCTGTAGCGGGTGAAGACGGAGGTCTGCACGTCGAGCGCCCCCACCTGTTTCTGGAGCGACAGGATGCCGAAATGAGTCAGCTCCCGCTGGTGCTGGCTGAGGCTGTCGCTGTCGAAGTCCGAGACGCCGTTCGCGGTCAGGCCCTGGCTTGGCGACTGGCCCGGCCGGGTCGGGATCCGGAAGTCGCCGTGGAAGGTGCCGGCCAGCAGGCTGATGCGGGTGGTGGAGTCCAGGATGCCGGTGATGTGCGCGAGGCCGCGGAACTGCTCGGTGTGGTCGTGGCGGGCGTTGAAGGTGTTGGCCGGGTTCTCGATGCCGATGTCGCTCTGCAGGCGTTCGCCCGTCACGTAGAAGTCGATCGCGCCGGCCCGGCCGCCATACTCGAAGCTGGGCTGCAGCACGCCGCGGGCGCCGCCGTACATCGTCAGGCTGCCGCCGGGGTCCGTCGTCCCGGACTTGGTGGTGATGTCCACGACCCCCGCATGGCGGAAGCCGTACTGGGCCGGCAGCGCCCCGGTGATCAGCGACAGCGAATGCGCCAGCCGCGTCTCGAGCACCTGGCCGAACGTGGACAGGCCCTCGGGCAGCTGCACGCCATCCAGCCGGTAATGCACGTTGGCATGCTCGTTGCGGACGTGGATCTGGCCGAAGCTGTCCAGCGCGACCCCCGGCGCCTGGAGCAGCACCTGTTGCAGCGGCGCCTGGTCGCCCTGCGGCAGCGCTGCGATCGCAGGGCGGTCGAAGCGGTACACGGTGGCGCCCAGGCTGGGCTGGATGGCACTGCGGGCGGCGTCGAGCCGCCGGGCGACGACGCTGATGTCGTCGAGCGTCAATGCGGGGCCGAGGTTGACGGTGGTGGGGTCCGCGGCGAGGGCCTGGGCCGCCGGCCAGAGGGCTGCGGCGGCGCAGGGCAGGAGGAGCCGGAACGAGAGCATGGCGTGCAATCCCAGGAGTGGACCGGGATGTTATAACGTATCATTTGCGCGTGTCGAGGGAGGCGGTATGGTTGGCGCCGGCTTCGGACGGGTCAGGCGACCTTGGCGATCCCCGGCCGGAGCGTGGCTTCCATCTGCCGGCGCAGGGTCACGACGTCCATGTCGTGCGCCAGCTCCACGTCGTCGTACCGCACGATGGTGTCGCGGGCGACGGGGCGTTTCACCCGCACGTTCTGCGCCAGGCCGATCGGCAGGGCGCCCATGGCCACACTGCGGGTGGCCGGGATGGCGTTGGCCCAGACGGCGAAGCCACCTTCGCCGTCCAGCGTCTCGCCGGGAACCAGATCCTTCTTGGCGGTGGCCACTGCGTCGCCGCGGAAGGCGCGGGATGCGCCGGTCGGCTCGTTGCGAAGCACGGCGGACAGGACGCTGATGCTGGTTTCGAGGCCGATCATGTGGAAGGGCCGCCACATCGAGGCATACCAGCCCGAGGGATCGGTCTTCAGGCCATACTGGCCGAAGCAGGCCCGGGCGTATTCGTCGTGCGCCTTGAACGTGACGAAGACGCCGAAGCGGATGCTGTCCGGCACCTCGCGTCCGTCCGGCTCCTGGCTCGCTGCGATGTCGAGCAGGCCGGAGCGGGCCAGCTGGCCGCCGTCGGCGACGGGGCGGAACACGCGGGCCAGGTCGTAGACGCTGGAGGGCGGGAAGGCGAGTCCGTTATCGGGGCAGTCGAGCGCGGTGCCGTTGGCGACGGCGGCCATCTCGATCGCGGCCTTGGTGCCGTCGGTGAAGCTGTTGAACATCTTGGGGTTGAAGTCGCCCTGCCGGACCTGGTCCTCGGTGAAGCCGAAGAAGCTCCAGACCGTGTCGGGCGTGGAGTAGCGGTAGCGCGGCTCGAAGTTCATGCCCTTCCCGGCCGAGGTGAGCTCGAACCCGCAGGAGTTGGCCCAGTCGACCAGCTCGCAGATCAGGGCGGGCTGGTCGCCGTAGGCCATGGAGTAGACGACGCCCTTCTGCCGGGCGCGTTCGGCGAGCATGGGGCCGCAGAGCACGTCGGCCTCCACGTTGACCATCACGACGTGCTTGCCGGCCTCGATGGCGGCCAGGCCGTGGCGGATGCCGGCGATCGGGTGGCCGGTGGCCTCGATGACGCATTCGACGCCGGGGTGGGAGACGAGGGCCTGGACGTCGTCCAGCACGCAGGTGCCGCCGGTGCGGACCGCGTCGTCGAGCGTTGCCGCGGCATAGCGTTCGGGCGCCCAGCCGACGCGGGCCAACGATGCGCGGGCGCGTGCCGGGTCGAGGTCGGCGATGCCCACCACCTGCAGCCCGGCAATGCGCTGCGCCTGCGCCAGCACCATGGAGCCGAACTTGCCGGCGCCGATCAGGCCGACGCGGACGGGCCGGCCGGCTGCCGCACGGGCGCCCAGCATGGGGAACAGGTTCATGGCTGCCTCCTTCGTGGTCGGTTCGGGCTCAGGGTTTGGGGACGAGGCCGGTGGACAGCCAGGGGAACAGCGCGATCACCACGACCCCGGCCGTCAGCGCGCCGAGATAGGGCCAGATGCGGCGCAGCCCGACCTCGGGCGACACCCGGCCGATGATGCAGGCGGCGTAGTAGCCGAGGCCGAAAGGCGGGGCGAACAGGCCGATGCCCATCGCCAGGATGACGACGACGGCATAGTGCAGCTCGTCCACGCCCAGCTGCTTGGCGACCGGGAACAGCAGCGGGCCGAACAGCACCATGGCCGGGATGCCCTCCAGCACCGAGCCCAGCACGGTGAACACCACGATGGAGATGGCGAGGAAGCTGAGTTGCCCGCCCGGCAGGCCCGTCATGGCGGCGGCCAGCGCGTGGCTGAAGCCGGACTGGGTCAGCGCCCAGGCCATGGTGGTGGCGCCGCCGATGATCAGCAGGATGGCGCCCGACAGGCTCGCCGTGTCCACCAGCATGGGGTAGATGCGCCGCCAGTCGAACTGCCGGTAGATCAGCAGCCCCACGACGATCGTGTAGGCGACGCCGATGGTGGACACCTCGGTGGCGGTGGCGACGCCCTCGACCACGGCGCCCCGGATGACGAAGGGCAGCAGAAGCGCCGGGATGGCGACCAGGAACGTCCGCAGCACGACGCGCCCGGGGGCGCGCACGACGCCGGCCAGGTTCTCCTTGCCGGCGGAGCGCCGGGCCATGAGCGCCAGCACGATGGCCAGGAACAGGCCGGGGAGCAGCCCGGCCGTGAACAGCCCGGCGATCGAGACGGAGGTCACGGACCCGATCACGATCAGCACGATGGAGGGCGGGATCGTCTCGCTCATGGCGCCCGAGGCGGCCAGCAGGGCCACGAGCTCGCCTTCGTTGGCGCCGCGGCGCTTCATTTCGGGGAACAGCACCGGGGCGACGGCGGCCATGTCGGCCGTCTTGGAGCCGCTGATTCCGCTGACCAGCAGGATGGCGCCGATCAGCACGTAGGACAGGCCGCCGCGGACATGCCCGACGAGGGCAGCCAGGAACGCCACCAGCACGCGCGCCAGCCCGGCCATCTCCATCAGCTGGCCCAGAAGCACGAACAGCGGGACGGCGAGCAGGATGAGCGAGCTCATGCCCTCGTCCATGCGGCCGATGACGATCTGCAGCGGGGTGGTGGTGGTGGACAGCAAATAGGCGACGGTGGCCAGCGCGAAGGCGAAGGCGATCGGCAGGCCGGTCAGCACGCCGGCGCCGAGCAGGATCACGAAGAAGACCAGCAGGTTCCAGTTGCCCATGGCGTGCAGCAGCGGCGCGCCGAGCCACAGCACGGCGGTCACCCCGCCCAGCAGCAGTGCGCCGGCGACCAGGTCCTGGATGCGGTGCCGGGCCAGGATCAGCACGGCGCTGAGCCCGATCAGCAGCAGCCCCACGGGCATGGCGGCGGCGCGCACGAGGCCCGACCAGGCGAGCGCGGGCGATTCGATGTAGGACTGGTCGTCGGCGTAGTCCCAGGCCGACGTCGTCAGCAGGACGACGAACAGCAGCGGCACGCCGAAGTTGAGCACCTCCGCCACGGCGCGCCCGCGGGGCGGCAGGCGGTCCACGAGGTAGGACAGCCGCATGTGGCCGCTGCGCTGCAGGGCGATGACCGCGCCGAACATGGCCAGCCACAGGAAGATGACCGAGGCCAGCTCGTCGGACCACACGAGCGGTGTGTGGAAGGCGTAGCGGGCGGCCACGCCGCAGAACAGCACCACGACCTCGGCCACGAGCGCGATGACGGTCGGGATCTCGACCGCCAGCGCCAGACCCCGGGTGAGTGCGCGGAGCACGCCGTGGGGCACGACGCCGATCGGGGCCGTGGCGGCGTGCACCGGGATCAGGATAGGCCGCCCGAGACGGCCTGCAGCGCGGCCCAGGCGCTTTCGCCGAACTTGCCGCGCCAGTCGGCGTAGAAGGTGGACTTCTGCAGGGTGGCGCGGAACGCCGCCTTGTCGGCGGCGACGAACACCATGCCCTTGCCCTGCAGCGTGCCCTTCAGCTCGGCGTTCAGCGTCTCGCTGTCCGCGCGCTGCGCCAGCACCGCGGTCTTCAGCTCGCGCCGCACGACATCCTGCAGGTCGGGCGACAGCCGGCCCATGGCCCGGCGGTTGCCGATCAGGCAGAAGTCGTCCCAGATGTGGCTGGTCTCGGAGCAGTACTTCTGCACCTCGTACAGCTTGCCGGTCTCGATCACCACCAGCGCGTTCTCCTCGCCGTTCACCAGCTTGGTCTGCAAGGCGGTGTACAGCTCGTTGAAGTTGATGGAGGTGGGCGCCGCGCCGAGCGCCTGGAACAGCGAGGTGAAGATCGGCGAGACCGGCACGCGGATGTGGAAGCCGCGGAGGTCGTCCGGGCCCTTCACCTGCACGTCCGACGAGGTGATCTGGCGGAAGCCGTTATCGGCGTAGGGGGCCACGAGCATCAGGCCGGTCTTCTCGATCTGCGCCTCGATATAGGTGCCGAGCGCGCCGTCGACGCCGCGCCAGACCTGGTCGTAGGTGCTGAAGGCGAAGCCCACGTTGACCAGGGCGGCGGCCGGGACCAGCGACGACAGGACGGATCCGGCGATGTTGAGGAATTCGATGCCGCCGGAGCGGACCTGGCTGATGAGGTCGGTGTCGCTGCCCAGCTGGTTCTGCGGGAACATCTTGATGGACAGGCGGCCGCCCGTCGCGTCGCGGATGCGGTCCAGCGCCTCGGCGATGCGGATGCAAATCGGGTTGGTGGGCGGCTGGCCGGTGGCGAACTTGAACTCGAACTCGGCGGCGTCGGCCGGGCGGGTGCGGATGCCGACCAGCGGCAGCGCGGCGGCACCGGCAACGAGGGCTCGGCGCGAGACGTAAGGCGGGGTGACGTAAGGCGGGGTGGCGGCCTTGTCGGACATGGTTCATCCCTCCCAGGATCTGGCGCCTTCGGCGCTCATGCAGTGCTGCGCCTTCGGCGCTCGTCGTTAGGCTTGTAGCGCCCGGCGGACCGTCTCGGCCACCCCTTCCGCATCGAGCCCGTAATGCCGATACAGGTGGGTGGGCGGGCCCAGGATCGAGTACTGGTCGGGCATGCCGAGCTTCACGAGGCGGGCGCCCGCGCCGTGCCGGGCCAGCACGTCGGCCACGGCGTCGCCGAAGCCTGCGGTCACGTTGTGCTCCTCGGCCGAGACGATCACGCCGTGGTCGCGCGCGGCTTCCAGCACCGCCGCCTCGTCGATCGGGCGGATGGAGTACATGTCCACCACGCGCAGGCCGATGCCCTCGGCGGCCAGGATGTCGTGCGCGTCCATCGCGGCGCGCACCAGGTTGCCGATGGCGAGCACGGTCGCGTGCCGGCCGTCCCGCAGCGTGGTGCTGCCGCCGATGCGCCAGGCCGGCGGCGTGTCGTACACCACGGCCTCCCGGCCACGGCCCACGCGGAAGTAGATGGGCCCGTCATGGTCGATCGTGGCGGGCAGCGCGGCGCGGATGGCGTTGGCGTCGCAGGGCGCCATGACCGTCAGCCCGGCGATGGCCCGGAGCAGCCCGATATCCTCGTTGCAGTGGTGGGAAGTGCCGTAGAACCCCATGGCGATGCCGCTATGGGTGCCCACCATCCGCACCTTCAGGTTGGGATAGGCGATGTCGTTGCGGATGTTCTCGGCGCCCATCAGCGCCAGGAAGAAGCTGTAGTTGCTGATGACCGGCAGCAGCCCGGTGGTGGCGAGGCCGGCCGCGGCGCCGATCATGTTGCGCTCGGCGATGCCGAAGTTGAAGTAGCGGTCGGGGTAGCGGCGGCCGAAGTCGATGACCTGGGTGGGCCGCCCGAGGTCCGCGGTGCAGACCACGATGTCGTCGCGGCCGTCCTCGGCCAGCTTCAGCAGCACTTGGCCCGTGGGCAGCTGCAGCGACAGATTGAGGCTGCCGACCATGTCCCAAGACCTTGGGTCCCAAGACCTTGGGTCCCAGGACTTCGCGTCCCTGGACTTCGCGTCCCTGGACTTCGCTTCCGAATCCGGGCGGTGCGCGCCGGGGCGGACGCTGCTTTCGGACATGTCGACGGAGGGGTTGTCCTGGTTGCCCAGCGCCGTGCCCAGGGCCGTGTATGCGCCGCTCATCCGACCACTCCCGCTTCGATCTCGGCCAGCGCCTGGTCGCGGTCGGCCGGGCCGAGGAAGCCCAGGTGCCACTGCCAGGCATGCTCCATGAAGCCCACGCCCCGGCCGGCTATGGTATCGGCCAGGATGATGGCGGGCTTGTCGCGCGGCGTGTTCAGCGCCCAGTCGAGCGTCTCGCCCACCAGGTCCAGGTCGTGCCCGTCGATCCGCCTGACGTCCCAGCCGAAGGCGCGCCACTTGTCGGCCAAGGGCTCGTTGTTCATCGTCTCGGCCACGACGCCGTCCGAGCCCACGGCGTTGTTGTCCACGATCCCCACCAGGTTCGACAGCTTGTAGTGCGCGCCCGACATCGCGGCCTCCCACACCTGGCCCTCGGCCTGTTCCCCGTCGCCCATCATGCACACCACCCGGCCCGGCGAGCCGCGCAGCCGCAAGCCGAGCGCCATGCCGACCGAGACCGAGAGGTTGTGCCCGATGGAGCCCGAGCTGAAGTCGGCGCCCTTCACCTTGCGCATGTCCGGATGGTCGCCGTAGGACGAGCCCAGGCGCGTGTAGGTATAGAGGTCGTCCCAGCCGAAGAAGCCGAGGTCGGCGAGCACGGGATACAGGCCGATGGCGGCGTGGCCCTTGCCCATGGTGAAGCGGTCGCGGTCGGCCCAGCGCGGCTCGTCCGGGCGGACATGCATGAACTCGTAATAGAGCGAGGCCACGAGCTCGGCCATCGAGAAGGCGCTGCCGTAGTGGCCGCTGCCGCAGATGTCGGTCAGCTTGACCGTTTCGCGGCGGATCATCTTGGCCTTCTCGCGCAGCAGCGCCTTGGGCACGTTGCGGCGGGGGCGGGCCGCCATGCGGGCGTCATCCATGGATCAGCATCCCTCCGTTCACGTCGATGGTGGCGCCGGTGACGTAGCCGCTGAGGTCCGAGGCCAAAAACAGGAAGATGCGCGCCACGTCGATGGCGTCGCCCAGCCGTCCGAGCGGGATGCCGGCGGCGATCTCGGTCTTCATCTCGGGCGTCAGCCTGCCCCCGGTGATGTCGGTCTGGATCAGCCCGGGGGTGACGCAGTTGACGCGGATGTTGTCCGGCCCGAACTCGCGCGCCATCGCCTTGGCCAGGCCCAGCACGCCGGCCTTGGCGGCGGAGTAGTGCGGGCCGCCGAAGATGCCGCCGCCGCGCTGCGCCGAGACGCTGGACATGCAGGCGATGCTCCCGTGTCCGCGGGCCCGCATGGCCGGGATGACCGCCTGGCTGAGGTTCAGCACGCCGCGCAGGTTCACGTCCAGCACCGCGTTCCAGTGATGCGGCCCGATCTCCATGAACTTCAGCGGCTGCGTGATGCCGGCGTTGTTCACCAGGATGTCGATGGGGCCCATCTCGGCCAGCACGGCACCGATCGTGCGCTCGCAGGCGGCGTGGTCCGTCACGTCGCAGGCGTAGCCGCGGTGCAGCTCGCCCAGCGAGGCCGCGGCGGACTGCGCGGCCTCCAGCTCCAGGTCCAGGATGGCGACGTGGGCGCCGTTCTCGGCGAACAGCCGGGCGGTGGCGAGGCCGATGCCGCGGCGGCTGGCGGCCCCCGAGATCACGGCGATCTTTCCCTCGAGCAGCATGCGTGTTCCCCCCTGGCGCGCGGTTCAGGCCGCGCTGCCGAGGGGGACCCTGGGTCAGGCCGGGCGGACGAACAAACGAAATGATTGCATCATCAGGTGAGCCAGGCTCAACTATTGGCATGGCCCGCCGCATCCCGCTCGCCTCGCTGCGCATGTTCGAGGCCGCGGCCCGGCTCGCCTCGTTCCGCGCCGCCTCTCTGGAGCTGAACGTGACGCCGGGTGCGGTCAGCCATGCCGTGAAGGGTCTGGAACGGGAGCTGGGTGTCCGTCTGTTCAGCCGGGAGCGCCGGCAGGTGACAACCACGCCTGCGGGCGAGACCCTGCTGCACCATGTCGCCCGGGGCTTCGGCGACCTGCAGCGCGGGCTGGAGGCCGTGTGCCTGGCCGGGCCGCAGTCGCTGCGGCTGCATTGCGCGCCGAGCTTCGCCCAGCAGTGGCTGATGCCGCGGCTCGCGCGGTTCTTCGCCGCCAACCCCGCGCTCGACTTGCGCCTTTCGGCCGATCCGCACTACCCGGCCTTTCCGTCCGACACCTTCGACGCCGACATCCTGTACGGCGAGCCCCGGCAGTCCGGGCTGACCGTCATCCCGCTCGGGCCCGAGCGGATCGTGCCGCTGTGTGCGCCCGCGCTGCTGCCGCGGATCGGCACGCCGGCCGACCTGCGGGCGATGACGCTGATCGAGAGCGAGCATTGCCGGCTGCGTTGGCCCGACTGGTTCGAGGCGAACGCCGTCGTGCCGCCGGCCCCGCGCGGCCCGCGTTTCGACCGGTCCTCACTGTCGCTGGCGGCCGCCGTGGACGGCATCGGCGTCGCGCTGGACAGCACGCGCCTGGCCGAGCGGGAGCTGCGGGACGGGCGGCTGGTGCTGCCGCTGGCGGGGCGGTCGCGCGACCTGTCGCTGGTGGGCCACCACCTGGTGTTCCCGCAGGGTGCCGACCGCAAGCCCCCCGTGGCGCGCTTCGCGGCCTGGCTGCTGGCCGAACTCGACCTCGAACCCTGATGCGAAACAAGGCCGGAGGGCTACACGGGGCGGAGCGGGGCGGGTAGGGTCGGCGGCAAATCATCGACCCGAGGAACGTCCGCATGGCCCTGCCCCCCCTGTTCGACCGGCTGCGCCTGCCGGTCATCGGCTCGCCGTTGTTCATCGTGTCGAACCCGGACCTGGTCATCGCGCAGTGCCGGGCCGGGATCATGGGGTCCATGCCCGCGCTGAACGCCCGCCCGCCCGAGTTGCTGGACACCTGGTTGCAGCGCCTGACAACCGAGCTGACCGAAGCCGACGCGCCGTTCGCCATCAACCAGATCGTGCACCGCTCGAACGACCGGCTGATGCACGACGTCGAGATGTGCGTGAAGTACCGCGTGCCCGTGGTGATCACGTCCCTGGGCGCCCGGGTGGAGGTGAACGACGCCATCCATTCCTATGGCGGCATCGTGCTGCACGACGTGATCAGCGACGTCTTCGCCCACAAGGCGATCGAGCGCGGGGCGGACGGGCTGATCGCGGTGGCGGCCGGCGCCGGCGGGCATGCGGGGACGGTCTCGCCGTTCGCGCTGATCGGCGAGATCCGGCGCTGGTTCGACGGGCCGCTGGCGCTGTCGGGCGCCATCGCCACGGGCGGCGCGGTGCTGGCGGCGCAGGCGATGGGGGCGGATCTCGCCTATATCGGCTCGGCGTTCATCGCGACGGAGGAGGCCAACGCCGATCCCGGCTACAAGCAGATGCTGGTGGACAGTGCCGCGTCCGACATCGTGTACACGAACCTGATAACCGGGGTGCACGGCAACTACCTGCGGCCGAGCCTGGTGCGCGCGGGGCTCGACCCCGACAACCTGCCGGGCAGCGACCCGAGCAAGATGAACTTCGGCTCCGGCCGCACGAAGGCCTGGAAGGACATCTGGGGCTCGGGCCAGGGCATCTCCGCCGTTACCGAAGTCGTGCCGGCGGCCGAGCTGGTGGCGCGGCTGACCCGCGAGTACATGGCGGCCCGGGCGCGCATCGGCGCCGGCTGAGGCTTCGGCCGCGCGTCAGTCCGGCGCGTCCGGCGCCGGGCCCCGTTCGGCCGAGGGCGCGTGCCCGAACGCGCGGCGGTAGGCCCGGGAGAAGTGGCTGGCGCTGGCGAAGCCGGCGGCGATCGCGACCTCCAACACGGACAGGCCGGACTGGCGCAGCAGCAGGCGCGCCCGGTCCAGCCGCAGCGCCGCGTCATGGGCGCCGGGGGTGCGGCCCAGATGCAGGCGGAACAGCCGCTCCAGCTGTCGCGGGCCCACGCCGGCCGCCTGGGCAAGGGCGGCGCGGGGCAGGGGGCTCTCCATCGCCGCCTCCATCGCAGCCAGGGCCCGCAGCAGCGCCGGGTTGCGCGTGCCGGTGCGAAGCTGCAGCGCCATCCGCTGCGGCCCGGCGCCCGCCCGCACCTCGGTCTGCATGAACCAGTCGCTGACGGCGATGGCCAGCGCCGAGCCGTGCTGCTGGGCGATGACGGCGTGCATCATGTCGAGCGGCGCGGTGCCGCCCGAGCAGGTGAGCCGGTCGCGGTCGATCTCGAACAGGCTGCGGCGCAGGTCGAGACCGGGGAACTCCTCGGCGAAGGGCTCGGCGTGTTCCCAGTGCAGCGTCATGCGGTGGCCGTCCAGCAACCCGGCGCGCGCGAGCACCCAGGGTCCGCCGGACACGCCGCCCATCCGCGCGCCGGTGCGTGCGACCCGGCGCAACCAGTCGATCGCAGCGGCATCGCGGAACGTCGCCGGGTTGCCGCCGGCGATGACCAGCACGAGGTCGAGCGGCGGCGCCTCGGCCAGATGCGCCTGCGCCGGGATGGGCAGGCCGCAGCTGGTCGGCACCGGGCGGCCGTCTGCGGAGAGGTCGATCCAGCGATAGAGCGAGCGGCCGGACAGCGCGTTGGCGGCCCGCATGGGCTCCACCGTGCTGGCATAGGCCAGCAGCCCGCAGCCGGGCAGGGGCAGCAGGCCGACGCGGGTGGGAGTGTCGCTGGCGGTGGGGTCCATGTCGCTCGGGGTCAAATGGGAGCCGTTGGCGCCCTATAGCATGGCGTGATGAGGTATCCGGCATGAGCTGTCCCCGATGAAGTATTCCTTCCCGGGCCTGGTGCGCGAGGCGTTCCGCGGCAACCAGGGCTGGACGCAGGCGTGGCGGGAGCCGGAGCCGAAGGCGGAATACGACGTGCTGATCATCGGCGGCGGCGGGCATGGACTGGCGACCGCCTACTACCTGGCCAAGCTGCACGGGATCACCAACGTGGCCGTGCTGGAGAAGGGCTGGATCGGGGGCGGCAACGCGGGGCGCAACACCACGATCATCCGCAGCAACTACCTGCTGCCGGGCAACGAGCGGTTCTACGAGCATTCCATGAAGCTGTGGGAGGGTCTGGAGCAGGACTTGAACTACAACGCCATGGTGAGCCAGCGCGGCGTGCTGAACCTGTTCCAGAGCGATTCCGCGCGCGACGCCGCGGCCCGGCGCGGCAACTCCATGCGGCTGCACGGCGCCGACGCGGAGCTGCTGGACCGCGACGCGGTGCGGCGGATGTGCCCCTACCTCGATTTCGACCATGCGCGCTTCCCCATCCGCGGGGGCCTGCTGCAGCGGCGCGGCGGCACGGCGCGGCACGATGCGGTGGTGTGGGGCTATGCCCGCGCCGCCGACCGCCGCGGGGTGGACATCCTGCAGAACTGCGAGGTGACCGGCATGCGGATCGAGGACGGCCGGATCAAGGGGGTGGAGACCACGCGCGGGTTCATCGGGGCGGGCCGGGTCGGCATGGCTGTCGCCGGAAACACGACGCGGGTGGCCGACATGGCCGGCTTCCGCCTGCCGATCGAAAGCCATGTGCTGCAGGCCTTCGTCAGCGAGGGGGTGAAGCCGATGATCCACCATGTGGTGACGTTCGGCGCCGGGCACTTCTACATCAGCCAGTCCGACAAGGGCGGGTTGGTGTTCGGGGGCGACATCGACGGCTACAACTCCTATGCCCAGCGCGGCAGCCTGCCGCTGGTCGAGGACGTGATGGAGAGCTGCGTCAGCATGATCCCGGGCACGAGCCGGCTGCGCCTGCTGCGGTCCTGGGGCGGCATCATGGACATGTCGATGGACGGCTCGCCGATCATCGACCGCTCGCCGGTGGACGGCTTGTTCATCAACGCCGGCTGGTGTTACGGCGGCTTCAAGGCGACGCCCGGCAGCGGCTGGTGCTTCGCCCACACCATTGCCACGGGTGCGCCGCACCACCTGAATGCCGAGATGCGGCACGATCGGTTCATGACGGGCGCCGTGCTCGACGAGCCGGGCCACGGCGCCCAGCCGAACCTGCATTAGGGGCCGGGTCATGCGGATCATCTGCCCCCATTGCGGCGAGCGCGGCACCGAGGAGTTCAGCTACCTGACCGCGGCCGACCGCCGCCGGCCCGAGGCCGGGGCGTCGTTCGAGGACTGGCACGAGTACGTCCATCTGCGGGACAACCCGGCCGGCGTGCACCGGGAGCATTGGCACCACGTGCACGGCTGCCGTCGCTGGCTGACCGTGACCCGCAACGTGCGCACGCACGAGGTTTTGGCGGTGGAAGACTCCGTCCGCTACTGGGGCGCGGCATGAGCCCCATGTTGGCTGCAGGGTTCGCCGATCTGGCTGCGGCCCGGCGCCTGCCGACGGGCGGCCTGATCGACCGCACCGCCGCCCTGCCGTTCACCTTCGACGGGCGGGCCTATGTCGGGTTTGCGGGCGACACGCTCGCCTCGGCGTTGATGGCGGGCGGGGTGCGCCTGCTGGGCCGCTCGTTCAAATATCACCGCCCGCGCGGCCTGATGGCTGCGGGGCCGGAGGAGCCGAACGCGCTCGTGGAGCTGCGGACCGGCGCCCGGCGGGAGCCGAACCTGCCGGCGACGATGGTGGAGCTGCATGCCGGGCTGGAGGCCAGCAGCCAGAACCGTTTCCCGTCGTTGAAGCATGACCTGATGGCGGTCAACGGGCTGCTGGGGCCGCTGTTCTCCGCGGGCTTCTACTACAAGACGTTCATGTGGCCGGCGTCGTTCTGGGAACGGGTGTACGAGCCGTTGATCCGGCGGGCCGCGGGCCTCGGGCGCGCGTCGCAGCTGCCGGACCCCGATCATTACGCGCGTGGGCACCTGCATTGCGACGTGCTGGTGGTGGGCGCGGGCCCGGCCGGGCTGATGGCGGCGCTGGCGGCCGGGCGCGCGGGGGCGCGGGTGATCCTGGCTGACGAGGACCAGCGGCCGGGGGGCCGCCTGCTGGCGGAGCGCGACACGGTGGACGGCATGGCAGGTGCGGCCTGGGTGGACACCGCCCTGGCGGAGCTGCGCGCCATGCCGGAGGTGCGGGTGATGCCGCGCACGACCGTGTTCGGCGTCTACGACCACGGCACCTACGGCGCGATCGAGCGTGTGGCCGACCATCGGGCGGCGCCCTCGGGGCGGGATGCCGGGTCGGACGAGCCGCGGCAGGCCTATTGGCGGATCGTCGCGCGCCGCTGCGTGCTGGCCGCCGGCGCGATCGAGCGCCCGCTGGTGTTCCCGGGCAACGACCGCCCGGGCGTGATGCTGGCCGGCGCCGTGCGGACCTACATCAACCGGTTCGCGGCCCTGCCGGGCCGGCGGGCCGTCGTCGTCACGTCGGGCGTGGACGGGTGGACGACCGTCCGCGACCTGCAGGCTGCCGGGATCGAGGTGGCGGCCGTGGTCGACCGACGGGCGGACGTGCCGGCGCGGCATGACGTGGCGGTGTTCGCCGGGGGCCACGTCGCCAGGACCTATGGCGGGACCGAGCTGGGCGGGGTGGACATCGTGGACGGGCTGGGCCGCATCCATCGCGTGCCGGCCGACCTGCTGGCGATGGCCGGGGGCTGGAGCCCGACGGTCGCGCTGACCTGCCACACCGGGGGGCGGCCGCGGTGGGATGCCGCACTGCACGCCTTCGTGCCGGACAGCCTGCCGCCCGGGATGCTGGTGGCGGGCGCCGCGGCCGGGTGCTTCGGCCTGGCCGCGGCCATGAAGGACGGCATGCGCTGGGGGTGCGAGGCTGCGGCCGATTGCGGCTTCACGCCGGCGCCGGCGCCGCTGCCGCGGGTTGGGGCGGCCGCAGCGCAGCCCGCGCCGGAGCCATCGCAGGAGCCGGCACCGGTGTGGCTGATGCCGCGCGGCAAGGGAAAGGCGTTCGTCGACTTCCAGCACGACGTGACGGCGCACGACGTGGCGCTGGCCCATCGCGAAGGGTTCCGCAGCGTGGAGCACCTGAAGCGCTACACGACGCTGGGCATGGCGACCGACCAGGGCAAGCTCGCCAACGTCAACGGACTGGCCATCATGGCCGAGCTGACCGGCGCGGGCATCCCGGCCACGGGCACCACGATGTTCCGCCCGCCTTACACCCCCGTCACGATCGGCGCGCTGGCCGGGCACAGTGTCGGGCGCGACTACCGCCCCACCCGGCTGACGCCGGCGCATGGTTGGGCGGTGGAGCGGGGGGCCGAGTTCGTCGAGTCGGGCGCGTGGATGCGCGCCGCCTGGTTCCCGCGCCCGGGTGAGGACTGGCTGGCGGCGTGCGACCGCGAGGTGGGCGCCACCCGCAGCGCCGTGGGCGTGTGCGACGTGTCCACGCTGGGCAAGATCGAGCTGGTCGGGCCGGATGCCGGGGCGCTGCTGGACCGGTTGTACGCCAACACCTTCTCCACCCTGAAGCCCGGCCGCGTCCGCTACGGCCTGATGCTGCGCGAGGACGGCTTCGTGTTCGACGACGGCACCGTGGCCCGGCTGGAACCCGGCCGCTGGCTGATGACCACCACCACCGCGCAGGCCGGCGCCGTGCTGGCGCACATGGAGTTCTGCCACCAGGTGCTGTGGCCGGAGCTGGATGTGCGCTTCGCCTCCGTCACGGACCAGTGGGCGCAGTTCAGCGTCGCCGGGCCGCGCGCCCGGGAGGTGCTGGCCCGCGTGGTGGCGGGCGACCTGTCCGACGCGGCGCTGCCCTACATGGGGTGTACGGTCCTCGATGTGGGCGGCGTGCGCGCCCGGGTGTTCCGCATCTCGTTCTCGGGCGAGCTGGCCTTTGAGGTCGCGGTCCCGGCCGGGCATGGCGAGACGCTGGTGCGGGCCCTGATGGAGGCCGGGGTGCCGTTCGGCATCGTGCCCTATGGCGTCGAGGCGCTGAGCGTGATGCGGATCGAGAAGGGGCACCCGGCCGGCGGCGAGCTGAACGGCCAGACCACGGCCCGCGACCTCGGGCTGGGGCGGATGATGTCGACCAAGAAGGACTTCATCGGCCGCGCGATGGCCGGGCGGCCGGCGCTGATGAGCCCGGACCGGCCCACGCTGGTGGGGCTGCGCCCGGCCGAGCCCGGGGTAGATGGGCAGGGCGCGCGCCTGCGGGCCGGGGCGCACCTGCTGAAGCTGGGGGCGCCGGCAGACCCGGATCACGACGAGGGCTGGATCAGCGCCACCGCGCATGTACCGTCGCTGGACGCAGCACAGCCGGGCGGCTGGATCGCGCTCGGGCTGCTGCGGAACGGCCCGGCGCGGATCGGCGAGCGCATCCGCGCCTACGATCCGCTGCGCGACGGCGACACGGTCGTGGAGGTAGTCGCCCCGTGCTTCCTCGACCCGGACGGAGTGCGGCTCCGTGGCTGAGGAAACCTCGGTGGTGCGGACGACGGTCCTGATCGCGCTACGCGACGGGCGGGACACGGCGTTGGCCACGGCGCTGGCCGGCATGGGCCTTGCGCTGCCGAAGATGGGCCATTTCACCGAGGCAGGCGGCCTGCTGCTGGCCCGTACGGCGCCGATGCAGCTGATGGCCATGCGGCCCGGCCCCGATGCACCGCTGCTGGACGAGCTGGCGCCCCTGACCGCGGCCGACGCAGACCCCTGCGCGGAACTGATCGACCTGTCGGACGCACGAAGCGGCCTGCGCCTGGACGGTCCCGCCGCCCGGGCCCGCCTGGCCTGCCTGGTGCCCATCGACCTCCATCCCGCCCGCTTCGGCCCCGGCCGCTGCGCCCAGACCATCGCCGCGCATATGAGCGTGCTTGTGCTGGCCCTGGCGCCGGACGTGTATGAACTCCAGGGCTCCCGCAGCTATGCCGGCAGCCTGGCGCGCGCCGTCGAGGCCACGCGGCCCGTTCGCGCGGATGGCGCGACAACGCGGGCCTGATTTGCTAATGGAGCGTCACGCGCCCTTAGCTCAGTCGGATAGAGCGGCGGCCTTCTAATCCGCATGTCGGGGGTTCGAATCCCTCAGGGCGCGCCATTCGCAAAGACGGCGGCCACGTAATGGAGGGCGCAGCATTTTCGTCGTCGGCTGTCAGCTTGAGGTGCAGAGAGTGGTGAGGACTGTCGCGAGATCGGCTCCACCGAAGTTGAAGTTGCCAGGTGCGATATCGATATTTTTGAACGAAATTCTTTTTGCACTGCCGATGTCGAACACCGCGTCGATCGCGTGCCACACCCCATTTGGTTTTTTGGTGAAGGACCTGCAGTCAATGGTATTCGGTGGGATTGTCTGAGCTGCTGCAAGCGCAGGCAGCACGAGCGCCATGAATATGGTCTGCAAAACCTTCATTGCCGGTCTCCCACGTCGACCCAAGTGCCATCACGGGTCTTTTGCAGGGTCAACACAAAAGAGAAAGTGGGCGGGCAAGGCGGGCGAGGTCAGCCTCGGCCGAATGTTCCAGGGACGCCTGGAACGGCCAAGTCGGCGGCTCGGGTTAGCGATCCTGAGCAAGCCGTCGTGGACCTGGGTGGCGAGCACACGCGTGTTGCTGGGCGTGGCAGGCGGCGAACGGCACCCACATAGGGGTCATGACCCGATCATTCATCCTGACACGTGACGCCGCGCTCGATGCCCTGGCAGCGGTCACGCCGCGCGCCGGCCGGGCTTATGCGGCCAACCGGAACACCGATCCCGGGCCGGACGTCCAGGCGACGACCACGGCTTTGTCCCCTTACCTGCGCCGACGGTTGCTGCTGGAGCAGGAGGTGGTTGGGGCAGCGCTGGCCGCACATGGTGCGGGCGGGGCCGAGAAGTTCGTCGAGGAGGTGTTCTGGCGGTCCTACTTCAAGGGCCATCTCGAGACCCATCCCGCGGCTTGGACGCGCTATATCGAAGCGGTGGCCCAGCAACAGGGCCAGCTGGCGGCAAATTCGGGAATGCGGCGGGGCTACCAGGATGCTGTGTCCGGGCACACCGGCATCGAGGGCTTCGACGACTGGGCGCGCGAGCTGGTCGACACGGGCTGGCTGCACAACCATGCGCGCATGTGGTTCGCCTCCATCTGGATGTTCACGCTGCGCCTGCCGTGGGAGCTCGGTGCGGAGTTCTTCCTGCATCACCTGGTCGACGGCGATCCGGCCAGCAACACCTTGTCGTGGCGCTGGGTGGCCGGGCTGCATACGCGGGGCAAGGCCTACGCGGCCCGGGCGGAGAACATCCGCCGCTACACGGCCGGCCGGTTCTCGCCGACCGGCCTGAACGAGCATCCGGAGGCGCTGGTCGAGGCGGATCCGCCGCGCGCGGTTCCGCTGCCGCCGGCAGATCGGGTGGCCGCGGGCGATACGACGCGGGATGTGGCGTTGTTGCTGCACCTCGATGACCTGCATCCGGAGAGCCTGGACCTTCGCGGGGCGAGGGTGGTGCGGATCGGCAGCCTGATCGCGCATGCGCCAGGCGTGTCGGACCGGGTGCGGCAGGCCGACGAGGCGGCGATGGCCGATGCTTTGGCGCGGGCGGGGCAGTGGTTCGGCTGCGAGGCGAAGGTGGCGGTGCCGGGCTGGCACGACGACCTGCCGGCGGTCACGGCCTGGGCGCCGGTCGGGCCATCGGCGGACGCGCTGCCGCCTGGGTGCCTGCGGGTGCGCCGGCCTTGGGACGAACTGACCTGGCCACGGTCCACGCGCGGCTATTTCCAGGTGCGGACCGCCATACCGGGCATCTTGCGCGAGCTGTCCCTGGGCTGAGCCTGTTCGGGCGCGGCGGTCGTCCTGCAGCGCGGCAGCGGGATGTCATACCAAGCGTCCCCGTAAAAACGGTTCAGCGGCGGCCGGTATGGATCTTTTTTGGTGCGCCGTCGCCGGCCAACCCGGCGCGCGATGCCTGGCGGCGAAGTCGCTGGACGATTCGGCGACTTCGCCGTCGGCCCTCAGCGCGGGTGGGCGCGCATGGCGGAGGTCATCTCGGAGCTGCCGCTGTCGCCGACCTCGTAGGCGATGGCGGCCTTGGACGCGAGCACCACGGGGGCGGTGAACAGCGGCAGCAGCACCCGGGATTCGGCGACGCGGCGGTCGGCCGAGCGCAGGAGGTCGAGGCGGCGGGCCGGGTCTTGCTCGGTGAGGGCGGCCTCGATCTCGAGGTCGGCGGCCTTGTCGGACAGGCCGGAGCGGTTGGTGCCGCCCATCTTCTTGTCGCGGTCGAGCGTGTGGAAGATGTTGTTGAGCGTGTAGCCGGCGTCGCCCATGACGTTGCTCCAGGCACTCAGGAACAGCGGGGCCGGGTTGGCGCCGGCGCGGACGCGGGTGAAGAAGATGGCGGCCGGCAGCGCCTCCACCGTGGCCTTGATGCCGACCCGCGCCAGCATCTGCCCGATCGCCTGACAGACCTGCGCGTCGGCGATGTAGCGGCCGCTCGGGCAGGTCACGCTGGTGGCGAACCCGCCGGGCAGGCCGGCGGCGGTCAGCAGGCGCCGGGCCTCGTCGGGGGCGAAGGGGTCGGCCCGCAGGTCGTCCAGGTAGCCGAGCATGCCGGGCACGCCGACCTGGGTCGCGACGCGGCCGTGGTCCAGCAGCAGGCTGTGCACGATGCCCTCGCGGTTCAGCGCCAGCGAGATCGCCTGGCGGATGGCGGCGTCGCGCAGCACGTTGCGCCCGCCCGCGACATCGAGCGCCGGGTCCAGGTTGAGGCCCAGGTACATCACCCGGGCGGAGTCGCCGGTGTGCACGACGATGCCGAGCGTCGCGGCCAGCCGGGCGGCGTCCTGCAGCGGCACGAACTCGATCAGGTCCACGTCGCCCGACAGCAGTGCCGCGCTGCGGGCGCTGTCGTTCGGCAGCACGCGGAACTCCACCCGGTCCCAGTCGGGCTTGCGGCCCCAGTACTGCTCGAACCGGGAGAGCAGGATGCGCTCCTTGCCCAGCACCTCGACCACGCGGTAGGGGCCGGTGCCGATCGTGCCGCGGCCCTGGTTCAGGTCCTCCGTCGTCCGGCCCTCTGCCGCGTGCCGGGACAGGATGGCGAGCTTGGCGATCTGCGACGGCAGCAGGGGGGAGAACCCGTCGGTCACGATGTCGACCGTGTGGTCGTCGATCTTGCGGACCGCCGTTACGCCCAGAAGCTGCCCGGTGTAGGGCGAGGCGTTGTTCGGCACGTTCGGCACGCGATCGAGGCTGAACACCACGTCGTCGGCGGTGAACGGGGTGCCGTCGTGGAAGGTGACGCCGCGGCGGAGCGCGAAGCGCCAGGTCTGCCGACCGTCCGAGGTCCAGGACTCCGCGAGGTCGGGCGACAGCGCGCCATGCGCGTCGATGTCGGTCAGTGCGCCGTAGATGTGCTGGTTGTAGGCGATGTTCGAGTCGAGCAGCAGGAAGTGCGGGTCGAGCGTGAACACGTTCTGCGTGCCGATGCGCAGGTCCGCGGCGTCGGCGGCCGTCGGCATGGCGGGGGTCAACGCCAGCAGGACCGCCGCCGTCCGGCAGGCCCGCCACAGGATCGATGGGGTCATGGTCAGGGTCCTCGTCGTGGGGCTATTCGGCATGGTCTTCGCCGCGCGCGACGTAGGCGGCGAAGGCTTCGGGGATGATCTCGGCGGCCGGGCGGGCCGGAGCGGCGCGCACGGCGGCGAACAGCATGGTCTTGACCGGCGCGCGCCAGCTGACGGGGAGGGTGGCGAGGCAGGCGTGCATGGCGGCGTAGGCCTCGGCGGTCCATCGCGCCTCGTGCGCCCGGCGGAAGGCGCCGGGCGAGAAGGGGGTGCGCGGCGGGGGGGTGGCCCGCAGCCGCGCGGTTTCCGCCGCCTCGATCGCGTCGCCTGCGATGGCGACGCCGTAGTCGCGCCGTGCCCCCTCCGCGCTCACCAGCCCGGCCCGCACGTCGCGCAGCACCGCATCCGGCGCCCGCGTGAACGGGTCGCCGCGGCCGCCGCCGGCCGGCGAGACGATCCGCAGCGTGTCGCCCTGGGCCAGGCGGAGCGCGTCGGTGTTGCCGAGGTCTTGCGCGCGGTCGGTGCCGTGGTTGAGGGTGAAGCTGCCGTTCGCGCCGGGTTCGCCGCCGCCCACGCCCCAGGGCTGGAACAGCGTGCGGTCCCGGTTGCGCGCGGTGACGAAGGCGTCGGGGGCGGTGGTGCGGAACTCCAGGATCTGCGCCATGCCGCCGCGATGCGCGCCGGGGCCGCCGGTGTCGGGCAGCAGGCCGTAGCGCAGGATGCGGACCGGCGCCTCCGATTCCGTGATCTCGATCGGGCTGTTCTTCAGGTAGGCGGCGTCCGCGCCCGATCCGTCGGTGCCGTCCCGGTGCGGCATGCCGCCGCCGCCGCCCACGATGGGGGCGATGGCCGAGATGCTGCGCCGCCCGGTGCGCCGGTCCTCGGCGGCCATGTTGACGATGGAGGTCGCCCCAGCCGAGGTCGCGGGCAGCCGGTCGGGTGCGGCCTGGACGAAGGCGCCGAAGATGAGGCTGCGGAGGCGCCCGCAGGTCAGGCTCCGCATGCCCACGGCCGCGGGGAATTGCGGGTTGAGCACGCTGCCCTCCGGCACGTGGCAGGTGAAGGCGCGGGTGGTGCCGAAGTTGAGCGTGATGCCCGGGTGCAGGGCCGAGAGCACGTAGTAGACGCCGACCAGCAGCAGCGAGTGGCGGGGGTGGCCACCTGTGGGCACGTTCAGGGACGACAGGGTCTGCGGGTCGGTGCCGGCGAAATCCAGCACGGCGCCGTCGCCGGCGATGGTGAGCGCCAGGCACAGGCGGAGCGGGTTGCCCGAGGCGGCGTCCTCGTCGGCGTATTCGGTGAAGCGGTACGTGCCGTCCGGGATGCCGGCCAGCACGGCGCGGGCCTGGGCCTCGGCGTAGTCCAGCAGGTCCGCGAGCCCGTCCACCACCGTGTCGACGCCGAAGCGGCGCACGAGGTCCAGCACCCGGCGCTCGCCGGTGTTGACGGCCGCCACCAGGGCCTTCAGGTCGCCCCAGTTCTGGTCGGGCACCCGCACGTTCGCCAGCATCACCCGGGCGAGCCCCTCGTCCAGCACGCCGGCGCGGTACAGCTTGGATGGTGGGATGCGGATGCCTTCCTGGTGCACCTCGGTCAAGGTGCGCGAAAGGCTGGCGGGCACGGCGCCGCCGACGTCCACGTTGTGGATGTGGCCGCCGGCGAAGGCGATGATACGGCCTTCGTGGAACACGGGCTTCCACATGACGATATCGGGCGAGTGGGTGGCGAGGTAGCCGGAATAGGGGTCGTTGGTCATGGCGATGTCGCCGGGCTCGTAACCGCCGGGAACGAGGGCGAGGGCGGCTTCGTAGTCGAGGCCCGGGTACCAGGTCGCGCCGAGGTCGATGGGCACGGCGACCGACTTGCCGGCGGCGTCGAGCACCTGGATGGTGAAGTCCTCGGTCTCCTTCACGAAGGTGGAGTGGGCGGTGCGGTACAGCGTCGTGGCCATGCTCTCGGCGGCGGCGCGGGTGTGGTTGCGGAGCACCTGCAGCATGACGGGGTTTGTGCGCATCAGCCCTGCTCCATCGCGATGTTGCGCCAGCCGTCCACCTGCGCGCGCCAGCCGGGCGGGACGAGGATGGTGCAGTCCGCCTGGGTGACGATGGCCGGGCCGGCGAAGGTGGCGCCGGGGGCGAGGCCGTCTCGGTCGAACAGGGCCGCCGTGTGCCAGACCCCGCTTCTGTGCAATGGGGCGTGGCCGCGCGGGACGGCGGGGTGGGGCGGCCCGGGGCGGCAGGGCATGGCGATGGGCGGGGCGGCGCGGGAGGCGGAGGCGCGCAGGCTGACGACCTGCACCGGGGCGGCCTCCTCGGCATGGCCGAAGTTCTTGTCGTGGGCGGCGTGGAAGGCCTGCACGAGGCCCGGCTGGTCCGTGCCGGCGGCAAACGGCACCGTCAGCTCGAAGGACTGGCCCTGGTAGCGCAGGTCTGCGGCCAGCTGGACGTGGGTGGGGCCGGGGCCGGCCATCGCCTCGACCGCCTGGGTGGCGTCGTGGGACAGGGTGTCGAGGATCGTCACCATGGCGGGCCAGCTCGCGGGGTCCAGCGGCATCAGCACGGTGCGCATCGCGTCGCGGCGGATGGCGGCGGCGACGGCGCCCAGGGCGCACAGCGTGCCGGGCGAGGCGGGCACCAGGACGCGCGTCATGCCCGCCGCCTCGGCCAGCAGCGCGCCGAACATCGGCCCGGCGCCGCCGAAGGGCATCAGCGTCAGCTCGCTGGCATGCACGCCGGCCCGGGCCAGCAACTGCTCGATGGGCACCAACATGCCGCTGACGGCAACGTCCAGCACGCCTTCGGCCAGCGCCTCGGTGGACAGGCCCAACTGTGCCGCGAGCGGCCGGGCCGCGGCCTGGGCCAGCGCGGGGTCGGGCGCGATGGCGCCGAAGCCTAGCGCGCCGTGCCCCAGGATGCCGACCAGCAGCGCGGCGTCCGTCACGGTCATGCGCGTGCCGCCCCGCCCGAAGCAGGCGGGCCCCGGCGTCGATCCGGCACTGTCCGGCCCGACCTGCAGCACCCCCTGCGGATCGACGGACACGACGGACCCGCCGCCCTGGCCCGAGGACGTGACGGCGACGGTGGTGATGGCCAGCGGGAACTCGCCGATCGCGTGCCCGGTGGCGAAGGAGGGCAGGCCGTCCTCCAGGATCGCGACGTCGGCGCTGGTGCCGCCCATGTCGAGCGTCAGCACCGCACGGGCGCCGGCCGCCTGCGCCACCACGCCCGCGCCGACGACGCCCGATGCGGTGCCGGACAGCAGCATGCCCACGCAGTCCCGCCGGCCGGCGGCGGCCGTCATGGTGCCGCCGGCCGAGGTGGTCAGCAGCAGGGGGGCGGCGATCCCGGCCCGGGCGAGCTCGGCCGCGACCCGGTCGAGGTAGGTGGCGATGCGGGGGTGCACGTAAGCGTTCAGGACCGCCGTGGTGGTGCGTTCGTACTCGCGGATGGCGGGCCAGATCTCGCTGCCGCGGAACACGGTCAGCCCGGGTGCGAGCCGTGCGACGATGGCGGCCACCGCGACCTCGTGGCGGGGCGCGCGCCAGGCGTGCAGGAACGACACGACGACGCCCTCGCACCCGGCCCGCTGCGCCGCGGCGACGGCCCGGGCCACATCCGCCTCGTCGGGGTCCTGGAGGGTGGTGCCGGCGGCGCTCATGCGCTCGGCGATGGGGAAGACACGCTCCCTCGGGATCAGGGGCGCCGGGCGCTCGCAGAACAGGCTGTAGGGGTTGGCCATGCGGAGCCGGGCCAACTCCAGGATGTCGGTGAAGCCCGCAGTGGTGAACAGCGCCAGGCGTGCGCCGCGGCGCTGGATGATGGTGTTGACGCCGACCGTGGTGCCGTGGACGAAGCGCTGCACGGCGGCGAGGTCCATGCCGTCGGCCGCGAGGCGCTGCAGCCCGGCCGCCACGTCCTGCCCTGGGGCGGCGGGCGTGGTCAGCACCTTCAGCGTCGTCGTGCGGCCGGTCTGCGTGTCCAGCGCCACAAAGTCGGCGAAGGTGCCCCCGATATCCACCCCGACCATCACCGCCATGCCGTGCCGCCCCCGTGTCGTGCGCGCCCAGCATGCGGCTGGGCGGCCGGGGCGTCCACGCCCGTGAGGTGGTTCAGGCCGTCTTGCGGCTGAGGCTGCGGCCGAGGCCGCGTGCGGCGCGGCGCGCGACGGCCCGGACGGCCGGCACGTACAGCAGGAGCGTCATGACGGTCACGATGGCGATGCCGAGCGAGATGGGGCGGGTGACGAAGGGCGTCCAGTCGCCGTCCGACAGCACGAGGCCGCGGCGCAGGCTTTTGTCGAGCAGGCCGCCCAGCACCAGGCCCAGCACGAAGGGCGCCATGTGGTAGCCGCGGCGGCGGAGCAGGAAGGCGCCGATGCCCACGACCAGCATGGTGTCGATGTCGAACAGGCGGGATGCGCTGGCATAGGCGCCGACGGTGCACAGCAGGAAGATGATCGGCATCAGCACGGCGTTGCGGACGCGCAGCACCAGCAGCAGCGGGCGCACCAGGAACAGGCCGAACAGCAGGATGCTGAACATGGCGACGGTGGTCATGGCGACGACGTCGTAGATGAAGGTGGGGTGCTGGATCATCAGCATCGGGCCCGGCTGGATGCCGTGGATGATCATGGCGGCCATCAGCACCGCGGACGGCGCGGAGCCCGGGATGCCCAGCGCGAGCAGCGGGATCATGTGCCCGGGGATGGAGGCCATGTCGCCGGTTTCGGCCGCCATCAGCCCGTCGATGGAGCCCTTGCCGAACTGCTCGGGCTCCTTGCTGAGCGCCTTGGCCGCCGCGTAGGACATCCATGCGCCGGAATCCTCGCCCACGCCCGGCATCAGCCCGGTCGTGACGCCGATCACGCCCGAGCGCAGCACGGTGGGCCAGTACTGCACCACCTCGCGGAAGCGCGGGAGCACGGAGTCCGTCATCTCGACGACGCGGGGCTCCTTGGGGCTGGCGAGCTTGGTCAGGATCTCGGCGAAGCCGAAGGCGCCGACCAATGCGGGGATGAGCGCGATGCCGCCCGAAAGCTGGTCCCAGTCGAAGGTGAAGCGGTCATGCGCGTAAAGGCCGTCCTGGCCGATCTGCGCCACGAACAGGCCCAGCAGGCCCATCAGCCAGCCCTTGACCGGGTCGTTGCCGACGATGCTGCCGGACATGGTCACGCCGAACAGCGCCAGCCAGAAGAACTCGTAGGACCCGAACGACAGCGCGACGCGGGCGAGCAGCGGGGTGAAGGCGGCCAGGCAGATGACGCCGAACAGCGTGCTGGTGAAGGCGCCGGAGGTCGCGATGCCGATGGCGCGCCCGGCCTGCCCCTGGCGGGCGAGCGCGTGGCCGTCGGCACACGAGGCGGCGTTGGCCGCGGTGCCCGGGATGTTCAGCAGGATGGCGGTGCGGGAGCCGCCATACAGCGTTCCGACATAGGAGCAGACGAGCACCAGGATGGCGTCGTTGGCCGGCAGCTTGATGGTGAGGGTGGTGAGCAGGGCGATGCACAGCGTGGCCGAGAGGCCGGGCAGGCAGCCGACGATGATGCCGACCAGCGCGCCGCCCATGCCGAAGGCGAGCGAGGCCGGGTTGAGCACGCCGAGGTAGGATTGCAGCAGGTCGTCGATGCCGGCGAGCATGGGGGTTTCCTCGCTTCAGGGCAGGCGGACGAGGAAGAACTGCTGGAAGACGAGCGTGATGACGCCGCCCGCGGCCAGGCCGATCAGCAGCGCGGTGCCGACGCCGCGGGCGTCGACCGGGCGTCGCTCCCCGGCGGGGCCTTGCCGCAGCAGCAGGATGCAGGCGGTCACGAAGCCCGCCGCCGCGGCCCAGAACGGCAGGCCGTGCCCCACCAGCCCCGCCGCGAACGCCACGCACAGCGCCACCACCAGCAGCGCGCGGCCGGAGGCGGGGGGCAGGGCAAGGTGGAGCGGGCCGCCGCCCGACAGCGCGCCCCGGCGCAGGCTGCGGCCCAACAGAACCCCGCCCATCAGCAGCAGCAGCAGGCCGAGCAGGCCCGGCAGCAGCCCCGGCGCGCCGAAGGGCGGCACGTCCTGGTTCGCCAGCCGGTCCATGCCGACGGACCCGGCCAGCACGGCCGCGCCCAGCAGCAGCCAGCCTGCCCCGTCGACCAGGTCGGCCCGGGAAGAGGCCTCGGCCGGTTCCTCGTCGGGCCCGGTCATGTCACAGCGCGGGGATGCCGACGGTGGCCGGCGAGACCTTGGCCTTGCCGCTGTTGAACAGCTGCCAGGCGTTGGCCTGCACGGCGGGCATCGCCAGCTTCTGCGCCGGCTCGCCATAGGCCGGGGCGAACAGCGCCCCGTGGTCCAACGCATAGCGGCGCAGCTTCTCGCTGGTGGTGATCTTGTCGCGCCACACCGCCTGCAGCGTGGCGAGGACGTCCGCGGGCACGCCCTTGGGCAGGAAGATGCCGAAGTAGTTCGCGGGCGCGGTGAAGCCCGGGATGGTCTGCGACAGCGGCGGGATGGTGCCGAACCCTTCGAGCGTCACCGGCTGGTCGCCGATGGCGGCCAGGGGGCGCAGCAGCTTGCCGCGGATCATCTCCGCCTCCTCGCTGGCGACCTGGGAGGTGGCGACCGTCTCGCCGGCCACGGTCGCGACCACGGCGGGGTTGCCGCCATCGTAGGTGACGTGGCGATAGGTCACGTGGGCGGCGTTGGCGACGAGGTCCATGGCCGCATGGCCGGACGAGGTCACGCCGGCGGTGGCCACGGTGATGGCGTTGGGCTTCTGCCGCATCGCCTCGATCAGCTCACCGGCGGTCTTGTAGGGCGTGGCGGCGTTGACGCTCAGCACGGAGACGTTGGCGACGCTGAGGAACAGCTCCCAGTCCGTGAGGCGGGTCCTGACGGAGCCCAGCGTCTCGTAGGAGCCGAGGTCCTGCACGGCGCCGCTGGTCCAGGTGTAGCCGTCGTGCGGGGCGTCGAGCGCGCTCTTGGTGCCGATCGCGCCCGATGCGCCGGGCTGGTTGACGATGACGATCGACTGGCCCAGCAGGCCCTCCAGCTCGGCGGCGACGACGCGCGTCACCTGGTCCGTGGAGCCGCCCGCGGCCCAGGGCACGATCAGGTTGATGGGACGCGCCGGCTTCCAGGCCGCCTGGGCCCGGGCCCCGCGCCCTGCGAGCAGGCCGGCGCCCAATCCGGCCCCTAGTCCGAGTGCGGCGCGGCGGCCGAGTTGCTTTGTTTGCATGGTTTTCCCCTGGTTTCTTCGCTGGCTCTTACAGAACGATGCGCCGGCCTTCTTCTGCGGCCTGGTAGGCGGCGTAGTGGATCCGGATCGCCTCGTAGGCCAGGTCGAGCCCCGCCAGCGGCTGCCGCCCGGTCGCGGCGCACTCCATGAAGTCCTGGATCTCCTGCAGGTAGCCGCGGGTCCATTCCTCCTCGAGGCAGATCTGCTGCCAGCCGGTCTTCCGGTCGACCTTCTCGGTGATGTAGACGCCGGCGAGCTTGGCCTCGTCGGTCTGGTAGCTGACCATGTGGTTGTTGGGCGCGATGTTGGCGAACAGCACGCCGCCGGTGGTGAAGGTCTCCACCAGGTTGCGGACCCCGCCCAGGATCATGTCGCCGGCGAAGACCGTCGCCTTCGTGCCGTCGCTGAACCCAAGGTTCAGCATGCCCCAGTCCTCCACGTCGACCGGGTGCGCGTTGAGGTAGCGCCGGTCCGCGTCGGGCACGCGGTTGGTCATGTGGCCCACGTCGCAGGTGACCTCCGTTACCGTGATCCGCTCGTTGCGGGCGGCGGCCTCGACCTGCTTGAGGTGCAGCACGGCCGAGACCGGGTGGCAGCCCTGGCGCAGCAGCGCGCCGCCGCCCGTCATGTCCCAGCGGGCGGCGTGCTCGGCGTGGGAGCCGCTGTGGCTCTCCTCGGCCTTCATGAACAGGATCTTGTCGCCGGTGGCGCGGATCATCTCCGCCGTCTTGCGGACGGCCGGGGCATAGACCCAGTCCTCGGCATACATGAACAGCTTGCCCGTGGCCCGGATGGCGGCGGCCATCGCGTCCATCTGCAGCATGACGCGCTCGTACATCAGCTTCTTCGGGACCGTGCGGCCGATGGGCGCCACGTCACCGGGTTCGCCGAAGTAGCCGGTGAAGGGCTTCTCGCAGATCACGTGCTTGCCGGCCTGCATGCAGGCGACGACCATCTCGGCATGGGTCGCGGGGGGCGTGCACAGGTCGATGACGTCGATGGCGGGGTCGGCCAGAAGCTCCCGCCAGTCGCGGCAGGTGGCGGGGATGGCGTGGCGGCGGGCGAAGTCCTGCACCGCGTCGCCGCGGGCGCAGACGATGGCCACCCTCGCGTCCACGCCATAGACCCGGCGGTAGGCGTGCATATGCAGCTCCGCCACGAAGCCGCTGCCGACCAGGCCGACGGTGACGGTCTTCATGCGGGCACCCCGGCTGCGGCGGGAGTGGCGCGGCGGCCGATCTCGCGCCAGACGGCCGAGACGTCGAGCCCGCCTTCGCCGTGGCCGTCCAGCGCCCCGAACAGCTCGATCAGGAGGGGCAACAGGGTGGTTTGCATGCCGTTCGTCTCCGCCTGCGCCTGTGCCGCCCGCAGGTCCTTAAGCTGGTAGCGGGCGGGGCCGCCGGGTTGGAAGTCCTGCTGCACCATGCGCCGGCCGTGCTCGCGCAGGATGGTGGAGTCCGCGAAGCCGCCGAGCAGCGCCTGCTGCAGGGCGGCCGGGTCCGCGCCGCCCGCCCGGGCGAAGTGCAGGGCCTCGGCCACCGCCACCATGGTGCCGCCGACGATGATCTGGTTGGCGAGCTTGGCCAGCTGGCCGCTGCCGAGCGGGCCCACATGGGTCATGCGCCCGAGCGGCTGCATCACGGGGGCGATCCGCCCGATATCGGGGGCGGTGCCGCCGCCAAGGATGGCCAGGGTGCCGTCGCGCGCGCCCCGCTCCCCGCCCGAGACGGGCGCGTCGACGAAGCCGACGCCTGCGGGCATCCGGGCCGCCTGGGCGCGGCATGCCTCCACCGGAATGGAGCTCATCACGACCAGGACGCTGCCCGGGCGCAGGGCCTCCACGGCGTTCGTGGGCCCGAACAGCACGTCGTCGATCGTGGCGGCGGTGCTGAGCATGGTGATCGCGACGTCGGCGTGCTGCAGCGCCGCGTGGGCCGTGGGGGCGACGCGGGCGCCGGTTGCGGCCGCCTTGTCGGGCGTGCGGTTCCAGGCGGCGACGTCGTGGCCGGCGGCGACCAGGCGCCGGGCCATCCAGCCGCCCATGATGCCGGTGCCGAGCACCGCGACGCGGGACGGCGGCGGCCCGTCACCCAAGGCGCTTATCCAAGGCGCTTATCCAAGGCGCTTATCCAAGGCGCTTATCCAAGGCGGGCAGCCTTCTTCACGACAGCGAGTTCGCCGGCCTCGGGGGATTTCTTGTAGGCGGGGTCCAGCGGGTAGCAGCCGGAGACGATGCCGTTGCGGGGCGCGGTGGTGCAGTCGCTGAAGGTGCGGCAGAGGCGCTTCTTCTTCATGACGCCCGTGCTCAGCACGTCGCGCGGCAGCTCGGGATACGACAGGACCATGCGGCCGAGGCCCACGAAGTCCGTCCAGCCCTCCCGCACCGCCGCCTGCGCCACGTGGGGCAGGAACTCCTGGAGGTAGGTGTAGCCGCTGCCCACCACGACCATGCTGGGGAAGCGTTGCTTCAGCGCCCGCGTGACGCTCAGCAGGCGCAGCACGCCGGCCAGCGGCTCCTCCGGCGGGCGATACCCGTCGGAGGGCGGGTAGAGCGCGGGGCGGGTGACATGCGGGTTGTAGTAGGGGCTGCCGGCCGTGACGTTCAGCAGGTCGATCCCGAGTTCCTGCATGACGGTGCAGAATTCGATGGCGGGCGCCAGGTCGAACTGCGTGGGGTCGTCCGCCCGGGCGCCGAACACCGCGTCGTAGGGCGCCTCGTGCGGCTCCGGCACGCCCGGGCCCAGGGCTTCGGCCGTGGACAGCGCCGGGTCTGGGCGGTAGGGCACGAGGTCGATGGCGCTGAGGCGGACGCCGATCTGCAGGCCCGGGGCTTCGGCGCGGATGCCGGCCGCGATCTCCCGCAGGAAGCGGGTGCGGTTCTCGAGGCTGCCGCCGAAGCGGCCGGGGCGGTGGACGGCGCTGAGGAACTCGTGGCCCAGGTAGCCGTGGCAGTGCTTGATGTCGACGAAGTCGTAGCCGCAGCGCTGGGCGCGCCGGGCTGCCGCGACATAGGCCTCGATCAGCCGCTCGATCTCGTCGTCGGTCATGACGGGCTGGCCGGCCGCCACGCCGAACTTCGCGTCCAGGATGGGGTGGCGGTACAGGATCACGGGTTGCAGCCCCTGCCCGGCGCGGGGCCGGCAGAAGCGCCCGGAATGCGTCAGCTGCAGCCCGATCAGCAGCGGGCCCGCGTCGTTCTCGCAGGCGGGGTCCCGATGCGCCGCCAGCAGGGTTTCGCGCAGCCCGGCGATGGCGCCTTCGGTGTGGGCGGCGAGGCACAGCTGGCGCGGGTTGGCCCGGCCGTCCCCTCGCACGGCGACGGCCTCGCCGCCCCAGATCAGCTTGGCGCCGCTGCGGCCGAAATTCGCCCAGCGCAGCCGCGTGCGCTCCGACGGCATTCCGTCCTCCGTGCCGTCCCAGCCCTCCATCGGCAGGATGCAGAAGCGGTTGGTCAGCTGCCGGCCGCACACGGACATGGGCTGGGCCAGCGGGGCGGCGGGCCCGGTCTCGATGACGGGGTCGCAGGGGAACGACAGGCCCATGGCCCCGGCATGCGCCAGGAAGCCCGACACGTCCCCGAGCGACGCGACTTTGGGGTATTCGCCGAATTTCAGTGCCGTCCCTCCGCGTCCGGCCCTGTCGCGGGCCTTGTTCACGTGCCGGGAACCCTGAGCGCGGGCCCTGGCCCTGTCAACGGACGACGGGACAATCGATCGAACCGTGTCGCGCAGAGACGGTGCGACGGAAAAGCCGGACCGCGGAGACACGGAGGACGATGAGAGGGCGATCGCCCTGCAACGGGCGACGCTGCCGTTGACACCTTTTCGGGCCGCCGCGATGGTTCTGCCGGACGGTTCTGGCCGGGGCTCCGCAGAGGGCCCGGACGTGGAGGGCGCGGATGGCGGCGGGGGTGATCAACGGCGCGACGCGGCTCTATGCCATCATCGGCGACCCGATCGACCATGTCCGCGTGCCCACGCGCTTCAACGAACGGTTCGCGGCGGCGGGTCGCAACGCCGTCTGCGTGCCGGTGCAGCTGCCCCGGGCCGGGTTCGCGGCGGGGATGGCCGGGCTGAAGGCGCTGGCGAACCTCGATGGCTTCATCGTCACGGCGCCGCACAAGGCCGCCATGCCCCGGTATTGCGACGTGATCGAGCCCGGCGCGCAGCGGGTCGGCGCGGTGAACGCCGTGCGGCGCCTGGCGGACGGGCGGTATGCGGGCACGATGCTGGATGGGCTCGGCTTCGTGGCCGGGCTGCGGGCGCAGGGGCATGAACCCCGGGGGTGCCGCGTGTTCGTCATGGGGGCGGGCGGGGCTGCCGCCGCCATCGGCTTCGCCCTGGCCGAGGCGGGCGCCCGGGCGATCCGCTTCGGCAACCGCACCCCGGCGCATGCGGCGGCCCTGGCCGCGCGGATTGCGGAGGCCTTCCCGGCCTGCGCCGTCGCCGCTGGCCCGGCGGCGCCCGACGACGTGGACATCGCCGTGAACGCGACCTCGCTGGGGCTGCTGCCCGGCGACGCGCTGCCGTTCGATCCCGCGGCCCTCCGCCCCGGCGCCCTCGTCGCCGACGTGCTGATGTATCCGGTGCCCACGGCGCTGATCGCCGCGGCGGACCGCGCGGGGTTCGCCACCCATGCCGGGCGGCACATGCTGGAGGGTCAGCTCGGGTTGATGGCGGACTTCCTGGGTCTCGACCCATGAGCGCCACGACACCCCGCATCATGCTGCCGGGCCCGGACCGGAGCCTGGTTGCGTATCGGCCGGGGCCGCCGCGCGCGTTTGCCCGGCCGACGCGGCCCTTCACCCGCATCGCCTATTCCGCCGCCCATGTGGTGTCCGACCCGTGGGCCGCGACGGACCCCTGGCAGCAGTCCCGCATCGACTGGGACGCGACGCTCGCATACCGGCGGCACCTCTGGTCGCTGGGGCTGGGCGTGGCGGAGGCGATGGACACCGCCCAGCGCGGCATGGGTCTGGACTGGCCGCTGAGCCTGGAGCTGATCGGCCGTACGGTGCGGGAGGCGGCGGGCATCCCGGGCGCCCTCGTCGCCTCGGGCGCCGGGACCGACCACCTGCCAGACGGCGTGCCCTGCAGCATCGACGCTGTCGTCGCCGCCTATGAGATGCAGTGCGCGGCGATCGAGCGCTGCGGGGGTGGCATCATCCTGATGGCGTCGCGCGCGCTGGCTGCTGCGGCGCGCGGGCCCGAGGACTACCGCCGCGTCTATCGCCGCGTGTTGTCGCAGCTGCGGGGCAAGGCGATCCTGCACTGGCTGGGCGACATGTTCGACCCGGCGTTGGCCGGCTATTGGGGGGCGGGCGACGTCGACACCGCGATGGAGGTGTGCCTCGAGGTCATTGCGGAGAACGCCGCGCATGTGGACGGGATCAAGATCTCGCTGCTCGACAAGGAGAAGGAGGTCGCGTTGCGGGCGCGGCTGCCGCCGGGCTGCCGGATGTACACGGGCGACGACTTTAACTATCCCACGCTGATCGAAGGCGCCGGCGGGCAGCATTCCGATGCGCTGCTGGGCATCTTCGACCCGATCGCGCCGGCTGCGGCGGCCGCGCTGGGGTGCCTGGCGACGGGCGACGCGGCCGGGTTCCATGCGGTGCTGGGGCCGACGGTGCCGCTGTCCCGCCACATGTTCGCGGCGCCGACGCGGTTCTACAAGACCGGGGTGGTGTTCATGGCCTACCTGAACGGCCACCAGGATCACTTCACCATGGTGGGCGGCCAGCAGTCGGCGCGCGGCCTGCCGCATCTGGTCGAGCTGTTCCGCCTCGCGGACCAGGCCGGCCTGCTGCACGACCCGGACGAGGCCTGCGCCCGCATGCGGAAAGTGCTCGCGGTTCAAGGCATCATCTGACGCCGCCGATGGCCGACCTGGCGCGCCTGTCGTTGAACACCGTCACGCTGCGGGACCAGTACTCCCTGGCGCAGTGCATCGAGGCCTGTGCCCGGCACGGCATCCCGGGAATCGCGCCCTGGCGCGACGCGCTGGCCGAGCTGGGGCTGGCGCAGGCGGTGCGGCGGATCCGGGACGCGGGACTGCGGGTGTCGAGCCTGTGCCGGGGCGGGCTGTTCGGCGGGGCGGGGGGCACGCCGGAGGAGAACCGCCGCGCGATCCATGAGGCGCATGCGCTGGGGGCCGACTGCCTGGTGATGGTGGCGGGCGGGCTTCCACCGGGGTCGAAGAACCTGGAGGGGGCTCGCAGCGCGGCGCTGGACGGGCTGGCGGCGCTGCTGCCGCTGGCGCGGGCGGCCGGGGTGCGCCTGGGGCTGGAGCCGCTGCACCCCATGACGGCGGCCGACCGGTCCGTGCTGTGCACCGCGGGGCAGGCGCTGGACTGGGTTGCGGCGCTGGGCGACGGCGTGGGGCTCGTGCTCGACGCGTATCATGTCTGGTGGGACCCGGGGCTCGATGCGGCGCTGGCCCGGGCTTCCGGCGTGGTAGAGGGGGGATTGGTCTGCGGATTCCATGTCGACGACTGGCTGGTGCCCACCACGGACACGGTGTTCGACCGCGGGATGATGGGCGACGGCGTGATCGACCTTCCGGCGCTGCGGCGCGGGGTGGACGGCACGGGTTATGCCGGAATGATCGAGGTGGAGATCCTGTCCCGCCGCTGGTGGCGGCACGACCCGGACGCGCTGCTGACGTCGATCAGGGAGCGCTTCCGGGACTGCTGCTGACGGCGAAGTAGTCCATCAGCGCGTCGGCCTGGCCCTGCAGCATCGCGGCGCCATCGAGGGTGCGGCAGCCGCAGTGCCGGGCATGGGCGCCGAGCGGCGTGTCGTGGGTGACGATGTCCATGACGAACAGGCCGGGCGGCAGCGGGCCGAAGCGGGCCGGCATGCCGTCGCCCGGGTTCATGCCGACGGGCGTGCAGTTGACCAGCAGGGTGCAGCCCGCGACATCCGCCGGGTCGGTGCCGGCGGATACGTCGCAGGCGGGCCGGTGGCCGGCGACGCGCCGTGCGAGCGCTGCCGCTCGGGCCGGGTCGGTGTCGTGCAGGCGCAGCCGCCGTGCCCCGGCATCGGCCAGGGCGACCGCCACCGCGCTGCCGGCCCCGCCTGCGCCCAGGATGGAGACCGTGGCGCCCGGGAGCGGGAACCCCGCCGCCTGCAGGGCGCGCACCAGTCCCAGGCCGTCGAACATGTCGCCCTCCCACCGGCCGTCCGTGGCCCGGCGCAGCGCGTTGACGGCGCCGACCGCCGTGCCATGGGGGCCCACCCGGTCCATCAGCGTCATCGCCCGGGCCTTGTAGGGCACGGTCACCACCAGCCCGTCGAGGTTCGGCATCGCCATCAGGGCGCGCATCGTGGCCTCAAACCCGTCCGGCAGCACGTGCATCGGCACCAGGACGGCGTTGCGGCCCGCGGCGCGCAGGCGTGCGGTCATCACGGCGGGCGAGAGCGCCTGGGCGATGGGGTGCCCGACGATGCCGAACAGGCGCGTGGCGCCATTCATCAGCAAGGTGGGTTCGGTCACTCCGCGGCCTTCGCGCCTGTCGGGTGCAGCACGCGAAGCGCGGCGGGTGGCGGGCGGCGCACCCCGCGGCGGAGATGCCCGGCCAGGTCGATCGGCTCCGGCTGGAACAGGCGCGGGTCCATCTCGTGCAGGCCGGGCGCGACGATGGGGCGGAACGCCATCCGGGCCAGCACGTCGCGCTCGAGGTCGATGCCGGGGGCCAGCTCCGTCAGCGTGACGCCTTCGGGCAAGAGCTCGAACACGGCCCGCTCCGTGACATAGAGCACGGGCTGGCCCCGGGCCCGGGCGTAGGCGCCGCTGAACGTCACCTGCTCGACGGCGGCGACCAGCTTCGTGCCCGGCGCGTCCTGCGCGATCGACAGGCGGCCGGCGCCCACGTGCAGCACGCTGCGCCCGGCGCCGAACGTGCCGCTGAACACGACGGCACGGGCGTTCTGGCTGATGTTGATGAAGCCGCCGGGGCCGATGATGCGTCCGCCGAAGCGGCTGACGTTGACGTTGCCGGCGGCGTCCAGCTCGGCGAAGGACAGGAAGGCGAGGTCGAGCCCGCCGCCGTCGTAGAAGTCGAACTGGTAGGGCTGGTCGACCATCGCGGCGTAGTTGCGGGCGGCCCCGGCCTCGTTGCCCGAGGCGGGGGCGCCGCCGATCAGGCCCTGCTCGTTGGTGAAGCACACCGCATCGAGCGCACCCTCCTCGGCGGCGACGGCGGCGATGCCGGTCGAGATGCCGGAGCCGAGGTTGCAGACCGCGCCCGGGAACAGCGCCATCGCGGCGCGGCGGGCGATCACCTTGCGCGGGTCGAGCGGCAGCACCGGCACGTCGCTGTCCGGCGTGCGGAGCGCCCCGGCGTAGGAGGCGCTGTATTCCGTGGCGTAGGTCTGCCACTGGCCGGGGTCGAGCACGACCAGGTCGATCAGGATACCGGGGATCTTCACGTGCTTGGCCGGCAGCGTGCCGCGGCGGGCCAGGCGCTTGACCTGCACGACGACGACGCCCCCCGCGCGGCGGGTCGCCTGGGCCATGGGCAGCATCTCGCCGAAGACGGCTTCCTCCTCCATCGTGACGTTGCCGTCCTCGTCGGCGGTGGTGCCGCGCAGGAAGCAGACGTCCGGCGTGAAGGGCTTGAAGAACAGGTGCTCCTCGCCGCGGAAGTCGACCAGCTCCACCAGCTTCTCGATCACGGCGGGGGTCACGGCGGGGGTCATGGCGGGGGCCATGGCGGGAGATTGGCGGCCGCCGCCCAGCCTGGGGTCCACGAAGGTGTGCAGGCCGGTCCGGGTCAGCAGGCCGGGGCGGCCGGCCGCCATCTCCCGCATCAGCTGCGACAGCGCGCCCTGGGGCAGCGTCCAGCCTTCCAGCTTGCCGGCCAGCACAAGGTCCGAGATCCCGGGCGAGTTGACGAAGGTGCCGCAGACCATGCGGCGCAGCAGCCCCTCCTGCGCCAGGTGCCCGGCGCCGCGCGTTCCGCCGTCGCCCAGCCCGACCGGGTGCACGGCGCTCAGGCCGCGCGGCTGCCCGGTGTCGCGGAAGCGCTGGCCCAGGGCGGCCAGCAGAGCCTCGGGCACCGCATGGCCGCCGCCGGAGCCGCCGACCAGCAGCGTGTCGCCGGTGCGGACGATGGCGGCGGCCTCGGAGGCGGAGACGATCTTCGGCATGGCGGCCCTTCCTGGTGTCGGCCCGTGGAGGGTTCAGCCTGCGAAATGACAGGCGGCGAAATGGCCGGGGCGATGTTCGACCAGCGGCGGTTCCGCTTCGGTGCAGAGGCGCTGCGCCTCGGGGCAGCGGGTTCGGAAGCGGCAGCCGGAGGGCGGATCGATGGCGCTGGCGACCTCACCTTGCAGCACGAGGCGCGGGCGGGCGCGCTCCAGGGTCGCGTCGGGCACCGGCACGGCGGAGATCAGGTAGCGCGTGTAGGGGTGCAACGGGTGGGCGAACAGGTCGGCGGCCGGGCCGATCTCGGCGATCTTGCCCAGGTGCAGCACGGCGACCCGGTCCGAGATGTGCCGCACGACAGCCAGGTCGTGGGCGATGAACAGGTAGGTGAGCCCGAGCCGTTCCTGCAGGTCCACCATGAGGTTGATGATCTGCGCCTGGATGTTGACGTCGAGCGCCGAGATCGGCTCGTCGGCGACGATGAAGTCGGGCTCGGAGGCCAGGGCGCGGGCGATGGCGACGCGCTGGCGCTGGCCGCCCGAGAACTCGTGCGGGTAGCGGGCGGCGGCGGCGGTCGGCAGGCCCACTGTGTCGAGCAGCGCCGCGACCCGCGCGCCGACGCCGGCGCCCTGGGCCAGGCCGTGGAAGCGCAGCGGCTCGGCGAGGGTGTCGCCCACGGTCATGCGCGGGTTCAGGCTGCCATAGGGGTCCTGGAAGACCATCTGCATGCGGCGGCGCAGCGGGCGAATGGCGGCCTGGCGGGCGGTGGCGATCTCGTGCCCGTCGAAGGCGATGCGCCCGGCGTCGGGGCGGTAGAGGCGCAGCAAGGTCCGGCCCAGGGTGGACTTGCCGCAGCCCGACTCGCCCACCACGCCCAGCACCTCGCCGCGCCGCACCTCGAGGCTGATGCCGTCCACGGCGTGCACCACGCGCCGCCGCGCGAACAGGCCGCCCCCCGCGACCGGAAAGTGCTTGACCACGTTGTCCGCCACCAGCAGCGGCGGGCCGGGGGGGGCTGCCGCGGCGGGCGCGCGGGCCTCGGCGGGGGCGGTGCGGGCGGCGAAGCGGATGCCCTCGGCGGCCACCCAGCAGCGGGAGGTTCGGGCCGGGCCCATGGGGGCCAGCGGCGGATGGGCGTCGCACACGGGCTCGCGGAACGGGCAGCGGGGCGCGAAGCGGCAGCCGGCGGGCTGGGCCAGCGGGTCGGGCGGCATGCCCTCGATGGTGTTCAGGCGGCGGGACGCGACCGGTCCGTCGATCCGGGGCACGGCGTTCATCAGCGCCCAGGTGTAGGGGTGGCGCGGGTCGGCCAGCACCTGGTCGGTCGGGCCTTCCTCCACCACCTCGCCGGCATACATGACCAGCACGCGGTCGCACAGGCCGGCGACGACGCCCAGGTCGTGGCTGATCAGCACGATCGCCGTGCCGAATTCGCGGTTCAGCGCGCGCATCAGCTCCAGGATCTGCGCCTGGATGGTGACGTCGAGCGCGGTGGTGGGCTCGTCGGCCAGCAGCAGGGCCGGCTCATTGCTCATGCCCATGGCGAGCACCACGCGCTGCCGCATCCCGCCCGAGAACTGGTGCGGGAAGGCACGTACGGCGCGCTCGGGCGCGGTGATGCCCATGCGGCGCAGCAGGGACACCGCGAGGCGGGCCGCATCGCCCGGGCGGCGGCCGTGCACCACCATCGCCTCGGTCAGCTGCCGCGCGATGCGCAGCACAGGGTTCAGCGAGGTCATGGGGTCCTGGAACACCATGGCCATCTTGTTGCCGCGAAGCCCGCGCATTGCGGCGGGGCGCAGCCGCAGCACGTCCTGTCCCTGGAAGCGGATGCTGCCGCCCACGACCCGGCCCGGCGCCTCCAGCAGCCGCATCACGGACAGCGCGGTCATGCTCTTGCCCGAGCCGCTTTCGCCCACGATGCCCAGCGTCTCGCCGGCGGCGACGCGGAACGACACGCCGTCGACCGCGCGGACGGTGCCCCGGCTGGTGGGGAAGTGCGTCCGGAGGTCTTCCACCTCCAGCACGGGGACGGGTTGGGGGGCCGGACCGGCCTGCTGGTCGGGGCTTCGGCCGGGGAGGCGGCCCCTGCGGTCATCGAGGGTGGCGCTCATGGGGCCGCCTTCGGGTCCAGCCAGTCGCGCACGCCGTCGCCGAGGAAGTTGAAGCCGAGCACGACGCTGAGGATGGCGAGGCCGGGGAAGGCCGCGACCCACCATTGCTGCACCAGCTCGCGCCCTTCGGCGACCATGGCGCCCCATTCCGCGGTGGGCGGCACGACGCCGAGGCCCAGGAACGACAGGCCGGCGAAGGTGATGATGGCGTTGCCGACATCGAGCGTGACCAGCACGACCAGGGGGCCGACGGCGTTGGGGATGATGTGGCGGCCCAGGATGCGGGCGGGGCCGTAGCCGGCGACCAGCGCCGCCTCCACGTATTCGCGCGCCCGTTGCTGCAGCACCAGGCTGCGGGCCAGGCGGGCGAACTTCGGCCACCAGACGATCAGGATGGCGACGATCGTGTTGGTGGTGCCGATGCCGAGGGCCGCGGCGATGGCCATGGCCAGGATGATGGGCGGGAAGCACAGCACGAGGTCGGTGAAGCGCATGATCGCCTCCTCCACCCAGCCGCCGACATAGGCGGCGACGCCGCCCAGCAGCGTGCCGACGAGGGCACCCACCGCCACGACGACGATGCCGGTCATCATGGAGATGCGGGCGCCGTACAGCAGCCGGCTGAGCACGTCGCGGCCCAGCTCGTCCGTGCCCAGCAGATGCAGCGCACCGGGGGGCAGCAGCCGCACGGTCACGTCGACGGCGTCGGGCACGTGAGGGGCCAGCAGCGGGGCGGCGAGGGCCGTGAACAGCCAGGCCAGCACGATGAGGCCGCCGAGGGCCGCGAGGCCGTAGCGGCGCTGCCACGAGCGGACCCTTTGGAAGGCGCCCGGCCGGGCCTGCGCCGGGGTCAGGAGAACCGAGGCGCTCATTGCCAAACCCTCATTGCCGAACCGTCATTGCCGGATCCTCATTGCCGGACCCTCATTGCCGGACCCTGGGGTCGAGCAGGGCGTAGCTGAGGTCGATGACGAGGTTGATGACCAGGTAGACGAAGGCGACGATGAGCGTGATGCCCATGATGGCGGGGAAGTCGAGCGTGGCGGCGCTCTGGAAGGTGTAGCGGCCGAGGCCAGGCCAGGAGAACACGGTCTCGGTCATGACGGCGCCGGTGAGCAGGTTGGCGTACGCGAGCCCGCCCAAGGTGACGATGGGGATCATCGCGTTCGGCAGCACGTGGCCCAGCACGACCGCCCGTTCCCGCAGGCCTTTGGCGCGACCCATGCGCACATAGTCTTGCCGCAGGCATTCCAGCACGCTGGCCCGGGTGGTGCGGGTGATGAGCCCCAGCGTGGCCGCGGCCAGCACGACGACCGGCAGCACGAGGTGGGCTGCGGCGTCGCGCACGCTCTCCCAGTCGCCACGGAGCGCGAAGTCCACCAGGTAGAAGCCGGTGCCCCCCTCCGGCGGCAGGCTGATCGGGTCGAGCCGCCCCGGCCCCGGCGCCCAGCCGAGCTTGCCGTAAAACAGCGCCAGCACGATGAACGCCAGCCAGAAGGTGGGGGCCGAAACGCCCATCAGCGAGATCAGCCGCGCCGCATGGTCGATCCAGCTGTCCCGCCGGACCGCCGCCAGGATGCCGAGCGGGATGCCGACCAGAAGGGCCAGGATGAAGGACAGCGTCGCCAGCTCGAGCGTGGCCGGGGCGAAGTCGGCGATGTCGTCCAGCACGGGCCGGTGGGAGGTGATGGAGATGCCGAGGTCGCCGTGCGCGAGGCCGCGCAGGAAGACGAAGTATCGTTCCCACAGCGGCAGGTCGAGGCCGAACTCGTGCCGCCAGCGGGCGACGAACACGGGGTCGGAGGCGGCGAGGTCGCCGAGCTGCGCCAGCACGGGGTCGCCCGGGACCGTGTTGGCGATGAGGAAGATCACCAGCGTGGCGAGGAGCGCCATGCCGAGCACCGCGAACAGCCGGGACGCGATGAAGCGCAGCATCGGTCGTCTCCCCTCGGGGCCGCCTCTCGTGGGACAGCCTTCTCAAACGTCTTAGAAATGGGGTGACTCGGAGTCAAATCCTGCCTAGCGTCCGGGCAAGTCAGCCGCGCAAAGCGGCGCCTCTGGAGGAGAGGTCATTGTAGATGATACGTCTACGGCATAGCTTTCAGGCACCGGCTACCCCCCCCCAGGACAACGGCCATGCACGTCGGTTTCGCGATCCGCAGCCACAACTACCCGGTTCCCAACTGGATCGTTCGCATCATGCGATGGGGCTTCCTACTGGGCTTTGCGCTGGCTGCGCTGGCAATGGCCCTGATCGTCGCGGCGTTCGTCGGGGCTTTTCTCTTTTAATTGCGCGATGGGGGTTTGCCGGCCAAAGCCCGCGCGACTTCCAGAGCGGCGACTTGGGCGGCCTCCTCGCCTTTTCGGAAGGCCGCCACGCCGAGAAAGGACCGCGGCGGGATAGGGTGCGCGGACTTACGATGGCCGCCGGTGTCGTCCGCCGCTGCCCACACCATGCAGGATGCACGGCCTGCCCGGGCCGATCGTGACCGGCTCCGTGGGCTATGGGGTGTCGGGCGGGATCGCGGAGATCGTGCTGGACCGGCCGCAGAAGCTGAACGCCATGACGCCGGAGATGGCGGCCAGCCTCGCCGAGCACTGCCGGGCCGCGGACGCCGACGACGCGGTGCGGGCGGTGCTGCTGCGGGGCGAGGGGGCGCGTGCGTTCTGCGCCGGCAGCGACCTGGGCAGCCTGGCGGCATACCCGAGCGTGTGGGCCTTCCGCAACCGGGTCGAGTACGCGACGGCGGTGCGGAACATCCGCAAGCCCGTCGTGGTGGCGCTGCAGGGCTGGGTGCTGGGCGGCGGCTGCGAGATGGCGCTGGGGGCCGACCTGCGGGTGGCGGGCGAGGGGGCGCGGCTCGGCTTTCCCGAGGTGCAGCGGGGCTGGGTGGGGGGCGGCGGCGCGTCGCAGCTGCTGCCGCGGATGATCGGGCTGGGCCCGGCGACGCGCATGCTGATGCTGGGCGACCCGGTCGGCGCCGCCGAGGCGCTGCGGCTGGGCCTGGTGGACGAGGTGGTGACCGACGACGCGGTGCAGGCACGGGCGCGGGCGCTGTCGGAACAGCTGGCCGCGCTGAGCCCGGTCGCGGTGCAGGCGGTGAAGGCCTCGCTTCGCGCGGCCCTTTCGATGCCGCTGGATGCCGGGCTGCGCTACGAGAACGAGATGAACGCGCTGTGCTTCGGCGCGGGCGACCATCTGGAGGGCATCCAGGCCTTTCAGGAGCGGCGCACCGCGACGTTCCAGCGCTGAACAACACGCACAAGGCCGAACGAACGGCCACACTCCAGGAGGACCATCCATGACCGAGCCCGCCCCCCCGAACCCGATCGGCCGCCGTGCGCTTTCCCAGCTGCTGCTGGGCGGCGCGCTGGCCGTGTCCGCACTGCCCATCTCCGCACTGCCCGTCTCCGCATGGTCGGCGGCCCGGGCGCAGGGCCGCAAGGACGTGCTGGTCCTCGGGCTCGACATCAGCGACACCGTCACGTTCGACCCGGCGCGGCAGAACAACTACTCCCCGCCGCTGACGCTCGAGGCCACGTACGACACGCTGATCACGCTCGAGCCCGGGAAGTACACCGTCCCGGTGCCGTCACTGGCAACGAAATGGGCGCGCACGCCGGACGGCCAGGGCTGGCGGTTCACGCTGCGGGAGAACGTGAAGTTCTTCGGCGGCAACCCGCTGACGGCCGAGGACGTGAAGTGGACGTTCGACCGCATCCTGGCGATCAAGGACCAGACCGCGGCCTACATCGGCAACGTCTCGGGCGCCGCGGTCGTGGACGCGCAGACGGTGGACATCCTGCTGAAGAACCCGGCCGAACCCATCCTGGCGATATTGGCGGCACCGGGGTTCGGCATCCTGGACCGCAAGACGGTCATGGAGCACGGCGGCACCACGACGGCCGACGACAAGGCGGCGGAGTGGCTGAACGGGCATTCCGCCGGGACGGGCGCCTATGCGCTGACCGCCTGGAGCCGGAGCGCGCAGGTGCAGATGGTCCGCAACCCCAACTCCTGGCGGGGCGCCAGCGCGTTCGCCCGCATCGTGATCCGCCACATCCCGGACAGCGCCGCCCAGCTTCTGGCGGTGCAGCGCGGCGACGTGGATGCGGCGTTCAATCTGATCCCGGAGCAGATCGCCAGCCTGAAGGCGGAGCCGAAGATCCGGATCGAGAAGCTGACCAGCCTCGACTTCGTCTACATGGCGGTCGGGCAGGATGCCGAGCTGAACAAGACGCTGGCGATCAAGGAGGCGCGCCAGGCCATCGCCCACGCGATCGACTACGAGGGGATCCGGACGGGCCTGCTGGGCGGCGAGGCCACGCGGCCCGCGAGCTTCCTGCCCGTCGGCGTGCTGGGCTCGACCGAGGCGGATGCGAAGAACCTGGCGCCGAAGCAGGACCTGGCCCTGGCCAAGCAGCTGCTGCAGAAGGCCGGGGTGCCCGACGGGTTCGAGTTCGACCTCAGCTACGGCCAGGCGGCGATCGCGGGGATCACCTACCAGACGCTGGCGCAGAAGCTGCAGTCGGATCTGGGCCGGGTGGGGATCCGCGTGAAGCTGAACCCGATGGACCAGGTGAACCTGCGGACCCAGTACATCGGCGGCAAGTCGCAGGCGGTGCTGACCTTCTGGAACCCGCCCGCGGTGGACAACCTGCTGTGGGCCGCGGCGTCCACGCAGCGGGTGGCCAAGCGGGTGCACTGGGTGCCCGACGACAAGCTTTTGGCGCTGGTGACGCAGGCGGCGTCGGAGCCCGACGAAGCGAAGCAGGCGCTGCTGTGGATCGAGTACCAGAAGGCCATGGTGGACCAGGCGAACATGGTGATCCTGTTCCAGCCGGTCTACCAGGTCGCGGTGCGGGACGGGGTGGCCGCGTTCCCGCTGACGGCGGCCGGGTGGCTGGCCGACCTGAGCGGAGCCCGGTCCTGATCCTGCTGACCTACCCGCCCGAGGCGCGGGCCCTGTATTACGGGGAGCGTGCCCTGGCGGCGTTGCGGCAGCTGGGCCCCGTTTCGCTGCACGAGGGCGGCCCGCTGGAGGGTGCGGCCCTGATCCGGGCGGCGGCCCAGATGCGGATCATCGTCGCGGACCGGGCGGTGCCGGCGCCGGCCGGGCTGTTCCAGGCGCTGCCGGACCTCGTGGCCTTCGTCCGGGGCGCGGTCGATATCCGGACGGTGGACGTGGCGGCGGCGTCCGGGGCCGGGGTGCTGGTGACACGGGCGTCCCCGGGCTTCGTGCCGGCGGTGTGCGAGCTGATCCTGGGGCTCATGGTCGACCTGTGCCGCGGCGTCTCGGGGTCGGTGGCCGAGCATCGGGCCGGACGGCGGCCGCCGGTGCGGATGGGGCGGCAGATCGCGGGCGCCACCGTGGGCATCATCGGCTACGGCGCGATCGGCCGGCGGCTCGCGCGGCTGCTGCTGGCGATGGAGGCGGAGGTGCTGGTTTCCGACCCCCATGTGACGTTCGCGGGCGATGACGGGGTCCGCCCGATGGCGTTGCCGGCGCTGTTGGCCACGGCGGACATCGTGGTCTGCCTCGCGATCGCCGATGCGAGCACGGCGAACCTGCTGGACGCGGCGGCCTTTGCCCGGATGAAGCGGGGGGCGCTGCTGATCAACGCCTCACGGGGCGAGCTGGTGGACGAGGCGGCCTTGGCCGAGGCGCTCGACAGCGGACATCTGGGCGGTGCCGCGCTCGATGTGGGGCGGGATGCCGACCAGATGCCGAGCCTGTCGCTGGCGGCCCGTGCCGACGTGCTGGCCACGCCGCATGTGGGCGGCCTGACCGGGCCGGCCGCGGAACACCAGGCGCTGGAGACGACGCGGCAGGTTGCGGCCATCCTGCAGGGGCAGACGCCGCCGGGGTCGGTGAACGCGGAGGCCGCCGGGCGGCTGCGGACTTGGCGGCCCCGATGACGGCGTCCTAGACCCCGGCCTTCGCCTCGAAGGCGCGGCGTTCGGCGGGAGATTCGATGTGGGTTGCCAGGGTGGCCCACAGCTCCTTCGTCGTGGCGACTTTCACGAGCGCGCGCTTGACCAGGATGCGGGCGATCGGGCCGAGGTGACGGGTGAGTTCGGCCTCGACGCGCTCGATGACCTCGGGCGGGATGGGCTTTGCGGCCCCGGGCAGCGGCGCGGCGTGTGGCGGGGCTGGGGCGGGTCCGGCCTGGCTCGCCCGCAACGACCCGGCGCCGCTCGATCGCAGCGCCACCTCGCGCCGGACGGCGGCGAGGAACTGGGCGCGGGCCGGTTCCGACTCGATCTTGCGCGCCAGGCTGTCGCACAGCGCCTCGAGGCTTGCCGCGTCCTTCAGGGCACCGGTCAGCAGCAGCTTGGCGATGGGCCCGACATGCTGGGTCAGGTGGGTCTGCAGGGTGCCCAGGATGTCGGCGTCCAGGCCGGGCACGCTGCGGGCGCCGCTGGCGGCGACGAGGGTCGCCTGGGTCATGACGACGGTGTGGTCCGATGCCGGCACGTCCTGGCTGGCCGCCCGCAAGGCGGCGGCCATGTCGGCTGCGGTGGGGAAGCGGGCGGCCGGGTCTTTCCGCAGGGCCTTGTGGACGACCGAAGCCAGGGCGGCATCGGCCGGGGCGAGCCGCGGCACCAGGCTGGGTGCCTCGTCGTGCAGCAGGCGGCCGATGACCTCGGTGAAGGTCTGGCCCGGGAACGGCTTCTCGCCGCTCAGCAGCTCGAACAGCAGGATGCCGACGGAGAAAATGTCCGTCCGCTGGTCCACCGGCTGCCCGCGGCATTGCTCGGGCGCCATGTAGCTGGGCGTGCCGATCATGCTGCCGGCCTGGGTCAGCGACGCGTTCTCGAGGCTGGAGATGCCGAAATCCATGACCTTGATGTGGCCATTGGTTTGCAGCAGCACGTTGGCGGGCTTGATGTCGCGGTGCACGACGCCGTGGCCGTGGGCGCAGGACAGGGCTTCCAGCACCTGCAGCGCGATCGCGACGGCATCGCGGGGCGCGAAGCGGCCGACGGTCCTCATGGCGGCATCGAGGCTAGCGCCCTCGACATATTCCATGGCGAGGAACGGGTTCCCCTCGTGCACGGCGAAGTCGTAGACGGTGACGATGTTGGGGTGCAGGCACCGGCCGGCGGCCTGTGCCTCGCGCTGGAAGCGGGCGAGGTAGTTCTCGCGGTCCTCGCCGCCCAGCAGGTCGGCCCGCACCAGCTTGATGGCGACCTCGCGGCCGATCACCGGGTCGGTCGCGCGGTAGATCACGCCCATGGCGCCGCGGCCGATGATGCTGGCCACCTGGTAGCGGCCGATCAGTCCGGGCGTGTCGGAAGCGGACATCGGGGCGGCCCGGCCGCGCTCAGTCGCCGCTCTCGAGCATGGTCATGGCGTTGGTCAGGGAGCGGCGCATGCGGTTGAACGACAGCGACAACGACGCGATCTCGTCCTTGCCCGGCACGACGTATTCGGGCACGCCGGCCTTGCCCAGGCTCACCGCGCTGGCCATGGCGGAGATCTGCCGCACGGGTTTGACGATGAAGTGGTGCAGCAGCAGGTTCAGCAGCAGGATCATGAGGGCGAAGACGGCGGCGAGGCCGGCCAGGAAGGTGAAGAACGCCCGATGGGCGCGGGACAGGGCCACCTGCATGGGCACGGTGACGATCTGCGCGCCTATGACGCTGTTCAGCTTCCAGCCGAAGCCGTTGGCGGTGCCGTAGATGGCCGTCATGGACGGGGGTGCGGCGGAGGGCACGGAGTGGCAGACCAGGCAGGCGGGGTCGGTCAGGCGGAACGGCCGCGCCATGTTCAGCGTGGGGCCGTTCGGGGTGTCCCGCTCGGTGACCAGCTCCTTGGTCGCGGGCTGCTGTTGGAAGATGTCGATCAGGTCGGCCTGCCAGTCGGTGGCGCGGTCGGCGGGGTTGGTGGGGTTCAGCGCCGCCTCCTTGTAGGCGTATTCGGGAAACTGCTTCTGCATGGTGCGGAAGTTGGTCTGTGCGGCGAACGAGGGGATGGTGTGCGGCAGGAAGTGGACGTCGCTCTGCGCGGCGAGCAGGGGCTGGATCTGCGTGGCCGTGTAGGCGCGGATCGCCGAGGCGTTCTCGAGCATGATTTCGGCGTTCTGCAGCACCTCGCGGCGGGCATTGTCCTGCACGACGGGGTAGAAGATGGCCGCGGCCAGCCCCAGACCGAGCAGGAAGGTCAACAGCATGACGGCGTTGAACTTGGCTTTGAGGCCCACGGCAGAACTCCCGGCTCGGCGCCCGTCCGGGCGACCCGTGCCACGGTATCATCGAAGCCGTACCGTTCCCACGCCGGATGTCGACGACGCCGGGGGGAATGCGAGGGTGCTGTCGTCCGGGGTGGACAGAGTCAGGAGGGTGCCTTGATCGAGGTTCGGGATCGGTTGATCGTCGCGTTGGACGTGGCGGGGGTGGACGCGGCGCGGGCGCTGGTGGGACGGCTCGGGGATGCCGTGGGGTTCTACAAGGTTGGGATGTGGCTGTTGTACGAGCCCGGGATGCGGGAGTTCGTGGCGGGGCTGGTGGGGGCGGGCAAGCAGGTGTTCCTGGACGCCAAGATGTACGACATCCCGGAGACGGTGCGGCGGGGCGTTGCCTCGGTGGCGCGGATGGGAGTGCGGATCCTGACGGTGCATGGGGACCCCGAGATCCTGGCGGCGGCGGCGGATGGGGCGCGGGGCACGGGGCTGATGGTGTTCGCGGTGACGGTGCTGACGAGCCAGGACGACGCTTCGGTGGCGGCGATGGGGTATGGGCGGCCGGTGGCGGAGCTGGTGGCGCTGCGGGTGCGGGCGGCGGCGGCGGCGGGGGTTGCCGGGGTGATTGCCTCGGCGGCCGACGACCCCGATGGGCTGCGGGCGCTGGCGGGGGCGCCGTTGCTGGTTGCCACGCCGGGGATCCGGATGAGCGGGGCGGGGCTGGACGACCAGAGGCGGGTCGCCACGCCGGAGGAGGCGGTGGCGCGGGGGGCGGACTACCTGGTCGTGGGGCGGCCGATCACCCAGGCGGCGGACCCGGCGGCGGCGGCGGACGCGGTGCTGGCCGCGATGGCGGTGGGCGCGGCGCGGCGGTCGGTGGCCGGTCCGGTCGCGGGCCGGGCTCGGGCTTGAGGCCGCCCGGCTCCGGCCCGCCGCCCTTGAGTGCAGAGAGGGTCACGGTCCCCGCGGCGTAGCTCAGCCATAGGTGGCGGGGGCCGAGCTGGTCCAGGCCCAGCAGCATGTCGCCGCGCTCCAGCTGCAGCGGGGCGATGCTGATGGTGGCGGCGCGCGGGCGTTCGCTGCCGAGGGCGAGGCGGGCCTCGACATGCTCGACGGGCAGGCGTGCGCCGTCGATGCCCGGGGCGGTGTTGGCCGATGGGGGCGCCTGCAGGTTCAGGCGGCGGGCGGTGGCGGTGTTGAGGATGGTGGTGCGGCTGCCGGTGTCGAGCAGGGCGAGCAGGGGTTCGCCGTTGACCCGGACGGGGGCGAAGGCCTCGCCGGCGCGGGAGATCTCGAGGGCGATGGTGGTGCCTTCGAAGGGGGGCGGGCAGTCTTCCCGGGTCCAGAGGGCGGCCCGGCCGTTCGCCACATCCAGCTCGAGGTCAAAGCGGGCCAGCAGAGTCGCGCCGAGCAGGCCGGCGAGGGGCGGGATGGTCTGGAGGTCCAGCGGCAGCGTGGAGACGGGGGCGAACAGGCCGGGCATGGGGGCGCCGCCGAGGCGGAGGCCGGGCAGCGCCACGACCGGGACCTCGCGGCTGCCGCCCGTGCCGTAGATGCGCTGCATGCCGTTGAGCGGGAGGCCGAGGGCGCGGACGGCCTCGGGGGTGACGAGCAGCCCCTGGGCACCGGTGTCGAGGATGAGGCTGACCGGCTGACCGGCGAGGCTCGCGTCCACGATGGGAAAGCCGTCGACGAGGCGCAGCGGCAGCTCGGCGACGCGGGTGCGGGGGCAGGGGGCCGGGAGGGCCAGGAGCGGGACCGCGAACAGCGCGCGGCGCGGGATCAACAGACGTGCTCCCGCAGGTGCGGGATCATCAGACGTGATCCCGCAGGGATCATCAGACGTGATCCCGCAGGGATCATCAGACGTGATCCCGCAGGGATCAACAGACGTGATCCCGCAGGGATCAACAGACGTGATCCGCAGGGATCAACAGACGTGATCCCGCAGGGATCAACGGCCCAGGGTCCGGATCATGTCTTCGAGGCCGGCGGGGGTGAGGGGGTGCATGCGGCCCTCCATCAGCTCGTGGATCATGCCGACGGAGGTGGTGTCCTTCCAGTAGGGGCGGGGCACGGGGTTGAGCCAGGCGCTGTGGCGCCATTGGGCCAGCAGGCGGGAGAGCCAGACGTGGCCGGCCTCGTCGTTCCAGTGCTCGACGCTGCCGCCGGGCTGGGCGATCTCGTAGGGGCTCATGGTGGCATCGCCGACGAAGATGGCGCGGTAGTCGGGGCCGTAGGTGCGGATGACTTCGAGCGTCGGCAGCGTGGTCTCGCGGCGGCGGCGGTTGTCGGTCCACAGCGTCTCGTAGGGGCAGTTGTGGAAGTAGTGGAAGGCCAGGTGCTTGAACTCGCTGCGGGCGGCGGAGAACAGCTCCTCCGAGGCGCGGACGTGGTCGTCCATGCTGCCGCCGACATCGAGGAAGAGCAGGACCTTCACGGCGTTGTGGCGTTCGGCGACCATCTTGAGGTCGAGGCTGCCGGCGTTGTGGGCGGTGGCCTTTATCGTGCCGGGCATGTCGAGTTCGGTGGCGGCACCCTGGCGGGCGAAGCGGCGCAGGCGGCGGAGCGCCAGCTTGATGTTGCGGGTGCCGAGCTCGACCGTGTCGTCGAGGTCGCGGAACTCGCGCTTGTCCCACACCTTCACGGCCCGGCGGTGGCGGCTCCCGTCCTGGCCGATGCGGACGCCTTCGGGGTTGTAGCCGTAGGCGCCGAAGGGCGAGGTGCCGGCGGTGCCGATCCATTTGCTGCCGCCCTGGTGGCGGCCCTCCTGCTCGGCCAGGCGCTGGCGCAGGGTCTCCATCAGCGTGTCGAAGCCGCCCATGGCCTCGATCTCGGCGCGCTCCTCGGCGGTCAGGTGCTTCTCGGCCATGCGGCGCAGCCATTCCTCGGGCAGGGCGCGGGCCTCGGTGCCTTCCGTGCCGGGCCCGGCGACACTTTCCAGGCCCTTGAACACGGTGGCGAAGACGCGGTCGAAGCGGTCGAGGTGGCGTTCGTCCTTCACGAGGGCGGCGCGGCTGAGGAAGTAGAAGTCGTCGACGCTGGTGCCGGCGACGCCGTGCTGGAGGGCGCGCAGCAGGGCCAGGTATTCGGTGATGGAGGCGGGGACGCCGGCTTCGCGCAGGGCGAGCACGAAGGGGGCGAACACGTCAGCGGGCCCGGCGGTTGAGGAAGGCGAGACGCTCGAACAGGTGGACGTCCTGCTCGTTCTTCAGCAGCGCGCCGTGCAAAGGCGGGATGACGAGGTTGGGGTCGTTGCTGCGCAGCGCCTCGGGCGGCATGTCCTCGATCATGAGCAGCTTGAGCCAGTCGAGCAGCTCCGACGTGGCGGGCTTCTTCTTGAGGCCGGGGACGTCGCGGACCTTGAAGAAGACGTTGAGGGCTTCCCGGGCCAGGTCGTGCTGCAGACCGGGGAAGTGGGAGTCGACGATGCGTTCCATGGTGGGGCGGTCGGGGAAGCGGATGTAGTGGAAGAAGCAGCGGCGGAGGAAGGCGTCCGGCAGCTCCTTCTCGTTGTTGCTGGTGATGATCACGACGGGGCGGTGCTTGGCGACGATGGTCTGGCGGGTCTCGTAGACGAAGAACTGCATGCGATCGAGCTCGAGCAGCAGGTCGTTGGGGAACTCGATGTCGGCCTTGTCGATCTCGTCGATCAGGACGACGTGGGGCGTCTCGGCGGCGAAGGCGTCCCACAGCTTGCCGGGCACGATGTAGTTTGCGATGTCGGCCACCTTGGGGTCGCCGAGCTGGCTGTCGCGCAGGCGGGAGACGGCGTCGTACTCATAGAGGCCCTGCTGGGCTTTCGTGGTGGACTTGACGTTCCACTCGATGAGCGGCCGGCCGAGGCTTGCAGCGACCTCGTGCGCCAGGACGGTCTTGCCGGTGCCGGGCTCGCCCTTGACCAGGAGGGGCCGCTGGAGCGCCACGGCGGCGTTGACTGCGACCTCGAGGTCGCGGGAGGCGATGTAGCGTTCGGTGCTCTTGAAACCGGTCACGTCGACAGTCCTCCCTGGGGCCTTGGCCTGATAGGCCGGAGGTAGCACGCCGCGGCGGGAAGGGAAGCTTCGGGGTTCGCGGCTGCGGTGGACATGCGCCGGTCAGAGGCCGCTGAACCAGTTGAACCCGAGGTCTTCCCAGTAGCCGCCGGGGTAGGCGTCGGTCACCTCGATGGCGGTGATCCATTTGGGGTTCTTGAAGCCGAGCTTGGTGGCGGTGCGGAGGCGCAGCGGGTAGCCGAACGGGTCGGCGATGGGCTTGCGGGCGTATTGCGTGGCCAGCAGGGTCTGCGGGTGCAGGGCGCTCGCCATGTCGATGCTGCCGGTGTAGCCGTCGGCGCATCTGAAGGCGACGTAAGGGGCGCGGAGGTCGGCGCCGACACGCTCCAGGAAGGTGCGCAGCGGGACGCCGGACCATTGGCCGATATAGTCCCAGCCCTCGACGCAGACGTGGCGGATGATGACCTCGCGCTGGGGCAGGGTGGCGATGCCGGCGCGGGTCCAGGGCGTTCTGTCGGCGATGCGGCCGGCGAGCTCCAGCCGCCAGGTTTCGCCGTCGACGGGTTTGACGTCTTCGATCTCGTAGAAGGCGTTGAAGCGGGGGGGCTGGAGGACCCGGGATTCCGCGTAGGTGGGGGCGAGCTTCGTGGGGTCGAACAGCAGGGCCTGGACGCGGTCGTTGAACCTGGAGACGAGGTGCAGGGCGCGCTGGACGGAGGCCTCGTCGTCGAGGTTGCAGCCGGTGAGCATCGTGAGGGCGCCGAGCGAGAGGCCGCCGCGGAGCATGAGGCGGCGCTCGATGGCGCGGACGAGCGGGCGGTGGTTGTCGAGGATGGCGGGGTCGGAGGCGAGGGCGGGGCGGAACAGGGACCTCATGGGCGGAGGCTTCGCCGGGGCGTGCCCGATGCGGGAAGGCGGGGCCCGCCGATGAGCATGGAGAGGAGGGTGCGGGGCACGAGGAGCGACAGGGCGACGTGGACGGCGAGGAAGCCGACGATGACGGCCATGCCGAGGAAGTGGGCGAGGCGGGCGCCCTGGAAGTCGGCGAACAGGGCCACGAGGCCGGAGAGCTGCACGGGCTTCCAGATGGCGAGGCCGGAGACGACCTGCACGATGCCGGCGGCCATGACGACGAGGTAGAGCAGCTTCTGGACGGGGTTGTAGACGGTCAGGTCGTCATGGGCGATGTGGAGGCGGAGCGTGTCGCGGACGGTCTGCACCAGCTCGGCGCGGCGGATGGGCAGGAGGCGTTCGCGGAATCGGCCGGTGACCAGGCCGTAGACGAGATAGACCAGGCCGTTGGCGACCAGCAGCCACATGGCGGCGAAGTGCCACAGGAGGTGCTGGGCGGCCCAGCCGCCCAGGGTGACCGCGGCGGGGAAGTAGAGCCAGCCGAACAGGACCTCGTCGTCGTAGATCCCCCAGCCGGAGGTCATCAGCACGAGCATGGCGAGGGCGTTCAGCCAGTGCATGATCCGGACCGGCCAGGGATGGAGGCGGCGGCCTGTCTGCAGGCGCGGGCTTCGGGAGGGCGCCGGGTCGAGCGTGCCGATCGTGCGCATGGCGTGGGGGTTCCGTCGATGCTATGGCGGCATATCATGGGGAACCGGAGGGCTGACGTGAAATCCGCACCTCGACGCCCCCCCTGGTCGCGAGCGACCGTGCTGGCGGCGCTTCTGCTGGGTGCGGCGGTCCCGGCGGGCGCAGGGGCGCAGGGGGCGCACGATGCCGGGCCCGTGACGGACAGGATGCCCGACCAGGCGGAGAGTGCCGGCAAGGCGGCCCGCCGGTTCCCGCAGCCGGTGCGGGTGGGCGACCTGATCGGCCGGCAGGTGCTGGAGCCGTCGAACCACCAGGGGGTGCTGGGGCGGGTGGCCGGGGTGACGCGCGGGGCGGACGGCGCGCTGCTGCTGGTGCTGCGGTATGGCGGGGTGCTGGGGTGGGGCACGCGGGACGTCGCCGTGCCCGTGGATGCGGCGGCGCTGCTGGGGCAGTTCGTGCAGATCGTGGACGTGACGCCGGAGGCGGTGGGGGCACTACCGACGTTCGGGCCGTCGGGCGCGGCCGGGACGGGGATGCTGGCGCCCGATGACACGATCCGAATGGGCCTCAACCGGAACTAAGGAGCGGGCTGCTGTCGAGCAGCGGGACGGCCACTCTCTGGCGGGACGGCGCGGGTCCGGGTAAGAGAATCGGGCCACGAAGGAATTCAGCCCTGCCGGACATTTCGGTTTCCATCTGCCGGGCGGCCGAGGTCGAGGACCTGGGCGGGCGCTGGCTCGAGCTGCAGGGCCGCGCGGAGCCCTCGTTCTTCCTGACCTGGGACTGGATCGGCTGCTGGCTGCGGGAGACGGAGGTCTCGCCCTGGCTGCTGACGGCGCGGGATGCGGCTTCGGGGCGGACGGTGGCGCTGGCGTTGTTCGTCCCGGTGCATCAGCGCCGGCACGTGCTGATCGGCGCGGCGCAGCTGATGCTGCACCAGGCGGGCGATCCGGACCTCGATTCGATCACGATCGAGCACAACAACCTGCTGCTGGACCGGTCCTGTGCGGAGGCGGCGCGGGCGGCGTGCGTGGCCTTCCTGACCAGTCAGGGGAGAGCGGGCCAGGGTGGGGTCGGACAGGATCCCGTCGAGACGGGTCTGCGCTGGGACGAGCTGTACCTGGGGGGCGTGTCGTCGCCGGAGGCCTTCCGCCCGGTGGCGGACGCTGCGGGGCTGATGGTGTCCTACACGAACTACAGCCGGTCCTGGGCGGTGGAGCTGGGGCCGATCCGGGAGAACGGGCAGTCGTATCTGGAGGGGCTGCGGAGCAACACGCGGTATCAGATCCGCCGGGCTATGCGCCTGTACGAGCGGCGGGGCCAGCTGACGGCGACGCCTGCGGCCAGCGTCGCGGAGGCGATGGACTACTTCACGCACATGAAGGAGCTGCATCAGCGCTACTGGACCGGGCGGGGATTCCGCGGAAGCTTCGCCTCGCCGTTCTTCGAGCGGTTCCACCGGGCGCTGCTGACGGCGTGCCTGCCGCAGGGGACGGTGGAGCTGGTCCGGGTCTCGGCAGGCGACGTCCCGATCGGGTATGTCTACAACCTGGTGCACCAGGGGTGGGTGTGCGCGTATCAGACCGGGTTCGTCTACGAGGCGGATGCGAAGCTGAAGCCGGGGCTGGTGAGCCACTACCTGTGCATCATGCGGCACCTGGAGCTGGGCTCGCATCGATACGACTTCCTGGCGGGGGGCGACCGCTACAAGGCGAGCCTGGCGCGGTCGGGGCCGGATATCGGGACGATGGTGCTGCAGCGGCCCCTGCTGCGGCTGCGGCTGGAGAACTTCGCGCGGGAGTTGAAGCACGACGGGCTGGGGAGCGTGCTGGGGCTGGGTGCGCCGCACCTGGAGGAGACGCCGCGCAAGACGGCGGCCTGGCGCCTGCCCGGCGGGGCGGATGCGGGGGTCGGGGCGGCGAAAGCTGGGGCGAAGGTTGCTACGCCACTCGCGGCGCCGGTGCCGACGCTGGGGCGCGTGCCGGGGAAGGTCCTGGTGCTGGGCGACGACACACGGAGCTTCCTGGCCATCACGCGGTCCCTGGGCCGGCAGGGCATCGAGGTGCATGCGGGGCCCGCGAGCTTCGGGTCGTTCGCGCTGCGGTCGCGGTATATCCGCCGGGTGCACTACCTGCCGTATTCGATCGGGGACGGGGCGGAGTGGCTGCTGGCGATCGAGACGTTGCTGCAGGCCGAGCGGTTCGACTTGGTCATCCCGTGCGACGAGACGACGCTGATCCCGCTGCAGCGCAACCGGGCGCGGCTCGAGACGCTGACGCGCCTCGCCATCCCCGGCGACCGGGCGATCGAGGTGCTGTTCGACAAGCATGCGACGCGGGAGCTGGCGCGGTCGCTGGGGGTGCCGGTGTCGCCCGGGCGGCTGCCGCGGCCCGACGACACGGCGGCGGGCGTGCAGGCGGAGCTCGGGCTGCCGGTCGTGGCGAAGCCCCGGGCGTCCTACACGACGGAGCGGCTGCACGCGCGGGGGAAGGTGCGCATCCTGGAGACGCTGGACGACCTGGCGGAGGCGCTCCCCGGGCTCGACCCGGCGCGGTTCGTGTACGAGGGGTTCGTGCCCGGGCGCGGGGTCGGCGTCTCGCTGCTGGCCCATGAGGGGCGGGTGCTGCAGATCTTCGAGCACCATCGGGTGCGGGAGACGGTTGCCGGCAGCTACTACCGGGTGAGCGCGGCACTGACGCCGGCGCTGGTTGCGGAGGCCGAGGCGATCGTCGCGGCGCTCGACTACACGGGGGTCGCGATGTTCGAGTTCCGGGTCTCGGGCGACAGCCATGTCCTGCTGGAGGTGAATGCCCGGCCCTGGGGCTCGATGCCGCTGCCGGTCGCGCTGGGGATCGACTTTCCGTATTTCTGGTACCGGCTGCTGGTCGAGGGCGTGGAGGTGCCGCGGGTCGCCTACCGGACCGGGGTGTTCGGGCGGAACCTGGTGCCGGACTTCTGGAGCACGGTGTCGGAGGTGCGGCAGGTGGCCCGGCGTCCCGGCGCGGGGGCGCGGCGGGGCCGGGCCGCCGGGCTGTTCGCGGGGCGAATGCTGGAGCTGGGGCGGCTGTTCACCGGGCGGGAGGTGCACGACGTGCTGGTGCGGGACGATCCCTCGCCGGGGCTGCGGGAGCTTTGGGGAACGGTGGCCGACGTGGTGCGCCGGTTCGGGCAGCGCGTGCCGCGGCCGGGCCTGGCGGCGCGGCGGCGGGCGCGGGCGGAGGCGGCGCTGCTGCGGGCGCTGGCGGCGCCGCCCGGCCCGGCTGCCGCGGACACGACGGAGATCCTGTTCGTGTGCCAAGGGAACATCTGCCGCAGCCCGTTCGCCGAGGTGGCGTTGCGGTCGCGCCTGGGGGCCGGGTCGGACGTTGCGGTCGCGTCGTCGGGGATGCTGCCGATGCCGGGGCGGCCGACGCCCGGGTTCGGGCTGGCGGCCGCGGCGGCGCGGGGGCTCGACCTGCAGAAGCATCGCTCGCGCCATCTGGGGTGGGCGGAGGCGGAGGCGGCGACGGTGATCTTCATCTTCGACGACATCAACCGCCGGGCGATCCTGAACCGGTATCCGGACCTGCGGACGCCCCTGCTGCGGCTGGGGGACTTCGCGCCGGACGCGGTGGCGAGCATCGACGACCCGTATGGGCATAGCCCGGCGGTATATGCGGAGACGTACGACGTGATCGGGGCGGCGGTGAAGCGGGTGGCGGCGTTGATCGAGGCGTCCGATGGGCATGGCAGGGGGGGTGCGACATGACGGGTCGTGAATGGAAGCGCGGATGACGGGCGCCGGGACGCAGCTGGTGCAGCTGCCGCCAGGGCCGCCGCTGCTGCAGGTGGTGGTGGACACGGAGGAGGAGTTCGACTGGGGCAAGCCGTTCGACCGCGGCAGCGTGGGCGTGACGGCGATGCAGGCGCAGGGGCGGGCACAGACCCTGTTCGACGCGGTGGGGCTGCGGCCGACCTACGTGATCGATTATCCCGTGGCGACCAGCCCCGATGCGGTGGCGGTGCTGCGCGGCTTCCAGGATGCGGGGCGCTGCGAGATCGGGACGCACCTGCACCCCTGGGTCAATCCGCCGCACGACGAGATGGTCTCGGCGGTGAACTCGTATCCGGGCAACCTGCCGCCGGCGCTGGAGCGACAGAAGCTGGAGCTGCTGACCGAGGCCATCGCGGCGTCGTTCGGGACGCGGCCGACGGTCTACAAGGCGGGGCGCTACGGGATCGGCCCGGCGACGGCGGACACCTTGCGGGCCCTGGGCTACACGGTCGACGTCAGCGTGCTGCCGCACACGGACCTGGGCGGCGATGGCGGGCCCGACTTCCGCGGCAGCCCGGACCGTCCGTACTGGATGGGGGATGCGGGGGGTCTGCTGGAGATCCCGTTGGCCCGGGGGTTCTCGGGTGCGCTTGCAGCCTGGGGGCCGCAGGTGTTCCCGCGGGTCGAGGCAGGCCTGGGGCGGCAGATACGTCTGGGCGGCATCCTGTCGCGGCTGGGCCTGCTGGAGCGGGCGACGCTGACGCCGGAGGGTGTCGATATCGCGGCCATGCGGCGGCTGGTGCGGGCGATGCTGGCCCAGGGGCACCGGCTGTTCACCATGACGTACCATAGCCCATCCTTGGCGCCGGGGCACACGCCCTATGTGCGGAGCGAGGCGGAGCTGGCAGGGTTCCTGGACAGCATCAGGGGCGTGCTGGCGCTGTTCTTCGAGGAGCTGGGCGCGCAGCCGACGACGGTGGCGGAAGTGCGGGAGATGGCATTGAATGATTTGAAAGCGGGTGAACCAGCCTAGGGCGAGACGACAACAGATCGAATGCCGCCGCGCCCTAGGTCTTTTCTTTTGCGAGCGCCTTCATGACTTTGTGTGAAGCACACGACGTCATGGCGCTCTGGCCCTCGGCGCTCATCCGACCTTGCCGACCTGGTCCTCGAGCAGCCTCCAGGCGCGTGGGCCGACGGTCTCCTTCCAGTGGGCGTAGAAGCCGCTGCCGAGCTTGCGTCGGAAGCTTTGGGCGTCGGCGACGTTGCGGACCATGCCGCGCCCGACCAGGCTGGTTTCGAGGTCGCGGTTGACCTGGTCGGTGTAGGCGCGCTGCCGGGTCACCTGCAGCTCGATGTTGCGGGTGACGATGTCCTGGACGTCGGGGGGCAGGCGTTGCCAGAACCTGAGGTTCGCCAGCTCGTTGAAGCCGGACCACATGTGGCCGGTCATGGACAGATAGCGGCTGACCTCGAACAGCCGGTTCACCTCCGTCACGACCAGCGGGTTCTCCTGCCCGTCCACCCGGCCGTCGCGCAAGCTGGCGTACAGCCCTCGGATGTTCACCGTGACGGGCACGGCATCGAGCGCGGTGAACAGGTCGCGGAACATCTGGCCATCCGGGACGCGCATGCGGACGCCGGCCAGGTCGTCGGCGGTGCGGATGGGCTTCGCGGCCATGCAGATGTGGCGGAAGCCGTTCTGCAGCAGGCCGCGCTGGAAGCGATGGATGCCGTGGACGGCGCATTCCTGGCCGATATAGGCACCAAGCGGGCCGTCGGCGGCGGCATAGGCCTGGTCCGGGTCCGCGAAGGCGAAAGGGAGGCCCTGGATCTCGGCGGCGGGCACAGCCAGTCCCAGGATGCCGCCCATGAGCGAGAAGAACTCCAGCTCGCCCGATTGCAGCATCGCCAGCGCGCCGGGGTCCGAGCCCGGCACGTCGTTGTTGCGGGCGGATACCGTGACGTTCAGTCGGCCGCCGGTCTGTTCGCGCACCGCCGCCCAGGCATCCACCAGGAAGCGGTGCTGGTGGCTGTCCTCGGGCTGGTTGTGGAACTGCCGCGCCTCCCACTCGGCGGCGCGCGCCTTGCCGGGGAGGATGAGGAACGACGCGCCCGCCGCCAGCGCCGCCCGGCGGCCGCAGCGGGACGGGCCGGTCATGCTGCCGTCACCCGGACGCTGATGCCGGGCAGGCCCTCGATGAAGCCTTCCATGAGGTCGCCCGCCACGACCGGGCCCACGTTCTCCGGCGTGCCGGAATAGACGATGTCGCCCGCCACCAGCTCGAACGCCTGGGACAGCTGGCTGATCTGTTCGGCGACCGACCAGATCATGTCCTTGAGGTCGGCCGACTGGATCACGCGCCCGTTGACCTTCAGGGAGATCGCGCCGGCCTTGGGGTGGCCTGCCAGGCTGACGGGGTGGATGGGGCCGATGGGGGCGGAGCGGTCGAACGACTTGCCGATCTCCCATGGCTTCTTCTGGTCGCCCATGCCGCGTTGCAGGTCGCGCCGGGTCATGTCGAGGCCGATGGCGTAGCCGAACACGTGGTCCAGCGCGCGCTCGATCGGGATGTTGCGCCCGCCGGAGCCGAGTGCGGCCACGAGCTCGATCTCGTGGTGGTAGTTCTTGGTCAGGCTCGGGTAGGGGTGGTCGACGACCTGGCCTGGCATGACGATCTGCACGGCGTCGGACGGCTTCTGGAAGAAGAACGGCGGTTCGCGCGTGGGGTCCGACCCCATCTCGCGGGCGTGGGCGGCGTAGTTGCGGCCGATGCAGTAGATGCGGCGGACGGGGAAGACCTGGTTGCTCCCGACGATGGGGATCGTGTGCTGGACCACGGTGAACGGCGTGCCGTGCTGGACCTGGGTTTGGCTTTGGGCTCGGGCGGTGCCCGCGGCGGCTGCGGCCAAGGCGGTGCCGAGCAGGAGGCCCCTGCGATGGGGGGCGCCTTTGGTGTCGGTCATGGTTCGTCTCCTCCGGGATGCCTGTCTTGCGGCTTGCCGGGCATCCTGTTGGAGAAGCGCTGGACGTTCAACCGTGCTGGCGACGCCGTGTCGGCGACGCGGCCGAGAATGAGAGGCGCTCGGCGATCAGAAAAGGTGCGTCGGGGCTGGCCTGGGTGAACAGGGTCAGCGCCTCGATCCGGCGTGGCTGGGCGAGAGCCGGCTGGAAGTGCGCTTCGGCGGCGGGGCGGATCTCGGCGCGCTCGGCATCGGTCAGGCGGCGGGTGAGCGTCATATGGAAGAACCAGGTCTCGAACACGTGGGGGTAGCCCCAGCGGGTCAGCATCGCGTCCTGCGCCGGCGGCAGGCCGTGCTGGCGGCGGCGGGCGAGCTCGGCCGGGCCGGGTGGCGCGCGGTGGGCGTCGAGCCCGGCCACGCAGGCGTCGGCCAGGGCGTGCAGCTCGGGCGAGGGCCGGGTCTCGCGCAGGGCGAGGAAGCCGGAGAGGTCGGCGACGGCGAGCGGCGGCAGGTCGAAGGGGGCGAGGGTCTCGGCGAGGGCGGCGGCGTCGGCCAGGAGGGCAGCGTAGGAGGTGGCGAGGCGCATGGGCGGCTTCAGCGTCGCGTGCAGGCCATACTGGCGGGGGCTCGCGGTCCATTCGGCGATGCCCGGCAGGTCCGGCTGGGGCAGGGTCGCGGCCGTCTCGGGGTCGCGGCCCAACCAGGCGCAGCCGGCGCGCCAGAGCGGGTCCGCGGGCGCGGGCGCGTAGTAGACGGCGACGCGCAAGATCAGATCACACGCTCGCCGGCGCGCCAGACCTCGCGGATGACGGGCATTTCCTGCCATTCGCGCAGGCGGACCAGGTCGGCGCGGAGTCCCGGTTCCAACCGGCCGCGGTCGGGCAGGCCGGCCATGCGGGCGGGGTTGGCCGTGACCATCGCCACGCCCTGGGGCAGCGTGATCCCGGCCTCGTGCACGCTGGCGAAGGCGGCTTCCACCAGGCTGGCCGGCACGTAGTCGCTGGCGAAGGCGTCGGCGGCGCCGTGCCGCACCAGCTCGGCGGCCGAGACGTTGCCGGAGTGGCTGCCGCCGCGGACGATGTTGGGTGCGCCGGCGATCACCTGCATGCCGCGGCGGTGCGCCTCGGTGGCGGCCAGCAGCGAGACGGGAAACTCGCTGAGGCGGATGCCGTCGCGGTGGTTCTCCTCGATCTCCTCGGCGGTGCGGTCGTCGTGGCTGGCCAGGATGGCGGGGTGGCCCTGCATCAGCGAAAGCAGACGTCGGCGATTGGGGGTGCGCATCTTCTCGCGCATGGCCTGCAGCTCGATGATGCGCCGGTCGATCCAGGCGGGGTCGTGCCCGTCCTTCTGGCGCATCTTGCGGTAGCGATCGAGGTTCGAGTACTGGCCCACGCCCGGCGAGTGGTCCATCAGGCTGACCATGCGGACGCGGGGGTGCCGGGCCACGGGCTCGAACAGCTCGAGCATGTCGGCTGCCGGCAGCTCGCAGCGCAGGTGCAGGAAGTGCTGGGACTTCAGCAGGCCGGTGTCGGCCAGGGCGTCGAGGTCGACGACGCCTTCGAGGAAGGTCTGGGTGCGGCCCTTGTCGAAGCCGAGGTCGCCCAGGCAGAGCGCGTCCAGCACGGTGGTGACGCCGCTGGCGGCGCACTGGGCGTCGTGCGTCAGCATGGCGGAGCGGGAGGGCCAGCGAGCGTTGCTGCGCGGCTGGACCTGGCGCTCGAGGTTGTCGGTATGGACGTCGACGACGCCGGGCATGATCGTGTCGCCGCCGACGTCCTGCGCGCCGGGGGCGGTGCTGGGGCCGGGCTGGACGTCCGTGATGGTGTCGCCGTCGAGCACGATGGTGCCGTGCAGCAGGCGGTCGGGCAGCACGAGGCGGGCATTGGTCAGGATGGTGGTCATGCAGCGTCCTGCAGCGGGAGTATGGTCAGGGTCGAATCGGCGACGGCGTCGCGTACCTCCCTATCATGGAAGATGCCGACGATGGCGGCGCCGCGCGCCTTGGCCTCAAGGATCATCGCGACGACGACCGCGACGTTGGCCGGGTCGAGCGAGGCGGTGGGCTCGTCCAGCAGCAGCACCGGGTGCCCTGCGACGAAGCCGCGGGCCAGGTTGACCCGCTGCTGCTCGCCGCCGGAGAAGGTGGCGGGCGGCAGGCCGTGCAGGCGGGCGGGGATGTTGAGGCGCAGCAGCAGGCGCTCGGCGTCGGCGCGGGCCGTGTCGGGGCCGGCCCCCCGCAGCATGGCGGCTTCGGCCACGACGGCCAGGGCGGGCACGCGGGGCATGGTGCGGAGGAACTGGCTGACGTAACCCAGCGTGTCGCGGCGGACGGCCAGCACGGTGCGGGGGTCGCTGGCGGCGATGTCGACCAGGGTGCCGCCGTGGTTGACCAGAATGCGGCCGCGGTCGATGCGGTAGTTGCCGTGCAGGGCGCGCATGAGGGTGGACTTGCCGGCGCCGGAGGGGCCGCTGAGCGCCAGGCACTGGCCGGCCCCGACCTCGAGCGCGACCCCATCCAGGACGGGCAGCACGATGCCGCCTTGCAGGTGGAGGACGAACGTCTTTCCGACGGCTTCGGCGCGCAGCATGACGGCCGGACCGGGGGGGCCGTTGCGGGTCATGCCTGGAGGACCGAGCTGACGAGCAGCTGGGTGTAGGCGTGCTGCGGGTCGTCCAGCACCTGGTCGGTCAGGCCCGTCTCCACCACCCGGCCGCGCTGCATGACCATGATGCGGCCGGCCAGCAGCCGGGCGACGGCGATGTCGTGGGTGACGAGCACGACGGCGATGCCGAGGCGGGCGACGAGGGTGCGGATGAGGTCCAGCAGGCGCGCCTGGACCGAGACGTCGAGCCCGCCGGTCGGCTCGTCCATGAACACCAGGCGTGGATGGGTGACGAGGGTGCGGGCGATCTGCAGGCGCTGCAGCATGCCGCCCGAGAAGGTGTGCGGCAGGTCGTCGACGCGTTCCGGGGGGATCTCGACCTGGTGCAGCCAGTCGATGGCGGCCTCGCGGATCCGGCCGTAGTGGCGGCTGCCCTGGGCCATCAGGCGCTCGCCGATGTTGCCGCCGGCCGAGACGCGCATCCGCAGGGACTCGCGGGGGTTCTGGTGCACGAAGCCCCAGTCGGAGCGGTGGAGCGCGCGCAGCCGCGGGGCCGGCATGTCCAGCAGGTCCTGCACGGTGCCGTCGGGGGTGCGCACCCGGACGCTGCCCGTGTCGGGGCGCAGGCGGCCCGAGACGACGTCGAGCAGCGTCGTCTTGCCCGAGCCGGATTCGCCAACGATGGCGAGCACCTCGCCGGGCCAGAGGTCGAGGTCGACACCGTCGAGGGCGGTGATCGGGCCGAAACGGAGGTCGAGGCCGCGGGCGGCGAGCAGGGTGCCGGTCACGTCGCGGCCGGTCATTCCGCGGCTTCCCTTGCGGCGACGCGGCCGGCGCAGAAGTCGGTGTCGGAACACACGTACATGCGGGTACCCCGGTCGTCGGTCACGACCTCGTCGAGGTAGCTGTCGGCGGCGGCGCAGAGTTCGCAGACGTGGGGCGCGCGGCTGGGGCGGAAGGGGTGGTCGTCGAAGTCCAGGCTGCGGACGTCGGTATGGGGCGGGATGGCGTACAGCCGCTTCTCGCGCCCGGCGCCGAACAGCTGCAGGGCGGCCATGCGGTGCATCTTGGGATTGTCGAAGGCGGGGATGGGCGAGGGTGACATCAGGTAGCGGCCGTTCACCATCACGGGGTAGTCGTAGCTGGTGGCGACATGGCCGAAGCGGGTGATGTCCTCATAGAGCTTGACGTGCATGAGGCCGTACTCCGCCAGGCCGTGCATGCGCCGCGTCTCGGCCCGGCTGGGCTGCAGCCTGGACAGGGGTTCGGGCTGCGGCACCTGGTAGACCAGGATCTGCGTCGCGGTCAGGGGCTGTTCGGGGATGCGGTGCCGGGTCTGGACGATGGTGGCCTGGTCGGTGTGGGTCGTGGTCCGCACGCCGGCGACGCGGGCGAAGAAGCGGCGGATGCTGACGGCGTTGGTGGTGTCGTCGGCCCCCTGGTCGATGACCTTCAGCACGTCCTGCGGTCCCAGGATGCTGGCGGTGACCTGGATGCCGCCGGTGCCCCAGCCATAGGGCAGCGGCATCTCGCGGCTGCCGAAGGGGACCTGGTGGCCGGGGATCGCGACGGCCTTCAGCAGGGCGCGGCGGATCATGCGCTTGGTCTGTTCGTCGAGGTAGGCGAAGTTGTAGTCGGTCATGCCGGGGCACCCGGCGCGCCGTCGCGGCGCATGCGGCGGACCGTCTCCAGCTCGGCCTGAAAGTCCACGTAGTGCGGCAGCTTCAGGTGTTCGACGAAGCCGGTGCCCTCCACGTTGTCGGCGTGGTACAGCACGAACTCGGCATCCTGCGCGGGCGCGTCCACCGGCTCGTTCAGCTCCGCGGCGCGCAGGGCGCGGTCCACGAGGGCCATGCCCATGGCCTTGCGCTCGCCCTGGCCGAAGCACAGGCCATAGCCGCGGGTGAACTGCGGCGGCTGGGTCTTCGAGCCGTGGAACTGGTTGACCATCTGGCATTCCGTGAGCGTCAGGGCGCCGATGTCGATGGGGAAGCCCAGCTCCGGCGGGGTGATGAAGACGTCCACCGCGCCGACCCGCAGCTCGCCGACGAAGGGGTGGGCGCCGCCATAGCCGCGCTGGGTGGAGTAGCCCATGGCGAGCAGGAAGCCCTCGTCGCCGCGGGCCAGGGCCTGCAGCCGGACGTCGCGGCCGGCGGGGAAGGCGAGGGGCTGGCGGGTGATGTCGCCGGGCGTGGCGGAGGAGTGGGGTGGGTCGGGCTCGACGAGGCCTTCCTGGCCCAGGATGGCGAAGGCGGGCGGCAGCGGGGCGTCGGTCGCCGGGGCTTCGGCCGGGGCGGCGGGCGCTTCGGGCAGCACGGGGTCGAGCAGGCGGTGGGTGTAGTCGGTGGTGGGGCCCAGCAGCTGCCCGCCCGGCAGGTCCTTGAAGATGGCCGAGACCCGGCGGCTCACCCGCATCGACGCGGTGTCCACGGGGTAGCTGCTGGCGAAGCGCGGCAGGGTGGTGCGGTAGGCGCGGAGCAGGAAAGCGGCCTCGATCAGGTCGCCCTGGGCCTGCAGGATGGCGCGGGCGGCCAGCATGGGGTCGTGGCAGGCGCCCTCGGCCATCACGCGGTCGACGGCGCGGCCGAGCTGGGCCTGGACCTGGTCCGGGGTGAGGGCGGGCAGGGCCGGGTCGCCCCTCCGCTGGCTGGCGAGCCAGGCATGGGCGGCGTCGATCGCCCGCTCGCCGCCCTTGACCGCGACATAGGCCATCAGCCCTCCGTGACGCGCAAGGTGCGGGGGAATGCCGCGAGGCGGGACCCGGCGCAGAGCACGAGGTCGATGCCGCGGGGGAAGCGGGCGTGGTTGTGCGCCCAGTCCGCGAGGAAGCCGGGCGGCAGGCCTTCGATCGCCAGGGTGGCGGGGGCGGCGAGGCCCGGACCCTCAAGCCGGTAGCGAGGGCCCGTGCCGAAGGCGGCGACCTGCAGGATGAGCGTGGCGCCCTGTTCCGGCGCGTCGTCCGACCCGGCGGCGAAGCCCGCCAGGGGAAGGGGGGCGAGCGCCAGGCCGAAGCTGGCTTCGGGCCGGGGCACCAGGGGGGCGCCGCAATGAAAGCCGATCCAGGCGGCGAGCGGGGCGGCGCGGGGGTCGAGCCAGAGCCCGGTCTCCGCGTCCACCAGGGTCAGCAGGACGGCGGCGGTCGCGGGGTCGAGCGGCGCCGGGGGGTGGGGGGGCGTGGCGACCGTGTGGACGGTCCCGGGGCGGGCCATGGCGTCCAGCACGGCACGGAAGCAGGACTGGCTGTCGAGCACGGGGTCGGCGAAACCCGGCGTGAGGCTGGCGTTCTGCACGGTCAACCCCGCATCGTCGCCATGGTGAAGAACTGCACCTGGGTCGCCGCGGCCCGGCGCGCGGTTTCGGCCCGGGCGGCCTGCTGCGTGGCGGCGAGGGGGCGGATGACGGCGTCGTGGACGGCGTCGTGCCGGGCCGGGTCCTGCAGGGCGGCGTCGAGGGCTGCGGCCAGCTCGGCGGCGCGGAGGTCGCGGCCGAGGCAATAGGCATGGCCGAGCTGGCCACCCTCGGCCCGGACGGTGCAGCGCGCGACGGTGGCCTCGCCGAGGTTGAAGGCCTGGCCGGTGCCGCCGGCGCGGCCCTGGAGCATGACGAGGCCGAGCTCGGGCCCGCGCAGGCGCTGGTAGGCTGGCAGCAGGGGTGCGGCGAGACGCTCGAGCTCGGAGGCGGGGGCGCGGGCCAGGATGGCCATCCAGGCCTGCCGGGCGGCGTGTTCCAGCGGCGGCTCGGGCGGTGCGGCGTCGGATCGGGGAGGGGCTGTCACGTCGGGACCCGTGCTTGTTGTCTAGACAAGTAGGCGGCGCTTCCTGTAGCGTCAAGCCGGTTCAGGATGATGATTGCATGACGGACCCCGCTGGGGCGCCCCGGCCCACCCCCCCGCTCTGGCGGCGCATCGCGCAGGCGCTCTCGGCCGAGATCGGGCCCGGTGGGCTGCCTCCCGGCGCGCGCCTGCCGACGGAGGCGCAGCTGGCGGCGCGCTTCGCGGTCAACCGGCACACGGTGCGGCGCGCGCTCGAGAGCCTGGTGCGGACGGGGCTGGTGCGGGTGGAGCAGGGGCGCGGGTCGTTCGTGGCGGACGACGTGATCGACTATCCCGTGACGGGCCGCACCCGGTTCAACGAGTGGATCCGCAAGCAGAACCGGGAGCCGACGGGCCAGGTGCTGCACGTGAAGTCCGTGGCCTGTACCGCCCTGGTGGCGGCCGGGCTGGGGGTGGCGCGCGGCAGCATGGTGGCGACGCTGGAACGGCTGGGCCTGGCCGACGGGGTGCCGGTCAGCCTGGGCAGCCACTACTTCGTGCCGGGGCGCCTGCCGGGCATCCTGGAGGCGCTGCGGACGCAGCCCACCATCTCGGCGGCGCTGGAGGCGGTGGGGGTGGCCGACTATGCGCGGCTGAGCACGCGGGTCTCGGCGCGGATGCCGACGGCGACGGAGGCCGGGCTGCTGCAGGTGGGGCGCACACGGCCCCTGCTGGTGTGCGAGAACACGAACGTGGACCGGGGCGGCGGCGTGGTGGAGTTCGGCCTCACCCGCTACCCGAGCACGCGGGTGCAGGTGGTGTTCGAACCTTAGGGCCCTGACCTCCTTAAGGCCCTGCCCTCGGGGCAACCGCGTTCAGCCCCGCAGGTCTGCGAAGAAGCCGCGCAGCAGGGCGGCGCAGTCCTGTTCGCGGACGCCGCCCAGCACCTCGGGGCGGTGCAGGCAGCCGGGTTGGGCGAACAGGCGGGGGCCGTGGTCGACGCCGCCGCCCTTCGGGTCGTAGGCGCCGAACACCAGGCGGGCGACGCGGAAATGCACCAGGGCGGCCGCGCACATCGGGCAGGGCTCCAGCGTCACGACCAGGGTGCAGCCCAGCAGGCGGGGCGTGCCCAGGCGGCGGCCGGCCTCGCGCAGCACCAGCAGCTCGGCATGGGCGCTGGCGTCGTGGTCCTGCTCCACGCGGTTGCCGGCCTCGGCCAGCACGGCGCCGCCGGGGCCCAGCACGACGGCGCCCACCGGCACCTCGCCCCGGGCGGCGGCGGCGCGCGCGGCGTCCAGCGCGCGCCCCATCGCGGCGGCCTCGACACGCATCGTGCTTGCTCCGGCTCCCTCAGGGGCGCTACTCACGCCCCCTATGAGCGCGAAACCTCTGATCGGCATGACCTTGGACGCCGAGCCGCCCGGCGGCTACTCGAAATTCCCGTGGTATGCGCTGCGGGCCAACTACATGACGGCGCTGAGCGGCGCGGGCGGCCTGCCCGTGGCGCTGCCGCACAGCGTGGCGCTGGCGCCCGACTTCCTGGACCGGATCGACGCGCTGGTGGTCACCGGCGGCGCGTTCGACATCGACCCCGGGCTGTACGGCGACGGGGAGCGGCACGCGACGGTGACGCTGAAGGAGGAGCGCACGGCGGCCGAGCTGGCGCTGGTGCGGGGCGCGCTGGCGCGGGACATGCCGGTGCTGGGCATCTGCGGCGGGCAGCAGCTGCTGGCGGTGGCGCTGGGCGGCACGCTGCTGCAGCACATCCCGGACAGCGTCGAGAGCGCGCTGGAGCACGAGCAGACGACCCCGCGCGACCAGGCCAGCCACACGATCAGCCTGGTGCCCGGCACGCTGCTGGCCCGGATCGCGGGGACGACGACGATGCGGGTGAACTCCGCCCACCACCAGGCGGTGCGGGCGCCCGGGCGCTTCGCCGTGGTGAACGCGACGGCGCCCGACGGGGTGATCGAGGGAATCGAGGATGCGCGCTACGGCTTCTGCCTGGGTGTGCAGTGGCACCCCGAGTTCCTGATCGACCCGGCCGATGCGCTGATCTTCCAGGCCTTCGTGCAGGCGGCCGGCGGTTGACCGAGGAGGCTGCGGACGCGGGCCCCGAGCCGGAAGCGCCTGCAGCGGCAAGCGAGCGGGGGGAGCGGATCGCCAAGTGGCTGGCGCGGGCGGGGATCGCGAGCCGCCGCGACGCGGAGAAGTTGCTGGCGGAAGGAAAGGTGCAGCTGAACGGCGCCCGGGTGCAGCACCCGGCGACCTTCGTGCAGCCGGACGACGTGGTGCAGGTGTCGGGCCGGGCGGTGGACGCGCCGGACCGCACGCGGCTGTGGCGCTACCACAAGCCGGACGGGCTGGTGACGACGCACCGGGACCCGGAGGACCGGCCGACGGTGTTCCAGAAGCTGCCGACCCAGCTGCCGCGGGTGGTGAGCGTGGGGCGGCTCGACCTGAACAGCGAGGGGCTGCTGCTGCTGACCAACGACGGCGCGCTGGCCCGGCGGCTGGAGCTGCCGTCCAACGGCTGGATCCGCCGCTACCGCGCGCGCGCCTGGGGCCCGGTGGAGCCAGCGGCGCTGGCGCGGCTGGCGGACGGCGTAATGGTGGAGGGGGTGCGCTACGGGCCGATCGAGGCGTCGTTGGAAGCGCGCAAGGGCGAGAACGTGTGGCTGGCGGTGGCATTGCGCGAAGGCCGCAACCGGGAGGTGCGGCGGGTGCTGGCGCATCTGGGGCTGCAGGTCAGCCGGCTGATCCGGGTGGCGTACGGGCCGTTCCAGCTGGGCAACCTGGCGCGGGGTGCGGTGGACGAGGTGCCAGGCAAGGTGCTGCGGGAGCAGCTGCCGGGGGCGGTGGACGCCCCGGCGCCCGGGCCGAAGCGCAGGGGCTGAGGCGGCGGGATGCGGATCGTCGCCGGGGCCTGGCGCGGCCGGGCGCTGACGGCCCCTGCTGAGCCCCGTGCCGCAGCAGCGGGGCCCGGCGCTCCGGGGGCGACGACGCGGCCGACGGCGGACCGGGCGCGGCAGGCGCTGTTCGACCGGCTGATGCACGCGCCCTGGGCCGGGCGCGCGGTGCTGCAGGGGGCCCGGGTTCTGGACGCCTTCGCCGGCACCGGCGCGCTGGGGCTGGAGGCGCTGTCGCGCGGGGCGGCCGAGGCGGTGTTCATGGAGCAGGACCGCGCGGCGCTGGCGGCGCTGCGGGCGAACGTTGCGGCCTGCGGCGCGGAGGCGCGGTGCCGCGTGCTGGCGGCGGACGTGCGGCGGCCGCCCCCGGGCGCGGCCTGCAGCCTGGTGTTCCTGGACCCGCCCTATGGGCAGGGCCTGGTGGAGCCGGCCGTGGCCGCGCTGGACGCGGCGGGATGGATCGGGGCCGGGGCGCTGCTGGTGGTGGAGGTGGGGCGCGACGAGGCGCCGCCCGGGCTCGGGGCGACGCTGGCGGCGTTCAGGGTCGGCGCGGCGTCGATCCAGGTCGTCCGCCTCGAGACCTGATCGTCGCCTGTTCCCGGTTGCCGCCCTATCCAACAGAGGCGAACAGCTTGTATGGTCATGGGCCAACAATGCGAGCCGATTGACCGATGGACCCAGCGGAGCGCACGGGCGGGACGACCCGGGTTGGCCTTTGCCTGTATGTCCTGAATGCCGAGAACGACATCCAGGAGTGGATCGCCTACCATGCGGCGATCGGGGTCGAGACGGTCATGATCTACGACAATGGCTCGTCCGACGCGACGGCGGCCCGGGCGCTCGCGATGCAGTCGATCGTCGACGTCCGCGTCATCTCCTGGGCCCATGCCACGGGATCGAACGCGCAGGGCGAGGCCTACATGGACTGCGTGCGGCGGTTCGGGGCCGAGTTCGACTGGATCCTGTTCCTGGACAGCGACGAGTTCCTCGTCAGCCTGGCCGGCCAGCCGATACAGGCCCTGGTCGAACCCTTTCCGCCCTGCGGCGGGATCGCCTTCAACTGGGCCTGCTTCGGGTCCGGCGGGCATGCCTCGCCCCCGGCGGGACTGACGATCGAGGCCTTCACCACGCGAGCGCATGACGATTTCGACCCGAACCGGCTGACCAAGATGATCATCCGCCCGGACCAGGTGCAGGATTACCTCAATCCGCACTTCTTCCGCACGGCGTTGCCGGTCCTGCGCGTGAACGGGTCGCCGGTGGAGTGGACGAGCGAGGGATATACGAGCGGGGTCGACCTGTCGGGCTGGCGGGTGAACCACTATTTCGTGCGGTCCCGGGCGCAGTGGGGGGCGAAGCTTCGGCGGGGCTATCGCGACGTGACGCGCAGCGACGAGCTGTTCGACACCTACGACCGGAACGAGGTGCGGGACGAGACCGTCCTGGGCCGGGTGCCCGAGGTGCGGGCTTTGTTGAACCGGGTCCGCCCCCCGACCGGCGCGCCCTGACGGGGGCTGCAGCGGCGGTGCGTCGTACCAACGGTCACCGAGAGTGACCGCTGACATGAGTCTTCGTTTCGCGCGCCGCCGCCCGCCAACCCGGCGCGATGCCAGCGGCACAGCCCGATGGACGAGTATTGGGCTTGTGCCGCTGGTATCAGTTCGGCTTCCAGGCGTGACAGTCGAACCAGGTCCGATGCATCTCGGCCGATGCGGCCGTCCAGGCCGGCTGCAACGCCGCGAAGTCGAGCCAGGGGCCGCCGGCGAAGACGTCGAGACCGAACGGGCCGGAGGCGTGGTGGAAGTCGGCGGTCGGGACGGGCGCGCCCTCCATCTGCCACGCCGGCAGCTGGAACCCGCCGGGCGGGTTCTGGTCGACGAGCTTGAACCGGCGGTAGCCCAGCTCGTGCAGCATCTGCAGGGGTTCGAACTTATAGCATTCGACGGAGATGAATTCCGGCAGATGGGCGGTGCCCCGCATGCCTTCCAGGAAGGGCCCCTCGTTCCCCTCGATGTCGATCTTGAGGTAGCGCGGCACGCCGGCCTGGGCGACGAGGGTGGTCCAGTCGATCGTCATGACCGAATGCCGGTCGTAGCTGTCGGGCAGCTCCGCCCGTTTGGCGATGCCGGAGACGCCCTGGTGCTCGCGATGGACGAAGATGTCGATGAACTGGCCGAAGACGGCGGCGGCGGCGCAGTTCAGCAGGGTCAGCGTGCCCGACGCAATCTCCGTGCTGAACCGGGTGCAGAGCCTTTGGTACATCTGGGGATCGGCCTCCACGGAGATCACCCGGAAGCCCTTCGACAGGTAATAGGCGGTGTCGTTGCCTTCGGAGACCCCGAGGTCCATCACCAAACCCTGATGCGTCACGTCGGCCTCCCTGAGCGCGTGTCCGATCGTCCCCGCCCGATGTCAACGGTGCCGGACGTCCCCGCCGCCCGCTTCCTGCCATAGGCCCGGTGGTTCTCCAAGCCCGGCGGCTTGTGCCCGACGGGCGTCAGCGGCGGCCGAACATGGCTTCGATTTCGGCGCGGGTGAGTTTCAGGACGGTGGGACGGCCGTGGCTGCATGTGGCGGCGCGGGGGGTGGTCTCCATCTGGCGGAGCAGGGCGTCCATCTCGGCCTGGTTGAGGCGGCGGCCGGCGCGGATGCTGCCGTGGCAGGCGAGGCGGGCGAGCACGGCGTCGAGCCGGGCGTGCAGCGCGGTGGCGTCGTCGTCGCCGTCCTCGGCCAAGGCGTCGGCCAGGTCCTGGAGCAGGGGGCGGGGCTCGGGGGTGCCGAGGACGGCGGGCAGGGCGCGGACGAGGATGGCACCGGGGCCAAAGCCCTCGAGCTCGAGCCCGAGCCGGGCGAGGCGGGGCGCGGCGGCGACCAGGCGTGCGGCGTCGGCGTGCGGCAGGTCCACGACGGCCGGCAGCAGCAGGGGCTGGCTGCGGATGCCGCCTTCGGCAAGCTGGGTGCTGAGGGCCTCGTGCGTGAGGCGTTCATGCGCGGCGTGCTGGTCCACGAGGACGAGGCAGCCCTCGGCCGAGACGGCCAGGATGTAGGTGTCGAACACCTGGGCGATGGCGGCGCCCAGCGGGTGTTCGGGGTGGGGCAGCGGCGCGGCGAGCGCCCGGCCGCCCGGCGCCAGCAGGGTGCCGAACAGGGGCGCGGCCTCGGCGAGCCCCGATGTGGCGGGATGGTGGGCAGCGGGGTGATGGGCAGGGGGGTGGTGGGCAGCGGGGTGGTGGGCAGTGGAGCGGCTGGCGACCAGGTGCAGATGGGGCCGGGGTGCGAAGCGGGGGGCGAAATGGGGGACGGCGGCGCCGGCGCCGGTGCCCAGGGCGGCGCGCAGCCCGGAGATGACCAGGCCGCGGAGGGCGGCCGGGTCCTGGAAGCGGAGCTCGGTCTTGGCCGGGTGCACGTTGACGTCGAGCGTCTCGGCCGGGACGTCGAGGTACAGCGCCACGACGGGGTGGCGGCCGTATTCGATCACGTCGCGATAGGCGACGCGGACGGCGGTGCGCAGGACGGGATCGGCGACGGGGCGGCCGTTCACGACGAGGCTCTGATGGGCGGCGGTGGCGCGGGTTTGGCTCGGGGGGGCCGCGTAGCCGCCGAGGCGGAGGCCGTCGCGCTCCGCCCGGATGATGAGAAGGGAGGCGCCGGAGGGGCAGGCGCCTGAGGGGGAGAGGGGGGTGCCGAGCAGGGCGGCGACGCGGGTGGCCTGGTCCTGGGCCGGCAGGTCGAAGACGGTGCGGCCGTCGGTGTCGAGGCGCAGGGCGACGGCGGGCGCGGCGAAGGCCAGGCGGCGGACCGCCTGCTCGGCGTGCTCGGCCTCGGTGCGGGGCGACTTGAGGAACTTGCGCCGGGCCGGGGTGGCGAAGAACAGGTCGGCGACCACGACCCGCGTGCCGTAGGCGACGCCGGCGGGCTCGACGGGGAAGACTCGGCCGCCCTCGACGCGGATGCGGTGGCCGGTCGCGTCGCCGCGGCGCCGGGTGGCGATCTCGAGGCGGGCGGCGGCACCGATGCTGGGCAGCGCCTCGCCGCGGAAGCCCAGCGTGGCGATCCGGACGAGCTGGTCGTCGTCCTCGAGCTTGCTGGTGCAGTGGCGCTCGACGGCCAGCACCAGGTCCTCGGGGCCCATGCCGGTGCCGTCGTCCTCGACCACGATGCGGGCGATGCCGCCGCCCTCGAGCGTGACGGCGATGCGGGTGGCGCCGGCGTCGAGCGCGTTCTCGACCAGTTCCTTCACCGCGGCGGCCGGGCGCTCGATCACCTCGCCGGCGGCGATGCGGTTGACCAGGCGCTCCGAGAGCCGGCGGATTCGGGGGGAGAGCATGGGGGGAGTATAGCATGGGGGGCGTGGCGAGCGGGATGGGAATGGGAATGGGAATGGGGTCGGACGAGACGGTCGAGGCACCGGACGGGCTGGAGCCCGGGATGGTGCGGGCGGTGCTGGCGGCGGTGGACGGCCTGCGCGACGACGCGGTGGCGTTGCTGGCGCAGCTGGTGCGGCACCGCAGCCTGCTGGGGCAGGAGGCCGGGTGCCTGGACGCGATGGCGGGCGTGTACGAGGGTCTGGGCCTGGTGCCGATGCGGGTCCCCACCGATCCCGGCCGGCTGGCGGGGGTGCCCGGGTTCTCGCCGCCGCTCGTGTCGTATGCCGGGCGGGACAACGTGGCGGCCGTGCACCGCCCGCGTGCGGCGACGGGGCGCAGCCTGATGCTGCAGGGCCATGTGGACGTGGTGCCCGAGGGGGCAGCCGATCTGTGGACGACGCCGCCCTTCGACCCGCAGGTGCGGAACGGGCGGATGTACGGGCGGGGCGCGGGGGACATGAAGGCGGGGCTGGTGTCGATCGCGATGGCGATGCAGGCGCTGCGCCGGGCCGGGTTGCAGCCGGCGGCCCAAGTGCAGCTGGCCGCGGTCATCGAGGAGGAGTGCACGGGCAACGGGGCGCTGGCGGTGATGCATGCGCTGGAGAAGCCGGATGCCTGCCTGATCCCCGAGCCCGGGCCGGGCTATCCCGCGCTGTACGTGGCCGAGGTGGGCGTCGTCTGGGCCTGGGTGACGGTGACCGGCCGCCCGGCGCATGTGCGGGAGATGCATGCGGGGGTGAACGCCATCGAGGCGGCGGCGGTGCTGATGGGGTATGTTCCGCGCCTACGAGACGCGGATGAAACCGGGCCGAGCTGCGGCACCCGGGCCTTTGCCGCGGAGAACCACCCGATCAACGTCAACATCGGCACCATCGAAGGGGGGGAGTGGAACAGCAGCGTGGCGACCCGGGCCAAGCTGGGGGTGCGGGTGGGGGTGATGCCGGGCCAGTCCTGCCGCGTGATCGCCGGCGAGATCGAGGCGCTGGTGGCCGAGGCCGGGCAGGACGAGCGGCTGCGGGGCGCGCGGATGGTGGTGTCGTGGGGCGGGTTCATGGCCGATGGCTGCGTGTTCCCGCCGGAGCAGCCGATCGCGCAGGCGGTGGCGGCGTCGCACCGGGCGGTGACGGGCGAGGCGGTGCGGCACTACAGCGCGCCGGGGCTGACGGATGCGCGGTTCTACACGCTGTATCAGGGCACGCAGGCCACCTGCTACGGGCCGGACGCCGACAACATCCACGGGAT
>CBDCAI010000002.1:0-208943 GCA_965213845.1 Acetobacteraceae bacterium
GTTGGTGCCGCGGGCGGTGTCGATGAAGACGCTGTCGGCGGGCATGGCGGCGAACTCCGCGGCGCCCATCATGCCGATGGTGTCCGGCGTCTCCGGGACGTGCATGGAGACGATGTCGGACTGGTGCAGCAGGTCGTGCAGGGTGGCGGCGCGGGCGACGCCGAGGGCGAGGTCGGCGCCGTTCGGGCGGGCGGGGTCGAAGAAGGTGACGCGGAAGCCCAGCGCCTTGGCCCGCAGCGCGGCGGCTGTGCCGATGCGGCCGAGGCCGACGACGCCGAAGGTCTGGCTGCTGGTGCGGCGCAGCAGCGGGGTGCGGGTCGCCCACCAGTTGGTGGCGGCGCCGTCGCGCAGCGCGTCGTGGTGCAGGAACAAGGCCCGGCGCAGCGCGAGGGCCAGCGCGATGGCGTGGTCGGCGACCTCCGTCGTGCCGTAGTCCGGCACGTTGCAGACGGTGATGCCGCGCCGGGCGGCGGCGGCACGGTCGATGCGGTCGTAGCCGACGCCCATGCGAACGATGGCGCGCAGGTTCGGCATGCGCTGCATGTCGGCTTCGGTGACGTACTGGCGGAAGATCATCAGGCCCTGGGCTGCGGCGCAGTCGGCGTCCGACAGCTCCTGCAGCAGGGTGGTGTCGCGCATTAGGATGGTGGCACCGGGGCCGAAGATGGGGCGCTCGTGCTGGTCGTCGTCGTACATGCGCTCGGGGTAGAGGATGGTCGTCATCGCGGACGGGGTCCCTTGGTTTCGGTGCCGCATGGGTAGGCCGGCCAGGGGGTGGTTGCCAAGGTGGGGGCGGGCGGGCACGGTTCCGCTGCAGCGAGGTGGGTGGATGCGGGACGAGGACGGCGGATGACTTCACGATGGGTGCCAGGCGGGGTGCCAGGCGGGGTGCTGGCCGGAGTGCTGACAATGGCGGCGGCCCTCGCCGGGGGTGCGGCGGCGCAGACGCCGCCTGGGCACACGCCGGGGCGGCCGGCGGGCCAGAAGCCGGGCGGCCCTGCGGCCCCGGGTCAGAAGCCGGGCGCGCCCGAGGCGGCGGGGCCGGCGCAACAGCCGACGGCGGCGGAGCGGGCAACGTTCGGCTATCCGACGGTCGCCGACGCGCTGCATGGGTTGAGCCTGCGCGGCGACGTGAAGCTGTCGTCGCAGGGCGGCTGGCTCATCTTCGACGACCCGGCGACGCGCACGTCGTGGTCGTTCCCGGCCAAGGGCACCGGCCCCTACCCCTCGGCGGTGCGGCGGCAGATCGTGACGGACGGGAAGGCGACGACCGTCAAGATGGACATGCTGTGCGAGTCGACGAAGGCCGGGTGCGATCTGCTGCTGACGGAGTTCCAGAAGACCAATGCCGAGATGGAACGGCGGCTGAACGCGCCCCAGTGAGACGAGGCGGCGACGCCAGCGTTACCCGGCGGGGCAGGACAGGGAATGGAGACGCGCGATGAACGGGGCCGAAAGTCTGGTGCACACCCTGCTGGCCTGCGGGGTGGACACGTGCTTTGCCAATCCCGGCACGTCGGAGATGCATTTCGTGGCGGCGCTGGACCGCATCCCGGGCATGCGCTGCGTGCTGGGGATGCAGGAGAACGTGGTGACCGGGGCGGCGGACGGCTATGCGCGGATGCAGGAGCGCCCGGCCTGCACGCTGCTGCACTGCGGCCCCGGCCTGGCGAACGGGCTGGCGAACCTGCACAACGCCCGGCGGGCCCGCTCGCCGATGGTGAACATCGTGGGCGACCAGGCGACGTATCACCGCAAGCTGGACGCGCCGCTGACGGCGGACACGGAGGGGTGGGCGCGGCCGGTCTCGGCCTGGACGCGCACGGCCACGCTGGCCGCGACGGTGGGGGCGGACGCGGCGGTGGCGGTGCAGGCAGCACGGACCGCGCCGGGCGGCGTCGCGACGCTGATCCTGCCGTCGGACACGTGCTGGGACGAGGGCGGCGTGGTGGCGGTGCGGCTGCCCGACGTGCCGACGCCCCCCGTGTCGCCGGATGCGGTGCAGGGGGCGGCGCGGGCGCTGCGCTCGGGCGAGCCGGCGATGCTGATCATGGGCGGGCGGGCGTTGCGGGCGGACACGCTGGCCATGGCGCAGGGCATACTGGATGCGACGGGCGCGCGGATGCTGGCGCAGACGAGCAATGCGCGGATGGAGCGGGGGGCCGGGCGGACGCGGATGGAGCGGGTGCCCTATCCGGTGGACCAGGCGGTGGCGACGTTGGCCGGGGTGAGGCACCTGGTGCTGGTGGGGGCCGCGGCGCCCGTGGGCTTCTTCGCCTATCCCGGCAAGCCCGGGCTGATGGCGCCGCCCGACTGCCAGGTGCATGTGCTGGCCCGGCCCGAGCAGGACCTGCCGGACGCGTTGGCGCGGCTGGCCGAGGCGGTGGGGGCCACGCCGGCCGTGGCGCCCCGGGGGGCGCCCCGCGGGACCCGGCCCGAACCGGCGCGGGGGGCGATCACGTCGGAGAGCTTCGCGCAGTCGCTGGCGGCGCTGCTGCCCGAGGGCGCGATCGTGGTGGATGAGAGCGTGAGCTTCGGGCGGGCGTTCTTCCCCGCCACGATGGAGGCGGCGCCGCATGACTGGCTGCAGCTGACCGGCGGGGCGATCGGGGTGGGGATCCCGCTGGCGACCGGGGCGGCGGTGGGGGCGCCCGGGCGGCGGGTGGTGAACCTGCAGGCGGACGGCTCGGCGATGTACTCGCTGCAGGGGCTGTGGACCCAGGCGCGGGAGCGGCTGGACGTGACGACCGTCATCTTCGCCAACCGGAAATACGCGATCTTGCTGGGCGAGTACCGCGGCGTGGGCGCCAACCCCGGGCGGACGGCGATGGACATGCTGGACCTGGGCAACCCGAACCTCGACTGGGTGCAGCTGGCCGGCGGCATGGGCGTGGAGGCGGCCCGGGTCGAGACGCTGGAGGCGTTCGCCGACGTCTTCGCGCAGGCCAATGCGCGGCCGGGGCCGTTCCTGATCGAGCTGGTGCTCTGACCGCGCGATGACCCGGCCGCCGGCGACGCAGCCGATCGCTCGCCCGGACCTCATCGTGCCGGATGCGAGTCCGCTGATCCATTTGGCGCATGCCGGGCTCCTGACCTGCTGCATCAGGCGGGCGGGGTCGTCGTTCCGGTGGACGTCGCGCTGGAGGAGGTGACCCGCGAGCCCGGGAAACCGGGTGCGGAGACGGTCCGGTCCAGGATCGAGGCGGGCGCCCGGCCCGGAAGCGACACGCCGGTCCGGGTGGAGCCGACCGAGACGGGATGCGCCATCGCCCTGGCCCGGCTGTCCGAACCCGGCTTCACGACGCGGAACGGCGGAGAGACCGCGGTCGTCGAGTGGCTGGTCGGCGCGCTGGAGGGCACGGCGGCGGCGGCGATCGTCCTCCATGACAACGGGCGGCTGCCCCGGATCGTCGCCAACCAGGGGATCGACGCCGACATCGACGTCGTGACGACCCGCGCCTTCCTCGAACTCGCGGAACGGGGCGGGCTGCTGCCGTCGGCAGCCCTGCCCGCGCGGCCGTTGTCAGCCGTTGGTCTTGGTGTCGCTGGCCGAAGGGTGAGCGGCGGGCGGTGTTGCGGTGGCCGGGGCGCGGGTGGTGGAGGCCTTGGGGGCGCCAGCGGCGGGGGTTCCGCTGTAGTCGGTGTAGGCGAGGCGGAGCGCCCGGAAGGGGTTGCCGGTGACGACGGTGGCCAGGACGATGGAGATGACGAAGGCGACCGCGATCGCGAGGGCGGTCTCGTTGAAGCGGGGGGTGGGGGCGGGGGTCGTGCCGGGCGTGATGGCCATGGTCGCACCTTCTGTGGAGCTTGGGGTGATGCCCTGTATAGTGGCGGCGCCGCGGAACGCCACCCTGGTGTCTGAGAAGGTGGCGGAACGCCACCCTGGTGTTTGAGAAGGTGGCGGAACGCCACCCTGGTGGTTCGATGGGTGGCCTCGCCGAGGAACGCCGGCCTGGGATGCGTGAATGTGCTGGACGGGCGGTCGTGGCTCGGCTATAGGCGCGCCCTCACTCTGGAACGCGGGAGGTCCCGGGCTGCCGAACGGCGGCCGGGTCCGTCATGAACCGCGGTCCTGCGACCGAAAGGTGCCGGGCAGTTGGCCAAGAAGATCGTCGGCTACATCAAGTTGCAGATCGCTGCGGGCAAGGCGAACCCTTCGCCGCCCGTCGGCCCGGCGCTGGGTCAGCGCGGATTGAACATCATGCAGTTTTGCAAGGAGTTCAACGCGGCGACGCAGGGCATGGAGCCCGGGACGCCGACGCCGGTCGTGATCACGGCCTTCGGCGACCGGACGTTCACCTTCATCATGAAGACGCCGCCGAACACCTATTTCCTGAAGAAGGCGGCGGGGATCACGAAGGGCACGACGACGCCCGGCAAGGGTGCGGCGGTGGGCAAGGTGACGATGGCGCAGCTGCGCGAGATCGCCGAGACGAAGATGAAGGACATGAACGCCAACGACATGGATGCGGCCGTCCGCATGCTGAGCGGCAGCGCGCGTTCGATGGGCCTGACCGTGGTGGAGGGCTAGATCATGGCACACGACAAGCGCCTGAAGGCCGGGTACGAGACGTTCGACCGCAACAAGGCCTATCCGCTGGAGGAGGCCATCGCGCTGGTGCGGTCCAACGCGAAGGCGAAGTTCGACGAGACGGTCGAGCTGAGCATGAACCTGGGCATCGATCCGCGGCATGCGGACCAGATGGTGCGCGGGCTGCTGAGCCTGCCGAACGGCACGGGCAAGACGCTGCGGGTGGGCGTGTTCGCGCGTGGCGCCAAGGCCGACGAGGCTCGGGCCGCGGGCGCGGACATCGTGGGCGCCGAGGACCTGGCGGAGAAGTGCCAGGCGGGCGAGTTCGGGTTCGACCGCTGCATCGCGACGCCGGACATGATGGCGCTGGTGGGGCGGCTGGGCAAGATCCTGGGCCCGCGCGGCCTGATGCCGAACCCGAAGCTGGGCACAGTGACGATGGACGTGAAGGGCGCCGTGACGGCCGCCAAGAGCGGACAGGTCGAGTACCGGGCGGAGAAGGCCGGGATCATTCATGCCGGGGTGGGCAAGGCGAGCTTCGAGGATGCGAAGCTGGCGGAGAACATTCGGGTTTTCGTGGACGCGATCCAGAAGGCCAAGCCGACGGGGGCGAAGGGAACGTATCTGCAGAAGGCGTCGCTGAGCTCGACGATGGGGCCGGGCATCCGGCTGGACGTCTCAAGCCTGGTCGCCGCGGCGTAGGAGAATTCGCCGGCCTTTCGGGGCCGGCGCGCAGGGGCGGCCTTCGGGCCGTCTCGAGACCTGTCCAAGACTGCACGTCGCCCCATCGGGGCGGTAAAGGGCTCAGGCGCCCGCGCGCGGAGACGGGGAAGCGAAGGATTTCCGGGCGTTCGCGTCCGGGGGGCCCGAGCGGTTCCGGCTAGAAGGTCCCCGCATCGTTGGGGGGTCCTGGGACAGGCGGCGGTGTCGCCATGGGGGCGGCACCGGGGTTTACCCGGCCGAAGCGCGGTCCAAACGCGCCGAGGCCAGCAGGAGACGAGTTTTGGACCGTACGGAGAAGCGAGAGTTCGTATCCGTGCTCGGTCAGGTCTTCGCATCGACGAACATGGTCGTCGTCACCCAAAACAACGGGATGACGGTGTCCGAGGTTTCGGAGCTGCGACGCCGGATGCGGGCATCGGGTTCGACCTACAAGGTCGCGAAGAACCGGCTGGCCGTCCTCGCCCTGGATGGGACCCGGTTCACGTCCATCAAGCCGATGCTGAAGGGTCCGACCGCGCTTGCGTGGTCGATGGACCCGGTGGCGGTGGCGAAGGCGGCCGTGGACTACGCCAAGATCAACGAGAAGTTCGTCGTGCTCGGCGGCGCCCTTGGAGCCCATTCGCTGGATGCGAGCGGGATCAAGGCGTTGGCGGAGCTGCCGTCGCTCGATGCGTTGCGCGGGAAGCTGGTGGGGCTGATTCAAGCGCCCGCCACGCGGATCGCCGGCGTGCTCGCGGCACCGGCCGGACAGCTCGCACGGGTCTTCGGGGCCTATGCCAAGAAGGACGAGACGGAGGCCGTGGCGGAGGCGGCCTGACCGCAGCCCGCCCAAGCACACGCGGGCCTGCCGGGCAGACGGCCGGGCGGCTTGCATGGAACCACTCAGGGACTAGATAAGGAAGATCGACATGGCCGATTTGGCACGACTGGTTGAAGAACTGTCCACGCTCACCGTTCTCGAGGCGGCGGACCTTTCCAAGATGCTCGAGGAGAAGTGGGGCGTTTCGGCCGCGGCGCCGGTTGCCGCCGCCGCCGCTGGCCCGGCTGTCGCCGCCGCCCCGGTGGAGGAGCAGACCGAGTTCACGGTGACGCTGACGGGCGTTGGCGAGAAGAAGATCAACGTCATCAAGGAAATTCGCACCATCACGGGTCTGGGGCTGAAGGAAGCCAAGGACCTCGTCGAGGGTGCGCCGAAGGTGGTGAAGGAAGCGGTAACGAAGGACGAGGCTGCCAAGCTGAAGAAGCAGCTCGAAGACCAGGGCGCGACCGTCGAAGTCAAGTAGCGCCCCGACCCCGGCCGAGGACGGCCGGGTGGCCCGGCCGAGGACGGCCGGGTGACCCGGCCGAAGACGGCCGGGTGGCATCGCGAGCGGGCGGGCGGAAACCGGTATCGGTTTCGGCCCGCTCACCCGTTTTCGGGCGGCGGACGGGCCTTTGCGCCGGTCCGACGTTCCGCGAACGACCCTGGTGGCCGGGGATTTGCAGGCCACGGACGTGCGTAAGGGGGCGGAGCGCCGTCTCCTTCACTCTGGGTAAGGATTGGCGATGAACGCGATCAGCAAGTCGTTCACGGGACAGAAGCGCATCCGCAAGAGCTTCGGGCGCATCCCCGAAGTGGCCCCGATGCCCAACCTGATCGATGTGCAGCGCTCGAGCTACGAGGCGTTCCTGCAGATGGTGGTGCCGCCGGATAGCCGGACGCAGACCGGGCTGCAGGAGGTGTTCAAGTCGGTGTTCCCGATCGACGACTTCGCGGGCCGCGGCCGGCTGGAGTTCGTCAACTACGAGCTGGAGGAGCCGAAGTACGACGTCGAGGAGTGCATCCAGCGCGGCATGACCTTCGCCGCGCCGTTGAAGGTGATCCTGCGGCTGATCGTGTGGGACCTGGACGAGGACACGGGCGCCCGCAGCATCCGGGACATCAAGGAACAGCCGGTGTACATGGGCGACATGCCGCTCATGACGGAGAACGGCACGTTCATCATCAACGGCACCGAGCGGGTCATCGTGAGCCAGATGCACCGCAGCCCCGGCGTGTTCTTCGACCATGACAAGGGCAAGACGCACAGCAGCGGCAAGTATCTGTTCGCGGCCCGGGTGATCCCGTATCGCGGCTCGTGGCTCGACTTCGAGTTCGACAGCAAGGACCTGGTGTACGTGCGGATCGACCGGAAGCGGAAGCTGCCGGTGACGACGCTGCTGTATGCGCTGGAGAACACGGCGACGGAGAAGATGCGCGCCGAGCGGGAGGCCGCGGGCGAGACGGTGGACATCGGAGAGATCCGCGGGATGGATCCCGAGGAGATCCTGACGTTCTTCTACGGCCAGGTGGTGTTCATGCGCACGCCCAAGGGTTGGGCGCGGCCGTTCGAGGCCGATGCGTATCGCGGGATCACGCTGGCGGAGCCGCTGATCGACGCGGATACGGGCCTGACGGTGGCGGAGGCCGGGGCGAAGCTGAACGCGCGGACGGCGCGCAAGGTGGCCGAGGTCACGAAGACGGTGCTGGTCGGCCGGGCGGACCTGCTCGGGCGGTACGTGGCCGTGGACATGGTCAACGAGGAGACGGGCGAGATCTACGCCGAGGCGGGCGAGGAGCTGGCCGAGGCGCGTCTGGCGGCGCTCGAGGATGCGGGCATCGACCGCCTGGCGACGCTGGCGGTGGACCAGTCGAACGGGCCGTGGCTGCGCAACACCTTGGCGGTGGACAAGAACGCGAACCGCGACGACGCGCTGGTGGACATTTACCGGGTGATGCGCCCGGGCGAGCCGCCGACGCCGGAGACGGCCGAGGCCTTGTTCCGCGGGTTGTTCTTCGATGCCGACCGGTATGACCTGAGTGCCGTGGGCCGGGTCAAGATGAACATGCGCCTGGGGCAGGAGACGCTCGACACGCAGCGTGTGCTCCGCAAGGAAGACATCCTCCGCACCGTCAAGATCATGTGCGAGCTGAAGGACGGGCGCGGCACGATCGACGACATCGACAACCTGGGCAACCGCCGCGTGCGGTCCGTCGGCGAGCTGATGGAGAACCAGTATCGGCTGGGGCTGCTGCGGATGGAGCGGGCGATCCGCGAGCGGATGGGCAGCGTCGACATCGACACGGTGATGCCGCACGACCTGATCAACGCGAAGCCCGCGGCGGCGGCGGTGCGGGAGTTCTTCGGGTCGAGCCAGCTGAGCCAGTTCATGGACCAGACGAATCCGTTGTCGGAAGTGACGCATAAGCGCCGCCTGTCCGCGCTTGGCCCGGGCGGGTTGACGCGGGAGCGGGCGGGCTTTGAGGTGCGCGACGTGCACCCGACGCATTACGGCCGCATCTGCCCGATCGAGACGCCGGAGGGGCCGAACATCGGGCTGATTAACTCGCTGGCGACCTATGCCAAGGTGAACAAGTACGGCTTCATCGAGACGCCGTACCGCCTGGTGAAGGACGGCACGGTCCAGGACGGCTGGAAGTACCTGTCGGCGATGGAGGAGGAGCGCCTGGTCGTGGCGCAGGCCGATGCGCCGACGGACAGCGGCGGGAAGTTCACCAACGAGCTGGTGTCCGTGCGCAAGCAGGGCGACTTTCGGCTGGTGAAGCCCGAGGACGTGACGGCGGTGGACGTAAGCCCGCGGCAGCTGGTGTCGGTGGCCGCGGCGCTGATCCCGTTCCTGGAGAACGACGACGCGAACCGGGCGCTGATGGGGTCCAACATGCAGCGGCAGGCGGTGCCGCTGATCCGCGCCGACGCGCCGCTGGTGGGCACGGGCATGGAGGCGGCGGTGGCCCGCGACAGCGGGGCGACGATCGTGGCCAAGCGGCCGGGGATCGTGGACCAGATCGACGGCGCGCGCATCGTGGTGCGGGCGACGGGCGACGATGGCGCGACGCACGGCGTGGATATCTACCGGCTGCGGAAGTACATGCGGAGCAACCAGAGCACCTGCATCAACCAGCGTCCGCTGGTGCGCGTGGGTGACCGGGTGGTGGTCGGCGACATCATCGCCGACGGGCCGAGCACGGAGCTGGGCGAGCTGGCCCTGGGCCGGAACGTACTGTGCGCGTTCATGCCGTGGAACGGCTACAACTTCGAGGACAGCATCCTGATCAGCGAGCGGATCGCGCGGGACGACGTCTTCACCTCGATCCACATCGAGGAGTTCGAGGTGATGGCCCGCGACACGAAGCTGGGCCAGGAGGAGATCACCCGCGACATCCCGAACGTGGGCGAGGAGGCGCTGAAGAACCTCGACGAGGCCGGGATCGTCTACATCGGGGCCGAGGTGAACCCGGGCGACATCCTGGTGGGCAAGGTGACGCCGAAGGGCGAGAGCCCGATGACGCCCGAGGAGAAGCTGCTGCGGGCGATCTTCGGCGAGAAGGCGAGCGACGTTCGCGACACGTCGCTGAAGCTGCCGCCGGGTGTGACCGGGACCATCGTGGACGTTCGGGTGTTCAGCCGCCGCGGCGTGGACAAGGACGAGCGCGCGATGGCGATCGAGCGGTCGGAGATCGAGCGGCTGGCCAAGGACCGGGACGACGAGCGGGCGATCCAGGAGCGTTCGTTCCTGAACCGGCTGCGGGAGAAGCTGCTGGGGCGTAAGGCCGCCGGCGGGTTCCGCGGCATCAAGGCCGGCACGGTGTTGAACGAGGAGATCCTGGCGGAGCACCCGCGGGGCGCCTGGCGCAACATCGGCGTGTCCGAGGATGCGGTGATGGCCGAGATCGAGACGCTGAAGCGCGAGTTCGACGGGGCCGTGGCCCGGCTGCAGGCGCGCTTCGACGGCAAGGTCGAGAAGCTGCAGCGGGGTGACGAACTGCCGCCCGGTGTCATGAAGATGGTCAAGGTGTTCGTGGCGGTGAAGCGCAAGCTGCAGCCGGGCGACAAGATGGCCGGGCGGCATGGCAACAAGGGCGTCGTGTCCCGCGTGACCCCGGTGGAGGACATGCCGTTCCTGGAGGATGGCACGCATGTCGACCTGGTGCTGAACCCGCTGGGCGTGCCGAGCCGCATGAACGTCGGGCAGATCCTGGAGACGCATCTGGGCTGGGCCTGCGCCACGCTGGGCAAGCAGGTCGGCGAGCTGGTGGACGAGTATCGTCGCACCGGCGCCCAGCGCGAGGCATTGCTGGAGCGGCTGCAGGACATCTATGGCGACGAGGTCTACAAGGAGCAGATCGAGCCGATGAGCACGGTACAGCTGCTGGAGCTGTCGGACAACCTTAAGAAGGGCATCCCGATCGCGACGCCGGTGTTCGATGGCGCGCGGATGAGCGACATCGAGGGCATGCTGACGAAGGCCGGGCTGAACACGTCGGGCCAGGTGCAGCTGACCGACGGGCGGACGGGCGAGCCGTTCGAGCGCCGGGTGACCGTCGGCTACATTTACATGCTGAAGCTGCACCACCTGGTGGACGACAAGATCCACGCGCGGTCGATCGGGCCGTACAGCCTGGTGACGCAGCAGCCGCTGGGTGGCAAGGCGCAGTTCGGCGGCCAGCGGTTCGGCGAGATGGAGGTCTGGGCGCTGGAGGCGTACGGGGCTGCCTACACGCTGCAGGAGATGCTGACGGTGAAGTCCGACGACGTGTCGGGCCGGACCAAGGTCTACGAGGCGATCGTGCGCGAGCAAGACACGTTCGAGGCCGGCATCCCCGAGAGCTTCAACGTCCTGGTCAAGGAGCTGAAGTCGCTGGGCCTGAACGTGGACCTCGACTCCCGCCCGGCGTGATCCGGACTTGGTTTTTCCGACGGCCGGGCGTTCCGGCCGTCGCCATTGTTGAAAGGTTCGATGCATGAACGAACTGATGAAGATCCTGGGCCAGGCCGGCTCCACGCTGACCTTCGACCAGATCAAGATCCAGATCGCGAGCCCGGAGCAGATCAAGAGCTGGTCCTACGGCGAGATCAAGAAGCCGGAGACGATCAACTACCGGACGTTCAAGCCGGAGCGGGACGGGCTGTTCTGCGCCCGCATCTTCGGCCCGATCAAGGACTACGAGTGCCTGTGCGGCAAGTACAAGCGCATGAAGTTCCGCGGGATCATCTGCGAGAAGTGCGGCGTGGAGGTGACGCTGGCCAAGGTCCGCCGGGAGCGGATGGGCCATATCGAGCTGGCCAGCCCCGTCGCGCACATCTGGTTCCTCAAGAGCCTGCCCAGCCGCATCGGGCTGATGGTGGACCTGACGCTGAAGGAGCTGGAGAAGATCCTGTATTTCGAGAGCTACGTGGTTCTCGACCCCGGCGTCACGGACCTGAAGCAGTTCCAGCTGCTGACCGAGGACCAGTTCACGTCCAAGGTGGATGAGTTCGGCGAGGAGTTCGAGGTCGGGATCGGTGCCGAGGCGATCAAGAAGATCCTGCACGGGATCGACACGGACGCCGACAAGGTGCGGCTGCGCGCCGAGCTGAAGGAGACGACGAGCGAGGCCAAGCGCAAGAAGCTGGTCAAGCGGCTGAAGCTGATCGAGGCATTCAGCGAGAGCGGCGCCAATCCCGAGTGGATGATCCTGACGCATGTGCCGGTGATCCCGCCGGAGCTGCGTCCGCTGGTGCCGCTGGATGGCGGGCGGTTCGCGACGAGCGACCTGAACGACCTGTATCGCCGGGTGATCAACCGCAACAACCGCTTGAAGCGGCTGATCGAGCTGCGGGCGCCCGACATCATCGTGCGCAACGAGAAGCGCATGCTGCAGGAGAGCGTGGACGCGCTGTTCGACAACGGGCGCCGCGGCCGGGCCATCACGGGGGCGAACAAGCGCCCGCTGAAGAGCCTGAGCGACATGCTGAAGGGCAAGCAGGGCCGGTTCCGGCAGAACCTGCTGGGCAAGCGGGTGGACTACTCCGGCCGTTCGGTGATCGTGGTAGGGCCCGAGCTGAAGCTGCACCAGTGCGGCCTGCCGAAGAAGATGGCGCTCGAGCTGTTCAAGCCGTTCATCTACTCCAAGCTGGAGAAGTACGGCCACGCGACCACCATCAAGGCCGCCAAGCGCATGGTGGAAAAGGAGCGTCCCGAGGTGTGGGACATCCTGGAGGAGGTGATCCGCGAGCATCCGGTGATGCTGAACCGCGCGCCGACGCTGCACCGGCTGGGCATCCAGGCGTTCGAGCCCGTGCTGATCGAGGGCAAGGCGATCCAGCTGCACCCGCTGGTCTGCACGGCGTTCAACGCGGACTTCGACGGCGACCAGATGGCGGTGCACGTGCCGCTGAGCCTGGAGGCGCAGCTGGAGGCGCGGGTGCTGATGATGAGCACCAACAACATCCTGAGCCCGGCCAACGGCAAGCCGATCATCGTGCCCAGCCAGGACATCGTACTGGGGCTGTACTACCTCAGCCTCGAGACCCCCGAGTTCCGGGTCGCGGACGAGAAGAAGTGCCCGGCCTTCGGCAGCATCGGCGAGATCGAGTTCGCGCTGCAGGCCAAGGCCATCCAGCTGCACGACAAGATCCGGGCGCGCTGGCATTCGGTTGACGCGGCTGGCGAGAAGACGCGCGAGATCGTGGTGACGACGCCGGGTCGGATGCTCATCGGGCAGATCCTGCCGGCCAACGTCAACGTGCCGTTCAGCCTGCTGAACCGGCAGCTGACGAAGAAGAACGTGTCGGACGTGATTGACGCGGTCTATCGCCACTGCGGCCAAAAGGAATGCGTGATCTTCGCCGACCGGATGATGGGCATCGGGTTCAAGCATGCGGCCATGGCGGGGCTGAGCTTCGGCAAGGACGACCTGATCATCCCGGACAGCAAGCCGGAGCTGATCCTGAAGACGCAGAACGAGGTAAAGGAGTTCGAGCAGCAGTATCAGGACGGCCTGATCACGGCCGGCGAGCGCTATAACAAGGTGGTGGACGCCTGGTCGCGCTGCACGGACGAGGTGGCGGGGGCCATGATGAAGGAGATCAGCCGGCAGGAGGTCGGGATCCAGACCAACTCCGTTTGGATGATGAGCCATTCCGGCGCGCGTGGCAGCCCGGCGCAGATGCGGCAGCTGGCCGGCATGCGCGGCCTGATGGCCAAGCCCTCGGGCGAGATCATCGAGCAGCCGATCATCGCCAACTTCAAGGAAGGGCTCTCCGTCCTCGAATACTTCAACTCGACCCACGGCGCCCGCAAGGGCCTGGCGGACACGGCGTTGAAGACGGCGAACTCCGGCTACCTGACGCGGCGCTTGGTGGACGTGGCGCAGGACTGCATCATCGTCGAGCCCGACTGCAACACCGAGCGCGGCCTGACCGTGAGTGCGGTGATGGACGGCGGCGAGGTGGTGAGCAGCCTGAGCGAGCGGACGCTGGGGCGGACGACGGCCGAGGACGTGCTGGACCCCGTGACCAACGCCGTGCTGATCGCGCGGAACACGCTGATCGAGGAGCCGGAGGCGGACCTGCTGGAGAAGCAGAACGTCGAGACGGTGAAGATCCGCTCCGTGCTGACGTGCGACAGCCGGGTCGGCGTGTGTGGCGCCTGCTACGGCCGCGACCTGGCCCGGGGCACGCCGGTGAACATCGGCGAGGCGGTGGGCGTGATTGCCGCCCAGTCGATCGGCGAACCCGGCACGCAGCTGACGATGCGGACGTTCCACATCGGCGGCGCGGCGCAGCGGGGGGCGGAGGTGAGCAACGTCGAGGCGAGCCACGACGGCACGCTGCAGATCAACAACCGCAACGTGGTCAACAACTCCATGGGCGTGCCCGTGGTGATGTCGCGGAACTGCGAGATGGTGCTGCGGGACGACAAGGGCCGGGAACGCGCGCGGTTCCGCGTGCCATACGGCTCGCGCCTGCTGGTGGACGACGGCGCCACGGTGAAGCGGCAGGACAAGCTGGCCGAGTGGGACCCCTACACGCTGCCGATCATCACGGAGCGTGGCGGCCGGGTAGAGTACCTGGACCTGCTGGACGGCGTGACGCTCGTTGAGCGGATGGACGAGGTGACCGGCCTGACGTCGCGGGTGGTGGTGGACTACAAGCAGGCCAGCAAGAGCGTGGACCTGCGGCCGCGGCTGCAGCTGAAGGACGAGGCGGGCGAGGTGCTGAAGCTGCCGACCGGGGCGGAGGCGCGCTACTTCCTCAACCCCGACTCGATCTTGTCGGTGGAGAACGGGGCCTCGGTGGCGGCGGGCGACGTGCTTGCCCGGATCCCGCGGGAAGGCAGCAAGACGCGCGACATCACGGGCGGCCTGCCGCGCGTGGCGGAGCTGTTCGAGGCCCGGCGGCCGAAGGACCATGCGATCATCGCCGAGATGGATGGGCGCGTGGAGTTCGGGAAGGACTACAAGGCCAAGCGCCGGGTCATCGTGAAGAACGACGAATCGGGCGAGGACACGGAGTACCTGATCCCGAAGGGCAAGCACGTCAGCGTGCAGGAAGGCGACTTCGTGCGGCGGGGCGACCCGTTGGTGGACGGGCCGCGCGTGCCGCACGACATTCTGAAGGTGCTGGGTGTGGAGGCGCTGTCGGACTACCTGGTGAACGAGATCCAGGACGTCTACCGGCTGCAGGGCGTGAAGATCAACGACAAGCACATCGAGGTCATCGTCCGGCAGATGCTGCAGAAGGTGGAGATCCTGGAAGCAGGCGACACGACCTATCTGCAGGGCGAGCAGGTGGACCGGCTGGAGTTCGAGGCGGAGAACGAGAAGCGCCTGAAGGAGAACGAGCGTCCGGCGGTGGCGATGCCGGTGCTGCAGGGGATCACGAAGGCGAGCCTGCAGACACAGAGCTTCATCAGCGCCGCGTCGTTCCAGGAGACGACCCGCGTGCTGACCGAGGCGGCGACGGCGGGCAAGGTCGACAACCTGCTCGGCCTGAAGGAGAACGTGATCGTGGGCCGCCTGATCCCGGCGGGCACGGGCTCCGTGATGAACCGGCTGCGCCAGGTGGCGGCAGGACGGGACCAGCAGCGCCTGGGCACGCAGACCCCGGCGATCGAAGCGGCTGAGTAGGCTTCCACCCCGGTCCTGCTCGCTGTCGGGCAGGACCGGGCGCCTTTCTGGGCGCCGACGTGTGGCCTTGGGTCCGTGTGCCGACTCGGGCGGCACGCATCCGCCGCTTTTGCGGTGCCCCCCGACGATCCCTATGCTTTCTACTCGCGCACTGCAGGCCGCTCCGTGATTCGGGGCGGTCACCGCGTGCTATGGCGAAAACGCTGGCCTGGGGCCGGCTGCGGCACTGCATGCATGACTGGTCCGCTCCGTCGCTGCAGGCCTCACTTCCGATCAGGTGTTGACGCCGGGGTGTCGCGGGCGTAGTGAACCGCCTCTCGACGAACCCGATCCGTTCGGGCCGGTCGTTGTTTACAGAACCGCGCATGGCGCCGCCCCCCTGTTCTGGTGGGGCTCAGGTCATGAGCCGTATCCTCCGCGACCGGGTCCGCCCGGGCTGCGGGGCGTTCTTGTGGATGGCGGGTGGGCCAGGCGGCCGGGCACAGGACACAGGGATCGGAAGAGGCGTATGCCGACCATCAACCAGTTGATTGCCAATGGGCGCGAGCCCGCTCCGAAGCGGAACAAGGTGCCGGCCCTGGAGGGCTGCCCGCAGAAGCGGGGCGTTTGCACGCGCGTCTACACGACGACGCCGAAGAAGCCGAACTCGGCGCTGCGCAAGGTGGCGAAGGTTCGTCTGACGAACGGCTACGAGGTCGTCAGCTACATCCCCGGCGAGGGGCACAACCTGCAGGAGCACAGCGTCGTGCTGATCCGTGGCGGGCGCGTGAAGGACTTGCCGGGCGTGCGTTATCACATCCTGCGCGGCGTGCTCGACACGCAGGGTCTGCCGAAGCGTCGTCAGCGCCGGTCGCTGTATGGCGCCAAGCGTCCGAAGTAGAGGGAGACCGAGATGAGCCGACGCCGCAAGGCCGTCAAGCGCGAGATCCTGCCGGACGCGAAGTTCGGGGACATCGTGGTGACGCGCTTCATGAACGCGCTGATGTATGACGGCAAGAAGAGCGCCGCCGAGGGTATCGTGTACGGTGCGCTGGACGTGCTGAAGAAGCGCGGGGGCCCGCAGGCCGATGCCGTGCGGATGTTCCACGAGGCGCTGGAGAACGTGAAGCCGGCCGTCGAGGTACGCAGCCGCCGGGTGGGTGGCGCGACGTATCAGGTGCCGGTCGAGGTCCGCACGGACCGGCGGCAGGCGCTGGCGATCCGCTGGATCATCGACAGCGCCCGCAAGCGGGGCGAGCACACGATGGAGGAGCGGCTTTCGAACGAGCTGCACGACGCGGTGAACAACCGTGGCAGCGCCGTGAAGAAGCGCGAAGACACCCATCGGATGGCCGAAGCCAACAAGGCGTTCAGCCACTACCGCTGGTAACTGCGAACCGAGATTTCCCACCAGGCTCCGCCATAGGGCGGGCGACGGAGAGACGAGATGGCCAAGGCTAAATTCGAGCGGAACAAGCCGCACTGCAACATCGGCACCATCGGTCACGTGGACCATGGCAAGACGTCGTTGACGGCGGCGATCACGAAGATCCTGGCGAAGTCCGGTGGCGCGACCTACACGGCGTACGACCAGATCGACAAGGCTCCGGAGGAGCGGGCCCGCGGGATCACGATCTCGACGGCGCATGTCGAGTATGAGACGGCGAACCGGCATTACGCCCACGTCGACTGCCCCGGCCACGCCGACTACGTGAAGAACATGATCACGGGTGCCGCGCAGATGGACGGCGCGATCCTGGTGGTGTCGGCGGCCGATGGCCCGATGCCGCAGACGCGCGAGCACATCCTGCTGGCCCGCCAGGTTGGCGTGCCCGCGCTGGTGGTGTTCCTCAACAAGGTGGACATGGTGGACGACCCCGAGCTGCTGGAGCTCGTGGAGATGGAAGTGCGCGAGCTGCTGAGCAGCTACCAGTTCCCCGGTGACGACATCCCGATCATCAAGGGCTCCGCCCTGATGGCGCTCGAGGACAAGAACCCCGAGCTGGGCGAGCAGGCGATCCTGGCCTTGATGGCCGAGGTCGACAAATACATCCCGCAGCCGGCGCGTGCGACCGACCGTCCGTTCCTGATGCCGATCGAGGACGTGTTCAGCATCTCGGGCCGCGGCACCGTGGTGACGGGGCGCATCGAGCGCGGCATCGTCAACGTGGGCGACGAGGTCGAGATCGTGGGCATCCGCAACACGACCAAGACGATCGTGACGGGCGTCGAGATGTTCCGCAAGCTGCTGGACCGCGGCGAGGCCGGCGACAACATCGGCGCGTTGCTGCGTGGCACCAAGCGCGAGGACGTCGAGCGCGGCCAGGTTCTGGCCAAGCCCGGCAGCATCACGCCGCACACGAAGTTCAAGGCCGAGGCCTATATCCTGACGAAGGAGGAGGGCGGGCGCCACACGCCGTTCTTCACCAACTACCGTCCGCAGTTCTACTTCCGCACAACCGACGTGACGGGCGTGGTGGAGCTGCCGACCGGCACGGAGATGGTGATGCCGGGCGACAACGTGTCGATGGACGTGACGCTGATCGCGCCGATCGCCATGGATGACGGTCTGCGCTTCGCCATCCGCGAGGGTGGCCGCACTGTGGGTGCTGGCGTCGTCGCCAGCATCACGCAGTAACGTGGCGCAGGGTCCCGGGCGGGAAAAGTCAGGACGGACGAAGATGGACAACCAGAACATCCGCATTCGCCTGAAGGCGTACGACCACCGCGTGCTGGACAACAGCACGCGGGAGATCGTGAACACGGCGAAGCGGACCGGTGCGCGCGTGCGCGGCCCGATCCCGTTGCCGACGCATATCGAGCGCTTCACGGTGAACCGCTCGCCGCACGTCGACAAGAAGAGCCGCGAGCAGTTCGAGATCCGGACGCACCGCCGCCTGCTGGATATCGTGGAGCCCACGCCGCAGACGGTCGACGCGTTGATGAAGCTCGACCTCGCCAGCGGCGTGGACGTCGAGATCAAGCTGTAAGGAGGGCCGATAGGATGACGATCGGCAACGGACGGACCGGGTTGCTTGCCAAGAAGCTCGGCATGACGCGGATCTTCAAGGATGACGGCACGCATGTGCCGGTGACGGTGCTGCACCTGGACGAGGTTCAGGTCGTGGACGTCCGCACGCAGGAGCGGGACGGCTACACGGCGGTGCAGCTGGGCTGGGGCACGGCGAAGGTGAAGAACGTGAGCCAGCCGAACAAGGGGCATTTCGCCAAGCTGAAGGTGGAGCCGAAGGCCAAGCTGGTGGAGTTCCGGGTGGGCGCGGATGCGGTGCTGGAAAGCGGCGCGATGCTGAGCGCGGATCATTTCGTGGTGGGCCAGAAGATCGACGTGTGTGGCGTGACGAAGGGCAAGGGGTTTGCCGGCGGCATGAAGCGCTGGAACTTCCGCGGGCTCGAGGCGTCGCACGGCGTTTCGGTCAGCCACCGCAGCCACGGGTCCACGGGCAACCGGCAGGATCCCGGCAAGACGTTCAAGAACAAGAAGATGGCCGGCCATATGGGCCAGGACCGGGTGACGACGCTGAACATGGAGATCGCCGGGGTGGATGTTGCGCGCGGCCTGCTGATGGTGCGCGGCGCGGTTCCGGGCGCCAAGAACGGGTTTGTCCTGGTGCGCGACGCCATCAAGAAGGCGCGGCATGCCGATGCGCCGTTCCCTGCTGGCCTGATGGCCGGCGCGGGCGGGGCACATATGGGCGCCGAGCCGGCTGCCGAACCGGCCCAGGCCTGAGGACGAGACGATGCAGATCGATATCAAGACGTTGGACGGCACGGCGGCCGGGCAGGCCGAGCTTCCGGACGAGCTGTTCGGAGCCTTGCCGCGCAAGGACATCATCGCGCGGGTGATCCACTGGCAGCTGATGAAGCGCCGGGCCGGCACCCACAAGGTGAAGGGCATGGGCGAGGTCTCGGGCACCACGCGCAAGCCGTACAAGCAGAAGGGCACGGGCAACGCCCGGCAGGGCAGCCTGCGCGCGCCGCAGTTCCGCACGGGTGGCGTGGTGCACGGCCCCGTGGTGCGTGACCATGGGTTCGACCTGCCGAAGAAGGTGCGCCGCCTGGGGCTGATCAGCGCGCTGTCGCAGAAGCAGGCCGAGGGCAAGGTGGTCGTGCTGGACCATGTGGGCGGTGGGTCCGGCAAGACGAAGGATCTGCAGGCGAAGCTGGACCTGTTCGGGTGGAAGAGCGCGCTGGTCGTCGACGGGACGGTGGATGAGAGCTTCCTGCGGGCGAGCGCCAACATCGTGGGCTTCAACGTGCTGCCGACGGTGGGCGCCAACGTCTACGACATCGTGCGGCACGACGTTCTGGTGGTGACGCAGGCGGGCATCGCCGGGCTGCAGGCGCGGCTGGGCAAGGGCAGGGAGTCTGCGGCATGACCGTCCGTCAGGTGCAGGTCGCGCGGAAGCGCGCGGCCACGATGTCGAAGGAAGCGATGTACAACGTGGTTCGCAGCCCGCTGGTGACCGAGAAGGCCACCATGGTGAGCGAGCGGAACCAGGTGGTGTTCAAGGTCGCGATCGATGCGACCAAGCCCGAGATCAAGGCGGCCGTCGAGGGATTGTTCGGCGTCAAGGTGCTGGGTGTGAACACGCTGGTGCAGAAGGGCAAGACGAAGCGGTTCCGCGGGCGCCCCGGCGTGCGGTCGGACCTGAAGAAGGCCTACGTGCAGCTGGCCGAGGGACAGTCGATCGACATGTCCACGGGCCTTCGTTGAAGTGACCGACGTGGTCGGGCTAGGGATCGGATAGATGGCACTGAGACAATTCAAGCCGGTCACGGCGAGCTTGCGCGGGACGGTGCTGATCGACCGCAGCGAGCTGTGGAAGGGCAAGCCGGTCAAGACGCTGACCGAGGGCAAGAACAAGACGGGCGGCCGCAACAACCACGGCCGGACGACGAGCTTCTTCCGAGGCGGCGGGCACAAGCAGTCCTACCGTTACGTGGACTTCAAGCGCCGGAAGTTCGACGTGTCGGCGACGGTGGAGCGGCTGGAGTACGACCCGAACCGGTCGGCCTTCATCGCGCTGATCAAGTATGACGATGGCGAGCTGAGCTACATCATCGCGCCGCAGCGGTTGAAGACCGGGGACAAGGTCGTCTCGGGGCAGCGGGTGGACATCAAGCCGGGGAACGCGATGCCGCTGGGCTCGATCCCGGTGGGCACGATCGTGCACAACCTGGAGATGAAGATCGGCGGCGGAGCCAAAATGGCGCGGGCGGCCGGGTGCTATGCGCAGCTTGTCGGCAAGGATGCGGGCTATGCGCAGGTGAAGCTGCAGTCGGGCGAGCTTCGTGTCGTGCGGGCCGAGTGCATGGCGACGGTGGGTGCGGTGAGCAACCCCGACAACCAGAACCAGAGCCTGGGCAAGGCCGGACGCAACCGTTGGCTGGGCCGTCGCCCGCACAACCGCGGCGTGACGATGAACCCGGTCGACCATCCGCACGGCGGCGGCGAGGGCCGGACGTCGGGCGGTGGGCATCCGCGGACGCCTTGGGGCAAGCCGACCAAGGGCTACAAGACTCGCGGCAACAAAAGGACCGACAGCCTGATCATCCGGCGCCGTCCGAAGGGGAAGCACTGAGATGGCGCGTTCCGTATGGAAGGGCCCGTTCGTGGACGGGTACATGCTGGCCAAGGCGGATGCCGCACGGGCCTCGGGCCGCAACGAGATCATCAAGATCTGGTCGCGCCGTTCGACGATCCTGCCGCAGTTCGTGGGCCTGACGTTCGGGGTCTATAACGGACACAAGTTCCTTCCGGTGCAGGTCAGCGAGAACATGGTGGGCCACAAGTTCGGCGAGTTCTCGCCGACGCGGACCTTCACCGGGCACACATCGGACAAGAAGGCGAAGCGAGGCTGACATGAGCAAGCCGAAGCATCCGCGCACGCTGGCCGAACATCAGGCCGAGGCGATCCTGCGCAACATCCGTATCAGCCCGCAGAAGCTGAACCTGGTGGCGGGGCTGATCCGCAACCAGCCGGCCAGCCAGGCGGTGGCGACGCTGACGTTCAGCAAGCGCCGCATCGCGCACCAGGTGAAGAAGACGCTGCAGAGCGCGATCGCCAATGCCGAGAACAACCATCAGTTGGACGTGGACCGCCTCGTGGTCACGCGGGCCGAGGTCGGCAAGTCGATCGTGATGCGGCGGTTCATGGCCCGCGGGCGCGGTCGCGCGTCGCGGATCGAGAAGTGGTTCAGCCACCTGCGTATCGTGGTGAGCGAGCAGGTTCAGATGCCGGACGTCGACGCGTCCGCGAAAGAGGCGGCGTAACCCATGGGTCACAAGGTCAATCCGATCGGGCTTCGGCTCGGCATCAACCGCACCTGGGACAGCCGGTGGTATGCGGGCGCGGACTACAGCAAGCTGCTGCTGGCCGACATCAAGCTGCGTGAGCACCTTCGCAAGAAGCTGTCGGGCGCCGGCGTCAGCCGCGTGGTGATCGAGCGTCCGGCCAAGAAGCCGCGCGTCACGATCTACGCCGCGCGCCCCGGCGTCGTCATCGGCAAGAAGGGTCAGGACATCGAGGTGCTCCGCAAGGACCTGGCCAAGATGGCCAAGGCCGAGGTGAGCCTGAACATCGTCGAGATCCGCAAGCCCGAGATCGATGCGACGCTGGTGGCCGAGAACATCGCCCAGCAGCTGGAGCGCCGGGTGGCGTTCCGTCGCGCGATGAAGCGTGCGGTGCAGTCGGCGATGCGCCTGGGCGCGCAGGGCATCCGGATCAACTGCGGCGGGCGACTTGGCGGGGCCGAGATCGCGCGGACGGAGTGGTATCGGGAAGGCCGGGTTCCGCTGCACACGCTGCGGGCGGACATCGACTTCGGCGTTGCGACGGCCAAGACGACCTATGGCACGTGCGGCGTGAAGGTTTGGATCTTCAAGGGCGAGATCCTGGCGCAGGACCCGATGGCGCAGGATCGCCGGGCGGCCGAACAAGCGCCGCAGCGTTAAGGGACTGAGAACATGCTTTCTCCGAAGCGGACCAAGTACCGCAAGGCCCATAAGGGTCGTATCCACGGGCTGGCGAAGAGCGGCACGTCGTTGAACTTCGGCGCGTTCGGCCTGAAGGCGCTGGAGCCCGAGCGGATCACGGCGCGGCAGATCGAGGCGGCGCGGCGGGCGATCACGCGGTCGATGAAGCGTGCGGGCCGGGTGTGGATCCGGATGTTCCCGGACGTGCCGGTGTCGCAAAAGCCGGCCGAGGTCCGCATGGGCTCGGGCAAGGGCAGCCCGGAGTTCTGGGTGTGCCGGGTGAAGCCCGGGCGGATCATGTTCGAGATCGACGGCGTGGCGCCGGAGCTGGCGCGTGAGGCGCTGGCGCTGGGTGCGGCGAAGCTGCCGATCCGGACGAAGTTCATCCAGCGCATCGGGGAGGGCTGACCATGACCAAGCCGACCGACATCCGGGCCAGGAGCGTGGACGAGCTGGGGACGATGCTGCTGGACCTCCGGAAGGAGCAGTTCAACCTGCGCTTCCAGGCCGCGACGGGGCAGACCGAGGGCGTGGGCCGCGTGCGCAAGGTGCGCCGCGACATCGCGCGTGTGAAAACCATCCAGGCGGAGCGCGTGCGCGCCGCCGTGAAGAAGTAGGGGAGACAGGCGATGCCGAGGCGCGTCCTGGTCGGCCGGGTGACGAGCGACAAGCAAGACAAGACCATCACGGTCTTGGTCGAGCGTCGGATCATCCATCCGCTGTACAAGAAGTTCATTCGCCGTTCCAAGAAGTATGCGGCGCATGACGAGCTGAACGTCTGCAAGGTGGGCGACAAGGTCCGCATCGAGGAGTGCCGTCCGATCAGCGCCCGCAAGAGCTGGGTCCTGATCGAGCGGAACAGCGAGGCGGTCGAGCGTCCGGCGGGCTTCACGGCGCCGGCGCCGCGGGTGATGAAGGCGATGCCGTCGCCGGAGCCTGCCGTCCATTCCCCCCCGCCGCAGTCATAAGGAGGTCGGGCGATGATCCAGGTCGAATCCAATCTCGAAGTGGCCGACAATTCCGGCGCGCGCCGGGTGCAGTGCATCAAGGTGCTGGGCGGCAGCAAGCGGAAGACGGCGTCGGTGGGTGACGTGATCGTGGTGTCGATCAAGGAAGCCATCCCGCGCGGCAAGGTGAAGAAGGGCGACGTGCACCAGGCGGTGATCGTGCGGACCTCGTTCCCGGTGCGGCGTGCCGACGGCAGCGCGATCCGTTTCGACCGGAACGCGGCGGTGCTGATCAACAAGCAGCAGGAGCCGATCGGCACCCGCATCTTCGGCCCGGTGGTGCGTGAGCTCCGCGGCAAGAAGTTCATGAAGATCATCTCCCTCGCGCCCGAGGTGCTGTGATGGCTGCGCGGATCAAGAAGGGCGACAACGTCGTCGTGATCACCGGGGCGGACCGCGGCAAGCGGGGCGAGGTGCTCCAGGTGCGTCCGAAGGACGACCGGGCCGTGGTGAAGGGCGTGAACATCGCCAAGCGGCACACGAAGGCGCAAGGGATGGGCAAGCCGGGCGGCATCATCGAGCAGGAGGCGACGATCCACCTGTCGAACCTGATGCTGATCGACCCCAAGACGGACAAGCCGACCCGCGTTGGGTTCCGGAAGCTCGATGACGGCCGCAAGGTCCGCGTCGCCCGGGCCAGCGGCGACGTGATCGAGGGTTAGGACGATGAAAGACACCAGAGAGCTGCCGCGGATGCAGCAGCGCTACGTGAGCGAGATCAAGGCGAAGCTGCAGGAGGAGTTCAAGTACACGAACCCGATGCAGGTCCCGAAGCTCGAGAAGATCGTGATCAACATGGGCGTGGGCGAGGCGGCGGGCGACCAGAAGAAGCTGGACGCGGCGGTGGCCGAGCTAACGCTGATCGCCGGGCAGAAGCCGGTGAAGACCGTGGCCAAGAAGGCGATCGCCGGGTTCAAGATCCGTGAGGGTCTGCCGATCGGGTGCAAGGTGACGCTGCGGTCGTCGCGGATGTACGAGTTCCTGGACCGGCTGGTGACGATCGCGCTGCCCCGGGTGCGGGACTTCCGTGGGATCCCGGCGAACAAGGGCTTCGACGGGCGGGGCAACTTCGCCATGGGGCTGAAGGAGCAGATCATCTTCCCGGAGATCGACTACGACAAGGTGACGGACGTGCGCGGCATGGACATCATCTTCGTGACGTCGGCGAAGACGAATGCGGAAGCCAAGAGCCTTTTGAAGGCGTTGGACATTCCGTTCCAGGCACAGTGAGTCTTTCAACGCGTTTGGAAAACCGCTCGCGGCGCGCCGCGGCAGGTTCCGAGGAGTAGGCACAGATGGCGAAGACATCGTCAGTGAACCGCAACATCAAGCGGGAACGGATGACGGCCCGCGACAAGGGCAAGCGGGCGGAGCTGAAGGCGCGGGTCATGGACCGCAGCGCCGCGGTGGAAGACCGGTTCGAGGCGTCGATCAAGCTGGCGGAGCTGCCGCGCAACGGGGCTGCCGTGCGGGTTCGGCTGCGCTGCGCACTGACGGGGCGGAGCCGCGGCAACTACCGCAAGTTCAAGCTGTCGCGGAACATGTTGCGCCAGCTGGCGAACACGGGGCAGCTGCCCGGTGTCGTCAAGGCGAGCTGGTAGGAGCCCGGCATGTCGATGTCCGATCCGCTGGGTGACATGATCACCCGCATCCGCAACGCGCAACGCAGCCGGCACGCGAACTGCGTGGCGCCCGCGTCCCGCCTGCGCGCCAACGTGCTGGAGGCCCTGAAGCGCGAGGGCTTCATCCGCGGCTACTCGGCCGAGGAGCTTCGGCCCGGCGTCGCGCAGCTCCGCATCGAGTTGAAGTACAACGAGGGCGAGCCGGTCATCAAGGAGATCACGCGCGTCTCGAAGCCGGGGCGCCGGGTCTATTCGAAGATCAAGGAGCTGCCGCGGGTGTATGCGGGCCTGGGCGTGTCGATCCTGTCGACGCCACGCGGGGTCCTGAGCGACGGTGAGGCACGCGCGGCCAACGTGGGCGGCGAAGTGCTGTTCCGCGTGTTCTGAGAAGGGGAATACCATGTCTCGTGTAGGCAAGTATCCCGTCGAGGTTCCGGCGGGCGTGACCGTGGCGCTGATCGAGCGCACGCTGCAGGCCAAGGGCAAGCTGGGCTCGCTCAGCCTGGCGTTGACCGACCTGGTGGACGCGTCGGTGGACGACGGCAAGGTGACGATCACGCCCCGCACCACCGCGACGGCCTCGCGGATGATGTGGGGCACGACGCGGGCGCTGGTGGCCAGCATGGTCAAAGGCGTTTCGGAGGGGTTCACCAAGACGATGGAGATCACCGGCACGGGGTTCCGTGCGTCGGTGCAGGGCAAGAACCTGGTTGTGAACCTGGGTTTCTCGCACGACGTGGTGTATCCGGTGCCGGAGGGGATCACGATCACCACGCCGCGCCCGACGGCGATCGTGGTGACGGGTGTGGACAAGCGCCTGGTGGGCCAGGTCGCGGCCGAGATCCGGTCGTATCGTCCGCCGGAGCCCTACAAGGGCAAGGGCGTGAAGTACGAGAACGAGCAGATCCGGCGCAAGGAAGGCAAGAAGAAATAAGATGGCTGCTGCATTCGACATCAAGGCGCGGCGCCAGGCGCGGCTGCGCTATCAGCTGAAGCAGAAGTCGGCGGGGCGTCCGCGCCTGTCGGTCTTCCGCTCGGGCAAGCATATCTATGCCCAGATCATCGACGACCTGCAGGGGCGGACGCTGGCGGCCGCTTCGAGCCTCGACAAGGGGCTGAAGGCGGCGTTGAAGACCGGGGCGGACCGCGATGCGGCGACGGCGGTCGGCAAGCTGGTGGCCGAGCGGGCCGTTGCGGCCGGCGTGACGAAGGTCGTGTTCGATCGCGGGGCTTATCTGTATCACGGCCGCGTCAAGGCGTTGGCCGACGCCGCCCGCGAAGGCGGGTTGGCGTTCTAGAGCGGGTCCGGATCACGTCGGTCCGGACACACTCAGGGTTTTCATTGGTACGAGCATGGTACCGGTTCACGCTGCAGAAGCCTGAACCGGCCGTGTTCCAGGAGTAGGGTAGCATGGCACGGGAAGCACGCGAGGGCGGCGGTGGCCGCGGCGGCCGGGATCGGGACCGGAACCGCGAGGAGCGCGACGGTGACGACCTCATCGACAAGCTGGTCACGATCAACCGCGTCGCCAAGGTGGTGAAGGGCGGACGCCGGTTCGCGTTTGCCGCCCTGGTGGTGGTGGGCGATCAGAAGGGCCGCGTCGGCTACGGGGCGGGCAAGGCGCGCGAGGTGCCGGAGGCGATCCGCAAGGCGACGGAGCGGGCCAAGCGGGCGCTGATCCGCGTGCCGATGAAGGAAGGCCGCACGCTGCACCACGATGTGGAGGGCGTGTTCGGCGCCGGGCACGTGCTGCTGCGGTCGGCCACGGCCGGCACGGGCATCATTGCCGGCGGTCCGATGCGCGCCGTGTTCGAGACGCTGGGGATCGGCGACGTGGTTGCGAAGTCGCTGGGCAGCCGGAACCCGCACAACATGGTCAAGGCCACCTTCGCCGCGCTGCAGCGCTGCGCCAGCCCGCGCAGCGTCGCGGCGCGGCGGGGCAAGAAGGTGTCGGACATCCTGGGCAAGCGGGAAGACGGCACGGCGGAGCACGCCGATGTCTGACGCCCCGAAGTCCGATGCGAAGAAGACGCTGCGGGTGACGCAGTTGGCCTCGGGTCTGGGGCGCAAGAAGGACCAGATCCAGACGCTGACGGGGCTGGGCCTGGGCAAGATCCGCAAGACGCGGGAGCTCGAGGACACGCCGTCGGTGCGGGGGATGATCCGCCGGGTCGCGCACCTGGTCCAGGTGGAGGGCGAGTAGATGAAGCTGAACGAACTGCGGGACAATCCCGGCGCCCACCTGAAGAGCAAGCGGCTGGGCCGCGGCATCGGGTCCGGCAAGGGCAAGACGTCGGGCAAGGGCGTCAAGGGTCAGAAGGCGCGCGAGGGCGTGTCGCTGAACGGGTTCGAGGGTGGGCAGCTGCCGATCTATCGGCGTCTGCCGAAGCGCGGGTTCCACAACCTGTTCCGCAAGGAATACGCGCCGATCAACCTGGGCGCGATCGAGAAGGCGCTCGAGTCGGGCCGCCTCGCCGCGGATGCGCCGATCACCGAGGCGTCGCTTGCGGCGGCCGGGATGGTGCGGCTGGGCAAGCTGGCCGGCGTGCGCCTGCTGGCGACGGGCGCCATCAGCCGGGCGATCACGGTCGAGGTGTCGGGTGCCTCGGCGGCCGCGGTCGCCGCGGTGGAGAAGGCGGGCGGTTCCGTGAAGACGACGGTGGCTGCGGCCGCCGCCGAGGATGCGCCGGCCGCCTGATGGGCTCGTGTCCGCGGCCTCTGTCAAACGGGGCACGCGGGCACCATTTCGCTGAAGGCGGCGTCTGCCCCGACCGGGTGGGGCGCCGTTTTCTTTTTGGGGGGACCGGTCATGGCCTCGGCGGCTGAACAACTCGCGTCCAGCATGAGCCTCGGGACATTCTCGAAGGCGACGGAACTCAAGAAGCGCATCTGGTTCACCCTGGGGGCGCTGCTGGTCTACCGCCTGGGCACCTACATCCCGGTGCCCGGCGTCGACGCCTCGGTGATGGGCGAGATGCTGGCGCAGCACGGTGGCGGCATTCTTGGCATGTTCGACATGTTCAGCGGCGGCGCGCTGGGCCGGATGACGGTGTTCGCGCTCAACATCATGCCCTACATCAGCGCCAGCATCATCGTGCAGCTGATGTCGGCCGCCATCCCGCAGCTCGAGACCCTCAAGAAGGAGGGCGAGAGCGGGCGCAAGAAGCTGAACCAGTACACGCGCTACCTGACTGTGCTGATCGCGCTCGTGCAGTCCTACGGGATCGCGGTGGGGCTCGAGGGCATGCGGGGCAACTCGGGTTCGGCGGTGATCGATCCCGGCGGGTTCTTCCGGCTGTCCTGCGTCATCACGCTGGTGGGCGGGACGATGTTCCTGATGTGGCTGGGCGAGCAGATCACCGCGCGGGGCGTGGGCAACGGGACCAGCCTGATCATCTTCGCCGGCATCGTGGCCAATCTGCCGCATGCCCTGGCCAGCCTGCTGGAGCTGGGGCGGACGGGGGCGCTGTCGCCGGTGTTCATCCTGTTGTTCATGGTGATCGCGGTGGCGGTGATCGCGTTCGTGGTGTTCATGGAGCGGGCGCAGCGGCGGGTGACGATCCAGTATCCGAAGCGCCAGGTGGGGCAACGGATGTTCGGCGGCGACTCGACCCACATGCCGCTGAAGGTGAACACGGCCGGCGTGATCCCGCCGATCTTCGCCAGCTCGATCCTGCTGATCCCGGCGACGGTCGCGGGGTTCTCGACCGCGGACTCGGGTTCGTGGCTGGGGTGGATCGGGCAGAAGCTGGCACATGGGGAGCCGTTGTACATGCTGGCCTATGCCGGCATGATCATCTTCTTCAGCTACTTCTACACCGCAGTGGTGTTCAACCCGCAGGAGACGGCGGACAACCTGAAGAAGTATGGCGGCTTCGTCCCCGGCATCCGCCCGGGCTCCAACACGGCCGACTACTTCGACACCATCCTGTCGCGGCTGACGACGGTGGGGGCGCTGTATCTGTGCGTGGTGTGCATGCTGCCGGAGATCCTGATCAGCCGGTATGGCGTCCCGTTCTATTTCGGCGGGACCAGCCTGATGATCATCGTGAGCGTGACGATGGACACGGTCACGCAGATCCAGTCGCATCTGTTGGCGCACCAATATGAAGGCCTGATCAGAAAAGGCCGGGTGAAAGGGAGGGGTCGGTGAATCTGATACTGCTGGGGCCACCAGGCGCCGGGAAGGGCACGCAGGCCAAGCGGCTGGAACAGCGGCACGGCATGGCGCAGGTCTCGACGGGCGACATGCTGCGGGCCGAGGTGAAGGCCGGGACGGAAACGGGGCGCAAGGCGAAGTCGCTGATGGAGGCGGGGCTGCTGGTGCCCGACGCGCTGTTGGTCGACATGCTGCAGTCGCGGATCAACCAGCCGGATGCGGCGGCGGGGTTCATCCTGGACGGGTTCCCGCGCAACGAGGCGCAGGCGGGCGCGCTGGACCAGATGCTGTCCAAGGCCGGCAAGCGGATCGACGCGGTGATCGAGTTGAAGGTGGACGACGCGATGCTGACGGACCGCATCGCCGGCCGCTTCACCTGCGGCAAGTGCGGGGCGGGGTATCACGACAGCTTCCACCAGCCGCGGGTGGAGAACACGTGCGACGTGTGCGGCAGCCACGAGTTCATCCGTCGGGCCGACGATCGGCGGGAGACGGTTGCGAAGCGGCTGGAGGTGTATCACTCGGAGACGGCGCCGATCCTGCCCTATTATAAGGGGCTGGGCCGTCTGGTGACGGTGGATGGGATGGCGGACATGGATACCGTGACGTCCGAGATCGAGGCTGCGCTTGCGGCGGCGAGGAATTCGACCTACTTCACGCAGAGTTGATGTCAGCGCGTTGACTCCGGGGCGCTGGCTAGTATATTCCGCGCCCTTCACCATCCCCGTCGCGGGGAGGGTGTTCAACCATTGCGTGGGTCCCCAGCGCCGCGGCGAGCAGGGGCCCGACACACCACCCGGCCCGCAGCACGCGGCGTCCGGGGATCGAACACAGGCCCAGCCGGCAGGCCGCTGGCGGGGCGACGAGGAGAGAGCAGCGTGGCGCGAATTGCCGGTGTCAACATCCCGACCAACAAGCGGGTTCTTATCAGCCTGCGCTACATCTACGGGATTGGCCCGTCGAACGCCGTGGACATCTGCAAGCAGCTCGGGATCCCCGAGGAGCGCCGGGTGAACCAGCTCAGCGACGACGAGGTCCTGAAGATCCGCGAGCTGATCGACCGCGACTACCGCGTGGAGGGAGACCTCCGGCGCGAGGTGGCGATGAACATCAAGCGTTTGATGGACCTGGGCTGCTACCGCGGCCTGCGGCATCGGCGCGGCCTGCCGGTGCACGGTCAGCGGACGCACACGAACGCGCGTACCCGCAAGGGCAAGGCCGTGGCGATCGCCGGCAAGAAGAAAGTCACGAAGTAGCCTCTTCGTTTTCGGTTCGAGACGCCGGCCGGGCCCCTGGGTGCCCGGCGGCACAACTAGTTAGGGACACTGCCCATGGCGAAGCCCGCCACGACCCGCGCCCCCCGCCGCAAGGAGCGCAAGAACATCATCGCCGGGGTGGCGCACGTGAACGCCACCTTCAACAACACCATGGTCACGATCACGGACGCGCAGGGCAACGCGATCGCCTGGTCGTCGAGCGGGACGCAGGGCTTCAAGGGCAGCCGGAAGAGCACGCCCTATGCGGCGCAGGTGGCGGCCGAGGATGCCGGGCGCAAGGCGCGCGAGCACGGCATGGAGACGCTGGAGATCGAAGTGAGCGGCCCTGGCTCGGGGCGCGAGAGCGCGCTGCGGGCGCTGCAGGCCGTGGGCTTCGCCATCACCGCGATCCGCGACATGACGCCGATCCCGCATAACGGCTGCCGTCCGCGCAAGCGCCGCCGGGTCTAAGGGACATCTGTCCGATCGACGGCGCCGCGGGGTCGTGGCGCCGTGCTGCCGCCGCGGAGTCGCGGCGGCGTACTGCATTGTTGGAGTAGGTCCATGGTCCTCCAGAGGAACTGGCAAAGCCTGATCAAGCCGGAGAAGCTCGACGTCGAGCCCGGTTCCGACCCGAGCCGCATCGCCACCGTGGTGGCGGAGCCGCTGGAGCGCGGCTTCGGCATGACGCTGGGCAACGCGGTGCGGCGCGTGCTGCTGTCGTCGCTGCAGGGTGCTGCGGTGACCGCGGTGCAGATCGACGGCGTGCTGCACGAGTTCAGCAGCATCCCGGGCGTGCGGGAAGACGTGACGGACATCGTGCTGAACATCAAGCAGCTCGCACTCCGGATGCATGGCGAGGGTCCGAAGCGCATGGTGCTGACGGCGACCGGCCCCGGCGAGGTGACGGCGGCGCAGATCCAGACCGGCCACGACATCGACGTGATGAACCCCGACCTGGTGATCTGCACGCTGGATGACGGCGTGAAGCTCGGCATGGAGTTCACGGTCAACCTGGGCAAGGGCTACGTGCCGGCGCTGGCCAACCGGCCCGAGGACGCGCCGATCGGGCTGATCCCGGTCGATGCGATCTACTCGCCGGTCAAGCGCGTCAGCTACAAGGTGGAGCCGACGCGCGTCGGCCAGGTGACCGACTACGACAAGCTGCTGCTGCAGGTCGAGACGAACGGCGCGGTCACGCCCGAGGACGCGGTGGCCCTGGCCGCCCGCATCCTGCAGGACCAGCTGCAGCTGTTCATCAACTTCGACGAGCCGCAGCTGGCGCGGGCGGACGAGGTGCAGGACGACCTGCCGTTCAACCGCAACCTGCTCCGCAAGGTGGACGAGCTGGAGCTTTCGGTGCGCAGCGCGAACTGCCTGAAGAACGACAACATCGTCTACATCGGCGACCTGGTGCAGAAGACCGAGCAGGAGATGCTCCGCACGCCGAACTTCGGCCGCAAGTCCTTGAACGAGATCAAGGAGGTGCTGACGAACATGGGCCTGTCGCTGGCGATGAACGTTCCGGGCTGGCCGCCCGAGAACATCGAGGAACTGGCCAAGCGGCTCGACGAGCCTTTCTGACGCACCGTCTACAGACGGCGGGGGCGGGTTGTCCCCGGGATAGAGTGAGGAGTTAGACCATGCGTCACGGGGTATCGGGCCGCAAACTGGGCGTTACCAGCAGCCATCGTCAGGCCATGTTCCGCAACATGGCGCAGGCGCTGATCAAGCACGAGCAGATCACCACCACGCTGCCGAAGGCCAAGGAGCTGCGGCCGGTGGCCGAGAAGCTGATCACGCTGGGCAAGCGCGGCGGCCTGCATGCACGGCGGCAGGCGCTGAGCCAGCTGCAGGACGAGGTGATCGTCACGAAGCTGTTCTCGTCGCTGGCCGACCGCTACAAGGCGCGGGCCGGCGGTTACACCCGCGTGTTGCGGGCCGGCATGCGCTACGGCGACATGGCGACGATGGCGATCATCGAGCTGGTGGATCGCGACGTGGCGGCCAAGGGGCTCGACAGCGGCCCGGTGGCCGAGAAGATCGAGGAAGACGACGAGGCGGAGTAGGCCTCGAAGGCTGCCGACTTCGTTTCTAAGCTAGAAACCCCGCTGGTCGCTAGCCCGGCGGGCCGACTGTCTCGCCGAGGAAGGCCCTGACGCGAATGAAGCTGTCCGCTGCGGCGGCCGGGTCGTATTGCATGGGGTGGCCCTCGCTCATGCGCCGGACGACGATGCTCGGGCTTTCGAAGGCGTGGACCGCACCGGGATAGACGGTCTGGTGGAACGGGCTGCCGGCGGGCAGGGATCGGGCGAACGAGGTGCAGGTGGCAGCAGGCGGGCCCCAGGTGTCGGCGTCGCCGGCCAGCGCCATCAGGGGGATGCCGCCGTAGCGCCTGGCGTCGCGGCAGTTCCCGTAATAGTTCACGGCGGCGCGCAGCTTGCCAGCGACCTCGTCTGCATAGGGGTGCAGCGTGACGGTTGCCGCGGTGGCACCGCCATGGGACTGGCCCAGGACGGCCAACCGGTGGCCGTCGACCCCGGGCTGGAACTGCAACCAGGCGACGGCGGACACGACATCGCCGGCGCGGTCGAGCGAGGTCACCAGGCGTTGGCGGTCCCGCGCGCAGACGGAGGTGACGCTGCGGGGTGTCAGGCTGTCGAGCACGAGCGAGCCGTAGCCCCAGTCGAGCAGGCGGTCGACCCAGGGCTGCATCCGCTGCTGGGACAGGCCGCCGCAGCCGTGCAGCACGATGACGACCGGGTGCGGCCCCGGCCCCGGCGGCAGCACCAGGGTTGCGGGCAGCGGCCCCGGCGCGGGGCGGGCGTCCGCCACCGCGAGCGACGGGACTCCGTTCAGCACCGCCGGGGCGCAGCCGGACAGCAGGGCGAGCAGCCCGGCCACAGGACCGGTCAGCCCTTTCATCAGCGTGCGTGTCCACCGCATCCGCAACGCGCCTCCTGGCTGCTTCGGGGGGAGCTTCCGCCGCGCACGGGCTCCTGTCCAGCCAAGGGCCGCTTCGCTTTCGCACGCCGCGGGGCCATATAACGTTCATGCCACGCGCCGCGATCCCTGCCGGGTTGTTCGACGAGACGGTTGTCCGGCCGCTCGCGGAGCGGCTGCGTCCGGCCGTTCTGGCGGATATCGTGGGCCAGGATCACCTGCTGGGTGCAGCGGGAACGCTGACGCGGATGCTGGAGCGGGGTGCGCTCGCGTCGTTGATCCTTTGGGGGCCGCCCGGCGTGGGCAAGACGACGATCGCGCGGCTGCTGGCGGACGCGGCGGGGCTGCAGTTCGAGGCGATGTCCGCGGTGTTCTCGGGGGTCGCGGACCTGAAGAAGGTGTTCGAGCAGGCGGCGCAGCGACGGGCGGCGGGGCGGCGGACGCTGCTGTTCGTCGACGAGGTGCATCGGTTCAACCGGGCGCAACAGGACGGGTTCCTGCCGGTGGTGGAGGACGGGACAATCGTGCTGGTGGGCGCGACGACGGAGAACCCCTCCTTCGCGCTGAACGGGGCGCTGCTGTCGCGCTGCCAGGTGCTGGTGCTGCGCCGGCTGGACGATGCGGCGCTCGAGCGGCTGGCCGCGCGGGCGGAGGCGGAGGCGGGGCGGGCGCTGCCCCTGACCGCGGAGGCGCGGGCGGCGCTGCGGGCGATGGCGGACGGGGATGGGCGGTATCTGCTGAACATGGTGGAGCAGGTGCTCGCCATGCCTGAGGGCGCTGCCTTGGACGCGGTGGGCCTGGCGGAGGTGATCGGGCGGCGGGCGGCACTGTACGACAAGGACCGGGACGAGCACTTCAACCTGATCTCGGCGCTGCACAAGTCGCTGCGCGGCTCGGACCCCGATGCGGCCCTGTACTGGTTCCAGCGGATGATGGCCGGGGGCGAGGACGCGCGGTATATTGCCCGCCGGCTGGTGCGGTTCGCCTCGGAGGATATCGGGCTGGCAGACCCGGCGGCCCTGACGCAGGCGATGGCGGCGTGGGAGGCGTATGAGCGGCTGGGCAGCCCCGAGGGGGAGTTGGCGATCGCGCAGGCCATCGTGTATCTGGGCAGTGCGCCCAAGTCGAACGCGCTGTATGTGGGCTTCAAGGAGGCGGCGAAGGCAGCGCGGGAGACCGGCAGCCTGATGCCGCCCGCCCATATCCTGAATGCGCCGACGAAGCTGATGAAGACCCTGGGCTATGGCAGCGGCTATGACTACGACCACGACGCGGCCGACGGCTTCTCCGGGCAGGATTACTTCCCGGACGGGCTGGAACGGCAGGATTTCTACCGCCCGAAGGATCGGGGCTTCGAGCGGGAACTGGGCAAGCGGATGGCCCATTGGGCCAGTCTGCGGGACATGAAGCATGGTTGAGCAGCGCGCGGTCACGGACGACGAGGCGGATATCCGGCTGGACCGGTGGTTCCGCCGGCACTTCCCGGGGGTGGCGCAGTCGGCGATCCAGAAGGCGTGCCGGGTGGGGCAGATCCGGGTGGACGGCAAGCGGGTGGACGCGTCGCTGCGGCTGGTGCCGGGGCAGTCCGTCCGGGTGCCGCCGCTGCCGACGGGGCCGCTGCCGCCGCCCAAGCCCTCGCAGCTGGAGGCGCTGGGCGTGACGCCGGCGCTGCGGCGGGAGCTGGAGCAGATGGTGCTGTATCGCGACGAGCACCTGATCGTGCTGGACAAGCCGCATGGCCTGGCGACGCAGGGCGGCCCCGGGATCAAGCGGCACCTCGACGGCATGCTGGACGGGCTGCGGGAGGAAGGGCAGCCGCGGCCGCGCCTGGTGCATCGGCTCGATCGCGACACGTCGGGCGTGATCCTGCTGGCGCGCACGCCGGGCACGGCGGCCAAGCTGTCGGCGGCGTTCCGCGGGCGGGACGTGCACAAGACGTATTGGGCGATTGTCGCCGGGCGGCCGGTGCCGGTGGAGGGGCGGATCGACCTGCCCCTGCTGAAGTACGCGGGCCCGCGGGGCGAACGCAGCGTGCCGGCGACGCGGGAGGACGAGGACGGGCAGCGGGCGGTGACGGACTACCTGACGCTGGACCACGCCGGGCAGAAGCTCGCCTGGATGGAGCTCAGCCCGGTGACGGGGCGCACGCATCAGCTTCGGGTGCACTGCGTGGCGCTGGGTGCGCCCATCGTGGGCGACCGGAAGTATCACGAACCCGACCAGAACGGCGCCCGCAGCGCGGTGGTGGAGGGGTTGAGCGACAAGCTGCACCTGCATGCCCGCGCGCTGGACCTGCCGCACCCGGCGGGCGGGCGGCTGGTGGTGGAGGCCGGGTTGCCGCCGCATATGCGCGAGTCGTTCAAGACGCTGGGGTTCGAGGCGCGGCCGGCCGCCAAGCCCGTTCGCCGATGAGGCGTCTGGCGGTGGGCGTCGCGGGAGTGCTGGCCCTGCTGGTGGCGGGCCTGGCGGTCGGACCCGGCCTTCTGCTGAACACGGACCCGGTGCGGGCCCGGCTGGTGGCGGCCATCGAGCGGGCGACGGGGCATGCGGCCCGGGTAGACGGGCGGTGGGCGCTGGCCTGGTCGGCGGCACCCACGATCACGGTGACGGACGTGGCGCTGTCGAACCCGCCGGGGTTCACGGGCCCGGACTTCGCGACGATCGGCCGGATGGAGGCGTCGGTGGCGTTGGGGTCGCTGCTGTCGGGGCCGACGGAGGTGCGGTCGATCCGGTTCGAGCGGGTGGCGGTCGCGCTGCAGCGGGCGGCCAACGGGGCGGGTGGGGGCAACTGGGAACGGCCGGCGGCCCCGGCGAACGAGGCCGCACTCCCGCAGGCCGCACCCCCGCAGCCGGCGCCAGGCAGCCGGACGCCGGTCACGGTCGGGCGGGTGGACGTCGTCGACGCACGGGTCACCTGGCCCGGGGTGCCGGCGCTGACCATCGGCAGCCTGTCGTTCGACCCGGCGGGCGGCCCGCTGCACGGGGCGCTGACGGTGAACGGGGTCGATCTGTCGCTGGGGGGCCGGACGGGCGGCATGGCGCCCGGCAGCCCATTCGAGGCGACGCTGACGGGCGGCGGGGTGGCGCTGGCCGCCTCGGGCGTCGCGGGCGGACCGGTTGCGTTCCAGGCCGGGGTGGCCGACCTCGCGGTCGTGGGGACGCTGGCCGGGCACGCCCTGCCGCCGCTGCGGGATGTCCGGCTGACGGGGCAGGTCGGGGCGGAGGGGGTGGCCATGGTGCGGCTGGCGGTGGGCGCTACGGACCTCGGGTCGAGCCTGCCGGGGCTGCGGCTGATCCGGCTCGAGGCCAGCATGGACAGCATGGGCCAGCCGGTCCGGGTGCTGGTGCAGGCCATGGTGAACGCCCTGCCGGTCGGGCTGGCGCTGACGCTAGACCGGCTGGCGAGCCTGTGGGGTGGTGGGGCGGTGCCGGTGGCGGCCCGGCTGACTGCGGATGGCGGGACGGTTTCGGCGCAGGGGACGATGGAGTCGCGGCGCTTCGAGGGCACGGTATCGGGGGCGATGCCCGATCTGCAGCGGGCTGGCGGGCTGGCCGGGCTGCGGCTGCCGGCCTTGACGGACGTCACGCTGGACGTGCGGGTTTTGCCGGCCCCCGGCGGTGCCGGTTTCGTGCTGCGGGCCCTGCGGATCGGGTCCGTCCAGGGCGACGTGGCGGGCGACCTGGCGATCACAGGGGGTGTGCGACCGGCCGTGCGGGGCTCGTTGGTGTCGCAGCGTCTCGACCTGGACTCCTGGCCCTCGGCGCCGGCGCCGGCAGTGTCTTCGGCCCCGTCGCCGGCAGTCTCTTCGGCGCCGGTGCCGGCAGGGCCGATGCCGCCGGCGACTGCCGCGCCGTCCGTTCCCGCTCCCGCGCCTGTTCCTGAAGCGCGGGTGATCCCGGACCGGCCGCTGCCGTTCCCGATGCTGCGGGCCTTCGATGCGGATGTGCGCCTCGGCATCCTGCAGGCGACCGTGCACCAGGCCGTGTATCGCGCGGTGCAGATGCGGCTGCTGCTGCAGGACGGGCGGCTGCGGGTCGATCCGTTGCAGATGGTGTCGCCGGGCGGCCCGGTGCAGGGGCAGATGCTGGCCGATGCGGGCGCGGTGCCGCCCACGGCGTCGATCGTGTTGCGGGCGCCGGGACTGGAGGCGGGAGGCATCGCCGCCATGGCGGGCCGGCCGGGTGCCGCGTCCGGCACGGTGGACTGGGATATCGACGTGCATGGTGCCGGGGCGGACGTGCGGACGATGCTGGCGGGGCTCGAGGGCCATGCGGGCCTGGCGCTGTCTGAGGGGGAGATCGAGAACGAGGTGCTGGCCTCGTTGTTCGGGGCGGCGCTGCGGGGCGCCAGCGTGCCGTTCGACCCGGCCGGGCGCAGCCGCGTGCGCTGCCTGGTGGTGCGGACGTCGTTCGGCCAGGGGCAGGCCGCGGTGCAGACCCTGACGCTGGACACGAGCCGGCTGCGGCTGGAAGGCGATGGCGTGCTGGACCTGGGGCAGGAGACGATGGACATGCATCTGCGGCCGGTCATCCGGATCGGGGGGAACGGCGTCTCAGTGCCGGTGCGGCTGGCCGGGCCGTGGCGGGCGCCGCGGGCGCAGGCGGACAAGGGCGTGCTGGCGGCGGGGCGCTTCGGCATCTCGTTCGGCGTGCCGGCCGGCGATCCCTGTGCCCCGGCGCTGGCCGCGGTGCGGCAGGGGCTGACCCCACGATGAAGCGGTTTTGGGACGAAGCGGCGGTGCGTGCGGATGCGGGCCGCTACACCATCATGCTGGACGCCAAGCCGCTGCGCATCCCGGGCGGGGCCGCGCTGAGCCTGACCGGGCCGGCGCTGGCCGAGGCGATCGCGGCGGAGTGGCGGGTCGCGGGCGGCGCCAAGGGCGGCACGCTGACGATGGACGCCGTGCCGCTGACCCGCCTGGCCGGCACCGCGCAGGACCGCATCGCGCCCGACCCGGCCCCGGTCGCGCAGGAGCTGGCGCGGTACGCCGAAAGCGACCTGCTGTGCTACCGCGCGGCCCATCCCGCACCGCTGGTCGTGCGGCAGGCCCTGGCGTGGCAGCCCTGGCTCGACTGGATGGCTCAGCGGCACGGTGCCCGGCTGGAGCCGCGGGAGGGGATCGTGTTCCAGCCGCAGGACCCGGCGGCGCTGGCCCGGGTGCACGGCGTGTTCGCGGCCCAGCCGGCCGAGGCGCTGGCGGGGCTCGGGATCGCCGTGCCGGCGCTGGGCAGCGCGGTGCTCGGCCTGGCGCTGCTGGATGGCGCGCTGGACGCCGCGGAGGCCGCACGGCTGGCAATGCTGGACGAGGCCTGGCAGGTGGAGCAATGGGGCGAGGACGCCGAGGGCACGCACCGGCGCGAGACCGCTGCGGCCGACGTGGCGCTGGCCGAACGCTTCCTGCGGTTGAGCCTGGCGGCATGAACGCCAAGCGCCTGCGCATCCACGGGGTGGTGCAGGGCGTCGGCTATCGCGCCTGGATGGTGCGGACGGCCAGCCGGATGGGCGTGGCCGGATGGGTGCGGAACCGCGGCGACGGCTCGGTGGAGGCGCTGGTGGAGGGGGAGACGGCCGCGGTGGAGGAGCTGCTGCGCGCCTGCCGCCGCGGGCCGGCGGGCGCGTCCGTCACGCTGATCCACGAGGATCTGGTGGCCGGGGAGGAGATGGCCGGGTTCGAGGCGCGGGCGAGCGCGCCGTAGATGTCGGGCCGCAGGGAAGTCGGTTCAGGCACGGTGCTTGCTTGATCGCACGCATGAAGAACTCGATGATTGCAGGACACCCCGGGCGGGCGGGATTGCTGGCCGGTCTGTTGCTGGCCGGCTTGCTGGCCGGCACGCCGGCCCGGGCGGCCGAGCTGCGGATCGCGATGAAAGGGGAGGTGGACAACGCCGACCCGCACCAGAGCTACACGCCCAACCGCATGGTGCAGCTGCACGTCTACGAGACGCTGGTAACGCAGGACGAGCACCTGCGGCCGCACCCGGGCCTGGCGGAATCGTGGCGCGTGGTGGACCCGACGACCTGGGCGTTCACGTTGCGCCCGGGCATCCGCTTCCACGACGGCAGTCCGCTAACCCCCGCCGACGTCGCGTTCTCCATCATGCGGGCCAAGGCGGCGACCGGGGTGCGCACCTATGCCGCCGCGGTGCGCAACGTGGTTTCCGTGGAGCCGACGGGGGAGCGCACGTTCCTGGTGCATACGCGGGACCCGACGCCGCTGCAGCCGGCCTACCTGGTGTCGGTGGCGATCGTCTCGGCGCGCGCGGCGGCGGAGGCGACGGGGGCCGACTGGAACGGCGGCCGCGCCTCCATCGGCACGGGGCCGTATCGCTGGATCAAGTGGCGGCAGGGCCAGGACATCGTGCTGGAGCGCAACGCGGAGTATTGGGGCGAGAAGGAGCCGTGGGACCGGGTGACGTTCCGCTTCATCAGCAACGACGGCGCGCGGGTGGCGGCGCTGCTGGCCGGGGACGTGGACGTGGCGGACACGCTGCCGGCCGAGCTGTACGAGCGGGTGCGGGCGGCCGAGAAGATCAAGCTGATCACGACCGACTCCATTTTCACCAACTATCTGTATGTCGACAGCCTCAGCCCCAGCACGCCGAACGCGACCGGCATGGATGGGCAGGCGCTGCCGAGGAACCCCTTGACCGACCTGCGGGTGCGGCAGGCGATGGACCATGCGCTGAACCGGACGGCGCTGGCGGACCGGGCGATGCAGGGCGGCGGCACGGCGGCGGGGCAGATCGCGGCACCGGGGTTCATCGGCCACGTGCCGGGCCTGCTGCCGGCCGCCTACGACCCGGCGCTGTCCAAGCGGCTGATGGCCGAGGCCGGGTATGCCGAGGGGTTCAACCTGGCGCTGAGCTGCACCAGCGACCGCTTCGCCGGGGACTCGCGCACCTGCCAGGCCGTGGCGCAGATGCTGAACGCGGTCGGCATCCACGCCAAGCTGGAGGCGCTGCCGATGGCGATCTATGCGCGGCGCTGGGCCACGTTCGGGCCGACCGGCTCCTCGGATTTCAGCGCCACCATCTCGATGTTCGGCTCGACCAGCGGGTTGGCGAGCGAGGGGATGAACACGATCGTGCGGACGGCGAACCCGGACCGGGGCCTCGGGGCCAGCAACCGGCACTTCGTCTCGGACGCGGCGCTGGACGAGCGGCTGGCGACGGTGGACCGCACCTTCGACGACGCCGAGCGGGAGCGGCTGACGCAGGAGGCGGTGCGCTACGCGATGGCGCAGCGGGACGTGCTGCCGCTGTTCTTCGTCAAGGCGTCGTGGGGCGTCCGGCGGGACCTGGTGCTGGCGCCGCGGGGCGACCAGTACACCTTGGCGATGAACGTGCGGATGGCGCAGTAGCGGTCAGGCCGGGGCAAGGCAGGCGCCGCCCGGGCCGAACGCTTCCGCGGCCGGGATGCTGACCAGCTTCTCGTAGACGTCCCACGGCCCGGTCGATCGGGCCGGGGACTTCACCTGGAACAGGTGCATGGCGTGGGAGACGCCGCCATCGGGGCGCAGGATGGTTTCGGTGAACAGGCCGTCCTCGGCCGGCAGGCGCTTCATGGCGGCGATGGTGGCGGCGCCCCGGGCGGGGTCGGCGCCGGCCCTTATTGCGGCCAGGAGGTGCCGGGTGGCGGCATAGACGCCGGCATGGACCATGGTGGGCGGGATGCCGCGATTGGCCGGCGCGAAGCGGGCGGCGAAGGCCCGGGTGCGGGCGTCGAGGTCCCAGTAGAAGGGCGCCGCCACCAGCGTGCCCTGGGCGTCGGGCAGGCCGATGGCGTGGACGTTGGTCACGAGGCAGAGCGGGCACACCACGGTGTGCTGCGGTCGAGACGGGCCGAACTCGGCGGCCTGCTTGACCAGGGTCTCGAACGGGCCGCCGGCGCAGGCGAGCACCCAGAAGCGGGCACCGCTCGCCTGGGCCTGCAGCAGCAGCGGGGCGAAATCGGTGGTCTCGCCCGGGAAGCGCGCGGCGCCCAGCACGCGCCCGCCGGCCGCCTGCACCACGGCCGACACCTCGTCCTGCAAGGAGTGGCCGAAGGCGTAGTCGGCGGTCAGGAAGAACCAGGTGTTTGCCGCAGGGTCCGTGCCCAGCGCGTAACGGGACTGGACGGCGCGGGCGCACCCGGCAGCGAGGGCTGCGGTGTCGTAGGTCCATTGCAGGTGGTTGGGGCTGCAGGCGCCGCGGGTCAGCTCGGTCGTGCCGGGGCCGCTGAACAGCGCGATGGCGTCCCGCTCCCGCACCAGGGTGGCGACGGCCAGCGCGGTGGCGGAGTTGGGGACGTCGAGGATGGCGTGGACGCCGTCGCGGTCGAGCCATTCGCGGACCAGCGCGGCGCCTGTTTCCGGCCGGCTGCCCATGTCGGCGACGACCAAAGCGGCCGGGATGCCGGCGTCCTGGATCGCGAGGCGGGCGGCCAGAACGGAGCCGGGGCCCGCGCCGTCGGCGGCCGGGCCGGACATCGTGGTCAGGACGGCCAGGCGGGGCAGGGGGGCCGCGTGGGCATCGCGGGTCCGGGCGAGCGCGGGGGCGGCGAAGGCGGGGGCGGCGAGGGCGCCGGCCAGCACAATGCGGCGCGTAAGGTTGCGGCGCGTAAGGGTAGGGGCGGGCATGGCGGCCGTTCTAGGATGATCGCGCGAAGCGCACTACATTGGGCTGCAGGAGAACGCGCATGCTCACCACCTCGCCCGAGTTCAAGCAGAATGCCCGTCGCGCCCTGGCCGATCCCGGGCTGCAGAAGGCGCTGAAGTTCAGCAAGCCGCAGTTCATGGCCCGGCGCTCCGCCGCGGTGGCCAACCTGCCGGAGTTCGAGACGCTGCGGGACGTGGGCCGCGACATCAAGAACCACACGCTGGCGCACCTCGACTACTACCTGGAGGCGTTTGCCGCCAACGTGGAGGCCAATGGCGGCCAGGTGCACTGGTGCGCCACCGCCGACGACGCACGGGCCGCGGTGCTGGACATCTGCACGAAGGCGGGCGCGCGGACGGTGACGAAGGGCAAAAGCATGATCTCCGAGGAGCTGGGCATCAACGCCCACCTCTCGGCCCATGGGATCACGCCCGTCGAGACGGACCTCGGCGAGTACATCATCCAGCTGCGGAACGAGACGCCCAGCCACATCATCGCGCCGGCCTTCCACCTGAACCGCGAGGACTGGGAGGCGCAGTTCCGCCTTTCGCACACGGACCTGCCGGCGGACCGGGTGTTCGGGGAGCGGCGCGACATTCTGACCGAGGCGCGGACCCGGCTGCGGGACAAGTTCCTGGCGGCCGACGTGGGGCTGACGGGCGCCAACTTCCTGATCGCCGAGACCGGGTCCAGCGTGATCGTGACGAACGAGGGCAACGGCGACCTGACGCAGACGCTGCCGCGGGTGCATATCGCGCTGGCCAGCATCGAGAAGGTGGTGCCGACGCTGGAGGACGCGACAAGCCTGCTGCGGCTGCTGGCGCGCTCGGCCACGGGGCAGGACTTCTCGGTCTACACGACGTTCAGCACGGGGGCGCGGCGGCCCGGGGACCTCGATGGCCCGCAGGAGTATCACGTGGTGCTGGTGGATAACGGGCGCTCGGCGATGATGGGCACCGACTTCCAGGAGATGCTGCGCTGCATCCGCTGTGCCGCGTGCATGAACCACTGCCCGGTGTACGGCGCGGTGGGCGGGCACGCCTATGGCTGGGTGTATCCGGGGCCGATGGGCAGCGTGCTGACCCCCAGCCTGATCGGGGTGGACAAGTCCGGTCACCTGCCGAACGCCAGCACCTTCTGCGGCAAGTGCGAGAGCGTGTGCCCCGTGAAGATCCCGTTGCCGAAGCTGATGCGGCACTGGCGGGAGCGGGAGTTCGAGCGGCACCTGCAGCCCGCCGGCATCCGCAGCAACCTGGCGCTGTGGTCGTTCTTCGCGCGGCGCCCCCGGCTGTATCGGATGGCGACGCGCGTGGGCGCTGCCGCACTCGGTCTGATGGGCCGGCGGCGCGGCCGCTTCGCCAGCCTGCCGCTGGCCGGCGGCTGGACGGCCGGGCGGGACCTGCCGGCGCCGGAGGGCGACACGTTCTTCGCCCGCTATGCCAAGACGCAGCGTGAAGCGGGGTCAGCGACGCCGCGCGCTGCTGCGCCATGAGCACCGCCGATCCGGGCCGGGCGGCCATTCTGGGGGCCATTCGGCGGGGGTTGCGGCGGGGACCCTTGCCGGCGGACCAGCAGGCGATGCTGGCCGGCCGGCTGGCCCGGCCGCCGCGGCACCTGATCCCGGCCCGCAGCCGCATCCCGCATGCCGACCAGGTCCTGCTGCTGATCCGCAACATCGAGAAGGAGTTCGGCACCGTGGACCGGGTGCCGGCGCCCGCCGACGTGCCGGGCGCCGTCGCCGGCTACCTGGCCGGGCAGAACTTGCCGAGCGAGCTGGTGATGTCGCCGCACCCGGCCCTGCAGGCGCTGCCCTGGGGCGAACGGCCGCTGCTGCGCATCCGGGAAGGCCGGGCCGAGGCCACCGACATGGTCAGCGTGCAGCACGTGTTCGCCGCCGTGGCCGAGACGGGCACGCTGATGCTGCCGAGCGCGCCGGTGCGGCCCACCACGGTGAACCTGCTGCCGGACACCGCCATCGCGGTGCTGTGGGCATCCCGCGTGGTCGGCGCCTATGAGGAGGCGTGGGACCTGTTGCGGGCCGAGGGTCCCGTGCAGCCCTCGGGCGGGTTCATGCCGCGCAACGTGATGCTGGTGACCGGGCCTTCCCGCTCGGCCGACATCGAGCAGACGCTCGAGCTGGGGGCGCACGGGCCACGGCGGCTGCATGTGGTGCTGATCGACGACACGCCGCCCGGGGCATGATCCGTGGCGCGCCGGGGCCTGACGCAGACGGACCGGGCGGCCTGGGCGAGTTACGCGCAGCTGGTCGCGCGCCTGCCGGGGGTGGCGGCGCCGGAGGTGCCGCCCGCGCCGGCCGTCGTGCCGCCACCGCCTTTGAAAGCAGCGTCCGACGCGGCAGCGGTGGACCGGATGGGCCCGGCGGTCCGGCTGGCGAAGCGGGCACCCGCGGTGGTGGTGGGGGCCGTGCCCGCCGGGGTGGACAGCGGCACCTGGACGCGGTTCCGCACCGGAAAGCTGCGGTCCTCGCGCACGCTGGACCTGCATGGACGGACGGCCAACGTGGCCTATGGCGCGCTGGAGCGGTTCCTGCACACGGCGGTGGGTGACGGGCTGCGCTGCGTGGAGGTGATCACCGGGCGGGGCAAGGGCGAGCAGGGCGGGGTGATCCGGCGAGAGTTTCCGTTGTGGCTGAACCAGCCGCATCTGCGCCCCCTGATCCTGGCGGCGGCGCATCCGCATGCGCTGAACCCCGGCAGCGTGCGGCTGCTGCTGCGGCGGCCGCGGTGACCCCGTTCGGCGCCCGGGTGCGGGGCCTGCGCGAGGTCCGGGGCATGACGATGGCGAAGCTGGCCGCCATCCTGGAGGTGACGCCGGCCTACCTCTCGGCGCTGGAGCATGGGCATCGGGGCGCGCCGAGCACGGGGCTGGTGCACCAGGTGTGCGACGCCTTCGGGCTGATCTGGGACGAAGCGGACGAGCTGGCGCGGCTGGCCCGGCTGTCGCACCCGCGCCCGGTGGTGGACACGGCCGGGCTGTCGCCGGAGCGGACGGCTTTGGCGAACCGCCTGGCGCAGACGATCGGCCGACTGCCGGACGAGACGGTGGCGGCGATGGACGCGCTGATCGAGGCGGCGCTGACGAAGGCGGTCAGGCGGCCCGATCCCTAGTGTTAGGGTGGGTGCGTTGATGTAGAAGACAGGTGAGAAGCCTTTTCGACAAATGATGATGATTTTTTGTCGTGACATATTGGCGTCCTACGGTAAGAGATGGGGCTCCATTCGGTCCTTGTACTGTGGTTTTATCTAGGCTTCATCGTTGATGAGGCATGTGGGGATATAAAGGCGTGGATCCCCGGGACAAGCCCGGGGATGACGACTTTGCGGGAGTTGGTCACGCCGCGCGGACGCCGGCGACGAAGCTGATGATCTCGGCGCTGAGCTGTTCGGCTTGGCGGGACAGGGTGTTGGAGGCATCGAGCACCTGGGTGGCGGCGGTGCCCGTATCGTTCACCGCTTGGCTGACGCCGGCGATGGTGGTGGTGACGTCCTGGGTGCCGGCCGCGGTATGCTGGATGTTGCGGGCGATCTCGGCCGTTGCCGCGCCTTGCTGGCCGACGGCAGCGGCGATGGTGGCGGCGATGCCGCTGACCTCGTCGATGGTGGTGCCGATGTCGCGGATGGCGGAGACCACGCCGGCCGCGGCACCCTGGATCCGCCCGATCTGCGCCCCGATCTCCTCCGTGGCGCGGGCGGTCTGCTGGGCCAGGCTCTTGACCTCCGACGCGACGACGGCGAAGCCCCGGCCCGCGTCGCCAGCCCGCGCGGCCTCGATGGTGGCGTTCAGCGCAAGAAGGTTGGTCCGGCTGGCGATGTCGGAGATCAGCTGGACGACCTTGCCGATGTTGGCGATGCCGTCCGAGAGCGCCTGCACGACCTGGTCCGTGCGCCGGGCGTCCTGCACGGCGCGGGTCGTCACGTCGGACGACTGGGCGACCTGGCGATCGATCTCGGCGATCGACGCGGTCAGCTGCTCCGTCGCGGCCGCGACGGTCGCCACCCCGGCGCTGGCATGGCCGGCAGCCGCCGCCACCGTGGTCGCCTGCCGGTCGGTCCGGAGTGCCGTGGCCGACATCGACCGTGCCGTGTCGTGCAACGCCCCCGCCGCCTCGGACAGCAGGGAGACCAGGTGGCCGACCCGACCCTCGAACGCGTCGGCGGTGTCGCGCAGCGTCGCCTTGCGCGCCTCGGCCGTCTCCTGCTTGGCCCGCTCCTGCGCTTCGGTCAGGGTCTGGTTGCGGATCATGTTGTCCTTGAACACCTGGACCGCGGCGGCCATGGCGCCGATCTCGTCGCGCCGCCGCCGGCCGGGCACGTCGAGCGTCAGGGTGCCGGCCGCGATCTGCCGCATGCTGTCGGCCAGGCGGGTGATGGGGCGGGTCAGCGACAGGCAGACAACGGTGGCCAGTCCCACGCCCAAGACGCCCGCCAGGGCCCCCGCGGCCAGGATCATGGTCCGCATCGTCTGGCGCGCGGCGGCGGTGCCGGCCTGGAGCTGCCGCTGCCCGGCCTCGATGCGCTGGTTCAGCGCCCCCGCGGCCGCGCCGGTCTGCTGGATCGCCGCGTCGAGCACGGCCAGGCTGCTTTCGCCCAGGCGCCGGGTCTCGGACAGGAACGCGAGGGCGGGCTGCAGCGAGTCGAGCGCCGCCTGCAGGGCGGTCCCGGCCCGCCTGAGGCGTGCGCTCGGACTGGCCCCTTCCTGCAGCATCGCCCGGATCGCCTGCCCGACCGGGGCCAGCGCGGCCACGGCCATCTCCGCATCGCGCGGGGGCCCGCCATAGGTGGTGCGCCCGACCGCCATCGTGGGCCGCACGACCGCGACCAGCATACCGATCGTGGCCTCGAGCGTGTCCCGCTCCGGCGCGCGCTGGGCGGCGAGCGCCATGGCGTTCAGCGCGTTCTCGACCTCGGTCGAGATGCCCAGCAGGGCCTCGGCGGCGTCGCGCCGGACGATGGCCGCCTGCATGACGCTGCCGAGGCCGGTCCGTACCTCGTCGATCGCCGTGACGAGCGGGGCCGACACGTCGCCCAGCGACGCCGCCGTGCCGACGGCGGCCTTCAGCGCGACGAGCCCCGCCTCCACCGCATCGCGTTCGGCATTGCCGCCGGTGCGGAGGAAGTCGGTCACGGCAAGCCGGAGCGTGGTCAGGGCGGTCGTGACCGCGGCCACGCGCTGCGCCTCGTGCTGGCCTTCCGCCTCGGCCTGGGCGGACTGCTCCACCCGGGCCTGCTCGTGCCAGACCGTGGCGGCCATGACGGCCTGCAGCAGCAGCATGGACAGGAACCCGCCGGCGATGCGGGTGCGGATGGAAGCGAGGTGGCGCATCGGTCTTGCTCCCAAGGGTGGGCGGGGCCTGGACGAAGCCGCGGCGATCGGGCCGGTGTTGTTCAGACCGGTGTCGTTCAGGCCGGTTGTGCTCAGGAGGCGGCCGCGATCATCCGCATGACCCGGTCGGGGCCGAACCGGCCCGCCAGCCGATCGAGGAAGGGTTGCGACGCCAGCCGGAAGGCGGCACGGTCGGGGTCCTCGATCACCGTCATGCCGACGGCCCTCAGACGCTGGATGCCTTCCGACTGGGCTTCCTCGGCCACGCGCCGTGTCGCTGCGGCCGCGGTCCGGCTGGCCGAGGCCAGGGCGTCCCGCTGTGGGGCCGTCAGGTCCTCCGCCAGGTCGCTGGACCCGATCACGAGGGCGGAGTCGTAGATGTGGCCGGTCAGGCTGACGTATCTTTGCAGCTCATAGAGCTTGATCGACTCGATCGTGACGATCGGGTTTTCCTGCGCCTGGAACTGGCCCGTCCGCAGTGCCTCCCGCAGCAGGCTGAAGCTCAGCGGTGCCGCCTCGGCGCCCAGGGCCCGGATCCCCTCCATGATGACCTCGGACTGCGGCACCCGGATCTTGAGGCCCTGCATGTCCGCCGGGGTGCGGATGGGCTTGTTGGCGGTGATGTGCCGCAGCCCGTTCTCGCCCCAGCCCAGCACCGTCAGTCCCTTGGCCGCCGCCAGCTCCGCCAGCTCCGCCCCGATGGGGCCGTCGAGCACGGCCCGGGCGCGGGCCACGTCGGCAAACAGGAACGGGGCGTTCAACAGCCCGAGATCCGGCACGACGTTGGCGACGATCGACCCCGCGACGATCACCATGTCCAGCGTGCCGGCGACGCAGCTTTTCAGCATGCTCATATCGTCGCCCAGCTCGGCCGCGCCATGCACCTCGATCCGGACGGCGCCGTTGATCGCCGGGTCGGCCGCGACGGCGGCCGCCAGCGCGATGCCGCCCTGGCCGTAATGCGACGCGTCCGTCCCGTTATGGCCCACCCGCACGACCCGCGTTGCGGCGCGCGCGACATGGGGCGCCGCGAGAACGCTGGTCGGCAGGCCGGCCATCAGGACGCGACGGGTGATCATGGGGGACAGGCTCCGGTCTGGGAAGCCGTCACCTTGGCCGCAGGGGATGAAGACGGGGTTAGCGCGGGCCGGGTTCGACCTCGATCGCCGTCAGCCCGGCCGCCAGCAGCGACAGCAGGTCGGCGCGGGCCAGGGCGATGCAGCCCTCGGTCGGGCTGTAGTGCGGCCGGGCCAGGTGGAGGAAGATGGCGCTGCCTTCGCTCCGGCGCGGCGGGTCGTCGTTCCAGCCGAGGATGCCCACCACGTCGTAGGTGGCGTCGTCGCGCCACAGCGTCTCGGCCCGCGCCGCGTAGGGCAGGCGGACGGGGCGATTATAGGCACGGTCGTCCGGGTCGTCGCACCAGCCGTCGTGCGGGGCGAGCGGCATGCACGGCACGGCGGCACGCGGGCGGGGCAGGCGGTCGGCGCGGAACAGCAGGCGGCGCAGGGGCAGCAGCCCGGCCGGTGTGGCGCCGTCGCCCTCGTGCTTGCGGGCGCGGATGCCGCCGCTGCCGAGGGCGGCGCGGAAGCGAAGCCCGGCGTGGTGCAGGATGCCATCCGGCCCGATGGTCGCGGTGGTCATGCCAGGCCCTTCTCCCAGGACTGGGTGCGCTGCCATTCCACCGCGGCCTGCTGGTAGACGCCGGACCCGCGTCCCGTCGCGGCGGCCAGCGCGGTCGGGCTTTCCAGCCACTCCGGGGCGGTCGTCGCCAGCGTCGTGTACTCCGTCCCGGTCAGCGTGCCCGGCGTGACCGGCTGCACCCCGATCTCGGACCCCGTGGCCGACATGCCGGCAGGGACGGAGGGGCGCGACAGGTCCGGCTTCATCGACAGCAGCGCCTCGAAGATGCCCATGAACCCCGCGCCCAGCATGCCGATGGGGCCGCCGGTCAATGCTGCGCCCAGGACGCGGCAGGGGGCCGGGATCGTTTCGCCCGTCGCGGCCCGGTAGATCATGCCCACCACCGGCACATACTGCAGGGGATTCAGGCAGTGCATCAGCTCCTCGTGCGTGGCCGTGATCGGGGTGGGCCAGAGCTGATCGGGCCCGATCGGCCCGGCGCCGTCGGGCGGGGTGGCGTAGCCGAACAGGCGGGAGGCCGGGTCGGCCCCTGGGGTCGGGAGGATCATGGCATCGGGCTCAGCAAGGGTCGTGCCATGGTTGCGTCCTCATGGGCCGCATCATTCCATCAGATGGCCGAAGCGGCGGGCCTTGGTGGCCAGGTAGTGGTCGTTCACCCCGTTCGGGGCGATGATGAGCGGCACCCGGTCGGTGACGGTGATCCCGAGGGCCGTCAGGGCGGTGATCTTGTCGGGGTTGTTGGTCAGCAGCCGCACGGCCGGGATGCCGAGCTGCTGCAGCATGGTTGCGGCCACCAGGAAGTTGCGCTCGTCCGCGTTCCAGCCGAGGGCGCGGTTGGCGTCCACCGTGTCGAGCCCGCGGTCCTGCAGGGCGTAGGCGCGCAGCTTGTTCACCAGGCCGATGCCGCGGCCTTCCTGCGCGAGGTACAGCAGGACGCCGGTGCCTTCCTCGCCCATGCGGCGCAGGGCGGCGCGCAGCTGCGGGCCGCAGTCGCACCGCAGGCTGCCCAGCAGGTCCCCGGTGAAGCACTCGGAGTGCAGCCGGGCCAAGGGGGCCGGGCCGGCGCTGGTGGCGTGCTCGGGCTGGCCCACCAGGATGGCCATGTGCTCGATCCCGGCATCGGGGGCGCGGAACGACACCAGGCGTGCGTCGGGTGCGTCCTCGAGCGGGACGCGGGCTTCGGCAACGCGGACCAGGCGGGCCGCCTCGTGCGCCGGATGGGCCAGGACGTCCTCCGCCTCCACGGACAGCAGGGCTCGCGCCTCGACGATGCGGGCGGCCTCGGGGCGGAGCGGGGCGGCGAGGATGGCGGGCAGCAGGCGGGCGATCTTCGCCAGGGCCAGGGCTGCGGGGGCGGCGGCCGGGGCGGCGGTGCGCTCCGGCGGGTCGCGCAGCACCTGGCGGGCGGTGGGGTCGGCCAGGCCGCGCAGGACCGCGGGATCGAACAGCTGGCCCGTCAGAAGGGCGATCGCCGGCGCCTCCGGCTCCACGGGGCGGCGCAGCAGGGCCGCGGCGCGGACCGGGGCCAGCAGGATCAGGGGAGGGCCGGCCGCGAGGGCCGCCATGTCCGCCAGGCCCGCGGCACCGGCCGTCTCGGCGGCCATGACCACGAGCGGCATCTGCGCCCGCAGCAGCACCGGCGCGCCCCGGCGCAACTCGGCCGCCGCACGGTGCACGGCGCGCAGGCGCAGCACGTCCCGCTCGGTCGTTCGACTGGCCGTGGCGTCTGGGGTGCGGGGCAATGGCGGCGCGGATCGATCGGACGGCATGGGTCCGGCGGTTATGCGCCCTGGTCCGGTTTGTTGCAAAGCACCATGCCTGGGGCAGTCGGCCCGAAGCGGGATGGTCAATCACGGAAAAGTGTGTGCCAATGTTGGTCATACTCGCATCAGCGTGCGTTGTTCAGTGCGATGGCACCCCGGCGAGTCGTGGCGCGGTGCCGAACGATGCCCCAGCGGGGCGACACCGAGGAAGGTCATTGCATGCCGGGCGAGCGTCCCATCCTGATCGTCGATGACGATGCCGCATTGCGCGAAATGCTGGTCGAGCAGCTCGAGGTCGAAGGCGAGTTCGCGGCGTCGGTCGCAGGCACCGTCACCGAGGCCGAGGCCATGGTCACCGCCCGGGACGCGCGTTTCGACGCGCTGATCCTGGACGTGACGCTGCCCGACGGCGACGGGCGGGACCTGTGTGCCAGCCTGCGCAAGGCCGGGCTGCGGATGCCCATCATCATGCTGACCGGCTCGGACGACGAGGCGGACGTGGTGCGGGGGCTCGATGCCGGCGCCAACGACTACATCGCCAAGCCGTTCCGCCTGGCCGAGCTGCTGGCCCGGCTGCGCGCCCAGGTGCGCATCTTCGAGAACAGCGAGGACGCGGTCTTCACCATCGGGCCGTACACCTTCCGCCCCAGCGCCAAGCTGCTGCAGGAGCCGGTGAAGAACCGCCGCATCCGCCTGACGGAGAAGGAGGCGGCGATCCTGAAGTTCCTGTACCGGGCCGGCACCCGGCCGGTGGCGCGCCAGGTGCTGTTGAACGAGGTGTGGGGCTACAACGCCAACGTCACCACCCACACGCTGGAGACGCACATCTACCGCCTGCGCCAGAAGATCGAGCCCGACCCCGGCAATGCGCGCCTTCTGGTGACCGAAGGCGGCGGGTACCGGCTGGACCCGACCGGGGTCGTCGCCGCCGCCTGAGCTGGGGGACGCTTCCCTGGACACTGTCATGAAAACTTCCGAGACATCGGGACGGGGCGGCTCTACACGCCCCTGACCGGTGTCACGGAGAAGACATGTCCATCCGCCTCATGCCCACGGTTCTCGCGTTCGGTGCTCTCGCGATGGGGTCTGCCGCCGCGCAGGGCAGGCCGCACAACGTGATCCTGTTCGTGGCCGACGGGCTGCGCTATGGCATGGTGACGCCGAAGACCGCGCCGGCGATGGCCGCGCTGATGGCCCGGGGCGTGCGGTTCACCAACACGCATTCGCTGTTCCCGACGTTCACCACGGCCAACGCATCGGGCATGGCCACGGGGCACATGCTGGGCGACACCGGCGACTTCTCCAACACGATCTACACCGGGTTCCAGGTGCCGGGCGCGGGCGACAGCCTGACGCCGTTCCTGGAGGCGGACCCGGTTCTGGGCGACGTGGACGAGCACTTCTCGGGCAACTACCTGAACGAGGAGACGATCCTGAAGGCGGCGCGCGATGCCGGCCTGTCGACCGCGACGATCGGCAAGCTGGGCCCCGCGTTGATCTTCGACCACACGGAGCGGACCGGCCAGAAGACGATCGTGGTGGACGACAGCACCGGGCGACCCGGCGGCATCCCGCTCTCCCAGGAACTGCAGGACCGGCTGCGGGCGGCGAACCTGGCCGTGCAGGCGCCGAGCCGCGGGGCGAACGGACCCTCGGGCACGAACACGACGCCGGGGACGACGTCGGCGAACCTGGAGCAGCAGGACTACTTCACCAAGGTGTCCACGCAGGCGGTGCTGCCGCTGTTCAAGGCTCGGCAAAAGCCGTTCGCGCTGGTCTACTGGTCGCGCGACCCCGACGGCACCCAGCACAACCAGGGCGACAGCCTGGGCCAGCTGCTGCCCGGCATCAACGGACCCACCTCGCTGGCCGCCATCCGCAACGCGGACGACAACCTGGCCAAGCTGCTCGAAGGCTTGAAGGCGCTGGGCCTCGACGGCGACACCGACGTGATCATCACGTCCGACCACGGGTTCTCGACCATCTCGAAGGAAAGCGGGACCAGCTGGGCGGCGGCGCAGACCTACAAGGGCGTGACCGGCCGGCAGCTGCCGCCCGGCTTCCTGGCGGTCGACATCGCGCACGGGCTGGACATGACGCTGATGGACCCCGATGCGAAGGGCGCGGTGCTCGCGGCAGGGGCCTTCCCGAGCCGGGCGAACGGGCTGATCGGCGGGGACGCGACCCACCCGCTGGTTGTGGTGGCGGCCAATGGCGGATCGGACCTCGTGTATCTCCCCACGGGCGACAAGGCGCTGGCGGCCAAGGTGGTCGCGATCCTGGCGGCGCAGGACTATGTCAGCGGATTGTTCGTGGACGACTCGCTGGGGGCCATCCCCGGCACGCTGTCGTTGTCGGCGATCGCGCTGAAAGGGACCGCGGTCACGCCGATGCCGGCCATCGCGGTCAACTTCAGGAGCTTCTCGCTGGGCTGCGCGGACGAGACGACCTGCGGCGTGGAGGTGGCGGACACCGGGCTGCAGCAGGGGCAGGGGATGCATGGCAGCTTCTCGCGGGCCGACACGCGCAACGTGATGGGGGCCGCGGGACCGAGCTTTCGTCAGCGTTTCGTGTCCGGGGCGCCTGCGAGCAACGCGGACCTGGGCAAGACGATCGCTCGGCTGCTGGGGCTGCGCATCCCGGACAAGGGCAAGCTGGTGGGCCGCGTGCTGACGGAGGCGATGCCGAACGGCGCCATGCCGAAGGCCGTTGCGGGCACGTTGCGCTCGACGCCGGATGCGGAGGGACGGATGACGGTGGTGACCTACCAGTCGGTGGGTACGACGCGGTATTTCGACGCGGCGGGGTATCCCGGGCGGACGCTCGGCCTGCCGGCCGACCCGGAGAAGCACTAGTACATCGATTCCATGATGGTCATCCACGTATGGAGATTCCCCCGGTCACGGTGCGCCGTATAGGCATTCTGGGCATCAACGTGGTGGGTGAGCATCATGGCAGGATTTCGTCGAGTGGTGGATTTCACGATCGGACCGGATGAGCAGGCCCGGCTGGAGTCGATTGCGCGGTCGCGCACCGAACCTGCCATCCGCGTCGAGCGGGCGCGGATGCTGCTGGCCTATCGGGCGAACCCATCTGCTGTGGCTGTGGGGGCGCAGATCGGGGTCATGCGGCACACGGTGCGGCGCTGCGTGCGGCGCGCCTTGGGCGTGCTGGCGGCGCTCGACGACAGCCCGCGGCCTGGCAAGGCGCCGGTGATCACGCCCGAAGCCCGCGCCTGGCTGGTGTCGCTGGCCTGACAAAAGGCAAAGGACCTGGGGTATCCGCACGAATTGTGGACCACGCGGCTGCTGGCGCGCCATGCCCGCGAGCACGCGGCGTCGGCCGGGCATCCGTGCATGACGAGCATCGTGCAGGGCACGGTCTGCAAGATACTGGCGCGCCAGGAGATCAAGCCGCACAAGGTCCGCTATTACCTCGAACGGCGCGATCAGGAGTTCGAGACGAAGATGGCTGATGTGCTCTGCGTCTACCGCGAGGTCGCCATCCTGCGCGAGAGCCAGGACGCCGAGAGCCACGTCGCCATCATCTCGTATGACGAGAAGCCCGGCATCCAGGCGATCGGCAACACCGCACCCGACCTGCCGCCGCAACCGGGATCGCACCCGGCGTTCGCACGCGACCACGAATACAGGCGTCATGGCACCCTGAGCCTGCTGGCCGGCATCGACCTGCTCACCGGGCAGGTGCATGCCAGCATCGAAGACCGGCACCGTTCGCGCGAGTTCGTCGGTTTCCTCAAGAAGCTCGATGCCGCGTATCCAGCCGACACTGCCATCAAGGTAATCCTGGACAACCACTCGGCGCATATTTCCAAGGAGACCAAAGCATGGGTCGAGGGCCAGCCTGCAGGCCGGTTCTCCTTCGTCTTCACGCCCAAGCACGGCTCCTGGCTCAATCTCGTCGAGGGCTTCTTCTCCAAGATGGCGCGCTCGATGCTCCGCCACATCCACGTCACCTCCAAAGCAGAACTCAAGGCGCGCATCCTCGCCTATCTCGACGACATCAACCGAGACCCCGTCATCCACAACTGGACCTACAAAATCGATCAGGCAGCGTGATAGGAGTCGATCCATGGAAACGCTGTACTAGGCTTCGGTCAGACGTCCAGTTCGACGCAGACGGGCACGTGGTCCGAGCTGCGGGTCCAGTCGCGGGCCTCGGTCAGGACCTGCATGGCCCGCAGGTTCGGCACGAGGTCGGGCGTGACCCAGACGTGGTCCAGGCGGCGGCCGCGGTTGGCGACCTTCCAGTCGTGGTTGCGGTAGGACCACCAAGTATACAATTTCTGGTCCGCTGGCACGAAGTGGCGCATGGCGTCGACGAAGCCGGCCCGCAGCCAGGCCTGCATGTGCGCGACCTCGATGGGCGTGTGGCTGACGACCTTCAGCAACTGCCGATGGCTCCAGACGTCGTGCTCCAGCGGGGCGATGTTGAGATCGCCGACCAGCACGCACCGGCGGGCGGCGCGGGCGGCGAACCAGTTCGTGGCCTCGGTCACGAAGGCCAGCTTGTGGGCGAACTTCGGGTTCAGCGCGGTGTCGGGCACGTCGCCGCCGGCGGGCACGTAGAAGTCGTGCAGCTCGATCGGGCCCGTGGGGGCGTGCAGGCGGGCGGCGATGTGGCGGCAGTCGCCCTTGTCGCACCAGTCCGGCGCCAGCGTGTCGGGCTCGATCGGCAGGCGCGAGAGGATGGCGACGCCGTTGTAGCCCTTCATGCCGCGGCGGACGACGTGGGGGTATCCCAGCGCCTCGGGCCCGTGGTCGGGGAACAGGTCGTCGGGGACCTTCGTCTCCTGCAGGCAGATGACGTCGGGGTCCAGCGCGTCGACCAGGTGCCGCAGCAGGGGCAGGCGGAGGCGGAGCGAGTTGATGTTCCAGGTGACGATGCGGAGCTTCATGGCGCGCAGCTTCGGGGTGCGGCCGCGGATGGGCAACCCGCCTTGATCTCGGCCGGGTTTGCAGTAGGGTCCCGGGCAAATCAAATGGAGGAAACCGCATGTTCCGTCGCACCATGCTCGCCGCCACGCTGCTGGCCGGGCTGACCGCCCCCGCCTTCGTTCCGGACTTCGCCCCCGCCTTCGCCCAGGGTGCCCCGGTGCCGGTCGGCGCGATCGAGATCCTGACGGGCCCGAGCGCCGCCTATGGGGTGGCGATCAAGGCCGGGCTGGAGCTGGCGCTGGAGGAGATCAATGCCAAGGGCGTGCTGGGCGGGCGGAAGATCGCGCTGACGGTCGAGGACAGCGCGGCGAACAAGGACCAGGCGATCAACGCGGCGCGCAAGCTGATCGGGCGCGACAAGGTGGTGACGATCATCGGGCCGACGCTGTCGAACGAGATGTTCGCCGTGGCGCCCGTGGTCAACGAGCGCAAGGTCCCGATCATCGGCACCAGCACGACCGCGGCGGGGATCACCGAGATCGGCCCCTACGTGTTCCGCACCAGCCTGCCCGAGAGCGACGTGATCCCGGTGACCCTGGCGGCGGCGAAGGCCCGCGGCGTGAAGACGATCGCCTTGATGTACGCGAACGACGACGCGTTCAGCAAGTCGGGCTTCGACACGATGAAGGCGGCGGCCGAGAAGGCCGGCCTCAAGATCCTGACCGTCGAGAGCTTCGCCAACAAGGACACCGACTTCAGCGCGCAGCTGACCAAGATCAAGGCGATGAAGCCCGACGCGGTGGGGATCTCGGCCCTGGTGGAGCCGGTGTCGGGCGTGCTGCTGCAGGCGCGGCAGCTGGGCTTCGGCAAGGAGACGCTGTTCATCGGCGGCAACGGCAGCAATTCGCCCAAGCTGGGCGAGATCGCGGGTGCCGCATCCGACGGGCTGATCGTCGGCAGCCCCTGGTTCATCGGCAAGCCGGACGCCACCAACCAGGCGTTCGTGAAGGCGTTCAAGGCGAAGTACAGCCGGGATCCCGACCAGTTCGCCGCCCAGGCCTACGACTGCATGCACATCGTGGCCGCGGCGATCGAGCAGGCGGGCGCGGCCGAGCCCGAGAAGATCCACGAGGCGCTGCTCAAGACGAAGTATTCGGGCGTCATGGGCCCCTTCACCTTCACCGCCGGGCGCGACCCGGCCAGCACCGAGGGCGTCGTCGTGCTGGCGATGCAGGGCGGCAAGTTCGACGTCGCGCCGAAGTAGCCACCCCGCACCGGCGCCCCTCCTTGCCGGAGGGGACGCCGGCGCCTACTGCGTCGCCGGGCGGTTGCCCATGGTGCGGGCGCGCCAGACCAGGAATTCGCTGTATATGGTGCGCTTCTGGCCTTGCGAGAGGTCGTCGAGCGACTTGCCCGAGGCGATCAGATAGGCCTCGAACTCGCGCCGCAGCGCCGCGGTCGCCTCGTCGATCGGCGGGCCCGGCTGCAGCACCGGCGGGTCGGGGTCGCCCTGGCCGGGCTCCGGCATCTCCGCCAGGGCCGAGATCGTGTCCTGCTGCACCACGTCGGGCGGCGCGCTGAGTGCGATCACGCCGGCGAACACGACGGCCGCCAGACCGATCACGGGGCTGACGACGATCATGATCCGGGTCATGATGCCGCGCTGCCAGACGGCGTTGAACTGCGCGCGCAGGCTGTGGTCCTGGAAGGCCTGGGGGCGCTGCGGCAGCAGCTGCTGCTCGGCGGCGGGCGCCGTCATGTGGGTGGGCGTCGGCTCCGAGGGTCGGTACTGCTCCAGCAGGATGGTCTGGTCGTCGAAGCCCGCATCCGGGTCGTCGAGCAGCTGCTGGAAGGCGGGCTGGCCGACGAAGACCACCTGCAGCTGGGGCACGCCGTCGGGGAACAAGGACGCCGTCTGCCCCAGGAAGCGCAGGACCTCGGGGTGCAGCGTCTCGGCGCGTTCGATGATCAGAACGACCCGGGTCTCCTGCGCGCGGCGGTCGGCGATGCGGCGGATGATGGTGGCCGGGCTGCCCTCGAGCGCTTCCGGGCCGCCATTGATCACCTGGATCAGCAGGCGCTCCAGCGTCAGGCGGGCGCGCAGGGGGTTGGTCACGCGGGCGAAGCGCGTGCTGGGGTCGGCGATGGTGTCCATCATCGTCTCGAGCGCCTCGCTGCGCTGCCGATCGTCTTCGGCCAGCAGCAGGCTGAAGGGATGGCCGGCCTGCAGCGACGCGACGGCGTTGGTGCCGGCCGCGGCCGAAAGCCGGGTCTGCTCCGACAGATAGAGATCGTCGTCGTGGTAGCCGCTCATGCGCTGGTTCCGCGGATGGCACGGTGGCGGCGTGCCGGCCTGTTCGGTGCGGAGGGAATACGATTCATGGCCTGGGCCGGATGCACGGCGCAGAATCCCCTGCAACGCCCGGCCCCGTCAAGGGCTGGGTCGCGGGGGGCGTGGGGTCAAGACGTTCGGCGCCGGGCCGTTGCCGCGGGGCCATCGCGGCTCAGACCCTTCACGGCAAGCGCCTCCAGGTAGGCCTGCCAGCGTTCGGGGTGTTCGCGGGCCAGCTGATAGAGGTAGGCCCAGGTGAAGATGCCGCTGTCGTGGCCGTCGTCGAACCGGATACGGACGGCGTAGTGCCCGATGGGCTCGACCGCCGCGATCCCCACCATCGCCTTGCCGGCGACGATCCGGCGCTCGTTCGGGCCGTGGCCCTGCACCTCGGCGCTCGGGCTTTCCACGCGCAGGTATTCGGCGGCGAGAACGGCGTGCAGGCCGTCGTCGAAATCCACCTCCAGCGTGCGGCTGGCGCGGCGGACCCGGATTTCCGCCGGGGTTGGCGCAACCGGGCGCGCAGCAGGGGGGGCAGCCGGGGGGCCGATCGGGCTATTCGGAGTCATTCAGCGCCCGGGCCTCCTCGGGCAGCATGATCGGGATGCCGTCGCGGACGGGGTAGGCGAGGCCGGCCTGGGTGCTGACCAGCTCCTGGGCGTGCTTGTCCCAGCGCAGCGGGCCGCGGGTGACGGGGCAGACCAGCACCTCGAGCAGGCGGGGGTCGATTGCGACGAAGTCGGGGATAGCGTCGGGCGCTTCGTCCGGGACGGGTGTGTCGGTCATCGGGACCGGGCGGCGTCAGGTCGCACGGCGGCCACCGGCGCCGCTGTCCATGGCGTGCGCGCCCATCTTCAACAGCGTCAACAGGGTGCCGGCCCGCTCGGCCTCGCTGGCGGCCTCCAGCAGGGCCTGCTTCTCCGGCGGCTCGAACGGGCAGACCATCGACAGCGTGCTGACCAGGGCCGCGTCCGGCATCTCGTCGATCGCCTCCCAGTTGGCGTCGAAGCCCTGGGCGGCGAAGTAGGCGCGCAACGCGGTCAGCAGCCCCTCGCGGTCGATCGGCGGCTCCGTCGGGCGGTCCAGGTCCAATCGGAACCGCGCGAGGTCGGCGCGCACCCGGCGGTATCCGCGGCAGACCTCCAGCTCCACCTGGACGGCGAACCGGGTGACGCCGCTGAGGGTGACCAGGTAGCGGCCATCATCGGTCTCGCTGAAGGAGGACACCCGGCCGAGGCAGCCTACCCGGTACAACGCGGGGCCGGCCGGCGTGTCGCGGCGGCTCTCATCCGGCTGGATCATGCCGATCATGCGTTTGGACGCCAGCGCGTCGTCCACCATCCGCAGGTACCGCTTCTCGAAGATGTTCAGCGGCAGCTTGCCACCGGGCAGCAGCAGGGCGCCGCCCAGCGGAAAGATCGCGAACTCCTGCGGAAGGTCGTCGAAGGACAGGGACCGGGAGGCAGGCGGCGAGGGCATGGCGCTACCGGAACAGCAGGGCGGACAGCTTGCGCCGGGCCGCGAGGCTGGACGGGTCGGCGACGCCCCAGGATTCGAAGAACTTCAGAAGCTGCAGGCGGGCGCCGTCCTCGTGCCAGGTCCGGTCACGCCGCACGATCTCGAGCAGGGCGGCCGCAGCCTCCTCGCGCCGGCCCGCGGCGTTGTAGGCGGTGGCCAGGTCGTATCGCGCCTGGTGGTCGTCGGGGTCGGCGGCCAGCCGTGCCTCGAGCTCGGCACCCTGGGCGGCGGCGGCCCGGCCCTCGATGGCCAACGCCAAGGCGCTGCGGGCGCCGGCGATCTCGGCATGGTCGCGGATGGTTGCCGGCAGCTGCTCGAGCGCGTCGGCCGCCTGGTCTTCCTGGCCCATGGCCATCAGGGTGCGGACCAGGCCGGCCCAGGCTTCGGGGTTCGCTTCGTCCTCCTGCAGCAGCGCGCTGAACAGCCCGCCCGCCTCGTCGAACTGCCCCGCGTCGAAGGCCCGGCGGGCCTCGGCCAGAAGGTCCGCCCCGGGCATCGTGCCGCCGGCCATCTTCAGCAGCGCCTCCACGACGCGCTTCACCTCCGATTCCGGCAGCGCGCCCTGGAACACGTCGGCGATCTGGCCCTGCCAGAACGCGGCCACGGTGGGCACCGACTTCATGGGCAGGCCGAGCTGGGCCAGCTGCTGCACCAGCGCCCGGTTGGCGTCGATGTCGATCTTGACCAGCTTGACCCGGCCGCCGGCGGCGCGGACCACCTTCTCCAGGATTGGCGTCAGCTGCTTGCAGGGCCCGCACCAGGTGGCCCAGAAATCGACCAGAACCGGGACCTGGCGCGACGCCTCGATCACGTCCTGCATGAAGGTCTGCTGCGTGCCGTCGACGATCATCTCGGCACCGGCACCCGCCTGTGCTGGGGCGGGCGTGGCCGAACCGGTCATGAGCGGGGCAGGCGGCCGGGGCTTCTGGCCGATCAGGGTATCCATCGTCATCGTCCTGTCTTGTCTTGACGTGCTGCGGGCAAGGCGTGCGATCGCGTCTCGTTCGGGCATAGATGTTCCCGCAGGGCGCATTGTGCAAGCGGGGGGACGAGAGCCCGACGCCGCGGGAAGGCCCCGTCAGCCGGGCGGAAACGCCGCCCGCATCAGCGCGCGGGTGTATTCGGTCCGCGGGGCCTCGAAGATCGCCGTGGTGGGCCCTTCCTCCAGGATGCGGCCGGCCTGCATGACGGCGACGCGGTGGGACATGGCACGCACCACAGCCAGGTCGTGGCTGATGAACAGGTAGCTCAGCGCATGACGCTCCTGCAGGCCGCGCAGCAACGCGACGATCTGGCCCTGCACGGAACGGTCGAGCGCGCTGGTCGGCTCGTCGAGCACCACCAAGGCGGGCTTCAGCACCATCGCGCGGGCGATGGCGATGCGCTGGCGCTGGCCGCCGCTGAACTCGTGCGGGAAGCGGGCGGCGGCGGCGGGGAGCAGGCCGACCTCCTGCAGCGCGGTCGCGACGCGGGCGGCGCGGGCGGGGGCGGGAAGGCCGGGCTCGTGCACGCGCAGGCCCTCGGCGACGATCTCGCCGACGCTGAGGCGGGGGCTGAGGCTGCCGAACGGGTCCTGGAAGACGATCTGCATGCGGCGGCGCAGCGGGCGCACGACGGATTCGGGGGCGGTGGACAGGTCTTGCCCCAGCACGACGATGCGGCCCTCGGCGGGCTGCAGCTTCAGCAGGGCGAAGCCGGCGGTGCTCTTGCCGGAGCCGCTTTCGCCCACCAGGCCCAGCGTCTCGCCCTGATGGATAACCAGGTCGATGCCATCGACGGCGCGCACGCTCGAGACCACGCGGCGCAGCAGGCCGCGGCGGACGGGGAACAGCACGCGCAGGCCCTCGGCCTGGGCGACGACGGGGGCGCCGGGCGGCATGGGGGCCGGGCTGCCGCCGGGTTCGGCGTCCAGCAGCATGCGCGTGTAGGGGTGGCGGGGGTCGGCGAACAGGGTGGCGGCCGGGCCCTGTTCGACGATGCGGCCGTCCTTCATCACGGCCACGCGGTCCGCCACCCGGCGCACCACGTTCAGGTCGTGGCTGATCAGCAGCAGCGCCAGGCCGCGCCGGGCCCGCTCGGCCGCCAGCAGCTCCAGGATGCCGGCCTGGATTGTGACGTCCAGCGCCGTCGTCGGCTCGTCGGCGATCAGCAGCTTCGGGTCGTTGGCGAGCGCCATGGCGATCATGACGCGCTGGCGCTGCCCGCCGCTGAGCTGGTGCGGGAAGGATTGGAGGCGGGAGGCCGCGTCCGGGAAGCCGACCCGGGCGAGCAGCGCCGCGATGGCCGGCGGCGCGGGGCGGCGCCCGTGCAGCGCCAGCGCCTCGCCCACCTGGCGGCCGATGCGGTGCAGCGGGTTCAGGCTGGTCATCGGCTCCTGGAAGATCATGCCGGCGGTGCCGCCGCGGGCGCGTTGCAGCGTGGCGGGCGGGGCGGCCAGCATGTCCTGCCCGTCGAGCAGGATGCGGCCCCGGGCGGTGGCGCCGGGCGGCAGCAGCTGCAGGATCGCCAGCGCGGTCAGGGACTTGCCGGAGCCGCTTTCGCCGACCAGGGCCAGGGTCTCGCCGGCGTCGAGTCGCAGGCTGACATGGTCCACGACGGGCGCGGCCCCGGCGAAGCCGATGACGAGGTCTGCGATCTCCAGCAGCGGCATCAGGTCGGGGTGGCTGACGTGTCGGACGGCAGGATGGTCTTGCGGGGATCGAAGGCGTCGCGCACGGCCTCGCCAATGAAGATCAGCAGGGTCAGCAGGCCGCCCAGCACCACGAAGGCGGTGATGCCCAGCCAGGGCGCCTGCAGGTTGTTCTTGCCCTGGGCCACCAGCTCGCCCAGCGAGGGGGAGCCGGGCGGCAGGCCGAAGCCCAGGAAGTCGAGCGTCGCCAGGATGGTGACGGAACCGGACAGGGTGAACGGCAGGAAGCTCAGCACGGCCACCAGCGCGTTCGGCAGGATGTGGCGCGCCATGATGGCGGCGTCGCCGACGCCCAGGGCGCGGGCGGCACGGACATAGTCCATGTTGCGGCCGCGCAGGAACTCGGCGCGCACGACGCCCGTCAGCGCCATCCAGGAGAACAGCAGCAGGAAGCCGAGCAGGATCCAGAAGCTGGGGGTGACGATGCTGGCCAGGATGATCAGCAGGTAGATCTGGGGCATGCCGGACCAGATCTCGATGAAGCGCTGGAACAGCAGGTCGGTCAGCCCGCCATAGAACCCCTGGACGGCGCCGGCCGCGATGCCGACGAGGGACGACACCAGCGTCAGGGTGAAGCCGAACACGACGGAGATGCGAAACCCGTAGATGACGCGCGCCAGCACGTCGCGCGCCTGGTCGTCGGTGCCCAGCGGGTGCGCCGCATCGGGGCGCGAGGGCGCGGGGGTCGGCAGGTCCTTCAGGATGGTGTTGTCGCGGTAGCGCAGCGGCGGCCAGAGCATCCAGCCCTCGGCCTCGATGCGCTGGACCAGGCCGGGGTCGGTGAAGTCGGCCTCCGTCGGCAGCAGGTCGGGGCCGAACGTGTCCTCGGCGTAGTCGTGCAGCACCGGGGCATAGAGCTGCCCCTGGAAGCGCACGAGCAGCGGGCGGTCGTTGGCCAGCAGCTCCGCGAACAGGCACACCAGCAGCAGGACGGAGAAGATCACGAGCGACACGGAGCCGCGGCGATGGGCGCGGAACAGGTCGAGGCGGCGGCGGGTGATCGGGGTCATTGCCGCGCCTCGAAGTCGATGCGGGGGTCGACGACGGTATAGAGCAGGTCCCCGACGATCTGCAGCAGCAGGCCGAGCAGGGTGAACATATAGAGTGTGCCGAACATCACGGGATAGTCGCGGCGGATGGCGCTCTCGAAGCCCAGCAGGCCCAGGCCGTCGAGGGAGAAGACGATCTCGACCAGAAGGGCGCTGCTGAACAGGATGCCGATGAAGGCGGCGGGGAAGCCGGCGACGATCAGCAGCATGGCGTTGCGGAAGACGTGGCCATAGAGCACCCGGCCCTCCGGCGCGCCCTTGGCCCGGGCCGTCAGCACGTACTGCTTGCGGATCTCTTCCAGGAAGCAGTTCTTCGTCAGCACCGTCAGCCCGGCGAACCCGCCCGCGACCAACGCCACGGTGGGCAGGACCACATGCCAGGCATAATCGGCGATGCGGGCGGGCCAGACCCAGGACTCGGCGCCCGGCGTGGTCAGGCCGCGCAACGGGAACCACTGGACGTAGCTGCCGCCGGCGAACAGGACGACCAGCATGATGGCGAACAGGAAGCCGGGGACGGCGTAGGCCACCAGCACGACGGCCGAGCTGGCGACGTCGAAGGCGCTGCCGTCGCGGACGGCCTTGCGGATGCCGAGCGGGATGCTGATCAGGTAGACCAGCAGCGTGGACCACAGGCCGAGCGAGAGGCTGACCGGCATCTTCTGCTTGATCAGGCCGATGACGGTGCTGTCGCGGAAGAAGCTTCGTCCGAAGTCGAACGACAGGTCGTCGCGCAGCATCAGCAGGAAGCGCTCGCCGGCGGGCTTGTCGAAGCCGAAGGTGCGCTTGAGCTCCTCGATCTGGCGTGCATCGAGGCCGCGGGCGCCGCGGTAGGTGCCGCTGTCGCTGGTGGCGCCGGTGATGCGGGCGGTGCCGTCCACGGCGCCGCCACGGGCCTCGGCCATGGCCTGCTCGACCGGTCCGCCGGGGGCGAACTGCACGACGGCGAAGTTGATGGCGATGATGCCGAGCAGGGTGGGGACCAGGAGCAGCAGTCGGCGCAGGAGATAGGCGGCCATCGCTGGGGCGGCCGTCAGGCGGGCAGGGGGGGCATGCCGCCGTGATAGCCCGGCGCCTGCCCGGTTTCCAGCGCGGCCTTCCGGCAGAGGACGGTGATAGTATAGCCCCCTAGCCTATGCGCTACGCGTCGTGGCATGGGCCATACGATACGCGACAAGGCCAAGCTTCTCGCCCGGGTGCGGCGGATGAAGGGCCAGATGGAGGCGATCGAGCGGGCGCTGGAGGGCGACGCCGGCTGCTACCAGGTCATGCATTTGGTGGCCGGCGTGCGCGGCGCGCTGGCCGGGCTGATGGCCGAGGTGGTGGAGGACCATGTCCGCACGCACCTGGTCGACCCCGAGCGGCACCCCGGCATCCTGGACCCGGCCGCGACCGAGCAGCTGCTCGAGGTCATCCGGACCTACCTCAAATGACAGCGATGCAACACGAGGCGACCATGGACAGCACGACCCCGTTTGCGGCCGGCCACAGCCACGACTTCCTGGGCACGGGCCATTCGGCCAACGAGCGGCGGACCTGGGTGGTGATCGGCCTGTGCACGGCGATGATGGTGGCGGAGATCGGCGGCGGGGCGCTGTTCGGGTCTTTGGCGCTGATCGCCGACGGGCTGCACATGAGCACGCATGCCGGGGCGCTGCTGATCGCCGCGGTGGCCTACACCTATGCGCGGCGCCATGCGGCCGATCCGCGGTTCAGCTTCGGCACGGGCAAGCTGGGCGACCTGGCCGGGTTCACGAGCGCGATCGTGCTGGCGATGATCGCGCTGCTGATCGGCTACGAGGCGCTGGAGCGTCTGCTGCACCCGGTGCCGATCGCGTTCCGCGAGGCGATCCCGATCGCGGTGCTGGGCCTGGTGGTGAACCTGGTCAGCGCGTGGCTGCTGGGGGCGGGCGATCATCACGGGCACGGGCACGGGCACGGGCATGGGCATTCGCACGGGCATGGGCACGGCCATTCGCACGACCACGGGCACGACCACGGGCACGACCACGGGCACGATGCCCCGCACGGGATCGAGACGGCGCAGGGCGGGATGACGCTTGAGGTGTTCGAGGCGGGGGTGCCGCCACGCTTCCGCCTGCGCCCTGCGGGGGCGCCGCTGCCCGCCGCGGCCTCGGTCGCGACGGTGCGGCCGGACGGGACGCGGCAGGTGTTCGCGATGGCGATGCGGGATGGGTTTTTGGAGTCCGTGGACACGATTCCGGAGCCGCACGCCTTTCGGGCCGAGGTTTTGGTCGGCGCGGAGAGAGCGATCGCGGTGATGTTCGAGGAAGCTACGCACCCTGCGGCCGAGACGAAGGCGTCGCATCGGGACGCGACGAAGGCGTCGCATCGGGACGCGACGAAGGCGTCGCATCGGGACGCGACGAAGGCGTCGCATCGGGACGCGACGAAGGCGTCGCATCGGGACGCGACGAAGGCGTCGCATCGGGACGCGACGAAGGCGTCGCATCGGGACGCGACGAAGGCGTCGCATCGGGACAACAACATGCGGGCGGCTTTGGTGCATGTGATGGCCGATGCCGCGGTTTCGGTGCTGGTGATCGTGGGGCTGCTGCTGGCGCGGGCGTTCGGCTGGGTTTGGATGGATCCGGCGGCGGGGCTTTTGGGGGCGTTGGTGATCGCGAACTGGTCCTATGGGCTGGTGCGGGACACCGGGGCGATCCTGCTCGACATGAAACCGGATGCGGGGCTTTACGACCGGCTGCACCATATGGTGGAGTCGGAGGGGGATGCGGTGGCGGACCTGCATCTGTGGCGCCTGGGGCCGGGGCATCTCGGCGCCATCCTGTCGGTGGTGGCGGGCGGGCCGCGCGGCACGGCATACTGGCGCGGCAGGCTGGCGCAGGTGCCGGGGCTGTCGCATGTGACGGTCGAGGTCCATCGCGCATGAATGGAAGGCCCGCGCCCATGACTGCCCCGTCCCGAGACGAGATCCTGCTGCTGGCCCGCCATGCCGGCCTGGACCTGCCCGAGGCGTACCGGGACGACCTGGTCGAGGTCTATGCCTACGTCCGCGCCATGGTCGCGCGCCTGCCCGCAGCGCGGCCGCAGCAGGACGAGCCCGCGCATGTCTTCGTCGCAAGCCGCTTCCTGCCTCCGCCTTCGCCGGACGCCGGCTGAGTGGCCCCCCCGATCCTGACCATCGCCGAGGCGGCTGCCGGGATCGCCGCGCGCCGATTGTCGCCGGTGGAGCTGACCGAGACGTGCCTGGCCCGGATCGAGGCGCTGGACGGCGTGCTGTCCAGCTTCATCACCGTGACCGCCGAGCGGGCCCGGGCCGATGCCCGCCGCGCCGAGGCCGAGATCATGGCCGACGGGCCGCGCAGCCGGCTGCACGGCATCCCCTATGCCCTGAAGGACGTCATCGACACGGCAGGCATCCGCACCACCGCGCACTCCCGCCTGCTGGCCGACAACGTCCCGGTGCGGGACAGCGCCTGCAACGCCCGGCTGGCCGCGGCGGGCGCGGTGCTGCTGGGCAAGAACGCGACGTGGGAGTTCGCGCATGGCGGCCCGAGCTGGGACATTCTGGCCCCGCCGGCGCGCAACCCCTGGAACACCGAGTATTCCCCGGCCGGATCGTCCTCGGGCTCGGCGGTCGCCGTCGCCGCGGGTCTGGCGCCGGGGGCGATGGGCACGGACACGGGCGGGTCGATCCGTGGCCCCGCGGCGGTGTGCGGGGTGGCCGGGCTGAAGCCGACCTATGGGCGGGTGAGCCGGCGGGGGGTGATCCCGAACTGTTTCTCGCACGACCATGCGGGGCCGCTCGCCTGGACGACGGAGGACGTGGCGATCCTGCTGCAGGCCGTTGCCGGGCACGACCCGGCGGATATCGGCTCCGTGGACCTGCCCGTGCCCGACTACGCGGCGGCGCTGACCGGCCGGGTGGAGGGCCTGGTGGTTGGCGTGCCCTGGCGCTGGCTCGAGGAGGAGGCGCCGCTGAGCGCACCCACGCGGGCCGCCTTCGATGCGGCGCTCGAGGTGTTCCGGGCAATGGGCGCCACGGTGCGCCCCGTGTCGTTGCCGACGATCGAGGCGTTCGACGACGCGAAACGGGTGATCGCCATGGTGGACCTGTTCACCATCCATGGCGCCGACCTGCGCACGCGGCCCGAGCTGTTCGGCTCGGCGCTGCGCTACCGCATCATGGGCGGGGGGCTGATCCGCGGCGAGGAATACCTGCAGGCGATGCGCGCCCGCACCGATTTGGCCCGGGCGATGCAGGCGGTGATGGCGGAGGTCGACCTGGTCATGCTGCCCACCAACGAGCCCGCGGGGAAGCTGACGCCGGCGCCGAACGCTAACTTCTTCAAGCGGCCGAGCTTCACCACCGCCTTCAACGTGGGCGGCAACCCGGCACTTTCCGTGTGCAGCGGCTTCGATGTGGCCGGGCTGCCGTTCTCGCTGCAGATCGTCGGGCGGCTGTTCGACGAGGCGACGGTGCTGCGGGCGGGGGACGCGTATGAGCGGGCGACGCCTTGGCGCCAGCGGCGGCCGGCGCTCGGCGCGTGACTTAGGCCGGGGTTTTCGGCGCCGGAGCGAGGGGGACCACGAAGCCACGAAGGAGACGAAGAGGGCGGTTCTTGCGGCGCCTTGGCTCGATCGGTTCATCAACGTTCAGGGTTCGACGCTGCGCGGCCCGAATCCTGCAAGGGGCGGGGTGAACAGATCGAGGCTCCTGATGGGACAGATGTCGCGACGCTCTGCCTTGGCTGGCGGGTTGGGCCTGGCCGTGCTGCCGCGGGCGGGCGCCCGCGCGGCGCCGTCGGCGCTGCCCGAGCGGGTGGAGCTGGTGGTCGGGTTCAGCAAGTCCGCCCATACCGCGCCGCTGGTGGGTGTGGCGGACCTGATCCGGCCGCTGGGCATCGACCTCAAGATGGTGGAGTTCGTGCGCTATGCCGACGCCCGCACGGCCATCGGCAGCGGCTCGCTGGATATCGCGACGACCGCGCCCGGGGACATCCTGGTGCTGCTGTCGCAGGGGATCATGAACGTCAAGGCGATCATGGGCATGGGCAGCTCGGACAAGTTCGTCATGGCGAAGTCGGCCGGCGCGATCCCGGACTGGGACGCGCTGCGCGGCAAGCGGCTGGGCATCCCGGCGGGGTCCGCGGTGTGGGCGCAGTACGCGGCGGCGGTGACGGAGCGGGGCTTTCCCTACGACGCGCCGAAGATCGTCAACATCCAGGGCGGCGGGCCCAGCTTCATCCAGGCGCTGCAGCGGGGCGACGTGGACGCGGTGCTGAGCTGGCAGCCGTTCGAGTCGACGATGCTGGTGGAGAAATCGGGCACGTTCACCCCGCTGGAATACGGGCATTCCAAGGCCGTGGGCGCGGAACTGGGCATGTTCAGCGCCACCGAGACGGCGCTGACGAAGAAGCGGGACGCGGTGAACCGCTTCTTCTGGGCCTATCTGACGCTGGAGAAGCAGCTGAAGGCCGACCCGGCCGCCTTCGCCACCGCCATCGAGGCCTATTCCAGCGTGACACGCCCGGTGGCGGAGAACATCGCCGCCAACGTGAAGCTGGGCGGCGTCGTGGACCTGGCGCAGCTGCAGCGGCAGGCGAAGTTCTTCGCCGAGGTCGGCGTATTGCAGAAGGACGTCAGCGGCCTGGTCGCGGCGCACTGGGACGACGGTCCCGTGCGGGACGCCGCGATCGGATGAGCACGTTGCCCGCATGAGCGCGGTGATCGGCCACGCCGCGGCGATGCCGCAGCCCGCGCGACGCCGTGCCGGGGCCGAATGGGGCGGCCGGCTGTTGCTGGGCGTGCAGTTCGCCGTGGTGCCGCTGCTGGCGCTGGCCTTGTGGGAGGCGTCGGGCCGCCTCGACTGGGTGCCCGCCGGGCTGCTGCCGCCGCCGTCCACGGTGCTTGAGGGCTGGTGGACCTGGGCGTTCGGGGCACATCGTGGCAGCCTGGCGCCGTACAGCGGCACCTGGTTCGACAACACGGTGTTCTCTGCCGGCCGGGTGCTGCGCGGCTACGGCCTGGCCATCCTGCTCGGTGTCCCGTTCGGGCTGCTGATCGGCTGGAGCCGGGTGGTGGCGCGGATGTTCGACCCGCTGACGCAGAGCCTGCGGCCGATCCCGATCACCGCCTGGTTGCCGTTCTCGATCTCGCTGTTCGGCATCGGCGAGTTCGGCTCGTTGTTCCTGATCATGCTGGGCGCGTTCTACCCGATCGTCGTCAACACGACGCAGGGCGCGCGCGACGTCAACCGCAACCTGGTGCGGGCGGCGCTGATGATGGGGGCGGGCCCGCGGGAGGTGCTGCTGCGTGTCGTGCTGCCGAACGCCATGCCGTCGATCTTCACCGGCATGCGGATCGGCCTGGGCATCGCCTGGACGGCGGTGATCGTGTCCGAGATGGTCGCGGTGAAGTCGGGGCTCGGCTACGTGCTGTGGGACGCCTACTATGTCGGGCGCATGGACGTGGTGCTGGCGGACATGGTCTCGATCGGGCTGATGGGGTTCCTGTCGGACCGGTTGCTGATGCTGATCGAGGCGCGGGTGCTGCGCTGGAAGCACTTCCATTCCGTCTGACCTGCACCGACCCACGGCGCAGGCGGCGCCCGCGGTGCGGATGGCCGGCGTGGGCAAGCGCTACGAGGGCCGTAGGTCCGTGGTGCAGGCGCTCGACGCCATCGACCTCGAGATCGCCGACCGGGAGTTCGCCGTGCTGCTGGGGCCCTCGGGCTGCGGCAAGTCCACGCTGCTGAACATCCTGGCCGGGTTCGAGAGCGTCAGCGCCGGCAGCGTCCGCGTGTTCGGCGACACCGTCAGCCGCCCCGGCCCCGACCGCGCCGTGGTGTTCCAGGAGGCGGCGCTGTTCCCCTGGCTGTCCGTCCGCGACAACGTCGCCTTCGCGCCGCGGCTGAAGGGCCTCTCGCGCCGGGCCAGCGCCGACGTGGCGCGCGAGGCGCTGACGCAGGTGGGCCTCGGCCCGTTCGAGGACGCGCTGCCCGACCAGCTCTCGGGCGGCATGAAGCAGCGCGTCGGCATCGCCCGCGCCCTGGTGATGGAGCCCCGGGTGCTGCTGATGGACGAGCCGTTCGGCGCCCTCGATGCGCAGACGCGGCTTTCCATGCAGGAGCTGCTGCTGGGCGTGTGGGAGCGTCGGCGCAAGACGGTGCTGTTCATCACCCACGACATCGACGAGGCCATCCTGCTGGCCGACACGCTGTACGTCATGTCCGCCCGGCCCGGCCGCATCAAGGCCCGCATTCCGGTCGACCTGCCCCGCCCGCGCAACCTTGATATGCTGGCCAGCAGCGTGTTCAACCCGCTGCGCCGCCAGGTGATGCAGCTGATCCGCGACGAAGCCCCGCCGACCTGAACGACACCGCCTGAACAGGATGGTCGGCCGGACCAACCTTGTCCGACGGGAGCGGTAAGGTTCGTTTCGATATTCGAAGCCCGAAGGCGCGGTGCCGCACGCCCGAACGGTCGGCTGGCGTGTGTTTCCGAGCCTGCCGACACCTGCGGTCCGCAGCCGCGGAGCGCCGATGACGCGTCGATTGACCGTTGCGAGTTAGTTATGAAATGCCTCTGGTGGGAGACATCATGCCCTGTACTTCCGGCGCTCGTCGACCCGATCGGCACCAACGTCAGCCTGGGCAACACCCGACCAGGTCTCCGCCGGCGTCACCCCCGACCAACTCACCGTTGCCAACTTCGTCCCTTCGCTAAAGCTCCGGCGCGCCGCTTGCCGGCGTGGACCCCCACGCCCCTGCGGTCGAACCACGCCTCAGCCGCCCACCCTCACCCACCTTACGAGAAGGCAGCGGCCTCGCGCAGACGCTGCACGCGCAGCGGCACGGGCGGGTGGCTGAAGTTGACCAGCGCATAGAGCGGGTCGGGCGTCAGCGTGCTGGCATTGTCGCGCGACAGACGGATCAGGGCGGACATCATGGGGTCGGCACCCACCATGCGGCGGGCGAAGTCGTCGGCCTGGTATTCGTGCCGGCGGCTGATCCAGTTGCCGGCCACGCCGAACACCGGGCCCGCGACCTGCACCACGAGCACGCCGACCACCAGCGCCAGGGCGGGGTCCTGGTGCACCAGGCCGAAGCTGGGCAGCAGCCAGGGCTGGCGGCACAAGAAGCCGATGGCGAAGAAGGCCAGGAACATCAGAACCGCGGTCTGCAGCAGCCCCGTCAGCACGTGGCGCAGCTTGAAGTGGCCCAGCTCGTGCGCCAGCACCGCCTCCAGCTCCGCCTCGGTGTTCCCGGCGATCAGCGTGTCGAACAGCACGATGCGCTTGCTGCGGCCGAGCCCGGTGAAATAGGCGTTGCCGTGCCCCGACCGGCGCGAGGCGTCCATCACGAACAGCCCGGCCGCCTGGAAGCCGCAGCGTGCGAGCAGGCCCTCGATCCGGGTGCGGAGCGTGCCGTCGAGCGGGGTGAACCTGTTGAACAGCGGCGCGATCCAGCGTGGGAAGGCGTCCATCATGGCCAGCATCAGCGCCATCAGCCCGAGCCAGGCCCAGACCCACCAAAGGCCGGGACGCCCCATGAGCCACAGCAGGCCGAACAGCAGCGGCACGCCGAGCGCCAGCGAGAGGGCGGCACCCTTCAGCCGATCCAGCACGAAGCCCAGCGGCCGCGTGCGGTTGAAGCCGAACCGCTGCTCGATCCCGAAGGTGCGGTAGACCGTGAAGGGCAGGCCGAGCAGCGACGAGACGGCGCCGGCCGCGATCAGGAACGCGACGCTGCGCCCGAGCCCCGGTGGGACGACCCGCTCGACGGCGCTGAACAGCGCGTCGTAGCCGAACAGCGCCCAGGCGAAGCTGACCACCAGGCCGAACCCGGCCGAGACGGCCCCCAGGCGCAGGCGGGCCCGCTCGTAGTCCGCCGCGCGCTGGTGATCGGCCAGGGTCACGCTGTCGGTGAAGCCGGGGGGTACGGTTCCGCGATGGCGGGCGACATGGGCGGCCTGCCGGGCCAGCAGCCAAAGCTCGAACGCCGTGGTGGCGCAGGCGGCGGCCAGGACGAGCAGCAACAGAAGCGGCGGGTGGGCCATGGCCGGCTCAGGCTGCGGGCGCGGGCGGGTCCGTCACCTCGTCGGTGATGACGGTGAAGCCGGCCAGGATCGCGGTACCGAAGCTGGTGGAGATGGCGCAGTCGGTCGCGTCCCGGCCCCGGGCGATCAGCACGCGGCCGATGCGGGGGAAGTTGTGGCGCGCGTCGAAGGTGTGCCACTGGCCGCCGAGATAGGCCTCGAACCAGGCGCTGAAGTCGCCGGGCGGGTAGGGCGGCGGCATGCCGACATCGCCCAGGTAGCCGGTGCAGTAGCGGGCGGGAATGTTCATGCAGCGGGTGAAGGCGACGGCCAGGTGGGCGTAGTCGCGACAGACGCCGACGCCTTCCTGGTAGGCTTCCCAGGCGCCGCGGGTGGAGCGGGCCTGCTGGTAGTCGAACTTGATGTGCTTGTGCACGAAGTCGCAGATGGCCTGCACCTTCGCCCAGCCGGGGGCGGCGTCGCCGAATAGCGACCAGGCGGTGTCGCCCAGCTTGTCCGTCTCGCAGTAGCGGCTGCCCAGCAGGAAGACGAGCATCTCGTCCGGCAGGTCCTCGACCGCGTGCTCCTGCGCGTCGGGCACCACGGGGTCGGGCAGTCCGCTGTCCTGCACGTCGAACGTGGTGGAGACGGTCATGCGGCCGGGGGGCGCCACGATGCGGGTGCAGGTGTTGTCGAAGCGGTCGACATAGGTGCTGACGTCGACCGGCGGGTCGAAGTGGATGGTCCCGGGGGTCAGAAGGTCCGCGACCCGGCTGGGATGGACGGCGATCTGCAGCAGCATGGGGGTGGTGTTGGGGCAGTCGAAGGCGATTTCGTAGCCCGCGCGGAGTCGCAAGGTCATCGGGTCCTCTGGCCGCCGGCAGCCCGGCGTTCTGGTGGGGGGGCGCCATGAGCAGGCGCGGCGGAAGCGGTGACGGAAACCTCGACGGTGAGGCCCAGGGTGTCGGATTGGAACCCGGTGTAGCTGCCCCAGAGCGGGACGGCCTGTGCCGGGTCGCGGGCGATGCCGACGCGGATGAGGTCGTGGCTGCCGGCGATGCCGTTGGTGGGGTCGAACTCCATCCAGCCGGCGCCCGGGACATAGACCTGGACCCAGGCGTGGGTGGAGCCGCCGCCGACGTTGCCGTCGGAGCCGGGCGACCCGGGCGGGCCGCCCGACGCGGAGCGGACATAGAGGTAGCCGGTGACGAACCGGGCGGCAAAGCCCAGCGCCCGCAGCGCCTCCATCATCAGCAGCGCGAAGTCCCGGCAGCTGCCGGAGCGGCGGCGCAGCGTGTCGAGCGGGGGCTGGATGCCCATCTCCTCCCGCCGGACATAGGTGAAGTCGCGCCGGATGGCCTTGGTCATGCTGGCGAGAAGGTCCGCGGTCTTCACGCGGTGCGCCACGAAGCCAAGCGCCCAGCCCTTCAACTCGTTGTTGCGGTCCTGATACTGCCGTTCGATCGAGCGCAGCAGGTCCGGCAGGTCTTCCTGGTCGTAGCTGAACGGGTAGTATTCGGCGTGGTCCGCGATGGCGAAGTCGAGCATGTGCATGGGCTCGTGCTCGAGCTCGATCAGGCTTTCGAACCGCAGGCAGTCGGCGCGGGTGTCGAAGCGGGCGCAGGCGACGCAGTTGCCGAAGACGTCGTGCGACCAGTTGAGCGCGGCAGGCTCAGGCGAGATGGTCAGCGAGGCCTGCAGCAGCCGCTGGTCATAGCTGTCGCGCGGGCGGAACATCACGCGATGCTCGCCGAAGGCGACTTTCTTCTTGTAGCGGTAGGTGGTGATATGGCGAACGGTGAGAAACGGCATGGCATTCAGATTACAATGACGGCGTTCTACGGGGCTAATGGTTTGGAAGCAAACTTGTCGGATATTCGGTTCCGTGATGTCGGCTGAAGCGGCGGAACGGCTGCTGGCCGCCGACGAGCCCTCGCCGGTCCGGATCGACAAGGCGGACGGGGCGTCCCCGTTCCTGCTGCTGTCCGATCACGCGGGGCGTCGCGTGCCCCGGCGGCTGGACGGCCTGGGCGTGCCGGCGGCGGCCATGGAGCGCCACATCGCGTGGGACATCGGCATCGATGGCGTGGACCGGCTGCTGTCCGCGGCGCTCGATGCGGTGACGATCAGCCAGATCTATTCCCGGCTGGTGATCGACTGCAACCGCACGCCGGGGCACCCGACCTCCATCCCGCCCGTCAGCGACGGCACGACCGTGCCGGGCAATGCGGGGCTGGATGCAGCGGCGGCGGGCCAGCGGATGCGGGAGATCTTCGAGCCCTACCATGCCGCGATCGCGGCCGAGATCGATCGGCGCGAGGCGGCGTCGCATCCCTGCGTCATCGTGGCGATGCACAGCTTCACCCCGGTGTTCGGCGGCGTGGCCCGGCCCTGGCAGGCCGGCATCCTGTTCGACCGCGATCCGGCCTTCGCCCTAGCCGTGGGCGACCGCCTGCGGGCGGCCGGGCTGCGGGTGGGGGACAACGAGCCCTACCAGCTAAGCGACGCCAGCGACTACACCGTCCCCGTGCATGCCGAGCGTCGCGGGCTGCCCTATGTGGAGCTGGAGATCCGGCAGGACCTGATCGCCGACGCGGCGGGGCAGCGGCATTGGGCCGGGCTGCTGGCCAAGGCGCTGCCCGAGGCTTGGGACCAGGTCCGGGGCGCCGGATCGGGGGTGGGCCACTGCGGTGCTGCAGACGGTGGGTTGCGGCCCGGGTGATGACGGCCGCACGGCCAAGGCCGGGAGAGAACGATCTGCCCCCGGCCTCCGCCGCGCTGCTGACGCTGCTGACCATCGGCGTGGCGGTGCTCGTGGCCAACCTGTACTATGCGCAGCCGCTGATCGCCTCGATCGGGCAGGAGCTGCACATCTCCTCGGGCGTGACGGGGTCGATCGTGAGCGTGGCGCAGGTCGGCTATGGGACGGGGCTGTTCCTGCTGGTGCCGGTGGCGGACCTGGTGGAGAACAAGCGGCTGGTGCTGGGCCTGATGGGCTTGACCGTGGCCGGGCTGCTGGCGCTGGCGACGTCGGGCAGTGCCGCGGGGTTTTTCGTCGCGGCCTATCTGGTCGGGCTGTGCGCCACCGGGGCGCAGGTGCTGCTGCCCTTCGTCGCGCATCTGGTGCCGGAGGCGCGGCGGGGGCGGGTGGTCGGCAATGTCATGGCGGGCATCCTGACCGGCATCATGCTGGCCCGGCCGGCCGCCCTGTTCATCGCCGGCAGCTTCGGCTGGCGCGCGGTGTTCTGGACGTCGGCCGGCATCGTCTCGACCGTGGGCCTGCTGCTGTGGCGCATGATGCCGTCGTACCGCCCGGCCGCGGGCCTGCAATACGGCCGCATCATAACATCCATGCTGGCGCTGCCGCCGCGTATGCCGGCGCTGTGCTGGCGGTCGGCCTATGCCGCGCTGATGTTCGGCGCGTTCAACATGTTCTGGACGGCCGCGCCCCTGATGCTGGCCGACCGCTTCGGCCTGAGCCAGCACGCGATCGGCCTGTTCGCGCTGGCGGGCGCTGGCGGCGCGCTGGCGGCCCCGCTGGCCGGTCGCCTGGCGGACCGCGACCTCGAGAACAAGACCACGGCCGGCGCCATGGCCGTGCTGGGGCTGTCGTTCCTGGCGACCGGCTGGGCGGTGGGCGCCACCGCGATGGGGGTGCTGGTGGTGGCGACCGTGCTGCTGGATGCCGCGGTGCAGACCAACCAGGTCGTGAGCCGCCGCACGGTGTTCGGAACGTCACCGTCCATCCGGGGCCGGGTCAACGCGCTGTACATGACAGCCACCTTCATCGGCGGCTCGCTGGGCTCGCTGCTCGGCACCATCACCTACCACTCGGGCGGCTGGACCGCGACGGCAGGGACGGGGTTCGGGATCGGGGTGGTGCTGCTGGTGTTGCTGCGGGTGGAGCTGCGTCCGGCAGGCGCCGGTTGCTGACGGATGGGCGCCTACGCCGACAAGACTCGGTCAGCGGCGCCGGACTGCAGCAACTTCCATGTGCTTTTCCGGGGCGGCATCATGCCCCCGACACCTGGCACCGGGTCTTCACGCAACAAGGTCAGCGAACATCGGGACCGCCTGCGGGCTCTCGGCCGTCAGGTCAGTGCAGTCGTGGCGGAGAGAGTGGGATTCGAACCCACGGTACGCTTTCACGCACACACGCTTTCCAAGCGTGCGCCTTAAACCACTCGGCCATCTCTCCTGCGGCGGCGCGGTATAGCATTCGGTTTGGGGCGCGTCACCCGGTGTTCAGCTCGTGACGCGTTCGCGGGTGCAGGCGTGCCAGACGAGGGTGGGGTTGATGGTTTGGCGGCCCCAGGCACCTTCGAAGCAGTGGCGATCGGGGTTGAACTCGAGGCGGGCGAGGCCGGTGCCGTACAGGTCCGTCCATTGGAACAGGCCGACCTGGCAGTCGTCGTCGCCAAGGGGGGCGAGGGTGCCTGGCACATCGCGGCCGGGTTCGTGCAGAATGTAGCGGCCTTGCAGCCGTCCGTCGGGGGCTAGCTCGATCCAGGTGTCGATCGACTTCTCGCCTTCGCTCCAGACGGTGCCGGGGTAGGTGCCGACCACCTGCGGGTGCCATGCGGCGCAGGAGGCGACCAGGAGGGCGGCGTGGGCCAGGCTGGTCAGCAGGCCGGGCAGCATGGGCGGTCAGGCGTCCATCTTCAGGGCGGCCAGGAAGGCGCTCTGCGGGATCTCCACCTTGCCGAACTGGCGCATCCGCTTCTTGCCTTCCTTCTGCTTGTCCAGCAGCTTGCGCTTGCGGCTGATGTCGCCGCCGTAGCACTTGGCCGTCACGTCCTTGCTGAGCGCGCTGATCGTCTCCCGCGCGATGACCCGGCCGCCGATCGCCGCCTGGATAGCGATCTTGAACAGCTGCTTCGGGATCAGCTCCTTCAGCTTGGCGCAGATGCTCCGCCCGCGGTTCTCGGAAACGCTGCGATGGGCGATGAAGCTCAAGGCGTCCACCGGGTCCTGGTTGACCAGGATGCTGATGCGGACCAGGTCGCCTTCCTCGTAGTTGTCCATGGCGTAATCGAAGCTGGCATAGCCACGGCTGACGCTTTTCAGCCGGTCGTAGAAGTCGAACACCACCTCGTTCAACGGCAGGCGATAGACGGCCATGGCGCGGTTGCCGACATAGGTCAGGTCCACCTGCTGCCCCCGCCGCTCGCTGCACAGCGTCAGGATGCTGCCCAGGTACTCGTCGGGCACCATGATGGTCGCCTTGATCCAGGGCTCCTCGATGTGGTCGATGTGGCTGGGGTCCGGCATGTCGGCCGGGTTGTGCAGCTCCGTCACCACGCCCCGGGTGGACTTCACGCGATACACGACGGAGGGCGCGGTCGCGATCAGGTCCAGGTTGAACTCGCGGGTCAGACGCTCCTGGATGATCTCGAGGTGCAGCAGGCCCAGGAAGCCGCAGCGGTAGCCGAAGCCGAGGGCGGCCGAGCTCTCCGCCTCGAAATGGAAGCTGGCATCGTTCAGGCGCAGCTTGCCCAGGCTGTCGCGCAGGTGCTCGAAGTCGTCGGCATCCACCGGGAACAGGCCGCACCACACGACGGGGATGCTGGGCTTGAAGCCCGGCAGCGCGCTGTTGGCGGGCACCCGGTCGTCGGTGATGGTGTCGCCCACGTTGCAGTCCGCGACCGTCTTGATGGCGGCGGTGATGAAGCCCATCTCGCCCGGCCCGAGATCGGCCGTCGGGATCATCTTGGGGGTGAACACGCCCACCTGCTCGATGGTGTGGGCGGCGCCGTTCGACATCATGCGGATCTTCTGGCCCTTCTTCAGCCGCCCGTCCTTGACCCGCACCAGGATGACCACGCCGAGATACTGGTCGTACCAGCTGTCCACCAGCAGCGCCTTCAAGGGCGCCGACGCGTCGCCGGTGGGCGGTGGCAGCCGAGTCACCAGCGCCTCCAGCACGCCCTCGATATTGATGCCGGTCTTCGCTGAGATCATGACCGCGTCGTCGGCGGGCAGGCCGATCACGTCCTCGATCTGCTGCTTCACCCGGTCGGGCTCGGCCGCCGGCAGGTCGATCTTGTTCAGCACGGGCACGATCTCGTGGTGCGCGTCGATCGCCTGGTACACGTTGGCCAGCGTCTGCGCCTCCACCCCCTGGCTCGCGTCCACCACCAGCAGGCTGCCCTCGCAGGCCGCCAGGCTGCGACTGACCTCGTAGGCGAAGTCCACGTGGCCAGGCGTGTCCATCAGGTTCAGCTCGTAGGTGAGGCCGTCCTTGGCCTTGTAGGCCAGGCGGACGGTCTGCGCCTTGATCGTGATGCCGCGCTCCTTCTCCAGGTCCATGTTGTCCAGCACCTGGCTGGTCATCTCCCGGTCGGTCAGCCCGCCACAGGCCTGGATCAGCCGGTCCGCCAACGTGGACTTGCCGTGGTCGATATGGGCGATGATGGAGAAGTTGCGGATCAGCGCGAGGGGCGTGTCGGTCATGAAGCGACATGTAGGCGGTTTCGGGGGGAAAGTCAGGCTTGGTGTGGGCGGGGGTGCCGGCCCCGGCCGGCCCGGCTATCGGCCGGCGGCGTATCCCTGCATGCCGCGGGGGTTGGCGCCGGCGTAGAGCAGCGTGCCTTCGCGCCGAGCGGCCGAGAGGCGGCCTTCGGACCAGTCGTCGCCGCGTTCGGCGAGGTGGCCGCGGGCTTGCAGCTCGGTCAGGACCTGGGGGGTGAAGCGGCCTTCGAGCACGAGTTTGCCGGGGCGGGCGACGCGGGGCCAGAAGCTGCTGGGCCAGTGTTCCGTGTGGAAGCTGGGCAGGTCGATCGCGTGCTGGATGCCGAGCCGGTGGTGGACCATGCGCAGGAAGAACACGAGCGCCCACTGGTCCTGCTGCTCGCCGCCCGGGGTGCCGAAGGCCATCCATGGTTTGCCGTCCCGCAGCGCGAAGCTGGGCGACAGCGTGGTGCGGGGCCGCTTGCCGGGGGCCAGGCTGTTGGGCAGGTCCGGGCGCAGCCAGAACATCTGGCCGCGCGTGCCCATGGGGAAGCCGAGCCCGGGCACGACCGGGGAAGATTGCAGCCACCCGCCCGAGGGCGTGGCCGAGACCATGTTGCCCCAGCGGTCGATCGTGTCGATATGCACCGTGTCGGCGCCGATCACGCCCAGGCGCGCCACCGTGGGCTCGCCCACCCCGGCCGCGCGGGTCAGCATCTCGGCGCGGGCGGCGGCCTCGTGGTCCACCCAGGGCGAGCGGTTGTCGACCGTGCCGGGGCGCAGGTCCATGGATGCGCGGGGCCCGACCAGGTCCCGCCTCGCGGCGTTGTAGTCGGGCGAGAGCAGGGTTTCGAGCGGGACCGGGGTGAAGTCCGGGTCGCCGTAGAAGGCCTCGCGGTCCGCGTAGGCGAGCTTGGCGCATTCGACGACGGTGTGGACGAAGTCGGCGCCCACCGGGTCCATGGCCGCCACGTCGAACCCGGCCAGCAGGGCCAGCTGCTGCAGGAAGACCGGGCCCTGGCTCCAAGGGCCGCATTTCAGCACGGTGTGGCCGTGGTAGTCGAAGGTCGTGGGCGCCTCCACGGTGGGAGACCAGCGGGCCAGGTCGTCGGCGATCAGCAGGCCGCGGTGGTGGCGGCCCGAGGCATCCAGCACGTCCGTGCCTTCGAAGAACCGCCCGATCGCCTCGGCGACGAAGCCCTCGTACCAGGTGCGCCGGGCCGCCTCGATCCGTGCCTCGCGGCTGTCGCCCACGGCCTCATGCAGGATGCGTTCGTAGGTGGCGGCGAGTGCCGGGTTGGCGAAGGGGCGGTCCAGCGGCGGCACGGCGCCGCCGGGCAGGAAGACGGCGGCGCTGCTGGGCCACTCCGTCTCGAACAGGGGGCGCACGCTCTCGATGGTCGCGGGCACGCGCGGCACCAGGGGCACGCCGTTGCGGGCGTAGCCGATGGCGAACTCCAGCACGTCCGCAAGCTCCCACGTGCCCCAGTCGCGCAGCAGCAGGCACCAGGCCCCGAAGGCGCCAGGCACGACGGCGGGCAGCAGGCCGGTGCCCGGGATCAGGTCGAGGCCGAGTGCGGCGAACCGGTCGAGCGAGGCGGCGGCCGGGGCGGGGCCCTGGCCGCAGATCACGTGCTGCGTGCCGGTTGCGGCGGCGTGCAGGATGATGGGCGCGTCGCCGCCGGGGCCGTTCAGGTGCGGCTCGGCCACTTGCAGCGTGAAGGCGGTGGCGGCCGCGGCGTCGAAGGCGTTGCCGCCCCGCTCCAGCACGGCCATGCCGACGGCGGTCGCCAGCCAATGCGTGCTGGCGACCATGCCGAAGGTGCCGGCGATCTCGGGGCGGGTGGTGAACAGGGCATGTCTCCGGCTTGCGTCGCACCGATGCTACCGCCAAGGTCCGGCGGCACCAAGGAGGCGGGGTCGCGTTGCTGATTCTGATCGTCGGGCCCAGCGGGGCCGGCAAGGACACGCTGTTGAACGGCGCGCGCGAGGCGCTGATCCCGGCCGCGGGGCACGAGTCGCCGGTCCGCTTCGTCCGCCGCGTCATCACCCGGCCGGGCGACCTGGGCGAGGAGGCGCATGAGAGCGTGTCCGAGCAGGCATTCCTGTTGCGGCAAGCGGCAGGAGATTTCGCGCTGAGCTGGCGCGCCCACGGGCTGCATTACGGCATCCCGGCCGACATCGCGCCGGACCTGGCGCAGGGCCGGGTCGTCATCGCCAACGTCTCCCGCGCCGTGGTGGCCGAGGCGGTCGAGCGCTTCCCCGTCGCCGTGATCGAGATCAGCGCCCCGGCCGACACGTTGGCGCGCCGGCTGGCCGCCCGCGGGCGGGAGGATGCGGTGGACGTGGCCCGGCGGCTGTCGCGGGCGATCGAGTTGCCGCTGCCGGTCGAGCGGGAGCGGGTGGTCAACGACGGCACGCCGGCCCAGGGCGTCCGCAAGCTCCTCGCCGCCCTCCGTGCGGTAGGCGGCGAGGCGCTGCGGCCGGCCCCTTGAGACAGGCCGGCCCGGATCGAGGTCAGAAGTTGGGGCGGCAGCCGTACGGGGTGGGGTGCATGCCGGGGCGGCAGCCGTAGTAGCGCGGCGGCGGGCCGCGACGGGGGCGGCAATAACCGAAGCGGTCACGGAAGCCGCCGGGGCCGCAGCCCCCCTCGACCAGGGTCAGCGCCGGGCCGCCGGGCAGCGTGGCGGCCACCGCAGCCTGCGAGGGGGCCAGCGAGGTCATGGCCTGCGCGGAGGACACGCCGGCGAGGCAGCCCCCGACGATGATGGCAAAGGCGAAAATCTGTCTCATGCAGCTCTCCTGGGATCAGGCGCGGATTGTGCGCCTACGGGACCAAACATACCAAGCTTTGTGGCTGGCTTGTGGTAAAAATCAGAAGCCGTAGAGGCGCTTCGGATTGTCGACCAGGATCAGCTTGCGCGTCGCGGGGTCGGGCGCCCACTCGGCCACCAGGTTCAGCAGGCGCCCGTCGTCGACGTCCTGCGCCGGGGCCGGGTCGGTGGTCTTGCGGCCCGGCACGGTCGCGCTGTCCGGATGCGGCCAGTCGCTGCCCCATACCAGCTGCTTCGGGGCTGCGGCGATCAGGGCCTTTGCCAGCGGCGCAACATCGGCATAGGCCGGCGCCTGAGTCGAGGCGCGGTAGGCGCCCGAGATCTTCACCCAGGCCTTGCCCGACTTCACCAGGTCCAGCACCGCGTCGAACCCGGGCTGCTGCGGCCCCAGTGCCGCGTTCGCCCCGGCGAAATGATCGAACACCACCGGCACCGGCAACGCCGCAAGCTTCGCCTTCAACGGCGCGATCACGGACAGGCGCGTGTAGATCTGGATGTGCAGGGGCCGGCCGCCGATCTGCTGCACGAAGCCGTCGAGCGCGCGGCCCGAGGCCTCGGGGTCCACCACCCCGGTCGTCTCGAGGTTGATGCGGATGCCGCGGATGCCGGCGCGCACCATGGCGTCGAGGTCGGCCGCCGAGGTCTTGGCGTCGATCACGGCCACGCCGCGGGCCCGTTTCGGGCCCAGCTGCTTGATGCCGTCCAGCGTGGCGGCATTGTCGGCGGCATAGACGCTGGGTGTGACGATCACCACGTGGTCCATGTGCAGGGCGTGCTGCAGGGCCAGCAGCTGCTGCCAGGTGGCGATGGGCGGGGAGTAGACCCGTGTCGAGGCGAACGGGAACTGTGCCGGGTCGGGGAAGACGTGGACATGGCAGTCGCAGGCGCCGGCCGGGACGCGGAACGACACCGGGGTCTTGACGGTGGGCGCCGCCGCGTTGGGCGCGGCCGCCGGCTTCACGGCACCCGGGTTCGGTGCGGCGGCCCCGGGGCGGGCGGCGGTGGCCCCGGACAATCCCGCGACGACGGTCAAGGCTTGCCTGCGTGACAGCATAGCGACGTTCCTTCCTGGCAGCGGCGCCTCTGCGGGCCCCTGCCAAAATAAGGACACGGCGCACGGCCCGGTGCAAGCGGCCCCATGACGCCGCGGGCGGGCCGGGCTGCCCTTACAGGCTGACGACCAGGGTGCCGTCGTCGCTCTTGCGGACGGGATAGACCGCGATGTCGCATTCGCCCACCAGCACCTTGCCCGACCGCATGTCGTACATGCGGTCGTGCAGGGGGCACATGATGGTCGTGCCGCCCATCATGCCGTCGGCCAGCGGGCCCTGCAGGTGGGGGCACTCGGCCTGGGTGGCGAAGACCTCGTCCGCATGGGTGCGGAACACCGCGACCGTGGTGTCGCCCAGCTTGAAGTTGCGCCCCTCGCCCTTCGGGATCTGCTCCATGGACCCGATGCGGTGCTCCCGCGCCAGCGTCATGCTCATGCATCCACTGGGATGAGCGAGGCGAACTGGTTGGCCGTCTTGGGCGCCGCGCCATCCGTCCAGGGGTCGCGGTAGGCGGCGACCGCGGCGGCGATCTCGGCGTCGAAGCGGGCGCCCCAGCCTTCGCTGTCATCCACCACCACGGCGCGGATGCGTTCGATGCCGATGCGGGGCACCCAGGTGTAGGTCCGCTCCTTGTACTTGGCGTCCTCGCGATAGAACTGCATGAAGCGCCCGGCGATCTGCATCACCGCGTCCTCGCCCTGGACGGTGCACAGCAGGTCCGCCTTGCGGACGTGGGCCCCGCCGGCGCCGCCCACCACGATCTCCCACTTGCCATCGCCGATCGCCACGGCACCCAGGTCCTTAATCAGCGCCTCGGAGCAGTTGCGCGGGCATCCGGTGGTGCCGAGCTTCATCTTGCCTGGGCTGTCCGAGAGGGCGCGGAAGGTCTTCTCGATCCGCTGCGCCAGGCCCATGCTGTCGCCCAGGCCGAAGCGGCAATGGTCGATGCCGATGCAGCTTTTGCAGGTGCGATAGCTCTTGCCCCAGGCATGGCCGGCGGGCATGCCGATATCCTTCCAGATCCCTGGCAGGTCCTCCTTCTTCACGCCCACCAGGTCGATGCGCTGCCCGCCCGTCATCTTCACCAGCGGCACGTTGTACTTCAGCGCCGCCTGCGCGATCCGCATCAGCTCGGCCGGCGTGCAGACGCCGCCCGCCATCTCGGGCACCACGGAGAAGGTGCCGTCCTTCTGGATGTTGCCGTGCACCCGGTCGTTGATGAAGCGCGCGTCACGCTCGTCCTCGTACTGGCCGGGCCAGACGGTGTTGAGCAGCGAGGCGAGCGGGATCTTGCTGACCGGGTCCTCGACGCCGCCCGACAGCGCCGCGAAGACCGCCGAGACGGAGCGCAGGTTCTGCGCCTTGATCGCCTCCACCAGCTCCTGCTTCCGCATCGGGATGCAGGGGACGTAGTAGTGGATGGCCGGGTCCTCCTCGACCTCGCCACCGCAGAACCAGGCGACGACGTCCGACACGAGGCCCTTGCACGAGCCGCAGCCCTTGCCGGCGCGGGTCGCGTTCATCACCGCGGTCATGGTGCGGTGGCCGGCCGCGACGGAGGCGCCGATGGCGGCCTTGGAAACGCCGTTGCAGTTGCACACCTGGGCCTCGGCCGGCATCTCGTCCAGCGTGACCTTCTGTGGCGGCGCCCCCAGGTCGAACAGCAGGCTCAGCCGCTCCTCGGGCAGCGGGCTGTCGCGGTCGAAGGCCTGCATCAGGAACGCGGCCTTGCTGATGTCGCCCATCAGGATGCCGCCCACCAGGCGCCCGTCCCGCACGATCAGCTTCTTGTAGGTGCCCTTCGCCGGCTCCTGGAACTGGATGATCTCGTCCCGCTCCTCCTTGGGCTGCGTCAGGCCCATGGACGCCAGCTCCACCCCCATCACCTTCAGCTTGGTCGCCAGCTTCGAGCCGTGGTACTGCGCGTCGCGGTTGCGCGCCGTCACGTGGTCGGCGAAGACCTTGCCCTGGTCCCACAGCGGCGCCACCAGGCCATAGACCATGCCGCGATGCTGCGCGCATTCGCCCACGACATAGACGTTCATGTCGTCGACCGATCGCATGTGGTTGTCCACCACGATCGCGCGTTCGACCGTCAGCCCGGCCCGCGTGCCGATCTCGGCGTTCGGCTTGATTCCCGCGCACACCACCAGAAGGTCGCAGGGCACGGTGCTGCCGTCCTTGAAGGTCAGCCCCTCGACCCTCTCGTCGCCCATCACCTGGGTGGTGGAGGTGCTCAGCAGCACCTTGACGCCCATCTTCTCCATGGCGGTCTTCAGCATGGCGCCCCCCGTGGGGTCGACCTGCGCCTCCATCAGGTGCACGCCCAGGTGGACCGCGGTCACGTCGCAGCCATGCGTCAGCAGGCCGCGCGCCGCTTCCAGCCCCAGCAGCCCGCCGCCCACCACGACCGCCTTCACCCCGGGCCCGGCCGCGGCCACCATGCCGTTGGTGTCATCGATGGTGCGGAAGCCGAAGGCCCCGGGCTTCAGCGTCTTGTCGGCCATGTGCAGGCCGGGGATCGGGGGCATGAACGACCGCGACCCGGTGGCGATCAGCAGGACGTCGTAGCTTTCCTTCGTGCCGTTGGCCGACGTGACGACCCGGGCGAAGCGGTCGATCTCGGTCACGGGAGAGCCGACATGCAGGGTGATGTCGTTCTCGACGTACCATTCCAGCGGGTTGAGGAAGATCTCCTCGTAGCTCTGCTGCCCGCTGAGGATGTTGGACAGCATGATGCGGTTGTAGTTGCCGTAGGGTTCGTCGCCGAACATGACGATGTCGAACAGTTCGGCCCCGCCGCGCGCCAGGACCTCCTCGACGGCGCGTGCGCCCGCCATGCCGTTGCCGACGACGACCAGCCTCTGCTTCGCCATGCCGTGTGCCCCCCGCCTCAGATTTCGATCAGGCCGATGTCGAGCACGACCTGGCCGGCAACGCCCGCCGGTGCCGCGATCTTCAGTTCCACGACGCTCTCGGGATCGAGATCCTCCACCACCGCGAGAGGCACGTGGATCGAGGCCTTGGCGCCGATCGGGAAGATGCGCATGGGCTTGCCGTCGCGGACCAGCACCACGGCGATCATGGCGTCGCTGGAGTTGCCGCCGCGGAAATAGATGAGCTGCGAGCGCTTGTCGCCCGGCACTACGTAGGCGACGCCGGTGCCGATCGGGGCCGCGTTCTCGAGGCCGCTGCCTGTGAACGAGAAGACGCCGTTGATGAAGCGGGGTGTCGTTTCCATGGTCGATCCTTAAGCAGTGAGCGTCGCGCGGCGTCGTGCGACGGGGCGGCGCGAGGGGCGCGGCACCACGATGGGAACTGGATATGCGAGGATCATGCCGCAGCGATCCTGGACGGTTCCCCGGCAGCGTTGCCAGGTGCGGCGGCACCTGCATCGGCGCCCGCCCGTTCCACATGCACGGCACATACCTTGAATTCCGGGATTCCGGAAACAGGATCGGCATAGGTGCTGGTCAGAAGGTTGGCGCACCCCGCCCCGCCCCAGTGGAACGGCACGAACACCGTGTCCATCCGGATGGTGCGCGTCAGCCGGGCGCGCATCAGCGCCACCCCCCGGCGCGAGCGGAGCTGCACCGCGTCCCCGTCGGCGATCCCCAGCGTGCGCGCCACGTCCACATGGATCTCGCAGAACGCCTCGGGGTCCGCCGCATTCAGCGACGGCACGCGGCGGGTCTGCGTGCCCGACTGGTATTGCGCCATGACCCGGCCCGTCGTCAGGAACAGCGGGAAGTCGCGGTCCGGCTCCTCCGCGGTCACCCGGTGCTCCACGGCGTGGAACTTCGCCCGCCCGTTCTCGGTGGCGAAGCGGTCGAGGAACGGCCGCGGCGTGCCCGGGTGGTCTTCCGACGGGCAGGGCCAGAACACCCCGTCCTCCGCCTCGATCCGCGCCCAGGTCACGCCCGAGTAGTCCGCCATGCCGCCTGCGCTGGCCCTTCGGAGCTCATCGAACACCACCCTGGGGTCCGCGTCGAAGTAGGCGCCGCGGCCCAGGCGATCGGCCAGCTCCTTCAGGATCTCCGTGTCGCTGCGCACGCCGGCGATGGGGGCCACCATCTGTCGCCGCCGCAGGATCCGGCCCTCGAGGTTGGTCATGGTGCCTTCTTCCTCGGCCCATTGCGTGGTCGGCAGCACCACGTCGGCAATGGCGGCGGTTTCCGACAGGAAGGGGTCGCACACGACCAGCATGTCGAGCGCCGTCAGCCGTTTGGTCAGCTGCCCCACGGCAGGCGCCGAGACCAGCAGGTTGGAGCCGAGCACTAGCAGCGCGCCGATCCCGTCGCCGCATTTTGCCAGCATCTGCATCGCGGGCACGCCGGGGCCGGGCAGGCTGGCGGCATCGACGCCCCAGATGGCGGCGACCTGCGCCCGGTGCGCCGGGTTGGCCAGCAGACGATACCCCGGCAGCTGGTCCGCCTTCTGCCCGTGCTCGCGCCCGCCCTGGCCGTTGCCCTGCCCGGTGAAGGTGCCCCACCCCGAGTATTTCTTGCCGGCCTTGCCGAGCGCCAGCGTCAGGTTGATGAAAGCCAGCACGTTGTCCACGCCGTGGCTCTGCTGCTCCGGCCCGCGCCCCGTCATGACGAAGGCGTGCTCCGCCTCGCCCAGCAGGTGCACGGCCTGTTCCAGCAGCCGCGCCGGCACGCCGGTGGCGCGTTCGGTGCGGTCGGGCCACCAGGCCGCGACCAGGCGGCGCACCCGCTCCCACCCTTCCGTCCGCTCGGCGATGAAGCTGTCGTCGATCAGCTTGTCGCGGATGGCGATGTGCAGCATGCCGTTGGCCAGGGCGGTGTCGCTGCCGGGCACGGGCTGCAGGTGCAGCGTGGCGGCGGCGGCGGTCGCGGTGCGCCGCGGGTCCGCGACGATCAGCCGGCCGCCGCGGGCCTTCTGCGCCTCGAAATACTGCATGATCGGCGGCATGGTCTCGGCCGGGTTGCTGCCGACGATCAGGATGGTGTCGGCGAGCGGGATATCCTCGAGCGGGAAGGGCAGGCCGCGGTCCATGCCGAAGGCGCGCAGCCCGGCCGCGGCGCCCGACGCCATGCAGAAGCGGCCATTGTAGTCGATGTGCCTGGTGCCCAGCCCCACGCGGGCGAACTTGCCCAGCATGTAGGCTTTCTCGTTCGTCAGTCCGCCTCCCCCGAAGACGCCCACGGAATCGACCCCGCCCGTCGCCTGCGCGGCGCGGATGCCCTCCACCACGCGCCCGAGCGCCTCGTCCCAGGTGGCCGGGCGCAGCGGTCCGCCCTTCAGGTCGCGCACCAGCGGCATGGTCAGCCGATCGGGCGCGCGCAGCGGTTCGGCCGCGGTGAACCCCTTGCGGCACATGCCCCCACGGTTGGTCGGGAAGTCGCGGGCGGCCGCGGCCAGCAGCGACGGATCGGCCTCGTCGGGCACGAGCTCCATCGCGCACTGCATGGCGCAGTACGGGCAGTGCGATCCCGGCACTAGCGGCGGCCTGCCCTCGCCAGGAACAGCCGTTCGCGCGATCCGGGTGGCGTCGATCCGATCATCCTGGTCCATTACCCCACGTGCCCAACCCATTGGTCCGGCGCCGCGACGCGAACGGGCCGCCCGGACCCTGAGGGCCGAACGGCGCCACGCGGCGCATGACGCCGCCGTGGCGACTGGTGTGTACTTCCCCTCGGGCAAGGATCTGCGCCAGGCTGCGCCCGGCCGTCCCGCCTCGAAACCCCAGGCTACGGACGTGTCACCGCTGCCGCAAGGGTGGCAACACGATGATCCCCGCACCTTTGCGTGGCCGGCCTCGGCCGCGGTCGGCGGAACCTGCGCCGTGATGGCGCTTTGAAGCTGTCGCCCAGCCGGAGTGCCCGCATGTCCCCCCGCGTCCGAACCGCCGTGATCGCCCTCGCGCTGCTGCTGCCGGCGGTCGTGCCGATGCCCGGCATGGCCCAGACCAAACCCGAGACCAAACCCGAAACCAAACCCGAGACGAAGTTGGGCGAGCCGCAGTCCAGCACGATGGGCCCGGCCTCGGGCAACCGCGACGGCGCCAACAACGGGATCGGCACGGCGGGCGCGATCGCCGGCAACAACGGCAGCGCCAGCAGCACCGTCAATCCCGGCAACACCGCGCTATCCCCGCCTGGCGGCCGGACCGGCACCGGCGGCCCCGTGGAGAACGATCCCGCCCTGGGCGGCGGCACGCAGTCGAAGTAGGGCGCCCACCTTCCGACGCCCGGCGCTCAGCGATAATCGTCCGTCGTGCGGGTCGGCGGGCGTTCCGGCCCGGCATAGGGGTCGAGTCCCCGCCGTGTCTGCGCGACAACCCGGCAGTCGCCGCACATCCGGATGCGGTCGGCGATGGCCGGGTCCTTGAACATCCAGTGCTTGCCCGTCAGCTGCGCCGCCACCTTCTCGATCGAGGCTTTCGTCCCGAACGGCTTGGCGCAGCGGATGCAGATCGCCGGCTCCTCCTCGTTCAGCACCAGCTCGGCGCGCCGGGCCGCCCCGAACGCCGCCCGCGGCTCCAGCGTCACGACCGACTCGGGGCAGGTGCTGCGGCACAGGCCGCATTGCACGCACAGGTCCTCGATGAACTTCACCATGGGCCGCTCCGCATGGTCGCGCAGCGCCGAGGTGGGGCAGACGGCGACGCAGGCCAGGCACAGCGTGCAGCCGGCGGTGTCGACGTGGATGCGCCCGATCGGGGCGCCCTGGGGCAGCGGCACCGCCGGCACGGGCTGGGGCGCAGCCAGGTGCAAGGCGTCGAGCGCCTGCCGCGTCAGGGCCAGCTTGTCGCCGGTCGGCAGGTAGGCGGCCGGGCGGAGCGGCTCGGGCCCGGGGGGCAGGGCGGCCAGCGCCGCACCCAGCACGAAGGGGTCGTCGGCCACCAGCATCTGCGTCCGGCCGGCGCCGAGCCCCAGCGGCACCGTGATCGCCTCCATCAACGCCACCTCTCGCGCCATGGCGTCCTGCCGGTCCCGATTGCGCTCGCCGCACAGCAGCAGCAGGCCGGCGGCGCCGAAGGCCAGCGCGGTGGCGTGGGCATCGAGTCCGGTCTGCCCCTCGATCTCCATGGGGATGACGCGGGCCGGCAGGCCGTCGCCGTGCCGGGCCAGCATCTCGATGACGGGGGTGCCGTGGTCCGCGTCGTGCAGCAGCAGCAGGGGAGGTGCGGCGCCCCCGGCCTGGCGGTAGGCAACCAGCAGCGCCCGCAGCCGCCGGGCCACGGCTTCGGCGGGGGGCGAGACATACTGGATGGCGGCGGTGGGGCAGACCGCGGCGCAGCTGCCGCAGCCGGCACAGAGATGCGGGTCGAGCGCGACGCTGTCTCCGGCCGGGAACAGCGCGCCGGCCGGGCAGACGTCCAGGCAGCGGGTGCAGCCGACCTGGCCGGACCGTGAATGCGCGCAGGTCTCGGGGCGCAGCGCGACGGCGCGCGGCTTGCTGAAGCTGCCGACCAGCTCGGCCGCCGCGAACAGCATGCGCTGCACCGCGACGGGGTCGTCGGGCGCGGCGCGGAGGTAGCCCTCCCGGTGTTCGTGCCCGGGCAGCAGCGGCAGCCCGCCCGAGAGGTCCAGCACTAGGTCGCAGCGGGACCGTGCGCCGTCCCGGGCCGGGCCAAACTCCAGCGCGGCGCGGGACGAGGGCAGGGGGGTCGCGAACCCGTCCACGACCAGGTCGAAGGCGCCCAGGTGTCCGGTGGCGCGGGTGATGGTGCCCCGCACGACCGGGTAGTCGGCCCGGCGCGGCGGCGTGATCTCCGCCGTCCCGGTCAGGATGACGGTCAGGTCCAGCCGGTCCTTCAGCTGTTCGGCCGCGGCGATCACCCGCTCGTCGCCGCCATACAGCACGGTGACGCCTTGGGACACGAGGGTGACGTCGCCCCGCTCGGCAGGCGTCGCCTCGGGCAGGGTCGCGGCGACGATCAGGGCGGCGATCTTGGGCAGCGCATGGGCCGCCTCGCTGGACCAGCCGGCGGTCTCGCGGATGTCGACGAACGAGAGGGGTGTGGCCGAACCCGCCTCGGCCGCGGCCTGGCGGAAGGTCGGCGCCTCCTGCGTGCAGGCCACCAGCACGGGGCCGCCCTCGGCCAGGGCCGCCTGGAACCGGCCGATCCCGGCCCGGCACAGCTCGGTCGCCAGGGGGCCCGCCGCCGCGGCACCGCACGCCCGGGTCAGCGCGCCGGCCTCAATCGGGCCCGGCCCGGCCTGGAGCGTGTTCCGGCAGGTGCAGGCCAGGACCGTCCGACCATTCAGCTTCATTGAACCCGGAACCTCCGCACGCCCCATTGCAAGGCGGCCCGGGGTTCTTATGCTGTGATAGACAGATCGGTCTAGCCCTGGAGAACCGATGGAGGCCGACATCCCCGCAGCGCCCACACTCCCTCCCGGCTTTTCGGCGCGGCTTGTCCAGGGCACCCTGGACCAGGGCACCCTGGGCCAGGGGACCCTGGGCATGGACGTGTGGGACGGGGCTGTGCGGGCGGCGGAGGCCGGGGTCGATCCGGGCACGGTGTTCTGGTCCGGCGCGGGCGGATGGTGTCGCGCGGCCTTCGTGCTGGCGCCCGACCGGCCGGTGGATGCGGATACGGTCAGCCATCTCGGCCTTCTGGCGCTGTTCGACGGGCTCGCCGTCCTGGCACCGCCGCAGCTGCCGATCCAAGTCTGGCCGCCGGACGGGATCGCGGTGGATGGCGGGCGGGTGGGCGCCGTCAGGGTGGCTTCGGCGCCGGGCGCGATACCCCGATGGGTCGTGCTGGGGCTGGAGGTCGCGGTCGACGTGCCCCGCGCGGCACCGGGCGACACGCCGGACGACACGTGCCTGGCCGAGGAGGGGCTGGGCGACACCAGCCCGGCCGATGTGCTGCAGCACGTCTGCCGCCACCTGCTGGGCTGGATCGATGCCTGGCAGGACGAAGGTGCCGCCGTGCTGGCCCGCACCGTCGCGCAGCGCCTGCGCCAGGCCCACCTCCGGAGCGCCGCATGACCCGGCTGCCCCGCACCATCCAGCTGGACCGCAGCGACGAGTCGGTGTTCGACCAGGCGGCCGAGCCCGGCGAATGGGCCGTCCCCGGCTCGTTCGAGTTCATCGACGCGGACCCCGACTCCCTGTCCGGCAAGCGCCGCACCGCGTTCCAGCACGGCTTCCTCGGCACGGGCAGCTTCGGCTGGTCCACCCTCGTGATGGTGGCCGACGCGCCGCCGGCGGTCGTGCAGTCCGTCACCGACGCGCTGGCCCGGCACTTCCTGGCCCGGCACGGCGCGCCGTCGCTGGAAGCGGCCACCGAGGTCGCGGCGCGCGAGGTCGCCTTCGCCGCCGGGCTGTGTGCGCACCCGGTGGGCACGCTGCTGACGATCTATCGCCAGCAGGGGCCCGAGGGCGTGGTGGAGCAGTTCGCCACCGTGACGCGGGACGCCCCGGCGGACGACGCGGCCGGGCCCGACTTCGGCAAGCCGTTCGACCTGCTGGCCCTGGCGCATGGACGCCGGGCATGAGCCTGCACGAAAGCCGGGAGATCGGCGTCGTCGCGGAGTGGGAGGCAGTGGACAGCCCCTGGATCACGCATCGCTGGCGTGTGTCGGAGCTGCTGCCGGGTCCGGCCGCGGCGACGCCCTGGACGTTGCTGGACGCCGGGCCGAACCGGCGCCGGTATTTCGCGGGCAACGCCGAGCTGGCGCTCTACCCGCTCGAGACCGACACGCTGAAGCACAACCTGGAGGGGCCGGAGCCGGCCGTGTACGTGTTCCTGCGCGCCACCGCTGCGGCGCCGGGGATGACGCTGTTGGGGGCCACGGTGTGTGCCGGCGAGGCGGGTGCGCATGCCGACACCGGGTCCGACCTGGTGGAGGCGGTGCCGATGCCGCCGGGGATCCGCGACTGGGTCGCCGACTTCGTCACCCGGCATCACATCGAACGGCCGGCCTGGCGGCGGCAGCGCGACCGCTCCGAGCGGGCACCCCCCGGCCGAACGCCAGCTGGGGTTCCCGATGCCGAGTGACGGCTTCCTGGGCCGCTGGTCGCGCCGGAAGCTTGCGGCCCGGGCTGCGCCGGAGCCGCGCGTTCTCGATGCTCTCCCCGCGCCCGAGCAGGCCGTGATTCCGGCAGAAACGCCGGCGCTGCCGCTGCCGCCGCTCGAGAGCCTGGGCGTGGCCAGCGACTACACGGCGTTCCTGCAGAAGGGCGTCGGCGCGGAGGTGCAGAGCCTGGCCCTGCGCCGCGCCTGGGAAAGCGACGCCACCATCGCCGGTTTCCGCGGCATGGCGGACTACGACTGGGACTTCAACGCCCCGAGCTACGGCCGGCTCTGGGCGATCGACGACGTCGCCGCGCTGGTCCGCACCGTGCTCGCCTCGCCGCCGCCCGAGCCTCGAATGGAGACCGAGCCTGTGCCCGCGGCGGCCACGGCGGACGACCCGCCTGCCGTCATGGCTCCCGAGGCCGCCGCGCCGGCGCCGATCGCCTGGAGCGAGGACGCGCCGCCGGCCCCCCGCCGCCATGGGAGCGCTCTGCCGTGCTGACCGGGCCGCGGCCGCATCGGCATGCGGGTTCTGCTTTACCGGCGGGCGGAACGCCGGTTGAGTGGCCGGGTGCCACACGAACGGGCCCGCCTCGCCATGGATGACGTCGATGCCGCCCGCGCGCTGACCTACCGCCTGCTCGGCCACAGCCTGGCGGAGCCGCCGACGGCCGAGCTCCTGGCGCGGATGGCCCGGCTCGGTGGCGAGGGCGCGCTCGGCGCCGCGCTGGGCACGCTGTCCGCCCTGGCCGCCGGCACCGACGAGGCGGCGGCGCGGACGGAGTACGACCTGCTGTTCATCGGCGTCGCGCGCGGCGAGCTGCTGCCCTACGCCTCGTTCTACCTGACGGGTTTCCTGCATGAGCGCCCGCTGGCCCGGGTGCGGGCGGACCTTCCGGCGTTGGGCCTGGTGCGGGCGCCGGGCCGATCGGACCCCGAGGACCACATCGCCTTCCTGTGCGAGGTGATGGCCTCGGTGATCGAGCATGGCCCGCCCGAGGCCGAGGCGCGGTTCTTCGCACGGCACCTGGCTCCCTGGGCCGGCACCTTCTTCACCGAGCTGGAAGGCGCGGGATCGGCACGGCTGTTCCGCCCCATCGGGATGATCGGCCGGCTGCTGATCGAGCTGGACCGCCAGGGGTTCGCCTACGCCCAACACGATCCGGCCCATCGAAACGACACCGAACACCGAGGTGCAGCATGACCGACAAGACGGACAAGCCCGTGCAGGCCAACCGCCGCCTGTTCCTGCGGGGCGCCGGGGTGGCCGCCGTGGCCGTGCCGCTCGCCGCGAAGGGCGAGACGCTGGTGCGGCCGACCGAGCACCAGATCCCCGCCCGGTACCAGGAAACCGAGCACGTGAAGCGGTTCTACGCCCTCAATCGGAGATAGGCGGCATGCTGACCAGACTGCGCCCTGCGGCGCCCGCCCCGCGACCCGTCTCCGGCCTGCCGGTCGCGGCGGCGCTGCCCGCCAGCCCGGCCGCGGTCGACCGGCGGCGCTTCCTGCGCGCCTCGGGCCTGGCGGCCAGCGGGCTGGCGGCGCTCGGCGGGCTGGGGCTCGCGACGGTGCAGCGGTCGAACGCCGGGGAGATCGTGCCGGGCAAGCCGCTCGAGACGCGCAAGACGGTGTGCACGCACTGCTCGGTCGGCTGCTCCGTCATCGCCCGCGTGCAGGATGGCGTCTGGGTCGGGCAGGACCCGGCCTTCGACAGCCCCAACAACATGGGCACCCACTGCGCCAAGGGTGCCGCGGTGCGGGAGCTGACGCATGGCGACCGGCGCCTGAAATACCCGATGAAGCTCGAGGGCGGGGCCTGGAAGCGGCTGAGCTGGGCGCAGGCGATCGAGGAGATCGGCGACAAGCTGCTGGCCATCCGGGAGAAGTCCGGCCCGGACAGCGTGTTCTGGCTCGGCTCGGCCAAGTTCAGCAACGAGGGCGCCTACCTGTTCCGCAAGTTCGGCGCGCTGTGGGGCACCAACACGTGCGACCACCAGGCCCGCATCTGCCATTCGACCACCGTCGCCGGCGTCGCCAACACCTTCGGCTACGGCGCCATGACCAACAGCTTCAACGACCTGGCCAACGCCCGCGCCATCATGATCATGGGCGGCAACCCGGCCGAGGCGCACCCCGTGTCCTTGCAGCACCTGCTGCGCGCCAAGGAGATCAACCAGGCCGAGCTGATCGTCATCGATCCGCGCTTCACCCGCACCGCGGCGCACGCGACGGAATACGTGCGCATCCGCCCCGGCACGGACATCCCGGTGATCTGGAGCATCCTCTACCACATCTTCGAGAACGGCTGGGAAAACAAGGACTTCATCAAGAACCGCGTTTACGGCATGGACGAGGTCCGCGCCGAGGTGAAGAAGTGGGGACCGGAGGAGAGCGAGCGGGTGACGGGGGTGCCCAACGCCCAGCTGAAGAAGGTCGCCGAGATCATGGCGAAGAACCAGCCGGCGACGTTGATCTGGTGCATGGGCGCCACCCAGAAGACCGTGGGGACCGCCAACGTCCGCGCCTACAGCATCCTGCAGCTGGCGCTGGGCAACATCGGCGTGTCGGGCGGCGGCACCAACATCTTCCGCGGCCACGACAACGTGCAGGGCGCGACCGACCTCGGCCTCGACGTGACGACGCTGCCGGCCTACCTCGGCCTGGACGAGAGCGCCTGGCGCCATTGGTGCCGGGTGTGGGACCTGGACTACGACTACATGGTCACCCGCTTCGCCTCCAAGAAGCTGATGGAGGCCAAGGGCATTCCGACCACCCGCTGGTTCGACGCGGTGCTGGCCGAGAAGGGCACGCTGGACCAGCCGGACAACGTGCGCGCCATGGTCGCCTGGGGGCACGCGGCCAACTCCGTCACGCGGGAACCGGTCATGCGGCAGGGCATGAACAAGCTGGACCTCCTGCTGGTGGTGGACCCGCACCCGACGACCTTCGCCATCGCCGGCGACCGCAAGGACGGCACGTACCTGCTGCCGGCCTGCACGCAGTTCGAGCAGGCCGGCAGCGTCACAGGATCCAACCGGTCGTTGCAGTGGCGCGAGCAGGTCGTCAAGCCGATCTTCGAGAGCAAGCAGGACGCGGAGATCATGCTGCTGCTGGCGCGGAAGTTCGGGTTCGGCGACCAGCTGGTCAAGCACATCGAGGTGCAGGACGGGGTGCCCGTGGCCGAGGACGTGCTGCGCGAGATCAACCGCGGCTGCTGGGCGATCGGCTACAGCGGCCAGTCGCCGGAGCGGCTGAAGCTGCACATGCAGCACCAGGCGGACTTCGACCCGGTGAACCTGAAGGCGACGACGGGCCCGTGCGCCGGGGAGTACTACGGCCTGCCCTGGCCGTGCTGGGGCACGCCCGAGGCGAAGCACCCGGGGACCGCGTTTCTGTACAACACCGCCGTCTCCGTGAAGGAGGGCGGCAGCGGCTTCCGCGCCCGCTGGGGGGTGGAGCGCAACGGGGTCTCGCTTCTGGCCGACGACTACCCGAAGGACTCCGAGATCAAGGGCGGCTACCCCGAGTTCACCGTCGCGGTGCTGAAAAAGCTCGGCTGGGACAAGGAGCTGACGGCCGCCGAGATGGACATCATCGCCAAGGTGGGCGGCGACAACATCGATGCCGTCAGCTGGCAGACCGACCTCAGCGGCGGCATCCAGCGCGTGGCGATCAGCCATAACTGCGCGCCGTTCGGCAACGGGAAGGCGCGGGTGGTGGCCTGGAACCTGATCGACCCGGTGCCGATCCACCGCGAGCCCATCCAGACGCCGCGCCGCGACCTGGTGGCCAAGTACCCGGCGCTGGAGGATCGGCGGGACTACCGCCTGCCGCATCTCGGCCGCAGCCTGCAGGCGGTGGACAAGTCCAAGCAGTTCCCGATGATCCTCACCTCGGGCCGCCTCGTGGAATACGAGGGGGGCGGCGACGAGACGCGCAGCAACCGCTGGCTCGCCGAGATCGTCGAGGAGGCCTATGCCGAAATCAACACGCAGGATGCGCAGCGGCTGGGGATCAAGGACCGGAGCATGGTGTGGGTGTATGGGGCCGAGAGTGACTCGAAGGGTCATTTCCGGGCGCATGTCAGCAACCGCACGGGGCCCGGGGTCGTGTTCATCCCGTTCCACTTCGGCGGCATGACGGCGGGCGTCGACAACCGCGGCAAGTATCCGCCGGGGCTCGACCCCATCGTGCTGGGCCACGCGGTGAACCAGCTGACCACCTATGGCTATGACGCGGTGACGCACATGCAGGAGACGAAAGTCACCCTGTGCCGCGTCGAAGCCGCCTGAACGAAGGACCGAACCCATGGCCCGCATGAAGTTCCTGTGCGACGCCGAGCGCTGCATCGACTGCAACGCCTGCGTCACCGCCTGCAAGAACGAGCACGAGGTCCCGTGGGGCCTCAACCGCCGCCGGGTCGTCACGCTCAACGACGGCAACCCCGGCGAGCTTTCGGTGTCGATGGCGTGCATGCACTGCACGGACGCGCCCTGCGCCTCCGTGTGTCCGGTCAACTGCTTCGTGCAGACGGCCGACGGTATCGTGCTGCACAACAAGGACCAGTGCATCGGCTGCGGCTACTGCTTCTACGCCTGCCCGTTCGGCGCGCCGCAGTTCCCCAGCGCCACCAACTTCGGCAGCCGCGGCAAGATGGACAAGTGCACCTTCTGCGCCGGCGGGCCGGATGGCAGCAATTCGCCCGAGGCGTTCGCCAAGTATGGCCGCAACCGCCTGGCGGAAGGCAAGCTGCCGATCTGCGCCGAGATGTGCTCCACCCGGTCGCTGCTCGCCGGCGACGGCGCGACGATCGGCGCCATCTACAAGGAACGCGTGCTGCGGCGCGGCTACGGCACCGGCGCCTGGGGCTGGTCCACCGCCTATCGCGACAGCCCGACCGTATGAGGCCCGCCATGCGCATCCCTCGCCCGCTGCTCGCGATCGCTATCCTGCTGGCGCTGTCCAGCACCGGCGCCGCCGCGCTCGACCTGCCGCAGAACCGCCCGAACCCCGACCACGACGCCCTGCTGCAGCAGCTGCAGCGGCAGACCGAGATGCCGCCGGGGCAGATCGGGGGCTTCGTGCACATCCCGGACACGAAGGCCGGCGTGCTGGTGCAGCCGATGGGCCGCACCTTCCGCGACGTGCGCACGCGTTACCAGCCCTGGTTCGATGCCGCGCTGATCCTGATCGCGGTTGCGGCCATGGCGGCGCTGTACTTCTTCGCCGGCCCCATGCGGGTCGCCAAGGACCCGGCGGGCCGTACCATCCGCCGCTTCACCTGGTTCGAGCGCCTGGTGCACTGGTTCACCGCCGTCTCGTTCATCTGGCTGGCGTTGACCGGGCTCAACCTGGTGTTCGGGCGGCACCTGCTGGAGCCGTTGATCGGCGACAACGCGTTCGCGGCCCTGTCGGCGCTGGGCAAGCTGTCGCACAACTCGGTCGGCATCGGCTTCATGATCGGCCTGGCCGCCATGACGGTGCAGTGGCTGGTGCAGAACCTGCCGAGCCGGCTCGACCTGGTGTGGCTCAAGATGTACGGCGGCATGCTGGGCGGGCCGCATCCGCCGGCGCGCAAGTTCAACGCCGGGCAGAAGATGATCTACTGGATCGCGGTGTTCGGGGGCGGCGCCATCTCGCTGACCGGGCTCGCGCTGCTGATGCCGTTCACGGTGCTGCAGATCGAGGGGATGCAGGCGATGCACCTGCTGCACTCCGTGATCGCCGCGCTGATGATCGCCGTGGTCATCGGCCACGTCTATCTGGGATCGCTGGGCGTGGAGGGGTCGTTCGACGCCATGGCCACGGGCCGGGTGGACCTGAACTGGGCGCACGAACACCACGGCCTGTGGCTGGCGGAGGAGCAGGCCAAGCGGCCGCAGCTGATCAGCCCCGGCACGGCGCCGCATCCGGCCGAGTAGGTTCAGGGACGGGTGGACCGCTCCGAGTATGCCCGCTCGGAGCTTTCGCCCACAAATTGCGTCAACAACAGCTGGGACACGACGGCGATGCCGATCACGAACACGACGGCGGACAGGAAGACCTTCACGCTGAACCTCCGAGCGACCACGCCAGACTCGCAGCCGGCCGCGGGTTAGGCAAGAGCCCGTGCCCACGCCTGATCCTATCGGACCCGGCCAGGAGAGCGTCTGGGCCTATCCGCGCCCGGCCATCGCCGAACCCAGCCCGCGCCATATCCGGATTATCCATCGCGGGGTCGTGCTGCTCGACAGCTGCCGCAGTGTCCGCACGCTCGAGACCAGCCATCCGCCCAGCTACTACGTCCCGCGCGACGACATCGCCATGACGCTGCTGCGGCCGGGCGCCGGCAGCTCGTTCTGCGAGTGGAAGGGGCACGCGACCTACTTCGATGCCGTCATCGCGGGCGAGACGCTGCCGGGCGTCGGCTGGAGCTACCCGGCACCGACCCCGGGCTTCGTCGCGCTGCGCGACCACGTCGCCTTCTACGCCGCCCCGTTCGACACCTGCCTGGTGGATGGCGAGGCGGTCGCGCCGCAGGAGGGCGGGTTCTATGGCGGTTGGGTGACATCCCACGTCGCGGGACCGTTCAAGGGCGGGCCGGGCAGCCGCTTCTGGTAAGGCGGACCCGCGCCCCGGCGTCAGGCGTCGAGCGCGTCCTCGCCGCGCAGGCGGTAGACGACCACCGAAGCCGCCCAGCTGACCATGAACACGCCGACGATGACGAAGCCGATGGCGCCGAAGTTGCGGTTCAGCAGCGCCACCCCGTCCCAGAACGCGCCCGTCGGCTGCAGCCGGTCCGCCACCAGGCCCAGCGCCTCCACCCCGCCCACCAGCAGGGCCACGACGACCGACACGGCGGTTAAGGTCATGTTGTAGTACAGCTTGCGGATGGGCCTGGCGAAGGCCCAGCCGTAGGCGCCGGTCATGAGGATGCTGTCCAGCGTGTCCATCAGCGTCATGCCGGCGGTGAACAGGGCTGGGAAGATCAGGATGGAGGCCAGCGGCAGGCCGTCCGCGGCGCTGGCGGCGGACATGCCGAGCAGCGCGACCTCGGTCGAGGTGTCGAAGCCCAGGCCGAACAGCAGGCCGAGCGGATACATGTGCCAGCTGCGGCGGATGAGCCGGAACAGCGGGCGCAGCAGCCGGGCGAGCAGCCCGCTGCCGGACAGCAGGAGGTTCAGCTGGTCCTCGCCCACCGCCTCGCCGGCGCGGAGCCGGGCGAGGCTACGGCGGATGCCGAGCAGGATGCCGATGTTGGCGGCGGCGATGGCCAGCAGGAACAGCGACGAGACGGCGGTGCCGACGATGCTGCCGATGCCGTGCCAGGCGTCCAGCCGGTCGGCGAAGGCAAGGGCCGTGACGGCGACGCCGCAGGTGGCCAGGACGACGACGGTGGAGTGGCCGAGGGAGAAGAACAGCCCGACGCCCACGGGCCGCTGCCCGTCCTGCATCAGCTTGCGGGTGACGTTGTCGATGGCGGCGATGTGGTCCGCGTCGAAGGCATGGCGCAGCCCGAAGCTGTAGGCCAGCGTCGCGGTGCCGAGCAGCGCCGGGTAGTCGCGGAAGACGAGCAGGGCCCAGGCCCAGGCGACCAGGTTGCCGAGCAGCAGGCCGGCCAGCGTGATCGCGGCGCGGCGGCGCCAGCGTGCCGGCGGGTCTTTCGGACGTTTCATCAGCCCCTCGTTTCCGTGTGCCAGCGCAGCAGGTGGCGCCGCAGCGCCTCCATGCCGCGGATCAGCGCGAAGCCGAGCGCGCCGATGGCGAGGATGCCCGCGAACACGCCGGGGCTGTCGGCGAAGCGCATGGCGGCGAGCATGGCGCCGCCCAGCCCGTCGCTGCCCATCAGCATCTCGGCGACCACGGTGGTGATCAGGGCGACGGGCAGCGCGGTCTGCAGGCCCGTGAGGATCTGCGGCACGGCGGCGGGCAGGTTCACCTGCCACAGCAGCGCCAGGCGGGAGGCGCCGAGGCTGCTGGCCGACCACAGCATGGTCTTCTCGACGGCCTGCGTGCCCGCGATGGCCGCCGCGATGACCGGGAACACGGCGGAGATGGCGACGATGACGAGCTTGGCGGCGGTGGTGGGGCCCAGCCACAGCATGAAGATGGGCAGGAAGGCGATCTTCGGCATGGGGAATCCCAGCGAGACCAGCGGGTCCAGGAACCAGCGCACCGGCCGCACCCGCACCATGGCGATCCCCGTCGCCGTACCTACGACGGCCGCCACCGCGAATCCGCCGAGCGCGATGCCCAGCGTCTGCAGCAGGCTGAGCACCAGGTCGCCGCTGACCAGGTCGTCGTAGAGGCGGCCGAGCACCGCGGGCGGCCCGGGCAGCAGGAAGGGGTCGACGCCGCCCCGGGCGGTCCCGGCCACCCACAGCGCCAGCACGACCAGCAGCGAGCCGGTGGCGGCGAGCCAGCCGGTCAGCCGCGCCATGCCAGCGCCCGCTGCATCAGGGCCAGGAACAGCCGGTCGGCGGCGAAGCCCAGCAGCGACACCACGAGGACCGTGGCGAACATCGCGTCGTACACCCCGCCGTCGCCCAGGAACGAGATCATGTAGCCGAGCCCGTTCGACGACATCAGGAACTCCGAGCTGACCAGCAGGATGAACGACAGCGCCAGCGCGGTGCGGATGCCGGCCAGGATCTCGGGCAGCGCGCCCGGCAGCGCCACGCCGAGCAGCACCTGGTGGTGGCGGCGGCCGAGGCTGCTTGCGGACCAGAACAGCATGGGGTCCAGCCCGCGCACGCCGTTGAAGGTGCCGAGCACGACGGGCAGCAGGCTGCCCAGGAAGATCAGCGCGATCTTCGACAGGTCGCCCAGCCCCAGCCACAGCAGCAACACCGGGATCAGCGCGGATTTCGGCATGGGGTAGATGCAGCGGACCAGCGGCTCCATGACCGTGCGGGCCGCGCGATACCAGGCCATGGCGCCCCCCAGCGCGACTCCCACGACGATGGCGAGGCCCAGGCCGCAGCCCAGGCGCCAGAGCGATTGCATCGCGTTGACCGGCAGGTCGCCGCTGCGGGTCAGCCGCCACAGCGCGGAGAGCACGACCGTGAGCGGCGGCAGCGACGCGGGCGACACGAGTCCGAGCCGGGGCGCGGCCTCCCACGCCACGGCGACGATCAGCAGCGGGGACCATTTGACGAAGGCCTGGCGCGCGCGCTCGGCGGCATCGATCGGCGGGCTCATGCGGCCCGTTCGGTGCTCAGGGTTTCGGCCCGCAGGGTCTCGGCGCGCATCAGGGTGCCGAGATGGTCGACGTAGGCCTGGAACGCGGGGGATTTCAACGTGTCGGGCGTGCGCGCGGGCAGGGCGATGGGCACGATCTCGCGGATGCGGCCGGGCCGGGCCGACATCACCACCACGCGGTCGGCCAGGTACACCGCCTCCCGCACGTCGTGGGTCACGAACACCGTCGTCATGCGGGTGCGCGCCATGATGGCGAGCAGCTCGTCCTGCATGATCTCCCGCGTCTGGGCGTCCAGCGCGCCGAAGGGTTCGTCCATCAGCAGGATGGAGGGCTCGACCGCCAGGGTGCGGGCGATGGCCACGCGCTGGCGCATGCCGCCCGAGAGCTGGCTGGGCCAGCTGTCCTCGAACCCGGTCAGGTGCACCATGTCGATGAAGGCCTGGGCCCGCCGCTCCTGCTCGGCCCGCGGCAGGCCGAGCTTCTCGAGGCCGTAGCGGACGTTGTGGCGGACCGTCTTCCAGGGGAACAGCGCGAAGCTCTGGAACACCACGCCCCGGTCCCGCCCCGGCCCGGTGACGGGGCGGCCGTCCACCACGATCCGCCCCCGCTCCACCGGGATGAAGCCGCCCAACAGATACAGCAGCGTGCTCTTGCCGCAGCCGCTGGGGCCGAGCAGCGCCACGAACTCCTTTTCCGCCACCTCGAGCCGGAGGTCGTCGAGCGCCAGCACCGGGCGGCCCTTGGCGGGCTGGTAGGTGTGGCTGACCCCCTCGAACGCGATGTGCGCCGTCACCGCCGGCTCGAGGCTTCGTCGACAAGCGTGAGGTCGGCGAACTTCGGCACGTCGACGTCGGCCTTGAGGAAGCCGAGGTCCTTCTGCACCTTGATGTTGTCCTGCAGCGCATCGAGGTTCGGCCGCACGCGGGGATCGCGGAAGTAATCGTCTTTGGTGAACAGCCACGACGTGAAGTCCGATTCCGGCTGCTTGGTCACGTTCGCCACCAGCCGGATCGCCGCGTCGCGGTTGGCGGGGTCGAGCAGCCAGCGCGTGCCGATCTGCATGTCTTCGAAGAAGTCGACCAGGGCGGCGCGGTTCTTCTCGATGAAGGGGGCGCGGGCCGCCATCAGCGTGGTCTGCGTGACGCCCATCGCGTCCTTGATGGTGAACAGGCTGCGGGCCTTGCCGGCGCGGATCTGCTCCAGCGAGAACGGCGCCACCATGCCGGCCAGGTCCACCTTCCCCTGCTCCAGCATCGAGGGCATGTTGGGGAACTGCACCTCGACCACGCTGTAGTCGCGCTTGTCTTCCAGGTGGTTGTCCCGCATCTGCTTGCGCATCGCCATGTCGATGGCGCCGCCCAGCCCGTTGGAGGCGATGGTGCGGCCCTTGAGGTCCGCCACGCTGTGGATCGGCCCGTCGGCGCGCACCACGTATTGGCTGGAATAGTAACCGGGCACGCCGTCCTGGTACAGGTCGCCGACGGCGCGCAGGTCGGTCATGCGGGCATTCTGGATGGCGAGCGCGAAGGACGAGAAGGCGAGGGCGGCGATCTGCAGCTCGCCCGCGGCCAGCGCGGTGATCTGCGGGGCGGAGCCCTTGAAGTAGCTGAGCGCCACGGTGTAGCTGCGGCCGTAATGCTTCAGGATGCCGGGGTTGGCGAAGACCACGGGCGGCAGCTGCGCGGGCGTGATGGCCCAGCCCAGATGGATCACGACCGGCGCCTGCGCCCGGGCGCGCCCGGGGACGGACGCGGCGGCGGCGGCACCCAGCAGAAGCCGGCGGGACAGATCGGGACTGGGCAGGTTCACGGGCGGTCCTCCTGGGTGGCCTTTCCGGCCTTCATGACCGACCATACCGTCTGCGCCGTCGCGGGCATATCGATGTGCACCACGCCATAGGGGCGCAGCGCGTCCACGATGGCGCTGGCGATGACGGGCAGGGCGCCCACCGTCCCGGCCTCGCCGGCGCCCTTGGCCCCCAGCGGGTTCATCCGGGTCGGCACCGGGTTGCTGTGCACCTCCATGGGCGGCATGTCGGACGCGCGCGGCATGGCGTAGTCCATGAACGAGCCGCTGAGCATCTGGCCGCTGCCGGGCTCGAACACGATCGCCTCCATCAGCACCTGGCCCAGCCCCTGCGCGACCCCGCCATGGATCTGCCCCTTCACGATCAACGGGTTGATGACCGTGCCCACGTCATCGACCACGACGTAGCGCAGCACCGCCACCTGGCCCGTCTCGGGGTCGATCTCCACCTCGCAGACATGGCAGCCATTGGGGAACGTCGCCTCGTCGGGGGTGACGATCGCCTGGCCGCCCAGGCCCCACTCGGAATGCGGCGGCAGGCGCGCGGGCACGAAGCTCGCCTGCGCCACCGTCTCGATCCGCACGCTGCGGTCCGTGCCGACGACGCTGAAGAGGCCGGCGTCGAAGGCGATGTCGGCCACCGCCGCCTCCAGCAGGTGGGCGGCGATCCCGCTGCCGCGCTCGACGATCTTTTGTGCCGCCCGCTCGAACGCCGCCCCGCCGGCGACGATGGAGCGGGAGCCGAACGTGCCGCGCCCATGGCTGACGATGTCCGTGTCGCCCTGCAGGATTCGGACGCGGTGCGGGTCGAGCCCCAGACGGCTCGCGGCGATCTGGCGGAAGACGGTCTCGTGCCCCTGGCCGTGGTTGTGCGTGCCCAGCAGGATCGTGGCGTCGCCGCTCGCGTTGAAGCGGATCTCGACGCCTTCCTCGTTCGGCGCGCGGTGCGGCCCGCCCGCCACCTCGATGGCGTTGGCGATGCCCAGGCCGCGCAGCCGCCCCGCCGCCTCGCTTGCGGCCCGCCGCGCCGGGAAGCCGTCCCAGTCGGCGGCGGCCAGCACCTTGTCCATGTTCAGCGCGAAGTCGCCGCTATCATAGGTGAAGACGAAGCCGGTGTCGTACGGCATGGCGTCGGGCGGGATCAGGTTCAGCCGCCGGATCGCCACCCGGTCGAGGCCCATCTCGTGGGCGGCGACGTCGATGATGCGCTCGATGGCGAACGTCGCCTCCGGCCGCCCGGCGCCGCGGTAGGGCGCGCTGGGCTGGGTGTTGGTGAACACGCCCACCACCTCCGCATGGATCGCCGGGATGCGGTAGACGCCGGCCAGGCCGCCCAGGTTGTTGGTGGAGGATTGCAGCGAGTTGAACCCGAGATAGGCGCCGATGTTGGCCAGCGTCCTGATCCGCAAGCCGAGGAAGCGGCCCTGTGCATCCAGCGCCAGCTGCACGGTCGAGACGTTGTCGCGCGCGTGGTAGTCGGACACCAGGCTCTCGCTGCGGGTGGCGTTCCAGCGCACGGTGCGGCCGGTGCGCCGTGCCGCCCACAGCGCCAGGCCGTATTCCGGATAGGGGCTGCCCTTCATGCCGAAGGCGCCGCCCATGTCGGGCGAGACGATGCGCAGCTTGTGTGCCGGGATGCCCAGCGTGTGCTCGGCGATCTCGGCCCGCATCCGGTGCGGGGCCTGCATGCCGGCGTGCAGCGTGTAGGTGCCGGTCCCCGCGTCGAAGGCGGCGACGGCGTTGCGCGGCTCCATGGGGTTCGCGCTGACCCGGCTGATGCGGAACTCGAGCGTGCTGACGTGGTGCGCGGCGGCGAAGGCGGCGTCGGTGCCGGGCTTGTTGCCGAGCGGGTAGACGAAGCAGACGTTGTCGGGCGCGTGTTCCGGCCAGACCGCGGGCGCGCCGTCCTGCACGGCCAGGGCCGCGTCGGTGACGGCAGGCAGCGCGTCGTAGTCGACCAGCACCAGGTCCCGCCCGTCCTGCGCCGCCTGCAGAGTGTCGGCGATCACGACGGCCACCGCGTCGCCCACCAGCCGCACCTGGTCGGTGGCGAGCAGGCGATAGGGGGGGCGCGGCATGGGCGAGCCGTCGGCCCGGTGGCGCTGCACGATCGTCTGCAGCGTGCCGAGCCCGTCGTGCTCCAGCATGGCGCCGGTCAGGACGGCGACGACGCCCGGGGCGGCACACGCGGCTGACGTGTCGATGGACAGGATGCGGGCGTTGGCGTGCGGGGAGCGGAGCACGACCATGTGGGCGGCGCGCGGCGGCTGGATGTCGTCGGTGTAGCGGCCGAGCCCCTGCAGCAGGCGGCGGTCCTCCCACCGCGGTGTCGCGGTGCCGATGCCGAAGGCGGCCGGAAGGGCGATGTCCATCATGCGAGCCTGACGAGTTGCTTGCCGAAGTTACGACCCTTCAGCAGGCCGATGAAGGCCTCGGGCGCGCTCGCCAGGCCGTCCGCGACGCTTTCCCGGTATTTCAGGGTGCCGGCGCCCACCAGGGCCTGCAGCTCCGCCAGAGCCGGGGGCCAGGCGTCCATGTGTTCCGAGACGATGAACCCCTGCACCAGAAGGCGGGAGATCAGGATCAGCCGCGGGTTGGCCAGGGGGGGCAGCGCGCCGTCGTAGCCCGAGATGGCGCCGCACACCGCGACCCGGCCGTGCGCGTTCATCCGGGCCAGCACCGCGTCCAGCACGGGGCCGCCCACGTTGTCGAAATAGGCGTCGATCCCCTGAGGCGCGGCGGCGGCGAGGTCCGTCTCCAGCGCGCCGGCCTTGTAGTCGACGCAGGCGTCGAACCCGAGCGTGCCGGTGACGAAGCCGCACTTCTCGGCGCCCCCGGCGATGCCCACCACCCGGCAGCCGTGCCGTTTTGCCAGCTGCCCCACCACGCTGCCCACCGCCCCGCTGGCCGCGCTGACGGCCACCGTCTCGCCCGGCTTCGGCGCGCAGATGCGGTTCAGGCCGTACCACGCCGTGACGCCCGGCATGCCGACGCAGCCGAGATAGGCCGAGAGCGGCACCAGCACGTCGTCCAGCCGGCGGAACCCGGTGCCGTCCGAGGTGCCGTATTCCTGCCAGCCGAACATCGCGGCCACCTTGTCGCCGGGATGCCAGGCCGGGTTGCGGGATTCGACGACGGCGCCCACCGTGCCGCCCACCATCACCTGGTCCAGCGGCTGCGGCGGGACGTAGGATTTCGACTCGTTCATGCGGCCGCGCATGTAGGGGTCGAGCGACAGGTAGTGGTTGCGCACCCGCACCTCGTTTGGTTGCAGCGGCGCCAGCGGGGTCGCCACCAGGCGGAAGTCGTCCACGGTCACGCTGCCCTGGGGGCGGCGGGCCAGCAGGATCTGATGATTGGTCTCGGCCATGCGCGTGGGTCTCCCGGAGTGGGGGCAGGTTACGCCAGGTGCACGCACCTGGACACAGGGTCCGGGTGGGGTGGGCCTTCAATCCGCCGGCGCGACCCCGTAGGCTGGCGTTCGACCGAGAAGGACCGCGCATGGCCGACGATCGCATCCCCTTGCTGGACCTGGCGGACTATCGCGCCGAACGCCCCGGTGCGCGGGCCCGCCTGGCCCAGGCGATCGCCCGCACCAGCGAGGACACGGGCTTCATGCTGCTGGCCAACCACGGCATCGCCCAGACGCTGATCGACCGGGTGTTCGATGCCGCGGCCGGCTTCTTCGACCTGCCGATCGAGACCAAGCTGGAGTACAAGATCGGCGACCTGAACATCGGCTATTTGCCGAACGGGGCGCAGGTCGTGCGGACCAGCACCGTGAACGCGAACACGCGGCCCAACCTGAGCGAGAGCTTCTATATCGTCAGGGACCGTGCCCCGGACGACCCGGACATCCTGGCCGGCACGCCCTTCGTCGCGCCCAACCGCTGGCCGCAGGGCATGCCGGCGTTCCGGGCCGCCACCATGGAGTACTTCGGCGCCATGCAGGCGATGGCGCACGCCATGCTGCCGGCCTTCGCCGAAGCGCTGGGCCTGCCGCCCGGCTATTTCGACGCCGACTTCCATGACCCGTCGTGCACGCTGCGGCTCATCCGATACCCTGCGCAACCGGTGCAGGCCGACAACCAGTTCGGCTTCGCGCCACACATCGACACCAACTTCGTCACCTTCCTTGCGCAGTCCCGGCTTCCGGGGCTCGAGGTGCGGACGCGGGAGGGCGAGTGGATCCGCCCGCCGGCCATCCCCGGCACCTTCGTCGTGAACACGGCCGAGATGCTGGGGCGCTACTCCAACGACCGCTTCGCGCCCACGCCGCACCGCGTGGTGAACAGCAACGCCGGGCTGCGCCACGCCATCCCGTTCTTCTATGGCCCCAGCAACGACGCCGTCATCCGAGTGGTGGAGACGTGCACCGGCCCCGACAACCCGGCCCGCTACGAGCCGGTGCTGTACCTGGACCACCGGCGGCGGCTCAACCTGGCCAACTTCGCGCACCGGCAGGCGACTCCCGCGGCAGCACCCAGCACGGGCGCGCCGGGGAAATGATCGACTGTTGCGCCCATCCGTGCGATCCCAGCGCTTCGATCGCTTCAAGAACTGACGATAGGATCGCCCTGTGATCGTTCGCCTGGTGCTGTGGATGTTCGTCGCCCTGTTCGTGGCCGGGCTGGGCGGCGGGGGATGGTGGCTGACGCATCGCACGGACGATCCGGCGGCGCGGGCGGTGGCGCTGGAGGGCCGCAGCGACTTCCGGGGCGCCGTCATCGAATGGCGCAACGCCGTGCTGAAGCATCCCGAAAGCGCCGACGCGCAGCTTCGTCTGTCGGAGGCGATGCTCCGGGTCTATGACGGCGCCGCCGCCGAGAAGGGCTTCCGGACGGCCGAGCTGAAGGGCGCGGACCACTGGGCCGTGCTGGCGGGGCTGGGCGAGGCCGACCTGCTGCAGGGCAAGTGGCAGGCGCTGCTGGACGAGCTGCCGGATGACGGGCCCACCCCGGCACAGAAGTCGCGGCTGCTGCTGCTGCGCGGCACCGCGCAGATCGCGCTCCGCCGCTTCGACGCCGCGCAGGCCACCCTGACCGCCCTGGACCGCATGGGATCGCCAGGGACGGGGTCGCCGGGGACGGGGTCGCCAGGGACGGGGTCGCCGGGCACGGGATCGCAAGCGACGGAGCCGCTGCTGCTCGCTGCCCAGCTGGCGCGCGCCACCGGCGACGCGGCCACGGCGGACGCGAAGGTGGACGCGGCACTCCGGCAGAACCCCCGCCTGCTGGAGGCGCTGCTGCTGAAGACCCGGCTGCTGATGGGGCGCAACGCGCTGCCGCAGGCGATCGACATGGCGGGCCGGGCGATCGAGGCGGCACCGTGGTCGCTGGCGCCACGGCTGGACCGCGCGACGCTCCTGATGATGAGCGGCGACGAGGCCAAGGCGCGGACGGATATCGACTTCGTGCAGGCGCGCCGGCCCGCCGTGCCGCTCGCCGTGTTCCTCGATGCCGTGCTGCTGTCCCGCGCCGGCAAGGACATCGAGGCGAACGCCGCGCTGGACCGGCTGGGCGCGAACGGCGACCAGTTCCCCCGGGCCGACTACCTGCATGCGACCGTCGCCGCGCGCCTGGGCAACGCCGAGCGGGCCATGGCGCTCGCCACCCGCTACAACGCGCGCTTCCCGGCCGACCGGGAGGGCATCCTGCTGCTGGCGCGGACGGAGCTCGTGGCCAGGCGGCCCGACCTCGCGGCGCCGCTGCTGGAGAAGGCGCTTGCCAACCCGCAGGCGGTGATCGACACGGCCAAGCCCGCATCGGCCGCTGCCGACACGACCAAGCCCGCATCGGCTGCTGCCGACACGACGAAGCCCGCATCGGCCGCTGCCGACACGACCAAGCCCGCATCGGCTGCTGCCGACACGACCAAGCCCGCATCGGCTGCTGCCGACACGACGAAGCCCGCATCGGCCGCGCCCGACACGGCCATGCTGGCGCTGCTCGGAGCGGCCTACGAGGCGCAGGGGAACGATGCGGCGGCGTTGCGGGTGCGCCAGGCGGCCGCGGCCGCCGCACCGGGGAACCCCGGCGTGCTGACCGGGCTCGGCCTGTCGCAGCTGCGGCTCGGCGACACGACGGCCGGGATGGAGACGCTGGAGCGGTCCGCCGCGCTGGCGCCGCCCTCGCCCTCCATCAGCAACGGGCTGTTCGGCGCGGCGTTGGGGGCCGGCGACCTCGCCCAGGCGCAGGCCGTGCTGGAGCGCCGCCGGGCCCAGGAGGGTGAGACGGAGGCCGTGGGATCGATGTCGGCTTTGCTGCTGCTGGCGCGGGGCGACGGCGATGGCGCGCGACAGGCCTTCGAGGCCGTGGTGAAGGCCTATCCCGATGCGACCGGCGCGAAGGTGAACCTCGCCAAGCTGCAGATGGTGCAGGGCCACGCGGCCGAAGCCGACACGCTGCTGCAGCAGATCCTGGCCAAGGCGCCCGGCGACCCCCTGGCCCTGGCTGCGCTGGTGGAGCTTCGCGCCCAGGCGAAGGACTATGCCGGCGCGCTGACGGCGGTCGGTGCCGCCGAAGCGGCAACGCCCGGCGAGGAGCGGCTGCTCGTCCTGCGGGCCAGCATCCTGGTCCGGTCGGGGGATGCGAAGGGGGCTGCGGCCCTGCTGGAGACGCGGCGCGCGACGGCGGTCCTGTCGCCCGCGGCGTTGGCGGTGCTGGCGCGGGCCGAGGCGGCAGCCGGCACGACGGACGCGGCGATCACGACCTACCGGGAGATCCTGAAAGCCGCCCCGAACGACGGCCCGGCACAGCTCGGCCTGTTGACCGCGTTGCTGCGGACCAACCGGGTAGACGAGGCGCGCGCCACCCTGCGGGCCGGCCTGGCGCAAAGCCCCGGGACGCTGCGGCTGCTGCAGGGACTGACCTCGCTGGAGTTGCGGACGGCCGGGCTGGATGCGGCGCTGAAGACGGCGGCGGAGCTGCGGGCGGATCCGCGCAACATGCCCGATGCCGCCATCCTGCAGGGCGACGTGCTGATGCAGGCCGGGCAGACCGCCCGGGCGGTGCAGGCCTACCGTGCGGAGTTCGACCTGGTCCCCAGCAAGCTGCTGGCGCTGCGCGTCGCCGACTCGACCGCTGCCGCGGGTCAGGCGGATGCCGCGGCCACCTTCCTGCGCGCGTGGGCGCAAGGCCATCCCGACGACCCCGACGTCTCGCGCGTGCTGGCCCGCATGGACGTGGCGGCCGGGCGCTGGTCGGAGGCGCAGACGGACCTCGAGGCGCGGCTGAAGCGGCGGCCGAACGACCCCATCGCGTTGAACGACCTGGCCTTCATCTACCAGACCCACAACGACGACCGGGCCCTGGCGCTGGCCCAGCAGGCGTATCGCCTGGCCCCGGGACCCGAGATCGCGGACACGCTGGGCTGGATCATGCTGCAGCATGGCGATTCCTCGGGTGCGCTGGCGCTGCTGCAGCGCGCGCAAATCGGCCTGCCGGACAACCCGGCCGTGGCCTACCACCTGGCCGCGGCCCTGCAGAAGGACGGTCAGCCCGAGGAGAGTCGCAAGCTGCTGCAATCCTTGGTCGCCCGCCCGCAGCCCTTCGGGGATCGGAGCGCGGCGGAGTCGCTGCTGCGCGCGCTGCCGCCCGCCCGCTGAACTTTCAGCCGGCGTCGCCCCATTCGTCGCCCCGCAGCTCCGGCGTGTCGTAATCCTGGAGCCGCTGCCAGTGGTCCTCGAGATCCTCCACGAAGAATGAGCGGATCAGGCCGTCGGCCAGCCGGGCCGCGCCGGCGCTGATGGCCGGGATGTCGCCCGTCAACTTGAAGTGGCTGAGCGTGCCGGCGAAGTTGAGGCAGGAGACGCGCGCGACCCAGGCGTCGGCGGGCGTCAGCGGCTGGAACTCGAAGGCCGGGCCCAGGAAGGGGCTGGCGGCGTAGTCCGCGCCCTCGGCCACGACAGGCGGGTAGGCGTCCCGCCAGCGCTGCATACCGGCGGCCAGCGCCGCCAGCTCCGGCCGGCGGTCGGTGTCGATGCCGAAGCCGGTCGCCGGGATGACGAAGTCGAACGCCTGGTCGCCCTGCGGCGTCTGCAGCACGGCGCGCCCGTCGACTTCGGCCGCAGCGGTGACGGGGCACGAGGTCTTCAGGACGAAGTTGCTGTGCCGGGTGCAGCGCAGCACGGAAAGCCGGGGGGGCGGGGTGCCGGTCTTTTCCAAGAACGTGGTGATGGCGACCCGGCGCGCGAGCGGCAGGTCGTAGTAGCCGGCGTTCAGGCCGGGGCTGGAGGCGCCCATGCCCTTGTGGATCAGCGGGATGGCAGCGCGGCGCACGAGCATGGTCACGGTCGCGGCCCCGGCCTCCAGCGATGCGCCCGCGTTGTCGAAGCCGGAGGCGCCGCCGCCCACGACGGCGACGTCCTTGCCGGCCAGGGCGGCGAAGTCGATGGCGGCGGAGCTGTGGGCGCACAGCCCGGGCGGCAGGGCGCGGAACAGCACCGGCATCGTGGGGCCGCCGAGCCCGTCGCGCCCGCTGGCCAGCACGACGCGCCGTGCGGCCAGGGTGCGGCCGTCGGCGAAGTCGAGCACGAGGCCATCGCCGTGCGGCCGCAGCCCGGTCAGGCGGACGCCGTTCTCGACCGGCAGCTGCAGCACCTGGCGATACCAGCGCAGGTAGTCCATCCATTGCGGGCGCGGGATGCGCCACAGCGTGTCCCAGGCGGCGGGGCCGAACTGGGCCTCGTACCAGGCCCGGAACGTAAGGCTCGGCAGGCCGAGCGCCGGGCCGGTGAGCTGCTTCGGGGACCGCAGGGTCTCCATGCGGGCGAAGGTCACCCAGGGACCTTCCTGGCCTTCGGGGCTCGAGTCGAACAGGCGGATGTTGCGGACGCCGTCGCGGATCAGCGCGAAGGCGACGGTCAGGCCCGCCATGCCGGCGCCGATGACGGCGACATCGAGCACGGGGCCGAGTGCCGTGTCGTGGCGGGGCGTGATCCAGTCGGGCGCCGGCTGGTTCAGCACCAGGAGCTCGCGGGCCAGCCGGGCCTCCAGCGCGGCCAGGCTGGTGGGGTCGCCGTCGTGCGCCGTGATGGCCGGGCTGTGGTTCGGGGCGGGCATGCTCGACATCGGTCTTTTGCTGCACTGCGGGACGGGGGGTGGTCAAGCGCTGGATGCCACGCCGTCGGACCCGGCCGGTTGTAATCGACCGGCGATGCGCCCAGAGTGCGGCTGCAACGGTGCCGACTCGCGTGCACACCCGGCCATCCGGCAGGGTGCCCGACCATGGCGCCGGATGCCGGCCCGCGGCACCGTGATGTTGGCCCGCAGACCAGCCACACTCTGAAGGGACGCCACCATGGCCAAGGGACAGAAGCGGAGCACCCGCGAGATCAAGAAGCCGAAGGCCAGCAAGGTCGCGGTGGCTTCGCCGTCGTCGATCCTGCAGCCGCGGCCGGAGAAGTCGTCCGGCAAGGGTTCGGACAAGTAGAGAAGGAGCAGGTCCCATGGCGTTCAGCATGTCGTACGACAGCAAGCCCCCCGCCCCGCCGAAGAAGGCCGAGGTGAAGGTCGAAGCCGCCAAGCCGGCCCGGACCGGCCGGGCGAACCGCCCGAACAGCCCGCAGGCGCGGGCCGAGGCGCTGTTCGAGAAGCGTCCGGCGGCCGAGACCGCGCCCGAAGAGTAGCCGGCGGCGGACGATTTCGGTCTGCCTGCAAACAAACTTGGCACTCGACCGCATAGAGTGCTAAGACGCCTCCGACGGGCATGGCGCCGCGGCCGAAGGGCATGCGGCGGACATCAATCGCCCGCATGGAGCCAATCGCATGAAATTCCGCCCGCTGCACGACCGCGTCGTGATCCGTCGCATCACGCCGCTCGAGAAGTCTGCCGGAGGGATCATCATCCCCGACACCGTCAAGGAAAAGCCGATGGAGGGCGAGGTGATCGCCGCCGGGCCGGGCGCCCGCAACGAGCAGGGCGCGATCGTGGCGCTGGACGTGAAGGCCGGCGACCGCGTGCTGTTCGGCAAGTGGTCCGGCACCGAGGTCAAGATCGACGGCGAGGAGCTGCTGATCATGAAGGAAAGCGACCTCATGGGCGTGATCGACGGCGCCCCGGCGCTGGCGCGCGCCGCCTGATCAGAACCGCCTGATCGAGACGGCGGCGCCATTGCGCGCCGCTTCAACAGAATTCAAGGGAAAAGACACATGGCAGCCAAAGACGTTCGCTTCGGCGACGACGCACGGAGCCGCATGTTGCGCGGCGTGGATATCCTGGCCGACGCGGTCAAGGTGACGCTGGGGCCCAAGGGCCGCAACGTCGTCATCGACAAGAGCTATGGCGCGCCCCGCATCACCAAGGACGGTGTGACGGTCGCCAAGGAGATCGAGCTGGCCGAGAAGTTCGAGAACATGGGCGCGCAGATGGTGCGTGAGGTCGCGAGCAAGACCAACGACATCGCCGGGGACGGCACGACGTCGGCGATCGTGCTGGCGCAGGCGCTGGTCCGCGAGGGCGGCAAGGCCGTCGCCGCCGGCATGGCGCCGATGGACCTCAAGCGCGGCATCGACAAGGCCGTGACGGCCCTGGTGGCCGAGCTGGCCAAGCGCACCAAGAAGATCACGACCGAGGCCGAGACGGCGCAGGTCGGGACCATCTCCGCCAACGGCGAGGCCGAGATCGGCCGCATGATCGCCGAAGCCATGCAGAAGGTCGGCAACGAGGGTGTCATCACCGTCGAGGAAGCCAAGGGCATGGACACGGAGCTCGAGGTCGTGGAGGGCATGCAGTTCGACCGCGGCTACCTCAGCCCCTACTTCATCACAAACGCCGAGAAGATGACGGTCGATCTCGACAACCCCTACATCCTGATTCACGAGAAGAAGCTGTCGGGCCTTCAGGTCCTGCTGCCGCTGCTCGAGGCCGTGGTGCAGTCCACCCGTCCGCTGCTGATCATCGCCGAGGACATCGAGGGCGAGGCCCTGGCCACGCTCGTCGTGAACAAGCTGCGCGGCGGCCTGAAGGTCGCGGCCGTCAAGGCGCCGGGCTTCGGCGATCGCCGCAAGGCGATGCTGGAAGACATCGCCGTCCTGACGGGCGGCCAGGTCATCAGCGAGGACCTGGGCATCAAGCTCGAGACCGTCACGCTCGACATGATGGGCCAGGCCAAGCGCGTTCTCATCGAGAAGGAGAACACGACGGTCATCGAGGGCGTCGGCGCGTCGGAGGCCATCAAGGGCCGCTGCGAGCAGATCAAGGCGCAGATCGAGGAGACGACCAGCGACTACGACAAGGAGAAGCTGCAGGAGCGTCTGGCCAAGCTGGCCGGCGGCGTTGCGGTCATCCGCGTCGGCGGGAGCACCGAGGTCGAGGTGAAGGAGCGCAAGGACCGCGTGGACGACGCGCTGCACGCGACCCGTGCGGCCGTCGAGGAGGGCATCGTCCCGGGCGGCGGTGTCGCGCTGGCGCGTGCCAGCCTGATCCTGGCGCATGTGCAGGCCGAGAACGAGGACCAGAAGTTCGGCATCGAGATCGTCCGCAAGGCGGTCCAGGCGCCGCTGCGGCAGATCGCGTCCAACGCGGGCGAAGATGGCGCGGTCATCAACGGCAAGGTGCTCGAGAACAGCGACTACAGCTTCGGCTACGACGCGCAGACCGGTGTCTACAAGGACATGGTCGCCGCCGGCATCATCGACCCCACGAAGGTCGTCCGTGTCGCGCTGCAGAACGCCGCGTCGGTGGCCGGGCTGCTGATCACCACCGAGGCGATGGTCGCCGAGCGCCCCGAGAAGCGCGCGGCCTCCATGCCGCCGGGTGGTGGCATGGGCGGAATGGGCGGCATGGGTGACATGGACTACTAAGTCCACGAACCCGAGCAGCCTTGCTTCAGCGCCGCCGTCCGGGAAACCGGGCGGCGGCGTTTCCATTCCACGGCCTGCGCCCTCGACACCGGCCCTCGCGTCCGGCCACGAAGAGGTGAAGCCGCCCGATGGCCGGCCGGGCGTTGTCCCGGCACCCGCGCCACAGGAGCAGCCGGACCGCCATGGCCGCCACCCAAGTCCAGGACCCCACGCAGCGCCCGCTGCACCCGTCGTTGACCCGCAACATCGATGCCCTGCACGAACGCCGCCAGCAGGAGGAGGCCGGGGCAGGGCTGCAGGACCGCATCGCCGGCGCCGTGACGGCCTGCGCCGGCACGATGGCGTTCGTCTACGCCCACATCGCCGTATACGGCACATGGATCGCCGCCAACCTCGGGTGGGTGCCGGGCCTGCCCCGCTTCGACCGATCGTTCGACCTTCTGGGGACCGCCGCTTCGGTGGAGGCGATCTTCCTGTCGATGTTCGTGCTGATCAGCCAGAACCGGGACGCCTGCCTGGCCGACAAGCGCGCGGACCTGGCCCTGCACATCAACCTGCTGACCGAAGACGAGCTGACCAAGCTGACCCATGTCGTCGCTGCGATCGCCGAGCGGCTGGATGTCCCGCTGGACGACCACGACATCCACCACGTGAAGCGCGACATCCCGCCTGAGGCCGTCCTGGACGAGATCGACGCACGGCAGGCGCGCTGAACGCGGGCTTGCAGGGGACACACGGCAGGGCTGCCCTTGCCTCGGTGTGCGTCGAGACATAGCATGCTGATCGTAAGCATGCTTGTGACAAGCTTCATGGATGAACGATGGCCCATTCCCGCCCCACCCTCGGCTTCGTGCTGCACGACGTCGCCCGGTTCCTGCGCCGGCGGTTCGAGCAGCATGCACGCGGGCTCGGCCTGACCCGGTCGCAATGGCAGGTCCTCGCCTTCCTGGCGCCCAACGAAGGCATCCACCAGGCGGCCCTGGCCGACATCCTGGACATCGAGGCGATCACGCTTGTGCGGATCCTGGACCGGCTGGAGGCGGCCGGCTTTATCGAGCGGCGGCAACACCCGACCGACCGGCGCGTCTGGCTGCTGCACCTAACCGCCAAGGCCCATCCCGTGCTGACCCATATGCGGGAACTCGGTGACATCACCCGCGGCGAGGCCTTGGCCGGCATCCCCGAGGCCGCGCGCGAGGCGCTGATGCTGAACCTGTGTCTCATGAAGAAGAACCTGGTGCTGGCTTGCGAACGGCCGCCCCAGACCGACCGGCCTGCCGCCCCGGCCGTCGTCAGCGCGGAGGCGGAACATGTCTGAGGCCATCCCCCGCGACCGCGCCCCCCTGCTTCGCCCGACCGATCCCGCGGCCCGCCGCCCGCTGCCGCCCTCCGCGGATGCCAGCAGGATCCGCCGCCCTCGGCGTCTGGTCCGCCCGCTGCTGTTCCTGCTGCTGCCCCTCGCCTTGGTGGCCGGTGGTGCCGAGTACGTCCTGGGCGGCCGCATCATGTCGACCGAGAACGCGTATGTCCGAGCCGACATCGTCGCCGTGTCCACCGACATCTCCGGCATCGTCAAGGACATCGCCGTCCACGAGAACCAGGCCGTGAAGCCCGGGGACGTGCTGTTCAGGCTCGACGACCTGCCGTACCGCCTCGCGCTCGACAAGGCGCAGGCCCAGCTCGGCATCGTCGCCGCCACCCTCAATGCCCTGAAAGCCAGCTATCGCGACATGCAGGCGCAGCTGCAGCAGAGCCAGTTCGACGTCGACTACTACGCGCGGGAGCAGGACCGGCAGCAGCGCCTGCTGGTCGGCAACGTCGCTTCCGTCGTCACGTTCGAGCAGGCGCAGCGCAACCTGATGTCGGCCCGGCACCGCCTGCTGTCGCAGCAGCAGCAGCTGGCGGGGATCGCCGCCAACCTGGGCGGCGACCCCGACATCGCCATCGAGAAGCACCCGCGCAGCCTGGAGGCCGTGGCCGCCCGGGACGAGGCGGCGCGGCAGCTGGACCACACGACCGTCCGCGCCCCGATCGCCGGCATCGTCACCAACGTGCCCAGCCTGCAGCCCGGACAGTACCTGATGTCGGCCACAGCGGCCTTGAGCGTGGTGGCGACCGACCATCTGTGGATCGATGCCAACCCGAAGGAGACGGAGCTGACCTGGGTCCGGCCGGGGCAGGATGTCGGGATCACGGTGGACACCTATCCCGGGCAGACCTGGCACGGCGTGGTGGACAGCATCAGCCCGGCCTCTGCCGCAAGCTTCGCCATGCTGCCGGCGCAGAACACCAGCGGCAACTGGGTGAAGGTGGTGCAGCGCATCCAGATGCGCGTGCGGCTCGACACGCGGCAGGACCAGGATGCCACGACGAGGCCGGTGCTGCGGGCGGGGATGAGCGTCACGATCGACGTGGACACCGGGCGTGCCCGGGGCTGGCCGGCCTTCCTCGCGCCGATCGCCGGCCCGTCCCATGGCTGACGCCGTCGGCGGTCCCGCGGCGCCGTCCGTCACCCCCCGGGTCGCCAACCGCGGCGCCATCACCGCCTGCATCATCCTGGCGGTCGTCATGCAGGCGCTGGACACCACCATCGCCAACGTCGCCCTGCCCTATATCCAGGGCAGCGTCTCGGCCAGCGCGGACCAGATCAACTGGGTCCTGACATCCTACATCGTCGCCGCCGCGATCATGACGCCGCCCTCCGGCTGGCTCGCGGCGCGGTTCGGGCGGAAGCGCGTGCTGCTGGTCTCGGTGGCCGGGTTCGTCGCGGCGTCCATCCTGTGCGGGCTGGCGCAGTCGCTGACCGAGATCGTGCTGTTCCGCCTGCTGCAGGGCTTCTTCGGCGCGGCCCTGGTGCCGTTGTCGCAGTCCATCCTGCTCGACATCTACACCCCGGCCGAGCGCGGCGGCGCCATGGCGCTGTTCGGCATCTCCGTCATGGTCGGGCCCGTGCTGGGCCCGGTGATCGGGGGATGGCTGACCGAGAACCTCAGCTGGCGGTGGGTGTTCTACATCAACCTGCCGCTCGGCGTGCTGGCCTTCGGCGGCATCACCGCCTTCGTCACCGAGACGACGGTCGATCGCGGCCGCGCGCTGGACTGGCTGGGGTTCGGCGCGCTCAGCGTCGGGATCGCGGCACTGCAGCTCTGCCTGGACCGGGGGGAGCAGCTCGACTGGTTCGGCTCCGGAGAGGTGGTGATCGAGGCGGTGGTCGCGGCCGCCGCGTTCTACGTTTTCCTGGTGCATAGCTTCACCTACCGCGGCCGGGCAGGGGCCCCCTTCGTCAACCCGGCGCTGTTCCGCGACCGGAACTTCGCCGTCGGGATGCTGTTCATCTTCATCGTCGGCATCACCTACCTCGCCTCCTTGGCGCTGATGACGCCCTTCCTGCAGACGCTGATGGGGTATCCGGTGGTCACCGCGGGGGTCGTCATGGGGCCGCGCGGCCTGGGCACCATGCTGTGCATGTTCGTCGTGGGCCGGCTGATCGGGCGCGTGGACATTCGCGTCCTGCTCGGCATCGGCCTGGCGCTGACGGCCTGGGCCATGTGGGACATGACGGGCTGGACCCAGGACGTGTCGCAGTGGACCATCGTCTCGACCGGCTTCGTCCAGGGTGCGGGGCTCGGCTTCCTGTTCGTGCCGCTGACGGCGGTCACCTTCTCCACCCTGCCGGCCGCGCGCCGCGGCGACGGCACGGGGCTGTACAACCTGTCGCGCAACATCGGCTCGGCGGTCGGCATCTCCGCCGTCTCGGCCCTGCTGACGCGGAACACCCAAGTGAACCATGCCGAGATCGCCAGCTACATCACGCCCTACAGCCGGTTGCTGCAGTCGGCCGGGCACGCGCTGGACCCGCTGACCCTGGCCGGGCGCGCGACGCTGGACGGCATGGTCACGCTGCAGGCGACGGTGATCGCCTACATCGACGACTTCAAGCTGATGCTGCTGCTGTGCCTGGGCGCCCTGCCGCTGCTGCTGCTGTTCCGCCGCACCGCACAGCCGGCTGCCGTGGACCATGCCATCGCGGTGGAATGACCGTGGCGTCGTTCAGGGCCGTTGGGCGGTTCAGGGCCTTCGGGCGATGCAGTCGGCTTCGATCAGCGCCCCGCGGACCAGGTCGGTGACGCCGACGCAGGTGCGGACGGGCCGGGCGCCGTCCTGGAAATGCCGGGCATAGACGGCGTTCATGGCGTCGTAGTCGGCCCGGAACCGCGTCAGGAACACGCGGACGCTCAGCACGTGCTGCAGGCCGAGGCCGAGATGGCCCAGCACCCGGGCCATGTTGGCGAAGGTCTGGTCCGTCTGCGCCGCGATCCCGTCCGGCAGGGGATCGTCGGGTCGGTCGAGGTTGCGCCCGAACTGCCCGGTCAGGAAGACGAAGCCGTCCGCCTCCGTGGCGTGGCTGCTCGGCGACATGGAGGCGGGCAGGCCGGGGACGCTATGGTAGGTGGGCAGGTTCATGCGCTGGGCCCCTCCCCGAGGGCGGGGATGTCCACCCAGCGCCGCTCCCGATCGCTCCTGTAAGCGGCTTCGGCCAGCTGCACGCCCTTCGCGCCCTCCAGGAAGGTGTAGGGGAACGGCGCATCCTCGGCCACGTGGCGCAGGAACAGCTCCCAGCCGGCGCGGTAGCTGTTCACCGCCCCGGTTTCGACCGGCACGGCGGTCCAGCCCTCCAGCAGGCTCGCCTGCGGCAGCGCGGCCGAGATCGGGCCGGAGGGCGCCTCGGCCTGCGACCAGCAGCCGAACGGACCGGCGACGGCCGAGCCCTGCGTGCCGTCGATCTGCACCTGGATCGGGAACTCGCGCCGCGCCCGCGTGCACCAGCTGCTGTTGACCGAGGCGAGCGCGCCGCCGGCCAGCGCGAAGGTGGCGAACACGCTGTCTTCCACGTCCACCGCGTAGGGCGCGCCGCGTTCGTCCACCCGGCGCGGCACATGGCGGCGGCTGCGGGCGCTGACGGCCTCGATGGGCCCGGCGAGCGCGTCGATCATGTAGCGCCAGTGCGGGAACATATCGAGGATCAGCCCGCCGCCGTCCTGCTTGCGGTAGTTCCAGCTGGGGCGCTGGCCCGGGGCGCCGAACCCGTCATGGATCCAGCGGCCCATCTCGACCCGCACCTCCAGCACCTGGCCGAAGAACCCGGCCCGGCGCAGGTCCAGCAGGGCCGCGAACCCCGGCAGGAACAGCTTGTCCTGCACCGTCCCGGCCTTGACCCCGGCCGCCTGCGCCGCCGCATGCAGCGCCAGGGCGTCGGCCGTGTCCCCCGCGATCGGCTTCTCGACATAGACGTGCTTGCCCGCCGCGATCGCCCGCCCGACGGCGCCGACCCGCAGGCCGGAGGGTGCCGCATCGAAGAACAGGGTATCGCCCGAGAACGCCAGGGCCGCATCGAGGTCCACGGACGTTCGGCCGAACCCGGTGCGCGCCGCCGTCGCCACCAGCTTGGCCGGATCCCGCCCCACGAGCATGACGTCGGGCATCAGACGCCGCCCGTCTGCAAGCGGCAGCCCCCCCTCGTCCCGCAGCGCCATCAGCGCCGGCAGATGCTGCCGCGCCGCCAACTCGCCCGTTGCCCCGTTGAACACGATGCCGATGCGTGTGGTCATCCGACGAGGCCGCAACAACCCGGCATTCGGAGGACAACCGCGCCGGCAAACGCCGGCTCGGCCTGTCGGGTATGGCGGCCGTCGGCGACGGTGATCTTCGGTTCCTGGCCCAGCCTGGTCAGGATCGTCATCAGCCGGTCCACGGTGAAGCGCCCCAGCTTGCATTGCCGCAAGCGTGAGAAATCGGCTGCTGCAACGCCGGTCAATTCCTGAGAGTCCGTCCAAGATCATTAGCAAGCACGGCAGAGGCGTCGCAGCATGAGCCGCACTGACGCCCACTGAAGGAACGCGAGCGCGTTTCGGTTCAGGCACTCCCAATCCTTGCTCAGGCGGCGGCATCGGTTGAGCCACGCAATTGTCCGTTCTACGATCCACCGCTTGGGCAACACCACAAAGTTGCCGGTGTCGCAGCGTCGAACGATCTCGACGTTCACGCGGCGGCAGACACGGGCCAGGCCCGTCTGGAACCTCGGCCCCTGGTAACCGCCGTCGGCGTAGAGCTTGAGCAGAAAGGGATACATGCCGAACAACGTCGCCATCAGCAGCACGCCACCGTCACGGTCCTGGACGTCGGCCGCGTGAACGATAGCCTGCATCAGCAAACCCTGCGTGTCGACGAGGACGTGCCGCTTCTTACCCTTGATCTTCTTGCCGCCATCGAAGCCCGGCGGATCAATGCGGGCCCCCCTTTTTCGGCGCTCTTGACGCTCTGGCTGTCGATGATCGCGGCGGTCGGGCTGGCTTCGCGGTCCGCCTGCTCCCGACAGCGGACGTAAAGCGCATGGTGCAACCGATCGAGCGTCCCATCATGCTGCCAGCGGCAGAAATAGAAGTTGACGGTGCTGCGCGGCGGCAGGTCCTTCGGGATCGCCCGCCACTGGCAGCCTGTGCTGAGGACATACATCAGTCCGTTCAAGACCTCGCGCAGGTCCACTGTCCGCTTGTTTCCGCCTCGTTTGGCACGAGGGATCTCCGGCTTGGCCAGAGCCCACTCGTCGTCGGTCAGGTCACTCGGGTAGCGCAGCTTGCTGCGGTCGTAGCGGGCGCGGTTCTCGGCAGTCCACATTGGGCGGCTCCTGCGAATCGGGGCTGCCACATGGAATCACAATTGATTCCCTCGACTCAACATGATCGTGGACGGACACTGAGCCTTGCGCACGGTCAGGTTTTGCACATAGAGCGCCTGGACGATGCGCGCCGCCAGTATGGCCCGAAGCTGCTCCAATTCGGCGTTCGGCAACGCGAGATCGCAGAACACGGTAACGCTCCCCCGTTCAACTTCGTCTTCCATCATTGCATCGGCTCCGTCAGCCGCTTCAACCGCTGCTCGATGACGTCGATTTCAGGTGTCACTGCGCTTTCCCGGGCCAGGGTGTGCCGGTTCTGCGGGATGCGCAGGCCGAGGTTGCCGCGCAGGGTCGTGGCTTCGTAGACCGTGCGGAACACGCCGCGGCGCTGCAGCTCCGGCACGACCTGGTGGCAGAACAGCTCGAAGGGGCCGGGATAGTAGTTGCAGACGACGTTGAACCCGTCCGCCGCGCCGTTCTCCAGCCAGGACTGCATCTCGTCGGCGACATACTCGGGGGTGCCAACGAGGACACGGTGGCCGGTGCCGGCGGCCGTGTGCCGGGCGATCTGGCGCAGGGTCATGTTGCCGTCGCGTGCGGTGCGGACGATCAGCGCCTGGCGGGCGCGGGCGGCGTTGCTGGGCGGCAGGTCGGGCAGCGGCCCATCGAGCGGGTACTGCGTCAGGTCGAGGCCGCCGCTGATGTGGGACAGGGACTGCAGCGCCACGTCGTCCGGCATCAGCTCCTGCAGCTGGTCGTAGCGCGCCTGCGCCTCGGCCATGGTGGACCCGATCACCGGGGTGATGCCGGGCATCACCAGCAGGTCGTCGGGCGTGCGGCCGTGGCGCGCGGTGCGGGCCTTCACGTCGGCATAGAAGGCCTGCGCCTCGGCCAGCTGGGTCTGCGCGGTGAACACCACGTCGGCCGTCCGCGCCGCGAGCTCCCGCCCGGCCTCGGAGGAGCCGGCCTGCGCCACGACCGGCCAGCCCTGCGGCGAGCGGGTGACGTTCAGCGGGCCACGCACCTTGAAGTGGGGTCCGTCATGATCGAGGAAGTGGACCCGATCGCGGTCCATGTAGACCCCGCTCTCCTTGTCGCGCAGCAGCGCGCCGTCTTCCCAGCTGTCCCAGAGCCCGGTGACCACGTCGTAGAACTCGGCGGCGCGGGCATAGCGCTCGGCGTGCGGCATATGGGCGTCGAAGCCGAAGTTCTGCGCCTCGTCCTCGATCTGCGACGTCACCAGGTTCCAGCCGGCGCGGCCTTGGCTGATCAGGTCGATCGAGGCGACGCGGCGCGCGACGTTGTAGGGTTCGTTGTAGGTCGTGGTGATGGTGGCCACGAGACCGATATGGCTCGTGATGGCCGCCAGCGCCGACAGCGCGGCCGTCGGTTCCAGCTTCACGGTGCGGCTCAGCCGGGCGCGGCTGAAGTCGCCCCGGGCCAGCTTGCCGCTGCCGGCGACGGCGGCGTTGTCCTGGAAGAAGATGGTGTCGAACTTCGCATCCTCGGCCAGCCGCGCGAGGTGGACGTATTGCCGGAAGTCCATGTCGGTGGTGGCGATGGCGTCCGGGTGCCGCCACCCCGCCAGGTGGTTGCCGGGGACGCTGAGGAAGGCCCCGAGCCGCAGCTGCCTCAAAAGCCGCCTCCGTGCGCGGCGGCAGGGGCGAATGCGGGGTCCACGTCCGGGTGCCGCTGCGGGAAGGGGGGGATCGGCACGCCCAGGTTCTCGCGCAGGGTGGTGCCTTCGTATTCCGTGCGGAACAGCCCGCGGCGCTGCAGCTCCGGGATGACCAGGTCCACGAACTCCTCGAGCGGCTTCGGGTAGTGGGCGAACAGCAGGTTGAACCCGTCGCAGGCCCCGGCCTCCAGCCAGGCCTCCATGTCGTCGGCCATGCTGGCGGGGGTGCCCCACAGCACCCGGTGTGCCTGCGACATGCCCAGCACGCGGCCGATCTGCCGGATGGTCATCCCGCGGGCACCCATGGCGACGATCATCTGCTGGCGGGCCCGTGCCGCGTTGCTGGGCGGCAGCGCCGGCAGCGGCCCGTCGGGATCGAGCCCGCTGATGTCCAGCCCGCCGCACAGCCGTGCCACCCCGCGCAGGCCGATGCTGTCATCCACCATGTTGCGCAGCGCCTCGTACTTGTCCTGCGCCTCCGTCATGGTGGGCGCCACGATCGGCATGATGCCGGGGAACACCCTGATGTCGTCCGGGGCCCGGCCGTGGCGCACCGCGCGGGCGCGCAGGTCGGCGCAGAAGGCCTGGCCCTCGGATATCGTGGTCTGCGCGGTGAACACGAGGTCTGCGGTGCGCGCCGCCAGCTCCATGCCGATGCCGCTGCTGCCGGCCTGCGCGACCACGGGGCGGCCCTGCGGCGAGCGGGCCACGTTGAGCGGTCCGCGCACCCGGAAATGCGGGCCCTCGTGGTTCAGGACGTGCAGCTTGTCCTTGTCGAACCACATACCGGAGGCCTTGTCGCGCAGGAAGGCGTCGTCTTCCCAGCTGTCCCACAGGCCGCGCACCACGTCGTGGAACTCGGCCGCCCGGTCGTAGCGGGCCCCGTGTTCCAGGTGGTGGTCGAAGCCGAAGTTCAGCGCCTCGTCCTCCGCCTGCGACGTCACGAGGTTCCAGCCGACCCGGCCGCCGCTGATGTGGTCGATGGTCAGGAAGCGCCGGGCCAGGTTGAACGGCTCGTTGTAGGTGGTGGTGCAGGTGCTGATCAGTCCGATGCGGGACGTGATGGCGGCCAGGGCGGCGATGGCGCTGACGGGCTCGATATGCGCCTGGCGGCCGCTGCGGACGTTGAAGTTCTGGCCGCCGTAGAGCGCGTTAGCCCCCACGACGGCGACGCTGTCCTGGAAGAACAGCGCGTCCAGCCTGCCCCGTTCGGCCGTGCGGGCCATGTGGGCGAGCCAGCGGAAGTCGAGGTCGCATTCGGGCACGGCGTCCGGGTGTCGCCATCCCGTCGGGTGGCAGGCCGGCACGCTCATGAAGGCGCCGAACCGCAGCTGCTTGCGGGGGGTCATGCGTGCAGCGCGTCGAGCGCCTGGTGCAGCGCGTGCAGCATGCGGTTGCGGGCGCGGGTGGCATCGACGGCGGCGAACGGCACCCGGTCGGGCGCGGCCGAGGCCAGGGCGCGGATGGGGTCGAGCACGGGCCAGGGCGCCTGCGGCAGGGCCGGGTCGTGGGCGAAGCGGTCGCCTTTGGTGTTGTCGACCGGCACCAGCGTGCGCGACAGCCGCATCAGCACGCGGTCGCTCTGCGGGCCCGCCGCCTTCTCCTGCAGGGTGGCGGCCGCCGACAACAGCGGCTGGAGCGAGAGCCGGCCCTGCAGCGCCTGGTCGAGCCGGTCCAGTTCCGTGTGCAGCGCTGCAGCGTGGGCGGCGTAGTCGAGCGGCATCGCCGGCTCGGTCAGCAAGCGCCAGAGCGCATGGACGACGATGCGGGTGTCGCGCACCAGGTTCGCCTCGTCCACCTTGTCCAGCAGGTCCTGCGGCGTGTGCCACCACCAGCCCAGCCGGAACGGCATGGGCGTGGGGTCCGGCGGCTGGTGGCTGACGGCGCCGAACAGGGTGGGGATGCCGATGCCCCAAAACGAGTTGTCGCTGTTGCGCCCGGGGCGCCGGCCCTCGTGGAGGTCGCCGGTCTCGGCGGCGATGGCGTCGGTGGCCAGACCGTTCAGCTCGGCCGCGGCGGCGGCTTCCGTCAGGACGGTGGCGCCCAGGCCGCCGGTGCTGTCCACGTTGACGTGCACGGCGCAGCGCCGCTCCAGCTCGGCCCAGTGATTGTCGACATACCAGGCGGAGCTGGAATACCGCCCGTGGGAATGCCCGGACCAGAAGCACAGGCGCAGGCCGCGGCGCCAGGCGCTGCGATGCGCGGCCAGCACGCGGGCGCCCTCGATCATGGTGGCGTTGGCGCTGCCGTTGTCCATGACGCCGAAGTACCAGGTGTCGTGATGGCCCGAGAACAGGATGAACGGCGCGTCCGGGGTTGCGTCATCCAGGCCGGGCGCATCCATCTCTGCGACCAGGATCGGGGTCGGCCGCCACCCCGTCTCGACCGCGGCCTCCAGCACCACCTCGGGCGTGCCGCCGTGCTGCAGCCGGTCGCGCAGCGCCGTGCCGTCGGCGTGGGAGATGGTGCAGGTGACGGTGCGCGGCAGGCGGTCCAGCGTGTCCAGCCCCGGGCTGCCCCAGACCGGCGAGATGCACATCTCGTGCAGGTGCTCGTGCGGGCTGATGTGCAGCTGCCCGGCCGCGCCCGACTGCGCCGCCCGGGCCGCGACGGGGGGGCCTGCGATCCCTTCCACCAGCAGGATGGCGCCTGCGAGGTCCCGCCCCGCGAAGTCCGCCTCACGCCCCTCGCCGACATACACGAGCGGTGCCGCGGCGCGCCCGGGGCGGGAGAACGAATGGGTGATGGCCGTCAGCGACACGCCGTCGACCGTGACCCGGGCGGTGCCGGGCAGGCTGATGTAGGCGTCGTGCGACAGCAGCGACGTGCGGTAGCCGAAGCCGTCGAGCGCCGTCTGGATCGTGCGCATGCTGGCCAGCTCGTCGGCGCTGCCGGACAGCTTCTGCCAGCGGGCGAAGCCGGCGCAGCTGGCCATGAGCGCGGCGCCGCTGACGGCATGAACGGGGTCGGGTCGGTCGAGCATGGTGGCTCCAGTCATCGGGGTTGCGGGATGCACGGCGCGTGCCGAGGGGCGGCGGATGTGCTCAGTCCCAGCCGAGCACCCGGCGGGCATGGGCCAGCTCGGCCGCCTGCTGCGCCGGCGGGGGAAGGGGGGGCGGCAGGCCGGCCTGCCGCAGCATGACGATAACGTCGGCGACCACCGTGTCGCCGCCCAGCAGCGCGGCCGCCCGCGTGGCGGAGATCTCGCCGGCGGCGTAGCGGAGGATGACGGGGTGCACGGGGTCGGTCATGGGGCGTCGCCTTGGATAACGGTCAGCACGGAGGCCGGGTTCGCGGTCGGCGCGGCAGCCGAGATGCGCGCCCAGACGGCGGCGGCATCGGCGATCAGGCCCTGCTCCTGCGCCATCTCCAGCAGGTTGCGCGTGGTGGCGACGGCGACCGTCGCCGCCACGCCCTCGCGGGCCAGCATGTTGGGGACCCGACCGTTCTCGTACACGACCAGGGCCGGGCCGCCCAGGCGCAGCAGGTTGTCGGCCAGCCAGTCGGCGATGGCGATCTCCCCGGTGTTGCGCGGCGCCTTCAGGCCGGACGCCAATGCGAGCCGATACAACGCGCCGAGCTCCGTCTCGACCAGGGTGACGGGGGCGTTGCTTCCCGCCTGCTGCCCATCCTCGATCCAGGCGGCGACCTGTCTGGCGTAGGGTTTGTCCAACGAGGCCGTGGCCTCCAGCACCACCACGTCGACCACGACGACCGGCCCCATGTCCGTCAACACGTGCAGGGCGTCGCCCGCCGCGAGGTGGATCAGCGGTGCCGTGTCGGGCACGATCACCGTGGGTCGCGGCAGGGGAGATTGCGCCATCATGGCATCACAGCACACCATGGGAATTGCCGCGACAGCGGCGCGCCGCGGCATGGCACGTGCATTGCCCCGCCGGAGCGATGACCGAGGGATGGGGGCGACGATGGGACAGGCGACGCGGACGACGATGACCCGGCGGGGCCTGCTGGCCGCGTCCACCGCTCTGCTGGCGGGCGGGGTGCCGCGCGGGCAGGCTGCCGAGCCCGGCGACAAGATCCGGCCGATCGTGCTGCTGTCCAAGCCGCAGGCCAACGACCCCTCGTTGTTCCAGGCGGCGCAGCTGGCGGTCCAGCAGTGGAAGCGCCTGGGCCTCAACATCTCCGTCCAGGTGATGAGCAACGCCCAGCAGAACGCCGTCGTGTGGAACGAGCGGCAGAAGTGGGACGCGACCACCTGGGAGATGGTGGGCCGGCCCGAGCGGTCGGACCCGGACGAGCTGGTGTTCAGCCTGTTCAACTCGGCCCTGGCCGACAACGGCTACGACTTCGTCGGCTACATCAACCCGGAATACGACCGCCTGGCCCAGGCGCAGCGGCAGGAGCTGGACCGCACGAAGCGGCAGGCCCTGGTGAAGGAGGCGCAGGACCTCATCACCCGCGACCAGCCCTACGTGTATCTCGTGCACCCCAGGCGCTCGGCCGCGTTCAACATGAAGGTGTGGGACCCGGAGACGATCAAGGTCGAGGCCGGGATCGGCATCCGCAACTTCTGGACGTTCCTGGGCGCCACCCCGCTCGGCCCGCAGAAGGACATGGTGCTGAACTGCCATGTCGAGATCGACTACATCAACCCGGCCCGGATGGACGTCGTCGGCAGCTGGGTCACCGACCTCGTCTGGGACAAGCTGACCCGCGTCGGGCTCGACGGCGAGCCGATCCCGTGGGCGGCGGAGAGCTACCAATGGACCGGCGACACGACGATGGAGGTCGTGGTCCGCGACGGCATGCGGTTCCACGACGACACGCCGGTGACGATGGAGGACGTGCTGTTCTCCTTCGACATGACGACGCACAAGGACAAGACGCCGCAGTTCTTCCCGTTCGTGAGCAACATCGCCAAGGTGGAGCAGACGGGCCCGCGCACGATCCTGTTCACGCTGAAGGCGCCGCAGGCCTCGTTCCCCACCACGACGATGTCCAAGATCAACCTGGTGCCCAAGCACGTCTGGCAGCCGCTGCTGGACGGCATGCAGGGCAAGCCGGACATGCTGGAGAACTATAACGAGGCGCTGCACGTCGGCTCCGGCCCGTTCAAGTTCGTGCACTGGCGGCAGAGCGAGGAGGTGATGCTGGAGCGCTTCGGCGCCCATTGGTCGCCGCCCAAGATGGCGCGCTGGATCATGCGGATCGTGCCCAACCAGGAAGCGACGCTGGGCATGCTGCGCACCGGGGAGCTCAACCTCCTCGCGCTGTTCACCGGGGACCCGCGGGTCCTGGCGGAGCTGCCGAAGACCTCTCCGGACATCAAGGTGGTGACCGAGACCGATCTCGGCTTCCAGTTCCTGGCCTTCAACAACCGCCGGCCGCCTTTCGACGACCCGGCGTTCCGTCGCGCGCTGTCGACCGCGGTCAGCCGACCGCTGCTGGTGCAGGCCGCGTACAACGGGTTCGCCGAGGCCGCGGGCTCGGCCGTTTCGACGGCGCTGCCGTTCTGGCACTCCAAGGAGAGCGTGCTGATGGGCGGCGACCTGCCGAAGGCCAAGAAGATGCTGGAGGATGCCGGCTACACGCTCGATGGCGGCACGCTGCGCTATCCGCCCGGCAAGAAGGAAACGCTGGCCGGCTGATGCGGCGGCGGGCGGGGCGCTGATGTTCTACGCGAAACGCCTGGTCCACATGCTGTTCGTGCTGTGGGCCATCGCGTCGGTGCTGTTCCTCATGTTTCGCCTGCTGCCCGGCGACCCCACGCTCGCCTACATCGACCCGAGCTTCACCGAGGACCAGCGCCAGCTGATCCTGCGGCAGTTCGGCCTCGATAAGTCGCTGTGGCAGCAATACGTCATCTTTCTCGGCAACCTGCTGCAGGGCGAGTTCGGCCTGTCGTTCCGGCAGCGCCTGCCGGTCATGGGGCTGGTCATGGGCACCCTGCCCAACACGCTGCTGCTGACCATGACGGCGCTGATCGTCGCCTACGTGTTCGGGGGCCTGTTCGGCGCCGTCCTGGCCTGGACCCGCGGCAGCCGCTTCGAGATCGCCGCCATCCCGCTGGTGCTCGCGACCCGGGCCGCGCCCGAGTTCTGGGTCGGCATGGTGCTGCTGGCGGTGTTCGCCTTCGGGCTCGGCTGGTTCCCCTCGGGCGGGGCCAGCTCGCCCGGCGCGCTTTTCGCCTCGCAATGGGACCGCGTGTTCTCGGCCGACTTCGCGCGCCACCTCGTGCTTCCGGCGGCGACGCTGGCGATCTACCTGCAGGGCCTGCCCGTCCTGCTGATGCGCGCGAACATGCTGGAGGTGATGAACGAGGAGTTCGTGACCATGGCCCGCATGAAGGGCCTGCCGGAGCGCAGCATCATGCTGCGCCACGCGGCCCGCAACGCGCTGCTGCCGCTGGTGACCGCGTTCGCGCTGGGCTTCGGCGCCTCGGTCGGCGGCAACGTCGTCATCGAGACGGTGTTCAGCTGGCCGGGCCTGGGCCGCATGCTGGTCGATGCCGTGGGCAGCAGCGACTACCCGCTGGCGCAGGGCGCCTTCCTGCTGATCGCGCTGGTGCTGGTGCTGATGAACTTCGTCGCCGACCTGCTGTACGGCCTGCTCGACCCCCGGGTGGCGCATGCCCGGCGGTGACGCGCTGCGCCGCATCGTCCGCGACCCGTTCACGATGGCGGGCCTGACGATCTACCTGGTGTTCGCCTTGGCCGGGCTGTGCGCCGGGTGGCTGGCGCAGTACGACCCGACCGAGATCCTGATGACGGATGACGGGCAGCTCGCCTCGGGGCTTCGGCCCGGGGTGGCGCACTGGCTCGGCACCACCAGCATGGGGCGGGACATCTTCTCGCAGCTGATCATGGGCGTGCGGCCATCGCTGTTCGTGGGCGTGACCGCGGCGGTGGCGGTGGCCTCCATCGGCACGGCGGTCGGACTGCTGGCGGGCTATTTCGGCGGCGTGGTGGACCAGGTGCTGATGCGGGTGTCGGACATGCTGCTGGGCCTGCCGTTCCTGCCGTTCGTCATCGTTCTGGCCGCGCTGCTGGGCCCCAGCCTGCACAACATCATCTTCGCCGTCGTGCTGCTGCTGTGGCCCAATGCGGCGCGGGTGATCCGGGCGCAGGTGCTGACGCTGATGCAGCGGGGCTTCATCGAGGCGGCGCGGGTGACCGGCGCCGGGCACGCGCGGATCATCCTGGTGCACGTGGCGCCCAACGTGCTGCCGCTGTCGTTCCTGTACGGCTCCATCGCCGTCGGGATCTCCATCCTGACGCAGGCGAGCGCCGCCTTCCTGGGCTTCGGCGACTCCGACGTGATCTCGTGGGGCTACATGCTGCAGGACGCCTATGCCTCGCAGGCGCTCAGCAGCGGGCAGTGGTTCTGGTTCGTGCCGCCGGGCCTGTGCATCGTGGCGCTCGTGCTGGCCGGGTTCTTCCTCAGCCGGGGCTACGAGAACCTGCTGTTCCCGAAGCTCGAGGCGTGATGCTGCTCGAGGTCGCGGACCTGGCCGTCACCTACCGCACCGCCCGTGGCCTGGCGCATGCGGTGGACGGCGTGGACCTGGTGCTGCCGCACGGCGCCATGCTGGGCCTGGTGGGCGAGAGCGGCTGCGGCAAGACGACGCTGGCCCGCGCGTTGATGGGCGTGCTGCCCGGCAACGCCCGGGTCGCGCGCGGCCGCATCGGGCTCGACGGCGTGGATATCCTGGGCCTGTCGCCCCGGGCGCGGCGCGCGCTGCTGTGGCGGCAAATGAGCTTCGTGCCGCAGAGCGCGATGAACTCGCTCGACCCCGTGTACCGCCTCCGGGCGCAGATGCGGGAGGTGCTGTGCCGGCGCGGCGGGCTGGGGCGCGCCGCCGCCGATGCGCGCGCGGAGGAGCTGTTCCGCGCCGTGGGGCTCAACCCGGCGCGGCTGGCCGACTTCCCGCACCAGTTCAGCGGCGGCATGCGGCAGCGCGCCGCCATCGCGCTGGCGCTGGCGTTGAAACCGAAGCTGGTGATCGCTGACGAGCCGGTCACGGCGCTCGATGTGATCGTGCAGCGGCAGGTACTGGACATGCTGCGGGCGCTGGGCACCGCGATGCAGGTCGCGACCATCTTCGTCACGCACGACATCTCCGTCGTGGCATACCTGTGCAGCCTGACGGCCGTCATGTACGCCGGGCGCGTGGTGGAGTACGGCCCGACGGCGGAGGTGCTGGCGCGGCCCGCGCACCCCTACACCATGGGACTGATGAACGCCTTTCCGGACCTTGCCGGCCCCGCCGCGACCTTGGCGCCCATCGAGGGCAGCCCGCCCGACCTGCACGACCCGCCCATGGGGTGCCGCTTCGCGCCGCGCTGTCCCTTCGTGCTGGACGCCTGCCGTGCCGCCTACCCGCCGCGCCTGGATGTGGCGGCCGGGCACGACGCCGCCTGCCACCGCGCCGCGGAAGCCCCGGCGTTGCGCGACCTGGCCCGGCGCCCCGAGACCTGGGTGCGGGACGAGGCCGCGTGACTCCGCCCCTTGCCGCGTCGCGGCCTGTGCCGCTGGTGGAGGCGACCGCGCTCGAGAAGCGCTTCCCCGTCGGGCGCAGCCTGCGGCAGATGCTGCGGGGCGAGCGCCCGGCCGTGCATGCCGTGGACGGCATCGACCTGCGGCTCCTTCCCGGGGAGAGCGTGGGCCTGGTGGGCGAGAGCGGCAGCGGCAAGACCACCGTCGGCCGACTGCTGCTGAAGCTGACCGAGCCCAGCAGCGGCGCCGTGATGTTCGGCGGCGACCGGCTGGAGGCGCTGTCCGGCGCGCCGCTGCTGCGGTTTCGCCAGCAGGCACAGCTGGTGTTCCAGAACCCGTTCGACGCGATCAACCCCCGCTTCACCATCCGCCGGGCCGTCGCGGAGCCGCTGGTGAACACCGGCATCCCGCGCGCCGAGCACGAGGCGCGGGTCCATGCGGCCCTGCGCCTGGTGCATCTGCCAGACCCGCAGGGCACGCTGGCGAAGCACCCGCGGGAGCTGTCGGGAGGGCAGCTGCAGCGGGTCGTGCTGGCCCGGGCACTCGTGGTGCAGCCGCGCTTCCTGGTGGCGGACGAGCCCGTGTCGATGCTGGACGTCAGCGTCCGCGCCGGCATCCTGAACCTGATGCGGGAGCTGCGGGACCGGTTGGGCCTGACGGCGCTGTATATCTCGCACGACCTGACGCTGGTGCGCTACGTCTGTGCCCGGACGCTGGTGATGTACCTGGGCAAGATCGTCGAGGACGGGCCCACCGACGCCGTCGTGACCCGGCCCGGCCACCCCTACACGCAGGCGTTGATCCAGGCGGTGCCGCGGCCGGATACGGACCAGTCGCGGGCACCGCTGCCCATCTCGGGGGGGCTGGGCGACCCCGTGTCGCCGCCGTCCGGCTGCCGGCTGCGCGACCGCTGCCCGCATGCCTTTGCGCGCTGCGCTGCGGAGGTTCCGCCGTTGCTGGAGATCGCGCCGGGTCATCGGGCGGCTTGCCACCTGCACGCCCGTGGCTGATCGGGACGCGCCGGCTCGGCACCAACTTGTGAATCAATCCTAATTCCCGGTCGACAGCACCGTCTCGGGGTTGCCCGGCACGAATGGCCCGATCGGGGTGGCGTTCGATGTCAACGCGCCGGCCAATGGCGGGCGTGTGGGCGGGACAGGAACCGCCGGCGGTGCGCCCGCCGCGAGCGCGGCGGCACCGGTGCCCGCCCCGGCGTATGACCCGGGCGCGCCCGGGAACGCCGCCGCGGGCCTTTCGCCGCTGGACCCGGCCGCCCTGGCGCCCGTGCTGCTGGGCGCGGCGACCGGACATCCGGTTTCGTCTGACGGCAGCATAGCCTACAGTGGCCGTCGTTCGGGGCGGTCGGCAAATAAGGCAGATGTCAAAATTTCCTAAGTGATCGAATTCCAGTTGTTCGCACTCGCCACTGCCGCTAAAGGTCCTGTTACATAACGTAACAAACGAGCCTTCTGCTCGCTGGGGGACGGCCATGGCCTACGATACGACGACGATCGACACGACGATCACCGGTGCCGCGGGGACATCGGGCGCGAACGGGGCCTATTTCGATCCCATCGCCAAGGCCAATTCCGGGCGCAACGGCGATGCTGGAACCGGCGGCACGGCAGGCAGCATCGCGAACGCGGTTTACACCGGCCTCATGATCCCGCTGAGTGGTACGGCGCTGTTGTCGGTGACGCCGACGGCGGTGGGCGGGGCCGGCGGGCCAGGCGGGACCGGCGCCCAGGGTGGCAACAACCCGTACACCAACGTGCAGGGGGGCGACGGGTCGAGCATCACGACCAACACCGGGATGGGCGGTTCCGGCGGGTCGGGTGGCGCCAGCAACGTCGGCGGAGCGGCGACGGCGGGCTTGACGGGGACGGTGATCGGGACGCAGGGGGGGAGCAACCTCAGTCGGGTCTATATCGCGGTTTCGGCGACGGGTGGCCTGGGGGCCTATGGCAGCAACGGGGGGAAGGGCGGGGCCGGAGGATCCGATGTCACGATCCTTGCCCCTGCCTATGGCGGCACGTCGAACTACGTGCCGGGCGGCGATGGCGGCGTGGGCGGGGCTGCCAGCCAGGGAGGCCAGGCGACGGCCCGCCTGGACCATGACCAGGTCTATCTCGGCACGGCCGGCAGTTCCTCGACGGTCGCGGTGACGGCGACGGCCGGCTATGGTCGCCAGGGCGGGTTCGGTGGGGCGGGCAGCACGGCCAGCAGCGCGCCGGGCTTTGGGCAGGCGGGCGGCAACGGGGCCGCGGCGACGGCCAGCGTGACGGCCTCCAGCTTCAACGTCACGGGCACGAACCAAGGCGACCTGTTGTTCACGCTCTCTGCGGTGGGGGGCGTGGCGGGCGCGGGCGGCGCTGGCGGGGCCGCGGGGAGGACGACCTCCGAGTATTCCGACCAGCGGACCGGGGTGAGCGGGTACGAAACCTTCACCGCCTTTTACGGGCATGGCGGCGCCGGCGGCAGCGGCGGCTCGGGCGGGAACGCGACGGCGAGCTTCAGCGGCAACACGATCGACCGCAGCGACAATGGCGGGGTCGATCTCCGCCTGGCCGTCAGCAAGGGAAGTCGTGGCTATGGCGGGCCAGGCGGCAGCGGCGGGACCTCCTCGCATTCCACGGGCACGGTTCTGGGTATCAGCAACTATATCTCGATCGACTCCACCAACACCGCGGGCACCGCCGGGACGGCGGGAGTAGACGGGACCGACGGCGTCGGCTCCCTGGTACTGACCAACGACACGATCACGCTGCGCGGCACGGGCGCTGCCGTCCGCCTCGGCCTCAATGCCGGCAACAACTTCCTCGGCAGTGCGGCCAACGGGACCACGATGCTGGCGACGCTGGACGGGTCGGCGGCGGGCAACCTCAACTTCTCGGGCGACAGCTTCACCGACACGGCGGGGGACGGGACGCTGGACCTGACGAACGTCTATGCCGGGGCGGTGACGGTGGACGTGGCGCGCGGGACGCTGACGATCGGCGGGGCGACGGGCGCGACGCTGGCCGGGTTCAGCAGCTTCGTGGCGCCGGTGTACAATGCGGGCCTGGCGACCACCTTCCTGGATGGGGCGGGGGCGCAAACCTACAACCTGGCGGTCAAGCCGGCGGCCCAGACGAGCGACGGTTTCCAGACGACAGCCTCGGCGGCGGCGCGGCTGGTGATCTCGCGCGGCCATGGGGCGGACACGGTGCGCGGCCTAGTGTCCACGGATTTTGGCAAATACGTCGATACCACCGTCACGGGAGTGATCGAGTTCAAGGGCTTCGGCGCGGCGTTCAGCAGCTTCGCCCAGGTGCAGGCCGCCGCCGTGCAGCAGGGGGGATCGTCGATCACGGTGATCACGACGCCGGACGGCGGGAGCGTCACGCTGCTGAACATGGTGCCCTCGTCTTTGACGGCGTCAATGTTCGCCTTCACGGCGGGGGCGGCGGCGCCGGCGCCGGCGGACCTGAACGGGGACGCGAAGTCGGACCTCGTGCTGCAGAACGCCGATGGCAGCACGGTGGACTTCAACCTCAACGGCGGGGCGATCACGGCCGGGACCTCGCTGGGCAGCTTCGGGCCCGGGTTCCAGGTGGTGGGCACGGGCGACTTCAACGGGGACGGCACGGCGGACGTGCTGGTGCAGGGGCCGAACACCACCCTGATCGTGTTCACCGTGAAGAACGGCGCCTACACGGCCGGCTACAACCTGGGCGCCTTCGGGCCGACATGGTCGGTCTCGGGGACGGGCGACTTCAACGGCGACGGCAAGTCGGACATCCTGCTGTCCAACACCGACGGCTCCGTCATTGCCTTCACGATGAACGGCGGCGCGATCACCAACGGCACGTCGTTCGGCAACCTGGGCAGCAGCAAGGTCGTGGGGATCGGCGACTTCGACGGCGACGGCACGTCGGACGAGCTGGTGCAGACGGCGGACGGCACCCTGGTGGAGTTCCGGGTGCAGAACGACGTGTTCACGGCGGGCTATTCGATCGGCAACTTCGCCGGGTTCCGGGTGGCGGGGGTGGGCGACTTCAACGGCGACGGCAAGTCCGACATCCTGCTGCAGAACACGAGCGGCACCGCGGTCATCTTCGACATGAACGGCGGGTCCGTCGTCAGCGGGACGTCGCTGGGCACGCTGGGCGGAACAAAAATCGTGGCGACGGGCGACTACAACGGCGACGGCACGTCGGACATCGTGACGCAGTCGGCCACCGGCGCGCTGACGGAGTTCAGCGTCGTCAACAACCTGCTGGTGGCCGGATACAGCCTGGGCAACCCCGGCACGGCATGGCACGCGGTCACGCCGGAGCTGCCGGGCGGGATCATCACGAGCACGACTGTGGGCCTGGCGGCGCGGCCCGAGTTCGCGACGACCGATGCGGTCGCCGCCCCGGCGTCGTCCGGCCTCGTCCCGACCGACGACGCGTTGCAGGCCCTGGCCGCGGCCGGCCCCGGCCCGGCACCGATGGACAGCCCGGCCACCCTGGTGTGGGACCCCGCCCCGGCTTCGGCGGACGCCGGCGCGGGGCTGTCGCCCGACGATCCCGCGACGATGGTCGCGCCGGTGACGGTGGAGAGCCGCCCGGTTTGAGGGAGCCGCGCGTCGTCAGGTGATGAAGGCGTCGGCCGTGTAACCCTGGATGAACAACAGGGCCCGCAGGTCGCCGTGGACGATGCGGGCGCGCGCCTCGGCGGCAACGACGGGTTTGGCGTGGTAGGCGGTCCCGAGGCCCGCGGCGCGGATCATGGCCAGGTCGTTGGCGCCGTCGCCCACGGCGAGGCAGTCTTCCAGCGACAGGGCGGCGTCGGCGGCGAGGCGCTGCAGGGTGGCGAGCTTGGCCTCACGGTCCAGGATGGGCTCGGCGACGCGGCCCAGCAGGGCCGCGCCGTCGTCCAGCAGCACGTTGGCGCGATGGATGTCGAAGCCGCACAGGCCGGCGACACGGGCGGTGAACCAGGTGAAGCCGCCGCTGACCAGGGCGGTGACGGCGCCGTTCACGCGCATGGTCTGCACCAGGGTGCGGGCGCCGGCCGTCAGGCGGACCCCGGCCCAGGTCTGTTCCAGCGCGTCGAGCCGCAGGCCCCGCAGCAGCGCGACGCGTTCCCGCAGGGCGGCGGCGAAGTCCAGCTCGCCGTTCATGCTGCGGGCGGTGATGGCGGCGACCTCCGCGCCGACGCCGGCGAAGGCCGCGAGTTCGTCGAGCGTCTCGCCCTCGACGATGGTGCTGTCCATGTCGGCGATCAGCAGCCGCTTGCGCCGGTTCTCCGGGGGTGTCGTGACGGCGTCGATGGGGGCGCCCTCGAGCGCGTCGGCCAGCGCCTGCGGGTCCGGGGCTGCGGGGCAGTGGAGGTCGGCGGCCTCGTCGGGGGACAGGATGGTGGTGCCGGTGGCCCCTGCGGCCCGGGCGACCCGGGCGAGCAGAGGGGGGCTCAGCAGGACGGTGCCGGGGGCGGCGACGAGGGTGAGGACGCAGTTCATTCCGGGGTCATGGCGGAATGTGGGCAGGCGGGCAAGCCGTCAGGTGAACGCCCATCGCAGCGTGCGGGCGACGCCCAGGGTGCCGGCGCGGACGAGCGGCAGGCCGAAGGTGGCCCCGCGCAGGCCGTGCAGCTGCCGGGCCCAGGCGGGCAGCAGGTCGATGCCGGCCTGCATGGTGAGCGCCTGGAGCGGCTCGGCCATCCGGTGCGGCGCCTTCTGTTCGAGCACGAGGCGGGCGATCTCCCGCGTGCGGTCGTCCGTGCGCAGCTGCGGGCGGGTGGCCTGGATCAGCGCGCGGGCCTCGGCGCGCGACCGGGGGACGGGGTCGCTGCCGAGGGCTGCGCCGACGCGCGCCATTTCGGCGAAGTAGCGGTCCTGGTCGGCGCCGGACATGCGGGGCTCGGCATAGCGGATCCAGGCATCGAGGAAGGTGGTGGTCTCGGTGACATGAACCCAGGCGAGGAGCGCCGGGTCGTTGGCGGCGTAGGCGGTGCCGTCGGGCAGGGTGCCGGTGACGTGGTCGTGGATCCCGCGGATGCGGGCGATCATGGCTTCGGCCTCGTCCTGCCCGCCATAGGTGGTGAGGGCGATGAAGCGGGCGGTGCGGCGCAGGCGGCCGTGCATGTCGGCGCGGAAGCGGGAGTGGTCCCAGACGCCGGCGAGCACGGCGGGATGCAGCATCTGCATCAGCAGGCCGGCGACGCCGCCCACCATCATGCCGGTGACGTCGCCATGGACGCGCCAGGCGACGGAGCCCGGGCCGAACATGCCGTCCGGGCGGCGCGTTACGGGCTTCTCGCCGCGGGCGGGATCGTTGAACAAGGCCACCACCTGGGCGGCGATGGCCTGCTTGAGGGGGCGGGCGGCCAAGGTGGCGAAGGATGCCGCTGCGGAGCCGTCGGGGCGGGGGTAGGCCATCAGGCGTGCCTCGGGCCGGGGCGCCCATGGCAGCGGGGCCGGAACCGCGGGGCGCGATGGCTGGAAGGGGGGCGGCACGGCGTCATCGATCGCAGATGGCGCTGCGCCGGCCGCTCGGCAAGCGGTGGGGGTGTGCGGGGCTGCCTGGTGCGGCGGCGGCGGCGGGCCTATGGGGGGCCATGTCACCTGTGGCGCTCATCGTGGCCGGGCCGACCTGCAGCGGCAAGTCGGGGCTGGCGTCCGCCCTGGCGCGGCGGCTGGACGGGTGCGTGATCAACGCGGATTCGATGCAGGTGTATCGGGAGCTGCGGATCGTGACGGCCCGGCCCACGGTGGCGGAGGAGGCTGCGGTGCCGCATGCGCTGTATGGGATGCGGGCCGCGTCGGAGCCGGGCAGCGCGGCGTGGTGGCGGCGTGAGGCCTTGGACGCGATGGCCACGGCAAGGGGGGCGGGGCGGCTGCCGATCCTGTGTGGCGGGACCGGGCTCTACCTGGCGTCGCTGACCCAGGGGATCGCGCCCATCCCCGAGCCCGGGGCCGTGGCACGGGCCGAGGCGCGGGCGCTGCTGGACACGGAGGGGGCCGCGGCACTGCATGCGCGGCTGGCCGTGGCCGACCCGGAGACGGCCGCGGGCCTGCGGCCCAGCGACGGGCAGCGGGTTGCCCGGGCATGGGAGGTGCTGCGGGGCACCGGGCGGGGACTGGCGGCGTGGCAGGCGCTGGCGCCCGAGCCGGCGCCCACCCGGTTCCGCATGATCCTGCTCGATCCGCCGCGGGACGCCTTGCGGGCGGCCATCGCGACGCGGTTCCAGGCGATGCTGGACGCGGGTGCGCTGGAGGAGGTGGCGGCGCTGCTCGCACTGGGCCTGGACCCGGCGCTGCCGGCCATGCGGGCGCATGGAGTGGCCGAGCTTGCGGCGCATCTGCGGGGCGAGGCGACGCTGGCGGCAGCGGCGGCGCGTGCGGTGCTGGCGACGGGGCAGTACACAAAGCGGCAGGCGACGTGGTTCCGGCACCGCGCGCCGGTGCCCGCGGCGGCAACGCATATGATCCATGCGCGCTTTGCAGGGGAAAAGCAATTTTCAGAAAGAGAATGGGGCGATATAGAAAGTTTCGTTAGCAAGCCGGGCGAGATGCCCAGCCGGGAGAGCCTGCCATGTCCGCCACGTTGACCCCGAACCCGAACCAGGACGACACCCAGACCGCCACCCAGAACGGGGCCGAGATCCTGTTGCGGGCGCTGCGGGAGCAGGGGGTGGACGTGGTGTTCGGCTACCCGGGTGGTGCGGTGCTGCCGATCTATGACGCGCTGTATCAGCAGAACAGCATCCGCCACATCCTGGTGCGGCACGAACAGGCGGCGGTGCACGCGGCGGAGGGGTATGCCCGCAGCACCGGCAAGGTGGGCGTCGTGCTGGTGACCAGCGGGCCCGGCGCCACGAACGCGGTGACGGGCCTGGTGGACGCGCTGATGGACAGCATCCCTGTCGTGTGCCTGACGGGCCAGGTTCCAACGCACCTGATCGGGAACGACGCGTTCCAGGAGGCGGACACGACGGGGATCACCCGCCCGGCGACGAAGCACAACTACCTGGTCAAGCGCAGCGAGGACCTGGCCCGGGTGGTGCACGAGGCGTTCTACGTGGCGCGCAGCGGCCGGCCGGGCCCGGTGGTGATCGATTTGCCGAAAGACATCCTGATCGCGAAGGCGCCGTGGCAGCCGGCGTCCGCCGAGCCGCACCGCAGCTACCGCCCGGTCACGGCGCCCGACCCGGCCCGGATCAAGCAGGCGGTGGCGCTGTTGCGGGGCGCGCAGCGGCCGATCGTGTATTCGGGCGGCGGCGTCATCAACTCGGGCGACGCGGCCAGCGCGGCGTTGGTGGCGTTCGTGCGGGCGACGGGCATGCCGTGCACCAGCACGCTGATGGGGCTCGGGGCGTATCCGTCCAACGACCCGCAGTTCCTCGGCATGCTGGGGATGCACGGGACGTACGAGGCCAACATGGCCATGCATGGCTGCGACGTGATGTTCAACATCGGCGCACGGTTCGACGACCGGGTGACGGGGCGGCTGAACGCGTTCAGCCCGGGCAGCCGGAAGATCCATGCCGACATCGACCCCAGCAGCATCAACAAGAGCGTGGCCGTCGAGGTGCCGGTGGTGGGCGACGCGGCGCTGGTGCTGCAGGCGATGCTGGCGGAATGGAACCGGCAGGCGGCGCAGGAGAGCCTGACGGCCTGGTGGCGGCAGATCGACGCGTGGCGCGGGCTGGACAGCCTTAAGTTCACGCAGTCGATGGTGCCGGGCAGCGTGATCAAGCCGCAATATGCGATCCAGCGCCTGTACGAGATGACGCGGGCCACGGGGCGGGACACGTTCATCAGCACCGAGGTGGGCCAGCACCAGATGTGGGCGGCGCAGTATTACCGCTTCGACCGCCCGAACCGCTGGATGACCTCGGGCGGGCTCGGGACGATGGGGTATGGGCTGCCGGCGGCGATGGGGGTGCAGGTGGCGCATCCGGACGCGCTGGTGATCGACATCGCGGGCGAGGCGAGCATCCTGATGAACATCCAGGAGATGGCGACGCTGGCGCAGTACCGGCTTCCGGTGAAGGTGTTCATCCTGAACAACCAGTACATGGGCATGGTGCGGCAGTGGCAGGAGCTGCTGCACGGCAGCCGTTATTCCGAGAGCTATTCGGAGGCGCTGCCGGACTTCGTGAAGCTGGCCGACGCGTTCCATGGGGTGGGGCTGCGGGCGACGAAGGTGGACGAGCTGGACGACGTGATCCGGACGATGCTGGAGACGGACCGGCCGGTGATCGCCGACATCTGTGTGGACCAGAAGGAGAATGTGTTCCCGATGATCCCGTCGGGTGCGGCCCATGACGAGATGATCCTGGGGGCCGAGCACCAGGGCCGCACGGCCGGGATCACGGATGAGGGGATGATGCTTGTCTGACATGAAGAACCGCAGCGCCACGATCTCGGTTCTGGTGGAGAACGAGGCCGGGGTGCTGGCGCGGGTGATCGGGCTGTTCTCGGGCCGGGGCTACAACATCGACAGCCTGACGGTGGCGCCGGTGGACGAGACGGGGCGGCGCAGCCGGATCAACGTGGTGACCAACGGCACGGACATGATCATCGAGCAGATCAAGGCGCAGCTGGCGCGCCTGGTGCCGGTGCACCGGGTGGCGGACCTGTCGCTCGAGGGGCCGCACCTGGCGCGGGAGCTGGCGATGATCAAGGTGGTCGGCACCGGGGTGAACCGGGCGGAGGCGCTGCGGCTGGCCGACGCGTTCCGCGCCCGGGTGATCGACGCGACGACGGAGAGCTTTGTGTTCGAGCTGACGGGGGCGACGGAGAAGCTGGACGCCTTCATCGCGCTGATGCGGCCGATCGGCCTCGAGGAGATCAGCCGGACCGGGGTGGCGGCGATCGCGCGGGGGACCCGCGTCCTCTAACGGCCGTCCCGGCACCATGCGCCCCTTGCGAAGCGGGGCCGCAGCCTCTAACCGCCCCATCCATTGCAATAGGGAGAGAACCATCATGCGCGTGTATTACGATCGCGACGCCGACGTGAACCTGATCAAGGGCAAGAAGGTCGCGATCATCGGCTATGGCAGCCAGGGCCATGCCCACGCCAACAACCTGAAGGACAGCGGCGCGCCGGAGCTGGCGGTGGGGCTGCGCTCGGGGTCCGTGGGGGTCGCGAAGGCGGAGGCTGCCGGGCTCAAGGTGATGTCGCCGTCCGATGCGGCGAAGTGGGCCGACGTGGTCATGGTGCTGACGCCCGACGAGGGGCAGGGCGACCTGTATCGGGACAGCCTGGCGCCGAACATGAAGCCGGGTGCGGCGATGGCCTTCGCGCATGGCCTGAACGTGCACTTCAACCTGCTGGACCCGCGGCCCGACATCGATGTGTTCATGATCGCGCCGAAGGGCCCAGGCCACACGGTGCGCAGCGAATATCAGCGGGGTGGCGGCGTGCCGTGCCTCGTGGCGGTGGACCAGAACCCGAGCGGCAACGCGCTGGAGATCGCGTTGAGCTATGCCAGCGCGATCGGCGGCGGTCGGGCCGGGATCATCGAGACGACGTTCAAGGAGGAGTGCGAGACCGACCTGTTCGGCGAGCAGGTGGTGCTGTGCGGCGGCCTGGTCGAGCTGATCAAGGCGGGGTACGAGACGCTGGTCGAGGCCGGGTATGCGCCGGAGATGGCGTATTTCGAGTGCCTGCACGAGGTGAAGCTGATCGTGGACCTGATCTACGAGGGCGGGATCGCGAACATGAACTACTCGATCAGCAACACGGCCGAGTATGGCGAGTACGTGACGGGGCCGCGGATCATCACGTCCGAAACCAAGGCCGAGATGAAGCGGGTGCTGGACGACATCCAGTCCGGCAAGTTCGCGCGTGACTGGATGCTGGAGAACAAGGTGAACCAGTCCAGCTTCAAGGCGACTCGGCGCCGCATGGGCGAGCATCCGATCGAGCAGGTGGGCGAGCGGCTGCGCGGCATGATGCCGTGGATCGCCAAGAACGCGCTGGTCGACAAGGCGCGCAACTGAACTGCTAGGCGGCGGGGATCGCGGGGCAAAGGGCCGGAACGGGCTGAGACGAACCAATCGGCTCCGGGATCGTTGGGATGGGCATATGAAGGAGTGGCCCATGTCCATCGTCCGCCTGATCCGGCCCGCCGTGGCCCTGAGCATCCTGTTCCTGGCCGGCTGCGTCGCGCCGCCGCCGCCGCTGGCTCCGGGGCAGACCTATCTCAGCCAGCAATGCGCGGCCGGGTTCTACCAATGCGTGCTGCCGGTTGCAGGTCCCGCCGGCAGCCCGTGCGCCTGCCCAGGGTTGGGTGCGCCGAGCTATGGCGTGATCCGATAAGGCCGGGCGACCCGGAACGGCCGACGGATCGCTGCAGCTCTGCGGTCCGAGCCCCTTGCTTAAACCGGGCGAGCTGGCATGGAACTGGCATAGGGTTGCAAGCGCTCGCGCACGGGTGCACGCAGGACGCGAGTTGACATAGAGGAACAGGATGCGGATCGGCTTCGTGCATACGGCATCGGTCCTGATCGAGCGCTTTCGTGCCGACATGACCCGGCTTTATCCCGAGGTCGACTGTTTCCATGTGCTCAACGAGGGCCTGATGCAAAGCCTGCGTCGCGGCGAGTCGCGGGCGCAGGTGTTCCGGCGGGCGGTGACGCAACTGCTGATCGCTGCCGATGATTCGGCCGACATCGTGGTGTTGACCTGTTGCAGCACGGCGCCCGCGGCCGAGATCGCGCGGAGCATGTCGCCGATCCCGATCCTGAATGTGGCAGATGCCGCATCGGCCGAGGCGGTGCGGCTGGGCCGGCGGATCGGGCTGCTGTGCACGAGCCCGACATCGCCCGGGCCGAGTGCTGGGCTGCTGCGCCAGCATGCGGCGGCGCAGGGGCGGGAGGTGATCGTGGAGACGGTCGTCCGGTCCGAGGCGTTCACGGCGCTGTTCGCCGGCGACAAGGAGCGGCATGACGCGATCCTGACCGAGGCGGCGCAGGAGATCCTGCCGCGGGTGGATGTGCTGGTGTTGGCGCAGGCGACCCTGGCGCATCTTCAGGCGCCCTTGTCGCGGCTGGGCAAGCCGGTGCTGGCGAGCCCGCCGATGCTGTTGGCGGAACTGGGGCGCAGGCTTGCGCCCGTGCCGCACGCGGTCTAGCGTCCGCTCATGTCGACGGTGTCCCACGCTGCCCTGCGCGAGAGCTGCCCCCTGGGGCGGTTCGCGGCTGGCTGCCCCGGCGCGCAGACGGTTCGCGCGCTCCGCACCCTCCTCCTTCTCCGACTTACTCGCCCCTGAGCGCTAAGCCCGGCTGAAGGTCGGCGTCGCTCAGGGGGACCTGGGCCCGCCATGAACATTCGACCGAGGACTGCACCATGAGCATCGACCATCCGAGTTTCGGCCGCCTGGCCGAGGACCGCGTCATCATATTCGACACCACCTTGCGCGACGGCGAGCAGTCGCCGGGCTTCTCGATGAACCTGGCGGAGAAGCTCCGCATGGCGGAGGCGCTGGCCGAGCTGGGCGTCGACGTGATGGAGGCCGGGTTCCCCATCGCGTCCACGGGCGACTTCGAGAGCGTCGAGGCGATCGCGCGGACCATCAAGGGTCCGGTGATCTGCGGTCTGGCGCGGACGGGACAGGCGGACATCCTGCGGGCCGCGGAGGCGCTGCGCCCGGCGGAGCGGAAGCGGATCCACATCTTCCTGAGCACCAGCCCGCTGCACATGAAGTACAAGCTGCGGATGGAACCGGACCAGGTTCTGGAGCTGACGACTGCCTCCGTGCTGCTGGCGCGGCAGCATGCGGACGACGTGGAGTGGTCGGCCGAGGACGGCAGCCGGACGGATCCGGACTTCCTGTGCCGGTGCGTGGAGGCCGCGATCAAGGCGGGTGCGACGACCATCAACGTGCCGGACACCGTGGGCTATGCGGTGCCGGAGGACATGACCCGCATCTTTACGATGCTGCGGGAGCGTGTGCCGGGGGCGGACGCGGTGGTGCTGTCGACGCACAACCATAACGACCTGGGGTTGGCCGTGGCGAACACGCTGGCGGCGTTGCGGGCCGGGGTGCGGCAGATCGAGTGCACGATCAACGGGATCGGCGAGCGGGCAGGCAACGCGGCGCTGGAGGAGACGGTGATGGCGATCCGGACCCGCCCGGACGCGGCCCCCTACGTCCACAACATCGAGACGACCCGGCTGCTGCGGGTGAGCAAGCTGCTGTCGACGATCACGGGGTTCGACGTGCAGCCGAACAAGGCGATCGTCGGGCGCAACGCGTTTGCGCATGAGAGCGGCATCCATCAGGACGGGGTGCTGAAGAACGCGGCGACCTACGAGATCATGACGCCCGAGAGCGTGGGCTGGAGCAAGAGCAGCCTGGTGATGGGCAAGCACTCCGGCCGGGCGGCGTTCCGCGACAAGCTGCGGGCGCTGGGCTACGGCGAGGTGGGCGACAACAAGCTGAACGACGCGTTCCGCCGGTTCAAGGACCTGGCCGACCGCAAGAAGGTCGTCTACGACGACGACATCGTGGCGCTGGTCGACGACGAGGTCGGCCGGGACAACCAGCGGATCCGCTTCGTGTCGCTGGACCTGCATGCCGGGTCGAAGTCGCCGCCGCGGGCGGTGCTGGAGCTCGAGGTCGATGGCGCGGTGCACATGGCCGAGGAGAGCGGGGACGGTCCCGTGGATGCGACGTTCCGGGCGATCCGGGCGGTGTTCCCTCACGAGGCGCGGCTGGTGCTGTTCTCGGTCGGCGCCGTAACGGAGGGGACGGACGCGCAGGCCAAGACGACCGTCCGGCTGGAGGAGAACGGCAAGATGGTGGATGGGCAGGGGGCCGACACGGACACGATCGTGGCCTCGGCGCGGGCCTACGTGCATGCGCTGAACAAGCTTCTGGTGAAGCGGGCGCGGACGGAGCCGGCGGCGCTTTCGGCCTGAACCGGGGCGCGGGTCAGGGGCGGGTCGCTGCCCCTGACCCGTGCCGGCCTATTTGGCGGCGACGGCGGCCGTGGCGTCGACCTCGATCATCATGCCGGGCCAGGCGAGCTGGGAGACGTTGAGGAAGGTGTGGGCGGGCAGCGGGGCGTCGCCGATCGCCTCGCCGCGGCACTTGGCGTAGTCGGGGCGGAAGCGGGCGTCGGTGACGTAGGTCGTGATCTTGACGATGTCGCCCATCCCGGCGCCCTGGGCGGCCAGCGCCTTCTTGATCTTGACGAAGGCGTAGCGGCACTGCTCGAGGAAGTCGCCCGGGTGGGTGATGGCGCCCGTGGTCTCGTCCTCGCTGCCCATGCCGGCCAGATAGATGGTCTTGGCGGGCCCGGTCACGGTGACGGCGTCGGCGAAGCTCGTCTTGCTCCAGACCCCGAAGGTGTTCTGCTTGCTGAAGGCCGGCCCGAGAGTCTGGGCCTGCACGATACCGGCCGGCAGGGCGATCAGGAGAGCGGTGGCACAGACTTGGCGGGCGATCGGCATGGCGGTGTCCTGACGGCTGGTGTGACGTCGGGACTATGCAACGGGTATGCCGTCACGTGGCGCAGCCCACCGGGCCGCGCCACGTGACGGACCGGGACTCAGTAGCCGTAGCGGGGCTGATAGTAGGTGGGGGCGGGCGCTTGGTAGTAGGCGGGCTGCTGCTGGTAGTAGCCGGGAGCCTGCGGGGTGGTGGCGGCACCGCCGACGGCACCGATGGTCCCACCGGCCAGGGCGCCGATCGCGGCACCACGGCCGCCGCCGGCGATGGCACCGAGTGCGGCCCCGGCGCCGGCGCCGAGCAGGCCACCGCCGACGGCACGCTGGCCGGGGTCATAGGGGTCGGCGCAGCCGGTGAGGCCGAGGCCCGCGACCACGGTCAGGCTGAGAAGCGCTTTCATTTTCATGGCTGTTCCTCCTTGTTCAAACGTCTCGGCGCTCAGTATCGGCGAGGTGTCGTCGCTGCGCCACCCACCGCACCCACGCCGCCACCGATCAAGGCGCCGGTTCCTGCGTTGCCGCCCGTCGCCCCGGCAATCGCGGCCCCGGTTCCGGCGCCGAGCAGGCCCCCCGTGACGGCGCGGGTTCCGGGCGTCTCGCCACAAGCCGCGAGCGAGACGGCCAGCGCGGAGCAGAGGGCGAGCATCTTTAGAGTGTTGGTCAAGGCGATCTCCGTTCCTTCCGAGTGCACGACCGACAACGCGCGACAAAGAAGGTTCGATCACGGCAGCAGCGTGTCGGCCGTGTGGCTCACGCCAACGTGACACCCGGTCGCGTGTCAGACCTGCGGGATGCCTTCCGGGTGCCGTTGCCCTTGCCCCGGAGGGGCCACACCGCTAAGCGAAGGCCCGCCGCGAGGCCCGGCCTTCGATCGGGCGCGCATCGTCGCCATTGCAGCGTTTCTGCTTCACCAAGGGATCACGGTTCATGTTCGGACGTCTGCTGGGGATCATGTCTGCCGACATGGCCATCGATCTCGGCACCGCGAATACGCTCGTCTACGTCAAGGGCCGGGGCATCGTGCTGGCTGAGCCCAGCGTGGTGGCGATCGCGGATGTGCGGGGCAAGAAGCAGGTTCTGGCGGTGGGGGAGGAGGCCAAGCTGATGCTGGGCCGCACGCCGGGGAACATCCAGGCCATCCGGCCGCTGCGGGACGGCGTGATCGCCGATTTCGAGGTGGCGGAGGAGATGATCAAGCACTTCATCCGCAAGGTGCACAACCGGCGCGGCTTCGCGAGCCCGCTGATCATCGTGTGCGTGCCCTCGGGCAGCACGGCGGTGGAGCGGCGGGCGATCCAGGAGAGCGCCGAAAGCGCTGGCGCGCGCAAGGTGCTGCTGATCGAGGAGCCGATGGCGGCGGCGATCGGGGCGGGCCTGCCGGTGACGGAGCCCTCGGGCAGCATGATCGTGGACGTGGGCGGCGGCACGACGGAGGTGGCGGTGATCAGCCTGGGCGGCATCGTCTATTCGCGCAGCGTTCGCGTGGGCGGCGACAAGATGGACGAGGCGATCATCAGCTACATCCGCCGTACCCATAACCTGTTGATCGGCGAGAGCTCGGCCGAGCGCATCAAGATGGACATCGGCGCGGCGATGCCGTCGGAGGACCATGACGACGGCCCGTACCGGGAGGTGAAGGGGCGGGACCTGATGAATGGCGTGCCGCGGGAGATCCTGGTGGGGCAGCGCCAGATCGCCGAGAGCCTGGCCGAGCCGGTGACGGCGATCGTGGAGGCGGTGAAGGTGGCGCTGGAGAACACGCCGCCGGAGTTGGCGGCCGATATCGTCGACAAGGGAATTGTGCTGACCGGCGGGGGGGCGCTGCTCTATCGTCTGGACCAGGTGCTGCGCGACGCGACGGGTCTGCCGGTCGTGGTGGCGGAGAACCCGTTGAGCTGCGTGGCACTGGGAACGGGCCGGGCGCTTGAGGAGATGAAGCGTTTGCGGAACGTCTTGACGAGCATGTACTAACACCAGGGGCCACCCGTTTGATTCGTCTTTCGATCCCCGTCCGCCAGGCCCTCGCCAAGCTCACGCTGCCCGTCCTGATCGCTGCGGCGTTCGGGCTGATGCTGCTCGGCAAGGCGGACACGCTGCTGGCCGAGCGGGCGCGGATGGCGCTGGCCGATACGCTGGCACCGGTGTTCGGCCTGGTGGCGGAGCCGTTGGCGGGGGTGCAGCGGGCGGTGGACACGGTGCATGGCCTGGCGCAGCTGCGGACGGACAACGAGCGGCTGAAGCAGGAGAACGAGAACCTGCGGCGCTGGCATGCGGTGGCGCTGGCGCTGGACGCCGAGAACGCGACGCTGAAGGCCAACCTGCGCTGGGTGCCGGACCCCGCCCCCAGCTACGTGACCGCACGGGTCGTGGCGGATGCAGGCGGCGTTTATGCGCGGGCGGTGCTGCTGTCGCTGGGGCCCAACCACGGCATCACCAAGGGGCAGATCGCCCTCGATGAGCGGGGCCTGGTGGGCAGGGTGACGGAGCTGGGCACCCGCAGCGCGCGGGTGCTGCTGCTGACGGACATGAACAGCCGGATCCCGATCACGCTCGAGAACAGCCGGGCGCGGGCGATCCTGGTCGGGACGAACGGGGCGCGCCCGCGGCTGATGTATTGGCCCGAAGGGGTGTTGCCGGCCGAGGGGGAGCGTGTGGTGACCAGCGCCGAGGCGGGGGCGTTCCCGGCGGGGCTTCCGGTGGGCACCGTGCACTACACGGCGAGCAACGTGCCCGAGGTGGAGACGGCGGGGCAGCTGGACCGGCTGGAGGTCGTGCGGATCTTCAACTATGGGCTGCGTGGCCTGGTGGCGCCGGAGACGCGGATCAACGACCGGCCGGATCGCCGGAAATGACGGTCTCCGCGACGGGCGGGGCATGACGGGCGGGGCATGACAGGCGGGGCACCATGAACCAGCGGCTGCCCGGCATCCGGCCGCGGCCGACGCTGTGGCGGCAGCTGGACGCGGCCAGCCGCACGGCGTTCCCGGCGGCGTGCGCGGCGCTGCTGCTGCTGGCACTGGCGGCGCCGCTGCGGCTGCCGGGGCAGGCGCAGCTGCAGCCGGCGGCGGGCATCGCCTGCGTGTTCTTCTGGTCCTTGTTCCGGCCGGCCAGCATGTCGCCGCCGATCGTGTTCGCGCTGGGCCTGCTGTCGGACCTGCTGGGGCTGGAGCCACCAGGGATCTCGGTGCTGGTGCTGCTGGTGGTGCACGGCCTGGCGGTGCGGTGGCGGGTGCTCGCGGTGCAGGGGTTCCTGATGGTGTGGCTGGCCTTCGTCGCGGTGGCGGCCGGGGCGGCGCTGATGGGGTGGGCGCTGAACTGCCTGCTGACGTTCCGGCTGCTGCCGCTGCAGGCGGCGCTGTTCCAGTTCGGGCTGACGGCTGGGCTGTATCCGGCGCTGGCGGCGCTGTTCACGATGGCGCATCGCGGCCTAGCGAACCCGGAGCAGGCATGAGCCCCTTCAAAAAGGAGAACAAGCGCAGTGCTGTGTTCACCCGGCGCACGCTGCTGGTGGGCGGCGGGCAGCTGACGGTGCTGGGGCTGCTGGGGGCCAAGCTGTACCAGGTCCAGGTCGTGGAGGGGGCGCGCTATGCCACGCTGGCCGAGAGCAACCGCATCAGCGCCCGGCTGACGGCGCCGCCGCGCGGCCGCATCCTGGACCGGTTCGGCACGGTCGTCGGCGGGAACCGGCTCAACTACCGCGCGCTGCTGACGGCCGAGCTGTCCGAGAAGGTGGACCTGACGCTGGACACCTTCGCCAAGACGGTGTCGCTGGCCGATCACGAGCGGGCGCGGATCGACCGCGAGCTGCGCCGCCGCCGACGGTTCATCCCCATCATCGTGCGGGAGTTCCTGACGTGGGAGGACATGGCGCGGATCGAGGTGAACGCGCCGGACCTGCCAGGCATCTTCGTGGATGTGGGCACGACGCGGGTCTATCCGGTGGGGCCGGCGCTGGCGCATGTCGTCGGGTATGTGGCGCCGCCGAGCGAGGCCGACATGGGCGACGAGCCCATGCTGGCGCTGCCGGGGATCCGGGTGGGCCGGGCGGGGATGGAGAAGGCGCAGGACCTGACGCTGCGGGGCCGGGCCGGGGCGGTGCAGATGGAGGTGAACGCCGTCGGCCGGGTGATCCGCGAGCTGGACCGGCAGGAGGGCACGCAGGGGCAGGACCTGGGCCTGACGATCGACCTCGGTCTGCAGAACTCCGTGTTGAAGCGGCTGGGCGACGAGAGCGCCTCGGCGGTGGTGATGGACTGCCGCAACGGCGAGGTGCTCGCCATGACGACGAACCCGAGCTTCGACCCCGGCCTGTTCAATTCGGGCGTGAGCCAGAGCCAGTGGGTGGAGTGGACGCGCAACCGGCGTGCGCCGCTGATCAACAAGGCCTCGGCGGGGCTGTATGCGCCCGGCAGCACGTTCAAGATGGTGGTGGGGGCCGCGGGGCTGGAGGCCAAGACCATCTCGCCCGGGGACCGGATCAGCTGCCCGGGGTTCCTGGATATCGGCGACACGCGCTTCCATTGCTGGAGCAAGAACGGGCATGGCGGGCTCGATGTCCGCGGTGCGCTGAAGAACAGCTGCGACGTGTTCTTCTACGAGGTGGCGCGGCGGACCGGGATCGACCGGGTGGCGGCGATGGCCAACCGGTTCGGCATCGGGGTGGACCTGGAGCTGGACCTTCCGGGGGCGCGGCGGGGGCTGATGCCGACGCGGGCCTGGCGGATGGGGCAGGGGAAGGCGTGGAACGTCGGCGACACCATCTCGTGCGGGATCGGGCAGGGGTATATCCAGACGACGCCGCTGGCGCTGTGCACCTATGTGTCGCGGGTGGCGACGGGGCGGGCAGTGCAGCCGCATCTGACGCGCACGGTGGGCGGCGTGCTGCAGAACGGCAGCAAAGCGGAGGAATACAAACTCCTGGGCCTGCCGGAGCGCAACATGCACCTGCTGCGCGACGGGATGTTCGCCGTGGTGAACGAGGCGGGCGGGACGGCGCCCGGGGCGCGGCTGCCGATGGCCGGCGTGCAGATGGCGGGCAAGACGGGGTCCACGCAGGTGCGCCGGGTCAGCCGGGAGCAGCGGGAGCATGGGTTCAAGTCGGAGAACCTGCCGTGGGAGTTCCGGCCGCACGCGCTGTTCGTGTGCTACGCGCCGTATGACGCGCCGCGCTATGCGGTGGCCGTGGTGGTGGAGCACGGCAATGCCGGGGCCGCCGCGGCGGCGCCGCTGGGGCGGGACATCATGATGGACGTGCTGACGCGCGACCCGGCCGGCCACCAGGGCAGCCCGTCTCCGGCGCGGGTGGCGGGCGCATGATCTCCGCCCGCCGGCTGATCCGGGCGGAGCCGTCGTTCGGGATCACGACCAAGCTGTGGCAGATCAGCTGGACCTACGTGCTGCTGCTGTGCGCGCTGGCGGGTGTGGGCTACGTGGCGCTGTATTCGGCGGCGGGGGGCAGCCCCGAGCCCTATGCGTCGCGGCACATCATCCGCTTTGCGTTCGGCCTGGTGATGATGCTGTGCATGGCGTTGGTGGACATCCGGTTCATCGCCCGGCTGTCGTACGTGGTGTACGGCGTGTCGGTCGCGCTGCTGGTCCTGGTGCTGCGCATGGGGCACATGGGCAAGGGGGCGATGCGCTGGATCGAGGTGGGCGGGCTGCAGCTGCAGCCGAGCGAGCTGGCCAAGATCGGGCTGGTGATGGCGCTGGCCGCCTGGTTCCACAAGGCGAGCTGGGAGCGGATGGGCAACCCGCTGTTCCTGATCCCGCCGGCGCTGATGGTGCTGGTGCCGGTGGGGCTGATCCTGAAGGAGCCGAACCTCGGCACGGCCGTCATCACGTCGATCGTCGGCGGCTCGGTGTTCCTGGCGGCGGGCGTGCGCTGGTGGAAGATGGCGCTGGTGGTGATGCCGATCCCGTTTGCGGCGCAGCTGGCGTTCGCGCACCTGCACGACTACCAGCGGGCGCGGATCACGACGTTCATGAACCCCGAGAGCGATCCGCTGGGTGCGGGCTACAACATCATCCAGTCCAAGATCGCGCTGGGGTCGGGGGGCCTGTGGGGGAAGGGGTTCCTGCAGGGGACGCAGGGGCACCTCAACTTCCTGCCGGAGAAGCAGACGGACTTCATCTTCACGACGCTGGCCGAGGAGTTCGGGCTGGTGGGGGGGCTGGCCCTGCTCGGGCTGCTGTCCATGATCCTGGTGGGGGCCATCGGGATCGCGCTGCGGTGCCGGCACCATTACGGGCGGCTGCTGGCGCTGGGGATCGCCACCAACTTCTTCATGTATGTGTTCGTGAACGTGGCGATGGTGATGGGGGCGATCCCGGTGGGGGGGGTGCCGCTGCCGCTGGTGTCGCACGGAGGGTCGGCGATGCTGATGACGATGTTCGGGTTCGGGCTGCTGATGTCGGTCCATGTGCACCGCGACGTGGAGTTCGGCGAACGCGAGGAGTGACGGCCTGATCGTGCGGCCGTCAGGCGGGCGGCCATCAGGTGGGCGGCCGTCAGGTGGGCGGCCGTCAGGTGGGCGGTGCGGGGGTGGCCGCGGGGTCGCCGGGCTTCGGGGCCATGACGCCCTTGCTGTCGTTGAGCAGGGCGGTGGCGCGCTCGATCGAGCGGACGACGGCGGTCCCGGCGCGCTGGACGGTCGGCTCCGGGTGGTTCAGCAGGCGGTCCGACATCATGAGCGCCGGGGAGAGGACGCCCCGCAGGTCGTGGCGCAGGGTGGCGCTGTGGGCCCGGTAGTCTTCGAGTTCCTGCCGCAGCGCATGTTCGGCCGAGCGGTCGGGCGGGGGCTGGCCGCGCAGCGCGGCATACAGGACGACGCCTGCCGCCAGGCCCGGGAGGAGGGCTGCGGGTCCATAGGGAAGGCCGAGGCCCATCAGCGCCAGCGTCAGGCCGGTGGCCCCGAAGGCGAGGGCACCGGCGAGGATGGACAGACGGAACGAACCCTGCAGCATTGTGCTCACCTGTTTCCTGCTGGACGCCATAGCGGCAGATATGTTGCATAAGGTTAACAGCCGAACCCGCACGAGGGTTCCCAGCCCGGCATGTTCGCCACCTTCGCACATTCCAGGCCCCGGCGTACTCGGCCATGGCGTGCTTTTCCCGAGGGATGGTGCGCTGCGATGGTGGGATACGTTGACGCGACCCCCGATGGCCGCCTATAAGCCGCGCCTGCACCGGACCCGGCTGGGTCCGGCCGCGGCCATTGGCCGCCGCCCTGGAACCGGAGACCCGACGTGAAGCGCACCTATCAACCCTCCAAGCTGGTCCGCAAGCGCCGCCACGGGTTCCGTGCCCGCATGGCCACCGTCGGCGGCCGCAAGGTCCTGGCCAACCGCCGTGCCAAGGGCCGCCAGAAACTCTCGGCCTGATCCGGCACGGCGCCGCGTCCGTGGCGCCTGACTCCATGCAGAAGCAAGCCGCGCTCGCTGGGCGACTGAAGCGACGCGCCGAGTTCCTCGCCGTGGCGGGGAAGGGTCGCCGCACGCCGTCATCCGGGCTGGTGCTGCAGGCGCTGGCGCGGGGCGACGACGGCCCGGCGCGACTCGGCTTCACCGTGACGAAGAAGGTCGGCAACGCCGTGGTCCGCAACCGAACCAAACGCCGCCTGCGGGAGGCCGCGCGCGCCGTCCTGAAGACGGAGAGCGTGACGGGCGTGGACCTGGTGCTGATCGGGCGCGACAGCACGCGGGGCCGGCGGTTCGGTCTGCTGGTCGAGGATTTCCGCCGGGCGCTGGTGAAGCTGGGCGCGCTGTGAGCCTGGCCTGGGTTTCGGCGCCGGTCACCGGCGTGTTGGTGCTGCTGGTGCGGACCTATCAGTGGACGCTGCGCCCGTTCATCGGCGCCCAGTGCCGGTTCGAGCCGAGTTGCAGCCACTACGCGATCGAGGCGCTGCACCGGCATGGCGCGCTGCGCGGCACCGGGCTTGCCGCCTGGCGGGTGCTGCGGTGCAACCCCTGGAATGCCGGCGGTGCCGACCCGGTGCCGGCGTGCGCCTGTCATCCTCCCATGAGCCGTCGAGTGACCCCCTGATGGACCAGAAGCGCCTTTTCATTGCGATCGCCGTGTCGATCGCGATCCTGCTCGGCTTCCAGCTGCTGACGCCGAAGCGGCCGGCGCCTTCGACCGAGGTGTCGCAAAGCACGCCGAGCGGCGCCGCCCCGCGGCCGACCAACGACCCGGCCGCGCCCGGCACCCAGCCCGTGGCCGTGGCCCCGCCGGCGGCGCAGCGCGACGTGCCGCGCCTGCGGATCGCGGCACCCCGGGTGCAGGGCAGCCTGAACCTGGCCGGCGCGCGGCTGGACGACCTGGTGCTGCGCGACTACCGCGAGGAGGTTTCGGCCACCAGCCCGCTGGTGCGCCTGCTGGAGCCGCGGGTCGACCCGCAGCCCTACTACGTGCAGTTCGGCTGGACCGCGGAGGACGGGCTGAAGGTGCCGGGGCCGGACGAGGTGTGGAAGGCGTCGGCGGCGGAGTTGACGAACACGACGCCGGTGACGCTGAGCTGGGACAACGGCGCGGGCCAGGTCTTCGAGATCGTGCTGTCCGTCGACAACAACTACCTGTTCACGGCCGAGCAGCGGGTCCGCAATGCGGGTACGGTTCCGGTGAAGCTGTATCCCTGGGCCCGTATCCGGCGCGACTACACGCCACAGACGGCGGGGTACTACATCCTGCACGAGGGGATGCTGGGCGTGCTGGGCGCGCGGTTGCAGGAGCAGACGTACGACAAGGCCAAGAGCGAGGCGCCCAAGCATGCGAACGGTGCGTCGCTGGAGATGGCGAGCACCGGGGGTTGGGCGGGCATCACCGACAAGTATTGGCTCACGGCGCTGATCCCGGACCAGGCGACCCCGGTCACGGCCGCGTTCCGGCACCTGACGGAGAACGGGTCCGACCGCTACCAGGTGGATTTCGTGCCGAGCCAGGCGCAGGTGGCGGGACCTGGCGCCACATCGAGCACGACGACACGGCTGTTCGCCGGCGCCAAGGAAGTGGGGCTGCTGGACCAGTACGAGAGCGCGCTGAAGCTGCCGAACTTCGACAAGGCGGTGGACTTCGGCTGGTTCTACTTCCTGACCAAGCCGATCTTTTACGCGCTGGACTGGTTGTACCACCTGACCGGCAACTTCGGTGTCGCGATCATGATCTTCACCGTGTTCGCCAAGGCGCTGTTCTTCCCGCTGGCGAACAAGTCATACCGGTCGATGAACCGGATGAAGGAGCTGAACCCGAAGATCCAGGAGATCCGGACGCGGCTGAAGGACGAGCCGCAGAAGATGCAGGCCGAGATCATGCAGATCTACAAGACGCAGGGGGTGAACCCGGTCAGCGGATGCCTGCCGATGGTGGTGCAGATCCCGGTGTTCTTCTCGTTGTACAAGGTGATCTTCGTCACGATCGAGATGCGGCACGCGCCGTTCTTCGGCTGGATCCACGACCTGTCGGCAGTGGACCCGACGAACGTGTTCAATCTGTTCGGGCTGATCCCGATCGACCCTGCCGTCTATTCGCACCTGCTGCACCTGGGGGTTTGGCCGCTGATCATGGGCATCACCATGTTCCTGCAGCAGCGGCTGAACCCGCCGCCGCCCGACCCTGTCCAGGCCCGTATCTTCCAGTTCATGCCGATCATCTTCACCTTCATGCTCGCGAGCTTCCCGGCGGGGCTGGTGATCTACTGGAGCTGGAACAACCTTCTCACGATTGCACAACAATGGACGATCATGCGCCGCAGCCGGACGGCAAAGCCGGTCCCGGCCCGCTCCTAGGCCAGACCGGCCCGACCGCCGAGGGGATCGAGGCCGGCCGCCTGCTGTTCGCAGGCGAGTGCCAGTTCTTCTACGCCTCGCAGCGGCTGGACCAGCTGCCGCCGCCGGCCCTGCCGGAGATCGCGTTCGCCGGGCGGTCGAACGTGGGCAAGAGCAGCCTGATCAACGCGCTGACTGGGCGGCGGGCGCTGGCCCGTGCGTCCAACACGCCGGGGCGGACGCGGCAGCTGAACTTCTTCGACCTGGCGGGCCGCCTGACGCTGGTGGACATGCCGGGCTACGGCTATGCGCAGGCCGCCAAGGAAGTGAAGGCGGACTGGCAGGGGCTGATGTTCAACTACCTGCGCGGCCGGCCCACCCTGCAGCGCGTGGTGCTGCTGCTGGACAGCCGGATCGAGTTGAAGGCGTCCGACACCGCGGTCATGGAGCTGCTGGACCGGGCGGCGGTGATCTACCAGGTGGTGCTGACCAAGGCCGACGGGGTGAAGCCCGGCGCCCTCGGCCGCAAGGTGGCGGAGGTCCAGGCGGTGGTGGCCCGGCACGCCGCGGCCTTCCCGCTGCTGGTGACGACCAGCAGCGAGACGGGGCTGGGCGTGGAGGCGCTGCGGGCCGCCCTGGCGCCGCTGGCCGCGCCACTGGTGGCTTGACCGCGGGCGAGCGCCCCCGCTAACCCCATCCCACCACAGAGTACAGGCGACAGCATGGCCCTCGACACCGAGCAACTCCGCGCCGCGGAGGAGCAGGCCGACATCCTGGTCCAGGCGCTGCCGTTCCTGCGCCGGTATGCCGGGGTGACGGTGGTGGTCAAATACGGCGGCCACGCTATGGGCGACGAGCTGCTGGCGCAGAAGTTCGGGCGCGACATCGCACTGCTGAAGCAGGTGGGCGTGAACCCGGTGGTGGTGCACGGCGGCGGGCCGCAGATCAACGCGATGCTGCAGCGGCTGGCGATCCAGTCCACCTTCATCGACGGGCTGCGCGTGACGGACGCGGCCATGGTCGAGGTTGTCGAGATGGTCCTGGCCGGGACGGTCAACAAGCACGTGGCCGGGCTGATCAACCAGGCGGGCGCGCTGGCGGTGGGCATCTGCGGGAAGGATGGCGGGCTGATCCGCGCCCGCAAGCTGCGGCGCACCACGCGCGACCCGGACAGCCACATCGAGCGGGCGCTGGACCTGGGGTTCGTGGGCGAGGTGGAACACGTGGACATCCGGGTGATCCATGCGCTGACAGGGGCGGGGCTGATCCCGGTGATCGCGCCGGTGGGCGTGGGCGAGGACGGGCAGACCTACAACATTAACGCCGACACGGTGGCGGGTGCCATCGCCGGGGCGCTGGGGGCCCGGCGGCTGCTGATGCTGACCGACGTCGCCGGGGTGCTGGATCACGAGAAGCAGCTGATCCCGGAGCTGAGCATCGCCGAGGTCGAGGCAGGGATCGGCAACGGCATGATCTCGGGCGGCATGATCCCGAAGGTGGAGAACTGCGTGGAGGCGGTGCGGGCCGGGGTGAAGGGTGCGGTGATCCTGGACGGGCGGATGCCACACGCCTGCCTGCTGGAGCTGTTCCGCGACGGCGGGGTAGGCACGCTGATCAAGGCCTGAGGAGGCCCTCGGGCGAGCCTACGAGATCTCCTGGATCAGCTTGCGGCGGACGGCGTCGGCGAAGCTGTCGAAGTCCTTGGCGACGATGACGAAGTGGCCGGGACCGCCGACGACGGCTTCCGTGTAGTAGGGCACGAGGTCGCGGCCGGAGGCGACGCCGTAGCGGGGGCGGTCGTTGATGATGGGCAGGCCGTTGATGACGACGCCGTCGGCGACCAGGCGGTCGCGGACGGGTTCGGCGGGGGGGCCGTTGTTGTTGACGCCGTCCCCCGACACGTCGATGACCCGACGCGTGCCTTCGAACGGCGCGGCGGCCAGGATCTCGCCGCTGTAGCGGAGCGCGCCGGACAGGCTGGTCCAGGTGATGCTGGACCAGGGCTTGGCGGCCAGGGCGTTGCCCCAGGCGCGGGCTTCGGCGGCGCCGGCGATGCGGGTCCAGGGCAGCAGCAGCTCCTGCCGGTCGTACGCCGCCCATTCCACGTAGGCGACGGCAATTGCGCCGACGGCGCCGCCGGTGATGGCGGCCAGGACCTGCGGATCGGCCATGGCGGTGCGATAGCCGTCGCGCTGCAGCAAGGCGTCCGATTCGCTGATGGAGCGGCTGACGTCGACGGCCAGCACGAGCAGCAGGTCGACCGGGACGGGCGCGGCGGCAGCCCGGGCGGGGCGGGATGCGGGAAGCGCGAGGGCGGCGCCGGAGGCGGCGAGCAGGGTGCGGCGGTGCATCGGCGCAGCCAAGCAAGCGGGGTAGGGTGGATGCAAGCAAAACCCGACGTGGGGGGCCTGAGTGGCCGCCCCCGCTACATCCGGCGGATGACGTAGGTGTCTTCCAGGGCGGAGACGATCGCCTGGGCATGGAGCGGGTCCCGCGCCTCGATCATCAGCTCCAGCTCGGCGGCCTGGACGCTGGGGGCGTCGAACAGGCGCTGGTGCACGACTTCGATGATGTTGCCGCCGGAGGTGCCGATGATGCCGGCGATGTCGGCCAGCACGCCGGGGCGGTCGGGGATCTCCATGGTCAGGCGCAGCAGGCGGCCGTCGCGCAGCAGGCCACGGAGCAGCACGTTGGCGAGGATACGGCCGTCGATGTTGCCGCCGCAGACCGGGATGCCGACGCGCTTGCCGGCGAAGCGCTCGGGGTGCGCGAGCAGGGCGGCGACGCCCGCGGCCCCGGCGCCCTCGGCCACCTGCTTGGCGCCTTCGGCCAGCAAGGCGATCGCGTCCTCGATGACGCGCTCGGGCACGACAAGCACGTCGTCGACGGTGGCGCGGATGATGGGCAGGCACTGGGCGCCGACCTGGGCCACGGCGATCCCCTCGGCGATGGTGGGGCCGCCGGTCTGGACCGGCTGGCCGGCGAGGGTCTGCGCGAGGCAGGCGTAGCCCGCGACCTCGACGCCGATCACCTGGATGGCCGGGTTCAGCGCCTTGGCGGCGACTGCGCAGCCCGAGATCATGCCGCCGCCGCCGACGGGGATGAGCAGCACCTCGAGCGTGGGCGCGTCCTGCAGCAGCTCGAGCGCCAGGGTGCCCTGGCCGGCCATGACGGCCGGGTCGTCGAAGGGGTGGACGAAGACCAGGCTGCGTTCGGCCGCGAGCTGGTGGGCGTGGATGGCGGCCTCGGCCAGGGTGTCGCCGTGCAGGACGACGGTGGCGCCCCAGCCGCGGGTCCGCATGACCTTGGTGGCGGGGGTGAAACGGGGCATGACGATGGTGCTGCCGACGCCGAGCAGGCTGGCGTGGCGGGCGACGGCCTGGGCGTGGTTGCCGGCGGACATGGCGACGACGCCGGCTTCGCGCTCCATGGGCGTCAGCAGCGCCAGGCGGTTGGCGGCGCCGCGTTCCTTGAACGACCCGATCGCCTGCAGGTTCTCGAGCTTGAGGGTGACGTGGGCGCCGGTGGCGCGTCCGATCGCGTCGGACGGCAAGGCGGGGGTGCGGAGGACGCGGCCTTCGATGCGCCGGGCCGCGGCCTGCACGTCCGCGAGGGTGATCACCGGGTCAGCCGAACTTGATCTCCAGGATCTCGTAGGCCCGGTCGCCGCCCGGCGCAGGGACGGAGATGGTGTCGCCGACCTTCTTGCCGATCAGCGCCTTCGACAGCGGGGACGAGATGGAAAGCCGGGCCAGCTTGATGTCGGCCTCGTGCACGCCGACGATCTGGTAGGTCGCCTCCTTCTCGGATTCCTCGTCGACGACCTTCACGTGGGCGCCGAACATGACGCGGTCGCCCGAAAGGGTCGCGGGGTCGATGACCTCGGCAGCCGAGACGATCTCCTCCAGCTCTATCACGCGGCCCTCGATGAACGACTGGCGTTCACGGGCGGCGTGATATTCCGCGTTCTCGCTGAGGTCGCCGTGGCTGCGGGCCTCGGCGATCGCGCGGATGATCGAGGGGCGTTCGACGGCCTTGAGGTGCTTCAGCTCTTCCTCCAGCCGCTGCAGGCCGGGTCCGGTCATGGGAAACTTCTGCAACGCGGGAGTCCTCGAAGTTGGGTCGAGACGCGCCAGCGGCCCCCGGAACCTGGTCCCGGAGGCCGCTGACGGTCAGAACGATCCGCGAAAGTAGGACTGGAGCGGCGCAACTTCAAGCGTCCCTGCCTTCATGGCAGCGATGGCGTGCACGGCGGCCCGGGCGCCGGCGATGGTGGTGTAGTGCGGCACCCCCTGCGTGAGGGCGGTTCGGCGGATGTCGAAGCTGTCGGAGATCGACTGCGCGGCGCCGGCCGTGTTGATGACCAGCTGGACCTCGCCCGAGCGGATGCTGTCCACGCAGTGAGGCCGGCCCTCCAGCACCTTGTTCACCTGGCGCACCGGTAGGCCGGCGTCGCGGATGCGCCCGGCGGTGCCGCGGGTGGCCAGGATGCCGAAGCCCATGTCGTGCAGGCGCCGGGCCATGGTCACGAGGCCGCCCTTGTCGGAGTCGCGGACGGAGATGAAGACGGTGCCCTTGTCCGGCAACTTCACACCGGCGCCGAGCTGCGCCTTGAGGAAGGCGCGTTCGAAGCTGGCGTCGAGGCCCATGACCTCGCCGGTGGACTTCATCTCCGGGCCCAGGATGGTGTCGACCCCGGTGAAGCGGGCGAAGGGGAACACCGCCTCCTTCACCGCGACGTGGGGCGCGATGGCGTCGTCGTCCAGCCGGAACTCCGACAGCTTGGCGCCGGCCATGACCCGGGCGCCGATCTTGGCGACGGGCACGCCGGTCGCCTTGGCGACGAACGGGACGGTGCGGCTGGCGCGCGGGTTGACCTCCAGCACGTAGACGAGGTCGTCCTTGATGGCGAACTGGACGTTCATGAGGCCGACGACTCCCAAGGCGCGCGCCATCTCCTCGGTCTGCGCCTTCAGCTCCGTCACGATGGAGGGGCTGAGCGAATAGGGCGGCAGGGAGCAGGCGCTGTCGCCGGAATGGATGCCGGCCTCCTCGATGTGCTCCATCACCCCGGCCACGTAGACGGTGTGGCCGTCGCAGATGCAGTCGACGTCCACCTCGATGGCGTCGTTGAGGTAGCGGTCGATCAGCAGCGGCCCGTTCGCCAGCGCGGTCTTGCCGTGGTTGCGCATGTAGCGGGTCATGCCGGCGCCGTCGTAGACGATCTCCATCGCGCGGCCGCCGAGCACGTTGCTGGGGCGGACGACGACGGGGAAGCCGACCTGGTCGGCCATGGCGATGCCCTCGGCCTCGGTGCGGACGGTGCGGTTCTCGGGCTGGCGCAGTCCGAGCTTCTTCAGCAGCGCTTGGAAGCGCTCGCGGTCCTCGGCGGCGTCAATGGCGTCGGCGGAGGTGCCCAGGATGGGGATCCCTGCCGCGGCCAGGGCCTGGCTGAGCTTCAAGGGGGTCTGGCCGCCATATTGGACGATGCAGCCGAGCACGGCGCCGTTCGTCTGCTCCTTGCGGATCAGCGCGATCACGTCCTCGGCGGTCAGCGGCTCGAAGTACAGGCGGTCGGAGGTGTCGTAGTCGGTGCTGACGGTTTCGGGGTTGCAGTTGACCATGATGGTCTCGAACCCCGCGTCGCGCAGCGCGTAGGCGGCGTGGACGCAGCAATAGTCGAACTCGATGCCCTGGCCGATGCGGTTGGGGCCGCCGCCGAGGATGACGACCTTCTGGCGGTCGGTGGGGCTGGATTCGCAGGCCGGGGTGCCGAAGCCGCCTTCGTAGGTGGAATACATATAGGGGGTGGCCGAGGCGAACTCGGCGGCACAGGTGTCGATCCGCTTGTAGACGGGGTGAACGCCGAGCCGAGTGCGGAGGGCAGCGACCTCGGGCTCCCGTTTGCCCGCGAGGACGGCGAGGCGGTGATCGGAGAAGCCGAGGGCCTTCAGGCGGCGCATGGCCCCGGCCTCGTCCGGCAGGCCGGCCGCGGCGACCTGGCGCTCGGCCTCCACGATGCGCAGGAGCTCGCGAAGGAACCAGGGATCGAACTTGCAGGCGTCGTGGATGTCCTCGACCGACAGACCCGCCCGCAGCGCCTGGGCGGCCATCAGCAGCCGGTCGGGCCGCGGGGCGGACAGGGCCGCGCGGAAGGCGTCGTGGCCGCCATCGCCGGGGGGCTCGACGGGATCGAGCCCGTGCAGGCCCGTCTCCATGCTGCGCAGGCCCTTCTGGAGCGCCTCGGCGAAGCAGCGGCCGACGGCCATGGCCTCGCCGACCGACTTCATGCTGGTGCTGAGCAGGGCGGGGGTGCCCGGGAACTTCTCGAAGGTGAAGCGGGGGATCTTGACGACGACGTAGTCGATCGTGGGCTCGAAGCTGGCGGGGGTCCTGCCGACGGTCACGCCGTCGCGCGTGACACTGGTGATGTCGTTGGCCAGCTCGTCGAGCGTGTAGCCGACGGCGAGCTTGGCGGCGATCTTGGCGATGGGGAAGCCGGTGGCCTTGCTGGCCAGGGCGGAGGAGCGGCTGACGCGGGGGTTCATCTCGATCACGACCAGGCGTCCGTCGGCCGGGTTGACGGCGAACTGGACGTTGGATCCGCCGGTCTCGACCCCGATGCGGCGCAGGCAGGCGATGCTGGCGTCGCGCATGACCTGGTATTCCTTGTCGGTCAGGGTCAGCGTGGGGGCCACGGTGACGCTGTCGCCGGTATGGACGCCCATGGGGTCCACGTTCTCGATGGCGCAGACGATGATGCAGTTGTCGTTGCGGTCGCGCACGACCTCCATCTCGTACTCTTTCCAGCCGAGGACGCTTTCCTCGATCAGGACCTCCGTGGTGGGGCTGGCGTCGAGGCCGCTGGCGACGATGGCCTCGAACTCCTGCCGGTTGTAGGCGATGCCGCCGCCAGTGCCGCCCATGGTGAAGCTGGGGCGGATGACGGTGGGCAGGCCGACCTCGGCCAGGACGGTGCGGGCATCCTCGAGGGAGTGGGCGATGCCGCTGCGAGGGCTTTCGATGCCGATCTCGCTCATGGCGTCGCGGAACTTGAGCCGGTCCTCGGCGCGGTCGATGACCTCGGCGTTGGCGCCGATCAGCTCGACGCCGTGCCGGGTCAGGGCGCCCGAGGCGTCCAGCTTCATGGCGACGTTGAGCGCGGTCTGGCCGCCCATGGTGGGCAGGAGGGCGTCGGGCTTCTCGCGGATGATGATCTTCTCGACCATCTCGGGCGTGATCGGCTCGATGTAGGTGGCATCGGCGAGGCCCGGGTCGGTCATGATGGTAGCGGGGTTCGAGTTGACCAGGATGACGCGGTAGCCCTCGGCCTTGAGCGCCTTGCAGGCCTGGGCGCCCGAATAGTCGAACTCGCAGGCTTGGCCGATGACAATGGGCCCGGCGCCGATGATGAGGATGGAGTGGATGTCGGTGCGTTTGGGCATGGGGTGCTCGCTAAGATTCCGCTTGCTGGTTTTCGTGCCGCTTGATCCGCTTCCAGCTCTCCGGTGGAAGCCATCCTTCCGAGTGACCCCGGACCTCCATCACCAGCGTCCGGCCTATTTCGGCAAGCGCAGTCCCAAGACCTGGTTCACGACCCGCCATGACGGCATTTTCCAGAATCGCGAGGATCTCCGCTTCCATGCTGCGGCCATTCTTGGCGGCTCTCCGCTCGAGACGTTGGATGGTGTCGGGAGACAGGCTGCTGATCGTGATGTTCGGCATGCGTCTTTCCCGTGCGGTGGCGGCCAGCCGAGACTGAGACATCAGCTTGCATCCATCACGGCCACGAACCGCCGGAACAGGTGCTGGCTGTCGGCAGGGCCGGGGCTGCTTTCGGGGTGGTACTGGACGCTGAAGGCGCGCTTCTCGATGCAGTCGATGCCTTCGTTGCTGCCGTCGAACAGGCTGACATGGGTGATGCGGACCCCTGGCGGGAGCGAGGTGTCCTCGACGGCGAAGCCGTGGTTCTGGCTGGTGATCTCGACCTTGCCGGTCGCGAGTTCCTTGACGGGCTGGTTGGCGCCACGGTGGCCGCGGTCCAGCTTGTAGGTCTTCGCGCCGAGCGCCAGGGCCAGCAACTGATGGCCGAGGCAGATGCCGAACACCGGGACGTTGCGGGCCAGCACGCCCTGGATGGCGGGCACGGCATAGACGCCGGTGGCGGCGGGGTCGCCCGGGCCGTTGCTGAGGAACACGCCGTCGGGCGCGTGGCGCAGGATGTCTTCGGCGGTCGCGGTGGCGGGCACGACCGTGACCCGGCAGCCGGCCTGGGCGAGGGAGCGCAGGATGTTGCGCTTGGCGCCGTAGTCGACGGCGACGACGTGGTGCCGGGGCTCGGGCGCCGCGTGGGTGCCGGGCCAGGCCCAGGTGCCCTCGGTCCAGGTGTAGCTCTGCGTGCAGCTGACCTGCTTGGCGAGGTCCATGCCCTCCAGCCCCGGCCAGGCGGTGGCCTGGGCGACCAGGCCGGCCAGCTCGAAGCGGCCGTCGAGCGGGTAAGACAGCACGCCGGTGGGCGCCCCGCCGTCACGCACCCGCATCGTCAGTGCGCGCGTGTCGATCCCGGCGATCCCCGGCAGGTCCTTGGCGCGCATCCAGGCGTCCAGGCCCTGCACGGCGCGCCAGTTGCTGGGCTCCGTCACGTCCTGCTGCACGACGATGCCCAGGGCGGCGATGGTGGTCGCCTCCATATCCTCGAGGTTGGCGCCGACGTTGCCGATGTGCGGGAAGGTGAACACGATGTGCTGCCCGGCATAGGACGGGTCGGTGATCGTCTCCTGGTAGCCGGTCATGCCGGTGTTGAAGCAGACCTCGCCGACGCGCCCCTTGGTGTGGGCACCGAAGCCGCGGCCCCAGAACACGGCGCCGTCGGCCAGGACCAGCACGGCGGTGGCACCCGGGGGAACGGCGGAGTCCGAGGCCGGGGCGTCCGACAGGGCCTCGACCGGCAGGCCGGTGGCGGCCATGATGGCGGACCAATGCTTGGGTGGGACGGCACGGGCCTGGCGCCACTTGCGGATGGCTTCCAGGCCGACCCCGGTCAGTTTGGCAGCGGCGTCCGCCCCGCCCAGCTTGTCGATCACGTCATCGATGCTCATCATGGCTGCAGCATACGAGAACAGACTTCCCGCTTCAAGCGTTGCCTGTGGGGATGGGAAATAACTTACCAGGAGCCTGTGATGTCGATCCGTGACGCCTTCACCACCGCCCTGAAGGCTTCCATGAAGGCCGGGGATGCCGCCCGCACCTCCGCGCTGCGGATGGTCCTGGCCCGACTGAAGGACATGGACATCGCGGCCCGGCCCAAAGGCGTCACCGCCATCCCGGATGACGAGATCACGGCCATGCTGCGGACCATGGTGAAGTCGCGGCGCGAGTCGATCGTGCTGTACGAGCAAGGCCATCGTCCGGAACTCGCGGCCAAGGAGGTGGCCGAGATCGCCGTCATCGAGGGGTTCCTGCCGGCGGCGATGGATGATGCGGCCCTGGAGGCGGCGGTGACGGCCGCCCTGGCCGAGACGGGGGCCAGCAGCCCGAAGGAGATGGGCCGGGTGATGGCGGCGCTCAAGACGCGGCACGGGGCGGTGCTCGACATGGGACGGGCCGGCGCGCTGGTCAAAGCCCGCCTGACCCCCTGATGGCGCTGCCGGCCGCCTTCCTGGACGAATTGCGGGCGCGGACGCCCATGCATGCGTTGGTGGCGCGTCGCGTGCAGCTGAAGAAGTCGGGGCGGAACTGGACGGGGTGCTGCCCCTTCCACAACGAGAAGTCGCCCAGCTTCTATGTATACGAGGACGGGTTCCACTGCTTCGGCTGCGGGGCGCATGGCGATGCGATCACCTTCGTCATGCAGACGCAGGGCAGCCCGTTCATCGATGCGGTGGAGTCGTTGGCGGCCGAGGCGGGGCTCGAGGTCCCGCAGGCGTCGCCCCGGGCCATCGAGGTCGAGCAGGAGCGGCTGGGCCTGCACGCGGTGATGGAGGCGGCGCAGGCGGAGTTCGTGCGGCTGCTGCATACGCGGGACGGCGAGGCAGGCTTGGCCTATCTGCGTGGGCGCGGACTGTCGGAGGCGACGATCGCAGCCTTCGGGCTGGGCTGGAGCGGCGAGGGGCGGGGGAGCCTGACGGCCGTGCTGGCCCGCGCCGGGATCGATGCCCGGCAGATGGAGGAGGCGGGCCTGCTGCGGCCCGACGAGAACGGGCCGGCGCGGGAGCTGTACTGGCAGCGCGTGACCTACCCGATCCGGGATCGGCGCGGCCGGACGATCAGCTTCGGCGGCCGGACTCTTGGCGACGCGAAGCCGAAATACATCAACGGGCCCGAGACGCGGCTGTTTCAGAAGAAGCACACCCTTTACGCCCTGGACCTGGCGCGGGAGGGGGTGCGCCGCGGCCCGCTGGTGGTGGCGGAGGGCTACATGGACGTGATCGCGCTGCACCAGGCCGGGTTCGGCGGGGCGGTCGCGCCGCTGGGTACGGCGCTCGGGGCGGAGCAGCTGGAGGCGCTGTGGCGGCTGTCGCCGATGCCGACGCTGTGCTTCGACGGGGATGCGGCCGGCGCGCGGGCCGCGGCGCGGGTGGCGGAGCTGTGCCTGCCGCTGCTGACGCCCGAACGGTCGCTGCGGCTGGCGACGTTGCCGGCCGGCAAGGACCCGGACGACCTGGTCCGCAGCCAGGGACCGACGGCGTTCCAGGCGGTGCTGGACGGGGCACGGCCGCTGGTGGACACGTTGTTCGACGTGCTGCGCGAGGGTGGGGGGGAGACACCCGAGGCACGGGCCGCCTTCCGGGGCCGGCTGGAGGCGGCGGCGGGGCGCATCGCGGACAAGTCCCTGGCGCAGGAGTATCGCTCGGCGCTGATTGGCCGTTTTTTCGCGACGCGGCCCGACCGGCGGCCCGGGAAGCAGGGCGGGCGGGTGCCGGCGGGCCGTGGGGCCCGGGCGCCGCGGACCCCGGCGCCCGCCGAGGCCGTGCAGCACGAGCGGGCGCGCTGCCTGGCCGCCATCCTGCTGCGGCACCCCGCATTGCTGCACGATGTGGAGGAGGCTTGGGCCAGCCTGGCGTTGCCCCCGGCGTTGGAGCGTGTGCGGGACGCAATCCTGCACACCGATGACGTGCAAACGCTTGACTCCGAGGCCTTGCTTGCCCACCTCAACGCCTCTGGTTTGACCGAAGACACGTCCTTTGTCCTGTCTGCCGCGATGCCGCTGCCGCCCAGCGCCCGCGCGGGCGCGATGCCGGCGGAGGCGGAGGGTGAATGGTGGCACTTGTTCGGGCTGATGCGTGGTCTGCAACGGCTGGACGAGGAAGTGGCGCAGGCCGACCGCGACTTCCGCGAGCAGCCGACCGATGCCTCGCAACGGCGGCTTCAGGGCTTGCTGCAGGCCCGGCTTGACCTGGTCGACGTCGACACGGATTGAGTATTCCGGGATCGGACCGATCCCCCTGTAGATGGCACCGCCGCCGGGGACGCCCGGGCCGGCCGACAACGGAGTCCCTTCACCCATGGCGACGAAACAAGCCGTGTCCACCGAGGCCGCTGCCCCGGACGCCGATGGCGACACCACCCTGCTCGACACCAACGCGGTCGCCGTCAAGCGGCTGATCGCGAAGGGGAAGGAGCGGGGCTACATCACGTTCGACGAGCTGAACGCCGTCCTGCCGAGCGACCAGAACAGCTCCGAGCAGATCGAAGACGTGATGGCGATGCTCAGCGAGATGGGCATCCAGGTCGTCGAGAGCGAGGAGCAGGAGGACGGGGAGCCCGCGCCCAAGGCCGAGAAGGCCGAGGACGAGGAGAAGGAGGAAGGCGAGACCACCGGCAACGTCGACGAGGCGAGCCTTGGCCGCACGGACGACCCGGTGCGGATGTACCTGCGCGAGATGGGCAGCGTGGAGCTGCTGTCGCGCGAGGGCGAGATCGCGATCGCCAAGCGGATCGAGGCAGGGCGGGACATGATGATCGGCGGGCTGTGCGAGAGCCCGCTGACGTTCCGGGCGATCATCCAGTGGCACGACGCGCTGAAGGCCGGGCGCATGCTGCTGCGCGACATTGTGGACCTGGAAGCGACGCAGGGCGGCCCGAAGGACGGGGCGGAGCCGGCCGTGGCGGCGGGCGAGCCCGGGGCGGGCGAGGCGGTGCCGGGTGAAGCGGGGGCGGGCGGCGAGGCAGGGGCCGGGGCGGCCGTCCCGGGGGCGCCCGAGGCGGCGTTCGAGGTTCCGGAGGATCTCGATGACGGCGACGAGGGCGAGGGTCCCGGCATGTCGCTCTCGGCGCTCGAGGAGAAGCTGAAGCCCGAGGTGCTGGCGACCTTCGAGGAGATCGAGTCGCTGTACAAGAAGCTGCACAAGGTGCAGTCGCGCCGGCTGGACACGATGACGTCCGGCGAGGCGGTGACCGTGCGGTCGGAGAAGACGTACGAGAAGCAGCGGGAAGAGCTGGTCGGCAAGGTCGAGCAGGTCCGGCTGCACAACAACCGGATCGAGGAGCTGGTCGTCCAGCTCAAGCAGATCAACCAGCGGCTGAACGGGCTGGAAGGCCAGATGCTGCGGATGGCCGAGAGCGCGAAGGTGGGCCGCGACGACTTCCTGCGCGAGCATCGGGGCCATGAGCTGGATCCGAACTGGATGGAGCGGGTCGGCCAGCTGCCGGGCAAGGCGTGGAAGGCGTTCGCGTCCAAGCATGCGGAGCCGGTGCTCCTGGTGCGTGCCAAGATCGGCGAGGTGGCGCAGGAGGCCGGGCTGCCGATCCCCGAGTTCCGGCGGGTCTACCAGACCGTCAGCCGCGGCGAGCGGGACAGCGCGCGGGCCAAGAAGGAGATGATCGAGGCCAACCTCCGGCTGGTGATCTCGATCGCCAAGAAGTACACGAATCGCGGGCTGCAGTTCCTGGACCTGATCCAGGAGGGCAACATCGGGCTGATGAAGGCGGTCGACAAGTTCGAGTACCGCCGCGGCTACAAGTTCAGCACCTATGCGACGTGGTGGATCCGCCAGGCGATCACCCGGTCGATCGCCGACCAGGCGCGGACGATCCGCATCCCGGTGCACATGATCGAGACCATCAACAAGCTGGTCCGCACCAGCCGGCAGATGCTGCACGAGATCGGCCGCGAGCCGGCGCCCGAGGAGCTGGCCGAGAAGCTGGGCATGCCGCTCGAGAAGGTGCGCAAGGTGCTCAAGATCGCCAAGGAGCCGATCAGCCTCGAGACGCCGATCGGTGACGAGGAGGACAGCCATCTGGGCGACTTCATCGAGGACAAGGCGGCGGTGATCCCGCTGGACGCGGCGATCCAGGCGAACCTGCGGGAGGCGACGACCCGGGTGCTGAGCAGCCTGACCCCGCGCGAGGAGCGGGTGCTGCGGATGCGCTTCGGCATCGGGATGAACACCGACCACACGCTGGAGGAGGTGGGCCAGCAGTTCAACGTGACGCGGGAGCGCATCCGGCAGATCGAGGCCAAGGCGTTGCGCAAGCTGAAACACCCGAGCCGCAGCCGCAAGCTCCGCAGCTTCCTGGACGATTAACCGTGCCGTGGCCTTTGCAGGCGGGGGCCGCGCGCGCGTCCGCGACGGTCCGCGTGGGGGTGACGGTGACGTTCCTGCGGCAGGATGTGCGCCCGCCATCCGGGCCCGCGCTGCCGGACGACACGACCCTGGTGCGGCTCACGCGCTGCAGCGTGCCGTTCTACCGCTACCTGTACGACACGGTCGGCGCGTCCTACGTCTGGTGGTTGCGGCGGACCATGTCGGATGCGGCGCTGGATGCCGTGCTGGGCCATCGGGAGGTCTCCGTGCACGTGCTGTACCGGGGCGGCGAGCCCGCCGGGACGTTCGAGCTGGATGCGCGGGGGCACCCAGTGGTGAACATCAGCTATTTCGGCCTGCTGCCGCATGCGGTGGGCACCGGGATCGGCCGCGCCTTCCTGTCCGCAGCGTTGGACGCGGCGTGGCAGCGGGGGGCGCGGGCGGTGACGCTGAACACCTGCACGGCGGACCACCCCAGGGCGCTGCCGAACTACCTGGCGGCCGGGTTCAAGCCGGTCCGGCGGGTGGACGAGGTGTGGGAGATTCCCACGCGCCTCGGCCTATCCATCCCGGAGCACCTGCTCGTATAAAGGCCGGAACTGCGCGTGAGGCGCAGAGAGGAGCCTTCGTCCCATGCGCCCCATCGTGCTCGCCGCCTATCTCGTGCTCGCCCCCGCCGTGGTGTCCAACGCCTGGGCGCCGGCCGCCTGGGCGCAGCTGCCCGGCACCATCCGCATCGGCGTGCTGAACGACCAGTCCGGCCCCTTCGCCGACCAGTCGGGCAAGGGCAGCGTCGTGGCCGCCCAGCTGGCTGCCGACGACTTCAAGGCCGAGGCGCCGGATGTCGTCGTCGAGATCGTGTATGGCGACCACCAGAACAAGCCGGATGTCGGCAGCGGCATCGTGCGGGCCTGGGTGGACCGGGACAACGTGGTCGCGGTGGCCGACGCCGTGAACTCGGCCGTGGGCCTGGCCGTGAACGACGTGCTGCGGGAGCGGCACCGGACGTTCATCGGCAGCAACGTCGGCACGTCGGACCTGACGGGCCGGGCCTGCGCGCCGACCACGTTCCAGTGGACGTTCGACACCTGGGCGTTCGGCAACTCCGCCGCGCGGGCGCTGAAGGACAAGGGCAGCTTCTACTTCGTGGGGTTCGACTACGCGCTCGGCCAGGCGCTGGAGCGGGACACGACCTCCGTGCTGACCAGCCTGGGCGGAAAGGTCGCGGGATCGGTGAAGCACCCGCTGGGGACGACGGACTTCTCGTCGTACCTGTTGCAGGCGCAGTCGTCGGGCGCGGGGGTGATCGCGTTCGCGTCCACGGGCACGGACTTCATCAACGCCGTCAAGCAGGCGGCGGAGTTCGGCCTGAACAAGAAGGCGACGCTGACCGGCCTGTTCACGCAGATCGTGGACGTGGAGGCGCTGGGGCTGGAGGCGGCGCAGGGCCTGACCCTGACGGAGGCGTTCTACTGGGACCTGAACGACGAGAGCCGGGCGTTCACGAAGCGGTTCGCCGAGAAGATGCCGGGGCGGGTTCCGACGGAGAACCAGGCCGGGGTGTATTCGTCGGTGCTGGCCTACCTGCGCGCGGCCAAGGCGGCGGGCAGCATCGAGGGCGAAAAGGTGGTCGAGGCGCTGAAGGCGGCGCCGATCCCGGACAAGCTGTTCGGCCCGGTGACGGTGCGGGCGGACGGACGGGCGATCCACCCGATGTACGTGTTCAAGGTGAAGACCCCCGCCGAGTCGAAGTCGCGGTGGGACCTGTATTCGCTCGTTGCGACGATCCCGGCGGCCCAGGCGTTCCGGCCACTCGACCAGGGCGGCTGCGCCTTGGTGAAATAGGGGCGGTTCAGCGGAAGAAGACGTAGGCGGCGCCATCCCAGAGCTGGAAGGGGTGGGTGCCGGCCTGGACCAGGGTCAGCCCGCTCGCCGCCGCCCAGTCGCGCGCGTCGGCATCGTCGGCCTCGGGGTCGTTGCGGTAGGACAGGTTCAGGACGCAGAGCGTGCCCTGGGGCCGCAGCGCGCGGGCGGCGCCCTGGACGTGGTGCCGGGCCAGGTCGGCGCCGTTCATGACGATGTAGGGGAAGCTGTCGATCGCCAGGATCAGGTCGAAGGCGTCGGCGCGCAGCGTGTCGAGGCCTGCGCCATCGGTGTGGCGGATGGTGACGTTGGAATGGGGTTCCATGCGGCGCACCGCCTCGTCGACCATGCCCTGCGACACGTCGAGGCCGAGGACGGTGCGGCATCGGGGGGCCAGGGCGGCTGCAACGCGGCCGATGCCGCAGCCGAGGTCGAGCACGTCCGTAGCGGAAGAGAGCAGGCGCCCGGCCTCCAGCCAGGCGACGATCTCCGCGGTGGCAGCGGCCAGGATGGCGGGGTCGCCGAGCGAATAGAGGGCGACGCTGGCCTCGGCGGAGTGGCGCACCGCGCGGTCGAAGAACGATGCGACGCCGGCGACGCCCGCCTGCGGGTCGGGACCGCTGGCCGTGTGGGTCAGCTCGGCGGCCAGGTCATCGAGCGCGTGGGGACGGGCTTGCACCAGGGCGCGCATGGCGGCCACGGCGGGATGCGGGCCGGCGGCGTCGAGCGCCGCGGCGATGGCGGCGGCGTCATGGCCCTGCAGCAGCAGGCGTGCGATCGCCACCTGGGGCGAGACGCGGCCGGACAGGCAGTCATCCATGGTGGTCATGGGCGGTCTTTCATTTGGCAAAGCCGACGACGCCCTCGACCCGGGCGGACCACAGGAACTGGTCGATGCCGAAAGCACCGGTGACGCGGTAGCCGGCGGCGGTCAGCACCCGGCCGTCGCGCAGCAGGGCCTGCGGGTTGCAGGAGACATACACGATGGGCAGGCCGGAGGCGGCCAGGGCGGGCATCTGGGCCAGGGCGCCGCCCCAGGGCGGGTCCAGCACGACGGCGGCTGCGCTCTTCAGCTCCGGGCCCTGCAGGGGCTGGCGGGCGAGGTCCCGCATGGCGACGGTCACGCGGGGATTGGCGGCGGCGTGCAGGGCCTTGGTGAGGTCCGGGTCGCCCTCGAAGGCCTGGACGCGAGCGCGTTCGGCGATGGCGTGGGTCAGCGTGCCGCAGCCGGCGAACAGCTCCACGACTCGGGCCTTGCCTTTGATCCCGGGCGGCAGAAGGGCCAGGACGGCGGCCTGGATGGCCGCCTCGCCTTCGTAGGACGCTTGCAGGAACGCGCCCGGCGGGATGGGGGTGGCGTGTCCGCTGAACGCCGTGATGGCGGGATGGAGCAGGCAGGCGGGTTCGGCGGGCGCGCGCTCGCCGGGGGCCCAGGCGATGCGAGGCAGGTGCAGCGCCTCGGCCAGGGCCGTCAGCCGGGTGCGGTCGCGGGCGGTCAGGGCGGCATCCGTCCGCAGCAGCAGGTCGGGCCCGCTGTCCAGCAGGTTGATGGCGGCCGAGGCCTCCTGCCGGAAGCCGTCGAGGCTGCGCAGGACGGGGCGGAGCTCCTGGACCAGGCGGAACAGGGCCGGGTGCATGACGGGGCATTCGGTCATGTCGACGATCCCCGTCGAGCGCCGGGCGTGGAGGCCGAGCAGGATCGCGCCGCCGCGTTCCCGCCTGATGGCGAGGTCCATGCGGCGGCGGGCCTGGGGCGGGGTGCGGGCCAGGGGCGGCAGGGTCCCGGTGAAGCCCAGCTTGCGGAGGGGCTCCTCGAGCAGCCCGCGCTTCCAGGCGTCGTAGGCCGGGTCCGCCATGTGCTGGACCGCGCAGCCGCCGCAGGGGCCGAAGTGACGGCAGGGCGGCACGACGCGGTCGGGGGCGGGGATCAGGATGGAGGATGAGGCGGCCCAGGCCTTGCCGCGCTTCTCCGGCGTGCCGGGCTGCACGGTCTCGCCGGGCAGCGTTCCGGACAGGAACAGCGTGGTCCCATCCGGCAGGACGGCGACCCCGTCCCCGTCGGCACCCAGGGCGCCGACGCGGACGGGGCCCGGGTCAGGCACCGAAGGCAGAGAGGCCGGTCTGGGCGCGGCCGAGGATGAGCGCATGGACGTCGTGCGTGCCCTCGTAGGTGTTGACCGCCTCGAGGTTCATGACGTGGCGGATGACGTGGTATTCGTCGGCGATGCCGTTGCCGCCGTGCATGTCGCGCGCGGCGCGGGCGATGTCGAGCGACTTGCCGCAGTTGTTGCGCTTCATCAGGCTGATCATCTCGGGGGCAGCCTGGCCCTCCTCCATGAGGCGGCCGAGGCGGAGGGCGCCCTGGAGCCCGAGGGTGATCTCGGTCTGCATGTCGGCCAGCTTCTTCTGGATCAGCTGCGCGGCGGCCAGCGGGCGGCCGAACATCATACGCTGCAGCGTGTAGTCGCGGGCGGCGTGCCAGCAGAACTCGGCGGCGCCGAGCGAGCCCCAGGAAATGCCGTAGCGGGCGTTGTTGAGGCAGGAGAAGGGGCCGCGCAGGCCCTTCACGTGCGGCAGCTCGTTCGCGGCGGGCACGAAGACGTCCTGCATCATGATCATGCCGGTGACGGAGGCGCGGAGCGAGAACTTGCCCTCGATCTTGGGCGCGTCGAGGCCCTTCATGCCGCGCTCCAGGATGTAGCCCTTGATCTCCCCCGCGTCGTTCTTGGCCCAGACGACGAAGACGTCGGCGATGGGGGCGTTGGTGATCCAGGTCTTGGAGCCGTTCAGCAGGAAGCCGCCATCGACGGATTTCGCGCGGGTGCGCATGCTGGCCGGGTCCGACCCGGCGTCGGGCTCGGTCAGGCCGAAGCAGCCGACGAACTCGCCGCTGCGCAGCTTGGGCAGGAAGCGGTCCTTCTGGTCCTCGGAGCCATGGGCCCAGATGGGGTACATGACCAACGAGGACTGCACGCTGAAGGCGCTGCGGTAGCCGCTGTCGACCCGCTCGACCTCGCGGGCGATCAGGCCATAGGCGACGTAACCGACGCCCGCGCAGCCGTGGCTGTCGAGCGTGGCGCCCAGGAAGCCCATTTCGCCCATCTCGTTCATGATCTCGCGGTCGAACGTCTCGTGCCGGTTGGCGGCCAGCACGCGGGGGAACAGCTTGTCCTGGCAGTAGTCGTGGGCGGCGTCGCGGATGGCGCGCTCGTCTTCGGTCAGCTGACCCTCGATCAGCAGGGCGTCGTCCCACTTGAACGGGCCGAGCTTGCGGGCGTGGCTGGCGGAGACGTGCGACTCGGCGACCGCTTCGGGTGCCTGCACGGGGGACACGACGTTCATGGTGAAACCTCCCTCGACCTGTTCGTTGCGACGCGCCTATTCGGCTTCGGCGACCGGCTCCGTGGCGCGGGCGGTGCGGGAGCGTAGCATCATGAAGGCAGGCACGTCGTCCCCGAAGCCCATGACGGATGGCCCGAGGTCGTCGTCGCGCCGGTAGTGGCGGCGGGGCTCGTCGCGGGGACGCACCCGGTCGTCGTCCCGCGGGCGGGGGGTGCGGGGTTCGTCGCCACCGCTGCGGGCGCGCGGCTCGTCGTTCCGGGCACGGGGCTCGTCGCCGCGGCCGCGGCCGCGGCCCTGGTCGTCGCGCCGGGCGGGCCGGTCCGTGCGGGGCTCGCGGCGGCGGGGCGCCTCGGCGGGGGCTGGCGCGGCTTCCATGACGGCGTCGGCAACGTCGGGCTGCGGCGCGTCGACGGGCATCGGCACATCGGCGACCATCGGCGCATCGGCCGGCTTGCTGCGGCTGCGGCGGGGCTTGCGGAGCGGGGCGTCGCCTTCGCGCGCGGCCTCGCGGACGGGCAGCTTGGCCTTCACCTCGGGCTTCGGGCGCGTGCGGCCGCCACGGCGGCGCCGGCCGTCATCCTCGCTGAAGGCCAGCAGCTCCATGCCTTCGACGGTGAAGCGCGGGATCTCGGCGCCGACCAGCTTCTCGATGGCGGAGACGAAGCCGCGATCGTCCGGGGTGGCGAGAGTGAAGGCATGACCGGTCATGCCGGCCCGGCCTGTGCGTCCGATGCGGTGGACGTAGTCCTCGGCATGGATCGGCACGTCGAAGTTGAACACGTGGCTGAGGCCGCCGATGTCGATGCCGCGGGCCGCGACGTCGCTGCAGACCAGCAGCTGGACCTCGTTCGCCTTGAAGCGGGCCAGGGTGGCGAACCGCTCGGGCTGGCTCATGTCGCCATGCAGCTGCCCGACGCTCAGGCCGTGGCGCTTCAGCGACTTGAACAGGATGTCCACGTCGCGCTTGCGGTTGCAGAAGATCAGCGCGTTCTGTACGTTCTGGCTGGCGAGCAGGCGGCGCAGCGCCTCGCGCTTGTCGAGGTCGTCCACGACGGTCAGCCCGGCGACGATGGTCGTCGCCACGCTCGCCGGGCGGCTGACCGTGATCTCCTTGGGATTGGAGAGGAAGGCGTCGGCCAGGCGACGGATCTCGGGAGCCATGGTGGCGCTGAAGAACAGCGTCTGCCGGTTGCGGGGCAGGAAGCCGACGATCTTCTCGACATCGGGGATGAAGCCCATGTCGAGCATGCGGTCCGCCTCGTCGATGACGAGCAGGTTCGTGTCGGTCAGCAGCAGGCCGCCGCGCTCGAACAGGTCCATGAGGCGGCCGGGGGTGGCAATCAGGACGTCGACGCCCTTCATCAGCACCTCTTTCTGGTCGTTCAGGCTCTCGCCGCCGATCAGCAGGGCGTGGGTGAGCTTCAGATACTTGCCGTATTGGACGAAGTTCTCGGCGACCTGGAGCGCCAGCTCCCGCGTGGGTTCCAGGATGAGGCTGCGCGGCATGCGGGCGCGGGAGCGTCCGGCGGACAGGATGTCGAGCATGGGCAGGACGAAGCCGGCGGTCTTGCCGGTGCCGGTCTGTGCGCAGCCGAGCACGTCGCGGCCCATGAGCACGGTGGGGATGGCCTGCGCCTGGATGGGCGTCGGCGCGCGATAGCCCTTTTCCAGCAGGGCGCGCTGGATCTCGGGCGAGAGTCCGAGCGCCTCGAAGCCGTTCTCCTCCTCCGCTGGGGCAGAGTCGGGTTCATGGTCCGGTTCGGGCTCATCGTCTCGCGACTCGGCCGCCATCGCCTCGGGGGCCGTCCACTCGGGAGCCGCAACGGGCTCCTCGGCGGCAGGATGGTCGACGGCGTCTGCCGCAGGCTCCGCCATAACCGCCTCATGCGGAATGGCGTCCGGACCTGTGGTCTGGATGGGCCCATGCATCGTATCGTCCGCCGGGGCGGTGGTGTTTTCCATCAAACGCAGGATCTCGTTCATCGAGGGGTTCTCGGTGCGCCCGGCGCAGCCAAGGCCGGCGGGCACCGCGCACCAAGGCGCGCACAGGCGGCATATCGGGAAATAGGGCGGAAAAGTCAACCATGACGGTCGCAATGCTGCCGCCCGGCCGGCAGAATCGCGGGGCTTGCTGCGTCAGGGGCACATGGTGGTCGGGATTGGGCCCGGCCGCGGGGAACTAAGCTGCTGCCGGAAACGTCTGATCCCGATGACTGACGCTGCACTCGTTGACGCCCGCGTCCCTGTGGATGCGGACCCCGCCCCCAACACGACGGAACCGCCCGGCAGCCAGCGGATCGAGGACTACGCGCTGATCGGGGATTGCCTGTCCGCCGCGCTGGTGGGGCGGGACGGCAGCATCGACTGGCTGTGTCTGCCGCGCTTCGACAGCCCGGCCTGTTTCGCCGCCCTGCTGGGCACGCCGGAGCACGGACGCTTCCTGATCGCCCCCGCCGATGCCGCGGGGCCGGCGACGCGGCACTACCGCGACGGCAGCCTGGTGCTGGAGACGTTGTTCCGCACCGCATCGGGCGAGGTGGCGGTCATCGACTTCATGGTGCCGGGCAGCGCGAACAGCAGCGTGGTGCGGATCGTGGAGGGCCGCCGGGGCCGGGTGGACATGCGGCTGGAGCTGGTGCTGCGGTTCGACTACGGGATCACGATCCCCTGGGTGACGCAGCGGCCGGGCGCCAACGGGATCGTCGCGATCGCGGGGCCCGAGATGGTCATGCTGCGCACGGCGGTGCCGCTGCACGGCGAAGACATGAAGACGGTGGCCCGCTTCAGCGTCGGCGAAGGCGAGCGGGTGAACTTCGTGCTGACGCACGGCCCGTCGAACCTGAAGCTGCCGCAGAGCCCGCATGCCGAGGACGCGCTGTTCGAGACGGAGGCGTTTTGGCGCGGCTGGTCGTCGCAGCTGCGCTACGACGGGTTGGCGGCCGATGCGGTGAAGCGGTCGCTGACGGTACTGAAGGGCCTGACCTACGCGCCCACGGGCGGGATCGTGGCCGCAGCGACCACGTCGTTGCCGGAGGCGCCGGGCGGGGTACGGAACTGGGACTACCGCTTCTGCTGGCTGCGGGACGCGGTGCTGACGCTGTTCGCGTTCATGGGCGCCGGCTACACGGCCGAGGCGCAGGCCTGGGCGGAGTGGCTGCACCGCAGCGTGGCGGGCAGCCCGGCGCAGCTGCAGATCATGTATGGCCTGGGCGGCGAACGGCGGCTGGACGAGGCGGAGCTGCCGTGGCTGCCGGGCTACGCGGGGTCCCGCCCGGTGCGGACCGGCAACGCGGCCTCGGCGCAGCTGCAGCTCGATGTGTATGGCGAGGTGATGAGCGCCATGCACGCGGCCCGGCAGATGGACCTGCTCGACGATACGGATTGGAGCCTGCAGCGCGGCATGCTGGAGCACCTGGAGACGATCTGGGAGCAGCCGGACGAAGGCATGTGGGAGACGCGGGGCGGGCGGCGCCACTTCACGCTCAGCAAGGTGATGGCCTGGGTGGCGTTCGACCGTGGGATCAAGGATGCCCGTCAGTTCGGGTTCGAGGGCGACATCGCGCGCTGGGAGGGCATCCGGGACCGCATCCACGACGCGGTCTGCACCCGGGGGTATGACGAGGGCCTGGGCAGCTTCGTACAGAGCTTCGGCGACACCGCGCTCGACGCCAGCCTGCTGCTGATCCCGATGACCGGGTTCCTGCCGGCGGACGATCCGCGGGTCGTGGGCACGGTCGCGGCCATCGAGCGGGACCTGGTGGTGGACGGGCTGGTGCTGCGCTACCGGGCCGAGAAAGGTTCGGACGGGCTGCCCGATGGCGAGGGGGCGTTCCTGGCGTGCAGCTTCTGGCTGGCGTCGGCCCTGCACATGCAGGGGCGCACGACCGAGGCGCGGGCGCTGTTCGACCGTCTGGTGGCGCTGTGCAACGACGTGGGGCTGCTGAGCGAGGAGTACGACCCGCGGGCGCAGCGCTTCACGGGCAACTTCCCACAGGCGTTCAGCCATGTGGCGCTGGTGACCACGGCGATGCGGCTCGATGCCGCGCCGGTCAAGGCCGGGATGGTGGTCGGCGCTCTGGACGCGGCTGGGGCGAAGGGCTGAACCGCTACTCCGCCGGTAGCGGCCCGGCGACGATCTTGTTGCGCCGTCCGCCCGCCAGGCGTTCGAGCGCCAGGTAGACGACCGGGGTCGTATAGAGCGTCAGCAGCTGCGAGACGATCAGGCCGCCGCAGATGGCGATGCCGAGCGGGCGGCGGAACTCGGACCCGGTGCCGCTGGCCAGCGCGAGCGGGATGGCGCCGAACAGGGCGGCCAGGGTGGTCATGACGATGGGGCGAAAGCGCTCGCGGCAGGCTTCCAGGATGGCGGCCTGGGCGGGCAGGCCGCGCTCCCGCTCCACCTCCAACGCGAAGTCCACGAGCATGATGCCGTTCTTCTTCACGATGCCCATCAGCAGCACGATGCCGATGATGGACAGGATGCCGAGGTCGGACCCCGTGGCCAGCACGGCCAGCAGCGCGCCCATGCCGGCCGAGGGCAGGGTGGACAGGATGGTGAGCGGGTGGATCCAGCTTTCGTACAGCACGCCGAGCACGATGTAGATGGCGACCAGCGCCGCGCCGATCAGCAAAGGCTGGGTGGCCAGCGACTTCTGCAGGAACTGGGCGTTGCCGGCGAACTCGGTGTGCACGCCCTCGGGCATGCGGAGTGCGGCGGCCTTCTCCGTCACCAGGGTGATGGCATCGCCCTGCGATGTGCCGGGCAGCAGGTTGAAGCTGATGCTGGCGGCGGGGAACTGGCCCTGGTGCTTGACCGAGAGGGGGGCGGTGTTGCGCTCGAGCCGGACCAGGGTGCCGATCGGGACCTGCGTGTTGCCGCGGCCGGGGACGTAGATGTTGTCGAGCAGCGAGGGGTCGATCTGCAGGCCGGGCAGAGTTTCGAGCACGACGCGATACTGATTGCGCTGCGTGTAGATGATGGAGACCTGGCGCTGCGCGTAGGCATTGTTCAGGGCGGTGTCGATCGCATTGACCGAGACGCCGAGGCGCGACGCGGCCTCGCGGTCGATCACGACGTCGGCCTGGGGGCCCGGACGGTCCTGGTCGCTGGTGACGTCCTCGATCCCCGGGGTGCCCTGCAGCGCCGCCTCGAGCCGGATGGTCCAGGCGCGCAGCTCCGTCAGGTCCTGGTCGAGCAGCACGAACTGGAAGCCGCTGCCGCCGGACCGCCCGCCGCCGCGCAGGTCCTGCGCGGAATAGAGGAAGGTCTGGATCCCCGCCATCTGCACGATCTTGGGGCGCAGCCGGGTGATGATCTCCTCGCTGCTGACGCCGCGCTCGGCCGGCGGCTTTAACGAGACGGTCAGCTGCCCGCGGTTGGACCCTGCGCCGAAGCCGCCGGTGGCGCCGATCGTGCTGCCGACGCTGTCGACGGCGGGGTCCGCCAAAATCACGTCCACGACCCGGCGCTGGCGCTCGGCCATGGCGGCGAAGCTGATGTCGGGGCTGGCGAGGGTGCCCCCCTGGATCAGCCCGGTGTCCTGGATGGGCAGGAAGCCCTTCGGCACCAGGCGATACAGCTCGACGGTGCCCACCACGAGGCCGAGCGTCACCACCAGCATCAGCTTGCGGTGCCGCAGCGCCCAGTCGAGCGAACGGAGGTAGCGGGCCTGGACGGCGACGAACATGCGGTCGACCCGGGCATCGATGCGGGCCCACAGGCCCCGGGGCGGCCGGCCCGCGCCGAACACGCCGCACATCATGGGCGTCAGCGTCAACGACACCACGGCCGAGGTGCCGATCGCGACGGTCAGCACGACCGCGAACTCGTGGAACAGCTTGCCCAGGATGCCGCCCATGAACAGGATGGGGATGAAGACGGCCACCAGCGAGATGCTGATGGAGATGACGGTGAAGCCGATCTGCCGGGCACCGAGCAGGGCCGCCTCCAGCGCGGGCATGAACTTTTCCTGGTGGCGGTGGATGTTCTCGATCATGACGATGGCGTCGTCGACGACGAAGCCGACGGAGATCGTGAGCGCCATGAGGCTGAAGTTGTTGAGGCTGAACCCCAGCAGGTACATGGCCGCCAGCGTGCCGGACAGGCTGAGCGGCACGGTGACGGCGGCGGCGAGCGTGGGCACCAGGCGGCGCATGAACAGCGCCACGACCATCAGCACCAGGACCACGCTGATGCCGAGCGTGACCTCCACGTCCTGCACGCTGGCGCGGATGGTGCTGGTCCGGTCGCTGATGGTGCGGACGGTGATGTCGGGCGGGATCCAGGTCAGCAGCTGCGGCAGGACCTCGCGCACCCGGTCGATGGTGTCGATGACGTTCGCGCCGGCGGACTTGGTGAGCGTCAGCAGGATGGCGGGCTTGCGGCCCTCAGATGCGGCGACCTTGGTGTTGGCGACGCCGTTGATGACGGTGGCGACGTCGCTGAGCCGGACGACGGCGCCGTTCTGCGACTTCAGCACGAGCGCCGCGTAGTCGGCGGCCTGGCTGATCTGGCCGTTCATCGTCAGGCCCTCGGCGCGGTCCGGGCCGGAGAAGTTGCCGACGGGGCCGTTGACGTTGCTGCTGCGGATGGCGGTGTAGACGTCCTGGCTGCTGAGCCCGGTAGCGCGCAGGGCGGCGGGGTTCAGGCGGACGCGGACGGCGGGCTTGTCGGCGCCGTTGACCGTGACCTGGCCGACCCCGTCCACCTGGCTGAGGCGCTGGGCGAGGATGGTGTCGGCGGCGTCGTACAGCTGGGCGGTGTTGAGCGTGTCGCTGGTCATGGACAGCGTCAGGATGGGGGCGTCGGCCGGGTTGAACTTGCGATAGTATGGCCGGGTCGGCAGGTCGCTGGGCAGGTCGGTGTAGGCGGCGTTGATGGCGGCCTGCACGTCGTTGGCGGCACCCTCGATGTTCCGGTCGACGTCGAACTGGATGACGATCGAGGCATTGCCGATGCTGCTGGTGCTGGTGATCTCGGTGACGCCCGGGATCTCGCCCAGGCGGCGCTCCAGCGGGGCGGCGATGCTGGCGGCCATGGTCTCGGGGTCCGCCCCTGGCCGCGCGGCGATGACGACGATGGTGGGAATGTCGACGCTGGGCAACGGCGCCACGGGCAGGAAGCGCACGGCGACGGTCCCGGCCAGCATGAGGCCGATGGCCAGCAGGATGGTGGCCACCGGACGGCGGATGAACGGGGCCGAGAGGTTCATGGGCGGGGGGTCATGGTGTCGGGGCCTACGCGCGACGCATGTCCGGACCCCACGACCGCCGTCATGACCGGGCTTGTCCCGGTTTTCCACGCCGTGATGGAAGCGCCGGCCTTGCCGACCGACAGCGGAAGGCCTGCATCCCGCCACTCTCTTGGGCTTGACTGGCGGCGGAGTGACGTGACCCTCGCCCCATGCTGGATGCCTGGGTCTCCATCATGACCGATCGGCCGAACGGCAGCTTGTATGTGGGCGTGACGTCCGACCTTGTGCGCCGGGTGTGGCAGCATCGGGAGGTCGTGGAGAGGTTCACGACACAATACGATCTGCACTGCTTGGTGTACTTCGAGCGGCACGAGACGATTGCGGATGCAGTTCAGCGCGAGAAGAACGTCAGGCAGCGTACGCGAGCTTGGAAGGCTGGGTTGGTCATGCGGGGTAATCCTGGCTGAGGTGCGGGACGGGTCTGTGCCCGTTGCGCGGCGTGGATACCCGGGACAAGCCCGGGCAAGACCAAGTCTTTCAGATGCTCGATTCATTCCGCAGGTGCCGGAACTTGGCGCGTGAAGCGGAGGCGGGCGCGTTCGAAGAACAGGTAGATGACGGGGGTGGTGTAGAGGGTCAGGATCTGGCTCAGCAGCAGGCCGCCGACGATGGTGAGGCCCAGCGGGTAGCGCAGTTCGGAGCCGGTGCCGTGTTCCAGCATCAGCGGCAGGGCGCCGAGCAGGGCGGCGGCGGTGGTCATCATGATGGGGCGGTAGCGGAGGGCGCAGGCTTCGACGATGGCTTGTTCCGGGGTGCGACCGTGCAGCCGTTCGGCTTCGATGGCGAAGTCGATCAGGATGATGGCGTTCTTCTTCACGATGCCCATCAGCAGCACGATGCCGACGAGCCCGACGAGCGAGAGGTCCTGCCCGGCCAGCATGAGGGCCACCAGGGCACCGATCCCGGCCGACGGCAGGGTGGACAGGATGGTGACGGGATGGATCGTGCTTTCGTAGAGCACGCCCAGTACGATGTAGATGACCACGACGGCGGCGCCGATCAGCCACGGCTCGGATGACAGGCTGGCCTGGAACTCCGCCGCGTCGCCCGAATAGCTGCCGACGATGGTGGGGGGCAGGCCCATCGCCGCCTCGGCCTGCGCGACCTCGTCCACCGCGTGGCTGAGGCTGGCGCCCTCGGCCAGGTTGAAGCTGAAGGTGATCGACGGGAACTGCGACTGGTGGGTGATGGCCAGCGGCGCCGTCTCGCGCACGATGCGGGCGATGGCCGAGAGCGGGACCTGGTTGGCGGCCGTGGTCGTGGCGGTGTTGGACCCGGTGGTGGTGCCGTTGTTGTTGGTGCCGCTGGTGACGTTGTTCAGCACGTTGGTCGCCGGCACCCGCAGGCGCAGCAGGGAGTTGGGGTCGGCCTGCCAGTCCGGGTTGGATTCGAGTACGACGCGATACTGGTTCGACTGGCTGAAGATCGTGCTGATCTGCCGTTGCCCGAACGCGTCGTACAGCGTGTCCTGCACCGCCTGCATCGTGACGCCCAGGCGCATCGCCGCCTCGCGATCCACCTCGACGCGGGTGGAGAAGCCGTCGGTCTGCTGGTCCGTGGTCACGTCCTGCAGGTTCGGCATGGTGCGCAGCTTGTCCAGCAGGCGGGGCGCCCAGGTGTTCAGCTCCTGCGCGTCGGTGTCCATCAGGGTGTACTGGAACTGGGTGCGGCTGATCCGCGCGCCGATCTGGATGTCCTGGACCGGCTGCATGAACACCGCCATGCCGGGGACGCCGCCCATCGCCTGCTGCAGCCGCGCGATGACGACCGGGGCGGCGTCGCGGTCGTTGTGCGGCCGCAGCGCGATGGTCAGTCGCCCGGTGTTGGGCGTGGCGTTGATCGACCCGGCGCCCACGAAGCTCGACACCCCCAGCACGGCCGGGTCCTGGCGCGCGATCTCGGCCAGGCGGGTCTGCAGCACCTGCATGCGCGGGATGGAGGCGCTCTGCGCGGCCTCGGTCACGGCGATGATCACCCCGGTGTCCTGCTGCGGCAGGAACCCCTTGGGGATGACGACATAGAGCACGATGGTGCCGACCAGCGTCAGCACGGCCACCAGCAACGTGAGGCCCTGGAAGCGGAGCGCCACGGACAGGGTGCGGGCATAGAGGCGGGCGGAGGCCTGGAACCCATGCTCGAACCAGGCGGTCAGGCGGCTCGGCTTCTCGTGCGCGCGAAGGAAGCGGCCGCACATCATGGGGGTGAGCGTGAGCGAAACGACGGCCGAGACGACGACCGAGGTGCTGAGCACGACGGCGAACTCGTTGAACAGCCGCCCGACGACGCCCGTCATGAACAGCAGCGGGATGAACACCGCGACCAGGCTGATGGTCAACGAGACGATGGTGAAGCCGATCTGCGCCGAACCCTTGTAGGCGGCCTCGAGCGGCGGGACGCCCTGCTCGATGTAACGAACGACGTTCTCGATCATGACGATGGCGTCGTCGACGACGAAGCCGGTGGCGACGGTCAGCGCCATGAGGCTGAGGTTGTCCAGGCTGTAGCCGCACAGCGCCATGACGCCGAAGGTGCCGACCAGCGACAGCGGCAGCGCGATGGCCGGGATCAGCGTGGCGCGGGCACTGCGGAGGAAGAGGTAGATGACGAAGACCACAAGGCCGATGGACAGCACGAGGGTGAACTGCACGTCGTCGACCGAGGCGCGGATGGTTTCCGTGCGGTCGGTGACGACCTGCATCAGGATGGCGGCGGGGATGGCGCGCTGCAGGGCGGGCAGCGCCTCCTTCAGGGCGGCGACGGTGGCGACGATGTTGGCGCCGGGTTGCCGCTGGATGTCGAGCACGACGGCCTGGTGGCCGTTATACCAGCCGGCGACGCGGTCGTTCTCGACGCCGCCGACCACGCTGCCGATGTCGGACAGGCGGACGGGGGCGGTGTTGCGGTAGGCGACAACCAGGTCCTTGTAGGCGTCGGGCGTGATCAGCTGGTCGTTGGCGCCCAGCGAATAGGCCTGCCGGGGGCCGTCGAAGCCGCCCTTGGCGCCGTTGACGTTGGCGGCGGCGACGGCGTTGCGGACGTCCTCGAGGCTGAGGCCGTAGGCGGCGACGCGGGCCGGGTCGATCCGGACGCGCACGGCGGGGCGCTGGCCGCCCTGGACGGTCACCTTGCCGACGCCGTCGATCTGGCTGAGCTTGGGTTGCAGCAGCGTGTCGGCGGCGTCGCTCACCTTGTCGATCGTGATGCTGTCGGAGGTGAGCGCCAGCGACAGGATCGGCGCGTCGGCGGGGTTCACCTTCGCATACACGGGCGGGTAGGGCAGCGTCGCGGGCAGGGTGCCGGCGGCGGCGTTGATGGCGGCCTGCACGTCCTGCGCGGCGCTGTCCATCTTGCGCGACAGGTTGAACTGCAGCGTGATCTGGCTCGTGCCCTCGCTGCTGGTGCTGGTCATGCTGGACAGGCCGGTGATCTGCCCGAACTGCCGCTCCAGCGACGCGGTGATCAGGGTGGCCACGGTGTCGGGCCCGGCGCCCGGCAGCTGCGTCGTCACCTGGATGGTCGGGAAGTCGACCGTGGGCAGGGCGGAGACGGGCAGGGCGCGGTAGCCGAGCACGCCCGTGAGGATGACGGCGATGGCGAGCAGCCAGGTGGCGATCGGGCGCGCGATGAAGGGGGCGGAGATGTTCACAGGGGGTCAGCCCGCCGTGCGGGCGCCGCCGCGCCGTGCGGTGCCGGGGGCCGTCCGCTCGCGCGGGACCGCGTCGGGCGCGTTGCCGTCCGGCCCGGCGACCGCCACCTTCGAGGTCTCGCTCAGGCGCTGCGCGCCGTCGGTGACGACCTGGTCGCCCGGTTGCAGCCCGGCCGTGACGACGGCCAGCGTCTCGTCCTCGTGCCCGATCTTGACCAGCGTGCGCTTGACCGACTTGTCGGCCGCGACGACGAAGACGTAAGCGCCGCGCGGGCCGCGCTGCACGGCGGCGGTGGGCACGGTGGTCACGCCACGCTGCGTCTCGATCAGCAGGCGGACATTGACGAAGCCGCCGGGCCAGAGCTTCAGGCCGTCATTGGGGAAGGTCGCCTTCAGCTTGATCGTGCCGGTGGCGGCGTCCACCTGGTTGTCGAGCACGGTGAGCTGGCCGCGGTCCAGGATGGCGGTGCGGCCGCCGCCGGACATGGCCAGCACGTCCGGCATGCCGTCCTGCATGGCGGCGGCGACCTGCGACAGGGATTGCTGGGGCAGCGTGAACAGGACCGAGATGGGTTTCAGCTGCGCCAGCGTCGCGATGGGGTTGGCGTCGCTGGCATGGACGATGTTGCCGACGTCCACCTGGCGGATGCCGACCCGGCCGTCGATTGGCGCCTGGATGGTCGTGTAGCTGAGGTTGGTGCGTGCGGTGTCGATGTTGGCCTGGTCGACTCGGACCAGCGCCTCCTGCTGGCTGACCTGGGCCCGGGCGGTGTCGATCTGCTGCTGGCTGCTGCCCTGGCCGTTGGCGAGCTTGGTGTAGCGGGCGAAGTCCAGCCGGTTGTTGGCGAGCGTGGCCTCGTCCTGCTGCTTCTTGGCGGCCGCGGAGTCGAGCGCGGCCTGGGTGGGCCGCGGGTCGATGCGGGCCAGCACGTCGCCCTTGCGCACGTCCTGGCCTTCGCGGAACGCCACCTCCAGCAGGGGCCCGTCGATCATGGGGCGGATGTTGACCAGGTTGAACGCGGCGACGGTGCCCAGCCCGTCGAGGTAGATGGGCACGTCCTTCTTCTCGGCGCGGGCGGCCAGCACCGGGATGGGCGTGTTCGGGTCCGGCGCGCCGCGGCGGCGGGGGCCGGCGGCGGGGGCCGCAGCCTGGCCAGCCGGGCCGGACGCGGCGACCTGGTCGGCGGGGCGCATATGGGTGTCGTAGTACCACCAGCCCGCGCCGCCCGCGGCCCCCAGCAGCACCAGGACGATCAACAGCCGCTTCATGGGGTGGGTCCTTGCTGCCAGCCGCCGCCCAGGGCCTTGTACAGGTTGACCAGCGCCTGGAAGCGCGCAAGGCGGATTTGCGTCAGCAGGTCCAGGTCGTTGTACAGGGTCTGCTGGGTGTTCAGCGAGGTGATGATGTCGATCGTCCCGGCCTCCAGCTGTGCGCGCGCGATGTCCGCGGACCGTTGTGCGACCGCGACGGCCTGGCGTTCAAGCTCTTCCTGCTCGGTGGCGTAGCGCAGGGCCGTCAAGGCCTGCTCGACATCGGTGAAACTCTGCAGGATGGACTTGCCGTAGCTGGCCGTGAGCTCGAGGAAGCGGCCCTTGGCGGCCTCCAGCTGACCGCGGCGCAGGCCGTTGTCGAAGATGGGCTGGGCCAGGGCGGCGGCGAACTGCGCCACCAGCGTGCCGGGGCCTGTGAGGGTGGACAGGGCGGCGCTGGTGAGCCCGCCCGACGCGGTGAGCGTGACATCGGGGAAGAAGGCGGCGCGGGCGGCGCGGATGTCGGCGTTCTCGGCGATCAGCTGGGCCTCGGCGAAGGCGACGTCGGGGCGGCGCAGCAGCAACTCGCTCGGCAGGCCCGGGGCGACGCCCGGCAGCGGCAGGTCGTTCAGCGTGCCGCCCTGGACGTTCAGCCGCTCGGGCGGGGTGCCGACCAGGATGCCGAGCGCGATTCGCTGCTGCTCGATCGTGTTCTGGTAGTTGGGGATTTGCGCGCGTTGCCCGGCCACCAGCGCCTCCTGCTGCGAGACGTCGAGCGCGTTGGCGGTGCCGGCGCCCAGCCGGGCCCGGTAGGTGGACAGGATGCGCTCGGAGTCGCGCAGGTTGCGCCGGGCCACGGCCAGGCGGTCCTGCCCGGCCAGCACCTGGAAGTAGGTGGTGGCGACGGAGGTGACGACGGTGAGCGCCACCGTCACCTGGTCGAAGCGGTTGCCCAGCGCCGTCGCCTGGGCGGCCTGCAACAGGGCGCGGTTCTTGCCCCAGAAGTCCAGGTCGTAGCTGACGCCCAGCGACAGGCTGTCGATGCGGCTGTCGAAGTAGTGGCTGGCGGACGTGGTGCCGGTCGTCAGGCCGGTCGTGCTGCCGGTTCCGGCGACCGCGCCCGAGGTGGCGCTGCTGGCCACGCTACCGCTGGCGATGCTGCCGGTGCTGCGGCTGCGGCTGCTTCCGGTGCCGCTGCGGCTGTAGTTGTACCCGCCGTTCCCCGTGACGCTGGGCAGCAGCGGCGCGCCGCTGACCCGGACCTGGGCGTCGGCCTGGATCACGCGGGCGGCGGCGGCCAGAAGGTCCTGGTTGTACGACCGGGCCCGCTCGATCAGCGCATCGAGCTCGGGCGCGTGGAAGTTGCGCCACCACTCGGGGCCGGGCCAGGCGTCGGCGGCAGACAGGGCGGTGGCGCGGAAGGCGGCCGGCAGATCCAGCGCCGGGCGCTCGTAGGCGGGGCCCAGGCTGCAGCCGGGCAGGCCCACCAGGCCCGCGGCCCCGAGGGCTGCGGCGCCACGGAGCGCGGCGCGGCGCGAGACCTGGGTCATCGCGGTCCCCGGCGGACGAACTCGGCCAAGCGGGCCCGGCCCTCCGGCGAGAGGGTGCCCAGCGCCATGACCAGGCTGTCGTCGAACCGGGTGGCGCCCTCGACCACGCGTTGCTGCATGGCCTGCAGGGCGGCGTGGACGGCGGCGGGGTCGAACGGCTCGTGGCCGACGCTCCGGCCGACGGCCTGGCGTGCCTCGTCCAGCTTTTGGCGGCCCAGCTCCCACCAGGGGCGTTCGCGCGCCATCGAGTCGCGGAAGCGGGCCGCGTCCGGCTCCTGCAGGTTCCGGGCGAGGCGTTCGATCAGGGTGTCGAAGTGCGGGGGCCCCGGCGGATGGCCGGGCCGCAGGTGCGGCACGGCCAGCAGGGTCACGGCGAAGACGTTGAGGCCGAGCGAAAGCCAAAGCAGCCGCGTGCGCCAGGGTTCGAGCAGCCGGAATCGGGTCATCGCGTCAGGAGCCGAGGCGGGTCGCGGTCACGGCTCGATCGCGGCCAGCACCGTGGCGGGCGTGCTGGCCTGCAGCGTGCCGAGGAGGCTGCCGACGCCCTCCGCCTCGTGCGGGAGCAGGCCGAGCCACAGGCCGGCCGCGAGGGACGCGAGCAGCACGCCCCAGCGCACGCCACGGCCGAGCGGGGCGAGGGCGGTGCGGATGCTGCACTGCATGCGGAACTGCCCGGCGGCGTCGACGCAGGGCGCGTCCTCGTCGGCCAGGGCGTCCGCCAGGGCCCACCGGGCGGCAGGCTCGGTGCGGGCGAGCGTCAGGGCGGCATCCCGGTCCGCCTGCGGCCAACAGGCCATGGCGGGGCCCCGGGCGCGGAGCAGCCATTCCAGCCGCCGCATGCTCATGGGCGCGCGGGTCATTCGCCGCGCTGCTCCATGTAGGTGCGCAGCGCCTTGCGGCTGCGGTGCAGCAGACCCTCCAGCGCGCGGGCGGAGACTCGGAGCGAGTCGGCGGCGCGCTGCCCGGACCAGCCCTGCCCATAGGTGAGGGTGATGGCGGCGCGCTGCCGGTCGGGCAGGCTGGCGATGGCGTCGCGCAGCAGGGCGTGGCGCTGCCGGCCGGCGATCACCAGCTCGGCGGAGGGGCCGGCATCGACCAGCTCGTCGGAGACCTCGACGCTGGGGCGGGTGGCGCGGACGCGGTCGATGGCAGCGTTGACGGCGATCCGGTGCAACCAGGTGCCGACGGCGGCCTGGTCCGGCCGGTAGCTGGCGGCCCGGGTCCAGGCGCGCAGCAGGGTGTCCTGGGCGACGTCCTCGGCGGCGGCCGGGTCGTCCAGGACGCGCATGGCGGCCCGGCGCAGGCGCAGGCTCCAGCGCCCGGCCAGCACGTCGAAGGCCTCGCGGTCGCCCAGGGCGGCCAGCGCGATCAGCGATTCGTCGGGTCGCGCGTCGACGGTCGGGGAGGGCAGGGCGGAAGCGTCAGCCATGGGCGGAAGATAGGGGGTCCATACAGGAACTACGAGGGCCGGCGGGCCAACCCATGCCGGGGCGGGTGGGGCGGGCGGCGGGGTGCTCACCCGGCGGCGAGGATGCGCTCGGCAAGCTTCTGGTGCGGCCGGTCGATCATCTTGCCGTCCAGCACGAAGACGCCCTCGTTGGGGCGGACGGCGAACCCGTCGCGGACCTGGATCGCCCAGTGGCGCTGGGCTGGGCTCGGGGTGAAGGCGGCGGCGACGGCGGCCAGCTGGTCCGGATGGATGCACAGCTTGCCGATGAAGCCGTCGGCGGCCGCGGCGGCGGTCTCGCGCTGCAGGCCCGTGGGGTCGCGCGGGTCGGGCCAGGGGGTGTCGATCGCGGCCAGGCCCGCGGCGGCGGCGGCGACCAGGGTGGCGGCGCGGGCGGCGGCGATCGGGGCGGCGTAGGCGCCGGCGGCGTCGCGGGGCGCGATGCCCAGGTCGGCCGAGAGGTCCTCGGCGCCGAAGCACAGGGCCTGCAGCCGGGCGGGTGCGCGGCGATAATCCATGGCGAGCAGCGAGGCGGCGGTCTCGGTCACCAGGGCGATGACCGCGATGCTGCCGGGGGGCAGGCCACTCGCCGTCTCGAGCACCTCGAGATGATGGTCGAGCGCCTCGATGTCGTGCGGCCCCGTGCATTTCGGCAGCAGGATCGCGGCGGGGCGGCCGGGGACGACGGACGCGAGGTCCGCCAGGTAGTATGGGGTGCCGCGCGGGTTGACGCGGACGAAGACCCCGGGATGGGAGAGCGTGGGCAGCAATGCGGCGACCGTGGCGCGGGCTGCATCCTTGTTGGACGGGGCGACGCTGTCCTCGAGATCGAGGATGACGCCGTCGGCAGCGGAGGACAGCGCCTTCTCCGCCTTGCGGGCGCTGTCGCCCGGGGCGAACAGCAGGTTCCGCATCTTCAGCGATTTCGTCACGCGACAAGCCCCTTGGTGTTGGAACAATCTTGCGCGCGGGGTGCCGATATGCAAATCAGCGTCGCAAGGCAAGCATAACAACAAGGGAGGCGCCGGGGTGTCCGACACCATCCTGGAAACGTCAGGTCTGACGCGGGAGTTTCGAGGGTTCCTCGCGGTCAAGGACGTCGCATTGCGCGTCCAGGCCGGGACGATCCATGCCTTGATCGGGCCGAACGGCGCGGGCAAGACCACGTGCTTCAATCTTTTGACGAAGTTCCTGGCGCCGACGCGCGGGCAGATCCGGTTCAAGGGCCAGGACATCACCGGGCTGAAGCCGGCGGCCGTGGCGCGGCTGGGGCTCGTGCGCAGCTTCCAGATCTCGGCGGTGTTCCCGCATTTGACGGCGATGGAGAACGTGAAGCTTGCGCTGCAGCGGCAGCGGGGCGCGTCGTTCGACTTCTGGAGGTCCGACACGCTGCTGCACGAGTACGACGACCGGGCCCGCGCGCTGCTGGCCGACGTGGGGCTGGAAGGCTACGAGGAGACGGCGGCGGCGCTGCTGTCGTACGGGCGCAAGCGGGCGCTGGAGATCGCGACGACGCTGGCGCTGGACCCGGAGATGCTGCTGTTGGACGAGCCGACGGCAGGCATGACGCACGAGGATGTGGACCGGGTAGTACAGCTGATCCGGCGCATCCGGGAGGGGCGGACGATCCTGATGGTGGAGCACAACCTGAGCGTGGTGGAGGGTCTGTGCGACCGGATCACGGTGCTGGCGCGGGGGCAGATCCTGGCCGAGGGCGACTATGCCAGCGTCAGCAGGAACCCGGACGTGATCACGGCCTATCTGGGGTCGCCCGATGCTTGATGGACCTCTGCAAGGTGGGCCGATGCTGCAGATCGGCGGGCTGAACGCCTGGTACGGCGAGAGCCACATCCTGCACGGGGTGGATTTCGACGTGAACGAAGGCGAGGTCGTGACGCTGCTGGGCCGCAACGGGGCCGGCAAGACGACGACGATGAAGAGCATCATGGGCCTGGTGCCGCGGCGCGAGGGCAGCATCCGCTTCAAGGGCCAGGAGACGGCGCGGATGGCGCCCGACGCGGTGGCCCGGGCGGGGATCGCCTTCTGTCCGGAGGAGCGGGGCATCTTCGCCAGCCTGAACGTGACCGAGAACCTGATGCTGCCGCCGCAGATCGCGCCCGGCGGCATGAGCGTCGCCGAGATCCACACGCTGTTCCCCAACCTGAAGGAGCGGGCGAACAGCCAGGGGACGAAGCTTTCGGGCGGGGAGCAGCAGATGCTGGCCATCGGGCGCATCCTGCGCACGGGGGCGCGGCTGCTGCTGCTGGACGAGCCGACGGAGGGCCTGGCGCCCGTGATCATCCAGCAGATCGGCCACACGATCCGGGAGATCAAGGCGCGCGGCTTCACGGTGCTGCTGGTGGAGCAGAACTTCCGCTTCGCGGCGACGGTGGCGGACCGGCACTACGTGATGGAGCATGGCCGCATCATCGACATGATCCCGAACGCCGCGCTGTCGGCGAACATGGACAAGCTGCACACTTACCTCGGCGTATAAGCCGGGCATCGAGGGACACGCACATGATCATCTCACGCCGGAGCCTGGTTGGAACCGCCGCCGCCCTGCCGCTGATCCGAAGCGCCCGGGCGCAGGGGGCGAACGCGCTGAAGGTGGGAGTGCTGACCGACCTGTCGGGTCCGTATCAGGACTTGGCTGGGCCGCTGGCGGTGAAGGCGGCGCAGCTGGCGCTGGAGGATTACGGGGTGGCCGGCAAGGGCTGGACGGTGGAGGTTCTGCAGGCCGACCACCAGAACAAGCCCGACGTGGGGGCGGGGATCGCGCGGCAGTGGTACGACCAGGACAAGGTGGACGTGATCGTCGAGGTGGCGAACAGCGCCGTGGCGCTGGCCGTGGCGGGTGTCGCAAAAGACAAGAACAAGGTTTACCTGAACTCGGGGGCCGCGTCGTCGGACCTGACGGCGGGGGCGTGCAACGCCAACACGATCCACTGGGCGTACGACACCTACATGCTGGCCAAGAGCACGGGCGGCGCGCTGGTGAAGGCGGGCGGGGACAGCTGGTTCTTCATCACGGCCGACTATGCGTTCGGCGCGGCGCTGCAGCGGGACGTGACGGGCTTCATCAACGATGCCGGCGGCAAGGTGGTGGGCGGGGTGAAGTATCCTTTCCCGGGGACGACCGACTTCTCGTCGTTGCTGCTGCAGGCGCAGGCGTCGGGCGCGAAGGTGCTGGGCATCGCCAATGCAGGCACGGACACGATCAACACGATCAAGCAGGCGCAGGAGTTCGGCATCAACGGCAAGATGAAGCTGGCGGGCCTGCTGCTGTTCATCTCGGACGTGCATTCGCTGGGGCTGGAGGTGGCGCAGGGGATCGCGCTGACCGATAGCTTCTATTGGGACCACAGCGACAGCACGCGGGCGTTCAGCAACCGCCTGAAGGCCAAGGAGGCGACACGGCGGCCGACGATGGTGCATGCGGGCACCTATTCGAGCGTGCTGCACTACCTGAAGACGGCGGCCGACATGGGCCCGGCCAAGGCCAAGGAGGACGGCGCGGCGACGGTGGCGCGGATGAAGGCGATCCCGACGATGGACGACTGCTTCGGCCCCGGCTCCATCCGGGTCGACGGGCGCAAGCTGCACCCGTCGTATCTGTGGGAGGTGAAGAAGCCGTCCGAGAGCAAGGGACCCTGGGACTACTACAAGCCGCTGGCGACCACGCCGGCGGACCAGGCGTTCCGCCCGCTCGACAAGGGCGGCTGCAGCCTGGTCAAGGCCTGAGACGGGCCCGGAGGAGAACGCCATGACGATCGATCGCCGCGCCCTGCTGGGCGCCACCGCCGCTGCCGCCCTGGCTGCCCCGCGGCGAGGCCGGGCCCAGACCAAGGTCGTGAAGCTGGGCGTGCTGAACGACCAGTCCGGCCCGTATCGGGACATCGGGGGCATGAACTCCGTCGCGGCCGTGAAGCAGGCGGTGGCCGAGTTCGCGCCCGACTTCAAGGTGGAGGTCGTGGCGGCCGACCACCAGAACAAGCCGGATATCGGCGTGGGCATCGCCCGGCAGTGGTTCGACCAGGACGGGGTGGACATCATCTTCGACGTGCCGACCAGCTCGGTCGCGCTGGCGGTGAACGGGGTGTGCAAGGAGAAGAACAAGGTCTTCCTGAACGCAGGAGCCGCGACGTCCGACCTGACGGGGGTGCAGTGCACGCCGGTGACGCTGCACTGGTCGTACGACACCTACATGCTGGCCCGCAGCACCGGTGGGGCCATGGTGAAGGCGGGCGGCGACAAGTGGTACTTCGTGACGGCCGACTACGTGTTCGGCCAGCAGCTGCAGCGGGACACCACGTCGTTCGTGACCAAGGCGGGCGGCAAGGTGATGGGGGCCTCGCCCTACCCGTTCCCGGGGACGACGGACTTCTCGTCGTTCCTGGTGACGGCGCAGGCGAGCGGGGCGACGGTGCTGGGGCTGGCGAATGCCGGCGCCGACACGGTCAACAGCATCAAGCAGGCGGCCGAGTTCGGCCTGACGAAGAAGATGAAGGTCGCGGCGCTGCTGATGTACATCAACGACGTGCACGGTCTGGGGCTCGAGGCTGCGGCGGGGCTGTACCTGACCGAGAGCTTCTACTGGGACATGAACGAGAAGACCCGGGCCTTCACCAAGCGGTTCCAGGCGTTCATGCCGGGCGTGTGCCCGAACATGAACAATGCCGGCTGCTACTCCGGCGCGATGCACTTCCTGAAGGCGGTCAAAAGCCTCGGGCCGGCGGCGGCGTCGGACGGCGCCACGGTGGTGGCCAAGATGAAGTCGATGCAGGCCGATGACGACGCGTTCGGCAAGGTGACGATCCGCCAGGACGGGATGGCGCTGACGTCGGCCTATCTGTTCGAGGTGAAGAAGCCCTCGGAGAGCAAGTATCCGTGGGACTACTACAAGACCGTGGCCACCACGTCGCCCGAGGAGGCCTGGAAGCCGCTCTCGGAAGGCGGGTGCCCGCTGGTCAAGGCCTGACATGTTCATGGTGTTCGGCGTGCCGGGGCCGCTGCTGTTCGGGCAGCTGCTGCTGGGGCTGATCAACGGGGCCTTCTATGCGCTGTTGTCGCTGGGGCTCGCGATCATCTTCGGCATGCTGAACATGATCAACTTCGCCCATGGGGCGCTGTTCATGCTGGGCGCCTTCGTGGCGTGGATGATGGTGACGCCGAACACCTGGTTGGCCATGATCTCGCCCGGCCTGTCCGTGCCGGACTGGCTGACGCTGGGCTACTGGCCGGCGCTGATCGTGGCGCCGCTGGTGGTGGGGCTGTTCGGACTGCTGCTGGAACGCACGATCATCCGGCGGCTGTACAAGCTCGATCATCTGTATGGCCTGTTGCTGACCTTCGGCCTGGCGCTGGTGATCGAGGGGCTGGCACGCAACGCGTTCGGCAGCTCGGGCATGCCGTACCGTATCCCCTCGCAGCTGTCCGGGGCGACCGACCTCGGGTTCATGTTCATGCCGAATTATCGCGGCTGGGTGGTGTTGGCGGCGGCGATCGTGTGCCTGGCGACGTGGCTGATCATCGAGAAGACGCCGCTCGGGTCCCGCCTGCGGGCCGCGACGGAGAACCCGGGCCTGGTGCAGGCTTTCGGGGTGAACGTGCCGCGGATGATCAGCCTAACCTATGCCGGGGGCGTGGCGCTGGCGGCGTTCGCCGGGGTCCTGGCGGCGCCGATCTATTCGGTGAACCCGAACATGGGGTCCAACTTCATCATCACGGTGTTCGCGGTGGTGGTCATCGGCGGGATGGGCAGCATCCTGGGCAGCATCGTGACCGGGTTCGGCCTCGGGATCGTGGAGGGGCTGACGAAGGTGTTCTATCCCCAGGCCTCGGCCACGGTGATCTTCCTGGTGATGGTGATCGTGTTGTTGGCCCGGCCTGCCGGGCTGTTCGGGAAGGCGGCGTGACCGTGAGCATCTCCGTGACCGGGCGCCCGCCCGCAACCGCCCGGCCGTTCCGGTTCATGGGCTTCACCAGTGCGCAGGCCGGGGCCTTCCTGCTGATGCTGGCGCTGATCGTGATCTGCCCCTTCGTGCTGTACCCCGTGTTCCTAATGAAGGTGCTGTGCTTCGCCCTGTTCGCCTGCGCGTTCAACCTGCTGATCGGCTACGTGGGCCTGCTCAGCTTCGGGCATGCCGCCTATTTCGGCATGGGCAGCTACGTGACCGCCTGGACGGCCAAGAACTGGGGGCTGTCGGCCGAAGTCGCGATCCTGCTGGGCGGCTGCACCGGCGCCGCACTCGGCCTCGTGTTCGGCGCGCTGGCCATCCGGCGGCAGGGCATCTACTTCGCCATGATCACGCTGGCCTTGTCGCAGATGGCCTACTTCTTCTGTCTGCAGGCGCCCTTCACCGGCGGCGAGGACGGCATCCAGCAGGTGCCGCGCGGCATGCTGTTCGGCGTGATCTCGCTCAAGCCGGACATGACGATGTACTGGCTCGTGGCGGTCATCTTCGTCGCGTTCTTCCTGCTGGTGCACCGCGTGGTGCACTCGCCCTTCGGCCAGGTGCTGAAGGCCATCCGGGAGAACGAGCCGCGCGCGACGTCGCTTGGCTACCGGACGGACGACTACAAGCTGATCGCCTTCGTGCTGTCGTGCTTCATCACCGGGATCGCGGGCGGCATGAAGTCGCTGGTGTTCGGCATCGCCACGCTGACGGACGTGCACGTGTCCATGTCGGGCGACGTGGTGCTGATGAACCTGCTGGGCGGCATGGGCACGATCTTCGGGCCCGTGGTCGGGGCGACAGTCATCCAGACGCTGGAGCAATACCTGGCGCAGTTCGGATCATGGGTGACCGTCACGCAGGGGGCGATCTTCGTCCTGTGCGTGCTGGCCTTCCGCCGCGGCGTGGTGGGCGAGATCGGGGCGAAGCTGCGGATCGGGCTGTAAGGCCCGACCGGGGGGCGTTCGGCGGATGATGCCGAACGCCCCGGCCTCAGCGACCTGAGAGAATGCGGTCCACCAGCTGCTTGACGCTGGGGATGAAGCCGTTGCTGTAGAAGGGGTCGCTGGCGAAGCGGTAGGCGTTGTGGCCGCTGAACATCAGCTGGTGTTCGATCGCTTCGGGGGTCTGGTCGCTGCGGCGGACCTGCTGCAGGGTCTTCTGGATGCAGAAGCTGCGGGGGTCGGCTTTCTTGCCGTTGTCGAAGCTCGGCTCGTTCTGGCTCCAGTTGCTGAAGCGGCACTGGCTGAGGCAGCCCATGCACTCCACCTGGTCCTTGGTGATCAGCGCCGCCCGCTCGGGTGTGACGAACACCAGCGTGCCGTCCGGGGTTCGCAGCGCCTCGGTGAACCCAGCGACGATCCAGCCCTCGACGTTGAACAGGTCGTGCGGCGTGAGGTACACCGGGCGCTTGCGCGGGCCGATGCCGAGCATGGCGACGTGCTCGCCCACGGGTTCCGTGGTGTAGGCCACCTGGTGCTCGCCGCGTTCGCGCAGCTCGGCGATGAAGCCGTTGTTGACGGCGCTGCTGTAGAAGCCGGTCGGGCTGAACTTGTTGAGGAACACGTCACCCTCGGCCAAGGTCAGCAAACGCTGCTTCCAGGCATCGCTGATCGGGCTTTCCACCGTCAGCAAGGGGCGCGTGCCGAACTGGAAGGCGATCGGGCCCAGATCGGGGTTGTCGATCCAGTCCTCCCACTCCTCCAGCCACCAGACGCCGCCCGCCATGATGATGGGCACCTGGTCCAGCCCGAACGTGCGCATCAGCTTGCGCAACGCCAGCACACGGGGGAAGGGGTCCTCCGGCACGGTCGGATCCTCGCCGTTCGACAAGCCGTTATGGCCGCCGGCGAGCCAGGGGTCCTCGTAGACGACCCCGCCCAGCAGGGAGGCGGCCTTGCTGTAGGCCCGCTTCCACAGCGCGTTGAACGCCCGGGCGGAGCTGACGATGGGGTAGTAGTGGATGCCGAACTTGGCGGCGATGTCGGACAGGCGGTACGGCATCCCCGCGCCGCAGGTCAGGCCGTGCACCAGGCCGCGCGCGCCTTCCAGAACGCCGGTGATGACGCGCTCGGCCCCGCCCATTTCCCACAGCAGGTTGGCGTGGATGCGGCCGCTGCCGCCGGCGATGTCGTGGGCGCGCCGGGCTTGGGCGATGCCCCCCTCGATGCCGAAGCGGATCAGCTCGTCATGACGCTCCCGCCGGGTGCGCCCGGCGTAGGTCTGGTCGAGGGGGTTGCCCTCGGCGTCGTAGAAGTCGGCATTGACGGCGCTGAAGGTGCCGGCGCCGCCCGCGGCGGCCCAGTGGCCCGAGGAGACCCCGGTGGACACGCCGATCCCTTTGCCGCCTTCGACCAGCGGCAGCACGTCCACTCCGCCCATGCGGATCGCATTGACTGACTTCATTGCCGCCAGAGCCCCGAGTGCGCTGTCAAGTTTCCGAAGATTGGAATGCCGGGGCTGGATTGCCAGCCCCGGCACACAGACGGTGTTGCAGCGCTACTCGGCGGTCTGCCGCTCGCGACGCCCACCCTCACGGCCGCCGCCACCTTCGCGCCCGCCGTCACGCCCGCCTTCGCGCCCGCCTTCGCGCCCGCCTTCACGGGCCGGCTTGGCGCCGACCTGGTCGCTGATGTCGGCACCGGTCGCCTGGTCGACGACCCGCATCGAGAGCTTGACCTTGCCGCGGTCGTCGAAGCCGATGACCTTGACCTTTACCTGGTCGCCGTCCTTGACCACGTCCGTGGTGCGGGCGACCCGGGTCTGGGCGAGCTCGCTGATGTGGACCAGGCCGTCCTTGGCGCCGAGGAAGTTCACGAAAGCGCCGAATTCGGCCGTCTTGACCACCTTGCCGTTGTAGATGGTGCCGATCTCGGCCTCCTGCGTGATCCCGCGGATCATGTCGATGGCCTTCTGCGTCTTCGACTCGTCGGACGACGCGATCTTGATGGTGCCGTCGTCCTCAATGTCGATCTTGGCGCCGGACTGCTCGACGATGTCGCGGATCACCTTGCCGCCGGTGCCGATGACCTCGCGGATCTTCTCCTTCGGCACATTGATGACGGTGATGCGCGGCGCCGTCGCGGCCACGTCGCTGCGGGCCCCGGTGATCGCCTTGTTCATCTCGCCCAGGATGTGCAGCCGGCCCTCACGGGCCTGCTCCAGCGCGATCTTCATGATGTCGGCGGTGATGGACGTGATCTTGATGTCCATCTGCAGGCTGGTGACGCCCTGCTCGGTTCCGGCCACCTTGAAGTCCATGTCGCCCAGGTGGTCCTCGTCGCCCAGAATGTCGGACAGCACGGCGAAGCCGCGGTCTTCCTTGATGAGGCCCATGGCGATGCCGGCGACGGGCCGGGTCAGCGGCACGCCGGCGTCCATCAGCGCCAGGCTGCTGCCGCAGACGGTCGCCATGCTGCTGCTGCCGTTGCTTTCCGTGATCTCGCTGACGATGCGCATGGTGTAGGGGAACTTGTCTTTCGCCGGCAGGATCGGGCGCATCGCGCGGTAGGCGAGCTTGCCGTGGCCGATCTCGCGGCGGCCCGGGCTGCCCATGCGGCCGGCCTCGCCGACGCTGTAGGGAGGGAAGTTGTAGTGCAGCATGAAGTGCTCACGCCGCTCGCCCTCGAGCGCGTCGATGATCTGCTCGTCCTGCCCGGTGCCGAGGGTCGCCACGCACAGCGCCTGCGTCTCGCCGCGGGTGAACAGGGCGGAGCCGTGGGCGCGGGGCAGCACGCCGACCTCGGCCACGATCTGGCGGACGGTCTTGGTGTCGCGGCCGTCGATGCGCAGGCCCGTGTCCAGGATGGCGTTGCGGACGACGTCGGCCTCCAGCTCCTTGAACAGCGGCTTGGCCTTGTCGGCGTCCAGGCCTTCCTCGACCAGGGTGGCGATGGCGGCCTTCTTGGCGGCGCCGACCTTCTCCTGGCGGGCCTGCTTGATGCGCTCCTGGTAGGCCTCGGCGATCAAGGTGCGGGCCAGGGCATCGACGCGGGACTTGAGCGTCGCGATCTCGGGCGCGGGCTCCGGCAGGTGCCAGGGCTCCTTGGCGGCGAGCTCCGCCAGCTCGATGATCGCCTGGATGACCGGGCGCATCGCGTCGTGCCCGAAGGTGACGGCGCCGAGCATGACCTCCTCGGTCAGCTCCTGCGCTTCCGATTCCACCATCAGCACGCCTTCGGTGGTGCCGGCGAGCACCAGGTCGAGCTGGCCGCCCTTCAGCTGGTCGGCGGTGGGGTTCAGGATATAGGCGCCGTCGGCATAGCCCACGCGGGCGGCGGCGACCGGGCCGAAGAACGGGATGCCGGACAGCGTCAGCGCGGCCGAGCAGCCGATCATGGCAACGACGTCGGGGTCGTTCTCCATGTCGTGGCTCAGCACGGTGGCGACGACCTGGACCTCGTTGCGGAAGCCGGCGGGGAACAAGGGGCGGATGGGGCGGTCGATCAGGCGGCTGGTCAGCACCTCCTTCTCGGAGGGCCGGCCCTCACGCTTGAAGAAGCCGCCCGGGATCTTGCCCGCCGCGAAGGCCTTTTCCTGGTAGTTGACGGTCAGCGGGAAGAAGTCCTGGCCGGGCTTCGGGGTGCGGACGCCGACGGCGGTGCACAGCACGATGGTGTCGCCGTAGCGGGCGAGCACGGCGCCGTCGGCCTGGCGGGCGATCTTGCCGGTTTCCAGCACGAGCGTGCGGCCGCCCCATTCGATTTCTTTGCGGAAGTGGTTGAACATGCGTTCGGTCCCTCAATGCGCCGGGCAGGGCCTGCGGACGTCGGGGCCTGTTGCGGGTGCGGCGTCTCGGGCAACGAGGGCGCGGCTGTGGAACGCAGCCGCGGAACCCGGTGGCCGGAGGCGCCGTCGCAATCGCGGGCCCTTCTGCCTGCTGGCAGCCCTGCCGCGGTCGCGGCAGTGTCAGCCCGGCGCCCCCATGGGCGCCGGGGTCGGCGTGGTTAGCGGCGCAGCCCCAGACGCTGGATCAGGGCCTGGTAGCGGGCGTGGTCCTTCTTGTTCAGGTAGTCGAGCAGCCGGCGGCGACGGCCGACCAGCATCAGCAGGCCGCGGCGGCTGTGGAAGTCCTTGGCATGGATCTTCAGGTGCTCGGTCAGGTTGCTGATGCGCTCGGAGGCGAGCGCCACCTGGACTTCGGGGCTGCCGGTATCGGCATCGGCCAGCTTGTACTCGGACACGAGCGCCGTGCGGCGCTCTGCGGTGATCGACATCGGAATACTCCGTTCAAAAGGGGTTAGAGCAAGCGCTCGGGCCGCAGCATGCCGTCCTGCAGACGGCACAGCCCGATGACGCGCGCCCCCGCCATGGCACGGGCCAACCCGCCTTCGGGGTCGGCCGTCGATGGAATGCGGCCCATCAGCTCGACCAGGCTGATCGCCTGGCCTTGTGACAGGCCGAAGGCCTCCGCTTCAGTCAGGGCCAGCGCCGGGATGTCGGCCAGCGCGGTCACGACCGGAAGCAGAAGGTCCGGGGAAGCCCGCGGGGTATCGTCCGGCGGCGTGCATTTGTCCAGTGAAATCGCTTGCGCTTCCGTGAACGGGCCGACCCGCAACCGGCGCAGGGCGGCGATATGGCCCAGCGTGCCGCAGGCGAGCGCCAGGTCCCGGGCCAGGCTGCGCATGTAGACGCCCTTGCCGGACTGCACCTCGAACACCGCCGTGTCGTCGTCCGGGCGCTCGATCAGGGTGAAGCGGTCCACCCGCGCCGGGCGGGGCGGCAGGTCCGGGGGGCGGCCGTCGCGCGCCATGTCGTAGGCGCGCTCGCCGGCCACCTTGATGGCGGAATAGACGGGCGGCACCTGCATGATGTCGCCGGTCAGCGCGGGCAGGGCAGCGCGGAGCTGGTCGTCGGTCGGGCGCAGCGGGCTGGTGCCGACCACCGCGCCGTCCGCGTCGTCCGTGTCGCGGCTGTCGCCCAGGCGGAGCGTGAAGCGGTACAGCTTCGTGCCGTCCATGACGTAGGGCACGGTCTTGGTCGCATGGCCGAAGGCGATCGGCAGCACGCCGGTCGCCAGCGGGTCCAGCGTGCCGCCGTGCCCGGCCTTCTGCGCGTCGAATCCGCGACGCACCTTGTTCACCACATCCGTGCTGGTCAGGCCCGGCGGCTTGTCGATGATGAGCCAGCCGTTCAGCGGCCGGCCGCGTTTCTTGCGCATGGGGTGGGGTCTTCGGGGAAGGGAGGCGGGGGTGTAGGCCCGCCACGGGGCCGCGTCCAGGGGCGGTTCGCCGGGGCAGCGGTGCCCGGCATGGCGCTTGCTATGCCCACGATGGCGCGCTGCCCCCACGATGAAGGTTTCCCGCATGACAGACACAAGGTTCCGCCAACCGGCCCTGGGTCGCCGGGCCGTGCTCGCGGGCGCCGGCGTGGCGCTGGCCGCGCCGCGCATCGGGCGGGCGGCCAGCACGCTGGAGGCCACGAAGATCGAGATCGCCGGCGTGCGCGATCCGCAGCTGGGCGCGCAACTCGCCATCGCCGACAAGTATGGCTACTTCGCCGATGCCGGGCTCGAGGTGAACCTGCACTGGAACCAGTCTGCGGCGGACACGCTGACGATGATGGCCGGCGGCGTCCCGGTCGGCGTGGGCGGCATCTTCACCCAGGTGGTGTTCAGCGGACAGAAGCTGCCGATCAAGACGATCAGCGCACTGGCCGACATCGCGGAGACGCTGGGCCTGATGCTGGCGCCGGGCGTGACCCTGAAGACGCCGCGGGACCTCGAGGGCAAGAAGCTGGCCTTCACCCAAGGCAACTCCCAGGTGCTGCTGCTGGCGAAGCTGGCGCGGGACTTCGGCGTGGACACGTCCAAGATCCAGCTGGTCAACATGCAGCAGTCCGAGGGGATCGTCGCGGCATCGAAGGGCGACGTGCAGGGGCTGCTGGGCTGGCAGCCGAACCTGTATCGCCTGCAGCAGCTGGGCGGCCGGATGTATGCGAACGGCACGACGCTGTTCGTGACGGACACGCCGCAGAAGCTCGGGTTCGACGACTGGCTGCTGTACAACCACTCGGTGCTGCTCGCGAGCCAGGACTGGATCGACACGAAGCCGAACACGCTGCAGGCGCTGATCCGGGTGCTGCAGCGGGCGACGGCGCTGCTGGCCACCGACCGGCCGAAGGCGCTGGCGGCCATGAAGGACAAGCTGAAGATCGACGCCGACGCGCTCGAGGTGATGGCGAGCGCCAACAAGTATGCGCTGGGGCTCGATGACGGGCTGGCGAAGAGCCTCGCGTTCCAGTCGGAATGGGCGATCGAGATCAAGCGCATCACGGCGCCGATCCTGCCGGCCGAGGCCTTCGCACCGTCCATCCTGCGGGCGATCGACCCGGCGCTCGTCACGTTCCGGCAGGCCTGACCGGGGCGGTCCGGGCCGTTAGACCGGCGCGGGCTTGCGCAGCTCCGGCTCGACCAGGCGCTCGAACGCGACGTCGCCCACCGCGGCGAGCCCGGCCTCGCCCAGGGCGGCGCGCGGGTCCGGCGCGTTGCGGAGCGTGCTGTAGGCGTCCTCGGTCGGCCAGCCCAGGCTTTCGGCCAGCAGGTGGATCCAGTTCGCGACATGGACGCCGTGCCGCTCGAGCGTCACGGCCTCCCGGTGGCAGGAGTGGAAGATGGTGGCCAGCGTGTCGCCGCCCGTCTCCCGAAGGGCGGACAGCGTCGCGCGTTGCGCATCCGCCAGCGCGCCCGGCACCCCGGCGAGCGCCGAGCACATATGGCCGGGGACGTGCAGCGGGTGCGCCACCAACTCCAGCCCGGGAACCAGGCCGAGGATCTCGGGCACCAGGCGGTTGACCGGGACGCGCGCCTGGAAGCCGTGATGCACGTGCAGCAGCACCCTGCGCCGGACCGGGTTCTTCAGCAGCGGGCGCAGGGCGTCGCGCTGGGCGTGCAGCACCTCGGTGATGTGCGTCGTCTCGAACTGCGGCGGCGTGACCGGGGCCATGCTGTCGCGCATGTTCATGTGGCAGGACGGGCACCAGGTGATGACGGTGTCGCGGCCCGTGGCGTTGAAGCCGTCGACGGTGCGGCGGGCCATGCCTTCGTTGATGCGTGCGCTGGCGTCCTTGGGGCTGCCGCAGCAATGGCCGGGGCCGCCGGCGGGGGCGGCGTCGGTGCCCAGGGCCTGCAGCAGGCGGGCGACGGTGCGGACGATCTCGCCGTGCCGCGTCATGTTGCAGCCGTACCAGAAGACGGCCCGGGCCGGGGCTACAGCCATGTCGCACACTCCTCCTCGGTCAATGTCAGCCGGGCGAACGCCTTCGTCTTGGCGGCAAGCTGGGTGTCTTCGTGCACCGGGATGCGGGCGGGCTCGTTCAGCGCGCCCTTCGCGCGCCAAGTGGCCAGGCGGAGCATCATGCCGGCGTCCAGGCGCTCGGGGCAGGCGGGGGTGCACAGGCCGCTGCGGGTGCAGGCGGCGATCCAGGCAAGGGACGCGGGCGAGCCGGGGCCGCCCACCAGAACGTCCCGCATGCCGGCGGCGACGAAGCCGGGCTCGGCTGCGGCGGCGGCGGGCGCATAGGGCAGCATCGGGCAGGCCTGGACGCAGGCGCCGCACGCGGTGCACAGGGCGGCCCAGCGGGCGCCTTCCGTCCTGATGTGGTCAGCCAGGGTCATGGGTCGGACGATCCTTCCACGGGCCCGGCCGGATGCACCGCCGCCCAGTGCTGCGCGATCTCGATCCGCCGGGTGATCCAGACGCCCTGCCGGCGGGCGACGTAGTCCAGGAAGCGTTCGAGGCCGGCGGCCCGGGCCGGATGGCCGACCAGGCGCTGGTGCAGGCCGACGGACATCATCTTCGGCTGCGTGCGGCCCTCGCGATACAGCATGTCGAACGCGTCCTTCAGGAAGGCGAAGAACTGGTCGCCCGTGCCGATCTGCCCGGCGGCGAAGCGCGTGTCGTTGTTGGTCAGCGTATAGGGCACCACCAGATGCGGCCGCCCCTCCACCCGCACCCAGTAGGGCAGCTCGTCGTCATAGGCGTCGCTGTCGTACAAGAAGCCGCCTTCCTCCACCAGCAGGCGGCGGGTGTTCACGCTGGGGCCGTAGCGGCAGTACCAGCCCAGCGGCCGGCTGCCGAGCGTGCGCGTCAGGCTGTCGATGGCCATGCGGATATGCTGGCGCTCCGTCGCCTCGTCGAGGGCGTAGTGCTTGATCCAGCGCCAGCCGTGGCAACACAGGTCGTGCCCGGCGGCGGTGATGGCGGCGGCGGCCGGCGGGTTGCGCTCCAGCGCCAGGGCGCAGCCGAACACCGTCATGGGCAGGCCGCGGGCGGCGAACAGGCGCTGGATGCGCCAGAAGCCGACGCGGCTGCCGTAGTTGAACATGCTCTCGGCAGCCAGGTCGCGGCCCTTCATGTCGGGGTCGGGGCCCGGGCTTTCGGTGATCGCGCGTTCGGAGAAGCCTTCGCCATCCGCGATGGAGGCCTCCGACCCTTCCTCGTAGTTCAGCACGAAGTTGAGGGCGAGCCGTGCGCCGCCGGGCCATTTCGGGTTGGGCGGGGTGCCGGCATAGCCGATGAGGTCGCGCGCGACGGTCAGGGGAGGGCTCCGGGCAGGGGTAAGGCATGATAGGGCCGGCGCGGCGGGGAAGCCCAGGGGGCATCGCGCTTCCTCGTGGGCGTCAGGGTTGGCGGTCGTGGCCCGCCATGATGAAGCCCAGGGCCTTCGCGTGGGTCTGGATCCGCCGGGTGAGGAACGCCTGCGCCTCCGGAAGCGGCGCGGCGAGCGAGGGCAGGACCTGCCGGATGTCGTCCTGCAACGGAAATGTGTCTCGCCCAGCGCGGCACAGGCGCTGTCCTCCCGGACCAGCCAGGCCCGGCAGAGCTCGATGTCGTCCTGCGCCTCGTCCGCCTTCCCAGCCAGCACGCGTGCGCAAGCCACGTCGAAGGCGGTGCCGACCCGCCGGGTGGCCGCGTCGCCACGGTGCGCCGCGATGAAGTCCTCCAGGGATGTTGTCTCGCGAAGCCCACGGTCCCGGCCCGTCTCCAGGACCCGTTGCGCCACCATCCCCGCGATGTGCTCGTCGGAGCCGACGAAGTGGTTTCCGGTGGCCTCGTCGGTCGACGAGATCCGTCTTCCGTCATTCAGACGTATGCTGGTGAAATCTGGAAAGAACGAATGTCCGAATACCACACGGGGATCGCCGCCTTGAAGAACAGGCTCGGGCGGCTTACTCCGCCGCCAAGCGCTCCATCGTGGCCAGAAAGCCCTTTTTGGAGGCTGCCCGGCGGGCCACCGCTTGCTCGTGCGACTTCTGCTGGCTTGCCGACAGGACGATCCCCGTGTTCCGCCCCGTCGGCGGTTCGCAATCCATCCCGTCCTGATTTTCCTCGTGCAAACCGCGGTAGCGGCCTGAAGGCGACGTCCTACTCGTCCGCCGGTCCATCCTTTCCCAGGTCCCGGGCCACCTCCGGTCGTCGCATCAGCTGATCGATGTGCATCGCGTGCTCCAGCGTCGTGTCGGCCTGGAACGACAGGTTGGGCGCCACCCGCAGCCGCATCTCGTGCGCGACCTGGCCGCGCAGGAACACGGCCGCGCGCTTCAGGCCGGGCAGAAGGGCGTCCACGTCGCTCCGGCCCAGCCGCGCCACGAAGGCGGTGGCGTTCCGCAGGTCCGGGCTCACCCGGACCTCGGTGACGGTCATCTGCTGTCCCGCAAGGTCCGGGTCGCGGAACTCGCCGCGCAGGAACACCGCCGACAGCACGTGGCGGATCTCCTCGCCCACGCGCAGCTGCCGCTGCGTCGGCGCCTTGGCCGAAGGCGGCTTCCGGGACTTCTTGCGGGCCGGCGCCGGCTCGGGCTTCTTGCTCAACCCGGCACCATCTCCACCTCGAAGCACTCGACCATGTCGCCTTCGCGCAGGTCGTTGTAGCCGGCGAAGCTCAGCCCGCACTCGTAGCCGCGGGCCACCTCGCGCACGTCGTCCTTGAAGCGCTTCAGCTGGCTCAGCTCGCCCGAGTGGATCACGACGCCCTCGCGCAGCAGCCGCACGCCGCAGCCGCGCTTGACCACGCCCTCGGTGATCATGCAGCCCGCGACCTTGCCGGTCTTGGTGATGTCGAACACCTTGCGGACCTCGGCGTAGCCCAGGAACCGCTCGCGGGCCTTCGGCGCCACCTTGCCGCGGACCAGCTTCTCCACGTCGTCCGCCACGTCGTAGATGATCGAGTAGTAGCGGATGTCCACGCCGTCCCGCTGCGCCAGCTCGCGCGCCTGGCTGGTGGCGCGCACGTTGAACGCGACGATCACGCCGCTGCTGGCCTTGGCCAGCTGCACGTCGCTTTCCGTGATCTGCCCGACGCCGGCCAGCAGCACCCGCACCCTGACCTCCTCGTGCGCCAGCTTCTGCACCTGCGCCTGGATGGCCTCGGCCGAGCCCTGCACGTCGGCCTTGATCAGCAGCGCCACCTCTTTCTGCTCGCCAGCCACGATGCGGGCCAGCATCTCGTCCAGCGTGCCACGCGCCGCGGTCACGCCGGCCGAGGCGCGGTCGCGGTTCTTGCGGGTGCGGAACTCGCTGATCTCGCGCGCCTGCTGCTCGTTCTCGACGGCGACGAAGGGCTCGCCGGCCGAGGGCGCGCTCGACAGGCCCAGGATTTCGACCGGGGTCGAGGGGCCGGCCAGCTTGATCTGCTTACCCTTGTCGTCGAGCATCGCGCGGACCCGGCCCCATTCGGCGCCGGCCACCACGATCTGCCCCTGGTGCAGCGTGCCCTTCTGGATCAGCACGGTCGCCACGGGGCCGCGGCCCCGGTCCAGCCGGCTTTCGATCACGCTGCCTTCGGCAGCACGCTCGGGGTTGGCGCGCAGGTCGAGGATCTCGGCCTGCAGCATGATCGCCTCCTCGAGCTTGTCGAGGCCGGTGCGCTTGGTGGCGGATACCTCCACGTCCTGCGTGTCGCCGCCCATGTCCTCCACGACGATCTCGTGGCTCAGCAGCTCCTGCCGGACGCGGGTCGGGTCGGCACCGGGCTTGTCCATCTTGTTGATGGCCACGATGATCGGCGCGTTCGCCGCCTTCGCATGGCGGATCGCCTCGATCGTCTGCGGCATCACGCCGTCGTCGCCGGCCACCACCAGCACCACGATGTCGGTCACGCTGGCGCCGCGGCTGCGCATGGCGGTGAAGGCCTCGTGGCCGGGCGTGTCGATGAAGGTGATGTGGTTGCCGGCCTTCGTCGTCACCGTGTAGGCGCCGATGTGCTGGGTGATGCCGCCCGCCTCGCCGGCCGCCACGTCCGTGCTGCGGAGCGCGTCCAGCAGGCTCGTCTTGCCGTGGTCGACATGGCCCATGATGGTCACGACGGGGGCGCGGGGCAGCAGCTCGGTGTCGACGTCTACTTCGCCGTCGATGCCGATCTCGACGTCGCTTTCGCTGACCCGGCGGGCGCGGTGCCCGAACTCCTGCACCACCAGCTCGGCCGTGTCTGCGTCGATGCTCTGCACCGGCGTGGCCATGACGCCCATCCGCATCAGCGCCTTGATGACGTCGGGCATGCGGGCGGCCATGCGGTTGGCCAGCTCCGTCACGGTAATCGTCTCGGGCAGGATCACGTCGCGGACGACCTTGACCTGGTCGCTGCGCAACGCCTCCAGCTCCTGCTGGCGGCGCTCGCGCTCGCGCTGGCGGCGAACCGACGCGAGGCTGCGGCTTTTGTCGTCGTCGCCTTCGATGGCGGCCATGACGTCGATCCGGCCGGCGCGGCGGAGCTCACCGGGCTTCTTGACCACGGCGGGGGCCGGGCTTGCGGCCGGGCAGCACGATGCCGGGGCGGCGGCGCGGGCCTTCTTCCTCCTCGCCGGGGCGGGCGGGCTTCAGGCGCAGCGTCTCGCCGGGGGCGGCGGGCGTCGTGCGGGGCGCTTCGCCGGGCCGGGCCGGTGCGGCACCGGGCGCGCGGGCGACGGCGCCGGCGGCTGCGGGCGTCGCGCCGGCGGCGGGGG
>CBDCAI010000003.1:0-490187 GCA_965213845.1 Acetobacteraceae bacterium
TCGGCGACGGCGAACGCGACGTCGGGGTAGGCGGCGGTCTCGCCGGACTTGGTGCCGTAGTCCTCGACGTTGTGGCCGGCGGCGAGGATCGCGGCCTTCACCGTCTCCTTGAGTTCGAACGCGGCCTCGTCGCAGCCGATGGCGATACGCATGGGTGGTTCTCCGGACAAAGGGTGGCGATGACGTGCGGCCCCGCTGGCGCGCGTTCAAGCGGCTGTGTCGGGTAACTTGCCGCGACCTGTGGTGTATGGGCGGCATGTTGACGTTCATTCGGCTGGCTTGGGTCGGGCTGTTGCTGGGCGGGTGCGGCCTGCAACCGGTCGCGCCGGCGTTCGACACCCCGAACTACGAGCGCAGCCATGGCCGCCCTTAGGCCTCTGCTGGTGGCGCTCGCGGTGCTGCTCGGCGTGCAGGCGTGCGGCGCGCTGCCGTACACGGGACCGCCGGAGGGCGACTTCTACGAGCGCTCCAACCACGGCCGGCCGCAGGGACGGGGCTAGGTCAGCCGCAGCGTGGCGGCGGGCAGCCCGTCGAACTCGACCGTGACCAGCCCGGCCGCCTTCACGAACACCGGGGGCGAGACGCTGCCAAGCAGCACCACCTGCCCGCGCCGCAAACCGCCGAACGCCGCCGCCACCGGATGTGCCGCCAGCGCCGCCAGGCATAGGTAGGGGTCGCCCAGCAACTCCGCCCCGGCGCCGGACGCGACCGGGGTGCCGTCGATCGAGAGCGTGCCGTTGAGGGTCGCCAAGTCGCGTGGGGTAGCGGCGGGGCCGACCACGGCGGCGCGGTGGTAGAACTGGTCGGCGACCGAGGTGTGCAGGCCGACCGCCAGCAGGTCGCCGGCTGGACCGGGGCCGTAGCGGTTCTCGACCAGCTCGATCGCGGCGTGGACCGAGCCGACGGCGGCCCGCGCGGTCGCGGCGTCACAGGGGCCGGGCGGCAGGTCGGCGGCCAGCGTCACCGCCAGTTCGCATTCCAGCCCAAGCTCGCGAAACCCGTCGAACGGCAGCGAGACGCCGCCGGGGTGGACGTCGCGGGAGGCCATGAACGCCGGGATCGGGTTGTCGACGCCGAGGAACGCCCGCATCCGCGCCCCGGTGGCCCCAACCTTGAACCCGGCCGGCGGGTCGGCCCCGGTGAGTTGCGCCAGCGCCCGTTGCACCGCCGCGGCGTCGTCCATGGTCGCCGGCGCCAACGCGCCAAGCGGACCCGCCGGTTGCCGGGTGGCTCGCCGCTCAAGCAGCGCGCGGGCGGTCGCTGTCGCGTCCAACGTCAGCGCCGGTTCAGCTCGTACAGCGCCACCGCCGTCGCGGCGGCCACGTTGAGGCTGTCCAGCGCCGCGCCGCCGCCCGGCATGGCGATCCCCGCCAACTCGTCGCAGGTCTCGCGCGTGAGCCGGCGCAGGCCCTCGCCCTCGGCCCCCAGCACCAGGGCGACCCGCCGCTGCGCCAGCGACGCGCCGGACAGCGGACGCGCGCCGGCGTCGAGGCCAATGGTCCAGAACCCGGCGGCTTTCAGCGCGATCAGCGTGCGGGCGAGGTTGACCGCGCGCAACAGCGGCACCGTTTCGAGCGCGCCCGAGGCCGCCTTGGCGAGCGCCCCGGTCTCCTCCGGCGCGTTGCGCTCCTGCACGATGACGCAGGCGGCGCGGAAGGCGGCCGCACAGCGCAGGATCGCGCCGACGTTGCGCGGGTCGGTCACCTGGTCCAGCACCAGCACCGGGCCGGGCCGCTCCAGCGCCTGGGCCAACGCCGGCGAGCCCAGCACGTCGGCCAGCAGCGCCACCCCTTGGTGGACCGCGTCGCGCCCGAGCAGCGTGTCGAGCCGGACGCGCTCCACCGGCTCCGGCCCGATCGGCCACGGCGGCGGCTGGCGCTCGGCCATCGCGGCCTGCGCCTCGGCGGTCATCAGCAGCCGGCGCAGGCGACGCTGCGGGTTGGCCAGGGCGGCGGCGACGGCGTGGACTCCGTAGAGCCAGGAGGTGCCGCGCGGGGCCTCCGCCGCCCGGCCGCGCTGGTTCATCACTGGCGGAGGAGACGGCTCCGCTGCTGGTGGCGGGGTTCGCAGGGTGAGGCGGGGCTCGGTCCGCACCCGTTCCGGGCGCAGCGGCTCGGCGCGCGGCTCGCGAACTGGCTTGGGCGGCGTGGGGCGCGGGCTGGACGGGCGCGGGCCGGCGTGGGCGCGGTCCGGGGCTCGGCCGGGCGGTTTCCCGGCAGCGCGGGCGCCGAACTCGCCGACGGGGCGGCTGGAGCGGCGGGGCGGCTTGGTCGCGGGGTCGCGGGTGTCGGGGCCGCGACCGCCGCCGGAGGGGGGGCGGGGTGGTTTCATGGGCGGCAACCTAGCGGGGGGACGGCGCGGCGCGAAGCCGTCCGTTCGTTGACACGCGGCGGTCCCGGCGATAGGTGCGGCGCGGCAGGAGGGGTGCCCGAGTGGCTAAAGGGGGCGGACTGTAAATCCGCTGGCTTAGCCTACGTTGGTTCGAATCCAACCCCCTCCACCAGTCCCTTGCACCTTGACCAACGGACACGCCTTCGAGTTCGGTGCCACCACGGCGGGTTCGAAGCCGGCTCAAAAGGCGTCAGTCTCCGCGAGTTTAGGCAGCCGGGAATGGTATGCTCGATCTAGAACGCAGCGTTACCGATGAAGTTGGTCGGATGGTGCCCGACGAAGCTGATCGTGGTCTTGTCGCTCAACGTCACCGTCAAGTCGCCGACGCCTCCTTGGGCAAGGCTATTGCTAACAGCCCCGTCTAGGGTCTGGACGTCGATGCTCTGGAACCCGGTCAGGTAGAACACGTCGCCACCGTGCCAGTTGTCGATGGTGACCGTAACGGTGGACGGGGGCGGTGTCGGGTCGGCACCAATAACGAAGATGTCGCTTCGGGACTGCCCGCTCGCGTCGACATTCGAAGTCGAGCCGACCAGCGTCTCGTTACCGCTGCCGCCAAAGCCGGCGAAGACGACGTTAGTCCCGGTGGTGCGCGATGCGTCGATGGTGCCACCATTGGTAAACGCAACCAGCGTGGTCGAGGCGGCTCCGGTCAGGACCATGCGTTCCGCGTTCTCGGCGTAAATGATTGGAGCTATGGTGCCGGCGGCGCTGGAAATTGTATCGGCACCACCAAGACCAACGAACACCTGTGACGAGCCGACGCCCGAACTGTACAAATCGCCACTGGCGCCGCCGAAGAAGCTGCCGCCACCGCTGCCGCCGTTGACCGTCGATTCTGCCGAGCCACCAACGAACACGTTGCTTGACGCCGCGCCCGCGTTGAATTGCTGACCGGTTGTGGCGAACAGGGTCACATTCGACAAGCCGCCATAGACCGTCGAGGCTGCGCCCTGGACCGTCGTACTTCCGCCAACGAAGAAGAGTGTCGCAGCGCTTCCAACGGAGATCACGTCGCGGGTGCCACCGAACACGGTAGATGCGCCGGCCAAGGCGTTGACCGCGTCATTCGTGCCCAGGGCGATGAGGTTGACGCTCTGAGCGTCCGTGATGTTGAAGAAGTTCTGTGTTCCGGTATCCGCAATCTTATTAGTGAACGCGGTAACGGATGACGCGGCCAAGCGGTTGCCGGCCGCGTTCGCGGGGACCGTCGGACTAGGTGGCGGAACGGTTGGGGGCGCGCTTGGATTGAAGCCGATGTTGAAAGTCACGTGGCTCTGGTCGGCGTTGATCATCGTCGTCGCGCCTGGGGCGATGTCCACGTTACCAAGATTATAGCCAACGTTATACGTGTCGGGACGCAACGTGATGGTAGAGGTTGCCCCACCCGCAATCGATATGTGATTGCCGGTGTAGCCACTGATGGTTGTGTTCGAGCCTGCGCCAGCGATAATGGTGTCGGAAAAGCCAACCGACACGACCGCGCTCGCACCCTGTCCCACACGGACGACATCGTAGCCATCGGCAGCGAGCACGGAGGAAGTTCCGCCGGCGTCGATATGCACGTTTGCGCCGACTGCGCTGGCGACCACGCTTGAGTTGCCGGACGCAAAGATGCCATAGGCTTGGCCGCTATAGTGGAGTCCCGTACCGATGATGGTGCTTGCTTGTTGTGCGGTATCGACAATGTTTGCCGACGAGTTGGCTCCAACGACCACATATTTGTAGGAGTACCAGTAGACTGACGGAAGAGAGATGGTGCCGGTAGCCGACGCCGGCACGAGCAACGCCGAGGTTTCCCCAGCAGCCACGGAGGGGACGCCGTCGCCACTGTAGGTAACTCTGTTCGCATCGGGCAAAGCATTAATCGAGGCTGCGAGACTCTGGAACGTCGCGAGCGTTTCGGTGCTTGTGGCACCAACCGTGACGCTACCGATAGCAACTAATGTTGCGGCTCCACTCATTCTGACTAGCTCCGTTGTAACCCGACGTTGACCTCGATGTCAGGGCAAGCAACGTTCCGTGTCAACTTGGGTCAACTGACATATCATGTATTTGCCGAGGGGCGGGGCTCAGGCCGTGGAGGTGCCAGGCTCACGGCTCTGGCTGAATGTAGAGCCTCCGCAGAGACCGTTGGACATCGGTGGGTCGTCGGGGCGCGCTTGTTAGGGTTGAGCCTCAACCTGACTTGATACCGGTCAGGCGTTTCTGGCAATCCGAAACTGTTGGTCGGACGAGAGAGGCAGTAGGGCTGCCGGTAGCGACAGCCGATCGGTGCGGGGAAGGTACTTTGACCGATTTCGCCGGACCTCGCTCACCCCACCGGCTCCGCGCTAAACTGCAACCGCGCCAACCGCGCGTACAACCCGCCCTCGCCCACCAGCGTCGCGTGCGTCCCGGTCGCCACGATCCGCCCGCCGTCCATCACCACGATCCGGTCCGCCGCCCGCACCGTCGCCAGCCGGTGCGCGATCACCAGCGTCGTGCGGTCGCGCGACAGCGCCGCTAGCGCCTGCTGCACCGCGTGCTCGCTTTCGGCGTCGAGCGCGCTGGTCGCCTCGTCCAGCAGCAGCACCGCCGGGTCGCGCAGCACCGCGCGCGCGATCGCCAGGCGCTGGCGCTGGCCGCCCGACAGCCGCACGCCCTTTTCGCCCAAAAACGTGTTCCAACCCTGCGGCAGGCTGTCGATGAAATCGCAGTGGGCGGCGCGGGCGGCGGCGCGAACCTGCGCGTCGGTCGCGTCCGGGCGGCCGAACCGGATGTTGGTCCACGCGTCGGCCCCGAACACCACCGGGTCCTGCGGCACCAACCCGAGCCGCGCCCGCACCACCGCCGGGTCGGCGTCGCGCAAGTCGATCCCGTCCAGCCGAACCGCGCCGGCGCTAGGATCGTAAAACCGCAGCAGCAACTGAAACACCGTGGTCTTGCCCGCCCCCGACTGCCCCACCAGCGCCACCGTCTCGCCCGGCTCGACCGTTAGACAGAAATCGTCCAGCGCGGGCAGCACCGGGCGGGCCGGGTAGTGGAAGGTCACGCGGTCGAACGCGACCCGGCCCAGCGGCGGCGAGGGCAGCGCGCGCGGGTGCGGGGGGGCGGCGATCTCGGGCCGCTCGGCGAGCAGCTCCACGATGCGGTCGGCGGCCCCGGCGGCGCGCTGCAACTCGCCCCACAGCTCGCTAAGGCTGGCACCCGAGGTCGCCACCACCACCGCGTAGAACACGAACGCCGACAGCGCGCCGCCACTCATGCGGCCGGCCATCACCTCGCGCCCGCCCACCCACAGCGCGAAAGTGATCGCGCCGAAGCCGAGCAGGATCACCAGCATGATGAAGCCGGCCCGGGTGCGGATGCGGGCGCGGGCGGCGGCGACCGACTGCTCGGTGGCAGTGGCGAAGCGGGCGCGGGCGAACGGCTCCTCGGTGAACGCCTGCACCGTCCGCAGCGCGCCCAGCGTCTCCTCGGCTAGTGCCCCGAGGTCGGCCAGCCGCTCCTGCGCGATGCGGGACAGCCCGCGTTCGCGCCGCGAGAACACCACCAGGGGAACCACCACCAGCGGCACCACCGCGAGCACGAAGCCCGAGAGCAGCGGCGAGGTCACCACCAGCATGGCGAACGCGCCCAACAACAGCAGGGCGGCGCGCAGCCACTGCGACAGCGCCGACCCGGCCAGCGCCTGCAGCACCGCCGTGTCCGCCTGCAGCCGCGACAGCACGTCGCCGACGCGGGCGGTCTCGAACCAGGCCGGGGACAGCGTCACCACGCGGTCGAACACGGCGCGGCGCAGGTCGGCGCCGATCCGCTCGCCGAGCCAGGTCACCAGCGCGAACCGGGTGGTGGTGGCCGCCGCCAGCAGCACCACCACGCCCGCCATGGCCGCCGCCGTCGCGTTCAGCCGCGCCTCGCTGCCGCTGGCGAACCCGCCGTCGATCAGGTGGCGCAAGCCTTGGCCCAGCGCCAGCACCAAGCCCGCCGAGGCGAACAGGGCGACGGTGGCGGCCACCGCCTGCCAGCGGTAGCGGACGACGTAGGGCGCCAGCAGCCGCAGCGCGCCGGCGCGGCTCACTCGGATCGCATGTACTCGGCGAACGCGGCGGCGTGGTCGGGGTGCCAGCGCGACAGGGCGGGGCGGTTCCGGATGACGTCCTCGGCGGCCCAGCGCACCCGCCTCTCGTCCTGCGCCCGCGTGGTGTCGTTGTCGGGGCACAGGATGTAGAAGTCGCCCCGCCCCATGGCGTCGAGCATGAAGTCCACCACCTGCTCCGGCGTCCACGCCCCCGGTGGCTTGGTGTCGGCGCGGACGCGGGTGAAGCCGGTGAAGGTGAAGCCTGGGATCAGCAGGTGCGCGGTCACCTTGGTGCCGAGCAGGTCGTGCGCCAGCGCCTCGGTGACGACTTTGATGCCGGCCTTGCTGACGTTGTAGGCGGTGTCGCCGGGCGGGGTGGTGATGCCCTGCTTGGAGCCGGTGTTGACGATCGCGGCTGGCGCGCCCGACGCCCGCATCGCCGGGGTGAACGCCTGCACGCCGTTGACGACGCCCCACAGGTTGGTGTCGAGGATCTGCCGCCACCGCTCCGGCCCGGCCGACAGCGCGCCGCCGCCCTCGCGCCCGGCGTTGTTCATCAGCAGCGCCACCTGGCCCCAGCGCGCCACCGCCCGGTCGCGCAGGTTGGCGACCGCGCCGGCGTCGGACACGTCGGTCGGCACCGCCAGCACGTCGGCCCCGGTGGCCGCCAACGCCGCCGCCTCGCGCCCCAGCGCCGCCGCGTCCACGTCGGCCAGGCACACCGCCATCCCGAGCGCCGCAAGCCTCTGCGCGGCGGCGAGGCCGATGCCGCTCGCGGCCCCGGTGATGACGGCGGCGCGGCCGGGGGCGATGGCGGGGTGGGTCATGCGGTGGCCTTTCTCGATACGCGACGGAAGTTTGGGTCGTGGCGGCAAAGTATCAGCCCCGCGCCCGGCGCGCCGCCCGCCCGAACGGCCAGTTCAGCACGTTTCCCGCGAACAGCGCCCACCACACGATCGCCGGCTGCAACGCCAACCGGGGCGCGTGGTACCACCAGCCGAGCTGTGGCTCACCGGCCGGCAATCCGACCAGGGCGTGCTTGACGTTGGCGGGGAACACGCAGACCGCGTAGAGCGCGAGTGCGACGCCCGCCGCGCGGCGAAGTCGGCGGGTCGACAGCCCGGCGGCCCCCGCGAGTTCGCAAACCCCGGTCGCCAGGATGACGGCGCGGGGGTGCGGCACCCATCCGGGAGTGATGAGCAGGAAGGCGTCCGGGGTCGCGAGGTGGAACACGCCGGCCACCGCATAGGCGGCGGCCAGCGTCCAGCGCGCGGCTTCGCGCCCGCGCAGCGGCCGGTCGATCGACGGTGCCATCACGCCAACCCAGTTGGTAGCGGTGGCGCTATCGCGACAGGGTGACGGCCACGGCGGGCGAGGCGATGCCGTTCGCCACCACGACGAGGTGGCTCTTGCCGGTCTCGACCCCGGCCGGCAGCGTGAAGTTCGACGCCGACGGGTTGTTGGGCTGGATCGACATGTTGGTGAACTTGCTGGTCCTCGCGTAGCTGACGTGGTGGGTCGCGTCGTTGGTGACGCGCACCAGCGGGTAGTTGGTCGCCGACTGGTAGTCGTCGCCGTACGACGCCCCCGTGGACCGTCCGTTCAGCTGGTTCCCCACCACCCGGTACGTCGTGCCAGCCACCATCCTGGTCGGCACGGCGGTGACCACGGGGGCCCACAGCGGCGAGGGGGCGAGGTTGTCCGTGTAGAGCGAGAGGTTTCCAGACCGGTCGTTGAACATCACCTGACCCGTCGGCAGCACGAGCATGTAGCCCAGGTACGAGGAGATGTGCGGGCAGTTCGGCGTGTCTGCGGCCCGCGTCAGCGTCTTGCCGTCGAACATGAAGAAGTGCGAGGGGGCCACCCCGTAGCCGGCCGAGGCCAGGATCAACACGTTGCCGCCCGGCAGCGTCGCCGCGGGTCCGTCGGCCACGCCGAACTGGGCCCCCTTGATCCGGGGAAAGTCCGGAGCCGCCGCCCAGGCGCCGGCGTGATACGTCGCGTTGTGGCCAAGCGTGGCACCGATCGCCACGACGTCGCCGCCCGGGCGGACCGGCATCGGACCAACCTCGCTGTTGGCGACGTCATAGACCTTCACCACCGTCGATCCCGCCGGCGTCCACTTGCCGGTCGCCGGGTCGTACAGCTCCGAACCGAGTGCGGCGCTGTTGATCTCGACCGAGAGCACCTTGCCCGAGGGCAGGAGCGCCTGCCCCTCCTCGTCGTTGTCGGTCGCCTTGCCCTTTCCGGTGGCCCGCCAGGTCAGGGTGGCGGCGTTGAACAGTTGTTGCGGGCCTGACGCGGGCATGTAGACGGGACTGAGCATGAACGTGCCGTTGGCCAGCACGACCCCTTGCGCGTCGCCGATGGAGTCCTTGAGCGGGTCCATCCCGGCCGGGGGGGCCACCGCCGTCCAGGTGTTGGCGACCGGGTCGTAGATCGAGCCCTGGCCGCTCCAGACGGCGTCGCCGCCGACATACTCGCCGCCTTCGACGATCACCCGCCCGTCCGGGAGCACGGCCGAGGCGAAGTACAGCGGCGTGTAGCCCGCCTGCATCGACGCGAGCTGGGTCCACCGGCCGCCGGCGTAGCTCCCGCCCTGGTCGGGGCTTAGGCGCCACCAGGCGGAGCCGGCGTTGCCTGCCGGGGTGGCTTCGTCCTGCACCATCACCGTGCCGTCGGTGAGCAGCAGCATCGCGCCGGGACTAAACTTTGGCTGGGTCAGACGCTGCCACGGGCCGCCGACGGCCGGCGCGGCTAGCGACCGCGCGGCCTGCGCGGCCGGGTGCACCACCTGCCCGCAGCAACTGCGGAAACGACCTTAGCCGCTCGTAGCGCTGCCGCGACATCGGCATCGGTGGCGGCGCCTGGTTGGTCTCGGCGGCGGCGGCGGCCGGCCCCATCGAAGCGGCCAAGGCGACGGCCGCCGCAACGAGGAGGGAGCGCGGGTTTTCCATGCGACAGCCGTTCAGTTGCCAAAAACGTATATGTTACTAGGCAATGATTGTCTAACCGTTGTTGGCTCCGCCGCGCAGACGTGACCACGACTGGAACGGTCCGCAAACCGGACGCCGGGCGTCCGGACACCGGACGGCGCGGAGGTGCCTCAGAGTAAAAAGTCTTACTCTATCAATGTGTTACTCCATGGCACGTCGCTTGCCATTGGTCCTCTGCGGGCAACGTCGCCCGCACAGTGGACAGGAACCAAACCATGCTTCGATCCAATCGGCTGCGGGCGTTGCTGCTCGCGACCACCCTCGCGGCCGGTGCCGGCGGCGCCGCGCTGGCGCAGCAGGCGAGCACCTACGACCCGGCCCAGCTCCCCGCCACCAAGGGCACCGTCGCCGAGTACAGCCTGTCGCCACGCGGCGACGTGGACGGGTTGATCCTCAACGACGGCACCGAAATCCACCTGCCGCCGCACCTGGGCACCGAGCTCGTGGCGGTCGCCAAGCCGGGCGACGCGGTGACGGTGCGCGGGTTGCGCGCCCGCGCGGTGGCGATGGTGCAGGCGATGCAGGTCACCAACGACGCCACCAGCCAGAGCGTCACCGACGACGGCCCCGCCGGCGACCACGCCGGCGGGCCGGGCAAGCCGCACGGCGGACCCGGCGCGGAGCGTGGGCCGGGGCACGGTCCCGACCAGCGCGGCGCGCCCATCGAGGCGCAGGGGGTGGTCAAGCAACTGCTGCACGGGCCGCGCGGCGAGGTGAACGGGGTGTTGCTGGCAGACGGCACCATCGTCCGGATGCCGCCGCCGGAGATGCAGCGGATGCAGGCGCAACTGGTGGTCGGGCAGGCGGTGTTCGTGCGCGGCGAGGGTCGCGCGAGCTCGCTCGGCCGGGTGGTCGGCGCCCGCGAGGTCGGGCCGGACGCGCAGCACCTGACGGCGCTGCGGATGCCGCCGCGTGGCGGGCCGGGCCACGAGCACCCGGACGCGCCCGGCGCCAATGGCGCGCACCCGCTGCCGCCGCAGGGTGGGCCGGACGCGCCGCCGCCGGTGCCCGGCGCCGCGCCGGCTCCGCAGCCCTGACGCGCCTTTGACTTGGGGTGGCGGCCGTCCCGACGGCCGCCACCTCGCGTCGGCGCGCGAACCCGGTCTAGGACCACCCGTTGTCTCGCGCGCCAAGGATTCGACGAGGCGTTGGAGGTCTGGACCCATGGCGGCGACCGAACACCCCGAACAGCCGTCGGCGCGGTCGCTGCGCGGTTTGGACGGCCTCAACTTCCTGATGGCGGACGTGCGGGACGGGTTGGGGCCGTATCTGTCGGTGTTCCTCAAGGGTGGCGAACACTGGAACGCCGGAGCGATTGGCGTCGCCATGGCGGCGTCCTCGGTCGCGGCAGCCATCTGTCAGGTGCCGGCCGGGGCGCTGGTGGACTCGACCAAGGCCAAGCGCGCGCTGGTGGCCGCCTCGGGGCTGCTGGTGGCCGCCGCGTGCGTGGTGATCGTGTTCTTCCCCCACTTCGGCCCGGTCGTGGCGGCGCAGGCGGCGTTGGGGGCGGCGTCGGCGGTGATTCCACCCGCCATCGCGGCGCTGTCGCTCGGATTGGTCGGCCGGCGCCTGTTCGACGCCCGCATCAGCCGCAACGAGGGCTTTAACCACGGCGGCAACTTCGTGGCGGCGGGCCTCGCCGGCGTGCTGGGGCAGTACGTCGGCTACCAGTGGATCTTCTACCTGGTGTGCGCCTTCGCGGTGGCGAGCGCCGTGGTGGTGACGCTGGTCAACCCGCGCGAGGTCGACCACGAGCGCGCCCGGGGTGGCGAGGCCACGCCGGACGGCACCGAGCCCGCGTCGTTGCGCTCGTTGCTGGGCCCGCCGCGACTTGCAGACCTTCCTCGCGTCGGTGGTGCTGTTCCACTTCGGCAACGCGGCCATGTTGCCGATGGCGGGACAGATGCTGGCCCAGGAGCACCCGGGGTCGGACGCCATCGCGCTGTCGGCCTGCATCGTCGCGGCCCAGCTGGTGATGGTGGGCGTCGCCTGGGCGGTCGGCAGGGCGCTCAAGCGCGGGGTCGGGCGCAAAACCATCTTCGTGGTGGCGTTCGCGGTGTTACCGGCGCGCGGCGTGCTGTTCTCGTTCACCACCAGCCCGGCCGGCGTGGTGGCGATCCAGTTGCTCGACGGGGTCGCCGCCGGGATATTCGGCGTCGTCTCGGTGCTGGTCGCGGCCGACCTGATGCGGGGCACGGGGCGGTTCAACTTGGCGCAGGGTCTGACGGCGCTGGCCGTCGGCGTCGGCGCGGCACTCAGCAACGTGACGTCGGGGTTCGTCGTGCAGTGGTTCGGCTACTCCACCGGCTTCCTCTATTTGGCCGGGGTCGCGGCGGCGGCCCTCGCGTTCTTCGCGTGGAGGATGCCCGAGACCGGGGCGGCCGAATGACCGGCGGGTCGCCCTGGGCGGTTTGGGTGGTCGCGGCGGCGGCGACGGCCGGGGTCATCGCCCGCCCGTTCGGGTGGCCCGAGTTCGTGTGGGCGGTCGCCGGCGCCGTCCTGCTGGTGGCGTTGGGGCTGCTGCCCGCCCCCGACGCGCTGGCCGGCGTCGCCAAAGGTGCCGACGTCTACCTGTTCCTCGGCGGCATGATGCTGCTGTCGGAGCTGGCGCGGCAGGAGGGTCTGTTCGACTGGGTCGCCGCCCGCACCGCCCGCCTCGCCCACGGGTCGGCCGCGCGCCTGTTCACCCTGGTGTTCGCCGTCGGCACGGTGGTGACGGCGTTCCTGTCCAACGACGCGACCGCCGTGGTGCTGACCCCCGCCGTCGCCGCCGTCGCGCGCGCCGCCAGGGCCGAGCAGCCGCTGCCCTACCTGTTGATCTGCGCGTTCGTGGCCAACGCGGCCAGCTTCGTGCTGCCGATCTCAAACCCGGCGAACCTCGTGATCTACGGCAGCCACATGCCGCCGCTGTCGCAATGGCTGCCTCGCTTCGCCGTGCCGTCGATCCTGTCGATCCTCGCGACCTACGCCGTCCTGCGCCTCACCCAGCGCCGAGCCTTGCGCCAACCGGTGTCGGCCGAAATCGCGGTGCCGGCGCTGTCGCCCGGCGGCAAGCTGGCTGGCGTCGGGATCGGGGCCACGGCGGTGGTGCTGCTGGTGGCGTCGGCGCTCGACGTTCAGCTTGGGCTGCCAACGTTCGCGGCCGGTGCGGCCACCGCCGCCCTGGTGCTGACCCGCTCCAGGTGTGGCGCGCTCGACATCCTCAAGGGCGTCTCGTGGGGCGTGCTGCCGCTGGTGGCGGGCCTGTTCGTGCTGGTCGAGGCGCTTGAGCGGAGCGGCGTCACGCGCGACCTCGCGAACGTGTTGCGCGGCTTGGCCCAACACTCGGCGGGTTTGGCGGCCTGGGTGTCCGGCGTGGCCGTGGCGTTCGGCTGCAACCTGGTGAACAACCTGCCCGCCGGCCTGGTCGCCGGCCGCGTGGTGGAGGCGGCCGGCGTGCCCGAGCAGGTCCGCGCCGCCGTGCTGGTGGGCGTGGACCTCGGCCCGAACCTGTCGGTCACCGGCTCCCTGGCGACCATCCTGTGGCTGTCCGCGTTGCGTCGCGAGGGGCTGCGCGTCGGTGCCTGGGACTTCCTGAAACTCGGCGCGCTGGTGATGCCGGCCGCGTTGCTGCTGGCGGTCGCGGGGGTGTTCGCGTTTGGGTGATCACCGTCGCGGCGCGTGAAGCGTCGTCGGCTGTAACGTTTGACACCCCCCCGACACGATCCCTAAGTTGGCCGTTAAGAAATAAGTAAGTCTTTTCCGGGGAGGAATGGTGAGCGGGATAGAGCTCGATCGGGTCGCCAAGCGGTTTGGGTTGGTTGACGTCATACGCGACCTTTCCCTGCGCGTGGACCAGGGCGACTTCGTGGTGTTCCTCGGCCCGTCGGGCTGCGGCAAGTCGACGTTGCTGCGGATGGTGGCGGGGCTCGAGAGCATCAGCCACGGCGAAATCCGCATCGGCGGCAAGCGCATCGACGGCCTGCCGCCGGGCCAGCGCGGCGTCGCCATGGTGTTCCAATCCTACGCGCTCTACCCGCACATGACGGTGCGCGAGAACTTCGCGTTTGGGCTGAAGAACGTGAACGTGGCCGCGTCGGTGATCGACAGCCGCATCGCCGAGGCCGGGCGCGTGCTGGAGATCAGCCACCTGCTCGACCGCAAGCCGGTGCAGCTTTCCGGCGGGCAGCGGCAGCGGGTCGCCATCGGACGGGCGATCGTGAAGGAGCCGCAGGCGTTCCTGTTCGACGAGCCGCTGTCCAACCTCGACGCCGGGTTGCGCGCCCGCACGCGGGTGGAGATCGCGCGGCTGCACCAGCGGCTCGGGGCGACCATGATCTTCGTCACCCACGACCAGGTCGAGGCGATGACGCTGGCGACCCGCATCGTGGTGCTGAACCAGGGCCGCATCGAGCAGGTGGGCACGCCGCTCGACATCTACCGCACGCCCGCCACCCGGTTCGTGGCCGCGTTCATCGGCTCACCGGCGATGAACTTCCTCGACGTGACCGGGCTTCGCGGCAGCGACGCCGGGGCTAGGGTCGAGGTCGCCGGGACCACGATCGAGACCGGAATCCGGTATTCCGGGGCGGCGGCCGGGGTCACACTCGGCGTGCGTCCCGACGCGTTAAGGATCGACCCGGAGGGTGCGATCCCGGGGCGGGTCGAGGTGGTGGAGCGTCTCGGCGACCGCACCCACGTCCACACCCACATCGCGGGCGAGCAGGTGGTGGTGGCCGAGGCGCCGGGGGACAGCCCGGTGGCGGTGGGCGACCTGTTGCGGCTCGGCGTCGACCCGGCGAGGCTGCACCTGTTCGACGCCGACGGGCACGCGTTCCATGTCGGCTAGCGCGCGCGTCTCCGGCGCCCGCGTCGAGGCCGCGCGGCGGTCGGCAAGCCCGCGCGGATGGCATCGCGGCCACCCGCTGAACGCGCTGTTCGTGCTGCCCTTCGTGCTCGTCTACGCGGCGTTGCTGGTCTACCCGCTCGTCAAGGGCGCGCTGATGAGCCTTAACGACTACGACCTGCTCAGCGGCGACACCGCCTACGTCGGGGCGGAAAACTTCACCGGCCTGTTCCAAGACCCGATCTTCCTCGGGGCGCTGCGCAACACGGTCGAGTTCGTGCTGATCAGCTCGCCGGTGTTCCTGGTGCTGGGCTTGGCGCTGGCGCTGGCGTTGAACCGGCGAACCCGCGCGACGGCGGTGTTGCGGACGGTGTTCTTCGGCTCGTCGGTGCTGTCGGTGACGGTGGTGACGCTGGTTTGGCGGCTGGTGCTGATGCCGCGCAACGGGTTGCTCACCGACATCCTGGCAGGCGTCGGGCACGGGCCGTTCCCGATGCTGACCAGCGAGACCTGGGCGTTGCCGGCGGTCGCCATGGTGACCGTGTGGTGGGGTGTGGGTTTGCCGATGATGCTGATCCTGTCGGCGTTGCAGCAGATCCCCGGCGACATCTACGAGGCCGCCGCGCTCGACAGCGCCGGTTGGTGGCGGACGTTGTTCCGCATCACCCTGCCGTCCATCCGCCGCACCCTGATCCTGGTGGCGGTGGTGGAGATCATCTTACAGTTCCAGTTGTTCGGGCAGGCGTACCTGATGACGCAGGGGGGGCCGAACAACTCGTCGCGGCCAATCGTGCAGTTCATCTACGAGAGCGGCTTTCGCGACTGGCGGCTCGGCTACGCGGCGGCGGCGTCGCAGGTGCTGTTCCTGTTGATGGTGTGCGCCGCCATGCTGCAGTTCTGGGTTGGCCGCAGCCGCTCGGACGCCGCCTGATGCGGGGCCGGTTCGGCGACAACCTGCTGCTGGCGATGGTGTGCCTGCTGGCGGTGGTTTGGATCGCCCCGCTGGTGTGGATCGTCGGGCTGTCGTTCAAGCCGAACGAGGTGCTGATGCAGAACACCGGCGGGATGCTGTCGCCGCCGTTCACCACCCGCAACTACGCCAACATCGCCGCCAGCTCCGGGGTGCCGGGCTGGCTGCTGAACAGCGCCATCGTGTCCATCGCGCAGACCGCGATCACGTTGGTGCTGTGCTCGCTGGCCGGCTACGGGTTCGCCCGCACCGAGTTTCCGGGCAAGCAAGTCCTGTTCGTGGTGGTGCTGCTGGGCTTGGCGGTGCCGGAGCAGGCGGTGGTGATCCCGCTGTTCAAGATGTTCGCCGACGCCGACATGCACAACACCTACACGGCGCTGATCCTGCCCCGGCTCGCGGCCCCGTTCGGCGTGTTCCTGATGACGCAGTACTTCCGCGCGATCCCGAAGGACATCGAGGAGGCGGCGCTGCTCGACAACGCGTCGCGGTTGAAGATCTTTTTCCGGATCGTGTTGCCGCTGTCGATCCCGGCGCAGGCGACGCTGGGGGTCTACACGTTCCTGCTGGCCTGGAACGACTATCTCTGGCCGCTGATCTCGGCCAGCAAGCCGGAGATGTACACGCTGACGGTCGGCCTCGCCTCCACCCAGATGAACTTCGCGCAATCCGAGGGGCTGGGGTTCCTGATGGCGCAGGCGGTGTTCGCGGGCTTGCCGGTGCTGATCGTCTACCTGTTCTTCCAGCGGCACATCGTGACGGCGGTCGCCGGCACCGCCGTCCGCTGACAACAAGGGTTTAGGGAGGTTTTGATGCGCAGAGTTCTATTGGGTGCCGTGACCGGCATTCTGCTGACGGCCGGCGGCGGCATCGCCCGCGCCGACCCGGTGACCATCACGCTGGCGCGGTTCTTTGGCGCGTGCGAGGCCGACTACGGCACCTCCACCGACGTCTCCAAGGCGCGCGGCGAGTGCGGGATCATCACCACGCTGGTCAACAAGTTCAACGACGAGAACAAGGGTCAGATCGTCGTCAAGCCGCAGATCGTCGAGTGGGACAGCTACTACGACCAGATGACCGCCCGCATCGTCTCGCACGACGTGCCGACGGTGGCCGTCATGCACATGGCCCAGCTCGGCGACTTCGCCCAGCGCAAGCTGGTGCTGCCGCTCGACGACGTGATGAAGGAGGCCGGCATCGACCCGGCCGACATGACCACGGCGGCGACCAACGGGGTCACCATCGGCGGCCACGTCTACGCGCTGCCGTGGGACACCCACTCCTGGCTGTGGCACTACAACGTCGGGCTGATGAAGCAGGCCGGGCTGGTCGGCGCGGATGGGAACCCGAAAATCCCGGGCTCGGTCGGCGAGCTGATGCAGCAGGCCAAGACGTTCAAGGAAAAGACCGGCAAGACGTTCATGGAGTTCACGTCGGGGTCGGACGTGGCCGGGCCGGCGCGCACGTTCTACACGCTGGTGGCCCAGCAAGGCGGGTCGCTGTTCCCCGCCGACCCCAAGCACGCCGTGTTCGGGCCGGAGGCGAAGAAGGCGCTGGACGTGTTCGCCAACCTCAGCCGCGCCGGCGACTTCGTGCCCAGCACCGACTACAACGCCGCGACCTCGGGCTTCTTGAACGGCGACACCGGCCTCTACATCAACGGCACCTGGCTGATCGACAGCTTCATGGAGGCGTCGGCCAAGCCCGGTTCGCCGCTGTCTTCCGGCTACTACGTGACCGCGTTCCCGACGCTGATGGGCAAGCCGGCGGTGTGGGCGGACGGCCACTCGTGGGTGCTGTTCAAAGGCGGCATGACCGACGCGAACAAGCCGGCGGTCGAGAAGTTCATGAAGTTCATGTGGGACAACAACGGCGAGTGGGCGCGCACCGGGCACCTGCCGATCCGCAAGTCGATCATCGAGAGCGCCAGCTTCCAGGCGCTGCCGTTCCGCAAGAACATCATGGTGATCGCGCAGACCGCGACCAGCCTGCCGCATGACGTGCGTCGGCAGTTCGGGCTGCAGACCATCATCGGCGAGGAGTACGACAACGCCATCACCGGGGCCAAGACGGTCGACGCCTCGGCGGCCTCGGCGCAGTCGCGCATCGACGACCTGCTGTCCAAGGTTCACTAAACCCATCGCTTGACACGCGCGGCGGGTCCATGGCCCGCCGCGTTTTCACGTTCATCGCCGGAGATGTTTCGCCTATGTTCAAAGCCCGCGTGATCGCCGACCACGCCCTCAACGTCGCCGAAATCGACCGCCGCATCTTCGGCGCGTTCGTCGAGCACATGGGCCGTTGCGTCTATGGCGGCATCTACGAACCCGGCCACGCGACCGCCGACGAGAACGGGTTTCGCGGCGACGTCATGGAGCTGACCCGCGAGCTCGGCCCGACCATCATCCGCTACCCCGGCGGCAACTTTCTCTCTGGCTACAACTGGGAGGACGGCGTCGGCCCGAAGGAGCAACGCCCGCGCCGCCTCGACCTCGCCTGGTACACCACCGAGACCAACCAGTTCGGCACCAACGAGTTCATGGTGTGGGCGCGCAAGGCCGAGATCGAGCCGATGTTCGGCGTCAACTTCGGCACGCGCGGCGTGGACGAGGCGCGGCACTTCCTCGAATACTGCAACCACCCCGGCGGCACAGAGCTCAGCGACCGCCGCCACGCGCACGGCTTCCCCGAGCCGCACGGCGTGAAGGTGTGGTGCCTTGGCAACGAGATGGACGGCCGCTGGCAGATCGGAGCCAAGACCGCCGAGGAGTACGGGCGGCTCGCGCACGAGTCGGCCAAGGTCATGCGCTGGATCGACCCTTCGGTGAAGCTGGCGGCGTGCGGGTCGTCGCATCGCGGGATGCCGACGTATGGCGCGTGGGAATACGAGGTGCTGGACGAGTGCTTCGAGGTCGTCGACTACATCTCGCTGCACACCTATTTCCAAAATCCCCTAAACAGCACGCCGGAGTATTTCGGCAACATCGAGTTGATGGACATCTTCATCAAGGAGGTGGTGGCGATCTGCGACGCCGTGGCGGCCAAGCGGCGCTCGTTCAAGCGCATCATGCTGTCGTTGGACGAGTGGAACGTCTGGTATCGGGCGCGCGGCTGGTCGTACCAGCGCAAGGCGGGTTGGCCCGAGGCCCCCGAGCTGATCGAGGAAGTCTACAACATGCAGGACGCGCTGGTGGTCGGCGGCGCGCTGATCGTGCTGCTCAACAACGCCGACCGGGTCCGGATCGCGTGCCTGGCACAGTTGGTCAACGTGATCGGCCCGATCATGACGGAAACCGGTGGGGCGGCGTGGCGGCAGACCATCTTCCACCCGTTCGCCCAGGCCGCGCGGCACGCGCACGGGCGGGTGCTCAAGACGTTCGTGGAGTCTCCGTTCTACACCGCGTTGAGCGTGGCCCAGATCACCTACCTGGTCTCGGCCGTGACCGCCGACGACGCGACCGGCCGCGTTTCGATCTTCGCGCTTAACCGACACTTGACCGACGACATGGAACTCGACGTCCAGCTCAACGGCTTTGAGGTGTCCACGGTCGAGGTGGCCTCGCAACTGCGCCACGACGACCTGATGGCGACCAACACGCGCGACGCGCCGGACACGGTGGCGCCGGGCGAACTGGTCGGCGTCACCGTGGCGGAGGGCCGGGTGCGGGCGACGCTAAAACCCGCGTCGTGGAACGTCATCGTCGTCTCGTAACGCCGTGGCGCTCGCCCCGCGCGAGTTGCTGTCAGCAATGTTCCGGGCGGCGGTGGAGGCGGCGTCGCCCGCCTTGTGCGTCCCGCCGCACCTACCGCCACCGCCGCCCGGCCGCACCGTGGTGGTGGGGGCCGGCAAGGCGGCGGCGGCCATGGCGCAGGTGGTGTCCGCAAGTTGGCCGCCCGACCGGCCGCTCAGTGGCTTGGTGGTGACGCGGTACGGCCACGGCGTCGGCCCGCTGTCCCGGATCGAGGTGGTGGAGGCGAGTCACCCCGTCCCGGACGCGGCGGGGCTGGCGGCGGCCGAACGCATCCTGGCGATGGTGCGGGGGCTGTCGCCGGACGACTTGGTTCTGTGCCTGATGTCGGGTGGCGCGTCGTCGCTTCTGGCGCTGCCGGCGGAGGGGATCGACCTCGCCGCCAAGCAGTCGGTTAACCGCGCGTTGCTGCGGAGCGGGGCCGACATCCACGAGATGAACTGCGTGCGCAAGCACTTCTCCCGCATCAAGGGCGGACGTCTCGCGGTGGCGGCGGCGCCGGCCGAGGTCGTGACGCTGATGATTTCCGACGTGCCCGGCGACGACCCCTCGGTGATCGGCTCCGGCCCCACCGCGCCCGACGGGACCACGGTCGCCGACGCGCGGGCGGTGCTGCGCCGCTACCGCATCGACGCCCCGGCGGCCATGACGGAAACGCCCAAGCCGGGCGACCCCGCGTTCGCCCGCGCCCGCGCGGTGTTGGTGGCGACCCCGCAGACGTCCCTGGAGGCGGCGGCGGCGGTGGCTCGGCGGGCGGGCGTCACGCCGGTGATCCTCGGCGACGCGATCGAGGGGGAGGCCGTCGAGGTCGCCCGCGTCATGGCCGGGATCGCCCGCCAGTGCGCCGCCTACGGACAGCCCGCGCCGCCACCCTGCGTGTTGGTGTCCGGCGGCGAGACCACGGTGACGGTGCGCGGCCACGGCCGGGGCGGGCGCAACGCCGAATTCCTGCTGGGGCTGGCGGTGGCGCTCGACGGGCACCCCCGGATCCACGCCATCGCCTGCGACACCGACGGCGTGGACGGCACCGAGGACAACGCGGGCGCGCTGCTGGCGCCGGGCACCCTGGTCCGGGCGCGCGCGCTGGGGCTGAACGCGCGCGAAAGGCTCGCGGACAACGACGGCTACGGCTATTTCGCGGCGCTCGGGGACCTCGTCGTCACCGGGCCGACCCGCACCAACGTGAACGACTTTAGGTCTGTTTTGATAACATAGCGCGATGTGCGCCACGTAACGATAAGTAGGTGGGCCAGCCGGGTTCGTGCTATTTAGCCACCGCTGTAGAAAGCAATCTCATTTTAAGCGGTGGCGCACCATGAATGACATAACGATGACTGCGCCCGAGCGTCTTGGCGCGAGCGAACTCGCTTTGATGGACGCGTGGTGGCGCGCTGCGAACTACTTGTCGGTTGGCCAAGTCTATCTGCTGGACAACCCGCTGCTGCGCGAGCCGCTCCGGGTGGAGGACGTCAAACCGCGCCTGCTCGGCCACTGGGGCACCGTGCCCGGGCTGAACTTCGTCTACGTCCACCTCAACCGCGTCATCCGCGCCCGCGACCTGTCGATCCTGTTCGTCGCCGGCCCGGGCCACGGCGCGCCGGGCGTGGTCGCCAACTGCTGGCTGGAGGGCACCTACAGCGAGGTCTACCCCGAGGTGTCGCAAGACGAGCCCGGGATGCGACGGCTGTTCCGCCAATTCTCCTTCCCCGGCGGCATCCCGAGCCACGCGGCACCACAGACGCCGGGGTCGATCCACGAGGGCGGCGAGCTTGGCTACTCCCTGAGCCACTCGTACGGCGCGGTGTTCGACAACCCGGAGCTGGTGGTCGCCTGCGTGGTGGGCGACGGCGAGGCGGAGACCGGGCCGCTGGCGACGTCGTGGCACTCCAACAAGTTCGTCGACGCCGCGCGGGACGGGGCGGTGCTGCCGATCCTGCACCTGAACGGCTACAAGATCGCCAACCCGACGGTGCTGGCGCGCATCCCGCACGCCGAACTCGACGCCCTGCTGCGCGGCTACGGGCACGCTCCGATCTACGTCGAGGGCGACGATCCCGCGACCATGCACCGGCTGATGGCCGACGCGATGGACGCCGCGTTCGACGCGATCCGTGACATCCAGGCGGCGGCGCGGGGTGGCGACACGAGGCGGCCGGCTTGGCCGATGCTCGTGCTGCGGTCGCCAAAGGGGTGGACCGGGCCGAAGACGGTGGACGGACTGAAAACCGAGGGCAACTGGCGCTCGCACCAGGTGCCGTTCGACATGGCCAAGCCGGGCCGGCTGCAGCTGCTCGACGACTGGCTGCGGAGTTACAGGGCCGACGAACTGTTCGACGCCACCGGCCGGCTACGTCCCGAGATCGCGGCGTTGGCCCCGGTGGGCGGGCGCCGGATGAGCGCCAACCCGCACGCCAACGGTGGCGCGTTGATGCGCGCGCTAAAGATGCCCGACTTCCACGCCCACGCGGTGCCGGTGGCCGAACCGGGCCAGACCGACGCCGAGGCCACCCGGACCATGGGCGCGTTCCTGCGCGAGGTGTTCCGCGCCAACGCCGCGACGGCCAACTTCCGCCTGTTCGGCCCGGACGAGACCGCGTCCAACCGCCTGTCCAACGTGTTCGAGGTGGTGGAGCGCGCCTGGGACGCCGAGACGGTGCCCGGCGACGACCACCTCGCCCCCGACGGCCGCGTGATGGAGATCCTCAGCGAGCACACCTGCCAGGGCTGGCTCGAGGGCTACCTGCTGACCGGGCGGCACGGCCTGTTCTCGTGCTACGAGGCGTTCATCCACATCGTCGACTCGATGTTCAACCAGCACGCCAAGTGGCTCAAAACCGCCAACGAGGTGGCGTGGCGGCGGCCGATAGCCTCGCTGAACTACCTGCTCACGTCGCACGTGTGGCACCAGGACCACAACGGTTTTAGCCACCAGGACCCCGGCTTCGTCGACCACGTGGTCAACAAGAAGGCCGACATCGTGCGGGTGTACTTCCCACCCGACGCCAACACGCTGCTGTATGTGACCGACCACTGCCTGCGCAGTTGGAACCGGGTCAACGTGATCGTCGCGGGCAAGCAGCCGGCCCCGCAATGGCTGTCGATGGACGCCGCGATCAAGCACTGCACCACCGGCGTCGGCGTCTGGGAGTGGGCCAGCAACGACCGGGGCGGCGAGCCGGACGTGGTGCTGGCTTGCTGTGGCGACACCCCGACGCTGGAAGTGCTGGCCGCCGCCGAGCTGCTGCGGACGCACATCCCGGAGCTGCGCGTGCGGGTGGTCAACGTGGTGGACCTGATGACGCTGCAACCGCCCTCGGAGCATCCGCACGGCCTGTCCGACGGCGCGTTCGACGGCCTGTTCACCCGCGACCGGCCAGTGATCTTCGCGTACCACGGCTACCCGTGGCTGATCCACCGGCTCGCCTACCGCCGCGCCAACCACGACAACATGCACGTGCGCGGCTACGTCGAGGAGGGTTCGACCACCACCGCGTTCGACATGGTGGTGCGCAACCGGCTGGACCGGTTCCACCTGGTGTCCGACGTGATCGATAGGGTGCCCAAGCTAGGGGCCAACGCCGCCTACGCGCACCAGGCGATGCGCGACAAGCTGGTCGAGCACGGCCGCTACATCGTGGAACACGGCACCGACATGCCCGAAATCCGCAACTGGCGGTGGGCCGGCGAGGCGTGAGCGGCCTGACGCTGGCGCTCAACGCCGGCAGCAGCAGCTTCAAGATCGCGGCGTTCCACCCGGGCGGCGAGGAGGTGTTGCGCGGCCAGGTGGCACCACTCGGCCCCGGCGCGCGCCTCCGGTCGGGCGACCTCGACGAGCCGTGGCCGCACGGGATCGAGGCGGACGGGGTGGGCCGGCTGATCGAGTGGATCGACGGCCACGACCACGGCGGCGCGGTCGCGGCCGTCGGCCACCGCGTCGTCCACGGCGGCGCGCGGGACGGGCCGGCCCGGGTTGACGCGGCGCTGGTGGCGGAACTGACGGCGCTGGTCGAACTGGCACCGCTGCACCAGCCGCACAGCCTGGCCGCGATCCACGCCGTCGCCACCGCGCGGCCGGAGCTGCCGCAGGTGGCCTGCTTCGACACCAGCTTCCACCGCACCATGAACGAGCTCGCCACCACGCTGCCGCTACCGCGCGAGCTTCGCGACGCCGGTGCTCGCCACGCGGGCTTTCACGGCCTCAGCTACCAATACGTCGCGAGCCGGCTTGCCATCGACGACCCGGCGATGGCCTCCGGGCGGGTGGTGGTGGCCCACCTCGGCTCCGGTGCCAGCCTTTGCGCGATGGTCGACGGGAGGAGCGTGGACACGACGATGGGCATGACCGCACTGGACGGAGTGGTGATGGGCACCCGCACCGGCCGGCTCGACCCCGGCGTGGTGCTGTGGATGTTGCGGTCGCGCGCCATGGACGCGGCGGCGGTCGAGGACACTCTCTACCACCGGAGCGGCCTGCTCGGCGTCAGCGGCGAGAGTGCCGACGTGCGCGACCTGGCCCGCTCCGGCTCGCCTTCGGCGCAACTGGCGCTGAGTGTGTTCGTGCGCTCGGTGGTGCGGGAGGCGGGCGCGTTGGCGGCGGTGCTGGGTGGCGTCGACGGGTTCGTGTTCACCGGCGGCATCGGCGAGCACGAGGCGGGGTTGCGCGCTCGGATCGCCGACGGGCTCGCGTGGCTGGGCCTGCGGCTCGACCCGGCGCTGAACGAGGCGTACCGGCCGGCGCCGGGTCCGGGGCGGATCGGCGCCGGGCTGTGGGTGGTGCCGACCGACGAGGAGTACCAAATCGCGATCCTGACCGAAGAAACCTTGCGGTAGATCGCGCCCGCCCGGCGTTGCGAGCCCAGCGACGTGGGGAGAACGGGCCGCGATGTCACACGCGATTTCGAGCAGCGGCCTTCACGGACCGGGAGACCGACCCCAGTTCCGGCGTCTGATCCTAAGAGGGCGTCGAGTATGCGAACCGCTGTGAACGGTCCGCCTTCCAGTGTGTCGCGCATGTCGCTGAGGCTCGCGTGCCTAGCCCCGCTGCTGGCGCTGTCCGGGTGCCAGTGGGCGATCCTTGACCCGAAGGGGCCGGTGGGGCTTGCCGAGCGCACCATCCTGATCGACTCGCTGGTCATCATGCTGGCGATCGTCGTGCCCACCATCGCCGCCACCCTGGGATTCGCGTGGTGGTATCGGGCGTCCAACACCAAGGCCCGCCACCTGCCGGAGTTCGCCTACTCCGGCCGAATCGAAGTGATGACCTGGACCATCCCGCTGCTCACCATCACCCTGTTGGGCGGCGTCACCTGGATCAGCTCGCACCAACTCGACCCAGCCCGGCCGATCGACCCCGACACCCCGCCGCTGGAAGTCCAAGTCGTTTCGCTCGACTGGAAGTGGCTGTTCATCTACCCGAACGAGCGCGTCGCCAGCGTCAACCGGCTGGTGGTCCCGGCGGGGCGGCCGGTGCATTTCACCCTGACCTCGTCGAGCGTGATGAACTCGTTCTTCGTGCCCCGGCTGGGCAGTTCGATCTACACGATGAACGGCATGGCCACGCAGCTGTACCTGCGCGCCGACGAGCCCGGCACCTATCCCGGCATCGCCGCCCACTTCAGCGGCGACGGGTTTTCGGACATGCACTTCGAGGTGGTCGCGGTGCCGCAGGATCGATTCGCGGGCTCCATCGACGAGATGCGCCACGACGGCCCCGCACTCGACGCCGCGAGCTACGCCGAACTGCAAAAGCAGAGCGTGCCGGCGCACGCGTTCAGCTACCGCGACGCCGACCCCAACCTGTTCCAAAAGATCGTGAGCCTTGAGGTGCCACCCGGCCCCGGCCCGCCGATCAAGGAACGCGGGGCGGGCAAACCCTCCCAGATGGAGCAATAGATGCTGGGCAAACTGACATGGGGCGCGATCCCGCTCGACCAGCCGATCCCGCTGGTGGCCGCGGCCGTCGTGGGCTTGGCGGTGCTCGGCGTGCTAGGGCTGGTGGTGGTCAAGGGTTGGCTGCCGTATCTCTGGCGCGAGTGGATCACCAGCGTCGACCACAAGCGCATCGGCATCATGTACACGCTGCTGGCGCTGGTGATGCTGCTGCGCGGGTTTTCCGACGCGCTGCTGATGCGCTCGCAGCAGGCGCTCGCGTACAAGGCCCCGGGGTATCTGCCGCCCGAGCACTACGACCAGGTGTTCTCGGCACACGGCACGCTGATGATCTTCTTCGTGGCCATGCCGTTCGTGATCGGGCTGATGAACTTCGTGATCCCGCTGCAACTCGGCGCGCGGGACGTCGCGTTCCCGACGCTGAACTCGGTGAGCTTCTGGCTGACCGCGACCGGCGCGCTGCTGGTCAACATCTCGCTGGTGGTGGGTGAGTTCGCGCGCACCGGCTGGTTGCCGTACCCGCCGCTGTCGGAGCTCGCGTACTCGCCTGGCGTCGGCGTCGACTACTATCTGTGGGCGATCCAGATATCCGGGGTCGGCACGCTGATGTCCGGCATCAACCTCATCACGACGATCCTCAAGATCCACTCGCCCGGCATGACGTACATGCGGATGCCGATGTTCTGCTGGACGTCGCTCGCGTCGAACCTGCTGATCGTGGCGGCCTTCCCGATCCTGACCGCGACGCTGGCCATGCTGACGCTCGACCGCTACCTCGGCTTCCACTTCTTCACCAACGACGGCGGTGGGAACGTGATGATGTTCATGAACCTGATCTGGATGTGGGGGCACCCGGAGGTCTACATCCTGATCCTGCCGGCGTTCGGCATCTTCTCCGAAGTGGTCTCGACGTTCTCGCAAAAGCCGCTGTTCGGCTACCGCTCGATGGTGGCGGCCACGATGGCGATCTGCGTGCTCGCGTTCACCGTCTGGCTGCACCACTTCTTCACCATGGGGGCGGGGGCCGACGTCAACGCGGTGTTCGGCATCACCACCATGGTGATCGCGGTGCCGACCGGGGTTAAGGTGTTCAACTGGCTGTTCACCATGTACGGCGGCCGGGTCGTCTACTCGTCGCCGATGCTGTGGTCGATCGGGTTCATGGTGACGTTCGTGATCGGCGGCATGACCGGCGTGCTGATGGCGGTGCCGCCGGCCGACTTCGTGCTGCACAACAGCCTGTTCCTGGTGGCGCACTTCCACAACGTCATCATCGGCGGCACCCTGTTCGGCGCGTTCGCCGGCTACACCTTCTGGTTCCCCAAGGCGTTCGGCTTCCGGCTCGACGAGAGGCTCGGCAAGGCCGCGTTCTGGTGCTGGCTGGTCGGCTTCTACGTCGCCTTCATGCCGCTGTACGTGCTGGGCTTCGAGGGGATGCAGCGCCGGATGCAGCACTACGACGTGGCCGAGTGGCACCCGTGGTTGCTGGTGGCCGCAGTCGGCGCGCTGATCGTGCTGTGCGGCATCATCTGCCAGGTGGCCCAACTGGTGGTCAGCATCCGCCACCGGCACGAGCTGCGCGACGTCACCGGCGACCCGTGGAACGGCCGCTCGCTGGAGTGGTCGACCGCCTCGCCGCCGCCGCCGTTCAACTTCGCCGTGTTGCCGCACGTGACCGGGGAGGAGGCGTACTGGGGCATCAAGCAACGCGCGCGCGAGCAGTTCAGGCTCGGCGAGGAGCCGGAGTACCACGAGATCGAGATGCCGCGTAACTCGCCGACCGGTTTCGTCTGCGCGTTCTTCGCGACCGTCATGGGGTTCGCCCTGATCTGGCACATCTGGTGGATGGTGGGCGCGGGGGCGCTCGGCGCGTTCGCGACGTTCGTGGTGTTCGCCTGGCGCAACCGGACAGAGGACGTGATCCCGGCCGAGGAGGTCGCGCGCATCAACCGCGCCAACCGCCACGCGCGCGCCGAGGCGCTCGCCCGCTTGCAGCACGCGACGTGAGCGGCGCGGAGGCGGTGGCCGGCCACGACCCGCACCATTTGGGGCATGGCGGGGGCAACGACCGGCAGGGCAACGCGGAGCACGCCGAGCGCGGGCTGGCGTCGAAGCGGATCATCGTCGGCTACGGCTTCTGGATCTTCCTGCTCAGCGACATCATCATGTTCTCCGCGTTCTTCGCCACCTACGCGGTGTTGCAGGGATCGACGGCGGGCGGGCCGACCGGCCGCGACCTGTTCAAGCTCGGCAACGTCGAGGTCGAGACGGCGTGCCTGCTGTTGTCGAGCTTCGCCTGCGGCCTCGGCAGCATCGGCGCGCAGACCCACGACAACCGGCTGTTCTACGGCGCCATGGCCGCCACGTTCGTGCTGGGTGCCGCGTTCGTCGGCCTCGAGGTCCGGGAGTTCGCGGACTTGGTGGCCCAAGGTGCGGGACCGTCGCGCAGCGCGTTCCTGTCGGCGTTTTTCACCCTGGTCGGCTGCCACGGGCTGCACGTCGGCGTCGGCCTGCTTTGGTTGTTGACGATGATGGCGCAGGTGTTCGCCAAGGGCTATCGCGCCGACATCCTGCGGCGCGTGCTCTGCTTCAGCCTGTTCTGGCACGCGCTCGACATCGTCTGGGTCGCGCTGTTCACCGTGGTCTACCTGATGGGAGTGGCGGCATGAGTTTCGCCGACCGGCTACGCAACCGCCACCACGCGGACACCGCGCCCGGAGACCAGCGGCTGGAGGGGCAGGAGCACGAGGGAGGTTACTCGACCTACCTCGTCGGTCTCGGCTTGGCGACGTTGCTGACCGTCGTTTCGTTTTTCATCGCGCGCACCACGCTGGTGTGGCAGCCGAGCATCCCGGTGGCGCTATGCGTGCTGGCGATCGCGCAGATGGGCGTCCACCTGGTGTTCTTCCTGCACATCACGACTGGTCCCGATGGCGTCAACAACATCATGGCGCTGGCGTTCGGCGTCCTGATCGTGTTTCTCACCATCGCCGGGTCGCTGTTCATCATGAGCCACCTCAACCAGAACATGCTGCCCATGGACCAGATCATGAAGATGCAGCGGTAGGTTGTGGGACCGCCTTAGAACGCCGCGTTGCCGCTGACGCTGGTCGGGTGGTTGCCGACGAAGCTGATCCTGGTGTTGTCGCTGAGCGACAGTGTGAGGGCGCCGCCGCCCGCGACGTTGCGGATGGCGTCCGCCATGTCGGAGCCGTCGTACTGCGGGAAGCCGGTCAGGTAAAACACGTCGCCCGCGTGCCAGTTCTCGATGGTGATGGTGAGCGGGTTGTCGTAGTGGAAGTTGGGGTTGGCACCGACCACGAAAGTGTCCTGTAACGCGTTGCCCAGCGCGTCGAAGCTCGACTGTGAACCAATCAGAGTCTCGTTGCCGCTACCCCCAAATCCCGCGAAGAACGTGTTGTTCGCGACGGTCCGCGAGGCGTCGACCTGACCTCCATTGGTGAAGGCCACAACGGTCGCGGCGGCCATCCCCGTAAGCGTCATTTTCTCGCCGTTCTCGGCGTAGATCACCGGAGCCGCGCTCCCGGCGCCGCCGGCGATGGTGTCGGCACCCCCGGTGCCAACGAAGGTCTGGTCGTCGTAGCCGCCGCTGTTGTACAGGTCGCCGTGGGAGCCGCCGAAGAAGGTTCCACCCCCGCCGTTCGCGTCAATCGTCGACGCCGACGTGCCGCCGACGAACACGTTCTGCCGCGACGAGCCCAACTCGAACCGCTGCCCGCTGGTGGCGAACAGCGTCACGTTCGGAGTTCCCCCGCTGTAGCTGATGGAGTTGTCGCCGTAGACGGTCGACGCGCCACTCCCGCCGACGAACAGCAGGCTGGCGCCCCCGCTCACGGACACGCTGTCACCGCTCGCGCCGAAGATGGTGTTGGCGCCGGCGGCGGCCTTCACGACGTCGTCCTCGCCGAGTGAGATCAGGTTTACGCTGTTCGCGTCGCTGATGTCGTATTTGTTGGGGCCGAAAAAGCCGGAGTTGACGCCGAGGTTGGTGCTGATCCTGTTGGTGAACGCCACCGGGGCTGGCGCCGCGTGCGCGCCCGGCAAGCTTGGAGCGGTCGGCGGGGCGGGGGCGGGGGGTGGCGGCGTCGGGCCATCGCTGGGGAAGCTGCCGATGAGGATTCGGTCGTCCGAGTAGTCGTCGAGCGTGACGGTGGTCGTCGCCCCGTTCTGGATGACCAGGCCGTTGTTGAGGCTGAGTGTCACCGACGCGGTGGCGCCGCCGCCCACCGTCAGGGCGTCGCTGCCGTGCGTGCCCCCTCCCGAGGCCACGATGGTGGTGTGGGAGTTCGGGCTGGTGATGACAGACCCGTTTCTGTCGTAGGCGTCGATGGTTGCCGTGCCGGCCGCCCGGATCACCGTGCCTCCGCCATTCTCGATCCCGGCGGCGATGCTGGAGACTCCCGCCCCGCTCGCGACGATGCCGGCCCCGCCGCCAATGGTGAACCCGTCACCGATCACCGTTGGAGGCGGGCCGGGTCCGACCATCGAGTTCGCGACCACCGTGGCGTGCGACCCCTGGGCGGCGACGACGTAGGCGTAGCCGTCGGGCACGTTCACGGTCGCGGAGACGCTGGCCGGGATCAACAGCACCGAATGCCCGTCGCTGGACGCGGCCGGAACGGAGTTGCCGTCGAAGGTGAACTTGTCCGCGTCCGGCAGCGCGTTGATGGTCGCGGCCACGCTTTGGAACAGAGCGTTCGTGTCGAGACTGTCCGCCGCGACGGTCACGCCACCGATCGCAATCAGGGTTTCCGAACCACTCATGATTGGACGCTCCGTGACGGTTGTTTGATGTTTATCAAACAGTCGGTCCCGAGCGCGCCAGCCGTCAAATCACATCCGGATGTGGCGGGAACGCCGCCGCGACCAAAGCTCCGGTCTCGGCACGCAGGGCGGCGATGCCGCTGTCGGCGTGCCGGCTCGGGTGGACGCGGTTGGTGAGCAGCGTCCAGCCGACGCCGCGATCAAAGTCGAGCCACAGGCCGGTGCCGGTGAATCCGGTGTGGCCGATGGTGCCGGGCGAGCATAGGTCGCCACCCGACCAGCCCGCGTGGGCAACCTCCCAGCCGTGCGCCCGATTTCCCGCGATCCGCGTCCGCATCAGGCAAACCGAGCCAGTGTCCCGCGCGTCGAGTTGCCGCCGGGCAAAGTCCAGCACGCCATCGACCGTGCCGAACAAGCCCGCGTGCCCCGCACCCCGGAACGCGTAGGCGTTCTCGTCGTGAACCTCGCCCACCATGACGCGCCCGCGCCACGTGCAACGCTCGGTCGCGGCCGCGTGGGCGGGGTCAGGGTGGAACGTCAGCCCGTCCGCCACCGGCATGTCGAGGATGTTCACGCCAAGCACGCGCTCCAACGCGATTCCAAGCAGGAGGAAGTTGATGTCCGAGTACACCGGCGGCCCCGCCCGCCACTCGCGCTGCAACACGAAGGCCCGCAGCGTGCCGGGGTCGGCGCCGTAGGTGTAGATCGGCTCCACGTGCGGCAGGTGCGTCTGGTGGCCGAGGCACTGGCGGAACGTGAGCCGACGCTCGGCCGCCGCCATGTCGTATTGGCGCAGGTCGGGAATGATCGAGACCAGGGGCTCGTCGAGGCCGATCCGCCCCGCCTCTGCCAGCGCCAGGATCGCCGGCGTGGTGAACATCACCTTGGTCAGCGAGGCGAGGTCGAACCACGTCTCGCGAAACATCGGCCGCCGCTCGGGCACCAGTTGCGCCGAACCGGCCACCCGCACAACGCGAACGCCCCGCGCAACCACTCCGAACACCGCACCGGGGATGCGGCCCTCCGCCACCGCCGCGACCGAAGGCGCGAACGCTTGGTCGGCGAGCCGCTCGAGGTCCATGCGGCCTACAGCGTCTTCAGCATCCCGCCATCGACGAAATACGCCGATCCGACCGAGTAGCTGGAGCGGTCGGAGCAGAGGAACACGAAGAAGTTCGCCATCTCCTCGGGTGTCGCAAACCGATTGATCGGTGCCAGTTCGCGGGCGACTCCGTCGAGGTGTCCCTGCCAGTCGCCGCCGCTGTCGGCCGTCAACTGTTTGGCCGTCTTAATCCAGTCCGGCGTCAGCACCAATCCGGGGTTGATCAAGTTGACCCTGATGTTGTCGCCGACCAGCTCGTTGGCGAGGTTCTTCGAAAACATCGCCAGCGCCGCCTTGGTCACGTTGTAGATCGGCTCGTACCCCAGCGGTTGCGCGGCGCAGATCGAGCCGTTGTGCAAGATTACGCCGCCGCCGCGCCGCTTCATCCCCGGCACCAACCCGCGCGCGAGCCGCACCGCCGCCATCACGTGCAGCTCCCAATACGCCTGCCACTTGTCGTCGCCGGCGTCCATGATGGTTTCGTTGCTGCCGGTGCCGGCGTTGTTGATCAGGATGTCGGCCCCTCCGAACGCCTGTTCGGTGCGCCGCACCAGCTCGGCCACGCCCTCGACGGTGGCCACGTCGCACGCCACCGCTTCCGCGCGAACGCCGTGCATCCCGGCGATCCGCTGGGCCTGCTCGCGCACGCGGTCGGCCCCGCGCGCGGCCAGCACAAGGTCGGTGCCCTCGGCGGCCAAGCCCTCGGCCACCGCGAGGCCGATGCCGACGCTGCCGCCGGTGATGACGGCGACCTTTCCGCGCAAATGCAGTTCCATGGGGCGACCCTTCTATTTGACGATGGGAATTTTGGTGCGGTCGATGGTCACCGCGACCGCCAGCACCAGCACCGTGCCGAACACGATCTGCTGGGCGAAGATGTTGACGTTCAGGAACGTCATGCCGATCCGCACGACGGAGATCATCAACGCCCCCACCAGCGTGCGGCCGATGCCGCCGACGCCGCCGGTGATCGCGGTGCCGCCGACCACCACCGCCGCGATCGCTGGCAGCAGCAACTGGTTGGCCAGCGTCGGCGAGCCGCTGCCAATGCGGGCCGCGAGGAACACGCCGCCAAGGGCCGCCAGCGTGCCGGACAGCGCGAACGCCACCATCTTGTGCCGATCGACCTTCACCCCCGACGCCCAGACCGCCGGCTCCCCCGCCCCGATCGCGGTGCTAAAGCGGCCGAACGGCGTGTACACCTGCAACAGCATCCCCGCCGCCAAAACCAGCAGGCCGAGCAAGATCAGGTTCGGCATCCCCAGCAACGACCCGGTGATCCACGCCAGGTCGTCGCGCCCCGCCGCGTTGATGGTGATCGACCGCGCGCCCGACGCCACCAACGCCAACCCGCTGACGATGCCGCTGGTGGCGAGCGTCGCGATGAACGACGGCACCCGCAGCCAGATGTGGACGACCCCGCTGAGCAGTCCTGCGGCCAGCCCCGCCAGCAGCGCCACCAGCAGACTCGCCTCGCCCAGTTGCGGCAACGTCAACGCCACCACCACGCTGCTCATGGACGCCACCGCCTGCAACGACAGGTCGATGCCGCCGACCATGATGACGAAGGTGACCCCGGCGGCCAGCACGAACAGCGTCGCCGTGTCGGCCAGCATCATGCCGAGCGCGCTAAAGCTGCGCACCCCGGGGGTTAGTACCGCGATCACCGCGACCATGCCGAGCAACAGCAGCATCGGGGCCGCCGTTCGCAACTGGGTGCCGTTCACACCATGAACTCGATCAACTCGACCTGCGGCGGCTTGTGGCCGGGCGCCGCCTCGAACCGGGCCGCCACGACGCCGTCGCGCATCACCAGAACCGTGTGGCTGAGGCCGATGGTCTCGTCGAGCGTGTCCGACGTCAGCAGGATCGCGGTGCCGGTGGCGCAGAGTTCGCGGATCAGGCGGTACACCTCCTCCTTGGCGCCGACGTCGAGGCCGCGCGTCGGGTGGTCCAGGATCAGGATGCGGCTGCGCGCGTTCATCCACTTGGTCAACACGACCTTCTGCTGGTTGCCGCCGCTGAGGTTGCGGCACAGCGCGTCGGCGCTCGGCGTTCGGATGTTGAGTTTGCCAATCCAGTCGCGGGCCAACGCCCGTTCGCGGCCGCGGTCGATCATGCCGCGCCGCATCACCACGCCGAGGTTGGCCATCGTCATGTTGGTCGCGACCGACAGCAGCATCGCCAGCCCCTCGACCCGGCGCTCGCGCGGGATGTAGCCAATGCCGAGCGCCACCGCGTCCGAGGGTAGCCGAAGCGCGGCGGGCTTGCCGCCGATCGAGACGGTGCCGGAGGTCGGCGGCAGAAAGCCGAACAGCGTGCGAACCAGTTCCTCGCGCCCGGACCCGACCACGCCGGCGATGCCCAGCACCTCGCCCGGACGCAACACGAGGTCCACGTCGCGATACGACCCGGCGACCGTGAGGCCGGCGGTCTCCAGCACTGGCGGTGGCCCAAACGGCCGCTGCTCCTGCTCGCGATAATACTCCGCCTGCAACGCCCGCCCGACCATCATCTGGTGCAGCGCCGAGGCGTGCGCGTCCGCCGCCGGCATCTCGGCCACCACGCGACCGTCCTTCATCACGTAGATCCGGTCGCTGATCGCCAGCACCTCGTCCAGTCGGTGCGACACGAACACGAAGCTGGCCCGCCGCTTCAGCGCCCGCACGCGGGAGAACAGGATGTCGATGTCAGCCCGCTCCAGCACCGAGGTCGGCTCGTCGAGCAATATGACCAGGTCGCGCTGGCTCCGGTCCTCCAGCGCCAGCGCCTTTGCCAGCTCGACCATCTGGCGGGCGGCGAAGCTCAGATCCGATGTTCGGGTCGCCGGATCGACGTCGAGTTGCACCCGCGCCAACAGCGCACGCGCGGCTTGGCGCATCTTTCGCCAGTCCAAAAACCCGAACCGCGTGAACGACGCCTCGTGGCCCAGGAACAGGTTCTCGGCCACCGACAGGTTCGGCAGCAGCGACTGCTCCTGAAACACCATGCCGATGCCGGAGGCCGCCGCCTCGCGCGGGGAGCGGAGCTGCACGATCTGCCCGTCCCGCCGCAACTCGCCGGTGGTCGGCTGCTGCACGCCGGCCAATATTCGCATCAGGGTCGACTTGCCGGCCCCGTTCTCGCCGACCAGGCCGACCACCTCGCCTGGGCGCACCTCCAGGTCGACGTCGCTCAACGCCTGGACGACGCCGAAATTTTTGCTGACCCCGACCGCCTGCAGCACGCTACTTCACGATGCTGGCGCGCTTGCGCTCGACCGAGAGTGCGACCGCGGCGACAATCATCACGCCCTGCACCGTCTGCTGCCAATACGGCGACACGCCGAGCAAAACGAGGCCGTTCGCCAGCACGGCCACCACCAGCACGCCGACCAGCGTGTTGAGCACGCCGCCCTCGCCCCCCGACAGCGCCGAGCCGCCGACCACCACGGCGGTGATGGTGGTGAACAGCCGGCCCTCGCCGATCACCGCGTTACCCTGCCCGAGTTGGGCCGCAGCCATCACCCCACCCAAGGCGTAAAACACCCCCGCTAACGCGAACGCCGCGACTTTGACCCGCGACACCGGCACCCCGGACAGCGCGGCCAGATCCTCGCCGCCGCCGATCGCATAGATGTAGCGGCCGGTGCGGGTGTGGCTCTGGATGACGTACGCGACCCCGAACGCCGCCAGCGCGATCCAGACCACCAACGGAAAGCCGAGCCAGCGGGTCAGCGCCAGCCCGCGTATGGCCGGGTCCAGCACCCGCACCGTGCCGCCGCCCAGCAACACGGTCGCGAGCCCCACGCCGGCGAACCACGTGCCCAGCGTCACCATGAACGACGGAATGCGAAAGCCGACGTGCAGCACGCCGTTCAGCGCCCCGACCGCGGCACCGATGGCCAGGATCGGCAACACCGCAACCAGGCCGAGGTCCAGCGCGGTGCTGTCGTTGCGCACCAGCAGGCTCAACGCCACCGAGCCGACCGCCATCACGCCCTCGATCGAGAGATCGACGCTGCCAAGCAGGATGATGAACGTCGCCCCCAGCGCCAGCACCAGCGGTATCGACGCGGCGCTGGCCACCCGCACCAGGTTGGCCGGTTGGATGAACATGCTGTTCTGCGAACCGATCAACACGCAGAGTCCGACCAGCACCAGCACGGGGATCGCCGCCCGCAGCCGCCGCCCGCCCCAAATCGGGACGGGCGTTGCGGTCGCGCTCAGGCCCGTAGCGGCCCGCTGACGCGCGACCAGAGGTCGTTGAAGTCGAGCTTCGGCGGGGTCACGATGTTGCTCTGGTAGAACGCGTCGGCGTTGTCCTTCGAGACGACGATCCCCGTCCCGTAGAACGCGCGGTGCAGCTTCGGCTCCTTGGCGGCGTCGAACATGCCCATCTTGGCGTGGTAGGCGATCGACAGCCCCATGCTGCCCTGCCAATACGGATCCCACGACACCGTGCCCGCGAACTCGCCGGCGCGCACCGCCTCGACCGCCGTCTTGATCCCGTCGATGCCGGTGATCGGCACCTTGCCGGCCAGCCCCTCGGCCCGTAGCGCCTCGAGCGCGCCCACGCCCATGTCGTCGTTGGCCGCCCAGATGCCCTTCACCTGGTCGCCGAACCGGGTCAGCCACGCGCGCGTGGTGTCGTACGCCTTGGTCGATTGCCAATCGGCGACCTGGAAGTCCAGCAGCTTGACGTTCGGGTTGGCCGCCAGCGCCTTCTCCAGCCCGGCCTTGCGCTCGATGGCCGGGGTGTTCGACAGGATGCCGCCGAGTGCGACGATGCCGCCCGAGCCGCCGATGGCCTTGATCAGCAGGTTGGCCGTCTCCTCGCCGTAGCGCAGGCCGTCGAACGAGATGTGGGCAACGTGGTTCGGGTCGTGGTCCCACGGGTTGAGGTCGGCCGGCTTGTTCCACTGCGTCACCACGAACGCGCCCGCCTTGGCGCACGCCTCGACGATGGGCCGGGCGTCCGGCGCGTCGTTCGGATCGACGTTCAGCACCATGTTGCCGCCGGTCTTGATCAGGATCGCGCGGATGTCGGCGATGCCCTTCTCGCTGTCGCCCTCGGTCACCAGCGTCACGTAGTCGGCCCCGACCGACTGCGCGAACGCCTGCCCACCCTGGTTCCAGGTGGCGTGATACGGGTTGGTCAGCGAGCGGATCGAGTTGACGACGGTCGGCTTGTCCGCCGCAAAGCTTCGCCGCGAGCGCAGCGCCACCGCCGTCAAAGCCGCGCCGCCGAGCAGCACGTGCCGCCGAGCGATGCCCGAAGTCATGGAAAGGCCGCCGTCCCTGTGTCCGGTCATTTCAATCCCCTTGGTCTGATTTTGTTGGTTGCCTTGGCCGTGACGGAGGCTATTCACGGCCTGCGGGACCGGTCAATCGGATTCGATCCCCAACCGGTTCAAGGGGCGCGATGATCCAAAAGGAGCCACGCCGGTTGCGAGTGGGGGTGCTGGGCTGCGGCCCGATCGCCCAGGCGGCCCACTTCGAGTCCTGCGCCAAGGCGCGCAACGCCGACCTGCACGCCATCTGCGACGTGGCCACCGACCTGCTCGAACGCATGGCCGCGACCCACGCGCCGGCCAAAACCTATTCCGACTACGCGGCGATGCTAGCCGACCCCGAGGTGGAGGCGGTCATCGTCGCGACCTCCGACGCCTTCCACGTCGCGGCGGCCACGCAGGCGCTGGCGGCGGGCAAGCACGTGCTGTGCGAAAAGCCGCTCGGGCTGTCGGTCGAGGAGGTGGAGGGGTTGCGCGACCAGGTGCGCGCCAGCGGGCGGGGTGCTGCAGGTCGGGCACATGAAGCGGTTCGACGTCGGGCTGCAGCAGGGGCGGGCCTTCGCGCGCGCCGAGATGGGCCAGCACCTCGCGTACAAAGGTTGGTATTGCGACAACACGCACCGCTACACCAACACCGACGCGGTACAGCCGCTGATCGTCAGCAGCGCCATGGCCCGCAAGCCGGGCGTCAACCCGAAGTCCGACTTGCGCCGCTACTACATGCTGGCGCACGGCAGCCACCTGCTCGACACGGCGCGGTTCTTCTGCGGCCCGGTCGAGCGCGTCGAGGCGCGGATGCACGAGCGGTTCGGCGCGCATTGCTGGTTCGTGGACGTCGGCTTCGCCAGTGGCGCGCTGGGGCACCTCGACCTCACGATCGGACTGCGCGGCGACTGGCACGAGGGGCTCTCGTTGTACGGCGAGCACGGCAGCGTGTTTGCCCGCACTATGAACCCCTGGTTTTACCGGTCGAGCGAGGTGGACATCTTCGACGAGCGCACCGCGACCACGCGGCGACCACTGGGGGCGGACGGGCACTTCTATCGGCGCCAACTGGAAGGGTTCGCCGACACCATCCTGACCGGCGCGCCGATGCTGGGGGCCGACGTCGAGGACGGCGTCGCCTCGGTGCGCGGCATGGTGGCCGTCGCGGAGTCGGTGCGGAGCGGGCGCGCGGTGGACCTCGCGTCGGTGTTCGGGCCGGTCTGATGCAACTCGGCATCTTCGCCAAGACGTTTGCCGGCACCGACCCCGACGCGGTGCTGCGCCAAGTCGCGGCGGCGGGATACGCCTGCACGCAGTTCAACATGGCCTGCGCCGGACTGCCCGCGATGCCCGACGCCATCGCGCCGGAGATGCTGACAACCATCGTCGAAGCGGCGCGGCGCAACAGGGTGGCGGTCAGCGCGCTCTCGGGCACCTACAACATGGTCCACCCCGATCCCACCGCGCGCGCGAGCGGCCTCGCGCGGCTCGACGTGCTGCTGGCGGCGGCGGCCAGCATGGGTGTCGGAATGGTGACGCTCTGCACCGGCACCCGCGACCCTGTCGACCAGTGGCGGCACCACCCCGACAACGCCTCGCCCGACGCTTGGCGCGATTTACTAGTCGAGATGGGCCACGCGACCACGCTGGCCGAGCGCCACGGCGTCGACCTCGGCGTCGAGCCAGAGCGGGCCAACGTGGTGCGCGACGCGGCGTTGGCGCGGCGGTTGATTGGCGAACTCGGCTCGGGGCGGGTCAAAGTCGTGCTCGACCCCGCGAACCTGGTCGAGGCGGACGACGACGCGCCGTGGCGCGACACCATCGCCCGCGGCGGCCGACCTGTTGGGACCGTGGGTCGCGATGGCGCACGCGAAGGATCGAAGCGCCGACAACGAGTTTGCAACCGTCGGCCGAGGTGCGATCGACATCGGCCACTTCGTCAACTGCTTGAGGCGCGCGGGGTTCGACGGCCCGCTGGTGACGCACGGGTTGCAGGCCGGCGAGGCGGCCGACGTCGCCCAACTGCTGCGCCGGGCCCTCGATGCGTGAGGGCAAGCTCGAGCGCCCCGGTGCCACGTTGCGGTTCGTCGACTCCGGCGTGGGGCCGCCGATGCTGTTCCAGCACGGACTCGGCGGCGACGCGGCACAGGTGGCCGAGGTCTCCCCCACAGGCTTTCGCGTGCTGACGCTGGAGTGCCGCGCCCACGGCGGATCGAACGTCGGGCCGCCCGACCTGTTGTCGCTCGCAACGTTCGCCGACGACGTGTTGGCGCTGGCCGACCAGCTTCGCATCCCCAGTTTCGTGCTCGGTGGCATCTCGATGGGTGCCGCCATTGCAACCCGCGTGGCCGCCTTGCACCCGCGCCGGGTCGAGGCGTTGGTGTTGGTGCGCCCCGCTTGGCTGTTCGCGCCCGCGCCGGACAACATGCGGGCGTTCGCGATGGTGGCCGAATTCCTGCGCGACGCCCCGGCCAAGGCGAGGCGCCGCTTCGTGGCCAGTGACCTGGCGCGGCAACTCGCCACCGACGCGCCCGACAACCTGGCGTCACTGGTCGGCTTCTTCGACCGCCCGAACCCCGCGACCACGGCGCAACTGCTCGGGCGTTTGGCCGTCGACGGGCCGGGCGTCGACGCGTCGGACGTCACCGCGCCGGCGCTGGTCGTCGGCAACGCGGTGGACCACGTGCACCCCCTGGCGCTGGCCCGGCAACTGGCGGCGGCGCTCCCGAACGGGCGCTTCGTCGAGGTGCCCGCCAAAGCCACCGACCGCGCCGCGCACGTGGCGGCCGTCCGAGCCGCAATCGAAACCTTCAGGCTGGAGCAGACACGATGAGCAGGCTCGACAACTTGCCGCGCGACCGGTTGCTGGCGGAGATGTCGCTGTGGTCGGCCGACCTGGTGCGGCTCGGGGACGACATCGCGCGGGTGGAGCCGTTCGCCGACCTGTTCCACATCGACGTCTCGGATGGCCACTTCACGCCCGCGATGCTGTTCTTTCCGGACCAGGTGGCGGCGATGCGGCGTATGACCGAGCGCCCGCTGCACGTTCACCTGATGGTCACGCCCGACATCTTGCTGGACCAGGTGGCGCAGTTCGCCGACGCCGGGGCCGACCTGATCACCGTCCACGTCGAACTCGGCGAGGCGCTTCCGGCGGCGCTGGACGCGATCGACGCGCGCGGCGTGGTCGCCGGGCTGGTGCTGCAAGTCGAAACCCCGGTGGCCGCGTGCGAGCCGTGGCTGGATCGGGTGCGCTTCCTCACCTTGCTCGGCACCGCGATCGGGGTGAAGGGGCAGAGCCTGTCGGACCAGGCGTGTGGCCGCCTGACCCAGGCGCGCGCGTTGGCGCGGGGACGCGTGACGCTGGCGGCCGACGGTGGCATCCGCTCGAACACCGTCCCCGCGCTGCGCTCGGCCGGGGCGGAGACGGTGGTGATGGGCTCGCTCGCGTTCGGCGCGCCCGACCTGCCGGCGACGATGCGGTGGTTGCACGCGCTGCCGGCCTGAGTGGACCTCGCACTCGGCATCGACCTGGGCGGCACGGAGCTACGCGCGGCGTTGGTGACCCGCGCCGGGGCGTTGGTCGCGCGGCGCCAGGTCGCCACCAACGCGAGGGGCGGGCCGGAGGCGGTGGTCGCGCAGATGGCCGGGCTGGTCGCCTCGTTGCGGGACGAGCGCCCGGACGCCAGCGTGGCCGGCATCGGGGTCGCCTCGCCCGGACCGCTCGACGGCGACCGGGGCGTGGTGATCTTCGCCCCCACGCTCGACGGCTGGCACGACGTGCCGCTGCCGGCGATGCTGACGCGCAACACCGGGTTGCCGGCGCGGTTGGAGAACGACGCCAACGCGGCCGCACTGGGCGAGTGGCGGGCCGGGGCCGGGCGCGGGTTGCGCCACATGGTCTACGTCACCGTCAGCACCGGCATCGGCGGCGGCATCGTCGCGGACGGGCAACTGCTGCGCGGGCGGCACGGCATGGCGGGCGAGGTCGGCCACATGACCCTGCGCGACGAGTCCGCACCGTGCGTCTGCGGCGGGCGAGGCTGCTTCGAGGCGCTGGCGTCCGGCTCGGCGCTGGGCGCGGCCGCGCGCGCGGCGATCGACGGCGGGGCCGCGACGGCGATGGCCGGCCGGGTGACCGCGCGCCAGGTGACCGAGGCGGCGCGCGGCGGGGACGCGCTGGCGCTGCGGCTGCTGCGCGACGAGGCGGCGTTGCTCGGACGCGGGTTCGCGAGCCTCCTGCACCTGTTCTCGCCCGAGCTGGTGGTGGTTGGCGGCGGCGTGTCCGAGGCGTTCGACCTCATGCGCGACGACATCGTTCGCGCCATGCGGGCCTCGGCGATGCCAGCGTACCGCGACGTGGCGGTGGTTCGCGCCGCTCTCGGCCTCGACGCCGGTTTGGTGGGCGCCGCAAGTCTGGTCTGGCCGGATGCGCAAACCTGAGCGAGAGTGCAACGTCCGGGGCGATCCGGTCCAACAAGACCAACGGGAGCGAAACAGCATGAAGCTACTCACCACCCTCGCGGCGGCGGCACTGGTTGCCTTGGCCTCCGGCGACCCCGCCGACGCGGCCGGCAAGAAGTTGACCATCGCCCTGATACCGGGCCTGACCACCGACGCGTTTTACATCACCATGCACCGGGGCGCGCAGGCGGCGGCCGACGCGCTCGGCGACACGCTGGTGTTCCAGGGCGCCCCGGACTTCAACCCGGTGACCCAGGTGCCGGTGCTCGACGCGGTGATCGCGCGCCACCCCGACGCGATCCTGATCGCGCCGACCGACCGCACGCAGCTGGTGGAGCCGCTGAAGAAGGCGGTGGCGGCCGGCATCTCGGTGATCATGGTCGACACGTTCATCGGCGACGGCAAGTACCAGACCGGGGCCGGCAACGCGGACTTCCCGCTGGCGTACGTCGCGTCCGACAACGTGCTCGGCGGCCAGATCGCGGCCCGCGCGCTGGCCAAGTCGATCGGCGACAAGGGCAAGGTGTTCGTCTCCAGCGTCAAGCCAGGCATCTCCACGCTGGACCAGCGCGAGGAAGGCTTCCGCTTGGAGATGAAGGCCCACCCCGGCATCACAGTGATGGAGACGCAGTTCAACGACGACGACGCGAACAAGGCGGCGAGCCAGGTGCAGTCGGTGATGGCGCGCACCCCGGATCTGGCCGGCGTGTTCGGGGCCAACCTGTTCTCGGCGATCGGCAGCGCCAACGGGGTCAAGCAGGCCGGTGCGGCGGGCAAGGTCAAGGTCGCCGCGTTCGACGCGCCGAAGTCGGTGGTGGGGCAACTCAAGAGCGGCCTGGTGGACATCGCGATCGCCCAACACCCGGCCGAGATCGGCTACTTCGGCTTCGTGGCCGCCGACGCGGCGCTGAAGGGGCAGTCGATCCCGACGCTGATCGGCACCGGGTTCACCGTGATGACCAAGGACAACGTCGACGACGCCAACGTGAGCCGCTTCCTCTACTCGGAGTGACAGGGTTGCGCCGCCGCGACGTTTGGCTCGACCGCGTCGCGGCGGCGCGCGCGTGGCTGTTTTTGGCGTTGCTCATCGTGGGATTCGAGGCGTGGGCCGAGTTGGTCGACGGCGTCAGCTTCATCGCCAACCCGTACAACATCCGCTCGATCGCGGTGTTCGCGGTGGCGCCGCTGCTGCTGGCAATCGGCCAGACCTACGTGATCATCTCCGGCGGGATCGACTTGTCGGTGGGTTTCACCATGGGGTTCGCCTCGGTGGTGGCGTCGCAGGCGATCAACATCCTGAGCCCCACGCTTGGCCCGGTGCTGGGGCTTTTACTAGGCGCGGTGGTCACGGTCGTCGCCTCGGTCATCCCCGGCCTTGTGAACGGGCTGCTGATCGCGCGGCTAAAAGTGCCGCCGTTCATCGGCACGCTTGGGATGTTCGGCGTCGCGCGCGGCGTCGCCTACCTGCTGGCCGGCGGCACCACGGTGCCGGTGGACAACACCGCACTGTCCTGGCTTGGCAACGGCAGCGTGCTCGGCTTTCCGGTGGTGGTGCTGGTGGCGATCCTGGCGATGGCGCTGCTGCACTACCTGTTGTCGCAGACTAAGTTCGGCCAGTACACCTACGCCATCGGCGGCAACCGGCAGGCGGCGGTGCGGGCCGGCATCGACGTGCGCCGCGTCACCACCCTGATCTACGTGCTGTCGGCGGTGTGCGCGGGCGTCGGCGGCATCCTCTACGCGGGCCGGTTCTCCGCCGGCGCGGCACAGGCCGGCGAGCCACTGCTGCTGGACAGCATCGCCGCCGTGGTGATCGGCGGCGCCAGCCTGTTCGGCGGCTCCGGCACCATCGTCGGCACGCTGATCGGCGCGCTGATCGTGGCCGTGATCCAATACGGCCTCGTGTTCATCAATGTAGAGCCGTTCTACCAATTCATCGCGGTCGGCATCGTGATCATCATTTCCGTGCTCGTCGACCAGAGCCAGCGGCGGGGAGGGCGCGTCGATGAGTGAGCCGCATCTGCTGGAGGCGCGCGGCATCAGCAAGCAATTCGGCGGCGTCCACGCGCTGGAGGACGTGTCGCTGACCGTCGGCGCGGGCGAGGTGGTGGCGCTGGCCGGCGACAACGGGGCCGGCAAGTCGACGTTGATAAAAATCCTGTCGGGGGTGTTCACGCCGAGCGCCGGCGAGATGCGCTATCGCGGCGAGCCGGTCCGCTTCGCCACCCCGCAGGCGGCGCGCGACAGCGGGATCGAGACGATCTACCAAGACCTCGCCCTGGCCGACAACCTCGACGTCGGCGCCAACGTGTTCTTGGGGCGCGAGTTGATGACGCGGAAGTTTGGCTTCCCGGTGCTGGACCGCGCCCAGATGCGACGCGAGGCGGCGACCGCACTCGACGCGCTCGACATCGGCCTCACGCGGCTCGACCGCCCGGTGCGCTCGCTGTCGGGCGGGCAGCGGCAATGCGTGTCGATCGGGCGGGCGATCCACTGGAAGGCGTCCGTGCTGATCATGGACGAGCCGACGGCGGCGCTCGGCGTGCCCGAACAGCGCAAGGTGATGGAGCTGATCCGCTCGCTTAAGCAGCAGGGCGTCGGCGTGATCTTCATCTCGCACAACCTGGCCGACATGTTCGCCGTCAGCGACCGCATCGTGGTGCTGCGGCACGGGATCAACGCCGGCGAGGTGATGGTAAACCAAGCCGACCCCGAGCAGATCGTGCGGATGATGGTGGGCCGCTGATTGGTGGGCCGCGGTGTCTCGTTCGGCGCGCCTGCTTGACCTGATCCAGCTGCTGCGTCGGCACCGCCGGCCGGTGACGGCGGCGGCGATCGCGGGCGAACTCGGGATATCCCAGCGGACCGTCTACCGGGACGTCGCGACCCTGGTGAGGCAGGGCGTCCCGGTCACGGGCGAGGCGGGTCTCGGGTACGTCTTGCAACCCGGCTTCGTGTTGCCGCCGCTGATGTTCACCGAAGACGAGGTCGAGGCCTTGGTGCTGGGTCTGCGGTGGGCGGCGGGTCGCGGCGACCCCGGCGTCAGCGTCGCCGCGCTGGACGCGCTGGCCAAGATCGCGGCGGTGCTGCCACCGGCCGCGCGCGACGCGATGCCACACGCGGGCCTGCTCGCCGGGGACGGGCCTGAGGTCGCCACCGACCTGTCGATCTTGCGCGCGGCCATCAGGACGGAACGCAAGCTGCGCATCGCCTACGCCGACGCGAACGGCGACGCCACCCGCCGCACCATCTGGCCGGTGGCGCTGGCCTTCTTCGACCAGGTGCGCGTGGTCGTCGCGTGGTGCGAGCTGCGGCAGGATTTTAGGCACTTCCGGGCCGACCGGATCGCCGACGCCGAGCCGCTCGAACAACGCTACCCGAGGCGGCGGCGCGCGCTGCTCGCGGAGTGGCGTCGGCGCGAGAACATTCCCGAGCCGCCCTGATCGCTGCTGACAGGAGTTGTCATCGCCCCGGCCTATCCACGGTGGTGTTGAAACAAGGAGGCCAGCGACATGCCCGACCCCAACTTCGTCATCCTATACGTCGACAGCCCGGTCGCCAGCGCCCGGTTCTACGCCGACCTGCTCGGCAAGCCCCCGATCGAGGAGGCGCCGACGTTCGCCATGTTCGCGCTCGACTCGGGCGTGATGCTCGGTTTGTGGTCCCGCCACACGGTCGAGCCCGCCGCCGGTCCGGTCGGCGGCGGCGAGCTCGCGTTCACCGTCTCCGACGCGGCCAGCGTGGATGCGACCCACGCCGACTGGAGCCGGCGCGGCGTCACCATCGTGCAAGCGCCGACGCCGATGGAGTTCGGCTACAACTTCGTGGCGCGGGACGGAGACGGCCACCGGCTAAGGGTGTTCGCGCCGTCCCACGCTTGACGCTGCGCGCGCGCCGCCCGCACCATCGACGTCGGAACGGGAGACCGAGATGGCCGACGTCGAGAAGCCGAGGGACGTCTTGCAGGTCGAGCGGCGCGACTTCGTCGACCTGGTCCCGACCGGCCGCGCCCCCGCTCAGGGAATGGCTGGGTTCGACCCCGTCTACACCGACATCGTCGACTACATCGTGCGCTGCACCCACCGCATCTGGGACGAGCGCGACGTGGGCCTGATCTACAGCCACTACACCCACAACGCGGTCATGTACACGTCGCTCGGCACGCTCTACAGCCGCGAGGACGTGGTGCGCGACACCATCCAACGCCTGGTCGAGTTCCCCGACCGGCGGGGGATGGCAACCCAGGTGGTCTGGCGCGGCAACGACGTGGACGGGTTCTACACCTCGCACCTCGTCACCAGCACCGGCCGTCACACCGAGCCTGGTCCGTATGGCAAACCCACCGGCCGCCGGTTTTCGACGCGCACCGTCGCCGACTGCATGGTGTTCGAGAACCGCATCTTTCGCGAGTGGCTGGTGCGCGACAACATGGCCGTGGTGGCGCAACTCGGGCTCGACCGCCACGCCGTCGCCCAACGCGCCGCCCGCGAGATGCTCGACGCCGGCGGCACGGTCTTGGAGGTCGCCGAGAACGCCCGGTTGCTCGGCCAGTACCCGCCGGCCGACGCCGCGGACGTGTCGCTGGCCAACTCCGACACCGAAGCCTGGTGCCTGCGCTGGCTGCATGACGTCTACAACAAACGGATGTTCGGCACCCTGCGCGACGTGTACGCGCCGAACGCGCAGTGGCATGGCCCGATGATGCGCGAATTGTTCGGGGTGGCCGCCGTGGTGCAGCAGACGATGCGCCTCGTGGCCACTATCCCGGACGCGGCGTTCGTGGTGCAGCACGTCTGCTCGACCCCCTGCGACGAGGGCGGTGAGAAGGTGGCGGTGCGCTGGGTTCTGGACGGCCACCACCTCGGCCACGGCACGCTGGGCGACCCAACCGGCGGGCGGCTGTTCGTTATGGGAATGACCCACCTGCACGTGGTCGGGCGGCGCGTGGTGGACGATTGGACCGTCTACGACGAACTGGCGATGCTGACCCAGGTCAAGCTCGGCCAACTGGCGGCCTAAAAATCCGCTTGCCGCCCACGTCGTTTCGCCCATAGCCTGTTTGCGGCGCGCAACGGAGGCTCTGATGGCGGGTGACGACCAAGCGGGCCGCGTCTGAGCATGGCCGCCCCGGCGTTACTCGAGGCGCGCGGGATCACCAAGCGGTTCGGCCACGTCGAGGCGCTCGGCGGCGTCGACTTCGAAGCGCATGCGGGCCAAGTCACGGCGTTGATCGGCGACAACGGCGCGGGCAAGAGCACGTTCGTCAAGATCATGTCGGGCGCGATGAGGGCCGACGAGGGCGAGACGCTGGTCGAGGGCCGCAACGTCGCGTTCGGCTCGCCGCAGGACGCGCACGACGCCGGGATCGAGACCGTGTACCAGGACCTCTCGGTGGCCCCCGACCTGGCGCCGCCCGCCAACGTGTTCATGGGCCGCGAACTGTTGCGGGCCGGATGGCTCGGCCGCCTCGGCTTCCTCGACAAGCCGGCCATGCGCAAGCAGAGCGAGGACGCGTTCCGCCGCCTGCAGGTGACGCTAAAGGACATCGACGCGCCGCTGGCCTCGCTGTCGGGCGGGCAGCGACAGAGCGTCACCATCTGCCGGTCGGTGCTGTTCGCCAAGCGCGTGCTGTTCATGGACGAGCCCACGGCGGCGCTGGGGGTTCTGCAAACCCGCCGCACGCTCGACCTGATCCGGCGCATCCGCGACCTCGGGCTCGCGGTCGTGCTGATCAGCCACAACATGCGCGACGTGCTGGAGGTGGCCGACGGCATCGAGGTGCTCAGGCTCGGCCGCCGGGTGGCGCGGTTGCGCGGCGCGGACGCGACGTTGCAGGACCTTGTCGGGGCCATGACCGGAGGCGTTGCGGCGTGACCCAGGCCGCGTCCGACGTGTTGGGCCAGCCGCCGCCGCCGTTGCTGCGACGGCTCGGGGCGACGCCCGCGATCTACATGGGCGTCGTGTTGCTGTTGCTGGTTGGCTTTTTCGCGCTGATGCGCCCCACCACGTTCCCGACCGCGTTCAACGGCCGCAACATCCTGCTCGACGCGTCGACGTTGCTGGTCGTGTCGGTCGGCATGACCTACGTGATGATCGCCGGCGGCTACGACCTGTCGGTCGGCTCGGTGTTGGTGTTTTCGGGCGTGTCGGCGGCGCAGGTGATGGAGGCGGTCGGCGGCGACGGCATTGGCGTCGTGCTGTTGGGCCTGCTGGTCTCGCTCGGCGCCGGGTTGCTTTGGGGCGTGTTCAACGGGTTTTGCATCGCCTATCTCCGCGTCCCGGCGCTGATCACGACGCTCGGCACGATGGGGGCGGCGCTCGGCATCGCCGACCTGATGACCGGCGGCAACGACGTCCGCAGCGTGCCGGCGGGCGTCATCAAGGTCGGCAGCAGCAGCGTCGCCGGCCTGCCCTGGATCGTGGTGGTCGCCGCAGTGGTGACCGTGGGCGGCGGTGTCTGGCTGCATATGACGCGGTTCGGCCGACACACCTACGTGGTCGGCTCCAACGCCGAGGCGGCGCGCCGGGCCGGCATCAACGTGTCGCGCCACGTGACGACCCTCTATGGCCTGACTGGCATGTTGGCCGGTCTGGCGGGGATGCTGTCGCTGGCGCGGTTTGCCACCACCACCATAGAAGGCCACACGCAGGAGCCGCTGCAGTCGATCACCGCCGTCGTGCTCGGCGGCACCAGCCTGTTCGGCGGCATCGGGTCGGTGGTCGGCACCGTGGTCGGCGTGTTCCTGCCGGCGGTGCTGCAGAACGGCTTCGTCATCATGGACGTGGAGCCGTTCTGGCAGGCGGTGGTGATCGGCTTCGTAGTGATCGCCGCCGTCTACGTCGATCAACTCGCCCGCCGCCGCCGCGACCGAACCTGACAATTTGGGGAAACCAAGAATGCGCGCCAGAATGCTGATCGTCGGTGTGTCCATGGGGATCGCCGCAACCGCCCAGGCCGCAGACCGGAAGGTGACCTACATCCAGGGCCTGACCGGTAACCCGTTCTACACCACCGTCGCGTGCGGAGGTGCCGAGGCCGCCAAGCGGCTCGGCGTGCAGTTCAGCGCGCAGGGGCCGCGCCAGTTCGACCCCGCGCTGCAAACCCAGGTGCTGAACGCGGTGATGGCCGCACACCCGGACGCCATCATGATCTCCGTCGACGACCCGGCGGCGATGGTGCCGGCCCTGGTGCAGGCCAAGGAGCAGGGCATCAAGATCGTCACCATCGACGGCGACACCAACCAGTCCGACCTCGCGGTGACCAACATCCAATCGGACAACGTCAAGGGTGGCGAGTTGGCCGGCCAGCGGATGGCCGCGTTGCTCGGCGGCAAGGGCGAGGTTATGGCGCTGAACAACGCCCCCGGCACCGACGTGTCGAGCGAGCGCCTCGACGGTTTCAAGAGCGCCATAAAGGCGTTTCCGGGGATGGTGTTCCTCGGCGTGCAGTATTCGAGCAACCAGACGGCCAAGGCGGCGGCGCTGGTCAGCTCGACAGTGGCCGCCCACCCCAATCTGGCGGGGGTGTTCGCGATCACCACCAACAACACCGAGGGTGCCGTGACCGGCGTGCGCGAGGCCGAGAAGACCGGCAAGATCCACGTGGTGGGCTTCGACACCTCGGACCCTATCGTGGACGACATCCGCAAGGGACTGGTCGACGCCGACGTGGTGCAGTTCCCGTTCGGCGTCGGGCAGATCGGGCTGGAGAGCGCCATCGCGGCTCTGGACGGCAAGCCGGTCGAGCGGCAGATCCGCACGCCGTTCATCCTGGCCACGCCGCAAAACATCGACACGCCCGAGGTGCAGCACTTCGTCTACAAGACGCATTGTGGCTGACGAGGAAGCGGCGCCGGCCGGCCGCGTGGCGACCTGGACCAACCAGCCGATTGAAACGCGGCTGCCGGCCGCCAACGCCGCGCGGCTGGCGACACACGCGCTGCGTCCGGGCGGCCCGCGCGCGAACCCGGCGAACTTCGACATCTCGCTCCGCAACCGCTTCGGCACCGACCAGCAACTGCACCGGCCCGGCGCGCGGCGGCAGTCGATGCGCGGCTTCGAGGAGCACTACACCGACATCGTCGACTACATCGTCCGCGCCACCCACCGCGCGTGGGAGGAGAAGGACATCGGCTACGTCTACGACTTCTACAAGCACAACTGCGTCGTGCGGGACGAGTCCGGCGTCGGCTACGGGCGCGACCGGGTGATCGAGAACTCCATCGGCCTGATGAACGCGTTCCCCGACATGCGGTGGCTGCCAGGCGAGGTGGTCTGGGCCGGCGACGACGAGGTCGGCTTCCACACGTCGCACCGCGGCATGTTCGTCGGCACCAACACGGGATATAGCGCGTTCGGACCGCCGACCGGCCGGCGGTGCAAGTTCTGGGCGATGGCCAACTGCGTCACCATCGGCAACGAGATCTACGACGAGTGGGTGATCGAGAACTCGGCCAGCCTGGTGCAGCAACTCGGGCTCGACGTGCGCGAGACCGCGCGGCGGATGGCGACTGACGTCGAGGGCTACGTGGGCTTCGGGGAACCGGCGCGGCTGTTGGGGCAGGGCAAGCCGGAGCACATGCCGCCGGCACCCGACGGCCCGTTCGACCCCGAGGACTTCGTGCGGCGGATGCTGCACTACGTCTGGAACTGGCGGATGGTCGGCATGACCCGCGACTTCTTCGCGCCCAACGTGCGCGCGTTCGGGCCGATGGAGCGGTCGGTGGTGGGTTTGGGCGACTACCAGGCCGAGGTGATGGCGCGCCTCGCGATGTTCCCGGACTTGGCGATGGGCGTCGATGACGTCTACTTCATGGGCAACGAGGCGGACGGGTTCATGGTGGCGGCGCGCTGGAACGTCAGCGGCACGCATCGCGGTCACGGCGTGTACGGCCCGCCAACCGGGCGGCGGGTGCGGATGTGGGGCATCTCCCACTTCGACGTCCGCCAGGGCCGCATCGTCGAGGAGTGGACCATGTTCAACGAGTTCAGCGTGCTGCAGCAACTGTATCGCGAGGAGGCGTTGGCGGGCGCAGAAGGCTGACGGCCACACCACTCGTCTCTGACCGAGTATTCGTCCTGACACGCAATTGGCTGCGATCGTGCTCGGTGTTGGCGTAGGCATCCTGCATGCTCGATCTACCCACCTCGACGTTCGACATAGCGGTAGACGGTTGGCAACGCGCCACCAGCGCCATCTCCAGGTTGCCAACTTTGTTCGCAAGCGCACTCGTTTTGATCGTCGCCGGCGAGTACCTGTTTCTTCCGGATCGTATGTTCACCCAGAAGGCGCCTCCTGACGCCGTGGAGTCTGTGCTGGCGTCATGCAGCGAGGTTGTCACGACGCTAATCCTGGCCTCGGTCTTGATCGCGGTGCATCGGTTCGTCATCCTTGAGGAACGCGCCGACCGGCCAAGTTGGATGCTACCCAAGGGCTATTTCAGATTTGCGACCTGCCTTGTCTTGATCGACTGCTGGTCTGTTCCGGCAACGCTCGTTCGTCTTCTGACGGGCGACCGGTTCAAGCTGGTCCTTGCGATACTCAGCGTCCCCTACCTCATCGCCGTGATTGTCGCGTCGCTGCGCGTCATCTTGATATTCCCCGCCCTAGCGTTGAGCTTGCCGTCCGCACGCTGGAGGAGCAGCTGGCGCGACATGCGGGGGCATGTCTGGAAGCTGATCGGAGTGTCAGCCTTGATATCCCTTCCAATGGTCATAGTCGCCCTCCTCGGTGGGGTTCTATGCGCGGCCGTCGTGACGTTTACGGTCAGGAACGGGGTCGCTGTCCCGCTTTGGGTTTCACGCATCGCCTTCAGCGGTTACACGGCAGCGTTGACCTTGATGTTTTCCTCAGTGGGGGCCGTGACGGTTTCTCGTCTGTTTCAGCTCTACGGACACGCACTTCTGGAGCCGGCTCGTCCTCCCGCGTCCTGAGCGGGGTGTCCAAACCGCAGGTCAAATCGGCACGCTAGCCTGCATCCACTCCAGCCGCCGCGCCGCCGCCCGCCGATGTCCCTCCAGCCCCTCGCTGGCACTTTGCCGAACCGCCGCCGGTGCTACCGCCGCCACGCCCCGCTCGTCCATCCACTGGTGCGTGCAGATCTTCACATACGACCCGACCCACAGCCCGCCGGTGTATCGGCCGGCCCCCATCGTCGGCAACGTGTGGTTGGTCCCCGAACACTTGTCCGAATAAACCACGCTCGCGAGCTTGCCGATGAACAGCGACCCGTAGTTGCGCAACTTCGCCGCCAGCTCGTGCGGATCGCGGGTGTGGATTTGCAAATGCTCCGCCGCGATCCGGTCCGAATACGCGACCATCGCCGCCTCGTCGGCGCACAGCGCGATCTCGCCGTAGTCCGCCCACGCCCGCCCCGCCACGTCGGCCGTGGACAGTCCCGCCAGTTGCCGCTCGACCTCAGCCAGCGTCGCGTGCGCCAGCGCCGCGTCGGTGGTGATCAACCCCACGCGCGTCCGCACGTCGTGCTCGGCCTGCGCCAGTAGGTCGGTGGCGATGGTCTCGGCGTCGCCGGTCGCGTCGGCCAGCACGTAGATCTCGCTCGGACCCGCCAGCTGGTCGATCCCGACCGCGCCGAACACCTGTCGCTTGGCCTCGTTGACGAAGGCGTTGCCGGGCCCCACGACCTTGTCCACCCGCGGCACGCTTTCGGTGCCGAACGCCATCGCCGCGATCGCCTGCGCGCCGCCGACGCGAAAGATGCGGTCGGCCCCCGACAGGTGGCATCCCGCGACCATCGCCGGGTGCGCGTTGGGCGGCAGGCACGCGACCACCTCGCCGACCCCCGCCACCCGCGCCGGCACGATGGTCATCACCGGGGCCGACAACAACGGATACCGCCCGCCCGGCACGTAGCAGCCGACGCGGCCGATCGGGATGACGCGGTGGCCAAGGTGCACGCCAGGCATAAGCTCGACGTCGAGCGGCAGGATCGTCGCCAGTTGCGCCTCGGCGAACGCGCGCACGTTGGCGATCGCAAATTCCGTGTCGGCGCGGGTCTGTGGCGCGAGCGCGTCCACCGCGTCTCGCCGCTCGGCCGCGTCGACCTCGAATCGCTCCAGCGCGCTGTGGTCGAACCGTTGGGCGAACTCGCGCACCGCCGCGTCGCCCTCGGCACGCACCCGCCGCAGGATTTCGGCCACCGTAGCCGCGACCCGTTGCGTGTCGTCGTCGTCGTCGTGGCGCGGCGCCTTGACGTGGACGATCGCGGGTTGGTCCATGCGACGCTCCTGCTCGGCGCGGGCATCGTCACAGAAAGCCGGCGGCGTGGCTAGGCGTACAGGTCCGGTCGCCGGTCTATGAGGTACGACGGGTCCGCGCGCCGCGCCGGCAGGCTCGCGAGGTCGAGGTCGGCGAACAGCAGCTCCTCGCCGGTGCCAGCGCGGGCGAGGTCGGTGCCTTCCGGGCCGCACACCACGCTCTCGCCGTAGTAGGACAGCTCGCCCTCGCGTCCGCAGCAATTGGCGTAGGCGACGAACAGCCGGTTTTCGAACGCGCGCACCGCGACCATGCGGCGCTGCACGATGTGGTGCGGCGCCATTTGCGCGGTCGGCACCAATATCAGGTCGGCACCGGCCAACGCCAACGCCCGAGCGGTCTCGGGGAACTCGACGTCGTAGCAGACCAGCAGCCCAACCTTGGCGCCGGCCAGGGTTGCCACGCCGCTCGCCGTGTTGCCGGGTGCGAACATGGCGCGGTCCACGCCGCCGAACAGGTGCGTCTTGCGGTAGTCCAGCAACCGCCCGCCATCCGCCCCAACCAGCATGACCGCGTTGTAGACCTGTCCGTCACCGCCGAGCTCCGGGTAGCCACAAGCCACGGCGATTCCGGCCGCCGTCGCAATCTCGGCCACCGCCGCCGCCGCCGCGCCGTCGGGCGGCTCGGCCAAGGCCCTGACCGCGTCGGCCCCGATGTTGTAGCCGGTAAGAAACATCTCGGAGGTGACCAGAACGTCGGCGCCACCCCCGGCCGCGTCGAACGCCGCCCGGCGCAACCTGGCGAGTTGGCCAGCCTTGTCCGGAGCTTCGTATGCGGTTTGCAGCAGGGCGATCCGCACTGCGTCTAACCCCTCGCCCGGACCGCCTCGTCGTCCAGCCGGTCGTACCCTCGCGCGCGATAGATCACGAAAGAGGCAACCCAGCACAGCACGAACACGCCCATGATGGCAAACCCCACGACGCCAAAGTTGTCGTTCAGCGATCCCACCGCGTCCCAAAACATGCCGTGAAGGTCGAGTTGGCCGCCGACCAGCCCCAACGCCTCGATCCCGCCCACCAGCACCGCGACAAGCACCGACACGAACGTCACCGTCATGTTGTAATATAGCTTGCGAATCGGCTTGGTGAACGCCCAGCCGTACGCGCCGAGCATCAGGATGCTGTCGGCGGTGTCGACCAGCGACATGCCGGCGGTGAACAGGGCGGGGAACACCAGGATGGACCAGATCGGCAACCCGTGCGAGCCCTCCGCCGCCGCAATGCCGAGCAACCCGACTTCCGTCGCGGTGTCGAAGCCCAGTCCGAACAACACGCCAAGCGGGTACATGTGCCAGCTCCGGCCGATCATCCGGAACATCGGACGGAACACCCGCGCCAAAACTCCGCTGCCGGACAGCAGGGAGTTCAACTCGTCCGCTTCGACCCGGGCACCCGCGCGAACCCGCAGGAACGTCCGGCGCACGGCGATCAAGACGGCGAAGTTCATCGCCGCGATCGACAATAGGAACAGCGACGACACCAACGTCCCAACAACCCCGCCGACCCCGTGGAACGCGTCGATTCGATCCTTGAACGCCGTCGCGGTCGCGGCGATGGCGATCGACGCGATGACCACGACGGTCGAGTGTCCCAGCGAAAAGAACAGCCCGACGCCGACCGGCCGCTGCCCGTCCTGCATCAGCTTGCGGGTCACGTTGTCGATCGCGGCGATGTGGTCCGCGTCGACCGCATGGCGCAGGCCGAAGCTGTAGGCCAGCAGGGCCACCCCCAGCAGCACCGGAAAGTGGTGGAACGCCACTAGCGCCCACACCCACGCCGCGACGTTGGCGATGGCGAGGCCGGCCAACACCAGCCCCACGCGGCCCCGCAGCGACACCTCAGCCGAGCCAGCGCGGATGCTGCACCGTGCCGTCGAAGTGGGTCGACACCTTGTAACGCTCGGTCTTGCCACCCTGCGCCGCGCGGGCGGTGCGGGCCAGCAACGCGGCCCGCTGCTCCGGCGTCGGCGGCACGAACCCGCGCACCGCCTCGAGCGCCTGTTGCAGAATGGGCAGGCTGTCGATCCCGGTCACCTGCACCGTCACCGGCAGGCTCATCGGGTAGCGCAGCAACTCCAGCGGCGACGCGACGCCGCTGTCCAGGATGAACGGGTCGCCGAACGCCTTCATGCCGAGCACGCCGGTGCCGTGCGCGAGCGCCACCGGCAGCACGCCCTGCTCAAAGCTGTCGAAGTGCGCGTCCATCACGTTGAGCGGCATCTGCACGCTGTCGAAGTGGAAGCCGTGCCGGTCGGCGACGTCGAACATGTGTTTGTGGATCGCCGGGCTCTTGTGGCCGGTGAAGCCGACGTAGCGCAGCTTGCCCTGCTCGCGCGCCCGCAGCACCGCCTCGAGCGCGCCGCCGTCGGCGAACACCCGCTCGGGGTCGTCCATGCGGATGATCTCGTGAAACTGCAGCAGGTCGAGGTGGTCGGTCTGCAACCGGCGCAACGACGTCTCGAGCTGCGCCATGGCGGCGAGCGCGGTGCGGCCGTCGATCTTGGTCATCAGGAACACGCGGTCGCGATATCCGCCGGCCAGCGCGCGACCGAGCCGCAGTTCGCTCTCGCCGTCGTTGTAGTCCCAGCAGTTGTCGAAGAACGTGACGCCACCTTCGATCGCGGCGTGGACGATGCGGGTGGCGTCGTCCGAGGTCGGACCACCCGGCTTGGCCAAGTGGAAGCCGCCCACGCCAACCAGCGACAGCTGCTCGCCGGTGCGGCCGAGCGGGCGGTACTTCATGTCCGGGTGGGTGGGAAGCTTCGCGGTCACCGGTCCCGTCGCCGCAGCACCGCCTTGCGCCAGCGCGTCGCCGCCCACCACCGCCGCCGCGACACCCAGCGCCGAGGCCTTTACGAAGTCACGTCGTTCCATAGCCACCAATCCCCCTCAGCGCCCGCATCGCGACGCAGGCGGCGCCGTAGCCGTTGTCGATGTTGACCGTGGCGACGCCCGGCGCGCAACTGGCCAGGATGGCGTTCAGCGCCGTCTGCCCGCCGGTGGCGACACCGTAGCCCACCGAGGTCGGCACGGCGACCACGACCCCGCCAACCAGGCCGCCGACCACGCTGGGCAACGCCGCGTCCATGCCGGCGACCACGATCAGCACCGGCATGGCGCGCAACTCGTCGATCCGCCGTAGCAGCCGCCACAACCCCGCCACGCCGACGTCCACCACCAGCGTCGAGTCGTGGCCGCTGAACCGCAGGGTGCGCGCAGCTTCCCGGGCAACCGGCACGTCGGAGGTGCCGGCCGTCACCACCGCGACGCGGGCTGGCGCCGTGACCGGCGTTGGCGCGCCGAAATACGCGGTGCGGGAGACCGGGTCGTAATCGAGCTCGGCACGCCTGGGCAGCAACGCGAACTTCGACTCGTCCAGCAAAGTCAGCAGCAACGGGGCTCGGGCGTGGTCGAGGATAGCCGCGATCTGTTCAGCCGACTTGCCCGCGCAATACACCGCCTCTCCGAAGCCGAGCCGCTCCGGCCGCGCCTCGTCGAGCAAGAACTCCTGGGCGACGTCGTTCATGGCGCCGCCCGCAGGAAAGCGCCGCCGTTGCGGTAAGGGGCGAACCGCACCGGACCAGGGAGGCCGGCCTCCGCACCCATCGCGGCGATGACGTCGGCGAGCGCATCCCGGTCGGACCGCCCAAGGGCCTCGAGCGAACCCTCGTCCAGTTCGACCACCACGCCGCCGGCGCGGACGCGGCAGCGCACGGTGCGGGGGGACAGCGCGGCGGCGACGACTTGCTCGGCGCGATGCACCATCGCCAGCACCGGCGCCTCGATGCGGATGCCGGTCTCGACCCGGCTCGACAGGCACGGCGCCGACGGCAACTCGGACAGTTGGCCGAGCCCGAATTCCACCGCCAGCGCGCGCACCGCTAGCTTGTCGATCCCGGCTTCGACGAACGGGTGGCGGACCGAATGCGCCGCCGCCGCCTCCAGCCCGGGCCGATACTCGCCGAGGTCGTCGAGGTTGGTGCCCGACAGGATCGCCTTGTCGGTGCGGGCCGCCACCGCGCCATACAGGTTGGTCTTGCAAAAGAAGCAGCGGTTCACCGGGTTCGCGCGATACCGGGGGTCGGCGAACTCGCCGGCGTCGAACACGTCGAGCGCCCAACCTCGCGCGCCCGCGAGCGCCCGCGTCCGCTCGGTGGCTTCCGCAGGCACCGCCGGGGAGGTCGCGTGGTGCATCGTCACCCGGGCCCCGAGCACCCGATGCGCGGCCGTCGCAAGCGTGAGGCTGTCGATCCCGCCGCTTACCGCCACCGCCGCGTTGGCCATCCCGCCAAGCACCATCTCAACGCGGGTCAAAACATCCGTCATTCCGTCTCCGCCAGGGTTTCGGCCGCGCGTCGCAGTTGTGCGCGCGCGGCGTGGGTGGCAAGCGGCAGCACGTGGTCCGCCTCCGCCTTTCCGGTGGTGGTGCCGCCGCGATCGACCAGTTTCACCCGCACCGCCCGCCCGTCGACGCTGACGTCGGCGAACCTGCGGGGCAGGGCGCGGCCTTGAACCACGTGCGTGCGCAAACCGATCGTGGTGGTCTCGCAAAAGCACGCGTCCACCACCGCGTCGAGGCGATCCGGCCGCACCAACACCTGCACGTGCGTGGCCAGCCGGTTCTTCTTGCCGAACGCCGCCATCTGCACGACGTCGTGAACGCCTTCCATCGCGCGCACCCGGTCGAGCCCCGCCGCAAGCTCCTCGCCGGACTGGTCGTCGACCTCGAAGCTCACCACGCCGAGTTCGCGATGTCCGGCGGACGGTGTCGCGGCAGTTTCCACCACCAACACCCGCAGACAGTTGCTGATCCCCGGCAGCACCTTGGTTCCAAACCCCGCTCCCGTTTGACGCAGCACGCCACTCGGACGAGCGGCACCCGAGCAGCCGAGGTGGCGCAGGATCGCGGCCCCGGTCGGCGTCACCCGCTCGCCCGGGACGCCGTCGTCGTGAACCGCGAACCCTTCGAGCAACAGCGCGGTCGCGGGCGTCGGCACCGGCATCGGCCCGTGCTCGGTGCGGACGAGGCCGGAGCCGGTGGGCAGCGACGAGACGCTCCAAGTTGCCGGTCCCACGGCGTCGATGAGCCAGGCCGCCGCCACGATGTCGGCCACGGAGTCCGCGGCACCGACTTCGTGAAACGTCACGTGTTCCGCGGTGACCCCATGCACCCGGCCCTCCGCCTCGGCCAAACTGGCGAACATCCCGATCGCGTGTTCGCGCACGGCCGCCGGGAGGTCGCTGCGCTCGAGTTGTGACCGGATCGAGCGCCAGTCGGTGTGGTGGTGGCGGCGCGCGGCCTCGACCTGGAACCGCGCCCCGGTGAGCGTGCCGTCGCCGTGGCTCGACAGCCGGCACAGCACCCCGGCCAGCCCCTGCGCCGCGCGGATGGTGTCGTCGCGATGCTCGGGAAAGGCGTCGAGCATGGCGGCCACGAACATGTCACCGGCCACTCCGCCCAGCGGATCGAGATGGATGTGCGGCATCGGGCGGTTGCAACCTTTACTGCGCCAGACCGCTCAACGCGGCAGGTGACGCGGGGTTACCGAAGGATCGGGAGGGAACATGGATCGTCGCACTCTGTTCAAGGGCGTCGCCGCGGGGGGCTTGGCCACCGGCCTGTCCCGCGCGGCACTCGCCACCACCACCGACGGCGGCGGTCTGCCGCCTCTGCCCACGCTCACCGACCCCGGCGAACTGCGCGGGGACATGCTGTACCGAAAACTCGGCAAGACCGGCGAGGCGATCTCGGCGATCGGCTTCGGCGGCTCGCACTTCGCCAAGCCCAGCATCGAGCAGGCGGAGTCGATCCGGCTGTGCCACAGCGCCATCGAGCGTGGCATCACGTTCATGGACAACTCCTGGGACTACAACCAGGGCGTCAGCGAGCAGCGCATGGGGATTGCGCTGTCGCAAGGCGACTATCGCAAGCGCGTCTTCCTGATGACCAAGGTGGACGGCCGCACCAAGCAATCCGCGCAGCAGCAGCTGGAGACGTCGCTGGAGCGGCTGCAGACCGACCACATCGACCTCTGGCAGTTCCACGAGGTGCTGCGCTTCGACGACCCCGACCGCATCTTCGCGCCCGGCGGCGCCATCGAGGCGGCGGTGGAGGCGAAGAAGGCGGGCAAGGTCCGCTACATCGGCTTCGCCGGCCACAAGGACCCGGCGATCCACCTCTACATGATGCAGGTTGCGCAGCAGCACGGCTTCCAGTTCGACGCCGTGCTGATGCCGAGCAACGTGATGGACGCGCACTACCGCAGCTTCGCGCGCGAGGCGATGCCGGTCGCGGTGAAGAACGACATCGGCGTGCTCACGATGAAGGCGTTTGGCGGCGCCGACGGGGTGATCCTTAAAAGCAAGACGGTGACGCCGATCGAATGTCTGCACTACGCCTTAAACCTGCCGACGGCGACGGTGATCACCGGGCTCGACAACGACCGCGCCATTGACCAGGCGTTCGAGGCCACGCGCACGTTCAAGCCCATGGACCAGGCGGCGGTGGCGGCGATCCTGGCCAAGACCGCCGACGCGGCCAAGGCGGGCGAATACGAGTTGTTCAAGACGTCGTCGCACTTCGACGAGACCGCCCGCAACGCCGAGTGGCTGGGCGAGGACGGACCGAGGGTCAAGCAACTCGCCCCGAGGAACGCCGGCTGAACCGGCGGCGCGCCCCGCGACCGGGGCGCGCCGCTCGATCACCGAACCTGTAATTCCGCCCGGTAACGTTCGAAACAGTCGGCACCGCGTTCCAACCGCATTAGCGCCCCCTCGGCGATCGGGTGCGCCAGTTCCGGGTGGGCAGCGACCAGTGGGTGGATCGCCTCGGCGTTCCAGGCTTCCGAATGCTTCACGTCCAGCACGGCGTGCAAGTCGAAGTAGTGCCGATCCTCCGCCGGCACGCCCAGCCGCTTGAGGCCGAGCGCCACCTGCGTGGCACGGCTCGGCGCGGTCTGCTCGATGATGCCGAGCGCGCCGACCGAGTGGAACGCGTATCGGCGGTTGGCCGCCAGCGCCGCCATCGTGTTGGCCAACGCGAGCGATTCCCAAACCGTGTCGTCCAGGCTCGGCTCTAGGCCGAGGCGAACCGCCAGCGTCTCCAGCATCGGCCCGTGCATCCCCTTCGGATTGCCACGGCCCATCTCGTCCCAGTAGTTTCGCGCGATCTCAAGCTTCGTCGCAACCGGCATCCGCACCTGCGTCAACGCCGAGAGATCGTCGAACCCAGCCTCGCCGGCCACCTCTTGGGTCAGGAACCAGCGCATCTCGTCGCGCGTCGCGGTCTCGGCCAGCCACGGGAACAGCGGGTCGTTCTGACCTGGGCCGTCATGTTCCAGCGCCTCGACCCAGGCCACGAACCCGTCGGCGTCGGTCGGCGCCTCGGCCGCGCGCGCGGCGACGCTGGCGCGCGACGCCTCGACGTATTCGCCTTCTTCCACGAGCATCCGCCCGTGTTCCAAGATGGCCTCTCGCCAGTCCACCGTCGGCAACCCCGGATTCATCCGGTCCCGGTTGAACCGGGCGAGGCGGCGGTGCAGCGCGTCGTCGCCGACGCGGGCGATCATCCCATCTGGCATCTCTAAATCCCTAAGACATGGTAGCGACCAGCACGACCGCGGCGATGCGGTCGGCGTCGGCGTAGGCTGGCTCCTCCAGCTCTTCGCCAAATACGTCGGGATCGACTTCCCGGTAGGTCCACACGCCACCCCAAGCGGCCAAGCGGTCGATCACGCTTTCGCGGAACACGTCGACGCCGTCGAGGATGGCGACTCCGGTGTACAGCACCAGCCGCCCCCGCGGCCGCAACCGGGGCAACGCCGCCTCGACGATTGCCAGCGACAACCCGGAGCCGTGGTCGCCACCGCCGTCCCGATAGGTGCGCCGCGCCGGGTCGGCGACGTATGGCGGGTTGGCAACGATCAAGTCGAACACACCGTCGAATCCCGACATCAGATCGCTGCGCACGGCGCGCACGGCCGGCAACCCCGCCAGCGCCACGTTCACCCGTGCCAGTTCCAGGGCGCGCTCGTTGATGTCGGCCATCAGCACTTCGGCGCGCGGATGCCGGCGCGCCACCGCGACCGCGCCAGAGCCGGCGCCGCTACACAGATCCACCGCCCGAGACACGCGAATCCCGTCCGCAACCGCCGCGTTGACGGCCGCGCAAAACCGGTAGGTGTCGGGGCCGAAGAACACAGCGTCCGCGGCGGCCGTGGGGTAGGCCGAATGCAGATACAGGTCGCCGTCCAACGACGAAAACCGCACGCCGCTGCGCCACCCGTCGCCATCCCGGACGGCCACCCCCGCGCGGCACATCGCGTCGAACATCGCCGGCGGCAGCAGGTTCGCGCGAAACTTCCGGCTCCACCCGAACACGCCGCGCAAATCCACCGCCCACTCGGCCGACGCCCGCGCGTTGACCCGCCCGATGGTGGCCGGCGTCGGTGTCACGAAGTGGTAGCCTCGGTCCCGCACCATCTCGGCAAGCCGCAGCAGCGCCGAGAGGTCCGCGCCTTGCGGCATGTTGTCGAGCATGGGCAGACCAACGGGCGAGGCGGCGCGACAGTTCCTAGTTGAGCGGCAATCGCCGAAAAGTCCCCGCCGCGTCGCGATCGAAGTACTTGTCCATCGGCCCGTCGCGCACGAACGCCTCGTGCAACCGGGCCAGCCGCTGCGGCGACAACGTGACGCCCAGCCCCGGCCCGGTCGGGACCGCCACCAAATTGCCGCGCGGGCGGAACGGGCCCTCCTCGATGACGTCCTCCGGCTGCATCCTCAGCAGCGACTGGTTCGGCTCCCGCAGATGTTCGAGCGCCGCACAAAGGTGCAGGTACGCGGCCGTGCCCACGCCGCTGTCGCCACTGTAACACCACACGTCGACGCCCATCGCCTCGGCCGCCGCCACGAATCGAACCATGCGGCCGATGCCTCCCAGCAACGCGGGCCCGGTCACGATCGCGTCCGGCGCCCGCAACGCCACCGCCCGCGCCAGGTCGAAATTGTGCGACGAGAACGGAATGGTGGTGTGCCGGCGCAGCTCCGCCATCTCCTCGAACGTCCGCACCGGCTCCTCCCAGTTGCGCACCCCGAGTTCCTCCAGCGGCCGCGCCAACGACCGCGCGGTGGCCAGCGAATACGCCATGTTGCTGTCCACGCGGATCATCGCCGCGTCTCCCAGCCGCCGCCGCAGCGTCGCCACCAGTCGCAGCGACAGGGCCGGGTCGGGGGTCGAGAACTTGCCCTCGAAGAACGTCGTCCCGTGCTCCGCGTGCAATCGCTCGCAGTAGTCGGCGACCTCGTCGACGGTGCGTTCCCCGCGAACCCCGGGGCCGTCGGCGCGGAACGAGAAGTAGTCGGTGAACGCCACCTCCCGCCGCGCGGCACCTCCGAGCAACTGGAACAGCGGCTGGTTCCACGCCTTCCCGCGCAAGTCCCAAAGCGCCATCTCGACCGCGCCGAACGCCGCCACCAGGCCGAAGTCGGTGGTGCTCTGAACCCCGGTCCACCACGGCAGGCACGCCCGCTCGCAGCCCGCGACGTCGAACGCGTCCCGGCCCAGCAGCCGGGGCGCCAGCCGCTCGGCGATGAGGCGGGCGGCACCGGGGGAGGGGGCCTCGCCCAGCCCCACCAGCCCCTGGTCGGTCTCGACCTCGACGATGGTGGGCGAGAAGCCGGGTAGCTCGCCGAACGCCCAGACGTACGGGGCTTCCAGGGGCAGGTTGATCGGGGTCGCCCGGATCGCGGTGATCCTCACACCAAGCTGCCCGAGATCCGTCGCCGCCACTCGGGCGCCAAGTGGGGCAACGCCAGCAAGGCCGCGCGCTCGTCCGGGTCCATCGCCCGCGTGGCGATCCCGGCGAACAGGCGGGCGATCGGCCAGTCCGGGTTCGGCCGCTCGAGCAACGCGAGGGTGTCGCCGGCCCCGACGTCACCATGCGCCTCGACCGCGTAGTACCATCCGCACAGCCCGTTGCGCGCCATCGCGCGCGGCATCCGGGCGTCGGCGAAGCGCAGCGCGAACTTGAAGCAGGGCGTGCGCGGCTGGGTCACCCGTAGCCGCGTCGAACCGACCGCCACCAAGTCGCCCACGCAAACGTCGGCCTCCGCCAAACCGGAGATGGAAAGGTTCTCGCCGGTGCCGCCCGGCCCGAACAGCGCCGCGTGCGCCGGCATCTCGGCCCGCCAGATGGCGTAGCAATCGACGCCGTAGCCGTACACCGCCTTGGCCGGCCCGCCATGCACCCGCAGATCGGCTTGCGTGTCGCCCGCGAGCCCGAGCGGGCCGACCCGGACCCGGCCCTCGACGGCGTGCTTGACGAAGCCGCTCGGGACGTCGTTGGGGCCAAGCGGGGCCGCCGGGCCGACGTGGACCGACACCAAAGCGGCGTTCATCGCGGTCGCGCCGCGTACGCCCGGCAGGCGTCGCCGAACGCCTCGAAGATCGCCCGGCTCGGCCCGTCCTCGGTCGCGTGCCACTCCGGGTGCCACTGCACGCCCAGCACGAAGCCCGCCGCGTCGGGCGCGGCCACCGCCTCGACAGTGCCGTCCGAGGCGGTCGCCTCCGCCACCAGACCGTCCGCAAGCCGGTCGATGCCTTGGCCGTGCAGGCTGTTGACCGCCACCCGGTCGGCCCGGAACAGCCGCGCCAAGCCGCCGCAAACGGCCACGTCTTGGCGAATGGCGAACATCTCGTCCGGGGTGCCGCCCGGATCGCGGTGGTCGTCGCGGCCCGGCACCTCCTGCAGCCGTTGGTGCAGGGTGCCGCCGAGCGCCACGTTCAGCTCCTGGATGCCCCGGCAGATCGCCAGCACCGGCAGCCCGCGCGCGATCGCCGCCCGGATCAGCGGCAGCGTCGTGGCGTCACGCTCCGGGTCGTGCTGGCCCGGCGTCTCGTCGGTGGCGACACCGTAGTGGCTCGGTTCGACGTTGCTGTGACTGCCATCCACCAGCAGGCCGTCGAGCCGGTCGAGCAACGGCAGCATTGCCTCCCCCAAAGGCGGCAGCAACACAGGCAACGCCCCCGACACCCGGACCAGCGCCGCGCCGTAGGAGCGGGGTGCGGCGTCCTGGGTCATCTCCTCGACCACCTTGGTGCAGGCCGTCACGCCGACGACGACAGTCACGCCGAAGCCCTCGGCGCGAACAGCGCCACCCCGGCCGCCGTGGCCAGCAGACAGAGCACCACCGACAACCCGGCGTTGGCGCAGGCGGCGGCCACCCGCCGCTCCCGCACCAGGTCGAACGTCTGAAGGCTGAACGCCGAGAACGTGGTGAACCCGCCGCACAGCCCGACCGTAACCAACGCCCGCATCTCCGGGCTGCCGAGCCGCGCGTCCCGCTGCCCGGCGGCGGCGAACGCCCCGATCACGAACGAGCCGAGCACGTTGATCAGCATGGTCCCCCACGGAAACTCGGCTCCGAGCCAGCTCGCCGCCACGCCCCCGGCCCAAAACCGCCCCACGCTGCCTAGCGCGCCCCCGAATGCGACCAATAGATACGCCACCACCACGCAACCTCCACCACCGCCAAGCGTCCACCGCCGAACACCCGTTACGACAGGTTTGCCATGCCATCCAACCGGCCCACACTTGCAGACCACTGGGCAACCTGAGCGCGCGGACGTTGGCGACGTCCTGATCCTGGCGCCGACCGCCGACGACGCCGCCGAGGCGGCGCTGCTGCTGGACGGGGCCGGGGTGCGCACCGAGGTGTGCCCCGACCCGGCCACGCTCAACGCCCGCGTCAAGGTTGAGGGCGTCGCCGCCATCGGTGCGGTGGTGGTCGCCGACGAGGCCCTGACCCACCCGCCGCACCGAGACACCCTGGCCGCCCTGTTGGCCGAGCAGCCGCCGTGGTCCGACCTGCCGTTCATCGTCCTTGGCCGAGCCGGTCGCGCCAGTGATCCAAACCTGTCGACGGCACTCGGCAACGTCGTCTTCGTCGAGCGCCCGCTCCAGGCGTTGACACTGGTCAGCGCCGTGCAGGGGGCGCTGCGCGCGCGCGGCCGGCAGCGCCAAATCGAGGAGCACATCGCCGCGCGCGAGACGGTCGGTGCCCAGTTGCACGCCCTCAACGCGGACCTGGAGCGCCGGGTCAAGCTGGCCGTGGTCGAGAGCGAGCGGGCGCAGTCGGCCCTGGCACAGGCGCAAAAGATCGAGGCGGTCGGCCAACTCACCGGCGGCATCGCGCACGACTTCAACAACCTGCTGCAGGCGATCACCGGCAGCCTGGAACTGATCGGCAAGCGGGCGGCGGGCAACGACAAGATCGAGACCCTGGCCGTCGCCGGGATGGAGGTGGTCGGGCGGGCGGCCAAGCTCACCCGGCAGTTGCTGGCGTTCTCGCGCATCCAGCGGATCGACCTGCGCCCGGTCGCCATCGACGCGCTGTTGTCGGGGATGTCCGATCTGCTCAACCGCTCGATCGGGACTGCGGTCGCGGTGCGGTTCGACCTGCTGGCCGGGGCGGCTTGCGCGGTCGCGGACGCCAACCAGGTCGAATTGGCGGTGCTGAACCTCGTGATCAACGCGCGCGACGCGATGCCGGAGGGTGGTGCCGTGGTGGTGCGGAGCCGGTTGCGTGAGGAGCCCGGCGGCTGCGACGTGGTGGCCGGCACCTACGTCGAGGTCGCCGTCGCGGATGGCGGGTCGGGAATGTCGCCCGACGTGGCGGCGCGGGCGTTCGACCCGTTCTTCACCACCAAGGCGATGGGCAACGGCACCGGCCTAGGCCTGAGCCAAGTCTACGGCATCGCCCGCCAATGCGGCGGCACCGCGCGCATCGACAGCCTCGAGGGGCGGGGCACCACGGTTCGTCTGCTCCTGCCGCTGGCGCTGGGGGACGCGGCGCCCGCCAAACCGGCGGCACCCGTCGAACCGCCGTCGATGGGCGCGCGGCCACGCCGGACGGTTTTGGTGGTGGACGACGACGCCGACGTGCGCCGGGTGTTGGTCGCCTCGCTGGACGCGCTCGGCTACGCGGTGGTCGAGGCGGGGAGCGGGCCGGAGGGGATCGCGCTGCTTCGCGTCCAACGCCCGGACCTGCTGCTGGTGGACTACGCGATGCCGGGCATGAACGGGGCGGAGGTCGCGCGGGCGGCGCAGGCGGCCCGGCGCGACCTGCCGATCGTGTTCGCCAGCGGCTACGCCGACAGCGCCGCGTTGGTGGAGGCGGTGGGGTCCCAGGCACACGTGCTGCGCAAGCCGTTTAGCTTGGCAGACCTGGCACAGGCGGTGGGGCGGGCGATGGACGCTCACCACTGAAGTCTGATCTCGGAGGAACGCCATGCTATTCGATATGATGACCGACAAAGAGATAACACGAATTCCTTATGAAAGGGATCACCGCCTCTTTATGTCGCGTATGACGCAATCAGAAATCGACTTGATCGAGAAAACCCTGGACGACCTTATCGACGGAACTGAAATCCAGACAGCGGGTTGGATGCCTGGTCACGACTGGGGCGGCACGCCCTACGAGCCGATTTATACGAAGGCGGCAAATAAGAACTACGGCTTGTCAGCTCGATGCTTTGGGTTGATGGTCTGGGTCGTATTCATGAAGCGGCCCGAAAAGTGGGTTTCCGGGCGCTTTGAGAAGGACGGGGAGCCGATTGGCAGCCGCACATATTTCCGACCCGGCGGGTGACGCAACAACCGTACCCGTGTGATCCCACGAATGATAACTTAGTATCCGCTCCAGATCAGGACCACCAACATGGCTGAGATTGCGACGCGGTTTGCCGTGGCGATCGAAGCGCGTTTCGAGCCACTACGCCGTCTCCCATCCTCCGGTCCTGCACGCGAGCAGCTTGCGCCAAAGTTGCGGGTAACCTTTCGAAGCGCTCTACGCCATCTTTACATGCTGCGAAAGGTGACGTGGTTATTGTGAGCGTCTTCCGCCGCGCGCGCGATATCGCCGCATTGGTCGCGCGTGAAGAGTTCACCTGCCAAATTGGCGTGTCCACCCGCTTTACGGGACCGTGCAAAGGCTTGATCTTTTAGGTGCGTGCGTCGGGGAGGGAAACAAATTGTTCGAACAACAGCTAACCCCGATCGGCGGTAGCCTCGGGCTGTCCTTCGTCGTGGCCGCCCTCCCGATCGCGACCGTGCTGGTCGGCCTGGGGGTCTTGCGCCGCCCGGCGTGGCAGGCGTCGCTGGCCGGGCTTCTGGTGGCGTTGGTCGTGGCCGTGGTGGGTTGGTCGTTCCCGATAGGCCTGGCGCTCGACAGCGTCGCCAACGGCGTGGTGTTCGCGCTCTGGCCGGTGATGTGGATCGTGGTCAACGCGCTGTTGCTCTACAACATCGCCGTCGTCTCGGGCCGCTTCGACGCGTTTCGCGACTGGGTGGTGGAACACCTGCCCAACGACCGCCGGGTGGTGCTGGTGGTGATCGGCTTCTGCTTCGGGGCGCTGCTGGAAGGCATCTCGGGGTTCGGCACGCCCGTCGCGATCACCTCGGCGCTGTTAATCCTGGTCGGCTATCCGCCGCTGGAAGCGCTTGTTTTCACGTTAATCTTCAACACCGCGCCGGTGGCGTTCGGGGCGTTGGGCGCGCCGGTCACCGTGCTAGGGCAGGTGACCCACCTCCCGGCCGACGTGCTGGGGGCGATGATCGGGCGGCAGTTGCCGTTCATCGCGCTGGCGCTGCCGTTCTACGTCATGGCGATCTATGGCGGGCGGCGGTCGGTGGCGGCGATCTGGCCGGTGCTGCTGGTGGCCGGCGGCAGCTTCGCCCTTAGCCAATTCGTGTCGTCGAACTTCATCGACTACTCGCTGACCGACGTGTTGGCCTCGATGGGGTCGCTGATCGCCACCATCGCGTTCCTCCAAGTGTGGCAACCTCGCCCCGACCCGGAGTTCGCGCTGGCCGCCCGCCCGACCGACAGCCGGGCCGCGACCGTGCGGCCGATCCTGGGGTGGCTGCCATGGGTGGTGGTGTCGCTGGTGGTGATCCTCTGGACCAGCTTCTCCGTCTTCAAGCTCGGCGCGCGGGCGATCCCGTGGCCCGGCTTGGACAAGGCGGTGTTCATCACGCTCTACAAAACCCCCTACGCGGCGGTCTACACGTTCCAGCCGCTGGCGACCGGCACCGCGATCCTGGTGGCGGCGGTGATCACGGCGGCGCTGACCGGGGTGGGGCCGCAACGCTTTCTCGGGGCGGTGGCGGCGACGTGGCGGCAGAGCCGGATCGCCATCCTGACCGTGGCGCTGATCGTGGCGCTCGCCTACCTGATGAACTACTCCGGGCTGAACTACACGCTCGGCCTCGGCGTGGCGTCGGTCGGCGTCCTGTTCCCGTTCGTCTCGGCGTTCCTCGGCTGGGTCGCGGTGTTCCTGTCCGGCAGCGACACCTCCGGCAACGCGCTGTTCGGCAACCTGCAGGTGGTGGCGGCCAACCAGTTGGGGCTGAACCCGGTGCTGATCGCGGCCACCAACAGCTCGGGCGGCGTGATGGGCAAGATGATCTCGCCGCAGAACATCTCCACCGGCGTCAGCACGACCGACCTCAAGGGTCAGGAGGGCGTGGTGTTCGCACGCACCTTTTGGCACAGCGTCGTGCTGACCTTGGCGCTCGGCTGCATCGTGGTGGCGCAGCAGTACCTGTTCCCGTGGATCATCCCGGCGCTGCCACCGAAGTAAGCGCGGTCACGCTGCGGGCCGGCACCATCACGGCATTTCCGGAGACGGTCGCCGCCCCGAACGCCACCGCCCACGCGCCGGCGGGGGCCGTGACCGTGACCGGCTCGCGGCCCCGGTGCAGCACCAGCAACACCCGGTCCGGCCCGGTCGAAAGCTCAGCCACCAGCGTGTCGCCGTCGCCCCAGTCCTCGGGCTTGCCGTCCGCGCGCCGCCAGGACACGTCGCCGTCGCCGGTGAGGAACCGGTCTTCGTGCAACGCCGGATGCGCCAGCCGCGTCGCGATCGCCCTCCGGGTCGCGTCGAGGAGCGAGGGGTCCATCGACGTCCAGTCCAGCCACGCGATGGCGTTGTCCTGGCAGTAGGCGTTGTTGTTGCCGGCCTGCGTCTGCCCGCACTCGCTGCCCATCAGCAGCATCGGCGTGCCGCGCGACGTCAGCAACGTGGCCAGCAACGCTGCCTGGTCTCGCCTGCGCGCCGCCTGGACGACCGCGTCGCTCGTCGGACCCTCGACGCCGTTGTTCCACGAGGCGTTGTCGTCGCGCCCGTCGCGGCCCGCCTCGCCGTTGGCGTCGTTGTGCTTGCGCCCGTAGCTGACCAGGTCGGCCGCCGTGAACCCGTCGTGGGCCACGAAGAAGTTGACCGAGCGGGAGGGGCGCCGGTGCGCGCCCAGCAGGTCCGCCGACCCCGCCAGCCGGGTCGCCATCGCACCCCGCGTCCCCGGATCGCCGCGCCAAAACTTTCTGACGTCGTCGCGAAAGCGGTCGTTCCACTCGCCCCACCCACCCGGAAACCGCCCCAGTTGGTAGCCGCCCGGTCCCACGTCCCACGGCTCGCTGATCAGCTTGAGCTCGCGTAGCGCCGGGTCTTGCGAGATCGCCTGCAACAGCGGCCCGTGCGGGTCGAACCCGTCGTCCCGCCGGCCCAGCACCGGGCCGAGGTCGAAGCGGAACCCGTGCACCCCGCCGCGCGCAGCCCAAACCCGCAGCGCGTCCATCGCCAGCCGCAAGCCGGGCGGCCGGTGCAGCGCCAGCGTGTTGCCGCAGCCGGTGTCGTTGGCATACCAACGCCCGCCGTCGCGCAGCCGGTAGTAGCCGGCGTTGTCCAGGCCGCGCAGCGAGAGCGTCGGCCCGAGTTCGTCGCCTTCGCCGCTGTGGTTCAGCACGACGTCGACGATGGTCTCGATCCCGGCGGCAGCCAGCGCCGCCACCGCCATCCGCACCTCGGCCCAGCCGCCGGGCGCGAGGCGCGGGTCGGGGGCAAGGAACGCGGCCGTGTTGTAACCCCAGTAGTTCGACAACCCGAGCGGCCCGAGGTGGCGCTCGTCGATCCAGGCGGCGGGCGGCAGCACCTCCACCGCCGTCACGCCAAGCTCCACCAAATGTTTCAACGCCGCCGGATGGGCGAGGGCGGCGAACGTCCCGCGCAGATCGGGCGGGATGTCGGGGTGCAGCATGGTGAAGCCGCGCACGTGCATCTCGTAGACGATCGTGCGCGCCCATGGCGTGTTCGGGCGCGCGACCGGGGCGAGTTCCGACGGGGCGTCCACCACGCATAGCGGCATGTCCGGGGCGCTGTCCGCGCCGTCGCGAACCCGGTCGTCTTGCCCCTGGTGGCCGAACATGGAGGGTGCCAGGGCAAACCGCCGGTTGATCGCGGTCGCGTGCGGGTCGAGCAAGAGCTTGGCCCCGTTGAACCGCAACCCCACCTCGGGCCGCCACTCGCCGTGCGCGCGAACCCCGTACCGCTGGTCGGCGCCGACGCCGGGAACATGCGCGTGCCAAACGTCACCGGTGCGGCCGGTCAACGCGACCCGCCGCTCGACGCCGGCGTCGAACAGGCACAACTCGACCCGCTCCGCGTCCGGAGAGTGAACCGCGACGTTGACCCCGTCGCCCGACACGGTGACGCCGAGCGGCTCGGGCGAACCCTCGGTCACAACGATCGATACAGCGTCGCGTAAGCTCGCGCGGGGCTGACCCAGGAGACGTCGGTCGCCATTGCGGCAACCCGCATCGACGCCCACGCGGGACCGGCGAACAGCGTGGTGGCGCGGCGGATCGCGGCCTCTAACGCTGCCAGCGTCACCGGCGCGAACTGGACGCCCGTGGCCACGCCCGCCGCCACCGCCACCACGTTGGCGTCCACCACCGTGTCGGCGAGGCCGCCCACGCGGGCCACCACCGGGATGGTGCCGTAGCGGAGCGCGCACAACTGGGTCAGGCCGCACGGCTCGAACCGCGACGGCACCAGCAAGGCGTCGCAGCCGGCCTGGATGCGGTGGGCTAAGCCCTCGTCATAGCCGAAGCGGCAGGCGATCCGGCCCTCGTTGGCCGACTCCGCCCCCTGCAGGGTGGCCTCGATGGCCGGCTCGCCCGACCCCAGCACCGCCAGTTGCGCGCCGGCGGCGAGCAGGGTGGGCAGCGCCCCCGCCAGCAGGTCGATCCCCTTTTGGCCCGTCAGGCGGCTGACCACGCCGAACAGCGGCGCGTCCGGGTCGGCGTCGAGGCCCATCAGGGTTTGCAGCGCCACCTTGTTGGCGACCTTGCCGGCGGGCGCGGCGTAGGGGCGGGCCAGCAGCGCGTCGGTAGCCGGGTTCCAGACGTCGGTGTCGATGCCGTTCAGGATGCCGTGCAGCCGGTCGCGCCGGAACCGCAGCAGGCCGTCGAAGCCCATGCCCTCGGCGGGTCTGAGGATTTCCTCGGCATAGGTTGGCGACACGGTGGTGATCGCGTCCGACAGCGCCAAGCCGGCTTTCATAAAGCTGATCTGCCCGTGGTATTCGACGCCAGTCAGCGCGAAGGCTGTGGTCGGCAGGCCGAGCGAGGCCAGCAGCGCCGCCGGAAAGATGCCCGGAAACGCCATGTTGTGGACGGTGAACACGGTTTTGGGCACGGGGGCGGCGACGGGCCCAAACGTCAGGTAGGCCGCAACCAGACCCGCCTGCCAATCGTGTGCGTGAACCACGTCCGGACGCCACCCGGCCAACGCGCCCCGGGCGACCGCCGCCCCGGCCTGCGCCAACGCGGCGAACCGCTGCGCGTTGTCCTGCCAATCCCGCCCGTCCGAGGCGAGGTAGGGGTTGCCCGACCGCATGAACAGCGCCGGCGCGTCCAGCACCAGCACGTCTAGCCCCCCCGCGCGCCCGGCCCGAAGCGTGCCACCGTCGATCGCCACGGGCTCCGCGTCCGGTGTCAGCGCGGCCAGCGCCGCCGGATATCCGGGCAGCAGCGTCCGCACCTGCACGCCCTCGCGCGCCAACGCCGCCGGCAACGCGCCCACCACGTCGGCAAGCCCGCCCGTCTTGATCAGCGGATAGGCCTCGGACGCCACCGACAGCACGCGCGTCGGCGGCTTGGCCGCCATCAGCGGTCGAGCCGGTCGATCATGCCCTTGGTGATCAACACGACGCCGTTCGACGTGCGGCGGAACCGGCGCGCGTCCTCGTCGGGGTCGTCACCCACCACCAACCCCTGCGGAATGCGGACGCCACGGTCCACCACCACGTTGGACAGCCGCGCGTGCCGCCCGATGTCGACGCCGGGCAAGATCACGCCCCGGTCCACCGAGGAGAACGAGTTCATGTGGACGTTGGTGAACAGCAGCGACTGCCGCACCGACGCGCCGGACACGATGCAGCCGCCCGAGACCAGCGACGACACCGCCATGCCGCGCCGCCCGCCACCCTCGTCGTGGACGAACTTGGCCGGCGGCGTCACCTCGGCGTAGGTCCAGATCGGCCACTCGTTGTCATACAGGTCGAGGCCGGGGACGAAGTCGGTCAGGTCGATGTTGGCCGCGTGATAGGCGTCCACGGTGCCGACGTCGCGCCAGTACGGGGCGCGCTCCTTGGACGAGCGCACGCACGAGCGCGAGAAGTGGTGCGCCACCACCGTCCCGCGCGCCACCAGCTTGGGGATGATGTCCTTGCCGAAGTCGTGGCTGCTGCCCGGCTCGGCCGCGTCCGCCCTCAGCAACTCGAACAACAGCTTGGTGTCGAACACGTAGATGCCCATGCTCGCGAGCGCCTTGTCGGGGTGGCCCGGCATCGGCGGCGGGTCGGCGGGCTTTTCTAGAAAACTCAGCACCTTGTCGTTCGCGTCGACGTGCATGACCCCGAACGCCACCGCCTCCATGCGCTCGACCTCGATGCAGCCGACCGTGCATTCCGCACCGCTGTCGACGTGCTGCGCGAGCATCTGCTCGTAGTCCATCTTGTAGATGTGGTCGCCGGCCAGCACCACGATGTAGCGCGGGTCGGAGCTGGCGATGATGTCTATGTTCTGGAACACCGCGTCGGCGGTTCCGAGATACCACATGTCCTCGGACACGCGCTGGCTCGCGGGCAGGATGTCGAACGTCTCGTTGCGCTCGGGGCGGAAGAAGTTCCAGCCGCGCTGCAGGTGCCGAATCAGGCTGTGCGCCTTATATTGGGTCGCCACCGCGATGCGCCGGATGCCGGAGTTCAGCGCGTTGGACAGCGCGAAGTCGATGATCCGGCTCTTGCCGCCGAAGTAGACGGCGGGCTTGGCGCGGATGTCGGTCAGCTCCATCAACCGGCTGCCACGCCCGCCCGCCAGGACGTAGGCCATCGCGTGTCGGGCCAGCGGTCCCGCGCCGGCTTGTTGGTCGGCCATGTGTCGTTCCTCCCCCTGGTGGCCGCCCCTCGCGCCGGGGGTCAGCCTTCGGTTGCCACAGGAACATGCCAGATGTCGCGCGCATACTCGCCAACCGCGCGATCGGACGAGAAAAAGCCCACCCGCGCCGTATTTAGCGCGCTCGCCTTCCACCACGCCGCCCGGTCGCGCCAGCGGTCGGCCACCCGGCGCTGCGTCGCCGCGTAGCTGTCGAAGTCGGCCGTCACCAGGAAGTGGTCGTGGTGGGTCAACTCCTGCACCAGTTCCGCGAACCGCCCCGGCTCGTTGGGCGAGAACACGCCGGAGCCCATCGAGTCCAGCACCTGTTGCAACACCGGCGAGCGCTCGATCACGTCGCTCATGTCGGTGCCGTGGACCCGCCGCGCCGCGACCTCCGGCGTGGTCAGGCCGAAGATGAAGATGTTCTCCGCCCCCACCCGCTCCAGGATCTCGACGTTGGCCCCGTCAAGCGTGCCGATGGTCAGCGCGCCGTTGAGCGCCAGCTTCATGTTGCCGGTGCCGGACGCCTCCATGCCCGCCGTGCTGATCTGCTCGGACAGGTCGGCCGCCGGCACGATCACCTCGGCCAGCGACACGTTGTAGTTCGGCAGGAACGCCACCTTCAACGCGCCGCGCAGGGTGGGGTCGTTGTTGACGACGCGGGCCACGTCGTTGGCCAGCTTGATGATCAGCTTGGCGCGGTGGTAGCTCGCCGCCGCCTTGCCCGCGAAGATCTTCACCCTCGGCACCCAGTCGCGCGTCGGGTTGGCGCGCATGTCGTTGTACAGCGCGATCGTCTCGAGGATGTTCAGCAACTGGCGCTTGTACTCGTGGATGCGCTTGATCTGCACGTCGAACAGCGCGTCCGGATCGACCTTCAGGTCCATCCGCTGCGCGATCAGCGTCGCCAGCCGCACCTTGTTGTCGCGCTTGATCGCCGCCAGCCGGTCGTGGATGGCCGGGTCGTCCGCCGCCCGCTCGAACAGTTCGAGCGCGTTGGCGTCGTCCATCACCCGCTCGCCCGCGACCTCGCGCAATAGCGACGTGAGGCCCGGGTTGGCCTCGAACAGCCAGCGGCGGAAGGTGATGCCGTTGGTCTTGTTGTTGATGCGGCCCGGGTAGAGCTGGTCGAGGTCGTGGAAGATGGTTTGGCGCACCAGGTCGGTGTGCAGCGCCGACACGCCGTTGATGCTGTGGCTGCCGAGGAAGGCCAGCGTGCCCATCCGCACCCGCCGGCCGCTGCCCTCGTCGATCAGCGACATCGCACCCAGCATCTCCGCACTCGCCTTACCCTCGGGGGCGGCCGCGTTGACGTGGTCCAGGTGGCTGCCAGTTGAGCAGGTAGATGATCTGCATGTGGCGCGGCAGCAGCCGCTCCATCAGTTGCACCGGCCAGCTTTCCAGCGCCTCGGGCAGCAGCGTGTGGTTGGTGTAGGCGAAGGTCGCCTGGGTGATCGCCCACGCCTCGTCCCACTCGATCTCGTACTCGTCGGTCAGCAGCCGCATCAGCTCGATCACCGCGATGCTCGGGTGGGTGTCGTTGAGCTGGATCGCCGCCTTGTCGGCCAGCGTGCGGGCGCTGCCGTGCTGGGCGACGTGGCGGCGCACCAAGTCCTGCAAGCTGGCGGCGGAGAAGAAGTACTCCTGCCGCAGCCGCAACTCCTGCCCCGACGACGTGTCGTCGCTCGGGTAGAGCACCTGCGAGATCGCGTTGGCCCGGCTGCGCTCGGACAGCGCGCCCACGTGGTCGCCGCGGTTGAACGCGTCGAGCCGCAACGGGTCGGCCGCGCGCGCAGACCACAGCCGCAGCGTGTTGACGTGCCGGCCGCGCCAGCCGACCACCGGCGTGTCGTAGGCGACCGCGTCCACGGTTTCCGCCGGTAACCATGTCGTCCGGCTCACCCCGTCGGCCCCGGCCTTCTGTTCCACCCGGCCGCCGAACCGCACCTGGAAGTTGACTTCCGGCCGCTCGAACTCCCACGGGTTGCCGAACGACAGCCAGTTCTCCGGAAACTCCTGCTGCCAGCCGTCCTTGATGACTTGGCGAAACAGCCCGTGGTTGTAGCGGATGCCGTAGCCGTAGGCGGCGATCTGCAGCGTCGCCATGCTCTCCATGTAGCACGCGGCCAGCCGCCCCAGGCCGCCGTTGCCCAGCGCCGCGTCGGGCTCCACCGCGCGCAACTGGTCGAGGTCGACGCCCAGTTCGGCCAGCGCCTGTCGCATGGTGTCGGTCAGGCCGAGGTTGTTCAGGCTGTCGCCCAGCAACCGCCCGATCAGGAACTCCAGCGACAGGTAGTAAACCCGCTTGCGGCCCTTGGCGTAGGTGTGGCGTGTGGTCGGCATCCACCGCTCGACGATGTGGTCGCGCACCGCCAGCGCGGTCGCCACGAACCAGTCGCGGTCGCTGGCCACGATCGGGTCCTTGCCGACGGCGTAGGTCAGCTTGGCCACCACCGCGCGGCGGAGGCTGGCGACATCCTCGTCCTGCGGCGGGAGTGCGATGCGCGTCGCCAGGTTCGGCGTGGTGATCGTGGCGGGTGGACGGGTTTGGCTCATGCGTCGCACGCTCCTGGACGTCGGTGGCAAGGGAATAACCCTTACGTGTGCAAAAGGGAATAACGGCTCTCGGCCGCCGCGCCGGGCGTTTTGCATCCGTAGCCGCGGCGACCCCGTAAGTTAGATGCAAGACGTGACGCGATCGACAACGCGGAGTCCCCGGTCGAGGGTGCCCCGCCGCGCGTCGCCACCATGGGACTTGCCGGATTTGCGGTTGGGGCGAGGTGGGCTATGTCGATGGTGGCATGACGGGTCGAACCCGTTCGAACGGCACGGCCCCGGTTGCGGCGGGGAGGGGCGCGCCCGACGGCGCACCTTGGCGGGCGTGGCCGACGGGAGGTTGTGTGGGTGGCATCCGCCCTGGTTCGGCGTCGCGGCCCGCGCCTGGGCACCGAGCTAGCGTGGGCTCGCCACCCCGTCGCCGACGACACCACGCTCACCGACCTGCTTGGCCGCGTCGCGGCCGGCGACAGGCTGGCGTTCCGGGCGATCTACGACGGCCAGGCGTCGCACATGTACGCCGTCGCGATGCGGATCACCCGCCAGTCGGCGCTGGCGTCCGACGCGGTCCACGACGCGTTCCTCCAGGTGTGGCGGCACGCCGGCCGGTTCGAGGCCGACCGCGGCAGCCCGCAGGCGTGGTTGATGAGCCTGGTGCGCTACCGGGCGCTCGACATCGCCCGGCGGCGCGGACGCGAGACGTCCGACGAGGCGGTGCCCGAGCGCGCCGACGAGGACCCCGACCCGCTGGCGCGCCTGGAGACGTCGCGCGACGCCACTGCGCTGCACGGGTGTCTCGGCCAGTTGGCTCCGGACCGGCGCCGGCTGGTGGCGCTGGCGTTCGTGGAGGGGTTGAGCCACGCCGAGGTCGCGACCCAGCTCGACCTGCCGCTGGGAACGGTAAAGTCGTGGATCCGGCGAAGTTTGCGAACGCTGCGTGGCTGCCTGGAGGGCACGTCGTGAGCGATCGCACGGATGGGGACTTCGAACTCCCGGACGACGACACGCTCGCCGGCGAGTATGTGCTCGGCGTGCTGGACGCGGACGAGATGGCGGCCGTGCGGTTCCGCGCGCGCGGCGACGTGGCGTTGCGCGGAGCCATCGCGCGGTGGGAGGCGCACCTGGTCCCGCTGACCGCCCTGGTGCCGGCGGCCGCGCCACCCCCCGCGTTGTGGGAACGGCTGGCGGCCGCGACCGCCGCCCTGCCGCTCGACGACGTGGTGGCCGTGCCGCCGCGCCCGGCCAACGAAAACGCCGCGGGCACGCGGCGGCGGGTGTGGCCCTGGCAGCTTTCGACCGCCGCCTCGTTGGCGCTGGCGGCCGGGATCGCGGCGGTGGCGCTGGTGCGTCCGCAGCCCACCGTGGTGCGGATCGCGACCCTCGAACCGATCGGCGCGCATCCGGCCGCGTTCGTCGCCCAGGCCCGCGCCGACGGTAGGATGACCTTGGCGGCGATCTCCCCGGACGCGGTGCCGCCGGGCCGCGACCTGCAACTCTGGGTGCTGCCGCCGGGTGCCACCACGGTCGCCTCGTTGGGCGTGCTGCGGGCGGGCGGGCAGACGTTCGACCTCCGGCCGCCCGCCACCGGGACGCAATTCCTGGTCAGCCTGGAGCAGGCGGGCGGCTCCCCGACGGGGCAGCCGGCCGGGCCGGTGCTGTACGGTGGCACGTTCGGACCCGGCACCGAGAAGTAATCGAAGTCGAAACGACTAACGGTACTGTCACCCGCGTTATAGTTCCAATATAACAAATCAAGTTTTGTTTACCGGCGGGGAGTGCTAGGCTCCGCGCGGGATTGGGGGTGGCCATATGAGCGGCGGCATCGGCGTCTCGGGCGAGCGGCAAGCGGGTGGGGCTCGACTGAGGTCCGCCGCCTGGTGGTCTCGCACGCGAGCCTGGGGCCGGCTGGCGCGCACCGGCGGCGGGTTGCCCCGGCGGGTTTGGCAGTCACTCACGTCGGCGGCACACGCCGCGGCGCCGGTCACCTCCACGGTTGGGTGGGGTCGGGTGACCGCGCTGGTTTTGCCGACGCTCGGGTTGGCGGCGGTGGGCATGGTGACCCTGTGCCACGTCGTCGACATGCGGCGGGCTGACGTGGCGCGATCCGCCAGCATGTTGAGGTCCGAGGCGCTCCACGCGGTCGAGGCGCAGTCCGGCGTGCTGGCCGCCGCCGACGCGGCGGTGGCTGGCCTGAGCTGGGGCGAAATTCGCACGAGCCCCGGCGTCAAGCTCACGCTGGCCCGGCTGACCGCCACCTCGGACGCGATTGAAACCTTGAGCCTGGTCGATCCAGACGGTCGCGTGGCGGCCACCGGCGACGGCGCGGCCCCACCACCGGCCGACCTGTCGGACCGGGACTACGTCCGGGCGTTCCACCAACGCGCCGCGCCGCCGGCGTTGTTCGTCTCAGCTCCCTCGATCGGCTCGGACGATCGCCTGGTCATCCACCTGGCGCGGCCGCGCACCGGCCTCGACCCGGCCCCGGGTGGTTTCGATGGCGGGCTGGTCGTCACCGCGACAAGTCCCGAGACGTTCGAGCGATCGTTCGAAGTGTTCGCGGACGGCGTCGGCGCGCGCGCGACCTTGTTGCGGGCCGACGGCACCCTGCTCGCCAGGGTGCCGCGCCGGCTGACCCCGGGCGAGGCGACGCAACTGGGCGACGACGAGGCCGCGTGGGCGCTGGTCCGGGCTGCCACGACGGGCGGTTCCGCCGCCGGCGCGCTGACGACGGTCGAGGGCTCGCTGTTGCGCGGGCTTCGCGTAAACGCGGCGGCGGCGTTGCCCGGCACGGGACTGGTGGTGCTGGTCCAAGGCGATCCCACGCTGGTGCTGCACGAGTGGCTCGCGGAAATGGCGTTTTCGACCCTCGGGGCTCTCAGCGTCATGGCGCTGTTGCTGACCTTGGCCGCGCGGGCGCGTCGTGAAACGCGGCTGGAGCGCGACCGGGTGGCTCTGCGGCAGGTCGCGGCGCAGGCGTTGCAACACACGTCACAGCAGCGCGCCGAGTTTGAGACGCGGCTGCGGCAGACCGAGAAGGCCGCCGCGTTGGGGCAGCTCGCCGCCGGGGTCGCGCACGACTTCAACAACTTGCTGCACGCGGTGCTGCTGGGCACCGACGGCCTGCAGCGTGTGGCCGGGGCCGCGCCGGCGTCTGCCGAGCTGCGGCGGTCCGTGCGGCTGATCGAGCGCTCGGCCGAGCGCGGCGTCGCGCTGACCCGGCGAATGCTGGACTTCGCCCGCCGCGACGACGCGGTGGACAGCGCGGGGTTCGATCCCGGACCGGCGCTGGGGCGCGCGTTCGAGTTGCTGACCCACTCGTTCGGGCAACTGTGGTCGGTCACTTTGACGCTGCCCCCGGAAACGCTGCCTCCGGTTGCGGGCGACAGCGCCACGTTCGAGACGGTGGTGATCAACCTCGCCGTGAACGCGCGCGACGCCATGCCGCGCGGCGGCCGGATCGAGCTCGTCGCCGAGGTGGAACACGGCCACATGGGTGCCGCGCGGCTGTCCGGCGCGCCGGCGGTCCGGGTGGTGGTGCGCGACGGCGGCGTGGGAATGGACGCGGCAACGCTGGCCCGCGCCGGCGAGGCGTTCTTCACCACCAAGCCCGTGGGGGCGGGCACCGGGCTCGGGCTGTCGATGGCGCGCGGGTTTGCCCAGCGGGTCGGCGGGGTGCTGGAAATCGCCAGCGAGCCGGGGGTGGGCACCACCGTCACCCTGCGTTTGCCGGTCGCCGCTTGAGGCGGCGGCCGCCGCCCAAGCCTATCCAGCCGCCTCCAGCGCCGCCTCCGCCTCCAGCCAAACCGCCTCCGCCGCCTCGCGCTCGCGGGCGAGCTGGGCGAGGCGGGTCTGCATCGCGGTGACTTCGGCGACCCGGCTCGGCACGTACAGCCCGGCGTCGGCCAATCGCATGTCGATGCGGGCCTTCTCGCTGACCAAGTGGCCGAGCGCCACCTCGGCGTCGCGCACCCGCTTGCGCAGCGGGGCGGTCAGCGCCCGGGCCGCCGCGCGCTCCTTGCGGTCGTCCTTGTTCTTGCCGTTGCCGTCGCCCGACGCGCTGGCCTTGGGCGGCCGCGCCCGCTCGGCGAGAAGGGTCCGGTAGTCGTCGAGGTCGCCGTCGTAGGCGCGGACGGTGCCTCGGTCGACCAGCCACAGCCGGTCCGCCACCAACTCGACCAAATTCGGGTCGTGGGTGATCAGCAGCACCGCCCCGGCGTAGTCGGCCAGCGCCCGCACCAGCGCGTCGCGCGCGTCGATGTCCAGATGGTTGGTCGGCTCGTCCAGGATCAGCATTTGCGGCGCGTTGCGGGTTGCCAGCGCCAGCAGCAGCCGCGCCTTCTCGCCGCCGGACAGCGCGCTGATCTTGGTGTGCGCCCGCTCGGCGTCGAGCCCGAACCGCGCCAGTTGCGCCCGCACCTGCTGCACGTTGGCGGCCGGCAGCGCCCGCGCCATGTGCTCGATCGGCGACTCGCCCATGGTCAGTTCGTCGGCCTGGTGCTGGGCGAAGTAGCCGACCCGCAGCTTGTTGTTGCGCGCGACCTGGCCGCCGCTGGTCTCAAGCCGCCCCGCGATCAGCTTGGCCAGCGTGCTCTTGCCGTTGCCGTTGGCCCCCAGCAGGGCGATGCGGTCGTCCATGTCCACGCGCAGGTTCAAGTCGCGCAGCACCGGCGGGCCGCCGTAGCCGACGCTGACCCGCTCCATGTTCAGAATCGGCGGCGACAGCTGGCCGGGCTCGGGGAAGGCGAAGCGGGTGACGTGGTCCTCGACCACGCTCTCCATCGCCGGCAGGCGGGCCAGCGCCTTGATCCGCGCCTGCGCCTGCCGGGCCTTGCTGGCGGAGGCGCGGAAGCGATCGACGAAGGCCTGCATGTGGGCGCGCTGGGCGGTGATCTTCTCGGCCATCTTGGCCTGCTGCATCGCCTTCTCGGTGCGGATGCGGACGAACTCGTCGTAGCCGCCCGGCGTCAGCGACAGCTTGCCCCGGTCGAGGTGGGCGATCGCCTGCACGCACCGGTCCAGCAACCCCCGGTCGTGGCTCACGATCAGCGCCGAGCCGGGAAACTTCGCCAGCCACGCCTCCAGCCACAGCGTCGCCTCGAGGTCGAGGTGGTTGGTCGGCTCGTCGAGCAGCAGCATGTCCGGGTTGGCGAACAGCGCGGTCGCCAGCGCCACCCGCATCCGCCAGCCGCCGGAGAAGCTGCCGCAGGGCTGGGCCTGCTTCTCCTCGTCGAAGCCGAGTCCGGCCAGGATGGTGGCGGCCCGCGAGGGGGCACTGTCGGCCCCGATCAGGGCGAGCCGGTCATGCACCTCGGCCAGCCGGTCGAGCGGGGTCGCGGGGTCGTCCGCCTCGGCCAGCAGCGCCAGCCGCTCCGGGTCGCCCTCGAGCACCACGTCGAGCAGGCTCTGGTCGCCGCCCGGAGCCTCCTGGCGGACCTGGGCCATGCGGGCGCGGTTGGCCAGCCGGATGTCGCCGCCGTCCACCGCGAGGTCGCCCCAGATGGCCCGCAGCAGGGTGGACTTGCCCGCGCCGTTGCGCCCGACCAGGCCCACGCGCCGGCCGGGCTCGATGGTGAGCGAGGCGTTGTCCAGCAGGGTGCGTCCGGCGACGCGGATGGTGACGTCTCTGATCTGCAAAAGGCTCATGCGCGCGGATGTAGGACGGCGCGCCCGCTCGTGCCACCGTGGCGCGCATGTACCAGCCGTTGCAGTTTCGCGAAGACCGCCTGGACGTCCAACACGCGCTGATGCGGGCGCACCCGCTGGCCGCGTTCGTGGTGGTGCGGGACGGCGAGCCGGTGGCCGACCACCTGCCCCTGCTGCTCGACGCGGGGGCGGAGCCGTTCGGGACGCTGTTGGGCCACGCCGCGCGAGCCAACGCCCTGGCCGGCATGGACGGCGCCGCGGCCATGGCGATCTTCGCCGGGCCGCAAGCCTACGTGTCGCCGTCGTTCTACCCGAGCAAGGCCGAGCACGGGCGCGTGGTGCCAACCTGGAACTACGCCGTCGTCCACGCCTGGGGGCGGGTGCGGATCGAGCCCGACGCCGCGTGGCTGCGCGCCCACGTCGGGCGGCTGACCGAAACGCACGAGAGTGGCCGAGCGGATCCTTGGGCCGTCGGGGACGCCCCGGCACCGTTCGTGGAGGCGCAGTTGCGGGGCATCGTCGGCGTGGTGCTGGCCATCGACCGGATCGAGGGCAAGTGGAAGATGAGCCAAAACCGCTCGGCGGCGGACCGGGCCGGCGTCGCGGCGGGGCTGGCGGGGAGTGCTGCGGGGGTGGCGGTCGCGAGCCAGTCTTAGACGCGGCGTTGGAAAAGCCGCATGGAACGCGCAACTGATACCCTAGCTATGGTATGATCGTATGAGCGTGCATGCTATCGCGACGTGATCTTTCCCCACTCCGAGACAGCTCGGTGTCGGTCGATGTTTGCGATCTGGAAGCACGCTGGCCCTGTGAGGATCCATCATGCGTTATCCCGTTGCCATCGAGCTTGGAACCGACGCGAGCGCCTATGGCGTCGTGATCCCGGACCTTCCAGGTTGCTTCTCCGCCGGGGACACGCTGGACGAGGCCTTGGCGGGCGCTGAGGAAGCGGCCGCCGCTTGGATCGACGCCACTCTGGACGCCGGGGGCACCATCCCGGCTCCGACGTCTCTCGACCGCCTCCGGCGCGACCCGGACTACGCGGATTGGACGTTTGGGGCGCTCACGTTGAACTCGATATTGGCAATCTAGCGCGGCCGCGCATGGCCATGGAGGACCCGCCGTCACCTACCAGCCAAGGAAGTCCAGCACCGCCGCGTTGAACCCGCCCACGTCCTGCGCCATCGCGAAGTGACTGACCCCGCGCAGCTCCCGCAGCCGCGCACCGGGAATGGCGCGTGCAATCCCGCCCGCGTGGCTCGCCCGGATCGCCTCGTCGTGCTCCGCCCAAAGCACCAGCACCGGAGCCCTGATCGCCGCCAGCCGTGTGTCCGGCCACTCCGGCCCGTGCGACCACATGCGTTGCACCGCCGCCTTGTTCACGGCGAAGGCGCCAGGTGTCGGCGACAGCCGCCGGAAATCCGCCGGGGCGCGGGCGACGTACTCCGCGAACGCCGAGTGCGCGCCAGTAACGGCCGTCAGCCCGTCGGCGCGGACGTTGGCCGCGAACGCCACCACGCGGCCGACACGCTCCGGCCGCCGCACCGCCAAGTCGAGCGCCACGATCGCGCCGTCGCTCCACCCAACGAAATCGGCCCGCGCCACGCCGAGTGCGTCCATCGCCGCCACCACGTCGTCGCCCATCCGCCCGTAGGTCAGCGTCGCGTCGCCGAGGCTGCTACGGCCCTGGCCCCGGCTGTCCACCAGCACCACCGTGTGGCCCGCCGCCAAGGCCGGCACCTGGCCGCCCCACCAGTCGCTGCTGCCAAGGCCGCCGTGCAGCAACACCACCGGCGGCCCCGCGCCGATGGTGCCAACCCAGATGTCGGCACCCCCGACGTGGACCCGGCGCGAAGCGATCCCGGGCGGCAGTCGCGGCGTCGGCGGCAGCGCGTCCCAAGGCGTCGCGGCAAGCGTCGCCAAGCACGCGGCCAGCAGCACCGTCTTCAGCATTCGGCGTGAACTCGGCGTAACCCGTGTAATCCGGCGCGGTGGCCGTCGAACCTGACCTCATGCGCGGGCTGGTCCGACGCTGATGACGGGAAATCAACCATGAAGAAGCTGCTCACCCTTGGTGCCTTGGCTTTTGCGCTCGCCGCCCCCGCGCTGGCCCACGCGGCACCTGGCGACAACCCGGCCCGCCGCCTGCAATACGTGGACAACGGCGGGACGCTGCACGAACTCGACATCACCGACGCGGCCAAGCAGCGGATGTTCGTCGCCCACGCCATGAAGCTGAAGCCGGGCACGCTGGTGATGACGCTCGACGGCCAGATCTATGTCCTCCAAGACGCCAAGTTGCCGAGCGGGCAGATGATGTCGGACGCGTTGATGCACTGAGCGGCCGCGCGCGACCCGGCGGCGGCGGCGACGCCCCCGGGTCAGCGTCCGCCGTCGTTGCGAACGAACTCGTCCAAGGTGAGCGCGCACTCGGCAGGAATGGGCAGGGGTGGCTTGCCGTCGATCGTGTCCGGCAACCCAGCCGCCGCGTCGCAATACAGTTCGGACAGGTCGAGGTGTTGGCGCATCGACTCCGTGAAGTCGTGCTCGGCCTCCTGCCGGAACTGCCGAGTCTCCGCGCGCCAATTTGGCACCGCCAAGGAGTCTGGCTTGGCGCGCGCCTTCAAGTCGTGTCTCATGGCCTGAACCAAAGCCGACCTGACGACGCGCAATTCGCTTTTCCCCACGGACTCGATCTCTTCGATGACGTTGGGCGAGTCGAGCTGCTCGTTGACCCGCTCCCCGGCCGCGAGACGCCGCAGCAACGCCGCCTGCCGCCCCACCGACTCAACCTCCTCGATGACGTTCGCCCAGTCGAGGTCCGCGTTCACCCGCTCGCCCGCCGCGAGCCTCCGCAGCAACGCCGCCTGGCGTTCGCTCCAGGTCAGTGTGTCGGCGTCGTAAAGGTCGCCCATGGTCAGCCTCCGCCGACACCTTAGCAGCCCCTCGAACGTCCGCGCGACATCTGCCGGGGTGGACGGATGCGGCCCCGCCCCGGCAAGGTCGGCCCCATGCGGACCACCTCCCGTCGCAAGGCGCTGACCGAGGCGGATCGCGCCGAGTGGGCCGCCTACGCCGCCAAGGTGCGCCCGCTGCCGGGCGTCGTGGCACCCCCACCGCCGGTGGTCCCACCACCCGTCGTCGTTGCCGCCCCGAGCGTGCCTCCACCCGCCCGGCCGGTCGCCTCCGGTCCGGCGGCGTTGCACATCGGCGTCAATCCCGGCGGCCTCGACGCAGCCAGCTGGAAGCGGCTGCAAGCCGGCAAGCTGCCCCCGACCCGCACGCTCGACCTGCACGGCCGCACCGTCCAACGCGCGTTCTCGGCGTTGCACGCGTTCCTCGAAGCCGCGCACGCCGACCGCGTCCGGGTGGTCGAGGTCATCACCGGGCGCGGCGCGGGCGAGACCGGCGGCATCCTGCGCCGCGAGTTGCCGATGTGGCTCAACCTGCCCGCGCTGCGCCCGCTGGTGCTGGCCGCCAGCCACCCGCACGCGGCCAACGTCGGCTCGGTGCGCCTGCTGTTGCGGCGGCCACGCGGATGATCCGCAAACGGCGCGAGTTCAAGGTGCAGGTCGGCGCGTTCGAGCTGACCAAGCTCGGCGTGGACCGCTGGGACTGGCGCGACCCCTACCACCTGCTGATCGAACTTAACTGGTGGCAGTTCGTCACCGCCTTCGTGGTCGCCGAGTTGTCGCTAAACCTGTTGTTCGCGACCCTATACCTGCTGGTGCCGGGCTGCATCGCGAACCTCCCGCCGGGATCGGTGTTGCTGGCGTTCTCGTTCAGCCTGGAGACGCTGGCCACCGTCGGCTACGGCGTCATGTCCCCCGACACCGGCTACGGCCACGTCGTCTCCGCGCTGGAAATCGTCACCGGCGTGCTGTTCACCGCCCTGGTCACCGGGCTGATCTTCGTCCGCTTCTCCCGGCCACGCGCCAAGTTGCTGACCGCCGAATACGCGGTGGTCGGCCGACACGACGGCCACCCGACGCTGATGGTCCGGATCGGCAACGGCCGCCTCGGGCCGCTGGTCGACGCGACGGCGCGAATGTCGGTGCTGATGATCCGCCAAACCCAGGAGGGCAGCACCTACCGCGGCAGCCGCGACCTGGTCCTCGAGCGAGCCAGCCTCGCCACCTTCGCGCTGACCTGGACGCTGTTCCATCGGATCGACCCGAGCAGCCCGCTGTTCGGAGTCTCGCCCGAGCAGTTCCAGAGCGTGGTGGTGCGCATCTATCTGATCTTCGAGGCGCGCGACCCGGTGCTGGCGAGCGGCATCCACGTGGTCAAGGATTGGGGCGCGCAACAGGTTTTGTTCGGGATGCGATACGCCGACGCCGTGGCCAGTGACGAGCAGGGGCGCGTCGTCGCCGACCTCAGCCTGATCAGCGAAATCATGCCGGACTTGGCGCTGCCACCGCCAGTTTGAGGGCGGGCGGGGAGGGTGCCCCGCCCGCTCCCCGCTACTGGAACGGTAGGTAGCGCAACGTGAAGAACACCTCGTTCTCGTCGGCCTTCGGCGTGCTGCCCCGCCCGACGGTCGATGCCGCGTTGCCCGACCCGGCGCCGTGGAAGGCGACGCGGTGGGTGTAGCCATACTGCGCACCCGCCTGCAGCGTGCCGTAGGCCCCATGCGCGAAACGCCACCACGCGCCGAACGACAGGTTCTGCAAAGCTCGGGTCTGCGCGGAGCAGGCCGCGTTCTCGGTGTCGCACCCGGCGACGTTGGCGGTCGCCGAGCCGTAGCCAAACGTGCCGGCGACGTTGCTGAACGTGGTCCGCTTGACCTGCTCCATGCCGGCGTAGCCGTAGACGTCGACGTCCTTGATCGGGTGGCCGACCAGTCCGACGGTTCCGCCGATCTCGCCCAGCGGACGGGGCTGGCCGTTGCTGCCGAGCGTCGCGTCGGCGATTTCTCCGGAGAGGTAGCGGCTGACGCCGTAGCCCGCGAGGATGTTGCCGGAGAAGTCCAGGTATTTCGGCACCAGCGGCAGCACGGTCGAGCCGCCGATGCCGCCGCCGACCGCGACCTCGTCCTTGCCGGCCCCGGCTGCGACGCCGGCCACCGCCACCCTCGAGCTGACCGTCTTGAACGTCCGGCCGAGGCCGAACACCTCGTAGTGGCCGTAGCCGGGGTCGGCCGCGAACTTCACCACCACGTCCGGCGTCACGTCGGTCGAGTAGTTGGCGGTGTTGTTGAGGTAGGACCCGCCGGTGTTGAACACCAGCACGCTGTTGCCCGACGTGCCGCGCGGCAGCGTTCCCGCCAGGGTGGCACCGGTCAGGGCGTTGGTGCTGGTGGCTGCCAGGGTGCCGCCGGTGAAGCTGTAGGCGGACTCGGGTGCCTCGATCGACAGTCCGAGGTGGTAGTTCTTGCCAAAGTCCTTGACCACGCGAAGCTGCGGCGAGCGGACGTAGACGAAGCCGGGTAGGTAGTTGGCGTTGATGGTCAGCGGCAACGCCTCCTTGCGGGGCGTCAGCCCGGTGGTGAAGCCGGTCGCCAGCGAATACCCCTGGCCGGCCAGGAAGTGCAGCCCGTCGGGACCGTCGTCGTACTGGACGTACGCCTGTCGCAGCCGCGGGGTGTAGCTGTTGGTTTGGTAGCTGTTCGACGTGGTCGCGGCACCGTCGAAGTCGCTCTCGAGGTAGCCGGCCACGTTCACGTCGGGTGCCACCTTGCCGGCCACCAGCAGCGACACGCGGCTGTGCTGGGCCGACATCCGGAACTCGCCGGTGTGGGCGTTGGCGCTGTTCGAAAACGGGATGGTGCCGAAGTTGGTCGAGATGCCGGAGGTGAGGTTCGAGCTGCGAACCACGCCGGTGAGGTCGACGAAGCCGCCCAGCGTCACCGAGACGTTGCCGACGCGGATGGTGGGCGAGCTGGCGTCGACGGCGGTGCTGACCACCGACGGCGACGACACGCCGCCAAGGCCGGTGGCGTTGGGATTTTGAGGGCCGCCGACCATCACGGCTTGACCCTGCCCACCGCCCGGCTGCGGCGTGCCCTGGAGCGGCTGGGTGTCTTGCGCCGGGCTGCCGCTGGTGGCGCCCGCGACCTTGCCGCCCGCCACGCCGCCAACCGCCCCGGCTCCCGCCGCCGTGGCCACGCCGCGTCCGTTGGCGCGCGCCGCCTCGGCGCGGGCCTGGCTCGCGTCCTGCTGCGCGCGGCGCAACGCCGCGTCCCGGCCGGCCGCCTCGCGCTGCAGCTTCCGCAGCTCGGTCTGCAACTGGGAGATCTGGGCCTGGATCGAGGCCAGCGAGCTCGCGTCCTGCGCCATCGCCGGGTTCGCGCCGCCGACACCCCCGGCCAGGGCGGTCGCCGCCAGCAAAGCCGCAACCGCCCGAACTGATCCAGTCCGCACTAAAGTTCGCACAGTCATCGTCTTACACTCCCGGTCGAACGGCGCTCGCCGCTGGGCTTACCACTGTGACAGTTTAATGACGAATGTGGCCCAGCAAGTATTCATGCTGGTGACGTCTTCAGCCCTTGAACCGCCACGCCTTGTGTCCAAAGCAACGACCGCCGGTCAAGCGTGTGCCCGCAGTTTCGCCTTGGAACCGCCTACGTTTCGCTCGTGCTGAACTTGCTATGTCTTCTATGCAACACTGTTGCGAACTAGTGTAATGCGACTGTCACATCCGGCGGCTAGCACTCAGCGACGCGGCGATTTCGTATTTGCCGAGGCGTTCCGGGGTGCGGCGGGCGGCAGCGACCGCAAGCCGAAGCACGTCGCCGCCCAGCACGACGAGCAGGCCGTTGGTGCCCTGGTTGACACGCGCGGGCGCGGGTCGCGCCGGGTGCCCGCCCTCCGCGCCGCTGGTGGTGGTCCGGCGCCGCTGCCGCACGCCGACGCCGGACGACACCGCGCCGTGCCGGCTTCGCGCGGCCTGGGCAACGCGGGCTGGCCCAACCGATCGTGGCCGAGGTGGGTCGCGCGCTGGACGCGCCCGGCGTGGTGCTCAAGCGCTCCGCGATCGTGGACGCGACGTTGATCGCCGCCGACGCCGCACATCGTTTCAGGCCGCGAACAACAAACGCAACCGTGTTGAGTCATCAACTGGTAGATGCAACCAAGGTATATTAATGTCAACAAATCATCAAACCAAAAGGACTTCCCGCAGATGCGAACCATCCATTGGGCGGCCCTTGCCGGGGTTGTCGCCGCCACCGGGGCGGGCGCCGCCCCGCTGGTCAGCCACCGATTCGCCACCGTCGATGACACCCAGACCAAGGGCGCGGCCATCGACTACGGCTACGGCCCAGGGGTCAAGAAGCCGACCGCCCGCCCGTTCGCGCGATCGCTCGCGGTCACCACCGCGCTCTCAAGCGTCCCCAACGGCGGCACCCAGGCGGCCACCATGGGCGCGTTCGGCCCGACCATCCCGTGGCCGATCATCCCGATCCACGCCGTGATGCTGCCCGACGGTCGCCTGATGTCGTTCGGCAGCAACCCGGACGGCTCGCAAACCGGCCAGTTCGTGTACGACGTCTGGAACCCGGCGCTGGGCACCGGGAGCAACGCCCACACGGTGCTGCCCAACACCACCAACACCGACATCTTCTGCTCCGGCACGGCCATGATGTGGACCACCGGCGAGACCCTGGTCACCGGCGGCGACGTCACCGTCAACGGCGTGCGCAACTACTCCAGCAACGCCACCACGGTGTTCAGCCCGAAGACCAACACCATCCGCTCGGCCGGGGGAATGAAGTACCCGCGCTGGTACAACTCGATCGTGGCGCTGCCGGACGAGCAGATGCTGGCGCTCGGCGGGCGCACCAGCCCGACCGCCTCGGCGATCACCCCGGAGGTCTACAGCCCGTGGACCGGCTGGCGCACCCTGACCGGGGCCACCAGCGCGGCCGCGTTCGCCGACAACACCTACCCGCGCGCCTGGACCGCGCCCGGCGGCCGGGTCTACTTCATCGCCCCGAGCGGCGCGCAGTACTACTTCAACACCGCCGGGGCCGGCTCGATCACCCAGGCGTACGGCCTGCTGCCGCAGGGCTGGATCACCCTGCCCACGGTGATGTACGCGCCCGGCAAGCTGCTCAGCGTGCGGGCCGACACGGTTACGGACGTGATCGACATCAACGGGGCCACTCCGACGTTCACCCGCACCGGCAGCATCGACCAGAACCGCGTCTGGTCGAGCGCCACCGTGCTGGCCGACGGCAAGGTGCTGGTCAACGGCGGCTCGCTCGTCGACCTCCAACTGTCCGGCGCGGCCTACACCACCCAGATGTGGGACCCGGCCACCGGGCGGTGGACCACCGGGGCCTCGGCCACCCGCGCGCGCCTCTACCACGGCAACGCCCTCCTGTTGCCCGACGCGACCGTGCTGACCGGCGGCGGCGGCGCGCCGGGCCCGGTCTCCAACCTGAACGCCGAGATCTACTACCCGCCCTACCTGTACAACGCCGACGGCTCCGGCACCCCGGCTTCCCGCCCAACCCTGGTCTCCGCCCCCGCCGTGTTCACCTGGGGCAAGCCGCTGGTGTTGCAGGCCGGCGACGGCGAAGCGATCAGCCGGGTCACCATCGTGCGCCAGGGCGCGGCCACTCACTCGGCCAACCTCGACCAGCGCTTCATGGACCTGACGTTCACCCAGACCGGCACCTCCCTCTCGGCCACGATGCCAACGGACTGGTCGGTGCTGCTGCCGGGCAACTGGATGGTGTTCGTCTGGCAGAACGGGGTGCCGTCGCTCTCCAAGACCATGCTCGTGCCGAGCTAACGCCCCCGGCAAACCCCGCGAGGCGCCACGGCGTCCCGCGGCCGCCATGCGTGAGGGGGTCCCGGACTCCGGGACCGAAGCCTAGGTTTGGGTCGCCCCGGCTGAAGCACGGCTCAACATGCCCGTACCCGGCATCGGGGTGCGGCAAGCGTTCGCGCCGCGTGGCGAAGCGGGCTGGACCAACCTGCCTTGCGCGCGGCTATTCGGGTCAAGCCTCCGCAACCGGGCAACTGGCATAGGCGCCTTCGCGTCACTCCGGCCGGTGGCGACTGGGGGACATCCACAGCACGCGCGCTCGGCCTAACCCCGGATGGGTTTCCGGCGACTGCACCCAGACACCTGCTTTTCGCGACGCGCCGCCTTGGCTTGGACGCGCTACCGACGGCGTGACCCTAGTCGGCAACGTCGCCCCGTTGACGCTGCGCAGGGCGCCCAGGTTCTGCCCGAGGATTGTGCGGGCGTTTCGGTCACGCCCGGAACTGCGCGGCGGGATGGCTCGCGGGCAGGCGGGGATGCCCCACCCCGGCGAACCGCTCGCGTAGCGTCGAGCCCTCGTATTCGGTGCGATACAACTGCCGGCGTTGCAGTTCGGGTACCAGAAGCTCGACGAAATCAATCATGCTGCCGGGGGTCAGCATGTGCGTCAGCATGAACCCGTCCACGTCCAGAGCTTGCGCCCAATGCTCCAGGGTGTCGGCGACCTGACTGGGCGTTCCGGCGGTGTACAGGAAGCGGCGGTCGAGCTGCCCAGCCTCGTCGATGATCTCGCCCACCGTGACCCCCTCCGGAAACGGATAGCGCGACATGTGGGCCGACCCTGGCCCACCCTGGGCGATGATCGCGGCGATGCTGGCGTCGCGCGGATGCTTGGTTAGATCCATGCCGGAGCCGAAGCGGTGCGCCAGATAGCCTTCGGCACGCGAAAAGCGTTGATATTCGGCGGCCTTGGCGGCGGCCTCCCCCTCGGTACGACCGATCACCAGGTTGCACGGTGGCATCAGTGTCAAGGCGCGCGGATCGCGCCCGAACCCGGCCGCGCGCGAGCGCAGGTCGGCCGCGTTGGCCCGCACGCCATCGATCGAATAGCCGCCGACAAACACACCCTCGGCGTGGCGCGCGGCGAAGTCCCGCCCGCGCGGCGAGGCCCCGGCTTGAAACAGCATCGGCGTCCGCTGCGGCGACGGCTCGACGAGATGCGGGCCGGCGACACGGTAGTGCCGGCCGGCATGGTCGATTGGATGCACTTTGGACGGGTCGGTGTAGGTGCGGCCGGCGCGGTCGCGCACCACGGCGTCCTCGTCCCAACTCGCCTCCCACAGCTTGTAGCAGACCTCCATATACTCGTCGGCGATGTCGTAGCGGTCGGCATGCTCGACCTGCTGGTCCAGCCCGAAGTTGCGCGCGGCGTCCGGCAAGTAGGAGGTGGCGACGTTCCAGCCTACCCGCCCGCCGGTCAGGTGGTCGAGCGTGCTCATCCGCCGCGCGTGGGCGAATGGCGGCTCATACGTGCTGGACACGGTGACCGCGAAGCCGAGGTGCCGCGTCACCGCCGCCATCGCCGGCACCAGCAGCAGCGGGTCGAGGATCGGGACGTGCATGCCCTCGCGCAGTGCGACGTCGCGGCTGCCGCCATAGCCGGCGGACACCGCCAGCACGTCGGCGAAGAAGATCATGTCGAGCTTGCCGCGCTCCAGGAGCAAGGCGAGGTCGGTCCAGAACGCGATGTCGGTGTAGCGGTGCCGGTTGTTGGCCGGGTGCGCCCACATGCCGTAGTTGTTCTGGCTGACCGTCGCCATTTCCAGCAGCCCGAAGTGCAGGTGACCGCGACGCGGCGGGTTGCCTGGATGCGACATGGCACGAAGTCCCCCCTCTGATCCAGCACCATGCTAGGCGACCACGGGCACACCGCCGATGGACAGTCTTGACGACGCGTCGCACAGTTTCTGGCTACTTTGTCGAAGCCGGCGAGCGGTGAGCGAGGTGCAAGCGTTGCCCCAGGCTGCGAGCTTCCGGCTAACCGTGGCTGAGTGCCTGACGATACCCCCGATGGACCGTGGCACCGTCCTGGCCGGTGGCGCCGGACTGTCGCGGCGGCTGCGCTGGGTCCACGTCGTCGATCATAACGACGTCGAAGGCGCCCTGATAGGCGGGGAGCTGGTGCTGACCTCCGGCGTCACGCTCGGCCACGACCACGGGTTGCAGCGCGCGATCTTTCCGATGATGCAGCGGCTGGAGATCGCGGCGCTGGTGATCGCCCTCGGCCCGTACATGGAACGGGTTCCGCAGCAGATGCTGGACGCCGCCGAGCGGCACGGCATCCCGATCGTGGCGCTGCCGTGGGACGTGAACTTTCGTGACGTGACGCACGCGCTACTGACGCGACTGGTGCAGTCGCACTACGCCTTCCTCGAAAGCGCGGAGCGGCTGAACCGCGACCTGCTGAACATCGTCATGCGTCGCGGCGGCCTGGGTGCCGTGTGCGCGCGCCTGGGTGCCCAGGTCGGGCGCGGCACCGCGATCGCCGATCCCGCGTTTCAGTTGCTTGCCCGCCACGAGGCGAGTGCCGCCGTCTCCCGTGCGGCCGGGTTGCTTGCTGGCGGCGCGCTGTCGGCGGCGGCGATCTCGGCGGTGCCAACGCTGCACGGGCCGGTGCTGCGGACGCAGGAGTTGCGTGGCCCCGGCGGCCATGTGCTGGGCACGGCGACACCGATCCTAGCCGCCTCGCGCCTGATCGGCTGGCTGCTGGTCGAAAGCGCTTCGGGCAACCCGCCATCGCCGTTCGACACGCTGGTCGCCGAGGCGGCGGCGATGGTCGCCGGGTTGCTGATGGCGCAAACCGAGGAGGTGACCCGGGCCAGCCAGCGTCGCAGCGAGGACCTGTTGCTGGACACGTTATATGGCACGGTCGCCCTGACCGCCGAGGCGGCCGCCGAACTGGGACTGGACGCCGACGCCGTTTGCCTGGTGGTGCTGGCGGTGATCGAAGGCGGACCGGCGGACGCCGCCCCCAGCATCGCGAGTGTGCTGATGACGCGTCAGGGACTGACCGGGCGGCTGGCACAGCGTGGCTCGCAGTTGGTCGGGGTGGTCCAAGGCGCCAGGCTGGCCGAATTCGGGGTGGCGCTGGGCCGCGCGCTGCAGCGGGCCGACATGGTGCCCCGCGTTGCCCTCAGCCGCACGCTGCCGCAGGCGTCGATGATGCAACTCGGCTATCGCGAGGCTACCGAGACGCTGCGGCTAGCGCGGGTCATGTTCCCCGACCGGGTCGTTGTGAACGGCGAAGAAACTGCGGCGCTCGGCCTCTTCCTGCGCGGGGCCGCCGCCGCCGCCACGCCGGGCGCGGCCTTTCCCGCCATCACCCGGCTTCGGCGAGGGGAGCGCGGCGCGTCGGCCGGCGGTCCCGGCGCGCTGGTGGAGACGCTCGGCTGCTTTCTGGAGCATGACGGCAACATCAGCGCCGCAGCCCGCGCGCTCGGCATCCACCGGCACACCTTGCTGTATCGGCTGGAGCGCATCGGCGAACGACTGGGACACGCGCTGGATGGGCCTACAAGGCTTGAGCTGCGGTTGCAGCTCTTGGCTTGGAGGCTAGCTGGGCAACCGTAGTGCCGTTCGACAATCTGTCCGATAGAAGCCGCTTGGCTTGTTCGGGCCTGTCGGTGCCGAAGCGCCCCGCAGCCGGCTAGGTTTGTCTCATTCCGGTGGAGTGGCGCGCGATCAACTATTACCGCGAATACCGCAAATGCGCCTTCAGCGGCCGTCTTCTGTTCGACGACGACCACCCGCTATCGGAAGCAAGTGATTCCGGACCGCCGCTTTGGTTCGCGAATCCCGAGATGCGCCGCGCCTATCGTGAGCGTTGGCCGATCGAGCGCGTGGCGGCGGAACTCTCGTCCTGGCGGCGCCCCGCGGCGGCGCCCGATCCGGGCCTCGATCCGGTCACGTTGGAAGTCGTGGGCAACGCGCTGTCGTCCATCGTCGGTCAGATGGCGGAGACGATGGCGCGCACCGCCTACTCTCCGGTCTTCGCCGAGGCGCGCGATTTCAGTTGTGCACTGTTCGACGCCGATCTGGAGCTGGTGGCGCAACAGCATGGACTGCCGGCGCAGGTCGGCTCGATGCGTTACTGCGTGCCGTGGGCGGTGCGGCGGCTGGGTGTGGCCATGCTGGCCCCGGGTGACGTCATCCTGCACAACGACCCGCAGATGGGCGTGCCGCACCTGCCGGAACTCTGCGTCATCCGGCCGATCTTCGCCGACGGCCGCATCGTCATGTATGCGGCAACCATCGCCCATCAAACTGACGTCGGCGGCAAGTCTCCCGGTTCGATGCCCGGCGACGCGCGCGACATCTTCCAAGAGGGGCTGGTCATCCCGCCGGTCAAGCTGCACGAGCGCGGCCAGGAGGCAACCGCCGTGTTTGCCCTGCTGCTCGCCAACGTTCGCTCGCCCGCCTCGATGTACGGCGACGTCTGCGCCATGTGCGGCTCGCTCATCACAGCGGAGCGGCTGATTGGTCAGCTGCTCGCGCGCTATCCGCTGCCGGAGCTCACGCGGTATGCCGAGGAGCTGAAGAACTACGCCGAGCGTCGGTTGCGCGCCGAACTGGCGAAGCTGCCGGCGGGAATATTCCGCGGCCGCGCCGTGATCGACGATGACGGGGTGGGCACCGCACACTTCACCGTGGAACTGGCGTTGGTGGTAAGTGAGGACGGGCTGATCGCCGATTTCCGCGGCAGCTCTCCGCAGGCGGCGGGCCCGATCAACTGCACATACTCGGTTGCCTGCGCCGCGACGCTGAACGCCGTGCTGCATCTAATCGGTGCCGAAGTGCCGAACAACGAGGGTCTGCACCGCGCCATCACGGTGATCGCGCCGCCCGGCACCATCGTCAACGTCAACCACCCCGGCGCCTTCAACAGCGGCCAGACCGAGAGCCACAACCTGCTGGTGGAGGCGTTCATGGACGCTTTGCTGACGGCGGCGCCGGAGCGGGTGTGCGCGCCGTGCGCCAGCACGACGTGCCTGGTCACCGGCGGCGCCTGGCTTCCAGCGCGCGGCGAAACGGTCACCTTTATCACCTGGGACGGGGCTGGTTGGGGGGCGTTCATCGACCATGACGGCAACAGCGCCATCAGTCGCTACTGCGGCACAACCGGCAAGAACTACCCGACCGAGGTGCTGGAAACGCACTTCCCCTGGCTGGTCCGCAGCGCCGAACTGCGCTCAGACAGCGGCGGGCCGGGCCGCTTTCGCGGCGGGCTCGGCATGGTGCGTGAGTACCTGTTGCGCGCGCCGGAGCTGGAGTTCGGCGTAAACTCCAACCGCGGTCGGTTCGCGCCCGCCGGCGTGCTGGGCGGGGAGGCCGGCAAACCGACGCGCTACTGGGTGCGCAGGGGCGAGACGGTCTGCGAGCCGATGCAACTCGGGGCCGGCATTGTGAGCCCCGACAAGTTCTCCGGCGTGCGCCTCGCCGAAGGAGACGGACTGACGGTGGAGACGCCGGGCGGGGGCGGCTGGGGCGACGCCGCGACACGCGACCGCGATCGCGTGGTGAACGATCTGTGTCAGGGCTACATCAGTCGGACCGCCGCAGTGGAGACCTACGGGCTCGACCCTGCTTTGGCGGACGCCACCGTGGCGCGCTATCACTGGTCGCCGCCGCCCCGGCGCGCCGCCGGGGGCGTCGCGCCGTGAGCGACACGCGCCATCCCACCCAACGCATGGTCGGCGTCGACGTCGGCGGCACCTTCACCGACGTGCTGCTGTTCGACGGCACCACGGACCAGATACGGATCCGCAAGCACCTGTCCACGCCGCACGATCCGTCGGTGGCGTTCCTCGAAGGTGTCGACAGCCTAGCCGCGGAGGGCGTTGCCACCGCCACGCTCGACCGTCTGGTCCACGCCACCACGGTGGCGACCAACACGGTGCTTCAGCGGGTCGGCGCGCGCACTGGGTTGATCTGCACCCAAGGCTTTCGCGACGTGCTGGAGATCGGCCGGGGGACGCGTCCGACCAGCGCCACCTACGACCTGCAATGGGTCCGTCCGCAGGCGCTGGTGCCACGCTTCCTGCGCCTCGGCGTGCCGGAGCGCACCGACAGCCTGGGCACCATCCTGACACCGCTGGACGAGGCGGCGTTCCTCGACGCGCTAGCCTTCCTGCGCGGGCATGAGGTGGCCTCGGTGGCGATCTGCTTCCTGTTCTCCTACCTCAACCCGGCCAATGAGCGGCGCGCGCTGGAACTGGCGCAGCTGCACCACCCCGACCTTCCGGTGTCCGTGTCGTCGCAGATACTGCCGCAGTGGCGCGAGTACGAGCGCACCAGCACGACCGTGTGCGACGCCTACGTAAAGCCTGTGATGAGCCGCTACATCGGACATCTGCAAACCGGCCTCGACACGCGTGGCTTCGGCGGCGCGGTCCGGCGCGACATGCTCATCATGAAGTCGAACGGCGGCGTGATGACCGCGGGGTCGGCGTGCCGGTTTCCAATCGAGACCTTCCTGTCGGGACCCGCCGCCGCCGTGGTGGCGGCGCAGCAGATCGGCCGCCAGGCGGGCTTTGCCAACATCATTTCGATGGACATGGGCGGCACCAGCTTCGACGTCGCCATGCTCGACGACGGCGGCCTGCGCCACACCACCGATGGCGAGATCGAGCCGTCGATGCCGGTGCGCATCGCCATGGTCGACATCGCCACCATCGGGGCGGGCGGCGGCTCGATTGCTCGCGTGGACGAGGGTGGCGCGCTGAAGGTGGGGCCGCGCTCTGCCGGCTCGACCCCTGGTCCCGCCTGTTACGGGCGTGGCGGGACCGAACCGACCACGACCGACGCCAACGTCGTGTTGGGTCGCATCGACCCGGCGAATTTCCTGGGCGGCGCCTATCGGCTCGACGCCGACGCGGCGGTGCGGGCGGTGCAGCAGGTGGCGACCCGGCTCGGCATGTCCTTGCACCAGGCGGCGCAGGGCATACTCGACGTCACCGTCGCGACCATGGGGCAGGAGATCCGCGCGGCCGCGGCGCGGCGGGGCCGCGACCTGCGCGACTACACCCTGTTCGCCGGCGGCGGCGCCGGCCCCCTGCACGCACCCCTGATCGCGCGCGAGCTTGGAATCAAGCGGGTTTTGGTGCCGCGCTATCCGGGGATGCTCTCCACCGTCGGCCTGCTGCTGTCCGACATCCGCTTCGACAACCTGCGTTCGATGTCCTGCTTGCTGGAGAGCGCGTCGTTCGAGACGTTGCGTGGGGCCCTGCGCGAGATGGCGACGGCCGGTCGCGCCCGTGTGCGCGAGGAGGGAGAGGGCCTGGAGATCGCGGCGCGGCTGCAGATCGACATGCGCTATCGCCGGCAGAACTGGGAGTTGTCGGTTGACGTCGATCCCGACACGCTGGACGCGGCGAGCCTCGCATCCGCGTTCGACGCCGAACACGCGGCGCGGTTCGGCTTCGCGGTCAAGGGACAGGACCATGAAATCATAAACCTGCGCTGCGTCGTCTCGGGTCGGATACCGAACGCCGAGCGGCTGCTCGAACGGCTGGTGCCGCCATCGCCCACGCGCGACGCCCGCCCGGTGGCCACGCGCGAGATCTACGACGACGTGCGCCGAACGATGGTGATAGCGGCGGTGTTCGAGCGAGACCAACTGCGGCGTGGCCAGCGAATTGCCGGAACGGCGATGATCCTGGAGCCGGACTCGACGCTGTACGTGCCGTCTGACGCGGCCGCCACAGTCGATCCATTTGGCAACGTCGTCATCGCATTCACCTGATCCGAGCGGAGAGACCGATGAAGGCCGCCATCCTGCACGCCTATCACGAGCCACTGGCGATCGAGGAGCTGACGCTCGCCTCGCCCGGGCCGCGTGAGGTGCTGATACGCACCGCGTTCGCGGGGCTGTGCTACAGCGACCTGTCTCTGATGGAACACGCCTACCCGCATCCGCTGCCGTGCGCACTGGGCCACGAGTCCGCGGGTGTGGTGGAGGCGGTGGGCAGCGATGTTCGCTACGTGGCGCCCGGCGACCATGTCGTGACCTGCCTGTCGGTGTTCTGCGGCCACTGCGCGCAATGCCTTGGCGGACATCCCGCGATGTGCGACTCGCCTGAACCGAACCTGCCGCCCGGCGTGTCGCGGCGGCTGTCCATGCGCGGCGAGGTCGTGCACCAGTATTACAACCTCTCCTCGTTCGCCGAGCAGATGCTGGTCCACGAACATGCCGTGGTGAAAATTCGCCGGGACATGCCTCTCGACCTCGCCGCGCTGCTCGGCTGTGCCGTGCTGACCGGCACTGGCGCCGTGTTCCGCACCGCGCAGGTGGCACCGGGATCGAGCGTCGCCGTGATCGGCTGTGGCGGCGTCGGATTGGCGGCCGTGAACGGGGCCGCACTGGCGGGAGCCGCGCGCATCATCGCCATCGACACCCAACCGGGCAAGCTTGCGCTGGCGCGGCGGATGGGGGCCACCGACGCGATCGAGGCAACCCATGGCGACGTGGTTGAGGCGGTGCGGACGCTGACCGGGGGCGGTGTTGACCACGCCTTCGAGTGCCTTGGCAGCAAGGGCACCGCCGAGCAGGCGTTCAACATGCTGGCGCCGCGCGGAACCGCCACGATCGTCGGCGTCATTCCGGTCGGCGTGCAACTGGCACTCGACGGCATCAGCTTTTTGTCCGAGCGGCGCATCCAGGGGTCGCGCATGGGGTCCAACCGGTTTCGGACCGACATCCCCCGCCTCATCGAGTTCTATCTGCAGGGGCGGTTGCATCTCGACCACATGATTTCAGACCGCCTGCGGCTCGCGCAGATCAACGAGGGGTTTGCCAGGATGCGGGCCGGTGCCGCCGTGCGACAGGTCGTCGAGTTCGCCTGACATCGTGCAACCGAGGCCGGGGCGCCGCCCCAGGAGGTGAGTTCGATGCGCATTTTGATGGTAGGCGGCGCTGGAGCCATGGGCAGCGGCACCGTGCGCGATCTGATATCGCCGTTGCAGACGCAGGTGGCGGAGGTCGTCATCGCCGACTCCCGGCGGGAGGCTGCGGCGGCGCTGGTGGCGGCGCTGGGCGACCCGCGGCTGCGCGCCACCGACCTGGACGTGACCGACGGCGCGGCGTTGCGACAGCAGCTGGCGCAGACCGATTTGTGCGTGAACGCGGTCCCAACCTTCGCCGGGCACCAGACCGCCATCTTCGAGGCCTGTCTGGAGACCCGCACCACCTACGTCGATTTTGGCGGCATGGGGGTGTTTACGGTGCGGCAGAAACAGGCCGACGCCGCTTGGCGGGCGGCGGGCGTCACCGCGATACTCGGGCTTGGAGCCGATCCCGGCATTTCCAACATGCTGTGCAAGGCGGTGGCCGAGCAGTTCGACACGCTCGACAGCATCAACCTGTATTGGGCGGCCAAGAACCTGGCGCGAGAAAGCCCGGTGCTGGTGCCACCCTACAGCCTTGCCACCGTGATCGCCGAATATGCCAACCCGTCGATGCAGTTCCTCGACGGCGCGTTGCGTCAGGTGCCGCCGCAGAGCGGGCAGGAGGTGTTGCTGCTGCCCGAGCCGTGGGGGCGCACCGAGTTCATGTTCACTCAGCACTCCGAACCCCTGACGGTGCCGTTCGCCAAAGGCATCCGCGACAAGGGCATCCGGGAATTCACCTGGAAGCTGCATATGCCCGACCGCGAGCACGAGGCCTGGGTCGGGCTGTGCAAGGCGGGTTTCGGCGACTTCGACGAGGCGATCGAGGTCGATGGCGTGGCGGTGCGTCCGGGCGCGCTGCTCGAGGCGGTGATCCGCCGCAACCTCGACCGCAACGGCCACCTGGTCGCCGCACCAGAAACCCACGAGTTGCATCTGGCAGTCGCCCGGGGAATGCGCGAGGGACGCCCGGCCCGGCACAACTGCGCCGTGGTGGGGCGGCCGAACGCGGCGCACGGCGCCTATGCCGACCCAGCCACCTCGATCGGTCTTGCGGTGGGCGTGCAGCTGTTGCTGCGTGATCGGCAGAAGCCCGGCGTGTGGGGACCCGAGGAATATTTCGACGCGGAGCCGTTCTTCACAGAATTGCAGAAGCGGCATTTCGCGGTGGTCCGCGACTTGCACGTGGCGGACGAGGCCGAGCCTGGACATTTCGTCCAACAATCCGCGAGAGGGGCCTGATACCCTGTCCATAGTGGCGCCCCTAAGCCGAGGTCTACGGTTTTTACGTCAATGCTGCCCAACATGTCTGGCAGTGGGTCGCTTTGCGAGGCGTGGCTGATCTTACGATCCTTCGTCCACATCCATTTTGAGGAGAGTGCCATGTTCGGCTGGCTTATTCGCACAGGACGCGCCGGGGCGGCGCTTGTCGCGGCCGTGGCCGTTTTAGGAGGCGGGGCCGCGGCGGCGGACTCGCTTCCCGTCAACGTCTTCAACTGGGAAAGTTACCTAGGCCCGACGACCATTGCCGACTTCACGAAGGAAACTGGGCTGAAGGCCAACCTCTCCTACTACGACAGCGAGGAGATGGCCGACGCCAAGGTGATGACGGGTAAAACCGGCTATGACGTGGTGGTTATCAACGCCGAGCCGTTTCTCGGACAGGAAGTGAAGGCCAACGCCTATCGTCCGCTCGACCTGGCAAAGATACCGAACTGGAAGAACCTCGATCCCGAACTGATGAAGATCATGGCCAAGTCCGACCCAGGCAACGTCCACGCCGCAATCTACCAGTGGGGCACAATCGGCCTGGGCTACAACGTGGACGCCGTGGCCAAGCGCATCCCGAACGCTCCCACCGACTCTTGGGCGCTATTGTTCGACCCCGCCAACGTGTCGAAGCTCAAGGATTGCGGCGTCAACGTCATCGACAGCCCGGCCATCGTCGTGCCGCTGGCGTTGAAGTATCTTGGCAAGGAGCCCAGCAGCACCGACCCGGCCGATCTGGCGGCGGCGCAGAAGTTGCTGATCTCGATACGGCCATACCTGAAGACGATCAACGATTCGAGCTGGATCGCTGACATGGCGACCGGGACGGTGTGCCTGACCATCGGTTGGAACGGCGACGTGCTGGCCTCTGCCAACCGCGCCCGCGACGCCAAGAACGACATCAAGGTCCAGTACGTGGTGCCGAAGGAGGGCTCGATCATCTGGTTCGACGCGCTGGCGGTGCCGGCCGACTCGCCGAACCCGGAGGGTGCGATGTCGTTCGTGAACTACATGCTGGAACCTGCGACCATCGCCAAGTGCGGCGACACCACCAACTACGCCAACGGCGTGCCGGCCAGCCAGTCGTTCATGCGCCCGGAGATAGTCAAGGACGCGCGCATCTACCCGGCTGCCGACGTGATCCAGCGCCTGTTCCTGCAAAGCGAGGTTCCGGCCAGTTACGAGCGCCAGCGCACCCGCACCTGGGCCGCGGTGAAAGCTGCCGGGTCCTGATGGCGGCAGGGCGATGATCGCGTCCAGCACGCCGCATGTCGTGCTGGACGGCGTCGGCAAGACGTTTGGCGATTTCGTCGCCGTGCGCGACGTGGACCTTGCCATCCAGCACGGGGAGCTGTTCTCGCTGCTGGGTGGATCGGGCTGCGGCAAGACCACGCTGCTGCGGATGCTGGCTGGGTTGACCGCGCCCAGCAGCGGCCGCATCAGCATCGGCGGCGCCGACGTCACCCACCTGCCGCCCTATGAGCGGCCAGTGAACATGATGTTCCAATCCTATGCGCTGTTTCCGCACATGAGCGTAGAAAGCAACGTCGGATTTGGGCTGCGTCGTGAGGGCGTGGCCGGTCGGGAGGTTGCCCGCCGGGTCGGCGAGGCGCTGGAACTGGTGCAAATGACGGGCTTCGCCCGCCGCAGGCCGGCGCAACTGTCCGGCGGGCAGAAACAACGCGTGGCACTGGCGCGGGCGATCGTGAAGCGACCAAAGGTGCTGCTGCTGGACGAGCCACTTTCCGCCCTCGACAAGAAGTTGCGCGACGCCACGCAGTTCGAGCTGACGGCGATCCAGCAGCAGGTCGGCATCACCTTCGTCATGGTGACGCACGACCAGCAGGAGGCGATGGCGATGTCGACGCGCATCGCCGTCATGGATGGCGGGCGGATCGTGCAGGTCGGACGCCCGGACGAGATCTACGAAGCGCCGCGCTCGCGCTTCGTCGCCGACTTCGTCGGGTTGGTGAACCTGTTCGACGCCGTGGTCGTCACCGCCGACCGCAATGGTGCGGTGCTGCGCTGTGCGGCGTCGCAAAGCGACTTCGTGGTGACTGCCGCCGTGACGCCTACGCCTGGCGAGGCGGCGTGCCTGGCGCTGCGCCCGGAGCGGATCGAGATGCTGCCGGACGGCGGGGTGACCGAGCTTGTCAACCGGATGTCCGGGCGCATCCAGGACGTGGCCTATCTTGGCGGCTCGTGCCTGTATCAGGTGGTGCTGGCGGGCGGCGTGGTGGTCAAGGTGTCGCGGCCGAACTTCGCCCAGGGTAGCGGCGTTTTCGTGCGCGGACAGGCTGTGACGCTGTCGTGGCCGGCCGACGCCGGCGTCTTGATCGACCTTTGAGCGAACCGTCGAGGCCGGGCAGGCATCGCTGGCTGGTAGTCGCCTCGCCCTATCTGTGGCTGTTGACCTTGTTCCTGGTCCCGTTCCTGGTGACGTTAAAAATCGCGTTCTCGCCGCTGGTTACCGGCATTCCGCCGTATGGCCCGCTCACTGGCGTCACCGCTGACGGGGCGTTGCAGCTTACCCTGCATACCGAGAACTTCGCCTATCTGCTTGAAGACTCGCTCTATGGTCTTGCCTATCTCAGTTCGTTGCGCACGGCGTTGCAGACGACGTTGGGCTGCCTGCTGATCGGCTATCCGGTCGCCTACGCCATCGCCCGGTCGCAGCCGCGCTGGCGGCCGGTGTTTCTGATGCTGGTGGTGATGCCGTTCTGGACCTCGTTCCTGATTCGCGTGTATGCCTGGATGGGAATTCTAAAGGACAACGGCCTTCTCAACCAGGTGCTGGAGGCCCTCGGGATCATCCACACGCCGCTGACGATCATGAACACGCCGCTCGCGGTCACCATCGTCATGATCTATGCCTATCTTCCCTTCATGTTGCTGCCACTCTACGCGACGTTGGAAAAGCTCGACGCGTCGTTGCTCGAGGCGGCCAGCGACCTAGGTGCGCACCCGCTCGTGGCGTTCGTCAAAGTGACGCTGCCGCTGTCGATACCGGGCATCCTGGCTGGATGTTTGCTGGTGTTCATCCCCGCCGTGGGGGAATACCTGATCCCGACACTGGTCGGCAGCCCCGGGCACCAGATGATCGCTTCGGTGGTGTTCAACGAATTCTTCCTCAACCGCGACTGGCCGACCGCCTCGGCGGTGGCGGTGGTGATCGTGCTGTTGCTTCTGGTGCCGATGATGCTGCTGCAATGGGCGCGCGGCCGGGTCGCCGAGCGTGCGCCGTGACCGGCAGCTACTTCCTGCGCTTCGCGCTGACTGCGGGACTAACGTTTCTCTACTTGCCGATCGTCACGATGGTCGCGTTCTCGTTCAACGCGTCGGAGCTGGTGACGGTCTGGACTGGATTTTCGGTGCATTGGTATGGCGCGTTGCTGCGGGACCAGGAGATGCTGCGCGCCGCCCGGCTGTCGGTGGAGGTCGCGCTGATGGCGGCGAGCGGGGCACTCGTCATCGGCACGCTGGCGGGCTACGTGCTAGCGCGGTTCGCACGGTTCCGTGGCAGGGTGCTGTTCTCCGGTCTTATCGCCGCCCCGCTGGTGATGCCGGAGATCGTAAGCGGCGTCGCCCTGCTGCTGCTGTTCGTCGCCATGCAGGGTGCGTTCGGCTGGCCGGACGGGCGTGGATTGCTGACCATCACGCTGTCGCACATCACCTTTTGCTCCGCCTTTGTCGCCGTGATCGTGCAGAGCCGCCTAGCCGGCTATGACATGGCGGTGGAGGAGGCGGCAATGGATTTGGGTGCGCGGCCGGTAGCGGTATTCGTGCTCATCACCGTGCCGCTGATCGCCCCGGCCCTGGTCGCAGCCTGGCTGCTCGCGTTCGCGCTTAGCATGGACGACGTGGTGATCAGCGAGTTCACCTCTGGCCCGACCTCGACCACGCTGCCGCTGGTGATCTTCTCGACCATCCGCCACGGCGTCAGTCCGGAGGTCAACGCCTTCGCCTCGCTGTTGATCGCCGTGGTCGCGACCATCACCGCGCTGGTCAGCGCGCTACGCTGGCGCAACACCGCCCCATGAACACGCCGGAGCGGTTGTGCGGCGGTCTCCACGCCGCCGATTGCCGCGACCGGCAGGGATCGGTGGTGATCGGGGGCGGTGGACCATTGCGCTTCCCCCGCGCCACATCGAGCCTAGGACGGGACGGCGAGGCCCGCGGGCACAGGTGGCCCCGATCGCGTGGACAGAGGGGGAATTCACCATGTGGCGACAGCGGCGGCGGGCGTCTCGATATATGTTGACACTCGTATAAGCGTATACGACCTTCTCCGAACCTGTGGGCGGGTGTGGAACGGTTTCCATGAAGGTTGCCATAAGTTATCCAGGAGTGTCGGCTGCGGACCGGCCGATGGGGCCCGCGCCGCTTTCCGCCGCCATCCTGCACGGACCAATGCTGTTTGTGTCAGGTCAGGTCGGCATCGACCCGCGTTCCGGCCGACTCGCCGGCAGCGACATCGCCAGCCAGACCCGCCAGACCCTGGTCAACATCCAAGCTCTCGTCGAGGCCGCCGGGATGGGTATGGCGGACGTGGTGAAGGTCGGCGTCTTCCTGACCGACGTTGCGCTCTTCGACGCCATGAACGCCATCTACGCAACGTTTTTCGCGGCGCCGTTTCCCGCCCGCGCCGCCGTGGGCATTTCGCTGAACCGCCCGGATCTGCTGGTTGAAATGGACGCGGTCGCTATTCGCTCACTGCCGTCGTGAACGCATCCAGCCGGTGAGCATACGTATCCACATCGAGACGGATGCAACCGGACCCACGGAGCTCAGCGTGTCGGCCAAGCAACTGGCAGCACGCCTCGCGAACATGGGGGAGGCGCTGGCGGGCGCGACCATCACCCAGCACGCCGGCGTTGGATGCGACGACGTCGTGGCAGTCGATGCGGAGGTTCTGTTTGCCTGCCGGAAGTTGAGCTTGCGGGCGGCGCGGATGGCGAATCCACGACTGGGTTGGACGCAGGTCATCTCTGCTGGCGTCGAGAACTGGCTTGCAGACCTTCCTGCGGGAATGAGGCTGACCAACGCCTCCGGCGTGCATGGCCGCAAGGGGGCCGAGTTCATCTTGACCGCGGCGCTGATGCTCAATTTCGGCATTCCGCGCTTTGTCACTGAGAAGGAGGCGCGGCGGTGGCGGCCGAGCTATGGCGGTCCGATCGCCGGCAAGACGGTGACCCTGCTCGGCGTCGGCGGGATCGGTCGTGACGCGGCGGTGGCGCTCCGAAATGCTGGCGTCCGGGTCGTTGGAGTCACCCGCAGCGGCGTCTGCGCCGCTGCGGTGGAGCGTTGCATCGGCATCGAGGATCTCGACGCCGTCCTGCCGCAGACCGATTGCCTCGTCTCGACGTTGCCGCTGACCAGCGCCACTCGAGGCCTGATCGATCGACGGAGGCTGATGCTGTTGCCGAACCGGGCCGGGGTGGTGTTGGTCGGGCGCGCGGCGGTCATGGATACGGATGCTCTCGCCGACCTGCTGGAGGCGGGCCATCTTGGCGGGGCGGTGCTCGACGTGTTCCCGCAGGAGCCACTGCCGCCGGAGCATCGGCTATGGGCCTGTCCGCGGCTGATAATAACGCCGCATTGCAGCCTTGACGATCACACCACCTACATCGAGAGCTGTCTTGACATCTTTTGCGACAATCTGAGCCGCTTTGCTCAAGGTGGCGCTCTGGTCAACTTGGTCGATGCGGCACGTGGCTACTGATCTCGGCGGTCAGTGACGTGCAAGACTTTCTGCACTACCTGACGCTACCATATCTGTTGCAGGGTGCCGTTATCGCCGTCGAGTTGCTGGTCGGGTCGCTCAGCGGGGGCATCGTGATCGGCTTCTTTTTGGCGCTCGCCAGCGCCTCGCGGTTGCTGATCGTCCGCTTGCCGGTGCGCGCCTACATCTACGCGCTGCGCGGCACTCCGGTGCTGCTGCAACTGATCCTGCTCTATAACGTGCTGCCGGGTTGGGGGCTGCGGCTGTCGCCATTCCTGAGCGCCATGCTGGCGCTGATGATAAACGAGACCGCCTTCTGCGCCGAAATCATCCGCGGCGGCATCGCGGCGACCGATCGCGACCAACGCATGGCGGCGCAGGCGTTCGGCTTCTCGCCAACCACCGAAATGATCCACGTGGTCATCCCACAGGCGCTGCGCGCAATCTTGCCGACGCTGGGAAACGAGAGCGTTGGGCTGCTCAAGTCGACTTCGCTGGCCTCGGTGGTGGGCGTCAACGAGTTGACCATGCGCGGCCAGACCATCGTGTCGCAGAACTTCCTGTTCATCCCGGTGCTGGCGGCCTCCGGTGCCGTCTACATGATCATGTCGTCGGCTCTGGCTGCCGTGCAGTGGTGGTTGGAGAGCCGCTTCGGCCTCGACCACCGCGCCCGTCGCGCGCAACGCCGCCGCGTGGTCGCGGAACGGCCAGAGGCGGCCGGGCGACCCGGCGGCGCAAAGCGGAGGCGGCCATCGAGCGGCGCTGCCACCGTGCTGGACGTCACGGATCTGCGCGTAAGCTATCGCGCCCGGGAGGTGCTCAAAGGCGTCACCCTGAACGTCCGTCGCGGTGAGGTGGTGGCGATCCTCGGACGTTCCGGTTCCGGCAAGAGCACGCTGCTGAAGGCGATCCTGGCGCTCGCGCCGATCACGCATGGTGGGATCACAGTCGAGGGTCATGCGATCGGGCGCGGCGCCGATGGCCGCCCGCTGGCTGGGCGGCACCTGCCGGCAAACCGGGCGGCGGCGAACATCGGCATCGTGTTTCAGCAATTCGCCCTGTTCGACCACATGACGGCGCAGGAGAACGCCATGGCGATCCCGCGCTTGGTGCACCGCGAGCCGCGCGCAGTGGCACGGGGCAAGGCCAACCGCGCGCTGGAGGCGGTCGGCCTCGGCGCGTTCAAGGCCAGCCTGCCGCACGAACTCTCGGGCGGCCAGCAACAGCGCGTCGCGATCGCCCGCGCCTTGGCCAGCGACCCCCAGGTGCTGCTGTTCGACGAACCGACCTCGGCGCTCGATCCCGAACTGGTGCGCGAGGTCAACCAGACCATCCGCGCCCTGGCCCACACCGGCATCACCATGATCATCAGCACCCACGACATCGCCTTCGCGGCGACGGTTGCCGACAGGCTGGTATTCCTGGAGGACGGTCGGCTGATTGAGGAAGGGCCGCCCTCGATCCTGACCGCTCCGCGCACCGCGGCCTTCGCCGCCTTCCTGCGGCACGGCGCCCACCAGGAGATTGCCCCGTGAGCCTGCCATTTGCCGAGGCGGCCGCGGCAGCGCTGGGTCAGCCGCTGTACCGCTACCTGCTCGGCCGCGCGCACGACGTCGCCGCCGACTTGCCGGATGCCAATGAGGCGGCGTTTGCCCGCTACCGCCTGATGCCGCGCGTGATGCGGGGGCACACCGGCATCGACATTCGCACCGCGCTGTGTGGCCATGTCTACGCTGGCCCGCTTGCGGTTGGGCCGTTCGCCGGCGACCGCGTGTTCCACGCGGAGGGCCTGCTGCCGGTGGCGCGCGCGTGCCAGCGGCTGTCGCTGCCGCTGATGGTTTCGGAGGAGACGGTTACGCCGCTGGCCGACATCGTGGCCGCGCATGATGGATGCTGGCTGCAGTTGCGGGCGGCCGGTCCGCTGGACCGGGTCCGCCGGCTGGCCGACGTCGCGGCTCGGTGCGGCGCGCGTGGCGTCGTGCTGACCGTGTTGGCGCCGGTGCATCCGGTGCCCGGCCTGCAGCCCGGTGGTTACGCCATCGGCGACGAGATCGCCCGGCGCAACTGGACCACGATCGGGTCCGACGGCGCGGGCGTGGCGCATCTGCCGCCGATGCCGCAATGGAGTTGGTCCGACGTGGCCGCCATTGCGGCGCATGTCGCGGCGGCCGGCCTCACTCTGGTCGTCAAAGGCATCCTTTGCCCGGAAGACGCCGCCGCAGCTGCGGCGGCCGGCTGCGGCGGGGTCATCGCGGGCAACGTCGGCCTGCGGCAAAGCGGCCGCTGGGCGCTGCCGCTTGAGATGCTGAACGAGCTGCGCGCCCACACCAAGGGTCACCTGTTGCTCGAGGGCGGCGTGCGGCACGGCGTCGATGTCGTGATCGCATGTTGCCTTGGCGCCGACTGCGCGGTGGCGGTGCGCCCCGTGGTGACCGCCCTTGTGGCTGGCGGCGAGACAGCGGTGCTGACGTTGCTGGGCGGCTGGCTCGACGAGATCAGCGCCATTGCAAGCTGGCTGGGGGTGGCCAGTGTCGCTGAACTCGACCGCACCTATGTACGGCGGGAGGCGACGTGACGCTGCCGAGGTTGCTGCTCAACCAGGGCGACCCGAGCGAGGCGCGAGCCTACTACTGCGCCCATTTCGTCGCCGCCGAGCTCGGCTTGTTTGCCGCTGCCGGGGTCGCGGTGCAGTTCGCCTGGGCGCGATCGGGCGGCGGCACCGTCCGGGGCGGACAGTTGCCGGCGGTGATCGACGGCACCGCCGACCTCGCCATCGGCGGCCCGATGGTGGTCATGCGCATGGTCGAGGACGGCGACGTGCCAGTGGTGGCCTTCTGCGCCGCCGTCGCGCGCAACCCTTGGGTTCGATGCGTTGCGGCCTGTGGTGCAGGCGCGGGGTGTCGCGATGCTGTTGAACGACCGGGCGGACCTCGTGCGCGACACCGGCTGCGACGGGGCGCATGTGGGGCAGACGGACACGCCGGGGGCGGAGGCGCGGCGGCTAGTGGGCCCCGGGTCGACGCTGGGGATCACCTGCCACGACAGCCGCGACCTGGCGATGCAGGCGGGCGAGGACGGCGCCGACTATGTGGCGTTCGGCGCGTTCTTCCCGACGGAGACGAAGGATGCGCCGACGCGGGCCGAGCCGGAGCTGCTGGCCTGGTGGTCGCAGCTGATGGAGCCGCCCTGCGTCGCCATCGGGGGGATCACGCCGGCCAACTGCGCCCCGCTGGTGCAGGCGGGGGCCGACTTCCTGGCCGTGGTCGGTGCGGTATGGGCGCATCCGGAGGGTCCGGCAGCCGGGGTGCGGGCGATGAACGCGGCGATCGCGGCTGCAGCGCCGCGGTAGTCAGCCGGAGCCGCGGGTCCCGGTGATGGGGTTGCTCGATGCGGGGCTGGCCTGGCCCGCGGGCCCGGTCTCGGCGCTGCAGGCCGACAGCATCAGCATCACGAGCAGGGCGACCCACCTCATCCGCAGGCGTTCCCGCGCAGCGCGTAGGTGACGACGCGCTGGTCGGCCACCTCGAAGGTGGTCTCGCAGCGATAGGGCACGATCTCGGCCGGGAATGCGCCGAACCCGGCCCCGATGCCGGCGCCGAAGTAGCGGCCGTGGAAGCCGCCGCCGTAGAAGCCGCTGCCGACGATCTCGGCCGGGTGCTGCTCCTCGTAGGCCAGGAACCGGCGGCCCCCGGTCTCGAAGGTGCGGGACGGGACGCCCATCCGGCGGACGAGCTCCGTCTCCGGCTGGCCGACGAGCCGGTCGAGTAAGGCCACGCGGCCGCTGCCGGTGGCGCAGGCAGCCAGGGTGAGCAGCAACGGGAGTGCAAGCAGCGTCGGGGCGGCGGGGCGCATCTCGGTCACATCGGCGCAGGGCGGCGCGGTTCAAGCGCTCTCACGAGAGTTCTATCGGCAGCCACTGGACTTGGTCGATACGGTCGGCGCCGGCGGCGATCATGGCCAGGCGGTCGAAGCCCATGGCGATGCCGGAGGCGGCGGGCATGAGGCGGAGCGCTGCGAGCAGGTCGCGGTCCATGGGCCAGTCGGGGCCGGAGGCGGCGTGGCGGCGGGCGCGGTCGTGGGCGAACCGCGCCTCCTGCTCATCGGGGTCGGTCAGCTCCTCGAAGGCGTTGGCGAGTTCCATGCCGCAGACGAACAGCTCGAACCGCAGGGCGACGCGGGGGTCGTGGGGGTCGCGGCGGGCCAGGGCGGCCTGGGCGGCGGGCCAGTGCGTGAGGAAGGTAGGTCGGTCGCGGCCGAGCTGCGGCTCCACCCGGGCGAGCAGCAGGCGGAAGAACAGGTCTTCCCAGGTCTCGTGGTCGCGCAACGCAACGCCGGCGGAGTCGGCCAAAGCGGCGGGGTCGCCCGCGGTGCCCAGCACGTCGGCGCCGGCGTGGCGGTGGAACGCCTCGGCCACGGTCAGGCGCTCGAACGTCCGGAGGTCCGTCGTGACGCCGCTGCTGGTGACGGCGGGCGGCAGGACGGCGCGCAGGAACTGCTCCGTCTCGTCCATCAGCCCGGCGAACGACAGGCCCGGACGATACCACTCCAGCATCGTGAACTCGATCTGGTGGCGGGCGCTGCCCTCGTTGTTGCGCCAGACGCGGGCGAGCTGGACGATCGGGCCTGCGCCGCCGGCCAGCAGCTTCTTCATGGCGAACTCCGGGCTGGTGTGCAGCCACAAGGCGCGGCCCATGCCGTGGGAGTCGGCGACGTCGGTCCGCAGCGCATGGAGATGGACCTCCTCGCCGGGGGTGGGGACGGCGTGGGGCGTCTCGACCTCGGTGTAGCCATGCGCGGCGAAGAAGGCGCGGGTCGCCCGGGTCAGCAGGGCACGGCGGCGCAGGAAAGGCATGCGGTCGGCCAGGCGATCGGGGTGCCAGGCCGGGGTGGGCGTCATGGGCTCAGACCATGGTGAAGGCGCTGAGCTTGTTGCCGTCGAGGTCGCGGAAGTAGCCGCTGTAGAATCCCTTGTCGCCGCGGGGCCCCGGCGCGCCCTCATCCGTGCCGCCGAGGCTGAGCGCCAGGGCATGCAGCCGGTCCACCTGGGCGGCGTCCTTGGCGGCGAGGGCGACCATCACGCCGTTGCCGACCGTCGCCTTGTGGCCGTCGAAGGGCTGGGTCACTCCGATGCCGGCGCCGCCGCCCGGCGTGGCCCAGGCGACGCCGCGGTCGCCCACCATCATGCGGGGCACGCCCATCTCCGCGGCGATGGCGTCGTAGAAGGTGACAGCGCGCGCGAGGTCGTTGGTCCCCAGGGTCACGTAGGCGATCATGGCACGAACCTTCCTATCGTTTGGCGGGATGGTAGCCGGGGTCGGGCGGGCGGGCCACCCACGTGGTTGTCGGGGGGTGTTCATCCCTGCCCTTCCCGAAGCGGCGCGCCGAGGCTACATCTTGGGTGTGGGAACATTGCCAGAACCTTTTGCCGCGTGGTTCGCTCGCCGGGGTTGGGTGCCGCGGTCGTTCCAGCTCGGCATGATCGCGGCGGCGGCGGCGGGCGAGAGTGCGCTGCTGGTTGCGCCGACCGGGGGCGGCAAGACGCTGGCGGGATTCCTGGCCAGCCTGATCGAGCTGACGGCGGCCCCGTGCGAGGGGCTGCACACGCTGTATGTCAGCCCGCTGAAGGCGCTGGCGACGGACGTCGCGCGGAACCTGGTGGTGCCGATCGAGGAGATGGGGCTGCCGATCAGCGTCGAGACGCGGACGGGCGACACGCCGGCCAACCGGCGGAAGCGGCAAAAGGATTCGCCGCCGCAGATCCTGCTGACGACGCCCGAGAGCCTGGCCCTGCTGCTGAGCCAGGAGCATGCGCCCCGGCTGTTCGCGACGCTGCGGGCGGTGGTGGTGGACGAGGTGCATGCGCTGGCGGGCACGAAGCGGGGCGACCAGCTGGCGCTGTGCCTGGCGCGGCTTTCGGTGCTGGCGCCCCGGGCGCGGCGGGCGGGCCTGTCGGCCACGGTGGCGCACACGCAGGCGCTGCTGGACTACGTGGGCTGCGGCACGCCGCCGCGGCTGATCCAGGTGGCCGAAGGGGTGCCGCCGGCGCTGCGCATCCTGCTGCCGGAGGACCGGCTGCCGTGGTCGGGCCACATGGGCCTGACGGCGGCCTCGCGCATCCTGGAGCGGATCGCGGCGCACGGCATGACGATCGTGTTCGTCAACACGCGGGCGCAGGGGGAGCTGATGTTCCAGGCGCTGTGGAAGCTGAACACCGAGACGCTGCCCATCGCCATTCACCACGGCAGCCTGGATATCGGGCAGCGCCGGAAGGTGGAGGCGGCGATGGCGGCGGGCGTGCTGCGGGCGGTGGTGGCGACGAGCAGCCTCGACCTCGGGATCGACTGGGGCGGGGTGGACCAGGTGATCCAGGTGGGAGCGCCGAAGGGGGTCTCGCGCCTGGTGCAGCGGGTGGGGCGGGCGAACCACCGGATGGACGAGGCGAGCAACGCGTTGCTGGTGCCGGCGAACCGGTTCGAGGTTCTGGAGTGCGAGGCGGCGATCGAGGGGGTGGCGGCCGGGGAGCAGGATGGCGCGCCGCCGCCGCCCGGGGGACTGGATGTGCTGGCGCAGCATCTCCTGCTGATGGCGGCCGGCGCGCCGTTCCTGCCGGACGACGCGTTCGCGGAGGTGTGCCGGTCCGCGCCCTATGCCCAGCTGACCCGGGCGGATTTCGACGACGTGCTGCGCTTCGTCGAGGATGGCGGCTATGCGCTGGCGGCATATGAGCGGTATCGCAAGCTGTTCCGCGATTCCGCCGGGCTGGTGCATGTCGTGTCGGCGCGGATCGCCCGGCAGGCGCGCATGAACATCGGGACCATCGTGGAAGCGCCGCTGCTGAAGGTTCGGTATGGCGGAAGCGGGCGTGGGGGTGGCGGCGGGTCGCTGGGCGAGATCGAGGAGAGCTTCGTCACCATGATGTCGCCGGGGGACACCTTCATGTTCGCCGGGCGGCTGCTTCGCTACGTGCGGCTGCGCGAGACGACGGTGGAGGTGGCCGATGGCGGCGGGGGGGAGCCGATGGTGCCCGCCTATGCCGGGGCGCGGCAGCCGCTGACCACGAACCTCGCGGCCCGGGTGCGCGCCATGCTGCACGACCCGGCCACCTGGTCGCACTACCCGGATTCGGTGCGGGAATGGCTGGACCTGCAGACCGAACGCAGCGAGCTGCCCGGGGAGGACGATCTTCTGGTGGAGGTGTTCCCGCGCAACGGCCGCTGGTTCCTGGTCGCCTACTGCTTCGAGGGGCGCAACGCCCACCAGACGCTGGGCATGCTGCTGACCCGGCGCATGGAGCGGTTCGGCATCAGCCCGCTGGGCTTCGTCGCGACCGACTACGTGATCGCCGTGTGGTCGGCCGAGGAGCCGGTGGACGTGGCGGCGCTGTTCGACCAGGACATGATGGGCGACGACCTCGAGGCCTGGATGGCGGAAAGCAGCATGTTGCGGCGGACGTTCCGCAACGTGGCGGTGATCTCGGGGCTGGTGGAGCGGAACCAGCCGGGGCAGGAGCGGACGCGGCGGCAGGTGACGGTGAACACGGACCTGATCTACGACGTGCTGCGGAAGCACCAGCCGGACCATGTGCTGCTGCGCGCGACCTGGGCGGACGCGGCGGGGGGGCTCACGGATGTCGGGCGGGTGGCGGCGATGCTGGGCCGCGTGGCGGGCCGGGTGCGGCATGTGCGGCTGAGCCGGGTGTCGCCGCTGGCAGTGCCGGTGCTGCTGGACATCGGGCGGGAGTCTGTGCGGACGGAGGGCGGGGAGGACGCGCTGCTGGCCGAGACGGAGGCGCTGGTGGCCGAGGCGACGGGTGAGGCGCTGCCGAGCGAACGGCCGATGCGGGTGCATCCGGTGCACCGGGCGAACCTGGCGATCCTGCAGCGCAAGCCGCGCAACCGGCGTTCGGCATGACGGCCGCGCCGCTGCACCTGGCCGGGCACCGGCTGATGCTGGACCCGTTGGGCGGCGTGATGTGGCCCGAGGCGGGGGTGCTGGTGGTGGCGGACCTGCATCTGGAAAAGGGCTCGGCCTGTGCGCGGCGGGGGCGGCTGGTGCCGCCCTGGGACACCGGGGCGACGCTCGACCGGCTGGCGCTGCTGCTGCGGCGCTGGCACCCGCGGACAGTGGTGGCGCTGGGCGACAGCTTCCATGACGCGCATGGGGCCGGGCGGATGGCGGCGTCGGACGCGGCGCGGCTGCGGGCGATGACGGAGGCGGCGCATTTCGTCTGGGTGCTGGGCAACCACGACCCGACGCCGCCGCCGGGCCTGCCGGGCGAGGCGACGACGGAATGGGCGCGGGACGGGCTCGTGTTCCGGCACCAGGCCACGGCGGGCGCGAAGGCCGAGCTGTGCGGCCACCATCATCCGAAGGCGAGCATCGAGACGCGAGCGGGGCGGATCACGCGGCCTTGTTTCGTGTCGGACCAGCGGCGCCTGATGCTGCCGGCGCTGGGGGCCTATACCGGCGGGCTGGACCTGGGGCACCCGGCCATCGCTCGGCTGTTTCCCCGGGGCGGCCGCGCCTTCCTGCTGGGCCAGGGGCGGCTGTTCAGCTTCTGTCTGTCGCAGGCGGCCCCGGCCTATCTGCCGCAGGGCGGGGGCGTCGCCGGTCCGGCTGGGGCGGGACGGCCGGGCTGAACCCTGACGGGTGGCGTTGCGTTGCGGTGGTGATTGAACGAGGTGGAATAAACCTCATATCGCTTTCACAATGCACGATAACGCGCATCGACGAAGGAGCTTTGGGTGAAGCAGGAGGCGCCGGCGATCGTCTGGTTCAGGCAGGATCTGCGCGTGGCGGACCATGCCGCCTTGGCGGGCGCGCTGGATGCGATGGCGCAGCCCGGCGGTGGGGTGATCCCCGTCTATGTGCTGGACGATGCAGCCGCGGGGCCCTGGGCGCTGGGCGGGGCGGCGCGCTGGTGGCTGCATCATAGCCTCGTGTCGCTGCAGACAGCCCTGGCGGAGCGCGGCTCCAGGCTCGTGCTACGCCGTGGCCGGGCCGAGGAGGTGCTGCCGGCGCTGATGGCGGAGACGGGGGCCGTCGCGATCCATGCCGGGCGGATGCACGAGCCCTGGGCGCGGCAGGTGGAGGCGCGGCTGGAGGCGGCGGTCCCGGGGCAGCTGCACCTGCACCGCACCGCGACGCTGTTCGACCTGGCGGAGATCCGGACCAAGACCGGCGGCATCTATGGGGTCTACACCCCGTTCGCCAAGTCGCTGCGGCTGCGCGGCAACCCTGCGCCGACGATCGCCACGCCCGACCGCGTCCCCGCCCCCGGGACGTGGCCGGGCTCCGACCCGCTGGAAGATTGGCGGCTGCTGCCGACCAGGCCCGATTGGGCGCCGGGGTTCCGCGAGACGTGGCAGCCGGGCGAGGCGCCGGCGCACGAGCGGCTGGCCGTCTTCGTCGACCGGTATGTCCATGGCTACGACGTGGGCCGCAACCTGCCGGGGCAACCGGCGACGTCGATGCTGTCGGCGCACCTGCATTGGGGCGAGCTGTCGCCGGGGCAGGTGTGGCATGCGGCGGCGGCGGCGAAGAAGACCGCGGGAGACGGGCTGGGCGTCTATTTGGGCGAGCTGCTGTGGCGCGAGTTCGCCGCCTACCTGCTGTTCCACAACCCGCATCTGCCGGAGCGCCCGCTGCGCCCGCGCTTCTATGCGCTGCCGACCCGGAACGCGCCCGGCGAGCTACTGGCGTGGCAGCGGGGGCGCACCGGCATCCCCATCGTGGACGCCGGCATGCGGCAGCTGTGGCACATCGGCTGGATGCACAACCGGGTGCGCATGATTGCCGCGTCGTTCCTGGTCAAGCACCTGCTGATCCCGTGGCGGGCCGGCGAGGACTGGTTCTGGGACACGCTGGTGGATGCGGACCTGGCGAGCAACGCGGCCAGCTGGCAGTGGATCACCGGGTGCGGCATCGATGCCCAGCCGTTCTTCCGCGTGTTCAACCCGGTGGGCCAGGGCGAGAAGTTCGACCCGAACGGCGCCTATGTCCGCGCCTGGGTGCCGGAGCTGGCGCGGGTGCCGGACCGCTTCGTGCACGCGCCCTGGACGGCCCCGCCCGAGGTGCTGGCGCAGGCCGGGGTCACGCTGGGGCGGACGTATCCGCGCCCGGTGGTGGACCTGGCCGAGGGGCGGGCCCGGGCGCTGGAGGCCTATCGGAGCACGGCGCCGAACGGCGCCGAGGTCTCTCCGAGCATGGCGCCGAACGGCGCCGAGGTCTCTCCGAGCATGGCGCCGAACGGCGCCGAGGTCTCTCCGAGCATGGCGCCGAACGGCGCCGACGAGGCGGCTGCGTGACATCGGGCGACGTCATTCCTGCCGAGGCCGCATCGGGCGGCGTCATCCCGGGCGGCGTGCCGCTGCGGATCGTCGGGGACGTGCATGGCGATGTCCGGGCGTTCCGGGCCGCGGTGGCGACGGAGCGGTTCGTGGTCCAGCTGGGCGACCTCAGCGATCACGGGCCGGACAGCGCCGGGGTGATCCGCCTGATGCTGGAGATCATGGCGGAGAAGCGGGGGCTGTTCATCCTGGGCAACCATGACCGCAAGCTGGGCCGGGCGCTGTCGGGCCTGGGCGTACGGATGGACGGGGCGCTGCAGGCGACGCTGGAGCAGCTGGACGAGACACTGCGCAAGCAGGCGCTGGCCGCGATCGAGGCTGCGCCGGCCTGGTTGACGCAGCATGGGCGCGCCGGGGGGGCGCGCGCCTTCGTGCATGGCGGGTTCCATCCGGCGATGCTGGACGAGCCGCCGCCGCCCGCCCTGGGCCGCGTGTCGGCGATGATGTCCCGCGCGCTGTTCGGCGAGACGACGGGCCGGATGCAGCCCGACGGCTATCCGGAGCGGGTGCTGCGCTGGGTGGACCGCATCCCGGGCGGGCTGACGATCTATTGCGGGCACGACCAGCGCAGCACGGACGGGCGGCCCTATGTGCGTCACGGTGCCTCGGGCGGCACGGCCGTGTTCATGGACACCGGCGCCGGCAAGGGCGGCCATCTGTCCTGGATCGACCTCGAGCCGTGACGGAGGCCACGGTCCGCGAGGCGTTCGGTCAGCAGGCCGAGTGGTGCGCGCGGCTGGGCTCGCCGTTGACGGCGCTGCTGATGGACCAGGCGGCCCGGCACCTCGACCGGAGTACGCCGGTGGGGCGGCGCATCCTGGACTGGCCCGGCGCCCCCTCCGCGCGGTTCGACGCGGTGCCGCTCCGTCTGGCCGGGGCGTTGCATGCGCTGGTGCGGGCCGGGCAGGCACCGGCGCTGGCCGCCTGCTATCCCCCGAACCCGCAGCCGGACGGCGATGCGCTGTGGACGGCGGTGGCGGCCACGCTGCGGGACGCGGACGCGGCGCTGCAGCCGTGGCTGGACAGCGCGCCGCAGACGAACGAGGTGACGCGGTCGGCGATCCTGATGGCGGGGCTGATGGTGGTGGCGGGCGAGACCGGGCTGCCGGTGGCGTTGTACGAGCTGGGCTCGAGCGCCGGGTTGAACCTGGTGCTGGACCGATACCGCTACCGGGTGGGGACGGTCGAGACCGGGCCGGAAGATGCGGCGCTGCGGCTGGAGCCGGAGTGGCAGGGGCCGTCGCCGCCTTTGGTCCGCCTGCACGTCGTCTCCCGCCGCGGTGCCGACCTGAACCCGCTCGATGTCACGAACCCCGGGGATGTCGCGCGTCTGCTGGCCTATGTCTGGGCCGACCAGGGTCAGCGGCAGGCGCGCATCCGCACCGCGATCGGCATCGCCGCGGTGGACCCGCCGCCGCTCGATCGGGCCGATGCGGCGGACTGGACCGAACGGATGCTGCACCCGGCGGGCACACCGGGCGTCGTGCGCGTGCTGATGCACTCGATCACGTTCCAGTATTTCCCGGCCGCGACCCAGGCGCGCATCCGGTCGCACCTCGACCGCGTCGGCGCCCTTGCGACACCCGACGCCCCCCTGGCCTGGTTGCGGTTCGAGGCGGACCCCGCGACGGCGCAGAGCCCTGCCCTGCAGCTGACGACCTGGCCCGGCGGCACGACACGCACGCTGGCGAGGGGCAGCCCGCATGGGCACTGGGTCGCCTGGCACTAGTCTCGGCGGCTCCAGGGGTTCACTCGATGGCGCGGCGGGCGATGCTTTCGATGTAGTCGACCAGCGTGTCGGAGGCGGTGGCGGCGGTGTCGCTGTCGCCTTCGGCGATGGCCTGGGCGATGGCGGCGTGGAGGCGGGCGGTGAGCGGGAGGTCGGCCATGGCCTGGTGGTGGGCGAACCAGAAGCGGCGCGACAGGCCGTTCATCAGGCCCATGGCCGAGGCGGCGAACTCGTTGCCGCTGGCGTCGAGCAGCAGGAGGTTGAAGCTGCGGTCATGGCGCATGAAGCCCAGGTCGTCGGCCGCTGCCGCCGCGGCACTCATGCCGGACGCGAGGGCGGCGAACCGCTCGCGTTCGGCCCGGCTCGCGCGGCGTGCGGCGGAGCGGACCAGCAGGCGCTCCAGCTCCCGCCGGGTCTCCAGCAGGCGGAGCTGCTTCACGACGTCGATGCCGGAGACGACGATGCCGCGCCGGGGCAGGATGCTGACCAGGTGTTCGCGGGCCAGGCGCTGCAGGGCCTCGCGGATGGGGGTGCGGCCGATGCTCAGCCGCGCGCTGAGCGTCGCCTCCGACACGACGGCGCCGGGGGCCAAGGCGAGGGTGACGATCTCTTCCTCGATCAGGCGGTAGGCATGGTCGGTCAGGGTGTCGGCGGGCGCGTCAGTCATGGCGCCGGTTCTACAGGGTCTGCGGGCCCGGTGCATCGGTGTGGGGAGAGGGCTGGTGCGCTGGGGCGCGCGAGGTGTTCATCGTTGGAGAGACGGCCCGTCACCGGCGGTGCGGAGGGCGGCAACTCGATCAGCCAGGGGTTCGGGGAGGACGACTTCCAGGCCGAGGAGGTGGAACGAGTTGCTTTTGCCGTGGATGTCGAGGTTGAGGCTGGCGTTGACGCCGCCTTCGAGGACGTCGTCGATGACGAAGTTGAGGGCTTGGATGTTGGGGAGCTCGTAGCGGACGACGTGGGTTGCGCCGCGATGGCGGAAGAGGTCGTGGACGCGGGCTGCGGTGACCTGGTCGAGCAGGAGGGGCCAGAAGGCCGGGTGATAGGCGATGAGGCTGATGTTGAGGCGGTTGCCTTTGTCGCCGGCGCGGGCGTGGGCGATGTCGTGGAGGATCACAGGAACAGGACCTGAGGGCTGACGCGGTTGCGGGGGACGAGGGTGGAGACGGTTCGGACGCGGTTGCGGATCTGGGATCGCATGCCGCCGCCGCCGGCGGGGCCGCAGCAGAGGAGGGCGAGGACTTCCTGGACGCATTGCTCGACGGGGCGGCGCTGGGTGGCCGAGACGGCAAGGCGGAGGCGGATGTCGGTCGGTTCCGGCGAGGGGTCGGCGGCTTGGTCGGCGAGGGTTCCGGTGTCGTCGTCGAAGAGGCTGAATGCGCCGATTAGGTCGAGGCGGCGTTTGACGGCGATGCCGCGGGCGTCGATGCGGCGGGCGACGACGGTGGCGGCGAGGCGGGCGCGGGCCATGGCGTTGGGGCCGGCGTAGGAGATCTCGGCCTCGCCGATCCAGTCGCCTTCGAAGGAGACGGTGGCCTTGAGGCTGGGGGGGGCGGGGTGGCCGCGGGCGCCTTCGACGCGGACGCGGTCGGGGGCCTGCTGCATGAGGCGGACGTGGGTCACATCGAGGGTGACGTCGGGGGTGAGGTAGGCGGCGGGGTCGTGGACCTCGTACAGAAGTTGTTCCTTGACGGTGCGGAGGGTGACGAGGCCGCCGGTGCCGGGGGCCTTGGTGATGGTGCAGGTGCCGTCGAGGTCGACCTCGGCGATGGGGAAGCCGATGGATTCGGGGTGGGGAACGTCCTTGTAGCCGGGGTCGGCGAAGTAGCCGCCGGTGACCTGTGCGCCGCATTCGAGCAGGTGGCCGACGAGGGTCCCGGCGGCGAGGCGGTCCCAGTCGTCCCAGGCCCAGCCGAAATGGGCGACGAGGGGGCCGAGGGCGAGGGCCGGGTCGGCGACGCGGCCGGTGACGACGACCTGTGCGCCGCGGCGGAGGGCTTCGGCGATGGGTTGTGCGCCGAGGTAGACGTTGGCGGCGATGAGGGTGGTGGGGTCGAGGTCTCCGGCAAGGCTGGCGTCGCCTTCGGTGGGTTCCAGGTCTTCGGGTGTGATGGCGTCGCGGACGTCGTCGCCGGTGACGATGGCGATGCGGAGGTCGGGGAGGCCGGCTTCGCGGGCGAGACGCTGGAGGAGGGCGGCGGCGGCGGGCGGGTTGGCGGCGCCGAAGTTGCCGATGATGGGGATGCCGGCGTGGGCGCAGGGGGCGAGGACGGGGCCGACGAGTTCGGCGAGGAGGGGTTCGTAGCCGAGGGCCGGGTCGGTGCGGCGGGCCACGTGGCCCAGGGCGAGGGTGCGTTCGGCGAGGGTCTCGAACATGAGCGCGCCGGGGCGGCCGGAGCGGGCGATGGCGTCGACGACGGAGAGGGGTGCGTCGATGCGGTCGCCCGAGAAGCCTGCGCCGCAGCCCATGAGGAAGCGGCCCGGGGGTTCGTTGGGGCTGGCGGGCAGGTTCATCCGCCCAGGACCGTGCGGGTGAGGCGGTAGCGGTCCATGACGGCCATGTCGGGTTCGAAGCCGAGACCGGGGGCTTCGGGGAGGGTGAGCGTCGGGGTTTCGGGGTCGAAGAGGGGGTGGGGTATGGCTTCGAGGGTGATGAAGGCGGTCTCGAGGGGGGTGGGCCGGGTCATGGCGGCGATGACGTGGGCGGTGGCGAGGTATCCGGGGCCCCAATAGAAGCAGTGGGGGACGACGCGGACGGCGTAGGCCTGGGCGAGGGTGAGGATGCGCTGCATGGCGCTGATGCCGCCGACCTTGATGACGCTGGGCTGGACGAAGTCGACGGCCCGCGCCTCGAACAGTCGTTGGAAGTCCTGGAGCGTGCAGATGTTCTCCCCGGCGGCGATGGGCACGCCCTCGGCGCGGACCTCGGCGATGCCGTTGAAGTCTTCGGGGGGCCAGACGGGTTCCTCGAGCCAGTGGAAGTCGTCGACGGCGATCTCGTCGGCGACGGCGCGGGCCTCGTCGACGGACCAGGGGCAGTTCACGTCGAGCATGATGCGGGTCTCGGGGGCGACGGCCTCGCGGGCGAGGCGGAAGGCAGGGATGGTCGCCTCATGCAGTTTGATCCAGGTGAAGCCGGCGGCTTCGGCGCGGCGGACGTTGCGCGGGAGGGCTTCGGCGTCGCCGCCGTAGCGCATGAGGCTGGCGTAGAGCGGCAGGGGCCGGGCGTCGCCGCCGAGCATGCGGAAGACCGGCATGCCGGCGCGTTTGCCGGCGAGGTCCCAGAGGGCGATGTCGATGGCGCTGAGGGCGTAGAGGACGGGGCCGGTGCGGCCGAAGCCGTGGAAGGTGCGCTGGGCCTCTTCCATGGTGGCGGCGATGGGGCGTGGGTCGCGGCCGAGGAGCCAGGGGCCGACGAGGGTGTCGAGGATGGCCTGGGTGCCGGGGTTCACGAGGTGCCCGAAGGCTTCGCCCCAGCCGACGAGGCCGTCATCGGTCTGGAGACGGACGATGAGGGCCTCCATGGCGGTCCAGGGGCGCGCATTCAGGCTGGGCCGCATGCCGATCTGCGGGCCGCCGGTCTGGAAGGGGATGCCGACGCGCCAAGTCTCGATGCCGGTGATCTTCATCGGGGGTTTCCTTTTGGTACGGCCTGGGAGCGCTTGCGTTGCAGATCATGCCCGGAATCGGGCGATGGCGGCTTCGTCGAAGGTGAAGCCCCAGCCGGGGCGGTCGGGGACGAGGGCGCGGCCGGCGGCGTCACGTTCGATGGTTTCGCGGTAGAGCGGGCGGAACCAGGGCATGTCTTCCAGCACCATGGCGTTGGGCAGGGCTGCGGCGAGGGCGAGGCTCATCTCGCCGAAGAGGTGGAGCGAGACCGGCAGGGACTGGGCGCGGGCGAGCTGGGCGACCTGCATCAGGGCGGTCGGGCCGCCCATGCGCTGGAGGTCCGGCATCAGGATGTCGGCCGATCGGAGGCGGAGCATGTCGATCATGCCGTCGCGGTACTCCGTCTCGCCGCTGGCCAGCGGGGTGACGAGGGCTGCGGCGATGGCGGCCTCGCCGGCGTGGTCGCGATAGGGGACCGGCTCCTCGATCCAGGCGAGGCGGAAGGGTTCGAGCATGCGGCCGAGGCGGATGGCGCCGGCGACGGTCAGCTGCTGGTTCGCGTCGGCCATGAGCATGGTGTCGGGTCCGACGGCGTCGCGGACGGCGCGGACGCGGGCGACGTCCTGCGTGGGGTCGGGCTTGCCGAGCGACATCTTGAGGGCGCGGTAGCCCTGGGCGAGGAGGGCGGCGGCTTCGGCCTGCAGCTGGTCGATGCCGGCGCTGAGGCGGAGGCCGCCGCTGGCGTAGACCGGCAGGGCGGTGCGTTCGGCGCCGAGCATGGTGGCCACGTTCATGTCGAGCGCCTTGGCCCGGAGGTCCCACAGGGCCATGTCGATGGGGGCGAGGCCGATGGCGGAGATGCCGCGATGGCCGAAGAACATCAGCTCGGCCTCGGCCTGCTGCAGGAAGGTTCCGGCTTCGGCCGGCGTGCCGTCGGGCGGGGCGTCACCGACCAGGGCGCCCTCGACGAGGGGTGCGAAGCTGCGCACCATGGCGTGCAGGACGTCGAGCCGGCGGCCGTTGAGGCTGAAGCAGAGCCCCTGCCCCACCAGGCCGGCGTCGGTCTCGAGGGTCACGAGGACGCACCCGACGCTGTGGATGACGAGGCGGGCGCTGGGGATGGGGGCGGGCAGCGGCACCTGGACGAGGTCGGTGCGGAGGCGGGTTACTTTCATGGGGGCGGATCAGCTGCCGTCGTTGGGTGCGGTGTCGAAGTACATGTCGCGCCAGGTCGCGGGGCGCTGCTTGATGACGCCGGTCTTGGCCATGAAGTCCGCGGTCTTCTGTGCGCCGCGGGGGGTGAGGGTGAACCGGACGCCGGGGTCGTCCATCATGGCGACGAGGGCGTCGGCGGCGATCTTGTCCTTGCTGACGCGCAGGTAGGCTTCGGCGGCGTCCTGGCGGTGCTGGTTGATGAGGTCGGTGGCATCCTGGAGCGCTTCGAGGAAGACGGCGACGACGGCCGGGTTCTGGGTGCGGAAGCGGGTGGTGGCGGCGAGGGCGCTGACGGAATGGGGGCCGATGGCGTCGAAGCTGCTGGCGACCTGGTGCATGCCGGGCTGGGCAAGCTCGGCGTGCTGGTAGGGGAGGCTGCTGAAGTGGGAGGTGAACGCGCCACCGCCGCCGATGAGCCCGGCGGTTGCGTCGGGGTGCCCCATGGAGACGGTGTTGGGGTCGAGGCGGCGGTATTCCGCCTCGCCGAAGGCCCGGGCGGCGAGGATGTCGAGCATCATGGCCTGCATCGAGACCTTCACCGATGGGAGCGCGATCCGGTCGCCGGGGCCATAGTCGCGGACGGATTGCAGCCGGGGGTCGCGGGAGACGAGCAGGAGGGGCATGACGTTCATGCCGGCGAGGCCGCGGATGGCGAGGTTGCCGCGGGTCTTGTCCCAGAGGGTGACGAGATTCGACATGCCGACGGCGCCGATGTCGAGCGCGCCGGAGATGAGGGAGTCGTTGAGGACCGAGGGTCCGCCGGTCGTGACGAACTCGGCCTTTAGGCCGGGCATGCCGGCGGCGCGGGCGCGGGCGCCGAGGAAGTCGCGGTCCTGCATGATGACGAGCTGCATGTAGGGCAGGCCGTATTGGAGGCCGATGCGGATGCGGTCGGTTTCAGCGTGTGCACGGCCGGAGGCGGCGCAGAGGAGCGTGAGGGCCAGCATGGCCTGGATCAGCCGCATCGGACGTGTTTCCCCGGTCAATTTTGGCGGAGTGTAGCGCGGTTCGGGTCTGGGCCCAACGCGGTTCGGATCTGGATGCAGGGCGATCGCCTGGACGAGGGATCGGTGCTCGCGCAAGCGAAGCCGGATCACGGAGACCACGGAGCCGATGAGGGTCCAAACTCGAGGAGTGGGCTGGGAACCCCGCGAAGGGGGCTGAGGGGGAGGCCGGACTTGTCGGTTCCCATTATCCCATCATGGCTGCAGCATTCCGCATGGCCTCGTCGGTGCGGCCCTCGGTCCAAGCGGTCGTGACGAGGTCTAAACCCTCCCTGCGGCAGGCCGCATGAAGCGCCTGGTCGCGATGCAGGCGCAGCACCGAGGCAGCAAGGCCCGGCGCGTCGGGCGCGACCAGGCTTGCCAGCGCCGGCCCGAGCGGGATGCCCTCCGCCGCCGTCGGAGAACAGACGCACGGAACACCGGCGGCCAGGCTGTCGAGCACCTTGCCCTTGATTCCGGCACCGAACTGCAACGGGGCCACGGTCATGCGGACCGACGCCAGAAGCGGCATCAGGTCGTCCACAGCGCCCATGGCCTGTATGCCGGGGCGGGCGATGCGGAGCTCGGGAGGCATGGCGGTGCCGGCGATGCTGAGCGCGATGCCGTGGTCTCGGGCATGCACCAGAGGCATGATTTCGTCGACGAGCCACCAGGCGGCGTGGGTGTTCGGAGCGTGCCCGAAATGGCCGATGAAGGCGAGCCCATGGCGGCCTACGAAGCCGCCACGTCCGGGCCGAGCGACAATGGCCCACGGCACGACGTGTGGCCGCAATGCCGGGTTGGCTCGGCGCAGCACCGCGGCTTCCGCCGGCGAATGGGTCATCACGCAATCCGAAGCGGCGGCAGCCATCAGCTCCTGCCGCCGCACGATACCGGCCGCCCTCGCCAGCTCGGGACGGCCCTCCACGGCGGCCTGCCGGGCCAGCCGGAGATGGTGCAGGTCAGCCACGCTGAACAGCACGCGGGCGCGCGGGAAATGCTGGCGCACCAGCGCCAGATACGGCAGTGCGGTGGCGATGCGGTGCAGGTAGATGAGGTCGAAGCCATGCGCCTCGGCCCGCAGCAGCTCCTCGACAGAGCCGAACCAGGGCGTGTGGCAGCAGGCGATCCCTGTTGCCTCCAGCGCCTCCGCCCCGACCGCGGACATGTCGGCTGGGCAGAACACCACGTCGAACCCCAGCCGCCTCAGGCTCGTTGCATGGGACACGATGGCGGCGGACCCGGCGTCCCGCCGTACATCCGGCATCGTGCCGTCGATCACGAGCGCACGCGGACGGAAGCGCGGAGTGGAGGGCCCTTCGCTCGCGGACCACCGGGTGCGGAGCCGCCGCTCGTCGAACCGCTCCTCGCGGCGGGAAAGCTGGTTGGAGCGGCGGGTCAACAGTCGCACCATCTGCTGACCGAGGAAGGCGAGCCGGGCGCGCAGCTCCTCGTCCGTGGCAGCCGTGTCGAGGGCCATGGCGATGCTGTCGTGCAGCGAAGCATCGAAGTGCTCGGGGGTGTCCAGCGCCACCGGGGATTGCCCGAGATGCGCGCCGTCATCTTCGCGCTGCACCGCGACGACGTGGCGCAAGCGGGACAGCGTCGGCTGGAATCGGTGGTCGAAGCTGTGGCAGCCCATGCCGATACGCTGCCGCTCCAGATCATCGCGAAAGACGTTGGCGATCAGCCGGGCGGCGGGGATGCCGTCGACCTCGACGCGCAGGATGACAGGCGAACCGGGGCTGGCGGTGTCCTCGGCCCAGCCACGGATGCGCTCACGGGTGCACTCGTCGATGCGCCCGCGCAGCCCTGGAAGGGCGGCGGGCGTTCCGGGGAGGAGCTGGCCCGGGTCATGCTCGCGGTGGACGGCGATGCTGTGGGCGGCAGGCGAGAGTGGCGGCTCGAAGGTGACGACGAAGCTGAAGCCGGGGTCACGACGACGGACCCGTGGGCGCTCGGCGATCGTGCGGGCAGCGACGTGGCCGCCGACGAGGACGAGCAGGGCGACCGGGAGGCGGGGGGAGTCCGGGTCGACGGCCCAGCCCTCGATCCGGTCACGCGAGAGAAGTGTGATGGCACCGCGGATCATGGCTCGGCTTCGGTCGGGGTGAATCAGGCGGTGCCGTCCAGGCGTGGGTCAAGGCTTGCACGTCGGGAGTTTCGCTTCGAGTTCTGTGGCGCGAGCGCGGGCGGTGGCAAGCTCAGCCTCGAGCATCTTGACGTGAAGGAGGTTCAAGCTCGCCCTTCGCTCGGCCTCTTGAAGAAGCTGCTCCAGGGTCGCCTGGATCACCTCGGGCGGCGGCTGCGGCATCCCGGGAGGCTGGGCACGAGAGGGATACCGCGGCTGAATGATGCGTGGGCAGGCGCGGAGAGGAAGCCCACTTAGAACCGCAAGAACGGTGAGGTTTGTCAGCACGCCACCTGCGTGGGGCTCAGAATGGCTGGACACGCTCAAGCTGCGGCAGCGGCGCGGCATGGCAGGCTCCTGCGGATGGCCTCGATCTCGAAGCCGTGTTCGATCCGGGGCGCGCAAAAGCGGAGGAATGGCTGGGGGCCAGGGTAGAGAGCGTAGAATTCGGCTTCGTTGTGGAAGATATGGCGACTCTCGTCATCGAGGAAGGTTTCGGTAGCGGCACCTTCCGCGAAGATGATGTCATGGCTGTCCAGCTCAATGTGATAGTAGCGGACATCCTCGGCGGGCACCCAAGGGACGATCGTTGCGCCATTTGCCAGCACCCAGGCGGGAACAAGGTAGCCGTCCAGGTACATCGCGTGGTCAGGGGAGACGGACAGGTCACGGTGGGGAAGGTCATGGCCGAGGCTGCCAGCCTGGAACAGCACCGGGCGCAAGTGACGGTGGATCTGCACGAACCGGCGCGTGTAGGAGCGGCGACCCATCCATTTGATCGGGCGGTTCACGCCGGAGCGTGTGACGACACGATCGCCGATGGCGAGATCCTCGACGGGGATGGGGCCTGCCGCTGTCATGATGCTGGTGCCAGCCAGGAAGCAAGCCGGGCCGAGCACGGTATCGTTGCCGACGTGACTGAGCACGAGCGGATAGAAAGTCCCGTCGGTATCGCTGAACGTGTATGGCCCGATGGTCACGGTAGCGCCGTCATATGTAAACGAGGAGTAGTTCTGGTTCTTGAACACAAGCTTGGACTGAATTTGAGGGCTAGAAAGTCCAGAGACGATACCGTTAAATGACGCACTACTGTCAATTTGCACTAAACCACCTGCAAATCCGATAAACGCTGAGTTAGACCCGCTGGCTAATTCAATTGAACCACCGTTGACTACTTCGAGAACGCCGGTGGGCTGACCGTTAACGTAACCCTCGACCATGTTGGTATTCAGGATGACGGTGCCCTCGCTCTCCAACCCGCCCAGCAGATTGAACGTGCCGCCGGTCAGAGACATGGTGCCGGTTTGGACAAGCAAATCGCCGTTCAGGGTCGTCACGCCCGACGGAGCCTGGTTGAACACGGTGGTGCTTTGTATGGTGGCGTTGATAGCATTGAGGTAGGCGTTGAGTGGCAGCGTGTTCGTGCCGCTGAGGTTGACGGTGAAGCTGCCCAAGGTCTGCATCGCGGGAGTAGCCTGGCTGGTGACACCCATGCCGGAGACGGTGGCGTTGGTCAGATTCCACGTGACGTTCGTCAGCGCCAGGCCGCTGCCGGCTATCTTGACCGAGACGCCGTTCATCACCGCCGTATCGCCATTTGCCGGATAGGCGTCGCCCGGCGACCAGTCGGCTGCCACGGCGTAGTAGGTGTTGTTGGCTCCGATGAAGGTGCGTGTGGTCATGGGCGCGCTCCGTGCCGGCGGGAACCGGCGAACCGTTCGTTGGTGCGTCATACCGAAACGACGGAGAGATATGACGGAGTGTCTCCAGCACATGGTCTACAACCGATATGGCCGGGTCAAGCGTCCTGGCGGAAGACAGGGCGATCGCTCGACCGAGCCGCGGTAGGATTTAGGCGGTTGCCCGAGGCGAAGTCGGATCATGGAGACGCAGGAGGACACGAAGTGCCGGGGCTTGTGGCATCTTTGTTCTTCGCGGCTTCTTGGGCTTTGTTCGTCTGCTTCGCTGTTCCGGGCGGAGGTCTGGAACAGCGGCTGCGCGAACATCAGGTGCGCCGCGAGCGTGCCGGCGACGCCGCCGCCGAGCTGTGCGGCCGTGTGGAGGGCGGCCTCGATGGGCGGGAGTTCGCGCCGCAGGGCGAAGACAAGCGAGATGGCGGGACCGAGGTGCGCACCGGAGACAGGTCCAAGGGGGGTGACGAGGACGACGTTCCGCGCAACGCCGCTTCGGGGACGAGCGACGCCGATGCTGCGGTGCATGACGGCCTGGCAGTCCGGTTGGGGGATGGATCGGAGACGATGGCGGTGGCCTCGCGTATCGCTGTCGCCTGGCCTAGGAGCAGGGTTCAACCTCGGACGAGGCCCGGTGCCCGATCTCATGGATGCGCGAACGGCGGTGGGGCTGGTGCTTGGCGTCGACCCGGCGTTGTTCGGGGATCGTGGCGTTGTCGCTGCTGGTGAGGTCAATTATGGCGGCGCCGCGTGGATCCCCGGAACACGTCCGGGGATGACGAGCGCACGCACTCAGGTGGTGGCGAGGAGGGCTTGGGCGGCGGCGGCTTGGCAGGGTTCGATGATGGGGAGGCCGATCTCGTGCTCAAGCCAGGCGCGGTGGCTGGCCATGCCGGCGCAGCCGAGGATGATGGCTTCTGCGCCGCGGTCTTTCAGCCGTGTGGCGATGGCGTGGAGGGGGATGCGGATGGCGGCCGGGTCGCCGAGGGTTGCCATGGGGAGGTTGAGGGGGATGCTGCCGACGGAGCGGTGTTCGAGGCCCATGGCCTGGAGGACGCGGGCCTGGCGCTGGATGCTGGCGTCGACGAAGGCGACGAGGCCGAAGCGTTCGGCCCTGGCGAGCGCGGTGGCGATCGCGGAGCGGAGTGCGCCGAGGACGGGGCGGGTGGTGAGGCTGCGGAGGAGGTCGATGGCGGGGTCGGAGACGCAGGCGATGACGATCGCGGCCGCCGATGCTTCGCGCTCGACGAGGCGGCAGAGGGGGTCGGCGACGGCGTGCCAGTCGCGCCAGGTGGCGATGGCGGGGGGGCCTTCGGCGAGGGTGACGACGTCGAACCAGGGGCCGGTTGCGGGGGTGAGATGCTGGATGGAGGCGGCGATGGTGGCGGTGCAGTCGGGCGCGCTGTTGGGGTTGACGACGAGGATGCGGCGGGCGGGGGCCATGGTCAGGGGGTGGCGAGGCGGTCGGGGGTCATCGCGCGGCCTTCGGAGGTGTCGGCCCTGGGGGCGTAGGTGTCCCACATGCGCCTGAGGGCGGTGAGCGGCTTGGGATCGGCGTCGATGCGGAGGATGTTGCCGATGGCGACGCAGTCGGGGCCGATGGCGACGCAGTCGGGGCCGATGGCGGCGCCGGGGGCGGGCTTGTTGTGCGCGCCGGTGAAGTGGGCGCCGGCGCCCGTGGCGTCGATGACGGCGTCGCGGACCCGGGCCGCGGGCAGGCCTTCGGCAAGGAGGGAGATGCCGCGGGGGCCGAGGCGGGGGCCGGTCCAGAACTGGGTGAGGACGACGCCGACGCCGGCCCGGGTGAAGAGGCAGCGTGCGCCGACGGCCGGGCTGGAGGTGGTGACGACGCCGCCCATCGTTCCGGTGACGGCGCATCGCCCGGCCAGCGAGACTGTCATGATGGTGCCCCTGTGCTCCCGGATGGGAGCCTAGGGACCGGGCCGCCAAGGCGCAAACGCGCGGTCAGTGCGGCGCGACGAGCTGATCGAGGGAGATGGGGAAGCGGCGGACGCGGATGCCGGTGGCATGCCAGACGGCGTTGGCGATCGCGCCGGCGGTTCCGGTGACGCCGATCTCGCCGACGCCCTTGATGCCGAGGGCGTTGACGTGGGTGTCGCGTTCCTCGACGAGGATGGCCTCGATGGAAGGGACGTCGGCGTTCACGGGGATGTGGTACTCGCCGAGGTTGGGGTTCATCGGGCGGCCGGAGCGGCGGTCCATGACGGCCTGTTCGTGAAGGGCGAAGGACAGGCCCCAGATCATGCCGCCGTAGTATTGGCTGCGGACGAGTCGCGGGTTGACGATGGTGCCGGCGGCGAACGCGCCGACGAGGCGGGTGACGCGGACCTGGCCGAAGTCGGGATCGACCTTGACCTCGGCGAAGACAGCGCCGTGGGCGTGCATCGCGTAGGCGCCTTGGGCGGCGGGGTCGGCGGCGCCGGCGCCGGCACCTTCGATCTCGGAGAGGCCGGCGCGGTCGAGGATCTCGGCGTAGGATTCGCTGCGGGTGGCGTCGTCGCGGCGGGCGAGGCGGCCGTCACGGGCGAGGACGCCGGCGTTGCCTGCGCCGAACAGGGGGGAGCGCTCGTCGGCGGTGGCAAGGTCGGCGAGCTTGCCGATCACGGTCGCGCCGGCGTCGTGGATGGCCATGCCGGCGGTTGCGGTGTGGGCGGAGCCGCCGGCGATGCCGGCGTCGGGCAGATCGGAGGAGCCGCTGCGGAACTCGACGTGGTCGAGGGGCAGGCCGAGGCCGTCGGCGGAGATCTGCGCGAGGGCGGTCCAGGCCCCCTGCCCCATGTCGTGCGCGCCGATCTCCATGAGGGCGCTGCCGTCGTTGCGGATGACGGCGCGGGCCTTGGCCTGGAACATCAGCGCGGGGAAGGTCGCGGTGCCCATGCCCCAGCCGATCAGGAGGCCGGTGTCGTCGTGCATCCGGCGGGGCTGCATGGGACGGGACGCCCAGCCGAAGCGGGCAGCGCCCTGCTCGTAGCACTGGCGGAGCGCCTTGGAGGAGAAGGGCTTGCCGGACATCGGCTCGGTTTCCGCGTAGTTCTTCAGGCGGAAGGCCAGGGGATCCATGCCGCAGGCCAGCGCCATCTCGTCGATGGCGCTTTCGAGGGCGATGCTGCCGGTGGCCTCGCCGGGGGCGCGCATGAACAGCGGGGTGCCGGTGTCGAGGCGGACGGCCTCGTGCGCGGTGGCGATGGCCGGGCTGGCATACAGGGTGTGGGAGGCGTCGGCCGCGGGCTCGAAGAAGTCGTCGAAGGTGCTGGAGGTGGTCTTGGCGTGGTGGTCGATGGCGGTGAGCGCGCCCGTCAAGTCGGCGCCGAGGCGGAGGGTCTGGCGGGTGGGGGCGCGGTGGCCGACGGGGCCGAACATCTGCTCGCGCTTCAGGACGAGCTTGACGGGGCGGCCGACGAGGCGGGCGGCCATGATGCCGAGCACCTGGGGGCCCGAGATCATGCCCTTCGAGCCGAAGCCGCCGCCGAGGAAGGGGCTGCGGATGTGGATCCCTTCGGGGGGGATGCCGAACAGCCCGGCGATGCGGCCCACGGCCATCGCCATGCCCTGGCTGGGCGTGTCGATGGAGAGGGTGTCGCCATCCCATGCGGCGACGATCGCGTGCGGCTCCATGGCGTTGTGGTACTGGGCGGGAGTTTCATACGTGGCATCGATGCGGCGGTCGGCCTGCGCGAGGCCGGCGGCAACGTCGCCGTGGGTGGCGGTGGCGGGGTTGCCGACTCCGACGGCGGGGGGCGTGAAGCTCTCGGCGGAGTCGAGGCCGGCGCGGGCGGGCTGTTCGTCGTAGCGCGGGGCGAGGAGGGCTGCGCCTTCGGTCGCGGCCTCGAGCGTGGTGGCGATGACGACGGCGATGGGCTGGTTGGCGTAGCGGACGGCGTCGTTCTGCAGCAGGTCGAGGCGGAACATGAAGGGGTTGTTCTTCATGTCGGGATCGATGGCGAGGGCGGGCTTGTGGGCCGGGGTCATGACATCGATGACGCCCGGGTGGGCCTTGGCGGCCGCGACGTCGAGGGTGGTGACGCGGCCGCGGGCGATGCTGCTGACGGCCAGGGCGGCGTGGAGCATGCCGGGCGGGTGGTTGTCGGCGGCGTAGCGGGCGGCACCGGTGACCTTGAGGACGCCGTCGCGCCGGGTGAGCGGCTGACCGATGCTGGAGCCCTGGCGGAGGTGGGCGGGGTTCCGGGTGAGGTTGAGCTCAGACATGGGTGGCAACTCCCGAAGAGGGGGCGAAGGGGGAGGCTGGCAGGGCGGGCATGCGGGATGGGGTGCCGGCGAAGGCCAAGGTGAGGGCGCGGACGACGATGCGGCGGGCCAGCTCGATCTTGAAGGCGTTGTCGCCGGAGGGGGTGGCGTCGGCGAGGGCGGCCTCGGCGGCGCGGCGGAAGGTGGCGGCGTCGGGCGGTGCGCCGGCCAGGACGGCTTCGGCTGCGCGGGCGCGCCAGGGTTTGGCGGCCACGCCTCCGAGGGCGATGCGGGCCTCGGTGATGGTGCCGTGTTCGAGGCGGAGGGCGGCGGCGGCGGAGACGACGGCGAAGGCGTAGGAGGTGCGTTCGCGGATTTTGAGGTAGCGGGCGTGGGCGGCGAATTGGGCGGCTTCGGGCGGGAGGCGGACGGCGGTGACGAGGTCGCCGGGCTCGAGGGCGGTCTCGCGGTCGGGGGTGTCGCCGGGCAGACGGTGGAAGGCTTCGAGCGGGAGCTCGCGGCGGCCGGCGGGGCCTTCGATCTCGACGATGGCATCGAGGGCGACGAGGGGGATGCAGAGGTCGGAGGGGTGGGTGGCGATGCAGCGATCGGACCAGCCGAGGACGGCGTGAAGGCGGTTCTCTCCGCCTTTTGCGTCGCAGCCGGTGCCGGGGTCGCGTTTGTTGCAGGCGCTGGCGGTGTCGTAGAAGTAGGCGCAGCGGGTGCGCTGCAGCAGGTTGCCGGCGGTGGTGGCGGCGTTGCGGAGCTGCGGGGACGCGCCGGAGAGCAGGGCCTCGGCGATGGCGGGGAAGCGGCGGGTGAAGTCGGGGTCGTGGGCCAGGTCGGCGTTGCGGACGCGGGCCCCGATGCGCAGCGCGCCGCCGGGCAGGGTCTCGATGCGGTCGAGGCCGGGGAGGCCGGCGGTGTCGACGAGCCGCACGGGGCGGGCGATGCCGCCCTTCATGAGGTCCACGAGGTTGGTTCCGGCGGCGAGGTAGGCGGCACCCGGCTGTGCGGCGGCTGCGATGGCGGCGGCGATGGTCGTAGGGCGGACATAGTCGAAGCGGTTCATGCGACCTGCTTTCGGTTGGCGGTGTCGGCGGCGCGTTGGGCTTCGAGCACGGCTTCGGTGATGCCGGCGTAGGCGCCGCAGCGGCAGAGGTTGCCGCTCATGCCTTCGCGGACGCGTTCGGGGTCGGTGCCGGCCTGGGCTTCACGCATGAGGCCGATGGCGCTCATGATCTGGCCGGGCGTGCAGAAGCCGCACTGGAAGCCGTCATGCGCGATGAAGGCGGCCTGGACGGGGTCGAGCGTGTCGCCGTGTGCGACCCCCTCGATGGTGAGGATGTCTGCGCCGTCGTGGCTGATGGCCAGGGCCAGGCACGAATTGACCCGGCGGCCATCGACCAGCACCGTGCATGCGCCGCACTGGCCGCGGTCGCAGCCCTTCTTGGCGCCGGTGAGGTCCAGGCGTTCGCGGAGAAGGTCGAGCAGGGTGACGCGGGGGTCGTCGAGGGCGATGGTGCGCTCGACACGGTTGATGGTGAGGGTGATGGACGGGCTCATGGGGTGCTCCGATCAGAGCTGGTGCCGGGTGGTTGGCCGGCCTGTTGGGGCGGAGTGGGTCCGGTACCCTTTAATGCGGAGGCTCCCTCCGTTTTTCAAGGGGCGTGTGGCGATGGGATTGTGACAGGGCGCGGGGCGGGGCCGGCGCGGAAGCCTCGGGCCGACGCGGCGCGGAACCGGGAGCGGGTGCTGGAGGCGGCGAAGACGGTGTTCGGCGCGGGGGGGCCGGATGCCGGGCCGGGGGCGAGCCTTGCGGGGGCGAGCCTGGGTGCCGTGGCACGGCAGGCGGGGGTGGGGATCGGGACGTTGTATCGGCATTTCCCGACGCGGGAGGCGTTGTTCGAGGCGGTGTATCGGCGGGAGGTGCAGCAGCTGGCGGAGCTGGCGGAGGCGCTGGACGCGGACCCGGCGCCGGTGGCGGCGTTGCGGCGTTGGCTGCGGGCGAACGTGGAGTTCATCGCGACCAAGCGGGGGATGGTGGCGGCGCTGGCGTTGGCGGTGCAGGCCTCGCCGGAGCTGATGGCGTTCAGCGTCGATCGGCTGACGCGGGCGATCGGGCGTTTGTTGGATCGGGCGGTGGCGGCGGGGGCGATCCGGGGGGACATCGCGCCGGAGGACCTGCTGCGGACGCTGGTGGGGCTGTGCTACGCGCAGGACTCGCCGGGGTGGCAGGCGCGGGTGCTCCGGCTGGTGGACGTGTTCGTAGACGGGCTGTGTCGGCCTGTGGACGCGGGGGGTGCACCGCCCGGGCGGGGCTGAGGTGGCGCTGTGGCGTTTGCGGCGGGTTCTGGCACAGTCTTGCCAAGGGCGGGGTCGAATGCCGCCCGAGGGGAGGCGTCGATGCGCGTACGGGATTTGCGGCCGGAGGAGATGACGGCGGCGCAGCGGCGGGTGGCGGAGGCGGCGGCGGCCGGGAAGCGGGGGCGGGTCCCTGCCCCGCTGCGGGCGTGGCTGCACAGCCCGGAGATGGGCGACCGGGCGCAGAGCCTGGGGGCGTTCCTGCGTTACGAGACGAGCCTGGGGCCGGCGTTGTCGGAGCTTGCGATCCTGGTGACGGCGCGGTTCTGGACATCGCAGTACGAGTGGTATGCGCATCGGCGGGAGGCGGAGAAGGCCGGGGTGGATGCGGCCGTGATCGCGGCGATCGCGGCGCGGAGGACACCGGTGCTGACGGACCCGAAGGCGCGGGCCGTTTACGAGTACGCGATGGCGCTGCATGGGACGCACCAGGTGCCGCAGGCGGTGCACGATGCGGCGGTCGGGGCGTTGGGCGAGACGGGGACGGTCGAGCTGGTGGGGGTGCTGGGGTATTACACGCTGGTGGCGATGACGCTGAACGCGTTCGAGATCGAGGTGCCCGAGGGGGAGGTCGCGGAGCTTTCGCCTTGAGCGGCGCCGGGTCCGGACGGCTGGCGGGCAAGGTGGCGATCGTGACGGGGGCGGGATGCGTCGGGCCGGGGTGGGGCAACGGGCGGGCGGCGGCGGTGGCGTTCGCGCGGGAGGGGGCACGGGTGTTCGCGGTCGACCTGCACGCGGATGCGATGGCGGAGACGGTGGAGCGGGCGCGGGACGCGGCAGGCCCTGGGGGCGAGATCCGGACGCATGTGTGCGACGCGGGGGAGAGCGAGGCGGTGGGCGGGATGGTGGCGGCATGCCTCGCGGCGTTCGGCCGGGTGGACATCCTGGTGAACAACGTCGGGGGTTCGGCGAAGGGGGGTGCGGTGACGCTGTCGGAGGCGGATTGGGGACGGCAGCTGGCGTTCAACCTGACCACGGTGTTCCTGGGGTGCAAGCACGTGATCCCGGCGATGCTGGAGGGCGGCGGGGGGTCGATCGTGAACACCGCGTCGACGTCGGGGCAGCGTTGGACCGGTGCGGCACAGGTGGGGTATGCGGCGGCAAAGGCGGGGGTGATCCAGTTCGGGCGGGTGACGGCGGTGGAGTATGGGGCGCGGAACATCCGGGTGAACACGGTGGTCCCGGGGCAGATGCACACGCCGATGGTGGAGGTTCGGCTGGCCGGGCAGCGGGCCGGGGGGGACGTGGCGGCGCTGTTGCGGAGCCGGGTGGCGCGGATCCCGCTGGGGTTCATGGGCGATGGGCGGGACACGGCGGCTGCGGCGTTGTTCCTGGCGTCGGACGAGGCGCGGTTCATCACGGGGACGGAGATCGTGGTGGATGGCGGGATGACGGCGCGCTGTGACTGAGGCGCAGTGACAGGTGGGGCAGTGACAGATCGGGGAGCGGGTCCGGTGCCGGACGGGCCGCCGCCGCATCCGGAGCCTCGCGTGCCCGCCCTGGTGCTGCCGCCCGGGGCGTGTGATTCGCACTGCCACATCTACGGCCCGTTCGCGCGGTTTCCGTTGCCGCCGGACCGCAGCTTCACGCCGAACGAGGCGCCGGAGACGGCGTTGCGGCGGCTGCACGACCATCTGGGGATTTCACGGGCGGTGATCGTGCAGAGCCAGGGGCATGGGTTCGACCACCGCCCGCTGCTGGCGGCGCTGGCCGCGGGGGGCGGGCGGTATCGGGGGGTGGCGTTGATCCGGGCGGCAACGAGCGACGGCGAGATCGCGGGGTTCGCGGCGGCCGGGGTGTGCGGGGCGCGGTTCAGCTTCATGGCGCATCTGGGCGCGCGACCGGACCCGGAGCTGGTGCGGTGGGTGGTGGCGCGGGTGCGGGAGCATGGTTGGCACGTCGCGATCCATGTGGCGGGGCTGGGGCTGGTGGAGCACGAGGCATTGATCCGGTCGATCGGAGCACCGGTCGTGATCGATCACATCGGCCGTCCGGATATCGCGGAGGGGGCGGATGGGCCGGTGATGGGGGCGCTGCGGCGGCTGCTCGACACGGGCCGGGTCTGGGTGAAGTTGAGCGGGGTGGACCGTGTTTCCGCGACGGGGACGCCGTTTGCGGATGCGGCCGGCTATGCCGCGCTGATCGCCAGGCACGCGCCGGAGCGGGTGCTTTGGGGGAGCGACTGGCCACATGTGAACCTGCAGGGGCCCATGCCGGATGACGGAGACCTTGTTGACGCAATCGGGGTGATCGCGCCGGGTGCGGCAGCAAGGCGGCTGCTGCTGGTGGACAACCCGAGAGCGTTTTTCGGCTTTCGCGATTAATTTGAGACATAACGCCATTCAGTCCCGGTTTTCTGGGATGTGTTCCATTTTTGATTAATTGTCTTGCGGGATGATGTGCCTCGGAAATCGGGAGCACGCCATCATGGTTGCGAAGAAGTGGGTCGGCGGGACGGGGTCTTCTTGGGCGACCAGCGCGGACTGGGCGGGCGGTGTGGCGCCGACGGGGTCGGACGCGGTGACGTTGGGGGACACTGCGGGGCTGGTGACCGGGAGCGGGGTTGCCGGGGCGCTGGCGATTTCGGGGGCGGCGGGGCTGGGCGGGGCGTTCTCGGCGGGGTCGTTGAGCGTGGGTTCGACCGGGCATGTGGCGGGGCTGGGGCTGGGTGCGGGGTCGCTGGCGGTGTCGGGCGCGGCGGTGGTGGTGGACGGGTCGCTGCGGGTGGGGGCCGGGGCGCGGCTGACGGTGGGCGGGACTCTGACCCTGGGGGTGGCGCGGACGGCTTATGATTATGGGTTCGTCACGAACGGGGTGGCGGTCACGGGTGGGGGCGTGGTCCAGGCCGGAGGGCTGGCGCTTCTGTCGAGCGCGCTGGTGACGGACGGCGTGACGGTGGATGCGGGGTCGGTGCTGGAGGCGGGGTCCGCCGGGGGCGCTGCCCTGGGGGCGCTGACGGTGGATGCAGGGCGGACGGTGTCGGGGGCCGGGGTGATCGCGGCGGCGGGCGGGGTGGTGAACCAGGGGGTGATCGCGGCGCAGGGGGGCGTTCTGGCGCTGTCGGGAACGGTGTCGGGGGCGGGGCAGCTGCAGATCGGGTCGGGAGGGACGCTGGACCTTTCGGGCGTGACGGCGGAGAGCCAGGCGATCGGGTTCACGGCGGTGGGCGGGACGCTTGTGGTGGGCGGCGCGGCGCTGCAGGGCGTGGTGAGCGGCTTCGTGGCGGGGGACACGCTCGTGTATTCGGGCGCAGCCGCGGGGCCGGGCCAGGTGACGGGTGCGGTGTGGCACGCGGGCAGCGGCGGGACGGGCACGCTGTCGCTGCTGGGTGGCGGCGGTGCGGTGGTGGGCAGCCTGGTGCTGGCTGGGGACTATGCCGGCAACGTGTTCCAGGTGACGCCCGGGGCCACGCCGTCGCGGTTCGACGTGACGCTCGGGGTGGTGACGGACGGGTCGGGTGGCGTGGCGAGCGCGGGCACGCGGGGGCGGGACGTGTTTGGCTGGGCCGCCTCGGGGAGCGGGGCCTGGGGGGATGCGGGGCGGTGGTGGGACGGGGTTCCGGGGCGCGCGGCCGGGGTTGCGCCGGGGTGGAGCGACGTGGTGACGATCGTGGGACCGGGGTCCGGGTCGTATCAGGTGGTGTCGGGGACGGGGAACGCGGCGCAGCTTTCCCTCGTGGGCGACACGACGCTGCAGGGCGTGTTCCAGACAGGTCTGCTGAGCGTCGGGACGGCGGCGGCGGCGGGGGCGCTGTGCGTGGGCACGGGCAGCGTGGTCCTGGCGGCGGCCGCCACGCTGATGGATGGCCCGGCGCTGGTGAGCGGGGCCGGGGCGACGCTGCGGGTCTCGGGCGGGCTGACGCTGGGCGCGCCGCCTTCGCCCTTCGACTACGGGTTCGTCGCGAACACGCTGACGGTGTCGGCAGGGGGCACGGTGCAGGCGGACACGCTGGTGCTGCAGGGGGGTCCCTTGGTGAGCGACGTGGTGGCGGTGGACGGGACGTCGTCGCTGGAGGTCGGGGCGGCGATTGGCGAGGCGACGACTGGCGGGGTGGCGGCGGGGACCTTGACGGTGGATGCCGGGCACATGGTGGTCGGGACCGGATGGCTGCGGGCGGCGAACGGGGTGGTGAACCAGGGGACCATCCTGGCGCAGGGCGGGGCGCTGCGGGTGACAGGGGCGATCCTGGGCGGGGGGTCGGTGCTGGTGGGGGCCGGGGGGACGCTGGACCTGTCGGCTTCGGGGAGCGTGGACACGGAGGCTGTGGCATTCACGGGGACGAACGCGACGCTGCTGATCGGAGCGTCGGCAGAGGGTGCGGGAACGCTGACGCAGCAGGGGTCGATCGGGGGATTCCTGCCTGGCGACACCATCGCGATGTACTGCCCGGGCACGGGGCTGACGGGGGTGTCGTGGCAGGCCGGCGACGGGGGCCGGGGCGTGCTGACGCTGCTGAGCGGGGCCTCGGTGCTGGGGACGCTGGTGCTGACGGGGGTGGATGCGGGGGCGTCGTTCCAGGTGCTGCCGGGATCGTCGCCGGCGATCTACGCGATCACGCTGGTGGCGCAGGCGAGTGCGCCGGCGCCGGCGGGGACGGCGGGGGCGGACGCCTATGTGTGGACCGGTGCCGGTTCGGGCTCGGGCGCCTGGGGCGATGCGCGGAACTGGCGGGACGTCACTGCCGGAGTGGGGGGTGCGGGGGTGGCGCCGGGTGCCGTCGATGCGGTGGTGCTGGGCGGGACGGCGTCCGTGACCGGCAACGGGACGGCAGGCTCGATCACGGTGGGTGGGGCTGCGACGATGACGGGCAGCTTCCATGCGGGGTCGGTCGCGGTGTCGGGCGGGGCGTCGCTGGTTCTGGGCCAGGGCGGGACGTTGACGGCCGTGTCGGGCCGGGTGGCGGGGGGGCAGGTTCAGCTGCAGGGGAACGGGGCCCGGCTTGCAATGGCTGGGGGGCTGACGCTGGATGGCGGTGCTGGCGGGGCGGGGCTTTCGGTGGCGGGCGGCGGGGCGGCGCAGCTGGGCGGCCTGGTGCTGACGGCGGGTGCGGTGGCGGTAGACGCGTCGTCGTCGCTGGAGGTGGGCGGGGCCGGGAACGGTGCGGCGGGACGGCTGACGGTGGATGCCGGGGCGGTGCTGAGCGGCGGCGGGGCGTTGAGCGTGGCCGGCATGGGCGGGGTCGTGGACCGGGGGACGATCCTGGCGCAGGGCGTGCTTCGGGTGGATGCCGCGGTCTCGGGGAACGGGCAGCTGCTGATTGCGCGGGGGGCGACGCTCGATCTGGACGGCGGGGTTGCGAGCACGGCGGGCGTCACGTTCGATAGCGCGGTGGGCCAGGGCGGGAACACGGGGACGCTGGGGGTGCGGTCGGTGGCGCCAGGTGCGCTGAACGCGCAGGGGATCGTGTCGGGGTTAGTACTGGGGGACAGCATCAGCTACACGGGCGCGGCGCTGACGGGGGCGGCCTGGCTGGCGTCGGGGGATGGCACGGGGGTGCTGACGCTGACGAGCGCTGCGGGCGTGGTGGGGACGCTGACGCTGGCGGGGGACTACACGGGATATGGGTTCCAGGTGTCGGCCGGGGCGGCGGGCACGTCGGCGGTCGGGTTGGCGATCACCGACCCGCTGTTCGACGTGGGCTACTACCTGAAGATGAACCCCGATATCGCGGCGTCGGGGGTGGACCCGTACTGGCACTACCTGAACGTGGGGTGGCGCGAGGGGCGGAACCCCGATGCGTTCTTCGACACGAGCTATTACCTCAAGACCAACCCGGACGTGGCGGTGGCGGACAACCTGCCCTTCGCGCAGGGGGCCGGGCCGAACCCGATGACGCATTTCGAGTTCAACGGCTGGGCGGAAGGTCGGCAGCCGAGCCTGGGGTTCTCGGACTCGGCGTATCTGGCGGGGTCGCCGGACGTGGCGGCGGCGGGGATGAACCCGTTGGTGCATTACCTGGACGCCGGGCGGTCCGAGGGGCGGGTGACGGGGCTGCCGGGATTCGATGGGAACCTGGGCGCGGCGGACCCGATGGTGGACGCGGGGTATTTCGATGCGCAGCTGGGCGCGACGCTGGTGCCGGGGGGCGTCGCCGGGCAGGCGCAGGCGGCGGAGCTGTACGACACGATGGGCTGGAAGGCGGGGCTGAACCCGAATGCGTGGTTCGACACTGATTACTACCTGGCGCAGAACCCGGACGTGAAGGCGTCGGGCGTGGACCCGCTCAAGCAGTTCGAGACGGTGGGGTGGCAGCAGGGCCGTGACCCGAGCCTGGCGTTCTCGGTGTCGAAGTATCTGGCGGGGTCGCCGGACGTGGCGGCCGTGCACATGGACCCGCTGCTGCATTACGTGGAGATCGGCGCATCGGAGCAGCGGCCGGTGTTCCTGACCGGGGGGACGGCTTCGGCGGACCCGCTGGTGGATGCCGGGTTTTACGACCGGCAGCTGGGGGCGACGATCATCCCGGGCGGGGCTGCGGGGGCCGAGCAGGCTGCCTCGAGCTATGCCACGACGGGTTGGAAGGCGGGGTTGAACCCGGATGCCTGGTTCGACACGAAGTACTACCTGTCGCACAACCCGGACATCGCCGCGGCGCACATCGACCCGCTGCTGCATTACGAGACGCAGGGGTGGCTCGAGGGCCGGAACCCTTCGGCGCAGTTCGACACGAACAAGTATCTGGCAGCGAACACGGATGTGGCGGCGGCACGGATGGACCCGCTGCTGCACTTCGTCATCGCCGGGCAGTTCGAGGGGCGACAGGCGTTTGCGGTTTAGCCGGAGGGATTGTTGAACGATTCCGGTGTTGGCGTTTCCCTACGACGGGATATTGCGTGAGGGCGGAGCGGCGTGGATCACCGGGATAAGCCGGTGATCCACGATTTCGTTAGGGTGAGCGGTGGGCTATCGGGCGGCTGAGCGTTGCAGGAGTGCCTGGTTGGGGGTGCAGGACCAGTTTGCGGCGTCGTTCATGTCGCCGGTGCCGCGGTAGGCGGCTTGTTCGGGGAAGCGGCAGAGCGGCATGGTGCGTTTCGGGGCGCCGGGGGCGGTTGCGGTTGCGATGATCGCGTCGGGGGCGATGTGGCGTTCGACCCAGTTCTCGAGGGCGGTGAGGGTGTCGAAGCTGTCGGGCCCGGGGCCGCCGCTGCAGTGGGCCATGCCGGGGACCATGAAGAGGCGGACGCTTTGCTGAGCTTTGGGGTAGCCGCCCTGTTGTTTGGCGAAGGCTTCGTAGAAGGCGGTGGTGCGGAAGGGCGAGATCCCAGGGTCCGAGAAGCCGTGGTACGTGATCATCTTGCGACCCTGCTGGATGAAGGGGCGCAGGCGGGCGGGGTCGTGGGTGACGCCCTCGGCATAGGCGGCGTCGACGGCGCGGATGGCGGCGGGGCCGGCGACCGCGCGGGTTGCGTCGACGTCGAAGTCCGTGATGGCCACGGCCGGGCCACGCTCGAGCCAATAGGCCATGGAGTCGCGCGTGTAGCTCCATCCGCTGGGGGGTGCCGTGGGGTCGGCGCCCCAGGGGGCGAGGGGTGCCTTGAAGTCGGGTGGGGTGGCGCCGACGGTCCAGGACTGGATGCCGCGGGGGCCCGAGATGTCGCTGGGGGACATGCCGGGATAGAGGGTGCGCCCGGTGCCGTCGCGGACGGGCGAGAGATACGTGCGCAGCGTCGCAGCCTGCGCGGCGGAGAGGCAGCCGCCCTGCCCGGCCGTCTTGCAGACCATGGTCTCGGGCTTCCACGCACAGTGGGCCGGGTTCTGGATCATGCCGTCCTTCACGCCGTCGGCGGCGTCGCAGGCGTCGCGGATGGCGGCGTCGATGGCCGGCAGCAGGGTTGCGGGGATGTAGGCTTCCGGGGAGGAGAACTGGGCCTTCTGCACCGCAGCGCGGCCGAGCAGCGAGCGGTAGTCCATGGCGGGGGCGCCGGCGATGATGCCGTCGTAGTCCGTGGGGTAACGCTCGGCCTCCATCATGGCCATGCGTCCGCCGGTCGAGCAGCCGTCGAAGTAGGCGTGGGCGATGGGGGCCGCGTAGAAGGCTTCGGCAAGCTGCTTGCCCGCGACTGTGACCTGGTGGGCGGCGCGGTGGAAGAAGTCGGTGGCCCTGGCCTGGTCGCGCTTGCCGGCGGCGTCGACGACCCAGCTGGCGTCGGTGTTGCGGCCCTGATGGCCGGTGTCGGTGATGGCGGTGGCGTAGCCCTTGCCGAGGGCGGCGGCGCGGTCGACGGCGTTGGCCGACGGGATGAAGCTGCCGCCGTTGCCGCCGACGCCCATGAAGAGGAAGCGGTTCTGCCAAGCGGCGGGGAGTTGCAGCTGGAAGCCGGCCCGGCCCTCGGGCGCGCCGCTGCCACGGGTGGTGAGCGCGCCGTCGACCAGGCAGTGCTCCGGCACGCCATCCTTCGCCGGCATGGGGTGGGCGGACTGGACCGTGACGTCCGGGACGTGCAGCGCGGTCAGCGCCTCGACGGTGCAGGCGGTCGTCGCCGCCTGGGCGGTGGCGGTGGCGACGACGGTGGCGACGAGTGCGGCGCCTGTCAGCAACGCAAGCCTGGTGGTGGATTGCATGATGATTTCCGGTCTACCTGCTGCGTGGCCGCAGTTTCGGATCGGCGCCGAGTCTTTGCCATCCGGAGACGGCGCTTTCACCTTTCTGCCTTTGGCGATCTTCATGTTGATGATGGCTGCGCCGATCACGTCGTAGGGGCACGTCGCGCCCTGGGATCCCTCAGGCATGTTTGCTCCAATTGCACCTTGGCAGCAGTCATAGCACTCCTGCGCCGATGGAGAATACGATGGCGATACTTGCGGCAAATGACCAGCAAAAGGCGCGAGAACTTGACTTGGCCTTGAACGTGACCTCCAGCGCGCTCTGCGGACCAACATCGATCGACATTCTAGCGGGAAGACCCAGCCGGCACTGTTGTCGTGATCGAGCTTAAGGCCGGAATTGCAGAGCGAGATGCGCTTGGCCAAATCCTTCCATCCGCGGGCGATATCGGCGAAGTCTCCTTAAAGGTACGAGGCATTGGTGTCGCGGGTGGCTTCGCGCCGAGAGCAATTTCTGCTGCCCGAGATTTCGATCAAAGCGGGGTTTCGAAGCGGTCCTGGACGAGGCGGTCGAGGAGGCGGGCGCCCCAGCCGGTGGGGCCGGCGGGGTGGCGGGGGGCGGCTTTCTCGTGGCTCTCGACGCCGGCGATGTCGAGGTGGGCCCAGGGGGTGTCGCCGACGAAGCCGCGCAGGAAGAGGGCGGCGTGGCAGGCGTCGGGCTGGAGGCGGCCTTCGCTGCATTGGCGGGTGTCGGCGATGTCGCTGAGCAGGGCGTCGCGGTAGGCTTCGGAGAGGGGCATGCGCCAGGCGCGTTCGTCGACGGCGGCGCCGGCGGAGGCGATGTGGGCGGCAAGGACGTCGTCGGTGGCGAAGAGGCCGGCGCGGTCGTGGCCGAGGGCGGTGACGATGCTGCCGGTGAGGGTTGCGAGGTCGATGACGGCCTGGGGGCGGAGGGTCGTCGTGGCCCAATGGAGGGCGTCGGCGAGGACCAGGCGGCCCTCGGCGTCGGTGTCGACGATCTCGACGGTGGAGCCGCCGTGGAGGGTGAGGACGTCGCCGGGTCGGTAGCTTTCGGCGCCGATGGCGTTCTCGGCGAGGGGGAGGACGGCGATGGCGGGGGCCGGGGAGCGTCGGAGTGCGAGGGCGAGGATCGCGCCGGCGCAAGCGGCGGCGCCGGCCATGTCGGCGCGCATGTCCCACAGGCCTTGGGCCGGCTTGATGCAGAGTCCTCCGGTGTCGAAGGTGATGCCTTTGCCGACGAAGACGACGGGATCGGATGGCAGGCTTCCGGGCCAGCGGAGGATGGCGAGGCAAGGGGGGTTGGCGCTGGCGCGGCCGACGGCGTCGATGCCGCCGAAGCCTTCGGCGCGGAGGCGGGGGGCGTCGATGATCTCGAGGGTGACGCCGTGCGGCAGGAGATCGCGAAGGCGTTCGGCGAAGTGGGCGGGGGTGAGGGTGTTGCCGGGCTCGACGACGAGGTCGCGGGCGAAGAGTGCGCCCTCGACGCCGGGTTCGAGGGCGGCCCAGGCGGCGCGGGCGGCATCGGGGTCGTCGACGAGGATGTCGAGGGTTTCGAGCCTGGCGCGCTCCGGGTCCGGTCGTTCGCGATCGGGCCGGGTGAGGAACCGACGGAACGTCCAGGCGCGGAGGACTGCGCCGGCGGCGAGGTGGGCGGCGTGGAGGGACGGGAGGCCGCGGGCGTCGATGGCCAGGTGGGGGATGGTGGCGAGGCGGGCGACGGCGTGGGCGGCGGCGGCCTCGAGGGCTGGGCCCGTGGAGTCGGGTGCGGTTCGGATGAGGAGAAGGCGGCGCTTGCGGGTGAGGATTTCCGCGCAGTCGAGGGGGTGGTCGCCGAAGCCCGCGCGGGCGGCGCGGTTGGGCTTCGGCGGCGGGGTGCCGCAGGGGACGGGGACGATGCGGACGGGGGCGGTGCTGGTGCGGGCGAAGCGGGGGGTCACGGCTGCTCGTAGTGGGTGGCGACGAGGGTATCGAGCAGGCGCAGGCCGTAGGCGGTGGCGCCCTTGGGAACGGTGGCGGTGTCCTTCGTGCTCCATGCGGTGCCGGCGATGTCGAGGTGGGCCCACGGGCCGCGGACGAAGCGCTGGACGAACTGCGCGCCGATGATCGCGCCGCCCGGGCGGCCGCCGATGTTCTTCATGTCGGCGATGTCGCTGCGGATGAGCTTGTCGTAGGCCTCGGCGAGGGGCATGCGCCACAGGGCCTCGCCGCTCGCCTGCCCGGCGGCCAGCAGGCGGGTGGCGAGGGTGTCGTCGTTGGAGAACAGCCCGGCGAACTCGTGGCCCAGAGCGACGATGACGGCGCCGGTCAGGGTGGCGAGGTCGACGGTGGCGGTGGGCTCGAAGCGGTCCTGGGCGTACCAGATGACGTCGGCGAGGACGAGGCGGCCCTCGGCGTCGGTGTTCAGGACCTCGATGGTCTGGCCGGAGAGGCTGCGGACGACGTCGCCGGGGCGCATGGCGGTGCCGCTGGGCATGTTCTCGGTAAGGCCGACGAGTCCGACGACGTTGGCGCGGGCGCGGCGGCCGGCAAGGGCTGCCATGAGGCCGACGACGGCGCCGGCACCGGCCATGTCCCACTTCATGTCGCCCATGCCGGCGGCAGGCTTGATGCTGATGCCGCCGGTGTCGAAGGTGACGCCCTTGCCGACCACGCAGAGGGGTTTCTCGCCCGGGGTGCCGCCGTTCCATTGCATGACGACGACGCGGGCCTCGAGCACGCTGCCCTGTGCCACGGCGAGGAGTGCGCCGAAGCCTTTGGCGGCGAGCTCGGCCGGCTCCAGGATCTCGACCTCGAGGCCGAGCTCGCGGAGCGGGAGGCAGCGCTGGGCCATCTCGGCGGGGGTGAGGACGTTGGGGGGTTCGGTGATAAGGTCGCGGGCGAGTGCGGTGGCGCGGGCGATGGCCAGGGGACCGCTCCATTGGGCGCGGGCGGCGTCGGGGTCGTCGGTGAGGATGGTGAGGGTGGCGAGACGGGGTTTGGTGTCGGCGTCCCTGGTCCGATAGAGGTCGAAACGGTAGCTGCGGAGCATCGCGCCCAGGGCGGCGTGGGTGGCGTGGTCGGGGGGCATGCCGTCGGCGGCGAGGGTGGCCTCGGGGTCGCGGGAGAGGGCTGCGGCGGCGACCCCGCCGGCTTCCTCCATGCCGCGGGGGGTGTGGTCCTCGGGTTTGCCGACGCCGACGAGGACGACGCGGCGAAGGCCTGCGCCGGGGGCGAGGACGATGCAGGTCTGGCCCTTGCGGGCCTTGAACTCGGCGGCGTCGATGGCGCGGGTCAGGGCGCCGTCGCAGGCGGCGTCGAACCTGGCGGCGAGTCCGGCGAGGGGCTGGCCCTCGATGCACAGCAGGGCGAGCGCCCCCGTTGAGAAGGACTCGGGCAGGGACGCGTCCCGCGCCGGGGCGGGCGCGAACTCGATGTCGATCATTCAGGGTCTTTCAAGGTCGATGTCTCAAGGGTCGTTCACAGTAGCAGCGACGGCGGGCGGGACCAACTTCGGGCCGCGCGGGATCGGGGCGAGCGGTCGAAAGCGCGGCGGCACGGTATGGACGCGGGTTGGCGTTTGGGCCGTGCGTCGTTACACCGGAGGGATGGACGATGCCGCGCTGCTGACCCTGGCTGCCGACCTTGCCCGCCGGGCGGGGGCGCTGATCCTCGCGATCCGGGCGCGGGGGTTCGAGACGTTGCGGAAGAAGGACGCGAGCCCGGTGACGGAGGCGGACCATGCGGCGGAGGTGCTGATCCTGGAGGGGCTGCGCGGGGGCGCGCCGCACATCCCGGTCATCGCGGAGGAGGAGATCGAGGCGGGGCACGTGCATGCGACGGGGCGGGAGTATTGGCTGGTGGACCCGCTGGACGGGACGCGGGAGTTCGCGGCGCTGCGGGACGAGTTCACGGTGAACATCGGCCTGGTGCGGGACGGGCGTCCGGTGCTGGGGGTGGTGGGGGTGCCGGCGTATGGGGAGATGTTCGGCGGGATGCTGGGGACCGCGCCCGGGGGGCAGCGGCGGGCGTGGAAGCGGACGGTGTCGGGCGAGCAGGCGATCCGGTGCCGGACGCCGCCGGCCGAAGGGCTGCATGTGCTGGCGAGCCGGCATTACGCGGCCGACACGCGGCTGGACGCGTTCCTGGACGGACGCCTCGTGTCGAAGGTGACGAACATGGGGTCGGCGTTGAAGATCGTGCGGGTGGCGGAGGGGGCCGGGGACCTGTATCCGCGGTTCGGGCGGACGATGGAATGGGACACGGCGGCCCCGCAGGCGGTGCTGGAGGCGGCCGGGGGGCGGCTTTGCACGATGGACGGGACCCCCCTGCCCTACGGCAAGCCCGGTTGGGAGAACCCGCCCTTCGTGTGCACCGGCGCGCCGTGACGCTTCGGCTGCAGGCGGACGCGGCGGGCGTGGCTGCGGCGGCGCGGCTGTTGCGGGAGGGGGAGCTGGTCGCGTTCGGGACGGAGACGGTCTACGGGCTGGGGGCCGATGCGACGCGGCCGGCAGCGGTGGCGCGGGTGTTCGACGCGAAGGGGCGGCCGCATTTCAACCCGTTGATCTGCCACTACCCGGACACGGCGGCGGCATTCGCGCAGGTGGTGGCGAACGAGGCGGCGCTGCAGCTGGCGGAGGCGTTCTGGCCGGGGCCGCTGACGATGGTGCTGGCCCGGCGGGTGACCTGCCCGGTGGCGCTGCTGGCCGGGGCGGGGCTGGACACGCTGGCGGTGCGGGTGCCGGCGCATGCGGAGGCGCAAGCGCTGTTGCAGGCGGTGGGGCGGCCGGTGGCTGCGCCCTCGGCCAACCGGTCCGGCGAGGTGTCGCCGACCACGGCGGCGCACGTGCTGGCGGGGCTCGATGGGCGGATCGCGGCGGTGCTGGACAGCGGGCCATGCCGCGTCGGGCTGGAGAGCACGGTGATCGACCTGGCGGCGGGCGCGCCGTGCGTGCTGCGGCCGGGCGGGGTGGCGGTGGAGGCGATCGAGGCGGTGCTGGGGCCGGTGGGGCGCGGGATCACGCCGGGGGCGGCGGAGACGACGCGGACCTTGCGGTCGCCGGGGCTGCTGGTGTCGCATTATGCGCCGTCGTTGCCGGTGCGGCTGGCGTGCGGGGCGGTCGCGGGGGACGAGGGGTTGCTGGCCTTCGGGCCGATGGAGGGCGCGGGGGCGGGGGCGACGTATCAGCTGAGCGCCAGGGGGGACCTGGTGGAGGCGGCGTCGCGGCTGTTCGAGGGGCTGCGATGGCTGGATGCGGAGGGGGTGCGGCTGGGGTTGCGGGGGATCGGGGTCATGGCAGTGCCGCGGCACGGGCTGGGGCTGGCGATCAACGACCGGCTGGAGCGGGCCGCGGCGCCGCGGGGGGCCGGGGCATGATGCTGACGCCGGAGCGGCGGGCGTTGGCGGCGAGCTTCCTGCGGTTCGGGACGGTGGGGGCGACGGGGTTCGTGGTGGACACGGCGGTGGTGTACGGGGTGCGGGGGCTGGTCGGGCTGTATGCGGCCGGGCTGGTGTCGTATTTCGTGGCGGCGACGTGGACGTGGGGGCTGAACCGGGTCTGGACGTTCGCGGGGCGGGGCAGCGGGCCGATGTGGCGGCAGTGGCTGCGGTTCCTGTTCGTGAACCTGTCCGGGCTGGTGCTGAACCGGGGGGCGTATTTCACGCTGATCACGTTCAGCCCGGTATGCCGGGACCATCCGGTGCTGGCCGTCGCGGCGGGGGCCGTGGCGGGGATGTTCGCGAACTTCTTTGCGGTGACGCGGCTGGTGTTCCGGTAAGCGTGGCGGTACCGGCTGCGGTCAGAGGTCGGCGATGCGGATCCAGATGCCGATGGCGGCGGCGACGATCAGGGCGGCGATCCAGATGAGGGGGGTCAGGGTCGTGAACTCGGAGGCGACGAGCAGGACGAGCACCAGGCAGCCTGCCGCGATGACGTAGCCGCCGACCAGCGAGGCGATGTTGCGCTGGACGGGGGCGGCGCCCGGCTTGGCTTTCAGGTCGCGGATGGTGATGGCCATGCGTCAGTCCCCGGCGCCGGCGGTATGGGTCGCGCTGGGGATGCGGCGGACGTGGCGGGTGTCGTAGCCGTTGAAGATGTGGCCGAGCAGGCCGCGGTCGAGGTCGCTGGTGCCGAACAGCCAGTCGGCGAAGGGGTAGGTCAGGTTCATGTTGCGGTTCATCATGATCGCGGTGTCGTGGTGCGCGATGTGATGGCGGCGGATGGTGTTGACGAAGGGCAGGTGCCTGATGATGCGGTCGTCGCGGACGTGGCAGCACCAGTGGAAGAACTCGTAGTTCAAGTACATGCCCGCCGCGCTGGCGATCAGCAGCCACGCCGCGTTGGCGGAGCCGAGCGCCGACAGGGCCCATGCGCCGGCCGATGCCATGACCAGGAAGGCGATCAAGGCGTAGGGCGGGAAGAACACGATGCGGAAGTCGCGGGTGTCGTCGTGGAAGGGTTCGTGGTCGGTGAAGAACTGGTGGTGGGCGAGGGTGTGGCGCTTGTAGATGCCCATGAAGCCGGGGCGTGGGCGGTGCATCACCTGGGCATGCAGGAACCACTCGAACACGTTCGCCAGCAGGATGACCGCCGGCACGACCATCCATTCGAGCAGGCTTGCGGCGTGGATGTGGCGGGCGGCATACCAGATGGTGGCGCCGCCGATGAGGTAGATGAGGGCGACATGGATCAGCCCATCATAGGCGGGGGCGATCTGGGCACGGTATGCGGCGCGGAACGCCGCCTGGCGGGGACTCATCATGGGCGACTCCTGGTCTGCATCGCTTACTAACATATCAGTCATATATGTCAAGGGATGGCGGCCAGCTCGGCGGCCAGTTCCATCGAGGTCAGGCGCCAGGCGTTGTCGAGGCTGGTCACTACGCCGAGCATGAACGGCTCGGCGAGCGCCATCGCGCGGGCGTCGTCGCCGAGGTGGTCGGCCAGCAACGCCAGGGCCAGCTGCTTCGGGCCAGGCCCCGCATAGCCCCATTCGAAGCCGGTCCGGTTGAATCGCGCAAGGTCTGTCCGGGGCGGCAGCGGGGCGCCATCCACCGTGACCAGGGCACCCGCCAGCCCGCGTTCTCCCTCATAGACCCTCATGCCGCCCCCTCGAACAGGATCACCGACCGGATGGCCCGGCCGGCCTGCAGGTCGTCGAACCCGCGGTTGATGTCGTCCAGCGCGATATGCTGCGTGACGAGACCGCCGAGGTCCAGCCGGCCGTCGAGCGCGGCCTGCGCCAGCAGGGGCATGTCCTCGGCGGTGCGTGCGCCGCCGTAGCTGCTGCGGGTGATGCGCTTCTCGCCCATAAGCGCGCCCCAGCGCAGGCTGATGTCGTGGTCCACGTCCACAGCGTGCTGGGGCTGCGGTACCCAACAGGAAGTCGGACCACGAAGACACGAAAGCCACGAAGAAGGGACCGGATCGCACGCCGCACCGTGGAATGACCCCCGAAAGTGAGACACGCGGACAGGACACACTGTTCTGAAGGAGGACGGTTGTGTTGGGATGAGAACGGCGTCGTTTCACGCGGGAGTTCAAGCTTGCAGCGTTGGTATGGCTGCAGGCGGCCGGCAACGTGGGTGTTTTGGCGGGTGAGTTGGGCGTGAGGCGGGAGCTGCTTTACAAGTGGCGGGACAAGGACACCGAGCACCGGAGGTGTTCGAACAAGGCCAATCACCCCCGCGGGGGTGGTGTGAACGATGTGTGCCTCAGTCCCGTGTCTCACACACGGGTGCAATCCACCCGACGATAACCGTGTCGGGACGACGTTTCATCCCCCCCTCTCCGTGCCCTTCGCATCTTCGTGGCTCCCCTCACACCTTCAGCGCGCCGAAACTCTCCGGCGATGGCCCCAGCGTGGCGGCTCCGGAACACGCCAGGGGTTCGGCGGGCTCCGGCCCTCAGACTTCCTCGCCCGCGTCCATGCGGGCCAGGAACCCGGCGGCCTGGGTGCGCAACGCGTTCTGCCGGGCCGGATCCATCTTGGCCCAGGTGCGGACCGGCATGGCCATGCGGGGGTTGGGGGCGAAACGGGCCTCGTGGCGGGCGATGAAGTCCCAGTAGAGCGCGTTGAAGGGGCAGGCGCGCTCGCCCACCGCGGCCTTCACGTCGTAGTGGCAGCCGCGGCAGTAGTCGCTCATGCGGTTGATGTACGCGCCGGAGCCGGCGTAGGGCTTGCTGCCCATGATGCCGCCATCGGCGTGCAGGGCCATGCCGCGGACGTTCGGCATCTCGACCCATTCATAGGCGTCGGCGTAGACGACGAGGTACCATTCATCGACCTCGTCGGGGCTGAGCCCGGCGAGCAGGGCGAAGTTGCCCATCACCATCAGGCGCTGGATGTGGTGGGCGTAGGCGTGGCGCCTCGTGTCGGTGATGCCGTGGTGCAGGCAGTTCATGCGGGTCTCGCCGGTCCAGTAGAACCAGGGCAGCTTGCGGGTGGCGTCGAGGCCGTTGAGGTGGCGGTATTCCGGCACCTTCAGCCAGTAGACGCCGCGGACATACTCGCGCCAGCCCAGGATCTGCCGGACGAATCCCTCCACGGCGTTCAGCGGCGCCAGGCCGGTGCGCCAGGCGGTCTCGGCCGCGCGGCAGGCGTGCAGGGGGTCGAGCAGGCCGGTGTTGAGCGAGGTGGAGATGAGGGCGTGGTACATCGTGCTCTCGCCGGTCTTCATCGTGTCCTGCCAGTCGCCGAACAGCGGCAGGCGGATGGTGACGAAGTCGGCCAGGGCGTGGGCGGCGTCGCGTTCGGTCACGGGCAGAGCGAAACCCTCGACGTCGCCGAAATGGTCGGCGAAGCGTTCGGCCACGAGGGCCATCACGGCCCGGGTGATGGCGTCGGGCGGGTAGGACGGCACGGGGGGCGGACGGATCGATTTCGGCAGCGGTTTGCGGTTCTCGGGGTCGAAGTTCCAGCGGCCGCCGGCGGGCTCGGCGCCTTCCATCAGCAAGGCGTGGCGGGCGCGCATCTCGCGGTAGAAGAACTCCATCCGGAGGCCGCGGCGGCCGGCGGCCCAGGCGCGGAACTCCTGCTTGCGACACAGGAAGCGGGTGTCGTCGCGGATGTCGACCTCGATCGGCTCGCCCGCTTCGAGAACCGCGTCGTGCCAGCCGCGCATGTCCTGCTCGAGCCGCCACTCGCCGCATTCGGTGGCGACCACGCGGGCCGGGCGGTGCCGGGCGACGGCGCGCAACATCTCACCGCGGAGGGACTGGGTGTTGGCCGGGTCGTCGAGGGCGATGTAGTCCACCGGCACGCCCCGATCCCGCAGCGCCTGGGCGAAGTGGCGCATGGCCGACAGCACGAGCACGATCTTCTTCTTGTGGTGGCGCACGTAGGTGCACTCGGCCATCACCTCGGCCATCAGCACCACGTCGCGCGCGGGGTCGAGGTCCCTCAGCGCCGAGAGGTCGTGGCTGACCTGGTCGCCCAGGACGATGCGCAGCGTGCCGCCCGGCATGCGTCAGCCCTTGTTGCGGACCGTGCCGCGCCCGCCATCGACGCCGATCACCTGGCCGGTGATCCATCCGGCGGCGGGCGAGAGCAGGAAGTCGGCGAGCGCGCCGGCGTCGTCGCCTTCCCCCAGGCGGGGAATGGGATGGGCGGCGGCCAGGGCCTTCTCCATGGCGGGATTTCGGAGCAGGGCGGCGGCGATGCCGGACCGGGTCAGGCTAGGGGCGATGCAGTTGACGCGGACATGGGGGGCCAGCTCCGCCGCGAGCGACAGGGCCAGGCCCTCGACGGCGCCCTTCGCGGCGGCGATGACGGCATGACCCGGGAAGCCCGCGCGCACCGCGACCGTGCTGAACAGCACCACGCCGCTGCCGGGCGAGGCGCGCAGCCCGGCGGCGGCGGCCTGCACGGCGAGCGCCGCGCCGACCGCGTTCAGCCGGAACGCCTCGATGAAATGTTCGGGCCGGGCGCGGTCCAGGTGCTGGATCACGATGGAGCCGACGCAGTAGGCCAGGCCGCCGATGGTGTCGCCGGCCGCCGCGACCGCCTGTGCCAGGGCGGCCGGGTCCAGCACGTCGGCCACCGCGGAGGTGCCGCCCAGCTCGTGCGAGAGGGCGGCCAGGCGCTCCATGTCGCGGCCGACCAGGTGCACCGGCTCGTTCCGCGCCACCACGCGCCGGGCGATCGCGCTGCCGATCGCCCCTGTTGCGCCCACGATCACCACCGGACCCGCCATGCCGCATCTCCCTTGCCGAGGCGCTTACGTGGCATGGCGGGCCAGGCGCGCAAGCCGCCACGGACGTCCCATGCGTGCACCGGGTGCGCACGGCTTGCGGGGCGGGGCGGGGCGGCGCAATCTCCGGGCATGCGGCAGATCCTCCTTCTTCGGCACGCCAAGTCCTCGTGGGACGACCGGGACCTGTCGGACCATGCGCGACCGCTGAACCCCCGGGGCCGGCAGGCGGCCAAGGCGATGCGGCAGGCGATGGCCGACCTCGGGCTGGCGCCGGACCTGGTGCTGGTCAGCACGGCCAAGCGCACGATGCAGACGCTGGAGGCGCTGGAGCCCTGGGACGAGACGCCGCTGCTGGAGCCGATGGACGCGTTGTACCTGGCCTCTGCCGGGACGATGCTGGGCCTGGCGCAGGGCACGGCGGAGACGGTCCGCAGCCTGATGCTGGTGGGACACAACCCGGGGATCCACGAGTTCGCGATGCAGCTGGTCGGGGCTCATGCGATGACCCTGGGCAACGAGGACATGCGGCGGCTGACCGAGGGGTTCCCCTCCGGTGCGCTGGCCGAGTTCACGGTGCCGGGGCCCTGGAGCGCGCTGGGCGAGGGGGGTGGCCGCCTGGTCCGCTTCGTGTGCCCGCGCGATCTGCCGGGGGGGTAGGTCTTGCCGGCGCTGGAGTTCCTGCTGGCGCCGGCCGATGCCGCCCGCCTGGCCCGCTGGCCCGGCCTGCGGGGCGCACGCGCCTTTCCGCTGATGCTGGGCTGGTTCGACACAGCGGATCACGCGCTGGCCGAACGCGGCCTCGTGCTCTCGCCCGGGACGGACGCGCGGCGCAAGGGGCCTTGGCGGCTGACGGCGCTGCGGCCGCCCCTCGCGACGGCGCCGCCCGCCGTTCTGTCGGGCGATGGAGCCCGCGCTTCTGGACCCGCCCTGCCCCGACGGGCTGCAGCGGCGGGCCGGGCTTACGGGCACGCAGCGCCGGCTGCGGTGGCAGGACGGCACGGAGGACGTCGCGCTGCGGCTGATCGAGGGTCGGCTGGACGGCCAGGCGGCGGCGGCGTGCCGGCTGACGCTGGACGGGCCGGCGGCGTCGGTCGGGACGCTCGCGGCCTCGATGGCGGCGGGGCTCGACCTCCAGGTGCCCCGCGCCACCCTGGCCGCCGTGGCCCTGGCAGGCGTGGCCGGGGTTGCGCCGCCGCCCCGGGCCAAGGGCGCGCCGGAGGTGGCGGAGGGTCTGACGGTGGGCGAGAGCCTGGCCGCCATCATGGGTCATCTGCTGGACGTGATGCTGTCCTGGGCCGATGCGGTGCCGAAGGCGCGCACGCCGGAGCCGGTGCACCAGATGCGCGTGGCGACGCGCCGGCTGCGGTCGGCGCTGTCCATCTACAAGGGCGTCGCGGCCTGCCCGGAGGTGACGGCCCTGCTGGAGCCGCTGAAGCTGTGCGCGGCCCGGCTGGGAACGGCGCGGGACTGGGACGTGTTCCTGGACGGCACCGGGCGGCAGCTGGCCGAAGCCTTCCCGGGGGACGTGCGGTGCACGGCAATGCTGCGGGCGGCGGCGCGGCGGCGGCGGGTGGCCTATGCCGAGCTGCGGGCGTTCATCGGCAGCCCCGAGTTCCGTACTCTGACGGTCGGCCTGGCCTGCGCGGCGGCCCTGCGCCCCTGGGAATACGCGGAGGATGCCGGGGTCGCCGGAGACACCGCGACCTTTGCGGCTGGCGTGCTGAGAAAGCGGCTGAAGCAGGTTCGCCACGCCGGGCGGGGGCTGGAGGCGCTGTCGGTCCCGGCGCTGCACGAGCTGCGGAAAGACTGCAAGCGGCTGCGCTATGCCGCTGAGTTCTTTGCATCGCTGTTCCCCGGCAAGCGCGCGCGACGCTTCCTGGACAAGCTGTCGGACCTGCAGGAGGAGCTGGGCCTGCTGAACGACGGGGCCGCGGTGACCGGGCTGATGGCGCAGCTGGGCCGGCCCGGGCGGAGCTATGCCGCGGGCCTGGTGGAGGGGTTCTCCGCCGCGCATGCCGAGCCCGCCCGCGCCCGGATCGGCCGGGCCTGGAAGCGGTTCCGGACCGCGGAGCCATTCTGGCCGACATAGGATGCGTCGTGTAGCGCGTTGTGGCTGTTCCTTTCCGTGGATGCCGATTGCGCTCCCGGGCTGGGTCGCGGTAGGCACGGCCCGCACACTCCCGTTCGAAGGAAATGGATGAAGCCCCCTCGCCGCATCTTCCGAAGCACGTTCGCGGCCCGCTCCAGCCGTGTGGGCCACACGGTGTCCGTCTGGGCGACGGTGGCCCTGGGGACGGCAGCCCTGGCGATGGTGGGGCTGTCGTCCGACCTGTTCGGCCGCGCGCAGCCCAGCCCCGAGCAGGTCCGGGCGGACCCGGCGCAGGTGGCGGTGGTCGATGGCGAGACGCTGCGGCTGGACGGCCGGGTGGTTCGGCTGGCCGGGGTGGAGGCGCCGGGGCGCGGCGACGTGTGCCGCGGCGGGCTGGACTGCGGCGGGGCCGCGACCTCCGTGCTGGCGGGGCTGGTGCGCGACCGGCGGGTGGAGTGCCGGCTGTCCGGGCACGACACGATGGGCCGGCCCTATGGGGCGTGCGACGCGAACGGCACGGACCTCAGCCGGGCGATCGTCGCCGCGGGCTGGGCGCGGGCGCAGCCGGAGACGCCGGCGCTGGCGGACCTGGAGCTGCGGGCGCGGCGGCAGGGTGCCGGCTTGTGGGCGGCTGCGCTGGCCCGCTGACGCGGCGGCCATGTCGGCGCGCCGAAGCGCGCCTGGCGTCGAATTGCTGCAACCGCGAAGGTTGTGTATCGTCACATTCGGGCCATGATCTCGCGATGAAGCGACGTGGCGCAAACCAAACAAGCGGAACGACAACTGGGGTGAGAGCAGCATGAGCGGCACGACCAACGGTTCCATGACCCTGACGATGGACGGTTCCAACCAGTCCCTCTCGCTGCCGCTGCGTCCCGGCACGATCGGCCCCTCAGTGGCCGACATCAGCAAGATCTACTCCAGCCTCGGCATCTTCACGTACGACCCGGGCTACGGCATGACGGCGGCCTGCGACAGCAAGATCACCTACATCGACGGCGATGTCGGCATCCTGCTGCACCGGGGCTACCCGATCGAGCAGCTGGCGGAGAAGAGCTCGTTCCTGGAGGTCGCCTACCTGCTGCTGAACGGCGAGCTGCCGAACGCGAAGGAGAAGGAGGACTTCGAGCACGGCGTGATGCGGCACACGATGCTGCACGAGCAGCTGCGCCGCTTCTACGACGGGTTCCGGCGCGACGCGCACCCGATGGCGGTGCTGTGCGGCGTGGTGGGGGCGCTGTCGGCGTTCTATCACGACAGCCTGGACATCAACGACCCGGAACACCGCCGAATCAGCGCGTTCCGGTTGATCGCCAAGCTGCCGACCATCGCTGCCTGGGCCTACAAGTACACGATCGGCCAGCCGTTCATCTATCCGCGCAACGACCTGGGCTACGGCGCCAACTTCCTGCACATGATGAACGCCGTGCCGGCCGAGCCCTACGAGGTGAGCCCGGTGCTGGCCCGGGCGATGGACCGGATCTTCATCCTGCACGCCGACCACGAGCAGAACGCCAGCACCAGCACGGTGCGCCTGGCTGGCTCCACGGGGGCCAACCCGTTCGCCTGCATCGCGGCGGGGATCGCCAGCCTATGGGGCCCGGCGCATGGCGGGGCGAACGAGGCGGTGCTGAAGATGCTGGCCGAGATCGGCAGCGTCGAGAACATCCCGGCCTTCATCGAGAAGGTGAAGGACAAGAACAGCGGCGTCCGGCTGATGGGCTTCGGCCACCGCGTGTACAAGAACTACGATCCCCGGGCCAAGATCCTGCAGGAGACCTGCCACGAAGTGCTGTCCGAGCTGGGCATCAAGGGCGACCCGCTGCTCGATCTGGCGGTGGAGCTCGAGAAGATCGCGCTGCACGACGAATACTTCATCAGCAAGAAGCTGTATCCGAACGTGGACTTCTATTCGGGCATCATCCTGAAGGCGATGGGGTTCCCGACCAGCATGTTCACCGTGCTGTTCGCCGTCGCGCGCACCACCGGCTGGATCAGCCAGTGGAAGGAGATGATCGAGGACCCGAGCCAGCGGATCGGCCGTCCGCGCCAGGTCTATACGGGCCATACGAAGCGCGACTACGTCCCCGTCGACGCGCGGTAGCTTTTCTCCGCAAGGCATCCGCTGGACAACGACGATGGCCGGGACGTGCCGGCCATCGTCGCAGGGCGGTCCTGGCACGCTGCCGGGCGATTGCGACGGCTGGTTCGACCGGGGGCTGTCGGCTGGTTCAGGGACGTTGAAGTCCGTTCTGTCGACGGGTCAGGTCTGCACGGGCCGAGCCCCGTCGATCCCCGAAACAAGCCCGGGGAAGACGGATCTGGCGGGCCGCACGTGGCTGGGGGCACGCTCGGGGTGGTCGGTGATGAGGCCGTCGACGCCCCAGGCAATCAGGCGTTGCATGTCTTCGACCTGATTGACCGTCCAGGGGATGACCTGCAGGCCGAGGTGGTGCGCCTCGGCCAGTGCGGCTTCGGTCAGTTCCTCCCAGGCGGGTGTCCAGGTACCGCCGCCTTCTTCGGCGACGACTTGCGGGACGGAGGCGGCGGCGGCGCGGCCCCACCATAGCTCGGGGTCGGCGATCGTCTCGGCCCGGGTGAGCCAGCCGCGTTTCACGTCGGGGCGGATCCGCCTTGCATGGCGGGGGGCGCGCCAGTCGAAGGATTGCAGGGTCACGCGGTCTGCGGCGCCGGCCGCCTCCACGACGTCAAGCACGCGCTCGGTCATGTCCTCGGCGCCCACCGTCCAGTCGGGGCGGTCCGGTTGCAGCTTCAGCTCGATGTTCCAGTGCATCGCCGGGTCGAAGGCCAGCGCCTCGGCCAGGGTGGGGATCCCAGCGCCGGGGGCCGGCACCTGGTCGGGGAAGGTGGCGGCGTAGCCGGAGCCGGGGCGGATGCGCCCGACCTCGAAGTCGCCGAGGTCCTCGAGCGTCAGCTGGCGGATGAGCGGCAGCGAGCCCTGGGGCCAGCGTCCGTCCATGCTGGCGACGTCGGGGTTGAGCGCCAGGTCGTGGTGCACGACGACGAAGCCGTCGCTGGTGACGCCGACGTCGATCTCGAAGCAGCCGACACCGAGGTCGCGGGCGCTGCGGAAGCCCTCGATCGTGTTCTCGGGGAACAGGCCGCGTGCGCCGCGATGGCCCTGGAGCTGGAAGCCGGGTGTCATCGGGCGGTCTTGCCGAAGCTGTCGTGCCGGGTCAATAAGGCGGGATGACGGATCGCATCCTCGGCGTGCTGGGCGGCATGGGGCCGCTGGCCAGCGCCCATTTCATGGTGCGGCTGACGCTGCTGACCCCGGCGGCGCGCGACCAGGACCACATCCCGGCGATCCTGTGGTCGGACCCGCGGGTGCCGGACCGCACGGCGGCGAAGGCCGGCACCGGCCCCGACCCTCTGCCCGCCCTGATCCGCGGCCTGCATGGGCTGGAGGCTGCGGGCTGCGGCGCCATCGCCATCCCTTGCAACACGGCGCATGGCTGGATCGACGGCATGCGGGCCGCGACCGGGCTGCCGATCCTCAGCATCATCGACGCCGCAACCGGAGACCTGCGCCGGCAGGGCGTGGGGCCGGGCCCCGTGGGCATCATGGGCACCGCGGCCACGCTGGCGATGCGGCTGTACCAGCAGCAGCTGGAGGCGCTGGGCTGGCCCTGCCTGCAACCGACGGACGACGAGATGGCGCGGCTGGTGTCGCCGGCGATCGCGCTGGTGAAGGCGAACCGGGTGGCGGACGCCTATGCGCCGCTGGCCGAGGCGGTGGGCCTGTTGCGGGGCCGCGGCGCACAGGCGGTGGTGCTGGGCTGCACGGAGATCCCGCTGGGGATCGGGGCCGGGCCGTGGCAGACGCTGGGCGTGCCGGTGGTGGACACGATCGACGCGCTGGCCCGGGCCGCCATCGGCTGGGCGCGGCCCGGGGTTGAAATCGAGGCTCAGGCGTCGAACGGCAGCCCGACGTAGTTCTCGGCGACGGAGGCCGCGGCGGGGCGCATCGTGCGGATGAGGTCCAGGTCGGCGAAGTGGATGCGCCGCTCGAACTCCGTCTCGGCGTCGTTCCGGTGCAGCATGGTCGTCATGAACCAGCTGAACCGCTCGCCCTTCCAGATGCGGCGCAGGCAGGTGGCGCTATACTGGCTCAGCGGCACCGGGTCGTTGCGGCGATAATGCGCCTCCATCGCGCGGGACAGCACCAGCACGTCGGCGACGGCCAGGTTGAGGCCCTTGGCGCCCGTGGGCGGCACGATGTGGGCGGCGTCGCCGGCGATGAACAGGCGGCCGTACTGCATGGGCTCGCAGACGAAGGAGCGGAGCGGGATGATGCCCTTCTGGAAGATGCGTCCCTCGTGCAGGGTCCAGCCGTCGCCGGTGCCCAGGCGCTCGTGCAGCTGGCCCCAGATGCGGTCGTCCGACCAGGCCGCGATCGGGTCGGCGGGGTCGCACTGAATGTACATGCGCTGCACGTCGGGCGAGCGGGTGCTCAGCAGGGCGAAGCCGTCGCCCTGGTTGGCATAAATCAGCTCGGGCCAGGAAAGCGGGGCCTCGGTCAGGATGCCGAGCCAGCCGAAGGGATAGACCTTCTGGTATTCGGTCCGCAGCGCCCGCGGGATGGCCTGGCGTCCGGGACCGTGGAAGCCGTCGGCGCCCACCACGTAGTCGCAGTGCAGCGTCTCCTGCGCACCGCCCGGCTGGCGGAAGGTGATGGACGGGGTGTCGGTGTCCACGCCGTGGATCGCGGTCTCCGTGACGTCGAAGGCGATGGTGCCGCCCTGGGCCAGGCGCCCGGCGACGAGGTCGCGCAGCACCTCGTGTTGCGGATAGACGGTGACGCGCTTGCCGCCGGTCAGCGCCGCGATGTCCAGGTGGTGGCGTTCGCGGTTCCATTGCAGGGTGACGCCGCTGTGCACATGCGCCTCCTGCTGCATGCGGGCGCCCAGGCCCAGCTCGTGCAGCAGCTCGGTCACCCAATGCTCCAGCACGCCGGCGCGTATGGTGCTTTCCACGTCGGTGCGGCTGCGGCTTTCCAGGTTGACGGCCTCGATGCCCGCCCGGTGCAGCAGCAGCGCCAGGAACAGCCCGGCCGGCCCTGCCCCCACGATCCCGACCTGTGTCCGCATGTCTGACGCCCTCAGCTGTTGCGATGGAACATGGGATGCCGGGTCAAACCCGCATCCCGGCGAGCGTCTCGGGCGGGGCGGTCAGCGCCGCCCAGGTGAGGGCGGCCGCGGCCACCGCCGCTTGGCGCAGCTCGCCCTCGGCGACCTTGTCGCGCGTGTCGGCCGCGGTCAGCACGTGCCAGAGGTGGGAGTTGGGCTCGTCGAAGCCCGCGACCAGGCGCAGCGCCGGGATGCCGTGGGCGGCGAAGTTGGCGTGGTCCGAGTTGGCCATCAGCGGCAGGTGCACGCCGACGGGGATGCCGGCCGCCGCCGTGGTGTCGCGCACGAAGTCGCCCAGGGCGGGGAAGCCGCTGCACAGCGCGGTCAGCCGCCCTGCCCCGGCCACGGAATCGAGGTTCACGTTCAGCACCATGCGCGCCCGCTCGTTGCCGGACAGGCCGGCGAGGTAGTCGCGGGAGCCGGTCAGGCCCCACTCCTCGGCGCTGAACAGGGCCAGGCGCAGACCCCGCCGGAAGTGGGCGGCGTGGGGGGCGAGGGCGCGGGCGACCGCGATGGCGACGGCCACGCCCGAGGCGTTGTCGATGGCGCTTTCGGCCGGGTCGTGCCCGTCCACGTGGGCGCTCAGCACGACCCAGCCGTCACCGGCACCGGGGATGTCGAACAACAGGGTCTCGGTCTCGGCCGGGAACTCCGCGGTCGCCAGCGCGGCATGGACGCGCGCCCGGCCCTGGCTGGGCGCAAGCCGGGCCGCCGCCTCGGGCGAGATGCCGAAGGCGGGGATGCCGGGCTCCGTCCCGCGGCCGCTGGAGCCGGCGACGCCGCGCGTCGGAAGCGGCCCGGCGATCAGGAAGCCGACGGCGCCGGCAGCGACCGCGGCGGGGTATTTCAGCCGGCGATGGATGTGCCCGGCGGCGAACATGTACTCATGCCGCACCAGCGCGAACCGGCCACGCAACGCGTCGCCCAGGGCCGCGAACTCGGCCGCCGTGCCGCGCCCGACCGGCACGACCTCCGCCTCGATGCCACCGGCAGGCGTGGGGGCGGAGCGGACGAGCGGCAGGGCGGTCAGCGGGACCGGCCCGTTCGGGCCCAGCAGATGCAGTGCGGCCGCATCCACCCGCCAGCCGTCATAGGAAGTGGGCACGATCTCGGCCGGGCGTCCCGTGGCGTCCGCGCCCAGCCGGCGCACGAGGTCGAGCGCGGCCCTTTCGGAGTCGGTGCCCGTCAGACGTCCGCCGCAGTCGCACAGGGCGGCGAAGGTGGCCGGCAGCGCCGCATCGGCGAACAGCCGGGGGATGACGTCGTCGGGAAGGGTCATGCTCCTGCTTACAGCAGCCCGGCGCAAGCGCCCACCCATCACGGAGTCACGGGCGTTCAGCCACCGCAGAGGGGCGCGGTTGACCGCGTGCCCTGCCGTCAACAGAGTGGCGGCGAACGCGCCCCGACGGAGTCCGCGCCCATGCCAGCGCGCCGCGCGCCCGCCCTCGTGCTTGCCATCGCCATCACCTGCGCCATCGCCTGTGCCGGACTGGCGGGCCGGGCTGCCGCGGCCGAATTTTCCGAGCAGCCGGTGCGGGTGGAGGAGCTGGAGTCGCAGGCCGGGTCGCCGCCGCGCCCGCAGAAAATCCGGTGCCTGAGCTATGCCGGGTTCATGGTGCGCACCGTGCATGACGGCGACGACATCGGCACCTCGTCCGTCGCCGTGGCCGTGCCGTCCGCGCCCTGCACGGCAGAGCTGGGGCCGCGCCTGGTGGTGCTGCCGGGCGCCGGATCCATGGAGGTGGGCGGCGCGGTGGGCCGGTTCCTGCTGCTGGTCTGGCCCGACGGGGCGAACGGGGCCACCGTGTTCTCGGTGTTCGACACGGTCACGCGGCGCAAGCTGTATACCGACTCCGTCAAGCTCGACGGCTTCACGCGGCTGGCTGCCGGCCATGGGGGCGACACGCTGGAGCTGGGGTTCGTGCGCGTGCTCGATGCCCGCTGCTCCCTGGTGGTCGAGGGGGCGGCCTGCTGGGCGCGCTTCTCGCGGGAGGCGAAGCTGCCGCCCGAGATCGTCCGCCGGGGGCCGCCGCTCGCCGCCTGCGCCGCGGCCTATGCACAAGGGTCTGCCGTTCGGAAGCAGGGCGCGCCGAAGCCAAGGGCCGAGGACCCCAGCGTGGTGGCCTACGAGGTCGGCATGACGATCCCCGCGTCGGGATCCGTGAAGGTGCTGTCCCGCGGCGAGCTGTCCTGCTGGCCGTCGGAATGAGCCCGGCGGAACGCCTGACAAAGACTCATGCCAGCGGGCATTGTTTATGACCTTTGGAAAGGGTCGCCGCTCTTAAGGGTCGCGGTTCTTTACCGGGCGCCGCTCGTCTATGATGGCCGGGCGCATGACCATGACCCATTCCCTCCGCAGCACCGCCGACCTCCTCGAAGCCGGGCTCGTCATGCCCGGCCAGGCTGCCGCGCTGGAGGCGGTGGGGACCCGCTATGCCGTCGCCATCACGCCGGCGATGCGCGCCCTGATCCAGGCGCCGGACGACCCGATCGCCCGCCAGTTCGTGCCGGACGCGCGCGAGCTGGACACGTCGCCGCACGAGCGCCTGGACCCGATCGGCGACGACGCCCTCTCGCCCCTGCCCGGCATCGTGCACCGCTACCCCGACCGCGTGCTGCTCAAGCCCCTGCTGATCTGCCCGGTGTACTGCCGCTTCTGCTTCCGCCGCGAGCATGTCGGCCCCGCCGGCGGGCTGCTGACCGAGGCCGAGACGGAGGCCGCGCTCGACTACATCCGGGCGCGCCCCGCCATCCGCGAGGTCATCCTGACGGGCGGCGACCCGCTGATGCTCTCGCCGCGCCGCCTGTCGTCCCTGCTGGAGGCGCTGGCCGCCATCCCGCATCTGGAGCTGCTGCGGCTGCATACCCGCGTGCCGGTGGCCGAGCCGGGCCGGGTCACGCCCGCGCTGGCGGCGGCGCTGGCGGTCGAGACGCCGACCTGGCTGGTCGTGCATGCCAACCACGCGCGGGAGTTCACGGACGAGGCACGGGCGGCGCTGCGGCAAATCGGGTCGCGGGGGGTGCCGCTGCTGGGCCAGTCCGTGCTGCTGCGCGGCGTGAACGACAGCGCCCCGGCGCTGGAGGCGCTGTTCCGCGCCATGCTGCGGGCCCGGGTCAAGCCCTACTACCTGCACCAGCTGGACCCGGCGCCGGGCACGGCCCGCTTCCACGTGCCCATCGCCGAGGGCCGGGCGCTTCTGGCGGCCCTGCGCGGCCGGGTGACCGGGCTGGCGTGGCCGACCTACGTGCTGGACATCCCGGGCGGGCACGGCAAGGTGCCGATCGGGCCGGACTACCTGGACGCGGGGTTGGAAGACCAAAGGGTTCGAGACCCCAGGGGAGCCTGGCATCCGCTTGCCGGGGCGGGCCCCAGCGGTTAAAAGCCGGGTTCCGCACTGCCCGCCTCCCTTACACTTCCAGCGACCAGGTTCATTCCCATGAAGCAGCAGGCCAACCTCATCCGTGCCGGACAGGTGCTCGAGCACGACGGCAATCGCTGGACGGTGCTGAAGCAGCAGATCATCACCCCGGGCAAGGGCGGCGCCTTCATCCAGGTCGAGATGCGCAACCTGAAGTCCGGCAACAAGACGAACGAGCGCTGGCGCACGGCGGATACCGTCGAGCGGCTGCAGACCTCCGAGGCGGACTTCACCTATTCCTACACGGACGGCGAGAACATCGTCCTGATGGACCCCGAGACCTTCGAACAGACCATGATCCCCTTGGGTCTGCTGGGCGAGCTCGCGCCCTTCCTGCAGGACAACATGACCGTCACGGTCGACATGGTCGAGAACGACCCCGTCGCCGTGCGCCTGCCGGCGACCGTGGTGCTGGAGGTGGTCGAGGCGGACCCGGTCGTGAAGGGCCAGACCGCCACCAGCTCCTACAAGCCCGCCAAGCTCGCCAACGGCGTCAAGACGCAGGTGCCGCCCTTCGTCGAGGCCGGCGAGCGCATCGTGGTGCGCACCGAGGACGCGAGCTACGTCGAGCGGGCGAAGGGCTAGGGGCCCAGGCCGATGGCGCTTCGCCTGTCGCCGCACATGACGGTGATGCAGAACGCCGCCCAGAAGGCCGCCAAGCGCCTGCTGCGCGACTTCAACGAGGTCGAGCAGCTGCAGGTCAGCATCAAGGGGCCGTCGGACTTCGTCAGCCAGGCCGACATCCGCGCCGAGCAGACGCTGCGCGAGGAGCTGACGAAGGCCCGCCCCGGCTACGCCTTCCTGATGGAGGAGAGCGGCGCCAGCGGCAGCGAGAACTGGGCCTGGCGCTGGGTGGTGGACCCGCTGGACGGCACCACCAACTTCCTGCACGGCGTGCCGCAATGGTGCATCTCCATCGCGCTGCAGCGGCGCCTGCCGGACGGCAGCGGCGAGGTCGCGGCCGGCATGATCTACAACCCGGTCAACGACGAGATGTTCTGGGCCGAGCGCGGGGCCGGCGCCTTCCTGAACGAGAAGCGGCTGCGCGTCTCCGCCCGCCGGGAGCTGAGCGCCGCGCTGTTCGCCACGGGCATCCCGTTCGCCGCGGTGTCGGCGCCCAACCGGCTGGCGTTCGCGCGCACCCTGGGCGTGTTGATGCCGCAGGTGGCCGGCATCCGCCGCTTCGGCGCGGCCGCGCTGGACCTCGCCTGGGTCGCCGCCGGACGGTATGACGGATACTGGGAGCTGGGGCTGAAACCCTGGGACATGGCGGCCGGGATCCTGATCGTGCGCGAGGCCGGGGGCTACGTGACGGACGCGGCGGGCAGGGAGAGCACGGTGCTCGACACTGCCGGCAACGACGTGGTTGCGGCCAACCCGCACATGCACAAGCTGCTGCTGGAGGTCGTCGCCCAGGGCGTCCATGCCGCCGAGGGCCGCGCCGCCTGATGCCAGGCCGGCGCCCCGGCCCGACCGTCGTGGGTGTCGTCACGGGCGCCGTCGCGGGTGCCGTCCTGGCCGGCCTCATGATCGCGGGGCGCCCGCAGCCGGCGGCGGCCCAGGCGTTCGCCCAGGTGACGGTCAACCCCGGCGCGCTCGACCTGCTGCCCGCCGCGCCCGCCCGGCCGGCGTCGCCGCGCCCGCAACCGCGGCCCGCACCCCGCAGCCCCGCCGCGCCGCGACCCGCCACACCGGGACAGGCTGCCACCCCCAACCCGGCCGGCACGCAGCAAGCCGGCACGAAGCCCACGGGCCCGAATCAGGCAGGGGCCACGTCGGCCGGGGCCGCAGCCTCGTCCGCCACGCCGGCGAAGCCCACGCCACCCCCGTTGCCCGTCGTGCCCCCGGCCATCGCTGCCCTGCCGCCGCCGCTCGCCGTGCCGCCGCCCCGCGCCCAGCCCGTCGCAACGGTCTCCGTCTCGCCGGACGCCCCGGGGGTCGCCTCCCCGGTCCCCAACGGCACCCGCGTCACATTCGGGACCGACCGGCAGGACCTGAACCCGGGCACCGAGGCGGCCCTGCGCGCCTTCGCCCGGCAGATGCGCGGCAACGACCTGGCCACGGTCAACATCTATGCCTATGCCGCGGGCACGCCCGACGACCCCTCCACCGCGCGGCGGCTGGCCCTGGGCCGGGCGCTTGCGGCCCGCGCCGTGCTCATCAACGAGGGTGTCGCCTCCACCCGCATCTATCCGCGTTCCATGCCGCCCACCGGAAGCGAGCCGGCCAGCGACCGGGTGGACGTGCTGCTGGGGCCACCAGGGCCCCCCACGTCGTCTGGGACAGGGCCCGCGCCCACACCCACACCGGGCGTTCCCGCGCGATGACCAAGCCGACGACCTACCTCATCCGCATGGTCGGCTTCCTGGTCGCCATGCTGGTCGTCGCCGGGCTGCTGTCCGGCGCGCTGTCGGTCGCCTTCGCCAGCAACCCGCTGCTCAACACCTTCATCCTTCTGGTGCTGCTCATCGGCATCGGCTGGAACATCGTCCAGGTCACCCGCCTCACGCCCGAGGTGCATTGGCTCGAGACGTTCCAGAAGCAGCGCGCCCAACTGGCTGCCCTGCCCGCCCCGCGCCTGCTGGCGCCCATGGCGAGCATGCTCGCCGCGCGCCAGGCCAAGGGCCGCGACGGGCAGGACCGCTTCACGCTGAGCGCCCCGGCCATGCGCAGCCTGCTCGACGGGCTCGCCAGCCGCCTGGACGAGGGACGCGAGCTGTCGCGCTACATGACGGGGCTGCTGATCTTCCTCGGGCTGCTCGGCACCTTCTGGGGCCTGCTGCTGACGGTCGCTTCCGTGTCCGACGTGATCAGCGGCATGTCGGTGGGCTCGGGCGACCTCAACGCGTTGTTCGAGCAGCTGAAGTCCGGCCTCGGCCGCCCGTTGCGGGGCATGGGGACGGCGTTCAGCAGCAGCATGTTCGGCCTGGCCGGGGCGCTGGTGCTCGGCTTCCTCGACCTGACGGCCGGGCAGGCGCAGAACCGCTTCTACAACGAGCTCGAGGAGTGGCTGGCCGGCCTCACGCGCCTGTCGTCAGGCGCGCTGGGCGGCGACGGCGACGCCTCCGTGCCGGTGTACGTGCAGGCGCTGCTGGAGCAGACCGCCGAGAACATGGAGAACCTGCAGAGCATCCTGGTGCGCGGCGAGGACGGCCGGCAGCAGGCCAACACCGCCATCTTGGCGCTGACGGAGCGCATCGGCATCCTGTCCGACACCATGCGCACCAACCAGCAGCTGATGCTCAAGATCGCCGAGAGCCAGGCGCTGCTGGCCCCCGCGTTGCAGCGCCTGGGCGAGCGGCGGCCCGATGGCGGCGGCGACGAGGCGGCGCGCGGTCATCTGCGCAACATCGAGCTTTACATGCAGCGCATGTTGACCGAGGGCGAGCAGGGCCGGGTGCAGAGCACGCAGGAGCTGCGGAACGACATCCGCGTCCTGACCCGCACGATCGCCGCCCTCGCCGACGGCCAGCCGGGCTGATGCGCCCGATGCGACGCACCGATGGCTAGGCGCCGCCGGGGCGGCGACGACGCCCTCAATCCCTGGCCCGGCTATGTGGACGCGCTGTCCACGCTGCTGATGGTCATCATCTTCGTGCTCCTGGTGTTCGTCCTGGCCCAGGCCTTCCTGTCCGTGGCGCTCACCGGCCGCGACCGCGCGCTGGACCGCCTCAACCGCCAGGTCGCGGAGCTGACGGACATGCTGTCGCTCGAGCAGGGCCGCACCGGGGAGCTGCAGCTGTCCGTGGCGCAGCTGAACCGCGACCTGGCGGCTGCCACCCAGTCCCGCGAGGCCCTGACGCGCGAGCTGGGCGGGTTGCGCGAGGAGCAGGGCCGCGTCCTGGCCGACCGCGACGGGCTGCGCGCCGAACGCGACCGGCTTTCGGCGCGCCTGGCCGATGCGGCGCTGCTGAGCCAGTCCGCCGCTGCCCGCAGCGAGCAGCTGCAGGCCCGCATGGCCGAGACCGCAACCCGCACCGACCAGGCCGGGCAGGAGGCGGCGGGCCTGGCCACCGGCCTGGCCGAAAGCCGCCGGCAGCTGGCCCAGGCGCGACTGCAGCTGGCGCAGATCCAGGCGGAGATGGACCGGACGGTGAAGGCCGACCGCGCGACGATCGAGGCCCGGGTCGCGGAGGTGGCCAAGCTGGCGGACCAGCTCCGGGCATTGACGGCGCTGCGCGACGAGCTGGAGCGCCAGGCGCGCGATGCCGCCGTACGGGCCACGACGGAGGAGCAGCGGCGCCAGGCCGTGGCGGCCCAGCTGACGGACGAGCAGAAGCTCGGCGAGAGCGCCCGCGCGCAGGTCGCCCTGCTGTCCCGCCAGATGGACCAGCTGCGCACCCAGCTCGCCATGGCCACGGCGGCCCTCGACACCGCCGAGAAGGGCGGGCGGGACAAGGACGCGCAGATCGCCACCCTCGGCTCCCGCCTCAACGTCGCGCTCGCGTCCAAGGTGGAGGAGCTGCAGCGCTACCGCAGCGAGTTCTTCGGCCGGCTGCGCGAGGTGCTGGCCAACCGCCCCGGCATCCAGGTCGTCGGCGACCGCTTCGTGTTCCAGAGCGAGGTGCTGTTCCCTGCCGGCAGCGCCGACATGACGGGCGCCGGCCAGGAGCAGATTCGCCAGCTCGCCACCACCCTGAAATCCATCGCGAAGGACATCCCGGGCGACCTGAACTGGCTGCTGCGCGTGGACGGCCACGCCGACCGGCAGCCCACCTCCGGCGCGGCGTTCGTCTCGAACTGGGAGTTGTCGTCGCAGCGCGCCATCAACGTCGTGAAGCTGCTGGTCGACGAAGGCGTGCCGGCCCGGCGCCTGGCGGCGACGGGGTTCGGCGAGTTCCAGCCGCTCGACAACGCCGACAGCCCCGCCGCCTACGCCCGCAATCGCCGGATCGAGATCCGGCTGACCGACCGCTGAGGGCCGCTACTCCGCCATCGTGAACGGCGGCGACAGCCCGGGCGGCAGCGGCGACACGTACGGCGCCTGCGCCAGCCGCCCGCGATGGTCCGCCTTGGCCGCCGCCAGCAGCGCGCCGTCCTGCAGCACATCGATGGCCGTTCCCGCGAGCGCCTTGGCCACGTGCACCATGCCCTTATGCGCCAGCGGGCTCTTGCCCTGCGCGGTCAGCTGCCAGGAGTGGCCGGGCGTGCCGATCGCGTAGGTGGCCCCGCGCGCCTGCACCGTCGGCACCGCCCAGCTGACGTCGCCCACGTCGGTGCTGCCGACCGTGCGGGCGCCCTTCGCCTCCAACGGCACGATCGAGTCGGCCAGCGGCGCCGCGGTCACGGGCATGCCGAACCGGGCATGCGCGCTGACGATGTCATCCTCCCGCACGGTCTGCCGAATCTCCTCGGCGAAGGCGCGGTCGGCGGCGTCGAACCCGGGCGGGCCCAGCCGCACCAGGTTGTCGTGCAGCGCCCGTTCCAGCGGCGTGTTGCCCAACAGGTTGCTCATGCCGCTGAGCACGGCGATGGCGACCGTCGTTTCCGTCATCATCGCGGCGCCCCGGGCGATCTGGTCCACACGGGCGGCCAGCAGGCCCAGCTCGGCCAGCGTGGCGGCGCGCACGATGTAGCGCGACCTGGCTTGCGCCTGGACCACGTTCGGCGCGATCCCGCCGGCATCGAGCGTCGCGTAGTGGATGCGGGCGCTGTCGGGCATGTGCTCCCGCAGGTAATTCACGCCGACGTTCATGAGTTCGACCGCATCGAGCGCGCTGCGCCCCAGCTCCGGGCTGGCGGCGGCGTGGCTGGCCCGGCCGATGAAGCTGTAATCCACCTGCAGGATGGCCAGGGAGTATGCCTCGTTCACGCCGGCGAACGGTGCCGGGTGCCAGGAGAGCGCAATGTCCACGTCGTCGAACGCGCCGTCGCGGACCATGAAGGTCTTGGCGGCCCCACCTTCTTCGGCGGGGCAGCCGTAGTAGCGGACTCGGCCGGCGATGCCCTGCTCGGCCAGCCAGTCCTTCACCGCGGCGGCGGCCAGCATCGCGCCGGCGCCCAGCAGGTTGTGCCCGCAGCCGTGGCCCGCCCCGTCACCGGGCATCGGGCGATGCTCGGCCACGCCGGCCTCCTGGCTCAAGCCCGGCAGCGCGTCGTACTCGCCCAGGATCGCGATGACCGGCCCGCCCTCGCCGGCCTCACCCATGACGGCGGTCGGGATGCCGGCCACCCCCTCCGTCACGCGGAACCCCTTCTCGTGCAGCATCGTTGCGTGCTCGGCCGACGACCGCCGCTCCTGGAAGTTCAGCTCCGGCATGCCCCAGACACGGTCCGAGAGGGCGATGAAGTCGTCCTGGTGCCGATCGACGATCTGCCAGATGCGGTCGGTGTTCTGCATCGGTGTCCCCATCCTGCTTGCCCCGCGTCCGGAGTCGCGCGAAGCTTCGGCGGCATGCCCGGAGCCGGCCCATGAACAGCTACCGTCCCACGCTTTATGGCACAAGGCACGCGGTTTCGGCCGGGCACTACCTGGCGACCATGGCCGGCTTCGCCGTGCTGGAGGCCGGCGGCAACGCCATCGACGCCGGGTGCGCGGCGGGCATGGCGCTGGGCGTGCTGCAGCCGGACCTGGTCAACGTCGCGGGCGTGGCGCCCATCGTCATCCGCATGGCCGACGGCACGGTGGAGACCATCGCCGGGCTGGGCCACTGGCCCCGCGCCCTGCCGCCCGACGTGTTCATGCGGGAACACGGCGGCCAGATCCCGATCGGGGTGCGCCGCACCGTCGTGCCCGCCGCGCCCGACGCCTGGATCACGGCCCTCGAGCGGCACGGCACGATGGGCTTCCCCGATATCGCGCAGTACGCCATCCGCTTCGCCCGCGACGGCTTCGCGATCAACGAGCTGCTGGCCTACTCCATCGGCAGCAAGGAGACCGAGTACCGCCTGTGGCCGCAGAACGCCGCCGTGTTCCTGCCGGGCGGCGCGCTGCCGCGGGTGGGCGACAACTTCAAGCAGACGGACCTGGCCGGCACACTACAATACATGTCCGACCAGGCGAGCGCTGCGGGCGGGCGGGAGGCCGGGCTGCGGGCGGCGCACGATGCCTTCTACCGCGGCGACATCGCCCGGCAGATCGTCGCGCACCAGCAGTCGGAAGGCGGCTTCCTGTCGATGGAGGATCTGGCCGGCTTCCGGTCCAGGATCGAGCCCGCCATCCGCCGGATGTGGCGCGGGCACGAGGTCATCACCTGCGGACCCTGGTGCCAGGGCCCTACCCTTCTGGAGACGCTGCTGCTGGTCGAGCAGGTCGGCATCGACGGCCTGGCCCACAACTCGTCGGCCTACATCCATGTGCTGATGGAATGCGTGAAGCTCGCCCTGGCCGACCGCGAATACCATTTCGGGGACCCGGCCTTCGTCGACGTGCCGCTCGACCACCTGCTCTCCCCCGCCACCATCGCCCGGCGCGCCGCCCAGGTGCGGCCCGACAAGGCCTACCCCGGCATGCCCGAACGGCTGGACGGCTACGGCGCCAATGCCGGGTTCCTGCGGTCTGCTGCGGCCCTGCCGCAGATGGATGCCGACACGTCGTATGCCTGCGCGGTCGACCGCTGGGGCAACGCGTTCAGCGCCACCCCGTCCGACGGATCGTCCACCGCGCCGATCGTGCCAGGGCTGGGCATCATCCCCTCGGCCCGCGGCTCCCAGAGCCGGCCGGACCCGGCCCATCCGTCGGGCGTGGCGCCGGGCAAGCGCCCACGCCTGACGCCCAACCCGGCCATCGTCGTGCCGAAGAACGGCGGCGTCATGCCGTTCGGCACCCCCGGCGGCGACGTGCAGATCCAGGCCATGCTGCAGGTGCTGCTGAATGTGCTGCATTTCGACATGGAGCTGCAGCAGGCGATCGAGGCGCCCCGGGTCGCCAGCTACTCCTTCCCCTCGTCGTTCGCGCCGTTCGAGTACTTTCCCGCGCGCCTGGCGATCGAGTCGCGCATTCCGGCCGAGACCCGGCAGGAGCTGGCCAGCCTCGGGCACGACGTGCAGGACTGGCCGGACTGGACGTGGCTTGCCGGGAGCATCGAGGCGGTGCGGTCCGACCCGTCCACCGGATTGATCGCTGCCGGGGCGGACCCGCGGCGGCCGGCCTACGCCGCCGCGATCTGACTGGAGCGCGGCGGGGGGTTCAGGCGGCGCCGGCCACGTACGCCTTCAGGCTGTCGACTTCCTGCGCCTGCTGGTCCAGCCGCGCCTTGACGATGTCGCCGATGCTGACGATCCCCACCAGCCGCTGACCGTCCAGCACCGGCAGGTGCCGCACGCGGCGGTGGGTCATCTGCTCCATGGCCTGGGCCACCGTCGTCTGCGGTGTCGTCGTGTGCAGGCCCTGGGTCATGATCTGGGCCGCGGTCATGTCCAGCGTCCGCGCCCCATGCTCGGGCAGGGCGCGCACGATGTCGCGCTCGCTGACGATGCCCAGCAGCTGGTCCGCGGTGTCCATGACCAGGATCGCGCCGATCCGCTTGGCCGCGAGCCGCTGCGCGACCTCCGCCAGGCTAGCCGTGGGCGCCACGCGCGCGACGTCGTTCCCCTTATGCCTCAGGATCGCGGCGATCGTCATGAGCTGTCTCCCCGTCTTCTGGTTGGTGGAGAGCCAGCCTGCGCCATCGCCAACCCCGCACGCAACGGGTCGGTTCGCGGGTGCAGCAATCGCACGACCCCGGCCGGTTCCGCCCCGGGTCAGTCGGCCGGGTCAGTCAGCCGGGTCAGTCGGCCGGGTCAGTCGGCCGGGTCAGTCGGCCGGGCCAGTCGGCCGAGTCAGTCGGCCGCGTCGGCCACCTGCGGCTTGCCGGGCTTCTTGTGCCGCAGCTCCGCCATCTTCTCCTGCACGTGCCGGCTGAACACGTAGTCGGCCGGCCGCTGCTGCGAGAGATCGATCTCGGGTGCCATCGGGCCCTCCAGCTTCGGGCCGCGCAGGGCCGTCACCATCGTCTTTATGGGGCTGCGGACCGCGTCCATCACCGCCGTGCTCTCGTAGCCCGAGTGGACCATGCAGTCGGCGCACTTCTCGTAGTGGCCGGTCCCGTACTTGTCCCAGTCGGTGCTGTCCATCAGCTCCTTGAAGGTCTTCGTGTAGCCCTCGCCGAGCAGGTAGCACGGGCGCTGCCAGCCGAAGACGTTGCGGGTCGGCTTGCCCCACGGCGTGCAGCGGTAGTTCTCGTTGCCGGCCAGGAAGCTCATGAACAGCGGGCTCTGGGTGAACTTCCAGCCCTTGCCGACGCCGCGCTTCAGGATGTCGCGAAACAGCTGCTTGGTCTTCTGCCGCGACAGGAAGTGCGCCTGGTCCGGCGCCCGCTCATAGGCGTAACCGGGCGACGTCATGATCCCGTCCACGCCCAGCGCCATGACGCTGTCGAAGAAGCTCGCCACCCGATCGGGCTGCGCGCCGTCGAACAGGGTGCAGTTGATGCTCAGCCGGAAGCCGCGCCGCTTGGCTTCCTTGATCGCCGCGATCGCCCGGTCGTAGACGCCGTCCTGGCTGACGGCCCGGTCATGCATCTCCTTGTCGCCGTCCAGGTGCACGTCCCAGCTGAAGAACGGGTTCGGCGCGTACTCGTCCATCTTCTTTTCGAGCAGCAGGGCGTTGGTGCAGAGGTAGACGAACTTCTTGCGCGCCAGGATCCCCCGAACGATCTCCGCCATCTCCTTGTGCAGCAGCGGCTCCCCGCCTGCGATCGCGACGACCGGTGCGCCGCACTCGTCGACGGCAGCCAGGGCGTCGGCGACGGACAGCCGCTGGTTCAGGATTTCGGCCGGGTAGTCGATCTTGCCGCAGCCCGAGCATGCCAGGTTGCAGCGGAACAGCGGCTCCAGCATCAGCACGAGCGGATAGCGCTTGTTGCCGATCAGGTGCTGCTTGACGACGTAGGCACCGACTCGGAGGACCTGCTGCAGGGGAACGGACATTGACGACAGAACCTTTCACATCGACCGGGACTCGCGCCGGGCACCACGACAACGGGAATGAACGTCAAGCCACTGATCCCACTTCCACCAGCGGTCGTCCAGGTTGGCACGTTGGAGCCTGACGCGTCATGACGAAACATAGTGCATTGCGGTATGAAGGTTGCGGATGCTCTCTCAGAGATGATGAGAGGTGTTGCAAATAGGCCACATAACGCTGTTGCGAACGCGCCGGTATGGCACGGGCTGACCGAAATGGGTAATGTTGCACCACGTTACACGGCGACGCCTCGCCGACTCGGTACGCTTGCCTCTCCGGGTCGGACGTGGTTTCACCCGCCGTCCCGGGCCGCTGTGCGTCTCCGGGCGGCCCCGTCGTCGAGACCTGAGAACACGCTGCCTGGTGCAGACCACAGCGTGGGGAGCAGATAGAAGAGATGAATGCAGGCATGCCGCTCCCGTCCCGTCCCGTGACACCCTTGTTGGATCGCGTGCTGGTCCCGTCCGACCTGCGCAACTTCTCGGCCGAGCAGTTGCGCCAGGTGGCCGACGAGCTGCGGGCCGAGACGGTGGACGTCGTCAGCACCACGGGCGGCCATCTCGGTGCCTCGCTCGGCGTGGTCGAGCTGACGGTGGCGCTGCACGCCATCTTCGACACGCCGCGCGACCGCCTGATCTGGGACGTCGGGCACCAAACCTACCCGCACAAAATCCTGACCGGGCGGCGCGACCGCATCCGGACGTTGCGCCAGCCCGACGGGCTTTCGGGCTTCACCCGCCGGTCCGAGAGCGAGTACGACCCGTTCGGCGCCGCCCATAGCAGCACCAGCATCTCCTCGGGCCTCGGCATGGCCGTGGCGCACGACCTGCTGGGCGAGAAGGACCGCCACGTCGTCGCCGTCATCGGCGACGGGGCGATGAGCGCCGGCATGGCGTACGAGGCCATGAACAACGCGGGCGCCATGAAGTCCCGCCTGCTCGTGATCCTGAACGACAACGACATGTCCATCGCGCCCCCGGTCGGGGCCATGAGCGCCTATCTCAGCCGGCTGATGAGCAGCCGCTCGTTCCTGAGCCTGCGCGACCTCGCCGTGCGCATGGCCAAGCGCTTTCCCCGCGGGCTGGAGCGTACTGCCCGCCGCGCCGAGGAATACGCCCGCGGCATCCTGACCGGCGGCACGCTGTTCGAGGAGATGGGTTTCTACTATGTCGGCCCGATCGACGGCCACAACATGGACCACCTGCTGCCCGTGCTGCGCAACGTCCGCGAAGCCGAGGAGAGCGGGCCCATCCTGCTCCATGTCATCACCAAGAAGGGCCACGGCTACGCCCCGGCGGAAAACTCCGCCGACAAGTACCACGGCGTCAGCAAGTTCAACGTCGTCACCGGCGAGCAGGTGAAGGCCCCCCCGGGCCCGCCGCAGTACACAAGGGTGTTCGCCGACGCGCTGGTTGCCGAAGCCGCGGTGGACCAGCGGATCGTCGCCGTGACTGCTGCGATGCCGTCCGGCACCGGCCTCGACCGGTTCGCGTCACGCTTCCCCGAGCGCACCTTCGACGTGGGGATCGCCGAGCAGCACGCCGTGACCTTCGCCGCCGGCATGGCGACCGAGGGGTTGCGCCCGTTCTGCGCCATCTACAGCACGTTCCTGCAGCGCGCCTACGACCAGGTCGTGCACGACGTCGCCATCCAGAAGCTGCCGGTCCGCTTCGCCATCGACCGCGCCGGCCTTGTCGGGGCCGACGGCGCCACCCATGCCGGCAGCTTCGACCTCGCCTACCTCGGCTGCCTGCCCGGCATGGTCGTGATGGCCCCCAGCGACGAGCTGGAGCTGATGCACATGGTCGCCACCTCCGCCGCCATCGATGACGGGCCCAGCGCCTTCCGCTACCCGCGCGGCGAGGGGCTCGGCCTCGTGCTGCCGGAACGCGGCACCCCGCTGCCGATCGGCCGTGGCCGCATCATGCGGGAGGGTTCGTCCGTCGCGATCCTCTCCCTCGGGCCGCGCCTGGCCGACGCCCTACGCGCCGCAGACGAACTGGCGGCCCGCGGCTTCTCCACCACGGTCGCCGACGCCCGCTTCGCCAAGCCGTTCGACATCGCCCTGGTGGAGCAGCTTGCCCGGCACCACGGCGTCATGCTGATCGTCGAGGAAGGCTCGGTCGGCGGCTTCTCGTCGGCGGTCATGCAGCACCTCGCCAGCCGCGGCATGCTCGACGGGCCATTGAAGATCCGGCCGATGGTGTTCCCCGACAAGTTCATCGACCACAACAGCCCCGCCGCGCAGATGATCGAGGCCGGGCTCGGCGCCAAGGACATGGTCGCGACCGCGCTGGCTGCCCTCAGCAGGGATACCGGCCGCACCCTGTCCGTGGTGCCCGCGCAATGATTGCGGGGCGGCGGCTGGTCCTGGCGCTCCCTCTCGGGATCGCCTTCGCGGCACCGGCCCGCGCCGCCGACCCCGCGGCGGCGGCCCCGATCGAGGCGCTCAACAAGGCCGTGCTCGCCTCCATGAAGGCCGGCATCGCGTCGCCCTTCCTCAAGCGGTTCAACCTGCTCGCCCCCGCCGTGGACCAGGCGTTCGACCTGCCAGGCATCCTCGCCGCCTCCGTCGGGCCGCGGTTCGCCAGCCTGCCGGCCGACCAGCAGGCGCGGCTGCTCGACGTGTTCCGCAAGTTCACCGTCGCCAGCTATGCCGCCAACTTCGACAGCTTCGCCGGCGAACGGCTCGAGGTGCTGCCCGACCAGCGCAGCGTCGGCACCGACATCGTCGTGCCCACCCAGCTGGCACCCACCAGCGGCGAGCCGGTGCGGATTGACTACGTGATGCACCGCGGCCCGCAGGGCTGGCGCGCCGTCGATGTGCTGCTCAACGGCAGCATCAGCCAGAATGCGGTCAAACGGTCGGACTTCCGGAGCCTAGTCACCGCCACCTCCGCCCAGCCGTTGATCGAGAGCCTGCAGCGCAAGGTCGCCGACCTGTCCGGCGGGGCGCTGTCTTGACCGGGAGCCATTTCGTGACGGCTACGCTGATGGATGTCATGTCGGTGGCCCTGGCCGGGGTCACCGCCGGCGGCGCGTTGCAGTGCCTTGCCGGCTGGGGTGCGCTTCGCCACTTCCGCGCCCGCACCGCCCACACCGCCACGTCGTTCCCCCCCGTCACCATCCTCAAGCCGCTGCATGGCGACGAGCCCCTGCTGGAAGAGGCGCTCGCCAGCTGCTGCCGGCAGGACTACCCCGAGTTCCAGATCGTCTTCGGCCTGCAGGACCCGTCCGACCCGGCCCTGCACGTGCTGGAGCGTCTGCGACGCCGCTTCCCGGACGTCGCCATCGACGTGGTCGTCGACCGCACCAGCCACGGGCTGAACCGCAAGATCGGCAACCTCATCAACATGCTGCCCTATGCCCGGCACGAGACGCTGGTCATCGCCGACAGCGACATGCACGTGGCCCCCGACTACCTCCGCCAGCTGGTCGGCGCGCTGGAGCGTCCGAGTGTCGGCCTCGTCACGACGCTCTATGCCGGCCGGGCCGCGAGCGACACGCTGACCGCCCGCCTGGGCGCCGCGCAGATCAACCATGCCTTCCTTCCGGGCGCGCTGCTCGCCCGCGTCATGGGCCGGCAGGATTGCCTGGGCGCCACCATGGCCCTGACGCGGGAGACGCTGGAGCGGGTCGGCGGGCTGCGCGCCCTGTCAAACCACCTGGCCGACGACGCCGTGCTCGGCCAGCTGGTCCGCGCCGAGGGCCTCGACGTCGTACTGGCCGGGACCGTGCCGGCGACGACGGTGCCCGAGGCGCAGATGCCTGCCTTGTTCGAGCACGAGCTGCGCTGGGCCCGCACGGTCAAGAGCCTCGTGCCGGTCGAGTTCGCCGTCTCGGCCATGCAGTACCCGCTCTTCTGGGCCGCGTTGACCGTGGGGGTCTCGGGCGGGGTGGCCTGGGCCTGGTGGCTGTTCGTCGCCACATGGGTCGTGCGGGGGGCCGTGGCCCAGGCGGTCGACCGTAACTTGAAGGTTGCGTCTGCGCTCACGATCTGGTGTCTGCCGTTCAGGGACTTGTTGTCCGTCACGGTCGTCCTCGCCAGCTATCGCACCCGGCGCGTCGCGTGGCGGGGGCAGGTCATGCTGGCCACACGCCCGAGCCTGGCCCCCGGAGAGGGATGAGATCACGATCATGATGAAGACCCTGTTTCTGCAGCCCCCCTCGTTCGGCGGCTTCGACGGTGGCGCCGGATCGCGCTACCAGGCCAAGCGTGAAATCAAGTCCTTCTGGTATCCCACCTGGTTGGCCCAGCCGGCCGCACTGGTGCCGGGCAGCCGCCTGATCGATGCGCCGCCCGCCGGCATGGGGATGGAGCCGGTGCTGGCCGACGCCCGCACCCGCGACCTGGTCGTCATCCACACCAGCACGCCGTCGTTCGCCTCCGACGTGAAGGTCGCCCAGGCGCTGAAGGACGTGAATCCCGGGCTCAAGATCGGCTTCGTCGGCGCCAAGGTCGCCGTCCAGCCGGGCGAAAGCCTGGAGCAGGGCGCGCCCATCGACTTCGTCGCCCGCAACGAGTTCGACTTCACCTGCCTCGAGGTCGCCGAGGGCCGCGACTTCGCCGCCATCGACGGCATCAGCTGGCGCGACCGCAGCGGCACCATCGTCCACAACAAGGATCGCGCGATCCTGGAGGACATGGACCTCCTGCCCTTCGTCACCGACGTCTACAAGCGCGACCTGCGCATCGAAGACTACTTCATCGGCTACCTGATGCACCCGTACATCAGCATCTACTCGGGCCGCGGCTGCAAGTCGCGGTGCACCTTCTGCCTGTGGCCGCAGACCGTCGGCGGCCACAACTACCGGGTCCGCAGCCCGGAACACGTCGCCGCCGAGATCAAGCAGGCGATGCGCGACTTCCCGCAGGTGCGCGAGTTCTTCTTCGACGACGACACCTTCACCGACAACCTGCCGCGCGCCGAGGCCATCGCCATCGAGCTGGGCAAGCTGGGCGTCACCTGGTCCTGCAACGCGAAGGCGAACGTGCCGCGCAAGACCCTGAAAATCCTGAAGGACAACGGTCTTCGTCTGCTGCTGGTCGGCTACGAGAGCGGCAACCAGCAGATCCTGCACAACATCAAGAAGGGCCTGCTCGTCGACGTCGCGCGCCGCTTCACCAAGGACTGCCACGAGCTCGGCATCAAAATCCACGGCACCTTCATCCTGGGCCTGCCCGGTGAGACCAAGGAGACGATCGAGGAGACGATCCGCTACGCCGTCGAGCTGAACCCGCACACGATGCAGGTCTCGCTGGCCGCGCCCTACCCTGGGACATACCTCTACAAGCAGGCGGTCGAGAACGGCTGGCTCGATGCCGAGCACGCCGAGCTGATCGACGAGCGGGGCGTGCAGATCGCGCCGTTGCACTACCCCCATCTGCAGCACACGGAAATCTTCGACAGCGTCGAGGCCTTCTACCGCCGCTTCTACTTCCGCGCTCCCAAGATCGCCTCGATCGTCGGCGAGATGGTGCGCAGCCCGCAGATGATGAAGCGCCGCCTGCGGGAGGGCGTCGAGTTCTTCCAGTTCCTGCGCGAACGCAACAAGGCCGCCTGAGGACGTCCCGGCCCAGCACGGCGGCAATCGAGTGGCGAAACAGGATCGCGCCGACCGCAACAAGCGGCGCGTCATCTTCACGGCCGACGACTTCGGGCTCTCGGAAGGGATCAACGAGGCCGTCGAGCGCGCCTGCCGCGAGGGACTGCTGACTACGGCAAGCCTGATGGTGGCGGGCCCCGCCGTGGCCGACGCGGTCCGCCGGGCAAAGGCGTTGCCGCAACTTCGGGTCGGCCTGCATCTGGTCGTCATCGAGGGCGCGTCCGTCCGGCCCAGTGCGGTTCGCGGGCTGGTCAACGCGGCCGGAGACTTTCCGTCCGACCAGTTCGGGCTGTCGTTCGACTACTTCTTCCGGCCCCGCCAGCGCAAACAGCTGCGGTCCGAGATCCGCTCGCAGTTCTCGGCCTTCGCCAAGACCGGGCTCCGGCTGGACCACGCGAACGCCCACAAGCACATGCAGATGCACCCGACGGTGGGCAAGATGCTCATCCAGGTCGGCAAAACGTTCAACCTTCCGGCCCTCCGCATCCCGAACGAGCCCGCGGGACCCCTGGGCAAGGCCGGTCCCGGCGCCGGAATCGGCGGGCGCCTGCTGAACATCTGGTCGACCGTCCTGCGCGACGACGCCCGCAAGGCCGGCATATTGGTCAACGACTCCGTCTTCGGCATCGCGTGGTCCGGTCACATGACGCGGGAGCGGGTGCTGAAGCTGATCCCCAACCTGCCCCGCGGCCTCTCCGAGATCTATTTCCACCCCGCGACCGTGCGCGACGCCCGCCTGACCCACGCCATGCCGGAATACGAGCACGAAGCCGAGCTGGCGACGCTGCTCAGCCCCGAGCTGCGGACCGCGATCGACGCCGCAGGGATCGAAGCGACGACCTACGACGCGGTGTTTGCCGCCAGGGGCTTGGGCGCCAAGGGCTGAACGACCTGGGGGTTGGACACAGCCTGGGGCGCCACCTGCGCCGACGAACCCCCGGTCCGAAGCGCCGCCCATCCGAGCAACAGGGCGAAGATGATCAGAACGGTCCGCAGGAACGACATCGAATAACTGCTCCGGCGCCCCATCGGCGCCCCTCGTCTATCTTGGTATCGCACCCGCTCGTGGTGGGATTGTGGCAAGCAGCGCCGGCACGAACACGAGGCTCGCCACCAGCGAACATCCCAGGCTGAGCAGCAGCAGCAACCCCATGCTGGCCGTTCCCGGATGCGCTGACAAGGCCAGCGACCCGAAGGCCGTCCCGGTCGTCAGGGCGGAGAACACCACAGCCCGCGCCGTGGGCGAGGCCAGGGGCCCGCGCTGCCCCGCCCGCCAGTTCATCACGAAGTAGATGTTGAACGACACTCCCACGCCCAGCAGCAGCGGCAGGGCGATCACGTTGGCGAAGTTCAGCGGCAACGGCAGCAGCACCGCCACAAGCACCGTCATCAGCCCCGACAGCACCAGCGGCGCCAGCACCATCAACACGTCCGGCAGCCGCCGCAGCGCCAGGCCCAGGATCACCACGATCGCGATGAATGCGCCGGCCGCCGCATGGGTGAACGCGCGCACGATGGTGTTGGCCGTCTCCGTGATGGTCACGGCGGAGCCGCCGGCGTCGGGCACCGCCGCCGAAACCTCGTCCACGAAGCGCCGCAGCCCCGCGGCCCCGGCGGCCTCCGGCTTGGCCGAGACCTGGACCCGCCGGCGCCCGTCCGCCAGCCGCCAGTCATCGGCGATCTCGGGCGGGATCGACGCCTCCGTCACCGGCCCGGCCTGCAGCGCCAGGCGCAACCGGTCCAGCTGCTGCGGCAGGAACCGCGTCAGCGCCTGGTTGGCCGCCAGCAGCACCGGGTCGGGTGCCGTCTCCAGCTGCTTGATGGCCGCCGCGATGGACGCCAGCGGATGATCGGCCGGCAGCCGCGGCAGCGCGCGGGCCAGCTGCACGCCCGTCATGCGTGCCGCCAGCCGCAGGTCCGCCGCAGTGGCAGGCGCCGGGGCGCTGCGCGGGGCCAGCGTGGGCGCCAGCAGCCCGGCCGCATCGGCGATCAGCGCCAGCTTCGGCCCCTGGTCCTCCGGCACGAAGCTGTCCAGGCTGACCACCTGCGCCACCAGCGGCAGCGCCTGCACCTTGCCCCGCACGGCCACGGCCGCGGCCTCGTCATGCGCCAGGATGTCGATGGTATAGGGGTCGGTCAGCGGATTGGCGGCCAGGTCGGACAGCGTCCGCATCGCCTCCGTGTCGGGGTTCTTGGTATGCAGCGGGTCGCTGTCGAAGCGCAGGTGCGGGGCCGCCGCCACCCCCAGGCCGGCCACGACCACGAACGCGCCCAGGATCGCCAGGCGCGCCCGCCCCACCCCCCGGTCGAGCGGCGCCGCCCAGCCGAACCCGGCCTCGCCGCCCATGCCGGCGCGGCCGGACCGGAACAGCACGATCGCGGCCGGCAGCACCGTCATGGAGCAGGCAAACGCGATCAGCATCCCCACGCCGGCGATCAGCCCCAGCTCCGCCACGCCCGAGAAGTCCGTCGGCACGAAGGCCAGGAACCCGGCCGATGTCGCGCAGGCCGCCACCAGAATCTGCCCGCCCGACCGTTGCGCCGTCGCCTCCAGCGCCGCCACCACGTCGGGCGACACCGCCGCCATCTCCCGGTATCGCACGGTGAACTGGATCGCGAAGTCGACCGCGATGCCCACGAATAGGATGGCGAAGGCGACCGAGATCAGGTTCAGCGGGCTGCTGGTCAACGTGGCGAATCCCGTGGTCAGCAGCAGGCCCAGCACCAGCGTGCACACGATCGGCACGATCAGCCGCCAGCTGCGCACCGCGAGCGCCAGCCACACGATCACCACGAGCGTGCTGCCGACCAGCCCCGCCACCGCCCCCTGCGCCACGGTCGCGAACTCCTCGTCGGCCAGCGCCACGGAGCCCGTGATGCGCACATGGGCCTGGCCGCTCCGCACGAACTCCTGCGCAGCGGCCGCGGCCCGCAGCGCCGCCGTCGCTGCAGCGCCGGGGGCCAGCGCGCCGTAATCGAGCTTCGGCTGCGCCAGCACGAACCGGTACGGCCCACCCAGGTCCGAAACCGGCCCCGACAGCAGCCGCTGCCACGAAAGCGGACGCGGAGCCCCAGCGATGGCGCTGCGCAGCGCCGCGTCGAACCCCTTCAGGGCCGGGGTGAAGGGCCCGAGGTCGGCTTGGCCGCGTTCCACGCCCATCCCCACCAGCGACAACGCGGCGAACAGGCCGCGGGCACTCGGGTCGGCCGCGAGCTGCCCCAGGAAGGGCTGGGCGTCGATCGTCTGGTTCAGCAGCGTCTCCAGCGTGCCGCGGTCCAGGAACAGCAGCCCGTTCCGGTCGAAGAACGCCGAGGCATCGGGGCGCCGGATGGTGCGGAAGTGCGGGTCCTGCGACAGGGCGGCCAGCAACCCGGCCGCCGTCGCATCCGCGGCTTCCGGGCTGTCGGCGTCCACCACCGCCACCAGGGTGTCGGTGAACTGCGGAAACAGGCGCTTCAGCTCGGCCTCCCGCTGTTTCCACGGCAGGCTGGCAGCGAACAGCTCGCCCACATCCGTCGTCACGGCCAGGTGGGTCCCCGCCAACCAGGCGCAGGCCGCCCCCAGCAGCAGGGCCGCCAGCAGCACGAGGCCGGGGCGGCGCGCGGCGAACAGGACGGGGACGGTGATCGGGTTTACAGCCATGCGCGTGGCTAAAGCGGATGCGGGGCCCCTCCGCAAGGGGAGCCGGCATCAATCCTTCCGGTGCGGGCTCCCGCCACGCCGGTCGATCACCCGGCGCGCCTTGCCCATGCTGCGCTCGATCCCGCCCGGCGGCACGATCTCCACCTGCGCCGTGACGCCCGCCCGTTCCTTGATCGCGTGCGCCAGAGGGCCGCCCTGCGCCAGCCCGAAGCTGTCGATCCGCGCCTCCACCCGGACCAGCATGCAGTCAAGCCGACCTTCCCGCGTCAGCTCGATCTGGTAGTGCCCGGACAGGTCCGGCTGGGCCAGCACCAGCTCCTCGATCTGCGTCGGGAACACGTTGACGCCGCGCACGATCATCATGTCGTCGCTGCGCCCGGTGATCTTTTCCATCCGGCGCATGCTGCGCGCGGTGCCGGGCAGAAGCCGGGTCAGGTCGCGGGTGCGGTAGCGGATGATCGGCGTCGCCTGCTTGGTGAGCGAGGTGAGCACCAGCTCGCCCTCCTCGCCATCCGGCAGCGGTCGGCCGGTTTCGGGGTCGATCACCTCCGGGTAGAAGTGGTCCTCCCAGAGGTGCAGCCCGTCCTTGGTCTCGACGCACTCGATGCCGACGCCGGGGCCCATCACCTCGCTCAGGCCGTAGATGTCGACCGCGTGCATGTCGAAGGCGCGCTCGATCTCGTCCCGCATCCGGTTGGTCCAGGGCTCGGCGCCGAAGATGCCGGCCTTCAGCGCGGTGCGGGTCGGGTCCAGCCCCGCGGCCCGGAACGCATCCAGGATCGCCAGCATGTAGCTGGGCGTAACCATGATGATGTCGGGCTCGAAGTCCTGGATCAGCTGGACCTGGCGCTCCGTCTGGCCACCGCCCATGGGGATGACGGTGCAGCCCAGCCGCTCCGCGCCGTAATGCGCGCCGAGCCCGCCGGTGAACAGCCCGTACCCGTACGCCACGTGCACCCGCATGCCGGGCCGGCCGCCGGCCGCGCGGATCGACCGCGCCATGACCTCCGCCCAGACATCGAGGTCCCCCTTGGTGTAGCCCACCACGGTCGGCTTGCCCGTCGTGCCGCTGCTGGCATGGATGCGCGCCACCTGGTCGCGGGGCACGGCGAACATGCCGAACGGGTAGTTGTCGCGCAGGTCCGCCTTGGTGGTGAACGGGAAGCGGTGCAGGTCGTCCAGCGTGCGGAAGTCGTCCGGATGCACCCCGGCCGCCGCGAAGGCCCGCCGGTAATGCGGGATATTCGCGTGCGCATGCCGCAGCGTCGCCGCCAGCCGGACCGTCTGCAACGCCGTCAGCTCGTCGCGCGACGCGGTCTCGATCGGGTCCAGCTCCCCCGGGCGGGGCGACAGGTCAGCCAGCATGCGGCGCGCCCTCCGTCGGCCCCGGGACCCATCGCTGCCCCGTGGTGCGCGACAGGCCGCGGAACTCCGCCACGACGACATGGTCCACCGTCACCCGGACGTCGTACAGCCCGCTCCGTCCCTCCTTGTGCCGCTCGGCTGCGTCTGCCACCAGCGTCTCGCCCTCCTGCACCGGGCGCAGGAAGGTGATGCTGCAATGGCTCGCGACGGACGCCATGCCGTCGGTGTTGCAGGCGAAGGCGAAGGCACTGTCGGCCAGCGCGAAGATGAACCCGCCATGGCACGTCCGCTGCCCGTTCAGCATCCGCGCCTGCACCCGCATCGACATGCGCGCCGACCCCGGCCCGACCTGGTCCAGCACCATGCCCAGGCCGGGGCTCGCCTGGTCGTCCCGCCACATGGCCGCGGCACAGACCTGCGCCAGCGCATCGGGCGCGCTCATGCGAGCGGCCCGGCTGCAGCCTGGCCGGTGAACACGGGCGGGCGCTTCTCGGTGAAGGCGCGCACCCCCTCGGCGAAGTCCGGCGTGAAGCCGGCTTCGCGCTGCAGGTCCCGCTCCAGGTCCAGCTGCTCGTCCAACGTCCGCTGGCCTGCGCCGGCCAGCGCCTGCTTCATCAACCGCATCGCCTGCGTCGGCAGCGCCGCGAGACGCTCGGCCACCCCGGCGGCCTCGGGTGTCAGCGCCTCGTCGGGGACGCAGCGCCAGATCAGCCCCCAGGCCTCGGCCTGCGCCGCAGCCACGGGCTCCCCCAGCATCGCCATGCCGCGCGCCCGCGCGTCGCCGGCCAGACGCGGCAGGAACCAGGTGCCGCCGGCGTCCGGCAGCAGCCCGATCTTGACGAAGGCTTGGATGAACCGCGCGGACTGCCCGGCCAGCACGATGTCGCAGGCCAAGGCCAGATTCGCCCCGGCGCCGGCCGCCACCCCCTGCACCGCGCACACCACCGGTTTCGGCAGCGCCCGGATGGCACGGATCAACGGGTTGAACCGCTGCTCCAGCGTCTCGCCCAGGTCCTGCCCCTCCGCCACGTCACCCAGGTCCTGCCCCGCGCAGAAGCCCCGCCCCGCCCCGGTCAGCAGCACCGCGCGCACGCCGGGGTCGGCCGCGGCCGAGGCCAGGCCCGCCAGCAGCCGCACGTGCATGGTGCCGGCAAAGGCGTTCAGCCGCTCCGGCCGGTTCAGCGTCAGCGTCAGCACCGCCCCTGCCCGCCCGATCAGCACGTCGTCAGTGTCCGCCACGTCCGCCCCCGCCTGTTCGGCCGACCTGGCCGTTCAGGCCACGATGCGGGGGCGGCTGCCGGAGTTCAAGTCTTCAGCGGTTTGCTTTCGGGATGCGCGATGGCCTCGCCCAGGCGGCGGCTGAGGTAGGCGGTGATCGCGATCTCCTCCGCGGTCAGCCCCTCGGCTGCGCCCGAACCCGGCGCCCCGTCGAGGATCTCGTCCGCACGGGACTTCAGCCCTTCCAGCAGGCTGCCGTCCAGGTAGCCCTCGAAGACGGCCGGGTGGATGTAGCACTTGCGGCAGATCGCCGGCGTGTTGCCCAGTTCCTTGGCCACGCGCTCCACGGCCAGCACCAGGTGCTTCTTTGCCGCAGCCTCGGTGTCGAAGGCCTCGAACTCCTTCAAGGCGGCCGCCGCCAGGGTCGTCCCGGCCCAGGTCCGGAAGTCCTTCGCCGTGATTTCCTCGCCCGAGGCCTCGTGCAGGTACTCGTTCACGTCGTCGCTCGTCACGTGGTGGCGGTCGCCGTCCTCGTCTAGGAACTGGAACAGGTCCTGCCCCGGCAGGTCCCGGCAGCGCGACACCACGCGGGCCAGCCGGCGGTCCGAAAGATCGATATGATGCCGTATCCCGTGCTTGCCGCGGAAGTCGAAGGCCAGCCGGTTGCCCTCGACCTTCGCGTGACGCGACCGCAGCGTCGTCAGCCCGAAGCTGCCGTTCTGCTTGGCATATTCCTCGTTCCCGATCCGCATCATGGTTTTTTCCAACAGCGCCACGATGGCCGCGACCACCTTGCGCTTCGGCAGGCCGGCCGCGCCCAAATCCTCGCGCACCCGGGCCCGGATCGCGGGCAGCACCCGCCCGAACACCAGCATCTTGCTGTATTTGGCCTCGTCCCGCACCATGCGCCACCGCGGGTGATACCGGTACTGCTTCCGGCCCCGCGCATCCCGCCCGACCGCCTGCAGGTGCCCGCGCGCGTCGGCGCAGATCCAGACCTCGGTGTAGGCCGGCGGGATCGCCAGTTTCCGGATCCGCGCGATCTCGTCCTCGTCGTCGATCACCTGTCCGTCCGGCTTGCGGAACACCCAGGCGTCGCCCACCCGCTCCCGCGTGATGCCGGGCTTGCGGTCGGTGACGTAGCGCAGCTTGGCGGCCGCGGCGGCCTGGCGCGGCTCCAGCACGGGCGAGGGCTCGGCACGATCAAGTTTGGCATCGGTGTTCGGCATCGCGGACAAACTCCGGGGCCCTGCCCTGGTTCCGCCCGGTCGTCACGATGGCGGCTCCCGCGTTCGTCGACAAACATCCGGCTGGCCAAGAACTTGCGTGGGGTTCTGCCGTTCCGTGTCACGCCTTCCTGGAGACCGATCCCGCATGAGCCTGTCCGCCACCCCACCCCGGCCGGTCCCGACCCAAGCTGCCGACCTCCTGTGTTTCTCCCATCTGCGCTGGTATTTCGTCACCCAGCGCCCGCAGCACCTCATGACCCGGGCCGCCCGAACCCGGCGCGTCTTCTTCTTCGAGGAACCGGTCTGGCGCGAGCACGCCACCGTCGGGATCGAGGTACGCCTGGACGCGGGTGTCCACGTCGTGCAGCCCGTCCTGCCCTGGGGCTACGACTTCGGGCTGATCGACTCCACCGTCATGACCCTGCTCGACGGCCTGATCCGCGATCATGCCATCGTGCGGCCGGTGCTGTGGTTCTACACGCCCCAGGCTCTCCGCTTCGCCGCGCACCTCGACGGCTGTCCCACCGTCTACGACTGCATGGACGAGCTGTCGGCCTTCAAGGATTCCGACCCCGCCTTGCCCGATCTCGAACGGGCGCTGATGGCCCGCGCCGCCCTGGTCTTCACCGGGGGTGCCAGCCTGTTCGAGGCCAAGCGCGCCCGGCATCCGGACGTGCATGCCTTCCCCAGTGCGGTCGACCTCGCCCATTTCGCGCCGGCCCGACTGCCGCTTGCCGAACCGCCGGACCAGGTCGCGATCCCCCGGCCCCGCATGGGCTTCTACGGCGTGCTGGACGAGCGGCTCGATCTGGCCCTGCTCGAAGCCCTCGCCGATCTGCGGCCCGGCGTGCAGTTCGTGCTCGTCGGCCCCGTCGCCAAGATCGCCGAGAGCGAGCTGCCCCGGTGCCCGAACCTCCATTATGCCGGCGCCCGGGCGTACGCCGACCTGCCGGCCTACGTCGCCGGATGGGACGTGGCGCTGATGCCTTTCGCGCTCAATGAGTCGACTCGCTTCATCAGCCCGACCAAGACGCCGGAATACCTGGCAGCCGGCCGCCCCGTCGTCTCCACCCCCATCGCCGACGTCGTCCGCCAATATGGTGGGCTCGCGGCCGTCCATATCGCCGCGACGGCGCAGGAGTTCGCTCGCGCCATCGACGCCGCACTGGTGCAAGCCCAGGGCGGCCGGGATCAGCCCTGGCTGGCCGAAGCCGACCAGGTCATCGCCACCATGTCGTGGGACGCCACATGGGCCCGCATGTCCGCGCTGGTCGACCGTGCTGCAGCCGCCGCGGCCCGGCCCGCCTCGCCGGCACCCACCGTCATGCGGCGCGCCAGCTACGACGCCGTCGTGGTCGGCGCGGGGTTCGCGGGCGCGGTGCTGGCCGAGCGGCTGGCCAACGACGGCGGGCAACGCGTGCTGGTGGTGGACCGCCGCCCGCATATCGGCGGCAACGCCTACGACACGCACGATTCTGCCGGCGTGCTCATCCATCCCTACGGCCCGCACATCTTCCACACCGGGTCCGACGCCGTGCTCGACTACCTCTCGCGCTTCACCGCCTGGCGCCCTTACGAGCATCGCGTCCTCGCGCAGGTCCGCGGCATGCTCCTGCCCATCCCAATCAACCGCACCACGATCAACCGCTTCTTCGGCCTCGACCTGATCGAGAGCCAGGTCGCCGCCTTCCTCGCCGCACAGGCCGAGCCGGTCGCCGACATCCGCACCTCGGCCGACGTGGTGCTGGGCACCGTCGGCCGCCCGCTGTATGAGGCGTTCTTCCAGGGTTACACCCGCAAGCAGTGGGGCCTCGACCCGGGCGAGCTCGACAAGTCCGTCACCGCCCGCATCCCGACCCGTACCAACGACGACGACCGCTATTTCACCGACAAGCACCAGTGCATGCCCCTGCACGGCTACACGCGCATGTTCCAGGCGATGCTCGCCCACCCGAACATCACGGTCGCCACGGACACGGAGTGGCAGGCGCTCGGCTCCGCCCGCGCCGACCATCTCGTGTTCACCGGGCCGATCGACGAGTATTTCGGCCACCGTCATGGCCGGCTGCCGTACCGCAGCCTGCAGTTCCGGCACGAGACGCACGACGCGGACCTGATGCAGCCGGTGGCCGTCATCAACCACCCGGATCCCGCGACGCCCTTCACCCGCGTGACGGAGTTCAAGCACCTGACAGGCCAGGTCCATCCCCGCACGAGCCTGTGCTACGAGACCCCGTCCGCCGAGGGCGACCCCTACTATCCCGTGCCCCGGCCGGAGAATGCCGCGCTGTACGAGCGGTATCGCGCCTTGGCCGACGCCACGCCGGGCGTCACCTTTGCCGGCCGGCTCGCCACCTACCGCTACTACAACATGGACCAGGTGGTCGGTCAGGCGCTGGCGACCTATCGGCGGCTGGTGTCGAAGACGGCTCCGGTGCTGTCCGTGGCGGCTGAGTAGCGCCAGCCCTACTCCCAGGCGAGGCGGGACGCCGGCACCCGGGTCAGGCGCGCGATCCAGGCCAGGGCGCCGGGCCAGGCGCGCGCGGCGAGCGTGACCAGGCCCGGGCGTGCCTGCCCCATCCGGTGCAGCACCATGGCCCGGCCGATCTGCCCCCGCAGGTCGGCCAGCATCCGGCGGTGATAGGCCGCCGCGTCCCGCGCCCCCGCCGCCGCAAAACCGGTGTGCAGCGCGATCGCCATGCCATCCCCGCTGAAACTCGGGATCACGCCCATCTGGTCCCCCAGCCGCAACACCGCCCCACCCGCCGCATGCAGGTGGCCATACGGAATGCGCGAGATCGCCACCGGCCGGTCCAGCAGCGGCACCGCACCATGGAGCCGGCGCGCCAGATGCGGGCTGCTCCGCACCAAGTGGCCCACCACGCCAGCCCACGTCCCGCCCGCTTCCGCGTGCTGGCCGCGGTCGATGAGCAGGCACAGGTTGGCCCGGCCGCCCTCCACCATCTGCAGCCCCGCATACCCGCCCGGGAACAGCACGACCTCCACATGCCCCGCCAGCGCCGCCGCCTCGTCCGCCGCCAGCCGATAGTACATCTTCAGCCCCAGCAGGCGCTCCGCCGGCGCGGCGCGGCCCAGGCCGCGCAGGTCGTGCTTGCCCGTCGCCAGCAGGATGCGGTCGGCCCGCAGCACGCCCAGCCCGTCGACCTCGGCGCCGCCCGGCACCAGCCGGCGCACCGCATGGCCCCGCACGATCCGGGCGCCCTGCGCCGCCGCCCGCCCCAGCAGCGCCTCGTCCAGTACGCGCCGCGACAGGCCGAGCCCCTGCCCGGGCAGAAGCGCCGTCACCATCCGCCGCCCATGCACCAGGCGCACCGTGCCGATCGGCGCACCGCCCAGCGCCCTGGCGTCCACGCCAAGATGCCGAAGTGCCGCCTGCGTCTCCCAGCTCAAGAATTCGCCGCACACCTTGTCGTGCGGCCCGGCCTCCCGCTCGACCAGGGTCGCGCCCGGCCCCAGCAGGCACGCGGCGGCGGCCCCGGACAGCCCCCCGCCCGCGATCACCACGCTCACTTGAAGCGGGACACGCACAAGCGGAACGGCGCGTGCCAGCGCAGCTCCGTCACCCGGCCCAGCAGGGCCCGATGCAGATGGCGGCGCCAGTCCACCGTCCGGAAGCTGCGCGCCACGCTGATCGGCCCGTCATGCCGGACGAAGCGGTGCCACCCCGCCAACGCCGAGAGCGCGCGGAACCCATTATAGGCCAGGGGATGGCGATGCAGGTCGTTGACGAACCAGCCGAGCCCGGCATGCGCCTCCATCACGTGCAGGAAGGCCGCGACCTCCGTATCGGACAGATGGTGCGTGAACAACGAGCTGAGGATCACGTCGTACTGCCCGAGCCCCTCGTCGAACACGTCCGCCACCCGGTAGCGGATCGGCACGTCCGCCGGCGTCGCCGCCCGCGCCGCCTCGATCCCCAGCGGGTTGAGATCGATCCCTTCCAACTCCAGCCGGTGTCCCGCCCGGAGCGACCAGCGGTGCAGCCGCCGCAGCATGTCGCCCTCGCCGCAGCCCACGTCCAACACCCGCAGCGTCCGGCCCGGATGCCGCCGCGCCACCCGGCGCATGAAGCCCAGCGTGGGCAGCCGCGCCGCGGTGACCGTGTTCACCGAAGCGAGGTCCGCCAGGCACGCCGCGAAATCCTCCGGCGCCACCACCTGCGTGTCCATCCATTCCGGCTGGGCACTGCGGGCGCGGAGGTTGGGCATGATGGACAGTCCCGACCGGTCCATCTCAAACCCGCGCAAAACGGAACGTCTCGGCGCACAGCCCCGGGCCGAACGCCATGGCCAACCCCGGGCCCTTCTCCTCGCCCGCCAACATCCGTTCCAGCACGAACCCCAGCGTGGCTGACGACACGTTGCCCACCTCGTTCAGCACCGCCCGCGAGTGGGCCAGCGCCGCCCCGGGCAGCCGCAACCCCTGCTCCACCGCGTCCAGCACCGTCCGCCCCCCGGCGTGGACGGCCCACAAGGCGATGGCGGCCGGGTCGAGCCCGGCGAGGATGCCCTCCCCGTCGTTCCGGTCCACCTCCCGCCGCAGCGCCGCCGCGATCGCCGTCGGAACCTGGCCGCTCAGGTGCATGTCGAAGCCCTGGTCGCCGATGCGCCAGGTGATCATGTCCTGCGTGTCCGGGATCGTCGTCGCATGGAACCCGTGCATCGCCAGCCCCGAGGGTTCCGCCGTCACCAGGGCCGCCGCCGCGCCGTCGCCGAAGATCAGGAACGACAGCACCGTCTCCAGGTCCTGAGTCTCCTGCAGGTGCAGCGTGCACAGCTCGAGCGCGACGACCGCCACCCGCGCCAGCGGATCGGCCCGCACGGCCTCGTGCGCCAGCCGCAGCGCCGGCACCGCGGCATAGCATCCCATGAAGCCCACCGACGTCCGGTGCAGCGTCCGGCTTAGCGACAGCCGTTCCGCCAGGCGCTGGTCGATGCCGGGGGCGGTGAACCCCGTGCAGCTGGCGACGATCAGGTGGGTGAGCGGGCCCGGATCCAGCTTCTCCAGCGCGGCCGCCGCCAAGTCGAGCGCATGCGCCTCATAGGCCTTCATGCGCGCGCCCGTCCCCGGGAAGCTGCCGCGCCTGTAGAAGCCCGTCGCGTCGAGCGCCGGACCGCCATCCCCGGCCGGCACCAGGTGGGAGAACCGGTGCGACACGCCGGAGCGGTCCGCCATGCGGTCGAACACCCGCCGGGCGCGCGGGTCGGCCAGCGTGTCCCGCGCGAAGTCCAGGAAAGCCTGGTGCACGTCGTTGCCCGGCACGGCGGTCGCGATGCGGTTTATGTGCGGTACCATGATGTCGGACAGGGGGATGCTCCCGCGGTGATGAACGGACATGGGGCCGATCCAGACAGACGAAAGGCGGCGCATCGCGGCGCCGCCCCCCGGATCCCTGGCGGACGCGGTCGCGTCAGACCGGCGGCACACCGCGGCGCGGGGACTCGTACCCCGGCGTGCCAAGGCCCGCCGTCTGCCCGGCCACGTAGGCCGGCGCCGTCTCGTCGAACCGGCTCCAGCCCTCGGAGCGGTAGGTGTCCGCGCGGCTGACCGTGTCGACCGGGCTGTGCTTGTCCAGCGTCCGCTCGACCATCGGGCCCATGGCGTCGTCGGCCTTGACCGTTACCAGCGTGCCGCCCCGGCGCACACCCTCGGCATACACATGCGCGTCCGTCTCCGTGACGCCGGCGCCTACCAGCGAGCCGAGCAGTCCGCCCGACGCCGCGCCCACTCCGGCGCCGACTGCCGTCGCGATCAGCCAACCTGCGGCGACGACCGGGCCCACGCCCGGGATGGCGAGCAGGCCGAGGCCCGCCAGCAACCCGGCGCCGCCGCCCACCACGGTGCCGACGGTGGCACCGGCACCCGCGCCGCCGCCCGCCGCCGCGGCCGTGTCAGCCGGAACGACGTTGCTGTAGCGATCGTCGTTGTTGTTCGCCACCAGGCTGATGGCACTATGGGGAACGCCCTGGGTCTCCAGCTCCGTCACGGCGAGGCTTGCGTGCTCGTACGTGTCGAAAAGTCGCGTGATGATCATGGATGTGTTCCTTTTCCCGGTTCCGCCCCACCGCATCGGGGGGGGCGGCTCAATCGGATACGGTCAGGCCCGCAGCGGTCACTGGCTGACCACGTTGCCCTGGTAATCGAGTGCCACGCTGACCGGCTTGCCGTCCTTCATGGCCGCGGCACGCCAAACGCCCTTGTCGTCTTTCTTGAGGTCGCTCACGTTCGAGAACCCCTTATCGGTGATCCGCGACCGCGCCTCGCCGAGCGTGTAGCTGTTGGCGCCCGACACCGGTGCCGCGGTCGTGCGTGGGTTGGCCGCGCTGCTGACCGAGGCAGGCGCCGGGCTGTCCGTCCGCGGCATCGCCTGGCTGGTGGCGCCCAGCGCCGGCATCGCGCTGCCGGTCGTCGAGGGGTTCGCGCCGCCTGCCGTCTGCGCATGCAGCGACCCGGTGGCGAGCACACCCAGGATCAATCCCATCATCAAAGTTCTGTTCATCTGGCGGCTCCGTTGTTTCTTTTTGCTTCCCGGCCGGCGCCCCTGTTGGGCAGGCGGCGCGCGGCCGATGAGCTCAAAGCGCAGCCGGCCGCGCCCGGTTGCGGAACCCTCGCGAGAAGTTGCGGCCCTGCTGCCTCAGACGGAATACGCGGCGCGGCCTTCCGACTGACCGAATGCGACATAATGCAGCAGCGGGTTCATGTTCGCGGCCGCCACGTCCGGGTTGGCCGCCAGGTATTTGGTGGTGCTGAACTGCGCCGAGGGGTCGCGGCCCTCCCGCCAGCCCACGCTCTCGTACTGCATCAGCGGGTTCACGTGCGCGGCCGCGACGTCCGGGTTGTGCGAGAGGTAGTAGTCGGTGTCGAACAGCCGGTCGGGGTTCAGCCCCTTCTGCCACCCGCCCGTGTCGTAGGCGAAGGCCGCCTGTTCCGCGGCCAGGACGCCGGGCGGCAGCAGGGTCGCGCCGAGCTGCCCGTCGTAGAAGGCGGGGTCGACGAGCAGGTCCGCGGCATACACCCCGCCGACGACGAAGCTCGCGCGGCCCGCCGCCTGCCCTGCCGTCACATACTGCAGCAGCGGATCGACGCCGGCGGCCGCCACGTCCGGGTTCGCAGCGAGGTATTGCGCGTCCGAGAACAGCAGGCTCGGGTCACGCCCCTCGCGCCAGCCGAACTGCTCGAAATGGGCCAACGGGTCCACCCCGGCGGCACGCACGTCGGGGTTCTGCGTCAGGTAGTATGCCGGGTCGAACCAGGCGTCCGGGCTCAACCCGGACTGCCAGCCGCCGCGATGGTACATCTCGGACGCCTGGGCCTGCCCGGCTGCCCCGGGCACCACCAACGTCGCCCCCAGCTGCGCATCGATCCGCGCGGCGTCCACCAGCGGGTCCGCCCCGCCGGGGTTGCCGTCGTAGCCCGGCGCAACCGCCTGGCGCCCCTCCGTCATGCCGAACTGGACGTAGTGCAGCAACGGGTCGACGCCCGCCGCCTTCACGTCCGGATTGGCCTCCAGATACCACGCGTCGGAGAACACGAGGCTCGGCTGCCGACCCTCCTGCCAGCCATGCTGCTCGAAATGCTGCAGCGGGTTGACGCCCGCCGCCGCGACGTCGGGGTTCGAGGTTTCGTAGTATCGCGTGTCGAAGAACGCGTCGGGGTTGCGCCCCTCGCGCCAGCCGAAGGTCATGTAGTGCATGTAGGGGTCGACCCGGGCCGCGGCGACGTCGGGGTTGTGCGCCAGGTAGTAGACCGGGTCGAACAGCGGGTCGGGCGACGTGGGCTGGCTGATCGACACCCGTGTCGAGCCATCCTGGCCCACGCCCCCCACGGCATCGACGACCGTGACGGTGAACGCCTCCACCCCCGCCGTCGCCGGCACGAACACCACCTGCCGGGCCGCCGCCTGCACGGAGGCCAGCGTTCCGCTGACCGAGAACGTCGACCCCGCCGCATCCACGTGCCCGGCCCCGCCCGCGGTCAACCGGCCCATGAAGCTGTCCCCCAGCGTGATCGCCAGCGTCGCGGCCTGGTTCGGGTCCCCGTCGGCGATGCTGAGCGTGGCGAAGGGCCGCGCGTTCGTCGCCGTGGTGGCCGCAAGCCCGCCCGACAGCCCCGAGAGCTGCGGCGGCGGCGGCGGCACGATCACGCCGACGCTGCTGGCCACCGTCGCCGACCAGACCCCGCCGGGGCTGCCAGGGTCGGCCGCGCTGACCACCGTCTGCAACGTGGCCGGGCCGCTGGCCGTGCCGTCGGCGCGGACCACGACGCGCAGCGTGATGGTGTCGCCCGCCGCCGTCGGCGCCGCCGCCCCCGGCACCGCCCCGGCCGTCACGGTCCCGAACAGCACCGAGCCGTCCGCCTCCAACTGCGGCGCGCCCAGCACGAGCCCGGCGCCCAACCCGACCACGCTGGTGGAGACCATGTCCAGGAACGCGCCGCCGCCGGGCAGCACGGAGGCCAGCCGCAGGGAGCGCATGGTCCCCACCGGCAGCGCCAGCGACACGTCGAAGGCCACCGTCTGCCCCTTCGCCACCGCCGATGGGTCGGTTTCCGCCACGACGCTCGGTGTCGGCGCGGCGCTGATCACGTCCGTGTGGACCGAGGCCGGGGTTGGCCCGGCCAGGTTGCTGCCGCCCGGGCTGCCGCTGTACGACAGCAGGTTCGTGGTGACCGCGATGTCGGTGTTCGGCCCCGGCAGGCTCGTCGACGCCAGAAGCGAGTAGGTCAGCAGCACGACGTTGAGCCCGCTATCCGGATCGTAGCCGTTGATCGGCGCCCCGATCTGCAGCCCGGCGCCGAACAGGTCGCCGCTGGTCGATAGGTCGGTCCCGGCCCCGTCGGTCACGCTGAGGCCCAGCCCCTCCGTGGGCACGGCGAAGCCGGCGGGCATCAGTCCCCGCAGCGTCACGCCATAGGCCGCAGCCCCGGCCGTCATATTCTGCACCGCCACCACGAAGGTGACCTCGTCGCCGGCCGCCACGTTGTTGACGGTGTCGGCGAACGGCTCCCCGGCCAGGCCCGCGCTGCTGACCACCCCGCCGAACTGGCTCGTCCAGGGGCTGAACCCGAATGGCCCCCCGGTGCCGGTGAAGGTGCTGCCATCGCCGGAGGCATAGAGGCTGGCGACTTGCAGTCTCAGGACGGGTGCAACGATCGACATGCGGGCAAGCCTTCATCGGTTGAGCCGACCCTCAATTTGCGGGGAATAGGTTGAGAGGTTGTGAAGGCTGTTTATGTTGCACTGCAGCATAACGCGTCCTAGGCTCGGTCCATGCCGACCTTGCCCCCCGACGCGACGCTCCTCGACGCCCTGGCCCTGGCCGTCTTCGTCGTCGGATGGCTGGGCTACGGACCGTTCATCCAGGCGTTCCGGGCCAGGCCGAGCATCACATCCCGCATGGACGGCGTACGCCGCGCCTGGATCTTCGCCATGCTCGGGCGCGACAACCGCATCGTCGACGCGTCCCTGCTGGGCAACACGATGCACAGCGGCACCTTCTTCGCCTCGACCACCATGATCGCGCTGGCCGCACTGCTCGGCATGCTCGGCAAGCTCGACACCACCTACGCCGTGCTGCAGCACCTGAACGTGACGGCCCGCACCTCCGAGGCGTTTGTCGAGGCGAAGATCATGCTGCTGGTGCTCGTGTTCTCGTTCAGCTTCCTCAAGCTCACCTGGGCGCTGCGCCAGCTCAACTACTGCCTGGCGCTGATCGGCGGCGCCCCCTTGAAGCCGACGCCCTTCGAGCGCGCGGCGATCGCCGACCGGGACGCCAGGGTGCTGTCCCTGGCCATCGCCAGCTTCAACGCCGGCATCCGCGGCTACTACTTCGCGCTCGCGGGGCTTGCCTGGCTCGGTGGCCCCATCCCGTTCCTGCTCGTGACGTCGGGCATGCTGGCCATGCTGCTGTGGCGGCAGTTCGGCTCCGCCACCGCCGCGGCCATCGCCGACGCCCATCCCTTCTATGCGCCCGCCGACCCCCAGCCGGCCGTGCCGCCGGGTGCGGGCCCCGCTGCCAAGCCCGCCGCCACGAATGCCGGCCATGCTATGACGCCCGCCTGAGGCTTGCTGTCGGGGGGGGCCTGCGTTACCTCCCCGGCTTCGACACGAAAGGTCATGCCGTGCAGGTCAAGGATGTGAAGAAGGTCGTGCTCGCCTATTCCGGGGGCCTCGACACCAGCGTCATCCTCCGCTGGTTGCAGACCACCTACCAGTGCGAGGTCGTGACCTTCACCGCCGACCTGGGCCAAGGCGAGGAGCTGGAGCCGGCGCGCCGCAAGGCCGAGATGTTCGGCGTGAAGGAGATCTTTGTCGACGACCTGCGCGAGACCTTCGTCAAGGACTTCGTGTTCCCGATGTTCCGCGCCAACACGGTCTATGAGGGCCAGTACCTCCTGGGCACCAGCATCGCCCGGCCCCTGATCGCGCAGCGGCAGATCGAGATCGCCGAGATGGTCGGCGCCGACGCCGTCGCCCATGGCGCCACCGGCAAGGGCAACGACCAGGTCCGCTTCGAGATCGCCTATTACGCGCTGAAGCCCGACGTGAAGGTCATCGCCCCCTGGCGCGAATGGGACCTGACCAGCCGCACCCGCCTGCTGGAGTTCGCCGAGCAGAACCAGATCCCCATCGCCCGCGACAAGCGGGGCGACGCGCCGTTCAGCGTCGACGCCAATTTGCTGCACTCCTCGAGCGAGGGGAAGGTCCTGGAGGACCCGGCCGAGGAAGCGCCCGAGCTGGTCTATCAGCGCACCATCCGCCCCGAGGACGCGCCCGACCAGGCCATCGTCATCGCCATCGACTTCCACCATGGCGACCCCACCGCCATCGACGGCGTCACGCTCTCGCCGGCCGCCCTGCTGACGCGGCTGAACGAGCTGGGCCGCGCCAACGGCATCGGCCGCCTCGACCTGGTCGAGAACCGCTTCGTCGGCATGAAGTCCCGCGGCATCTACGAGACGCCCGGGGGCACCATCCTGCTCGCGGCGCACCGCGCCATCGAGAGCATCACCCTGGACCGCGAGGCCGCCCACCTGAAGGACGAGCTGATGCCGCGCTATGCCCAGCTGATCTACAACGGGTTCTGGTTCAGCCCGGAACGCCGCATGCTGCAGGCCGCCATCGACGAGAGCCAGAAGAGCGTGAGTGGGCGCGTGCGGTTGAAGCTCTACAAGGGCAATGTGAGCTGCATCGGGCGGGAAAGCCCCAACAGCCTGTATTCCATGAAGGTCGTCACCTTCGAGGACGACCAGGGTGCCTACGACCAGGTCGATGCACAGGGCTTCATCAAGCTGAACGCGCTGCGCCTGCGCCTCGGCGCCATGGCGGGCCGGAAGGGCGGCGCGCTATAGGGTCCCACGCGTCGACGAGAAATCCGTATGCTCGGGCGATCTTCGCAGCCGCCGCCGCGTCCTGATCCCCGGCGCTGCGGTCGACCGCGGCCCACCTACAGGGAGTTAACGGTGCAAGGGTCTGACGCGCCTGACCTCGGGACCATCGCAAGGGTGCTGGACGGCATCGGCGTGGCGCTCTGCCTGTTCGACGAGCGCGACCGCACCATGCTCTGGAACGCCACGTTCCTGGAGTTCTTCCCCGAGCACGCCGACCGCATCCACGTCGGCGAAGACTACCGCCAGAACCTGTATCGCTTCTACCGCACCCGCCTCTCGGCCGAGGAGCTGCCGCATATCGACCGGCATGTCGACGACGGCATCGCCAGGCACCGCGCGCAGACCCGGCCCTTCGCCTTCTCGCATCGCGGCCGCTCCCTCCGCGTCGCCTCCCTCCCGCTGCCCCATGGCGGGCGCCTCCGTGTCTGGACCGCGCAGCCCGACGCCGCACGGCTGGCCGGGAGCGCCTCGCTCGACCCGGCCCGGGCCGCCCCGGGCCTCGCGGGCCGGTTGCAGCTGGCCGACCTGTTCGCCAACCTGGCCGACGGCGCCATCGTGCTCGACCCTGCCGGCCTGATCGTCGCCGCGAACGACGAGTTCCTCGCCCTGTATGACGCGCAGCGCCTGGCGGACGTCCTTGGCCGCAGCTTCGCCGAGGTCGTCCGCCGGGCATGGGACCGCGCCGCGGAAACCGACGCTGCGGCCTCGGACCGCATCACCGCCTTCATCGACAATGCCCGGTTCGCGGGCGCCGCGTTCGAGGTCGAGTTGCCGGACGAGCGCTGGCGCCGGGTCATCGAGCGCCGCATGACCGACGGCACCGCGTATCTCAGTCACGCCGACATCTCCGTCCTGAAGCAGCAGCAGCGTGCCCTGGCGGAAGCCGGGCGGCAGGCGCGCGACGGCGAGGAACGCTTTCGCCTGCTGACCGAGAACTCGGGCGACGTCATCGTCTCGCTGGGCCATGACGGCCGCATGCACTTCGTCTCGCCGGCGGTCAGCCGCGTCCTCGGCTGGGACCCGCGCGACGTGACCGGCGCGCCGCTGGAGCTGCTGATCTCCCCGGAGGACCTTGCGCGCTTCGATGGGTCCATGCTCGGCGGCGAACGCCGCGAACTCATCACGGGCGGCGAACGCCGCGAACTCATCACGGGCGGCGAACGCCGCGAACTCATCACGGGCGGCGAACGCCGCGAACTCATCAAGGGCGGCAAACGCCGCGAGGCCGCCCAGACCCCCAGCGTGCTCACATGCCGCTTCCGCCACCGGAATGGCGGCTGGATCTGGATGGAGGCGCAGGTCCGCCCCGTGACCGCGTCCATCTCTCAACCGATTCGGGCGATCTGCAGCCTGCGCGACGTCACCGCCCGGGTGGCCGCCGAAACCGCTCTGCAGGAGGCCTATCGCCAGCTGGCCACCCTGGCCGTCACCGATCCCCTGACCGGGATCGCCAATCGACGCCGGTTCGAGGAGGTGCTGCTGCAACAGGGCGCCAAGCCCGAGACCGAGCGGCCTGCGCTCTCGCTGCTGCTGATCGACGTCGACCACTTCAAGCGGGTCAACGACATGTTCGGCCATCAATCCGGCGACCGCTGCCTGCAGATGGTGGCGCAGACCATCCAATCGAATGTCCAGCGCGAGAGCGACCTGGTCGCCCGGTTCGGGGGCGAGGAGTTCGCCGTGGTGCTGCCCGGCACCTCGTCCCAGGGCGCGCTCCGCGTCGCCGACGCGATCCGCGCCGGAATCGAAGCCGAGCGTGGCGACGACTTCAACAGGGCGGAAGCGATCACCGTCAGCATCGGCGTCGTCTCGATCGGCAGCGGCGTCGTGGACCGCACCGGGTTCGACGCGATCGTCACCGCAGCCGACCGGGCCCTGTACCGGGCCAAGCGCGAGGGCCGCAACCGCGTCGCTGTGGCCTGACCCGGTCCACCATCGCGGGTGCGGACCGGGTCGATAGGGTCTTCGTCTCCTGCGCGGTCCAGGTCTAACGCGCAGTCTGTATCTCCTTCGCGGTCTGGACCTAGTTTGCGGACTGGATCTAGTTCGCGGACTGGGCGCGGATGCGCGCGTTGTCGCGGTGCTTGACGTAGCTGCCGACCGCGCAGCCTGCCAGGGCGCCCATCACGCCATGGCCGGCCAGATGCCCGCCCGCGGCGCCGACTGCTCCGTACCGCAGGCAGCCGCCCCCGGACTTCTGCGCTTCGGCCTGCTGCTGCTGCGTCGTCTGCGCATAGCGCGGATCGTTGTTGCCCAGATACTTGCGGTCGTGAGAGGGCGGCAGCTCGTCACCCTGGAACGAGAAGCCCTGCGGCCCCTGATAGGTCGTGTTCGGCGCCACCGGGGCAGGCTGGTCGTCGAAGCCGCGGCGCTGCGCCTGGCCGGGCGCGGCGATGCCTGCAACGAGGCCGGCAGCAAGACAGGAAACGGTCAGGAAACGGCTCGGGCGCATGATGGGGTCCTCCTGCGGAACAAACATCCGAAGCCGCCCCGGGTTCCCCTCACCCGACGCGGTTGTCCACCAGTTCGGTCACCACGCCCGGGTCCGCCAGCGTGCTGATGTCGCCCAGCGCGTCCGTCTCGTTCGCCGCGATCTTGCGGAGGATGCGCCGCATGATCTTGCCCGAGCGAGTCTTCGGCAGGCCGGGCGCCCACTGGATGGCGTCGGGCGACGCGATCGGCCCGATCTCCCGCCGCACCCAGGCCACCAGCTCCTTGCGCAATGCCTCCGTCGGCTCCTCGCCGTTGATCAGCGTGACATAGGCGTAGATGCCCTGCCCCTTGATCTCGTGCGGGAACCCCACGACGGCCGCCTCGGCCACCTTCGGATGCGCCACCAGCGCGCTCTCGACCTCGGCGGTGCCCATCCGGTGGCCGCTCACGTTGATCACGTCGTCCACGCGGCCGGTGATCCACCAATACCCGTCAGTGTCCCGCCGTGCGCCGTCCCCGGTGAAATAGAGGCCGGGGAACGTCGAGAAATAGGTCTGGATGAACCGTTCGTGGTCGCCGTAGATCGTGCGCATCTGGCCCGGCCAGCTTTTGGCGATGCACAGGTTGCCCTCGACCGCGCCCTCCAGCCGATGCCCCTCGCCGTCCACCAGCACCGGCTCGATCCCCGGCAGCGGCAGCGTCGCCGAACCCGGCTTCAGCGCGACGGCACCCGGTGTCGGCGCGATCAGGATGCCGCCCGTCTCCGTCTGCCACCACGTGTCCACGATGGGGCAGCGCCCGTCGCCCACCACGGTGTGATACCAGGTCCAGGCTTCCGGGTTGATCGGCTCGCCGACGCTGCCCAGGATCCGCAGCGAGGCGCGGGACGTGGTCTTCACCGGCCCGGCACCCTCCCGCATCAACGACCGGATCGCGGTCGGCGCGGTGTAGAAGATGTTGACCTGGTGCTTGTCCACCACCTGCCAGAAGCGGCTGCTGTCGGGGTAGTTGGGGATGCCCTCGAACATCAGCGTGGTGGCGCCGTTCGCGAGCGGGCCATAGACGATATAGGTGTGACCGGTCACCCAGCCCACGTCGGCCGTGCACCAGTAGACCTCGCCCGGCTGGTAGTCGAACACCACCTGGTGCGTCAGCGCCGCCCAGACGAGGTAGCCGCCCGTCGTGTGCAGCGCGCCCTTCGGCTTGCCTGTGCTGCCCGAGGTGTACAGCAGGAACAACGGGTCCTCGGCCGCCATCGGCGTGGGCGGGCACTCGGGCGAGGCTTCCGCCATCAGCGCGGCGTAGTCGTGGTCCCGCCCCGCCTGCATGGGCACGTCGCCCCCCGTCACCGGCACCACGACCACGTGGCGGATGCTGGGGCAGGTCTGCAGCGCCTGGTCCGCGTTGGTCTTCAGCGCCACACGGCGGCCGCCGCGCCGGCCCTCGTCCGCCGTCACCAGGATCGTGCTCTCGCAATCCTGGATGCGGTTGGCGAGGCTGTCGGGCGAGAACCCGCCGAACACCACCGCATGCACGGCGCCGATCCGCGCGCAGGCCAGCATGGCGACTGCGGCCTCCACCACCATGGGCAGGTACAGCGTGATCCGGTCGCCCTTCCTGGCCCCCAGCGACGTCAGCACGTTGGCGAACCGGCATACGAGGCCGTGCAGCTCCCGGTAGGTGACGCGGCGGTCGGTGCCGGGCACGTCGCCCTCCCAGATGATCGCCACCTGGTCGCCGCGGGTGGGCAGATGCCGGTCGAGGCAGTTGGCCGAGGCGTTCAGCACCCCGTCCTCGAACCAGGTGACCCGCACGTCCCCGGTGAAGTCGCCGGATTGCGCCTGGTCGGGCACGGTCATCCAGTCGAGCCGCTTCGCCTGCTCGGCCCAGAACTGCGCGGGGTGGTCGTGCGCCTGCGCGGTCCAGGCGCGATGGCCGGCCTCGGTCAGGTGGGCATGCGCGGCGATGGCAGGAAGGATGGCATGGAGGGGTTCGGACACGGACGGCTCCCGGACGGCTTTTGCCTGGAACCTACAGCCCGGCATCCTCCGGCACCAGTAGCCGCCCCGCCTCGATCCGGACCTCGACCGCCTCGAGATGCTCGCCCACGCAAGGCCCCTCCTGGCACAGCCCCGTCTCGATCGCGAACAGCGCGCCGTGCGTCGAACACACGATCAACGAGCGGTCGGCCGTCAGGAAGGCATCCGGCGACCAGTCGAGCGACACGCCCACATGCGGGCAGGCATTCACATAGACGAAGGCCCGGGCCCCGCGCCGCACCGCGAACAGCCCCGTGAACCCGCCGGGCGCCGGCGGAAACCCGCGGGAGGCGCCGTCCGGGATGTCCTCCAGCCGGCACAGCACCCTCATGGCTTGCGCTTCGACAACGCCATCACGTGCTTCCATTCCTCCGGCGTGACCGGGCCCACGCTCAGGCGCGAGTATTTGACCAGAGCCATCCCGGCCAGCGCCGGGTCCGCCTTCACCTCGGCCAAGGTCACGGGGCGCTTCAGCGGCGCCTTGGCCCGCATGTCCACGCACACCCAGTCTCCGGAGTCCGCCGTCGGGTCCGGGTAGGCGGTGCGCACCACCTCGACGACGCCCACGATCTCCTTGCCGATGTTCGAGTGGTAGAAGAACGCCTGGTCGCCCTTGCGCATGGCGGCCAGGTTGTTCTTGGCCTGGTGGCTGCGGACTCCGGTCCAGGCCTCCACGCCGTGCGCCACCTGCTCGGTCCAGCCGAAGGCGTCGGGCTCCGACTTCACCAGCCAGTAGGATCTCACGCGGTGAACTCCCCGTCCTTCAACACCGTCCGGAAGCCGCGGACCACCGTGCTCTCGAACAGCCCGGCCTTTGCATAGGGGTCCTCCAGCGCGAACCCCTCCGCCGCGGCCCGGTCCTCCGCCTCGATCAGCAGCAGGCTGCCGCAGGGCCGGCCCTCGGCGTCCAGCATCGGGCCGCCCTGCATCACGCGCCCGGCATACATCGTGAGGTAGGCGATGTGGGCGGGGCGCGTCGCCAGCCGCAACTCGAGGCTGGCCGGACGGTCATGGCCGATGACGACGAACAACATGGCCGCATGATCCCCGTTGGTTGCGGTGCACTCTACGATCCGGACAGTAAGCCGGTTCGCGGTGGCTTCAAAGCCGGCGGAGGCGTGCTATCTTCACCGTGTGGACGTCCAAGCCCTCCCCGCGCGCCAAGCGCGATCGTTGCACCGCTTCGCCAATCCCGGCCGCTTCCTGCGCGTCGCCCGGGTGGCGCAGCCGTTCCTCGCATGGCCGGCCGTGCTGCTGCTCGGCGGCGGCCTGCTGTGGGGCCTGCTGGTGTCGCCTGCCGACTGGCAGCAGGGCGACAGCGTCCGCATCATGTATGTGCATGTGCCCTCCGCCTGGCTTGCCTCGGCCGGCTATGCGGGACTGGCGCTGTGCGGCTTCGCGTCGCTGGTCTGGCGCCACCCCCTGGCGGACATGGCCGCGGTCGAGATCGGGCCCGTCGGCGCCTGCTTCACCGCGCTGTGCCTGGCCACCGGCAGCCTGTGGGGCAAGCCGATGTGGGGCACCTGGTGGGTGTGGGACGCGCGGCTGACCAGCGTGCTCGTGCTGTTCTTCCTTTATCTCGGGCACATCGCGCTGGTCCGCGCCTTCGACGACCCGGTGCGGGGCGCCCGGGCCGCCGCCGTGCTGGCGCTGGCCGGCGCGGTGAACCTGCCGATCATCAAGTTCAGCGTCGATTGGTGGAACACCCTGCACCAGACCAGCAGCATCACCCTGTCCGGCGCCCCCGGCATGCACAAGGACATGCTGCTGCCGCTGCTGGCCTGCGCCGTGGGGGCCAGCTTCGCCTTTGCCGCCATCGTCGTCGCCCGGCTGCGGGCCGCCGTGATGGAGCGCCGGCTGCGGGGCCTGCTCATGGCCCGGCTGGAACACGCATGACCCACCTGCCCTTCGTCGCCGCCAGCTACGCCATGGGGATCGGCGTGCCCGTCGTCCTGGCCATCCTGGCCTGGCAGCGGCTGGCGCGGGCCCAGCGGCGCCTGGCCGCCGTCGATCCACGCATGGGGGGCGCATGACCCGCAAGAAGCGCCGCCTCTGGGTCGTGTCGGCCTGCCTGCTCGGCCTCGGTTCCGCCACCGCGCTCGGCCTCAACGCGATGGGCGACAACCTGGTGTTCTTCGTCGCCCCGTCCGACCTGGCGCAGCACGCGGCGGGGCCGGGCCGCACCCTGCGCCTGGGCGGCCTGGTGGAGGCCGGCAGCATCCACCGCGGCGACGAGCATGGCCGCCCCGTGGCGCAGTTCCGCATCACCGACGGCCGGGCCGCGGTCGACGTCGTCTATTCCGGCATCCTCCCGGACCTGTTCCGCGAGGGCCAGGGCGCCGTGACGCTCGGCACCCTGCAGAAGGACGGCACGTTCCGCGCCGCGGAGGTCCTGGCCAAGCACGACGAGACCTACATGCCGAAGGACGTTGCGGACGCATTGAAGAGAACCGGCCAGTGGCGCCCGGAGCAGGGGCCCCCGCCCCCCGCCGCCACCTGGAACACGCTCGAACCCGGCACTAAGGCAGGCGGCTGATCCCATGATCCCCGAACTCGGACATTTCGCGCTGGCCCTCGCCTGCGCCCTCGCCTTCGCGCAGGCCGTCCTCCCCATCTGGGGCGCCCACCGCAACGACGCCCGGCTGATGGCCGCCGCCCCGGCGCTGGCCATCGGGCAGCTGATGGCGCTGGGCACGGCCGCCGGCGCCCTGGTCTGGGCCAGCGTCTCCGACGACTTCACCGTGCTGAACGTCGCCGAGAACAGCCACACCCTCAAGCCCCTGCTGTACAAGATCACGGGCACCTGGGGGAACCACGAGGGCAGCATCCTGCTCTGGGGCCTGATCCTCGCGCTGTGCGGCGGCGCGGTCGCCACCTTCGGCCGCGGCCTGCCCTCCGCGTTGCGCGCCCGGGTCATCGGCGTGCTGGGCGGCAGCTCGGCCGGGTTCCTGCTGTTCTGCCTGCTGGCCAGCAACCCGTTCAACCGCGTGTGGCCGCCCCCTTTCGACGGCCGCGACATGAACCCCCTGCTGCAGGACCCGGGGCTCGCCTTCCACCCGCCCATCCTCTACGCCGGCTACGTCGGCTTCGCCGTGCCCTTCGCCTTCGCCGTCGCCGCCCTGCTCGAGGGGCGGATCGACGCCTCCTGGGGCCGCTGGGTCCGGCCCTGGACGCTGGCCAGCTGGTGCCTGCTCACGTCCGGCATCGCGCTCGGCTCCTGGTGGGCGTACTACGAGCTGGGCTGGGGCGGCTTCTGGTTCTGGGACCCGGTCGAGAACGCCAGCCTGCTGCCCTGGCTGACCGGGACCGCCCTGCTGCATTCCGCCATCGTGGTGGAGAAGCGGGAGGCGCTGAAGGTCTGGACCGTGCTGCTCGCCATCGGCACCTTCTCGCTCAGCCTGTCCGGCACCTTCCTCGTCCGGTCCGGCATCCTCAACTCCGTCCACGCCTTCGCCAACGACCCGACGCGCGGCGTGTTCATCCTGGGCCTGCTCGGCCTCGTGATCGGCGGGTCGTTGCTGCTGTTCGCCTTCCGCGCGCCCGTGCTGGCGGCCGGCGGCCTTTTCTCGCCCATCAGCCGCGAGGGCGCGCTGGTGCTGAACAACGTCCTGCTGTGCAGCATCGCGGCCGTCGTCATCACCGGGACCATGTATCCGCTGATCGCCGACTTCATCTTCGGCGCGAAGATCTCGGTCGGCGCGCCGTTCTTCAACGCGACCGTCATCCCGCTCGCCATGCCGGTATTCGCCGCCATGGTGGTGGCGCCGCGCCTGGCCTGGAAACGCGCGCAGATCGGGCCGGCGCTGATGCGCCTCTGGTGGGCCGCCCTGGTTGCGGTCGCGGTTGGCCTGACGGCCGCATGGGGCCCCGCCCGGGCCCTGCCCGCCATGGCGTTCGGCATTGCCGCCTGGTTGATCTTGGGCTCGTTCGCCGAGATCGTGGAACGGGTGCGCCTGTTCCGGGTGTCGGTCGGGGACAGCCTGTCCCGCCTGGGCGGCCTGCGCCGGTCCACCTGGGGCACCACGCTCGGCCATGCCGGGATGGGCGTGCTGGTGGCGGGCGTGGCCGGAATGTCGATGGCGACCGAAAGCGTCGTGCTGCTGCGCCCCGGCCAGAGCGCCGATGCCGCCGGCTACACCTGGACGCTGGAAGGCATCCGCGACGAGGCCGGGCCGAACTACGCCGCGCGTATCGCGACGCTGCGGATCAGCCAGGGCGGCAAGACCATCACCGTCATGGAACCCGCCCGCCGCGCCTTTCCCGTCCAGCGCATGACCACGACGGAGGCGCGGATCCACACCACGGGGTTCTCCGACCTGTACGGCGTGCTGGGCGAGGAGCGCGACGGCGCGGCCCTGATGCGCCTGCACTACAATCCGCTGGCCCCCTGGATTTGGATCGGCGCGCTGATCATGGCGAGCGGCGGGCTGCTGTCGCTGCTGGACCGCCGGACCCGCGTGGGCGCACCGGCCCGCGCCGCCAGCCGGATGCGCCCCGGCTCCGCCGTCGCATGAGCCCGCTACGCCCGGGGTTTCCGCCATGATCGACCGCCGCCGCCTGCTGCTGGCGGCCCCGCTCGGCGTCACGGTCCTGGCCGGCGCGGGGTTCTGGACCGTGCTCGCCCGCATGAAGGCAGGCCGCTTCGACCCGCACGACGTCCCGAGTCAGCTGATGGGCAAGCCGGTGCCAGACTTCACCCTGCCGCCGCTGGGTGCCAGCCAGGGCTTCGCCGCCCCGGACCTCGCGGCGCAAAAGCGTCCCATCCTGGTCAACTTCTTCGCCAGCTGGTGCGTCCCCTGCGTCGTCGAGCATCCCGAGCTGATGGCCCTCGCCAAGGAGGGCCTGCGCATCTGGGGCATCGCCTACAAGGACACCCCGACCGCGGCCGAGGGCTTCATGGCCCGCCACGGCAACCCCTACGCCCGGGTCGCCGAAGACCGCCCCGGCCGGGTCGCCATCGAATGGGGCGTCTACGGCGTGCCGGAGAGCTACCTGCTGGACCCCGCCGGCGTCGTCCGCTGGCGCATGGCCGGGCCCATCACCCCCGAGATCGCCGACGAGCAGCTCCGCCCCCTGCTGAAGGCGATGGCATGAGGAGAGCGCTTGTCCTGCTGCTGATCCTGGCTGCGACCCCGGCCCACGCCATCAGCGACCCCGCCGAGATGCTGCCCGACCACGAGCAGGAGGTCCGGGCCGAGGGCGTCGGCCGCCAGCTCCGCTGCCTCGTCTGCCAGAACGAGAGCATCGAGGACAGCAACGCCGACCTCGCGAAGGACCTGCGCCAGCTCGTCCGCGCCCGCATCGCCGGCGGCGACACCGACGCGCAGGCCACCGCCTGGGTCGTCGCCCGCTACGGCGACTTCGTCCGCCTCCGCCCGCCCATGAACGCCGAGACCGCCCTGCTGTGGGGCTCCCCCGTGCTGGCCGTCGGCGCCGGGCTGGTCGCCGTCCTGCTCGCCCGCCGCCGCCGCGTCCCCGCCGTGCCCCCCTTGACCAAGGCCGAGCGCGTGCGCCTGGCCGACCTCACCGGACGGTAGCAGGGTCCCATGATCTGGATTGCGATCGTGCTGCTGGCGGTGGCCACCCTGGCCCCGCTCGGCGTCGCTCTGGACCGCCGGGCCACCGCCCGCGGCGCCCGCGACCTGGCTGTCGACCTGCACCGCACCCAGCTGGCCGAGCTGGAACGCGACCGCGCCGAGGGCCGCATCCTGCCCGCGGAGCACGCGACCGCGGTGCTGGAGGTGCAGCGCCGCCTGCTGGCCGCCGCCGACACGCCGGACCAGGGCGTGCTGCTGGGCTCCCGCATGCCCGTGTATGCCGTGATCCTTCTCGTGCCTCTCGCGGCGGCCGGGCTGTATTGGGTCGGCGGCTCCCCCACCATGCCGTCGGTCACCCCCGGCAGCGACGAGGCCCGGCAGCAGCGCGCCATGGAAGGTGCCGCCCTGGTGGGCCAGCTGCGGGAGCGGCTGGGCACGCTGGACCCCGACACCGACCAGGCGCGCCAGGGCTTCGTCCTGCTCGGCAACGTCGAGGAATCCCGCGGCAACGACGCCGCGGCGGTCAAGGCCTGGCGCACCGTGCTGGCCACCCGCTTCGACGCGACGCTCGCGGTGCGCACCGTCGACGCCGCGATCCGCGCCGAGGGCGGCCTGTCGCCGGCCAGCGAGGCCCTGTTGCGCCGTGCGCTGGCCGCCGCGCCCACCGACGCGCCCTGGCGCGAGGCCGTCGAGGCGCGGCTGAAGCAGGTGATCCGCTAGTCCCAGCCGATCGCCTGCCGCAGGAACCGCACCCCCAGCGCCGTGAACAGCGCGACCTCCGCATTGTCCGATCCGTAGCCGTGGCCGCCCGCCGCGGGCTCCAGGAACAGCGTGCCGTAGCCCAGGCCCTGCAGCTTGGCCGCCATCTTGCGCGCGTGGCCCGGATGCACCCGGTCGTCCCGCCGCGTGGTGGCGATGAGCGTCGGCGGGTAGTTCTGCCCCGCCGTTGCCGTGTGGTAGGCGGAGAACGCCTGCATGAAGGCCCAGTCCGCCGGCACGTCCGGGTCGCCGTACTCGGCGATCCAGCTCGCCCCGGCCAGCAGCTTGTGATAGCGCCGCATGTCGATCAGCGGAATCGTGCAGAACAGCGCGCCGAACCGCTCGGGGTAGCGCGTCAGCATGTTGGCGATCAGCAGCCCGCCGTTCGACCCGCCCTCCGCCGCGATCCGCCCAGGCCGGGTCACGCCCCGCCGCACCAGGTCTGCCGCCACGGCCGCGAAGTCGTCGTGCGACAGCACCTTGCGTTCCCGCCGCCCCGCCTCGTGCCACCAGGTGCCGAACTCGCCCCCGCCGCGCAGGTTCGTGGAGACCGCGGTGCCGCCGCGCTCGATCCACAGCTTGCCCGTCTGCACGCGATAGCTGGGCAGCACCGGCGCGCCGAATCCGCCATAGCCCGACATATAGACCGGCGCCTCACCGGTCAGGCCGGGCGGCCCCACCTGCACGTACGGGATGCGCTCCCCGTCCGACGACACCGCCTCGTGCTGGCTCACCACCGCAGCGCCGGGGTCGAAGGCGGGCGGCGCGGCTTTCAGCACGGAAGGCGCTGCCAGGGATGTCTCCCGGGGCGGCATCAGCAGCAGGCGCGGCGGCTCGACCGGGGTCTGCGTCGTCGCCAGCAGGCTGCCGTCCGACTCCGCCTCGTCTTCGTCCAGCGGCCACACGTTCACGGTCCCGACCGCGGGCAGGCCCGGGATCGGGACCGAGGTCCAGCCCGCCGCCGGGTCGAACACGAGGTGCTCGGGTCGCAGGTTGTCCAGCACGGAGACAACCAACCGCCCCGCCGCCCAGAAGAAGCCGCGGACCGCCCGGCGCGGCGACGGCGTGAACAGCACCGTCATCGCCCGCTCGCCCGCCAGGTATGCGGCCAGCGACGTGCCCAGCACCGTGTCGGGCGCGTAGGTCTGCCCGCCGACGGTCCAGGCCCCGCGCGGCTTGACCGCCAGCCAGGCGCCTTCGACCATGACCTTGGCGTCCGTCGGCACGTCCAGCCGCTGCGTCGGCCCGGTGCGGTCGCCCTGCCACACCTCCGCGTCGTAGAAGCCGAGCACCGCGACGAAGCTCAGGGCCCCGTTCGTGCGGTCGAGGCTCGCCCAGGCGCTCAGCTGGTCGGCCGCCACCTCGAACAGCACGGAGGCCGCCAGCGGGTCCGTGCCGCGCCGCCACAGCCGCACCGTGCGCGCATAGCCGGAGGTCGTCGCCATCCCCTCGCCGAGTGCTGCCATCAGCAGCACCGTGTCCCGGTCCAGCCAAATGATGCCGCCCTTCGCCTGCGGCAGGTTGAACCCGCCCTCCGCGTCCGGCACGAAGCGCCGGGCCACCAGATCGAACTCCCGCAGCACCACCGCGTCGCCGCCGCCGCGCGACAGATGAAGCACCGCCCGGTCGTGCCGGGGCGGCAGGGTCGATGCGCCGTGCCACACCCAGTCCTCCGCGTCCGAGGCCGCCAGTGCGTCGAGGTCGAGCAGCACGTCCCAGTCCGGCGCCGCCGTCCGGAACGAGGCCAGGCTGGTGCGCCGCCAAATGCCCCGGGGCTGGGCTGCGTCGCGCCAGAAGTTGTAGATCAGCCCGGCCCGCCGCACGGGGTTCGGGATGTTGTCCGGACGGTCCAGGATGGCCAGCAAGGCGTCGCGGTCCGCCTCGAGCGCCGCGCCCCCCAGCTGCGCCATCGTCGCCGCGTTCTGCCCGGCCACCCAGGCCAGCGCCCGCTCGCCCTCCACCTCCTCCAGCCAGAGGAAGGGATCATCGTCCGGCTTGGCCAGCGTAGGACGAGGGTCCAGCTCCGCCATCGATCAGCCCCCACCCAGATAAGTCGCGGTCACCCGGGCATCCGCGGCCAGGGCGGCGCTCGGCCCCTCCAGCGTGATCCGCCCGGTTTCCAGCACATAGCCGCGGTCGGCGACCCGCAGCGCCGCCCGGGCATTCTGCTCCACCAGCAGCACCGCGCATCCCTGCGCGCGCAGGTCCGCGATGATGGTGAAGATCTCCCGCACGATCAGCGGCGCCAGGCCCAGGCTGGGCTCGTCGAGCATCAGCAGATCGGGCTTGCCCATCAGCGCCCGCCCCATCGCCAGCATCTGCCGCTCCCCCCCGCTGAGCGTGCCGGCATGCTGCCGCCGCCGTTCCCGCAAACGGGGGAACAGCCCGTAGACCTCCTCCAAGGCCGCCCGCGCCGGCGCACGGCCCTGCCGCCGGTGCCGGAAGAAGCCCAGCCGCAGGTTGTCCTCGACCGACATCGTCGAGAACAGCTCCCGCTTCTCGGGCACCAGCCCGATCCCCGCACGCACCCGGTCCTCGATCGACAGATGCGCCACGTCCTGCCCGGCGAACCGCACCCGGCCGCGGCCCGGATGCACCCCCATCACCGCATTCAGCAACGTCGTCTTGCCCGCCCCGTTCGGCCCGATGACGGTCACGATCTCCCCTTTGTTCAAGGACAGGCTGGCATCGTGCACCGCGCCGATCCCGCCATAGGCGACGCTCAGCCCCTCGACCGACAGGATCGTCACGCCGGCGCGCCCAGGTAGGCCTCGATCACCCGCGGATCGGCCCGCACCGCGGCGGCCAGCCCCTCGGCCAGCTTGGTGCCGAACTCCATCACCACCAGCCGGTCCGTGAGCCCCATCACGAAGTCCATGTCGTGCTCGACCAGCAGGATCGTCACCCCGTCCTGCCGCAGCCGCCGCAGCAGCGCCGCCAGCGCGTGCTTCTCGGCATGCCGCAGCCCGGCCGCCGGCTCGTCCAGCAGCAGCAGCACGGGATCGAGGCACAGCGCCCGCGCGATCTCGACCACGCGCTGTTGGCCCAGCGCCAGGCTGTCGGCCGGGCGGTGCGCCTCGGCCGTCAGCCCCACGCGCTCGATCTGCCGCGCCGCCTCGGCGAACAGCCCGGCCTCGTCCGCCCGGTCCAGCCGCAGCAAGGCCGCGCCCGCCCCGGCGCGCCCCCGCAGGTGCGCACCCAGCGCCACGTTCTCCAGCACCGTCATCCCCGGCACCAGCTTCACGTGCTGGAAGCTGCGGGCGACGCCAAGCCGGGCCACGCGCTGCGGGGTCGCGTGGCCCAGCAGCTGATCCAGGATCCGCACCTCGCCCGCAGTCGGCCGGGTCACGCCGGTCAGCAGGTCGAAGGTCGTGCTCTTGCCGGCGCCGTTCGGGCCGATCAGGCCGACGATCTCGCCGGCGTCCAGATGGAGCGCGATGTCGTTCACCGCCACCAGCCCGCCGTACACTTTCCGCAGCCCCGTGGCGCGCAGCACCGGGCTGCCGGGCGCGGGCAGGGTGCGCCGGGCCAGCGCCGCTGCGGCGGTGTCGACCGGCCGCACAACCCGATGCACACGCCGCCGCAGCAACGGCCACAGACCGTCCGGCGCCCGTTGCAGGATCAGCACCAGCGCCGCGCCGAACACGATCGTCTCGTAGTTGCCGGCGTGGCCCAGCAGGCGGGGCAGCAGGTCCTGCAGCTGGTCGTTCATCACCGTCACCAGCGCCGCCCCCAGCAGGGCGCCCGGCAGCGCCCCCGCGCCGCCCACCACGGCCATGAGCAGGTACTCGATGCTGGCGTTCAGCCCGAACGGCGTCGGGTTCACGCTGCGCTGCATGTGCGCGTACAGCCACCCGGCGAGCCCCGCCAGCATCGCCGCATAGACGAAGGCCAGGATGCGCGTGCGGGGAAGGTCCACCCCGAAGCTCGCCGCCGCCGCCGCGCCGCCCCGCAGGGCCCGGATCGCCCGCCCTGCCCGGCTGTCGAGCAGGTTGCCCGTCGCCAGCAGCGCGACCCCGACCGCCACCCACACCACGACGAAGTACGCCCGGCTCGAGACCAGCGGCACCGTGCCGAGATACAGCGGCGGGATGCCGGAGATCCCGTCGTTGCGCCCGAACAGGTCCAGGTTGGCGAACACGTAGTACAGGCTGACCGACCAGGCCATCGTGCCCAGCGCCAGGTAGTGCCCCGACAGCCGCAGCGTGACCGCCCCGATGCACAGCGCCGCCACCCCGCTGGCCACCAGCGCCAGCGGCAGCGTCAGCCATGGCGACAGCCCCGCCTGCGTCGTCAGGATCGCCGTCGTGTAGGCCCCGAACCCCATGAACGTCGCCTGCCCGAAGCTGGTCATGCCGCCGTAGCCGGTCAACACCACCAGGCCGATCGCCACGATACCGGCGATGCCCACGTAGTTGGCCAGCGTCACCCAGAAGTTCGGCACCGGCAGCAGCGGCACACACAGCCACGCGAGCAGCAGCAGCGCCGGCCAGGCACGGCCGAACGCGCTCACTCCTCCTCCGCCGGACTGCGCCAGGAGCGCCACAGCAGCACCGGGATGATGACCGTGAACACGATCACCTCCTTGAACGCGCTGGCATAGAAGCTCGACAGGCTTTCGACGCAGCCCACCAGCACGGCCGCCAGCGCCGCGAGCGGGTAGCTGACCAGGCCGCCGATGATGGCCGCGACGAACCCCTTCAGCCCGATCAGGAAGCCGCTGTCGTAATAGACCGTCGTCAGCGGCGCGATCAGGATGCCCGACAGCGTGCCGATCGCCCCCGCCATCAGGAACGCGATCCGCCCCGAGAGCGATGTCGCGATCCCGACCAGCCGCGCGCCCAGCCGGTTGATCGCCGTGGCCTGGAGCGCCTTGCCCGAGAGCGTCGCGCCGAAGAACGCCGCCAGCCCCGCCATCAGCGCGACCGTGACCCCCACGATCCAGATCGCCTGCCCGGGGACCATCAGGCTGCCGACCGTCAGCTGCGCGTCCGAGAACCCGGGGGCGCGATACCCTTCGGGCCCGAAGAACACGAGCCCCAGCCCCACCAGCGCCAGGTGCACCCCCACGCTGGCGATCAGCAGCACCAGCACGGACGCCTCCGCCAGCGGCTGGTAGGCGATCCGGTACAGATAGGGCGACAGCGGCGTCACCACAGCGAGCGTCAGCACCGCCGACACCAGGATGCCCGGCCGCAGCGGCGCCAGCCACAGCACCGCGGCGGTCACCACCCCCGGCACCACGAGCGTCTCCGCCGCCAGCGCCAGAACCGCCCCCGCGGCCAGGGTCCGCCGCAACGTCAGCAGGCCCGCCAGGAACGCGAGCCCGCCCAGCGCCCCCAGAAGCCACAGGCTGCCGGGCACCCGGCCCTCGGTCAGGGCGGCATAGGTCAGCGCCCCATAGGCCACCGTCTCGCCCTGCGGGATCAGGATCACCCGGGTGACGGCGAACACCAGCACCAGCGACAGCGCCAGCAGCGCATAGATCGCGCCGTTCACCACGCCGTCCTGCAACAGGATCAGGAGGATGTCCGCGTCCACGGTGCGGGACCGATCAGACGCGGACGGGGTGGGTCAGGGGAGCAGCTTCCACGCGCCATCCTGGATCGTGACCATCACGCGGGCCCGCGTGTCGAACCCGTTATGGTTCGTGGCGGTCATGGTGGCCACACCGTGGTTCAGCACGATGTCCTTCTCGCCTTCCAGCGCGTCGCGCAGCGCGGACCGGAACTCCGGCGTGCCGGGCTTTGCCGTCTTGAGCGCGATCGGGATGGCATGCTGCAGCAGGATCGCCGCGTCGGCGGCATGGGCGCCGAAGGTGGCGAAGCTGCCCACCCCGTTGGCCGCCTCGTATCGCGTGACGTAATCGAGCGCCACCTTCTTGATCGGGTTCGAATCCGGCAGCTGGGCGGCCACCAGCACCGGCCCGGCGGGCAGCACCGTGCCCTCCACGTCCTTGCCGCCCACGCGCAGGAAGTCCGCGTTCGCGATCCCGTGCGTCTGATAGTACTTCCCGGCATAGCCCCGCTCGTGCAGCGCCTTCTGCGGCAGCGCGGCCGGTGTCCCTGCGCCGGCGATCAGCACGGCGTCCGGCTTGGCCGCCACCAGCTTCAGCACCTGGCCCGTCACGCTCGTGTCGTTGCGCGCGAACTTCTCCGTCGCCACGATCGAGATGCCGTTCGCCTTGAAGGCGCGCGTCGCCTCCGTCAGCCAGCCGTCGCCATAGGCGTCGTTGAAGCCGATGAACCCCACCGTCTTCACGCCCGCCTTGGCCATGTGCTCGGCGATCGCATCGGCCATCAGGCTGTCGTTCTGCGGCGTCTTGAACACCCAGTGCCGGGCGGGGTCCATCGGCTCGATCAGCCGCGCGCTCGCTGCCAGCGAGATCATCGGCACGTGCTTCTCGGCCGCAACGTCCACCATCGCCAACGAGGCCGGGGTCGTGCTGCTGCCGATGATCGCGTCCACCGCGTTCTCGTCGATCATCTTGCGCATGTTGGCCACCGCCTTCGTGCTGTCCGCGCCGTCGTCCAGCACGATCCATTCCACCTTCTGGCCGCCCATCTCCGTCGGCATCAGCGCGATCGAGCGCCGCTGCGGCTCGCCCAGGCTGGCCGCGGGCCCGGTGGTCGAGATGCTGACCCCGATCTTCACTTGCGCCCAAGCGGGAGCCCAAGCAGGAGCCAAGGCGATGGAAGCCACGGTCGCGGCAAGCAGGATGGCGTGACGCCGGTTCATGACCCGGACTCCCCGATGTTTTCTTGTGCGGCAAGTGGTATGGCCGGGGTCTCGGGGTGTCAACGGCCGGACAGGGCGTCCGGCTTCAGGAGCGCGGATGCAGCCAATGACGACGGCCGAAGCGGTGGTGGCGACCCTGGTCGGGCACGGGATCGACACCGTCTACGGCGTCCCGGGCGTGCACAACGACCCGCTGTTCGACGCGCTGTACAAGGCCCGCAACCAGGTCCGCATGCTGCATGCCCGGCACGAGCAGACCGGCGCCTACATGGCGCTCGGCGCCGCCCTGGCGACCGGGCGGCCGCAGGCCTTCGCCGCCGTCCCCGGCCCCGGCCTGCTCAACGCCACCGCCGCCCTGCTGACCGCCTGGGGCATGGAGGCGCCGGTGCTGGCGTTGGTGGGCCAGATCCCGGCCCACGCCATCGACCGTGGCTACGGCCACCTGCACGAGATCCCGGATCAGCTGGGCCTGCTGCGCCACCTGACCAAGTTCGCCGCCCGCATCGACGGGCCCGGCGACGCCAGCGCCCTCGCTGCCGCAGCGCTCCATGCCGCCATGTCCGGCCGGCGTCGCCCCGTGGCGCTGGAATGCGCGATCGACACCTGGACGAAGACCGCCCCGATTGCGATCCACTCCCCGCTTCCCCCATCCCACCCCGAGGTCGACCCCGACGCCGTCCTGCGTGCCGCCCGATTGCTCGGCAGCGCCCAGCGTCCCCTCATCGTCGTCGGCGGCGGCGCGATGGATGCGGCGCCCGAGGTCCTGCGCCTGGCCGAGATGCTGGAGGCTCCGGTCATGTCGTACCGCCGGGGCCGCGGCATCCTGCCCACCAGCCACCGCCTGGCCGCCCCCTACCCCGTCGGCCGCCGCCTGTGGGAGACGGCCGACGTCGTGTTCGGCGTCGGCACCCGCCTCTATTACCCGCAGAGCCAATGGGGGCTCGACGACGGGCTGCAGGTCGTCCGGCTGGACATCGACCCGGCCGAACCCGGCCGCTACACGCCGCCGGCCTGCGAGATGGTGGCCGACGCCGCCCACGGCCTGCGCGCCCTGCTGGACCGCCTGCCCGCCCATAACCGGGTGCGCCCCTCGCGGGAGCCGGAGCTTGCGGGCCACCGCGCCTGGCTTGCCGAACGCCTGACCCGGCTCGAGCCGCAGATGGGCTTCCTGCGGGCCATGCGCGCCGCCCTGCCAGAGGACGGCCTGCTGGTCGACGAGGTCACGCAGATCGGGTTCGCCGCCCGCATCGCCTTCCCTGTCGAGGCGCCGCGCCGCTTCTTCTCCGGCTACCAGGACAACCTCGGCTACGGCTACGGCACGGCGCTCGGGGCCGCGACCGCCTGCCCCGGGCGCGCCGTCCTCAGCATCGCCGGCGATGGCGGCTTCGGCTACCAGGCGTTCGAGCTGGCCACCGCCAAGCGCCACAACCTGCCGGTGGTGGTGGTCGTGTTCGACGACGGCCATTTCGGCAACGTGAAGCGCATCCAGCAGCAGGCGTGGGGCGGCCGCGAAATCGCCAACGACCTCGCCAACCCCGACTTCGTCCGCTTCGCCGAGAGCTTCGGCATCGCCGCCTTCCGCGCCGAAACGCCCGCCCAGCTCGAGGCCCGCCTCCACGAAGCCTTCGCCCTGCGCGCGCCCGCTTTGGTGCATGTCCCCGTCGGCGAGATGCCCAGCATCTGGGACATGATCATGATGCCGCACGTCCGCGGCGGGCCCACCCGGCCGCTGATGCCTTAACTGCCGCGGCGTCCAGTGCTTGAAGTGCGGTGACGGGTCGGGGTAGCGTTTGATGACGAATGCAGACGGTTGACCGAGGTCAACAGAGTGCAAGGCCGATCGCTCGGGCGCTCTGATATGGGACGCCCCGCGCATCGACCCTTGCAGAACGGGGCAAGGGCGGCTGCGTTCGATGACGTTGGCGCGCAGCCGCCGGCTGGCCCGGTGCGGGATGGCCGATCAGTCGGGGAAATGCGGCAGCGACGGGCCGCCCTTGGCCCTGAACTGCGCCGTGTTCAGCTGCATCGCCAGGAACGTGTAGTAGCCGGTGATCCCCACGAGATCGACGACCGCCGGCTTGCCGAACCGCTTCTCCGCCCGCGCATAGGTCGCGTCGGACACGCGGTGGTTCCGGTGCAGCTCCGTCGTGAAGTCGTAGACCGTCGCCTCGTCGTCGCTCATCCCCTCCGGCCGCCGCCCGTCGCGGATCGCCGCCACGATCTCGGGCCGGATGCCCGCCTTCACCGCGATCGGCGCGTGCACCGACCACTCGTAATCCTGCGACCACTCCCGCGCCGTCACGACGATCACCAGCTCCGACAGCGTGTTCCCGATCCCCGACTTGTAGCGCAGGTAGTCGCCCATCGACCGCGCCAGCGTCATCACATGCGGGCTGTACAGCATCGGCTCGAACGGGCCCGAGATCGGCACCTTGCGGGCCGCGAGAAAGTCGGCCACCGCCTGCCGCTGCGCCTCGTCGTATTGCGCCGGGGCCAGCGTCGGGAGACGCTCTTGCACAAGCGTCGGGAGACGCTCTTGCACAAGCGTCGGGAGACGCTCTTGCACAAGCGTCGGGAGACGCTCTTGCACAAGCGTCGGGAGACGCTCTTGCACAAGCGTCGGGAGACGCTCCTGCGCGCAAGCTGGCGAAAGGCACAGCGTGGCCACCAGGCCGAGATGAAAGGCGCGCATCGGATCCCCCGTCGTTTCTTCTTGCCTCCTCCTCGCAGGGTTCATCCCCACCCACAAGGCCCGCGTCAGCCGGCCTGGGCAACCGCTCGAACGAGGCGCGTCCGGCGTGAAGACCAAGCCAGGCTTCCGCGAGGGTCACCTTCTCCGCTCCTCCGTGTCGTGGTCCCGCCTTTCACGCCCTCCTCCGCAGCGCGCTTCGCGTGATCGTCCGTGTCAGCCGCCCCGCTTCACCGCTTGGGTGCGCTGTGCGGCCAGCGCCGTCCGCGTCGCGGCCAGCGCCCGGCGCTGATTTTCCGCCAGGCCCGGCGGGCGGCCCAGCAGTCGGCGCATGTGCCGCTGCATCCGGCGCACCTCGTCAAGATGCGCCTCCACCGGCAGGCGCTGCGTCACGCTCGCGTCATGCCGGCGGTGCCCGTTCAGCGGCTGCGCCACGTACGCCACCCGCCCCCCGCCCGACAGCAGCTCGGCATACAGCCGCCAGTCCCCGGCCATCTCGAACGTCTCCAGCTCCGGCCCGCAGCGCTCCAGCGCGGCCAGCAGCGCCGTCCGCCGCCACAGCACCGCGCTGGCGTTCAGGATCAGGTTCCGCTCCGCCAGGCACGTCCGCAGCGCCTCCCCCGCATCCATCACCCCGTCGCGCGCCAGACGCGCGCCGCCGCTCTGCCGGTAGTACGCCTGGTGGTCCGGCCACAGCGTCTTGCCCGCGGCATCCACCGCCCGGCTGTCGCTGAACGCCATCACCGCGTCCGGTACGTCGCGCAGCGCGCCCGCCAGCGCCGCCAGGAAGCCGGGCTCGGCCAGGTCGTCCGCCTCGGCGATCCACAGCCACTCCGACCGCGCCGCGGCGGCCGCCCGACGCCACTGCCGGAACACGCTGCCGCTGTTCTGCGCCGCGCCTTCCCACCGCACCACGCGCCCGGCCTCGGCCGCGACCCGGCGCACCACCGCCTCGCTGTCGTCGCTCGAGGCGTCGTCCAGCACGATCACCTCCGCCACCGCATGCGCCTGGTGGAAGATCGACCACAGCCGGTCCGGCAGGTAGCGGGCATAGTTGTAGGACGGCACCACCACCGACACGTCCAGGAGTCCCGGCTCGGCCATCGCCAGCAGCGCCCCGGCATAGGCGTCGAAGTCGAACAGCCGGCGCGCCCGCTGCGCCAGCGCCGCCCGCGCGCCGAGCTGCGCGCCTGTGGCGCGCTTCCCCAGCACCCGCATCTGCCGCACCATCGACTGCACGTCGCCCAGCGGCACCGCGGCCCCCGCCTGGCAGTCCCGCAGCAGGTCCGGCGCGCCGCCGCTCTCCTCGAAGGCGACCGTCGGTATGCCCGCCGACATCGCCTCCATCACCACCGTCGGCAGCGGGTCCTCGCGGGAGGTCAGCAGGTGCACGTCGGCCGCGGCCAGCCAGTCCGCGCCGTCGGTCGCGAACGGGCGGTGGTGAAAGGTGCCGGTGGCCGCCGCGGCCGCCATCTCGGCGCCCAGATGGGCGTGGAGGGCCGGGTCGATGTCGCCGACCCACAGCATGTGCACCGGGCCGCCGCCGCGCTGCGCCACGCGCCAGGCCTGGATGAACAGGTCGAACCCCTTGCGCAGGTCCGCATAGCCGATCCCCACGGCCAGGATCCCGCGGTCCGGCACCCGCAGGCTGGCGCGCCGCGCCGCGCGGTCCACCGCCCCGACCGGGCGGTACAGCCCTTGCGCAAGCACGTCCGTCCGCTCGGGCGGCAGCGGCACCAGCTCGGCCACCCGGTCCCGCACATGCGCGGCCCCGAACACCACCCGCCGCGCCAACCCCACCCCGTCCCGCAGCACGCCCACCAGGTTCCGCGCGCGCAGGATCTGCGGCATCTCGTGCACCAGCAGCGTGAACGCCACCCCGGCATCGGCCAGCGCCTCGCACGCCCCGGCCGCGGCGCTGCTGTTGACCACCGCCGTCGTGAACCCCTGCCCGGCGAGCGCCGCCAGGTGCCGCGGCAGGTCCGGCCCGCCAGGGACCACCGTCGTGGGCCCCACCGCGCGATACTGCGGCAGCAGCGCGCCGTCGCCCAGCAGCACGAACGCCACCTCGATGCCCCGGACATGCCGCAGCACCCGCCCCAGGCTCAGCAGCAGCAGCTGCGCGCCCGCCGGGAACGCGTCGTGGCCCACCAGCAGCAGCCGGGTGCGGCCGGCGCCCGTGCCCACCCCGGCCACCGCCCGGCCCGTCGCGTTCAGGAACGCCGCGCCGAAATGCACGTCGGGTTCCAGGTAGGCGCCCTCGCCCCACTCGTTCCAGGCGTTGATGCACACCAGCGCCTCCCCGCCCACCGGCTGGTCCCGGGCCGCCCGGATCAGCCGTTCGAGCCACGCCTGGTAGGCGGCCGGGGTCGCGCCGTGCACCACCATCCCCGCGCCCTGCCGCCTGGGATCGTTGTCCCAGCCGGGCACCGCGGTGCGGATAAGCGGGTAGGGCGCCGGCGCCAGGTCCGACGCCGCGGCGAACGCCTCGTACGCATAGACCTGCGCCGTCATCGCGGGATCCAGCAGCTGCAAGGACGGGTTCACCATCTCCAGCCGCTCGACCAGCTTGTGCGGCGGGAACTCGACCGCCGCATCCATGCCGAGCCGCCGCGGGTCACGGTCGCCGAAGCTCTGCGCCATCACGAACAGCGGGTCCTCGCCCATGGCCGCAAACAGCCGCCGCCAGCGCGGGACCGCACCCTGCGGGATCAACCCGGCCCGGTACACCATCAGCACCGGCCGGCCCTCCAGCCGGATGTAGCGCGGGTCCTCGAAATACCGCACGAAGGTCCCGACCAGGGCTGCCTCGTCGGCGGTGCGGTAGGTCTGCGCCAGCAGCACCTCGTGCTCGGACCCGTCCCAGCGCCGGGTCCAGTTCTCGTTCGCCCACATCAGGCAGAACGGCAGTTCGAGCGTCGTCTCCGCCAGCAGCGACTCCAGCGGCCCGTCCAGCAGGCGCTTGCCGTCGAACCAGTACATATAGAACACGAAGCCATGGATGCCCGCCGCCCGGGCCATCTCCGCCTGCCGCCGCAGCACGTCCGTGCCATCCAGCGTGTAGTGCCCGAGGTCGCGCGGGATGCGCGGCTGGTAGTGCCCGACGAAGCGCGGCACCGCCCGGCTCACGTTGGTCCATTCGGTGAAGCCCTTGCCCCACCAGCCGTCGTTCTCCGGCACGCGATGGAATTGCGGCAGATAGAATGCCAGGACCATCGGGCGCCGGGCTCCGGCGCCGCTGCCTTGCCCGGCCGCCCGGATCGGCTGCAGCTCCTCGAACAGCGGCCCGGGCCGCGTGTTGCGCCGCACCTCGGTCGGGATGTCGGAATCCTGCGGCGGGCAGATCGGGAAGACGCCTGGCAGATGCCGGCTCTGCCGGTAATGCAGCAGCGGGATCGCCGTCGGCAGGTGGCGCAGGTATCGCGCCCGATAGTAGCGCGGGTCGAACTCGGGCGACGGCTCCCGGTCCTCGGCCGCGCCCTGCACCATGTAATGCTCGAACGGGTCCATCCCCGCCGCCGCCACGTCCGGATACCGCTGGCTGTAGAACGCGGCGTCGAACTCCGGGATCGGGCTGAACGCCCCGGTCCGACGATACGCCAGGAAGTGCGCCAGGCACAGCGTCCCGGCCGGGACCTGATACCGTTCCCGATACCAGATCGGGTCGAAATAGGCGATCGGGCGCCGGCCTTCGGCCTCCCCATGCTCGGCATAGTGCAGCAGCGGGTCGAGCCCGCTCTCCCGCACGTCCCGGTTCTGCGCGATGTACCACAGCGGCTCGAAATAGGCGTTCGGCCACCGGTTCTCCCGCCAGCCATACCGATGGAAATGCCCCAGCGGATCGGCACCGGGGTGCGCCAGGTCCGCGTTCCGCTCCAGGAACCACCCGCCGTCGAACAACCCGGACCGCTGCAGGATCAGCAGGTCCGCAACATCCGACTGCTCCGAGGACGATAGCTGTTCGTCGCGTTCGACCATCCTGTGCCCTCCGCATCCACGTCAACCTCGGTCGAATCGTTGCGGGCCTAAACAAAAGCCGTCAATAGCTTTGCAACAGACCGGCAATCATTTAATGCTGAATCCAAGAAACGAGAGGATTACGAAACAATGGACAGGCGCACCTTCGTCACCCGCACCGCTTCGACTGTCGCGACTGCCCTGATCCAGGCACCCCTTCCGGCTTCCCTCCTCGTCCCGTCTGCACTCGCCCGGCCGGCCCTGGCGCAATCCGCCCGCAACCGCACCCTCGTCTTCGTCCCGCAGGCCAACCTCACCAGCCTCGACCCCGTCTGGACCACGGCCACGGTCACCCGCAACTACGCCTACCTCGTCTTCGACACCCTGTACGGCACGGACGACGCGCTCCAGCCCCGCCCGCAGATGGCCGAGGGCCACACGGTCGAGGATGACGGACGCCGCTGGACCATCCGCCTCCGCCCAGGCCTGGCCTTCCACGACGGCACGCCGGTCCGCGGCCAGGACTGCATCGCCTCGCTCGACCGCTGGATGCGCCGCGACAGCCTGGGCGGGTCCATCCTCGCCCTGCTCGACGCGATGGAAGCGCCGGACGACCGCACCCTCGTCCTCCGCCTGCGGCGGGCTTTTCCGCCACTGCTGAACGCCCTGGCCAAGACCCAGCCCAGCCCGGCCTTCATCATGCCCGAGCGCATCGCCCGCACCGACCCGTTCAAGCAGATCACCGAGATCGTCGGCAGCGGGCCCTTCCGCTTTTTGCCGGACGAGTACGTGGCCGGCAGCAGCATCGCCTTTGCCCGCAACGAGGCCTACCGGCCCCGCGACGACGCCCCCAGCAGCGTCGCCGGCGCCAAGCGTGCCCTGGTCGACCGTGTCGAGTGGCGCATCATCCCCGAGCCCCAGACCGCCGCGAACGCGCTCCGCTCCGGCGAGATCGACTGGCTCGAGATGCCGATCCCCGACCTCATCCCCTCGCTGCAGAAGGACAAGGGCGTCGTCGTCGGCAAGCTCGACCCCTATGGCCTGTATCCCGTGCTGCGCTTCAACCACCTGCAGGGCCCCACCACCAACCGCCTGCTGCGCCAGGCCATCCTGGCCGCGATCGACCCGACGGAGGTCATGCAGGCCGTCATGGGCGACGACACCGCCAGCTACAACGCGCCCATCGGCTGCTTCCTGCCGGGAACGCGTTACGCCAACGACGCCGGCATGGACCGCATCGCCGGACGTCCCCTCGCGGAGGTCCGCGACCTGCTGCAGAAGTCCGGCTACGACGGGCAGCCGCTCGTGCTGCTGCACCCCACCGACCAGCCCTTCTACGACGCCATGACGCAGGTGTGCGCCGCGACCCTGAAGCGCATCGGCGTCAACGTGCAGGACGCTGCCATGGACTGGGGCACCGTCGTGCAGCGCCGCACCAGCAAGGCGCCGCTCGACAAGGGCGGCTGGTCTTTGTTCTGCACCAGCTTCCCGGCGCTCGACTACACCGACCCGCTCTCCGCCCCGGCGCTTCGGGGCACCGGCGACAAGGCCTGGTACGGCTGGCCCACCAACCCCGGCATGGAGGCGCTGCGCGACGCCTGGATCGACGCCCCCGACGAACCGACCCGTCGCAGCCTGGCAACCCGCATCCAGGCCGATGCGTTCGATCAGGGCATGTTCGTACCTCTGGGCCAGTACTTCCAATCCGCCGCCTGGCGCTCCAACCTCACCGGACACCTGAAAGGCCAGGCCCCCCTGTTCTGGAACGTGACGAAGTCATAGGCATGGCCGCCCGCCCCAACCCGTTTCTGTCGTGGCTCATCGTGCTCGGGGCTGTCCTGCTGGCCGGCTGCAGCCCCGCGGACGTGCTGAACGCCACCGTTCCCGCGGGGGACACGACGGTCGTGCACGACATCCCGTACGGACCCGGGCCGCGCCGCACGCTCGATGTCTACAAGCCCGCGCCGCATGCGGCACAGCCTGGTGGGCCGCTGCTGGTCTTCCTCTATGGCGGCAGCTGGCGCACCGGCGACAAGTCGCTCTATCCCTTCGTCGCCCGCCCGCTCGCCGCACGCGGCGCCATCGTCGTCGTGCCCAACTACCGCATGTTTCCCGAGGTGCAGTTCCCGGGCTTCCTGGACGACAACGCCCAGGCCGTCGCCTGGGCCCTGGCCCATGCCGCCGAGCTCGGTGCCGATCCCCGCGCCGTCTTCCTGGTCGGCCACTCCGCCGGGGCATACGACGCGGCGATGCTGGCGCTCGATCCCACCTACCTCGTCCGCGCCGGCGCCACGCGGGACCGCCTGGCCGGCGTCGTCGGCCTGGCCGGGCCCTACGACTTCCTGCCCATCACCGACCCGGCGGTCATCCCCGTCTTCGCGTCGGTGAACGACGGGCCGGCCAGCCAGCCCATCACCTACGCCGACGGCCACAACCCCCCGCTGCTTCTGCTGGCCGGCACCGACGACACCATCGTCGATCCCCGCAACACCGAGCGCCTCGCCCGCCGGGTCCGTAGCCTCGGCGGCCCGGTCGAGAGCCGGATTTACCCGGCGCTCGGACATATCGGCATCGTCACCGCCTTCGCCCCCTTGTTCGCGGGCCGGGCCCCGGTGCTGGACGACGTCTGGGCCTTCGTCCAGGCCCACCGGCCCCCGACACCGCTTGCGCCATAGCTACCTGCCGTAGACCAGGTTCGGCAGCCCCATCGCAATCCCCGGCACGAACGACAGGATCACCACCGCGACGGCCATCAGCACCACGAAGGGCAGCGTGCCCCAGATGATCGGGCCGAGCCCGATATCCGGCGCGATCCGGTTGATGACGAAGATGTTGAGGCCGACCGGCGGATGGATCAGCCCCATCTCCATCACCACGGCCATCACCACCCCGAACCAGATCAGGTCGAACCCCGCCTCCCGCAGCGGCGGCAGGATGATCGGCGCCGTCATGAGGATGATCGAGATCGGCGGCAGGAAGAACCCCAGCACGACCACCAGAACCAGGATCGCGGCCAGCAGCAGCCACTTGCCCAGATGCAGCCCGACGATCCACCCCGCGGCACCCTGGCTGATATGCAGGTAGCTCATCACGTAGCTGTACAGCAGGCTCATCCCGATGATCAGCAGCAGCATCCCGCTCTCGCCGATCGTGCCGGCGAAGATCGGTTTGAGGTCCGCCAGCCGGAACGCGCCATAGACGAGGGCGATCAACGCCAGCGCCATCACCGCGCCCAGCCCCGCCGTCTCGCTGGGGGTCGCGATCCCGCCGTACAGCGCGACCATGACGCCGGTCAGCAGCACCAGGAACGGCAGCACCCGCGGCAGTGCCCGGAACTTCTGGCTCATGGTGAAGCTGTCCCGGCGCAATATCTCGCTCGATACCCCGCCGGCCCCGGCCACCACCGCCGCATCCGCGAACTCCTTGCGCCAGCGCAGCACCGCATACCCGGCGAACAGCGCCACCAGCAGCAGCCCGGGCCCGATCCCCGCCAGGAACAGCCGCCCCAGCGACTGCTCCGCCGCCACCGCATACAGGATCAGCACGATGCTGGGCGGCAGCAGGATGCCGAGCGTGCCACCCGCCGCCACCAGCCCCGCCGCGAACCCCGGCGAATACCCCCGCCGCCGCATCTCGGGAATGCCCGAGCTGCCGATCGCGCTGCACGTCGCGGGCGAGCTTCCCGCCATCGCGGCGAACAGCCCGCAGGCCAGCACCACCGCGACCCCGAGCCCCCCCGGCACGCGGTTTAACCAGGTGTGCAGCGCGTCGTACAGGTCCTTGCCGGCCCGGGACTTCCCGATCGCCGCACCCTTCAGGATGAACAGCGGAATCGTCAGCAGCGTGATGCTCGCCAGCTCCTCGTAGACGTTCTGCGCGATCGTATCGAGCGAGGCGGCCGGCATGAACATCATCATGAACACCGTGGCCACGCCGCCCAGCGCGAAGGCGATCGGCATGCCCGAGAACAGGGCCGCGATCGTCGCCCCGCCATACAGCAGGCCGATCTGCAGGGTGCTCATCGTCGGGCTCAGTGCGCCAGGGGGGCCGGCTGCAACGACCCCGGCGGCAGCGGGCCTGCCTGGAGGGCCAGGTGCGCCGGCTGGGACGCAGCATGCCGGGACCCCAGCACCTGCAGCAGAAGCTGCACCGCCAGCAGCGCCATCCCCGCCGTCATGCACAGGTACGGGATCCACAGCGGCGGCCCCCAGGCGGAAGGCGTCGTCTGCCCGTCCGTCACCGCCTCCATCAGCAGTTCGTAGCTCTTCCACGCGAAGTAGGCGACGAAGACGAAGCTCAGCAGGTCCGCCGCCCAGCGCCGCATCCGGTCCACCCCGGGCGGCAATATCGCGCCCAGCGCATCGATCGCCACGTGACCGCGCCGCGCCTGCACCCAGGCCGCCGAGGCGAACGTCGCGCCGATCAGCAGGAAGGTGCTCATCTCGTCCTGCCAGTCCGACGGCACGCTGAAGAAGTAGCGCCCGCCCACCTCCCACGTCAGCACCAGGCCCGCCGCCCCGATCGCCAGCGCCGACAGCACCGCCATCAGCCCGTTCAGCGCGTCCACCACCGCCTGCACCGCGCCCAGCACGCCCTGCCGCGGCACGTCCGCGGCCGGGATCGAGCCCCCGGCGGCATCGATCCCGTGCGTGCTCAAGCCACAGCCTCGGCCAGCTTCAGCAGTGCCGCGCACGACGCGTTCCGGTCGGCGAAGTCCTTCCACGCCGTCTGCTGCGCCAGCGCCTTCCACTTGCCGATCGCCGAGGCGTCCATCTCCCGCGCGGTCACGCCCACCTTCGCATAGACCCGCGCCAGGTCGTCGTCATCGGCCCGCGCCGCCGACAGGCCGAACGCCTCGAGCCCCGTGCCCACCGCCTCGATCGCCTGCTGATGCGGCGCCGGCAGGCTTTCGAACACCTGCTTGCTCATGATCAGCGGCTCGAACATGAACCAGAAGCTGCCGGCCTTGCCCGAGGTGATCGCCTTGCTGATCTCCTCCAGCCGGAACGAGATCAGGCTCGTGCTGGAGGTGACGGCCGCATCCAGCGTCCCCGTCTGCATCGCCGCGTAGATCTCGTTGCTGGGCACGGAGCTGATGATCCCGCCCGCCTGCTTCAGCATCAGGTCCATCTCGCGCGACCCGCCCCTGATCTTGAGCCCCTTCACGTCGTCGGGGTTCACCACCGGCACGCTGCGGCTTGCCGTGCCGCCGGCCTGCCACACCCAGCTGACGATCTTCACGCCGCGCTTGTCCAGCAGCGCCGTCAGCTCCTGCCCGATCGGCTGCGTCTTCCACGCCATCCCCTGCTCGTAGGTCGTCACCAGGCACGGCATCAGCCCGATGTTCACCTCCGGCACCTCGCCGCCCGCATAGGCCAGCGGATACACCGAGAAGTCGAGCGCGCCCCGCCGCACCGCCGAGAACTGCGCCACCGTCTTCATCAACGACGAGCCGGGGTAGATCTCGAACGCCAGCTCTCCGTTCGTCCGCTGCTGCACCTCGGCCGCGAACTTGCGCGCCAGGCGGTCGCGGAAGTCCCCCTGCTCCAGCGTGCCGCCCGGGAACTGGTGGCTGATCTTCAACGTGCGCGTCGCGGCCGCAGCGCCACGCCACACGGCAGGCGCCATCAGGGCGGGCGCGGCGAGCATCCCAGTCACGGCAGTGCGGCGGGTCAGACGCATCGAGGCCTCCCAAGTCTTGTTTTCGCTGTTGATCCCGGATTAAAGCGCGTTGCGCCCCCGCGCAAGCAGCCGTTGACGCGGAAAGCGCCGGGCCATACGCCTGCGCGCAGCAACAGGTGGGGATCCCAGCCCATGGCGGGCGCCCCGCTGATCGACCTTCAGGACCTTCGCAAGCAGTATCGCCCCGGCGGGAGAGCCAGCACCGGCATGGCGCTGGACGGCGTCTCGCTCGTCGTGGACACCGGCCAGATTTTCGGCGTCATCGGCCCGTCGGGTGCCGGAAAGTCCACCCTCATCCGCTGCGTCAACCTGCTCGAACGCCCCGACAGCGGCCGGGTCCGGGTCGATGGCGCGGAGCTGACCGTCTTGCCCGCCGCCGCCCTGCTGCAGGCCCGCCGCGGCATCGGCATGGTGTTCCAGCACTTCAACCTGCTGTCCGGCCGCACCGTGGCCGGCAACGTCGCCCTCCCGCTCGAGATCGCGGGCGTCGGCCGTGCCGCACGCGACGCCCGGGTGGCCGCGCTCCTCCCGCTCGTCGGGCTTACCGATAAGGCGGACGCCTACCCGGCCCGGCTCTCGGGCGGGCAGAAGCAGCGGGTCGGCATCGCCCGCGCCCTCGCCAGCGCCCCCCGCCTGCTGCTGTGCGACGAGGCGACCAGCGCGCTCGACCCCGAGACCACGGCCGGCATCCTCGAGCTCATCCGCGACCTGCGGGACCGGCTCGGCCTTACCGTGTTGCTCATCACCCACGAGATGGGCGTGGTGAAAAGCATCTGCGACACCGTCGCCGTGCTCGACCAGGGCCGCGTCGTCGAGCAGGGCCGGGTGTTCGACGTCTTCACCCGGCCGCAGACCGCCCTGGCCCGGCGCTTCGTCGGCGAGGTCATCGGCGACACCATCCCGCCCACGACGCTCGCCCGCCTGCCCGCCCCGCAGCCCGGCACCGCCCGCCGCCTGCTGCGCGTCGTCTTCGCCGGGCCCAACGCCACAAGGCCGGTCATCAGCGAAGCCGGCCGCCGGTTCGGCGTCGACCTCGACATCGTCTCGGGCCGCATCGACGAGATCGGCGGCGAGCCCTTCGGCCTGATGGCCCTGGCCGCCTACGGCACCGCCCCGGCGCTGGACGACACCATCGCCTGGATGCGCAGCCTCGGCCTGACGGTGGAGGACGTGGCATGACCGGGTCCGGCCGCGAATACCCCGGGCACCCCCGGGTCGGCATCGGCGTCGTGCTGCTCCGGCGCGGGGCCGGGTCGGATCCGGGTCAGGTCGTGCTGGTCCGCCGCTCGAAGCCGCCGGCTGCCGGCACCTGGTCCATCCCGGGCGGCGCGCAGGAGCTGGGCGAGACCGCCGAAGCCGCAGCCCGGCGCGAGCTGCTGGAGGAAACCGGCCTACAAGCCGGCGCGCTGCACCTGGTCGCCAACGTCGACAGCATCCACAGGGATGCCGAGGGCCGGGTGCGGTTCCACTATACGATCCTGGATTTCGCCGCGGAATGGCAGGGCGGCGAACCCCGCGCCGGCGACGACGCCGCGGCGTGCTGCTTCGCGCCCCTCGATGCGCTGGGCCCCTACGGCTTATGGGACGAGGCGCACCGCGTCATCGCCCTCGCCCGCCGCAAGCTCGGACTGTAAGGAGCGGCTCAGCTTCGGCGGCGCCGAGACGGCGAGGCCTTGCCCAGGTTGAACGTCGCCGCGACGCCGGCGCAGATCACGCCCAGCGACGCCGGCAGCAGCCAGAGCGGCCGGAGCAGGAACGGCATCTCGATATACGTCATCACCCAGCCCGGGCTATGGCCGCGCAGCCACTCCAGCGCCGTGTGGTCGAGTTTCAGCAATCCCTGCGCCAGCGTCAGACCGAGCGGGGTCAGCGCGGCAATGCCCACCGCGACCACCAGCGAGATTGCAGCCAGAACCGCAAAGATGCGCGCGACCATCACATGAACAACTTCTCGTTCCCGAGGCCAGAATACAGCGAAGCGACGAACTCGCCATACCCGTTGTAGATCTTCGTCGGCACACGCTCGTCGATCCCGATGAGCCGCTCGGTCGCCTGGCTCCAGCGCGGATGCGGGACGGCCGGGTTCACATTGGCCCAGAAGCCGTATTCCGCGGGCTGCAGCCCCTCCCAGAAGGTCGTCGGGCGCTTGTCGGTGAAGGTGACCTTCACGATCGACTTGGCCGACTTGAAGCCGTACTTCCATGGCATAGCCAGGCGGATCGGCGCCCCGTCCTGCTTCGGCAGCGTCTTGCCATACATGCCCGTCACCAGGAACGGCAGGTCGTTCATCGCCTCGGCCATCGTCACGCCCTCGACGTAGGGCCAGTCGAACGAGCTGGACCGCAGTCCGGGCATCGTCTTCGGGTCCGCCAGCGTCTCGAACGCCACGAACTTCGCCGAGGCCGTCGGCTCCGCCAGCCGCACCAGCGCGCTCAGCGGGAAGCCGGTCCAGGGCACCGTCATGCCCCAGCCCTCGACGCAGCGATGCCGGTACACCCGCTCCTCGAGTTGGACCTGCTTCAGAAGGTCGTCGAGATCGAGTTTGCGCGGCTTGGCGACCATCCCCTCCAGGCTGATCGTCCAGGGGCTGACCGGCAGGCGCTGGGCCGCGCGGGAGATGCTCTTGTCGGTGCCGAACTCGTAGAAGTTGTTGTAGGTCGTCGAGTCCTTCTCCGCAGTGATGTCCCGCCCGGCCTCGTACTTGGCGTTGCGCGGCGCACCCTGCGCGTGGGCCGGGCCCGCGACCAATCCGGACGCCACGATCGCGCCACCGGCCCCGGCCATCAGGGTGCGCCGCCCGACCACGAACGCCTCGGGCGTCACCTCCCGCTCCGCGATCTCCCAGCCTCGGCGCCTGATGACGTGCATGTTCGTCCCCGTCCGTTTGATACCTGCCTATAGCACCTGGGATGCGTCCGGTCGAAGTCACGTCTCTGAACGTCCGGCACGGCAGGTTTGCCCCAGTCCGGTTCAGTCGGCCGCCCCCCGTTCGCGCGCCAGCAGCGCCCGCTTCCGCGGCACGCCCCAGCGATACCCCGTGAGGTCGCCGCCTTTCCCGACCACGCGGTGGCACGGCACGACCAGCGAGACCGGGTTCGTCGCACAGGACCGCGCCACGGCCCGCACCGCCCGCGGCGCCCCGATCATGTCCGCGACCTGCGAATACGTCCGCGTCTGCCCCGGCGGGATCGTGCACAGCACCGACCACACTCGCTGCTGGAAAGCCGTGCCGCGAAGGTCCAGCGGCAGCGACAGCGCCAGAGTCGGCTCCTGCAGGAAGCCCAGCACCGCCGCCAGGGTCGAGGCGAGCGCCGCGTCGTCCATCTGGATCTGCGCCTGCGGGAAGCGCCGGCGCAGATCGCCCATGAGCGAGTCGTCCGGCTCGGCGAAACCCAGGAAGCACACCCCGCGCGATGTCGCGCCCACGAGAAGGCGGCCGAACGGGCAGTCCGCGAACGCCGTCCGGATCACCTCGCCCGCGCCGCCCCGCCGCACCGCGCCGGGGGTCATGCCCAGCAGCCGCCCCGTCCGTTCGTAGACCCGGCTTTCGGAGCCGTAGCCCGAGTCCACCACCGCATCCACCACCCGGGCACCCTCGCGCAGGGCCGTCTGCAGGCGGCGCGCCCGCACCCGCTCGGCATAGCTGCGGGGCGTCACCCCCGTGTGGTCGCGGAACAGCCGCAGGAAGTGGAACCGCGAATAGCCGCTGCGCCCCGCCAGCTGGTCCAGCGACGGCATCGCCTCCTCGGCCTCGATGAACGCGCAGGCATCCTCGACCACCGCACGCGCCAGCGCGGCGCGCTCGCCTTTCGGGTCGCAGCGGCGGCAAGCCCGGAACCCCGCCGACTCGGCGGTGCCCGGCGTGTCGAAGAAGCGCACGTTGCGGCGCAGCGGCCGGGGCGAGGGGCATCCGGGGCGGCAGTACACCCCCATCGTCGTGACCGCATAAAGGAAGTCGCCCGGCGCCCGGTCCAGCACCGTTTGCCAAAGCACCGAGTCGTCGGGGTCGGCTGTGATCGCTGGCATCATCATGTCCATGGCGGCTTCTCCTGCTTCGATCCCGCCACAGTGCCACCCTGCCCCGCCGGCCGCCCTCCGGCCCTTGCGCCGGCTATGCGCCCCCGGCCGGAGACGGCAAACCTTGGGTCTGGCTCTGGCTTTGGGCCTGGGATGGCGACTGACCGCGCGACTGGCCCTGGAACGGCCCATGCCCCTCGCCCAGCAGCGGGCGCCAGTCGCGGAAGAACATCGTGCCAATCAGCGCCCCGATGTTCGACAGGTCCTTCTGCAGCCGGTCCAGGAAGTCGTGCAGCCCGTCCGGCAGCCGCAGGTGCGACAAGTCCCCCAGCATCGCCCGCAACTCGTCGAGCCGCGCCAGCACCGGGGCGGTGTCGCGCAACCCGTACTGGCTGCGCAGCGCGTTCAGGTGCATCTCCATCTGGCTCACGCACAGGAACACGCTGCGCGCGAACGCCGTGTCGCCCAGCAGGAACGCCACCACGTCCGCCGGCACGAAGCCCGGTTGCGCCACGCGGCGGAACGCGTGATACCCCGCCGCCGCCCGAAGCAGCGCGTTCCACTGTGTCAGTTCGGCCACGCGCCGCTCTTCCTCGGACCCGCGCACCAGCAGGTGGTACTTGATGTCCAGCAGCCGAGTCGTCTGGTCCGCCCGCTCGATCAGCCGGCCCAGCTCATAGAAGTGCCAGCCCTGGTCCCGGAAGAACGTCCCTTCCGTCACCCCCGTGTGCGCCTGCACCCCTTCCTTAATCATCCGGCACAGCCTCGAGAGCGAGTCGCCGTCCAGCAGCACCGGGTCGATGGCCAGCACGTCCCGATGGAACACGTTGAGCTGCATCCACATCTCGGTGCTGATCAGCGGCCGCAGCGTCCGCGCATTCGTCCGCGCGGCCTCGATTGCATACGGGATCCCCGTCGGGTTGGCCCGGTCCAGCAGGTAGAACCGCTTCACGCTCGGCCCATCGATCGACAGGCCCCGCTCCGCCAACCCTTCCTCGTCCGCGTTGATCGACACCAGCGCCGCCCAGGATTCCTGCTCCCGACCCGGGCTTTCGAAGGTCTGCGTCACGTCGATCAGCCGGGCCAGGTTCTCCACCCGCTCGATGTAGCGCGCCATCCAGAACAGGCCTTCGGCGTCCCGCGTCAGCAGCGGCGTGCTGTGCAACGTCATTCCGCGAGCACCCAGGTGTCCTTCGAACCACCGCCCTGCGAGGAGTTCACGATGATGCTCCCCTCCTTCAGCGCGACCCGCGTCAGACCCCCGGGCAATACCCAGGTGTCCCGCCCGGTGATCGCGAACGGCCGCAGGTCCAGGTGCCGCGGCCGCAGCCCGGCCTCCGTCAGCGTTGGCGCCACCGACAGCCCGATCATCGGCTGACTGATCCAGTTCGACGGCTCGGCCACCAGCGCCGCCCGCGCCGCGTCCAACTCCGCCCGGCTGGCCCGCGGCCCCACCGTGATCCCGTAGCCGCCGCTCTCGCCCACCGGCTTGATCACCAGGTGCTCGAGGTTCGCGAGCGTGTAGGCCAGCCCCTCCGCCTCGCCGCAGATGTGCGTGTCCACGTTCGGGATGATCTGCTCCTCGTCCAGGTAATACCGGATGATCCGCGGCATGTAGGCGTATACCGCCTTGTCGTCCGCAACCCCCGTGCCGACCGCGTTGGCAATCGTCACGTTGCCCCGCCGCCACGCCCGGATCAGCCCGGGCACCCCCAGCATGCTGTCCGCGCGGAACACCGTTGGGTCCAGGAACTCGTCCGAGATCCGGCGGTAGATCGTGTGCACCGGCTTCAGCCCCCCGGTGGTCCGCATCCACACCCGGTCGTCCTCCACGGTCAGGTCCGCGCCGCCCACCAGCGGCACGCCCATCTCGCGCGCCAGGAACACGTGCTCGAAATAGGCGGAGTTGTAGATGCCGGGCGACAGCAGCACCACCTGCGGGTCGTCCACCCCTTCCGGCGCGATGTCGTTCATCGCTTGCCGCAGCCGCCGCCCGTAATCGTCGACCGGCCGCAGGTTCATGCCCGAGACCAGGTCCGGGAAGGTCCGCAGCATCAGGTGCCGGTTCTCCACCACATACGACACGCCCGAGGGCGTGCGCGCATTGTCTTCCAGCACACGGAACGTGCCCTGCTGGTCCCGCACGAGGTCGATCCCGCAGATATGCACGTAGGTCCCGAAGCGCACCGGGAAGCCCTCCATCTCCTGGCGGTAGTTGGGGTTCTGGAACACGAGCGGACCCGGGATCACTCCATCCCGCACGATGTGCCGTTCGTTGTAGATGTCTTTCAGGAAAAGGTTCAGCGCGCGCACCCGTTGCGCCACCCCGGCCTCCAGCAGCGCCCACTCCCGCGCGGCGATGATCCGCGGGATGCAGTCGAACGGCAGGATCCGGTCGATGGCGGTCGCTTCCGAATAGACGGTGAAGGTGATGCCCAGGTTCACCAGGTCGTCCTCGGCCAGGCGCGCCCGGTCCCGCAGCGCCTCCAGCCCGATCGCCGCGATCCGGGCCCGCACCCGCCCCGCCGGTCCCGCCTCGTCCGGCCGCGTCGTCAACTCGCAGAAATACGGGGCCGCATTGTAGCTGTCGAAAGGGTTCAAGTTCGGGTGGTCCATCAAGCTGCTCGTGCGTGGGAAAAAGAAGTCGTCATGTCCCTATTATGACGGCCCCAGACCTCGCGGACCAGGGCCCCGCGACTCGGGCGGGCCACCCGCGCGAGGCGTCCGCGCCACAGCTTCGGACGATCCGACTCCAGACAAGGTTTCTCTATTGCAAGCCGGGAGATAGCGGGTTTACTTCACCGCAAAGGGAAAGATGCCGCTTCGGTGTCTCTCCTCATTTCCCCACCCAGGAGACGCCCATGCGTGTGATGCTGTCCAGCCTTGTGGCTGCCACCCTCGTCAGCAGCCCCCTTCTGGCCGCCGAATGCACCCGCCCGGCCGAGCACACCGCGCTCGAGGTGACCGCGCTCAAGACCCAGCTGATGGTCATGGCCCTCACCTGCAAGGCCGACGAGCGCTACAACGCTTTCGTCGTCAAGTATCGCCCCGACCTGGTGCAGGCCGACAAGTCGCTCAACACCTACTTCTCCCGCAGCTCCGGCCGCAATGCCGCCAAGCAGCGCGACGACTACGTCACCCAGCTGGCCAACACCCAGTCGCAGACCGGCATCAAGCAGGGCTCCTCGTTCTGCGACCGCAACCTGCCGGTCTTCGACGAGGTGATGGCGCTGCGCAACAACGGCGAGCTGACCGACTTCGCTGCCGGGCGTGCTGTCGCGGCCCAGCCGATCTCCGCCATCCAGTGCGGCGCCGGGCCGGAGCGCACGACCCGCACCGCCGCGCGCCGCCGTTCCTGAGGTCAGCCACCACGACATGAAAAGGGCCCCTTCCGGGGCCCTTTTTGTTGTGGCCGGCCGTGCGGCTCAGCGCAGCACGATCTCCACCCGGCGGTTCTGCGGCTCCCTCACGTTCGCGCCTGTCGAGACCAGCGGCTGCGAGAACCCGAAACCCTGCGTGGTGATCGACGCCCGGGGCACGCCGAGCCGCACCAGCTCCGCCGCGACATTCTGCGCCCGCCGGACCGACAGGCCCTGGTTGTACTGCGCCGTCCCGGTCGTGTCCGTATGGCCCGACACCTCGATCCGCGTCACCTGCACCCGAGTCGTCGCCTGCGCCGCCTCCGCAATGATCTGCCGCGCCCGGTCGGTGAGGTCCGCCCGGTCCCAATCGAAGAACACGAGGTAGGTCCGCGCCGCCTGCGCCTGTGGCGTCACGGGCGACGGAATGGCGATGGCCGGCGGCGCCACGTTGAACGCGTACCGCAAGCCCATCAGCAGGCTGTGGTTGTAGTTGTCGGTCGACGACGAGCGGAACGTCGCCGGCACGCCGCCGAACACCGCGCTGGAGTTCGTGGTGAACCGGTCGCCCGACAAGGCATAGAACCGATACTCGGCCGTCAGCGACAACCCCACCACCGGCGGCACCGGGAAGCTCAGCCCGGCGATCGCCTGGTACGCGAGGCTGCCGTCGCTCTGGTGGAAGCTGCCGAAGTGCTGCTCAACCTCGGCATACCCGATCCCGCCGCCGACATAGGGGAACACGTAGGGGCTGCCGACATCGAGGTCGAACAGCGCATTGACCATGCCGCCGTACTTCTGCTCGTTCGACTTTCCGATCAGGCTGAAGGCGTTGTAGCGGTAGTTCCCCTCGAGCTCGAGCCGAAGCCCGTTGCCCAGGCCGTAGCCCACGCTCGCCAGCCCGACATAGCCCGCGTCGAACGGCACCCGGACCGTGCTGAAGCTGTTCGACGACCCGAACGTGCTGCGCGAGCTGACCGTCTCCTGCTGCAGGAAGTTCCCGCCGCCGGCGCCGCCGACATAGAAGCCCGACACCGGCTGCGCGGAGGCAGTTCCCGTGAACGCCAGTCCCGAAAACGACGCCAGAACCGTCGCGGCCCGTAGAAGCGTGCGCGTCATCCTCAACTCTCCCGATCGGCCGACCTGGCCCAGCGAATCCGTTCCAGCATCTATAACGCCTGCGTGCCCCCCGGGATACGCGGGCCCGGCACCCAAGCACACGGTTTGGGGGAGAATGGTGCGCGCAAGTCACAATCCGGACCCGGCCCCCAACAGAAAAGGCCGGCCCACAAGTGGGCCGGCCCGTTCCGTTGCCATCCGGCCAGCTTGCGGCTGACCGGGTCGGCGTCTTGCTTTAGCGCAGGACGATCTCGACGCGGCGGTTCTGCGGCTCGCGCACGCCCGGGCCGGTCGAAACCAGCGGACGGCTGAAGCCGAAGCCCTGCGTCGTGATCGCGGCGCGCGGCACGCCGAGGCGAACCAGCTCGGCCGCGACGTTCTGCGCACGACGGACCGAGAGGCCCTGGTTGTAGCGCGCCGTGCCCGTGGTGTCGGTGTGACCCGAAACCTCGATCCGCGTCACCTGGACCCGCGTGGTGGCCTGAGCGGCCTCCGCGATGATCTGGCGAGCGCGATCCGTCAGGTCCGCACGATCCCAGTCGAAGAACACCAGGTAGGTGCGGGCCGCGGTGGCCGGAAGCGGCGGAACCACGCCCATGACGGGCGGGGGAGCGGCGTTGAAGGCGTAACGCACGCCGACCAGGACGCTGTGGTTGAAGTCATCCGTCATCGAGATGCGCGCGCGCGTCGCGATGCCGGCCGGGAACGACGTCGTCGGCGTCGCGAAGTACTGGTACTTGTAGTTCCGGTCTTCCGCGAGGCCCATGAAGCGATACTCGAGGGTCAGCGCAAGGCCAGGAACCGTCGGGATCGGCAGCGCCGCACCCAGGATCGCCTGGTACGCGAACGAACCGTCGCCGTCGTTGCTACGCAGCGCCGAGGCGAACCCGCCCGGAGCACCGGCGATCGGGCCGGTCTTGCCGTAGAAGCGCGCGTTCTGGTCCTGCGCCCAGGCGTAACCCACGCCCAAGCCGACATACGGCACGACCGGAAGAGCCGGCCCGCCCATGGCGGTCAGGTCCAGGTCATACAGGACGTTGACCATCGCCGTGTACTTGTTCTCGTTGCCGCCAGCGCTCGCCTGCGCACCGTTCACACGGGCACGGTCGAACTTGTTGGAACGATACCCGCCCTCGACTTCGAAGCGCAGGCCGTTGCCCAGGCCGTAACCGATGCTGGCGACGCCAACGAAGCCGGTGTCGAGGCGAACCTTCGCCTTGTTGATGCCGACCGTGCCGGCACCGGGCGCAAGCGCCGGAAGCGTCACGCTCTGGATGCGCTCATCCATCATAAAGTTGGCACCGGCGCCGGCGCCGATGTAGAGGCCGCTGATCGATTGGGCCTTGGCCGCAACTGGTGCAACCAGGACGGTCGCTGCCAAGAGCGTGCTGCGGAGCTTCATGTCATCTCTCCTCGTTCATGTTCTGCGGGTCACGCAGCCGGGGGTGGTGGCTCGGGACTCGCTCCCCCGCCTCTCGGTGAACGCACAATAACACCTCTTGGCGGCAGTGCGAGATGCTTCTGGAGCTTTGCGACAACGTTGTGACGCAAAAGCCACAGCCGGCCCAGCAGAATTGACACACTAAGCCGTGAATACCCAAGCGGCCCCGTCACGGAACCATTCGCGCCTCGAACGGCGGCTTCAGATCCGGCGCCTCGAACTCCAGCACCCAAAGATCCGGATCCCGCCCCACCTGCCGCGCCACATAGGCGTCGGCCGCCGCCTGATCCACCGCGCCGGCCCCGGTTCCCTGCATCCACGCCACATCCCCGCCGCCCGCCCGGACCTGCGACAGCACGCTCAGCCCGGACCGGCCCCGCAACACCACCAGCACGCCCCCCGCATCCGGATCGCCCCGCCGCAACACCGCCCCCGGGCGCCCATCCACGTCTCCCATCCGCAGCGCCATCTGCACCCACAGCTTCGCCTTGATCCGCGGCTCGTCCATCACGCCTCCTCCCGGGCCCAAAGACATTGTTGAAGGCACCGGATCGGGGCAGCATAGCCCATGCCCGTGCCCGGAGGCCGCATGCTTCGCCTGCTCTGCCTGTTGTCTCTGCTGGCCGCGTCGATTCCCGGGCCTGTGCCCGCGCACGCCGCCGACCGGGTCGCCTTCGGCCTCGACTGGAAGGCCGAGGCGGAATACGGCGGCTACTACCAGGCGCTCGCCACCGGCATCTATGCCCGCCACGGCCTCGAGGTCACCATCCGCCAGGGTGGGCCGCAGGTGAACCAGGCCCAGCTTCTGCTTGCCGGGCGACTCGACCTCAACCTCGCCTCCAACGCCTACCTCGCCCTCAACATGGCCAACGAGAAGCTGCCCGTCGTCGCCGTCGCGGCGTTCTTCCAGAAGGACCCGTCCATCCTGCTGGCCCACCCCGGCCGCGGCCACGACGCCTTCGCCGCGCTGAAGGGCGTGCCCGTCATGATCGGCGCCGATACCAGGCTCGGCTGGTGGAACTTCCTCCGCGCCCGATTCGGCTACACCGACAGCCAGATCCGCCCCTACACCTTCAACCTGGCCCCGTTCCTGGCCAACCCGGACGCCGTGCAGCAGGGCTACATCGGCTCCGAGCCCTATGCCATCAAGACGGAGGCCGGGTTCGACCCCGTGGTGCTGCTGCTGGCGGATGCCGGGTTCGACGGCTACGGCAGCCTGCTCACCGCCCGCTCGGCCCTGGTGAAGGACAACCCGGACCTCGTGCAGCGCTTCGTCGATGCCTCGATCGAGGGCTGGTACTCTTATCTTTACGCCGACCCGGCCCCCGCGCATCGCCTCATCCGACAGGAGAACCCCGAGATGACCGAGGGCCTGCTCGCCTACGGCCACGAGGTCCTCCGCCAGCGCGGCATCGTCGACTCCGGCGACTCGGCCACGCTCGGCATCGGCGCCATGACCGAGGCGCGCTGGCAGGCCTTCGCCGCCGCCATCCTGGAGCAGAAGCTCTACCCGCCCAGCCTCGACTGGCGCGCCGCCTTCACCCTGCAGTTCGTCGGCAAGGGCACCGGCCTGGCGCTGCGTCCGAAATAGGTGCTGCGCGTCGACAATGCCGGCCGCCGCTTCCCCAACGGGACCCAGGCCCTGCAGGACGCCAGTCTCAGGATCGCATCCGGGGACTTCGTCGCCCTGCTCGGCCCGTCCGGCTGCGGCAAGTCCACCCTGCTCCGCCTGATCGCCGGTCTCGACCGGCCCGACTCCGGCACCATAGATTGGGATGCCGGCGCCCCGCCCGGCCCCGGCCGCATCGGCTTTGTCTTCCAGGACGCCACCTTGTTGCCCTGGGCCACCGCCGCCGACAACGTCCGCCTTCCGCTCCGCCTCCAGCGCATCCCGCCCGCCGTCGCGGAGCCGCGCGTCCAGGCCGCCCTCGCCCGCGTCGGCCTCCAATCCTTCGCCCGCGCCCGCCCGCGGGAGCTGTCGGGCGGCATGCGGATGCGCGTCTCTATCGCGCGCGCCCTGGTCACGCAGCCCGACCTGCTGCTGATGGACGAACCCTTCGCGGCGCTCGACGAGTTCACCCGCCATGCGCTGCAGGACGATCTCCTCGCCCTCGCCGCCCAGCGCGGCCCCTCCATCGTCTTCGTCACCCATTCCATCGCGGAAGCCGCCTTCCTCGCCCGCCGCATCGTGCTGATGACCCCCCGCCCCGGCCGCATCGCCGCGGAAGTCGCCTCCGGCCTCCCGGCGGACCTGCAACCCGGCCGCCGCCTCAGCCCCGCCTACCTCGCTCTGGTCGCCGAGATCACCGGGGCCATGGACACCGCCCGCGCCGCATGACCCGAGCCCGCTTCGACCTGGTGCTGCCCGCCCTCTTCGCCCTGCTTGCCCTTCTTGTGTGGGAGGCGGCGGTCCGCGCCGCGGGGCTGCCGCCCTATATCCTGCCCGCCCCCACCGCCATCGCCGCCGCCTTCTGGGCGGACCCCGGCCTGCTGCTCGGCTCCCTGCTCTCCACCCTTGTCGTCACCGTCGTCGCCCTCGTGGCCAGCACCGCCCTCGGCGTCGCCCTCGCCATGGCCATGGTCACCAGCACCGTCGTCCGCGCCGCGGTCCTGCCCTGGGCCATCGCGCTGCAGGTCACGCCCGTCGTCGCCATCGCGCCCCTCATCATCGTCTGGGTCGGGGACCCCTTCGCCTCGCTCGTGGTGTGCGCCACGATCGTCGCCTTCTTTCCCGTGTTCTCCAACACCGCCGCCGGGCTCGCCGCCGCCCCGCCCGAGCTGCTCGACCTGTTCCGCCTCAACGGCGCCAGCCGCTGGCAGGTGCTTCTGCTGCTCCGCATGCCCACTGCCCTGCCGCTGTTCCTCGCGGGGCTGCGCATCTCGGGCGGCCTCGCCCTCGTGGGGGCCGTCGTCGCCGAGTTCGTCGCCGGCTCCGGCGGGTTCGCCTCCGGCCTCGCCTACCGCATCCTCGAGGCCGGCTATCGCCTGCAGATCCCCCGCATGTTCGCGGCCCTCGTCCTGCTCTCGGCCGCCGGCATCGCCATCAACGCCCTGCTCGGCTGGCTCGAGCACTGGCTGCTCCGCCGCCGCGGCCTGGCTTGATGCGGACCCGCCACCCTGCCAAGAAAGCCCCCCAAGCGGAGCCCAGCCAATGCCACCACAGGAACGCATGAACGACGCCCAGCGCGCCTACGAGGCCAAGCGCGCCGCCAAGGCCGGCAAGTCGCTGGACGCCTGGTTGACCGACAAGCGCCGCCGCCTGACGGAGTCGACCAAGACCGCCGCCCCGCCGCCCGAGCCCAAGAAGCGCGGCTTCATCGCCCGCCTGCTCGACCGCGCCCACAAGCCGCTCTGACCACCGCCGCCCAGGCTGTCTCCCCCCGGCCCCTCGCCGCCCACGCCGACTGGAGCATCGACCCCGCCAAGCGCTGGATGGCCCTCGCCCACCCGGACCCGGCGGGATGGCAACTCTCCCTCAGCCCCGTCGGCCCCGTCGCCACCCTGTTGCACCGCCTGACGCACGCCGCCGCGGGCGGGCCCGTCGCGTTCGGCGTGGACTTCCCCATCGGCCTGCCCCGCGCCTACGCCGCCTGCCATGCCGGCCCCGCGCCCGACTTCCCCAGCTTCCTCCGCGCCCTGTCCGCCCGCCCCGGCTTCTTCGACGTCGCCGAGACCCTCGACCAGATCGCCCCCGGCCGCCCGTTCTACCCCCGCCGTGGCCTGCGCGGCATGACCCGGCTGTCCCACGCCACCGCCCTCGGCCTGCCCGACGCCGCCAGCCTGTCCCGCATCTGCGACCGCGCCACCCCGCTGCGCCCCGCCGGCGCCCCCCTGTTCTGGACACTCGGCGCCAACCAGTCGGGCAAGGCCGCCATCGCCGCCTGGCGCGACATGCTGCTCCCCGCGCTGGCCGGCCCGAGCCCGCCGGCGCTCTGGCCCTTCGACGGCAGCCTCCACGCCCTGCTCATCCCCGCCCGCGTCGTCATCGCCGAGACCTACCCCGCCGAAGCCATGCGCCAACTCGGCCTGCGCCTGCCCGGCAGCAAGCGCCGCCAGGCCGACCGCCTCGGCATGATGCCCGCCCTGCAACACGCCATGACAGCCCTCGACGCCCGGCCCGACCCGGCCCTCGCCGCCTTATTGGAGGCCGGCATGGGCGCCGACCCCGCCGGGGAGGACCGTCTCGACTGCCTCCTCGGCGTGCTCTGCGTCCTGCTCGTGCTCGCCGGCCGCCGCCCCGACGCCGCCCCGCCGGACCCCTGGCTCACGCGCTGGGAAGGCTGGGTGCTCGGCCAGACCGCCTGACGCCCCGAACCGCGTCAGTCCCGGTACAGCCCCGCCGACCGCGCCCGCGCCCGCGTCAGCGAGGCCAGCAGGTCCAGGGTGGGTGTCGCGACCCCCTTCGACCGCGCCATCTCCAGCGGCACCGTATAGAGTGCGTCGATCTCCATCGGCCGGCCCAGCTCCAGGTCCTGCAGGATGCTGGTCTTGTGCCCCGACTTCTTCCCGTTCGCCACGTACCCCGCGGCGTTCGGCGACACGCTGCACCCCATCGCCCGCGCGATCGCCGCCGCCTCCGCCACCAGGTCGAGCGTCGCCTGCTCGCAGGCCGGCTCCTGGTAGTAGTCCCGCGGCGGGCTGCCGGTCAGCACACCCAACGGCCCGCTGCCCAGGTTCACCAGCAGCTTGGCCCAGATCGAATCGCGGATCCGCTCGCTGATGTCGATCGTCATGCCGCCCGCCACCAGCGGCGCCGCCAGCGCCTCCAGCCGGGCCGACCGCGCCCCGTCCGGCTCACCCAAAACCAGCCGGTTCGCCCGGTTCTCGGCCAGCACGACGCCGGGTTCCCGCACGGTGCAAGCGGAATAGACCACGCCCCCGATGGCCCGGTCGAAGCCCACGGCCCGCTGCAGCACGCCGCCCGGGTCCAGCCGCGGCAGCGGCTTGCCGTCCTCCGGCCCGCCATGGGCGTGGAAATACCACCACTGGATGCCGTTCATCAGGAACACGACCGGCGTGTCCGGCCCCAGCAGCGGCCCGATGCCGGCCGCGACGGAGGGCAGCGCCGGCGCCTTCACGCTGACGAAGACCACGTCCTGCGGGCCGAGCGTCGCCGGGTCGTCGGTGGCGTCGACCGTGGAATGGAACTCCTCGTCCGGCGTGATCACCCGCAGGCCCCGCGCCTGCATCGCAGCCAGGTGCGCGCCCCGCGCGACCACCGAGACGCGGGCGCCGCCCCGGGCCAGCCGCCCCGCCACATGCCCGCCGATCGCCCCGGCGCCGAACACGCACGCCTTCAAACCCTGGGGCCCCCGATGGGGCGGCGCGTCGGCGCCCGTGGACCGATCGTTTCGTCGTCATGTCGCACCGGCATCGCGGCCCCTCGTTCGGATACGCCATCATGCGAAGCGCCGCCGCCTGCTGCAAGCCGGCCCGGGCGTTCAAGCCCATTCGGGCGCGGCCCCGGCCAAAGCCGACCGGGCCCAGGCTGGACGGGTCCGGCTCCCGCACCTATGAGGGGGCCGCACCGACCAAGTCTCGAAGGATTTCCTATGCCAGGCCAAACCGTCGCCCCCGACTCCGAGGCGATCATCCCGGTGATCCTGTCCGGCGGCTCCGGCACCCGTCTCTGGCCGGTGTCCCGCGAGAGCTTCCCCAAGCAGCTTTGGCCCCTGGTCTCCGAGCGCACCATGCTGCAGGAGACGGCGCTGCGTGCCGTCGGGCCGCGCTTCGGCCGCCTCATGGCCGTGTGCAACCACGAACACCGCTTCCTCATCGCCGAACAGCTGCGCGGCGCCGGCATCGACGACGCCATGATCGTGCTGGAGCCGGTGGGCCGCAACTCGGCGCCGGCCATCACCGCCGCCGCGCTCCTTGCCCCCTCGCCCGACAGCGTCCTGTGGATGATGGCCGCTGACGCCGCCATCGAGCAGACCGACGCCCTGCTCGAGGCGCTCGACAAGGCCGTCGTCGCCGCCCGCGCCGGCAAGGTCGTCACCTTCGGCATGACGCCGCACCGCCCCGAGACCGCCTATGGCTACATCGAGGCCGGCGCCGAGCTGGCCGAGGCCCCCGGCGTCTTCGCCCTGGCCCGCTTCATCGAGAAGCCGGACGCCGCCACCGCCGTCACCCTGGCCGGCAGCGGGCACCACCTCTGGAACTCCGGCATGTTCGTCTTCACCGCCCGCACCCTGCTGGCCGAGATGCGGCAGCATGCCCCGGACGTGCTGGAGGCCGTCGAGCGCGCCGTCGAGGCCCGCCACCAGGACCTCGACTTCGTCCGCCTCGACCCCGTGGCCTTCGCCGCCTGCCGCAACATCAGCATCGACTATGCCGTCGCCGAGCGCACCCAGCACGCCGCCGTCATCCCCGCCAGCCTCGGCTGGTCCGACGTCGGCAGCTGGGATGCGCTGTGGGAGCACATGCCCAAGGACCCCGACGGCAACGCCGCCGTCGGCGACGTGCTGCTGGAAGGCGCCAAGAACTGCTTCGTCCGCAGCGACGGCATCCTGACCGCCGTCGTGGGGCTCGAGGACGTGGTCGTGGTCGTCACCAACGACGCCGTGCTCGCCATGCACCGCGACCGCGCCCAGGACGTGAAGCGCGTCGTGGACCGCCTGCGCGCCGATGGCCGGCACGAAGCCGTGTCGCACAACCGCAACTACCGGCCCTGGGGTTTCTATGAAAGCCTGATCCAGGGCGACCGCTTCCAGGTCAAGCGCATCGTCGTCACCCCCGGCCACAAGCTCAGCCTGCAGAAGCACTTCCATCGCGCCGAACACTGGGTCGTCGTCAGCGGCAGCGCCATCGTCACCCGCGACGACGAGGAGATCATGGTCCGCGAGAACGAGAGCATCTACCTGCCGCTCGGCTGCACCCACCGCATGTTCAACCCCGGCCGCATCCCGCTGACCCTCATCGAGGTCCAGTCCGGCAGCTACCTCGGCGAAGACGACATCGTCCGCATCGAGGACACCTACGGCAGGGCCTGAGCCCGCCGCAGGATGCACGCGGCGTGACGCCGGTCCATCTCGTCGACGTCCGCTGCCTGCAGGACCCGGCCTACGCCGAACGCGGCATCGGCCGACACGCCACCACGCTGCTGGCCCACGCCCGGGACCATACCCCCGGCATCCGCCTGGTCGGCCTGGCCGACGCCACGCTGCCGCCGCTGCCCCCCGTCACCCGCGCCCTGCTCGATGGCCTGCGGCACACCGCCTACACCGGCGGCATGACCGGCCCCACGTGCTTCGTCCAGCTCTCGCCCATGACGCACGACCCGCTGTTCGTCGCCCGCCTGCTGCACCATCCCGCCATCCCGGCCGCCACGGCCCTCTATGACTTCATCCCGCTCGACGAACCCGCCCGCTACCTTCCCGCCCCCGCAGCCCGGCTCGGCTACCACGTCGCGCTGCGCTGGCTCGCCCGCTACCAGCGCTTCCTGCCCATCTCCCACGACGCCGCCACCCGCCTGCAGGCGCTTCTCGGCATCCCCCCGTACCGCATCGACGTCACGGGCGCACCCCTCGACCCCGCCTTCGGCACCCTGGCCCGGAACCAGCCCGGCCCGGGCCGCCACGTGCTCGTCATCGGCGGCGCCGACCCCCGCAAGGACCCGGAATGCACCGTCCAGGCCCATGCCCTGTCGCCCGCGCTGCAGGCCGCACGCACCCCCCTCGTCATCACCGGCGTCTATCCGCCCGAATGGCTGGACACCCAGCGCCGGGTTGCCGCCGTACTCGGCGGAGACCCGGCCCTGATCGAGGCCCCGGGCCACGTGAACGAGGCCGGGCTGCTGGCCCTCTATGCCGGCGCGCGCTGCGTCGTCGTGCCCTCGCGCGCCGAAGGCTTCTCGCTGCCCGTCATCGAGGCCATGGCCGCCGGGGTCCCCGTTCTCGCCTCCGACATCCCCGCCCATCGCGAACTCCTGCAAGCCGCGCTGTTTCCGCCTGGCGACTTCACGAGCCTTGCCACCCTGCTCCGCTGCCTGGACGACCCCGCCTGGTGCCGGGCGGCGCTGGCCCGCCAGGCCGAGGTCTGGCCGCGCTTCCAGGCCGAAGCCGTCGCCGGACGCTTCTGGTCCGTCGTGGCTCGCCTCGTCCCGGGCGGGGCGCCCGCCACCCCGCTGCCGCGCCCCCGCGTCGCCCTGCTGACCCCGCTGCCGCCCGACCGCTCCGGCGTCGCCGACTACAGCGCCGCCACCTGCCCCGCCCTGGCCCGGCGGGTCGAGCTGCACGTCTTCACCCCGACCCGGGACCCCGTCACGCCCCCGGGCGTCGCCAGCGTCAACCCGCTCTCCGCCCTGCCCGCCGCATCGAGCCGCTTCGACCGGGTCGTGGCCGTCCTCGGCAACTCCGTCTACCACCTCGATATCCTGAAGATCCTGCTGCACCACGGGGGCGCCGCGATCCTGCACGACGGCCGCATGCTGGACCTGTATGCCAGCACCCGAGGCCATGCCGGGACCGCCGCCCTCGCGGAAGCCGAGCTGGGCCGCCCCCTCGCCGCAGACGAACTCGCCGCCTGGCTCGCCGGCACCGTGGCGCCCAAGGCCCTCATCCTGGCCGAGATCGCCGGTGCGGCCGAGCCCATGCTCATGCATTCCGCCGCCGCGGCCGAGGATGTCGCCTGCCGCTTCGGCCGGCCCGTCATCCCGTTGCCGTTCGCCATCTATCGCCCCGCCCCCCCCGGGGCCCGCGATCCCGCGTCCCGCCACCAGGCCCGGAGCCGCCTCGGGGTTGCCGAAGGAGAGACGCTGCTCGCCAGCTTCGGGTTCATCCACCCCTCCAAGGCCCCGCTCGACTGCATCTGGGCGCTCGAACGGCTTCGGGCCTGGGGGATCGACGCCCGCCTCGACTTCGTCGGCGAACCCATCATGGCCACGGGCCCCCTGCTTGCGCTGATCGACAGTCTCGGCCTGGCGCCCCATGTCCGCCTCGCCCCGGACTTCGTCTCCGAAACCGCCTATCGCGACTGGCTCGCCGCCGCCGACGTCGCCATCCAGCTCCGCACCACCGGCCCCGGCAGCGTCTCCGGCGCCCTCTCGGACTGCATCGCCGCCGGCCTGCCGACCGTGGCCTCCGCCACCCTCTGCCGGGCCATCGATGCGCCCGACTACGTCCGCCCCGTGCCCGACAACCCCAGCCCCGTCCTCGTGGCCGAGGCCGCGCTCGGGCTGCTGCGCCATGGCCCGACCACGCGCGCCCGCCGCGCCTACTCCACCGGCCACGACACCGACGCCTACGCAGCCCGCCTCTGCGCCGCACTCGGCCTGCCATGACCATCCACCTCGATGTCACCCAGCTGCTGCGCGACCCCCGGCGGACCGGCATCCAGCGCGCCGAGCGCGAACTCATCCGCCACTGGCCCGGCCCCCGCCCGCTCGTTCCCTGCCGCTTCGACGACGTCACCGGACAGCTGCACGAACTCCCGCGGACCCTGCTCGAACGTCTCTGTGAGCCCGGGCATCCGGACGGCGTCGAGGCCGAGATCGCCCGCCTCCGGCCCTTGCTGCGGCCCCAGGGTCTGGCCAGGCCCGATCGGATCCTGTCTGCCGAACTGTTCTTCGACCCGGCCCGCGCCGCCTTCTACGGCCGGCAAGACCCCGCCTGCCGCACCTACTGGCTCGTCTACGACTTCCTCCCCTGGCTCCACCCCGACTGGTTCAGCACCGGCTCCCCCGCCCGGCTGATGCCCTACATCCATGCGCTCGACCACGTGTCCGCCCGCGCCTACATCAGCGCCGCCACCAAGCGCGACTACCAGGAGCGTATCGCCCGCCGTCCCTGCGACGGTCCCGTCATTCCCATGGGCGCCGACGGCCTGGGCCTGGAACGCCAGAGCTTCGACCCGGCCTCGCGCCGCTTCGTCATGCTCGGCACCATCGAGCCCAGGAAGAACGCCGCCCCGGTCATGCAGGCCTTCCGCCAGCTCTGGCAGCAGGGCGTCGATGCCGAGCTGACCCTGATCGGCACCACATCCCCCGACGCCCCGGTCGAGCTCGCGCTGCTGGACAGCCTCGCCGCCGAACCCCGCTTCCGGCACCTCGGCCACATCGACGACGACGGAGTGCGCGCCGTGCTCCGCGGTGCCCGCGCCATGCTGTTCCCCAGCGAGGGCGAAGGCTACGGCATCCCGCCCACCGAGGCCCTGCACGCCGGCATCCCCGTGGTGATCGCGGACACCCTGCCCGCCCTGGCGAACGCCCCCGGCCTGGGCCAGCTCCGCCTCGGGACCGTCACCCCCGAGACCATCGCCGACGCCGTCCGCACGCTGCTGGACGACACGGCGGCCCGCGCGCTGTGGCAGGCGGCCGCCACCATGACGCTCCCCACCTGGTCCGGCTTCAGCCATGCCGTCGCCAGCTGGGTCCATGGCCCGCCCGGCTGAACCGGATGAAGCGGTCTACCGCTTCCCCACCGACCACAGCATCAGCCAGCGGATCGGGAACACCCACACGATGCCGGCCACGCCCCAGAACACCGCCTCCAGCACCCAGTGCAGCCGCCCCAGCAGCTCAGGGATCGCGACCACCGCCGCGATGTAGACGGCGATGAAGACGAGGCCGGCGATGGTGGCGAGCAACGGGCGTGACATGACCCTGCGGTACTCCACCCGGGACCCCCGCACCAGGGGGAGGCACCGCGGGCACCCGCCAAGTTGCTGCCGCCGCACGGACGTCCTATCCCCGTGGCCCCATCGCAAGGACACCGGACCCATGGACCTGAAGGCGCATATCCGCGGCATCCCGGACTTCCCCAAGCCCGGCATCCTGTTTTACGACATCAGCACGCTCCTGCGTCACGCGGAGGCCTGGAAGACGGCGATGGGCCGCATGGCCGGCCTGGTCCGCCCCCACGCGCCAGCCCTCCTCGCCGGCATCGAATCCCGTGGCTTCCTGCTCGCCGCCCCCCTCGCGCTCGAGCTCGGCTGCGGCGTCGTCATGCTCCGCAAGCCCGGCAAGCTGCCTGGCGGGGTCACCGGCCTCGACTACGCGCTCGAATACGGCACGGACCGGATCGAGATCCAGTCCGACGCCGTCGAACCCGGCACGCGCGTGGTGCTGGTCGACGACCTTCTCGCGACAGGCGGCACGATGGCCGCAGCCCTCGCCCTGCTGCGCCAGGTCGGCGCCGACGTCCCCGCGGCCGTCGCCCTGATCGAGCTGACCTTCCTGCAGGGAAAGCAGAAGCTGGACGTCCCGTTCGAAGCCTTGCTCGCCTACGACTCCTGACGCCGATTTGACATGCGGCGCGCCGGACGGCAGGAAATGCCCGATGGCCGAGAAGCCGGGTTTCAGGGGGTGAGCCGATGCGCCGCACGATGCTGCCCGGACGACGGACGATCCTCGCCGGGGCCGCCGCCCTTGTGGCCAGGCCCACCCTGGGCATCCCGCGCGAGGCGCAGTCCGCCGGCCCTGTCTCCATCGTCGTTGCCGGCCCGTCTGGCAGCCGCCTGGACCGCTGGTCGGAGCTGATCGCCGCGGCCATCGGCCGTACCGTCACCGCCCAGACCCCGATCGACCGCCGCAACATCGGCGGCATCGACGGCGTGACCGGCGCGAACCAGTTCGAGGCTCGGGGCGAGCCCGACGGGCGCACGGCCCTCCTGGTCCCTGGATCGGCGGCCCTGTCATGGCTCACCGGCGAGACCCGTGCCCGCTTCGACCCGGCCCGATGGGTCCCGCTCTGGGCCGGAACCGCGTCCGCCGTTCTCGTCAGCCGCGTCGCCCTCACGCCCGGCACAAGGCTGCGCGTTGCCGCCGGCGGTCCCGTCGGGCCCGAGTTGCCGATGCTCCTCGCGCTCGACCTCCTGGGCATCCAGGCGGTTCCGAGTCCGCTGCACGCCTGCGACGCGGTGGTCGTGCTGGGCGGCGGCCCCGCCTATGACGGCCTGCAGCCCGTCCTGACCCTCGGCAGCCCTGGCGATGACGGGCAGGCCTTGCGCGACCCGCTGCTTCCGTCCGTCCCGACCGTCTTCGAGCTGCTGGCCGACAAGTCGCCGCCCGATTTGCTGGCCGCCCTGCAGGCGACCACGAGGGCGGTCCAGCTCGAGGCCGGGCTCGTTCTGCCGGCGCTCACCCCCGCGGCTTCGGTCGCACGCTGGCGCTTCAACTGCGAGACCCTGCACAAGGACCCCGACCTCCTCGCCGAGGCCGCCCGCCTGCATACACGGCTGATCGCCGCCGATCGCGTCGCCTCATGCACCAGTGCCATCGCCGGCAGCCCCGCAACACTGCTCGCGCTGCGGACGTGGCTCGCCACCCGCTACGACTGGCGACCCGCATAAGCGTTGACTGTCGTCCGTGCTGCTGATGGAGTCTCTCGGCAGCCTGTTTGAGAAAGATGACTTCAGATAAAAACGTAGGACCGCTCTACGTCTTCGTTTGCACGAGCGCCTCGAGAATTTCGTGTGAAGACCATCAACGCGTGGCGCCCTATCCCGACGTAAGACCCGCAGCAACCTGCTCGTTGATCCCGATCAGGAAACCGAGGTCGGGCTCCACAAGCGCCGACTCCCGCTGCACCGCCAGGCCCACCGAGATCATCGACGCCCGCAACGGCGGCGGCAGCTGATTCTCCGGGTCGCGCAGGAGGTCCAGCAGCGTGATCCACAGACGGTCATTATCCGCCACGGCCTTCCGACGCTCCAGCTGTCCCGCCGACCGTGCCCCGCGCAGCAGCGCGTTCACCCGCAGGAACACGTCCGCCTCCTGCGCCCGCACGCTTCGGAAGGTCGCGGACCGACGATACGCCAACGAGGCCGTTACGCTGCGCATTCCGCAACCCCCCGGCCCGGCACCCGGCCAGCCCCCGCGCCACTCCCGTCCGGGTTGCCCTCCGAGCCCCCCCCCCGTTCGATACCCCCATCCGGTGCAGAAGGCACCCGGCCCAGCACCGCATCTTCGTGCCGGATGATCCGCCGCGCCAGCTTCAGCGCCGCGTAGCACTCATCCGCCTCCGCCGCCGCCAAGGCACGGTCCAGGATGTCCCGGGCCAGCACCGACGTCGTCGCCTCCTTGAACCGCTCGCTGAGCTCCCGCGCCATCGCCAGACCCTGCGGCCGCTCCTCCTCGGTGCCGATATACGCCGACTGCAACGCGAAATAGATCTGCCGCGCCGGCGTGTCCGCCTCCGCAGGCGGCATGATCTGCTTGCCGAACAGGAACCGGGCATGCGCCGTCAGCTCGATGCGCGACTTCGTGCGGAAGCGGATGGGCGCGCCGTTCACGACCATCACCTCGCCTTGTCGCAACTCCAGAACCAGGTTGGACATCAATCTACCTTCGCGCTCGAACGAACCGATCAGCCGGACCAGGCGGCGGTGTCACGCCGCCTGGTCACGACCCTACTTGAACAGGCTCAGCAACGTCTGCGGCGCCTGGTTGGACAACGACAGCGCCTGCGTCCCAAGCTGCTGCCGGATCTGCAGCGCCTGCAGGTTCGCCGACTCCTTGCTCAGGTCCGCGTCCACCAGCGCCCCCAGACCCGCGTTCAGGCTGTCGACCTTCGAGCTGTTGAACGAGATCGTCGCGTCCAGGAAGTTCGCGTCCCCGCCCGCCTGGTTCAGCTGATCGCTCACCCCGGTCTGCGCCGCCGTGAACGACGTGGCCCCGGTCGTCGCCGTCAGCGCCGTCGAGGCCGCCGTCTGGTCCGCACCCGCCGCAGCGGCCGTGAACGTGTCCACCCCCGTCGAGCTCCGGCTGAAGGTCGCCCCGATCAGGCCCGCCAGCGTGCTCGCAAGCCCGCTCACATCCTCGGACGACAGCGTGCTCGTCGCACCCGACTCGTTGTTGATCACCGACAGGCTCGTCGGCGAGACGCCGCCCGACGCCGCGCCCAGAAGCGTCTGGCCGTTATACGTCGAGCCATCCACCGCGTTCGCGACCTCCTGCACGACCTTCTTGTACGACGAGACATACTGGTCCCGCTGGTCCTGCGCGTTCGCGGCATTGGCGATGTTCACCAGCAGGCCCTTCGCCTGGCCCAGCAGACCGCTGATCGTCGTCAGACCCGTCACCGCAGTCCCGACCAGGCCCTTGGCGCTGCCAAGCTGCTGGTTCACCGTCGTCAGCGCCGTCACGTCCGAACGCACCTTCTGCGCCACCGCAAAGGCCGCGCCGTCATCGATCGCATCCGCAACCCGATAGCCGGTGCTCACCCGCTTCTCGGTCGCCTGCAGCTGGCTCGTGGTCAAATTCAACGACTGCAGCGCGACTTCCGCGCCGATGTTCGTGTTCACAGAGTTCAAGGGCATGGTGTTTCACCTTCGTGCCAAAACGTGGAGGGGAATGCCCACGTTTTGCAGGCGTCCCCCACTATCCCGCCAAAGCCTTAACGCCCGGTGAAGCGCACCCCGCCCCACCAACCCCGAACCCCGAGCCCGCCACAACCGCCACGCACCGCCGCATGACGGTCGGAAGCGCCGCCGCCGCCAGATCGCCAACGGCATGCACCTCCCCTTCCGCCCCGATCGTGCCCACCAGCGCCCCATACACCTCGAGATGCAGCTCGAAATGCGTGAAGCCGTGCCGCGCCTGCCCAAGACGCCGCCACGCGCCCGCCTGGGGTGCCCCCGCCAGCGCCTCCGCCTCGCCCCACCGGTCGCCCCGCCACGCCGTCCCCGGCAGGCCCAGCATGCCCCCCAGCAGCCCCGAAGGCGGCCGCCGGCGCAGCAGCACCTGCCCCGCCGCATCCTGCAGCCAGAACTGCACCCCGTGCCGCAGCGGCCGGAGCTTGCGTGGCGCCTTCACCGGCAGCAGCGCCGGGTCGCCCAGGCGCCGCCCCAGGCACGCCGCCTGCCACGGGCACAGCGCGCAGGCCGGGTTGCGCGGCGTGCACACCGTCGCCCCGAGGTCGAACAGCGCCTGCGTGAAGTCGGCGGGCCGGGCCTGCGCAACCGGGTCCGCCCCCAGGCGCCGCGCCGCCGCCTCGATCCGGCCCTTCCCCGCGGGCAGCGGCGTGTCGATCGCGAACACCCGGGCCGCCACCCGCTCCACGTTGCCGTCCACCGGCACCACCGGAAGGCCGAACGCGATGCTCGCCACCGCCGCCGCCGTGTAGGCCCCCACCCCCGGCAGGGCCCGCAGCCCCGCCAGGTCCCGCGGAAAGCCGCCCGCCGCCACCACCGCCTGCGCACAGGCATGCATGTTGCGCGCCCTTGCGTAGTAGCCGAGCCCCGCCCAGGCCTCCATCACCTGGTCGGCCGGGGCCGCCGCCAGCGCCGCCACGCTCGGGAACCGCTCCAGGAACCGCCGGAAGTACGGTCCCACGGCCGCCACCGTCGTCTGCTGCAGCATGATCTCGCTCAGCCACACACGGTAAGGGTCAGGCGATTCGCCCGGCAGGGCCCGCCATGGCATGCTGCGCCGGTGCCGGTCGTACCAGACGAGCAGCGCCGCCGCCGCCGGGTGAGAAGGAGGCCCTTGCATGCCGCCGGATATGAAGAAGACCGCCGCGCAGGGCAAGGAAGCAGCCGTCCTCGCCAACCCGGCCCGACACCCCTTCGGGCCCCGCGCCATCGGCGCCGTGCTGCCCGCCGTCACCCGCCCCGCCTTCCGCAGGCACGGCCCGGCCGCCGCCAGCCTCATGGCCGACTGGCCCGCCATCGTCGGCCCCATGCTGGCCGCCACCGCCCACCCCCGCCGCCTGTCGGCGGGCACCCTGACCCTGGGCTGCACCGGCCCCGTGGCGCTCGAGCTGCAGCACCTGGTCGGCCCCTTGATCGAGCGCGTCAACACCTACCTCGGCCACCCCATCGTCCAGCGCCTGCGCTTCCTGCAGGAGGCCCGGCCCCCCGCCCCACCCGTCCCCATCCCGCGGCGGGCCGTGCGACTCGACCCCGTGCATGTCCCCGGCCTGCCCGACGGAGACCTCCGGGACGCGCTCGCAGCCCTGGGGGCCTTGGTGTCAGCCGATCGCGCTTGACGCGGCTGCCGGCGGCGGGCGCATAAAACACCCCACCGCCGCAGTCCCGAGGATTCGATGCCGCTCTCCCGCCGCTCCGCCGTCACCGCCGTCACCGCCTGGGCCGCCATCGCCGCCACGGGCAGCCTTCAGCCGCATGCAGCGCATGCCCAACCGGCAGACCCCCGCATGGCCGAACGCGGCCTCGGCAAGGACGGCGTGAAGGTCGTCGTGCAGGAATGGTTCAGCCTCACCTGCAGCCACTGCGCCGAGTTCCAGAAGTCCACCTTCCCCCAAGTCCGCAAGGACCTGATCGACACCGGCCGCATCCACTACGTCTGGCGCGACTACCCGCTCGACCAGGTCGCCCTCATGGCCGCCATGGTGGCCCGCGCCCTCCCGGCCGAGCGCTATGAGCCGTTCATCTCGACCCTCCTGGCCACCCAGGACCGCTGGGCCTTCGCCCGCGGCGTCAACAGCACCCAGGAGCTGGCCAAGATCGCCGCCCTCGCCGGCATGCCCCGCGCGACCTTCGACGCCACCATCGCCGACGCCGGCTTGAAGCAGGCCATCCTCGCCGCCCAGGAAGACGCGGAGAAGCGCCTGTCGATCAGCAGCACCCCCAGCTTCATCATCAACGACCGCATGATCTCCGGCGCCATGGGCTACCCGGCCTTCCTGCAGGCCGTCGACGCCGCAGCCGCGTAGCCCCCGGCGTGGGCGCACGCTTCGTCCGGCTCGGCATCGCCGGCTTCAAGAGCTTCGCCGACCCGGTCTCGCTCGAGATCCTCCCTGGCCTGACCGGGATCGTCGGCCCCAACGGCTGCGGCAAGAGCAACGTCGCCGAGGCGCTCCGCTGGGCCATGGGCGAGGCCAATGCCCGCCACCTGCGCGGGGGCGACATGGACGACGTCGTGTTCGCCGGCGCCGCGCACCGCCCCGCCCGCAACCTCGCCGAGGTCGCCCTCACGATCGAGGACGACGACGCCGGGCTGCCGCCCCCCTTCGCCGGCCAGGCCGAGCTGCATGTCGTCCGCCGGCTGGAGCGGGGCGCCGGCAGCGCCTACCGCGTGAACGGCCGGGAAACCCGTGCGCGGGACGTCCAGACCCTGTTCGCCGACCTGGCCAGCGGGGCCCGCTCGTCGGCCATGGTCAGCCAGGGCCGGGTCGGCGCCCTGGTCGCCGCGCGCCCCGAAGACCGCCGGGCCGTGCTGGAGGAGGCGGCGGGGATCACCGGCCTGCATGCTCGCCGCGCCGAGGCCGAGACCCGGCTCCGCGCCGCCGAGGCCAACCTGGAGCGGGCCGGGGAACGCCACGTGCTGCTGGAACGGCAGCTGGAGGGACTGCGCGGCCAGGCCCGGCAGGCAGCGCGCTACCGCACCGTGATGACCGCCGTGCTGGAGGCGGAGGCCGCCCACCTCGCCATCCAGCGCGCCCAGGCGCACCAGGCGTGCCGCGTCGCGGAGGCCGAGCTGCACGCCGCGACGGAAGCCGCACAGGCTGCCGCCGTCGGCGCGCTGGAGGCCGCAAGCCAGGCCGCCCGCGCCCAGGCCGCCCTGCCGCCGCTGCGCGAGGCCGAAGCCGCCGCGCGCACCCGGATGGAACGGGCCCGCCTGGCCCAGGACGGCCTGGCTGCCGAGAAGGCACGCGCCGAGGCCGCACTTGCCGCCGCCACAGGCCGCCGGGAACAGATCGCGCGCGACCTCGCCCATGCCCTGTCCGTGCTGCAGGACGCGGACGGTGCCGACGCGCGCCTTGTGGCCGAAGCGGACCGCCTGGCCACCGAGGCGCAGGCGCATCCCGAGGCCCACGCCTCCGCCCGGGCGGAGGCGACCGCCGCCGCCGCCGCCATTCACGACGCCGATGAACGCGCCCGCGACACCGCCGCCCGGGCGGCCGAGGCCGGGGCACGCCTGGCCGCCGCCCAGCAGCTGCTGCAGCAGGCCGAGGCCCGCGCCCGCCGTGCCGACGAGACCCATGGCCGCCTGCTGGCCGACCAGGCCCGCGCCGCAGCCCAGGTGCTGGAGCCCGCCCGCCTCGCGGCCGCCGCCGCCGCCCTCGCCGCCGCCGAACGCGACCTGGCTGCCGCCCGCATCGCCCAGGACCAGGCGGAGGCCGGCCGCGCCGCCGCCGCGCCCCGTGCCGCCGCAGCCCGCGAGGCCAGCGCCGCCCAGGACGCGGCCCGCCATCGCCTGGCCGCCGAGACCGCCGCCCTGTCCGAGGTCCTCGACGTCGCCGGCAGCGAGCGCTGGCCCCCCATGGTCGACTTCATGACCGTGCCGCCCGGGCTCGAGGCCGCCCTGGGCGCCGCGCTGGGCGACGCGCTGGGCGCCGCCGCCGACCGCGACGCCGCCCGGCACTGGCGACCCCTTCCGCCGCACGAGGCGCCCCCCATCCCCGGCCGCTGCCTCGCCGGCGCCGTCGCCGGGCCCGCCTTGCTCGCCCGCGCCCTCGCCGGCATCGGCCTCGTGGACTCCGAGGCGGAGGGCGACGACGCGCAACCCGCCCTCCTGCCCGGCCAGACCCTGGTCAGCCCGCAAGGCGCCGTGTGGCGCTGGGACGGCTACACCGTCCGCCCCGGCACCCCCACGGCCGCCACCGTCCGCCTGCAGCAGCGCAACCGGCTGGCCGGGCTGCAGGCGCACCTGATCGAGGCCAGGCGGTCCGCCGACGCCGCCAGCGCCATAAGCGCTGCGGCCGACCGGGCCGAGCGCCAGGCCGTCATCGGGGAACAGCAGACCCGCACCAATCGCCGCGCCGCGGAAACGGCCGTCGAGCGCGCCCGCAGCGCCGCCGAAACTCTGCGCCACCAGGCCGACGGCGCAGCGGCCCGGCTCGCCGCACTCGACGACCAGATCGCCCGGACCGAACCCGAGGCCGCCGCCGCCGCCGAGGCGCTGGCGGCCGCACGGCACGACCACGCCGCCCTGCCCGACCCCGCCACGCTCCGCACTGCCGCCGAGGCGGCTCGCCAGCACGTCGCCGCCGCCCGCACCAGGGACGCCGCCGCCGCCCGCGCCCTCGACACGCTGGAGCGCGCCGAACACGCCCGCCAGACCCGCCTCCGCATCATCGTGCAGGAGCGTCAGGACCGCCGCATGCGCGCTCAGGACCTGACTGCCCGGGTCGTCGACCTGCGCGCCCGCACGCACGAGGCCGAGGCCGAGCACGAACGCCTGGTCCAGGCCCCCGCCCGCGCCGCCGGCCTCGCCGAAGCCGCGGCCGCCGCCTGCAGCACCGAAGCCCAGGCGCTGCGCCAGGCGTCCGCCGCCCGCGACGCCGCGGAGACTGCCGCCGCCACCGCCGCCACCGCCGCGCAGGTTGCCGAGCACGCCAAATATGCCGCCCGGGAGACCCTGGCCCGCGCCGAGATGCGCGGGGCGGCCGCCGCCGAGAACCAGGTCGCCACCGAAGCCCGCATCATGGACCGCGAGCCTGCCCTGCCACCCTTCCCCACCCCCGCCAACCTCTCTCAGGCCGACCTATCCCAGGCGGGCGAGGAACGCGCCCGTCAGCGCCTGCACCGCCTGACGCGGGAGCGCGACGACATGGGCCCCGTCAACCTGCGCGCCGAGATCGAGGCCGAGACCATCGCCGCCGACATCGCCACCATCGAGCATGAGCGCGAGGAGCTCGCCACCGCCATCGCCAAGCTGCGCGGCAGCATCGGCCACCTGAACCGCGAAGGGCGCGAACGGCTGACCGCGGTGTTCCAGCAGGTCGACCGGCACTTCCAGGCCCTGTTCGCCCGCATGTTCGGCGGGGGGCGTGCCCACCTGGCCCTGGTCGGCTCGGACGACCCGCTGCAGGCCGGGCTCGAGATCTACGCGCAGCCGCCGGGCAAGAAGCTCGCGACGCTGAGCCTGCTGTCGGGCGGCGAACAGGCGCTGACCGCGCTCAGCCTGGTGTTCGCCGTCTTCCGCTGCAACCCGGCCCCGCTCTGCGTCCTCGACGAGGTCGACGCCCCGCTCGACGACGCCAACGTCGAGCGGCTCTGCGCCCTGCTGTCCGACATGGCGCACGAGACCGGGACCCGCTTCCTGGTCGTCACCCACCACCAGGTCACCATGTCCCGCATGGACCGGCTGTACGGCGTAACGATGCAGGAGCGCGGCGTGTCCCGCCTGCTGTCCGTCGACCTGTCGCGCGCCACGGACCTGGTGGAGGCGATGGCGGCCGAGTAGGCCTAACCGCCCGTGAGGCTCATGTGCCGGGCCACGGACGGCGCCGGGGTGCGGCGGTCGATGATGAAGTCGTGCCCCTTCGGCTTGCGCCCGATCGCCTCCAGGATGGCCGTGTCGAGCGCCGTGTCCAGGGCCGCATCGGACGCGCCGGACCGCAGCACCTGCCGCAGGTCGGCCGCGTCGTCCTGGCCCAGGCAGAGATACAGCGTGCCGGTGCAGGTCAGCCGGACCCGGTTGCAGCCCTCGCAGAAATTGTGCGTCATGGGCGTGATGAACCCCACCCGCGCCCCCGTCTGCGCCACGTCGAAGTAGCGGGCCGGCCCGCCCGTCGCGAAGTCCGTCTCCGTCAAGGTGAACCGCTGCCGCAGCTGCGCCCGCACCAGCGAAAGCGGCAGGTACTGGTCCGTCCGATCGCCGCCGATGTCGCCCATCGGCATCGTCTCGATCAGACAGAGGTCGTGACCCTGCTGCCCGCACCAGGCCAGCATGTCGCCCAGCTCGTCCTCGTTCTCGCCCCGCAGCGCCACGGCGTTGATCTTCACGTGCAGGCCCGCCGCCTTGGCCGCCGCGATCCCCTCCAGCACCCGGTCCAGCCTGCCCCAGCGCGTGATCCGCGCGAACCGCTCGGGGTCGAGCGTGTCGAGGCTGACGTTGATCCGCCGGACCCCGGACGCGGCCAGCCCCTCCGCATACTTGGCCAGCTGCGTCCCGTTCGTCGTCAGCGTCAGCTCGTCCAGACCCTGGCCCGCACCACGCCCCAGCCGCGCCCCCAGCCGCTCGAACAGGGTCATCACCCCCCGCCGCACCAGCGGCTCGCCGCCCGTGATCCGCAGCTTCACCACGCCCTGGCGGATGAACGCGCCGCACAGCCGCTCCAGCTCCTCCAGGCTGAGCACGTCCGCCTTCGGCAGGAACGTCATGTCCTCCGCCATGCAGTAGACGCAGCGGAGGTCGCAGCGGTCCGTCACGCTCACGCGCAGATAGGTCACCGCCCGGCCAAAAGGATCGATCATCCCTCTACTGTCGGCGCTTGCCGCCCCGGCTTCAACCCTCGTCCAGAATTTCCAGCATCACCACCGCCGTGTTCACCAGCACCTTCCCCCGATGCTCGAAGTTCACCGTCACCCGGTCCCCCACGACCGACTGCACCTGGCCCACCCCCCAGTCCGGCGCGCCCGCATGCACCACCCGCATCCCGGGCTCGATCAGGCTCAAGGCCGCCCGCTCACACCGGCTTCAAGCCGTGGCGCCGCGGGCCGCCACCGGCCACAGGCACTCCACCCGGCCGCCCCGGACGCCCACATACCAGTCGAACCGGTCCACCGTCGGGTCGCAGTGCCCCGGCACCAGCCGCAGCTTCTCGCCCAGCCGCAGCCCCGCGCCCTCCGTCCACTCGAGCTTGCCGTGCTCGTCCGACGCGCCCGTGTAGTGCACGCCCTCATGATCCCACGGCAGCGGCAGCCCGCTGTCGATCGCCACCGCCTTGTGCCCCGCATCCACCGCGGCCAGCCCCGGCCGCACCTGGCTCATCACCGTCGTCAGCACGAACAGCGCATGCCGGAACCCGGCCGACACGCCCCCCTGGTTGCGCGCGTAATCCGCATCCATGAAGCAGTAGCTGCCCGCCTGGATCTCGGTGAACACTCCGCTGCCCGCCTCCAGCTCGAACGTCCCGGTCCCGGCGCCGCCCACGACGTCGCACCCGAGCCCCCGCTGCTGCAGCTGCTCCACCGTCCGCCGCGTCTCGTCCACCGCCGACCCGATCGCCTGCCCCCGCTCCTCCGGCGTGCGGAAGTGCTGGGCCCGGCCCTGATACGCCTGGAGCCCGCCGAACCGCAGGTGCGGCGACCCCGCGATCACCTCCGCCAGCGCCACCGCATCGGGCCCCGGCGCCACCCCGCAGCGCCCCGCCCCCACATCGATCTCCACCAACACCGTCAGCCGTGTGGCCGCCGCCTCGGCCGCCACCGCCAGCCGCGCCACCTGGTGCGGGTGGTCCACGCAGATCGCCACCTTGGCCAGCCGCGACAGCGCCGCGAACCGCGCCAGCTTCGCGTCGCCGACCACCTGGTTGCTCACCAGGATGTCCCCCACCCCGCCCCAGGCCAGCACCTCCGCCTCGCCCACCTTCTGCACGCACTGCCCCACGGCGCCGCGCCGCATCTGCTGCAGCGCGATCACCGGCGACTTGTGCGTCTTGGCATGCGCCCGCAGCTTCGCCCCGGTGGGCGCCAGCAGGGCGGCCATCCGGTCCAGGTTGTGCTCGAACGCATCGAGGTCCAGCACCAGCGCGGGGGTGTCGATCTCGTCCTCGCGCATGCCGGGCTGGGCAGGAGGGTTTTGCAGCATCGGCGCCGTCTCCGGGACACGGTGCCGTCTTGGCCCGCGTCGCATCCTCCCCTACCGTGACGCACGGAGGACGACAACGTGCAGAACCAGAAGCGAGTCCTGATCCCTACCAGCATGGGCCCCGAAGGCACCGGGTTGCTGGAGCGCCGCCCCGACCTGCTGGTCACCCGCTACGACCCGGCCATCCCGCTGATCGACCTCACCCGGCTGCTGTCCGACACCGCCGCCATCGCCCTCTCCTGGACGCCGTTCCGCGGTCCCGAGATCGCGCTGGCGCCCCACCTGCAGGTCGTGGCCCGCCTCGGGGTCGGGTTCGACGCCGTCGAGGTCGCGGCGCTCACCCAGCGCGGCATCCCGCTGATGACCGCCGGCACAGCGAACTCCCGCGCGGTCGCCGAACACGCCGTGTTCTTCATGTTCGCGCTGGCCAAGAAGGCCGCCGAGATGCACCGCCGCGTGCAGACCGGCATCGGCCACGACCGCAAGTCGGCGCTCCCTGGCGAACTCGCGGGCAAGACCGTCCTCGTCGTGGGCTTCGGCCGCATCGGCAGCCGGACCGCCCCCCGCTGCAAGGCGCTCGAGATGGATGTCCTGGTGCACGATCCCTACGTCGCGCCCGAGGCCATCCGGCAGGCCGGCTACGAACCCGCGCCCGACCTCGACGCCGCCCTGGCCCGCGCCGACTTCGTCACGCTGCACTGCCCGAAATCGCCCAAGACGATCGGCCTGTTCGGACCGGAGCGCCTCGCCCGCATGAAACACGGCGCGTTCCTGATCAACACCGCCCGCGGCGGCCTGGTCGACGAGGCGGCCCTGGCGCTGTCCCTCGGGTCAGGCCACCTGGCCGGCGCGGCACTCGACGTGTTCGACCCAGAACCGCCCGACCCGGCCAACCCGCTGCTGCACATGGAGCACGTGCTCGCGTCCCCCCACGTGGCCGGCGTCACGACCGAAGCCTGGGCCGCGATCTCCCAGGTGTCGGCCGAGAACATGCTGGGCGTGCTGGACGGCGCGCCCAACAAGGGCCACGCGGTGAACCCCGAAGTCTTCGACTGACCCCGACCGGGCCCGAAGCCGCGCTCAGTGCCCGGCGTTCTCGCCCGAGAAATCCGGGGCCGCCAGGCCCGAGGCCTCCAGCTGCTCCGTCAGCGCCGCCTTCAGCCGATCGAGCCCGGCCTCGTCCCGTGCCTCCGCCCGTGCCACCAGCACCGCCTGCGTGTTGGACGCCCGCAGCAGCCACCAGCCGTCATCGGTCAGCACCCGCACCCCGTCGATCTCGTTGACCGCCGCCTTGCGGGCGCGAAGCCGGGCCGCAACCTCCTGCACCACATGGAACTTGCGCGTGTCGTCGCAGTCGAACCGCAGCTCCGGCGTGTTCACCACCTGCGGCAGCGATTCCCGCACCGCCGACAGCGTGCCGTCCATCCGCGCGACGATCCCCAACAGCCGCACCGCGACATACAGCGCATCGTCGAACCCGTACCAGCGGTCGGCATAGAAGATGTGACCGCTCATCTCGCCGGCGAAGGGCGACTTGATCTCGGCCATCTTCGCCTTGATGAGGCTGTGACCGGTCTTGTACATCATCGGCACGCCGCCGGCCTTCCCGATCTCGTCGTACAGCACCTGGCTCGCCTTCACGTCGGCGATGATGGTGGCCCCCGGATGCGTCCGCAGCACGTCGCGCGCCAGGACCACCATCAGCTGGTCGCCCAGCAGCATGCCACCCTTGTCGTCCACCGCGCCCACCCGGTCCGCATCGCCGTCGAACCCGATCCCGAGGTCGGCGCCGGCGGCATGCACGGCCGCGATCAGCTGCTCCTGGTTCTTCGCGATCGTCGGGTCCGGATGGTGCGCCGGGAAGCGCCCGTCGATCACCTCGTTCAGCACGGAATGCTCGCCCGGCAGCTTCTTGAGCAGCTTCAGCAGCACGTCGCCGGCCGCCCCATTCGCGTTGTCCCACACCACCCGCAGCTTCCGGTCCCCACCGTCCCAGTCCTGCACCAGCCGGTCCACATACGCGTCCGACACGTCCACCGGCTCGTCCGTGCCCGGCGCCGCGTCCACCACGTCGCCTGCGGCAGCGAGCCGGCCCAGAAGCTGGATGTCCTCGCCGAAGAAGGCCCGCTTGCCCAGCATCATCTTGAACCCGTTGTAGTCGGGCGGGTTGTGGCTGCCCGTCACCATCACGGCGCCGTCCGTCTCCAGTGTCGTCGCCGCGAAATACAGCAGCGGCGTCGGGCCCAGGCCCACCAGCAGCACGTGCATCCCGCTCGCCTTCAACCCCTCCACCAGGGCCGCCGACAGATCGGGCGACGAAAGCCGCCCGTCGTACCCCACGGCGACCCGCTTCCCGCGCGCGCGCGCGACCACCGTGCCGAAGCACCGCCCGATGGCGAACGCGTCCGCCGCATGCAGCGTGCGGCCAACGACGCCGCGGATGTCGTATTCCCGAAGCGAAGTCGGGTGGAAGTCGTGTCGGAAGGACATGGTCACCCGTCGATGTAGGTCGGAAGGAAGGCGCGGACGTCGGCCGCGAGGTCCGGACGCTTCAGCGCGAACGCGATCTGCGCCTCGAGGTAGCCGATCTTGTCGCCGCAGTCGAAGCGCCGGCCCTCGTAGCGCAGCCCATGGAACGGCGTGTGGCCGATCATCTTGGCCATCGCGTCCGTCAGCTGCACCTCGTTGCCCGCGCCCCGCTCCATCTTGGACAGATGCTGGATCACCTCCGGCAGCAGCACATACCGCCCGATGACCGAAAGGTCGCTCGGCGCGTCGGCCGGGTTCGGCTTCTCGACCAGGCCCAGCACCTCCACCAGGCGCCCGTCGTCATGGCCCACCTTCAGGATGCCGTAGCGGTTCGTGTGCTCGTGCGGCACCTCCGCCACCGCCACCACGTTGCCGCCCGTCTCGGCATAGGCGTCGGCCAGCTGCTTCAGGCAAGGCGTGTCCGACAGCACCAGGTCGTCCGGCAGCAGGATGGCGAAGGGATCGTCGCCCACGAAGGCCCGGGCGCACCAGATGGCATGCCCCAGCCCCAGCGGCACCTGCTGGCGCACCGTCGTGATGGCCCCCGGCTGCACCGCCATGGCGGCCAGCATCTCGATCATGTCCTGCTTGCCGCGCTCCCGCAGCGTCGCCTCGAGCTCGTAGGCGACGTCGAAATGGTCGATCAGCGCGGTCTTGCCCCGCCCCGACACCATGCAGAACTGCTCGATCCCGGCCGCCCGCGCCTCCTCGATCGCATACTGGATCAGCGGCTTGTCGACGACAGGAAGCATCTCCTTGGCCATCGCCTTCGTGGCGGGCAGAAAGCGTGTGCCGAGGCCAGCGACCGGCAGGACGGCCTTGCGAAGCGGTTTGATCACGTCTGGGCGTTCCGTCATTTTTTCTGGTTGATCGTCAGGCTCGTCGTCAGGCCGGGAGTGGTCGCACGTCGGGCAGGGCCGGGCAACCCGACCGGCCTGATACGCGCCAGCCGCCGTTTTGTTCACCCGAGCTCGGCCGCGATCGTCCGCAGCCGGCGCCGGGCGATCTGGCCCACCGCGTCCGGCGTGAACCGGCTGGCCATGGCCGTCGCCGCCGCGTCCCCCAGTGTCCGGCACAGGGCCGGGTCCGTCGCCACCTGGCGCATCAGCGCGCGCAGGTGCGGCACGGAGGGGTCGGCCCACACCCCGCCCCGGCCGTACGGCCCACGGTTTTCCGGCAGCTCGATCAGCCGATACTCCAGCGGCAGCGCCACACCCTCCTGCACGAAGTCCGTCGTGCCGCCGAAATCCGTAGCGATCACCACCTTGCCGTAGTGCATCGCCTCGGCGACCGTCAGCCCGAACCCCTCGCTCCGATGCGGCGACACGTAGCAGTCCGCCGCATGGATCACCGCATATACGCCCGCGGAGGGCAGCACCTCGGAGATCACCCGCACGTTCGGGCAGCGTGCCTGGATGTGCTCCAGCTTCAGCAGCACCGCCTGGTTGTCTGCCGAGTAGCTCGAGTTCAGGTTCGCCATGTACGAGATCTTCAGCAGCAGCACGACGTCCGGCTTGTCCGCGAACTCCGCCTCGAACGCATCCAGCAGCGCGATCGGGTTCTTGCGGTCGACGAAGCTGTAGGTGTCGAACATGTACAGGAACACGAACGCGTCCGCGGTGATCCCGAGATCCCGCCGCGTCGCGGCCCGGTCGGCCGCCCCCAGCACCGGCAGGTCCACCAGCGCATGCGGCACCACCGTCACCGTCTGCCGCGTGATCGCCTGGAACGCCGTCTGGCAGAAGCCGCTCGGCACCCAGATCTCGTCGTAACGCCGGATCGCCGCGAACCATTCCGGCCGTGCCGCCGGCAGCTCCCACACCCAGAACCCGATCCGGTACTTCGCCCGGCCCAGCTCGTCGCCATAATTCTCGAACAGCACGTCCGTCGTGTCCGCGTTGGAATGCACGATCGAGATCGGGAAGTCCTGCGGCGTGCTGACCATGTCGTGCTCGATCGTCGCCTGGTGCCCGAACAGCTTGTCGAGCGGCACGAGCCGCGTCTGCAGCCCCGCCGCCTGCAGCGCCGCCACATAGCCGCGCGACGCCGTGCCCAGCCCGCTCGACCGGTTCACCGGTCCCAGCCAGTTCACCCCCTTCGTCCGGCTGCTGGCCAGCGCCGCCGCCGGCAGCTTGCGCGCCCGGGCCGCCGTGCCCCTGATCTCGTCGGCCCGCTTCACCCCCAGCGGCCAGTACGGCTGCAGGTGCGGCGAGTAGAACGGGTCCACCGGATACCGCAGCCGCCAGCGCGCCTGGAAGTAGTCCGTCTCGTACGGCGTCGTCAGCTGGTTGCCGATCTCGACCACCTTCGACACGCCCTCGAAGTGATACAGCTCCGCGTGCGGCTCGTACACCACCCGCAGGCCGGCATCGATGATCCGCAGGCAGAAGTCCACGTCGTTGAAGTTCAACGGCAGGTCCTCGTCGTAGCCGCCCACCGCCTCGAACGTCGTGCGCCGCAGCACCTGGCACGCGCCGGTCACCGCCAGCCAGTTCCGCGGCGTGTCGTTCATCTCCAGATACCCGGCATCGGTCCCGTCCGCCCGGTAATACAGGTGCCCGGGGTTGCCATGCTGCACCACGATCCCCGTGTGCTGCAGCCGCCCGTCAGGGAAGTACAGCTTCGGGCCCACGATCCCGATTCCCGGCTGCTGCGCATACCCCATCAGCCGATGCAGCCAGTCCGGCCGCCGCGCCTCGATGTCGTCGTTCAGGATCAGCACGTACTCGCCCCGGCCGGCGCGGACGCCCAGGTTGATCTTGCGGGAGAAGTTGAACACCGGGCGGTCGTAGGCCACCAGCGTCACGCCCGCCTTGCCGAGGCTGCGCATCTGCTCCGACGACAGGTTGCCGTCGTGCACCACGATGATCTCGAGCGCCTTCCACGACGTCGCCTTCTGCAGGCTCCGCACGCAGTTCTCCAGCACCGACTCCCGCCCCAGCGGCCCGGCGAACGTCGCATTCGCCGTCGGGATCACCACGCTCACCAGCGGCTCGCCCTGCGGCTCGAACGCGACCCGCAGATGCCCCGGCGCCCGCCCGCGCGTCACCGTGCTCTCGAAGCCCCGCCCGCGCGCTTGCTCCTTCACCGCCCGGTACAGCCCATCCTGCCGTGCCGCCGCCGCCGCCCCGTCGCCGCGCCGCAACCGGTGATACAGCGGTCGCGCGACATGCACCGGCGCTTCCCGCTGCAACACCGGCAGAACCCGCAGCGCCAGGTCATGGTCCGCCGCCCCGTCGAAGCCGGGCCGGAACCCCCCGTGCTCCCGCAGCAGCGCCGTGCGGACCAGCGTCCCGCGGCACAGGTAATCGAGCCCCGGCAGCAAATCCGGCGACCAGTCCGGCTTGAACACGGGATCGACGTGGAACCCGCTCGCGTCCAGCCAGTCCTCGTCCGAATAGATCATCGCCGCGCCGCGCCGCGCCTGCAACGCACCCACCATCGACGACAGCGCCAGCCCATGCAGCCGGTCGCCCGGCTCCATCACGCCGGAGAACTCGCCCGACGCCGCGTCGAGCCCTGCGTTCAGCGCAAAGGCCGGCTCCGCCGCCGTCCCGCGACGCACCACCACGACCTGCGGCCCCGCAGCCGCCAATACCGCCACCAGATCGGCCGACACCCCGGGGTCCAGCACCGCGCACAGCTGCCAGGCGTCGTAGACCTGTGCCTGAAGCGACCCGAGCGTCGCGCCCACCCCATCCGCCGTGCCCGCCGTCACGTGGCACAGGATCGACACCGTGGGCCGGAACCCGAACGCCTCCGTCTCCGCCTGTCGCGCCGCCCGCACATCCTCCGTCAGCCGTCCGGGGCCGCGCACCCATGCCAGATAGGAGTCCTGCTCCTCGCGCGCGAAGTCGATCACGCCGGACGGCCGGTCATACTGCGGCTGGGTCGCGGTCCGGAACGCCGCAAGCGGGCCCGCATAGCGCCGCTCGTTCGCCCCGTGCCAGACGTAATGCAGCAACGGCGTCAGCCCGCTGGAGACGATGTCCGGATATCGCCGGGCATATTCGACCGGGTCGAACAACGGCGAGGTCACCCGGTTCTCGTGCTGTCCGGCGCTCAGATAATGCAGCAGCGGCTGCAGCCCGGCATTCGCGACATCCCGCCCGTGCTGCAGGTAATAGGTCGTGCTGAACAGCGGATGCGGGTCGAACCCCGCGCGCCACCCCGTCTGCAGGTAGTGCGACAACGGGTCCGACCCGGGCCGCAACGCCTCCGGGCACTGGCCCAGGTAGAACCTCGTGTCGAACAGCGGGTGCGGGTTCAGCCCCTCCGCCGCCCCGAACGACCGGTAGTGCAGCAGCGCCGGCATGCCGTTGGCGAACGCCGCCTGCAGGTCCGCCCGGCCCGCCGCATAGAAGACCGTGTCCAACAGCGGATGGGTGTCGAGCCCCTCGTACGCCCCGGTCTCGAGGAAGTCGACCAGGTCCGGCGCGCGTGCGCCGGGGGGCCGGGGACGGAACAGGGTCATGCGGACGGTCTCCGGTGCGGTTGGGTCGGCATGGCGCGGCGGCCGTTCGGGCCTCAGGCGAAGCCGGTACGGTCCCGCGGCAGGTTGGGGTTGTAATAGGGGTCGCGCGCGATCAGCGGCGCCCAGCGCTCGGTGAACAGCTGCCGTTCCGCCGGGTTCTGCGTCGTGCGGACGGCGGTCGAACCCTCGAAGTGGTACAGCTCGCAGAACGGCGTGAACACGATCCGGCGCCCCGCCTGCCCCAGGCGCAGGCACAGGTCCACGTCGTTGAAATCCACCGCGAGCCGCTCGTCGTAGCCGCCCACCTCGTTCATCAGAGCCATCCGTGTCGCGAACACCGCCCCCGTCACGGCCGAGTAGTTGCGGATCACGTGCGTGTAGGCGTTATACCCCACGGTCTCCCGCCCCAGGCTCCAGAACGCGTGCCCCGTCGCGCCGTCGATCCCCAGGATCACCCCGGAGTGCTGGATGCGCCCGTCCGGATAAAGCAGCCGCCCCCCGGCCCCGCCCACCGCCTCGTTGGTCGTCTGTTCCAGCAGCGCCTCGATCCAGTCGGGGCTGATCACCTCCAGGTCGTCGTTGAGGTAGATCACATGCTCCGTCTCGACCACACGCGTCCCGAAGTTCGCCTTGCGCGCATAGCTGAACGCGCCCTTGTCGGTATACGAGACGATCCGCCCGCCCGCGCGCTTGATCAGCTTCTTCGTCTCGGCCGAGCTGTTGGCGTTGTCGACCACCACCAGGCGGATGTTCGCGTAGCTGCTCTTCTCCACGATCGAGTCGATGAAGTGCCGCACCAGGTTGACCCGGCCCCGCCCCGGCACGTCCCGCTCCGAGTCGTTGGTGAACACCAGCAACGTCACCGGCGGGCGCGAGGCCAGGCTGGCCCGCACCCGGTAGGTCCCCTGCACCAGGCCGTCCTCGACCCGGGCATCGAGGCCCGCAGCCGTGACCGCGTCTTCCAGCGCGTTCTTCGCCGCGATCAGCGCATACGGCTTGGCCTCGACCGCCGCCGCCGCCGAGCCCGACAGCATCCGCCAGTGATACAGGATGCGCGGGATGTGATGCACCCGCCGCGCCCGGCCCGCCACGCGCAGCGCCAGGTCGTAATCCTGCGCGCCGGTCCGTTCGGGCCGCGACCCGCCCACCGCCCAGAACATCGATTTCCGCACCACCAGCATGTGCAGGACGTACATCACGGAATGCAGGTGCTCGGGCGACCATTCGGGCTTGTGATACGGGTCCCGCAGCACCCCGTTCTCGTCGAGCTTGTCCTCGTCGGTGTACAGCATGTCGATCGTGGGATCCGCCTCCAGCGCCGCGGCGACCTCCGCCAGCGCCTCGGGCTCCAGCACGTCGTCATGGTCCAGGAAGGCGATGAACAGCCCCGTCGCCTGCATGACCGCGCGGTTCGTCGCGCGGGCGATGTGCAGGTTGGCGATCGAACGGTCGATCCGGATGCGCGAGTCCAGCCCGCGGTACCGCGCCAGCACCGCGGCCGTGCCGGGATCGCGGGACCCGTCGTCGACGATGCACAGCTCCCAGCTGGAATAAGTCTGCTGCCGCACCGACTCGATGCAGGCCGTCAGCACGTCGGCCGGAGTTTCATACACCGGCACGATCACGCTGATCACCGGCCCCTGCGTCGGCAGCACCCGGCCATCCCACGTCAGCCGGCTCGGCTGCGCACCATAGAATCCGGGATCGAACAGCGGATGCGGCGACAGGCCGCGCGCCCGGCCTTCCTGCACGTAATGCTGCAACGGACACGCCCGCCCCGCCGGCTCCTGGCCCAGGTAGTACGGCGTGCTGAACGCCGGATGCGGATCGACGCCATCCGGCGCGCCGACCTCCAGGTAGTGCTGCAACGGGATCGTGCCGCCGTCCCATTGGGCGTAGGCGGTCTTGTAGTACCCGGTGTCGAACAACGGATGCGGGTCTGTCGCACCCCCGCCGCGGACATACTGCTCGAGCGCCCCCATCGGCTTCCCCGAACGATCCGAAACCTGCGTCCCGGCCCCCTGCCGGAAATAGGCGGGATCGAACAACGCGTTCGGCGCGCGCCCCTCCCGGTCTCCGGCGATGAGGAAATGCATCAACGCCGGCATCCCCGACGCGGCCACGTCCGGGTATCGCGCCAAGTAGAACGCCGGGTCGAACAGCGGGTGCGGCCTGCGGTTCTCCTGCATGCCCCAGGCCAGGGCATGCCGCAGCGCATCGACCTCCGGCCCCAGATCGGGGTTCATCCGCCGATAGGCCTCGACCGAGAACAACCAGTGGAACACCCGGCTTTCGTGCTGACCCACCGTGTCGTAGTGCACCAGCGGGTTCGCCCCGCTCGCGGCGACGTCCGGGTTGACCGCGGCATAATGCCGCACGCTGAACAACAGGTTCGGGTCCCGGCCCTCCGCCGCACCCTGCTGCAGGAAGTGGAGCCAGGGCTCCTGCCCGCTGGCGGCCACGTCCGGATTGGCCTCCAGATAGAATGCTGCGTCGAACAGCCCGGGACAGGCCGGCAGCTCCTGCCCTTCAGCCCCGGGCGCCGTCCCCGCCGCGGCACCCGCCTTTTCCCCGGCGTTCCCCGCCGCACCCGGCGCCCTGCCCTGCAACGCGCCGGCCCTCCGCGCCGCCTTGGCCGCGCCCAGACGCCGGGCCAGTCCCACCGGGGGCTTGTCCGGCACCACCTCCGCACCCGGCCTGACGTCCGCAGGGCCGCCTTCTGCCGTCTCCTGGGACGCACCCCCGGGCTGCGGGGGCGCGACCCACGAGGCCGGCGCCGAAGCGAAGGGCGAGATGCTCGCCAGTACAGACCCGTCCCCGACGCGAAGCATCAGGATGTGCGGCTGCCCGTCGAGGAACTGGGCCGGGACCGGCCACTCGAACCCGCAATCCGCCCGCGGCAATCCAGCCGCGGTCAGGTCCCCCCGCACGACGTCGCACAAGGCGTCGGAGATCGCCTCGCCGTCGATGAACACCGTCAGCCGCACGTGTTCGCCGGGGTTCGCCTTGTCGAACGCCCAGCCCTTCAGCGCCCGGACAGCGCCGCGCACGACCGACTCCTCGAGGAAGCCCGAGACGTCGCGCCGCATCGCACCCGGCGGCACGTCGCCGCCATGCTCGCCCTGCCCAGACGGACGCTGGTTCAAAATCCGCCGAGCCGGCATGCGATACTCCGCACCGAAATCGTGCCGCGTGGCCCCTCGGGGCCATGCCACAGCCACATGTTCACAACGATGTCAGCCTAGATCATTGCGGCGGCAAAGACCAGGGAGGCCCCGGCGCGGACCGCTCGAAACAGCGATGCTTTCCTGCCGCGGTCAGGCTGCCTTGCCGTCGCTGGCCCCGGCCAGGAGTGCCGGATCCACCCGCAGAAACTCCGCGACCGCCGTCGTGACCCACCCGGACTTCGCGAACGCATACGCGACCTCGTGGTCCCCACCCTCGATCCCCGTGACCTCGCACATCGGGAACTCCCGCAGGCGCGTCGCGTGGACGCGGTCCAGCGGCACACCCTCGGGGTAGATGATCTGCGCCCGCCCGGGACAGCCATTCGCGTGCCAGCAGGCCACGATGTCCTGATCGCCCAGCTCCAGGTTCTTCATCTCGGTCATCTTCAGCTCCCACCGGAGATCCCCGATCGCGTGCATCCAGTCGAACGTCATCGCCGTCTGCGGCGAGAACGCGATCGCCCGCTCGGCGTGCAGCAGCGATGCCAGGAGCAACGCGGCATATCCGCCCATGGAGCTGCCCAGCGTCAGGATCCGGCGGACCCTGTGCTTCATCACCAGTTCCGACAGGTGCGCGACCGTCTGCTGCAGGCTGCTGCTGAACCCCAGGAGGCCGCCCAGATACCAGTGCTGCATCGAATCCCGCAGGAAGATCTTGTGACACGAGGCCCGGGACAGAACGCCCGTCCACTCGAACCCCGAAGCCGGAACCCCATGGCTTCCGTAGCTCGTGCACGCGATGATGAGGTTCTCCGACCCCTCCATGAACTCACTTTGATAGTCCGTCCGCCCAGCCACTCGAAACTCCGCCCGATCTGGCGAGGACGTTGCACGCAGCACGCGACGGTTGCAACGCACATCCTCAATGGGAGCCACCCGTTAACACCATGCCGGGGATTCCCAGGCGTCGTCGCAGCGATCCCGGTTGCCCGGCCGTCGGCCCGACCCGATATGACAGGTCCGCCAACGGAAAAGGACCCTCATGCGCCTGCTGCACGCCGCCGCAGCCACGTGGCTCGCCGTCATCCCCATGGGGGGCGCCGCCGGCCGCGCTGCCCACGCCGGCGCGGTCGAGGTCCACGTCACCAACGTCGCGGACGCAAGGGGCACCGTCCGCGCCGAGATCTGCAGCCCGGGCGAATGGCTGAAGGACGGCTGCGCCCACAAGTCGCTCGCCCCGGCCTCCCCCGGCGTGACCACCTTGACCCTGCGCGACGTCGGGCCCGGCACCTGGGCGGTCGTCGTCTTCCACGACCGCAACAACGACGGCGAGGTCGACCGGAACCTCCTCGGCATTCCCACCGAAGGCATCGGCTTCTCCCGCAACCCGGCCCTCGGGCTGCATGGACCCAGCTTCGAGGCCGCGGCATTCACCATCGATGCCCGCGGCGGCGTCATCGAGGTCCGCCTCCGCTTCGAATGAGGCCGGCCGCTACCGCTGCAGGATCTCCAGGCACTCCACGGCAGCCTCCGCTGCAGGCCGCGCCTCCGCCCGCCGGACCTGGTCCCGGACGATCAGCATCATCACCTTGACCCGCAACAGGCTCTCCATGTTCGTCTCGGCATGAACGTCGGGCGCGGCATCCCGGTAGATGACGCCGGCCGCCGCCGGAAGCTTCGCCGCACACGCCTCGGCCTCCCGCGCCGACGAGGCCGGGATGTCCGCGGAGGGCCCCGGATCCGCCGCAGGACCGCCGCAGCCGGCCAGGCCGACCGTCAGCGCCAGACTCAGCAGCGGATGCAGCAGAACGAAGCGGACATGCATGGTCGACCCCCTATACTCTCGGCTCGGGCAGGCGCCGCCCCCCGGCCAGCCCCGCCGTCACGGCACATTCCATGGACCACGATGCCAGCGCAACAGTGGGCGCGGCGGGTCCGATTCAGCGTGGCGCGCAGGCGCCGGTGACGTGGGCGACCTGGCGCATGACGCTGCCGGACAACAGGGCGCCCGTGTCGACGGACAGGCCGGCGTGGCTGAGGGCGTCGACCGTCCAGGTGTTGCAGGTATAGGCGAGCGAGTAGCCCGCGGCGGCGGCGAAGAACCGCCCGCCGGTGCCGTCGTCGCCCGGGGCGGGAATCGGGCTGCCCGCCGGCGTGCGGGCGAACGAGGCGGTGATGAAGCCCTGGAGCTGCGACCACTCGGCCGGGGTGAGCGGAAGACGGGCCACGAGGGTCGTATACAGGTTCTGCGGCTCGTCACGCAGCGGGATCACGCGGATATCGGCCCGGCCCGGGACGATGCCGGTCGCGAAGTCCAGCAGCCCCGGGTCCCGCAACGTGAAGAAGCTGGCCTTGCCGAACCCGAACGACACCGTCCGGGCGGCAGGGAACAACGTGCGGAACGGAGCGAGCCCGCCTTCCAGCTGGGTCGCCGGGATGACGATCTCCGTGTGGAACCCGTAATCGACGATCCAGGCCTGGAGCGGCGGCGGGGCCACGTCGCACGGTGGCAGGGTCGGCGCGCCACAGGCGGTCAGCAGCAGAGCGGCGGCGGGTGCCAAGAGGCGATGGGTTTGTGTCACCCGCCCAGCCTAGCACCGCCGCACGATCCCGCTTGCACTGCTCTGTTCAGCAGGATACTTTGCAATAGAGAGTTCGTGGAGCGGCCGATGAGGGACTTCGACGAGGCGCTGGCGGAGATCGCGGCCATCCGAACCCAGGTGGCCCGCAGCACCAGGTTCCACGCGCTGGGGGCGGCAACCCTGGCCGCAACCGGGCTGATGGCGGTCGCAGCCGCAGCAGCCCAGGCGGCGTGGCTGCCGGTGCCGTCCGAGGCTGTCGGCACCTGGCTCGCACTATGGTTCGGGCTGGCGGTGGTCTGCGCGGCCCTCATCGGTCTCGAGATGGTCTTGCGGACGGCGCGTGCCCGGCTGGGCATCGCGCAGGAGGTGATCGCGACGGCCGTCGAACGCTTCTCCCCGGCGGCAGCGGCGGCCACCCTCGTGACGGTCGCGCTGTACCAGAAGTCACCCGGCGCGGCCTGGATGCTGCCAGGGGTCTGGCAGGTGATCTTCAGCCTCGGCCTGTTCGCCTCGCGCGATTCGCTGCCGCGCGGGATCGGGCTGGCCGGGCTCTGGTATCTGACCACCGGTATCGGCTGCCTGTCCCTGGGCGACGGTGACCTCGCGCTGGCGCCCTGGCTGATGGGGGTTCCCTTCGGCGCCGGCCAGATCCTGATCGCCACCATGGTCTGGCGTCATGAAGGGGGTCCCGATGGGCAGATCCAGGGCTGACCGGGAGCCCGGCGCGCGCTTCGCCTATGCCGGACTGGATCGCGTCATCCACGAGCGGGCGCGGCTGAGCATCCTCACCTCGCTCATGACGCACCCGAACGGCCTGTTGTTCGGCGACCTGAAACAGCTGTGCGACCTCACCGACGGCAATCTCAGCCGTCACCTGCAAACCCTGGAGGAGGCCAAGCTGATCGCGATCGCGAAGTCGTTCGAGGCGAACCGGCCGCAGACGCTGTGCCGGATCACCACGCCGGGCCGGCAGCGTTACCTCGATTACCTCACGGTGCTGGAGCAGATCGTCCGCGATGCCGCGGCCGCGGCGAAGACGAACCCGTCGGACGCTGGCGCCGACCGCCCCGGATTCGTGCCCACCTGAACCTCGACCGGAGACTCTGTAATGCAGAATACTTTGCAGAACACCAGCCGACTGCATGTGGCCATCATCATGGACGGGAACGGCCGCTGGGCCCGGCAGCGCGGGCTGCCGCGCGCCGCCGGCCATCGTGCCGGCGTCACCGCAGTGCGCCGCGTGATCGGGGCGGCGCCCCGGCTCGGCATCCGGGTGGTCACCCTGTTCGCGTTCTCCTCCGACAACTGGCGCCGCCCGGCGGACGAGGTCCACACGCTGATGTGGCTGATCCGCGAGTTCCTCCCGCGCGCCACCGCCCGCTTCCTGGCCGACGGCGTGCGCCTGAGCTTCATCGGCCGCCGCGACCGGCTCCCGACCAACCTCGTCAGTGCCATCCACGATGCGGAAGCGGCGACGCGCGGCGGGTCACGGCTGCACGTCCGGATCGCGTTGGACTACTCCTCCCGCGATGCCATCGCGTTGGCGTCACCCGTCACGCCGGCGAACCCGCGGGCCAGCGATCCCGTCGAGGCGCGGCTGGCCATCGACACGGCACTGACCCGCAGCGATGGATCCGGGACCGTCGACTTGGTGATCCGCACCGGCGGGGAGAAGCGGCTGTCCGACTTCCTGCTTTGGGAATCGGCCTATGCCGAGCTCTGGTTCACGGACGTCATGTGGCCGGATTTCGATGCCGCCGCACTGGCGCGCGCGGTCGCCGACTTCCGGGCCCGGGACCGCCGGTTCGGCGGGCTGCCGGAACCGCTGCCGGCCTTGCATGCCGTCGGGTGATGCGGCCGCGTGACGGCATATCCGTCCCGGCGATCTTGCGGCAGGATGCCGGGCCAGACTTGCAGCCGCCCCTGCCAGGCGCGCCGCATCGACAAGGAGAGTTGCGATGGGCACGAACGACACGGAGGGCGGCCGCCTGTTCTTCCGCTCGGAGACGTTCAACTCCGAGAAGCGCCCCCGGCGCCCCGCCACCGGGCTCATGATCCACGAGCCGGCGCGCGAGGTGCCGGTGCACGCGACCTGCGACGTGCTGGTGGTGGGCGGCGGCCCGGCCGGGACCGCGGCGGCCGTGGCCGCGGCCCGCCTGGGCGCCGACACCATCCTTCTGGAGCGGCACAACCATCTGGGTGGCCTCTCGACCGGCGGGCTCGTCATCTGGATCGACCGCATGACCGACTGGGACGGGCAGCACGTGATCCGCGGCCTGGCCGAGGAGTTGCTGGCCCGTCTGCCGCGCGACGCGCTGACGGGCCCGGCCCCATCCGACTGGGGCTCCCGCGACACGGAGAAAGCCGCGCACTGGGCGCTCCGCAGCTCGGCGCACCACGGGATCGTGACCCACGCACCGACGCTCGACCCCGAGTGGCTGAAGGCCGTCTCGCTCGACTTCGTGCTGGAGGCCGGGGTCCATCCCATCTTCCACGCTTGGGGGGTGACGCCGCTGGTCGAGGGGGATCGCGTGGGCGGCTGCGTGTTCGAGAGCAAGCAGGGCCGCCGGGCGATCCAGGCGCGGGTGACGGTCGACGCCACGGGCGACGGCGACCTGTTCGCCGCGGCCGGGGCCGGCTTCGACGCGGACGTCGACGCGCGGGACATCCACAGCTGCATGAACACGGCCTGGTTGTTCGCCGGCGTCGACATGCCGGCCTTCCTGCGCTTCCGGGCCGAGCTGCCGGAGCAGTACAGCGCCTTCATGGCCCGCGGGCGGGAGGCGATGCGCTTCTTCGACAAGCCCTTCGTGTCGTGGCGCGACGATGTCGCCGTTTTCATGGGCCCGCGCCTGGCCGGGTTCTCCGCCCTGGATGTGGACGACCTGACCGAGGTCGAGATCCGCAGCCACAAGCTGATGCTGGAACACCTCCGCTTCTACCGGGCCCATGCGCCGGGGTTCGCGGGCGCCACCCTGATGCTGTCGGGGCCGCAGCTCGGCGTGCGTCACGCCAGGCGGCTCCAGGGCAGCAGCGCGGTGCTGCGGGCTCAGTGGGACGGGCGGGTCTGCCCCGACGAGATCGGGGTGTCGCCCTCGTTGTCGCCGAAGTTCGCCAATGTCTCCGTCCCCTATGGCGCGCTGGTGCCGGCCCGGCTGGACGGGCTGCTGGCACCGGGCCGCCACGTCTCGTGCGACGCCACCAGCCACTCGTTCATGCGCGAGATCCCGCAATGCTGGCTGACGGGCCATGCGGCCGGGGTGGGTGCCGCACTCGCGGTCTCGCACGGGATCGCCCCCCGGGCGGTCCCGATCGGGGTGCTGCAGGACACGCTTCGCCGCCAGGGCGCCTTTCTCCAGCCCCGGCAGGACGCGCAGAAGGTCGCCTGACTGCCGGCAACCTGGACCAAGTCCCTCCGAAGTCGTCATCCCCGGGCTTGTTCCGGGGATCCACGCCGCGACGCCGTCACAAGCCTGACCAGCCGATAGAACCGCCTATAAACCCGTCCGAAGCACGAGCGGTTCATGCCGACGATCATCTGACGCCTGTCTTCGACCGCAGCAGACTGCATTGTACTGACAGACGGAGTGTTCCCTCCGCCGGTCTAGATCGCCACGACGGGATGGCGGATGCGGCCGATGCCGACCACCTCGGCATCGATGACGTCGCCGGGCCACAGCCACTCCTGCGGGGTGCGCCCGGCGCCGACCCCTTCGGGCGTTCCGGTCGCGATGATGTCGCCGGCCTCCAGCGTCATCGCCGCCGAGATGTCCGCGATCAGCGCCGGGATCCTGAACAGCATGTGGCGCGTGTTGGAGCGCTGCTTCTCCTGGCCGTTGACGCTGAGCCAGAGGTCCAGGTCGTGCGGGTCCGGGATCGCGTCGGCCGTCACGATGCAAGGGCCGAACGGCGCATACGTGTCCTGCCCCTTCGAGTAGATCCACTGCCCCGCCCGGCGGTTGTCCCGCGCGCTGATGTCGATCATGACGCTGTAGCCGAACACATGGTCCATCGCCGCCGCCTCCGTCACCCGGCGTGCCGTGCGGCCCATGATGACCGCCAGCTCCACCTCCCAGTCGAGCTGCCGGGTCAGCGCCCGGTCATGATGGATCGCGTCGTCCGGGCCGATGACGCACGTGGGCGGCTTCGAGAAGATCACGGGCTGCTTCGGCAGGTCCTTCATCGTGTCGAGCGTCCGGGCGGACTCGGCCACGTGCTCCACGTAGTTGAGCCCGATGCCGAAGATGTTCTTCCGCGGCCGCGGGATCGGCGCCAGCAGCTTCACGTTGCCGAACGGCAGCGCCGCACCGGCCGGCCAACGGCCGCGGAACGCCTCGAGCGCCAGCCGCAACGCCTCCAGCGCCGGGCGGCCCAGGTCGATGAACCCCAGCATCGTCGCCGGCAGCGCCGAGCCGGCCGCGGCCCCGATGCGCCCGACATCGACCACGAGATCGTCCTCGACGACGCCGAGCCGGGCCGCCGCCTCGACCGAGGCGCGGTAGGTGACCAGCTTCATCGACCCGTCTCCGTCTGCTGCCCGGCATCGTCCGGGAACGCCTCCTCCCGGTAGAGGCCGAGCGCGTTCATCACCGGCAGGTCGTTGAACGTGAACAGGCACGCGTCCTCGCTGGCCGACGCGTTGGCGTGCTCGTGCCAGGCCCAGGACGGCACGCAGAAGATGTCGCGCGCCTTCCAATCGAAGCGCCGCCCGTCGATGATCGAGTGGCCGCTGCCCTTGGCCACCTGGTAGACGAAGCTGCCGGTGTGGCGGTGCGACCGGGTGCGCTCGCCGGGCCGCAGCATCTGCATGGCGGCGCCGATCGTCTGCATGACGGGGCCGCCGGTGACCGGGTTGACGTAGTTCATCAGGATGCCGTCGAACAACGACCCGTCGGTCGCCCCGGCATAGCGGGTCAGCGCCGCGTAGGTCGGGGCCCACTCGTATTTCAGCAGCGGCGAATAGCCCTTCGACCAGGTGCCGCCCGTGGGCTGCAGGCCCGGCGCGCCCCAGCTGTGGCTCATGTCGTCGACGGGGTGGCCGACATCCTGCCGCAGGTCCTTGTGCACGGCGTAGAAGTTGGCCTCCAGCGTGTTCACCAGCGGGATGTCGAGCCCGTCCTGCCAGATGCAGGTCGATCCCTCGGCGGAGACGCCGTGCTCGTGCCAGGTGCCATTCGGCGTCAGCACGAAGTCGTTCTCGCCCAGCGTGATCTTGTGGCCGTCGACGATCGTGTAGGCGCCCGACCCCTCCATGATGAAGCGCAGCGCCGAGGCCGAATGGGCGTGGGCGGACGCCACCTCGCCCGGATGCATCACCTGCAGGCCCGAATACAGCCAGCCCACCGCGGCCGCCACGTCGCGCCGTCCGGGGTTGTTCAGGTAGATGACCCGGCGCCCGGCCTTCTCGGGCGACACCAGGTCCAAAGACCGCAGCACATGCGCGCGCAGGTCGTCATACCGCCACAGCACCGGCACCGAAGACGACTTCGGCTGCCACGGCTCGATCTTGTTCGCGACCGTCCAGAGCGCCCCGGCGTCGAGCGTCTCCAGCTCGTCGTAATAGGCCAGAAGCTCCGGCGTGTCCGCAACGTCCGCCCGGCCCGCCACGCTCTCCCGATGGTTCTCCCGCTTGGTCTCAGACATCTTACCCTCCTGGCGCTTCATGAAACGGGCGGGCGGACCCCGGGGTCAAGCCGCTCCGCCCTTCTCGGACACCGAGCCCGCTCTCCGCGACCGCGGCTCCGGACATCCCGCTTGCCGGACCCACGAAGGGCGAAGCGGCAAACCCGCGAGCGGCAGTGGCGCGCACGGTGTCCGAACTCGTGTCGGCCGATACGGGATCACGGGGCCGAGGCCTTGACGAAGTCGATGAACGCACGGAGCGGGGCGGGCACCAGGCGCCGCCCGGGGTAGTAGAGGAACGGCCCGGAGAACGAGGGCCACCACGGCTCCAGGACCGGTTCCAGGGCCAAACTGTCGAGGTGCGGGCGCAGCCAGTCCTCGAACAGGGTGATCACCCCCGTGCCGGCGACCGCCGCATCCACCGCGAGGTCGGTCGCCGCGCCGACGCTGACGAGCAACGGCCCCGTGGGCTCGACCCGCACGACTTCGCCGTCCCGCTCGAACTCCCACACCATCATGGTCCCGCTGCTGAACCGGCCGCGCAGGCAGGCGTGGTCGAGCAGCTCGCGGGGGTGCTGCGGCCGGCCGTGCCGATCGAGATAGGCCGGGGACGCGGCCGTCGCGAAGCGCTGGACCCGCGGCCCGATCGGCACGGCGATCATGTCGCCCTCCAGCCGCTCGTCGTAGCGGATGCCCGCATCGCACCCGGCGGCCAGCACATCCACGAAGCTGTCCTCGGCAAACACCTCTAGCTGGATCTCCGGAAACGCCACCAGGAAAGGCGGCACGATGCGGGGCAGCACCAGCCGTGCCGCGCTGACGGGCACGTTGAGCCGGAGCGTGCCCATCGGCCGGTCGCGGAACCCGTTCACCACATCGATCGCCGCCTCGACCTCGCCCAGGGCCGGGCCGAGCCGCTCCAGCAGCCGCGCACCCGCCTCGGTCGGCACCACGCTGCGGGTCGTGCGATGCAGCAGCCGCACGCCAAGCGTCGTCTCCAGACGGCGCACCGCCTCGCTGAGGCCGGACGCGCTGGCGCCCACGGCACGCGCCCCGTCGCGGAACCCCTTGGCACGGGCGACGGCGAGGAACGCCTGGAGGTCGGCAAGGTCGGCCCGCATTGTTCGCCATCCCGCACAGGTCGTGTGGATTGTATCCCGTTATCATGCAGCGTGACAGCGCCCAGCTGGAGGGGGTCACCAAAGGAGATCTCCCATGACCAGCATCGACCAGGCCGGCACCTTCCCGCTCGGCAGCCGCAGCGTGACCCGGCTCGGCTACGGCGCCATGCAGCTTGCCGGACCCGGCGTGTTCGGGCCGCCCAGGGACCGCGACGCCGCCCTGGCCGTGCTTCGCGCGGCCGTCGCCAGCGGGGTGGACCATATCGACACCAGCGACTTCTACGGCCCGCACGTCACCAACACCCTGATCCGGGAGGCGCTGGCGCCCTATCCCGATACGCTGACGATCGTCACCAAGGTCGGCGCCCGGCGGGACGCGACGGGCGGCTGGATCCCGGCCTTTTCGCACGAGGAACTGACCCGGGCGGTCCACGACAACCTGCGCAACCTGGGGCTCGAGGTGCTGGACGTCGTCAACCTGCGCTGCATGTTCGATGCATACGGGCCTGCCGAAGGATCGATCGCGGCGCCCCTCGAGACGCTGAGGGCGCTGCAACGGCAGGGGCTGATCCGGCATATCGGCCTGAGCAACGTCACGCCGGCCCAGGTCGCGGAGGCCCGCGGCATCGGCCCGATCGCCTGCGTCCAGAACCACTACAACCTGGCGCATCGCGGCGACGACGCGTTGATCGACGACCTGGCCCGCGACGGGATCGCCTATGTGCCGTTCTTCCCGCTCGGCGGGTTCAGCCCCTTGCAGTCGTCGGACCTGTCCGGCGTCGCCGCCCGCCTCGGCGCCACGCCAATGCAGGCCGCGCTGGCCTGGCTGCTGCGACGGTCGCCCAACATCCTGCTGATCCCCGGCACCTCCTCCGTCGCGCATCTGCGGGAGAACCTGGCCGCGGCCGGGCTCCAGGTGCCCGACGACCAGATGACCGTGCTGAACGGGATCTCACGGCAGGCTGCCAGGCCCTGACCCTAGCCGACCGCGGCTCGACGCCCCCGCAGCCGCAGCACGGCCTGGTCCACCATCGCCTCCCGTTCGGCCCGGCGGGCGCGCGAGTCGGCCAGCACCGCGTCCACGATCTCGGGCGGTGACGTGAGGGGGGTTCCGCCCGGGAACGGCGGATGCGGGTCGTATTCGATGGCCAGCTGGATCTTGCGCGCCACCGTCTCCCCCTCCAGGTCGGCCACCACCTGCAGGGCCGCGTCGATGCCGGAAGTCACGCCGCCCGACGTGTAGTACTTCCCGTCGATCGTCAGCCGCGAGTCGGACGGCGTGGCCCCGAACCGCGCCAGCAGGTCGCGCGCCTGCCAGTGCCCCCCGGCCCGCCGCCCGTCCAGCAGGCCCGCAGCCGCCAGCAGCAGCGAGCCGGTGCAGATGCCGAACACGTGGTGCGCCGACGCGGCCTGCGCCTGCACGAAGCCGATCCAGCCGGGGTCGAGCATCGCGAGATCGACGCCGGTGCCTCCGGGGACGACCAGCAGGTCGGCCGGCGCCGCGGTCTCCCGCGTGACGTCGGGCGTGATGCGCAGGCCGCGATCGGTCCGCACCGGGTCGAGCGTCGCCGCGACCAGGGCCACCGACCAGCCCGGCACCCGCGCCAACACCTCGAACGGCCCCGTCACATCCAGCTGCACCATGCGCGGGACCAGGACGATGTTGACCTGTCGCGGCCTCTTCGCCACCGGCTGGCCCGTCCCGCCCGATGCCGCCACGTCCGGTGCCGTCACGTCCGCGGCCGGCATGAGCGACGTCGCGTTTGCGTCTGGGCGCCCGATCATGACGGCATCTCCTGGTATCCCGACCCCCGGGGCGGGGGCTGCATGCCGGACAAAGCCGATCCCGCACGCGACGTCGATGACGGACACAGGACGGATCCTGCCAGCCCAGCGCAGTGCGACCCGGGCCTGTGACGGCGTGGTCGGCCCGAGTGCGGCCGCCTTCAGGCCGGGCGCACGTTCCACGGATACGGCGAGACGCCCTGCAGCACGCCCGTGATCGACTTCCGGAACGCCGTCTTGCCGTAATACTGCCCGACCAGGATCGCCCCGGCATCGGCCATCGCCACATGCGCCAGGGCCTTCGCGCGCTGCGTCTGCGCCTCCACCTCGGGCGCGTTCATCCACTGGTCGGTCAACGCCATCGCCTCGGCGCTGGACCACCAGCCGAACCAGCCCTGCTTCCCCCGCCCGCTCAGCAACGGGTGCGTGGCCGGCGAGCCCAGCGCGACGGCGGACGAGAACGTGTGGAACACGCTCCAGCCGCCCTTGTCGACCGGCTGCATCGATGACCGGCGCTGCACGACCGTGCCCCAGTCCGTCTCCTGCAGGTCGACGTTCATGCCGATCTTGGTCAGGGCGTCGGCCGTCACCAGGCCGAGCGGATGGATCACGGGGAAGTCGGTCGGGTTGATCACGACTACCTTCTCGCCGTTGTAGCCGGACTCCTTCAGCATCTGCGTGGCCAGCGCCGTGTTGCCGCCCATCAGCCCGGCATCGTTGTCGGAGAAGTACGGGGTGCCGAACGGGAACACGTCCTTGCTGACCCGCCAGAGCGACGTGTCGTCGCCGAAGGTCGCGCGCATGTAGTCCTCCTGCCGCACCCCCATCATCACCGCCCGGCGGACGCGGACGTTGTCGAAGGGCGGCTGCAGCTGGTTCAGGATCAGCTCGGACATGCGGCCGAACGGCTGATCGACCTGCAGCGTGATGTTCGGGTCCCGTGCGAGCAACGGCAGCAGGTCGGCCAGCGGCTGCTCCCACCAGTCGACCTCGTTGTTCTTCAGCGCCGCACCGGCCGTGGCCCCGTCGGGGATGATGTTCCACTCGATTCGCGGGTAGAACGCCTGTTTCGCGCCCGCCGCCCACACCGCAGGCTCCTGGCGGGAGACGTAGGCGTCGAACTTGTCGTAGACGACGCGGCTGCCCGAGACGTATTCTGCGGCGTTGAAGCGATAGGGGCCGGAGCCGACCATCTCGGTGATCGGCTTGTCGGCGGCCGCGGCGGCCAGGCGCTCGGGGAAGATGAACGGCACCGCGGAATCCGCCTTGCCCAGCGCGGTCGGCAGCAGCGGGAACGGCCGCTTCAGCTTCACGACGATGGTGCGGTCGTCCGCCGCCTCATAGGCATCGACCGCCGCGGCGAGCAGCTGGCCGAACGGGTCGCGCACGCTCCAGCGCTTGATGCTGGCGATGCAGTCCGCGGCGCGGACCGGCTCGCCGTCATGGAACCGAAGCCCGTCCCGCAGGCGGATGCGCCAGGTGCGCTTGTCGTCCGAAATCTGGTGCCCCTCCGCCATCTGCGGCTGGGGCATCCCGTCCGGGCCGTTGGAGTACAGCGTGTCGAAGACGTAGTAGCCGTGGTTGGACGTGACCGTCGCGGTGGTGAACACCGGGTCGAGCAGCGTGAGGTTGGCTTGCGGGACGAAGCGCAGCGTGGCCGACTTGGCGGGCTGCGCGAGTGCCGGCGCGGCGAGCAGGCCAGCGGCCCCTTGAAGTAAGCTGCGTCGGCGCATCGGTCTGGCCTCCCCTTTGGTTTTTTTTGAACACAACCACAGCCCCGATGCGCCAGCAAGCCGGCCCGGGCCTGCTCGAGGGCTGCTCGAGGCCTGCTCGGCCGGCCGGGGCTTGTGGCGTTAAGGTTCCCGTCACGCATCCCTGATTGACTGGCGTGACCATGACCAAGGACGGGGCGATGAGCAGAACGAGCAGCATGGCCGCCCGTCTCGGCCGGTTTGGCTTCGGCGCGAAGGTGACGGCCTCGTTTGCCGGGGTGCTCGTGCTGACGGTCGGGCTCGGCTTGTTTTCGCTGGCCCGGGTCGTTGCGCTCCGCAATGCCGGGGCCGAGATCCGCAACCACGCTTTGCCCGCCACGCGAACCCTGGTGCTGCTGGCCCAGACGGCGGAACGGCTGCGGCTGAACCAGTATCTCGTCGGCACGGCCGACTCCCCCGCGCGCCGGGACCAGGTCATGGCGACGGGGATCGAGCAGGAGCATGCGTTCGAGGCATTGCTGGCGGAGCTGGGGGGCGAGCTGGGCCAGTCCGCCGACCCCGGCGTCATGGCGGCGATCGTCGCGTCCTGGACGCGGTTCAAGGCCGGGTCCGCGGAACTCCGCCGTGTGGCACCGACCCACGACACCGCTGGCGCGATGGCCTTTCTCGATCGGATCACCCCGGAGATGAACGACTTCCGCCGATCGATCGCGGCCGGGGCCGGCAGCACGCTGGCGGCCGGCCAGGCGATGGCGGACAGGGCGGACAAGGTCGGCCGGGCGGCCGCCGCCTGGATCATGGCGATGGTCGGCGCCTCCGCCCTGCTCTGCGGCCTGATCGGCTGGGCCCTCGTGCGCTCCATCTCGCGGCCGGTCGTGCTGATGACAGGGGCGATGCGCGCCTTGGCCGATGGGAGACTCGGGACGGCGATCCCGTGCGTCGGCCGGCGCGACGAGCTCGGCGGCATGGCCGCGGCGGTCCAGGTGTTCCGCGACGGCATGGTCGAGGCAGGTCGGCTGTCCGAGGCGCAGCGCGCCGCCCATGCCGCGCAGGAGCGGCGCGCCACGACGCTGACCCGGATGATCGGCGGCTTCGAGACGGATGTCAGCCGCCTCGTCGATGAGCTGGCGGCCTCCAGCACCGCGATGCAGACGACGGCGCAATCCATGACGGCCACCGCGGAACGGACCGACGGCCACGCGACCAGCGTGGCGGCCGCCGCGGCCGTCGCGAACGACGGCGTGCAGATGGTCGCGGCCGCGGCCGGGCAGCTGAAGGCCTCGATCGCGGAGATCAGCCGCCAGGTCGGCCAATCCGCAGAGATGAGCGGGGTCGCGGCCGAGAATGCCCGGCGCACCGACCGGATCGTCCGCGAGCTGTCGGACGGCGCGACGCGGATCGGCGACGTGGTCGGCCTCATCAACACGATCGCCGGGCAGACGAACCTGCTGGCGCTGAACGCCACCATCGAGGCGGCCCGCGCCGGAGAGGCCGGCAAGGGCTTCGCGGTGGTGGCCAACGAGGTCAAGAGCCTCGCCAATCAGACCGCGCAGGCGACGGGCGACATCGGCCGGCACGTCACGTCGATCCAGAGCGCCACGCGGGACGCGGTTTCCGCCATCCAGGCCATCGTCAGCACCGTCGGGGAAGTCAGCGCCATCGCAGCCTCGATCGCCACGGCGGTCGCGCAGCAGGGTGCCGCGACCGCCGACATCGCCCAGACGGTGCAGGACGCGGCGCGGAGCACGCGGACCGTCACGGTGAACATGGTGGCCGTGAACGAGGCGGCCAACGACACGGGGCTGGCCGCGACCGAGGTCCTGGACGCCGCCGGGCATGTCTCGCGCCGTGCCACGGAGCTGTCCGGCCACGTCGCGATGTTCATCGCCGGCCTGCAGGAGGCCTAGGCCCCCGAAGGGCTCCGGCATGCATGCCCTGACCCGGCAAGGATGAAGCCGCCCGTCATCCGTCCGGAAGGCCGGGCGCGGTGCCCCCGATCCCGGGGCCGCCAGGGTCCCATCACGCCTGGGTCGACAGCCCCGTCAGCCGCCAGTCATGCACCGGCAAGGGCGCCGGCTGCAGCAGACGCTCATAGAAGCCGACCGGCCAGCGCACGCCGTCGCGGCCGATGTGGGCGTAGGTATCGACCTCCGCGACCGCGCCGCGTGTGCCCGCCAGGCCGTCGAGCGAGAACCGCACCCGGCGCATCAGCCGCTCGGTGCGGTCGATGAACAGCGCGACCTGGTCGGTGCCGGACAGGCCGATGCCGGGGGACAGGGTCACACGCAGCACGTCGCACGCATGGGCCTCGCCGTGGACGGCGATGCGTTCCGGCGCGGCCAGCACCGTGGCGGCGCGGCGCGGCGCCCAGGCGCCGGCGAGCAGCATGGGCCCCAGCAGGAACAGGGCGTAGCCGTCGGCGACCAGGGCGGCGGCGGCGCGCGCGTCCGGGTCTTGGGATTCCACGCCGTTGAACCAGACGCGGACCGCCCCGGGCGTCGTCGGGGACCAGCGGCGCTCCACGCGCTTCTCCCCGAGCGGGCCGGTGTGACGCTGGTCGATGGCGCCCTTCGGGATCCGCAGCTGCTCCTCCGACCCGCCGCGGAAACCCGGGTCGATCAGGGCGGGCTGCAGCCGCCCGACCAGGGGCCGCCACTCGCCCGCATAGGTCACGCCGATCGCGCTCAGCCGCTCGAGCGCCGGCAGGCCCTGGGCCTGGGCGCTGGCCTGAAGCAGGGCCTCGGCGGCAGGGTTCGTCGTGGGGTCAGCCGGCGGGAACGGGGCGGCGCAGGCCGTCAGGGTCAATGGCAGAGAAAGAAGGGCGCGGCGCTGGAGCATGCGGCATGATGGAGCAGCCGCCGCCGCGGGAAAAGGACGCGCTCACAGCCGAGCCGCGCCCGACGGTGTCTTTACAAACGACACCGCCCGGCGCGAAGGTCGGCCTGGGTTTCGGCACGGAGCAGCATGAACCAACGGGCCAGCAAGCCGGCACCCTTGCGTGATGCGGCCGTCCCGACGCAGTCGGCCCTCGCGGTCCTCGTCCTCGACCCGGAAGGGGCACCATGCCTGGCCCTCGGCGAGGCCGCCGACCCGCTGTTGCGCGACCTTCTTCTGCGCCACTTCGACGCCACCGCCGAGAACGGCCTCGCCACCGTCCGATACGCCGGCCGCCCCCTCATCGTGCTGCGCTGCCGCGTCGGCTCTCACACCCTGTTCATCGTCCACGCCGCCGACGGATCGGATGCGCTGATCGAGTTCGTCGCCTCCGTCGATTTCGCCTACCCCTTGCTCAACCACATGCTGTCCGACCGCTTCGAGGCCATCACGGTCATCGGCGCCGACGGCCGGGTGCGCTACATCAGCCCGACGCATGAAACGTTCTTCGGCCTCAGCCGCGGCGAGGCCATCGGCATGCCGGTCCAGAACGTGATCGAGAACACGCGCCTGCACCACGTCGTGCAGACCGGCCAGGCCGAGATCGGGCAGATCCAGGAGATCCGCGGGGAGAGCCGGGTGGTCGCCCGGACGCCGATCCGGCAGAACGGCCGGGTCATCGGCGCGATGGGGCGCGTGATGTTCAAGGGCCCGGACCAGCTCCTGGCGCTCAGCCACGAGGTCGCGGCCCTGAAACGCGAGCTGGCGGTGACCCGGCGCAGACTGTCGGGCGCCCCCACCCAGACCCGGCCGCTCGACATGATCATCGGCCGCAGCGACGCCGTCATGCAGCTGAAAGCCGACCTGCTGCGCGTCGCCCCGCTCGACGTCGCCGTGCTGCTGGCCGGCGAGAACGGCACCGGCAAGGAGCTGGCGGCGCACGCGCTGCACACGCTGGGCCCGCGCGGCGGCGAACGCATGGTGCTGGTCAACGCGGCCGCGATGCCGGCGACGCTCGTGGAGAGCGAGATGTTCGGCTACGACCCCGGCGCCTTCACCGGGGCGGACCGAAGGGGCCGGCGCGGCAAGTTCGAGATGGCGGACAAGGGCACGCTGTTCCTGGACGAGATCGGCGACATGCCGATCGAGGTGCAGGCCAAGCTGCTGCGGGTGCTGCAGGACAAGATGGTGGAGCGGGTCGGCGGCGACCGCCCCCGCCGGTCCGACTTCCGGCTGATCTCGGCGACCAACCGCGACCTGCCGGAGATGACCCGCGACGGGCGCTTCCGCCAGGACCTGTTCTACCGCATCAGCACGGTCGTGCTGCGGATGCCCGCCTTGCGGGAGCGCCTGGAGGATATTCGCCCGATCGTCGACGACTTCATCCGCTCGCAACCGCGCATCCGCCGCATCGCCGCCGACGTCTACGACCACCTCTCCGATCAGCCCTGGCCCGGCAACATCCGCCAGCTGCTGCACGAGGTGGAGCGGGCGATCATCTTCGCCGATGGCGACACGCTGCGCCGGTCGCACTTCCGGTTCGACCCCATGGCGCGGCGCGCCGACCCGGCACAAGCGGCGCCCCCGCCCCCCGCCGTGAGCGCCCCGTCACGCATCCACGACAGCACCCATGTCGTCGCGCAGCGGATGGTGCGCGAGGCGCTGGTGCGCCTGGATGGCAACAAGCGCCGCGTGGCCCAGGAGCTCGGCATTTCGCGGAGCTACCTCTATCGGCTGCTGCAAACCGCAGAACGCGACCAGCCCCGGTGACGCGCGTCGCCTAGCCTGCCCGCCCGAGAAGGGCTGCCAAGGCGCGTGCCGGCGTGCCGTCGAGCGCCCACACGGCGCGGGCCAGCCGCGCCGCTGCATCGGGCGAGCCCATCAACTCGCCGGCCTTGGCTTCGATCTCGATGTCGGACAGCGGCTGCTCCAGGCTGCCGCGCGCATGGATGACCCGGGCCTCCTGCGTTCGCCCGTCGGCATAGCGGACCGACAGGGTCGCACTGCCGACCGGGGCCGCCGGATCCAACCGCGCCGTGACCAGGCTCCGCAGCGCGGCCACCGCCGGGTCGGCCACGACCGCCTCCGAGAACTCGTGCAACCCGGCCTTGCCGAACCGAAGGGCGACCGCGGCGCAATGCGCGATGCTGACCCGGGCATCCCGGCTGTTCGTCGTCGCCCGGTCGCCGCGCTCCAGCAGCAGGGGGCTGCCCGACACGGTCACCTCGGCGATCGCAGGCGTCCCCGCCCCCGCCTGCTGTCGCACGGCAAGACCCGCGTCCACCACGGCGTGCATCACCACACCGCAGGGATAGGGCTTGTAGGCGTTCTGCAGCAGCGCCCACTGCGTCCCGAGCCCGTCCAGCAGCACGGCGGGGTCCGGCGCCACGCCCATGGCCGGGCCCCAGCCCAGCCGCCCGTCCATCGTGCCTGGCGCCGCCGTATAGCCCCGCTGGGCCAGCAGGGCCGCCAGCAGGCCGTTGCGCGCGGCGTTGCCGACGCCCACGTTCTTGGCCCCATGCGGCAGGTTCTCGACGAAGCCGCCTGCAGCGTTCGCCGCGATGCCGATCGCATGGGCGGTGCGGACCGCATCGAGGCCGAGCAGCTTCGCGCAGGCCGCCGCCGCCCCTGCCCCGCCGCAGGTCGCGGTGATGTGCCAGCCGCGGGCGTAGTGGCCGGGCGACACGGACAGGCCCATGCGGCAGGCCACGTCCACCCCCAGCGCAAAGGCGTGCAGCAGCGCGGCCCCCGGCAGGTCCAGCTGCTCCGCCAGGGCCAGCGCCGCCGGCAGCACGGGGGCCGTGGGATGGATGACGGTGGCCAGATGCGTGTCGTCGTAGTCCATCAGGTTGATGCCGATGGCGTTGACGAAGGCGGCGTCCAGGCGGTCGAGCCGCTCCGCCCGGCCGATGACGGTGACGCCGCCGGCGTGGGTCGGCAGCACGTCGAGCAGCGTGGCGATGGCCGGGTCCGCGGCGGACCCGATCGCGCAGCCCAGCCCGTTCAGGATCGAGCGGTGCGCCGCGTTCCGGACGGCCGGGGGGAGCGACGCCCCCACCGATCCCGCGACGAAGTGTCCCAAAGCCGCCGCGACGCTCATTGTGTGTCTCCGATGGTGACGCCCGCCCATGTCTCGTACAGTCGGGCCACGCTGGTGAAGTCCGCCTCGGCCCCGAACGTCGCGGCCGTCATCGCCAGCACCTGGCGCACCGCGCTGCCGACCGGCGTCGGCGCCCCCAGCCGCTCCGCCTGCTCCAGGCATAGCCGGATGTCCTTCTGCGCCAGCCCGATGGGGAAACCGAAGTCGAAGCGCCGCGTGAGCACCGCATCGGGGAACTTGGCGACGGTCGCGCTGTTGCGCCCGCTGCCGCCGTTGATCACCGCCAGCATCGCCCGGGGATCGAGGCCCGCCTTGACGCCCATCGCCAGCCCCTCGGCCGTCACCGCCAGCGCCGCGGCGGACAGCAGGTTGTTCACCAGCTTCAGGATCTGCGCCTGTCCCGCCTCGGGCCCCACATGGTGCGGCGTGCCGAAGCACCGCAACAAGGGCGCGACCGCCCGATAGGCGCTGTCCGGCCCGGCCGCCATGATCGACAGCGTTCCCGCCGCCGCCCCGGCAATGCCGCCGCTGACGGGGCAATCGAGCAGCCTGACGCCGCGTGCCGCCAGCCCTGCCGCCACCGCCACCGCCATCGCCGGCCCGGTGGTCGATAGGTCCGCGACGATCGCCAGCCGGTCGCCGTGCAGGCCGTCCAGCGCGACGCTCCGGACGATCTCGGGAGTTGGCAGGCACAGGAAGACGATCTCCGCCGCCTGTGCCACGCCGGCGGCCGTGGCTTCGGGCCGGGCGCCATGCCGCGCGGCCTCGCCCAGGGTGGCGGCGTCGCGGTCGTGCACATGGACGGCATGCCCGGCCTGCAACAGGCGTCGTACCATCGGCGCGCCCATATGGCCGAGGCCGACGAAACCCAGCGTCGATTGCACCATCTCCACCCCGGTGGACCCCCTGCGTTGCCCGCGCTCCGGGGTCGTTGCTCCCGCAGCTTGCAGCGACCATGCCACCCGACGGCCCCCGACGCATCGGCCCCATGTCGTTATCGACGACACCCTGCGTCTGGGGAATGTCTGCGGTCGGGACAGGTTCGTCGTTTTCAGCCGCGGGACGCGCGGATACCATGCCGGTGTGCTGGCACATGATGTGCTGTAAGGAATTGGGCACGTCGAGACGCCAAGCCAGCGGAAGCCCTGGTAGGCAGGAGGGAACAGGCCATGGATGACCGGGAAACCATGTTCAGGCGCAACGTCATGCTGGCCGGCGCCGCAGCGCTGGTCGCGCCGGGCACGGGCCGGGCGCAATCGGGAGCCCAGGCGGGGTCCCAGGCCGGGCCCCAGGCCGGGCCGAAGCCCGAGAAGCCGCGCGTCACGATCGGGATCGGCGGCAGCTCGGCCCAGATCTATTTCCTGGCCATCAATGCCGCGCGGACGATGGGCCTGTTCACCGCCCAGGGACTGGACCCGGAGTTCGTCGACCTCGGCTCGGGCGCCAAGGGCCTGCAGGCGCTCGTGGGCGGCAGCTCCGACATCGGGGCGGGCGCGTTCGGCCACACGATCCAGATGCAGGCCAAGCGGGTGGATGTTCGCTCCATCGTGCTGTTCGGCCAGGTCGGCGGCTACGCCCTCGGCGTCAACAAGGCGCTCGCCGGCAGATACAAGACGCCCGCCGACATGAAGGGCTGGCGCATCGCCATCTCGGCGCCGGGATCCGAGACGCACATCTTCCTGACCTTGGTCCTGGCCAAGGGCGGCCTGAAGCCCGAGGACGTGACGGTCATCGGCGTCGGCAGTGCCGCAGGCGCCGTCGCCGCCCTGCGGAAATCGGCCGAGATGCAGGCGATCTCGAACTCGGACCCCGTCATCACGGAGCTGTCGTCGTCCGGCGACATCACCGTGTTCGACGACACGCGAACGCTCGATGGCACCCTGTCGGTGTTCGGCGGCGCCTATGCGTCGGGGTGCCTGTACGCCAAGCAGGACTTCATCGCCCGCAACCCCCTCACCGTGCAGGCGGTCGTCAACGCCATGACGCAGTCGCTGGCCTGGTTGCAGACCGCCACGCCCGAGCAGAAGCTGGCCGCGGTGCCCGAGGAATACTGGCGGGCGAACAAGTCGCTGTACACCGCCATGCTGGCCAACAACGCCGCCAACACGCCCAAGGCGGGGCTCGTCACGCCCGAGATGGTCGAGACGCTGCACCGGGCCATCCTGACGCTCGAGCCCGGGTTGCGCAGCGCGACCTTTGACCCCGCCCGGACCTACGACAACAGCTTCGTCACCCGCGCCCTGGCAGGGACCCGCGCCGGATGACGCCGGCCCTCACGCTCGACCGGGTCTCCTGCACCTTCGACACGCCGGGCCGGGCGCCCTACATGGCCCTCGCGGAAACCACGCTGCGCATCGCGCCGGGTGAGTTCGTCTCCGTCGTCGGCCCGACCGGATGCGGCAAGAGCACGCTGTTGAACATCGCGGCCGGGCTGCTACAGCCGACCACGGGCCGGGTGACGGTGCACGACGAGCCCATCCGCGGCGTCAACCGCCACGCCGGCTACCTTTTCCAGGCGGAGTCGCTGATGCCCTGGCGCAGCGCGCTGTCCAACGTGTGTGCCGGGCTGGAGTATCGGGGGGTGAAGCGGGCCGAGGCGGAGGCGCGGGCCCGGGACTGGCTGCGCCGCGTCGGCCTGGTCGACCACGGCCACCGCTTCCCGCACCAGCTTTCGGGCGGCATGCGCAAACGGGTGGCGCTGGCGCAGACCCTGATCCTCGATCCCGCGATCATCCTGATGGACGAGCCGTTCAGCGCGCTGGACGTGCAGACCCGCCTGCTGATGGAGAACGAGCTGCTGGCGCTTTGGGCCCCCGACCCGTCTGCCGGGGCCATCCAGGCGGACCGCAAGTCCGTCCTGTTCATCACCCACGACCTGGAGGAGGCGATCAGCCTGTCCGACCGGGTGCTGATCCTGTCCGCCGGCCCGGCCACGACCGTGGTGGGGGAGTTCCAGATCGACCTGCCCCGCCCGCGCGACGTCTCCGAGATCCGCATGCAACCCAACTTCCTGGAACTGCACCGGCAGATCTGGGACGCCATGAAGCACGAGGTGCTCAAAGCCTATGCCAGTCAACTCCATTAGCGTCCCGGCCGCGACCCCCGTCGTCCCACCTGCAGGAGGAGGGGCCCGGCGCCGTTCAGGGGTGCCCGTCGCGATCCGGCAGGCCATTCTCGCCGCCCTGCTGTTCGGCCTCTGGTACGCGCTGACGGAGCTCGATGTCCTCTCGCCGTTCTTCTTCGGCCAGCCCGTCGCCGTCATGGCGCAGGTCTGGGACTGGTTCGCCACCGGCATGATCTTCCCCCACCTCGCCACCACCCTGATCGAGACGGTGCTGGCCTTCGTCACCGGCACGCTGCTCGGCATGGTCGTCGGACTCTGGCTCGGCCTGAACCGCGAAGCGGCGCTGCTGCTCAAGCCGTTCCTGAACGCCATGAACTCCATGCCGCGCGTGGTGCTGGCCCCCATCTTCGCGGTCTGGTTCGGCCTCGGCATCCTGTCGAAGGTCGCGCTGGGCGTCACGCTCGTGTTCTTCCTGGTGTTCTTCAACGTCTTCCAGGGCGTGCGCGAGGTCAGCCCGGTGGTGCTGGCCAACGCCCGCATGCTGGGCGCCAACCGGCGGCAGCTCCTGGCGACGGTCTACATCCCGTCGGCCACCAGCTGGGTGTTCAGCAGCCTGCACGCCTCGGTCGGCATGGCCTTCGTGGGCGCCGTGGTCGGTGAGTATCTCGGCAGCGCCCGCGGCGTCGGCTACCTGATCCTGCAGGCGGAAGGCGTGTTCGACGTGAACGCGGTCTTCGCCGGGATCGTCGTGCTGACCGCCTTCGCCCTCATCCTCGACTGGTGCGTCACCCTGGTCGAGAACCGCCTGCTGGTCTGGAAACCCGTCTGATGGACCTCGAACTCGCCGGCAAGGTCGCGATGGTCACCGGCGCCAGCCGCGGAATCGGCGCCGCGATCGCCGCGGTGCTGGCGGCGGAGGGCATGCAGGTCTGCCTGGTGGCGCGCGATGCCACGGCCTTGGCCGCAGTCGCCGAAACACTGGACCAGGCGGCGCACACCGTCGTCGCGGACCTGACCCGGCCCGAGGCCCCGGCCGAAGCCGTGGCCGCAGCCGTCGCGCGGTTCGGGCGGCTCGATCTGCTGGTCAACAACGCCGGCGCCACGAAACGCGCGGCGTTCTTCGACCTGGTCGACCAGGACTACCTCGACGGTTTCGCCCTGAAGTTCCACGGCGCGCTCCGGGCCAGTCGCGCCGCCTGGCCGCATCTGCGGGACAGCGCCGGGTCGATCGTGAACATCGTCGGCATCGGCGCCCATGCCGGCTCGGCCGAGTTCACGGTGGGCGGACCGGTCAACGCGGCCCTGCTGAACGTCACGAAGGCGCTGGCCGATATCGGCCGGCGCGAGGGCGTGCGCGTGAACGCCATCAACCCCGGCCGTATCGAGACGGACCGGCTGCACCGTCATTTGCACGCCACCAGCACGGCCCGGGGCATCACCCCGGCTGCGGCAGCCTCCGATCTGCTGGCAACGCTCGGCCTGGCGCGCTTCGGCCGGCCGCAGGAGGTCGGCTGGCTCGTGGCCTACCTCGCCTCCGCCCGGGCCGCCTTCATGCAGGGGTCGCTCATCGACATCGACGGAGGCGAGACGCGCTCGCTGTGACGGCCCGCCGTCAGCCCTCCACGCACCACATCAGCCCATACAGCCCGACGGCGACCCGCTCGGCCGGCACGGCGCCCCGCAGCGCCACCGCAACCCGCCGCGCATCGTCCAGCCGCAGGCACTCGACCAGCAGCACGTCGTGCGCCGTGCCGTCCGCCGCGCCGCGGAAGCGCATCTCGGGACTGGCGGCTTGCCGGCCGGCCGCGCGCCAGGCCTGCACCCGGACAACGCCGGCGGCCAGCACCGGGGCGGGCAGGTCGCACGGCAGCGCGGCCCGGGCACACACCGCATAGCCCCCGAGGCCGCGCCCCATCGCGGACACGACGTCCATCCCGGCCCGCACCATGCCGCGGAACTCCGGCATGATCGCCCGGGTCCGCGGCGTGGGGGCGGCAAGGCACGCCAGGTACTCCGGGGCATGCAGGCACGCGACGCCGTCCAGCGCATACCACGTGAAATACGCCCGGTCCGCCTCGACGGCCGCATAGCGCCGCGCCTGCCGGAACCCCGCGAACCCAAGACGCTGCGGGATGTGCTCCTCCTGATACCAGGCCTCGTACGCCGCCGCGTCGCCGGCATGGTCGTTCCAGACTGCCAGCACGCCGCTCACGCGAGGTATGTCGCGTTGGCCTCACCCAGCCGCGGGGCGGCGATGGGCTGGGCGGACGCGGGGGCCCGGAACGCGACATCGATCGCCACGGGCAGGGCCGGGATGTGCGCCGCCGCCGTGCCGCTGCGGCGGTCGAACAGGCCCCGCGCCGCGAAATGCGGGTCTGCCGCCGCCTCCTCCGGCGTCGCGACGATCGTGCAGCAGCAATCCGCCGCCGCGAACACGGCCTGCCAATGCGACGCAGGGTGCGCCGCGACCAGGCGGGAGACGGCCTCGATGGCGGCGGCGCCGTCGCCCAGCGCCGGGTCGAACCCGATCGCGGCGCAGAACACGGACCAGAACCGGTCCTCGATGGGGGCCGCCGCCAGGATGCGCCCATCGGCCGTGGGATACAGGTGGTATCGCGCCGTCCCGCCCGCCACGAGGCCCGTCGCGTTGCCCGGCCACGCGCCCGTCGCCGCACCCTGGCTCAACGACCAGTACAGGAACGTCATCAGCCCGTCGGTCATCGCGATGTCGAGGTGGTAGCCCTGCCCCGTCCGGTCCCGCTGCATCAGGGCCAGCAGGATGTTGACGACGGCAGGGTAGGTCCCGCCGCCGATGTCGGCCACCAGCGCGGGCGGCACGACGGGGCGGTCGGCCGGGCCATGGGCCAGCCCCAGCATGCCGGCATCGCCCTGGTAGTTCAGGTCGTGCCCGGCCCGATCCCGCTTCGGCCCGCTCTGGCCATACCCGGTGATCGAGCAGTAGACGATGCCGGGGTTGAGCGCCGCGACGGCCGCATAGCCCAGGCCCAGCCGCGCCATCACGCCCGGCCGGAACTGCTCCACCAGCACGTCGGCCCGCGTGAGCAGCGGCCGCAGCCGGTCGAGGTCGGCGGGGTTCTTCAGGTCGAGCGCCAGGGACCGCTTGCCCCGGTTCAGCATGACGAAGTTGGCGCTGTCCTCCCCCAGCTTGGGGCTGTAGCCACGCATCTCCTCGCCGGCGCCGGGGCGCTCGACCTTGACGACCTCGGCCCCGGCTTCGGCCAGCATCAGCGTCGCCATCGGGCCCGGCAGCAGCGTGCTGAAATCGAGCACCAGCCGGCCCGCCAGGGGCTGCATCAAACGTTCCGCTCCTTGGGTGAACGCTGCTTGGCGACGCGGGCGCGGCGGGCCGGGGCGTAGGCCGCCTCGCCGTACTGCTCGAACAGCGCCTGCGTCACGTCGTGATGCGCGGCGAGGCCCGTCCGCTCCAGCAGCTCGATCGGGCCTTCAGGGTAGCCGAGGCCCAGGCGGAGCGTGGTGTCCATGTCGGACGCGGTCGCCAGACCCTCGTCCAACCGGCGCAGCGCGGCGTTCCAGTAGGGGCGAAGCAGGCGATCGACGATCCGCCCGGCAAAGTCGCCGCACACCGAGACCTGCAGCCCGGCGCCCTCCAGCACCGACCGCGCCGCCTCGATCGCACCCTCCGGCGTCGCGGGCTGGCGCACCAGCTCGACCAGGCCGGACGGCGCCGCCTGGCCCATGCGGAAGCGTGCGAAGCCCAGCACGACGCTGCCTTCCTCGCCCCGGCCCTCCCCGGTGTGGACGCCCAGGCATTCCGTGCCCAGCTCGACCAGAACCGCCTCGTACGCCGAAAGGTCCGAAGGGATGTGCGCGCCGGCCGCGTCGCCGGCCAGGATCAGGACCGCGGCATCGGCGATGGCGGTGTCGATCAACGCATGCGCGTCCGGGAACGACCGGCTCTCGCCATGGCGGGAGAAGCTGTGCGGCATCGGTTCAGGCCCCATACATCGTGTTGCCGTCATAGGCGTAGAACCCCCGGCCGGACTTCCGCCCCAGGTGCCCGGCCGCGATCATCCGCCGCACCAGCGGCGGGCACGCAGCCCGCGGCTCGTTCGTCACGCCATACAGCGCGTCGCACAGCAGCAGCTGCGTATCGAGCCCGATCAGGTCCAGCAGCTCCAGCGGCCCCATCCGGTAACCCAGCGCCCCCTTCAGCGCCCGATCGATGTCGGCCGGCGCCGCCACGCCCGCCTCCACCATGCGGATGACGTCGTTGTTGAACGGCACCAGGAAGTAGTTCAGCACGAAGCCCGGATTGTCCTTCACCTTCACCGGCCGTTGCCCCAGCGCCGTGCAGAACGCCCAGGCCACCTCGAAGCTGTCGGGCGCCGTCGTCAAGCCGGGCGCCATTTCCACCAGCTTCATCAACGGCGCCGGCAGGCAGAAATGCATGCCCACGAACCGGTCCGGCCGTCCGGACCCGCCCGCGATCTCGGTGATGGAGAGCGTCGAGGTGTTGGAGGCGAACAGCGTGCCCGGCGGGCACACCGCGTCGAGCGCCGCGAACAGCCGGTGCTTCACCGTCAGCTCCTCGAACACCGCCTCGATGACGATGTCGGCCTCCGCCAGCGCGGCAAGCTCGGTCGTGCCGGTCATCGCTTCGAGGGCGGCGGCCGACTGTTCGGCCGTCATGCGCTGGCGCTCGACCGACTTGGCGAAGAACCCCTCGGTCTGCGTCCGGGCCCGCGTCAGCGCGTCCTCCCGCGTGTCGTAGACGATGGTGCGGAAGCCGGCGCGGGCCGCGACCAGCGCGATGCCGGCCCCCATGGTGCCGGCGCCCGCCACGGCGACGGTGCGGATGGTCCCGGCCTTGTCGCAATCGGTCATTTCTGGATGAAACTCCGGCCGATCAGCTGGCGGTGCACCTGGTTGGTGCCCTCCCAGATCTGGGTGATCTTCGCGTCGCGCATCAGCCGTTCCACGCGGTAGTCCCGGCAGTACCCGTAACCGCCATGCAGTTGCACCGCGTCGGTCGTGATCCGCATCGCGAGGTCCGACGCACGCATCTTCAGCATGCTCGCCTCGATGCCGAAGTTGCTCTCGCCCTCGTCCACCATCCGCGCCACGTGCCACATCCATGCCTCGCACTGCGCAAGGTCGGTCGCCATGTCGGCCAGCATGAACTGCACGCCCTGGAAGTCGATGATGCGCTTGCCGGACTGCTTGCGGCCGTTGATGTAGTCGACCGCGTCCTCGAACGCGCCACGGGCGATCCCCAGCGCCTGGGCCGCGACGCTGGGCCGGGACTTGTTGAGCGACGACAGCAGGATGCGCAGGCCCTCGCCCGGCTCTCCAAGCAGGTTCGCGCGCGGCACCCGCACGCGGTCGAACGACAGGGCGGCGGTGCTGCTCGCGCGGTGGCCCATCTTGTCCTCGGTGCGCAGCACCGAAAGACCCGGCATTCCCTTCTCGACCACCAGGGCGGAGATGGCCCCCTTCGGGTCGTCGATCTCCGACCACTTGCCGAACACCAGCAGCACGTCCGCCACGTCGCCGTTGGTGATGAAGATCTTGCTGCCATCCACCAGGATGTCGTCGCCGTCCGGGGTGAACGATGTGCGCATGCCGGTCGCGTCGGACCCCGCCGCCTCCTCCGTGATCACCAGCGACACAAGGCCGCCCTCGGCGATGCGCGGCAGCAGGCGGTGCTTCTGCTCCTCGGTGCCGTAGTCGATCACCGGCTTGATGCCGTGGAAGTTCGTCGCCCAGATGATGCCGGTGCTGGCGCAGGCCTTGCTGATCTCGCGCACGCAGTCGAGGTAGCCGGTATACGTCAACCCGGCGCCGCCATACGCCTCCGGGATGAACATCGCGTTCAGGCCCAGGTCGTTGATGGCCCGCACGTTGTCCCACGGGAACGCGCCGCTCCGGTCGTACTCGGCGGCCCGGGCCGCGATCGGGCCCCGCGACAGGGCGCGGACGCTGTCCAGCAGCATCGCCTCGGCCTCCGGCAGCGCCACGCTGGCGTCGAGGCGGTCCAGCACGGTTCGGGTGTCGTTGCGCATGATCGGTCCTCAGGGCCTCGGCCCGTATGTGCTCAGTGGGCGATGCCGTGGGCACCGTCGAGATAGATGGTTTCCCCGGTCAGATAAGGGTTGGGCTCGCCGATCAGCTGCCCGACCAGCCGCGCCACCTCGGCCGGCATCCCGGGCCGCCGCCCCGGAATGCGGCGGGCCAGATAGGTGCGGAGCGCGCTCCCCTCGGCCATCGTCTCGCGGTTCAGGTCCGTCTCGATATAGCCCGGCGCCACGTTCACCACCTGGATGCCGTCCGCCGCCCACTCGACCGCGAGGCAGCGCGTGATGGCGCCCACCGCGGCCTTGCTGGCGCAGTAGGCCAGGTTGCGCTTCACGCCGAGCTTGTCGAAGAACGAGCCGATGTTGACGATCACCCCGCCGCCCGAGGCCACGAGCAGGGGATGGGCCTCGCGGCAGGCGACGAACACGGCGGTGGCGTTGGTGGCCATGACCGCGTCGAGATCGGCGGTGGCCAGCGTGGCGCTGCGCCCTTCGGTGTGGAACCCGGCGTTGTTCACCAGGCCGCCCAGCCCCCCCGCCTCGTCGGCCAGGCGCCGCAGCGCAGCCCGAAGATCCGCCTCCCGCGCCACGTCGCACCGGATCGGGATCGAGCCCTCCGGCCCGGTGCCGCTGCGCGACAGGCACCCGACCGTCAGCCCCCGCGACAGCAGCTCCTGCACGACCGCGGCCCCGATTCCGCGGTTGCCGCCGGTGACCGCGATCGCGGGGCGCCCCGGCATCAGCGGTCCACGACGACGGCCGGCCGCTTGGCGGCGAACGCCGCCATGCCGGCCGCGGCATCGGCCGTCTGATACGCCAGCGTGGACAGGTCCGCCTCGATCCGCAGACCCTGGGCCAGCGGCGTGTCCAGCGCCCGCCCCACCGCTTCCCGCGCCAGGTGCTGCGCCACCCGCCCGTAGGCGGCGAACTCGGCGGCGAATGCGAGGCCCGCCGCCAGCATGTCGCCTTCCACGATGCGGTTCACGAGCCCGATCCGCTCGGCCTCCGCCGCCAGCACCGTGCGCCCCGTCATGATCAGCTCCAGCGCGCGCGCCGGGCCCACCAGCCGCGGCAGGCGCTGCGTGCCGCCGTAGCCCGGGATCAGGCCCAGCTTGATCTCCGGCAGGCCCATCCGCGCCCCGGGGGCCGCCAGCCGGAACGTGCAGGCCATCGCGAGCTCCAGGCCCCCGCCGAAGGCGAACCCGTTGATCAGCGCGACCGAGGCCTGCGGCAGGCGGTCCAGCTTGGCGAAGACGGACTGGCCCAGCTCGGCGCCCGCCTTCTGCTCCATCAGGCCGCGCCCCTGCAGCTCCTTGATGTCGGCCCCTGCGCAGAACGCCTTCGGCCCGGCGCCGGTCACCAGCAGCACCCGCGCATCGCTGGCCGCGACCTCGTCCAGCAGCCCGCCGATCGCCGCGATGATGCCGAACGACAGGGCGTTCAGTGCCTCCGGGCGGTCCAGCGTCAGCAGGGCGCAGTCGCCGTGCCGCTCCAGCCGCGGGCTCACGCGGGTTCCTTCCAGCGCACCGGCACCGGCTGGATGTGGCCGTCGCGCGCCCACACCACCAGCTCGCGCTTCAGCACCTTGCCGCTGGCCGTCAGCGGGAAGGCGTCGAGCACCGCCAGGTATTCCGGCATGTCGTATTTGGACAGGCCCTGGGCCGCCAGGTGCCCCAGCACGCCCATGGGATCGAGCGCTTCATCCCCGGTGGGGATCACGGCCAGGCACAGCCTCTCACCCAGCCGCGCATCGGCCACGGCGAAGGCGGCGGCGCGCGCGATGGCCGGGTTGCGCATCGCCAGGTCCTCGACGCGGGCCGGGTGGATGTTGTGGCCCCCCCGGATGATCAGGTCCTTCTTCCGCCCGATGATCTCCAGCCCGCCCCGGGCATCCAGCCGCCCGAGGTCGCCGCTGAGGAACCAGCCGTCGCGGTTGAACGACCGCTCCGTCGCCTCCTGGTCGCCGAAATACCCCAGCATCAGGCAGGCGCCGCGGCTGCCGATCTCTCCGGCGCCGCCGTCCGGGACCGGCCGGTCGGGGTTGTCCGCGTCGAAGATCGCGACCTCGTAGCCCGCGCAGGCCCGTCCGCAGGTCCCGACGATCGTCTCCACGTCGTCATCGGGCCGGGTATATTGGTGGGAGCTGTTCTCGCTCATGCCATACACGTTCTGGGGCGTGACCCCCCGGTCGAGGAAGGCGCGCGCCACCGCCCGGGGGATCGGGCTGCCCGCCATGTAGAAGGTGCGGACGTGGCCCAGCCGGTCCAGGCCGCGCCGGGCCATCTGCGCCTGGATGTCCATCGCATGGGTCGGGACGCCCATCACGTAGGTGGCCCGGCTTTCCATGATCCAGTCGAGCCCGGTCATCCCGGTGGAGCCGTCATTCACCACCAGCTCCATTCCCGCCGCCATCGCCTGCGCCAAAGCCACGGTGCCGATATGGTGGCTCATGGGGCTGAGGCTCAGCACGACGTCGTCGTGCCCATGCCCCCAATCGGCCACGAGGGCGCGGCCGTTGGCGAGCAGGGTGTTGTCTGAATGCAGAACGCCCTTGGGCAGGCCGGTCGTGCCGGAGGTGAAGGCCAGATACACCGGCTGGTCCGCGTCATCCGATGGCGACGACGCGGCATCGCCGTCCCGGCGCTCCGGCAACGCCGGCGCGGCAGTGCCGCTGAGGTCGAACACCACGGCCAGCCCGGCCGTCTGCCCGAACACGTCCGCCGTCCGGGCATCCGCGCCATAGCCGGCCAGGCCGATGAAGCCGCGGGCGCGGATCCGGGTCAGCAGCGCCGCGACCTCCGCGACCGTGTAGTTCTGGTGCAGGGACGGGTTGCACACGAGGCCGGCGCGCGAGCAGGCCAGGAAGCCGATGACGGACTCGACCCGGTTCGGCAGCCACAACGACACCCGGTCGCCGCGGCGCAGCCCGGACGCGGCCAGTGCCCCGGCCACCGCGTCCACCCGGTCCACCAGGGCCGACCAGGTCAGCCGGTGATGGGCGTCGCGCAGCGCAAAAGCCCGCGGCCGCGCCGCGGCGTGGCGGGCCGCCAGGCCGTACAGCGTCTCGGCGCGCCAGCTTCCCTCCGCGTAGTAGCGCCGGGCGAGCTTCGGGTCGTGCAGGGTCAGCAGGGTCGCCATGTCAGTGGCCGAACTCGCCCGGGTCGGGATCGCGCCGCGCGGCAAAGGATTTCGACAGCTCCTTGCTCTCGCGGCTGTCGAGGTAGGGCCGCAGCAGCAGGTCGTGTGCCATGCGGGCCAGCCCGCCCACCCCGCCGTGCCGGGCCGCGAAGGCGCCCTTGATGGCCGCCAGGGCGAAGGGCCCGCGCTTGGCGATCTCGAGCGCCATGGCCCGCGTCTCCGCCGCGAGGTCCGCGTCCGGCACCACGGTGTTCACCAGGCCCCACTCCTGCGCCTGCCGGGCCGAGAGCTTCGGGTTGCGGAACCACATCTCCTTGGCCCGCTTCCGCCCGATCAGGTCTTCCAGCACCCAGGTGCCGTAGCCCGCGTCGAAGCTGCCCATCATCGGGCCGACCTGGCGGAACACCGCGCTCTCCTTCGCGATCGTCAGGTCGCACACGACATGCAGCACGTTGCCCCCGCCCACCGCGAAGCCGTTCACGCTGGCGATGACGGGCTTCTGCAGCCGTTCGATGCTCTCGTACATCTCCAGCGTCGGCAGCACCCCAGCATAGAGCGTCGTATCCTCCATGCCCTCCTTCCGGCCGCCGATGCAGAAGAACCGCTCGCCCGCCCCGGTGATGACCAGCACGCGGGTCCGCGTCTCCCGCCGGACCGCGTTGATGCAGTCGCGGATCTCGTGACACATGTCGGCGGTGAACATGTTGCCGTCCTCGGGACGGTTCAGCGTCAAGGTGCCGACGGGCCCGTCCTCGGCATAGCGGATCGTCTGGTATTCGGTCATGCCGTCTCCCCTTCCCCGCGCGAACCAGGGGTTGTCCCGATGATGCCGAGTTTCCGCAGGTCTGCAATCTGCTCCGGCCCCCAGCCCAGCCAGTCCGCCAGGACCGTGTCGGCATCGGCCCCCAGCCGAGGCGGCGCCGCGCCGGGTCCGGCGGCCGCGCCGTCGACATGGATCCCGAGCCCGACCTGCGGGATGCGACGCCCGCCGACACCGTTCGGGCCGTCCTGCATCGCATAGAGCAGGCCGCGCTCCCGCAGATGCGGGTCCGCCGCCACCTCGTCCAGGCGGTTGATCGGGCCGGCAGGCACCCCCGCCTCGCCCAGAACGCGCAGCCACTCCGCCCGCGGGCGCTGCCGCAGCAATGCGGCGATCCGCGCCACGATCGCCGTCCGGTCGGCGCGGCGTTCGGCGTTGCTGGCATGGTCCGCCGCCGCTTCCGGCGCCCCCACCGCCGCCCAGAACCGCCGCCAGATCGCGTCGTTGCCCAGGCCCAGGGTCATGGGCTCGTCCGCCGTCTCGAATGCCTGATAGATGGCGATCACGCTGTCCCGCGCGCCCGTGCGCCGGGGCAGCTCCCCCGAGCCGAGGTAGCTGACCAGGCGGGGCGCCATGAACCGTGTCATGCTGTCGACCATCGCCACGTCGACCAGGTGACCGGCCCCGGTGCGCTGCCGGTCCAGCAGGGCGCAGACCGCGGCAAACGCGGCATCCATCCCGGCGATCAGGTCGGCGGCCGGGGTGCCGACCTTCTGCGGCGGGTCGGCCGCCTCGCCCGTCAGGTCCATCACGCCGCTGTAGCCCTCGGCGATCAGGTCGTAGCACGGCAGGTCCCGCCGGGCGCCCGCAAGCCCGAACCCGGTCAGGCTGACGGCGATCAGCCGCGGGTTGATCGTCTGCAGCCGCGCCCAGTCGAGCCCCAGCTTCGTCTGCACCCGCGGCACCTGGTTCATCACCAGCACGTCCGCCCGGGCGATCATGCCGTCCAGCACGGCCCGGCCCCGCGCGGCGGCGCTGTCCAGCATCAGGCTGCGCTTCCCGCGGTTGACGCTGAGGAACCACAAGGACTCGGTGCCCAGGAAGGGCGGCCCCCAGGCGCGTGCGTCGTCGCCGCCGGGCCGCTCCAGCTTGATGACGTCGGCGCCCATGTCGGCCAGCAGCATGGTGGCATAGGGGCCCGCGATGCTGGTGCTCAGGTCGAGCACCCGCGTCCCCGCAAGCAGGCCGTGCGGTGCCGCCTGCGGCGGCCCCGGCAAATCGTCCAGCGGCAGGCCGGACGCTCGATGCTCCGCCACCCGGCCCGCGTGTGCCATCACTGCACCGACGGACAGCCGCCCTCGGCCAGCGGGCGCCAGGCCTCGGCCGCGGGGATGGTGGCGACGACGCGCATCAGGTCCCACTCGCCCTTCGACTCGGCGGGGGCCTTCGCCTGCATCAGGTACATGTCCCGCAGCATGCGGCCGTCGGCGCGGATGGTGCCGCCCTGCGTCATGAAGTCGTCGACCGGGATGGCCCGCATCTGCGCCATCACGGGCCCCGAAGCGACCGTCCCGGCCGCCTTGACCGCCTTCAGCCAATGGGTGACGGCGCTGTAGATACCGGCCTGGAACATCGTCGGCGGCTTGCCGTGCACCGCCTGGAAGCGCTTCGAGAACGCGCGCGTCGCATCGGTCTGGTCCCAGTAGAAGGCTTCGGTGAACAGCAGCCCCTGCGCCGTCTCCAGCCCGAGCGCCTTGATGTCCGTCAACAGGGTCAGCAGACCGGCCAACTGCTGGCCTTTCTGCGTCAGGCCGAACTCCCTGGCCTGCTTGACCGAGTTGATCAGGTCCCCGCCCGAGTTCGCCAGACCGATGACCTGCGCGCCCGACGCCTGCGCCTGCAGCAGGAACGACGAGAAGTCGCTGTTCCCCTGCGGATGCCGGGCCACGCCCAGCACCGTCCCGCCGCCGCCCTTCACGACGCCCGCCGCGTTCTCCTCCAGCGACAGGCCGAAGGCATAGTCGCTGGTCAGGAAGAACCAGCTGCGCCCGCCCCGCTTCAGGACCGCCGACGCCGTGCCCTTGGCCAGCGCATAGGTGTCGTACACCCAGTGGATGCCCGTGGGCGAACAGAACTTGCCCGTAAGGTCGGTCGACCCGGCCGCCGTCGTGATGGTGATCTTGCCACGCTCCCGCGCCAGGCCCTGCACGCCGATCGCGACGCCCGAATGCCCCAGCCCGGTGATGAGATCGACCTTGTCGACGTCGTACCAACGGCGGGCGACGCCTACCCCCACATCCGTCTTGTTCTGCAGGTCGGCGCCCAGCACCTCGATCCTCTTGCCCAGCACGGCTCCGCCGAAATCCTCGACCGCGAGCCGCGTGGCCACCACGTCCCCGGGTCCCTGAAGGTCCGCGTTGATGCCCGACATGTCGTCGAGCACGCCGATCTTGACCGTCGGGCTGTCCTCGTCGGCAAACGCCGGTGCGGGCGGAGCAGCGAGACACAGCATCACCAGACCCGACAACACGAAGCGGCTCGACATGGATGTTCCCCCGGGCGCCATCTGATGCGGCACCTCTCCGAATACGGAGCAACGGGCGTGCCACAGCCTGGCAACCGAGCATGGCAGCCGAGCCTGGCAGCCGAGCCTGGCAGTCGAACGGGGGCGCTTCGCCGACGACTGTCGGCCACGAAGACATCTCCGTCGGCAAAGTGTCTGATCCGTAGACACAGCGGCGCCGGACGACACAGGCAGGATGGCGATGTCCTGCGGCGGAGCGGCCAGGCTGATCCCGGCCCGTTCCAGCGCGCCGACGAGCCGCCGATGGGTCTGGCTGTGATCGACACCGACGGCAGCGCCAAGCCTGCTGACATGTGGCAGGGCTGCGTTTGATCGAGGAATGGCGTCCCGTAGGGGATTCGAACCCCTGTTACCGCCGTGAGAGGGCGGTGTCCTAGGCCTCTAGACGAACAGGACAGCATGGCCGCGAAGCCCGGGGCCTCACGACAGGCGCGTCAATAAGCGACCCGCGGCCCAACATCAACCCCCACGTTGTTTCGGGCCTCGCCCGCCGCTTCCGGCCGGGGCGGCGGCCTCCTGCCCCAGTCTCGCCCGCGCGGCATCCCGCCGGCCGGTGCGGCAGGCGTCCGAACAGTACCGCACCTCGTCCCAGGTCTTCGCCCACTTCTTCCGCCAGGCGAACGGCCGGCCGCAGGCCAGGCAGGCCTTCTCCGGCAGTCCCGCCTTATGCTGCGCCACGCCCGCCCCCCTCGCGGCATGCAGCCGTCATCGCGAGAGCCCGACCCGGCCCACCACGCGCCCGGTCTTCACATCCAGCACGACGACGCGGTCCGGGCCCCCGCCCTGCATCTGCAGCGCCAGCCGGTCATCCCCGCCCCGCCCGCCCAGCGATGCCCCGGTGATCCGCGAGCCCGCGGGCTCGTCCAGCGACACGCTTTCCATCCGCCCGCCGCTGGGGGACATTCGCCCCACCAGTGCCACCCCCAGCACCACCACCCCCGCCACGATCAGGACCCCCATGGCCACCACCGCCACCTTCAAACCCAGCAATTCGCCCCTCCCGTGATGGACCTGCCGCATCCGCCGCACGACGCGCCCGCGCCGATCGACCCCTTGCGCACCGAACCCGAGCGGATCGACGTCGTCGCCGGGCCGGAAGCCGCCGGGCAACGAAGCGACCGCTTCCTCGCGGACGCCATCGGCGGCATGTCCCGCTCCCGCGTCAAGGCCCTCATCATCGAAGGCGCCGTCACCCGCGACGGCACCACCCTGCACGAGCCCGCCGAGCACGTCCGCCCTGGCACCCGCTTCAGCCTCCAGCCCCCGCCCCCCGCGCCGGCCCGGCCCGAGCCGCAGGCCATCCCCTTTCCCATTCTGTATGAGGACCAGGACCTCATCGTCCTCGACAAGCCCGCAGGCCTCGTCGTCCACCCGGCCCCGGGCAACCACGACGGCACCCTCGTCAACGCCCTGCTCGCCCATTGCGGCGACACCCTGCCCGGCATCGGCGGCGAGCGGCGACCCGGCATCGTCCACCGCCTCGACAAGGACACGTCCGGCGTCATGGTCGTCGCCAAGACCGAGCAGGCCCTCGCCACCCTTTCGGCGGCCTTTGCCGCCCGTGACCTCGAACGGAAGTACCTCGCCCTCGTCTGGGGGGTGCCGTCCCCCTCGGCCGGCGAGATCGAGGGCGCGATCGGCCGCGACCCGCGGGACCGCAAGCGCATGGCCGTGGTGTCCGGCGGGGGCAAGCATGCACTGACCCACTACGCCACGACGCGCGCCTGGATGCCAGCGGCCAGCCTGCTGGAATGCCGGCTCGCCACCGGGCGCACCCACCAGATCCGGGTCCATCTCGCCAGCATCGGCCACCCCCTGGTCGGCGACCCGACCTACCTCCGACGCATCCCCGCCGCCGCGCGCGCGCTCCCGCCCGGCCTGCGCTCCACCCTGCTCGACTTCCCACGGCAGGCGCTGCACGCCACCCTGCTGGCGTTCCGGCACCCGCGCACCCGCGCCCCGCTCAGCTTCGAGACGGCCCTGCCGCCCGACATGCAGGCGCTGATCGACCAGCTGGACTCGCCGCAACCGGCGCTGTTGCAACATTCTTGACAGGACAACCCTGGTCCTGTATCAAACTGGCATCCGGAGGCGCGGGCGTGCGGTCCGGATGTCCAGTCCAGGGATGTGCTGCTTCGGGGCAGTCTCTGGGACGTGATGGACTGAGGCGCGCCCCATTCAAGGTTCATCGCAACTGTTTGGCTCGATGTGTCGTATAAGACACGTCAAACCCGTCGATGCGATGAATGTGAGGGCCTCTAGATGGTCGCAGCCGTAGTCAACGTCGCCCCCGAGGGCAACCTCTCCCGCTACCTGCAGGAGATCCGTAAGTTTCCGATGCTCGCTCCCGAGGAGGAGCTGGCGCTGTCCCGCCGCTGGCGCGATGCCGAGGATCAGTCGGCCGCCCATAAGCTCGTCACCTCGCACCTCCGCCTCGTCGCCAAGATCGCGATGGGCTATCGCGGCTACGGCCTGCCGGTCGGCGAGCTGATCAGCGAGGGCAATGTCGGCATGATGCAGGCCGTCAAGCGTTTCGACCCGGACCGTGGTTTCCGCCTGGCGACCTACGCCATGTGGTGGATCCGCGCCGCCATCCAGGAGTACATCCTGCACAGCTGGTCGCTCGTGAAGATGGGCACCACCGCCGCGCAGAAGAAGCTGTTTTTCAACCTGCGCCGCCTCAAGGGACAGATGCAGGCGATCGAGGACGGCGACCTGCAGCCCGAGCAGGTGGCCAAGATCGCCCGCATGCTCGACGTGCCGGAGCAGGACGTCGTCAGCATGAACCGGCGCCTTGCCGCGCCCGACAACAGCCTGAACGCCCCCGTCCGCGCCGACAGCGAGGGCGAGTGGCAGGACTGGCTGGTCGACGACGGCGAAAGCCAGGAGACGGTGTTGGCCGACCAGCAGGAGATGTCCGGCCGCAAGGCGCTCCTGACCGGCGCCTTGAAGACCCTGAACGAGCGGGAGCGGCACATCCTTATCGAGCGCCGCCTGAAGGACAACCCGACGACGCTCGAGGAACTGAGCCAGCAGTACAACATCTCCCGCGAGCGCGTCCGCCAGATCGAGGTGCGCGCGTTCGAGAAGCTGCAGAAGGCGATGAAGACGCAGATCGCCGAGCGCCGCCAGGCCGTCCAGCAGGCCGCCTGACACGGAGGCGGCGGCCCATTCAGGCCGCCGCCCCGCGCCCTACCCGCGGTGCACCAAAGCCTTGCCCGGCGACGGCGGCTCGATCACGCTCGATCCGTCGTAACGGATGAACTCCGCAACCTCGATGTCGGGCCGCGCATAGTCGATCATGTCCATCGTCGGCTCCGCGGTCGACGCCTTGATCCGCACGAAGTTGACGTCGCAGATCGCCTGATGATCTTCGGGGCGGAACGTGATCCTGCCCTTGGCCGTGTCGATCGTGAGGCCGCTCAACCCGCCGATGACGGACGCGCTGTCGGTCGCCTTCCCCTTGCCGATGGCCGCGGCATACGCATAGACGGCCGAGTGCCCGGCGCTCAGCAGCCCCATCGGCAGCGCGTTCCCCGTTCGCCGGAGGTTGTCGTCGTACAGCTGCCGGCTCATCGGCAGGCTCGCATACCCGCCGTAATACCAGTTCATCGCCAGCCAAAGATGCTCCGGCGTGCTGCTGCCCAGCTCCAGCGGGACCAGGAACTCGTTGAACGAGTCGGCCAGCACCTTCACCTGCTTGAAGAACCCGCTTCGCTTCGCCTGCTGATAGAAGCTGATGGCGTCGTCGCCATAGACCGCGATGAACAGGCCCTCGGCGCCCTTCTTCCGCAACGCCGCAATCTGCGCGTGGAAGTCCGTCTCCCCGAACCGCGCCAGGACCGGCGTGTCCAGCACCGGCTCCTGCTTGGCGATGGCCGGGTAGGCCTCCAGCAGCCCGTCGCGAAACGCCGCCCAGGATGACCGGCCATACTCGCTGTCCGGCAGGATCGATCCCCAGCGCAGCACCTCGGGATACCGTTCCGCCAGCAGCCGCGCCTGCGCCCGGTTGCGCATGTAGGTCTGATCCGTGACCCGGAAGTAGTGCGGGTTAAACGCCTCGTGGGTCAGCTTGTCCGATTGTGCGGAACACGTGATCAACACGCTGTTCAGAGGCTCCAGCCGCGCCGTCACCGCAAGCGCCAGGTCGCTCGTCACGCAGCCGCACAGGAGATTGATGCCGGCCTGCGCCATCTCGTTCGCCAACTCGACCGCCCGCTCGGGGTCGGCATGCGCATTCCCCTCGACGATCTCGAGTGGGCGGCCCAGCACACCGCCCGTCGCGTTGATCTGATCGGCCGCGATTAGCGCCCCCGTCAGGATGGGCCGTCCCAGAACCTCCTGCGGGCCGCTCAGCGCCGTGATGCAGCCGATCCGGATCGGTGCAGAACCCGATTGGGCACGGGCCGGCAGACAGGCCAGCGAGGCTGCCGCCCCCAGCAGTGAACGCCTGGCGATCGATCCCATCCCACCTTCCCGACACACTCGTGGTGCGGTGCAGCATGCGGCGGAGAAAACGAGGATGCAACGATTAAACCAGGAGTGTATCCGCCATCACGAAAGCCTGAACACGGGGCGCGCTAAGCCCCGGCCAGCGTCATCCCGTCGATTCGCACCGTGGGAGAATCCGTCCCACGCCGGAACCGGAGATCGTTCGCCGGCACCATCGCCTTGAACATCTCGGGCAAGGTCCAGGCGATCGTGATCTCGGCCACAGGCTCGGCCAGCGCCCCGTCGCGGATCATGAACCCCGAGGCGCCCCGGCTGTAGTCGCCCGTCAGCCCGTTGATCGCCGAGCCCATCATCTCCGTGATGTATAGCCCCTCCTTGATGTCCGACATCAGCTCCGTCGGCGTCATCGTCCCCGGTTCCAGCCACAGGTTGCTCGGCGCCGGACCCGGCGGACTGCCTGTGCCCCGCGCCGCATGCCCCGTCGTGCGCAACCCGAGCTGGCGCGCGCTCCGGCTGTCCAGCAACCAGGTCGTCAGCACCCCATCCTCGACGATCGCCCGCGCGCGGGTCGGCACACCCTCGCCGTCGAACGGCCGCGACCGCAGCCCCCGCACCCGGCGGGGATCGTCGCGCACCACGATCCCCTTGCCGAACACCGCCTGCCCCAGCCGATCCTTCAGGAAACTCGTGCCCCGCGCGATCCCCGCACCGTTGATCGCGCCCATCAGATGGCCCAACAGGCTGCTCGACACCCGGGGATCGTAGATGACCGGGATGCGCGCCGTCCGCGGCCGGGTCGGGTTCATCCGCGCCAGCGCCCGCTCCGCCGCCGACCGCCCAATCGCCACGGGGTCCTCGAGGTCGGTCAGGTGAACGGTCGACGAATAGTCGTAGTCCCGCTGCATTCCCGTCCCGGTCCCGGCCAGCGCCGTCGCGGACACCGAATGGTTCGTGCGCGCATACCGGCCCCCGAACCCCGCCGACGTCACCAGCACGATCTCCGTCCGCCCATAACCGGCCTCCGCCCCTTCGGAGTTCGTGATCCCGGCCACCGCCAGCGCCGCCTCCTCGGCCGCACTCGCCCGCGCGACCAGCGCATCCGCCGAGGGCTCCTGCGCGTCCTCCGTGTCCAGGCCCGGCACCTCGACCATCGCCGCCTCGTCCGCCAGGCCGCCGAACGGGTCTTCCGGCACCACCCGCGCCATCGCCACCGCCCGCTCCGCCAGCGCCGCGAACCCCGCAGGGTCCACCGTCGTCGACGACACGATCGCAGCACGCTTGCCCACGAACACCCGCAGACCGAGGTCGCGGCTTTCCGACCGCTCCAGCTGCTCCGTCCGCCCCAGCCGGCGCTGCACCGAAATCGACGTGCTCCCCACCAGCACCGCGTCCGCCGCATCCGCCCCCGCCGCCTTCGCCCGCGCCAACAGCCCGTGCATCAGCTCGAGGTCGCTCATGCCGCGAGCCGCTCGATGATGGCGCCCAGCCCCGGCACGTGCTCCGCAGGCCCCACCGCGGCCAGCGTCGGCGCGCCCCGGAAGATGCGGCGCGCCGCGCGCTGCACCGCCTCGACGTCCACCGCCATCAGCTTGGCCACCGTCTCGGCCGTCGGGATGATCCGTCCGAACACCTGCAGCTGCCGCGCCAGCTGCTCGCACCGGCTTCCGGTGCTCTCCAGCGACATCAGCAGGTTCGCCTTCACCTGGGCGCGCGCCCGGTGCAGCTCCTCCTGGCTGATCTCGGCCTGCACCTTCCGCAGCTCCTGCAGCGTCACCGGCATCAGCTCCTTCGCCTCGTCCTCCCCGGTGCCGGCATAGATGCCGAACAGGCCGGTATCCAGGAACGGCGCGGTGAACGAGTAGATCGAGTAGACCAGCCCCCGCTTCTCCCGGATTTCCTGGAACAGGCGGCTCGACATGCCGCCGCCGAGCAGCGTGCTCAACAGCAGCGCCGGGTAGTAGTCGGTGTCGCCGTACGGCACGGAGGGGAAGCCCAGCACGATGTGTACCTGGTCCAGGTCACGGTCCTCGCGGAACTCCCCACCCTGGTACAGCCCCGGCTCGAACGCGGGAGGCCGCTCGCTCGGCAGGTCCGCGAAGTGCGTCCGCACCAGACCCACCACCGTCTCGTGCTGCAGGTTCCCCGCCGCGGCGACCACCACGTTCGACCCGGCGTAATGCCGATGCATGTACTGCGTCAGCTGCCCCCGCTCCATCGTCTTGATCCCGTCCTCCGTCCCCAGCGTCGGCCGCCCCATCGGCTGGCTCGGGAACGCCGTCTCCTGGAAGCGGTCGAAGATGATGTCGTCCGGTGTGTCGTTCGCCTGGCCGATCTCCTGCAGGATCACCCCCCGCTCCCGCTCCAGCTCCTCGGGCGCGAAGGTGCTGTGCGTCAGGATGTCGCCGATGATATCGGCCCCCAGCGGCAGATCCTCCTTCAGCAGCTTCACGTAATACGCCGTCTGCTCCCGCGCGGTGTAGGCGTTGATGTGCCCGCCCACGTTCTCGATCTCCTCCGCGATCGCCGAGGCGGACCGGCGTTCCGTCCCCTTGAACGCCATATGCTCCAGGAAGTGCGAGGCCCCGTTCTCCGCCGCCGTCTCGTTGCGCGTCCCGCTCGCGACATAGGCGCCGAGCGACACCGTCTCGACCCGGTCCATCGTCTCCGTGACGACCATCAGGCCGGACGGCAGCGTCGTCACCCGCACGGCCCCATACTGGACCGTCCCCTCGGTGGCACCCGTCTCGGCGGTCCGGTTCTCTGCGGCAACGGTCATGCGGCGTTCCTCGAGCTGAAGGCGCGGACCCGGGCCTGAATGGCATGCAGGTCGCGGGGCGCCGTGGTGAAGTGTTCGTCACGCTCATATAGGTCGGCCAGGCGCGGCGGCAGAGGGGGCCGCAGCCCCGTCGCCTGTTCCATCGCGTCCGGGAACTTCGCCGGGTGCGCCGTCGCGGCGGCGATCGTCGGCACGTGCGGGCAAGGGTCCGCCCGCGCCGCAGCGATCCCAATCGCCGTATGCGGGTCCGCGAGGTAGCCCTGCGCGAACAGCCGCCGGATCTCGGCCGTGGTGCCCGCATCGTCCAGCCGGAAGCCATGGAACAACGTCCGCGCCCGGTGCCAGGCACTCTCCGGCACCTCCATCGAGCCTGTCGCGCGGAAGCGCAGCATCGTCTCGGCCGTCGCGACCGGGTTCCGGTCCAGCAGCTCGAACAGCAGGCGCTCGAAGTTGCTGCTCACCTGAATATCCATGCTCGGCGACAGGCTCGGCTCCACCGCAGCCATCCGCATGTCGTTGGACGCAAGGAACCGCGCCAGGATGTCGTTGCGGTTGCTGCCGACGATCAGCCGCGCGATCGGCACCCCCATCCGGCGGGCCGACCAGGCGGCCAGCACGTTGCCGAAGTTGCCGGTCGGCACGCTGAACGCCACCTCCCGGTCCGGGCAGCCCAGCGCCAGCGCCGAGGCCACGTAATAGGGGATCTGGGCCGCCACCCGCGCCCAGTTGATGCTGTTCACCGCCGAAAGGTTCAGCGCCTGCCGGAACGGCGCATCGGCGAACATCGCCTTCACCAGGTCCTGGCAGTCGTCGAACGTGCCCTCCACCGCGATGTTGGCGATGTTGGGGCTGTCCACCGTCGTCATCTGCCGCCGCTGCACCTCGCTGGTGCGGCCCAGCGGATGCAGGATCACCACATCCAGCTGCGCGCGGTCGCGGAACGCCTCGATGGCCGCCGACCCCGTGTCGCCCGACGTCGCCGCCACGATCGTCACCCGCCGCCCCTGCCCGGCCAGCACATGGTCGAACATGCGCCCCAGCAGCTGCATGGCCATGTCCTTGAACGCCAGCGTCGGGCCGTGGAACAGCTCCAGCGCGAAGATGCCGGTCTCCAGCTGCACCAGGGGCGCCACGGCCGGGTTGCCGAACCCGGCATAGGCCGCCCGGCACATCGGCAGCAGCGCCGCCGCCGGGATGGCGTCCCCCACGAACGGCTGCAGGACCCGTGCCGCCAGCTCCGCATAGGGCAGCCCGCGCATCGCCCGCAGGTCGGCGGCCGAGAAGTGCGGCCACTCCGCAGGCATGTACAGCCCGCCATCCTCCGCCAGCCCCGCCAGCAGCACGCCGGCGAAGTCCCGCACCGGCGCCTGGCCGCGCGTCGAGACGTATCGCATGGGAAGCCCGGTCAGGCCTTCTTGTCCCCGGGCTTCTCCTCGTCGGCACCCTCCTCCGCAGGCTCCTCGTCCTCGTCCTCGTCGTCGTCCTCCTCCTGGCTCTCGTACCATTCCAGGACGTCGTCGTGGAAATCCGGGTCGTTCAGCAGGCGCATCGCCAACGCCACCGCGATCTCGTACGGCTCCGGGATATCCGTCGCACCATCCGGCAGCTCCGTCGCCGGGACCACCCGGACGGTCATGGACCCCTCCTCCTCGCCGACGACCAGCGCCACTTCGTTCGCGTCGAGCTCCACCACACGGGCATGACCGGACATCGCATCTCTCCTGACAGATGGCGCACGCGTAGCAAGCCCGGCCAAACGGGGCCAGGGGGCATCGCGCATGACGGCACGGCGGCATGGGCCCCCACCGGGCAGCCCGGCCGCCCGTCACGCCGCGCTGGCCAGCCCCTCCGAGGCCAGCGTCCAGACCTGGCGCAGCGGGATCTCGGAGCGGACCGCCGGCGGAAGCTGGGAATACTGCTCCTCGACCGAGCGCACGACGTCTTCCGCGTCCCACAGCCGCAGCCGGAAATAGGCGCTCGCCGCCTCGGACCGCACCGCCTGGTTGAAGCCGCCCCAGCCCACCAGAAGGCCGTGATCCGCCTGGAACCGCCCCATCACCCCCGCCAACTCGCGCAGCACCCGGACATCCACCTTCGCATCCTGGGACTTCACCTGCACCATCAGCCGCGGCGCCCCGAAGCCCAGCGCGTCCCGGCTCGCCAGGATGTCCACCCCGCCATCCGGACCCGGCGGCTGCACCTGCACGGTGTAGCCCTGTGCCCGCAGCAGCGCGCCCACCAGCTCGGCCAGCTGATGGCCCTTGAACTTCTGTGCGATCCGCTCCCGGATCATGTGATTCGACCGCGTCTCAAAGTCCGCCATCGTCAGCGGCACCGGGCTGCCGGCCGCCACCCGGAGGTTGGAGCCACCCCGCGTCCGGACCGCCGGCACCACTCCCATCCGCGGCTGATCCAGCCGAGCCGGCGCGAACCCACTCTGCGCCACACCCGTCTGCACCACACCCGTCCGCACCACCGCGCCGCGGAGGATGTCTGGCGGCGCCCAGCTCCCCTCGTGCAGCATCGTTCGGACCCGCAACTCCGCTTCGTTGCGCACGATCCGGCACACCGTCGCGAAGGCGCCGAACGAGTACAGCATATCAGGGTCGAAGGCGCTGCGCGGGATCTGCGCCAGCCATTCCACGGGCCGTGTGTGCTGACCCTCGTCCAGCAGGTCGGTGCGATAGGCATATCCCCCCGCCACCCGGCCGACCGCGATCGTCGACCGGGCTTTCAACGGCAATGCCACCAGGTCGCCCACCTGCATGGTGTCCAGCAGCGGCCAAAGCTGGCTCGACCAGTTGATCAGCGTGCGCATCCGCTCCGCCGGATAGGTCGCCCGCAGCAGCGCCTGCAGGGCGTCGCGGCTTCCGCATGCGCCCAGGTCGGGCAGCTCCTCCCACCCCACCAGCGCCGCGCCATGCGCGAGGGCGCACTGCTCCTTTTCTCCGGCCTTCCCGGCCCGGACCAACCATAAGGTCATGCGACGAGGCCCCCTTGCTTGCTCTTCAGGGCCAGATCGGATTTCGATACTCCACGCTGTTTGCCACACATTGGATCACCTCAGGGATTGCGACTCAATAGCGAAGACAATCTAGAAAATAGAGACTGGTATTACTTTCCATTGTCTCCGCCTTACTTGCTTAGGGGCATTACCCCCGGGCCCGCATTCATGAACCGAAACGAATTGCCTGGTTTCGTCAGTTTCAGCCAAGCAGACCCGACAAAACCCGACGCCGCCCTCACATCCCTCACGCCAGCGCGAGCCAGCAACCGATTGTGACAAGCGCCCCGCGTCCAACTTGAGCTTGCAGGACACCTGCGCGGAGGCAATGTCGTTGAGCGCGCCCAGGCCTCCCTGGAACACTCCCCCGCAGGGTGGTAGCCTTGCGCCACGCGACGCAGAGCGCCCCAGGGGAAACGTATGGACATGCAGGCCGCCCTGCCGCCCGAGCCTACGATGTCGCGCCGGCGCCGCGGCCGCCCGGCCATCCTGGCCTGGGCCTGGAGCGCTTTGTTGCTCGCCGTGCTCGGCTTCCTCGTCGTCTACCCCGTCGTCATGCTGCTGCTTGGCGCCCTCGGCACCGCCGACCCGGTGGTGGACGGCATCACCCTGAAGGGCCTGTCCTTCCGGAACTTCACCGCGGTGCTCGGCAACGAGAACGTGCACGCCGCCCTCGCCAACTCACTCGTCGCGTGCAGCGGCGGCACCGCCATGGCCGTGCTCGTCGGACTCGCCTTCGCCTGGATCACCGTCCGCACCGATACGCCCTGCAAGTCCCTCATCGCCGCCGCCGGCATGCTGCCCTTGTTCGTCCCGCCGCTCGTCGGCGGCGTCGCCTGGGCCATCCTCGGCTCCCCCAAGACCGGCCTGCTCAACACCATCGCCGCCAAGGCCGGGATCCCCTGGCGCATCGACCTCTATTCCATGCCCGGCATCATCTTCGTCTTCGGCATGTACTACGCCCCCTACGTCTACATGTTCACCTCCTCCGCGCTGAAGAACATGGACCCGGCGCTCGAGGAAGCGGCCGAGATGTCGGGCGCCGGGCCCGTCCGCACCCTGCTGACCGTGACCTTCCCGCTCATCCTGCCGGCCATCGTCTCCGGCATGCTGCTGAGCTTCATCGTCATGCTGGGCATCTACGGCATCCCCGCGGTGCTCGGCACGCCCGCCAAGATCCCGGTCCTGACCACCTATATCTACACCCTCACCGCCTGGTCGCCGCCGCTCTACAACACCGCCGCCGCCGTCGCGATCCTGCTGATGGTCGTCACCGGCGCACTGGTTTGGCTGCAGAACCGCGTCATCGCCGGGCGCAGCTACACCACGGTCGCCGGCAAGGCCTTCCGCCCCCGCGCCCTCCGCCTCGGCCCCTGGCGCTGGCTCACCCTCGGCTTCGCGATCCTCTATCTGTTCATCGTCGTCATCCTGCCGTCGCTCGCCCTGATCGTCGCCGCACTCCGCAAGTTCCTGTTCGTCCGCGACCTCGCGAGCCTGTTCGACCCCAGCCAGTACAGCCTGATCCACTTCGACCGCCTGCTGTCCAACCCGCAGACCACCGCCGCCCTGGTCAACACGCTGGAGGTCGGGCTCGCCACCGCGGCCGTTGGCGGCATCCTCGCCTTCGCCATCGGCTACACCGTCGTGCGCAGCCGGGCACCGGGCCGCCGCCTGGTCGACATGGTCTCCACCGTGCCCGTCGCCATCCCGGGCCTCGTCATCGGCGTCGCCTATCTCTGGGCCTGGATCGGCCTGCCCGGCGGGCTCTATGGCACCATCTGGATCCTCGCGCTGGCCTTCGTCGCCCGCTTCATCCCGGATACCGTGAAGGCGCTCAGCACCAGCCTCATGCAGATCCACCGCGAGCTGGAGGAGGCCGCATGGATCAGCGGACGCTCCACCCTGTCCACCATCACCACGATCGTGCTCCCGCTCGCCCGCCCGGGCGTCGTCGCAGCCATGACCCTGCTGTTCATCCTCAGCACCCGCGAACTCGGTTCCTCGCTGTTCCTCTATTCCACCGGCTCCATGGTGATGTCGGTCCAGCTTTTGCAGTACTACGACGGCGGCAACATGAGCATCACCGCCGCCTACAGCCTGGTCCAGATGGTCCTGCTCGGCGGCGCCATCGGCATCGGCCAGCTGCTCACCCGCGGGCTCGCCCCCGCCACCGTCGGCCGCGCCGGCTGAACCCGATCCTACGAACGGAGGACTTCATGCCCACTCGACGCCATATCCTCACCGCCGCCGCCGCCCTGGCCGCCACCGCCGCCCGCCCGAACGCCGCCGCCGCCGCCTACGACCCGCCCGGCAGCCTGATCGACGCCGCCCGCAAGGAGGCCCGCGTTATCATGTACACCGCCAGCTTCACCGAGGTGGAGCAGGAGACCGCGGCCGCCTTCAACAAGCGCTTCCCCTTCGTCAAGCTCGAGATCATCCGCGCGTCCGGCGGGCAGCTCATCACCCGCGTCCGCAACGAGGCCGCTGCCGGCAAGCTCGTCGCCGACATCGTCGACCACTCGGACCGCGGCCTCATGCGCCCCATCGACGACCTGTTCATCGACTACGCCCCGCCCAACGCCGCCGACTACCTCCCGTCCAGCCAGCTCTCCCGCAAGCTGTGGCCCCGAATCACCCCGGTCTGGTGCATCGCCTACAACACCGAGCTGACCAAGACCGTGCCCAAGTCGTGGAACGACCTCACCAACGCCCAGGCCTACCCGCCCGGCGCCATCGGCGAGGTCATCGCCCCCTCCGGCGGCACGACCTGGACCCGCATCCTGTTCGAGCGCCAGGTCCTGGGCGACGACTACTGGGCCCGCCAGGCCGCCACCAAACCCACCCTCTATCCCTCGAGCGGCCCCGCCTCCGACGCCGTCATCCGCGGCGAGGTCCAGCTTGCACCCGTCATCCGCAACGTCATCTTCCCCAAGCAGAAGGACGGCGCGCCGGTCGAGACGGTCTTCCCCACCGAGGGCATCCCCGTGAACCCCTATGCCTGCGGCATTCCCAAGGCCTCCACCCGGCCCAACGCCGCCCGCCTGTTCCTCGACTGGTGCCTGTCGGCCGAGGGCCAGACCTTCACCATGACCGAACAGGGCAACCTCACCTCGCTCAAGACGCCCCCGGTCCAGCTCGCCGGGTTCGACCCGAAGATCCACAAGATCTGGCTGCCCGAGACCAAGCCGTTCGAGGAGCTGCACGACGCCTGGACCGAGGAGTGGAACAAGACCTACGGATACCGCCAGTAGCATGTCTGCCGAGCTGCAGGTCGACCGCCTCCGGAAGGAATACGTCCCGGCCGGCTCCACCGGGCTCCGCCCTGCCGTGGACGATGTCAGCTTCACCATCGCCGCCGGCGAGATCGTGGTGCTGCTCGGCCCCTCCGGCTGCGGCAAGACCACCACGCTGCGCTGCGTCGCCGGGCTGGAACATCCGACCGGCGGCGCCATCCGCATCGCGGGCCAGGTCATCTCCGACCCGGCCCGCGGCATCCTGGTCCCGCCCCGCGCCCGCAACTTCGGCATGGTGTTCCAGTCCTATGCCGTCTGGCCGCACATGACCGTGCGGCAGAACGTCGCCTACCCGCTGAAGAACCGCGGCCTCGACCGCCCCACCCGGGAACGCATGGTCGCCGAGGCGCTCGACCTGGTGGCCCTGACCCCCTACGCCGACCGTCCCGTCACCGCCCTGTCCGGCGGGCAGATGCAGCGCGTCGCCCTCGCGCGCAGCATGGTCTACCGCCCACGGCTGCTGCTGCTGGACGAGCCGCTGTCGAACCTCGACGCCCAGCTCCGCCTTCGCCTCCGCGACGACCTGCGCCGCATCGTCAAGGCGGCCGGCCTCACCGCGCTGTATGTCACGCACGACCAGGCGGAGGCCGTCGTGCTCGGCGACCGCATCGGCGTGATGCGCGACGGCCGCCTGCTTCAGCTCAGCACCGCCACCGAGCTGTACAACGCCCCCGCCGATCCCTTCGTCGCCAGCTTCACCGGCGCATCCAACCGCATCGAGGGGCGCCTGCGCGACCAGGACGCAGGCTTCGGCACTGTCGAGGCCACGACCGGCCAGCTGCTGCAGGCCCGCATCTTCGGCAGCGTCGCCCCGGGCGCCCCCGTCAGCGTCATGGTTCGCCCCGAGAACGTCGTCCTCGGCAGTGCCGAGGGCGGCACCCAGCCAGGCATCCAGGGCCGGGTGATCCTGGCCCACTACCAGGGCGTCCAGACCGTCTACGCGCTCGACGTCCTCGGCACCCGCATCGAGGCCGTCGAGATGGGCACCGCCCCCCGCTATGCCGAGGGCCAGGACATCCCCGTCCGCCTTCCGCCGGAACAGTGCATGGCCTACGCGGCATGACCCCGCCCGACATCCGGGTCACGAGCGGCATCCGGTACGGCACCGCGCTGGTCGGCACGACGGACCCCCGCCCGCGCCCCTTGTTCCTGGACCGCTACGAACCCTCCGGCGAACCCGCCGCTGGCGCCCAACGCCGGCCCGCGCTGATCCTGGCCTTCGGCGGCGCGTTCCACCGCGGCTCCCGACAGGACGACACCGTGCACGACGCCGCCGGCCGCAACACCGCCATTTCCGAATACTGCGCCCGCTTCGCCCGCCGGGGCTTCGTCGCCTGCTCCATCGACTACCGCCTGGTGCCCGAGGACCCGGTGCCCGGCGACACCCCGGTCCTGTCCGACCCCGGCGCGGTCCCACGCTCCCGCGTCGACGTCGTCCGCGGCATCCTCGGCCTGCCCCCCGCCACGACGGACCAGCTGGCCCGCGGCATCGAGGCGGCTACCGACGACATGGCCGCCGCCTTCCGCTTCGTCGCAACCCAGGCCCCCGCCTGGCACATCGACCCGGCCCGCATCGCCATCGGCGGCTTCTCGGCCGGCGCCCGCATCGCGCTGAACGCCGCCTATGCCGAGGGCATCGCTCCCGCCGCCGTCGTCGCCCTGTCGGGCTACATGGACACCGCCGACCTGGTCCGCCACGTCCGGCCCGGCGGCCCGCCCGCCCTGCTCGTCAGCAGCGAGAACGACCTCGACTACATCAGGGCCCAGGCCCCCGCCATGCTCGCCCACTTCCGCAAGGCCGGCATCCCCACCCGCGGCGCCACCGTGCCGGGCGCCACCCACTTCTATCCGGCCGAGGCCCCGGTCCACTGCGACGACGGCACGCGCGGCACCGTCGAACAGACGATGACCCGCTTCCTGGCCGAGCACCTGCACCACCCGACTGCATCCCACTAAAGGTTTGACGCGCCGCCCCCGCGTCCAACATCCTGCGCCGGACCGAACCCCCGCCGCCGCCCTGCGCAGGACCCCGCCCCCATGAAGCGACGCACCCTCCTGCAGACCGCCCCCGCCGCGATCCTCGCCACACCCGTCCTGGCGCGCCCCGCTGTCGCCCAACCCGCATCCGTCCTGCGCATCGTCCCGCAGGCCAACCTCACCTCCATCGACCCGATCTGGACCACCGCCAACATCACCCGCAACCACGCCTTCATGGTCTACGACACGCTGTACGGCCTGGACGCCCAGCTGCGACCCCAGCCGCAGATGGCCGCCGGCCACACCACCGACGATGACGGCCTCCGCGTCACCATCACCCTGCGCGACGGCCTCGTGTTCCACGACGGCACCCCCGTCCTCGCCCGAGACGCCGTCGCCAGCATCCGCCGCTGGATGGTCCGCAACCCGTTCGGCCAGAAGCTCGCCACCGTCACCGGCAGCATCGACGCGCCCGACGACACCCGCATCGTGTTCCGCCTGACCCAGCCCTTTCCCCTGCTCACCGCCGCCCTCGCCAGCATCGCCTCCTGCTGCTTCGTCATGCCCGAGCGCATCGCCGCCACCGACCCCTTCAAGCAGATCACGGACGCCACCGGCTCCGGCCCGTTCCGCTTCCTCGCGGCCGAGATGAACAGCGGCAGCCTCATGGCCTATGCCCGCCACGCCGCCTACCGCCCCCGGCCCGAGCCCGTCAGCTTCACCGCCGGCGGCAAGCGCGCCTTCTTCGACCGGGTCGAGTGGCGCATCATCCCCGACGCCGCCACTGCCGCCGCCGCCCTGCAGAACCGCGAGATCGACTGGTTCGAGCAGCCCCCACCCGAACTGCAGGAGCTGATGGCCCGCGACAAGGCCATCCGGATCGAGAATATCGACCCCCGCCCCAACCCGGCCATGCTCCGCCTCAACCACCTCCATCCCCCCTTCGACTCGAAGGCCGCCCGCCAGGCCCTGCTGCCCGCCATCGCCCAGACCGACTTCATGACCGCCATCAACGGCGACGGCGCAGACGGCTGGGCAGAGATCGGCGCCTTCACACCCGGCACCCCCATGGCGACCAACATCGGCATGGAAGCGCTGACCGGCCCCCGCAGCCTCGACCGCGCCCGCGCCCTGCTGCGGGAGGCCGGGGCGCTCACCCCGCTCACGCGGCTTATCGGCCCCACTGACATCCTGGCCCCCGCCGCCATGACCCAGGTCTGCGCCGCGCTGTTCCGCGACCTCGGCCTCAATCTCGATGTGGCGCTCAGCGACTGGGGCACCGTCATCCAGCGCCGCGCGTCCCGCGAGCCCGTGGCCAAGGGCGGCTGGTCCGCCCTGCTGACCGCGTTCGGCAGCTTCGACTGGGTCGACCCCTCGGGCGACGCGGTCCTCCGCGCCAACGGCACCGACGCCTGGTTCGGCTGGCCCACCATCCCGCGGCTGGAAGCGTTGCGCGACGCCTGGTTCACCGCCCCCGGCCTGCCCGCGCAGCAGGCCATCTGCGCCGAGATGCAGCAGGTCGTGTTCGACGAGGTGCCCTTCATCCCCGTCGGCGCCTACTACTCCAGGACCGCGCTGCGCCGGGACCTGCAGGACCGCGTCAGCGGCTTCGCCCTGTTCTACGGCATCCGCCGGGCCTGACGCCCCGCATCGCCTCCGCCCCACCCGCAGGCCCGCATCGCCGCCGCCATGTGCCCCGGCACCGGCGCCTCCGCCGCCACCACCGGCTCCAGCGGCAGCACGATCGACCGGGCCAGCAGGTGCAGCCGGTTTCCAGGGAGCGAGGCGCCATAGACCGGGTCGCCCCGCACCGGGCACCCGAGCGCGGCGCAATGCACCCGGACCTGGTGCGTCCGCCCCGTCTGCGGCCGCAGCGCCAACCAGGTCAGCCCCGCCCCACGGCCCATCACCCGCCACGCCGTCCGGGCCGCCTGGCCCGCCGGGTCCACCACCACCCGCCACCCCGACCGTGCGTTCACCTTCAGCAGCGGCGCATCCACCATCCCGGCATCCTCCACCGGACCGCCCTGCACCACAGCCCAGTATGTCTTCTCCGCCTGCCCCGCCGTGAACGCCGCCTGCGCCGCATGCAGCGCCGCCAGCCGCAGCGCCACCACCAGGCACCCGGCCGTGTCCGCGTCCAGCCGATGCACCAGCCAGGGCCCGGTCCGCCGCCGCGACAGGGCCGGGAACGCATCCTCGACCGAGGCCCCGCCGCGCGGCCCCGCATGCACCGGCAGCCCCGCAGGCTTGTCCAGCACCACGAAGCGCGCATCCCGGAACAACTCGATCATCGCCGCCCCCAGCGCGCCTATTCAACCCCCGGAGGTTGACAGCCGCCGCCCCAGCGGGGAAGGGACGCCATGCCCGATGACCGGATCTGTGGCCTGAATGCCGTCGCCGCCCTGTTCGCCCGGCGCCCCAACGACGTGAACCGCCTGTATTACACCGACGCGCTCAAGGAAGCCGCCGGACCCCTATGCGCCCAGCTCGCCCATATCCGCCGCCCCTACCGCCTGCTGCCCGACGACGAGTTGCAGCGCGCGGCCGGAACCATGCACCACGGCGGCATCTGCGCCCTGACCCTGCCGCGCGACGTCCCCATGCTGGATTGGGCCGCGCCGCCCAAGCACAAGCTCATCGTCGTCCTCGACGGCGTCGGCAACCCGCACAACTTCGGCGCCATCGCCCGCAGCGCCGCCTTCTTCGGCGCAGGCGCCCTCATCCTGCACGATGTCCCCTGGCAGGCCATGCCGTCAGACGCCGTCTACCGCGTCGCCGAGGGCGCGATGGAGCACCTCGAGCTGCTGCGCACGAAGAACCTCCGCAACGCCCTGCTGGCGCTCGACCGCCATTACCGCACCGTGGCCGCCACCCTGGCCCCCGACGCCGTTCCCGTGCAGTCCCTTCCGAAGGACCGCCCCGTCTGCCTCGTGCTCGGCAACGAGGAGCGTGGACTGAGCTTCGAGGCCACCCAGACCTGCCGCCGCCAGGTCCGCATCCCCGGTTCGGGCGCCGTCCAGAGCCTCAACGTCGCCCAGGCCGCCGCCGTCCTGCTCTTCGCCCTCTCCTGACACAACCCCCCCTCCAACGAAGCCCGAGGCCCTCCATGCGCATCCATCTGCAGAGCCACCGCAGCCCGCACAACTTCCCCCTGACGCCAGAGCTCTGGGCCGCCGCCGCCGCCCGCGCGCCCGACGTCTCGGCCGGGCACCACGTCACCTACGCCGATGACCGCGCGGGCTTCGAGGCCGCTGCACCCACCATGGAGGTCCTCGTCTCGCAGACCTCCGCCCTGGTCGACCTCCTGCCGATCACGGCGCCGGACCTGAAGATGATCTACGTCACATCGGCCGGGCTCGAGAAACTCGCCCCCTTCGACTGGTTGCCCCCGGGGGTCCCGATCCTGAACAACCGCGGCACCCACGCCGCGAAGGCCGGCGAGTACGGCATCATGGCCCTGCTGATGCTCGCCTGCCGCGTCCCGGCGCTGATCACCGAACAACGCGCGGGCCGCTGGACCGCCATGCACGGCGCCGTGCTGCGGGGCCGCAACGCCGTCATCGTCGGCCTCGGCTCCCTCGGCGGCAGCACCGCCACCCATGCCAAGTCGTTCGGCATGAACGTCACCGGTGTCCGCGCGACCCCGAAGCCGCACCCGGCCTGCGACACCGTGCTCGGCATGGATCAGCTCGACCAGGCGCTCCCCGGCGCCGAGTTCCTGTTCCTGGCCCCGCCGCTCACCCCGGCCACCACGGGCCTGCTCAGCCGCGAACGCATCGCGCGCCTTCCCAAGGGCGCCGGCGTCGTCAACATCGGGCGCGGCGGCCTCGTGGACCAGGACGCCCTGCTGGACGCCCTGGACTCCGGGCACCTCGGCGGCGCCGTCCTCGACGTCTTCACGCCCGAGCCCGTGCCGCCGGGCCACCGCCTCTGGACCACCCCGAACCTGCTGATGACGCCCCATGTCAGCGCCGACGACCCCAACACCTACAACGACCGCTCGCTCGACATATTCTTCGAGAACCTGCGTGCCCTCGGCAAGGGCCAGAAGCTGCCCAACCAGTTCGACCTGCAGAAGGGCTACTGACCCCGCCGACCCCCCGGGGCTCGCAACCGCGTGTCCCCGGGGGTGTCACCGCACCTGCGGCTGCCCGATCGGCGCGACATCCCCGGTCATCCCGGCCAGCACCTCCGCCACGTGCCGCACGCGGACGCCCTGACCCTCCCGCGACAAGCGGCCCGCCATGTTCAGCAGGCAGCCGAGATCGCCCGCCAGCAGCGTGTCCGCGCCGGTCGCCACCACGTCCGCCGCCTTGTCCGACACCATCCGTGTCGAGATGTCGGGATACTTCACGCAGAAGGTGCCACCGAAGCCGCAGCACACCTCCGGCTCCGCCATCTCCACCAGGCTCAGCCCGGTCACGCTCCGCAGCAGCGACCGCGGCTGCGCCTTGATCCCCAGCTCCCGCAGCCCCGAGCAGCTGTCGTGATACGTCACCACGCCCTCGTATTGCGCCGCCACCGAGGCGACTCCCATCACCTCGGTCAGGAACTGAACCAGCTCGTAGGTCCGCGCCCCCAGCGCCGCCGCCCGTGCCTTCAGGTTCGGGTCGTCGTCGAACAGCCCCGGCAGATGATGCGCGATCATGCCCCCGCACGATCCCGAGGGGACCACGACGTAGTCGAAGCCGCCGAACGCATCCAGCACCTGCTGCCCGAGCGCCGCCGCCGTCCGCCGGTCCCCGCTGTTATAGGCCGGCTGCCCGCAGCACGTCTGCGCCAGCGGCACCTCCACCACGCACCCGGCCTGCTCCAGCAGCCGGATGGCCGCGAACCCGACCGAGGGCCGGTGCAGGTCCACCAGGCAGGTGACGAACAGCGCGACGCGGGGACGGGGATCGGTCATACCCCGCTATAGTCGCAACGTGCGGGACCGACCAGACGCCCCCCCCATCACCAGCCCGGCTCAGAGCGAAGGCTGCGTCACCCCGGCGGCCAGCCGCCCCTTCGCCGTCGCGACATAGGCCGGGTCGATCTCGATGCCGATCCCGGTGCACCCCTCCTCCCGCGCCGCGACCAGCGTCGTGCCCGCGCCGCAGAACGGGTCCAGCACCACCGCGCCGGCCTTGCCGTGCAGCCGGATGCACCACCGCGGCAGGTCGAGCGGGAACGTGCCGGGATGGCTGAACTTCTGCGCCTTCCGCTGCACCGTCTCGTACGGCACGAACCACGTGTCGCCCCGGCACCGCAGATCCTGCGCGTGCCCCCGCCGCGCGATGTTGCTCTTGTCCTTGAACGGCACCCCCACCGCCAGGCGGTCCAGCCGCACGTCGCCATGCTGGGTCAGGTGAAACACATGTTCGTGGTTGCGATGCAGGAAGCGCTCGCCCGGCACCGGCTTGAAGTGCCCGACGGAGTCGTCAGGCAACGCGATCGACTTCACCCAGGCGATGTGGTTCTGCAACGCGAACAACGGCCGCAACCGCACGATCAGCTCGAACGGCAGCCAGGGCTGCGTCGACGATCCCGCGATGTTCAGGAAGAACGACCCGTCCGGCCGCAGCACCCGCTGCAGCGCCGCGGACACCCGGACCATCCAGTCCAGGTATTCCGCCTCCGCCCGCCGATCGCCGTATGCCGAATACGCGATCCCGAGATTATAGGGCGGCGACGTCACCACCACGTCGATCGACCCGGCCTCCAACCCCTCCAGCACCTCGAGGCAGTCACCGGCGATCACCCGGGCTGCCCCCATCGTCGACAAAGGTCAGCCTGAGCGTGCCGCCGAAAGCCGCCACGCCAGGTCCGGCTGGGACAGGTCCCGCTCGAACGTCCAGAGGTCCGTGATCTCGGCCACCGCATCGGCGCCGGCCACCGGCTTGCCATCCCGCCCGAGCGTCTCCGCCACCTGGTCCGAGACGAACCGGACCGTGATGCGGGCCATGGCACCGTCCAGCGACGCCTCGGCGATCGAAGCCTGCTCGATGCTCCGCAACTCGCTCCGCTGCGTCTCGCCCGCAGCCTCCCGCGCCGCGATCGCCGTCTCGAAGCTGTGATAGGTGCCGTCGGCGAGCAGCGCCCGCAGACTGACCCGGTCGCCCGCCGCGAACGCCGCGACGATCATGCGGAACGCTGCCTCCGCCCCCTGCAGAAAGTGCGCCGGGTCGAACGCCCGGTCCACGCTGCGCATCCGCACCAGCGTGACGCCCACCGCGCTCGCCGGGTCCGGCAGGGCCCGGCACGGCACGGCCGGCTCTGCCCGGCCATCCGCCGTGGCCGCGGCCCGCGCCATGCCGGGAACCGGCACGGGTCCGCCCGGCCGGTCCGCCTGCCCCGCCTGCGGCGGCTGCTCGAACCCCGTCCGGCGCCCGAGGATGCCCCGCAGCCGCAGTACCAGGAAAGCGGCGATCATGCCGAACAGCAGGAGGTCGATGGGGAAGCCGCCGCCCATGGGGATGGTCCTTCTATGAAGTGGTCACATAGGGCCGGTCGGCCCGTGAAACAACGAAGCTGACGCGCGTATGCCGCTTGCCCGCCCCGCCTGCCCCGTCTAAGCCGCCCCCATGATCCTCCTCCGCCACGGTCAAAGCGAGTTCAACCTCCGGTTCACCGCGACCCGCAAGGACCCGGGGATCCCGGACCCGGCCCTGACCCCGTTGGGCCAGCAACAAGCCGAGGAGGCGGCCGAGACCCTGGCCGGCCGCCGCCTCAGCCGGATCATCGTCTCCCCCTACACCCGGACCCTGCAGACCGCCGCCCCGATCGCCCGCCGCCTCGGCCTGCCGGTGTTCGTCAACCCGCTCGTCCGGGAGCGCTGCGCCTTCAGCTGCGACATCGGCACGCCCCGCGCCACCCTGGCGAACGCCTGGCCGCACCACGACTTCACCCACCTGGACGACATCTGGTGGCCGCGGCAGGAGGAGCCGGCCGAGGCGGTCATCGACCGCGCCGCCCTGTTCCGTGCCGAGATGGCGGCCCTGCCGGACTGGTCCGAGACCCTCGTCGTCAGTCATTGGGGCTTCGTCATGGCGCTGACCGGGCTCAGCGTCCAGAACGGGCAGATCCTCGACTTCGATCCCACCGCCCCCGCTCCGGACGAGATCCCCTGGCGCCATCACTGACCTATTTCCGCGGCTTCACCTGGTCCAGCAGCTTCCGCGCATCCGCCTTCTCCTCGAACGCCGCGGGTCCCGTCACGATGGGCTCCACCACCTTCAACGCCGCCTCGTTCTGGCCGTCGGCCTTCAACGCCGCCGCGAGGTGATACTGGATCGCCGGGTCGCGCGGCCGCTGTGCCCCCGACTGCTGCAGCAAAGGCAGCCCCGTCTTCACGTCGCCCGCCTGCACCATGATCCACCCCAGCGTGTCCGCCGCGTCCGCCGTGGGGTTCTGCAGGTAGGCGCGCTGCGCCACGTCCCGGGCCCGCTTGTCCCCATTCACCGAGTAGACGTAGGCTAGGTTGTTCAGCGCCAGCGAGTCGTTCGGACGGCGGGCCAACACCGTGGCCAGGTGCGCCTCCGCGTCCCCGTACCGCTTGGCGCCGATGTCGATCTGCGCCAGCGCCTGGGCCGCATCCGGCGTCTCCGGATACTGCGCCAGCCAGTCGCGCAAGAACCGCGCCGCATCCTCCGTCTGTCCCGCCGCGACCTGCGCCCGCACCATCCGCATCAGCAGCTCGCCCGAGGGGGCGGCCTTGAACTCGTCCAGATAGGCCTGCGCAGCGTCTTTCGGCCGATTCGCCCGGCTCAGCGCATCGCCCTTCAGCAGCGCCGCCAGCGGCATGTTCGACGGCACCTGCCGCAACGCCGCCGCCACCGCCAGACCCTTATCCACCCCCGAGGCGGTCGTCTCCATCGCCACGAGGTTCGTCATGATGCGGAAGTTGCCGGGACCGACCGCGAGGCCCTCCTGCAGGACGGCCCGCGCCCCCTCCATATCCTTCGTCCTCAGCAGCAGCGACTCGAGGTCGCCTCGCACCAGCAGGTCCGTCGGCGTACGCCGCAGCACCTCCCGGTACGTCGCCTTCGCCGCGTCCAGTTGCCCGGCGCCCGTCTGCGCCCGCGCCAATGCGGCCAGGATGGGCAGGGACGGCGCGACCGTCCCGGGCTCCGGTGTCAGCACCGTGATCGCACGCTGCGGGTTGCCCATGAGGGTTAATACGTCGCCCAGCATCACCGTGAACGCGATCTGCTCCGGCCGGGCCGCATGCGCCGCCTCGAGCACCTGCAGCGCCGGCGGCAGCTGCTTCTCCCGGATCAGCAGCGGGACGTAGCTCTCCAACGTGCCTGAATCGGCCGGGCTCTTGGCCAGGATCTCGGCCATCATCGCCATGCCCTCGGCCCGATGCCCCTGACCCACGATCACCCGTGCCAGGTTCAGCTTGGCCAGCGACGACCCGGGAAACCGCTTGAGCGTGGCGGCGAACGCGATCCGCGCCGCCTCCGGCTCGTTCTGCCGGACCCGGATCAGCCCCTCCAGGATGCCGACGCCCTCGGTGTCGCCCACCTTCGCCTTCAACTGCGCCAGCGCCGTCTCCGCCCGCTTGACGTCGCCCAGGCCCAGCGCCGCCGAGACCAGCGCCTCCCCCGCCGTCGGGTTGACCACCGGCGACAGCTCGATCGAACGCTCCAGCGTCGCCGACGCATCGGCGATCTGCCCCAGCTGCACCTGCGTCACGCCGTAATGCGCCAGGATCCCGGAATCGTTCGGCGCCAGGGTCGATGCCTTGCGGAAGGTCTCCAGCGCCTTCGCGGCGACCCCCTGCATGGCATAGGCGCTGCCCAGCAGATCCAGCGTCTCCGCGTCCGCCTGTCCGCCCGCGACCGCCTTTTCCAGCAGTGTCATGGCCTGGTCGGGCCGTTTGGTCGCCAGCTCGGTCCGCGCCAGCAGACGTACGCCGTCGGGGTCGCCCGGAACCAGATTGTAATAGCGCCGCGCGAAGTCCACCGCCGTCTCGGCCCGGCCCAGGTTCTGCGACAGCATCGCCTGATAATACAGCGCCTGCGGGAACTTCGCCGCCGCACTGCTCAGCCGGTCCATCTCGATCGCCGCGTCCTGGAACCGCCCCTTGCGCGCCATGATCAGCGCCTTCAGGTACACCGCTTCGATGAACCGCGGCTGAACCTCCAGCACGGCGTCGATGTCCCCCTGCGCCTTCGCGTCCTCGCCCTTGAACATCAGCTGGTTCGCCCGCCGCATCCGCGCCATCGCCGACCACGGCGCCGACGCCACCGCCCGGTCCGCCAGCGCCAGCCCGGCCTCGTGATCGCCCTTCGACGTCACCAGCTGCTCCTTCATCAGCAAGGCGTCGATCTGCGCCGGGTCGAGCCGCAGCACCTCGTCCACCTTCGCCTCGGTCGCCGGGAAGTCACCCCGCGCCGCGGCCAGCCGCGCCCCGATCAGCACCGACTCCACGCTGCCCGGGGCGGCCTTCTCGATCAGCGCCAGCGTCTCCGTCGCCGCCTTGGTGTCACCCAGCGACAGCTGCGCCACGCTCCGCATCAGCAGGTTCCGCGCCGCGATCTGCGGCGTCGGGCCCCGCGCAGGCACCACGGTCAACGTTTCCTTGTTCAGCCCCTCGGCGATCATCGCCTCGCCCAGCAGCGGCAGCACCACCCATTGATCCGCCCCCACGGCGCGCGCCGCCTTGAACTCCACCTCCGCCGCCACCGGATCGGCGAGCTTCATCTGCAGCTTGGCCATCTGCAGGTGCGCCTCGGCGTTGCGCGGGTCCGCCCGGATCGCGTTCCGCAACTCCACCTGCGCGGCCCGCAGGTTGCCCGCCGCGGTCAGGCTTTGTGCCCGCACCATGGGGTCGCCGCTGCGCCGCAGATACACATATGCGCCGGCCCCGCCCGCCAGAACCACCCCGGACGCGACGGCAAGCCCGATCAGGAGCTTGCGGTTGTTGCGCGGCGCCACAGCGGCATCCGCAAGCGTCATCTGCGCCATTCCGATTCCCCCTAGAGCGCCATGACTTCGTGTTCTTCACGCCAAGTCGGAAAGGCGCTCTCAAAAACAGAGACATGGAGCGGGATGGCATGCCTATCCGACGTCATCCCGCTCTAGACCCCATGACGTTCGTGCTGCAGCCCCGGCTCGAGGCCCACGCCGGCTGCCGCACGCGGCCCGGTGCCCGCCACCTCGATTTCGCTGACGCCATAAGCCTCCGGCCAACTGTCCCGCGGCAGATGCAGCGTGCCGAACACCCGGTCCAGCCAGGGCAGCATCGACGAATAATTATGGTTGATGGGGCCCGTCAGCGTGTGGTGCCAGTGGTGGAACGCCGGCGTCGCCACCAGCGTCTCCAGCCGGCCGAAACGCCAACGCACGTTGGAATGTACGAAGAACCCCCACGCCGCCCCGATCACCAGGACCAGCGCCGGCACGATGCTGCCGTTCGTCTCGCCGGGCCCGCCCAGCCCCAGGATATACAGCGGCGTCAGCGTGCAGATCCGGCTGAACACCATGTCGACCGGGTGAGTCCGCGTGTTCACCAGCCAGTCCATGTCCTCGGCCACATGGTGCACCGCATGGAACCGCCACAGCATCGGGATCTCGTGCGACCAGCGATGGCCCCAATAGGCCCCGATCTCCCCGATCACGAGGCCCGCCACCATCCGGGTCCACAGCGGCGCGTGCGCCACCATCTCCTGGAACGCGTCCGGCACCATCCAGCGCCCCAGCGTCGCCGCGAATGCGAACGGCACGCTCAGCACGAGCCCCGGGATGAGGCTGCTGAGGAAATAGAACACGAGGTCGGCGCCGATCGCGCGCCGGAACACCTTCTGCGGACGCAGCGCGAACAGGCGCTCGATCGGAACGAAGATCGCGGCCAGCAGCACCAGCCAAACCATGAGCCGCAGCACCGGAAGCCCGACGTGCGTCACCGCCTGTTGCCCGAAGTCCGTCATGTCTGCGATCTCGGCACGCCGCGCCGGATTTCCAAGACCCACACTTCAAACCCGGACCAATTCGGCACCGAATGCCTTGCCTCCGGCCACGGGGCCGCCGAACGCAAGGCACACAAGGGCACGTCACGCCTGTCCATCCGACCAGTGCCCCCTTCGCCCATGAGTTGATCCCGCAATCTGCTTGTCGCACAAGCATACTAACGGAATACTCACATCGCTCCAGTCAGGAACTGTTTCGCTGCCCGAGGCTGCCCCTGGCCAAAGCCAAGGCAAACCGGGGCAGCCGAGACGCTCAGGCCGCCTGTGGCCCGGACCTGCGGAACCGCACCAGCCGCAACGCCCCCAGAAGCGCCACGCCGAAGCCGAGCCCGGCCCAGGTCGCGGGCTCGGGCACCTGCAACGACACCCCATCCAGCAGCGCGAACGGCGGGACCCCGTTCGGCGTCCCCGATGCCAGGAACGACAGCAACTGCGTCGTCCCCGTCGCCTGGAACGTGAAGGTCTGCAGGCGCCACGGCGCGAAACCCTTGTCCGGCGCCGTGATCGTCTGCGTCGTCTGGGTCGTGTTGCCGAACGTCACCGCGAAGCTCTCGGTCGTCGCGCCGCCGTTGGAGAACGGGTCCTGCTGCGCCGCCGCCCAGTAGAACGACAGCACGTAGTCCGTCCCGACCGTCAGCCCCGTCACCGACTGCGTCAGGGGGCCCTGCTCGTAGGCTCCGTCGATCGCCACGAAGTTGCCCCCGTTCGGGCTGTTCGTCAGCCCGTTCGCACTGCCGTCCCCGGGGCCCCACAGCTGGAGCTGGCTGTTGAACTGCGTCGAATACGCGCCCGTCGTGTCCGCGGTCGTCCCGCTGGCCCCGGCGCCAGGCGTGAACACGAACGAATAGCCGTTGTTCACCCAGCCCGTCAGCACCGCCCCCGAGTTGATGCCCTGCGACGCCGCGACCAGCTGCTCCGACGTCGTCGAGGCCGCGCCGTTGATCGTCTCCTGCGAGAAATCCCCGTTGGTCAGCAGGTTCGCCCCTGCGAAGGCCGGGGCGCACAGCCCGACCGACAGAATGCAGGCAGAACCGAACAGCTTCGACATCGACCCCATTACACCCGCTCCCGACCGCGCGCAGCGCGCCACACAGCCCGGGTATGCCGAGCATCTGATAAGAGTGTATAACGATCAAATCACGGTGTCTACCATAATCTGACCGACGCCCGACAAGTCAGGACACTCGAAGAACCTGGAGGCCGCCCCTCAGGGCAGCCCCTCAGGGCAGCGCGGGCTCGGCAGGGGCAGACGCTCCACCCTCATAAGCTGCGAGCACCACGTCGGGCGGCCCGTCCGCCCTCACCCGGCCCTGGTCCATCCAGATCACCCGCGTGCTCCAGGCCCGGATCACGTCCGCATTGTGCGACGACAGGACCAGGATCTCCGCCCCCCGCACCATGTCCTCCAAACGGACCCGCGCCTTCTCCATGAACGCCGCATCCCCGGCCAGGAACCACTCGTCCATCAGCAGCACCTCCGGCCGGATCGCCGTCGCCAACGCGAACCCCAGCCGGACCACCATCCCGGAACTGTAGAACCGCAATGGCAGATCGAGGAACTCCGCCAGCTCCGCGAACGCCTGCACGTCGTCCTCCAGGTGCCCGATCGCCGCCCGCGACAGGTTGTTCATCAATCCCCGCAGGACGATGTTCTCGCGGCCCGTCATCTCGGGGTTCATCCCGAGGTTCGGGTCCAGCAGCGCCCCCACGCTGCCCGTCACCCGCACCTCCCCCACCACCGGCTCGTAAATCCCCGCCAGCGTCCGCAGCAGCGTCGTCTTCCCGGCCCCGTTATGCCCGACCAGCCCCAGCCGCTCCCCCCGGCCCAGCCGCAACGACACCCCGCGCAGCGCCTGCACGACGATGCGCCGCCGGGCATCCTCCTGCAGCCGCCCGCTGGCCGCGGCGAACACGGTCCGCTTCAGGCTCCGGCTGTTCGCGTGATAGATCGGGAACTCGACATCCACGTTCCGGACCTCGATCCCCGCCCCGGCTCGCCCGTGCGTCATGCTCAAACCCAGAACGCCAGCCGACCGCGCACCCGCACGAACGCCACCCAGGCCGCCAGCAGCAGCAGCGCGCTGTAGGCGAGCGCCGAGCCCCACACCACGGGATCCGCCATCGTCCCGCTCAGCGGCGCCCGCACCACCTCCAGAAGACTATAGAACGGGTTGGCCGGCAGCCACGTCCGCCGCTCGCCCGTCAGCAGCTCCGGCTTCCAGATGATCGGGCTGATGAAGAACGCGATCTGCATCACGCTCGCCACGATCGGCGGGATGTCGCGGAACCGGGCGCACAGCGTTCCCAGCAGCAGGCATGCCGCCATGCCGTCCAGCACCCAGAGCACGACGCCCGGCACCACCCCCAGGGCTGCCATCCCCGGCCACACGTCGAACCAGGCATAGACCGCGATGATCACCATCACGTTGTGCGCCAGCACGAGCAGGTTCCGCACCATCACCCGTCCGGCATGCAGCGTGAACGGCATCCGTTGCGCCCGGATCATGCCCTCGGCCATCAGGAAGCACGTGCACGCCTCGCCCACCAGCGCCGCCAGGAAGTTCCACAGCACCAAAGACAGCGCGAGATACGGCAGGTAGTCGTGCAGCTCCATCTTGAAGAGCGCGGAGTAGAGAACGCCCAACGCCGCCACCATCACCGCCGTCGACAGCGTCAGCCAGAACGGGCCCAACATGGAGCCGCGGTAGCGCAACCGGATGTCGAACCACCCCAGCGCCACCGCCAGGCGCCACAGCCGGGCGGCCGACGACACGTCCCCCAGCGCCTGTGTCTGGCGGGTGCGCCACGTCGTCTCGGACCGCACCAGCAGTTCGGTTGCGGGGGGCGGCGCCAATGTGTTCGAGACCGTCATGCGATCGCGCCAGTAGCCGATCCCTGGGTGCACCGCAACACGCTCGAACCCTGTCTCTCAAATGCCACACCGTCCGGAAAACCGGCGCGCCCGGCACACAACAACGATTGCGAGTAAAGTCGTGACAGGTTAACGGCTTGAAGAGGCTTCTTTCCGGGGTGCCTGAACCCTGGCCAGTCTGCCCGCTACCCGAGCTGCCACCCTGCCGCATCCACCACGACAGCGCGCGACCCGGATCCGCCGGTTTCCCGCCTGCCCCGGTCGCACCTGCGGCCTTGCACCGCGGCCCCGCGCCGCCCTGACGGAGGCACCACCCTTGCCGGTCCAGACTGCCCCCCGCCCCGCCATGTCCGCACACGCAAGCCTCCGCAAAGGCGCCAGCCTCGCCTTCTGCATCGCCACCCTGGGCCTGCTCGGCGCCTGCGCCGGCCAGCCCACCATCTCCGCCCAGCAGGAATCCTCGCAATACCGCTCCCGCGCCGGCCGCAACTACACGCCGCCCGGCCCGCCCAGCGACCCCTGGGGACCCTACATCCGCGAGGCCGCCGCCAAGTTCGACGTGCCGGACCGCTGGGTCCGCGAGGTCATGCGACAGGAATCGGGCGGTCGCCAGTATGGCCGCAGCGGCGACCTCGTCACCTCCGGCGCCGGCGCCATGGGCCTCATGCAGGTCATGCCCGCCACCTACGACGAGATCCGTGGCCGCTACCCCGAGCTGGGCAACGACCCCTATGACCCCCACAACAACATCCTGGCTGGCACCGCCTACATCCGCGAGATGTACGACATCTACGGCTCCCCCGGCTTCCTCGCCGCCTACAACGCCGGGCCCGGCCGACTCGACGACTACCTGACCCGCAACCGCACCCTTCCGGAGGAAACCCGGCGCTACGTCGCTGCCATCGGCCCCCGCCTCGCCGGCGCCGAGCCGCGCACCCCCTCCCCCGGCCAGCAATACGCCATGAACGCCGTCCCGTTCACGATCCCCGACGGACCCCGCTACACCGCCAGCGCCCGCTACAGCGCCCCCGCGGCCGAGACCGTCGTCGCTGCCGCCACACCCATCCGTCTGAACCCGCAGCCCAGCGCGCCCATCCAGCTTGCCGCCCCGATGCAACTTGCAGCCCCGATTCAGCTGGCAGCCCTGCCCGAGCCGACGCGTGCGCCGATCGTCCTGCGCCCGCAGCCCATCGAGGTCGCCCAGCTCCCGGAACCGCCGCCTCCCGTCTACACCCCGGCTTCCGTCTACACGCCGATCCAGGTCGCCCAGCTGCCGGAGCCGCCGCGCTACACCCCGCCCACCCGGGAGCCCGCTTACCGCGACGCGCCCCGCTCGCAGCAGCAGCTCGCCAGCGCGGCCCTGGTCCCCGTGGCCCCCCGGGGCGGCGGCTTCCCCTTCATCACCTCCGCCCACGCCGAGCCCATCGGCATCCATCGCGGCGGCAGCACCCCGGGCAATTGGGCCGTCCAGGTCGGCGCCTTCGCCAATGAAGGCCTCGCCGCCTCCGCCACCACCAGCGCCCGCGACCACGCCCGCGAGGTCCTCGGCACCGCCCGCAGCAGCGTGACCGCGGTCCGCCAGCCCCATGGCCTGCTGTTCCGCGCCCGCCTCACCGGCCTGTCCCGCGACTCCGCCGCCCAGGCTTGCGAGCGCCTCGCCCGCGCCCGGACCAACTGCATGGTCGTCAGCCCCGACGCGCAAAGCTGAAGCCGCGAACTGGCCCGCCGCTCCCGGCGGTGCTAGATCTGCCCCATCAGGCAGGAGCCCGCGCCATGCAGAACACCGAGCAGATCTGGCAGCGTGTCGACGAGAAGCGCGACGCCTACATCGCCCTTGCCGACCGCGTCTGGGGAACCCCCGAGCTCGCCTACGGCGAACACCGCAGCGTCGCCGAGCACCTCGCCATGCTGGAGCACGAGGGCTTCCGCATCACGCGCGACATCGCCGGCATTCCCACCGCCGTCATGGGCGAGGCCGGCGACAAGGGCCCGGTCATCGCCATCCTCGGTGAATACGACGCCCTCCCCGGCCTCAGCCAGGAAGCCGGCATTGCCGAACACCGCCCCATCGAGGGCCAGGGCGGCGTCGGCCACGGCTGCGGCCACAACCTGCTGGGCTCCGCCGCCCTGCTGGCCGCCGCCGCGGTCAAGGACTGGCTCGCCGACAACGGCATCGAGGGCCGGGTCCGCTACTACGGCTGCCCGGCCGAGGAGGGCGGCGCCGCCAAGGGCTTCATGGTCCGTGCCGGCGCCTTCAAGGACGTCGACATCGCCATCTCCTGGCACCCCGCCAGCTTCTCCGGCGTTAACCAGCCCGTCAGCCTCGCCAACACCCGGATCGACTTCACCTTCGTCGGCCGCGCCGCCCACGCCGCCGCCGCGCCCCACCTCGGCCGCAGCGCCCTCGATGCCGTCGAGCTCATGAACGTCGGCGTCAACTACATGCGGGAGCACATGCCCGACAGCGCCCGCGTCCACTACGCCTACCTCGATGCCGGCGGCATCGCCCCCAACGTCGTCCAGGCCCGCGCCAAGGTCCGCTACCTGATCCGCGCCGCCGACCTCGCCGCCCTCAACCTGCTCGTCGCCCGCGTGCGCAAGATCGCCGACGGCGCCGCCCTCATGACGGAAACGGCCGTCACCACGCAGGTCGTGTCGGCCGTCAGCAACCTCATGGGCAACGATCCGCTCGAGAAGCTGATGGACGACAACTTCCAGCGCCTCGGCCCCCCCGAGTTCGACGACACCGACCGCGAGTACGCCGACAAGATCCGCGCCACCCTCACCGACGGCGATATCGCCGCCGCCTTCGACCGTGCCGGCCTGCCGGTCAGCCGCGACCTCCCGCTCTGTGACTTCATCGTCCCGCTCGCGGCCCGGGGCCGGGGCGGCAACGGCAGCACGGATGTCGGCGACGTCTCCTGGGTCGTTCCCACCGTCCAGGCCCGCGGCGCCACCTGCGCCATCGGCACCCCGTTCCACACCTGGCAGCTGACCGCCCAGGGCAAGAGCCCGGCCGCGCATAAGGGCCTCGTCCATGTGGCGAAAGTCATGGCCGGCACCGCCATCGATGCCATCGGCAACCCCGACATCATCGCCCAGGCCAAGGCCGACCTCGCCCGGCGGACCGCGACGACCCCCTACGTCTGCCCCCTCCCGAACGACGTGAACCCGCCGATCCAGGCGATGAGCCGGGGCGTCTGACCGCCGCTCCGCCCGAACGCTACTGCGGCATCTTGCACAGGCCGTTCGGCGGAAAGGCGGCCGCGGCGGGGACCGTCGCCAGGACCTGATACCAACCGTGCGGCTCCGTCATCCGGGCCGACGGCAGGATCTGGACGACATACAGGTCGTGGATGACGGCGTGGTCCGAGGCGCGGAACTGCGCGTGCCGGGCGAACATGTCCTCGAAGTCGTGGCCATCCAGCACCTGCACGACAGCGTCCGCGTCCGTCGTCCCCGCCGTCTGCACCGCTTGCAGCCACTGCGTCGTGGCGGAATAGTCGGCCGCCTGCGCGGCGGTCGGGCGCCGGCCGGCGTGCGTGGCGGCAAAGCGGTCGGCCCAGGCGCGGGCGGCCGGGTCGAGGTTCCAATACCAGGGAACCGCCGCCTGCACCCGGGCATAGCCGTCGCCCACCCGGTCCACGTCGGACAGGTACAGCAGCCCCGTCGTCACCTGCGCACGCAGCCCGGCCGCCGTCACCGCCGTCACCTGGTGGTCCGCATCCGCGCCGGCGTTCAGCACCGCGATCACGTCGGGGTCCAGCGCCTTGATCTCGGCCAGCACGGCCGAAAGGTCCGTCGCGGCCGGCGGCACGGTGAAGGTCTTGACGATCGCCCCACCCTGCGCCGCCACGATCGGCGCCATGGTCGCCAGCGCGCCCCGGCCGAAGCCCGCATCGGCGGCGATGACGGCCCAGCGCTTCATCCCCGGCTGCCCCGCCAGGTACGTCGCCGTCGCGGCCTGGATCGACGGCGAGTCGAACGAGTAGTGGTAGAAGTATTTGCTGCACGCCCCCCGGGTCAGGGTCGGGATCCCGGCGCCCGTGGTGATCGCCAGCTTGCGGCGCTCGGTCGCGACCTTGCTGACCGCCGCCGCAACGGGCGAGTTCTGCACATCCATGAGCAGGTCGGCCCCGGCATCATAGGCCTGGGCCGCCAGGCCCGGCGCCAGCGCCCCCTTGTTGTGATCGTTCAGCGCATCGACCACGATTGGGCGCCCCAGCACCGTCCCGCCGAAATCCGCCACCGCCATGCGCGTGGCATCCACGCCGCCGCGGCCGGACCGGGCGTCGTAGATGTCGTCATCGAGATCGGCGATGACGGTGATGCGGACCGGCTCGGCCGCCCGGGCTGCGCCCACGAACACGACCGGCGAGAGGGCGCTGGCAGCCAGCAGAACGAGCAGCAGGCGGGGCATGGAAGCTCCTCGAATAAGCCGGGGATCGCAGCCGCAAACCGGCCGCGCGGCATGGTGGCCGGGACGGGTCGATCAGGCAACCACGGCCAGCAGCCCGGCGTGCAGCCGCTTCAGCGCGACCAGGTCGGCTGCGCGCGACAGGCGGTGGTCGCCGTCCTTGATCAACGTCACCTCCACGTCCGTGCTGTCCAGGTGCCCGGCCAGCCGCAGCGCCATCTCCCACGGCACATCCGGATCGGCCTGGCCATGCAGCAGCCGGACGGGACAGCCGATCGGCAGGGCAGTCGGCATCACCAGGTGGCGTCGCCCGTTCTCGATCAACCCGAGCGTGACGGGGGTCGGCGCGCCGTACGGGCTGGACGCCAGCAGCACGCCGTCCCGCTGCAGCCGGGCACGTTCGGCGGGCATCATGGCGTCCCACATCAACGCTTCGGTGAAGTCGGGCGCGGCCGCGATGCCGAGCAGGCCCGCCACCCGCGCGGGCCGGGCCAGGGCCAGCAGCAGCATGATCCAGCCGCCCATGCTGGACCCGGCCAGGATCAGCGGACCCTCCGTCAGGCGATCGATCAGCAGCAGCGCGTCCGAAGTCCAGGTGCCGATCGTCCCGTCCACGAACGCGCCGCCGCTCGCCCCATGGCCCGAGTAGTCCAGCCGCAGGCAGGGGCGTCCCGCGGCGCGGCACCAGGCCTCGATCGCGACAGCCTTCGCGCCCGTCATGTCGCTGTGGTAACCCGGCAGGAACACCGTCGTCGGCCCCTGCCCCGGCGTGCGCGACCAGGCCAGCCGAACGCCATCGCCCCGATCGAGCCACCCCCCCTCCGTCACCGCCGTCTCCGTCACCCCACCCTCCATTCTGCCTTCCGTCTGGCGCCTCGTCCCCGGCATGGTATAGCGCCGCCATGCTCCCGCTCCCACCCGCGACGACGATCCTGCAGGTCCTGCCGCGCCTGGAGGCCGGGGGCGTCGAGCGGGGCACGGTGGAGATGGCGCAGGCGATCGCGGGCGCCGGCGGCATCGCTCTGGTGGCCAGCGCCGGCGGACGGATGGCGCCTGCGGTGGAACGGGCGGGCGGGCGCCACGTGACCCTGCCGCTGGCGGGCAAGGCGCCCGGCACCATCCTGCGCAACGCCGGCCGGCTGGCCCGCCTGGTCCGCTCGCAGGGGGTCGGCATCGTGCATGCCCGCTCGCGCGCCCCCGCCTGGTCCGCCTATATGGCGGCGCGCCGCACCGGCGTGCGCTTCGTCACGACCTACCACGGCGTCTACAACGAGGGTCCGCCAGGGAAGCGCTGGTACAACGGCGTGATGGCCCGCGGCGAACGGGTGATCGCCATCAGCCGCTACGTCGCCAACCTCCTGGTCGCGCGGCACGGCACGGACCCGGACCGCGTGCGCATCATCCCGCGCGGCGTCGACCCCGCCGTGTTCGACCCGGCCCGCGTGCCGCCCGACCGCATGGCACGGCTGATCCGCGCCTGGCGCCTGCCGGACGGCGCGCCCGTCGTCATGCTGCCCGCCCGGCTGACGCGCTGGAAGGGCCAGGGCGTGCTGATCGCCGCCATGGCCCAGCTGCGCGACACCGATGCGGTCTGCGTCCTGCTGGGCGAGGGCCGCCCGGGCTACCTGCGAGAGCTGACCCGTCTGGCGCACGAGGCCGGGATCGCCGACCGGCTGCGCCTCGTGGGCCATTGCGACGACATGCCGGCCGCCCTCAGCCTCGCCACCGTGGCCGTCAGCGCCTCCACGGACCCCGAAGGCTTCGGCCGTGCGGTCATCGAGGCGCAGGCCATGGGCCGCCCGGTCATCGCCACCGACCACGGCGGCGCAGCCGAGACGGTGGATCACCTGGTGACCGGCTGGCGCGTCCCGCCCGGCGACCCGGCGGCACTGGCCGCGGCGCTGGACCACGCCCTGGCGATGGGCGCCGAGGACCGCGCGGCGCTGGGCGAGCGCGCCCGGGCCAGCGTGCTGCGCGACTTCACCGTGGCCCGCATGCAGGCCGCGACCCTGGACGTCTACCGCGAGCTGCTTTGAACGTCCTGGTGATCAAGCTCGGCGCGCTGGGCGACGTCGTCCTGGCCTTCCAACCCTTCGCCGACATCCGGGCCCACCATCCGCATGATCACCTGGTGCTGCTGACCACCCGCCCCTTCGCCGGCCTGCTCCGCGGCAGCCCCTGGTTCGACGAGGTGCGGGTGGACCGCAGGCCCGCCTGGTGGGACGTCCCGGGGCTGCTCGTGCTGCGCCGGGCGTTGCGGGGGTTCGACCGGGTCTATGACCTGCAGACCAGCGGGCGGTCGTCGCGCTACCACCGCCTCGCTGGTCGGCCGCCCTGGTCGGGCATCGCCCGCGGGGCCAGCCTGCCGCACGCCAACCCGGCCCGCGACGCGATGCACACGCAGGACCGGCAGCGGGAGCAGCTCGCCATGGCCGGGGTGCCGCCGGGTCCGAAGGTCGAGCTGGGCTGGCTGGCGGCGGACGCGCCGGCCATCCCGGGCCCCTATGCGCTGCTGATCCCCGGTGCCGCGCCGCACCGCCCGGCCAAGCGCTGGCCGGCCGGGCACTTCGGCGCGCTGGCGGCCCAGCTGCTGCACGGGCGCGGCCTCACGCCCGTCATCGGCGGCACGGCGGCGGAGGCGCCGCTCGCGGCCGCGATCCAGGCCAGCTGCCCGGCCGCCATCGACCTCACGGGGCGCACCACGCTGCCGCAACTGGCCGGGGTCGCGGCCGCCGCCGCCCTGGCGGTGGGCAACGACACCGGGCCGATGCACCTGGCTGCCGCCATGGGCTGCCCCGCCCTCGTGCTGTTCTCCGCCGACAGCGACCCTGCGCTGACCGCGCCCCGGGGCCGCGTGACCATCCTGCGGGCCGCACACTTGGCTGACCTGAGCGTCGAGAGGGTTGCGGCGGCGCTGCCTTGAGCCCATACGTTCCGGCCGCCAATCAGGGCGATCATCCGGAACGCTGCCATGCCTGCCATCACGCTCCCCGACGGTTCGATCCGACGCTTCGACGCGCCGGTCACCGGGACGGACGTGGCGGCCTCCATCGGCCCCGGCCTCGCCCGCGCCGCCCTGGCCATGCAGGTCGATGGCGTGCTGACCGATCTCGGGCAGCCGATCGAGCGCGATGCCGGGGTCCGCTTCATCACCCGCAAGGACCCGGAAGCGCTGGGCATGATCCGGCACGACGCGGCGCATGTGCTGGCCGAGGCCGTGCAGGCGCTGTACCCCGGCACGCAGGTGACGATCGGGCCGTCGATCGAGAACGGCTTCTACTACGACTTTGCCCGCAACGAGCCGTTCAAGCTGGAGGACTTCGCCGCGATCGAGGGCAAGATGCGCCAGATCGTCGCGAAGAACGCGGCCTTCGAGCGCGAGGTCTGGGACCGCGACGAGGCGATCGCCTTTTTCGAGGCGCGCGGCGAAAGCTACAAGGCGGAGCTGATCCGCGACCTGCCGGGCACCGAGACCATCACGATGTACAGGCAGGGCGACTGGATCGACCTGTGCCGCGGCCCGCACATGCGCGGCACCGGCGACATGGGCACCGCCTTCAAGCTGATGAAGGTCGCCGGCGCCTATTGGCGGGGCGACCACCGCAACGCCATGCTCAGCCGCATCTACGGCACCGCCTGGCGCGACCAGAAGGAGCTGGATGCCCACCTGCACCAGCTGGAGGAGGCGGAGCGCCGCGACCATCGCCGGATCGGCCGCGAGATGGACCTGTTCCACATCCAGGAGGAAGCGACCGGCAGCGTCTTCTGGCACCCGAAGGGCTGGGCGCTCTACCGCAAGGCCGAGGCCTACATCCGCCGGCGCCTCGACGCGAACGACTACCAGGAGGTCAAGACCCCCCAGCTCGTCGACCGCCGCCTTTGGGAGGCGAGCGGCCACTGGGAGAACTACAAGGAACACATGTTCATCGCCCGGGTGGAGGACGAGGACACGACGCTCGCCCTGAAACCGATGAACTGCCCCTGCCACGTGCTGATCTTCCGCGACCGGCTGCGCAGCTACCGCGAGCTGCCGCTGCGCATGGCCGAGTTCGGGTCGTGCCACCGCTACGAGCCGTCGGGCGCGCTGCACGGCATCATGCGGGTCCGCGCCTTCACCCAGGACGACGCCCACATCTTCTGCACCAAGGCCCAGATCGCCGACGAGACCGTGCGCTTCGTGGCGCTGCTGTCCAGCGTCTACCGGGATTTCGGCTTCGACACGTTCCGCGTGAAGTTCAGCGACCGCCCGGCGTCGCGCGCCGGCAGCGACGAGGTCTGGGACCGTGCGGAAGGCTCGCTGAAGGAAGCCTGCGCCATCGCCGGCGTCGAATACGAGCTGAACCCCGGCGAGGGCGCCTTCTACGGACCGAAGCTCGAGTTCGTGCTGCGCGACGCCATCGGGCGGGACTGGCAGTGCGGCACGCTGCAAGTGGACTTCGTCCTGCCGGAGCGGCTGGACGCGAGCTACATCGGCGAGGACAGCGGGCGGCACCGGCCCGTCATGCTGCACCGGGCGATCCTGGGCAGCTTCGAGCGCTTCCTGGGCATCCTGATCGAGCAGTATGCCGGCCGCTTCCCGCTCTGGCTGGCGCCGGTGCAGGTGGTGGTCGCGACCATCGTCTCCGACACCGCGCCCTATGCGGAGGAGGTGGCGGCGGCCCTGCGCGCCCGGGGCTTGTCGGCACGGGCCGACGTGCGCAACGAGAAGATCAACGCCAAGGTGCGCGAGCACAGCCTGGCCCACGTTCCCGCCCTGCTGGTGGTGGGCCGGCGCGAGGCGGAGCAGCGCACCGTGGCCCTGCGCCGCTTGGGCAGCGAGGCGCAGGAGATGCTATCGTTCGACGAGGCCGTCTCGCGTCTTGCACACGAGGCGACGCCACCCGATTTGAAGCGTCTTGAATCCGGCGCCGCATCGGTTCAAGACTGAGACCTGCTCAAACGTCAATAGGAGAGTCCGATACCCCGAGGTCCCATGCCCAATTCCACGCCGTCCCGCGACGGGCCGCGCGTGAACGAGGATATCCGCGTGCCGCAGGTCCGGCTGATCGACCAGGAAGGCGAGATGCAGGGCGTCATGACCGCCCGGGACGCGCTGCTGCGCGCCTACTCGGTGGGGCTCGACCTGCTGGAGATCAGCCCGAACGCGGACCCGCCGGTCTGCAAGATCCTCGACTACGGCAAGTACAAGTACGAGCTGCAGAAAAAGAAGAACGAGGCCAAAAAGCGTCAGCGGGTGATCGAGATCAAGGAGATCAAGGTCCGCCCGAACATCGACGAGAACGACTACCAGGTGAAGATGCGGGCCATGAAGACCTTCATCGAGGAGGGCGACAAGGTGAAGGTGACCCTGCGCTTCCGCGGCCGCGAGATGGCCCACCAGGACATCGGGATCAAGGTGCTGGAGCGCATCCGGGCCGAGCTGGAGCTGACCACCAAGGTGGAGCAGATGCCGCGCATGGAGAACCGCCAGATGATCATGGTGCTCTCCCCGCGCTGAGTGCCTGCCGAGGGTGGGGTGCGCTCCGGCACCCCACGGCACGGCGCAGTATCGCCACCGGGCTGACGACACACGCAAACATGGTCATCACCAGGCTTGTCCCGGTGATCCACGCCGTTCAACCATCACAGGCTTGAACGCTGGCAGCGCTACGCTTGAACACGCTCGGATGAACGAAGGCGTCTTCTGTCGACCATCGTCCGACGCCTGTCGTCGGCTGCAGTCACGACTGGTAACCGGCCGTCAGCCGTTTTCAGCATCCTGCCGGGCGGTGCCGGCCTCTGCCGCGAGGACTGCCGCCAGCCCTTCGCGATACGTTGGATACTGCCATCGCAGGCCCAGCCGTTCCTGGGTCTTGCGGCTCGCCACCTGCCGGTTCTCGGCCCAGAAGCTGCGGCCCATCGGGCTCATCGCCGCCAGCGCCGTCGCGAACGGCACCAGCGGCGGCAGCGGCGCACCCAGCAGCCCCGACGCGTGCGTGACCACCTGCGCGTTGGCGGCCGGCTCGTCGTCGGACAGGTTCAGCACGCGCACGCCCCGCTGCACGCCGGGTTCGGCATCCTGGGTCATGGCGGCCAGCACCGCGGCCGCGATGTCGTCGCGGTGGATGCGGCCGAACAGGTGGCCCGGCTTGTCCACCCGCCGCGCCCGCCCGGCCCGCACGTCGTCCAGCACCGACCGCCCGGGCCCGTAGATGCCGGCCACGCGGAACAGGTCCACCCGCGCGCCCGGAAATGCCGCCGCCCAGGCCTGCTCCGCCTGCAGCCGGCGGGTCCCGCGCGGCCCCGTCGGGGCGGGCGGCGTGTCCTCGTCCACCCAGGCCCCGCCCCGGTCGCCGTACACCCCGGTCGTGGACAGCATGCCCGCCCAGGCGGGACGACCGAGCGCAGCCCCGAAGCGTGCCAGCACCGGGTCCCCTTCCTCGCCCGGGGGCGCCGTCTGCAGCACATGCGTCGCCGCCTGCAACGCGGGCCCTGCTGCCTCGAACGCCACCAGCTCCACTCCCGGCGGCGCATGGACCGCATCGGGCGTGCGGCTGGTTGCGACCACGTGCGCCCCCGCCGCCGCCGCCCGCCGGGCGATCTCCGACCCGGTGTAACCCAATCCGAACACGAGGAGCTGCATTGCGCGCATGACGCACCTTACCTTGTTTGCCGGTCCGTGTGGGCGAGGGTAAAACGAACGTCGATGTTGAATCGCACAGCGCTCCTGGGCGGGCTGGCCGTCGTGCTGGCACTCGCAGTCCTCGGCGGCTGGTGGCAGACGCGCGGCACCCCCGCCGCCCCCGACCAAGCCGAGACCGAGGAGGCGCTGCCCGTGCCGCCGATCCCGCCCCGCATTTCCGAAGGCGCCGACTACGAGCGCTGCCTGTCGATGCTGAACACCGACCCCAGTGGCGCGCGGGACTTCGCCGACGCCTGGGTCGCGACCGGGGGCGGCGAGGGTGCCACCCACTGCCTCGCCCTCGCGGACGTGGCGCTCGGCGAGGCCGACACCGGCGCCGACCTGATGGACAAGCTGGCCCGAACCAGCAAGGCCCCGGCCGCCGCCCGCGCCTCCGTCTATGGCCAGGCCGGACAGGCCTGGTTGATGGCCGGCGCCCCGGACCGTGCCCTGGCATCCACCACGCTGGCCCTGTCCATGACGCCCGACGACGTGGACCTGCTGATCGACCGCTCCGTCGCCGAAGGCACGCTGGAGCACTATCAGGAGGCGGTGGACGACCTGAACCGCGCGCTGGACCTCGATCCCCGGCGCCCCGACGCCCTCGTGTTCCGCGCCGCCGCCTGGCGCCACCTGAACCACCTGGACCTGGCGCAGGACGACGTCGACCGCGCCTTCGTCCTGGACCCCGAGAACGCCGACGCCCTGCTGGAACGCGGCATCCTGCGGCAGCGCCGGGGCGACCGCGTGGGCGCCCGCGCGGACTGGGAACGCGCGATGCAGCTTTCCCCGGACAGCGCGACCGGAGACCTCGCACAGCAGAACCTCGCATTGCTGGATGCAGGGCCCGACCGCCGCTGATCCCGGCCCCCGATTCGACTTCAAGACGCGCACGAACACGGGAGATAGACCGTCTTGGCGCTTCTATCGGCCCCGAACAATGGCTAAGACGCACACCATGACAGACGGAGTGACCCAGGAATGGCCTTGAAGGGCAGCACGTTCGAGGATCGGCGCGCCGCCGCCGCGGACGCGAAGAAGGCGCTGGTCGAGCGCTTCAAGTCCCGCCCCCCCGCCGACGACCCGGCCGTCCTGGCCCGCGCCGCCGAGCGGCGCGCCATCCAGGAGGCGCGCGATGTGCGGGTCGCCGAGCGCAGCAAGCTGAAGGCCGAGCAGGAGGTTCAGCGCGCCCAGGAGGATCAGGCCCGCAAGGCCGCCGAAGCCGCCGCCGCCGCCGAGACCGAGGCCCGCCTCGCCGAACAGGCCCGCCGTGACGAGGAGATCCGGTCCGAACGCAAGGCCGCGCGCGACGCCAAGTACGCCGCCCGCAAGGCCCGCAAGTAGCACCCCGGGGCCGCATACGATGCGGCCACCCGGCCGCCGGAGGCCGGATGGTCGGACATCAGGCGGCTTCGGCCACGCGCTTCAATGCCGCCAGCCCCACCTCGAAGTCCCGGCCGATCATGCGGTCCATGTCGGCGAACAGGCTCATCAGCTTGAACGCCAGCGGGCTGGGCCCGCTCGTCCACCAGGTGACGGCCGTCCCCGTGCCTTCGGGCACCAGGTCGAACCCGGCCGCGTTGTGCGCCTTGAACGGCCGGGTGAACACCAGGTCCACCACCAGCCGCGACGGTGCGGCCACCTCCGTCACCTCCATGCGCCCGGCCCCCGCCTTGTTGTTGCCCGACCACGCATAGGCCGCCCCCACCCCGCTGGGCGGGCCCTCGAACCGCCGCGTCATCGCCGGGTCCTTCGCGTCGTAGGGCGACCAGGCGCCCCAGGCCCGCAGGTCAGCGATCCACGGGAACACGCGCTCCGGCGCCGCCACGATCACGATCGACCGCTCGACCCGGAACCGGTCCGGCCGCCGCCCCGCCACGGCCAGCACCCCGCCCAGCGACAGTCCCACCACGACGAGAACGACGACAGCGGTCGTGAACATGGGTGTCTCCCGAGCTTTCGTTGCACTATCGCCTGTTCATCGGGCGCCGTCGCGTCGAGAAAGCTGCCCGGGCGTTTCCGTCACGCTTGCTCCCCCCAACATGACAGCCATATAAGAACATATGGAGAACACATACGCCGAGCTCCAGGTCGTCACCAACTACAGCTTCCTCCGCGGCGCCAGCCATCCGGAGGAGCTGTTCGCCCAGGCGGCCGCCTATGGGATCGCGGCACTCGGCATCGCCGACCACGACAGCGTCGCCGGTATCGTTCGCTGCTGGGAGGCGGCGAAGACCACCGGCGTCCGCCTCGTCGCCGGCGCCCGGCTTCACCTGACGGACGGCACCGTCCTGCTCGCCTACCCGACCGACCGCGCCGCCTGGTCCCGCCTCTGCCGCCTGCTCACCCTGGGCAAGGGCCGCGCCGGCAAGGGCGGCTGCCTGCTCGGCTGGGACGACCTGGACGCCGGCGGCGCCGGGCTGCTGCACGTCCTGGTCCCGGGTGAGCCGTCCGACATCCTCGAGGCCGCCCTGGCCCGCCTCGCCCACGTCGCCCCCGGCCGCGCCTACCTGGCCGGCAGCGTCCGCCACCGCCCCGGCGACGCACGGCGCCTGCATCGTCTGGACGCCATGGGGCGCCGCGCCGGCATCCCCCTGCTGGCCACCGGCGACGTGCTCTATCACCACCCCGACCGCCGCATCCTGCAGGACGTGATGACCTGCATCCGCGAAGGCTGCCCCATCGACGACGCCGGCCGCCGGCTTGAGCATCATGGCGAGCGCTATTTGAACCCCCCCGCACGCATGGCGGCGCTGTTCGCCCGCCACCCCGACGCCCTGGCCCGCACGCAGGAGCTCGTTGCCCGCTGCAGCTTCGACCTGTCGGACCTCGCCTACCAGTACCCCACCGAATCCGACGACCCGGCCGAACCCGCCCAGGCCACGCTCGAACGTCTCACCTGGGCCGGCGCCCCCGGCCGCTACCCCCCCGGCCGATACCCCGAAGGCGTCCCCCCCGCAGTCACGCAGCAGCTGCACCACGAGCTCACGCTCATCCGCCAGCTCGGCTACGCGCCCTACTTCCTCACCGTCAACAGCATCGTCCGCGAGGCCCGCCGCCGCGGCATCCTGTGTCAGGGCCGGGGCTCCGCCGCCAACTCCGCCGTCTGCTGGGTGCTGGGCATCACCAGCATCGACCCCACCGAGTCCGGCCTGCTGTTCGAACGCTTCGTCTCCGCCGAACGCCACGAGCCGCCGGACATCGACGTCGACTTCGAGCACGAGCAGCGGGAACAGGTCATCCAGTGGATCTACGAGCACTACGGCCGCACCCGCGCCGCCCTGTGCGCCACCGTCATCCGCTATCGCGCCCGGGGCGCCATGCGCGAGGTCGGCAAGGTGCTGGGCCTGACGGAGGACGTGACCGGCGCACTGTCCAGCCAGGTCTGGGGCTGGTCCGAGGACGGCGTGAACGAGGAGCATGCCGCCGCCCTGAACCTCAACCTCGAGGACCGCCGCCTCCGCATGGCCATCGACCTGGCCCGGCAGCTCATCGGCTTCCCCCGCCACCTCGGCACCCATCCCGGCGGCTTCGTCCTCACCCGCGACCCGCTGTCGGATCTGGTGCCCATCGGGCCCGCCACCATGCAGGACCGCCAGATCATCGAATGGGACAAGGACGACATCGACGCCCTGAAGTTCATGAAGGTCGACGTGCTGGGCCTCGGCATGCTCGGCTGCCTGCGCCGCGCCTTCGACATGATCGAGGACACGTCAGGTCCAGCAGGACCGGCTGGTCCCCCGGGCGAACGGCTCGACCTCGCCGCCGTCCCGCAGGACGACACCGCCACCTACGACATGATCTGCCGCGCCGACACGCTGGGCACCTTCCAGATCGAAAGCCGGGCGCAGATGTCCATGCTGCCGCGCATGAAGCCGCGCCGCCTGTACGACCTGACCATCCAGGTCGCCATCGTCCGCCCCGGCCCCATCCAGGGCGACATGGTCCACCCCTACCTCCGCCGCCGCGAAGGCAAGGAGACGCCGGAATACCCCCTGCCGGAGCTGAAGCGCGTGCTGGAGAAGACACTGGGCGTGCCGCTGTTCCAGGAACAGGCGATGCAGGTGGCCATCCAGTGCGCCGGCTTCACCCCGGGCGAGGCGGACCAGCTGCGCCGGGCCATGGCGACGTTCAAGCTGACGGGCGGCGTCTCCCACTTCAAGGACAAGCTGATCGGCGGCATGGTCGCCCGCGGCTACACCGAAGCCTTCGCCGAGCGCACCTTCACCCAGATCGAAGGTTTCGGCAGCTACGGCTTCCCCGAGAGCCACGCCGCCAGCTTCGCCATCATCGCCTACGCCTCCGCCTGGGTGAAGTGTCACCACCCCGCCATCTTCTGCGCCGCCCTGCTCAACAGCCAGCCCATGGGCTTCTACGCCCCGGCCCAGGTGGTGCGCTGCGCCAGGGACCACGGCGTGCCGGTGCGCCCGGTCGACGTCAACCACTCCCGCTGGGACTGCACGCTGGAGCCCGATGACGCTGCGGGCGCGGGCGGGTGGGCCGTCCGCCTCGGCCTGCGGATGGTCAAGGGCCTGGCGGCCGAGCACGGCGCCGCCCTCGTGCTGGCCCGCGGCGAACACCCCTATGCCGTGCTGGAGGAGCTGTGGCGCCGGGCCGGCGTGCCCGTCGCCGCCCTGGAGCGCCTGGCCGAGGCCGACGCCTACGGATCGATGCAACAGGACCGCCGCGGCGCCCTGTGGGCCATCCGCGCCCTGGCGGACGCGCCGCTGCCGCTGTTCGCCGCAGCCGATGCCGGCGGCCTGCCCCGGCCGGAGGTCGAGGAACCCCCCATCGTGCTCGACCCGATGCGCCCCGGCCGCACCGTGGTGGAGGATTACGGCAGCGTCGGGCTGACCCTGCGCCAGCACCCCGTCTCGTTCGTGCGCGACGACCTCGCCCGGCAGGGCATGGTCACCTGCCGGGACCTGGACACGATCCGCGACGGCCGCCGGGTCGTCGTGCCCGGCCTGGTCCTGGTCCGCCAGAAGCCCGGCTCGGCCAAGGGCGTCATGTTCATCACCATCGAGGACGAGACCGGCATCGCCAACCTGATCCTCTGGCCCGGCATCTTCGAACGCCAGCGCCGCCTCGTGCTCACCGCCAGCATGATCGCCTGCCACGGCCGCCTGCAAAAAGAGGGCGGCGTCACCCACGTCATCACCGAACGCCTGACCGACCTGTCACCCCTGCTGCGCCAGGTCGGCGAGCGCGACATGCCGATGCAAACCGGCCGCGGCGACGAAGCCCGGCACGGCGGCACCCCGGACGCCCGCAACAACCCGCGCCACAAGCCGCGCGACATCTACTGCCCCGAGCGGCTGTCCCGCGGCATCAAGGTTGAGACAAGGGACTTTCGCTAGAGTAGGCAGCTTGCCGAGATATTCCTGAATTGGAATAAGCCGTCATCTATCATCCACGCCGTCATGGACGACTTTGCCCAGCATCTTGACCATGCCGGCCGTCGCGACGAACGTGTCCGTGTCGGGTGGAAGCGGCGACGGAGCATCCTTCTCCGCACCTCCCGCACGATCAATCATCGAGCCAGCAGGCGCCAGGCGGCAGGCGGCAGGCGGCCCGAGGTTCAGCCCGCCTCCCCCAGCACATGCAACGCCACCTCCCGCCGGTGCGGCGCGTCGCGGTGCTCGAACACATAGATCCCCTGCCAGGTCCCGAGCACCGGCGCGCCGCCCTGCACCGGGATCGACAGCCCCGTCTGGGTCAGCGCCGCTCGGATGTGAGCAGGCATGTCGTCCGGCCCCTCGTCGTCGTGCCGGTACCGGCCACGCACATGCGGCGCCAGGCCAGCGAAGAAGTCCTGCAGGTCGGCCCGCACCGCAGGGCTCGCGTTCTCCTGAACCAGCAGGCTCGCCGAGGTATGCCGGCACCACAGCGTCAGCAGCCCGGCCCCGACCCCCTGCCCCGCGACGAAGGCCCGCACGGCCCCCGTGATCTCCGTCAGCCCCGGCCCCCGCGTCTGCACCACAAGGGTCGACGCACCCTGGATCATGGCGCCGGCGCGCCGACGGGAACCACCGACACGCTGTTGTAGGGGCTGCCGCCCGTGCTCAGCGCCTGGGTCGACCACACCAGGTACACCAGCGTGCGCTTGCCCGCGTCCCACATCCGGGTTACCCGGATCTCCTTGAACAGCCAGTTCGCCGAGGCGCCGAACACCACCTCGTTCGCCGGCAGCCGGTCGGCCAGCGTCACCGGCCCCGTCGCCCGGCAGGCGATGCTGAACCGGCTCGGGTCCGTCGCCAGCCCGATCGACCCCTTGATCCCGCCCGTCTCCGCCCGCGACAGGTAGCAGCTGACGCCCGCCGCCTTCGGGTCGTCGTAGCGGTCCACCACGATCCGGTCGTTGCGCCCCACCACCCGGAACGTCGTGCTGACGTCGCCGATCCGCACGGGGTCGTCGGACGCCGCGAAGGCCGGGCCCCCAAAGACGAAGCCGGACAGCATCAGAGAAACAAACAGGCGGTATGCGGGCATCGTGGTCTCCGGTCCGGGATGGCCGCGCTGGATTGCGACTCCGCCCCGATGCTAGTCTCATCCCATGAACGTCGCCCTACGCAAGCCCATGACGCTGGCGCATTTCCTCGCCTGGGAGGAACGCCAGCCCCTGCGTTACGACTTCGACGGCCTGCAACCGGTCGCGATGGCCGGCTGCACGGCGGAACACGCCGCCATCCAGGTCAACCTCATCACGGCCCTGCGGAACCGGCTGCGCGGCCAACCCTGCCGCGCCTTCGGCAGTGAACTCAAAATCGAGGTCGCCGGCCGCATCCGCTACCCGGAGGCCTTCGTTGTCCGCACCCCGGTCCCGCCCCGCGCCACCGGCGTGCCCGATCCGGTCATCGTCTTCGAAACCATCAATGAGGCCAGCGCGCACGACGATCTCGTCGTCAAGAGCGCCGAATACCGCGCCACACCCTCTGTCCAGCGCTACGTCATCCTGCAGCAGACCCAGCCCGGCGCCATCGTCTTCTCCCGCAAGAACGAGGACTGGGTCACCACCCTCCTGACCGCGGCCGACACACTCGCCTTGCCCGAGATCGGCATCGAGATCCCCACGGCCGAGCTCTACGCCGACGTTCCCTTCGCCAGCCCGTCACCCTCGGACGAGGCGGCGTCTGAAGACGCCTGAGCCCCCCCCATCCGTCCGATGGTGAACAAGGCCGATCCCCTGCTCATATACGGGGTGAAGGAGCCGCAATGACCGACCCGCTCGCCTCGATCTCCGACAGCATCGCCACCCATGTCGCCACCGTGGCGCCGGGCCTCGTCGCCCTCATGCCCGGCACACGCGCCCAGCGCACCGCCTTCGCCTGGCAGGACGGCATCATCGTCACCAGCGAGCAGGGCCTCCCCGACGACGCCGAAATCCCCGTCCGTCTGCCGGACGGCGCCCGTGTCATGGCCCACCAGGCCGGACGCGACCCCGGCACCAACGTCGCCATCTTGCGGCTCGACCAGAACGCCGCCACCCCGGCAGACAGCCAGGCGGGCAACATGGCCCCCCAGGCCCGCCCTGGCGCCTTCGCCTTCGCCCTGGGCGCGGCAGAGGACGGCCCGGCCGTCTCGTTCGGCGTCGTCCACAGCGTCGGCCCAGCCTGGGACAGCATGGCCGGCGGCCGCATCGACCAGCTGATCCGCCTCGACCTCCGCCTGCCTTCCGCCTCCGAGGGCGGCCCGGTGCTGGACGCGTCGGGCGGCCTGCTCGGCATGTCCACCTTCGGCCCACGGCGGCGCGTGCTGGTCATCCCGGCCGCCACCATCCGCCGGGTCGTGCCGGGCCTGCGGGACGGCACGCCGGACCGCGGCTGGCTCGGCCTCGGACTGCAGCCGGTCGGCCTGCCCGCCTCGATGCAGCAGGCCGCGGGCCGCGAGACGGGACTGATGGTCATGAGCACCGCCCCGCACGGCCCCGCCGAACGCGCCGGAATCCTGCCCGGCGATATCCTGCTGGACGTCAACCACCTGCCGGCACCGCATCCCCGCGCCGTCGCGCAGGCGCTGATGGCCGCAGGCGTCGGCCAGACGGTGCCCATGCGCCTGCTCCGCGCCGGCGCCCCGCTCGAGCTTCCGGCCACCATCGCCGTCCGGCCCGCCGCATGATCGCGCTCGACACCCGAACCCGGCTCGAACCGCTTCTCGTCGCCATCGCGGCGGCCGACCCGGTCCGCGCGGCAGACCTCGCGGCCCGCGTCGCCCTGGCCGGGCATGTGGTCACCGAGCCCGACGAGGCCGAGCTGACCCTCGCCGACGCGGACAGCCCTGCGCCGCTCACCCTTCCCGTCCTGCGCATGGGGCAGGGCGCGCCCTTGCCGACCGAGCTGTCCCCCCTGCAGCTCGACGCCGCCCTGCGCGCCATCGCCGCCGGGCTGCGTGTCAGCCTGCCGCCCGCGCCGGCCTTCACCACCCCGGAGGGTTTCGCCGCCGCCGAGACCCGCCCGCTGCTGACCCCGCGCGAGTTCGAGGTGCTGGCTTGCCTCGGCGAGGGCCTCAGCAACAAGGCCGTGGCCCGCCGCCTGGGGATCAGCGCCCACACGGTGAAGTTCCATCTGGAGGCGATCTTCGCCAAGCTCGGGGCCATCACCCGCGCGGATGCGGTCGCCCGCGGCCTGCGCAGCGGCCTGATCCTGCTGTAACCCCGCCGAAGGAGCCTAAAGCTATGGCAGTCGTCGTCTCGGTCGCGGGCGGCCCGGGCCACGGGTTCAGCAAGCCCGTGCAGCCGTCCATCCGCCTGCTGACCGGCCTGGGGGTGGAGGGCGACGCGCACCAGGGCGTCACCGTCAAGCACCGCTCCCGCGTCGCCCGCGACCCCACGCAGCCGAACCTGCGCCAGGTCCATCTGGTGCATGCCGAGCTGTTCGAGGAGCTGGCCCCCCTTGGCTTTGTTCTCGCGCCCGGCAACATCGGCGAGAATATCCTGACCCGCGGCATCGACCTGCTGGCGCTGCCCCGCGGCACCCGGCTCCGCTTCGGCGCCGCTATCGTCGAGGTGACGGGCCTGCGCAACCCCTGTGCCCAGCTGGACCGCTTCCAGCCGGGCCTGATGGCCGCGACGTTGGGCCGCGACGCCGCGGGCAACCTGGTCCGCAAGGCCGGGATCATGGCCGTCGTGCTGCAGGGCGGCGACATTCGCCCCGGCGATCCTATCGCCATCACCCTGCCCGCCGAACGGGTCCCGCTCGAGGCTGTCTGAACCGCACGGCCGGGGGCAGGCAACCCCCCCGCCCCCCGCCGCGCTACCCCCCCTTGGAACAGGAGACACGCCGATGAGCGACAACCCACTCGAGACGACCCCCGCAAGCCAGGCCGCGATCGAGGAACGCGCCAAGCTGCTGATGCAGGAGGCCGGTGGCACCGGCACCATGAAGGAGTACCGCGAGCGCGCCGACGAGCTGATCCGCATGGAGCACGCCGGCAACCCGGGCCAGCTGCCCAACCCCATGACCCACGACACGACGGTCAACGGCACCATCGTCGAGGAAGCCAGCATCCAGGAGAACCTCGGCGAGTTCCCCGGTGGCAGTTCCGTCGCCGACCAGGGCGAGAACCGCGAAACGCCGATGACCCGCGAGGAGCTCCGCCAGTCCAACGACGACGCGGCCTGAAGGGCCCCGCCCCCCTCGGACGGGGGCGGCCCCCTACCGGCCCCGCAGCGCCGCCTGTGCCGCGGTGTCCAGCGCCGACAGGAACCGCGACCGGTCGGCCTTCGTCATGGGCGCGTGCCCGCCGCCCCCGGCCCCGATCTCCCGCAGGTGCCGCGCCATCTCCCGCCCGGCCAGCGCGTTGCCGATGTTCGCCTCGGACCAGACATGCCCCGTGGGCGACAGCGCCCGCGCCCCCGCAGCCAGGCAGCGCGACGCCAGCGGGATGTCCGCCGTCACGCACAGGTCCGTGGCCCCGATCCGCTCCGCGATCCAGTCATCCGCCGCATCCGGCTTGTCGTCCACGACCACCATTCGCACGTTCGGCAACCCCGGCGGCCGGATCGGGCGGGACCCGTTGGACACCACCAGCACCGGCAGCCCCAGCCGCGTCGCCACGCGATACGCCTCCTCCCGCACCGGGCAGGCGTCCGCGTCGAGATACAGGCTGGTCAAGCCGCCAGCTTGTCCAGCTCCCGCACGATCGCCTCGCCCATCACCGACGTGCCCACCTTCGCCGTGCCCGGCCCCATCACGTCCGCCGTCCGCAGCCCGCTGCCCAGCACGTTGGTGCAGGCCCGCTCCAGCAAGGTTGCGTCCTCCTCCATGTCGAACGAGTAGCGCAGCAGCATCGCGAAGCTCAGCATCTGCCCCATCGGGTTCGCGATCCCCTTGCCCGCGATGTCCGGCGCGCTGCCATGGATCGGCTCATATAGCGCGTGCCGCCGCCCCGAGGCGTCCGGCGCCCCCAGCGTCGCCGACGGCAGCATGCCCAGGCTGCCGGTCAACATGCTGGCCAGATCCGACAGCAGGTCGCCGAAGATGTTGCTGGTGACGATCACGTCGAACTGCCGCGGGTTGCGCACCAGCTGCATGGCGCAGTTGTCGGCGTACATGTGCCCCAGCTGCACGTCGGAATACTCGCGCGCATGCAGCGCCGTCACCACGCGGCGCCAGAACAGCCCGCTCTGCATCACGTTCGCCTTCTCGACGCTGGTCACCCGGCCCTGCCGCTTGCGCGCCAGCTCGAACGCCACGCGCGCCACCCGCTCGATCTCGGCAGTGGTGTAGGTCTCGGTGTCGAACCCGCGCTCGCCGCCGCCCGGCAGCGCCTCCACCCCGCGCGGCTCCCCGAAATAGATGCCGCCCGTGCTCTCGCGCACGATCATCAGATCGAGGCCGCGCACCACCTCCGGCTTCAGCGTGCTGGCGTCCACCAGCGGTTCCAGCACGATGGCCGGGCGCAGGTTGGCGAACAGGTCCAGCTCCTTGCGCAACCGCAGGATCGCGAGCTCCGGCCGCATGTCGAAGCCCAGCTTCTCCCACCGTGGCCCGCCGACGGACCCGAACAGCACGGCGTCGGCCCGCCGGGCATCCTCCATCGTCTCGTCGCTGATCGGCGTGCCCTGCCGGTCGATGCTGGCGCCGCCCACCAGCCCCTCCGTCACGTCGAACGACACCATCCGCCGCCGGTCCATCCAGTCGATGACCCGGCGCACCTCGTGCATCACCTCGGGGCCGACGCCGTCACCCGGCAGGACCAGCAGCTTCTTGTTGGCAGGCATTGGAGGTTCCTCTTCCCCCCTCCGATCACGAAGGGGCCGGGTGGTGGCCTAAACGGAGATCGCCGGCATCCAGTCCGCGCGCCGCGCCTCGAAGCTGTCGATCGCGGCACCCCGCAGCATGGTCTGGTCGATGTCGTCCAGCCCGTGCAGCATCAGGTGCTTGCGGAACGGGTCGATGGCGAAGGCGATCTCCTCCCCGCTCGGCCGGATCACCACCTGCCGCGCCAGGTCCACCGTCAGCCGCGCGTTCCCGCCCAGCGCCGCGTCCTCCATCAGCTGGTCGCACACCTCCCGCGGCAGCCGAATCGGCAGGATCCCGTTCTTGAAGCAGTTGGTGTGGAAGATGTCGGCGAAGCTCGGCGCGATCACGCAGCGGATGCCGAAATCCAGCAGGGCCCAGGGCGCATGCTCCCGCGAGGAGCCGCAGCCGAAGTTCTCGTGCGCGATCAGCAGCTCCGCCTTGCGGTACGGCCCCTGGTTCAGCACGAAGTCCGGACGCTCCACCCCCTGCCCGTCAAACCGCAGCGTGTCGAACAGGTGCACGCCGAGCCCGGTGCGCTTGATGGTCTTCAGGAAGCGCGCCGGGATGATCTTGTCAGTGTCGACATTGGCCAGCGGCATGGGCGCCGCCACCGCGGTCAGCGTGGTGAAGGCGTCCATCAGCCCAGCTCCCTCACGTCGGTCAGCCGGCCCGTCACGGCCGCGGCGGCCGCCATGGCCGGGCTGACGAGGTGCGTCCGCCCGCCGGGGCCCTGACGCCCCTCGAAGTTGCGGTTGCTGGTGCTGGCGCAGCGCTGGCCGCGGGTCAGCTTGTCGGGGTTCATGCCCAGGCACATGCTGCACCCCGCCTCCCGCCACTCGAAGCCCGCGTCCAGCAGCACCCGGTCCAGCCCCTCGGCCTCGGCTTGCAGCTTCACGATGCCGCTCCCCGGCACCACCAGCGCCCGCACGCCCGGTGCCACATGCCGCCCCTTGGCGACCGACGCGGCGGCCCGGATATCCTCGATCCGCCCGTTCGTGCAGCTGCCGATGAACACGACATCGATCGCGACGTCCGTCAGCTTCTGCCCCGGCTTCAGCGCCATGTACTCCAGCATGCGCGTCATCTGCCCGCGCGCGCCCTCGTCCTGCACCAAAGCGGGGTCCGGCACCGTGCCGCCGATCGGCAGCACCGCCTCGGGGTTCGTGCCCCACGTCACCATGGGCTCGATGGCCGAGCCGTCCAGCACCACCGTCCGGTCGTACGCAGCACCCTCGTCGGTCGGCAGCGTGCGCCAATACTCGATCGCGCGATCCAGCGCCGGGCCCTGCGGCGCGAACGGCCGGCCGCGCACATACTCGAACGTGGTGTCGTCCGGCGCGATCATCCCCGCCCGCGCCCCGGCCTCGATGCTCATGTTGCAGACCGTCATCCGCCCCGCCATGTCCATCGCCCGAATCACCGCGCCGCCATACTCGATCACATGGCCCGTGCCGCCCGCCGTCCCGATCGTGCCGATGATCGCCAGAACCACGTCCTTGGCCGTCACCCCCGGCGACAACTCGCCGTCCACCCGCACCAGCATGTTCTTGGCCGGCTTCTGCAACAGCGTCTGCGTCGCCAGCACATGCTCCACCTCGCTCGTGCCGATCCCGAACGCCAGCGCGCCCATGGCCCCATGCGTGCTGGTGTGGCTGTCGCCGCAGACGATGGTGAAGCCCGGCAGGCTCAGCCCCTGCTCCGGCCCGATGATGTGAACGATCCCCTGCCGCGCATCCAGCAGCGGGATGTACGGCACGCCGAACTCCACCACGTTCCGCTCCAGCGTCTCGACCTGGATGCGGCTCTCGTCCTCGGCGATCCGCTCGCGCCGGTCGCTCGTCGGCACGTTGTGGTCCACCACCGCGATCGTGCCCTCGGGCCGCCGCACCGGGCGGCCCGCCAGCCGGAGCCCCTCGAACGCCTGCGGGCTGGTCACCTCGTGCACCAAGTGCCGGTCGATATACAGGACGCAGGTCCCGTCCTCGAGACGCTCCACCACGTGGGCGTCCCACACCTTGTCGAACAGCGTCCGCGCCATCGGCGTCTCCTCGGGGTCGTCTGCCTTATTCGGTCGCGGCACTCGCCGGGGCCGCCGGGGCTGCCGCCGGGGCCGCGACCTCGCGGACGTCGCGCGCCCGCTCGGCGATGCGCGCCGACTTGCCGCTCCGGCCGCGTAGGTAATACAGCTTTGCCCGCCGCACGTCGCCACGCCGCACCACCACGATCTCGGCGATGTTCGGCGTGTACAGCGGGAACACCCGCTCGACACCCTCGCCGTAGCTGATCTTGCGCACGGTGAAGTTGCTGCTGATCCCCTTGTTGGACCGCGCGATGCAAACGCCCTCATAGGCCTGGATCCGGGTCCGCTCGCCTTCCACAACCCGCACCATCACCTTCAGGGTGTCGCCGGCGCGGAACACGGGCACGGCGCGCACGGCCGTCAGCTTGGCGATCTGCTCGGCCTCGAGCGTCTGGATGATGTTCATGGAAGAGTCCTTTCCGTCGTTCGTGTTACGGCCGATTGGCCGCGAGTGTCCATGCGCGCCTGCCACAGGTCCGGCCTGCGCACACGCGTGATCTGTTCCGCCTGGTCGCGCCGCCAGGCCGCAATGGCGCCGTGATGGCCGCTCAGCAGCACCGCCGGCACCGCGTGACCCTGCCATTCCGCAGGGCGGGTGTAGTGCGGGTATTCCAGCAGCCCGTCGCTGAAGCTCTCGTCGCCCGCGCTCTCGGCCGCACCCATCACGCCCGGCAGCAGCCGCACGCACGCGTCCAGCAGCACCATCGCCGGCAGTTCGCCGCCCGACAGCACGTAGTCGCCGATGCTGACCTCCTCGATCCCCCGACGGTCCAGCACGCGCTGGTCCACACCCTCGTACCGGCCGCACACCAGCCGCACGCCAGGCCCGGCCGCCAAGGCGCGCACCCGGTCCTGCCGCAACGGCGCCCCGCGCGGGCTGAGGTAGAACAAGGGCCGGGCATCGTCGGCGCCCAGCGCCGCATCCAGCACGTCGGGCCGCATCACCATGCCGGCCCCGCCGCCGAACGGCGTGTCGTCCACCGTCCGATGCCGGTCGGTCGCGGCATCGCGGATGTCGCGCACGTCCAGCGACCACAGCCCCCGCGCCAACGCCCGCCCGGCCAACGACAGCCCGAGCGGCCCCGGCAGCATCTCCGGAAACAGCGTCCACAGCGTGGCCTGCCAGCCGGCACTCACGGCCGCGCCTCGATCTCGGCCGGCGGCACCACCACGACCCGCCGCGCCAGCAGGTCCACGTCCGGCACGCAGGCCCGGGTGAACGGCACCAGCAGCGGCGGCAGCGGAACCGCCCCGCCCCGCGCGATCTCGAGGCTGGGGCCCGCGCCGTAGTCGTGCACGACGGCCACCTTGCCCAGCGCCTCCCCGGCCGGGCCCACCGCGTCCAGGCCCACCAGGTCGGAAAGGTAGAACTCCTCCTCCCCCGCAGGCGGCAGGCGGGACCGATCCACGAACAGCCGCAGGTTGGTCAACTTCTCCGCGGCAGTCCGGTCGGCCAGACCCTGCCCGGCCGAATCGCGCAGCGCCGCAACGCCGTCGCCCCGCCATTCCAGCGTCCAGCCCCGGCCCTGCTCGTCCAGCAACGGCCCATACTCCGACAGGTCGCGCGGGTCCGCGGTGTAGCTGTGCACGTGCAGCAGCCCCCGCACCCCATGCGGCCGGCCCACGACGCCCAGCAGGATGCGACGTTCCGACAAGGCCTACCCGGCGGCCTTGGCAGCGCGCTCCTGCGCCTTCTTCTTCGGGGCCGACTGGATCGGCTGCTCGCGATACACCGGCATCGGGGCCAGCCCGGCATGGCCCAGGAACTTCGCCACCCGCTCGGTCGGCTGCGCGCCCTGGCTCATCCAATGCGTGATGCGCTCGCCCTGCAGGCGGATGCGCTCCTCGTGCTCGGCCGGCAGCATCGGGTTGTAGCTGCCCACCTTCTCCAGGAAACGGCCATCGCGCGCCGAGCGGCTGTCGGCCACGACGATGTGGTAATACGGGCGCTTCTTGGCGCCCGCACGGGCCAGGCGGATCTTCAGGGACATTCGTTTTCCTTCGTTCGAGATCTAGAAAGGCCGCCGGGGCTGCATCGACTTCGGCATCAGCGCAGACATGCCCTGACGCATCAGCCCCTTCTGGCCCAGCTTGTTCATCCGCTTCATCATGGTCGACATGTCGTCGAACTGTTTCAGCAGCTTGTTCACGTCCTGCACGCTCGTGCCCGACCCCGCCGCGATCCGCTTCTTGCGGCTCGCCTTGATCAGGTCCGGCGTCTTGCGCTCCCGCCGGGTCATCGACCCGATGATCGCGGCCTGGCGGTTCAGCACCGTCGTGTCCAGCTTCGCGTCCTCGAGTTGCGCCTTCATCTTGCCCACCCCGGGCAGCATGCCCAGGATGCCCGACAGGCTGCCCATCTTGGTGATCTGCTTCAGCTGGTTGGCGTAGTCCTCGAGGTCGAACTGCCCGCGCATCATGCGCCGGGCCATCTTCTCGGCCTGCTCCTCGTCGATCGTCTCGCTGGCCTTCTCGACCAGGCCCACGATGTCGCCCATCCCCAGGATGCGCCCCGCCACCCGCTCCGGATGGAAGTCCTCCAGCGCATCGAGCTTCTCGCCCGAGCCGGTCAGCTTGATCGGCGCCCCGGTGATCTGCCGCATCGACAGCGCCGCACCGCCCCGCGCATCGCCGTCCATCCGCGTCATGACGATGCCGGTGATCCCCAGCGCGTCGTTGAACGCCTTCGCCGTGTTCACCGCGTCCTGACCGGTCATGGCGTCCACCACCAGCAGCGTCTCCGCCGGGTTGGTGGCGAAGCGGATGGCCTGCACCTCCGACATCAGCGTCGCATCGATCGACAGCCGCCCCGCCGTGTCCAGGATCACGACGTCGAACACCTCGCGCCGCCCCGTCTCCATCGCCCGCTGCGCGATCTGCACCGGCGTCTGCCCGGGGATGATCGGCAACGACGACACCCCGGCCTGCTCCGCCAGCAGCTGCAGCTGCAGCTGTGCCGCCGGCCGCTGCGTGTCGAGGCTCGCCAACAGCACCTTCTTGCGGTCCCGCTTGCCCAGCCGCAGCGCCAGCTTGCCCGAGGTCGTCGTCTTGCCCGAACCCTGCAGGCCCACCATCAGGATCGGCACCGGCGCCGTCGCGGCCAGGTTCAACGGCACCGCGCCCGCGCCGCCCAGCGCCTCGACCAGCTGGTCGTTGACGATCTTGATCACCAGCTGGCCCGGGCTGACACTCTCCAGCACCTCGGCACCCAGCGCCCGCTCCCGCACGGCGGCGATGAAGTCCCGCACCACCGGCAACGCGACGTCGGCCTCCAGCATCGCCAGCCGCACCTCCCGCAGGGCGTCGGATACGTCGGATTCGCTCAACCGCCCGCGCGCGCGCAGGCCGTCGAACACCCCGGACAACTTGCTCGACAGCGTGTCGAACATATGGCAGATGCTCCCAGCACGACCCGGCACCCGGGCCAACGAAAAACACGCCGCTGCGCGAACCCTCGCGGAGCGACGTCATGGACAATAACCGCGGCATACGCGCCGCGGCCCGGTTCGTCAACCGAAGCCCGGCGCCGAACCTGGCATCCTCAGTGCATCAGCGCATCAACCCCTGCTTCTCCATCCAGCCCTGCACCAGCCCGGCCACCTGGTCCGAGTTGTGATCCATCATCGTCATGTGCGTGTTCCCGACGATCCCCGCCTTCGGCAGCTCGAGCAGGTCCGCAACGCCACCCTGCGCCGCGACGGCCTCGCGATACCGTGCGGTGATCGGCAGGATCTTCTGCCAGAACGCGCTCTTGTCCATGAAGTCGCCATACACGACCAGGTGCGGCACGGACTTCAACGGGCCCGTGTCCACCTTCGCCGGGTCCGGCGCGCCGGACGGCTCGATCGAGATCAGCGCCCGCACCTTGTCGGGGGCGTGCAGCGCCGCCGTGAAGCCGAAGTTGCCGCCCTGGCTGTGGGTCAGGATCACGCAGGGACACACCTTCTGCACCAGCGCGTCGTAGGCGGCCTGCGTCGCCGCGTCGTTGGTGGCCCAGCGCGGCACACCCTGCTTCATGAACTGCTTGAAGTCGGCGAGCGGGAACTGCGCGCCGGGAAAGGCCACCCGCTTGGCCGGGTCGTCGTCGAAGCCGGGGCCGAAGCGGAACAGGCTCCACGCCTCGGAGCCCGTGCGGAAGAACGGCTCCGTCTTGAACACCTCGGGGTAGCGCGCCCAGCCCGCCCGGCCCCGCTCCACCGCGTCCGAGACATACACGTCGTGGCCCGCCTTGATGAAGAAGCTCTGCCACCCCGGCTGCCCGTCGGGCTTGGTTTCCCACGTCACGCCGCTCAGCCCGCCACCGTGCCACAGCAGCAGCGGGTATCTCGCCTTCGGGGCCGCCTGCTTCACATACTGCACGTACATCTGCTCGACCTCGAACGCCCCGTTCGGGTCGACGGCCAGCGGCGGGGACCCCGGCGAGAACACGATCTCCCGCTTCGGCAGCCCGTCCAGGGTGACGGTCCGGCCGCCGATATGGAAGCTGCCGATCTCGACGATATCCGTCGCCCGCGCCGGCGCACCCGCCAGCAGCAGCGCCGCCGCACCCAGCCAGCCCCCTCGCTTCGCCCAAGATCCACGCATCGTCCCGTCCTCCCGTCGCTTTTGCCGGGAGCCTAGACCAACCGCGCCAAATGCCAACCTGGCCGCCCGGGCCCCAGCCGCGCCAGGCCCTCACGGCGGGACCAGGTCGGTCCTGGTATGCGCCAGCACGCGCTGCAACGCCGCCGCCAGCTCGTCGATGCGATAGGGTTTCCGCAGCACCGGGACGCCCAGCGGCGCGGCAGCGGGCCCTCCGCCGGAATAGCCCGTGGTTAAGAGGACCGGCAGACCAGGCCGCCGCCGCCCGGCCTCGCGCGCCAAGGCCAGGCCGTCCATCCCGCCCGGCATCAGCACGTCGGTGAACAGCAGATCGACCGGGCGGTCGTCGGCCAGCGCGCCCAGCGCCGCCGCCGCGGTCGCCACCCGCGTCGGCCGCTGGCCCAGCTGCATCAGCATGTCCACGACCAGCGCCGCGACCTCGTCGTCGTCCTCCACCACCAGCACGGACACCCCCAGCAGCGGGATCTCCGGCGTCTCCGGCTCCGACACGTGCGCCTGGCGGGTCGCGTCCTTGGCCACCGGCAACAGCAGCGACACGGTCGTGCCCAGCCCCTCCTCGCTCTGCAGCCGCACGCCGCCGCCGCTCTGCTTGGCGAACCCATAGACCTGCGCCAGCCCCAGCCCGGTACCCTTGCCGACCTCCTTGGTCGTGAAGAACGGCTCGAACACCCGCGCCAGCGTCTCCGGGCTCATCCCGACGCCGGTATCGCCCACCGACAGCCGGACGAACGGCCCCGACAGGCCCTCGGCCGCCGCGGAACCGTCGAGCTTCAACACCTCCGCGCCGATCGTCAGCGTCCCGCCGCCCTCCATCGCGTCACGCGCGTTGACGGCCAGGTTCAGCAGCGACAACTCCAGCTCCTCGGGGTCCACATGCACCGGCGGCAGGCCCTGCGACAGGCGGATCTCCGTCCGGATGTCGCCGCGCAACGTCCGGGCCAGCAGCTCTCCGGCCCCGTCGTCCAGCCACGCCGCCAGGTCGAGCGTCTTGGGCTTCAGGGATTGCCGCCGGGCCACCGTCAGCAGCCGTTTCGTCAGCTCGCCACCCCGTTGCGCAGCCCGCCGCACGCTGTCAGCCAGCTGCGCCCGGCGGCCGGGCTCGTGCACCCGCTCCATCAGCGTCAGCCCGCTCAGCACGACCTGCAGCAGGTTGTTGAAATCGTGCGCCACGCCCCCGGTCAGCTGCCCCACAGCCTCCAGCTTCTGCGCCTGCCGCAGCCGCATCTCGAGGCGGTTGCGCTCCGTCACGTCCGTGACCACGCCCAGGATGCGGAAAATCCGCCCCTCGCCCTCCCGCATCGGCGTCAATGTCGTCTCGAAGGTGCCTTGCCCCGCCGGGAAGCTCAGCTCCTCCGTGAACTCGACCCCGGTGCCCGAGGAGCGGCAGCGTTCCAGCGCCGCTCGCACGATCGCAGCCTGCCCGGCGTCCATGAAGGCCTCCGGCGGCCGGCCCGCCAGGTCCTGGTTCCGCAGCCCGGTCCGCCGCTCTCCCGCCGGGTTGTAGCCTTCGAACAGGAACTGCCGGTCCGGCATTACCCGCACGACGAACAGCCAGATCGGGAACCCCTCGAACACCGCCCGGAACCGCGCCTCCGACTCCGCCAGCGCCCGGGTGCGGTCGCCGACCCGGCTCTCCAGCGTCTGCGTCAGGTCCCGCATGGCAAGCTGCCGGCGCCGGGCCCGGATCGCAGACCGGCCCGCGCTGCCCAGGCTTTCGGCGTTCCACGGACGTTCCAGCAACACCGCGTTGCCGAGACGCTCGATGACGTCGGCCCGCGCCTGCAGGACCGCCCGCCCCTGCAGGGACGCCTGCGCCTGCGACGGCACCAGCACGACGAACGGCAGGTCGGACCAGGGGGGTTGCCGCCCCACCCACTCCAGCAACTGCGGCAGCGCCGGCCCGTCCAGCATCTCCTCCGTCAGCACCACCGCCTGTGCCGCGTCCAGCTGGCCCACCAGCTCCGACAGATCCGCACACACGCCCGCCTGCAGGCCGGACCGCGCCAGCACGGAAGCGATCACGGGGGCGTCCCGGCCGTGGGGCGCCAGGACGAGCAGCGGCTCCGTCATCGCGTCACGCACCGCCCCGGGCACCACGGGTTCAACGATGGCCGGTGCCTCCTTCGATCGAAACGAACGACACGGGGGGCTCGGCCGAAGACTGTTGAACGGACATGCTTCTACAACCTGTTCTGTCTTCTCTGGTTGCATCCGGCAGGGCCCTGCCGCCCCTCCGACACGACAAGGTGTCAGCCGGCCCGTTCCACCCCATACTCTTCCCACCGCTTGCAAGAGACCCGCCCATGCGCCTCTCCGTCCTCGACCAGTCCACCGTCGTCACCGGCCGCACCCCGGCCGACAGCATCCGGGAGACGCTGCGCCTGGCCCGCCATTGCGAGGCGCTCGGCTACGACCGCTACTGGCTGGCCGAGCACCACAACAGCGCCAGCCAGGCCGGCACCGCGCCGGAGGTGCTGATGGCCGCCGTCGCCGCCACCACGCATCGCATCCGCGTCGGCAGCGCCGGCGTCATGCTGCCGCACTACTCCAGCCTGAAAGTCGCCGAGCAGTTCCGTGTGCTGGAGGCGATCGCCCCCGGCCGCATCGACATGGGCCTGGGCCGCGCGCCCGGCTCGGACGGCCGCACCGCCTACGCCCTCAATCCCGCGGCCGACAGCGCCGCCGACCACTTCCCCTCCCAGGTGCGGGACCTGCTGCACTGGGTGCGCGGGCAGGCCCTGGTGGAGGGCCACCCCTTCCGCGACGTGCGCGCCCAGCCCGCCGGGCCTACGGCCCCCGAGCCCTGGATCCTCGGCAGCAGCGACTACGGCGCCCAGGTCGCCGCCTATTTCGGCCTGCCCTTCTGCTTCGCCCACTTCATCACCGACGGCCGCGGCGCCGAACGGGCCCTGCACACCTACCGCCAGCAGTTCCGGCCGCACCCCGACGCCAGCGGGGCCGAGGCCACCCGACCCTTGGCCGCCATCGCGGTCTGGGCCATGGCCGCCGAAACCGAGGCCGAGGCCGAGCGGCACTTCGCCAGCAGGGCCCTATGGCGGCTCGGCCGCGACCGCGGCGTGTACGAACCCCTGCCGAGCGCCGAGGAAGCCGCGGCCTATCCCTATTCCGACACCGAGCGCGCCCGCGTCGCCGAGGCCCGGACGCGCGCCTTCGCCGGCACGCCCGACCAGGTGGTGGCGCGCCTGCAACAGACCGCTTCGGCGCTGGATGTGAACGAGGTGGTGGTGCTCACCACCCTGCACGACGCCGCGGTCCGGCGCCGCAGCTACAGCCTACTGGCCGAAGCCGCCGGGATAACGGCGGGTCACGCTGCCCGGATCGCCGCGGAGTGACTGCCAGTGGCGGAACTTCGCCATCGCCCAGATGAACGCGCCGCCGATGATGATCACCGGCAACACCAGCGACACGACCCAGATGGCCAGCGCGGCGATGGCGACCGAGGCCGCCAGCGCCGTCATCAGCACGGCGCCGATCAGCAGCTTGGCCGACAACGGAACCATCGGCCGCCGGGGCGGAACGCGGAACGAGCCGTCGGGCAGCATGTCGATCACGGGCGGGGGGCGATCCATGCCGGATGACGTGGCCTTCGAACCGCCGTGCTTCAAGACCCGGCACCCCGTCACGACAAAATCGCTTGGCACCCCGCGCCCCATCGGCAATGAGGATCGCAAAACCGGCTAGGGGTCGAGATGGAATACGAGCGGCGTTTCAAGTTCCTGTTCTGCGCGCCCTCGTTCAACAATGCGGACCTCGACTGGCTCCGGCTCCAGGCCATCGTCGCCGAGATCGAGCGCCTGGGCTTCTCCGTCCTGGTCGCCCGCAGCACCGACGACGCGGAGCTCGCGATCCAGACCGACGCCGCCATCGGCTGCATGGTGGTGGACTGGGGCAAGCGCGGCATGCTGGGCAAGCCCGCCGGCCTGATCACCCTGGTCCGCAAGCGCGGGCTCGAGCTGCCGGTGCTCGTCATGCTCCGCCGCAAGCGCCTCGAGGACATCCCGGTGGACGTGCTGAACGCCGTGGACGGCACCATCTTCCTGTCCGAGGAGACCCCGGAGTTCGTCGCCCGCAACCTCGCCAGCCGGCTGCGCAACTACGCCGCCACGCTGAAGACGCCATTCTTCGGCGCCCTCGTCGACTATGCCGAGCAGGGCAACCAGCTCTGGACCTGCCCCGGGCACAACGGCGGCATCTTCTACTCCCGCAGCGCCATCGGCCGCATCTTCGTCGAGCACCTCGGCCCCGCCATCTTCCGCGACGACCTCGACAACTCCGTGCTCGACCTCGGCGACCTGCTGACGCACGAGGGCCCGGCGCTCGCCGCACAAAAGGCCGCCGCCCGCATCTTCGGCGCCGAACGCACCTATTTCGTGCTCAACGGCACATCCGCCTCCAACAAGATGGTGCTCGGCGCCCTGGTGGCCGAAGGCGACCTCGTGCTGTTCGACCGCAACAACCACAAGGCCGCGCACCACGGCGCGCTGATGCTCGGCGGCGGCATCCCCGTCTATCTGCCCACCGACCGCAACGTCTACGGCATGGTCGGGCCCATCGACCACGCGGCGCTGGACGAGATCCGCATCCGGGAGGCCATCCGCGCCAACCCGCTGGTGACCGACCCCGACGCCTGGCAGCGCCCCCGCCCCTTCCGCGTCGCCGTCATCGAGCAGTGCACCTACGACGGCACGATCTACGACGCCCCCACCATCCTGCGGAAGATCGGCCACCTCTGCGACTACATCCTGTTCGACGAAGCCTGGGCCGGGTTCATGAAGTTCCACCCGCTGTTCCGCCGCCGCTTCGGCATGGGCCTGGCCGGCCTCGGCCCCGACGAGCCCGGCATCATCGTCACCCAGTCCACCCACAAGCAGCTCGCCAGCTTCTCCCAGGCGTCGCAGATCCACGTGAAGGACACCCACATCAAGGGCCAGGAGCGCAGGGTCGAGCATCGGCGCTTCAACGAGAGCGTGCTGGTCCACGCGAGCACCAGCCCCTTCTACCCCCTGTTCGCCTCGCTCGATGTCGGCGCCCACATGATGAAGGGCCGCGCCGGCGAGGTGCTGTGGGACGACACCATCCGCCTCGGGATCGAGCTGCGGAAGAAGCTGCGCCTGTTCCGCCGCGAGTACCAGCAGACGGAGCTGGACCCGGCGCGCCGCTGGTTCTTCGACCCCTTCGTGCCGCACACCGTGCAATGGAGCGGGCCCGACGACGAGGCCCCGGTCGAGAAGCCGTGGGAGGACGTGCCCACCGACGACCTGGCCAGCAACCCCGCCTTCTGGGCCATCAACGGCAGCGACGCCTGGCACGGCTTCCACGACGTCCCGCCGGGCTTCGCCATGACGGACCCCAACAAGCTGACCCTGTTGATGCCCGGCTTCGACCGCGCCACCGGCACCATCGAGCCGCATGGCATCCCCGCCGCCCTGCTGGCGGAATACCTGCGCGAGAACCGCATCGTCTGCGAGAAGAACGACCTGCACAGCATCCTGTTCCTGCTCACCCCGGGCGTCGAGAGCAGCAAGGCCGGCACCCTGCTCAGCTGGCTCGTGACCTTCAAGCGCCTGCACGACGAGAATGCCCGCCTGCAGGACGTCATCCCCGGTTTCGTCCGCCGCCGCCCGGCCCGCTACACCGACCTCGGCCTGCGCGACCTCTGCACCCAGATGCACCGCTTCTGGCGCGACGTCGGCGTCAGCCGCCTGCAGCGCCAGCAGTTTCAGGCCGACCACCTGCCGGAGCTGGCGATGACCCCGCACGACGCCGGGCGCATGCTGGTCCGCAACAAGGTCAACTTCCTGCCGATCGACCAGATCGCCGGCCGGATCGCGGCCACCCTCATGCTGGTCTACCCGCCAGGCATCGCCACAATCGTCCCCGGCGAACGCCTGGGCGGCCGCGCGACCCCCATGATCGACTACCTGCTGGCCTTCGAGGCCGCCGAGAACACCTTTCCCGGCCTCGGCACCGAGATCCAGGGCGTCTACCGCCAGACCTCCCCAGACGGAAAGGTCCGCTACCACACCTACGTCGTCCGGGAGTGACCAAACCCAAATCCATACGGATTCGTCATGGACGGGCTTGTTCCGGCCATCCACGCGTCGCAGGCTGACGCCCGCTGAACGGCGTGGATGACCGGGATAACCCGGTCATGACACAGGCCGACTACAATCCCGGCTCCGACAGCAACGCCAGCGTCCGGAGGTCCCGCCGACCCGCGAAGAACCGCGCCAGAACGGTGTCGAACACCAGCCCGGGCATGACAGCGTCGAACAGCGTCATCGACGAATGCAGCTTCATGTCGTCCGGCGCGCCGAACACCTCATGCGCCGTGCGCCCCCGCACTGCCGCCATCAGCCCGGCACACTCCAGCAATCGGCCGCCCAGCACGGGATGCGCGACATAGGCTGCGGCCTCCGCACCCCCCTGCAGGCCGAAATGCACCGCCGTCGGGCTGCGCCCGAGCCCCTGCAGCTGCGGGAACACGAACCACATCCAATGCGTGGTCTTCCGCCCGGCCCGCAGCTCCGCCAGCACCTGGGAATAGACCGGATTCTGCGCCGCCACGAACCGCCCGAGGTCGAACGCCATCAGATCACGTTCCGCTCCAGCAGCCTGCGGCCCGCCGGCACCCGCGCGATGTCGAGGTCCCCCAGGTTCAGCGTGCGGTATTCGCCATACAGGATCAGTTCCGCGATTCCCCGGCCCACGCCCGGCGCCTGCATCATGCCATGCCCGCTGAACCCGTTGGCGAAGATGAGGTTGGGCGCCGCGGGCAGGCAGCCCAGTAGCCCGTTATGGTCGAAGGTGTTCATCTCGTAATGCCCCGCCCAGGCGCCCATCACCCGAACCGCCTCGAACGCCGGCACCCGGGCCGCCAGCGCCGGCCAGACGACCTGGTCCCATTGCGCATGGTCGACCTCCAGCCCCGTGTCCTCGCTGTCGTCGGGCGGCGACCAGCCGCCGATGAACCGGTCCCCCTCCGGCCGGAACCACACCCCGGACGTGTCGACCACCAGCGGGCAGGCCGCCAGCGTCTCGCGGCAGTGGAACACGAAGATGGACCGCTTGCGCGCCTCGACCGGCAGAACGATCCCGGCCAGGGCCGCCACATGCCGGGCCGCCGGCCCCGCCGCATTGACCACCACGTCGGCCGCCACCCGGCCCCCGTCCCGCAGCCGCACCGCCGTGATCCGCGCGCCGACCTGGTCAGGCGCCACGCGCTCCAACCCCGTCACCTCGCCCCGCACGAACGTGGCCCCCCGCCCCCGCGCCTCATCCCGGAACCGCTGCGCCAGCCCCGGCCCGTCGAACCACCCTTCGCCCGACAGCCCGAGCGCGCCGCCGTCCAGCGCCGCCGTCGAGAGCCACGGGAACCGCGCCGCCAGCGCCGCCCGGTCCAGCAGGGCCACGTCCGCCCCGGCTGCCGCCTGCAACGCATGGTTCTCGCGCAGCACCCGCATCCCTGCCGCCCCGGCCAGATACAGGTAGCCCCGCTCGTGCAGGCCCAGGCCCGCGGGCCGCAGGTACTCGATCCCGAACTGCGCCAGCCGGATGTTCACCGCGGTCGAGAACTGCTGCCGGATCGAGCTGGCCGACAACGACGACGACGCCCGCGCATAGGTCGGGTCTCGCTCGATGACCGTCACGCGCGCGCCGCCAGCGACCAGGAAAGCGCCGATCGCGCTGCCGATCACCCCGCCGCCGACAATGGCGACGAGCGGCCCCGCCTTGCCCGTCACGATCGGGCCTGTCGAGGCGGGGCCGCTCAGCGGATCACCCGTGCGCGCCGCCCGCGCCACCGGCCGCACCCTGGGCCGCCAGCTTCTTCACCTCGTCCAGCGCCTCGGCGAAGCGCTTGTTCAGCATCTCGACCGCCTCGCTGTTCGACCGCTGGATCAGGTCCGCCAGCTCCCGGATGTTGGCGACCGCCCGCTCATAGGCGGCCTTCAGCAGGTCCGCCTGCCGGGCCGCGCGCGCCTGCGGGTTCTCCGGGCTGGCCATCTGCCGCATGTTCTCGGTCATCTCGGCCATCGTCTGCTGCATGATCTCCATGTGCCGCTTGGCCACTGCCTGCGCGCCCTCCAGCGCCACGCGGTTGGCCGCCGAAAGCACCTCCATGTTGCGGCGCTGCGCCGCCAGAAACGGCTCCATGCCGACCATGCCGGGCATCTTCATGTCCTGGAACAGCTTGGTGAACTCGGACATGCCGGCCATGCCCTTCTCCATCATGGCGCGGCCCATCTCCTGCGCCGAGGCGGCAGCGGTGGCGGCGCCGGTCGAGACGGCCTTTCCGGCCTCCTGCATCGCGGTCTTGGCGTGGTCGGCGGGGTCTTGTGACATCGTGTTCGCTCCCTTTGGCGGTGGTGTTCTACAACACCGCGGGCCCGCCGTCAGCCTCCAGCACGTCGCCGCCGGCCAGCAGGGGCGCCGGGGCCGGCAGCGGGGGCTCGGGCGCCGGGCTGCCCCGGTGGCCCGGCAGCATCTCCTCGGCCTGCACCGCCCGGTCCAGGGCGCGATCCAACGCCGCCATCACCGCCCCCATGTCCGTGGTGTCGTCCTTCTCCCAGGCGCGCAGCGCATAGGCCCACACGGCCGCCAGCCCCGGCACGCGCAGCGCCCCCGCGGCGCCGCCGGCCGGCACGCCTGCCGCATCCAGCATCCACCGCATGCTCCGCAACGTGGCGCCACCCAGCATCAGCGCCGTCCCCGGATCGAAGCGCAGCGCGTCCATCAGCGACAGCACCCCGGCCCGGTGCCGCTGCAGCACGTCGAACCGGGCCATCAGCAGGTCGAACAGCTTTTCCCGCGGCAGGCCCGTCTTCGGGCACGCGGCGAGTGCCGCCTGGTCGGCCAGCCGCCCGAACGTCAGCAGGACCGCGGTCTTGCCCGGAAACCGCGCCCGCACCGCCGCGACATCCAGCCCGGCCTCGCGCGCCGCCTCCACCAGGTTCACGTCGCCCCAGCCCACCAGGCCCGCCTGCTCGAACACTGCGGCAACCAGTCTTTCGTCTATCGCTTGCGTATCCATTCCCCCGACATAAGCCAAAATCGGCCGGATGCCAGGGGGGAGGAGCCGCCTCCTGTCAGCCCGCCAACTCGCGGGAGCGGCGGGTCGCCGCCTCGATCGCCGCCGAGACCGTGGCCGGCCACGCCGCCGCGTCCATCAACACCGCCAGCGCCCGCTCCGTCGTGCCCTGCGGGCTCGTTACCGCGATGCGCAGCGCCGCCGCATCCTGGTCGCTGGCCGCCAGCAGCGCGCCGGAGCCCGAGACGGTGCGCCGCGCCAGCTGCCGGGCCAGCGGCGGCGGCAACCCCTGCTCCAGCCCGGCCTTCTCCAGCATCTCGGCCAGCAGGAACACGTAGGCCGGTCCCCCGCCCGAGATCGCCGTCACCGCGTCGATCAGGCCCTCGTCCTCGACCCAGGCCACCTCGCCCACCGCGGCCAGCAGCTCATCGGCCAAGGCGCGCTGCCCGGGCGACACGCCGGGCCCGGCGAACCCCACGGTGATGCCGCGCCGGATCGCCGCCGGCGTGTTGGGCATCGCCCGCACGACCGCCACGTCGCCCAGCGCCGCCCGCAGACCGGCGACCGCCCGCCCCGCCATGATCGACAGCACGACGCCCGTGGTCGTGAAGGCACCCAGCAGCGGCAGAACCGCATCCGCCTGCTGCGGCTTCACCGCCAGCACCACGCAGGCGGGCCGGAACCCCGCCGGCACCGAAGCCATCGAGCCCACGACCGTCACCAACGGCCCGGCCAGCGCCTGTGCCGCGGCCGACGGATCGACCACCACGGACGGCGACAGGCCCCGTTCCAGCCACCCCGACAGCAACGCCCCGCCCATCTTGCCGCCGCCCACCAGCAGCAGCGGTGGCAGGCCCGGCCCGGTCATGCCTCGCCGACGCACTCCAGCATCGCCGCCTGCAACGCATCGGCCGGCGACTTGCCGCCCCAGAGCACGAATTGGAACGCCGGGTAGAACCGCTCGCACTCGGTGATGGCGATGTCGACCATGTCCTCCAGGCTCTCGGCCGAGGCGCCGGGCGCGCCGCGCAGCAGCACCGCATGGCGGAACACCGGCATGCCGTCGTCGCTGTCCATGCCGAAGTGCCCGATCCACAGCTTCTCGTTGGCCAGGCACAGCAGCTCGAACAACGCCTGCCGCCGCTTCTTCGGCACCTTCATGTCGAAGGTGCAGGTGAAATGCATCGCGCTGATCTCGTGCGACCAGCAGAAGAACAGGCCGTAGTCGCACCACTTGCCTGGCGCCTCCGCGGCCATCTCGGCCTCCGTATGCCGCTCGAAGCTCCAGTCGTTCGCCGCGACGACCTGCTCCATGATGTCCAGGGGATTGGCGGCGGCGTCCGAGATGTGGACGCCAAGGGATGCTGACATGCGGGTCTCCCCAAGTTGGAGCCAAGTTGGAGGTCGTCCGGGCGGTGCCGCGGCGCCCGGTCCGGATCGGACGCGACTCGCCACCCAGTCAGACTACCGGGCCCTATCGCGCCGCAGCAACCCCTGCCCGAAGACGCTTCGGCGGCACGCGAAGCTCAAGCGACGGGCGGCGGCTCCAACGGGCTGCCGTACTCCGTCATCGCCGGCGGGGCGGCGGCCGGCGGCGCCTCCATCCCGTCGGCCATCGGGCGGCCCATGACGGCATCACCCTGTGCCGCGGCGGACGGTGCCGGGGTCGCGAACCGCGCCTCCAGCGCCGCAAGCCGCGCCTCCGCCCGTTCCTGCCCGGTCCGCGCCGCGGCCGCCATCTCCTGCACCGCCTCCAGGTCCTCGCGCTTCACCAGGTCCAGCCGGCGGATCGCCTCATCCACCCGCGCGCGGATGGTAGCCTCCACCTCCTCCCGCATGCCGGCCAGGGCCGAGAACGCCCCACCGGCCACGCCAGCCAGGTCGTCGAAGAAACGCGGTCGCTCGGCCATGCCACACTCTCCTGCAAACCTTCACACCGCCAGGCATGTGAGGGCGCGATCCCGGCGTTTCGAGGGGTCCGTTCTGCCGAAAGCGCCGCTTTGTCACGAGGGACGGCCGCCCGTATAAGCCGCGCATGATCCTCGTCACCGGCGGCGCCGGCTTCATCGGCAGCAACCTGCACGCCGCCCTCGCGGCCCGCGGCACGCCCGCCATCGTCGTCGACTGGCTCGGCGACGGCGCGAAGTGGCGCAACCTGGCCGCCCATCCGCCGCATCGCATCCTCCGCCCCGAGGAGCTCGAGCCCTTCCTGGCCACCGGCCCCGCCATCGACCTCGTCTACCACCTCGGCGCCATCAGCGAGACCACCGCCACCGACGGCGACCTCGTCTGGCACACCAACGTCGAGCTGTCCTGGCGCCTCTGGACGTGGTGCGCCCGCACCGGCACCCGCTTCGTCTACGCCAGCTCCGCCGCAACCTACGGCGACGGCGCGCAGGGGTTCGACGACGACCCCGCCGCCCTGCACCGCCTGCAGCCGCTGAACCTGTACGGATGGACCAAGCACGCCTTCGACCTGCGCGTGCAGGCGGCGCTGCAGGCGGGTGACCCGGCCCCGCCGCAATGGGCCGGCCTTAAGTTCTTCAACGTCTATGGCCCCAACGAGTATCACAAGGGCCGCATGGTCTCCGTCGTGAAGGTCAAGCACGACGAGGTGCTGGCCGGGCACGCTCCCCGCCTGTTCCGCGCCGACCGCCCCGGCATGGCCGACGGTGCGCAGTCCCGCGACTTCATCTGGGTCGGGGATGTCGTCGACGTCCTGCTCTGGCTGCTCGACACGCCGACGGTCAGCGGCCTGTTCAACCTGGGCACCGGCCGGGCCCGCACCTACCTCGACCTCGCCCACGCCGTCTGCGACGCGGCCCGGCGGCCCCGCGGCGTGGAGTTCATCGACCTGCCGCCCAGCCTGCACGGCCAATACCAGTCCTTCACCCAGGCCCGCATGGAACGCCTGCGCACCGCCGGATACCCCGGCCAGTTCACCACGCTCGAAACCGGCATCGAACGATACGTCCGAGACCACCTGGCGTCCGGAGCGCCTTACCGATGATCCTTCCCGTCCTGATGTTCCCGGGCTTCGACCCGGTGTTCCTCGCCGTCGGCCCCTTCCAGGTCCGCTGGTATGCCCTGGCCTATATCGCCAGCCTGCTGCTCGGCTGGCGCATCTCCCGCCACCTCGTGCGCCTGCGCCCCATCGTCGGCACCGCCGAGCAGGCGGACGACTTCCTCACCTGGGCCACGCTGGGCGTCGTCCTGGGCGGCCGGCTCGGCTACGTCCTGTTCTACCAGCCCATGCACTACCTGCACGACCCGCTGGCGGCGCTGGCGGTCTGGCAGGGCGGCATGAGCTTCCACGGCGGCGCGCTGGGCGTCATCGTCGCCCTGACCCTCTTCTGCCGGCGCCACCACCTGGACCTGCTCGCCTTCTCGGACCGCTTCGTCCCCGTGATGCCCATCGGCCTCGGCCTCGGCCGCATCGCCAACTTCATCAACGGCGAGCTCTGGGGCCGCCCCGCCCCCGACTGGCTGCCCTGGGCCATGATCTTCCCCTATGCCGGCCCCGAGCCGCGACACCCGAGCCAGCTCTATCAGGCCGGCATGGAGGGGCTGCTGCTCGGCCTGCTGCTCGCACTCCTGTGCGCCCGCCCCGCCATCCGCGCCCGCCCCGGCACGCTCTGCGGCGCATTCCTCGCCGCCTACGGCGTGGCCCGCATCGTCGGCGAACACTTCCGCGAGCCCGACGCCTTCCTGGGCTTCCTGGCCGGCGGCCTCACCATGGGGCAGCTGCTGTCGGCCCCCATGGTCCTGGCCGGCATCGTCCTCATCCTGCGCGCCCGCCGCCGCCCGCCCGTGCCGCTGGACCCCGTGCCGCTGGACCCCGTGCCGCTGGACGAGGTGGGCCTTGGAACGGCTTGACGCCTTCATGGCGCGGGCCAACGCCGCCTACTACGCCAGCCACGACCCCTTCCGCGACTTCACCACCGCCCCCGAGATCACTCAGGTCTTCGGCGAGCTGCTCGGCCTGTGGGCCGCCGTTGCCTGGGACCATGCGGGCCGGCCCGACCCCGTGCTGCTGGTGGAATGCGGGCCGGGCCGCGGCACCCTGATGCAGGACGCCCTGCGCGCCACCGCCCGCGTCGCCCCCGCCTTCCACCGGGCGCTCCGCCTGCACCTGGTCGAGACCTCTCCCCGGCTGCGCACGCTGCAGGCCGAACGCCTGGCCGGCGCCAGCCCCCACTGGCACGACGATGCGGCCACCCTGCCGCCCGGCCCCATGATCCTGTTGGCCAACGAGTTCCTGGACGCGCTGCCCATCCGCCAGTTCGTCCGCCGCGCCCCCGGCTGGACCGAACGCCACGTGGCAGCCGGCGCCTTCGTCGAGCGGCCCACCGACCCCCCGCCGCTGCACGCCGAAGAGGGGCAGACGGTCGAGCTCGGCGAGGCCGCCCTGGCCTTCGTCGCCGCCCTCGGCACCCGCATCGCCAGCCAGGGCGGGGCGGCCCTGATCCTGGACTACGGCCCCGCCGCCAGCGCCCCGGGCGACAGCCTGCAGGCCCTGCGGGACGGCCGCCCGGCCAACCCGCTGGACCACCCGGGCGATACCGACCTCACGGCGCATGTGGACTTCGCCGCCCTGGCCGCCACCGCCCGCCGGGCCGGCGCGGACGTCCACGGCCCCGTCTCGCAAGGTCCGTTCCTCGCCCGCCTCGGCCTGTTCCAGCGCACCGGCGTCCTGGCCCGCACCCAGCCCGCCGGCCGCGCCGCCGCGCTGGTCCATGCGGCCCAGCGCCTGGCCGAACCCGACCGCATGGGCGGCCTGTTCAAGGCCCTGGCGCTCTGCCAGGCTGGTGTCCCCCTTCCCCCCGGATTCGAGCCATGATCTCCCCCGAGGCCCTCACCAGCCCCGCCATCGCAACGCCGCATGGCTTCTTTACCCGGCGCGGCGGCGTCAGCCTCGGGCCCTGGGCCAGCCTGAACTGCGCCCTGTCCGGCCAGGACGACCCGGCCCACGTGGCCGAGAACCGCGCCCGCGTCGCCCGCCACCTCGGCGCCGCCAGCCTGCTCGGCCTCACCCAGGTGCATGGCGCCGACGTCGTCACCGTGACAGCCCCCTGGGCCACCGGCCAGGGCGGCCGCGCCGACGCCATGGTCACCGACCGCCCCGGGCTGGCGCTGGGCATCATCACCGCCGACTGCACCCCCGTCCTGCTGCACGACGCGGCCGCCGGGGTGGTGGGCGCGGTGCATGCCGGCTGGCGCGGCGCCCTGGCCGGCGTGCTGGAGGCGACGGTCGCCGCCATGCTGGCCCTGGGTGCCACCCGCCCCGGGATCGCCGCCGTCATCGGCCCCTGCATCCGCCAGCCGTCCTACGAGGTGGGGCCCGACCTCCGCGACGCCGTGCTGGCCCACACGGCCACGGCAACCCGCTTCTTCGCCGACGGCCGGCCCGGCCATTGGCAGTTCGACCTCGCCGGCTACTGCGCCGCCCGCCTCGACGGTATCGGCCGGGTCGAGACGCTGGACGCCGACACGCTGCCCGACACGAAGCGCTTCTTCAGCCATCGCCGCCGCACCCTGGCCGGCGGCGGCCCCATCGGCCACCAGGTCAGCGCGATCATGCTATAGGCGGATTCATGCGCACCGCCCCGCTCCTGCTCTCCCTGTCGATCCTGGCTTTGTGCCTTGCGGCCTGCGGCAGCCTGCCGCAACCCTTCTACGGCAACCCCGGCAACGCCGGATCCCTGCTCGCCCAGCCGCCGCCCTCCCGCCTGGCCGTGCCGCCGCCCACGGAGTCGCTGCTCAGCGACAAGGCCGCAGCCCAATGGTCGCAGGCCGTGGCCGACGCGCTTCAGGAACAGGAGATCCCGGCCGCCGCCACCGCACCCCGGGGCCGCGACTGGACCGTGATCCTGTCCGCGGAGATGCAGGGCGGCCAGGTCCTGCCCAGCTATACCGTGCAGAACCCCGCCGGCGAGTCGCAGGGCGTGTCCCAGGGGGCGCCGGTGCCCCCGGGCGACTGGGCCGCCGGCAGCCCTGCCGTGCTGAAGGCCGCCGCTGCCCAGGCCGCACCGGGCATCGCCTCGCTCCTCGGCCGCATCGAGGCCGCGCGGCGCCAGAGCGACCCGAAATCCCTGCAGAACCGCCCCGCCCGCGTCTTCCTCGCCGCCATGACCGGCGCCCCGGGCGACGGCAACCGCAGCCTGCCCCTGCAGATGCGCATCAAGCTCGAGGCCAACGGCATCGTCGTGCAGGACACGCCGAAGGACGCCGACTTCGAGGTGAAGGGCGAGATCCAGACCGCGGCCGGCGTCAACTCGACAACCCGGATCGAGCTGCAATGGGTGGTCAGCGACGCAAAGAGCGAGCGCGGCCGGGTCGTGCAGATCAACGAGGTGCCGCCCCGCTCCATCAACCCCTATTGGGGCGACGTGGCCGTCGCGGTCGCGACCGAGGCGGCGGGCGGCGTCCGCGACGTGATCGTCAACGCGGGCGGGGGCCGGCCCGCCAAATAGCGCGGGGGCCACAAGGCCTGGCCGCCCAACGAGCGCCGGCGGGGCCATGATGGGCGCCTATGGACTTGGCCGGCTGAAGCGCGCCGGCAAGGCACGAGGTTTCATTTTCCGCCGATCCGTCCTAAGAACCTCCGCCGCCGCCCGGGAACATGCCGACCCCATGAAGATCGTCGCCTGCAACAGCAACCCGCCGTTGGCCCAGGCTGTCGCCGAGGCGCTGCAGATCCCGCTCGCCAAGGCCAGCATCCGCCGCTTCGCCGACATGGAGGTCTTCGTCGAGATCCACGAGAACGTCCGCGGCGAGGATGTCTTCGTCATCCAGAGCACCTCCTACCCGGCCAACGACAACCTGATGGAGCTGCTGATCACGCTCGACGCGCTGCGCCGCGCCTCGGCCCGCCGCATCACCGCCGTCATCCCCTATTTCGGCTACGCCCGGCAGGACCGGAAAGCCGGCTCCCGCACGCCGATCAGCGCCAAGCTCGTGGCGAACATCATCACCGAGGCCGGGGCGGACCGCGTGCTGACAATGGATCTGCACGCCGGGCAGATCCAGGGCTTCTTCGATATCCCCGTCGACAACCTCTATGCCGGGCCGCTGTTCAGCCGCGACATCACCAGCCGATTCCCAAAGTCCGAGGTGATGATCGTCTCGCCCGACGTGGGCGGCGTCGCGCGCGCCCGCACCATCGCCTCCCGCCTCGACTGCGACCTGGCCATCATCGACAAACGGCGGGAGCGTGCCGGGGTCAGCCAGGTGATGAACGTCATCGGCGACGTGGCCGGCAAGGCCTGCATCCTGATCGACGACATGGTCGACAGCGGCGGCACGCTGTGCAACGCCGCCGCCGCGCTGATGTCCCGCGGCGCGAAGTCGGCCAGCGTCTACGTCACCCATGGCGTGCTGTCCGGCAACGCCGTCGCACGGATCGCCGACTCGCAGATCGAGAGCCTGACGATGACCGACAGCATCCAGGTCACCGCCGAGGCCCGCGGCGCCCGCAACATCCGCCAGTTCACCATCGCGCCCATCCTCGCCGAGGCGATGCAGCGCATCTCCGACGAGACCTCCGTCAGCTCCCTGTTCGACTGAAAAGGACCACGCCATGAAGCTGTTCTACATGTCCGGCGCCTGTTCCATGGGCATCCACGTCATTCTCGAGGAGATCGGCAAGCCCTTCGAGGCCCGCAAGCTCGACCTGCGCGCCACCCCCGCCGACCGGGCGGCGCTCGATGCCGTCAACCCCAAGAGCAAGGTGCCCACCCTGCAGCGCGACGATGGCTCCGTCGTCACGGAGTTCCCCGTCATCGCCCAATACCTCGCCGAGACCTTCCCCGAGGCCAAGCTGCTGCCCACGGACAAGGAAGCGGCCCTGCGCGCGGCCGAGGCGATGGACTTCTGCGTCTCCACCATCCACATGCAGGGCTTCTCGCGCCTGTTCCGCCCGGCCAACTTCACCCCGAACGAGGCCGACCACGAGGCCGTCAAGGCCCGCGGCAAGGAGCTGATCGAAAAGGGCTTCGCCATCATGGCGACCGACCTCGGCAGCAAGGACTGGATCGGCGGCACATACTCCGTCGCCGACAGCGCCCTGTTCTACGTCGAGTACTGGGCCGCCAAGCGCATGGGCATGACCCTGCCGGCCCCGTTGCAGGGCCATCTCGAGCGCATGCTGGCCCGCCCGGCCACCCAGCGCATGCTGGCCGACGAAGGGCTCGCCGCCTGATGACGGAGCCCGGGCAGCCGACCTCGACCAGCTCGGGCATCCGCCTGACGCCCAGGGCGTTCTGGTTCCTCCGCCACGGCGAGACGGACTGGAACGCCAAGGGGCTGAGCCAGGGGAACGTGGACATCCCGCTCAACCCCGTGGGCGTCGCCCAGGCGACCACCGCGGCCGGGCTGCTGGCCCATCGCGGCATCCGCTCCATCGTCGCCTCGCCGCTGTCCCGCGCCCACGACACGGCCAAGTCCGCCGCCCTTGTCGTCGGTCGCGAGATCGTGCTGGACGAGGACCTGCGGGAGGTCGCGTTCGGCGTGCAGGAGGGTCAGCCCATGGCGCAGTGGTTCGACGACTGGGTGGACGGGCATTTCACGCCCGAGGGCGCGGAGGCCTTCACCGACCTGCGTGTCCGGGCCGTGCGCGCCATCAACCGGGCGCTGGAGCATGAAAGCCCCGTCCTGGTGGTGGCGCACGGGGCGTTGTTCCGGGCCCTCCGCGCCGAGATGAACCTCGCGCCCAACGTTCGGACGCCCAACGCGGTCCCGATGTTCTGCGAACCCGGCCGCACCGTCGAGGATCCTTGGACGCTGACACCCGCCTCGCTGTGATCCCGCCCGGGTTGCGGAAACCCGGACGCCCCTCATTCATTATGATGTTCGCACAACAAGGGAGTGGACCATGCAATCGTCGAACAGGACCCGCCGCGGCCTTATCCGGACCGGCTTCGGGATCGTCGCCGCCACCGCCACGCTGGCCGGCACGGCCCGGGCGCAGGACACCAAGATCGGCAAGGCGCTGGTGCAGTATCAGGAGACGCCGAAGGATGGCGCCGAGTGCGACAAGTGCGTCAACTGGGTGGCCCCGAACAGCTGCAAGATCGTCGAAGGCCAGATTAATCCCAAGGGCTGGTGCGTCGCCTACGCCCCGAAGGAAGGCTGAGCCACCGCGCGTCTCGCCAGCGTGTCGCCGACGCTCCGCCCCTCCCTCGGGAGGGGCGGAGCCCCGGCAGTAAGACCGCCCGGGTTCTACTTCGCGTCGGGCAGCGGCACCGGCGCACTCGACAGCGTCCGCAAATACGAAATGATGTCCGCACGCTGCTTCGGGTCCGTCACCCCGGCGAACGTCATCTTCGTCCCCGGCGCATAGGCCGCAGGCTTGGTCAGCCACTTATCCATCTCGTCATACGTCCACTTGCCGCCATGCGCCTTCAGCGCCGCGGAGTAGGCGTATCCGTCCATGTGCGCGCCGATATCGGCCCCGACCACGTTCCACATGTTGGGCCCGATGCCGGCCTTCCCGCCCTCGGCATAGGTGTGGCAGGCGATGCAGCCGAGCTTCAGCGTGTCCGCCTGACCGGCCTTCGGGTCCGCCGAGGCCAGCCGCGTCTCGATCGGCCCACCACCGGCCGGCGCGGCGGGACCGCCAGCGCCCGGAGCAGCCGCCGTCGCGGACGCTGAAACCGGCGTCGCGCTGGCCGTTGCCGCCGGAAGCTCGACAGGATGACCCGACAGGCTGCGGAGATACAGGATGATGTCCGCCCGCTTCTTCGCGTCGGAGAGGCCCGCGTAGCTCATCTTCGTGCCGGGCGCATAGGCGCTCGGCTTCTTCAGCCAGTCGCTCAGCTCGTCCAGCGTCCACGGGCCTTCCTTGGCCTTCAGCGCCGCAGAGTAGGCGAACCCCTCCGCATGTCCGTGCGGCGCGCCCACCACCCCATACAGGTTCGGGCCTACCCCGGCCTTGCCGCCCTCGTTGAACGAGTGGCAGGCCACGCAGCCCTGGCCCTTCACGCCCGCCTCGCCCCGGCCCACGTCCGCCGAGGCTAGAAGTGTCGGCAACGGCTCATCCGGCGCACTCGCAACCGCAGCCCCCGCCCCTTCCGGCATGTCGATCTTGATCGCCGTCTCGTGCAGCACCTTCGGGCGGACCAACGCGCCGCCGATCAGCCCACTTCCCACGAAGGCGATCCCCGCGAGCAGAACCGCGGCAAAGACCTTGGTGTTCTCAAGACTATCCATGCGCAAGCCGCTCCCAAACGAACACCGGGCACCCCAAAGGGGCACCCGGCACTCCATAACCCGGTGTGTGGAAATTGGGCAAGGGCAACGGCCTGTCCAGACGGGCGGCCGTAATATTCGCCCCGGTCCGGGACCGGGCGCCGCGATCGACCGATCGCGGCGCCCGCAGTCCGATCAGGGTTTCGCCGACACCACCCGAAGTTCCGGGAAGTCCTTGACCATGCTCACGCCATACAGCGGCTTAAACACCCCCTGGTGACAGGTGGCACAGCCCACCTTCGCCACGTCGCCCGCCGTGCCCAGCCGGACCGGCGGGAACACGCCCTGCAATGAGCCGAGGTAGTCGTTGTTGATCTCCCGCACCATCCGGATGCCGTGCCACGCCACCACCCGCTGCGGCGTGCTCTGCGACCAGTCGCCGAAGTTGCGGGAGTTGTGGCAGTAGGTGCAGTTCACCCCGAGCGACTGCGAGAAGTGGACCATCAGCGCATAGGTCCATTCCGCCTCCTTGATGGAGTGGCGGTCCGTCCCCGGCAGCGCCCGCTCGGCCTGCACGCGGATGTCGTGGTCGTTCTTCAGGTAAGGCGTGAAGGGGTCGTACGGCAGCGAGGAGTTGTTGATGGCCGGCGCCGCGCGGTTCTTGCCGGTGTTGATCTCGGCCATCCCGCCTTCATGCCCGGCACCCGGGTCGGTGAAGTAGATGTTGGACGGCACCGGGTTGCCGCGGTGGCAGGTGTAGCAGGTGACCCCGGTTTCAGCGACGTGCTGCGTCCAGTTGGCGTTGATGGTCTGCGTCATCTGGATCATGCGCCGGGCCACCACCTTGGTGTAGACGCTGTCCTCGGCCATGTTGTTGGTGTTGTGGCAGTAGGCGCAGCCCTGCGTCGGCGCGACCCAGTTGGTGATCGAGACCATCAGCCGGGTGAACTGCCCGACGCTCAGATCCTGCAGCACCTGCACGTTCTTGTAGACCGTGCCCGCCTTCGGGCCCGTCGCCGGCAGCTGCGGCAACGATGCCGGCACCTGGTTCGCCGCCAGGTAGGTCTTCACCAGCCGCGGGTCGTAGTTCTCCACCATCGCGGTCCCACGGTAGCCCCGCTGAACCGCCTGAACCGGCGGACGCTCGAAGGTGGTCATCATCGCGATGGTGACCAGCGCCGCGGCACAGATGCCCACCAGGCCGAAGGCGGTCTTGATGCCGTAGTTCATTTCACCGCTCCTGCCGCCGCACCGATCGCCGGGTCGAGCACGGGGCCCCACACCGCAGGATAGGCTGGCGCGATCCCGTGCTTCACACCCCAGAGGAACCAGTTGTCCACGGCCGTCCCGGTCAGCAGGATGCCGATGCCCCCCGTGATCGGGCACAGCACGGCGAACCACCAGGCCCAGCGATGGATGCTCTCCGCCGTGGCGCAGAACCCCATCGTCCAGCGCCAGAACAGCGCGCCACGCTCGAAGGCCGTCCCGCGGTCCACGATCTGCTCCAGCTCCCGCTCGCCGCCGAACCGGCTGATCGCCAGCACCGTCGCGCCATGCATGGCGAACAGCAGCGTCGCCCCGTACAGGAACACGATCGAGAGCATGTGGAACGGGTTATAGAACAGGTTGCCGTAGCGGATGGAGAACGCCGCCGTCCAGTCCAGGTGCGGGAAGATGCCGAAGGGCACCGCCTCCGCCCAGCTGCCCATCAGCACCGGACGGATCAGGCCCAGCACCAGATAGAGCCAGATCGCCGCGGCGAAGGCCCAGGCCACGTGCGTGCCCATGCCCAGCTGCTTGGCCCGGGTGTACACGCGCGTCCACCACAGCAGGATCGAGGCCGTCAGGAAGAAGCCGGCCATCAGCCACCATCCGCCCTCGGCCAGCGGCGGGATGTGCAGCCCGTACTTCGGCGCCGGCGGCTCGAGCCCGAGCCAGAACAGCTGGCGCACGAACTGCACCGGGTCCCACCCGACGGAGGCCCACATGTTCAGCCCGATGATCTCGAACGCCATGAAGCCGCAGATCAGCGAGGCGATGCCCGTGGCGCCCAGGTAGATGGGCCCCACCTGCGCATCGCCGATGATCCCGAACAGGTGAATGAAGAACGGCTTGCCCGTCCGGCTCCAGCCCGTCGTCGTGACGGGTACCCCGGCATAGGCGGGTCCACGGACCTGCACGCGGGTAAAGAGGTTCTGATATTGGGCCATGTCGTGGCTCCTCCCCTTAGTGTCGTTACGTCAGCGCCAGATCGGCAGGTTGAGCCACCAGCCCCACCACTCGGGCCAGCCACGGGTCCAGAACGGACCGGAGATCACGATGCACACCGCGCTCCAGAACCCGGCGCTCAGCGCCAGGAACAGGCCCAGCCGATGAATGCCGAGCGTCCCGATCGACCAGCCGATCGTGTCGCGGAAGAAGGTGTTCTCGTGCTCGGCCGTCTTGACCAGGCCGTCCTGGCCGGGACCCCGCGCCGGGTTCGCCGCCGACAGCACCAGGCCGCCATGCATGCTCAACGCCAGCACCGTGGTGAAGAAGAACGACACCGCCAGCATGTGCGCGGGGTTGTAGTGAAAATGCAGGTATTGGTAGCCGGTGTTGGACACCCAATCGAGGTGGCTCAGGATCCCGTACGGGAAGCCGAAGCCCCAGGCGCCCAGCAGCACCGGGCGGACGATCACGAGCGTCACGTAGGCGAACACCGCCACCCCGTAGGCGACAGGCACGTGGTAGCCCATGCCCAGCTTGCGGCTGATCTCGGCCTGGCGCAGCGCCCACGAGACGAAGGCCCCCGTCGCGCAGATGGTGATCACCTGCCACAGCCCGCCTTCGCGGATCGGCGCGAAGCCCAGCCCGTAGCTGATGTCGGGCGGCGCAATATTGATCTGCCAGGGGTTCCACGTCGGCCCGATGGCCGCGCCGTAGAAGATCAGCAGCGTGCCGAGCAACGCGAAGAACATCGTGCTGACGCCGAACAGCCCGACATAGAACGGCCCGACCCAGAAATCGAACAGGTCGCCGCCCAGCAGGGTCCCACCCCGCACCCGGTACTTGGCCTCGTAGCTCAGCATCGACATCCCGCCTGCTCCTCTTATAGAGAGTACCGTGCCTGGCGCCGGGTCATCCCCGGCGCCAAGACACGAGTCCTCATGTCACCGTGCCGCAGCCGGCATCGGTGCCACCTGGGCCGCAACCGAGCGCGACGGTCCCTCGAGCCAGTTGAACCGGCTCGTGCTGAGCAGGATGAAGTGAATCAACAGCGCGAGGACGAACAGGAACACGGACAACGCCACCAACACACGGCGGGGGTCGAACAGCAGCCAAACTCTCCACATGGTCTGGTCCTTCTCTATGCCAGGAACGATTTGACGACGGCGACGCCGTCCATCAGCTGCGCGTAGCCGTTCGGCCCGGGCAGCCACGGGCGCCACTGCCACACCAGCACGTGCGCGATGATCGCGATCACCGTGAACACGATGAAGCTCGTGATGAAGATCGAGTGGAACTCACGCGCCTCGGAGTCGGTCAGGCCCGAGGTGGACCCTGTTCGAAGGTTGACGTCAGACATAATCGGGGTACCTCCACGTACCGTTGCACACCGCACCTCCCCGCGGCTGGGGTCGTCCCAAGGCTTGCGCCGAGGATCTCTGGGCAGAGGCCGACCGCCTCATGCCTCAACTCCTTCACGGAGTATCTCTGTCGAAGCGACAACCAGGCCGAGCGCCGCGGCAGCCCGCGCCCCCGTCACCCGGTCCTCGCCGGCCGCACGGGCGGCCTGCTCCACGCGGTCCCGCGCCGACTTGGCAGCGCTGATCCGCACGATGAACGGCTCGGCCTCCACGACCCGGGCCAGGAGCGCCAGCGCGTCCTCGTCCCACGGCGTCGCGTTCCAGGCTGCCGCCCGCACCGGCGTCGGCTCGACCTTGTCCATCTCCGTGCCCAGCGGCAGGATGTGGAACAGCGCGTCGAACAACGCGTTGCAGTATTCCTGCACGAGGTAGCAGGCGCCCGCATACCCCATGAAGGGCGTGCCGGTGTGCCGCCGCACGATCGCACCGGGGAAGCTCGCCGGGATGAACGCACACCGAGAACCCAGCTCGGCCGCATACATCCGCTCGTTGAACGACCCGTACAGCACCAGCGGCGGCGTGGCCTTCAGCGCCGCCCGCACCGCCTGGTTGTCGGGCTTCGTGCCGGCCGTGCGCGAGAAGTGGAAGGTGCACGGGATGCCAAGCTCCCCCTCCATGAACCCCACCAGGCCGCGCGCATAGGTGTCCGTCGCGACCACCGCGAACGACGCCGTGGCGAAGAAATCCTGCGTCACCGAGCGCCACAGGTCCCACACCGGCTTGATCGTCGTGTGCTTCTCCCGCTCGATGAACGGCTCGGGGTCCAGCCCGGTCAGCTCGCCCAGCTTGCGCAGGAAGTTCGTCGTGGCGAACAGGCCGATCGGCGCCTGCAGATACGGCCGCTCCAGCTCCTCGCACAGCCCGCGCCCGAACTCACGATACATGCAGATGTTCACGTCGGCGTCCGGCAGCCGCGCGATGTCGTCCACGTGCGAGCCCAGCGGGAACACCAGGTTGATCTCGCAGCCGATCCCCTCCACCAGGCGGCGGATCTCGGCCAAGTCCGACGGCATGTTGAACGTGCCGTAGATGGGCCCGACGATGTTCACCCGGGGCTTCACGCCCTCGGCCCGCGCCGGACGCGGCTTGATCTTGGTCCGCTTGGCGCCGAACTCGCTCCACAGCCAGTAGATCGCCCGGTCGGCCGCCTGCCACTGGTCCTCGTCGATGGTGCGCGGGATGAAGCGCAGCAGGTTGCTGCCCTCCGGCGTCACGCCGCCACCGATCATCTCGGCGATGCTGCCCGTCACCACCACGCCCGGCAGATCCTGGTCGCCCGTCGCCGCGGCCCGGCGCAGCGCGCCCTCCGTCCCGTTCATCGACAGGCTGTCCTCGTCGAGCCCCGTCACCACCACCGGCAGCTCGTGCGGCGGCAGCCCGTCCGTGTAGTGCAGCACCGCCGTCACCGGCAGGTTCTCGCACCCCACGGGCCCGTCGATCACCACGCGCAGGCCGCGCACCGCCGAAAAGGCGTAGACGGCACCCCAGTAGCCGCCGGCCCGGTCGTGATCGAGCACCAGCATCTAGGTGCCCACCGCTTCGACCGACTTGGCCTGCGCCGCGCGCTGCTTGCGCATCCGCTCCCGCGAGCCCTTCGGCTCCACAGGCTTCTGCGTCCAGCCGTAGCCGGCCGCGGTCCCGGTGCCCACACCCTCGAAGAACCCGACCATGCGGCGGAACCGCTCGGCCCCCTTGGTCTGCGCCGCCACGATCCCGGCCAGCGCACCCGCACCCGCCGGCCCGAACAGCGGCCGGGCCGAAACCATGTTCGTGAAATACAGCGCCGGGATGCCCAGCTCCTTGGCCTTCTGCACCAGCGGCGTCGTGCCGACGGCAAGATCGGGCCGCACCTCCAGCATCGCCTGCATATCCTGCTCGAGCGAGGCCCGGTACTGCACGTGCACCCCCCGCGCCTCGAGCCACTCGCGGTCCGCCTCGCTCCATTCCGTGCGCGGGCACGCCGTGCCCACATAAGGCACCTCCGCCCCGGCCTCGATCAGCAGCCGCGCCACCAGCAGCTCCGAGCCCTCGTAGCCCGACAGCGTGATCCGGGCCTTGATCGGCGCCGCATCGAGCGCGCCCTTGATCGCCGGCAGCCACTTCGCCTTCGCCGCGTCGGCGCTCATGCCGGTCGCGGCCCCCACCGCATCGAGCCACGCCGCCGTGCCGTCCACGCCCACCGGGCCCGACCCCACCACCGCGCGGCCCGCCGCGCGGAACTCCCGCACCGTCGCCGTGTAGAACGGGTGCACCGCGGCGGCCACGGCGCAATCCAGCGCCGCATACTGGTCCCGCCACTCACGCGACGGCAAGGCGGGCGCAACACCCAGCCCCATCGGCGCCAGCAAGGCACTCAGCCCCGGCGGATCGCCCGGGAACAGCTCGCCGATAAACGCCACCGTCGGCAGCGTCGCCGCGGTGCGCGGCCGGGCCACCGGGCCGGTTTCCGCCTCGGTCCGCGCATACTTCAGCATCGCCCCGGCCAGCACGTCCTTCGCCTCGGCATGCGTCGGCACACCGAACCCCGGAACGTCGATGCCGATGACCCGCACGCCGTCGATCATCCGCGGCAGACGGTCCAGCGGCACGCCCGAGGCGGTCGGCACACACAGGTTGATCACCACGACCGCATCGACGTCGGCCGGCTTGGCCACCTGGTGCACGGCGTCGCGAATGTCCTCGTACAGCTGCCCGCGCACCAGGCTCTCGCTGTTGAAGGGCACGTAGCCGACGCTGCGCCGGGCCCCGTAGAAGTGCGCCGTGAAGGTCAGCCCATAGACGCAGCAGGCGGACCCGCTGAGGATCGTTGCCGTCCGGCGCATCCGCAGGCCGACGCGCAGTGCGCCGAAGGCCGGGCACATGGATTGCGGCTGGTCGTGCGGCCCCTGCGGGTAGTCGGCCGACAGACGGTCCATCACCGCGCTCTTGCCCGCAGCCCGCGCGGCCGCCTGCAGCGTCGACTTGCCGCCATGGCACCCGTCGGCAACCGGGCTCAGGCCGGCACCCGGGGACGGGTCTGCAGGAAGGATGGAGCCGTCCACCGTCACGCGCCCTCGTAGACGACTTCGAGAGTGGGCTTGTTGAGCACCGTCGCCGCGCACATGTCGGCCTCGGTCGCAGGCTGCAGCACGACGTTGCGGCCCACCGCCTCGCCCTTGAACAGCCCGAGCAGCGCGTCGTGCGTCAAAGGCGTCGGGCGCACCGGCGGCGCGCTCGCCACCTGTTCGGCCAGCAGCTCGAACATCGGCGCCCACTCGCTGCCGGGCCGCCCGATGATCTCGTAGTTCGCGCTCTTTTTCCGGATGTCGTCGTTCGCCGGGATCGCCGACAGCACGGGGATGCCGGCCGCCGCCGCGAAGGCATGCGCCTCGCCGGTGCCGTCGTCCTTGTTGATGACCATGCCGGCCACGCCGACGTTCCCGCCCATCTTGCGGAAGTAGTCCACCGCCGAGCAGACGTTGTTGGCCACATACAGCGACTGCAGGTCGTTCGACCCGACCACGATCACCTTCTGGCACATGTCCCGCGCGATCGGCAGACCGAAGCCGCCGCACACCACGTCGCCCAGGAAGTCGAGCAGCACGTAGTCGAAGCCCCACTCGTGGAAACCCAGCTTCTCCAGCAGCTCGAACCCGTGGATGATCCCGCGCCCGCCGCAGCCGCGCCCGACCTCGGGGCCGCCCAGCTCCATCGCGAACACGCCGTCGCGGATGAAGCACACGTCGCCGATGCTGACCTTCTCGCCCGCAGCCTTCTTCTTCGACGACGTCTCGATGATCGTCGGGCAGCTCCGGCCGCCGAACAGCAGGCTTGTCGTGTCGGACTTCGGGTCACACCCGATCAGCAGGACGCGCTTGCCCTGCTGGGCCATCATGTAGCTGAGGTTCGCCAGCGTGAAGCTCTTGCCGATGCCGCCCTTGCCGTAGATGGCGATGACCTGCGTCTCTTTCTTCACGGGCGTCGACATCGGGGCGTCGGGCTCGATGGCGGCCTCGGCCCGCAACGCGTCGGTCATGGCGTTCATGCGAAGCCCCTCCAGTCCAGTGTCATCTTCAGGCAGGCCGGATCCTCGAAGGCGGTCCGGTAGGCGTCGGGCGCGGCGTCGGCCGCCGTCCCGTGGGTCAACAGGCCCGACAGGTCCAGCGCGCCGGAGGCGGTCAGCGCCGCCACGGCGTCCAGGTCGGGCTTCTGCCACTGCGTCGCGACGCGGATCCGCGCCTCCCGCATGAAGGCCGGGGCGAAGGCGAAGCTCAGCCGCTCGCTGTAGAAGCCGGCCAGCACGATCTCGCCGCCCGGCGCCAGGCGCGCCACCAGCGTGTCCAGCAGCCCGGCATCCCCGCTGACGTCATAGACGGCGCGGTAGTCGCGCCGGTCATCGTCCTCGGGCGCCACGACAGCATAGCCCTCGGCGCCGGAGCGGCGGGCCGGGTTGGTCTCCCACACGGTCGGCGCGGCGCCACCGTGCAGCAACGTCAGGCGAGCCAGAAGCCGGCCCAGGACGCCATGGCCCACGATCAGGTCCGGCAGGGTATGCGGCGCGGCCAGCGCGTGCTGCGCCGTGGCCGCCAGCGCGAACAGCACCCCGTTCCGCCCGAGTCCCGCATCGATCGGCACCACCCGTGCGCCGGGCGCCACCAGGCGCGAGGCCGCGGCGCCGAACAGGCATTTCACGTCGCCGAAGCAATGGGCGCCGGGCACGAACACCGTCGTGCCCACGGCCACCCCGGCCGCATCGCCCGCCGCCGACACCACGCCCACGCTCTCGTATCCCGGCACCAGCGGGTAGCCCATGCCCGGAAAGCTCGGCATCCGGCCGGAATACAGCAGGCGCTCCGTCCCGGTGCTGATGCCGCTCCACAGCGTGTCCACCACCACGTCGCCCGCCCCAGGCTCAGCCAGCACCAGCCGCGAAACGGCCAGGTTGTGGGGGGCGTTCAGGACGATGGCACGTGCGTGCAAAGTGGCCTCCCGTGGCGACGGCTCATTCCGGCGCTTCTTCCAGGTCAGGTTATCCTGACGGGAAAGAGTGTCAACGATTATTTACAATCGAAGTGTCAGGCCAACGCGACAATCAGCCCCGTCTGCAGCGGCGTGTTCGTCCGCCGCACCCGGGCCGAGGCGAACCCCGCCGCGCGCAGCATGGCGCACAGCTGGGCCGGGGTCCGCGCCTGCCCGCTACCCATCGCCAGCAGGTACATGCCGAAGTAGGCGTGCCCGACCGTCTCGGCCCCCCGCACGCCGGCCATCGGCTCGGCCAGCAGCAGCGTCCCTCTCGGCGGCAAGGCGGCATGCACCGCCCGCAGCAGCGCCATCGCCGCCGCGTCATCGTGGTCGTGCACCACCCGCACGAGGCTCACGAGGTCCGCCCCGCCCGGCAGCGACTCGCGGAACACGTCCTGGCCGACAACCAGGGCCCGCCCCGCGACGCCGGCCGCCTGGAACCGCGACTCCGCCCGCAGCGTCACCGCCGGCAGGTCCACCAGGACCAGCGACAGCGCCGGGGCCCGCGCCGCGGCCGCCACCAGGAACCGCCCGTCGCCGCCTGCCACATCCATCAGCACCCGGTGCCGCCGCACGTCGTAGGCGTCCAGCACCTCGGCCGCGACCAGCGGCTGCGACGCCGCCATCAGCTCGGAATAGGCCGCGACCTGGTCCGCCCCGAGTCCCCCGGGCTGCTCGGACCGGGCATAGGGCCAGTAGGTGCCCAGCGCCCCCTGCCCCGCGCGCAGCATCGCCACGGGGTCGACCAGGTCGCGATACACGTCGGCATGGTGGCGGACCATGGCGGCCACGGCCGGGTTGTCCACCATGGCGGCGCCTAACGGGCCCAGCCCATACGCGGCGCCCCGGCGCTCCAAAAGCTTCAGGGCCGCCGCCGCATCCAGCAGCCGGGTCATCGCAGCAGGCGACAGGTCCAGCTCGGACGCCAGCAGCGCCGCGGGGGCCGGGCCACGCGCCAGCCGCGCGAACAGGTCCAGCTGCACGCAGGCCAGCAGAATCTGGGAGTAGACGAAGCCGGCACAGAGGTCGAACAACGCCCGCGCCCGCCGCCGGGCCACGGGCCGGGTCAGTGGGAATCGCGCCGCCCAGGCTCGGAACGCCGGCCTGCCGACCAGGTTGTCGCGCCACCCGGCAAACGCGCCGGCCAGACCCCCGGCCAGCGCGCCCGGCTTCGGCAGGATCAGGCCGCGACCGCTGCCTGGTCGAGCCCCTGGGGCAGCAGCCGCAGCGTCTCCGAAAGGATATGGCCGCTCAACGCCGACCGCCCGGGGCAGTCCGGCACGGAGGCGGCGGCCCCTTCCGCCAGGCGCTGCAACCGTTCGATCGCCCCCGCCAGACCCAATGCATGCACCGCGTTCGGGCGATGATGCGCCCGGTCCTGCTGCACCGGCTTGCCCAGCGTCGCCGCATCGCCGGTCGCGTCCAGGATGTCGTCCGCCACCTGGTAGGCCTCGCCGAGCTGCGCGCCCACGGGGCGCCAGGCCTCCGCCTCCGCACCCGCAGCCGCTGCGCCGGCCACCGTCGCCGCGGCGAACAACGCACCCGTCTTCTCCCGTTGATACAGCGCCAGGTCCACGCTGTCCTCGCACTCCCAGGCTTGCCCGGCCACGATGCCCAGCGGCACGCCCACGGACCGCCCGACCACCATCACCAGCGGCGCCAGCCGCATCGGCCACAGCGCCGCCCCCTGCGCCAGCGTCTGGAACGCCAGCACGATCAGCGCGTCGCCCGCCAGCACCGCCAGCGGCTGGCCGAAGGCCCGGTGCACGGAAGGCTGCCCGCGCCGCGTCGCCGCGTCGTCGAAACAGGGCAGGTCGTCATGGACGAGGCTCGCGCAATGCAGTAGCTCGATGGCCACTGCCGCGGCGTCCGTCACGGCAGGGTCGTCATCGCCACACGCGGCGGCGACGGCCAGGCAGAGGCGCGGACGGATCCGCGCGCCGCGGGGGAAAACGGCATGGCGCATGGCGGCGGCCAGGCGGGGCGGGCAACCCGTCGCATCGGCGCGCGCTACAGCCGATTGCAATGCCCGCTCGATGCGTACCGTCGGCTCCATCGCTGTCTCCGCTCTAGAGTGTCACGTGTTCTTGTCGGTTTTGAGTGTCAATGAGTCCTGACAGTGCCGTCAAGGACATTCTGAGGGAGGCCAGGAGATCTCGAACAAGGAAGTCGTCGTCATCGGCGCCGGCATGGGCGGTCTGGCGGCCGCCATCGATCTCGCCGTGCAGGGCATGAAGGTCACCGTCGTCGAGAAAGCCACAGCCCCGGGCGGGAAGATGCGCGAGCTTGTGGTCGCCGGCCACGCCATCGACGCCGGCCCGACCGTGCTGACGATGCGCTGGGCGTTCGAGGCCCTGTTCGCCCACGCCGGCGAGACGCTCGCCGATCACCTGGTCCTGCGCCCCGCGACCACCCTGGCGCGGCACGCCTGGGGCGGCGGGCAGCACCTCGACCTGTTCGCCGACCGCGCCCGCTCGGCCGAGGCGATCGGCGACTTCGCCGGCGCGGCCGCCGCGAAGGGCTACCTGGCCTTCTGCAAGGAGGCGCGCGGCATCTACGAATCGCTCGAACGGCCGCATATTCGTGCCAGCCGCCCCAGCACCGCAGGCCTGGTGGCCCGGGTCGGCCTGTTCCGCGCCCTGAAGCTGAAACCCTACGAGCTGCTCTGGACCGAGCTGCGCAAGCACTTCAAGGACCCGCGCCTGCTGCAGATGTTCGGCCGCTACGCCACCTATTGCGGCACCTCGCCCTTCCAGGCCCCAGCCACGCTCATGCTGGTGGCGCATGTGGAGCAGGAAGGCGTGTGGCTGGTCGAGGGCGGCATGCAGCGCCTGGCCGAAGCCATGGAGGGGCTGGCCAAGCGCCGCGGGGTCGAGTTCCGCTACGACACGGCTGTCTCCGAGGTCATGGTCGCCTCGGGCCGGGCCGCGGGCGTGCGCCTGCCGGGCGGGGACGTGATCCATGCCGACGCGGTAGTGATGAACGGCGAGCCCGGGGCGCTGGGCGCCGGGCTGCTCGGCCGCAACGCCGCCGCCGCGGGGCCACAGCCGCCCAAGTTCCCGCAGCGCTCGCTGTCGGCCACCACCTGGGCCATGTGGGCCACCACGGGCGGCATGCCCCTGCTGCGCCACACCATCTGCTTCTCCAGCGACTACCCGCTGGAGTTCAAGATGATCCAGAACGGACTGCTCCCGACCGAGCCCACGACCTATCTCTGTGCGCAGGACCGCTCCGACGGCGAGGGGCCGACCCCGACCGGCCCCGAGCGCCTGCTGCTGCTCGTCAACGCACCCGCATCGGGCGACCGGCGCGCCTTCAGCCAAGTGGAGATCGACCAATGCATGCAAGGGGTGTCCAGCCTGATGCAGCAGTGCGGAGTGCAGATCACGGCGACGGAGCCGCCGGTCCTGACCACGCCCGCGATGTACCACCGCCTCTACCCGGCCTCGGGGGGGGCGTTGTACGGCGGGGCGGTGCTGATCGGCTCGGCGGGGCTGAAGCGCCCGGACAGCCGCACGAAGCTGGAGCGGCTGTACCTCGCGGGGGGCAGCACCCATCCGGGGGCGGGCGTGCCGATGGCGACGCTCTCGGGGCGGCAGGCGGCGGCCAGCGTGATCGCGGACCTGGTGCCGCGCCGCGGTTCGATGTTCCGGTCCAAACGAACGGTTATGCCTGGTGGTACATCGACGCACTGAGCGACGACGGCGCCCACGGCATCACGATCATCGCCTTCATCGGCAGTGTCTTCTCCCCCTGGTATGCCTGGGCCCGCCGCCGCGGCCCCGCCGACCCCCTGAACCACGTCTGCCTCAACGTCGCCCTCTATGGCCGCCCCGGCGGATGGAGCATGACCGAGCGCGGCCGCGCCGCCCTGCACCGCGACGCCACCACGCTCGCCATCGGCCCCAGCCGCCTCGAATGGGACGGCACGGCGCTCACGGTCACCATCCGGGAACGCGGCGCCCCCCTGCCCCGCGCCATCGTCGGCACCGTCCGCGTCACCCCCGCCGCCCTGACCGGCGCCCGCTTCACGCTCGACGGCGGCGGGCGCCACCGCTGGTCGCCCATCGCCCCCATCGCCCGGGTGGAGGTGGCGCTCGATGCGCCGGGCCTGCGCTGGTCCGGCCCCGGCTACCTCGACACCAACGACGGAGATCGCCCGCTCGAGGCCGATTTCCGCCAGTGGGACTGGTGCCGCGCCCCCTCGCCCGACGGCGCCACCATCCTGTACAACGCCGAACGGCTGGAAGGCGGCGAGCAGTCCCTCGCCCTCCACATCGACCCGGACGGCGCCGTCACCCCGTTCGACGCGCCGCCCCGCGCCGCACTGCCGCCCACGCTGTGGCGCATCCCCCGCAACACCCGCGCCGACCCCGGCGCCATGCCCAGCCTCCGCCAGACGCTGACCGACTCGCCGTTCTACGCCCGCAGCGTCATCCAGACCCGGCTGCGCGGCCATGACGTCACCGCGGTCCACGAAAGCCTCGAGATGGCCCGCTTCACCGCCCCCTGGGTCCAGGCCATGCTGCCGTTCCGTGTCCCCCGGCGGCGCTGAGGCCCGCTCCGGAGGGGACCGTCAGCCCACGTCCGCGGGCGGGCGGGGCCCAGGCTCGGGCGCCCGCTCCGCCCGGGACCGCCGGATGTCGCGCCGGACCCGGACCAGTTCCCACACCAGCAGCCCGAGGAACCCGACCTCGAGGATGATCCACTCATAGCTGCCCATCGAGCCCCCTCCTGTCCTTGTCCGCACCCTGATCTACGACGGGGAGCGTGCCTCGGATGCCACACCCTGGCGCTGGTCCAGGTCGGTGAACAGCTCGATCAGCCACACCAGGCGCCCGGATGCCGGGCGCGGGCCCGGGCTGGCCGCCACGGCCGCAACCAGATGCCGCGCTGCGGGCACGGGGGGCGCCACCACCATGCCGCCGGGCCGCACCGCGGCACCCACCGCGCCGGCCAGCAGGCCCAGCTTGGCCGGGAACGGCACCACGGCGCGCCGGTCGACGGAGTTGCCGCCCGCCGCCGCGACCCGGTGCCCGATCGCCGCATACAGCCGCCGCGCCGCACCGATCCCCGGGCGGCAGTCGCGCGGCAGCGCCGCGATCCCCGCATCGGCCCGCGCATACAGCCGGTCCGCCGTCCGCACCAGCCGCAGCACCACCGCGCCCAGCGCGGGCGTGAACACCGGCCGGGCGAGCCAGGCTTCGGGGTCGATCCCTGCCTCACGCAGCCACAGCCGGGGCAGGTACAGCCGGCCTGCCCGTGCATCCTCGCCCACGTCCCGGGCGATGTTGCTCAGCTGCATCGCGATCCCCAGGTCGCACGCCCGCGCCACCACGTCGGGGTCGCGCACGCCCATCAGCACCGCCATCATGGCCCCGACCGTGCCCGCCACCCGCGCGGCGTAGTCCTGCAGCGCCGCCAGGTCCTCGTAGCGGCGGCCCGCGGCGTCCCAGGCGAAGCCCTCCAGAAGCGAATCCAGCAGCACCCTCGGCACGCGGTGCGCGGCGACGACGGCCGACAGGGCGCGGTCCGCAGGATCGTCGCCGGGGTCGCCTGCATAGATGCCGTCCAGCCGCCGGTGCAGCGCCACCAGGGCCCCGGCCCCGCCGCCCCCATCCACCAGGTCGTCAGCAACCCGGCAGAACGCGTACAGCGCCGTCGCCGGCCGCATCACCCGCGGCGGCAGCAGCAGCCCGGCCGCGAAGAAGCTGCGCGACCCCCCGCGCAACGTGGCCCGGCACGCCGCCAGATCGGCCGCCTCCATCGATCTATCCATGCATGCCTTCCTGCACCACCGCCGGGATCAGCCGGTCCAACACCTTCGCCGAGCACAGCACGCCCGGAAGCCCCGCCCCGGGATGCGTCCCCGCACCAACCAGGTACAACCCCTCGATATCCTCGCTCCGGTTGTGCGGCCGGAACCACGCGCTTTGGGTCAGCACCGGCTCCATCCCGAAGGCGGCGCCCCGAAACGACGACAGCCGGTCCTGGAAATCGAGCGGCGTCATCATCCGCGAGCTCACCACCGCATCCTCCAGCCCCGGCATGATGCTGTCGGACAAGGCCGCGGCGATCCGTCTGCGATACGGCTCGGCAGCCGCCGCCCAGTCCGTGCCGCCCGCCAGATGCGGCACCGGCGACAGCACGTAGAACGCGTCCTGACCCGGCGGCGCCAGGCTCGGGTCCGTCGCCGTCGGCCGGTGCAGATACAACGAGAAGTCGTCCGCCAGGTGGTGGCGGCGGAACACGTCCCGCAGCAGGCCGCGGTAGCGCGGGCCCAGCAATATCGTGTGGTGCGCCACGTCCTCGTAACGGCGGCGCGTGCCGAAATACCACACGAACAGCGACATGGAGTAGCGCGCCCGCTCGATCTTGCGGTCGGTCCAGCGCCGCCGGTGCTCCGGCGCGACCAGGTGGCGATACGTCCAGGCGCTGTCGGCGTTCGACACGACGACATCCGCCGCGATCCCCGCGCCATCCGCCATCCGCACGCCGCGCGCCCGCGCCCGCTCCACCACGATCTCCGCCACCGCGGCATTCAACCGCACCGTGCCGCCCTGGCCCTCGATCAGCCCGACCAGGCCCTGCACCAGGCGCCCCGTGCCGCCCATGGCGAAGTGGACGCCGCCCTTGCGCTCCAGGAAGGCGATCAGCGCGTAGATGGCGCTGGCCGCGAAGGGGTCGCCGCCCACCAGAAGCGGGTGGAAGCTGAACACGGTGCGCAGCCGCTCGTCCTTGATGTGCCGGGCAACGAGGGAGTGCACGCTCCGCAGGCCGCCGAGCCGCAGCAGGTCGGGCGCCACCCGCACCATGTCCGTCCAGCGGCTGAACGGCACGTCGCCCAGCTGCTCGAACCCCACGCGGTAGATCGCCTGGCTGGCCGCCATGAACCGCTCGTAGCCGGCGACGTCGCCGGGGCTGAAGCGGGCCACCTCGGCGCGCATGCGGTCGGCGTCGCCGCTGTATTCGAAGGCGCTGCCGTCGGCGAAGCGGATCCGGTAGAACGGGTCGATCGGGCGCAGGTCCACGTCGTCGGCCATGCGCCGGCCGCACAACGCCCACAGCTCCTCGAACAGATGCGGCGCGGTGACGATGGTGGGGCCCGCATCGAAGGTGAACCCGTCCTGCCGGAACACGCTGGCCCGGCCCCCCGCCTGGTCCAGCCGTTCCAGCACCGTCACGCGATAGCCGCGCGCGCCCAGCCGCACCGCCGCCGCCAGCCCGCCGAATCCGGAGCCGATCACTACCGCATGCGGGCGGCGGTCGAGCGCGGCAGGCAGCAGCCCGGATGTCAGCGTATCCATACACCTTCAATGTAAGCCGAAATGGACACTTCTTGCCAAGCTGGATTTTCCCCGGCGCTATCCTGGTCGGAGTGCCGCTGCTATCCCCGTCGCCATGTCGCTCGCGCTGGCCCAGATCACCGTCCACCTGCTGCGCGCCCCGGTGCAGCGCGCCATGCGCACCGCCTTCGGCGTGTTGCACAGCCGTCCCTCCCTCCTGATCCGCCTCGAGGGCCGGGACGGCGCGGTCGGCTGGGGCGAGGCCTACTGCAACAACCCCCCGGGCGCCGGCGAGCACCGGGCCACCCTGCTGCGGGCGGTGTTCCTGCCGCTGATCGCCGGGCATGACTTCGCCGACCCCGCCGCCCTCTACCACCACCTCACCCAGCGCACCCGCGTCCTGGCCCTGCAGTGCGGCGAGCCCGGCCCCTTCGCCCAATGCATCGCCGGCATCGACATCGCCGCCTGGGACCTGGTGGCCCGCCGTGCCGGCCAGACCCTCCGCGTGGCCCTGGGCGGGGCGGACACTCCCAGCATCCCCGCCTACCTGAGCGGGCTGGACCCGGACGGCCCGGAGCGCCTGGCCCAGGCCGGGTGGGACCAGGGCCACCGCGCGTTCAAGCTGAAGCTCGGCTTCGGCCGCGCCCTCGACCTCCGCAACGCCGAGGCCATGCGGTCGGCCCTCGGCCCCGGCGTACCCATCGCCATGGACGCGAACCAGGTCTGGAACGAGGCGGAAACCCTCGAGATGGCCGCCCGCCTCGCCCCCTTCGCGCCCGAATGGCTGGAGGAGCCGCTGCCGGCCGACACACCGCTGCCCGTGTGGCGCAGCCTGGCCGCCGCCTGCCCGCTGCCCTTGGCGGCCGGCGAGAACCTGCGCGGCGCCGCCGCCTTCGACGAAGCCATCGCCAGCGGCGCCTTTGCCGTGCTGCAGCCAGACCCCGTGAAATGGGGCGGCCTGACCGCGCTGGCCCCGCTGGCCCGCAGCATCGGCGCGGCGGGCCTGCGTTTCTGCCCGCACTACCTGGGCGGCGGCCTGGGCCTGGTGGCCGCAGCCCAGCTGGCCGCCGCCGCGGGCGGCCCCGGCACGATGCTGGAGCTCGACGAGAACGAGAACCCGCTGCGGACCCTGCTCGCCACCCCCTTCCCCGCCATCCGGGACGGCCACATGCTGCTGCCCGACACGCCGGGGCTCGGCGTCGTCCCGGACCTGGTGGCGTGCCGGCCCTATTCCGTGGTGGAATGGTCGGAACGTCTGGAATAGGCGGCGGAGGAACCCCGGGAATGCCCACCCTGTCACGCCGCCTGCTGCTGGCGCTCCCGTTCGCCGCCGGTCTCGCCCGCGCCCAGACAGCCCGCGCCCAGACAGCCCGCGCCCAGACCGCCTACCCCACGCGCCCCATCCGCCTCGTCGTGCCGTTCCCCGCCGGCGGCCCCACGGACCTCGCCGGCCGCATCATCGCGCCCGACCTCGGCGCCGCGCTGGGCCAGACCATCGTCGTGGACAACCGCGGCGGGGCCGGCGGCAACATCGCCGCCGCCGACGTCGCCCGCGCGGCCCCCGACGGCTACACCCTGCTGCTCGCCACCACCGGCACCAACGCCATCAACGCGGCCTTGTACAAGCACCTGGCCTACGACCACCTGCGCGACTTCCGCGCCGTCGCCCTGTTTGCCAGCGCGCCCAACCTGGTGCTGGTCCACCCCTCCGTGCCCGCCACCTCCATGGCCGATTTCATCGCCCTGGCGCGCAAGAACCCCGGCCAGATCAAGGTCGCCATCGCCGGGTTCGGCACCACCCCGCACATGACGGCCGAGCTGCTGCGGGTCAGCGCCGGCATCGACCTCGGCCTCGTGCCCTACAAGGGCGGCGGCCAGGCCATGACGGACCTGATCGGCGGCCACGTCACCTGCATGATCGACAACGTGCCCACCGCCCTGCCCCATATCCGCGGCGGCGCCATCCGCGCCCTCGGCGTCTCCAGCCTGCAGCCCAGCCCCGTGCTGCCCGACGTCCCCGCCATCGCCGACACCCTGCCGGGCTTCGAGTCGCTCGCCTGGTGGGGCCTCGCGGCGCCCCGCGCCACGCCCGACGCCGTGGTCGCCCGCCTCTCGCACGAGGTGGACGTCCTGCTCGCCACCGACCGCATCCGCGCCCGCTATGCCGACCTGGGCGCCGAGGCCCGCCCGCTGTCGCCCGCAGCCTTCGACGCGCTGATGGCGGCCGAGACCGCCAAATGGGCCGGGATCGTCGCCAAGACCGGCGCCCATCTCGAATGAGGGCCGTGCTGGGCACCGTCAAGCGCCACCAGGACCGGTTCGCCGGCGCGTTCGTCGGCACCATCGGCCTGCTGACGGCCGGCGTCTCGGCCACCTATCCCGTCGGCACGCTCCGCGCCATGGGCCCCGGCTTCTTCCCGCTGCTCCTCGGCGTCGTGCTGGCCGGTGTGGGCGGCATGATCGCCCTCGCCGGGCCCTCGATCGAGGCCGACCCGCACGACGCCGAGGGCCTCGACCATCCGGAGCCGCGCGGCTGGCTGTGCATCATCGGCGGCATCGCCACCTTCCTGCTGCTGGCCGAGCGCGCGGGCATGCTGCCGGCCACCTTCGCCTGCGTGTTCATCGCCGCCATGGGCGACCGCACCGCCACCTGGCGCGGCTCCTTCGTGCTGGCCGCCTGCATCTCCGTCGCCGGCGTGCTGCTGTTCCATTACGGACTCAAGATCCAGCTGCCCCCGGTGAACTGGTGAACCCCCCATGACCGGCAGCGCGCTCGCCGACCTCTGGCACGGCTTCGGCGTGGCGCTGCTGCCGCAGAACTTCGGCGCCTGCCTGCTGGGCGTGCTGCTGGGCAACATCGTCGGCGTCCTGCCCGGCATGGGCGTCATGGCCGCGATCAGCATCCTGCTGCCGCTCACCTTCGCCATGCCGCCCGTCGCCGCCATCCTGATGCTGTCCGGCATCTACTACGGCGCGCAGTACGGCGGCGCCATCTGCTCCATCCTGCTCAACCTGCCCTGCCACCCGCCTCACGCCGTCACCTGCCTCGACGGCTATCCCATGACGCTGCAGGGCCGGGGCGGCGTGGCGCTCGGCATCACCATCCTCGGCTCGTTCGTCGGCGCATCGTTCGGCATCACGGAGATGATCTTCTTCGCCCCCGTCCTGGTGCGGGTGGCGCTGAAATTCGGCCCCGCCGAGATCTGCTCGCTCATGCTGCTCGGCCTGCTCGCCGGGTCCACCCTGGCCCGCGGCTCCGCCCTGAAGGGCATCGCCATGACCACGCTGGGCCTGATCCTCGGCATGGTCGGCACCGACATCAACACCGCCTTCGAGCGCTTCACCTTCGGCATCCCGGACCTCGCCGACGGGGTGGAGATCGTGGCGCTCGCCCTCGGCCTGTTCGGCATCGCCGAGTTCCTGAAGTCGGTGAACCGCATCAAGCCCCAGCAGACGCGCATGCGGCTCGGCTGGCGCGACATGGCGCCCAGCCGCGCCGACCTGCGCCAGGCCGCCTTCCCCATCATGCGCGGCACGCTGATCGGCAGCCTGTGCGCCCTCATCCCCGGCACCGGGCCCACCATCGCCTCGTTCGTCTCCTACGCCGCCGAAAAGAAGATCTCCCGCACCCCCGAACGCTTCGGCCGCGGCGCGATCGAGGGCGTCGCCGCCCCCGAGGCCTCCACCCACTCCTCCGTGCAGGGCGACTTCATCCCGACCATGAGCCTCGGCATCCCCGGCGACAGCGTCATGGCGCTGCTGCTGGCCGCACTCACCATCCAGGGCATCACGCCCGGGCCGCAGCTGATCAGCCAGCACCCCGACATCTTCTGGGGCCTGATCGCCAGCTTCTGGGTGGGCAACATCCTGCTGGTGCTGCTGAACGTGCCGCTGATCGGGGTCTGGGTGAAGCTGCTGTCGATCCCCTACAAGTACCTCTATCCCAGCGCGCTGTTCTTCGTCTGCATCGGCGTCTACAGCACCAACAACAGCCTGTTCCAGGTCGGCGAGGCCCTGGCCATCGGCATCGGCGGCTACGTGCTGCTGCTGCTCGGCTTCCACCCGGCCCCCGTGCTGCTCGGCTTCGTGCTCGGGCCGCGGTTCGAGGAGAACTTCCGCCGGGCCCTGCTGCTCAGCCAGGGCGACCTCGCCGTCTTCGTCCAGCGCCCGATCAGCGCCGCCTTCCTGGCCGTCGCGCTAACCCTCGTGCTGGGCCAGGTCTACCTGCGCTGGCGCCGCCGCCGGCATCCCTCCGTGCGCACCGAGGCACCCGCCCCGACCGCGATCGAATGAAGGCGGCGCTGCTCATGGCCGCCCTGTCGCTGGCGCCCGGCGCCCGGGCCGCCACCGTCGAGGTCACGGTCGCCGGCGTCCGAAACGGTCTGGGCGAGGTGCGCGTCGCCATCTGCACCGAGGACGAGTTCCTGCAGCCGACCTGCACCCATATCGGCCAGGCCCCGGCGCGCGACGGCGACGTCGTCGTCCGCATCGAGGGCGTGCCGCCCGGCACCTGGGCCGCCCAGGCCTTCCACGACGAAGACCGCGATGGCAAGATCGGCCGCAACCTGCTCGGCATCCCCACCGAGGGGCTGGGCTTCAGCAACGACGCCCGTTTCCGCTTCGGTCCCCCATCCTTCGCCGACGCCGCCTTCCAGCTCGGCTCGGCAGGGGGCCGCATCCGCTTCTCCCTCCGCTACTTCTGAGGACCTTCCGCATGGGCGCCGCCCTTCCGTCCGACCCCGCCCCGTATTTCGAGGCGCACCTCTTCGTCTGCACCAACCGCCGCCCGGACGGCCACAAGCGCGGCTCCTGCGCCGCCCGCGGGTCCGAGCACCTGCGCGACTACATGAAGGCCCGCGCCAAGGAGCTCGGCATCCCCGCCATCCGCATCAACAGCGCCGGCTGCCTCGACCGCTGCGAGCTCGGCCCGTGCCTGGTCGTCTACCCCGAGGGCGTCTGGTACCGCATCGACACTCCCGCCGACGTCGACCAGGTGCTCCAGCGGCACGTCGTCGATGGCGGCCGGGTCGAGACCCTCATGCTGGACTGAGCGCCAGGGGCTCAGTCCGCAGCACCCCGCAGGGCGGCCCCGGCAGCCAGCGGGCACAGCGGGATGGCCGCGGCCACGAAGGCGCACAGCAGCAGCAGATGCGGGCGCGGGCTCAGCCCGGACGCCGCCGCGTCCACCGCCGCCGCGCCGAAGATCAGCACGGGCGTCACCAGCGGCAGCACGAGAAGCGGCAGCAGCACCCCGCCCCGGCGCGCACCGACGACGATCGAAGCCCCCAGCGTACCCAGCAGCGACAGCGCCAGCGTGCCCGGCAGCAGCCCGGCCAGCAGCACCGGCACCAGCGGCCCCGGCATCTGCAGCATGACGGCAACCGGTCCCGCGGCCAGCAGCAGCGGCACGCCCGTGGCCAGCCAATGCGCCAGCGCCTTCACCCCCGCGACCGCCCCCGCCGGCAGGCCGCCGAGCAGCAGCTGGTCCAAGGACCCATCCTCGTGATCCGCCCCGAACAGCCGGTCGAGCGGAAGCAGCGCCGCCAGCAGCGCACCGACCCAGACGATGCCCGGGGCCAGGCGCGCCAGCACCTCCGGCGCCGGCCCGATCGCCAGCGGGAACAACGCGGCCGTCAGCACGAAGAACAGCACCGCGGCCAGGGTGTCGGCCCCGTGCCGCAGCGACAGCCGAAGCTCCCGCACCAGAAGCGCGAAAGCGATCGTCACAGCCGGATCTCGGCCGCGTCCGGCAGCGGCAGCGGCAGGTGCGTCGCGGCGACCACGGCGCCGCCGGCCGCGCGGTGCGCCGCCAGCAGCCCGCCCAGCGCGGCCACGGAAGCGGTGTCCAGCCCCAAAGTCGGCTCGTCCAGCAGCCACAGTCCGGCGCCCCGCCCCGCCAGCCGCGCCAGCGCCACGCGCCGCCGCTGCCCCGCCGACAGGAAGCGGGCCGGCACGTCCAGCAGCGCAACCAGCCCCAGCGGCCCCACCCCACGCGCATCGCCCGGCGGGAAAGCCATGTTCTCCCGCACCGTCAGACCGAGCTTCAGCGCGTCGAGATGGCCGAGATACGCCAGATCCGCCCCGGGCTCGTCCACCGCCGCCCCGTTCCACGACACCTGCCCCGCCTCCGGCCGCTTCAGCCCGGCGAGCACCCGCAGCAGCGTGCTCTTGCCCGCCCCGTTCGCGCCCAGCAGCACGGCGGCACCGCCTGCCAGCACCGCCAACCCCACGTCGCGCAGCACCAGGCGCTCGCCGCGGAACACGGACAGGCCGGCGGCGACCAGGCCCTGGGAGACGCTTCCGGTGCGCGGCATGGGGTCCATTTCCGACGGCGTGGCGGGACGCCACCGTCACCTCTGTGGCGTGGACGCCACCGTACCTCTATGGTCTAAGCCACGCACCGGCAAGGCCACGCGCCCCCACGACAGCAGCAAAGGTTCGCCATCGATGAACATGATCGGGCAAGACACCCTCAAGACGCGCGAAACGATCACCGCCGGGGGCAAGACCTACACCTATTTCTCCGTCCCGGCCGCCGGGCGCGCCCTGAAGCAGGACACGAGCCGCCTGCCCGTCAGCCTGAAGATCCTGCTGGAGAACGTGCTGCGCTTCGAGAACGGCGCCAGCTACACGGTGGACGACGCCCGCGCCATCGCCGAATGGGCCCAGACCGGCAGCAGCACCCGTGAGGTGCCGTTCCGTCCCGCCCGAATCCTGATGCAGGACTTCACCGGTGTTCCGGGCGTCGTGGACCTCGCGGCGATGCGCGACGGCATCAAGGCGCTGGGCGGCACGCCGGACCAGGTCAACCCCCTGATCCCCGTCGACCTCGTGATCGACCACTCCGTCATGGTCGACTACTCCGGCAGCAAGGACGCGCTGCACAAGAACATGGACGCCGAGTTCTCCCGCAACGGTGAGCGATACACCTTCCTGCGCTGGGGCCAGTCCGCCTTCCAGAACTTCCGCGTCGTGCCCCCCGGCGCCGGCATCTGCCACCAGGTGAACGTGGAACACCTGGCGCAGACCGTCTGGACCGCCGAGGTGGACGGGCAGACCATCGCCTATCCGGACACGCTGTTCGGCACGGACAGCCACACGACCATGGCCAACGGCATCGGCGTGCTCGGCTGGGGTGTGGGCGGCATCGAGGCGGAGGCCGCGATGCTCGGCCAGGCCATCGCCATGCTGATCCCCGACGTCATCGGCTTCCGCATGACGGGCGCGCTGCCCGAAGGCAGCACCGCGACCGACCTCGCGCTGTACGTCACGCAGATGCTCCGGAAAAAGGGCGTCGTCGGCAAGTTCGTGGAGTTCTTCGGCCCCGGCCTCGACGAGCTGTCCGTCTCGACCCGGCTGACCATCGCCAACATGGCCCCGGAATACGGCGCCACCTGCGGCATCTTCCCCATCGATCGCAGCACGCTCGACTATCTGCGCCTGACGGGCCGCGCCGAAGACCGGATCGCGCTGGTGGAAGCCTATGCCAAGGCGCAGGGCATGTGGGTCGAGCCGGGTTCGGCCGAGCCCGTCTTCACCGACATCGTAGACCTCGACCTTTCGACCGTCCTGCCGTCCATCGCCGGGCCGAAGCGCCCGCAGGACAAGGTGCTGCTGAAGGATGCGAGCACCGCCTTCAAGGCGGATCTCACAAAAGGTTTGGGTGTGGCCGCCAATGACGTGGGCACGAAGGTCCGTGTGGCGGGCACCAACTACGACATCACCCACGGGGACGTGGTGATCGCCGCCATCACCAGCTGCACCAACACCAGCAACCCCTACGTCATGCTGGGCGCGGGCCTGCTGGCCAAGAAGGCGCGCGAGAAGGGCCTGCACCCCAAGCCCTGGGTGAAGACCTCGCTGGCGCCCGGCAGCCAGGTGGTCACCGAGTACCTCGACCGCGCCGGCCTCAGCGCCGAGCTGGACGCGCTGGGCTTCCAGCTGGTCGGCTACGGCTGCACCACCTGCATCGGCAACTCCGGCCCGCTCGACGACGAGATCGCCGAGGCGATCGAGCACAACAAGCTGGTCGCCGTCTCCGTCCTGTCCGGCAACCGCAACTTCGAGGGCCGAGTGCACCCCAACGTGCGCGCCAACTACCTCGCCAGCCCGCCGCTGGTGGTGGCCTACGCCCTGCTCGGCACCATGAACGAGGACATCACCACGGCCTCGCTCGGCGACGACACCGAGGGCAAGCCCGTCTACCTGAAGGACATCTGGCCCTCCAATCAGGAGATCACCGAGACGGTGCGGATGGCGCTGGGGCGCGACCAGTTCATCAAGCGCTATGGCGAGGTGTTCGAGGGCACGAAGGAGTGGCAGGCGATCGAGGTCGATACCTCGAGCGAGACCTACCGCTGGAACGGCGGCAGCACCTACGTGCAGAACCCGCCCTACTTCGAGGGCATGACCATGACCCCCGCGGCGGTGACCGACATCGAGGGCGCCCGCATCCTGGCGATGTTCGGCGACAACATCACCACCGACCACATCAGCCCCGCCGGCAACATTAAGAAGGAAAGCCCGGGCGGCGAATACCTGGGCGAGCACCAGGTGATGCAGCGCGACTTCAACAGCTACGGCGCGCGGCGCGGCAACCACCAGGTCATGATGCGCGGCACCTTCGCCAACATCCGCATCAAGAACGAGATGGTGGCCGGCGTCGAAGGCGGCTGGACCCGGCACCAGCCGGACGGCGCGCAGATGCCGATCTACGACGCCGCGATGCAATACAAGAAGGAAGGCGTCCCGCTGGTCGTGTTCGGCGGCAAGGAATACGGCATGGGCTCCAGCCGCGACTGGGCGGCCAAGGGCACCGCCCTGCTGGGCATCAAGGCCGTCATCGTCGAGAGCTTCGAGCGCATCCACCGCAGCAACCTGGTCGGCATGGGCGTCGTGCCGCTGACCTTCAAGGACGGCGTCAACCGCCACTCCCTGGGCCTCGACGGCACCGAGACGGTCGATATCCTGGGGCTCGTGGGGCTCACGCCGCGCATGGACCTGCAGCTCGTGATCCACCGCGCCGGCGGCACGACCGACCGGCTCCCGGTCATGTGCCGCATCGATACCGCGGACGAGGCCGAGTACTACCGCAACGGCGGCATCCTGCAGTACGTGCTGCGTCAGATGGCGAAAGCCGCCTGACGGCCCGGCCGCCTCCTTCTACGGAGGGGCCGGACCGATGAGATGGCAGGCGGGAGCTTGGCAGGCGGGTCCACAGGCGGACCTGTCGCGCCTGCCCGTCAGCATCGACCTCCGCGGCATCAGCGTGGCCGAGGGCGTCCGCGCAGCGCTCGCCATCGCCGCCGTCATGCTGTTGAACGAGGCGTTCGACCTGCCGCTGCTGACCGAGGCGGCGGTCGGCGCCCTGCTCACCTGCCTCGGCGACGTCGGCGGCCCGATGCGCCGCCGCATCCCCGCCCTGCTCGCCTTCGCCGCCATCGGCGCCGGCGTCACCGCGGGCTTCGGCCTGCTGCGGCCCATGGGCCTGCCCGTCGTCGTCCCGCTGGCGACCGCCGCCATCCTGCTGTTCAGCATGGCCCGGGTCTGGGGCCCCGCCGCCATGCAGGTCGGCAACCTCCTGGTCGTCGTGACCGTGCTGTCGCTGGACAACGTCGAGTCGCCCCACATCGCGTTGGAGCTCGGCGGCCTGTTCGGCGCCGGCAGCCTCTGGGCCCTGCTGCTGACCATGGTCATCTGGCGCATCCACCCCTACCGCCCCGCCCGGCGGGCGCTGGCCGAGGTCTTCCGGCGGCTCGGCGCCCTGGTGGCCGAACTGGTGCCGCTGCTGGAGGGCGAGGACCCGGCCCGATGGGCCGAGCACGCCCGCGCCCATCGCCGCCACGTGCGCGACGGCATCGAGGCAGCCCGCGTGCTCGTGCTGGACACCGTCCGCATCCGCGGCGGCGGCAGCGTGCGCGCCAACCAGTCCGTCATCCAGATGGAGGCCGCCGACCAGTTGTTCGGCGTCCTGATCGCCCTGTCGGACGTGCTGGAGCATGCCGGGCCCGAGACCCGGGCCGCCGCCGCCCAGGCCCTGCCGGCCCTGCGCCTGCTGCTGGCCGCCATCGCCGACGCCACCGCCCATGACCACGCGGTCGACCAGCCCGAGGTCCGGGCCATGGCCGGGCGGCTGCTGGATGCCTTTGCCGCGACGGAGTCGGCCCCGGCGCTGGCCGGGCTCGGCAAGGCCATCGCGACCCGTGTCCGCATCGCCCTGCTGCTGACCACGCCCGACGGGCTGCTGCCCGGGCGCGACGGCACGGATGGCGGGGCAGCGCTGTGGGAACGCGTGCTGACGCCGCTGCGGGCCAACCTCAGCTGGGCCTCGCCCATCCTGCGGCATGCGCTGCGGGCCGGGGCCGTCGCCGGCCCGGCCCTTGCCTTCACCCTGTCGGTCGGCGACGCCTATGCGCACTGGTTCACCATCACGCTGGTCATGACGCTGCAGCCCTTCTTCGCCACCACGTGGCAGAAGGCGCTGGAACGCAGCCTCGGCACCGTGCTGGGCGGCGTCGCGGCCGCGGCCATCGCCACCGTCGTGCACTCGCCGCTGGCCACCGCCGTCGTCCTGGCCCCGCTCGCCATCGCCGCCTTCGCCACCCGCGCGGTCAGCTTCGGCCTGTTCATGGTCTTCCTCACGCCCATGGTCGTGCTGCTCAGCGAGCTGGGGCGGCCCGGGGCAAGCGAGTTCGTCATCGCCGCCGCCCGGGCCGCCTATACCGTCGCCGGCGGCACGCTGGCCGTGCTCGCCAACCTGGTGCTGTGGCCGAGCTGGGAGCCGGTCCGCATCCGCCAGGCCATGCGGGACGCCATCCAGGCCCACGCCGCCTATGCCGACATGGAGCTGGGCGCACTGATCGACCCGGCCTCCAGCTCCCCGATCCGGCTCGAGATGGTCCGCCGCGCCGCCGGCCTGTCCAGCAACACGCTGGAAACCGCCCTGAACCGCGCCCTGCAGGAGCCCCGGCAGAAAGCCCGGCAGGATGCCGAGACCGCCATGCTGGTCGACGCCGCCCTGCGCCGCCTCGCCGGCCGCCTGCTCGCCCTGCAGCACGACCCCGCCCAGGCCGGCGACGACAAGGCTCGGCTTGCCGCCTGGCGCACCTGGCTCGCCGACGCCCTCGCCGCCCTGGCCGACCACCACGCCCTGCCCGCCACGGCGCCGCCCGAACGCGACCACCCCGCCTTCGGCCGCATGGCCCGCCAGATCGAGCTGATCGCCGGCGCGCTCGACACCAAGGCGGCCTGGGCACAGGCATGAACACGGATTGGATGACGACCGACAATGGTCGCGCCGGTATCTCTCAGCTTACTCCGATGACCACATTGTTCCGCGCCCTCCCTTGCGAGAGTGTTGGGTCAGGCCCGTCTCATGCAGCCGGCGCCACCCGCGCCAAAGGCCGCACCGTCAGCAGCCCCGCACCCCCCACCGCCGCCATCAGCAGGAACACCAGCCCGCCCCAACCGGCATAGAGCTGCCCTGTCAACCACACCAGCACGCCCGTCGCGCCCGAGAACCCCAGCGCGGACATGACGGTCTGCGCCATCCCCGCCCGGGCCGCCGGCAGGCGCTGCAGCACCATCATCGTCGACAGATGCTGGCAGGCGAAGGTAGCCGCGTGCAGGAACTGCAGCACGGCCAGCGCCCGCCAGTCCGTCACGAAGGCCAGCGCCGTCCAGCGGACCAGGCACGCGCCGGCCGCCACCGCCGTCAGCCGCGCCGGGCCCAGCCGCTGTACCAGCTCCGCCCCCCACAGGAACAACGCGATCTCTGCCACGATCCCCTCGGCGATCAGCAGCCCGATCGTGCCGTCCGCGAGCCCCGCCGCGCGCCAGTGCAGCGGGGCGAAAGAATAATACGCGGCATGCGACCCCTGGATCAGCGCGGTCGCCACCAGCGCGAGCCGGAATGCCGGCTGCCGGAAGGGTCCCGCGGGATCACGCCCCGAAACACCTCGGGCGGCCGGCCGGGCTGCCGCGTCCGGCAACCCGGTCGCGGCCAGGGCCGCCGCGGCGTAGCCCGTCACCAGCAGCGCCGGCACCACGCCGCTGCCCGTCCGAGCCAGCAGCGCCCCGGCCCCGGCCGTCGCCACCATGTAGGCGATCGAGCCCCAGACCCTGGTGCGCCCATACCGCAGGCGCCCCGCCGCGGCCAAGGCCAGCGTCAGCGCATCGGTCAACGGTGCCAACAGAGCAGACGCCATCCCCAGCAGGGCCGTGGCCACCAGCAGCGCGTCCACCCCGCCCAGCCGCGGCAGCGCGGCGGCGGCGATGGCGGCCAGCGCTGCCGCCACCGCCAGGACCCGCCTGCGATGCCCGAGCCGGTCGGCGACCCAGCCGCCGCCGGGCACCCCGGCCACGCGCAACAGGGTCGCGACCCCCAGCACGAACCCGATCTCCGAGGGCGAGAGGCCCCGGTCCGCGAACCACAGCGGCAGATAGGCGGAATGGATCGCGCCCGCCGCGAAGATCGCCGCCAGCACCAGCCCGACCCGGCTGCTGTCCGACCCCGATCCCCCGCCGAGGCCCGGGCGCGTCACCCCACGGCCAGGCAGGCCTGGGCGGCGTCACGGATGCGCCGGGCCATGGAGGCGATGCCGTTGCCGCGGTTGGCCGAAAGCGCCTCCAGCAGACCGAGGTCGCGCAGGAACACGGGGTCGGTCGCCAGGACCTCGGCCGGGGTCCGTCCGGAATAGACCCGCAGCAGCAGCGCCACGAGGCCCGATACGATGGCGGCGTCGGAGGCGCCGGCCAGCATCATGCGGCCGTCCCGCATTGTCGCCTCCATCCATACCTGGCTTTGGCAGCCCGGCACGCGGTGCGTGTCGTCCTGCCATTCCGGCGGGAAGGGCGGCAGCTTGCGGCCGAGATCGATGATGAACTGGTAGCGGTCCATCCAGTCGTCGAACACGTCCAGCTCGTCCTGGATGGCGGAGATGGCCTCGGCCGCGCTGGCGTCCTGGGGGTCGACGAAGGGGGCGGGCATCCGCCGCATGTGCGGCCCGCCGGCAGGGCCGTCAAGGTCCGGAGCCACCGAACCCGGACGACCGGCGCTGGGCCAACCCCGAAACGCAAACGGCCCCGCTTCGCAGCGGGGCCGTCAGGAGACTGAAATCTAGCCCGGCACCATCGGTGCCGGACGGGATCAGGCCTTGGTCAGGGCGTAGTGGTAGCTGCACTTGCCCTTCATGGCCATCAGGTCGAGCCCGCTGCCGGAGGCGGTGCCGCTGACGCTGCTCATGTGGCGCGTCATCGACGTCACGGCGCCATCCGGGCCGACCGTCGCCTTGACGCCCATCAGCGAGAACGCGCTGTTCTTGACGCGAACCGTCTGGGCACGCGTCATCTTGGCGCAACCCTTCGGGGCGTCGGCGGCCAGGTCGGCCATGCCCTTGTACATCCCGTCGATCGGGCCGGTCATCGCAGGCGCCATCGGCGCGGGTGCGGGGGCCATCGCCATCGGCGGGGGCGGCGGCGGGTTGCTGGCGCAGCCGACGACCGTTCCGGCCATGAGTAGTGCAGTGATAAGCTTAATACGCATCGAGGCGTCTCCTGGTGGGAATCAGACAGCAGCAGGAACATGCCACGGCCAAGGGCATCCGCCTACAGTATGAATCGACTCAGGTCACCTTTTGCGGCGAGCGGTGCCACACGCTCGTTCACATAAGCGGCATCGACCGTGACCCGTTCGCCCCCCCGATCGGTCGCCGTGAAGCTCACCTCCTCCAGCAGCCGCTCCAGCACCGTCGCCAGCCGCCGGGCGCCGATGTTCTCGACACGGTCGTTGATGCTCGCCGCCAGGTCCGCCAAAGCGTCGATCGCGTCCTCGGTGAAATCGAGGCTCACACCCTCCGTCGCCATCAGCGCCGCATACTGCTTGATCAGGCTGTGCTCGGGCTCCGTCAGGATGCGCCGCAGATCGTCGCGCGACAACGGCGCCAGCTCCACCCGGATCGGCAGCCGGCCCTGCAGCTCCGGCAGCAGGTCCGACGGCTTGGCCAGGTGGAACGCGCCCGAGGCGATGAACAGCACGTGGTCGGTCTTCACCGGGCCGTACTTCGTCGAGACCGTCGTGCCCTCGATCAACGGCAGCAGGTCGCGCTGCACCCCTTCGCGGGAGACGTCGCCGCCGCGGAAGCCGCCCTCGCTGCTGCGGGCGCAGACCTTGTCGATCTCGTCGAGGAAGACGATGCCGTTCTGCTCGGCATGCGAGACCGCGTCCTTGGTCAGCTGGTCGGTGTCCAGCAGCCGGTCCGCCTCCTCGCGCTCCAGCGCGGTCCGGGCGGCGGCCACGGGCATGCGCTTGCGCTGCTCCTTGCGGCCGAACATGCCCTTCATCATCTCGCTCAGGTTGACCATCTGGGCAGGCGGCATGCCCGGCAGGTCGATCTGGCCCATCGGCGAACCGGCAGGCTCGCTCAGCCCGACCTCGACCTCCTTGTCCTCCAGCTCGCCCGCCCGCAGCATGCGGCGGAACTTGCTCCGCGTGTCCGCGCTCGCGCCCTCGCCCACCAACGCCGTCACCAACCGGTCCTCGGCGCCCAGCTCCGCCTTCGCCTGCACGTCCTTGCGGCTGCTCTCGCGCAGCATCGTGATGCTGGCCTCCACCAGGTCGCGCACGATGCTGTCCACGTCGCGGCCCACGTAGCCGACCTCGGTGAACTTGGTCGCCTCCACCTTGATGAACGGCGCCTGCGCCAGCCGGGCCAGCCGGCGCGCGATTTCCGTCTTGCCGCAGCCGGTCGGCCCGATCATCAGGATGTTCTTCGGCACGACCTCGTCCCGCATCGCGGGCGGCAGCTGCTGCCGGCGCCAGCGGTTCCGCAGCGCGATGGCCACGGCCCGCTTGGCGTCGTTCTGGCCCACGATGAACCGGTCGAGCTCGCCCACGATCTCCCGCGGGGTCAGGGTCGGAACGTCCACGTCAGAGGGTCTCCACGATCACGGAATGGTTGGTGTACACGCAGATGTCGCCGGCGATCCGCATGGCCCGGCGCGCGATCTCCTCGGCACCCAGCCCCTCGATCCCCATCAGCGCCCGCGCTGCCGCCAGGGCGTAGTTGCCGCCGGACCCGATGGCGATCACCCCGTCCTCCGGCTCCAGCACGTCGCCGTTGCCGGTCAGCGTGTAGCTGTGCTGCCCGTCCGCCACCGCCATCATCGCCTCCAGCCGCCGCAGGTAGCGGTCGGTGCGCCAATCCTTGGCCAGCTCGACGCAGGCCCGCTCCAGCTGGTTCGGGAACCGCTCCAGCTTCGCCTCCAGCCGCTCCAGCAAGGTGAACGCGTCCGCCGTCGCCCCGGCGAACCCGGCCAGCACCGCGCCGCCCGACCCGATCCGGCGCACCTTGCGCGCATTGCCCTTGATGACCGTCTGCCCCAGCGTGACCTGGCCGTCCCCGGCCATCGCCACCTGTCCCTCCCGCCTGACGCACAGGATCGTCGTCCCATGCCAGCCGATGGGGTCGCCCGGATTCGATGTCTGCATGATGACGCCGAAGTGGGAAGCCGGACCGGTCTGCACAAGACTTAGGCAAACCTTCATCCTTCGCGACAGCCCCACCCAGCTGACCCCAACGCAACCCCGGGTGGCACGATGGGCAAGTTTGGGCTATCAGCCCGCCCATGGCCCAAGACGCGCCCCGGACCGCCACCCTTACCCGCACGACGTCGGAAACCGCCATCACCCTCCGGCTTGTGCTGGACGGCACGGGGCAGGCCCGAATCGCGACCGGGATCGGCTTCCTCGACCACATGCTGACGGCCCTGGCCCGCCACGCGCTGTTCGATCTCGACGTCGAGGCCAAGGGCGACCTGCACATCGACGACCACCACACGACCGAGGATGTCGGCATCGTCCTCGGCCAGGCGCTGACCCAGGCGCTGGGCGACAAGCGCGGCATCCGGCGCTACGGCCACGCAGTCGTGCCCATGGACGAGGCGCTCGTCGACGCGGCCCTGGACCTCTCGGGCCGCCCGTTTCTCGCCTGGTCCGTCGCGTTCCACCCCGGCAAGGTCGGCACGATGGACACCGAGCTGTTCCAGGAGTTCTTCCGCGCCTTCGCCATGAACGCGCTGATGACGCTGCACGTCACCCAGCGCGCCGGCACCAACGCCCACCATGTGGCCGAGGCCTGCTTCAAGGCGGTCGCCCGCGCGCTGCGGGCCGCGACGGAGTCGGACCCCCGCGCCGCCGGCGTCGTCCCGTCCACCAAGGGCAGCCTCTGACATGAAGGTCGCCGTCGTCGACTACGGCAGCGGCAACCTGGCCTCGGCGTCCCGCGCCCTGGCCCAAGCGGCCCTGCAGGCTGGCATCGACGCCACGGTCGAGGTCACGTCCGACCCGGCGCAGGTAGCCGCCGCCGATCGCGTGGTGTTGCCGGGCCAGGGCGCCTTCGCCGACTGCGCTGAGGGCCTGGCCGCCGTGCCCGGCCTGCGCGACGCCATCCTGGCCAGCGTCGCCGCCGGCCGCCCGTTCCTCGGCATCTGCGTCGGCATGCAGCTGATGGCCGACCGCGGCCTCGAGCACCGCACCACCGCTGGCTTCGGCTGGATCCCCGGCGACGTGGCCGAGATGCCGGCCGCCGGCCTCCGCCTGCCGCAGATGGGCTGGAACGCGCTCGACTTCACCCCCGGTGCCCACCCCCTGCTGGACGGCGTCGAACCCGGCGACCACGCCTACTTCGTCCACAGCTACGCACTGCGTGCCGCCCATCCGGCCGACGTCGTCGCCACCACCGAATACGGCGGCCCCATCGCCGCGATCGTCGCCCGCGACAACCGCGCCGGCACCCAGTTCCACGTCGAGAAGAGCCAGGGCGTCGGGCTGCGCATCCTGGGGAACTACCTCCGTTGGCGCCCGTGAAGGAGGCGCCGGCCCATAGCCTGCAGGTGGAGCGCGTGCCGGAGCTGCCGGACGACGACCTGCAGTCGCTGTGCGAGGCCGCGGACGCCGCCATCCTGGAAGGCGGCGGCTTCGGCTGGATCAAGTCGCCCGGCCGCCTGGCGCTCGAGCGCTACTTCCGCGGCGTGCTCCTGGTCCCCGAGCGCGAGCTGTTCGTCGCCCGGCTCGACGGCATCATCGTCGGCAGCGCCCAGCTCGTCCGCCCGCCGCGCAACAACGAGGCGCAGGCCTTCGCCGCCGCACTCATGCATGCCTTCGTCGCTCCCTATGCCCGCGGCCACGGCCTCGCGACCCTGCTGACCACCCGCGTGGAGGACGGCGCCCGCGCCCTCGGCTACCAGGTGCTCAACCTCGACGTGCGTGAGACGCAGGAGGCGGCGATCCGCCTGTATGAGCGCCTGGGCTACACGCGCTGGGGCGAACACCCCGCCTATGCCCGCGTCACCGGCCGAACCGTGCGCGGCTATTTCTTCCACAAGCTGCTGCAGGCGGACCGGAAGGGCTGATGCGCCTCTATCCCGCGATCGACCTGAAGGACGGCGCCTGCGTGCGCCTGCGCCGGGGCGAGATGGACCAGGCGACCGTCTACTCCGACGATCCCGGCGCCCAGGCCCGCGCCTGGCAGGACGCCGGGTGCGAGTGGCTGCACGTGGTCGACCTGAACGGCGCCTTCGCCGGCCGCCCGGTGAACGCGCCCGCCGTCGCCGCCATCCTCGCCGCCGCCACCGTCCCTGTGCAGCTGGGCGGTGGCATCCGCGACATGCCGGGCATCGCCCGCTGGCTGCAGGCGGGGATCAGCCGGGTCATCCTGGGCAGCGCCGCGCTGAAGACCCCGGCCTTGGTGCACGAGGCCTGCCGCGCCTTCCCGGGTCGCATCGCGGTCGGCATCGATGCGCGCGACGGCATGGTCGCGACCGAAGGCTGGGCCGAGACCTCCACCACCAGCGCTGCCGAGCTGGCGTTGCGGTTCGAGGATTCCGGCGTCGCGGCCATCATCTACACCGACATCGCCCGCGACGGCATGCTGGGCGGCCTGAACCTCGACGCGACTCGGGCGCTGGCCGACCGGCTCCGCACCCCGGTCATCGCCAGCGGCGGCGTCGGCACGCTGGACGACCTGCGCGCCCTGCTGGGTACGGCGAAGGCGGCGAAGGGCAGCATCGACGGGGTGATCGTCGGCCGCGCCCTGTACGACGGCCGGGTCGATCTGGCGGCGGCCCTGGCATTGCTGCGCGGATGACTGGGAGATACGTCTAGACGATTCCCAGCCATGCGGGCCCGGTGCTTGCAACCGGGCACGGGCGGCGGTTTATGAACGGGATGCTCAAGCTCCGGATCATCCCCTGCCTCGACGTCAAGGACGGCCGCGTCGTGAAGGGCGTCAACTTCGTCGCCCTGCGGGACGCCGGCGACCCGGTCGAGCAGGCCGCGGTCTACGATGCGGCCGGCGCGGACGAGCTGACGTTCCTGGACATCACCGCCAGCCACGAGAACCGCGACACCATCCTCGACGTCGTCTCGCGCACCGCGTCCCGCATCTTCCTGCCGCTGACCGTCGGCGGCGGCGTGCGCTCCACGGACGACATGCGCCGGCTGCTGCTGGCCGGCGCCGACAAGTGCAGCATGAACTCCGCCGCCGTCGCCCGCCCCGCGCTGGTGCAGGAGGCCGCGGAGAAGTTCGGCAGCCAGTGCGTGGTCGTGGCCGTCGATGCCCGCTCGACCGGAGCCGGGAGCGGTCGGTGGGAGGTGTTCACCCATGGCGGCCGCACCGGCACGGGCATGGACGCGGTGGCGTGGTGCCGCCAGGTGGCCGCCCTGGGCGCGGGCGAGATCCTGTTGACCAGCATGGACCGCGACGGCACCGGGGCCGGCTTCGACCTCGACCTGCTGCGGGCCGTCTGCAGCGCCGTGCGCCTGCCCGTGGTCGCCTCGGGCGGCGTGGGCACGCTGGAGCATTTCGCGGCCGGCGCGGAGGCGGGTGCGACCGGGTTGCTGGCGGCCAGCGTGTTCCATTTCGGCACCTTCACCATCCCGCAGGTGAAAGCCTCGCTGGCGGCGGCCGGGCTGCCGGTGCGGCAGGACCGGCCGGTGGCCGCATGAAGAAGGCCATCAAGAAGAGCGTGGCGGCCCAGCCCCGTCCGGCCAAGACCGTGACCAAGCCGGGCACGAAGACGGGAACGAAGGCGGGGACAAAGACTGGCGCCAAGACTGGCGCCAAGACTGGGACCAAGATGGGCACGAAGATGGGCACGAAGCGCCTCGCCGCCGCGCCCGACCGGGCCGCAGCCCCCCAGCTGGCGAACACCCCGGCTTCCGTCCTTCCAGGCGCCGACGCGGCCGTGATGGACCGCCTGCATGCCGTCGTGCTCGAGCGTCGCACGGCCGACCCGGCCCTCAGCCACTCCGCCCGCCTGCTGTCCCGCGGCGCCGCCAAGGTCGCACAGAAGTTCGGCGAGGAGGCGGTGGAGTGCCTGATCGAGGCCGTCACCGGCAACGCCCCCGCCCTCGTGGCCGAAAGTGCCGACGTGCTCTACCACCTGATCGTCATGTGGGTCGCCGCGGGCGTGGCGCCCGACCAGGTCTGGGCCGAGCTGTGCCGCCGCGAGGGGATCAGCGGCATCACGGAACGGGCGTCGCGTGGCAAGCCCATCGGCGAGACCAGCAAGATCCCCTGAGGTCAGGCCTTCATCAGCGGGCACCCACCCTCGGACACCGGACGCCAGGCCTCGCTGGCGGGCGTCGTGGCGACGAGATCCAGCAGGTCCCATTGCGAGCGGATCGCCGACGGCGCCTTGGCCTTGAACAGGTAGGCGGGGAACAGCGCCCGGCCATCGGCCCGGATGGTGCCGGGCCCGAACGCGTCGTCCTGCGTCGGCATGGACTTCATCTTCGCCACGATCGCCGCCCCGTCCTTCGCGGCCGCGGCGCCGGCCGCCTGCACCGCCCGCAGGTAATGCAGCGTCCCGCCATAGCACCCGGCCTGGATCATGTTCGGCGGGTGCTTCTGCGGCATCCGGTCCTGCACCGACTTCGTGAACCGCCGGGTCGCGTCGTTCATGTCCCAGTAGAACGTCGAGGTCAGGAACAGCCCTTGCGCCAGCTCCGGCCCGATCGCGTCCACGTCGGTCGGGTGCGACAGCAGGGCGGCCATCTTCATCTTAGCCTGCAGCCCGAACTCGTGCGCCTGCTTGACGCCGTTGACCGTGTCGTTGCCCGCCGAGGCGAAGCCGATCACGTCCGCGCCCGAGGCCTGCGCCTGCAGCAGGTACGACGAGAAGTCCGTGGTGTCCGGAAAGGGATAGGCCGCCCGGCCCACCACCGTGCCGCCGTTCGCCACCACGAAGGCCGCCGCGTCCCGCTCCAGCTGCTGGCCGAACACGTAGTCGGCCGTGATGAAGAACCACTTCCGCCCGCCCAGCTTCACCAGCTGCGACGCCGTCGAGCGGGACAGCATGTAGGTGTCGTACGTCCAGTGCACCGTGTTGGGCGTGCACTGGATGCCCGTCAGGTCCGCCGTGCCGCCGCCCGAGTTCACGTAAACCTTGTTCTTCTCCCGCACGACGGCCGCCACGGCCAGCGCGACTGAGGAGGTCGGCACGTCCAGGATCATGTCCACCCCGTCGCGGTCCATCCACTGCCGGGCGATGCCCACGCCGATATCGGGCTTGTTCTGGTGGTCGGCCGAGATCAGCTGCACCATGAAGCCGCCTGCGGTGCCGAACTCGGCGATGGCCTGCTGGGCGCACACCACGCTGCCCATGCCGGTGTTGTCCCGATACGGGCCCGACTGGTCGTTCAGCAGCCCGATCCGGATCGTGGGCTGCTGCGCCCGCGCCCGGCCGGACCCCAGCCCCGCCAGGGGCAGCGCGCCAGCCAGCATGCTGCGCCCAAGCAAGGTCCGACGATCAAGTGCCACGACGTTCTCCCTGTCCGCCCCAAAGGGGCCCTTTATTGGCCGGGATACTGCCCCCGCGCTCCCGGCTTGGCGAGGGGGGATAGGGCCAGGCCGATCGCTTGAAGCGTGCCGTTCACGAGGCTGCGAAGAGTGACACCGGACCACAGCGACACGGCGGACGCGATCATAGCGGGAGCCCCAGCCACATTCCATCGATCCTGGCTCCTCATCTGCTCCGTGGCCTGCGTGTCTCCGTGGTCCGGCTTCGCTTTGCGCGACCAGCCATACCGTGCCGCCACTCGAGCGAGCGATCGCCCCGGGCCTTCGGCGAGAGGGGTTGGGCGCGGTGCGGAGGTGGCGCATGCTGGCGCCGCCTCCGGAGTTCGACCTATGCCCCGCACCGCCGTCCCGTTCCTGGCTCTTGCCCTCGCCGGCACCCTGTCGGCATCGCCAGCCCGGGCGCAACCCGCTCCCACCCAGCCGGGCACCCCGGTCCGGATCAACGCGGTCATCATGGGCCTGCGGGGCGACACAATTGCGGTCCGCACGGAGGATGGCGCCACCGCCACGATCCTGCTGCCCCCAGGCGTCCGCATCGGCACCCAGGTCGAGCGGTCCCTGGCCGACATCAAGCCCGGCGAGTTCGTGGGCTCGGCCGCACTCCGCGGCCGTGACGGCCGGCTGCATGCGCAGGAGGTGCACATCTTCCCCGACCAGCTCCGCGGCTCCGGCGAGGGCCACCGCCCGATGGACCTGCCGGAGCAGTCCATGACCAACGCCACCGTCGACGGCGTGGCCGAGGCCCCCACAGGCCGCGTCCTCACCATGCGCTACCCCGGCGGCGAGCAGTCGATCGAGGTCGGGCCCGAGGTCCGCATCGTCGGGCTGGTGCCGGGCGACCGCGCTCTGCTCGTGCCCGGCGCCGCCGTGACCGTGCGCGCCAGCCGCGCCGCCGACGGCACGCTGACCGCCGTTGCCATCCAGGCCGAGAAGGACGGCGTCAAACCGCTTCCATGACATCGGCGGCATGATCGGACGCCGGGCCGTGACGGGGCCACGCTGGCCCGGTATGCACGAGGCCACCTTCCGGATCGGAGCGCGCCCATCATCGCCGAGCTGCCCGCCGCGGACGTCGCGGACCCTCCCCGCCGGCGCCGCCTCGCCGCGATCGCTGCCGTCGTCCTCGGTCTCGTGCTGGCGCTCGGGCTCATCGCCGGCTCCGTCCTGCTCGCAACCCGCAACGCCCAGGCGCTCGCCCGCCTGGCGCAGGCGCAGGCCGGCCGCACGAGCCTCGCCTTTCTCCTGAGTGCCGTCGAAAGCGCCGAGACCGGACAGCGCGGGTTCCTGCTCACCGGCAAGGAGAGCTACCTCGCGCCCTATGAGAGCGGCATCCGGGACACGCCCGCCGCCCTGGCCCGGCTGACCCTGGAGCTGGATGCCGAGAACGACCTCGGGGACAACGAGCCCCTGCTCGCCCGCCTGCGCCGGCTGACCGCGGACAAGCTGGAGGAGCTGGGCATCACCATCGAACGGGTGCGCCGGGGCGACCGGGACGGCGCGCTCGATCTCGTGCTGTCCGACCGCGGTCAACGCGACATACTGGGCATCCGCCGCACCATCGCCACCCTGGACGACCGGCAGGGGGTGGTGCTCGCCCAGCAGATCGCCCTGGTCAACCGCAGCGGCCGGCTGCTGATCTGGGCCGATACGCTGGGCTTCGTGCTGCTCGCCGCCCTGGCCGGCGCCGTCGCCTGGGGGGCGCGCCAGGCGTTCCGGGCCCTGCGCCTGGCCCGGGCCGAGCTGTCCCAGGCCAATGCCGCGCTCTCCGTCGTAAACGAGACGCTGGAGCATCGGGTGGCCCGGCGCACCGCCGCCCTGACCGCGGCCAACGACGAGATCCAGCGCTTCGCCTACATCGTCTCCCACGACCTGCGGGCGCCCCTGGTCAACATCATGGGGTTCACCGGCGAGCTGGAGAGCGCGGCCACCACCCTGTCCCGCTTCGTCGACCGCGCGGCCGCAGCCGACCCGCGCGCCGCCCAGGACGCGCTGCTGGCGACGACCGAGGACATCCCGGAGGCGATCGGCTTCATCAAGACCTCGACCGCCAAGATGGATCGGCTGATCGGCGCCATCTTGAAGCTGTCCCGCGAGGGACGCCGCGTGCTGACGCCCGAGCCGGTCGCGATGGGACCGTTCTTCGAGGGGCTTGCCGCCACGCTGCGCCACCAGGCGGACGCCCGCGGCGCCGTCGTCAGCCTGGGCGCGGTGCCGGACCTGGTAACGGACCGCGTGGTCCTGGAACAGGTGTTCGGCAACCTGCTGGAGAACGCGCTGAAGTACCTGCAGCCCGGCCGCCCCGGGCGCATCGAGGTCGGCGGCCGTCTGGAGGGGGACACCGCCGTCATCGAGGTGGCGGATAACGGCCGCGGCATCGCCGAACGCGACCACGAGCGGGTGTTCGAGCTGTTCCGCCGGGCCGGCGACCAGACGGTGCCGGGCGAAGGGATCGGATTGGCCCACGTGCGTGCGCTGGTGCGCCGGCTGGGCGGCCGGATCGATTGCGTCTCGGCCGAAGGTGTGGGATCGACCTTCCGCGTCGCGATGCCTCGGACGTTGGTGGCCACCGCGCCGGACAGGGAGCTGGACCCCGCATGAACGCCGTCGCCGTGACCATCCTGTTGATCGAGGACGATCCGGGCCATGCCCGCCTGATCGAGAAGAACGTCCGACGCGCCGGGGTGACGAACGAGATCGTTCCCTTCACCGACGGCACCGGCGCGCTGGCGCACCTGTTCGGCCAGGACGCGACCGGCGCCCGCACGGCGCAGCGCCCCATGCTCGTCCTGCTCGACCTCAATTTGCCGGACATGAGCGGCATCGCCATCCTGGAGCGGATCAAGGGCGACGAGCACCTGAAGCGCGTCCCGGTCGTCGTGCTGACCACCACGGACGACAAGGTGGAGATTCAGCGCTGCTACGACCTGGGCTGCAACGTCTACATCACCAAGCCGGTCGACTACGAGGGCTTCGCCACGGCCATCCGGCAGCTCGGCCTGTTCCTGTCGGTCATGCAGGTGCCCGACGCCTGATGGCCCATGCCGCGCCCCCGGCCGCGCCGAACACGCCGGCATCGGAAACCGGTCCGCCCTTGCGTCTGCTGTACATCGACGACGATGCGGCCACGCGCCGCCTGGTGCAGCGCCGCCTCGCGCGCGCCGGCTTCGTCGTCACGCTGGCCGAATCGGGCGACGAGGGCGTGGCCCTGGCCGTGACCGCCTGCTTCGACGTCGTCGCACTCGACCACTCCATGCCCGGCCGCGACGGCCTGGCCGTGCTGGGCACCTTGCGCGCCCTGCCGGACGCCGCCCCCGTCGTGTTCGTCACCGCGACCGAGGAACCGCGCGTTGCGGTGACTGCGCTGAAGCAGGGGGCGGCCGACTTCGTCATCAAGGACGTGCAGGGCACCTTCCTCGAGCTGCTGGAGCCGACGCTGCGGCAGGCCGTCGCCGGCGCCCGGCTGCAGCAGGCCAAGGAGGCGGCCGAGCGCGCGCTGCGGGAAAGCCGCGACCGGCTGGAGCGCCTGACCGCCCAGCAGGCCCTGCTGCTGCGCGAGGTGGACCACCGCGTGGCCAACAGCCTGCAGCTGATCAGCAGCCTGATCGCCCTGCAGGCCCGCCGGCTGGACGGCGATGCCCGCGACCTGCTGCGCCGCGCGGCGGAGCGGGTCGACGCCGTGGCCTTGATCCACCGCCGGCTCTATACCTCCAACGACGTCGAGTTCGTCGCGATGGACCAGTATCTGGACGGCCTGGTCGGCGAGTTCCGCCAGGCACTGGAAGCCGACGGCGAGCAGCAGCGGATCGAGCTGCAGGCCGAGCCCGTCCGGATCGAGACGGACAAGGCCGTCTCGATCGGGCTGATCGTGAACGAGCTGGTCACCAACGCGCTGAAATACGCCTACCCCTGCGGCGCGCGCGGGCCCGTCCGCATCGCCCTGTCCCGCAACCCGGACGCCAGCCTGCGCCTGGTGGTCGAGGATGACGGCATCGGCTACCCCCCCGCGGCCAAGCCCGCGATCGGCACCGGGGTCGGCGCCATGATCGTCTCGGCCATGGCCGACACGCTGCGCGCCACCATCACGCTCGACCCCGCCTGGGCCGGCACGCGGTTCGTGATAAGCGTGCCGGCCTGACCGGCATGCCCTTGTCCAAGCCTGCCGGCCTGCGGGCTTGTCGGCCCGGCTGATTTCCCTCACCCTTCAACCCCGTCGCCAAGCTGGAACCCGATGCCCCTCTCCGAAGTTCTCGACCCCACCCGCTGGTCCGATCCGGCGTGGCTCGCGATGCATCATGACCTCGCGACCTACTCGGTCGACCCGCAATGCTTCCACACGCCCGGCAAGCCGGCCAACGAGGTGGTGCGCAAGGGCTGGGAGTGGACACATTGCATCTACGGCCTGCAGAAGCTCGGCGCGATCGCGCCCGGCGCCCGGGCGCTGGGCGTGGGCGCAGGACGCGAACCCGTGATCTTCTGGCTCGCCGACCACGTCGCCCATGTCACCGCCACCGACCTCTATGGCAACGAGACCTGGTCGTCCAACGCCGCCGCCGAGGCGTCGGCCGATGTCACGCTGCACCCGGAACGCTACTGCCCGCGCTCCATCGACCTGGCGAAGATGAGCTTTGAGAATGCCGACGGCACGGCGCTGCAATACGCCGACGCCAGCTTCGACATCGTCTGGAGCCTGTCCTCGATCGAGCACTTCGGCGGGCATGACGCCGCGACGAAGGCCATGCGCGAGATGTCCCGCGTGCTGAAGCCCGGGGGCATCGCCTGCGTCGCGACGGAGTTCCTGCTGCTGCCCGAGGCCAGCCACGACGAGTTCTTTAACCGGGCCAAGGTCGAGGCCTGCCTGATCGGCGCCGACCCCGCCCTGACGCTGGTGGACGGCATGTCGTGGAATCTGCCGGCCGCCGAGTTCCTGATCGACGCGATCAAGTTCCCGGAAAGCACGACCCGGCTGCGGCGCCACATCGTCCTGAACAACGGCGAGATCCAATGGACCTCGGTCATCCTGTTCCTGCGGAAGAGCTGACCCGAAGCCCTCAACCCGGCGCGACGAACACCCGGCCCAGCAGGAACCAGAACCAAACCCGGCGCGTGCCGAGATAGTCCATCCCGACCAGCAGGTCGCCCGCGAATGCCGGAAGGTCGCCGATCGTCAGCGCGGGCCGCTCCAGCGTGTCGGACCCGATGCGCAGCAGGCCGAAGCGCGCCTGCCGCGCCACCAGCCCTTCCGGGTTGACCGCCTGGCCCCGTGACTGCGGCAGGCGCTGCAGCGCCTTGCCGTGCAACCCGGCGTCCTCCGCCGCCTGGATCGACAGGGTCGAGGCGGAGGCGCCGGTGTCCAGCATGCCGCGGAGCGGCTGCCCATCGACCTCCAGCGACACGAACAGGTGCCCCGACCCGGCCTGCTGCTGCGCCGGCAGGCGGGTGACCGGCCCCGACCAGGCCGGCAGCGCCGCCGGGCACGTGCGGGCCCGATACAAGGCCAGGCGCCGGTGCGGCACGTCCAGCTCCATCTCGGTCCCGACCAGCACGTCAATCCCGAGCAGGCCGTCGATCGGCGGCGCCGGCGCGTCCGTCAGCAGGACCGGCAGGCCCGTCAGTCGCAACCCGCCGACGGCCAGCGTGTCGACCCGTGCGGCACCGACCGACGTCAGCCCCGCCGCCCCGCCCACCTGGTGCCGCTCCGGCCCCGCCACCACGCCCAGCCGCCCGGCCGCCATGCGCGTCAGCACCGTCCGGTCGGACCCCGTGTCCACCACCATCGACGCGGGCCGCCCATTGATCTCCACCGTCACCACGGGCACGTTCGCCACCAGCCGGACCGGCACCTCCGCCAGCTTGTCCAGCCGGCAGGTGCCGCCGGGATCGGCGCCGCAGCCGGACAGCAGCAGCAGCAGGAGCAGCGTCGCCTTCATGCCGACCACCATGCAGGCGGCAACCCCCGGCGTGAAGGGCGCCATCCGCACGAAGGCGCTGGCGCTGGGCTTCCATGCCGTGGGCTTCGCGCCGGCCCATCTGGCGCCCGAGGCCCGCGCGCGCTTGGCCGCCTTCCTGGACGCCGGGCAGCACGGCGAGATGGCGTGGCTGGCCGACACCGCGGACCGCCGGGCAGGCCCGGTCGCGCTGTGGCCCGAGGCGCGCAGCGTCGTCTGCCTCGGCCTGTCCTACGCGCCGGACGACGACCCGCTGGCGCTGCTGTCGCGGCGGGACCGCGGCGCCGTCTCCGTCCATGCCCGGCACCGCGACTACCACGACGTGGTCAAGGGCATGCTGAAGCACTTGGCCGCCTTCATCGTCCGCCATGGCGGCACCCCGCACCAGCCCGACGTCAAGGTGTTCGTGGACACGGCACCCGTCATGGAGAAGCCCCTGGCCCGGCAGGCCGGCCTCGGCTGGCAGGGCAAGCACACCAACCTCGTCTCCCGCGCCCATGGCTCCTGGCTGCTGCTGGGCGAGGTGATGACGACGCTGCCGCTGGCGCCCGACGAGCCCCATGCGGACCGGTGCGGGCGCTGCACGCGCTGCCTGGACGTGTGCCCGACCGCGGCTTTTCCCGCCCCCTACCGGCTCGATGCGACCCGCTGCATCGCCTATCTGACGATCGAGCACGCCGGGCCCATCCCGCACGCGCTGCGGCCCTTGATGGGCAACCGCATCTACGGCTGCGACGACTGCCTCGCGGTGTGCCCCTGGAACCGTTTCGCGCAGGCCGCGGCCACGCCCCCGAAGCTGGTGGCGCGCGACGATCTGCGGGCGCCGCGCCTGGCCGAGCTGGCCGCGCTGGACGATGCGGGGTTCCGGCGCCTGTTCGCCGGCGGCCCGGTGAAGCGGATCGGGCGCGACCGCTTCGTGCGCAACGTGCTGATCGCGATCGGCAACAGCGGCGACCCGTCGCTGCTGCCCCAGTCCGAGCACCTGCGCGGCGACAGGGACCCGGTGGTGGCCGAGGCCGCCGAATGGGCCGTCGCACGGCTGCAGGCATGACGAACCCCCGCCCGCTGACCGATCCGGGCCTGCTGACCGATTCGGGCCCGCTGACCGCTTCGGGCCTGCTGACCAAGAAGAGCTTCAGCCTGTCCGGCCATCGCACCAGCGTGGCGCTGGAACCGGCATTCTGGTCCGTGCTGGGCGACATGGCGCAGGCGCGCGCCCTGTCGCTGGGCGCGCTGGTGGCCGAGATCGACAGCGGCCGGCAGCCCGGCGAGAACCTGGCCTCGCGCCTCCGGGTCGCCGCCCTGCGCGCCGCGTTAACGTTGGCGCAATGACTTCCAGGTGATCCTGGCGGCCGGTGAACAAGCACCGCCGTCGCAGGAGAAACTCCATGGACACCCCCCTCGCCCCGTCCCGACCCGTCTTCGTCTTGCCGGCGGGGCCCCCGGCCCGCCCCGATCGGCGGTTCCTGAACCGTCCCGACAGCCCGCTGATGCTGGCCGACCGGCTGATCACGATGGCGCAGGATGCCGATCGCGCCGGGTATCAGCCGGTCGCGATCCAGCTCGTCGCCCTGGTCTATGCCCTGCTGGACGACCAGGCGGGCGGCTGCCCGGCCGGGTTATGGGGCCGGGCGGTCGGCCAGCCAGCGGGCGAGCCCGGCCAGTTCGGGGGTGCGGACCGGGTTGCCGGCCGGGCCGGTCAGCCGCAGGCCCAACCGCAGTAGCGCGGCCGCCTCGCCCCCGCCGGGCACGACGGGGTGCAGCAGCAGCCGCAGGTCCTCCGCCCCGCTCTGCAGGTCGAGGCTGCCGGACAGGCTCGCCTCGCCCGCGGCGGTCACGAGCCGGGCTTCCATCCCCACCTCGCCGCGCCGGAGCGTCAGCGGCGCCTCGATCGTCGTGAACAGGGTCTTTCCTGCCAGCAGCGCCCGCCGGACCGACTCCGTGGCCACGCGCGGGTCCGGCGCCGACAGCGCCGCCCCGGCCGCGTCCACGTCGAAGCCCGAAGCGAGACCGTCGAACAGGCGAACCGTCGCCTGGCCGTTCAGCGTGGCCAGCAGCGTCGCCGGGCTGTGGCCCGCGGCCGTGACATCGAGCGCGATCTCCGCGCGCCCGGCCACCAGGTCCACCGGCGTCTCGAACAGCGCGCCCGCCACCACCAGCCCGGTGGCCTGCCCCTGAATGGACAGGGTGGGCGGCTCCGACCGGCCATCCAGCGCCACCACGCCCGCCACCGTGCCGCCCGCCGCCCGCGCCGCCACCCGGTCCAGCCGCAACACGCCGTCTTGCAGCGCCACATCGGCCGAGGCCGCCGTCAGCACCGGGCTCAGCCCCACAAGCACCTGCGCCGCCTCCACCCGCAGCGCCCCCTGCCACGTCCGCAACCAGGCCAGCGGCAGCGGATCGGGCGAGCGCGGATAGATCAGCGGCAGCGGCAAGGTCTCGAACTGCACCTGGCCCGCGACGCGGCGGCCCTCGATCCAGGCCTGGCCCGTCCCGCGCAGGGCCCCTGCCGCAAGCGTCGCCCCATCGAGGGCCAGCCGGCCAGGCGTCGCCGTGACCTGGCCCACCAGCGAAAGCGATCCGTCGCCCAACCAGGCCGCCGTCCCGCCCGCGCCCAACGTCTCCAGCAGGCGGGGCGCCCCGGGGTGATGCAGCGTCAGCGGCCCGGCCCACCGCCGGGCCGGCAGGTTGACCACCGGCTGCGCCTCCAGCCGCAGGTCGCCCAACTCGAGCGTCACCCGCCCGGACAGGGCGTCCGCGGGGCCCGCGGCCAGGATCATGAGGTGCCCGGGCCCCCGCAACAGCGGCGCCCAGCCCGGGCCCGCCCACGTGCTGCCATCCAGCAGCGGCCGCAGCGCGCCCAGATCGCCCGCCGTCACCTCGATCCGGCCATCCGACAGCCGTCCGCCCTCCTGCACCTGGCCGGACAACGACACCCGGGTGCCGAAGGGCTGCAACTCGAGCCGCCGCAGCGCGATCCGCGCGACGTCCGTCTGCAACTCGGCCGCCACCGGTCCCAGCGGCACCCCGCCCCACCAGGCGGCACCGACCTGCAGCTTCACATCCGCGTCCAGCGACCGCAGCGCGGCCAGGACCGTGCCCGCCGCCTCACCGGACGAAAGTGCGGCCGGCGCCGGCACCCAGCCGTCCAGCACCAGGCGCTCCAGCTCCAGCGTGCCCGACACCTCCGGCCGCGCCTGCATGCGCAACGAGACCTGTCCGCCGACGCCGCTGCCGTCCAGCGTGCCGTGCAGCGCCGATACCGTGGTCGACCCGGCCTCCGTGACCACCCGGGCCGACAGGTCCGCCGCCCGCAGCACCCCGTCCGGCAGCGGCGTGGCCGCCGCGGGCACCAGGCGCCCGAACCAGCGCAGCGTCGCCCGCAGGTCCGGCGCCTCCAATCCGACCGTGCCATCCAGCCGCGCCGTCCCCTCTGTCGCGACCTGGCCTGCGATCGACAGCGCCGCCTCGCCCGGCAGGATCGCCGTCACCTCCCGCAGCAGCAGCGCGCCGCGGACCAGGTCCACCCCGGCGCGCACCCGGCGCAGCGTGCCGCCCGCCAGCGTCGCGGCCTCGGCCGACAGATCGATCCCGGTGGGGATGCCGGCGCGCAGGGTGCCCGACTTCCGCCCGAGCAGCGCCGGCAACCAGGCGTCAAGGTCCAGGCGTCCGGCGGCGATCGCGACATCGAGCCGGGCCTGCGGCTGGACCCGCAGCGCCACCGCGCCCCGGGCCGGCACGCCGCCGATCTCGAGCGCCAGCTCGTCCGCGACCGCGAGCCCGCCCGACGCGGTCAGCCGCCCGTCCCCCCGCCACGGCGCGGCGGGCGCCGGCATCAGCTGCGACAGATCGGGCCCACGCCCGGCCACCCGGCCGGACAGCGCGCCATCCGCGCCGATCTGCCCCGAGAACGTGCCGCCGGTGTCGCGCAGCGCCTCCAGCCCATCAAGGCTGACGTCGAGCCCCGCCGAGCCATCCCGCCCCGGCCGGGCCAGCCGCGCCGTGAACTGCCAGCTGCGGGGGCCCGCATGCCCCGTGCCGGCCGCGGACAGCGTGCCGGTGTCGGGGTCCGTTGTCAGGCTGGCGTCGATCCCGCTGAACACGAGGTCGCCCACCTGCAGCCGGCTGTCCTCTACCCGGGCCTGCAGCCCCGTCAGCCACGAGGGCGGCCGCTCCGCCAACGAGCCGCGCGGCGGCCAGGGCAGATGCAGCTCGGCCCCCTGCAGCGTCAGCTCCCGCGCATCGACCCGGCCGGCCAGCAGCGACCCGAGGCTCACCCGCAGCCGCAGCGCCTTGGCCTCGAACGACAGGCCGCCCTCGATACGCCCAGCGGCCGCCCCGCCCGACTCCACGTCGGGGCCCGGGCTGCCCTGGTCCACCGTGATGTCGGACGCCGTCAATATCGGCTGCGGCAATACCTGCAGCCCGATGGTGCCGCCGATATGCACCGGCCGCCCGAGCTGCTGGGACGCCAGCGCCGCGATCCCGTCCCGATAGCGGTTCCAGTCGAGCATGCCGGGCAGCAGCCAGACGCCGCCCAGCAGCACGATCACCAGCAGGGCGGCCCCGCCGAGCACGATACGGCCGCGATGCACCCGCTCAATCTCCTTGATCGGCGCTTCTACCCGCGCCGCTCCCGCATTAGGGTGCAGCCTATGAGCTATTGGGGCAAGCTGCTGGGCGGGGTCGCCGGGTTCGCGTTGGGCGGCCCGTTCGGGGCCATGCTGGGCGCGGCGCTCGGGCATGGTGCGGATGGCGGGGGGCTGCCGCGCCTCGATATCCAAAGCCTGCTCGGGGGCTCGCCGCTGGGCCCGGCCCGGCTGGCGGCCAGCCTGGGCAGCCGCGACCAGCTGTTCGCCATCGCGGTCGTGGTGCTGTCGGCCAAGCTCGCCAAGGTGGACGGCCCGGTCAACCGCGCCGAGATCGACGCCTTCAAGCGCCAGTTCCGCATCCCGCCCGCATCCGTGCGCGACATCGGCCGGCTGTTCGACCAGGCCCGCGACAGCCCGGACGGATTCGAGCCGTATGCGACGGAGCTGGGCCGCGGCTTCAGCGAGAACAAGGGCCTGCTCGAGGACGTGCTGACCGCGCTGTTCGCCATCGGCCGCGCCGACAAGGCGCTGACCGTGTCCGAGCACGAGATGCTGCGGCAGATCCACCACGCCTTCGGCCTCGATACCCTCGCCTGGGACCAGGCCCGCGGCGCCACGGCCCGGCGCGACCCGCAGCAGGACGACGCCTACGCCGTGCTGGGCGGCCAACCCGGCAACACCGGCGAGGAGCTGCGCGCCATCTGGCTGCGCCAGGTGCGGGAGAACCACCCGGACAGCCTGGCCGCCCGCGGCGTGCCGCCCGAGTTCATCGCGCGCGCCAGCGAGAAGGTCGCGCGGATCAACGCGGCATGGGACCGGATCAAGCGCGACCGCGGCCTGTGAGCCCGCCCGTCAAGTGACCCCGCTTGTCGAGCGGCCGAGCCCGAACCAGGACGACCGCCCGCCCGGCACGCCCGTCGACACGCTGGTGCTGCACTACACCGGCATGCGCTCGGGGGCGGAGGCCATCGCCCGCCTGCGCGACCCGGTCGCCCGCGTGTCGTCCCACTATGTCGTCGAGGAGGACGGGACGGTGTTCCGCCTGGTGCCGGAGGCGCGACGCGCCTGGCACGCCGGCATCAGCTTCTGGCGCGGTCACCGCGGGCTGAACGACCGCTGCATCGGGATCGAGATCGTGAACCCCGGCCATGAATGGGGCTACTGCCCCTTCCCGGCGGCGCAGATGGCGGCGGTGCGGGCGTTGTGCCAGGGCATCGTCGCCCGCAACCCCATCGATCCCCGCAACGTGGTGGGCCACAGCGACATCGCTCCGGACCGCAAGGACGATCCGGGCGAGCTGTTCGATTGGCCCGGCCTGGCCGCGGCCGGGATCGGCCTGTGGCCCGAACCCGACGCCCCGCCGGCCGTGCCCATGACCGAGGCGGAGGTCCCGCTGGCGCTCGCCCGCATCGGCTACCCCATCCCCGACCTCGCGACCACGCTGCGGGCCTTTCAGCGCCGCTGGTGTCCCGGGTCCCTCGGCGCGGGGGCGGACGCGGCAACCCGGTGGCGGATCGCGGCCGTCGATGCCCTGTATGGCGCGCCAGGGTAGGACGTCCGGCTGAGCCGCGCTTGACCGGACCCGCCGCGGGGCGCATCACGCCGGGGCCAGACGGCTGGACGACCGCGGGGCCCGCAAGGGTGTCGAGGAAAGTCCGGGCTCCACGGGAACACGGTGCCGGTTAACGGCCGGCGGGGGCGACCCCAGGGAAAGTGCCACAGAAAACAAACCGCCCTTGCGCCGAAAGGCCCAGGGGCAAGGGTGAAACGGTGCGGCAAGAGCGCACCGCGCCCCCGGTGACGGGGGCGGCAGGGTAAACCCCACCGGGAGCAAGACCGAATAGGGGTGGCCGGCGGCGCCGAACCGGGAAACCGGCTGGCGTGACGCAGGGGCGTCCTCGCCCCGTCGCCCGGGTTGGTCGCGCGAGGCGTGCTGCAAGGCGCGTCCCAGAGGAATGGTCGTCACGGTCCCTCGGGGCCGGACAGAACCCGGCTTACAGGCCGTCTGGCACCTCTGACCTGCAAAATTGTCCAGAACAAAGCAGGAAAACCGTGTCGTCGGCGCAACGGCGGCGGGCGAATTCGGACGCTTCGCTTAACTCTTTGTTTTTGCTCGGCGCGGCATGGGTCCGCCCACAACCGGCACCCTCAATCCCTTTGACGCCCATATTATCCCATGATAGCCCATAGGCGTCCGGCGCTGCGCCACAGGCAGACCATGAAAAAGGGGGACCGCGCGCGATGAGCCAGTTCCTCGGGACCCACCAGAACCGCATCGACGCCAAGGGCCGCGTCTCCGTCCCCGCCCAGTTCCGCAGCGTGCTGCGCCGGGGCGCCGAAGCCGGTCCCGCAAGCCTCGTGCTGCGGTCCTCCCACACGCTTGCCTGCATCGAGGCCTGGCCCGCCGAGGTCTTCGAGGCGCTCGCCACGCCGCTCGATCGGCTGGACCAGTTCAGCGAAGACACCACGGACCTGACGACAGCCCTTTACGCCGATGCCTGGCCTGTGGAAGCAGACAGGGAGGGCCGGATCGTCCTGCCCGATTCCCTGGTGCGTCACGCTGGTTTGACCGATGCCGTCGTCTTCATGGGCCTGGGCCGACAGTTCCAGATTTGGGAGCCTGAGGCCGCCGCCCGGCGCACTGCCGAGGCCCGCGAACGCGCGCGCAGTCGCGGCCTCACCCTGCCGGGCCGGACAGCCCATTGACCCACATCCCCGTCATGCTGCCCGAGGTCCTCGAGGCGCTCGAAGTCCGCGACGACGCCGTCTATCTCGACGGCACCTTTGGCGGCGGCGGCTATGGCGCGGCCATCCTGGATGCCGCGTCGTGCACGCTGTGGGCCATCGACCGCGACCCAGAGGCGATCGCCCGGGGCGCCAGCCTGGCCGCGCGCCACCCCGGCCGCCTGCACCTGCTCGAAGGCCGGTTCGGCGACATGCTCGGCCTGCTCGAGGCCCAGGGCGTCGCCACCCTCGACGGGATCGTTCTGGACCTCGGCGTCTCGTCGTTCCAGATCGACCAGCCCGGGCGTGGCTTCAGCTTCCGGGCCGACGGGCCGCTCGACATGCGCATGGGTGCCTCGGGCCCGACCGCGGCCGACCTCGTCAACATTTTGCCCGAGGACGAGCTGGCCGACACGCTGTTCCAGCTCGGCGAGGAGCGTCTGTCGCGCCGGATCGCGCGGGCCATCGTGGCGGCGCGGGCCACGGCACCCATCACGACCACGCAGCAGCTCGCCACCCTCGTGCGCAGCGTCGTCCCGCCCGAGAAGTCGGGCATCCATCCGGCCACGCGCAGCTTCCAGGCGCTGCGGATCCGGGTGAACGACGAGTTGGGCGAGATCGAGCGGGCCCTGGCGGCTGCCGCGGCCCTGCTGGCCCCCGGCGGGCGCCTGGTGGTGGTGTCGTTCCACTCGCTCGAGGACCGGCTGGTCAAGCGATTCATGCAGGACGCCGCCGGGCAGACCCCTGCCCCCTCGCGGCACGCCCCATCGGGCCTCATGCCCCGCACCGCACCGCGGTTCAGCCTGCTGACCCGCGGCGCCCGCCGCCCCGGTCCGGCCGAAATCGCCGCCAACCCCCGCGCCCGCAGCGCCCGGCTGCGCGCCATGGCCCGGCTTCCATCCACCCCTCCCGCAACCGCCGACACAGACGGGTTCCGCCCATGATCCGACCCTTCACCTGCATCTGCATGCTGCTCGCCGCCGGCGCCGGGCTGTACCTCTACCAGACCAAGCACCGCGCCCAGATGCTGGACCGGCAGATCGCCCACCAGCTGAAGCAGATCGACCAGACCCGGGAACGGGTGGGCGTGCTGAAGGGCGAATGGGCTTTGCTGAACGAGCCCGAGCGCCTGGCGGAGCTGTCGCACCAGCATTTGGCGCTGCGGACCCTGGCACCGACGCAGTTCGTCGCGCTGGCCGATCTCGGCAACCGGCTGCCGGCGCCCCTGCCCCCCGGCGCATTCATGACTCCTCCGTTGGACGAGGCACCGCAGGCCCTGCCGGTCACTGGCGCGGTCCCTGGCGCGGTCCCTGGCGTGATCCCTGGCGCAGCCCGGCCGGCGCCGGCGATCGCCACCTTGCCCGCCGCGTCCCCGGTCCCGAAGCCGGCCCTGGTCGCGGCGACACCGACCAGGCCGGTGGCAACGCCGCCGATGCAGCTCGCGTCCCTGCCGCAGCCGCCGGACCAGGCCCCGGCGCCCCGCCCTGCGGCACGGTCCGCAGCGGCTCCCGCTCCGGCGTCCGCCCTTCCTTCAGTTCCGGCCCCGGTCCAGTCGGTCGCGGCCTCCCGCAACGCCCTTCCGGCCGCGAGCCCCGCACCGCTTCCGGCCGCAGCGCCCCCGGCGCCCCGGATCATGGCCCCGATCGTCAACGTCTCGGCCTCGCCGATGGCCGCGCCCGCCCGCCCGGCCGCCGCCGAAGCCGGTGCCCGGGCAACCCGGGCGTCCGCACCCTTGATCGTGCCCGCCAGCACCTCGACGGCCGGCGTCGGGGCGGTCGGGGGGGCGTTCAACGGCAGCGCCCTCGGGACCGCCAGCGCCCTGGGCGGCGCAGGCCGCGTGGCGCTGCCCGCACCGGTCCCCTATGGCGCCGCCACGGCGCGGTGACCGGTCCCCCATGACCCCGCAGCCACCCCAGGCCCCCCGGCCCGACGCCCCGCCCCCGGGCGGCCGGGTCGCCCCGCGCGAGATGCCGGCCGTCCAGCACGTCAGGGTGACGGCGCCGGACCTGGTGCGGCGTGCGCTGCTCGAGAAGACGCGGTCCCGCCTGCTGTTGGCCGCCGGGGGGTTCACGATCCTGTTCGGGGCGGTCGCGATCAAGCTGGCCGGCGCGACCGTCGTGGTGCCCATCCAGCCGAAGCCGCGCGCCGCCCTGCCTGCGCCGCCAGGCCTGATGGCTGCGGAAACGGCGCCCGGCGCGCCGGGCTCGCCGCTGTATGGCCCGCCGCCCCCGCCGGGCATGGCCGGCGCGGCCGGGGCTGCCATAGCCCAGAACGACGCGGCCAACCCGGCCGTCGCGGGGCCGCGCACAAGGGCGATGATCGTGGACCGCAATGGCGAAATCCTCGCGCTGTCGCTGCCGACCTCGGCCTTGTTCGCCAACCCCAAGGAGATGATCGACACCGCGGACGCCGCCGCCAAGCTGAAACAGGTGATCCCACGGCTAGACCTCGAGAAGGTGCGGGCCCGCCTGGTTGCCGCCAAGCAGTTCGTCTATCTGGCGCGCAACATCTCGCCGCGCGAGCAGCTGGCCGTCAACAACCTCGGCATCCCGGGCATCTACTTCCAGAACACCGAGCGCCGCCGCTATCCGCAGGGCCGCGTCGGCGCGCACGTGGTCGGCGCCGTCGACGTGGACGCGCATGGCGTGGCCGGCGCCGAGCGCTTCTTCGACCAGCGCCTGCGCGAAGACCCGGAGCCGCTGCGCCTGTCGATCGATGTCCGCGTGCAGGCGGCCGTGCGCGACGAGCTGAGCAAGTCGATGGAGCAGTTCCAGGCCATCGGCGCCTGCGGGATCGTGATGGACGTCCGCACCGGCGAGGTGATCGCCATGGTCAGCCTGCCCGACTTCGACGCGAACAAGCCGGGCGAGGCGCGCAACGAGGAGCGGTTCAACCGCGCCGTCACCGGCATGTACGAGCCCGGCAGCACCTTCAAGCTGCAGACCGCCGCGATGGCGCTGGACACCGGGGCCGCCCAGCTGTGGAGCAGCTTCGACGCCGGCCACGACATCAAGATCGGCCGCTTCACCATCTCGGACTTCGAGGGCAAGCACCGTGTGCTGACCCTGCCCGAGGTGATCGCCTACTCGTCGAACCTCGGGGCCGCCCACATGGCCCAGGCCGTCGGCAGCGAGCGTCAGCGCACCTGGTTGCAGCGCATGGGCATGTTCGCGCGAATCGGGGTGGAGCTGCCGGAGGCCGGCCAGCCGATCGTGCAGAAGGCCGAGAACTGGAAGGAGATCGCGACGATGACGGTGGGCTTCGGCCACGGCATCGCCGTCAGCCCGCTGCATGTGGTGCGCGGCACCGCCGCCATCGCCAACGGCGGCATCGTGCTGCGCCCCACCATCCTGGCGCCCGAGCCCGGCGCGCCGCCGCGCGAGGGCACGCGGGTGATGCAGCAGGGCACGAGCGACACGCTGCGCAAGCTGATGCGCCTCGTGGTGACCGACGGCTACGGCAAGCCGGCCGACGTGCCGGGCTACTTCGTGGGCGGCAAGACCGGCACGGCCGAGAAGACGTCGGGCCACGGCTACAAGAAGCACACGAACGTCAGCGCCTTCATGAGCGTGTTCCCCATGAACGCCCCGAAATACGCGGTATACTTCATGCTGGACGAGCCGAAGGGCAACGCCAGCACCGGCGGCTACTCGACGGCGGGCGCCGTCAGCGCGCCGGGCGCGGGCCGCGTCATCGCCCGCATCGGGCCGATGCTGGGCCTGATGCCCGAGACGACCAATGCCGCGGCGATCCAGGCCTCGCTCTATATGCCGCTTCAGCCGGGCCGCCCCGCCGGCTTCCGCGACACCCCGATGGCGCACGTGCCGCCGCATCCGGCGACGTCGCCCCTGCATGCGCCCGCCAGCGCACCCGCGAGCGTGCCCGCCATCCCGCCCGGCCCGCAGCGGCAGCACGAGGCCAGCCTTGCCCCAGCCGCCAACGACCGCTGAGATGCTGCGCACCCTGGACATCGCGCCGCCTGCCGGTCTGCCGGCCGCCTTCGCCGGGATCACGGCCGACAGCCGGCAGGTGCGCCCGGGCATGCTGTATGCCGCCCTTCCGGGCACGCGGGCCGACGGCCGCGCCTTCATCGCCGACGCCGTCCGCGCCGGCGCCGCGGCCATCCTGGCCCCCACCGGCACGGCCTGGCCCGAGGGCGTCCCGCCGCGGCCGCTGATCCTGGACCCGGAGCCGCGCCGCGCCCTGGCCCGCCTGGCCGCGCTGCAGGCCGGGCCGCAGCCGCGCACGATCGTCGCCGTCACCGGCACCAACGGCAAAACCAGCACGGCCGACTTCCTGCGCCAGATCTTCCGTCTGGCGGGGCTGCGGGCCGCCAGCCTGGGCACGCTGGGCGTCATCGGCCCCGACGGCGCGGGCGAGCCCGGCCTCACGACACCCGACCCCGTGACGCTGGCCGAGACCCTGGCCCGCCTCGCGCGCGACGGCGTGGAGGCCGTGGCGCTCGAGGCCTCCTCGCACGGGCTCGACCAGTTCCGCCTCGATGGCGTGGCGCTCACCGCAGCGGGCTTCGCCAACCTGACCCGCGACCACCTGGACTACCACGGCACGCTCGAGGCCTATCGCGCCGCCAAGCTGCGGCTTTTCACCCTGTTGCCGCCGGGTGCCGCCGCCATCGCCGGCCCGTCCCTTGATGCCGAGAGCTGGTCCGCCCTGGCCGCCCTTGCGGCGGCGCACCGGCTCCATGTCAGCCGCGTCGCCCCCTTCCGCGCCACGCCGCGGCCCGGCGGCCAGACCCTGGCGCTGGGCGCCGGACGCACGATCGAGCTGCCGCTGCCCGGCCATTTCCAGGCCGAGAACGCCCTGCTGGCCGCCGCCCTGGCCGAGGCCGCCGGCGTCATCGACCCCCTGTCCCACCTGCCCCATCTGGTCGGCGTCCGCGGCCGGATGGAGCTGGCGGCGGAACCCGACGGCGCCGCCGCCTATGTGGACTATGCCCACACGCCCGATGCGCTGGAGCGGCTGCTCTCGGCGCTGCGCCCGCACACCGAAGGCCGCCTGGTGCTCGTCTTCGGCGCCGGCGGCGACCGCGACCGCGGCAAGCGGCCCCTGATGGGTGCCGTCGCCGCGCGCCTCGCCGACCAGGCGATCGTCACCGACGACAACCCGCGCTCCGAGGACCCGGCCGCCATCCGCGCCGCCATCCGCGCCGCCTGCCCCGGCGCGCTCGAGATCGGCGACCGCGCCCAGGCCATCGCCGCCGCACTCGGCATGCTCCGCCCCGGCGACGTGCTCGCCGTGGCCGGCAAGGGCCATGAGAGCGGCCAGACCCAGGGCGGGATCACGACCCCCTTCGACGATGCCGAGACCATCCGCCGCCTTGCCGGTGGCGGCCCGATGCTTGGCAAACCGGCCGCATGAGCGCCCTCTGGACCTCCGAGGCGCTGGCGCAGGCGACCGGCGGCACCGTCACGGCGCCCTTCGCCGTCCATGGCGTCTCGATCGACACGCGCACGCTGCAGCCGGGCGACCTGTTCGTCGCGCTGCAGGGCACGACGGACGGGCACGGCCACATCCGGGCGGCGCTGGCCCGCGGCGCGGCCGGGGTCATGGCGAGCGACGCGGCGTCCGTGCCCGACGGCGCGCCGGCGCTGCTGGTGCAGGACACGCTGGCCGGTCTCACCGCGCTGGGCGCGGCGGCGCGGGCGCGGTTCCAGGGCCGGGTCGTCGCGGTGACGGGCAGCGTCGGCAAGACCACGACCAAGGAGATGCTGCGCGCCATCCTGTCGGCGTTCGGGCCCACCCACGCCGCCGAGGCCAGCTACAACAACCATTGGGGCGTCCCGCTGACCCTGGCGCGGCTGCCCGAGGCCGCCGCGTTCTGCGTGCTGGAGATCGGGATGAACAACCCCGGCGAGATCCTGCCGCTGGCCCGGCTCGCGGCCCCGCACGTCGCCGTCGTGACCACGGTCGCCTCGGCGCATATCGGCCACATGGGCAGCCTGCAGGCCATCGCGGAGGAGAAGGCGAGCCTGTTCGACGCGCTGGTGCCGGGCGGGGTCTCCACCCTGTCGGACGATGGCGGGTTCGGCCCCGTGCTGCGCGCCCACGCCGCGGGGCCGGTCGTCACCTTCGGCCAGGCATCCCCGGCCGACATCCATGTCCTGCATACCGACCCGGCCGCCGACGGCACCGCCGTCCGCGCCAGCGTGGCGGGCCGGGACGTGCGGTTCCACCTGGCCGCGCCGGGCGCCCACATGGTGTTCAACGGCCTGGCCGCCCTGGCCGTCGGGCATGCCCTGGGCCTCGACCCGCAGCGCGCCGCCACCGCGCTCGAGGCGTTTCGCCCGATGGTCGGACGCGGCCAGCAGCGCCGGGTCGGCGACATCCTGCTGCTGGACGAAAGCTACAACGCGTCCCAGGCCTCGGTCCGCGCCGCGCTCCAGGTGCTGCGGCTGCTGCCCGGCGCCCGCCGCCTGGCTGTGCTGGGCGACATGCTGGAACTGGGCGAGTTCGCCCGCGCCGAACACGAGGGCCTGGCGCCCGATGTGGCGCAGGCCGCCGACTTGCTCTATGCGTGCGGCCCCTTCACCCGGTCGCTGTACGACCGCATGCCCCCGGCGCTGCAGGGCGCCCACGCCGGCGATGCCGAGTCGCTCGCCCCCCTCGTCGCCGCCGCCGTCCGTCCGGGCGACGCGGTCCTCGTCAAGGGCAGCCTCGGCAGCCGCATGCGCGTGGTCGTCCGCGCGCTGGAACAGGGCCTTCCGCCTGGAGTGCCCGGCTAGTGCTGTTCAATCTCGCGCGCGGCGTCGCGGACCAGTTCATCCTGGCCAACCTGTTCCGCTACATCACCTTCCGCTCGGGCGCCGCCTGCCTGACGGCGCTGTTCATCAGCTTCGTGCTGGGCCCCCGGGTCATCCGCTGGCTGAGGTCCGTCCAGCGCGGCGGCCAGCCCATCCGGCTTGATGGGCCCGAGCGGCACATCCTGGAGAAGAAGGGCACCCCCACCATGGGCGGCGTCCTGATCCTGCTGTCGCTCACCATCTCGACCCTGCTCTGGGCGGACCTGCGGAACGGCTATGTGTGGTCCGTCCTGCTGCTGACGCTCGGCTATGGCGGCGTGGGCTTCGTCGACGACTACCTCAAGCTCTCCCGCCGCAACACCAAGGGCGTCTCCGCCCGATCCAAGCTGATCGCTCAGCTGATCATGGGTTTTGCCTGCGCCGTGTCGATCATGCTGCTGACCCGCGGGCCGCTGGGCACCGGGCTGACGATCCCGGTGTTCAAGGAGGTGCTGATCCCGCTCGGCTACGCCTTCCCGCTGGTGGGCATGTTCGTGATGATCGGCAGCAGCAACGCGGTCAACCTCACGGACGGGCTCGACGGGCTCGCCATCGTGCCGACCATCATCGCGGCCAGCGTCTTCGCGCTGATCGCGTACCTGGTCGGCAACCGGCTGTTCGCCGATTACCTGCAGCTGCATCCCGTGGCGGGCGTGGGCGAGCTGGGCGTCTTCCTGTCGGCGCTGATCGGCGCCGGCATCGGCTTCTTGTGGTTCAACGCGCCGCCTGCCGCCGTGTTCATGGGCGACACCGGCAGCCTTGCCCTGGGCGGCGCGCTCGGTGCCGTGGCGGTCGCGACCAAGCACGAGTTCGTGCTGGCGATCGTCGGCGGGCTGTTCGTGGTCGAGACGGTGTCCGTCATCATCCAGGTGTTCTGGTACAAGCGGACCGGGCGGCGCGTGTTCCTGATGGCGCCGCTGCACCACCACTTCGAGAAGAAGGGCTGGGCGGAACCCACGATCGTCATCCGGTTCTGGATCGTCTCGGTGATCCTGGCCCTGGTGGGGCTGGCGACGTTGAAAATCCGATGAAAGCCCGGGAAGATTCAAGGATCGCCTGGCCCGCCACCCTGTTCGCGGGGCGCCGCTACGCCGTCGTGGGCCTGGGCCGCAACGGGCTTCCGGCCGCGCAGGCGCTGGCCGCGATGGGGGCCGCCGTCACCGTGTGGGACGACAGCCCGGCCGCGCGCGCCGGCGCCACCCTGCCCCTGCACGACCCGCAATCGGGCTATGCCGGCATCGACGCGCTGGTGCTCAGCCCCGGCATCCCGCACACCCTGCCCGCCCCGCACCCGGCGGCGCTGACCGCCCGCGCGGCGGGGATCCCGATCCTGTCGGACGCCGAGCTGCTGTTCCAGGCGGTCCGCGCCGCGGGCAGCCGCGCCCGCTTCGTCGGCATCACCGGGACCAACGGCAAAAGCACCACCACGGCGCTGCTGCACCACATCCTGGTTCAGGCTGGCGTCGACTCGGCCGCGGGCGGCAACCTGGGCACCGCCTCCCTCGCTCTGCCGCTGCTCGGCGATGACGGCGTCTACGTCCTGGAGATGTCGTCCTACATGCTGGAGCGCCTGACCACCCTGCGGTTCGACGCCGCCGCCCTGCTGAACCTCGGCCCCGATCACCTGGACCGGCACGGCACGATGGCGGCCTACACGGACGCCAAGCGCCACGTTTTCGACCGGCAGACCGCGGCCGACACCGCCGTGCTGGGCATCGACGACGACGGCACGGCGGCGCTGGCGGCAGGCATGCGCTGCATCACCGTCTCCGGCGTCCGGCCCGCCGGCATCTGGGCCGAGGCGGGGATGCTGCGCGACGCCGACGGCCCGATCATGCCGCTGGTCGAGGCGCCCGCGCTGCCCGGGCCGCACAACGCGCAGAACGCCGCGGCGGCCACGGCGCTGGCCCGGTCGCTGGGCCTGTTCGACGACGCGATCACCGCCGGGATCGCCAGCTTCCCGGGCCTGCCGCACCGCCAGCAGCGCGTGGCACAGATCGAGGGCATCGCCTGGGTCAACGACAGCAAGGCCACCAACGCAGACGCCGCCGCCTGCGCCCTGGCCTGCTACGACCGCATCGTCTGGATCGCGGGCGGCATGGCCAAGGCAGGCGGGATCGAGCCGCTGCGCCCGCTGTTCCCCCGCATCGTCCATGCCCTGCTGATCGGCCGCGACGCCCCGCAGCTGGCCCGGACGCTGGCCGCCGCCGGAGTCCCGCACAGCACGCCGGGCACGCTGGAGGCCGCCGTCGCCGCCGCCCGGCCCATCGCGCGGCAGCTGGACGCCACCACGGTCCTGCTGTCCCCCGCCTGCGCCAGCTGGGACCAGTTCACGGGCTTCGACGCCCGCGGCGACCGCTTCCGCGAGCTCGTGTGCGGCGCCGCGCCGTGCGGCCCCATGTGCGGCGCCGCGCCGCACGGCCTCGTGGGCGGCGCCGCGCCGTGCGGCGGCGTGCCGGTCGATGCGTCCGGGGGAGCCGGCTGATGCCCGTCCTCAGCCGCGCCGACACATCGACCCTCGGCCGTTGGTGGTGGACCGTCGACCGCTGGACCCTGTTCGCCGTCGCGACCCTCATCGGCTTCGGCTACATCATGATGCTGGCCGCCTCGCCCGCCGTCGCCGAGCGCATCCACCAGTCGCGCGACATCTTCATCGCCAAGCAGGTCGTGTTCCTGGCGATGGCCGGCGCCATCGTCGTCGGCACCTCTCTCCTGTCGCCCCGCGGCATCCGGCGCCTGGCGCTTCTGGGGTGCCTCGGCGCCATCCTGCTCACCCTGGTGACGCTCGTGCACGGGGTCGAGATCAAGGGCGCGCGCCGCTGGATCTCCGTCCCCTTCATGACGCTGCAGCCGAGCGAGTTCCTCAAGCCGTGCTTCGCCGTCGTCACCGCCTGGTTGCTGAGCGAGGCCGTCCGCACCCGTCGCTTCCCCGGACGGCTGGTTGCCTGCGGCGTCTTCGCGGTCATCGCGCTGCTGCTCAAGTCGCAGCCGGACATGGGGATGCTGGCCGTCGTGGGCTGCGTGTTCTTCGTGCAGCTGTTCGTCGGCGGGCTGAACCTGGCGCTGGTCGGCGTCGCGGGCGGCGGGATCGTCGGGGCGGCGATGGCAGCCTACAGCTTCTTCCCCCATGTGCGCAGCCGCGTCACCCGGTTCCTCGACCCGGCCTCGGGCGACAGCTACCAGGTCAACACCGCGCTCGAGGCGTTCGGCAATGGAGGCCTGCTCGGGCGGGGCCCGGGCGAAGGCCGCGTGAAGGATTCGCTGCCCGACGCGCATGCCGACTTCGTCTTCGCCGTGATGGGCGAGGAGTTCGGGCTCGTGATCTGCCTGCTGGTGCTGGGCATCTTCGGCTTCATCGTCATCCGCGGCCTGCTGCGCCTGCTGGCCGAACAGGACCTGTTCATCGTGCTGGCCGCCACCGGGCTCGTGACCAGCTTCGGGCTGCAGAGCTTCGTCAACATGGCCAGCTCGTTGCACCTGATCCCGACCAAGGGCATGACTCTGCCCTTCGTCAGCTATGGCGGCAGCTCCGTGCTGGCCGTGGCGCTGGGGATCGGGATGCTGCTGGCGCTGACCCGCCGCCGCACCCGCATCGAGGACGGGTCCCGATGAGGGGCGCACCGGCGGCACCCATCGTCATCGCCGCGGGCGGCACGGGCGGGCATGTCTTCCCGGCCGAGGCGCTGGCGGCCGAGCTGGTCGCGCGCGGCCACCGGATCGTGCTGATGACCGATGCCCGCAGCGGTGCATTGGCGTCCCCCACCTTCCAGGAGCGCGAGAGCTTCGTGCTGAAGGGCGCCGGGCTAGCCGGGCGCGGCCCGCTGCGCGCGGCGGCCGGCGCCATGGCGCTCGCGGCCGGAACGCTGCAGGCCCGGGCACTGATGCAGCGTCTGCACCCCGCCGCCGTGGTGGGGTTCGGCGGCTACCCGAGCATCGCGCCCGTCCTGGCTGCGCGCCTGGTGCGGCACCGCCCGGCCGTCATGCTGCACGAGCAGAACGCCGTGCTGGGCCGGGCCAACCGCGCCCTGGCCCGCTTCGCCGACACGCTGGCCCTGGGCATGGCCGACACAAGCGGCCTTCCCGGGACCCGCCCGACGGTCGTGACGGGCAACCCGGTCCGCCCGGCGATCCAGGCGCTGGCCGGCCAGGCCTACACGCCGCCCGACTCCTCCGGCCCGATCCATCTGCTCGTCACCGGGGGCAGCCTGGGCGCGCGGGTGTTCAGCGATGCCGTGCCGCCTGCCCTGGCGCTGCTGCCGGCCGGGCTGCGTGCCCGGCTTCGGGTCGTGCAGCAATGCCGGCCGGAAGACCTCGGCCGCGTCGCCGCCGCCTATGCCGCGATGGACGTGCCGGCCGAGCTCTCGGCCTTTTTCCCCGACATGGCTGCCCGCCTGGCCGCGGCCCATTTCATCATCGCCCGCGCCGGTGCCAGCACGGTCGCCGAGATCGCCGCCATCGGGCGACCCGCGCTGCTGGTGCCGCTGCCCGGCGCCATCGACGACCACCAGGCCCACAACGCCGCCGCGATCGACGCCGACGTCCTGGACCAGGCGGAGTTCGCGGCCGAACCCACCCGGCTGGCCGGGCTTCTCGCCCACACCTTGCCGTGCCCCGATCTGCTCGCCATGAAGGCGCACGCGATCGCCGCCCATGGCCGCCCCGATGCCGCCGCGGCACTCGCAACCCAGGTCGAACGACTTCTGCAGAAGGTCCCAGCATGAGGGCACTCCCGCTCGGCATCGGCACGATCCACTTCGTCGGCATCGGCGGCATCGGCATGTCCGGGATCGCCGAGGTGCTGCACACGCTCGGCTACGCGGTGCAGGGCAGCGACATCGCCGACGGCCCCAACGTGCGGCGGCTGAAGGAGGCGGGGATCCCGGTGGCGGTCGGCCACGACGCGGCCAACGTCGCGAACGCCCAGGTGGTCGTCGTCAGCACCGCGGTGCGGGCGGACAACCCCGAGGTGCTGGCCGCCCGCCGCCGCCTGGTGCCCGTGGTGCGCCGGGCCGAGATGCTGGCCGAGCTGATGCGCCTGCGCTGGGCCATCGCGGTGGGCGGCACCCACGGCAAGACCACGACCACCAGCCTCGTCGCCTGCGTGCTGGAGGCGGCGGGCATGGACCCCACGGTCATCAACGGCGGCATCATCAACGCCTATGGCAGCAACACGCGCCTGGGCGAGGGCGAGTGGATGGTGGTGGAGGCCGACGAGAGCGACGGCAGCTTCTTGCGCCTGCCCGCCACGATCGCCATCGTGACCAACATCGACCCCGAGCACCTGGACCATTGGGGCAGCGCCGAGGCGATGTCGGCCGGCTTCGACCAGTTCGTCGCCAACGTGCCCTTCTATGGCTTCGCCGTGCTCTGCATCGATCACCCGGGCGTGCAGTCGATGATCCCGCGCCTGTCCGACCGGCGGATCGTCACCTACGGCTTCTCGCCGCAGGCCGACGTGCGGGCCGAGCGCCTGGTCATGGACAAGCTGGGCGCCACGTTCGAGGTCGTGTTCACCGACCGGGCCCGCAACAGCACCCGCCGGATGGGCCCCTTCCGCCTGCCGATGCTCGGCAGCCACAACGTGCAGAACGCGCTGGCCGCCATCGCCGTCGCGGTCGAGATGGACGTGGACGACGCGACGCTGCGCAGCGCCTTCGCCGGCTTCAAGGGCGTCAAGCGCCGCTTTACCAAAACGGGCGAGAGCGGCGGGATCACGGTGATCGACGATTACGGCCACCACCCCGTGGAGATCGCCGCGGTGCTGAAGGCGGCGCGCCAGGCCGGGGCGCGGGACGTGATCGCCGTGGTGCAGCCGCACCGCTACAGCCGGCTGGACAGCCTGTTCCAGGAGTTCTGCACCTGCATGAACGACGCCGGCACCGTCATCGTGGCCGAGGTCTATGCCGCGGGCGAAAGCCCCATCCCGGGCGTGACGCGCGACGCGCTGGTGGACGGGCTGCGGGCCAGCGGGCATCGCAGCGTCGTGCCCCTGCCCGACCCGGCCCACCTGGCCGAGATGGTCCACGCCATCGCCAAGCCCGGCGACTTCGTCATCTGCCTGGGCGCCGGCAACATCACCGCCTGGGCCGCAAGCCTGCCGGGCGAGCTGACGGCCCTGCAGACCCCGCAGAGGCGTGCCGTATGATGGCCCCGCCGGAAGCGCCGCGCGCCCGGGCCTCCGCCCCCGCGAGGGCGCGATGAGCGCCGCCTTGGCCCCGTCCCGCCTGGTCGATCGGCTGCCGCCCGTCCTGGGCCGGCTCGAGGCGGATGCGCCGCTGCGGGACAAGACCTGGTTCCGCGTCGGCGGGCCGGCCGAGGCGCTGTTCCGGCCCGCCAGCCCGCCCGACCTCGGCCGCTTCCTGCACGACCTTCCGCATGACGTGCCGCTGACCATCCTGGGCGCGGCCAGCAACGTCATCATCCGCGACGGCGGCATCCCGGGCCTCGTCGTCCGCCTGGCCCGCGGCTTCGCCGAGATCGTGGTGGAGCGCGACGGCGTCGTGGCCGGGGCGGCATGCCTCGACGCGACGGTGGCGGAACACGCGGCGGCGGCCGGGCTCTCGGGCCTCGAGTTCCTGTCGGGCATCCCGGGCAGCATCGGCGGGGCCGTGGCGATGAACGCCGGCGCCTACGGCAGCGACGTCGCGAACACGCTCGACTGGGCCGAGTTCGTCACCCGGTCCGGCGACCTGGTCCGGCTGCCCGCCGCGGCGCTGGCCTTCGCCTACCGGCACGCCGCCCTGCCGCCCGGCGGCGTCGTCGTGCGGGCCCGCTTCCGCGCCGTCCCGGGCCATGCCGCCCCTATCGCCGCCCGCATGGCCGAGATCCGCAGCAGCCGCGAGGCGACGCAGCCGGTCCGGGCCCGCACCGGGGGCAGCACCTTCCGCAACCCGCCCGGCCAGAAGGCATGGGAGCTGATCGACGCCGCCGGCGCGCGCGGCCTCGTGCGCGGCGGCGCGCAGGTCAGCGAGAAGCACTGCAACTTCCTGCTCAACACCGGCACCGCGACGGCGGCCGACCTCGAGGGCCTGGGCGAGGAGCTGCGGCGCCGCGTGCACGCCATGAGCGGCACGACGCTCGAATGGGAGATCAAGCGGCTCGGCCTCCCTCAAACCAGCGGCCCGACCGGAGAAAGCCCATGAAGCGCGTCGCGGTCCTGTATGGCGGCATCTCGGCCGAGCGCGAGGTCAGCCTCCGCAGCGGCCGCCTGGTCATCGAGGCATTGCGTGAGGCCGGGTTCGCGGTCACGCCCATTTTGGTGGGCGAAGACCTGCAGGCCGTGCTGACCGCGCTGGACCCGCGGCCCGACGCCGTGTTCAACGCGCTGCACGGCCGGTTCGGCGAGGATGGCGCGATCCAGGGCGTGCTGGACTGGCTCGGCATCCCCTACACGCATTCGGGCGTCCGCGCCTCCGCCCTGGCCATGGACAAGGAGGCGGCGAAGGCCGTCTTCGCCGCGGCCGGGCTGCCGGTGGCACCGGGCCGCATGGTCGATGTCGCGGCGCTCGAGTACGCCGACCCGCTGCCGCTCCCCTACGTCATCAAGCCGGTGAACGAGGGCTCGAGCGTCGGCGTCGAGATCCTGCGGGAAGGCGACAACCGCCGGGCGGACATCGCACGCAGCTGGCGGTTCGGCCCCACGGCCATGGTGGAGGAGTATATCCCCGGCCGCGAGCTGACCGTGGCGGTGATGGGCGACCGGGCACTGGCCGTGACGGAGATCCATGCCGATGCCGGGGACTTCTACGACTACGAGTCCAAGTACGGCGACGGCGGCAGCCACCACCAGGTCCCGGCGGCGATCGACGCCGAGACCTATGCCCGTGCGATGGACGTGGCGCTGGCCGCCCACCGCGCGCTGGGCTGCCGCGGGGCCACCCGGGCCGACATGCGGTTCGACGACACCGGCGCGAAGCCGGGCCGGCTGATCCTGCTGGAGGTAAACACGCAGCCGGGCCTGACGCCCACCAGCCTGCTGCCCGAGCAGGCGGCCCATGTCGGCATCTCGTTCCCGGCGCTGTGCACCTGGATGGTCGAGAACGCCACATGTCGCGCATGACCGCAGACATGCTCTCCGAGCGGCCGCCCCTCTCTCATCGCACGCCGCTCCGCACCCCGGCCAAGCCGCCGCGCCCGGCCGGCGAGCGTCCCTCGCGGCGGGCGCTGCTCTGGCGGCGGCAGCGCCGGCTGCTGCGGCCCGCGGGCCTGGCGTTGGTGGTGCTGATCGCCGTCGCGGGCATCGCGTCGTTGGTCCGCACCGTCCAGCCCGGCAGCACCGTCGCCAACTGGCGCGAGAAGGTCGGCAACGCGGTCGGCCTGTCCGTGCGCCAGGTGGTGGTCGAGGGGCGGGAGAAGACGCCGGAGCCCCTGCTGCGCGCGGCGCTGGGCGTCAGCCCCGGCGACAAGCTGCTCGGCTTCTCGCTCGAGGCCGCACGGGCGCGGATCGAGCAGCTCGCCTGGGTGCAGAGCGCGACCGTCGAGCGGCGGCTGCCCGGGACGATCGTGGTGACGCTGCAGGAGCGCCGGCCCTATGCCGTCTGGCAGTCCGGCGGCAAGTTCGTGCTGATCGACCGCCTGGGCCAGCTGGTCGCCGAGCAGGACCCGGCCAAGGACGCGACCGCCTTCGCCACGCTGCCGCTGGTCGTCGGCCAGGGCGCGCCGGAAGCCGCGGCGGCCCTGCTGGACGCCATCGCGGCGCTGCCGGACCTGAAGTCCCGCGTCGTCGCCGCGGTCCGGGTCGGCGAGCGCCGCTGGAACCTGCGCCTGCACAACGGTGCCGACGTGCTGCTGCCCGAGGGCAACGAGGGCGCGGCGCTGGCGCGGCTGATGGAGCTTCAGTCCAGCCAGTCCCTGCTGGACCGCCCGCTGCAGACCGTGGACATGCGCCTGAACGACCGCCTGGTCGTGCGCCCGGCGCCCGAGCCCAAGCCGGCCACCACGCCCCGGCGGCCGACATGAAGGACCTGCCCCGCGCCCGGTTCGGCCGCGCCGAGCTCTCGGCCTCCAAGGGCCCGGGGGCCGGGCCGGTGCTGCCGCCCGCGATGCCGCCCGATCCGCCGCGGGCCAAGCCGATCCGCAGCGGCCCCTTCGGCGTGCTCGACGTCGGCAGCACGAAGGTCTGCTGCCTGATCGGCCGCGTCGACGGCGACGGCACGGTGCGCGTCACGGGGTTCGGCCTGCACGCCTCCCGCGGGGTGCGCCAGGGCGGCATCACGGACCTGGACCTCTCGGAGCAGGCGGTCCGCCGCGCGGTGGGCGACGCGGAGGAGATGGCGCAGCACCACCTGCGCAGCGTCATCGTGAACCTGACCTGCGGGCATCCGGAAAGCCGGCAGATCAACCTGCAATGGCCGGTGGGCGGCCGCACCGTCACCGAGCAGGACCTGCGCCGGGTGATTAACGAGGGCCGCAGCCGCGCGACCTTCGAGGGGCGCGACACCATCCACGTGCTGCCGCTGGGCTTCGGCGTGGACGAGACCCCGGGCGTCGCCGACCCGCGCGGCCTGCATTGCGAGCAGCTGATGGCACGGCTGCATGTGGTCGACGCCGGGGCCACCGCGCTGCGCAACCTGATGACCATGGTGGAGCGCTGTGAGCTGAACCTGTCCGAGCTGGTGAGCGCGCCCTTCGCCGCCGGCTTGGCGACGCTGGTGGACGACGAGCGGGAGCTGGGCGCCACCGTGATCGACATGGGCGGCGGCACCACGAACCTGGCCGTGTTCAGCGAGGGCAACCTGGTGCACACCGCCCAGCTGCCCGTGGGCGGCGGCCACGTGACCAACGACATCGCCCGCATGCTGAGCACCCCGGTGGCGCACGCCGAACGGCTGAAGACGCTGTACGGCAACGCCGAGGGCAGCCCGGACGACGAGCGCGAGATGCTGCCGGTGCCGCTGGTCGGCGAGGAGGAGCACAACATCCACCGCGTGCCGCGCAGCCAGGTGGTGAGCATCATCCGCCCCCGGCTCGAGGAGACGTTCGAGCTGGTGCGCGACCGGCTGGAATCCGCGGGCCTCGCGCACGAGTCGGGCAACCGCGTCGTGTTGACCGGGGGCGCCAGCCAATTGGTGGGCGTGCGCGAGATGGCGGCCCGCATCCTGGACCGGCAGGTCCGCATCGGGCGGCCGCAGGCCATCCGCGGCCTGCCGGAGCTGCATGACGGCCCAGCCTTCGCGACCGCCGCGGGGCTGCTGCACTGGGCCTCGGGCGCCGGGCGCAGCCTGGCCGACATCGATCTGGAGGACGACGCGCCGGCGGGCTTCGTACGCCGGATCGTGAACTTTCTTCGGGACCGCGTCTGATGAGGGGAGCCCGACTCCGGAACACTGTGCCACACCACCTGGAACGATCCAGCCCGACCCTCCTGCCCATCGCCGCCGCCCATCGCTGCGCTGCCATCATCCAAACCCCAGTTTCCTACGCTACGGGAGCCCAAGAATGACCCTCAACCTCACTGTCCCCGTCGTCACGCACACCGACTTCACGCCGCGCATCACGGTGATCGGCGTCGGCGGCGGCGGGACGAACGCGGTGGACAACATGATCGCCTCGGGCCTGCAGGGGGTCGACTTCGTCGTGGCCAACACCGACGCGCAGCAGCTGCAGCACAGCAAGGCGGACCGCCGCATCCAGCTGGGCCCGCATCTGACGCAGGGCCTGGGGGCCGGCGCCAAGCCCGAGATCGGCCGGGCGGCGGCGCAGGAGGCGGCGGACGAGCTGATGCGGCACCTGGAAGGCACCCACATGGTGTTCATCACCGCCGGCATGGGCGGCGGCACCGGCACGGGGGCGGCCCCGGTGATCGCGCAGCTGGCGCGGGAACGTGGCGTGCTGACGGTGGGCGTCGTGACCAAGCCCTTCACCTTCGAGGGGGCGCGGCGGACCAAGGCGGCCGAACAGGGCATCATCGAGCTGCAGCAGTACGTGGATACGCTGATCGTCATCCCGAACCAGAACCTGTTCCGCCTGGCCAACGAGCGCACCGGCTGGAAGGAGGCGTTCAAGATGGCCGACCAGGTCCTGTACATGGGCGTCCGCGGCGTGACCGACCTCATGATGTCGCCGGGGCTGGTGAACCTCGACTTCGCCGACATCCGGACCGTGATGGCGGAGATGGGCAAGGCGATGATGGGCACGGGCGAGGCCGAGGGCGAGAACCGCGCCATCCGCGCCGCCGAGGCCGCGATCAGCAACCCGCTGCTGGAAGACACCAGCATGGCGGGTGCGCGCGGCCTGCTGATCAACATCACCGGGGGCGAGGACATGACCCTGTTCGAAGTCGACCAGGCGGCCAACCGCATCCGCGAGGAGGTGGCCGACGACGCCAACATCATCTTCGGCAGCGCGATCGACGATGGCCTGTCGGGCCGGATCCGGGTGTCCGTGGTCGCGACCGGGATCGACATCGCAAGCCATGCCGAGGCGCAGCGCCCGCGCCTGGTCGCGATGGGCGGCGGTGCCGCGCAGGCTGTCGCCAGCCAGCCGATGGCGCCGGCCGCGCCCATGGGCCTGACGCCGTCGGTCGGCCCCGCCATGGCCGCGGTGCAGCCCGCCTCCGCCCAGCTGCTGACGCCGCGCCAGGCCGAGCCGGCCTTCCTGCAGCCGTCCTATGCGCCCGAGGCCGCGGGCCCAACGCCCGCGCCCACGGCCCCGCGCAGCTATGTGCCGCCCGTGCCCACGCCGCGGCCGGCAAGTGCCAACCGGAGCGCGATCTTCTCCGAGCCCAGCCAGCCCGGCCCGGCCCCGGTCGCGGCGGCGCCTCCCTTGTCGCCGGCCCGGTCGCTGTTCGGGATCATGACCCGCGGCATCCGGGGCCGCGCCGCGGCCGAGCCCGCGCAGCATGCCGAGCCGCAGCGGGCGGACCCCAATTTCGCACCGGCGACGGCGCCGTCTTCGCAGCCGCAGCACACCTCCGATGAAGCCCTGGAGATCCGGCGTTCCTGCGGCGGCAGACGTCCTGAAGAAACATTCAGATACAATGACTTCGGACGAAATATGCAGAAACATTGATTGACTTGGCGGCCCTGGTGCACCGCGGATAGGGTGCAACCAGGGCGCCGGTTCCGCGTCCCCTTGCCACCTGGTCCGGTCGGCGATCGAGGATGACGATGGACGGTTTCAACTTCCTGCCCGGCTCCGACACGACGCTCCGTCACGCCCGGGACACGTCCCGCCAGTGCACGCTGAAGTCGCCCATCGACTGCGCCGGCGTCGGACTGCATTCCGGCCAGACCATCAACGTTCGCCTGGTGCCGGCACCGGCGAACCAGGGCGTCGTGTTCCATCGCGTCGATCGGGGCATCCAGGTGCCGGCGCGCTTCGACGCCGTGACCGATACCCGGCTGTGCACCGTGATCGGAACGGGCGCGGGCCGGATCGGCACGATCGAGCATCTGATGGCGGCGCTGTCCGCGGCCGGGGTCGACAACGTGACGGTCGAGGTCGATGGGCCGGAGGTTCCGGTGCTGGACGGTTCGGCCGAACCCTGGCTGTTCCTGCTGGACTGTGCCGGGTTGGTGGACCAGGCCGAAGCCCGCCGGGTGATCGAGGTCCTGCGCGTCGTCCGTGTGGACGACGGCGACGCCTTCGCCGAGCTGCGGCCCGGCCATGACGGGCTGGCCATGGCGCTGTCGATCGCCTTCGAGGCGACGGCGATCGGGCAGCAGGCGATGACGTTCCGGTTCGACGGCCCGGGGTTCCGGCGGGACCTGGCGCGGGCCCGCACCTTCGCGCAGCGGCACGAGATCGACGGGCTGCAGCGTGCCGGCCTCGCGCGTGGCGGCAGCCTCGACAACGCCATCGTCGTCGATGGGGCGGACGTCCTGAACCCCGGCGGGCTGCGCATGACGGACGAGTTCGTCCGGCACAAGATGCTGGATGCGGTGGGCGACCTGGCCCTGGCCGGCGCGGCGCTGCAGGGGCGGTTCGTCGGGCACAAGTCCGGCCACGGCCTGAACAACCGGCTACTTCGCGCGCTGTTCGCCGACACGGCCAACTGGCGGCTGGTCCAGGCCGCGGACGTGCTGCTGGCCGCCTGAGCGTTCAGGTGAGGCTTCTAGCCGCGCGCCGCCGTGCTATACAGCGCCCCATGACCCGACTCCGGCTGCTCCTCCCGATGTTGCTCCTGCTCCTGCCCGGGTGCGAGACGCTCAGTTCGCTCGCGCCATGGAACGGCAAGGACACGAGCCTGACCACGAAGGAGGACCCCTCGAGCAAGACGGTCGAGGAGCTGTACAACAACGGGATCGATGCGCTGAACCAGAAGCGCTTCAAGGCCGCGGTCGAGCAGTTCGATGGGGTCGAACAGAACTATCCCTATTCGTCCTGGGCCGTGAACGCCCAGCTGATGCACGGCTACACGGAATATCTGCAGAACCACTATACCGAGTCGGTCGGCGCGCTCGACCGCTACATCCAGCTGCACCCCACCAGCGCCAACGTGTCCTATGCGTACTACCTTCGGGCGCTGTGTTATTACGAGCAGATCGCCGACATCCAGCGGGACCAGAAGGGGACCGAACAGGCGATGGTCGCGCTGCAGGACGTGGTGAACCGCTTCCCGGACAGCGCCTATGCCCGCGACTCTCGCCTCAAGATCGATCTCTGCCGCGACCACCTCGCGGGCAAGGAGATGGACATCGGACGCTGGTACGAAGGCCAGAAGCTGTACACCGCGGCGATCGGGCGCTTCCAGAAGGTGGTCGACGACTACCAGACCACGAACCACACGCCGGAGGCGCTGCACCGGCTGACGGAGATCTACCTGCTTCTCGGCTTGACCGACCAGGCCAAGACGACGGCGGCGGTGCTGGGGCACAACTATCCCGGCAGCCCCTGGTACGAGGACAGCTACCGCAACCTCGCCGATAACGGGATCGCGCCACCTGTCGGCCCCTCCGCCGCCAGCGGCGGGTTCCTGTCGCGGACCTTCGGCAGCATCTTCTAGCCTTCCCCGTCATCCCGCCATGCTGACCGCCCTGTCGATCCGCGACGTCGTGCTGATCGAGCGGCTGGATCTGCGGTTCGGGGCCGGGTTGACGGTCCTGACAGGGGAGACCGGGGCGGGCAAGTCCATCCTGCTGGACAGTCTGGGCCTGGCCCTGGGTGCCCGCGCGGATGCCGGCCTGGTGCGCAGCGGCGCCGACCAGGCGAGCGTGACGGCAAGCTTCGCCCCCCTCCCCGGCCACCCGATCCACGCCTTGCTCGACGAACAGGGCATCGGGCTCGAGGACGAGGTCGTGGTGCGCCGGGTGGTCAACCGGGACGGGCGTTCGCGGGCCAGCATCAACGACCAGCCGGTCGGGGTCGCGCTGCTGCGGCGGGCCGGGCTGCTTCTGGTCGAAGTGCAGGGCCAGGGCGACCAGATGGGGCTGGCCGACCCGGCGAACCACCTGGTCCTGCTGGATGCCTTCGGCGTCGACCGCGTCGTGCGCGACTCGGTCCGGCAGGCCTGGGCGCGGCTGCGCGCCTGCACCGAGCAGCTGGCGGAGGCCCGTGCCGCCATCGAGGCGGCCCAGCGGGAGGAAGACTGGCTGCGGCACGCGCTGGACGAGCTGTCGACCCTGGCACCGCTCGATGGCGAGGAGGAGCGGCTGGCCGAGGAGCGGCAGCGGCTGCAACAGGGCGAGCGCCGGGCCGAGGCGATCGCGGCGGCGCTGGCGGAGATCGCGCCGCGGGACCGCCGCAGCGCCGGGCCGGCCGCGGCGTTGCGGAGCGCGAGCCGAGCCCTGCAACGTCTGGCCGGACAAGGCGGCCAGCACGGCGGGGCCGGCGCGCAGGACGGGCCGGCGACCCCCGCAATGGCCGCGCTGGAACGGGCGGAGGAGGCGCTGGCCGAAGCCGAGACCCTGCTGAGCCGGCTGGCCAGCGACGCGGACGCCGACCCGCGGCTGCTGGAGCAGGCCGAGGAGCGGCTGTTCGCGCTGCGCGCCGCCGCCCGGAAGCATGGCACGAGCGTCGCCGGCCTGCCGGGACTGCTGGCGACGCTGGGCGCGCGATTGCAGGCCCTGGAAACCGGTACGGCGGCGATCGCGACGCTGGAACAGGCGGCGGCGGCGGCGCGGGCCGACTACACGGCATCGGCCGAAGCGCTGAGCAAGGCACGCACGGCCGCCGCACGGGGCCTTCAGGGACGGGTCACGCAGGAGCTGCCCCCCTTGCGGCTGGACCGGGCGCGCTTCGTGGTCGCGCTCGAGGCACTGGAGGAAGCGCGTTGGGGGGCCACGGGCGCCGACCAGGTGCGCTTCCTGATCGCCACCAACCCCGGGCAGACCCCGGGCGCGCTCGACCGGATCGCCTCGGGCGGCGAGCTGTCCCGGCTGATGCTCGCCCTGAAGGTGGCCCTGGCGGATGGCGGGACCGTTCCGACGCTGGTGTTCGACGAGGTGGACAGCGGGGTCGGCGGTGCGACGGCGGCGGCGGTCGGCGAGCGGCTGGCGCGCGTGGCGGACGGGGTCCAGGTGCTGGTCGTGACGCACAGCCCGCAGGTGGCGGCGCGCGGGACGACGCACCTGCAGGTGCAGAAGCTGACGCAGAAGGGTCGGGCCGAGACGCGGGTCGTGCCCCTGGCCCCGGAGGCCCGGCGGGAGGAGATCGCGCGGATGCTGGCCGGGGAGACGGTGACGGAGGCGGCGCGGGCGGCCGCCGACAGCCTTCTCGCGTCCCGCATGGCGCCGACGCCGTGAGCGGCGCCGAAGACGGCACGGGCGCCATCACGGAGGAGCAGGCGGCCCACGCGCTGGCGCGGCTGGCCGAGGCGATCGGGCAGGCGGACCGCGCGTATCACGAGCACGACGCGCCGGAGATCACCGACGCGGCCTACGACGCGCTGCGGCGGGAGAATGCGGCGCTGGAGGCGCGGTTCCCGGACCTGGTGCGTGCGGACAGCCCCAGCCTGCGGGTGGGCGGCGCCCCGGCTTCGGGCTTCCGCAAGCTGCGGCACGGCATGCCGATGCTGTCGTTGGACAACGCCTTCGCGGCCGCCGACTTCGCGGAGTTCCTGGCGCGGGTCCGGCGCTTCCTGGGGCTGGGCGCCGAGGTGCCGCTGCCGATGGTCGGCGAGCCGAAGATCGACGGGCTGTCGGTGAACCTGCTGTACGAGCATGGCGCGCTGGTGCACGGCGCCACCCGCGGCGACGGGATGGAGGGCGAGGACATCACCGCCAACCTCCGCACCATGGCGAGCGTGCCGCAGACGCTGCCCGCCCCCTACCCGGCACACATCGAGGTGCGGGGCGAGGTGTTCCTGGCCAAGGCCGACTTCCTGGCCCTGAACGCGGCGCAACAGGCGGCGGGGCTGCGGACCTTCGCCAACCCGCGCAACGCGGCCGCCGGGTCGCTGCGGGTGCTGGATGCCGGGGTGACGGCGGGGCGCCCGTTGTCGTTGTTCGCCTATGCGATGGGCGAGGCGAGCGAGGCGGTGGCGGACACCCATGCGGGCTATCTGGCGCGCCTCGGCACGTGGGGGTTCAGCGTGAACCCGCTGTCGCGGGAGCTGGCGGACGAGGCCGCCGCCACCGCGTTCCAGGCGGAGCTGGCGGGCGCACGGGCCGGCCTGGCCTACGACATCGACGGTGTGGTCTACAAGTTGGACGACCTGGCGCTGCAGCGGCGCCTGGGGTCGGTGGGGCGCACGCCACGCTGGGCCGTCGCCTGGAAGTTCCCTGCCGAGCAGGCCACCAGCGTGCTGGAGGACATCCGCATCCAGGTGGGGCGGACCGGCGCCCTGACGCCCGTCGCCGTGCTGACCCCGGTGAACGTCGGCGGCGTGCTGGTGACGCGCGCGACGCTGCACAACGAGGACGAGATCGCGCGCAAGGACGTGCGGATCGGCGACACGGTCACGCTGCAGCGGGCCGGCGACGTGATCCCGCAGATAGTGGGGCCCGTGCTGGACCGGCCGCGCGGACCCTCGGCCTACGCGTTCCCGCAGACCTGCCCGGCCTGCGGCAGCGCCGCCGTGCGCCCGGCCGGCGAGGTCGTGCGGCGCTGCACCGGCGGCCTCGTCTGCCCGGCCCAGGCGACGGAGCGCCTGATCCACTTCGTGTCTCGGCCCGCCTTCGACATCGAGGGCCTGGGCGAGAAGACGATCCTCGAGTTCCACGCGCTGGGCTGGCTGTCGGAGCCGGCGGACGTGTTCCACCTGGCTGCCCGCAAGGCGGCGCTGCTGGAGCGGGAGGGGTGGAAGGCGAAGTCGGTCGAGAACCTGCTGCGGGCGATCGAGACGCGGCGGCGGATCGGGCTCGACCGGGTCATCTTCGGCCTGGGCATCCGCCGCGTGGGGGCGACGAACGCCCGGCTGCTCGCCCGCCATTACGGCAGCTTCGAGGAGTGGCGGGCCCAGATGGTGGCCGCCACCGAGGTGGGCAGCGAGGCGCGCCAGGCGCTGGGCAGCATCATCGGCGTCGGCCCCGCCCTGGCCGAAGAGCTGGCCGCGTTCTTCACCGAATCCCGCAACCGCGAAGCGCTGGACCGCCTGGCCCGGGAACTGACCGTGCAGGCCGTGGCAGCCCGTGACGAAGGCGGCGCGCTGTCGGGCAAGACCCTGGTGTTCACCGGCACCCTCGAGACGATGACCCGGCCTGAAGCCAAGGCCCGAGCCGAAGCCCTGGGCGCCAAAGTGACCGACACCGTCAGCAAACGCACCGACCTCGTCATCCTGGGCCGAGACGCCGGCAGCAAAGCCAAACGCGCCGCCGAACTGGGCGTGCGCACCGTCACCGAAGCCGAATGGCAGACGCTGGCCGACGAAGGGTAAGGGCGCGCGCACGGCGGACGTCAGCGCTCCCGCTTCTCTGCTTCCCCTTCGCGCAGCCGAGCACAGCAAGCGGAACCACGAAGACGCGAAGGGCACGAGATTGACGGATCCAAGACGATACGCCGACGGCCTTTGCTGGGGCACGAAGCCGACTTGAAAGGGTGCGGCCGCGGTCAGGGGACGCGAACGCGCGGGTGAGCTCAGCGCTGGACGTCTCGGCCCGACAGGTCTGCCTCGACTTCCGCAAGTGCCGATTTCCCTTCGTGGAACGTGACGATGGAGTGCGGCAGGCCGATCAGCACGAGTGGGCAAGGATTCCCGACGCCACGGCGGACCCGGTCTTCGAGCTTGCGCCAATGGGTGGTTGCTTCGCCGAACTTGTCGGCCACGAACGTGTCGGTGAAGGCATCGCGGAAAGAGACTGCGTTCTTCGCGCGGCTCGTCCGACGGTCGCCCGCCGCACGTTGGCGCGTGGTGGGATCGTACCCCCACTGGCGAAGATCGGCGAAGTCATGGATCCCGCGTTCCTCAAGGAAGCGGTGAACGAGTGCTCGCATGCTGTCGTGCAGCGATTTGCCGCGGGTGACGATGACGCCGACCGAGATCGCGCCCTCGGCGTGAAGGCGTTTGAAGTTCTCGAGGTCGCGGTCATAGAACGGGTCTTTGTTGTTCCACTCGATCTCGAGGGCGATCCGCGTCTCGTCTTCGAAGGTCCGGACGTGATCGATCTCGTGGGAGACGCTTTCCCGGGTGACCTGGTTGATCCGTTTCTCGATCGTGAAGGTGAACTTGGGCCAGCCCGCGGCGCTCAGGGCGCGGCGCAGCCGTTGGGTGCCCTTCGCCTCACCTCCCCCGCCGGCGATGATCTCCTCGATCGGGATGGTGGTTGCAGAGAGCGCGGCTTCCAGCTCCGTGACCGCCTGAGGAAAGTCGACCCCAAGGATAGCCTCGGCATGAGACAGGAACTCGACCTGGAAGCCCTCCGCGATCAAAGCGCCGAACATGGGCACCATGGCCGGGGATCGTCGGCCAGGCTTGGCCTGCGCCATGCCTAGTCGACTTTGAGCACGAGCTGGCGACGTTCGGCCGCCGAGTTGTGCGAATACGTCTTCCAGGTCGGCGCATACTCCTCGTCGGCCTGGGCACCCCACGTCGTCCAGCCCGGGCGGGTTCCGCGGGCGAACAGCTCGAGATAGGGGCCGGGGCTGCAGCCTTCGATAAGCCTGTATTGCTCATCGGGCTTCCGGCTGTGCTCGCGCTTGCGGCTCCCGAGATAGTTGACCTGCGTACGCCCTGGCTGGAGCGTGCGGGCATTCTTGCCTCGGACGCCGAACAGCAGGATTTCGGTCACGTTGCGGAAGTAGAAGCCGACCCCACGTCCGTCGGACCCACCATCTTTTCTAAGTTTGTGCCAGACGATGTTGCTTTTGTAGTTGAAGCCCCAGGCGCTCAGCACGCGCAGGCCTTCAGGCAGAAGGGCATTGGGCACCCAGAGATACAGATGGGCGGTCTCAGCCGTCGAGCGTGCAATGGGAAGGGCCCCGATCTCGTCCACCGACATGGTGCCGTAGCGGTTCAGCCGGCGGTGTTCGGGCGCGACCTTTCCGGTGCGATTGATGAACTGCCATGGCGGGTCGGCCAGGACCGTCTTGAACACCTGGTTGCCCATGGCGGCCCGGAACTCGGCGACGGGATCGGCTTGAGCCTGGATCGTCATTCGCGGCGTCGCTTCGGCACTGAGGAGATAGCCTTCTGCACGGACGACGGTTCCTTCTCAACGGCTCCGGGCTTTGCGGCAGTACCCGCAGCGCTGGCCGGTGCAGGCAGTCGCGATGCTTCGTGCGATCGATGATGGATGCGCGCCGCCTCCCGATTCGTCAACTTCGACCGATGCAATAGCGGCAACTTGTTGACAGTCCGTGTGCATCCGCCGTCAGGGCGGCGGAAGCAGGGTGGTGAGCTTCTGATACAGGGCGGGGGCTTCGGGGTGACCGTGGGCGGCGAGGTCCTGGAGGTAGGCTTGGGTGACGGGTTCGAGGCCTTTGCGCCATTGGGCGCGGGTGGCCGGGTCGGGGCGGATGATGGTCTGGTTGGCGCCGGTGGCGCCATTGCGGACGGGTTCGTCCCATTTGTTCCACAGCTGGCCGAATCGGTCGACGAGGGTGTCATTGGATTGGGCGTCGATGGCGGCCTGGATGTCGGGCGGCAGTGCCTCGAAGCGGGCCTTGTTCATGATGACGAAGAACACCGCCGTGTAGAACGGGATGTCCGTGTGGAAGTGCATGGCGTCGTTGAAGCCGGGCAGCGGGTTGCCCCAGTTGGTGACGATGCCGTCCAGTTGCCCGGCGGCGACGGCCGGCATCACGTCGTTGACCTGCAGCAGCGCCGGGATCGCACCCATCTGGCGCAGCGCGGCGGCCACGGGCTGGTTGGGCGCCCGCAGCCGCAGGCCCCGCAGGTCCTCGAGCGTGGTGACCGGCTTGGTCGCGGTATGGACCTGGCCCGGGTTCTGCACGAACAGAGCCAGGACCTTGAACTCGGCGAACTCCGGGCCGAAGGCGCCCTGCTTGAACAGGGTCCAGAGCGCGCGGGAGCCCGAGGCGGCATCCTGAACCAGGAACGGCAGCTCGATGACCGAGGTCCGCGGGAACTTGTCGCCCTCGGCGCCCCGCAGCCCCAGCGCGATGTCGACCGTGCCGTCCCGCACCTGCGTCGCCTGGTTCAGCACGCCGCCCAGCGGAGTCGTGCCGTCGAACAGCTCGACCCGGACCTGCCCCTTGGTGCGGGCCTCCAGCTCGCGCGCCCATGGCTCGGCGAAGTCCTTGGCGAAGAAGCTGGCCGGGCCGAGGAACTGGCTCAGCTTGAGGGTGATCGGGGCCGGCTGCGCGACGGCCGGGGGGGCCAGAAGCAGCGCAACAAGCAGGAGGAGGGACCTGGGCATCAGGGAGTGTGGCATGGGGGTGGGGGGCCGGCAACGCGCGGGTGCGGCGGGCGCGCCAGCCGCACCTGTGCTACTTGATCGCCATGGAGACCAAGCCGCCGACCCCGCTCGCCGTTCTCGTGGGCATCCAGATGCCGGACATCGACGACACCGGGCACCAATCCAGCCTCGAGGAACTGGGGCGCCTGGTGAAGACCCTGGGCTACGAAGTCGTCGGCACCGTCTCGCAGCGGCGGGACGGCACGGGCGGCGCCGTCCTGCTCGGCAGCGGCAAGCTGGCGGAGCTCGCGGCGCTGACCGGCGGCACCGGCGTGGTCGGCTCGGCAGCGGCGGCACCCAAATCGAAGGCGCGGCAACGGTTCGCCTCCGCGTCCGGCACCGTGGAGCCCGACGCGGGCGAACCCGGCCCCGCCGATGCCCGCAAACCCGAGTTCGTCATCGTCGATCACGAGCTGTCCCCGAGCCAGATCCGCAACCTGGAGCGCGCGACAGGCGCGCAGGTGCTGGACCGCACCGGCGTGATCGTCGAGATCTTCCACCGTCATGCCAAGACCCGCGAGGCGAAGCTGCAGGTGGAGATGGCGCGGCTGAAATACGTGGCACCGCGCATGCGGGAGACCGGCTCCGGCGGCGGCCGGCAGCAGGGCGCAGGGGCCGGGGAGACCGCGCTGGACCTCGACCGCCGCAAAATCCGCGACCGCCTGTCGGAGCTGAAGGACCAGCTGGAGGCCGTGCAGCGCGACAACGACAACCGCCGCTCGGCCCGGCGCGACCAGCTTCGGGTGGCGCTGGTCGGCTACACCAACGCCGGCAAGTCCTCGTTGATGCGGGCGCTCACGGGCAGCGAGGTCCTGGTCGAAGACAAGCTGTTCGCGACGCTCGACACCACCGTCCGGGTGCTGCAGCCGGAGACTCGGCCCCGCGTGCTGGTCTCCGACACCGTCGGCTTCATCAAGCAGCTCCCGCACGATCTGGTGGCGTCGTTCCGCTCCACCCTGGCCGAAGCGCTGGAGGCCACGCTCCTGCTCTATGTGGTCGACGCGTCGGACCCGACCTACGAGGCGCAGCTGGAGGTCAGCCGCAGCGTGCTGCGCGAGATCGGCGCGGACGCCGTGCCCTCGCGCCTGGTGCTGAACAAGCTCGACCGGGTCGACGCCGCGGCCCGCCAGGCCCTGCATGAGAAGCATCCCGACGCCATCCTGCTGTCCGCCCATGTGCCGGAGGACGTCAGCGCGCTGCGGGCCACCATCATCGCCTTCTTCGAGGAAGCGATGACCGAAGACGTGCTGGTCCTGCCCTACGCCAAGCAGGGCCTGATCAGCGAAGTCTACGAGAGCACGCGGGTGCTGTCCGAGGAGTACAACGAGCAGGGCCGGGTGCTGAAGGTGCGTGGCCTGCCCGGCGCGATCGCCCGGCTGCAGCGGAGCCTGGCAGGCCGCTGACGCGCGGCCCCGACGGTCAGTGGGCCGTCACGATCACGCCCGGCACGCCCCGGGCCGGCGCTGCGTCACGTGCCACGGTCGCGAGAGCCTGGGGCAGATGGCGCGAAAGCCGGCGCTCCGCCCGGTTCCACAGCCGCCGGATCGCTTCCGTGACGGCCAGGTATAGCAACGCCGCATAAAGGTAGACCGAGAAGTCGAACGTCCGGGCGAACACGAAGCGGGTCTGGCCCATCAGGTCCAGCACCGTCACGATCGCCGCCAGCGCGCTGGCCTTGACCATGCTGACCAGCTCGTTGCCCAACGGGCGGAGCGCCACCAGGGCGGCCTGCGGCCACACGACCTGCCGCGCCGTCTGCCAGCCGGACAGGCCCAGCGCCAGCGCCGCCTCGCTCTGTCCCCGCGGCACCGACCCCAGCGCACCGCGGAAGATCTCCGCCTGGTAGGCCGCCGTGTTCAACGAGAAGGCGAAGATGCAGCAGTAGAACGCGTCGCGGAAGAACCACCACACCCCAGCCTGCGTCAGCATCGGCCGCAGCTCCCCGGCGCCGTAATAGATGAGATACAGCTGGCACAGCAGCGGCGTGCCGCGGAACACGGTGACGTACCCGAGCGCCGGGCCGGCGATCCAGGCGCGGCGCGACATGCGGGCCCGGCACAGCGGGAACGCCAGCAGGAAGCCGATCCCCACCGAAAGGCCGACCACCTTCGCGGTGGTGCCCAGGCCGCCCAGCAGGCGCGTCCCGTGTTCCGACAGCAGCGCCCCGTTGAACACGAAGTCGAACAGGCCGCCCATCACGCATACCCGTGGTTGGCGCGGCGCTCCAGCACGCTCTGCACCAGCTGCGAGGCGATGCTGATCACGAGGTAACCCGCCGCCGCCGCGCCATAGAACAGCAGCGGCCGCGCCGTCGCCTTGCTGGCCTCCGATGCCGCGCGCAGCAGGTCCATCACGGCCAGGGTGGACACGAGCGACGTGTCCTTCAGCAGGATCGTCCAGATGTTGGCCAGCCCCGGCAGCGCGACCCGGCCCAGCTGCGGCAGCACGACCAGCATGAAGGCCCGCTTGCCGTCCATGCCCAGCGAGTACGCGGCCTCCGCCTGGCCCGGCGGCACGCTGTGCAGGGCCGAAACCCAGACCTCGCTCGAATACGCCGTGACGACGACGCTGAGGGCGATCACCCCGGCCACGGCCGCGTTCAGCTCCACCCGGAACCCGGCCGCGCCGCCGATGGCGTTCAGCGCGGCCTGCAACCCGAAATACACGATGAACAGCGACAGCAGGTCGGGGATGCCCCGGAAGAACAGGGTGTAGGCTTCGCACGCCGCCCGCACGAGGCGCGACGGCGCCAGCTTCAGCAGCGCCAGGATCAGGCCGCCGCCGAAGCCGAAGGGCACGCTGCACACGGCCAGCACCGCCGTCATGGCAGCGCCCTCCAGCAGCAGGCCGGCCCAGCCGTCGGCACCGAACAGCAGGGCCAGCCCGTCCATGCGGCGCTGCGTCGCGCGTCCTTACTTGCCGCGGATGTCGATCTTGAAGTACTCGCCCGCGATCTTCTTGAACGTGCCGTCGGCATCCGCCTCGGCGATCACCGTGTCGAACATTGTCTTCAGGTCGGTGTCCGCCGGCCGGAAGGCGGCGCCCACGCCGGGCCCGAAGATGTCCGGCGAGCGCGGGATGGTGGTCACGACCCGGCAGCACCCGGGACTTTTCTCCATCATCTTCTGCGCGACCAGGATGTCGCCGACCACATAGTCGATGCGTCCGCTCGCGAGATCCAGGAACGGCTCGTCACCGCCCGGATACAGCTTCACCTCCGCGCCCTTGAAGTCGTGGTCGATGTAGTTGGCGAACACCGTGGACGACTGCGTGCCGACCGTCTTGCCCTTCATGAAGGCAGGCGACACGTCGTCGGACTTGTTGGCCGATGTGGTCACCCACACCGGGGAGGTCGCGTAATACATGGTGCTGAACAGCACGCGCTGCGCCCGGGCCGGGGTCATGTTCATGCTGGAGAAGATCACGTCGAACTTGTCGGAGAGCAGGGCCGGGATCACGCCGTCCCAGTCCTGGTTCTGGAACGTGCAGGTGACCTTCATCTTGGTGCACAGCGCCTTGGCGTAATCCACCTCGAACCCCACGATCTCGCCCTTGGGGTTCACGCTCTCGAAGGGCGGGTAGGTCGCATCCATCCCGATGCGGACCGTCTTCCACTCCTTGCCCATGGCGCCGCCCGGCAGGGCCAGCGCCGCGACAGTCAGCGCAGCCATCATCGTCTTGAGCGCCATGCGAAACCCTCCTGTGCCAGGAACCAGGTCCAGCAAACCGCGTGCCAGCCGGTCAGAACTCCGCCAGCACCTCGCGCAGCGTCGCGCCCTGGTAGGCCTTCCGCACCAGCCCCTGCCGCTGCAGCGCGGGCACCAGGCCTTCCGTGATCTCAAGGATGCGCTGCCGGCTCGACAGCTGGAACGGCGTGCTGATCAGGAACCCGTCGCCGCCGATCGCCTCCATCGCCTCGCCCATGCGCCTTGCCACCACATCCGGCGTGCCCACCAGGCGCAGCCCGCCATCGTAGCGCTCGCTCGCCAGCTGCCGCAGGGTCTTGCCGCTGCCCCATTGCTGAAACTTGTCGAGCGAGCCTTGCTCCCCGTTGGTCGTCAGCTGGTGCGGCAATGGCTGGTCCAGGTCGTACTCGGAGAAGTCGATGTCCGTCACCGTCCCGGTCATCGCCAGCCCGGCCTCGATGAACCCCGGTGCCTCCACCATGCGCCGGTGCTTGGCCTCCGCCTCCTCCGCGGTCGCGCCGATCACGGGATAGATCAGGAACATGACCTTGATGCTGTCCGGGTCGCGCCCGGCCGCGGCGGCACGGGCCCGCACGTCGTCGCGGTAGCTCTTCATGCCCTCCGTGCCGTTGGCTGTGGCGATGATGCTGTCCGCCACCCGCGCCGCGAACCCACGGCCGCGGGGCGAGCCGCCGGCCTGCAGGAACACCGGCTTGCCCTGGGGCGAGGGCACCGTGTTCAGCGGCCCACGGCAGGAGAAGTACTTGCCCTTGAAGTCGATCGTCCGGACCTTCGTGTGGTCGGCATAGACGCCGCGCACCCGGTCCATCACCACCGCGTCGCGGTCCCACGAGCCGAACAGCTGCGTCACCAGCTCCACGTACTCCTCGGCCATGGCATACCGCTCCTCCCGCGGCGGCAGCACGTCCATGCCGAAGTTCTGGGCAGCCGTGTCCTCGCCGGTGGTCACGATGTTCCACCCGAACCGGCCGCCGCAGATGTGGTCGAGCGTCGTGGCGAGCCGGGCCAGCATGAAGGGCGGGTAGGCCATGGTGGACATCGTCGCCACGACGCCGATCCGGCTGGTGGCGCTGCCGATCATGGCGGCCAGCGGCAGCGGGTCGTGCTTGGGGGCCTGCAGCGCCCATTTCAGCGTGCCTTCCGCCGTCCCCTTCCACGCCTCCGACACCATCAGCGTGTCCTCGAGCATGATGTAGTCGAAGCAGGCCCGCTCCAGCGCCTGCGCCATCTCCACATAGAACTTGCCGTCCCAGGGCGACTGGGTGGGCGCGAAGGCGGCGTTCCACTCCCCCGCGGTGAAGTTGCAGAACCAGCCGAGGTGAAAAGGGCGCGTCATGCCGCAGACTTTGCAAGCTTCACGCGGGCAGGCAAGACGCCATCTCTCCTGCGGGCACCCTCTAGGTCCGGCGAACCTCGACCGCCGTCTTGCTCCCGCGCCGGAAGCCGGCCGCCTCGTAGAACCGCAGCGTGGACTCCTGCCGGGAGCCGGTCGCCAGCATGACCTTGTAGCACCCGGCCCCCGACGCCGCCCCGAGCGCCGCATGCAGCACGGCCCGGCCCAACCCAAGCCGGCGATGGGCCGCATGCGTGACGACGTTCTCGATCACGCCATACGGACGGCTGCCCCGCGACAGGTTGGGGGATGACCGCAAGGGTGCAGGACGGCGCCAGCACGCTCTGCCCGTCCGCCACGATCACGGTCGTCAGCCCGGACGAGAGCAGGGCCGCCCAGACCGGTTCGGCCGCGGCGAGGTCGAGCGCGGGATCGTCTGGGTGAAGGTGACGATAGAGCGCGAGCACACCCGGCAGGTCGTGCGGGACCGCCGGGCGTACCCAGGATGGGCGGATCAAAGCCGGACGAGTTCGACGCGCCGGTTCTTGGCCCGGCCCTCGCTGGTGTCGTTGGACGCGACCGGCTTGTCGGGACCGAAACCGGCGGCCGTCAGGCGGTCCGGGGCGATGCCCTGGGCGGCCAGCGCGCCGACGAACGACTTCGCGCGGTCGGCGGACAAGGTCCGGTTGTGGTCGGCGCCGCCCATGGCGTCGGTGTGCCCCTCGATCCCGAGGCGGAGCGCCGGGTCCGCCTTCAGCAGGTCCGCCACCTGCTTCACGACGGGGGCCGCGTCGGGCCGCAGCGTCGCCTTGTCGAAGTCGAAGTTGACGTACAACGCGACCCGGCCGGCCGTCTTGATCGCATCCTGGAGCTCGGCCGGCTTGATGGAGGGCGCGAACGGCTTCTCCTCCAGCGCGGACACCTCGACTGCGGCCCCGCTGGCCGCGACCCTGACCCAGACGACCTGGCCGTTGTCGAGCAGCCGGGCGACCGTTTCGCGCCCGCCGTCGTGCAGGATCTCGGCCCCTTTCGCGCGCAGGGTCTCGGCATAGTTGAAGCGGATCTCGGGGTTGCTCAGCTCCGGTACTCCCTCCTTCAGCTGATAGCTCACGATGAAGGTCTTGCCCTGGGCCGTGACCGTCTTCGTGCCGTCGGGGTCGTCGATGTCGAAGCTCATGCTGTCGAAGTTGCGGGTCACGGGCTTCGTGCCGGTGAAGTTCGGCAGATGGCCGACCAGGCGGTAATCGCCGGGGCCGGGCGGCAGCAGCGTGAGCTTGGGCGGCACCACCCGCAGCACGGTCGTCTCGATGCTGTCCTCGCTGGCGGCGATGCGCAACCAGGTCTCGGCGCCGTTCTTCACGAGGCGCGCATAGGTGTTGCGGTTGTCGGAAGACATGATCTCGGCGCCCAGCTGGTCCAGCTGCACCTTGTAGTTGGCCTGGATCTCGAGGTTGGACGGCGTGTCCTTGCCGGGGCGGAGATGGTAGTTGGCGATGCAGACCTGGCCCGACACGGTGAAGGGCTCGCTGCCGCCGGACGCGGTTTTGCGTTCGAACTCCACGTTGTCGTAGCTCTTGATCGTGTTCGCATCGACGAGGAAGTCGGGCAGGCTGCCGAGCGGCGGGCAGTCCTTCGCAGGCGGTGTGGCGGCCCGGCCCGAGCCGGGGGCGAGCGGGGCCAAAACCAAGGCAAGGGCGATGGCCAGCGGGAACGGCGCGAAGAATGCGGGTCGTGTCATCGGGTTTCCTTCATGGCGGGGACGAGCCCCTCAGGGCGGCACGTGCATCGCCCGGCCGCTGGTGGTGCTGGAGGTGGCATTGGCGCCGAACGTGATGCCGGACGAGGTGGTGATCTCGCCGTCGCCGGCCTGGGTCCGGCTGCCGTCCGGGTTCGGCGGGCCGTCGATGAGGCTGATCCGGGCGGCGACCGTGGCGGGTTGGGCCAGTCCGGCGTCTGCCCGGTCTTGCCGCCGTACGCGTCGGGCGAGCCGAGGTCGGCGGCGCTGCCCGACGCCTTCTGCAGGGACTGCCCGGCCCATTGCACCCCGGCGGCAGCCATGTCGGACCATTGCAGGGCCAGCGAGGCCCGGAACAGCGGCAGCGCCTTCGCATGGTGGCCGGCGCATTCCTCGATCAACGCCTGGCCGAGCAGGACCACGGGCTGCGCCGGGCCGATCTGGGCGGCCTTGGCGAACAGCGGGGCCGCGGCGGTGGCGTCGCCCTGGCTCATGGCCAGCCATCCGCGGTTGCTGGCGATGGTGGCGCTCCCGGGACTGAGGGCGGCGGCATAGGCGAAGGCGATCGTGGCGCGCCGGTAGTCCTGCATGCCGCGCAGCACCGTGCCCAACGTGGCGATGCGGCATGACCCGGTCTTCGAAACCCGCGGCGGAAGCCGCGCGCCGCACACCTCGCCGGGCAACCTGACTTGCCGTCGGCCAGGGCAGCACGCGTCACGAGCCATGAACCACATAGTGTATGAGGGCATTCGCCCCTGCCTCGGCCGCGTCAGGGTTCTGGTCCAGATAGGCAGCCGGATCGAACAGCGGGTGCGGCGAGAGGCCGTCGCGATAGCCCTCGGTCACGAAGTGGATCAGCGCGTTGCCGCCCGCCCTGCTCGCCACGTCCGTGGCCACGGACGGGGTCTGGCCGAGGTAGAACGCGCTGTCGAACAGCGGGTGGGGGGAGCGTGCCTCGCTGAAGCCGATCGCGATGAAATGTGCGAGCGGGTCGGTCCCGGCCTGCGCGACATCGGGGTTCTGCCGCAGGTAAAGCGGCAGGTCGAACAACGGATGCGGGGTGCGCCCCTCGCGCCAGCCGCAGCACACGTAGTGCACCAGGCCGTTGCCGCCGGCGTCCGCGACGTCCCGGTTCCGATCGAGATAGAACGGCAGATCGAACAGCGGGTGCGGCGACCGCGCCTCGGTGTGCCCGACCGAAAGGAAGTGCAGCAACGGGTCCGCCCCTGCCTCCAAGGCGTCGGCGTTCCGGAGCGCGTAGTACTCGGGGTCGAACAGCAGATGGGTCTGCCAGCGCTCATGCCGGCCGATCGCCATGTAGTGGCCAACCGGCTCCTCCGCCCCCACCATGTCCTTGCTGGACCGGCGGTAGATCTCGGGGTCGAACAGCGGATGCGGGGGATGGCGGGCCTTGGCGCCGAAGTTCAGATAGTGATCGAGCGCGTTCAGCTCGGGCGAGGCTCCGGCAAGATAGGTTGCCCGGTAGTGGGCGGCATCGAACAGCGGGTGCGGCGTGAGGCCTTGCGCCTCCCCGACCGCGACGTAGTGCCGGACGAGCGCCTTGCGGCCCGTGCCCACGTGTCCCGCCTGCGCCGCATACCAGTCCTCGTCGAACACCGCAGAGCGCATGATGGCGCCGATGGCCCGGTTGTACGCCCCTATCCGCCCGGCCCCCATCTGCCGTTCGACATGCGCCACCTCGCGCTCATGATGGGCCTGGTCGAGCGTCGGGTGATACCCGCGATGCTCCAACGCGCCCTGGACGCTGCGGCGGTCGATGTAGGCCGAGGCGTGCGACGCCGGGATCGAGGCGTCAGAAGCGATCGCGATGAGGTAGTGGGGGCGCGCAAGGCCCATGGTCGCCTCGATGACGTCGGCGCTGCGCCGCTCGAACGTCCGCCACCCGTCCATCGTGTCCCAGACGACGAGCGAGCCGAGGAAGGGGCGCTGCAGCGCGATGGTGAAGTGGTTGAAATGCTCTTTGAGCAGCGTCCGGAACTCACCCTCGGTCAACTCCAGGATGTGAAAGGGATTGGGACTGGAGCCACGGGCGGAATAGACGTCCCGGTTCGGCGTGCTGACGATGAACATCCCGCCGGAACGCAGGACCCGGCGGACCTCGGTGAAGAAGGCGTCGTGGTCGCCCAGGTGCTCCAACGTCTCGAAGCTGACGACGACGTCGACCGACGCGTCGTCGAGTGGGATCGCCTGGGCGTCGCCCTGTTCGAAGCGGCAATTGGCCAACGGATAGGCCGCCTGGGCATGCGAGACCACCTCATGGTCGATCTCGACGCCCACCACCGAGCTTGCGACCCCGGCCAGGATCGCCGTGCCGTACCCCTCGCCGGACGCGATATCGAGGACGTCGAGCCCGGCACAATGGTCGCGCGCGATGCAGTAACGATGATAATGCTCGAACTCGATCTGGCCCGAGATCGCGGTCGTCAGGCGTTCGCCCGTGAACGGCAGTGCCTCCGCGGGGCGTGGAACGGCGAAGTTCCCGCTGGCCCGCGACAATCGGTTCTTCGCTTGGGTTCTGTCCACGGTCGCCACACCAGTCTGAAAGGATCGTCGCAGGGGCTTATACCACTTGGCGCGGGGTTGACGACCGCGGCGGAGGCCAAGGCGCCCCGGTGCGGCGCCCGGACTTCCGGACAACTTCATGACGCCACAACAACGGCGCACATGATCTCACCTTCCGTAGTGCTCGGTCCGAGCCGTTCATCGTTTACGGAGACGGCACGCAGAACCCGATGTCGGACGTTCGAGGTTGGGAGGTCTACGACCAGGTCGGGACCGGGATCGACCCCGATCTTCGGAACGTGCAGGTCCAGCTGTCCGTGAAGACCGCAGTGTCGACGGGCCAGGAACCGATGCCTCCGGGCAGGAAGCCCATCCCGGCGCGCTGACCCGAAACGAGGTGGGGCCGCCCGGCAGACCGATGCGCCCGCGCCGGCATCATGCCTGGCGCAGCGGTGCCGAAGCGGCCTAGGGTTCGTCCTCCGGCGTGGCACGACCGCCCAGTCAAAGGACGACCCCGATGCGCACCGACCCGTTCTCCGACAGCCTGCAGTTCCTGATCGGCAACACGCCCGACCATGACAGCATCGGCGGGGCGAAATACCTGCTCGTGCTGCTCTATGCCGCGCTGCTGGCGGGCAGCATCGCCATCGCCGCCCGCACCTGGTCGCTCGACCCGGCCCAGCGCACCGCTCGCCACGTCACCGTCTGGCTGTTCCGGCTGCTGATCGGCACCATGTGGCTGCAGGGCTCGTTGTGGAAGCTGCCGCTGCCGTTCTCCGGCGGCTTCCAGTACTGGACGGGCCAGCTGGCCGAAAACTCCTTCATCCCCGCCCATGCAGCCCTGGTGCGCGACGTGCTGCTGCCCAACATCGCCATCGTCGATCCGCTGATCTGGATGGCCGAGACCGGGATGGCGGTCATGCTGATGCTGGGCGTGGCCGTGCGCCTGGCCGGGCTGGGCGGCATCCTGTTCACGCTCAACCTTTGGGTCGGCCTCTATCACAACACGGCGGAGTGGCCCTGGAACTACGTGTTCCTCATCATGGTGCATGCCTTCTTCGCCATGGACCACGCCGGGCGCAGCCTGGGGCTCGATGCGCTGCTCACGCGGGCCGGGTGGCCGTCGCGCACGACGCTGCCCGCCCGCGCCTGGCGCCTCGCCTCCTGATCGGCGGCCGGACGCCGATACGTCGAACCGGGGGATCCCCTAAACCGGGCGACGCGCCTGCACGATCGTGGTGCAGGCGCTTTCCAGCTTCGGCAGGTCGCGCTGCGGCGCCATGGTGATGGACAGCCGCCGGTCGTCGCCGCGCAATACCGGGCAATACGGGTCGGGCTGGTCCAGCATGTCCTGCAGCCGCCGCCGCCCGGCGCAGCCGCCATGGCAGGGCGCCTGGTAGGCGCAGCCCTGGCACGCGGCCGGCAGCGAGCGCGCCGCGGTGAACGGCGCCGTGGTGGTGATGTCGGCGCCCAGCCGCAGCAAGACCTCGAGCGGCTCGCCGCCGCCCGGCCAATACACGCAGGGCTGCACCGTGGCCCGCGGCGTCACCCGCACCGTCGCGGCACCGCAGCCCCCGGCCCGCGGCGGCAGCCCGGCCATCGCGCGCACCAGGGGCTCCCCGATGGCGACCACGTCCGTGCGGGCGAACAGCGCCGCGAACCCGTCCCAGTACTCGTCGTAGGTCAGGGCGTAGCTGTCGCTCTGGACCGACTGATACACGTTCAACCGCAGCGGCGCGTCGAACGCCGCCGCCACTTCGGCGATGTCGGCCAGGCGCATGACGTTGCTGCGCATCATCACCGCGATGATGGTCACGCCGACCCCCAGCCGCCGGCAGCGCGCCGCCTGCTGCTGGATCAGGTCCCAGTTGCCGGCGCCGCGCTGGGCGTCCTGCTCCTCGCGCGTCGCGTAGTCCAGCGAGAACTCCACGTCGGCGAAGGCCACCAGGTCTTCGTCCGGCAGCACGGCGATGGAGTGCCCGTTCGACGTGATGGTCAGCTTCACCGGCTGGGTGCGCAGGAAGGCCAGCATGGTCCGGAACTCCGGGTGCATGCCGTTCTCGCCGGTGCCGAGGTTGACCGACCGCACAGGCAGCCGGGCCATCGCGTCCCGCACCTGGTCCAGCGTCAGCCGGTCGGTGCGCGTGGGATCGCGGTAGCAGAACGAGCAGGCCAGGTTGCACTCGTTGGTCAGCCCGAGGCCGAGCGAGAACCGGACCGGCTCGGGCGCGGGGCCCGTGATGGCCGCGCCCGGTGCAGCGTCGAGTGTCGCCGTGTGCAAAGCCATGGCATCATCCCCCTGACGCTTCGGTCCAAGGCCATACCCCACAATGCTCCAGCCTGACCAGGACCCTGCCCGCTGGGATCGCCACGTCTCCGGCTACGAGACGGTGTTCGAGCCGCTGACGGACGCCTTCAACCACGCGGCACTTCGCATGCTGGCGCCGCTTGCCGGCCTGGACCTGATCGACGTCGCGGCCGGGACCGGCGGCGCGGCCCTGGCGGCGGCAGCCGGGGGCGCCCGGGTCGTCGCGGTGGATGGCGCGCCCGCCATGGTGGCGCGCATCGCGGCCCGCGCGGCTGCCCACGCGCACGGCACCAACGTCGTCGCCCGACTGGCCGACGCGACGTCCCTGCCCTTCCCCCCCGCCACCTTCGACGCCGCCCTGTCCAGCTTCGGCATCGTCCTGCTGCCCGACCCCGCGCGCGGCATGGCGGAGCTGCACCGCGCGCTGCGCCCCGGCGGACGCGCCGCCATCGTCACCTGGACGGAGCCGCACCGCTACGAGGCCGCCAACCGCCTGCGCGACGCCGTGACGGCCGTCCGCGGAGCCCCCCCACCTCTGGGTGACCTTCCGGCGCAGCTGCGCTTCACCGACCCCGACCGGCTGCATGCCCTGCTGACCGATGCTGGCTTCACCGCCGTCCGGATCGAACGGGTGGAGGCGTCGCTGCAGGCACGGTCGGCCGCGTTCCTCGCGGGCGCACTCGGCTTCGCGCCCGGCATGGCGGCGATGCTGGACGGCCTGGGCCGGGACCGGGACGCGGTGCTGCACCGCTTCCAGGCCGCGCTGGAGGATGCGCAGGGCCTGGGGGCCGTCACGCTCGGCGCCGTCGCACACGTCGCGGTGGCGGTCCGGCCCTGAAACGGGCAAGGATTGTCCAGCACTTGCACGGGATGATGCCACCATGAACCGCCGCACGATGATCGGGCTGCTCGCTGCCCTGCCCGCCTCCGCCACGTTGCGGCCCGCCCGTGCACAAACGGCAGGGCTGGCCTTCACCGCCATCCCCGACCAGGACGAATCCCGCCTGGTCGAGCGCTTCGGCCGCGTCGCCGTCTATCTGCAGGGCGTGCTCGGCGTGCCCGTCAGCTACGTGCCGGTCAAAAGCTACCCGGCGGCCGTCACGGCCTTCACCAACAACCAGGTGCAGCTCGCCTGGTTCGGCGGCTTCACCGGCGTGCAGGCCCGCCGCGCCGTGCCGGGGTCCGAAGCGATCGCGCAGGGGGTCGAAGACACGAAGTTCCGCAGCTTCTTCATCGCCAACAGCAAGCTGGGACTGACGAGGTCGGCGGAGTTTCCCAAGGGGATCGCCGGGCGCACCTTCAGCTTCGGCGCGCGGGCGTCCACCTCCGGCCGGGTGATGCCGGAATACTACATCCGCCAGGCGTTCGGCCGCGCGCCGGAAGCCGTGTTCTCCCGCGTCGGCTTCTCCGGCGACCACACGCGGACGCTGCAGCTGGTGCAGTCCGGCGCCTACGAGGCCGGGGCGATGGACTTCACCGTCTTCGACCTGGAGCAGAAGGCGGGGCGCGTCGACCCCGCCCAGGTGTCGGTCATCTGGGAGACGCCGACCTTCCCCGACTACAACTGGACCGTCCGCGGCGACGTGGACACCCGGTTCGGCGCCGGCTTCAAGGAGCGGCTGCGCGCCGCCCTGATCGCGTGCCAGGACCCGGCGATCCTGTCGCAGTTCGCCCGCACCGGCTTCATCCCCGCCGCCAACGCCGACTACGCCCCGGTGGAGCAGGTGGCGCAGCAGACCGAGCTGTTGGACTAGCAGGGCTTGGACGTACCGACCCCCGCGGCGGACCTGCCGCCGCTGCTCAGCCTGCAGAACGAGGGCGTCAGCTTCGCCGGGCAGCCGGCGCTCCACCCGCTCGACCTCGTTCTGCGCCGGGGGGAACGGGTGGCGGTGATGGGCCGCTCGGGCTCGGGCAAGTCCACGCTGCTGGGCCTGATCTATCGGCACCTGGCCGACAAGGCGTCGCTCGTGCCGCAGGCGGCGGCGCTGGTGCGGCCGTTGAGCGTGTTCCACAACGTCTATATGGGCCGGCTCGACCGGGGCACCGCCCTGCACAACCTGCGCGTCCTGGCCTGGCCCCGCCGGGCGGAGCTGGCGGAGGTGCGGGCGGTGCTCGACCGCATCGGGCTGGCCGATAAGCTGCGCGCGCCGGCCGGCACGCTGTCGGGCGGGCAGCAGCAGCGCGCCTCCATCGCGCGCGCCATGTTCAACGGGCGGCCCGTGCTGATCGGCGACGAGCCGGTTTCCGCGCTGGACCCCATCCAGGCGCTGCAGGTGCTGCAGTGCCTGGCGGCGAACCACCCCACGCCCATCCTGGCGCTGCACGACGTCCCGCTGGCGCTGGGCTTCGCCGACCGCATCCTGGTGCTGGACGCCGGCCGCCTGGTGCTGGACGCGCCGGCGCACCGCCTGCGCCCGGCAGACCTCACGCCCTTCTATGGCTGAACCGGCGCAGCCCCCGCGGCCCGGCCCCGGCCCCGCGCGCCGCCTCGGCTATGCCGGCGTCAGCTGGGGCTTCATGGCCGCCGCCGTGGGCTGCCTGCTGGTGGCCGACATCGGCATCACCGCCCTGCACCCGGGCGCCGAGCTGCTGCGCCTGCTGGGCGGCGTGCTGCATCCGGACCTGGCCGTGGTCAGCCTGGTCAGCGTCGTCCTGACCGTCGCCTTCGCCGTCCTGGGGGTGTCGGGCGGGGCCGCGGCCGGCTTCCTGCTGTCGTTCGGCTTCGCCCGGTCGCGCACCATCCGCGTCGGCTGCGCCGCCGTGCGGTCGGTGCACGAGCTGTTCTGGGCGCTGCTGTTCATGCAGGTCGCGGGGCCGTCGGCCACCACCGGTCTCCTCGCCATCGCCATCCCGTATGCCGGCATCTTCGCCAAGGTGTTCTCCGAGATGATCGAGGAGGCAGACCTGCAGGCCGAGCAGGTGCTGCCGCCCGGCACCGGCGCCCTCTCCCGCTTCGCCTACGCCCGCCTGCCCGACCTCGCGGCGCCGATGGGCAACTACCTGCTGTATCGCCTGGAATGCGGCATGCGGAGCACCCTCGTTCTCGGCTTCGTCGGCCTGCCCACCATGGGGTTCGAGCTGGAGGGCTACTTTCGCCAGGGCCGCTATGCCGAGGCGGCGGCCTTCGTCGCGGTGTTCTATCTGCTGATCGCCACCCGCCGGCTCTGGGCCCGTCCGGCCACGCTGCCCTTCCTGCTGGCCGGCAGCGTCGTGGCCCTGGCCCTGCTCACCCACCCCGTCGCGGGCGACGGCATCTGGAGCGCGCTGGGCCGCTTTCTGGGCCACGACATCGTGCCGCGCCCGTTGCGCGATGCGGGTGCGGGGTGGGCCGGCATGCCCGCCTGGGTGTGGCCGATCCTGCGGGACCAGGTGGCGCCGGGGGCGGTCAACACCCTCGTCGTATCCCAGCTGGCGCTGTGCGGCAGCGCCGTGCTGGCCCTGGCGCTGTTCCCGCTGACCTGCCGCAGCTTCACCGGACGGCTCGGGCGCCCGCTGGGCCGCGCCCTTCTGGTGGTGATCCGCTCGACGCCCGAATACATGGCCGCCTACGTGCTGCTGCAGCTGCTGGGGCCCTCGATGCTGCCGGCCGTGCTGGCGCTCGCGCTGCACAACGGCGGCATCATCGGCTACCTGATGGGCCGCCACGCCGACACCCTGTCCTACCGGCCCGACGCGCCGCGCGGGACCGACCTGTACTTCTGGGAGACGCTGCCCCGCCTCTATGGCCAGTTCCTGGCCTACGCGCTCTATCGGTGGGAGATCATCGTCCGCGAAAGCGCCATCTTCGGCATCCTGGGCGTCCGCACGCTGGGCTTCCACGTGGATGCAGCCATCTCCGAGCTTCGCCTCGACGTCGCCGTCGTGCTGATCGTGGCGACGGCGGCGCTCTCGCTCGGGATCGATGCGCTGTCCCGCGGCGTCCGGCACCGGCTGCGGCTCGACGGCAAGCCGGTGCGCCTGTCGGCGGACGCGCCCGTGCCGGCAGGCGATCCCGTGCCGGCCTAGCTGCACATCCCGGGCTGATTGACACCCCCCATGCCGCGTGGGAAGCCCGATGTTTCCGGTGGGGTCACGATGGCGGAACAGTCGAGAAACAAGCCCGACGCACCGGCCAGGCCAGTGCCGGACCCGGTGCCGGACCCGGTGCCGGGCGTGCCGCCCGCGACCGGGGCCGGCCAACCCAGCGGTCCCGTCGAGATCAAGAACTTCTTCGAGTCCGGCGAATACCCCTACAAGGACCGCATCCCGAACAGCGCCTACGACGAGCATCTGCTTGAACTGCAGCGGGAGCTGCTGAAGGCGCAGCGCTGGGTGCAGGACACCGGGCAGCGCGTCGTCGTTCTCTTCGAGGGCCGGGACGCCGCGGGCAAGGGCGGCACCATCAAGCGGTTCATGGAGCACATGAACCCCCGCTCGGCGAGCGTCGTGGCCCTGCAGAAGCCGAGCGAGCGCGAGCAGAGCCAGTGGTACTTCCAGCGCTACGTCGCCCACCTGCCCGCGGCTGGCGAGATCGTGCTGTTCGACCGGTCCTGGTACAACCGTGCCGGGGTCGAGCGGGTGATGGGCTTCTGCAAGCCCAACGAATACCTGGAGTTCATGCGGCAATGCCCGGAGTTCGAGCGTATGCTCGTCCGCTCCGGCATCCTGCTGTTCAAATACTGGTTCTCGGTCACCCGGGACGAGCAGCGCGAAAGGTTCGCCGCCCGCGAGACGGACGCGCTGAAGCAGTGGAAGCTGTCGCCGATCGACCGCGCCTCGCTGAACAAGTGGGACGAGTACACGGAGGCGAAGGAGGCGATGTTCTTCTACACCGACACGGCCGACGCCCCCTGGACGATCGTGAAGGCCGACGACAAGAAGCGCGCCCGGCTGAACTGCCTGCAGCACTTCCTGTCGTCGTCGGACTACGCCGACAAGGACCACTCGATCGTGACCGGGGCCGACGCCATGATCGTCGGCGCCGGCGCGCAGGTCATCGGCACCGACTCCCACATCATCGGGAAGTCGGTGCACCCCGCCCTCAAGCACCGCGCGGTCGAGCCGCCGGCGAAGCCGTCGTGACGTGGAGCCGCGGCGCTAGACCACCTCGAGACCCGGCGGCCCCGCCTCCATCACGCCGATGACCGCCGCCTGCGCGAACCCGGCCGCCTGCACGTGGCGCAGCAGCGCCTCGGCTCCGTCGGGCGCCACCGCGATCAGCAGGCCGCCGCTGGTCTGCGGGTCGCACAGCAGCCCGCGCTGCCAGTCCGGCATCCCGGACGGCAGGACGACGTCGCCAGTATAGCTGCTCCAGTTGCGCCCGGAGGCACCGGTGCCGAAGCCGGCCTCGGCCAGCGCGGCGGCGCCCGACAGCACCGGGATGTTCGCCAGCCGCAGCTTCGCCCGCAGCCCGGCCCCGTGCGCCATCTCCAGCGCATGCCCCATCAGCCCGAACCCGGTCACGTCCGTGCAGGAATGAACCGCCGGCATCCCCGGCAGGTCTGCGCCCACCTTGTTGATCCGCGTGGTCGCGGCGATCATCGTCCGATAGTCCTCGGGGTTCAGCTCGCCAAGCTTGAGCGCGGCGCTGAAGATGCCGACGCCGAGCCCCTTGGTCAGGATCAGCACGTCGCCGGGCAGCGCGCCGGTGTTGCGCAGCACCCGCCCGGGATGCACGGTGCCCAGGGCGACCAGGCCGTAGATCGGCTCCAGCGAGTCGATCGAGTGCCCGCCCGCGATCGGGATCCCGGCATCGGCGCACACGCTGGCGCCCCCTGCGAGGATCTGGCGCACATCCTCGACGGGCACCTTGCCGATGGGGATGCCGAGGATCGCGAGCGCCAGAAGCGGCTTTCCGCCCATCGCATAAACGTCCGACAGCGCGTTGGTGGCGGCGATGCGCCCGAACTCGAAGGGGTCGTCGACCATCGGCATGAAGAAGTCGGTGGTGGCCACCAGCGCCGTCGTGTCGTTCAGGCGATAGACCGCAGCGTCGTCCGCGGTCTCGGAGCCCACGAGAAGGTCGGGGAACAGCCCGCGCGCGGGCATGCCCGCCAGGATGTCCTGCAGCACCGAAGGCGCCAGCTTGCATCCGCAGCCGCCGCCATGGGCCAGCGACGTGAGGGTCGGCTTGGCCGTGTCCATGTCCATGGCAGGCTCCTGTGATGGGGTGCGGCTGTTCTGCACCGGTGGATCATTCCATCGCATGCAAAGGGCCTGCCCCGCTAGGCCCGGCCCGCGCGACGGCCGGGCAGCGCTGGCCGCACCGGAGCCATTTCTGACATGTTACACGCGTCCCCGGCTCGATCCGCCGAGAGCTCCCGGTCGCGGATGGCCGGATGCCGCAGCAGGGCTTCCAGCGTCATCGTGCGCACCACGGCCAGGTGCCCGGCCATGATGGCGCAGGCCACGTCCGGCGAGTCGGACACCAACGCGCCGATCAGCGGCTCACGCCAGGGCGGCAGCGGGCGGTCGTTGCGCTGCTGCAGGCCCAGGTGGTGGATGCGCTCCGACAGGTCGAGCAGCTCGGCCACCAGGCGCGACAGGCGCGGGCTGCCGGCCGCGTCGGTGACCGCCATGTGGAATGCCGTGTTGGCCGCGATGAAGCGCGTGCGGTCGCCCTCCACCTTGATGCAGCTGCGGTTCAGCGCCGTCAGTGCTTCCGCATCGACCCGGCCGCACGCCTCCGCCGTCGCATGCGCCTGCAACACCTCCCGCAGCGTGTAGATCTCGAGCGCGTCCGCGATCGTCACAGGCGCCACGACATGGGCCGAGCGGGGACGCGCGACCAGCAGGCCCTCGGCCGTCAGCCGCGCCAGGGCGGCACGCACGGGCGCCAGCGTCAGCCCGTGCGCCTCCGCCAGGCCGGCCTCGCTGACCGAGGCCCCCGGCGCGAGGGCGCACGTGACGATTCGCCGGCGGATCGCCTGGTAGGCCAGCTGGGTCAGCTGGGTCAGAGGCGGGGTGGGACGGCGCACGCATGATCCTTGCAAGCTCTGCGAGGGTCTGACATGTTAGATACGCATGTTCAAGCCGCTTCCTTGTCCCGTGAGCCTCGCTTGCGGGTCGTGATCGTGACGGGTGCCGCGTCCGGCATCGGCGCGGCATGCTGCCGGCGCCTGGCCGGGCCCGGGCACGCGATCCTGGTGCACACGCGGCGCAACGCCGAGGGCGCGGAGCGTACGGCGGAAGCGGTGCGCGCCGCGGGCGGCCTGGCCGCGACCATCCTGGGCGACGTCGCGGACCCCGAGGTCCCTGACCGGCTGGTGGCGACCGCGATCGAACGCTTCGGCCGGCTCGACGTCGTGGTGGCCAATGCGGGCTTCGCCGACCGCACCAGCCTGGCCGACGCGACCGAGGCCACCTTCGCCCGCTCGCTCGACACGGTGCTGTGGGCCTTCATGCGGCTGGCGCGCGCCGCCTTGCCGCATCTGGCTGCCGGCGAGGCGCCCCGCCTGCTCGCCGTCTCCTCGTTCGTGGCGCACGTCTTCCGGCCGGGCATCGGCAGCTTCCCGGTGACCGCGGTCGCGAAGGCCGGGCTCGAGGGCCTGGTGCGGGCGCTGGCACTGGAAGCAGCCCCCACCGGGGTGACGGTCAACGCGGTCGCCCCCGGCTTCACCCGCAAGGACGCGGCCGGCCATTCCGCGCTCGACCCGGCGCAATGGCAGTCCGCCCTCTCGCAAATCCCGCTCGGCCGCCTCGGCACGCCGGACGACGTGGCCGACGCCGTCGCCTGGCTCGCCTCGCGCGGTGCCGCCTACGTCACGGGCCAGGTCATCCACGTGAACGGCGGGCTGGTCTGATGGCCCGGCCCGCCCGCCCGACACCCCCGCCTGCCCGAAACGAAGGAGCATGCGCATGAGGACGATCCTGCTCGCCCTGGCCCTGCTGGCCGGTTCCCCGTTCGGCACGGCGGCCCGCGCGCAGACCCTCACGGTGGCGCTCGGCGCGGAACCGGTCGGCCTCGACCCGCAGCTCTACCAGGACGGGGCGGAGCGCAACGTCAGCCGGAACATCTTCGAGGCCCTGCTGGAACGCAAGCCGGACGGCACCCTGGTGCCCTGCCTGGCCACGGCTTTGCCGGAGCAGGTGGACCCGCAGACCTGGCGCTTCCACTTGCGCCCGGGCGTCAGGTTCCACGATGGGCAGGCCTTCGATGCGCGCAGTGCCGCAGCCTCGGTCAAGCGCATCATCGCGCCGGCCTTTGCCTCGCGCCAGCGGCCGTTCCTGACCACCATCGCCGATGCCCGCGTGGTCGACGACCTGACCGTCGACGTCGTCACGAACAAGCCGGACCCGTCGCTGCCCACCCGCATGTACTGGCTGACGATGGTGCCGGCCGCGGGCGCCGCACTCGACGGCATCAACGCTAAGCCGGTCGGAACCGGGCCCTACCGCTTCGTGTCGTGGCAGCGGGGCCAGTCCATCGCGCTGGAACGCAACCCGGGCTACTGGCGGGAGACGGGCAACGTCGCGCAGGTGCGGTTCCGCTTCGTGCCGGAGGCCGGGACGCGGCTGGCGGGCATCCGCGCCGGGGACTTCGACCTGATGCTCAACCTGCAGCCGGAGGACGTGCCGTCGGTGCCGAAGTCGGTGTCGCGGCCCTCGATCGAGATCAGCCAGGTGAGCCTGAACGTCGAGATGGGGCTCACGAAGGACCTGCGAATCCGGCAGGCGCTGAACTACGCCGTCGACAAGCAGGCGGTGGTGGACCAGGTGTTCGGCGGCTTCGCAACGCCGCTGGCCGGGCAGATGCTGGCGCCCGACTGGTTCGGGTTCAACCCGGCGCTGTCGGCCTGGCCCTATGACCCGGCCCGCGCCAAGGCCCTGGTGAAGGAGGCCGGCGCCCAAGGCAAGACGATCGACCTCATCGCGTCGAACGGCCGCTGGCTGAAGGACCGGGAGTTGGCGGAGGTCGTGGCGTCGTTCTGGGAGGAGGCGGGGCTGCGGGTGAACTTGCGGGTCGCGCCGTGGCCCGACTACCTGGACAACATGCAGAACAACCGCGTCGGCCGCCCCGCGACCATCATCGGCAACCCGGCGAACCCGCTGATGGACGCCGACCGCTCCCTGACCGCCTTCTACAGCGAGGAGTCGGGCCAGTCGGGCCTGGCCGAACCCGCCATGACGAAGGCGATCCAGCAGGCGCGCTACGAGACCGACGAGACCCGGCGGCTGGCCGACTATGCCGCCATCACGCGGGAACAGAACGACCGGGCGCTGCAGGTCTGGCTGGTGCGGAACTACGACGTGTACGGCCTCTCGAAACGGCTGAGCTGGACGCCACGCACCGACGGTCAGCTGCTGATCCGCGAGATGCGGGTTGAATAGCGGCCCGCCCGGGCGATGAACGGGTGGGGCGAGCGGCTGTGGTTCGCGGCGGTGACCGTGCTCGGCGTGACAGTCATCGTGTTCGTGCTGTCCCGCCTGATCGGCGACCCCGTGGCGATGATGCTGGCGCCCGACGCGACGGCGGCCGACCGCAGCGCGCTGCGGGCCGCACTCGGGCTCGACCGCAGCCTGGGCGCGCAGTTCCTGATCTTCGCGGGCGATCTGGCCCGGCTCGATTTCGGCCGCTCGCTCTGGCAAGGGCGGCCGGCCGCCGAGATCGTGCTGGAGCGGCTGCCCTGGACGCTGGGCCTGGTCGGCGCCGGGGTGACGTTCGGGACGGCGCTCGGGATGTCGCTGGGCGTGCTCGCGGCGCTGCGCCCGGGGTCGTGGTCGGACCGTGCGGCGACGGGGGCCGCCCTGGCCGGGCTGTCGGCGCCGCAGTTCTGGCTGGGCCTCGTGCTGGTCTACGTGTTCGCCGTCGCGCTGCACTGGCTGCCGTCCTCGGGCGCCGAAACCCCCGGCTCGATCGTCCTGCCGGCGCTGACTTTGGGGCTGCCCGCCGCAGGCCGCATCGCGATGGTGGTCCGCACCGGCATGATCGAGCAGCTGGGCTCCGCCTATGTGCTGACCGCCCGGGCCAAGGGCACGGCCGCCTGGCGGATCGTGCTGGTCCATGCGCTGCGCAATGCGGCGGGCCCGGTGGTGTTCCTGTCCGGGTGGGAAGCCATCCGGGCGCTCGCCGGATACACCGCCGTGGTCGAGACGGTGTTCGCCTGGCCCGGCCTCGGCAGCCTCGCCATCGCCGCGATCCAGAACCAGGACTTCGTCGTGCTGCAGGCCGTGGTGTTCACGACCGCGATCCTGGTCGTGCTGCTGAACCTCGTCACGGATGCGGTGCAGCGGGCGATCGACCCGCGGCTCGCGGCATGAAGGGGCCGTTGGGCGCCCTGCTGCTCATCCTGGTGCTGCTGGTGGTGCTCGGGGTCGGCCTGCCGCTGCTGGCACCGGAGAACCCGGCCGCCACCCACCTCGCGCTGCGGCTGCGGCCGCCGTTCTGGATGGACCGCGCCGCCCCCGGGCACTGGCTGGGCACGGACCACCTGGGCCGGGACGTGCTGTCGCGCGTGCTGACCGGCGCCCGGATCTCCATCGCGACCGGGCTGTCCGTCGTCGTGCTGGCCGGCACGTTCGGGTCCCTGGTGGGCCTGGTCGCCGGCTATGCGGGCGGCCGGCTCGACACGGTCGTGATGCGGCTCGTGGACGTCAACGTCGCCTTCCCCGGCCTGCTGCTCGCCCTGCTGATCCTGGCGGTGATCGGGCCCGGGCTGCTGCCCGTCGTGCTGGTGCTGTCGCTGAACGGGTGGATGGTGTTCGCCCGGGGCGTGCGCGGCATGGTGATGACGCAGTGCCGCCTGCCCTATGTGGAGGCGGCCATCGTCACGGGCCTGCGCGGGCGGCGCGTGCTGGCCGAGCACATCCTGCCGAACCTCAGCGCGCCGCTGCTGACCCTGGCGGTGCTGGAGTTCGCGCGCGTCGTATTGGCGGAGGCGGCGCTGTCGTTCCTGGGCCTCGGGATCCAGCCGCCGCTGGTCAGCTGGGGTCTCGATGTCGCGGTGGGCCGGAACTACCTGAGCACGGCCTGGTGGGCGGTGATGGCGCCGGGCCTCGCGATCGCCGCGACGGTCATGGGGCTCAACCTGCTGGCCGGGCGGCTGCTGGTCGCGCTGGACCCGCAGGAGGCCGAGAAGCGGTTCGCGGCCCGGCTTCGCGGGCGGACTCGGGGGCGGACTCGGGGGCGCCTGCGCTGGAAGCTGGCCCGGTGACCGCGCCGCTGTACGACATCCAGGATCTCGCCGTTTCGTTCGTGACGCGGCGCGGCACCGTGGCGGCGGTGCGGGGCCTCGCCTTGCGGCTGGAGGCCGGCCAGGTGCACGCGCTGGTCGGCGAAAGCGGGTCCGGCAAATCGGCGGCCGCTCTGGCATTGGCCGGGCTGCTTCGGCTGCCCGGGCGGGTCGATGCCGGCCGCTTCCTGTGGGACGGCCGGAACGTGACGGGGCCGGACGGGCCGCGCCTGGCGCCGGGGCGGGACTTCGGGATGGTGTTCCAGGACCCCATGGTGGCGCTGAACCCGCTGATGACCGTGGGCGCGCAGGTGGCCGAACCGGTGCGGCGGCACCTGCGGCTCGGGCGGGCGGCGGCCCGGGCGCGCGCCACGGAGCTGCTGGCCCTGGTGGGCATCGCCCGCCCGGCCGAGCGGCTCGACGACCACCCGCACCAGTTCTCCGGCGGGATGCGGCAACGCGTGCTGATCGCGATCGCGCTGGCAGGCGAGCCGCGGCTGCTGATCGCCGACGAGCCGACGACCGCGCTCGACGTGACGGTCCAGGCGCAGATCATGGCGCTGCTGCGCGGCCTGCAGTCGCGGCTGGGGCTGGCGGTGCTGCTGATCTCGCACGATCTGGGGCTGGTGGCGCAGGCTGCCGACCAGGTGACCGTGCTGTATGCCGGGCGCGTGGCGGAGACGGCACCGGCGGAGGCGTTGTTCGCCGCGCCATGGCACCCCTACACCGGCGGGCTGCTGCGCGCGACGCCCGCGCTCGACGACGATGCCGCGGCCCTGTGGTCGATCGAGGGCGCCCCGCCGGACATGCGGGCGCCGCCGCCCGGCTGCGCCTATGCGCCGCGCTGCGATCGGGCCGACGCCGCATGTGCGGTCCAGCCGCCGCTGATGCGGGCGGCGTGCCACCATCCGTTGCACGCGGCATGACCGTGCTGGAGGCGACCGACCTCTCGGTGACGATCGACGGCAGCCGCCCCCGGCCCTTCGCGTCAAGGCGCCGCGCCCGCATCCTGCGCGGCGTGTCGCTGCAGCTCGGACCCGGCGAAACCTTGGGGCTCGTCGGCGAATCGGGCTCGGGCAAGACGACGCTGGGCCGGGCGGTGCTGCGGCGCCTGGCCTTGTCCGGCGGCACGATCCGGTTCCGCGGCGAGGATGTGACGCATCTGGACGGCGAGGCGCTGCGGCAGCGGCGCCGGCACATGCAGATGATCTTCCAGGACCCCTTCGCCTCGTTGAACCCCCGCCGCACGGTGGGCGAGATCGTCGCGGAGCCCCTGCACGCGCATGGGCTGGGCGGAGATAAACGCGAGGTGGCTCAGCGTGTCGCGGAGCTGCTGCGGCTGGTCGGCCTGCCGGACGACGCGGCGGGCCGCTACCCGCATGCCTTCTCGGGCGGGCAGCGGCAGCGCGTGGGGATCGCGCGCGCCCTGGCCCCGGAACCGGCGATGATCGTGGCGGACGAGCCGGTCTCGGCGCTCGATGTGTCGGTGCGGGCGCAGGTGGTGAACCTGATGGCGGAGACGCAGGCGCGGATGCGGGTGTCGTACCTGTTCATCGCGCATGATCTGGCGGTGGTGCGGCACATCAGCCACCGGATCGCCATCCTGTACTCCGGCGTCGTCGTGGAGACGGGCCCGCGCGACGCGGTGTTCCGGCGCCCGCTGCACCCCTACACGCGGGCGCTGATCGCGGCCGTGCCGGCGGCACGGCCGGGGCAACCGCCCCCGGGGATCGTGGCCGGGGAAAGCCCCTCGCCGTTCGACGAGATGCCAGGGTGCCGGTTCGCCGCGCGGTGCCCGCTGGTGACGGCGCGGTGCCGCGAGGCGGCACCGCCCCTGGAAGCGGCAGCGGACGGCCACGCGGTCGCCTGCTGGGCGGCATAGGTTCAACCACGGAGGAACGATCATGGAAGTATGGAGCCAGAGTCCCGTCGCCAAGGAGGTGTTCAAGGTCTACCTCGCCGGGGAGATCAAGACCGACTGGCGGGATTCGATCATCGAGGGCACGAAGACCCTGGGGCTGCCGGTGAAGTTCAGCACTGCCCAGCAGCACCATGAAAGCAGCGACAAGGTCGGCGTGACGATCCTGGGCGCCGAGGACAAGCGCTTCTGGGAGGACCGCAAGGCGCAGGGCATCAACTCGCTGCGCAACAAGGTGCTGATCAAGGACGCCGACATCGTGGTGGCGCGGTTCGTGGACCGGGAGCAGTTCCCGCAATGGGAGGTGGCGTTCGAGGCCGGGTATGCCTCGGCGCTGGGCAAGCCGCTGATCATCCTGCACCCGCCGGAATACGACCACATGCTGAAGGAGCCGGACGCCTACGCGCAGGCCGTGTGCAACACGCCCGAGCAGGTCGTGCGCGTGCTGCGCTACGTCATCGACGGCAAGCTGTAGGCCCGCGGATGCCGATCATTCGGGTGCAGATGCTGGCCGGGCGTTCGGCCGAGCAGAAGGAGCGTCTGGCGGCCGCCCTGACCGAGGCGATGGTCACGGAGGCCGGTGCCCGGCGCGAGGGCGTGATGGTGCTGATGGAGGATGTGGCGGCCGACGCCTGGGCCATCGGCGGCAAGCTGGTGCGGCCGCACCCGAAACCCACCGACCCGGCCTGACGCCCGCAAGCCTGATACACCCCGATGGACGGTGCAGCAGGGCTGCATCGTCCATCGGGCCGGCCTAGCGTCAGTGGAACCGAGGGGACGCGGAGCTATCCGGAGCTTGCTGGATCGCGCGCGGGCGCCAGGAACAATGCTTCGCGTCCTTCGTGCCTTCGCGATTCCGCTCCAGCCGGTCCCGATCGCCGCCCGGCCACCCGCCGTGGACCCGGCCTCACCGGCAGCTCGCCACTTCGTGAGACCGGCAGGCGACCTAATTCTCTGAGTTCTGCATCCGGCGACCGCCGGGACGCGTTCCGACCATACGGTGCTGCCGGACCCAGTCCCAGCGTAGGACCCATGGACCCCGGCGCTCGTCAACAAACTGAAGGATTCCAGCTTCATGGCCTCGAAGACCCCCCCGACAGACGACGCAATCGGCACCAAGGTGGCGGCGATGGATCGTCGTCGCATGATCCGCCGGACCGGCATGGGCCTTGGCGCAGCGGCCGTTGCCGCGGCCGGGCTGACTGCCAAGTCGACCCCCGCCCAGGCCACCAACCAGGGCGCCGGCCCAGCCGACGCGGACATCTTCAACTTCGCGCTCAACCTCGAATACCTCGAGGCCGAGTTCTACCTCTACGCCGTCACCGGGCAGGGCCTGGCCGCGAACCTGCGCACCGGCACGGGCGTCCAGGGCTCGACGGGCAAGGGGGCGCTCGTGCCGTTCAAGACCTTGGCCATCGCGCAGTATGCCCAACGGATTGCCCAGGACGAGCAGACGCATGTCGGCTTCATCCGCAGCGTGCTCGGCAGCGCCGCCGTCGCCATCCCCGACATCGATGTCGGCGTCGGCCCGAACAACATCTTCAGCGTGCTCGCCCAGACGGCAGGCCTGGTCGGGCCCGGCCAGGTGTTCAACCCCTATGCGGACGAGAACAGCTTCCTGCTCGCCGCCTCCGTGTTCGAGGATGTCGGGGTGACGGCCTATGCCGGCGCCGCACGCTTCATCGGCACGCCGGACTATGTGGAAGCCGCTGCCGGCATCCTGGCGGTCGAGGCCTACCACGCCGGTGGCATCCGCACGCTGCTGTTGAGCCTGGGTCTGGCCGACGCCTTCGACAAGATCGCGACCGTCCGGGCGACGCTGTCGAACGCGTCGGGTCTCGGTTCGGCCGAGGGGCCGCTGATCGTGCCGGGCCAGTCGTACAACTTCGTCCCGACCGACAGCAACGCCCTGGCGTTCCGACGCACCACCCGCCAGGTGCTGAACATCGTCTATGGCACGCCGAACGCCAGCAAGGGCGGTTTCTTCCCGCAGGGGATGAACGGCAACATCAAGTCCTGAACCAGGATGCAGGCCGGGGTCGTTCCCGGCCTGCCTTCCTCCGGACCCGCGGTCCCAGCCCCGCGGCCCGGCCCATCAAGGCAGCAGGAACACCCCGTTCCGCCGCAGCTCCAGCGAGTATCGATAGACCTCCACCACGTCCGCGGGCACCGGTCCCAGGCGGGGCGTGTCGTAGATGGCGGTGTGCAGCCGGACGGCGCAGTTGACGGTTCCGGCACGCCCACCAGGGACCTGTCCCACATCCGCGGCTTCAATCACCACGGGCTGCCCCGCGCGCGCCAGGCGCTGCCGCACCGCCTCCAGCACCCGGGCCTGGCCACAGACCGCGGCCGGCGGCTCCGTTGCCGCAAGTGCCGGCCCGGTGACAGCCAGCAGGATCATCGTGGCGCGAAACATAGTCATGCCAGCCCCTATTTGTTGCAGATCAGCCCGGTGGCCTCGTCCGTCGCCGTGCCGTTCGGGCCCCTCGAGCACAGCTCGAAGTCGCGCCCGGACCGGCCCGGGCTGGCGTAGGAATAAGGGTGGCTCCACGGATCGAGCGGCTGCGCCTCGCCCTTCAGATAGGGCCCGGTCCAGTTCGAAACACCGGAGGGGCGGGCGCCGAGCGCCGGCAGGCCCTGATCCGTCGTCGGATAGCTGCCGACATCGAGCTTGTACAGGTCGAGCACGGAGGCCAGCCGCTCGATCGACTGCCGGGCCACGGAGACCCGCGCGCCGCCGAGCTGCCGCAGGGCGGCAGGCGCGACCAGCCCGACCAGCAGGCCCAGGATGGCGATGACGACCAGGATCTCGAGGAGGGTGAACCCGGCCTGGCCAGCGGCGCGGTCTTCGATCTTCTGTTGCTGCATGGACCTTCGTTTTCTAAGACAGGAGCCGGCGATGAGCGCAGCAGGAAAGGCGATGACGTTGTTACCACCACCATCGCATAACGCCCGAACCGCCGATCCGGACGCCTGATGGCCGTGCCTTTTCTCGCCTGCATGGCCCTGGTCGCGCAAATCTACAGCCTGCCGCCCCGTGTACTGCCGTCGATCCAGGCCGTCGAGGGTGGCGCGCCGGGCCTGGCGCACGTCAACACCGACGGCAGCGAGGACCTCGGGGTCATGCAGATCAACACGATCTGGATCCCCCGCCTGGTCCGCTACACGAGGCTGGAGGCGGCGGTCGTGCGGGACCGTCTGCTGCACAACGCCTGCTTCAACATCGCGGCGGCCGGGCTGATCATGCGCATCTATCTCGACGAAGCGGAGGGGGACCTGCTGCGCGCCGTCGGCTACTACCACTCCCACACCCCGGCGTTGCATGCGGCATACCGGACGAAGGTCCTGCGCTCGGCAACGCGGCTGTTCGCGGCCCGCTGACCGTCCGGCGCCACCATTCCGGTGGTCACTCCCACGCCAGGATGGTCCAGCCCCCGCGGTCCGACGACGCGCCGATCCGCACGACGGCGTGGCGCGACGCATGGCTGCCGCCATCCGCCTCCGCCTCCACGTCGATGACGGCGATCCGGCCGGGCCGCCCGGAGCCCGGCCCCGCCGGGATCACGACGCCCAGCGAGGCCAGCACGCCGCGTACCACGGGGCCGGCCGCGCGCGGGTCCGCGTCGCCCTCGTGGAACACCGTCACGTGCGGGCGCAGCCGGTCGTAGATCGCAGGCGTCATGCCCAGCACCAACGACAGCTCCGACACGGCCTGGAACGGGGCGCCGGGCGGTCCGTAGGGCAGGCCCGCCTGCTGGTAGGCCCGCACCCGCGCGGTGGACTGGGCGGAGGGGAAGCGCCACAGCCCGATCTCGGTCGCCAGGGCCTGCGCCTGGGTGCGTTCGATATCCACTGCCCGCAGCAGCGTGGCCAGGACCTCGACCGGAACGGTGTTCAGGTCGAACCTGCCGTCCTCGGTTCCCAGCGTGATCACGGCGTGGGCGCCGGGCCGCTGTTCCGCCCGGGGGCCCGGGACCGGCGGCCACGGCCCGGACGGGTTGGCCAGCAGCCGCGCGACCTCGGCATAGACGCACCCGTCCGCCGCAGCCTGCGCCACGGCCGCCCCGCGCAGGTTGGCCGCAAACCGCACTTCCGACCGGCCGGTCGCCGTGATGCCGGTCGCGATCGAGGTCAGCAGCACCAGCGTCCACAGCACGATGACGAGCGCGAAGCCCCGCTGGCCCGCCGCGCCCCCGCCGGCCCCGCGGCCCACCCCGGTCAGTTCTCCAGGCGCAGGGTGCGGCGGACGCGCCGGTTCGGGTCCGGCAGCCCCGAGGGGCCCAGCCGCGACAACTCGCCCGGCACGGCGGCAGCGTTGATCAGCTGGTCGCGCAGATCCTCCGTCAGCGCCCGCGCGTCCCGCTGGTCGTGCACCACATGCGGCGTGATCAAAACCAGCAGCTCCGTCCGGCCGCGCACGTTGTTCTGGTTGCCCGCCAGCAGGCCCAGCAGCGGGATGTCCTTCAGCCACGGGATGCCCGAGTTGCTGCGGCTGGCGTTGTCGCGGATCAACCCAGCCAGCCCCACCGTCTGCCCGTCCTGCACCACGACGCGGGAGCTGACCTTGCGTTCCAGGAAGGTCGGCGACTGGATCTGGCTGGTGCTGGTGGCCGCGGTGTCGATGTCGCTGACCTCCTGCGAGATGTCGAGCGTCACGAGGCCACCGCTGTTCACCCGGGGCGTCACCTCCATGATCACCCCCGTCTCCCGGTAGTCGATGGAGTTGATCACCGGCGAGCCGTTGGCGATCGTGCTCTGCGAGCTGGTCGTGAGGTACGGCACCAGGTTGCCCACCTGCAGCCGCGCCGCCTCGTTGTCGAGCACCAGCACCTGCGGCGACGACAGCACCTTCACGTTGGTGACCGCCTGCAGGGCGTTCAGCGCGGCGTTGCCGTTGTTGGGCCCGCTCAGCACGAAGCCCGGAAAGTTGTTCAGCAGCGTGCTGGCGATCGTGCCCTGCGGGCTGAAGTTCAGCGCGCCGTTGATGCCGCCGGCCTTGAAGAAGAACTGCGTTCCGTAGCTGAGGCTGTCGTTCAGCGTCACCTCGGCGATGGTGGCGTCGATCCGCACCTGCAGGGGCAGGATGTCAATCTTGCGGAGCGTCGCCTCGATCGTGTCCCGCTCCGTCGCGGTCGCATAGATCAGCAGGGCGTTGTTCTGGGAGTTCGGGATGATGCGGATGGCGTTCGTGTCGTCCTGCCCCTGCGCGGTGCCGCCTGTGGGATCGAGGCCGCCGAGCAGCGGGTTGGCCGGGTTCTGCGCCGGGTCCTGCTGCGCCCCGGCCTGCTGCGCCCCGGCCTGCTGACCGCCCAGGCCGCCCTGGCCCGCGCCGGTGTTGCCCAGCCCGCCACCACCCAGCCCGCCCCCACCCAGGTTGCCGCCGCCCAGGTTGCCCCCGCCGATCCCGCCGCCGCCGCCCGTGCCGCCCGGGTTGAACCCGCTGCGCTGGCTGCCGCGTCCAGGCACCGTCTGCCCCGTCGCCCGCGCCGTCGGCACCGCCGTCACCCGGCCGGGCGTGAACGCCTGCTGCAGCACATAGGCGATGTCGTTGCTGCGGCTGTTCTGGAGGTAATAGACGGTCCAGCCGCGCAGGGTTTGCCGCCGCTGCCGCTCCACCAGCCCATAGACCCGGCGCGCCTCGGCGATGTAGCGCGGCTGGCTCGAGACGATCAGCACGGAGTTCATCCGCTCCATCGGCACCACCCGGACCACGCCGGCCAGCGACCCGCCGGCGCCGGTGCGGAACGTCTCGGTCAGCGACGTCGCGAAATCCTTGGCGCCGCCGCTCGTCACCGGGAACAGCGCATAGGACTGGCCGGCCAGCGCGTTGATGTCGAAGGCCGAGATCAGGCTGACCAACGCGTCGCGCGTCGCCGGGTCGCCGCCCACGATCAGCGCGTTGCGCCCCTGGTCGGCGATGATCTTGCCGCCGGCCCCGGCATAGGGCTGCAGCACCCGCGCCAGGTCCTCGGCCGAGGCGAAGCGCAGCGGGATCACCGCGCCCCCCGTCACGTCCGCACCCCCGGCCAGCCCGCCGCCCGTCAACCCGCCACCGGTCACGCCGGGCGTGCCCACCACGGCGGCGGCCGGCACCACCCGGTATAGCCCGGCGGATTCCGTGATCCCGGCGCCGTTCTGCGCCAGCACCGCGTTCAGCGCCGGCAGCACCTGCGACCGCGCGATGGGGTTGACGGTCCGCAGCGTCGCCGTGCCCCGAACCGCCGGATCGATCGTGTAGTTGACCCGCAGGACCGTGCCCAGGACCTGCGCCACGACCTCGCGGATGTCGGTGTCGACGAAGTTGAACGAGATGTCGCCCGGGCCCGGCGCCGTGGCCTGCGGCAGCGCGATCGTGCTGCCGCTGCCGGTCGAGACCTGGACCGCGGGCAGTGCGTCGCCGGCGCTGACCCGGCCGTTCACCCGCGGCGCCGCGCGGTTGCTGTCGCCCAGGATCGGCGGCAGCGCCTCCAGCACCGGCGGCTCGAGCTTCTCGCAGCCCAGCAGGGCCAGCACGACCAGGCATGCGGCGCGTCTCATCGGGCGCTGGGCCCGGCCGGCACGCCGAAGCCGGGCAGCCCCGGCGGGGCCGCGGCGCGGGCGGGGTCGCTCGCCGGCCGCGGCGTG
>CBDCAI010000004.1:0-567500 GCA_965213845.1 Acetobacteraceae bacterium
CGGCTGCCTGGGCCATGGAGCCGGCCCAGGCGCAGCTGGCGGTCGGCCGCCGCCCCCCGGGCCAGGCCGCACCCGCCCCGGTCAACCGCTCGGACCCCGTCGCCTTCACCGCCGACGAGGTGCAGTACGACCGCGACAACGCGCTGGTCACTGCCACCGGCAACGTCGAGGCCTGGCAGAACGACCATATCCTGCGCGCCGACAAGATCACCTTCGACCGCAACACCAACGTCGCCGCCGCCACCGGCCACGTCGTCATGATCGAGCCCGACGGGCAGATCCTGTTCAGCGACTACGCCGAGCTGACCGAAGGGTTGCGCGACGGCGTGCTGCACGGCATGCGCGCCATCCTGGCCGAGAACGGCAAGCTGGTCGCCAACGGCGGCCGCCGGGTCGACGGCAAGCTGAACGAGCTGTCACGCGCCGTCTACACCACCTGCAACCTGTGCCAGCAGGACCCCTCGAAGCCGCCGCTATGGCAGATCCGCGCCCGAACCGCCGTCCAGGACACCGAGCAGAAGCGCATCGAGTACCGCGACGCCGTGATCGACATCTACGGCGTCCCGGTCGCCGCCTTCCCGTACTTCTTCCACGCCGACCCCTCGGTCAAGCGCGCCAGCGGCTTCCTCGTTCCCTCGTTCGGCAGCACGAGCCACCTCGGCGCCTTCCTCGAGACGCCCTACTACTACGTCATCGACGACCAGTCCGACGCCACCCTCTCGCCCACCTTCAACAGCCAGAACTACCTCAATCTCAGCACTCAGTATCGCCGCCGCTTCAACGACGGCACGCTCTCTCTCGACCTGGGCGTCGGCTACGACAAGGGTGCGCAGGCGGACATCTTCGCCAAGGGCCGCTTCGCCTACGACGACACCTGGCGCTACGGCTTCGACGTCGCCCGCGCCACCAGCTCGCGCTACCTCAACGACTACCGCGTCAGCAACCGCGGCAACGTGCTCACCACCCGGTTCTACCTCGAGGGGTTCGGCACCGGCGCCTACACCAAGCTCGACACCCTGTCGTACCAGGGCCTGGTGGCCAGCATCAAGCAGTCCCGCCTGCCCTACTCCCTGCCGCGCTACGAGTACAGCTTCGTGGGCGAGCCCGACCGTCTCGGCGGGCGCCTCAGCTTCGACACCACGGACTTCAACGTCATCCGGGCCGTCGGCACCAACACGCAGCGCCTGGGCGGCACCCTGAATTGGCAGCGGCCGTTCGCCGGCGCCTACGGCGAGGTCTACGGCCTCACGCTGCAGGGGGTCGCCGCCGGCTACACCGCCACCAGCCTCGACCAGAACCCCAACTACTACGACCGTGGCAGCACCGAGCTGGTCCATGCCCACCCACAGGTGGCGCTCGACATGCACTGGCCCTGGGTGCGCGACGGCGGCCGGCTGGGAACCCAGACGATCGAGCCGATCGCGCAGATCGTCGCCGGGCCGCACACCGGGCAGAACAAGAACGCCCAGATCCCCAACGAAGACAGCCTCGACTTCGAGTTCACCGACCAGAACCTGTTCTCGCTCAACCGCTTCCCCGGCATCGACCGGCTGGAGGGCGGGGTGCGCGCCAACGTGGCGCTGCATGCCAACTGGACCGTGGCCGGCACCGCGCTCGACGGGCTGATCGGCCAGAGCTACCGCAACCACAAGGACGACACCTTCCCCATCGGCAGCGGCCTCGAGAACAAGGCGTCCGACATCGTCACCCGCACGACCGTCACGCCGGCCCCCTGGCTGGACGTCATCGGCCGCACCCGGCTCGACCACACGCGCCTGACACCCCGCTTCGCCGACGTCGTCGCCAGCGCCGGCGCGCCGATCTTCCGCGTCACCGGCGGCTACATCTACAGCGCCGTGAACCCCTATTTCTTCTACGACCAGCAGACCATCCCGGCCTCCTACTTCGTGCACCGCAACGAGGCGACGGTCGGCGCCAGCACCCAGTTCGGCAACTACCGCTTCAACGCCTATGGCCGCCAGGACCTGCAGACCCACAAGCCCACCGCCGTCGGCCTGCGCGGCACCTACGAGGACGAGTGCTTCATCTTCGACGTGAACCTCAACCGCCGGTATACGTCGCTCAACAACGACAGCGGCTCGACCCTCATCCTGTTCCAGATCACCTTCAAGTCGGTCGGCCAGTTCGGCTTCCACGCCTCCTGACCGCGCGCAGCCTTAGGACGTCCTCGACCATGACACGCCCCCTGTTCCCGCTTGCCGCCACCCTCCTCGGCCTCCTTCTCGCCGGCCCGGCCCCGGCCCAGCCCCGCGCCGGGCTGGCCGCCCGCGCCGCCACGCCCGCCCCGGCCAGCACCGGCGAGAAGATCGTCGCCGTCGTCAACGGCGACATCATCACCACCGGCGACGTCGTCGCCCGCGGCCGCATGTTCGCGCTCAGCACCGGCCTGCCCATCACGCCCGAGGTGCTCGACCGCCTGCGCCCGCAGATCGTCCGGCAGCTGGTGGACGAACGCCTGCGCCTGCAGGAAGCCCAGCGCCGCAAGATCGTCATCCCCGACCGCGAGATCGCGTCGGCCATCACCGACATCGAGCAGCGCAACGGCCTGCCGCCCGGCCGCCTCGCCGACAGCCTCAAGGGCCAGGGCGTGGCGCTGCGCACCCTCATCGACCAGACCCGCGTGCAGATCGGCTGGTCGCGCGTCCTGCGGCAGGAGCTGGGGTCCAAGGCCGACATCAGCGAAGCCGACGTCGCCGACCAGGACCGCATCTTCAAGCAGCAGGTGGGCAAGCCCGAATACCGCGTGGGCGAGATCTTCATCCCGATCGACGACCCCGCCCGCGCCACCGACGCCCAGCGATTCGCTGAGACCGTCATCGGGCAGCTCCGCGCCGGCGCGCCCTTCGGCGTCGTCGCCGCCCAGTTCAGCCAGAGCCAGACCGCCCTCCAGGGCGGCGACCTCGGATGGGTCAGCGCCAACGAGCTGGACCCGGCGGTCGCCGCCGTCGTCACCCAGATGCCCGTCGGCGCGGTCGCCAACCCCACCCGCGTGCCAGGCGGCTTCAGCATCGTCACGCTCCGCGCCAAGCGCGAGATCGGCCGCGACCGCAGCACCGTCGTGGAGCTGCGCCAGGCCTTCTACCCCTTCGTGGGCACCGTGAACCCCACCAACCCGACCGAGCAGCAGAAGCGCGCCGTCGAACAGGCCCAGGCCGCCTCCCGCACCGTCCACAGCTGCGGCGACGTGGAAGAAGCCAACAAGCGCGCCGGCGCCGCCCGCCCGTCCAACCCCGGCGAGATCCGGCTTGAGGGCGTCGGCTCGCCCCCGCTCCGCGCCCTGCTGACCACCACACCCATCAGCCAGGCCACCAAGCCCATCATCTCCGGCGACGGCGTGGCCGTGCTGATGGTCTGCAAGCGCGAGGAGAAGGTCGCCTCCGCCCCCTCCAAGGAGGAGACCACGAACCGCCTCCTGTCCGAACGCATCGAGCTCGCCTCCCGCCAGCTGCTGCGCGACCTGCGCCGCCGCGCGGTGATGGACGAACGCGGCAGCTGACGGCCATGCGCCCCGCCCCGCCCCGGCCCGAATGGGCCGGTGGCGGGCCCGGCGCGGCACCACCGGCCGTCCGATAACACCGATGCTGTTCAGCTCTCCCGAGTTCCTGTTCGCCTTCCTGCCCGCCTTCCTGGCCGTCTACTTCGCCGTGCCCGGCCGCCTGAAGAACGCCGTGCTCATGCTCGCCAGCCTGCTGTTCTACTTCACCACCTCCGGCCAGCTCACCGTCATCCTGGTCCTGTCCATCCTGGTGAACTGGGCCGTCGCCCGCCGCATGCCCCTGGCGACCCCCGCCGGCAGCCGGGCCTGGCTGGTCGCCGGCCTGCTGCTCAACCTGCTGCCGCTGCTGTATTACAAATACGCCCGCTTCTTCCTCGGCACCCTGCACGACCTGGCCGCCACGCTCGGCCTGCCCTTCACCCCGCCCGACCTGCAGCCCATGCTGCCGATCGGCATCTCGTTCTTCACCTTCCAGGCTATCTCCTACATCGTCGACGTCCACCTGCGCCGCGTGCCGCCCGCCCGCAGCCTGGTCGATTTCGGCATGTACCACGCCTGCTTCCCCCAGCTGATCGCCGGCCCCATCGTCCGCTACGAGGAAATCGAGCCCCAGGTCCTCCGCCGCACCCACACCCTGGACGACATGGCCCAGGGCATAGTCCAGTTCTGCTTCGGCCTGGCCAAGAAGGCCGTCCTCGCCGACCCCATGGGCATCCTGGCCGACAAGGCCTTCGCCCTGCCGCCCGGCCAGCTCACCACCGGCTCGGCCTGGCTCGGCGTCCTGGCCTACACCATCCAGATCTACGCCGACTTCTCCGCCTATTCCGACATGGCCATCGGCCTCGGCCGCATGCTCGGCTTCCCCTACCCCGAGAACTTCGACCAGCCCTATCGCAGCCGCAGCGTCACCGAGTTCTGGCGCCGCTGGCACATGACCCTGTCCCGCTGGTTCCGCGACTACGTCTACATCCCGCTGGGCGGCAACCGCGCCACCCTGCCCCGCGTTCTGACGAACCTGGCCCTCGTCTTCTTCCTGTGCGGCCTGTGGCACGGCGCCGCCTGGACTTTCGTCGTCTGGGGCCTGTATCACGGCGTCCTGCTGGTGATGGAGCGCCTGGGCCGCCGCATCTGGCCCGCCGCCCGCCTGCCGGCCCCGCTCGGCTGGGCCTACACCATGCTCGCCGTCATGGCCGGATGGGTGCTGTTCCGCGCCGACAGCCTGCCTGCCGCGCTCCGCACCCTCGGCGCCATGGCCCACACCACCGGCTGGACGCTCGCCCCGGCCCTCGGCGCCGTGTTCGGCAACGACAAGCTCGCCTACCTCGGCCTCGGCCTCGGCGTCGCCGTGCTGCCGTTCCGCCGCGTCCTGCGCTTCACCGCCCACCAGTACCGCTTCGGCCCCGCCGCCGCCGCCCTCTCGCTCGCAGCCGCATGCCTCGCCATCGTCCTGCTGTCGGTCAACAGCTTCACGCCCTTCATCTACTTCCGGTTCTGATGGCCGGCCCAATACCGTCCCGCCTCGTCGTCGCGGCCTTCGCCCTGCTGCTGCTGCTGCCGGGCCTGCAGATGGCCACCCGCGCCATTCCCGTCCCGCCGCTGGACGAGAACCGCACCGCCGCCGCCCTGCCGGCGCTCGCCGACCTGGTCGACCCCGCCGGCTTCACCCGCCGGCTCGGCACCTGGTTCGACGACCATTACGGCTTCCGCACCCTGCTGATCCGCGCCAAGACCCAGCTCGACTACTCGCTGTTCCACACCTCCGACCGCATCCATGTCGGCCGTGGCGGCTGGCTGTTCTACCGCTCCGTCATCGACCAGCAGGAACCCGCCATCGAGGCTCTGGGCGAGCCCGTCCTGGACCAGGTCGTCGGCAGCTTCGCCCGCCTGCGCGACTGGCTGGCCCCGCGCGGCATCCACCTGATCGTCCAGACGCAACAGATGAAGGATCGCTTCTACCCCGAGACCCTGCCGCGCGAGGCCGCCTTCGCCCGCAGCCGCCACCGCTTCGACGACTTCCGCGCCAAGCTGGCCACCCTGCCCGGCATCACCTACCTGGACACGACGCCCCAGCTCCTGGCCCTGAAGGCCCAGCGCGCCGTCTTCCACAAGACCGACTTCCACTGGAACGACCCGGCCGCCTTCGAGGCCGCCCGCACCCTGGTCGACACCATCGCCGGGCTGGAACGCCGCCCGCTGCCGTTCTGGAACAACGAGCTTCGCATCACCGAGCGCCGGATCAGCGGCGGCGAGGCCATGTTCATGCCCCTGTTCCATCCCCCCACGGAAAGCGCACTGTTCGTGCAGCCCACCTGGGACGAAAGCCGCCTCACGCTGGACCAGGCCGTGCCCCCCTTCATCTGGCGCTTCACGGCCAAGGACCCGGACATGGGTCCGGGCGGCCTCCTGCCCGCCACCGTCATCTTCGGCGACAGCTTCACCGACGGCATGACCCGCTCCGGCCTCGCCATGCACTTCCGGCAGCTCTCCTACGCCCGCCTCTACAGCGTGGAGTTCGCCGACGTGCTGCGCGCGCTGCCGCCGGGCACGAGATACCTGGTCGTGGAGTTCATCGAGGTGGCGCTGCCCGCCTGGATCGCGCCGAAGCTGCCGGAATGACGCCGCACACCATCGCCCCGGCCCTGACTGCGGCCGACCTCGATGCCGTCCGCATCCTGTTCCGCGAATACGTCGACAGCCTCGGCATCGACCTGGCCTACCAGGGCTTCGAGGCCGAGCTGGCCCGCCTGCCCGACAAGTACCGCCGGCCCCGTGGCGAGCTCCTGCTCGCCCGCGCCAATGGCGAGCTCCTGCTCGCCCGCGCCCACGGCGAGCTCCTGCTCGCCCGCGCGCCAGACGGCTCAGCCACCGGCACGCCCCTCGGCTGCGTCGGCCTTCGCCCCCTGGACATCGAGGGCGCCTGCGAGATCAAGCGCCTCTATGTCCGCGACGCCGCCCGCGGCACCGGCCTGGGCCGCGCCCTGATCGCCGAAGCCATCGCGGTCGCCGCCGCAACCGGCTACCGGCGCGTCCTGCTGGACACGCTCCCCGTCATGACCCAGGCCATCGCCCTCTATCGCAGCCTCGGCTTCCAGCCGATCCCCCCCTACTGGGACAACCAGGTCCCCGACATCCTCTATTTCAGCCTGACCCTTTCTTCACGATAATCCCGGCTGCGTCCGTCAAACCGAAGGGCGCCGACGGGCAGACACCCCTCTCCGTGTCCTCCGCGCCACCGTGGTCGTTCTTGGCTTCCTCGACCCCCAAGGCATTTGACAGCCCTCCACCCCCGTCCGACACTCCACCCGGAAACGTCCCGCGCCACCCGCGCCCATAAACCTGTCCTGTCCCGACGAGGTCCCCCATGACGATTTCCCGCCGCACCCTGCTGGCCACCGCCGCAACCGTCCTGGCCGCCCGCGCCGCCCGGGCCGCCGACCCCATCCTGCTCGGCGTCAGCGGCCCGCTCACCGGCCCCAACGCCCAGTACGGCACCCAATGGAAAGACGGCTTCGAGCTCGCGCTGGACGACGTCGGCCGCAAGGTCGGCGACCGCCCGCTCGAATACGTCTTCGACGACAGCCAGTCCGACCCCCGCCAGGCCGTCGGCCTCGCGCAGAAGTTCGTCGGCGACAAGCGCATCGTCATGGAGCTCGGCGACTTCTCGAGCCCGGCCTCCATGGCCTCCTCGCCCATCTACCAGCGTGGCGGCCTCGTGCAGTTCGGCTTCACCAACTCCCACCCCGACTTCACCAAGGGAGGCAGCTACATGTGGAGCACCTCCATCAGCCAGGCCGACGAACAGCCCAAGCTCGCCGAGTTCGCCGTCCAGGCGCTGGGGTTCAAGCGCGTCGCCCTGATGTACCTCAACACCGATTGGGGCCGCACCAGCAAGGACCTGTTCACCCCCGCCGCCAAGGCGCTGGGCGGCGACGTCGTCGCCAGCGAGGCCTTCCTGCCCGACGAGCGCGACTTCCGCCCAACCTTGGTGCGCGTGCGCGACAGCAAGCCCGACGTGCTGGTCCTGATCGCCTATTACGGCGACGCCGCCCTGATCGCCCGCCAGGCCCGCGACCAGGGGCTGGCACAGACCGTCGTCGGCGTCAGCTCCGTCTACTCCCCCAAGCTGATCGAGCTCGGCGGCCCCGCCGTCGAGGGCATGTACACCCACAGCCCCTTCTCCCCGGTGGACCCGCGGCCCGAGGTCCAGGACTTCGTCCGCCGCTTCCAGGCCCGCTTCCACCGCGAGCCCGACGCCTTCAACGTCTATGCCTACGACGCCATGATCATGGCCCACGCCGTCATCAGCCAGTTCGGCACCGACCGGCGCGCCATCCGCGACGGCATGGAAAAGGTCCGCGACGTCCCCAGCGTCATCTTCGGCCGCGCCACCTTCGACCCCGCGACCCGGCGCGTCGCCAACCCGCGCTACGCCCGCCTGGTCGTCAAGGGCGGCAAGTTCGTCGCCTGGGACGGCGTGGCCAAGGCCGCCTGATGCAGTCTCCGTCGCTCGTCCCGGCGCCGGCCCTCGCCCGCCGCACCCTTCTGGCCGCCACCCTCGCCGCCCCCTTCATCCCCGCCCGCGCCCGCGCCGCCGAGCCCATCCTGCTCGGCGTCTGCGGGCCGCTGACGGGCCCCAACGCCCAGTACGGCGCCGAATGGCGGAACGGCTTCGACCTGGCACTCGACGACGTCGGCCACAAGGTCGGCGACCGCCCGCTCGAATACGTCTTCGAGGACAGCCAGTCCGACCCGCGCCAGGCGGTGCAGATCGCCCAGAAGTTCGTCGGCGACCGGCGCATCGTGATGGAGCTGGGCGACTTCGCCAGCCCCGCCTCCATGGCCGCCTCGCCCATCTACCAGCGCGCCGGCCTCGTGCAGTTCGGCATCACCAACTCCCACCCGGACTTCACCAAGGGCGGCACCTTCATGTGGACCGCCTCGATCAGCCAGGCGGACGAGCAGCCCGCTCTGGCCGACTACGCCATCAACGGCCTGGGCTACAGACGCCTGGCGGTCCTGCACCTCAACACCGACTGGGGCCGCACCAGCAAGGACCTGTTCCTGGCCGCCGCGAAGGCCCAGGGCGCAGAGGTCGTCGCCACCGAAGCCTTCCAGCAGGAGGAGCGCGACTTCCGCCCCGTCCTGGTCCGCGCCCGCGACAGCAAGCCGGACGCCCTGGTCGTCATCGCCTATTACGGCGACGCAGCCCTCATCGCCCGCGCCGCCCGCGACCAGGGCCTGGCCCAGTCCGTCATCGGCGTCAGCCCCTGCTACTCCCCCAAGCTGATCGAGCTGGGCGGCCCGGCCGTCGAGGGCTTCTTCACCCATTCCCCCTTCTCGCCCGCCGACCCCCGGCCGGAGGTGCAGGGCTTCATCCGACGCTACCAGGCCAAGTACGGCCACGGCCCCGGCGCCTACGACGTCAGCGCCTACGACGCCATGATCATCGCCCACTTCGTCATCAGCCGCGCCGGCACCGACCGCCGGGCCATCCGCGACGGGCTGGCGGCGGCCCGCGACATCCCCAGCGTCATCTTCGGCAAGGCGACCTTCGACCCCGACACCCGCCGGGTGAACAAGCCGCACTACACCCGGCTCGTGGTCCATAACGGCGCCTTCGTCGCCTGGGACGGCAAGAAAGCCGCCTGATGCTCTCCTGGTCCTCGAGCTTCGACTACGCCGTGAACGGGCTGATCGTCGGCAACATCTACGCCCTGCTGGCCGTCGGCCTCGCGCTCATCTTCGGCGTCTCGCACCTGATCAACTTCGCCCACGGCTCCGTTTTCGCCGTCGGCGCCTATGTCGGCCTGGCCGCCATCACCTGGTTGCACACGCCCCTGCCGCTCACGATCCTCGTCGTCGTCCTCGCCTGCGGGCTGCTCGGCATGGCAATCGAGCGCGTGGGCCTCCGCCCGCTCGCCGGCAGCGCCCGCATCGCCCCCCTGCTCGCCACCATCGGCATCAGCTTCATCCTGGACCAGCTGATCCAGCTGATCGCGAGCCCGGACCCGCGGGGCCTGCCCGCCCAGGTGCCCAACTGGCGCATCGCGGTCGGCGGCGGCACGATCGGCGCGCTCGACCTGCTGATCGCCGGCATCGGCCTCGCCTCGGCGGCCGTGCTGTTCCTGTTCCTGCGCTTCAGCAAGCTGGGTTGGGCCGTCCGCGCCGTGGCGCAGGACCGCGACGCCGCCCTGCAGATGGGCGTCGACGCCGACCGGGTGAACAGCACCGTCTTCGCCATCGCCGGCGCGCTGGGCGGGGTGGCCGGGCTACTGGTGGGCATGTACTACAACCACATCGACCCCGGCATGAGCTTCCAGGCCACGCTGAAGGGCGTCGTCGCCACCGTCATCGGCGGCATGGGCAACATCCCGGGCGCCGTCCTGGGCGGCCTGCTGCTCGGCCTGACCGAGAGCTTCGGCGTCGCCTTCTTCGGCGGCAGCTATCGCAACCTGTTCGCCTTCGCCCTGCTGCTGCTGATGCTGGCGCTGAAGCCCGACGGCCTGTTCAGCCGCCGCAGCGCCACCCCGCCCGAACCGCTGACCGGCAGCTTCATCGCCCCCAGCCGGCCCGTCCGCGTCCCGCCCTGGGCCATCGTCGGCGGCTTCGTCCTGGCCGCCGCCCTGCCGTTGCTGGCGCAGGACCAGTCCTACCTGCTGCAGACCCTCACCAACGCCTGGCTCTATGCCATCCTCGCGCTCAGCCTGACGCTGGTCGCCGGCACGCTGGGCCAGGTCTCGCTCGGCCATGCCGGCCTGCTGGCCATCGGCGCCTACGCCTCCGCCCTGCTCGCTACCGACGCGGGCTGGCCGGTCATCGTCACCATCCCCGTCGCGGGCGTGCTCACGGCGCTCATTGGCACCCTGCTGATCTGGCCCGCCTTCCGGCTGCGCGGCCACGCCGTCAGCATCGCCACCCTGGGCGTCGGCGAGATCGTGGCGCTCATCATCCTGAACTGGGACAGCCTGACCCACGGCCCGCTCGGCGTCATCGCCATCCCCGGCCCCAGCATCGGCGGCATCGACCTCGGCTCGGCCGAGAACCTCTATTGGCTGAGCCTGGCCGTGCTCGCCGCACTCTGGGCTGCCCAGGCCCGCCTGCTCGGCTCCCACCTCGGGCGCACCTTCCGGGCGCTGCGCGATGACGACACCGCGGCCCGCGCCTTCGGTGTCCGCCCCGGCCGCTACAAGGCGACCGGCTTCGCCATCGGCGGCTTCCTGGCCGGCATCTCGGGCGCCATCACCGCCAGCATCTACACCTACATCAACCACGAGACCTTCACCGCCCAGATCAGCGTGCTCGCGCTCACCATGGTCATCCTCGGCGGCCTCGGGAACCTGTTCGGCGCCGTCATCGGCTCCGTCGCCCTCATCGCCCTGCCCGAGCTGTTCCGCTTCACCGCGGAATACCGCATCCTGATCTACGGCCTGGTGCTCGTGCTGCTCGTGCGCTTCCGCCCGCAAGGCCTGTTCGGCACCGTATGACCGCCGCCCCGGCCCATCCCGTGCTGCAGGTCGAGGGCGTCTCCCGCCACTTCGGCGGCGTGACCGCCGTGTCCGGCATGGCGCTGCACGTCGACCAGGGCGAGCTGCTGTCGATCATCGGGCCGAACGGCGCCGGCAAGACGACGCTGTTCAACATCGTCGCCGGCCAGGACCGCCCGGATGCCGGCACCGTCCGCCTCGACGGCCGGGACACCACCGGCCACGGCCCGGAACGCATGGCCGAGCAAGGCCTGGCCCGCACCTTCCAGCACGGTCGCGTCTTCGCCAACCTCACCGTGCTCGACAACGTGCTCATCGGCGCGCACCCGCGCCTGCACGCCGCCCGCCGCGGCCCGCCCGTGCTCGGCTCCGTGCTCGAGATCCTGCGCGGCCTCGTGCGCCCGCCGGCCGACCGGCGAGAGGAGGCGGCGCTCGTCGCCGAAGCCCTGGCCATCCTCGCCCGCTTCGGCGACCGCCTCACCCCAAGGCGGGACGACCCGGCCCACAGCCTGTCCTACGCCAATCGCCGCCGGGTCGAGATCGCCCGCGCGCTCATGCTCCGCCCCCGCATCCTGCTGCTGGACGAGCCCACCGCCGGCATGAACCAGACCGAGACGGCCGAGATGCTCGCTTTGCTCCGCACCCTCAAGGACGCCGGCCAGACGATCCTGCTGATCGAGCACAAGCTGGAGCTGGTCTTCCAGCTCAGCGACCGCGTCGTCGCCATGGATGATGGCCGCCTGATCGCCGAGGGCCTGCCCGCCGCCGTCCGCAGCGACCCGGCCGTCATCGAGGCCTACCTCGGCCACAGCGCCGTCGGGGTCAACGCCGCCTCGCTCGTGCCGGCCTCATGAGCCCGCCGCTCCTGGCGCTGGAAGCGATCGACACCTTCTACGGCCAGGTCCAGGTGCATTTCGGCCTGTCGCTGCACGTCGACCCCAACGAGATCGTCTGCCTGCTCGGCGGCAACGCCAGCGGCAAGTCCACCACGATGAAGATCATCCTCGGCCTGCTGCGCCCCCGGGCGGGCCGGGTCGTGCTGGACGGCCAGGACATCTCCGCCCTGCCCACCCCCGCCCGCATCCGCGCCGGCCTCGCCAGCGTGCCGGAAGCGCGTCGCCTGTTCCCCGCCATGACCGTGCGCGAGAACCTGCTGATGGGTGCCTATCTCCGCAGCGGCCCCACGGTCGCCCAGGACCTCGAGCGCGTGCTGACCCTGTTCCCCCGCGTCGCCCAGCGCATCGGCCAGCGCGCCGGCACCCTGTCGGGCGGCGAGCAGCAGATGGTCGCCCTGGCCCGCGCCATGATGAGCCGCCCCCGGCTGATCTGCATGGACGAGCCCACCATGGGCCTGTCGCCCCTGTTCGTGGACCGGGTGCTGGAGCTGATCGCCACCATCAACCAGCAGGGCACCGCCATCTTCATGGTCGAGCAGAACGCCAGCCTGGCACTCCGCATCGCCCATCGCGGCTACGTCGTCCAGACCGGCCGCATCGTGCTGGAAGGCCCCGCCGCCAGCCTGCTGGCCGACCCCGCCATCCGCGACGCCTACCTCGGCCAGGCGGCGTGAGCCCGCCCGAGCCGCCGATCGCCACCCTGAGCGTCCCCTGGACCAACCAGGGCGACGCCTTCGCCCGCCGCGACGAGGCCGAGGCGCTGATCGACCTCGGCGGCCCCGCGCCCCGCGCCTACACCTATGCGCAGGTGATCGACGCCTGCGACGCCGCAGCCCGCGCCTTCCTCGCTTTGGGCCTTGCCCCCGGCGCCCGCGTCGCCATCGTCGCCGCCAACTCCGCCCGGCAGCTGTTCGCGCTGTACGGCGCCATGCGCGCGGGCCTCGTCGCCGTCCCGGTCAACTGGAAGCTGCCCGCCGCCACCGTCGCCGCCGTCATCGAGGATTGCGGCGCCGGGCTCGTCCTGCACGACGAAACGCGCCGGGTGCTGTGCCCCACCGGCCCCACGCTGCTGGACCTCGACTCCGACTGGCTGCGCCCCGGCCCCTTCGCGCCCACCCGCCCCGCGCCGCACGACCCCGCCCTGTTCCTGTACACCTCGGGCTCCACCGGCCGGCCGAAGGGCGTGGTGCTCAGCCACCACAGCCACCTCTGGGTGCTCGATGTCCGCGTCCGCAACACCGCCGCGCCGGCCCGCGCGCTGGTCGCCGCCCCGCTCTATCACATGAACGCGCTGTCCACCGTGCAGGCCGCCTGGGCCACGGGCGGCACCGCCATCCTGATGCCGGGCTTCGACCCCCGCGCCTACATCGCCGCCGCGGCCGCCCACCGCGCCACCGCCCTGACCGCCGTGCCTACCATGATCGCCATGATGCTCCGCGAGCACGACGCCCTCGCCGCCGCCGACCTCGGCGCCGTCACCACCGTCCGCATCGGCTCCGCCCCGTTCAACGAGGCGCTGGTCCAGGAGATCCGCCGCGTCTTCCCGCACGCCACGCTGCAGAACGGCTACGGCACGACGGAGGCCGGCCCCATCGTCTTCCAGCAGCGCCCGGGCCAACCGCTGGTCTCCGTCGGCGCCGCCCACCCCGAGGTCCAGCTCCGCCTGCGCGGCGCTTTCCCCGAAGGCCCCGGCGAAGGCACGCTCGAGATGCGCTGCCCCGCGCTGATGACCCTCTATCACGGCCTGCCCGAGGCGACCGCCCGCGCCATGACGGATGATGGCTTCTATCGCACCAACGACGTGTTCGTGCGCGACGAGGCCGGGTTCTACACCTTCGTCGGCCGTGCCGACGACATGTTCAACAGCGCCGGCGAGAACATCTACCCGGGCGAGGTCGAGGCCGTGCTCGCGCTGCACCCCGACGTGCACCAGGTCGCCGTCGTCCCCGTCGCCGACGCGCTGAAGGGCCACAAGCCCGTCGCCTTCGTCGTGCCCCGCCCCGGCACCCACCCGACCGAGGCCGAGCTCAAGCAGTTTGTCCTGGCCCGTGCCCCCGCCTACCATCATCCGCGCCGGGTCTGGTTCCTGGACGTCCTGCCGCTCGCGGGCACCAACAAGATCGATCGCCGCGCCCTGATCGAGCGCGCGACGCAGGAGGGGATCGCGTGAAAGCAGCCGTCGTCAGCGCCCATGGCGGGCCGGAACAGCTCCGCCTCGTCCCCGACCACGCCGACCCCACGCCCGGTCCGGGCGACGTCGTGGTCCGCGTGCGCGCCACCAGCCTGAACTACCACGACGTCTTCACCCGCCGGGGCATGCCGGGCATCAAGGTGCCGCTGCCGGTGATCATGGGCCTCGACGTCGCCGGCGAGATCGAGGCCATCGGCCCGGGCGTCGAGGGCTGGTCGGTGGGCGACCGCGTCCTGGCCGACCCTATCAACCGCGTCGAGGGCGGACTGCTGGGCGAGACGGTGGATGGCGGCCTGGCCGAGCTGTGCCGCATCCGCGCCCACCAGCTGGTCCGCCTGCCCGACGGAATCGGCTTCGTGCAGGCTGCGGCCCTGCCGGTCGCCTACGGCACGGCGCTCCGGATGATGCACACCATCGGCCGCGTCGCGAAGGGCGAGAAGGTGCTGATCCTGGGCGCGAGCGGCGGCGTCGGCGTCTGCTGCCTCCAGCTGGCCAAGCTGGCCGGCGCCGAGGTCGTCGCCTGCGCCGGCACCGACGCCAAGGCCGCCCGCCTGCGCGCGCTGGGCGCCGACCACACGATCAACTACACCGACGAGGACTTCATGAAGGCCGCCTGGGGCCTGCACGGCAAGCCCGCCCGCCGCGGCAAGGACAGCGGCAACGGGTTCGACGTCGTCGTCAACTTCACCGGGGGCGACACCTGGGTCAAATCCATGCGCGTGCTGAAGGTGGGCGGCCGCCTGCTGACCTGCGGCGCCACCGCAGGCTACGCCCCGCAGGAGGACCTGCGCTTCATCTGGACCTTCGAGCTGCAGATCCTCGGCAGCAACGGCTGGATGCGCGACGACCTGCACACCCTGCTGGGCATGGTCGCCGAGGGCCGGCTCGAAGCCCTGGTCGACAAGACCTACACGCTCGACGAAGCCCCGGAGGCGCTGCGGACCCTCGAGGACCGCGAGGTCTTCGGCAAGGTGGTGATCACCCCATGACCCTTCCCCCTCCCGCCGCCGCATCCGCCGCCGCACCCGCCCTGGCCCTCACCGCCGAACAGATCCAGGTCCTGCTCGACCGCTCGCCCTTCATCGCCTTCTCCGGCATGAAGGTCACCCGCGCCGACCCGGCCACCGAAACGCTCGAGACCCACACCCCGATGCGCCCGGAATTCGAGCGTGGCGTCGGCACGAAACAGTGGCACGGCGGCCCCATTGCGGCCATCATCGACACCGCCGGCGACTTCGCGCTGGTCATGGCCATCGGCCGGCCGCTGCCCACCATCAACTTCCGCGTGGACTACCTCCGCCCGGCCATCGACACCCCGCTGATCGCCATTGCCCGCGTCCGCCGGCAGGGCAAGACGGTGGGCGTGGTCGACGTCGACATCCTCAACGACAAGGGTATCCTGCTGGCAATCGGCCGCGCCAGCTACGCCACGTCCTGACGCGCGCGACACCTTACCGGCGGGCGGCGTCCGACAGCCCGTCCTTGGTCACGACCAGCCCGAACGAGGTCGTGGTGAACGCGGCGATCTGCAGCTTCAGGTGCGCCGGGCCATAAGGCGGCACGTCGATGTACTCGTCGACCAGCGTCGCGCCGGGCCAGGTGTTCAGCGGCTCGACCTTGTGACCGTCCTGCACCAGCTCGTGGATGACCGTCTCGATGTCGCGCTTGCGGAACAGCACGATGTCCGACAGCTCCAGCGTGTCCGTCTCCGACAGCAGGTTGAACTCCGTCGTGTGCACCGCGACCCCGCCCGGCCGCAGCGTGTGCAGGCTGTTGCGGATGAAGTCCAAGCCCTTGCGGATGGAGCCCAGATGCTCGAGGCAGCAGGCGGACCAGCAGAAGTCGAACCCCGTCACGTCCGCCGGGATGGCGTTCATGTCGATCGGCTGGAACGTGACCCGCTTGAAGAAGCGCTCGCGCGGCAGCAGGTTCGGCAGCCACAGCGCCTCGAGCCCGGCCGTCCATTGCCCCGCCTCGGCCCAGTTGCTGCTGAACATCAGGTCGGGGGGCGCATCGGTCGCCAGCACCGCGACTCCGGCCGCAGCGAACGCCGAGGGCAGCGGCTCGTGCCCGGTGCCGAACCCCAAGCCCTTCATCCCCGGCACCAGCAGCCCGGCCTTCTGCAGGACGGCATAGATGTAGACGAACTCCCAGCACTTGCGCGCCTGCAGCGAAGGGTCCAGCCCCAACGGCCCGCACAGGCTGCGGTAGGTCTCGCTCGTCATCTGCTCGGCCGTGCACAGCTGGGAGGTCGGGTTCACGAGGTCCGGCTCCCGGAACTCCCACGGCACGTCGGGCAGCGAGGGGCGCCGCAGCAGGAAGGGCGGGATCTGGTAGCGCTGGCCCTTCTCGATGGCACGGATCGCCACGATCCGGTCGATGTTCGCCGCCTCGTAGAGCGACCGCGCCTCCGGGGTCCGCAGGAACGACGTCCGCAGCGCCTCCAGCGTCTCGTAGCCCTGCCGGTGGAAGTCGACCAGCTCGTCATTCGGGGGTTCGACACCCAACAGCATCCGCATGCCCCAGGCAGCGACATCTTTCGTGACAGGCATGGGCGTGACTCCTCGGACAGTGAACAGCCCGCTGGAGGGCAGGGAGCGTCATCGACGGTGCGCCTCGTTACACCCGTGTGGCCATGCTTGGTAGCCCAAGGCCGCTCGACCCTTGTTCCGGCGCGAAGCGCGGCCGCAGCGGTCGGATTGACAATGCACCTCCCCGATGCGATTTTGCGAACACCGCTAACGTTCGAAAACGAACCGAACCGGCCGGATCCGGCCGTTTGCGCGGCCCCTCGGTGGAACGTTACTTTCGGTAAGTCGAAGGTACGAGACTTCGACCGTCATCATGCGGCGAAGTAGGCGAACGAGCCGCGACGAGGAGCCCCATGTTCGACACGCTCAAGACCGGATCGATCCTTCGGCGTCTGCTGGCCCGGAGCGAGGCCCTGCGACTGCCCGCCAGAATGGCCATCGGCCCCTCGTTCAATGACCACGTCCGCGCCGCCGACCAGGCCCGCGACGCACAGGACTGGCCCCTCGCCGTCGAGTTCTATCGCCGGGCCCTCGAAATCGACCCTACCGCCACCGCCATGGCCGTCCAGCTGGGCCACGCCCTGAAAGAGAGCGGGGAGTACGACGCCGCGGCCGAGATGTACGAAGCCGTCCTGGAGAAGACGCCGGCCGACGACGACCTGCACCTGCAGATCGGCCATCTGGAGAAGATACGCGGCGAGCTTCGCCACGCAGCCGAACACTACGGCAAGGCCGTCGAGCTGAATGCCGACAACCTCGATGCCCAGCAGGAGCTGACTGCCCTGGCGGAGCGGGCGCTCGACGAGGGCGGCAAGGAGTCGGATGCGACCGGAGCCGGATTGGCGGACCGCGGATCCCGCCCCGCCGCGGCCGGCACGCATGCCCGGCCTGCCAAGCCGAAGCCCAAGCCGCCGATCCGCCCGAAGCCGCTCGTGGATCCGGCCGTCCACCTGCACACCGCGCACGCCGCCCGCAAGGCTGAGCGGTGGGGCGATGCCGCCGCCGCCTATAGCGCCTACCTCGCCGCCATGCCGCGGGACGTGGCGGTATGGACACAGTACGGCAATGTCCTCAAGGAAACCGGGGCGCTCCCCGAGAGCGAGGCCGCCTACCGCGTAGGGCTAGACGTCGATCCCACGGACGCCGACCTGCATCTGCAGCTCGGCCACCTGCTCAATCAGCTCGGCCGGCGCGACGACGCCCTGGCCAGCTTTCGCGAATCGTTTCTGAAGGCGCCGTTGCGCGAAACCCTCGCGGAGCTCCGCGCCCTCGACGTCGATACGCCGCTCGACGATCTCGCCGTCACCGACCCGGCGCGCGCCGTCCAGACGCAGTTCGAGATCACCGACCTGCTTGCGGTGATGGCATCGCAGGCCGTCGTCTCCGGCATTCAGCGGGTGCAGTTCGGCATCCTGTCGCACGTGCTGTCCCTCGCCGACGGCGCAGCTGGCCCGGTCCCGAACTTCGTCGGCCTCTACGACGGTGAGATGTGGACCCTGCCGTCGTCTCTGCTGATCGAGCTCGTGCGCCATTACGCCACGGCCGGCGGCAAGGAGTTCGACGCGCAGCGCACGCTCATCCACCGCACCATCGACAAGGCCCGCCTCGTCCGGCCCGTCCGCGGCGACGTGTTCGTCACGACCGGGGTCGTCTACTTCACCCGCGACGGCGTCCGCCACCGCAGCCGCCTGGCCGCAGCCGGCGTCCGCCTCGGCCTGCACGTCTACGACTACATCCCGCTCTCCAACCCCGAGTTCTGCGCGCCCGTCCTGATCCAGGACTTCGCGCCCTCGATGGCCGAGGCGCTGCTGCAGGTCGACTTCGTGGTCACCATCTCCGAGTTCGTCGCCAAGGAGACCGTCCGCCTGCTCCACCAGGCCGGCTACCCCGCCATTCCCGTCCGCGCCGTCCCGCTGGCCCGCGACGACGAGGGCGCGCACGACAAGGCGCCGCCCGAGGAACCCTGGACCTCCACGATCGCCGAGCTGCGCGACACCGAGTACGTCTTCTGCATCGGCACGCTGAACGCGCACAAGAACCACGTCTTCCTGCTGCACGTCTGGCGCATGCTGCTGCGGGAAGGCGTCAGGATGCCCAAGCTGGTCCTGGCGGGGCGCCGGAACTACGGCGTGGACGACCTGTTCCATCAGCTGCACTCCTCGCGCAACCTCGACGACCACGTCATCCTGCTCGACGGCCCCACGGATGAGGAGGTCGCCACCCTTTACGACAACTGCCTGTTCACCATGCTGCCCTCCTACGTTGAGGGCTGGGGCCTGCCCGTCGGCGAGAGCCTGGCCCGCGGCAAACCCTGCCTCGCATCCTCCACCACCGCCATCCCGGAGGTCGGCGGCGACCTCGTGCTCTATTTCGACCCGCACGACGTCAACAGCGCGGCCCGGATCGTCCGCCGTCTGCTGGACGACCGGCTCGAGCTGAAGGCGCTGGAGGCGCTGATCCGGGCCGAGTTCAAGCTGCGGTCCTGGAACGAGTACGGCCGCGACTTCGTCCAGGCCGTCAGCGAGCTCGCCGTCCCGAAAGCCCTGCCGCCTGCGGGCCCGCGCCTGGCGTCCGGCCAGACGCTGCAGATGCGCCCGCCGCCGGCCACTTGGCTGTTCGGCAGCCGCCTCCCGCCGGTCGACACCATGCGGTCCGTCCTGCTTCCGCGTCTCGTGCTCGGCAGCGGTTGGACCCAGGGCGGCGATCTGGGGGCCGCCATGGTGGCGCCCACGGCCAGGCTCGAGATCCCCACAGACGCCGCCGCTGGCACGCGGCTCGATCTCGTACTGCAGCTGCAGGCACGCCGCCCTAACGGCCGTGCCACGATCGAGGTCACCAGCGGATGCGGGGCACGCGTGTCCGCCGGGCCGCCGCTCGACGGACGACGGGACCTTCTGGTCCGCATCCCCTGCATCGCCGGTCCGGGCGGCCACGTCACGCTCGACTTCGCAGCACCTCCCGCCATGGGGGTCCGCCTGCTCAGCCTCGCCTGGTCGGCCGGCGACGCCGACGGCATCCTTCCGGCGCTTCGGCTCCATCGTCCCGTTTCACTTACCGCCGGCGGCTTCCCCGCCCCGGCCCGCGGCGCGGCGCTGGTGACAACCGCCCTGCTTCGGCGGAGCATGCTGGCCGACAACTGGCTCGAACCTGAAGCCTGGGGTACCTGGATGGCGGGGCACGAGGCCCGGATCGCCTTCCGGACCGCCCCCGCGGCCACCCCGGCGGTCACCCCCGGGACAGCCGGGTCATACCAGGTCCTGCTGCGGCTCCGCCCCACCCGGGCGGCCGTGGGCATGACCGTCTCGGCCAAGTCCGGCCCGGCCATCGCCTCGCAGACCGTGACCGACCAGCCCATCGTTCTGGCGCTCGAGTGCCAGCCGGGCCCGCAGGGCCGAATCGAGATCACCCTGCGCCTCGCCGCCGCCCCCGGCCGCCCGGCGCCGATGCCGCCCCTGCTCGGGCTCGAGGGTCTCGCCTACGGCCCTGCCGACACGGACGCGTCCCGCCTTGCGCTGGCCGAAGCCGTCCTGTTCACCCCCGGGCCGACCGACGACGCGATCGTCCCGCAGCTGCGCTACACCGTCGTCGGCCATGTCAGCGGCACGTACAGCCTGGCGAACGTCAACCGCGAGCTGGCCTGCGCCATCGAGGCGACGCACCCCGGTCATGTCCGCCTGCATCAGGTGGAAGGCGTCCCGACCCGCAACCTGGGCAACATCCCGGGCGACCAGCGTCCCGCGATCCGCGCCCTCACCGACCGTCTCACCCACGCGGACGGGCTCGAGGTCACGATCTCTCAGCACTGGCCCGTCCACGTCCCGGCCGAGCGCGGCGACCTCGGGCTGGCATTGACGTTCTGGGAAGAAGGCCTGCTGCCCCGCGACATGGTCGAGACGTTGAACAACGGCTTCGACGCGGTGCTCGCGCCCTCCCGCTCCGTCGGCAAGGCGCTGGTCGATTCCGGCGTCGCGGTGCCCGTTCGCCAGGTCGGCTTCGCGCCCGACCTCGCCGGCTTCGCGGCCGTCGGCGCAGCCCGCATCAAGACGCCTCGCGCTGCAGACGGCTTCACCTTCCTCCACGTCTCGTCCTGCTTCCCGCGCAAGGGGGCCGACGCCCTGCTCGCCGCCTACGCCCGGGCCTTCACCGCCGCCGACCAGGTCCGGCTCGTCATCAAGACCTTCCCCAACCCGCACAACGACGTCGAGGAGCAGATCGGCAAGCTCAAGGCCGACAACCCCGACCTGGCGCCCATCGAGGTGATCAACCGCGACGTCGGCACCGGCGCCCTGCACCGGCTATATGCCGAAGCCGACTCCATGGTGCTGCCGACCCGGGGCGAAGGCTTCAACATCCCCGCCGCGGAGGCGATGGCGGCCGGGTTGGCGCTGATCGTCACCGGCTTCGGCGCCCACCTCGACTTCGCCGAGCCGGCCTTCGCCCGCCTGGTCGACTACCGGTTCGCCCTCTCGGGCTCGCATCTCGCCTCCTCCGGCTCGACCTGGGTCGATCCGGACATCGACGACCTGGCGGCCGCGATGCGCGAGACCCTGGACCGCGCCCGCACCAACCCGGCCGCCGCAGCCCGCCGCATCCGGCTCGGCCGGGCCGCCGCCGCCGCCCTGGCCGACCAGGCCGCCTGGGTCCGGCGCATCGGCGCCGCCACAGTCGACGTGCTGGTCGCCCCGCCGCGAACCTCGCCGACCATCGCCTGGGTCTCGTCCTGGGACGTGCGCTGCGGCATCGCCGAATACTCCCGCATGCTGCTGACGGACTACCCGGCCGCCGCGCGCGACGTCGTGGTGCTGTGCGACGAACGAACGGGCGGCGATCGCCCCGGCACCGGCAACCTGCCGCGGGCGACGGTCACCTGGCGCCCCCACGATTCCGCCAGCATGGAACGGACCGCCGCCGAGATCGACACGCTCGACCCCGGCCTGATCGTCATCCAGAACCACCCCGGGCTCATCCGCTTCGCCGATCTCGCAACGCTGCTGCAGGACCCGAGGGTCGCCCCGCGGCCCACCATCGTCGTGCTGCACAACGTGGTCGACATGCCGCCCCGTGGCGACAAGGACCATGCCCGCCTCGTCGCGGCGCTGTCGGCCGTCTCGCGCATCTTCGTCCATTCCGCCAAGGACCTGAACCTGTTGAAGGGCCACGGGCTGGTCGGGAACGTGACCATCTTCCCGCACGGCGCCCCCACCTCGACCTTCAAGCCCCGCCCCCCCCGCACCCTGTCCGTCGACAGGCCCCCGCTGATCGGCACCTATGGCTTCATCCTGCCGCACAAGGGCTTCGCCCTGCTCATCGAGGCCTTCGCCGCAATCCGCTACAACTGGCCGGGTGCCCGGCTGCGGATGGTCACCGCCGAATACCCCATCTCCTTCTCCGCCGAGACGCTCGCCGAGTGCCGCGCCGTCGCCCAGTCCCTCAACCTCGACCACGCCATCGACTGGCACACGGACTACCTGCCCGCCGACGAGTCGCTCGCCCTCCTTAACGAATGCGACGTCGTCGTGCTGCCGTATCGCGAGACCCCGGAATCCTCGAGCGCCGCCGTGCGCACCGCCATCGCCAGCGGCGCGCCCGTCATGGTGACCCCGGCCGCCATCTTCCAGGACGTCGGCCACGCCGTGCTGCGCACCCACGGGATGGAAGTGTCCTTCATTGTGGGCGGCGTCGGCTGGCTGCTGGGCAACGAACGCGCCCGCGGCCACATCCAGGCCGAGGCCGCGCGCTGGCAGCACGCCAACAGCTGGGCCATGCTGTCGGAGCGCCTGCACGCCATCGCCCGCGCGCTCGTCTCCCCCTCCCCGTCCCTCGCCGCCCCTTCGTCCGCCCTTAGGGTCCCTGACCCGGCATGACGCCCGACACCATCGTCGCCGTCCTGGCGCACAACGCAGAGGCCGCCCCCGACCGGCCCGCCTGCATCTTCAGGGATCGTGAAGGCCGCGAGTCCACCGTCAGCCGCGGCCGGCTCTGGCAGCGCTCGGCCGCGTTCGCCGCCCGCCTGACGGCGGACGGCGTGCAGCCCGGCGAGACCTATCTCATCGCCGTCCGGCAGAACGAGCAGGCGCTCTGCGCCTTCCTCGGCGCCATGATCGCCGGCGCCGTCCCGGCCTTCATGCCCTTCCCCACCGTAAAGCAGAACGCCGACCTGTTCTGGAGCAGCCATCGCGAGTTGTTCGCCCTGGTCGGCGCACGCCACTTCCTCACCTACCGTGCCAACGACCGCATGCAGGAGGTGATCCCCCCCGGCGCGATCCTGCGCCACATGGAAGACGTGGCGGACTGGTTCGAGGCGCCGCCGGGCCAGCCGTCCATGCCCCTGGCCGCGATGCCCGCCCCTCATGCGGTCGCTTTGCTGCAGCACAGCTCGGGCACCACCGGCCTCAAGAAGGGCGTGATGCTGTCGCACGCCGCCATCCTGACCCAGGTGCGCCACTACGCCACCGCCATCGGCTTCGGGCCGGACGACGTCATCGCCTCGTGGCTGCCGCTCTATCACGACATGGGGCTGATCGCCTGCTTCATGATGCCGATCCTGGTCGGGGCGCCCGTCATCATGCTCGACCCCTTCGAGTGGGTCGGAACCCCCACCGTCCTGCTGGACTGCATCGGGCAGCACCGCGCCACATTCTGCTGGATGCCGAACTTCGCCTTCCAGCACCTGGTCCGCACCGCGCCCCCCGGCCGACAATGGGACCTTTCGTCCATGAAGGCCTTCGTCAACTGCTCCGAACCCTGCAAGCCCGAGGCCTTCGCGCTGTTCCATGAGCGCTTCGCCGCGAGCGGCCTTCGCCCGGACGCACTGCAGGTCAGCTACGCCATGGCCGAGAACGTCTTCGCCGTCACCCAGACCGCACCGGGCGCCCCGCCCCGCATCATCGACATCGACATCGAGACGATGGAGACCGAGGCCCGGGTCGCGCCGCCCGTGGGCGCCGGCCGCGCCATGGTCTCCTGCGGGCCGCCCCTGGCCGAGACCGAGATCATGATCCTGGACCCCGGGGGGCAGCCGGCCGCGGCCGCGAGGATCGGCCAGATCGCGATCCGCAGCGCCTGCCTGTTCGACGGTTACAACCGCCTGCCGGAGCTCACCCGCGAGAAGCTCGTCGACGGCTGGTACCACACCGGGGACCTCGGCTTTCTCGAGGGCGGCGAGCTGTTCGTCACCGGCCGCCAAGACGATCTGATGATCGTCTATGGCCGCAACTACTACGCCCATGCCATCGAGCAGGTCGCGAGCCTGTGCCCGGGCGTTGTGCCGGGCCGGGTCGTCGCCTTCGCGGTCGAGAACGTCGCCAGCGGCTCCCGCGATGCCGTCCTGCTGGTCGAATCGGATGGCAGCCGGACCGAGGCGGAGATGCGGCGGCAGATCAAGACCTACGTCTTCGACACGACGGGCCTGCTGCTCCACGCCGTCCGCGTCCATTCGCGAGGGACCCTTGTCAAATCCACCGCGGGCAAGATAAGCCGCTCCTATAATAAGGCTCTCCACGAGCAAAGGCAGGCTTCGGGATGAACGACGAGTTGCTGCACGAGGTCGCCTCCGTCATCGGGGAGCGGCTCATGGTCGACCCCAAGACGATCACCCGCGACACCACGGCCGAGGACGTGGATGGGTGGGACTCCGTCACCCACACTCTGCTGATGATGGAGATCGAGCGGCGGCTGTCCGTCACCCTGCCGCTGGACGAGGTCTTCGACCTGGCGAACGTCGGAGAGCTCGTTGATCTCGTCGCTCGGGCCCGGAAAGGCGCATGAAGCCGATTCTACTGGCCTTCGGGAACTGCCAGTCCCTGGCCATGAGCGCCATCGCCCGGGACCTGCCCACGATCGCCGACTGTTACGAGATCCTGTATCTGCCGTCGCATCCCAGCCTCGGCAACATCGAGGCCGAACCCGACGTGCCCGCACGGTGCGCGGTCGTGTGGGAACAGGTCGGCGCCAGCCAGCGCCTTCCGTTCCGCGAGCAGCTTCCGCCGGAGGCGAAGACGATCCGCTTCCCCGAGCTGAGCCTGCCCCTGCTCTGGCCGATGAACTGCATCGACCCGCGCAACCAGCCCGATCCGCCCCGCCACTGGGGCCGGTTCCCCTATGGCGATCGCCTGGCCATCCAGCTGGTGGAAGAAGGCCTTGTCGGCGAAGCCGGCTACGACGCCTGGGTGGAGCGCGCCGGGGCCGTCCTCCCCGACCTGCAACGCCTGTTCGACGTCGAGATGGCCCGCGCCAAACGCCGCAGTGCCGAGGTGGATGTCGAGCCCATGGACCTCATCCTCGATCAGTGGAAGACCACGCGCCTGTTCGCCTCGTTCAACCACCCGTCCAACGAGATCCTGTGGTCCATGTTCCTCCAACTGCGGGAGGCCTCGCTGCCGCATCTGACGATCCCCGAGGACGAGATCGCAGCGGCGAAGCAGCGGTTCCTCAACCCGGTCGCCGGCAGCGGCGCTGTCGACATGGACTGGTACCAGGTCGTGGTGCATCCCCTTGTCGCGGAGAAATTCGACCTCGCCTGGTGCACCGAAGACACGCTGCACCGTTGCGAGGTCCCGGGCGTCGACGGCCGACTGACCCGCCGCCGCTTCATGGCCGAGTACTACATGGCGCCGCCGCCCGCGTGAACGTCCGCCCGCGCCGCGACACACCATGACCTTCGTCTCCTACGCCCAGAACTTTGAGGACGTGACCCTCTGGCGTGCCCTCCGCGACGTGACGGACGGCTTCTACATCGACGTGGGGGCCTGGGACCCCGACCAGGACTCCGTCACCCGCGCCTTCAGCGACCGCGGCTGGCACGGCGTGAACCTGGAGCCGGTGCCGGAGAAACAGGCCAGTCTCCGGCAACGCCGCCCCCGCGACATCAACCTCGCGCTGGCGGTCGGCGAGGCCGAAGGCACGCTCGACTTCTTCGAGATCACCGGCACCGGCCTCTCCACCTTCGACCGGGAGGCCGCCACCGGCTTCGCCGCCCAGGGCTACGCCGTCGTCCCGCACAGCGTGGAACAGACCACGCTGGCCGTCGTCTTCGCCCGGCATGCCCCGCCCGAGACCCACTTCCTCAAGCTCGACTGCGAGGGCCACGAGGCCGCGGCCCTCGCCGGCTGCGACTTCACCCGGCACCGCCCCTGGATCGTCCTCGTCGAGGCCACCCTCCCAGGCACGCAGGTCCCCAGCCACGCGGGGTGGGAGCCGCTGCTGCTCGCCGCCCGCTACGGCTTCGCCTGGTTCGACGGCCTCAACCGCTTCTACGTCGCCGAGGAACACTTCGACCGGCTCGCGCCCCTTCTCGCCCAACCACCCAACTGCTTCGACGGCTTCATCCGTGCCATCGACATGGCCCCCGGTTCAGCCCCAGTCTTGTCGCAGCAGTCGGACCGCGCCACCGCCCTCGCACCCCCGGTCTGGGGTCTGCCGCAACTCTCGATGGAGCAGCGGATCGACCTCGCCACCCAGTGCCGCGATTGCGATGACGTTCCCAAGGTGCCCGAGGCCGGAAGCGTGCAGGACGAGGGCGGCATCCGCGTGCAGATCATGCACAATGGCCTGCGCGTGCCCGAGGACGGTTACTGCGGCCCCTGGATGACCGACCTCATCCGGCGCTGCCGCGGCCACCACGAGCCGCAGGAGGAACGCCAGTTCCACGCCGCCCTGCAGACGATGCCGGCCGACGCCACGATGATCGAGCTGGGCAGCAACTGGGCCTTCTATTCCGCATGGTTCCTGCAGGACCGCCCGGCCCGTCGCGCCTTCCTGCTGGAGCCGGACCCGGCCAACCGCGCCGTCGGCCAGGCCACCATGACGCTCAACGGCCTCCGGGCCGAGTTCCACGAGGGCGTCGCCGCCGCCGCGCCCGGCCCTACTGCCCCCTTCGTCACCGAGCGCTCCGGCACCCTGCTGCTGCCCCGACTATCCGTGCCGCAGCTGATGACGCTGCACGGCCTGGACCGCCTCGACATCCTCCATTGCGACATCCAGGGTGCCGAGCTGCCGGTGCTCGAAAGCTGCCGCGCGTTGTTCCGGGCCGGGCGCATCGGGTGTGTGTTCGTCTCGACCCACGCCCCCTTCATCACCGACGACCCCATCACCCACCAGCGTTGCCTCGAGGTGCTGCAATCCTGCGGCGCCACGATCGTCGCCGAGCACGACCCCTGGGAGTCGTTCAGCGGCGACGGACTGATCTTCGCCCGGTTTGGCGAACCCGGCCCCCTCTGGCAGCCCGTCCCCTGCAGCGTCGCACGCCATCGCCAAACCCTGTTCCGCGACATCGCGCTCGACCTCGCCCCAGCCATCGCCGCCGCCCGCGACACGCGCGCCCTGCTCGAAGGCGTCGTGCACGGCGTGTTCGACAAGCTGCTGGGCCGCGCCATCGACCCGGCCGGCCTCGCCGCCAGCGTCCACCTCCTGCAGTCCGGGATCGATTTCGGCACGTGGCTGCAGGGGATCCTGCAAAGTGCGGAGTTCAAGGCCCGCCGCGCCAACTTTGGCGAGGCCTGGCTCGGCGAGGGCGCCGACACGGCATTTCGCTCGCTCCCCCATCTGCCGCCCGGCAGCCCCGTAACCTGCTCGGCCGTGGAGCTGACGCTCGACCGCGACACCGCCCTGGGCCGCACCGGCGACCGCGTGACCGTCCCCAACGACCGCATGATCCTGCCCGCCATCCTGAGCGCCGGGGCCTGGCTGCCGGGTCAGCTCGACGTCTTCGCCGCCCGGGTCCGGACGGACACCTCCTACGTCCTGCTCGACATCGGCGCCAACATCGGCTTGTTCGCCCGCCAGGCCATCCAGACCTTCCCCAACGTCACCATCGCCCATTGCGTCGAGCCGCATCCGGCAAACCACCGCGCCCTCGATGCCAACATGGCCGGCCTCGGCGCCCTCGTGTTCACCCATCGCTTCGCCCTCGGCACCCACTCGGGCACCGTGACCCTGTTCGCCGACGACGAGAACTGCGGCAACAACTCGATCCACCCCGACGCCATGCGGGACCGCCCCTTCCAGCAACTGACCGCCGAGATGGTGGCCGCCGGCCCCTGGCTGACCCGCCTGCTGCCCGGCGGCGAACCGATCCTCTGGAAGTCCGACACCCAGGGCAATGACGAGGCGATCGTCGCCGCGACCCCCTGGCCCGTCTGGAGCCGTGTCCAGGTGGCAGTATTGGAGCTGTGGCGCATCAGGAAGCCCGCGCCCTGGATGCCGGACTTCCTCGCCCGCATCGCCGACATGCCCCATCGCCGCCTGGGCAACCGCGACGTGACCGTGGCCGAGGTCGAACGCTACCTCGACTCCGACGACTGGACCTTCGAAGATCTCTATCTCTGGCGCTGAGCCAGGCTCTACACGCCCAGGTAGGTCCGCATCACCGCCGGGTCGCCCGCGAGCCCGGCGGGCGTGCCCTCCCACACCACATGGCCGCGGTCCAGCACATACGCCCGGTCGGCGAAGCTCAGCGCCGCCGCCACGTTCTGCTCCACCACCACGATCGTTCGCCCTTCCGCCGCCAGCCGGCGCGTGACGGAGACCAGGTCGCGCACGATCAGCGGTGCCAGCCCTTCGAACGGCTCGTCCAGCAGGATGACCTGCGCATCCCGGATCAGCGCCCGGGCGATCGCCAGCATCTGCTGTTCCCCGCCCGAGAGGCTCTTGCCGCCGCTGCGGCGCCGCTCCCGCAACCGGGGGAACACGTCGTAGACGCGGTCGAGCGGCCAGGCCCCCTTGGCCGTCAGCGCCGCCAGCCGCAGGTTCTCCTCCACTGTCAGCGTGCCGAAGATCGCCCGCTCCTCGGGCACCAGTTGCAGCCCCATCGCGGCCAGGCGGTAGGGTGGCAGGCCCGCGACCGCCACCCCGTCGAGCATGATCCCGCCGGAGAAGGGCGGTGCCACGCCCATGATCGTCCGCAGCGTCGTCGTCTTGCCCGCGCCGTTGCGGCCCAGCAGCGCCACGACCTCCGCCCGCCCCACCCGCAGCGAGACGTCGAACAGCACATGGCTGTCGCCATACCGCGTATTCACGCGGTCCAGCTCAAGCAGGCTCATGCAGCACCTCGGCCGCGAACCCACCCAGATAAGCCGCCTGCACCCTGGCGTCGCCCTGGATCTCGGCCGGCGTGCCTTCGGCCAGCAGCCGGCCTTCCTGCAGCACCGTGATGCGGTCGGCCAGGTCGAACACCGCGTCCATGTCATGCTCGACCACCACCAGCGTCCGCGTCTGCCCGATGCTGCGGATCAGCGCCCGGGTGCTGACGCGTTCGGCCGGGCTCATGCCGGCCAGCGGCTCGTCCAGCAGCACCACGTTGGGCCCGGTCGCCAGCGCCAGCCCGATCTCCAGACGCCGCTTCTCGCCATAGGCCAGCAGCCCCGCCGGCATCTCGGCGCGGGCGCCCAGCCCCACCGTGCCCAGCACTGCATCCACCTGGTGCTCCACCACCGGCACGGACGCGGCGGCCCGCCAGGCCGACAGGCGAAAACCGCCACCGTGCCGGGCCAGCGCAGCCAGGCGCAGGTTGTCGCGCACCGTCATCTCAAGGAACAGCTGGTTCAGCTGGTTGCTCTTGCCGATCCCGAGGCCCGCCGCCCGCGTGGCACCCTGCCCGGTGATCACCTGGCCGAACAGCCGCACCTGGCCCCGGGTCGGCCGGGTCTCGTCCAGCAGCATCTTGAACAGCGTGCTCTTGCCGGCGCCGTTCGGTCCGATCACGCCATGAATCGTGCCGGTCCGCACGGTGAACGACACCTGGTCCACCGCCTTCAGCCCGCCATAGTACTTGCACAACCCTTCGGCCACCAACGCCGGCGCATCCGCCCGCAGCGCCGGCGCCCGCAACGGCGGCTCGGCTGCGGTGAACCCGGCCTCGGGCAGCCCTGCATCGGGCGCCTCGGCCCTCGGCGGCACCGCCGCCCGGCGGCGCAGATACAGGAACTCGCCCCAGATGCCCCGCCGCAGCCCCACCACCAGCAGGATGAACACCACCCCCAGCACCAGCCGCCACAACGCCCCCACACCCGGCACCAGCTGCAGCAGGTCGCGCAGCCACAGCCACACCACCGCACCCAGCAGCGGCCCCACCAGCGTGCCCACGCCCCCGATGATCGTCTGCATCACCAGCTGCCCCGACAGGTCCAGCGCGAACGCGTCCGGCGGCACATAGCTCTGGATCGTGCCCAGCAGCCCCCCCGCCAGCCCGGCATACAGCGCCGCCAGCACGAAGGCCGCCAGCTTGTAGCGCGCCACGTCATGCCCCAGCAGCCCCGCCCGCACCGTGTTGCCCTTGATCCCGGCCAGCACCAGCCCGAACGGCGAGCCCACGATCCGCAGCGCGACGGCATACCCCGCCAGGTACAACACCGCGATCAGCGCATACAGCTCCGGCCCCGGCGCCACGCGATGGCCGAACAGGCCGGGCAGCGGCACGCCCGGCAGCCCGTTCTCCCCGCCCGTCCAGGGCGACAGCGCCCCGTTCTCCAGAAAGTACGCCATCTGCCCGAAGGCCAGCGTGATCATGGCGAAGTAGATGCCGATCCGCCGCACCGCGAACACCCCCAGCACCAGCCCCAGCGCCCCGGCCGCAAGCGTGCCCCCCACCAGCGCCAGCCAGACGCTGCTGGTCCAGCCGCCCACCAGAAGCAGGCCCGCCGCGAACCCGCCCGTCCCGAAGAACGCCGCCGACCCGAACGACAGCAGCCCCGTGACCCCGAACAGGATGTCGAACCCGAGGCCCATCATGCCCCAGACCAGGATGCGCACCATCATGTCCCACGACCCGCCGGCATGCGGCAGCACCAGGCTGCCCGCCACCAACGCGGCCGCCATCAGCAGGACCGGCCTCAAACGCGCCCCTCGGTGCCGAACAGCCCCTGCGGCCGCACCACCAGCAGCACCGCCATGACCAGGTACAGCATCACCTCGGAATACGACGCGTCGAACGCCGTCGTCAGGCTGATGATCTCCCCCGCGATCAGCCCGCCCACCACCGCCCCCGGGAACGACCCGAGCCCCCCGATGACGATCACGACGAAGCTCTGCACCATGAAGTTCGCCCCCATCTCGGGGTTCACCGCCACGATCGGCGCATACAGCGCGCCCGCCAGCCCCGCCGCCATCACCCCCAGCGCGAACACCGCCAGGAAGGTGCGCCGCACGTTGATCCCCAATATGCCCACCATCCCGGTGTTCTCGATCCCCGCCCGCACCACCAGCCCCAAGGACGTCCGGTACAGCACCAGATACAAACCCAGCAGCAGCGCCCCCACGATCCCGATCAGGTCCAGCCGATAGGTCGGGTAGAACAGGAACCCGATCTCGCTGACGCCCTCGCCCCAGGACGGCACGCCCATGCGCTGCGAGTTGCCGCCGAACCAGCCGCGCACCGCCTCCACCAGCACGATGCCGATGCCGAACGTCACCAGGATCTGATCCTCGTGCGGGCGGTGGTAGAAGCGCCGGATCAGCCCCCATTCCAGCAGCAGCCCCAGCCCGGCCATGATCACGGCCGACCCCAGCACCGCCAGGACGAACGGCACCCCGGCGCCCTCCAGCGCGAAGGCCCCATACGCACCGAGCATGAACAGCGCCCCATGCGCGAAGTTCAGCACCCCCAGCGTGCCCAGCACGATCGTCAGCCCGCTGGCCACCAGCGCCAGCAGCGAGCCGAGCGCCAGACCGTTGAACGCCTGGCTCAGCAGTGTCGGAAGGTTCGGCACCCGCCCGGATATCCCGCCCAGATGTCCCGGCTAGATATAGGGACCGAGCTTGCACCCCAGGACGTCCGGCGGGTTGATGCAGTCCTCGCCCGAAACGACGTCCAGGATGTCGTAGTCGTCGTCCTTGTCCTTCATCTCGCTCGCCTTGCGCCCCACCACCACAGGCACCGGCCGCACCAGCTGGTGGTCTTCCGCCCGATACCACACGGGGCCCAGGCTGCTGGCGAAGGGCTGCGCCTTGCTCGCTTCGAACACACGGATGATCTCGACCGGGTTGAAGCTCTTGGCCCGCTCCACCGCCGCCGCCCACAGCAGCAGCTGCATGTAGCCGACATGCGCCCCCCATTTCGGCACCTGCTTGAACTTCGCCCGGAACGCCGTGTCGAAGTCGGCACTCAGCGGGTAGCGCTCCCGCAGCTTCCAGTGCCATTCGAACGTGCCGAGCACGCCCTCCATCAGCTTGGGCCCCACCTCCTGCGCCTGGAACGCCGACAGGTTCGGCACCACCATCTTCATGCGCTTCAGCACGCCGAACTGGTCCGCCTGCTTGGTGGACGTCACCGCGTCGGAGGCGAAGGCCACGTTGACGAACACGTCGGCCCCGGAGTTGGCGATGTTCAGCAGCGCCGACGAATAGTCGCTCGTCCCCAGCGGCACCACCTGCTTGCTGCCCACCGTCCAGCCCTGCTCCTTCATGAACAGACTGAAGCTGTCGAACACGGAATGGCCGTAGGTGTAGTCCGGCACCAAATAGGCGGCCTTCAGCCCCTTGCCCACCGACTTGCCCACCACCGGCGCCAGCGCCTTGGCTCCCATGTAGCTCTGCTGCTGCGAACGGAACCCGTAACGCTGGCAGTTCTTGCCCGTCGTGTCGTTGCTGCCGGACACGCCGACCATGTTCAGCACCCGCTCCCGGTTCGCCAGCTCCTGCACGGCGATCGCCTCGGCGCTGCTGACGGACCCCGTGACCATGATGGCCTGGTCGCGCTGGATGAACGCAGTCTGCGCCTGCACGGCGACGTTCGGCTTCAGCTCGCTGTCGGTCATGCGGTACTTTGATCTGCTTGCCCAGCACGCCCTTTCCCGCCAGCCCCCACTTCGCGACGATCGGGTCGCCCGCGTTGATCAGCCCCAGCGCCAGCTCGTAGCCGCGCTGCAGGTCCTGCCCGTCGGCCGAGTAGGCCCCGGTGATCGGCACCGTGATGCCGACGAACACGCTGTCCGCACCCACGCCTGCCGGAAACGTGCCGATGCTGGCGGGGGCCGCCGGGGCCGGGGCCTGGGCCTGGGCCCGTCCCGCCAACGCCACCGCGCCCAGCCCCGCCAGAGTCCCCCGCCGCCCCACTCCGTGCATGACACCCATCGCCCGAACCCCCGATACATCAGCCTGAACGATGAACGGCCCCGCTGCGGCGCACAAGCGGGCCCGATGCAAGAAAATTCAGCTTAACCGCATCCTTGCAACGGTCCCCCCGCCACCTGACATCCCGGCCCGCCAACCTGCGTTCCAGGAGACGCCACCATGGTCACCGCCAGCTTCGCCCGACCCGCCGCCGACGCCGCCGATATCGCCGCCCGCATGGCGCGCCTGCGCAAGCTTGCCTGGTTGCTCGACGCGCAGTTTGTCCTGCCCGGCACGCGCTTCCGCTTCGGCCTCAACGGCCTGTTCGGCCTCGCCCCCGCCGCCGGGGACGTCGTGCTCGGCCTCGTGTCGCTCTGGTTCGTGTTCGAGGCCCGCAACCTCGGCGCCCCGCCCGCCCTGCTCGGCCGCATGCTGGCCAACGTCGCCGTCGAGGTCGTCGGCGGCTCCGTCCCGCTGCTCGGCGACCTGTTCGACATGGCCTTCAAGGCCAACCTGCGGAACCTCGCTCTGTTGGAAGACTGGATGCAGCGCCGGTAGACCCGGCCGCCCCCCGGCCTCCCTCCGGTCGCCCCCCGGTCGCCCCCCGGTCGCCCCCCCCCGTCGCATTGCCTTCCCACGCGGGCCGGGGGACTGTTCCCGGCATGACCATCCCCAGCCCGCGCGACCGCACCATCGCCTTCTGCGACCGGTTCGGCCTGCGCCTGCCGATCCTGCTGGCCCCCATGGCCGGCGCCTGCCCGCCCTCGCTGTCGATCGCCGTCGCCAATGCCGGCGGCCTCGGCAGCTGCGGTGCCCTGCTGCTGACCCCAGCCGGGATCGCCGCCTGGGCGCAGGAGGTCCGGGCCCACAGCAACGGCGCGTTCCAGCTCAACCTCTGGGTCCCCGACCCCCCGCCGCACCGCGACCCCGCCCATGAGGCGGAGGTCCGCGCCTTCCTCGGCCGATGGGGCCCCGAGGTCGCGCCCGAGGCCGCCGACGCCGCCCCGCTGGAGTTCGAGGCGCAGTGCGACGCCCTGCTCGCCGCGGCCCCGCCCATCGTCTCCTCCGTCATGGGCCTCTATCCCCCGGCCTTCGTCACCCGGTTGAAATCCCGCGGGATCGCCTGGTTCGCCAACGTGTCGAGCGTGACCGAGGCCCTGGCCGCCGAGGCCGCCGGCGCCGACGCGGTCGTGGCGCAGGGCATGGAGGCCGGGGGCCACCGCGGCGCCTTCGACGCGGCGCAGGCTGAGGCCGCGATGGTCGGCACCCTCTCCCTGGTGCCCGCGATCGCCGACGCCGTCCGCATCCCGGTCGTCGCCACGGGCGGCATCGCCGACGGCCGCGGGGCCGCCGCCGCATTCATGCTGGGCGCCAGCGCCGCCCAGATCGGCACCGGCTTCCTCCGCTGCCCCGAGGCGAACACCCACCCCGCCTGGTCCGCCGCACTCGAGGGCCTGCGCCCCGAAGACACCCGGGTCAGCCGCGCCTTCAGCGGTCGCGCCGGGCGCAGCGTCGCCACCCCCTACGTCCGCGCCGCCCTCGCCCCGGGCGCCCCGGCCCCGGCACCCTACCCGGTCCAGCGCGCCCTGACCGCCGCCATGCGCGCCGAGGCCGGCCAGGCGAACGACGCGGGCCGCATGCAGGCCTGGTCCGGCCAGTCCGCCGCCCTCGCCCGCGCCGAGCCCGCCGCCACCGTCATGCAACGCATCTGGTCTGAGACCTGCACCCTGCTCGGCTGGGGCGACCCCACCCGGCCCTGAGCTACGTCGCCAGCGCGATGCAGGAGAACCCGACCTTCGCCACCGTGGGCACCCCGAACCGCGCCGTGTGCCGGGCCGGCAACCCGTTCGGGAAATGCTTCACATACTCGGCGTTGCACTCCGCGTAATCGGCCGGGTCGGTGATCAGCATCGTGACCTGAACCACCCGGTCCAGCCCACTCCCCGCCGCCTCCAGAACTTCGCCGATGTACAGCAGCGCACTCCGCACCTGCGCCCCGGCCCCCTCCGGCCGCACGACCCCTCGCGCCGGGTCATGCGGGGCCGACGAGCCCGACACGAACAGCAGCCCCCCCGCCCGCGTCGCCCGGCTGAAAGCCCGGCCCGAGCCGGGGTCTGGGGGGTCGATGAAGTCGATCATGTCGTATCCTGAGGTTCGGTCGCAACGGGACTGACGCCGCATCCCCGACGTCGCTTTCTCCAACGGGGTGACCGCCGGCCTGGCAGTCTGCTGCGGGTGGTAGCGGAAGTCGAATTGATTGGAGTCGTGCTGGAGCTTGCGCCCACGCGTGCGAAGCGCGATCTATCCGGCATAACCCCGGGGAAGCGACACCATGACCGTCGACGTGAAATACCGCACCAGCGCCACAGCCCATGGCGGCCGCGACGGCGAGAGCCGCACCGATGACGGCGCGCTGGCCGTCAAGCTCGGCGTGCCGAAGGAGATGGGCGGCAACGGCGAGGGCAACAATCCCGAGCAGCTGTTCGCCGCCGGCTACGCCGCCTGCTTCCTCGGCGCCATGAAGTTCGTCGCCAGCCAGAACAAGGACGGCGCCCAGGTCCCGCACGACGCCGCCGTCCAGAGCACCGTCGGCATCGGCCCCCGCAGCGAAGGCGGCTTCGGCCTGGAGATCTCGCTGAAGGTCACCCTGCCGGGCGTGGACCATGCCGCCGCCGAGGCCCTGGTCGACAAGGCCCACCAGGTCTGCCCCTACAGCAACGCGACCCGCAACAACGTCGACGTCAAGCTGTCCGTCGCATGATGATCACCAGCGCCCGCTGGGAGGCGGGCAAGACGTCCGAGATCCCCGGCCAGGGTGCCACGCTCCGCCACGTCGCGGTCAAGGCCGGCCACGTCGCCCAGCGCCACCATCACGACCACGAGCAGTTCCTGTTCGTCGCCAGCGGCCATGGCCGCCTGCAGTGCGAGGTCGGCACCATCCCGCTCGAGCCCGGCACCGCCCTGCACCTGCCCGCCGGCGCATGGCACAGCGCCGAGTTCATGGCCGACACCGTCCTGATCGAGACCAACCTCGCCTAGATCGGCGGCTCACATGAACTGACCACGCAGAAAACCCAGCGCAGGGAGGGGCTTCCACGACCGCGGCAGCTCCTCCCGGCGGATCGGCGCCACGCTGTAGCGCGGCGGCGGCTGCCGGCAGCTCTGAAACAGCGCCGCATAGGCCCGGATCTGCTGCTCCCGCCACGCACGGTCCGCCAGCGCCCGCTCGCGGCTCGGGAAGATCTCCGCCACCCGCGTCATCCGCCCGATCGAGGCCACGACCGCCCACAGCGTGTCGTCCCGTCGCGGCCGAAACTCGATCACATCGCTCACCGGGCTGCACGCTCCGTCCACTGACGACACGACGCGATATTGGCAGGCCGCGGCGGCCGGGCAAGCCCGATCGGGCGCGCCTGGCCGGGTATGCCTGGCCGACCGGCCCGCGCCCGGGGCAGGATGCGCCATGCGGATCGCCACCTTCAACGTCAATGGCATCAACCAGCGCCTGAAGAACCTGCTCGCCTGGCTCGACGCCACCCGGCCCGACGTCGCCTGCCTGCAGGAGCTGAAGGCCGAACACGCCGCCTTCCCCGAGACCGCGATCCGGCAGGCCGGCTACCACGCCGCCTGGGTGGGCCAGCGCAGCTGGAACGGCGTCGCGATCCTGGCGCGCGACCCGCCCATCGTCACCCGGCGCAGCCTGCCCTCGCCCGAGGCGGCGCCCCCCGACCTCCAGGCGCGCTACATCGAGGCGGCGGTGCAGGGCGTGCTGATCGGCTGCCTCTATGCGCCGAACGGCAACCCGCAGCCCGGCCCGAAATTCGATTACAAGCTCGCCTGGACGGAGCGCCTGCTGGCCCATGCCGCCGCGCTGCACGCCACCGGCGCCCCCGTCGTGCTCGCCGGCGACTATAACGTCGTGCCGACCGCCCACGACATCTACGATGAACGCTCCTGGCGCAAGAACGCCCTGCTGCAGCCGGAGCCCCGGGCCCAGTTCGCCCGCCTGCGCGCCGCCGGCTGGACCGACGCGCTGCGGGCCGACGCGCTGCAGGCCCGGCCGCCGTCCGACCCGGCGGGCCATCCACCCTGGACCTTCTGGAGCGTCATGCGGAACGGCTGGGCCCGCGATGCCGGCATGCGCATCGACCACCTCCTGCTCAGCCCCGCCGCGGCGGCCCGCCTGGACCATGCCGGCGTCGACCGTGCCGTCCGGGGCGAGCCCGGGGCCAGCGACCACGCCCCGGCCTGGATCACCCTCGCCCCGCAATAGCGGCCCCCGCTTGCCCATGCTACGGCACGCCATGCTCCCGACCCCCATCCCCCTGCCCGACGGAGTCGAGGACCGCCTGCGCGAATACGCCGCCCTGCTCGCCACCTGGACCCGCCGCATCAACCTGGTGTCCGCCAACGACCGCCCGCATATCTGGGGCCGCCACGTGCAGGACAGCCTGCGCCTGCTCCCGCTGATCCCGCCCGGCATCGACCGCGCGATCGACCTCGGCTCCGGCGCCGGGCTGCCGGGCCTGGTCGTCGCCATCGCCACCGGGCTGCACGTCCACCTGGTCGAATCCGATCGCCGCAAGGCCGCCTTCCTGGCCGAGGCGAGCCGGCGGACCTGCGCCCGCACCACCGTGCATGCCTGCCGGATCGAGGCGCTGGACCTGCCGCCCGCCCCGCTCGTCATGGCCCGCGCCCTGGCCCCGCTGCCGGAGCTGCTGCGCCTGGCGCTGCCGTGCCTGGCCCCGGGCGGCACGCTGCTGTTCCCGAAGGGCGAAAAGGCCGGGCAGGAGATCGACGCCGCCCGCACCGGGTTCGAGTTCGACGTGGTGCAGGCGGGCCCACCCGGCTCGCCCGTCCTGGCCATCACCGGGGCCCGGGCCCGCATCCTGTCCGATGCTTGAGCCCGCCCCACGCCCCGGCCGCCGCCACCGCACCATCGCCATCGCCAACCAGAAGGGCGGCGTCGGCAAGACGACGACGGCCATCAACCTGGCCACCGCACTCGCGGCCGCCGGGTCGCCCGTGCTGCTGATCGACCTGGACCCGCAGGGCAACGCCTCGACCGGGATGGGCCTGCCGCGCGACCGCCGCTCCCCCGGCTCCTACGCGCTGCTCACCGGGCAGGCATCCATCGAGGCCGCCACGACCGCCAGCGGCATCGCCAACCTGGCCATCGTCCCCAGCGACGCCGACCTGGCCGCGGCCGAGATCGAGCTGGCGGCCGAACACCGCCGCGAGTACCGCCTGCACGACGCCCTGCTCTCCACCGGCCCCGCTTCCACCCTGCCCGCCTGCACCATCCTCATCGACTGCCCGCCCAGCCTGGGCCTGCTGACCGTCAACGCCCTGACCGCGGCCGACGCCGTGCTCGTGCCGCTGCAATGCGAGTTCTTTGCCCTGGAAGGCATCAGCCAACTCGTGCAAACCATCGAGCGCGTCCGCCAGAACCTCAACCCCCGGCTCGAGCTGCAAGGCATCGTCCTGACCATGTACGACCGCCGCAACAACCTCAGCGAAGCCGTGGCCGCCGACGTCCGCTCGGTGTTCGCCGCCACCGTCTACGACACCGTCATCCCCCGCAACGTGCGTGTCAGCGAGGCGCCGAGCCACGGCAAGCCCGTCCTGCTGTACGATTTCCGCTCGCCCGGTGCGCAGTCCTATGTCCGCCTGGCCGCCGAGTTCCTGAAACGCGAGCGCGCCCGGGCAGAAACCCGATGAGCCGCCCCAGCCTCGGCCGCGGCCTCGCCGCCCTGCTTGGCGACGCCGTGCCCAGCCCCGGCACCACCCGGACCAGCATCGCCGTCATGCACCTGGAGCCCGGCCCCTTCCAGCCCCGCACCACCATGGACCCGGCCTCGCTGGCCGAGCTCACCGCCTCCATCCAGCAGCAGGGCGTCCTGCAGCCCATTCTCGCCCGGCCCCACCCCACGGACGCCGGCCGCTTCCAGATCATCGCCGGCGAACGCCGCTGGCGCGCCGCCCAGGCGGCCGGCCTGCACGAGATCCCGGTCCTGGTCCGCACCTTGACCGATCCGCAGGCCATGGCCGCCTCGCTGGTCGAGAACCTGCAGCGCCAGGACCTCGACGCCATCGAGGAAGCCGACGGCTACAACCGCCTGCTGCTGGAGTTCGGCCTGACGCAGGAACAGCTCGGCGCGCTGGTCGGAAAATCCCGCAGCCACGTCACCAACACGCTGCGCCTGCTCAACCTGCCGCCCACCCTCCGCGCCCACGTGCAGTCGGGCGCGCTCACCGCAGGCCACGCCCGCGCCCTGCTGACCCACCCGCAGCCCGAGGCCGCCGTCCGCACCGTGCTGGCCCGCAACCTGACGGTCCGGCAGACCGAGGCGCTGGCCACCCGCCCCGACCCCAAGCCCCGGCCCGAGCCGGACCCCGAACAGGCCGCGCTCGAGCACGACCTCTCGAAGGCGCTCGGCCTGCGCGTCAAGGTCGACGTCGAGGGCCAGGGCGGGACGCTCCGCATCGCCTACCGCTCGCTCGACCAGCTCGACGCCCTGATCAGCAAGCTCACGAGCTGATCGCGCGCGGCGTCAGGCTGCCGCGCGCACGCTCACCCGGTCCAGCGCCTGCCCGAGATCGGCCAGGATGTCGTCGATGTGCTCGATCCCGACCGAAAGCCGCACGTAACCCGGGCTGACCCCGGTCGCCATCTGCTCCTCCGCCGCCAGCTGGCTGTGCGTCGTGCTCGCCGGATGGATCGCCAGCGTCCGCGAATCGCCGATGTTGGCCACGTGGTAGACCATCTGCAGCGCGTCGATGAACGCCCGCCCGGCCTCCGCCCCCCCGGCCAGCTCGAAGCCCAGCAGCCCGCCGAAGCCCCGCGTCAGATACTGCGCCGACCGTGCCGCCGCCACGCCCTTGTGGTGCGCCGGATGGATCACCCGCGCCACCTCCGGCCGCCCGGCGAGCCACGCCGCCACCGCGCTCGCGTTGCGGCAGTGCTCCCGCATCCGCAGCGGCAACGTCTCGATCCCCTGCAGCGTCAGGAAGGCGTTGAACGGGCTCTGCGACGACCCGAGGTCCCGCAGCAGCGTCACCCGCAGCTTCAACGCATAGGCGATCGGGCCCAGCGGCTTGGCCGCCTCCACCCACACCGCCCCGTGGTAGCTCGGGTCCGCCCGGTGCATCGCCGGCTGCCGCGCCGGGTGCGCCGCCCAGTCGAACGTGCCGCCATCGACGACGATCCCGCCGATGCTGGTGCCGTGCCCGCCCATGAACTTCGTCGTCGAGTGCATCACCACCGCCGCCCCATGGTCGAACGGCCGCACCAGCAGCGGGGCCGCCGTGTTGTCCATGATCAGCGGGATCCCGAGCGGCCGCCCGATCGCCGCCACCTCCGCGATGGGGAACACCTCGAGCTTCGGGTTGGGCAGCGTCTCGGCGTAATAGGCCCGGGTCTTGTCGTCCGTCGCCCGCGCGAAGGCCGAGGGGTCCGCCGCGTCCACGAAGCGGACCTCGATTCCCATGTCCTTCATCGTGTTGGCGAACAGGTTGTAGGTGCCCCCGTACAGCGCCGTGCTGGAGACGATGTTGTCGCCCGCCACGGCCAGGTTCTGCACCGCCATCGTCGTCGCCGCCTGCCCGGACGACACGGCCACCGCCGCCACCCCGCCTTCCAGCGCCGCCACGCGCTTCTCCAGCACGTCCGTCGTCGGGTTCATGATGCGGGTGTAGATGTTGCCCAGCTCCTGCAGGCCGAACAGCCGCGCCGCGTGCCCGGTGTCGTCGAACTGGTAGCTGGTGGTCTGGTAGATCGGCACCGCCACCGCGTTCGTCGCCGGGTCGCTCCGCCAACCGGCATGCAGCGCGATCGTCTCCGGATGCTTGCTGTCCACGGCCACTCTCCCCTTCGTTTCGCAGGACCCTGCCCATTCCGCCCGGGGCAGGCAAGCCGCACCGTAAGAACCGCGCCCCGGCTCGCAGGGTGGCTGGCCGCCGCCGCCCAACCTGCTAGCCTCCGCCCATGCGCATCCTGCTCCTGCTGGCCGTCCTCATCCTCCCGCTTCAGGCCCGGGCCGCGGACCCGGTCCTGCGCGACACCCTGCCCAACGGCATGCGCGTCGTCATCGTCACCGACCGCCTCGCCCCCGTCGTCTCCGTCAACCTCAACTACCTCGTCGGCTCCAACGACTCCCCGCCCGGCTTCCCCGGCACCGCCCATGCGCTGGAGCACATGATGTTCCGCGGCGCCCGTGGCCTCGACCGCGACCAGCTGTCCGAGCTCGCGGCCCAGCTCGGCGGCGCCTACAACGCCAACACGGCCGAAACCCTGACCCAGTACACCTGGACCGCCCCCGCCCGCGACCTCGGCCTGGTGCTGAAGATCGAGGCGCTGCGCATGCGCGGCCTGACCCTGGCCGAGGCCGACTGGACGCAGGAACGCGGCGCCATCGAGCAGGAGGTCTCCCGCGACCTCTCGAGCCCCTATTACAACTTCAACGCCGCCGCCCAGGCCATCCTGTTCGCCGGCACGCCCTACGAGCACGACGCCCTGGGCACCCGCCCCTCGTTCGACGCCACCGACTCCGTCCTGCTGCGCGCCTTCTACGACCGCTGGTACCACCCCAACAACGCCGTGCTCGTCATCGCCGGCGACGTGGACCCGCCGGCCGCGCTGGAGACGGTGCGCCGGGCCTTCGCCGACCTTCCGGCCCACCCCATCCCGGACCACGCGCCCATCCCGGCCACCGCCGTCGCGCCGCAGACCATCGCGCTCGAGACCAACCTGCCCGTCGGCCTGGTCGCGCTGGCCGTCCGCATGCCCGGCCTGCGCGCCCCCGACTTCGCCGCCGCCGACATCCTGGGCGACATCCTGGGCGGCCAGCGCGGCCCGCTCTATGCCCTGGTCCCGGCCGGGCGGGCGCTGCAGTCCAGCTTCAGCTTCGACGCGAAGGCCGATGTCGGCGTGGGCGTCGCCCTGGCCGCCTTCCCGTCCGGCGACGACCCGCAGCCGCTCCTGGACGACCTCCGCCGCGTGCTCGCCACCCTGGCTGCCGAGGGCCCGCCCCCCGCCCTGGTCGACGCCGCCCGCCGCCAGGAACTGGCCCAGCTCGCCTTCGAGAACGACAGCATCGCCGGCCTCGCACGCCTCTGGTCCCGCGCGGTCGCGGTCGCCCGCATGGACAGCCCCGCCGACCTCGCCCGGGCCTATGCCGCCGTCACCACCGAGGACGTCGCCCGGCTCGCCCGGCAGCTGCTCGATCCCAAGCTGACCGTCACCGCCATCCTGACCCCCCGCGCCGCCGGGCAGCCGCCGTCCGGCCCCGGCTTCGGCGCGCCCGAGACCTTCGCCGCACCGCCGCCCGACCACCCCGTCGTGCTGCCCGACTGGGCCATCGCCGCGCTGGTCGAACCCCGCCGGCCCGACCCGGTCGAGCTGCCCACCGTCAGCATCCTGCCCAACGGCCTCCGGCTGATCGTGAAGCCCGAGCACGTCAGCCCGACCGTCTCCGTCTACGGCCTGGTGCGCGAGAACGCCGACATGCAGGAGCCGCAGGGCAAGGAAGGCGTCTCCACCCTCACGTCCCGCCTGTTCGACGAAGGCAGCACGACCCGCGGCCGCCTGGCGATGCGCGCCGCCATGGACGACCTGTCGGCCACCTACTCCGCCGGGTTCGGCTTCTCGTTGAAGGTCCTGGCCCCCCGATTCGAGGACGGCATGCGCCTGCTGGCCGAGGCCGAGCTGCACCCTGCGCTGCCCGAGGCCAGCTTCGCCATCGCCCGGGCCCAGCAGGCCCGCAGCCTCGCCGGCGCGCTCCGCACCCCCGCCTACCGCGCCGGCCGCGCGCTGGAGGAAGGCCTGCTGCCCCCGGGCGACCCGGCCCTTCGGCAGGCCACCCCGGCCTCCATCACCGCCCTGACCCCGGCCGACGTCCGCGCCTACTACGACGCCGCGTTCCGCCCGGACCTCGCGACCATCGTCGTCGTCGGCGACATCACGCCCGAGGCGGCGCGCCGGGTCGTGGAAGACAGCTTCGGCGCCTGGACCGCACCGGGCACCCCGCCCCGGGTCGATCCGCCGCCGCTGGGCCCGAACCCGCCCGGCACCGCCGCGATCCCCGACCCCAGCACGCTGCAGGACAGCGTCACCCTCGCCGCGACGCTCACCATCCCGGTGGACAGCCCCGACCGCTACCCGCTCCTGCTCGGCGGCACCATCCTCGGCAGCGGCTTCTCGTCCCGCCTCTACCAGGACCTGCGGGTCCGCACCGGTTACGTCTACAGCGTCGGCAACCGCTTCGACTGGACGCGCACCCGCGCCCGCCAAACCGTCAGCTTCGGCGCCGACACCGCCAACGTGGCCGCCGCCACCGCCCTCGTGCGCCGCGACATCGCGACCATGCAGACCACCCTGGTCAGCGACGCCGAGCTGGACCGCGCAAAGGCCCAGGTCCTGCGCCAGCTGCCCATGCAGCGCGCCAGCATCGGCGCGATCGCCGCATTCTACCTGCGCCTGGTCGAGCTCGACCTGCCGCTCGACACCGCGCGCCGGCTGCCCGACGCCTACGCCGCCATCACCGCCGAGCAGGTCCGCGCCGCCTTCGCCCGCTGGCTCCGCCCGGACGACCTGATCCAGGTCGTCCGCACCCCACAAGGCTGATCCCGTGCCACGCCTCCCGCCGCTGTGGATCCAGGTGCTCGTCGCCATCGCGCTCGCGATCCTGCTCGGCATCGTCTCGCCGTCCACCGCGGCGGCTATGAAGCCGCTGGGCGACGCGTTCATCGCCATGCTGCGCATGATGCTGGCCCCGATCATCTTCACCACGATCGTCCTCGGCCTCGCCCATGTCAGCGACATCGGCCGGCTCGGCCGCATGGGGCTCAAATCCCTGCTGTATTTCGAGGTGGTCAGCACCATCGGCCTGCTGCTCGGCTTCGTGCTGGTCAACGTCGTCCAGCCCGGCGCCGGCCTGCACGCCACCCACCTGGTCGCGTCGGAGGGCGTTACCCGCGCCTCGGCCGCGGCCAGCAACTTCACCGCCATCGGCTTCTTCCTCAGCATCATCCCCAGCACCCTCGTCGACGCCTTCGCCCGCGGCGAGATCCTGCAGGTGCTGTTCGTCTCCGTGCTGACCGGGGCCGCGGTGATCCTGTGCCGCGGCCGGGTCGACGGCGTCGTGAAGCTGGTGCAGGAGGCGCAGACCCTGCTGTTCCGGGTGCTGGGCTTCATCATGGTCCTGGCCCCCATCGGCGCCTTCGGGGCGCTCGCCGCAGCCATCGGCACCAATGGCGCCGGCACGCTCGTCTACCTGGCCTGGCTCGTCGGCCTCTACTACGCCACCGTCCTGATCTTCGTCGTCGTCGTGCTCGGCGGCATCTGCCGGCTGATGCGCCTCTCGCTGTGGAAGATCGTCCGCCTGATCAAGGAGGAGCTGCTGCTCACGCTCGGCACCGCCAGCGGCGAGGTCGCGCTGCCCCGCCTGCTGGTCAAGCTGAAGTTGGCCGGCGTGGACGAGGCGGTGGTCGGCTTCGTGCTGCCCGCCGGCTACAGCTTCAACCTGGACGGCACCAGCATCTACATGGCCATCGCCGTCGGCTTCATCGCCCAGGCGACCGACACGCCCTTCACCCTGGGCCAGCAGCTCGGCGTGCTGGCCGTGACGCTGCTGACGTCCAAGGGGGGCACCACCGTCGCGGGCGGCGCCTTCGTCAAGCTCGCCGCCACCATGCAGACGGTGCGCGCCCTGCCGCTCGGCGGCCTCGGCCTGCTGTTCGGCGTCGATCGGCTGCTCGCCACCGCCATCGCCATGAGCAACGTGCTGGGCAACGTCGTCGCCACGCTCGTGATCGCGAAGTGGGAGGGCGTGTTCGACGCCGCCCGGTTCGACGCCTATCTCGACAGCGTCGCCACGAACGGGCCAGACCACCTCATCCCATCCATGTCCGCCCCCAAGGCATAAAGCCAAACCCACCGGAGACGCCCCATGAACCTCGCCCAATTCCCCCGCGTGAAGCTATGCATGGCACCCACCCCGCTCGAGCGGATGCCCAACCTGACCAAGGCGCTCGGCGGCCCCGACATCTGGATGAAGCGCGACGACCTGACCGGCATGGGCGGCGGCGGCAACAAGGTCCGCAAACTGGAGTACCTGGCCGGCGAGGCCCTGGCCCGCGGCGCCGACCACCTGGTCACCCAGGGCGCCGTGCAGTCCAACCACGTCCGCCAGACCGCCGCCGTCGCCGCCAAGCTCGGCCTGCGCTGCACCGCGGTCCTGGAACACCGGATCGAGACCAACGACGCCGCCTACCTCAACAACGGCAACGTGCTGCTCGACCGCCTGATGGGCATCGACATCGAATACCGTCCCGGCGGCACGGACATGCAGGCCGCCATCGAGGAGGTGGGCGCCAAGCTCGAGCGTCAGGGCGCCAAGCCCTACCTGATCCCCGGCGGCGGCTCCAACCCCACCGGCGCGCTCGGCTACGTCCATGTCGCGGCCGAGTTGGTGGCGCAGGCCAACGAGATGGGCCTGACGATCGACCGCCTGGTGCACGCGACCGGCAGCGCCGGCACCCAGGCCGGGCTGGTGGCCGGCCTGCACGCGCTCAGCAGCCCCATCCGCACCCTGGGCATCGGCGTCCGCAACCCCAGGGACAAGCAGGAGGCCAACGTGCTCAAGCTCGCCCAGGCCACCGTCGCCCATCTCGGCATCGACCGCCCGCTCCCCGCCGGCGCCGTCGAGGCGAACTGCGACTACGTGGGCACCGGCTACGGCCACCCGACGCCCGGCATGATCGAGGCGGTGCAGATGGTCGCCCGCACCGAGGGAATCTTCCTCGACCCCGTCTACTCCGGCAAGGGCATGGCCGGCCTCATCGACCTCATCCGCACCGGCGTCTTCCACAAGGGCCAGACCATCGTCTTCCTGCACACCGGCGGCAGCAGCGGCCTGTTCGCCTACATCGACGCGCTCTCGGCCGCCTGATCGGGACCAGGGGCCGGGTCAGGGCCGGACGACGACCTCCAGATATTCGGAGTCGACCACCAGCCCCGGCCCGGAATCCCGCTGGAACCGCTCGATCAAAGCCAGCAGGTCGGCCTTAAGGTGCGCCTGCCCCGCCTCGTCCAGCGCCAGGAACGCCTTGTGCACCGGCCCGTAGAAGTTCCGGAACACCTCGAGCCAATGGGCCGCCGAGTGGTAACGGAACGCGAAATGCCGGGGCGTCGCCACGATTGCCGCCCCGGGGAACAGGGTGGCCAGGTGCGCCGCATCGCCCCACAGCGCCGGCGAGCGCACGCCGGCGGGCGGCGGCAGGTGGCTGCCGATCAGCTTGAACAGCTGCCCGACGAACCCGCCCGGCGTCCAGTTCGCCATGCCGATCCGTCCCCCCGCACGGCACACCCGGACCATCTCCGCCGCCGCCTTGGCTTGGTCCGGCGTGAACATGACGCCGAAGGTCGACAGCACGACGTCGAACGCGCCGTCCGCGAACGGCAGCGCCTCGGCATCGGCGCCCCGGAACTGCACCGCCAGCCGCTCCGCCGCCGCCCGTTCCCGGCCGCGTTCCAGCAACGTCTCCACGTAGTCGGTCGAGGTGACGTCGGCGAAGCGCCGGGCCGCCGCCAGCGTCGCGTTGCCGTTCCCGGCCGCCACGTCCAGCACCTGCTCGCCTGCCCGCACGTCCGCCGCCTCGCACAGCGTCTCGCCGACGATCTGCAGCGTCGTGCCCACCACGGCGTAGTCGCCGGACGCCCAGGCGGCCATCTGCTTGGCCTTGACAGGCGCGAGGCTGGGCATGGGGTTGGGTTCGACGGTCTGCATCGCGGCCTCCTGGGGAGATCAGCCGGGGTTGTCGCACGGTTTTTGTTGTAAGTGCAAAACGACACCGGCCCTGCCCTTTGCAAGCGTTGCCCGCCCATGCTCTGTGCGAAACATGCCGGAAGGACCCATGATGCAGAAGAAGATCAGCCTGCCCGCCATCGGATACGACGACAATCCCGCCGCGCCCCAGGTCTTCGCCGACGAGGCGGTCGGCTTCTGGCTGCACAACGGCGTCGTGATGGTGACCCTCACCTCCACCCATATCGACCACCACACCACCCCGGGCCCCATCACCCGCCAGGTCGTGGCCCGCATCGTGCTGCCCGTGGCCGGCGCGCAGAGCCTCGCCGCGGGCCTCTACAACTTCCTCAAGCAGCACGGGCTCGACCCCGTGCCGCGGTCGCCGGACGATCGCGTGCAGTAGCCCGCGGGGTCGCCACATGGCTGGCCTCGGCTCTCTCTGTTTGACGAGCAAGCCCGTGGCGCGCCAGAAGACCCCATGAGCTACACCGTCCACAGCCTGTTCCTGACGGCGCAGGGCGAGGGGGCGAACCTCGGGCGCGCCGCCGTCTTCTGCCGCTTCGCCGGCTGCAACCTGTGGTCCGGCCTGGAACAGGACCGCGCCGCCGCGACCTGCCGCTTCTGCGACACGGACTTCGTCGGCGGCCAGGTCTATGCCGGTGCCGAGACCCTCGCCGACGCCATCGCCGCCGCATGGCCCGGCGGCCCGGCGCACCGCTTCGTCGTCTTCACCGGCGGCGAGCCCCTGCTGCAGCTCGACACGGCGCTGCTCGACGCGGTCCGGGCCCGCGGCTTCACCACCGCCCTCGAGACCAACGGAACGCTCGTTCCGCCCGAGGGGCTCGACTGGGTCTGCGTCAGCCCCAAGGCCGGCACCCGGCTGCGCACCCGCACCGGCGACGAGCTGAAGCTCGTCTACCCCCAGCCCGGCATCGACCCGGCCAGCCTGGTCGACCTCCCGTTCCGCCACCACTGGCTCTCGCCGATGGACGGGCCCGATCTTGCCGGAAACACCGCCGCCGCTGCCGCCTACTGCCTTGCCCACCCGGCCTGGCGCCTGTCCGTGCAGGCGCACAAGACATGGAACATCCCCTGATCTTCGCCCGCGCCGCCACCGTCCCGCTCGAGATCGCCCATCACGGCATCGATGGCCGCCTGCATGGCCACAGCCTGACCGTGGAAGCCTGGACCGCCCATGACGTCGATCTCGACGTCTGGCGCGCCCGCCTGGAACGCGTCGTCGCCGCCATCGAAGGCCCCATCGAACGCACCATCGGCGGCCGCACCTTCGAGGACATCGCCGCCGCCGTCCTGCACGGCCTGCCCGAAGCCGACCGCGCCGTGATCAGCCTGCCCACCCGTGGCCACCGCGTGGAGGCGCGGCGGGGCTAATCGTCCCGGTCCGATGCAAGGTCCCGCCGCATCAGCCAGCACCCGAGCAGCGCCGCCGCCGCCGCCAGGGCGAACGGCGCACCGGGGAAGCGGACCGGCGACCACCGCGACGTGAAGGCGAAGAACAACCCTGCGGTGGTCAGCGGCGCAACCATGGCGGTCAGCCCCTCCACCGCGGACAGCAATCCCTGCATCTTGCCCTGGCTCTCCTCGTCGCCGCGGCCCGAGACCATGGCGCGCACCGAAGGCGTCGCCAGCCCGCCGAGGGCGATCAGCCCCACCGCGGGCACCAGCATCCATCCGGCAACGGCCAGCGCCACCATCCCGTAGCCCGCGGCCCCCGCCACATAGCCCAGCAGCGCGGTCCGCTGCTCGCCCATGCGCCGGGTGACGTGCTTCAACAGCAGCCCCTCCACCATCGCCTGGGACAGCCCCACCCCGGCCAGCACCAGCCCGGTCAGCCCCGGCCCCCAGCCGAAGCGGTAGCTTGCGAACAGCACGAGGCTGCTTTGTATGGCACCCAGCCCGATCCACGTGCAGGACCAGGCGAGCGCCAGCCGGCCCAGCCGGCCATCCTGCCGAACCCCGACCAGCATCGCGAACGGGTTGGCCCGCCGCCAGTCCGGCGTCCGCCGCTTGGCCGCCTCCAGACTCTCCGGCAGCACGAACAAACCGAAGCAGACGTTCAGGAACGACAGCGCGGCCGCAACGACGAAGGGCAGCCGCACCCCCCAATGCGCCAGCAAACCCCCCAACGCCGGGCCCACGACGAAGCCCGCCCCGAACGTGGCCCCGACCAGGCCGAACAGCCGCGGCCGCTCCTCCCGCGGGGACACGTCGGCGATGTAGGCGGTCGCCGCCGGCACGTTGGCCGCCGTTGCCCCGGCCACCAGCCGCCCCACGAACAACCACCAGAGGTTCGGCGCCAAAGCCAGGAGCACGTAGTCGCACCCGAGCCCGAGCACCGACCCCAGGATCACCGGGCGCCGGCCGAACCGGTCGCTCAGCTCGCCCAGCAGCGGCGCGGCGAAGAACTGCACCGCCGCGTAGCTCGCCAGCAGGGCACCCACCCACGGGGCCGCCTGCTCCGGAGGGACATGGCCCAGCTGCTGCACCAGCTCCGGCACGATCGGCGCGATGATGCCGACGCCGAGCGCGTCCAGGCCCAGCGTGACGAGGACGAAGGTGACGGAGGCGGCAGGTCGCTTCGGCATGGCGCGCGAAGTCGCCAAGGCGGCTGAAGTTCCGCGCGGGCCAGGCAACGGTGGCGTGAGTGCGTCGTTGACCGTCCATGCCGCCCGACCCGAACCCGGACCGCCAGACGTTCGCGCGTTTCCTCGTGTTCTACGCGGCCCTGTTCGCAGCGTTCGGCGTGGCGTCGCCCTTTCTGCCCGGCCTGCTGCAGCAACACGGGCTGGGCGCCGGCGAGCTGGGCCTGGTCCTGGCCGCCGGCAGCGCCGTCCGGCTGGTCGCCGGCCCCGTCGGCGGTCGCCTGGCGGACCGCGCGACGAATGCGGGCCGGCCGGCCCGGATCGTGCTGGTCGGCTTCACCGCGGCCGCGGCCTTCGTCGCCCTGCTGTATGCCCCGGCCCGCGGCCTCGTGCTGTTGATGCTCGTCAGCGTGGTGCATGCGGCCGCCCTGGCCCCGCTGACGCCGGTCGCGGACTCGATGGCGCTGCAGGCCGCGGACGGGCCGCGGCCGTTCCGGTATGGCTGGGTCCGCGGTGCCGGGTCGGCCGCCTTCATCGCCGGCGCCTTGGTCTCGGGGCTGCTGGTCGAGCGGATCGGGCTCGGCGTCATCGTCTGGCTGAATGCCGGGCTGCTGGCCGCCGCGGCCGTGGCCGGGTGTGGCCTGCCCGGCCAGGCGCGGCAGTCGCAGGCACAATCGACCAGGGCACCGGGTGGGGCAGCCGAGGGCCGCGTGAGCGAGCTCGCAAGGGTCCCGTTATTTGTGCCGCTGATGCTCGCCACGGCGCTGATCGGCGGCAGCCACGCCCTGCACGACGGCTTCGAGGTGATCCGCTGGCGCTCGGCCGGACTCTCGGCCGCCCAGTCCAGCCAGCTCTGGGCCTTGTCGGTCGCGGCCGAGGTCGGCATGTTCGTGGTGCTGGGGCCGGCGCTGCTCCGCCGGCTCGGCCCCGCCCGCGCCCTGGCCCTGTCGGCCGGCGCCGGGATCGTCCGCTGGGGCACCGCCGCCCAGACCGCCTGGTTTCCGGCCATGGCCCTGGTCGAACCCCTGCACGGGCTCACCTTCGCCCTGCTGCACCTGACCTGCATGGACGTGATCGGCCGCACGGTCCCGAGCCGGCTCGCCGCCACCGCGCAGGCCATCTACGCCACCATTGCGATGGGGGCCGCAACCGTGCTGGTCACCTTGGCGTCGGGCCCGCTCTACGGCCGCTTCGGCGCCCAGGCCTTCTGGGCCATGGCCGGCCTCTGCGCCCTCGCGCTCCCTCTGGCCGCCAGGCTGCGCCTCCCGCAAAAGGCGCCATCCGGCAAATGATCATGGTGGGCCCGGTGGGACTCGAACCCACGACCACAAGATTAAAAGTCCCGTGCTCTACCAGCTGAGCTACAGGCCCCCAGGGTCGCCCCGCCCAAAATCGGGCGGGGGCTCTGCGTCCTACCCTACTTCGCGTCGGACGCCACCTGCATTTTAATGATCTTGTCCGGGTTTTGAACGGTGCCGCCGCCGCCGCTGCCCCGCTTGATCTTGTCCACGAACTCCATGCCCGAGATCACCTGGCCCCAGATCGTGTACTGCGTGTCCAGGTGCGGCGCCGGGGCGAACATGATGTAGAACTGGCTGTTGGCGCTGTTCGGGTCGCCCGTCCGGGCGGAGCCGATGGTCCCGCGCAGGAAGTGCACCGTCTTGCTGAACTCGGCCGGAAGGTTCGGCTTGTTGCTGCCGCCCGTGCCCGTGCCCGTGGGGTCGCCGCCCTGGGCCATGAACCCCTCGATCACCCGGTGGAACACGGTCCCGTTGTAGAACCCCTCCCGCGTCAGCTCCTTCACCCGGGCGACCGCCTTCGGCGCCAGGTCCGGGCGCAGCTTGATGACGACCCTGCCATCCTTGAGGTCCATGAACAGCGTGTTCTCGGGATCCTCGATCGCAGGGGTTTGGGCGGAGGCGTCGGACATCAGGCTTCCCATCACGGTGGTTGCAAAACTGGTCGCTAGCAGGGCTCGGCGGTGCATTCAGGTCTCCTCAGGCTTTGCCGACCCGCGCCAGGGTGCGGGTCAGCGTCAGCGGCGGGACGAAGCTCGTCACGTCCCCCCCCAACGTCGCGATCTCCTTCACGAAACGCGAGGAGATGAACTGGTGATGCTCGCTGGCCATCAGGAACACCGTCTCGACGTCCTGGGCCAGGCGCGCATTCATCCCGGCCATCTGGAACTCGTAGTCGAAATCCGACACGGCCCGAAGCCCCCGGACGATCACGCCCGCGTGGACCCGGTGCGCGAACTCCACCAGCAGGCCCGAAAACCCCTGCACCACGATCTCCGTCCCCGTCCGGGCCGCGATAGCGCCGGTCTCGGCCTCCACCAGCTCCACCCGCTCCTGCAGCGGGAACAGCGGCGACTTGCCGGCATTCTCCGCCACCCCCACGATCAACCGGTGCACCAGGCGCGCGGCCCGGCCGATGATGTCGATGTGGCCGTTGGTCACCGGGTCGAACGTCCCGGGATACATGCCGACCAGTGCCCGGCGCTCAGACATCGCTCGCCTCCCCGTTCTCGTCGGGCTCCGGCCTGGGCTCCACGATGGCCTCCGCCACGATCCCCGCCTCGCCCGGCTCCCCGGGCTCCAGCACGTCCGGCGTGTCGTCCAGCACCGGGAACACGCTCGTCACCCGCTCACCCTCGGCCACCCGCAACAGCATCACCCCCATGCTCGCCCGCCCCGTCACCCGCACCTGGTCCGACGGCACGCGGATCAGCTGCCCGGCATCCGTCACCAGCATCACCCCGTCGCCCTGCCGCACCGGGAACGTCGCCGCCACGGCCCCGCCATTCCGCCCGCCCAGCGTGATGTTGGTGATCCCCTGTCCCCCGCGCCCGGTCACCCGGTAATGGTAGGCCGACGACCGCTTGCCGAACCCCGCATCCGTCACCGTCAGCAGGATCTCCTCGGCTGCAGCCAGCTCGGCGATCCGCTCGGCGGACAGCTCGCCCGGCGCCGCCACCTCGTCATCCTCCGCCGTCTCGGCCTCCTCGCCGCCGGCCCGCGTCGCCTTGAAGTAGGCGGCCCGCTCCTCCGCGTCCGCCGCCACGTGCCGCAGCACCGACAATCCCATCACCTCGTCGGCCTGGCCCAGCCGGATGCCGCGCACGCCCTGGCTGTCCCGCCCGCTGAACACTCGCAGCGTCTCGTCCGTGATCTGGAAGCGGATGCACCGCCCGAGCCGGGTCGCCAGGAACACGTCGTCCCCCTCGCGGCACGTCGCGACCCCGATCAGCCGGTCGCCCTCCTCCAGCTTCATCGCGATGATCCCGGACACGCGGATGCGGCCGAAATCCGACAGCTTGTTGCGCCGCACCCCGCCGCTCGCCGTCGCGAACACCAAATGCAGGTTCTCCCACAGCGTCTCGTCCTGCGGCAGCGGCAGCACGGCGGTGATCCCGTCGCCGCCCAGCTCCGGCAGCAGGTTCACCAGCGCGCGGCCCTTCGCCGTCGGGCTCGCCTCCGGCAGGCGCCAGACCTTCTCGCGGAACGCCTTGCCGCCGCTGCTGAAGAACAGCACCCATTGATGCGTGTGCGCGTTGAAGCTCCGGGTCACGATGTCGTCGCCGCGCGTCGACGCCCCGCTGCGCCCCCGCCCGCCCCGATTCTGCTGACGGAACGTCTCGAGCGGCGTCCGCTTGATGAACCCGTCGCGGGTGATGGTCACCACCATCTGGCCCGGCTCGATCAGGCTCTCGTCATCCTGGTCCGCCGCCGCGTCCACGATGGCGGTCATGCGCGCGCTGTCCAGCTCCGCCCGGGCAGCCGTCAGCTCGTCGCGCATCACCTCCAGCCGGCGCGGCCGGCTGTCCAGGATCTCCAGCAACTCCGTGATGCGCGACCCGACCTCGCCCAGCTCGGTCTGGATCTTCTCGCGCTCCAGCCCGGTCAGCCGTGCCAGGCGCAGCTCCAGGATGCCGCGCGCCTGCGCCTCGGTCAGGCGCACCCGCCCGTCCACGATCATGTTGCCGGTGTCGTCGATCAGGTCCAGCAGCGGCTGGATGTCCGTCGCCGGCCAGTCCTGCGCCATCAGCGCCGCGCGGGCCGACGCGTTGTCGGGGCTCGCGCGGATCAGCCGGATCACCTCGTCGATGTTCGCCACCGCGATCGCCAGGCCCACCAGCAGGTGCGCCCGTTCCCGCGCCTTCTGCAGCTCGAACCGGGCGCGGCGCAGGATGACGTCCTCGCGGAACGTCATGAACACCGTCAGCGCGTCCTTCAGCCCCATCAGCCGCGGCCGCCCGCCATCCAGCGCCAGGAAGTTCACGCCGAAGCTCGTCTGCAGCTGGGTGAACCGGTACAGGTGGTTCAACACCACCTCCGGCGTCGCGTCCCGCTTCAGCTCCACCACGATCCGCATCCCGTCGCGGTCGCTCTCGTCGCGCATGTCGCTGATGCCCTCGATCGTCTTGGACCGGACCAGCTCGGCGATCTTCTCCAGCAGCACCGTCTTGTTCACCTGGTACGGGATCTCCGTCACCACGATCGCCGTCCGGTTGCCCCGCATCTCCTCGAAGGCGGCCCGCGCCCGCACCACCAGGCTGCCCCGCCCCGTCTCGAACGCCGACCGGATGCCGGCCCGGCCCAGGATCATGCCGCCCGTCGGGAAGTCGGGGCCGGGCACGATCTTCATCAGGTCGTCCAGCGTCGCCTCGGGGAACTCGATCAGGTGCAGCGCCGCATCGATGATCTCGTTCGGGTTGTGCGGCGGGATGTTCGTCGCCATGCCGACCGCGATGCCGTTGGCCCCGTTCACCAGAAGGTTCGGGTAGCGCGCCGGAAGTACCCGCGGCTCCTCGCTGCTTTCGTCGTAGTTGGGGATGAAGTCGACCGTATCCTTGTCGATATCCTCCAGCAAATAGGTGGACGACCGCGCCAGCCGGACCTCGGTGTACCGCATGGCGGCCGGCGGGTCGCCGTCGATCGACCCGAAGTTGCCCTGCCCGTCCACCAGCCGCACCCGCATGCTGAACGACTGGGCCATGCGGACCATGGCGTCGTAGATGGCGGAGTCGCCATGCGGGTGGTACTTGCCCATCACCTCGCCCACCACGCGCGCCGACTTGCGGTACGGCTTGTCGGCCGTGTAGCCGCCCTCGTTCATCGCGAACAGGATCCGGCGGTGCACCGGCTTCAGCCCGTCGCGCGCATCCGGCAGCGCGCGGCTGACGATGACGGACATGGCATAGGCCAGGTACGACGTCCGCATCTCGTCTTCGAGCATCACCAGGGGGAAGACGGGGCCGGGCCCAGGGCCGGGGACGGGGGGTTCAGGCGTATCGCTCATGACATCCGATCAATCCCCCTCCGTCGGACGGGGGGGTGGGGGTCGTTAGGGGTGCGCTGCCAGACCGGCAGCCGTGAGGCCGGCTCCGTCTAGAACGGGATCTCGTCGTCCAGGTCGCCGCCGCCCTTCGGGCTGTCCCAGGACGCGCCACCTTCCGGCCGCGCCGGCTGGGCCCGGCCGCCACCACCGCCGCCACCGCCACCGCCGCCGCTGCGCGCGCCGTCATACCCGCCCGACGCGCCGCCGCCCTCCTCGTTCCGGCCGCTCAGCATCGTCAGCTCGCCCCGGAACGGCCCGACGATCACCTCCGTGATGTAGCGCTCCTGCCCCGACACCTCGTACTTCCGCGACTGGATGGAACCCTCGACGTAGACCTTGCTGCCCTTCTTCAGGTAGCGCTCCGCGATCTCGCCCAGCTTTTCGTTGCGGATGACGACGTTGTGCCACTCCGTCTTCTCCCGCCGCTCGCCCGACGCCCGGTCGTTCCACGTCTCGCTCGTGGCCAGGGTGAAGTTCACCACCTTGCCGCCGTTCTGGAAGCTGCGCGCCTCCGGGTCCTTCCCCAGGTTCCCCACCAGGATGACCTTGTTGACGCTTCCAGCCATCATCTTTCCCCAATCGACACCGTCATTCTAGCCCGGCGCCGCCCCCACGACCAGACCGCAGCCAAGCGCATCAGCGCAATCGCTTGAAGCGCCATGCGCAAGACGGCGCGAACGATGAAGCGGAGCCACGAAGCCACGAAGAAGGCGCCCACCTCGGAAACCCCCACCTGCATGCCCGCTCCCCAGGCACAGTTCCGCCAGCCCAAGCCCCATACACACCTCCACTCCGTGTCCTCCGCGTCTCCGTGGTCCGACTTTGCCTCGCGCGGCCACCCCGACCGTGCCGCCACCCGGTCGAGCGATCGCCCTGCCAAGCGCATCCGCCGCTCTTCCCAATCCCATGCTGCGATGCCATATAGCTGGAACGATTCCAGAACACCAGACATCGCCCGGGGCCGCCGCCATGACCGCCAGCATCCGTGTCCGCGGCGCCCGCGAACACAACCTCAAGAACATCGACGTCGACATCCCCCGCGACCAGCTGACCGTCATCACCGGCCTCAGCGGCTCCGGCAAGTCCTCCCTCGCCTTCGACACCATCTATGCCGAGGGCCAGCGCCGTTACGTTGAATCCCTCTCATCCTACGCCCGCCAGTTCCTGGAGCTGATGGGCAAACCCGACGTCGACAGCATCGAAGGCCTTTCGCCCGCAATCTCGATCGAGCAGAAGACCACCAGCCGCAACCCGCGCTCCACCGTCGGCACCGTCACCGAGATCCACGACTACATGCGTCTGCTCTGGGCCCGGGTCGGCATCCCCTACTCCCCCGCGACCGGCGAACCGATCGAGGCGCAGACCGTCAGCCAGATGGTCGACCGCGTCCTCGCCATGCCCGAAGGGACCCGCCTGCTCCTGCTCGCCCCCGTCATCCGGGACCGCAAGGGCGAGTACCGCAAGGAGCTGGCGGACCTGCAACGCCGCGGCTTCACCCGCGCCAAGGTCGACGGCACGCTGTACGAGATCGGCGACGTCCCCGCGCTCAACCGCAAGACCAAGCACGACATCGAGGCCGTGGTCGACCGCGTCGTCGTCAAGCCCGGCATCGAGGCCCGGCTCGCCGACAGCTTCGAGACCGCACTCGCCATGGCCGACGGCGTCGTCTACGCCGAAACCGCCGACACCGGCGAGCGCACCGTCTTTTCCTCCCGCTTCGCCTGTCCCGTCTCCGGCTTCTCCATCGAGGAGATCGAGCCCCGCCTGTTCTCGTTCAACTCGCCCCACGGCGCCTGCCCGGCCTGCGACGGCCTCGGCCTCGAGAAGTTCTTCGACCCGGCCCTCGTCGTGCCCGACGAGCGCGTCTCGTTGGCCGAAGGCGCCGTGGCCCCCTGGGCCGGCGCCCAGACCCCCTACTACGACCAGACGCTGCAGGGCATCGCCCGACACTACAAGGTCAGCACCCGCACGCCCTGGCACGACCTGCCGGACCGCGTGCGCGCCACCGTCCTCACCGGCTCCGACGCGACGCCCATCACCCTCTCTTATAAGGACGGCGTCCGCGCCTATGAGGTCACCAAGCCGTTCGAGGGCGTGCTGAAGAACCTGGAGCGCCGGCTGCGCGAGACGGACAGCGCCTGGGTGCGCGAGGAGATGGGCCGCTACCAGGCGGAAAAGCCCTGCGCGGTGTGCAACGGCGCGCGGCTGCGGCCCGAGGCGCTGGCCGTGCGGATCGCCGGCTTGACCATCGCGGGCGCCAGCGAGCTGTCGATCCGCCGGGCCCGAGCCTGGTTCGGGACGGTGTCGGGATCCTTGACACCCCAACGGCTGGAGATCGCGCGCCGCATCCTGCGGGAGATCGAAGACCGGCTGCAGTTCCTGGTCGACGTCGGGCTCGACTACCTCACCCTGGCCCGCGGCAGCACCACCCTGTCCGGCGGCGAAAGCCAGCGCATCCGCCTCGCCAGCCAGATCGGCTCCGGACTCACCGGCGTGCTATACGTGCTCGACGAGCCCAGCATCGGCCTGCACCAGCGCGACAACGAGCGGCTGCTGGTCACGCTGCGGCGGCTGAAGGCGCTGGGCAACACCGTGCTGGTGGTGGAGCACGACGAGGATGCGATCCGCGCCGCCGACCACCTGATCGACATGGGCCCGGCCGCAGGTCTCGCCGGCGGCCACATCATCGCCCAGGGCACGCCCGAGGAGGTGGCCGCCCATCCCGACAGCGTCACCGGCGCCTACCTCTCCGGCCGCCGCTTCATCCCGGTGCCGAAGCGTCGCAAGACCGACCCGAAACGCGCCCTGACGGTCGTGGGCGCCAGGGGCAACAACCTGAAGGACGTGACCGCCACAATCCCGCTCGGCGTGTTCACCGTCGTCACCGGCGTGTCCGGCGGCGGCAAGTCCACCCTGGTCATCGACACCCTGTTCAAGGCCGCCAGCCGCCGGCTGATGGGCTCCGGCCAGGTCCCGGCCCCGCACGACCGCATCGAAGGGCTCGAGCTGCTCGACAAAATCATCGACATCGACCAGTCGCCCATCGGCCGCACCCCCCGCTCCAACCCGGCCACCTACACGGACCTGTTCGCCCCCATCCGCGACTGGTTCGCCGAGCTGCCGGAGGCCAGGGCCCGCGGCTACAAGTCCGGCCGCTTCAGCTTCAACGTGAAGGGCGGCCGCTGCGAGGCCTGCCAGGGCGATGGGCTCATCAAGATCGAGATGCACTTCCTGCCCGACGTCTTCGTCACCTGCGACACCTGCAAGGGCGCCCGCTACAACCGCGAGACGCTCGACATCAAGTTCCGCGGCAAGTCGATCGCCGACGTCCTGTCCATGACCGTCGACGAGGCGGTCCCGTTCTTCAGCGCGCAGCCACGCATCAACGACCGCCTGACGATCCTGCAGAAGGTGGGCCTGGGCTACATCAGCCTCGGCCAGCAGGCGACGACCCTCAGCGGCGGCGAGGCGCAGCGTATCAAGCTCAGCAAGGAGCTGGCGAAGCGGGCCACCGGACGGACCCTTTACATTCTGGACGAACCCACGACCGGCCTGCATTTCGAGGACGTCCGGAAACTGCTGGAGGTGCTGCACGCGCTTGTCGACCACGGCAACACCGTCGTCGTGATCGAACACAACCTGGAGGTCATCAAGACGGCCGACTGGCTTCTCGACCTCGGCCCCGAGGGGGGAGAGGGCGGCGGCCAGGTCGTCGCGTCCGGAACGCCGGAGACGGTCGCCGCGTCCGAGGACAGCCATACCGGTCGGTTCCTGCGTCCGCTGCTCCCACAGCCCAAGCTCCGGAAGCGCGCCTGAGCCGGCCTTGGCAGGCGTGGCATCGGCATCTATGTTGCGCCGCCTCAACTGCGTGCGGCAGGACACGCAGCCTTCACATCTGACCGGGCCCCGATCGGGTTTATCTACTGTAAGATTTCCCGACATTTACCGTCAACGGAACGGTGGGTTGTTAACGAATACAGAGCTTTGCCGCAGTGGCACGGTGCTTGCTATTACCCTGGCAGACTGCCATCAGCTCGGTTACCCCGGGCTAACTGAAAGAGCTTCGACCATGACCTTCCTCAAGACCGTCACCCTCGCCGCAGCGGGCCTTCTGGTCGCCGCGACGGCGCCTGCCTCGGCCATTCAGATCAGCTACACGCAGTATTCGCAGGCCACTGGCCCGGCCAGCAACACCGGCCCGGCGCAGCAGATCACCCCGCCCGGCCAGACCAACGCCAGCCAGGCCTTCAACATCCCGCTGTTCACCAGCAGCCTCGGCAAACTGAACTCCATCACGATCAGCCTGACGACCAACGTGCAGACCGTGTCGCAGGTGACCAACATCAACAGCAGCGCCGCGAACTACACGCAGACCTTCGCGACGCAGCCCTTCACGTTGTCCGACTCGCTCGGCAACATCATCACCGGCAGCGAGACCGCCGGGCCGGGTGCCGGCACGGTCGGCGGCAACCAGACCGTCGTCGCCGCCTACATCTCGCAGCAGTTCGCCAACTCGGCCAGCCTGGCGCAGTCCGAGTTCAGCACCTACTCCACCGGCGGCTCGGGCGGCACTGTCGCGATCAACTTCGCCCTCGGCACCATCCAGGCGAGCGGCAACGGCATTCCTGGCCAGACGTTCTTCGGCGGTTACGGCAACGCGGACGCCACCGTCAACGTCGTGTATGACTACTCGATCGTTCCCGTGCCGGAGCCCGCTTCGATGGCCCTGCTCGGTGCCGGCCTGCTCGGCGCCGGCCTGGTTCGTCGCTTCCGTCGCGGCTAAGCCTCGCCACACCGGCTCTGAATGGGGGCGCTGCTTCGGCAGCGCCCCTTTTTTGTGCGCGGACGGTCCGCCCATTGCTCATGGACACCCGCGAGCACATCGGAGCGTGAGCGCGGCGTTCACCGGGCGCCTCCTTCGTTCATCCCCTGTAAAGAAATCCGACGGCAGACGTTCTGCCACCATCGGAAAAGGCAGCAATGTAAAGGCTTTTTTGAAATGGCATGATGCTTGCGTGGTGAAGGGCAACGAACAACCGCTCGGACCTTCGAGCCCCAACAAGCAAAGGTGCACCGATGAACCTCGTCAAGACTGCCACCCTCGCCGCAGCGGGCCTTCTGATCGCCGCGATCAGCCCCGCCTCGGCCATCCAGATCAGCTACACGCAGTATTCGCAAGCGAGCGGTCCGGCCAGCAGCACCGGCCCGGCGCAGATGATCGTCCCGCCGTCGCAGACCAACGCGATCGAGGCGTTCAACATCCCGCTGTTCAACAGCAGCCTCGGTCAGCTCAACTCCATCACCATCTCGCTCACGACCAACGTGCAGACCGTGTCGCAGGTGACCAACATCGGCGGCAACCCGGCCAATTACACGCAGACCTTCGCGACCCAGCCCTTCACGCTCTCCGACTCGCTCGGGAGCCTCGTGGTCGGCAGCGAGACGGCCGGGCCGGGCGCCGGCACCGTCGGGGCCAACCAGACGGTCGTGGCGGCCTATGTCTCGCAGCAGTATGCCAGCACAGCCAGCCTGGCGCAGTCCGAGTTCAGCACCTACTCCACGAGCGGCCCGGGCGGCACGATCTCGCTGAGCTTCGCCCTCGGCACCATCCAGGCCAGCGGCAACGGCATCTCCGGCCAGACGTTCTTCGGCGGCTACGGCAATGCGGACGCCACCGTCAACGTCGTCTACGACTACTCGATCGTTCCCGTGCCGGAGCCCGCGTCGATGGCCCTGCTCGGCGCCGGCCTCCTGGGTGCCGGCCTGGTTCGCCGCTTCCGTCGCGGCTGAGCCTCACTCCATCACGCCGTCATCGGGGCGCTGCTGCGGCAGCGCCCCGATTGACATTCCGGCAACCGCTCGCGTCCTCTCACGATGTCTCGGGCCCATCGTCAATCCATCGTCCAAACTCGTGATAGGTCAGTGCTCGAACCCAGCTCTCTTGTAAGATTTGTCGACACATTGCCGTGAACCAATAAGTTTTAACAAACCTTTTCAATGCTCGATGCAGCTGGCACGCTTCCTGCAACGAGTGAACCAGACGATGGCGACGCTGCCACCAACCCGACCGGGGATTGCCGGTCCAACGACTGAGGTGCTTCCATGATTTCCCTCAAAGCATGCGCCATCGCAGCAGCGGGTGTCCTCGCTGCCGGAGCACCGGCCTCGGCCGTGACGCTCACCTACACCGAATACTCGCAGGCATCCGGCCCAGCCAGCATGACCGGCCCCGCCCAGCAGATCGTTCCCGCGGCACAGACCAACGCCAGCGAGACGTTCAACATCCCGCTGTTCGACTCGACGAGCGGGACCCTGAACTCCATCACCTTGCAGCTGTCGTCGAACCTCTCGGTCATCGCTCAGGTGACGAACATCGGCGGTAGCGACGCAAATTACACGCAGTCCTTCGCCACGCAGCCCTTCACCTTGTCGGATACCCTGGGCACCCTGCTCACCTCCAGCATCGCCGCCGGCCCGGGTGCCGGCACCGTCGGCGCTCACCAGACGGTCACCTCCGCGACGAACAGCCAGCTTTATTCCAACTCGGTGGGCCTCGACAATTCCGAGTTCACCACCTACTCGAGCAGCGGCGGCGGCGGCACCGTTTCGGTCAACTTCGCGCTCGGCACGATCCAGGCCAGCGGCAACGGCATCTCCGGTCAGACCTTCTTCGGCGGCAACGGCAACGCCGACGCCACCCTGAGCGTCACCTACGACTACACGCCCCCGCCCACGCCGCCCGACACCCCCGTGCCGGAGCCCACCACCATGGCGATTCTCGGCATCGGCCTGCTCGGTGCCGGCGTGGCCCGTCGACTCCGCCGCGGCTGAACCCACCCCGTCCACTACCGCCGACACAAGGGCGCTGCTTCGGCAGCGCCCTTTCGTCATGACAGGCGCCTACAGCCTGTGTCGCAGCCCGGACCATGTCACGATCACCCGGTCCCGAAGCGTCCGATCCCGAAACGCCCCCCCCGGCCAGGCCGCCAGGTCCCGCCGCGCCAGGACCACCGGCAGGGCGGCGGCCCATGCAGGGCGCGGAACCTCGGGACGCGCGTGCAACCAGGTCCGCGCCGAAACCAACAACGGCCCGGCCGCCGTTATCGCCAGCGCCGGCCGCCCCACCACCGCCGCCTCGGACAAGCCCGCCTCCGCCAGGAGATCCTGCGGCAGCAGGCAACGCCCCTGCCGCGCCAACGCCGGCACGCTCCGCAACACGCCCGCCACGCCATAGGCGGCGCCCCAGTCCCGCAACGCCTCCGCCCCCTCCATCCCGAGCGCATGCCCGGCCGCCACCATCAGCCCGCCGGCCGAGCCGCGCACATAGTCGGTGAACGACGCCACGTTCTCCATCGGCTCCGCCTCCGCCTCCCGCGCCTCGATCAGGCCCATCAGGTCCGCCGCCCGCAGCAACCCGGCATCCAGCGCCGCGCCCAGGGGTCCCGCCACCTCGTGCCGCCGCCGTGCGCCCTCCACCACCTCCCGCCACCACTGCAGCCGAATCAGCGCGGCGAACGGCTCCCGCACCGCCTCCCGTGCGCGGGCCAGTTCGTGGTTGAAGGCATACAGCACGAACAGCGCCTCCCGCCGGGGCGCCGGAGCGAACAGCGTGCACAGATACCGGTCGGGATCATGCCGCCGGACCAGCGCGCCCATGGGGGACAGAGACGGCGGTCGCGTCATCCCGCCCCAATGCCGTCTTCGTGCGGCCGTGGCAACCCAAGGCGCCATGGGGCGTCGTGCCACGGGCTTGACGCCCCCGCGCCCCCGCGCCCACTGTCCCGCCGCAACGACCCCAAAGGACCGACGATGGCGTTCGAACTTCCGAACCTTCCCTACTCCCACGCCGCCCTGGCCGCCCGCGGCATGCAGCAGGAGACGCTGGAGCTGCATCACGACAAGCACCACCAGGCCTATGTCACCGCACTGAACGGCTTCGTCGAGAAGGACCCGGCCCTGCAGGGCAAGTCCCTCGAGGAGATCGTCCACCTCTCCTATGACAAGCCCGCCATGGCGCCGGTGTTCAACAACGCCGGCCAGCACTGGAACCACGTCCTGTTCTGGGAAAACATGTCGCCCACCGGCGGCGCCATCCCCGGCAGCCTCGAAACCAAGATCGCCGCCGACTTCGGCAGCGTCCAGGCCTTCAAGGATGCCTTCAAGGCGGCCGCCATCAGCCAGTTCGGCAGTGGCTGGGCCTGGCTGGTCCAGGGCACGGACGGCAAGTTGAAGGTCACCAAGACCCCGAACGGATCGAACCCGCTCGCGACCGGCGAAGGCACCGCCCTGCTCGGATGCGACGTGTGGGAGCACAGCTACTACCTGGACTTCCGCAACCGCCGCCCCGACTACGTCAGCAACTGGCTCGACAAGCTGGCCAACTACGAATACGCCGCCAGCAAGCTGAAATAGTCCGCCCCCGTCCCCTCTCTGCTCCAGGGAGGGGACGCAGGCCGTCCCCGGCGGGCCTCAGCCCTTCGCCGTGTCGTTCGCCACGACGGGCTTCACCACGCTGCTGATCGTGTCCCGCATCACCATCACCCGGACCGTCGGCGCGATCTCCACCTCGACCTCGTCCGACCCTTCCTTCACCCGCTGCACCGTCGCCAGGATGCCGCCCGCGGTCACCACCCGGTCGCCCCGGCGCAACGCCAGCAGCATCGCCTTCATCTCCTTCGCCCGCGTCTGCTGCGGCCGGATCAGCAGGAAATAGAACACGCCGAAGATCAGCACGAGCGGCAGGAACTGGGTCGCCGCACCCATCATGCCGGCGGCGTCCTGAGCATAGGCGGGGGAGATCAGCATCATGGGTCCTTGAATGGGGCCGCGGGGCGCGGCGTGGGCGCGAGGGTTGCCGTCGCGCTGGCCGGACCATAGTTTGCAGCGCACCCCCGTCAAGCCACCGGAGCCCATGGAACCGCAAACCCTCGCCCTCCTCGGGCGCATCGCCGCAGCCCTCGACCGGCTCGCCCCGCCCCCGCCGGTGCGGCCAGACCTCGGGACCGCCGACGCCTTCGTGTGGCACCCGAACCCCGGACACCTCGCCCCCGTCCCCCACGTCGCCCGAGTCGACATCGGCCTGCTGCAGGGCGTGGACCGGCAGAAGCGCCTGGTGCTGGACAACACGCTGCGCTTCGCCGCAGGCCTGCCCGCCAACAACGCCATGCTCTGGGGCGCCCGCGGCATGGGCAAGTCCTCCCTCGTCAAGGCCGCCCACGCCGCCGCCAACGCCGCCCGCCCCGGCGCCCTCGCCCTGATCGAGATCCACCGCGAGGACATCCGGACCCTGCCGGACCTGCTGAACCTCCTCCGTCCCGAACCCCGCCGCTGCCTGATCCTGTGCGACGACCTCTCGTTCGAAAAGGAGGACGCGGACTACAAGGCGCTGAAATCCGTCCTGGACGGCGGGATCGAGGGCAGGCCCGCCACCGTGCTGTTCTACGCCACCAGCAACCGCCGCCACCTGATGCCGCGCGACATGATCGACAACGAGCAGTCCACCGCCATCAACCCCGGCGAATCGATCGAGGAGAAGGTCTCCCTCTCCGACCGCTTCGGCCTCTGGATCGGCTTCCACAACTGCGACCAGACCGCCTATTTCGCCATGGTCGACGGCTATGCCGACCAGCTCGGCCTGCCCATCGCCCGCGACGCCCTGCACGCCCAGGCGGCCGAATGGTCGGTCACCCGCGGCGCGCGCTCGGGCCGCGTCGCATGGCAGTTCATCCAGGACCTGGCCGGGCGGCTGGGCGAAATCGAGGGACAGGCAGCATGACCCACCCCACAGTCGACCAGGTGCCCGGGATCTACCGGCGCCGGACCGGGCCCTTCGTGGTCACCGTGCTGAACGACGGTCACATGGACGCCCCGCTCGCCGTCATGCCCAACATCGCGCCCGAGGACGCCTCGGCCCTTCTCACGGCGCGCTTCCACGGCCCGACGCCCCGCCTGGTGGTGCACGCCTTCCTGGTCCAGGACGGCACGCGGACCATCCTGATCGACACCGGCGCCGGCGCGAACTTCGGCCCCACCTGCGGCCACCTGCTCGCCAACCTGGCCGCCGCCGGGGTCCAGCCGACCGACATCGACACGGTCCTGCTCACCCATTTCCACGGCGACCACTCCGGCGGTCTCGCGACCCCCGGCGGCCAGGCCGTGTTCCCCAAGGCCGACCTCGCCTTCCCCGCCGAGGAAGCCGCCTACTGGCTCGAAGGCACCGCCGAAGCCGCCGCCCCCGAAGCCGCCCGCGGCAGCTTCCAGGCCGCCCGCGTCGCCGCCGCGCCCTACCAGGCCCGCCTCCGTCCGATCACGGGCACGGAGGTCGTCCCCGGCATCACCCGCGTCCCGCTGCCCGGCCACACCCCCGGTCACAGCGGCTACCGGATCGCCGACGGCCCCGACGCCCTGCTGATCTGGGGCGACATCATGCATGTGCCGGACGTTCAAAGCGCCCGTCCCGACGTCGTCGTCGGCTTCGACGTCGACCCGGCCCAGGCCGTCGCCTCCCGCCGCGCCATCCTGGAACGCGCCGTCTCCGAGAGGTTCGCCGTCGCCGGCATGCACCTGCAATTCCCAAGCTTCGCCCACGTCATCCGCGCCGGCGCAGGCTACGAACTCGTCCCGGAACAGTGGCTCCCTTTCGTCTGACCCGGGTTTAGACGGGGCCCCTGACCGGCCGCCGACCCACCCCCGCCATCCGCCGCAGCCCCGCCGCCTGCTGCTGCATGTAGCTGCCCGTGGCCAGGGCCTCCTCCGCCCCGGGGTCGCCGGTCTGCACATACGCCCGGTCGAAGTCCGCCGTGCGGAACAGCATGTCCCACCACGGCAGGATCGCGCCGTAGTTGGCGCTGCGCTGCCCCGCCGCCAGCACCCCGTGATGCGCCCGGTGGAACCGCGGAGAGATCAGCAGCCGGTCCCCCACCCAACCGAACGACACCCGAGCATTCGCATGGCTCAGGCTCTCGAGGAAACGCAGCAGCAGCACCAGCAGCGGGAACTGCAGCGGCGGTATGCCGATCAGCAGCCCGATCGCCATGAACCACACGGTCCCGATCACCTCGTCGACCAGGTGGTTGCGGTCGTCCGACCAGAAGGTCATCTGCCGCTGTGCGTGGTGCAGCGAGTGCAGCGCCCACCACCAGCGGAACCGGTGCGACAGCCGATGCCGCCAGTATTCCGCGAAATCCAGCACGATGGCATAGCACACGAAGGTCAGCACGTGGTGCCCCAGCAGGAACGGCAACGCCCGCTCCAGCGTCGGCGGCACATAACCGTTATCCGTCAACCAGCCGGTCATCCGCACCTGCAGCGCATAGAACAGCACGAAGGTCACCAGCGGCAGCACGCCCACCCGCGACAGCAACGTGTAGAACACGTCCACCCAGACGGCCTTCTGGTCCGGCCAGCGCTCCACCGGGCGCCACCGCTCCAACGGCAGGCACACCGCCAGCGTCAGCAGCACCTGGCCCACGCCGTAGCACGCGAACAGCGCCCAGTTGAACGAGACCTCCTCCCACTCCATGCCGCCGAGCGCGTACAGCGCCGGCAGCATCGCCTGCTCCTGCAGCCACCCGGCGACCAGATAGAACGGGTCGGTCACGGCATCCGCGCCGCAGACGTCAGGAAGATGCCGTGCGGCGACCGCCCGACCGGAAAGGCCTGGATCGCCCCGCTCGCCGGGTCCAGCACCGCGACCTTCTGCGCGAACCGCAGCGTGATCCAAAGGCGCCCGTCCGCCGCGAAGTCGATGCAGTCGGGGCCGCCACCCACCTTATAGACGCGCCCCGGCACCAGCGTGGCCGCATCCACCGCCACCGTCGTCCCATCGACGCGGTTGTTCACCCACAGCGTCTTGCCGTCCGGCGAGGGGAAGATCTGGTGCGCCCCCCGTCCCGTCCGCACCCGGCGCTCCACATGCCCATCCGTCGGGTCCACCACCGCGAAGTGGTCGCTGCCCATGTTCGCCACCAGCAGCCGCCCGCCGAACCAGACGATCCCCGCCGGCGTCGGCCCCACCTCGGCGTTCCACAGCACCGTCATCCGCTTCAGGTCGAACGCCGCCACGCGGTTCGTGCCCTGCAGCGTCACATAGACCACGCTGCTGTCCGGCGAATACGCCAGGTGGCTCGGCATCGACGCGATGGGGAAGCGATGCACCAGCTCCATCCGCGCCGCGTCGTACACGTCCACCTGGTTGCGCCCGAGCCCCGTCACCACCAGCCACTTGGCGTTCGGGCTGAACCCCAGCTGATACGGGTCGGCGACCGCCATCCGCCGCTTGATGTCCCCCGTCGTCGGATCGAGGAACAGCACCTCGTTGCCGCCGGAATCCCCCACCAGCAGCTCCCGCCCATTCGGCGCCAGCGCGATATGATGCGGCTCCCGCAGCACCGGCACGCGCCGGATCTCCGTCCCACGGGCCGTGTCCAACAGGCTGATCGTCGCCTCGCCGGAATTGAGCACGATGGCGATCCCCGCCGCACGGGCCGGGGCAGCGAGCAGCAACAGGCCGAGGAGCAGGAAGCGCATGGGACAGGAACCCGGCAGTTGAGAAGCGACGCAAGCTAGCACAGCCAACCCCGTGCCCGGCAACGCATTCTGGTGACACGGGGGTGGCACGGGCTGCCCCCTTGAAGCGAGTCCCCACCCGGCTATCCTGTGCCGACCCAAGAAGGCAAGCCCCATGCGCATCCTCGCCACCGGACTGCGATTCCCCGAGGGACCCGTGGCCCTCCCCGACGGCAGCATCGCCCTGGTCGAGATCGCCCGCGGCACCGTCAGCCGCGTGGCACCGGACGGCACGGTCTCCGTCATCGCCACCCCGGGCGGCGGCCCCAACGGACTGGCCACCGGTCCCGGCGGCGACCTGTTCCTCTGCAACAACGGCGGCTTCCTGTGGCACGACGCCGAGGGCATGCTCCGCCCCGTCGGCACGCCCGACGACTACAGCGGCGGCCGGATCGAGCGCATCGACCCGAACACCGGCGCCGTCTGCACCCTGTATACCGAGTGCGGCGGCCATCCCCTGTGCGGCCCCAACGACCTGGTGTTCGACGACCAGGGCGGCTTCTACTTCACCGATCTCGGCAAGTCCCGCGCCCGCACCCGCGACCATGGCGGCGTCTACTATGCCAAGGCCGACGGCAGCCGCATCGTCTGCGTCGCCCACCCCGTGCTGACCCCCAACGGCATCGGCCTCTCGCCCGACGGCCGCACCCTCTATGTCGCCGAAACCGAGACGGCCCGGCTCTGGGCGTTCGATCTGCAGGGCCCAGGCCAGGCGATCAAACACGGCTTCCCCTCGCCCCATGGCGGCCGGCTGGTGTGCGGCCTGCCCGGCTTCCAGCGCTTCGACAGCCTCGCCGTCGACGCGGCCGGCAACATCTGCGTCGCGACCCTCGTCACCGGCTGCATCAGCGTCATCGCGCCCGACGGCACGCTGCTGCGCCAGGTGCCCACGGGCGACATCTACACCACCAACATCTGCTTCGGCGGCCCGGACCGGCAAACCGCCTTCATCACCCTCTCCGCCCAGGGCGCGCTGGCCGCGATGCCGTGGCCGGAACCAGGCCTGGTTCTGCACTGAGCCGCTCCTTGAGCGATGTCATCACGGTTCTGTGACCGGCTCGGGCCCTTGTTGCTCGCCCCTGCAATCGCGATTTTGTGAGCATGAGCTTGACGCAGTCTGCCCCTAAGCCCCGGGTGCTCGTTGTGGAAGACGAGTTCCTCATCCGCCTGACCTTGGTCGAGGCGCTTGGGGACGAAGGCTTCGACGTGCTCGAGGCCGAGACCGGCGACGCGGCCCTACCGATCATCGAGGCCGATCCAGAAATCCGCGTGCTGCTGACCGATATCCAGCTGCCGGGCACGTTGAACGGCACGAAACTCGCCCAGCGTGCCCGCGTGGCCAGGCCCAGCCTGCCCGTCCTGTTCATGACCGGAAGGCCCGACCCGACGGCCGAGGCAGCGGCGTCCCCGCTCGACCGCTTTATCGCCAAACCCTACACCCTCGCCGACATCTGTGCCGCCGTCCGCGCCCTGACCGCCGCCTGAACCCTCCCGACCCAGCCCGCCCCCCTGCCACCCGCGTGACGTCCGGTGACAGCCCAGCGACCGGTTGCGACGAAGTGCGACGAAGTATGTCGCGCCCCTGAACCCCGTCGCGGCAACCCCCATAGTCCTACCATCACCCAAGATGGAGGACGCCTCATGGTCAAGAAATCGGCAAAGTCAGCGTTTCTGCTCATGATACTGCTGGGCGCGAGTCTGTTGGGCGGATGCATCGTCGCGCCCTACCCCCGCTACGCCTATTACGGCCCCGGCTACTACCACCCGCACTATTGGTGGCGCTGAACCAGCAACACTCGACCGAACCGCGCGATTCGATGAACTCGCTGAAAGTCTCCGACCTGCAGAACATTCTTCAAAAGCAGTCATCCCCGCGCCAGGGTAGTGACCCCACGACCCAAGTCGTCATCCCCGGGCTTGTCCCGGGTTACGTCAGCGCCCTGACCTACTAACGTCCGAACATCCCCTCTAGGCAAAAGCGCTGCTCACGACCCGAGCCGGGGCAGCGCCGGCCAGCCCTCTCCACGCGGCAGAGCCGCCGCGCTCGCCTCGAGCCAGGCCCGGACGTCCGCCGCGCCGCCGAACCACCGATCCACCCGCAGCCCCACGCCCCCCAGGGCGCGCGCGGCCTCCATGCCGTCCTCGTCGGTGATGTCGTCGCCCACGAAGACCGGCAGCCGCCTGGCGAACGGTGTCTCCGCCATCAGTGCATGCACCGCCGTCCCCTTGTCGGCGCCCCGCGGCCGCACCTCCCACGCCATCAGCGCCGGCATGACCTGAAACTGGTCGGCCAGGGGCGCGACCAGCCGGGTCACCGCCACCCCCAGTGCCGGCCCGGCCTGCGGCACCGCCCGGTAATGCAGCACGAAGCCCCGCTGCTTCTGCTCCAGCAGCGCCCCGGGATACCGGGCCACCAGCCCTGCCGCCTCGATCACCCAGGACACCGGCGGGTCCGGCAGCATGGCCCGGATCACCGGGCCACCCGCCACCCGCCGGATCGCCCCGCCATGCTCGCCGGCGATGGCCTGCGGCACCGACGGCAGCAGCCCATCCACCTGGTCGATCGGCCGCCCCGTCACGATTGCCAGCGCCCCCCCCAGGTGCGCCCGCAGCCGGAGCAGCGCCGAGGCAAGACCCGGCGGCACCCGGACCGCATCGGGCGTCGGCGCGATATCCAACAACGTCCCATCCAGGTCCAGCAGCAGCGCCGCGAGGCCGGGCGCCGGCAAGCCGGTCATCGGTCAACCCTTATCGACACGTCACCAGCCGAAGGTCGTAGACCGGGTGTTCGAACAGCGAGACCGACGGCACGTTCGACAGCACCCAGCCGCGGAACGGCGGCGCGCTCTGCCGGCTGTCGGTCACCTCCAGGAACGCCGCCGCGTTCTGCGGCACGTCCGGGGCGCGCACCGCGCAACTCTTCAACGCGATGCTCAGCGTCCCGAACGTCGCCGTCTGGCCCGTCCGCACCATGACGGCGCTCGGCTGCGCCCGCAGCTTGTCCAGCAGGATCAGCTCCGCCGACCCCCGCGGCAGCCAGGCGTCCGGCCCCGTGGGGGCTGCGGGCTGCGCCCCTGGTGGCACGCCAGCCTGCGGCGCGGGCGCCGGCTGACCCCATGCGACCCCGGGAACGAGAAATACGGCCAGAACCAGACCTCTCATCGCTGCCGCCGCGGGCTGGCCAGCCCGGTCACCGCCTCGATCAGGATCTGCCGCATCGCCGCCTCGTCCACCCCCATCAGCACCGCGTCCTCGAAGGCATCCTGCAGCACCTGCCGCAGCTCGGCGTCGTTCTCCTCGAGCGTCTTGAGCTTCTCCCGGCACGAGACCGGCGTCCCGTCCGCTTGCGGCCAGGTCCGCCCGCTCACGGCTTCGAGTCGGGTGCGGGAACCGGCCCCGAAGCCGGGCCTCCTGAAGCCGGGCCGCCCAAACCTGGCCCACCGGGGCCCGCCTGCTTCAGCATCTTCTGCGAGGCATCCGCCAGGCTGCCCACGTTGAAGATGAACTTCCCCAGAAGGTCCTCGAAGTTCGTCGCCCCCTGCGTCACCGTGATCGAACCCCCCTCCTTCAGGTCCGTGTCCGCGCCGCCGGGTGCCACCGTCAGGAACGGCGTGCCCAGCAGGCCGCCCGTCGACACCGTCGCGCTGCTATCCGTCGGCAATTTGATGTCCGACTGCACCGTGAACTGGACCACCGCCTGGAACGACTGCGGGTCGATGCTCGTCCCCACCACCCGGCCCACGGCCACCCCGGCAATCCGCACATCCGCGCCGGACGCCAGCGCCCCCACATTGTCGAACCGCGCCGACAGCCGAGTCCCCCCCGAACTGGCCCGCCCGGTGTTGGCCAGCGCATAGGCCAGGAACCCCGCCGTCACCACCAGCACGGCGAACCCCGTCCCGATCTCGACCACGCTCCGCTTCGCCACGACCCCGCCTAGCTCCCGGGCGTCCGCGGGGCGTCGGGCGACCAGGATTCGTAATCCCCCGTCGCCTTCGGCCGATGCCCGCCGCTGTAATCATGTCCCGCCGGACGGTAGCCCCCAGGCGTGCCCGTCAGGTTCGGCTGGTGCGGCTTCTGCCACGCCCGCCGCGACGCCTGCGGCAGCGGCGCATCGGTCGTGAAGTGCAACCAGGCGTGCCACTCGGCCGGCACCGCGCTCGCATCCGCCTCCCCGGCGTACAGCACCCACCGCCGGCCGCGCACGCCCGCGCGCACCCGCTTCTCCACGAAATAGCGGTTGCCCGCCGAGTCGCTGCCCAGCTGCCGGCCCCGGAAATAGGTGAACAGGCGCGTTCCGATGGTCATGCCCCGCATATACGGGGGGAACCACGATTGCGCCATCCCCACGCCACCCCTACCATCATCCCATGGCCGATACCCGGATCTGGCGCGGCGTGCGCATGCGCGACACCCAGGCGGGCATCGACCCCGACTCGCCCCCCCGCGCGCTGACCCTGCCCGCCGCGTGGGACGATCGCGCCGCCGCCGCCCTGGCCGCCCTGGCCCCGGGCGAAGGCTCGGCCACCCTGCCCCGCGCCGCCGACACCTGGATCCGCCCCATCGCCGCCCGCGCCCGCGACGCCGGAGAGCCAGCCCTGGCGGAACTGCTGCACACCCTTCTGCTGCACCGCCGTGCCGCGCCCACCCTGCCGGTCTGGGCCGGCGCGGAAGGCACAGGCGGCGCGCTGCCCGGCTTCGTCCTGAACCTGCCCGCCTTCATCGACGGCGCCACCGGCTTCGACGTGCCCGCCTTTACCGCCGCCATCCACGCCGCCGCCACGGCCCTCCGCCTTGCCGACCCCGCCGCCGCCCGCTCCGCCGGGGGCCGCGACGCCCGCCCCTGCGCGATCGGCCTGACCGACCTCGATGGCCTGCTCGCCGCCATCGGCCTCGAATACGACAGCCCCGCCGCCCGCGACGTCGCCGCCTGCCTGGCCGCCCTGCTGCGCGCGACCGCCGACCTGGCCCTCGCCGGGGACCAGCCCGATCTGCTGTCGCGCCTGCCCAACTGGCCCGCGCCCCCGGCCCGCTGCGCCCTGCCCGGCCTCGCCGAGGCCGCAGCCAGCGCCCGGCGCACCGCCCTGAACGGCGCCGCCGGCCTGCCCAGCACCGCCATCCTGCCCCCAGGTCCCGCCGACGCCCTGCTCGGCGCCGAAACCGGCGGCATCGCCCCGGCCTTCTCCCCGGTCGGGCCCGCAGGCCACCTCACCCGCGCCGCCTGCGCCCGCCTCGCCGCCCGCGGCATCACGCCCGAGGCCGCCCTCGCCCGCGTCCTGCTGGGCGAGACCCTGCTGGAACCCGCCGGCCTGGCCGCCCACCAGGCCATGCACGACGCCGTCGCCCCCTACGTCCACGCCATGCCCGACCGCCCCACGGCCAGCGACCGCCCCGCCGCCCCGCCCCTGCGACGGGAACTGCCGGCCCGGCGCCGCGGCTACACCCAGAAGGCCGCGGTCGGCGGCCACCGTATCTACGTCCGCACCGGCGAATACGCCGACGGCACCCTCGGCGAGATCCAGATCAGCCTCCCCCGCGAGGGTGCCGCCCTGCGTGCGACCATCGACAGCCTGGCCGCCGCCGTCAGCCTGGGCCTGCAGCACGGCGTGCCCCTGTCCGACTACGTCGCCGCCTTCGCCCTCACCCGCTTCGGCCCCGCCGGGCGCGTCGAGGGCGACGCCGACATCGGCCACGCAACCAGCCCGCTCGACTACGCCTTTCGCAACCTGGCCATCAACTACCTCGGCCAGTGCGACGTCCCCGAGGGCATCGCCCCGGCCCCGGCCCCGGACCCGTTGCCTCTGCTGCCGCTCGACCTTCCCACCCAGCACCGCGCCCGACGCCCTGGCCTGCGACCCGACTCCCGCGCAGACCTGCGGCTCGTCGCCAACCGTTAGGAGCCTTCCATGGGCCGCATCGACGCCCGCCTTGCAGAACTCGGCCTCACGCTTCCCAGCGCCATGCCGCCCATGGCCAACTACGTCCCGTTCGTCCGGACCGGCACGCTGGTCGTCGTCTCCGGCCAGGTCCCGGCCCTCGACGGCAAGATCTCGGTCACCGGCAAACTGGGCGACGGCGTCGGCATCGAGCAGGGCCAGGCGGCCGCCAGGCTCTGCTTCCTCAACGTCCTCACCCATCTCCGCACCGCCTGCGACGGAGACCTCGACCGCGTCGTCCGCGTCATTCGCCTCGGCGGCTTCATCGCCTCCCCGCCCGGCTTCTCCCAGCACGCCGTCGTGATGAACGGCGCGTCGGACACCGCCGTCGCCGTCTTCGGCGACGCCGGCCGCCACGCCCGCAGCACCATCGGTGTCCCCGCTTTGCCCGGAGACGCCGCCGTCGAGGTCGAGGGCATGTTCGAGATCGCACCCGCCTGAGCGCCGGCGCGTCGAAGCCCAACCCGACGCCGCACTGTCAGATCGCCGATCCGTCGCTATAATCTGTCCATGCCCGACGGCCACCCCAGCCTGACCCTCACGCTGCATCCCCGTATCGCCGACATCCCGCCCGCCGAGTGGGACGCCTGCGCCGGGGGCCGCAACCCCTTCGTCAGCCACGCCTTCCTCTCCGCCCTCGAGGATAGCGGCTCCGCCAGCAGCCGCACCGGCTGGCTGCCGCAGCACGCGGCCCTGCGCGACGCCGGGCAGCTGGTCGCCGTGGCCCCGATGTACGCGAAGTCCCACAGTTATGGGGAATACGTCTTCGACCACGGCTGGGCCCACGCCATGGAGCGGGCGGGCGGCGACTACTACCCGAAGCTGCAGGTGGCCGTGCCCTTCAGCCCCGTCCCGGGCCCCCGCCTGCTCACCCGGCCCGGCACCCCGCCCGCCGCCCTCGCCGAAGCCCTCGTCCAGGCCTGCCGCGAGCTGAAGCTGTCCTCCATCCACGCGACCTTCTGCACCGAGGCGGAGTGGCAGACCCTGGGCGAGGCCCGCTGGCTGCAGCGCATCGGCAAGCAGTTCCACTGGGAGAACGCGGGCTATGCCGGCTTCGACGACTTCCTGGGCGCCCTCAGCTCCCGCAAGCGCAAGGTCCTGAAGCGCGAGCGCCGCGACGCCAACGCGGCCGGGCTGACCTTCCTCACCCTGCGCGGCGCCGACATCAAGCCGCACCACTGGGCCGCCTTCTACCGCTTCTACACCTCCACCGTGGATCGCAAGTGGGGCAGCGCCTATCTCACCAAGTCCTTCTTCCCCCTGCTGTCGGAGCGTCTCGGCGACCAGGTCGTGCTGATGCTGGCCGAGAACGACGGCACCCCCGTCGCCGGCGCCCTTAACCTGATGGGCGACGGCGCGCTATACGGCCGCAACTGGGGCTGCCGCGGCGACTGGCCGTTCCTGCATTTCGAGCTGTGCTACTACCGCGCCATCGAGTTCGCCATCGAACACGGGCTGCAGCGCGTCGAGGCTGGCGCCCAGGGCGAGCACAAGATCCAGCGCGGCTACCTGCCCCGCCCCACCTGGTCCGCCCACTGGATCGCCAACCCCGGCCTGCGCCGCGCCGTGGCCGGCTTCCTCGACCAGGAGCGCCCGGCCGCCCTGGCCGAGATGGCCGACCTGGCCACCCTATCTCCCTACAAGACCGCCGACGAGCCGGGCTGAGCCGGCCCAGCGGTCACGCGCTGGGCCACTCTGCCGGCCAACCCGGCCCCTCCGGCCAACCGGCAGGCACCGGCGCATGAACGCCCCGCGCCGTCAGGACATCCCCGTCCCACGCCGCAGCACCCGACCGCAGCATCTCCGCCACCAGCAGCGCCGCGAAGTCGGGCGCCGGCAGCCCGAAGGCCCGGCGCGCATGGTCCTGGAACCAGGGCTTTGCAGCGAGGCGGTCCGCCACCACCGCCCGGTCCAGCCCGCCATCCACCATCAGCATGTGCGTGAAGATCCGCTTGCACGAATGCCAGCCGATCCGCTCCGGCGCCGCGCGCCAGCTCGCCGATCGCCGCCGCGCCAGCCGCAGCGCCGCCCCGACATCGGTCGTCGCCGGTCCGTGCCCGGGCAGCAGCAGCGTCACGTCCAACGCCGCGATCGCCTCAATCGTCGCCTCGGCCTGCTCGAGCGCGGCCGGGTCCGCATCCAGGTCCAGCCATCCGAGATCCGCCGCATGCAGCGCATCGCCCGAGACCAGCACCCGTCCTTCCTCGCAGAACAGCCCGATCTGCGCCGCCGTATGCCCGGGCAGCGCCACCACCCGCCACGCCGCCCCGCCTGCCCCGGCTCCATCGATCACCTCCCCCGGCACCAGGCCCCGCCCGACCGTGTAGCTTTCGATCTGCTGCCCCAGCCACCACGACCGGCAGGCGTCCCGGTCCCGCCCGTTCACCGCCGCCTGCTCCCCGGCCGGCGCCGCCACCGGCACGCCCTCCGCCTGCAGGGCATGGTTCCCGCCCGCATGGTCGGTATGCCAATGCGTGTTCACCACCAATGACGGCCAGGCCCTCTGCGCCTGCAACCAGCGCCGCAGCGCCGCCACATCGGACCCCGCCCCGGGGTCGACCAGCACCGGCCGCGGCCCCGGCAGCAGGATGGCGTTGGCACTGGGATAAGGGCGCTCGAAGAAGCAGGCGGTCATGCGGCCAGTATGGCGCAGGCCGCCGGGAAGGCGAGGCCGGCCTGCCATCCCCGGCCGTCATGAACATGTCATTTGAACCGGCTCCGAACCGGCCGTATGTTCGACCCATGACGAAAGGTATCTGCGTGGCTGGCCGCCACGCGTGCATCTGACGAGGCAAGGTTCGGCCCCGCCCGATCCCGCAGCCCCCACCGGGGCTCCCTCCCTCCTTGCACGAGTGCACCATGTCTTCCCCCGGGGCCCCAGCGCCCCTCGTCTATGAACGGATCGGTCACGATGCCCTCGGCGTCGTCGCCGACCTCGAGCTCGACCCCGACCAGGTCGAGCGCTTCCTGGGCCCCATCCAGGACATCCAGGACGCCGTCCGCAAGGGTCCGGCCCACGCCATGGTCGCCATCCGCGCCCAGGGCACCCTGGTCGGCTTCTACGTGCTGCACCCGGACCGGCGTGACGCCGCCTGCTGGTGGCTGGGCTGGCTCGCGCTCGACCGGCGGCAGCAGGGTCACGGCTTCGGCCGCACCACCCTGTCGCACATCATGGCGAGCCTGGGCCGCCTGGCCGGCTGCCGCCGCGTGCGCCTGCTCGTGGCGCCCGACAACGGCTGCGCCCGCCGCCTTTACGAAAAGGCCGGGTTCCGCGCCATCGGCTGTCACGTCGGCGGCGAACTGATCCTGGAAGCCGCCCTGTCGGCCGACGCCGCACGTGTCACCCGGCCCGCCGCGACGATCCGCGTCGTCGTCCGTCCCGGCCACGCCAGCCGCCAGGGCCGCCTGCGGCTCAACGCCGGCCCCTACGCCGCCCGCATGATCGGCGTGCAGCGCGGGCCGCCCGCTGCGGCTTTGCTGGCGGCGATGCCCGGGGACCGTCGTCCTGCCGTGCGCCCTACAGCGCCGGCAGCACGACACCCCGGCATTCCCCGAACCCGATCGGCGCCGCGCCCTCCCGCCGCCCGCGCGCCCGCAGCACCACCTCGTCCCCATCCATCAGGAATCGCCGCTCCTCGCCCGAAGGCAGCGTGATCGGGCTGCGGCCCCCCTGCGAGATCTCCAGCAGCGACCCGCAGCCATCCATGTCCGCCGACGAGATCGTCCCCGTCCCCAGCAGGTCCCCGGGGTTCAGGTTGCAGCCGTTGCTGGCGTGGTGCGCCACCAGCTGCCCCGGCGTCCAATACAGCGCCGTCGACGTCCCGATCGACAGCCGGTGCGCGCCCAGCCGCCGCTTCTTCATCGTCGGCGTCAGCAGCAGCACCTCCAGCTCCAGCGCCAGCGCCCCTTGGGCCTGGTCCGCGGCATCCAGCAGATAGGGCAGCGGGGCCGGGTCACCTGAAGGCCGCTCCGGCTGCGCCACCCGAAACGGCGCCAGCGCCTCCGGCGTCACGATCCAGGCCGAGATCGTGGTGCAGAAGCTCTTCGCCAGGAACGGCCCCAGCGGCTGATACTCCCAGCCCTGGATGTCCCGTGCCGACCAGTCGTTCAACAGGCAATACCCCGCGATGTGCCCCGCCGCCTCCCCGATCGGGATCGCCGTCCCCGGCGCGTTGCCCGGCCCCACCCACACGCCCATCTCCAGCTCGTAATCCAGGTTCCGGCTGGGCCCGAACGTCGGCACGTCAGCGTCGCCCGGCTTGCGCTGCCCGTTTGGCCGCCGCACCTCGCCCGACACCCGCACGGAGCTTGCCCGGCCGTGGTAGCCGATCGGCACGTACTTGTAGTTCGGCATCAGCGGCGCATCCGGCCGGAACAGCTTGCCCACCGCCGTCGCATGATGGAGGCCGGCATAGAAATCCGTGTAGTCGCCGATCTGCGCCGGCAGGTACATCATGCAGTCCGCCGCCGCATGCAGCAGGTGCCGCCGCTCGTCCGAGCCCTCCTGCAGCAGCGCGCTCACCGCGTCGCGTAACGCCGACCGGGGGCCCGCGCCCAGCGCCAGGAACGGGTTGAGCGTCGGCCCCGTGCACGTCGCCAGCGCCGCCTGCGCCTCCTCGTCCAGCAGGTCCGCCTCGTGCAACGCCCGCAGGTCCAGGATGTGGTTGCCGATCGCGATGCCGCCCCGCGGAGACCCGGCCAGCGGCCCGAACACGCCGAACGGCAGATTCTGGATCGGGAAGTCCGAGTGCCCGTTCGCGTCCGTCACCCAGCTCTGCAGCTGCGGGTCATGCGTATGGTCGGTCGTGCTCAAGCCGCCTCTCCCGTGGTGCGGGCGATCCGGATGGCCTCCAGGACCACCGCGTCGTCGCCGATATGGTTGGCCAGCAACAGCACCAGCGCCGCATCGACCCGGCGCGACGCCGCCTCGTCCAGTCCCTCATGCGCCGAAACCAGCGCCGCGAACAGCGCATCCGCGTCCCGCAGCCGCGGCGCCGACCCGATCACGCCACCGGCTCCGCCACCGCCAGCCGTTCGCTCGCGTGGCGTCGATGCGCGTGCTGAACAGCCCGCCCGATCCGCTGCGCGTCGAACCGCCGGAACAGCGCCGCCACGTGCTGGTCCGGCCGGATCAGCAGGCAAGCCCCCTCCGCCGCGCCATAGCGCCGCGCCGCCAGCCCCCGCGTGTCCTGCAGCCCGCCCGGCCCGATCCGCACCGTCCGCAGCCCCGGCACCCCCGCGACGGGCCCGCCGAAGCACAGCAGCGTGAACCCGTCACCCAGATGCCGCAGCAGCCAATCCTCCGGCGCGCCATCCCCGACCGGCGCATCCGGCGCGGCGCTGCCCGGGGCCGGCGCCCCCGGCCAGCTGTCCGTGTCCGGCGCATGGACCGGCACCGTCGCCGGCCGCGACAGCCGGCCCGAGTTGACGAACGGCCGGGCGAACGCGTGCGAGCCCGCGAGTCGCAGCGCCGCGTCCCGATACGCCCGCGCCGCCGCCGTCTTGGGCGTGATGAAGTCCGTCGCCCGCGTGCTGTGCAGGATGTTCTCGTCCGCCGCCGCGATCCGCTCGTCGTCGTAGCTGCCGATCAACGCCGCCGGCGCCTCGCCCCGAATGACCGCCGCCAGCTTCCAGCCCAGGTTGTCCGCATCCTGCACCCCGCCATTCCCGCCCCGCGCCCCGAACGGGCTCACCTGGTGCGCGCTGTCCCCCACGAACACGACGCGGTCGTGCACGAACCGCTGCAGCCTTCGGCAGCGGAAGGTGTACAGGCTCACCCATTCCAGGCTGAACCGCGCCTCGGGCCCCAGCATCGCCTGGATGCGCGGGATCACCCGCTCCGGCTGCACCTCCAGCGCGGGATCGGCGTCCCAGCCCAGCTGCAGGTCGATCCGCCACACGTCGTCCGGCTGCTTGTGCAGCAGCGCCGACTGCTCCGGATGGAACGGCGGGTCGAACCAGAACCGCCGCTCCCCGTTCTGCGCCAGCGGCGGATACGGCGGCTGCAGCTCCACGTCGGCGATAAGGAAGCGGTCGCGGAACGTGCGCCCCGTGAACGGCAGCGCCAGCGTCCGCCGCACCTGGCTGCGCGCCCCGTCCGCCGCCACCAGCCAGTCCGCCGTCAGCTGATAGGCGCCGCCGGGCGAGTCCACGTCGATCGTCACCCCGTCGGCCCGGCTCTGCACCCCCGCGAACGCATGCCGCCAGCGCAACGCCACCCGCCCCGTCGCCATGCAGGCCTCCACCAGCCACTGCTCGACGTAATACTGCTGCAGGTTGACGAAGGCCGGGTATTCGTGGCCGTCCTCCGGCAACAGATCGAAGGCGAACAGCTCGGTATCTCGCAGGAACACCCGCCCGGTGTTCCAGGTGACCCCCTTGTCCAGCATGCGCCGCCCCAGCCCGAGCCGCCCGAAGATCTCGAGCGACCGCTGGGCCACGCAGATGGCCCGGCTTCCGGTGCTGACGGTGTCGTCGTCGTCCAGCACGACCACCTCGAGGCCCCGCTGCGCCAAGTCCAGCGCCAGCGTCAGCCCAACCAGGCCGCCGCCCACGACCACGACGGCGTGATGCCCGGGCCGGGGCGCCGGGCTGTCGTAGCGCGGGGCCGCGTACGGCATCGCCTACCGTGCTTCGGCGGTCGGCACCGGCGCACCCTGCTCCAGCGCCCGCCACATCTCCACGTCGCGCTCCGCGGTCCAGATGCGCGGGTGATCGAGGCCCCGCGCCTCGTCATAGGCCCGGGTCACGTTGAACGGCATGCAGTGCTCGAAGATGACCCAATCCCCGTACTTCGGCCGCATCGCCGCCATCGCCTCGTCGTACACCGCCTTCAGCGGCGCCCCGCCCGCCGCCGCCTTGCCCACGATGCCGAACAGGTCGCTGGTGAAGGCCCGCGTGCCCTCGATCCCTGCCTCGCATTCCGCTGCCGACACCAGGCTGCGGCCCCGCCCCGGAACCAGCGCCTCCGCCCCCAGCGCCTTCGTCGCGTCCAGCGTGCCCGACCAGTCGCCGAAATGCGCATCCCCGCAGTAGGGCGTCGCGCCGAACTCCACCACGTCGCCGCTGAAAAGCACCTTCTCCTGCGGCAGCCACACCACCGTGTCGCCCGCGCTGTGGCTGCGCCCGATATGGATGATCTGCACCTCCCGCCGCCCCAGCCACAGCGTCATGCGCTTGTGGAACGTCAGCGTCGGCCAGGTCAGGCCCGGGATGCTGTCCTTGCCGCGGAACAGCCGCGGGAACCGGCCGATCTCGCTGTCCATGTCCTGCTGCCCGCGCTCCACGATCAGCGCCCGGGTCGCGTCGCTCGCGATCACCTCCGCCCCCGCGTAGCCGCTGGCCCCCAGCACCCGCACCGCATGGTAATGCGACAGCACCACGTGCCGGATCGGCTTGTCCGTCACCGTCCGGATCCGCGCGATCACGTCCGCCGCCATCGCCGGCGTCGCCTGCGCGTCAACCACCAGCACGCTGTCGTCGCCGATCACCACCCCGCTGTTCGGGTCGCCCTCCGCCGTGTAGCCGTACAGCCCCGGCGCCAGCTCGTCGAAGCTGATGGCCTTGTCGGTCAGGTCCTTGGTGCTGGCGAAGCCGGACATGCGTTCATCCCTGGGACGTTGGGTCCCATCCTACGCCAGCCCGCGCCGCTCCGCCATTCGCCGGCCGCACGCGGCGGATCAGCGGTTCTTGAACCAGTCCCAGACCAGGTAGACGCAGGGCAGGATCGTGATCGCGAAGAAGATCCAGTCGAACATCTGCGGCATGGCGCACTCCCTTCGTTTCGATGCGACCGTTACGAAGGCCGAGCCCCCCGGGTTGCCCCGCCCCGAGTTCACGACCGTATCAGTGCGCCATGCCCGGATCGGTGCGCCATGCCCGGGCGGCCACCTCAGGCCCGATTCCGTTCGGGCCAGCGATGCACTACACTCCCCCCAAACGCCGCCATCCCACCGCGGCCACGGGGAAACGTCATGCTCGGCCTCATGCAACGCCAGCCGCTGCTGGTCTCGTCCATCCTGACCCACGCGGCGCGCCACCATGCCGAGGCGGAGGTCGTCTCCCGCCAGGACGACGGCACCCTCACCCGCTGCACCTACCGCGACATGGAGGTCCGCGCCCGCAGCCTCGCTTGCGCCCTGTCGGCCCTCGGCGTCGGCGAGGCAGGCCGCCTCAGCGACCGCGTCGCCACCCTGGCCTGGAACAGCCAGCGCCATCTGGAGCTGTACTACGCCGTCTCCGGCATGGGCGCCGTCATCCACACCGTGAACCCCCGCCTGTCGCCCGACGACATCGTCCACATCCTGAACGACGCCGGCAGCATCGTCCTGTGCGCCGACCCCTGCTTCGCCCCCCTGCTGGAAAGCGTCCTGCCGCGCACGCCCGCCATCCGCGCCGTCATCCTGCTGGCCGACCGCGCCGCCATGCCGCCCCTCGCAGTGCCACCCGGCCAGGCGCTGCACGCCTACGAGACCCTGATCGACGACGCCGCACCCGACTTCACCTGGCCCGTGCTCGACGAGGACCTGGCCAGCGCCCTGTGCTACACCAGCGGCACCACCGGACGCCCGAAAGGCGTGCTGTACAGCCATCGCAGCACCATGCTGCACGCCTACGCCATCAACATGGCCGACGTGTTCGGCCTGCGCGCCAGCGACCGCGTCATGCCCGTGGTGCCCATGTTCCACGTCAACGCCTGGGGCCTGCCCTACGCCGCCCCCATGGTCGGCGCCAGCCTCGTCATGCCCGGCCGGCACCTCGACGGCGCATCCGTCCTGACGCTGTTCAACACCGAGCGCGTCACCTTCTCGGCCGGCGTCCCCACCGTCTGGATGGGCCTGCTGCAGCACCTGCGCGCCACCGGTGGACGCCTCGACACCCTCCGCCGCCTCGTCTGCGGCGGCTCCGCCTGCCCGGCCACCATCATCGACACCTTCCATGACACCTACGGCGTCAAGGTCGACCACGCCTGGGGCATGTCGGAAACGAGCCCCCTCGGCACCATCCACGCCGACAAGCCCGGCTATGCCGCCCTGCCCGAAGACCAGCGCGCCCGCCTGCCCTACAAGCAGGGCCGCGCCATCGCCGGGCTCGACATGCGCATCACCGACGACCAGGGCGCCGACCTGCCCTGGGACGGCGTCACCTTCGGCAACCTGCAGGTCCGCGGCCCCTGGGTCACCCGCCGCTACATGGGCGCCGACGCCGACGCCTGCGACGCCCAGGGCTGGTTCCCCACCGGCGACGTCGCCACCATCGATCCCACCGGCACCATGGAGATCACCGACCGCACCAAGGACATCGTGAAATCAGGCGGCGAATGGATCAGCTCCATCCAGCTCGAGAACATCGCCGTCGCCCACCCGGACGTCGCCGAAGCCGCCATCGTCGCGGCCCGGCACCCGAAATGGGACGAACGCCCCTTGCTGATCGTCACCGCCAAGCCCGGTCACACCATCGACCCCGCCGGGCTGCTCGCCCTCTATCCCGGCCAGGTCGCCAAGTGGTGGATCCCCGACGAGGTCGTCGTCGTCGACGACCTGCCCCACACCGCCACCGGCAAGCTCAACAAGCTCGCCCTCCGCCAACGCTTCAAGGACTACCAACTCGCCTCGGCCGCCGAGGTGCGCAGCCCGCGCCCATGACGCCCGGCCGCTAAAGCCCGGCCAGCACGCTCTCGGCCTTGCTCACCTCGAACCCGCCCGGCGGCTCGATCGACAGCGACGCCACCACCCTGTCCCGCACCACCATCGCGAACCGCTGGCTCCGCACGCCCATCCCCCGCGCCGTCAAGTCCAGCTCCAACCCCAGCGCCTTCGTGAACGCCCCGCTGCCATCGGCCAGCATCTCGATCCGCCCGTCCACGCCCTGGTCCCGCGCCCAGGCCGCCATCACGAACCCGTCGTTCACCGCCAGGCACGCCACCGCATCCACCCCCTTCTCCTGCAACGCCCCGATGTTCTGCAGATACCCCGGCAGATGCTTGGCGCTGCAGGTCGGCGTGAACGCACCCGGCACCGCGAACACCACGACCGTCTTGCCCGCGAACAGGTCCTCGGTCGAGGTCTCCTTCGGGCCGTCCGCCGTCGCACGCGTCAGCTTCATGCTCGGAATGGTGTCGCCGACCTTGATCATGGCCCTGTGTCCTCGCCGTTGTGATCGACTCCTAGCCCCGCCGAACGCCGGAGTCACGATCCGTCGATGGGACCGAGGAACCGCCCCGGCAACGCGGCGCTTGCCCCAACGCCAGGACACGCCAACATGGGACCCATGATCGATCCCGCTCTCCTCACCGGACCCGCCTTCCTCACCGGGCAGCTGCTCATCGCCATGCCCGCCATGGACGACCCGCGCTTTGCCCAGAGCGTCATCCTGATGTGCGCCCACACCCCCGAAGGCGCGATGGGCATCGTGCTGAACCGCCCGCTCGCCAAACCCAGCTTCGAGGCGCTGCTGCAGCAGCTGGACGTGGAACCGACCCCGCCCGCCCGCCAGATCCGCCTGTGCGAGGGCGGCCCCGTCGACCACGGCCGCGGCTTCGTCCTGCACACCCGCGACTGGACCGGCGACGGCAGCCTGCAGGTCGCCGAAGACCTGGCCCTCACCGCCAGCCTCGACATCCTCCAGGAGATCGCCAACGGCCGCGGCCCGCGCGAAGGCCTGCTCGCCCTGGGCTACGCCAGCTGGGGCCCCGGCCAACTCGACCAGGAACTCCACGACAACGTCTGGCTCACCGCCCCCGCCGCGCACGACGTCCTGTTCGACGACGGCTACGACACCAAATGGCGCCGCGCCATGGCCATCCTCCGCGTCGACCCCCTCCTCCTCTCCGGCATCGCCGGCCACGCCTAGCCCCACGCAGACAGACCGGCCTTAACCCGCAACGATGAAGTCCAACTCCAAGACTTTGTCATGCCCGAGCTCGTCCCGGGTATCCACGCCGCTCAATAGCGCCCGCGAACGTTCGAGAGGTCATGGCAACATCTCCGATGAGATCGTTTCAGCCAGCTATGGCGCATGAACCATGTGTTCAGTTCAGAGCGGCAAGCGCGCTGCTGCAACCGTTGATCAACAAAGACGCTCACTCGACCGATGCACCTCACCCACCAAACCAGGTCGCGGAGCCACGAAGCGGCAAGATGAACCGCCCCTCCGCGTCTCCATCATCGATCTGCCGCCCTCCCACTCAGCCCGCAGCCCCGCCGGACCAGACGAAATGCGGGATTGCCGCCACCGGCGACAGCCCCGCCGCCGCGGCCTCCGCCTCCACCGCATCCGTCCCGCCGGACCGACCCAGATGCGCCCCGTGCAGCCCGCCCAGCACCCAGCAGGCATCGACCCCCACCGCCGCCGCGCCCGCGATGTCCGTCCGCAGCGCATCCCCCACCGCCAGCACGCGTGAAAGCGGCAAGCCCCCCGGCCTCACGCCCCCCGGTTCCACACCCAGCATCGCCAGCACCGGCCCATAGATCAGCGGGTCCGGCTTGCCCACGTTCAGCACCGGCCCGCCGCCCATCCCGGCATAGCGCAGCGCCAGCGTGCCGGCGCACACCACCCGCACCCCGCCGCGGATCACCTCGAGATCCGGGTTGGCGCACAGCATCGGCAGCCCGGCCGCGGCACAGGCCTGCAGCACCGCGTCGAAGGCCGCCGGGTCGGTCGGGCTCGCATGGTCGTCGGGCCCGGTGTTCAGCACAAAGCTGGCCTGCCCGGGCGTCGCCACCACCGCCACGTCCAGCCCCGCCAGCACGTTGCGGTCGCGCGCCGGGCCCAGGTGGAACGCCCGCAGCCCCAGCGCCGCCGCCGCCGGGTCCGGGCGGTCCCGCAGCAGCACGTGGCTGGCCTCGCCCGAGGTCATCACCCCGTCGTACAGCGCGTCCTCGATCCCCATCTCCCGCAGCTGCGTCCGCACCGGCCCGGCCCGGCGCGGCGCGTTGGACAGCAGCACGATCCGCTTGCCCGCCGCCCGCAGCCGCACCAGGCAGTCCCGCGCGCCCGGATACGGCTGCACCCCGTCATGCACCACGCCCCACAAATCCAGGATCAGCCCGTCATACCCGGGCGCCAGCGCCTCCATGCCGTCCAGGTGCCTCATGCTCCCCTCCTTCACGTGGCCGTCCCCACCGCGTCCTCGGCGGTCCGGAACCCCTCCGCGTCCAGCGCCAGCGCCAGCTCCTGCTTCATCCGCCGGATCAACGACGGCCCGGCATAGGCGAAGGCGGTATACAGCTGCACCAGCCGCGCCCCGGCCCGCAGCTTGGCCAGCACGTCGGCGCCCGAGCCCACGCCGCCGCACCCCACCAGCACCAGGCGCCCCCCCGCCAGCCGATACGCCCGGGCCAGCATCGCCGTGCTGGGCGCCATCAGCGCCGGGCCCGACAGCCCCCCGGCCTCCCGCGCATGCACCGACCGCAGCGTCTCCGGCCGCGCCGTCGTGGTGTTGGCCACGATCAGCCCGTCCACCCCATGCGTGACTGCCGCCTCCACCACCGCCTCCAGCCCCGCCTCCGAAAGGTCGGGCGCCACCTTCACCAGAAGCGGCGGCCGCGCCCCGTCCGCCCCCCCCGGCACGCCCGCCTGCACCGCCGCCAATATCGCCCGCAGCCGCGCCTCGCCCTGCAGGTCTCGCAGGCCCGGCGTGTTGGGCGAGCTGACGTTGATCACGACGTAGTCTGCGAACGCGGCCACCCCGGCCACCAGCGCCGGGTAGTCCCGCTCGGGGTCCGCACCGTCCTTGTTGATGCCGATGTTCGCGCCCACCGGCACGGGGCGCCAGCCGCCGCGCCGGCTGGGCAGCGCCGCCAACCGGGCCACATAGGCGTCCAGTCCCTGGTTGTTCATGCCGTAGCGGTTGATCACCGCCCGATCCTCCCGCAGCCGGAACACCCGGGGAAGCGGGTTGCCCGCCTGCGGCCGCGGCGTGACCGTGCCCGTCTCGATGAACCCGAACCCCAGCCGCGACAGGCCGCGCACCGCCACCCCGTCCTTGTCGAACCCCGCCGCCAACCCGATTGGGTTGCTGAACCGCAGCCCGAACGCGCCGATCGCGAGCGCCGGGTCATCGGGCCCCGCGCTGCGCCCCGCCAACCCCAGCCGGATCGCCAGGATCGCCAGCCGATGCGCCCGCTCCGCATCCATCCGGCGGAGCAGGGGTGTCACAGCGTTGGCAAGGGCGGGCATCATGCCTCGTGCCGCACGCCGGAGGGCGCCGGTGCCGCGTCCACCACCGGGCGCGGCAGCACCGCCCGCGGTGCAAGCCACTTGCGCAGCCGCAGACTCGGCTTTTCCACCCCGAACCACGACACCGCCGCCACCGCCACCGCCAGCGGCAGCCCGATGGCCAGGTTCACCCACCACGTCCGGTATCCCGGCAACGCCCAGATCACCGCCTGCTGCAGCGCGAACGAATACAGGTAGATGCCATACGAATACTCGCCGCTCATCAACACCGGGATGCGCGGCAGCCGCACCATGCCGAGGGTGCAGATAAAATACGTGGCCGACACCACGCCCACCGTGAAGGCCAGGGCAGGTGCCACATACACCACCCCCAGGAACGCCAAGACCGAGGCTGCGAACAGGCCCATATGCGCCGGGATCCGCTCCCGCCACAGGAAGAACACGTTGCCGCACAGGAAGCACAGCACCAGCATCTCCTCGGACGCCAGCACGTTGGCGGTGTAGTGGCGCCCGGGCAGGAACGCCGTCGCCGATTCCGCGGCCGCCAGCACCGCGAGCGCCGCCAGCATGATCCACGGTTTGGTCGACACCCGCGCCACCATCAGGATCGCCAGCAGGATATAGCAGTGCAGCTCCGCAGGCACCGTCCACAGCTGGCCGTTGACGATCCCCTCGATCGGGTTGCCCAGGAACACGCCGGGCAGCTGGTAGTGGATCCAGCCGACGATGTTCAGGAAATAGCTGCGGAATAGCGGGTCCGACACATAGTCCGGCAGCGGCAGCGCCGTCACGATCGGGCCCAGGATCAACGCCGACAGCGTGATCTCGACCGTCAGCGCCGGCAGGATGCGGATGGCGCGGAAGGCGATGAACGTCCGCACGCTCTGCACCCGCACCATGCTGCCGGCGACCAGGAAGCCCGACAGCGCGAAGAAGGCCGGCACGATCAGCAGGATCGCCGCCTGGAACACCCCGGGATCCCACGACCGGCCGAGCGTCAGCTGGAAGGCATGGAACACGACGACCGAGACCGAAAGCGCCGTCCGCAGGAAGTCGAAACCCGGCCCCAGGCCCCGGTTCTGCTTCAAAATCTCGGCGAAGGTCATGCAACGCGCTCCCGGGTCCCGCCCCCGCTACGGTACGGGCCCGGACCCGTCAACCGGGACCCGCCCCCTACCACCTGGGCGCCGCCGCATGCCGCCTTCTATCCCGGCCGCACATGCCCTAGTTTGCCGCCGGTGTGGAACCAGCCCTACCTCGAGACCTGCTGCCGCGCGGCCCTGCACCGCCTGGTGCTGACAGCCGACACCGGCCGCCCCCCCGGCCTGAAGGACGGCCCCTGCCTCGCCCGCCTGTCCACCATGGGCCTGGCCGCCGAACGCCCCGACGGCCGGTACGCCGTCACCCCGGCCGGCCAGGACCGCCACCGCTCCGAAATCCTGCACGAAGCCCACAAGTAGGCCTCCCACAACAGTCCGGTTCCGTCATCCCCGGCCCGTCGGGGGATCCACGGCGCGTCACCGTCACAGACCCAACCCTCTGACGCAGCACGGTCAAACATGCCTTGTCTCACCAGACAACGCACCACCGTCAGTCATGAACGACATAGTCCGACCACCCCGCCCACCTAAGCCGAGCCAAAGCCCGCCGGCGAATTCGTCTCATAAACCCCCAAAGGTCACAATTCCTAGTTGTCACGGCCACAATTCCTATGCACACTGCTCCGCAATGAAGCACGACGAAATCTGGCGCGCGCTGGACACCCTGGCTGCAGAATACGGCCTCTCGGCCTCCGGGCTCGCCAAGCGCTCCGGCCTCGATTCCACCACGTTCAACCCCAGCAAACGCCGCATGCCCGACGGCCGGGCCCGCTGGCCCAGCACCGAAAGCCTCGCCAAGGTGCTCGACGCCACCGGCGCCAGCCTCGAGCAGTTCACCGCGCTCGTCACCGGCCTGCGCGCCACCAGCTCCACCCGGCCGCCCCGCCGCATCCCGCTGCTCGGCTTCGCCCAGGCCGGGGGCGACGGCTTCTTCGACGACGCCGGCTTCCCCGTCGGCGGCGGGTGGGACGAGATGAGCCTGCCCGAGATCGGCGACCCCCACGCCTACGGGCTCGAGATCGCCGGGGATAGCATGGAGCCCGTCCTGCGCGACGGCGACACCGTCGTCGTCTCCCCCGCCGCCCCCATCCGCCGCGGCGACCGCGTCGTGGCCCGGACCGTCGCCGGCGAGGTCATGGCCAAGCAGCTCGCCCGCCGCTCCGCCAAACGCATCGAGCTGAAAAGCCTCAACCCGGCCCACCGCGACCGCAGCTTCGACCTCGCGGAGGTCGCCTGGGTCCACCGCATCATCTGGTCCAGCCAGTAGCCGGGCACCAGCCGCTCAGCGCCGGCGGACCCGCGCCAGCCAGCGATCCTCGAGATACAAGCCCGCCGCGACCACAGCAAAGAAGGTCGGGATCGTCACCAGCACATCGTCACCAGCATCGGGACCAGCACGTCCATGATCAGCCCTCCTGCACCGGAGCGTGACAGAAGATCGTCTTCGAAGCCCGACCGCAACGCCCGCCAGCCGCGCCTGGAGTAGGCCGGCACCCCCGGTCCGATTCCCCTTCCCCAATCTCCCACGCCGCGCCACGATGCCGCCAGCCCTGCGGAGGCAGCCCATGCGCGCACTCACCCTCCTCTTCCTCCTCGTTCCCCTGGTCGCAACGGCCGCCGAGCCCGTCGACCTGGCCCTCGTCCTCGTCTCCGACGTCTCCCGCTCCATCGACGATGCCGAGTTCCAGATGCAGAAGCAGGGCTACACCGCCGCCTTCCAGGACCCGCGCGTCCTGGCCGCGATCCACGGCGGCGCGATCGGCGCCATCGCCGTCGCCTACGTCGAGTTCGCCGGGTCGTATGAGGTGAAGACGGTCGTGGACTGGCACATCGTCCGCGACCCCGTCAGCGCCCGCGTCCTCACCCAGCGCATCCAGGCGGCACCCCGCTCCTTCTGGGGCCGCACCAGCATCAGCGCCGGCATCGACCGCGCCATGCAGATGCTGGCCGCAGCGCCGTTCGAGGTGCAGCGCCGGGTCATCGACGTGGCCGGCGACGGCACCAACAACTCCGGCCGCGACGTCGCCGCCGCCCGCGACGACGCGGTGGCCGCCGGCGTCACCGTCAATGGCCTGGCCATCATCAACGACCACCCCGTCAGCTACACCTTCGCCCATGTGGAGCCGCCGGGCGGCCTGGTCGCCTGGTATCGTCAGAACGTCAGCGGCGGCCCCAGCAGCTTCGTGCTCGAGGTGCACGACTTCGCCGCCTTCGGCGAGGCCATGACCCGCAAGCTCATCAACGAGATCGCCAGCATCGCCCCCAGGCAAGATGGGTCCGGACGCATCACCGCAAGCCGCAGCACCCCCGGCCCCGCCCCGCTCTGATGGGCCTGCTGATCGACGGGCGCTGGCACGACCAATGGTATGACACCGGCAAGACCGGCGGCGCCTTCCAGCGCACCGAATCGCAGTTCCGCGGCACCATCGCCCCCGGCACCGCCCACCCGCCCGAAGCCGGCCGCTACCGCCTCTATGTCTCGCTCGCCTGCCCCTGGGCGCACCGCACCCTCATCGTCCGTGCGCTGAAGGGCTTGCAATCCCTCATCCCCGTCTCGGTCGTCCATTGGCACATGTCCGACCAGGGATGGACCTTCCAGCCCGGCCCCGGCGTCGTCCCCGACCCCGACGGCGCCGAGTACCTCCACCAGGTCTACACCCGCGCCGACCCCGCCATCACCACCCGCGTCACCGTCCCAATCCTGTGGGACACAAAGGCCCGCAGCATCGTCAACAACGAGAGCGCCGAGATCATCCGCATCCTCGACACCGCCTTCGACCCCCTGGGCGCCACCCCGGGAGACTTCTACCCCGAACCCCTCCGACCCGAGATCGACGCGCTCAACGCCCGCATCTACGAGACCGTCAACAACGGCGTCTACAAGGCCGGTTTCGCCACCACCCAATCCGCCTACGAGGCCGCAGTCTTCCCCCTGTTCGAGACCCTCGACTGGCTCGAGGCCCACCTCGCGCAACGCCGCTATCTGTGCGGCGACACCATCACCGAGGCCGACTGGCGCCTGTTCACGACGCTCGTCCGCTTCGACGCGGTCTATGTCGGCCATTTCAAGTGCAACCTCCGCCGCCTCGTCGAATACCGGAACCTCTGGGACTACGCCCGCGACCTCTATGCCCAGCCCGGCGTCGCGCCGACCGTCGACTTCCATCACATGAAGGGCCACTACTACATGAGCCACCCGACCATAAACCCGCACGGCATCGTCCCCGCCGGCCCCTTGCTCGACTGGGATGTGCCGCACGGCCGCGCCCGCCTGATGACCCACACCTGATGGCCCGCACCTGATGCAGATCCGCAACCTCGGCCGCTCCGGCCTGCGCGTCTCGGCCATCGGCCTCGGCTGCAACAACTTCGGCGGCCGCATCGGCCTAGAGCCCAGCCGCACCGTCGTCCACGCCGCCCTCGACGCCGGCATCACCCTGCTCGACACCGCCGACGTCTATGGCGAGAAGGGCGGGTCGGAGACGGTCCTGGGCGACATCCTCGGGCCCCGCCGCAAGGACGTCGTGCTGGCCAGCAAGTTCGGCATGCCCATGGACGATGCGGAGGTCCTGAAGGGCGCCAGCCGCCGCTACATCGTGGCCGCCCTCGAAGCCAGCCTCAAACGCCTGAAAACCGACTGGATCGACCTCTACCAGCAGCACCGCCCGGACCCGCTGACCCCCATCGAGGAGACGCTCCGCACCCTCGAGGACCTCGTGCGCCAGGGCAAGATCCGCTATTACGGCTGCAGCAACCTTCCCGCCTGGCAGGTGGTCGAGGCCGCCTGGACCGCCCGCACCCACAACCTCTCGGGCTTCGTCAGCTGCCAGGACGAGGTCAGCCTCGTCGTCCGCCATCACGAGACGGACCTGATGCCCGCCATGCGCGAATACGGCCTGGGTCTGCTGCCCTACTTCCCGCTCGCCAGCGGCCTCCTGACCGGCAAGTACAAGCGCAACACCCCCCTGCCCGAGGATGCCCGCCTGACCAGGACCGCCCGCCTGGCCGACCGCTACCTGACCGACCAGAACTGGGCCATCGCCGAGAAGCTGGAAGATTTCGCCACCGCCCGCGGCCACACCATCCTGGAACTCGCGTTCAGCTGGCTGCTGTCGCGCGCCCCCGTCGCCAGCGTCATCGCCGGGGCGACCAAACCCGAGCAGATCGCCGCCAACGTGAAGGCCGGCGGTTGGGTGCTGGCCGCCGACGAACTCGCCGAGATCGACCGGATCACCCATGCGCCGGCGTAGCCTCCTTCTCGCCGCGCCCCTCGTGGCGGCGCGCGGCCTCAAGGCGCCCGCCCTCGCCCAACCCTCGATCGCCAAACCCGGTAGAGTCCTGCGCGTCATCCCCCAGGCCAACCTCACCAGCCTCGACCCGGTCTGGACCACGGCCGTCGTCACCCGCAATCACGCCTATCTCGTCTACGACCAGATCGCGGCCATGGACGCCGACTTCGTCCCCCGCCCCGCCATGGCCGAAGGCTGGGTCACCGACGCCGACGGCCTCGCCTGGACCTTCACCCTGCGCGACGGCCTGCGCTTCCACGACAACGAGCCGGTCCGCAGCGCCGACTGCACCGCCAGCATCCGCCGCTGGATGGCCCGCGACAGCCTCGGCCAGACGCTCGCCACCCGCCTCGTGGCGCTCGAGGTGCTGGACGACCGCCGCTTCCGCTTCCGCCTGGCCAAGCCCTTCCCCCTGCTGCTCGCCGCCATCGCCAAACCCAGCCCCACACCCTGCTTCGTCATGCCCGAGCGCCTCGCCGCCACCGATCCCTTCAAGCAGGTCACCGACCCCACCGGCTCCGGCCCCTACCGCTTCCTGCGCGACGAATGGAACCCCGGCAGCCGCGCCGTCTGGGCCCGCTTCGACGGCTACCGCCCCGGCCCCGGAACCCCCTCCGGCATCGCCGGACCCCGCGTCCCCGGCATGGACCGCGTCGAATGGACCGTCATCTCTGACAGCGCCACCGCCGCCGCCGCCATGGCCGCCAACGAGCAGGACTACTGGGAATACCCGCTCCACGACCTCATCCCCCTGCTGAAACGCAACAAGGACGTCGTCGTCGCCCAGCGCCTCAGCCAGGGCACCTACGCCGGCGCCCGGCTCAACCACCTTCATCCACCCTTCGACAACCCGGCCGTAAGGCGCGCTTTGCTGATGGGCATCGACCAGCGCGACACCCTCCGCGCCGTCGTCGGCGACGACACCAGCCTCTGGTCCGCCTGCGAGAGCGTCTACACCTGCGGCACCCCCTATGGCACCGACGCCGGCAACGCCCTGCTCCGCACGCACGACCCCGTCGCCGCCGCCCGCGCGCTGAAACAATCTGGCTACGCCAACCAGCGCACCGTCCTGCTCGCCCCCAGCGACTACCCCTCCATCAACGCCATCTCCCTCGTCACCGCCGACGTCATGCAGAAGATGGGCTTCAACCTCGACCTGGTCAGCACCGACTGGGGCACCGTCACCCAGCGCCGGGCCAGCCAGGAACCCGTCGAGAAGGGCGGATGGAGCATCTTCCACAGCACCTGGTCCGGCGCCGACATCGTCAATCCCGCCCTCAACCAGAACCTTCGCGCCAACGGCACCGGCGCCTGGTTCGGCTGGCCCACCGACCCCGTCATCGAGACCATGCGCACCGATTGGATCGACGCAACCGAGGAGCCCGAGCGCAAGCGCCTGGCCGACGCCATCCAGGTTCGCGCCATGGAGACGGTGCCCTTCGTCCCGCTCGGCTACTTCTGGCAGCCCTCCGCCTGGAACCGCAGCCTCGCCGGGGTCACGCCCTGCCAGGTCACGGCATTCTGGAACATCTCGAAGCCCGGCTGACCCCGCCCGGGGCCCCCACCCTCTCTCACTTTCGCGTAGGCACCGAACCCGGCCGCGCGCCGAACGCTCTCTCCGGCACAGGCGGCAGGGAGTCTCGCGATGCCTCACGAACCCATCGACTTACCCGCCGCCGCCACTACCCCGATCGAAGTCCCCGCCCAGGTCATCCACGTCCTGGAGGAGACAGCCCGGGTCGAGAAGCGCGAAGTCGAGACCGGCCGGGCAAGCATCCGCATCCGCGTCTCCGAACACGACGAGGCGATTCAAACCCTGCTCAAGCGGCAGGACGTCGTCGTGGAACGTATCCCGGTCGACCGCATGGTCTCGGAAGCCCCACCCATTCGCCAGGAAGGCACGATGGTCATCGTTCCCGTCATGGAAGAACGGGTCGTGGTCGAGAAGCGCCTTTTTATCAAAGAGGAGCTGCACATCCGGATCAACGAGGCGGAGCACATGGACACCCAGGTGCTGAACCTCCGCCGGGAACAGGCCGACATCACCCACAGCGCTCCGGACACGGTCCCGGCCGCGTCCTGAACCGACGAGAACAATCCACCAACCCCCTAGGGATATGAAATCATGAGCTACAGCAACACCGCCCAAGGCAGTGCCGACCTGAACCAGGCCGCGACGCACGACACCAGCCTCTATGACCCCACCATCCACGACAACCAGATCGTCGCCCTCTACGACACCGACACGCAGGCCCACACCGCCAAGGAAATGCTGGTCGCGTCGGGCTTCTCCGCCGCCGCCCTGCAGGTGCTCGCCCGCGATGCCGCGCCCGCCTCGGCCACGACGGACGCCGCCAGCACGCACCCGGCCGCCGACACCGAGGGGCTCTGGGGCGCCATTCGCAGCCTGTTCGTGCCCGACGAGGAACGCACGACCTTCAACACCGCCATCGCCCATGGCCATGCCATGCTCGTCGTCACGCCCGACCACACCATGGACCGCACGCACCTGATCCACCTGATCGAGAGCACCGGTCCGCTCGACTTCGACGCCAAGCTCGAGGAATGGCGCCAGGCCGGCTATGACAGCAGCAGCGCCATGACCAGCGCCACCACCGGCACCCCCAGCATGACCCCCGGCGTCATCGCCGACCACACCGTGACCGCGCCGACTCCGGCGCCCGTCATGGCCACCCCAGCCCCCGCGCCGACCCTGCTCGCGACTGCGGAAGCCGCCGTGGGCGAGACGATCAAGGTCATGGAAGAGAAGCTGCGCGTCGGCAAGCGCGAGGTCGCCAGCGGCGCCGTCCGCGTCCGCAGCTACATCGTCGAGCGTCCCGTCTCCGAGCAGGTCCGTCTGCACGAGGAGCGGATCGACATCCAGCGCACCCCGGTCGACCGTCCTGCCACCGGGACCGAGTTCAACGCCTTCCAGGATCGCACGATCGAAGCCCGCGCCACCTCCGAGGAAGCCGTCATCGCCAGGGACGTCCGTGTCATCGAGGAGATCGCCTTGAACAAGCAGGCCACCGACCGCGTCGAGACCGTCCACGACACGGTGCGCAAGACGAAAGTGGAGATCGAGGGCGCCGATGCCGCCACCGCCCACGGCACCCTGCCCGGCAAGGTCGGCAGCAATCCCAACGCCACCCCCGACGCCGCCACCAGCGGCGCGAACTCCCCGCGCAAGTAACGCCACGCCGACCAGGCCGGCGACCTATCGGCGCGATCGGAACGGGGCATCCAAAGGGTGCCCCGTTTCGTTGTGAAGGTCCGGCCATTAGGACAACCCGCATGCTCCCCCGCCTCGCACTCCCCGTTCTCGCCCTGCTGGCCCTGTCCGCCTGCAGCGACCCCATGCCGGTCGAGGCCTTCCGCGCCATGCTGCCGGACCTCGACCCCATCCGCTTCTTCACCGGCCACGCGCGGTCCTGGGGTGTGCTCGAGGACCGGTCGGGCCAGCCCACCAGCATCGTCGTCACGGACTGCACCGGCACCGCCGATGGCCCGGACGGGCTTCGCATGACCCAGCGCCTGACCGTCGGCACCGACGCGCCCGTCACCCGCGAGTGGCGCATGCGCCGCATCGGCCCCGGCCGGTTCGAGGCCACGGCCAACGACATGGTCGGCAGCACCATCGGCGAGGCGGCCGGCCGGGCCTTCCACTGGCGCTGGACCCTCGCCCTCTCTCCCGGCAACAGCCTCAAGAACGTCGACCTGGACCAGTGGTGGTACCTGGAGCCCGACGGCTCCTTGCTCAACCGCACCACCATCCGCAAGCTCGGCATCATCGCCGCGGAGGTCACCGAGCATTTCGTCCCCGATCGATGACGCCGTCCCGGCTCTGACCATGCCGGCCTGGTCCAGCCTGCCGTTGGCGCACCGGGTCGAGCTCCGCATCGTCGGCGACATGCCGCCGCTCGGGCCGGTCCTCGAGGCGACGGTCGCCCGTCGTTGGAACGAGGCCGCTGCCCTGCGCCCCCTGTTCAACGGCCGGGTCTTCTGCGCCGACCGCATCACGCCCGGCCGCATCGACGGGCACTGGACGGAATACCGCCGTGTCATCGCGCAGATGGCCGACCCCGGCCTGTTCCGCGCCCTGCGGGTCCGCTCCCTCGCCGTCTGCGGCGTGCTCACCGGCCCCGACGGCGTCGCCATCGGCCGGCGCGAGCCCCGCTCCGCCTACCAGGCCGGCCTCTGGCAGCTTCCGCCCGCCGGCAGCGTCGACCAGAAGGCCGCCCGCCCGGGCGGCGCAAGCTGGCACCACGCCATCCTCGCCGAACTGCGCGAGGAACTCGGCCTGCAGGAAACCGACGTGCTCAGCCTCGATCCCCTATGCCTCGTGCAGCACCCCACGGGCGTGCTCGACATGGGCATCCGGATCCGCACCGGCCTCCGCGCTGCGGACGTCCTTGCCCGCCACCGCGAGCACGGCGATGGCGAGTACGACCGTCTCCTCGTCCTGCCCGAGACTGCGGTGATCGCCGAGGTCGAATCGCAAGGCGGCACGCTGGTCCCGTCTGTCAGGCCTTTCCTCGGCCTGCCGTTCCTCGCCTGACCCGGCCCACCCCGCCCAGCCTCAAGCGAACAGCCTCAAGCCGCCAGCCGCCGCATCTCCCGCCACTGCCACAGGGCCAGGATCGGCGCCCCCCACACCAGGTCCTTGCCACGGCGCAGCAACGACACGCCCAACGCCAGCTCCGGCGGCACGCCGAACAGCGCGCCGAACCCGACATAGCCCGCTTCCTGCACCCCGGCCGCCCCCGGCACCAGGAACGCCGCCGCGACCAGCGCGTCCAGCAGCGCCTCCAGCGCCAGCACGTGCACCAGGTCCACCGGCGCGCCCAGCAGCCACAGGCTGAGCCAGGTTCCGACGCCCGTGCCGAACCAGCCGCACAGGTGCAGCGCCGCGCCACGCAGCAGGCGCTGGGGCACGAACAGCCGCGCCAGCTCAGTCTGCAGTCGTCCCAGCCCGCCGGCCGCACCCTGGAACCAGTCGCCCAGCAGCCGCCCACCCAGCGCCCGCAGGACCCGGCCCACCGCGCCCCTCTGCCACAGCAGCAGCAGGAGCAGCCCGAACGCCACCGCCACCCCCGTCCCCAATGGCAAGACCAGGCCCGAGCCGGGCCGCACCAGGACCAGCACCGCAACCCCGAACAGCGCGAACACCATCTGCGCGATGATCTCCGCCGTGACGTCCACCACCGTGCCCGCCGCCGCCAGCGGCCACGCCACCCCGTGCAGCGTCAAGGCCCGCGCCCCGATCACATACCCGCCGACCGGCGAGAGCGGCAGGCACATCGTCGCGGCATCCCGCACCATCCGCCCCCACACCAGCAGGCCCGCCGCCACCCCCGGCATCACCACCGCCCAGGCCAGGCCCAGCAGGCCGAACAGCACCCCCTGCCACGCCACCAGGACCAGGAACCCGCCCCACCCCACCGAGAGCGTCGCCGCCCACACCGCCCCCGCGTCGAACCAGGCGAGCAGCACCAACACCACGCCCATCCCCACCAGGGCAAGCAGAACAGAGAGTCGCTTCATGTGCCGCGCCCCCTACACCACCCCGCCCGGTCCAGGCTATAGAACCCGCGCCCATGCCCGACACGACACTCCTCACCGGCGCCACCGGCTTCGTCGGCTCCGCGGTCGCCCGCGCCCTCGTCGATCGCGGTCACGCCCTGCGGCTGCTGACCCGGCCCGGCAGCGACCGCAGCCTGATCGACGCCCTCGGTGCCGCCACCCATGTCGTGGAGGGCGACCTGCGCGATCCCACCAGCCTGGTGGCCGCCGTCCAGGGCTGCCGGCACGTCTACCACGTCGCCGCCGACTACCGCCTGTGGGTCCCGGACCCCGGCCCCATGATGCAGGCCAACATCGACGGCACGACCACCCTGCTGCGCGCCGCCCGCGACGCCGGGGTGGAGCGCATCGTCTACTGCAGCAGCGTCGCCGCCCTGGGCCTGGTCGGCGACGGTACGCCCGGCACCGAGGCCACGCCCATCCACCCCGAGACCATCGTCGGCGCCTACAAGCAGTCCAAGTACCGCGCCGAGCAGGCCGTCCGCGCCCTCGCCCGGTCCGAATCCGTGCCCGTGGTCGTCGTCAACCCCAGCACCCCCGTGGGCCCCCGCGACATCAAGCCCACCCCCACCGGCAAGATGGTGCGCGACGCCGCCGCCGGGCGCATGCCCGCCTACCTCGACACCGGCCTGAACGTCGTCCACGTCGACGACGTGGCGCAGGGCCACCTGTTGGCGATGGAGCACGGCCGCATCGGCGAATCCTACATCCTGGGCGGCGAGGACCTCGACATGCCGCATCTGCTGGCCATGATCGACGACGTCATGGGACGCCCCACCGCCCGCCGGGTGCGGCTCAACCAGGCGCTGCTCACCCCGCTGGCCCTGGGCATGGAAGCCGCCGCCCGTCTGTTCCACATCGAGCCGCTGGTCACGCGCGAGATGCTGCAGATGGCCCGCAAGCGCATGTACTTCAGCAGCGCCAAGGCCCAGGCCGAGCTCGGCTACACCGCCCGCCCCGCCCGCCAGGCCTTCGCCGACGCCATCGCCTGGTTCCGCGAGCACGGCCGCCTGTGACCCCGACGCTCCCCGAAATCCTGGCCGCCACCGCAGCGCTGACCTGGATGGGCCTGATCCTGTTTCACGGCCGCTTCTGGTCCGCCGGCCCCAGCCTGGACCCCACCCGCCTTGCCGACGCGCCCGCGCTGCAGGTCGTCGTCCCCGCCCGCGACGAAGCCCCCGGCATCGCGGCCGCCCTCCGCTCCCTTCTCGCCCAGGACTATCCCGGCCCCCTGCGCATCACCCTGGTCGACGACGGCAGCACCGACGGCACCGCCGCCATCGCCCGCGCCATCGCCGAAACCAGCCTTGCCGATGGCCGCCTCACCATCCTCGACGGCGCCCCCCGCCCCCCCGGCTGGAGCGGGAAGCTCTGGGCCATCCACCAGGGCACCCAACCCGCGCCCAGCCTGTCCGCGTCAAACCAGCCATCCCCCCTCATCCTGCTCACCGACGCCGACATCGTCCACGACCCGCTCCACCTCGCCACCCTCGTCGCCAAGCTGCAGCGGGAGCGCCTCGACATGGTCTCCGAGATGGTGGAGCTGCGCTGCGCCTCGCCCGCCGAGCGCGCCCTCGTCCCCGCCTTCGTGTTCTTCTTCCAGCTCCTCTACCCCTTCGCCCGCGTCAACGACCCCCGCCGCCGCAGCGCCGCCGCAGCCGGCGGCACCGTGCTGCTGCGCCGCGCCGCGCTGGAGCGGATCGGCGGGATCGCCGCTCTGCGCGGCGCCCTGATCGACGACGTCGCCCTGGCCCGGGCGCTGAAGCCCCACGGGGCCATCTGGCTCGGCCACAGCCGCTGCGCCCGCAGCATCCGCCCCTACCCCGGCGCGGCCGACATCTGGCGCATGGTGGCCCGCACCGCCTACGTCCAGCTCCGCTTCTCCCCCCTGCTGCTGCTGGGAACCGTCCTCGGCCTGGCCCTTGTCTGGCTTGCGCCCCCCGCGCTCGCCCTGTTCGCCCACGGCCCGGCCCGCATGCTCGGCGCCCTCGCCTGGGCCGCCTCCGCCGCGACCTACCTGCCCACCCTGCATCGCTTCCGCCAGTCGCCGCTCTGGGCCTTGGCACTGCCGGGCATCGCCTGCTTCTACCTGGCCGCCACCATCGGCTCCGCGCTCGACCACCACCGCGGCCGCGGTGTCGTCTGGAAGCGCCGCGCCTACCAGGACGCCGGCGCATGACCCGGGACAATACCGGCAACGTCGAGACCTGGTCCGGCAAGGGCCGCACAGACGAGAACTTCCCCGTCGGCTCCCTCCTGATCCGCCCTGCCCTGCGCCCGCACGTCCACGCCTTCTACGACTTCGCCCGCAACGCCGACGACATCGCCGACAGCCCCACCCTGCCGCCCGATGACAAGCTGCAACGCCTGGCCGTCATGCAGGCCGTGCTCCTGGGCGAAGCCGAAGCCGGCGCACCCTCCAGCCGCAAGCTCCGCGACAGCCTCGCCCAGACCGGCGTCACGCCCGGCCACGCGCTCGGCCTGCTGGCCGCCTTCCGCCAGGATGCCGTGAAGTCACGCTATGCCAGCTGGGACGAGCTGCTGGACTATTGCCGCCTCTCCGCCATGCCCGTCGGCCGCCACGTGCTCGACCTGCACGGCGAATCCCCCGCCACCCACCCGCCCAGCGACGCCCTGTGCGCCGTGCTGCAGGTGCTGAACCACCTGCAGGACGGCGCAAAGGACCTGGCCGCCCTCGACCGCTGCTACCTCCCGGACGATCTCCTCGCCGCCGCCGGGGCCGCGGTCGCGGAACTGGCCGGCCCGGCCGAGACCCCGGGTTTGCGCCAGGTCTTCACCACGCTGCTCGACCATTGCGACCGCCTGAACATCGAGGCCGCCGCCCTGCCCGGCCTCGTGCGCGACCGACGCCTGCGTCTCGAATGCGCCGTCATCCTCGGCCTCAGCCGCCGCCTGGCCCGCCGCCTGCGCCACGCCGACCCGGTCGCCGGGCGCGTCAAGCTGCTGAAACGGGATGTCGCCACCAGCCTGCTCGGCGCGCTACGGTATGGAGCATGACCGCCCTCGATGCCGCGCCCGCCGACCTTGCCGCCGTCGAGACCATCGTCAAGCGCGCCGGCACCTCGTTCCACCGCGGCATGAAGGTTCTGCCGCCCGACCGCCGGGCCGCCATGTACGCCATCTACGCCTTCTGCCGCATCGTCGACGACGTGGCCGACGAGCCCGCCCCCCTGCCGCAGAAACTCGACGGGCTCGAAGCCTGGCGCACCCGCATCGCCGCCCTGTACGCCGGCCCGGCCGGCCAGAACGCCGGTGACGCCGACGACGCCGTCACTCGCAACCTCCGCCTGGCCATCCCCCGCTACCAGCTCCGGCAGGAGGATTTCATCGCCGTCATCGACGGCATGGCGATGGACACCGCCCAGGCCATCGTCGCCCCCGACCTCGCCACGCTCGACCTGTACTGCGACCGCGTCGCCGCCGCCGTCGGCCGCCTCAGCGTCCGTGCCTTCGGCGACGCCTCCCCCGCCGCCGACGAGGTCGCATGGCACCTGGGCCGCGCCCTCCAGCTGACCAACATTCTGCGCGACGTGGCCGAGGATGCCGGCCGCGGCCGCCTGTACCTCCCGCGCGAGTGGCTGGACGAGGCCGGGGTCCCGCCCGACCCGGTGTCGGCCCTGCACCACCCCGCCCTGCCCGCCTTGTGCGCCCGCATGGCCGCGACCGCCCACCGCCACTTCGATAGCGCCGCCGCCGCCATGCTCCGCTGCGACCCCCGCGCCATGAAGCCCGCCCGCCTCATGGGTGCCACCTATGGCGCCCTGCTGGACCGCCTGCAGCACCGCGGCTGGGCCAACCCCGAGATCCCCGTCCGCCTCAGTCGCTGGCAGAAGCTCCGCATCGCCCTGAAGCACCTCCGATGACTGCCGACTTCTCCCCGCGCACCACCCTCGCGCGGGTGGGCGGCCGCAGCCCCGTCGCCTCCCCGATCACGCATGTCCACGTCGTCGGCGCCGGCCTCGCCGGCCTCGCCGCCGCACTCAGCCTCACCCGCGCCGGCATCCAGGTCACGCTGCACGAGGCCAGCCCCCACGCCGGCGGGCGCTGCCGCTCCTACGTCGACCGCACCCTCGGCTGCCGCATCGACAACGGCAACCACCTGCTGCTGTCCGGCAACCACGCCACCTTCGCCTTCCTGGACGAGATCGGCGCACGGGCCACCATGACCGGCCCCGACCGGCCGCTGTTCCCTTTCATGGACCTCGTCACCGGCGAGCGCTGGACCCTGCGCCCCAACCGTGGCCGCCTGCCCTGGTGGATGCTGGTGCCCAGCCGCCGCGTGCCCGGCATGCGCCTGCGCGACGCCCTGCCCGCGCTGGCCCTCCACCGCGCCCCGCCGGAAGCGACGGTGGCAGGCGCGCTGCCGCACGGCGTCCTGTACCGCCGACTGCTGGAACCCCTGGCCATCGCCGCCCTCAACACCGCGCCCGCGGAAGGGAGCGCCCGCCTGCTGGGCGCCGTGATGCGGGAGACGCTGTCGGCCGGCGGCCATGCCTGCATCCCCGCCTTCCCCCGCGAAGGCCTGTCCGAAAGCTTCATCGACCCGGCCCTCGCCTGCCTCCAGGCCCGCGGCGCAACGCTGCGCCTCGGCAGCCGGGTGGCCGCCATCGATACCGGGGACGAACCAGGCGCGACCTGCGCGATCGCACTCGACGACACGCCGCTCGACATCGACGAAGCGATCGTCCTGGCCGTCCCCGCCCCGGTCGCCGCCGCCCTCCTCCCCGGCCTCGAAACCCCCGACCGGTTCGAATCGATCCTCAACGTCCACTACCGGCTCGATGCCCCCACCACCCTGCCCGACATCGCCGAATCCGGCTTCATCGGCCTGGTCGGCGGCACCGCCGAGTGGGTCTTCCTCAAGCCCGGCGTCGTCAGCGTCACCATCTCGGCCGGCAATCACGCCATAGACACACCCCCTGTCACTTTGGCGCAACAGGTCTGGGCCGATGTGTGCGCCGCACTGCAGCTTGATCGACCGATGCCGCCACATCGCGTCATAAGAGAGCGACGGGCGACCTTCGCCGCCACACCGGTCCAGGACGCCAGGCGCCCCGGCGCCCGCATCGGCTTCGACAACCTCGTCCTGGCCGGGGACTGGACGGCCACCGGGTTGCCCGCGACGATCGAAGGTGCCATCAGGTCCGGCAGGGCCGCAGCCGCGTTGTTCCTCTGAGGTGTAGTTCAAAATCGCGATGCCCCCCGACATGATCATCCCCGACCTCGCGCCTTCGGGTGCGCCTCTGGGCGCCACCCCCGGTGTGCCCCTGGGCGTGCCGGGCGTCGCGTCGTCGGCGCAAGCCGGCCGTGGCCCCGCCCTGGACCACGTGATCGAGGCCGCGATCGAGGGCGCGTCGGCCGCCCTGCTGCGCCGCCAGAACCCCGACGGCCACTGGGTGTTTGAGCTTGAGGCCGACGCCACCATCCCCGCCGAATACGTGCTGCTGGAGCACTACCTCGACCGGATCGACCCCCTGCTGCAGGCCAAGATCGGCGTCTACCTCCGCCGCATCCAGGGCGAGCACGGCGGCTGGCCGCTGTTCCACGACGGCGCATTCGACCTCAGCGCCAGCGTCAAGGCCTACTTCGCGCTGAAGGCCATCGGTGACGACCAGGACCTGCCGCACATGCAGCGCGCCCGCGCCGCCATCCTGGACGCCGGCGGCGCCGCACGCTGCAACGTCTTCACCCGCATCCAGCTCGCCCTGTTCGGCCAGGTCCCCTGGCGCGCCACCCCGGCCATGCCGGTCGAGATCATGCACCTGCCGAAGTGGTTCTTCTTCCACCTCAGCAAGGTCAGCTACTGGTCGCGCACCGTGCTCGTGCCCCTGCTGGTGCTCATGGCGCTGCGGCCCCAGGCCCGCAACCCCCGCGGCATCAGCATCAGCGAGCTGTTCCCGACGCCCCCCGACCAGGTCACCGACTGGATCCGGGGCCCCTACCGCAGCGCCTGGGGCCCCGTCTTCAAGGCCGTCGACACCGTCGTCCGCGTCGCCGAGCCGCTCTTCCCCACCCGCCTGCGCCAACGCGCCGTCGACCAGGCCGTCGCCTTCGTCACCGAGCGCCTGAACGGCGAGGACGGCCTGGGCGCCATCTACCCCGCGATGGCCAACACCGTCATGATGTTCGATGCCCTCGGCTACGAGATCGCCGGCCCCGATCCTGCAAAAACCGATCCGGACGGCCATGCCGCCACCGCCTGGGCCGCCGTCCGGAAGCTGATGGTCCAGACGCCCGACGAAGCCTATTGCCAGCCCTGCCTCTCCCCGATCTGGGACACGAGCCTGGCCGGCCACGCCGTCGCCGAGGCCGAGGGCGCAGCGACCCCGCAGGTCGACGCCGCCTGCGCCTGGTTGGCCAGCCACCAGGTGACGGACGTGAAGGGCGACTGGGCGGACGTCCGCCCCGACGCACCCCCCGGCGGCTGGGCCTTCCAATACGAGAACGCCCACTACCCCGACGTCGACGACACCGCCGTCGTCGGCATGCTGCTGCACCGCAACGGCGACCCGCAGCACCACACCCGCGTCCTGCTGGCGCGCGACTGGGTGCTCGGCATGCAGAGCACCAACGGCGGCTGGGGCGCCTTCGACGCCGACAACGACCACGAGTTCCTCAACCACATTCCCTTCGCCGACCACGGCGCCCTGCTCGACCCGCCCACCGCCGACGTCACCGCCCGCTGCGTCTCGTTCCTGGCGCAGATCGGCCACGACGCCACCGAGCCCGCCATGGCCCGCGCCATCGACTACCTCCGCCGCGAACAGGAGGAAGACGGCAGCTGGTTCGGCCGGTGGGGCACCAACTACATCTACGGCACCTGGTCCGTCCTGTGCGCCCTGAACGCCGCCGGCCTGTCCCACGACGACCCGACCCTCCGCCGCGCCGTCACCTGGTTGCTGGCCCGGCAACGCGACGACGGAGGCTGGGGCGAGGACGAGGAAAGCTACGCCGACGCCCCGGCCGGCGAATACCACACGAGCACCCCCTCCCAGACCGCATGGGCCCTGCTGGGCCTGATGGCCGCCGGCGAGACCGGCCCCGCCGTCGCCCGCGGCGTCGACTTCCTCGCCCGCACCCAGCTGCCCGACGGCGAATGGGCCGAACAGGCCTACACCGCCGTCGGCTTCCCGAAGGTCTTCTACCTCCGCTACCACGGCTACCGCCTCTTCTTCCCCCTCATGGCCCTCGCCCGCTTCCGCAACCTCAAGCGCGGCAACCTGGCCAGGGTCGCCTTCGGGTTCTAGAGCATGACCGCGTCACGCTTCTTCAGCCTGGACCGGTGACAAACGCGGTTCGATCAACGATTGGAAGCGTGCCCGGATCGGCATGATCCGGGCACGCTACTGATCCCGTCCGTCCAGGAGTGCCGAGATGACCGAGCAGACCATGGTCCGCCGCCACATGCTTCGCATCCTTGTCTTGGTAGCATGCGCCGTCACGGTCCTGCCCGGACCGGCCCACGCTCAGCAGGTCGCCCCGCCCTCCGCCGGGACCGCCACGGCCACGGCCGATAATGCGATGCTGCTGACGGTGTTCCTGAAGCACGATCAGTCCCGGCCGCTCGCCGCCTTGAACGAGCAGCTCGCCCGGCAAGGCTTCTACAAGGCTTTTCCACCGCCGGGCATCGAGGTCGTCAGCTGGAACGTCGTGATGGGCATCGGTCAGATCCTCGTCCTGCGCTTCCCCGCGACCCGCCTGCGCGAGATCAACCGAGTGCTCGAGGACACCGCCTGGGGGCCCTATCGGACCGAGTTCTTCCCGACCTATGACTACAAGGCGGTAGCCACCGCCGAGCACGAGAAAGCGCAGTAGCCGCCAGGCCCGTCAGGGCCCGACGGCTTCCAGGGCTGCAGGAGGAGCCTAGACGCCCGCCTTCGCACCCTGCCGGGTCAGCTGCAGGAAGCGCTGGGTGGTCGGCACGATCTGCCGCTCGATGAAGTCTGCCATCGCCTGCTCCTCCGCAAGCGACTGCTTCAACGCGCTGACCGATCCCGTGTCGCCCATTGCCTCCGCCATCGCGATCAGGCTCGTGTAGGCCGCGATCTCCTGGTGCTCGAAGGCGAAGTTGGCGAACGTGTTCTTCAGGATCTCGTCCGGTGCCGGAACGTGCAGCGCCGCCGCCACGTTGCCCATCACGCCCGTCACCGCGTCCTTCAGCGCCGAGGACGAGGTCTCGTGCCGCGCCAGGATCGCCTCCAGCCGCTTGGCCTGCTCCTGCGACTCGGTATGGTGCTGCTGCAGCCGGGCCTTCATCTCCGGATAGTTTTCGAGCCGTTCGACCTGGCGTTCCGTCAACTCGATCGCCGTCATCTCCAGCGCGTGCATGTTGCGCAACCCGGTATGATAGATCTCGTGTGCGGGATCATCGTGTGCGTCGCCGTCCATGGCATGTCTCCGTTGTTGTGGATCAGCTGCCTACGCGCCCGCACGCCGACGGTTCTCCCGCCGGCCATCACGGTCCGTTGCACGGCCCGGCCGTCCCACCCCCGGGTGTCCCGCTCCTAGTTACCCGGAAGCGCCGCCGCCTCCGGGAAGAAGAAGTCCTGCCACCGCGCCGGCTGCGTCTTCAGCACCTTCGTCAGCACCATGTGGTTTGCAACCGTCATCATGCCGAACGGTGCCGTCGAGAAGCTCGTCCGCGGATCGCCGATCTGTCCCAGCATCTGCTCCACCGTCCCCTTCTCGCCCGTCGCCTTCAGGTACAGCGCGCAAGCCTCCGCCGGATGCGCCGCGATATAGGCCGAAGCCTCCGAAGCCGCGGCCATGAAGGCCCGGATCACCGTCGGGTTCGCATCGTGGAACTTGGTCGAGGCGAAATACACCGCGTTGCTGTATGGCCCGCCCAGGATCGCGTCGCTCGTCGTCACCACGTGCAACCCGGGCGCCGCCGCCTCCGCCGCCTGATACGGCGCGCCCGAGAAGTGCCCCGTCAGCGCCCCGCCCCCGCCCGTTAAGGACGCCTGCGCGTCCGGATGACCCAGCGTCACCGTCATCGCGTCGAAATGGTCGAACTGCGCGTCGCCGAACAGCTTGCGCGCCGCGATCTGCAGGATGATCGCCTGGCTCGACACCTTCACCGTGGGCACCGCGATCTTGTCCGTGGGCTTGAGGTCCGTCAGCGACTTGACCGCCGGGTTGTTGCTCAGCAGCCACATCGGCGTCGCCGAGGAGCCCGCCAGGCCCTTCACCTGGCCCCGCGTCCGGTCCCACAGCAGCAGCATGTTGCTCGCCCCCGTCGTCACCACGTCCACGTTGCCCGACAGCAGCGCATCCGTCGCCGCCCCGCCGCCCCCAAAGGTCACGTACTGGGCCGAGAGCTTGATCCCCAGCGCCTCCCCGGCCTTCTCGACCAGCTTCTGCTGCTCCATCACGATCGGCGCCAGGTAGATGATCCCCGGCTGCTTCGTGATACGCACCTCGCTCACCTCCGCCCGGACCACGCCGGGCAAAGCCAGCACAGCGAACAGCGACAGCGCAGCCCACGGCAGCGAACGGCGACACGGCATGGCTTCCTCCGGTTTCTTCGTGGCCCGCAGCCTATCCTGGCCCCGTGACGGTGGACAGGGGCGGCCACTTCCAGGACACTCCCGCCAAAGAAGATCGGGAGCGAAATTGGAACAGTCCGCCGCCTTGTCCGCCGGCCCGACGCCAGGCGTGGCCCCGCCGGACGTGCAGCTTCTCGATGCGACGCTTCTCGATGGGCAGCTTCTCGATGGGCCGCTTCTCGACGTCCGCGGCGTCACGCTGCAGTACCGCACCGCCGAACGCATCGTCACCGCCACCCACCGCGTCAGCTTCCAGGTCTACCCCGGCGACCGCTTCGTCCTGCTCGGCCCGTCCGGCTGCGGCAAGTCGTCCCTGCTGAAGGCCGTCGCCGGCTACCTCGACCCGGTCGAAGGCGAGTTCCACCTCCACGGCCGCAAGATCACCGGACCCGGCCCCGACCGCATGATGGTCTTCCAGGAGTTCGACCAGCTGCTGCCCTGGAAGAGCGTGCGCGACAACATCGTCTTCCCCCTGCTCGCCACCCGCCGCCTCTCCCGCGCCCAGGCCAAGGAACGGGCGAACTACTACATCGACAAGGTCGGCCTCTCCGCCTTCGCCGACGCCTACCCCCACACCCTCTCGGGCGGCATGAAGCAGCGCGTCGCCATCGCCCGCGGCATGGCGATGGAACCGCAGATCCTGCTGATGGACGAACCCTTCGCCGCGCTCGACGCCCTGACCCGCCGCACCATGCAGGACGAGCTGCTCCGCCTCTGGGACGACACGCGCTTCACCGTCCTCTTCGTCACCCACAGCATCAACGAGGCCATCAAGGTGGGCAACCGCATCCTTCTGCTGACCCCCCACCCCGGCCAGGTCCGGGCCGAGATGGACAGCCTGCCGCGCGAAACCATCGACGGCGAGGCCCAGCTCGGTCTCGAGAACCGCATCCACGACCTGTTGTTCGCATGAGCATCACCACCCGGCCCCCCGAACCTGCGCCTTTCCCGGCGCAAGCCGCCCAGGCCCCACCCACGCCGCCGTTCCGCGAGCCCTACGTCGAACAGCAGGTCGTCGCCTTCAGTGGCCGCGACGCCGTCGAACGCCCCATCCCCGCCCTGGAACGCCTGTTCAACCACGGCTGGATCCGGAAGGCCCTGCTGATCGTCGGCCTGTGCGTCGTCTGGCAGGCCTACTCCACCTACCTCGACAACGACCTGCTGTTCCCCACCTTCGGCGACACCATGCGCGCCTTCTGGGCCAACATCGTCAACGGCGTCCTGCCGAACCGCGCCTGGTCGTCCGTCCGGGTCCTGCTCATGGGCTACGTTGTGGGCGTCGTCCTCGCCACCGTCCTGTCCATCGCCGCCATCAACACGCGGATCGGCAACGACCTGCTCGAGACGCTGACAAGCATGTTCAACCCGCTGCCCGCCATCGCGCTGCTGCCGCTGGCCTTGCTGTGGTTCGGGCTCGGCAACGGCAGCCTCGTGTTCGTGCTGGTCCATTCCGTGCTGTGGGTGGTCGCGCTGAACATGCACGCCGGCTTCCTCGGCGTGTCCACCACCCTGCGCATGGTCGGCCGCAACTACGGGCTGCGCGGCTTCCGCTACGTGCTCGCCATCCTGATCCCGGCCGCCTTCCCCAGCATCCTGACCGGCCTCAAGGTCGGCTGGGCTTTCGCCTGGCGCACGCTGATCGCCGCCGAACTCGTCTTCGGCGTCGCCTCCGGCGCCGGCGGCCTCGGCTGGTTCATCTTCGAGAACAAGAACCAACTCGAAATCCCCGCCGTGTTCGCCGGCCTGTTCAGCGTCATCCTGATCGGCCTCGCCGTCGAGAACCTCGTCTTCCGCTGGATCGAACGCCGCACCGTCCGCCGCTGGGGCATGCAGCACTGAGCCGCATCCGACCGAAGCGGCCCGCCCGCTACCCCGGAACCAGCTCCAACCCCTCGTAGAACGCCGCCACCGGCACAGCGATCCCGATCTCCGGTAGCCCCAGCACGTCCGCCTCCGTCAGCGTCGCCGCCGTCCACCCATGCCCGCCCGCAGCCCGGCTGAAGACCGTCACCCCGGCCCCCGTCGGCTCCACCGGCACAGACTGCCAGATCGACGCCACCGCCCCATACTCCCGCGGCTTCACGATCCGGTCCCGCCGCCCGGACGTCGGGCTGACCACCTCGAGCGCCCGGCCCGCCTACCCCCCCAGATAAGCCGCCGCGACCGCCGGGTCCGCCGCCACCGCCGCCGCCGGGCCCTCCAGCACGATCCGCCCGGTCTCCAGCACATAGGCGTGGTCCGACACGTCCAGCGCCGCCGAGGCGTTCTGTTCCACCAGCAATATCGTCGTCCCGTCCGCCTTCAACGCTGCGATGATCGCGAAGATCTCCTCCACGAACAGCGGCGCCAGCCCCATGCTCGGCTCGTCCAGCAGCAGCAGCCGCGGCGCCCCCATCAGCGCCCGCCCGATCGCCAGCATCTGCTGCTCGCCCCCCGACAGCGACCCGGCGAACTGCCCCAGCCGCTCCCGCAGCCGCGGGAACCGCCCCAGCACCGCATCCTGCCGCCGCGCGATCTCCGCCCGGCCCGGCACCAGGTACGCCCCGATCACCAGGTTCTCGGCCACCGTCAGCTCGGCGAAGCACTGCCGCCCCTCCGGCACCTGCCGCAGCCCGGCCGCCGCAATCCGGTGCGCCGCCCGCCCCGTGATGTCCACGCCCCCGAACCCGATCCGCCCCGCCCGCGGCCGCACCAGGCCCGAGATCGTCCGCAAGATCGTCGTCTTGCCCGCCCCGTTCGCCCCGATCAGGCACACCACTCCCCCCTCCGGCACGCGCAGACTGACCCCGTGCACCACCCCGATCCGCCCGTACCCGACCTCCAGCCCCTCCACATCAAGGGCGCTCATACCCCCCGCACCCCCGCCCGGGCCCCCGCCTCCAGCCGCGCCGCGACCTTGTGGCCCAGATACGCCTCGATCACGGCCGGGTCGCGCCGCACTGCACCCGGCAGGCCGTCCGCGATTCGCCGCCCGAAGTTCAGCACCGTCACGTGGTCCGAGATGTCCATCACGAACCCCATGTCGTGTTCCACCAGCAGCACCGTCGTCCCCAGCTGCCGCAAGCGTCGCACCAGCACCGCCAGCGCCTCCGTTTCAGCCGGGTTCATCCCCGCCGCCGGCTCGTCCAGCAGCAGCAGCTTCGGCTCCGGCGCCAAGGCCCGAGCGATCTCCAGCCGGCGCTGGTCGCCATACGACAGCCCGCCCGCCTGCCGCTCCGCCACCCCCGACAGCCCCACCACGTCGAGCGCCGTCCGCGCCCGCGCCACCGCCGCACGCTCCTCGGCGCGGAACCCCGGCAGCCGCAGCAGCACGCCCCCCAGCCCCGCGTGCATCCGGGGGTGCAGCCCGGTCAACACGTTCTCCAGCACCGTCATCGCGCCGAAGATGCGGATGTTCTGGAACGTCCGCCCCAGCCCCAGCGCCGCCCGCCGCTCCGGCGGCAGCCCCCCGATCTCCGTCCCGTCCAGCACGATCCGCCCCGCGCTCGGCGCCACCAGCCCGCTGACCAGGTTGAACAGCGTCGTCTTGCCCGCCCCGTTCGGCCCGATCACCGCATGCACGCCGCCCGCCGCCACGTCCATCGTCACGTCGTCCACCGCCACCAGCCCCGCGAAGCGGCGCGTCAGCCCCACAAGGCGCAGCAGCGTCATCGCGCCAAATTCACGCCTCGACGGGTCGGGTATGTGTGACCGAAGGCACAGGTTCCCGATCCGGCGGCGCTGCCGTATCGGCTGGCATCGGCACATTCACGTCGAACGCCGAAAAAATGCTCTTTTCCAGACCGGAAGGAGCCTCGAGCCTTTGAAGCGTCTGATCGTTGTCGTTCACCGGGGCAACCCTTCCGAGTACGTCGCTATGAAATAGGCCTGCGTCTCTTGCAGTCGCCGCAGCTTTGCACAACGGTCCATGATCGTCGCCTCTGGCGCTCAGCATCGATGACCTGCGCGCCCGGCAATGATGCCCGACCACAGGAACGGGTGCTCGCGCCACCAGACCCAGGCCGCCAGGCTTCCGCTGGACCCCACCGCACGAACCAACTCGATCCCGCGGACCCACTTTGAGAGCCGGTTGCGGTATAGCCGAATGCAGACGCTCGCGGCCTTGCACTGCTCCATCTGCCGCCAATACAGGTCGGGCTGCCGACGCGCGTTCCCGTCGATCATGAAGGGCTAGGCCGCCCGCCGCCGCATGCGGGACCCCAGCAGCCCGTTCGGCAGGAACAGCACCGCCAGCACGATAATCACCCCGTTCACCACCAGCCTGACGTCGCTGATGCCGCGCAGCAGCTCCGGCAGCAGCGTCAGTACCCAGGCTCCCAGCACCGGCGCCAGCGGCGTCCCGATCCCGCCCAGCAGCGCATACGACAGGATCGTCACCGCCGGCTCGAACCCATACTCGTTCGGCCCGATGAAGCTCGACACATGCGCCGAAAGGCACCCGGCCACCCCCGCCAGCACCGCCGACGCCAGCAGCGCGCCCATCCGATACCGCCCGACCGGGATGCCCATCACCGCCGCCGCCGTCTCGTCCTCGCGCATCGCCTCCATCGCCCGGCCGATCCGGCTTCGCCCCACCAGCCACAGCCCCGCCACCGCCACCCCCAGCAGCCCATAGATCATCCAAACCTCGCCCCGCTCCGGGATCCCCGACAGGCCCAGCGCGCCACCCAGATAATCCACGTTCAGATACAAGGCCCGCAGCACCTCGCCCAACCCGATCGTCGCGATCGCCAGGTATACCCCCGCCAGACGCAGCGTCGGCACCCCCACCGCCAGCGCGAACAGCACCGGGACCACCACGCTGGCGGGCAGCACCAGCAGGAACGGCAGCTTCAGCTTCAACGTCATCAGCGCCGACGAATAGGCGCCCAGCCCCATGAACGCCGCCTGCCCCAGGCTCAGCTGCCCCACCGCCAGCACCACATACATCGACAGCGCCAGCAACCCGTTGATCCCCAGGGCATAGACCAGGTTCTGGTAGGTCCACAGCAGGTCGTCGAGCCAGGGCGGCATCTCAGGCCCGCCGCATCACGGCACGCCCGAACAGGCCCGAAGGCCGCGTCCACAGCACCGCCACCAGGATCAGGAACGCCACCGCCTCCTTCAGCCCGGACGACAGGTACCCCGCGGTCATCACCTCGATCACCCCCAGCGCCAGCCCGGCCAGCACCGCGCCGCGCAGATCCCCCATGCCGCCCACGATGATGACCACGAAGCCCCGCAGCATCATCGTCTCGCCCATGTAGGGGTGGATCGCGTTGAAATTCAGCCCGATCAGCACGCCGCCGGCGCCGGCCAGGCACCCCGATACGAACGATACCAGCGCCGCCGCCCGCCCCGTGTCGATCCCCATCAGCTGCGCCGCGTCCGGCTTCTCCGCCATCGCCCGGATCGCCAGCCCCAGCCGCGTCCCCCGCATCAGCAGCGTCAGCGCCCCCACCAGCACCGCCGTCGCCCCCAGCACCAGCAGCTGCGCCGCCGTGATCCGCACCGGCCCCAGCGTGAACGCCTCCGCCGAGATCACCCCAGGCGGCAGCCGCCGGATGTCGGACCCGAGCCACGCCGCCAGCGCCGCATACAGCGCCAGCACACCCCCCAGCGTCACCATCAGGAACGACAGCTCCGGCGCCTGCCGCCGCCGCAGCCGGGTCAGCAACAGGGCATCGAGCACCACCGCGATCAGCCCGGCCGCCACCGCCGCCAGCGGCAGCGCCGCCCAGATCCCCAGGCCCCAGCTGCGCGTCAGCCACAACGCCACCAGGGCGCCGGCCGAGAAATAAAATCCATACGTCAGGTTGATGACCCGCAGCACCCCGAACATCAGCGTGAAGCCGAGGGCGAATAGGGCATAGGTGGCGCCGAGCAGGACGCCGTTTGCGAGCTGCTGGGCGAGCATCCGGCGGCTATATGAGATTACCCGCAGCCCGTCCAGGCGGAAGGCCGCCCGCCCCCGGCCACGCGGCCTCGCAAGATGCGGGAAATCGAGACTTATGAACCGTTTTCAAACAGTTGGAGACAGTCCGTTACACCAACGAGCTTGCTGCGGTCACCACGGCCTTTGTAGGCTGCCGCCATGTTCACCCTTGCCACGGTTCAGGGAGAGATCGGGCCCGACGTTCGGCAGAACGGCCGTGCCATCCGCGCGGCCATGCTGCTGGCCGCCCAGTCCGGCGCACGCCTGGTGCATTTCCCGGAATGCGCCCTGTCCGGCTATATCGAGCTGCAGATCGCCGCCTGGTCCCAGGTCGACTGGACCACGCTCGAAGCCGAACGCGACCACATCGCCGACCTGGCCCGCCGCCTCGGCATCTGGGTCGTGCTCGGCGCCAACCATCGCTCGCTTCCCACCGGCAAGTCCCGCACCGAACCCGAGCGCTGGCCCCAGAACAGCCTGTACGTCATCTCGGACCAAGGCGTCGTCGCCGGCCGCTACGCCAAGCGCCTGTGCTCCAACACCGAGCTGACCTGGTGGTACACCCCCGGCCAGGACCCCCTGATGTTCGAGGTCGACGGCCTGCGCTTCGGCTGCGCCCTGTGCATCGAGGTCGTGTTCCCGCACCTGTTCGCCGAGTACGAGCGCCTCGGCGTCGATTGCATGCTGCTGTCCAGCTACTCGTTCGAGCCGATGCAGGCCATCATGGCCCGCGCCCATGCCGCAACCAACTGCTACTGGGTCAGCCTCGCCACCCCCGTCGCCGTCAGCCGCGCCCTCCCCTCCCAGCTGTTCGGCCCCGACGGCCACCCGCTCGCCACCTGTGTCCCGGGCACCACCGGCATGATCGTCCAGACGCTGGACCCCGAGGCCGACCGGTTTCGCGTCGCGCTGCGCCTCGCTCGCCCCTGGCGCGCCCTCGCCCGCACCGGCGAGCTGCAAGGCCACGCCATCTCCTGACCCGCCGCAACTCGGGCCCTTCACGCGAACAGGCTGGTCACGCCGGCCGTCCCGCCGGACCCCCCGGCCGCCTGCACGGCCACCAGATACCGCTTGGCGAACTGCTCCACGAAGGCCGGGCTCTGCAGGTTCGAAAGGTCGAGCCGGCTGCTGACGGCCTTTTCCTGCGCCTCCAGCGGTTGGAACGCGATCTGCTGCGGGATCCCCAGCGCCGTCGTCACCACCGCCCGCAGCGTTGCATCGCCCAAAATCTGATCCACCGACGTAATCCCGGAAGCCCGGCTCCGGAAATCCAGCGCATTCGACAGCCCCGGCGTGCCCGCATCCAGGCTCGTCCGCCACTGCACCTCCGCATAGCCGCTCACCACCGCGCTGGTCGCCGCCGCCGCTTGCAACACGCTCAGCCCCTTGTTGGCGAAGTCGTACGTCTTCGCCACCGCCAGCCATTGCGGGTTGACCAGCTTGCTCGCCAACGACCCCGCCTGCGACGTGTCCGACAGAAGCGCCTTGCTCGCCAGCGCCGCGAACTGCACCTGGTCCCCCAACCCGTTGGCCGTCAGCAGCACCTTCAGCGCTGCAGGGTTGGCCAGAAGCGCCGCCGGGGTCTTGGCCGTCGCCAGCCCCGCCCTGAACCCCGCCAGATCCCGCGCCGTCGCAGGCTGCGCCGACACCGCCGCCACGCCCTTCGTCTCCCCCAGCTCCGCAACCTTCAGCGCCAGGATCGGGTTGCCCCCGGTCCCCGTGCCTGCCGCCGCCACCGTGCCATACAGCGCGCCCAGCAGGGACGACGTCACGTCCGTGCCTGACTGCGAAAACAACGACAGCGCGAGCGAGTCCAGGGCCATGGCGCCACGCTGATAGAAAAACGTCAACAAACCCCTAAGCTTGCCCGGCATGCACACCATCGACATCGCCGCCGCCGCTCTGCTCATCGAGGCCGCCTTCGGCTACCCCGCACCGTTGTTCCGCGCCGTCAGCCACCCCGTCGTCTGGATCGGCACCCTGCTCGCCGCCCTCGAGAGCCGCCTCAACCACCCCGCTGCAAGCCGCGTCACCGGCGCCCTGGCCCTCGCCGCCCTCCTGCTCCCCGTCGCCGCCGCCACGATCCTCCTCGCCACCGCACTCCCGCCCGGCTGGCCCCGCACCCTTGCGTCGGCCGCCGCGGCCAGCACCCTCCTCGCCCAGCGCAGCCTCGGCCAGCATGTCGCCGACGTCGCCACCGCCCTCCGCCACGGCCTGCCGCAGGGCCGCGCCGCCGTCGCCCGCATCGTCGGCCGCGACCCCGAACGCCTCGACGCCCCCGCCGTCGCCCGCGCCGCCATCGAGAGCCTGGCCGAGAACTTCGCCGACGGCGTCGTCGCCCCGGCCCTCTGGTGCGCCCTGCTCGGCCTGCCCGGCATCGCCTCCTACAAGGCCATCAACACCGCCGACAGCATGATCGGCCACCACACCCCCCGCTACGAACACTTCGGCTGGGCCGCCGCCCGCCTCGACGACCTGGTCAACCTCCCGGCCTCCCGCCTCGCCGCCCTCTGGATCATGGCCGCCGCCGCCATAACCCCGGGCGCCGACGCGGCCCGGGCCTGGCGCGCCGTCCGCCGGGACGCCCGCCATCACCGCTCGCCCAACGCCGGCTGGCCCGAGGCCGCCATGGCCGGCGCGATCGGCCTCCGCCTCGCCGGCCCCCGCATCTACGACGGGACCACGGTCGACGACGCCTGGATGGGCGACGGCGAACCTCACGCCACCGCCGGCGACATCGACCGCGCCCTCGCCCTCTATCGCCGCGCCTGCGCCCTGCAGATCGCCGCCGCCGTGCTCCTGGCCGCCTTCACGCTGGCCTGATCACCGCGCCAACCCGAGCAGCCGGCCCACATCCATGTGCGTCTCCAGATGCGCGGCCAGCCCGTCCAGCGCCGCCTCCACCGCCGCCTCGTGCCGATGCCCCGAGGGCGCGGCCCCCCACCGCCGCAGCCACGCCGCCCGCTGCCCGTCATCCTGGAACAACCCGTGCACATACGTCCCGGACACCAGCCCGTCCGCGCTGATCGCCCCATCCGGCAAGCCACCCGCCAGACGATGCATCGGCCGCGCGCAATCCGCCCCCGACGTCCGCCCCATGTGCATCGCATACCCGGCGAAACCCACCCCCGCCGCATCCACGCCCCGCACCGCCTCCAGCCGCTTCTCCCCGCTCAGCACCGTCGTCACGTCCAGCAGCCCCAGCCCGGGCTGCGTCCCCCGCGGCCCCTCCACCCCGTCCGGGTCCGCCACCGCCGCCCCCAGCATCTGATAGCCGCCGCACACCCCCAGCACCCGCCCGCCCCGCCGCCGGTGCGCCACCAGGTCCCCGTCCCACCCCGCCGCGCGGAATGCCTGCAGGTCCGCGATCGTGCTCTTGGACCCCGGCAGCAGCACCACGTCGCACACCGGCAGCGCCTGCCCCGGCCGCACCAGCACCAGCGCGATCCCCGGCTCCTGCGCCAGCGGGTCCAGGTCGTCGAAGTTGGCGATCATCGGCAGCAGCGGCACCACCACCCGCACGCCCCCCCCACTGGGTGCGGCCCCCGGGGTCCCCGCCACCAGGTCTGCCGCATCCTCCGCCGGCAGCACCCCCGCCGCCCCGTAATGCGGCACCAGACCCAACGCCGGCCACCCCGTCCGCGCCGCGATGAACGCCATGCCGTCCGCGAACAGGCTCGCATCCCCCCGCATCCGGTTCACGACGAAGCCGCACACCAGCGCCGCGTCGGCCGGGTCCAGCACCGCCTGCGTCCCCACCAGGCTCGCGATCACCCCGCCCCGGTCGATGTCGCCCACCACGACCACCGGCGTCCCCGTCGCCCGCGCGAACCCCATGTTGGCGATGTCGCCCGCCCGCAGGTTCACCTCCGACGCGCTGCCCGCCCCCTCCACCAGCACCAGCTCGGCCTCGGCCTGCAGTCGCCCGAAGCTGTCCAGCACCGCCGGCAGCAGCCCCGGCTTCATCGCCTGGTACTCCCGCGCCCGCGCCGAGCCCCGCACCCGCCCCTGCACCACAACCTGCGACCCCACCTCGCTCTGCGGCTTCAGCAGCACCGGGTTCATGTGCACGCTGGGTGCCACCCCCGCCGCCCGCGCCTGCAGCGCCTGCGCCCGCCCGATCTCTCCCCCATCCGCCGTCACCGCGGCGTTGTTGGACATGTTCTGCGGCTTGAACGGCCGCACCGAGATCCCCCGCCGCAGGCACGCCCGCGCCAGCCCCGCCACCAGCAGGCTTTTTCCCACGCTCGATCCCGTCCCCTGGATCATCAGCGCCCGGCCCACCCGCTTCATCCCTTCCCTAGAACTCCACCCCCTCCTGCGCCTTCACCCCCGCCGCGAAATGGTGCTTCACCACCACCATCTCCGTCACCAGGTCCGCCGCCTCGATCAGCCCCGGCCGCGCGTTCCGCCCCGTCACCACCACGTGCAACCCCGCAGGCCGCGCCCGCAGCCCCGCCAGAACCATCGCCTCGTCCAGGTAGTCGTAGCGCAGCGCGATGTTCAGCTCGTCCAGCACCAGCAGCCCCAGCCCCGGCCGCGCCATCAAGGCCAGCGCCTGCTCCCACGCCCGGCCCGCCGCCGCCACGTCGCGCGCCCGGTCCTGCGTCTCCCACGTGAAGCCCTCGCCCATCGTGTGCCACTCCACCAGGTCGTCGAACCGCCGCAACGCCTCCCGCTCCCCGGTCGACCAGGCGCCCTTGATGAACTGCACCACCCCGCACGGCCGCCCCCGCCCCACCATCCGCAGCAGCAGCCCGAACGCCGCCGTCGTCTTGCCCTTGCCCGGTCCGGTATGGACCATCAGCAGCCCCTTCTCGACCGTCTTGGACGCGACCTCGGCATCCTGCACCGCCTTCCGCCGGGCCATCTTCGCGGCATGCCGCGCCGCCTCGTCCCCGGTCTCGCCCCCGGTCTCGCCCCCGGTCTCGCCCCCGGTTTCGTCGCCGGTCTCGTCCCCGGTCTCGTCCCCGGTCTCGTCCACACGCTCGTTCATTTCACCACCATCGGGATCCCCGCAACCATCAGCACCACCGCATCCGCCCGCGCCGCCAGCCGCTGGTGCAGCAGCCCCGCCGCGTCCCGGAACCGCCGGGCCAGCGCGTTGTCCGGCACGATCCCGAAGCCCACCTCGTTGGACACCAGGACCGTCCGCCCGTCCCGCCGGTCCAGCGCCTGCTCCAGCCCGGCTATCGCCGCCGCCACGTCGTGCCCGCCCAGCAGCACGTTGGACAGCCACAACGTCAGGCAGTCCACCAGCACCACCCCCGCCCCGCCCGCGACGCCCCCCGTCACCGCATCCAGCGCCCCAGCCAGATCCAGCGGCGCCTCCGTCGTCTCCCACCCTGCGCCCCGCCCCGCCCGGTGCGCCGCGATCCGCGCCCGCATCTCGTCGTCGAACGCCTGCGCCGTCGCCACATACGTCCAGGGCGCCGGCGCCCGCATCGCCAGCCCCTCCGCATGCCGGCTCTTGCCCGACCGCGCGCCCCCCAGCACCAGCGTCAGCCGCACCAGCCGCTCCGATTTGCCCCGCTCCATGGAACCGCTCATACTGCATCCCGATGGTCCGTCCCAATCGAGCCCGAACGCCCCGTGCGTCCGGCCCGGCTGCGGACGGTGAAAAGGGAAGTCGGTGCGACACCGGCGCTGTCCCCGCAACTGTGAGCGGTGAGACCCCTGCCGCACGCCACTGGGCAACATCCCGGGAAGGCATGCAGGGGGCGCGGGGCGAAATCCCCACATCCGCGAGCCAGGAGACCTGCCATCGGCGCGGCCCCACCGGGCTGCGTTGCGGAACGCGACGCCGGGCGGGGTGCCCCGGTGGCGGCGGTGCCGGCATGGCATCGACCCGCGGGCGGGGCCCCGGGGGCGGTTGGCATCTCGTGTCCATGGTGAACCCATGGCTGCTGGAAGCCTGTACCCTCATGCCCACCCTCCATGTCTGCACCACCTGCCGCGCCGGCCGCCCGTTGCCCGACGACCAGGTCCCCCCCGGCCAGCACATGCTCGACGCCGTCGCCGCCCTCGCCGGGCCCGACCTCCAGGTCCTGCCCGTCAAGTGCCTCTCCAGCTGCGACAACGGCTGCGCCGCCGCCCTCTCGGCCCCCGGCAAATGGACCTACCTCCTCGGCCGCCTCGACCCCAGTCATGCCGCCGACCTGGTCACCTACGCCGCAACCTACGCGCTGCACCCCACCGGCACCGTCCTGCCCTCCCGCCGCCCGCCCTCCCTCGCCCGCATCGTCCTGGGCCGCATGCCCGACCTGAACCCAGCCGCGGTCGACGCTGCCGGAATCGAGGTGGCGGCATGACCCCCATCCCTGCCCCCATCCCTGCGACCGTCATCACCGGCTTCCTGGGTGCCGGCAAGACCACCCTCCTGCGCCACCTGGTCGAGAACGCCGGCGGCCGCCGCCTCGCCCTCATCGTCAACGAGTTCGGTGCCGTCGGCGTCGATGCCGCCCTGCTCCGCGGCTGCGGCATCCCCGCCTGCGAGGAGGCCGACATCGTCGAGCTCGCCAACGGCTGCCTCTGCTGCACCGTCGCCGACGAGTTCCTGCCCGCCATCCAGGCCCTGCTCGATCGCCCCAACCCGCCCGACCACATCGTTATCGAGACCTCCGGCCTCGCCCTGCCCAAGCCCCTGCTGAAAGCCTTCAACTGGCCCGGCATCCGCGACCGCGTCACGGTGGACGGCGTCGTCACCGTCATCGACGGACCCGCCGTCGCCGAAGGCCGCTTCGCCGACGACCCCGAGGCCGTGGCCCGCCAGCGCGCCGAAGATCCCGGCCTCGACCACGACAACCCCCTCGCCGAGGTCTACGAGGACCAGCTCACCTGCGCCGACATCGTCGTGCTGAACAAGACCGACCTGCTCGACGCCCCCACCCTCGTTCGCCTCCAGGCCGAGATCGCCGCCGGCCTGCCCCGCGCCGTCCGGATCGTCCCCGCCCAGCACGGCCGCCTCGACCCCGCGATCCTGCTCGGCCTCCTGTCCGCCGCACAGCTCGACCTGGTCAACCGCCCGTCCCACCACGACGCCGTCGATGGCGAGCACGAGCACGACGACTTCGAGAGCTTCGTCGTCCCCCTGCCCGAGGCCGCCGCCGCCGACGCGCTGCTCTCCCGCCTGCGCGTCGTCGCCGAGCGCCACGCCATCCTGCGCATGAAGGGCTTCGCCGCGGTCCCCGGCAAGCCGCTCCGCCTCGCGATCCAGGGCGTCGGCGCACGCTTCTCCCAGGCGTTCGACCGCCCCTGGCGCCCGAACGAGCCACGCACCGGCCACATGGTCGTCATCGGCCAGACGGGCCTCGACCGGCCCGCCATCACCCACGCCATCACCAGCGCCGTCGCCGCCGCCTGATGCACCTCCTGGTCCGGGAAACCCGCAGCCTCGACGACGACGCCCCGGCCCAGGACCTGGACCAGGCGCCCGCCCCCCTCGTCATGCTGTCCTTCTCCGACGCGGACCTCGCCGGCGTCGCCGCCGCCCACCGCCCGGACCACCCCGAACTCCGCCTCGCCAGCCTCGGCCGCCTCCGCCACCCGCTCTCCGTCGACCTCTATCTCGAGAAGACCGTCGCCCACGCCGCCTGCGTCGTCATCCGCCTGCTCGGCGGCGTCGAATGGTGGCGCTACGGCGTCGAGGAGACCGCCGCCCTCTGCCGGGCCAACGGCATCGCCCTCGCCCTCCTGCCGGGCGACGCCTGCGACGACACCCGCCTGCGTGCCCTCTCCACCGTTCCCCCCGAAACCTGGGCCGCCCTCGACACCTGCTTTCGCGCCGGCGGCCCGGCCCACATGGCGCAAGCCCTCGCCTGGGCCACTCACGCCGCCCAGCTCGGCCCCAAGCCCCAGCCCCCGCCCCCACCCTTGGCCCAACACGCCGTCCACGCGCTGGATCTCGCATTCCCGTCCGGCGGCCCCGAGGCCAACCTCGCTGCCCCCCCCCTCGCTGCCCCCCCCCTCGCTGCGATCGTCTTCTACCGCTCCCACCTGCTATCCGCCGACATCGCGCCCATCGAGGCGCTGATCCGCGCCTTGCGCGACCGCGGCCTCGCCGTCGGCGCGCTCTACGTTGCCAGCCTCAAGCCGCCCGAGACCGCCGCCTGGGTCGCCCGCACCCTCGCGGCCTGGCGCCCCGCCGTCATCCTCAACGCCACCGCCTTCTCCGCCCGCGCCACCGCGCCCGACGGGAACGATCTCGCCTCGCCGCTGGACGCCCCCGGAGTCCCCGTTCTCCAGCTCGTGCTCTCCGGCAGTCGCGAGCCCGCCTGGGCCGCCTCCAGCCGGGGTCTCGCCCCCGCGGACCTCGCCATGCACGTCGTCCTGCCCGAGCTCGACGGCCGGCTCGGCACCGAGATCGTCTCCTTCAAGGCCGACGCCGCCCCCGACCCGGCGCTGCAATGGGCCCGCACCCACCATGCCCCCCACGCACCCGGCATCGCAGCCGCCGCGGACCGGGCCGCCGCCTGGACCCGCCTGGCCACCACGCCGCGTGCCGACCGCCGCCTCGCCATCATCCTGTCCGACTACCCCGGCATCGCCGGCCAGCGCGGCCACGCCGTCGGCCTCGACAGCTTCGCCAGCCTCGCCGCCATCCTCGATGACCTCGGCCACGCCGGCTGGACCACCCGCACCGAAACCCCCGCCCACTTGACCGATGCACTCTGCACCGCCCCGCCCACCGCCATCCTGCCGCTGCCGGAATACCGCCGCCTGCTCGCCACCCTCCCCGCCGCCACGCAGGCCGCGCTGCACGACGCCTGGGGCGACCCGCAGGACGACCCCGCCGTGCACGACGGCCAGTTCACCCTCCGCCACCTCCACCTCGGCCACGCCACCCTCGCCCTGCAGCCCGACCGCGGCGCCGTGCTCGACCGCCGCGCCGGCTACCACGACCCGACCACGCCCCCGCGCCACGCCTACGTCGCCTTCCACCTCTGGCTCCGCCACACGCTGGACGTCCATGCCCTGCTCCACCTCGGCACCCACGGCAGCCTCGAATGGCTCCCCGGCAAGGCCGCCGCCCTCGCCCCCGACTGCTGGCCCCGCATCCTCGCCGGCGCGGTGCCCGTCATCTACCCCTTCATCGTCAACAACCCCGGCGAGGCCGCCCCCGCCAAGCGCCGCCTCGCCGCCGTCACCATCGGCCACCTGACACCCCCCATCGGCCGCACCGAAATCCAGGGCCCGCTCCGCACCCTCGAGCGCCTGATCGACGAGTTCGCAGCCGCCGACGGCATGGACCGCCGCCGCACCGCCGCCCTCCGCACCGAGATCCTGGAGCACGCCCGCGCCACCGGCCTCCTGCTCGAGGCCGGCACCCCGCGCGACGCCGACCCCGACGCGGCCCTCGCCCACCTCGACGCCTACCTCTGCGACGTGAAGGACCTCCTGCTCCGCGACGGCCTGCACGTCTTCGGCCGCGCCCCGCCCGGCAACCGAACGGCTGCCGGCCCGGGCACAGCCACCAACCCGGGCGCCCTGCAGGCCTCCCCCGCCGCCGAGGCTGCCGCCCTCCTCGCCGCGCTCGACGGCCGCTTCGTCCCGCCCGGCCCCGCCGGCGCCCCCACACGCGGCCGCACCGACGTCCTGCCCACCGGCCGCAACCTGACCACCATCGACCCGCGCGCCATCCCCACCCGATCCGCCATCACGCTCGCCGAGCGCGCCGCCGCCGCCCTGCTCCGCCGCCACCTCGCCGAGCACGGCGAATACCCCCGCAGCCTCGTGCTGGACCTCTGGGGCAGCGCCACCATGCGCACCGGTGGCGAGGACCTCGCCCTCGCCATGATCCTGCTCGGCGCACGCCCCACCTGGGACGACGGCTCCGCCCGCGTCTCGGGCTTCGAGATCCTTCCGCTGGCGCTGCTCGACCGCCCGCGCATCGATGTCACGCTCCGCATATCCGGCCTGTTCCGCGACGCATTTCCCGCCCAGCTCGCGCTGTTCGACGCCCTGGTCCACGCCCTCGCCGCCCGCGACGAGGCGGCGGACTGGAACCCGCTGGCCGGGCATCCCGCCACCCGCATCTACGGCCCGCAAGGCGGCCAGTACGGCGCCGGCGACGGCAGCGGCGAGGGCTGGCTCCGCGCCTCCGCCGGGGCCTACGGCCGCACCGCCGACGGCGCGCCGGACCCGGCCGGGCTCGCGGCCCGGGTGGCCGCCGCCGACGCCCTGGTCCACGTGCAGGACCACGCCGAGCACGACCTGCTCGACAGCCCCGAATGGGCCGCCCACGAAGGCGGCTTCGCCCAGGCCGCCGCCAGCCTCGGCGCCCGCCCGGCCCTGTGGCACCTGGACACCAGCACCCCCGAGGCCCCCCGGCCCCGCGCCCTGGCCGAGGAGGTCCGACGCATCGTTCGCGGCCGCGCCGCCAACCCGGCCTGGATCCGCGGCCAGATGCGCCACGCCTATCGCGGCGCCGCCGAGATCGCCCGCCCCCTCGCCGCCCTGCAGGCCTTCGCCCAGACCCTGCCCACCCGCTTCGATGCCCAGTTCGACCTGCTGCACGCCGCGACCCTGGCCGACCCCGAGGTCGACGCCTTCCTGCAGGCCGAGAACCCCGACGCCCGCGCCGACATGGCCGCCCGCTTCGCCGCCGTGCAGAAGGCCGGGCTGTGGCACCCGCGCCGGAACGCCGCCCCATGACCGCGACCCTTGTTTCGGCGAGCCCCCGCAAGCGCGGCTGGTGCCCCACCCTCGACCAGCCGATGGACACCGGCGACGGCCTGCTCGTCCGCGTCAACCCGCCCGGCGCACGCCTGACCCCCAAGGCCGCCCGCGCGCTCGCCGAAGCCGCCCTTCTCCATGGCAACGGCATCATCGAGCTGACCCAACGCGGCAACCTCCAGCTCCGCGGTCTCTCGCCCCGCAGCGCCGCCCCCTTCGCCGCAGCCATCCGCGCCGCCGGCCTCGCTCTGCCCCTAGCGCAGGAGGCGCGCCGCCCCATCATGCCGCCCCCGCTGCTGGGCGCAGACCCCGGCCTCGTCCCCAGGGCCGCGGCCTTCACCGCGCGCCTGGAACACGCCTGCCTGACCGACCCCCGCCTCGCCGGCCTGCCCGCGAAGTTCGCCATCGCCGTCGAGGCCGGCGGCATCCTGGCCAACCGCCCCGTCGCCGCCGACCTGGTCGCCTGGACCGACGGGACCAACCACGGATTGCGCCGCGCCGACCGGGCCGTCTGCCCCGCCCCCGTCGGCCTGCTGCCCTACCCCGGCACCGGCCACGCCGCCTTCGGCCTCGCCCCGCCCTTCGGCCAGTTCCACGCCAACGACCTCCACGCCCTCGTTGCCCTCGCCGAGCGCTTCGCCACCACCATCCGCCTCACCCCCTGGCGCGCCCTGCTCCTGGCCACCGTCCCGCAGGATGCCGCCATCGACGCACCCGCCTTCATGACCGACCCGGCCGACCCACGCCTGCTCGTCACCGCCTGCATCGGCGCACCCGGATGCGTCAGCGCCAGCGTCGCCGCCCGCGCCGACGCCGCCCGGCTGCGGCCCAGCCGCCCCACCCACGTCTCCGGCTGCACGAAGGGCTGCGCCCACCCCGGCCCCGCCCCCCTCACCTTCGTCGGCAACGCCGGCCGCTACGACCTGGTCCGCGACGGCCGGGCCGCCGACCCCCCCTTCGCCACCGGCCTGTCGCCCCTGGCCCTCCAGAGCAGTCTATGACCCGCATCTACGAGCACGACGGCGCAGCCATCTACCGCCAGTCCTTCGCCACCATCCGCGCCGAGGCCGACCTTGCCCGCTTCACCGAAGCCGAGGCCCGCATCGCCGTTCGCATCGTCCACGCCTGCGGCATGCCCGAGATCACCCACGCGATCCACGTCCACCCCGGCTTCGCGCCGGCCGCCCGGGCCGCCCTGCTGGCCGGCGCGTCCATCCTGTGCGACGCCCAGATGGTCGCGCACGGCATCACCCGCCCCCGCCTCCCCGCGGCCAACCCGGTGATCTGCACCCTCACGGACCCGCAGACCCCCGCCCTGGCCGCCGCCCTGCACACCACCCGCTCCGCCGCCGCGCTGGAGCTCTGGCGGCCCCACCTCGAAGGCGCGCTCGTCGTCATCGGCAACGCCCCGACCGCGCTGTTCCACCTGCTGGACATGCTCGACGCCGGGGCGCCCCGCCCCGCCGCCATCATCGGCCTGCCCGTCGGCTTCGTCGGCGCCGCGGAATCCAAGCAGGCGCTCGCCGAGACCACCGCCATCCCCTGGCTCATCGTCCAAGGCCGCCGCGGCGGCAGCGCCATGGCCGTCGCCGCCGTCAACGCCATCGCGAGCGACAAGGAATGACCGCCACCCTCCATATCGTCGGCACCGGCCCCGGCGATCCCGAGCTGCTGACCCTCAAGGCCGTCCGCACCATCGCCGCCGCCGCCGCCGTCGCCTTCTTCGCCAAGCGCGGCCGCCCCGGCCACGCCCGCCGCATCGCCGACGCCCACATCCCCCCCGGCGCCGAGCTCCTGCGCTTCGAATACCCCTACACCACCGAGATCCCGATCGAGGACCCCCGCTACGAGCCCGCCCTCACCGCCTTCTACGAACAGGCCGCCGCCACCATCGCCGACCGGCTGGAGGCCGACCAGGACGTCGCCCTGCTGTGCGAGGGCGACCCCTTCTTCTACGGCTCCGCCATGTACCTCTTCGACCGGCTCGCCCCCCGCTTCCCCACCATTGTCGTCCCCGGCATCACCGCCATGAGCGGCTGCTGGTCCCAGGCGCACCGCCCCGTCACCCACGGCGACGACATCCTGACCGTCCTCCCCGGCACCCTCGACCAGGCCACCCTCACCGCCCGCCTCCGCGGCACCGACGCCGCCGTCATCATGAAGGTCGGCACCAACCTGCCGAAGATCCGCGCCGCCATCGCCGCCGCCGACCTCACCGGCCGCGCGATCCTGGTCGAGCGCGGCACCATGCCCGACTCCCGCCTCGTCCCCATGGCCCAGGCCGGCGAGGCCGCCCCCTACTTCTCCCTCGTCCTCATCCCCGGCCGCCAACGCCCGCGATGACGACGCTCGCATCATGACCCTCGCGATCATCGGTATCGGCCCGGGCGACCCCGACCTCCTCACCCCCCAGGCCGCCGCCGCCCTCGCCGCCGCGCAGCACCTCGTCGGCTACGGCCCCTATCTCGACCGCGTGCCGCCCAGCCCCGGCCAGTGCCGCCACCCCACGGACAACCGCGTGGAGCTGGAGCGCGCCCGCCACGCGCTCGACCTCGCCGCCGAGGGCCGCAGCGTCGCCGTGATCTCGGGCGGCGACCCCGGCGTGTTCGCCATGGCCGGCGCGGTCTTCGAGGCCATCGACCACGGCCCGACCCGCTGGCGCAGCATCGACGTCCAGGTCCTGCCTGGCATCTCCGCCATGCTCGCCGCCGCCGCCCGGCTCGGCGCACCCCTCGGCCACGACTTCGCCGTCCTGTCCCTCTCGGACAACCTCAAGCCCTGGCCCCTTGTCCTGCACCGCCTGACCGCCGCCGCCGCCGCCGGCTTCGTCCTGGCCCTCTACAACCCCACCTCCCGCGCCCGCCCCTGGCAGCTGACCGCGGCGCTCGACGCCCTGCGGCCCATCCTGCCGCCCACCACCCCCGTCGTCTTCGCCACCGCCGTCACCCGCCCCGACGAGCACCTGGTCCTCGCCACCCTCGCCACCGCCGACCCGGCCTGCGCCGACATGCGGACCCTCGTCCTCGTCGGGTCCGCCGCCACCCGCGCCATCCCGCACGCCGGCGGCACCTGGCTCTACACGCCCCGCTCGGCCAGCTGATGCAACCACTCCAAGGCCTCGCCCACCGTGCCCACCACGGGCGGCATCGGCGCTGCCGGCCGCGCCACGAGCACCACCGGGATGCCCAGCAGCCGCGCCGCTCCCAGCTTCGCCGCCACCGCCGTCCCGCCCGAGTTCTTCGTCACCACCACCTCGATGCCAGCCTCCGCCAGCAACGCCCGCTCCCCCTCCACCTCGAAAGGCCCGCGCGCCGCGATGCACCGGGCCCCGGGCGGCAGGCTCAGGGCGTCCGGCGCCTCCACGCTGCGCACCAGGTAGTCGTGCCAGGGCGCGGCCCGGAACGGTGCCAGCTCCTGCTGCCCGACCGTCAGGAACACCCGCCGCGGCACCGGACCCAGCGCCGCCACCGCCTCCGCCATCCCCGCCACCTCCGTCCATCGGTCCCCGGGCCCCGCCACCCAGGCCGGGCGCGAGACCACCAGCCGCGGCACCCCCGCCTGCAGGGCCGCTGCCGCCGCATTGCCGTGCATCGTCGCCGCGAACGGATGCGTCGCGTCCATCAGCGCCCCCACCCCCTCCGCCACCAGATAGGCGGCAAGCCCAGCCACGCCGCCGAACCCGCCGCGCCGGGCAGGCACCGCCGGCAGCACCGGCGACCGCGTCCGCCCGGCCAGCGACAGCACCGGCCGGAACCGCCCATCCCCGGCCAGCGCCACCGCCAGCGCCGAACCCTCCGTCGTCCCGCCCAGGATCAGCACCTTCATGCGGCCCGATAGACCATGACCGCCCCCCCCTGGCTATCGATCATCGGCATCAACGAAGACGGCAGCCTCGCCCCCGACGCCGCCGCCCACCTGGCCCGCGCCACCCTCGTCGTCGGTGGGGCCCGCCACCTCGCCCTCGCCGCCCCGCTCCTCCAGGGCGCCGCCCTGCCCTGGCCCACCCCCATGGAGGCCGCCCTGCCGACCCTCCTGGCCCATCGCCCCCACCCCGCCGCCGTCCTCGCCAGCGGCGACCCGCTCTGGTTCGGGGTCGCCACCCTTCTGCTCCGCCACGTCCCACGTGCCGAGGTCCGCATCCTGCCCGCGCCCTCCAGCTTCGCCCTCGCCGCCGCCCGCCTCGGCTGGCCGCTGCAGCACACCGCCTGCCTGTCCTGTTGCGGCCGCCCCGTGCAGGCCCTGCTGCCCCATCTGCAACCCGGCGCACGCCTCCTGATCCTGTCCGCCGGCGCCGAGACCCCACCCGCCATCGCCGCCCTGCTCGCCGCCCACGGCCTGAACGCCCATCTACAGATACTGGAAGGCCTCGCCGGCCCGCACGAGCGTCACCACACCGACCCGCATGCCGCCGCCGCCCTCAACCTTGTCGCACTCGAGGTCACGGGCCCCGTCGCCGCGACCCTGCCGCTCACCCCCGGCCTCGACGACACCCGCTTTGAGAACGACGGCCAGCTCACCAAGAAGGAGATCCGGGCCCTGACCCTCGCCGCCCTCGCCCCGCGCCAGGGCGAACGCCTGTGGGACATCGGGGCCGGCGCCGGGTCGATCGCGATCGAATGGATGCTGCGCCATCCCGCCAACTCAGCCATCGCCGTCGAGGCCCGCCCCGACCGCGCCGACCGCATCCGCCGCAACGCCTGCGCGCTCGGCGTCCCCGCCCTGCAGGTGATCGAGGCCGAGGCACCCGGCGCCCTGTCCGGCCTGCCGCCCCCCGGCGCGATCTTCCTCGGCGGCGGCGCACACCGGCCCGGCCTCATCGACGCCGCCTGGGCCGCCCTCAACCCCGGCGGCCGCCTCGTCGCCAACGCCGTCGCCCTCCGCACCGAGGCCACCCTGACCGACGCGCAGGCCCGCCTCGGCGGCACCCTGACCCGCATCGCCATCGAACGGCTGGACCAGGTCGGCGCCATGCCCGCCTACCGCCCCGCCATGACCGTCACCCAGTGGCGCATCGAGAAGCCCGAGCCGGCCCTCGCCACGAGCCCGGTGCCCCCATGATCGTCGCCGGCATCGGCTGCCGCCGCGGCTGCCCGGCCGAAGCCATCGTGGCCCTGGTTCACCAGGCCGAAGCCCGCGCCGCCTGCCGGGTCGATGCCCTCGCCGCCCCCGACTTCAAGCGCCACGAACCCGGCCTCCACGCCGCCGCCGCCCAGCTCGCCCGGCCGCTGCTGTTCGTCTCCGAAGCCGCCCTCGCCCAGGCCCAGCCGCGCTGCCAGACCCGATCCGAGGCTGCCCGCCGCCACACGGGCCATGACTCCATCGCCGAGGCCGCCGCCCTGGCCGCCACCGACGGCCCCTTGCTCCTGCCCCGCATCGCCACGCCGCAAGCCACCTGCGCCGTCGCGGGCAGCCGTGCACCCGCATGACCGTCCACTTCATCGGCGCCGGCCCCGGCGCCGCCGACCTCATCACGCTGCGCGGCCGCGACCGCCTGGCAGCCTGCCCCGTCTGCCTCTATGCCGGCTCCGTCGTGCCCGTGGCGCTGCTCGCCCACTGCCCCCCGGGCGCACGCCTCGTCGACACCGCGCCGCTAGACCTCGACCAGATCGAGGCCGAGTTCCTGCGCGCCCACCAGGCCGGGCAGGACGTCGCCCGCCTCCACTCCGGCGACCTCTCGCTCTACAGCGCCGTCGCCGAGCAGGTCCGCCGCCTCGAGCGCCACGGCATCCCGCACACCCTCACCCCCGGCGTCCCCGCCTTCGCCGCCGCCGCCGCCCTGCTCGACGTCGAGCTGACCCTGCCCACCATCGCCCAGACCCTCGTGCTCACCCGCCTCCCCGGCCGCGCCAGCGCCATGCCCGACGCCGAGCGCCTCGAAACCTACGCCGCCACCGGCGCAACCCTCGCCATCCACCTCGCCCTGCCCCGCCTGCCCGAGATCGTCGCCCGCCTCATCCCCATCCTCGGCCCCGACTGCCCCACCGCCATCGTCGTCCGAGCCTCCTGGCCCGACGAGGAAGTCGTCCGCGGCACCCTCGCCACTATCCAGACCCAACTCACCACCCAAGCCACCAGAACCGCCCTCATCCTCATAGGCCAAGCCCTCGCCCCAAAGGCAACAACCCCAGAAAGCGCCCTATACTCCCCCACCTACCCCAGACAATTCCGCTGACCCAACCCAGGCGCCGATCCTGCTTGCGAAGCAAAACCCCCACTCGAAAGAATCCACGCCAGACAAAAGCACCGCCCCCTTCCCATCCTTCGTGTCTTCGTGGTTCCCCTTCCTCCCCACCCTCAAGCCGGAAACACAGCCCGCCCCTCCGCCTGCCCGTTCAAGACGTAGTGCAGCAGTGGGTCCACCCCCGCCGCGGCAACGTCCGGGTTCGCCAACAGATACTTCGACGTGCTGAACGCCGCCGAGGGATCCCGACCCTCCTTCCATCCGAACGTCTCGTAATGCATCAACGGATCCACATGCGCCGCCGCAACGTCCGGGTTGTGGCTCAGATAGTAGTTCGTGTTGAACAACGCATCCGGGTTCAACCCCCGCTGCCACCCCACAGCGTCGTAGCTGGCCGCCGCCTGCTGCGCCCCCGCCACCCCGCCCGGGATCAGCGTCGCCCCCAGCTGCGCGTCGTAATACGCCACGTTCACCAGCGGGTCCGCAGCCGCCGCCGTGCCCCCCGTCAGGAACGCCGCCCGCCCCTCGCTCTGCCCATACAGCACGTAGTGCACCAGCGGATCGACCCGCGCCGACGCAACGTCGGGGTCTGCGTTCAGATACAGGCTGGTCGAGAACAGCAGGCTCGGGTCCCGCCCCTCCTGCCAGCCATACTGCTCGAAATGCAGCAGCGGATCGACGCCCGCCGCCGCGACGTCCGGGTTCTGCGTCAGGTAGTACCGCGTGTCGAACAGCGCGCTCGGGTCCCGACCTTCCTTCCAGCCATACATCAGGTAATGCAGGTACGGGTCCCCGCCCGAGGCCGCGACATCCGGGTTGTTCCGCAGGTAGTACGCCACGTCGAACAGCGGGTCCGTGCCCCCGGGGGCCCCGACCCCTGCGCCCGCCACCGTCACCACCGTCCCCCCGCCCGCATCCCGCGACAGCGCGAACGTGTCGCCCGCATAGCCGCCCGACAGCACCTGCGTGGCGCTCGTGCCGCCCACCGACACCGTCAGCACGTCGTTCGCATCCACCGACGCCGACCCGCCCGGCGCATAGGCCAACGCCGCCAAGTCCAGCATCGCCCCGGCCTGCAGCGTCGTCCCGATCGCGGACACGTTCGTCCCGGACCCCACGACCTCCATCCCGCCGCTGCTCACCACCGTCCCGCTCGCGACGCTGTTCGTGGACAGCATCTCCACGCCCCCCGAATGCACCGCCGTGTACTGCGAACGCGCATACGACAGCGCTCCCCCGGCCAGCATGATCTTGCCGCCGCTCAGCACCACCTCCCCCGCCGCACTCCCGGTCAGCATGTCCGTGGCACCATTGCCGAGCACCGTGGCCGTCTCGCGGCCGGCGTTGGCGACGAACGTGCCGCCCCCGCCGCGTAAGGTCGCCCCGAGCAGCAGCCCCCCCGACGCAACACCCAGCGCGCCGCCGCTGCCGACCACGAACCCGCTGCCGACGGCCCCCGACCCCACATTCCCCGTCCCACCCGACGAGATCACCGTGCCCGTCGCGACGCCCGCCGTGACGTTCTGCAGCGCCGACGCACTGACAACCGTGCCGATCGCCGCGATGAAGCCGGGCGCCCCGGCCGCATACTGCGTCGCCCCGCTCGTCAGGATCGCCCCGCTGTCGACCGAACCCGAGAACAGATACTCGTTGCTCTGGTTGAGAACCGTCCCGCTCGCCGTCACCCCATACAGAAGCAAGCCGCCACCATTGACCGTCGTCCCATACAGCGCCGCGCCGGACGCGCCCAACGTGCCGTTGCTGACCACCGTCCCGCGCGCGACCGACCCGGTCACCACCAGGTTGCCGCCCAGCACCCGCGCCCCGCTCAAAACACTGCCGGCCGCGCTCGCAACCCCGCCGACCGACACCAGCAACCCCGTCGCGGCAGCGCCGGCCAACAACTGGAGCGAGGCCCCGTAGGTCACGGCCACCCCGTTGGCCGCCCCCCCCGACGACACCACCGCGCTGCCCGCCACAAGCAGCGTCGTCCCGCTGATCACCCCGCCCGCCAGCGCCGTCTCGATCCCGCCCGCCCCCACCGTGTCCCGCAACGCCTGCCCACCCGCCCCCACGAACACCTGGCCCCCACTGACCAGCGACGTCACCGCCACCCCACCGGACAGCACGTACTCCAACGCCCCCGACCCCACGAACAGCCCGGACACCGTCCCGCTCGCCGCGGAGTAGTTCGCGCCGGACATCAGCAGCACGCCCGATGACACGATGCTGCCCCCGGCGCTCACCACGCCCGAACCCGACGCGCCCGGCAGCACGTACAAGCTGCCGCCCGACTTCAACACCAGCCCCGACACGGACCCGCCGGACTGCACCAGCGCCACGCCGCCAGCGCCGACGCTGCCCGCCGCAGACCCGCCCGACTGCACCAGCAACTCCGCCCCGGCCCCCAGCGCCACCCCGGTCGCCGATCCGCCGCCCGCAACCAGCAGCAGGCCCCCACTGCTCACCGAAGTGCTGCCCACCAGTCCGCCCAGACCCACCGACTGCACGCCGCCCGACAACACCGTCGCCCCCATCTCGGACCCGAGTGCCGTGACCACCAGCTCCGTCCCGCCGAACCCGACGACCGTGCCCGTCGCCCGGCCCGCCGCCGTGTAGTCGCCCGACACCGTCAGCACGCCACCGCTCGACACCGTGGTGAGCGCAGCCGTCCCACCTCCCAGGGTCAGCGCCCCCCCACTCGAAAGCGTCGCCCCCGTGATCCCCCCGCCACTGTAGATGTTCACCAGCCCGCCCGCGCTGACGACCGTGCCGCTCGCCATGCCCGCCGCCAGCGCCTCGATCCCGCCGCTGCTGACGATCGTCCCGACCGCCAACCCCCCGGAGTACACCGGCTGGACACCACTCTGCCGCAGGGTCGTGCCGCTCGCGACACCCCCGGCCGAAATCGCCTGGCTGCCGCCGGACACCACGGTCCCGATGGACACGCCACCCGACACCACGAACTCGGATCCTGACGAAATCGTCGTGCCGAATGCGAAGGCGCCCGACCCGACGATATCGGTGCTGCTGCCGCTGAGAACCGTCCCGCTCCCTGTCGCACCCACCCCCGAGAGGATCAGGCCCGCACTGAACACCAGAATGGAGCCGGACACCGAACCGCCGGCTTCGACGGTCGTGAGACCACCCGTCATGGTCGTCCCGCGCGCAATCCCGCCACTCAGCACGTCGAGGCTGGGCGGAGGAGCTGTCCGATAGGGCGAGTAGGAGATGCCGCCCGTCACCGACGTCCCCACCGCCACGCCGCCGTTCTGCACCACGAGCTCGTTCCCGCTCGTCACCGGGAACCCGGTGCTGGTCACGCCCGGACCGACGTAGGTGATGGTCAAGCTGGCCTCCTGTATCGCGGCCCCGGTCAGACGCCCGGTCAGGCGCCTCGACCCGCCAAGACGTTAAACGTTAACAAACCGTTTAAACCCCGTAAAGCACCAAACCCCCGCGCGCCTAACCCAGCCCCCACCACCGCCGCGCCGCCACCCCCGCCCAAACCGCCTCCACCACCCCGAAGGGCCAGGCCCCCTGCAGGAACCCGTACGTCGACCCCAGCAGGCACGACCCGGCGAACGCCAGCACCCAGCCGCGCCCCCGCGCCTCGTTCGCATACGTCACCAGCATCGCGCTCACCGCCACCAGCCCGAACCACGTCAGCCCGTCCATCCCGCCCCCACCCTTCCCTTGAGCCGCGTCCGGCCCCAGCTTAGCCGCAACCACACCAGTCCCACCCCAGGGAAAGCCCCTTCAGCGGAGCAGACGTCCATGGCCCAGCGCGGCATGCAGTTCGGCATCTTCCTCGCCCCCTTCCACCGCCGGGGCGACAACCCGACGCTCGCCATCGCCCGCGACATCGAGATGCTCGAGCACCTCGACCGGCTCGGCTACGACGAGGCCTGGATCGGCGAGCACCACTCCGCCGGGTGGGAGATCATCGCCTCGCCCGAGCTGGTCATCGCCGCCGCCGCCGAACGAACCAAGCACATCCGCCTCGGCTCCGGCGTGACCAGCCTGCCCTACCATCACCCCTTCCTCGTCGCCCAGCGCTTCGTCCAGCTGGACCACATGACGCGCGGCCGGGCCATGCTCGGCTGCGGACCCGGCGCCCTCGTGTCGGACGCCTACATGCTCGGCATCGACGCCGCCACCCAGCGCCGCCGCATGGACGAAAGCCTCGAGGCCATCATGGCCCTCCTCGCCTGCGACGGCCCCGTCACCCGCAAGACCGACTGGTTCGAGATGCACGAGGCCCGCCTCCACCTCCGCCCCTACAGCGACCCGCACTTCCCCATCGCCGTCGCCAGCACCCTCACCCCCGCCGGGCCCGCCACCGCCGGCCGCCACGGCGTCGGCATCCTCTCCCTCGGTGCCGGCATGCCCGGCGGCCTGCAGGCCATCGCCGGCCAGTGGCGCATCGCCGAGGAGGAAGCCGCCAAGGCCGGCAAGACCATGGACCGCCGCAACTGGCGCATGGTCATGAACGTCCACGTCGCCGAGACCGACGAACAGGCGCTGGACGACGTTCGCGCCGGGGAACGCCTCGAGACCGTCAAATACTTCGAAGACGCGCTCGGCCGCCCCCCCGGCCGCAGCCAGGACCCGCTCACCGACGGCGTCGCCGCCGGCACCACCCTCGTCGGCTCCCCCGACACCGTCGCCCGCGGCATCCAGAACCTGGTTGCCCACAGCGTCGGCGGCTTCGGCGGCTTCATGTTCCGCGCCCACGACTGGGCCGACCGCGAGGCCACCTGGCGCAGCTACGAGCTGTTCGCCCGCTGGGTCATGCCCCGCTTCCAGCAGTCGCTCGACACCATCGAGGCGAGCTACGCCTGGTGCGTCGAGAACCGCAAGACCATCTTCGGCCCCAACGTCGAGGCGCTGAAGAAGGCCTTCACCGACGCCGGCCGCCCCGTGCCCGAGAACTACACCGCCAGGGCCGCCGGCGCCCGCGACGTCGCCGCCGCCGAATAGCCCGCGCCGCACCCATGCCGCCCAGCCCCGCCTTCCGCCCCAGCACCGCCCACCAGACCCTCGGCCCCGACTTCTTCGACCCCGTCGCCGCCGCGCGCTTCCCCGCCCACATCCTGCGCCACCGCGACCAACGTGCTGCCGCCACCATCGGCCTCGACACCCTGTCCGACGAGGAATGGATCGCCCATCTCGGCCGCTTCGAGCCCCTGCCCGGCAGCCTCCCGCAGCCCCTGGCGCTCCGCTACCACGGCCACCAGTTCCGCCACTACAACCCCGACCTCGGCGACGGCCGCGGTTTCCTGTTCGCCCAGATGTTCGACGACCGTGGCCGCCTGCTCGACCTCGGCACCAAGGGCAGCGGACAGACCCCCTGGTCCCGCACCGCCGACGGCCGCCTCACGCTGAAGGGCGGCGTGCGCGAGGTGCTGGCCACCACCATGCTGGAGGCGCTGGGCGTCAACACCAGCAAGTCCCTCAGCCTGATCGAGACCGGCGAGGACCTGGTCCGCCACGACGAACCCTCCCCTACCCGCTCGGCCGTCCTGGTGCGCCTCAACCACTCCCACATCCGCATCGGCAGCTTCCAGCGCTTCGCCGCGCTGGAACAGCCCGACAACGTGCTCCGCCTGCTCGACCACACCATCCGCACCCACATGCCCGCCCTCTGGCACGACGACCCGGCCCAGCGCGCCGCCGCCTTCCTCGCCGAGGTCGCCCGGCGCTGCGCCACGCTGGCCGCCCAATGGATGGCCGCTGGCTTCGTCCACGGCGTGCTGAACACCGACAACATCAACGTGACCGGCGAAAGCTTCGACTACGGCCCCTGGCGCTTCCTGCCGACCTACGACCCCGACTTCACCGCCGCCTATTTCGACCACAGCGGCCTCTATGCCTATGGCCGGCAGCCCGACACCCTACTGTGGAACCTGGTCCGCCTCGCCGAATGCCTGCTCCCGCTGGCCGAAAAACCCGCTTTGCAGGCCGCCATCGAGCTCTACCCGCCGGCCTTCCAGACCGCCCTCGACGCCGCCGTCCTGCGCCGACTCGGCCTGCAACCCGCCGGGCCCGCGCAGGACCAGGCGCTCGCCGCAGCCTGGTGGCACTACCTCGCCAGCACGCAGCTGCCCTTCGAACAGGCCTTCTTCGACGTTTACGCCAAACGGGCGCTGCCCCCCACCGAGGCCTTCGCCCCCAAGGCCTTCGCCCCGCTCGCCGACCTGCTCGACGCCTACGCCCCGGCCCCCGGTGCCGACCCCACCCATCCCTACTTCGCCCAGCCCCACCCCTGCACGATGCTGATCGACGAGGTGGAAGCCCTCTGGGACCCCATCGCCGCCCACGACGACTGGAGCCTGTTCCACGCCAAGCTCGCCGCCATCGAGCAGATGCGCCAGGCGCTCCAGCCGGCCTGACCCCCATCGCGCGCCGGCGCGGAGTGGCGCATGGTGCCGTCGTGTCCCACCCCCTCGTCTCCATCCTCCTCGCACTCGCGGCCCTGATCGCCGTCTCCGCAGCGCGGGCGGAGCCCGTCCGGTTCGAGGCCGCCCCCGTCAACCCCACCCCGCTGCAACGTCGCCTGGCCGAAAGCCGCGGGGCCGTCGCGACCCCCCGGCCCGGCGACACCATCACAGGCGAACTGCTCCGCCCCGCCGGACCCGGCCCCTTCCCCGCCCTCGTCGCGCTGCACGGCTGCGCCGGGCGATCCCCGCCCCAGGCGCAGGCCGAGCGCATGCAGCGCTTCGTCGCCCTGGGCTACGTCCTGCTCGACGTCGACAGCTTCGGCCCCCGCGGCATCGCTCAGGCCTGCGCGCCCTACGGTGCCGGGGTCGACCGCATCGGCGACGCCTTCGGGGCGCTCGACTGGCTCGCCGCCCAGCCCTTCGTCGACCCGGCCCGCATCACCGCCCTCGGCTTCGACCAGGGCGGCGACATCGCCCTGTTCGCCGTCTCCCCCGACGGCAACGCCCAGGGTTACCGCCACCGCTTCCAGGCCGCCATCGCCTGGTACCCCGGCTGCACCTTCGCCTTCGCCCACCTCGATGCCCCCAGCCTCGTCCTCGCCGGCGAAAAGGATGGCTGGGCCCGCGCCCGCGACTGCCGCGACATGCTCGAGGCCCACGGCACCGACCCCGTCCCCCAACACCTGCTGATCCTCCCCGGCGCCCTCCACGGCTTCGACCTGCGCGAACTCGGCGACCGCACCGTCCAACGCGGCGATGACCGCCTCCGCTACGACCCCGCCTCCGACACCGCCGCCCTCGAAGCCACCAAGGCCTTCCTCGCCGGCCTGCGGACACACTGACGCCCTGAACGCCTCGACCCCTCTATTCTTGCCCGACATGGCGCCCACACCATCGGCAGCGCCCACGGCCGGATTACGAGGATCCAACGCATTGCCCGAGGTTTGACACCCTTCGGAAGATCGGCGCAAAGATCGGCATGCCCGTTCTATTGGAAGCTGCGCGACCAGGTCGAGAATCCCGGTCGAGGTTTCATCGAGCAGGCACGGCTCTATACACGCCGGTGTTTTGTCGGCCGCCACCAGTGCCCTCGGCACACGTCTTCACCCACGCTCGGCAGCAGGCCTCGCGGACTCGGTCCGATCATGAACTGCTACTACCCGAACCTTGCCCCGGAGGAGATGCTGCTGATTGGGAAAGGGCCAAACCGGGTTTCCATGGGGCCTGGCGCCTTCCGCTCCGCGACCGACCCCGACGTTGCGGCCGGCCGCCACGTGCCCCCGTCTGGCAAGCAGGTCACGACCTTCATGACCTGCTTCGAGCAGCGCTACCGCCTCGTCTCGCTTGGGATGGGACAGCGCATCCTCATCATGGCGGCCTCGCATCACCGACTGAACTACATCCACCCCTTTCTCGACGGCAACGGCCGCGTCAGCCGGCTCATGAGCCACGCGATGGCGCTCGACGCTGGCATCGGGGCCCATGGACTATGGTCGGTGTCGCGCGGCCTTGCCCGGGGCGTGCGAAGCCGTGGCGACTACAAGCGCATGATGGACCACGCCGATATGCCCCGGCAGGGCGACCTGGATGGTCGCGGCAATCTCTCGCGCCGGGCACTGAGCGACTTCATCACGTGGTTCCTCGAGGTCTGCCTCGACCAGGTCACCTTCATGGGTGGCCTCTTCGCCCTCGAGACCTTGGTCGGCAGGCTCCAGGACTACGTGAGGCGGCGCGGGCTGAAGCCGGAAGCCATCGTTCTGCTGGAGCAGGTTCTGCAACGCGGCGCGCTGCCACGCGGCGAGGCAGCGCGCGTGACCGGCATGGGGGAACGCACCGCCCGCGACCTCCTCGGCGCCCTCGTGCGCGATGGCATCCTTGCGTCGGAAACTCCCGAGGGTCCGGTTTCGCTGCGCTTCCGGCTCGACGCCATCGAGTTGCTGTTTCCGAGCCTGTGTCCAGAGACATGACCGCGCTGCCAGGCATAGCTTCTGCATGAGTTCCACCACCGTCGCGGAGCCGCCATGACCTTCTCCATCGCCGGCCTGTGTCCCCGCACCGGAGAGATCGGCCTGGCGCTCACCACCTCCAGCATGGCCGCCGGCGCCCGCGCCATGATGCTCTCGCCCGGACGCGGCGCGGTCTTCGCCCAGGCCCGCTCCGACCCACGCCTGGCCGCCATCGGCCATGCCGCCCTCAAGGCCGGCCACACCGCGCCGCAGGCCCTCGCATCCATGCTGGCCGGCAATCCCCTCGCGGAATGGCGGCAGTTGGGCGTGCTGGATCGCAGCGGCGCCGCCGCCCACGCCACCGGCGCCCGATGCCTGCCGCCCAGCGGCGGCCTTGCCGCCCCCGGCGCGCTGTCCCTCGGCAACGGCCTTGCCAACGACGCCGTCGTGCCCGCCATCCTGCAGGGCTTCCTCGGCAACCCCGCGCTGCCCTTGGCCGAACGCCTGATCGCGGCACTCGAGGCCGGGCTGCGCGCCGGGGGCGAGCCCCATCCGCTCCGCTCCGCCGCACTGCAGGTCGGCCGCCCCGGCATCCCCTTCGCCGTCATCGATCTCCGCATCGACCTCGCCGACGACCCGCTCGGCGCACTCCGCCACCACTGGGCGATGTACCAACCCTTGACAGAACCCTACCTCGCCCGCGCCATCGACCCCGAACACGCCCCCCTAGCCGCCAGCTTCGAGGGCCACCTGCACCGCCCTCCACCGGAGTAGCCCCGCATGATCCGCCCCCTCGCCACCCTCTCCCTCGCCCTCCTGCTCGCCACGCCCGTGGTTCAAGCCCAGGTTCAAGCCCAGGTTCAAGCCCAGGTTCAAGCCCAGACGCTCCCGCCCCGCATCGCCGACGCCAAGCTCCTCCGCATCGCCGTCAACGGCACCTACCCGCCGCTCGAAAGCATCGACCCGGCCACCAACAAGCTCGTCGGCTTCGATATCGACCTCGGCGAAGCCATCGCCAAGAAGCTCGGCGTCACCCTCGAATGGCAGGACGGCGCCTTCGCCCAGCTGATCCCCGCCGTGCAGTCCGGCCGCGCCGACATGATCCTCAGCGGCATCAGCGACCTGCCGGCCCGGCGCGAGAACCTCGACTTCATCGACTACCTGAACTCCGGCGCGCAGTTCTACACCCTGGACGCCAACGCCGCCCTGAAAACCCCCGCCGACCTGTGCGGCAAGAACGTCGGCACCGTCCGCAGCACCTCCTTCCCCGCCAACATCGAGGCCTGGAGCGCCGAGAACTGCGTGAAAGCCGGCAAGCCCCCCATCACCGTCGTCGGCGTAGACCGCATGCCCCTCGTGGCCATCGAGATGCAGCAGGGCCGCATCGACGCCGCCGTCCGCGGCAGCGAGACCATCCCCACCCTCATGGCGCAGGACCCCGGCACCTACCGCATCGTCACCCCGCCCATCACCATCGTCTTCCAGGGCATCGCCCTCGCCAAGACGGACACCGCGCTGCGCGACGCCGTGCTGGCCGCCCTGAAACAGATCGTCGCCGACGGCACCTACACCACGATCATCGCCAAATGGAACCTGCAGGCCAGCGCCGCCCGCGCCATCACCCTGAACGGCGCCGCCCTGCCATGAGCCCACCCGCCCAGGCGGGTGCCCTCGACATCGCCGCCTTGCGGCACGTCCGCCCCATCCCCTGGGGCCGCGTGGCCGCCGCAGCCATCCTGCTGGGGCTGCTCGCGCTGCTGCTGCGCGCCTTTGCCCTGGGCCGCATCGACTGGGCGGTCGTCGGCCGCTTCCTCACCTGGCCCACCATCCTCGCCGGGTTGTGGAACACGCTGCTCATGGCCATCCTGGCGATGGCCCTCGGGACCGGGCTCGGCGTGCTCGCCGCCATCGCCCGCGCCTCGCCCAATCCCGTGCTCCGCACCGTGGCGCTCGGCTACGCCTGGCTGTTCCGCGGCACCCCGCTGATCCTGCAGCTGCTGCTCTGGTTCAACATCGCGCTCGTCTTCCCCGTGCTCGGCATCCCCGGCCTGTTCTCCGCCCGCGCCGTCGCCGTCATGACGCCCTTCACCGCCGCCCTGCTCGGCCTCGCGTTGAACGAGGGCGCCTACGTGTCCGAGATCGTCCGCGCCGGCCTGCTCTCCGTCGATCCCGGCCAGTCGGAAGCCGCCCAGTCCATCGGCATGACCTACGCCACCACCCTCCGCCGCATCGTCCTGCCCCAGGCCATGCGCGTGATCGTCCCCCCGCTCGGCAACCAGTTCGTCGCCATGGTCAAGATGACCTCGCTGGCCAGCGTCATCCAGTATTCGGAGCTGCTGCACAGCGCCGAGACGATCTACTACGTCAACAGCCGGGTCATGGAACTGCTGTTCGTCGCGGCCGCCTGGTATCTCGTCGTGGTCACCGTCCTGTCGCTCGGCCAGGCCGCGCTCGAGCGCCGCTTCGCCCGCGGCACGATCCGGCGGTGACCCCCATCCCCCTCGTCGAGGCGACCGGCCTCGGCAAGTCCTTCGGCACCCATCGCGCCCTCGATGGCGTCAGCCTCGCTGTCCACCCCGGCGAGGTCGTCTGCCTCATCGGCCCGTCCGGCTCCGGCAAGACCACCTTCCTGCGCTGCGTCAACCAGCTGGAACGCTACGACAGCGGCGCGCTGTGGATCGACGGCGAGCTGGCCGGCTGGCGGCAGGACGGGCCGGACCGCCAGGCCGGCCGGCTCCGCCCGCTGCCGCCGGCCGAGGTCGCGCGGCAGCGCCGGGCCACCGGCATGGTCTTCCAGCGCTTCAACCTGTTCCCGCACATGACCGCGCTGCAGAACGTCATGGAGGGCCCGGTCCACGTGCTGCGCCACCCCCGCCCGCAGGCGGAGGCCGCCGCCCGCGCCCTGCTGGACCGCGTGGGCCTGGCCGACAAAACCGCCGCCTACCCCGCCCAGCTGTCGGGCGGGCAGCAGCAGCGCGTCGCCATCGCCCGCAGCCTGGCCATGCGCCCGAAGCTGATGCTGTTCGACGAACCCACCTCCGCCCTCGACCCGGAGCTGGTCGCCGAAGTGCTCGCCGTCATGCGCGACTTGGCCGCTTCCGGAATGACCATGCTGGTCGTCACGCACGAGCTGGGCTTCGCGCGCGAGGTCGCCCACCGCATCGTCTTCATGGACCAGGGCCGCATCGTCGAAAGCGGCCCAGCCGCCACCCTGCTTGCCGCCCCCACCGAACCCCGCACCCAAGCCTTCCTCGCCGCCGTCCTGTCCTCCTAGAAAGGTGCTGAACACCTGACCTGGAGAACAACTTTCCCCCCAAGGAGTCATCCCAGGGCTTGTCCCGGGGATCCACGCCGTCACACTATCATTATCTCAAAAACTGACCGGTCAAACTACCGGCATGCCCGCAGGTTTTCACCATGCCCCCACCCTAAAGAACGGCCGCTGCCTCCGTCACCCGCGGCGCCGCCGGCACCGGGCGGATCGTGTCGACCTCCACCCCCAGCTTCGCCCGCTCGGCCAGCATGGTGGCGATCAACCGGTCGAAGTGGAAGTGCAGCGCGCATTTCACCGCATAGACCCGCAGCAGCTTCGGCCGCTGCCGCGCCACCTTCCACAGTCGCGCCCGGTAGTCCCGCCGCAGCGCAGCGTCCGGGATGCCGCGCATCAGCTGGGTGATGATGTACCCCACCTCCAGCGCGTTCCACAGCGCCGCCTTGGCCCGCTTCCACGGATGCCGGCGCAGCCAGCGCGCCCGAGCGGACGGCGGCGGCGAAGGCTGCTCCAGGTACAGCGAGTCCAGCCGGGCGAAGTACGCGTCCGGCGCATACAACTCCGCCATCAGCCCCAGATAGCCGTCGCACAGAGCCCGGCGGCTGATCCGCGCCGGGATGACGTTGGTGCTGATCGTCCCGAACGCCGCCATGTCGCCGCTTTCGTCCAAACGGCCCTCCCGCTGCAGCCGCTCGTACAGCGGCGTCCGCGGGATCGCCGTCAGAACGTTGACCATCGCCAGCGGGATGCGCGCCTGCGACAGGAACCGCCGCTGCAGCTCGAACACACTCTCGTCGTCCGTGTCGAAGCCGACGATCATGCCGCACCATACCTCGATCCCGAACGACTGCACCCGGTGCACCTTGTCGAGCAGGCTGCCATGCCGGTCCGTCAGGTTCTGGATCTTCTTGGTCTCGCGCAGCGCGTCCTCGTTCGGCGATTCGATCCCGATGAACACCTCGTCGATGTTCGCGTCCGCCATCAGCTGCAGCAGCTCGTCATCCTCGGCCAGATCGATCGACGCCTCGGTCGCAAACTTCAACGGGTAACCCCGCGCCTCCTGCCAGGCGATGATGTCGCGCAGGATCGCCTTGATCGCCTTCTTGTTGCCAATCAGGTTGTCGTCGACGATGAACAGGTTGTCCTTGCCCGCCGCCAGGCAGCCTTCCAGCTCCGCGATCACCTGCGCCGACGTCTTCACCCGCGGCCGCCGCCCGAACACCACGATGATGTCGCAGAACTCGCAGGTGAAGGGGCAGCCGCGCGACAGCTGCACGCTGCCATAGATGTACTGGCCCATCCGCAGCAGGTCGAGCTTCGGCGGCGGCACCGTCGCCATGTCCGTCTTGCCCTCCTGCTCGTAGCGCCGGGCATGCCGGCCCTCGGCCCACTCCACCAGAAAGCGCGGCCATGTCTCCTCCGCCTCGCCGATGAACACGGCGTCTGGAATGTCGCCGAAATCCTGCGGGTACACCGTCACCCAGGGCCCGCCCACCACGGTGAAGCAGCCCCGCTCCTTCAGCGTCGACAGGATCTCCAGCATCCGGCCGCGCTGCACGTTCATGCCCGTCAGCCCCACGATGTCGGCCCGCGCGCAGCGGTCGAAGTCGATCTCCTCCACGTTCTCGTCGAAGATCGTCACCTCGTGCCCGGGCGGCGTCAGCGCCGCCAGCAGCGGCAGGTTGATCACCGGCAGCACCGACTTCGCCCCCAGGAACGGCAGGGCGTAGTTCATGCCCCAGTACGACGGACTGAACCGCGGGTTGATCAACACGATGTCGGCCATGAACGTCATCCTCTCGCCAGCCCGAACAGCCATAGCGTACCCCGCGCCGCTTCGCGCCCCCCCGGAAAGATGAGGCCCCAGGGCCATCCCGCCGGCCCGATCCGCACAAGCACCCCGCTTGGCGTCCTTCGTCTTCGTGGTCCGGCTTTCTGCGCGCCACCATCCATACCGTGCCGCCGCTCGTTCGAGCGATCGCCTGGACGAAGCCCACCGGGCTTGCACCCCGCCCCGCCCCGAGCGACCCTCCGGCCCCACAGACGAGGACCCCATGCCCCAACACCTGAAACAAGGCGTCTCCGCCGCCGACGCCGCCGCCCACGACACCGCCGTCCGCAGCACCGTCGAGACCCTGCTCGCCGACATCGAGGCCCGCGGCGACGCCGCCGTGCGCGAGATGTCCGTCCGCTTCGACAAGTGGGACCGCGCCGACTTCCGCCTGACCGACGCCGAGATCCGCGGCTGCATGGCCGAGCTCCGCCCCCGCGACCTCGACGACATCCGCTTCGCCCAGGACCAGGTCCGCAACTTCGCCGAAAAGCAGCGCGCCTGCATCACCGACCTCGAGGTCGAGACGCTGCCCGGCATCGTCCTCGGCCACCGCAACATCCCCGTGCAGTCCGTCGGCTGCTACGTCCCCGGCGGAAAATACCCCCTGCTCGCCTCGGCCCATATGAGCGTCATCACCGCCAAGGTCGCCGGCGTGCCCTACGTCGCCACCTGCGCCCCCCCCTACCAGGGCCGGCCGGCACCGGCCATCGTCGCCGCCCAGCACATGGCCGGCGCCGACGTCATCTACTGCCTCGGCGGCGTCCAGGCCGTCGGCGCCATGGCCATCGGCACCGCATCCATCCGCGCCGTCGACATGCTCGTCGGCCCCGGCAACGCCTATGTGGCCGAGGCCAAGCGCGCGCTGTACGGCCGCGTCGGCATCGACCTGTTCGCCGGGCCGACGGAGACCCTGATCATCGCCGACGAGACTGCCGACGCCGAGCTGTGCGCGACCGACCTGCTGGGCCAGGCCGAGCACGGCCCGACCTCGCCGGCCATCCTGCTCACCACGTCGGAAAAGCTCGCCCGCGCCACCATGGCCGAGGTGGAACGCCTGCTGACCATCCTGCCCACCGCCGAGATCGCCCGTCAGGCCTGGCAGGCCTACGGCGAGGTGATCCTGTGCAAGGACGAGCCGGAGATGATCGCCGAGGCCGACCGCATCGCCTCCGAACATGTCCAGGTCATGACCCGCGACCCCGACGTCTTCCTGAACGGCATGCGCAACTACGGCGCCCTGTTCCTGGGCGCCCGCACCAACGTGGCCTATGGCGACAAGGTCATCGGCACCAACCACACCCTGCCCACCGGCAAGGCCGCCCGCTACACCGGCGGCCTCTGGGTCGGCAAGTTCCTGAAAACCTGCACCTACCAGCGCGTCCTGACCGACGAGGCCAGCGCCATGATCGGCGAATACGCCAGCCGCCTGTGCATGCTGGAAGGCTTCGCCGGCCACGCCGAACAGGCCAACGTCCGCGTCCGCCGCTACGGCGGCAGGAACGTCCCCTACGCGACCGCCGCCGAGTAGCGCGCGTGCCGCCGCCCCCGCTACCGGCCCCGCTGCCGCCCCCGATGCCGCCCCTGCTGCCGAAGACCCCCTCGCTTCGTCTCGACGGCAAGCGCGCCCTGGTCACCGGGGCCGGCCGCGGCATCGGCCTGGCCTGCGCCGCCGCCCTGGCCGAGGCCGGCGCCCATGTCACCCTCTCGGCCCGCACCGCCTCCGAGATCGACGCGGTCGCCGACGCCATCCGCCACGCCGGCGGCCTGGCGGACACGGCATGCTTCGACGTGACGGACCTCGCGGCCACAAGGGCCTGCGTCGCCGCCGCCGGGCCGTTCGACATCCTGGTCAACAACGCCGGCAGCGCCCGACACGCCGCCTTCCTGGAAGTCACGGAGGCCGATTTCGACGCCGTCCTCGCCATCAATCTCCGCGCCGCCTTCTTTGCCGCCCAGGCCGTCGCCCGCGGCATGGCGGCGGCAGCCATCCGCGGCAGCATTGTCAACGTCTCGTCGCAGATGGGCCTGGTCGGCGGCCCCCGCCGCAGCGTCTACGCCGCCACGAAGCATGCGCTGGAGGGCATGACGAAGGCCGCGGCCATCGAACTCGGCCCGCTCGGCATCCGCATGAACACGCTCTGCCCAACCTTCATCGAAACCCCGATGACCCGGCCCTTCTTCGAAGACCCGTCATTCCGCGACTGGGTGCTGTCCAACATCCGCCTCGGCCGCGTCGGCCAGATCGAGGACCTGATGGGCGCCGTCGTCTTCCTCGCCTCCGACGCATCGGCCCTCATGACCGGCTCCGCCCTGGTGGTCGACGGCGGCTGGACCGCCGCCTGACCGGCCCCGCCTCTAACGGACCGTTCGGCCACCCACATAAGGACCCGGCGCATAACCCGGTGGCGGCCGCGGCGGCGGGCAGGCGCAGTCCTCGCCCAGCGGCTTGGCATCCACGATCGGGCAATACACCCGCTGCGGCCCGTAGGCCGATGGCGCAAAGGCTTCGCAGTGCCGCCCGTACCGCGGGCCATAGCCCGGCCCGTAACCGGGACCGAGGTAATATCGCGGCGGCGCGTAGTATTGCGCATAGGCCGGCGCGGCGGCAGCGAGCGTCAGAACGGCAGCCAGGATCAATCTCATTCAGGCACAACGAAGCAGGCCGCCAGAAGTTGCGCCATCGCCCGCGCCCGATGGCTGATTTCATGCTTGGCATCCGGCGCCATCTCGCCATAGGTCAGCCCGCCGCCCCGCGGAACGAACATCGGGTCGTAGCCGAACCCCAGTTCGCCCCGGGGCGGCCACACCGCCTCCCCTTCCGCCCGCCCCAGGAACGTCTCCGTCCGCCCGTCCGGCCAGGCCAGGCACAGCGCGCAGGTGAACCAGGCCCGCCGGTCCGCCGCCCCTTGCATCTGCTGCCACACGCATCCCATCGCCGACGTGAAATCCTTCTCCGGCCCGGCCCAACGCGCGCTCAGCACGCCCGGCGCGCCCCCCAGCGCCGCCACGCCGAACCCCGAATCGTCCGCCAGCGCCGGCAGCCCGGTCCGCGTCGCCGCAACCGCCTTCAGCCGGGCGTTCCCCGCGAAGTCCGGCGCCGTCTCCTCCGGTTCCGGCAGCCCGAGCGCCCCGGCCGACAACACCTCCACCGCATACGGCGCCAGCAGCGCCGCCAGCTCCACCACCTTGCCCGGGTTGTGCGTCGCCAGCACAAGCCGGCTTCCCGGCCCCAAACGGTCCCGGCCCGAACCCGAAACCAGGTTCATCCCTCCAGCGCCTGCAGCTGCGCCGCGAACAGCTGCCCCGTCCCCACCCGGGCCAGCCGCATCATCTCGGCGAACTCCGCCTCGCCGAACGGCGCCTTCTCCGCCGTCGCCTGGACCTCCACGATCCCGCACGCAGCCGCCCCCGGCCCGGCCGTCAGCACGAAGTTGGCATCCGCCTCCGCCCCGCTGTCTTCCGCGTAGTCCAGGTCCAGCACCGCCGCCCCACCCACCAACCCGCAGCTGACCGCCGCCACCTGGCCCGCCATGGGCGACCGCGCCAGCACGCGCGCCCCCACCAGCTTGCGGAACGCGAGGCTCAGCGCCACCCAGGCCCCAGTCATGGCCGCACAGCGCGTGCCCCCATCGGCATTCAGCACGTCGCAATCCAGCGTCACCGTCATCTCGCCCATCGCCTTGCGGTCCACCACCGCCCGCAGGCTGCGCCCGATCAGCCGCTGGATCTCCTGCGTGCGGCCCGACTGCTTGCCCCGCGCCGCCTCCCGCTCGCCCCGCTGATGCGTCGCCCGCGGCAGCATCCCGTACTCGGCCGTCACCCAACCCAGCCCCTGCCCCCGCATGAACCCGGGCACCCGGCCCTCCACGCTCGCGGTGCACAGCACCTCCGTCCCGCCCATCCGGATCAGGCAGGACCCCTCCGCATGCCGGGCAAAGCCGACCTCGAACGAGACCGGGCGCAACGCATCCGCGCCCCGCCCCCCCGCCCGAGCCGTCCCGCGCGCCGGGCCTGCCGCCGTGGTGCCCCCAGTCGTGCTGCTGACGGTCATCTCGTGCTGCTGACGGTCATGAAAGGGTGTCCTGCTGTGGGGGCGTCCCTATAACGGATATCCATGATAGAGAAAGCCTCATGACATCTGGGCAGCCCCGAGTCCGTCTCGGCATCGTCGGCGCCGGCATCATGGGCGAGCGCATGCTCCGCGCCGCGTTCGACCACGCCCCCGACATCGTGGACGTCGCCGCGGTCTGGGATACCGCGACCGCCGCCATGGCACGCATCGCCGCCGCCCTGCCCGGCACACCCTGCGTCGGCACGATCGAGCAGCTGATCGAGGCCGCGGACTGCATCTATGTCGCGACCCCGCCCGCGACCCACATCGCCTACGCCGACCAGGCCCTCGCCGCCGGCCGGGCCGTCTTCCTGGAAAAACCCCTGGCCACCGACGTGCCGGCCGCCGAAGCGTTCGTGCACCGGGCGGACGGCGCCCGCGTGGCGGTCAACTTCCCCTTCGCCTCCTCGCTCGCCGTGGAGCGTCTCCGAACCTGGTTGGACGAAGGCGTCATCGGCCCCACCCCCACGAGCCTCGACATCGCCGTCGCCTTCGCCACCTGGCCCCGCCCGTGGCAGCAGGCCGCCGCCGCCTGGCTCGACGCCCCCGCGGAAGGCGGCTTCACGCGGGAGGTCGTCTCCCACTTCCTGTTCCTCGCCCGCCGCATCCTGGGCCCGCTGCACCTCGAGGCCGCAAGCATCGACCGCCCGCCCGGCCGGACCGAGCGCTGCATCGAGGCCACCCTCCGCGCCGGCGCCACCCCCGTCCGCCTGCACGGCGCCGTCGGCACCACCCCGGACGACGACCGCAACAGCTGGACCCTGCACGGCACCGGCGCCATCCGCCTGCGCGACTGGTCCTGGGCCGAGCGCCGACAGCCCGACGGCACCTGGTTGCCCGACCCCGAGGCCGCCCCCAACGAGCGCATGCGCCCCCTGGTGCTGCGCCGACAGCTGGAGCAGGTCGTCCACCTCACCGCCGGCCGGCCCCACCGCCTCGCCACCCTGCCCGAAGCGCTCGAGGTCCAGGCCGTCGTCGAAGCCATCCTAGGGTCGCATGCCCACCTTTAACCGTCCCATGGGCCCGATCCCGAGCCTGCCCCCCGGTCTCGACAACCGCTCGGCCGCCGTCCTGCGGGAGATCGTCGAGCAGTACGTCCAGACCGGCGAACCCGTCGGCAGCCGCACCCTCTCCCGCCGCCTGCCCATCGCCCTCTCGCCCGCCACCATCCGCAACGTCATGGCGGACCTGACCGACGCCGGCCTGCTGTTCGCCCCGCACACCAGCGCCGGCCGCCTGCCCACCGAGCGCGGCCTGCGCCTGTTCGTCGACGGCCTGCTGCAGTTCGGCAGCCTGCCCGAGGAGGAGCGCGAAGCCATCTCCCGCGCGCTCGAATCGAAGGGCCGCAGCCTGCAGGACACGCTGGCGGAAACCAGCACCATGCTGAGCGGCCTCGCCGGCGCCGCCGGCCTGGTGCTCGCCCCCAAGTCGGAAGGCGCCGTCCGCCACATCGAGTTCGTCCCGCTCGGCCCCGGCCGCGCCCTCGTGATCCTGGTGGGCGCCGACGGCCACGTCGAGAACCGCGTGATCGAGACGCCGCCCGGCCTGCCGCCCTCCGCGCTGATCGAGGCCGGCAACTTCCTCAACGCCCGCCGCGCCGGCCTCAGCCTGGCCGAGCTGCGCCGCGCCGTCACCGCCGAGATGACCGAAGACCGCAGCGAGCTCGACCAGCTCACCAAGACGGTCGTCGAGGCCGGGCTCGCCACCTGGTCCGGCGAGGGACGCGGCGGCAGCCTCATCATCCGCGGCCAGGCCCGCCTGCTGTCCGACGTCACCGAGATCGAGAGCCTCCGCGCCATCCAGCAGCTGTTCGAACGCCTGGAGACCCAGGAAACCCTCATCAAGCTGCTCGAGCTGGCGGAATCCTCCGACGGCATCCGAATCTTCATCGGCGCCGAAAGCGGCCTGTTCGGCGCCAGCGGCGTCTCCATGGTCGTCGCCCCGGCCCGCAACGAAGCCGACCGCATCGTCGGCGCCATCGGCGTCATCGGCCCCACCCGCATCAACTACGGCCGCATCATCCCCGTCGTCGACTACACCGCCCGCGTCATCGGCCGGCTGCTGGGCTGAGCCGGCGCCATCCACCCCATCTAGACTCCATGCAGCCCCTCGCCCTCTACATCCACTGGCCGTTCTGCCTCGCCAAGTGCCCCTATTGCGACTTCAACAGCCACGTCCGCCCCGCGATCGACCACGCCCGCTTCACCCGGGCGCTCCGCACGGAGTTGGCGTGGGAGGCCCGGCGCCTGGGTCCGCGCCCGCTCGGCTCCATCTTCTTCGGCGGCGGCACGCCCAGCCTCATGCAACCCGACACCGTGGCCGCCCTCATCGACGACGCCACGCGCCTGTTCCCGCCCGTCGACGAGCTCGAGATCACGCTGGAGGCCAACCCCACCAGCGTCGAACGGGCGAAGCTGGAGGGCTTCCGCCGCGCCGGGGTGAACCGCGCCTCGCTCGGCGTCCAAAGCCTCGATCCCGCCGCCCTGGCCTTCCTCGGCCGCGAACACTCCGCCGCCCAGGCCCAGGACGCGCTGCGCCACGCCCGCGACACCTTCCCCCGCCTCAGCTTCGACCTGATCTACGCCCGGCCCGGCCAGGACCGCGCCGCCTGGTCAGCCGAACTGGACCGCGCCCTGTCGCTGGCCGCCGACCACCTCAGCCTGTACCAGCTCACCATCGAGCCCGGCACCGCCTTCGAATCCCGCCACCGGCAGGGCGAGATCGTCCTGCCCGACGACGACCAGGCCGCCCTGCTGTACCGCGACACGATCGAGACCTGCGCCCGCCACGGCCTGCTGTCCTACGAGGTCAGCAACCTCGCCCGCCCCGGCGCGGAAAGCCGTCACAACCTGGCCTACTGGCGCTATGCCGACTACGCCGGGATCGGCCCCGGTGCCCATGGCCGCCTCACGCTCGGCGGCCCGGCACCGGAACCCCGGCGCATCGCCACGAGGCGCCACCGCGCCCCCGAGCCCTGGGCCGACCGCGTCGAACGCCAGGGCCATGGCAGCACGGCCGAGGAATGCATCACGCCCCAGGACCAGGCCCGCGAGATGCTGATGATGGGCCTGCGCCTCGCCGAAGGGATCGACCCCGCCGGGTTCCAGGCCCGCACCGGCCTGGCGCTCGACGCCGTCATCGACCAGGACGTGCTGCACCAGGCGCTGGACGAGGGCTACATGACCCGCTCGCCCACCCGGCTCGCCGCCACGCTGGAGGGCCGCCTGCGCCTGGATGCCCTTCTGGCGGCACTTCTCGGGCCGTTGCTGGACTGATGTGCAGCTTTCCGACTTGTCCCGGCCGCCGATCCTTCCTACGTCACCGGCCATGACCACCGACCCGCAACAAACCCCGCCCGAAGCGGACCCCGCCCTCGAAGGCGACGCCCGCGCCCACCAGACCGCGCCCCACCCGGCCGGACCCGGCGCCCCCCCGCCCCCGCCCTCGTCCACGGGGATCGACCTCGTCGAGACCCTGACGGCCGAGCGCGACGACATGCGCGACCGCTGGATGCGCGCCGAGGCCGAGATGCAGAACGTCCGCGCCCGCGCCAAGAAAGACGTGGACGACACCCGGCAGTACGCCGTCCAGAAGTTCGCCGCCGACGTGGTCGAGGCGGCCGAGAACCTCCGCCGCGGCCTCGGCAGCCTGCCCGCCACGACCGAGGGCGAGCCGGACATCGTCACCAAGCTCCGCGACGGGTTCGAGGGTGTGGAGCGCAGCTTCCTGGCCATCCTGGAGCGCAACGGCATCCACCGCGTGGACCCCACCGGCAAGCCGTTCGACGCGAACTTCCACCAGGCGATGGCCGAACAGCCCTCGGCCGAGCACCCGCCGGGCACCGTCATGCAGGCCTGGACCCAGGGCTGGACCCTCAACGGCCGCCTGCTCCGTCCCGCCATGGTCGTGGTCGCCAAAGCCGCCGACGCCGCATAGCAGGCCACTCGCCGCGGCAGGGCCGCCTGAATTTTGTGCAGGCCCGGACCTTGTTCGCGGCCTGCCAGATCAATACATCCTGCCCGTTCACCATAGGGTGGCCATCGGTGCTTCGGGCCGTGTGCCACCGCTGACAAGGAGACATCCATGAGCAAGGTCATCGGCATCGACCTCGGCACGACCAATTCGTGCGTCGCGGTGATGGAAGGCAGCACGGCCAACGACGTGCGTGTCATCGAGAATGCGGAAGGCGCGCGCACCACGCCCAGCATGGTCGCGTTCAGCGACAGCGGCGAGCGCCTGGTCGGCCAGAGCGCCAAGCGCCAGGCCGTCACCAACCCCAGCAACACGCTCTACGCCGTCAAGCGCCTCATCGGCCGCCGCTACGACGATCCGCTGGTGGCCAAGGACAAGGGCATGGTCCCCTACGGCATCGTCCGCGGCGACAACGGCGACGCGTGGGTCGAGGGCCGGGGTGAGAAGTATTCGCCGAGCCAGGTCAGCGCCTTCATCCTCGGCAAGATGAAGGAGACGGCCGAGGCCTATCTCGGCGAGAAGGTGACGCAGGCCGTCATCACCGTCCCCGCCTACTTCAACGACGCCCAGCGCCAGGCCACCAAGGACGCCGGCAAGATCGCCGGGCTCGAGGTGCTCCGCATCATCAACGAGCCGACCGCGGCCGCGCTGGCCTACGGCATGGACAAGAAGAACGGCGGCACCATCGCCGTGTACGACCTTGGCGGCGGCACCTTCGACGTCTCCGTGCTCGAGATCGGCGACGGCGTGTTCGAGGTGAAGTCCACCAACGGCGACACCTTCCTGGGCGGCGAGGACTTCGACAACCGCGTCATCTCCTACCTGGCCGACGAGTTCAAGAAGGAGCAGGGGATCGACCTGCGCCGCGACAAGCTCGCCCTGCAGCGCCTGAAGGAAGCCGCCGAGAAGGCCAAGATCGAGCTCTCCTCCTCCAAGGAGACCGAGATCAACCTGCCCTTCATCACCGCGGACGCCAGCGGGCCGAAGCACCTGGTCATGAAACTCTCCCGCGCCAAGCTGGAAAGCCTGGTCGACGACCTCATCACCCGCACGCTCGACCCCTGCCGCAACGCGCTGAAGGACGCCGGCGTCACCGCCGGCGAGATCGACGAGGTGATCCTGGTGGGCGGCATGACCCGCATGCCCAAGGTCATCGAGATGGTGAAGCAGTTCTTCGGCAAGGACCCGGCCCGCAACGTCAACCCGGACGAGGTCGTCGCCATCGGCGCCGCGGTCCAGGGCGCCGTACTGAAGGGCGACGTGAAGGACGTGCTGCTGCTCGACGTCACCCCGCTCAGCCTGGGCATCGAGACGCTGGGCGGCGTGTTCACCCGCCTCATCGACCGCAACACGACGATCCCCACCAAAAAAAGCCAGGTCTTCTCGACCGCCGACGACAACCAGGGCGCCGTCACCATCAAGGTTTTCCAGGGTGAGCGGGAGATGGCGGCCGACAACAAGATGCTCGGCAACTTCGACCTGACCGGCCTGCCGCCCGCCCCGCGCGGCGTGCCGCAGATCGAGGTGACGTTCGACATCGACGCGAACGGCATCGTCTCCGTCCAGGCCAAGGACAAGGCCACCGGCAAGGAACAGCAGATCAAGATCACCGCCAGCGGTGGCCTGTCCGACGCCGACATCCAGAAGATGGTCAAGGAGGCCGAAGCCAACGCCGAGGGCGACAAGCGCCGCCGCGAGCAGGTGGAGGCGCGAAACAGCACCGAGGCCATGGTCCACCAGGTCGAGAAGAGCCTGGTCGACGGCGGCGACAAGGTGCCGGCCGAGATGAAGGCCGAGGCCGAAACCGCCATCGCCGACGCCCGCAAGGCGCTGGAGGGCGAAGATGCCGAGGCCCTGAAGACCGCCGGGGACCGCCTGACCCAGGTGGCGATGAAGGTCGGCGAGGCGATGTACAAGGCCCAGGCCGAAGCCGGCGCCGGTCCCGAGGCCGGGCCCGGGGCGGGTCCGGGCGCAGGCCCGGGTGCACCCCACGCCGGCAAGAAGCCGGACGACAACGTCGTCGACGCCGAGTTCGAGGACGTCAGCGACCGCAAGAAAGCCTCCTGATCCCAGGCGGCCGAACCGAACCGAACCGGACGCGCCCGCGCACATCGTGCCGGGCGCGTCCTTCCATGAGCAGCGCCCCTCTATGAGCAGCGCCCGAGCCGAGGGCTGACGTGGCCACAAAAGCAGACTTCTACACCACCCTCGGCGCCGCCAAGGACGCCACCGCGGACGACCTGAAAAAGGCGTACCGCAAGATGGCCATGCAGTACCATCCCGATCGCAACCCCGGCGACAAGAAGGCCGAGGCCCGGTTCAAGGAGGTCAACGAGGCGTACGAGATCCTGAAGGACGACCAGCGCCGCGCCGCCTACGACCGCTTCGGCCACGCCGCCTTCGAACAGGGCGGCCAAGGCGGCGGCGGCTTCCCCTTCGGCGAGGGCGGTGGCCTGGGCGACATCTTCGACCAGATGTTCGGCGACATGACCGGACGCCGCGGCGGCCGCCAGCGCGCGGGCGCCGACCTACAGACCCAGGTCGAGATCGACCTGGCCGAGGCCTTCACCGGTGCCAAGCGCCAGCTTCGCGTCCCCACCCGCGTCGCCTGCGACGCCTGCAACGGCACCGGCTCCGAAACCAAGGACGCCAGCCGCAACGCCTGCCCGACCTGCGGCGGCGCCGGAAAGGTCCGCGCGCAGCAGGGCTTCTTCCTGGTGGAGCGCACCTGCCCGACCTGCAGCGGCACCGGCCGGGTCGTCAAGAACCCCTGCAAGGTCTGCAGCGGCGCCGGCACCGTCCAGCGCGACCGCACCCTCCAGGTCGCCATCCCCGCCGGCGTCGAGGAAGGCACCCGCATCCGCCTGCCCGGCGAGGGCGAGGCCGGGCCGCAGGGCACCGCGTCCGGCGACCTCTATGTTCATATCGCCATCGCCCCGCACGAGATCTTCCAGCGCGACGGCGCCAACATCTACTGCCGCGTTCCCCTGCCGATGACCCAGGCGGCCCTGGGGGGCGACGTCGAGGTCCCCGCCATCGACGGCTCCCGCGCCAAGGTGAAGATCCCCGCAGGCACCCAGACCGGCGACCAGTTCCGCCTGCGCGGCAAGGGCTTCTCCGTGCTGCGCAGCGCCGTCCGCGGCGACATGTACATCCAGGTCGCCGTCGAGACCCCGCGCGAGCTCACCAAACGCCAGCGCGAGCTGCTGGAGGAGTTCGAGGCCGAAGCCAAGGGCCACGAGACCGGCAGCCCCGAGACCCAGGGCTTCTTCGCCAAGGTCGCCAAGTTCTTCGACGGCAGCCCCTGATCCCCAAAGGCAGCTACTTCTTCGGCGGCTACTTCTTCGGCGGCGGCGGCAGATCCTCGTCCAGGATCGTCACGTGCAGCGAGTAGGACACCTCGCCGTCCTCCTCGTCCCGGTGCAGCGTCCCCAGGAACTCCCCCTCGACCGTCACCTCGACCGTCGCGCCCCGCCGCTTCGGCGGCGCGATCCCGATCTTCGGGTTGCCCAGGGTCCGGCGCAGATACGTCTCGACCCGCGCGATATCCGTTGGCGTCATGCTCTTCCCTCGAAGGGCGCGATCGCTGACCACGCCCGCTGACCTGTGGAGCCGCGCGGTGTAGCAGCCCACGGCGTCCAGGCCTACCCCGGGACGCACCGTGCCGCCTACCCCCGTTCGTCCGGGCGCCTCGGGTGCGGCCCGGCCGGCGGTTGCGCCCGGGCCGGCGGCGCAGCCGCCGCGCGCGCGGCATCGGGCCGCCCCGGCATGGGCTGCGCCATGGGTCCCGGCGGCCGCGCCTCGCCGCCACGCGGCCCGAACCCCGGCCGCTCCAGTCCCGGCCGCGGCTGCGGTATCCCGGCGACGCCCCGGCGCTCCTGCTCGAGGCGCTCTCGCTCGAAACGTTGCCGCTCGAACCGCTCGCGTCCGAAGCCCGGGCCGCCCGGATAGGGGCCACCCTGCGGCACCACGACCACGGCACCTGGCCCGTAGCCCTGAACCGCGTAAGGGCCCGCCTCATACCCCGGACTCCCATTTCCGACGGTCCCATAGCCGCCCGGGTACACCGGCCCGCCGGACACGGGCGGCGGCGCGCCGTAATAGGCGGGGCCGGGACCATACGGCAGCCCCGTATAGCCCGCCGGGTCCGCCACGCATCCAACCAGGCCGATGCAGCCCAGAACCAACCCTATCCGCATGTCAGCTCTCCCTTGGCCGCCTTGGCAGCACCCAGCCGCCCCGTTATCTCTGCGAAGGATGGCGGAACGACGGCGGTTCCGGCGCAACCCCGAGCTCGCCCACCCAGGAGAAGACCATGCCCGTCACCGGCGCAGGCCCCTACGACCCCACCAACATCTTCGCCCGCATCCTCCGCGACGAGATCCCCTCGCGCCGCGTCTATGAGGATGAATGGGCGGTGGCCTTCCACGACATCGCGCCCCAGGCCCCGGTCCACGTGCTCGTCATCCCCCGTGGACCCTACGTCGCCCTCGCCGACTTCCTGGCCACGGCCCCCGACGCCGAGATCGCCGGCTTCTTCCGCGCCGTCGGCACCATCGCCCGGCAGCTGGGCCTGGAACAGCCGGGCTACCGCATCTTGTCCAACATGGGCATGCACGCCGGGCAGGAAGTGCCACACCTCCACGTCCATCTGTTCGGCGGCGGCCCGCTGGGCCCCATGCTGGTCCGCGCCTGAGCCTTCAGGCGCGTGCCGGCGGCCGCCGCCCCAGCACCCGCCACAACGCCAGCCCCGCCAGGCCGATCACGACCTCCCGGATCCGCTTGACCAGCGATAGCGTCAGCGCCGGGAACTCCGGCAGCCCCGCCGCCGCCGCCGCCAGCACGAACCCCGTCTCCTGGACCGCCAGCGCCCCCGGCACTGCGAACCCGGCGCTGCGGGCCGCCGCACCCAGGCTCTCCACCGCGAAGGCCTGCGCCGGCGACGCATCCACCCCCAGCGCCTGGAACACCAACCACGTCTCCCCGGCCCCCAGCGCCCAGGCCACCGCCTGCAGCCCGAACGACGCCCCCAGCGCCCCCGCCGCGCATAGATCGCCTGGCTCTCGGCCGCCAACCCCCCGAGCGCACCCGTCGCCATCCCCGGGAACCGCGCCCCGATCGCCTGCGCCAACCGCTCCAGCAGCCGCAGCAGCCCCAGCCGTTGCCCCAGCACCAGCCCCCCGGCCACCAGGGCGGCACTGCCCACGCTGCCCAGCCACAGCCACAGCGGGGTCGCGCCGGTCACCCAGCCCAGCGCCAGCATCCCGGCCGCCAGGAACGCCACCTGCGAGCACACCTCCATCGTCACGTCCACGATCACGCTTGCCGCCGCACGGGGCACCGGCACGCCGCGCCGCCCCAGCAGCCCCGCCGCGACCACCTCGCCCCCCACATGCGCCACCGGCAGCAGCGAGTTCACCCCCTCCCGCACCAGCCGCAGCAGGAACAGCGCACCCAGCCCCACCGAGCGCGGCACGATCAGCCACCCCCAGGCCAACGCGGACAGCAGCAGCTGCACGCCATGCAACCCGATCAACCACGGCAGCGTCCACAACGCCGGGCCCATCCCGGCCCCTGCTGCCACCACCTGGCCCCACAGGTCCGAAACCGCCCAGCCCGCACACGACAGCACCGCGGCCAGCAGCAGCCATGGCCCGAACTTCGACCAGAGCCTCATCCCAAGCCCCGCTCAGCCCGTCGCCCGCTTCGCCAACACCGTCGCCAGGAAGAACGCGCGTCGATGCTGGCTCAGCACGGACAGGCCGGCCGACCAGGCGAAGGCGTCCCGGATCCGGGCGGACAGCCGCGAGTCGCGGTCCGCGGCGAAGAAGTAGTGGTTCGCCAGCAGGCACACGCCCCCCGGCTTCAACAGCCGCGCGACCCGGGTGCCCAGCGTCTTCAGCACGTCGTCCGTCAACGGCGCCAGATAATACACGATGTCCGCCAGCACCACGAGGTCGAAGCGCCCGTCGAGCTCGTCCGGCAGGTCCAGCACGTCGCCCTGCGTGAAGTGCAGGTTTCCGACCCCCTCCGCCCGCACCCGCGCCAGCGTCAGCGCCGTCGACGACACGTCGATCCCCAGCACCTCGTCCGACCGGGCCGCCAGCCGCGCGGACAGCAGCCCCAGCCCGCAGCCCAGGTCCAGCGTGCGCCCGAACCGCCCCTCCGGCAGCAGCGCCACCAGCTGCTCGTACTTCCGCTCCTGATACCGGTAGCGCGGCGCCGCAGAGGCCCACGGGTCGTCCGACCGCGTGTACGCCGCCTCGAACGCCGCCCGAGCCCCCTTCTGCGCCCGCACATGCTCGATCGCGGCATCGGTGCGGGCCCCGACCAGGAACAACGGAAAGTCGCGCGGCAGCAGGAAGGCCGGGTGGTCGAGCACACGCCGAAGCAGGCCGGGCGAAGCGGGTTTGGCGGTCATCCCGGCTCTGTACGGCACCGCACGGCATTTTGCACGCCACCCCAGCCTCGGACACCGGCCCCGCAAACGGCGGTTGACTTCCCACGCCCGACCCTCGACGGTGCCTGTTCCGAGGGGAGTCCCGCTACGGGGCTGAGAGTCCGCCCGCGCCACCCGGCGCAACGCGGTGACCCTGCCAACCTGATCCGGGTCATGCCGGCGGAGGGACGGGACGAGATCGAGCCCCCCCGCGCACGACCCTGGCAACGCATTGAGGGCCCGCCATGACCTACCAGCAGAAGCCGAGCGCCGTCACCACAGGCCCCATCACCGGCTCCCGCAAGGTCTACAGCAGCCCCGACGGCCACCCCGACATCTCCGTCCCGTTCAAGGAGATCGTGCTCGACCCGTCCGCCCGCGAGCAGCCGCTTCGCCTCTACGACACCTCGGGCCCCTACACCGAGACCAACGTCGCGATCGACCTGGCCGCCGGCCTGCCCCCCATCCGCGCCCCCTGGCTCGCCCGCCGCAACCACGCCCCCGCCGCCGCCCGCAGCGTCCGGCCCGAGGACAACGGCTACGTCCCGGTCGACCGCCTGGTCCCCGCCTGCCCCGCGCCGCAGACCCTGCTCGAGGGCCGCGACGGTCAGCACGTCACGCAGTACGAGTTCGCCCGCGCCGGCATCGTCACCGAGGAGATGATCTACGTCGCCCACCGCGAGAACCTGGGCCGCGCCGGCGCCCACGACCAGGCCGCCGCCCTGATCGCCGACGGCGAGAGCTTCGGCGCCGAGATCCCGGCCTTCGTCACCCCCGAGTTCGTCCGCAGCGAGATCGCCCGCGGCCGGGCCATCATCCCCGCCAACATCAACCACCCGGAGCTCGAGCCGCAGATCATCGGCCGCAACTTCCTGGTCAAGATCAACGCGAACATCGGCAACTCGGCCGTCACCTCCGGCGCCGCCGAGGAGGTGGAGAAGCTCGTCTGGTCCATCCGCTGGGGCGCGGACACCGTCATGGACCTCAGCACCGGCCGCAACATCCACAACATCCGCGGCTGGATCCTGCGCAACTCCCCCGTGCCCATCGGCACCGTCCCCATCTACCAGGCGCTCGAGAAGGTCGGCGGCGACGCCGACAAGCTGGACTGGGAGGTGTTCAAGGACACCCTCATCGAGCAGGCCGAGCAGGGCGTCGACTACTTCACCATCCACGCCGGCATCCGCCTGGCCCACGTGCCGCTCACCGCCCGCCGCGTCACCGGCATCGTCAGCCGCGGCGGCAGCATCATGGCCCGCTGGTGCCTCGCCCACCATCGCGAGAGCTTCCTGTACGAGCGCTTCGGCGAGATCTGCGACATCATGCGCAAGTACGACGTCAGCTTCTCGCTCGGCGACGGCCTGCGCCCCGGCTGCAACGCCGACGCCAACGACGCCGCCCAGTTCGCCGAGCTGGAGACGCTGGGCGAGCTGACCAAGGTCGCCTGGGCGAAGGGCTGCCAGGTCATGATCGAAGGGCCCGGCCACGTGCCGATGCACAAGATCAAGGTCAACATGGAGAAGCAGCTGGCCGAGTGCGGCGAGGCGCCGTTCTACACCTTGGGCCCGCTCACGACCGACATCGCGCCCGGCTACGACCACATCACGTCGGCCATCGGCGCGGCCATGATCGGCTGGTTCGGCACCGCCATGCTCTGCTACGTCACCCCCAAGGAGCATCTGGGCCTGCCCAACCGCGACGACGTTAAGGTGGGCGTCATCACCTACCGCATCGCCGCCCACGCCGCCGACCTCGCGAAGGGCCACCCCGCCGCGAAGCTGCGCGACGACGCCATCAGCCGCGCCCGCTTCGACTTCCGCTGGGAGGACCAGTTCAACCTGGGCCTCGACCCCGATACCGCCCGCCTCTACCACGACGAGACGCTGCCCAAGGACGCCCACAAGGTCGCGCACTTCTGCTCCATGTGCGGCCCGAAGTTCTGCTCCATGAAGATCAGCCAGGACATCCGCGCCGACGCCGAACGCCTGGCCGGGCTGGAGGCGAAGAACGCGGAGTTCGCCGAGAAGGGCAAGCACCTCTATGTCCCAGCGGCCGAGTAGCGGTGGCTGACCCCGGCGGCGGCGAGGCGGCACCCCACGGTGCCGCAGCCCAGGCCCGCAAGGCGCTCGACGCCATCGGGCAGGTGCCGGACGTGGAGCTGGACATCGCCGGCGCCGCCCTGCAGTTCGCCCGCATCGATGCGCCCGATGCGGACTGGCAGGCGGCGTCCGACCACCTCAGCACGCTCGCCCGCGACGCCGTCGCCCTGGCCCGCGACCTGCCCAGCCAGGACGTCGCCGCTCGCGCCGGCGCCCTGGCCGGCCTGATCACCGGGCGCCATCGCTACGTCGGCGACACCGACACCTACGACGACCCGGCCAACGCCAACCTCATCCACGTCATCGACCGCCGCCGCGGCCTGCCCGTGGCGCTCGGCATCCTGTGGCTGCACTGCGCCCGCGCCATCGGCTGGGGCGCGCACGGGCTCGACTTCCCCGGCCACTTCCTGCTGGCGCTCGAAGGCATCGCCGCCCGCCCGCGCCCGCCCGGCGCACAGACCCGGCCGAGCCTCCAGACCAAGCCGGGCCTCCAGGACAAGCCGGGCGCCACCCCGGTGCGCGCCGGACCCAGCCAGACCGTGCTCGACGTCTTCGGCGGCGGCATCCCGCTCGATGCGAAGGACCTCCGCGGCCTGCTCAAGCGCGTCGCTGGGCCCGAGGCCGAGCTGCGCCCCGGCGTCCTCGCCCCCATGTCCGCCCGCCGCGTCCTGCTCCGCCTGCAGGAAAACATCCGCGCCCGCCGCTTGGCCGCCGAAGACGTCGAGGGCGCGCTCGCCTGCACCCACGACATGCTCCGCATCGCCCCGGACCTCGCGCCGCTCTGGCGTGAGGCCGCCCAGATGCACCAGCGCCTCGACCAGGTCACGGCCGCGCTGCGCTGCTACACGCGGCTTCTCGACCTCGTTCCCGAAGGCGACGCGGCCCTGAAGGCCAGGCGCGCCATGGACGACCTCCGCTCCCGCCTGAACTGAACGACCCTCCTCAGCCCCCCGGCGCAATCGGCGGGGCCAGCGCCCGAACCTCCTCCGCCCGCGGCGAGCCGGGGCGCCAGGCCAGCCCGATCGTCCGCCAGGCCGAGCTGCCCGCCAGCGGCCGCAGCTCCACATCGGCCCCCTGCGCGACCCCGGCATCCACCGCCATGCGGGGCAGCAGCGTCACCCCCAGCCCGCCCGCCACCATCTGCACCAGCGTGTGCAGGCTCGTCGCCGCGAACCCCTCCTGCTCCCCCGCGACGCCGCACGCCGCCGAAGGGCCCAACACCAAGCCCGACCCGGCCGCCTCCGCCCACGACATCCGCGAGACCTTCGCCCGCATGGCGATGAACGACGAAAAGACGGTCGCCCTGGTCGCCGGCGGCCACACTTCCACGAGAACCCCGACCAGTTCGCCGACGCCTTCGCCCGCGCCTGGTACAAGCTGTCCCACCGCGACATGGGGCCGCGCGCCCGCTACCTCGGCAAGCTCGTGCCCTCGCCGAGGGCGACGAGCGCTCGGCCGAGGAGATCCTGGTGAACCGGGCCCAGCTCATGGGCCTGACCGTCCCGCAGATGACGGTCCCTGTGGGCGGCATGCACGTGCTGGCCGCCAATGCCGGGCAGTCCACCCACGGCGTGCTGACCAAGACGCCGGGCACGCTGACGAACGACTTCTTCGTCAACCTGCTCGGCATGCACACCGCCTGGAGCGCCTCGCCCACCTCGCAGGACCTCTATGAGGGCCGGGACCGGGCCACCGGTGCCGTGCTGTGGACGGGCACCCGGGTCGACCTCCTGTTCGGGTCGAACTCCGTCGTCCGTGCCGCCGCCGAGGCCTACGCCTGCGACGACGCGAAGAAGACCTTCGTCACCGACTTCGTGGCCGCCTGGACCAAGGTCATGAACGCCGACCGTTTCGACCTGGTCTGATCTTCGCCTGACCCGCCAGGGCGGGGCGGCACTCCAGACGGTCTGGAGCGCCGTCCCGCCTTGTTGTGTCCAGCAGTTTCCCTCTTGCCCCCGACGCCCCTTGGTGGTCAGAGAACGCCACAGCAACCCGGATCCCATCCTATGACCGACACGACCAAGCCTGCCACGCCCGGCCGTTTCGGGCGGTCCCGCCCGAAGGTGCCGCCCTTCGCCCGCTTCGTCGGGACTTCGGCGTGGCGCAAGGACCATCGCCGCGCCAAGGAGTACGCGCTGTACCTGGCCGCGCAGAAGCACGCGAAGGCATCCGTCGGCGCCTGACGCAGGGCGGGTCCGGCTGCGCCAAGTCGGCCGGATCCGCCGCGCCCGAGCCCGTCACTCCTCGCTCGACAGGGTCTCCGTCAGCCAAGCCAGCCGCGCCCTGGCGTCCGCACCCGTCGGCGCCAGCACGACCCGGCTTTCCTTCAGCGTGCCCCCGAAGCGCGCGGCCAAACTTTCCAGGGTCCGATCGTTGCCCTGATCGTCCCACGCCTCCAGGGCCGCCCCACGCGGCCCCAGTTCCACCTGCCGCACCCCCGCCGCCGCGCAGGCCACCCGCAGCCGCGCCAGACCGAGCAGGTCGTGCACATCGTCCGGCACCGCGCCGAACCGGTCCTCCAACTCCGCCCCGAACGCATCCACCTCGTCCAGCGCACCCAACCGCGACAGCCGACGATACAACCCGATCCGCAGGTCCTGCTCCGGCACATACGTGTCCGGGATCAGCCCCGCCACCCCGACATGCAGCGTCGCCGCCGGCTGCAGCGCGGGCTTTCCCTCCCGCCGCCGCACGGCCTGCAGCAGCAGGTGCTGATACAGCTCCGTCCCGATCGCCGAGACGTGCCCGGCCTGCGCGTCCCCGAACATCTCGCCCGCCCCGCGCTGGTCCAGGTCCGCCGCCGAGATCGCGACCCCCGCCCCCAGGCTGCCCAGCGACTCCAGCGCCTTCAGCCGCGCCAGCGTCGCCTTCGTCAGCCGCCGCCCCGCCGCCGTCAGCAGATACGCCGTCCCGCGCCGGGCGCCGCGCCCCACCCGGCCCCGCATCTGGTGCAGCTGCGCCAGCCCGAACCGGTCCGGCTGCATCACCACGATCGTGTTCGCCCGCGGGATGTCGAGCCCGGCCTCGATGATGTTCGTCGCCAGCAGCACGTCCCCGACCCCGCCGGAGAACCCCACCACCGCCTCCTCCAGCGCCTCCGCCTTCATTCGCCCGTGCGCCTGCACCACCCGCAGCCCCGGCGCGACCTCGGCCAGCATCGCGGCCGCCGGAACCAGGTCGGCGATGCGCGGGCACACGACGAAGCTCTGCCCGCCCCGCGCCTGCTCCCGCAGCAGCGCATCCCGCACCAGCGTCGTGTCGAACGGCAGCACGAGCGTCCGCGTCGCCTGCCGCCGCAGCGGCGCCGTCCGGATCACGCTGACATCCCGCAGCCCCACCATGGCCATCTGCATCGTCCGCGGGATCGGCGTCGCCGTCATCGCCAGCGCATGCACCGCCTCCGACCCCTCGCCGCGCCGCACCAGCCTGCGCTTCTGCACCTCGCCGAACCGCTGCTCCTCGTCCACCACCACCAGCCCCAGCCGCGCGAACCGCACCCCGTCCGCCGACAGACCCTGCGTGCCGACCACGATCCCGACGCTGCCATCCGCGAGCCCCGCCCGCACCGCCTTGCCGTCCGCCCCCCCGATCGACCCCTCCACCCGGATCGATGTGCCGCGGAAGCGCCGCCGGAACGTCTCGAGATGCTGCCGCGCCAGCACCGTCGTCGGCGCCACGACCGCCACCTGCCATCCCGCGAGCGCCACCGCCGCCGCCGCCCGCAGCGCCACCTCCGTCTTGCCGAACCCCACGTCGCCGCACACCAGCCGATCCATCGGCCGGCCCTGCCGCAGATCGGCCAGCACCGCCTGCACCGCCGCCCGCTGATCGACCGACAGCGCATGCGCGAACCGGCGCGACAGCCGGTCGTACTCGCCCCGCGGCGGCTCGATCACCGGGGCCCGGCAGGCGGCACGGGCCGCCGCCGCCTCGGCCAGCCGTTCCGCCACCACCGCGATCTCCGCCTCGATCTCGCCCCGCTTCTGCCGCCAGGCCTCGCCGTCCATCCGGTCCAGCGACCCTTCCAGCCCGTACCGCCAGACGCGGTCCAACGCCGCGGGCTCCACCAGAAGCTCGCTGCCGTCCCGGAACGCCAGCGCCACCCGTTCTTCCGTCATGGCGCCGACCGATACCGGCTTCAATCCGGTCAGCCGCGCCGCCCCATGCTCCTCGTGCACCACCACGTCGCCGGCGCGCAGGGCCGTCTCCTCTCCCAGCCCGGCCGGCCCTGGCGCGCCGTCCCGGTCTGCACGGACCAGGCGCGCCGCCCGCAGCACCAGCAACCCCTCGCGACGCAGACCCTGCTCCACGTCCAGCGCCATGCAGGCCACGCCGCCCGCCGTCGCCTCCACCCAATCCGTCGCCGCCCGCGCGTCCAGGTTTCGCCGCACCAGGCTGGCCGCCAGGCGCGCCGGGTTACCGGGCGTGGCGATCACCACGGCACCGCCCGCCGTCGAGGCCCGCCGCACCAGCTCCGCCGCGCTGGCCGGATCGGCCTCCGCCTCGCCCACCGGCGCCGCCGCCTCCCGCGCGGCGCAGAACCCCATCGCCTCCTCCACCGAGAGGAACAGCCGGCCCGGCCGTGGCAGCACCCCCCGCTTGTCCGGCTCCACCCGCATCAGCGCCCGGCTGCCCTCATGGGCATCGTCCACCAGCGCCCGCAGCTCCGCCCAGCGCGCCGGCACCTCGTCATCCATCGCCACGCCGAACCCCACGGCATAGTCGAACACCGGCACCAGCCGGCCGCTCGGCAGCGGCGCGGCCGCCTCCTCCTGCGCGAGCCCCGCCTCGGCCTCATCGGGATCGAGCGGGAACTCCGTCGCCGGGAACGCCTCGATCCCGTCCAGGGTCTCGAGGCTGCGCTGCGACGCCGGGTCGAACCGCCGGATCGACTCGATGCGGCCCCCCTGCAGCGCGCCGTTCTCCATGATCCCATCGACGATCGACAGCCGCACCGGCAGGTCGGCATCCGCGGGGAACAGGTCGATCGTCTGCCCCCGGAACGCCACCTCCCCGGGGTCCACCACCGTTTCGTCCAGCCGATACCCCTGCGCCCCCAGCCCGATCCGCAACGCGTCGAACGCGATCATCTGCCCCGGCACCAGGTGCAGCACCGCGTCGCTCCATGCCGACGCCCGCGGCACACGCTGCAGCGCCGCATCCGCCCCGATCAGCAACAGCCGCGGAAGCCCGTCAGGCGTCCCCAGCCGGACCAGGCTGCGGACCCGCCGCCCCACGATGGCGGCCGAAGGGGCCGAGCGGTCATACGGCAGCACATCCCACGGCGGGACCAGCAGCATTTCGACCCGGCCCGCACAGAGCCCGGCACAGGCCCGCGCCAACCGGCCCAGGCGCGTCTCGCTGCGCGCGATGAACATCAGGTCCCCCTGGGCCGCGCGGTCGGCAAGCCAGAGGGCGAAAGCAGCTTCCGAAGGAGCAGCGTCTGGAGCGGGGGAGTCTGGCATGGCCCGCGATAACCCCGGGCCCGCAGCGGGGTTCCTCAGCCTGGACGAACAAACGCCTCAGTCGCAGGCGCAGCCGTCCGTCGGCCCCGTCGCAGCCTGGACCACGTGATGGTCGATCCACTCCGCCACCAGCCGCCGCGCCTCGCTCAACGAGGACTCCGGATGGTGGATGCGATACAGCGTCGTGCAGGCGCGGAACGCCTCCGGATCGGCGTTGCCGCAATGCCGCAGCTCGCGATAGGCGGTGACGACGGCGCGTTCGCACCGCCGCCCGATAGCAAGCTCTCGGACCACGTTCTATCCTCTAATTGCGAATCTCTCGCAGCTATCAGCCATCCTAAAGCGCGCCACATCCTCGCGCAAGCAAGCAGCACATTCCGCTCGGGACCAAACCGGTCGACTATGCCGGGCGCTGCCATCAACATGGTGAGAACCACCTGCGATCAGCGTGAGAAGGCATCGAACATGTCCCCTGCCCGCGCTCGCTCCGATGCGTGCAACCACACGTGGCGCCTGACCTGGCGCTGAGAGATGGACAGGGAAGTCGAACCACGAAGACACGAAGGCCACGAAGGCCACGAAGGCCACGAAGGATCGAAGCGGAACGCCGCATCGACGGTGACCGGGTCGGACTGCCGCTTCATCCCGCCGCCCCTCTCCGTGTCCTTCGCGTCTGCGTGGTTCCCCTCTTCTCTCTGTCGCACGCAGACGCGAGTCGAAGTCACCCCCGCGCCACGATCTCCGCCAGCGCCTTGCCCACGTCCACCGTCCCGGCCTGCCCGCCCATGTCCCGCGTCCGCGGCCCACCCTCCCGAAGCATCGTCTCGATCGCCGACACGATGGCCGCCGCCGCCGCGCCCTCCCCCAGATGCTCCAGCATCATCGCCCCGGACCACACCTGCCCGATCGGGTTGCAGATCCCCTGGCCCGCGATGTCGGGCGCCGAGCCATGCACCGGCTCGAACATGCTCGGGTGCACCCGCTCGGGGTTGATGTTGGCACTGGGCGCGATCCCGATGCTGCCGGCCACCGCCGGGCCCAGGTCGCTCAGGATGTCGCCGAACAGGTTGCTTCCGACCACGACGTCGAACCAGTCGGGATGCTGCACGAAATGCGCGCACAGGATGTCGATGTGGAACTGGTCGGTCGCGATCTCCGGATACTGCGCGCCCATCGCCGCGAACCGCTCGTCCCAATAAGGCATCGTGATCGTGATGCCGTTCGACTTCGTGGCCGACGTCACCTTCCGCCGCGGCCGGGTCATCGCCAGCTCGAAGGCGTATTTCAGGATGCGGTCCGTGCCCGTCCGGGTGAACACGCTCTGCTGCGTCGCGAACTCCCGGTCCGTCCCCTCGAACAGCCGCCCGCCCAGGCTGGAATACTCGCCCTCCGTGTTCTCCCGCACCACATAGAAGTCGATGTCCGCCTCCGTCCGCCCGGCCAGCGGCGACCGCGCGCCCGGCATCAGCCGGCACGGCCGCACGCTGGCATACTGGTCGAACCCCCGCCGGATCGGGATCAGCAGGCCCCACAACGAGATATGGTCCGGCACGCCGGGCCAGCCGACCGCGCCCAGGAAAACGGAGTCGTGCTGCCGCAGCTGCTCCAGCCCGTCCTCCGGCATCATCGACCCCAGCTTGGCGTAGCGCTCGCAAGACCAGTCGTACTGCGTCGTCTCGAGCGTGAACCCGAACCGCGTCGCCGCCGCCTCGATCACCCGCAGCCCCTCCGGCACCGTCTCCTTGCCGATGCCGTCGCCCGGGATCGCCGCGATGCGGTAGGTTCGGTCCATGATCGTCTCCCCTGTCGTTCGACCCAGAATGGACGCATGGCCGGCGAAGGTCTAGGAACCGCCCCATGGCACAGCACCACATGACCGCGCCCGCGTCGGACTGGGACCGGGACGCCGCCCTGACCACCGCGCGCATCCTGCTCGAGATCAAGGCCGTCAACTTCCGCCCGGACGAGCCCTACACCTTCACCTCGGGCTGGAAGTCGCCCGTCTACATCGACTGCCGCAAGATCATCTACTTCCCTCGCGCCCGCGTCCGCATCTGCGACCTGGCTGCCGAGAAGATCCAGCGCCACGTCGGCTACGAAACCATCGAGGCCGTGGCGGGCGGCGAGACCGCCGGCATCCCGTTCGCCGCCTGGATCGCCGACCGCATGATGACGCCCATGGCCTACGTGCGCAAAAAACCCAAGGGCTTCGGCCGCAACGCCCAGATCGAGGGCGACGTTCCCGAGGGGCTCCGCACCCTGCTAGTCGAGGACCTTACGACCGACGGCGGCTCCAAAATCCAGTTCGCCCAGGCCCTCCGCGACGCCGGCGCCCTGGTCAACCACGCCTTCGTCGTCTTCTTCTACGGCGTCTTCCCCGGCAGCTTCGAAAAACTCGCCGCCATGGACGTGACGCTCCACCACCTCGCCACCTGGTGGGACGTGCTCGAGGCCTGCCGCGACCGCCCCTACTTCTCCGACGCCGCGCTGTCCGAGGTCCGCCGCTTCCTCGATGACCCCGTCGCCTGGTCCGCCGCCCATGGCGGCGTCGCCTCGGCCGAAGAAGCCATGAAGCGCAAGGCGGCCTCCCTCTAACGGCCGCCCTTTCCCGAGGCGGATCGCCCGTAAGCCTTCCATTGCAGGGGCGGCTCGGCCTATCCTGGCCGCAAGGAGATCCCTATGACCCCGCCCGCCCTCGTCAACTCCGCCGCCGCCCGCGACATCGCGAACGTCCTGCACCCCTACACCGACCTCAAGATGCATCAGGAGATCGGCCCCGTCGTCATCTCCCGCGGTGAGGGCGTCCGGGTCTGGGACGACACCGGCAAGGAATACATCGAGAGCGTCGCCGGCCTCTGGTGCGCCTCGCTCGGCTTCAGCAACGAGCGTCTGGCTAAAGCCGCCTACAACCAGATGATGAAGCTGCCGTTCTATCACGCCTTCACCGCCAAGTCGCACGAGCCGGTCATCGACTTGGCCGAGATGCTGATCCAGCGCGCGCCCGTCCCTATGAGCAAGGTGTTCTTCGCCAACTCCGGCTCCGAGGCGAACGACACCGCCATCAAGATGGCCTGGTATTACAACAACGCCCTCGGCCGCCCGGCGAAAAAGAAGATGATCGGCCGCATCAAGGGCTATCACGGCATCACGCTGGCCGCCGCATCGTTGACCGGCCTGCCGAACAACCACCGCAGCTTCGACCTGCCGCTGCCGGGATTCCTGCACACCATGACGCCCCACCACTACCACGGTGCGGAGCCCGGCGAGTCGGAGGAAGCGTTCGCCACCCGCTGCGCCGAGGCCCTGGACCGGCTCATCGAGGCCGAGGGCCCCGAGACGGTCGCCGCCTTTATCGCCGAGCCCGTCATGGGCGCCGGCGGCGTCATCATCCCGCCCCGCACCTACTTCCCGAAGATCAAGGCCGTCCTGAAGAAGCACGACGTCCTGATGATCGTCGACGAGGTCATCTGCGGCTTCGGACGCACCGGCAACTACTGGGGCACCCAGACCTTCGACGTCGAACCCGACATCCTCACCTGCGCCAAGGCCCTGTCCGCCTCCTTCCTGCCGATCTCGGCCGTGATGGTGAACGAGCGCGTCTTCCAGGCCCTGGCCAAGGAAAGCCACGAGATCGGCACCTTCGGCCACGGCTACACCTATTCGGGCCACCCCGTGCCCGCCGCCGTCGCCATCGAGACCCTGCGCATCTACGACGAGATCGACATCGTCGGCCAGGTCCGCACCGTCGGCCCGCATCTCCAGTCCGAGCTGCGCCGCCGCTTCGACGGGCACGAGATGGTGGGCGAGATCCGCGGCATCGGCATGATCGCCGCCGTGGAACTCGTCGCCGACCGCGCCGCCCGGCAGAACTTCCCGCCCGCCGCCAAGATCGGCGCACGCCTGGTCAAGCTGTGCGAACAGCACGGCGTCATCGCCCGCGCCCTGCCCAACGACGCGCTGGCATTCAGCCCCCCCCTGATCATGACCGTGGCCGAGGTCGACCAGATGCTGGACCGCGTGGGCCTGGCGCTCGACGAACTCACGGTTCAGCTCCGGCGCGAGCGGATCGTCGCCGTCGCCTGAGTGCCGGCAAGGCGCCGGTCAGGCGCCGCGGCTGACCGTGTAGTCCGCCACCGCCATCAGCGCGTCGCGATACGGACCCGGCGCGAAGGCCAGCAACGCCGCCTTCGCCTCGTCGGCATAGCGCGACGCCCGGTCCAGCGTCGCCCGGATCGCCCCGCTGGCCTCCATCAGTGCCAAAGCGTGCCCGAGATCGGCCTCGGTCTGCTCGCTCGCCTCGATCGTCCGGCGCCAGAACGCCTGCGCCGCCCCGTCGCCCGCGTGGTACGCCGTCAGCACCGGCAGCGTCACCTTGCCCTCGCGGAAGTCGTCCCCCACCGTCTTGCCCAGCGTCGCCTGGTCGGCGGCATAGTCCAGCGCATCGTCCACTAGCTGGAACGCCATCCCCAGCTTGGCCCCGAACTCCGCCAACGCCTGCTCCTCCCGCACCGGCCGGTCCGCCACCACCGCACCCACCTGGCATGCGGCGATGAACAGCGCCGCGGTCTTGCCCCGGATCACCTCGAGATACTGCTCCTCGGACGTCGAGAGGTCGTTCTGGATCACCAGCTGCAGCACCTCGCCCTCCGCGATCGTCGCCGCGGCCAGGCTCAGGATCTCCAGCACCCGCAGCGACCCGTCGGCCACCATCAGCTGGAACGCCCGCGCGAACAGGAAGTCGCCGACCAGCACGGAAGCCTTGTTGCCGAAGATCGCGTTCGCGCTCGACAGCCCCCGCCGCAGCACGCTCTCGTCCACCACGTCGTCGTGCAGCAGAGTCGCCGTATGGATGAACTCCACGCAGGCCGCCAGCTGCACGTGCCGCTCGCCCGAATAGCCGCACATCCGCGCGGAGGCCAGGGTCAGCAGCGGCCGGATGCGCTTCCCCCCGGCGGCCACGATATGCGCCGCCAGCTGCGGGATCAGCGCGACGGGGCTGTCCATCCGCTGCACGATCGCCTTGCTCGTGGCGGCGAGATCCGGCCCGACCAGCCGGACCAGCGTCCCGAGCGCGTCCTCGTTCGAACGCCGGTTCGCCGGGGTGGCGGTCCCCGGCATCCGTTCCGGCTGGACCGGACTCGTCACGATACCCAAGCTGCGCTCCCGACCTTCAAGTTCATAGTCGCGCGTCGGCGCGCGCAATTCACTCCCGAACCACCATATCGGCGGCCAGGAAAACGGGTCAAGGTAGCAGGGGGACTCGACATGCGCACCCTTACCACATCGAACGACCTGGTCCGCCTCAGTTTCCTGCATGCCCTGCTGCGCGATGCCGGCATCGACTGCCTCGTGCTGGACACCTATGCCAGTGCCGTCGAGGGCAGCATCGGCGCCATCCCGCGCCGCCTGATGGTCCTCGACGAGGACGAGGCCCGTGCCCGCACCCTCCTGCACGAGGCCGGCGAGGCTTGACCGCGCGAACCCCCCGCCCGGCCGCAACCCCGACCGAGGGCACGCTGCTGGATGGCCGCGTCCTCTATCACCAGCTGTCCGAGGGCTACCGCACCGGGATCGAGCCGGTGCTGCTGGCAGCCACCATCCCGGCGCTGCCCGGGCAGACGGTGCTGGAGGCCGGGACCGGCGCCGGCGCCGGGTTGCTCTGCCTCGCCGCCCGGGTTCCCGGCCTGATCGGCATCGGGATCGAGCGGGATCCCGTCATGGCCGGGCTCGCCCGCCGCAACCTTGCCGCCAACGGCCACGCGTTCACGATCATGCAGGCCGACGTCACCGCAGCCCCGGCAGCCGGGCCGGTGCACCACGCCTTCGCCAACCCGCCCTGGCACGAACCCGGCTCCAGCCGATCGCCCGAGCCCCGCCGTGCCGGCGCAACCCACCGTGGCCAGGCCGGCCTTACACCCTGGATCGAAAGCCTGGCCGCCGCCATCGACCGCAAGGGCACCGTCTCCCTGGCGCTGCCCGCGGCCCTGGCGGGCCAGGCGATGGCGCTGCTGCACGACGCAGGCCTTGGCCGCCTCGTCCTGGCTCCGCTCTGGCCTCGGACCGGCCGCCCGGCGAAGATCGTCGTCATCCAGGCCCGGCACGGCAAGGGGCCCAGCCGCATCGGCCCCGGCCTCGTGCTCCACGGCCCCGGCAGCGCCTACACGCCCGAAGCCGAGGCGATCCTCCGGGGCGGCGCAGCCTTCCCGCTCTGACCGGCCCTTGTCGCGGCGGTGTCGCCGAAACATCGCTGTCATCACACAGGAGTTGATCGTCACCGTATCGACAAGCAGCTTAACGTCCACCTCCGGCCTCACCCGCCGCCCATCGACAAGGCTCGATCCGCATGGCGACGACATGAAGCAGATGACCGGCGTGTCCGAGGAGACGATGTCGCACGCGCTCGCGGCCATCTACGACGTGGCGCTCGGTCCGGGCCGTTGGCCCGATCTGCTGCAGCGGCTCGCCCGCCTCTTCGACAGCCACTTCGCCGACGTCTTCGTCCGCACCATCGACCGCACGACCTTCCGCGGCATCGCCTACGGCCTGACCGAGATCGACTACCAGGACGAGTTCCTCGACACCTGGTTCAAGCGGAACGTCTTCGGCAACACCGCCCCGGTCGAGGTGGGCGGCGACGTCGTCACCACCCGGGAGATGCTGCCCAAGGCTGAGCTCGTCCGCAGCGAGATCTTCGTCGACTACCTCGACCGCCGCGATCTGCACGAGGGCCTGCGCCTGAAACTGTGGTCCGGCGAGGGATGGGTGCAGGACGTGTCGCTGATGCGCGCCTGGTCGGGCGGCGCCTTCGACGACCGCGAACGCGCCGCGGCCCGCCACCTAGTGCCCCATCTGCAACGCGCGGTGCTGATCGCCCGCCGGCTGCAGACCGCCGAGCTGTCGGGCGCCATCGGGTTCGAGGCCTTTCAGCATGTCGGCCGGGCCGCCTTCGGCATCGACGCCACGGGCAGGATCGTCCGGATGAACCGGGCCGCCGAAGCCATGCTTCAGGCCGGCGACGTGCTCCGGCAGGACAAGGGCACGATCGCCGCCCAGGGCCCGGACGGCCCCGCCCTGCTGACTGCGCTGGCCCGCGCCAGCAGCAGGGACCCGGCCGTGCGTCAGGGCGCCATCCTCCACCCCGCTCAGCCAGGCATCGGGATCACGACCGGGCCGCCGGACGGGCCCGCCTTCCACGTCGTGCCGCTCCCCGCGGGCGAGGGCTGGCACTCCTTCGGCGTGCCCTCCGCTCTTCTCCTCGTGGACGACCCGGGCCAGGGCCGCCGCCGCAACCTCGAAGGCCTCGCCCGCCGGATCGGCCTTACCGCAGCAGAAGCCCACATCGCGGCCGCCTTGCTGGACGGCCGCCGCCTGTCCGAGATCGCCGCCCAGACCAGCCGCAGCCCGCACACCGTCCGTACCCACCTGGCCCACCTGATGCACAAGACCGGAACGCACCGCCAGGTCGACCTCATCCGTCGCCTGGACCAGCTGACCGCCGACCCCGCCACCCGCGCCTTCACCGACTTCGCCTAGCCTGTCGGCAGACTGGATCCTGTCAGGTGACGGGTATCTGCATTCGCCGGTAAGATCCGCACAACTGCGTCGTTCTCACACAGGGCATACAGGCGCTCGCACCGAAGAACCTGACAAGTCAACCCGCTCCGAGGCTGCGCGGGTTCTCAGCCTCGCCGGCACTGCGCAGGAGCTTGACGGCGATATCCTCCATCTCGTCGAGGCAAGCCGGGAAGGCCGTTCCTCAGGTCTCCGGCGATCTTGTTGCCAATCACGTGGGCCTCTACACGGACGGCGGCACGAGTGGCAGCCCTGCGACGGACGAGTCGTAGGGGGAAACCCAGGTCGATATGGTCTCATGCGGAAGATAGCTGCGCCGGTTTCCGGTCCTGCGAGAGTAGCCGCAGGCGTTGCACGCGGGTGGCGGTGTCGGCGAGTTCACAGCCAGGCGGAACTCCGAATACGCCTTGCCGCTCCAGATCTCGTCCATCGACTTCTCATGCAGGTTGCCGATCTTCGTGCGCGGCAGGCAACATACATTCACGTCGCCGTTGCCGAGCAGCACCGCCATCGACCAGGGTGCCGGGCACGGCCTGTGCCCCGTGGATACCTCGATCCCGGAGAACGCGTCAGGCATCAGGGCAACCACGCCGAGCGACCCTGCGAGAGCAAGAACCTCCTCACGAACTTCGTTGTATCTCTCTTGCTCGTTCCACAGCGATTCTCCCGCCATGTCGTCCGTGTAGGCCTCGAGGTGGCGGCACGCGACGACCGGGATCTGCGCATCCACAGCGTGCTGCAGGAAGGCTGGCAGTTCGTCCAGGTTGCCCCGCATCAGCGTGAACCCGAGCGACAACTCCACACGCGTCTCGGCGCACAACTCGCGCCGCTGCCTGGCGAATGCCGCTGCGTTCCTGAGCACGGTGCGGAGTGGCGGCGCGCCCTTACGGACCCTTGCATAGGTTTTCGGGTCGGCAGCATCGAGCGAGACGTTCAACCAGGCCAACCGGGACTCGAGCATCTTGCGGCCACGCTCCTCGGAGAGGCAGGCGCCGTTCGTGTCGATGTGATACGGGACGTTCAAGCTGATCAGGAAGTCGAGTTCACCCGGCCAGCGCTGATCGGCCCAAAGGATGTCGCCGCTGTAGTCGGTGTAGATCTTCTTCACCAAGCCCCGGCGGCACCAGCTCCGGATCTGCTCGCGGATCGACTGAGGCAGGCGGTCCCGGTGCTCCCGCGTTTCGCGTGAGATGCAGTGGATGCAGCTGAGGTTGCATTGCGTGACCGGGCTGTAGATCAGAGTTTCCGGAACGGCAGCATTCGGTGTCGGCGGCGAGTATCCCGCCGTCGCTAGCAAACCATACTCGCCCTGTACGATCCCGTTCACGAAACAACCTTCATGGATGGAGATCCGCTCTTCGCCACACTCCAACCAGGTTGTCGCAGCATTTCCCAGCTGCGCATCGTCTGAATGCACCTTCAACATGTACAGATGTCCAGCCGACTTCGGATCCACCTCGAAATACAGGTCGAAGAAGTCGTTGTTCGCGATTCCGGCGCCGTCCTGCACGCTTGTGACCACATGACGGACATTGCCCTGCCCCGCGCTTGGACCGGTGAGCCGGAACAGCGACATCGAGAGCTTGGACGTCAATCTGTCATCGTATGTCGCAAGCTTGACCGAGATGGACGAGAGATAGTTGGCCGTTGCCCTGAACAGCTGAATCACCTCGTTTCCTGGAACGATCGGTCCTGCAGCGAATTTGGTCATCCAAATGGGCCCTCTCATGCTGCGGGACGCGCTATCGCATATCCGACAAGACCGGCGGGACTGCAAGGGCTAGCGCCCCACCCACAACCCCGCGAACTCCCGCAGCTCCGCCATCCCGAGATCCGAGACAGCCCAGACCGCCATGCCCGCCGCATGGCGCACCACATAGTTGTAACCGTTCCGGCTGCCCTCCGAATCCCCCGGCCGCCGGTCCGCCGATGGCCACACGAACACGTCCACCACGTGCTGCCGCCGCTGATAGGCCAGCGCCGCCACGGGCCGCTCGCCCACATAGTCGAGCCGCCCCCCCGTCAGCGGATACCCGGCGGCCTCCAGGTCAGGGACGGAAGGCGCGAAATCCAGCCGACCGTCGAACCACGGCTTGACCGCGTGCCGATCACCCGACGCCACATCGATCAGGTGCCCCGGCTGCAACGCCCGCACATGGCCCGCCACCACCTCCCCGGCCAGATCGCCAGCCGCATCCCCACCCCGCAACAGCACCGCCCCGACCACCGCCGCCGCCATCCCGGCGGCGAATGCGGCGCCCAGCCGACCGTTCCAATTCCACCAAGCTCCCCTTTGCGGCCGGCGCGCCGGGGCCGCCCCGGGCCGTCCTGCGGCCAGGATGCTGGCCCGCAGCGACGCCGGCGCGGTGGCCCGCGGCAGCGCCCGTACGTCCGACGACAAGGTTCGCAAGCGCCGGTGCAAAGCGGCGCAGGCCGGGCAGCCCGCCATGTGCGCAACCACCCGCGCCGCCTCGCCCGCCGCCAGCTCCCCGTCCACATCGGCCTGCACCAGCAGGTGCATCTCGTCGCACGCCATCACCCGCCCTCCTCCTCGCCCATTCCCAGCAACAGCCGCCGCGCCCGCCACAGCCGCGACATCACCGTCCCGATCGGCGCACCCACCACCCGGGCGATGTCCCGGTACGACATCTCCTCCAGCTCCCGCAGAACCAGGCACTCCCGCAGGGCGACTGGCAGCCGTGCCAGCGCCGCCTCCAGCCGCCGCTCCGCCTCCTGCCCGGCATAGGCCGCCTCCGGATCCGGTGCAGCCGACGGCAGCCGCTCGTCCAGCACGACGCTCACGCGGCATCCCCCCTGCTTCACCGCGGCATAGGCGGTGTTGCGCACGATCTGCAGCACCCAGGCCCGCCCGTTCCCGCCCCGGTACGTCCCGAAATGCCGCAGCGCCTTCACCATGGCGTCCTGCACGACATCCGCCGCCAAAGCGGGGTCGCGCACGATCCACCGCGCCAGCCCATAGGCCGCATCGACGTGCGGCAGCACGACGTTCTCGAACCCGCCGCGATCCGGCATACCTATACGATGGCGTTCATGTCACCACGACCGTACCCTGCATGTGCGGGTGCAGGGAACAGAAATACCCGAACCGCCCCCGCACCGGGAACGCCCTGGCATACCGATCCCCGGTGTCGAGCGCGGCGGACCGCACCTCCTTGGGCCGGGCCTTGTCCGTCACGGTGTGCGGGATGTCGTCCCGGTTGGTCCATGTCACGGTCGCGCCCCGGGGCACCCGGAGTTCGGCCGGCGAGAAGGTGAAGTTGTCGATGAACACCTCCGCCTCCGCCGCCTCGGCCGGCCGAAGCCCGGTCAGCACCCCAGCCAGCAACGCTGCCGCCACCGCCCGGCGGCCCGGCTTGTGCACCGTCATGCCCCGAGCGGCGTGTCGATGACCGCCAGCGCCGTCCGACCCGGCACCACCCGAATGGAGGCGACGCCCAGCAGCCCGCGCAGCGCCCCCGCCGGCACGTCCTTCACCGGGCCCGGCGACGGCGCCGTCCCGGGCGCAGGCTGCGGAAACGCGGTCGAGCGCGCCGTGTGGAACGCGACCGAACCCTCCACCTTCTGCATCACCTGGTGGATGTGCCCGTTCAGCACCGTCACCGACCCGAACCGCCGCAGCAGCGCCATCGCCTGCGCCCCGTCATCCGTGCCCCAGCCCCAGGCGTCGTACACCGCCCACAGCGGGATATGCGCGAACACGACGATCGGCTGGCTCGCCGCCCGCGCCTTCAGGTCCGCCGCCAACCACGCCAGCTGGTCGCGGCCCAAATTGCCCAGCCCCCCCGCCTTCAGGTCCTGCACGTTGTTCAGGCCCACGAAGTGCACCCCGCCCTGATCGAACGAGTACCAGCCCCGCTTGCCCGCCTTCGTGAACCGCGCGAAGAAGCCGCGCCCGTCATCCTCCAGCACGTCGTGCTCGCCCGGCACCGTGTGCGTCTCCAGCCCGCCGGTCGCGATGATCGTCTCGGCCGTGTCGAACTGGCCGGGCTTCGACAGATGGCTCACATCGCCCGTATGGATCAGCATCGAGGCCCGGCCCTTCAGCGCCCGGACCTGGTCCATCGCCGCGGTCAGCGTACCCGGCGTGTCCGTGTTCGGCGGGTTGGCGAAGCCGATATGGCTGTCGCTGATCTGCATGAAGCTGAACCCCGCATCGGGCTTCGCGTCCGGCTTGGCTTGCGCCTCGCCGATCAGCAAAGACCGCGGCACCCCACCCGACACCGTCCAAAGCACCCCGGCCCCGGCCCAGACCATGCACTCCAAGGCACCGCGGCGGCCCACATCCTGTCCCATCGTCATTCCTCCCCGGCGTGATCGCCATGGGGATGACCGTTCGGCCAGTCGTTTTATTCCCCCGATCTTCCGGAAATATCCGCGACAGGTTCGTCCGGCCGAAGCATCCCCTCCCCCGTCCGCAGGAACGACGCCCCGCCCTCCAGCGCCGCGAACGCGTCCCGGTCGGTCCCGGTGATCAGCACCTGTGCCGCCATGCCCTGCAACGCGGCCCACAGCGCGGCCCGGCGCGATGGGTCCAGATGCACCGCCGGCTCGTCCAGCAGCAGCATCGGCGCGGCCCCCCGCAGCCCCGCGATCAGCGCCGCATGGCCCAGGATGGTGCCGATCAGCAGTGCCTTCTGCTGCCCCGTGCTCGACAGGGCCGCGGGCGCGCCCGTCGCCGCATCCTCCAGCAGCATGTCGGCCCGATGCGCGCCCACCCCGGCGCTGCCCGCAGCCGCGTCCTGCGTCCGGCCCGCCGCCAGCGCCTCGCGCAGCCGATCCTCCACCGCCAGCGCCGGCATCGCGGCCAGCTCCGCTGCGACCGCGTCCACCAGCACCAGCCGCGCCGCCGGGAAGCGGCCCGCCGCCCCCGCCGCCAGCATCGCGTTCAGCCGGGCCACCAGCCCGGCCCGGGACGCGGTCGCTGCCACGGCATGCCGGGCCATGCTGTCCTCGAGCCCGGCCAGCCACCCCGCATCTGCCCCGCCCCGCGCCAGCAGCCGGTTCCGCCCCGCCATCGCCGCGTCATAGGCCGAAACCTCCCGCGCATGGCCCGGCTCCAGCGCCCAGACCAGCCGGTCCAGGAACCGCCGCCGGCCCGACGCACCCTCCAGGAACAGCCGGTCCATCTGCGGCGTCAGCCACACGCAGGCCGCGACCGCTGCCACCGCCGCCTGGGTGCGCGGCGCAGCGCCATCCAGCCGGAACACCCGCCGCTCCGTCCCGTCCCCCGCGCCGGTCGCCACCTCGTGCAGCGCCCCGTCCCGCTCGACCCGGGCATGCACGCCCCACCGCCCGGCCGAGCCCAGTCGCGCCAGCTCCGTCAGCCGCGCGCCCCGCAGCCCCCGCCCGGGCGCCAGCAGCGACACAGCCTCCAGCAGATTCGTCTTGCCCGACCCGTTCGGGCCGGTGATCACGCTGATCCCCGGCCCCGGCTGCCAGGACAGCGTCCCGTAGTTGCGGAAATCCGTGAGCGTCAGGCGGAGAAGGCGCAGATCGTCCCTACACCCGCATCGGCATCAGCACATACAGCGCGCTGGCGTCGCCCGCGTCCCGCACCACGGTGGGCGCGGAGCCGTCGCTGAAATGGAACTCCACCTCGCCCTCGATCTGGTCGGTGATGTCGCTCAGGTAGCGCGCCTGGAACCCGATCTCGAGCGGGGTCGACCCATACTTCACCCGGTCGGAGTCCAGCTCCTCGGACGCCGTGCCCTGCTCCGGGCTCGCCGCCGACAGCGTCAGCAGGTCCTGGCTGAGCGACATCTTGATCGGCCGCGACCGCTCGCTGCTGATCGCCGCCACCCGGCCCACCGCGTCGGCGAAGTCCTTCACCCCCACCCGCAGGATCTTGTCGTTGTCCTTCGGGATCACCCGCTCGTATTCGGGGAACGTTCCGTCGATCAGCTTGCTCGTCAGCGTCACCGGCCCCGCCTTGAACTGGATCCGCGTGTCCGACAGCCCGATCTCGATCTCGCCGCTTTCCTCGTCGATCAGCTTGCGCAGCTCGGCGATCGTCTTGCGCGGGATGATCACGCCCGGCATGCCGGCTGCACCCTCCGGCACCTCAACCTCCACCCGGGCCAGCCGATGGCCGTCCGTCGCCACCGCACGCAGCACCGGCCCGCCGTCGCCCGTCGCCGCATGCAGGTAGATGCCGTTCAGGTAATACCGCGTCTCCTCCGTGCTGATCGCGAACCGCGTCCGGTCGATCAGCCCGCGCAGGTCGTTCGCCGCCACCTTGAACCGGTGCGGCAGCTGCCCCGCCGTCATCGCCGGGAAATCCTCGACCGGCAGCGTCACGAGGCTCGTGCCGTACTTCCCGGCCCGCAGCCGCAGCTGCCCCGTCTCGGTGTTCAGCTCCAGCTCGACGTCCGCCCCGTCCGGCAGCTTGCGGACGATCTCGTACAGCGTCGCCGCCGGCGCCGTCGTCGCCCCGTCCCGCGCCGCCGTCGCCGGAACCTCCTCCACGACCGCGATCTCCATGTCCGTCGCGGTGAAGCTCAGCTTGCCCCGGCTCACCTCGATGCGGGCATTCGCCAGGATCGGGATCGTGTTGCGCTTCTCGGCGACGCTCTGGATATGGGCCAGCGCCTTCAGCAGCGTGGCGCGTTCGGCCTTGAACTTCATCGGGTGCGTTTCCTGTTCGGGCCCCCGTCACGAATCGGCGGCCAGACACGCCGGAGTGTATCGGACTCCCGCCGCCTCGCAAACCCGCGAGCGGCTCAGCGCTTGAGCAGGCCCTGCATCAGCTCCACCTGCTCGCGGAACGTCGGGTCCGCCGCCATCAGCTCCGTCACCCGGCTGACCGCATGCATCACCGTCGTGTGGTCCCGGTTGCCGAACATGCGCCCGATCTCCGGCAGCGACCGGTCGGTGAACTGCTTGGACAGGTACATCGCGACCTGCCGCGGCCGCGCCACCGGCCGGGCCCGACGGCTGCTCGTCATGTCCGTCACCCGCAGCCCCCAGTGCTCGGCCACCCGCTTCTGGATCTCCTCGATGGTCACCCGCCGGTCGTGCGAGCGCAGCACGTCGTGCAGCACCTCCTGCGCGCTTTCCAGCGTGATCGGCCGCTGGAACATCTCGGCATAGGCCACCAGGCGGTTCAGGCAGCCCTCCAGCTCGCGCACGTTCGTGTCGATCTTGTGCGCCAGGAACTCCAGCACCTTGGGCGGCACCACCGCACCGGCGCGCGCCACCTTCGCCTCCAGGATGCCGATCCGCAGCTCGTACGTCGTCGCATGCAGGTCCGCCACCATCCCGCAGCCCAGCCGCGTGCTCAGGCGCCCTTCGATCCCGCTCAGGTCCGAGGGCGACTTGTCGGCCGAGATCACGATCTGCCGACCGGAATCGATCAGCGCGTTGAAGGTGTGGAAGAACTCCTCCTGCGTGCTGTCCTTGCCGATCAGGAACTGGATGTCGTCGATCATCAGCACATCGAGGCTGCGCAGCTGCTCCTTGAACTCCATCGTCTGCCGGCTGCGGATCGACGTGATGAAGCGGTACATGAACTTCTCGGCCGACATGTACGCCACCTGGATGCGCGGCCCCTCCCGCCGCGCCAGCTCCAGCCCGATCGCATGCATCAGGTGCGTCTTGCCCAGGCCGACGTCGCCATACAGGAACAACGGGTTGAACCCCGGGCTGTTCGGCAGCTCCGCCACCCGCCGCGCGCAGGCGTAGGCAAACTCGTTGGGTTTGCCGACGACGAAGTTCTCGAACTGGAACCGCGTATCGAGCGGCAAGGCCCCGAGGCCCGCCCGGTCCGCCGTCGCGGCCGCGCCGGCCTCGTCCGTGTCGTCCCGGACCTCCGGCGTGGCTGCCACCTCGGCCGGCGCCGCCGCCGTCCGGTCGGCCTGGAACTCCACACGCCGGATCCCGGTGCCGGTCGCCTGCCACAGCGCGTTCAGCCGGTCGGCGTAGTGGATACGCACCCAGTCGCGCTGGAACGCCGAGGGCAGCAGGATCGTCACCTCGTCGCCGTCGACGTTCGACAGGGTCATGTTCCGCAACCAGGTGCGGTAGACGACGTCGCCCACCTCCTGCTGCAGCTTCCCCCTGATCCCGGCCCAATGGGCCGCCAGCTGCTCGTTCTCGGGCCGGGACGCGCGACGCATCGGTTCGCCATCCTGAGCCAGTCTGCCGGGTTTCGACGTGGTCAAGACCGGTCTTCCTTCCATCGGCAGCAGGGGCTCCCGTGCCAGACAAGTGGCAGGAGAGCATGACAACAGTAAGTCACGGGATGTGTCACACGCAATCGAAATCGATTAAAATCGTGTAATGCAAAGTAAAACAGAAAAGGCGAGCAAATGCCCGCCCCTCATAAAGGTCTAGCCAGATTTGAGTAGCCGGGGAGTGTCGCCACCCCCCGCAAGACATCAGGCCGGCGTCAACGCCTTCACCCGGGCCGAAAGCCGCGACAACTTGCGCGAGACCGTGTTCAGATGAATCACGCCCTTCCCGACCGCACGCTGCATCTCGGGTTGCGCCAGCCGCAGCGCCTCGGCCGCCGCAGCCTTGTCACCGGACGCACAAGCGACCTCGACCTTCTTCACGAACGTACGCATCCGCGCCTTGCGGGCATGGTTGCGAAGCGTGCGCTTCGCAGTCTGGCGGATACGCTTGCGGGCAGAGGCAGTGTTGGCCATGAGGTCTCTTCGATAAGTCGCGAGGATGGGATCGGGCGCCGGCACCCGGAAGCCGGTGTTCTATGGACCCCCTCCACCCGAGTCAAGATCGCCGTCAGGCGCCGAACACCGGCTTCCGCTTCTCGGCGAACGCCGTCATCCCCTCCTTCTGGTCCGGCGTCCCGAACAGCGACAGGAACATCGCCCGCTCCGCCCGCACCCCTTCGGTCAGCGTCGTCTCGTGCGCCACGTTCACCGCCCGCTTGGCCATCGCCGCCGCCACCCGGGACTGCGACGCGATCTTCGCGCCGATCTCCAGCGCCTTCTCCACCAGCTCGGCCGCCGGGAAAACCCGACTCACCAGGCTGCACCGCTCCGCCTCCGCCGCGTCCATCATCCGGCCCGTCAGGCACAGGTCCATCGCCTTGGACTTGCCCACCGCCCGCGTCAGCCGCTGCGTCCCGCCCGCGCCCGGAAGCACCCCCAGGTTGATCTCGGGCTGCCCGAACCGTGCCGTGTCGGCCGCCACGATCATGTCGCACATCATCGCAAGCTCGCACCCGCCGCCCAGCGCGAATCCCGCCACGGCCGCGATCACCGGCTTCCTCACCTGCAGCACCGTCTCCCACCGCGCGCCGATGAAGTCGTCCAGGAACACGCCGGGATACGTCCGGTCCTTCATCTCCTTGATGTCCGCCCCGGCCGCGAACGCCTTCTCGGACCCGGTCAGCACGATGCACCCGATCGCCGGGTCCGCGTCCCACGCCAGCAGCTGCGCCCCCAGCTCCGTCATCAGCTGGTCGCACAGCGCGTTCAGCGCCGCCGGCCGGTTCAGCCGCACCAGGCCCACCGCCCCATGCGTCTCGACTAGGATCATCTCAGGCATCGCGCGCTCCCTCGCTGGCTTGCCCCCGGTGTAGCCAGCCCGGCCCGCCCTGGAAAGGCGGCCCACAACGGGACGCGTCATTCGGGCCGCCGGTCCCGCAACGCCGCCAGCGCCACCAGGCCCAGCCCGCACAGGCCGCCCGACAGCGCCAGCGCCGCCCAGGGCCCCGCCCGGTCCAGCACGACCCCGAACACCAGCGGGGCCGCCGCCTGGCTCAACCGTGCGGGCCGGGCCATCAGCCCCGTCAGCCGGCCGTAGCCGCGTGCCCCGAACAGCGCCAGCGGCAGCGTGCCCCGCGCGATCGTCAGCAGCCCGTTGCCCGCGCCGTGCAGCACCACGAACACCGCCGCGGCCGGCACCCCGAACAGCGCGAACCCCAATGCCCCCACCGGGTGCAACCCGGCCGCCAGCCGCGCCGACCACAGGGGCGACACCCGGCGCAACAGCCCGAACTCCAGCAGCCGCGCCGCCACCTGCGCCGGCCCCACCAGTGCCGCCGCCCCGATCGCCGCCGCCGGCGCGATCCCGGCCGCCACCAGCAGCCGCGGCAGATGCGCCGCCATCGCGCCCGAGACGAAGGCCACCACCGCGAACGTCCAGGCCAGCAGCACCAGCGTCCGCCCCCCGACCGCCTCCGCCGTGTCCGCCGCACGCTCCGGCGGCGCCGCCCGCGGCAGCAGCAGCCGGTTGGCCGGCAACGCCAGCCCCAGGTGCAGCCCCGCCCAGACCAGGCACGCGCCCCGCCAGCCGATCTGCTCCGTCATGAACAACGTTGCGGGCCACCCCACTGTGCTCGCGAACCCCGCGATCAGCGTGATCCCCGTGATCGGCCCCCGTGCCGCCCGGCCGTACAGCCCGGCCAGGGTCGCGAACGCCGGCTCGTACAGCCCCATTGCCATGCCGGCCCCCAGAAGGGCCCAGCCCACCAGCAGCCCCCACACCCCGCCCGCCACGCCCAGCGCCCCGAGCCCCGCCGCGAACACCAGGTTCGATGCCGCCAGCATGTCCCGCCCGCCCCGCCGGTCGATGATCCGGCCCACCCCGGGCCCCAGCAGCGCCGACAGCAGCAACGCGCCCGAGAACAGCGCGAAGAACCAGTCCCGGGACACGCCGAGCTCTGCCGCCACAGGGTCCGCCAGCACCGCAGGCAGATAATAGCTGGACGCCCAGGCCAACGTCTGCGTCACGCCCAGCGTCAGCACGACCCGCGTCCGCCCCGCCGCTGCAGGGACCGCCGTCACGCCTGGTGCAGCGGGCAGTAGAAGGTGCTCCGCCCCGACTGCACCATCCGCGATATGCCGGGGCAGTCGGGCGGGCCCGGGCAGCGGCGGCATGTCTCGCCCTCCCGCCCGTACACCTGCCAGGCGTGCTGGAAGTATCCCAGCTCCCCGCTCGGCTGCACATAGTCGCGCAGGGACGAGCCGCCGGCCGCGATCGCCTCCGTCAGTGTCGCCTTGATCTCCGGCACCAGGCGCCGCGCCGCCGACCCCGCCACGTCCGCCGCCAGCCGCCCGGGCGCGATCCCGGCCCGGAACAGCGCCTCGCACACATAGATGTTGCCCAGGCCCGCCACCACGCGCTGGTCCAGCAGCGCCGCCTTGATGGGCGTCCGCCGCCCCGTCAGCGCCGCCGACAGCACCCGGGCCGAGAACCCCCGCCCCAGCGGCTCCGGCCCCAGCCCCGCCAGCAGCCGGTGCGCCTCCTCCGCGTCCGTCCGCACCAGGTCGATCGACCCAAACCGCCGGGGGTCCACGAACCCGATCTCCCACCCGTCATCCGTCTCCAGCGCCACGTGCTCGTGCAGCACCGGGGCGTTCGCGCCCCGCCGGCGGATCAGCATCCGCCCGGACATGCCGAGATGGATCAGCACGCTGTCCCCGCCCTCCAGCCGCATCAGCATGTACTTGGCCCGCCGCCGGAACCCGAGCACGCGCGCGCCCTCCAGCCGCGCCGCCAGTCCCTCCGGCAACGCCCAGCGCAGGTCCGGGCGCCGCACCGCCGCCCGCACGATGCGCCGCCCCGCCAGCCTCGCCTCCAGCCCGCGCATCACAGTCTCGACTTCAGGGAGTTCCGGCATGCCGCCGCTGGTATATGCTGCCGGCATGACCAGCAAGAACGAGCCCGGCGCACCCGGCCCGGCCCAGCCCCCGCCGAACGAGACGGACTTCGGCTACCGCACCGTCCCGCGGGAGGCCAAGAAGCCCATGGTCCGCGCCGTGTTCGACAGCGTCGCCGGCCGCTACGACGTGATGAACGACCTGATGTCGCTCGGCATCCACCGCGTCTGGAAGCGCGACTTCGTGGCCGGGCTCGACCCCCGCCCCAACCGCACCCTCGTCGACCTCGCCGGCGGCACCGGCGACATCACCTTCGCATGGCGCCAACGCGGCGGCGGCCCGGCCCTGCTGACGGACATCAACGAGCAGATGCTCGCCGTCGCCGCCAGCCGCGCCGCCAGGATGCAGGTCGAGGAGGTCACCATCCTGGTCGCCGACGCCGAGACCCTGCCCTTCCCCGACGCCATCGCCGACCGCGTCACCATCGCCTTCGGCCTGCGCAACTGCACCGAAAAGCTGGCCGTGTTGCGGGAGGCCCGCCGCGTGCTGCGTCCGGGGGGCCAGTTCCACTGCCTCGAGTTCTCCCGCGTCCAGGTGGCCGCCCTGCAGGGTCCCTACGACACCTGGTCGTTCAACGTCCTGCCCCGCCTGGGCCGGATGGTGGCCGGCGACGCCGACAGCTACCGCTACCTCGCGGAGTCGATCCGCACCTTCCCCGACCAGGCCGCCCTGGCCTCCATGATGGAGCAGGCCGGCCTCGCCCGCGTGAAAGTCCGCAACCTGACCGGCGGGATCGCCGCCATCCACAGCGGCTGGCGCCTGTGACCCTCGTCCCACCCGTGCGACGCATCCTTCTCGTCGTCACGGGCGGGATCGCCGCCTACAAGTCCCTCGAGCTGATCCGCCTCCTGCGCCGCGCCGGCATCGAGGTGACCACCATCCTGACCGAAGGCGGCGCCCGCTTCGTCACCGCCTTGAGCCTGCAGGCGCTCTCCGAACGGAAGGTCTACACCGACCTCTGGTCCCTGACCGACGAGAGCGAGATGGGCCACATCCAGCTCAGCCGCAGCGCCAACCTGGTCGTCGTCGCCCCCGCCAGCGCCGACGTGCTCGCCCGGATGGCCGGCGGCCGGGCGGACGACCTGGCCACCACCGTCGTCCTGGCGACCGACAAGCCCGTGCTGGTCGCGCCCGCCATGAACGTCCGCATGTGGACGCATGCGGCCACACGGGCCAACATCGCCACCCTGCAGGCCCGCGGCATCCATCTCGTCGGCCCCGAAGAAGGCGCCATGGCCTGCAACGAGCACGGCTTCGGCCGCCTCGCCGAACCCCCCACCATCCTGGCCGCCATCCAGGCCCTGCTGGGCGGCGACCATGCGCCCCTCCCGCTCGCCGGCCTCCACGTCCTCGTCACCTCGGGCCCCACGCACGAGCCGATCGACCCCGTCCGCTACATCGCCAACCGCAGCAGCGGCCAGCAGGGCCATGCCATCGCCGCCGCGCTCCTGGCCCGCGGCGCCCGCGTCACCCTGGTGCACGGCCCCGTCTCCCTGCCCGACCCCCCGGGCGCCACCAGCATCCCGGTCGAGACCGCCGCCCAGATGCTTGCCGCCTGCCGGGCCGCCCTGCCCGCCGACGCCGCCATCTGCTGCGCCGCCGTCGCCGATTGGCGGGTCGAGGCCGCGTCGGCGCACAAGCTCAAGAAGCAGCCGGGTGCCGCACCGCCGTCGCTGACCCTCGTGCCCAACCCCGACATCCTCGCCACCCTCGCCGCCCCCGGCCCCGCCCGGCCCCGCCTGGTCGTGGGATTCGCCGCCGAGACCGACCACGTGCTGGACCACGCCGCCGCCAAGCGCGCCCGCAAGGGCTGCGACTGGATCGTCGCCAACGACGTCCGCCCCGAGACGGGCATCATGGGCGGCGCCCTGAACCAGGTGACGCTCATCACCGCCGACGGTGCCGAGCCCTGGCCGCTTCTGCCCAAGCCCGACGTCGCAGCCCGCCTCGCCGACCGCATCGCCGCCGCTCTCATCCCCAGAAAGGCCCAGCCATGATCGCCAGACCCACCCTGCCGGCCATCCTCGTCGCCGCCCTGCTGATTCTTCCATCCGGCCTCGGCCAGCCAGCCGCGGCCCAAACCGCGCCCGCGACCGTGCCTCCCACCCTGCCACAGGTCACGAAGCCGGTGAGCCCCGATCCCCGCCATGTCCTCTGGGTCGGCAACAGCTTCTTCTACTACAACAACGGCATGCAGAGCATGGTCGCCCGCCTGATCGGCACCGCCCCCGAAGCCGACCGCCGCCCCTACGAATCGACCATGGCCGCCATCGGCGGCTCCGGCCTCGACTGGCACGACATGGAATCCTACTTCCGCCCCAACGCCGTCGGCTCCTACAACTTCGACCGCGAGAACAACGTCATCCCCGCCCGCCGCGCCAAGCTGTGGGACGCCGTCATCATGATGGACTGCAGCCAATGCCCGATAAACCCGTCGCTCAGCGGCGCCTTCACCGAATACGCCCGCCGGGATAGCGAGATCGCCCGCAGCCATGGCGCGGAACCCATCCTGTTCATGTCCTGGGCCTACGCCGACCACCCCGAGATGACCGCCCAGCTCGCCGAAGCCTACACGAAGGCCGCCAACGACAACCACGCCCTCGTCATCCCCGCAGGCCTCGCCTTCGCCCGCGCCCATGCCGCCCGCCCCGACCTCGTGCTGTACCAGCCCGACCGCCGCCACCCCACCCTCGCCGGAACCTACCTCGCCGCCAGCACCGTCTACGCCGCCCTCTACGGCCGCTCGCCCGAACCCATCACCGACACCGAAGGCCTCGACCCCGAACTCGCCCGCTTCCTCCGCCACACCGCCTGGCAGACCGTGCAGGCCTATACCGGCGCCGAGTGACCGTCGAGCAGACCGCCAAGAACCTCGCCCCGATGATAAGCCAAGGAAAGTAGTCATCCCCGGGCCTGTCCCGGGGATCCACGCCGTTCAACTATAACAAGCTAAAAACGTAAGCGGCTCTGTAGAAACACCTGCCGGTTGTTGTCCGACCCCTGCCGTTGACCAGCAAACCGGCATGGTTTGCGTGACAACGCCCAACCATCCCGAACCGGTCACGCTCTACCCCGGCGGCAGGAAGTCCACCCCGCAGGTCGCCGCCAGCCGCACGACCTCGGCCGGGTCGGCGACCCCGTCGATCGCCACGAACAGGTCCCACAGCCCGGCCGTCGGCGTCACCCAGAACAGGCAGCGGAGATCGGCGCCGGACCGGTTGTACAACCCATGCGGCTCCCCCCGCGGCAGCCGAACCAGGTCGCCCACCCCGGCCTGCCGCGTGACCCCGGCCGCATCCAGGTCCAGCACCCCCTCCAGCACGAACACGTACTCGTCCTGCGCCCGATGCACATGCGGCGGCACGAAGGTCCCGGGCGGCAGCAGCGCGCGCCAGGCCATGCTCTCCGCGCTGCGCTGCACCGGCACGTAGCTCTGCCCCAGGATCGACCACGCGATCCCGTCGATCCCGCCGCTCACGATATCCGGCTGTTCAGACATGCAGGTATCCCTCCACCAGGCCAGGGTCGTCCGCCAGGGCCGCCGCCGGCCCGCTCCAGACGACCCGCCCCTTCTCCAACACGCAGACCGTGTCCGCCAGCCCCGCCATCGCCACCAGGTGCTTGTCGATCACCAGGATCGACTCCCCCTCGGACCGCAGCAGCCGCAAACAGGCGAAGATCTCCGCCCGGATCAGTGGTGCCAGCCCCTCCGTCGCCTCGTCCAATATCAGCAGCAGCGGGTTGGTCATCAGCGCCCGGCCAATCGCCAGCATCTGCTGCTCGCCCCCTGACAGCTCGTTGCCCCGGTTGCGCCGCCGCTCCTGCAGCCGGGGGAACAGGGCATAGACCCGCGGCAGGGTCCAGCGCGCAGGCCCGTGCCGGGCCGCCGCCGTCGCGATCAGGTTCTCCTCCACGCTCAGCGTCGGGAACACCTGGCGCCCCTCCGGCACCAGCCCGATCCCGGCCCGCGCCACCCGGTGCGGCGCCGCCCCGGCCAGTTCCTGCCCGCGGAACCGCACCGTGCCGCCCCGCGGCCGCAGCAGGCCCATGATCGCGCACACCGTCGTGGTCTTGCCCATCCCGTTGCGGCCCATCAACGCCAGAACCGACCCCTCGGGCACATCGAGGTCCACGCCGAACAGCACCTGCGCCGACCCATACCCGGCCGCCAGATTCCGCACGGCCAGGCCCCGCGACGTCAGCATGCATCCCCCAGATAGGCCGCCCGCACTGCAGGGTCCGCCCGCACCGCCTCCGCCGTCCCGGACGCTACGATCGACCCGGCCACCAGGACGCTCACCCGGTCCGCCAGCTGGAACACCGCATCCATGTCGTGCTCCACCAGCAGCAGCCCGAACCGCTGCTTCAGCCGGGCCAGCAGCGCGATGATCCCCTGCGCCTCCTCGTGCCCCATCCCCGCCAGCGGCTCGTCCAGCAGGATGCACCGGGGTTCCAGCGCCAGCGCCGAGGCCAGTTCCAGCGCCCGCCGCTCCCCGTGCGACAGGTCCCGCGCGGGCACCGCCGCCCGCCCGGCCAGGCCGACCGCCTCCAGCGCCTGCCGCGCCGCATGGTTCAGCGCCGGATCGCGCGCGGCCCGGCCCCAGAGACGCAGCGGGGCCGCCCCCCGCGCCTGTGCCGCCAAAGCGACGTTCTCCAGCGCCGAGAAGTCGGGGATCAACTGGCTGATCTGGAATGTCCGCGCGAGCCCCGCCCGGGCGCGCCGATGCGCCGGCAGCCCGGTCAGCACCACCCCGCCCAGCCGCACCACCCCGGCATCCGGCGCCAACGTGCCCATCACCTGGTGGATCAGCGTCGTCTTGCCCGCCCCGTTCGGCCCGATCAGCGCATGCAGCCCCGGCGCCGGCACCGTCAGCGACACATCCCGCGTCACCGCCAGCGCGCCAAACCTCTTGCACAGGCCCACCACCTCCAGCATCAGCGCCGATCCTCGGGAAGAGGCGCCATCAGCGCCGGCCCTCAGGAAGAGGCGCCATCAGCGCCGGCCCTTCGCAAGACCCGGCATCACCGCCGCCCGGCCAAGGCCGCCAGCACCAGCGCCGGCCCCAGCAGCAGCCCCCCGTGCGGCGTGACCGTCGCCAGCCCCTCCTCGGCCGCGATCAGCCCCACCGCCGCCGCGGCAGCGCCCACCAGCCGCCCCGCCACGCTGCGGCCCAGGCCGCCCCGGCTGCCCAGGATCACCATCACCAGCAGGTGCCCCGACCCCCGCCAGTCGAGCACCGCCGGGCTGACGAACTCGCTGCTGTTGGCCAGGAAGAACCCGGCCAGCCCCCCGCCCGCACCGCCCACCACCGTGGCCCCCAGCCGCAGCCGCACCACGTCGAACCCCAGCGCCGCCGCCCGCGCCGCATTGCCGGCGGACGCCCGCAACGCCCGCCCGAACCCCGACTGCGCCAGCATCCACAACACCAGGCCCCAGGCCAGCAGCGCCGCCACCACGGCCGCATGGAACCCGAACCGTCCGGCCAGCGCGCCCGTCCCGAACAACGGCGACCGCCCCTCCAGCGCCATGCCGTCGTCGCCGCCCAGGGGCGCCCAGGCCTGCGCGACGAAGTACGCCATCTGCCCGAACGCCAGCGTGATCATGATGTAGGTCACGCCCTGGGTCCGCAACGAGATCAGCCCCGTGACCCCCGCGAACGCCGCCGCCGCCAGCATCGCCGCCGGCAGCACCCACGCCGCGTCCGCCCCGTCCGCCACCAGCACCGCATAGGCGCCGACCCCCACCACCGCCGCCTGCCCGAAGCTGACCAGCCCGCCGAACCCCAGCATGAACTGCAGGCTGACCGCCGCGATCGCCAGCACCGCACCCCGCGTCGCCACCACCAGAAGATACCCGGAGAACCCCATCGCCACCGCCAGCGGCGCGCCCAGCAGCACCGCCGCCAGCGCCGCCGCGACCAGCCCCGCCGCAACCGGCCCCGCCGCGACCGCCCCCGCCGCGACCGACCCCGCCGCGACCACCCGGGTCACGCCCGACCACGCGCCGGCAGCAGCCCCCGCGGCATGAAGGCCAGCACCCCGGCCATCAGCACATAGACCGACATCGACGCCAGCGCCGGCCCCGCCATCCGCGCCGTGGACGCCGACGACACCAGGCGCAGCCCGTCCGTGATCAGCGACCGCCCCATCGTGTCGCACAGCCCCACCAGCAGCGCCGCAACGAAGGCGCCCCGCACGGACCCCACGCCTCCCACGACAATCACGACGAAGGCCGAGATCAGCACCGACCCGCCCATCGCAGGCTCCACCGAGACCAGCGGCCCGGCCGCCGCCCCCGCGAACCCCGCCAGCATCGCCCCCACCCCGAGCACGCTGGCGAACAGCAGCCCCACATCCACGCCCAGCGCCCCCAGCATCGGCGCGTTGCTCGCCCCGGCCCGCACCAGCATCCCGGCCCGCGTATGCTCGATCACCAGCCACAGCGCGCCGGCCACAAGCAACCCGGCCCCCAGCAGTGCCAGCCGGTACACCGGATACAGCAGCCCGCCAGGCAGACCCACGGTGCCCGCCAGCGCGTCCGGCACCGCCAGCGCGAGCGGCGCCGGGCCGAACCCCGTGCGCACCCCCTCTTCCAGCAGCAGGATCAGGCCGTACGTCGCCAGCACCTGGTCAAGGTGGTCTCGCCCCATCAGCCGCCGGAACACCAGCGCCTCCAGCGCCAGCCCGGCCGCGAACGACAGCGCCGCCGCCCCCGCCAGCGCGGCCCAGAACGACCCGGTCCACCCCAGAACCAGCACCGCGAAATACGCCCCGAGCATGTACTGCACGCCATGCGCCAGGTTGATGACGTCCATCACCCCGAACACCAGCGTCAACCCGGCCGCGATCAGGAACAGCAGCACGCCCAGCTGCAGCCCGTTCAGCGCCTGCACCAGAAGCAGCGTCACGGCAGCAGGCGGCCTATTTCAGCGGGCACTCCGCCGCGAAGTTGTCGGCGTAGTCGTGGAACACCCGCTGCCGGACCTCGGTCTGGAACTTGCCGTCCGGCCGCTGCGCCACCTGCACCAGATAGAAGTCCTGGATCGGGTAGCCGTTGGTGTTGAACTTGAAGGCGCCCCGCGGCGAGGCGAAGTCGGCCGCCTTCATCGCCGCCCGCAGCCGGTCCTTGTCCGCAACGTCCCCACCGGTCTTCTTCAATGCGCTGTCGATCAGCTGGGCCGCGTCGTAGGCCTGCATGGCGTAGCTGGCCGGCACGTACTTGTATTCCGCCTCGAACGCCGGCGCGAAGGCCTTGTTCGCCGCATTGTCCATGTCGGGCGCCCAGGTCATGCCGCCGAACAGCCCCACCGCCGCCGCCTGCTGCGCCGGCAGGGTGCTCTCGTCCACCGTGAAGGCCGACAGGAACGGCGTCGTCTCCGCAAGCCCCGACTGGCGGAACTGCTTGACCAGCGCCACGCCCAGCCCGCCGGGCATGAAGGCGAACACAACGTCGGGCTTCAACGACGCGATCCGGGCCAGGTCCGCCTGGAAGTCCAGCTGCGTCAGCGGCACGAAGTCCTCGTCCAGAACCTCGCCCTTGAAGTGGCTCTTGAACCCGGCGATCGCGTCCTTGCCCGCCTGGTAGTTGGGCGCCATCAGGAAGGCGCGCTTGTAGCCCCGCTCCTGCGCCACCTGCCCCAACACCTCGTGCACCTGGTTGTTTTCATAGCTGGTGACGAAGAAGTTCGGGCTGCACCCCTTGCCCGCATAGGTGCTGGCCCCGGCATTCGGGCTGATCAGGATCGCCCCCGAGGACGTCACCGGCCGCATGATGGCGCCCAGCACATTGCTGAAGATCGGCCCCACCACGAAGTCCGCATGATCCTGCTCGACCAGGCGCTTGGCCCGGGCCACGGCAACGTCGGGCTTCAGCTCGTCGTCCACCACCACGAGGTTCACCTCGCGGCCCCCCAGCTTGCCGCCCCGCTGCTTCAGCGCCAGCGCGAACCCGTCGCGCGCATGCTGGCCCAGCACCGCCCCCGGCCCCGACAGCGTGACGAGGACGCCGACGGTCAGAGGCGTTGATGGGACAGGTGGTTGGGGCGCCGGCGTTTGGGCGCCGGCCGCCCCGGCCACCAATGACGACAAGGCGGCAGCAACGATCAGGCGACGCATGGTGACCCCCCTAAAACCGACACGGGCCAAGGGTGGGGCAGGATGTTTTAGATGTAAAGCATCGTCCCGGCTCGGGACCACGTCGGAAAAGCCGAGCTGGCCGGGGCGGCGGCCCCGGCCGGTTTGGCAGACCGCTTACTTCTTCGCCTTGGGCTTCGCCTTGGCCGGCGCCGGCGGCGGCACGTTCAACGCGTCCTTGACCTGCTTGGCCGGCGAGAACGCCAGCTTCTTCGAGGCAGCGATCTGGATCGTCGCCCCCGTCGCCGGGTTGCGCCCCGTGCGGGCCTCGCGCGCCGCGACCTTGAACTTGCCAAAGCCCGCGATCGACACTTCCTCGCCCTTCTTCGCCGTCTCGATCATCGCGTCGAACACGGCCTGGACGAGGGCCTTCGCCTGCTGCTTCGGCATGTCGTGCTTGGCAGCGATGTGGTCGGCCATTTCGATAACATTCATCAATAGCGTCCTTTCCTCGGGTTTTGCGGAGCGCACCTAACAGGAATGCACATCGCGTGTCACCCTGCGGTCAAGCGCGATTCCATGATGCGGTGCGGCATAGGTCCGTTTTCACGCCACGCGCCCGCGCCCGCAACGATCCCCCTGTTGGGATTCCCCCGAACCCCGTCTAGAACGCCGACACCGAATCCGGAGCACCCCATGGACGTCCGCGCCGCCGTCGCCTTCGCCGCAGGCCAGCCCCTATCCATCGAGACGGTCCAGCTCGACGGCCCCCGCGAGGGCGAGGTCCTGGTCGAGATCATGGCGACCGGCGTCTGCCACACCGACAAGTTCACCCTCTCGGGCAACGACCCCGAGGGCCTGTTCCCCGCGATCCTCGGCCACGAAGGCGCTGGAATCGTGCGGGAATGCGGCCCGGGCGTCACCAGCCTCAGCCCCGGCGACCACGTCATCCCGCTCTATACCCCCGAGTGCCGCGAGTGCGACTACTGCCTCAGCCGCAAGACCAACCTGTGCCAGAAGATCCGCGTCACCCAGGGCCGCGGCCTCATGCCCGACGGCACCAGCCGGTTCAGCTACAAGGGAAAGCCCATCCTCCACTACATGGGCTGCAGCACCTTCGCCAACTTCACCGTCCTGCCCGAGATCGCGCTCGCCAAGGTCCGCCAGGATGCCCCCTTCGAGAAGATTTGTTACATCGGCTGCGGCGTCACCACCGGAGTCGGCGCCGTCATCTTCACCGCCAAGGTCGCACCCGGTGACCGCGTCGTCGTGTTCGGCCTGGGGGGCATCGGCCTCAACGTCGTCCAGGGTGCCCGCCTCGCCGGCGCCGACCAGATCGTCGGCGTCGACGTCAACCCGGCCCGCGAGGCCCTCGCCCGCAAGTTCGGCCTGACCGACTTCGTCGATCCCCGGGACGTGGGGGATGACATCGTCGGCCACCTCGTCGAGCTGACCCGCGGCGGCGCCGACCACAGCTTCGAATGCGTGGGAAACCCCACCCTGATGCGCCAGGCGCTGGAATGCGCCCACAAGGGCTGGGGCAAAAGCACCATCATCGGCGTCGCCGGCGCCGGGCAGGAGATCGCGACCCGGCCCTTCCAGCTCGTCACCGGACGGGTCTGGCAGGGCAGCGCCTTCGGGGGCGCCCGCGGCCGCACCGACGTGCCCCGCATCGTCGACTGGTACATGGACGGCAAGATCGCCATCGACGACCTGATCACCCACGTCCTGCCGCTCGAACGGATCAACGAAGCCTTCGACCTCATGGCCTCGGGCGAATCGATCCGCACGGTCGTCACGTTTTGAACGCCCCGGCATGACCCACCTGCAGCACCGGGTCGCCATCGTCACCGGGGCCGCCCGCGGCATCGGCGCCGCCATCGCCCGTGCCATGGCCGCCGAGGGCGCAACCCTCGTCCTGGCCGACCTCGACCACGACGCGGCCTCGGCCCTCGCCCGCGACCTCGGGCCCCGGCACCGCGCCATCCGGACCGACATCGCCGCCGAGGGCGACCCGGAAACCCTCGCCCGGACCGCCTTCGAGGCCTTCGGACGCATCGACATCCTGGTCAACAACGCCGGCATCGGCGTCAACGGCGCGTTCATGGACACCACGGCGCACGACATGGAACGCGCCATGCGGATCAACCTCACCGGCGCCATGCTGTGCAGCCAGGCGGCGCTGCGCCGCATGATCCCGGCGGGCTACGGCCGTGTCGTCAACATCACCTCCATCTCCGGCCAGCGCGGCAGCAGCGGCCGCACCGCCTATGGTGCATCCAAGGCCGCGCTCGAGCTGATGACCAAGGTCATGGCGGTCGAGCTGGGCCCCCACGGCATCACCGCCAACGCCGTCGCCCCCGGCGCCGTCGAGACCGAGATGGCCGCTGCCCTGCACGACGCCGAGACCCGCCGCCTGTTCATGGACCGCACCCCCGCCGGCCGCTACGCCACCCCGGCCGAGGTCGCCGCCGTCTGCGTCTTCCTCGCCAGCGAGGCCGCCGCCTACGTCAACGGCCAGGCGATCACCGTCGATGGCGGCCTGACCACGGCGGGCATCGTGCTGCCCCGCACTGCGGCATGAAGCTCGGGGGCCGGGTCGCGCTGGTGTTCGGCGCCGGGTGCGCAGGCCCCGGCTGGGGCAACGGGAACGCCGCCGCCGTGGCCTATGCCGAGGCCGGTGCCGCCGTCGTCGCCGTCGACCGCGACATCGGGGCCGCCGAGGCCACCGTCGCCCTGGTCCATGAGCGGGGCGGACAGGCTATGGCGCTGACCGCCGACGTGCTCGACGGCGCCAGCATGGAGCGCGCCGTCGTCGACACCCTCCAGGCGCATGCCCGCATCGACATCCTGCACAACAACGTCGGCCAGGCCGGGATGGGCGGCCCGATCGAGCTGTCCGAAGCCGATTGGGACCGCCTGATCGCCATCAACCTCAAGGGCGTGTTCCTCGCCTGCAAGCACGTCCTGCCGGTCATGCTGCGGCAGGGCAAGGGCGCCATCGTCAACATCTCGTCGCTCGCCGCCATCCGCTGGACCGGCTACCCCTACGCCGCCTACTACGCCGCCAAGGCCGGGGTGAACCAGCTGACCGTCGGCCTGGCGCTCCAGTACGCGGCCCAGGGCATCCGCGCCAACGCCGTGCTGCCCGGCCTGATCGACACGCCGCTCATCCACCGGCAGATCGCCGGCCAGTATGCCGACGCCGCCGCCATGGTCGCCGCCCGCGACGCCGCCTGCCCCATGGGCCACATGGGCACCGCCTGGGACGTCGCCCGCGCCGCAGTGTTCCTGGCGTCCGACGACGCGGCCTACATCACCGGCGTCTGCCTGCCCGTCGATGGCGGCCTCAGCTGCCGGGCCGCCTGACGCCCCCGGCCGGCGGGTTCAGTAGGTCGCCCGGCCCCCCGTCACGTCGAACACCGCCCCCGTGCTGAACGAGCAGTCTTCCGTCGCCAGCCAGCACGCCAGCGCCGCGATCTCCTCCACCTGCACGAACCGCCCCATCGGGATCTTGGAGAGCATGTACTCGATCTGCGACGGGCTCATCTGCGCGAAGATGTCGGTCTTGGCCGCGGCCGGGGTCACGCAGTTCACCAGCACCCCCTTCTCCGCCAGCTCCTTGCCCAGCGACTTCGTCAGCGCGATCAGTCCGGCCTTGCTGGCGCTGTAATGGCTCGCATTCGGGTTGCCCTCCTTGCCCGCAACGCTCGCGATGTTCACGATCCGCCCATAGCCCCGCTCGAGCATCAGGGGGATGACCGCCGAGCACGTCAGCATCGGCGCCACCAGGTTCACCTCCAGCACCCGCCGCCACTCCGCGACCGGCAGCGCCCAGGTCGGCGCGTTGCCGCCCGTGATGCCGGCATTGTTCACCAGAACGTCGATGCCCCCGTGCTGCCTGGCGGTCGCCGCCGCCGCCGCCCGCACCGCCGCCTCGTCCGTCAGGTCCACCGTGTGGGTGCTGACCTGTCCCGACGCCGCCCAGGGTGCGGCCCAGGATGCGACCAGGCCCAGCGCCGCCGCATCCACGTCCCAGATCGCGACGACAGCGCCCGACGCCAGCATCCGCTCCGCGATCGCCCGCCCGATGCCGCGCGCGCCCCCGGTCACGACCGCCACGCGGCCGTTCATATCCAGCTGGTTCATGCATCGCCTCCCGTTTCGTCCACTATGCACCGGCCGGCGCCAGGGCGGCAGAGGGCACCTTACCCCGGATGGAAGTGCGCATAGATGCGCCGCGCCGTCTCCCGGTTGATCCCGGGCGCCGCCTCCAGGTCCGAAAGCCCCGCCTGCTTCACGCCCCGCGCGCTGCCGAAATGGTTCAGCAGCGCCCGCTTGCGCGCCGAGCCCACTCCCGGCACCTCATCCAGCTCGCTGGTCACCAGGCCCTTGCTGCGGCCCGCCCGGTGCGTCGTGATGGCGAAGCGGTGCGTCTCGTCGCGGACGCGCTGCAGGTAGTACAGCACCGGGTCGCGCGGCGGCAGCTGGAACGGCGCCCGCCCGTCCATGTGGAACCACTCCCGCCCGGCATCGCGGTCCGGCCCCTTGGCGATCGCCACCACCGGGATCTGGTGCAGCCCCATGTCCTGCATGATTCCCCGCACCGCGCCCAGCTGCCCCGCCCCGCCGTCGATCAGCAGCAGGTCGGGCAGCGCCGACGCCGCGGGCCCCCCCGCATCGCTCGCCACCTGCTCCTTCAGCGCCCGCCCGAACCGCCGCTCCAGCACCTCGCGCATCATCGCGAAGTCGTCGCCGGGCGCGATCGGCCCGCGGATCGAGTATTTGCGGTAGCCGTTCTTCTGGAACCCCTCCGGCCCCGTCACCACCATCACGCCATAGGCGTTGGTCCCCATGATGTGGCTGTTGTCGTAGCACTCGATCCGCTCCGGAACGCCCGGCAGCCCGAACAGCTGCGCCGTCGCCTCCAGCAGCTTCGCCTGGCCCGCCGTCTCCGCCATGCGGCGCTCCAGCGCCTCCCGCGCATTCGTCTCGGCATGCAGCACCACGGCCCGCTTCTCGCCCCGTGACGGCACAGCAAGCTCCACCCGGCGCTTGGCCCGAAGCCCCAGCGCCTCGGCGATCAGCTCCTGCTCCGGCACGGCCCCGTTCAGCAGGATCACCGGCGGCGGCGGCTTGTCGTCGTAGAACTGCGCCAGGAACGCCGCCAGCACCACATCCGTCTCGGCGTCGCGCGCATGGGTCGGGAAAAAGGCGCGGTTGCCGTTGTTGCGGCCGCCGCGGATGAAGAACACCTGCACGCACGTCTGGCCGCCGATCTGGTGCGCGGCGATCACGTCCGCGTCCGACAGGCTCGCCGGGTTGATGATCGCCGTGCCCTGCACGTGCGTCAGGCCGCGGATGCGGTCCCGCACCGCCGCCGCCCGCTCGAACTCCAGGCTTTCGGCCGCCCGCTCCATCTCGGCCGCCAGCTCCTGCTGCACCGTGTTCGCCTTGCCCGACAGGAACGCCCGGGCCTGGTCCACCAGGTGCCCGTACGCCTCGGGCGTCACCCGTCCCACGCAAGGGGCGCTGCACCGCTTGATCTGGAACAGCAGGCACGGCCGGCTGCGGTTGGCGAACACCGTGTCCTGGCAGGACCGCAGCAGGAACACCCGCTGCATCGCGGTCACCGTCTGGTTCACCGCCCAGGCCGAGGCGAACGGCCCGTAATAGCTGCCCTTACGCGACCGCGCGCCCCGGTGCTTCGTGATCTGCGGATAGGCATGGTCCTCGGTCAGCATCAGCCACGGGTAGCTCTTGTCGTCCCGCAGCACGATGTTGAACCGCGGCTTCAGCCGCTTGATGAGGTTCGCCTCCAGCAGCAGCGCCTCGGCCTCGGTATGCGTCGTCACGATCTCCATCGCGACCGTCTCCGACACCATCCGCCGCAGCCGCTCCGGCAGCCGCGACACCTGCGTGTAGCTGACCACCCGCTTCTTCAGGCTGCGGGCCTTGCCGACGTACAGCGCCTCGCCCCGGCCATCCAGCATCCGATACACGCCGGGGCTCAGCGGCATGGTGGCCAGCGCCCGCTCGATCGCGGCGACGCCGGTGCCGAGCGACGGCGCCGCGCGAGCAGGGTCAGGATCAGCTTCGGTCATCGGGCACTGCTTAGGCCCTGCACCGCCCCGCCCTCAACCCCCGAATGCATCGCCGCACCCCGGGCGACGCTTCGAAAAGCATCCCCGGAACCTGTGGACAACCTTGTGGACAATGCCCACGCCAACCCCCGGGAACCGCGTGGTTGCTGCCGTCCCCACGGTTTGCCTCCGAACCGGGCACCCCCTGACTAAGTCCCTGTACCTAATCGATTGTAGCCTAAGTCACTGATGGCGGGTTCAGCTGTGGCGCGCATCCCCCTGCAATGATGGCGAGTCAAGCGGCCCCGGTGGACGATCTGCATCGTTCCACCTCCACACCCGCCGAATCCATGTCGGTGAATACGTCCAGCTTCTCCACCCGAACCCGCGCCGACAGCACCCGCGCATGGCCCAGGCAGGCCGCCGCAATCTGCTCCGCCAGCGTCTCGGCCAACTTTACATGCCCGGCCGCCACCAGATCCCGCACCGCCTCCGCGATCTTGGCGTAGTTCACGACGCGGTCCATGCGGTCCACCCCGACGCCGGTCGCCGGGTCGACCGTCTCGGCCACGCCCAGGTCCACGTTCACGCGGATCCGCTGGCTGACGCCGTGTTCGGCCTTCTCCACCCCGATCGACGCCAGCAGCACCATGTCGCGCAGAAAGACGTGGCATACCCCCGCCCGTGCGATCCCGCCCGTCATTCCTCCATCTCCGAATCCCCCGCGGGCCCGCCCGCGTGTCCCGCCCGCGCCGGCGACCATTGCAGGTGCTGCCCGCCATCCAGCGCCAGCATCTGTCCCGTGACCGACGGCAGCGACAGCAGCATCAGCACCGCCTGCGCAACCTCCCCCGGCGAGGTCCCCCGCGCCAGCGGGACGGACGCGCATTGCCGCGCGAACTGCGCCTCGGACTGGCGGGGGCTGGGCAAGGCCGGGCCAGGGCCCACCGCATTCACCCGGACCCGCGGCGCCAGGGCCAGCGCCATCTGCTGCGTCAGCGCCCACAGCGCCGCCTTGGATACGGTGTACGACACGAAGTGCGGGGTCAGCGACCAAACCCGCTGATCGATCAGGTTGACCACGGCGCCCTCCGCATCCGCCGGCAGCGCCTGCGCCATCGCCTGCATCAGCACGAACGGCGCCCGCAGGTTCGGCTCCAGGTGCATGTCCCAGCTCTGCCGGCTCGCATCGTCCCACTCGTCCCGCTCGAACACGCTGGCGTTGTTCACCAGAACGCCGACCGGTCCCAGCGCCGCCGCCGCGTTCGGCACCAGCGCCCGCACCTCCGCCTCCCGTGACAAATCAGCCTGCAGCACCGTCGCCCGGCCCCCGCGCGCCCGGATGCCGTCGGCCACCGCCTCCGCCTCCGCCAGGCTGCCCCGGCAATGCAGCGCCACCGCGAACCCGGCCGCCGCCAGCGCCTCCGCGATCGCGCGCCCCAGCCGCCGCCCCCCACCGGTGACGAGCGCCACGCGGGGCAGGGATGGGGATGCGGACAGGATCATGCCCGTCATATTCCCCTCCAACGCCGCATAGTCCAGGGCCGGGCCGACATGGCCGGAAGCAAGGCATTGTTTCGTTGCAATATTTCTCCCTGGGTTAACAACGCAGATGCCATTCTGCCGCCTGCAACAAGGAGCAACCCATGGTCATTCGCCTTCTACTCGCCGCCAGCATCCTCGGCCTCGCCGGCTGCGCCGTCCCCCCGGTCCGCGCAGAGTCCCTCGCCGAACGCCTCGTGGCCGACGAGCAGCGCATCGCGGAAGGCGCCCGCCTCGGCCAGTTCACCCCGCACGAATACAACGAGCTGCAATCCCGCCACGCCGCCATCGAAGGCACCCGCCGCGAACAGATCGCCGCCGGCGGTGGCCGCTTCGCCCCCGGCCAGTACGAACAACTCATCGGCCGCGAAGAAGCCCTCTCGCGCACCATCTTCCAATATCGCCACAACGACGCCACGCCCACCGCCCACTGAGCCTCGAGAAACCACCGCCCGCCCTCAACCAAGCCAGCACCCTGCCGTCATGTGCCTCGGCGCAGCGCGGCCGGGCCGCTGGCCTGGGACAGGCATCGTGCAACGACCGGCGGCCCTGATGCAGATCACTGAAGCTGGTCCAGGATGCGCCCGGCAGGACTCGAACCTGCGACCAAACCGTTATGAGCGGCCCGCTCTAACCAACTGAGCTACAGGCGCCCGGGGGCAGGCTTCGGCACCCTCATTTGGCACGGGCGCGCCTGCACCGTATACCCCCCGCCCACTGCAACGGCATCAGGACCACATCATGGACGTCGCCAAGCTCTCCCCCGGGAAGGACGTGCCGCACGACATCAACGTCGTCATCGAGATCCCCCAGGGCTCCCAGGTCAAATACGAGATCGACAAGGAAAGCGGCGCCATCTTCGTCGACCGCTTCCTCTTCACCCCCATGGCCTACCCCGCCGCATACGGCTTCATCCCCGGAACCCTCGCCGCCGACGGCGACCCGGCCGACGCCCTCGTGCTCGCCCCCGCCCCCATCGTCCCCGGTGCCGTCATCCGCGCCCGGCCCATCGGCATGCTGCAGATGGAAGACGAGAGCGGCCAGGACGAGAAGATCATCTGCGTCCCGCACGACAAGATCCACACCCTCTACAAGGACGTCCACGCCATCGAGGACCTGCCGAAGATCCTGCGCGACTCGATCGAGCACTTCTTCACCCGCTACAAGGACCTCGAGCCCGGCAAATGGGTGAAGGTCACCGGCTGGGCCAGCAAGGAAGCCGCCGAGAAGGTGATCCTGGAATCCCTCCAAGCCGCAAAAGCGTAACGCAGAACGGCCCCCCTCCCGTCCAGGGAGGGGGGCCCGCCCCGGCTATCCCAGCCCTTCGATCACCGCCGGCGCCGCGATCCGTGCCGGGGCCACCTGCTCCGCCCCGCCCGCCGTCCAGCCGATCTTGCCCGGCACCCCGCACGCCTCGCACACCGGGTGCCAGGCCTGGTGCAGCGTGCCGCAGTTGCCACAGCGCCAGGCCGGCGCCGGCAACGCCCCTGCGATGTGCCGCAACGCCTCCTGCGAGGCCGCCGCGTCCCCATCGGCCTCGGCGATGTCCGCCATCAGCACCCACAGCCGCCGGTCGGCCAGTCCCGCGCCCCGCGCCGTCCCGGCATGCCGCGCCGCCTCGGCCGTCAACCCGGCCTCCAGCGATGTGCGCGCCAACAGCAGGGCGCTGTCCGGGTGCGCCGGGCTCGCCGTCACCAGCTCCCGCGCCGCGCGATGCCGGGCCAGCGGGTCGGTCAGGGTCTCCAGATACGTGTCGGCCACCTCCGGCTGCGGCAGCAACGACCACGACCGCCGCAGCACCTCCAGCGCCGGACGCTCCCGCCCGCCCGCCCGCAGCCGGCGCGCGTAGGCGATGGCCGCCGGGCCCAGGCTGGGTGCGGACTCGAAGGCCTGCTTGGCCTGGCGCAGCGCCGCGTTCGGGTCGGCCTCCTCGTCGGCCGCCGCCACGCCCAGGGCGGCCCGCACGTCCGGGTCGGCGCTCTGCCGCCGCGCCGGGCCCATCAGGCGTAGCGCCTCGCGATACTGCCCGGTCTGCAGCGCCATCCGCTGCCGCTCCTCCGTCAACCAGGCCGCACCCGGATGCGCCGCCTCGGCCTGCGCCGCCAGCTTGGCCGCCTCCGGCCAGTCCTCCCGCGCCACAGCCAGGCGCAGCAGCCCGCGCAGACCCAGCAGCTTGCCGTCGGTCCGGTCGGCCAGCAGCTGGAACACCGCCGCCGCCTCCGTGTCCCGCCCCGCCTGCCGCCCGGCCTGCGCCGCCAGCAGCAGGGTCAGCGGCGTGTCGCCCAGCAGGCGCCGGCTCCGCTCCGCCTCGCGCCGGGCCGCCCCGGCATCGTTCGCCGCCAGCGCCACCAGCGCCCGCGTCACCGCGGCATCGCCGCGCAGCCGGTTGCGGTCCCGCCGCCCGCGTCGCAGCACCCGCGGCAGCCGGATCGCCCCGGCCACCAGCCGCACGACCAGGTAGATGGCCAGGAACAGCAGGCCCAGCAGCGTCAACGCGACCGGCGTCGAGGTCTCGATCGTCGTGCCCGCGATCACGATCGCCACGCTGCCCGGCAACGCCGCCACCCACCACGCGAAGACGACGCACAGCGCCGCCAGCAGCGTGAAGCCCAGAACGGCGACCATCAGCCGCGCTGCGCCAGGCTGCCGATGGCCGCCCTCGCGTCCAGCAAGGACTGCGCCTGCGCGACCCAGTCGGCCATCGCCGCCTTCGCCGGCCCGGCCAAGCCCTCCAGCGCCTTCACCGCCCCGGCCAGGTCACCCGCATCCAGCGCCTGCCGCGCATGCTGGATGAAGCCGGCGATCGGGTCGCCCAGCAGCACGTTGTCGCCTTGCCGAACCGTCACCGCCTGCTGCGCCCGGCTCCACATCCGGTTCAACAGCGGCTTGTCGTCCATCAGCTGCGGCTGGCTGGCCGCATGTGCCGCCGTGGCCGCCGCATCGAACGACGACCGCAGCCCCGACTCGGTCGGCGGCGCCTCATGCGCGAACCGCGCCAATGCCGGCGGCGCCCCCGGCACGTCGCCCAGCCGCTGCCCGGCCGCAAGCGCCGCACCCATGGCCTGCAACTGCCCAGCCAGCTGCGCCCGCGCCATCACCGCCGCCAGTCCGGCGCCCGTCTGCTTCGCCATAGCGTCTGTCTGCTTCGCCAAAGCGTCCGTCTGCTTCGCCAGCGCGTCCGTCTGTTTCGCCAAGGCGTCGGTCTGCTTGGCCTGGTCCGCAACCTGATCCAGCCGCCGCCCCAGCCCTGCCGTGTCGTCGGAGGCCTTGGCCGCCACAGCGTCCAGCCGCTGCGTCAGCGGCCCCAGATCGACCGGCGGCTTGCCCTCCTGCGCCACGAGACGCGCCTCGAGCGGCTTCAGGTCCACCGGTGGCGGGGCCGGCTTGGCCTCCAGCGCGCCGACCCGGTCTTCGAGCGGCTTCATGTCGACCGGCGCGGGCGCGGGCCGCGTCTCCAACGCGGCGATCCGGCCCTCGATCGGGCCCAGGTTCGCGACCGGCGGGGGCGGCGCCGCGGGCCGGTTCTCCAGTGCGGCAAGCCTGCCCTCCAGCGGGCCCAGCGCTGCCCCGGGTGCCCCCACCTTCGCCTGCAACGCCGTCACCTGCGCCGACAGCGTCTCGATCTGCTGCCGCATGGTGTCCATGTAGGTCGCCTGCAGCACCGCCGACCGCGGCTGGTTCGGGTGTTTCCAGAGGTAGATCAAAGCCGAAGCCAGGATCACGAAGCCCACCAGATACAACACCGGCAGGGCGTCCAGCCGCTTCGGCGGAGGGGGTTCGATCCGCGCACGGCCGGAAAGGCCCGGCTCGGGGGCGGCGTCTTGGGTCGGGGTGTCGTCGGTCATAGCAGCGCCAATACCTGCTCCAAAGTCGGCCCTACTGACACACGGACCCGCCGCCAGGGCAAGAGGGCGAGTGCCATTGCGGCCGGCTGCCCGATCGCCAGCGCCTCCACTCCCGCCAACGCCGGGTGCAGCGAAACCGGCAGCAGCCGGGCAAACGTCCGCGCCGTTTCCGCCGACAGGAACAGCCCCGCCCGCAGCCGCCCCGCCCGCAGCGACTCCGTCGCCACGCCCGGCAGCCGCGCCACCGGACGCGCCGCATAGCCCACCCGCCGCAGCACCCGGAACCCCGCCGACCGCAGGGCCGCCGCCGTGCCCTGGCCCACGCCTTCGCCGGTCACCAGCAGCAGTGCCGCCCCGGGCGGGCAGTGCCGGCACACCAGCGCCACCAGGTCCGTCGCGTCGCCCCCGGCGCTGTGCACCGGCCCGGCCCCGGCCGCCCGCACCCGCGCCGCCGTGGCATCCCCGACCGCGAACACCGGCAGGCCATGATCCCGCGGCAGGCACGCCACCGCGTTGCCGCTGCTCAGCACCACGCCCGAGACCCCTGCCGGCCAGTGCAGCGCCCGCGTGCCGACCCGCAGCAGCGGCGCGACCACGGGCTTGAACCCAAGCGCCCGAACCTGCGCCGCCGTCGCTGCCGCCTCCGCCTCCGGCCGGGTGATCAAAACCTCGTGCCGGGCCTCCTCGTCACACCCCGTCCTGCTCTTAGGCAAGGATGTCCCCGGGGCTTTCGGCCCGCAGCATCTCCCCCAACGCCGCCCCGATGCGCGCCGCGTCGGCCGCCGCCCCGTGCAGGCTCCGCTTCAGCAGGAACGACCCGTCCGGCCGCGCCACCAGCCCCGTCAGGTGCAGCGCCGGCGCCGCAGTCCCGGCGCCCGGCACCAGGCGCGCATACCCCCCGATAGGCGTCCGGCAGCTGCCGTCCAGCACCCGCAGCAGGCTGCGCTCCGCCGTCGACACCGCCCGCGCCTCCGGGTCCTCGATCCCCGCCAGCAGCCCGTGCAGCGGCACGTCGGCCGCCCGCACCGTGATGCCGACGATCCCCTGCCCCGCCGACGGCACCATCACCGAGGGATCCAGCACCTGCATCGCCACGTCCTGCAAACCGAGCCGCCGGATGCCCGCCAGCGCCAGCAGGCTCGCCGTGCAGTCGCCCTGCAGCACCTTCGCGATCCGCGGCTGCACGTTGCCGCGCAACAGCACGGTGCGCAGATCGGGCCGCGCATGCAGCAGCTGCGCCTGCCGCCGCAGCGAGTTCGTCCCGATCACGGCCCCCCGCGGCAGCACCTCGAGCCCCTCGCCCGCTCCGCAGCCCGGGCCCAATATCAACGCATCGCGCGCATCCTCCCGCTTCAGCGTGCACGCCAGCACGATCCCCGGGGGCAGCTCCGTCTCCAGGTCCTTCAGGCTGTGCACCGCGAAATCGATGCGCCGGTCCAGCAGCGCCTCGTGGATCTCCTTGCTGAACAGCCCCTTGCCACCGATCTCGGCCAGGCTGCGGTCCTGCACCCGGTCGCCCGTCGTGCGGATCACGTGCTCCTCGAACACCGGCTGCCCGTGCACGCCCAGCGCGAGCACCGGGCAGAACCGCGTCAGCAGATCGAGGAACAGCCGCGTCTGCACCCGCGCCAGCGGCGAGCCGCGCGTGCCCACCCGCAGCGGCAGGCTGCGCCCGTGATGGACGACAGGCGCAGCGCCGGAGGCAGAGCTGGGGCCGGGAGCAGGGGCAGGGTTGGGGTGGGCATCGGGCATGGCGATGTCCTAAGACTTCGGTCTGCCAAGGAAAAGGGCAATGCACCCCATCACCGGCCCCATCACCGGTCCCGTCCTCGGGATAGAGTCCTCCTGCGATGAGACCGCCGCGGCCATCCTGAGCCCGGACGGCGCCATCCTGGCCGAGGCCGTGCTCAGTCAGCAGGCCGACCACGCCCCCTTCGGCGGCGTTGTGCCGGAGATCGCGGCGCGCGCGCACCTGGTCCATCTGCCGGCCATGGTGGCCGATGTGCTCGCCCGCGCCGGACTCGCCCCCCGCGACCTCGCCGGCATCGGCGCCACGGTCGGCCCCGGCCTGATCGGCGGCCTGATCGTCGGGTCCGGCTTCGCCAAGGGCATGGCCCTGGCGCTCGGCCGCCCGTTCGTCGCGGTCAACCACCTGGAAGCGCATGCGCTCACCGCACGGCTGCCAGGCCTCGTCCCGGGCGGCGCGCCCTTCCCGTATCTGTTGCTCCTGCTGTCGGGCGGCCATTGCCAGTGCGTCGCGGTGGAGGCGGTCGGCCGCTACCGCCGCCTGGGCGGCACCATCGACGACGCGGTGGGCGAGGCCTTCGACAAGGTCGGCAAGCTGCTCGGCCTGCCCTGGCCCGGCGGCCCCGCGCTGGAGCGCCTGGCGCTGTCCGGCCACGCCGCCGCCGAGCCCTTCCCCCGCCCCTTGAAGGGCCGCCCCGGCTGCGACTTCAGCTTCTCCGGCCTCAAGACCGCCGTCGCCCAGCGCCTCGCCGGCTTCCCCCCGGGACCGCTGCCGCACCAGGCCGCCGCCGACGTCGCCGCCGGATTCCAGGCCGCCGTCGCCGACGTGCTGGCCGACCGCGCCGCCCACGCCCTGCAGATGATGCCCGAAGCCACGATGCTGGTCGTCGCCGGCGGGGTCGCCGCCAACGCGGCCGTCCGCGCCGCCCTGCACCAGGCGGCCGCCCCCGCTGGCATCCCTCTCGTCGCGCCCCCCAGCCGCCTGTGCACCGACAACGCCGTCATGGTCGCCTGGGCCGCCCTCGAACGCCTCCGCCTCGGCCTCCACGACCGCCTCGACGCCCCGCCCCGCCCCCGCTGGCCGCTGGCGGAGATGACCGGCCTTGCGTAGGGTCTTTGAAAATTCCTGAGGAAGTTCCAGCGGACCATGGACCAGAACGCGGAAGCCAATATCCCGACGGTTGATCTCGACTGCCCAATGGACGACGTCGACTCCGCGGGATGGATCGCCGACCAGGGTTGGCGCTGAAACACCCCGTGAACGCCTGAACCCGGCCGCCTGACCGTGAACTACCGACACGCCTTCCACGCCGGCAACTTCGCCGATTGCATGAAGCATGCCCTGCTGCTCGCAGCCCTCGGCCTGCTCACCCGCAAGCCCACCGCCATGTTCGTGCTGGACACCCATGCCGGCCGCGGCAGCTACGACCTGATGGCCGAGGCCGAACGCACCGGCGAGTGGCGCGACGGCTTCGCGCGCCTCATGCCCCCGCCCCCGCCGCTCGAGTTCTACGTCGGACTCGTCGAGCGCCTCGGCCTCTACCCCGGCTCCCCCCGCCTCATCCGCGCCCGCCTCCGCCCCGGCGACGCCCTGGCCTGCTGCGAGCTGCACCCCGACGACCATGCCGAGCTGCGCCGCCTGTTCCACGCCGAGCCCCAGGTCGCCGTCCACCACCGGGACGGCTGGGAAGCCATCGGCGCGCTGCTGCCCCCCGCCCAGCGCCGCGGCCTCGTGCTGATCGACCCGCCCTATGAGCAGCCCGGCGAGTTCGACCGCGTCGTCCAGGCCTTCGTCACCACCGCCGCCCGCTTCGGCAACGCCACCACCATGGCCTGGTACCCCATCAAGCACCGCAGCCCCGTCACCGCCTTCCACGCCGCCCTGCAGGCCACGGGGCTCCGCGACATCATCGCCGCCGAGCTCTGGCTGCGGGAACCGACCGACCCCCTTCGCCTGAACGGCTGCGGCCTCGTGATCCGCAACCCGCCCTTCGGCTTCGACGAGGCGGCCGGCCCGATCCTCGCGGCCCTGCGTGACCTGTTGGGCGAAGCGGACCGCGGCGCAACCCTGTTCCGGCTCGTGGATGAATAGCGTCACTCCCGCCATCGCCGTCATCGGCGGCGGCGCATGGGGCACCGCCCTCGCCCACCAGGCCGCCCGCGCCGGCAACCACGTCGCGCTCTGGCACCGCACGGCCTGGCCCGGCCGCGAAAGCCCGCATCTGCCCGGTCACCCCCTGCCGCCCGGCATCGAGCTGGTATCCAAGTTGCCGTCCACAGCCGACGTTTTCGTGGTTGCCGTCCCCGTCCAGCACCTCCGCGGCGTCCTCGCGCGCCTGCCCGCCGGCATCCCCGTCCTGCTCTGCGCCAAGGGGGTCGAGGCCGGCGCGCTCCGCCTGCCCCTCGAGATCCTGGCCGCGCTGCACCCCGACACCCCCGGCGCCGTCCTGACCGGCCCCAACTTCGCGCACGAGGTCGCCGCCGGGCTGCCGGCCGCCGCGGTCGTCGCCACGCCCGACCCCGGCCTGCGGGCCCGGCTGGTCGCCGCCCTCTCCACCCCCTCGTTCCGCCTGTACGGCAACGACGACCCCGTGGGCGCGCAGCTCGGCGGCGCCGCGAAGAACGTGATCGCCATCGCCGCCGGCGCCGTGGTCGGCGCCGGGCTCGGCGAGAACGCCCGCGCGGCCCTCATCACCCGCGCGCTGGCCGAGCTGGCCCGGCTCGTCGTCGCCCTGGGCGGCCGGGCCGACACCGTCTCCGGCCTCTCCGGCCTCGGCGACCTGCTGCTGACATGCACCGGCCCGTCCAGCCGCAACTACCGCTGCGGCCTCGCCCTGGGCCAGGGCACCCCCCTCTCCACCATCCTGGCCGGCGCCACGGGCGTCATCGAGGGCATCGCCACCGCGCCCGCCCTGGTGGCCCGCGCCGCCGGGACCGAGCTGCCCATCTGCCGGTCCGTCGCCGCCCTGCTCGCCGGCCGCACGACGCTCGACGAAGCCATCGCCGCCCTGCTGTCCCGCCCCATGCGCGACGAATGACCCCCGACCGGCCCGGCCCTGAGTGAACGGCCCGTCATGCTGAGGGGCATCGTCACCGTCGGCGGCTGGACCATGGCCAGCCGCATCCTCGGCTTCGCGCGCGACGTCCTGATCGCCGCCCTGGCCGGCACCGGGCCCGTCGCCGACGCCTTCTTCATCGCGCTGCGCGTCCCCAACCTGTTCCGGCGCCTGTTCGGCGAGGGCGCATTCAACGCCGCCTTCGTCCCCGAGTTCTCCGGCATCCTGGCCACCGAGGGCCAGGCCCCCGCCCGCCAGTTCGCGCAGGAGGCCATCGCCGTGATGGCGTTCTGGCTGCTGCTGCTCACCCTGCTGGGCGAGCTGTTCATGCCGCAGCTGATGGCCGTGCTTGCGCCGGGCTTCGCCGACGTGCCGGGCAAGCAGGGGCTGACCGTGGCCCTGGCGCGCATCACCTTCCCCTATGTCTTCCTGATCTGCCTGGCAGCCCTGCTGTCCGGCGTGCTGAACGGGCTCGACCGCTTCGCCGCCGCCGCCGCCGCCCCCCTGGTGTTCAACGGCGTCTCCATCGCGGCGATGCTCCTCCTGACGCCCTACGTGCCGACCATCGGCCATTCGCTCGCCTGGGGCGTCACGATCTCCGGCGTGCTGCAGCTGGCGCTGCTGGCCTGGGCGGTGCGCCGCGCGGGCATGGCGCTGCACATCCCGCGGCCGCGGCTGACGCCCCGCATGCGCATCCTGCTGCGGCGCATGGGCCCGGGCCTGGTCGGCGCCGGCGTCACCCAGCTCAACCTGGCCGTCGACGTCGTCATCGTCAGCTTCCTGCCGCCGGGCTCGGCCAGCCTGCTGTACTATGCCGACCGGGTGAACCAGCTGCCCCTGGGCGTCATCGGCACCGCGGTCGGCACCGCCATCCTGCCGCTGCTCTCGCGCCAGGCCCGCAGCGGGCTCGCAGCCGAGGCGCTGGCCACGCTCAACCGCGCCATCGAGATCACCCTCGTGCTCACTTTGCCGGCCGCGCTCGCCCTCGCGGTGGCCGGGGGGCCCATCATGCTGGTGCTGTTCGGCCGCGGCGCGTTCGACGCCACCAGCGCCATGCGCGCCGCACAGTCGCTGGCCGCATACGCCTTCGGCCTGCCCGCCTTCGTCCTGCTGAAGGTTCTGGTGCCCGCCTTCTTCGCCCATGGCGACACCAGCACCCCCGTCCGTGTCGGCATGGGCGCCATCGCGCTGAACCTGGCGCTGAACCTCGCGCTCATGCTCCCGCTGCAGCATGTCGGGCCCGCGCTGGCCACCAGCCTCTCGGCCCTGTTCAACGTCATCACCCTCGCCATCCTGCTCAGCCGCCGCGGGCGCCTCACGCTCGATGAACGCCTGCGACGACGCCTGCCCCGCATGGCGCTGGCCGCCGCCGCCATGGCCGTCGTGCTGGTGCTGGTGCAGGGCCGGCTGTCATTCGCCGGCCCCTGGCGTTACGCCGCCCTGGCCGCCCTGGTGTCTGCCGGCTTGGCCGCCTACGCCGCCGCGGCACAGCTGCTCGGCGCGTTCGACCTGCGGGAGGTCGCCCGCCTCGCCCGCCGCGGCCGCCCGGCCCAACCTTGACCCGGGACCACGCCCCGGCAACAACCCGCCCCATGCAGCGCATCTTCTCCGGCATCCAGCCCTCCGGCGTCCCCACGCTCGGCAACTACCTCGGCGCGGTCCGCAACTGGGTCGCCCTGCAGGACGGCCACGACTGCCTCTATTGCGTCGTCGACCTGCACGCCATCACCACCTGGCAGGACCCGAAGCACCTGGCCGCCGCCACCACCGAGATGGCCGCCAGCCTCCTGGCCTGCGGCATCGACCCCGTGCGCCACATCCTGTTCAACCAGTCGGCCGTCGCAGCCCACGTCCGCCTCGGCTGGATCTTCACCTGCGTCTCCCGCCTCGGCTGGCTCAACCGTATGACCCAGTTCAAGGACAAGGCCGGCAAGGACCGCGAGAACGTCTCCGCCGGCCTGTACATCTACCCGAACCTCATGGCCGCCGACATCCTCGCCTACCACGCCACCCGCGTCCCCGTCGGCGACGACCAGCGCCAGCACCTGGAGCTGGCCAACGACATCGCCGAGAAGTTCAACCACGACTATGGAAACGCGTTCTTTCCCCGCGTCGAGCCGCTCATCCTCGGCCAGGCCGCCCGCGTGATGTCGCTGCGGGACGGCACCAAGAAGATGAGCAAGTCCGACCCTTCGGACCAGAGCCGCATCAACCTGACCGACGACGCCACCACCATCGCGCTGAAGATCCGCCGGGCCAAGACCGACCCGGCGCCGCTGCCCAGCGAGCCCGAAGGCCTCGAGAACCGCCCGGAGGCCCGCAACCTCGTCATGATCCTCGCCGCCCTGACCGACCAGGAGCCGGCCAGCATCCTGGCCGAGCACGGAGGCAAAGGCTTCGGCGCGTTCAAGGAGACCCTCGCCGAGGCCGTCGTCGCCCACCTGTCGCCCATCGCCGCCGAAACCAGCCGCCTGCTGGCCGACCCCGGCCATGTCCACGCCATCCTGCGCGACGGCGCCGCCCGGGCCGCCGCCATCGCGGACCCGATCGTCGCCGAGGCCGAACGCCTGGTCGGATTCCTGAAATAAGCACCACCCATCCCGCATCCCCGCCCGTCCTCGTCGTCACGGGCGGCAGCCAGGGCATCGGCGCCGCCATCGCCCGCATGGCGGCACGCCGGTCCTGGTCCGTCTGCCTGTCCTACTCGAGCGACGCCGCGGCCGCAGCGCACGTCGTCGCCGCCATCGAGGCCGAAGGCGGCAAGGCCCTCGCCGTGAAGGCCGACGCCGCCAGCGAGGCCGACACCGCCCGCCTGTTCCGGCAGGCCGCCGCCCTGGGCACGGTCACGGGCGTCGTCGCCAACGCCGGCACCACCGGCCCCACCTCCCGCATCGAGGCGCTCGACGCCGCCGACCTCGACCGGGTTCTCGCCATCAACGTCCGCGGCGCATACCTGACCCTGCGGGAGGCCGCGCGCACCCTGCAGCACGGCTCCATCGTCGCCCTCTCGTCCCGCGCCGCCACGCTCGGCGGCCCCGGCGAGTGGGTCCACTACGCCGCCAGCAAGGGCGCGGTCGACAGCATGGTGATCGGCGCCTCGAAGGAGCTGGCGCCCCGGCAGATCCGCGTCAACGCGGTCGTGCCCGGCCTGATCGACACCGAGATCCACGCCAAGGCCGGGCTGCCCGACCGCATCGCCCAGCTCGGCGCATCCATCCCGATGGGCCGCGCCGGAACCGCCGACGACGTCGCCCGCGTCGTGCTCTGGTTGCTGTCCGACGAAAGCGCCTACGTCACCGGCGCCCTCATCCCCGTTACCGGCGGGCGCTGACGCCCGACGGTCGGCCGAAACGCAGAAGGGCGCCCCATAGGGACGCCCTTCATCGCCTCAGGCCGAAGACCCGAAATCAGCGGCGGCGATACACCACCTGCGGCGTCGGCCTGCTCGCCATCGCGATCAGGAACCCGATCCCGGCCGCGATCAGCACCGCCGTGATCGGCCGCTCGTCCACCTTCTCGGCCAGCATGTCGCCGTACTCCTCGACCTGGTCGAGCAGCTGCGAGCCGTAGTCGCCGCCCATGTCGCGGACCGTGTCCTTCGCCTGGCCATACATCCGCTGCGCCTTGCCGACGGTCTTGTCGACCATGCCGTCCGCCTGCGTCTTCGTGTCTCCGGTCAGGTCGCCCACGGCGCCCTCGACCTTGCCGCCGATCGTCCGGGCCATGCCCTCGACGCGATTCTCGTCCATGCTCGCTCTCCTGTTGCAGTGCCGATGGAGCGAAAACCGCGCAGCCGCCCGCAAGTTCCCCGCCGTCTCCCCGATATAGCCGGGTCGGCGGGCGGCGGCGCGCCGAACGAAGACTCACACCAGCGGCCATTCTTCATGACCGTTGGCACGACATCGCGAGTCACGCCTCACGGGCCCAGGTCAGCGTCGCGACGACCCGGCTCCCTGGCCGCACCGCGCTCTCCTGCTCGGGCGTGTGCAGCGTCAGCGTGTCGCCCTGCAGGACGAAGTGCCTGACCTGCCGCTGCGCCGGGCCCGAGAACACCTCGTTCCAGCACAGGTCGACCATCGTGACGACCGTGTCGCCCTCCACCACGTAGCGTCCGGTATAGGCCATGAAGCTGTCGAGCAGGGCCGCCTTGCCCGCCACGTCGCGCGCCGGGGTGCGCCCACGGGCCGACAGCAGGGCGGCGAACCGGCCGTTCGAGGTAATGATGATGCTGCCCTTCGGGTCCGGGCCGAACGGCTCGATCGTCGGGCCCCCCAGCGTCCGCAGCCGTGCCGATCTGAGCTGCCAGGTGCCGATCAACCCGGGGGCGCCGGCCCCGGGGGCGTCGGACGAGGCGGCACCGCTTGTGCGGGGCAGGACGGTGTCGGGCGTCATGCGTGCTCCTGTTCGGCCAGCGCGGGCACCCGGGCAGCCTCCACGTCGGGCAGGATCCCCTCGAGCGAGGCCTTGATCAGCAGGGCGGTAGCGCGGGAGTAGTTGCGGCACATCGTCAGGGTCCCGCACGCGATGAACAGCCCCGGCTGCGCCGTGCGCGACCACATGTTCCGCAGCTCGCCCTTCTCGCCCAGCCCCCAGATCGGCCCGACCCGCTCCGCCGTCGCGCGGCCGAACAGGCGCGCGACGGAGTCCTGCAGGGGCATCCACCCCGTCGCCAACACCACCAGGTCGGCCCGCATCCGGCTGCCGTCCGCGAATGCCGCCTCGTCCGCGGTAAGATGGTCCAGCTCCGAATGCCGCAGCTTGATCCTGCCCTCGACGATCAGGTCCGAGGCACCGACGTTCAGGTAATACCCGCCCAGCGAGCGGATCAGCTTCATGTAGAAGCCCGTGTCGTCCACGCCGTTGTCGAGCCGGAACCCGACCCGGCGCAATCCGTCCAGCAGCGCCTTGTCGTTCTCCGCAAGCGCCTTGCTGAGGGGGCCGTGCAGCCGGCGCACCAGGTCGAACGGGATGGAGGCGGTCATGAGGTCGATGTCGTCCAGCGGACGCACCCCCTCGTTGTCGCTGAACACCCGCGCCAGGCTGGCCGCACTCGGCTCCACGCTGGCGACGGTGATGGACGAGCGCTGCAGCATCGTCACGCCGGCCCCGCGCAGGTGCAGCTCCTGCGCCACGTCGTGCGCGCTGTTCCCGGCGCCTACCACCAGGGCCGCCTTGCCCTGCACGTCCATCGCGCTGTCGAACCGGCTGGAGTGCACGACAGTGCCGCGGAAGACGTCGAGACCCCTGATCTCCGGCGCCTTCGGAACGCCGTTCACCCCGGTCGCCAACACGATGTGCCGCGGCCGCAGCGTGCGGATGCTGCCGTCGGCCAGCCTCACCCGCGCTTCCCAGATCGAGCCCGTGTCGTCGTGGGAGGCGCCCAGGAAGGCGGTCTCCGTCCAGACGTTGATCTCCATGCATACCGCGTACAGCTCGAACCAGGTCGCGACCATGTCCTTGGTCAGGTAGACCGGCCAGCTCTCGGGGAACGGCATGTACGGCAGATGGTTGGACTGCGTCGTGTTGTGCAGCTCGAGAGAGTGGTAGCGGTTGCGCCAGTTGTCGCCGACGCGCCGCATGGTATCCACCACCAGGGTGTCCACCCCCAGGTTCACCAGCCGCGCCGCCAGCATGAGGCCCGCCTGCCCGGCACCGACGATCAGCACGTCGGGGTCACGGTCCCCGAACCGCCGCTCGCTGTCCCGGCGGTCCACCCAGTTGCGCCGCGACCGGTTCTGCGCCCCGGCCTCATACAGCCGCCGGTCGGCCCCGATCCGCTCCGGGAACCCCTTCAATCCACGCAACGCCGTGACCAGCGACAGCGCCCGCACGCCGTATCCCCCAGACGCATCCCGCAGCAGGCGGACATAGCCGCGGCCGATCCCGGCCTCCGTCTCGAAAGCGAAGAAGCTCTCGATCGTCTCGCCCAGGTGGCCGGCGCGGCCGGCGATCGGGACGCCATCCAGCCGCAACCCGCGCAGGGCCGGGCCGAACGGCGCGAGGGTCGCGATCTCGGCCGCGCCGCTGAAGGTGCGGATGTCCCAGGTGAGCGCCAGCAGGTCCCGCCAGTAGCCGTCGGCCATGAAGCATGCCGCGACCGCGCCCGGGTCGCCCGACCGGGCCGCGGACACGAAGGCGTCGAACCATGGCACCAGGCCATGGTCCGGCGCGCCGCGGTCAGCCGGCATGATCGCCATCCCGGGCCTCAGTACAGCTTGCAGGCCGCCGTCATCGGCCCGAACGCATCGGCCGCGGCGATGGTCCCCGCGTGATCCAGGTAGTCCCAGGGATACTTACTCTCGCTCGGGGCCTTCACCCGCCACCGCTGCGTCGCGAACAGCACCCGCCCATCCTCGCGGATCGGCACCGTCTGGCCGAAATACTCGGCCGGGGTGCCCCGCATCGCACGGCCCACCGCGATCGTGTCCCGCGACCCGGCCGCCGCCAGCGCCTTCAGGTAGTGCGTCACCGCCGAATAGACCTGGCCATGATCCTTGGACGGCGGCATCGGGTGCAATGCCCGGAACCGCTTGCTGAACGCCCGGGTCTTGTCGTTCATGTCCCAGTAGAACGACGCGGAGAACACCAGCCCCTGCGCCGTTTCGAGCCCCAGCGCGTGGATCTCGGGGTCGTTCACCAGGAAGCCCACCAGGCTCTGCCGGCCGCCCCGCGTCAACCCGAACTCGTTGGCCTGCTTGACGACGTTTACGGTGTCGTTGCCCACGCTGGTCAGCCCGATCACCTCCGCCCCCGACGACTGCGCCTGCAGCAGCTGCGCCGAGAAGTCCGAGTTGTTCTGCGGATAGCGGGCCGACCCCAGCACCCGCCCGCCATGCGCCGTCAGCAAGGTGGTGGCTTCCCGCTCCAACGAGGTGCCGAACGCGATGTCCACCGTGATGAAGAACCACGTCTTGCGCCCGGCCTGCACCGTCGGCATCACCGAGCCCACTGCCAGCGCATGCGTGTCGTCGGCCCACATCACGGTGATGGGCGTGCACCACTTGGAGACGAACTCCTCCGCCGCGGCGGCCGTGATGATCACCGTCCGGTTCTTGTCCTTGCCGGCCTGCACCACGGCCGCGGCAACCGGCGTCGCCGGCAGGTCCGTGATCATGTCCACGCCCTCATCGAACCAGCGCCGCGCCACCGCCCCCGCCACGTCGGGCTTGGTCTGCGTGTCCGCATGCAGCACCTCGATCGGCAGGCCGAGCACGCTGCCGCCGAAATCCGCCACCGCCATCCGGGCCGCGACGGTGCTGCCCGGCCCGCCCACGTCGGACGCGTAGCTGCTCTCGTCCGCCAGCACGCCGATGCGGATCGGCAGCACGGCCGCCCGCGCCCGCCGCCCGGCCACCAGCCCCGCCGCCACGCCCGCCAGCGCACCCCGGCGCGAAACAGCTCCCAGCCCGCCCTGTCGCAATGTTTCCATGTCGATCGCCTCCCCGTTCGCCCGCAGGTTCATCCTGCTGGGCCGCATGTCCAATGTTCGCTTTCAGCCCAGCCGACAACCCGTGCGCCGGAGCCCGCGCTTGCCCCCGAGGCGCCGGCCAGCCCCGGTCACGACGGCCCGCCCGGCCGCTCGCCCAACGTCGCCAGAACCGTCGACAGCGTCTCGCGCAGACCCTCGACATCGCGGGGCGGAACCCCGGCGAACAGCGCGCGCTCGAACGCGCCGACCAGGGCCTCCGAGGCGGCAGTCGCCTCCGCACCCGCCAACGTGAGGCTGAGCCGCAGGATCTTGCGGTTCGCCGCATCGCTCCGGCGCTCGACCAGGCCCTTCCGCTCCAACGCCCCGATCGTCTCGCCCATCGCCTGCGGCGTCACATGGAACCGCCGCGACAGCCGCGAGGACGAGAGCCCCTCGTCGCGCGCGATCACGCTCAGGATCGTCGCCTGGAACGCCGAGAGGTCCAGCGGCGCCAGGACAGCATCGAGACGGGTCCGCGTGGAATGGGTCAGCACGTGCAGCAGGTACAGCGTGCCCGCACGCCGGCCGGACTGAGGCAGCGGTTCGGTGGGAAGCAAAATCGCCTGATCCATGTTGACGGGGATGATCCCTGATGCAAGGTTGCCTGATATCAAGACACCTTATAAGGCGCAAACCGATGGATGCAACCCACCCCGTCCCCGATGGAACCACCACCGTCCCAGGCGGGACCAACGTGAAAGTGGTGTTCGAGGACGGGATCGCCTGGCTCAGCCTGAACCGGCCCGAGAAGCGCAACGCCATGAGCGTCGCCGTCGCCGACGAGATGAACATCGTCCTCGATGCGCTCGAGACCGACGACCGCTGCGGCGTGGTCGTCCTCACAGGCGAGGGCGACGCCTTCTCCGCCGGCATGGACCTGAAGGACTTCTTCCGCGCCACGGACGGCAAGTCCGACATCGAGCGGCATCGCGCCTACCGCGAGACCCGCAACTGGCAATGGCGCAAGCTGATGTTCTACGGCAAGCCGACCATCGCCATGGTCAACGGCTGGTGCTTCGGCGGCGCCTTCACCCCCATGATCTGCTGCGACCTCGCGATCGCCGCGGAGGAGGCGGTCTTCGGCCTGTCCGAGATCAACTGGGGCATCATCCCCGGCGGCGTGGTGCCGAAGGCGCTCTCGACCCTCGTGAACGACCGCAAGGCGCTGTACTACATCATGACCGGCGAGACGTTCGGCGGGCAGGCCGCCGTCGACATGGGCCTGGTGAACGAGGCGGTGCCCCTGGCCGGGCTGCGCGACCGCACCCGCGCCCTGGCCCACGTGCTGCTGGGCAAGAACCCGACCGTGCTTCGCGCGGCCAAGACCTCCTACAAGTTCGTGCGCGAGATGACGTGGGAGGAATCGGCCGAATACCTCACCGCCAAGCTCGACCAGACCACGGCCGTCGATCCCGAGCGGGGCCGCGCGACCGGCATGCGCCAGTTCCTGGACAGCAAGTCCTACAAGCCCGGCCTCGACAACTACGTGCGGCCGCCGGGCTGAGGCTGCCGTGCCCACCCCGATCGGGCGCCTGCTCAGCCCGCGCTCCGTGGCGCTCGCCGGTGTCTCGACCCGCCCCGGCTCGCTGGCCGGCACCGTGCTGCGCAACCTCGAGCAGTTCGGCTTCCCGGGCCCCATCCACCTGATCCACCCCACGGCCGGCAGCATCGGCGGCCGGGCCTGCGTCCCCGGGGTCGAACACCTGCCGTTCGGGGTGGATTGCGTGGTCCTGGCCATCCCGGTCGCCGCGGTGCTGCAGGCCGTGACCGCCTGCGCGCGCCATGGCGTGGGCGGCGTCGTCATCTTCTCCGCCGGCTTCGCGGAGCTCGGCGCCCAAGGCGCGGCCCTGCAAGCTGCGATCGCCGCGGTCGCCCGGGCCGCCGGCATGGCCATCGAAGGGCCGAACTGCCTCGGCTTCGTGAACTACGCCGACCGCATCCCGCTCACCTTCGCCGTCACGCCGCCACGACCCCTGGGCGGCCCGGCCGCATGCGTCGTCTCCCAGAGCGGCGCGATGGCCTCGGTGGTGCGCGCCTCGCTGCAAAGCCGGGACATCGACGTCGCCTTCGCCATCTCGACCGGCAACGAGGCCGCCAACGGGCTCGAGGACTTCGTCGAGCACCTGCTCGGCCGGCCGGAGACCCGGCTGCTGGTGCTGGTGGCCGAACACATCCGCGACCCCCAGCGCTTCCTGCACCTGGCGGACCAGGCGCATGCGCGCGCCATCCCCATCGTGCTGCTGCACCCCGGCCAGTCCACCGGCGCCCGGCACGCCGTCGCCACCCATACCGGCGCGCTGGCCGGCGACCACGCCGTGATGCGCGCCGTGGTGGAACGGCACGCGGTCCTGCTCGCCGACACCCTCGAGGAGCTGGTCGACCTGGCCGAGTGCCTGCTGCGCGCACCCGTCCGCCTGCACGGCCTTGAACCGCCTCCGGGCGTCGCCGTGCTGGGCGAGTCCGGCGCGTTCAAGGCGTTGACGCTCGACTACGGCGAAACCCTCGGGATCGTCTTCCCGGAGCCCGAGGGAGACGCCGCAGCCGAACTCGACTCCATTGCGCCCGGCTTCATCGTGGCCAGCAACCCGCTCGACCTCACCGCGCAGGCCCTGGGCGACCCCGGCCTCTATGGGCGCGCCATCGACGCGCTGATGGCCAATCCACGCTGCGGGGCGCTGCTGGTCGCCATCATCCTGACCAGCGCCGAGATGGCGTGGCGCAAGATGCCGCCCGTCATCGAGGTCCTGCGGCACTGGGCCCCGCAGCGCCTCGTCGTGTTCGCGATGCTCGGGGACGACACGCCCGTGCCCGAAGCGCTGATCGCCGAGGTGCGCGCGGCCGGCGTGCCGTTCTTCCGCTCGCCGGAACGCGCGCTACGCTGCCTGGCGCGCCTGGCCGCCTGGGCCGCCGCCACCCCCGGCCCTCCGCCCGGCAATGCACCCGAGACCATCGCGCCGGCACCACGCCTGCCGGCGGGGACGATGCCCGAGCACGCCGCGAAGGACGTCCTGGAGCGCGCCGGGCTCCGCTTCCCCGAACGCAGGCTGGCACGCGACCTGTCATCGGCGCTGCAGGCGGCCGCGGGCCTGGACGGACCCGTCGCGCTCAAGATCCAGGCCGCCGCGCTGTCCCACAAGTCGGACGTCGGCGGCGTCGTGCTGAACCTGGTGGGGCCCGAGGCCGTCGCGGCAGGATGGGACCGGCTGCACGCGGCCGTCGGCGCAGCCGCGCCCGATACCCCGATCGAAGGCGTGTTGGTGGAGCGCATGGCCGCGCCCGGCCTCGAGCTGATCCTGGGGGCCAAGCGCGATCCACATTGGGGGGTCGTGGTGGCCGTGGGATTGGGCGGGGTCTTCGCCGAGGTGCTCCGCGACGTCCGCATCCTGCCCGCCGGCCTCGGCACGGCCGAGGTCGTCCAGGCCCTCCACACGCTCAAAGGCGCCGCGATGCTCGGTCCGGTCCGCGGACGGCCCGCCCGCGACGTCGCCGCGGTCGCCGCCATGGTCGTCGAGATCGGCCGGTTCATGCAGGCCCATCCCGAGGTGAGCGAGCTGGACCTCAACCCCGTCATCGCCCTCGCCGAAGGCCACGGCGCCGTCGCCCTCGATGCCCTCATCGTGTGCGACCGTCCCTGAGGCCGGCCCGGGGTCTGCGCCCTACGGCAGTCGTTCGACCCGCACGGCCACCCAGGTCGTGTTCGGCCCATAGGACTGCCCGGCGATCTGCCGCTCGACCACCTTCAGCACCAGCCCCGTCGCGCCATCCCGCCAGCTGGTGATGACCGAGTGGTAGGTGTTGCCCTCGATGCCCTCCCGCTCATGCGCGAGCTTGAACGTGGCGTAGCGCACGCCGTCGACCGTGATCGGGTCCGGGCCCTCGTGGATGAACGTGTCGGTGAACTGCTGCCCGGGAACCGACCGCGTGACGAAGCTGACCCGCGTTCCCGGCCCGCCATGCATCGCAGCGAGCGCGGCAGGATAGGCCTGCCCGGCGCCGGGCCAGTCGTCCCGCCAGATGCCCAGGTAGAACGCCGCGAGCCCGTCCGGCCGCTGCAGCCGGCACAGGTCCGGAATGCCCGGCACGGTGCCGAGGTAGTCGGTCGCCCCCCCGACCGAACGCACCACGCGGGTCGGCTGCGGCGGACACGCCGCCGGTGCCTCCGCGGCAAGCGCCGGCCCGCTCAGCAGACCGAGCACGACGAGGGCCGCCGCAGCACGGCACGTCTCGAAGATTGATGGCGACAGGCGATCCATGGACGCTCCTTCTCGGGGCCTCGTCGGTCGAAGCACGTCAGGCAGCATACCCGAAATAGCGGCAGCACAGAGAGGCCCCGCAGGGACGCCGGACGAACCGGGCGAACAGCACCACCAGAACCACGAAGAAGACGGTGTGAACCACAGCGAAATAGGTCATCCCGACAACATCCTGTCGAGTTTGGCAATCGATGGCACAGCACACCCCGAAAACCCCTGATTCTGCTGACACCCATTTGGCATAAGGTGGCACGGCGTTTGGCATAATATGGCACAACACGTACCGCATTTGGCATAATATGGCACAATCCGGTTTTGGAGTATTTCGCGGCATTTCCTAGCCGTTTTCCGGCTATTTCTCCTGAGTGTCCGTCCACGATCATGTTGAGTCGAGGGAATCAATTGTGATTCCATGTGGCAGCCCCGATTCGCAGGAGCCGCCCAATGTGGACTGCCGAGAACCGCGCCCGCTACGACCGCAGCAAGCTGCGCTACCCGAGCGACCTGACCGACGACGAGTGGGCTCTGGCCAAGCCGGAGATCCCTCGTGCCAAACGAGGCGGAAACAAGCGGACAGTGGACCTGCGCGAGGTCTTGAACGGACTGATGTATGTCCTCAGCACAGGCTGCCAGTGGCGGGCGATCCCGAAGGACCTGCCGCCGCGCAGCACCGTCAACTTCTATTTCTGCCGCTGGCAGCATGATGGGACGCTCGATCGGTTGCACCATGCGCTTTACGTCCGCTGTCGGGAGCAGGCGGACCGCGAAGCCAGCCCGACCGCCGCGATCATCGACAGCCAGAGCGTCAAGAGCGCCGAAAAAGGGGGGCCCGCATTGATCCGCCGGGCTTCGATGGCGGCAAGAAGATCAAAGGTAAGAAGCGGCACATCCTCGTCGACACGCAGGGTTTGCTGATGCAGGCTATCGTCCACGCGGCCGACATCCAGGACCGTGACGGTGGCGTGCTGCTGATGGCGACGTTGTTCGGCATGTATCCCTTTCTGCTCAAGCTCTACGCCGACGGCGGTTATCAAGGGCCGAGGTTCCAGACGGGCCTGGCCCGTGTCTGCCGCCGCGTGAACGTCGAGATCGTTCGACGCTGCGACACCGGCAACTTTGTGGTGTTGCCCAAGCGGTGGATCGTAGAACGGACAATTGCGTGGCTCAACCGATGCCGCCGCCTGAGCAAGGATTGGGAGTGCCTGAACCGAAACGCGCTCGCGTTCCTTCAGTGGGCGTCAGTGCGGCTCATGCTGCGACGCCTCTGCCGTGCTTGCTAATGATCTTGGACGGACTCTAAGGTGCGGAGAGACATTCCTGTAGAATTACTCGGAGTGGACGATAACATCGCAACCAAGCTGGTATCTTTCCGACATCCTTGATAGACCCCAAGCCTGGTGCGGGGCCGGAAGTACATTAAAGGTCCAGGGGGGAATTCAGTTATCCATCCCCATAGGGCGCCCCTCCGCATCGACTTTCACCGATGCCTGCACCGTGACATCGCCATAGGGTCGCCACAGCAGGCTGCCGAACGGCACCAACGTGAAACCCTTGTGCCCCTTGGGCACCAGGGCGATCCAGGCGTCTGAGCATTCGGCGAGCCGATCGTAGGCCGCCTTCCGAAGGGTGAATGTCTGCCGGATGGAGGCACCTTCCGTCTTGCCGGGGACGACCTGCACCATCCGCGTGCCGCCGATCTCGGTGAACAAGCTCCGGTGCCGCTCGAACTTCACGCCCCAGAGCTTCTCGATGCCGGCCGCGGTCGCCAACTTGTAGTCTTTCTCCCTGGCAGGGGTCTCGGCACCGGCAGTCGCCTTCGCTGGCTCCGCCTCCGGGATGGGATGCGACCACCCCAGCAGCTCCATCGGTTTCCCCATGGCGTCGAAGCGGATGGAGGCGAAGCGGGTCTCCTGGTCAGTCCCACCCCGCCAAGGTGCCTCGCGCGCCGGGACGAGCAGGAAGTGGCTCCCCTCGTTCGAAACCAGTGCCACCCACGGGTCCGCCATTGCCTCCAGGGCCGCCAGCGACTGCGACCGGGTGTGGAAGACGAACACGCCGGTCATGTCCGGGCGCCTTCCGCTGATCACCTGCACGGACCGCCCGCCCGCGCGGTCTACGAACAGATTGTGGGTGCGTGTGAACTTGACCCCCCACATGTCAGCGATCCCCGACGCCACGATCGCCACCCGCTCGAATGATCCCCGGTGCTTGTCCTGGGGCGTACCCGGCGCGCCCTGCTGCGTGCGCCGGATCTGCTTGATGACCCCGGGCCCGACGTCCGCGCGCCGGAACGGGTTCGCGTAGCCGCCGTCGATCTCCTTGCCCGAGATCGGCTTCACGCCCAGGAACGCGAGGTGGCGAGCGATCCAGGTGTTGCTGCCCTGCCCGATCTCGTCCGCCAGCATGCCGCTCGTGGCATACACGCCGACGAAGCGGTCCCACTCCTCGAGGGTGATCCGCATGCCGCGCTCCTCGGCGCCGTCCGACGTGGTCGCGGCGAGCAGTCCCCGCTTCACCCAGAAGTGGACCGGTGGATACTTCAGCCCGATCCGCTTCGCGGCATCCAGCAGCGACAGCGTGGCTTTCATCGACGGCAGCGCCGCCTCGACGGCATCCAGCGACAGCCTGATGGCCGACAGCCCCTTCTTGCCCTTGACGGTGCCGGCCGCCTTGAGACTCCCGTCCATCAGGGCGCGGCAGATGTCAGGCACGGTGCGCCCGGGCGCCGTCGGGCTGATGAGCGTCGACAGCTTCGCCGCCGCTTCCGCCGTGATCGGCTTCGCCTTGCCGCGGCAGGCCGCCACGAAGCCGGCGATCTCCGACTTGCGGAACGGCTTGATCTCGAGCACCCGCTCCGTGGCCGGCAGGCGCCGGATCAGCCCGGCCTCCTCGAGCTGCGCCATGATCTTCGGCCCGACCGCCAGCTCGCGCCGGGCTTCCTCGGGCAGCAGGAAGTCCCCGAACTCCTCCTTGAGTGCCAGGAAGACGTCCGCCCGCATCAGGGCCGGCAGCCCGGCCCCCCGGGGCGGCATCACGTACAACCCCCGCCGTTCCGCGATGCGGTCGATGGACGTCGCGCTGACGCCCAGCACCTGCTGCGCCTCCTTCATGGTGATGAAGCGGTGCCGGATCTCGGCCCCCGGGGCATACCGGGACACGGTGTAGGCCGTGGTGGCGAGATCGCCCTGCTCAGCCACGTATTGGGCGAACGCCTCCCCGATGGCGGCCCCCCGCGGCTCCCGTGCCCAGCGGTGGACCTTCGTCGACAGCGTGCCGAACGCCTTTCGGAGGCCGTCCTTCCCGGCCCGTCCGGACGAACGCTCGCGCAGGCGGTCCAGCAGGCGGTGGAAGCCGTGCGGCCAGTCGTCTAGGGCCGACCATCCGGCGCCCAGGATCTCGGGCAGCATCTCCCGGTGGCGGTCGATGAAGCCGCTGGGGCGCGCCTCCCGTTCGTGGCCGAAAGCGAGCTGTCCTAGGACGAAGGACAGCCTCAGGACGTCTTGCGGTTCCATCGCCGGAGGTACCGCCGGCGCGTCCGGCGCCCCCGTGAAGAGCGCGTGGATGGCACGGATCCCGCCCAGCGGCTTGTCGGTGGCCGGTTCGGCGGGCGCGTCGCAGATCATCGCCATGCAGGACGGGAAGCGGGAGCAGGAGTCGACACGGGCGGTGGACCAGGAGAGCGGGGTGCCGCAGCCGTGGCAGGTCTGCCGGATCCAGGTCCCGTGGACGGCGCAGACGGGCAACGCATCCAGGTTCCAGACCGCGCGGTGGTGGGGGGACTCCTGCATGCATCCCGGGCAGGCCGCGCGCTCGTTTGGCCGGGCGAGATCACGCCAGACGCGGCGGCCCAGGACGGACTGGGTGGTTACCTGGCCCGTCCAGGCGGACATCCGCCGGAAGGTGGCCTCGTCCAGGCCCAGGAGCGTCCGCAGCTCGACGCCCCGCCGCGAAGCCGGGTCGACGTCGCACAGGCGCCAGAGCGTGAAGCCGTCGGGCCGCACGACACGGGTCAGCAGGCGCCGGGGATCCGCGAACGGGAAGCGTGCGCTGTTCCTGACGACCAGCCCCGTGAGGCTCTCACCATCCAGGGGGACCAAGGGGTTCGGCAGAGTGTATGGCTTGCTCATTCGTCGTCTCCCTCGCCGAAGCCGGTCGCCGGCCCGACCACGGGCGGCTTCTCCGTGCGGAACGGGTTTTCGGGGCGGCCGGCCCGGTGGACCATGAACCTGTCGACGGCGAGGGCGAGGACCTCGTGGTTGAGGCAGGGGAGGCCGCGCTTGTGGGCCAGCCGCCGTGCTTCGGAGATGAGGTTCGCCGCGAGCCGGCCGCGGCCGCGGCAGTAGGCGTAGATCCGCTGGGCCGTGTCCACGCGGCCCAGGCCGGACAGCTGGGCGAAGCCGATCGCGAGGTCGATGGCGTGCATGATGCCGCGGAAATCGTCGCGGTCCTGCTCCACGCCCCAGTCGTATGGCAGGAAGTCGAAGGCAGGCAGGCACCGCTGCCCGAGGAACTGGTTCCCCAGGCTGTTGATCACCCGGTATGCGTCCGGGTCCCCGATCAGCACAAGCGGACAGAACCGCCTGTTAAGGATCCCGGTGACCATGTTGGCCACGTCCTCGTCGACCTTGTCGGTCTTCGTGCTGATGAGCCGATGGAATTCCTCGAACGCCAGGAAGTCCAGCTTCAGCTCCTCGATGGCGTTCATCGCGCGCCGCATGCGCTCCGCCGGACTGCCGAAATCCGGTGCCGGATCATTGACGGCGTTGAGGATGTCCGAGGAAAAGCTCCTGGCGTTGCACCCCGGCGTCACCTCGACGACCAGGCTGCGCAGGTCCGGCCGATGCTGGCGGTAGTTCGCCAGCGTCGCCGTCTTCCCGGTGCCGGGGATGCCGAACATCGTCTGCGCGTTGCAGTAGTCCTCTTCCCAACCCTCCTTGACCAGGTTGTCGATCACCTCGAAGGCCGCCTCCGCCCTTGCGGTCATGTAGAAGATCTTGCTGAGGGCACCCTTGTTCGGGTCGCGCCGGGTTCCGCTGCTCATGTCTTGTCGCCTCCTTGGCGGATGGTGATTTTTCCGCGGACGAAGCGGTCGAGATCCAGGTCCTCGTCGGTCCCGATCGGGACGATCGCCGGTGCCGGCACGGGGGGCGGCACCGGCGCCTGAGGCGGCGCGTGCGTCGTGGCAGGTGCAGGCGCACGGGTGGCCTTCCGACCCTTCCCAGGCGGCCGGCCGCGCTTCTTGGGGACTGCCGCGACCGGGGCGGCGATCGTCGCAACGATCCGCGGACCGTCATCGGCGGGGTCGGCGGGCGCTCCAGCAATGGCATCCACGGGCGCTGGTGCGCCGGACGCGTCGGCCGGGAACAGCTCGTCGCCGATGTCGAGATCCTCGGGCGGGGTCGCGTCCTCGTCGTCGGCCTCCTCGACGACATACGCCTCCTCGCGCTTGCGCAGGCGATCCAGGTGCTTGGCCGCGAGGCGGCGGTTCGCGAGGCCGTCCCCCCGCACCCGCTCCTCCAGCATCTTGTGGATCAGGGCGTATGCCTCGACCCGGCCCGCCTCCCCGGCGAGCAGCTCGGGTTCGTTCCGCTGCATCGCCTTCGCGAGCAGGTGCATGTCCAGGTTGATGCCCCGGACTGACTCCGCCTGCGACTTGCTGATCTTCCATTCGACCGGCTCGTTCGTCTCCGGGTGGATGAACCAGATCCGTGACAGGTCGTTCGGGTCTACCTTCACCAGCACGGTCCGCGACAGCCGCTTGTTCGTCAGCAGGTCGGCGACTCCGCCTCCCCGATACCAGAGGCCCTGGAACAGGATCCCCTCGCGACTGACCTTCCGGTAGTACGGGATGGACAGCTTGGACGCGAGTTCCGCCGGGTTGGGCGGGAGCTTCTGTTTGAACTTGGCGACGCTTACCGCATACGCCAGCAGCGGGCTGGTGTTCATGATGCGGTTGCACCGGGGATTGTAGATGTCGACGATGAACCGGAGCAGCATGGCGTCGAATTCCGCCAGCGTGCAGATCGCGACCTTCTCGGGGATCTTCTCCTTCAGCCGCTGGTAGACGTTTGAGAAGGTCGTGCCCGGGATGAGGTGACACAGCCCCTTCACGTAGGTGCCGAACGCCCGCTCGATCTTCCCCTTGTACCAAGACTTCAGGACCGGCGGCCGCGCGACATCGATGCCCAGCCTGCGGCACGCCTCCTTGAACGCCTTGGACTTGAAGTGCTTCGCGTTGTCCGGGACCAGAAGGCCGGGCGTGCCGAAGGCTGGCCAGTGGTTACGCAGGCCCGGCGCCTTCTTCAGCACCTCGTCCTTGATGGCGATCGCGCAGCGTAGGCACTCCAGCGTCGGCTGGATCCCGGGGAACGCCCAACCGACGTGGTAGCCGACGATCATGCGGGTATGGCGGTCGATCGTCATGGTGATGAACGGCCGCCCGACCGGCAGTCCCGTCGCATGGTCGACCACGATGAGGTCGACCGTCGTGTGGTCGATCTCCCACGCCTCGTTGTGCCGTTCGGTGCCGGGTCCGTCCTCGACCATCCGGTACTTGTGGTCGGCCTCCCGCTTGCCGCGGTGGCAGAACGTCTCCGTGTAGCGGTCCGTGAACCGCATCAGCTCGTAGACCAGGACCTTCTTGTCCGCGGCGGTGCAGGTGTCGAGGATCGCCCGGGGCGTCGCGGGTCCCTCGGCCTTCTCCAGCCTGTCCCGGTCCGCCGCGGTCAGGAAGCGGAGGTCGCCCGCCTGCTGGAGCTTCAGGACCTCGCGGTCCGTCCACTCGCGGGAGAGGCCGTCCTTGTTCCGGAACAGCAGGCGACGCTGCTTGTCCGTCGCCCGGCCCGCATGGAACCAGATCTCGCCCCCGAACAGCAGCGGCTGCCCCGGCTCCAGGAGCAGCCGGACGGGGGTATGGCCCATGATGCCCTTCATGACAGGCCTCCCCACGAGATCAGTTCGGCCCGCATCCCGCCGATAGTGGGCGCCCACAGGCCCAGCTTCACCCGCCGTCGGGTCGCCAGCGCCAGCAGCGTCTCCCGGGCGTCGGGGAGGTCCGGCAGGGCGGCCTCGACCGAGGCGACATCATGCCGTCCCTGGCGGCCGAGCACCCGCACGACGGCCAGCTCGGTTTCGGCGCGCGTGTCCAGGCCGCGATGACCGAGCACGAAGCGGGCGTTGCGGAACCGGGGCTGCGCGAACACCCGCTTCTCGGGCAGGACGCGGTAGTGGACGCCGATGCGCGCGTAGCCCGCCGTGATCGTCGCCGTGACGACCGGGCGCAGCGGGTGGGCCTCCTGCCGGCGGTGCAGGATGTCCACCATCACGGTCGCCGAACCGCGGCGGAGGCGGTAGGCCGGGACGTAGGACCGCTTCTTGCCCGCCACCATGACGGTTACCCGCTCGGGCGACACCTCGAAGGCGTCGATACCCGGGTCCATCTCGAAGACGGACAGCGCCGCCAGCTGGTGCTCGCCGCGCCACGGGAGCACCTTCTGGTTGACGCCGCTCACGAAGAACCCGCCGTAACGGCGGTCGATCTTGGAGTTGATCTCCTTCCAGTCGTCGTCGCTCAGCGGCTCGATGCGGCAGGCGAGATCGCTGCCGGGATCGGCGCCGACCATGTCGGTCTCGGTGATGATGTCGTGGTCGTCTGCGGCTTGGGACACTTCGGTCTCCCGGCATGGGCATGTGCGTCTCGTGCCGCGCGGGTGGTGCGCGGCGGGCTGAACGGGGTGAGACGCGGTATTGCGGCCATGCACGGGGACATGCGGGGAGCGGCGTACGTGCGCATGCGCCCGCCGAGAACGGAATCATCCGTCACGACGAGGCTCATGCGGGCGACGGGGGCGCCCGAGAATTTACGGGGAAGGATCAACGATGGCTCCAGACGAACGGCTTCGGTCGGCGCCCGGGAGGGGCGCGGCAGGCTAGTCCCGAAGCGTTATGGTCTGATCCATGACGGGAGCTGTTACCCGGTTCTTGCCTGAAAGTCGAGCCCGGCCGTAACGAACCCGTCCATTTGTTCGCGTCATGTTCCGGCCCGCCCGTCCAGCCACGCCGACACTACCGGCATGGGCCGCGGGACATGGATCAGACGCCCGCCGGGAAGCAGCAGGAGCACGCCGTCCTCCGTCTCGCACAGCGCGCCGACGGACCCGGCCAACACCGCATGGAGGTGACCGTCCCGGTCCCGGAGCACGACGAAGCGCCCCACGCGCTCCCCTTCCAGGAGGACCGTGCCGGTCATGGCAGGTCCCCCGCCCGGAGCCGCAGCACCTCGGCCTTGCCCAAGCCGATGACCGCGATCCCGTCCGGGGAGGCCCCGGTCAGGCTCGTGTGGTGATGCCCATGGACGACCAGACGGACCCGCAGCGTCCGGGCGAGATCATCCAACGCCGCGAACCCGTGACGGTGCGTGGAGGGGGCCTCGTGGACGACCAGGATGTCAGCGCGCTTCCCCGCCAGGGCCTGGAAATCCTCGGGGAAGATCGCGTCCCGCTGCCGCAGCGGCAGTCCTTGCCGCCACCGCTCGTGGTGGGCGAGCCGTCCTAGGAAGGCCGCCCGGGTCTCGACCAGGGGAGCCGCGGGCGGGAGCCAGATCCGCTGCTTGAACACCCCGGCGATGCCCGCGACATCGTAGGGTCCCAGCCGTCGCACGCGGGCGTGGAGCAGCCCGCCAGGATGGTCGCCGACGAGGTTGTCCCAGAACCCCGGCAGGTCCTTCTCGTGGTTGCCATACAGGTAGGCGACATCAACCCCGGCCGCGAAGACGGGGGCAAGCTCGACGTGGAGCGGGCGCCCGAGATCGCAGTCCAAGGATGACGATGGCGGCCGGGCGATCGTCGGCCACCGCCTCCAGGAGCGGCCGCCACTCGCCATGTGGATCGCCGTAGATCACCAGGCTCATGGCGTGGCGCCGGCCGGCACGGATCCCGCGGAATGGCGGGCAACCAACTCCGCGATCTCGGCGCCCGTCAGGGAGCGTGCCACCAGGAGGGCGTCCGCAACGGCCGAGACGGCCGCGAGACGCTCACGGATCAAGGTGGCCGCCTCGGCGTGGATCGCCTCCAGGTGGGCCTGGACGCGAGCCGCCAATTTCGGGCGGAGAGCGAGCAGCGGGCCGACCGACTGAGGCGTCGGCATGCCCAACCATACCGGGCCAATGCTGCCGAGGCCCAACGCGGTCTCCATCGCGACGGAAAGGCAGGTGGCCATGGCCAGGTCGCTGTTCGCCATCCCGCCGCTCCCGCCGGAATGACCGCCCAGCACGACCTCCTCGGCCGCACGTCCCGCCAGCAGCTCCAGCAGGGTCCCGTGGATCGACTCCCGGGTGCTCCGCGTGTCGTGCGTCGTCTCGACCAGGCCAGCGAATGCACCGCCCGAGCCGATGCGGACTCCGACTACGCCTTCCGGACGGAGCAGGGTGGTGATCACGGCGTGCCCGGCCTCGTGCACCGCGATCCGCCGCTCGATCTCAGGCGGCCGCGAGACGGTGCCGATGGCAGCCAGCAGGTCGGCCTCCATGATCGGCCGCCGCGCATGGCGGGCCGCCTGCCGTGCCGTCCGCACCCAAAGGGCACAATCCGCTCCGGTCCCGCCGACCGCCAGTCGCGCGGCAGGCATGAGATCGGTCCCGGCGAGATCATCGGCGAGGTGGTGCCGCAGGATCTTCCCCAGGCTGGCCAGGTCCGGGCGGGGGATCTCGATCAGGCGGTCCATGCGGCCGGCGCGGACGACGGCGGGGTCGATGGCGCCCGGGTCGTTGGTGGCGCCGAGGAGAAGCATGCCGGGCCGCTTCCCCACCCCGTCCGCCAGCTCGAGGTAGCAGGTGACGACCGTGGTCCAGTAGTTGTTGTGTTCGGTGCTGCCCTCCCCGCGCTTGCCGATCGCGTCGAGTTCGTCGACGAACAGGATGGACGGCCCGCGCCGCATGGCCTCGGCGAACGACTGCCGCATGGCGGTCAGGCAATCCCCCAGGTAGCCTTTCCCTGTGGACTGCCACTGGCTGAAGGAGGTCGCGATCAGCGGCACCCCGGCGCTGCGCGCGAGTGCCTGGGCGAACAGCGTCTTCCCCGTTCCCGGCACGCCGTGCAGCAGCAGACCGGGGTCCACGTCCCGCCAGGGGAGCTTGCCGTCCCGGTAGTCCCGGACGTCCGCCACCCACCGCTCGCCCCAGGCCCGCGCCTTGTCCATCCCGTGCAGGTCGGCCAACGACGGGCCGGGCGGCAGCGTCTCCGAAGTATCCCCGGCAAACTCGACCAGCCGCGCGAGGTAGGCGTCCGCGGACTGCCGGGGGCGCCGGGCGAGGCGGAGGAGCGCCGGGGTGAGGCGGGAGCCGAGATCACACGGCACCCGCACCTTCGGCGAGCGGCCCGTCACCTCCCGGATCACCGCCATCAGGATCTCCGCATCCAGGGGGCCGACCGTGAGCCGGAGGTCGGCCACACGGAGAAGGTCCCGCGGCAGCTGGGCATCCGGGGTGGTGGCGAGGCCCACGACGGGGGTGCCGTGCCAGGCGGCGTCCGCCACGGCGTCGTTGCCCCGGTCGGGACCCTGGATGCAATCATGGCCGCCTCGGGTGAACAGGACCCAGCAGGTCCGCCGCTGGTGGCGGGCGCCCGCATCCCCGTCGCCGGGGGGCGAGCCAGCCTGGAAGTGCGCCTGCCATTGTTCGGCGACCAGGGGCAACCACTCGGCAGACGGCACCCCGACCGCGGCCATGCGCGCCTTCGACGGGTGGGGGATTTCCTTGGGGCGTTGGCGTGCCGCGCGTAGCACCATATGCCGGGCGGCCGCGGCGGCGGGATCGCGCCACATCACGGCGGGCTTCGGGCTGGCGGGGATCGCGTGCTCGGCCCCGAGATCCTCTTCGGGATCGTCGAGCAGATCCATTTCCTCACGGTTGCGGAGTGCCCGCTCGAGGACACTCGTCACGGCCGGGAACTCATAGGCGATCTCGCCTACCGGGAATTGGTCAGGCGTGGGCGCAAGCCGTGCTCCCACGCGGGTGAACACGGCGTCGTTTCCGACCCGGAGACGGGTGGTTTTCTTGTTTGGCATCGGAGGTGGTCCTGCATAGCATGTCGCGTCAGATGCCCCCCGGCAGGGGGCGGCGGCAGTGCAGGTCAGCCCGTCCGAGAGGCCGGGGTTAGACCTGCGGGAGCAGGGTTATGGGATGCGCGCGGCGGTCCGCACGGGCCGCTGGGGCCTCGTGGTCGAACAGGTCAGGAAGAGAAACCAGGGGGCGCATCGGCAGAACACATAGTGAACCTGTTTCGGGACGTCAACAGTGCGACGCCCATCGCTCGCTAGCCATTGCAAAAAATCCGTTGACACGCAGCGACAGTTTTACCATTTTGGAAATATGGAACACGCAAGAGCTGTATCGTCCCTTGCCGCCCTCGCCCAAGGCACGCGCCTGGACGTGTTCCGCTTGCTAGTGCGGGCCGGGGCGGACGGCATCCCTGCCGGCCAGATCGGCGAACGGCTCGGACTGCCCGGGGCGACCCTCTCCTTCCACCTGAACCAGCTCAGGCATGCCGGTCTCGTCTCGTTCCGGCGCGAGAGCCGCTCGCTGATCTACGTCGCCGAGTACGGCGCGATGAACGAGCTGCTCGCTTACCTGACCGAGAACTGCTGCCAGGGCGACCCCGCGTCTTGCGGCGTGGGCATTTGCGACACCACCGCACTCGTCGAACCCAAGAGGAGCGTCCGCCAATGAAGCGCCTGCACGTGCATGTCTCCGTCGACGATCTCGACGTATCCACACGGTTCTACAGCACCCTGTTCGCCGCCGCCCCGAGCGTCACTAAACCGGACTACGCGAAATGGATGCTCGACGACCCACGCGTGAACTTCGCGATCTCGACCCGCAGCGGCAACTCGGGCCTCGACCATCTCGGCATCCAGGTCGAAACCCCGGACGAGCTGCACGAGGTCCACGACCGTCTGAAGGAGGCCGACCGCCCGGTGCTCGACGAGGGAACCACCACCTGCTGCTACGCGCAGTCCGAGAAGTCGTGGATCACCGACCCGCAGGGGCTGTCCTGGGAGACGTTCCTGACCTCCGGGGAGTGCGTCGTCTACGGCGACAGCGTCGATCTCGGCCCGATCCGCACCACGACCGCCGCATGCTGCACGCCTGAGACGCCGCAGGCCGTTTGCTGCGCGCCGAAGCCGGAGCTGCCGGAGGCTGCGGCCTGCTGCGGTCCCTGATGGCCGGATACGACCTTCCCCGGCGGGTAGCTGCCGAAACCCTCGGCACGGCGCTCCTGGTCGCGACCGTCGTCGGCTCCGGCATCATGGCGCAGACGCTGACACACGACGTGGCGCTGGCCCTGCTCGGGAACACAATCGCCACCGGGGCGATGCTGGTCGTGCTGATCACCACCTTGGGGCCGATCTCGGGGGCGCACCTCAATCCCGCGGTGTCGCTGGTGTTCGCGATGCGCCGGGAGTTGCCAGCTGCCGAGGCGGGTCTCTATGCGGTGGCCCAGGTTGCGGGCGGCGTCGTCGGCACGCTGGCCGCCCATGCCATGTTCGCGTTGCCCCTCGTCCAGGCTTCGGCGCACGTCCGCACGGGTGGCGCGCAATGGCTGTCCGAGGGTGTCGCGACCTTCGGCTTGGTGCTGACGATCCTGGCCGGCATCCGCTTCGAGCAGCGCGCCGTGCCCTGGCTGGTCGGCCTCTACATCACGTCGGCCTACTGGTTTACCGCCTCGACGTCGTTCGCCAACCCCGCCGTCGCGGTCGCCCGGTCCCTGACCGACACCTTCTCGGGCATCCGGCCGGCCGACCTGCCGGGCTTCGTCGCGGCGCAGCTCGCGGGGGCGCTGTGCGGCCTGGTCCTGACGGGCTGGCTGTTGCGCGAGGCGACCGAACAGGTCGCCACCATCAAACGGGAGGCCCGTCTATGACCGCCACGATCCACCACAACCCCGCCTGCGGGACGTCCCGCAACACCCTCGCGATGATCCGCGCCGCGGGAACGGAACCCACGATCATCGAATACCTCAAGACGCCGCCGACGCGGGCCGAGCTGCTCGATCTCGTGCGCCGGATGGGCGTTCCGCTCCGCGACGTGCTGCGGCGGAAGGGCACCCCCTACGACGAACTCGGTCTCGACGAGGCCACCCTGACGGAGGACGCGCTGCTCGATGCGGTCGAGCAGCACCCGATCCTGATCAACCGACCCATCGTCGTCACGCCGAAGGGGGTGCGCCTCTGCCGCCCGTCGGAGTTGGTGCTGGAGCTGCTCGATGCCCCGCTTTCGGGTGATTTCACCAAGGAGGACGGCGAGCGCGTGGAGGCCCGCCCGGCATGACGGACGCGACCGACCGCGACCTGCCTGCCCTCGATCGCGCCCATTTCCGGCTTCCCGACCCGGCGTCCATCACGGGTCCGGTGTCGCGCCACAAGCCGCGGATCCTCCTGCTGCATGGCTCCCTGCGGGCGCGCTCCTATTCCCGGCTGCTGGCGGACGAGGCCGAGCGGCTGCTGCGTGAGATGGGCTGCGAGACGCGCCGCTTCGACCCGGCCGGACTGCCGCTGCCGGACTCCGAAAGCCCGTCGCACCCGAAGGTGCAGGAACTGCGCGCGCTGTCGCTGTGGTCCGAAGGTCAGGTCTGGAGCAGCCCGGAGCGCCACGGCACCCTGTCCGGCATCATGAAGGTCCAGATCGACTGGCTGCCCCTGAGCGAGGGAGGCGTGCGCCCGACCCAGGGCCGCACGCTGGCGGTGATGCAGGTCTCGGGCGGAAGCCAGTCGTTCAACGCCGTCAACGCCATGCGCCTGCTCGGGCGCTGGATGCGGATGGTCACCATCCCCAACCAGTCCAGCGTGCCGAAGGCGTTCGAGCTGTTCGACGCGGCGGGCCGCCTCCCGGCAGGCCCGCATTACGAACGGCTCGTCGACGTCTGCGAGGAACTCGTCCGGTTCACGCTGCTCGTCCGCGACAACTCGGACATCCTGGTCGACCGCTACAGCGAACGCATGGAGCGGTCCGGCAAGGAAGCGGCTGCCGCGAAGAGCATCGCCGAAGCCCGTGCAGGCTAGACAGTCGCTCCGCCACAAGGGCGTGGTCGTTTCCGCGCTCGGGATCACCCAGACCCTGGCCTGGGCATCGACCTACTACCTGACGGCGGTGTTCGCCGACCCGGTGTCGGCGGACCTGCACCTGTCCCGGACCTGGTTCTATGCGGCCGTTTCGGCTGCCTTGCTCCTGTCCGGCCTGCTCGGCCCGGTCGCCGGGCGCATGATCGACCGGCATGGCGGCAGGGACGTGCTCGCGGCCACGAACGTGGTCTTCGCAGCCGGGCTAGTGACGCTGTCCTTCGCGACGGGACCGATCACGCTGGTGGCGGCTTGGCTGGTGCTGGGCGTCGGGATGGGGTTCGGCCTCTACGAGGCCGCCTTCGCAACCGCGGCCGGACTATACGGCCGCGAGGCCCGCAACGCGATCACCGGCATCACCCTGTTCGCGGGCTTCGCCAGCACGGTGGGCTAGCCCGCCAGCGCGGTCTTCATCGACGCCTTCGGCTGGCGCGGCGCCTGCCTGGCGTGGGCGGCCCTCCACCTCGTGCTCGGCCTGCCGCTCAATCGCCTCGTCGTGCCGAAAGCGCCGCCTCCTCCGGTGGCAACCCCATCCCAGACCGCGAGCGGTGGCGTGCCGTGGACGATGGTCGTCCTCGCGTGCGTGTTCGGCGCGACCTGGTTCGTCTCGACGGCCCTGGCAGCCCACCTGCCGCGGCTACTAGAGGCGACGGGTGCCACGCCTTCGGAAGCGATAGCCGCCGGCGCGCTGGTCGGCCCTGCCCAGGTCGCGGCACGGCTGGCCGAGTTCGGCCTCCTGCGCCGGGCCGCGCCGATCATCACGGCACGGCTGGCGGCAGGGCTGCATCCGGTCGGCGCGGCGTTGCTGGCAATCGTGGGTGCACCGGCCGCGATTCCGTTCGTGCTGCTGCACGGCGGCGGCAACGGCCTGCTGACCATCGCCCGGGGCACGCTGCCGCTCGCGATGTTCGGGGCATCCGGCTACGGCCTCCGAACGGGTCTGCTCGCGGCACCTGCGCGCATCCTCCAGGGGGCAGCCCCGCTGCTGTTCGGGCTTGTGCTCGATCGTGGCGGCCCGCTGGCGGCGCTGCTGCTCACGGGCCTACTAACCGGAGGTTCATGCCTCGCATTGTCCCTGCTGCGCCCGTTGCCCGACTCGGCGAGGTCGCCCGGCCCGTGAAGGAGCGTCACCCGGCGGATCGACGGCGTGCTGTCCTCAGCCCCGTGGTTCTACCTCGATGGTTACGTGCGACAGGGTTTTGACCCGGCGAGCTGCGCGCGGTAGAACCCCGCCGTCCTGTCCCGGGATGGTGGCGACGGACAGGATGGCCCCGAAGTGGCCCGGACCGAACCGCCAAAGAAGCAGGTCAGTCAGGCGGTCGCCATCCTGCTCGATGGTATCCCGGACCCGGGCGGACATCGCCTTGTCGGGCTTCATGTCGAGCTACCTCCTCTCAGGAACGGGCCAGCATCGCGAGCGCGTCTTTGACGCACATCGCCGGGGACTCATCGAAAGATCCCTTTTCCATGATCGGTCGAGCGAGCTTGAGAAGTTCCTCCAGCACCTCATGATCGTTCGCGCCCGAAGCACGCATTTCGTTGCTCTTCGCCAGACAGACCCTGGCGAACGGGGGATTGAATGCCTGAACTGTTTCCAGCAGCAAGCGCGCCTGCTTTTCCTCCTGCCCGGCCTCTTGGATGGGATCCGTTGCAGTCGACCCGTCTGCAATTAGCCTCTCCGGTTCAAAAGACGACGTTGTCATTAGCGGTGACCTTTCGGTTGATTGTCGCTGGAACGCGAGCCGCGACATGTTGCACCGTCAACATCGCCCAGACCACGGCCTGACGGATCCGATCCTTCAGCTCGCGGCAATCGATCGACAAATTCGTCTCGTTGTGTTAATGACTGTCTTGAAGGAAGGATCTCGCACAGTGATCGTCGCCTACAACAACACGGAATTCAGCATGGATCGGACGCCTTCAGGCGCCCCGGTTTCGGCTGCCCCGTGCATTGCGCCCCTGCCCATTTCGCTTCGGATAACCGCGGCCTAGTCCGGCTTCACTGCCCGGCTTTGGCGGCCCCTTCCCTGTAGGGATACCGCCATCGTCGGATTGCATTGAAGGGCCGGATCAGCCTGCGCGGGCTTACCCCCGCCACCCGCAATCCGAAGCCGGGATGCCTCCATGCCATCGTTCGTCGAATTCTTTGCCGGGGGCGGCTTCGCTCGCCTGGGCCTCGGGGCCGCGTGGAAATGCGTCCTCGCCAACGACGTCTCCCCCGAGAAGGCTGCCACCTACCGGGCCAACCATGGAGCCGGGGAGCTGCGCCTCCAGGACGTCCGCACCCTGGCGCCGTCCGACATCTCGGCCGCCGACCTCTGGTGAGCGAGCTTCCCATGCCAGGATCACAGCTCCGCCGGCCGGCGTGTAGGCTTCGACGGCGACAAAGGATCGCTGGTGTTCGAGATCACCCGCTTGCTGCACGCCGCACTCGCGGCTGGCAACGGGCCCCGACTGATCGCGATGGAGAACGTCACCGGCTTCGTCCGCGCCGCTCGAGGGCGGGACTTCGTGGCCCTGGTGACCGCGCTGACGTCAGCCGGGTTCCGGGTGGGCGCCGTGATGGCGGACGCCAAGGACTTCCTGCCCCAGTCCCGGCAGCGGGTCCTGGTCGTCGCCGTCCGCGACGGGACCGAGATCCAGGAGGGCATGATCACGAGCCGCCCGGATCCGGGCCGGCACCCGAAGGTGCTGATCACCGCCGCGGCCGCGTTTCCTGCCTCGGTCGCGAAACGCTGGGTGTGGTGGCGCCTGCCCCGGCCGGTGCCCCATCGCTTGCAGCTGGCCGACATGCTGGATCCCGACGGCGGTGCCGACCAGAAGTGGATGTCCTCCGACCGGACGGCCGCCTTCCTGGAGAAGGTGACCGGCCGGGATCGGGTGCGCTTGGAACAGGCGATGGCAACGGGCCACCCGATGGCCGCCACGACCGTTTACGTTCGCAAGGACTCGGCGAATGGCTACGTCCGGGTCCAGACGCTTCGCACGGATGGCATCGCCGGTTGCCTGATGTGCCAGACCAAGAGCAACCGCCAGCAGCTGATGATCATCGGCAGCGGGGGAGCGCGGGTCAGGAGCTTCACGCCTCGCGAGCTGGCCCGCCTGATGGGTCTGCCGGCGGACTATCGCTTGCCGGCGAGCGAACGTGCGGCGGTTCGCCTGACCGGGGACGGCGTGGTCGTGCCGGTGGTGCGCTGGCTGGCGGCGAACCTGCTCGAGCCGTTGCTGGCGGGTGCGGAGGCTGCCCCCCGTCCTAGGACGGCAGCGCGCGGTCCGGCGGTCCGCCGGCGGAAGACAGTCGGGGCCGGGGAGATGCGGGTGGCGAGCATCAAGAAGGTCACGGTGGGGACCACGGCTTACTTCCTGCCTGACGAGGCCGCCCGGATGGATACGGTCGCCGCAGAGATGGGGGTCAGCAAGCACGAGCTGATCATACTCGCCCTGGATCGGATGCTGGCGGGTCGCGGAGAGCCGCCTGTGAGGCGGTATGCAGGGCGAAGAGGTTAGCGACAGGACTCCTTTTGCTATTGTCCTAACTCAACATGCAGCGTGCAGGTGAGTGCGAAAAGTGTCAGAGTCCGTCCAAGATCATTAGCAAGCACGGCAGAGGCGTCGCAGCATGAGCCGCACTGACGCCCACTGAAGGAACGCGAGCGCGTTTCGGTTCAGGCACTCCCAATCCTTGCTCAGGCGGCGGCATCGGTTGAGCCACGCAATTGTCCGTTCTACGATCCACCGCTTGGGCAACACCACAAAGTTGCCGGTGTCGCAGCGTCGAACGATCTCGACGTTCACGCGGCGGCAGACACGGGCCAGGCCCGTCTGGAACCTCGGCCCCTGGTAACCGCCGTCGGCGTAGAGCTTGAGCAGAAAGGGATACATGCCGAACAACGTCGCCATCAGCAGCACGCCACCGTCACGGTCCTGGACGTCGGCCGCGTGAACGATAGCCTGCATCAGCAAACCCTGCGTGTCGACGAGGACGTGCCGCTTCTTACCCTTGATCTTCTTGCCGCCATCGAAGCCCGGCGGATCAATGCGGGCCCCCCTTTTTCGGCGCTCTTGACGCTCTGGCTGTCGATGATCGCGGCGGTCGGGCTGGCTTCGCGGTCCGCCTGCTCCCGACAGCGGACGTAAAGCGCATGGTGCAACCGATCGAGCGTCCCATCATGCTGCCAGCGGCAGAAATAGAAGTTGACGGTGCTGCGCGGCGGCAGGTCCTTCGGGATCGCCCGCCACTGGCAGCCTGTGCTGAGGACATACATCAGTCCGTTCAACACCTCGCGCAGGTCCACTGTCCGCTTGTTTCCGCCTCGTTTGGCACGAGGGATCTCCGGCTTGGCCAGAGCCCACTCGTCGTCGGTCAGGTCACTCGGGTAGCGCAGCTTGCTGCGGTCGTAGCGGGCGCGGTTCTCGGCAGTCCACATTGGGCGGCTCCTGCGAATCGGGGCTGCCACATGGAATCACAATTGATTCCCTCGACTCAACATGATCGTGGACGGACACTCAGCCCGCCGCATCAATACAAGTCATTTTTGCTTAGTTGGAATGTCGAGAGGTGCGATGTCTTTGAACAACACTGCCCACCGCTCAAGTTTGACTGTATCGAAGGCATCCGCTTTGGCAGCGAGGGCGCGCCTCTTAGAGTCTGTCCAAGATCATTAGCAAGCACGGCAGAGGCGTCGCAGCATGAGCCGCACTGACGCCCACTGAAGGAACGCGAGCGCGTTTCGGTTCAGGCACTCCCAATCCTTGCTCAGGCGGCGGCATCGGTTGAGCCACGCAATTGTCCGTTCTACGATCCACCGCTTGGGCAACACCACAAAGTTGCCGGTGTCGCAGCGTCGAACGATCTCGACGTTCACGCGGCGGCAGACACGGGCCAGGCCCGTCTGGAACCTCGGCCCTTGATAACCGCCGTCGGCGTAGAGCTTGAGCAGAAAGGGATACATGCCGAACAACGTCGCCATCAGCAGCACGCCACCGTCACGGTCCTGGATGTCGGCCGCGTGGACGATAGCCTGCATCAGCAAACCCTGCGTGTCGACGAGGATGTGCCGCTTCTTACCTTTGATCTTCTTGCCGCCATCGAAGCCCGGCGGATCAATGCGGGCCCCCCTTTTTCGGCGCTCTTGACGCTCTGGCTGTCGATGATCGCGGCGGTCGGGCTGGCTTCGCGGTCCGCCTGCTCCCGACAGCGGACGTAAAGCGCATGGTGCAACCGATCGAGCGTCCCATCATGCTGCCAGCGGCAGAAATAGAAGTTGACGGTGCTGCGCGGCGGCAGGTCCTTCGGGATCGCCCGCCACTGGCAGCCTGTGCTGAGGACATACATCAGTCCGTTCAAGACCTCGCGCAGGTCCACTGTCCGCTTGTTTCCGCCTCGTTTGGCACGAGGGATCTCCGGCTTGGCCAGAGCCCACTCGTCGTCGGTCAGGTCGCTCGGGTAGCGCAGCTTGCTGCGGTCGTAGCGGGCGCGGTTCTCGGCAGTCCAGATTGGGCGGCTCCTGCGAATCGGGGCTGCCACATGGAATCACAATTGATTCCCTCGACTCAACATGATCGTGGACGGACTCTCAGGCAATGCGTAAAAGTGTCACGCATTGCCTTTACCTACAACATCCGCATCAACCCCCACCCTCCCGCGCCCGTGTCGCCAGCACGTCGGCACGTTCGTTCATCGTGTCGCCGGCGTGGCCGCGGACCCATTTCCATTCGATGTCGTGCATCTTGGCGGCGTCCAGCACGCGGCGCCACAGGTCCATGTTCTTGACCGGGTCGCCGGCGGCGGTGCGCCAGTTCTTGCGGACCCAGCCGGTGCTCCATCGCGTGACGCCGTTGCGCACGTATTCGCTGTCCGTATGCAGGACCACCTTGCAGGGCCGTTTCAGCGCTTCCAGCGCGGCGGCGGCTGCCGTCAGCTCCATGCGGTTGTTCGTCGTCGCGGCCTCGGCGCCCGTCAACTCCCGCTCGTGGCCGCCGAAGCGCAGGATCGCCGCCCAGCCGCCCGGCCCTGGATTGGGCTTGCAGCCCCCATCCGTCCACACCTCGACAACCTGGCCCGCCCCCGGCTGGCCCACACCGGGCTCACTCACCTGCTCAGAGTCCATAGGCGCTCGCGTCCTTCGCACCCAGGTGGAACCGCAGCCGCCGCAGGTAGTCCAGCGGGTCCTTGCGCGTGACCAGGGCGCCCGCCGGCGTGTTCACCCAGTCGAACAGCCGCGTCAGCAAAAAGCGCAGCGCCGCACCCTGGCACAGCACCGGCAGCGCCGCCCGTTCGGCCGCGTCCAGCGCCCGCTCATCCGCGTAGCCGCGCAGCAGCGCCCGGGCCTTGGTCACGTTGAACTGGAAGTCCGCCTCGAAGCACCAGGCGTTCAGGCACACCGCGAGATCGTAGGCGAACAGGTCCGTCGCGGCGAAGTAGAAGTCGATCAGCCCCGACAGGCGCCCGTCCAGGAAGAACACGTTGTCCGGGAACAGGTCCGCATGGATGTGCCCCCGTGGCAGGCCGGCCGGCCAGGCGGCCAGGATGCGGTCCAACGCCGCCTCCAGCTCCGCCCCCAGCCCCGCCTGCACCTCGTCCGCCCGCGGCAGGCACCGGGCCAGCAGCGGCGCCCAGCCGGCCGGGCCCAGCGCGTTGGTCCGCTCCGCCGCATACCCCGACCCCGCCCGGTGCAGCCCGGCCAGCGCCGCGCCCAACGGCACGCAATGCTCCGGCCGCACCCGGCGCGGCCACACCCCCGGCAGGAACGTCGTCACGCAAGCCGGCCGCCCCGCCAGCGCCCGCAGGCTCGATCCGTCCCGGCCCCGCACCGGCAGCGGGCAATTGATCCCCTGCCCGGCCAGGTGCTCCATCAGGCCCAGGAACCAGGGCAGTTCCGCCGGGTCCACCCGCCTCTCATACAGCGTCAGGATGAAGTCGCCCGACGTCGTGCGCAGCTGGTAGTTGCTGTTCTCGACCCCCTCCGCGATGCCCCGGAACGCCACCGCCGTCCCCAGGGCATACTCCCCCAGGAACGCGGCCAGCGCCTCGTCCGTGACCTCCGTGTAGACGGCCATGACTAAGCGGTGACGCGCGCCTCCAGCGGGGCGGGCAGCTTGAACACCACGTCTTCCTGCGTCACCCGGCGCTCCTCGATCCGCAGCGTGTAGCGCTCGCCCAGCAGCCGCAGCAGCTCCTGCACCAGCGACTCGGGCGCCGAGGCCCCGGCCGTCAGGCCCAGCACCTGCACCCCGTCCATGACAGACCAGTCCAGCTCGTTCGCCCGCGGCAGCAGGATGGCGCGCCGGGCACCCGCCCGCTCCGCCACTTCCCGCAACCGTTGGGAGTTGCTGCTGTTCGGGCTGCCGATCACCACGACCAGGTCGCAGTCCCGTGCCACGGCCTTCACCGCCGCCTGCCGGTTCGTGGTGGCGTAGCAGATGTCCTCCCGCTTCGGCCCCTCGATCGCCGGAAAGCGGCGGCGCAGAGTCTCCACAATCTCGGCCGTGTCGTCCACGCTCAACGTCGTCTGGGTGATGAAGGCCAGCTTCAGCGGCTCCGCCGGCTCCACCGTCTCGGCGTCCGCCACGCTCTGCACCAGCGTCATGCTGCCGGGCGGCAGCTGGCCCATCGTGCCCACCACCTCCGGATGCCCGGCATGCCCGATCATCAGAATGTGCCGCCGGTCGGCCCCGCCGCCCGCGAAATGCCGCTCCGCCTCCCGGTGCACCTTGCTCACCAGCGGGCAGGTCGCATCGAGGTATAGCAGGTTGCGCCGCTCCGCCTCGGCCGGCACCGCCTTCGGCACGCCGTGGGCCGAGAACACGACCGGCGCATCGGCCGGCACCTCGTCCAGCTCCTCGACGAACACGGCGCCCTGCGCCTCCAGCTCCTCGACCACCGTCCGGTTGTGCACGATCTCGTGCCGGACATAGACGGGCTTGCCGTAGCGCCGCAGCGCCTCCTCCACCACACGGATCGCCCGGTCCACACCGGCGCAGAACCCGCGCGGCCCCGCCAGCACCACCCGGAGTTCCGGCAGCCCGGCCCCACTCGCCTGCATCATCTGTTGCATGTTGTCCGGCCCGTCCGCGGCGCGCACAATGCACCCCGCCCTGCATGGCATCACACATAGGCCGACAACCCGCCCTGCGCCACCCCGGCCACCCGACCCCGGCCTTCCCTCCTGGAGACAAGCATGGCTTCCCCGCCCAACCCACCCGCCCGGCACACCGCCCGGCGCCCCACCTGGCACGCCACCTGGCACGCCACCGGGGCCCTGCTGCTCCTGGCGCTGCTGCCGGCCGGCTGCGGCAAGGAAGACAGCCAGCGCTTCGCCCCCCCCTGCCCCGTGCCCAGCCTGCCGCGCGACACGAGCGACCTCCGGCGCTTCCGCGGCGCCGGGCGCGACATCACCGACAGCGTGCTCGAGGGCCGCATCACCGGGCTCAGCGGCGCCTGCACCCGCGGCGAGAAGGGCTTCGTCACGGCGTCCATCTCCGTCGGCATCGACCTCATCCGCGGCCCGGCCAACACCCGCCAGGTGGTCGACGTCGCCTACTTCGTCGCCGTCAGCGAGGGCCAGGGGCCCGACGAACGCATCCTGGACAAGCGCGTCTACACCCTGCGGGCCGAGTTCCCGTCCAACACCGACCGGCTCCGCCTGGCCGGCGACGAGGTGCAGCTCCAGCTGCCCGTCACTCCCACCAAGACCGCAGCCGCCTACCGCATCCTGGTCGGCTTCCAGCTCACCCCGGAGGAGCTGCAGGTCAACCGGAGCCGCCCCGGCCGCTGAAACCGACGGCACGGCCCCGCCGCCATTCCGCTTGAACCCCGGCCCGCCATGCGGCATACCAGCGGGGTCCACACCATCCCCTGCGGGAGAGTGCTGATGCGGCCCACCCCATGCTCCGGGGCGGGCAGCCCCCAGCCGCCGAAGGCGCAACCGGCCCCCGGAAACGCTCAGGCACCCAGGACCGCAGTAGGGGCCAGGACCTCTGGAAAGCCGGCGGCGCCCATCGGGGGCGCCCTCGCACCGACGGAGTAAAGCCACCGCGAATGCGGGGCCGAATCTCTCAGGTTCCCGGACAGAGGGGGGTCGAACCTGCTGGCACATCGCCAGTGGGCGACCCGTGTCCCGCATCCCGGGACACCTTGGGCGCGTCCCGCTTCCGGGCCGCGTCGGAGTGCCCGGCCCGTGTCCGACCAAGTCCCAGACCCCGTCCTGAACATCGAACCGGACGAGCCCGAGACCCTCCTCGTCACCCCGCTCGATGCCCTGCACCGCCGGCTCGGCGGCAAGATGGTCGCCTTCGCCGGCTACGACATGCCCGTCCAGTTCGGCCCCGGCGTCATGGCCGAACACCGCCACACCCGAACCCACGCCAGCCTGTTCGACGTCAGCCACATGGGCCAGCTCAGCCTGCACGGCCCCGGCGCCGCCGCCGCACTCGAACGCCTCGTCCCCGGCGACATCCAGGCCCTCAAGCCGGGCCGCCAACGCTATACCCTGCTGCTGAACGAGGCCGGCGGCATCCAGGACGACCTCATGGTCGCCAACTACGGCGACCGCCTGGTCGTCGTCGCCAACGCCAGCCGCAAGGAGTCCGACGGCCACGCCATCGCCGCAGGCATCCATGGTGCCGCCGAGCTGCCTGCAGCACCCCGAACGCGCGCTGCTCGCCCTGCAGGGCCCCGCCGCCGCCGTCATCATGGCCCGCCTGTGCCCCCCGCCGCCGCCCTGCCCTTCATGGGCGTGGTCGAGGCCACCATCGCCCACATCCCCGCCTGGATCAGCCGCTCCGGCTACACCGGCGAGGACGGGTTCGAGATCTCCATCCCCGCCGACCACGCCGAGGCGCTCGCCACCCTGCTGCTGGCCGAACCCGGCGTCCTGCCGGCCGGGCTCGGCGCCCGCGACAGCCTGCGCCTGGAGGCCGGGCTGTGCCTGTACGGGCAGGACATCGACGAGCTGACCAGCCCCGTCGAGGCGAACCTGGCCTGGGCCATCGGCAAACGCCGCCGGGCCAGCGCGGACTTCCTGGGCGCAGCGCCCATCCTGGACCAGCTGCAGAACGGCGCCCCCCGCCTGCGGGTCGGCCTGCGCCCCGAAGGCCGCGCCCCGGCCCGCGCGCTGACCCCCATCGTCGCCGGCGACGGCACCGCGGCCGGCGGCGTCACCTCGGGCGGCTTCTCGCCGACCCTGCAGGCCCCCATCGCCATGGGCTACGTCCGCCGCGACCAGGCCGCCATCGGCACGCAGCTGCACCTGATGATCCGCGGCAAGCCGCAGCCCGCCACCGTCGCCGCCCTCCCGTTCGTCCCCACGAACTACGCCAAGTAAGGGATCCCCCCCATGTCCGAGCTCCGCTACACGAAAGACCACGAGTGGGTCCGTCTCGAGGGCGACACCGCCACCGTGGGCATCACCGACCACGCGCAACAGGCCCTGGGCGACGTCGTCTTCGTCGAGCTGCCCGAGCCCGGCCGCGCCGTCACCGAGGGCGAGTCCGTCGCCGTCGTCGAATCCGTCAAGGCCGCCAGCGACGTCTATGCGCCGCTCGAGGGCACCATCACCGAGACCAACCCCGCCATCGTCGACGACCCCGCGCTGGTGAACGCCGAACCGCACGAGGGGGCCTGGTTCTTCAAAATGACGCTGCCCGACCGCACCGGCTTCGACGCGCTGATGGACGCCGCCGCCTACCAGACTTTGGTCGAGGCCACCTAGCATGGACGCACTCCAGGAGCTTGCCGGCGCTCGACGCCGCCGGCGGCTTCGTCTCCCGCCATATCGGCCCCTCGCCCGAGGCGGACATCGTCGGCGATGCTCGCCGGTTGTCGGCGCCGTCGTCGCTCGACGATCTCGACCGCTCGGTACCGTGCCCGACGCGATCCGCAGCGACCGCCCGCTGCAGGACCTGCCGGCCGCCGCTCGACGAGGCTGCGGTGATCGGCGAGATGCTCGCCGGGCTGGCCGCCCTGCAACACGCACGGTCAGAAGTCGCCTGATCGGTCTCAGGGCTATCACGGCACCCACGTCCCGCCGGTGATCCGCCGCAACGTGCTGGAGAACCCGGCCTGGTACACCGCCTACACGCCCTACCAGGCCGAAATCGCCCAGGGCCGGCTGGAGGCGCTGCATCAACTTCCAGACGATGATCTGCGACCTCACGGGCCATGCCCATCGCCAACGCCAGCCTGCTCGACGAGGCACCGCCGCCGCCGAGGCGTTGCACCATGCTGTTCCCACGCGAAACCAAGAAGAAGTCCGATGCCACCAATCGCCGTCGCCGCCGACTGCATCCGCAGACCCGATCGCCGTGCTCGCCACCCGCGCCACCACCGCTGGCCTCACCCTGGTCGACGTCGCACCCGGCGACACCGTGCCATCCGATCGGTGCCGCCTCTGGGCCCTTCGCCGGCGTGCTCGTTGCAATATCCGGCACCACCGATGCGGATCCGCGACGCTGCACGCCGAGATCGCCGCCGCCACGACGTCGGCGCAACTGGCCATCGTGATGCGCCGACCTGCTGGCCCTCGTGCTGCTGACAAGCCGCCGGGCGAGATGGGTGCCGATGTCGTGCGTCGGCTCCGGCGCAGCGCTTCGGCGTGCCCATGGGCTTCGGCGGCCCGCATGCCGGGCTTCTTCGCCACCCGCGACGCATTCCGCCGCCTGATGCCCGGCCGCCTCGTCGGCGTCAGAGTCAAGGACGCCGCCGGGCAACCCGCCCTCCGCCTGGCCTGCAGACCCGCGAGCAGCACATCCGCCGCGAGAAGGCCACCAGCAACATCTGCACCGCCCAGGTGCTGCTGGCGTCATCGCCGGGATGTATGCCGTGTATGGCACGGCCCCGCCGGCCTGCGCCGCATCGCCCGCCGCGTCAACCTGCAGGCCCGCAGCCTGCTGGCCGATGCCGCCTCGCCGCCGGCCTCACGCTGCGCCACGACTCCTTCTTCGATACACGCAATGGCCTCGATGCGCCCGGCTGCGCCCGCCGCTGCAGCTGGCCCTCAAGCCGCTGAGGCCGGCGCCGACTTCAACTTCCGCCGCCTCAGCGAAAACAGGGCGTCGCCATCGCCCTCGACGAGACCGTCACGACGCAGACCGACTCGAAGCGCTGGCCGCCCTGCTGGGCAACTGGCCGAGCTCCATCGACCCCCGGCGCCGCCGAGCCATCCCCGCCGCCCTCGAGCCTCCGCGGCACGCCCGTATCCTCACGCAGCCCGTGTCTTCAACGCCTACCACGCCGAACACGAGATGCTCCGCTACCTGAAGCGACCTCGAATCGACAAGGACGTCGCGCTGAACCGCAGCATGATCCCGCTCGGCTCCTGCACCATGAAGCTGAACGCCACCGCCGAGATGATCCCGATCACCTGGCCCCGGTTTCGCCGACATCCACCCCTTCGCGCCAGCCGACCAGCGCACACGGCGGCTACAGACATCCTGATCGGCGCCTGCAGGCCTGGCTGCCGCCATCACCGGCTTCGCCGCCGTCTCGCTTGCAACCCAACGCCGGCAGCCAGGGCGAGTACGCCGGCCTGCTGGCCATCCGCGGCTACCACGGCCCGGCGGCGACCACGCACCGCGACATCTGCCTCATCCCCAGCAGCGCCCACGGCACCAACCCCGCCAGCGCCGTCATGGCCGGCTGACCGCGTCGTCGTCACCGGTGCTGCGACCGCGACGGCAACATCGACCTCGCCGACCTGCAAGCCAAAGCCGAGAAGCACGCCGCCCAACCTGGCCGCCTGATGATCACCTACCCCAGCACCCACGGCGTGTTCGAGGACGACCATCAAGGAAATCTGCGCCATCGTCCACAGCCACGGCGGCCAGGTCTACATGGACGGCGCCAACATGAACGCCCAGGTCGGCCTGACCAGCCCCGGCGCCATCGGCGCCGACGTCTGCCACCTCAACCTGCACAAAACCTTCTGCATCCCGCACGGCGGCGGCGGCCCCGGCGTCGGCCCCATCGGCGTCGCCGCCCACCTGGCTGCCCTACCTGCCCAACCACCCCGTGCGTCCCGATGCCGGCCGCCGCCACCGGCCCCGGCCCCGTCAGCGCCGCGCCGTTCGGCAGCGCCCTCATCCTGCCCATCAGCTACGCCTACATCCGGCATGATGGGCGCCCCCGGCCTGACGCGCGCCACCCAGGTCGCCATCCTGAACGCCAACTACATCGCCACCCGCCTCTCGGCCCACTACCCCATGCTGTACACCGGCGAGAACGGCCGGGTCGCACATGAGTGCATCCTCGACTGCCGCCCCTTCCAAGCCGAGGCCGGCATCGAGGTCGAGGACATCGCCAAGCGCCTGCAGGATTACGGCTTCCACGCCCCCACCATGAGCTGGCCCGTCGCCGGCACGCTGATGGTCGAGCCCACCGAAAGCGAGAGCCCGCCCCGAGCTCGATCGTTCTGCGACGCCATGATCGCCATCCGGCCGCGAGATCGCCGAGGTGGAGGCGGGCACGGCTCGACCGCGCCGACAACCCGCTGAAGCACGCGCCCGCACACCATGCCGCCGCGATCGCCGCCGACGCCTGGACCGCACGCCTACTCGCGCGAGCGGGCCGCCTTCCCGCTGCCCTGGGTCCGCGCACGGCGAAATACTGGCCCCCCGTCGAAGCGCGTCGACAATGTCTATCGGCGACCGCAACCTGGTCTGCACCTGCGTGCCGCTGGAAGCCTACGCCCAAGCTGCGGAATAGACGGGAGCGACACCATGCCCAAGCAGACCATCACCCCGCCGAACCTCGCCTTCCAGCCCCGCCCGACCTACCCCTACGCGCCCGGAACCGCCGCGGCCGGGTGGGTCTACACCTCGGGCCAGGTCGCCTGGGACGCCACCGGCACCCTGGTCGGCCCCGGCGACATCGTGGCGCAGACGCGGCAGGTGCTGGCCAACGTCCTGTCCGTCCTGCACGCCGCCGGCGCCACCGCGGCCGACGTGCTGAAATGCAACGTCTACCTGTCCGACATGCGCCACTTCCAGGCCATGAACGACGTCTACGCCGCCACCTTCCCCACCGCACCGCCGGCCCGCACCACCGTCCATGCCGCCCTGGCCGAGCCCGGGATGCTCGTGGAGATCGAGGCCATCGCCTATATCGGCGTGCCCGGCCCGTGAGGTCCTAGCGCAGCGTCGCGGACAGCGCGTTCAACGTGGTCGACAGCGTCTTGCCGATCGACAGCGGCACGAAAGGGTTGGCATCCAGCGCATTGATGGTCCCGTTGCCATACACGAGCTGGATGTACTCGCCGATCGTCTGACGCGCCTGCTGGATCAGCTTCTGCCGCTCCCCGGCATCCTCCGTCGCCGCCGCCTGCGACAGCGTCTCCGTCAGGTCCCCGTCCAGCGACAACAGCAGCGGGTCGACCACCGCGGCGACCTGCTCCTCGATGTCGCCCGCCATCGGCTCCCCCTCGCCGGCCGCCATGATGGCCTTGGTCAGCTTCTGCAGCTCCGCGTCGATCCGCCCCCGCGTCGCCGTCCAGGCCGCGACCGACTTCAGCAACTTCGGCACGTCCACCGACCCGGCGCCCGCCGTGTCGCCCGCACCACCCCCGTCCTTCACGTCACCGCCCGGCGCGCTGCCCCCCGCGCTGGTGCCCCCCGCGCCGCCGCCCCCCCCGCCGCCTCCGCCCCCCGCGCCGCCGCCAAGCGCATCCCGCAGGATGTCCATCCCGGCCGCCGCCGCGTCGAGGTCGCCCCGCTTCAGGCTCGCCTGCGCGTCCGTCGCCAGCTCCGCCAGCCCGGCCTTCTGCGTCGGGTCCTTGGCGATCACCCCCATCATCTGCCGAACCAGGCCGGTCAACTGCTTCGTCAACTCGTTCGCATCCGGCCCGCTCCGGCCGGCCCCGTTGCATCAGGCCCCGCGGCCCCGGGCCCTGCGGCACCGGACCCTGCTGCCCCGGGCCCTGCGGCACCGGGCGAAAGCCTGGGCGGCTCTTCCCACGCATTGTCGTCAGCCGGCTTGGCGCCGTTCAAGCCCGTCCCGACCGACGGATCGGCCTTCCCCTGCAGGAACGAGGGCCGGCCATCCGGCGCCTCCTCCGCCTCGGGCTCGCCCGCCGCCCCTTCGAGCGACGACCCGTCCTCCAACACGATCTCCACCTTGTGGAAGCCCGTGCCCTTCAGCGCCACCACCAGCTTGCGTGCAAAGCCGCCGATCTCCTTGTTGACGATGAAGCGCGCGAGCTTCGGGTCGTCGGGGTCGACCATCACCGTCCCGAACCGATGGCTTTTCGAGCCGGCAGCCCCGTCCTTCAGCCCCTTCTCAAGCGTCCGCGGCGGCTTCAGCTTGTCCAGCTTCAGGATCGCCTTGCCGTCCGCCCCCAACGCGAAGGCCATGTGGACCGGCTTGTCGACCGCAAGCTTCAGGAACCGCTTCAGCTCGGCCCGATCGCTGCCGACCTCTTCTGCCGCTTTCGCCATAGGCCGCCTCCCTGTCGCTCGCCCCACAGGCCACGATCATAGAAGGCAACCGTCCCCCACCGAAACAGATTTCTGCCCGAAGCCCCGTCCGCCCCATCTCACATCCCGAGCTGGCCCAGCGTGTGGCTGTTCCGATTTCGGGCATAGCGCGCATCCCCCTTGGGGCCGTTGCCGAAGATGTTCGACCACGCCTGCCACCGCTCGCGCTCATAGCCGTGTACGGTGCTGTCCATGTAGCCCGAGGCGTAGCTGTCCCAGACCGTCTGCTTCGCCGCCGTCTCGATCTGCCCCTGCGCGCCGGCGGTCCGCTGGTCGATCTTGGCCCCCAGGTCCCGCTTGATGTCGTCGTCCGTGGCGGTCGGGTTCAGCTCCTTCAGCGTGGCGACCGACGCGGTGTAGTTCCGCACCCCCTGCGTGTAGCCGGCCAGCATCGCCTTGTCCCCGCCCTTGCCCGCGGCCTCGCCCCCGAACCGCGCCCAGATGCGCGTCCAGTTCGGCACCACCTCGAGCGTCACCATCGGGTGCACCCGGACGTTGTTGATTCCAGCGATCGCCCGGACACCCATCGCGAAGTCGTTGCGGTCTGCGAAGCCCTCCGCTAGCTTCGGCCCAAGATCGATCCTGAACAGGGAACGCCCATGGCCAAGCCGGACGAAGCACAGACGATCATGACCCCCGGGGAACTGAAGCCCCTTCTCATGCTGTCCAAGCGCGAACCGGTCAATTGCGCCATCGGCCTCTCGAAGGACAAGCACGGCATCATCCTGCTCGACAAGAAGGCCAAGCCGCGCAAGGTCGTCGCCCTGCTCAAGAAAGCCGCCACGGGCAAGAAGATTGAGCTGGACATGGCCAGCATCCGCTTCGGCACCGCAGCGGTCGACACCGGGTCGACGCCGCCCTGGTGACCTTCACCGTCAACAAGGACGCGCCGGGCCCGCTCCGCCTGAAGGTGCTGGAACAGCTCAAGAAAGCCGGATTCGGCAAGTGCGAGATCGTCGTCGACGCGAAGCTCGAGGATGAACACGAGGACGAGGACGCCGAACCCGCACCCGCCGGAAGCGCTGCCCCACCGCCACCCGCAGCCGCCGCCCCGGCCCCCCCCACACCGCCGCCCACCCCCCGGCCGCAGCCCAGGACACCGCTCCAGCAACCCCCGGCGCCCCGACTTCCGGCGCCCCGACCCCCGCTGCCGCGACCCCCGTTGCCGCAACCCCCGACAGCGGAGCCGTCGCCGCCCTCACGCAACGGCTCACCGCCCTCGTCAAGCGCATGATGACCGCCATCGGGTCCAACCCCCCGGGCGCCGACGCGATGAAGACGGCCGCCCTGAGCGCCCAGTCCGCCCTGAAGTCCAACGATCTCGACACCGCAACCGCCTCCGCCGACACGCTCGAGCGTCTGCTCGATGCCATGCCCCCGCCTGCAAGCGCCGGGACAAGCCCTGGCGCCGGACCCGCGATGGGCAGTCCGGTCTTCGGGAAGGCCCGCGCCACATGGGTCGCCACCCGCAAGAAGATGGAGTCCGAGCTCGAAAAGCTGCATGACGAGCTGCAGTCCGTCTACAAGGGCCAGGGCGTCGTCGCCGATCTCGAGAAGACCTTCCGCGCCAAGATCGAGCCCATGATGGACAAGTTCGACCACAGCCTGTCCGACAAGCTCGACGAGGTGGCCAAGAACGCTGACGGCGCCGCCCACGCCAAGCTGGTCGGCGAGGTCAAGCAGATCATCGCCCGCTACGAGACCTTCCTCGCCAGCGACCCCGCTGATCGCCAAGCTGGACGACAACCCTTTCGTGCCCCTCAGCCTCGAGAAGACCCTCACCGCCTCGCTCGCCGCCCTTTCCAAGGTCGTCGTTTGATGACCACGTCGGCGCACGACCATGTCTGACAGCACCGACGTGGCCGGCGCATCCGACGCGCAGGACGGATGGCTGCACGCCACCCTCGGCCTCGACGTCTCGGGCTACGTCGCCAAGGCCGAGGGCGCGGTCAGCGACGCCGTCGACACGGTCGAGAACACCGCCACCACCGTCAAGGACGACGTGAAGGCCGCCGTCACCGACACCGTGGCGACGGTCGAGGACACCGGCCTGGCCGTCGAGAAAGACGTGACCGACACCGCCAAAGGGGTCGTGGCCACCGTCGACGACGGCGCCTCAAGGCGTTGGACGAGATGAAGTCGACTGCGTCCACGGTGTTCGACAAGGTGTCGAGCGGCAATCTCGACGTCGGCGGCGACCTCGCCACCATGGGCTCCGACATCCTCGGGACGCTCTCCAAGACCGGGGGCGAGATCACCGACGAGGTCAAGGACGCCGCCGCCGACATCGGCAAGCAGGTCAAGCAGGCCGAAGGCAAGATCGTCGACGACGTGGGCGCGAAGACCGCCGATATCATCCAGAACCTCCAGACCAACGGCGCCACGGCGCTCGACGACCTCAAGACCATCCGCGACAACGCCGTCGATGCCGCCAAGGCCATCGGCGGCGCCGTGGAACAGGACGTGCACGACGCGGTGGACGAGGCCGAGAAGAAGATCGGGCAGACCGTGGACGCCGTCATGGCTTACATCAAGCTCGCCGAGGGAGTGATCGAGGAGCTCGGGGCCGCCATCGAGGAGTTCGGCGCAAGCCTGGCAGCCGCGACGGACGGCTGCCTCGTCCCGATCGGCGGCTGCGTCGTTTCCATGGGCGGGATCGCGGTTTCCATCACCGGCATCATCGCCGCATTCCCCGCCGACGCGACGCCTGCCGTCGTCGTCTCGTTCCCGGCCCAGCTCGCCGCCATCGGCGGCTTGATCGTCTCCGTGTCGGGCCTCGCCATCTCGATCGCCGGCGTCGTCAACTGCAAGACGGCCCAGCTGGAGGCCAAGCAGAAGGAGAGGGACGCCGCAATCGAGAAGGCCAAGGAAGCCAAGGACAGGGCCGACGAACGCAAGAAGGCCGAGGCCGAACGGGATCGGATCCAGAAGGAGTTCGACGAGTTGAAGAAAGAGGTCGACCGGATCAACAAGGGGAGCGGCCGACGTCAAGAAGGGCATCCAGGGTGTCCAGGCCCTGCCCAGCAAGGCGCCGGCCCTTTGACCCGCAAGTCCGTCATGCTGGTCGTGCTCATCGGCACCGTCCTGCTCGTCGCCGTCGCCACGCTGTTCCTGCTGACGATCGTCTTCCGGCAACCCACCGGCCTGAACCTGCTGGTGGGCATCGCCACCCTCCTGAGCGCCGTCGCGGCCCTGGTGGTCACCCTCGGGGTCTATCGCCGGGTCACGACCCCCGGCTAGAGCGCCATGACGTCGTGCTCTTCACACGAAGTCATGCGGCGCTCGCGAAAACAAAGACATAGAGCGGGATGTCATTTCTATCCGATGTCATCCCGCTCTAGGCTGGGCCAAGCGACCGAACCCAATCAGCGGGAAACCAAGTGGCCCACCCCTACACCGTCAGCTTCGGCCACCTCGACCCGGCGGCGGCCCGCGCCAGCCCCGGGCCCGCCTTCCGCATCGCCGTCCTCGGCGACTTCTCCGCCCGGGCCAGCAAGGGCCTGATGGAGACCGGGCCCAAGCTCGCCGCCCGAAAGGCCCACAAGGTCGACGTCGACAACCTCGACGACGTGCTCGCCCGCCTCGCACCAGGCATCCTCGTCCCCTTGGGCGACGAAGGAACGATCGAGGTGCCGATCGCCGCCATGGACGACTTCCACCCGGACCAGCTCGCCGAGGCACTGCCGCTGCTGGAAGGCCTGATGCAGCTCCGCCGCAACCTGCAGAGCCGGGCCGGCTTCGACCGCGCGAGCAAGGAGGTCCTGTCCTGGGCCGGCGCCGAACCCCTCGCCATGCCAGAGACCCGGCGCCCCCGCGGCGGCACGGTCGCCATGGGCCACAAGCTGTCGGACTTCGCCCGCCTGAGCGGCCGCGCCCCGATGGCCGAAGCTGCCGCAGCAGAGGCCTCCGTCGACGACCTGGTCCGACGCCTCGTCGGCCCCTTCGTCGTGCCCGCGACCGACAGCCGGCAGGACGCCCTGGTGGCCCGGGTCGACGCCGCCCTGTCCGACGCCCTGCGCCGCGTGCTGCACAGCCCCGAGTTCCAGGCGACCGAGGCGCTGTGGCGCAGCCTCGAGATGCTGGTCCGCCGCCTCGAGACCGGCAGCCGGCTGCAGATCGTGCTGTACGACATCACCGCCGAGGAGCTGGCGGCCGACCTGGCAGCCACGGACACGCTGGCCGACACCGCGCTTTACGCCCTGCTGGTCGAACAGCCCGCGCTCGACGAGCAGGCCGGACCGCTGTCGTTCATCGCCGGGCTGTACGGGTTCGAGCTGTCGCCCCCGCATGCCGACCTGCTGGGCCGGCTGGCGCAGCTCGCCGGGGCCGCGGGCGCCCCGGCCGTCGTCGCCATCGGCCCGGACGCGCTGCGCACCCCCGAGCACGAATGGCACCCGCTGACCCGTGCCGCCTGGTCCGCGCTGCGCACCCTGCCCGCCGCACCCTATCTCGGCCTGGCCGCCCCCCGCTTCCTGCTGCGGATGCCCTACGGCCGCAAGACCGACCCGATCGACGCCTTCGCCTTCGAGGAGTTCACCCGGCAGGAAGGCCTGTCCGGCATGCTGTGGGGCAACCCGGCCGTCCTTCTGGCGCTGCTCGCCGGGCAGACCTGGGCCGAGGCCGGGCAGGCCATGAAGCTCGGCACCCGCGCCGTGGTCGGCGACCTGGCCGTCTATGTGTTGCTCGACGCCGACGGCGACCAGGTCGCGCTGCCCTGCACCGAACGCCTGTTCACCGAACGCGAGGCCGCCCGCGTCGCCGGCACCGGGGTCGTCCCGGTCGTCAGCCTGCGCGGCCGTCCGGAAGTCCGGGTCGCCGGCTTCGCCTCCGTCGCCGGCCCCCCCTTGGCCGGCCGCTGGGCCCCGGTCGAGATCAAGGCCGCCCCGCCGCCAACCGCCCCGCCGCCAACCGCCCCACCGCCAACCGCCCCGCCACCTGTGCCACCCCCTGCGACGCCAACACTCGAAGCGACCCCGCCAGCCGCCGCCCCGATGGCCACGGCCGCACCGGCCGTCGTGCCGGACACCCCCGTCGCGGCAGCCCCTGCGCCCGCGCCCGCGCCAGCCGAAGACCCGCCCGAAGACGATCTCGACGCCCTGCTCGCCAGCCTCGCCGCCGAGCCGCCCCCCACCCCGGCGGACGAGACGGAGGCCGACCTCGACGCGCTGCTCGCCTCGTTGAAATGACCGCCGCCGGTTCAACCGGGCCCGGACCGCCTCAGGCCCGCCGGACCACCACGTCGATCCGGTCCGCCTGGCCCGGCCCGTCGACGCCACGCACCTCCCGGCTGATACGGCCCGCCGCCACGCCCAGCCCGCCCAGCCGCGCCTCCACCAGACCGCACCGCAGGCTTCCCAGCTCCGCCTCCATGGCCGGCGCCTCGGCCTCCGCGTGCCGCACCAGCACCAGCACCAGGGCGGCATCCCGCGCCAGGGCATCCGCCGCCGTCTGCAGCACCGCCTCCGCCGGCTTGTCCAGCGACGCGGACCAGGCGGCGAACTGCAGGCCCGGCACCCCGCCCACCACCACGCCCTTCGCCCGGCTGACGATTGCCGGGTGGATCAGCCACATCGACGCGACATCCTCCCCGCCATTCGCCCGCCATAAGGCGTTGACGGCCAGTTTCGACTCGCATGCGACCACCTCGATGCTAACATCGGGTGACAGTGTGTTGGCGAGGAGGTCATCGATGTACTGCTCGCCCCCCACCAGCCAGGCCTGGCCCCCGCATTCGGCCAACACCACATCCGCCATCGCAGCGCCCCCCCCTTGGGCCGCCCCCGGACGACGGCCATGCCCCTGAAACTCATCCTCGCCGGCGGCCATCCGCCGCGCACACTCGTTGCGGGCACGCTATCCATCGGCCGCGGCGAAGGCAACGACTGGGTGCTGCCGGACCCCGACCGGCACCTGTCCAAGACGCATTGCGTCCTCTCCATCGAGGACGGACGCTGGATCCTGACGGACGTCAGCACCAACGGCGTCACCATCAACGGCGCCCGCCAGCCCACCACGCGCGACAGCCGCGTGGTCCTGACCGACGGCGACACGTTCAAGCTGGGATCCTACAGCTTCACGGCCGAGGAGACCGCGGCCGCCGCCGCCCTCCCGGATCGCAACCCGGATCGCGGCCCCGGGCGCGCAAGCCTCGCCAACGCCGACTCCGACCCGCTCGACATCGACCCCCTGGACGACCCCCTCGGCGCGCCGCTGCCGGGCGCCAACGCCGCCTTCAGCCACCCCGTTCGACACGTCGCCCCGTCCCGCCGCATGGACGACCCGTTCGACCGCGAGGACGACGCGCGCCACCGCCGGCCGGACCCGGACGATGACCTGTTCCAGGGGATCAAGCCGGCGGTCGATTGGTCCGGCCCTGCGCAGCCCGACCACGCGGATGCGCCCCGCCACGCCATGCAGCTGCCCCGGGTCCAGACCCCCGTCGCACGCGGCGCGATCGACTTCGACGCGCTCATCGGCGACCTGTCGGACCTCGCGCCGGGCCGCGCCGTCACCCCGGTCCGGCAGGCCGTCTCCCCCGCACCCAACCCCTTCGACGCCTTCGACGCCTTCATCGACGACCCGATCGCGCCCCCGCCCGCGGCCCCCGCGCCGGCGCCCCAGCCGGCCGCCCCGATCCCGCAAATGGCGGCACCGCCCGTTGCCATTCCCCAGCCTGCCCCCCAGCCTGCCCCCCAGCCTGCCCTGAAACCGGCCCCGCCACCCCCGGCCGACCCGCTGCAGGCCGCGTTCCTCGCCTTTCTCGAAGGCGCCGGGACCGACGCCATGCCGCCCCCGCCGGACGCGGAAGCGGCTTTGCGCGCCCTGGGTGCCCTCTTCCGCGTCATGACCGAAGGCCTGCGGGAGGTGCTGATGTCCCGCGCCACCGTCAAGAACGAGCTGCGGGTCGAACAGACCATGATCCGCAGCACCAACAACAACCCGCTCAAGTTCTCCCTGACCGCCGAGGATGCCCTCGTCGCCCTGCTCAGCCCCGGCCGCCCCGGCTACATGCCCCCGCTCGCCGCCGCCCGCGAGGCGTTCGACGACATCAGGATGCACGAGCTCGCGGTCATGGCCGGCGTACAGTCTGCCCTCGTCGACCTGCTGCGCCGCTTCGACCCGGCCGCACTCGAGGCCCGGTCCGTCCAGGGCAAGCTCGACGCCCTGCTGCCCGCAGCCCGCAAGGCCCGCCTGTGGGAAAGCTTCCAGGACACCTACAAGACCATCGCCGCCGAGGCCGAGGACGATTTCCAGTCCGTCTTCGGCCGCTCCTTCGGCAAGGTCTACACGGCACAGACCCGCAAGGAATAGACCCGGCCCGCCCAGCGGCCCCCGCCATCTCTTTCTTCCGGCACCGTTTCGGTGCATCGTCGCGCGATCAAGGGGGAGGTGACGGGATCCATGGTCGTGACGGGTCAGTCGAAGAAGTCCGGGAAACCCGGCGATGCCAGCCCGCGCTCCCACGCCGGCCGCGCCGCGCGCCGCCTGACGGCGGTTGCCCTGGTGCTCGGCCTGGCCGCCTGCGGCGCGCCGCCGCCCCCCCCGCCCCCCACCATCGTTGCGCTGGAGCTGACCGCGAGCCCGGACGTGAACCCGACCCAGTCCGGCCAGGGCGCGCCGGTCGTGGTCCGCGTCTACCAGCTCGCCGCCGCCGCCGGGTTCGAGAAGGCGGAGTTCTTCCGCCTGCTGAACGCCGACGCCGCCACGCTCGGCCCCGACCTCGTCAAGAAAGACGAGTATCTCCTCGCCCCCGGCACCACGAAGAAGGAGAAGCTGACCCTGCCCGACACCGTCCACGCGCTGGGCATCTTCGCCGCCTATCGCGAGTTCCGGACCGCCACCTGGCGCATCGTCGTCCCCGTCCCGCCGCATGAGACGACGCCGGTCGCCGTCACCGCCGCCGCCGGCCTCGCGGTCGCGCCGAAGTAGCCGCGATGGGATGGGAGAACAAAGTCGTCTGGGGCGAGGGGCTGTTCCTGCAGCCCCAGCACCTGCAGCAGCAGGAGCGTTACCTGGAATGGCTGGTCCGCCACAGCACCGCCCCGCTCACCCCGTTCGGATGGGGCTTCATCCGGCTCGAGGTCGACAACGACCTGCTGACCCTGGGCAAGTTCGCGCTCCGCTCCGCCGCCGGGCTCATGCCCGACGGCACGCCGTTCCGCATCCCCGACGACGTGGACCAGCCCGCACCCATCGACCTGCCGGAGACGCTCCGAAACGCGACGCTCCACCTGGTGCTCGCCACGCGGCAGCCGGGCGCCATCGACACCGTCCTGCCCGACCGCACCGAGACCGCCGCCCGCTTCGTCGTGGGCGAGCACGAGGCGATCGACACCAACGCCGGCTATCAGACCACCGCCGCCGTCCCCATCGGCCGCCTCCGCCTCCGCTTCGCCCTTGAGAACGATGCCAAGGCCGGCCAGGTGGCGCTCGGCCTGGTCCGCGTGATCGAGGTCCGCGCCGACCGCTCCGTCGTGCTGGACGAGGCCTACATCCCGCCCGTGATGACCTGCGAAGCCTCGGGCGTGCTGGCGGGCTTCCTGGCCCAGCTGCAGGGCCTGCTGCACCAGCGCGCCGAGGCCCTGGCCGGCCGCGTCTCCGAGACCACGACCCGCGGCGCCGCGGAGATCGCCGACTTCCTGCTGCTGCAGCTCTGCAACCGCTACGAGCCGCTGACCACTCACCTGGCTGCCAGCGTCGGCCAGCTCCACCCGGAGCCGCTGTACCGCGTCCTCGTCTCGCTCGCCGGCGAGCTCGCCACCTTCACCGAGACCCGCAAGCGCCCGCCGGCCTTCCCGCCCTATCGCCACGACGACCTGCACGGCACGTTCCGCCCCGTCATGGCGTCGCTGCGCCAGTCGCTTTCGGCCGTGCTGGAACAGACCGCCGTCCCCATCCCGCTGCAGGAACGCAAGTTCGGCATCCGCGTCGGCCCCATCCTGGACCGCAGCCTCGTCACCGACGCCACCTGGGTTCTGGCGGTCAAGGCGCAGATCCCGGCCGAGACGCTGCGCCGCGGCCTGCCGAACCAGATCAAGATCGGCCCCGTCGAGCAGATCCGCGAGTTGATCAACGTGGCCCTGCCCGGCATCGCCATCCGCGCCCTGCCCGTGGCCCCCCGCCAGTTGCCCTACTATGCCGGCACCTCCTACTTCGAGCTGGACCGCAGCAGCCCCTACTGGACCGCCCTCGCCCATGCCGGCGGCGTCGCCATCCACATCGCGGGCGACATCCCCGGTCTCGAGATCGAATGCTGGGCGATCCGGGGATGACCCATGGCGAATAATGCAACGAGCGACCCCTTCGCCGAACCTGGCGACACCGAGGGCACCATATTCCGCCCCCGCCCCGCGGGCGCCGGCGGGGACCAGCGCGCACCCCGCTCCGCCCCCCTGCGCGCCGTGCCCAAGATCGGCGACAACGCCCTCGTCGCCGCCGCCGCGCCCGTGCTGGCCGCCGCCATCCGCATCGGGGCCGGCGCCGGGCAGGCGCCCGACCCGGAGCGCCTGCGCAACGCCATGGTCAAGGCCATCCGCGCCTTCGAGGTGGACGCCGTCGCCACCGGGCTCGACACACGCTCCCTGCGCGCCGCCCGGTACGCGCTGTGCGCCACCATCGACGACCTGGTGCTCAGCACGCCCTGGGGCATGCAGTCCAGCTGGGTGCAGCACAGCCTGACCAGCGTCTTCCATGGCGAGGTCATCGGCGGCGACCGCTTCTTCGACATCCTCGAGACCATGCAGGCGGACCTCGGCCACAACGCCCCGGTGGTCGAGCTGATGTACCTCTGCACCTCCCTCGGCTTCGAGGGCCGCTACCGCGTCATGCCCCGCGGCGTGGCTGCCCTGACGGACCTGCGCGACGGCGTCTATCGCATGCTGCGGCAGATGCGCGGCGACTTCGAGCGGGAGCTGTCGCCCCACTGGCGCGGCATCGCCGCCGGCGCCCGCAGCCTGGCCAGCCGCATCCCCGGCTGGGCCCTCGCCCTGGCCACCTTCATCCTGGCCATCGGCATCTACGTCGTGTTCAGCTTCGTGCTGGCCGGCGTCTCCGATGAGGCCTTCGCCGAGTTCGCCGGCCTGCCCCCCGCCCAGGCGCTGCCGGTGCGCCGCGCCGCAGCCACCCAGCCCGCTCCCCCGCCCGCGGCAGCCGCGGCACCCGCCGCAGCCCCGCAGACCGGCTTCAGCGTCCGCCTGCGCGAGTTCCTCGCCCCCGAGATCAAGGCCGGCCTCGTCCAGGTCCTGGAAGACGCGCAGACCATCACCATCCGCCTCACCAACCGCAACATGTTCGCCTCCGGCGAGGCCGTGCTCGGCTCCAGCTACCCGGCCCTGCTCAGCCGCATCGGCGACGCCCTCGAAACCGAGCCCGGCCTCGTCACCGTCAACGGCTACACCGACAACCAGGGCATCCGCACCGCCCGCTTCCCTTCCAACTTCGAGCTGTCCCAGGCCCGCGCCGACACCGTCGCCAGCGCGCTCCGCCCCCGGCTGAAAGACCCCGCCCGCGTGAAGGCGCAAGGCAAGGGCGACCGCGACCCCATCGCCCCCAACGCAACGCCCGACGGCCGCCAGCAGAACCGCCGCACCGAGATCGTGCTCACGCGCCAATCGGATGCGCTCTGATGCGCACCCTTTTCACTGACACGGATGCGCTCTGATGCGGTTCGTCTATCGCCTGTCCCGCTCCCGCTGGTTCCGCACCGCCCTCGTGGTGCTGGTCCTCATGGTCCTCGTCTGGCTGCTCGGACCCATGTTCGGCTTCGGCGCCATGCACCCGCTGGAGACCGAGGTCGCCCGCATCATCGCCGTCGCCGTGCTATTCGTCCTGTGGCTCGTCTCGAACCTGCTGCATGAGCTGCAATCCAACCGGCGCGACAAGAAGCTGGCCGAAGGCATCACCGAGCCCGCGCCGGACGTCCGTGCCCGCGAAACGGCCAAGGCCTCCGCCGAGGAAGTCGCCCTGCTGAAGGACCGGCTGCACCAGGCCATGCTGTCGCTGCGCAAGTCCAAGCTCGGCGGCTCCCGCAAGCGCCTGGCCGCCATGCCGTGGTACATGATGATCGGCCCACCCGGCGCCGGCAAGACGACGGCGCTGCAGAACTGCGGCCTGAAGTTCCCGCTCGAGACCGCGCGCCAGCCGGTGCGCGGCATCGGCGGCACCCGCAACTGCGACTGGATGTTCACCGACGAGGCCGTGCTGATCGACACCGCCGGCCGCTACACCACGCAGGACAGCGCGGAGGAGGTCGACGCCGCCGCATGGCTCGGCTTCCTCGACATGCTGAAGAAGCACCGCCGCCGCCAGCCGCTGAACGGCGTCATGGTCGCCATCAGCCTCTCGGACCTCGCGACCCAGACCGAGGCGGAGCGCCAGGCCCATGCACGCGCCATCCGCCACCGCATCCGCGAGCTGCACGACAGGCTCGGCCTGCGTCTGCCCGTCTACATGCTGTTCACCAAGGCCGACCTGATCGTCGGCTTCTCCGAGTTCTTCGACAATCTCGGCCGCGAGGACCGCGAGCAGGTTTGGGGCATGACCCTGCCGCTGGACGAGGGCTCGGACGCGAAGGGCGCCGCCGACGGCGACGAAGGCGCGGTCGCGGCCGTGCCCGCGGAGTTCGACCTGCTGCTGGGCCGCCTGAACGACCGCATGCTGGAACGCGTCCACCAGGAGACCGACATCCGCCGCCGCCGCCTCATCTACGGCTTCCCCCAGCAGGTCGCCTCGCTGAAGGACGTCGCCACCGAGTTCCTGACCGAGATCTTCCGCCCCAGCCGGCTCGAGGCGCGGCCGCTGCTCCGCGGCCTCTATTTCACCAGCGGCACGCAGGAGGGCACGGCGATCGACCGGCTGCTCGGCAGCATGGCCAGCGAGTTCGGCCTCCCGCGCCAGGCCGTCGCCGCGCCGTCCGGTCCCGGCCGCAGCTACTTCCTGTCCCGCCTGCTGAAGGAGGTCGTCTTCGGCGAGGCGGCGTTGGCCGGCTCGGACCGCAAGGTCGAGCGGCGGCTGCGCCTGATCGGCATCGGCACCTGGGCCGCCTGCGCCCTCGTGCTGCTGCTGCTCACCGGCTCCTGGTTCAGCAGCTACATCGGCAACCGCGACCTCATCGCCCAGGTCCATGCCGGCACCACCACCTACCGCGCCGAGTTCGCCGAGTTGCAGCGCCGTGGCCCCGCCGACCAGGACCTCGCCGCCACGCTGCCCCCGCTCGAGACGCTGCGCGGCATCCGCGGCGGCTGGAACCAGCGCGACCAGGACGCCCCGCTGTCCCTCACCTTCGGCCTCTATCAGGGCGGCAAGCTCGGCCTGGCGGCGCGCGACGCCTACATCGATGCGCTGAACCGCATCCTGCTGCCCCGCCTGCTCACCCGGGTGGAGGCGAAGCTCGCCGCCCAGATGAACAACCTGGACTTCCTGTACCAGACCCTGAAGGTCTACCTCGTGCTCGGCCGCCAGGGCCCGCTCGACAAGGAGCTGGTGGCCCAGTGGGTCCAGGCCGACCTCCTGGCCGCCTACCCCGCCGAGGACGACGCCGCGAACCGCGACCTTCTGATGGACCACGTCGAGGCCCTGCTGCAGCAGCCGCTCCAGCCCGTCCCGCTCAACACCGCCCTCGTGGCCCAGGCGCGCGCCGTGCTGACGAAGGAGCCGCTCGCCGAATACAGCTACAACCGGCTGTTGCGGAGCAAGCGCGTGCTGGCCATCCCGGCCTGGACGGTGGCCGAGAACGGCGGCCCCGGCGCCGGCCGGGTGTTCCAGCACAAGTCCGGCAAGCCCCTCGATAGCGGCCTGGCCGGCATCTACACCTGGGCCGGCTACCACAACGTCCTGCTGCCCCTGCTGACCAGCGTCACCCAGGACATCACCGAAGACGGCTGGGTGCTCGGCCGCGAGAAGCGCGACGTCCAGACCACCATCCGCGACACCAACCGCCTGCGCCGCGACGTCCTCGGCATCTATCTCGACGACTACACCCGCCGCTGGGACGCGATGCTGGCCGATATCGCCGTCAAGCCCTACACGACCATGCAGCAGGCGCTGGACCAGCTCAGCCTGCTGTCCGCCCCCTCCTCGCCGCTCCGCGACCTGCTGACCGCGATCGACAGCCAGACCCAGCTCAGCCGCCCCGCCGCCACCGACGCCGTCGCCGCCGCAGCCCAGGCCCGCGGGGCCCGCGTTGCCCAGCGCGCCGCAGGGTTTGCCGCCTTCGAGGCCCGCAGCGGGCTCAGCATCCGCCAGAACGAGATGATGAGCATCCTGTCCGACGCCTTCGGTACCGACCCCGGCGGCAAACCCATGGACCCGGCCAAGCGCGTCGACGAACACTTCCGCGCCCTGCACGACTTCGCCACCGGCACCGACAGCAAGGTGTCGGGGCTGGAAGCCGCCATCCAGCGCATCCAGGCCATCTACCAAAGCTTCAACCAGGCCGCCAACGCCGCCAGCCAGGGCCAAAGCCTGCTCGGCACCCTGGGCGGCAACGCGGGCGGCGCAGCAGGCGCCGCGGGCGGCGCGCAAGGCGGCAGCCCCGCGGCCCAGTTGCAGGAGATGACGCGCGGCATGCCGCCCGAGGTCGCCGCCATGCTCGGCCCCATCGCCCGCAACGCCACCCAGGTCGCGGCCAACGGCGCCAGTCAGGAGCTGTCGGACGCCTGGAAGTCCCAGGTGCTGCCGCTGTGCGAGGCCGCCTTCAACCGCTACCCCTTCGTTGCCGCCAGCAAGGACGACGTCCCCATCGACGACTTCACCCAGCTGCTCGGCCCCGGCGGCAAGATCGAGGCGTTCTTCAACCAATATCTTAAGCCCTTCGTCGACACGACCGCCAAGCCCTGGCGCTGGCAGGCCGCCGAACGCGCCCCGCTCACCCTCTCCCCCGCCTCGCTGGCCGAGTTCGAGAAGGCGGCCCAGATCCGCGAAGGCCTGTTCGCCGGCGGCACCGCCATCCAGGTCCGCTTCCAGCTGACCCCCGCCACCCTGGACGCCGCAGTCGGCCAGGTCAGCCTCGATATCGCAGGCCAGACGCTGACCTACGCCCATGGCCCCACCGAAGGCACCGCCTTCACCTGGCCCGGCCCCGGCGGCAAGTCGGCCACCCGCGTCACCATGACCCCCACCGCCGGCGGAGCCGCCGCCATCACCGAGCAGAACGGCCCCTGGGCCCTGCTGCGCATGCTCGACGGCCACATCGCCGGCAGCGGTCAGCCCGACAAGTTCCGCGTCAGCTTCGCCGGCGGCGGCGGCACCGCCGTCTTCGACCTCGCGGCAAGCTCCGTCCGCAACCCCTTCACCCTGGCCGCCCTGCGCAGCTTCCGCTGCCCGGCAAAACTGTAGGAGGCGCCCCATGTCCGACTCCGCCTCCGAGAGCCACATCGCCGACTACGCCCCGGTCGAGGTGACGTTCAGCCCCAAACCCAGCTTCCGCCTGCTGTTCGACGGCCTGCATGTCGAGCAGGAATTAGGCCGGCCCTTCCTCATCCAGCTCGAGGTCTCCAGCGGCACCGTCAAGGCCAACGCCGCCGACCTGCTGGGCGCCACCTGCGCCATCTGGCTCTACGAGGAACCCGACGAGACCGAGCAGAACCGCTACTTCCACGGCATCGTCACCCGCGTCATCTCCGCCGGCCTCTCGGGCGGCGCATACCGCTTCAAGCTCGAGGTCCGGCCCTGGGTTTGGCTGCTGTCCCAAACCCAGGACTGCCGCATCTTCCAGAAGATGTCGGCCTTCCAGATCGTCACCAAGGTCTTCCGCGACGCCGGGTTCTCCGACTTCCAGGACAAGCGGCAGGGCGGCGCCGGCGACATCCAGCTCGAATACTGCGTCCAGTACCGCGAGACCTCGCTCGACTTCGTCACCCGGCTCATGGAGCAGTTCGGCTTCTACTACCACTTCACCTTCGACACCTCGTCCCACACCCTGGTCATCGTCGACGACCCCAACGCCCACCCGCTGCTGAAGGGCGACCTGCCGTTCCGCTACGACCAGACCGAGTACCGCCACGTCGCCGACCACCTCTGGGACTGGTCGAGCGACCTGGCCCTCCTTTCGGGCAAATGGACCTTCCAGGACTACAACTTCACGACCCCCTCGGCCGACCTCACCGCCAAGACCGTCCAGATGCCGACGCACAAGCACAACGACCACGAAATCTTCGAATACCCCGGCCCCTACGACACCGCGTCCGACGGCCATCGCCTGTCCGACGTGCGGATGCAGGCGATCAGCGGGCGCCGGGTCGTCTCGGCGGCGCAGAGCAACTCGCGCGGCCTGCTGTGCGGCTGGCGCTTCAAGATGAAGGACCACCCGAACCAGCCGCTCAACCGCGACTACCTCGCCATCCGCTCCAGCACCAGCGTCGGCGGGATCGAGGGCACGCCCAACCCGAACGCCGAGACGCTCGACACCTACCGCGTCCAGGTCCACTGCATCCCCGCCGACAAGCCCTTCCGCCTGGAACGCCGCACCCCCCGGCCCATGATCCGCGGCCCGCAGACCGCCCGCGTCGTCGGCAAGCCCGGCGAGGAGATCACCACCGACGAGTACGGCCGCGTGAAGGTCCGCTTCCACTGGGACCACAGCGACACCCAGGACGAGAACCGAACCTGCTGGATCCGCGTCGCCCAGACCTGGGCCGGCTCCGGATGGGGCACCCTGTTCATCCCCCGCGTCGATCAGGAGGTCGTGGTCGAGTTCCTGGAGGGCAACCCCGACCGCCCGCTCATCACCGGCGTCGTCTACAACGCCAACAACAAGGTCCCCTACACCCTGCCCGACAACAAGACCCAGGCCGGCATGAAGACCAGCTCGAGCCCGGGCGGCAGCGGCGCCAACGAGTTCCGCATGGAAGACAAGGCCGGCGCCGAGGAGGTCTACCTGCACGCCCAGTACGACTACAAGAAAGAGGTCAAGCACGACGAGAAGGTCACCGTCACCAACGACCGCACCCACACCGTCAGCACCGGCAACGACAAGCTCACCGTCTCGTCCGGCAACCACACGCTCGACGTCTCGGCCGGCACCAGCGCCATCACCGCCGCCCAGTCCATCACCCTGACCGTCGGCGGCAACTCCATCAAGATCGACACCACGGGCGTCACCATCAACGGGATGAAGATCGACGTGCAGTCCACCGCCACCATGTCGTTGCAGGCCGGCGCGTCCATGACGCTGCAGGGCGCGACGATCGCGATCAACTGATCCCATGGACGGCCCCCCCACCCTGCCCGACCTCGATGCAGACTTCACCGTCCTGCTCGGCCAGTCCGTCGGCACCGCCCGCCTGCCCGAGGCGACCGAGGCGACCCTGCCCTGGCCCGCCCTCGCCTGCCTCGCCGAACACCTCCAGCGCGAGCCCGGCTTGCACCGCCAGGGGGTCCGCAACGCGCTCGAATCGGTCGTCGCCGGCATCGACCAGGCGCTCTCGGCCCAGCTCAACGCCATCCTGCACGCCCCCGACTTCCAGGCGATCGAGGCCACATGGCGCGGCCTGCACATGCTCGTCCGCGCCTCCGACCCGGAACGTGGCGTCCTGATCCGGGTGCTCAACATCGGCAAGCGCGACCTGGTCCGCACGCTGCGGAAGTTCCGCGGCCAGGCCTGGGACATGAGCCCGATCTTCCGCCGCCTCTACGACGAGGAGTTCGGCCAGCTGGGCGGCCAGCCCTTCGGCGTGCTCATCGGCGACTACGACCTCGACCAGCGCCCCGACGACGTCGCCCTGCTGTCCGACATGGCCATGATCGCCGCCGCGTGCCACGCCCCGTTCATCGCCGCCGCCGCCCCCAGCCTGCTGCAGATGGAAAGCTGGGCCGAGGTCGCCAATCCGCGCGACCTCGTCCGCATCTTCGGCACCCCCGAATACGTCGCCTGGCGCGCGCTGCGCGACCAGGCGGACTCGCGCTACGTCGGGCTGTGCATGCCGCGCTTCCTGGCCCGCCTGCCCTACGGCGCCGCCACCGACCCGCTGGACGCCTTCGCCTTCGAGGAACACACCGAAGGCCCGGACACCGAACGCCTGCTGTGGGGCAACCCCGCCTGGGCCTTCGCCGCCAACCTGGCCCGCGCCTTCGGCGAGTTCGGCTGGTGCGCCCGCATCCGCGGCATCGACCGCGGCGGCGTCGTCGAGGGCCTGCCCGTGCTGCACCACCCCACCGCCGACGGCAACGTGGACCGCCGCACCGTCACCGAGATCTGCATCAGCGAACGCCGCGAGGCCGAGCTCGCATCCTGCGGCCTCATCCCGCTCGTCCACCGCAAGAACTCGGACGTCGCCGCCTTCATCAGCGCGCAGTCCCTGCAGAAGCCCCAGATCTTCGACGACCCGGACGCGAGCGCCAACGCCAACCTCTCCGCCCGCCTCCCCTACCTCTTCGCGTCCTGCCGCTTCGCCCACTACCTGAAGTGCATGGTCCGCGACAAGATCGGCTCCGCCATCACCCGCGTCCAGCTGAACGCCTGGCTGTCCGAATGGCTCATCGGCTACGTCGACGGCTCGCCCAGCACCTCGTCCGAGGAGTTCAAGGCCGCCCACCCGCTCTCGGCCGGCAAGGTCGTCGTCGTCGACGTCCCGGAACGCCCCGGCATCTACGACGCCCGCGTCTTCCTCACCCCCCACTACCAGCTCGAAGGGCTCAGCGTCTCGCTGCGACTCACCTCCCGCCTGGTCTCCGAACAGGGAACCGCCCATGGATGACACCAAGGCCGACATCCTGATGATGTTCGTCCTCGCCGACGGCGGCGCCGTCTCGGGCGAGTCCGCCCTGGGCCTCGCCCCCGGCGACACCTTCATGAACGGCTTCCAGGCCGCCGACTACGACGACTACAGCAACTTCTTCGAGGTCACGAACTTCAGCTTCAGCATCAAGGTCGAACCCCAGGAACAGGGCGTGGGCGTGCTGAGCAAGCCGGCCGTCCACGGCGCCCGCGCGGCCCACGCAGCCCACGGCGCGCCCGCGTCCGGCGCGCCCGCCGCCGGTGCCTCCAACGACCCGTTCGACCGCTGGCGCAGCGCCAAGGACTCCGATCTGCGCAACATCAGCTACCCCGTCCTGTTCGACACCTTCTCGTTCGAACGCATCATCGATGCGGCCTCGCCCGTGTTCTTCGCGCAATGCGCCAACCAGATCAGCTTCCGCAGCGCCACCCTCGTGAAGCGCCTGTCGGCCAGCTCCACCGCCGGGGGCGGCCAGCTCGCCGTCCTCGCCCGATCGGTCCAGGCGCTGCGGGCCGGCCGCCGGGGCGGCTCCACCGAGACCCAGTCCGTCGGCTATCTCCGCATCGACTTCAAGGACGTCATGCTCACCTCGCTGTCCTGGAACGACGGCGACATGGTCACCGAAAGCTGCGAGTTCACCTGCAGCCACATGGACGTCCAATACCGCCAGCAGAACATGGACAGCAGCCTCAGCGGCACCGTCTCCCGCGCCGAGTGGGACCGGTTGAAGAACGGCAAGCCCAAGACCGGGCAGGATCAGTAGATGGCCCAGACCCAAGGCGGCGACCTGCTGATGATGGTGCTGCCCCAGCGCGGCGGCAGGCCCGTCCCCGGCGAAAGCAACACCGCGCTCGAGCCACCCGGCCCCCTGCTGCGCGGCTTCCGCAAGGGGTTCACCTTCGAGATCACGAACTTCAAGTTCGCCATCCAGACCACCAAGCCCGACGCTGCCGCGGCAGGCAAGCCCGCGCCCGGCGCCGGCCCGGGCCGCGCCGCCGCACCGCAGCACCCGACGGCCGCAGCCCCCGCCAAGAAAGGCGAGGCCCAGAGCTGCCCCGTGCAGCCCATCACCTTCGAACGCCCGATCGACGCCGCCTCCGCCGCCCTGCTCAAGCACTGCGTCGACTGCGACACGCTGTACGGGGCCGTCGTGGTCAAGCGCAAGCCCGCCGGGGGAAGTGCCGCCGGCGAGGTCTACCTCCGGATGGAGTTCATCGGCATCCTGTTCACCAACATCCAATGGGCGAACGGCGACATCGTGACCGAGAGCTGCACCTTCATCACGCGGTCGGTGAACGTGAAATACCGCCCGCAGCTGCCCGACGGCAGCCTGGGCGCCGTCATCAACGGCGTCTGGAGCCGCATCCCGAACCGCACCGAGGAGCTGGTCGTTTGAGCCTGCGCTGGACGGCCTGGGCCGAGACCCATGTCGGCACCGTCCGCGCCGGCAACGAGGACAGCTTCGCCGCCAACCCGGCCCACAACCTCTGGGCCGTCGCCGACGGCGCCGGCGGCCACGAACACGGCGAGGTCGCCTCCGCAAAGCTGAAACTCGCCCTCGAGGGCCCCCTCACCGAAGCCGGCGCCGCCCTGGTCAAGCAGGTCCGCACCCGCGTCCAGCAGGTCCACGACGACCTGCGCGCCCAGGCCGCCGCCGAAACGGCGGACACCGGCCAGCCCGTCACCATCGCCTCCACCCTCGTCGTCTTCCTCGCCGACGGCCCCCACTTCGCCTGCCTCTGGTGCGGCGACAGCCGCGCCTACCTGCTGCGGGACAACGAACTCACCCAGCTCAGCCGAGACCACAGCCTGGTGCAGGACCTGGTGGACGCCGGCCTCGTCGCCGCCGACGACGCCGAAAGCCACCCCCACGCCAACGTCCTCACCCGCGCCATCGGCGCAGACGGCTCCGCCCCCGAACTCGACAAGATCACCGGCCGCGCCGAACCCGGCGACCGCTTCCTCCTCTGCAGCGACGGCCTGTTCCGAGCCCTGCCCCCCGGAACCATCATCCCCCTCCTCCAAGGCCCCGACCCGGCCCGAAACCTCATCGAAGCCGCCCTCGCCGCCACCGCCCGCGACAACATCACCGCCGTCATCCTCGAACCGAACACCCCACCCCACGACCAGTCCGACGACACGATGGCCGTCCGCCTCTGACGGAAAAGACCTCCGAACCGCAGCCCGCCCCAAAACCAGTCATCCCCGAACGTCGGTCCGGGGATCCACGCGGGCCTATCCCCACAAGCTCAACCCACATCAGCACGACGCACGAACGCGCCTCAAAGCCCTTACGCCCTGGACCGACTGGCCGACAAAGCCCTCATCAAGGAACGTTCGTGAGCTTGAGGCCGCCATCGACATCGATCCTGACCATGCCAATCCCGCTCGGATTCGCGTGGCCGTCCCCTGACATCCAATGGCGGGTCTGCACCAGAACATGGCTTTGTTCGATGCGGGCCGTCTTTCAATCTATTAAGATAGTTCCGCCTTCACGCCCAACCTCAACCACCAACCCCCACCGCCCCCTCAAGCCACCGTCGTCTGCACCTGCCCGGGCATGACGATGCTGATCGTCCCCGCCCACAGGCACTGGCAGGTCGACGTGTTGTTCAGCACCGGCATGCCGCCCATCAGCACCGTGGGCGAGCCCGGCATCCAGGGCGCCACCGTGTTCGGGATGCACGGCATGGGCGTCAGCACCCCCAGCGCCGCCGCCGTGGCCGTCGCCACCATGGGGTTCGCGGGTGAGATGCACATCCCGAACGGCATGATGTTCACCATCGGCGCGAAGTCCATGATGTTCGCCGCCACCTGCTTGCCGCACTGCACCCGGTTGACCGGCAGCACCTGCAGCACCGACGGCGCCACCCCCATGGTGCACATCAGCTGCGCCGTCATCACCGTCACCTGCGGCATCGCGGCGCCCCAAGCCTCAAGGTGCGACCGGGCCGGTGAAGCGGTCGCCGCCGATCGCCTGGTCGAGGTAGGCGTCGACGGTGCAGCTGAACGGATCGACATTCTTGGCCGGGTCCGGGTCCTTCAGCCCATACACCTCCGAGAACTTGTCGATGGTCACGTAGTGCAGGCTTGCCTGCCCGTCGTTGATGGGCACTTCGGCCGCGCCGATCGGGAAATGATGGGTGTGCGAGGTCTTGTCCGGGCGGATCACCTCCACCGTCGCGTTGAACTTGTCCAGCGCCTGCTCCCCGGTCGAGATGACCGTCATGCGATACTGGTCCTGCGTCGGGAAATAGGCCGTGCAGTCGGGCTTCTCGGTCATGAACCGGCCCTGCGCACCCTTCTCCTCGAAGGTATGCGGCGTTCGCCCGTCGGTGCCGACCGCCTCGTGCGGCGCCTCCCGCAGCGCCGCCCAGGTCTCGTTGCCGATCACGCCGTCGTCCTGCAGGCCTTGCTGCTGCTGGAACTTGTGGACCCGCGTCTCCATCGCCTTGTCGAACTTGCCGTCCGCCGTGCCGCCCAGGCCGAAGTTGGCCAGGCGGACCTGGGCATACTCGATCCAGCCATCGGGGCTTTCGTCGCCCACCCGCAGCGTCGGCTGCTTGGACTTCGGCGGCGGCGCGAAGGCGTCGTCCGGCTGCACCGGCGCCGCCCCGCCCGACAGGGCGAATTTCGCCGTGGGATTGTCGCCGTCGGCGATCTCGGCGTCCGAGGTGAACCCAGCCGCGCCGGGGTCGGACGCGGCGTCGGCCGTGTTCTTGCCGCCGGGGACAAAGGCCCAGTGCTGCGTCCAGCTGGCCGACTTCGGGTCGCCCACATCCCAGGTCAGCGACCCCTTGCAGCCCTTGGCGGGCGCGTCGGCCGCCGCCGCCTGAACGATGGTCACGGACTTCCCAGGGTCGACGCTGGCCGGCACCGTGCCCTGGAACGCGCCGGCGTCCGAGGTCTGGCCCGAGAGCTTCAGCGGCGCCGCGGAGTTGTTGGTCACGACCACCGTCGTGGTCCCCGGCTTGGCGTCCGGCGGGTTCGGGTGGGCGCCGCCGCCGGACAGGGTGAAGGTCACGGGCACGTTCTCGTCGCCGTCGTCGATCTGGTCCAGCGAGTGGAACGGCCCGTCCTTGGGCGTCAGCAGGCCCGCGGTGTAGTTCTTGGCGCCCTGCGGGTTGTCCCACATCAGGTCCCACGTCGCGAGCTTCGGGTCGTCCACGTCCCAGCTCATGAGCCCGCGGATCTCCTTGTCGGTCCCGTTCGGGGTCGCCTCGAAGACGAAGTTCGTGCTCTCGCCCGGTTTCAGGCTGGTCGCGGCGTTGGTGACGTAGTCGCCGGTCGCCTTGTCCTGCTTGCGCAGATACAGCACGGACTGCGTCTGGTTCGCCACCGTGACCCGGCAGCTGAGCTGGACCCCGCCGCCGCCCGGGAGGGGCGTGGGCGGCGCCGTGCCGCCGCCCGACAGCTCGAAGGTGAAGGTCGAGTCGTTGCCGGGGGTGGCTGTCTGCTTGGTGACCGTGAAGTTGGCGGCGTTGGTCCCGGTGACTGTGCCGTCGGCGCTGTTGGACGTGATGAGCGGGATTCGGGGATTGTGGTAATGACAGGCGAAGACGGTGTCGCCCTCGCCGACGGTGTAGCGAAGGGTGCCCTCGACGTCGAAGGTGGAAACGTTCGGCAGGAAGGGCACGTCGGGCAGGAGGTTCTTGGTCTTGAGCTTGAACTGGTCCTGTTTGCCGGGCTCGATCCGGGCTAGCGGCTTGTTGCTGTCATAGGTCGCGCCACTGATCGGCGCCACGCTGGACGGGTCGAGGATGAGCGGCTGGCTGGTTGCGTTGTGGACGAAGATGGTGCCGGTCAGTTCGCCGAGCAGATCCTTCACCCCGAGGATGATGATCGGCAAGGGCGCGAACCGCTCCACCTCGCCGGCACCCTTCCCCACACTGCCCGGTTCGGCCTGTGCCGCAGGCGGCGCTCCCTGGTCCGCATCCGCGCCCAGCCCCCCACCCGGTTCCCCGTCCTGACCCCCGTCCTGACCCCCGTCCGAAGCGTCGCCCGCAAGCCCGGCCGGTTCGCCCGGAACGGTGTCGTCATCCCCCGTCCCCGTTCCCGCCGCCGGATTGTCCGGCGCTGTCAGGGCTCCGTCACCGAGGAACGATGTCAGCCAGGACTTCTGCTCGTCGGTGTACATGGAGCCTCCTCGATCCCAACACGATAGTGCAACGGACCAGCCGCGTGCAACGGCTTCGCCGCCACAGCTGCCGGACACCTTGCGCGACGCACCCACGGTTTGCCCTGGCAAACACGCATCACCTGAGCAATGATACCGCGGCCGAAGTTCACGGCCCGAACGAAGAAGGGGACCTTCGATGCGCCCATCGCCGCCGAACGCCGCATGGCCGTCTCTCGCAGCCGCCGGGCTCATCGCCATGGTGGCGCCCGCCATGCTGGCCCTCGTGGTGCCGGCCCCGGCAGCCGCGCAGACCCCCTCGGCCGAGGAGATCATCCAGTCGCTCCGCTCGGGCAGCAGCACCGGCACCCGCGGCATCCGGGAGCTCGGTCCGTCCAGCGCCGCCCCCGCATCGGCCCCTGCCTCAACCCCTGCCTACTCCGGCACCACGGCGCAGCCCGCGCCCTATGCCGGCCCCGCCACGTCGCCGGGGCCGGCATCCTCGGCCAGCGCCCGCGTCGCCGCAGGCCGCCCGGCCGCCGCCTCCCCGGCCGCTGTCTCCCCGGTCCGCCCGTCCGCCCCGCGCTCCGTCAACCTCACCGTCAACTTCCCCTCCGGCTCCGCCGAGCTGGCCCCCGGCGCCACCCACACCCTGGACGAGCTGGGCCGCGCGCTCACCAGCAGCACCCTCTCCGGCTCGCACTTCCGCATCGAGGGCCACACGGACACGGTCGGCACGCCCGAGATGAACAAGTCCCTCTCGGAACGCCGGGCCGCGAAGGTCGTGGAATACCTGGTCGCCAAATGGCACATCGACCGCGCCCGCGTGGAATCGGCCGGGATGGGGCAGGAGCATCTGCTGGTGCCCACCGGCCCCAACGTGCCGGAAGCCGGCAACCGCCGGGTCACCGTCATCAACCTCGGCGCCTGACGCCCGAAGCCGGGGGCGGGGCCGGTCAGCCCCGCTTGCGGGAGAAGCTGGTCGGCACGAACGGCGCCCAGAAGAACGGCTGCGGGTACCGCTTCATCGTCTCCAGCTGCGCCTGCCGCAGCGCCTCCGGCACCGCCACGTTCTGCGCCACCGCGGCATAGAACGACCCCATCAGAGACCCCGTCGCCGCGTCGTCGATTTCCCACAGCGTCGCCACCACGTTCTGCGTCCCCGCGAACAGGAAGCCCCGCGTCAGCCCAACCAGGTCGTCGCCGTCCGACACCTGGTTCACCGCCGTCTCGCAGGCGCTCAGCGTCACCAGCTTCGCGTTCAGCCGCAGCGAATAAAGGCTGCCCACCAGCAAGTCCCCGTTATTGCCCGCGTCGGGCGCCAGCAGCAGCCGGGACTGCAGCGGGTTGCGCGAGTCGAACTGGCCGTGGCTCGCGATATGGATGAACTCCCGGCTGGACGACAGCGCGCGGAACCGGTCGAGCGTCGCATCCCCCCGCAGCAGCACCGTCGACCCCGACAGGATCCGCCCCACCTCCGTCGCCTCCTGCTGCGCGCTCGGCAGGTTGGGCGCGTCGGACCGGCTGGGGTTGCCGATCACCAGGCTCCCGCCCCCGCCCGCCTGCTGGCTGGGGGCCACCGTCAGCGCGCTCAGGCTCGGCACCTGGCGGAACCCGTGCTTCTGGATCAGGAAGCCGCTGCCGTCATGCAGCGCCGCGAACGGCACGTAGTGCAGGATGCCGTACGGCACCAGCACCAGCCGCTTGCCGGCGATGTAGGGCTCCATCGGCCGGATCAACCCGTCGTACAGCGCCCGCGCGCCGGGCATATAGGCCTGCGCGTCGCCTCCTGCCCGCGTGGACACCACGGCCTTCACGAAGCCCAGCACCGTCCGCGCCGTATCCGTCATCGGCAGGCGAACGGTCCGCAGCTCGGACTGCGACACGACGAACGCGATCCAGCTCGGACCCGTCGCGTAATAGGCGATCGCCGTCTCGTCCGGCGCCAGGTCGCGCCGGATGGCCGCCAGGTCCACCGGGACCGAGCCCACCAGCGGCGCCAACGTCGGCGCCCGCTGCGCGATGCTCCGCCGCAGCCCGGCACTGCCCGACCCCCGCAACGCCGACCCGGCCCCGCCCGGCGCATCCGCCACCGCCGCCGCCAGCGCCTCCTGCCCCTCCGCCCGGCGCAGCCCGTCCAACGACGACTCCGCCTCCGCCCGCGACATCTGCGCCGGAACCAGGTCGTTGCGGCTCGCCAGCAGGTCAACCAGCGCCCGCCCCCGCGCCCGCTCGGCATACTCGAACGCCGCATCCGTCTGCCCTGAATCCGCAAGGATTCCCACCAGCAGCGCATACACCGCCTGCTTGTCCGACGCGAAGCCGATCCGCCCTTCGTCGCTGCCCACCGACTGCCGCACGCTCTCGATCACGTCCACGCTGCGCCGCAGCAGCCCCGCCGCCTCCGGGGCCCGTCCCCGGTGCATCGCCAGCCGCGCCTGGTCGTACAGCACCAGCCACTGCACATCGCGATAGCCCACCAGCCCCGGGAAGGCCGACAGCACGTCCAGCCGCCGCGCCGCCTCGTCCCACCGGCCCAGCTCGATCAGCGAATGTGCGGCCAGGTACTCGACGTAGATGTTGCCCGCCGGGGCATACGACAGGTCCTTGAAGAAGCCGAAGCTGAACTCGTCGAACACATCCAGCCGGAACGGCGCCAGTGCCGCGGCCCCGAACGCCGTCTGGTTCGGCGTCAGCCCGTAATCCCGCAGGAGCCGCCGCTGCGGGTCCTCGAGCACGCGCAGCGCGCCGGCATTGTCGCCCACGGCGGAATACAGGTTCGCCGCGTAATACACCTGCTTCGGCTCGAACTGGTGCGAGAACCCGTCGGCCGCACTCCGCGCCTCGCCCATCCGCCCCTGCCGCGCCTCCGCCAGCGCATGCACATACCGGGACCCCGGGTCCCCCGCCCCCGACGTCAGGCTCGCCGCCTGCGCCGCCGTGCCCAAGGCCAGCGCGATCAGCGCCCGCTTGCCCACCACGGACCGGGCATTCTCGCCCCCCGCCACCGCCTGGTACCGATCGAGGCACGCCGACGCCGCCGCGAAGTCCCGGTATTTCAGGAGCACGTCGCAATACAGGGAAAGCTGCGCCGGCGTCAGGCTGCCCGGCGCGCGGGTCCCGTACCGCTCCCGCACCCGGTCGATCCGCCCGGCCCGCAGGTCGTCCGCATCGGCGCTCGACAGATCGAGCGTCGCCCGCGACAGCGTGTTGTTGGCGACGTTGATCGCCGTCCCGCAGCTGCCCAGCAGCAGGGCCGCGGCAAGGAGCGACGCGCGCAAGCCTTGCCGCACCATCATCAGAACCGGTAGCTCGCCCGCAGGCTCACCATGTTGAACGACCGCCCGGCCGTATAGGCGATCCCCAGCCGGGCGCTGTCCCAGCTCTGCTCGCCGTCGCGCCGCCGCGTGCCGAAGTTCGCCCCGATCTCGTCATAATGGCGGATCGCGATCTGCTGCCCGGCGAAATACGTGTCCACCACATACGCCTCGTACGACGTCGGCTTGTCGAACACCGTGAACGGCAACGATCCTTCCAGGCTCAGCCCGTTCACCAGCGGCACGTTCAGCCGCGATGGCCCGGTCGTGTAGGTCCCCACCTGGAACGGCGTCGTCTTGATGAACCCCGCCGAGTTGCCGATCGTCACCTTGTAGTCGCCCAGGAACAGAAGGTACTGGCTGCCCAACCCCCCCGAATACGAGAAGTTGCCCAGCAGCAGGTCCTGCGACCCCACCACGCCGCCGCGCACCGACGTCGCCAGCGACCAGTTGTCCGCCACCGGGAACTTGAACGTGGCGCCCATGGAGCCCTGCCCCACATCCGCGCTGCCCACCCGAAGGTAGGTGATCGGGATGTCGATCGCCACGCTGTAGCGCGGGTCGGAGAAATACGCGGTGTAGTCGATCGGCACCGTCACCGACGTCAGGTCCACGCCGCGGGCCGAGGCATACGACACCTCGCCCCCGGCCGTCAGCGCGTTTGGCGTCGCGACCAGGGCATGGCCCGCCGCGGGCGCGCCGCCCGAAAGCCCCGTCTGGTCGAACGCGCCGATCCCCGTCGCCTGCATGAAGTCCCGCGACGTCATGCGGCTGGCCAGGCTCTGCGGGTTGCCCACCGCCGGGTTCGACAGCACGTTCGGCCCGTTGATGGAGGCGTTGGCGTTGCCCAGGTAGCTGTTCACCGCCGCCTGCAGGCTGCGCACCCGGTTGCCCTCGTCGAAGCTGCGCACCGAGCCGAAGGCCGCGACCGTCACCGCGGTGCTGTTCGCCGGGGCCGAGAAGCTCGCCGTCCGGTTGTTGAAGTTGATGGTCCCCAGCAGCCCGCTCCGCAGCCCGGCATAGGCGTTGCTCAGGTTCGGGTATCCGCCCCCGATCGCAAAGGCGCGCGCCGCCGTCAGATCCTGCAACGAGAGCGTCTGCGACACCGGGGCCGCGTTGGCGTTCGTGACGGTCACGTTCGTCTGAAACTGCGCCCGCGCCGGGCTGGCAGTCAGCCCCCCCAGCACACAGACGACGGGCAGGCAGAACACGAATAGTGTCCGGACGTTGTTCGGCACCCGCTTGGTCTCCTCGTACGCTCTTGGGCCAACAGGCCGACGAATCGAGCCTAGAACGATCCGGCGTCGGGCGCACGCCCGAACCGGCCACCCCCCGACCGTACCGGTCCCACTCGTTGCAGGATTGCCACAAGCCCCCCTGCACCGGTCCCGACCCGGACCCGCGCGGGCTCAGCCGAAGTAGCTCGCATCCGCCCGCGCCACCCCGAGCAGCACGATGCTCGTCTTGTCCGACAGCGTCAGGATCGTCCCGCCATTCGTGTTCGACTGCTTGGCCAGCGCGTCCGCGACCGCCGTCGCCCCGAACCCGGACAGCACGACCTTGTCCGCGCTCGGCATGAAGTTGTACAGCGCGATGGTCCGCGCCTGCGCGGCCGCGGCGATGACGACGTTGGCCGCCTTGCCGCCCAGGCCGATATCCGCCGACCCCGTCCCCACCGTGATCGTCGAGACGCCGGTCGTCCCGGTCGCGCCGAACACCACGTCGTGCCCGGCACCCAGCGTCACCACGTTCGTCCCCTGCCCCAGCCCCATGATGACGTTGCCCGAACCGGCGATGAAGTTCAGCGTCCCCGTGCCCGCCGCGCCGAAGAACACGTCGTTGCCCGTGCTGCTGATCCCGTTCATCGTCACGCTGCCGCCCAGCACGCCGAACAGGTCGCCCGCCGCCCCGTTCGAGTTCAACGTGTCGCCGTTGCTGCCCACCAGCACCGCCTGCGCCCCGGACCCCGCGGTGATCGTGCTGTTGCCGCCGCCGAAGAACGTGCCGCCGCCCGAACCGCCCTTCACCGTGATCGGGCTGGTGCCCCCCACGACGATGTCGACGCCGCTGCCCCCCGTATAGGCCAGCCCCCCGGCCCCCGCGAAGATCGTGCTGTTGCCCGGGCCCCCGTTGAACGTCATCAGCCCCGCGCCGCCCACCACCACCGCATTGCCCGTCGCGTTCACCGTGTCGGCCCCCGTGCCGCCGAACACCGTGTCCGCCCCGCCCGCATTGGCCACCACGGCGCCTGCACCCATCCGGATCACGTTGCCGACCCCGCCCGACGGCGTCGTCACCGTCCCGCTCGCCACGGTCACCGTCATGTTGTTGCCCGTCACGGTCTGCCCGCCCGTGCCGCCGCTCGTCGTCGTCCCGCCACTCGTCGTCGTCCCACCGCTGGTCGTCGTCCCACCGCTGGTCGAAGACGTCACGCCAGACACCTTCACCAATGTGCCGCCCAACGTGTAAGGCCCATACCCGGTGGAGAAGGTGCCCCCCGCATAGGACCCGGCAAGCTGCTCGGTATAGGTCTTGCCGTTCTCCGCGATCGTCAGCACGTCCGTCGCCGCGTTCAGCGTCCCGACCGACCCCAGCACGTAGGGCACCTCACCGAAATCCAGGGTTCCGAAATTCGTCAGCGTGATCGCCGTCGCCGATCCCCCACTATCCACCGCGTCCGCTCCGCCCAGCACCATCGTGCCCGTTTCCGAGCCCCCGGACGACACGAACTGCTCGCCGCTGCTGATCACCGTGCCCACGGCGCTGCCCCCGGCACTCACGTATTGGACCGCCGGGTTGTTCACCGTCGTGGCCGATGCCACGCCCCCCGCAAGCACCACCTGCGTTCCGTCGAACAGGAAGGTCCCGACCGATCGGCCGCCCGAGCCGATGGACTCGTACCCGCCGCTCGACACCACCGTGTTCATCGCCACCCCGCCGGTCACGCTTTGGATGCCCCGGTTCAAGAGCTGCGTGCCGGTCGCGGTCCCGCCGGCCAGCACGAGCTCGTACCCGCTGCTCGAGACCTGCGTCGCGGTCGCGGTCCCGCCCGACGACACCACCAGCGTCGCCCCCGTCCCGACGATTACCGCATTCGCCGTTCCGCCCGAGGTCACGATCAGCGTGTCGCCGGACGCGATCGTCCTGCTGGTGGCTGCCTGGCCCGCCCCGATAACCGTCGTCGTCATGATCGCCTGCTCCGTTCCTGGCCAACTCGGACGTTTACATTAACAAAACGACCCGGCGCGTCCAGCCCGGCTCGTTCAGCCCGACTTGTCCAGCCCGACTTGTCCAGCCTGGCTGGACCGGTCGGCACGCCGCGCCGTGGTCCCGCCCGATCTCAGGCGACGGCATACCCCAGAAGCTTCCGGAACCGAGTCTTCAGGAACACGCCGTCCCGCGCCGGCAGCGCCCGCTCCGTCTCGCCCGGCGCGATCCGGATCCGCAGCAGCCGCGGCCCGGCCGCCGTGTCCTGCAGCACCCCCCGCGCCGCCGCCATCTCCTCCATCGTCGTCACGGTCAACACCCGCGCGAAGCCGGCCGTCGCCGCGACCGCCGCCAGGTCGACGCCGTGCCCGCTATGGCTCATCTGCATCCCGGTCTCGCCGAAATGCCCGTTGTCCAGCACCACCACGCTCAGGTTCGGCGGCTTCTTCACCGCGATCGTCAGCAGCCCGCCCACCCCCATCAGCTGCTCGCCATCCCCGGTGATGACCGCCACCGGCCGCGTCGGCTGCGCCAGCGCCAGACCGAGCCCGATCAGCGCAGCCCCGCCCATCGCCCCCCACAGATAGAAGTTCGCGTCGTCGTCCCCCGCCGCGAACACGTCGTACGTCGGCGAGCCCAGCCCCGTCACCACCAGCAGCCCGCCCCGGTCCACCAGCAGGGCCGCCACCGCCGCCCGCCGGTCCAACGTGCCGAACGCCATCACTTGCCCCCCACCCACTGCTTGCGCCCGATCATCCGCTGCGAGATCAGCACCGCCACCTGCTGGTCGCCCTCGAACGCCAGCGCCGCCCCGGCCCCCACCACCTCGGCCGCCTCCGCCGCATGCTCGATCCGCAGCACGGTTACCCCCATCGCCCGCAGCACCCCGGGCGTCGCCTGGCCCATCGGCACCTGCCATGGGTTGAACTCCGCCCACTCGCCCCGCATCGTCACCAACGTCAGCAGCGGAAACCGGCAGATCGACATCAGGGACAGCATGTTGATGCAGTTGCCCACCCCGCTCGACTGCATCAGCAGCGCCGCCCGCTGCCCGCCCAACCAGGCGCCCGCCGCCAGCGCGATCCCCTCCTCCTCCGTCGTCAGCACCGTCGCCTGGATCGCCGGGTCCTCGTGCGCCATCCGGATCAGCCGCGAGTGCCCGGCATCCGGCACGTAGCAGACCTGCCGCACATCCTGCTGCTTCAGGCACGCAAAGACCTCGCCCGGCCAGGCCGGCTCCACACTCATGTCCGACATCACCGTGTCCATGGCAGCCCCCGATTGTGCGAACGCGGCCCCAGGGCCCGTTGAAGCGAAGCTAGTGCGTCGGACGGCGCCGGAGCCGACGACCCGCTCTTTTTGACCAGCCCTGCCGATTTTGTATAGGGCCGTCCCGGCCCGCACCGGTATCGTGCCGACAAAGGCGCCGGACGGAACGGGGCGCCGCGGAGGAGATGCAATGGACGTCGGATTTATCGGCCTGGGCCGCATGGGGCGCCCCATGGCCTCCAATCTCTGCCGCAAGGGCTTCCGCCTCCGCGTCAACGACGTGAACCCGGCCGCCATGCAGGAGCTGGAGCTGCTCCAGGCCAGGGCCTGCCCGAGCGTCGCCGAGCTGGCCGCCGCGTCCGACGTCATCGTGACGATGCTCCCCGACTCCGCCGTCGTCCACGACGTGCTCACGATGGCCGAAGGGGTCCTGGCCCACGCAAAGCCCGGCACCGTCCTGCTCGACATGAGCACGATCGACCCGGACACGACGGACGCCCTCGCCCGGGCCGCCAAAAACAAGGGCCTGGGCTTCGTCGACGCGCCGGTCGGCCGCCTCGCGAGCCACGCCGACCGGGGCGAGTCGCTGTTCATGGTCGGCGGCGAGGTCGCCGACTTCGAGCGCGTGAAGCCGCTGCTGGAGGCGATGGGCAGCACCATCTACCATTGCGGCCCCGTCGGCTCGGGCACGAGGACGAAGCTGGTCAACAACTTCCTCGCGGTCGCCTCGTGCCAGATGAACGCCGAGGCCCTGTCGCTGTCCCAGCGCTTCGGCCTGAACCTGGAGCGCACGCTGGAGGTGCTGTACGGCACCACTGCCGTGAACGGCCAGCTGAAGATCGCCTGGCCGGCCAAGGTGCTGAAGGGCGACGTGGCGCCGGGCTTCACCATCGACCTGGCCCACAAGGACCTGACCCTCATCATCGGGGCCGCCAACGCCGCCCGCGTGCCCATGCCCATGGCCGCCGCCGCGCGCGAGGCGTTCAGCGTCGCCCGGGCGCGCGGCTTCGGCGGCCAGGACTTCTCCGCCATGGTCGATGCCGCCTGCGACGTCGCCGGGATCGAGAAGGCACGGCTGCCCGGCTGAGCCCGGCGCGGACCCTCATAAGAAACAAGACAAGGGAGCGGACACCATGAACATCGACCGTCGCAGCCTTCTGCAGGGTTCGGCAGCCCTGGGCCTCGGCACCGCGATCCCGCGCGCCGCCCGGGCGCAGATGCCGAGCGTCAAGATCGGCGTGCTCGCCGACTTCTCCGGCCTCTACAACGACCTGCTCGGCCTGCCCGGCGTCGAATGCGCCCGCCAGGCCGTCATCGACTTCGCGCCGCAGACCAAGGGCTTCAACGCCGAGATCGTCTACGGCGACCACCTGAACAAGCCCGACGTCGGCGGCACCATCGTGCGCCGCTGGTTCGATTCCGAGGGCGTGGACATGATGATCGCCGGACCGAACTCCGCCGTGGGGCTCGCGGCGTCGTTCATCGCCAAGGAGAAGGACAAGGTCTGCATGGGCGCCGCCGTCACCGCCAGCGACTTCACCGGCCGCCAGTGCACGCCCAACACGATCAACTGGACCTACGACGCCTATATGCTGTCCAAGGCCGTCGCCGCCGAGATCACCCGCTCGGGCGGCAAGACCTGGTACTTCATCTCGACCGACAACGCCTTCGGCGCCTCGCTGCAGCAGGAGACCAGCGCCTTCGTCGCGGAGGCTGGCGGCAAGGTGCTGGGCAGCTCCAAAGCCCCGCTCGGCACCACGGACTACTCCGCCATGCTGCTGGAGGCCCGGGCCAGCGGCGCCGAGGTGCTGGGCCTGGCCGTGGGCGGCAGCGACCTCGTGAACACGCTCAAGCAGGCCAATGAGTTCGGCCTCGCAGGCACGATGAAGCTGGCGGCGCTCGTCACCTTCCTCGGCGACATCCACGGGGCCGGCCTCGCCACCATGCAGGGGCTGCAGTTCACCAACAGCTTCTATTGGGACCTGAACGACCGCACCCGCGCCTTCACCGCCCGCGTTCTGCCCCGGATGGGCGGCCTGTACCCCGGCATGACCCATGCCGGCTGCTACGGCATCACCATGCACTACCTCCGCGCCGTCGCCGCCATGGGGGTGCCCAAGGCGAAATCGAGCGGGGCCGCCGCCGTGGCGCAGATGAAGGCGATGCCCAGCGACGACGACGCCTTCGGCCCCGGCTCCGTCCGCGCCGACGGCCGCGCAGTCCTCCCGGCCTACCTGCTGCGCGTCAAGTCGCCGGCCCAGAGCACGAAACCTTGGGACTACTGCACCGTCGTCTCCACCCTGGCCCCCGCGGAAACGGTCCGTCCGCTCGACCAGGTCGGCTGCCCGTTCATCACCGCGGTCCGCTGACGGCTCCCAGGCTACCGCTCCCAGGCTACCGCTCCCAGGCTATCGCCCCCAGGCTGTCGCCCCACGTCGTGGATTGCTCTTTGCGCCCGCACGGCCGACTCTGGCCGTGCGGGATGCGCGTAAGGGGGTTCGATGACGGGACGCAGCGTGGATATCGCCATCGTCGGCGGCGGCGTGATCGGCTCCGCCACCGCCTTCTTCCTGCGCGAGCTCGGCTTCACCGGCAGCATCGCCGTCTTCGAGAAGGACCCGTCGTACCAGTTCGCCTCCACCGCCCGCTCCGCCGCCTCCATCCGGCAGCAGTTCACGACGCCCATCAGCACGCAGATGTCGCAGTTCTCGTTCGACTTCCTGGCCGGCATGACCGCACGCTTCGGCCCCGACGGCGAGATCGGGCTGCAGCGCCACGGCTACCTGCTGCTGGCCGACGCCGCCCGGGCCCCCATGCTACGCGCCTGCCACGACACCTTCGTCCGCCTCGGCTCCGAGATCGCCTGGCTCGACCAGGACGCCCTGGCCGCCCGCTTCCCCTGGCTCAACACCGAAGACCTGGTGGGCGGCACCCTCGGCCTGTCCGGCGAGGGCTGGTTCGACGCCTACATGCTGCTCCGCGTCCTGCGGCGCGAGGCCCGGGCCCGCGGCGTGACCTATGTCGACAAGGCAGTCGTGGGCTTCGAGCGGCAGGGCGCGCGCCTCGCTGGCCTCCGATGCGCCGACGGCGATGCCTTCGCCTGCGGCACCGTCGTGAACGCCGCCGGGCCCGCAGCCGGCCGCGTGGCCGCGCTGGCCGGCTGCGCCCTGCCCGTCGAGCCGCGCAAGCGCACCATGTTCGTCTTCCAGGCCCCGATCCCCAATGCCGGCATGCCCTATGTCTTCGACTCCTCCGGGGTCTGCATGCGCCCCGAAGGCGACCGCTTCATCTGCGCCGCCCTGCCCGACGAGGCGCGCGACCCCCACCCCGGCGAGGATTTCGAGCCGGACCATTACCTGTTCGAGGAGGTGATCTGGCCCGCCCTCGCCCACCGCATCCCCGCCTTGGAGCGCCTCCGCCTGCACAGCGCCTGGGCCGGGCACTACGACATGAACCTGTTCGACCACAACGGCGTCATCGGCCGCCACCCCGAGGTCCGGAACCTTGTCTTCGCCAACGGCTTCTCCGGCCACGGCGTCATGCACGCCCCCGCCACCGGCCGCGGCGTGGCCGAGCTGCTGCTGCACGACCGCTTCGTCTCGCTCGACCTCACCCCGCTCGCCTACGAACGCATCGCCGCCCATGCGCCGATCCGCGAGGCCCTGGTGTATTGAGCCTCATGGCATGGGGCATGCATCGACCGGGGCGATGAAGGAAAGCCCTGCGCCCATGACCCGCGTCGCCCTTGTCCTGGCCCCGATCCTGGCCCTGATCCTGGCCCCGATCCTTGCCCTGATCCTCGCCGCCGTGCAGCCCGCCACGGCACAGTCCCTGCAGAAGCTGCACGTCACCATCCCGACCCCCTCCATCGTCATGTTCCCGCTGTACTGGGCGCAGGATCAGGGCCTGTTCGCCAGGCAGGGCCTCGACGTCGAGATCGTCAGCACCAACGGCGACGGCCCGGACGTCGACGCCCTCATCGCCGGCAGCGTCGAGTTCACCATCTCCACCCCCAACCGCCTGTTCACCTCGTTCGAGCAGGGCAAGCCGCTGCTCGCCGTCATGGCCATGGTCACCCGCATGGCGATCGAATGCGCCATGAACAAGACCACCGCCGACAGCCTGCACATCACGCCCGACACCCCGCTCGACGCCCGGCTGCGCGCCATGAAGGGCCTCACCGTCGGCGCCACCCGCCCCGGCGCCTTCACCTACCTCCTGCTCCAGAGTTACGCCCGGCGCGTCGGCCTCGTGCCGCAGAAAGATGTGCAGATCGTCGGCGTCGGCGCCACCGCGTCCATGCTCCCGGCGCTGGAGAACGGGCAGATCGCCGTCGGCTGCACCGGCTCCCCCTTCACCGAGCTGGCGCAGTCGCGCGGCAAGGCCATCCGCATGACCAGCAACATGAGCGGCGCCGACCCGGCCTTCAACGACTTCCTCTACGAGCTGGTCTATGTCCGCCCCGACTACGCCCAGAAGAACCCCGACACCGTCCGCCGCTTCCTGGCCGCCCTGGTGGAAGCCGTCGCCACCACCGTCGACACGCCCGTCGAAGGCCAGATGGCCCAGCTGCACAAGCGCTTCGGCGGCGTGTCGGACGCGCTGCTGGCCGAGACGCTGACCAACGTGAAGCCCGCCTTCAACCGCGGCGGCACGCTGTCGCCCACCGCGGTCGACAAGGCCGCCGCCTTCCTGCTCGACGTCGGCGCCATCAAGGTGGCCGCCCCCTTCGACCGGGTGACCACGAACGAGTATCTGCCTCGACCCGCGGCGAAACCCTGAGCGATGCTGGAGATCGCCCACGTCGGCAAGCGCTTCTCCCGCGGCGCCGAAAGCACCCTGGCGCTCGACGCCGTGGACCTCGACGTCGCCGCCGGCGAGTTCGTGACCATCGTCGGCCCCAGCGGCTGCGGAAAGTCCAGCCTGCTGACCCTGGTCGCCGGCCTGTCCCCGCCCTCCGTCGGCTCCATCCGCATCGAGGGTCGCGAGATCGACGGCACCAGCCGCGACGTCGCCTTCGTCACCCAGCAGGACAACCTGTTCCCCTGGCGCACCCTGCTCGAGAACGTCGCCTTCCCGCTGGAGCTGGCCGGCGTCGGCCGGCCCGCCCGCGAGCAGGAGGCGCGGCGCTGGATCCGCCGCGTCGGCCTCGACGGCTTCGAAGGCGCCTACCCCCACCAGCTCTCGGGCGGCATGCGCCAGCGCGGCAACATCATCCGCTCGTTGATCTACCAGCCCCGCGTCATCCTCATGGACGAACCCTTCGGACCCCTCGACGCCCAGACCCGCCTCGTGCTGCAGGCCATGCTGCTGTCCATCTGGGAGACCCAGCGCGCGACCGTCCTGTTCGTCACCCACGACCTGACCGAGGCCATCGGCCTCGCCGACCGCGTCGTGCTCATGAGCGCCCGGCCCGGACGCATCGTCCGCACCGACACCGTCGACATCCCCCGCCCGCGCGACATCTTCCACATCGCCACCCAGCCCGCGTTCCGCAGCCTCTATGACGCCCTCTGGCAGGAACTCGCGGCGCAGATGACCGGGCTGACCAACCTTGTCCACTAGCCCCGCCGCCTCACCTGCCCTCGCCCCAGGCGCCACGACCGGGCCCGCGCCCCGCCGCGCCGCCCGGCGCTGGCTGTCGGCCGACAACGCGCTCTCCGTCCATCTCGGCCGCGCCGTCTGCCTGGCGCTGCTGTTCGGCACCTGGCAGCTCGGCGCCGGACGCCTCTTCGACCCCTTCTTCTTCAGCACCCCCTGGCAGATCCTGCTGCAGATGGCGCAGGAGCTCACGGACCCCGGCTTCTACGACGACCTCGCCGTCACCGCCTTCGAGATGGCGCTCGGCTTCGGCATCGGCGCACTCTCCGGCATCAGCCTCGGCGTGATCCTCGCCCGCTCCGACTACGTGGCCCGCGTGCTCGACCCCATCCTGCTCGGCCTCTACAGCATCCCGCGCGTCGCCCTCGCCCCCATGCTGATCGTCTGGTTCGGCATCGGCATCGCGTCGAAGGTCTTCCTCGGCGCGACGCTCGTGTTCTTCATCACCTTCTTCAACACCCTCGCCGGCGTCCGCGGCGTTGACCAGGCCTTCTGCGACGTCGCCCGCGTCCAGGGCGCCACGGAATGGCAGGTCTTCACCAAGGTCACCCTGCCCAGCGCCGCCAGCTGGATCCTGACCAGCATCAAGATCAGCCTGCCCTTCGCCCTGGTCGGCGTCATCCTCGGCGAGTTCATGGTCTCGTCCAAAGGCCTCGGCTACCGGCTCAACGCCTACTCCACCGGCTACAACATCAGCGGCGCCCTCGCGATCGTCTTCCTCATGATGGCGCTCATGCTGATGCTCACCACCGTCACCAACATAATCGAAGCCCGGCTCTCCCGCTGGCGCCCCCGCACCGAACAGGAACGCTTCACCCCCCGTTCCTGAAGCCCCTCGATAACGATCGGAGCCCCGATGGACGTCATCCCCGCCCCGCGCCCCGGCCTCGACATGCGCCGCCACTACGGCCACCACCAAAGCCCGGCCATCCGCGCCGCCGGCCTCATCTTCTGTTCCGGCCTGCTGCCCATCCACCCCGACACCGGCGAGCGCGAGCACGGCACCCTGACCACCGAGGCCCACCGCATCTTCGGCAACCTCCGCCTGCTGCTCGAATCCGCCGGCTCCTCGCTCGATCGCCTCGTCCAGGTCCACGCCATGATCTACGATCGCCTGGAGTACGACGTGCTGAACCGCGTCTATCGCCAATACATGCCCAAGGGCCCGCCGGCCCGAACGGTCTGGAGCGTGCAGATCGAGGCCGGGTTCAAGGTGCAGATGGACGTCATCGCCGCCGCGTGAGGAGTGTGCCCATGACCCTGAACCGAGACGTCATCCGGCCCGCCGACCCCACGCTCGACCTGGGTGCCCGATCCGGCCTGCCGATGTCGGCCGGCATCGCGGCGGGCCCGCTCATCTTCCTGTCCGGCCTGTGCGCCACAGACCCCGCCACCGGCGAGCCCTGGCACGGCTCGGCCATCCAGGAGACCCGCCTCGTGCTCGACGCCATGCGCGCCCTGCTGGAGGAACGCGGCTCCTCCCTCGACCGGGTCGTGAAGCTGCACGTGTTCCTCTACAGCATGCTCGAGCTCGACAACGTGAACGCCGTCTGCCGCAGCGTCTTCACCGGCACGCCCCCCGCCCGCACCGTCTGCGGCGTGGCGCTGCACGGCGGCGCCAAGGTGGAGTTCGACTGCATCGCCCTCGCCGGGCCTGGTCCGTCGGGGGCGGCCCCATGACCCCGCCGCTCGAACGCACCGTCGTCCAGCCCACCAACCCCATCCTGAACGTCTCGGCCAACTACGCCCTGCCCCACTCCCCGGGCATCCGCGTCGGCGACTGGGTCTTCCTCTCCGGCATGGGCCCGATCGACGGCCGCACCGGCGAGCGCGTGCACGGCCCCATCGCCGACCAGGTCCGGGCCACCCTCGCCAACATGGCGCACATGCTGGACTGCGCCGGCTCCAGCCTGGCGCGCGCCGTCAAGGTCCACGTCATCCTCGCCCGCGCCGAAGACTTCGACGAGATGAACCGCGTCTACGCCGAGTTCTTCCCCATCGATCCCCCGGCCCGCACCAGCTGCGTCCTGCAGCTCAGCCACGGCAACGGCTGCGAGATCGAGTGCATCGCCCTGGCGTCCGAACGCAAACCCGCTTCATGAGCGGCCGCCTCAAGCTGCACCTCGTCTGCGGCGACTACGAGATCACCCGGCCCCTGAAGGAAGGCGCCGTGCAGCCCGAGGGGATCGATCTGCACGTCTCCACCCACCTCGACTCCACCGCCCGCCACGCCCGCTTCCTCCACACCGGCGACTTCGACGCCGCCGAGCTGTCAGCCTCCTCCTACATCATGGGCCATGATCGCGACCTGCCGTTCCGCGCCATCCCGGTCTTCCCGCACCGCCGCTTCCGCCACGGCTTCGCCTTCGTCAACACCGCAGCCGGCATCCGCACGCCGCAGGACCTGGTGGGCCGCCGGGTCGGCGTGACGGCGTATCAGGCGACCGCGCTGGTCTGGCTGCGCGGCATCCTGGAGCAGGAGCACGGCGTCCCGCACCGCGCGATCGACTGGTTCTCCGAACTGGACGAGGACGTGCCCTTCGACCCGCCCCCCGGCCTTCGCCTCACCCGACTGACCCCCGGCGCCCCGATCGGCACCCGGCTCGCCGAAGGCGCGCTGGACGCCGTCCTGCACACCGACGTCATCGCGCCCTTCGTCGCCGCCGACCCCAGGGTCGCCCGCCTCTTCCCCGGCCACCAGGCCGCCGAGGAAGCCTACGTCCGCCGCACCGGCATCTTCCCCATCATGCACGTGCTCGCCCTCCGCGCCGCCCTCGTCGAGCGCCACGACTGGGTCGCCGCCAGCCTCTACCGCGCCTTCGACGAGGCCCGGCACCTGGCGATGCGCCGCATGGCCAACCCCCGCCTCGTGCCGCTCGCCTGGTATCAGGAGGCGTGGGAGCACGAGCGCGCCGTGCTGGGCCCCGACCCCTGGGCCTATGGCCTGGGCCCCCTCAACCGCCGCAACATCGAGACCCTCGCCGGCTATCTCGCGACCCAGGGCCTGGTGTCCCGGCCGCTCACCCCCGAGGCGCTGTTCCTCCCGATCCCGTCATGACCCGGCCTGCCGGCTGCGCATCAGCGGCTGGACGCGCGTGCCGAACTGCTCCATCCCGATGACGAAGTCGTCGAACGTCATCATCACCCCCCGCACCCCCGGCACCGCCGCCAATTCGTCCAGCATGCCGGCGATGCTGGCGTAGGACCCCACGAGCACCCCCTGGTTGGTGGGCAACGGCGCGGCCAGGTGTCGATGCCGGGTCGCGCCGGAGAACCGGTCCGCCGTCTTGTCGTCGTTCGCCTGCTCGGCCCGGGCACCCAGCGCCACCAGGTCCGTCCCCGCCTTGTAGTGCTCCCACTTGGCCATCGCCGCCCCGTCCGTCTCGTCGGCGATGATCATCGTCAGGATCAGCGCCCCGCAGTCCCGCCCCGTCTCCGCCGCCGCCTGCACCAGCAGCGCCACGCTCTCGGCCACCGCGGTCGGCGCGTTGATGCCCACGCTGGCGCGGAAGTTGTAGTCGGCATGCAGCGCCGCGAACCGCGTGCCGCCCTGGCTCTGCCCGGCGCTGATGATCGGGATCCCCGCACTGGGCTGCGGGCTCAGCCGGCAGTCTGACATCGTGAAGAACTCCCCCCGGAAGTCCGACCGCCCGGTCGCCCACAGCTCCCGCATCACCGTCACGTATTCGGCGCAGAAGGCATACCGCCGCTGGTAATGCGCCTCGCCCGGCCATAGCCCCATCTGCTCGTACTCGGCCCGCTGCCAGCCCGAGATGATGTTCACCCCGAACCGCCCGGGCGCGATGCTGTCGATCGTCACCGCCATCCGCGCCGCGATCGGCGGCGGCATCGTCAGCACCGCGCAGGTTGCGAACAGCTTGATCCGCCGCGTCACCGCCGCCAGACCCGCCATGAGCGTGAACGATTCGAGGTTGTGGTCCCAGAACTGCGAAGGCCCGCCGGACCCCCGCAGCTTGATCATCGACAGCGCGAACTCGAACCCGAACCGCTCCGCCTTCTCGACGATCGTCCGGTTCAGGTCGAAGCTCGGCATGTACTGCGGCGACGTCGTGGAGATCAGCCAGCCGTTGTTGCCGATCGGGATGAAGACGCCGAGTTCCATGCCTGCCTCCGCCGCCCCGGGGGCGGGGCGCGCCGCAGGCCCTGCAAGCGCCGCACCAGGTGACTACCGCAGCGTATCGGCCGTCACCAAGGCGTCCGCCTCGAAACGCGCCTGGGCCCGCGAAATGCCGAGGTCGCTCAGCATGTGGTCGTCCAGCTCGGCCAGCACTTGGCGCATCGCGGCCTCCTGCCGGGCGGCCACCAGGTGGCGCCACGCCTGCACGAGCCAGTCGCGCGGCCGGAGCCGGGCAGGGATGGAGGGGATACGGCTGATGCTCTGGGACATGATGATGATCTCCTTACGACCACGGCTGGGTTATCGACCTGCGGCCGCAATAAGAGAAACGAATTGCCCTGATCCACGTCATCAACGATACTGATGCCATGCAGACCGCCCCCGCCATCGACCCGGCCCTTCTCCGCGCCTTCGCCTTCATCGCCGAGGAGGGCAGCTTCACCCGCGCCGCCGAGCGGGTCGGCCGCACCCAGTCCGCCGTCTCCATGCAGCTGCAACGGCTGGAGGCGCTGCTCGGCCAGACCCTGCTGCTGCGCGGCAAGGGCGGCGCCGTCCACCTCACCAGCCATGGCCGCTACCTGCTCGAACGCTCGCGGGAGATGCTGGCCGTCAACGACGAGATCTGGAGCGCCTTCCGCACCCCATCCGTCCAGGGCACCGTCCGGCTCGGCACGCCCGACGACTACGCCATGCGCTACCTGCCCGCCGTGCTGCGCCGCTTCGCCCTCTCGCACCCGGCCGTCGACGTGGACGTGCTCTGCGCCCCCTCCCACGAGGTCGTGCAGCGCCTGAAAGACAACGAGCTCGACCTCACGCTCTGCTCCGACGGCCACGTGCTGCGCGGCTGGCAGTCGGTGCAGCTGTGGGAGGGGCCGCTCCGCTGGGTCACCTCGGACCGGCACATGCCGCACCGGCTCGACCCGCTGCCGCTCGCGCTGGCACTGGAAACGCACGGCTGCTCGTGGCGCCGCAGCACCCTGCGCGCGCTCGAGAAGGCCGGGCGACGCTACCGCGTCTCCTACACCTCCGCCTCGCTGACCGGCACCCACGCCCCGGTGCTCGCCGGCCTCGCCGTCACCATCTCCAACGTCACATGGGTGCCGCAGGGCCTCCGCCTGCTGCCGCACGGCGAGTTGCCCCCCCTGCCCGACACCGCCATCCACCTGCTGACCGCCCACAACCCCGCCCAGCCCGTCACCGACGTGCTCGCCGGCCACATCGCCGCGACCTTCCAGGAAGAGATGCGCCGCCCCCTCGACGCCGCCTGACAAACAACCGGACCGGAGACGACCCATGCAGATGAACGCCTACCTCGGCTTCGACGGCACCTGCGAAGCGGCCTTCCGCTTCTACGAGACCTGCCTCGGCGGCAGCATCGTCATGTTGATGAAGTGGCGCGACAGCCCCATGGCAGGCCAGGCGCCCGACGGCTACGCGGACAAGGTGATGCACGTCCGGCTCAAGGTCGGAAACGACATCCTCATGGGCTCCGACGCCCCGCCCGGCCGCCACCAGCCGCCCAAAGGCTTCCACGTCAGCATCATCGTCGAGAGCCCCGCGGAAGCCGACCGGGTCTTCGCCGCCCTTCTCGAAGGCGGCACGCCCACCATGCCCATCCAGGAGACCTTCTGGGCCCAACGCTTCGGCACCCTCGTCGACCGCTTCGGCACACCCTGGATGGTGAACTGCGAGAAAGCAGCCTGATACCAGCGGCACGAACCGATGACGTCTTCATCGGGTTGCGCCGCTCGTGTCGCGCGCCGGGTTTGGCGGGCGGCGGCGCGCCAAACGACGACACATACCAGCGGTCATTCTTCATGGCCGATGGTTTGACTCAGGGCATCCACGCCCCAACGACCCTGTCCGTGCCGTACCGCAGTCCGCGACAGGCACGCGCGGCGTTTCGCCATGGAGCGCCAGCACGTTCGCAACCAAACGCAACGCACCCGCATGCGCCGCCGCGACCACCGCGTCGAGGGATACACGCAGCGACGGCGAACGGCTGACGAGGTCCTCGAGATTGCGGCGGGTTCGCAGGACCGTCTCCTGCCACTCCCGCCTCGGGTCCAGCGCCGGAGAGGCCTCCAGCCGCGCAAGATGCTCGATGATCGTCCCGACATGGCTGGCCAGAGTCGACCGTTCCGAGGCCCCCAACGATTCGATCTCCTCGATGATGTGGGGCCAGTCGATCGGTTCGTTGACCGTCGCACACCGCGATCCTCACATGCCGCAACGACCGCGCCCGAGAGTTACACGCAAGCCACCCGCCGGTCTAACCCGCCCGCTGCAGGAACGCCGAAGCCGTCCGCAGGCTCAGGGCCATGATGGTCAAAGCCGGATTGGCCGGCAGCGCACTGGGAAAGGTCGAGTTGTCCGAGATCCAGAGGTTCGGCACCTCGAAGCTGCGGCCCCAGGGATCCACCACCGCCGCGGCCGGGTTTGTCCCCATCCGGCAGGTGCCGATCGTGTGCGCCGACCGCTCGAACGTCCACAGGTCGCTCGCCCCCGCCGCCTCCCAGATCCGGGTCATCACCCCGGCGGCATGCCGGCTCATCGCCAACTCGTTCGGACCATACCCGAAATGGATCAGCGGCTTCGCGACCCCCGTGTGGTCCACCTCGTCCGACAGCTCCAGATAGTTGCCCGGCTGCGGCAGGCAGTCGCCGTTCACCCCGAGCCCCGCCACGTGGTTGTAGCGCTGCAGGTACGCGACGAGGTCCGGGCCCCACAGCCCCCGGCCCCGCGCCACCTGCGCCGCCCAGGTGGCCGGCACGATCCCCAGGCTCTGTATCAGGTAGCCCCCCGCGAAGTCCGCATCCGCCGCCCGGATCATGTCTTCGGTGATCACGGAGGCCGGGAAGCCCTTGTTGGGCCTGATCTCGGGCCCGAACGTGCCCCAGACCTGCGTCGCCACATGCGCCATGTAGTTGCGCCCTACCTGGCCGCTGCCGTTCCCCACCCCGGTGTGCAGCAGCAGCCGCGGCGTCTCCACCGCGCCCGCGCACAGGAACACCGCCGCACAGGCCTGCCGATGGTCCACCCCGTTCTCGCGATACACCACCCCCGTCACCGCGCCGTCCGCCCCCCGCTCCAGCCCGTGCACGAAGCAGCCCGGCCGGATCTCGGCCCCCGCCGCCACGGCCGCCGGCAGATACGTCACGTCCATGCTCGCCTTGGCGCCGATGCGGCAGCCCTGGTGACAGAAGCCGCAGCCGAAGCAGGCCGGCCGCGCCGGCGCCCCCGGCGCCTGGAAATCCAGCGACACCGCGGCCACCGGCGCCGCGGCCGTCGTGATCCCGACCGCGGCACAGCCCCGCTGCATCATCTGCGCCGGCGCGTTCAGCGCGACCGGCGGCAAGGGGTAGCGCCGATCCGGGTCCCACGGATACGCGGCCGGGCCCGAAACCCCGATGAACGCCTCCACCTCCCGCAAATACGGCAGCAGCGCCGCATGCGACATCGGCCAGTCCACGCCGACCCCGAACTCCGACCCGATCCGCAGGTCCCGCGCGTCCGGCCGCGGCACGTACGCCCCCCAGTGCAGGGTCGAGCCGCCGACGCCCGTGCCGCTGTTGTTTGCCCCGAACGCCTGCGGCCCATCCCCGGCGCTCAGCCGCTCGTCCAGCCAATACAGGTCCGCCGCGCCGATCTCGTCGGCCACGAACGCGGCCGGCGTGCGGTTCTGCCCGGCCTCCAGCGCCACGACCTTCAACCCTGCAGCCGCCAGCCGGGCCAGCAGCGGCGCCCCGCCCGCCCCGGTGCCCACCACCACCGCATCCACCGTCTCGCGGGTCGTGAAACGCCGCATCCCGTCCAGGTTCAAGCGCCGTCCCCGGCCAGCTTCTCCCACGCGTCGCGTTCGTCCGGCCCGATGCGGGCGAACCCCCGGGCGCTGGCGATGCCGCCATAGCCCAGGCGCGCCAAGGTGGCGGGATGCGCCACATACAGCCGCGCCGCCTCCGCCCGCATCTCCTGGAACCACAGGCGCATCTGATCGCCATCCAGCGCCGGGCCACCGCCCTGGCCCGCTTCCACCTGCGCCAGCAGCTGCTCCTGGCGGGCGACGGCGCTCGCGGCAAAGCTCTCCCCCGACACCGCCCGGCAGACATCGTCCAGCGTCTGCAGCCCGGCGCGCCAGGCCTCGGCGTCCCGGGGCAGCGCCGCATGGCGCCAGCCGTCCCCCGGGCCCGCGGCGAGCATGGCGTCGATCCGCGCCGCCAGGTCGATCTTGTCGGGCCCGGGCTGCGGCAACACCCGGTCGACCAGGCTGCGCAGGGTGACGAGCCCCGCTTCGGTCAACACGGCCGGCCGGTAGCCGGGGTCGTCGTCCACCCCCCGCGCCAGCAGCAGCGCCCGCGTCCCTGCACTCACGCGGTCGGTCTCGATCAGCGCGCGATACCGGTCGGGGATCACGCGGCGGCACCGTTCAGGATCAGCGCGGCAACCGGCCCGGGCCGCTCCAAGGGCAGCAGGTGCTTGGCCCCCTGCAGCACGGCCCGGCCGGCCCGCGCGAAGTGCGGCGCGACCAGCCGGCGCTGCGCCTCGGGTCCCAGGTCCGCATCGTCGGCGCCGGACACCAGCAGGGCCGGCGTCTGCAGCACGCCGATGCGATCGGCCCAATCCTCCTTGCTGCCGCCGTCCAGCCACGCCACCCAGGCGCCCCGGCGGCAACGCAGCACGTCCGCCGCCGCCTGGTCGTGCAGCTTGGGCGGCAGGGGCGCGCCGACGTTCGCGCCGACGAACGCCTCGGCCTCCGCCCGGGATGATGCGGGGTCGCCCGCGAACCAGCCCCGCATCGCCTGCCGCCGCGCCTCCGCCATCGGCTCCGGCCCCGGCGGCGACCCCGCCAGCAGCACCAGCCGCTCCAGCCCGCCGAGTCCGGCCTCCCCGTCCTCCGACCGCCGGGCCAGCACGGCGGCGACCTTCGCGCCCATGCTGTGGCCCACCAGGACCCAGCGCCCCGGCGCCGCCTGCCGCACCACCCCGGCCACGTGGTCGGCCAGCGCCGCGACACTGTCGCCCGACACCGTGGCGGCCGCCCCGAATCCCGGCAGATCCACCGCAAGCACCCGGAACGAGCCAGCCAAGGCCCGGGCCACCCCGCCCCATTCCCGGGTGCTGCCGCCCAGGTAGTGCAGGCAGACCAGGACGGGCCTCGGCTGTGTCGAATCGTTCGGCATGGGGGTCCCCCGGATTGGCCCGCTGATCTGGCCCGCTGATCTGGCCCGCTGATCTGGCCCGCTGATCTGGCCCGTGAACCCGGATCGTCCAGTCACGAAGCGGTCCAGGGCTTTACGCCCGCCAGACCGGGCGCGAGACTGCGCGCGTGACCCTGTCCGCCCGCCTCGATCGTCTCTTGCAGACCCTGCCCCGCGCCTATCCCGGTCCCGGGGGCGCCCTCGCCGTGCTCAAGGACGGCGAGGTCCTCGTCCGCCACGCCTGGGGCTTCGCCAACGCCGAGCGCCGCATCCCGTTCACCCCGGCCACGCTGTTCCGGATGTGCTCCATCACCAAGCAGTTCACCTGCGCCGCGGTGCTGGACGCCTTCCCCGACCCCTCGGCGCTGGACCCCGATGTCCGGGCCCGCCTGCCCTTGCTGGACCAGCCGGCGCCCGCCGCGCTGCATCTCTGCCACAACCAGTCCGGCCTGCGCGACTACTGGGCCGTCGCGATGCTGCACGGCTCCCCGGTCGAGGCCCCGTTCGGCGACACCGAGGCTGCCCGCGTCGTCGGCGGCACCCGCACGCTGCAGTTCCAGCCCGGCACGCGCTTCTCCTACGTCAACCACAACTTCCGCCTGCTGTCCGACATCCTGGAGGCCCGGACCGGCCGCAGCTTCGCGGAGCTGCTGCGGGCCCGCCTGTTCGACCGCGCCGGCATGGGATCTGCCCTCCTGGCCGCGGACACACGGGCGCTGCCGGACGGCACCGAAGGCTACGAGGGCACCCCCGCCACCGGGTTCCGCGCGGCCGAGAACCGCATCCTGTGGACGGGCGATGCGGGGCTGGGCGCCAGCCTGGACGACATGATCGCCTGGGAACGCCACATCGACACCACGCGCGACGACGCCGGCTCACTCTATCGCCGCCTGTCAGCCCCCGTTTCCTTCGCGGACGGCGCCCCGGCAGCCTACGGGTTCGGCCTGTCCCGCCGGGCCGAGCTGGGCCGCGCCGTCACCGGCCATGGGGGCGCGCTGCGCGGCTGGCGCAGCCACCGGCTGCATGTGCCCGCGGAGCGCGTGTCCGTCGTGGTGCTGTTCAACCACCTGTCCGACGCCCACGCCGCCGCCGTCGACGCCCTGGCGTGCCTGCTGGACTATGCCCGCGAGTCGCCAGGGCCGGCCCCGCCGGCCCATGCTCGCGAGTCGCCAGGGCCGGCCCCGCCGCCGCCGGGGTGGGACGGCGCCTATCTCGAGCCCGAGACCGGCCTTTCCGTCCGCGTCGCCGCCGCCGCGGGCCAGATCCGGCTGCGCTTCGGCCACGGCGCCGAACTGCTGCCGGTGCAGCCCGACGGCACGGCCGGCCTGGACGGCACCCGACTGCTGCCGGGCGCAGAGGGGCTGCGCATGGTTCGCCCCGCGGAAAACCAGGACTCCATCCTGCGCCCGTGCGACGGCCCTTCCGCTCCGGACGTCGCCGGCCGGTATCGCTGCGCGGAGCTGGATGCGGTCCTGACCATCATCGACGCCGGGGGCGTGCTGTACGGCGGCTTCTCCGGCTTCCTCGGGCAGGGGCGGATGGAGACGCTGTCCCCGGTGGGCCCGGACGTGTGGGTGCTGCCCTGCCCCCGCGCGCTGGACCACACCCCGCCCGGCGACTGGACGCTGGCCTTCCACCGCGACGCGTCGGGGCAGGTGCTGGGCGCCACGGTCGGCTGCTGGCTGGCCCGGGGACTGCCCTATGCGCGGGTCGGGTGACGGGGTGCAGGCATGACCCATGACGTGATCGTGGTCGGCGCGGGCGGCATGGGCAGCGCCACGGCGGGGCAGCTGGCCCGCCGCGGCCAGCGGGTGCTGCTGCTGGAACGTTTCGACATCCCAACGCCCGCGGCTCCTCCCACAAGATCAGCCGCATTATCCGCCTGCCGTACTACGAGGACCCGGCCTATGTCCCGCTGCTGCACCGCGCCTATGCGCTGTGGCGCGAGGCCGAGGCGGCCAGCGGCCAGTCGCTGCTGGTGCTGACCGGCTCGATCGACGCCGGCCCCGAAGGACGAGGGGCTGCTGCGCGACACCCCGGACGAGCACTTCATTCTGGACCACCATCCGGAGCACGAGCAGGTGGTCCTGGCCGCGCCCTGCTCCGGCCATGGCTACAAGCCTTGCAGCGTGGTCGGCGAGATCCTGGCAGACCTCGCGACCGGGGACGGGCAGACCCGGCACGAGATCGGCTCCTGCGGCTTCGCCGGCCGCCGAGCGGGGTGGGGTCGCAGAGTGGACGGGTGGCCAAACTCGCGCGTTGACCGCAGCCAAAAATGTGGGCAATTTTCCCACGTCAAACGGAGATGGTCGATGCGCCCTGCCCTGCCCCTGGTCCTCGCGCTGCTAATCGCCGGCTGTGCGGCCGGCACCCCGGGCGGTAGCCTGGGTGGCGCCGCCGGCGCCCCCGGCCCGGCCCGTGCCAACAATCCCCGCTTCGCCACCCAGCTGGCCGGGCCCGCCACCTTCCTGGCCCCCATGCCCACCGCCGTCGTCATTCTGAAGCCCGGCGACCTCAACCGGAACCGCGCCTTCTGCGAGGCCGTCACCCGGCTGCCTACCGCACAGCAGGCGATGGCCGGCGCCACCACGGCACCCAACCTCGTGCTGACCCGCTGGCTCGTCACCCTCCCCGATCTCCCGGCGGACCGCGCGGCGGACTGCGACTTCCTGGTGGGCACCTATGACTATGCCCGGGCCGGGCACCTTGTGGCCGCGGCCCGGTTGACCACCGGGTCGCTGTCGGGGCCCGGCCCCTTCCTGCTGATGTTGGTGCCCGGGGGGGTGGACGACCGCAGGGGGTTCCGGATGGCCGGGCTCGACGGTTCGGCCTTTGCGCCCGACGACTTCGCGCGCTTCATCGGCACCTGGGGTGGGGCGCTCCACCAGACGGAGGCCGAGCTGGGCCGCGCCGCCGAGGCGCCCGGCCTCGTGCGCAGCCTGTTCGACCTGGTGGCCGCCATCGTCCGGACGGCGGCAGGCGGCGCAGGCGGGCTGCTGGTGGGGGTGCTGGGCGGCCTCTGACTACCGGCGCAGGACCTGGGTGGGGCGGCGGCGCTCCCAGCCCTCCTCCTCCAGCTCGGGGACGTCGCTGTCCCGGGCCGGGTGGCCGATGCAGAGATAGGCGACCAGGCGCCAGGCGGGCGGGACGTCGATCGCCCGCAGGATCGCGGTGGGCTCGAGAATGGAGACCCAGCCGACGCCGATGCCCTCGGCCCGGGCGGTCAGCCAGATCATGTGCACCGCGAGCACGGCGGAGTAGGCGGCCATCTCGGGCTGCGTGGCGCGGCCGAGGCCGCCGCCCTGCGCAGGGTCCGGATCGACGCACACGGCGAGGTGCACAGGCGCCTCGTCCAGCCCGGCCAGCTTCAGCCGCGCATAGGTGCCGGCCCGCTCCCCCTGGGACGCCAGGGCGGCCGCGTTGCAGACCTGGAAGCTGGCCCGCACCACGGCGCGGCGGGCGGGGTCGTCCACCGTCACGAAACGCCAGGGCTGGCTGAGCCCCACCGACGGCGCACCGTCGGCCGCTTCCAGCAGCCGGTCCAGGCAGCCCTCCGGCAGGGCCTGGTCGCGAAACCGCCGGACGTCGCGCCGCCAGCGGAACAGCAGCGCCAACCGGTCGCGGAAGGCGTCGTCGAAGCACGGCGCCGTCATGTCTGCCCCCGGAGGTTGACGTCGATCCGCACCAGGTCCCCGCGATACGTCCCGTCCGCCACCAGCACCACCGTCCCCGCCGCGTCCACCGCGGCCCGGCTCACATGCGCCACCGGCCCGTTCAGCGCCATCCGCAGCGCCGCCGCGACCTCGACGTCCGCCGAGCCGATCGTCAGCGTCTGCCGCGCATCCGCGATGACCATGCCGGGGATGCTGGCAACCAGGCTCAGCGCCGTGTGCCGCGTCAGCGTCGCCCGGTCCACCAGCGGCCACAGCCGCTCGTCCAGATACACGTCGGCCAGCAGGAAGGCCTGCCCCCGCCGCGCATGCCGGCGCTTCAGGTGCCGGTACGACGGCGCAGCCGCCCCGAGTCCCGGTGGGATCCGGGGCGGTATCGCGCCCTCCGTCATCGCCAGGATCTCGATCTCCGCCTCGTCGCGCGACCGCAGCAGGCCGCCCCAGTCCGTCTGCACCTCGCACCACAGCCGGTCCGGCGGCGCGCTGCGGACGAACGTCCCCTTGGCCCGGAACCGCTCGATCAGCCCGGCCGCCTCGATCTGGTCCAGCGCCTGCCGGATCGTCGCCCGCGCCACGCCGTACTCCGCCGCCAGCTCGTCCACCGTCGGGATGCGCCGCCCGGCGCCCCACACCCCCGCCTCGATCCGCCGGCGGAACAGCGTCGCCAGCTGGATATAGCGCGAGACCGTGCTGCGGCTGAGATCCACCGTGCCGCGGGTCGCGGGCGCACGCTCGGCGCTGCGGTCGATGGCCATCCTCCCTCCCTGGAGCGGCCGGGCCGCCACGCGGTCCCGGCTCGCCTCTTCTTATACCTTGGCTTCGGACCCGGGCCCGCCGCCTGGACAGCCCGAATCTTAGGACATATACCTAGCCCATTCAGCCAACCCTGCGAAGACCGGGGACGAACGTGCGACGGAGGGGACCGCAATGACCGCGCCACGCGACCGACGATCCGTCCTGGCCGGCCTGGCCGCCGCCACCCTTTTGCCCGTCCTGACCACCCCCACCGCAGCGGCCGACGTGTCCGGCACCCTGGTCGACGCCGCCCGCAAGGAAGGCACCGTCGTCTGGTACTCCGGCCTCATCGTCAACCAGGTCGTCCGCCCCGTCGTCGAGGGCTTCCAGCGCAAATACAAGGGGATCACCGTCCAGGCGGCCCGCATCCCGAGCCCCGACGCGGTGCTCAAGATCACCAACGAGGCCCGCGCCGGCAAGCCCCAGGCCAGCGTGTTCGACGGCACGGCCGTGGTCCACCGCCTGGTCGCCGCCGGAGTCGTCGAACCCTACAAACCCGCCGCCGCCGCAACCTGGCCCGCCGCCTCCAAGGAGGCGAACGGCAACTGGACCGCGCTCAACACGTACATCATGACCCCTGCCGTCAACACGGAACTGGTGCCCGACAAGGACGCGCCGAAGTCCCTGCAGGACCTCCTGGACGCCAAATGGCGCGGCCGCATCGCCTGGACCAACGACCCCACCGCCGCCGGCCCGCCCGGCTTCATCGGCAACGTGCTGACCGCGATGGGCCCCGAGGCCGGCATGGACTATCTCCGCCGCCTCGCCCGCCAGGACGTCGTCAACGTCCCCGCCTCCCAGCGCGTCGTGCTGGACCAGGTCATCGGCGGGCAGTACCCGATCGCGCTCATGACCTTCAACAACCACTCCGTCATCAGCGCGAAGGACGGTGCGCCCGTCCGCTGGCTGCCGCTCTCGCCCGCCGTGCAGGTGCCCAACCCCATGGGCCTGATCCGCAACGCCCCCCACCCCAACGCCGGCAAGCTGCTGATCGAGTACGCCCTCGGCGAGGAAGGCCAGGCCGTCTTCCGCGACGCCGAGTACATCCCCGCCAACCCCGCCGTCCCGCCCGGCGACCCGACCCTGCTGCCCGCCCGCGGCGGCTTCACCGTCACCGTCATCCCCCCGGAACTGACCGCCGAGAAGCTCGACTCCTGGATCGCCGTCTACAACGACCTCTTCAAGTGACTCCCCGGCCACCGTGACCGCCTCCACCCTGTCATCGGCGCCCCGCCGCCTGGTCCGCTGGGCCGGGCCGACCGGGCCGCTCGCCCTCGGCACCATCCTGCTCCTGGCCCTGCTCGTGCTGCCCCCCATCGCCGTGCTGCTTCGCGTCAGCCTCACCGACCCGAACCCCGACGGCTCCGCCGGCGCGCTCACCCTCCGCCACTACCGCGACCTGCTGGCCGACCCGCACCTCTATGCCAGCGCGCTCAACTCCCTGGTTTTCGCCACCGCCGCCACCCTCGTCTCCGTCTCGTTCGGCGGCGGCCTCGCCTGGGTGACCGAGCGCACCAACGCGCCCTTCAAGCCGCTCGCCTACCTCACCACCATCGTCTCGCTCGGCACCCCCTACATCCTCTATGTCACCGCGTGGCTGTTCCTGCTCGGCCGCACCGGGCCCTTCAACGACGCCTGGCGGCAGCTGGGCGGCGCCGGCACCCTCATCGACGTCTACTCGCTGCCCGGCATGATCCTGATCGAGGGCTTCCTCTGGTCGCCCCTCGTGTTCCTGCTCCTGTCCGCCACCTTCCGCGCCGCCAATGCCGACATGGAGGAAGCCGCCCGCATGAGCGGCGCATCCATCCTGGCCACCGTCTGGCGCATCTCGCTCCGCCTCGCCTGGCCCGCCATCCTGGCCATGGGGCTGTTCGTCTTCATCCGCAACCTGGAGGCGTTCGACGTGCCGGTCCTGGTCGGGACCCCGGGCCGGGTCACGCTGCTGACGACCGACATCTATCTCGCCACCCGCCAAGTGCCGCCCTTGCTCGGCCACGCCAGCGCCTTCTCCGTCGTGCTGATCGCGATCGTCGCCGTTCTCCTGTGGTTCTACGGCCGCATCTCCCGCAGCGCCGAGCGCTACGCCAGCGTCACCGGAAAGGGCTTCCGCCCCCGGCCCTTCGACCTCGGCCGAGCCCGCTGGGTCGGCGGCGCGCTGATCCTGGTCAACTTCGTCCTCGTGCTCGGCCTGCCCCTGCTCGCCCTGCTCTGGACCTCGTTCAGCCCCTATGCCCGCCCGTTCCGCTGGGCCGGCCTGCGCACCCTGACGGCCAAGAACTACCTCGCCGTCTTCCACGTGCCCTCATACCTGTCGCTTGCCCGCGACACCCTGCTGGTCGCGGCCGGCACCGCCACCGCCGCCATGCTGATCGCCACCGCCGCCGCCTGGATCGCCGCCCGCCGCCGCCCCGGCGGCACCGCGCTCGACCAGCTCGCCACCCTGCCGCTCGTCTTCCCCGGCATCGTGCTGGGCGTGGCCATGATGGAGCTGGCGCTGCAATCCCCAGTGCCGCTGTACGGCACGCTCTGGCTGATCGGCATCGGCTTCCTCATCCGCTACCTGCCCTACGGCATGCGCTACGCCTACTCCGGCACCCTGCAGATCCACCGCGAGTTGGAGGAGGCGGCGGGCGTCGCCGGCGCCGGCCCGTGGGGCACGCTGCGCCGCGTCGTCGTCCCGCTGCTGTCGCCAGCACTGCTCTCGGGCTGGCTGTTCGTCTTCCTCATCGCCGCCAAGGAGCTGTCGATGGCCGTCCTGCTGTCGGGGCCCGGCGCCGAGACCATGGCCGTCGCCATGTTCGACCTCTGGACCAACGGCCAGGGCGGCGAGCTCTCGGCCCTCGGCCTGCTCTGGGCCCTGCTGATGACCGTCTTCGCCAGCCTGTTCTACGTCGCCGCCCGCCGCGGCACCTCGGCCGCCTATGGACGCTGAACCCGCCCGCCCCGCCTTGGGCTCGGCAGCCGCCGCCTCCGCGACCCTCACCGTCGAGGGCCTGACCAAGGTCTACGCCAACGCCGACGGACCCGCCGGCGGGGTCCGCGACACCAGCTTCGTGCTCGAACCCGGCACCTTCTTCACCCTCCTCGGCCCCAGCGGCTGCGGCAAGACCACCACGCTGCGCAGCATCGCCGGTCTCGAGACCCCCGACAGCGGGCGCATCGCCCTCGGCGACCGTGTGTTCTTCGACCGCGCCCGCGGCATCGACGTCCCGCTCGATCGCCGCCGCATCGGCATGGTCTTCCAGTCCTACGCCATCTGGCCGCATATGACGGTGTTCGAGAACGTCGCCTTCCCCCTCCGCGTCGCCCGCGACGCACGCCACGACCGCGCCACCATCCGCCGCCTCGTCGACCAGGCGCTCGACACCGTCAGCCTCGGCGGCTTCGGCGACCGGTCCGCCACCCGCCTGTCCGGCGGCCAGCAGCAGCGCGTCGCCCTCGCCCGCGCAATCGTCCGCCAGCCCAGCCTGCTGCTTCTGGACGAGCCGCTGTCCAACCTGGACGCCACCCTGCGCGAGGACATGCGGACCGAGCTGAAGCGCCTGCAGCAGCAGATCGGCGTCACCACCGTCTACGTCACGCACGACCAGGCCGAGGCGCTCGACATGTCGGACCGCATCGCCGTCATCAACCAGGGCCGCATCGTGCAGCTGGGCACCCCGCGCGACATCTACTTCCGCCCGCGCAACGCCTTCGTCGCCGGCTTCGTCGGCGCCACCAACCTGCTGCACGGCACCCTGCCCGCCGCCGCCGCCGCCGGCACCCTGGCCATGGTCGACTGCAGCGCCGCCCCGCTCCGATGCGTCTTCACCCAGCCCGCCGCCCAGGGTGCCCGGCGCGCCGTATCCATCCGCCCCGAGGCCCTCGCCCTGACCCCGGCGGACGCCCCCGCCCGCGAGGGCCACAACCGCCTCCTCGGCGTCGTCGCCGCCCAGGGCTTCCTCGGCAACATGAACCGCTACGGCATCCGCGTCGGCGACACGCTGATGCACGCCAACACCGGGCCCGAGACGGTCTTCGCCCCCGGCACCGCCGTCGCGCTGCACGTCCCCTTCGACAGCACCGTTGCCATCCCCGATGAGGAGTGAGCCTGGATGCGCTTCTTCGTTCGCCTTGCCCTCCTGCCCCTCGTCATGACCCTGCTGGGGCCCACGCCCGGCGCCCGGGCCGAGCCCGCCCGCGCCAGCGTCTTCACTACCGGCCACGGCGTGACGATCGAGACCTACGTCGAGGGCCAGGGCCCGGCCGTGGTCATGCTGCCCTCCACCGGCCGCGACGGGGGGGAAGACTTCGACGTCGTCGCCGCCCGCATCGCCGCGGCCGGGTTCCGCGTGCTGCGCCCGCAGCCGCGCGGCATCGCCGGTTCCGTCGGGCCCATGCAGGGCATCAGCCTGCATCAGCTGGCCGACGACGTCGCCATGGTCATCACGGCAGAGGGCGGCGGCCGGGCCGTGATCGTCGGCCACGCCTTCGGCCACTTCGTCGCCCGCATGACCGCGGTCGACCACCCGGCCGAGGTCCGCGGCGTCGTGCTCGCCGCCGCCGCCGCCGCGGTGATCCCGCCCGACATCGCGCCCACGCCGAGCCGCGCCGGCGATCTCGCCAGCCCCGACGCGGACCGCCTGGCCGCGCTCCGACTCGGCTTCTTCGCCCCGGGCCACGACCCCTCGCCTTGGCTGCACGGCTGGTATCCGAAGACGCTGAGGATGCAGGCCGACAGCCGGGAGAAGGCCGGGGTGCAGCAATCCGAGTGGTGGTCCGCCGGCACCGCCCCGCTGCTGGAGCTGATCCCCGCCAGCGACCCCTTCAAGCCCAGAAACCGCTGGGACGAGATGACGCAGGCCTATGGCAACCGCGTGAAGACCACCATCATCCCCGACGCCAGCCACGCGCTGTTCCCCGAACAGCCCGACGCCGTCGCCGCCGCCATCATCGCCTGGATCAGGACCCTGCCGCCGTGACGGCCCGGTCGTCCGCCGAGGGGTTTGTATCGGCCCGAGATCACTTTTCCCTTGCACCGCGGCGGCCGAAACACTATCGCCTATCCCAACGAAACATGGGCGCAAGTCGCTGGGCCCGCACAACCTGGAAGTGCATCATGCGTGACGGACTGCAGAAGATTGTCCTTGCATTGACTTTGTCGGGTCTTTGCGGAGCCGCGCAGGCGACCCCCGCCTTCGTCAACCCCACCTTCTCCAGCACGAGCACCACGACCAGCTTCGCCTACAGCCAGCCCATCACCGGGTGGACGGATGTCTCGGGCGCAGGCTCGGCAACGGGGATCGCGGCGCAGGTCCCAGCGGACCTGTGGGACAACGGCATCGCGCCGAATGCCGCATCGAATGTCACGTTCCTCCAGAACGAGACCTCCGGGCTGACCCAGACGGTCGGCGGCTTCGTCAGCGGGCACCAGTACCAGATCACCGTGGTCGCCGACGCCCGCGCCGCGACAGGGCCCGCTGGCCTCAGCATCAGCGTGAACACGGTCGAGTTCGGCAACTTCTCCCTGATCCCGACCCCGGTCGGCGCCGTCGACCTGTATGGTGTCTACGCAACGCCCTGGGGTTCCTACAAGTCGGCGGTGTTCACATCGAGCGGCGTCTCCAACCTGATCGAGCTGCAGAACCTCGGCATCCCCAACTCGTCGACCTTCGATGACGTGACGATCGACCTGGGGAACGTCAGCATCGCCGACGTGACCCCGACCGGCGTGCCGGAGCCGACGAGCATCGCCCTGCTCGCCATCATGCTCGGCGGCATCATCGCCATCCGGCAATGGCCCACCCCGAACAAGCGTGCATCGGGTCGGCCGCTCGATGAGGCCTCCGTCGGCTCAAGCCCGGTCTGAACACCGCCCCTCGATAAACCCTGGCCCGGGGGCACGCAGGGCAGCGACCGAAACCCAGCCCCTTCTACGCCGCCGCAATCCGGACCGCTTCGATCCCGCCCATATACGGCGCCAGAACCGTCGGCACCCCAATCGACCCGTCCGCCTGCTGATAGGTCTCCATCACCGCGATCAGCGCCCGGCCCAGCGCCACGCCCGAGCCGTTCAGCGTGTGCACCGGGCCCGACACCTTGCCGTCCGCCCCCCGCATCCGCGCGTTCATGCGCCGCGCCTGGAACGCCCGCGTGTTGGAACACGAGCTGATCTCCCGCCAGGCCCTCTGCCCCGGCAGCCAGACCTCGAGGTCATACGTCTTCGCCGCCCCGAACCCGGTGTCGCCGGCGCACAGAAGCACCCGGCGGAACGCCAGGCCCAACGCCGCCAGCACCGCCTCGGCGCACCCGGTCATCCGCTCCAGCTCCTCGGCGCTCGTGTCGGGGTGCACGATGCTCACCAGCTCCACCTTGCGGAACTGGTGCTGCCGCAGCATGCCCCTGGTATCGCGCCCTGCCGCCCCGGCCTCGCTGCGGAAGCACTCGCTCAACGCCGTCACCCGGATCGGCAGGCTCGCCTCCGGCACCACTTGGTCCATCACGAGACTCGTCAACGGCACCTCGGCCGTCGGGATCAGCCAGCGCCCGTCCGTGGTGCGGAACAGGTCGTCGGCAAACTTCGGCAGCTTGTCCGTGCCATAGGCCGCCGCGTCGTTGACCAGCAACGGCACCTGCGTCTCGGTGTAGCCATGCTGCGTCGTGTGCAGGTCCAGCATGAACTGGCCCAACGCCCGCTCCATCCGCGCCAGCCCGCCCTGCAAGATGGTGAACCGGCTGCCGGCCATGCGGGCTGCGGGTTCGAACAGCATCTGCCCCAGCGCCTCGCCGAGCTCGAAGTGCTCCTTGGCTTCGGTGTTGGGCCGCGCGGGCTCGCCATGCTGCTTCAGCACCACGTTCGCTGTCTCGTCCAATCCGTCCGGCACGTCGGGGTCAATCACGTTCGGGAGGACTTCAAGAATACTTTTCAACTTGGCTTCGTACTTGCCTACATCGCCCTCGGCCTCAGCGATATGGGTCCGCAGTTGGATCGCCTCCTGCTCCAGCACCTCTGTGCCCATACCTTCCCGGCGCGAGCGCGCGATGACCTTAGCAAGGGCATTGCGCTTGGCTTGCGCCTCTTGCTGCTTGGCTAAAGCGGTTTGCCTCTGAGCCTGCGCCACCGCGAGAAAGTGTGACACGGGATCGAGACCACGCCTCGCCAATGCCGCATCAAACAGGCTTGGGTCTGCCAGGATCGCCCTGATGTCGTGCATCAGGCGTCCACCGGCTTCGTCTCGACCCAGCCCGCCGTCACGATCGAAACCTCGTACAGCAGGATCAACGGCACGGCCAAGCCCGTCTGGGTGATGACGTCGGGCGGCGTGATGATCGCCGCGACGATGAACATGCCGACATAGGCGTACCGCCGATGCTTCCGCAGCCCGCGCGAGCTGATGATCCCCACCTTGGCCAGCAACGTCAGCAGCACCGGCAGCTGGAACGCCAGCCCGAACGCGAAAATCAGCTTCATCACCAGGCTGAGGTACTCGCTGACCTTCGCCTCCAGCTGCACCGGAAGCCCGCCGCCGCCGTCGGGCGACTCGAAGCTCAGGAAGAACCGCCACGCCGCGGGGAACACGAAGTAATAGGCCAGCGCCGCACCCATCACGAACAGCACCGGCGTCGCAAGCAGGAACGGCAGCAGCGCCTTCTTCTCCCGCCGATACAGGCCGGGTGCGACGAACATGTACACCTGGGTCGCCACCACCGGGAACGAGATGAAGGCCGCGCCGAAGAACGCCACCTTCAGGTATGTGAAGAACGCCTCGTACAGCTGCGTGAAGATCAGCCGCCGGTTCTGCCCGGTCTTCTGCACCAGGATGTCCGCCAGCGGCTGCGCCAGGAACGAGTAGATGTCGGTGCTGAAATGGTAGCACCCGGCAAAACACACCATGAAGGCCACGGCCGACCACAGCAGCCGCTTGCGCAACTCGATCAGGTGATCCAGCAGCGGCATCGGCTTGTCGTCGATCTGGTCGTCGGGTTCCGTCACGTCGTTGGCGGCCAAGGGGGGCGTGTCCTGCTGAGGGGGCGGCGAGGGATCAGGTGAAGGTCGGCATGGGCCGGGCCGATCGCGCGACCACCGCGGGGGGGATGAAGGCCGGCGGCAACGCCTTGGCCGCCGGCACCCCGGCCGCCGCGATCCCCGGCGGGATGAAGGCGGGGGGCTGCGGCGGGTGCGTCTCGGCGGCCATGTCCACCGGATCGCCCATCACCGTCTCGGGCCGGGTCTCCACCAGGGTTTCGCCCATCGCCTCGCCCTCGGCGGCCGGCAGCTCGGGCGGCGTCGAGTCCGCCACGGGCACGGGCGGCGGCGGCGGCTTCAGGTCGAAGTTCGCCATCGGGTTGTCGGCGATCGTGCTGCGGATCGTCCGGTCGCCGTCCACCGCGTCCAGGATCTTGTTCTTGATGTCCATCCGGCGCAGGTCGTTGAACTGGTCCCGCACCTCGTGCAGGTTCGCCTCGCGCACCATCTCGTCCACATGCGTCTGGAACTCGCCCGCCATGCGCCGCGCCTTCTTCACCATCTCGGCCACGGCCTTGATCGCGACCGGCAGGTCCTTCGGCCCGATCGCGACCAGCGCAACCACGCCGATCAGGGCTATTTCGGTCCAGGCAAAATCGAACATGGGTTGGGCGACGACCTCCGCCGCCGCTGTAGCACGGCACCACCGCCCCGGCCTAGCCGGGGGGGCCAGCCTCGACCCGAAGGAAGCCGCCGATCAGGAGCCCTTGTAGCTTTCGATGTGGATCATGTGCTTCTGCAGTGCGTCGAACGCCTCGTCATCCTTGGCGTCGTCGTCCTGGTCAGCCTCGAAGGCGTTTGCGAAGAGCGACTGCGCCTTGGAAAGTCGTCGCCTCGTCGCCGGGGTCGATGCCGAACGTCTCGTCCGAGAGGCTTTCGGCGGCCTGTCTCCAGGCGTTCTTGATCTTCGCCAACGCGTTCTCAACGTCTGAACAGGTCTTCAGCATCGCATCCCGCTCCTTAAGCAGCTTATCGAGATGCTGTTGTATTCCGCAAACACCTTCTCCATGGAAGCCACCAGAGGTTTCAGTTTCTTAGATTCTTTGTAGGACTTGTCCGTAAGTCTTTTGATTCGCTCCAATGTCTTAACGATGTAGGGATCATCAGCCACGATCTATACCTTTCCTATACTGCTTTCGCACGCGATCGCGCCGTCCAGGACCGTCTGCAACATCAACCAGAGGCCGCGCCGTCGGAATCCCGGGACGCATCGGCCGGCGCGCCCTCGGCAGGCGCCCCATCGGCAGGCGCCCCATCGGCAGGCGCCCCATCGGCAGGCGCACCGGCACTGGGCCCAGGTTCGGCCGGCTCGGGATCCTCCTTCGGGTCCGGATCCTCCGGCGGGGTCTCGCCAGGGTTGAACACGATCTGGACCGAGTTGCTCCACAGCAACCCCGTAATCTTGTCGGTCGGGTCCGGCCGCTTGTCGGACACCGTGAAGAACAAGATGACGGCGAAGTCCACCAACACCGGCGTCGTGATCTGCACCCCGCCCGAACCGCTGGAGGTGTAGCCGCCATACTCCTCCGCCGCCCCGTTCTTGTTGATCCCCACCACGCGGGCCACGACGTCCGCGCCGTGCACGAACCCATGCCCGGTGATCACGAAGCTGCCGTCCCCGTTGTTCTTCACGGCGATGATCGGCTTGTCCAGCACCGGCGCCCCATCCGCCTTGTCCCCCGCCGGCGCCGACGCCAGCTGCACCGCCGCCGGGTCCTGTCCTCCGCCCGCCGGCGCATCCGCTCCGCCCGCCCCGGCATAGTTGGCCAGAGGAAGCCCGAGGACCCCCTCGACGAACGCGTCCTGGTCCGGCGTGGACTGCATCACGGCCCCTTCGGCTGCACACCCGATTCATATCGGTCCCATAAGATTACGCAAGCCGGTCCGGCCGGCTCCTAGCCCCGCCTGCCACGACCGTGTACGGTGCCCGCCACGCGCCGACCGGAGAACACGTCCCATGCTCGCCACCCCCGTCGGCGACCCCCGGTTTTTCCGCCGCAGCGGCCCCTTCAGCCTTGCCGAGATCGCGAGCGCAGCCGGCGGCACCGTCACGGGCACCGAGCGGCAACTGAGCGGCATCGCCCCGCTCGCCGCCGCCCAGCCGCATGAGGTCAGCTTCCTCGACAACCGCCGCTACGCCGCCGCCCTGGACCACACGGAAGCCGGCGCCGTCATTGTCCACCCCGACATGGCCGACCGCGTCCCCGCCACCGCCGCCGCCATCGTCGTCCGCGCCACGTACGAGGGCTGGGCCCGCGTCGCCGCCCTGTTCCACCCGGTCGCCCCGGGCCACCCCGGCATCCACCCCACCGCCAGCGTCCACCCCGGCGCAACCATCGACCCCACGGCGGAGATCGGCCCCTTCGCCTGCATCGAGGACCGGGTCCAGGTGGCCGCCCGCTGCCACGTCGGCCCCTACGTCCACCTCGCCGCCGGCGTGGAGCTCGGGCCCGACTGCCGGGTCGGCGCCCATGTCAGCATCAGCCATGCCCTGCTCGGCGCCCGCGTCGCCCTGGCACCCGGCGTCCGAATCGGCCAGGAAGGCTTCAGCTTCGCCCATACCGCGACCGGCTTCCTGACCGTCCCGCAGCTCGGCCGCGTCATCCTCGAGGACGACGTGGAGGTCGGCGCGAACTCCACCATCGACCGCGGCTCGGTCCAGGACACCGTCATCGGCGCCGGCTCCCGCCTCGATAACTTGGTGCAGATCGGCCACAACGTCCGCCTCGGCCGCTGCTGCGTCATCGTCGCGCAGGTCGGCATCTCCGGCTCCACCGTGCTCGAGGACTTCGTGCAGGTCGGCGGCCAGGCGGCCATGGCCGGGCACCTGCGCGTGGGCAAGGGCGCACAGGTCGGCGCACAGGCCGGCCTCATCGCCGACGTCGCTCCCGGCGCCATCATGCTCGGCAGCCCCGCCCAGTCCCGCCATGAGTTCTTCCGCCAGGTCGCCACCCTCAAGCGCCTCGCCAGACGCCCCACCCCCTGAACCCACCCCCTGAACCCAACAGGTCCCCTCGCATGCCCGACATCCTCGGTTGGCGTCACCGCTTCGGCGTCCTCGGCCCCAGCACCAACACCGTCGTCCAGCCCGACTTCGACGACATGCGACCGGCTGGCGTCACCAACCACTACAGCCGCATCTTCACCCCGGACGCCGACGCCGTCAGCAACGAGACCTTCATCGCCGGCGCACGCCTGATCGGCGCCAACACGCTCGACGCCGTGCGCAGCGTCATGACCAGCAGCCCCACCGCGCTGGTGATGGGCATGTCCGCCGTCACCTTCTTCGACGGCATGGCCGGCGCCGAGGCCTTCAAGGCCTCCATAGAGCGGGAGTCGGGCGGCTTGCCCGTCACCATCGGCTCCCACGCCCTCGCCGCGGCCCTCCGCGCCTACGCGGGCGTCCGGCGCGTCGCCTTCCTCAGCCCCTATTTCCCCGCCATGAACACCGAGGTCCGCCGCTACCTCACCGAAGCCGGGTTCGACGTGGGCCGCGACATCTGCCTGCAATGCCCCAAATGGACCGCCATCGCCCAGATCCCCCCCGCCACCCTGCGCGACACGATCCGCGCGCTCGATGGCGACGACGTCGACGCCATCGTCCAGGTCGGCACCAACCTCAGCATGACCCGCTTCGCCGCCGCCGCCGAGCTGTGGCTCGGCAAACCCGTCATCGCCATCAACACCGCCACCTACTGGCACGCCCTCCGCACCGCCGGCATCCCCGACAAGGTCGCAGGCTTCGGCCGGCTGCTGGAGGAGTTCTGACCGCCCGCGAAATCAGGCATAGTGAGCCTCCCGGCGGCGGACGAGCGACTTCCTCCACGTCACGCCGACCATGCGCTGAAGGCCGATCGGAGCGACCATCGCGACTGTCGTCTTCGGCCAGACCTGATCCTGATCGACCGCAAGCCGACCAGACGGACCTCGACCAGATCCGCCTTGGCACAGCGAGCTTGGCTTTTGACGAAAAGACCTACTCCGCCGCCACACCCACCCCCACCGCCCGCGACACCCGGGCCGCGCAGAACTTGAACTCCGGGATCTTGCCGAACGGGTCCAGCGCAGGGTTCGTCAGCAGGTTGGCCGCGGCTTCGGCGTAACAGAACGGCATGAACACCATGTTCTCCGGCACGTCCCGGTCGCTGCGCACCTTCACGTCCACCACGCCCCGCCGGGTCTCCAGCCGGATCAGGTCGCCCGGCTCCAGGCCCTGCTTCCACAGGTCCTTCGGCGACATGAACGCCGTCGCCTCCGGCTCGATCGCGTCCAGCACCCCGGCCCGGCGCGTCATGCTGCCGGTGTGCCAATGCTCCAGCACCCGCCCGGTCGACAGCACCATCGGGTAGTCCGCATCCGGCACCTCGTCGGGCGGCACCACGCTGGCCGGCACCAGCCGGCCCCGCCCGCTCTCGGTCGGGAACCCCGCGTAGAAGATGATCTCGTGCCCCGGCACGTCCGCCCCATCCACCGGATAGGTCACCGACCCCTCCCGCTCCAGCCGCGCCCAGGTGATGTTCGCAAACGACGGCATCACTTGCGCCATCTCGGCGAAAATGGCGCTCGGGCTCCGGTAATCCCACGGCAGCCCCATCCGCCGCGCCACCTGCTCGATGATCCACCAGTCCTGCCGCGCGTCGCCCGGCGGGTCCAGCACCGGCCGCGCCAGCTGCACCCGGCGGTCCGTGTTGGTGAACGTCCCGCTCTTTTCCGCGAACGCCGAGGCCGGCAGCACGACATCCGCATGAAACGCCGTCTCCGTCAGGAACAGGTCCTGCACCACCAGGTGGTCCAGCATCGCCAGCGCCCCCCGCGCATGGTTGAGGTCGGGGTCCGACATCGCCGGGTTCTCCCCCTCCACATACATGCCGCGGATGTCGCCCGCATGGATCGCCCGCATGATCTCCACCACCGTCAGGCCCCGCTCCGGGTCCAGCGTCGTGCCCCAGAACGCCTCGAAATGCGCCCGGATGTCCGCCCGCTCCACCGACTGGTAGTCCGGGTACACCATCGGGATCAGCCCGGCATCCGATGCACCCTGCACGTTGTTCTGCCCCCGCAGCGGGTGCAGCCCCGTGCCCTTCCGCCCGATCTGCCCCGTCGTCAGCGCCAGCGCGATCAGGCAGCGCGAGTTGTCCGTCCCGTGGATGTGCTGGCTGATCCCCATGCCCCAGAAGATCAACGACGCCTCGGACTTCGCATAGGCCCGTGCCACCTCGCGGATCGTCTCCGCCTTGATCCCGCAGACCGCCTCCATCGTCTCCGGCGAGAAGGCCTGCACCCGCTCGCGCAGCTCTGCGAAGCCCTCGGTATAGGCCTCCACGTACTGCTGGTCGGTCAGCCCTTCCTCGATGATGGTGTGCAGCATGGCATTCAGCAGCGCCACGTCCGCCCCGGGCTTGAACGCCAGGTGGCGCCACGCATGGCGGGACAGCGTCTGGCGCCGCGGGTCCATGATGATCAGCTTGGCCCCCCGCTCCTTCACCGCGTTCTTGATGAAGGTCGCCGCCACCGGGTGGTTCACCGTCGGGTTCGCCCCGATCACGATGATCACCTCCGCATCCAGCGCCGCCGAGAACGGCGCGCTGACCGCACCCGAGTTCAACCCCTCCATCAGCGCCGCGACCGAGCTTGCGTGGCACAGCCGGGTGCAGTGGTCCACGTTGTTCGACCCGAACCCGATCCGCACCAGCTTCTGGAACAGGTACGCCTCCTCGTTCGACCCCTTGGCCGAGCCGAACCCGGCCAGCGCCTTCGGCCCCCGCCCGGCCTTCACCTTCAGGAACCCGGCCGCCGCCGCGTCCAGCGCCTCGTCCCAGCTCGCCTCGCGGAAATGCGTCCACGGGTTGGCCGGGTCCACCTGGTCGGCCGCATCCTTCGGCACGTTCGCCAGCCGGATCAGCGGCTTGGTCAGCCGATGCGGATGGTGGATGTAGTCGAAGCCGAACCGCCCCTTCACGCACAGCCGGTTCTGGTTCGCCGGCCCGTCCCGCCCCGTGGCATAGACGATGCGCTCGTCCTTCACCTCGTAGCTGACCTGGCACCCCACCCCGCAATAGGGGCACAGGCTGTTCACCGTCCGGTCGGGCCAGGTCACCCGCTCCTCCGCCTCGTTCAGGTAGGCCGCCGGCATCAGCGCCCCCGTCGGGCAGGCCTGAACGCACTCCCCGCACGCCACGCACGTGCTGGACCCCATCGCGTCGTCCATGTCGAACACGATCTTGGCCCCGGCATTCCGATACGCCATGCCGATCACGTCGTTCACCTGAACCTCGCGGCAGGCGCGGACGCACAGGTTGCATTGGATGCAGGCATCGAGGTTCACCCGCATCGCCGGGTGGCTCGGGTCGTGCGCCCAGCGCGCCGTGGCGGGGAACCGGCTCTCCGTCACCGCCGTCTTGTCGGCCCAGCGCCAGAACGCGCTTGTCGGGTCGTGCGACGTGGCCCGCGCCGGCTGGTCCGCCACCAGCAGCTCCATCACCATCTTCCGCGCGCCCGTCGCCCGCGCGCTGCCGGTGTGCACCTTCATGCCCACCGCAGGCATCCGCATGCACGACGGCGCAAGCACCCGCTCGCCCTCGATCTCCACCATGCACACCCGGCAGTTCCCGTCGGGCCGATACCCCAGCTCCGGCCGGTGGCACAGATGCGGGATCTCGGTACCTACCCGCCGCGCCACGTCCCACACGCTCTCACCCGCCCGCGCCCAGACCTGCACCCCGTCCAGCTCGAACGGCAGATCCTGCATTTCAGTCGTGACATGATCGAGGTTCTGCGGGCCGACCCGCGTCGTGGAGCTGCTCATTCTGCGGCCGCCTGCACCAGGGTTTCAGGGAAGTACCGGATCACGCACGACAGCGGGTTGCTCGCCGCCTGGCCCAGCCCGCAGATCGACGCATCGCGCATCACCTGCGCGAGCTCGTTCAGCAGCCCGGTGTCCCAGGCCCCGCGCTCCATCAGCATGCGCGCCTTCTGCGTCCCGTTGCGGCACGGCGTGCACTGCCCGCAGCTCTCGTCCTCGAAGAACCGCATCAGGTTCAGCGCCACCCCCGGGATGTCGTCCGCCTGCGAGAACACCACCACCGCCGCCGAGCCGATGAAGCAGCCATGCTTCTCCAGCGTGCCGAAGTCGAGCGGGATGTCGTCCATGCCAGCCGGCAGGATCCCGCCCGACGCGCCGCCCGGCAGATAGGCCCGGAACACGTGCCCCTCCGCCATCCCGCCGCAGTACTCCGCGATCAGCTCCGCGACCGTGATCCCCGCCGGCGCCAGCTTCACGCCGGGCTCCCGCACCCGGCCGCTGACGGAGAAGCTCCGCAGCCCCACGCGCCCATGCCGCCCATGGCTCTTCCACCAATCGGCCCCGCGCTCCACCAGGTCCCGCACCCAATACAGCGTCTCCACGTTGTTGATCAGCGTCGGCCGCCCGAACAGCCCCACCTGATACGGGAACGGCGGCTTATGCCGCGGCAGCCCCCGCTTGCCCTCCAGGCTTTCCAGCATGGAGCTTTCCTCGCCGCAGATATACGCACCCGCCCCCCGCCGCAGATGGATGCGCGGCAGGCCTGCGGCCTCTCCTGCGACCAGCGCAGCGATCTCCCGCTGCAGGATGCCCCGCGCCACGGGATATTCGTCGCGCAGGTAGATGTAGATGTCCGCCGCCTCCACAACCAGCGCACCCAGCAGCATGCCCTCCAGAAAGCGATGCGGGTCGGTGTTGAGGTAGTGCCGGTCCTTGAAGGTGCCGGGCTCGCCCTCGTCGGCGTTGACGGCCATCAGCCGCGGCCCCGGCTCCGCCCGCACCGACCGCCACTTCCGCCCCGTCGGGAACCCGGCCCCGCCCAGGCCGCGCAACGACGCGTCGTCCAGCGCCTGCAGCAGCGCCTCCATCGGCAAAGCCCCGCTCCGCAACCGCCGCAGCAGCTGATACCCCCCCGCCGCCCCATATGCCGCGTAGTTCACGGTGTCGTCCGGCATGTGCGGGTGCGTGTCCCCCGCCGCCACGGCCGCCTGCACCGACTGCACCGTCGCCTCATGCAGGAAGTGGTGCCCCACCTCCGCCACCGGCGCCCGGTCGCACAGCCCCAAACACGGCGCCCGCACCACCCGCGTCCCGGGGCCCGCGCCCTCCGTCTGCAAGGCCGCCAGCAGCCGCTCCGCGCCGAACATCGCGCAGGTCACGCTGTCGCACACCCGGATCACCGTGGGTGCCAGGTCCGGCTCGCCCTCCTTCACGATGTCGAAATGCGCGTAGAACGTCGCCGTCTCGAACACCTCGGCGAACGACAGCCGCAGCTCGTCGGCCAGGGCCGCCAGATGCGCGGCACTCAGCTGGTGATAGCGGTCCTGGATCAGATGCAGGTATTCGATCAGGAACTGCCGGTCCCGCGGCTGGTCGCCCAGCAGCGTCGCCACCTCGTGCAGCGCATGCGGCAGCACCTGCCGCCCCTTCGGTGTCGACTTCGCGCGGCGGCGTCCGGCCCCCGGATGCTCGAAGCGCACGACCTGCCCCGTGTGCGCTGCGCGCGCACCCTGACCCGTGTGCGCCGAGCGCACACCCTGACCCGTGTGCGCCGAGCGCACACCCTGACCCGTGTGCGCTGCGGGCACACCCTGACCCGTGTGCGCTGCGGGCACACCCTGACCCGTGTGCGCTGCGGGCACACCCTGACCCGTGTGCGCTGCGGGCACACCCTGACCCGTGTGCGCTGCGGGCACACCCTGACCCGTGTGCGCTGCGGGCACACCCTGACCCGTGACGGCATCCGTCATCAGCGTCCTCCTGTGATCTTATGGGGCCCGTGCCGTAGTCGCCGGGCCTATTCGCTTATGCCTAGTATCGTGGTTTATAGGCCGAAGCCAAGGCCAGACCGTTCGCTCGTCGCCCATGGACTTGGCATAGACGAAGGCAATGACCCGATTGATTATCCCCGACTTCGCCGCGCCCCGCCCCTCATGCGCGTAATCGGCCTCGCCGGATGGAGCGGCGCCGGCAAGACGACGCTCCTGTGCCGCCTCATCCCGGCCCTGGTCGCCCGCGGCCACACCGTCTCGACCCTGAAACACGCCCACCACGCCTTCGACGTCGACCAGCCCGGCAAGGACTCCTTCCTGCATCGCGAGGCCGGCGCCACGGAGGTCCTGATCGGCTCCGCCGCCCGCTGGGCCCTGATGCACGAGCTGCGCGGCGCGCCGGAGCCCGAGCTGCCCGCCCTCCTCGCCCGCCTCGGCCCCGTCGACCTCGTCCTCGTCGAAGGCTTCAAGCGCGGCACCCACCGCAAGATCGAGGTGCACCGCGCCGCCGTCGGCAAGCCCCTGCTCCACCCCGACGACCCCTCCATCGTCGCCATCGCCGCCGACCCCGTCGAACCCGCCCCCATCCCGTCCCTCTCGCTCGACGCCATCGAGGCCATCGCCGACCTGGTGCTCCGCCTCGCCGGGCCTGCCTGATGGCGCAGCTCTCCGACGACTGCTTCGCCTTCGGGGGCCGCCTCCAGACCGTCGACGCAGCCCTCGCCACCATCGCCGCCGGCGTCCCCTGCGTCGCCGGCACGGAAACGGTCCCCTTGATGCAGGCCGATGGCCGCGTCCTGGCGCACGACCTGGTGGCCCCCCTCGACCTGCCCCCCTTCGCCAATGCCGCCGTCGACGGCTACGCCGTCCGCCTGATCGACCTCGGCACCGAGCCCCTGCCGATCCAGGGCCGCCTGGCCGCCGGCGCCCCCGCCCCGCCGCTGCAGCCGGGGACCGCCATGCGCATCTTCACCGGGGCCGCCCTGCCGCCCGGGGCCGACACGATCTTCATGCAGGAGGATGTGACCCTGCACAACGACCAGGTCCTGCTGCCCCCGGGCCTGCGACCCGGCGCCAACACCCGCCCCGCCGGCGAGGACATCGGGGCCGGCGCCCTCGCCCTGCCCGCCGGCCGCCGCCTCCGCCCGCAGGACGTCGCCCTGGCCGCCGCCCTCGGACAGGCCACCCTCACCGTCCGCCGCCCGCTCCGCGTCGCCCTGTGCTCCACCGGTGACGAGCTGGTGGACCCGCCCGCACCCCCAGGCCCCGCCCAGCGCTGGGACAGCAACCGCGTCCTGCTGGCCCTGCTGTGCCGCCGCGCCGGGGCGGAGGTCACCGACCTCGGCATCCTGCGCGACCGCCGCGACACCATCGCCGCCGCCTTGGCCGAAGCCGCCCCCGCCCACGACCTGGTCCTGACCTCCGGCGGCGTCTCGGCCGGCGAGGAGGACCATGTCCGCGCCGCCGTCGAGCAGGCCGGCCGCCTCGTGTTCTGGCGCGTGGCGATCAAGCCCGGCCGCCCCGTCGCCATGGGGCAGCTGGACGGCGCCCTGTTCCTGGGCCTGCCCGGCAACCCCGTGGCCGCCTTCGTCACCTTCGTCCGCATCGCCCGGCCGCTGCTGGCAGCCCTGGGCGGGCAGGAACCGCCGGCCACCCAGACCCTGCCGGTCCTGGCGGGCTTCGCCTACCGCAAGAAACCCGGCCGCCGCGAATATGTCCGCGTCCGCCTCGGCCCCGGCCGCGTCGCCCACAAGCACCCCGTCGAGGGCGCCGGGATCCTGACATCCCTCACCCAGGCGGACGGCCTGGTCGAGCTGCCGGACGACCTCACGACCGTCGCGCCCGGCGACACGCTCGACTTCCTCGGTTTCGCCTCGCTCCTGTAGGAACCGCGCTCAAAGCCCGCCGGAAACCACCCGCCCCGATGTGCCCGCGACCGCATCCCGCGCCCGCGCCCGGGCCTGTGCGGCCCGCAACGGCTTCAGCACGAACAGCGCCAGCCCCACCACCAGGAAGTTCATCAGCGCCGCGGTCAGAAACACCGTGTACCAGCTCCCCGTTTCCGTCCGGATCATGTTGGCGAACGGCACCAGCAGCGCCGACGTGCCCTTGGCCGTGTACAGCAGGCCCGCATTCACCGTCGCATATCGCGACCCGAACGCATCCGTGCAGGTGGACGGGAACAGGCTGAAAATCTCCCCCCAGGTGAAGAAGATCAACGCCGCGAACAGCACGAACAGCCACGGGCTTCCGCCCACCGACCCCAGCAGCAGATACGAGGCCCCGCCCAGCGTGAACGCGATGATCATCGTGTTCTCCCGCCCGATCTGGTCCGAAACCCAGCCGAAGAACGGCCGCGCCGCCCCGTTGGCCACGTTGTCCACCACCAGCGCCACCGCCAGCACCGAGGCGCCGCCCAGCAGCAGCGTCTTGTCGATCCCGAAATCGCTTGCGATCAGCGCCAGCTGCGCCGTGGCCATCAGCCCGCTCGACGACACCATCACGAACATCACGTACAGCAGCCAGAACACCGGGCTGCCCAGCACCTCCCGCGGGGTGTGGTCCCGCAGCGACTGCGCCACGTTCTTGGGCGCCAGCGCCGGCACCTCGCCCGGCATCGGCGAACGCATGAACCACGCCACCGCAAACAGCAGCGCCCCCTGCGCCAGCCCGAACACCAGGAAGGTATGGGCGTAGCCGCTGCTCTCGATCATCATCTTGATCGGGATCACCGTCACCGCAGCCCCGGCCCCGAACCCCGCCGCCGTCAGCCCCACCGCCAGGCCCCGCCGGTCCGGGAACCACTTCACGGCACCGCCCACGCAGGTGGCATAGATGAACCCGGCCCCGACGCCCGACACCGCGGCCCCCAAGTACAGCAGCACCAGGCTGTCCGCATAGGCGTTCAGCACCCAGCCGACCGCCACCATCACCCCGCCGATCGCGATCGTCACCTTCGGGCCCCGCCGGCCGCCCAGCGTGTCCACCATCCACCCCCCGCCCGGGGTCACCCAGGTCTCGAGCGCGATGAAGATGCTGAACGCCCACTGGATCTCGGCCACCGTCCAGCCGCGCGCCGCCTTGATCGGCTGCACGAACAACGTCCAGCCGTACTGCAGGTTGGCGATCAGCATCATGCACAGCACGCCGAGCAGGAGCTGCGCCCAGCGGTTGGCCGAGGGTGGGGAAAGCGGTTGGATAGGCATCGTTCCTCCTGAAAGCCGTGGCCCCGTCTGATGGAGACCTTGCAGCTGCATCGCCGCCGGCTCGTTACATGCGCAACGCCCGGACCATGGTGCTGCCCAGCGCCGCCGGGCTCTCCGCCACATGGATCCCGGCCACCCGCATCGCCTCGAACTTCGCCTCGGCCGTGTCCTTGCCGCCGCTGATCACGGCGCCCGCATGGCCCATCCGCCGGCCCGGCGGCGCCGTCGCTCCGGCAATGAACCCCACGACCGGCTTCTTCGTCCCGCTCGCCCGGATGAACTCGGCCGCGTTGATCTCGCTCTGCCCGCCGATCTCGCCGATCATGATGATGCTGTGCGTCTCGTCGTCGGCCAGGAACATCTCCAGCACCTCGATGAAGTCCGTCCCCTTCACCGGGTCCCCGCCGATGCCCACGCAGGTGCTCTGCCCCAACCCCGCCGCCGTCGTCTGGCTCACCGCCTCATACGTCAGCGTCCCGCTCCGGCTCACGATCCCCACGCTGCCGCGCCGGTGGATGTGCCCCGGCATGATCCCGATCTTGCAGGCCTCGGGCGTGATCACCCCCGGGCAGTTCGGCCCGATCAGCCGCGACTTGCTGCCCGACAGCGCCCGCTTCACCCGCACCATGTCCAGCACCGGGATGCCCTCGGTGATGCAGATCACCAGCGGCAGCTCCGCGTCGATCGCCTCCAGGATCGCATCCGCGGCGAACGGCGGCGGCACGTAGATCGCCGTCGCGTTGGCTCCCGTCGCGTGCACCGCCTCGGCCACCGTGTCGAACACCGGAAGGTCCAGGTGCTTCGTGCCGCCCTTGCCCGGCGTCACGCCGCCCATCACCTTCGTGCCGTACGCGATCGCCTGCTCCGAATGGAACGTCCCCTGCGCGCCGGTGAAGCCCTGGGTGATGACCTTCGTGTTCTTGTCGACCAGAACCGACATTATGCGGCCTCCTTCACGGCGCGGACCACCTTCTCGGCGGCGTCGGCCAGGTTGTCCGCGCTGATGATCGGCAGGCCCGACTTGGCCATGATCTCCTTGCCCAGATCCACGTTCGTCCCCTCGAGCCGCACCACCAGCGGCACCCCCAGGCTCACCTCCCGCGCCGCCGCCACCACGCCCTCGGCGATCACGTCGCACCGCATGATGCCGCCGAAGATGTTGACCAGGATGCCCTCCACGTTCGGGTCGGACAGGATGATCTTGAACGCCGCCGTCACCCGCTCCTTCGTGGCGCCGCCGCCCACGTCCAGGAAGTTGGCCGGGCTGCCGCCATACAGCTTGATGATGTCCATCGTCGCCATCGCCAGCCCGGCCCCGTTCACCATGCACCCGATCGTGCCGTCCAGCGCCACGTAGTTCAGGCTGTACTTCGCCGCCTCCAGCTCCTTCGGGTCCTCTTCCGCCTCGTCGCGCAGCTTCTCCAGCTCTGGGTGCCGGTACAGCGCGTTGTCGTCGAAGCTCACCTTGGCATCGAGCGCCACCACGTCGCCCGCGCCCGTCACCACCAGCGGGTTGATCTCCATGATCGCCACGTCCAGCTCGATGAACGCCTTGTACATCGCCATCACGAACCGGCTGAACGCGCCGATCTGCTTGCCCTCCAGCCCCAGCCCGTAGGCCAGCTTGCGCGCATGGAAGCCCGAGATCCCCGACGCCGGGTCGATCGCCGCGCGCAGGATCTTCTCCGGCGCCGTCTCGGCGACATGCTCGATCTCCATGCCGCCCTCCGTCGAGGCGACGATCGTCACCTCCGACGTCTCCCGGTCCACCAGCAACGACAGGTACAGCTCCCGCTTGATGTCGCACCCGGCCTCCACGTACACCCGGCTGACCCGCCGCCCGGCCGCGCCGGTCTGCTTGGTGACCAGCGTGTTGCCGATCATCGCCTCGGCCGCCGCCCGAGCCTCGGCCGGCGACTTGGCCAACCGCACGCCCCCCTTGCCCCCCGCATCGCCCTCGAAGTGCCCGGCCCCGCGCCCGCCCGCATGGATCTGCGACTTGATCACGGTGATCGGCCCCGGCAGCTTCGCCGCCGCCTGCTCGGCCTCGTCCGCCGTCCAGGCGACGAATCCCTCGAGCACCGCGACGCCATACCCGCGCAACAGCTCCTTGGCCTGGTATTCGTGGATGTTCATCCGTGCAGCCCTGCTTCCGCTATGATGAGACGCTGATACAGGGTCTGCGCCGCATGTTCCACCTGCGGCACCCCCCTCATTCTGCCGCCATCCGGGGCACCGCCGCCCCCAGCGCGCCAGAGGCCTGGATCGCCGCGATCCGCTCCGGCGCCAGCTGCAGCACGTCGCGCAGGATCTCGTCCGTGTGCTCGCCCAGCAGCGGCGACCGCGTCACCTCGGTAATGCTGTCGGAAAGCTTGATCGGGTTGCCGACGCTCAGGTACTTGCCGCGCACTGGATGGTCCACCTCCACGATCGTGCCCGTCGCCCGCAGCCCCTTGTCGGCCGCGATCTCCGCCATCGACAGGATCGGCCCGCACGGGATGTCGTGCCGGTTCAGCTCGGCCATCGCCTCGAACTTCGTGCGTGTCATCGTCCAGGCCTCGATCGTGTCGAAGATCGCCTTCAGCTTGGGCAGCCGCGCCGCCGGCTTGGCGTAGTCCGGGTCCGTCTTCCACTCGGGCTTGCCGATCACGTCGCAGATCGGCGCCCAGACCGGTGCCTGCACGATGAAGTAGATGTAGGCGTTCGGGTCCGTCTCCCACCCGCGGCACTTCAGGATCCAGCCGGGCTGCCCGCCGCCCGACGCGTTGCCGGCGCGCGGCACCACGTCGCCGAATTCGCTGTCGGGATACTGCGGGTATTCCGTCAGCGGCCCGTGCGCCAGGCGCTGCTGGTCCCGCAGCTTGACCCGGCACAGGTTCAGCACCCCGTCCTGCATCGCCGCCAGCACCTTCTGACCGCGCCCCGTCGTGTTGCGCTGATACAGCGCCGCCACGATGCCCAGGGCCAGGTGCAGCCCCGTCCCGCTGTCGCCGATCTGCGCGCCCGTCACCAGCGGCGGACCGTCGTCGAATCCCGTCGTGCTCGCGGCCCCGCCGGCACACTGCGCCACGTTCTCGTACACCTTGCAGTCCTCGTACTCGCCGGGGCCGAACCCCTTGATCGACGCCAGGATCATCCGCGGGTTCAACGACTGGATGTGCGCCCAGGTGAACCCCATCCGGTCCAGCGCGCCGGGGGCGAAGTTCTCCACCATCACGTCGCAGTGCCGCACCAGGTCCTCCAGCAGCGCCTTGCCCTCGGCATGCTTGCTGTCGATCGTGATGCTGCGCTTGTTGTGGTTCAGCATCGTGAAATACAGGCTGTCCGCTTCCGCAACGTCGCGCAGCTGCCCGCGCGTGATGTCGCCCACCCCGGGCCGCTCCACCTTGATCACGTCCGCGCCGAACCACGCCAGCAGCTGCGTGCAGGTGGGCCCCGACTGCACATGCGTGAAGTCCAGGATCTTGACGCCCTCGAGTGCCTTCATGCCGCGGCTCCTTTCTTCTTCAATACGCTCTGGGGATTGAGGCTGCCGATGTTGCCGCTCTCGCTGCCCGCCGCCGGGTCGATCGCCGCGTTGATCAGCGTCGGCCGCCCGCTGTCCATCGCCGCGTCCACCGCACGCTTCAGCTCGTCCGGCGACGTCACGTGCACGCCCATCCCGCCGAACGCCTCCATCATCTTGTCGTAGCGCGCGCCCTTCACGAACACCGTCGGCGCCGCGTCCTTCTGCCCCGTCGGGTTCACGTCCGTGCCGCGGTAGATGCCGTCGTTGTTGAACACCACGATGCACACCGGCAGGTCGTACCGGCAGATCGTCTCCACCTCCATGCCCGAGAAGCCGAACGCGCTGTCGCCCTCCACCGCCAGCACCGGCTTGCCCGTCTCGATCGCCGCCGCGATCGCGTAGCCCATGCCGATGCCCATGATGCCCCAGGTGCCGACATCCAGGCGCTTGCGCGGCTGGTACATGTCGATGATGCCCCGCGCGAGGTCCAGCGTGTTCGCCCCCTCGTTCACCAATATCGCGTCCGGCCGCTCCTTGATGACGGTCCGCAGCACGCCCAGCGCGCCGTGATAGTCCATCGGCGAGCGGTTGTTCATCAGCTTGGGCGCCATCTTGGCGATGTTCGACTCCCGCTTGGCCGTCACCATGTCCGTCCATTCCGCCGGCGGCGCCTGCCACCCGCCCATCCCCTTCAGCAGCGCCGCGACGCACGAGGCGATGTCGCCCACCACCGGCGCCGCAATCTCCACGTTGCTGTCCATCTCGCGCGGCTCGATGTCGATCTGGATGAACGTCTTGGACCCCGGCGCCCCCCAGGTCTTGCCCTTGCCGTGCGACAGCAGCCAGTTCAGCCGCGCGCCCACCAGCAGCACCACGTCACTTTCCTTCAACACCGTCGAGCGTGCCGCCCCGGCCGAAAGCGGGTGCGTGTCCGGCAGCAGCCCCTTGGCCATGCTCATCGGCACGTACGGGATGCCGCTGGTCTCCACCAGCGCGCGCACCGCCGCGTCCGCCTGCGCATAGGCGGCCCCCTTGCCCAGCACGATCAACGGCCGCTTGGCCGCCTTCAGCACCGCAAGCGCCCGTTCGATCGCCGCGGGGTCCGGCAGCTGCGCCGGCGCGGCGTCGATCACCTTCACCAGAGACCGCGCGCCCAGCGCCCCGTCGATCACCTGGCTGAACAGCTTGGCCGGCAAATCCAGGTACACCCCGCCCGGCCGCCCCGAGAGCGCCGCACGGATCGCCCGCGCCACCCCGATGCCGATATCGGCCGCATGCAGCACCCGGAACGCCGCCTTGCACAGCGGCTTGGCGATCGCCAGCTGATCCATCTCCTCGTAGTCGCCCTGCTGCAGGTCCACGATCTCCCGCTCCGACGACCCGCTGATCAGGATCATCGGGAAGCAGTTCGTCGTCGCGTTGGCCAGCGCCGTCAGCCCGTTCAGGAAGCCGGGCGCCGAGACCGTCAGGCAGATGCCGGGCTTGCGGGTCAGAAAGCCCGCAATGGCCGCCGCGTTGCCCGCGTTCTGCTCGTGCCGGAACGAGATCACCCGCATGCCCTCCGCCTGCGCCATCCGGCCCAGATCCGTGATCGGGATCCCCGGCACGCCATAGATCGTCGTGATGCCGTTCAGCTTCAGCGCATCGATGACCAGGTGGAACCCGTCGGTCAGCGCCACCTCCGCCGCATCGGCCTCCGGCATCGAAGCGGCCATCTTCTCGATCGTCTCGGACATGCTGTGTCTCCCTAGTCCCGCGGCCCGGCATCGAGCCGGCCGCCATGGGTTTCGATGTGCTTCGCCAGCCCCAGCGTGTGCTCCCGCACCAGCCGCTCCGCCCGGTCGCCATCCCGTGCCTCCAGCGCGGCGATGATCGCCAGGTGGTCCGCCATGCCCCGCCGCGCCCGGTCGTCCCACCCCATGGTCACCGACCGCACGGCCCGCATATGGATGAACAGCGTGTCTGTCATCGTGGTCATCAGCGCCACCCCGCCCAGGCGGATGATCGCCTTGTGAAAGGCCATGTTCGCCTGGGAATATTCATGCAGGTGCGCCGCCGGGTCCTGCTCGTGGTCGGCGAACAGCGTCCGCAGCGCCGCCAGCCCGGCATCGGCCGCCACCGCGGTCGCGCGCCGCGCCGCCAGACCCTCGATCGCCGCCCAGACCAGCACCATCTCCACGATCTCGGCCCGGCTCTTGCGCACCACGAACACGCCCCGCCGCGGCACGCAGCGCACCAGCCCGTCCTGCTCCAGCAACCCCAGCGCCTCGCGGATCGGCGTCCGGCTCACGCCGAGCTCCAGCCCCAGCTGCCGCTCGTCCAGCCGGATCTCCTCTGCGTGGCCGTAGATGTCCATCTCCGTGATCGCCCGGCGGATCGCGTCCGCCGCCAGCCCGCGCAGCCCGGCGCTCATGTCGAGCGGCCTCAGCTTCAAGGCCGACAAGGCAACGGTCACGCCGGCGTTCCTGGATCGAGATTGCGCATCCGGCCCCCCGGGGCCGCGGTTCCAGCCCCGCCCGTTGTGTATTTGGTATGCCACGGTGCCCACAAGTCCCATTCGACGCTGCGCCGCAGCACATCACAACCGCGTCGCACGTCTTCGGACCACGCGACGAAGCCCGGCCTGGCACGTTGAGACCTGGAACGTGGAGCAGAACGATGACCGAGGAATTCGCGTCCGACGACGGAACCGGTGCCCGCCACCTGCACGCCAGACAGCTGGCCGAACAGGCGATCCGTGCCCAGACGGAGGGCGAGGACGAAAAGGCCGACCTGCTGTTCGCCGAAGCCGCGCGCATCGACCCCGACGCGGTCGCCAACGCCCTGTCCGCCGCCGCCGCCGACCCGATGGACGGCGCGACGGGCAGCGACGCCGACCCCCAGGACGACGCGGCCCTCGAAGCGATCAGCCGCACCGTGGAACCCGAATCCGACGCCCCGTCCCGCTCGGGCGTGGGCGGCCGGGGCAGCGGCGCCGACGGCCAAGGCAGCTGACAGCCTGGGCAGCTGACAGCCTGGGCAGCTGACAGCCTGGGCAGCTGACAGCCTGGGCAGCTGACAGCCTGGGCAGCTGACGGCCTGGGCAGCTGACGGCCCGAGGCTGAACCCGCGCCCTACCCCGCGCCGGGCGGATCGACGAGCAAGTCCTCCCGCCGCGGCAGGTCCCGCAGCGCGCCCAGCCCGAACTGCACCAGGAAGGCCGGCGTCGTGCCCCATAGCGTCGGCCGTCCCGGCACCTCCTTGCGTCCCCGCGGCTCGATCAACCCGGCCTCCAGCAGCGCGTCCATGCTCGCCTGGCTCAGGCTCGCCCCCCGAACCGTCTCGATCTCCGTCCGCGTGGCCGGCTGGTGGTAGGCGATCACCGCCAGCGCCTCCATGGCCGCCCGCGGCAGCCGCCGGGGCTGCGGCACCACCCGCGTCAACGCGGGCGCCAGGTCCGCCGCCGTGCGGAACTGCCAGCCGCCCGCCACCTCCACCAGCTCCACCCCGCGCCCGGCATAACGCGCCTGCACCGCCGCCAGCACCGGCTCCGCATCCACCGTCTCGGGCAGCATCCGCGCCACCGCCGCCGTCGGGACCGGATCGGCGCTGGCGAAGATCAACGCCTCGACCAGCCGCTCAGGGTCCACGGGCGCCCCGCACGAAGATCGGCCCGAACGCCGCATCCTGCCGCAGATCTGCCGTCCCCTCCTTGGCCAGCTCCAACCCGGCCAGCAGCGTGCTCGCCACGGCACCCCGCCGCTGCACCGGGTCGTCCGCCACGTGCGGCAGGAACCCCTCCAGCGCCGTCCACTCCGCCGTCCGGCCCAGCAGCCGCGTCAGCCGCGCCATCGCGTCCGCCACCGTCCAGAATGGCGGCCGCCGCGGCTGGTAGCCCTGCTTCGTCCCGCCCCGCCGCCGCGCGGCCATGTAAGCCCGCCACAACCCCGCAACGTCGGCCGCAAGACCGGACCGGTCGATCGACACCAGCTGCTCCGGGCTGCCCCGCGCGAACACCGCGTGCCCCAGCTGCGGACGCGCCGACAGCCAGCGTGCGCCCCGCTGGATGTGCTCCAACCCCTCCAGCCGCTCGGCCAGCACCCCGGCCGCCTCCTCCGCCTCCTCGGCCGCCTCCGTCCCCGGCGGCAGCAGCAGGCGCGACTTCAGCCACGTCAACCACGCCGCCATCACCAGCCAGTCCGCCGCAAGTTCCAGCCGCACCCGCGCCGCACCCTCGACGATCGCCAGATACTGCTCGACCAACGACAGGATGGAGATGCGCGCCAGATCCACCTTCTGCCCCCGCGCCAGCTCCAGCAGCAGGTCCATGGGCCCCTCGAACCCATCGAGCCGCAGTACCAGCGACGGCGTCTCAGACATCCAGGAACGCCAGCCGGTACACCAGCCGGAACGCCCGCGGCAGGATCGTGTGCAGCGCCTGGCCCACCGGGTCGAACGCCACCCCGAACTCCGCCAGCAGCCGCGGGCCCAAGAAGACCAGCAGCAGCACGATCACGAGCCCCGCCCGCTCCAGCCGCGCCCAGGCCGCCGCCATCCGCAGCGGCAGCAGCCCGACCGCGATCCGCCCGCCATCCAGCGGCGGGATCGGCAGCAGGTTGAACAGCCCCAGCACCAGGTTGGCCAGGATGAACGTCTCCAGCGCCTCCAGCAGCACCAGCGCCGCCGCGTCCGGCAGGTAATCCAGCCCGTGCATCGACAGCGCCGCCAGCCAGGCCAGGACGAAATTGGCCAACGGTCCCGCCGCCGCCACCAGCGCCATGCCCCGCCGCGGGTCGGCGAAGCGCCAGGCCGACACCGGCACCGGCTTGGCCCAGCCGAACAGGAACCCGATCCGCCCGATCGTCAGCAGCTGCCCCAGCACCAGCAGCCCCGGCAGGATGATGGTGCCGAACCGGTCGATGTGCCGCAGCGGGTTCAACGACAGCCGCCCCTGCTGCCGGGCCGTGTCGTCGCCCAGCGCCAGCGCCGCATAGCCATGCGCAGCCTCGTGCAGCGTGATCGCCATGATCGCCGGCACCGCAGCCAGCAGGATCTGGAGAAGAAGTCCGCTTGGATCGTTCATGCCCCACTCATGTCAGCATCGAGTCCTGGTCGGCAATCAGCGCCTGCCGGTCCAGGTGCAGTCGGCAGCTGTCGGCCATGCTGTCCGCCCGCGCCATCCGCAGCCGCGTCTCCCGCGAGGCGTCCGGCACGGCGCGCAGCACCGCCTCGATCTCGTCGAGCCGGCCAGAGCAGTGCAGCGCCAGGTCGCACCCCGCCCCCACCGCCGCCCGCGCCCGCTCGCCCGCGGGGCCGCTCAACGCGTGCATCGCCAGGTCGTCCGACACCAGCACCCCGTCGAACGCCACCCGGCCGCGGATCACCTGCTGGATCACCGTAGGCGACAGCGTCGCCGGCCGCGCCGCATCGATCCCCTCATAGACGATGTGCGCCGTCATCATCCAGGGCAGCCCGGCGCACTGCGTGAACACCTGGAAGTCCCGCGCCAGGTCCGTCTCCGCCCCGATCACCGGCAGCTCCATGTGGCTGTCCACCCGGGCCCGCCCATGCCCCGGCGCATGCTTGCCCACCGGCTGCACCCCGGCGCTCAGCAGCCCGTCCGCCATCGAGTTCGCCACCGCGGCCACCTGCTGCGGGTCGCTGCCATACGACCGGTCGCCGATCGCCTCCGTCGTCCCCTCGGCCCGAAGGTCCAGCACCGGTGCGCACACCACGTCGAACCCGACATCGATGCAGTCGAGCCCGATCAACGCCCCGGTCAGCCACGCAAGCTTCAGGCCCGACGCGGCGTCCGCCTCGTACAGCGCCCCGATCGAGGCCGCGGTCGGGTGCGCCCGCCACTCCGGCGGCCGCAGCCGCGCCACCCGGCCCCCCTCGTGATCGATCATCAGCACCGCGCCGGGCGGCAGCACCTCCCGCACGTCGCCCAGCAGCCGGGTCAACGCCAGCGCCCCCTCGATGTTGCGGCCGAACAGGATGACGCCGGCCGGCGGAAAGGCTTGCAGCAGGGCCGACTCGTCAGGCGTGAGTTCCGGGCCGCCAAGCCCGATGATGGCGGCCTTCATGCGTCGATAGGGCGGTTCATCCCCAACACATAGCGCACCCGGCTGGACTCCGCACCGGTGCCGCCCATCAGGATCGGGCGATCAGAGGTGGGCGATCAGAGGTGGGCGATCAGAGGTGGGCGATCAGAGGTGGGCGATCAGAAGCTGGCGATCGTGCAGTTGCCGCCCTTGGCCCGCAGCCGGGTGCAGAAGCCGGTGGCGTCGGCCATGTCGCCGAACCCCCCGGTGCGGACCCGCCAGATGGCGTGCCCGTCCCGCTCCGCCTTCTGGATCGTCGGATGGCGGTCGCGCAGAAGGTCGGGCATGCGCTTGGCCAGCCGCTGCCACTCGGCCTGGGCCGCCGCCTCGCTGTCCACCGCAGCCAGCTGCACCAGCGTGCCGCCGGCCGTCGCGCGGGGGGCCGGGGCCGCGCCCGGCGTCACACCAGGCGTCACACCAGGCGTCACGGCGGCGGCGGGCGGCACGACCCGTCCGGCCGCGGGTCGGGCCGGCGTGTCAGGCAGCGGCGACGCGGCCGTCGAGGCCGAACCCGCGACCGAACCCGGCGTCACCCCCGGCGTCATCCCCGGCGTCACCCCAGGCGTCATCCCCGCCACAACCCCACCCGGCGCCATGGCCGGCGCCACGCCCGGAACCGGGTCCGCGGCCGGCGTGGCCTGCTGCATCTGCGCCCGCAGCGCCTGGGGGGCCGGCGCCTCGGCCACCGGCGCCATCCGCTCCGTCCCGGCCGCCTGGTCGCCCAGCACCATCTCGTCGGCGCCCGCCACCTGCATGCCCCCGGCATTCTCCGGCTTCACCCGGATCGGCCGGCTGTCCGCCTCGATCACCGGCACCACGACCGGCCGCCGCCCCATCACCGCCCAGCCCCCCATGCCCAGCAGCAGCGCGCCGCCCAGCCCGATCGCGGCATAGGTCAGCCAACGCGTCGCCGCCCCATCCGGGCGCCGGGCGCGATAGCGGGAGGCGGTCGGCGCGCGTCCGCCGAAGCCGGTGACGGGGGCCGGGATTCGCAGGTCGTCGGACACGTCAGCGCATCTCCTCCACAGGCTCGACACCCAGCACCGCCAGGCCGGAGCGGATCACGGTCGCCGTCGCCTCGACCAGGGCCAGCCGGGCCCGCGTCTCCGCCGGCCGGTCGGCCTGCAGGAACCGCATGGTCGAATCGTCGCGTCCACGGTTCCACAACATATGAAAGTCGCCGGCCAAGTCATAGAGAAAAAACGCAATTCGATGCGGCTCCTGCGCCAGCGCCGCACCCTCCACCGTCCGCGGCCAGGACGCGAGCCGGCGGATCAGCGCCATCTCCGCCTCCGCACCCAGGCTGTCCAGCGGCACCCCGGCCAGCGCCGCCCCCGACACGTCGTGCACCTCGCCCGCCGCCCGAAGCACCGACCGGCACCGGGCATGCGCATACTGCACATAGAACACCGGATTCTCCCGCGTCTGCGCCACCACGGCGTCCAGGTCGAACTCCATCTGCGCATCCGACTTGCGGGTCAGCATCGTGAAGCGAACCGCGTCCCGCCCCACCTCCTCCAGCAGCTCCGACAGCGTCACGTACGTGCCCGCCCGCTTGCTCATCCGCACCGGCTGCCCGTCCCGCACCACCCGCACGATCTGGCACAGTACCACCTCCAGCCGCTGCTCGCTGTTCCCCGCCAGCGCCTTCACCGCCGACTTCATCCGGCTGACATAGCCGCCATGGTCCGCGCCCCACACATCCACCATCAGCCCGGCTCCCCGCGCCATCTTGTCGGCGTGGTAGGCGATGTCGTTGGCGAAATACGTGTTCGACCCGTCCGACTTCCGCAGCGGCCGGTCCACGTCGTCGCCGAACCGCGTCGCGCGGAACAGCGTCTGTTCCCGTGGCTCCCAGTCGTCGGGGGTCTTGCCCTTCGGCGGCTCCAGCACCCCCTCGTAGATCAGCCCCTGCGCCTGCAGCCGGTCGATCACGTGGTCCGTCGCACCCCGCTCCACCAGCGACCGCTCGCTGGTGAAGACGTCCGGCACCACGCCCAGCGCCGCCAGGTCCGTGCGGATGCCCGCCATCATCGCCGCCACCGTCTCGTCCCGCACCAGGTCGAGCCAGCCCGAGGGCTCCGCCACCGTGCCGCCCGGTCCAGCCAACGCCGCCCCGTGCCGCGCGAACAGCGCCTCGCCCACCGGCACCAGATACTCCCCCCGGTACTGCAGCCCGCCCGGCACCTGCGCCGCGAACGCCTCCTCGGTCATCGCGGTGCCTGCCGCCTGCAGGTATCGCCAGTAGGCCGCCCAGGCGAGCGCCGCCACCTGCGCCCCGGCATCGTTGATGTAATACTCCTTCGTCACCACGAACCCGGCCTTCTGCATCAGGTTCGCCAAGGCATCCCCCACCACGGCCCCCCGGCAATGCCCGATGTGCATGGGACCCGTCGGGTTGGCGGACACGTACTCCACGTTCACCGCCCGCCCCCCGCCCGCCTGGCTGTCGCCGAAGGCAGCGCCGGCCCGCAGGATCGCCGGCAACACCGCCCGCAACGCCTCGGGCCGCAGATGCAGGTTCACGAACCCCGGCCCCGCCGGCTCCGCCCGCAGCACGTCCGCGCCCTCCGCCAACGCCGCCGCCAACGCCTGCGCGATCGCGGACGGCGCCATGCGCGCCGCCTTCGCGCTCACCATCGCCGCGTTCGTCGCCATGTCGCCATGCGCCGCCTCCCGCGCCGGCGTCACCTCAACCCGCGCCGCAACCTCCTCCGGCAACCCCGGCACCACCGCCCGCAACGCCGCCACGACGGTCTCCCGCACGCGGGCATAGATGTTCTCTGTCACGTCACCGTCTTTCCAAATCGAGTTCGACCGAGATGTACCGGATGTCCGACAGACCCACGAGCAGGAGCAGCAACGGCCCCGTGTCGACGACGACGATCATCCAGCCACGTCGACGCCTTCGCGGTTCACCATCGACAGGACACGCCCGTCCGACGACGGCAGCAGGGTCTTGTACGACTGCCTCGACGCCGAGGCCGCCCCGAGGCCCTCCAGGATCTCGAGCGTCCTCGTCCGGGGCGCCGGCCAAGGCCGCGAGAACCCGACCGTGATCTTCCATTGGTCGCGGGCATCGTCGTGCATCACCTCCTCGAGGCCGATGTTCGACACGTTCTCGTCGGCGTAGATGTCACTGACATACGCCTTCGTCGCCGCAATGGCCTCTTTGACTTCCATGACCCCGCTCCAGACCTTAGGGCGCCATGACCTGGTGTTCTTCACACACAGCCTTGAAGGCGCCGGCAAAACTGAGACATGGAGCGGGATCGCATTCCTAGCTGATGTCATCCGCTCTAGGTCACCTTAAACGGGTCGGTCAGGCGCTGCCACTCGTCGAGCGCGAAGCGGTCGGTCATGCCGGCGATGTAGTCCGTCACGATCAGCCCCGCCCGGGCCGCGTCGCCGCCGCTGGCCAGCGCGCGCCAGCCGTCCGGCAGCAGGCTCGTGTCCTCGTGCAGCAGCTGGAACATGGCCTCCGTCACCCGGCGGCTCTTCGCCGTCATCCGCCGCACCTTCCAGTGCCGGTACATCCGCGCCGTCAGGAACTCCTTGATCGCGCGGTTCGCCTCCGCCATCGCCGGGCTGAACGCCACCATCGGCTGCTTGGCCCGCCGCACCGCGTCGGCACTCCCCGGGTCCGCCTTCGCGATCCGCCGCCGGGTCTCCTCCACCAGGTCGGTCGCGAACCCGTTGATCACCCGGCGGATCGTCTCGTGCCGCAGCCGTGGCGGCGGCACATCGAGGCTCGCGACCCGCGCCTGCGCCAACGCCGCCCCCACCACCGGCAGGTGCCGGATATCCTCCGGCCCGAACAGCCCGGCCCGCATCCCGTCATCCAGGTCGTGGCTGTGATACGCGATGTCGTCCGACAACGCCGCCACCTGCGCCTCCAACGACGCATAGGTGTGCAGGTCCAGCTTGTGCCGGGCGTCGTACTCCGCCGTGTACGCCGGCGGGTGCCGCACCGGCCCGTTGTGCTTGGCCAGCCCCTCCAGCGTCTCCCATGTCAGGTTCAACCCGTCGAAGGCGGCATACCGGCTCTCGAGCTTCGTCACCGTCCGCAGGCTCTGCGCATTGTGGTCGAACCCGCCATGCGGCTTCATCCGCGCGTTCAGCGCCTCCTCTCCCGCATGGCCGAACGGCGGGTGGCCCAGGTCGTGCGCCAGCGCCAGCGCCTCCGTCAGGTCCTCGTCAAGCTGCAGCTCCCGCGCGATCGAGCGGGCGATCTGCGCCACCTCGATGCTGTGGGTCAGCCGCGTGCGGAAGAAGTCCCCCTCGTGGTTGACGAACACCTGGGTCTTGTACTGCAGCTTGCGGAACGCGCTGCTGTGGATCACCCGGTCGCGGTCCCGTTGCCACGGGCTGCGCCCCGGCGCCTCCGGCTCGTGATACAGCCGGCCGCGCGACGTCTCGGGCCGGACGGCATAGGGGGCGTGGGGCATGACGACGCTGTAGCAACACCGCCCTTCAATGTCGCCCCCCGAACCGCTATGTGTGAAGGCATGACCCAGATCGCCCCCTTCAGCGTCAGCGACCGCGCCGCGGAACGCGTGTCCGAGATCGTTGCCGCCAATGCCATGCACGGGAGCGGTTCCGGTGGCACGCCGGCCGCACTCCGCGTCGCCGTCCTGGCCGGCGGCTGCAGCGGCTTCCAATACAAGTTCGAGCTGGACGACGCGACCCAGCCCGACGACCTGGTCATCGAGCGCGAGGGCGCCCGCATCCTGGTCGACCCCGCCAGCATGGACCTGCTTGCCGGCTCCGAGCTCGACTACACCGACGCGCTCATGGGGGCCCACTTCACCGTCCGCAACCCGAACGCGACCTCGGCCTGCGGCTGCGGGACCAGCTTCTCCATCGATTGAAGCCCATCGATCGAGCCCGGCCGTCCCGCCATGAAGATCGCCACCTGGAACGTCAACTCCATCCGCCAGCGGGAACGCCACGTTGCCGACTGGCTCGGCCGCAACCAGCCCGACCTGCTGCTGCTGCAGGAGATCAAGTGCGAGGAACCCCAGTTCCCCGGTGCCGAACCCGCCGACCTCGGATCGACCGCCGGGGGATCGTCCAGCCTCGCCTTCCCCGGCTACACCGCCCACATCGTCGGGCAGAAAAGCTACAACGGCGTCGCCATCCTCGCCCGCGTGCCCGTCGTGGTCACCCACCGCGCCCTGCCGGGCCTCGACCCGGACGACGCCCAGGCCCGCTACATCGAAGTCGCAGCCGCGGGCGTCACCGTCGGCAACCTGTATCTCCCCAACGGCAACTCCGGCGGCGACGAAGGCTACGCCTACAAGCTGCGCTGGATGGCCTGCCTCGCCGCCCATGCCAAAACCCTGCTGGACGCCGACCGGCCCTGCGTCTTCGCCGGCGACTACAACGTGGCCCCCACCGACGAGGACTACGCCCCCGGCACCCTGCCCCCCGGCGACGCGCTGGTCCGCCCCGAGACCCGGGCCGCCTTCCGCACCATGCTCTGGCACGGCCTGACCGACGCCATCCGCGCCCTGCACCCCACCGGCCGCGTCTACACCTTCTGGGACTACCAGGCCGGCGCCTGGCGCCGCGACGCCGGCCTGCGCATCGACCACGCCCTCCTCTCGCCCGACCTCGCCGACCGCCTCGTCTCCGCCAGCCCCGACCGCGACGAGCGCGGCCAGGTCCAGCCCTCCGACCACGTGCCTGTCGTCATCGAGCTGGCCTGACCAGGGTCGCGCTCCGGTGCCTCAGGCCCGCGGCGCCCCTTTCGGCCGCGGCAGCGGGCCCTCGTCGCGCAGCCCGTGCCACGACAGCACGATCTCCGCCATGAACGACGCCAGTGCGCCGATCGTCGCCGCCAGGGCCAGGCCGAACAGCAGGAACAGCACCCAGGCCGCCCCGGCATCCCGCAAGGCCCCCAGGAACAGCATGAAGGCCGCCGCCGCCGTCATCCCGCCTGCGGTGATCCCCATCGCCACCGCCGTGTCCAGCGCGAACGTCCGGCGGCGCAGCCGGTGCAGGTGCCCCCGCAACTCCCCCGCGTCCGGCCCGTCCGGGTGCGCCCGATACAGCTCCTCGGCGTGTTCCATATGGTCGGTGATGCGGGCCAGCCGCGCCGTGAACACGTTCAGCAGCGTGCCGATGCCCGACAGCAGGAACACCGGCGTCAGCGCCACCTGGATGATGTGCGCGACGCTCTCCAGCGGCACGCCCATGGCCGATTCGTTCAAGCCGGTCCACCGCGGGTCAGGGTCATCCACCCTTTCTGCCCCAGGCTCGCCGATCGATCCAGCCGCAAAAGGCCCTACTCCGGCGCCAGATCGGGTCGCGACAGCGCCACCTGCACCCGCTGATCCCGCCGCGCCACCGCCAGCACGCCCCGCATGGCGGCATAGGCGTCGGCATCGCAGAACACCCGGGCCGCCTCCACCGTGAACTCCCGCCGGGCCCGCAGCACGGTGCCTTCCATCCGGTAGCGCGACACGTAGCGGGCGCCGCCCGCCTGCATGGACACATCGGGCGGGACCGCCACCACCCGCGCCCCGGGCGGCAGGGTCAGCGCGACCTCCTCCGTCTCGCGGCCGGGGTGGCAGACATGGCCGCCCTCCTCCGTCATGGCGTCGCCCAGCAGCAGCTTGCCGGGCCGGCCGAACACGCCCAGGCCGCCCGGCAAGGGAAACGGCGCCTCGCCCCCGTCGACCAGCGCGTCGTCCAGCGTGAAGCGCGCATGCACCCGATACCCCGCCGTCGGCAGCGCCGCGTCCTGCTCCGGCGGGTCGAAGCGGAACCCCCCGGTCCCCGGCGTGCCCAGCTGCCGCAGCTGCACGCTCGCCGCCCCCGCCGCCCCTCGCCCCTCGATCCACGCCGCCATCGCCCGCAGCGCGATCCCCTGCGGGCCCGACGCCTCCGTCGTGGTCGTGCCGCTCACCACGTCGTCCCCGCCGATCTGCGCCCACGTCGACACCTCCAGCACCGAGTGCACCGGCGGCACGGCCGGCGTTCGCGCCAGGCCCGCAGTGCCCAGCCCCGCCAGCACCACCGGTTTGTCGTACTCCCCTGCCGGCAGCATCCCGAACGGCGCATAGGGCGCCGTGCTGTCCAGGAACAGGTCCAGCGCCGGCACATACGTGATGACGTGGTTCAACGCCCCGAGCCCCGGGGCCGGCGGCAGCGTGTACAACGACCGCAGGCTGATCAACGCGGGCTCGGCTTCGATCCCCTGCGCCGCCAGCAGCGCCTGCAGCAGCGCCGCATGGTCCTTGCAGTCGCCGAACCCCTCGGCCAGCACGACCGCCGAATCCCGCGGCACCACCCGGCCGGCTCCCAGGAACAACGCGACATACCGGACGTTCGTCGCGACGTAGCGATAGAGTTGCAGCGCCTGCTCCCGCTGCTCCGGGATCCCTGCCGTCAGCCGCGCGGCCAGGGCGCGCACCATCGGCCCCGGCACGGAACGCGGCTGCGCCAGCACGGCATACGCCTCCCCCAACGCCGCATAATCCGCGAAGCTCGAAACATCCAGCAGCACCGCCCCGCCCCGCGCAGACACCCCATCCCGCCCCGCCAGACGCCATTGCCGCGTCACACCCCCATCCGGCCGCACCATCGGCGCCGTCTCCTCGAGCCCCGCTGCCTCCACCCGCACAGCCATGCCCGGCGGAAAGGCGATCGTGATGTCCGCCCGCTCCAGATAGGGCCGCCAGCCCGGCTGCAGCGTGGCGGTGAACGCCCCCGGGAACAGCGTGGCCAGGCCGCGCCGCCGCAGCGTGTAGCGGACGGTGTCCCCCGCCGACACGGCCGGGAACAGGATCGTCCGCGCCACGGTCGCGCTGAACTGCGGGGCCGCCGCCACCGTCGTCACCTGCTGGTCCATCACCGCATCCGGCTGCACCGGGATGCGGACCGGCGCCGCGCCGTTCTCCGCCGCCTTCAGCGTCGCCGCATCCAGCAGCGTCACCTCGTCCAGGTCCGCGACGATGCTGTAGGACTGCTGCGCCAGCGTATGCGCCACCCCCATCGTGTCGCCGCGAACCGCCCAGGTCTCGACCGAATCGGCCGTGCCGTCCGCGTGCACCTCCATCGCGATCGTCACGGACCGGTGCCACAGCGGCGCGGTGCGCTCGGGCGGCCCCGCAAGCGCCTCGCCCCAGGCGGAAACGCCTGACATCGCTAGCACGACAGCCATGATCCCGATCCGCCTCATCGCCGCTCCGATGCTGAAACCAGACCTCACATGAAAGTGAGGATGCAAGGCGGATGCCAGCCGGGCTGCCCGTGCCACACAGGCGCATGCCAGGCACACGGACATGATCGGCGCCGAGTCGTGATCGGCGTCGACTGGGGCACCACCAACTTCCGGGCCTTCCGCCTGCGCGGCACCCAGCTCCTGGACCGGATCACCGAAGGGCCGGGCCTGCTGACCGTCTCGCCGGGCGGCTTCCCCGACGCCCTGCGCACCGCGGTCGGCCCCTGGCTGCAGCAGGGCGAGCACCGGATCCTGCTCGCCGGGATGGTCGGCAGCCGTCAGGGCTGGATCGAGGCACCCTACCTGCCCTGCCCGGCCGACCCCGCCGCCCTGGCCGCCGCCGCCCGGCCAATCCCGTTCGAGGGTGCCACCGTCCGCCTCGTTCCGGGCCTGACCACGACCGACCCCGCCGGCGTGCCGGAGGTGATGCGCGGCGAGGAGGTGCAGCTGGCCGGCGTGCTGGACCGCATCGGGCCGGACGCGCGGGTCTGCCTTCCCGGCAGCCACGCCAAATGGGTCCGCATCGCCGCCGGCCGCATCGAGGGCTTCACCACCCACCTGACCGGCGAGGCCTTCGCCGCCCTGCGCGGCCACACCATCCTCGGCCGCCTGATGGCCCCCGCCTCTCCCGCCACAGACCCAGCCGCCTTCGCCGCAGGCGTCGCCCGCTCGGCCGACCCCGGCGGCCTGCTGCACCATCTGTTCGGCGTCCGCACCCTCGGCCTGTTCGACCGCCTGCCGCCCGAACACGCCGCCGCGTTCCTCTCGGGCCTGCTGATCGGGCACGAGGTCCGCGCCGAGCTGCCCGGGCCGCCGCACGGCACCATCCACCTGGTCGGCACGTCGGCCCTGTGCGGCCTGTACGCCGCCGCCATCCGGCACCTCGGCGGCACCGCCCACATCCTGGACGAGGATGCCGCCGCCACCGGCCTCGCCCGCATCGGAGCCGCCATCGCATGGAACTGACCGAGGCCCTCGCCGCCTGCCCCCTGGTCGCCATCCTCCGCGGCATCCGCCCCGAGGAGGCGGAAGCGGTCGCCGACGTGCTCGTCGCGGCCGGGGTCCGGGTGATCGAGGTCCCGCTCAACTCGCCCGACCCCTTCGACAGCATCGCCCGCCTCGCCCGCGGCTTCGGCGCCCATGCCCTGATCGGCGCCGGGACCGTCATGCAGCCGGCCGACGTCGACCGCGTGCACGACGCCGGCGGACGCCTGATCGTGACGCCGCACGCCGCCCCTGCCCTGGTCCGCGCCGCCAAGGCACGCGGCATGCAGGCCGCACCCGGCTTCTTCACGCCCGCCGAGGCCTTCGCCCTCATCGACGCCGGCGCCGACGCGCTCAAGCTGTTCCCGGCCGAAGCCGCCAGCCCCGCCGTGCTGAAGGCCCTCCGCGCCGTCCTGCCGCCCGCCATGCCCGTCCTGCCCGTCGGCGGCATGGACGCTGCCACCATCCCGGCCTGGCGCGCCGCCGGCGCCGCTGGCTTCGGCATCGGCTCCGCCCTCTACAAACCCGGCGACACCCCCGCCATCGTCGCCGGCAAGGCCCGCACCCTCATGGAAGCGCTCGCCCACCGGCGATAGGCCGCCATCAAGGCCCGGGATCGCCCAGCACCTCCGCCACCCACTCCGGCACCGTCTCCGTCGCCGGCCCCAGCCGCACCACGTCGAACGCCCCGGCCCGCTCCGACGCGACCAGGTTCAGCTCCATCGTCCGCACGTCAGCCTCACGCGCCAGATCCACGAACCCCGCGGCGGGATAGACGGTCCCCGACGTCCCGATCGCCACGAACAGCTCCGCACGCCGGATCGCGTCGGCGATCAGCTCCAGGTGCAGCGGCATCTCCCCGAACCACACGACTTGGGGCCGCATCCGCCCCCGCACCCCGCAAGCGGGGCAACATGCTTCCAGCCCCAGCCCGTCCAGCCACGGCACGACGGCGTCGCAGGCCAGGCACCGCGCCTCCAGCAGGCTGCCGTGCATGTGCGTCACCGCCGTGCACCCCGCCCGCTCCAGCAGGTCGTCCACGTTCTGCGTGCACAGCGTGACCTCGGCCCCCCGCGCCGCCTGCAACCGGGCCAGCGCCCGATGCGCCGCGTTCGGCTCCGCCCGCAGCACCCCCGCCCGGCGCATGTCGTAGAACTCGTGCACCAGCGCCGGGTCGCGCGCGAAGGCGTCCGGAGTCGCCAGGGTCATCGGGTCGTATTGCGCCCACAGCGCGTCCCGGCTGTCGCGGAACGTCGCCAGCCCGCTCTCCGCCGACAACCCGGCGCCCGTCAACACGAACAACCCCATCCGCAACCCTCCCTATGCTCCGCGTCTGCCATGGTCGTCGCCCGCATCGACCGGGTCGAGAACAACCGGGAATGCCGCACCATTCCCACCCTCACCTACCACGTCATGCTCGAGCAGGACGCCGTCGCCGCGACCGTCCTCGAACGCCACGGCGCGGACTGGATCAGCCGGCTGCCGGGCGCCGCCGACACGCTGGACCTGCCGGGCGTCGGGGTCGCCATCCCGCTGGCCGACCTGTACGAAGGGCTGGACCTTTCCGCGCCTTCCGCCGACGATTGAGCCCGAAGCCGGCCGCACCGAAAACCGCACCGGCCAAAGGGAACGTCGCAGGCGCATGCAAGACATCACCGACCACGTCGTCTGGATCACCGGGGCCGGCACCGGCATCGGCCGCAGCACCGCGCTGGCCTTCGCCGCCGCAGGGTGCCGCGTGGCCATCACCGGGCGCCGCGCCGCGATGCTGGCCGAAACCGCCGCCCTGATCGAACAGGCCGGGCACCGGGCGCTGGTCGTCGCCGCCGACGTCGCGGACGCCGCCTCCGTCGTCACCGCCCACGCCGCCGTGGTGGCGGCCCTGGGCGAGGTGGACATCATGGTCAACAACGCCGGCACCAACGCCACCAGGCGCCACTGGCGCGACCTCAGCCCCGCCGACATGGCGCGGGTGGTCGACGTGAACCTCAAGGGCCCCTTCCTCTGCACCCTCGCCGTGCTGCCGGCCATGCGGGCCCGGCGCCGCGGCATGCTCATCCATGTCGTGTCCAACGCCGCCACCGGCATCTTCGCCGTGGCCGGGCCCACCTACACCGCCAGCAAGCACGGCGCCCGCGCCATGTCGGCCACCTTGAACGCCGAGGAAGGCATCCACGGCATCCGCAGCGTCTGCATCAACCCGGGCGAGGTCGAGACCCCGATCCTGGACACCCGGCCCAAGCCGCCCGATGCCGCGGCCCGCGCCCTGATGGTCCAGCCCGAGGACATCGCCGCCGCCGCCCTGTTCGCCGCCCGCCTTCCCCCCCGAACCTGCATGGCCGAGATGCTCATCACCCCCACGGACAACAACTTCCACCGCGCCACCGCCCACGCGATCGCCGCCGCCTCCCCGGAACCGGCCCTCTCCGCCGGAACGTCCGCCTGATGGCCCCGCCCAGCGTCACCGTCCCGGTCGACACCCTCCGCCCCTACGTCGCCGCCATCTTCGAGGCCGCGGGCTGCACCCCGGCCGAGGCCGGGCGCATCGCCTTCCATCTCGTCTCCGCCAACCTGGCCGGCCACGACAGCCACGGGGTCATCCGCGTCCCCCGCTACGTGCAATGGCTGGCCGAGGGCAAGGTCCGCGCCGGGCAGACCCCCACCATCGTGCTCGAAAGCGCCACCCACGCCGTGCTGGACGGCAACACCGGCTTCGGCCAGACGATCGGGCCCATCGCCGTCGACCTCGGCATCGCCAAGGCCAAGGCCGCTGGCCTCGCCGTCGTCACCCTCCGCAACTCCGGCCATATCGGCCGCATCGGCGACTGGGCGGAGCGGGCGGCCGAGGCCGGCCTCGTCTCCATCCACTTCGTCAACGTCGGCATGGGCGAGATCGTCGCGCCCTTCGGCGGCACCCAGCGCCGCTTCGGCACCAACCCCTTCTGCATCGGCGTGCCGCAGCCCGAGGGCCCGCCGCTGCTGCTCGACTTCGCCACCAGCATCGTCGCCGAGGGCAAGGTCCTGGTCGCCAGCAACGGCGGCAAGCCCATCCCGGCCGACGCCCTGGTGACGGCCGACGGCCGCATGTCGGGCGACCCCGCCGACTTCTACGGCCCCATCGACGGCACGGCCCAGCGCGACCCCGGCAACGGCACCGGCGCGCTGCGCGCCTTCGGCGACCACAAGGGCAGCGCCATCGCCTTCATGTGCGAGATCCTCGCCGGATGCCTGGCCGGCAGCCCCACCGCCGGCCCCATCCCCGGCGAGAAGCGCGGCGGCATCGTCAACGGCATGGTCTCCATCTACCTCGACCCCACGCACTTCGGCGCCGCCCACTTCACCCAGACCGCGCGCGACTTCGCCGACTATGTCCGCGCCACCCGCCCGGCGCTGGAGGGCGGCGAGGTGCTGGTGCCCGGCGATGCCGAGGCACGCACCCGGGCGGCCCGCACGCAGGACGGCATCCCGCTGCAGGAAGGCACCTGGGCCGCCATCCGCGCGACCGGCGACGCCCTGGACGTGCCGCGACCGCGTTGAGCCACCAGCACCGCCGCGCCCACGCTCTCATCGACGTCTCATCGACCCCGCATCGACCCCCCATCGACCGGGGCGTCACGCCGAAGGCTTAGGCCACCAGCACCGCCGCGCCCAGGCTCGCATCGACCTGGCGTTCGCTGCACGTGGTCCGCACGAGGCACAGCCCCTCCGCCCGGCAGGCGGCGAACAGGGCCGCGTCGCCGTGCAGCCGGTGGATGGAGTCGGCCAGGCCCGGCGGGTCCGCGGCGACCAGGCCGGCCAGCGCGGGGCCCAGCGCGATCCCCTCGGCGGCGGTGGGCGTGCAGATGCAGGGCACCCCGGCGGCAAGGCTGTCCAGAACCTTGCCCTTCACCCCGGCGCCATACAGCAGCGGCGCCACCGTCATCCGCATCCCGCCCAGCAGCGCGGCCAGGTCGTCCACCGGGCTGGAGACGGTGATGCGGTCGCCGGGCCAGTCCTGGCGGAACTGCGCGGGAAGCCCGCCCCCGGCGATGTGGCACGAAAGGGCCGGGTCGCGCGCCCAGACCAGGGGCATGATCTCGTGCACCAGCAGGGACGCGGCGTCGATGTTCGGCGTGTGGCCGAAATGGCCGACGAAGGCCAGCCCGCGCCGGCCCGCGAACCGGCGCGCACCGGGGCGGGCAGGGATCGCCCAGGGCACGACGTGCGGCCGCAGCGCCGGATTCGCCTGCCGCAGCAGCGCGGCCTCCACGCTGGAATGGGTGATGACGACGTCCGCCCCTGCAGCGGCCGCAAGCTCCTGCCGGCGCACCCGGTCGGCCAGCCTGCGGATCGCCGGGTCCGCCGCCACCACCGCCTGCCGGCCCAGGCGCAGGTGGTGCAGGTCGGCCACGCTGTAGACGGCCCGGGCAGTCGGCTGGTGGCGCCGCACCAGCGCGAGGTAGGGCACGGCGTTCTCCACACGGTGCAGGTACACCAGGTCGAAGGCGCCGGCCTGGGCGCGCAGCACCTCCTCCACCGAGCCGAACCAGGGGGCGTGGCAGCACTCGATCCCCAGCGCCGCCAGCGCCGCCAGCGCCACCCCCTGTTCGTCGCCCGAGGACATGTCGGCCGCCGCGAACGTGACGGCATAGCCCAGGCGCCCCAGCGCGGCGGCGTGCGACACCACCGCGGCCGACCCGGCGTCGCGGCGCAGGTCCGGCATGGTGGAATCGATCACCAGGGCCCGGCGGCGCCCCGCAGCCTCGGGCGCCGCAAGGCCGCCGCCGATCCGCATGGGGCCGTCGCCGCGCAGCGGGTCGTCCGGGCCGGGCCAGCGGGCGCGGAAGCGCCGCAGCGCCCAGCGCGCCTCCCGGCGCGACGTCGCGTCCGCCAGCCGCTGCTGCAGCCGGACCATCTGCCGCGCCAGGAAAGCCACCCGCACCTTCAGCTCCGCCTCCGTGCCCGCCGTGTCCAGCGCCGCCACGATGCTGTCCTGCAGGGCCGCGTCGAAGTGCTCGGGCGTCTCGAGCGCCAACGGCGACGTGCCGAGCGGCGCGCCGTCCGACTCCCGCACGATCTCCACCACGTGGCGCAGGCGGGACAGCGCCGGCACGAACAGCAGGTCGAAGCTCTGGTGGCCGCGCCCGATGCCGTGGCGCTCCAGGTCGTCGCGGTAGGCGTTGGCGGTGACCGCGGCCACCACCACGCCATCGACCCGGATCACCAGCGCCACCGGCTGGCCGGGCGCGCCGGTGTCCTCCGCCCAGCCGCGCACCCGCTCGCGCGTCAGCGCGTCGATGTGGCCGCGCAGCCCCGGCAAGGCGCGAGGCGTGCCGAACAGCGCGACCGGCTGCGCCTCCTCGTAGAGGGTGACGTCGTGGGGCGTGAACGAGAGCGGCGGCTGGAACGCCAGGTGGAAGCCGTACCCTTCCGCGCCGGGCCAGCGCCGGGCCGACAGCGCGATCGGCCGGTCCACCGGCCGGCCGTCCACCAGGATCACCAGCTGGGGCGGGCAGGCGGGCGCGTCCGGGTCCACCGCCCAGCCGTGGATGCTGGTGCGCGACAGGCCGAGGATCTCCCCGCGCAGGGGCTGGCTGTGTCCCATGCGGCCGGGTCAGCCGCGGGGCCCGACGGGCAGGGCGCGCACGAGCCGGCCGGGCCGCTACCCGGCCACGGCGGCGCGGGACGCGGCGGCCCGGGCCCCAGCGGCGCAGGCCCCGGCGCGGGCTTCGAGGCGGTGGCGGATGGCGGCCAGGGCGGCGCCTTCGCGGACGCGGGGGGCGCAGAAGCGGCGCTGGAGGTGGTCGCCGGGGTAGAGGGCGGCGTATTCGCCGGCGTTCTGGAAGATGGCCCGGCTCTCGTCGTCCAGGAAGGTCTCCGTCGGCGCGCCCTCGGCCAGGACGATGTCGTGCGTCTCCAGCTCCACGTGGACATAGAGCAGGTCGGTCTCGATGGGGGCGGTGCGGATGGTCGCGTCGTTGATCAGCAGCCAGGCGGGGACGAGCAGGCCGTCCAGCGCCATGGCGTGCTCGCGGGAGACGCGGAGGTCGCGGGCGGGGACGCCGTCGTCCAGGCTGTGGGCCTGGAACACGATGGGGTTGAGGTGCGGGTTGGTGCGGGCGAACCGCCGGGCATAGGCCCGCCGCCCGATCCACTTGATGGGCCGCACCGCCCCCGACGCCGTCACCAGCCCCTGCCCGATCACCAGCGCCTCCACCGCCACCGGCCCCCCCGCCGTCAACAGCGCCGTCCCCGCCAGGAAACACGGCGTCTGCGACAGCACCGTGTCGTTCCCCACATGCGACAAATAGAACGCCTGCCCGGCGTTGAACGTGTCGGCAAAGCTGTAGCTCCCAATCGTCAGCGTCGCCCCGTCATACCCATAAACCGAATAGTTCTGGTTCTGGAAGACGATCTGGTTCCCCGGCGAGAACCCTGAGAGCGCGCCGTTCTGGATGACCACGCCGCTCGCGATATCCACAACGCCCTGACCGAAATTCGTGTCGAAGAGTAGTGGCGACGCGAACGTTCCTCCAGCGATGTCCAGAGTCCCATCGCCGACCTCTACGCCGCCGGCATCATGAAAGTTGGTATTTAAAACCAGTTGCCCGCCCACGAAGACATTTAGCAGGCCACCACCAATACCAGTCACGCTGTAAGTCCCGCCGATGAGGCTGGTAGTCCCGTTTCCGAATAGGTGTTGCTTAAAGACAGTGGTGTCGCCCGAACCTTGCGAAAAGGTATATACCGCATTAGGCGTGGACGAGGAAACCGGGTCCTCCGTGATCGCCTCGTCGATGATGGTCGTTCCCTGCAAGTTGAACGTCACAACGCCGTTCAACTCGAGTGTCGGGCGAGTTTCGCTACCTCCGGGGTTACTGAAAACGGCGTTAGCACCATTAATCGTCAAGTTCGACAGGAAGTATCCAGCGAGCCCGTCGCCATAAAAGAACCTCACCGTCTGATTGTTGATCGTGGCCGTATCGCCACTCTGCGGGTAGTTGTCGCCGGGGGACCAGTTGGCTGCCCGGTTCCAATACAGGTCTACCGCCCCCGTAAACGTCCTGGAAGTCATCGAACAATCCTCCGGCCAAATCAGCGAGTAGGTAAGGAAGGCATTTTGCACGACAGGAGCGAGGTGGGCAATCACAATGCGACCAACGTTGTTGCGGCACACCGGGACTTCGTCGGACGGGCGAGCGTCGAGCACCAGTTTTCGAACCGCAGAAAAGTCTTGCCTCCTTCGGCCGGAGTACGAGACGGTTAGGACAGAGCGCACGAAGGAGGTCGAGATGGGTTGGGGTGTTCGGCTTATGCTTCCGATCGTCGCAACCGCGCTGGTGCGTATCCCGTCGCAGGCCCAGTCCTTCGACCAGACCACGCCCTATGCGGCGCCGGGCACCACGCCTACCCGCTCGCTGCTGCAGCGCTCCCTCGATGTGGTGAACGCGGCCGACGATGGCATGATGTGCGACGGCGTGACGGACGATACCGCCGCCCTGCAGCACGCTTTGGCGCGGTCCCAATCCAGCAGCGTCTATGGGCCGAACCGGGTCGCCTACGGCATGAAGGTTCAGTTGCCGATGGGCCGCTGCCTGCTCTCCAGCAACATCGCGCTCACCTTGAATTCCAACCAGGCGCTCCGCCTGGCCGGGCACGGCCCCTACGCCACCGAGCTGCTCTTCAACATTCCCTCAGCCGCTTCCGTACAGGACGGCATCACGATCACCTATTCCGCCACCACCTCCTTCGCGTCGTTCGCCCGCAGCGATTCCCCTGTCGGCAATACGGGGGCGATCTTCCAGCTCTCGGCGCTTTCCGTCGTGCAGGCCCGTTCCGTTTTCGCGGGCACCGGCCTGGTGATCAACGGCCACGGCTACAACATCAACGGGACGACGGAGCCGGACACCATCGTCGACAACGTGGTGTATCGCGGCACCTCGAGCGGGGGGGGCCTGGGTCAAGGGCGAACTGCTGCAGGACCTGGCCAACTCCGAACACCAGCACGTCGTCGTCGTCTGCGCCAATGACGTGCGGACCGGCGATCCCCCGGGCGTCGTCTCGCAAGGCATCGGTGTCGCCATCACCACAACGAATGGGGCGGTGGAGACCAAGCATAACTTCCTCGACTTCTCGGAATGGAAGTGTGATCACGGCATCGACATTACGGGCGAAGTAGAAGGCGTTTCGATCCTGGGAGGAAATTTTACTGGTGGAAACTGGGGCATCTACTGGGTGAACAATCTTGCCAACCTGAGATTTCACGAACAGTTGGCTGTGACTAACAGCCAGTTGTCGAATCTCTTGGGCGGGGTCCATGTTGAGAACGGGGTCAACAATGTTTTGTTGACGTCAAATGCTTTTTACAACCAGAACGGTCCCGGTTCGTCGGCTACTTGGCGTGGGGTTCAACTTTTGGAATCCTACGGCAACTCGATTACAGGAAACACATTCACGGGCCAAAACGTTGGGATTGAGTACGGGATCGATATCAGCAACAAAAATACGGCTGCTTATACCCCGTCAAGTGTTTCTGGGAACAACTTCAGCCACCTTTCTGGGCCCGCAATTCTGGCGACCAGCACTACAGTGAATTTTTTGTTCAGCGGCAACACCGTGGACTCCATCGCCGTCTCGCCTCCCGTGGCCACCGGAACCGGCGTCAGCTACGCCAGCAACACCTTCGGCGGGCGGCTCTATCTCGCCGGCTATCCCGGCAGCGCAGACCTCGTGATCTACAACAACGCCGGAACCCTCACCGTCAACAGCCCCGCCACCTTCGCCAGCCCGGCCTACTTCGCCAACACGCTCTACGCGGCCAGCAACGTCACCGTCGCCGGCAGCACCACCGCCAACGCCGTCGCGGCCACGACGCTCAACCTATCCGGCAACTTCACCGTCGCCGGCAGCACCACCGCGAACGCCATCACCGCCGCCGCACTCGCCCTTTCCGGCAACGCCAACGTCAACGGCGCCGTCTCGGGCGGCACCCTCACCGTCTCCGCCAACGCCGGCGCCGGATACGCGCCCGCCGGCTACGGCACCTTCGCCTGGAACCTCGGCGGCACCGGCGAGATCGACTTCATCAACAACACGCCCCCGCCCTACCAAGGGTTCGCCTGGTACGAGACGCCGGCCTCCGGGCCCCCCGCCCGCATCGCCAGCCTCTCCCGCACCGGAGACCTCGCCCTGACCGGCGCCTTCTCGAGCGTCGGCAGCGCCGTCATCGGTAACGAGGCGGTCGTCACAGGCGCCGCGAGCGCCGCCGTGCTCAACATCAGCGGCAACATCGGTGCCGGCTACAGCGCCCCTACCGGAATCTTCGGCACCCTCAGCTGGAACCTCTCCAGCGGCGCCGGCGAGGTCTCGCTCCTGAACAACACCACCACGGGCACCGGGCGGGGCTTCCGCTTCTACCAGGCCAGCGCCCTCGGCGCCTACAGCCCCATCCTGCGCCTCGACAGCGACGGCAGCCTCCTCACCACAGGCCCGCTCTCCCTCGGCGTCTGCCCCACCAGCCCCGGCTCCCTGCCCAGCGGCGCCGTCTGGTGCAACGGCAACGTCCTCACCCGCGTCCCCTGACCGGAAGGCCATCCGCCATGCGGGGATCAATCCTTGCCTTGTCCGCCCTGTTCGGCATCGCCTGCACCGTCGCATCCGCCCAACCTGTCCCCGCGCCGCCTGTTCCTGCGCCGCCCGGCCCTCCCCAGCCCGGCCCTCCCCAGCCCGGCCCTGCCCAGCCCGGGCTGCTCCAGGCGCCCCCTCCCCTGGCCCAAGCGCCCTCGAACGAGGCGCCGCCCACCGTCCGGGAGTTGGCGCTGCTGGCGTTGATCCAGCAGCTCCATCAGCGCGAGATCAACCTGTTCCTGCGCGCCTTCGCCGCCGAGAGCCAGGCGCTGGCGCTGCGCGAGCGCCTGGCACGGTCCAACGAACCCGCCCCCGTCCCCAGGCCCTGACCCAAGCGCGCCGGCGCGGGCCGCCTCGCGTCATCCCCAGCGCGTCATCCCCAGTGCGTCATCACGAGTGCGTCATCACGAGTGCGTCATCCCGAGTGCGACGGTCCTGTCCCTGTTCCCCGGCCGGCAAGGCGGGCCAGGGGCGCACGGGCCGGCTGCGCCCGCCTGAGCCGGACCCGTCCTCCCATGCCGGCCGCCGCGCGGCTGCCCGGAAGGACCGGGCCGGAACCTGGCAAGGCGCCACAGGGGCGGCGTCACCCCGTCCGCCGCACCGCTTCCGCGGGCAGGATGTCCACGCTGACCTGCAGCGTATGCCGGCCGCCGCCCAGCAGCAGGCCGCGCATCGGGCTGACGCAGGCATAGTCGCGGCCCCAGCCGAGCCAGACGTGCTGGTCCCCGGGGACCACGTCGTTGGTGGGGTCCAGGTCGATCCAGCCCTGCGCCGGGCCCAGCCAGCACGCCACCCAGGCGTGCGACTGGTCGGCCCCGCGCAGCCGCTCCTGCCCCGGCGGCGGGCGGGTGCGCAAATAGCCCGAGACGTAGCGGGCCGGCAGGCGCAGGCCGCGCAGCGCCGCGATCATCAGGTGCGCGAAGTCCTGGCACACGCCCGCGCGCAGCTGCAGCACGCGGGCGACGGGGGTGGAGACGGTGGTGACGCCGGGGTCGAAGCGGAAGTCGCGCTGGATGCGGCCCATCAGCTCCAGCAGGGCGGCCAAAATGGGCCGGCCGGGCGGGAAGCTGGGCCCGGCATAGGCGGCGGCGTCGGGCTCGGCGGGGGCCATCGGGCTGCCGAAGGTGAACTCCGCCACCGCCCGCGCCGCCTCCGGCCGCTGCGCCAGGCTGGCCACGTGCTCCCAGGCCGGGGTGTCGGCGGGCGCGGGCAGGGGGCGGGCCGTCACCTCCACCACCGCCTCCGTCGTCACCTCGAGTGCGGCATGCGCCCGCTCCAGGAACAGCCAGCCGACCATGTTGCCGAAGCAGTCCGTGCCCCAGCGCACGCGGTCGGGCGCCGGGTCCGCCCGCAGCGCGAAGTGCCGCACGGTCTGCCACGGCAACGTCCGCGGGCGCAGGTGCACCAGGTGCGACGCCAGCTCCACCCGGTCCGCATAGGTGTAGCGCGTCACGTGCTCCACCCGCAGCGTGGTCACGCCACCTCCAGCCCGACGGACTGCAGCTTCGGCAGCAGCGCGAAGAACCGCCGGGTCACCCGCTCCGACAGGTCCGCCGCCCCGTTGCCCACCGCGATCAGCGTGTTGCACAGCGACGCCGCCTCGTCCGCCGGGTCCGCCGCCGCCGAGACGCGGTCCACCATGGCCGCCACCTCCCGACCCCAGCGCCGCGCCAGCGCCACCAGCTCCGCATCGCCCGCCTCGCTCAGCAGCTCCGCCGCCTGCGCGAACTGGAAGGCCAGCGCCCGCGGGTTGCCCAGGTCCGCCAGCACCAGGTCCAGCACCGGCGCCGGCTGCAGCACGCTCAGGTAGCGGCTGCGGTAGGTGATCGCGCTGTCGCACACCTCGAGCGCCAGGCGCAGCGTGCCGTCCATCCGGGCCGCAGGCTGGTCCAGCACCGTCGCCAGCACGTAGGCGCCGATCATCCCCCGCTCGACCCGCCGGCCCAGATCGAGGAACAGCCGCCCCCCGCCCCGCACCATCCCCTCGGCCGCCACCCCCGACACCGTCGTCGCCAGGCGCTGCAGCCCGGCCATCGCGTGCACCAGCCCATCGATCCCGTCATCCGCCGCACCGGCGACATCCGCCCGCGCCGCCCGCATCGCATGAACGAATGCCCCATGCGTCTCGATCGTCATCCGGTCGCGCAACGCCTCGATCAGCCGGGCCGCCTGGTGCAGCGCCTGCCCGATCGCGCCCCGGGCGCCCAGGCTCCGCCGCATCTGCTCATCGAGCGGCGTGCCCGGCTCGTCGGCCTTCAGCCCCGCCGCCCGAAGGCACCGCGCCAGCACCTGCAGCTCCGCGATCTCGCGCGGCAGCGGCGCCCCCCGCGCCCGGCGCAGCAGCCCGGCCCGCCCCAGCCGCGCCTGCGCGTCCAGCCGCTCCACATACCGGCCCAGCCAATAGAAGTCGTCCGCCACCCGGCTCGGCAGGTTCCCCGCCGAGCGCCGCAGGGCCACCGGCGCCTGCCGGGCCGGCGCAGGGCCCTGGATCAACACGCTCTCCTCGTTCAGCACCCAGACGTCCTTGAACACGGAACCGGGCGGCAGCGTCTCCGTCACATGCTCGCCAGGGGCCAGCACCCGCGCCAGCCCGCCCTCCATCATGCGCCAGCGCGCGCCGTCATGCATCAGGAACATGCGAAGCACGATCGGCCGCGGCACCATCCGCTCCGGCGCGAAGCACGGCGCCAGCGACGGCGAAAGGCTGGTGCAGCCGGCATAGGCCCAGGGCGTCGCCGCGATCGAGCGCTCCAGCGCCGCCCGCGCCTCCTGGCTCAGGCTGTTCAGCGGCGCCGGATGCGCGGACCCGTCCAGCGCCGGGCGCACGCTCCAGCGGTCGAACCCCTGCGCCACCATCCGCGGCACCCCCTCATCGGCCAGCCACACGGTGGGGATCGTCGGCAGCCGCAGCGCCTCGCCCAGCAGCCGGCGCGCCAAGGACGGCATGAAGGCCGCCAGCGCAGGCGCCTCCACCGCCGCCGCACCCGGATGGTTCAGGATCTGCACGCTGCCCTGCCGCGCCACGTCCAACAGCCCCGTCACCCCCGGGCCGCCCGGCGACAGCTCCAGCGGGTCCAGCGCCCCGCCGCCCACCCGGCGCAGCAGCACGTCCACCGTCTGCAGCCCCTCCAGCGTCTTGATCGAGAGCACGCCGCCCCGCACCGTCAGGTCCCGCGCCTCCACCAGCGCGCAGGCCAGGTCCCGCGACAACGACAGATGCTCCGCCCAGTGCGGGTCCGAAGGCCCGGGCGTCAGCATCGCCACCACCGGCGCACGCCCGTCCGCCCGTCCCGCGCTGTGCTGCAGCGCATCCTGCCACGCCTCGAAGAACGGCCGGAGCTGCCGCACCTGGGTCGAGCGGAACAGCTCCGGCAGCACCCGGGCCAGCATCCGCCGGCTCTCCCGCGCATAGCCGATGCCCAGCACGCCGCCGGTCCGGTCCGCCAGCACGCGCCACTGCCCGTCGGGGCCGCGCACGAGGTCCGCCGCATAGGTCTGCAGCATGCGGGCCGGCACCCCGCCCGCGGCCGGCGCATCCATCGAGACCGTCCGGCAGGGCCGCAGATAGGCCGGGTTCGCATGCACCAGGGCGGGCGGCAGCCAGCCCTCGGCCAGCATCCGCTGCGGCCCATACAGGTCTGCCAGCATCGCCTCCAGCAGCCGGGCCCGCTGCGCCAGCCCATCGGCCAGCAGCATGAACTCGGGCGTCGTCAGCGGCAGCGGCACCGGATCGCATCGCCACGACGGCGCCGCGCCCTCGTCCTGCGCCGCGCCGTCCCGCGCCACGTCCAGGCGCCGGACCCGCTCGGCCAACGTCCGATGCTCGAGGCCCGACAGCGCCGCCAGCACGGTGCGCCAATGCGACCGCACGCCGCCATGGCCGTTCACCATCTCGTCCATGGCTGTCATAGGTCGGGGTTCGTCGTCACGACGGCGCGGCGTCCACAGGATCGAGCCGGATCGACGTCTCCAGCCGCACCGCCGCCGGCTCCACGGTGCCCGTCAGCGGCGCCGCCCCCTCCGGATCGGGGCTGGCCGCCAGCGCGACGTGCCCCTCCGCCGTCAGGAAGCCCGACGTCGCATCGAGGCCGGTCCAGCCCGCCCCCGGCAGATACACGTCCGCCCAGGCATGCAGCTCCGCACTGCGGGCCCCGCCATCCTCGGGCGTCTGCACCAGGTAGCCCGACACGAACCGCGACGCGAAGCCGTGCAGCCGCAGCAGCTGCACCAGCAACCAGGCGGAATCCCGGCACGAGCCCCGTCCCTCCGCCAACGTCCGGTCCGGCGGCCAGACCCCCGCCTCCATGCGGACGATGTACGCCACCCGCGCCACCACCTGGCCCGCGAGCGCCAACAGGAACCCGACCGTGTCGGCAGCCCCCGCCGTCTGCAACCGCATCTCCTGCAGCAGTGGCCCCGGATGGTCCGGCCGGCGATACGGCGCCAGCGCATCCGCCACGTCCACGGCATAACGGAACGGCCACTGCCCCGCCTCCGGCTCAAGCAGGAAGTCGAACGGGTTGGCCGGCAGCAGCCCCAGCGTCAGCGACGCCTCCAGCACCAGGCACGCCACGGGCCCCGGCAGCACCAGCCGCGCCACCACGTTGCCCAGCGGGTCCAGCTGCCAATGCATCGACGACGGCACGGGATCGATCACCAGGCGATAGGGCGCCGGCGCCATCCGCGGGTCCGGCATGGGCCGCAGCCGGACCACCTGCGGGCCCAGCCGCACCGGCCGGTCGTAGTGGTACTCCGTGCGATGCACGAGCGTCACCCCACCCCGGTCTCCCGCCACGCCTGTCATGCGCGCTGGGCGGCGCTGGCGTGGAACCGGCCGGGATCCATCGCCGCCAGCACACCAGCCGCCGCCCCGGCATCCCGCCCGGCCACCACGTCCGCCACCAGCTGCCCCGCCGCCGGCGCAGTCTGGATGCCGTAGCCGCCCTGGCCCACGCACCAGCAGAACCCCGGCGCCTCCGCATCCCACCCGATCGCCAGGCTGCGGTCCGGCGTGAAGGTCCGCAGCCCGGCCCAGCTGTGCTCCACCCGCCGCACCTCGATCGCCAGCGCCCGCTGCATGCGGTCGATCGCGACGGCGACGTCCAGCTCGTCGGGCGCCACGTCGTGCGCGGCCATGTCCGTCTCGTCGGCCGGGCTGACCATCAGCCGGCTCCGCGCCTCCGGCCGCACATACCAGGTGTGGTCCACGTCGTTCACCAGCGGCCAGTCCGCCACGTCGAACGGGGCGGGGTCGACCACGCAGGCGGTCCGGCGCTTCGGCGCCAGCCCCAGCGGACGCACCCCCGCCTGGGTCGCGACCTCGTCCCCCCAGGCCCCCGCCGTGTTCACCAGCACCGGGGACACGAACACGCCGCCGCCGCTCGTCTCCACCCGCCACGCCCCACCCCGCCGCTCGATGCGCCCGGTGCGGCTCCGCAGCGCCAGCATCCCGCCCCGGGCCCGCATCTGCCGCAGGAAGCCCTGGTGCAGCGCCGCCACGTCCATGTCGAACGCATCGTCCTCGATGGCGGCCCGCACCGCGTACCCGGGCCGCAGCGCCGGAACCATCCGGGCGATCTCCGCCACGTCCACCTCGCGCAGCCCGGCGCCGTCCGCCAGCAGCCGGTCCAGGCTGCCCGTCTGCTCCGGCGGCGCCAGGAACACGACCGGCCGCTGCCGCAGCACCGGACCGTCGGCGAACCCGTCCGGCGGCCGCTCGAAGAACGCCCGCGACAGCCCGGTCAGCGTCTGCACGTCCTTCGGCCCGTAATTCAGGATCCAGATCGCCGCCGAGCGGCCCGTCGTGTGATAGCCCGCCTGGTCCTCCGCCTCGACCAGCGCGACCCGGCGATCCGCCGCAAGATGCGCCGCGACGGTGGCGCCGGCGATCCCGGCGCCGATGACGATCGCATCCGTGGTCTGGGGTGTCATGCAGTGCACCATTGCCCCCGGCCGATCCCCCGCGCAAGCAGCCAGCGCCCCGCCCGCTTGAACCCGCCCGCTGAAACGTGCGGTGATGGCGGGGCCGCACCACACGAAGATTCGGCCAAAGGCAGGAGGAACGCGCCATGAGCGGAACAGGCACGAGCAAGCCCAGCACGGCGCTGGTCGTCAGCGCGCATTCGGCGGACTTCGTCTGGCGCGCCGGTGGCGCCATCGCCCTGCACGCCGCGAAAGGCTACGCCGTCACCGTCATCTGCCTCTCCTACGGCGAGCGCGGCGAAAGCGCCAAGCTGTGGCGCAAGCCGGGCATGACGCTCGACCGGGTCAAGGCCGAACGCCAGGCCGAGGCCGAGGCCGCCGCCCGGCGCCTGGGCGTGTCCGACATCCAGTTCTGGGACCTCGGCGACTACCCCATCGCCCTGTCCGAGCGATCGCTCTTCCGCCTCGTCGACGTCTACCGCGCCATCCACCCGGCCTTCGTCCTCTCGCACTCCAGCAAGGACATCTACAACCACGACCACCCCGCCGTGACCGACTTCGCCCAGCACGCCCGAATCGTCGCCCAGGCGCACGGCCACAACCCCGGGCAGGCCGTGCTGGGCGCGCCGCCCATGTTCCTGTTCGAGCCGCACCAGCCCGAGCAATGCGGCTGGAAGCCCGACGTCCTGCTGGACATCTCCGCCGTCTGGGAAAAGAAGCGCGCCGCCATCGAGTGCATGGCCGGGCAGGAGCACCTGTGGGACTACTACACCCGCGTCGCCCAGCAGCGCGGCGCCCAGGCCGCCCGCAACTCCGACAAGGCCATCACCTACGGCGAGGGCTACGAGGCCGTCTTCCCGCACGTGGTGGAAACGCTGGCGTGATCCCGCCCGACCAGGCGCCTCTCACGGCGGCGATCGGGCGGTACCCCTATACCGCCGCCCTGTTCGACGACCCGTTGCTGCAGATGGAACCCTTCCCGGTCATCAGCCGGGCCTTCGCGCCCATGGTCCGCACCCAGCGCTTCGACGTCGGCGAGATGGCCATCGCCACCTTCCTGATGGCCCGCGCCGCCGGCAGCGACCTGGTGCTGCTGCCCGCCGTCATGGCAGCCCGTTTCCAGGAGGGCGCGCTGCTGCGCCGGGCCGCGGACCCGTTCGGCCCCGGCGACCTCGCCGGCCGCCGCATCGGCGTGCGCGCCTACAGCCAGACCACCGGGCTCTGGCTCCGCGGCATCCTGCAGCAGGGCCACGGGCTCGCGCCCCACGCCGCGCACTGGGTGACGTTCGAGGACGCGCACGTCGCCGGATACCGGGACCCGCCCTGGGCCGAACGCGCGCCCGCCGGGTCCGACATGCAGGCCATGCTGCACGACGGCCGGCTGGACGCCGCGATCTTCGGCAACGACACGCCCGACGACGCCAGCCTGGCCACCGTCTTCCCGGACCCGGAGGCCGCCGCACAAGCCTTCCAGCGGCGCCACGGCTTCATGCCGGTCAACCACATGCTGGTCGTCCGCCACGACGTGGCGCAGCGGCCCGGCATCGTCCGCACCCTGCTCGACCGCGTCCGCGCGGCCGGCAACCCCTTCCCTTTCGGCCGCGCCGCCCTCGACCCGGCCGTCACCCTCGCGCTGCGCTTCGCCGGCGAGCAGGGCCTGCTGCAGCGGCCCTTGGCGCTGGACGACATCTGGGCCGGGCTGCCCCCCCACTGCAACGAATAGGGAGAGCCACCATGGACGCGTTCGGGATCATCGGCTTCGGCGAGGTGGGCAGCATCTTCGCGCGTGACCTGGCCGCCCACGGCGCCACCGTCGCCGCCTTCGACGCAGCCCCCGCCGCCCAGGCTCGGGCACAGGCCGCCGGCATGGCCGCACCCACCGCGCACAGAGCCTTAAACGGCGCCGCCATCGTCTTCGTCAGCGTCACCGCCGGCTCCGCGCTGGACGCCATGCGCTCGCTCCGCGGCGGCCTGGCCCATGCCCCCTTCGTCGTCGACGTGAACAGCGTGGCGCCCGCGACCAAGCAGGAGGCGGCGCGGATCGTCCAAGCCGCCGGCGGCCACTACGTCGAGGCCGCGGTCATGACCAGCGTGCCGCCCAAGGGCCTGCGCTCCCCCATGCTGCTCGGCGGCCCGCACGCCGCGGCCTTCATGGAACGGGTGGCCCCGCTCGGCCTCGACCTCACCGACTTCGCCCCCGACATCGGCCGGGCCTCCTCCGTCAAGATGTGCCGCAGCGTCATGATCAAGGGGCTGGAGGCGCTGACGACCGAGTGCATGCTCGCCGCCCGCCATTACGGGGTGGAGGCCGACGTGCTGCGGACGATGGGCGACACCCTGCCCCACAAGGACTGGCCGGGCCTCGCCCGCTACGTCATCAGCCGCGCCCTGATTCACGGCAAGCGCCGGGCCGAGGAGATGCGCGAGGTCGCCCGCACCGTCGCGGATGCCGGCATCGAGCCGCTGCTCAGCCGGGCCATCGCCGAGCGGCAGGACTGGGCCTGGCGCCAGGGTGTCGCCATGGGCGAGGCCCGCAACCTGCCGGCGCTCGAACCCCTGCTCGACGCGCTGACCGAAGCCGCACGGTTGCCGCCAAAGGCCGCCGAATAGGGGGCCGCGCCTTGATTGACAACCCCGCCGAATAGGCGGCCGCGCTTGACTGACACTCGCCTAATAAGCGGCCGCGCTTGACTGACAACCGCCGAATAGGCGGCCGCGCCTTGACTGACAACCCGCCGAATAGGCGGCCGGCCCTTTGCGGGTTCAGGCGGCGCCGGCGCCGCAGTCCGGCACCACCCAGTCGAGCCGGTCGTCGATCACGACGCTCGGCAGCGCCCCGGTCAGCTGGTTCTTGAACCGCGCGAGCCACATCCCGTCGGACACGGTGCCACCGAGCGTGACGACGCCCCCGCACACGGTCACATCGATCGCGGCCGTCCTGTCGAGCGGCGCATCGGCCAGCATCGAACGCACCGTCCGCTCGATCGCGCAGTCGCCATCACTGTCGCGGGGACCATGCCCGACGACCTGCTCCACCGGGACGGCGAGAGCCTGGGCGACGGAGCCGGAGAAAATGAAGGTCATACTGCGCTTCCTTGCTGGCGGGGCTTCGGCCCCTGATCTTCTTGACGCCAGAGAACGCTAGGTCACGCAAACCGATTGTGCCACAAAAAACGGCATGCGTCCGGCACATGGGTGCAGTTTGCATTTCGGACAGGCGGTTTCCGTCTGGTATTCACGACTCCCTCAGACATCTCTGGAGCCTGTCAAATGGCCATCCGCACCGCCCTCGCCAGCCTGCTGCTGATAACCTCGGCCGCCCGCGCCGAACACCTGGACCAACGCACGCAGGAGGTGCGGACGGTGCTCTACTACCATGTGCCGGACGCCGCACTGGCCCGGGTCCTGCCACCGGGATGGCACCCCGCCGCCATCGCCACCGGCCCCGCGCAGGGCGCGAACCTGACCGTCAACCTGTCCGAGCAGGTCGGCGCCACCGCCGCCGACGGCACGGTGGCCGCCGACGCACGCGGACGCGCCCTCACCCTTTCGGCCCGCGTGCAGCACGACAGCTCGCCCGAGAACCGGGCCATGGTCCTGTTCGGCATCACCACCGGGGCGGACGCGCCCGGCCCCTACGGCCGGCACCACGCCGGCACCGTGGCCCTGGACCGCACGGCCACCACGCCCGCCGACGGCCCGACCCAGGCGACAGAACACTGGGCGGCAAAGACCGCCGAAGGCGACCTGTTCGAGCTGACCCTGCGCTGGGCCCGCAGCGAGGCAGTGCCGGGGCATGTCGACCAGCAGACCCGCTCCTCGCTGCACCCGGACTTCTATCGCATCTACCGGGTCGACTCGTTCTCCGACGTCGTCCGCAGCCAGGCCCGCCAGCGGGACACCGCCACCGCCGTCGAGGTCCGGTCCGCCGGCCAGGTGGCCGCGCTGCTCGACCAGGCGGACGCCCTGCTCGCCGTCATCGCCGTCCCCGTCTTCAAGCGCGAGATCTGGCTGCCCTAACCCCTCACGCCGCCAGCGGCACATCCCACGCCGGCGCGAAGCCCGGCTGCACGAACCGCTCGGTCTTCGGCAGCCCGGCGATCGCCGCCCGGTCCGCATCGTCCAGCACCAGCGTCAGCGCATCCAGGTTGCCCTGCTGCGACTCCCGCCGCGACGCCTTGGGGATCGCCGCCACACCCTCCTGGTCCAGCAGCCACTTCAACGCCACCTGCGCCGGCGTCGCCCCGTGTTTGGAAGCGATCGTCCGCAGCGCCGCGTAGTCCGCCAGCCGCCCCTGCGCGAGCGGCGCATAGGCCACGAGCGGGACCCCCAGCGCCCGCTGCGTCGCCAGCAGCGAGTCCTGCGCCAGCAGCACGTGATATTCCACCTGGTTGCACGCGATCGGCGCGATGGCCGCCGCCTGCCGCAGCAGTGCCGAGGGAAAGTTCGCCACCCCGATCGCCCGCGTCTTGCCGCTGTCCCGCAGCCGGACCAGGCTGCCCATGACCGCCGCCACGTCCATGCCCGCCGCCGGCCAGTGCACGAGGTAAAGGTCCAGGTAGTCCGTGCCCAGCTTGGTCAGGCTGTCGTCGATCGCCTTGCCCATCGCAGCCGGGGCCAGGTTCGCCCACCACACCTTGCTCGTCAGGTGGATGTCCGCCCGGCCCACGCTGCTGCGCTGCAGCGCCACGCCGATCGCCTCCTCGTTCGCATACATCTCGGCCGTGTCGATGTGCCGGTAGCCCAGCGACAGCGCCAGTTCCACCGCATCCGTGCACGCCTCGCCCTGCATGCGGTACGTCCCCAGCCCGAGCTTGCCCATGTGCATGCCCTGCGCCGTGATCATGTCCATCGCCCTGCTCCCTTATCGCTTCGAAAGATCGACCACGGCCGCGAACCCGGTCTCGGTCCCGATCGCCAGCCGCGTCCCGTCCAGGGACCACGCGAGCCCCGAGACACGGCCCCGCCCGGGCCCGCTCATCGGCAGGATCCGCTCCGTGCCCACGTCCGCCACCACCACCAGCCCGTCGGCGAACCCCGCCGCCACCATGTCGTCGCGCGGATGGAACGCCACCCGCGTGCACGCCATGTCGTCGCCGCCCGCCAGCTCCATCGGGGCCCTGCCCATGGGGCCGCCGCCGAAGAACGGCCACAGCACGACGCTCTCGGCGCCCGAGGTCGCGAGCCACTTCCCCGTCCGGCTGAAGCTCAGGCTTTCCGTCTTGGCCGGGTAGCCGCTCATGCGCATGTGCTGCGCGTCGGACAGGCGCCAGCCGTGCAGCGCGTTCTCCTGCATTGCCGTCACCACCGCGTCGCCGCCCGGGTGGATGACCACGCCGATATGGCTGCCCTTCCATTCCAGCGTGCGCGGGCTGTCCACCTTGGCGTTCACGAACCACAGCGTCGCCCCGCCGTAATGCGAGGCCGCCACCCGCTTGCCCTTCGGGTCGAAGGCCAGACCGCTGACCGTCGTCGCATGCGGCAGCGCCTTCAGCTTCGTCCCGTCCGCCTGGAAGACATGCGCCGTCTTGCCCACCCCGCAGGCGATCAGCCCCGTCCTGTTCCCCGGTTTGCCGTCGTTCCAGGCCGCCACCGGGTCCACCCATTTCGACCCGAACGACGCCACCTGGTTCACCGTCCCGTCCGTCCCCACCCGGCAGAACCGGCCGTCGTCGCCCCCCGTCACCCAGCCGTCGCCCGTCCCCGCCATCGCCAGCACCGCGCCCGCATGCACAGGAACCGTCATCCAGTCGCCCGAGACGCCCGCCAGGTGCAGGCTCCCGTCGCCCATCGCGAACGCCACCGTCCCGTCCCGGGCGAACGACGCCGTCACCACGAACTCCGCCAGCTCCCGGCTCACGCCCCGGCTTCTCAGCACGAAGTCCGGGTCGGCGACGGCCGCGTCGCTCACGCCGCTGCCGTTTCAGGCACCTGGCACGCCTCGAACCCCCGGCGCAGCTGCGGCCGGTTCAGCTTGCGCCCGATGAACACCAGCTTGCTGTGCCGGGGGGCATCGGCCGGCCACGGCCCCACGAAGTCGCCATCGGCCATCATGTGCACCGCCTGGAACGCGAAGCGCCGCGCCTCGCCCGGGTAGGCCAATATGCCCTTGGTCCGCAGCATGTCCCCGCCCTTCTCGGCCAGCAGCGCGCCGATCCACTGGTTGAACTTCTCGGGGTCGATCGGCCGCTTCACCTCGAAGCTCATGCTGGCCACCTCCCCGTCATGCTCGTGCGCCGTGTCCTCCAGGAAGTCCGGCTCGCGCTCCAGCACCCGCGCCAGGTCGAAGGCGCCCTGGTCCAGGACGTCGGTCAGCTGCACCGCAGAGCGCGTGGTGCGGTGGATGCGGGCAAACCGGTTGATCGTGCGGATCCGCGCCTCGACCGCGTCCAGCTCCTCGGGGGTCGCGAGGTCCGTCTTGTTCAGCACGATCACGTCGGCGAAGGCCACCTGCTCGGCCGCCTCGTGACTGTCGTCGAGCCGCGCCAGCAGGAACTTGGCATCCACCACCGTCACGATCGCATCGAGCCGCGTGCGCGCCCGGACGGTGTCGTCGACGAAGAACGTCTGGGCCACCGGGGCCGGGTCCGCCAGCCCGGTCGTTTCGATGATGATGCCGTCGAACTTGCGCCCGCGCTTCATCAGCCCGCCCAGGATGCGGATCAGGTCGCCCCGCACCGTGCAGCAAATGCAGCCGTTGTTCATCTCGAACACCTCTTCGTCGCTGTCCACGACGAGGTCGTTGTCCACCCCCAGCTCCCCGAACTCGTTGATGACCACCGCATACCTCTTGCCGTGGTTCTCGCTCAATATGCGGTTCAGCAGCGTCGTCTTGCCGGCGCCGAGATAGCCGGTCAGGACGGTGACGGGGACCAGGGTGGTGTCAGACATGAACATCCCTCGAAACGGGGCCGCGTGCGGCAGGATAGACGATATAGGGCCGCGCCTCCGCAAGGCCCAACCCCAGCAGCACGAAGAACCACCCGCCCAGCGGCATCGACGTCCAGGCGGTGCTGGACGCCACCGGCCACAGATGGATCAACGCCGCCACGAACAGCCCCACCCGCAGCGGCACCGGGTCGCCCCACAATCCCCGCAGCAGCCGCCACAGCCAGGCTGCCGACAGCGCCCCGAACAGCAGCAGCCCGGGCACGCCCCCCTCCACCAGCGCCTGCAGATAGGCGTTGTGCGGATGCTGCACGCACATGGCTGCCCCGCCGCCATCGTCGCCCACACCGCCCCAGCCCCGGAAGTACGCCGGATCCGTGCAGTCGCGCCGGAACCCGTCGAACCCCACCCCCACCACCGGATGCGCCTCCGCCATCCGCACCGCCCGCGCCGCGATCTGGCCATAGGCGCTGTCCGGAAAGTGCGCCATCTGCGCCGAGAACTTCGTCACCAGCCGGTTGAACGTGGGCGGCGCCACCACCGAGCTGGCCACCACCAGGAACAACGTCAGCCCGCACGAGGCCAGCACCACGCGCCGCAGCTGCGGCAGGAACAGCGCCGTCACGAACAGCCCCATCACCGTCAGCAGCAGCGGCATCCGCTGCCCGATCAGCACCACCATACCCACCGCAGCCGGCAGCAGCAGGAACGCCGCCAGCGGCCAGCCGCGCGCCATCAGCCGGTCCACCACCGGCGCTGCCGCCGGGAACAGCAGCCGCGACAGCGGCGCCCCGGCCCGCGGGTTCTGGTACGGCCCCGTCAGCTCACCGTCCGCCCCGCGCGGGAAGCCGAACAGGTTCCGCCCCGTCGCGAACTGCAGCAGCGACTGCGCCGCCAGATACAGCGCGGACCACCGCAGCACCCGGGCCAACCAGGCCCGAGCCCAGGCATCGCGCAACGCCCAGTGCTCCAGCGCCGCCACCAGCAGCAGGAACCGTCCGGCGCCCGCCGCCTGCCCCACCGCCCCCCAGCCATGCGGCACCGAACACACCACCACCCAGGCCCACCAGGCCCCGGCCAGCCGCACCCACACCGGCCTTCTCCACGCCCAATCCCGCCGCACCACGGCCTGCACCAGAAAAAGCGCGTCCAGCACGCCGACCACGCCCTCCGCCAACCCCCGCCCGTGCAGCAGGAACAGCGGCAGCACGAGGACCAGCCCGACCCCCACCCGATCCAGTCTTGTGAGACCGGGCCGCATCACGCGAGCGCCCGGCGGCGGAACGCCAGCAGCCGCTGCGCTGCCTCGGGCGCCCCGAACCCCTCGGCCCGCGCCCGCCCCGCCGCCGCCAGCGCCGCCCGCCGCCCATCGTCCCGCGCCAGGTCGCCGATCGCCGCCGCCAGCGCCCCCGGCGCCTCCGGGTCCAAAGACACCGCCGCCTCCCCCGCCACCTCCGGCAGCCCGCCCCGGTCCGAGCACACCAGCGCCGCCCCGGCCGCCAGCGCCTCCAGCGCCACCAGGCCGAACGGCTCCGCCCAGCGGCTCGGCACCACCACGATCGCCGCCCGCCGCATCGCGTCCAGCACGGCGCCGTTCGGCTGGTGCCCCAGCAACGCGATCCCCGCCGCCGCAGCCGCCGGCCGCAACCCGCGCAGGAACGGCGTCTCCGGACTGTCCGGTCGGAACCGGTCCGCCCCGATCATCGCCGCGCGCCATCCGGGCAATCCCGGAAGCGCCGCCGCACAGGCCGCCACGAAAAGGTCCGCCCCCTTGTCCCGCACCATCCGCCCCGCGAACAGGATCAACCGCTCCCGCTCCGGCGGCGCGGGCGGCGGCACGTCGATGCAGTTCGGCAGCACCGTCACGTCGCCCCCACCAATCACCCCATCGAGCACTCGCCCCCGCAGCCACTCGGACGACGTGGCAACCCCCGCCAGCGTCCGCAGCAGCACGCCCCTCTCCGCCGCCGTCCGCGCGCCCCGCATGCTCTGCGGATCGTTGTTCAGGATCAGCGTCACCGGCGCCAGCCCCCGCAGCCGCAGCGCCACCTCCGGCCAGTTGTGCACCTCGATCAACCCGGCCCCCATCCGACGCGCCGCTCGCCCCACCCCCCCGGCATAGCGCCCGGCGCGCGACACCCCCCAGCCCGGCCGCACCGCCTGGAACCGCACGTCCGGGAACGGCGCCGCCGTCGCACGCCCCAGCACCACGCCATCCGCCCCCGCCCGCACCAGGCGGTGCACCAGCAGCCCGATCGCCCCCACCGCCCCGGGCGAGAACCCCTCCTTCGGCGGCAGCACGATCGCGACCCCGCCAGGCGCCACCTCGCCAGGCGCCACCTCAGCAGAACACAAGCGCAGCACCCCCCGCCACGCCCGGCCCCGCCATCCAGCCGCCCGGCACCGGCGCCAGCAAACCTTCAGCATCCCCCAGCGCCCGCGCTGCCGCCGCCCCGTCCTCCGTCCGCACCACCAGCCCCGCCATGAACGGCAGCGTCGGCGCTACCACGCCCGGCAGCACCGCCCCCAGCGCGTCCGGCGCCAGCACCCGCACGCGACCGCGCGCCAGCGGCAGCACGAACCCACCCGCCGGGTCCGGCTGCACCGGCCGCCCGGCCAGCCGCGAGAACCGCGCCGCCGTCTCCGCCGGGTCCGCCACCGCCAGGATCACCGCGTCCAGCGCCACCGCCCGGTTCGCATGCCGCATGAACCGCTCCTGCCAGATCGCCTCGGGCGTCAGGTGGCGGATCAGCTGGATCCGGCCCTCCGGCGCATCCGGCAGCGGCAGCCGGGCGAACCGAGCCTGCAGCCCCTCGGGGTCCGCGCTGTCCACCGGCCGCTCCAGATGCAGCACGCCGGGCACATCGAGCCCCGCCCGCCGCAGCCGCGCCAGCGACGCATCCTCGTCGTCGATCCCCAGCGCCAGGATATGCAGCCCGGCGTACCGCGCCAGAAACCGGTCCAGCCCGTTTGCCGGCGCCGTGGGGTCCACAATCCCCAGCAGCTCGATATACCCGTCCCGCAGCATCGCGCAGCGGTTGGCCGTCCCCCAAGGCACGACCGGCGCCCCGGCCTGCAACCGGCCGGACTGCCGGGCCAGCGGCGTCAACGTGAACCCGAGCGCCGTATACTGCGCGTGCAGCGCCACCAGGTCCGGCCCGGCCAGCCCCGCATGATCGAGCGTCGTCACCCGGCATTCTCGTAATGCGCCAGCCGCCACGCCGTCGGCTCGGCCGCTGCCAGAGCATACCACGCGTCCATCAAGGGATGTGCCCGCACCGCGTCGCAGTACGCCTGGGTGTCGGCGGCGATGATGGGCCGCCAGGTCAGCAGCCGCGCCACGACCGGCGCATACATGGCGTCCGCCGCGTTGAACCCGGCGCCGAACAGGAACGGCCCGCCCGCCCCATGCGCCAAGCGCGTCTCCCGCCAGATCGCCTCGATCCGCGCCACGTCCGCCAGCGCCTCCGGCGTGCGCCCCAGCCCGGACTTGTCGGGCCCCAGCACCATCGGCATCGCCTGCCGCAGCCCGCGGAACCCCGCATGCATCTCGGCCGCGATCACCCGGGCGTGCGTCCGCGCTGCCAGCCCCTGCGGCCACAGCGCAGGCGCCTTCTCCGCGCAGTACTCGCAGATCGCCAGCGTCTCCCAGATGCGCAGCCCGTCATGCTCCAGGTAAGGCACCAGCCCGCTCGGGCTCGCCTGCGCCACGGCACTTCCCGGGCCGCCCCCCGTCAGCGGAATCACCACCTCCGCCACATCGAGCCCGGCCAGCCGCACCGCCAGCCAGCCGCGCAGCGACCATGACGAATACCGGCGCGTTCCGATGAACAGCCGCCCCTCGGCCATGAGCCTCTCCCTTCAAAATCGCGCCGGACCATGCCACGGTGCCCCGCACCTGCCAAAGCGACCGCCGCCGCACGCCCGAGGAGCCCCCCATGAACGAGATCAGCCGCCCCAACAACCTCGACGCCTACTGGATGCCCTACACCGCCAACCGCTCGTTCAAGGCCGCCCCGCGCATGCTGGCCCGGGCCGAGGGCATGTACTACTACACCAACGACAACAAACAGATCCTGGACGGCACGGCCGGCCTGTGGTGCGTCCAACGCCGGGCATGGCCGGCGGGAAGATCGTGGAGGCGATCCAGAAGCAGGCCGCCATCCTGGACTTCGCCCCCAGCTTCCAGATGGGCCACCCCATCGCCTTCCAGGCCGCCGCGCGCCTGGCCGAGATCCTGCCCGCCCCGCTGGACCGCGTCTTCTGGACCAACTCCGGCAGCGAGAGCGCCGACACCGCCCTGAAGATCGCCCTGGCCTACCACCGCGCCCGCGGCGACGCCCAGCGCACCCGCCTGGTCGGGCGGGAGCGCGGCTACCACGGCGTCGGCTTCGGCGGCCATGTCGGTCGGCGGCATCGGGCCCAACCGCAAGCAGTTCGGCGCCATGCTGCCCTATGTCGACCACCTGCCCCACACCCACGACATGGCCCGCGCCTTCACCCGCGGCCAGCCGCAGGATGGCGCGCACCTGGCCGACGCGCTGGAAGGCATCGTCGCCCTGCACGGCGGCGACACCATCGCCGCCGTGATGGTGGAGCCCGTGGCCGGCAGCACCGGCGTGCTCGTGCCCCCCGAAGGCTACCTGGCCCGCTTGCGGGAGCTGTGCACCAGGCACGGCATCCTGCTGATTTTCGACGAGGTCATCACCGGCTTCGGCCGCCTGGGCACCAACTTCGGCGCGGAACGCCTGGGCACCGTCCCCGACATCATGACCATGGCGAAGGGCCTCACCAACGCCGCCGTGCCCATGGGCGCCGTCGCCACCAACAGCCAGGTCTACAGCGCCATCGTCGACGGAAGCCCGGCCGGGATCGAGCTGTTCCACGGCTACACCTACAGCGGCCACCCCCTGGCCTGCGCCGCCGCCATCGCCAGCATGGACCTGCAGCGCGCCGAGGACCTGCCCGGCCGCGCCCATGCCATCGCCCCCTACTTCGAGCAGGCCGTCCACAGCCTGCGCGGCCTGCCCAACGTCATCGACATCCGCAACCTGGGCCTCGTGGCCGGCATCGAGCTGGCGCCCCGCCCCGGCAAGCCCACAGACCGCGCCGTCACCGTCTTCCAGCGCTGCTTCGACAACGGCGTGCTGACCCGCACCACCGGCGACATCGTGGCGCTCAGCCCGCCGCTGATCGTGGAGACCACCCACATCGACCGCATCGTCGAGACCCTGGCCGACGCGATCCGCGCCGAAGCGGCATGACACCGGGCGCCGCGCTCGCACCCTCCGGCACCCTGCGCGTCGGCGTCGTCCAGGCGCCGACCGCCGGCGTGTTCTTCGTCGCTGTGGCAGAGGGCGTGCCCCAGGGCGTCCCCCAGGGCGTTACCGTCGACCTCGGCGCAGCCCTGGCCCGGCAGATCGGCCTGCCGGTCGCCTACGCCGTCTTCCCCAACAGCGGCGAGTGCACCGAGGCCGTGGCCACCGCCGCCATCGACGTCGCCTTCATGCCCGTCGACGCCCACCGCCGCACCCGCGTCGCCTTCGGCCCGGCCTACTACCTGCTCGAAAGCACCTACCTGGTGTCCGCAGCCTCCGGCCTGCAAACGCTCGCCGACGTGGACCAGCCGCACGTCAGCGTCGTCGGCATCGCCGACACCACCACCATCCGCGCCGCCACCCGCAGCCTGGTCCACACCGTGCCGGTCGCCAGCCGCGGCGTGGACGAGGCCATCGCCATGATCCGCGACGGCCGGGCCGACGCCCTGGCCCTGTCGCGCGACAGCCTCGCCCAGCTGCTGCCCGGCCTGCCCGGCGCCCGCATCACCCCGGGCGGCTTCCAGCACACCACCATCTCCATCGCCGTCCCCCCGTCCCGTCCCGAAGCCCTCGGGATCGCGACCGCCTTCCTGGAGGCCGCCAAACGCGACGGCCTCGTCCGCCAGGCGCTCGACGCCGTCGGCCTCGCCGCCGAAGCCGTCGCACCCTGACCCGAACCCCGTCCGCCTGACCCACAAACCGGAACCCAGACCATGCGCCCCGTTGTCCTCGCCCTCGCCGCGCTGACCCTCGCAACGCCGGCCCGGGCCGAGGTCTCGCGGTTCGACGTCCAGTCCCGCATCCCCACCTTCGGCGCCCGCACCTTCAGCACCGGTGCCGCCGAGAAGATCACCGCCCGCGCCACCCTGTCGCTCGACCCCGCCCTGCCGCAGAACGCCGTCATTCGAGACCTCGACCTCGCGCCCCGCAACGCGCAGGGCCGGGTCGAAGCCACCACGGAGGTCGTCATCCTCCGCCCCGCCCACCCCAACGGCACCCTGCTGTTCGAGGTCGTGAATCGCGGCCGCAAGCTGCTGACCGGCTGGGCCCAGGACACCGACACCGTATCCGGCATCCGCCTGTCCACGCCCGAGGATGCCGGCAACGGCTTCCTGCTCGATCAGGGCTACACGCTGGTCTGGGCCGGCTGGCAGCCCGACGCGCCACCGGGGCCGGGCAACCTGCGCCTCGAGGTCCCGACAGCCCCCGTCATGGGACCGTCCCGCGAGGAGCTGACCTTCGACGGCACCCCCGGCCCCAAGCAGGTCACCCTCTCCTACCCCGCGGCCGACCCCGCCATGCCCCGCCTCTCGCTGCGCACCGGCGCCGACGCCCCGCCGCAGACCCCGGCCAACCTCCTGTTCCGCTTCATCGACCCCGTCACGATCGAGATCACCCCACCCGACGGCGCGCCCGCCACCACGCTGTACGACTTCGCCTACCAGGCCCGCGACTCCCGCGTGACCGGCATCGCCCTCGCCGTGTTCCGCGACGTCGCCAGCTTCCTGCGACACGACGCAACGGCCGCCAACCCGCTGGCCCAGGATGGCCAGACCGGCATCCGCCACGCCATCGCGCTCGGCATCAGCCAGTCCGGCCGCGTGCTGCGCGACGCGCTGTATTTCGGCATGAACCAGGACGAGCAGGGCCACCGTGTGTTCGACGGCATGATGCCGATCATCCCCGGCGCGCGCCGCTCGTTCACCAACGCCCGCTTCGCCCAGCCCGGCCGCAACCCCGGCCCGCAGTTCGACCGCCTCTACCCCGTCCTGCAGTTCCCCTTCACCTACCCCGTGCTCGAGGACGCCGTCACCGGCCGCCGCGACGGCATCCTGCTCCGCTGCACCGAAAGCGGCACCTGCCCCCGCATCATCCAGGCGGACTCCGAGTTCGAGTTCTGGGGCTCCCAGGCCAGCCTGATGACCAGCGACACCGCCGGCAACCCCATTGAGATGCCGGACAACGTCCGCCTGTTCATGTTCGCCGGCACCCCGCACGGCAACGTCTGGAACGCCGTCTCCACCCGCCGCCCCGACTGCGCCCTGCCGCTGAACCCGAACAACGGCGCGCCCACGCTCCGCGCCCTCATCGTCGCGATGCAGCGCTGGATCGACGACGGCACGCCGCCGCCGGCCAGCCGCTACCCCTCCCGCGCGCAGGGGACCCTCGTCCCGGCGGCACACGCCTACCCGGCCATCCCCGGGCTCGGCTACCAGGGCCAGTACATGCGCGCCCAGGCGATCGAACAGACCCCCGACGGCCCCGTGGTGAAGGGCGAATACCCCCTGTTCGTCCCGCGGCCGGGCCAGGACGGCAATGCCATCGCCGGGGTCCGCCTGCCCATCGTCGCCGCCCCGCGCGCCACCTACACCGGCTGGAACCCCGTCGCCGACGCCGAAGGGCCGCAGGATCTCTGCACCCAGATGGGCGGCATGCTGCCCCTGCCCGCCCACGAAACCCAGGGCGACCCGCGCCCCGCGCTCGACGCGCTCTATCCCACGCCCGACGCCTACATCGCCGCCGTCCGCGCCGCCGCCGCCGAGCTCGTCGCCGGCCGGCTGCTGCTCGCGGCCGACGCCGAGGCGGCCATCACCGCCGCACAGGCCGGTACCCTGGCCAGGTTCGCGCCGTGATCGCCTACTGGCCCGCGCAAAGCCGCAACGGCAGCGGCTTCTCCGGGATGAAATGCTCCGCCCGCACGCAGTCGCCACTCCCGCGCGGCATCGGGCGCAGCGCATCGGCCAGCATGTCCCGCCGCATGTAGCCCGACGCCTGGCCGCTGGTCACCCGGCACCAGCCCTCGACACAGCCCGCCACCTCCACCGGCCACCCCGCCGGCACCTCGTCGATCACCCGCGCCCGCTCCCCCGGCCCGGTCCGCAGCCACGTCGTCCACGACACCACCATCGGCGTGGCCGCAGCGGGGCCCGCCACCCCTGCCAGCACCCCCACGAAACCAACCACCCATGACATCCGCATGATCTCGCACCCCCGACCTGTCAATGAAGCTTGACACAGCCGACTGTCAACGCACAATGACAACCACGCTGCCCGATGGAGTTCCTCCCATGTCGATGCTCAGCTTCGAACGCAAGTACCGCGTCCGTGGCGGCACCTTGATCGGTGGCGACCTGTTCGACTTCTGGATCGGCGCCTTCTACGTCGGCTTCTTCGGCGTGACATCCGCGTTCTTCGCCCTGCTCGGCACCGCCCTCATCGTCTACGGCGCCGCCATCGGCCCCAGCTGGGCGCTGTTCCGCATCAGCATCGACCCGCCGGACATCGCGAACGGTCTGCACTGGGCACCCCTCGCGCAGGGCGGATTGTGGCAGATCATCACGATGTGCGCGCTCGGCGCATTCGTCTCCTGGGCGCTGCGCCAGGTCGAGATCTGCCGCAAGCTCGGCATCGGCTACCACGTCCCGATCGGCTTCGCCTCGGCCATCGGCGCCTACGCCACCCTCGTCGTGTTCCGTCCCCTCCTGCTCGGCGCCTGGGGGTATGGCTTCCCCTACGGGATCATGAGCCACCTCGACTGGGTGTCCAATGTCGGTTACCAGTATCTCCACTTCCACTACAACCCCGCCCACATGCTGGCGGTCACCTTCTTCTTCACCACCACCTTCGCCCTCGGCCTGCACGGCGGCGAGATACTGTCCGCCTCCAGCCCGGGCCGCGGCCAGACCGTGAAATACGGCGGCCACGAAAGCGTCTACTTCCGCGACACCATCTACTACTCCATCGGCGAGATCGGCATCCACCGCCTCGGCTGGTTCCTCGCCATCAACGCCGGGGTCTGGAGCGCCGTCTGCATCGTCATCTCCGGACCCTTCTGGAGCCGCGGCTGGCCCTACTGGTTCGACTGGTACCTGCGCCTGCCGATCTGGAACCCCATGACGCTGGGCTGAACCGATGCCGAAATACCATTCCCTCTACACCGCCATCCAGCTTGCAGGCCCCGAGGACCCGCCGGTCCCGCAGCCGCCCGGCAGCCTGCCCCGCATCGGCCCCGTCATCCACAGCGTGTGGCTCGGCCGCATGGGCGAGCGCCAGCTCGGCCCCACCACGCTCGGCCTGCTCGGCATCGCCTCCATCCTCTGCGGCTTCATCGCCTTCGAGATCATCGGCCTCAACATGTGGGCCTCAGTCGACTGGGACCCGTTGCGCTTCCTCAAGATGCTGCCCTTCCTGGCGCTCGAGCCGCCGCCGCCCAAATACGGCCTGGCGCTCTTTCCGCCGCTCGCCGAGGGCGGCTGGTGGCTCATGGCCGGCTTCTTCCTCACCGCCTCCGTCCTGCTCTGGTGGGGCCGCATCTGGGCCCGCGCCCGGGCGCTCGGCATGGGCACCCATATCGCTTGGTGCTTCGCCGCAGCCATCTGGCTCTATCTCGTGCTCGGCTTCATCCGCCCCATCCTGATGGGCAGCTGGTCCGAGGCCGTCCCCTTCGGCATCGTCCCCCACCTCAACTGGACCGCGTCCTTCTCCGTCCGCTACGGCAACCTCTTCTACAACCCTTTCCACATGCTCTCGATCACCTTCCTCTATGGCTCGACCATGTTGTTCGCCATGCATGGCGGCACCATCCTCGCCGTCGCCCGCTTCGGCGGGGAACGCGAAACCCACGAGATAGTCGACCGGGGCACCGCCGCCGAGCGCGCCGCCCTGTTCTGGCGCTGGACCATGGGCTTCAACGCCACCTACGAATCGATCCATCGCTGGATCTATTGGTTCGCCACCCTCACCCCGCTCGCAGGCGGCATCGGCATCCTCCTCACCGGCACCGTCGTCGACAACTGGTTCCTCTGGGGCGTGAAGCACGGCATCGCTCCCCTCTACCCCGTCGTCCACGTGTCGCCCGCGGCCCCGCCCGAGGCCTTCACCAGCCCCGCCACCATCCTGCAGGCCTTCCCGCGATGACCCGCACGCGCCCCGCCGCGGGGACCCCCGCATGAGGATCTCCACCGCCCTGTCCGCCGCGGCCGCCCTCGGCACCCTGTTCGTCCTGTTCGTGCCCCGCTGGTCCACCCCCCAGCCCGGCACCCAGCTCGGCTACCGCGCATCCTCCATGATCCAGTGGGCGGTCAGCGAGCCCCGCGCCCTCGCCAAGAACGCGCCGCCCGCCACCGGCACCTTCGGCGTGGACGCCGCCGCCCTCGCCGACCCCCGGCCCGTGTCCGAGGCCTACGGCAACGTGCAGGTCGTGAAGGACGGAACGGCCGGGCAGTTCATGGCGCTGCAGGTCGCGCTCACCAACTGGGTCGCCCCCCAGCAGGGCTGCGCCTTCTGCCACGCCGGCGCCGACCCGGCCCACCTGGACTACGCCGCCGACACCCCCCGCAAGACCGTCGCCCGCACCATGCTGACCATGACGCGCACCCTGAACGCCAGCTGGTCGAACCACGTCGCCCCGTCCGGCGTCACCTGCTTCACCTGCCATCGCGGCCAGAACGTCCCGGCCAGCGTCTGGTACCCCCGCCAGTCCCACCCGCCCCGCCCCTTCGTCGCCCGGCAGGAGGACTGGCACGAGGCCGCCAGCACCGTGCACGACTTCTTCCCCGACGCCTCGGCCGAGGAATACCTCCTGCAGGACACGCCCGCGAAGTCCCAGGCCTACGTCGCCCTCGCCGGGTCCAAAGCCGGACCCGACATCGGACCCGCCACCTTCCCCGTGATCTTCCGCATGTACGAGGTCATGATGCAGATGGCCGACGACATCGGCGTCAACTGCGGCTTCTGCCACAACTCCCGCGCCTTCTTCGACTGGGGCCAGAGCACGCCGAACCGCTGGGCGTCGCTCGACGGCATCCACATGACCCAGTCCATCAACCGCGACGTCCTGCTGCCGCTCGCCACCAGCTTCCCCCAGACGCTCGAGGTCGTCGGGCAGGGGCAGCCGCCCATCATCCCCGCCAAGGACGCCAACCCCCAGCCGGGCAACGCCCTGGCCAACTGCGGCACCTGCCACTACGGCAGCCCCAAGCCCCTCGGCGGCGTCGACCTCGTCAGGGACTTCCCCGCGCTGACCGGACCCAGGCCATGAACCCGAACCAGATCGCCGGCACCTTCGACGTTGCACAGCTCGCCATGATCGTCTTCATCGGCGGCGTGCTCGGCCTGTTCGTCTATCTCCGCCGCGAGGACAAGCGCGAAGGCTACCCCCTGGAGGACCCGGCCTCGCCCTTCAAGATCACTCGGCCCCTCGTCGGCTTCCCGCTGCCGCCGCCGCCCAAGCTCTTCCGCCTGATGCACGGCGGCACCGCCACCATGCCGCACCCCGAAGGCCGCACCGACCTGCCGCTGGTCCCCCACGCCCCCTTCCCCGGCGCACCCTTCACCCCCACCGGCGACCCCATGCAGGACGGCGTCGGCCCCGCCAGCTTCGCCCTGAAGAACGACGAGCCGCTCCTCACCTGGGAAGGCCACCCGCAGCTCCAGCCGCTCCGCATCCTGCCCGGCTGGGACGTGATCCCCGGGGACCCGGACCCGCGCGGCATGACGGTGCTGGACGCGGACGGCGTGGCCGTCGGCACCGTCACCGACCTCTGGCTCGACCACGGCGTCCAGATCCTGCGCTACCTCGAGGTGTCGCTCCCCTACCCCGACGCCCCCCGGGCCATGATCCCCATCTACTTCGCCGACATCTCCAGCGGCGCACGCCTGGTGCGCGTCCCCGCCCTGTTCGCCCGGCACTTCGCCGCCTTCCCCCAGCTGCAGGCGCACGACACCATCACCGCCCGCGAGGAGGACCGCGTCGCCAGCTACTGCCAGGGCGGCCTGTTCTACGGCGACGCCCGCCGCAGCGAGAGCCTGCTGTGACCCGCATCCAGGGCCTGCCGGGCGCGCTGCCCCCCGGCGAGACCATCCTATGGCAGGGCCGGCCCGGCACCTGGTCGCTCGCCTGCCACCTCTGTCACGTGCGGCCCGTGGCGCTGTATTTTACCATCCTGCTCGTCGGCACCGCCGCGGCCTCGCTCGCCCAGGGCGCCACCGTCCTGCAGACGGTGCTCGCGCTGGCGCCCTTCCTGGCCGCCACCCTGGTGGCGCTCGGCCTGCTTGTCGCCCTCGCCTGGCTCATCGCCCGCACCACCGAATACACCCTGACGACACGCCGCGTCGTCATCCGCTTCGGCGTCGCCCTGGCCGCCACGCTGGCCATCCCGCACCGCGGAATCGCCCACGCCGGCGTCCTGCTGCACAAGGACGGCACCGGCGACCTGCCGCTGCAGACCAAGCCCGGCTTCCACGTCGCGCTGCGCCGCACCTGGCCGCACGCCCGCCCCTGGCACTTCGCCCACCCCCAGCCCATGCTCCGCTGCGTCCCCGGCGCCGGCCCGCTCGGGACCCTGCTGGCCCGCACCCTGGCCGAAGCCGCCCGCGACGACACCACGCCGCCCGCCACAGGGGCTGCGGCCCGGAGCCGCCATCCGGAGCGCCACCTCACAACCGCTTGACCCCCCGGCTTCGTCCAGGGTAGCCCCGTACCCGATGGTGACCACCTCCAAGAACCCGCCCGCCTTCCTCCGCCTCCGCGGCAAGTCCTTCATGTCCGTCGTCCTCACGCCGGACGCGCCGCTCGAGGCCTGGATCGCCCAGCTGGACGACCAGATCGCCCGGTCCCCCAAGGTGTTCGAGGGCCGCCCCGTCCTGCTGGACGTCTCCCTCCTGCCGGGCCTCGAAGCGCAGCTCCCCGCCCTCGTCCAGGCCCTGAACGAGCGCCGCATCCGCGTCATCGGCATCGACGGCAGCATGCCCCATGCGCTCGGCCCCTATGCCGACCAGCTGCCCGCCATCATGGTGGGCGGCCGCAACGCCCAGATCGGCGGCGCCGTCCCCGACGCGGACCCGCGGGGCCCGGCCGCCCCCGCCATGCCCGAGCCGCAGCGCGCCGAACCCGCGTCCCTCGTGCTCGACCAGCCCGTCCGCTCCGGCCAGTCCGTCACCCACACGGCCGGCGACGTCACCATCATCGGCTCCGTCGCCTCGGGCTCCGAGGTCGTGGCCGGCGGCTCGATCCACATCTACGGCACGCTGCGCGGCCGGGCCATCGCCGGCCTGCTGGGCCCCGGGGCGCAGGGCGGCCCGAACAACCTCCGCCCCCGCATCTTCTGCCGCAAGCTGGAGGCCGAGCTGCTTGCCATCGACGGCGTCTACAAGACCGCCGACGAGATCCCCCGCGCCCTCCAGGGCCGCGCCGTCCAGGCGTGGTTGGACGGCGACGAACTCAAGGTCGCCGCGCTAGACTAGGCGACACACCCGAAGGATTCCGATTCGAATGGCAGCGAAGGTCCTCGTCGTTACTTCCGGCAAAGGCGGCGTCGGCAAGACCACCTCCACCGCCGCACTCGGCGCCGCCGTCGCCAGCAGCGGCCAGAAGGTCGTCGTGGTGGACTTCGACGTCGGCCTGCGCAACCTCGACCTCATCATGGGGGCCGAGCGCCGGGTCGTCTACGACCTGATCAACGTCACCCAGGGCGACGCCAAGCTCAGCCAGGCCCTCATCCGCGACAAGCGCGTCGAGACGCTGCACCTCCTGCCCGCCAGCCAGACCCGCGACAAGGACGCGCTGACCAGCGAAGGCGTCGCCCGCGTCATGGCCGAGCTGCGGGAGATGTTCGACTGGGTGATCTGCGACAGCCCCGCCGGCATCGAGCGCGGCGCGCAGCTCGCCATGTACCACGCCGACATGGCCGTGGTGGTCACCAACCCCGAGGTCAGCTCCGTCCGCGACAGCGACCGCATCATCGGCATGCTCGACAGCACCACCGCCCGCGCCAAGGCCGGCGAGCGCATCGACAAGCACCTGCTGCTCACCCGCTACGACCCGATCCGCGCCGCCCGCGGCGACATGCTCAAGACCGAGGACGTGCTCGAAATCCTCAGCATCCCGCTGCTGGGCATCATCCCCGAAAGCCAGGACGTGCTGAAGGCCAGCAACATCGGCAGCCCCGTCACCCTGGCCGACCCCACCAGCGCCCCCGCCCGGGCCTACCACGACGCCGCCCGGCGCCTGATGGGCGAAACCGTCGAAATGACCATCCCGGGCGAGAAGAAGGGCCTGCTCGGCAAGCTGTTCGGGCGGAGGGTCGCGTGAGCATCTTCAGCTTCTTCAAGCCCAAGCGGACCGCGCCCGCCGCCCGCGAACGCCTGCAGCTGCTCCTGGCCCACGAACGCGTCGCCGGCAGCGACAACCGCCTGATCGCCGTCCTGCAGGAGGAGATCCTGGCCGTCATCGCACGCCACATGCAGATCGACCGCGACAAGGTGAAGGTCAAGCTCGGCCGCGACGACGAGGTCAACACCCTCGAGATCGACATCGAGATGCCCGCCCGCGTCCGCGCCTGAGCGCATTGCCACCCGGCGGGCCACCTTGTCCCCCCGCCCCGATCCCACTACGGTCACCGATGACCAGGAGACGCCCCGATTGCCCGTAGGTTCGACCCATCGTCATGGATAGCGGACGCCTCTGGCTGATCGCGATGGTGCTCTCCATCGCCGCCGCCGTGCTCGTCATGGCCAACGTCACCCTGGCGACCATGGTCCAGGCGGAGGCGCAGGCCGTGAACCAGCGCCGCACCGCCATCACGCAGGCCCAGCAGATCACCCGCATCATCAACCTCGCCGCCGAAGGCCTGGCCCGCGCCGCCGTCCGCGACAACGACGAGGAGATCAAGGCGCTCCTGGCCCGCAGCGGGATCAACCTGACGCCGCAGCCGCCCACCCCCACCCCCGTAATTGCCCCCGCGCTCACCCCCGCCACCCCGGACCTGCCGAAGCCATGATGCCCGCCCGCCCCACCCGCGACCTCGCCCTTCCGCTGCTGATCGGCCTGGCCACGCTCACCTTCTCGCAGCTGTTCCAGACCGTGCAGCTGGTCCGCGAACGCGCCACCCTCGCCACCGTCTTCGCCGACCAGGCCAACCCCACCGCCGAGGCCGAGCGGGTCCGGGCCCAGCTCGAGTCGGTCCTCGGCGGCGCCAACACCCTCGCCCAGAAGGGCAACGCCGCCGCCGCCGCCGTCATGGCCGACCTCGCCCGCCAGGGCATCACCTACCGGTCGACCAAGCCGGCCCCCTGACCAGGCGAAATGGCCGTCCGGAAGTCGCCCTGCACGTTCATCCGGTCCACCGCCCCCCAGGCATACTTGTAGGCCTCCCGGCCCCGCAGGAAGTGCGCCTCCGTCCGGCCCTCCGCCGCCGCCTGCTCCAGCATCGCGCCCACCAGCAGCGTGCCGGGGCTGACGAAGGCCTGCCCGGCGTCATACCCCTGCAGGTAGAAGAAGATCCGCCCCGGGGCCAACAGCGCCAGCACCGCTGCCGCGGCCACGCCGCCCACGGTCAGCACTGCCAGCCGCAGCAACCCCGCCTGATCCAGCAGCGGCAGCGCCGCCTCCAAACACCGCCGCACCGCCGGGTCGGCCAGCACGCCCGCCTCCCCCGCCGCACGCCATCGTGCCGCGTGCAGCGCCACCAACGCCGGCAGCCCCGCCGGCCCCGCCGCCTCGACCGTCCAGCCGCCCGCCCGCTCCGCCCGGTTCCGGCTCATCCGCAGCTTGCGCCGCTGCCCCGCCGGGATGTCCACCAGGTGCAGCACCGGGCACGCCGAAGCCTCCGACCAGGTGCCACTCCACCCCGGCGGCACCGCCGCCGTCCGCAGGGCCGAGCCGGGCGGCACCTCCAGAAACGCGCACCGTCCCACCCCGGCCGCCCCGGCCGCCGCCAGCACCGCCGCCAACAAGGCCGCAGCCCCCGCCCCGAGCACGTCGATCATGTCCGTCGTGCCCGCCCCGATCGGCAGCAGCACCGCCCCACCCGGCTCCTCCAGCACATAGGCCGGCAGCACGCCCGACAGCCGGCCATCCTCCCGCAGCAGCGCCACCAACGGCCGCTCCGTGCCGAACGCCGCCCACCAGGGCAGCAGCCAGGCCGGGTGCTGGAATGGCGTGGCCCCGGGCGTGCGCGCCCACAGCGCCGCCCATTCCGGGGCCAACGCCTGCAGCGCCGCCGTGTCCCTCAGAACCGTCGGCAGCGTCACGCCGCCGGGCGGCTCCGATCCGCGACCGGGCCGCGAAGTCCGGCCAGCCTTTCGGCCAGGTCCAGGTTTGGGTCGTCGGCCACGCCGTGCCCGAACGCCAGGTCCCGATACCGCTCGATATGCGCCGCCGCCATGCGCTCGTGCGAGAACCGGGCCTGCGCCACCGCCCGGCAGGTCGCCCCATCCAGCGCCCTCGCCTGCACGATGCCGGCCGCCATCCCCGCCACGTCGTCCACCAACAGGCCGGTGCGCCCGTCCTCCACCACCTCCGGCAAAGCCCCGCTGCGGAACGCGACGACCGGGGTCCCGCAGGCCGCCGCCTCCATCGCCACCAGCGAGCTGGTTTCTGCGACGAGACTCGGGATCAGCAGGCACCGCGCCGCAGCCAGCAGCCGGCGCTTCTGGGCAAAGCCGACCGGCCCCAAGTACCGCCGCCGCTTGTCCAGCAGCGGCACCACCTTCTCGTGGAAATAGTCCTGATGGGCCTGATACGGAAAGATCTCGCCGCCGATCAGCAGGCCGGAATCGGCCGCATGCGCCGCCTCCAGCGCCAGATGCAGCCCCTTCTCCGGGCACACCCGCGCCAGCATCAGCGCATACGCGCACCTCTTCGGATGCAGCGCCCCCAGCCGACCCACAGGCACGCCGTTCGGGATCGGCGGCAGCATCCGGGCCCGCACCTCGGGCACGGCCGGCATCCGCGCCGCCTGGGTCGCGGACACGCACTGCACCCAGCTGTCCGGCCGCGGCGGCGCGAGCCCCTCCGGCGGATACCAGTCGGGTGGCAGGTGCAGCGTCGCCAGCATCGGCACCCCCACCGAGGGCAGGTACTGGTGGAAGTCCAGCCCATGCATGTGGATCACGTCCACCTGCTCCGTCGCCAGCACCGCCTCGATCCGCTCCCGGCTCCAGCGCTGCCCGTTGCGGGCATCCGCATCCGTGATGGGGCGGTCCGTGGGCGGGGCCGGGTACGCCACCAGCTCCCCCATGGCCCGGCTGCCCTCGCAGGCCACCACCAGCGACCGGTGCCCGCCCGCGACCAACGCCTGGTCCAGCGCCGTCAGCACCTGTTCCGACCCGCCGACCGCATCCGGCCCGACCGGGGCCAGCGGGTAGGCCACGCTCAACACCGTCAGGCTTCGCATGTCGCCCTCCCTGCGCCCGCCAGCGCCGCCAGCTCTCGCCAGCGCGGCCCGGTCATCTCCCAGCCCCATCGCTCGTAGTTCAGCGTGCCCGCATGCGGCGCCGCCGTGAAGTCGTAACCGGGCGCGGGCCGGTACCGCTCCGTCGACGCGCCGAACAGCGACAGGATCTCCTGCTGGCTCACGAAGCAGTCCAGCATCGCCTGCTTGCGCGCCGCCTCCTCGGGGTCCAGCACCACCCGAACCTCGTGCGGGCCCGGCAGGAAACGCTGCACCACCATCTCCCCATCCGGCCCCGCGTAATACCCGGCGAACTCCACCACCGGCACGTCCAGCCGGCGCGCGGCCGCATGGACGGCGAACGCGGTGGCGTCATGGTCCGGATGCCCGCCCTCATAGGCATGAGTGAGCACCGCCTCCGTGCCGTGCCGCGCGAACAGCTGCCCCAGCGCCACCGCGATCCCCGCCATGTGCAGGCTGGCATCCTGGTCCGTGACCCCGAGCCGCGACCGCGCCGGCGAGACCCCGGCCACTGCCAGCGCCGCCGCCAGTTCCCGCTGCCGGGCCGCCGCATAGTCGGCCGCGGTGTCGAACCCGCTCCGCGCCGCGTCCCGCAGCTGCCGCGGCGCGCCGTCCGTCACATGCACCAGCAGCAGCTCCGGCATCAGCTGCAGGCTGGCCCCGGCCGCGATCGTCTCGTCGTCCGGGTGCGCGACCACGATCGCCACCCGTTGCCGCAGCAGCCGCCGCCTCTGCAGCGCCGCCAACACGTCAGACGACCCTGGCCACAGCGGGGGCCACAGCGGGGGCCACAGCGGGGGCCACAGCGGAAGCCACAGCGGGGGCGGGTTCAGGACTGACCGCATCCGCCCGCCCCGGCGCATACCGTCGCACCATCGCCGCACAGAACTCCGCGAACTCCTCGGGCTGCTTCGGCACCGCCGTGTAGTGCGGCCACTGTCCCTTGTGCTCCGGCGTGAAGCAGAACGTCGCCGTCACCCGGAAATCCTCCAGCGCCCGCATCTGCCGGTCGAACCACGCCTCCGCGTCCGGACGATACCAGTCCGCCCAGCTCAGCCCGGTGCGCAGATAGGTCACGCCCAGGTCCTTCAGCCGGCTGACCGCGTCGTCCAGCCGATGGTCCTCGAAATGGAACCACTGGCAGATGCCCAGCTCCGGCGTGAACTCGTGGAAGATCCGCGCCGCCCGCTTGGCCCGGCCGTGCTCGTCGTACAGCCCCATGTGGAAATGCCGGTAGTAGCTGCTGCCCTCCGCCTCCCGGTGCCGGGTCGTCGCCGGCCAGGCGGCCGGCAGGTCGTACAGGCTGTACCAATGCACCCGCGGCGACTGCTTGCGCAGCAGCTCCGCCGTGCGCCGCAGCCCCCACTCCTGCACCTCCTCGGCGCCGAAGGTCGAGATGCCCACCTCGCTCACCCACACCGGCAGGGCCGTCACCGCCTTGATGCTGTCGATCTTGGCCGGCCACTCCTCCAGCATCCAGTGGTTCCAGTCGAGCGGGAAGCCGTGCACCGCCACCGCATCCAGCGCCGCCAGAGCTCCGTGCCCGTCCAGCACGCGGATGAAGTCGGGGTCGATCGGGCTGATCCCGCCCAACACCCGCGGCAGCCCCGGCGCCTCCGCCGCGATCGCCTCGCCCGCCAGCCGCGTCATGGTGGCGAACGTCGCCCAACCCGGGTCGTTCTCGAAATCCCAATGCGACTTGTTGTTCGGCTCGTTCCAGATCATCGCGGCTTCGAGCATCGTCTAGCTCCCTGTCCCGGCAGGCCCGCCGGCCGGATACACCGCCCCGTACCGCGCGTCCGGCCGCGCCGTCCGGCGGCAGACGAACACCTCGTCCTCCGGGTTCGACTCGATCGTGAACCCGGCCGACCGCAGCATCGCACCCGATGCCGCCCGGTTCGGCGCCCACCAGTTGGTGTTGTCGTGGCTGTAGCTGTGCTCGATGAAGTGCATCTTCGGATAGCCCGGCTCGTCGAACACCGCCGTCTCCTCGAACGGGTAGTCCTCGGCCACCGGCGCCACGCGCCCCGACCCCCGCTGCAGCGACTGGAACACCAGCAGGTCCCGCGTCACGTGCTCGTGAATCAGGTCCAGCGCCAGCAACGGATGCCGCAGGTGGTAGAACACGCCGATGAAGAACACGACGTCGAACCGTTCGCCCAGCAGCCCCACGTCATAGACGCTCAACTGCCGGAACTCGATGTCCATTCCCTCGACGTCCGCCGCGAAGCGCGCCTGCGCCAGATAATCCTCGTCGTGGTCCACCGCCAGCACCCGCGCCGCCCCACGCCGCTTCATCTCCATGCTGTAGAACCCGGCGTTGCAGCCGATATCCAACACCGTCTTGCCCGAAAGGTCCGCCGGCAGCGCATCCTTGAAGCGCGCCCACTTCACCTGCGGGTAGTCGCCCAGGAAATGCTCGGGCGCCGTCCGCACGCCCTGGAGGTCCAGGTTGTGGAACCACGGCCCCAGCTCCTCCGCCCGCGTCCGGATCGCGTCCTGGGTCCAGCTCATCCCACCCGCTCCGGCCGCCGCGATGCCGATCTCGGCCCCGGCAGCGCGGTCGGCGCCGCCTGGCCGCCCAGCAGCCGCATCGCCTCCCGGTACCCGTTCAATGTTCCCACGTCCACGTAGCTCTCCCCCGCCCGCACGCCCCAGGCGTGCCCGCCCTGTTGCAGCCAGGCATTCACCAGCGTCCCGATATACTCGTCCTGCCGCTCCCGCTCGAGCCACAGCCGGTGCAGGTCATGCAGCGTGGCCCCCGGCATCTTGAACGCGCCCCAGATCCAGTTCGACCGGGCATCGGCCGCCTTCACCTGGATCTCCCGCACCCGCCCGGCCTCGGGTCCGTCCTCCACGAGGTCCACCGCGTCGAACAGCGCCGGGTTCTCCACCGGGAACAGCAGGAAGCTCAGCCGGTCGTCCGGCAGCCCGCACAACGCGTCGGACGGGAACCAGATCGTGTCCGGCAGCCCCACGATCACCGGCTCGTCGGCCGGGATGACCGGCAACGCCCGGAAGATCGCGTCGCACAGGCCCACCGCCCCCGCCTGACACACATAGACGATGTCCACATCGCCCACCGCCGCCCCGTAGTACTGCAGGATGTCGCTTTTCCACGGCGAGATCACCAGGCACAGCTTGTCCGCCCCGGCCCGCACCATCCGCTCGATCAGATACTCGCTGACCGCCCGCGGCCGCTCGATCCCGCCCTCGTCCAGGCGCGAGCCCACAGGCAGCAGCTCCTTGCTGAACGCCAGCGGCTGGATGCGCGTGCCGTTCCCGGCGGCCGGGATGATCCCCCACATGTCAGGCCATCTCCTCGTGGTTCACCGTCGTCCGCGCGGCTTCGAGGGCCACGACCATCTCTGCAGCCCGCCGCGTCGCCGTGTGCTCGTCGAGCGTGCGCTCGCGGGCCCGCCGGGCCAGGGCCGCCAACGCGTCGTCCGGCAGGGACAACGCCTCCATCGCCTGCGCCGTCGTGCCCGCCACCAGGATCTCCTGCCCCGGCACGAAGAACGCGTCGAGCCCCGCCCAGTCGTCCGTCAGGATCGGCACGCCGCACGCCGCCGCCTCGAACAGCCGCCCGCTCGGGCACCAGCCCATCCGCGCCATCGCCTCCCGCGTCACGTTCAGGGTCAGGCGCGACGAACAATAGAAGGCCGGGTGCTCCGGCGGCGGCAGGTGGCGGACGAACCAGGTGTTGTCCGTCCAGGGGAACGCCTGCGGATACTGCGCGCCTGCGATCACGAAGCGGTCCTGCGGCCGCAGCCGCGCCGGCGCCACGAACAGCCGCTCCAGCGCCGCCTGCCGGTCGGCGGCATAGGTCCCGATATACGACAGCAGCGCCGCATACTCCGCCCGCTTGGGCGCCGGCCGATGCACGTCGGGGTCCACCGACCCATAGATCGCCGCCACCCGCCGGGCCCCCAGCCGCGTCCGCAGCGCGTCCAGCGCGCCACCGCCGGTATAGCTCAGCACCAGGTCGAACCCGGCCAGCCCGTCCGGCCCGATGTAGTCGACCCGCTCCCCCGCCTCCAGCCGCGCCAGGGTGATCGGCGTGTCGAGGTCGTAGAAGCAGCGCACCCCCAGCCGCGCGTCCAGCACCAGCTGCGTCGCCGCCAGCCCGTCGGGGCAGTACGACGTCACCATTCCCACGTCGGCGCCTTCGAGCGCCTGCCGCATGCCGGGCAGCGCCGCGGCCCAGTCGTCGTACAGCACCAGCGTCCCACCCTCGGGCAGGGCAGACAGGTCCCGGTTCTCCGCATAGTACGGAACGTCCCGCTCGTAGAACGTCACATGATGCCCGGCCGCCAGCAGCGCGCGGATCAGCCCCCGCCACAGCGCCGCATGCCCGTTGCCCCACGACGAGGACACGCTCAGCCCGAAGATCACGATCCTCATGCCGACACCCGCGACCGCTGCCGCGCCTGCAGCGCCGCCTCCATGTGCGCCTCCAGCTCCAGCGCCCGGTGGTCCCCGGTATGCGAGCCGAGCACCCGCCGCCGCGCCGCCGCCGCCAGCGCCAGCCGTGCCGCCTCCGGCATGCCGCGTAGGATGGCCAGCACCTCCGCGCCGGTCCGGGCGATCAGGATCTCCGACCCCGGCTCGAACAACGTGTCGAGCCCCGGCCACCAATCGCTGATGATCGGCACCCCGCACGCCGCCGCCTCGAACAGCCGCACGCTCGGGCTGTGCCCCCGCCGGATCATGTCGGCCCGCGTCACGTTCAACGTGAAGCGCTGGCCGCAGTAGAAGCCGCGATGCCGGTCGGGCGGCAGATGATCGATCCGCTCGACGTTCCCCGGCCACGCGATGTCAGCCGGATACAGCGGCCCCGCCACGACGAACCGGCCCGCCGCCCATTCCGCCGCCGGCGCCGACAACAGCGCGTCCACCGTCGGCTGCCGGTCCGGGCTGTAGGTCCCGAGGTAGCCGAGGTCCCACGTGACCGCCGCATCCGGGTCGGGCCGGTACACGTCGGGATCCGCCGAGCAGAACAGCGCCCGCGCCATCCGCGCCCCCAGCCGGCCTTCCAGCTCGTCCAGGGTCGGGCCGCCGGTGAACGACAGATACAGGTCGAACCCCCGCACCAGCTCCGCCGTCAGGTAGTCGCACCGCCCGGCCTCCAGCGCCGCCAGCGTCACCGGCGTGTCGATGTCGTAGAAGGCCGTCACCCCCCGCGCCAGCCGCTGCACCAAACGCCCGACCGCCACGCCGTCCGGCACATACGACCCCACCATCACCAGGTCCGCCCCGGCGATCGCATCGCCCCAGTCCTGCGCCAGGCCGTCCACCCCCTCATACAGCCGCGTCTCGCCGAATGGCGGCTTCGGCAGATCCCGGTGTTCGGCATACCAGGGCTTGTCCCGCTCCAGGAACAACACCCGGTGCCCCCGCTGCACGAGGCCCCGCACCAGGCCCCGGAAGGTCGTCGCATGGCCATTGCCCCAAGACGACGTGATCGTCAGCCCCAGGATGACGATCTGCAGCGGCGCGCGAGGTCCGTCACCGCCCTGGGGTCTGTCACCGCCCTGGGGTCGGTCACCGCGAGGTCGGGGCGCGGGTCTTGCGGCGGGGCGGGCCAGTGCGGTCAGGTTCGTTCCATTCGGATACACAAGGCTTTGAACGTGGCCGACAAGGAAAGTTCCCGCACCGGCCCGGCCCAACCGCCCGCGACCTGCTGGCGGAACAGCCGGGCCGAACCGTACCAGTCGCTGCGCCCGCCCGCACCCCACCGCCAATCCGCAGCCCGTTGCAGCAGCACGAACACCGGCCGGCCCAGCGCCCCGGCCAGATGCGCCACCATCGTGTCCACCGTCACCACCGCGTCCAGCCCCGCCACCAGCGCCGCCAGCCGTTCCATGTCCATGCTGCCGCCCAGCGGGTCCCGCAGCCCCAACGCTGCGCCCTCGTCCGCCGCAGGCCCCCGTTGCAGACTCACCGCACGCTCACCCAGCAACGGCCGCAAGGCCACAGCCGGCATGTCGCGCCCCGGGTCCCATCCGCCCGCGGCCCAGCACACGCCCACTCCCCCGCGTGCCCGGCCCTCCGCCTCAAGTGGCGCGCGCAGATACGGCGCAGGGTCGGGCCGGAGCCGCAGCGCATGCGCCAGCTCCATGATCTCGACATCGACCTCGCCAGGCGCGATCGGCGCCGCCATGTCGAACGGCACCACCCGGCCCCGGCACCCCCCCGTCGACCCCTCCACCAGGGCGGACAGCAGCCCGGCCAGCGCCGGCTGCACCTCCAGCGTCACATGTGCCGCACGCTGCCGCAGCGGCACCAGGTATCGGCAGAACTGCAGCGTGTCGCCCAGCCCGTGGTAGCAGCGCACCACCACCCGCCTGCCCTCGAACGCCCGCCCGTCCCACACCCACCGCTCGTGATACGGCTGCGCGGGATCGTCGGGCGGCGCCCCCGCCCGATGCGCCGATCGCGCCGCCAGCACGGCATCGCTCACCGCCCAGGCTGCCGGGAAATCCCCCCGCCGCATCGCCGCATCCCACACCGCGCCCGGATCGGCAGGGGTCGGCAATGCAGGACGAACCAAGGCTTGAGCCAGCAAGGAATGAAGCATAGGGGACCAACGCATCCACCGCCCCCCGCGTTGCCCCCCTCCCGTCTTTGCATCCCGTCTTTGCCGAACGGAGTCCCCGTGATCCCACGCCCCCTCGCCGCCCGCCTCCGCCCCTTGCGCGAGTTCCTCGCCTCCGAGGCCGCAGGTGGCGCCATCCTCATCATGGCCGCGCTCGTCGCCCTGATCTGGGCCAACGCGCCGCAGGGCGAAGCCTACGCCGCCCTCCTGCACTGGACGCCGCCGCTTCCGCTGCCCCGCGCCTTCCGCCTCTCGCTCCATGTCTGGGTCAACGACGCCCTGATGGTCGTCTTCTTCCTGCTGGTCGGGCTCGAGCTGCGGCGCGAGATCACCGTCGGCGAGCTCGCCTCGCTCGACCGCCTCGCCGCACCGGGTCTCGCAGCCCTCGGCGGCATGGTCGCCCCGGCACTCATCTTCGTCGCATTCAACCGGCACGACCCGTCCGCCCTGCGCGGCTGGGCCGTCCCGGTCGCCACCGACATCGCCTTCGCCCTCGCCGTCGCCGGGGTGCTCGGCAGCCGGGTGCCCGGGGCGCTGAAGGTCTTCCTGACGGCGCTGGCCATCATCGACGACCTCGGCGCCATCCTGATCATCGCCGCCTTCTATACCAGCGGCCTCGATCTGCTGGCCCTGGGCGGCGCCGTGCTGGTCTGGATCGGCCTCTATGCCCTGAACCGCGGCGGCGTCCGCAGCCTCTGGCCCTATCTGCTCGGCGGCCTCATGCTCTGGGTGCTCGTCTTCCGCTCCGGCGTCCACGCCACCCTGGCCGGCGTCGCCCTGGCCTTCGTCATCCCCATGCAGCCCCGCACCTCCGCTGCACCGGGAGCGACCGACCGGCAATCCCCCGCCGCACGGCTCGAGCACGCACTGGCGCCATGGGTCGCCTTCGTCGTCCTGCCCGTCTTCGGCCTGGCCAATGCCGGACTCCGCCTCGACACGCTCCCGGCCGGCGCATGGACCGACCCGCTCGCCATCGGCATCGCCCTCGGCCTGTTCGCCGGAAAGCAGCTCGGCGTCTTCGGCGCCGTCTGGGCCGCCGTCCGCCTCGGCATCGCCCGCATGCCCGCCAGCGTCACCTGGGCGCAGCTCTACGGCGCGGCCATCCTCTGCGGCATCGGCTTCACCATGAGCCTGTTCATCGGCGACCTCGCCTTCCGCGAAAGCCCCCGGGGTGACGAGGTCAAGCTCGCCGTCTTCCTCGGCTCGCTCGTCGCCGCCGCCGTCGGCCTGCTCGTCCTGGGCCTATGCCGCCCCCGTCCCGCCAGTCCCCCGACGCGGCGCTGAAACGGCGCGCCGCTTACCGCGAAACCGAAATCCCCCGCCGCTCCAGGTCCAGCGCCACCCGCAGCGCCACGTCCTCCCGCCACGGCGCCGCGATCACCTGCACGCCGATCGGCATCCCCGCCTGCCCGGCCACCGGCACCGCCACCACCGGCAGCCCAATGAAGCTGATCGGCTGGGTCAGCACCCCGATCGAGGCGCGCGTCGGCATCTCCTGCCCGTTGATGGCGATCGTCGGCTGCCCGATCAGCGGCGCCGACACCGGGGTCGCCGCCGCCAGGATCACGTCCATATCCCGGAACAGCCGCCCCACCGCCGCCTGGTACCAGCGCCGGAACCGCTGCGCCCGGGCATAGAACGCCCCCGGCACCATGGCACCGGCGATCAGCCGGTCGCGCACCGCCGGGTCGAAGTCGCCGGGCCGGGTCCGCAGCCGGTCCAGATGCAGGTTCGCCCCCTCGACCGTGCTGATCACATAGGCCGCCGCCCGCGCCCGCGCCGCCTCCGGCAGCTCCAGCGTCCGCGTGGCGCCCAGGGCCCGGGCCACCACCGCCACCGCCTCCCGCGCCGCCGGCCCGGCATGCGCCTCGAAATACCCGCCCGCCACCCCGATCCGCAGCCCGGCCACGCCCGCATCGACCGTGGGCTCCGCCGGACGCTGCGCACAGGCCGGGTCGTCCGCGTCGGGCCCCTGCATCGCGTCGTAGGCCAGCACGAGGTCGGCCGCCGTACGCGCCAGCGGCCCCAGATGGTCCAGGCTGTTCACGAACGGGAAGGTCCCGGCCCGGCTCAGCCGCCCATAGGTCGGCTTCAGCCCGAACACCCCGCAGAAGCTCGCCGGCACCCGGATCGACCCGTTGGTGTCCGACCCCAGCGCCAGCGGCACCAGCCCGCCCCCCACCGCCGCGCCCGAGCCGCTGCTGCTGCCGCCCGACATCCGCACCGGGTCGTGCGGGTTGCGGCAGTTCCCGTCATGCACGTTCTCGCCGGTGAAGTCATAGGCGTACTCGCCCATGTTCAGCGCGCCCACCAGCACCGCGCCTGCCGCCTCCAACCGCCGGATCAGCGGCGCATCCCGCGTCGCCGGCGCCCGGTCCCGGTTGATCAACGACCCGGCCCGCGTCGGCAGCCCCGCGATGTCGAACAGGTTCTTCACCGCGAACGGCATCCCGCCCAACGGCCCCGCCGCCCGCCCCGCTCCCTGCCGCTCCACGACCTCCATAGCCCGCGCCGCCAAAACGGTCGTGAACGCGTTCAACGTGCTCGCCTCGATCCGCGCCAAGCTCTTCGCAACGCAGCTCTCCGCGACGCAGCTCGCCGAAGCCCGGGCCGCCCCATCCCCCACGGCGCTCAAGCGACGAACACCGGTGCCAGATCGACCTCGTCGTCCAACGGGAACGCCGCCACCTCGGCCGCCATCCGCAAGCTGATCTCGAGGTTCAGCCGCACCGCATCCCGCCACTCGGGCCGCAGCACGATGCCCAGGGAAGCCGCCAATCCGTCCATGTCGGGAGTGTCCATGACGCACCCCACCATCCTTCTATGGACCCGTGCAAGCGACTATGGCGAACCACTCGTATATAGCCGCTGGGCCGGGCGATGGCGGGGCTGGCCAGACAAGCCACGGCGGCGAGGGCGACGAACAAGCGCATGGTGGTTGCTCTATCGGGGTGGCGCGCTGACAGCCATAACGTGGCCGACAGTCTGCAGGCGCTCCAGGTTCGGCTGGAGCACGGGTTCCGCCGAGTATCGCTTGTCCTTCCCAACCCGCTGCACACAATTCCAAAACCAGCTGCATGCGACACCCGCGCAATCCGCTTGACACCACCCCCACCGCCCGCACATGAACGTTCATTCTCGCTCGGGTCCCGCCGATGTCCGACACCATGCCGACCGCCACCCCCCGCCAGCGTATCGTCGATGCCGCCATCGCCTGCTTTGGCCGCCACGGCTTCCACGGCGCATCGATGCAGCAGATCTGTGCCGAGGCGAGCATGAGCCCGGGCGCACTTTACCGCTATTTTCCCAGCAAGGTCAGCATCATCGCCGCCATCGCCGAGGCCGAGCGGCAGCAGCATCTGCACTTCTTCGAGCGGCTGGCCGAAGCCGAGGACGTCGTGGAGGCGCTCACCAGCATCGGCCTCGACAAGCTGGAGAAGATCCTCGCCGGGCCGAATGCCGCCTTGTGCGCCGAGGTCATGGCCGAAGCCGCCCGCAACCCGGAGGTCCGCGGCATGTTCGACCGCAACCTGGTCGAGGCCCGCGCCCATGTCGTCGCCGCCCTGCGCCGCGGCCAGGCCACGGGCACCGTCGAACCCACGCTCGACGTGGAGACGGCCTGCCAGCTCATCATGGCCATGGGCGACGGCCTCAGCGTCCACCAGGGCCTCGACCCGACGCTCACCGCCGCCCGCTGCCGCCCCGTGCTGAAGATCCTGCTGGAGCGCTTCCTCCGCCCAGCCGCGATCGTGCTCGCTCTCCTGTTCGCGTTGCCCTGGGCAGCCGCGACCGCCGCCGAGCCCGCCGCCGCGCCCCGCCCCCCCAGCGTGACCGTCGCGGCCGCCACCACCGGCAGCATCGCCGAATCCGTCGTCCTGACCGGCACCCTGGTCCCGAAGGAGGAGGTGCTGGTCAGCCCGCAGGTCGAGGGCCTGGCCATCACGGCACTGCTCGCCGAGGAGGGCGACCGCGTCGAGGCCGGGCAGATCCTGGCCCGCCTCTCCCGCGACGTGCTCGACGCCACCCTCGCCCAGAACGCGGCACAGATCGCCCACGCCGAGGCCGCCATCGCCCAGGCCCGCTCCAGCGTCGCCGAGAACCAGGCCAACCGCGTCCAGGTGGACCTCGCCCTGGCCCGCACGCGGGACCTGCTGTCCAACGGCAACGCCTCCCGCGAGACGTTCGAGCAGCGCCAGGCTGCCTCGCAGATGGCCGCAGCGCGGATCGAGGCGAACCAGAACGCGCAGGCGGTGGCGCGCGCCGACCTCGCCCTCGCCCAGGCCCAGCGCCAGGAACTGCAGGTCCGCCTGGCCCGCACCGACATCCGCGCCCCGGTCGCCGGCATCGTCAGCCGCCGCACCGCCCGGCTGGGCGCCGTGGTCGTCGGCGCCGGGGACCCGCTGTTCCGCATCATCCAGGACGGCGCGATCGAGCTGGAGGCCGATGTGCCCGAGCTGCAGCTCGCCAAGCTGCGCCCCGGCCAGCCTGCCCGGATCGAGACCGCCGGCGGCCCCCGATCCGGCCAGGTCCGCCTCGTCTCGCCCGAGGTCAGCCGCACCACGCGGCTCGGCCGGGTCCGCGTCGCTTTGGACGGCGAGGACACGCCCACCATCGGCAGCTTCGCCCGCGCCGCGGTGGAGGTCGCGCGCCGGCAGGGCGTGCTGGCGCCCCTGTCCAGCGTGCTGTTCCAGCCCGACGGCGCCGTGGTGCAGGTCGTCCACGACGGCAAGGTCGAGACCCGCCCCGTCCAGGTCGGCCTCCGCAGCGCCGGCCAGGCCGAGATCCGCCAGGGCCTCCAGCCGGGCGAGACCGTCGTCGCCACCTCCGGCACCTTCATCCGCGGCGGCGACCGCGTGACACCCGTCACCCAGACCGTCCCGCCTGCCCAGACCGCCCAGCCTGCCCAGACCGCCCAGCCTGCCCAGACAGCCCAGCCTGCCCAGACAGCCCAGCCCGCCAAGGCCGCCCCATGAGCTGGAACATCTCGGGCGCGGCCATCCGCAAGCCCATCCCGCCGCTCGTGCTGTTCGCCGTCCTGACCCTGGTCGGCCTCGTCGCCTTCCGCATGCTGCCCATCACCCGGGCGCCGAACGTCGACATCCCCGTCGTCGCCGTCACCGTCACCCAGGCCGGCGCAGCCCCGGCCGAGCTGGAGGCGCAGGTCACCAAGAAGATCGAGGACGCCGTCGCCAACGTCACCGGCGTCAAGCACCTCACCAGCACCGTCACCGACGGCAGCAGCCAGACCGTCATCGAGCTGCGGCTCGAGGTCAGCAGCGACCGCGCGCTGAACGACGTCCGCGACGCCGTGGCCAAGATCCGCGCCGACCTGCCCCGCGGCATCGACGAGCCCATCATCGAGCGCATCGACGTCGTCGGCCAGTCCATCCAGACCTTCGCCGTCACCGCCCCCGCCATGACGCTGGAACAGCTCTCGTGGTTCGTCGACGACACCGTCCTGCGGGACCTGCAGGGCGTGGCCGGCGTCGGCCGGGTGGAGCGCATCGGCGGCGTCACCCGGGAGATCCGCGTCGACCTCGACCCCGACCGCCTCGCCGCCCTCGGCATCACCGCCGGCAGCGTCAATGCCCAGCTGCGCGCCACCAGCGCCGACATGTCGGGCGGCCGTGGCGAGCTCGGCGGCCAGGAGCAGGCCATCCGCACCCTCGCCGGCGCGCGCAGCCTGCCCCAGCTGGAACAGACCCGCATCGTCCTCCCCGGCGGCCGCGAGATCCGCCTCGGCGACCTCGGCGCCATCCAGGACACCTACGAGGAGCCGCGCCGCTTCGCCCGCCTCGACGGCGCAGCCCCGGGCACCGGCCCCCAGGGTCCCATCCCGGTCGTCAGCTTCGCCATCTACCGCGCCAAGGGCGCGTCCGACGTCACCGTCGCCGACAGCGTCCGCCAGCGTTTGCAAAAGCTGGGCGCAGCCCACCCGGAAGCGGCCTTCGCCCTGATCGACGACGGCGTCCGCGCCACCCGCGGCAGCTTCCTGTCCGCCATGGAGAGCCTGGTCGAGGGCGCCGTGCTCGCCACACTCGTCGTCCTGATCTTCCTGCGCGACTGGCGCGCCACCCTGCTCGCCGCCATCGCCCTGCCGCTGTCCATCATCCCCGCCTTCGCCGCCATGGAGCTGATGGGCTTCTCGTTGAACTTCGTCAGCCTGCTCGCCATCACCCTCGTGACCGGCATCCTGGTCGACGACGCCATCGTCGAGATCGAGAACATCGTCCGCCACATCCGCATGGGCAAACGCCCCTACGAGGCCGCCATCGAGGCCGCCGACGAGATCGGCCTGGCCGTCATGGCCATCACCTGCACCATCGTCGCCGTCTTCGCCCCGGTCAGCTTCATGGGCGGCATCGCCGGCCAGTACTTCAAGCAGTTCGGCCTCACCGTCGCCGCCGCCGTCGTCGCCTCGCTGCTCGTGGCCCGGCTCATCACCCCGCTGATGGCCGCCTATCTCATGACGGCCAAGGTCGCCGAGCACCCGCGCGACGGCTGGCTCATGCGCGCCTACACCGGCTTCCTGCGCGCCACGCTGCGCCACCGCGCGCTCACGCTCCTGTTCGGCCTCGTCGCCTTCGCCGCCTCCATCTGGTCCACCACCCTGCTCCCCACCGGCTTCATCCCGCCGGCCGACGAAAGCCGCGTCACCCTCTCGCTCGAGCTGCCGCCCGGCTCCACGCTGGACGACACGCGCGACACGACCGACCGCGTCGCCGCGAGCTTCCGCGAGATCCCCGAGGTGACCACCGTCTTCGTCGTCGGCGGCACCACCCCCACGGGCGCCGGGGCCGAGATCCGCCGCGCCGCCATGATCGTCAACCTGGTGCTGAAGAACAAGCGCAACCGCACCCAGAAGCAGATCGAGGCCGAGCTGACCACCCGCCTGGCCGCCATCCCCGACGTGCGCGGCTGGTACGTCAACGACCGCGGCGAGCGGGAGCTGTCGGTCACCGTGCTGGGCGACGAGCCCGGCGCCCTGTCGCGCGGCGTCGCCTCGCTCGAAAGCGCGATGCGGCGCCTGCCGGGCTTCGGCAACGTCGCCCCCTCCGCCGGGTCCGACCGCCCGGAGATCCGCGTCACCCCCCGGCTGGACGAGGCCGCCCGCTTCGGCGTCAGCACCGAGGCCATCAGCGACACCGTCCGCATCGCCACCATCGGCGACATCCCGGCCAACCTCGCCAAGTTCCGCGACGGCGACCGCCTGATCCCCATCCGCGTGCAGTCCCGCCTGTCGTTGCGCAGCGACCTCGACGCCATGGCCGCCCTGCCCGTCCCCGGCAATGCGGGCCTCGCCGTCCCGCTGCTGGCCGTCGCCGACCTCGGCCTCGGCCAGGGCCCGGCCAGCATCGAGCGCTACGACCGCGTCCGCCGCGTCGTGCTGGGCGCCGACCTCGCCCGCGGCCTGGCGCTGGGTGCCGCCATCGAGCAGGTGAACGCCATGCCCGAGGCCCGCACCCTGCCGCCCGGGGTCCGACTGCAGAACGGCGGCGACGCCGAGATCATGGGCGAGGTCTTCGCCGGCTTCGCCCTGGCCATGGGCGCCGGGCTCATGATCGTGCTGGGCGTCCTGGTGCTGCTGTTCGGCAGCGTCTTCCAGCCCGTCACCATCCTGCTCAGCCTGCCGCTGTGCCTGGGCGGCGTCATCCTGGCCCTGCTGCTGACCGGCGAGCCCATCAGCATGCCGGTGGTCATCGGCATCCTGATGCTGATGGGGATCGTGACCAAGAACGCCATCATGCTGGTCGACTACGCGATCGAACGCCGGGCCGACGGCATGAGCCGCGCCGAAGCCATCCTGGACGCCGGCCGCAAGCGCGCCCGCCCCATCGTCATGACCACCATCGCCATGGTCGCCGGCATGATCCCCAGCGCGCTGGGCCTGGGCGACGGCGGCGAGTTCCGCGCCCCCATGGCCATCGGCGTCATCGGCGGCCTGATTGTCTCGACCGCCCTCAGCCTCGTGTTCGTCCCGTCCTTCTACACCGTGATGGACGACCTCTCGGGCTTTGCCGCCCGGGGCCTCGGGCGCCTGCTCACGCCCCGGTCCGCCATCCCGCACCCGGCCACGCCGAACATGCCCGCCTCGGCCCGCCAAACCCCGCCCGCACCCCTCGACGGCGCGGTCCAGCCCGCGGAGTGAGGTCCTACTCCCCCGGCACCACGTTCGGCACGGCGTCCGGCACCGCATCCGGCGCGACACAGATGCGCGCCCGGCCCGTCCGCTTCGCCTCGTACAGCGCCGCATCGGCCCGCCGCACCAGCACGGACTCCCGGTCGCCCTGAACCGGCCGCGCCACCGCAAGCCCGATGCTCACGCTCAGCAGCCCCAGCGGACTGCCTCCATGCGGCTCCGCCATCGTCTCCACCGCCCGGCAGATCCGCTCGGCGGTGTTCCGCGCCCCCGCCAGGTCCGTGTCCGGCAGCAGCGCCACGAACTCCTCGCCGCCATAGCGCGCGCCCACGTCGCCCGGCCGCCTGATGTTGTCCTGGATGCACGCCGCCACCCGGCGCAGCGCCTCGTCGCCCTCCTGGTGGCCATACTGGTCGTTGTAGGCCTTGAACCAGTCGGCATCGAGCAGCAGCAGCGCGATCGGCCCCTGCGACCGGATCGCCCGGCGCCATTCCTGCGACAGCTCCGTCTCGAACGTCCGGCGGTTCGCAAGCCCGGTCAGCCCGTCCGTCGACGCGATCACCGAAAGCTTCGCCGCCGCATCCACCAGCGCACCCTCCGCCACCAGCCGCCGCATCACCTCCCGGCGGAACAGCAGGCACAGCGCCACCGTCGCCCCGCACAGCAGCGCCATGATCGACCCGATCCCCGCCGCCTTCCGCCGCCACGACGCATAGAGATCCTCGAGCGGCACCGAGCCGATCAGCAGCAGCGGCAGCTTGCCGATCTGCCGATACGTGAAGGCCCGGCTGACGCCGTCGATCACCGACGTCGCCACGAATTGGCCCGTGCCGCCATGCCGGAAATGCTGGAACGCCTCTCCGGCGCTCAGGTCGCGGTTGAAGTCGCGCGGGTCGTCCGGCTTGCGCACCAGCAGGTGGCCGTCCGGCCGCACCAGGGCCATCGTCCCGTTCGGGCCCAGGTCCAGCGTGTTGAACATCTCCTGGAAGTAGGCCAGCCGCAGCGTGCCCACCACCACACCCGCGAACTGCCCGTCCGCCGCCGGCAGCCGCCGGCTGATCGCGATGCTCGCATCCCCCCCGCGCAGCCGGCTGCGGAACGGCTGGCTGACATAGACCCCCACGTCCGCCCGGTCCCGATGCACCTGGAAATAGTCGCGGTCGGCGAAGTTCAACGGATGCGGGGTTAACGCCGTCGAGTCGGCCACGATGTCCCCGCTGGGTCCCAGGACCAGCAACGAGCCGAGATACTCGGCCGACGCCGCCCGGTCGAAGATCGCAGCATGCCGGATCTCCGGGCTGACCTGGTCCAGGCCCGGCTGCCGGATGGCGTCCATGGCCCCCTCCAGCGACAGGCCATAGGCCGAGATGTTGCGCGAGATGTCGCGCTCCATCGTCAGCACCAGGTTGGCCCACGCCTGCTCCGTCTGGTTCCACGTGTCGCGACGGGCGTCCAGCAGAACGGCAGCCCCCATCGCCACCATGCTGAACGCCAACGCCATGCCGAGCACCGTCAGCCATCGCACGGCCCGGCCCGGCCCGGCGTCCAGGCGCGGCACCTCCGTCTCCTCGATCGCGCCCATTCGGCGTTCCCCCTGCCTGTTCGGGCCGATACGGCGCGAGGATACCGGTCCCGGCATAAAGACGAAAGGAGTTCTTCTCCGGGTGCCTGGCCCTGCCTCTCAGCCCGGATTGTGACAGGCAAGGTGATGGCCGGCCCCCACCGCCAGGGTCGCCGGATGCAGTTCCCCGCAGACCGGCAGCCGCCGCGGGCACTGCGACTGGTAGATGCACCCGGCGCGATCCGGCTCCACCGTGCCGCGCTGCATCCCCCGCTGCTCCCCCCCGGCCCGGCCCCCAGGGTCCAGCGTCGCCAGCAGCGCCTGCGTGTAGGGATGCAGCGGCGCCCGGAACAGCTCGGCCACCGGCGCAGTCTCCACGATCCGCCCGAAGAACATCACCGCCACCCGGTCGCACACGAACCGCGCCACATGCAGGTCATGCGTGATGAACAGGAACGACACCGAAAGCGCCGCCTGCAGATCGCGGAACAGGTTCAGCACCTGCGACCGCACCGACACGTCCAGCTTCGACACCGGCTCGTCCGCCACCACGAACGCCGGCGACAGCATCAGCGCCCGCGCCAGCGCAGCCCGTTGCAGCTGCCCGCCCGACAGCTCATGCGGATACCGTCCCCAGGCATCCGGCGGCAGGCGCACCCGGGCCAGCGCGTCGTGCACCCGCACCCGGGCCTCCGCCGCCGTCACGCCCGTGATCAGCAGCGGAGTCGCCAGTGCCGTCCCGATGCTGTGGCGCGGGTTCAACGACGACAGCGGGTCCTGGAACACCAGCGCCATCCGCCGCCACACCGGGCGCAGCTGCCGCTCCCGCAGGTGCGTGATGTCCTGCCCTTCGAACGTCACGCGCCCCGCCGCGGGTTCGTACAGCCGCAGCACCGTCCGACCCAGCGTCGTCTTGCCGCTGCCGGATTCGCCCACCAGCCCCACCACCTCCCGCCGGCCGACCACCAGGTCCGCCTCCGCCACCGCGCGGAAGCTGGCCGGGCCCGCAGCCGACCGGCCCCACCCCAGGCCGCCCAGCCCCCGCCTGCGGCGGAACCGCACCGTGACGTTCCGCGCCTCGAGCAAGGGCTCATCCATCGGCATGCAGCAGGCAGCGCACCGTCCGGCCCCCAGGCAGCGTGAAGCTCGGCACCGGGGCCAGGGTACACGCCGGCATGCGCGACCCGCAGCGTGGCGCGAAGGCGCAGCCGGTGCGCGGCCCCTCCGACCGCGGCAGCTCGCCCGGCAGCTCCGGCAGCCGCGCCCCGCTTTCCTGCCCACCATCCTGCGGTTCATCCTGCCGCTGCAGCGCCTGCGCGGTGGCGATCAGCGCCACGGTGTACGGGTGCTTCGGCCCGTCGAACACCGCCCGCGTCTCCCCCGTCTCGATCAGCTCCCCGGCGTACATCACCGCGATCCGGTCGCACAGCGCAGCCGCCACCGCCATGTCGTGGGTGATGAACAGGAACGCCGCGCCCTGCGCCTGCTTCAACCGGCGGAACAGCAGCAGGATCTGCTGCTCGACGATGTTGTCCAGGTTCGTCGTCGGCTCGTCCGCCACCACCACCGCCGGCCCCGCCGCCAGCACCAGCGCGATCAGCACCCGCTGCAGCATCCCGCCGCTCAGCTGGTGCGGATAGGCCGCCAGCACCCGCGGCGCGTCCGTGATGTCCACCTCGGCCAGCATAGCCGTCGCCGTCGGACGCCAGCCGGCCCGGCCCACACCCCGCCGCCGCAGCACCTGGCGCGCATGCCACCCGATGCGCTTGGCCGGGTTGAAGGCGCCGACCGGATCCTGGAAGATCATCCCGATCGCCCGGCCCCGCAGCCCGCGCAGCCGCCGCTCCCCTACCCCGACCAGGTCCGCGCCGCCCACCCGCAGCCGCCGCGCCGACAGCGCCGCCCGCCCGGGCTCCAGCCGCAGCAACGCCAGCCCGGTCATCGTCTTGCCCGAGCCCGATTCCCCGATCAGCCCCAGCATCTCGCCGCGCCGCAACCCCAGCGTCACGTCCCGCACCACGTGCAGGCGCCGCCCCAGGGGATCCAGCACCAGGTCCAGGCCGTCCACCTCCAACGCAGTCTCCCCGCTGACCCCGGCGGACGGCGGCGGGGTCACAAGGGCCGCAGCCGCGGGTCCAGCGCGTCCCGCAGCCCGTCGCCCAGAAGGTTCAGCCCCAGGATGATCCAGGCCACGGACAGCCCCGTCAGGGTCAGCACCCAGGGCCCGTTCTGGAAGTAGTCCTTCCCGTCGGCCATCATCACGCCCAGCGAGGGCGTCGGCGGCTGCACCCCCAGCCCAACGAAGCTGAGCCCAGCCTCCAGGATGATGCCGAACCCCAGCCCTGCCGAAAACTGCACCATCAGCGGCGCCGCGATGTTCGGCAGGATCTCCCGCAGCAGGATCCGGGCCGGGCGCTGCCCCATCAGCCGTGCCGCCACCACGTAGTTCTCCGTCCGCACCGAAGCCGTCATGCTGCGCGCCAGCCGCGCGAAGTTCGGCACGTACACCAGCGCGATGGCGATCGCCACGCTACGGGCGCCGTACCCCAGCAGCAGCATCAGGCACAGCGCCAGCACATAGGTCGGGAACGAGTACAGCAGGTCCACCACCCGCGTCGCCACCGCGTCCACCAGCCCGCCCCAGAAGCCCGACGCCATGCCCACCAGCGTGCCCAGCAGCCCCCCGGCCACCAGCCCCGCCACGCTGACCGCCAACGACACCTGCGCCCCGTGCGCCACCCGCGTCAGCACGTCCTGCCCGAACGAGTCGGTCCCGAACGGGTGCACCAGGCTGGGCGGCTGCAGAATGCTGCCGTAGTCCTTGTCGTTCGGGTCATACGGCGAGAACACCTGCACCAGCACAATCAGCGCCAGCGCCGACGCCATGATGAACCCGCCCACCTGCGCCACCCGGTTCCGCGCGAACACGCGCCACGCCCCCCTCCCCTCCGTCACGCTCCCCCCCTCATGCCGTCCGCCGCGGGTCCAGCAGCCCACACACGACATCCACCCCCAGGTTCACCACGATGACGATCGACAGGAACACCAGCGCGCAGCCCTGCACCACCACGTAATCCCGCGCGAACGCCGCATCCACCATCACCGAGCCGATCCCCGCCACGCCGAACACCCGCTCGATCACCACGACCCCGCCCAGCAGGTAGCGCGCCTGCAGCCCCACCGCCGTCACGTACGGGATCAGCGCGTTGCGGAACACGTAGTGCCAGAACACGAAGCCCCGCCCGAACCCCATCGCCCGGGCCGAGGTCACGTACGCCCGCTGGAACGTCTCCAGCAGCGTGCTCCGCAACATGCGCGAGAACACCCCGGCCATCGGCACCGCGATCGCCAGCGCCGGCAGGAATCCGCTGTACAACGCCCCGGTCAACGACTCCCCCGGCCGGGTGAACCCATAGGCCGGGAACCAGCCCAGCTGCAGGCTGAACAGCAGCACCAGCACGTAGCCCAGCCAGAAGTCCGGCATCGAGATCGTCACGATCGCGCCCGACGTCGCCGCCACATCCGTGAACCGCCCGTGCCGGCTCGCGGCCAGGCTCCCAGTCAGGATGGAGGCCGCAATCGCCAGCACCAGCGCATAGGCGGCGATGAACGCCGTGCTCGGCAGCGCACCCGCGATCAGCGACGCGGTCGAGAACCCACCCGCCAGCGACAGCGACATACCAAGGTCGCCCCGCAGCGCGTGGCCCGCCCAGTCCAGGAACTGCACCGCCAGCGGGTCGTCCAGATGATGCGCCCGCCGGAACGCCGCCACGGCCTCGGGGCTCGCCTGCTCCCCCAATACGGTCAGCGCCGCATCCCCCGGCACGGCGTGCATCAACAGGAACACCGCGACCGCGCCCAGCGCCAGCATGGCCGCCGACCCGGCCACCCGGGCCAGCAGATACAGCAGGACCCTCAGCTGGCGGACATCGGCGCCAGCTGGGCTCCGAATCCCTCATACGCCGTCTGCTCGAACCCTTTCACCTTCGACAGCACGGCCGAGTTGGAGAAGGTGTTCATCAGGAACACGCTCGGGCAGTCCTCGGCGATCAGCCTCTCCGCCTCGATATACAGCTTGCCGCCCTTGCCCTGCCGGTCCAGCTCCTGCCGGGCCTGCTCCAGCAGCTTGTCCACGGCCGGGTTGCTGTACTTGCTGAAGTTGCGCCAGCCCGTGCTGTGGAAGCAGTCATACAGATACTCGTCCGGGTCGCACAGCGCGATCCAGCCGTTCGGCCACGCCCAGCCGTCATTGGCCATCCACTTGGCGAAATGCGTCCGGCTATCCATGAACTCCACCCGGAACTTCACCCCCAGCGTCCGGTTGACCATGTCCACGAACACCTCGGACATCCGCTTCCACCAGGCGTCCGGGAAGCCGTACAGCACCACCTCCGTCCCCGCCCCGTACTTGGACTTCGCCAGCTCCTCCTTCGCAGCTGCCGGGTTGTACTGCGAATAGGGCCGCGGCTTGTCGTCGTACGCCCACGGGATCGCCGCCGGGACATAGCCCTGGCTCGGCACCGCCTGCCCGAACACCACCGCCTGGATGAAGGCCCGCCGGTCGATCGACATCGACACCGCACGCCGGAAGTGCACGTCGTCGAACGGCGCCCGCTGCACGTTCAGATGCACGAACCGCGCATTCATCCCCGCCCGAGACAGGAACGACACGCCCGGCAGCTTCTTCACCCGCTCCGTGTCGCCATACGGAACCGCGTTGACAAACTCGAGCCCGCCCGCGGCCAGGGCGTTGATCGCACTCGAATCATCGCGGATCAGCAGCACCTCCAGCGCCGGCGCCTTCGGCAGCCCCGACTCGAAATACCCGGGATGCGCGGCAAAGCTCAGCTTCTCGTTCGGCCGCCATTCCGTCAGCTTCCAGGGGCCCGAGCCGACCGGCGAACGCCCGTACTGCTCGTTGCCCATCGCCAGCACCGCCTTCTTGCAGACGATCTGCGTGCTGGTCCGCGTGTTCGTCAGATACGTCAGCAACGGCGCGAACGGCGCATCCGTCTTGAACCGCACCAGAAGGGGACTCACGGCCACAACGCTCGTCACCGCCGCCATCTTCTTACGGACCGGCGAACCGAACGACTCGTCGGCGATCCGCGCGAAGGTGAACGCCACGTCCTCGGCCGTCAGGTCGGATCCGTCGTGGAACTTGACGCCGGGCTTGAGCATGAACTCCCACGTCGTGGGGTCGGGATTGGTCCAGGAACTGGCCAGGTCCCCCACCACCCTCATGTCGGCATCGAACTTCACCAACGTGTTGAACACGCCCCAGATGATGAAGAACTCCGGGTTCGCCGCCGCCTTGCCCGGGTCCAGCGTGTTGATCAGCGTGAACCCCGTCATCGCCGCCCGCAACGGGACCTCCGCCGCCTGGCTGGCCCAGGGCAGCAGCCCCGCCGCCGAAACCCCGGCCAGCCCGCTCAACAACGTCCGACGTTCCAACGACATCACGTGACCTCCGGCTGAATTGTCCAACGACGCAAAGACTATGCCAATGGCCGGCTGTCACAAGGCGACCGCCGTGCTGTCCCTACGCAGTGGCGGCCGACGTTCCTGAATGCCGGTTCACATGCGCCCGCAGCCCCAGGTTCTCCCGCAGCGTTGTACCCTCGTACTCCGTGCGGAACAGCCCTCGCCGCTGCAGCTCCGGCGTCACCAGCGCCACGAAGTCGTCGCACCCGCCCGGCAGGATCGACGGCGTGATGTTGAACCCGTCGCACGCCTCCCGCGCCATCCAGTCCTCCATCTGGTCCACGATGTCCGCCGCCGTCCCGATCAGATGGAACCCGCCGCCGCCCGTCTTCTCCCGATACAGCTGCCGGATCGTCATCCCGCTCTCCCGCACCCGCTGCACCCAGCGGTCCGAGAAGCTGCGGATCTCCTGCGGCCCCAGCTCGTCCAGCGGCACCGGCCCATCGAGGTCCCGCCCCGAGAGGTCGCCGAACGTGCTGTACAGCCGCTGGAGCCCCACCAGCGGGTCCAGCAGGTCCTGCAGCTGGTCGAACTTCGCCTGTGCCTCCGCCCGCGTCCGCCCCACCGTCGGCCGCAGCGCCGGCATGATCCGCAGATCGTCCCACGAGCGGCCATGCCCGGCCAGGCGGTCCTTCACATCCCGATAATAGGCCTGCGCCAGCTCCGGCGTGTCGATCGACGCATAGATCACGTCCGCCCACTGCGCCGCGATCGCCCGCCCCTGCTCCGAAGCGCCCGCCTGCACGATCACCGGCCGCCCCTGCGGCATTTCGCCCACGTTCAGCGGCCCCCGCACCTGGAAGTGCTTGCCCCGGTGATCCAGCACATGCATCCGCGCCTCGTCGAAGAAGCGGCCGCCTGCCTTGTCGTACACGAAGGCGCCGGGCTCCCACGTGTCCCACAGCCCCGCCACCACCGCCACGAACTCCGCCGCGCGCTCGTACCGGGTCTCGTACTCCAGGTGCTTCACCCGGTTGAAGTTCACCGCCTCCGCATCCGACCATGAGGTCACGATGTTCCACCCGGCCCGCCCGCCGCTGATCAGGTCCAGCGTCCCGAACTTGCGCGCCACGTGATAAGGTTCGTTGTAGGTCGTGCTGGCAGTGGTCACGAGCCCGATCCGCCGGGTCACCGCCGCCAGGGCCGGCAGCAGCGTCATCGGCTCCATCTCGATGATCTCGTAACCCGACCGGGCCAGCGCCCCACGCGGCCGGTCATGTTCGCGGATGCCGATCCCGTCGGCGAAGAAGATCATGTCGAACAGCCCGCGCTCCGCCGCCTGCGCGGTCCCGACGAAATGCTCGAAGTCCACCGCCCCGTCGGCCGGCACGTCCGGGTGCCGCCAGGCCGCGGCGTGATAGCCCAGCCCCCGCATGGACATCCCAAGACGCATGCGCCGCTTTTCGGTCAATCCTGCCTCCAGCCGGTCAGGCCAGTTGCGCTGCCCGCGTCCCTCGTCCGCCTGGCCAGATCGGCGTCAGACGGGCGTGGAAGCCCGGCGGCGCCGCACTGCGACAAGGCCCGCGGCCCCGGCGCCCAGCAGAAGAAGGCTCGCAGGCTCCGGCACGTAGGTGTTCAGCGTCACCCCATCCAGCTCGTTGCCGGCCGAGGGGTTGGTGCTCCCGACGTTGATCGCCGCAAAGCTCAGCACCTCGCTCGTCGCCGTCGCCGTCACCACGGCGAACTTGCCGGTCCAACCCACCGCGCCGCTGCCGTTGTCGGTGTTCGTCGCGATCAGCACGTTGTTGAACAGCACGTTCATCTGCTGGTTGCCGGCGCCGCTCCGCCCGGCATAGGCCCAGTTCAACAGATACTTCTGACCGACCACCAGCCCCGTGACCGTCTGCGAGATCGTGTCGTAGGTGGAGCCGTTCAGCTCCACGCTCTGGTTTCCGGCATAGGCCGCAAGCCCGACAGTCCCGCTGCTGTCGATCTCGATCTCGTTGTTGTTGCTCGTCCAGCCCGGCACCTGCCCGTTCGTGTAGATGGCAAACCCGCTCGTGAACGGGTTCTCGAACGAGCCGTTCACGATCAGGTCCGCCCGCGCCGCGCCGATCCCTGCCCCGAAGAACGCAAGACCCGCGAGGACCAACAGCCGGAGATTGCGTTTCATCATCACACCGTCAATCCAGCACAAAACGCAACAGTACGCAAGGCGAATTTGAAGGCTTACCGGCCCGTCAGCTTCGACAGCCGCAGCACCGCGTCGTCCCGCCCGTCGAACGCCGACCCGGTGGCCACAGCGCTCCGCAGCAACCCCGCCGCATCCTCGACCCGGCCCGACTCCTGCAACGCCACACCCAGGTGATACGTCAGCAGCGGATCGCTCCCCGCCAGCTTCACCGCCTGCTGCAACAGCCCCACCGCCGCCTTGGCCTCGCCTTGCTGCACCATGATCCACGCCAGCGTATCGGCCGTGTGCGCATCGGGCGCCTGCAAATAGGCCCGCTGCGCCAGCCCGCGCCCCCGCTTGTCCCCTTTCGACTGGTAGATCCAGGCAAGGTTGTTCAACGAAACCAGGTCCCGCGGGCGCCGGGCCAGCACCAGCTCGAGGTTCTTCTGCGCGTCGTCGAACCGCCGGGCCCGCACGTCCAGCCGGGCGAGCACCTGGGCCACGTCGGTGTCGCCTGGATGGCCCGCCATCCAGTCGCGCAGGATGCCCGTGGCGAGAAGGTCCTGCTTGGCCGCCATCGCCGCCGTCGCCAGCCGCCGCGCCAGGGCCGACGACGGCGCCTGCACGTACTCGGCGCGATACGCCTCCGTCGCCTCCGCATACAGCTTCGACCCGATCAGCGCATCGCCCTTCAGCAGCGCCGCGTCCGGCAGGTTCGCCGGGTCCGCCCGCGCCGCCGCCGCCAGCTGCAGCTCCCCGTCCAGCCCGCCGGTCCGGCCTTCCAGCGTCATCAGCGCCGACAGGATCGGGAACGTGCCCGGCGCCACCCGCAGGCCCTCCCGCAACGCCGCCTTCGCCGCCTCGACCTCATCGAGCTGCAGCAGCAGCGCCACCTGGCCATAGCGCGCCTCGAGGTTGGTCGGCTGGGCCGTCAGCAGCTCGCGGAACGAGGCCTTGGCTTCCAGGTTCAGCCCCGCCATCACCTGCGCCCGGGCCAATGCAGCCAGCAGCAGCGGCGACCGCTCCCCGCCCTGCCGGGCCAGCCGCAAGGTCTCGATCGCCCGCCTGGCGCTGCCGGACCGGACCAGCAGGTCCGCCTCCATGGCCGTCAGGATCGCGTTGGCCGGCGCCGCCGTCCGCGCCCGCTGCACCGCCGCGATCGCCTCGGGGAAGCGGCCCTTCTGGTCCCCGCCCCCCTTCGCGTCGCCCACCTGCAGCAGGAACTGCAGATAGGTCGTGAGCACCTCGAAGTTCGACGGCTCGGTCGCCAGCAGCTCCTGCAGCTGCCGCTCGCCCTGGGCCTGCCGCCCCTGCAGCACCAGCACCTTGGCCAGGTTCAGCTTGGCGCCGATGGAGGCCGGGAACGCTTTCAGGGTCGCCAGCGCCGCCGTCCGCGCCGCCTCCAGGTCCGACTGCATCAGCAGCAGCGTGCCGCCGAACACGCCCACCATCTCCGTCTCGCCGGCCTTCGCCCGCAACCGGTCCAGCGCCGCCCGCGCCTGGTCGAGGTCACCCGTGCTCAGGCTGGCCGAGACCGCCGCCTCCAGCGCCACCACCTGGTCCGGCGCCACGGCCATCGAGCGCCCCAGCGTGCGCATCGCCGTCGCCGCGTCGCCCTGCCCCGTCTGCGCGATCGCCAGATGCGCCAGCACCGTCCCGGCCAAGGCCTTCGCGTCCGCCCCCGCCCCGCTTCCCATCGCATTCGCGGGCAACGCCGCCGCCGCCTGCTCCAGGGTCTGCACCCCCATCTGCACGTTGCCCGAGGCGGCGTACGCCGTCCCCAGAATGTCCAACGTCTCCGGATCACTCAGTCCCGGCCGGTCCTGCCCCGCCCGGTCCTGCCCCGCCTGGTCCTGCCCCGCCCGGTCCTGCCCCGCCTGCTCCAGCAACACCACGGCAAGATCCGGCCGGTGCGAGGCCAGCTGCGCCCGCGCCAGCATCCGCAGCCCCTCCACGTCGCCCGGCGCCCGCTGGTGATACCGCCCGGCCATCTCCAGTGCCGCCGACAGGTTGCCCAGCCGCGTCGCCACCATCGACTGGAAGTACAACGCCTGCGGGAACGCATCCGCCCAGGGGCGAAGCTGCTCGAACGCCACCGCGGCCTCCGAGAACCGGCCCAGCCGCGCCAGCAGCACCGCCTCCAGATAGTTCGCCGCCGGGTAGCGCGGGAAGCGCGCCAGCACCGCGCCCACGTCGAACTGCGCCTTCGCGTCCTCGCCCGCCGCCATCAGCAGCGCCGCCCGGTCCAGCCGCGCCGTCGGCGACCACTGCGACGACAGCACCGCCCGGTCCGCCACCGCCAGCGCGCCCGGCGCGTCGCCCCGCGCGGACAGCAGCTGCCGCTTCAGCAGCAGCGCCTCCAGCTTGCGCGGATCGATCGCCAGGGCCTCGTCCACCCGCCGCTCCGCCAGATCCCGGTCCCCCCCGGCAAAGGCCACCGCGGCAGCAATCAGCGGCCCCTCCACCCGCCCGGGCGCCCCGCGCTCGGCCAGCTCCTGGCTCGTCTGCGCCGCATAGAGGTCCTTCAGGGCGATCTGCGCCACGCCGCGCGACAGGGCATCCCGCGCCACGATCTCGGGCGTCGGGCCCACGCGCGGGATCTCGTCCAGCACCTCGGCCCACCGCCCCTGCGCCACATAGGCCTCGCCCAGCAGCGGCGTCACCGCCCAGGGGTCGGCGCCCAGCGACCGCGCCGTCTTGGCCTCCTTCTCGGCCGCCACCGCCTCCGACACGCGCAGCAAGGTCTGCGCCAGCAGCAGATGCACGTCGGGATCCCGCGGCTTCTCCCGCACCGCGTTCCGCAGCTCCACCAGCGCCCCGCGCAGGTCCCCCTGCCCGATCAGCGCCACCGCCCGCACCGAAGGGTCGCGCGTCCGCAGGAACACCGCATAGCCGCCCGCCGCACCGCCCAGCGCCAGCACGGCCACACCCAGCGCGATCCCGGCCACCACCCGCTTCGACAAGCCCTTCGCCGGGGGCGCCCCCGGTGTCGGACCCATCCCGGGCGGGGCCGGCCGCGTCACTCCAGCCGTCCCAGCGCCTCGAGCCCGTCCACCGACACATCGAGGTCCGTCACCAGCCCGTTCGCCAGCGAATACACCCAGCCGTGCACGCAGAGCGGCTGCCCCCGCGCCCAGGCATCCTGCACGAACACGTCCGACGCCACGTTCCGCACCTGCCGCACCACGTTCAGCTCGCACAGCCGGTTCAGCCGAGCCTTCTCGTCCGGAATGGCATCCAGCTCGGCCCGATGGGCATGGTGCACCTCGCGGATCGGGTGCAGCCAATGGTCCACCAGCCCCCGCCGCTTCCCGTCCACCGCGGCCGCGATCCCGCCGCACCCGTAATGGCCCACCACCATCACGTGCTTGACCTTGATCACATCCACCGCGAACTGCAGCACCGAGAGGTAGTTCGCATCCTGCGGCGGGGCCAGGTTGGCCACGTTGCGGTGCACGAACAGCTCGCCCGGGTCCAGGTCCACGATCTCGTTCGCGGGCACCCGGCTGTCCGAACACCCGATCCACAGGTATTCCGGCGCCTGCTGCCCCTCCAGCCGGCGGAAGAAGCCGGCATCCGCCGCCACCTTGCGTGCAGCCCAGGCCCGGTTGTTCGACTTGAGCTTGTCCAGCATACCGCCGGGTTACCGCCCCCGCGGCCTCGCGACAAGGGTCGGCAGCGCCCCAACCCGCCAGCAACGCCCGCCAGCAACGCCCGCCACCCCCACCCTGGACGGCCCACCCGGCCGGCAGCTAGGGTCGGGGCACCGCTTTCGGAATGACCCGCCCCACCATGACGGCCCCGCCCCCCACCATCGACGCCGCCCGCCTCTGGCAGGCCCACATGGACATGGCCACCATCGGCGCCACGCCCGAGGGCGGCAGCAACCGCCCCGCGCTATCGAGCATGGACGCCCAGGGCCGCGCCCTGCTGCTGCAATGGTGCGCCCCCCTCGGCCTGCTCGTGCATCGCGACGCCATCGGCAACCTGTTCCTCCGGCGCGAGGGCACGGCACCCCGCCCCGCCGTCGCCTTCGGCAGCCACCTCGACACCGTGCCCACCGGCGGCCGCTTCGACGGCGTCTTCGGCGTGCTCGCCGGCCTCGAGGTCATGCGGACGCTGCATGGCGTGCCGCTCGCCGCCCCGCTCGAGCTCGTCGTATGGACCAACGAGGAGGGCAGCCGCTTCGCCCCGGCCATGATGGGCAGCCGCGTCCACGCCGGCTCCCTGCCGCTCGACCAGGCGCTGATGATCATGGACGACGACGGCGTCACCGTGGCCGACTCCCTCGCCGACACCTACCAGCTCGGCCTCAGCACCCCGGCCCCGCGCGACTGGGCCGCCTGGATCGAGCCCCACATCGAGCAGGGCCCGATGCTCGAGGCCGACGGCCTGCCGCTCGGCATCGTCACCGGCACCGTCCAGGCCCGCTACTTCCAGCTTACCCTCGACGGCGCACCCAGCCATGTCGGCCCCACCACGATGGAGCGCCGCCAGGACAGCCTGGCCGCCGCGGCCGAGATAATCCTGGCCACCGAGCGCATCGGCATCGCCGGCGAACCCGGCGGTCGCTCCTCGGCCGCCTGGATCATGAACGCCCCCAACGTCCGCGGCGCCGTGCCCAGCCAGACCCGCCTGCACGTCGACGTCCGCCACGAGGACCCGGCCCGCGCCGTCGCCATGGAGCGCGAACTGCTGCAGGCGCTGCACGCCATCGCCACACGCCGCCGCGTGACCCTGACGGTCGACCCCTACGCCACCTTCGGCCCGGCCCGGTTCGACCCGGCACTGTGCACCCTGCTGCGGGACCTCGCCGCCGCCCGACAGCTCCGCACCCGCGACATGGTCGCCGCCGCCGGGCACGACAGCGTCGCGATCTCCACCCTCTGCCCCAGCGCCATGATCTTCGTGCCAAGCCGCGGCGGCCTCACCCACAACCCCGGCGAATACACCGCACCCGAACACCTGGCCGCCGGCACCCAACTCCTGCTCGACGCCGTCCTCACCCTGGCCCGGTAGAGCATGACCGGTTCACGCGTCTTCAGCGTGGACCGGTCTATATGCTCGTATCGCTGAAAGGTCAGAGCGTGCCGGATCGACTGGACCCGGTCACGATCTCAGTCGTCGCGCCAGCAGCACGACCGCAGCCGAGGCCAGCAGCAGCAACAGCAACGCCGTCCGCAGCCCCGCCTGCTGCGACACGAACCCGATCAGCGGCGGCGTCGCCATCACGGCGCCATACCCGGCCGTCGCCACCATCGCCACGCCCGCCGCCCCCCGCCGCCCCGCCAGCGTGAACACCACTGGCACGATGTTCGCGAGCCCCGCCCCCACCAGCCCGAAGCCGGCCGACGCCAGCACCACGGACGGCGACGCCAGCGCGACCGCCAGCCCGACCGCCGTCGCCGCCCCGCCCCAGCCCACCACCCGCACCGGCCCCAACCGCCGCACCAGCGCGTCGCCCCCCAGCCGGAACACGACCATCGCGCCCGCGAACAGCGCCAGCCCCAACGACGACAGCCCCGCCGCCGACCCCAACACCGTCGTCAGATAGACGCCGGCCCAGTCCGCCGTCCCGCCCTCCAGCGCGAAGCTGAGCGCGATCATGGCGCACAGCACCAGCACCGCCCCGCTGGGCCGCAGGAAACGCGGCGTCTCCGCAGGGTTCGCCGCCCCGTGGTCCGCCGCCCCGTGGTCCGCCGCCCCGTGGTCCGCCGCCTGGCCCCGCGGCAGCGCCACCCCGGCCAGCCCGCACCCCGCCACCACCACGGCCGCCATGCCCATCGAGGCCGGCAGCCCCAGCCCCAGCACCACCAGCAGGCCCGCCAAGCCGGCACCCAGCAGCTGCCCCAGGCTCCATCCCGCATGGAACGACGACATGATCGCCGCCCCCCAGCGCCGCTCCACATCGGCCGCATGCGCGTTCATGCACACGTCCATCATGCCCAGCCCGGCCCCCACCAGCCCCGCCGCGGCCAGCAGAGCCCCCCACCCCGACACCACGCTCGGCAACGGCAGCGCCAGCCCCAGCAGCAGCGCCGCCATCCAGCAGCCCCGCCCCGTTCCCAGGACGCCGCCGTAGCGCCCGACCAGGGGCATCGTCAGCACCGCGCCCACGCTGACGCACAGCAGCACCACTCCCAGCGACGCGTCGCCCAGCCCCGCCGCCTCCCGCAGCCGCGGGATGTTCGCCGCCCACGAACCAAAGGCCGTGCCGTTGCCCACGAACACCGCGAACACGGCAGCCCGCTCCGCCCACCCCGTCGTTTGGGCGGCGGCGGATTCGACCCTGTCCAACGCCTCAGGCCCGCAGCGCTGGCTCCGCCGGCATCGGCGGCGCCCCGCCCGCCTCGATCGCCTCGCCGGCCAGCAGCAGCAGGTCCTCGCGATACCGCGCCGAGATGAGCTGCACCCCCACCGGCGCCGTCCCGACCATTCCGGTGCTGACGGTCAGCCCCGGCAGGCCCATCAGCGGCAGGCCCGTCTGCACCAGCTGCGCCTCCAGCACCCGCGCCCAGGCTTCGGGCCCCTGCCGGTCCAGCCCGTCGGCGAAGGGCAGCGCGCCGGACACCGGAACCAGCAGCAGCGGCGTCGCATCCAGAAAGCGGGTCCAGTCCCGCACCACCTGGTTGCGCCGGGTCAGCGTGGCGGCGACCACGTCGGGCGGCAGGCTTTCGGCGAAGTCCTTCACGCCATGCATGACGGCCAATGCCCCGGGATCACCCTCCTTCTCCACGGCCGCGCGGAAGCCCGGCCAGCCGTCGCCCAGCCAGAGCTTGATCTGCAGCTCCGTCGCCTCACGGAAGCCGGGCGTCGTCTCCACCTCCTCGACGACGTAGCCCGCTGCCTCCAGCCGCCGCGCCGCATCGCGCAGGGCGGCCAGCACCGGCTCGTCCACCCCCATCCCGTCGGGCCGCAGGCACAGCGCCACCCGCTTCGGCACCGGCGGCCCCTCGAACGGCACCGGCACCCACCACGGGTCCCGCGCGTCGCCCGGCATCAACGCCTGCAGCCCCAGCCGCACGTCGCCAACCGTCCGCCCCAGCGGCCCCGACACCGCCATCAGCTGCGGCCCGATCCCCCGCTCCGGCGAGCTGGCGTTCCAGGCGGGCACGCGCCCCAGGCTGGGCCGCAGCCCGTGCACCCCGCAGGCATAGGCCGGATACCGGATCGAGCCGCCGATATCCGTCCCATGCGCCAGCTGCCCGATGCCCGCCGCCACCGCGCTCGCCGCCCCGCCCGAGGAGCCGCCGGGCGTCAGCGCCGCGTCGCGCGGGTTCTTCGTGTCGCCGTGCAGCAGATTGGTCGTGAACCACCGCAGCGAGAACGCCGGGGCGTTCGTGCGCCCCACGATCACGGCACCGGCCCGCTCCAGATTGTCCACGACCGGGCTGTTCGCCGCGGCCACCAGGTCCTTCTGCAGCACCAGCCCGTTCGTGGTGGCGAAGCCCGCCTGGTCCACGTTCACCTTCACCGTGACCGGCACGCCGGCCAGCAGCCCCGCATCCTCGCCCCGCCCGATGGCGGCATCGACCGCATCGGCCCGCGCGCGCGCCGCCTCCGGCCGCCAGTCCACCACGGCGTTCAACGCGGGGTTCACGGCATCGAGCCGCGCCAGCGCCGCATCCGTCGCCTCGCGCGCCGAGATCGTCCGCGCCCGGACCATCGCCGCGATCTCGGTCGCGGAAAGACGCCAGAGTTCTGTCAAGGCAAGCTCCTGCTGAGTGGCCGCACTCTGCCGCCCCCGCCCGGCTCCCGGCAAGGGCAGCCCCCCATCAGGCCGCCGTGTCGCCGAACCGCCACGCGACCAGCGCATTGGCCAACGCCCAAGCCCCCAGCACCTCGCCCGGGCCCAGCCCCGCCGCCGAGAGCCCGGCCAGCACCCCGGCACCCACCACCATGAACAGCGCGTTCATCACGTTGTTCGCCGCCACCATCCGGGCGCGCTCCGCCGGGGCGGACTCCTGCTGCACCGTCGCATACAGCGGCAACGAGAACACCCCACCCGCCGCGGCCGCCCCCAGCAGGCACAACCAGGCCGCAAGCCCCGCGGGGGACCCCAGCATCGCCCAGGGCGTCGCCCAGGCCGCGGCCCAAGGCCCCATGCACAGCCCGGCGAAGACAGCGGTGAAGCCGCTGAGCGCGAACCCCGCCGGCCGCACGTGCCGCAACGACACCACGCCGCCAGCCAGCCGGCTGCCCAGCAGACTCCCGGCACCCACGCCCAGCACGAACCCGGCCAGCAGCAGCGTGACCACCTGGTTGTCGCCGCGGAACACGTCCCGCACCAGAACCGGGAACAAGGCGAGGAACGCCGCTCCCAGCGCCCAGAACCACGACAGCCCCAGCACCGAGCGCCAGACCGCCCGGTTCGCCCGCGCCGCGGCCACCAGCCGCCACGTCTCCGCCGCCACGTTCCACCCGATGTGCAGCCCGGGCGCGGCCGCGGGCGCCGCCGGGATGAACCAGGACGCCGCCAGCCCCAGCACCGCCAAGGCCAGCACCGCCCCGCCCACCACCGCCGGCCCCGCCGCCCCCCCGATCAGCACGCCCCCCAGGATCGTCCCGGCCAGGATCGCCCCGAAGGTCCCCGCCTCTACCAGCGCATTGCCTGGCAGCAGCGCCGGCCCCGCCAGATGCTGCGGCAGGATCCCGTACTTCAGCGGCCCGAACGCCGCCGCCTGCGCGCCCAGCCCGAACAACACCGCCAGCAGCCCCGGCACGCTGCCCGCCAGCAGCGCCCAGGCCGCCAGGAGCATCAGCGCCACCTCCGCCCCTTTCAGCATCCGGATCAGCCGCCCCTTCTCGAACCGGTCGGCCGCCTGGCCCGCCGGCGCGCTGAACAGCGCATAGGGCAGGATGAACAGGCCCCCCGCGACCGCCGCCAACCCCGCCCCGCCTTCTCCGGTCCGGAACACCACCAGGATCACCATCGCGTTCTTGAACAGGTTGTCGTTCAGCGCCCCCAGCAGCTGCGTCAGGAACAGCGGCAGGAACCGCCGGGACCGCAACAGGGACAGGATCATGCGAACGTGTTCCTTCTGTCCCCCGCAGTCCGGAGGCACCGTGTGGGTCGCAGCCGCGCGACCCTGCTATAGACCGGCGTGTCAGGTTGCCGCATCCGGAGGTCCACGCCCATGTTTCGCATCGCCGCTGCCGCCCTGCTCGTCCTTGTCGCCGGTCGGGCGCACGCGCAAGGGGGCCCAGGCCCGGTGGGCGACCCCGAGGCCGGGCAGCGCAGCTTCGGCAAGTGCCGCGCCTGCCACCAGGTGGGCGAGACGGCCAAGAACGGCATCGGCCCCCAGCTGAACGGCTTGTTCGGTCACACTGCCGGCAGCGTGCCCGGCTACACCTACACCGCCGCCAACAAGGACAGCGGCATCACCTGGTCGCCCGCGACCTTCGCCGACTACATCAAAGACCCGAAGGCGCGCATCCCCGGGACCAAGATGGTGTTCGCCGGGCTGAAGGACGACAAGGAGGTCGCCGACCTCACCGCCTATCTCCAGGCGTTCGACGCCGCCGGCAAGAAGGCCGGTTCCTGATCCCCCGACGGAGCACCGCATGAACCACGAGACCCTGACCTACCGGGCCGACGGCCTGACAATGACGAGCCAGCTGTTCTGGGAGCCGGCATCGGGCCCCCGGGCCGGGGTGCTGGTCTTCCCCGAAGCGTTCGGGCTGGGTCCGCACGCCATCGCCCGCGCCGAGCGCCTGGCCGCGATGGGCTATGTGGCGCTCGCCTGCGATCTGCATGGCGACGGCCGCCTGATCGACGACCTGCAGGAGGCGATCGCCGCACTCCAGCCCCTGTTCGCCGACCCTGCCCGCACCCGTGCCCGCGCCGCCGGCGCGCTGCAGGCGCTCGCGGCCCGGCCCGAGGCCGACGCCGCCCGCATCGCCGCCATCGGCTTCTGCTTCGGCGGCACCATGGCGCTCGAACTGGCCCGCGCCGGCGCGGACATCCGGGCCGTGGTCGGCTTCCACAGCGGCCTGGGCACCGCGGCACCCAAGTCCGACGCCCGCAACATCAAGGCCAAGGTCCTGGTGTGCATCGGCGCCGACGACCCGATGATCCCCGCGGACCAGCGCGCCACCTTCGAGGCCGAGATGCGCGACGCCGGCGTCGACTGGCAGATGGACCTCTATGGCGGCACCGTGCATAGCTTCACCAACCCGGACGCCGCCAAGCGGGCCATGCCGGACGCCATCCGCTACAGCCCCGAAGCCGACGCCCGCTCCTGGGCCGCCCTCCAGCAGCTCTTTGCCGAAACGCTCTGACCCGGGCCGCCGCATCCGCGCCGCCCTCTCGGCCGTAACCCTCCCGAACATCCCGAAGGATCATCCATGCGCCGCTCGCTGATCGCCGCCACCCTTTTGTCGCTCGCCACCCTGCCCCTGATGGCGCCCGGCGCCCTGGCCCAGACGCCGCAGCGTGTCCGCGGCACCGTGAAGTCGCTGACCGGCAACACGCTCCTGGTCGACACGCGAGAGGGCTCGGTCGCCACCATCACCCTGGCAGCCAACTACAGCGTCGCCGCCGTCGTCCCGGCCACCCTGGCCGACGCCAAGCCCGGCACCTTCATCGGCACCGCCGCCGTAGGCCCCAAGGACAAGCTCCGCGCCGTGGAAGTCCTGATCTTTCCCGAGGCGCTGCGCGGTTCGGGCGAAGGCCACTACCCGTGGGACCTGATGCCCGAGAGCACCATGACCAACGCCACCATCGAGTCCGAAGTGTCCGGCACGGACGGGCGCGAGCTGACCGTGATGGCCAAGGGCGAGAAGCTGAAAGTCATGGTCCCGGCCAACATCCCCATCGTCACCTTCCAACCGGGCGACGCCGCGATGCTGACGCCCGGCACCAAGGTCTTCGTCGGCGCCACCAAAGCCGCCGACGGCACGCTGACCGCCGCCCGCGTCAACGCCGGCAAGGACGGCCTGACCCCGCCCATGTGACCGATCAGGCCGCGGGGACGTCGGTCAGCCCGAAGTCCCCGCCCTTGAACAGCAGCCGCGCGCCGTTGGCGACGGCGCAGGCGTACGCGAAGCAGTCACCCATGTTCAGCGCGGCCTTGTGATGGCCCTTCCCAAACCTCGCATAGGCATCGACCGCGATCTCCCACTCGCGCTGCCCGATCGGGACGAGCGTCATATCCGTGAGCTTCACGAAGTGCTCCACCTGCTCTCGCGCGACATCGACCGGCGTTCGATAGCTGCGGCACAAACCGGCGATCGTCTCCCAGTTGCTCAAGGGTGAGCACAGCCGCAGTGATGCCGTCTCGAAGCGAGCCAGCAAGTCCAAGGCGTCGGTTTCCTTGGCGATGATGGAAACCAGGGCAGAAGCGTCGATGAACAGAGTCACGGCTCCCCCGACAACTCGTCGAAGAATGCCTTGTCCGCCCTCAGCCCCGTGGCTGCCGGCATCGGATGCTCGATCCAGAACCGTTCCAGCTTCTCTCTAAGAGTGAGATGCTCCCGCCGCGCCTCCGCCTCCACGGCCGTGCGCACCAACTCCTGCTCGCTCACGCCGCGCCGCGCCGCCAGGGACCGCACCAGCGTCTCGATCGTGTCGTCCTCGATCGTCAACGTCATCCATCACCCCCCATCGAGCGAGCCACGCAACTCCGCCAGGCCGCACCGCGTCGTGCCGTCCGGGCCCAGGTTCGCGTCGTCCAGCCACGCGACCAACGCATCGCGCCGCGCCGGCCACTCCTCGCTCAGCATACTGAAGAACGCCGTGTCCCGCAGCCGCCCCTTCACAACCAAATGCGACCGCAGCGTGCCCTCGTACACGAAGCCCAGCCGGTCCGCCGCCCGGCGCGAGGGTGCGTTCAGTGCGTTGCACTTCCACACCAGCCGGCGATACCCCAGCTCGTCCATCGCCAGGCGCATCGGCAGGAACAGCGCCTCCGTCGCCGCCCGCGTCCGCTGCATCCGCGGCCCGAACCAGATATGGCCGATCTCGATCGCGGCGTTCTTCGGCTGAATGTCCATCAACGTCAGCCAGCCGCTGACGACCCCCGTGGTGACCGGGCGCACCGCCCAGGCCAGCGGGTCGTGGGTGGCAGCGAAGTCGGCCACGAAGGCGGTCATCGCCGCCTCCGATGCAAAGGGCCCATATCCCAGATAGTCCCAACTCGCCCCGGCGCCCTCCGCTTGCGCCGCCTGCCACAGCTCCGGCCCATGCCGCCTGTGCAGCGGCTCCAGCACCACATGCCGGCCGCGGAGCGGCACCCGTGCCGGCAGCGGGCGCGGCGTGGAATCGACGTCGGGGCCGATGGGGCGTTCGTTCATGCCCGGACCATGACACGCCCCAGCCCGCTTGCCACCGCTGATTTGATGCAGACAGACCGTTCCGAACCGGCCATGCTCGACCCGCGTCAATAGCCTGAACCAAGCAAGGAGGACCCCGATGTCCCGCTCAACCCTGATCCTCGCCGGCCTCTCGGCCCTCGCCGTGTCCGCCTGCGCCGGCCCCATGACCTTCCAGGGCCCGGTCTCGGCCGCATACGAAGTGCCGGCAACCCGCTCGAGCGGGGTCGGCACCGTCGTCGCCACCGTCTACCCGACCACGCGCGCCATGACCTACACCGTGAACTACCAGGGGCTGACGGGCACCCCGACCGCCGCGCACTTTCACGGCCCGGCCGCCCCCGGCGCCAATGCCGGCGTCATGATCCCGCTCGTGGTCACGGCCAGCCCGATGACCGGCGGCGCCACCCTCACGGACGAGCAGCTGGCCGCGATGCAGGCCGGGCAGATCTACTTCAACATGCACACCGCGGCGAACCCCGGTGGCGAGGTCCGCGGCCAGCTCCTCCGCGCCCAGTAACCAGACAGCGCCCCCTCCCAGCCAGGGAGGGGGAACCCCTACCGAACCGGCCGCACGCTCTCGAACATCATCATCCGCTCGCCATCGCGCACGAACTCGTCGCATTCACGCATGCCGATGGCGCCCAGCACCGTCCTGCTGCCGATGTTCGACTCCCGCGCCACCGCCACCACCCGCGCGATCCCCGCCCGCTCATGCGCATGCCGCAGCGCCGCCCCCGCCGCCTCCCGCGCCAAGCCATGGCCGCGGCTTTCCGGCGTGAAGGCGAAGCGCAGCCCGACGCCCCGCCCGTCCGGCCGCTCGTGCAGCCCCACCAGCCCCACCGCCACCCCAGCCGCATCCCGCACCATCCACATCCCCGCGCCATGCCGGGCCCAGAACCCGACATCCTGCGCCAGCTCCACCGACACCTGGGCCCGCGCACGGACCCCGCCCAGCATCTGCCCGAACACGAGCGGGTCGCCCTTCAGCCGCTGCAGGTCGGCCAGGTCCCCCCACGCGACCGGCGACAGCGCCAGCCGGCCGGTCCGCAGCACCCGGCCCGACTGCACCCGGTCAAGCCCGGCCCGATCCGTCGGCCGCGCGCCCGGCTTGCCCGGTTCCTCCGGCATCGGCCTTTCGGGACTAGCGCTGAAGCGGCCGGTACTTGATCCGGTGCGGCTCCGTGCTGTCCGCGCCAAGTCGGCGTCGCTTGTCCTCTTCGTAGGCCTGGAAGTTGCCCTCGAACCACTCGATGTGGCTGTCGCCCTCGAAGGCCAGGATGTGCGTCGCCAGCCGATCCAGGAACCAGCGGTCGTGGCTGATGATGACCGCACAGCCCGCGAACTCCGCCAGCGCCTCCTCCAGTGCCCGCAGCGTGTCCACGTCCAGGTCGTTCGTCGGCTCGTCCAGCAGGATCACGTTGCTCTCGGACTTCAGCATCTTGGCCAGGTGAACCCGGTTCCGCTCGCCGCCTGACAGGATGCCGACCTTCTTCTGCTGGTCCGAGCCCTTGAAATTGAAGGCCCCCACATAGGCGCGGCTCTGCACCGCCCGCTTGCCCAGGTAGATGACGTCCGTGCCCTCGCTGATCTCCTGCCAGACGGTCTTGTCGGGATCCAGGCTGTCGCGGCTCTGGTCGACGTACCCCAGCTTTACCGTCTCCCCCACCCGCAGCGTGCCCCCGTCCGGCTGGTCCTGCCCGGTGATCATGCGGAACAGCGTCGTCTTGCCCGCGCCGTTGGGCCCGATCACCCCCACGATCCCCCCGGGCGGCAGCTTGAAGTTCAGGTCGTCCATCAGCAGCCGGTTGCCGTAGGCCTTGCGCAGCTGGTTCGCCTCGATCACCAGGCCACCCAGCCGCGGACCCGGCGGGATCACGATCTCGGCCACGCCGCCCGAGCGTTCCTGGCTCTGCTGCAGCATCTCCTCGTACTTGGCGATCCGCGCGCGGCTTTTCGTTTGCCGAGCCCGCGGGCTGCTCTGGATCCACTCCTCCTCGGCCGCCAGCGCCCGCTGCCGGCTGCTTTCCTCTTTCTCCTCCTGCTGCAGCCGCTTGCGCTTCTGCGACAGCCAGCTCGAGTAGTTCCCCTCGAACGGGTAACCCCGGCCCCGCTCGATCTCCAGGATCCAGTTCGTCACGTTGTCCAGGAAGTAGCGGTCATGCGTGATGATCATCACCGTCCCCGTGAAGTCCCGCAGCGTCTTCTCGAGCCACGCGACGCTCTCGGCATCCAGGTGGTTCGTCGGCTCGTCCAGCAGCAGCAGGTCCGGCTTCTCCAGCAGCAGCCGGCACAGCGCGACCCGCCGCCGCTCGCCGCCCGACAGCTTCTCCACACCGGAATCGGGCGGCGGGCAGCGCAGCGCATCGAGCGCGATCTCGATCTGCCGGTCGAGATCCCACCCCTCCTCGGCGTCGATCTTCTCCTGCAGCTCCGCCTGTTCGCCCAGCAGCGCGTTCATTTCGTCGTCGTCCATCGGCTCGGCGAATTTCTCCGAGATCGCGTTGAACCGGTCGATCGCCGTCTTCAGCGGCCCAAACGCCAGCATCACGTTCTCGGCCACCGTCAGCGTCGGATCGAGCCGCGGCTCCTGCTCCAGGTAGCCGACGCGCACCCCTCCGCCGCCCAGGCCTCGCCGCCATACTCCGTCTCGACGCCCGCCATGATCTTCAGCAGCGTCGACTTGCCCGCGCCGTTCACGCCGAGCACGCCGATCTTCACCCCCGGCAGGAACGACAGCGTGATGCCCTTGAACACCTCGCGCCCGCCCGGAAAGGCCTTGGTCACGTCCTTCATCACGTAGGTGTACTGGTAGGCGGCGGCCATGGCGTGCGTCCTGATCTGCGGCGGGCAGCGTCGTTCTAGGAGCCCCGCCCCCGCGTATCAACGGGCTTGCAAGGCGGGCGCGACGGTCAGCCCACGCCAAGCACCGCCCGATACCGCCGGAAGCACGCCGCCCCGGCCTCCAGCCGCAGCAGCGCCCCCTCGGCCAGGGCCGGCGCCCAGTCCGGGTTCTCCGCCACCAGCGGCCACGCGGCCTCGGCGTTCCAGGCGGCGCTGTGCTTGATGTCCAGCACCGCGTGCAGGTCGAAGTAATGCCGGTCCTTGCCGCTGACGCCCAGGCGGCGCAGCCCCTCGCCCACCAGCTTCGCCCGGCTCGGCGCCGTCTGCTCGATCACCCCCAGCGCACCCACGGACTGGAACGCGTACCGCCGGTTCGCCGCCAGCGCGCCCATGGTGTTGGCCAGCGCCAGCGACTCCCACACCGTCGTCTCGGGCCGGGGCACCAGGTTCAGGCGACGGGCCAGGTGCTCCAGCATCGGGCCGTGCATGCCCTTCGCGTTGCCCCGCCCCATCTCGTCCCAGTAGTTGCGCGCCAGCTCCAGCTTCGCCCGCACCGGCAGCCGCATCTGCGTCATCGCCGTCAGGTCGTCGAACCCGGCCTCGCCCGCCACCTCCTGCTCCAGGAACCAGCGCATCTCCTCCATCGTCGCCTGCTCCGCCAGGAACGGGAACAGCGCATCGTTCTGCCCCGGCCCCGCCTGCTCCAGCGCCTCGAACCACTCCACGAACCCCGCGGCATCCCGCGGCGCCTCGGCCGCCCGCACGCGCACCTCGGCCCGCCGCTCCTCGATCCACCGCCCCTCCTCCAGCAGCATCGCCGCCTGCGCCTCCACCCCCGATTCCCAGTCGTCATGCGGCAATCCGGGGGTGAACCGGTCGGCATTGAACGCGGCCAACCGCCGATGCCGGCGATCATCCTCGGTCAGGGGAACATTCAGGCTACCGTCGGGCATGCGCGCTCATCCTGGTTTCTCGACTGTCAGGGCCACCGCGGCGATCCGCTCCGCCGCGCAATAGACCCCGGCCTCCAACTCCTCCCCGAACACGTCGGGGTCGATCTCGTGGTAGCGCCACGCCAGGCCGGAGCCTGCCAGCACCGCCTCCGCCGCCTCCCGGAACGGGTCCCGGCCGTCGATCATGGCCGCCCCGGTGTACAGCAGCAGCGTCCCGCCCGGCGCCAGACGCTCCATGGCCGCGTCCAGGATCGCCAGCGACAGCCCCGCCCCCAAGGGCCCGCCGCCATGCCGGTACGCGCGCGCACCGGGGTCCACCAGATAGGGCGGGTTCGAGACGATCAGGTCGAACTGCCCCGGAATCCCCCGCAGCAGGTCGCTGTCCACCGCCTGCACCGCAACGCCCGCCAGCCCCGCGTTCGCGCGCGTCAGCCGCAGCGCCGCCGGGTTGATGTCGACCCCGAACACGGCCGCCCCGGGATGCGCCCGCGCCACCAGCACCGCGCCGGGCCCCGCCCCGCACCCCACATCCACGGCCCGCCGCACCGGCCGCGCCGGCCGCGCCAGCACGCCTGCGATGGCGCCGGCAAACCGGTAGGTGTCCGGCCCGAAGAACACGGAATCAGCGGCCACGGTCGGATACGCCGAATGCAGGAACAGCATGCCGTCCAGGCTGCTGATCCGCACCAGGCTGCGCCACCCGCCACCCTCCGCGGCCAGCACGCCGGCCTCCGCCATCGCCGAACGCAGGTCGTCCGGAACCACATCGGCCCCGAACGGCAGGCTCCAGCCGAACACGTCGCGAAGGTCGCGCGCGACCACGCGGCCCGCCCGGGCAAGGACCCGGGCGTGGGTGGCAGGGGTGGGGGTGACGAAGTGGTAGCCGGTCGCCTGCACCTTGCGTGCAAGCCCGAGCAGCCCGTCCGTTTCCCCCTGGATCATGACGTCCAGCATGGGACGCCATACGTAGGGCTCCGGCCAAAGTTGCAACGCCCCCTGGGCGATCCGTCACGCGATCGTCGCCCGGGACCGTACGCTACTGCTGCAGAACTAGCGCGCGAGCAGCGGTCCCAGCACGTCCACCACGCCGTTGATCAGCAGTTGCACGCCGATGCAGAACAGCAGGAACGCCGACAGCCGCGTGACGGTCCGGCTGCCGTTTCGGCCCAGCACGCCCACCAGCACGTCGGCATAGGCATAGGTCGCGGCGATCACGCCGGCCATCGCCACCGCGGCCAACCCGACGCCCAGGAAGAACCCGGCCGCCCCCCTGGCCGGGTGCCCGGCCCCCAGCGCCACCGCCACCGCAATCGTGCCCGGCCCGGTCGTGAACGGCAGCGTCAACGGAAAGAACGCGACGTCGTCGACGCTGCCCGACCCCTCCGCCTGCTCGGCCTTGCGCCCGTCCCGCCGCTCGGGCGCGCCCAGCAGCTCCCATGCGAACAGCGCCAGGACCAGCCCGCCGGCGATCCGCAGCGCCGCCAGGCTGATCCCGAATGCGGCCAGCACATAGGACCCCGCCCCCAGCGCCACCATCATCACCAGCAACGAATACAGGCCGACCAGCCGGGCCAGCCGCACCCGGTCCGCATGCGTGCGGTCCGCCGTCGCTTCCCGGAAGATGAACGCCCCGGTGATCGGGTTGACGATGCTGAATAGCGCCGGGAACGCCATCAGGAACGTCGCGAGCACCTCTCCACCGGTCATGGCTTCACCGCCCCCGCCGCAGCGGCAGGCTCGTCCGGTACGCCACCCGCTTCAACGCGAAGGCGCTCTCCACCCCCTGAACCCCCGGGATCCGCGTCAACTTCGTCCGCAGGAACTCCTCGTAGGCGCCCAGATCCGGCGCCACCACCCGCAGCAAGTAGTCGCTGGCACCCGACATCACGTAGCACTCCATCACCTCCGGCACGTCGGCGATCGCCCGCTCGAATGCCGCCAGGTGGTCTTCCGTCTGGGCCGACAGCCGCACCGAGACGAACACGTTGACCGGCATGCCCACCCGGTCCTGGTCCAGCAGCGCCACGTAGCCGCGGATGATCCCGCTTTCCTCCAGCAGCTTCTGCCGGCGGTGCGCCGGGCTGGGCGACAGGCCCGCGACGTCGCCCAGCTCCGCACTGGTGGCCCGGCCGTCCCGCTGCAGGTGGTCCAGGATGGCATGGTCGATCCGGTCAAGACGCACGGGTTACACGCAAGACCCTGCCATGATGCAGCGCAACATTAGCCAGTCCTCCCAATTTCATGCTTCCGCCTACCCCGACTATGGCAGCACACGCTACCTATTTCTGCGCTACTGTGCACCGTCCGAAACAACGGGAGCTTGCCATGGATGTCGGGATGCTGTCGTCGCCGCTCGAAGGCCAAGGTGCCGACACCCACTCGTTCGACCGCGTCACGCTCGAAAGCCGCTACACCGACCTCGACACCCCCGTCTTCCTCTCCGGCGTGCAGGCCCTGGTGCGCGCTCTTCTGGAACAGGCCCGCCTCGACCGCGCCGCCGGGCTTCGCACCGCGGGCCTCGTCTCCGGCTACCGCGGCTCCCCCCTCGGCGGCGTCGACCAGGAGCTGTGGCGCCGCGAGGCCCTGCTGACCCAGGCCGACATCCGCTTCCAGCCCGGCCTCAACGAGGACCTCGCCGCCACCATGCTCTGGGGCAGCCAGCAGATCGACACCTTCCCCGGCAAGCGCGTCGATGGCGTATTCGGCCTCTGGTACGGCAAGGGGCCCGGCGTCGACCGCAGCGCCGACGCCCTCCGCTGCGCCAACACCATCGGCACCGCCCGCCTCGGCGGGGTCCTCGCCGTCTCGGGCGACGACCACGCCGCCCACAGCTCCGTCTTCCCGCACCAGACCGACGGCATCTTCCAGTCCGTCCAGATCCCCGTCCTCGTCCCCGCCGACGTCCAGGACATCATCGACCTCAGCCTCGCCGGCCTCGCGCTCAGCCGCTACAGCGGCCTCTGGATCGCGCTGAAGACCATCGCCGAGACCGCCGAGCAGCACGGCCTGGCCACCATCCCCACCGAACGCCGCTTCGTCACCCCCGACCAGGCGCTGCCGCCGCACGGCCTCAACCTCGACCCCGCCCTGCCCTGGCCGTCCCACCGCAAGGAGCTGGAGCGCCGCCTGCTGCAGGAACGCCTGCCCGCCGTGCACGCCTGGGTCCGCGCCAACCGACTCGACCACCAGGTGTCCGGCACCCCGGACGCCACCATCGGCATCGTCACCATCGGCAAGGCGCACCAAGACACGATGCACGCGCTCCGCCGCCTCGGCCTCGACGCGCACCCATCCATAGCCGTGTTCAAGGTCGCGATGGCCTGGCCGCTCGAACCCGTGGCGATCACCGGGTTCGCCCGCGGCAAGCGCATGATCCTTGTGGTGGAGGAGAAGCGCTCCCTCGTCGAGATGCAGCTCCGCGACGCGCTGTACAACCAGCCGGACCGCCCCGTCATCCTCGGCAAGCACGACGCGGACGGCGCGGACCTCGTCCCCGGCCTGCTCGAGCTGTCGCCCGAGATCCTGATCGCCGCCCTGTCCCGCATCCTGCCCGGCCAGGGGATCGCGACGCCATCGATCGACTGCCACGTCCTGCCCGACGCCGGGCAGCCCGGGATACTCACCCGGGCCCCCATGTTCTGTGCCGGCTGCCCGCACAACACCAGCACCGTGCTGCCCGCCGGCAGCCACGCCATGGCCGGCATCGGCTGCCACATCATGGCCATGGCCACCAGCGACACCACCAAGACGTTCAGCCAGATGGGCGGCGAGGGTGTGCCCTGGGTCGGCCTGTCCTCGTTCAGCACCCTGCCGCACATGTTCGCCAACATGGGCGACGGCACCTATCAGCACTCCGGCCTGCTCGCCATCCGCCAGGCCATCGCCGCCAAGACCCGCATGACCTACAAGCTGCTGTACAACGACGCCGTCGCCATGACGGGCGGCCAGGCGGCCGAGGGCGGCCCCACCGTCGTCAGCATCGCCCGCCAGCTCCATGCCGATGGCATCGGCCAGCTCGCCGTCGTCGCCGACGATCCGGCCCGCCTGCCCGCCATCGCCGACCTGCCGCCCGGCACCTGGCGCCACGGCCGCGACGAGATGGACGACGTCCAGCGCCGCATGCGCGACTTCGACGGCGTCTCCGCCATCATCTACGACCAGGTCTGCGCCACCGAGAAGCGCCGCCGCCGCAAGCGCGGCACGATGGCCGCCGCGCAGACCCACGTGTCCATCAACACCCGCGTCTGCGAGAACTGCGGCGACTGCACCGTACAGTCCAACTGCATCGCCATCGAACCCGTCGACACCGAATTCGGCCGCAAGCGCCGCATCAGCCCCACCAGCTGCAACACCGACCTCAGCTGCCTCAAGGGCTTCTGCCCCAGCTTCGTCACCACAACCACGGCCGCGCCCGAGATCGACCACGCCGCCCGCTGGCTGGCCCGCGAGGCCGAACTCGCCGTCACCCTGCCCGAGCCCGCCCTCCCCGGCCTCGCCAAGCCCTGGCGCGGGCTGTTCGCCGGCATCGGCGGCGGCGGCATCGTCACCTGCAGCGCCATCGTGGCCGCCGCCGGGTTCCTCGAAGGCCACCAGGTCAGCACGCTCGACTTCACCGGGCTCGCCCAGAAGAACGGCGCCGTCGTCTCCCACGTCCAGATCGCCGCGGGCACCGCCCTCGACGTGGTGCGCATCCCCACCGGCGAGGCGGACCTGCTCATCGGCGCCGACCTGGCCGTGGGCGCCGACCCCGACGTGCTCGGCCGCTGCGCCCCGGGCGCCGGCGTCGTCGGCAACCTCGACCTCGCCGCCGGCGCCAGCTTCCTCAGGGACCGCGACCTGCGGGTGGATGCCGGGCTGCACCGCCGCGCGATCGAGCGGCATACCGACCGCACCCGCTCCCGCTACCTGCGCGGCAGCCTGGTTGCGGAACGTCTGTTCGGCACCGCGCAGGCCATGAACACGGTGCTGCTCGGCATGGCCTGGCAGCTCGGTCTCCTGCCCGTCGGCCGCCCTGCCCTGCTGCGCGCCATCACCCTCAACGGCACCGCCGTGGCCATGAACGAGCGGGCCTTCCTCTGGGGCCGCCTGCTCGCCGACCAGCCCGCGCTGATCGACCGCATCCTGTCCGACACCGAGGCGCTGCCCGACCACCTGGACGCCGTCGTCGCACGGCGCACCGCCGAGCTGATCGCCTACCAGGGCCAGCGCCTCGCCCGCAGGTATCGCGCTTTGCTGGAGGCGGTGGTCGCGCGCGAGACTGCGCTGTCCGGCGCGCCGGGCCCGCTGACCCGCGCTGTGGCCGAGGGCGCCTTCCGCGCCTGGGCCATCAAGGACGAGTACGAGGTCGCCCGCCTGCACGCCGCCGCCGAGTACGGCGCCGATCCCGTCTTCCACATGGCGCCCCCGCTGATCGCCCGGCGCGACAAGGCCACCGGACGCCGCCGCAAGATCGCCATCTCGGGGCGGATCGCCCTGCCGCTGTTCCGAATGCTCCGCCACGGCAAGCTCCTGCGCGGCACCCCGCTCGACGTCTTCGGCTGGCAGCACGAACGCCGAACCGAACGCGCCTTCGCCCGCCAATACGAGGCCGACATCCACGCCATGCTGCCCCAGCTCCACCCAGACACGCTCGAAGCCGCCATCGCCCTCGCCACCCTCCCCATGGCCGTCCGCGGCTACGGCCCCGTCAAGGCCGCCGCCCTCCACGACGCCATGCCGCAACGCCAGGCCCTGCTCGACCAGCTCCACGCCGCACCCACCCAAGCTGCGCAGGCGGCCTGACGCATCAGAGCATGGGTACCCGCCATGTCGGCCGAAGTCGATGCGGAGATTGTCCAGGTTCTTTGCAGGCCGCGGTTTGCGACTGCCGTCTCGGGAGAAAGGCGCGCTCGCATCCTGGACGTCCTGCACGCACGGGCTGTCTGGTTCAGCCCCGCCGAGAGGGTCAGTGACTGCCGCAACGACAAGGATTGCAAATATCTCGAGCTGGCACTGGCGTCCGCAGCACAGGTTATCGTGACCGGAGATACAGACCTGCTGGTTCTCCATCCCTGGCGCGGCATACGGATCCTCCGACCGGCCGATTATCTGAGGTGGATGGGAGCCACGGCTCGGGACGTCCAGAGTTCCGCGGTTTCATGGCGCTGTTCACGTCCGAGCCTGTCATGCCGAACCGTCGGGAATTCAGGCAACAGGATCAACCACCGCCACCTCCTCCGGCCGGAAGCGGGTCCGCAGCGCGTTCCACTCATCGGCGCCGAACCGGGCGAAGCGGCCCGCGATCGGCGTGTGTCCCACGCTGGAAACAGGGCGGTCGGTGTCCCGCACCGCCTTCAGCGCTGCGTCGCAGGCGCTCATCACCGTGCTCAGCAGCAGGCTCGGCATGATCGCGATCCGGTAGCCCATCGCCTCCGCCTCGCCCAGCCCGATGTCCGGCGTCTTGCCGGCGACCACGATGTTCAGCAGGCACGGCCCCCGCACCAGCGTCGGGATCAGCCGGACCTCCTCCATCGACGCCGCCGCCTCCACGAAGGCGATGTCCGCACCCGCCGCCATGGCCAGGTTGGCCCGCGCCACCGCCTCGTCCAGCCCCGCCACGCCCCGCGCGTCCGTCCGGGCGATCACCACGAAGTCGGGGTCCGTCCGCGCGGCCAGCGCAGCGCGGATCTTGGCCACGAACTCCTCCCGCGACACCAGCTCCTTGCCGTCCAGGTGCCCGCAGCGCTTGGGCGAGACCTGGTCCTCGATGTGCAGCCCGGCCACGCCGCCCCGCTCGTACTCCCGCACCGTCCGCGTCACGTTCAGCTCGTTGCCATAGCCCGTGTCGGCGTCGGCGATCAGCGGCAGGCCCACCGACCGCGCGATCATCGACGCGTTGCCCGCCATCTCCGTCAGCGTCAGCAAGCCGAAATCCGGGAAACCCCGCGCCATGGAGGTGCCGGCCCCCGTCATGTACAGCGCCGAGAACCCGGCCTGTTCCGCCAGCCGCGCCGTGATTCCGTCATACACGCCGGGCGCCCGAACCATGCCGGGCCCGGCCAGCAATTCACGAAGCCGTCTTGTGGGGGTCATGCGCGTGTCCTTCTGAATCGGAGCGGCGACACTCAGACGGTGATGTAGACCTGCCCGTCCCGCACCGCGACGGGATACAGGCGCAGCGCCGGGCGCCCGGGCTGGAACAGCTCCTCGCCGGTGTTGAGGTCGTATTCGAAGCCGTGCCACGGGCACACCAGCACCTCGCCCTCGCGCCCATATTCCAGCGCACCCGGGGCGCTGGGCGGCCAGGTGCCGCCCACGATGCCGCGGCAGATCGGCGCACCCTTGTGCGGGCACCAGTTCCGCACCGCCCGCATCGCGCCGGTCTGCAGCCGCACCACCCCGATGTTGCGCGTGCCCAGCTGCAGGATGACAAACCGCCCCTCCGGGAAGTCCGCCTCGGCCCCCACCGCCACCTCCTGCTTCTGCCGCCGTTCCATGGCCGCGCGCCCTACTGCGACAGCCGCAGGACCTGCCGCGCGTTGGTGCGGAAGATCTTGTCCCTGTCCGCGGGCGGCAAGGACCGCAGCGACTGCATCGGCATGTCGTTGTCCCAATGCGGGTAGTCCGTGCTGAAGCACAGGTTCTCCACCCCCACCATGTTGACCAGCCGCTCGAGATCGCGCGGGTCCCGCGGCTCCTCGATCGGCTGGGTCGTGAACCACACATGCTCGGCCACCGTGTCGATCGGCGATCTCTTCACCCACGGCACCTCGTGCCGCAGCCCGCGCCACAACCGGTCCATCCGAAGCATCAGCGGCACCGGCCAGACGAAGCCGTACTCCACGAACAGCACCTTCAACCCCGGGAAGCGCTCGAACGTGCCGTTCATGACCAGGCTGTTCAGGTTCGACTCCGCCCCCTGCCCCAGCGTGACGTAGCGCTCGATATACGTATCCGGCATGCCGCCCGCCGGCATCGGCGCGCCGTTGTACACGCCCTCCGACCCCGTGACGTGCAGCAGGATCGGCAGCCCCATGTCGGACGCCGCGGCAAAGATCGGCCACCAGTACCGGTTGCCCATCAGGATCGACAGCGGCGGCACGGCGATGGCGCACACCTGCGCATGGCCGCCCACGCGACGGATCTCGGCCGCCGCCGCCGCCGGGTCCTGCGAGGGCACGACGGGCGCATAGGTCAGGCGGCGATCCAGCGGCAGCCACTGGTCCATGTAGTAGTCGTTGGCCGCGGCGGCGATGACGATGCTCTCGTCGGCCGAGGCATGCACGCTGCAGAAGCTGCCGGACTGCAGGCTGTTCAGCACCGCGAGCGAGATGTCGTGCTGGTCCAGCAGGTCGTGGATCAGGAAATGCGGGTCGCTGCCGCCCGGCGCGCCGCTCTCGGGCTTGGCGTCGTCGCGCACCACCGTGCCGTTCGGGTGGGCGTAGCGCAGCGTCAGCCCGCCGCCCGCCTGGTGCGCCCGCTTGCGCATGAACCGCTGCCGCCACGCGTCCGGCATGTACGGATAAAGGCTGCGGATCCCGTCGGCGAACAGCGGGTGCACGTCGCAGTCGATGATGCCGTGCACCTGGTCCGGGGGGGCCTGGTGCTGCGAAACCTGCCCCGCCGCCGGAGCAAGCGTCTGGGTCACGTCGTCCATGGGGTCCTCCTCATCCGTTCAGCACCGGCTGCGTGCCCAGCGCCCCGCCGGCCCGGCCCTCCGGCGCCGTGATCTCCTCGAGCGACCGGTTGCTCGTCTCCCGCCCCAGCAGCAGCACCGCCAGCGCCAGCACCACCATGCTGCCGGTCAGGAACCCGGCCACCCCGCCGATCCCGAACGCGGAGAAGATCGACACGATCGCCCACCCCACCCCGCTCGAGGTCAGCCGCCCCGTGCCGATGGCGACCGACACGCCGCGCAGCCGCAGCCGGGTCGGGAACAGCTCCGGGATGTACAGCGCGAACCCGATCGCCACGATCGCATAGGCGCACAGCGTCAGCGTGAACCCGACCGCGATCAGCTCCACCCCGTTGCCCACATGCGGATACACGAGCCCGAGCGCCGCCTCCATCAACGCCAGCGTCACCAGGCAGCGCACCCGGCCGAACCGGTCGGCGATGACCGACCCCAGCACGCCCCCAGCGGCGCCCCCACGTTCATGACGCCCGAGAACCACAACGAGGACCCGATCGACAGCCCCTGCTTGACAAGGAAGGTCGGCACCCACGACAGGAACCCATACAGGTTGATGCCGCTGACCACCGCGATGATCGTCGCCAGCACCGTGTTGCGCACCAGGTTGCGGCCGAACAGCTCGGGCAGCCCCCCGGGTGCCGGCAGCACCTCCGCCAGGTCCACCACCGGCGGCAACGGACCGTCTCGCGACGCCTCCGCCTCGATCGACGTCAGCAGCGCCTCCGCCTCCATTAGACGCCCCCGGCTTTCGAGCCAGCGCGGCGATTCCGGCATGTTCTTCCGCAGCACCCACACCGCCAGCGCCGCCACGCCCACGACGGCGAACAGCGGCCGCCAGCCCACCACAGGGATCAGCCAGGCGCCGCCCAACCCGGTCACCGGCACCGCCATGTTGGTCAGCAAGGCCAGCAGCGCCACGTAGCGCCCCCGCTTGGCCCGCGGCATGAACTCGGCCAGGCTCGAATAGCCCACCACGATCTCCGCACCCAGCCCGATGCCCATCACGAAGCGGATGCCGATCAGCACCTGCATCGACGGCGCGAACGCCGCCGCGATCGAGGCGAGGCCGAACAGCAGCAGGTTCGCCTGGTAGGAGAATCGCCGCCCGTACCGGTCCCCCAATATGCCGGCGGAGAACGTGCCGACCAGCATTCCCAGGAACGTCGCCGACAGGAAGGCGGCATTCGCCTCCATCGTCGACCAGCCGGACTTCACCAGCGCCCCCAGCACCCCGCCCGCCAGATAGATGTCGCAGGCATCGAGGAACATGCCCAGCCCGATCAGCCACAGCACCCGGCGATGGAAGCTGCCGATCGGCAGCCGGTCCAGCCGTGCGCCGGCGTTGATGCTCGACCCGGTGCGCGACATGGCATCTCCCCTGCGTGCCGGGCGCTCACGGATGACGGGCCGGCTTGGTCATGACTATCGCGGCGGCCGGCCCAACCCGCAAGTCGGGATCGGCCCCTCGATGACCCCTGGCTGCACGCCCTCTCCCCCAAGCACAGTCCCGCCAGCCCCCATGAACACCCCCCTTCGCGTCCATTATGTCTTCGTGGTCCGACGTTGCCTCACGCGCCCATTTCGACCGCGCCGCCGCTCGTGCGACCGATCGCCCTGTCGGCCCCGGCCTTAACGCTCCGGCAACGCCTGCCGTGTAGGCATCCGGTGCCTCAACCCTATCGATCGAAGGGTATGCCCCGTGCTGAACGCGCTGACGAACCAGACGATGGTGCACAAGCTGCTCCTGCCGCTCATGATCCTCGTGGCGACGATCGGCGGCGTCTTCTGGATCGCCCAAAGCGGGATCAACGAGTTGCGGGCGGAGGCGGACCAGATCGTCGGCAGCCTGGCCGCCCGGCGTGCCATCGGCCTGACGATGGTCGCCAACTTCAACGATGCCGGAATCCAGGAGAAGGTGATCGTCGTCGAAACCCACGAGGAACGGCAGAACGAGGCGCGGGAGCGCTTCCGGCAGCGCATGGCCCTGGCCGTCGGCGCCGCCGACAAGCTCATCGCGACGTCGCGCACGCCCACCGAGGCGGCTGAGATCGCCCGCCTCAAGGAATCCCTCCTCGCCTACCGGAACCTGGCGGAGACGAGCATCGATCTCTCCTTCCGCCACGACAAGGAAGCCGCGACCCGCCTTTCGACGTCCGAGGTCTCCGCCGCCCGTCGGGCCTTCGTCGCCGCGAACGACCCCATCATCGCCCGCCAGGACGCCGAGATGGACCAGGCCCACGCCGATCTCGAGGATCGGGGCAGGCAGGTCGTCCGGCGCCTCTCCCTCGTCACGGGATCGGGCCTTGTCGTCTCCCTCGGCCTGCTCGTCGCCATCGTCGTGCTGCTCGTCCTGCGCCCCCTTGCCGCCGTCACGGCGGCGCTGCAGCGCCTGGCCGAAGGCGACCTGACCGTCAACGTCCAGGGAACGGAGCGCCGCGACGAGATCGGCACGCTGGCGAAGTCGCTCGCCGTGTTCAAGACCCAGGCGATGGACACACGACGCCTCGCCGCCGAACAGGAGGCGCAGAAACATGCGGCGGCCGAGGCGCAGCGGTCCATGATGGGAAAGACCGCCGACGCGTTCGAGGCCAAGATCGGCGGCCTGGTGACGCTGCTGTCGACCAGCGCGACGGACCTTCAGGCGACGGCGCAGTCCATGTCGTCGATCACGAGCCAGACCAACCAGCGGGCGACGCAGGTCGCTGCATCGGCCGAGCAGGCGAGCGCCGGCGTGCAGACCGTGGCTGCCGCGGCCGAGCAGCTGAGCGCCTCCATCCGCGAGATCAGCCGCCAGGTGACGCACTCCTCAGAGATCGCCGACCAGGCGGTCACGAACGCGCAGCGGACCGACCTGATCGTACAGGCGCTGTCGCGCGCGGCCGAGAAGATCGGCCAGGTCGTCGGGCTGATCAGCGACATCGCCAAACAGACCAACCTGCTGGCGCTCAACGCCACCATCGAGGCGGCGCGGGCGGGCGACGCCGGCAAGGGCTTCGCCGTCGTCGCCTCGGAAGTCAAAAGCCTCGCCAGCCAGACCGCCAAGGCCACCGACGAGATCGGCGCGCAGGTCGCCGAGATCCAGTCGGCCACCCAGGAAGCCGTCGACGCCATCCGCATCATCGTCGGCACCATCGCGGAAGTCAGCGCCATCGCCACCAGCATCGCCACCGCGGTCGAGCAGCAGGGGGCCGCCACGGGCGAGATCGCCCGGAACGTGCAACAGACCGCCCGCGCCGCCGCCGACGTCACCGTCAACATCGGCAGCGTGAGCCAGGCCGCCAACGACACCGGCCTGGCCGCCGACCAGGTGCTCGGAGCCGCCAGCGGCCTCTCGCGGCAATCCGAGCAGCTCGCCACCGAAGTGGACATCTTCGTGGCCGAGGTCCGCGCGGCATAAGCCGATCGAGGCGTCCGCCACCCGATGGACTTGCCTCCGGACGCCGTGTCTGCCTCCATGCGCCGCGTCCACGGCGCCCGGCGCCACCCCGCGCCTGGAGAATGCCCCGATGCCCCTGTCCCACCTGACCGTCCTGGACCTGACGCGAGTCCGGTCCGGCCCCACCGCCGTCCGCCAGCTGGCCGACTGGGGGGCCGACGTCGTCAAGATCGAGGCGCCGGACGAGATCGACACCGGGAAGGGCATGGGCGGCGCCCGCCACGGCCCGGACTTCCAGAACACCCACCGCAACAAGCGCGGCATCACCCTCAACCTCAAACACCCCGAGGGCCTGGCCGTGTTCCGCACCATGGCGGCCCGCGCCGACGTGGTGGTGGAGAACTACCGGCCCGACGTGAAGGACCGGCTCGGCATCGGCTACGACAGCCTCGCCGCCCTCAACCCGGCCATCATCCTGGCCAGCATCTCGGGCTTCGGACAGGACGGGCCCTACGCCAGGCGCCCGGGCTTCGACCAGATCGCCCAGGGGATGGGCGGGCTCATGAGCGTCACGGGCCTGCCGGGGCAGGGGCCCGTGCGGGCGGGCATCCCCGTCGCGGACCTGACCACGGGCCTCTATACCGCGCTCGGCATCCTTATCGCGGTCATCGAACGGCAGAAGACCGGCCGGGGGCGCTGGGTGCACACCTCTCTGCTGGAATCCATGATCGCCATGATGGACTTCCAGGCGGCGCGCTGGACCATGAAGCAGGAGGTCGCGGGCCAGACCGGCAACGACCACCCGACCACGGTGCCCACAGGCCTGTTCCACACGAAGGACGGCACGATCAACGTGGCCGCCGGCGGACAGGCGATGTGGGACCGGCTGCAGGCCACGCTGGGCTTCGCCGACGACCCGGACCTGATGACGGAGAAGCAGCGCGGCGGCGCCCGTGCCCGGGTCAACGCCGTCCTGCAAACCTGCCTGCTGACCGACACGGCCGAGGCCTGGGTCCAGCGCCTGAACGACGCCGGCGTGCCCTGCGGCATGGTCAACACCATGGACCAGGTCTTCGCCGACCCGCAGGTCCAACACCTGGGCATGCGCCTGCAAGTCGAAAGCGCGCTGCTCGGCACGCTCGACCTGGTCCGCCCGCCCATGCGCCTGGAAGGCGCCACCCCCCGCACCCGCTCCACGCCCGAGCGCGGCGAGCATACCGAGGCGGTGCTGGCCGGGTTCGGCATCGACGCAGCCCGCGTCGCCGCCCTCCGCGCCATGGGTGCCGTCTAGGTGCTGCACCTCGAGATCGCGTCCGGCGTCGCGCGCCTCACCTTCGACAACCCACGCCGGCTGAACGCCATCGACGCCGCCATGTGGCGCACCCTCCCCGGCCTGCTCGCCCGCGTGCAACACCAGGCCGAGGTGCGGGTCCTGGTGCTGCAGGGCGCCGGCGACCGCGCCTTCTGCACCGGCAACGACACCAGCGAGTTCGAAACCATCCGCGCCGACCCCGCCGCAGCCGCCGCCTACAACGCGCTGCAGCACGACGTCGCGACCGCCTTCCGCGCCCTGACCAAGCCCAGCGTCGCCGCCATCCATGGCTTCTGCCTGGGCGCCGGGTTCGAGCTGGCCCTGATGTCCGACCTGCGGGCCTGCACCCCCGCCGCCCAGTTCGGCGTGCCCGCCGCAAAGCTCGGCTTGCCCTACCGCCTGGAGGACATCCGCACCCTGGTCGACGTCCTCGGCCTGGCCCGCACGCGGGAGATGGTGCTGCTGGGCCGGCGCTATCCCGGCACCGACGCGCTGGCCATGGGCCTCGTGCACTGGCTGGCACCCGACCGCGCCGCCCTGGACCGGCTGGTGGACCAGGTCGCCGCCGAGCTCGCGGCCAACGCCCCGCTCAGCCTCGCCGGCATCCGCATCGCCTTCCAGGAGCTGACCCGGCGCGACGGCCCGCCCGACCTGGTCCGCGCGCAACAGGCCGCCGACCGGTGCTACGCCAGCCACGACTACGCCGAAGGCCGCGCAGCCCGGCGCGAGAAGCGCGAACCAGTGTTCGGCGGACACTGACATGGCCCTCCAACCCCTGGCCGCCTCGCTCGGCATCGACATCGGCGGCACCTTCACCGACCTCGTCATCCACCACCACGCCACCGGCGAGCGCCAGGCGCTGAAGGTCCTGACCACCCACGACGACCCCCGCCGCGGCGTGATGGCCGGCATTGCCACCCTGCTGGGCCACGCCGAACCCGGCACGCCGACGCCCCCCATCAGCCGCGTCGTCCACGCGACCACCCTGTTCACCAACGCCCTGATCGAACGCAAGGGCGCCCGCACCGGCATGCTCACCACCGCAGGCTTCCGCGACGTGCTGGAGATCGGGCGCGAACGGAAATACGCCCTGTACGACCTCGCCATCGAGATGCCCGCGCCGCTGGTGCCGCGCGACCTGCGGCTGGAGGTGTCGGAACGCAGCCGGGCCGACGGCAGCGTCCTGCGCCCGCTGGTGGCCGCCGAGCTGCTGGCCCAGCTGGACCGCCTGACCGCGGCCGGCGTCACCTCGGTCGCCGTCTGCTTCCTGCATGCCCACATGAACAAGGCGCACGAGGCCGACGCGGCCCGCCTGGTCGCCGCCCATGCGCCCGGCCTGTTCGTCACCACCTCGCACGAGGTCGCGCCCGAGATCCGCGAGTTCGACCGCTTCTCCACCACCGTCGCCAGCGCCTACGTCAAACCCCTCGCCGTCACCTACCTGGTCGGGCTCGAGACGGACCTGCGCGGCATCGGCATAGCGGCGCCGCTGCTGCTCATGATCTCGAGCGGCGGCCTGACGCATATCCACGAGGTCACGTCCAACCCCGTCCAGATGCTGGAATCCGGCCCCGCCGCCGGCGCGCTCGCCGCCGCCTATTTCGGCGCGCGGGAAGGTGCGGACACGCTGCTCGCCTTCGACATGGGCGGCACCACCGCCAAACTGAGCCTGATCGAGGCCGGCGAGCCCCTGGTGGCGCAGGGGTTCGAGGCGGCGCGGCAGAAGCGCTTCATGGAGGGCAGCGGCCTGCCCATCCGCATCTCCACCATCGAGCTGATCGAGATCGGCGCCGGCGGCGGCAGCATCGCCCGGGCCGACGCGCTGGGCCTGCTGAAGGTCGGCCCCGACAGCGCCGGCTCCGAGCCCGGCCCCGCCTGCTACGCCCGGGGCGGCACCCAGCCGACCGTCACCGACGCCAACCTGCTGCTGGGCTACCTGAACCCGGGCTTCTTCGCCGGCGGCACCCTGTCCATCGACCCGGCCCTCGCCCAGACCGCCATCGAGGCCCTGGCCGGCACCGTGTCCATGACCGCCGCACAGGTCGCCGCCGGGATCCACGAGGTGGTGAACGAGGCCATGGCCAGCGCCGCCCGCGTCCATATCGCCGAACGCGGGCGGGACCCGCGGGGCTTCGCCCTGCTGACCACCGGCGGCGGCGGCCCGGTGCACGGCTACGGCGTCGCGCGCAAGCTGGGCCTGTCGCGCCTGATCTGCCCCCCCTCCCCGGGCGTCGCCTCCGCATGGGGCCTGCTCGTCGCACCCGCCCGCGTGGACCGGGTGACGGCGGTGGACTTCCGCGTGGCCGACGGGGACCTGGTCGCTCTCGAAAACGCCTTCCAGGCGATCGAGGCCGATGCACGGGCGGTGCTGGCGCAGACCGGCGTGCCCGCCGCCGCCGCCCGGGTGCAGCGCATGGGCGACGGCCGCTTCGTCGGTCAGGGCTTCGATCTCAGTGTCCGCCTGCCCCCCGGCCCCTACGAAGGCCCCACCGCCCGGGCCGCGCTGACCGAGGCCTTTCACGCGGCCTACCGCGCGAAGTTCACCCGATCCCCCCCCGACGTGATGCTCGAGTTCGTCGCCGCCCGCGTCGCCGTGCAGGCCGCCATCCCCGGCGGACGCATCGCCCCGCTGGCCGCCGGGTCGGACCTCGATGCCGCCAGGCGGGGCACCCGCCGCGCCTGGTTCGCCGAGGCCGGCGGCTTCGTCGACGCGGCCGTCTACGACCGCGACCTGCTGCGCGCCGGCATGGGCTTCCCCGGCCCGGCCCTGGTCGAGGACGCCGGCTCCACCCTCGTCGTCGGTCCCGCCGCCACCTGCACCGTCACCGCGCAGGGCAGTATAATCGTCCAGTTGCACAAGAGAGAGCCGGCATGATCGAACCCGGCCCGCTCGACGCCGTCACGATCGAGATCCTCTGGAGCCGCATCGTCTCCATCGTGGACGAGGCGGCCAAGGTCATCGCCCGCACCGCCTTCTCCACCCTGTCGAACGAGGCGAACGACTTCGCCTGCGTGCTGACCGACGCGACCGGGCACTCCCTGGCCCAGAACACCTATGGGATCCCGTCGTTCATCGCGACCCTGCCCGCCACCGTGCGCCACACGCTGCTGGCCTTCCCGGCCGAGACGATGCGGGACGGCGACATCTACGTCACCAACGACCCCTGGATCGGCACCGGGCACCTGCCGGACATCTGTCTGGTTAAGCCCATCTACAGCGCGGGCACCCTCGTCGCCTTCGCGGCCACCACCTCCCACGTGCCGGACATCGGCGGCATGGTCCGCTCCGCCGCCCCGCGCGAGATCTTCGAGGAAGGCCTGCACATCCCGCTGATGCGCTTCATGCGCGACGGCGCGGCCGAGCCGCTGATCCTGCAGTTCATCGCCGCCAACGTCCGCACCCCCGCCCAGACCGCCGGCGACGTCTGGGCGCAGGTCTCGGCCAACGAGCTGATGGCGCAACGGCTGACCGCCATGATGGCGGAGTACGGCCTGGTCCATCTGCGCCACCTCGCCGACGAGATCTTCAGCCGCTCCGAGGGCGCCATGCGTCGGGCCATCGCCACGCTGCCGCCGGGCACGACGCACTACGCGATGCAGACGGATGGGCTCGAGACGCCGTTCCACTTCGCGATCGCCCTCACGGTCGATGGCGGCGGAATCGTCGCCGACTACACCGGCACCACCCTGCAGCAGCCCCGGGCGGTGAACTGCCCGCTGACCTACACGCGCGCCATGACCTTCTATGCGCTGAAATGCGCCCTGCTGCCCGACCTGCCCAACAACGACGGCATGTTCCGCCCCATCACCGTCGTGGCGCCGGAACGCTCGCTGCTGAACCCGCTGTTCCCCGCCGCCGTCGGCGCGCGCGCCGTCTCCGGCCACTACGTGCCGGTCCTGGTCTTCGGCGCGCTCCATCAGCTGATCCCGGACCGGGTCATGGCGGCCCCGGGCTCGCCCTTGTGGAACCTGACGCTGACCGGAGACCGCCAGCCTGCGAACGCCCGCGCCAGCGAGCGCTTTACCGCCGTCCTGTTCTTCAACGGCGGCCTGGGCGCCCGGCCCGACCGCGACGGCGCGCCCTGCCTCTCCTGGCCCAGCAACATCTCCTCCACCCCCGTCGAGATCGCCGAGCGCAACGGCCCCCTGCTGTTCGCCCATAAGCGCCTCAGCCCCGGCTCCGGCGGCCCCGGCCGGTTCCGCGGCGGGCTGGGGCAGGAGGTGCTGATCACGCTCGAGGCGGCGGGCGGCGCATCGGCCTTCTTCATGGTCGAGCGGACCCGGTTCGGCGCGCCGGGCCTCGAGGGCGGCGAGGCCGGCACGCCGGGCGCCGTCCGGATCAACGGGGCCGAGGTGGACGCCCGCGTGCCGCAGCACCTGGTCGCCGGCGACACCATCGCCATCACCACCCCGGGCGGCGGCGGCTACGGCGACCCGGCGATGCGCGACCCGGCAGCCCTGCAGCGCGACGCAGCCCTGGACTATAGTACGACGGACGATGCGCCCGGCCCCGCCGCAGGATAGGACAAGCCCATGGCCATGATCGGACAATCCGTGCGGCGCCGCGAGGACGCCCGCTTCCTGACCGGCAAGGGCCGCTACGTCGCGGACCTGGTGCCAGCGGACGCGCTGCACCTGCACATGGTCCGCTCCTCCCACGCCCATGCCGTGCTGGGCCGCATCGACACCGCCGCGGCCGCCGCCATGCCCGGGGTGGCGGGCGTCTACACCGCCGCCGACCTCGCCGGCCTCGGCCCCATCCCCTGCATGGCCAGCGTCCCGACCGAGGGCCCGATGGCGGTGCCGCACCGCCCCGCCCTCGCCTTGGGCCGGGTCCGCCACGTCGGCGAGCCCGTCGCCTTCGTCGTGGCAAGCACCCCCCTTGCGGCGCAGGATGCCGCCGAGGCCGTGCTCGTCGAGTACGACGCCCTGCCCTGCGTCACCGAAGCCGACGCCGCCCTGCAGCCCGGCGCACCGCAGGTCTGGGACGACGTGCCCGGCAACCTCGCCTTCCGCTTCAAGAAGGGCAACGCCGCCGCCGTGGCCGAAGCCATGGCCGGCGCCGCGCACGTCGCCACGGTGCACGTCGTGAACAACCGCCTGATCGTGGCGCCGCTCGAACACCGCGGCGCCCTCGCCCGCTTCGACCCGGCCACCGGCGTCCTGTCGCTGCTGTTCAGCGGGCAGGGCGTGCACGGCATCCGCCGCGGCCTCGCCGGCGCAGTCTTCGGGGTGCCCGAGGCGCTGATCCAGCTCGAATGCCCCGACGTCGGCGGCGGCTTCGGCGTCAAGAACCAGCTCTACCCGGAATATGTCGCCGTGATGTGGGCCGCCCGCCACCTGCGCCGCCCGGTCTGCTGGCTGTCGGCCCATGGCGAGGACTTCGTCTCCACTGCGCACGGCCGCGACAACCTGACCACCGCCCGCCTCGGCCTCGATGCCGCAGGCCGCTTCCTGGCGCTTGACGTCGCAACCGTCGCCAACCTGGGCGCCGCCATGTCCAGCGGCGGCCCGGGCAGCGCCACCACCGCCCCCGGCAACGCCATGGGCTGCGGCTACGACATCCCGGCCGTCTTCATGTCCGTGCGCGGCGCCTTCACCCACACCGTCCCGCTCGACGCATACCGCGGGGCCGGCAAGCCCGAGGCCAACTACCTGCTGGAACGCGCCATCGACGAGGCGGCGCGCCTGACCGGAATCGACCGCATCGCGCTGCGCCGGCAGAACCTGGTGCAACGCTTCCCGCACCCCACCGCGATGGGCACCACGATCGACGGCGGCCGCTTCGCCGCCAACATCGACCCGGCCCTCGCCGCCGCCGACCTGCCGGGCTTCGCCGCCCGCCGCGCCAACAGCCCGCCCGGCCGGCTCCGCGGCCTCGGCGTCACCTGCTTCCTCGAGACCGCCCGCGGCGCCCCGAACGAGGGGGCGGAGATCCTGTTCGGGCCGCAGGGCCGCGTCGCGCTCCGCCTCGGCACGCAGTCCAACGGCCAGGGCCACGAGACCACCTTCCCGCAGATCGCCGCCGACCGGCTGGGCCTGCCCGCGGACTGCTTCGACCTTGTGCAGGCCGACACGAGGCTCGTCCGCGACGGCAACGGGCATGGCGGGGCCCGCTCGCTGCACATGGGCGGCTCCGCCCTGGTGGACGCCATCGGCCTGGTGCTGGACAAGGGCCGCCAGGTCGCGGCCCGGCTGCTGCAGGCCGGGGTGCATGAGGTCGTGTTCGAAGCCGGGGTGTTCGGCGCCGGCGGGCGGCAGGTCACCCTGCCCGAAGTGGCGCGCGCCGCCGCGGAAGCCGGGCAGCCGCTCGACAGCTATCACTGGACGTTGCTGGACCGCATCACCTTTCCCAACGGCTGCCACGTGGCCGAGGTGGAGGTCGACCGCGAGACCGGCATGGTCCACCTGCTGGGCTACGTCGCGGCCGACGACTTCGGCACGGCCATCAACCCCATGCTGCTGGTGGGCCAGGTGCAGGGCGGCGTCGCCCAGGGCATCGGCCAGGCGCTGATGGAACGCACCGTCTACGACGCGGAGTCGGGCCAGCTGCTCAGCGGCTCGTTCATGGACTACGCCCTGCCCCGGGCCGCCGACCTGCCGAACCTCGACGTGCTGCTGCTGGGCACCCCGACCGCCGCGAACCCCCTCGGCGTGAAAGGCGCAGGCCAGGCCGGCGCGATCGCCGCACCCCCCGCCGTGGTCGCCGCCGTGCTCGACGCCCTGGCCCCCCTGGGCGTTACCCACCTCGACATGCCCCTGACCCCCGAACGGGTCTGGCAGGCGATCCAGGCCGCAGAGGCCGGCGGCGCTACAGCATCCGGCTGAGAATGATCTTCTGCACGTCCGACGTGCCCTCGTAGATCTGGCACACCCGCACGTCGCGGTAGATGCGCTCGACGGGGTAGTCGGCCAGGTAGCCGTAGCCGCCCAGCGTCTGGATGGCGGCCGAGCAGATCCGCTCCGCCGCCTCGCTGGCGAACAGCTTGGCCATCGCCGCCGCCTCCAAAGCCGGCTTGCCCGCGTCCTTCAGCCGGGCCGCGTGCAGCGTCAGCTCCCGCGCCGCGGCCAGCTGCGTCTTGGCCTCCACCAGGCGGAACGCGACGGCCTGGTGCTCGATGATCGGCTTGCCGAACTGCTTGCGGTCCTTGGCGTAGGCGATGGCGTAGTCGAGCGCCGCCCGCGCCATGCCGATGCTCTGCGCCGCGATCCCGATCCGCCCGCTCTCCAGCGTGGACAGCGCGATCTTGAGGCCCTGCCCCTCCTCGCCGATGCGCTGGTCGTCGGTCACCTGCATCGCGTCGAAGTTCAGCGCACAGCTGTCCGACGCCTTCTGCCCCAGCTTGTGCTCCACCTTCGAGACCTTGAACCCCGGCGTGTCGTTCGCCACGACGAAGGCGCTGATCCCCTTCTTGCCCGCCGACGGGTCCGTCACCGCGAACAGGATCGTGGTCTGGCCGATGCTGGCATTGCTGATGAACTGCTTCGAGCCGTCGATCGTGTAGCCGCTGTTCGTCCGCACCGCCCGGGTGCGGATGCCGGAGGCGTCCGACCCGGCCCCGCTCTCCGTCAGCGCGAAGCTCGCCACCGCCTGGCCCGACGCCATCGGCCGCAGCCAACGCTCCTTCTGCGCCATCGTCCCGAACTTCTCCAGGATCTCGCAGGTCGGCGCGTTGTGGACGCTGACCAGCGTGCTGACCGCGCCATCCCCCGCCGCGATCTCCTCGATCACCTGCGCGTAGGTCTCGTACGGGATCTCGCTGCCACCCCAGTCGCTGCTGTTGGTCGCGCCCAGGAACCCCATCTCGCCCAGCGCCGCCACGATCTCCGGCTCGATCCGCCCCGCCTGCTCCCGCGACGCAGCCGTCGGCAACAGCCGGTCCTGCGAGAACCGCCGGGCCGTCTCGATGATCAGCGCATTCGGGTCGGTATGGTCGAGCATCGCAGCCTCCCAGCCTTTGCCCACATATAGGAGCGGCCCGCGCAATCGGCCAGTCGGTTCACGTACGCGGCGGCGGATGGGCGATCGATGCGAGCGTCTCGTGCGGCAACGACGTCCTTGCGGGCAATCAAGGGCGGGCAATCAAGGGCGGGCGATCAAGACGCGGCCGACCACAGCGTCAGCAGCAGCACGCCGCCGGCACCGCCCAGCACGGCGTGCAAGGCCACCGCCAGCCCAGGCGGCCGCCGCCCGCGCCAATGGGCCAGGGCCACCACGCCGCCACCCATCAAGGCCGCAACCAGGAACAGCGTCGTCATCCAGCCCGGGCCCGGTCCGGCGAGCCGCCCCGAAGCCAGCAGCATGCCCAGGCCCAGCGCCCCGCCGAGCCCATGCGCCACCCGAACCGGCCGCAGCCAAGCAGGTGGTCGCCGCTCCAGCAGCCAGAAGCAGCCGAGCCCGAGCCCTGCCGCCACGACGGCGCCGATCAGCCAGACCGAGCTCGCCAGCACGCGTGTGTCAGCGGGCGCAGGCCGTCAGGGGCGACGGCGCGCGGCTTCGGACCGCGTCTTCCAGATCGCCATGTCGGCATCCTTGGTGAACATCACCCGGACCCCCTTGCCCCCGCGGCTGACGCGGATGCTGCCACCCTTGGCCTGCCGGTGCTCGGCCAGCCAACCCTGGAACTCGGCATCGTCCTCGGCCTTGCCCTCGAATTCAAGGATGCCCGCGATCTCGGGCGGTTTCTGTCGCTTGACCATCTGTCTTCCTCTCCGCCGTCAGCTGACGACGCCCCTCGCGGGCCAATCCGGGCCGGGTCATACCATGCCGGTTGGATTTGGGTAACTGCCCCAGCCCCTGTTCGCGCTTCACACGTCGTCCGGCGACAGCGTCAGCACGCGCTCGGCGCAGCGCCCATGCACCTCGGCCTCGCGTTCCAGGTTCTTCGGGAACCGGGTGCGGCCCGACAGGATCAGCGCCTGCTTGGCCTGCGCCTTGTGCCAGGCGCTCGCCGCCTCCAGCGCCGCCGCCCAGCCCGCCCGGAACGCGTCGTCCTTCACCGGCCCACCCCCGCCGCACGGACCGACTCCCCCGGGTCAACCTGGTCCTTGCACCACCGCGCGATCTCGGCATGCGTCGCGAACCAGCAGCCGCCCCGCGCCTTGGCATGGGCGATCAGCTTCTCCAGCACCGGCAGTCGCGACCGGTGGCCCGACACGTGCGGATGCAGCGTCAGCAGGAACAGCCCGCCCTCCGCCCAGGCCCCCTCGAACTCGGCGATGAAGATCTCCAGCACCGAGCTGGGCGGCGTATAGGGCCGCAGCGCGCTGAAACGGACGAAGTTGTAGTAGACCGCGTCGTCCCTGATCCACTCCGGCGGCAGCTCCACCACCCCGGTGGGCACGCCGTCCGCTACCAGCTCATACGGGTCGTCGTCTGCCATCAGCGAGCTGTCGTACAGCAGCCCCAGCTCCTGGATGATGCCCATCGTGTCCACGGAAAAATCCCAGCTGGCCGTCCGCATGCCCACCGGGCGGGTGCCCGCCAGCTTCTCCAGCACGTCCGCCGCACGGAACGTCAGGTCCCGCTCCACACCCGGCGGCAGGCGCGTGTTGGCCTCGTGGATCCAGGAGTGGATGCCGATCTCGTGCCCCTCGCCCGCGACGGCGCGCACCTCGTCCGGATACAGCAGCGCCGAGACGGCCGGGTAGAAGAAGCTGGCCGGAACCCCCTCGCGCGCCAGCAGGCGGCGGATGCGCGGCACCGCCTGCCGGTTGCCGTACTGGCCCTGGCTGATCCGCATCGGGCTCTCGTCCCCGTCCCGCAGCGGGATCGTGTCGTGGTCGGCGTCGAACGAGACGGCGAAGGCGCAGCGGGCCCCCCCGGGCCAGGTCCGGGGCGCGAGGCTCCGGCCGGCACGCGCCCGGCCCACGATGCGACGCCACGTGGGTTCCGGCCACTGCCAGGGTTCGCCGTCCGGATGCCGCGTCTCGCTCATCGTCGCCCCCTGATCTGCTTGCCCACGTGCCCTCAGGTCAGGGCCGCAGCACCGTCTCGTCCTCGAGCCCGCGGCAGTCCATCTCGAACTCCAAATCCACGATCGGCGGCCGGCAGAACTGCCACACCAGCTCCCCCCGCAGCGCGCCCGCCGCCGCGACCTCGACACCCAGCAGCGGGTGGATGTCGTGCACCGTATACACCTGCGCCGTCGTGACATCAGCCCAGCCCACGCCCAGCACGCCCATGCGCCGGCCCATCTCCCCCAGCACGAAGCCCGCCTTGGCCCGCATCCCCGCCACGCTCGTGTCGCCCAGCGCCACGACATGGTCGCGGTACGTCGCATGCCCCTCCTGCGATTCGCCGCTGCCCGCCACCACGAACGAAGGCGCCGCCGCGCTCTCGGGCACGGTGAACGAGAAGGCATGCAACCCCGGCGCCGCCGGCGGCGCATGCTCGGGGCAGACGTTGCTGCGCGCGACCGGGTTCACCCCGTCCCGCATCACCCCCCAGTCCGCCAGCGTGCCCTGATACGTGCCGTTGAACGCGGCGAACCCGGCCTCCGTGAACGGCGCCGGCGACCGCAGCTCGCAGGCGCAGAACGCCGCCAGCGGCCGCCCCGCCGCCTGAATGACCTCAGCCGCCCGCCGGAACCCGGCATCGAGCGGCACCACCGTCGCGAACCGGACGCGCCGGATGCGGAACCCCGGCAGCGCCACCACGCCACCCGAGTACTGCGCCACCCCCGGCACATGGGCATACCCGCCCGGCGCGAAGTGCAGCGCCCCGCTCATCGTGCGCCCCCCCATACGGGCGTCAGCCAGTCCGCGTGGTCGTTGGTCTCGCCGCGCACGAGGGCGAAGTAGCGCGCCTGCAGGCGCCGGGTCAGCGGGCCCGGCGTGCCGGCCCCCACCGGCAGACGGTCGATCGACACCACCGGCTGGATCTCGTAGCCGGAGCCGCAGAAGAACGCCTCCTCGGCCGCATACAGCTCCGTACGGTCCACGTCCCGCTCCGCCGTCCGCTCGCCCGCCATCTCGCCCAGCAGCGCGATCACCGTCGCCCGCGTGACGCTCTCCAGGATGCCGCTGGTGATCCCGGGGGTCACCGGCACGCCATCCCGCACCAGAAAGAAGCACGAGCCCGGCGACTCCGCGACATGCCCGGCCTGCGTCAGCAGAACGACGTTGTCATAACCGTCCATCGCGCCCTGCAGGCCCGCCAGCCGCCCGTTCACGTAGTTGGCCGTCGCCTTCACCCGCGCGGGCATCGCCGTGTCCGCGATCCGCCGCCACGACGACACGCCGATATGCACCCCGGCCTGCACCGCCTTGTTCATGGGTCGCGCCAGGGCCGCCACCATCCAGCCGATCGGCCCCGTCTCGATCATGTCGCCCTCGCCGTCCACCCAGGCCATCAGCCGGATGTGCACGTCCTCCCGTAGGTCGTTCGCCCGCACCACCTCCAGGATCGCCGCCTCCATCCGCTCGTTCGGCAGCGCGTGGTCGAACCGCATCATCCGCATGGAATACTGCATCCGGTCCAGATGCTCCTTCAGCCGGAACAGATACATCTCGCCGCGGTCCGCGTTCCAATAGCCGCGGATGCCCTCGAACACGCCGGCCCCATACTTCATCCCGGGCGCCAGAACGTGCACCCGGGCATCGGCATAGGGCACGATCTCGCCGTTGAACGACAGGAACTGCGGCTGGGACATCGGGCGGAGTCTCCTTGGTCCCGCCGACCCTGCGCCGGCTGGCCCGTGGCTTGCAACATCACCCCCGCGATCGTTAACGTCCAGCAGGAGAAGCACGATGCGACTTGCCGCCATCCTCCTCGTCCTGATCGCCGCGCTGGCGCCCGCCGCGGCCCAGGCCGCGTCCACGCTCGAGACCATCCGGTCCCGCGGCATGCTCCGCTGCGGCACCGAGAACGACACGCCGGGCTCCGGGGCGCCCGACAGCAACGGCGTGCTGCAGGGCATCGACATCGAATACTGCCGAGCCCTCGCCACCGCCGTGTTCGGCGACGCCGCCCGCGTGACCTTCATCCACACCTCGACCCTGAACCGCTTCTCCGTGCTGCAGTCCGGCGACATCGACGTGCTGATCCGCGAGACCACCAACCTGTTCAGCCGCGACACCCAGCTCGGCCTGATCTTCGCCACCACGATCATGTACGACGCCCAGGGCGCGCTCGTGGCCACCAGGTCCGGCGCCAAGTCCCTGGCCGACCTCGACGGCGCCAGCATCTGCGTGCTGCCCGGCTCCAACTCCGAGCTGAACATCGCCGACTACTTCCACCAGCACGACCTGAAATACACCCCGATCTCGATCGACAACCTCGACGCGCTCCGCCGCAGCTTCTTCGAGGGGCGCTGCGACGTTTTCACCGGCGACCGTCTGATGCTGTCGTCCAACCGCGCCATCGCCAAAGTGCCGACCGACTACGTCGTGCTGCCGGACCTGCTGGCCAAGTCGCCGCTGGGCCCCATGGTGCGGCAAGGCGACGACCAGTGGCTCAACGTCGTCAAATGGGTGGTCAATGTCACCTTCCTCGCCGAGGAGAAGAAGATCGGCCGCGCCAACGTCGACGCCAGCCGCGACAGCCGGGACCCCGAGGTCAAGCGCATGCTGGGCGGCACGGCGGGCCTGTCCAAGCAGCTGGGCCTGGCCGACGACTGGGCTTACCAGGTCATCAAGCAGGTCGGGAACTACGCCGAGATCTACGACCGCACCCTGGGCGAGAACTCCGCCCTGAAGCTTCCCCGTGGGCTCAACCGGCTGTGGAACGACGGCGGGCTGCTGTATTCGCCGCCCTTCTTGTAACCGCATGCTGCGCGACCAGCGTCGCCCTTTCCTTGCGCGCATGCTGCGAGACCAGCGCAGCCAGGCTCTCCTGGCCCAAGGCGGCGGCGCGGTCCTGCTGCTGGCGCTGGGCCTGCTGCTGGCGTCAACGCTGGTCGACAACCTGGCCCGGCTGAACCTCACCGCCGGCTTCGGCTTCCTGCTCCGCCCCGCCGGCATGCGCATGGGCGAGACCGTCATCCCGTTCGAAGCGACCGACAGCTTCGCCTGGGCCATCGTCGCCGCCAGCGTCAACACCATCCGCGTCGCCGCCGCCGCCGTCGTGCTGGCCACCCTGCTGGGCACCACGGTCGGCATCATGCGCCTGGGCCGCAACCCGCTGCTCCGCGGCCTCACGTCCGTCTATGTCGAGCTGTTCCGCAACACGCCCCTGCTGCTGCAGATCCTGTTCTGGTCCGCCCTGCTGCTGAAGCTCCCCGGCGTGCGCGACGCCATCGGCCTGGGCGACTGGGCCTTCCTCAGCCAGCGCGGCCTGCAGCTGCCGGCGCTGGCCTGGCACGACGGCGCGATCGGCCTCGACCGCCCGGTGCGCCGGCTGTTCGGCTATGCCGGCGGCATGACCCTGACGCCGGAGTTCTGCGCCCTGTTGGCCGGGCTGACCGCCTATACCGGCGCGTTCATCGCCGAGATCGTCCGCGGCGGCATCGAGGCCGTCCCGCACGGCCAGTGGGAGGCCGCCCGCAGCCTCGGCCTGCGCGACGCCACCATCCTGCGCCGCATCGTCGTGCCGCAGGCCCTGCGCATCATCGTGCCGGCGCTGACCAGCCAATACGTCGGCATCGTCAAGAACTCGAGCCTCGCCATTGCCATCGGCTACCCCGACCTGTTCTGGGCCGTCTCCACCGCCATCAACGTCACCGGCCACGCCATCGAGGGCGTCGCGGTGCTGATGGGGGCCTACCTGGTGCTGACCCTGGGCGTCGCGGGCGCCATGAACCTGTGGTACGCCCGCCTGCTGCGCCGGACGGCGGGATGACACGCGCGCTGAAGCGCCTGGCCGGCACGCCGCTGAACGCCGGGATCAGCCTCGCGTGCCTGGCTCTGCTGGCCCTTACCCTGCCGCCGCTGCTGCGCTGGGCGGTGCTCGATGCCACCTGGTCCGGCGGGCCCGATGCGTGCCGGGCCACCACGGGGGCGTGCTGGGCCTATGTGCACGAGAAGCTCGGCTTCTTCCTGTTCGGCTTCTATCCGTCCGGCCAGCGCTGGCGGCCGTTCATGGCCCTGGCCGCGCTGCTGCTGCTCATGGCCGCCAGCCTCGTGCCGCGTTGCTGGACCCGCGCCCTGCTGCTGGCCTGGCCGCTGACGCTCGCGGGCGTCGTGTGGCTGCTGGGCGGCGGCCCCGGCCTGTCCCCGGTCCCGCAGGAGGCCTGGAGCGGCCTGCCGCTGACCGTGCTGCTCGCCAGCTTCGCCCTGGTGTTCGGCTTCCCGCTCGGCGTGCTCCTCGCGCTGGGCCGCACCTCCCGCCTGCCGTTCTTCCGCCTGGTCTGCACGGCGTTCGTGGAGCTGCCGCGCGGCCTGCCGCTGGTGTCGGTGCTGTTCATGGCCAGCGTCATGGTGCCGCTGCTGGTGCCCGCCGGGCTGACCCCGGGCAAGCTGATGCGCGCCTGGGCCGCCTTCACCGTGGTGGCCGCCGCCTTCATCGCCGAGATCGTCCGCGGCGGGCTGCAGGCCGTGCCGCCCGGGCAGGCCGAGGCCGCCACCGCGCTCGGCCTGGGCTATTGGCGGCGGATGCGCCTGGTCGTGCTCCCGCAATGCCTGCGCGTCTCCGTGCCCTCGCTGGTCGGCGTGGCCATCAGCTTCTTCAAGGACACCTCGCTCGTCACCGTCATCGGTCTGTCGGACCTGCTGGGTTCCGTCGGCGCCGGCGCGCGCGACCCGGCCTGGCTCGGCCACGGCGTCGAGGGCTATGTGTTCGCAGCCATGGTCTACTTCGCCTTCTGCTTCACCGCCTCCCGCTACGCCGCCTGGCTCGAACGCCGCCTGCGCGCCGACCGGCACCTTGCCAGGCCCGCCGAACCCGCCGCCACTCCTGGCCTGCTCGCCCTCCACTCCGAAGCCACAACCGCGTGAGGACCCCCGCATGACCCACATCTCCGCCCGCATGGGCCAGTTCCGCCCGGCCCCCACCATCGCCATGAGCGCCCTGCTCCGCCGCCTGCGCGCCGAAGGCCGCGACATCATCGGCCTGGTGGGCGGCGAGCCCGACTTCCCGACGCCGGACAACATCAAACAGGCCGGCATCCAGGCCATCACCGACAACGTGACCCGCTACACCGACGTCGACGGCACCCCGGCGCTCCGCGCGGCCCTGTCCGAGAAGTTCAAGCGGGAGAACGGCCTGGACTACGAGCCCGACCAGATCGTCGTCAGCAGCGGCGCCAAGCCCCTGCTGCACGCGGCGCTGATGGCCATGACCGACCCGGGCGACGAGGTGCTGATCCCCGCCCCCCACTGGGTCTCCCACCCCGACATCCCGCGCATCGTCGGCGCCGTCCCCGTCTCCATCCCCTGCCCGCCCGAGACAGGCTTCCGCCTGTCGCCCGCCCTGCTCGAGGCCGCGATCACGCCCCGCACCCGCGTCCTGATCCTGAACTCCCCCGGCAACCCCACCGGGACCGCCTACCAGGAGGCGGACCTCCGCGGCCTCATCGAGGTGCTGAAGCGTCATCCCGACATCTGGGTGCTGACCGACGAGATCTACGAGCACATCCGCTTCGACGGCCATGCCTCGCCCTCCATCGCCGCCCTCGACCCGGACTTCGCCGGGCGGGTCGTCACGGCCAACGGCTTCTCCAAGGGCTACGTCATGACCGGCTGGCGCCTCGGCTTCGCCGGCGGCCCGCCCGAGATGATGAAGGCGATCAAGCTGATCATCGGCCAGCTGGTCGGGTCGCCCAGCGCCATCGCCCAGGCCGCCGCGGTCGAGGCGCTGAAAGGCGACCAGACCTTCATCGAAGCCAACGCCGCCATCTTCCAGGAACGCCGCGACATCGCCCTGCAGGTGCTGCAACAGACGCCGGGGCTGCGCTGCCACACGCCCGAGGGCGCCTTCTATCTGTTCGCCGACTGCTCCGGCGTCATCGGCCGCACGATGCCCGGCGGCAAGGTCATCGAGACCGACACCGACTTCGTCATGGGCGCCATCGAGCACGCGGGCGTCGCCATGGTCCCAGGCAGCGCCTTCGGCCTGTCGCCCTTCTTCCGCCTGTCCTACTCCCTCGACACCGACCAGCTGCGCACCGCGATGGAACGGCTGCGGCGTTTCTGCAACGAGCTGGTGTGATTGCACCGGAGATCGTCGTAGTACGGCCAGGCCATCGCGCAGGACGGGAGGCGCGGTCACGACGAACGGCCGCGTGGCGACGAAGGGCCAGCGTCGTCCGCCTCGCGCACAGCCTGCTGCAGGCGCTCGACCATATCGTCGCCGAACGCCGCGCCGGCTTCGGTCAGGACGATGCCGGCCATCAGGTCCGCGTCCCTCGAACAGCATCGTCTCGGCCGGGGCATCCATGATGACCGGCGCCGCCACGATGAGTCGACCGCGCCGGCAGGCAGCGGCAGCTTGGTAGTGATGGCCTGCTCCTCGTAGCCCGTGGCCTCCCGTTCCGCGACATCGTTCAAGCGGGGTGACAAATAGGTCAGGGCCCGGGCGTCATGGGTGAAGATGTCGATAACCCAGCTGACCCGGTGCTCGAACCGCAGTCGACATCGCGTCGAGCCGGCAGCCCGGTGTCCAACCGCTCGTCCTCCTTCGCGCTGTCGTGCAAGACTGCGTGCCCATCGTGGCAGCTTGTTGTGCATCGGGCGGGCCGCTGATCCCGAAGCGTGCAGCCCTCAGCCTCGCTGGTGGCCGAAAGCCCTTCGGCTGTGGCACGAGCCTTGCTGGTCCTACGTCGCGCAGGGCCGACCATGGCCCCACCCCGGGGGCAGTGCCGCTTGGCGACCAACACCGTCTCTTCCCTTCCCATGCCGGGCCAAGCCTCGACACCCGGACTGCGCTGGTCCGGGCGGCGCACCGGCGGACTGCTGCTGGTCGGGCCGGCGCTGCTGTTCATGCTGGCCTTCTTCCTCGTGCCCGCCGGCATCCTGTTCTCCTACAGCGTGCTGACCCAGCCCGCGAACGGCGTCATCGGCCTGCCGCTGACGCTCGGCCACTATGCCCACCTGGTCGCAACGCCACTCTATGTGCACGTCTTCCTCGTCACGCTCCGCATCGCGCTCTGGACGGCCGGGCTCGCCGTCCTGCTGGGCTACCCCGTGGCGCTCGCCATCGTGCGCGGCACCCCGGCCGTGGCCCGCGCCGTCACCATCGTGCTGGTGGCGCCCCTGGTCGTCAGCATCGTCGTGCGGACCTATGGCTGGCAGCTGGTGCTCGCGAACGGCAACACCGGCGTCCTGAACTGGCTGCTGCATGCCGTGGGCTTCGGACCCGCCGCGGTGCGCGTGCTGTACTCGGAAACGGCGGTCGTCATCGGCTCGCTGCACGTCTTCCTGCCCATGATGGTGCTGCCTCTGGCTTCGGCCCTGGCCCGCATCCCCCCGGGCCTCGAGGAAGCCGCCCGCACCCTCGGCGCCCCTGCCTGGCGCGTCTTCGCCCGCGTCACCTTCCCGCTCAGCCTGCCGGGGCTGACGGCCGGGCTCACGATCGTCTTCTCGCTCACCGCCGCATCGTACGTGACGCCCGCCATCCTCGGCGGCAACTCCGCACTCATGCTGGGCAACCTGCTCGAACAGCAGGTCGTCACCGTCTACGACTGGCCGCTCGGCTCGGCCATCGCGGTATTGATGGTGGCGCTCACCTTCGGGGTCAACTTCCTGTCCATCCGCCTCATCGAGCGGCGGCTGAAGGCCCGGCACCTGCTCTCGGAAGCACGCTGATGGGCGGGCGCCTCTCCGGCGGCACCGCATGGCTGGTCTATGGCGTGACCGCCGCCGCCATGGTCTTCGTGCTGGCGCCCCTGCTGGTGGCCGTCGCGATCTCGTTCTCCGAGGCGCCCTTCGCCAGCTTCCCCCCGCAGGGCTTCACGATGGACTGGTACAGCCAGGTGCTGAGCGACCCCGAGTTCATCGAGGCCGCCAGCCTCAGCATCGGCCTGGCGCTGGCGGCAACCGCCTCCGCCGTGGGGCTCGGCCTCCCGGCAGCCTTCGCGCTCAACCGGTCGGCCCTGCCGGCCGCCGGCCTGCTGCAGGCGCTGCTGCTCTCGCCGCTCGTGTTCCCCGTGCTGATCACCGGGCTCGCGCTGCTGCAGTTCTTTGCCGCAGCCAACATGCAGCAGGCCGTCGTCAACCTGTTCCTGGCCCATACGCTGGTCACGCTGCCCTACGTCGTGCGCACCGTCACGGCCAGCCTGCAGCTGGTCGACCCCTCGCTGGAGGAGGCCGCCCGCACCCTGGGCGCCGACCGCTGGCGGACGTTCATCCGGGTCGTCATCCCGCAGATCGCCCCCGGGGTCGCGGCCGGCGCGCTGTTCGCCTTCATGGTGTCGCTGGATAACTACCCGATCTCCATGTGGCTGGCCGATGCGCGGGCGGTGCCGCTGCCCATACTGCTGTTCCGCAACATGCAGCGCGTGTTCGACCCGTCGATCGCGGCGATGGCGAGCCTGATGATCCTGGTGGGCGCCGCCGCGGTGGTGGCGCTCGAGAAGCTGGTCGGCCTGCGCCGGGCCATGGGCATTTGAGGAGAAGCAGCATGACCGAGCACCCGAGCCGCCGCGCCGCCCTGGCAGGCGGGCTGGCCACCCTGGCCGCACCCGCGTTCTTCGTCCGCAACGCCTGGGCCCAGGGCAAGTCCATCAACGTCGGCACCTACACCGGCCCGCAGGGCGAGTTCGTCCGCCGCGGCGTCATTCCCAAGTTCCAGGCGGATTACGGCTGCCGCGTGTTCCAGACCGAGGGCGTGACCCTCGGCCAGATCGCCATCCTGCGCACCCAGAAAGCCAACCCGACCTACAGCGTGATGTTCATGGACGATGTCGGCGTGCCCGTCGCGAAGGCCGAGGACCTGATCGCGCCGCTGCCCCGCGACAAGATGCCGAACCTGGCCCGCGTCATCCCGCGCTTCCTGCTGAACGACGGCTTCGCCGCCGCCTTCGCCTGCTCCATCGTCACCCCGTTCTACAACCCGAAGGCCGTCCCCACGCTCGAAAGCTGGGAGGTGCTGTGGGACCCGAAGTACCGGGCCCGCGTCCTGCTGGTGACGCCCAAGCAGACGCAGAGCGTGCAGCTGCTGGTGGCCGCGACGGCGCTCGCGACCGGCAAGCCGTTTGCCGAGGCGCAGTACCTCATCGATGCCGGATGGGACAAGATGGCCGCGCTGAAGCCCAACGTGCAGACCGTCTACGACAACAACGTCACCGCTGTGCTGCAGGTGGCGCAAGGCGAGGCCGACCTCGGCGGGCCCGACTTCTCCAAGACGATCCTGCCCTACACGAACAAGAAGGCGAGCGTCGCGATGTCCACCCCGCATGAGGGCGTGTTCGGCGGTGTCAACACCATCACCCTGGTCAAGAACGCGCCCGAGCCCGACCTGGGCGCCGCCTTCGCCGACCGCATGCTCGATCCCCAGGTGCAGAAGGCGCTGGCCGAGGCGACCTTCGCCGCCCCCACCGTGACGGGCGTCGCGCTGAACGCGCAGACCGCGGCGCAGGTGCCTTATCCCGAAAGCCGGATGGACGCGTTGAAGCTGATGACGATCGACTGGTCGTTCATCAATCCGCGCCGGGGCGCCATCGTCGAGCGCTACAGCCAGGTGTTCGGTACCTGATGGAGACCCGCACCGCCGACCTGGCCCTCTCGGGCCTGACCAAGACCTATGGCCCCGTCGCCGCCCCCGTCGTCGCCGTCGACCACGTCACCCTCCGCATCGGCACCGGCGAGATGGTGGCGCTGCTGGGCCCCAGCGGCTGCGGCAAGACGACGACGCTGCGCATGGTCGCCGGCCTGATCGAGCCCAGCGCGGGCGACATCGTCATCGGCGGCCGCTCCGTGGTGCGGGAGCCCGTGCACAAGCGCAACATCGGCATGCTGTTCCAGAACTACGCGCTGTTCCCGCACATGAGCGTCGGCCAGAACGTCGCCTTCGGGCTGGAGATGCGCCGCGTGCAGCGGACCGAGGCGGCGCGCCGGGTGGCCGAGGCGCTCAACCTGGTGCAGCTCGGCCACCTGGCCGACCGCCTGCCGGCCGCCCTGTCCGGCGGGCAGCAGCAGCGGGTGGCGCTGGCCCGCGCGCTGGTGATCGAACCCTCCGTCCTGCTGCTCGACGAGCCGCTGGGCGCGCTGGACAAGGGCCTGCGGGAAAGCATGCAGGTGGAGCTGCGGCAACTGCAGCAGCGCCTGGGCATCACAACCGTCATCGTGACCCACGACCAGGAGGAGGCGCTGACGCTGGCCGACCGCATCGTCATCATGCGGGCCGGCAGGCTGGAACAGGTCGGAACGCCGCAGGAGATCTATTCCCGCCCGGTCTCCCGCTTCGTCGCCGGGTTCATCGGGGCGGCGAACTTCCTGCCCGGCCGCGTCGCCGGGCACGAGGTCGGCGCGCTGCGCGTGGCGCTGGCCGGGGGGGGCCACCTCACGGTCCCCGGTGCGGATGGCGGGCACGGCGACGCCGTCCTGGTGGCCGTGCGGCCCGAGGCGATCCGCGTGGAGCCGGTGGCCCAAGCGGCCGCAGGCATCCCGGCCGAGTCCGCGCCCAACAGCGTCATGGCCACCGTCGAGCAGGTCATCTACCGTGGCGGGCTGACCCACCTGTATCTGCGCCTGGCCGACGGCGCGCCGCTGCTCGCCTTCCACCAGAATCAGGCGGGCGAGCGCGCCCCCGCCGAGCTTGCGGTCGGCGGCCCGGTGCTGGCGCGCTGGACGGCGGAGAACAACCACGTGGTGACCGATGCCTAGACGGATGCACCTGGCGTTCAACCTGTCCTACACGCACATGAACGGGCGCTGGCACCTGCCGGGCTCGTGGGATGCCCGCACCTTCCCCGACGTGACCCTGTACGAGGACGCCGCCCGCCTGGCCGAGAAGGGCCTGCTGGACATGCTGTTCTCCGGTGACGGCACCGGCGTGCCCGACACCTGGGCCGGCTCGCGCGACGAGGCGGTCAAGTGGGGCGTGATGTACCCGCGCGTCGACATGAACCCGGTCATGATCGCCGCCGCCCGCGTCACCCGGCATGTCGGCCTCGGCCTCACCTACTCCTCCACCTTCATGCACCCCTACTACCTGGCGCGCCTGGTCAACTCGATGGACCACCTGACCGGCGGCCGCATCGCGCTGAACCTCGTCACCTCGACCCGGCGCTCGGACGCCGCCAACTTCGGCTTCGACGAGCTGATGGAGCACAACAGCCGCTACGAGCGCATGGAGGAGTTCGTCGCCATCTGCCACAAGCTGTGGGACGCGACCGAGGCCGACGCCATGGTCTGGGACCGCGACACCCACCAGGTGGCGGACCCCGCGAAGGTCCACGACATGTCGCATGTCGGCCGCTTCTTCAAGGTGCAGGGCCCGCTCAACACCCCGCCCTCGCCCCAGGGCCGCCCCGTCGTCATCCAGGCCGGCGGCTCGCCGCGCGGCATCCGCGCCTCCGCCACCATCGCCGACCACGTCTTCGGCGCCGACATGCCGCTTGCCGCCCAGGTCAGGCAACGCGCCGCGCTGGACGACGCCCTGCGCGCCGTGGGCCGCGACCCCGACACGGTCGGGATCCTGTGGCAGACCCCGCTGGCCGTGCGCGAGACGGACCGGGAGGCGCAGGCCTATCGCGACCTGCTGCTGACCACGCTGCCGCCCGAAGCCGTCGGCGTCTACCTGTCGTACCACGCCGGCTACGACCTCTCGACCCTGCCCGGCCAGTTCACCCTGCGGGAGCTGCGGGACGCCATCGCGGCCACCAACGCCTCGCCCATGGGCCTGGTCGGCAAGCTCGCCATGAAGCTCGGCGAAGACACCACCATCACCCGGGCCGAGTTCTTCGAACACGGCCTGCTCGCCGCCACCCAGCACGAGAACACCGTCGCCGGCACCCCGGCCGCCATCGCCGACCACCTCGAGGCCGCCTTCGAGGCCACCGGCAGCCGAGGCGGCTTCATGATCGGCCAGTCCATCGCCGTCATGGCCGACCTGGCCGGCGTCGTGGACCTGCTGGTCCCGGAGCTGCAACGCCGCGGCCGCTTCCGCACGGAATACAAGGGCCGCACCCTGCGGGAGAACCTGGCCGAGGAGTGAGTCAGGGCAATCGCTTGAAGCGTCCTGCGCAAGCCGGCACGAACGTTGAAGCGGAACGACGGAACCACGAAAACGGCGCAGAGCTCCGAGACCCCCCTTCGCGTCCTTCGCGTCTTCGTGGTCGCCCTGCCCCAGGAACGGCACCCGCTCCAGCGGCCCGCCCGCTTCCGGCCCCACCCTGAACCCCCGGAGCAGCGGGGCCGTCATGTCAGATGACGGTCTCGAGCCGGCAGTTGACGAGCAGCTCGGCGATGACGGCGGTGTTGGGCAGCAGCAGCAGCATCTCGGTCAGCACGGCCAGGTCGCCGGGCTTGCTCATGGCGGCGCGCGGAAAGGCGGCGGCGGCCGTCATGTCCGTCTCGACGAACCCCGGGCACAGCGCGGTGGCGCGCACCCCGTCCTCCCACCCCTCGCGCCGCAGCGCATGGGTCAGCGCGACGACGGCGAACTTGCTCATGGCATAGCCGGCGTTCGGGTTCGCAACCCGCTTGCCCGACAGCGACGACACGTTCACGATCCGCCCGGTCCCGCAGGCGCGCAGGTGCGGCAGGGCGAGGCGCGACAGCCGCAGCGGCCCCTTCACGTTGACCGCCCACAGCGCATCGAGCGCCGTCTCGTCGGCATCCACCACGGAGAACTTCGGGTTGATGCCCGCGGCGTTCACCAGGCCGTGCAGCGCGCCGAACCGTCCGACGGTGGCGGCGACGAAAGCCTCCGCACTTTCGAGGCTCTCGGCCTGATAGGGCTGCACCAGCAGCCGGTCCGACCCCTTCAGCGCGCCGGCCCCGCTCGACCCGGCATCCCGCACCCCGGCCGCGACGCGGAACCCGCTGTCCAGCAGCCGCTCCGCCACCGCACGCCCGATCCCCCGCGCCGCCCCCGACACCATCACCACCCGGTCCATCGCCTCGAGCATTGGCACCCCCCACTGCGACAGCCCGCCGCGACCGTCCGACAAGCCCCACCATGGCCCCCCCTCCTGGCGCATGGTTTCATCGAAGGATCGATCCTGCGCCGCACCGCATCGGCCCGCAACCGGGGCGTGACGGCCGGGAGGGCACGCGGTATGCTGCTTCCAAGAAGGGCAGGAATGGACGACGTCGGACTCCCACGCGAGACGCCAGCCGGTGCATCGCCGCGCCGCACCTCTGAAAGCGAGCGGCGCGATGATCAGGAGGAGATCGACGCCTTCAACGACTGGTACGACAGGAACGGCTCGCCATTGGACCGATATCGCGCCTTCTGATGGCGCGGTTCGACGTCTTCGAAGGCGACGCCGGCGTGCTGCTGGTGGATGTGCGGGCCGACCAGCTGGAGCGGCTGGGGCCGTCACCACGACACCGTCGTCCGGGCTCTCGACGCGCTGTTCATCGGCTTCTAGGCTCAGGCAGTCCTGCCCAAGATGCCCCCGGCAGACCAGCCGAACCCGGACACCAGGAACCCGCCCCGATGTCGTCCTCCACCGCCACGATCGCCCGCCCGACCCCACTGACATCCTTGTTGGACGAAGCCCGCGCCCTGATCGGCGAGCGCCTGACCACCAACGCCGCCCTGCGCGAACAGCACAGCCATGGCGAGGACACGCACCCGCCCGTGCTGCCCGACGCCGTGGCCTTCGTGGAAACGGCGGAGGAGGCGGCCAAGCTTCTCGCGCTGTGCCACCACCACCGTATCCCCGTCACCCCCTTCGGCGCAGGCACCTCGCTCGAGGGCCACGTGACGCCGGTCCGCGGCGGGCTCTCGCTCGACCTCTCGCGCATGAACCGGGTGCTGGAGGTCAACGCCGCCGACATGGACTGCCGCATCCAGCCCGGGGTCACCCGGCAGCAGCTGAACGAACACCTGCGCGACCAGGGCCTGTTCTTCCCCGTCGACCCCGGCTCCGAATGCACGATCGGCGGCATGTGCGCCACCCGCGCCTCCGGCACCGCCGCCGTCCGCTACGGCACCATCCGCGAAAACGTGCTCGGCCTGCAGGTGGCGCTGCCGGACGGCCGCCTGATCCACACCGGAGGCCGGGTCCGCAAGTCCGCGACCGGCTACGACCTGACGCATCTCATGATCGGCTCCGAGGGCACGCTCGGCGTCATCACCGAGATCACCCTGCGCCTGCACGGCATTCCCGAGGCGATGAGCGCCGCCATCTGCCAGTTCGAGACGCTGGCAGGCGCCGTCGAGAGCGTGATCGCCATCCTGCAGGCCGGCATCCCCATTGCCCGGATCGAGCTGATCGACGACGTGCAGATGGGCGCCAGCATCGCCTTCTCGAAGCTCGAAGGCTACCAGCCGGTTCCCACCCTGATGCTGGAATTCCACGGCACGACCGCAGCCGTGCAGGAGCAGGCGGCCCTGGCGCAGGAGATCACCGGGGAGCACGGCGCCCACGGTTTCCAATGGGCCACCGACGCCACCGCGCGCAACCGTCTCTGGAAGGCCCGGCACGACGCCTACTGGGCGGCCCTGGCGCTGCAGCCGGGCTGCAAGGGCATCGCCACGGACGCCATCGTGCCGATCTCCCGCCTGGCCGAACTCATCGTCGGCGCCAAGGAGGACATCCTGCTGTCCGGCATGACCGCCCCCATCGTCGGCCATGTCGGCGACGGCAACTTCCACACCGTCATCCTGGTTCCGCCCGGCGACGACGGCCCGGGGCCGACATGGCTTGAAAAGGCCTGGGCGCTTGACAAGAAGATCGTCGCCCGCGCCCTGTCGCTCGGCGGCTCGTGCAGCGGCGAGCACGGCGTCGGCATCGGCAAGCGCGAGTTCCTGGAACAGGAGCACGGACCCGGGACGCTGGAGGTCATGCGCCAGATCAAGACCGCGCTCGACCCGCGCGGGATCATGAACCCCGGCAAGCTGTTCCTGAACTAGGCGCGGCGGGGCGAGATGAAGCTCACGCGGTTCGGTCTCGCCTTTCTGTTGGCCGCCGCCGCCGTGCAGCCCGCCCGGGCGTCGGGCGACGTCGTGCGGATCGGGGTGCTCGACTTCTTCAGCAGCGCCAACGGCGAGGCGGCCGGGGCAGGCTCGGTCGAGGCCGCCCGCATCGCGGCGGAGGATTTCGGCGGCACCGTCGGCGGCCGCCGGATCGAGATCGTCCAGGCCGACCACCAGGGCAAGCCCGACATCGGCGCCGGCCTCGCGCGGGAGTGGTTCGAGCGCGGCGGCGTCGACGCCATCACCAGCGTCCCCAACTCCGCCGTGGCGCTCGCCCTGATCGACATCGCCGTCGCCCGCGACAAGGTGCTGCTGCTGTCGGCCGCAGGGTCCTCGGACATCAGCGGCCGCGCCTGCGCCCCGTCCCACGTCATCGAATGGACGTTCGACACCTTCGCGCTGGCCAACAGCTCGGTCCGCGCCTTGGTCGCCGAAGGGGCCGACACCTGGTTCTTCATCAAGGCCGACTACGCCCTGGGCAAGTCGCTGGAGCGCGACGCGCGGGCCGTGCTCGACGCGGTCGGCGGCCGCACCGTCGATTCCGTCACGACGCCCGTGGACACCGCCGACTACTCGAGCGCGCTCCTGGCCGCCCAGGCCTCCAAGGCCCGGGTCATCGCCCTGGCCAATGCCGCGACCGACACGGTGAACGCCATCAAGCAGGCGCACGAGTTCCAGGTCGGCGGCGCGGCCCAGCGTCTGACGGCCCTGCTGTTCGACATCACGGACGCCAACGGCATCGGGCTCGAGACCGCGCAGGGCCTTTTCTTCACCAACGCGTTCTACTGGGACCGCGACGAGGCGAGCCGGGCGTGGTCGGCCCGCTTCTTCAACCGCATGAAGCGGATGCCCACCATGTTCCAGGCCGGGACCTACTCGGCCGTGATGCACTACCTCGAAGCCGTCGCACGCGTCGGGCCGGACAAGGGCGAGGCGGTGGTGGCCCAGATGCGCCGGATGCCGGTGAACGACATGTTCGTCCAGGGCGGCTTCATCCGGGAGGACGGCGCCATGGTGCACGACATGCTGCTGATGCAGGTCAAGCGCCCCGACGAATCGCGCTATCCCTGGGACTACTTCCGCATCGTGCGCCGCATCCCGGCCGCCGAAGCCTACCGCCCCATGAGCCAGAGCCCCTGCCCGCCCGACCGCCGCCGCCCATGAGCGGAGAGGTCACAACCGACGCCGCGGCCTTCTTCGCCCGCATGGAGGCGGAGCTCGGGCCCGGCCACGTGGACCGCTCCGCCGCCGCCATCGCCCAATACGGCACGACGACCCTGCCCGGCGGCGACCGCCCCCCGCTCGGCATCGTCCGGCCCGGGTCCACGGCCGAGGTCCAGGCCGTCGTGCGCTGCGCCAACGCCCACCATGTGCCGCTCTATCCCACCAGCACCGGCTGGAACCTCGGCCTGGGCAGCCGGGCACCGGTCGCAGCCGGGCAGGTCGTCGTGGACCTGGCCGCCCGCATGAACGCGATCATCGAGATCGACGAGACCCTCGCCTTCTGCAGCGTCGAGCCCGGCGTCACCTTCCAGGCGCTGCACGACGAACTGGTCCGCCGCAACAGCCGCCTGATGATCTCCCCCACCTCCGGCCCGCCGCTGGGCGGCCTCATCGGCAACGCGCTCGACCGCGGGGCCGGAGCCGGTCCCTATGGCGACCATTTCGGCATGAGCTGCGGGCTCGAGGTCGTGCTCGGCACCGGCGACATCCTGCGGACCGGGGACGGCAGCCTGGACCAGGTCGAGATCCCGAACTGGCACGTCTCGAAATACAGCTTCGGCCCGGCGCTCGACGGCCTGTTCACCCAGTCCAACTTCGGCATCGTCACCCGAATGGGCATGTGGCTGCAGCCCCGGCCGGCCGCCATCCGCGGCTTCTTCTTCACCTTCCCCGACGACGACGACATCGACGAGATCATCGAGCTGATCCGGCCCTTGAAGCAGGGCAACACCGTCCCGACGCTGATCCGCGCGACCAACGACCTGTACCTCGCCGGCGCCCATCAGCCCTCGCCCGAGTACGCCCGCACGCGCACCCATCTCTCGCCATCGGCCCGACGCGACATGCAGCAGGCCCACGGCGTGGGCGCCTGGACCGTGTCCGGCGCGGTCTATGGCCCGAACGACGCCGCGACCGAGCCGCAGATCGCCCGCCTGCGCCAGCACTTCGAGGCCTCGGGCCGGGCCACCTACGTCGATGAAACCGAAGCCCGGTCGCGCCCCGCTTTCGGGGCGGCCCTCGCCTCGAACGCCGGGGTGCCCGGCTCGGGCGAGCTCGGCCTGCTCGACTGGCGCCCCGGCCATGGCGCGATCTGGTTCCTGCCGGGCCTGCCGATGCGGGGCGCCGTCGCGCGGCAATGCAACGCCGCCGGGCGCGCCATCTGCTGGGAGCACGGCCTGGACTACATGGTCTCCAACGTCTGCGGCCCGCGCTACGCCCGCAGCATCCACAGCATCGTCTTCAACCGCGGCGACCCCGCCGAAACGGCCCGCGCCGACGCCTGCTACCGCGCGCTGGAAGCTGCCTACCGGGACCGCGGCATCGCCGTCGGCCGCGCCCCCACCGACTACCACGCCCTGCACCAGGCCCAGCGGACGCCCGCCACCCGCGACGCCTGCCACGCCATCAAGGCCGCCCTTGACCCGAACGGCATCATCGCCCCGGGCCGCTACGGGCTTCGCTGACGATGACAGCCCTCGAACCGCCCCTGTCCGAACGCGACCAGGCGCTGGTCGACGCGGCGGCCCGGTTCGCGCACGACGTCCTCGCGCCCCACGCCGCCGAATGGGAGCGGGACCGCCGCCCCCTGCCGCGGGACGTGTTCCGCCGTTACGCCGCCGCCGGGTTCAGCGGCCTGCAGGTGGCGGCGGCGCAGGGCGGGCAAGGCGCGTCGTACCTGTGCAAGATCAGGGTGGCCGAGGTCATGGCCCGCACCTGCATGGCGGCCACCTTCGCCCTCAACAACACGCAGAGCTCCATCCTGCGCCTGGTCCAGGACGGCACGCCGGACCAGATCGCCCGATACCTGCCCGGTCTCGTTTCGGGCGATCTCGTATGTGCCCCGTCCCTCACCGAGCCGGACGCCGGCAGTGACGTGCTCGCCATGACCACCCTGGCGACGAAGGCCGAGGGCGGCTGGCGCCTGAACGGCACGAAGGCCTGGGTGACCAACGGCGCCCATGCCGACCTGCTGATCCTCTATGCCCAGACCGAGCCGGGGTCGGGTGCGGTGGGCATCGCCAGCTTCATCGTGGACCTGCAGGCCCCGGGCGTCGTCCGCTCCCGCGTCTATGCCATGATGGGCGGCAGCGCGATCGGCGCGGCGGAGATCACGTTCGACGACGTGTTCATCCCGGCCGGCGACCTGGCGGCGGCGCCGGGCCAGGCGTTCAAGACGGCGATGCGCGGCATCACCGCCGCCCGCACCCATGTGGCCGCCATGGCCAACGGGATCGTCGCCGCGTGCCTGGACCGCGCGGTGGACCACGCCGGCCAGCGCATGGCGTTCGGCCGCCGCCTGATCGACCACCAGGGCCTGCGCTGGTCCCTCGCCGACGTCGCGACCCGGCTCGAGGCCTCGCGCCTGCTGACCCTGCGGGCCGCCCTTCGCATCGAGGCCGGGCGGGACGCGACGTTCGAGGCCGCACAGGCGAAATGCTTCGCCACCGACATGGCCGCCCCCTCCGTCGCGGCCTGCATGCAGGCCATGGGCGCCATCGGGCTGAACGACGACCAGCCCTTCGGGCGCCACCTGGCTGCCGCGCGCATCGCCGCCTACGTCGACGGCACGACCGAGATGCAGCGGGACCGCATCGGCGTCATGCTCGGGTCCCGATATGGGATGACGGGGCCAAACCGATGACCGACTCCGCCGCCGTCGACGATGCCATCACCAGCCGGCGCAGCATCCGCGCCTTCCTGCCCACGCCGGTCGCGCTGACGACCATCGAGCACCTGCTGCGCGTGGCCGGCCGCGCGCCCAGCGGCAGCAACATCCAGCCCTGGCGCGTGCACGTGCTGTTGGGGGAGGCGCTGGCCCGGTTCACCGGCGCCATGACGGCCGCCTTCGAGTCCGGGGCGCCCGAGACCCCGGAATACCAGTACTACCCGGAGCAGTGGCGCTCGCCGTACATCGAGCGGCGGCGCAAGACGGGCTGGGGCCTCTATGCCCTGGCCGGCGTGCAGAAAGGCGACCGCGCCGGCGCCGACCGGCAGCGCGGCCGCAACTACAGCTTCTTCGGCGCCCCGGTGGGCCTGATCTTCACCATCGATCGCGACCTCTCCCGCGGAAGCTGGCTCGACTACGGCATGTTCCTGCAGAACATCATGGTCGCCGCGCGCGGCCACGGTCTCGACACCTGCCCGCAGGCCGCGATGATGAATTACCCGGCCATCGTCCGCAGCCATCTCGGCATCGGGGACGCCGAGATGATCGTCTGCGGCATGGCGCTGGGTTGGGCCGACCTGGCCGAACCGACCAGCGCGCTGGACACGGACCGCGAGGACCTGCCGGTCTTCGTCACCCTGCATCGCGCCGCCACCCCATGACCGGCCGGTGCCGGCACCGTGCGACTAACCCCGCCCCGCAGGAGGCCTGAATGCCCAGCCATCGCCTCGACAGCGCGCCCGACACGGTCCATTGGGGCTACTTCGACGCCACGATCCCGCCCGTGCTGACCGTCGCCTCGGGCGACACCGTCACCATCTCCACCCGGTCGGGCCCGCAGGAGACCCTGCCGCCCGAAGGCTTCGGCACCGTCGCCCCCGACCACCGGGCGATCCTGGCGGCCGTGCAGCCGCGCTTCCCCGGCCATATCTGCACCGGCCCGGTCGCGGTCGCAGGCGCGCTGCCCGGCGAGGCGCTGGAGGTGCGGATCCAGTCCATCGCCCTGAACGACGACTGGGGGTTCACCTTCTCCGCCCCGCTGAAGGGCGCGCTGCCGGACGACTTCGAGACCAGCCACCTGTTCCACACGAAGCTCGACGCCGGTCGTGGCATCGGCACCCTGCCCTGGGGCCTGGACCTGCCGCTGCGCCCGTTCTTCGGCGTGATGGCCGTCGCCCCCCCGGCACGATGGGGCCCCGTCAACACGCTGCCGCCCCGGCGGAACGGCGGCAACCTGGACAACAAGGAGCTGGTCGCCGGGTCGATCCTGTATCTGCCCGTGCACGTGGAGGGCGCGCTGTTCTCGGTCGGCGACGGCCATGGCGTGCAGGGCGACGGCGAGGTCTGCGTCACCGCGATCGAGACGGGCCTGGTCGGCACGTTCGAGCTGCACCGCCGCCCGGACCTGCGGCTGACCTGGCCCATGGCGGAGACGCCGACCCACGTCATCACCATGGCCTTCGACCCCGACCTCGACGCCTGCGTCGTGATCGCGCTGCGGAGCATGCTCGACCTGATCGTGGCCCGCACCGGCCTGCTGCGCGCCGAGGCCTACGCCCTGTGCAGCCTGGCCGCCGACCTGCGGATCACCCAGGTCGTGAACGGCAGCAAGGGCGTGCACGTGATGCTGGAGAAACGCTGCCTGGTCGGCCGGCAGCCCGGGTGAGACACCGTGCCATCCGATGTCTGTCGGCAGTGGCGGTGCTGCTGGTCGGCCTCGGCGCCGCCCGCGCGGCCCCCATCAAGGCGGCCCCGATCCCCGCCGACGTCGCCCGGCAGGTGCCGCCCGGCTACGTCGTGCTCGGCAGCGGCGCCGCGTCGTTCGGCGGTCATGCCTTCGCCATCGTCGCGCTGGGCCGCCGCGGCGAGGACCAGCAGCGCCGGCCCATCCAGTCGGCCGCCGCCCGGCCGTTGCTGCTGTTCGAACGGCGGCCGGACGGGTCGTTCCGGCCGGCCGGGCGCAACGACCACGTGGTGATGCGCGCCGACGAGGGCGGCCAGTGCGACCCGTTCCTGGACGGCGGCGGCGTGATCGCGGCGAAGGGTCCCCGGTTCACGGTCCAGAATGGCGTCGCCTGCGGCCAGCACTGGACGAACTACGTCACCTTCCGGTTCGACGGCAGCAAGGGCCGCTACGTGTTCGACAACGAGCGGTCGGAATCCTGGTCGATGAACGCCAGCCAAGACCCGAATGCCCAGGCAATGGTCCAGGACGGGCCCACCCGGGTGCAGCGGGGCCCGGCGAACCCGGTCCCGTTCGCACGCTGGCGGCCCTCGCGGTGATCCTTTTGCCCGCCCATGGGAGGCGGAGGGCCAGGCCTGGTTGAGCGGGTTCGTCGACCTTCTGCTGAGCTCACGCCTGCGTCACGACGTGTCGGGCGAGACGCCGTCCGCCCCGATCGTGACGCAACAGCGTCTGGGAGCGCGGTGCCTCCAGAACGACGGCTGCGACAAGGCGCAGTTCGGCACGTTGGGCCCGGCTTCGCGCCACCAGAGTCGATCCGTGATCGGGTGCAGGGGCCGGTCCTGGCGGTTCACGATCCCTGGCACTTCACGATCCCAGGCACTTCACGATCCCAGGCACTTCACGATCCCAGGCACTTCACGATCGTAATGTGGGCTGCGGTGCGTCCTGCACCTCGGCCGCGATCGTGGATGCGCGAACGGGCCGTATGGCCCTGCCCCGCATCCTGAGCGTCATCTCGGCCGCCCATGTCGCGAGCGCGCCGGCACCGGGGGGCGGCTTCGACAGCCTGCAGTTTCAGCTGGACAGCCCGCTGCTGGTGGTGCTCGGTGCGCCCCTGGAAGACGAGGTGCGGGACGGGACGACGATGCTCGAGTGGAACGGGACGGCCCTGCGGACCCTGCGCTTCATCGCGCGCGACACCCGGTGCCCGGCATGACCGGCCGTGCGGGTCGCTCGTCATGAACCTCGCCCGGGTCTGGTTGCTCTGCGCCCTGCTGACGGCGGGCCATGCCGCGGCGCAGGACCGCGTCCGCCTCGTCGCGCAGCCCGACATCGCGCCCAAGGCCGCGGCGTTCCCGCGCCTGGCGCCCACCGAGGCGCAGGCGGCGCGCATCAACCAGGCGCTGGCCGCCGCGGACGCCCGGGCGAAGGCGGCCGCGGACGAATGCCGGTCCCAGTCCGAGGGTTCGTCGGCCGATCCCAAGACCCTCGAATGGACCCGGCAAATCGCCGTCGCGATGCAGGGCCCGCGCTACCTCGCCTTTTTCGCGTCCGACTATTCCTATTGCGGGGGGATGCACCCGAACGCCACCGGCATTGCCCTCACCTACGATCTTCGCACGGGCCAGCCGCCCAACTGGGCAACCCTGCTGCCGAGGCGCCTGGTGGACAAGACGACGGTCGAGCTTGCCATGGACGCGACCCCGCTCGGCATGGTCACGTCCCCCGCCTTGAAGGCGATCTACCTGGAGGCGTCGCGCAAGGCCGCCCAGGCGGTGGCGCCGCAATGCCCGCACGCGCTGCGCGAGAGGGCCGGCCCGTTCATGCTGTGGCCGGACGCGAGGCACGGCATCGCGATCCAGCCTTCGCACCTGGCCCAGGCCGAAGCCGCCTGCGGCGTGCCGGCCCTGATCGGCATGGACACCCTGCGGCGGGAAGGCGTGCAGCCCGCCTTGCTGGACGCGCTCGCCGCCGGGCACCGGGCCCGATGAGCCCTACGCGACGCGACACGCTTCGGGCCGGTATGCTCGGCCTCCTGCTCCTGCTGCCGCTTCCGCTGGCCTGGGGGGCCGCGCCCGCCAGCGCGCAGGACTTCACCACCATCCCGCTTCCCGTCCTGATCGCGCAGGCCGAGGACCTCCCGCCGCTCGGCCTGTATACCCTGGCCGGCCGCCTGTTCGCAGCCGAGCGGCGCGACGAGGCGGCGGTCTGGTTCTACGTCGCGCAGCTCCGCGCGCGCCTGCGCCTGTCGGCCGAGCCCGACCTGCCGCCGGACGGGGAGCCGGCCCTGTATGCCTCGCTGAACGACGTGCTCGGCCGGGAGATCAACGGGTGGGCGTTCGGCGACGTCGACCAGGTGGCCGCGGAGATGACCCGGGCGCTCGACTGGGACAGCGCCCACCCGAACGCGGTCACGTCGAAGTCCCGGCACGCCGCGGCGCTGGAGCAGGTCCGGGCCGGGCTCGTCGCGCTGCGCGCCCGCGTGCTGGCGGAGAAGGACGACATCCGCCGGCAGCGCAGCGCGAACGGCCTCGGCAACCGATAGGCACGCCCCGGGCTCAGTCCGGGGCGGCCAGGCGCAGCGTCATCACCACGCTGACAGTCAGGGCGGAGTCGCCCGCCTCCTGGGCGATGGGACGTATCGGCGGGGCGGGGCGGGCGGCCCGTGGCGCCATCGCGGCATATCCTGCGGGGCTGGAATCGCTGCGCGGCAGGGGATCGACCTCCGCGATCTCCACGCCTGCGATCCGCTGGCCGACGCTGGCGGCGATCGCCCGGGCCTGCGCCACTGCGGCCTCGCCGGCCTCGGCCACCATCTCGCGCCGGGCAGCCTCGATCTCCGCCTCGCGCGGCGAGGCGCCGAACTGCCCCAGCGCGGTCGCGCCGTTGTCGAGGCAGCCCGCCAACAGCATGGGCAGCTGGTCCGGGGTGGTGCGGAACGAGACGCTCAGGCGCCCGGCATAGCCCTTGATGCGGTCGGGCTGGCCGCGCATCTCCTGGACCTCGGTCTCGAAGCTGGTCCCGTCGGTCCGCAGGCGCTCGGCCGCCTGGCCGTGCAGGAAGGCGAGCAGCGTCTGCGACTGCCGGGCCAGGGCGGAGGCGGTGCCGCGCAGGTCGCGCCCGTGCACCTCGATGCTGACGACGGCGTCGGCAACGGTGTTGGGCAGGCGGCGCCGGGCTTCGGCGTGGGTGGTGATGAGGCCCGGCGCGAGCGGACGGGCGGCAGAGGCTGGCGGTGACGGGTCGGGCAAAGGCTGCGCCAGGGTGGGACCCGCAACGAGGATCAGGCAGAGCGCGACCAGCACCCTCCTGCCGAAGGCGGTGGGGCTGGCTGGCACGTTCGGCATCGGCGTCTCCCTTTCTGTTTCGATGGCTTTGAGCTCTGCTAAGGCGCCGCCGGAAGCGGCACCCAGGCCGGCGCCGCGGCGCTGCCCCCGCGCACGAGGGTCAGCCGATACTCGTAGCGGTCCGGGCGATACAGCGACTCGTGATACTCGATCGGGCGGTTCCGCTCGTCGCGCACCAGCCGCTTCAGGCACACGAGGGCGGTCCCGACCGGCACCTTCAGCGCGCCGGCGATGGCGGCCTCGGCGGTCCGTGCCGTCAGGGCCTGCTCGGCGCTGGCGGCGATGAAGCCGGCATCCTGCAGCAGGCTCAGCACCGGGTGGGACCCGAGCGCCACACGGTCGATCGCGCCGGCGGTCAGCGGCGGCAGGTAGTGCGTGTAGCAGGACACCGGGGTCCGGCCCGACAGGCGGAGCCGCTCGATCCTGAGCACCGGTTCGTCCGAGCCCAGCCGGGCGGAGACGTCGGGCGGCGGCACGACCGTCCCGAACGACAGCAGCCGGGCGGCGGTGCCCCGGCCGACGGTGATCAGGTTCTCGAGCAGGCCGCTGATGTTGGCGCGCGGCTCGGACAGGGTGGCGGCGTCGGCGGGGTACGTCCCCCGGGAGGCATGCCGCACGACCAGGCCCTCCGCCTCCAGCTGCTGCAGCGCGCGCCGGATCGTGACGCGCGCGACCCCGTAATGCCGGGCCAGATGCGGCTCGCCCGGAAGCGCCGTGCCCGCGACATGACGCCCCTCCAGCAGCTGCTGCCGGAGTGTCGTGTAGACGCGGTGATAGAGCGGGACGACGGCGTCGACCGTGACCGGGGCGGCGCGAGGCGGCACAGGGGGCATGGCTGACGATACGCTGCTTGACCGCACCGGCCCAGCCTGCATTAGTGACATCCGGTCCTATTAAGAGAACAGGTCAGGAGCGACGGTGCCCCTCGAGCTATTCCCGAAGGCCGGGACGCGGATCGCCGTCGTGGGGGGATGCGGCGGCATCGGCCGCGCCGTCGTGGATGCGGCGCTGGGCTGCGGCATGCGCGTGACCGTGCTCGACCTCCCGGCGTCGTTGCGGGAAGCGCCCCCGCCCTTCGCCGCCGCGGCCGGCCCCATCGACGTCACCGACCCCGCCAGCGTCGCCGCCGCATTCGCCGGGCTCGACGGGCTGGACGCGCTGGTCAACCTCGCGGGCTTCACCGCGGAGAAGGTCCCGGTTGAGACGCTCGACCCGGCACGATGGAACGCCGTCGTGGCCGCCAACCTCACCGGCGCCTTCCTGGTGGCGCAGGCCGCCCTGCCGCTGCTGCTTGCATCCGGACGGGGCGGCACCCCGGCCGCGCTGGTGCATGTCTCCTCCGGCCTCGCGGCGCGTCTGATGCCGGGCTACGGCCCCTATGGCGCGGCGAAGGCCGGGCTGATCGCGCTGACCAAGTCCATCGCGGTCGAGAACGCGCCGCTCGTGCGGGCCAACGCGGTCGCCCCCGGCGCGGTCGACACCGAGTTCCTGCGCGGCGGCACCGGACGGGGCGCGACCGGGCCCCGGCTCGACGTGTCCGCCCATGCGAGCACCATCCCGATGGGCCGGATCGCCACCGCAGCCGATGTCGCGGGCCCGATCCTGTTCCTGTGCGGCCCGGGTGCCGCCTACATGACCGGCCAGGTGCTGTGGATCAACGGCGGGGCGCTCACGCCATGACCGCCGCGCCGGACGGTCCCTGCCCACGAGCGTCTCGCGCCGGGCCCGTCTCCTCCGTATGGTCCGAACACCCCTATGCCGCCGACAGAACCGGGAGCTGGACGATGCAGACCAAGTTGAGCCGTCGTGCCGTGATCGCCGGGGCAGGCGGGCTCGCGCTCGCGGGCCGTGCAAGGGCGGCGGCCCCGGTCGTCGTGCTGACGCCGTTCGGCTTCATCGTCGACTTTCTGGAGATGATGAACGCCAGCAGCGGCGGCCACTTCAAGGCGGCCGGGCTCGACGCGCAGGTCCTGGGCGCGGGCGGGGCTGCGGCCGCCGTCCAGCAGCTCGCCGCCGGGCGGTGCCAGTTCACCCGGGGCGCCGCGATCGACGTCATGAAGGCCATGTCGGCGCAGAAGGACCTGGCACTCGTCTCGATCGCGACGATCTTCCAGGGCTCGACCTTCTTCGTCATCAGCAACGCGGCCAAGCCGATCGAGAAGGCCGAGGACCTCCGGGGCCGGCGCATGGGCGTCGTCTCCATCGGCGGCACCACGGAGAACTTCCTCGATCTTCTGCTGAAGAAGGTCGGCGTGCCGAAGGCCGAGGTCCCGCGGGAGGTCGTGGGCAACAACCCCGGCAGCTTCGCGCTGATCCAGCAGGGCCGCATCGACGGCTTCATCGCCACGTCGAACGTGGTGGAGGTGCTGCAGCAGCAGAAGGCCCCCCTCCTGGCCTGGAGCACGGACCGCTATGCCAAGATGCCCAGCCAGAGCTACTTCACCACCCAGGCCATCATCGACCGGCAGCCCGAGCTGGTGCTCGGCTTCGTCCGTGCCCTGAAGGCCAGCGCCGACGAGATGGTGCGGGGCCCGCTGGAGCCGATCCTCGACCGGGCCGCCGCGCAGTTCGAGATCCCCGGGATCCGCGACAGGCCCGGCCTGATCCGCACGGTGAAGGGCGACATCGACCTCTGGCTCAGCGAGGGCCCGCAGAACCTGCTGCGCAACATCCCCGCCCTGTGGCAGTCCGCCCGCGACAACCTGGCCGAGGCCGGGTTGGCCGACATCGCCGACGTGACGAAGGTCTACACCAACCGCTTCGTCGACGAAGCGGCCCGCGGTTAGGCCCGCCGCCCCCGTGGCAGCGATCCGGCTCGATCAGGTCGGGAAACGCTACGACACCGACAGCGGCTCGGTCGTGGCGCTGTCGCCGACGGACATCTCGATCGCGGAAGGCGAGCTGGTGGTCCTGCTCGGCCCCTCCGGCTGCGGCAAGACGACGATGCTCCGCCTGATCGCCGGTCTGATCGCGCCGACCGAGGGCCGCGTGCAGGTCGGCGGGCGCGACCTCTGGGCCGGCGGCCGGCGCGACCCGGCGGCCGTCGCCGACCTCGGCGTCGTGTTCCAGGACGCCAACCTGTTCCCCTGGTACACGATCGAGCAGAACATCGCGCTGCCGCTGTCGATGCGCGGCGCATCCCGGGCCGAACAGCGCAGCAAGGCCCGCGCGCTCGCGGCCACCGTCGGCATCGCCGGGTTCGAGCAGCGGTGGCCGCGCGAGTTGTCGGGCGGCATGCGGCAGCGCGCCGCCATCGCCCGCGCCCTCAGCTACGACCCGCAGGTCCTGCTGATGGACGAGCCCTTCGGCGCGCTGGATGCCATGACGCGCGACGCGATGAACCTCGAGCTGCAACGCATCTGGCGGCAGACCCGGTGCACGATCGTCCTGGTCACGCACTCGATCGCCGAGGCGGTGTTCCTGGCCGACCGCGTCGTGCTGCTGTCGCCCCGCCCTGGCCGCGTCGACCACATCGTGGAGGTCGGGTTCCCGCGCCCCCGCGCCGCCGCCCTCCAGGCCGAACCGGGCTTCACGGCCCTCTGCGCCGACCTGCGCGCCCGGCTCGACGCCCAGCTGGGCACCCCGCCGGACGCACCAGCTTGAGGCGCTCGGTCCTGCGCCGCGTCGAGTGGTTCGCCTCGCCGCTGCTGGCCCTGCTGCTGCTGGGCGGCTGGCAGTGGTACGTGACGGCGGCCGGGGTGTCGCCGTTCATCCTGCCGCCGCCCAGCGCCGTGTGGTCCGGCTTCGTCGACCTGCTGCAGACCCCGTCCACCTGGCGACACGTCTGGGTCACCGTCGAGGAGACGCTGGGCGGCTTCGCCCTGGCCGCGCTGACCGGCGTGCTGCTGGGCGTGCCCGTGGGCAAGCTGCGCTGGCTGGAACGGACGCTGAACCCCTTCATCGTCGCGAGCCAGGTGGTGCCGAAGGTGGCGCTCGTGCCCCTGTTCATCGTCTGGTTCGGCTTCGGCAGCACGTCCAAGGTGCTCGTCTCGGCCGTCATCGCCTTCTTCCCCATCTTCACCAACACCGTGCTGGGCGTGAAGTCGATCGAGATCGGCCACCGGGACGTCATGCTCAGCCTCAATGCCAGCCGCCTGCACCAGTTCACCCGGCTCGAGCTGCCGTCGGCCGCGCCCTACATCCTGACCGGGATGGAGGTCGGCATCGTGCTGGCCATCATCGGCTGCGTCGTCGCGCAGTTCCTGGGCGGCAATGCCGGGCTGGGCTACCTGCTGGTGGCGCAGATGAACGCCTACCAGACAGACATGCTGTTCGCCGTCATCGTCCTGCTGACGCTGGTCGGGTTCGCCTTCTATGCCGCCGTCGGTGCGGCCCGGCGCCTGCTGATCCCGTGGCACGCCTCCGGTGGCCGCCCGTGACCGTCCCCGTCGCGCCCCTGAGATGTGCCCTGGTTCAGTCCACCGCGGCCGCGCGCCGAAGCCCGTCGATCATGGACGTCCGCAGCAGGTGCGCGCGCAGCCGGGCCGGGTCGGCGGTGATCGCCTGCAGCCCGGTCAGCAGGGCGCGGCGGCGCTCCGGGTCGCGCTCGCGCATGCGGCTGCGGTTGCGATCGGCCTGCGACATGATCTCGTCCCGCGCGATGGGCCTGCGGCGGCGGTCGTAGCGGTCCAGCAACGGGCCGTGATCGGCGCCGGCCAGGCTGGCCGAGAGCGCCGCCGCCAGCTCGAACGCGTCGTGCAGGCCGCCGTTCAGGCCCATGCCCCCCGCCGGGCTGTTCACGTGCGCCGCGTCGCCGGCCAGCGCCACGCGCCCCACGGCGTAGCGCTCGACCATCCGCATGTGGACGCGATAGGGCCGGCACTCCAGCACCTCGTAGCGCTCCGGCCGCGGCACGACGGCCTGGAGGCTGGCGTCGAGTGCCTCCGGCGTCATCTGCGCCTCGATCGGCACGTCCTCCCGCGGGTAGATCGACACCCGCCACCGGCCGGGCACGCGCAGCAGGCTGAAGTTGCCCGCCCCCTCGCGCCAGCAATAGGTGACGTTGGACAGGCCCTCCAGATGCTCGGCGAACGGGAAGATCGTCGTGGCCAGGATCGTCGTCTCCGGATAGGTCTCGCCGTCGAACGACAGCCCGAGCCCCTGCCGCACGGTGCTGCGCGCGCCGTCGCAGCCGACCAGGAACGCGGCCCGCAGGGTCTGCCCGCCGTCCGCCCCGGCCACCTCGACCGTGACGCCGGCATCGTCCTGGACGAAGCCCGTCACGCGGGCCCCGGTGCGCAGCTCCAGCCTGCCCTCCAGCCTGGCACGCAGGGCGTCGGACAGCTTCCACTGCTCGCACTGCAGGCGATACGGGTGCGCCGTGTCCGCCGCGAGGGCCCCGAGGTCGAACACGGCCCGGTCGCCCGACGGATGCAGCCGCACCTGCCAATGCCGGCACGGCAGCCCGGCCGCGAGCAGCGACGGCGTGATGCCCAGCGGCTCCAGCATGTCCAGCGTGGGGGGATGGAAGGTGGAGGCGCGCAGGTCGCGTGCGGGGGCCGCCTCGGCCTCCACGACGGTGACGGCCAGGCCAGCCTCCGTCAGCAGCAAGGCCAGGCACAGCCCGACCGGCCCCCCACCCGCCACAACGACGTCCGTCGAAGCCACGGCTCTGTCTCCTTGACCCTGTCCTATCGATAATACAGGCTTGGCCCCGCTGTCATAGGAGGCATCGGGCATGAGCGTCGAGTATGCGCGCCGGGGGCTGATCGGCGCCCTGACGCCGCAGGCCAACACGACGGTCGAGCCGGAGCTCTGCATCCTGCTGCCGCCCGGGGTCGCCTGCATCAACGCCCGCATGGTCAGCCACGCCCCCGCCATGGCGGACCGCCTGACCGAATACTTCGAGCGCCTCGGCGAGTGGCCGGCCCAGTTCGCCAACGCCCCCGTCGACGTGATCGCCGTGGCCTGCACGGGCGCCTCGTACCTGGCGGGGCCCGGCCGCGAGCAGACGCTCGTCCACTCGGTGTCCAGCCGCTACGGCAAGCCGGTCGTGACCTCCGGGCTGGCTGTCGTCGCGGCGCTGCAGGCGCTGGCGGCGCGGCGGATCGCGCTCGTCTCCCCCTATCCGCAGGCCCTGACCGAGGCGAGCGTCGCCTACTGGACGGCATCGGGGTTCGAGGTCGCGCGCGTCGTCGAGGTCGGCGCGGCCGGGGGCGCGTTCCACCCGATCTACGCCATGCCAGCCGCCGATGCCCGGGCCGCGCTCGACTCCCTCGATGATGCCGCCGAGCCTGATGCACCCATGTTCGACGCCGTCGTCATGCTCGGGACGGGCATGCCGACGCTGCAACCCATTCTCGAACGGCCGCGGGTCGGCGGCGCGCCCGTCCTGTCCTGCATGCTGGCGACGGCCTGGCGGTCCGTGCTGGCGATCGGGGGCGAGGCGCCGAGCCGGGCCAACCTGCTGGCCTGGATCGACCACCCCGAATGGGCGGCGCGCCTGACCGGCCGCCTCCGTCCCTCGCAGGGCGGCTGACCGCTCCGGGCAGCCCGGCCTGAAGCTGCCGCGCCCCCGTCCGCACGGGTTCACGCAAGCCGCGACGCCAGCTCCCACCCGCGTTCGGCGATCGGCGTGGCCTTGGCGCCCAGGGCGGCGGCGGCGGGGTCGGACGCCGTCCCGTCCTGGGCCCGCTTGGCGATCCCCTGGATGATGGCGGCCAGGCGGAACAGGTTGAAGACGACGTAGATCTCCCAGTCCGGCAGCGCCGTCCGGTTCGCCCGGCGCATGTAGCCCTCGAGATACGCGGCCTCGTCCGGGATGCCGAGCGCCGCCAGGTCGCAGCCGAGCACGCCGCGGAACAGGTCCGGCTCCAGCCGCCAGGCCAGCGCGTTGTAACCCAGGTCCGAAAGCGGGTCGCCCAGCGTCGACAGCTCCCAGTCGAACACCGCGACGACCCGCGGCTCGGTCGGATGGATCAGCAAGTTGTCGAGCCGGAGGTCGCCATGCACGATCCGGGTCTCGCCCGATTCCGGCAGGCGGTCCGGCAACCAGCCGATCAAGCGGTCCATCGCCGGGATGGGCACGGTCTCGGACAGCCGGTACTGCCGGGACCAGCGGGCGAACTGCCGCTGCAGGTATCCGGTCGGCCGGCCGAAATCGCCCAGGCCGACCGCGCCGGGGTCCACGGCATGCAGCAGGGCGATGGTGTCGGCCATCGACCGGAAGATCGCGCCCCGCTCCTCTGGCGGAAGCTCCGGCAGCCGGGCATCGAAGAACACGCGCCCGGGCCGGTACTCCATGACGTAGAAGTCGCTGCCGATCACCGCATCGTCCCGGCACAGCGCATGCATCTGCGGGACGGGCACGCCGGTGCCGTGCAGCGCCCGCTGCACGCGGAACTCGCGGTCGACCTGGTGCGCGCTGGGCAGCACGGGGCCGGCCGGCCGCCGCCGCAGCACGATGTCGCCCGAGGCGGCGTGCAGCCGGTAGGTGGGATTGGACTGCCCTCCCTGGAACGCCACCGCACGGCTCGGCCCCCGATAGCCCGGCACGTGCGCCGCAAGCCAAGGCTCCAGCCGTGCGAGATCGAGCGGCGTCCGGTCGTCCAAGCTGTCCCGCTCCCACGGGCCGCTCGTGCATGGCGGGCCCAGGCGGCGAAGCTAGGTCGTCCGGCCGGTCGGATGCAACCGGCACAGCGGCGGCGGGTGGACGGGCCGCCGGGTCGCAGCCATGCTTCCAGCCAGCGGCCGCGACAGGCCGGACAGGGGGGCAACGATGACCAGCAGTGCACCAGCGCTCGGCCGGCGCGCCGCGGTGACGGCCGGCGTGGGCGCCGCCTTCCTCGCCGGGCGGAGCCGGCCGGCCGCAGCCCAGACGGGCGATGCCGACCCGTGGGTCGAAGGGGTGCTGCGGGCCTACGACGCGCAGGGCCACCATCGCACCGGACACCTGGCCGACGCGGAGAACGCGGACTGGCTGGCTGCGGAGGCGAGATCGCTGGGTGCCGAAGTCACGTTCGAGGAGTTCGCGATCGACCGGGTCGAGCCCGCGGCATGCCACATCGACATCGGCGGGCTGCGCATCCCGGCGGTCCCGATGTTCGACGCCGCCTTCACCGGGCCGGAGGGGATCGCCGGCCGGCTCGGGAGCGGCCCCGGCGCCGAGATCGGCCTGCAGACGCTGAGCCCACTCTCGATCTACCAACCCGCCTACGAGCAGTTCCGCCGCTCCCCGGGGGCCCGCGCGCTGATCACGGTGACGTCCGGCGGACGGGACGGCCTCGCGCTGTTCAACGCCGAAAGCTTTCTGCATCCGTACGGCGTCCCGACCGTCCTGGTGTCCAGCCGGGAAGGCGCCCGCCTGTCGGCCGCCGCGGCGCGGGGGGACACGGCCCGCGTGGTCGCCGAGGTCCGGCGGATCCCGACGACGGTCCGCAACGTCGTCGCCCACGTGCCCGGCAGGACGGCGGGCGGGCGGCCTTTGCTGGTCATGACCCCACGCAGCGGCTGGTGGCACTGCGCATCCGAACGGGGCGGCGGTCTGGTCTGCTGGCTCGCGGTGTTGCGCGCCCTGCGGGCCCAGCCGCCCGCGGCCGATGTGACCCTGGTGGCATCGAGCGGCCATGAGCTCGGCCATATCGGGCTAGACGACTTCATGGCCCGCCGGCCCACCCTGGTCGCCGGGGGCGACTGGCTGCACTTCGGCGCGAACATCGGTGCCCGGGACGGCACGTTGATGCTGCAATCGCCACAGCAGGACCTGCGGACCCTGGGCGCGACGGCGCTTGAGACGGCAGGCCATCCCGCGGCGGGCCTCTCGCCGCCGACCCAGGTGCCGTTCGGCGAATCGCGGGCGATCCACCGGGCAGGCGGGCGTTACCTGACCTTCATCGGGTCCAACGCCCTGTTCCACCTGGTCGAGGACCGCTGGCCCGAGGCCCTGGACCTCGGCGCGGCCCGCTGCATCGCCCAGGCCGCCGGCAGGATCGCCGTCACGATGGCCGGCTGAGGGCCGGCCGAGGGCCGGCGGCCGTCACTGTTGCAGCCGATGGATCCTGATTTGGTCCGGCGCGAGCGAGGCGGCCAGCCCGGCCAGGTGCTCGTGATGCGTCAGCACGATGACCTGCAGGGTCCGGCTCAGGTCCACCAGGGCGGTCAGGGCCGCAGCCGCCCTTCGGTCGTCGAAGGTCTGCAGGATGTCGTCGGCGATGAACGGCAGCGGGGCCGCAGCTTCGGCATGCTCGCGCAGCGCCACCATCCTCAGCGCCAGGTAAAGCTGGTCGCGCGTCCCTTCCGACAGCTGCTCCAGCCTCTTCTTCTCGTTCGGGTACGCACGTTCGATCGCGTGCAGGGTCGAGCCGTCCGCGTCGTCGAGCGCCAGCTCGTAGGCCCCTCCCGTCAGCGTGCCGAACGCGTCGGAGATCCGCTGGAGCCCCTTGTCGCCGGCGTCCTGCTCCACGTGCTGCATCGCCCGCTTCAGCATGGCCGACGCGACCCGGAGCAGCAGCTGCTCGTCCAACAGCCTGGCGAACGTCGCAGCGGCGGCGGCATGTTCGGCCGCCGCGTCCAGCGACTGCATCGAGGCGGCCGCCTCGTCGAAGGCGCGTTCGGTCTCCTGGAGACGAACGGCGGCCCGCTCGGCCCGCTCGAGCGCCAGCCGGGCTTCCTCCTCGGCCCCGTCGCGCCCGGCAGCGACGTCCTCGGCCGAGACGGTCCGCGCGTCGTCCTGCAGCACGGCGAGCGGCAGGTCGGCGCCATGGTCCGATAGACCCTTGTTCGCGGCATCCCGCAGGGCGGCGTGGCGGTCGTATTCGCGTGCGGCGGCGAGGCGGCTTGCCGCGCCGTCCTCGTCACGCGCCCCGGTCGCCGCGATGGCGGCGGCAAGGTCCCGGCGCGCCTCGATCGCCTTCTGCCCGGCGGCGTCATGCACCGCCCGGCTCCCGCTCACCGCCTTCTCGGTCTCGGCCCGGGCACTCGCCTGGCGGGCGGCCAGGGTCCAGCGGGCGTTCAGGGTCCGTGCCGTCTCGAAGGGCGTGGCAGCCCGTGGGTGCCGCAATGCCAGGGCCAGCGCCTCCACATCGGCCTCGAAGCGGCCCACGTCCGCCTCCATGCCGACGATCCGGCGCTCGAGGGTCACGGCCTCCCGCGTGTCGCGCGCCAGGTCGACAAGCCGGTCCAGCACCGCGGCCGTCGCCTCGGGCGCCTCGCCCGCCGGCCTGCCCAGCCGGACCAGCAGCGCGTCCCACCCCTCCCGCCACGCCCGCATGGTGCCGTCTGCGGCCTGCCGGGCCGCCTCGGCTTTCGCCAGGGCCGCCTTGGCCGCCTTCGTCTCCGCCGCGTGCAGCGCCCTCGCCTGCCGCGAGGCCTCGGCCGCCTTCACCCTCGCATCCGCGGCGGCCAACAGGTCCGGTAACGCACCGGCGGGCACCGCAAGCGACGAGGACAGGCGCGCCGCCCAGCCCGCATGCTGGGCGTCCAATGCCGAGGCTTTCCCGCTCGCCAGGCTGAACGCCTCCTGCGCGTCCACCGCCAGCAGACGGGCCGAAGCGAAGGCGCGCACCTCGCGAAGGGTCGAGGCCCCAGCCAGCCTCAGCGGTGCCACGGCCGCGGCCCAGCCATCCACCGCAAGCGCCGCAGCGTGTCGCGATGCGCAGGCGGCCGCCTCGGCGGTGCCGATCCGCGCCCGGGTGTCCCGGGATTCCCGAACCAGGCGTTCAGCCTGGTCGACCCGCTCCAGCTCCCGCACCCGGAGGTCGGCGATGTCGTCCGCGGCCCGGAGATCCCGTTCGAACGCGATCGCGAGCGGCAGGCCGCCGGCATAGGCCGCCTCGCCCGCCACGTCCGGCGCGCCGGCAAACACCCGCCTCTCCACCAGCCTCCATCCCCCGTCCCGCCTAGCCCGGGCTGCGGCGATGGCGGCATCGTCAGGCAGGGGCCGGGCCCCGATCGCGGACAGCCTGGCCCCGATCGTCGCCATCGCCGCTTCCAGCCGGGCCAGCTCCCCCGCATCCGTCCCGGCCCTGGCTGCAGCCTCGGCGCGCGCGGCGTCCAGCCGCTCGAACGCCGCCTCGACCGGCGTAGGGAGCGCCATCAGCGCCGCGACGCCGCCGGTCCAGCCCGGCACCTTGGCCAACGCGCCCTCCAGCGCAGCCCGGGCCGCCCGAACCTCCCCGGCGACCGACGTGGCATGCTGCACCGGGTTGCGCTCCGCCCGGATCTCCTTCAGCAGCTCGGCCAGGCCGTCGGTCGCCGAACCCTCCGGCAGCGGGACGGCTTCGGCGTCCCCGAGCCGCCGCGTCTCCTCGGCCACGCGGTCGCCGCACAGCTTCGACGTGGCCGCGAGACCCGGATACGATCCGATGGCGGCGCGGCTCGCCGCCAGCAGATCGACCGTCGGCACCAGGCTGGCGGCATCCGTTTCGTCGGGCGGCATCCCGATGTCTCGCAACGACGCCGCGACCTGGTCGAGCGCCGCCGAAAGCTCCGCCCGCACGGCCACGAGGTCGACCGCATCCTTCTCGACCTCGCCCAGGCGCTCCAGCAGGCCCGAGAAGAGGTGCGCGTGCGGATCGAGCGTCTTGTCCTGGGGAAAACCCTCCAGCTGCGCCTCGCCGCGCTTCACCGCGGCCTCGGCCGACTCCAGCACGGCATGCGTTCGGGCCACCTCGGCCCTCGCCTCCGCCAGCCGAACGTCCAGACCAGGGGGCAGCGCGGGCGCATCGGGGTGGGCCGCGAACCAGTCGCCCGCGACGGCAAGCGCCTCCAGGTGCGGCCGCGTCAGCGCAATGCGGTTCAGTCGCTGCAACGTCACCTGCGTCTGCCCGGCCGCCTTGCGCGCGTCGGCATGCTCCTGCCGGGCGGCCTGCAGGTCCTGCTCCTGCCGCTCCCGCTCCTGGGGGCGTTGCGCCGCAGCCCGGGCCGCGTCGCGCGCCTTCGTCACCGCAGCCATCGCGGCATTGAGCGGCGGCTTGCTCTGCCGCGGGCCCCAGTTGGCCACCCGGCGCGCATCGATGCCGGCCTGCACCTTCCGGGCCGACGCCAGCTCGCCCGTGCCGGACAGCAGGGCCGCCGCCAGGGTCGCGCCGCCCTTCAGGTCGAGGCCGCCCTTGCGCAGCCGGGCCGTGTCGAGCGCGAACAGCTGCTCCAGCTGGTCGGGCGTGGTCTCGGCCCGCAAGGCCGCATACCGCCCGGGATCGTTGGTGACGCGCTGCGGCTTCGCGCCGCGCGTCCAGCCGAACTCAAAGCCCACGCCATCGGCCGCGACGGCTTCGGCATGCAGGCGCATGCCCTTGTAGGGGAAGCGGAACTGCATCGGCGACTGCATCGGGATGTCGAACAGCAGGTCGTGGAAGGCATGCCGCAGCACCGACTTTCCGGCCCCGTTCGGCGCGACGACGAGGTCGATGCAGCCGGGCTCGGCCGACAGGGTCAGGTCCGCGCGCTCGAAGCAGCCGTACTCCTGGATCAGCAGGCGACGCAGCCTCATGGGCGGCGCGCCAGCTCGGCCAGGATCAGGGCGCGGGCCCGGGCCGCGAGCTCGTCCGGGATGCGCCCCTCCGCCATCGCAAAGGCCGGGTGCCCGGCGTCCAGCAGGCCGTCGGCGTGGTTGAGCTGCGTCTTGGCGAACTGGGTCGTGTCCGCATCGGGGGCGCATCCCATCTCCAACGCCTCGATCAGCGCGCCCACCGCACCAGGCTGCGTCCGCATGGCCGCGAAGTCGATCGCCGGCGCCGTGTCGATCCGCACGTCTTCCACGAACATCCGCCCGGGCCCGGCGACTTCGGACGCGACGGCGCGCACCGCCTCGCGGGTCGCCTCCGGGTTGCGCGCCAGGTCGGCATGGGCCGCGCACTCGCCTGTCAGCCGGACCCTGACCACCAGGAACCGGTCGTCCGACATCAGCACCGCGTTGTCCAGCGCGAGGCGGACCCTGTTCCAGACATCCTCCTCATGCTCGGCCCCGGCGGCCGGGACATCGAGCTTCTGCCAGCGCAGGACGTCGAACGGCACGTGCTCCGCGGCCCGGACCTTGCCTTGCGCCACCGTCACCAACGTCGCGCCCTTGGACCCCTCCTCGTTCACGTGCCGGCCCTGCAGGTTGCCGGGGAAGACGATCCAGGGGTCGCGCGACAACTCGCTGCGGACATGGATGTGGCCGAGCGCCCAGTAGTCGTAACCCAGCCGCCGCAGGTCGGCGACGCTGCACGGGGCGTAGTTGTCGTGGCCGCCCTGGCCGCACGCCGTGTGCAGAAGGCCGATGTTCAGAAGGTCGGCGACCCGCTCCGGGTATCCGGCGGTGAGGTCGGCCAGGGTCTTCGCGACCGCGTAGCTCCGTCCATGGACCGCGACCGGGGCGTTCCGCAGCAGCCTCGTCTCGGCACTGTCGCTGCCCAGCATCCCGGGGATCGCCAGCTTCTTGGAGATCTCCTGCAGCGGGTCGTGGTTGCCGGCGATGGAGACCATCTCGATGCCGGCCCGCAGCAGCCGCCCCAGCTCCTGGATCAGGAACTGGCCCGTATGCCAGTCGTAGTTCCGGCTGTCGTACAGGTCCCCGGCGAACAGCACGAAGGCCACCTTCTCGTCGATCGCGAAGTCCACCAGCCGCGTCAATGCATGCCGGGTCGCCGAGCGGATCCGCTCGGCCGGGGCGGTCGGGTCGAGCCCCCGCAGCGGACTGTCCAGATGCAGGTCGGCTGCATGGAGGAAGGTGAAGTCAGCCATCGCGCCATGATCGGGTCCGGCGCGGCATCATGCAACGCCCGAAGGTTGCCCGAAGCCCCGATCCCGTGACACCCATGGGCCGATCGGCCGCGGCGTCCCGCGGCGAGGCGGGAGCTGCGGCAATGCGGATCAATCGTGTAGGTGTCATCGGGCTCGGCAACATGGGGCTGCCGATGGCGGCAACGCTGGCCCGGGCAGGGTTCGAGGTGCTGGGCTTCGACCTCAGCGCCGCCCGGGGCGACTTGGCCGCGTCCCAGGGCGTCCGACTGCTGGGCCTCGCCGACCTGCTGCGCGAGTCCGACGCCGTGCTGTCGTCCCTGCCCTACGCCCGCGATGTGGAGGCCGTGCTGACCACCCCCGACGCGCTGCTGGCCCGGCGCGACCGGCGCGTCGTCGTCGTCGACACCTCAACCGCCGACCCCACCACCAGCCGGCGCCTGGCGAAGCTGCTGGGCGAGGCGGGCCACGGGCACCTCGACGCGCCGGTCAGCGGCGGACCCGCGGGCGCCGCGGACGGCACGCTGACGATGATGATCGGCGGCAGCGAGCAGGACCTGGCCGACGCCCGCCCGGTGATCGACGCCGTCGCCGGCACATCCGTCCATGTCGGGTCGTCCGGTGCCGGCAACGTGGCCAAGCTCATCAACAACATGCTCGTCGCCGCCCACATGGTCACGACCGGCGAGGCGTTCCGCCTGGCCGAGGCGGCGGGCGTGGAGGCCGCTTCCGTGCTGCAGGTCGTCAACGCCGCGACCGGGCGGAGCGGCATCAGCGAGGTCCACTTCCCCAGATGGATCATGTCCAATCGCTTCGACAGCGGCTTCGCGGCCGGGCTGATGCGCAAGGACGTGGGTCTCGCCGCCGATCTGGTACGGGAGGTCGGCCTCGACCTGCCGCTCAGCCGCGAGGTGGCCCGGCTCTGGCTTGAGGACCGCACCGCAGTGCCCGACTCCGACGACTTCACCCGCATGTCCGGCTACCGGCCGAAGGCGGCGGCCGGGTAGGAACGGGCGCTGCGCATCCACGCCATGAGCGGCCACATCCCCGAGGGAGACGCCCCGATGCTCGCCATCGACCACCCGCTGGTCCTCGTCCGCGACATCGAGGCGACGGCCGCGCGCTACCGCAAGCTCGGATTCAACACGGCGCCGACCGGCAGGCATCCCTGGGGCACCAGCACCAGCCTGATCATGTTCGACCGCTCGGCGCTGGAGCTGATGGGCGTCTATGACGACACCTTGCTCGACAGCCACGCCGTCGGCAGCTTCCGCTTCGGCCGCCATATGGCCGATGCCCTGGCGGAACGCGAAGGGGTGTCGCTCGTGGCGCTGTACAGCGAGGACGCGCCCGGCGACCGCGCCCGGCTTGCGGTGCAGGGCTTGGCCGCCCAGGGCCGCGTGGACTTCCGCCGCCGGGTGAAGGTCCCTGGCCACGACTGGGACGAGGCGGTCGTGACGCTCGAGATCCTGCTCGACCCCGCCCTGCCCCGCGCGTCCCACTTCCTGTGTCAGCAGCATCGGCCGGAGCTGATCTGGGTGCCGGAATGGCTGCACCATGCGAACGGTGCCCTGGGGTTTGCGGGCCTCACCTACGTGGCCCCCGACCCCGGCCCGCTGCTGGACCGGCTGGGCCGCCTGTTCGGCCACGATGCCGTGTCCGCGACGCCGATCGGCCACGCGGTGCGCACCGGTCGCGGCGTCATCGCCGTCGTGCCGCCCGGCGCCTGGGCGGCCCAGCTGGGCGTCGCGTCTGAGCCGCGCACCGGGGCCGACGCCGCGGCCTGCATCGGCATCGACATCCACGTGGCGGACCTGTCTGCCGTGCAGCGTATCCTGGATGCGGCCAAGGTGCCGAGCGTGTCAGGCCCGGGCGGCATCGCCCTGCCCGACCACGCCGCCTATGGCCACGTGCTGCTGCGCTTCGTCACCGACAATCGAAGGGAACCCCGATGAGCCAAGACCTTCTGCAACAGGGCAAGGACATCCGCGCCGCCGTGATCGGCGGGCACCGCTCCGAGGCCGCGCTGGCCGCGGCCACCGACTTCGACCGGCCGTTCCAGGAGCTGGCGCTACGCTATTGCTGGGGCGAGGTCTGGGGCCGCCCCGGGCTCGATCGGCGCACGCGCAGCATCATCAACCTGGCCATGCTGGCCGCGATGGCCAAGCCGAACGAGCTGAGGATCCATGTCCGCGGGGCGCTCACGAACGGGGTGACGCGGGCCGAGATCCAGGAGGTGTTCCTCCAGGCCTGCATCTACTGCGGCGTGCCCACGGCCGGCGAGGCGTTCAAGGTGGCCCGCGAGGTGTTCGAGGAACCGGAGTTCGCGGGGCTGGGGACATAGGGCGGCCGATCCGCGACGAGGCTTTCTCGGCGCAGGAGGAGCGTCTACGCTCGCGGCAGAAGCCCATCACTGCCCGATGCACACTTCGTGAAAGGCACCGCCAATGACCCCTTCCGTGATCCATCGCCGCACGCTCGTCGTCGCCGGCGGTGCCATGCTGGCAACCGGGATGTCCGGGCTCCGGTCGCCCGCCCGCGCGCTGGGTGTTCCGCCGACGGAATCCATGTCCGGCGGGTCGAACAACTACCGCCGAGGCGCTGCGATCGTCGAGCGGATCGGCAAGGGCGGGTTCTGGATGACGGGCACCGTCCGCCGTGCGGGCGATGGCGCGCCGCTCGCCGGGCAGCGCATCCAGATTTGGGCGCACACGGCCGAGGGGCAGGAGCATGAGCCGCAAAGCCACGGCGCCACGCTCACGGATGCGAACGGGGCGTTCCGCCTGGAGATGCCGCAGATCCTCCCGATCTTTGGCCAGCCGCATGGCCATCTCGCCTATGACAGCGGCGAGTTCAGGACCGTGTTCCTGCGCCCCGTGATGCGGAGCGCGAAGGAGACGAGGCTCGAGGCGCACTTCGTCCTTCAGCCCGTCTGACCGCGTTGACAGCGGCCGGATGAGAGCGGGCCGGGCGATCCTGATCTGGGCCGCGCTCGCCGCGGCGGTCTGCCTCCCGATCGGCGCCGCGGCGGCCAGCGAGCTGCTGGAATGGCGCGGCCCCGTCTATATCGTGTCCGGGTTCGCGGGGATCGCGCTGCTCGGCCTCGTGCTCGTCCAGCCCTTGCTGGCCGGCGGATACCTGCCGGGCCTGTCCGGCATCCGCGGCCGGCAGGCCCATCGCTGGATCGGCGGTGCACTGGTCGCCACGGTCGTGCTCCATGTCGGCGGCCTCTGGATCACCAGCCCGCCCGACATGGTCGACGCGCTGCTTTTCGCGTCGCCGACACCGTTCTCGCCCTTCGGGGTCGTCGCGATGTGGGCCATCTTCGCCGTCGGGCTTCTCGCGGCGTTCCGCCGGCGGCTGGGCCTGCGACAACGGACGTGGCGCCTCGCGCACATGGGCCTCGCGGTGGTCATCGTCGGCGGCGGAGTGGTGCACGCCATGCTGATCGAGGGCACGATGGAGACGGTGTCGAAGGCCGCCCTGTGCGGGCTGGTGCTCGTGACGACCGCCAAGGTCATGGCGGACCTCCGGGTCTGGCGACGGCGTGCCGCGACGCGCCCGGCGGCACCGCGATCCTGACCGGCGCCGACCACGCCCCCCGCGGTCAGATCCGTTCGAGCTTGCTGACGACCTTGCCAGCCTGGGCGAGGTAGATGCTCCCGGCCGGGTCGAGCCAGATGCCGTGGCCGCGCAGCGGCACCGGTCCCACCGCGTCCGCCGGCAGATGCCCGGCCCGCGTCCCGTCGAGCCCCAGCACGGACACCCCGTCGCGCCCGGTGACGTAGGCGAGGCCGTCCGCGATCGCGATGTCGCTGGGGCGGTCGAACCCCGTCCACGAGGCAAGCGGCGCGCCATCCCCGGTGAAGACCTGCACCACCGCGTTGTCCCGGTCGGTCACGAACACCCGGCCGTCTGGCGCCACGGCGACGTAATGCACCTCGGCGAACAGGCCGGGCCCCCGGCCCGGGCCACCCCAGCTGTGCAGATGCGTGCCGTCGGGCGCGAAGCGGTGCACGCACCGGTTCCCGTAGCCGTCGGAGACGTAGAAGCTTCCGTCCGGCGCCTCGGCGAGGCCGGTGGGCATGTTGAAGGGCTTGGCATCGATGGTGCGGGACGGCCCGAACGGGTCGCCCAGCGTCTGCAGCACCCGCCCGTCGCGGTCGTGCCGGACCGCCGTGTGCGACCCGGCATCGACGGTCCAGATGCATCCGTCGCGCGTGACGGCGATCCCGTGCAGCCAAGGCGTGAAGCGGCCCTCGCCCCACGCGGTAATGAAGCGCCCATCCAGGTCGAACACCGTGACCGGGCGGCCGCCGCGGGAGATGACGGCGATCTCCCCCTCCCCGGCATAGGCCCCCTTGACCGCGGTGCGGGGCGGCCGCCCCCCGGACTCATCGCCGAACGACCAGCCGCGCGGCAGGCGAGCCCAGTCATGGATGTACCGGTAACGCCGTGAGGCCAGCCGCACCACCCCGTCAGGGTCTCGCACGATGCCGTCCATGGCCGTCTCCCCAAACCCGCGATCAGCTCGCGATGAGCCAGCTTCTCGCCTCGCCGGCATAGGCCGGACCGGGGTTGCCGCTGACCGTCGTGCGCCACATCACCCGCTGCTCCCGCTCCGCGTCGAACCAGGTGGCGGCGTGCAGGGTGCACCGGTTGTCCCAGACGATCAGGTCGCCCTTGTTCCATTCGTGGACATAGACGAACTCGGGCTGCGTCAGATGGGCCATGAGCGTGTCGAGCAGGGCCGCACCGTCGCCATGCGGCCCCGGCTCCATGCCGATGAAGGGACCCTCGAGCCAGTCCATCTGCCCGGATTCACAAAGGTAGAGGGACTTCTCCCCCGTCACCGGATGGGTGCGGACCAACGGCTGGCGCTGCGGCCGCTCATGCGGCGCGAGCGCCCGGGGCGGAAGCCCGGACACCACCGCATCGCGCTTCCGCCCCGCGCCGGAGCTGACGTGCAGGCCATCCAGATGGTCGACCTCGGCCTTCAGCGCCGCGGGCAACGCAGCATAGGCGGCGACGGTGTCGGCGAACAGGGTCTGCCCCTGGCCCTGCGGGGCCGGGACGACGCCCAGGAACAGCGAGACGTCGGGCGGCGGCCGGCGGTAGCTCTGGTCGGTGTGCCAGCCATGCCGATGCGGGTAGCGCGTGGGCAGCCGCCCGTCTGCGGTGCGCGGCGGGTCGGGCATCGCGGGCGGCTGGCGGCTGACCGGGGGGATGTTCGAGACGACGAAGATCTCGGACACGTCCGGGTGGATCATGTTCTTGGCCATGCCGGTGTGCTGGTAGTCCTCGACCTCGGGGCCGAAGATGCGGCTCAGGCGCAGCAGCAGGCCGGGATCGTCGGCCATGGCGTCCATCCCGGGCAGGCACAGCAGGCCGTGGCATTGGCCGAGCGCCTGAGGCAGGGCGCCGGGATCGGCCTCGGCGGCCCGCACGAGCGCCTCGGCGCCCGGCTGCGCGACCAGACGAAGCGTCCCGCCGAAGGTCGCCCCCGGCAGCGGCCGGATCAGCTCGAACGGTCCTGACATCGTTGCATCCCTCACCGGCTGGAGCCGGCGACCAGCCTGCCCCATCCGTGATCCGCTGGCAAAGCGGCATCGGCCCGGCACGGATCCTGTCCCGCCGCCCGCATCCGAGACGTGCGCTTCAGAGAAACGCGCTTCAGAGGGATGCGCCGCCGCAGATGACGACGGAATCGACCAGGCCTTGGCCATCATCCTCGATGTCGTCGTACAGCGAGGCCCGGCGGTCGGCGCTGTCGGCGGCGCTGATCGCGTTGAACACCAGCGCCAGGTGGCCGTCGGCCAGCCTCGTGAACTGGATGGAGGAGTTGTTGTTCGGCAGCGCCGTCGGCACCGGGGCGGACCACGTGCGCCCGCGGGCCAGGGACCGGCTTTCGTGGATGCTGTCGGCCCAGCGCGAGCGGAACAGCGCCAGCAGCGTGCCGTCGGTCAATTGCTGCACGCCCATGTGGACGCAGCCGAGGCTGTGCGGCACCTCCGCCTCGGACCAGGTGGTCCCGCCGTCGGTGGAGATGCGGACGGCGCTGGTGTCGTAGCTGCCGACCCAGCGCTCGCCGGGGCGGGCGTGGCAGTACCAGATCGGCAGCAGGATATCGCCGTTGTCCAGCACGGCCGGCGGCTGGCGCACGAACACGCCGGATGTGCCGACCACGTCGAACAGCGTCGCCGGCGCCCCCCAGGTCCGGCCGCCATCGGCGGAGACCCGGCGCCGCACGATCGCCGTGTCCTGGTTGCCGGCGAGCTGCGCCGTCCAGATCAGCCATAACGGGCCATCCGGGGCGGCGAACAGGATGGGGTTCTGCTCGGACCGCCCGGGATCGTCGGACAGCCTCTGCGGCGGCAACCAATGGTCGGTGCCGGCGGGCAGGCGCGCGCAACAGGCGGAGATGTCGGGGATGCCCTCCTGCGTGCCGCCGAACCAGGTGCACAGGACGTCGCGACGGGAACCAGGCTTCGGTTCAGGCTTCGGCGGGATCACGGCGGCGGGCGAGCACACGCCGGGCCTGGGCCACCACCGGCGCATCCACCAGGCGGCCTCGGACCAGGATCGCGCCGGAGCCGTCGTGCGTGGCCTCGGCGAAGCGGGTGACGACCTCGGTTGCCCAGTCCACGTCCGCCGCCGACGGCTGGAAGGCCGACTGGATCGGCTCGATCTGGGCCGGGTGGATCGCCAGCTTGCCGCCGAACCCGAGCCCGCTTGCGTGCAACCCGTCGCGCAGGCAGGCATCGCCGTCGCGTGCAGCGAGGGTGACCCCGTCGATCGGCGGCGACAGCCCTGCAGCCCGCGACGCCAGCACCAGCCCGTGCCGCGCGCTCTCCACCGCCGCCGCCCCGGCATTGCCCGACAGGCCCAGATCCATCTCGTAATCCACCGAGCCGAACGCCAGCCGCCGCACACGCCCCGGCCAGCGGGCCCCGCCCGGGGTGCCGCCAAAAGCCCCGCTTGAAGCACCGCCCAAAGCCAGAACCATCAAACCCTTCGCGGTCTCGACCAGCGGCACCAGGTCCAGCGGGCCGGCGGCGCGCTCCGCCTCGAACTGCGCCAGCGCCCATGCGACGGCCGCCACCTCGTCGGCCCCCTCGGCCTTCGGCAGCATGATGCCGTCCGCACCCGCCGCCACGGCCGCCTCGATGTCGCGCAGGCAGTGCGGCGTGCCCATGGCGTTCACCCGGACAAACAGCCGCCCGCGGCGGGGCAGCAGCGCCAACCCCTGCAGCGCCGCCCGGGCCGCCGGCTTCTCCCCGTCCGGCACCGCGTCCTCCAGGTCCAGCACGACCTGCTCGGCGGAACTGGCCAGCGCCCCCTGCGCCTTGCGCGCCGCGTTGGCCGGCGCGAACAGCCATACGGGCACCGCTAATTCCCCGCCATCGCCTGCCGCCGCGCCAACGGGCCCCCCGCCGCCTCCGGGTCCTCCAGCGAGCGCTGCCCGGTTTCGATGCGGAGCATCAGGATCGCCGCGATCAGGCATACCAGCACGCCCGACACCATCAGCAGCACCCCCTGCAGCCCGAACCGCTCGAACAGCATCACCGCCAGATAGGGCGTGGTGATGGAGGCGCCGCGCCCGCACATGCCGGCGATCCCCGTGCCGCGCAGCCGCAGCTCGGTCGGAAACAGCTCCGGCACGTAGGCATAGAGGCCGAGCGTGACCAGCACATAGATGCTGGTGATCAGCGCGAAGCCGACGACCGTGACGGCGGCCGGGTCGCGCATCATGGGATACAGGGTGCCCAGGGCGATGATCGCGAGGCACGACCCGATGATGGACTTCTGGCGCGAGAACCGGTCGGCCAGCACCAGCCCGACCAGCGCACCGGCCGTGCTGCCGAACGACATCAGCGTCGTGAAGCCCAGCGACTGCACGATGGTCATGCCCTGCCGGACGAGGAAGCTCGGCAGCCACGCCACGAACCCGTAGACGGACATGTTGACGGCCACGACCGTCAGGCAGGCCGCCAGCAGCCGCTTGCGCATGCCCGGCGCGAACAGGCGCGACATCGGGACACGGCCCAGGACCATGTCCTCCACCCGCCCCACGGGCGGCAGAGACCCACGCTGCGCCTCCGTCTCGCGCTCGATCGCCACCAGCGTCGCCTCCGCCTCGGCGGTGCGCCCGACGGATTCCAGCCAGCGCGGGCTCTCCGGCATCCGCTTGCGCAACATCCAGACGACGCATGCCCCGACCCCCGCGATCGCGAACATGGCGCGCCAACCCAGGTTCGGGATGACGAAGTAGCCGGTGAAGGTCGCGACCAGCAGGCCGGAGTTGATGATCAGCCCCATCATCGAGATCCACCGGCCCCGGTATTGCGGCGGGATGAACTCGCACAGCGTCCCGGCCGCCACCACAAGCTCCGCCCCCAAGCCGATCCCCATCATGAACCGCAGGCCGATCAGCCAGTAGATGTTGGGCGCGAACACCGCCGCGATTGAGGCGAGGCCGAACACGGCCAGGTTCGTCTGGTAGGAATACCGCCGCCCCATCTGGTCGCCGACCCAGCCGGCCAGCCCGGCGCCGATCAGCATGCCGAGGAACGTCGCCGAGACGAAGGTCGCGTTGAGGGCCAGGGTCGAGAACCCTTCCTTCAACATCGCCGCGATGACGCCGCCCGCCAGGTAGATGTCGAACGCGTCGAGGAACGCGCCGGCGCTGATGAGCCACAGGATGCGCCAATGGAAGCGTGAGATCGGCAGGCGGTCGAGCCGCGCGCCCGCGTTGACGGGCTGGGATACCTGTTCGGACAATCATTCCTCCATGACGCTCTGAGGCGTCGTTGGAGCGACTATCATGTCCGGACATGGGGGGCGTCAATTGCTAACTATTGACGGAACCATGTCTGGACATATTAGATGGCGGCAAGAAATTTGGGGACGAAGCGATCATGGACCACGCCATGCCGCAGCATCAGACGCACGGCCGCTTTCTCGACGATTTCGCCGTCGGCCAGACATTCCGCCACTGGCCCGGCCGAACCATCACCGAGACGGACAACATCCACTTCAGCCTGCTGACGATGAACCGGCACCCCATGCACTGCGACGCAGCCTTCGCCGCCCGCTCGGAGTTCGGCAAGCCGCTCGTCAACAGCGGCCTCACCCTCGCGATGGTCCTCGGCATGACCGTGGACGACATCAGCCAGAACGCCATCGCCAACCTCGGCTGGAAGGAGATCACCCTCACCGCCCCGGTCTTCCCCGGCGACACGATCTATGCCCGCTCGGAGGTGCTCGCCATCCGTCCCAGCAGGTCCCGGCCCGGGCAAGGCATCGTCACCACCCGCACCGAGGGCTTCAAGGCGGACGGCACCGTGTTCATGGCCTTCGAGCGCAGCAGCCTCATCCCCGCCCGAAGCGCCGTGGCCACGGCAGGAGAGGCCGCATCATGAACGCCATCGCCGAGATCCAGCTGGAGACGGCGCCCGACCCCGCGCATGCCCTGGCCGCCTTCGCCGCCGGGCTCGCCCTCGACCAGGTCCCGGCCGAGGTGCAGGCGCGCGCGGCCCACCACATACTGGATGCGGTCGGGATCGCCCACGCCTCCTCCCGCTACGACTTCGCGCACCGCACGCTCACGGCGTTGCGCGGCCTGGGCGGAGAGGGAAAGGTGCCGGTGTTCGGCCTGCCCGCCCGCCTGGCCCCCCGTGACGCCGCCATCATGAACGGCCTGCTCTGCCACGGGCTCGACTTCGACGACACGCATCTGGGCGGCGTCATCCACCCCACCGCCGCCATCTTCCCGGCCGTCTTCGCGGCCGCCGTCCATTCGGGCGCCTCGGGCGAGGAGATGCTGCTGGGCTACATCGCGGGCGTCGAAGCCTCGACGCGGATCGCCGCCGTCGCGGGCGGGGCCTTCCACGCCGCAGGCTTCCACCCGACCGGCGTCGTCAACGCGTTCGCCGCCGCCATCGCCGCGGGACGCGTGCTGGGGCTGACGGAGCGCGAGTTGGTGCAGGCGCAAGGCATCGCGCTGGCGACCGCCTCCGGCAGCCTCGAGTTCCTTGAGGACGGGGCCTGGACCAAGCGTCTGCATCCCGGCTGGGCCGCGCAGGCGGGCATCACGGCGGCGTCTTTGGCGCGCCAGGGGTTCACCGGCGCCGCCCGCCCCTATTCCGGGCGGTTCGGCCTGTTCAACGCCTATCTCGGGCATCGGGCCGCGGGTCTCGACCTGGCGCGCGCGACGCAGGGGCTCGGCGCCGTCTGGGAGCTGGCGGCGACGTCGATCAAGCCGTTTCCGGCCTGCCATTTCACCCATGCCTGCGTCGATGCCGCCCTGCAGCTGCGCCACCAGGCCGGGGCGGACGAGGTCGCGTCCATCCGGGCGCTGCTGCCGCACCAGGTCATCCCCGTGGTCTGCGAGCCCGCCGCCAACAAGCAGCGCCCGGCGAACGCGTACGACGCCCAGTTCAGCGTGCCCTTCCTCGTGGCCGCCGCCTGGGTCCGTGGCCGCCTGACGCTGGCCGAGCTCGAGGCCGAGGCCCTGGCCGACCCGGCCATCCTAGCCCTGGCGGCCCGCGTGGGCTACGCGCCCGACCCGGATTCGCCGTTTCCCCGCACCTACTCCGGCGAGCTGATCGTGCAGCTCACCGACGGCCGCACCTTGCACCATCGGGAGGAGGTCAACCGCGGCGCCCCGGCCCGCCCGCTCGGCAATGCCGACATCGTCGAGAAGTATCGCGCCAACGCGGCCACAAGCCTCTCGCCCGCCGCCGCCGCCCGCATCGAGGCCGCGGTGCTCGCCTTTGCCCACCATCCCGCGTCCGCCTTGGCCGACGCACTCTCCACGGGGATCACGCCATGAACGTCATCGCACCCATCTCGTCCGAGCAGGACGAGGACCGCCAGCTTCTGGACAGCGTAGACCGCTTTCTCGAGCGGCACGTCCGCCCCTTCGCCATGCAGCTGGAACACGACGACACCTACCCGCAGGAGATCGTCGACCGCATGAAGGAGATGGGCCTGTTCGGCGCGTTCATCCCCGCGGAATACGGCGGCCTCGGGCTTCGCGCGACGACCTACGCCCGCATGATCGAGCGGATCGCCACCGTCTGGATGTCGGTGTCCGGGATCATCAACTCGCACCTCATCATGGCCCATATCGTCGCCCGCACCGGGACCGAGGCGCAGAAGCAGGAGTTCCTGCCCCGCTTCGCGACCGGGGAGCTGCGCGGCGGCCTGGCATTGACCGAACCCGATGCGGGCACCGATCTGCAGGCCATCCGCACCACCGCCCGGCTGGACGGCGACCACTACGTCGTCAACGGCACCAAGACCTGGATCAGCAACGGCATCGAGGGATCCTGCTTCGCCCTGCTGGTCAAGACCGATCCCGCCGCGCAGCCCCGCCACAAGGGCATGAGCATGCTGCTGGCGGAGAAGGGGCCGGGGTTCCGCGTCGGCCGCAAGCTGGAGAAGCTGGGCTACAAGGGCATCGACAGCGCCGAGCTGGTGTTCGAGGATTACCGCGTCCCCGTCGACCGCCTGATCGGCGGCATCGAGGGGCGCGGCATGGCGTGCGCCATCTCCGGCCTCGAGCTCGGCCGCATCAACGTCGCCGCCCGGGGCGTCGGCATCGCGCAGGCGGCACTCGACGAAAGCGTGAAGTACGTCCAGCAGCGCAGCACGTTCGGCAAGAAGCTGCACGAGCACCAGGCCATCGCGCTGAAGCTCGGCGACATGGCGACCCGGACCGAGGCGGCGCGCCTGCTGACCGACCAGGCCGCCCGCACCTTCGACCGTGGCGAGCGCGTCGACTACGAGGCCGGCATGGCGAAGCTGTTCGCCACCGAAGCCGCGCTGGAGAACGCCACCGAGGCCATGCGCATCCATGGCGGCTACGGCTACAGCAAGGAGTTCCTGGTCGAGCGGCTGTACCGCGACGCCCCCCTGCTCGTCATCGGCGAGGGCACGAACGAGATCCAGCGCCTGCTGATCGCCAAGCGCCTCATCGAACGCAACCCGATCTAGGCCCGCGTCATGGACCAGATCACGCCCTCCGCCGCTCTTGCCCCGGCGCTCGATCGCACGCTGCCGCTGGAAGGGGTCACGATCCTCGCCGTGGAGCAGTATGGCGCCGGGCCGTTCGGAACCATGCTGCTGGCCGACCTCGGCGCGGAGGTGATCAAGATCGAGAACCCGGCCGAAGGCGGAGAGATCGGCCGCCATGTCGGGCCCTTCACGTTCGGCCCGGGCGACAGCCAGTTCTATCAGGCGTTCAACCGCAACAAGCGCAGCATTACCCTGAACCTGAAGCACAAGGACGGGATGCGGCTGTTCCACGCGCTGGTTGCAGAATCGGATGCCGTGCTCGACAACCTGCGCGGCGACCTGCCGGAGAAGCTGGGCCTCGACTACGCAGCCCTCGGGCCCGTGAACCCGGCGATCGTCTGCGCCCACCTCTCGGCCTATGGGCGCGACAACCCGCGCAAGGCATGGCCCGGCTACGATTATCTGATGCAGGCCGAAGCCGGCTACTGCAGCCTGACGGGCGAGCCGGACGGGCCGCCGGCGCGGTTCGGCGTCTCCATCGTGGACATGATGACCGGCCTGATGTGCGCGTTCGGCCTGGTCTCCGCCGTGCTGGGCGCCCGCCGCACCGGGCGGGGCATGGACGTCGACGTCAGCCTCTTCGACACGGCGCTGCACAACCTCAGCTATCTCGCGACCTGGTACCTGAACGAAGGCCATCTGCAGGGGCGCGAGCCGCGCGGCGCACACCCCTCGCTCACCCCGTCCCAGCTGTATCGCACGAAGGACGGCTGGATGTTCCTGATGTGCAACAAGGAGAAGTTCTGGCCCGTGCTGTCCGAGCGCATCGGCCGGCCGGGCTGGGCGACGGACGCGCGCTACGCCACGTTCCAGGCGCGTCTGGCCCACCGCGAGAGCCTGACGCGCGACCTGGACGAGGCGCTCTCGGTCCGCACCACGGCGGAGTGGATGGAGCTGCTGGGCGGCGTCGTGCCCGCATCCCCGGTGTATGACGTGGGCCAGGCGCTGGACAACCCGTTCGTGCGCGACGGCGGCCGGGTTGGGACCTTCACCCGGCCGGACGGCGGCCCGGCCCTGCAAGGCCTGGTCGGGCCCGTCCGGATCGATGGCCGCGCCCCGCCCACCATGGCCGCCCCGGCCCTGGGCGCGGACACCGAGGCCATCCTGGGCCGCATCGGCATCGGCCCCGAGGCGATCGCCGCCTTGAAGGCAGACAAGGCGCTCTGACTGGGGTAGATCGCCCCGGATGAGCGAAGGCCGCGGCCCCTCCCTTTACCTTCAGGTTGCCCGCACCCTGCAGGACCGCATCGCCGGCGGCGAATACGCCGTCGGCACCCTGCTGCCCACCGAGCACGACCTGGCCAGCCTGTTCGGCGTCAGTCGCCAGACGGTCCGCCAGGCCATCGGGCATCTCCGCGCCATGCGCCTGCTGTCCGCCCGCAAGGGCGTCGGCACGCGGGTGGAGGCGACCCGCCCGCAATCCGGCTACTACCAGACCCTGCAATCCCTGCCGGACCTGTTCCAGTTCGCCGCCGACGCGCTGTACCGCGTCAGCGCGACCCAGCGCGTGAAGGTCATGGGCCGCGAGGCCGAGGAGCTGGGCTGCCGTCCCGGCCGTATCTGGCTGCGGATTGACGGCCTGCGCGAGCTGCCGGGCGTCGCGGGGCCGCTATGCCGCACCATGGTGATGATCGACGCCCGCTATGCCGCCGTGGCCGCCGAACCCCGCATCCACACCCGCGCCATCTTCGCCCAGATCGAGGAGCGCTTCGGGGTCCCGGTGCAGGAGGTGCTTCAGGAGATCACGGCGACGGTGCTGGACGCCGACCAGGCGGCCCTGCTGCAGAGCCAGGCCGGCAGCCCCGCCCTGGAGATCACCCGCCGCTACTTCGCCGCCGGGCACAAGCTGATCGAGCTGTCCCGCAGCCTGCACCCGGCCGACCGGTTCCGCTACACCATGACGGTCCGGCGCGACGCCTGAGGATCCGGCGCGAGCGTGAGGCCGAAATGCCTGCGCAGGATATAGGCGATGTCGGCGAAGCAGGAGCCGTGGCGCACCACCTGCAACGTCTCGACGTTCAACAGGGTCGAGGAGGCGGCGTAGGGGTGGAAGCGCTGCAGGCCATGGTCGATGACGACGTCGGCCAGGGCCAATATCTCGGGCTGGATGTCCTCGACGCAGAACCGCGTGCCGCTGAGCGTCAGGTTGGCCGACGACCCGAACAGCAAACGCTGCGCCTGGTGGCTGCGCGCCGTCAGCGCCGCATGGAACGGCCCGGCGTTCAGCAGCATCGCCATGGTGTCCCCGCTGGAGCTGTCCCGCACGGATTCGGGGTCCGTGGCCAGGATCGCCGGGTGATCCACGCGATAGGGCGCGATGCAGCCGAGCGGCAGGTCGTAATCCCCGGTGACTGCCGCCACGATCTCCCGCCCGCGGACGCTGCACACGTGCAGGTCCCGCTGCCACGCCGCGTTGGCCACCAGGGCGTTGCGCTTGCTCGCCTGGCGCCCCTTGGCCGCGAAGATGCGGCGCAGCGCGGCGGGCGAGCCGCCCAGGACCGAGTAGCCGATGGTGTTCGGCACGATCGCGATCCCGCCCTGCTCCAGGGCGGCGAACGCCCGCGCGGCATCCGCCGCGAAATCGAACAGCTCGGCCATCAGGACAGGTCGGGCCGCACCAGCGGGGCTGCCCCGCGTGTTGCGGGGAATGCCGTGTCGCCGTGCCAGGGCGTCAGCGCCTCCAGCGACTGCTTGCGCGTCTCGATCCCGAACACGGCGACCAGCGCCGCATTCAGCAGGAGCAAGGCCCCGACCAGCACGATGACGCCCGTGACGCCGCTCCAGGCGAACAGCGGGGCGATCAGCTGCGGCGTGATGATCGTCATCATGCGCCCGGCCGTGTTGCAGAAGCCCGCGCCACGCATGCGGATCTCGGTCGGGAACAGCTCCGGCAGATACAGCGCCCACCCGATCGCCACCAGCACGTACACCGCCGTGATCAGCAGGAACCCGAGGATCGTCACGAGCGTGGGGTCGGTCGTCATCGGATACAGCGCGCCGAACACCACGGCGAGCAGGGAGAATCCGACGATGCAGGGCTTGCGCCCCACCCGGTCCGCAAGCCACAGCCCGATCAGCGCGCCGACCGGCCCGCCGAACATCATCAGCGTCGTGTAGTTCAGCGACGTGACGATGCTCATGCCCTGCTTGACCATGAACGTCGGCAGGAAGGCGATGAAGCCATAGACGGCCGTGTTGAGCGCGATGAGCATCACGCTGCCGATCACGGTCCGCATCAGCATGCCGGGCGCGAACAGGCTGGCCAGGTTGAAGGCGGGGGTCGCCCCGGCATACGCGATGGCCGGTGCCGGAAGTCCGCCATTCGGTGCGACCTGGTGCTCGATCGCCGAGACCACCGCCTCCGCCTCCGCGTCCCGGCCCTTCGATTCCAGCCAGCGCGGCGACTCCGGCATCGATCGGCGCAGCAGCCAGACGAACAGGGCGCCGACGCCGACGATGACGAACATCCAGCGCCAGCCGTAGTTCGGGATCACGACCCGCCCGACCAGCGCCGAGACGAACAGTGCGGAGTTGGTGATGACGGCCAGCGCCGTGCCCCACCGTCCCCGGCTCATCGGCGGCACGAACTCGCTGATGGTCACGTAACCGACCACGATCTCGGCCCCGAGCCCCAGGCCCATCACGAACCGCGCGGCGATCAGCCACGACATGCTGGGCGCCATGGCGCCCGCCAGCGAGGCCAGGCCGAACACCAGCAGGTTGATCTGGTAGGCGAAGCGCCGCCCGTACCGGTCGCCGCACACCCCGGCGAGCCAGGCACCGCCGACCATGCCGGCGAAGGTGGAGGAGATGAAGTTCGCGTTCATCGCCGGGGTTGACCAGCCGGTGCTGACCAGCGTGGCGAGCACGCCGCCCTGCAGGTAGATCTCGAACGCGTCGAGGAACATGCCCGCCGCGATCAGGCCCAGCAGCCCGTAATGGAACCGCCCGATCGGCAACCGGTCGAGCCGTGCGCCTGCATTCACCATCTTTGCATCTCCCCGCTGTTCCCGGCTCAGTCGCGCAGCGTGATGTCGAACCGCTCGCGAAAGATCGTCTCGAGCTGGTCGCAGCACACCCCGCGGCGGATCAGGCGGAAGTCGCGGAAATCGATGATCGTGCTCGACTTGCCGTCATCGTTGGCATACTTCGCCCGCCCCCCGTCGATCTCCACGGCAGCCGCGGCCCGAACCTCCGGCTCGATGTCCTCGAGACGATACTTGCTGCCCGTCAACGAACGGTTGGCCGAGGACCCGAACACCGCCGTGCCCCGCGCGATCGCCAATTGCGCCACCGCATCGTGCCACCGCCCGGCGTTGATCAGCATGTCCAGCGTGCCCGCCTTCGTCGACGTCTGCAGCACGAACGGATCGATCCCCCGCAGCATCGGATGATCCGCCCGATACGGCGCGACGATCGAGAACGGCAGCCCATACTCCTCGACGATCACCCGCGCGATGCCGCGATGCGCGTCCGCCATCACATGCAGGTCGCGCGACAGCTCCCATGTCGCGAACATCCCCGACGGCTTCTCGAAGCTGCGCTGCTTCGTCGCGAAGATCGTGCGGATCGCCCTCTCGGTCGTGCCGATCACGGCATACGCGACATCGAGCGGCAGGATCGCCATCCCGCCCCCCGCCATCACATCGAACACCCGCGCAGCATCCCGCGAAACGGGATCGAGCATTTCCGCCACCTGGGACATCGTTCCCTCACGCCGACCTTGCTGGCCGAACCTTGTACGTACATATAAATCAGCAGGCCATCCGCCCGTCAAGTATGGCCCGGCGCGCTTCCGCTCTGTTCCGACCGCGTTGTCGGTGCGCTGTGCGGCCGAGCGGGACTGGCTGCCCCAGCAGTCGCCCCCCTTCCCCTGGGGCGTGCGGTGCTGGATGGGCGTTACGCGCGGCTGGAGCCGCTCGACCCGGCGTTGCATGGCGCCGACCTCCTTGCCTCCGCGCAGCAGCCGGGCGGCGACGACAGGTTCCGCTACCTGTTCGAGCTGCCGCCCCCCGACATGGCCGCCTTCCGACCCTGGCTGGAGACCGCCTCCGGCTCGGCCGACCCGATGTTCTTCGCCGTCGTCGACAAGCGCACCGGGCATGCGGAGGGCCGGCAGTCGTTGATGCGGATCGACGCCGCCCACGGGGTGACCGAGATCGGACATATCCTGTGGGGCCCCGCCATCGCCCGGACGCGGGTCTGCACCGAAGCGCTGTATCTGTTCGCCTCCCATGCGTTCGACACGCTCGGATACAGGCGGTTCGAATGGAAGTGCAACACCATGAACCTTCCGTCCAAGCGCGCGGCCGAGCGGTTCGGCTTCACCTTCGAGGGCATCTTCCGCCAGCACATGGTCCAGAAGGGCAAGAACCGCGACACCGCCTGGTTCGCCATGATCGATGCCGATTGGCCACACATCAAGGCTGGATACGAGGCCTGGCTGGCCCCGGCCAACTTCGCAGCCGACGGGTCGCAGCAGGCAAGGCTGACATTCGCATGATCGGGGTCCTGCAATGCGGCGATCCGCCCGCGGCGCTGCAACGGACCTTCGGGCCGTATGGCGCCATGGTGGAACGCCTGGTCGGCACCGCGCCGGACCGCGCGGACACGGTGCGGATCATGGACGTGACACGGGGCGAGCTGCCGCCCGACCCTTCCGCCTTCGAAGCCTTCGTGCTCACCGGCTCGCCCGCCGGTGTGTACGACGACCATGCATGGATCCCGCCGCTTCTGGACTTCCTGCGGTCGGTCAGGGGACGCGCGAAGCTGGTCGGCTTCTGCTTCGGCCACCAGGCGATGGCCGAGGCCTTCGGCGGCCAGGTCCGCAAGTCGGAGAAGGGCTGGGCGATCGGTGTCCAGCGCTATGACGTGCTGCATCGCACCCCATGGATGGACGGCCCGCACCCCGTCGCCGTGCCCGCCTCGCACCAGGACCAGGTGGTGGCCGCCCCGCCCGGTGCCCGCGTGGTCGTGGCCAGCGCGTTCACGCCGTTCGCCGGGCTGGACTACGGAGACGCGATCTCGTTCCAGTTCCACCCGGAGTTCGACCCGGCCTTCGGCACAGCCTTGATCGAGCTCCGACGCGACCGATACGGCGCCCTGGCGGATCCTGCACTCGCGTCCTACGGCCAGGGCGACGACTGCCTTCGGGTGCGCGGGTGGATCCGGTCCTTCCTCCGGCCTTGAAAGCGGGGCGTGCGGCGGCTCAACCCTTCTTGAGGGCCGGGCAGCCGCTCTCCGACAGCGGGCGGAAGGCGTCGGCGGCCGGGATGGTGGATTGCAGGCTGTAGAAGTCGAACGGGCCCTTGCTGTCGGCGGGCGCCTTCACGCGGAACAGGTAGGTGTCGTGCTGCATCCGTCCGTCGGGCCGGAGCGTGGCGTTGCGGACGATGGCATCCTCGATCGGCAGTTCGTGCATCTTGCGCATCACCGCCGCCGTCTCCGTGGTGCCGGCGGCGAGCACGGCCTTGAGATAATGGGTGATGACCGAGTAGACGCCGGCCTGGTTGGACGACGGCATGGATTTCTGCCGGGCCATGTAGCGGCGGGCGAAGCTGCGGGTGCCGTCATCGAGGTCCCAGTAGAACGATTCGTTGACCAGCACCCCTTGCGCGGTCTCCAGGCCCAGCGCCGCCACGTCGGGCAACGAAAGCACCAGGCTGGCCACCACCTGCTTGCCGTGGTCGAGGCCGAACTCCTTGGCCTGCTTCAGGATGTTGACCAGGTCGGTGCCGGTGCTGCCGATGGCGATGACGTCGGCACCGGAGGCTTGGGCCTGCAGCAGGAAGGGGGAGAAGTCGCCGGTGAAGTTGAAGGGATGGCGGACCGAGCCCACGATCGTGCCGCCGCCGCGCTTCACCAGCTCGGTCGTGTCGGCCTCCAGCGAGGTGCCGAAGGCGTAGTTGGCGACGATGGTGAACCACTTGCTGCCGGGCTTGACCAGCGGGCGGGTGATGCCGACGGACTGGCCGTAGGTGTCCCACATCCACACGACCCCGGTGGCCGGCGCACAGTCCTCGTTCACCAGGCGGGCGGTCCCGGACGGGAACAGGGCGATGCGGTTCATGTCCTTGGCCACGCCCTGGATGGCGAGCTGGACCGCGGCCTGGATGATGTCGGTGACGGCGTCCACCTTGTCGACATCGATCCACTTGCGGACGATGGCGACGGCGACGTCGGGCTTGTTCTGGTGGTCGGCCGACAGCACCTCGATCTTCATCCCGGCACAGGCGGCGGCCAGGCAGTCCTCCACCGCCATCTGCGCGGCCAGGATGGAGCCGGGCCCGGTCATGGCGGAGAGCGAGCCCGACATGTCGGTGACCACGCCGATCTTCACCGGGGGCCGCGGCGGCGGCGGCTGCGCGGCGGCCATCCCAGGGAGGAACGGCGCCACCAGCAGCGCCAGGAGCGCCCCTTTGAGCGCGCTCATTCGGCGGCCATGATCTGGGCGGGGTCGGCGCCGACACGGTTGCTGCCGGATGCCGTGCTGACCGCCAGACGAAAGTCGTAGCGCACCGCCGGAATGCCGGGGACCGGAGACCCGGGGTCGTCCTCCACGGGGTTCACCACCAGCGCGCGGGAGACGCCGAACACGGTGTCGGACGCGATGTGCTCGTCCGCCCCGAGATACAGCGCGGTCACCAGCTCGCGGTAGCCGGGCGCCGAGATCAGGAAGTGGATGTGGGCGGGCCGACACCCATGCCGCCGCTGCGCCGTGACCAGCGCGCCGACGGGCCCATCCATGGGGATGAGGTAGCCGAGCGGGCGGACGGTGCGGAAGTGGAACCGGCCCTGGTCGTCGGCCTGGAAGTTGCCGCGCATGTCCATCTCGGCGCCGTCGTAAAGCTGGAGGTCGTACATGCCTTCCGCGTCCGTCTGCCAGACCTGGAGGGTCGCGCCGGGAACGGGGCTGCCCAGCCGGTCCGTAACCTGGCCGTACATCAGCATCTCGGGACCCCGCGCCTTCACGGCGATGCTGTCGCCCAGCGCGTACCCCGGCGCCTTCTGCTGGTAGAACGGTCCCAGCAGGCTGCTTTCTGTGCCGATCTCGGTTGCGGTCTTGTCGTGCAGCAGGTTCACCAGGGCGCTCAGGCCCAGCACGTCGGACAGCAGGATGAACTCCTGCCGCGCCGGGGTGCATTTCTGACCGACCTTGGTCAGGAAGCCGATCGCCTGCAGCCACTCGTCGGGCGTGAGCTCCACGTCGCGGGCGAAGGCATGGAGATGGCGCACCAGGCTGGCCATGACCTGGCGCAGGCGTGGGTCCGGCGTCTCGGCCATCTGCGCCACCACCGCGTCGGTCACGCTGGTGACGGTCAAATCCTGCACGGTTGTGTCCTGCATCGTCATTCCTCCCGGATGCCCGGTTCTGTTGTCTGCAGCTTGCCAGTTTCCCGACGGTCGTCCAACGCCCGACCGCTCTGCGCCGCTCAGAGTGCGATGACCAGGTAGTCCTGCTCCACCGAAACCGGAAACGTCTCCGCCACGAACGGGCCGCGGGCGAGCGTCTCGCCCGGCTCGACCACGACGGCGAAGCTGCGGACCTTCAGGTCGTCGGGGTCGCACCAGCTCTGGCCGGTGCGGATGTCGAACTCCCAGCCGTGCCAGGGGCATTTCAGGATCTCGCCGGGGCGGCTGTAGTCGTAGCGGCCGGGCTCGCCGGAGGTGACGAGGCCGACCTGGGGGCCGCGGCAGAGCGCGCCGCCCTGGTGCGGGCACCGGTTCAGCAGGGCGAAATAGGCGCCGCCCAGGTTGAAGATGCCGACCTCGCGCCCGGCGACGGTCACGATCTTGCGGCCGCCGGGCGGGATGTCGGCCACGGCCGCGACCACGTGGCGCTCCATCAGGCCAGGCCGTACACCGCCCGCGCGTTGCCGCCGTAGATCATCCGCCGCTCCTCGGGGCTCATGCGCAGCTTGATGCCCAGCTCCGGGCTGTCCATGTCCCAGTGCGGGTAGTCGGAGGCGAACAGCACCCGGTCCCACCCGATCCAGTCCAAGATGTGGCGAAGGTCGCGCGGGCGCTCCGGCTCGTCCATGGGCTGGGTGGTGAACCACAGGTTCTCGCGCACATACTCGGAGGGCGGCCGGGTGAGGTGGGGAACCTCGGCCCGGTTGCGCGACCAGGCGGCATCCAGGCGCCAGGCCACCGACGGCACCCAGGCGAACCCGGCCTCCACGATGACGACGCGCAACCCGGGCAGGTGGGCGAACACGCCCTCGGTCACCAGACTGACGGCCACGCCCTGCTGCGAGATGGCGACGCCGTGCTGTTCCTCGACGTAGAAGGACGGCCAGCCGGCGGGGGTCACGGCGTTGCCGTTGTAGCCGGAGGTGTGCAGCCCCACGGGAAGGTTGTTGGCGACGGCGGCCTCGTAGATCGGCCAGTAGCGCCTGCGGCCCAGGGGCTCGATGCTGTGCGACGCCAGGGCGATCTGGACGAAGCCGGGATGGCCGGCCCAGTGCTCGATCTCGGCGACCGAGGCGGCGGCATCCTCGCCCGGGAGCGAGATGGCAGCCTTCAGGCGCGGTTCCTTGCTGGTCCAGGTCTCGACCACCCATTCGTTGATGGCCCGGCACAGCGCAGCCCCGAACTCCTGGTTCCGCTGGTCCATGCCGCAGGGATACAGCAGATGAAGCAGGCCGTACTCGATGTCGTAGCGGTCGAGGAGCTGCTCGCGCAGGAAGTCGAGGTCGGCCCCGGGCGGGGAGCCGTCGGGCGGCCAGGAGTCGAAGCGGGAGAGGGCGGGGGTCGCCTTCGGGTAGGGCGAGGACGCGCTGAACGGCACCGGCATCCGCAGGCCGTAGGTCTGCAGGTGGTCCCACCACCGGCGGGCCAGGAAGGGGCGGAGCGCGTCGAGGTCGCGCAGCGCGTGGTGCACGTCGCAGTCCACGCGTCGCAGGCGCGTTTCGCCGGCCAAGGTGCTGGACAAGGCGCTGCCTTCGAGCAGGCGGGCGTCGTCAGGGGTCATGTCATCACCGGTTGCAGGGAGGGGTAGGTCGCCAGGGGATTGTCGAGCAGCACGCGGCGGCGCCGGGCGGCGTCGAACCCGGGGGGGAACGGGTCGTCGCCGTCGAACTGCCAGTGCGGGTAGTCGGTCGAGAACAGCAGCATGTCGTCGCTGCCGATCTGGTCGAGGACGCGGGACATGGAGGCCGCGTCCGGCGGGGGGTCGCCGGGCTGGAGGGTGAACCGGACGCGCTCGCGGATGATGTCGGCGGGGGGGCGGTCGACCCAGGGGACCTCCATGCGCACGCCGCGCCAGGTCTTGTTGGCGCGCCAGAGAAAGCCGGGCAACCAGGTGAACCCGGCCTCGATCATGACGAAGGTGAGGTCCGGGAACGTCGTGAACACGCCCTCGTGGACAAGGTTGAGCAGCTGGCCCTGAAAGGCGTGGCTGCGGGCGACGACGTCCTCGAGGTGGTACGAGGGCCAGCCGTTGCCGGTGAGCGGATGGCGGTAGGCGCTGCCGGCATGGACGCCGATGGTGAGGCGGTGGCGTTGGGCGGCGCGGTAGATGGGCCAGTAGGAGGGGTGGCCGAGCGGCGAGTCGCCCGACGCCAGCAGCAGCACCTGGACGAAGCGGCGATCGCTGGCGAGGCGGTCGATCTCGGCGACGGCAGCCTCGGGGTCCTGCGGGGCGACCACGATGGAGCCGCGCAGGCGGGGCTCGCGGTCGAGCCACTCGGCCGCCAGCCAGTCGTTCGTGGCGCGGGCCAGGATGGTGGCGAAGTGGCGGTTGAACACGGCGGGAGCGCCGTAGAGCACGTTGCAGATGGCGATGCGGCTGCCGAAGCCGTCCAGCGCATAACGGCGGAGGTCGTCGAGGCTGACGCCCGGTTTGCCCCGGGAGGTCTGCCCGCCCAGGTTCTGCCGATCGGGGGTGCGCCACTCGGGGGTGCGCCAGTCGGGGCGGCAGCCGTCGGGCGCGTGGGTGGGGTAGGAGGAGAGATCGAGACCGTCGGTGCCGCGCAGCATGACCTGCTCGCGCCAGTAGGGGTCCATGTAGGGCAGCAATGCAGCGATGCCGGGCACCGCCGGGTGGATGTCGCAGTCGATGCCGCCGACTGTCATGGGGGTTCCTCCGTGCCGGCAGTCTACGCCGGCGCCGGTGCTTCGTCCACGTCATCTGCGGCCCCGCAGCGGGGGGCGTCGGTCAGTGGCCGTCGAGGGCAGCGAACCCATCCTGTCGACGACGCCTGCATCACAGGCCGCGCGTCGACCACGGAGACGCGGCCGGGTCGTGCTTCAGCCGGGCAACCCCGCCCCGAAGGCGGCATCCAGCGCCAGCCGTCCCGCCGGGCTCACCGTCAGGGCCCGGCGCCCTTCCACCCGGCGGACCCACGGCGCAGTAGCCGCGCAGCCCGGCCAGGGTCGGCTTGCCGGCATAGTTGAAGGTGTAGACGTGCTCGACCGGGTAGGTGTGGATCACCGCGACGGCCTGGGCCAGGCCCGTCACCAGGTTGGGTATGACCAGGTTCCGGCAGACCGACGGGTCCTCGACGGACAGGTCGATCCAGGCCTGGTATTGCTGCGCCAAGGGGTGGGTCTTGATCGGGTAGCCGGCCTTGCGCTCGGCCTCCATGTCCGGAACCTCGAACAGGCTCAGGCGCAGGCGCAGCACGCCGGGGTGCTGGGCCCAGCGCTGGGCCAGGGCCGTCAACGTCGTGCGGAACTCGGCCTGGTCGCTCCGCTGGAGGACGAACAGGCTGTAGGTGGGCACGGCGGCCGGGCCCAGGGGCACCGGCTGTGCCATGGCATCCTTGAACGTATGGGCGTTCGTACCCAGCGCGAGGTAGGTGGTGCTTCGATCGACCAGCATGTCGATGTCGCCGAGCAGATGGGCCTTCACGGCGAGCTCCGGGTCCGACCCGAACCGGTCCAGCGCGGCCTGACCGGCATAACGCACGTCCGACATCCAGTTCAGCTGCGCGTTTGGCGCGCACGCGTACTCGATGCCCGCAACAAGGGGGGGAACACGGTCTCGAGACCGCGCCGTACTGCATGTGCCGGTATTCGTAGATGCCCGCCCGGCGCGCGATGGCCAGGCTGTGGACGTCCCGCCAGAAGCGCCGGACGTGTGCCAGGTCCAGACCCGGCAAGCGCCAGCCGCAGGGAGCCGCCGGCCACCCGCCTATCGCCAAAAACTCATACGGTCATGCGGACCCCCGGAACACGGGTGTGCCGCGGGGTCGCCGCCGCGCCGGGTCCGGCCACCGGCCTAGCCCTGCCGCGGGAATGTCGCGACCGCCTCGTAGTCCTTCGTGCCGGGCTTGAACTTCACGAGCACGAGGCTGTGGGCCATGTTGTTGTCGGCGTCGGTGCGGAACGTCCGGCTCAACCCGGTGTAGCCGCTGAGCTTCGACAAGTCGTCGCGCAGCTTGCCCCGGTCGGCGCCCGAGGCCTTGAGCGCCTGCACCAGGATCATCGCGCCGTCGTAGTATGCGGCCCCGTACGGGTCGGGCGCGAAGCCGAACCGTTCCGTGTACCGCTTGACGAAGGCTTCGCTGGCCGGACTGACCGCGCTGCCCAGCACCGCGTCCGCAATGCCGAACACGCCCTGAAGGTCGTCGGGATCGACGAGCGTGAGGGTCGAGGGCGCGACCGTGGCGGACCCGCCGACATAGGGCAGGTCGATGCCCAGCCGCTTGCGCTGGCTGAGGATCAATGCGCCGTCCCGGTTGTAGGTGAACCCGATGATCACATCGGCACCCCTCGTCTTCAGGCTGAGCAACTGGGCGGAGAAGTCGTTGTCGCGGGCGCCGAACGCCTCCTTGCCCACGATCGGCGTGCCCGCCTTGGCCAGCGCCGCCTCGACCGCGCTTGCCGCACCCGAGCCATAATCGTCCTGCGTGTGCAGGATGCCCGGCTTGTTCTTCTTCAAGTACTCCGTCACGGCGAAGCTGATCGCCCCGCCCTGCAGGCTGTCGGCGGGGCGAAGGCGGAACATCCAGGGATTGCGCCTGTCCTGCACCGCCACCGCACCGCCCCCGTACATGGCGGGGATCTTCTCCTTCAGGACTTCGGGCTCCACCGCCAGGTCCTGGCCCGAGAGGCTGGGCAGGAACACGAACGGCAGGGCGGGATACGTCTGCACCAGCTTCACGAAGGCATTGACGGCCACGCTGTTGCTGGCCTGGCTGTCCTCGAAGACGATCCGCAGCTTGCTTCCATCGATGCCGCCGGCCGCGTTGATGTCGTCCTGCGCCAGGCGCAGCGAATTGTAGTACTGGATGCCGGATGCGGCGAAGCCCCCGGTGATAGGCAGGACGCAGCCGACCACAATCTCGGCAGGCTGGGCGCGCAGGCGTCCGGCGGGTGCTGCGAGCGCTGCCGCCCCCAGGGTGGCGAGGGCGGCACGGCGGGAGATGGTGGGGGTCATCGGCGAGTCCTCAAACGTTGGGGGTTGCGAGGGCGGGCGTGTCATCGCGACGGGAGACCTTTCGCCAGGCGCGGCTTCTGGACTTTCCCGGCGCTGTTCTTGGGCATGTCGTCCACGACGAAGACGGCGCGGGGCACCTTGTAGCTGGCGAGGCTCTCGCGGCAGTGACGGCGCAGCACCTCCGGGTCGGCCGCGCTGCGAAGGGTGACGAAGGCCGCGACCTCCTCCCCGAACTCGGCCGAGGGCCACGCGACGACCGCCGCCTCGGCGATGGCGGGATGCGTCAGCAACACGCGCTCGATCTCGTTGGGGTAGATGTTCACGCCGCCGCGGATGATCATGTCCTTGGAGCGGCCGGTGATGTGCAGGAAGCCGCCCGTGTCCACGAAGCCCATGTCGCCGGGGTAGTAGGCGCCGTGGCGGAAGCTCTTCTCCGTCTCCCCGGGGTTGTTCCAGAAGCCCTCCGGCACCCAAGGCGCCCGCTGGCGGATGTGGCCGACCGTGCCGGCCCCGACGGGGTCGCCAGCATCGTCGACGATCTCGAAAGCCGACATCACGGCACTGCGGCCCACGGAGCCCGACGCCTCGCGCGGCGCCTCGGGTGTCAGCACGCTGATCGAGCCGCCCTCGGTGGAGGCATAGAGGTTGTAGAACCCGGGGGTGAGCGTCGCCATGACGCGCGCCCGTTCCTCGGGGTGGAATGCGGAGCCGCTGCTGATCAGCAGGCGCAGGCGCGACAGGTCGGCGCGCCCGGCCTCCTCGCCCATGGCAAGGCGGCGCAGGATGGTGGGAACGAGGAACAGCGAGGTGATGCGCGCCCGCTCGATCACATGCGGCAGCTCGCCTGCGTCGTAGGGCGGCGGGTGCAGGACGACGGTGGCGCCGCCCACCAGGTGCGAAAGGGTGAAGCCGCGTCCACCGCCGAAGTAGAGGGGCGTCGCGCACAGGAAGCGGTCGCTCGACAGGAAGCCGAGGCCGATCCATTCGGCCATCAGCCGCGCCTGGAACTGCCGGCTGGAGAGGCGGGGGCCCTTCGGGATGCCGGTCGTGCCGGAGGACAGGGACAGCAGCAACGGCCCATCGGGGTCGTGCGGCCAGTCGACCGGGCCGGGCACGGGCTGCGGCAAGGTCGCGATCGCCCATTGCCGGACCGTCAGGCCGATGACGGGTTCGTCCACCAGCAAGGCGGCGGCGGCGAAGAAGTCGAGGACATGGCCCTGCTCGGCAGCGGTCCAGCGGACGTCGACCGGGAGCATCACGCCGCCGCATCGGAACAGCGCCAGCATCGTGACGACGGAGTCGATGGTGTCGCGCATCGCGATGCCGACGAGGTCGCCGGGCATGACCCCGGCCGCACGCAGGCGGCGGGCGCGGTCATCCACCGCATCCCGCAGGGCGGCGTAGGTCATGGTTTCCGAGGCGTGCTCCAGGGCGGGCCACTCGGGGCGGCGCGCCGCGTTGGCCAGGATGGCATCGACGAGGTTCATTGCCCGAGCCCCATCTCGCGCGCCATCTGGTCGCGCAGCATCTCGTTGGCGCCCTCCCCGAACGTATACAGGCGGCTGTCGCGCAGGATCGTCTGCATGCGGCTCTCGGCGGCGTAGCCGGTGCTGGCCATGATCTGCATGCCGTCCTGCACCACCGATTGCAGCGTCTCGGAGGCCAGCACCTTCGCCTGCGCCGCCTCGCGCCGGCAGGGCTGGTGCGTCGACATCAGCCAGGCGAGGCGATAGAGCACCAGGCGGGCCTGGTCGACGCGGTTCTGCATGTCCACCAGCGTGTGCCGCAGCACCTGGAACTGGGTCAGCGGCCTGCCGAACTGCACGCGGTCCCTGGCGTGCGCCACCGCCATGTCCACCGCCGCCTGGGCCTGGCCCACGGCGTTCGCCGCCTGGCCGGATCGGCTGTAGTGCAGGGTGGACTTGACGTGGCGGAAGCCGTTGCCCTCCTGCCCCATCAGCGCGTCATGCGGCACCTCCACGTCGTCGAAGGCGATGTCCCACGACGTGAGGGAGTTGTTGCCGAGCTTGTGCAGCCGGGTCATGTGGACGCCCGGGGTGGCCGGCGGCACGAGCAGGATCGAGACGCCGGCGGCGCCGAGGCTGCCGCGGTCGGTGCGGCACACGGTCACGAGATAGGCGGCGGTGTCGGCGCCGCTGATCCAGGTCTTGCGGCCGTTGATGCGCCAGCCGGTGTCCGTGCGCTCGGCGCGGGTAATGAGGGCTGCGGCGTCGGTGCCTGCGCCGGGTTCGGAAAGGGCGAGGGAGAACTGCGCCTCGCCGCGGATCAGCGGCGGCAGCAGCGCCTCGCGTTGCGCCTCGGACCCGTAGGTCAGCAGGGACATGCCACCGAAATCGAGGGTGATGCTGTACAGCGAGGCGGCGATGGCCGCGTGCCAGCCCAGGCGTTCCTGCACCAGCGTCACGGTCGTCCAGTCGGCGTCGAGTCCGCCGAAGCGCTCGGGCAGGGGCAGGCCCAGCAGGCCCAGCTCGCCGAACCGCCGCAGCAGATGGGGCGGGCACTCGCCGCGGCTGTCGTAGTCGCGCGCCATCTCGGGCGGGAAGTGGGCGGCCATCATGCGGTCGATGGAGTCGAGGATCGCCCGCTGCTCCTCGGTCATGCCGAAATCCATCAGGCGCCTCCCTGGGGCAGCGGGTGCCGGTCGATGCATGGCAGGTCGGTCCCGCCGGCCGTGGCGTCCACGGCATGCACGTCCCGGATGCAGTCGGGCATGGCGGTCATGCGGCTTGCGGGCGCGCGCCGAAGTCGAAGGGTGCGGCCGGGCCACGCACGATGCGCTGGCTGGCGCGCAACGCCGCCGTCGCCGCCGCGTCCGATGCGCGGCCGGCAAGGACCACCCCGTAATCGGACGCAGCCCGCTCGACGCTGACCAGGCCGTGGCGCACGTCCCGCGCCACCAGCCCCGGCGCCCGCTCCAGCGGGTCGCCCCAGCCGCCCGACCCCGCCGTCACGAACACCACGCGGTCGCCCGGTGCGACCTTCAGGTTGTCGATCTTGGACGGCACCCGCTCCCGGACCTCCGTGCCGTCGCGGATCAGGTGCTTGCTGGACGTGCCGCCGTGCAGGCCGCCGTTGATCCCCCAGGGCGGCACCGTCTCGCGGTCGTCGTGGATGGAGACGACGCCGTGGGCGAGAACCCGGTAGACCTTCTCGATCCCGCAGCCGCCGCGATGCAGGCCGGCGCCGCCGCTGTCGCGCACCGGGCGGTAGCTCTCGACGAGCACCGGGTAGTAGTTCTCGATGTATTCCAGCGGGGTGGCGCTGAACAACGGCCACCAGGCGTGGCCGTCGAAGCCGTCGCCGCGCGGCCGGCCGGGCACGCCGCCGAACAGCAGCTCCATCAGCTGGAACGGGCGTCCCTCGGCGTCGGTGCCGCTGTAGATGAAGTGCGGGCTGGTGCCGTAGCCGGCAGCCATCGCCAGATGGGGCGCGCGCTGGCCGAGGGCGCCGGCCTGGCAGTCGAAGAACCGGGTGTGGGTGTTCAGCCGGTTGCCGAGTGCGGCCGGGAACCGCGGGTTCAGCAGGCTGCCTTCCGGCAACACCACGCGGAACAGGTCGTAGAACCCCTCGTTGAACAGGATGTCGGGGTCGTAGGCCATGATCATGTAGACCCCGAAGAACAGCTTGCAGAGGCCCTCGTGGATATGGAAGTTGATGGGTCCCTCGGCCTGGTCGGACGTGCCGGTCCAGTCGAACACGGCGATGTCGCCGTCGCGGTAGATGGACAGCGTCATCCGGAACGGCCCGTTGCCGCACCCGTCATCGTCGACGTAGTCGGTGAAGCTGACGGGCTCGACCGGGATGTACTTCGCGATCAGCACGGCCATGGCCCGCCGGGTGCGATCCAGCAGCGCCTGGCAGGCCTCCAGATAGGTGTCCCGCCCGAACCGGTCGCACGTCTCGCACACCCGGCGCGCCGCGGTGCGGCACCCGGCAATCAGCGCCATCAGGTCGCTCCGGTTGGTCTCCGGCGTGCGGGAGTTGTTGAGCATGATGTCCAACACGCCACGGTTCAGCCGCCCCTGCTCGTAGATCCGCACCGGGGGCACGCGCAGCCCCTCCTCCCAGATGCTGCGGGCATCGGCCGGCATCGAGCCCGGAACCTTGCCGCCGACGTCGATCATGTGGCCGAAGATGGAGCTGAACCCCACCAGCGTGCCCTTGTGGAAGATGGGCAGCATCACGCACCAGTCGTTGTTGTGCGAGATCGAGCCCTTGCAGGCGTAGGGGTCGTTCCAGACGAAGACGTCGCCGTCGGCCAGGTCCGCGCCGTACTTCTCCAGCACGCCCGGGATGTAGGACCCGAACTGCCCCACGACCATGCGGCCCTCGGCGTCGCAGATCATCGGGAACTCGTCGTGCTGCTCGCGGATGACGGGGCTGAGCGACACGCGCCGCACCACCTCGTCCATCTCGAAGCGGGCGTTCTTGAGGGCGTTCTCGATGAGGTCGAGGGTGACGGGATCCATCAGGGCGTCTCCGGCCAGATCAGGAGGTTGCCGAACGCGTCCACCTCCAGCCGATGGCCCGGCAGGACCACGGTGGTGGTGTCGTACTGGTCGATGATCGCAGGGCCGCGCACGGTGACGCCAGGCACCAGGCGGGCGCGGTCGTGCAGCGGGGTGTCGTGCCATGCGCCCGCGAAGAAGCAGGGCCGCGTGCCCTTCGTCGAGGGGCCGGGGGCGACCGGCCACGCCGTCTCGCGCAGCCCCGGCGTCCGTCCGGTGGCGACCACGCGGACGGCCACCAGCTCCACATCCACGTCGAACCGCACGCCGTACATCTGCTCGTGCCGGGCATGGTAGCGGGCGATCAGGGCGTCCATGTCGCGGGCGGCCATGGCCTCCGCCGGAACGGAGACCGGCACCTCGAACCCCTGCTGCGCGTACCGCATGTCGATGACCGCACCCAGGCGGCGGTCGGCGGCATCGATGCTCTCGCCCTCCAGCCATTCGGTCGCCTGGGCCGCAAGCTCGTCCACCGTGCGCCACAGCTCCGCCGGGTCGAGGGCGGACGCGGTGCGGATCAGGGTGCGGGTGAACTCGTTCTTGAACTCCGACTGCACGAAGCCGAGGGCCGAGAACACGCCCGGGCGGGTCGGGATCACGACGGGGTAGCAGCCGAGCACCGCCGCCATCGCGTTGCCGTGCAGCGGCCCGGCGCCGCCGAACGCCACCAGCCCGAAGTCGCGAGGGTCCAGCCCGCGCTGGACGGTGATGACGCGCAGCGCGCCCAGCATGGTCTCGTTGGCGATGTCGAGGATGCCTTGGGCCGCCTGCTCCGGGCCGAGGCCGATGCGGGCACCCAGCGCGGCGACGGCGGCCCGGGCGCCGTCCACGTCCAGTGTCATGGACCCGTCGAGCAACGTGGGCGACAGGTAGCCGAGCACGACGTTCGCGTCGCTGACCGCAGGCTCCGTCCCGCCGCGGCCATAGGCGACGGGCCCGGGGACGGCGCCCGCGCTGCGCGGGCCGACCCGCAGCGAGGATGTGAGGTCCGACACCTCGGCGATGGACCCCCCGCCCGCGCCGACGCTGCGCACGTCCAGCGTGGGCACCTTGGCCGGGAACGAGCCCACCTCGGTCGTCCGCGAGATCTGCGGCTCGCCCGCCAGCACGACCGCGACGTCGGTGCTGGTGCCGCCCATGTCGAAGCCCAGCAGGTTCGGCCGCCCGGTCTGGCGGGCGAGCATCACCGTGCTGGTGACGCCCCCGGCGGGGCCCGACAGCACCGTGTGCACGGGGCGTTCGGCTGCCGCCTTGGCCGTCATCAGGCCGCCATCCGACCGCACGATGTGCAGCCGGGCCGCCATGCCCTCGGCGGCCATGCGGCCCTCGATGCGGGACAGGTAGCGGCGCATCACCGGGCGGACGTAGTCGTTGATGACCGTGGTGATGGTGCGGTCGTACTCCCGGAACTCCGGCAGGATGTCGCTCGACAGCGACACCGGCAGGTCCGGGAAGCGGGCGGCGACGATGGCGCCCAGGGCGCGCTCGTGGGCCGGGTTCGCATAGGCGTGCATCAGCGAGATCGTCAGCGCCTCGATCCCGCTGGTGCACAGCGCATCGATCGCGGCGGTGGCCTGGGCGATGTCCAGCGGGCGGAGCACCCGGCCCTTCGCGTCCATCCGTTCCGCGACCGCGCGCGTGTCGTCCAGCGAGGCCGGCGGGTCGGGCTTGTCCATCACGATCCAGCCGAACAGCGGGCCGGGGGTCCAGGACTTGGCCAGGTGCAGCACGTATTCGAACCCCTCCGTCACCAGCAGGCCGACGCGGGCGCCCTTGCCCTCCAGCACGGCGTTGGTCGCGACGGTGGTGCCGTGCAGCACGACCGAGATGTCGTTGGGGGTGATTCCTGCGATGCGGCTGACGAGCCTGATGCCCTCCATCACGCCCACGGACTGGTCCGCCGGCGTGGACGGGGTCTTGGCCTGCCAGGTGCGCCCCGTCGCGTCGTCGTGGAGCAGCAGGTCGGTGAAGGTGCCGCCGACATCGATGCCTAGGCGCATGGGGCTGCCGTCCTTTGGGTGCGGGTGGAGCAAAGCCAGGCCACCAGGCCGGCCGGGTCGGCGGCGGTGAAGCGGGGCACCGCAGCGCGCCGCGGCAGGCGCAGCAGGGCGGGAACCAGGTCCGGGCCCTCTGCCTCCAGCATCGCCGTGACGCGGTCCTGCAAGGCGGCCAGGTCGGGCGTGGCGAAGGGGATGGCCGAGGCGGCACGGCGGTCGAACCAGGGGCGGAACATCAGCGCGTCCTGCTGGCGGAACCAGGCGGCGAGCAGATGCGACCCGTCCCACCGTGGCGTCACGTCGACGCCGTAATCCTTCGCCGCCAGTCCCTCGGCGGCGTCGACCAGCGCCACACGGGCCGCCTGCAGCTGCCGCGCGACCAGGGGTGCCAGCAGCGCGCCGACCCCGATGCCGACGACCACGTCGGCCTGCCCGGCGGCGGCGGCCACCCGGTGCGCCGCCGTGTCCGGCACGTCCTGCCCCGGCACCGGCGGCGACAGGCCGCAGCCCGGCAGATCGGGCACCACCACCTGGTGCGTGGCGGCCAGCGCACGGGCGAGCGGCAGCGCCGTCTGCGACGAGCCCGGCAGGTCGTGCAGCAGCACGACACGGGGGCCGTGCCCGAGCGTGCGGAGGTGCAGGCCGCCGGAGTAGCGGCGCCGGGCCGGCTGCGGATGTGCCGGCGGGGCCGCGCATGAGGGTGCCTCGGACAGGGCCGCGGCGATCGCATCGTCCTCACGCGGTCCGATCGCCCGCGCATGCCCCGGCGGGAAGCCCGGTGGCAGCCGCGCCAGATGGGCGACCAGCACGTCCGTCGTGCGATAGAACAGCCGGACGCGCCCGGGCGCCACGCACAGCGCGCCATGGTCGTGCGCGATCGACGCGCCATAGGCCGAAGCATAGGCGGCGCCGGCATGCAGCAGATCGAGCGCCGCCTGGTGCTGCGTGGCCGGCGTCCCGGGATTGCCGGCCCGGCGGGCGTCGTCGCTGTGCCGGTACCACGGGAAGAACACCCCCTGGTCGCGCACCCGCGACCACAGCGCCGCCATGTGGCTGCCGTCCCACAGGGTCTGCAACGGCGGCAGATGGCGGGACAGCAGATCGTCCCGCTCGGCCGGCGTGAACAGCGCGAACCCGTCGAGCACGGCACGGGACACGACGCCGGGATGGCGGTTCGCGGCCTCCAGCGCGATGCTGGCGCCGGTGTGCGTGCCGTAGACGGGCACGGGGCCCAGGCCGAGCGCTTGCAGGGTGGCCGCCAGCGCGTCGCCGAACGCCGCGATCCCCGAGCCCTCCGGCAGCGGGTCGGACGCGCCATAGCCCGGCGTGTCGAACGCGAAGACCGTGAAGTCGGCCGCCAGCCGGCGCGCCAGCGGCAGCAGTGCCCGGTGCGACTGCGGCGAGCCGTGCAGCATCGCGACCGCCGGGCCTGTGCCGCCCCGCGCGTAGTGGACCAGGCGCCCCTGCACCTCCAGGAACCCACAGGGGAAGGCCGGGTCAGGCGCCAAGGTACGCCTCCTTGACCCGGGGGTGGTCCATCAGGGTGACTGAGGGGCCCTCCAGCACCACGGACCCGTGTTCCAGCACGTACGCGCGGCTGGCGATGGCGAGCGCCATCGCGGTGTTCTGCTCCACCAGCAGGATGGTCATGCGGGTGCGGACAAGGTCGGCCAGGCGGGCATAGACCTCCTCGGCCACCAGCGGGGCGAGGCCGAGCGACGGCTCGTCCAGCAGCAGCACGCGGGGCCGGGCCATCAGCGCGCGGGCGATGGCGAGCATCTGCTGCTCGCCGCCCGACAGCGACCAGCCGCCCTGGCTGCGGCGCTCGGCCAGCCGCGGGAACATGGCGTAGACGCGGTCGAGATCGTCCCCGAAGCGGGCGCCGAGCCCGCGCACGGCGGTCGCGCCGACCTCGAGGTTCTCCAGCACGGTCAGTCCCGGGAAGATGCGGCGGCGTTCGGGCGCATGGGCGATGCCGGCCCGGGCGCGGCGCTCGGGCGCCATGGTGCCGAGCGGACGGCCCTCGAGTGCGATCTCGCCGGCGCCGGCGCGCACCAGGCCGGAGATGGTTCGCAGCAGGGTCGTCTTGCCGGCCCCGTTGGCGCCCAGCAGGGCCACGCACTCGCCCTCGCCCACCACCAGGTCCATGCCGCGCAACGCCTGCACGGGTCCGTAGGAGACGCTGAGGCCACTACACCGCAGCATGGGCCGTCTTGCGTCCGAGATAGGCCTCGATCACACGCTCGTCGGCGCGGATCGTGGCGGGGGTGCCCTCGGCGATCCTCACCCCGAAGTTGACCACCACGATGCGGTCAGCGATCCGCATGACCAGGCCCATGTTGTGCTCGATCAGCAGGATCCCGAGCCCGCGGTCCCGCAGGCCGACGACGTAGCGGCCCAGCTCGTCCGCCTCGGCGCTGTTCAGCCCGGCCGCAGGCTCGTCCAGCAGCAGCAGCGCCGGCTCCTGCATCAGCGCGCGCGCGATCTCCAGCTTGCGCTGCTTGCCGTAGGCGAGCACCCGCACCTCCCGCCCGGCATCGTCGGCGAGGCCGAGGTCGTCCAGCAGCGCCAGCGCACGCTCGTGCAGCCGACGCTCGCCGCGGCGCAGGCGGGGCGTGCGGAAGACGGCGTCGGCGAACCCGTAGCCGCAATGGGCGTCGGCCCCGAGCAGCACGTTCTCCACGACCGACAGGCGCGGGATCAGCCGCCCGTTCTGAAACGTCCGCACCATGCCGCGCCGCGCCACCGCATGCGGCGGCAGGCCCCCCAGCGATCTGCCGCCCAGCTCGATCCGGCCGGCGCTGGGCTTCAGCACGCCCGACAGCAGGTTGACGATCGTGCTTTTGCCGGCCCCGTTCGGACCGATCAGCGCAACGATGGTGCCGGGCTCGACCGCGAACCCGACCGCGTCGACCGCCAGCAGGCCACCGAACCGCCGGGTCAGCCCGCCGACGACAAGGCTGCCCTCAGACACGGATCACCCCCCGCGCGGAGGCGGCCCGGCGCACCAGCCCCACGATCCCCTGCGGCATCAGCACCAGCACCAGCAGGACCCCGGCGCCGAACACCGCCAGATAGCCGTCGCCCAGGAACCGCAGCCATTCCGGCAGGAAACCCACCAGGATCGACCCGAGGATGGCACCCACGACCGAGATCTCGCCGCCGACGATCAGCATCACCAGCAGCGTCACGGACCGCACGAGGTCGAAGTCGCTGGGCGAGACGTAGTGGGCGTAGTGCGCATACAGCGAGCCGCTGATGCCGCCGCACACGCCGCAAAGGCCGTATGCCAGAACCTTCAGCGGCACGACCGGCACGCCGGACGTGCCGGCCGCCAGCTCGTCGTCGCGGATGGCGATCAGCGCCCGGCCGAACCGCGAGGCGCGCAAGCCGATGGCGGCGAGCGACACCAGGGCCAGGATCACCCAGACGAGGTAGTACTGCTGCGTGTCCGTCGTGAGCGTCCAGCGCCAGACGGTCGCGGGCGGGATGCCGCTGAAGCCGTCGTAGCCGCCCGTGAGATCCCCGGCGTTCGACACGATGACCAGCGCGGTCGCGTTGAGCCCGACGGTCGCCAGCGCCAGATAATGCCCGCGCAGCCGCAGCAACGGCATGCCGATCAGCACCGCGACCACGCCCGTCACGACGACGGCCGACGCCATCGAGGCGAAGAAGCCGAACCCGTGGTCCCGCGACAGGATGGCCGAGCAGTACGCGCCGAGGCCTACGAACGCCGCCTGCCCCAGCTGGATCAGCCCGGCCCACCCGAACGCGATGCACAACCCGATCACCGCCAGCGCCGAGATCAACGCCAGGATCAGCACCCGCAGGCTGTAGGCCGGCAGGATGGCGGGCAGCGCGAGGCTGGCGGCCACCCCCACGAGCGTCAGCAGGGTCAGGCCGGGGCGGCCGGCCTTCATGCCCGGTCCGCCACGCGCTCGCCGAACAGCCCCTGGGGCCGGAACACCAGGAACAGGATCATCAACCCGAAGACGATTGCATCCTTATAGGCCGACGAGATGAACGACGCGCCCAACACCTCGGTCAGGCCGACCGCGATCCCGCCCACCACCGCGCCGGGGATGCTGCCGAACCCGCCGATGATGGCGGCCGCGAAGGCCTTCAGCGCCAGGCTGTCGCCGAGCCCGACATCGATGAACCACATCGGCGACAGCAGCAGCCCGGCGATCCCCGCCAACACGCAGGCCAGGACCCAGGTGAGGGCATAGAGCCCGGTCACGCGCACGCCGATCAGGCGCGCCGCCTCCGGGTCCTGCGCCAGCGCCCGGAACTGGGTGCCGAGGCGCGAGCGATACAGGAGCAGGTAGACCGCGACGATCAGCACGCTGGTCGCGCCGATCACGAACAGCACGTGATACGGGACCACGAGCCCCGCCCACCGCAGCGTGCCGTTGCCCACCGGCGAGGCCGCCGCGATCGGCAGCGGCCCCCACACCAGCAGCGACACGTTCTGCACCAGGATGCCGACCGCTACGGTGCCGATGATGACGGTCAGGACCGGGCGGCTGCGCAGCGGCAGATAGGCGGCCACGAAGAACAGCAGGCCCAGCAGCGCCATGGCCAGGATGACCGCGGGATAGGCCACCGGCGCCATCCGGACGGCCGTGCCGCTGACGCTGGCGCCCACGAGCGCGCCCGCGGTCACCAGCTGCCCTGTCGAGAAGTTCACGACACCCGTCGATTCGTAGGCGATCTCGAACGACAACGCCGTCACGGCATAGATGCTGCCGACCGCCAACGCGTTGATGATCAGTTGGATCGTCAGCATGGCTGCGTCACTGACGAGTTCGGCATGGCTGCGTCACTGACGAGTTCAGCATGGCTGCGGCAGCTTGGTGAAGACGCGCAGCGCGTTGTCGCGCAGCAGCTTCTGGAGGGTCTCCGGCCGCAGCGCCAGCGCCTCGATCTCCCGCATGGCGCGTTCGGGGTCGATGACGGGCCAGTCGGTGCCGAACAACACCTTCTCGCGGCCGTAGCTGTTCAGATAGTGGACCAGCTCCTTCGGCCAATGCTTGGGCGCGTAGGCGTCGACGCCGATGAAGACGTTCTCGTGCTTCCAGGCCATCGCGATCATCTCGGACGTCCACGGCACGCCGATATGGATGCCGAGCAGCTTCAGCTCCGGGAAGTCGATCGCCACCCGGTCCAGCGCGATGGGCCGCCCGACGCTGGGCAGCCGGCGGTCCCGCGAGTAGATGAGGTTCTGACCGACCTGCATCATGATCGGGATGTCCAGCTCGCAGCACTTCGCATAGGACGGATAGTATTGCGCCGCGTCGGGCACGAGGCCGAACCAGTGCGGGTACAGATGGGCGCCCACGAACCCCAGGTCGTTCACCGCATGCTCGAGGTCGCGCAGCTGCTGCATGCCGCGGCTGGGATCGACGCCGGCCAGGCCGGAGAAGCGGTCGGGATGGGCGGCGCAGACCTCGGCGATGCGGGCGTACGGGATCTCGTAGGATCCGCGCACCCGCAGGTCGCCGGCGCGGGTCGCGATCAGCAGGCCACGCTCGATGCCGGCGCGGTCCATGCGGCGCAGGTAGTCGTCGACCGGCACGCCATGGCGGACGTCGTCGCTCATGCGGACCTGGGCGTGGAAGTCGTCGTCGAGGCCGGTCATGTTGCCCTGCACCTCCGCCGGGGTGTGCAGGTTGACGACGATATCGATGGCGGAAGGCAACATGTTCGGCATGCCGCACTACACGGTCATCCGCAGGCCGCCCGCAACCGGAGAACATCGGAAACGGCGGTCTAACCGCGGACGCTTGCGCGATCCGGACTAATGCCGGGGATCAGCGCATTCTTGTTGCAGCCAGCCAGTTGAGCCGGTGGCGCGCCGTGTCGGGTTTGCGCCACATCGTTTCCGCGATGCGCACGCCTTCCGCCTGCAGCGCCGCTGCGATCGTGGACCGGCGGTTCAGCGGCATCCGCTCGGCCGACGCCGCGACCGTCAGCGCCGTCAACGGCCGGCCCCGCCGATCGGGCAGCGGCACGGCGATGGCGTGGACGCCGCTGTTCGACCGGCCGTCGTCGAACGCGAAGCCCACGCTGCGGAAGCGGGCGATCGCCGCAGCGATGTGGTCCGGCGACTGGCCCTGGTAGCGCACCAGGCGCTGCTCGTTCTGGCGCAAGACCTCCTGCACCTCCTCGTCGGGCAGCGGCGCCAGCAGGGCGATCCCGGTGGCGCCGGCGCCGAGCGGGGTGCGGGCCCCGATATCCATGGCGAGGATGCGGACGGGGAACGTGCCCTTGTTCGCCTCGACGCAGATCGAATCACCGTGCGAGCGCATCGAGAAGAAGACGCTGTCGCCCAGTGTCTCCGCCAGCTTCGCGACGGCAGCCCCCGCGATCTCCAGGATGTCATACCGGTTGGACGCCGCGGCGGCGAGGGCGAAGAAGTCGAGGCCGAGATGGTAGCGCTTGCTCACCGGGTCCTGCTCGACCAGGTGCTCGTCCGCCAAGGTCCTGAGCAGGCGGTGGACGGTGGTGCGGTCCAGCGACAAGGCATCCGCGAGGTCTGTCAGGCGCGCCCCGGCCGCAGGCGTGCTGGTAAGGGCCCGAAGCAGGGCTGCCGTCCGCCGGACGGACTGCACGCCGGACGACGAGGCGTGCTCGGCTGCGGGAGGCGGGAACTCCGTCATCACATCGCAATAGCGCCTGCCCGGGCTTCGGGCCAGCGCGGCATCCGGCCTGCATCGGGTCCAGCGGCGCGATGCATCGTGCGAGTGGAACAGGGGGGCACTCCTGCGAAAGCCTGCGCGGGTGCGGACGCAGCGGATGACGCCCCTCGCCACCCCGACAGGGAGGGGCATGGCCGCCGCGCATGACCGTGCGGAGGTGCGGGCGACCCCGCTGGCGGACGTGCCCGAGGCCGGGCGCCGAGACCTGGACGCCACCGTCACCGCCGATGTCCGGGAGCAGACGCCATGAGCACGTTCACGACCCGGGATGGGACCGGGATCCATCACAACGACCGGGCACCGGCCAGCCCAGGCATGTGGCGAAGGCCGTCCTGATCGGGGCCATCCCCCGCTGATGCTGAAGACCGCAGCCAATCCCGCTGGAACGCCGATGGCGGTGTTCGACCAGCTCCGGGCGTCCGTCCAGGCGGACCGCTCGCAGTTCTTCATGGACCTCGGCATGGCCTTCTGCGGCTACAACCGCCCGGGTGCGGCGGTGTCGGAGGGCGTGCGCCGCGCGTTCTGGCTGCAGGGCATGATGGCCGGGTTAATCCGGATACCGGACAAGCCGGGTCGTCGTGCTATCCCGGGACCGGCGATCGCCGCGCAGGCTGCACCATCCGGGTTCGGCATGGAAGGATCGGGCCCCCATGACCGTCGTTGCCCACACCACCCAGATGCAGCGCCTGCGTGGCATCGCCAGCGCCATCAACGAGAGCGGCGCGCTCGACACGATCCTGGACCGCGTCCTGTCCGCGGTCTGCCGCAGCGAGCCCTGGTCGCGCGGCGGCATCATGGCCGTCAACCGCACGAGCGGCTACTCGGAGCTGGTGGCCGGCTACAACCCGGGTGAAACCAGGCGCGCCGACCTGCCCAGGACCTGGTCGCTGGCGACCAGCCCGGCCCGTGTGGTGGCGGAGACGCGCCGCCCCCTGGTCATCGCCGACGCCCAGCACTCCATGGAGTTCGCCGGCTACCGCGAGGACGCGTTGGCCCGCGGCTACCGGACCGTCGTGCTGCTGCCGCTCGGCTGCACCAACGAGGACGAGCACGAGATGGTGCTGTCGATCCACACCGGCGACTGCGTGGCGGTGAGCGAGCAGGAGATCGACTTCCTGACCACCGTCGCCCACCTGGTGGCGATCGCGGTCGAGAAGAGCAAGCGCCTGCAACGCGAGCGCCGCCACACGGACCGGCTCCGCAGCGCGCTGGACCTCGGCGCCCGCCTGATGGCGATGGTGCTGGATGGCGCGCCGATCGGGACCGTCGCCGGCGTCGTGGCGGCCATCCTCCCGGGCCCGTTCGTGATCCTCGACCTCGTCGACGCGAGTACGACCGTCCACCACTCGGCCATCGACACGCTCAGCGAGCGGGACTGGTCGGCCCTGGTGCAAGGCCCCGGCGCGCCCCTGCTCGCGGGCCTCATCGGCCGGGCCGGGCCGGGCGGCGCAGACCTGGAGCTGGATCTGGCCGCGATCGGGCGGCCGCTCAAGCTCCCGGTCGTCGTCGAGCCGTTGCACGTGCTGGGCGAGACCGTCGGCGCGCTGCTCGTCTTTCCGCGCGAGCATGGCCTCGACGCCCTCGACCGCCTTGTGGCGCAGAACGTCCGCTTCGCGCTGGCCGCCCATCTGAGGGGCCGGCACGCCGACGCCAAGCGCACCGCACGCGATCTGTCGGATTTCCTCGGGCAACTCGTCCGCGGCGGCGTCCCGGACGTGGCGCGGGCCCGCGCGAACGGGGCACGCCTGGGCCTTGCCCTCGACACCCGCATCGGCCTGCTCGCGGTCATGCTTCCGGACTCCGCTGCCGTGCCGCCCGGCGAGGTGCGCCGGCTGCTGTCCACCAGCCTGGCGCGAACGAACCCGGGCGGATTCGTGGTCGAGCTGGAGAACGTCGTCGCCGTCGGCCTGCCCCTCCCCCATGCCGCCCGCAGCCTGTCGCCGCAACTGCTGGAACGCAGGATCGCCCAACCGATTCGGGCGCGGTGGGACGTGCATCCCGTGATCGCCTGGGGCCCGGTCTGCGCCACGCCGGCCCACTACGTGCCGGCATGGGCGGAGTGTTGCCGCGTGCTGGACCTCGCCCGGATCTTCCGGCGGCACGGCCCGCTGCGGCAGACCGATTTCGGACCGTCCGCGCTGCTGCTCTCGGCCTTCGACAGCGACCTGATACAGACCTTCGTGGAGGAGACGCTGGGCACCCTGCGCCGGCACGATGCCCTCCATGCCGGCAGCCTGGTGGAGACCGCGGTCACCCTGGTCGATGAAGGCTGCCGCTACCAGGCCGCGGCAGACCGCCTGGGGATCCACGTCTCGACGCTGCGCTACCGGCTCAAGCGGGTCGAGGCGCTGTCCGGCCTGGACCTTGCCGACCCCGAGGCCCGGTTCCGCCTCTCGCTCGCCTCGCGCCTTTCTGCGGCCGGCCCACGGCCCGCATCCACCGTATCGTAGGAGAGCGTGACGCTCTCCTCCTCGGAAACCGAGGGTGTCATCCATTGTCGGGCATGGCAGCGTCGGACACCGGCGCGCGTTCCTTCCATGATAGGCGGTTCCCCATGTCCCAGCGGCAGATGCACCTCGTCGCGTATCTGAAGACGGGCCCGACCGCGATGCATGTCGGGGGATGGCGGCATCCGGAAGCGACGCTCGACGACATCCTGGAGCCCGCCCGCTACGAGCACATCGCCCGCGTGTTGGAGGCGGCCTGCTTCGACGGCTGCTTCTTCGCGGACCTGTTCGGCCTGTACGATGTGCACCAGGGCAGCTTCGACGCCTATCTGCGCCGGGGCGGCCAGATCAGCTTCCTCGACCCGACGGTCGTGCTGCCGGTCATGGCGGCGGCCACGCGCCACCTCGGCCTCGGTGCCACGCTGTCGACCAGCTTCCACACCGCCTATCACCTGGCGCGCTGGCTCGGATCGCTCGATGCGATGAGCAAGGGCCGGGTCGCGTGGAACGTCGTGACGTCGGCGACCGACCTCGAGGCGCAGAACGCGGGCATGGTCGAGCTGCCGCCGCGCGACGAACGATACAACCGGGCCGACGAGGTGCTCGAAGCCTGTTTCGCGCTGTGGGACGGGTGGGAACCCGGCGCCATGGTGCTCGACAAGGCGGCAGGCATCCTCGCGGACCCGTCCAAGGTCCATTACGCCAACTACGAAGGCCGCTGGGTCCGCACCCGCGGCCCGCTTTCCATCCCCCGCAGCCCGCAGGGCCGGCCGGTCATCATGCAGGCCGGCAGCTCCGACCGCGGCCGGGACTTCGCCGCCCGCTGGGCCGAGGTCGTCTTCACCATCCAGCGCGGCCGCGCCGAGATGCGCGACTTCTACGACGACCTGAAGGGCCGCATGGCCGCGCTGGGCCGCGCCCCGCAGGAATGCGCGGTCCTGCCCGCCATCTCCGTCGTGCTGGGCGAGACGGAGTCGATCGCGATCGAACGCGCCGACTACCTCAACAGCCTCATCGATCCGGAGCTGACCCTCGCCGCGACCTCCAGCGGGCTCGGCGCCGACCTCAGCAAGCTGCAGGGCGACGCCGGGCTGAAGGCGCTGCAGGGCAACCAGGGCATGGCCGGGACCGAGCAGGTGCTGGCGCAGGTGATGAAGGCCGAGGGGATCGGCCTGAAGGAGGCGGCGGCCCGGCGAGGCGGCCGGGAGGTCATCGGCACCGCGAGCCAGGTGGCCGACCACCTGCAGGCGCATTTCGAGGCCGGCGTCTGCGACGGCTTCGTGCTGGCGCCGACCATGTTCCCCGGCATGTTCGAGCAGTTCTGCCGCAGCGTCGTCCCCGAGCTGCAGCGCCGCGGCCTGTTCCGCACGGAATACACCGGCCGCACGCTGCGTGAGAACCTGCAAGGCTGACCCCACCCGTTCAGAAGGATTGCCCGATGCTCGCAAAGACCGGTTATCGCCTTTCCCGCCGCGCATTGTTCGGCACGGCGGCTGCCGTCCTCATGCCCCGGTTCGCCGCGCACGCCGCAGACCTCAAGGGCAGGACCGTCGTCTTCGCCAGCTGGGGCGGCGCCTACCAGGACGCCGAGCGCGTCAGCTACTGCGAGCCCTTCGCCGCCGCCACCGGCGCGCGCGTCGTCCAGGACGGCCCGATGAACGGCGCGAAGTTCCGCGCCATGATCGAAGGCGGTGCACCCGACTGGGACGTGGCCGACGTCACGATCGACTTCCTGTATGCCGGCGTCCCGGACAAGCTGTTCGAGCCGATCGACCGCGCCATCGTCGACACCAGCCGCATCGACCCGAGATTCGTCCATGAGTTCGGCATCGGCTGCATCGTCTGGTCCTACAACCTCGGCTACAGCACGAAGGCCTATCCCACGCCCGCCAGCGCGCCAAAGACCTGGGCGGACCTGTTCGACCTCAAAAGGTTCCCCGGCAAGCGCACGCTCGGGGACAACGTGGTGGCCACGCTGGAGGTCGCCCTGCTGGCCGACGGCGTGACGCCGGACAAGCTCTATCCTCTGGACGTCGGCCGCGCGTTGAAGAAGCTCGACACCATCAAGGCGCAGACGATCTTCTGGAGCACGAACTCCCAATCCCAGCAGCTGTTCGTCGATGGCGAGGTGACGCTGGGGCTGATCCTGAACGGCCGCGCCTACGACGCCGCCAAGAAGGGCGCCCCGATCGCCGTGTCGTGGGAGCAGGCCATCCAGTCGGTCGACTACCTCGTCGTCCCGCGCGGCAGCCGCAACCGCGAGGCGGCGATGTCGCTGATCGACACCATGGGCCAGGCGGGCAACCAGGCGAAGCTCGCCAACCTGATCGCCTACGCGCCGACCAACCCGGCCGCCTTCAAGTCCATCGACCCCAAGATCGAGCCATGGCTCTCGACCGCGCCCGACAACGCCAGCAAGGGCTTCGTCATCGATGCGGCGTTCTGGCGCGACCACCAGAAGGCGCTGCTGGAACGCTGGGCGGCGTGGAAGCTGTCCTGACCGGCCCATGACGCTGCGGATGGACCGGACGAACCTGCTGCTGCTGCCGGCGCTGCTGCTGCTGGCGGCAGCCTTCGCGTGGCCCGTGGGGTGGCTGCTGTCGCGCGCCTTCACCGACCCGGTCCCGGGCTTCGGCAACTTCGTCGCGCTCTGGGAGCGGCCGGTCTATCTGCGCGTCGTCCTGAACACGATCGGGATCAGCGCGGTGGTGACGCCGGTCTGCGTGCTGCTGGGCTTCCCCGTCGCGCACGCCATGGCGCACGGGTCGCCGCGTCTGCGCCGCTGGCTGGTGTTCCTGGTGCTGATCCCGTTCTGGACCAGCCTGCTGGTGCGGAGCTTCGCCAGCGTCATCCTGCTGCAACGGCACGGCCCGCTGAACGGTGCGCTGCTGTCGCTGGGCGTGATCGAGGAGCCGCTTCCCCTGCTGTACAACATGGCCGGGGTGCTGCTGGGCGCCGTGCAGGTCCTGCTGCCGTTCGTCATCTTCCCGTTGCAGGCGACCATGGCGCGGATCGAGCCCTCCTGGATGCAGGCCGCGTTGACCCTGGGCGCCGGCCCGGTCCGCGCGTTCTGGCGGGTGTATCTGCCGCTGACCTTCCCCGGGCTGCTGACGGGCGCCGCCCTCGTGTTCATCAGCACGCTCGGCTACTACGTCATCCCGGCCCTGCTGGGCGGCCCGCGTGAGCTGATGGTCGCGCAGCTGATCCAGGACCAGATCGGCAATTTCGGCAATTGGGGCATGGCCGGCGCGCTGTCGATCGTGCTGATCGGCGGCACCGGCCTGCTGCTGGCCGTCGTCCACGCGACGGTCGGGCTGAAGGCGATCGCCCAATGATCCGGCCGCACGACGGCATGAACGCGTGGCGGCTCCTGCGCGCCACATCGTGCCTGCTGGTCGCCGCCTATCTGCTGGCGCCCCTGGCCATCGTGGTCATCATCTCGTTCTCGTCGGCGCCGTTCCTGCAGTTCCCGCCGCCCGGCCTGTCGCTGCGCTGGTACGAGAACCTGTTCGCCGACGCCGGCTGGACCAGCGCCCTGCTCGTCAGCATCGAGGTGCTGGTGCCCTCCGCCCTGCTCGCGACCGTGCTCGGCACCGCCGCCGCCTATGCGCTGATCCGCGGTTCCGTGCCCGGTGCGGCCCTCATCCAGGCCTGCCTCATGCTGCCGCTCGTCGTGCCCGGCATCATCACCGCCGCCGCGCTGTTCGGCGTGTTCCGGGGACTCGGCCTGAACGGCACGCTGACGGGCCTCGTGATCGGGCACACGGTCCTGACCCTGCCCTACGTGGTGGCGACCGTCTCCGCCGCACTCCGCAGCCTCGACCCGCGGCTCGAGGCTGCGGCGCTCACCCTTGGGGCACACCCCTGGACCGCGTTCCGCCGCGTGACGCTGCCGCTGCTGGCGCCGGGCGTGCTGTCCGGCCTGCTGTTCGCGATGGTCGTGTCGTTCGACGAGCTGATCGTCTCCCTGTTCGTCAGCACGGCGCGCGTCCGCCCGGTTCCCGTGCAGATGTGGTCCAACCTGCGCGGCGACTTCGACCCGACCATCGCCGCCATCGCCACGATCTGCTTCCTGTTCGCACTGGCCGCCCTGCTGCTCGACGCCGTCCTGCGCCGGCGGACCGGGGCGCCCGCGCCATGACCGCCGTGCTGGAGCTGCGGGGCCTGCGCAAGCGGTTCGGCGAGCACGTGGCCGTCGACTCGCTCGACCTGGCGCTGCGGCCGCACGAGTTCATGACGTTCCTCGGGCCGTCGGGCTCCGGCAAGACCACCACGCTGATGATGGTCGCGGGGCTGCAGCGGCCGGATGCCGGGTCCATCCTGCTGGATGGCAAGCCCGTCGATGCGCTCCCGCCCTATCGCCGCGACCTCGGCATGGTGTTCCAGAACTATGCGCTGTTCCCGCACATGACGGTGGCGCGCAACCTGGCCTTCCCGCTCGAGATGCGCCGCGTCCCACGCGCCGAGATCGGCCGGCAGGTGACCGACGTGCTCCGCCTGGTCGGGCTGCCCGACCATGCCGACCGCCTGCCGCGGGAGTTATCGGGCGGCCAGCAGCAGCGGGTGGCGCTCGGCCGCGCCCTCATCTACCGCCCGGCGCTGCTGCTGATGGACGAACCGCTGGGCGCGCTCGACAAGCAGCTGCGCGGCGAGATGCAGATGGAGATCAAGCGCGTCCATCGGGAGCGCCGGATGTCCGTGCTGTACGTCACGCACGACCAGGAGGAGGCGCTGACCATGAGCGACCGCATCGCCGTGTTCAACCATGGCCGTATCGAACAGGTCGGCACGCCCGAGGAGGTCTACGAGCGCCCCGCGACCCGCTTCGTGGCGTCGTTCATCGGCGAGACGAACTTCTTCGCCGGGCACGCTCACCGCAGCGGGACCGCCGTTCTCGGGTCCGATGGCAGCGCGCTCGGGTGCCGGATCGCTGCGCCGGTTCCAGCGGGAACGCCGGTCGTCATCGCGGTGCGGCCCGAGCGGATCATGGTGAGCAGGGCCGACGTCGCGCCCGGCCCGCCCTCCGGCTTGCGCGGAACGCTCGTCGACGTGATCTACCTGGGCAACACGCGCAAGGCCGTCATCCGCCTCGATGACGGTCAGGCCGCGACCGCCTTGATGGGCGCGGACGCCATGGAGACCGGCGGCTTGCACCTCGGCCAGGCCGTCACCCTCGCATGGGACGCAGCCCATGGGACCGCCTTCGCCACGGACTGACGGCCGGCCGAGGCCGCCGCGCCCGGAGGCATCGGCGACAGCTTCAGCCGAAGGTTGCGCTGAAGATCGAGACCCCGGGGCCGCCGAACGTGAGATCGAGCTTGTGTTCGCCGAACTGCTCGCCGTCGAAGACCGTGTAGAGCGTCGGCCGGCCGATCTCCACAGGCGGCGCCGCCACGCCGTCGACCGTCACCGCGACGCTGACAGGAGCGGGGGCCGAGGCAACCAGGTGGACCTTCGACGCCGACACGTGCAGGCGCAGTCCGCCCTTGTCCGACTTCAGCAGCAGCGGCTCCATGTCCCTGACCCAGGCGCCGTCCAGCGCGTAGCGGTTCAGCGCCGGGTCCGGCGCGTTCCCGAAGGAATAGGTGGCCTCGCCCCGCCGGGGCGATTGCGCAGGGTCCTGCGGGGTCGGGTGCAGGGCGCCGAAATATATCTCCGGGCTGCCGATCCGGGACAGATCCGGGTCGTCGCCCCGGTGTCGATCGGCACGACCGCCGGCCAGGCCGAGAAGGCCGCGGATGACGCCCTCCATCTCGCCGGCATAGCCCTCCCCCTCGCGCCGCAGCACGACGGTGCCGGCGCGGTCGAGCACATAGAAGCCGGGCCATGCCTGGTTGCCCCACGCCTTCCAGGTTCGGAAGCCGTTATCCTGCGCCACGGGGTAGCGGATGCCGAGCGCGCGGATGTCGGCCTCGAGGTCGCGCCGGGCGTGCTCGAACCGGAACTCGGGCGTGTGGATGCCCACGACCTGCAGGCCGCGCGGCCCGTATTCGGCTTGCCAACGATTGAGATAAGGGGTCGTCCGGCGGCAGTTGATGCAGGACCAGGTCCAGAAGTCCACCAGCACCACCTTGCCGCGCAGCCCGGCGACGGACAGGGGCGCCTCGGTGTTCAGCCAGCCCTCCAAGCCGACGAACTCGGCGGCGGGCTGGGCCTGGGCGCTGTGACGGCCCGCGAGCAGGCCGGCGCCCAAAGCACCGCCCAGAAGATGACGTCGACGCATCGTGCTCTCCTTCATCTCGGGCTCGGGGCGCAGACCGGGTGAACACCAGGTCGTGCCCCTTCACGTTGCCCAGGTGACAGCCATAGCATATGCGGTGCTGCGCCTCGTCCACCGGCTTGCCCTCCACGAAGCGGCCGAAGCCCCAGCCGCTGGTGTCGCCGTAGCGGGCGGTGACCTTCACCATCACCCGGGCCGTGCTCGCGGCGCCGGGGATGAACGCGGCGGGGAACTCCGTGGACTGCGTGTGCCGCCACCCCAGCCTGACCAGCACGGACCCGTCGTGTCCGCGCCTGTGGGCTGGAGCAGCACGGGAGTCGCCTCGGCTGCGAAGGAGCCCGCGGCAGGCGGCAGCCCGATATCCTCCGCCCGCAGCCCGAGCATCACCGCGCGGCCGTCTTCGGGCGGTTCGCGCCAGCCATAGGCGCCGAGCGGCAGCGGCAGCCCCGCGACCTCCACCGCCACGGCGGGGCCGCGGCGCACGATCCGTCCCTGCAGGATGTTCATGCCCGGTGCGCCGACGAACCCGGCCACGCACAGGCTCTCGGGGCGGTCGTAGATCGCCCGCGGCGCGCCGACCTGCAGGATGCGGCCCCCGCGCATGACGGCGATTCGGGTTGCCATCGTCATGGCCTCGACCTGGTCGTGCGTGACGAACAGGGTGGTGGTCCCGAGGTTCAGCTGCAGGCGCTCGATCTCGGTCCGCATCTCGCCCCGCAGCTCGGCATCGAGGTTGGACCACGCTGCTCGCCGCCATCGCCGGGTTGCAGGAGTGGCGGGCAACGCCAGCGCGTCGCGATCCTTGGGCCGAGCAGATCGAGTCCGGCGCCGCCATTGACAGAGATGACATCGCTGCTTGTGGTCGGGCCGGTGACGCGCACGATCGTTCCAGCCCCCGAGATTGTGAGCGGGCTTGTGACCGTGGCACTGTCGTATGTTGCGGAGCTGGTGAGGATGGTGCTGCCGTTTGGCGGTGTGACCAGATTTGCCATTTCAGATCACTCCCGTGCACATTGTCTCGGGCACTTGTGGACCTTTCGTGTTACCGAGCGAAGCCCTTCGCCGAATAGACGTAGTAAATGTCGGTGGTCGGCGCGCTGTTGACGTTCAGGGTGAGGGCGCCAGGGGATCCTGGGCTGGAGGCTGCGGGCGGGAAGACCCAGAAGCTCGACACGTCGGCGGCGGAGGGGCTCGTAACCGGGGTGACCGAGAAGGTTACGGTGAGATCAGGTGCGTCGAGCCCGAGCGAGATCAGAAGCGACGTGCTGCCGGCGCGGAGCACGACCTCCCCGCTGGTCTCCGTCTTGTAGCCGACACTGCCGGTGATGATGGTGGTGACGGGGTTGGGGCTGGAGGTGATGAAGCCGGGCGCGGTGCCACCCGTGCCGTTGTTCTGCAGGTTGGCGCCAATGATCGTCAAATTAGCGGTCATGTCGCTGAAGATGCCCGTCGACTGATTGTTCGTCGCAATGGCGGCGATCTGCCTCCCTTGGCCGTAGGTACCGCCCATAACAGTTGCATTCGATACCGCGGAGCCCAGGAGGAGGCCGGGTTGATTATTCGGGCCTGATCTGGAGTTGTTCTCAGCCGTCAATCCGGTAAGCGTGTAGTTCTTGCCCCGGAGAATGGAGAAGCCCGGGGCCCACTTATTCAGCGCGCTGTAGTCGATGACCGTGATGACGTCGTCTGCGCCTGGGACGACTGCCCCAGCGCGAACGCCAGGCTCAAGGCGACAACTCCCGACAACCGCTTCATTTCCGGCCTTCTGTCAATTTCGCCATACGCCGGACGGGCCGGGACGGCAAGTACATCTGAACCGGGGTCGGGCCGAGACGGGTCGGAGAATCAGCCTTCCCGACGCCGCGTGTTCGGGCCGGGCGCCGTCTTGCGTGGCCTTACCTTCGCCACCGGCGCGGGCGTCGCGGTCAACCGGAGGACCAACCCGGCTCGTTGGACGGGTGTGAGAGGGTCGCCGGGATGCCTGGCGCGGTGCCGGGTTGCGGCGAGGATGCGGGCGGGGCCGCTGCCGCCGACCTGGGGGCCGGGATGGGGCCGGCGGGATGGGGGAGATCATCATTGGATGCCGTGGGGGCGAGGATGGTGCGCATGCGGTGGCCGGACATGCCCGAAGCGGCGATCGCGAGCGGATGCATCGACTACATCCTGTCCCCGGAGGAGATCGCGGCGACCATCACCACAATCACCCATCTCCAGAGTACGGCACATTACCGGCCGAAGTGGGTATTCGACGATGCGACGTTCGACCGCACGGCTGCGGCGTCCGACGACCCCCGAAGTTAGCGTCCGCGCTCGTGGTGGAAATTGGATGAGCGCTGCGGGTGGGGTTGGGCCAACCCGCATCCTGAAGCTCGAGGGCGCGATCACGGCCGCGCGTCAGGCCCGCCCGGCCTGACCTTCGCCCCTGCCGAGCCATCCGATCGTCATCCCGCTCTCGGCGGCGAATATCCCTGAAGTGCCGGGTCGCAGCCCGGATCCCCGTCCGGCGATGTCGACCTCGATGCCGAGCCGGGTGTGTGCGGCCTCGCTGCGATGGTGTTGACCTCGCCCCGATCGTGCAGGGGAACGTGTCGTTCCGCCCGGACCGAGGGCGCCGGGCCACCGAGCCTTCCGGACGGAGGCGCCCTGAGGCGGGACATCGCGGACTTGCCAAGCGGTCCCCGAACCTGGGATGCATGCAGGAAAGCCCGCGACGCTCAAGTCGCTCGGGCTGCCACGAGGTGAGAGCTTTGTCGAAACTCGAGATTATGTGGACGAAGGTCGATGAGGCGCCTGCGCTGGCGACGTTCTCCCTCCTGCCGATCGTTGAGGCATTCGTCGGCGCGGCGGGCGTCACGGTGCGGCTGAAGGACATCTCGCTGACGGGCCGCATCATCGTCAACTTTCCAGAGAAGCTGACGAAGGAGCAGCGGATCGACGACGAGCTGGCCGAGCTGGGCAAGATGACGCTGCAGCCCGAAGCCAACATCATCAAGCTGCCCAACATCTCCGCCTCCATCCCGCAGCTGAAGGCGGCGATCAAGGAGCTGCAGGAGAAGGGCTACGACGTTCCGGACTACCCGGACAGCGACGCGACCCCGGCGGACAAGGACATCCGCGCCCGCTACGGCAAGGTGCTCGGCAGCGCCGTCAACCCGGTCCTGCGGGAAGGCAACTCCGACCGCCGGGCCGCCGGTGCGGTCAAGCAGTATGCCCGCAAGAACCCTCACAAGATGGGCGCCTGGCGTGCAGATTCGAAGACGCATGTGGCCTATATGTCGGGCAAGGACTTCTACGGGTCGGAGGTCGCAGCCACCGTCGCATCCGCGACCGGCGCCCGCATCGAGCTGGTCGGCGCGGACGGCGCGGCCACGGTGCTGAAATCGAAGGTCCCGCTCAAGGCCGGCGAGATCATCGACGCGTCGGCCATGAGCCGCAAGGCGCTGCGCGCCTTCCTCGCCGAGCAGATCGAGGCCGCGAAGAACGAAGGCGTGCTTTTCTCGCTGCACGTCAAGACGACCATGATGAAGATCTCCGATCCCATCATCTTCGGCCATGCGGTGTCCGTGTTCTTCGCCGACGTGTTCGACAAGCATGGTGCCACGCTCGCGCGACTGGGCGTGAACCCCAACAACGGCGTGGGCGACATGCTCACACGGATCGAGACCCTGCCGGAGGCGGAGAAGGCGGCCATCAAGGCCGACATCGACGCCGTCTATGCCAAGCGCCCACCCATGGCCATGGTCAATTCCGAGCGCGGCATCACCAACCTGCACGTGCCCAGCGACGTGATCATCGATGCATCGATGCCGGCGATGATCCGCGAGTCCGGCCGCATGTGGGGGCCGGACGGCAAGCTGCACGACGTGCTCGCGGCGATCCCGGACCGGTGCTATTCCCGGCTGTACCAGGCCGTCATCGAGGACTGCAAGGCGCATGGCGCCTTCGACCCGCAGACGATGGGCTCGGTGCCGAACGTCGGCCTCATGGCGCAGCAGGCCGAGGAGTACGGCTCGCACGACAAGACCTTCGAGATCCCCTCGGACGGGACGGTCCGCGTCGTCTCCGAGGACGGCGCAATGCTGCTGGCCTTGCCGGTCGAGGTCGGCGACATCTTCAGGATGTGCCAGGTGAAGGACGAGCCGATCCGGGACTGGGTCAAGCTGGCCGTGCGCCGCGCCCGGCTCTCGGACACCCCGGCCGTATTCTGGCTCGATCGCGACCGGGCGCACGATGCGCAGGTCATCGCCAAGGTCGAGACCTACCTGAAGGAGCAGGACACGACGGGGCTCGACATCCGCATCCTGGCACCCGTCGAGGCGATGCAGTTCTCGCTCGCCCGCATCCGCGAGGGCAAGGACACGATCTCGGTCACCGGCAACGTGCTGCGCGACTACCTCACCGACCTCTTCCCGATCATGGAGCTCGGCACCTCGGCCAAGATGCTGTCGATCGTGCCGCTGTTGGCGGGCGGCGGGCTGTTCGAGACCGGCGCCGGCGGGTCGGCGCCCAAGCACGTGGAGCAGTTCCAGCACGAGGGCTACCTGCGGTGGGATTCGCTCGGCGAGTTCCTCGCCCTCGGCGCGTCGCTCGAGCATCTGGCGCAGACACAGAAGAACGCCGACGTGCAGGTGCTCGCCGAGACGCTCGATGAAGCCAACGGCAAGATCCTGGAATACAACCGCTCGCCCGCGCGCAAGGTGGGTGAGCTGGACAATCGAGGCACTCACTTCTATCTCGCACTCTATTGGGCGCAGGCCCTGGCGGCGCGGGACAACAGCTCGCCGCTGGCGGCCCGGTTCAGGCCGCTTGCCGAGACGCTGGCGGCGCAGGAAGCCAAGATCAACGCCGAGCTGATCGCAGCCCAGGGCAAACCGATGGACACCGGGGGCTACTACCTGCCCGACGTCGCGAAGACCTCGGCGGCGATGCGGCCGAGCGAGACGCTGAACGCGGCGCTCGCCACGCTCTGACCTCACGGGATCGGGCCCGCTCGCTGCCGGAGCGAGACCATGGATCGGCCGAGGAGTGGCAACCTCGGCGATCCCGAGGCATGTTCGCCGCTTGCACGTGGAGGCTAAGCCCATGCCCGCGATCCCGGAGATCGTTGCCCTTCGGCCCGAGGTTCAGACCTGGCGGCGCGACTTCCACGCCCACCCGGAAACCGGGTTCCAGGAGGTCCGCACGTCCGGGATCGTCGCCGAGAAGCTCGAATCCTGGGGCATCGAGGTGCATCGGGGCATCGGCCGCACCGGGGTGGTCGGTGTGCTCCGGGGCAAGACGCCGGGCAACCGCTCGATCGGGCTGCGGGCCGACATGGACGCGCTTCCCATGCCGGAGCTCAACGAGTTCGGCCACCGCAGCACCACCGCCGGCGTCATGCACGCATGCGGCCACGACGGGCACACGGCCATGCTGCTGGGTGCGGCCAAGCACCTGGCGGCCACGCGAGACTTTGCAGGCACGGTGCACTTCATCTTCCAGCCGGCGGAGGAGGGGCTGACCGGGGCACTCGAGATGGTGACGGACGGCCTGTTCCGGCGGTTCCCGTGCGACGCCGTGTATGGGCTGCACAACCTTCCGGACCTGCCCCTCGGAACCGTGGCGATCCGGCCCGGCACCGTGCTGGCCGCCGTGGATTACTTCGCCATCCGCCTCCGGGGCAAGAGCAGCCACGCGGCGCAGCCCCATCACGGCCTGGACCCGCTCCCGTGTGCCGTGGCGATCTTCACCGCGCTGCAAACCCTGGTCAGCCGCCACACCGACCCGCACGACACCGCCGTGCTGAGCATCGGCCAGTTCCATGCCGGCACGTCCGACATCGTCATCCCCGAGATCGTCGAGATGCGGGGGACGATCCGGACGCTGCTGCCCCGGACCCACGACCGGCTGGCGGCGCTGTTCCACCAGATCGTCGAGAACACGGCTGCGGCGCACGGGGTGCACCTGGACCTGGACTACAGCGCGGCCTACCCGCCCACGATCAACACGCCCGATCAGGCCGAGTTGGCGGAGCGCGCGGCGGCGGAGGTGGTGGGCCGGGACGGCGTCAGGCGGAACCTGCCGTCCCTGACCGCAGGGGAGGACTTCGCCTACATGTTGCGCGAGGTGCCGGGCGCGTTCCTCCTGCTTGGCCAAGCGGATGGAGAGACAGGCAAGACACCGCTTCATAACGGCCGCTACGACTTCAACGACGACCTGTTGCCGATCGGCGCCAGCTGCCTCGTGCGGCTGACGGAGCTGGAATTGCAGCGGGGCTGACAGGGCGGCGGCGATCCGCCGGCTGCTGCGAGACGACCCTGATCGGTGCCTGGAGAGTCGGGCCGACATCCGGCACGGCGCCGCGTCGGGCCAGAGTCATGCCGGGCCGGCCACGGGATCCTGGCGGGCAAGGCGGGGCGCCAGCAGGATCATCGGCGGCACGACGCACAGGGCGGTCGCGGCTGACGCGGCCACGCCCCAGACCAGGCCCGCCCCGTCCCCCAGCCATCCGAGCAGCACGGGAGCCAGCGCGCTGGACCCGAGCGTGCAGGAGTAGAACACGGCGAAGGCGTGCTCGATCCGGTCCCGGCCCACAAGCTCCGGCACGGTGCCGTAGAGCACGGAGGAGGTCCCGTTCATCATGATGCCCAGGACAGGGAGGAGGACGAGGCCCGGGGCGAGCGGCAGGACCAGGATCGCCAGGATCGCAGCTGCCGTGCCGACCTCCGTCCCGGCCACGGTCGCGAGAAGGCCCATCCGGGCACCCAGCCAGCCGCAGGCCGCCTTTCCGCACGCCCCGCCGATGAAGATGAGCGCCAAGGCCAGCCCCAAGGTCGGCAGCGCAGCGCCCTTGCTCCGGAGCAGGGCGGGCAGGAACAGCAGGAACGTCACACCGGCCGCACTGTCCAGCATGGCTATGGCGAGGAGCAGCCCGAAGCCGCCCCTCCCTCGTCCGGCAACCGCGGCGCCTTCTGGTTTCAGCGTCGCCGAGCCCAGAGGCCGCGCCAGCGCCGGCGTCCGCTCCGACGCCGCCATGAGACCGTAGATCAGCGACGCCGCCGCCAGGCCCAGGACGGCCACGATCCAGACGGTCGTCCGCCAATCCATCGTGGCCAGCATCAACGACACGGCAGGCGGCAGCGACGCTTTCCCGACATCACCGGCGAAGTTGTAGGTGCCGAGCGGGCCCCGTGCGGCCCGGCCATAGGCGCGCGACACGGCAGCGGACGCCAGCGGGTGCTGCGTGCTGCCCCCCGCGCCTGCCACGGCCAGCGAGAGGCACAGCCCGACGATCCCGCCGGACAGCCCCGCCAGCCCATACCCGGCCCCGGCCAGCAACGTGCCGAGGCCGAGCACGGTCCGCGCGCCCAGCCGCCGGGCAAGGTGGCTGGACGGCACCTGCAACGCAGCCAGCGCGCCGACATACAGCGCACGCAGCAGACCCAGCGCGGCATAGCCCAGCCCGAACTGGGCCTGCCAGACCGGCAGCAGGACGTAGATGCTGGAGCTGAACCCATCGTGAAGCGCATGGGCCAGGCTGGCCACGGCGAGAGTCCGGCGGGCGTCCGCCAAACCGGGAGCGGACGACGGGGTGGGACCAGGGACCGCAAGGCCGCTCATCGTGACGCCTCGGACAGACCAAGTCTCGGCCGGCGCGCGGCAAGACCACTGCGCGACCTCGTGGGTCCCGCCGGGTTAGAGAGTGGGACGACGGATGCTGCCATCACGCGATCATAGTCGTCACCGTCCCTCGTTGAAGACGGATCATGCAGCGAAGTTGTCTAGACATGTTCGACCATGGGACGGCTCTCATGGTTCGTTGGACCTGCCAGACCCGGACCGTGACCTCGCCCTCCGGCAAGGAACCGCCTTCGAGGCCTGCCAGGCGGGCCGAGCGATCCGGTGTGCTGCCGGTGAGGATGGCGCCGAACGTGGGGATCAGTCCCGGTATGAAGGATCGAGGCGGTCCAAGCGCCGCAGCAGCGCAGGCCAGGCGGAGACCGGCTGCAACGCGTCGGGCCGGCGTGGCCGCGGGCTCGTGAGCTTCTCGTAGGTTCGTTCGGCCAGGTCCGGCCGCGGGAAGACGAGGTCCGTGTTGCAGGACAAGGCCATGACCTGGGTCTGGCACGAGCGTTCCATCCGCCACAGCACGTTGAAGGCGTCGCCGACCGAGCTGCCGCATACCAGTAGACCGTGGTTGCGCAGGATCATGGCATTGTGCGGGCCGAGATCGGCGACGAGGCGCTGCCGTTCGTCCTCGTTGTCGGCAATGCCTTCGAACTCATGCGTCGCGACGTGCAGGAAGCGCATCATGGTCTGCGCCAGCGGCAGGATGCCGCATGCCATCGCGGACACGGCCATCCCGGCCGGGGTGTGGGTGTGCGCGACGCAATGCGCGTCGGGCCGGGCAGCATGGATCGCACTGTGGATGACGAACCCGGCCCGGTTCACGCCCCAGTCCCCGGTACTCAAGACGACGTTGCCGTCCAGGTCGATCTTGATCAGGCTCGAGGCGGTGATCTCGTCGTACAGCATGCCGTAGGGGTTGATCAGGAAGTGCCCGTCCTCGCCCGGCACCCGCAGCGAGATGTGGTTCGAGATCAGCTCGGTCATGCCGAAGTGCTCGCACAGCCGGTAGGCGGCGGCGAGATCGACCCGCGCGTGCCATTCCTCCGGACTGACGCTGTCGCGGATCGGCCGGACCAGCGGTATCGATGCGGCACTCATCGGGCGTTCTCCGCCGCTTGGGTCGGGTAATGCAGGGGAGCCGCGGTCCTTGCCTGGAGTTCCCCGGGAGTGATCCAGGCCACCTGGTCCGTCACGACCAGCCCCGCTGGCGTGACGTCGATGGTGGCCAGGTCGGTGAAGATGCGCGTGATGACCCGGGGCGCGGTGAGCGGGTATGTGCAGGCGTCGACGATCTTCGGCGCGCCGTCCTTCGTCGTGTGCTCCATCATCGCCCAGATCGCCTTGGCGCCGCAGGCGAGGTCCATCGCGCCGCCGACGCCGGGGACGTCGCCGGGGCGCCCGGTCCACCAGTTGGCGAGGTCGCCGCGGGCCGACACCTCGAAGGCGCCGAGCACGGCGACGTCGAGGTGGCCGCCGCGCATGAGGCCGAAGGACATCATGACGTCGATGAAGGCGGCGCCGGGCAGCACCGCGATGGGGCGCTTGCTGGCATCGATGCAGTCGTAGTCGGGCTCCATGCCTTCCGGCAGGCCCCCGAAGTTCAGGATGCCGTTCTCGCTCTGCAGGATGATGTCCTGCTCCGGGCGCACGAACCCGCTGACCAAGCCCGGCATGCCGATCCCGAGGTTGACGACCGCACCGTCCGGGAGCGCGCGGGCCACGCGGAGGGCGAGTTCCTCGCGGGTGAAGGGCTTCATGGCCTGCTCCCCTGCACGACGCGGTCCACCAGGACGCCCGGCGTGACCACGATCTCCGGATCGATGCCGCCGGGCTCGACGACCTCGTCGACTTCGGCGATGACGAGTTTCGCCGCCATCGCCATGACCGGCCCGAAATTCCGCGCGGTCTTGTTGTAGGTCAGGTTCCCCATCCGGTCGGCGATGCGGGCGCGCAGGATGGCGACGTCGGCGTGCAACGGCCTCTCGAGGACGTAGTCCCGCCCGTCGACCGTGTGGACGGGCTTCCCCTCGCCCAGCTGGGTGCCCAGGGAAACGGGCGACAGGAAGCCGCCCAGCCCGACGCCTGCCGTCCGCATCCGCTCGACCAGCGTGCCCTGCGGGTTCAGCTCCAGCTCGATCTGCCCGGCCTTGTACAGCCTGACGAAGGTCTCCGACGTCCGGGGATAGGAGCAGATCATCTTCCGGACCATCCCGGCGTTCAGCCAGTCGCTGATGTCCCCGGGGCCGAAGCCGCAATTGTTGGAGATGACGGTGAGGTCGCGCAGCCCGAGCGCGAGGATCGCCGCGACCAGGCCGCGCGGCATGCCTGCACCCCCGAAACCGCTCACCATGATCGTGCTCCCCGAGCCGATCCCCTCCACGGCTGCCGCCGTGTCCGCCACCTGCTTGTCGATCACGCGGAAGTCCTCCTGCCGTAGCGCTGGGCGAGCATCGCGCCCACACGGTCGCGCTGCATCTCGGTCGTGCCGTCCACGTAGCCCGCGATCCGGGCCGCGGAGAGATGGCGGGCGAACGGATGCGCGTCCGTCAACCCGATCGCGCCCATGGCCTGCATGCATGCGGAGACGGCGGGCACCGCCATGGTGGCGGCGAACGCCTTGGCCTGCGCCGCCTCGAAGGTGGCGTCCAGCCCCCGGTCGACCAGGCTCGCGGCCTTCCACGTGAGGAGGCGCGACGCCTCCAGCTGGATGGACACGTCGGCCAGCGACCAGCGCAAGCCCTGGTGCTCCATCAAGGTGAGACCGAACGCCCGGCGCGACCCGGCGTGCACGACCGCGCGGGCCAGGCACTCCTCGGCCACGGCGTTGACCATGGCCGCCACGTGGGCGCGGGCCGCGGTGATGCCCTGCATGGCGGTCTTGAACGCCTGTCCCGGGGATGCCAGGACATCGCGGTCGGGCACGAACACGCCATCGAACGCGATCTCCGCCGCACCGGCTGCGGAGCCGCCCATCAGGCGATACACCAGGGTCCGCCGCACGCCCGGGGCGCCCAGGTCCACCAGGAAGCTCGCGATTCCCTTTGCACCCGTGCCGGGCGCGGTCTGTGCGTAGAGCACCAGAAGGTCCGCATGGGCACCGTTGGTGACCCATGCCTTGGTGCCGTCGATCCGCCACCCGCCATCGGTGCGCGTGGCCGTCGTGGCCATCGCGGTCGCGTCGCTGCCGGCGCCGGGCTCGCTGAGCGAGGGTGCGGAGACCAGCGCGCCGCTCAGCAGGCCCGGCAGGAAGCGCGCCTGCTGATCCGGTGTGCCCTCCCGCGCCACCCGGACGATCGAGCCCTGTGTGTTGTTCAGCGCGAAGGTGGCGGCCATGCAGGTCCGGGCCATCGTCTCCGCGATCCGGAGCTTGCAGAAGAACGAAGCCCCCTGCCCTCCTTGGGCTTCCGGCACCATCAGGCCGCTGAACCCGTCCTGCCCGTAGCGAAGGAAGGCGTCGCGGGGCAGCGGCTCGCGGCGTTGCTCCCAACCTGCCGCATGCGGCGCGATCACCTCTGCCGCGTAGAGGTCGGCGCGCGCCACCAGGGCGTGCTCCCGGGGCGAGAGCGGCATGTCGAAGGGCGCGGGTGCGTGCATCAGGCGCGGCGCACGTTCCAGAACTTGGGCGGCCCGTCCAGCAGGTCGACCACGTTCGACAGATAGGCGGTCGGGTTGAAGCTCTGGCCCAGGGGGATGTAGGGCACGCTGTCGAAGGCCTGCATCTGGAGCTCGCGGCAGATCCCGGGCCGGTCGGCGTCGCCCGCGACCAGCCAGGCGTCGCGGAGCGTCTCGATCTTCGGGTCGTCGGGCCAGCCGAAGAATGCGGTCGGCCCGCTGGACTTCAGGGCCAGGTGGCCCGCCGGGTTGGTCTGGTCGGTCCCTTCGAAGGCCGTGAAGAAGCTGCTCCAGCCGCCGCCCTGCACGGGATCCTTCTTGACCCGGCGCTGCTGCACGGTCCCCCAGTCCACCATCTGGGAGTCCACGTTCAGGCCGATCTTGCGCATCACGTCGGCGCCGACCTCCGACAGGGCGGTCAGGCTGGCATAGTCGCCGGACACCATCACGGCCACCGGCTCGCCCTTGTATCCCGCCGCCTTGACCGCTGCCGCGCAGGCCTTCAGGTCGCGCGGGCCCTGGAACACCGACAGCCCGGCATCCGACGCCGCCGCGGTGCCGGGACAGAAGAAGCCGGTCGGGACGTGCTTCAGCGCCGGGTCGTCGCCGAGCAGTGCCGTCAGGAACTCGGACTGGTCGACGGCGGCCAGCAGCGCCCTGCGGATGCCCGGATTGTCGAAGGGCGGCTGGACGTGGTTGAGGATCATGACGTTCATCGCGCCGCTCGGGTCGAGCACGCGGGCCGTGACGTTGCCGCGCTTCTTCAAGACCGGCAGCAGGTCGACCACGGGCAGGTCCCACCAATCGACCTCGCCGTTCTGCAAGGCTGCGGCGGCCGTGCCGGGGTCAGGCATCGCGATCCACTCCACGCGGTCGAAGAACACGCGCTTGGCCCCGGCCGAGCCGGACGGCGTGCCCTCCCGCGGCTTGTAGCCGGCGAAGCGCTCGTAGACGGTGGTGGCGCCCACGACGCGCTCGTCGGCCTTGTAGCGGAACGGGCCGCTGCCGACGATCTCCTGGATCGGCTGTGTGGCCGGCGTGCTCGCGAGCCGTTCCGGCATCATGGCGCACACGGCGGCGGACGTCTTTCCGAGAGCCAAGGGCAGCGTCGGGAATGCGTGCTTCAGCCTGAAGACGATCGTGCGGTCGTCCGGCGCAGAGAGCGCGTCGGTGGCCGCCATCAGCGCCTGGCCATAGGCGTCCCGCGCGCCCCAGCGCCTGATGCTGGCAACGCAGTCGCGGGCCAGCACCGCCTCGTTGTCGTGCCAGCGCAGGCCGTCGCGCAGGATCAGGGTCCAGCGCCGCCCGTCATCGTCCACCCTGGCGCCTTCGAGCATCTGCGGCTGCGGATTGCCCGCAGCGTCCAGGCCGAACAGGTAGTCGAAGACCATCAGGCTGTGGTTGCGCGTGATGGTCGCGGTGCTCCAGACAGGATCGAGGATCGTCGGGTCGCCGCGGGTGATGAAGCGCAGACGCCGGGTCGCCTGGGCGGTCACCAGCTTCGGCGCCGCGAGGCTGCCCACGCCCGCGAGAAGGAGCCGGCGTCCGATCGCATGGGTCATGGAGGGGCGACGCCGGGTTCGCGGGTGTTGAAACTCGATCCGGATAGGCTCAGCCTGGTCGTCATCGACACCCGTTGGTCGCGGCAACCGACGCCTAACGGAGCGGCCGATCGAACGTAACGGCCAGTTTCGGACATTCTGGCCAAACCAGTTCGGGAGAACTGGACTGGTGGCATAGTGGCAAACTGGCTCATGAAAAGAAGCCAGTCCTGGGCTATGCACCGTCAGGTGACCGTTGCCGAGGCAAAGATGATCAAAGGGCTCTCCGCCTTCCCGATTACCCCTTCGGATGACTCCGGGCGGGTGGATACCGACGGCCTCCAGATGCTCCTCGCCCGGCTCGTCGCGGCGGAGGTAGGCTCGATCGGCCTGCTGGGAAGCACCGGGTCATACCCCTACTTCACCCGCGCCGAACGTCGACGGGCGGTCGGCGCGGCGGTCGAGTGCGTCGGCGGACGCATCCCGCTGCTGGTGGGGGTGGGCGCGCTCCTGACCGCCGAGGCAGTCGCGCTGACCCGGGATGCGATGGAGGCCGGGGCCAGCGTCGGCCTCCTCGCCCCGGTGTCCTATACGCCGCTGCTGGACGAGGAGGTGTTCCAGCACTTCCGGGCCGTCGCCCAAGTCGGGCTGCCGCTTTGCATCTACAACAATCCCGGCACGACGCACTTCACGTTCACGCCCGACCTGGTCGGCCGCCTTGCGGAACTGCCAGGCGTCGTCGCGGTCAAGAGCCCGGCGCCACCCCCGTCGGACTGCGCGGCCATGCTGGGGGACCTGCGCTCGCGCGTGCCGTCCGGCTTCTCGGTCGGGGTCAGCGTCGACCTCAATGCGGGCGCGGCCCTCCTCGCCGGGGCAGACGCCTGGTACAGCGTCCTGGCCGGCATCTACCCCGTCATCTGCAAGCAACTGACGCGGGCCGCCAGCAGCGGCGACAGCGCGGAGGTCCGCCGCATCGGCGAGGTTCTGCAACCGGTCTGGGAGCTGTTCAGGGCCCATACCAGCTTCCGCGTCGTGCACCTGGCAGCCACCCTCGCCGGTGTTCCGAACGCCCGCCCCTGCCGTCCCGTGCTACCGCTTTCCGGGAAGAAGGAGTCCGAGGTGAGGTCGATCCTCGAGACATGCGCCCTGAGTTGACCCGTACCGAGGTGATCCCACCATGCCCGACGCTCTGACCGAAGCCCCTTATCCCATCGGCACCGGGCGCACGCCGACCTGGTCGGGTGCCGTCCTCCATCTGCACGTCACCGCGCGGGCGTTCCTGCCGATGCGCCCGCAGTCGAGCATCGAGCTGGTCGCCGGTCGCGGCATCGCGGGCGACCGCTACATGCTCGGCACGGAGACTGGCTTCTACTCCGAAAAGCCGGAGGAGGGCCGCCAGGTCACGCTGTTCGAGAGCGAGGCGCTCGAGGCCATCAAGCGCGATTACGGCATCGACCTGGCCCCGGAGGAGCACCGGCGCAACGTCACCACCGCCGGCGTGCCCTTGAACTGGCTCGTCGGCCGCCGTTTCCGGATCGGCCCTTGCCGCCTTGAGGCGACCCGCCTGTCGATCCCATGCCGGCACATCGAGGAGATCCTCGGCAAGCCGGTCTTCGACCCGATGGTGCACCGGTCCGGCCTGAACTGCCGTGTCCTCGAGGGCGGCACCGTGCACGTCGGCGACGAGATCAGGCCGGACTAGCTGGCGTGCCACGACACATCTCGCTGGTGGTACGGCGCTCGGTTCCGGACGGGCCGGGCGTGCTGCGCCTGGTCCTCCAGGACCCGGACGGCTGGCCGCTTCCTGCCTGGAAGCCGGGCGCCCACGTCGACCTGCACGTGCCGGGCGTCGGTCACCGCTCCTACAGCCTGTGCGGCGACCCCGCCGTCGCGGACACCTGGCAGGTCGCGGTCAAACGCGAAGCCGGGTCGCGCGGCGGCAGCGAGTGGGTTCACACGGCGCTGCGCGAGGGAGACGTGGTTGCAGCCTCGATGCCGCGATGCACCTTCCCGATCGCTGCCGGCGCGCGCCGGCACGTGATGGTCGCCGGCGGCATCGGCGTCACGCCGTTCCTGGCCATGGCCTACGAGCTGGATCGCCGTGGCGCCGATTGGGCGCTTCACGTCCTTGCCCGGGGCGAGCCGCCATGCCTGGCGGATCTCACCACCCTGGAGCGGAGCGGCCGGACCGTCATCCATGACACGGCCCGAACCGCCCGGCCCGGCTGGCAGGACTTGCTGGGGAGCTTCGAAGACGGCGTCCAGGCCTACTGCTGCGGGCCGGACGCGATGCTCGCCGGCTTCGAGGCCGCGACGTCCGGGTGGCCCGGCGGCACGGCATCGATCGAGCACTTCGTCCCCCCACCGTTGTCCGTGTCCGACGATGCAAGGGCGTATGTGTTGCGACGGGCCTCGACCGGGTCGGGCCGGATCGTCGATCCCGGCGGCAGCATGCTCGCGGCTCTGCATGAGCTGGGTGCCACGGTGGAAGCGTCCTGCGAGGGCGGCATCTGCGGCGCGTGCGAGGTCCGGTGGCTGGCAGGCGTACCGATCCATCGCGACCGCGTGCTGTCGCCGGAGCGTCGACGAACCCACCTGATGGCCTGCGTCGCGCAGTGCGCATCGGACATCCTGGTCGTCGACGCCTGATCCGGCGCCGCCGGAGTCACTGCTGCCCGATCAGTCCGGCGAGCATCGCGATCCCGGACTCGATCTCCTGGAGCGACAAGCCTGCATAGCCGAGCACCAGGCCCGCGCATCCCGGGCGATCGGTCTCCGCGGACGGATCATAGAGCGGAGAGATCGGGTAGACGCCCAGGCCTGCCTGCCGGGACCTCTCGCAGAACGCCTGCTCCTGCGCGCGGGGGATGCCGCGGAGCCAAGCGACGACGTGGAGGCCCGCCTCCGCGCCGACCAGCTCGATCTCGCCGGGCGGCAGCCGGGCGAGTGCTGCGATCAAAGCGGCCCGGCGCTCCCCGTTCTTGCGCCGGATCCGGCGGACGTGCCGTTCATAGAGGCCACTGTCGATCAGCTCCGTCAGCGCCTCCTGCTCCAGCCCCGGGGCGTGCCGGTCGGCGAGGCGCTTGGCCATGGCGAACGTGTCACGCAGGCCCGTCGGCACCACGAGATATCCAAGCCGCAAGGCGGGGGACAAGGTCTTCGAGACCGTCCCCATGTAGATGACGTTCCCGCTGTCGCTGAGGGCCTGCAACGGCGGCACCGGCCCGATATCGAAGCGGTATTCGCTGTCGTAGTCGTCCTCGATGACCCAGGCCGCGTTCGCCCGGGCCCAAGCGAGCAACTCGAGCCGGCGCGTGGCCGACATGACGCTGCCGAGGGGGAACTGATGCGACGGGGTGACATAGGCCAGCCGGGCCGGGCTCAGCTGCCCGGTCCGCATGCCCTCCCCGTCGACGGGCAACGGGACTGCCTCGGCGCCTGCCGCGTCGAAGACCTCCCGGGCGAGATTGTAGCAGGGGTTCTCCAGCACGACCCGGTCTCCGGGGTCCACCAAAAGGCGCGCGCATAGGTCGAGACCCTGTTGCGAGCCGTTCACGACGATGATCTGCTCCGCATCGGCGCGCAGTCCTCGCGCGCGCCACAGGTAGCCCTGAAGGGCCTTGCGCAACTCGGGCGTGCCCGTCGGGTCGCCGTAGCGCAAGCGTTTCGGCCTGCGCAGGCTTGCGGCGCCGATCGCCTGTTTCCAGGCGAGCGCCGGGAAGTCGGCGGATGCCATGTCCCCGTAGCGGAAGTCCGCGACGAGGTGTCCCTGGCCGGCGGCAGGGGGCAGGCGAAGGTCCCGTATGCGCGTGCCGAAGCCCGAGAGGCGGATCTCGACATGGCTTCGCGACGGGTCGTCATCACGCGGTTGCCCATCCGCCAGGCCGGCGGCAACCCGGGCGCGGGCACCCGGCCGGGATTCGATGTAGCCCTCGGCCGTGAGCTGATCATAGGCGGCGATGACGGTGGAACGGGAGACCCCCCACTCGTCGGCGAACCCGCGGGTCGACGGGAGCTTTTCGCCCGGGCGGTAGGCGCCGGCCCGGATCCGGGTGCGGAGGGCCTCGTAGATACGGCGTCCCAGCGGCTTGGGATCGGCTCCCGACGGACGAGCCAGGGCCACCCTAAGCCAACTCCCTCTGGGTCACGATCGGGCAGCCTGAAGTGACGTCGCGGAACATGCGTGCTGAGTGGCATGCAAAGGACGGCCAGTCTCTCGGAAAAAGAGGATGCTGGTCGATGTCGAAGTTTTGCCCTTCACATAAATGAAAGTTTATGCGAAATATTTTTGCCTTGTCGAAGGTGCACTGGAGCAACCCGTGTCCGATCTCCCGTCCCGAGCCGAAGTCGTCATCATCGGCGGCGGGATCATCGGCTGCAGCGTCGCGTATCATCTGGCCAAGCGCGGATGCACGGATGTGGTGCTGCTCGAACGGCGGCAGCTCACCTGCGGCACGACGTGGCACGCGGCGGGATTGGTCGGCCAGCTGCGCACGTCACACAACATGACGCAGCTGGCCCAGTACACGACCGAGCTCTACGGCCGCCTCGAAGCGGAAACCGGGCAGGCGACCGGCTTCAAGCGGACCGGCTCGCTGGCGCTGGCGACGGACCCCGAGCGGTTCGAGGAGCTGCGCCGCAACGCATCGATGGCCCGGTGCTTCGGGCTGGAGGTCGACGTCATCTCGGGGAGCGAGGCCGGAGAACGCTGGCCGTTGATGGACACGTCGGACGTGCTGGGCGCCGTCTACCTGCCGGGCGACGGCCAGACCAACCCGATCGACACCACCCAGGCGCTTGCCAAGGGAGCGAGAAGCCAGGGCATCCGCATCTTCGAGAACACCACGGTAACTGACGTGCTGGTCGAGGGCGGCAGCGCGTGCGGCGTGCAGGTCGGGGAGCACCGCATCCGCGCCCGCCACGTGGTCAACTGCGGCGGAATGTGGGCCCGCGGGATCGGCGGCTGGAGCAACGTGACGATCCCGCTGCATGCGGCCGAGCACTTCTACATCGTGACGGAGCCGATCCCTGGGCTGACGCCGCACCTTCCGGTGCTGCGCGACGGCGCCGCCTGTTCGTACTTCAAGGAGGATGCGGGCAAGCTGCTGGTCGGGTGGTTCGAGCCCGTCGCCAAGCCCTGGGGCATGCAGGGCATTCCCGAACAGTTCTGCTTCGACCAGTTGCCGGACGATTTCGGCCATATCGAGCCGCAACTCGAGGCTGCCATCCGACGGGTCCCGGCCCTCGGCAAGGCCGGCATCCAGCTGTTCTTCAACGGCCCCGAAAGCTTCACGCCGGACGACCGCTATCTGCTCGGCGAGACGCCCGAGATCCGTGGCCTGTATGTCGCCGCCGGGTTCAACTCGATCGGGATCCAGTCCGCCGGCGGCGCCGGGAAGGTCCTGGCGGACTGGATCGTCGACGGCCGGCCGGGGTGCGACCTGTCCGACGTCGACATCCGACGGATGATGCCGTTCCAACGGAACCGGCGCTACCTGCATGACCGCATCACCGAGACGCTCGGGCTGCTGTACGACATGCACTGGCCCTTCCGGCAGGCGGCCACCGCCCGCGGCGTCCGCCGCTCGGCCCTGCACGACCGGTTGCTGGCGCGCGGCGCCTGCTTCGGCGAGGTTGCCGGGTATGAACGGCCCAACTGGTTCGCGCCCCCAGGTGTCGCGCCCGAATACGAATACTCGTTCGGGCGGCAGAACTGGTTCGAGCACTGCGCCGCCGAGTGCAAAGCCGTGCAGGAGGGCGCCGGGCTGTTCGACCAGTCGTCGTTCGCGAAGTTCGTGGTCGAGGGACGGGATGCGGAGGCGGCGCTCAACCGGCTGTGCACCAACGATGTCGCCGTCCCGGAGGGCAGGCTCGTCTATACGCAATGGTTGAACGACGCCGGAGGCATCGAGGCCGACCTGACGATCACGCGGGAAACCGAGACCCGGTTCCTGGTCGTCACCGCCTGTGCGGCGCAGACGCGGGATTTCGCCTGGCTGCGGCGGGGGCTGGAACGGTTCGACCGGGTGGCGGCGGTGGACGTGTCCTCGGCCTATGCCGTGCTGGCGGTGATGGGACCGCGCTCCAGGGCGCTGCTCCAGGGCCTGACGCCCGACGACCTGTCCGATGCCGCCTTCCCGTTCGGGACCAGCCGCGTGATCGATCTCGGCTACGCCCGGGTCAGGGCCAGCCGGATCACCTATGTCGGCGAGCTCGGGTGGGAGCTGTATATCCCGACGGAGTTCGCGCCCGCGGTCTACGACGTGATCATGGAGGCGGGAGACCCGTTCGGGCTCCGGCAGGCGGGATATCACGCCATGAACGCCATGCGGACCGAGAAGGCCTACCGTCACTGGGGCCACGACATCACGGACGAGGACACGCCGCTGCAGGCCGGGCTCGGCTTCACCGTGTCCTGGGGCAAGAACGGCGGCTTCATCGGGCGCGACGCGCTGCTGCGGCAGAAGGAGGCAGGGTTGCAGCGGCGCCTCGTCTCGTTCGCGCTCGAGAGCCCGGCCCATCTCCTCTATCACAACGAGCCGATCTGGCGGGACGGGAAGCTGGCAGGCCGGATCACCTCCGGCATGTTCGGCCACCGTCTCGGGCAGTCGCTGGGGATGGGCTACGTCGCGGCGGCATCCGGGCCGCTGGGCGCCGAGGGCCTGCGGTCGGCCGCCTTCGAGATCGAGGTGGCGGGAGAGCGGGTGCCGGCGACCGCCTCGTTGAAGCCGTTCTACGATCCGTCCAACAGCCGCATCAGGGCGTAGCGCGGGGTGCCGGTGTTCGCCGCTCCGAACCGTTCCGAGCAGGTTCTGACGCTCTCGTGCGGCGACGCGCCCGGGATCGTCCACGGCATCGCGGCGGTCCTGCTGGAGCATGGCGGCAACATCGACGACAGCGCGCAGTTCCGCGATCCCATCAGCGCGGGGCGTCAAGCTGGTGGCGCGACGGCGCACGACATCACGCCCGAGCTGGACGAGGGCCCATCATCGAACAGGACGCGCTGCCCGTCAGCCACGCGATGTCGGCCGAGGACCTGGTGGCGGCCGGGCGGGACGTCGAGGCCACGGTGCTCGCCCGCGCCGTGAAGCTGCACACGGAGAGCCGCGTCCTCCTGAACGGAAACAAGACCGTGGTCTTCCGGTAATCAGGCCGGCAGGCCTGCCTCTTGCCGGTCAGTAGTAGGGCGGCGTGACCACCCAGACGACCTTGGCCGGCTCCTTGCCGGGGTTCATGCACCGATGCTGCTCGGTGCTCGGGAACGAGAAGCTGTCGCCGGCTTCGAGGTCGAACCTGCGGCCGTCGATCCATAGGGTGAGCTGTCCGCTGAGCAGCAGCCCGGCCTCGGAGCCCTGGTGGCTGTAGTCGCCGCTGTCCGCACCCGGCTCGATGGTGCTCAGCAACATCTCGAGCGGGCCCGCGAGGTTCGGCGACAGCAGCTCCTCCGTGATGCCGAGTCCCGTGAAGCTCATCTTCCGCCGGGCCGACGCCCGGACGATCCGGTCGCGTTCCTCGGCGGGCGCGTCCACCTGGTCCTGGAAGAACCAACTGACGTTCACGCCCAACATGTTGGCGATCCTGATCAGCGTGCCGATCGGCAGCTGCGACCGGTCACGCTCGATCTGGCTGAGATACCCGATCGACACGCCGACCCCGTCCGCCATGGCCTGCAGCGTCAGGCCCTTGATCTTCCGCAGCTCGCGTATCTGGCGGCCAAGCTCGGCAGGCGTCGTTTCGGACAGCACGCCTGCCGGCTCGGCCCTGGTCACCGGCACGGTCCGGCGCCGTGCCGTGCCTCGTTCGTTCGACAAGCTCATCCCCTATCACAAGCATCGGACGCGGTATCCCGGCAGATAGGCCAGCAAGCCCGGCCCTGCAACGCGGGGCGAACCGGGCCGCCAACCATGGTCGTTGCATCGCCCGACACTTTGCCCGAACCCATCGTGATCCTGCCCAGCGATCATCCACTGGCAAGGGAGACCGAGATCGACCCCAAAGCCCTGCAGGGCGAAACCCTCGTGGGGTTCTCCGACGTCGCGATGGTGCTGCGGGACGTTGTCGACAGCCATCTACTCGGAAGGGGTATCGACCTCACGCCGAGTCATCGTGTCGAGAACTTCGCGACTGTCCTGTCGCTGGTCGCCTCGCTCCGCGGCGTGGCGCTCATGCCCGCCTACGTGGAGGCGCTTCTCCCCTGGTCGGTGGTGAGCCGACCCTTGCGGGGCGAGCCGCCGCTCACCATCGACCTTGCCGTCGGTTGCAGACCAGACAATTCCTCGCCGGTGCTGAAGACCTTTCTCGCCGGGCTGGACCAGCTTATCGCCGCAGGGCAGGCCGAAACCCGTCCGGTCCGGTAAGTTTTTGAACGCAAGTCCCTCGTCCATCGCCTCCGGACGCGACGTATGACGACTGCGTACGCAGGTGGGGCCCGATCGCTCCATTCATTCGGTTGACGCGGGAACCTGGTGAGAATGTGCACTCTTGCGCGATCTGGCCGTCGGCAGCCCGCTTCCTTGCAGGAGCTACGTCGGACGGCCGGCACGCGATGCTGCAAGGACGGCGCATAGTCGGCGCATGGCCACCTCGATTTCACGCACGCCCAGGTTGCCGAATCCCAGAACCAGCCCGGGACAGGCAGGCACTCCTGCGAAGGTCGAACCCAGTCCGTGGAGGCCGACACCATGCTTCGCGGCTTCGGCGATCAGCTTCGTTTCGTCCGTGCCGTCCGGCAGCACCAGACAGGCGTGAAGGCCGGCGTTGCTGGGCAGCAGCCTCGCGCCATGTCCGGACAGCTCGGCCCCGAACCCCATCAGGGCGGCATGACGTTCCGCATACGTCCGTCGCATCGTGACCACGTGGCGTGCGAACATGCCGCTCGCCATGAATTCGGCGAGGACGGCCTGGGACATGTTGTCGGAGTGCCGATCGACCAGCCACTTCGCCGCGACGAAGACGCTGCGCAAAGCCCTCGGCAGGATAAGGTAGCCGAGCCTGATCCCGGGCATGAGGTTCTTCGAGAAGGTTCCGACATAGAGGACACGGTCGGTCGTGTCGGACGCCTGCAGCGCGGGCAGGTCGCTTTCCGTGTAGCGGTATTCGCTGTCGTAGTCGTCCTCGATGATGAAGGCGTCGTTGCGTGAAGCCCAGGCAAGCAGGTCGCGGCGCCGTTCGTCGGACATCGTGACGCCGAGCGGATACTGATGCGACGGGGTGACGTAGGCGATCGAGGCGCCCTCCGGGATCGCTCGAACGTCGAGACCGTCCGTGTCGACCGCAACGGGGTGGAGTGCGGCTCCGCCGGCCAGGAACGCGCGCGTGGCAGGCTGGTATCCGGGGTCCTCGACCGCGACGCCCATGCCGGGCCGGATCAGCACGCGCGTGATCAGGTCGAACGCCTGCTGCGCGCCGGACGTGACGATGACGTCGCGGTCCGTGCAGAGCACCCCGCGCGATCGCGCGACGTAGTGCGCGATCTCCTGCCGCAGCTCCGCGTCCCCTTCCGGTGGTCCGTAGGCTCCGATCTGCACGCGCAGGGTCCTGAGCTTGCGAACGGCACTCCGCCGCCACTCGTCGAAGGGAATGGCCTGCAGGTCCGGGATCCCCGGACGCAGATCGAAACGGGTCGGCGTGCCGTCCACCACGCTGGGTCGTTCCGTCAGGCGCTTCGCCCAGTCCGTCAGGTGGAACGAGTAGGGATGACCTGCCTCGTCCCGCGTCTCGGGCACCGGGGCCGATCGCACGAATGTCCCGGCACCCGGTCGGGTTTCCAGAAGCCCGGCATCCACCAGCATCGCGATCGCCCCCAGGATCGTGTTCCGCGCGACGCCGAGCTGCTTGGCCAGGTCGCGCGAGGACGGCAGGGGTTCGCCGGGCGCAAGCCGCCTGTCGCGCACCGCGTCGCGCAGGGCGTTCGAGATCCGGGTCGCGACGGATGCCGGTCCCGGCTCCAGGGCGATCAGAAACCGGAGGCGTTTCACTCTCATGACGTTCGGCTTTGACGCTCCAGGTCGAACATGACGGGGTGGGCACGTCAGTCTGGCTTGCTGGCGGGTCAGCGCCAAGCGGCTCAATGGGAGCAGGATTACCGGTCCTTGCGGCCGCCACGTCCGAAGCCCGTGATAGGGTCGGCGCCGTCCGGCAGCGATCCGATGCGGCAGGCTTCGCGCCACCAGACCGCAGCAGGCGGACCCTGCCGTTCGATCGTGTCTTCGACGGAACCATGCCCATGCGCCGAAGAAGCCTTGTCCCTTCCATGATGGCCAGCCTCGGCTTGGCGGCCGGGTCGCGTTTGGTGTCGCCGCACGTCGCACGGGCCCAGGGCGCGCAGACTTTGCGCTTCGTGCCGGCGTCGGACGTGGCGATCCCCGATCCGACGTTCAGCCCCGGCATCGCGAGCCGCAACCATGGCCTGCTGGTGTTCGATACCCTCTACGGCGTGGATGCGGCCTTCGCGGTGCAGCCGCAGATGGTGGAGGGGCATCTCGTGGACGACGACGGGCTGACATGGACGATGCGGCTGCGCGAAGGCCTCGTCTTCCATGACGGGCAGCCGGTCCGTGCGAGGGACGTGATCGCCAGCCTGCGTCGCTGGGCGGCGCGGGACGCATTCGGCGGATCGTTGTTCGAGATCGTGGACGACATCTCCGGTCCGGACGACCGGACGATCCGGTGGCGGCTCAAGTCCCCGTTCCCCAAGCTGCCGCTCGCCCTCGGGAAGGTCGGATCGATCGTCGCGTTCATCATGCCCGAGCGGCTGGCCCTGGCTCCGTCTGCGGTGCAGATCAAGGAGATCGTCGGAAGCGGCCCGTTCCGCTTCAAGGCCGACGAGCACGTGCCAGGCTCGCGCCTGGTCTATACGCGCTTCGCCGACTATCGGCCCCGTGCATCCGGCGTGCCCAGCCTCATGGCCGGGCCGAAGATCGTCAATTTCGATCGTGTCGAGTGGCAGGTCATCCCGGACCCTTCGACGGCAGCGGCCGCGCTGCAGCGGGGGGAGGTCGACTGGGTCGAGCAGCCGCTGATCGACATGCTGCCGACGCTGCGCGCACGCCAGACCTTGACTGTCGACTCGCTCGACCCGCTTGGGAACGCCTGCCTGCTGCGGTTCAACCAGCTGCTGCCGCCGTTCGACAACGTCGCGGTGCGACGCGCGGTCATGTCGGCCGTCAGCCAGGACACGTTCATGGAAGCGGTTGCGGGCGATGACCGGGCGCTGTGGCGGGACGGGACCGGGTATTTCTCGCCGGGATCGGCCATGGCCAGCGCGGAGGGGATGGCGGCGCTCACGGGACCCCGGGACTTGGCCGCCGCGCGGCAGGCGATCGCCGCTGCCGGCGCCAAGGGCGAACGCATCCTGATGCTGGGGACGAACGACCTGCCGGCCATCGGGCGGCTTGGCGACGTCGCGGCCGACCTGCTGAAGCAGCTGGGGTTCGATGTCGACTATGTGGTCATGGACTGGGGTGCGATGCTTCTCCGAATGGCCAACCGCAACCCCATCGACAAGGGCGGCTGGAACGCCTTCTGCGTCCATGTTCCGGGCGTCACGCAGACCGATCCGTCGGCGCACAACTTCCTCCGCGCCCAAGGGGAGCGCGCGATCGCCGGATGGCCACGCGATCCGAAGCTGGAGGCGCTCCGGGACGCATGGTTCCGGGCGGATGCCGTGGAGGAGCAGGCGCGCATCGGCGCGAAGATGCAGCACGAGGCGTTCGACAGCGTCCCCTACGTTCCGCTCGGGACCTTCTATCAGCCGACGGCCTACAGGAAGGATCTCACGGGGATGCTGAAGGGTCTGCCGCTGTTCTGGAACGTCCGGCGGGCCTAGCGATGGCCGCCTCCGACTCGGCTTCGACCGACCTGGCCGATCTGGGCGCCGTCGCCCTCGGCCGCCTGTTCAGGTCGGGCGAGGTCTCCCCGGTCGAGGCGACCCGGGCGGTGTTCGCCAGGATTGCGGCCCGGCAGCCGCAGCTGAACGCGTTCGTGCTGCTGGACGAGGAGGGCGCGATCGCGGCGGCGGAGGCATCCGAGCAACGGCATCGCCGCGGGGAGCCGAAGGGTGCGCTCGACGGCGTCACCGCCACCGTCAAGGACCTGGTGGCTATGGCCGGGTTCCCGACCCGCCGGGGCTCCCGCGCCACGACGGATGCGCCGGCCCTCGAGGACGCGCCGGTCGTGGCGCGTCTCCGCAATGCCGGCTGTGTCATCCTGGGCAAGACGACGACGACCGAACAAGGGTGGAGTGCGCTGTCGACGAGCCCGCTCACGGGCATGACGCACAACCCCTGGCGGCACGGCCTGACCGCGGGCGGTTCCTCCGCCGGCGCCGCCGCAGCCGCGGCCAGCGGCATGGGCGTGCTGCACGTGGGGACGGACGGCGCGGGTTCGGTCCGGATCCCCGCGCATTTCTGCGGTGTCGCCGGGTTCAAGGCGACGTTCGGGACGGTGCCGAACGTGCCATTGCCGGACAACGACGGGATGTCGCACACCGGCCCGATCACCCGCCGCATCGAGGATGCGGCGCTCATGGTGCGCGCGATGGCCGGATCGCATCCGGGTGACCCCACCAGCCTTCCCGCATGCGTCCTGGACGGAGCGGGTTGCGGCGCGCGCCGCAAGCTCAGGATCGCATACAGTCCCGACCTCGGGCATCTGCGGGTGGGTTCGGAGGTCCGGGACGTGGTCGAGCGCGCGATGCGTCGGATCGAGGATGCGCTGGGCGCCGAAGTCGAGGCCGTCACACCACAATGGGGCGGCGACGGACCGGCCATCATGGAGCGGTACTGGTCCCTGGCGTTCCGCCAGCACCTGGACCAGCCGGCGCATCTGCTGGACCTGCTCGATCCCGCCTTCCTGGCCCTGCTGCGCGACGCGGCGCCGATGGACCTGCCGGACTACCTGACGCTCCGCGGCCGGCGGCTCGCGTATTCCGCCGCCGTGAACACCTGGCTTTCGAGCTATGATCTGTTCGCCACGCCGGTCGCGTCGGTGGCCGCCTTCGACCCCGTGACGATGCGGCCTGCCCACTGGCCTGCCCACGCGCACGACTGGATCGCCTGGGCCGGATTCACCTATCCGTTCAACCTGTCCCACTCGCCGGCGGTCTCGATCCCCGCCGGGCTGACCCCACAGGGGCTCCCGGTCGGCCTGCAGCTGGTGGCGCCGCGCCTGGCCGACGGGTTCCTGCTGGAGGCGTCCGGCCGAATCGAAGCGGCGCTGTCGGCGACGTGGCAGGCGCCGCCGGGGCCGCCCGGGGCTGCACGAGACATCCACCGGCAGGAAGCTTAGCGCCATGACGGCAGCGCCCGCCTACGATCGCGACTTCTGCTCGGACGAATTCATCCGGACCCGTGGTCTGGCTGCCGCAGCCCGGGAACTACGCCCTGGTGCGCCACGCCGAGCTCGCCGACGCGGGGCGGGACCATGACACGTTCGTCAGCGGCGAAGGCGTGGCGGCGAAGGCGTGGCGGCCAACGCGGTCGCCAACGAGCACACCCGAGGCAACTCCGCGGCTTCGGACGGGAAGCGGCATCATGCCATCCGCCACGCGACCTCCGCACCGCTCCTGCCGGGCGCCCTGGACAAGGTGCGCGGGCAGATCGACCTGGCGGCGACGGAGCTGATCGAGCGCCTGTCGACGGCGAGACCCTTCGACGGCCGAGGAAACCCTCCTGTTCTCCGGCGGCATCGGCCTCACCCCCATCCTGGCGATGGCCTGGCGCCTGCACGCGCTCGGCTCGAAGTTCCGCTGGCACATCTCCGCCCGCAGCCGGTCCAGGCTCGCATGGGCTTGCCGATGCAACACGTCCGTCAGGAACATGTCGGGGCGGAGATCGACGTGAACGGGGATGCGTTCAAGGTGGTGGCGGCCAGGTCGGGCCGCCGCATCGAGGTCGCGGCGGGCGAGACGATCCTCGTCTCCCTGCTGCGCGCCGGGTTCGCGATCGAGACCGGCTGCCGGAACGGCGTCTGCGGAAGCTGCCTCACCCCGGTGGTGGACGGCCAGCCCGATCACCAGGACATGGTGTTGACGGAGGCCGAGAAGGCCGGGAATGGGCGCATCGCGGTGTGCTGCTCGCGCTCACGCAGCGCCGTGCTGACCCTTGACCTGTCGCGTTGCCGCGCCGCTCGCGGTCGCCGGCCGCTTGGCTCAACGGACGCCGGTATACCGGTCCTGTCGCATCCGGCGATCCGGTCCCATGATCGTCCGACATTCCCTGCTGGAGACCTCCGATGCCGCCCGATGACAATGCCCTCGTCGACGTCACGCCACGGACCAAGGTCAAGCGCTTCCCGCCGCGCGGTCATTTCGACAAGAAGACCATCTGGGCCATCCTCGACAAGGCGCTCGTGGCGCATATCGGGTTCACCAAGGACGGGGCGCCGGCGATGTTGCCGATGATGTTCTTCCGCAACGGCGAATACGTCTATTTCCATGGTGCCGCAAAGAACCGGATGTTCGGATCCTTCCCGGAACACCCGGAGGTCTGCTTTACGGCGACCGTGATCGACGGCTTCGTGCTCGCCCGGGCGGCCCTGCACCATTCGATGAACTACCGGAGCGTGATCATCTACGGCACCGTCGAACAGGTCGACGATCCCGCGGAAAAACTGAACGCCCTCAAGAACCTCATCGAGCGGTTCTACCCGAACCGCTGGAACAAGATCCGGCCGCCGTCGGACAGCGAGTTCTCGCGCGTCGGCGTCTACCGGCTTCCGATCAGCGAAGTCTCCGCCAAAATCCGGAACGCCTTTCCGCCGCCGGTGCCGGAGGAGATGGACCGCCAGGTCTGGACTGGCGTGATGCCGATCGAGACCAGGCTCGGGAACCCGACGCTCGATCCGTACTCGAACCCCGAGACCTCGCTCTACCAGGACTTCTCCCGGATCGCCGAGATCCTGAAGCCGTCCGAGGGTGCGAACCTGCCTTTCCCGCCTGCCCAGATCACGTCCGAGGTCGACCGGCCCGAAGCGGGTCGCGCAGCCGGGGTCGGTCAGGCATCGCCTGCGGAGACCCGGCCGATCGCCGCGTCCGCGATGCCCGCAGCTGAAACCGAGGAAGCCGGACCATCCCCGACGGTGGCCGCGACCTTCATCCTGGCCGACGGGTCGCGCCGGAGTGTGGCCGCGAAGGTGGGGAGCACGCTCATGGAGGCCGCTACGGCCGCGGGCGTCCCCGGCATCGTCGCGGAGTGCGGGGGCTCGATGGCGTGCGGGACCTGTCACGTCTATGTCGACCCGGAGTGGACCGGCATGATCCCTCCCGCAGCGTCGGGCGAGGAGGGCATGCTGGAGTTCGTGAACGGCGGCCGACGCGACGGCAGCCGCCTGTCTTGCCAGATCACCGTCACCGGGGAGATGGACGGGGTGCAGGTCACGGTCCCGGAGGATCAAGGGTAGTCAGCGAGCCCACGGTGAAGCCGGGCCTGATCCCGGGCATGCCGCCGGGCCGGGTCGTCATCTTGGGGGCCAGCCACGGCGGCGTCCAACTCGCGGCAAGCCTGCGGCTCGATGGGTTCGCGGGGAGCGTGACGCTCATCGAGCGCGAAGGCGGTCTGCCCTACCAGCGTCCGCCGCTGTCCAAGGCCTTCATGAAGGGTGCCGACGCCGGGTCCTTGCTCCTGCGGCCCCCCGGCTTCTACGAGGCCAACGCCATCGACCTGCTCGCCGGGCTGACCGTGACCGGGATCGCGCGCGGCGACAGGCTGGTCCGGACCTCCGATGGCGCGGAGCACCCTTACGATCATCTGGTCGTCGCGAGCGGAAGCCGGACGATTTTGCCGGCGATCCCTGGCATCGGTTGCAGCGGAGTCCACAGCCTGCGCACGCGTGACGAGGCGGCGACCCTCCGCGCGGCTCTCGCAGGGCTGCGGACCGTCGCGGTGGTGGGTGGTGGTTTCATCGGGTTGGAGTTCGCCGCCGTCGCGCGCGGGCTCGGGCTCAAGGTCGTGATCATCGAGGCGGCGGATCGCCTGATGTCCCGTGTCGTCTCACCGGCGATCTCGAGCATGTTCCTGGACATCCACCGCGGCAGCGGCTCGACGGTCCTGCTGGGGGTTCCGGCTGCCCGGGTGATCGACGACGGTGCCGGCCGGGCGGCTGGCGTGGTGCTGGCCGATGGCCGGACCGTGCCATCGGATGCGGTGCTGGTCGCGGTCGGGGTCAGGCCCGAAACGGAGCTCGCGGCCGCCGCGGGGCTCCGGATCGACAACGGCATCGCGGTGGATGGGATGCTCGTCACCAGCGATCCCACCATCTCGGCGATCGGCGACTGCGCATCGTTTCCGTTCCACCCGGCCGGGCGCCGCGTTCGCCTGGAGTCGGTGCAGGCAGCGTCCGACCAGGCGCGCGCCGTGTCCAAGCGTCTGACGGGCAAGCCCGCGGTCTACGACGCGACTCCCTGGTTCTGGAGCGATCAGGGTACGGCCAAGCTCCAGATCGTCGGTCTGACCACCGGGACGGACGACACCGTGACGACGGAACCCGGACCCGGCGGGACCGCGGTGTTCTGCTTCGCCGAGGATGTTCTGCTGGGCATAGAGACCGTCAACGCGCCCGGGGAGCACATGGCCGGTCGCAAGCTCATGAGCGAGGGCCCGCTCGTCTCGCGGGATGAGCTGGACCGCGCGTCGTACGACATCCGCTCCGTGCTCGCAGGACGGCCGATCGAGCGCGCTTCGCCCTGAGCGGGATCACCTCGTGCCGGCGCCTACCCACGCGGCGAAGCTGGGCCGCTCTGCGAAGCGGTGGGGTCGGCCCTTCCGGCCGGCTACGGCCGACCTCCAGGCCCAACCCCACCCGCAGCGCTCATCCAATTTCCACCACGAGCGCGGACGCTAACCCCGAGGCATACGGCGTTACGGTCATAACGGCATAGCTGAACGCCTCTATCCGCTGCACCTGGATGTGTCCTGCGCCGGGTTGAACCCGTTGACGAAGGCGGTGGCGGCGCCCAGTGCCGCGCTGACGCCGATGGTCTCCGGCGCGGGCGGCGACGAGGGCGTCGTCGTCTGCAACCTTGTAAGTGGATCGGTCGGCCCATCATCAGCAAGCGCCTGCGGGGCTGCTTGGCACCCGAGATCACCCTCGCGCGGATCGGCGGCGACGAGTTCGGCATGTTGGCCGAAGGGATCGACGACGCGGCGCTCGATGCCATCGCGGTCGCCGTGCTGGGCGAGGTGCGTCGGCCGGCCCGACTGGGCCGTCGGCAGGTCGCGTCCTCCTGCAGCCTCGGCGCCGCGTGGATCACGGACCGGCACCGCACCGCCGAGGAGGTGCTGCAGGCCGCGGATATCGCGATGTATGAGGCGAAGCGGGCCGGGTCCGGCCAATTCCGGATGTTCGCAACCCCCATGCTGGCCGGGATCACCGAGGCGATCGACCTACGGGCGGGTCTCCGTGACGCCATTGCCCAGGGGGAGTTCGAGCTGCACTACCAGCCCGTTTGGAGCGTCGGGGCCAAGACGCTCACCGGGTTCGAGGCGCTCGTGCGCTGGCGCAATCCCCGTCTCGGCCTGCTGCAGCCCGACGCATTCATCCCCGCGGCCGAGGAGGCCGGCCAGGTCCGGGATATCGGACGCTGGGTGCTGCAGGAGGGCTGCCGACAGCTCGACCGCTGGACGAACGACTACCCCGGCCTTGCCCTGACCCTCCATGTCAACGTTTGCGGCGAGGAGTTGAAGGACCCGGCCTATGTGCAGGAACTGGAGGCGATGCTGCTGGCCTCGGCGATCGGGCCCGGGCGCCTCGAGCTGGAGATCACCGAAGGCATCTTCCTCGAACACTCCGACGCCGTCCTGCGGACGCTGGCAGCGGTTCGCGCGCTCGGTGTCAGGATCGCGATCGACGATCTCGGGACCGGCTACAGCTCGCTGAGCTACCTCGATCGTCATGAGATCGACACCGTCAAGATCGACCGGTCGTTCGTCTCGCGCATCTCGACCGAGGTGCGGACGAAGGTTGTGGTCGAGGCCGTGGTCAGGCTGGGCCGGGCGCTCGCGCTGCATGTGATCGCGGAGGGGGTCGAGACGGAGCAGAAGCTGGAAATTTTGGCGGCCCTGGGGTGCGAGTCCGTCCAAGGCTTCCTGACAGGCCGCCCCGCCGCCGCGCCGGCATGGAGCAAGGTGCTGGCGGACGTGTCGGATGCGGCGCGGCAGTCATCGCCTTGAGCGGCAGCGCCGTTACTGTCCAATCGGAAAGCGCAGGCCTAGCCGTTCTCAGAGGCTGTGTCGGAACGCATGCGGTATGATTGCGGGGGGGCTGGGCGGCCGGGCCAAATCGTGATTCGTCGGGTTTGCGAAGACACGATGGGACAGCGATGTGGACCCCGACCACCCGTGCGCAGCATAGCCGCACGGGGCTACGCTATGGAAGCGACCTGACCGATGCCGAGTGGGCGATCCTCAGCCCGTTCCTCCCGCCTGAGGCCCGTTGCGGCCGCAAGCGGGCCTACCCAATGCGGGAAGTGGTGAACGCCGTCTTCTACGTCCTGCGCGGCGGCATCGCGTGGCGGCTGATGCCGGACACCTTCCCGCCGTGGGGCAATGTTTACCGCTGGTTCAGCCAGCTACGCGACGGCATACCACCGCGATCTACCTTTCGCTCAAGGCTTCATACTGTGCTGGGGTGCCGCAGAAAATCACCTGCTCGGCGGCGACTTCATGGTAGCGGATATCTAAGCCCTTTGCGATCAACGCGTTGTACAAAGGTGCTATATACAGCTCGCCGTGCGCATGGGACGCCAACGGATCGGCCTCCATGGCTTCGAGGAAGTCTCCCGCGCGCCGGAAGGCGTAAAGGCCGGTGCTGGCAAGGGTGGAGATCACCTGCTTTTCCGCGGTAGCAACAACGCGTTGGTCTTTGTCGCCGAGCATGGGAAGCACGTAGGAAAAGCCGGGATCGGAACCCTGCATGACTTCGAGGTAGCCGTCGGCGGTCTTGGCCCAAGCGGTGTCCGGGTATGCGAAGCCGGGGCGAAACGTATCGATGTTGAAGATGGTGATGGACGTCTCGGCGGGAACGGCGGCCTCGATGAGGCCGAGGCGGACGGTGTCTGCCTGGCCGGCGGTGGGGTGGGGGAGGATCACGATGCGAGGGTCGGCGATGTCGAGGGCCCGGCATTCCGAGCGTATGAAGGCGTGCACCCCAGGTTCGTCGCGGGCGATCAGGAGTAGGTCCTCGGTCGCAAAGCAGCTGGCGAAACTACCGACGGCGTGGGCAAAGACGCTGCGGTCATCGAGTTGCAGGCGGTACTTGGGCTGTGTGTAGCCGGCGTCGCGGAACCGGCGGCTGAGGCCGGCCATGGGGATGACGATCACGAGGCGTGTTCCATGGCGCGGTGCAGGCGGAGCGCGTTGGCGATGAAGGCGGCCTGGCGCTGGGGGTGGTCGGCATGGAGCGAGGGCATCGAGAGAAAGAGCGACGTCATCGCCGCCCAGACAACCCTGGACCCCAGCGGGACGCCGCCCATGGTAAGCGAACGGGCGAGGTCCTCGACGGTCTGGCGCCACGGATCGCAGGGGAAGGTGAGCTCGAAGGCATGGGCGGAGGTGCGTTGGCCGGCAAAATGGCCGGCGACGATCAGGTCGTAGCGGCCACAAACGGAATGCATGAGCTTCGCCAGATCATAGCGGCGATCGCCGTGCAGGTTGAACTCGCCGTTCTCGGTCAAGCCGCGGGGATCGATGAGGCGGACGCGTTCGGTGCGGAAGCTGAACAGGATGTTGGAAAAGCAGAAGTCGCCGTGCATGACCGCGGGCGCGTCGCCACAGCCCTGCAGGGCTTGTTCGATGTCAAGCAGGCAGGTGTTCAGCGATGGGGCCGGGGCGCCGTTCAGCGTCAGCGGCGCGTCAAGATCCAGGGTGGCGTCACGGGCGAATGTCTCCAGCCGTTGCGCGGTCTTGTCGATAACCAGGCGGCGGAGCAGGCCCTCGACAGGTTGACCGCCCGCAGCACCGACTGCGGCACCGACTGCGGCATCGATGAAACCAGCGCAGGAATCGAAGATGCGGGTCCAGGCCGGGAGGGTGACGCAGCCGAAGACGTAGAGCTCGGCGAGGGTGGGCATGTATTCGTATTCGCTGTCGTAGTAGTACCCCTCGCTGTCCTCGCGCTCGTCCAGCAGGCGGCAGCAGAAGGGGGCGACGTCGCCGGGCACCTCGCGCAGCCAGCGCGCCTCGGCCTTCAACTTGCGGGTGTCTGTCGACCGCTTGCGGACCGCGGTGTCACTGATGCGAAGACTGTTGAAGGCGCGTTCGGTGGTGACGATGCGGCGGGAGCGGAAGAAGGTCTGAACGTGGCCGAAATCCAGCCAGCGTGGGGGTTCGATGGCGTTTAGGCCGGGATCGCCGGCGTATCGATTAAGAGCGTCGTAGAAGTCGCCATTAGCCAGGGCGAGCTTCTCCGCCAGGCGTGCGGCGCTGGCGAACGCGAAGTAGCCGCAGAGGCGTTTCGGGGAAGTGTCGGGACTCAACTGGTTCGGTTTAGTGATGGTGGCGATGCGATCGGGGGCGAGCGGCCCGTCGGCGCATGTGACATGAGCCCAGCGATAGCCGTCGCTGCCATGTGCGACGGCCGCGACATCGAGGAGTGCGAGATCCACCGAATGGACCAACGTATCGCCGTGCAGGAGGTGAAGCGGGCGATCATCGAAGCCGAGGTGGCCGAGCGTGTGAAGCAGGGCGCCGCCAAGGCTGAGCGCATTGGCGGTGCGTATGACGGTGAAGCCAATGTCGGCGAGGCGTTCGGCGTCCCAATCGGACAGTTCGAAGCTTGCGGGTAAAGTGAGGTACATGTCCCCCTGAAGGGGGGCAAGCATGCAGGCCTGCAGCTCATACAAGCGGCTCAGCCCAACTGGCAGGAAAGCCGGAGGGAGAGCGCCGAATTCAGCCGCCAGTTCCGGCTCGGTGTAAGCGCCGGAGTTGACGAGGACGATGGGGCGACGACTCTGGGAAGGCGGAAGCCGCGTCGCGAACATTGGCAGCGCTTGTGGCAGCGGCTTGGCGGGAACGTCGTTCACTGAGAGTCGGGTCCGGCGGTGAGGCGGAGGATGTCGGCGTAGCTCATGGCGGCGAACTCGTCCGGGCGGATGGCGCGGTCATCGACGTAGAAGCCGCCGGCGCCGGGCCACGGCTTTCCGACGTGAATTTCGTCGTAAGGAATATCGTGGCACTTCAACCAGTCGATGACGGTCGGCAGGGTAGCCGCATTGATGTGGCCGATAGAGCCCGCATAGGTTCGCATATTCCTTGCAGTGTAGATTGCAACTCGAAAGCCTTGCGCCTTGTATTCGCGCAGGCGTGCGACGACAGGCGCGTTGGGGGCGAGCTGGTCGTAGGGCACGCCGGGTTGCTCGATGGTCAGCGTGCCATCCAAGTCGATCACGATCATGGCGGGAAGCGCTGCAGGCGCGGTCATCGTGGCAGGCATATGAGGTTGATGGGTTCGCCGGTTTCTGGATAGGCCTCCGCAGTCTCGGAGGTGACCGGCTCGCCGAGGCCGCTATCGAATTTGAAGCAGTCGTATCCGGCCTCGCCTAGCGCTTGCACGTAGAGCCGGGCGCTGCTGCCGCCAACCTCGCGCAGGGCGCGCGGATAGAACTCCGTGAGGATGACAGGGCGGTGTTCCGCAAGGGTGCGCCGGGCACCTTCGAGGAAGCGGGGCTCAAGCCCTTCGATGTCGATCTTGAGGAAGGCGATGCGGCGACTAAGGTCGATGTTGTCGAGCGCGCGGCAGGAGACCTCGATGTCCCAGGCGCTGGCGCTGACGTGAGAAGCGCCGGGATTGGAGTCCGAGATGGCGAAGCCCATGCGCTGGTCGGTCGCGCCGATCGCCATCGGGAACACCGTGCACCTCTGAGCGTAGCCGTTCTCGGAAATGCTTTGGCCGAGCATCTGCGAGGTCTTGGGCATCGGTTCGAACGCGTAGACGTGGCCATGGGGACCGACCGCCCGGCAGGCGGCGAGCGTGTACACGCCGATATTCGCGCCGATGTCGACCATGCCGTCCCCGGGCTTGAGGTGCCGGGTCATGAAGTCGATTTCGGCATTCTCCCAATCATCGGAGAGGACGCCGAAGCCCACCCAGCGATCCCGCAGGTCGACCCAGATGCGGTGGCCCTGGAACTCGGTGGCCACCCACTTCTCCAAGGGCCAGAGCGGGACGTGCTCGCGGATGTCCCACCGGCCGCGGGGGGAGTCGAGCAGGAAGTGGACGGCCTGGGTGATGGTCTTGCAGTTGTTGAGCGCGGCCGGGGTGAAATCGTCGCAAGGCCAGCCAAAGACAGCGATATGCGCGAGGTCGGCAAGGCTTTGCGGCTCAGGGGGCGTCGCGATCTCCTCGCCACGCGGGGGATCAAGCAGTGCGGCGCTGCCGCGGTCTTCGGGCGTCAGGGGATCGGGCGGTTCGCCTGTTGACTCGGTCATGTTAATCCATCACGCGCTGAAGTATGGCCGGACGACGGTCAAGCGACGGCCGAACGCCGACGGCGCCGGATGGTTGAACGCATCGCACGCATGGCGCCGAAAAAAAGCGTTCCCGCTTGCGAACCGCGCTTGGAAATCGTGATCCCCGACACGGCGAGCCCACGGAAGCCTTTGATGCTGCACACGACCTCGACATCCGCGGAATCGCGATTTGGCATTTCGAAGGGGATCGTAAGGTCCCGCGCCTTGCCGCCGCCGCGCCGACGTGTGCTGATCGTTCGCTGAGCGATCACCGTGTTGCCGCCGTCCAGCGTCACGCGCAAAACCATCGATCCCGGGCTCTCCAGGCTCGTGTGCACCACCGCCACATACCGGCCCGGCGGCAGCGACACATAGGGCCCGTAGAACAGCACGCCGTCTGCGCCGGTCGAGACGATCTGCCCATTCTCGACCCGCCCGACGCGGCTCTTCAGACGGCTCGTGCCGTAGGTGCGCGAGAAGCCGCATTCCGGGGGGGAGGCGTCGTCGGCGGTCCTGTCGCTGGCCTCGTGTGCCAGCAGCGCCTTGTAGTCCTCGCCGCGGGCGTCCGCGATCCTCTGCCACGCCGCCCTGGTCAGGCAGTGCGAGTGCTTGGCCTCATCGTGGAACTCGTGGGCGTATTTCTCGAACAGGCAGCGCGCCTGCACCAAGTCGCAGATCGCGAAGTTGTCGATCAGGATGTCCAGCGACCGCGTGATCGCCCTCGGATCATTATGGTAGTCAAGGGCAAGATCCGGAAAGCGCTTCTTGAAACACGAAAGATAGAGGTGCTGCTCCACGGCCAGGCGGATGTTGAATAGTCGTTCTCTTGTATTAGAGTTCGGATCGTGGGGATGAGTGCGATAATAGAGCGCATCGTGCAACTCGATCTCGGGGACATCCCAGATATGGCGCACGTCCTCGGCCAGGCCGAAATGGAACCAGTCGCTGAAGTGCAGCGGCATGCGTTCGACGCTGTAGGGATTGAGCGTGTAGAGCCAGGAGATCAGCACCCGCTCGCGGAACATCGAGAAGCCGCCGCGGACCACCGGAAGCGCCTCCTCCCACTGCTCCAGGAAAGTACGGTCCATGAAGACCAGGTCGCTCCGCACGCGCAGGACGTATCGGCCGCGGATCAGCGATAGCCCCATTCGGGCGGCCGCGATCTGGAAGTTCATATTGTTCGGCTTCGGAGTGTCCCGTTTGATCGGCGGCAACGGCAAGGCGCTTCCAGCCAGAGCGACGCGGTCGCAGTTCTCGACGATCGTCGCGACGGCAGCCTGCAGATAGCCGTCGTGCTCATGGCGCCGAATGAGACGCAGGTCGGGATAGGCGCCGTGATCCACGGTCCGCTGAAACACATCCGTCACGGAGACGACAAGGACGATCTCCGCATGCGGGAAAAGCCTGCGCCAGTGGCGGCAGTGGACGGCGGTTTCAATGAGGTTGCCCTGGAACACGGCGCCCTGCACGACGATGCTGAGCATCCCTGGTGCATCCCAGTCGCGCCCCGGGCTGGGAAGGTCAGGCACGCTCGCCGAGGCGCCGGGAGCATCCGGGATGGCGGTCGTGTTCATCGGCTGCCCGATCCACGGGTGCTTTCCGGTTCACCGATCGTCACACACCATTCGACACGGCCGGCTGGGATGGGAAATACCTTAGGACCGGTCGGTCCCATATAGTTGATCGCGGAAACGACGCATCGCAGCGCAAAATCGTACATAACCTTCGCCAATTTATAGAGCAATGTCCGATTCCGCACATTAAACACAAGCAAGGTGATCGCCACCACCGTTTAGCACGGCTGTCCTGCCACTCAAACCTCTGCGCCAAGCCTGGAGTACTCAAATTCGACCCCGCCTTTGTTGGTGCCGCACGATGACGCACGCCCAAACCGCTGTCCACCATTCAGCCCGGCTCCCTTCCGGCACACGTCCTCATCGCATGAACGAAGGAGTGTGGATCGGGATCATCCGGGACCCAAGATCGGCGTAGAACCTCCGAGTTGCCGCCCAACTGCGCCAGACACTTACGGCAGGGACCCCCGGCGCCGATTGGGGTACCCTGACGACGCTGGTGCACAACCGCCGATGAGCGCTTGGCTTCTCCGGCAAGCGGAGCGAATGGTCGGCGGCGCGGGGCGGATAGGTTCCACCGACCGGCAGAGTGGGCCGGCGCACTTGCGCGCTGTTTCTGCGCCGGATTTTCGCCGTGATGCCTTCCTGCGTGGTCCGCAGCTTCAGCGATGCGGTGCCGGTGTCCGCGACGAGCGGTTCCTCGAGGAAGATGACGCTGTGATGCGCCGTCGCATGAAGCATCAGGTGCTGTGGGCGCTGAACGACTCCCACCGCAGGTGCGACAGGCACAGCAGGAAGGGCCGCGGCTGGAGGGCGGGTAGAACGAAGTTTATTTCTCATTCCTCGATTAGCGGGTTGTTTTGCATCACCCGCGGAACACACGGCCGACTGGCCGTTGCAGACTCATGGCAGTCCGGACCGATCACCGAATCACGTGTGACGCAGATCACAACGCCTGCTGTGAGATATTGATCCTTCACGAAGGCGCCGGTGCAGATGGCCCGGCAAGCCGTTGCTCGGGAACGACGCCCCGTTTCGTGAGCTCATGGACTCCTTGGGTTAAGTCGACCGGTTATCCCCGCCAAGGCGAACACTGACGCGAGATGAACCGCCGACCTTCGCGGCATCGGTGCCGGACCCGAGCGCACGTCCTATCCGGCTGCATGTCACGGCTTGGGCATGCCGGACGGGTTTTTGCCGATCTGTTCGGACTGTGCGCCGCTTCCCTCGCGGGCCGGACCGAGCACGGGCACTTCGCCCAGCGCGGCCCGCACCGGGACAGCCGTCGTGCCCGGCACATCCGGACCGGTCGGGTATTCTGCGGCGTGTGCAAGGGCACGATGAGCAACTCCAGCCAGGACTACCTGACCTGCACGGTCGCAAGCCGGCAGGGCATGTGCTCGAACACCAGGAGCATCGAGCGCCATCGTATCGAAGCAGTTGTGGTTGACGCATTGCGCACGCGGCTGATGCAGCCGGAGGCCTGTGCCGAGTTCAGCATCGCGTCCAAGGAGGAGTGTGCCCGAGCCGAGAAGAATGTCGCCGGCGTCGATGCCAGCCGGCACCGCGAGCTGGAAAAAGTCCGGCACAAACTCGATGAACTGGTCGAGGCGATCGCCTCGGGCCTCCGCTCGACGACCCTGCAAAACAAGTTGTCGCAACTCCAGGCGCGGCAGGCCGAGCTCGAGCAGAAGGTCGGGTTACCGCCTCGCCGATCGGTCGTTCTTCCCGCCGATCTGGCGGGCGCTTATCGGCAGGAGGTGGATCAGCTGAGTAGCTCGACGAACGGCGCCCAGGGCACGGAGACACGCGAACTGATCCGAGGCGTGATCGAGCGCGTGATCGTCACGCCAGCGTCGGACGGCCAGGGATCGGAGGTGGAGTTGGTGGGCGAGATTGCCGCGATGACCGATCTCGTCCTTCGGGCCGAACCTGGTGGAAAGCGCCAGCAGACGCTCGGGTTGAGCGCTGCGGCGATGAGTTCGGTGAACTCTCGAGAACGGGTGTTCTCGGGAGTCAACTGAGTGTGGTTGCGGGGATCAGATTTGAACTGATGACCTTCAGGTTATGAGCCTGACGAGCTACCGGGCTGCTCCACCCCGCGTTGGTATATTGTATTTGGTTTATGTTTGGTTTGGATGACCTGGCGGCGACCGACTTTCCCACATCTTGAGATGCAGTATCATAGGCGCTGGAGGTTTTCACGTCCGAGTTCGGGATGGGATCGGGTGTCGTCACTCCGCCATGGCCACCAGGTCGTCCGAGCCAAACGGGCTTTGACGGTTGGTCGGGTTCTGGTTTGCGTGTGTGTGTAGGGGGGGATGTTGGTTGCTGCTGTGCAGGATGGGGGATTGTTTATTGAGCCGATCGGGCGATTAGGACCAGTCAGCTTCGCGCATTGCTGCGCTTCCACACCTGGCCTATCGACGTGATGGTCTATCACGGCCCTCGGGGAGACCTGGTTTTGAGGTCGGTTTCCCGCTTAGATGCTTTCAGCGGTTATCCGTTCCGCACATAGCTACCCGGCTGTGCCGCTGGCGCGACAACCGGTGCACCAGAGGTGCGTCCATCCCGGTCCTCTCGTACTAGGGACAGCTCCTCTCAAGTCTCCTTCACCCACGGCAGATAGGGACCGAACTGTCTCACGACGTTCTAAACCCAGCTCACGTACCACTTTAATCGGCGAACAGCCGAACCCTTGGGACCTGCTCCAGCCCCAGGATGTGATGAGCCGACATCGAGGTGCCAAACCTCCCCGTCGATGTGGACTCTTGGGGGAGATCAGCCTGTTATCCCTAGAGTACCTTTTATCCGTTGAGCGATGGCCCTTCCACGCGGGACCACCGGATCACTATGGCCGACTTTCGTCTCTGCTCGAGCTGTCGCTCTCGCAGTCAGGCGGGCTTATGCCATTGCACTCAGCAGCCGATGTCCGACCGGCCTGAGCCCACCATCGCGCGCCTCCGTTACACTTTGGGAGGCGACCGCCCCAGTCAAACTGCCCACCATGCAGGGTCCCGGTCCGGGCTGACCGGACGCGGTTAGATATCAGAAACGCACAGGGCGGTATTTCAAGGATGGCTCCACACAAGCTAGCGCCCATGGTTCATAGCCTCCCGCCTATCCTACACAGTGCCTCTCTCATACCACTGCAAAGCTGCAGTAAAGGTTCATAGGGTCTTTCCGTCTGACCGCGGGTACCCCGCATCTTCACGGGGAATTCAATTTCGCTGAGCCCATACCGGAGACAGTGGGGAAGTCGTTACGCCATTCGTGCAGGTCGGAACTTACCCGACAAGGAATTTCGCTACCTTAGGACCGTTATAGTTACGGCCGCCGTTTACCGGGGCTTCGATTCAGAGCTTGCACCCCTCCTCTTAACCTTCCGGCACCGGGCAGGCGTCAGACCGTATACGTCGTCTCTCGACTTCGCACAGCCCTGTGTTTTTACTAAACAGTCGCTACCCCCTGCTCTGTGCCACCCGAAAATGGTTGCCCACTCGCGGGTCTCGCTTATCCCGAAGTTACGCGAGCAATTTGCCTAGTTCCTTCGGTATGGTTCTCCCAAGCGCCTTGGTATGCTCTACCAGTCCACCTGTGTCGGTTTAGGGTACGGTCTATACGCTGGAGCTATTTCCCGGAATGGTCCAAAAGCCCAGGCAATCCAATAAGCCCAGACAACATATCTCATTCGTCACTTCCAGCAGGCCCAGGAATATTCACCTGGTTCCCATCGACTACGGCTCTCGCCCTCGCCTTAGGGGCCGGCTCACCCTGCGCGGATTAACCTTGCGCAGGAACCCTTGGACTTTCGGCGACAGAGTTTCTCACTCTGT
>CBDCAI010000004.1:572500-1035000 GCA_965213845.1 Acetobacteraceae bacterium
CGGGGGTCCTTGCGGCCGCTTTCCACGACGCCGATGGCGGCCAACAGACCCGGCGCAGTGCCAAGGCTGCGCTCGGCCGCGGCAATCGCGGGGCTGCAGCCGAGCTCGGCAGTCCCGGCCAACGCGGATCGCGCCAGGGCTGGGCCAGCGAGGGCAAGAGCCAGAATCCAGATGAACCGACGCATGAACGCGATATGCCCGGGCCAGCACGGTGGGGCAACTTGCCCCCTGCCGTGCCGGGCGACAGAATGGGCCATGACGTACTCCATCCTGGCGTTCGACCCAGCGACCGGGGCGCTCGGTGCCGCCGTGGCCTCGCGCTTCTTCGCGGTGGGCGCCCTTTGCACGCATGTTGACGGCCGTGTCGGGGCCGTGGCTACCCAGGCGCTGGTCAACCCGATGTATGGGCCTGTGGGTTTGGCGTTGTTGCGGCAGGGCGCCTCGGCAGCCGATACCGTGGCGGGGCTGGTCGGGCCGGATGTCGGGCGGGACCAGCGCCAGGTGCATGTGATGGATGCCGCCGGGCGTCATGCACGGCACACCGGCACCGCCTGCGTGGGATGGGCGGGGGATCTGGCCGGCATCCATGTCTCCGTCGCGGGCAACATGCTGGCTGGGCCGGCAGTCCTGCCCGCGATGCTGGCCGGGTTCGACCAGGCGGGCGGGCCCATCGCCGAGCGCTTGATTGCGGCATTGCAGGCAGGCGAGGCGGCCGGCGGGGACAAGCGCGGGCGGCAAAGCGCCGCGGTCCGCGTCCATACGAACGATCCCGTGGCCGACCTCGATCTCCGCGCCGACGACCATCCGGACCCTCTGGGCGAGCTCCGACGTCTGTATGGCGTCAGCCGCGGGTACTACGCCGTGTTCCGCCGTCACCTGGCCGGTCGGGACGACCCGGTGGGCGAACTCGACCGGGCGATCATCCAGGCCGCCGTCGCCCGCGAGGGCGGGACTGCCGCGTGAAAGGGTATCCGATGCGCCACCTCGTCGTCCTGCTCTGCCTGTGGTGCACCGCCCCGGCGTGGGCCCAATCCACCCTGACGATCGCGCTGCGCGAGGACCCCGACGTGCTCGACCCGACGCTGGGGTCGGCCTACGTCAGCCGGATCGTCTATGCCGCGCTCTGCGACAAGCTGATCGACATCGACGAGCGTCTGAACTTCGTCCCGCAGCTGGCGACGGCGTGGACCTACGAGGATCCCACGCACCTGGTGCTGACGTTGCGGGCCGGGGTGACTTTCCATGACGGGACGGCGTTCGAGGCGTCCGCGGTCAAATACAAGATCACCCGCGACCAGACGATGAAGGGGTCGATGCGGGGCGGCGAGGTCAACGCCATCGCTGCTGTGGAGGTCATCGATGCGCTGCACGTCCGGCTGATCCTGAAGGCGCCGAACACGCCGCTGCTGAGCATGCTGGCGGACCGGGCGGGGATCATGGTGTCGCCGGCTGCCGCACAGGCGGCGGGCACCGATTTCGGCGCGCATCCCGTGTGCGCCGGGCCCTACCAGTTCGAAAGCCGTGTGGCGCAGGACAGCATCGTGCTGAAGCGCTTCCCCACCTATTGGGATGCCGCGCGCTTCCACTTCGACCGCGTGGTGTATCGCCCGATGCCGAACGCGGCCGTGCGGACCGCGAATCTGATGGCGGGCAGCGTGGACATCGTCGAGCAGATCCTGCCCAGCGACGTCCCCGCCCTGCAGCGGGATCCCCGGGTGACGGTGGCAATCGGGGACGGCCTCTACTACACCGGCATCAACTTTAACCTGGCCAACGGCCCGGCCGCCCAAACCGCCGCAGGACAAAGCGCCCTGGTGCGGCGCGCCTTCGAGCTGTCGCTGGACCGCACCGTGCTGAACCAGGTCGTCTACGACGGGCTGTACACGCCCACGATCCAGGCCAACCCGCCCAGCTCGCCGTTCTACTTCAAGGACATGGTTCCGCCGGCGCAGGACCTGGCGCAGGCGAAGGCGCTGCTGCGGCAGGCGGGCGTGCCGCTGCCGGTGTCGATCGTGCTCACCTTGCCGAACTCACCGGACATCCAGCAGGCGGCCGAGATCATCCAGTCGATGGCGGGCGACGCCGGGTTCGAGGTGAAGCTGAAGGTGCTGGAGTTCGCCTCGGCGTTGCAGACGGGGTATGCCGGAACGTTCCAGGCATTCATGATCGGCTGGTCGGGCCGGGTCGATCCGGACGGCAACCTGTGGCAGCTGCTGCACAGCGGCGGAACGTTCAACTACGGCCACTGGACCAACCCGGCTGCCGATGCCCTGCTGGACCAGGCCCGCATCCTGCCGGGCGTGGAGGAGCGGCGGGCGCTCTATGCCCGGTTCTGGGCCCTGGAGCGCGAGGATATGCCGCTCGTCTACCTCTGGACGATGAAGGCCATCGTGGGACTGAAGAAAGACATCAGCGGGTTCGTCCAGGTGCCGGACGGCCTGATCCGGCTGCGGGACGTCGTGCGGAAGTAGGCGTCCGCCGCTGCGCCTCAGGGGGCGGAGCGGCGCTTTCCGACAGGCGCGTGCTGCCGAGACCGACGGCCTACTATATCCGGCACGGCAGTGTTGCGTAAGCGGACTCAGGCTCACCACGAAGGCGGCGGCCTGAGCAAAGGAGCTGCATCCCGACAGCAGCGCGTGAAAGTATGTTCTAATGAACGGCGCGCCGGGGGACGCCTCACCCCTTATTCAGAGATGACGGGCACGCGTCTGTGGCGCCACGCACGCCTGAGTTCTCGCGTGGTTTGAACAGCCAGACAACATGGATGCTCTCTGGGATGGCAGCGCCTTTATGGATGTCCGAGTAAGTGAGGTTGGTGAGCTTGATCCTAGCTCACCCGGTTTGCTGCTTTCGAGATCGTCCCGCATGACGTCGCCGCCTTCGACAAGCGGAATCACCAGACCCAATGATTGGTCAACCAGCGGGATATCGACCCCATACAGCGGCGAGGCATGGCAGTCGAAGAAGGCTTGGCCGCCGATCCTGCCACCACAATGAACGCGAGGCTGACGAGGATGCACGTCCAATGGTGCATCCTGCCTATGTCTGCGGACCCGCCTTTGCCGAGGTGAGCGCGAACAGGAGGAGGCAGCGGCCGGTGACGTCGTAGGTCTCGCCGATCGCGAAACGCTGGGCGTCGTCGCGGTCGGGCACGTTCGTGTCGAGCACCAGCTCCCACCCGGTGCCGTTCGTGCATTCGGGCAGGGTGAAGGTGACGAGGTCGTGGTGGGAGTTCACGACGATCAGCATGGTCGTGTCCTGGCCCGGGCGGCGCACCCCGGTCGCCTGGGCGCGTCCGTCGATGAGCATGCCAAGGCACTTCATGCTGGCGTCGCCCCAGTCACTGCCCTGCATCTCGCCGCCGGAGGCGTTGATCCAGGTGACATCGCGCACGCCCAGGTCTTCGATCTCCTCGCCGGTGAAGAAGCGCCCGCGGTGCAGGATCGGGTAGCGCTGGCGCAGTCGAATGAGCTTCTGCACCAGTGCGACCTGCGTGTTCGCCCAGTCCGGCAGATCCCAATCCACCCAGCTGATCTCGTTGTCCTGACAATACGCGTTGTTGTTGCCGCCCTGGGTGCGCCCGAACTCGTCACCCGCCAGAAGCATCGGGGTCCCTTGGCTCAACAGAAGCGTGGCCAGCATGTTGCGCATGCTGCGGCGCCGCATCTCGTTGATGTCTGCGTCGTCGGTCTCGCCTTCGGTCCCGTGGTTCCAGCTATGGTTGTTGTCGCTGCCGTCCCGGCCGCCCTCGTTGTTGGCTTCGTTGTGCTTGTCGTTGTAGCTGACGGTGTCGCGCAGGGTGAACCCGTCATGCGCGGTGATGAAGTTGACCGACGCCCAGGGCTTGCGACCGCGCTTGTTGAACATGTCGGAGCTCGCGCTCATGCGCGCCGCCAGCGCCGGGGCCTTGCCGGTGTCGCCCTTCCAGAATGCCCGCACCTCGTCGCGGAACTTGTCGTTCCATTCGGCCCAGCCCGGCGGGAACTCGCCGACCTGGTAGCCGCCGGGGCCGCAATCCCAGGGCTCGGCGATCAGTTTCACGCCGTTCAGCACCGGATCCTGTCCGCAGGCATGCAGGAAGCCGCTGCCCTGGTCGAACCCGTGCGGCTCCCGCGCCAGGATGGTGCCCAGGTCGAACCGGAACCCGTCGACATGCATCTCCTGCACCCAGTAGCGCAGGCTGTCGGTCACCATCTGCAGCACCCGGGGATGCGAGAGGTTGAGGGTGTTCCCGGTCCCGGTGTCGTTGATGTAGAAGCGCTTCTTGTCCGGCAGCAGGCGATAGTAGCTCGCATTGTCGATACCCTTGAAGCTCAGGCTCGGCCCACGCTCGTTGCCTTCGGCGGTATGGTTGTAGACGACGTCCAGAATCACCTCGAGCCCGGCGTCGTGCAGATGGGCGACCATCTCCTTGAACTCGGCGTGGGCGAAGGCGGGCTTGCTGCTGTACCGGGGATCGGGCGCGAAGAATCCGATCGTGTTGTAGCCCCAGAAGTTGGTCAGCCCCCCTTCGATAAGGTTGCTGTCGTTGATGAAGGTGTGGATGGGCAGCAGCTCGACGCTGGTCACGCCGAGCGCCCGGACGTAGTCCACGACCTCCTTCACCGCCATGCCGCTGAACGTGCCGCGCAGCTCCTTGGGCACGGCGGGGTGGCGCATCGTGTAGCCGCGGACATGCGTCTCGTAATAGATCGTCCGCTCCCATGGCACATTGGGGCGGCGGTCGCGCAACCAGGTGAAGGCCGGGTCGATGACGACGCATTTCGGCATGTTGGCCGCGCTGTCGCGCTCGTCGAACGTCAGGTCGTCGGTCGACTCCATCTCGTAGCCGAACACCTCGGGCCCCCACTTGAGCTGTCCGACGTGGTTCTTGGCGTATGGGTCGAGGAGAAGCTTGTTGGGATTGAACCGGTGTCCCTCCTCGGGTGCCCAGGGGCCATGCACGCGATATCCATAGACGGTGCCCGGGCGCGCATCCGGCAGATAGCCGTGCCAAATCTCGTCGGTGTATTCCGGCAGCTCGATCCGCTCGATCTCGCGCGTGCCCTCCTGGTCGAACAGGCACAGCTCGACCTTGGTGGCATTGGCGCTGAACAGGGCGAAGTTGACGCCCACGCCGTCCCACGTCGCCCCCAGCGGATGCGGCAGACCCTCGGAAATGCGAGAAGCTTTGCTATCAGGCAAGATATGGACCCCCGGCGTGCGTGGTGTGCTAAGCGCGGGTGGGGTGGTAAGGTTGCGCCGCAGCAAATGTTCTTTGCAATGCCCAATGCGATACGCGGCGCTTCCTCAGTCCGGCCGCATCTCGATGGTGGCCAGCGCGACGGTGATCCGGTGCAACTCGCCGCGCAGGGCTTCGGCCGGTGCCGTGCCGACCTGCGCCTCGAACGCAGCCTGCGCCGCTTCCCACGCCGGCATGGCCCGGCGGATCAGGTCCGTCCCGGCCGCCGTGACCAGGATGCGGCGCACGCGACGGTCGGCAGGGTCCGACTCGCTGGCAACCAACCCATCCCGCTCCAGCGGCCGCAGGTTGCGGCCGAGCGTCGTCCGGTCCAGCACCAGCTCGGCCGCAAGCGCCTGCAGGCTCAGCGGCCCGGCGCGGCGCAGCCGGGCCAGGATGCCGAACTGCGAGATGCGGATGCCGAAGGGGGCCATGACGTTGTCATACAGGGCCGTGGTCCGGCGTGCCGCCTGGCGCAGACCCTGGCAATGGCAGGCCGGGGCGCAGGATTCGGCACGGGGTCTTGCATCGTCCTCGGACATGGAGGCAATATACGTGCATATGCACGTAGTGTCCACGACCAACCCAGCCCCGTCCCCCGGTCTCAGCGCCGGTGCGCCGCCACCCGCGCTCGCCCCGCGCACGATGGCGCTGCTGCAGGCGCCGATCCTGCCGCTGCTGCTGCTCCTGTCCTGGCCCAACATCCTGGTCATGCTCGCGCAGGCCGCCACCGGCTTGATCGAGACCTACTTCATCGGGCACCTCGGGACCGATGCGCTGGCCGGGATGGCACTGGTGTTCCCCGGGTTCATGCTGATGCAGATGATGTCCGCGGGTGCCATGGGGGGCGGCATCGCCTCCGCCATTGCCCGGGCCCTGGGGAGCGGCCGGCGCGACGACGCGGACGCGCTGGTGGTGCATGCGCTGGTCATCAACGGGCTGCTCGGGGTGTTCTTCACGGCGCTCGGGCTGTTGGCCGGGCCGGCGTTGTATCGGGCGCTGGGCGGGCACGGGGCAGCGCTCGACGCGGCCAACCGCTACTCCGCTGTCGTGTTCGGCGGGGCGGTGCTGACCTGGACGTTCAACGCGTTGGCCAGCTGCATCCGCGGCACCGGCAACATGCTGACCCCCGGCTTCGTCACGTGCGGCGGCGTCCTGCTCCTGCTGCCGCTCTCGCCGTGCCTGATCTTCGGGATCGGCCCCCTGCCGGCCCTGGGCGTGGCCGGGGGCGGGGTGGCGCTGCTGCTCTATTACGCGATCGGCAGCGCGTTCATGGCCTGGTACATGGCCAGGGGTCGCGCCGTCGTCCGGCTGCGGCCCGCCCGCCTGCGCCTGGCGCCGCTATGGGCCATCCTGAGGGTCGGGCTGGTCGCGTCGCTGGTGACGATCCAGACCAACCTGGTCGTCACCCTCACCACGGCCATCGTCGGCACGTTCGGCGCCGGGGCCATCGCGGGGTATGGGACGGGGTCACGGCTGGAATACCTGCTGATCCCGCTGGTCTTCGGCCTGGGCGCCCCGCTGGTGGCGCTGGTCGGGACGAACCTCGGCGCCGGTCAGGGCGCGCGGGCCATGCGGGCGGCGTGGATCGGGGCGGCACTGGCCTTCGGCATGACCGAGACGATCGGCCTCGCGGCCGCGGCATTCCCCCGCGGCTGGCTCGGCCTGTTCGGCACCGATCCCGCGATGATCGAGACCGGGGCGGCCTATCTTCGGGCGGTGGGGCCGTTCTTCGGGTTCTTCGGGTTCGGGATGGCGTTGTACTTCGCCTCCCAGGGTGCCGGACGCATGGCGCTGCCGCTAGCCGCCGCCGTCGCACGCATGGGGGTGGCCGTGGGGGGCGGCTGGCTGGCGCTGCGCCTGTCGGGCGGGCTGACGGGCGTGTTCCTGGCGCTCGGGGCCGGGCTGTTCGTGCTGGCGCTCGGGAACGCCTGGGCCGTGGCGTCGGGCACCTGGCTGAAACGGGAAAGCTGACCCATAACCCCGAAGCGTCCCACCGGCCGGATCCCGACATGTCCCTGTTCTATGAAGACTTCCATGTCGGCCAGCGCTTCGAATCCAGCGCGCATCCCATGACGCGCGACCGGATCGTCGCCTTCGGCACCGAGTTCGACCCGCAGCCGCAGCACCTTGGCGAAACCGAGGCGCAGTCGAGCCTGTTCGGCACCCTGGTCGCCAGCGGCTGGCACACGGCGTCGTTGACGATGCGCATGCAGCTCGAATGCGTGTTCAGCCGAATCCCGGGCGGCGCCATGGGTGCCAGCGTCGAGAAGCTCACCTGGGTGCGGCCGGTCCATCCCGGTGACGAACTGCGCGCCGTGGTGGAAGTGCGGGCCATGCGGCTGACCCGGTCACGGCCCGACCGGGGCCTGCTGACCCTGCACACGACGACGCTCGACCAGGAGGGCCGCCCTGTCATGGAGATGGGCGCCGCCGTGCTGGTGCCGCGCCGGCCAGCGCCCCCTGCACTCACGGAAGTTTGAGCGGGTCGCAGGGTCACGGCGGCGCCTGGCGGCTGTTATTGCGGAATGATGATCCGCGCGATGTCCGTCTGCTCCCTGCTCCTGATGTCCGGCTGCGGCAGTCTGCTGTCCGAAGGCACGGCCGACCTGGCGGGGGTGGCGGGCGCCGGCGCTGCGTCGTCGGTAACCAAAAGCGCGGCCGGCGCGGCAGCGATCGGGCTCGTGGTCCGGTCCGTTGCGTCCGAGGGGCTGAGATATGCGGAACGCAGGGTCCACCGCGAGGAGCAGGACGCCATCGCGGCAGTCGCCGGGCCGTTGCCGCCTGGGACGGTGGCGCCCTGGGCGGTGAACCACGGCGTTCCGCTGGAAGATGACGAACATGGCGACCTGGTCGTGAGCCGCGCCTTCGGGGCCGGGCCGATCCAGTGCAAGGAGGTCGTATTCTCGGTCGATCGGGCCCGCAAGACCGGGCTCGAGCGGGCGTTCTACATCACCGCGGTGTGCCAGGACGGCGCACGCTGGCGCTGGGCCTCGGCGGAACCCGCGACGGAGCGCTGGGGCTCGCTCCAGTGAAGCGGGCGGCGCTTCTGTTCGTGCCGCTTCTTGCAGGGTGCGCCGCGGTGCCCGACCTCGTCGGCTTCGCCGCCGGCGGCGCGGCCGGCTCCGCCACGGCCAACCCGGTCATCGGTTACGCGGTGGGGATCGGCGTCGCGGCGGGCGTGGACGAGTTGCGCCGCTACGTGGTGCGCCGGCGGCACCAGGGCGAGCAGGACGCGATCGCCGAAGCCGCGGGGGCCGCGCCGCTGGACCGTGCCCAGCCCTGGGAGATCCGCCACACCATCCCGCTCGGCAACGACAAGGGCCTGCTGACCGTGACGCGGGAGATCGTGACGCCGCTGGCCACCTGTCGGGAGGTGCTGTTCACGACCGACGATCCCGGCACGTTCGTGACGTCCTTGTGCCGGCAAACGACGGGATGGAAGTGGGCGGCGGCGGAGCCCGCGACCGCGCGCTGGGGCTTCCTGCAGTAGCGGCGGCGTCTACTCCGCGGCGTCGGGGCGGCTGATCCGGCCCGCCAGCGCCGGCAGCAACGGCAGCAGCAGCGACAGGTCCCGCTCGGCGACGCAACACAGGAACTCCATGGGCCGTGGTCCCTGGCCGCTCCCGTCGTTCTCCGGCAAAGGGAGCCCGTCGGCCCCGAGGGGCAATGCCGCGAGGCCGAGGTCGGCATAGACCTGCAGCAGGCCGGGCCCGGCGCGCCACACCGCGGGGTCCAGCCCCTCCTGCTGCGCCAGGTCGCGCAGGTTCCAGATGGCCGAAACCCGGTCGCTGACCGACCCGGCGGGATCGCCCAGCCCGAGCAGCACGTTGCCGACGCGCCGGAACGGGATGCCCGCCCGCCCCGCCTCGCCCAGCACGATCCCATCGGCCTGGGCGGGCGGGATCGCCCCCAGCGCGGCATAGCGCAGGCGCCCGTCGCCGGCCCAGGACAGCGCCTTCACGCTTCCGGGGCGGATCAGGCGCCACAGCGCGACCATGGCGAGCAGCAGCGCCAGGCTCATGGCGGCGCGCAGGCTGTTCGGCAGGTCGGGCGAAAGCACGACGTCGAACCAGCTGTTGTCCGACATGCCGCGCACCCGCGGCTCGAAGGCGGCCAAAGTGAGCACGCACAGCACGAGCGCCAGCAGCGGGATCACCGTGGCCGCCTGCAGGGGCCCGCTGAGCAGGCGGGCGTGCCGGTAGTAGGCGTCGCGGAACGGCACGAGCAACAACGCGGCGAAGATCAGGACGGCGGTGATCCAGTAGGTGCTGCCCTGTGCCGCGGTGAACCCAGCGGCCAAGAACAGCAGGACGATGGTCGTGCCCCAGGCCAGGGTCACGCGCTGCGACAGCCCGATGGACAGAACAATCAGGGCGGCGCCGATCAGGGACGGGACGTATTGGCCGGCGTCCGCAGCCAGGTCGGCATAGTCCGGATCGATCCAGGAGAAGTCCGGCCGCTGGTCCAGCAGCCCGATGCCCAGCAGCAGCGCACCGCACAGGGCCACGGCGCTGGTGGCGGTGATGGTGGCGAAGGCGGGCGCGATCCAGCGCGAGGCGGCGGCCGGAACCGGGGCCGGGTCCTTGCGGTGCATGATGGACTTGCCGCGCAGCAGCAGCTCGTTCCCGGCGAACATGGTCCCGGCCAGGAACAGCGGGATGATGTAGTAATAGAGGCGGAACACGACGATGGCGCCGAGGATCTGCGGCGGCTGCAGATAGGGTTCGAGGCCCAGCAGCATCGCCGTGTCGAACACGCCGAGCCCGCCCGGCAGGTTGGCGGCCAGGCCCGCGGTGTACGACGCGACGTACACGCCCAGGAACCGCACGAAGGTCAGCCCGGGCACCGATGGCAGCAGCTGGTAGAAGATCCCCGCGGTGAAGGCGACGTCGACCGTCGCCAGCGTCACCTGCATCACCGCCATGCGCCAGCCCGGCAGGCCGATCTCGTTGCCGAGGATCTTCACCGTCCCCAGCCGCCGCGATAGGACGATGTAGGTGCCGACGATCGACCACAGCACCGCCCCGATGAGGTACATCGCCCAGCTGGGCACGAGCGCGCCGAAGAACGGAATGGCGTCCGGCTCCAGGAACAGGATGATCCCGCCCAGCACCATGCCGCCCAACGCGAAGGTCACGCTGCAGAAGGCGACGGTCTTGGCGATCTGGAACGGCGTCAGTCCCCAATGCGCATACAACCGGTAGCGGACGGCCGCACCCGACACCGCGGCGAAGCCGAGGTTGTGAGACAGCGAGTAGGCGCAGAACGAGGCGAAGGCGACCCGCCGGTAGCTGACCTTGTGCCCGGCATACATCGTGCCCAGCCGGTCGTAGAACGTCAGCACGCCATAGGAGAAGATCGTCCACACGAACGAGACGACCAGCGCCGTCCGCGGGATGGCCTGCAGCGCCAGGCTGATGTCGGCCACCTTGAGGTGGCGGAACTCCTTCCACACCACGTAGACGGCGCCGACCAGCAGGCCGAGTCCCAGGACCGCCGGCAGGTGCCGGACCCAGCGCTTGAGCCAGACCGGCATCAGGCGGCGTCCGCGGCAGGGGCGAGCCTGTCCTCGATCAGCCGGACCGTCTCGGCGACACCATAGAGGGCGACGAAGCCGCCGAAGCGCGGCCCCTCCTGCTGACCGAGCAGCACCTGGTACAGGCAGGCGAACCAGTCCTTGAGGGCTGCGAACGGATGGCGCTTGCCGACCGCATAGACGATGTCCTGGATGGCCTCCGGCGTTTCGTCGTGCGGCAGCGCCCGCAGCTCGGCGGCCAGGTCTTCCAACGCGGCACGCTCCGGCGGGGTCGCGGGCCGGAACGACTTATGCGGCCGGACGAAGTCCTGGTAGTAGGCGATGGCGTGCCCGACCAGCGCGTCGAAGAACGGGCTGGCCCCCGGGGCGGCCTGCGGGCTGTAGCGGCGCAGGAAGCCCCACAGCATGTCGGGCGTGTCGGCGTTCACGACGCTGGCCAGGTTGAGCAACATGCCGAACGGCACCGGGCTGGCCGCGATGTCCGCCGTGTGCCGCAGCACGTGCCAGGCCGGGTTGACGCGCCTTGCGTCCTCGTCCTGCGTGGGCAGCTTGGCGGCGTTGCCGATGAACTCGTCCACCGCGCGCGGGATCACGTCGAAGAACAGGCGCTTGGCGCGGCCGGGCTGGTTGTACATGAACTGACCGAGGCTTTCGGGCGGCGCATAGCGCAGCCACTCTTCGACGGATAGCCCGTTCCCCTTGCTCTTGCTGATCTTCTGATGCTGCTCATCCAGGAACAGCTCATAGGTGTAGCCCACCGGCGGCGTGCTGCCCAGCGCCTGGCACACCCGGCCCGAGAGCTTCACGCTGTCGATCAGGTCCTTGCCCGACATCTCGTAGTCCACGGCCAGCGCATGCCAGCGCATGGCCCAGTCGGCCTTCCACTGCAGCTTGCAGGCGCCACCCAGGATCGAGGTCTCGAACCGCTCCCCGGTCACCGGGTCGGCCCATGACACGATGGCGGCGGCGGGGTCCACATGGTCGATCCGGACCTGCATCACCTCGCCCGAACGGGGATGCAGCGGCAGGAAGGGCGAGTAGGTGGCGCGCCGGTCGGCGCCCAACGTGGGCAGGATGGTGGCGACGATCGCGGCATGCTTCTCGGCGACCTTGCGCAGCGCCGCATCGAACCGGCCCGCGCGATAGTATTCGGTGCTGGAGGCGAACTCGTACTCGAAGCCGAACCCGTCGAGAAAGGTCCGCAAGCGTGCGTTGTTGTGCGCTCCGAAGCTGTCATGCGTCCCGAACGGGTCGGGCACGCGCGTCAGCGGCTGGCCGATGTAGCCGGCCAGCATCTCCCGGTTCGGCACGTTGTCGGGGACCTTGCGCAGGCCGTCCATGTCGTCGCTGAAGGCGAGCAGGCGGGACGGCATCCCGGTCAGCGCGCCGAAGGCCTGCCGCACCCAGGTCGTGCGGGCGACCTCGCCGAAGGTGCCGATATGGGGCAGGCCGGACGGGCCATACCCCGTCTCGAACACGGCGGTCGTCTTCCCGGTGCCGGCCAGGCGTGCAGCGACCCGGGCCGCCTCCTCGAAAGGCCAAGCCTTCGGTATTTCAATATTGCGAAGTGTATCCGGCATGGGCGGCAAGTTAGAAATGCGTCATCGTCAGGTCAATGCCGGGGTCGCTGTGTGCGGTCGCGTACGACAGCGGCGGGACCGCGCGGCCGGGTGCGGAAGCCGGGTGCGACGGGGCCCGCACGCTTCCGCTGCAGCGGTTGCGCTGTCATACACGCCACATGGCGCCGCCGAGCTCGATCCTGTTGCCTGATGCCCCCGCGCTGGTGGCCGGCCATGGTCGGGCGGCGCTGCTGACGCGGGATGGCGAGCTGTCCACCCATCCGGCCGAGGCGGTGGCGGGGCTGCTGCGGGGCGAGCCGCCCGCCCTCATGGTCCATGCCCCCGCCACGTTCCGTCGGCTCGGGCTGCCCGCCGGGGCGGCGTTCGATCTTCTGGAACTGTTCGCCTTCGTCCACCCGGCCCGGGCCGTCACGCCGACCGCCCGTGGGCTCGCCTTGGCGCTGGACCTGCCGCCCCCTGCGGGGATGGAGGCGGAAGCGGCGCTGCTGCCCCGCATCGCCGAGGGCCTGCTGCGCCACCTGAACCAGTCCGCCCCCCTGTCGCGGCAGGCGCAGGCAAGCGGTTTGGCCGCGCTGATGGGGGCGGCGGGCTGGGGCTGGGCCCGCTTCGTGCTGTCGGCGCTGGAGCAGCCCGCCGCACGGCCAGCCAGCCGCGGCCTGCGCGTCTGGGAGGATCTGCCGAAATGGGAGGACGAGCCGCCACCGCCACCCCCCGGGGCGATGCCGGTCGAACCGGCCGAGGCCCGATCGCGCCTGGCCCAGATGCTGGGCCCGAACGCGGAACAGCGGCCCGGGCAGGCCGACTACGCCAGCGCCGCCGCCGCCGCCTTCGCGCCCCGCGCCGCCCCCGGCGACCCCGCCCTCGTGCTGGCCGAAGCCGGCACCGGGACCGGCAAGACCCTCGCCTATGTGGCGCCCGCGAGCCTATGGGCCGAGCGCAACGGCGGCAGCGTGTGGATCAGCACCTTCACCAAGCACCTGCAGCGGCAGATCGACGCCGAGTTGGCCCGGCTCTACCCCGACCCCGCGGAGCGCCGACGCCGCGTGGTCGTGCGGAAAGGGCGCGAGAACTACCTGTGCCTGCTAAACCTGAAGGAGGCGGTGGGCGCACTCGCCCCCGGCAGCCCGGCGACGATCCCCCTGGCGCTGGTGGCGCGCTGGGCCGCGGCGACGGCCGACGGCGACATCATGGGCGGCGACCTGCCCGGCTGGTTCCCGGAGCTGTTCGGGCCGCGGCTGCTGCCCACGATCGCCGACCGCCGGGGCGAATGCGTGCACGGCGCCTGCCAGCACTACGGGCGCTGCTTCATGGAGCACGTGGTCCGGCGCGCCCGGGGCGCCGAACTGGTGGTGGCCAACCATGCGCTGGTCATGGCGCAGGCCAGCTGGGGCGGCCTCGACGACAATGCCACGCCCACGCGCTACGTCTTCGACGAAGGGCATCATTTGTTCGACGCCGCCGACGGGGCGTTCAGCGCGGAGCTGTCGGGGACGGAGGCCGCCTTGCTGCGCCGCTGGCTGCTGGGCGCGGAGGAGACGCGGACGCGGGCCAAGGGCCTGCGGCTTCGGCTGGAGGCGATGGTGGGCGAGCACGTCCCCCTGGCGCCCCATCTAACGGACGCGCTCGCGGCGGCACGCTGCCTGCCGGGCGCGGGCTGGCCGGGCCGGCTGTCGGGCACGGCGAACGGCGACGTAGAGCGCTTTCTGCAGGCCGTCCGCGCCCAGGCGCTGGCACGCGCGACGCCGGACGACACGCGCTACGGCGCCGCCCTGGCCTGCGACCTGCACCCGGCCCTCCCCGCGCTTGTGGACGCGGCACGCACGCTGGCACAGGCGCTGATCGCGCTGCTGGAGCCGCTGCGGGCGCTCCGGCGCCAACTGGACGAGGCGTTGGAGGAGAAGGCCGAGGCGTTGGAGCCCGAGGATCGGCGGCGGATCGAGGCAGCGGCACGCATGTTGAAGCGCCGGGCCATCGACCGGCTGGTGGCGTGGCTGGCGATGCTGCTGTCCGTCGCGGAGCCGGCCCCCGTGCCCGGCACCCGCCCGGAGCACCTGCACCTGCTGCACCTGGATCGGCGCGACGACCGGGACGTGGATGCCGGGCTGACCCGGCACTGGCTCGACCCCACGATCCCCTTCGTCGCCACCCTCGCCCGGCCGGCCCATGGGCTGCTCGTCACCTCCGCCACCCTCCGCGACACCGGCATCATGGACCCCGAGCTTGCCTGGTCGTTGGCCGAGGCGCGGGTCGGGGCGGACCACCTGCCCTCGCCCGCCCTGCGCGTCTCCGTCGCCAGCCCCTTCGACTACGCGGCCCAGACGCGCGCCTTCGTGGTGACCGATGTCGGGCCGGAGGCGGCGGCGCTGGCCGGAGCCTACCGGGCGCTGTTCACGGCCTCGGGCGGCGGCGGCCTGGGGCTGTTCACGGCGATCCGGCGCCTGCAGGAGGTGCACCGGCGGATCGCGCCCGCGCTCGAGGAGGCCGGGATCACGCTGCTGGCCCAGCACGTGGACGCGATGGACAACGCCACCCTGGTCGACGTGTTCCGGACCGAGCTCGACTCTTGCCTGCTCGGGACGGACGCCATGCGGGACGGGGTGGACGTGCCGGGCCGCGCCCTGCGCCTGGTGGTGTTCGACCGGGTCCCGTGGCCGCGGCCGGACCTGCTGCACCGCGAACGACGGATCCATCTGTCGGGCGGCGACCCGAAGGGTTACGACGACAGCAAGGCCCGTCTGAAGTTACGGCAGGCGTTCGGCCGCCTGGTGCGCTCGGCGACCGACAGGGGCGTGTTCGTGCTGCTTGATCGGCGTACGCCCACGCGCCTGCTGTCGGCCTTCCCACCCGGCGTTGTCGTGCATCGGGTCGGCCTGGCCGAGGCGGCGGCCGCGACCCGGGCGTTCCTGGCGGCCGGCAAGGGGCAGCCCGCGCCGTTTCCAGGGTTCCGGCCCAGCCCGCCGGTGTGAACACGAACCCGTGTTTTGCCCTGCGGTCCCCAGCCTCTAGGGTCCGGCCTATGTCGAAACAGGACCCCGCCATGCTCGCCCGCCCCGGCCTCGATGCACACGAGGCTCTCGTCTGCACCATGGTTCTGGTGGCAGCATCGGATGGCGCGATCACGGACCGCGAGATCGGCGTGATGTCGGGCCTGGTGCAGACCCTTCCGGTGTTCCAGGACTTCAGCACCGACCGCCTGAAAGGTGCGACCGACACCGTCGTGACCCTTCTGGAAGAGGATGATGGGCTTGCCCATGCCGCCCAGCTCATCCGCGACGCACTCACGCCCCGCCTCCGGGAAACCGCCTATACCCTGGCCTGCGAGGTGGTCGCGGCCGAACGGTCCGCGAGCCAGTCCTGCCTGCGGATGGTCGAGTTCGTGAAGGCGGAGCTGCAGCTGGATCCCCTCGTGGCCGCCGCGATCGAGCGCGGGACGCGGGCACGCTACCGGCAGGTCGGATAACCCTGCCGGCCCATCGTCGCCGCAGATCGAGGGGTTCCACACCCATGCACCAGCTGCTTCGGCGACCGGCCGGCCTCGCGACCCAGCCCTGGCCCGCGGACCGGCAGGTGGCCGATCTCGGGATCCTCACGCTCGAGAAGACTGTTGGGGACAGCGAGGCTGCGCAGAAAGGCCTGCGGTTTCTGCCGAACCGGCTTACCCGGGGGATCGAGGTGTCGGACGACCCGCTGATCACGGCGCGGGTCCAGCCTTACGTGATCTCGTTCGGCCGGCGGGCCCAATGACGGCCCGCGCTGTGCTGGGTCGCGTTGTGGCGGACACCGTACGGGGAACGGGCTGTCCTGTTCCGCGTTTGAGCAGTTCATTCAGGAGGCTCGCATGAGCGATGGCGTAAAGGCCGGTCCGGCGTTGACCGAAACCGTCGAGGAGGTTCAAGGATCTTTCCGGACGGACGCTGCACTGCAGGACGCGATGGGCGCGTTGACCTTGGCCGGGTTCGATCGGGCGGCATTCAGCCTGCCGACGGACCGGGAAGGTGCCGTCACGACGCCGAACGAGGGTGCCGACAATCCCGTCGATCAGATCGACAAGTCGCAGCTCCGGACGATGGGGACCAGCATGGCCGCCTATGCCGGCGCTGCCGTGGCTGCGGGGGCGACGTTAGCGACCGGGGGCGCGGCCGGGGTTGCGCTGGCGGCGGCGGCCGCGGTCGGGGCTGGAAGCGGCTTGGCGGCAAACGCGGCCGGGCGGACCGTCGACAAAGCAAGCACGGATGACCGGAACGAGCGTGGCGCCGAGGGAACGCTGATCCTGGCGGTGCGGACGACGACGCCCGATCAGGTGCAGAAGGCCGGGTCGATCCTGCAACAGGCCGGCGCCACGTCGGTGCGATCGGTCGCGCGTGGGGCCGACGTGATGACGGCCGGGGTTTCGGCCGCGTCCTGGACGGGCGGCTGACGGGCGGCTTCAGGCCAGTTTGAGGTTGGTCGCGGCGATCTTGCCGCGCTCCATCGCGACTTCGTAGCTGACCTTTTGCCCGTCGTTCAGGCCGGTCAGCCCGGCCGCCTGGACCGCGGTGATGTGCACGAACACATCCTTGCTGCCATCCTGCGGCATGATGAAGCCGAAGCCCTTCGTCGCGTTGAACCACTTCACAGTCCCGACAGCCATCTTCCTACTCCGTCTTAAGCACCAGCCGAGCGATGCAGGCTGAACGAGCCTGCCCGCGTCACGTCTTGAGGTTCACCGCAGCGGCCTTGCCCCGCTCCATCGCCACGTCGTAGCTGAGGGCTTGCCCTTCGTTCAGGCCCCGCAGCCCGGCGGCCTGCACTGCGGTGATGTGCACGAAAACGTCGCTGCCACCATCCTGCGGCATGATGAAGCCGAACCCTTTCGTGGCGTTGAACCACTTCACAGTACCCGTCGCCATGGCGTGTCCCGTCCTCCGGCGTGGCCCCCCGCAACAGCACGGACGATGCCCGACCGAGGCTTCGGCCCATGTCGGCTCGCGCAAGCGAAGGAGCGGGTCGGGGACGCGGTCGATCCCGTATTGACGCAGGAACGCCGGGACGAGTCAACGCAATGTCCGCTATCGCACATAGCCGCGAACGAAGAAGGGGTGCGCCTGTGACGGCGCACCCCCTTCAACGCAAACGGTTCGAGGCGATCAGAAGTCCATGTCGCCCATGCCGCCCATGCCGGGCGCGCCACCGCCGCCCATCGGCGCCTTCTTCTCGGGACGCTCGGCGATCATCGCCTCGGTCGTGATCAGCAGGCTCGAGACCGACGCCGCATCCTGCAGCGCCGTGCGCACGACCTTGGTCGGGTCGATGATCCCGGCGGCGACCATGTCCTTGAACTCGGCGCTCTGTGCGTCGAACCCGAAGTTGTAGTCGCTGTTCTCGAGCACCTTGCCGGCGATGACGGCACCGTCCTCGCCCGCGTTCTCGGCGATCTGCCGCAGCGGGGCCTGGACCGCCTTGCGGACGATCTCGATGCCGAACTTCTGGTCCTCGTTCTCCGGCTTCAGATGCGCCAGGATCAGAGAGGCGCGGGCCAGGGCGACGCCGCCGCCGGGCACGATGCCTTCCTCGACCGCCGCACGGGTCGCGTGCAGCGCGTCGTCCACGCGGTCCTTGCGCTCCTTCACCTCGACCTCGGTGCTCCCGCCGACGCGGATGACCGCAACACCGCCGGCCAGCTTGGCCAGACGCTCCTGCAGCTTCTCCCGGTCGTAGTCGCTGGTCGTCTCCTCGACCTGCGCACGGATCTGGTTGCAGCGGCCCTTGATGTCGTCGGCGCCGCCCGCACCCTCGACGATCGTCGTGTTCTCCTTCTCTATCAGCACGCGCTTGGCACGGCCGAGCATCGCGAGGGTCACGGTCTCGAGCTTGATGCCGAGGTCCTCGCTGATGACCTGGCCCCCGGTCAGGATGGCCAGGTCTTCCAGCATCGCCTTGCGGCGATCGCCGAACCCTGGCGCCTTCACGGCCGCAACCTTCAGGCCGCCGCGCAGCTTGTTCACCACGAGCGTGGCCAGCGCCTCGCCCTCGATGTCCTCGGCGATGATCAGCAGCGGACGCCCGCTCTGCACCACGCTCTCGAGCAGCGGCAGCATCGCCTGCAGACCCGACAGCTTCTTCTCGTGGATCAGGATGTACGGCTGGTCCAGCTCGGCAACCATCTTCTCGGCATTGGTGATGAAGTACGGCGAGATGTAGCCCCGGTCGAACTGCATGCCCTCGACGACGTCGAGCTCCGTCTGGATGCCCTTGGCCTCCTCGACGGTGATGACGCCCTCGTTGCCGACCTTCTGCATCGCTTCCGAGATCATGCGGCCGATCTCGGCCTCCCCGTTGGCGGAGATCGTGCCGACCTGGGCCGTCTCGGCCTCGGTCGTGATCTTGCGGGTGCGCATCTTCAGCTCGGCCACGATCGCAGCCACCGCCGCGTCGACGCCGCGCTTGAGGTCCATCGGGTTGATCCCAGCCGCGACGGCCTTGCTGCCTTCACGGACGATCGCCTGGGCCAGCACGGTCGCCGTGGTGGTGCCGTCACCGGCCACGTCGTTCGTCTTGGTCGCGACCTCGCGCAGCATCTGCGCGCCCATGTTCTCGAACTTGTCGGCGAGCTCGATCTCCTTGGCGACGGTAACGCCGTCCTTGGTGATGCGGGGTGCGCCGAAGCTCTTGTCGATCACGACGTTCCGCCCCTTGGGGCCGAGCGTCACCTTCACCGCGTCGGCGAGGATGTCCACGCCGCGCAGCATGCGCTGGCGGGCGTCTCCGCCGAACCGTACGTCCTTGGCAGCCATATCGTTTATCCTTCGTATATCAAGTGTCGTTTTGTGGGGTGGGGCTCAGGCGGCCTTCGCCATCGCTGCGCCGTCGATCACGCCCATGATGTCGCTCTCCTTCATGATCAGGAGCTCCTCGCCATCGAGCTTGACCTCGGTGCCCGACCACTTGCCGAACAGGACGCGGTCACCGGCCTTAACATCGAGGGCGACGATGGCGCCTTGCTCGTTGCGGGCGCCCGGACCGACGGCGATGACTTCGCCCTCCATCGGCTTCTCCTTGGCGGTGTCGGGGATGATGATCCCGCCCGCGGTCTTCTCTTCCGCGGTGATGCGCTTGACCACGATACGGTCATGCAGAGGACGGAACTTCATAGGAACGCTCCATTGGATGGCCCCGATCGGGGCGATGTCTGATCTCTCCATCGGCACGAGCCCGGCTTTGGCACTCGGCATCAAGGAGTGCCAGCGAGGTAGGCGCTCGCCATTGCCCTGTCAACCGCACAAGCAGCACTCCACAGAATAGAGTGCTAAAGTGCTGTCCCTGCACGTTTTTTTCTTCACTTCTTCACCTTCGCACCTGCACCATCATCTTGCGCGACCCGCGCAGCATCGGAGAACGGAATGACCATTGGCTTGCAAATGCGCGACTATCGCCTGACCACCGCGGAGATCCTCTATCATCTCCCGGACCACCCTGGCCTCCTGCAGACCTATGTCTGGCAGGACCTCGATCTGGCGCCGCGGTTTCCCGTGCTCAAACGGTTTCTCGACTTCTGGTCGCGCGAGCTGGAGGGCAAGCTTCATTCCATCCGGGTCGCCAATGCTGCGCTGATCCAGCCAGGCAAGATGGCGCATGCCAACCATCTCCTGACCCTGCACTGACGCTGGAACGTCACGGTTGCCGCCGACGCGTCGCGCGTCAGGCGGCAACGTCCGCCACCACCAGGCTGGCGTTGCCATGCAGGGCCAGAAGCTCCGGTACGGCGCATACGGGCTGGGGCTTGCTGAACAGATAGCCCTGTAGCTCTCGGCACCCTTCGGCGCGCAGCAGGTCCCGCTGTGCCGGGGTCTCGACCCCTTCGGCGTTCACCGCGATCCCGAGCGCCCGCCCCAGCCCCAGCACCGCGCGGACGATGGCCAGGCAGTCCTCCTGCTCCACCATGCCCCGGACGAAGGACTGGTCGATCTTGATCTTGTCGAACCGGAATCGCGCCAGATACGACAGCGAGGAGAAGCCCGTTCCGAAATCGTCCATCGCGATCCGGATCCCCTGGGCGCGCAATGCCTCGAGCGTGGCCGACACGGTCTCGTCTTCGCGCAACAAGGCCGACTCCGTGATCTCGAGTTCCAGCCGGATTGCCGGCAGGCCCGAGGCAGCCAGGGCGCTGGCCGCCTCGTTCGGGACGCTGCCACCCACGAATTGGGCCGGCGACAGGTTCACGGCCACCTTCAGCGCACCCGGCCATCCCGCCGCATCGTGGCAGGCCTGGTGCAAGGCCCATGCGCCGATCGGCACGATGAGCCCGGTCTCCTCGGCCAGCGGGATGAACTCCCCCGGACTGACCATCCCACGGACCGGATGGTGCCACCGCAGCAGCGCCTCGAACCCCGCGATACCTCGGGCGTGCAGTAGCGGTTGGTAGAAAAGCTCGAATTGTTTCTCCAGAACGGCACGCCGCAGATCGAGCTCGAGGTGCCGGCGCCGCTGCAGGGCCGCATCCATCTCGGGTGCGAAGAAGCGGGCGGTGCCCGGGGCCTCAGCCTTGGCCCGGTCCATGGCCAGCTCCGCGCAGGCCAGCAGCGCCTCGGGCCCCCCGGCCCCACCATCGCCCGGCACGGCGATGCCGAGGCTCGCGGTCAGGGCGATCTCCTGATCGCCGACGCGGAACGCCGTGGCAAGCGCCCGGGCGACGCGACGCGCCAGGCCCGCCACGTCCCCGGCCCCGGCTTCGCCACCGTCGCCAGGCGCATCGCCGGGCCGGACGATGACGAACGCATCGCCGCCGATCCGCGCCACCTGGTCGTCCGGCCCCGTACAGGTCAGAAGCCGCTCGGCCACCAGCCGCAATACCGCGTCCCCGCCCTCCTGGCCCAATGCTTCGTTCACGCTCTTGAACCGGTCGAGCCCCAGGTGGATGAGCGCGATCGGTCGATCGCTGCGGTGCAGCCATTCGTTCAGCAGCAGCCGGTTGGGCAGGCCCGTCGTGGCGTCGTGCCGGGCCGCATGGGCCAGGCGCGTCTCGGTCTGTCGCCGCTCGGTCACGTCGTCGAAGGTGGCGACCCACCCACCCCCCTCGACGGGGCGTTGCGAGACCGCGAGTGCACGCCCATCGGCCATCTCGTATGCCAGCTCGACCGTGTCCCCGCCCAGCAGCGCAGACCCCAGGGGGCCGAGGCCGCATGCCTCGAGGACCGTCTCCAGCCCGGCCCCAGGCTCGGCCGGGCCGAACATCGCGGCGAACCGCCGGTTGGCCACAGCCAGGCACCCCGCAGTGTCGAACAGGCAAAGCCCCTGGTTCATGTTGTCGAGCGCCGCCTCCATCCGGGCATGCTGCGCGGCGAGGACGCCGGCATGCGTCCGCTCCTGATCCGCCATCAGCGCCCGGATGCGCGCCAGCGCGGACGAGATGCTCCCCTGCATGACGAACAGGGCGCGCAACAGGTCCGCCGTCTCGCCCCGCCCGACGCCGGCGATGTCGTTGTCCAGCTTGCCCCCCGCGATGGACTGGGCGATGTGCACGGCGCGGCGCACCGGCGGCACGATCATGCGGCCGAGCACCAGCGTGATGGCCAGGGCCGCCACCAGCGTTAACGCCAGCGCTGCGGCCCCCCGGGCCAGTTCGTCTGACACCAGCTGACCCACGGTCCGGCGATACCGGAACCCGTCCCCGGCAAAAAGCTCGACCGCATGTTCGAAGCTGGCCTGGATCCCCGCCCGGGTTCCGGCCGCCGGCGCATCCGTCGTGCCTGCCCTGGCCAAACGGGCCAGGTCGTCGGCAAGCGTCACAACGACCGCCGCGCCGGCGGGCGACATGGCGCGGTCCCGTGCGATGGCGACGTCGTCCAGCACCGAAGCGAGCGCGTCCTGATCGACCGGACCCTCGGGGAGCATCGCGAAGCCGAGCTGGGCGGAGCGCAGGTAGCTCATGCCCATGAACGACCGGTCGTAGATCTGGAGCGCCAGCGCACCCAACTCCCGCTCGGCCCATTGCGCGTGGAGGCCGAGCAGGGCTGACAGGCAGGTCAGGGCCAGGCAGCCCACGAGGATCTTCGCCCGGATCGTGGCGAGGATGGCCATGCCCGCCGGCTCAGCGCACGTCCACCCGAAGGAGCATCTTCGGATGAATGTGGCAGCGGACCTCGAAGAGGCCGGACGTGGCGAAGCGGATGTCCACGCTTTCACCCGGTGCCTGCTCGTTCGACTCGAAGGCCAGGCCGGTCGATTGCACGAAGACCTGGTGCAGGAACGTATCCTCGTTCAGGAAACGGATCGCCTCGCCCCGGGCGATGCGGGCGTCTGTGACCGCAAAGCCCCGGGCGCGCTGAGACACCGTCATCAACCCGGCCGCGCTGGCCACCGTGGTCCCGAAGGCCAGGAGGGACCCGGCCACGATCACGCGGAGCGACGGCATCGGCCTACCGCGTCACGATGTCGCGCTGCATCGGGGCGAGCAGCGCCAGAAGCCGGTTCCCGGTCCAGAACGAGACCCCCTCCTCCCGCATGGCCTGCTGCAGGCCCTCGACCACGGCATTGAAGCGAGCGCGGTCGATCTTCAGGCCAGCATGGGACTCCGCCATGCCCTGTCCGCGGTAGATGCAGGGGCCGCCCGCGATCTGGCAGATCTGGTCGGACAGGCGGCGAACGAGGCGGGTGGGCTCGATCTCCTCGAAGTCCGCCCGGACACGGGGGTCGGCGCGCCATACGGCCACGGCCTGCGTCGCGATCCGCTGAATCCCCGCTTCCTGGCCCAGCTGGTCGAACAGCGTCTCGGCCGCCGCGGGCCCAGCCAGCATGGCGGCGACGATCGCCATCGTTCGAAGGCACCGCTGCATCAGAACCCACCCTGCACGGAGAGATAGACGCCGTTCTGCACGCCCTGCCGGGCGACAGGCCCGCCGCTGAGGACGGCGAGCGTGCCCGCCAGGTTCTTGTTGAGGAAGAACGCAAGGAAGACGTCGAACGCCGTGCCCTCATGCGCGAAGCCCAGATTGTCGGGCTTGGTGCGCACCTCGGCGCCCAGTGCGAGATCATGTGGCAGCAGCAGCGCCGCCGAGCCCTCGAATTGTGGGCGATACCCCTGGACACGGTCCCCACCGAAGCCGAGAAGGCCGAACTGGTTCGCCTGGGTGCCGCGCACCGTGGCATTCACCAGCAGGCTCTGGGCCAGGAAGAGCTTGGTCGCCGCGACATAGACGTCGACGCCGTCGGTGCTCCGGGCCCCTATGGCCCGCAGCACGGCATGACGATCCGCCGACTTCAGCTGCAAGCCCGCCGAGACCTGCGGCAGCCAGCTGTCCTGCTCGTAGACCGCGTCGCCGAACAGCCGCACCTTCAAACCGGCGACGTCCAACGCGAACTGGTAGCCGGAGCCCAGGCCGAGCCGCGCGCCGGCCCCCCGCGTGTCGAACCAGTCATGCGCGTACGAAAGCTCCACCCGGTCATACAGGCCGATGTTGACCCCGGCAGACCCGAGGCCGACATCCGACAGACGGATGGTGGTGCCATGCACCGTGCCGCCCACCGCGTCCCGCGTTCCATACCCGGCGATCAGCGCCCAGGGCACCAGCCCGCCCCCGCCAGCCCCTTCGATCTGCGACACCCCGGCCGTGCCGAGAAGCCGCCCACTCTCTTGCGCCCGAACGCAGGGGGCCAGCGCCAGCCAGGCCAAGCCGACCAGCATCCAGATCCACCCCCCGCACCGGTATCGCCCCGTCATCGCTGCCCCACCAATCGCGTCCCGGCACGATAGGCCGGAGGAGTAAACACGAGGTTGAGAGGCGCCCAAGCCCGATCGCGCGGTCAGGCCGCCGGACGAAGGCCCCGTCGCAGCAGGATCACGCCGCCCAGGATCGAGGCCGCGAACAGCGCGACGGCAAGGCCGATCCGCAGACCGTCCGACACGCGGACCCCCCCGCCGAGCAGGGCGAACACCACGGTCTGCGGCACATAACCCAGGGCGGAGGCGGCAAGGAACGGCCCGGCCGCGACGCCGGACAGCCCGGCAACCAGGTTGAGGGCGATGTTGCTGCCCACCGGCAGCAGCCGCATCGTCAGGGTGGCGCTGAAGGCGTTGGCGACCAGGAACCGGTCCAGCCGCTGCAGCCGGCCGCCGCGGGCCAGATACCGGGCCGCCCAGTGCCGGGCCACGAGCCGCGCCCACCAGAAATCGATGGCGCACCCCCCGATCTCCGCCGTCAGCGCCAGCGCGAATGCGGGCCAGAACCCGAATGCCAGCCCCCCCGCATACGCCACCACCTGTCGCGGGATGCCGACCGCGCAGGCGAGCGTGCCCAGCAGCACGAACACGAACGGCCCCTGATCGCCGGCCCGGCTGATCGCCCCGTCCAGGCCCAGCTGCCGCAGCATCACGCCGGCCGCGACCAGACCGAGCAGCAACAGGGCCGGGCGGACCGCCACCTGCCAGCGCATCACCCGCCCACCCTCACGAACCCACCCTCACGATCCCGGCGGCTCGATCTCGGGCCGGTGCCAGCGGCGCTGCAGCCAAGACACCCCGATCAGGTCGAAGATGCCGACCCACGCACGGTCCAGCGTGCCGTAGTTGGAGCGGCCGCGGGTCCGCGGGCGATGATTGACCGGGACGGACACCACCCGGCCGCCGGCGCGGATGAACAGCGCCGGAAGGTATCGGTGCATGTGGTCGAACTGCGGCAGCTCCAGGAAGGCCGAGCGCCGGAACAGCTTGAGCCCGCACCCCGTGTCGGGCGTCGCGTCGTGCAGCAGCCCGGCCCGGATCCGGTTGGCCAGGCGCGACGACAGACGCTTGGTCCAGTTGTCCCGGCGCGTGGTCCGGTGCCCCGCCACCAGAAGCGGCCCGGGCCCCTTGTCGCCCTGTGCCTGGGCCAGAAGCCCCGGGATGTCGGCGGGATCGTTCTGGCCGTCGCCATCCAGCGTCGCGATCCACTCGGCCCGGGCCGCGCGCACCCCGGTCAGCACCGCCGCACTCTGCCCGCAGCTGGTCCGGTGCCGCCGCATCACGACCCCGGCCCCCCTCAGCTGGGCCGCGGTGTCGTCGGTGCTGCCGTCGTCCACGTAGACGATCTCGTGCGCCACACCGGCAAGCGCGGCACGGATCTCCGCCACCAGGGGCAGGATGTTGGGTCCCTCGTTCCGCACGGGAACGACGACCGAGACCAGAGGCATGGGTTGCGCCATCCTGTGGGGCGGTAGCACCCGGGGTGGCGCACTCGCAAGGTCAGGGCGGCACCTTACCTATGGGGCATCCGACATCGAGATCCCCCGCATGCCATTCGACGCGAACCCGACCCTGCCGCGTACCCCAGCCCAGCCGGCGCTGCGCCGGGTGGCGCTATGGCTGCTTTGCCTGTGCTTCATGGTGCTGGTGATGGTCACGCTCGGCGGTGCCACACGGCTGACCGGGTCCGGGCTGTCCATCATGGAGTGGGCGCCCTTGATGGGCAGCCTGCCGCCCTTGTCGGAGCCGGAATGGCACCGCCTCTACGCGCTGTATCAGAAAACGCCGCAGTACGAGCTGGTGAACCAGGGCTTCGGCCTGGTGGGCTTCAAGGGGATTTTCTGGCTCGAATACGTGCATCGGCTCTGGGGGCGGCTGATGGGGGTGGCCCTGCTGCTGCCCCTGATGTGGTTCGTCTGGCGCAGGCGCATCGGACGGGGCCTGGCCGTGCGCCTGGTGCTTCTGCTCGCGCTGGGCGGACTGCAGGGCGGCGTCGGCTGGTTCATGGTCGCCAGCGGGTTCGAGGCGGATCGAACGGCCGTCTCGCCCTATCGCCTCGTCATGCACCTGGCGCTGGCGGTGTCGTTGTATGCGGCCCTGCTCTGGACCGCGCTGGGCGTGCTGCGCCAGGCCGATGGTCGGCCGCAGATGGGCGCGTCATTGGGTTTGCGCCGCCTGGTCGCATCGGTCTGCGCCCTGCTGGGTGTCACGATCCTGGCCGGGGGCTTCGTGGCGGGGCTGCACGCCGGACTGACCTACAACACCTTCCCGCTGATGGACGGCCGGTGGGTCCCGGACGGCTATGCGGCGCTGCGGCCGTTCGCGCGCAACTGGTTCGAGAACGTGGCGGCGGTGCAGTTCGACCACCGGTTGCTGGCCACGGTCACGGCGACGCTGGCGATGCTCGCGGCCGTCTGGGGGCTGTCCCGCCCGGGCCCGGCAGGCCGGGGCGGGTTCGTGGCGCTCGGCCTGGCGGTCGGGCTGCAATATGCGCTGGGTGTCGTCACCTTGCTCCACGCCGTGCCGCTGGCGTTGGGGACCGCCCACCAGGCCATGGCCATGTTGACGCTGACGGCGGCCCTGGTGGTGCTGCACGGGTTGCGGTCGCCGGGCCGTGTCGATGCTGCGGGCCCGGCCGCGGTCCGGCCTTCCCTCGGCCCCCTGTAACCGCTGGCCTCCTATTCCCACTTGAAACCTTCGCGGGTGTTGCGTCAGATGGACCACGCCCGCTGCACCGGCCGCTTGCCTCGCCTCGTCAGGACCCTGTCATGGATGCACTTTCCCCCCTTGCGGCCACCGACGCGCTGTTCTTCGGCCGGCCCGGCGCCGAGCTGGACCGGGACGGCGCCGCGCGGATCGTCGCGGGGGCGCTGGACGGCCTCGATGACGGCGAGCTGTTCCTCGAATACCGCGAGAGCGAGATGCTGGCCCTGGAGGAGGGGCGGATCCGCAGCGCGAGCTTCGACACCCAGACGGGGTTCGGCCTGCGGGCCGTCCTGGGCGAGGAGGCGGGGTATGCCCATGCCGGTGAGTTGTCGCTGGCCGCGCTGAAGCGGGCCGCCGAGACGGTGTCCGCGGTGCGGGCCGGCCGCTCGGGTCAGGCCGCAGCGCCGCCGCGCCCGACGAATGCCCGGCTGTACAGCGACGCCAACCCGCTGAACGGGACGAGCTTTGCCGACCGGACCGCCGCACTGGCGCGCATCGACGCCTATGCCCGCGGCTGCGACGCCCGGGTCATCCAGGTCATGGCCTCGTTGGCGGGGGAGTGGCAGGCGGTGCAGGTGATGCGCCCGGACGGAACCCGTGTCGCCGACCTGCGCCCGCTCGTGCGCCTGGGCGTCACGGTCGTCGTGGAGCAGGACGGGCGGCGGGAAAGCGGCAGCCATGGCGCCGGCGGACGGTTCGGTTACGACCGCATGATCGACGATGCCTTCCTGACCGCATCGGTGGACGAGGCGCTGCGCCAGGCCCTGCTCAACCTCGAGACCCGCCCCGCCCCCGCCGGCGAGGTCCCGGTGGTGCTGGGGCCGGGCTGGCCGGGCATCCTGCTGCACGAGGCGATCGGCCACGGGCTGGAAGGCGACTTCAACCGCAAGAAAACCTCGGCCTTCTCCGGGCTGATGGGCACCCGCATCGCCAGCCCCGGCGTGACCGTGGTGGACGACGGGACCCTGCCCGACCGCCGCGGCAGCATCACCGTGGACGATGAAGGCACGCCGTCGGGGCGGACGGTGATGATCGAGGACGGCATCCTGACCGGGTTCATCCAGGACCGGATGAACGCCCGCCTGATGGGCGTGCAGCCGACCGGGAACGGCCGCCGCCAGAGCTACGCGCACGTGCCGATGCCGCGGATGACCAACACGATCATGCTGGGTGGCGACGCCTCGCCCGACGACATGATCCGCTCGGTGAAGAACGGGCTGTATGCCGTCAACTTCGGGGGCGGCCAGGTGGACATCACGTCCGGCAAGTTCGTCTTCGCCGCCAGCGAGGCCTACCTGATCGAGGACGGCCGCGTGACGGCACCGGTCAAGGGCGCCACGTTGATCGGCAACGGGCCGGACTGCCTGACCCGCATCGAGATGGTCGGCAACGACCCCGGCCTCGACCCCGGGATCGGCACCTGCGGCAAGAACGGCCAAGGCGTGCCGGTGGGCGTGGGGCAACCCACCATCAAGCTGTCGGGCCTCACCATCGGCGGAACCGCCACCTGATGCGCCCGGCGCTGACGAGGCTGCTGCTGTGCCTGACCGCGTTGGCCGCCGTGTCCGCGCCGGCCATCGTTGCGCCCGCCGCCGCCGAGGAAGCGGCCTCCTGCCCGTCGAACAAGGCCCCGCCCTTAATCCTGCCGCACGTGCGGGACGCGATCGCGCGCAACCAGGACGTGACCATCGTCGCCATCGGTTCGTCCTCGACGCAGGGGTGGCATTCGACCGACATCGCGCACAGCTACCCCGCCATCCTGCAACGCACGCTGAACACGCTCGTGCCCACCGCCCATTTCGCGGTCATCAACCGCGGCATCGGCGGCCAGGACGTGTCCGAGGAGCTGCCGCGCCTTGAAAGCGACGCGCTGTCCGTGCGGCCCACCCTCGTGATCTGGCAGGTCGGCGCCAACGGGGCGATGAAACATATCGCGCCGGAGCTGTTCAGGCGGTTGCTCAACGGCGGCGTCCGGCGGCTGATGGAGGCCAAGGTGGACGTGGTTCTCATGGACAACCAGCGCGCAGCCGCGATCCTGGCGGCACCGCAGCACGTCCAGTTCGACCAGGCCATGGTGGACGTGGCGTCCAACAACGCGGCGGGCCTGTTCGGGCGCGGGGTGCTGATGGACCAGTGGCGGGTGTCCGGCTATCCCTACGAGCTGTTCATGTCGGATGACGGCGTCCATCACAACGACTACGGCTACCGCTGCGTGGCGAACGCTCTCGCAACCTCGATCGTCGAGGGACTGGCCCGGCCGGCTCCGTCCCACGACGTGGCCAAGCGCTGAGGGCTCTCCGCCCCTGCTAGCGGCCCGTCACTCTTCCGGCAGGCCGGCGAGCCGCAGGCCTTCGGCGAAGTGCTCACGGTCCTCGGGCCGCTCCAGCGGAGTGGTCTTGAGGAAGCGGGCCACCGTGAAGCTCGGCTCCAGCGTCAGCAGCCGGCGGCGAACCACGGCAGCCTCCCGATCGTCCCCGAGGTATCCCAGCGCCGCGAGATAGGGCTTTCCGGCGGCGGAAAAGGCCGGGTTGAGCTCGGTGACGGCGCGGCCGGCGGTCACGGCGCCCTGATAGTCCCGGCGGAGGAAAGCCAGGAGACTGAATCCCACATCGTAGTGGAACGCGCCGGGGTCCATGGGCGAGAGCTTCTTGTAATGGTCCAGACGCTTCTGGGCGTCGTCCCACTCGCCGAGATAGATCTGCGTCAGGGCCGAGAGCGCCCAGGCCATGGCAAGATTGGGATTTAACGCGAGGGCGCGGTCGTGCAACGCCGCTGCCTCGCGCAGGCGGTGGTTCAGGAACGCACGGACATGCCCGGCAATCGTGAACCCCCGCGCATCCTGCGGATCGAGCGTGATGGCGCGTTCCGCATGGTGTGCCGCCTCGATCTGCGACGCCTCGCTGTTGTCGGCCCAACCATGCCCGACGAGGAAGTGCAGCCAGAAGGCATACCAGGCATGGGCAGAGGCATAGTCCGGCTCGAGCTGGATCGCCTGGCGCAGAAGGTCACCGGCCTGCAGGAAGTTGGCGCGCTCCAGCCGGGTCATGCTCGGGATCGCGCGCAGCACCAGGTCGTAGGCCGTCGCATGCTGCGGCGGTCGATGGGCCGCCCGGCGGCTTTCGATCAGCAGGATCTCGGGGTCGATCTGTGCCACGACCTCGGCCGCGACCTCGTCCTGCAGCAGCAGCAGGTCGTCCATCTGCCGGTCGAACCGGCGGGCCCAGACGATCTGGCTGCCATCCTGCAGGTCCACCAGGCGGACCGTGATGCGCAGGCGCTTGCCGACGCGCTGCACGGACCCATCCAGAACGTAGTCGAGCCCCAGCGTGCGCCGCAGGGCCGCATCGTCCCGCGTCTCCGACACGAATTGCGCGATCGAGGAGCTCGAGACCAGGAATATCCACCGGAAGCGCGCGAGCGCCGAGGTGATCTCCTCCGCCAGGCCGAGCGCCAGATGGGTCTCCGTCTCGTCGGTCCCCACGAGCGCCAGCGGCAGCACGCCCAGCTTGGCTCCGCCACGGATGGTGCTCGGCCGAGGCTCGAACCGCTGTTCGGGCGGGGCCGCCACGGGTTGGACGCTGCGGACCGCCTTCCCGCTGCGGATCTCGGCCAGCAACGACTGGGTTTCGGGCGAGGGCACCGCGTCCATGAGGTCGGCAAGCACGGCGCGGCAGCGATCATAGGACTGGATCGCCATCCCACGCTCGCCTCGTTCGGCATGGGCCCGCATCAGGGCGCGCCAGGCCCCTTCATGGGCACGGTCGATGGTCAGCAGTTGCTGGGCGACGGGGATCATCGCTTCGGGCGCATGCGCCTCGTTCAACAACGACTCCGCGACACCTCGGGCGCGGTCGCGCAGCCGCTCCCGCTCCGCGTGCAGCCACACGTCGAAGGCCGGGTCTACCCCGTCCAGCTCCTCGAGCAGTTCGCTGTCCAGAAGCGCCAGCGAGCCCGGGTGGGCCGTGGTGGCCCGCAGCACCTCCTCGACGTCGACCCAGACCACGCCGGGGCGCAGCGCCAGAGAGTCACGATTGATTGACAAAATATCCTGGCCGGCCGGCGCCAGCACCTCGAGCAGGCGATGGATCTCCTGCCGCAGGGAGGCACGGGCCTGTTCCTCCGGCCGCCGGCTCCAGAGCAGCTCCGCCAACCTCGACCGAAGTACTGGCCGCGGCTGCGAGAGCGCTGCAATGGCGAGCAAGGCGCGCGTTTTCCTACCAGGCGGTAAAACGCTCTCGCTGTTGATCGTCCATGCTTCCATTTGACCAATCAGCCGTAGGCGGACCACGACGGTCTCGGTCTGCGGGCCTAACGTATTCGCCTGCAACGCCGACGGAGGACGGATCATCATGGGTGCATTACCGAGGACTTCACGCGCGGTGGCAAGAGCTATGTGTTTAGGTTGACGCTTGGCAGAAAGGAAACCCCTGCGATCCGCCACACTGTTGCGGGATTATCACAACAACTCAGATCTGCGCCTCCAGGAAGATTCGCGTGGCGTCCCCGGACCAGGCCGTCGCGAATCGGTGCAGCCAGTGCTCCGCCTGGGTGGGGCCCCCGGCAACGATCGCCAGGAGCGGCTCCAGGAGCCGACGCTCGTCCTGCCCGGCCTGGTCGAGCCGGGCGCGGGCGCGCAGCCCGTCCGATGCGATCTCGACCATCGACCGGGCCAGGTCGCGCGCGGTGCCCAGGCCGAACGGCGCATCCAGCGCCAGCCGCGGAACCTCGGCCCGCAGGGCCACATAGTCGGAGGCCGGGTGTCGGCTCACCAGGGCGTCGGCCGCGGCAAGCGCTGCGTCGTCATAGAGCAGGCCGGTCCAAAGCGCGCTCTGGGCAACCATCATGTCGGGCCGGCCCGCATCGGCGCCCCGCATCTCGAGGAAGCGCTTGACGCGCACGTCGGTGAAGGCGGTCGTGATATGGTCGTCGAAGTCGCCGAGCGTGGCCGTGACGCCCGGGAAGTCCGGCAGGCCCGCGGTCATGAACCTGCGGAACGACTGACCCGCCATGTCGATGAAGCGCCCGTCCCGAACCACGAAGTACATCGGGACATCCAGCACCCATTCCACATAGCGCTCGAACCCGAACCCCTTCTCGAGCATGATGGCGGGCATGCCGCTCCGGTCCGCATCGGTGTCGGACCAGACCCGGGCCCGGGCAGACAGGAAGCCGCTGGGCTTGCCCTCGATGAACGGCGAGTTGGCGAAGATTGCCGTGGCGACCGGCTGCAAGGCCAGCGACACGCGCAGCTTCCGCGCCATGTCGGCCTCGCTGGAGTAGTCGAGGTTCACCTGCACGGTGCAGGTCCGGGTCATCATGTCCAACCCCAGCGAGCCCACCAGCGGCATGTAGCGCTGCATGATCCCGTAGCGGCTCTTGGGCATCCACGGCATGGCGTCGCGGGCCATCGTCGGATGGTGGCCGAGCGGCGCGAACCCGAGGCCCAACGCCGAGCTCACAGGACGCAGCGCGTCGAAATGGGCGGTCAGCTCCGCCTCCGTCTCGTGCAGCGTCTCGAGCAACCCGCCGGAGAGCTCCAGCTGCCCGGCCGGCTCCAGCGACACGGACGCCGAGCGGTTCGGGCCCTGCCCCTTCAACCCGATCAGCTTGCCCTGGTCGAAGATGCCCTCCCAGGCACCCGGCGTCAGCATCCCCTGCAGGATCGCCTGGATCCCGCCAGGCTCGTACGGCGGCGGCCGCTTGTCGACCACGCCGAAGCCGAACTTCTCGTGCTCCGTCCCGATCCGATACGCGGACCGCGGCTTGCAGCCGACCGCGATGTGGTCAGCCAGTTGCTGCACCGACGCAATGCGCGTGTCGTCGGCGTCTCCGGGGTTGGACATCATGGGTCCCGTTGGACGTGAGGCCTCAACAAAGGGTGCCCCGGCAAGGACGTCAAGGCGGCCGGCCGTATGGGCAGGGCAGCCCGGCCCCTCTGGACCCGGCAAGCGCGAGACTGGCGTCGGGCCTCCTGCCTGGCTATGCAGGCACCATGCAGAGCTGGACCGACATCGCCACCTCCGGATGGGTCGCCCGGCTGCCTCGCCCGGCCCGGGAGTTCGCGATCCTGGCCCGGTTCGATCGGCCGATCGGCGCGTGGCTGCTGTTCCTGCCGGGTCTATGGAGCCTGCTGCTGGCGCGCCAGCCCCCGGCGGCAACTGCCTGGCTGATCCTGCTGTTCGCCGTCGGCAGCCTCGTCATGCGGGCCGCCGGATGCGTCGTGAACGACATGTGGGACCGCGACATGGACCGGCTGGTCACCCGGACCGCCGGACGGCCGCTGGCCAGCGGGGCACTCCGGATGCGCGAAGCCACGATGTTCCTGGCCGGCCTCCTCCTGCTCGGCCTGCTCATCCTCCTGCAGCTTTCGCCCCTTGCTCAACGGCTTGGCGTGCTCTCGCTGGGACTGGTCGCCCTCTACCCGCTCGCCAAGCGCGTGACATGGTGGCCCCAGGCCATACTCGGCCTGACGTTCGGCTGGGGCGCACCCATGGGGTGGGCAGCCGCCACCGGCCGGATGGACCCGGCCGGCCTTGCCCTGTATGCCGCCGCCTTCGTTTGGATCCTCGGATACGACACGGTCTATGCGCATCAGGACCGCGAGGACGACGCGCTGGTCGGCGTGCACAGCACGGCACGGCTGTTCGCTGCGAACACGCGCCCGTTCCTGGCCGCCTGCTACGCCGCCACAATCGGGCTGCTGGCGCTCACAGGCTTTCTCGCCGGCCTGGGCCTCGGCTTCTACGGGGCGCTCCTGGCCCCCGCGGCATTGCTGGCCTGGCAGATCCGCACGCTCGATATCGACGACCCGGCAGGATGCCTGTTCCGGTTCCATCGCAACCGAGAGGTGGGGCTTCTGGTCGCGGCGGCCATCCTGGCCGGGTTTGTCGCCTGACGTGGACGCGTTCATCGCGGCCAACACCCGGATCGGCCATGCCCCCCTGGTGCCCGAGATCGCGCTGCACCTGGCCACCGAGATCACCCCCATCTGGCAGGCGACCGAGGCGTGGCTGAAACAGGAGGGTCTCAGCCCGCCCTTCTGGGCGTTCGCCTGGCCGGGCAGCCAGGGGATCGCCCGCTATGTGCTCGACAACCCGGCCCTTGTCGTGGGCCGCAGCGTGCTCGACTTCGCGACAGGGGGCGGACTGGCTGCCATCGCCTGCGTCATGGCCGGTGCCGGACCGGTCCAGGCCACAGACATCGACCCCCTGGCGATCCGTGCCGCGGACCTGAACGCCGCGCTGAACGGCGTCACAATCGACGCCACCTGTGTCGATATCGTGGGAGCCGCACCCGAGTGGGACCTGATCCTATGCGGTGACGTCTGCTACGAGGCGCCCATGACGGACCATATCCTACCCTGGCTCCGGCACATGGCACGCGGGGCGGAGGTCTGGATCGCCGACCCCGGTCGCGCCTACCTTCCAGCCCGCGGCCTGACGACCCTGCAGACCTACGACATTCCCACGTCGCTCGAGCTTGAAGATCGGGCCAGCCGTCGGACCCTGGTGTCGCGCCTACTGCCCGAGTGACGGCCGCAGCCCGGCGATCTCGGCGGCCAAGGCCAGACCCGCGACGGTTGCATCACGACCTCAGGGTCGTTCAGGATGCTGTCCAACTCGCTCAACTTCTCGCCGTAATCGTCCGGCATCGACGAGACATCCACCCGCTTGCGCATAGGCCGGCCGCTCAATAACGGCCGGACTGGCCACGCGGCCGCTGGTCGTCGAGGGGTCGGTCACGCGGGTCCCGGCGGTCATCGCGCTCGCGGCGCTGGGCGTCATCGACGCGACGACGATCCTCGCGGTCGTCGGCCCGGCGGCGGTCGTCACGGTCGTCGCGATACCGGGTGCCTTCATCGGACCGGCGGGCGTCGCGCCGCGTCTGCTCTTCCTGGTCACGGCGCCCCTGCTCGTACGACTCACGACCGGACGGGGCGGGATAGGCCGGGTTCTGCCGCGGTGCGACCTGGTCCGTGAGGGCACGGCCGATGTCACCGAGGCTTTGCGCCATCGCGGGGCCGGTCACCAGAACTCCAAGCAGCGCAGCAACGCCGATACGCATTTCGCTCTCCAGTCGGATATCGTCGGTGGACCATACGCCCCACGCGGGTCGAGGGTTCCCGGCGATCTCCGGCCACCGCACCCCCATGGAGCACGGCCAGGCCGCGGAAGGCCGCATCAACCGTTCAAAGTGTTCAGCACATCCGCGATCCGCGCCTCGGGACCCGCCTTGGCCAGCGCTGCGGCGAGCCGCCGCATCTGGCCACGCGTGGCATGCAGCTGGTCCATCAAGGAAAGCACGACGGGGATCGCCGGCTCGCCCAGCTCCATCGTGTCGCGCAGCTCCAGGATCAGCCGGACCCGGGCCACGTCGATCTCCTCGAACACGGGCTCGCCGGCCCGTCGGCTTGGACGCACCCAGTCCTCGGCGATCCATATCTCGAGCGTCGCCGCATCCAGGCCCGGAACCCGCGCCAGCACCGCGGCGACCGTGATGCCCGCGCGCATCACTCGCCCGCCTCCAGCGCGGCCCGCATCGCGTCGCCCGGGTGGCCGGGCGCCCATTCGCGCAGGAACTCCTCGAGCTTGGCGTCGACCTCGCCCACCACGATCTTCAGCACCGCGAACAGATCGCCGGCCGGCACCGCCCCATGCGCGGCCACGCCACGGCCGCGGAGACGAAGGCGAGCCCCGGACTCCGACCGCGGCGGGATCGCCAGCGTGACCCGGCCCCGCGGCGTCGGCACATCGATCCGCCCGCCCATCACCGCCTCGGCAAAGGTGACCGGCACGTCCATCGTGAGATCCGCCCCCTCCCGCCGATAGAAGGCATGCGGCAGGACGTTGACCTCGATCAACGCGTCCCCGTCCGGTCCGCCGCTTGCGCCCGGCTCCCCCTTGCCGCGCAGGCGAAGCACCTGGCCGTCGACCAGGCCGGCCGGCACCCGGACATCGAGCGTCCGGCCATCCGGCAGCGTCAGCCGTTCGACGGCGCCGTTGACGCTGTCGAGGAACGGGACATCCAGCCGGTACGTGCGGTCGCGGCCCCGGCGCGGGCGGTTCGCCTGGTCGCGGAAGAACGTGCCGAACATGTCCTTCAGGTCGTCTTCGTCCATGCCCCCGGACGGGCCGGCGCCGCCGTAGCGGCTACCCCCGCCAGCCTGCATGTGGTCGCGGTAGAAGGTGCGCTCCGCTACCGGCTGCCCTTCGCCGTCGATCTCGCCGCGGTCGAACCGGCCCCGCTTCTCCGGATCGGACAGCAGGTCGTTCGCGGCGTTGATCGACTTGAACCGGGACTCGGCCGCCTTGTCGCCGGGGTGCAGGTCGGGGTGGCTCTTCTTGGCGGCACTGCGATAGGCCTTGCGGACCTCGTCCGCCGTTGCCGCACGGTCCACGCCCAGGGTCTTGTAAGGATCGTCCGCCATGCCTGCCCTTATACCGCGAAACCCCGGCATGCTAATCACCACCGATGACCCGTATCCGGCTCGGCATGCTCACCCCATCCAGCAACACCGTCCTGGAGCCCGCGACCGCGGCCCTGCTGCACGGCCTGCCGGACGTGACCGCCCATTTCGCGCGCTTCCGTGTCACCCGGATCGCGCTGACACCCGATGCGCTGCAGCAGTTCGACACGGCACCGATCCTGGAAGTGGCCCGACTGCTCGCCGATGCCCACATGGACGTCATTGCCTGGAACGGCACCTCTGCCGGCTGGCTGGGGTTCGACAGCGACGAGCGCCTGTGCGCCGCCATCACGGCCGAGACCGGCGTCCCGGCAACCTCGTCCGTGCTCGCCTTGAACGAGGCGCTGCGCCGCCTGGGCGCGACGGCGATGGGCCTGGTCACGCCCTACACGACCGACGTCCAGGCCCGCATCGTGGCGAACTACGCGGCAAGCGGCGTCCGGATCACCGCCGAACGGCATCTGGGCGACCCCGGCAATTTCAGCTTCGCGCAATACGACCCGCCCGAGATCGCGGCACTCGTCCGCGCCGTCGCGCAGCCCGGGCAGGGCGGGGCGCCCCAGGCTGTGGCGGCATTGTGCACCAACATGCGGGCCACCGGCCTTGCGGCCGCACTCGAACACGAGATCGGCGTCCCATTGCTCGACAGCATCGCCGTCACCGTCTGGCGATCGCTGGAGATGGCCGGGGTGCAACCCGCACGGGTGCAGGGCTGGGGGCGACTGTTTGCAGAACTCTGACCAGGAACCCCGGTGCGCCCTGGCCGTAGAGGTGCCAGCCGGAGATCGAAGTCATGCGTCTGTTCAAGTGCCAGCACTGTAGCCAACTGCTCTATTTCGAAAACAAGCGGTGCATCCGCTGCGAACACCGCCTCGGATACGTCGCCGAAGCGTTCGAGCTGAGCGCGCTCGAGCCGTCGGCCGACGGCGACACCTGGACGGCCCTGGCCGATCCGAAGCCGGCAAAGCGGCAATGGCGCTTCTGCGCCAACGCGGCGCTCGACTCGTGCAACTGGCTGGTCGCCGCCGATAGCACGGAGCGCTACTGCGCGGCCTGCCGCCACAACCGGACCGTGCCCGACCTGAGCCAGCCGGACAACATGGTGTCGTGGCGCAAGATGGAAATCGCCAAGCACCGCCTGTTCTACCAGCTGATGCGGTTGCGGCTGCCGATCCCGAACCGGGCCGACAACGCGGAAAGCGGCATGGTGTTCGACTTCCTTGCCGACCCGCCGAATGCGCCGAAGGTCCTCACCGGGCACGATGACGGGCTGATCACCCTGGCCCTGGTGGAGGCGGACGACGCCGAGCGGGAGCGTCGCCGGACGACGATGCATGAACCCTATCGCACCCTGTTGGGGCATTTTCGTCACGAGGTCGGCCACTACTACTGGGACCGGCTTGTCCGCGACCAGGGCAACCTGGCTGCGTGCCGGGCCGTTTTCGGCGACGACGAGGCCAGCTATGCGGACGCATTGAAGGTACACTATAAGGAGGGAGCACCGGCCGACTGGCAGGAGAATTTCGTGAGCACCTACGCCACGACCCATGCCTGGGAAGACTTCGCCGAGACCTGGGCGCATTACCTGCACATCATCGACACGCTGGAGACGGCCGGCGCGTTCGGGCTGGAGGTCCATCCGACGGTGACGACCGACCCGGACCTGCATGCGGACCTTGCGGTCGACCCCTACAAGCCTGGCAACTTCGACAAGCTCGTCGACGCATGGCTGCCGCTGACGTTCGCCATGAACAGCATGAACCGCAGCATGGGGCTGAACGACCTCTACCCGTTCATCCTCTCGGCCCCGGTCATCGACAAGCTGGCGTTCATCCACGACCTGGTGCACCGGCCGCGGGTCGCCGCCCAACAAGCCGCCTGAACCGTAGTCCGGCCTCGCTCGACCGAGGCCGGACGCGGCGTCACGAACGGTCCGGCTCCGGCCGCGATGCAGGGGGGGTGTGCTCTTGCTGTGATCCGCAACAAAAACTCACCGCTGGCGGAAAATCGCATCACAATCGTTGACAAGCTTTGACAGAAGCTTTAACGATGGAATCACAGCAGGGGGATCGCCTCACGGCAGCCCCCGCATCGCCTACATCGTCAACGCACTTTGTGACAGGATCTCATGATGTCCGCCAAGTATTGGATCATCGCTCTTGCTGGCCTGGCCCTCCCTGGCACCGCGAACGCCGCGGCGCAGCTGATCCAGAACGGCAACTTCACCTCGACCCACATCGCGGCCGGCGCGCCGAACAACAGCGGCAGCTTCGAGCTGGACGCATCGGGCCAATACGGCACCGTGGACAACTGGACGACGTCGAACAGCCCGACCAACTCGAACCCCTACAACATCCTGTTCAACCCGGGCGCCGGCGCGAACGTGGCGCAGAACAACTCGACGGCCGCGGGGAACACCAGCCCGTCCGACCCGAACAACTACGCCTACACGCGGTATGGCTCGAGCGAGTATCTGGCCAGCGGCTATGGCGTCACCAGCCCGACGGGCGGCAACTTCATGTCGCTGGACGGCGACCAGGGCGTAAACGGATATCTGTCGCAGAGTGTGACGGGCCTCACGGCCGGCACGGTGTATGCCCTCGACTTCTACTGGGCCGTCGCCGAGATGGCGAGCGCCCAGGCGCCGAACGGTTTGTCCGACGCGCTGACCGTCAAGTTCGGCACCACCTCCCAGACGACGAACACCATGTCGATCGTGAACCAGGGGTTCTCCGGCTGGGTGAAGCAGACCTTCTACTTCACGGCGCAGACGGCGACGCAGACCCTCTCGTTCCTGTCGATCGGCGCACCGGCTGGCCAGCCTCCGCTTGCCTTGCTCGATGGCGTGTCGCTGACTGCCGCGCCTGAGCCCTCCACCCTCGCCGTCCTGGCGACGGGCATTGGTGCCCTGGCCTTCTTCGCCCGCCGCCGCCGTCAGGACGGCGTCAGCGCCGCCGCCTAAGCAAGCGGCCGAGACTTCTACTCGCGGCCGTCCTGCCCTGTGGCCTTTGGCCAGGGGCGGGGCGGCCGTTCCACGTTGTGCCGGGTCACGATCCTCTCCCGCCGACGACCGCGTCTCCCGCCTACACTCCCACTTTCCGGTAGAACGGCGCATCGCCGGTGATCGTCACGCGCGTCCCGCTGCGGGTCTGCGGGAAGTAGTCCCAGAGCGCATGGTGCTGGGCCGACCGGTTGTCCCAGAACGCGACCGAATTCTGCCCCCAGCGAAACCGGCACGAGAATTCGGGGGTTTCGATGTGACGGAACAGGAAGGCCAGCAGGGCGTCGCTCTCACCCTTGGTCAGTCCCAGGATGCGCGTCGTGAAGAACGAGTTCACGAACAGCGCCTGCCGCCCCGTCACCGGATGCGTCCTGACGACCGGGTGTTCGGCCCTGGGATAGACCCTGCCCCGGTCGTCGGCCCCGTATCGTCCGCGATACAGCCCCTCCCCGTCATGCACGGCGGTCAGCCCCGACAGCATCGTCCGCATCGGGCCTGAGAGCGCGTCGAAGGCCGCATACATGTTCGCGAACAGCGTATCCCCGCCCACATCCGGCAGCGTCCGCATGTGCAGGATGCTCCCCATCGGGGGTTCCGCCTCGCAGGACACGTCGGAATGCCAGCTCTCGCCGTTCACATAGGTCGAATTGGCGTCGGCATGGATCACCATGACCTCGGGGTGACCGGGGATCGACGGCGCGGCCGGATGCACGTGGAGCGATCCGAAGCGGGCGCCGAACGCCATCTGCTGGGCAGGGTCCATGGCCTGGTCGCGAAAGAAGATCACCAGGTTGTCCATCAGCGCATCGTGAATCGTCTGGAACGCCCGGTTGCCCAGCGGCTGCGCCAGATCGATGCCCAGGATCTCCGCCCCGATCACAGGGGTCACCTTGCGTATCTCGAAGTCTTGCTGCACGGCCGCGTCCCTCCATTTTTTCGGCAGCATCGCCCCGGCGTCAGCCCCCGTCCAGCCCGTGCGCCGACGGAAAGAACAGCTGGTGCCAGTTGTCCGCCTGCTCCTTGATGGCCCCGGTCTTCTGCATGAACGTCATGAAGTCCATGACCCGGCGGGGGGTCGTGGTCCAGACATTCTCCGGGCGACGGATCATCGCGACCACGTCCGCCACGCCCAGCTTCGCCTTCTCGGACCGCAACCAGGCCGCAGCAGCCTCCTCGGGGTGATCGATGATGATGCGCATCGACCGGTCCAGCGCAGCCATGAAGGCCGCGATCACCTGCGGATGATCCTCGTAGTATCGCGCCGTCGACCAGACGACGTTGAAGGTGTGCGGCCCGCCCAGCACGTCGTAGCTGTTCAGGATCCGGTGCACCCGGGGCGACGCTTCCTCGCCATACATGTAGGGCGCCGCGGTGAAGTGCGCGGTGATGTCCGTCCCGCCGCCCAGCAGCGCGATCTCGCCGTCCGGATGACCCATGGAGATCGTCAGCGGGTCGAGCCGGTATTGCTGCCCGGCCCCGAACGCCTTCTCCGCCGCCATCTGCAGGACGACCGCCTGGACCGACACCTTCACCCCGGGCAGCGCGATCCGGTCCTTCTCGGTCAGGTCGGCGATGGTATGAACGGCCGGGTTGGTCCCCATCAGCCACATCGGCATGCTGCCCAGCGCCGCGATCCCCTTGACCCGCAGGTTGGCGCGGGTGCGGCTCCAGATCGTCAGCAGCGGCCCCACGCCCCCCGATGCAAGGTCGATGTTGCCGGAGATCAAGGCGTCGTTGATCGGCGGGCCGCCCGTGAAGGTCAGCCACTGGACGGTCAGATCGATCCCGCGGGCCAGCGCCTCCTTCTCCAACAGCTCGCCGTCCTGCATCAGGATCAAGGGCAGGTAGGACAGGCCGAACTGCCGCGCGATCCGGACCGTCTCCGCCCGGGCGACACCGGCGGCCAGCAACCCGGCCAGGAACACGACCAACCACCTCATACGCATTCCCCCGCTGCCATCACTCTGTCTCGCCCCGCCGACCCTACGTCACCGCATCCTCGACCGCCAAGGGCCGTCCCCGATACGATCAGGATGACGCGAACCACCCGACTTCTCACGATCATGATGTGCAACCAGGCTTGACCCCCGGCAGTGCCGGCCAAAGTCTTTCGGATATGGAAGGTTCGATTCGACCGGCGAACCCGGAACAAGACTACCGGTTCGGACCGTTCGTGCTTCAGCGCGCGCGGCGTCGGCTGCTCCATGACGGCGCTTTCGTGCCGTTGGGCTCGCGGGCCTTCGACGTGCTGGCCATCCTGGTCGAGGAGCACGGCAGCACCGTGTCGCAACGGGTGCTGCTGCAGCGCGTCTGGACGCAGGGCGTCGTCGAGGAGAACAACCTGACGGTGACCATCTCGGCCCTCCGCCGGGCACTGTGCGAGAAGTCGCTCGGACAGACGTTCATCCAGACCGTGCCCCGGCAGGGCTACCGGTTCGTGGGGGAGGTGACGCTTCTGCGCATCGCGAACACGGCCGTCGCGGAAACGCCGAGCATCGCCGTGCTGCCGTTCGCCAGCGGGTCGGCCGACCCCGACCAGCTGTTCCTGGGTGAGGGGATCGCGGAAGACATCATCGCGGTCCTGTCGCAGAACAGATGGCTGACGGTGATCGCGCACAGCTCGAGCCGGACGGTCCTGGGCACATCGCCCGAGGTGTCCGCCGTGGCCCGGCAACTCGGCGTGCGCTACGTGCTCGAGGGCAGTTTCCGGACGATCGCGCGCCGGGTGCGGGTCACCGCCCAGTTGACCGACGTCGCCACCAACACCCCGTTGATCGCGCAGCGCTACGATCGGGAACGCGACGATTTCTTCACGGCGCGGGACGAGATCGCCGAGTTGATCACCTTGGCCGTCCGCCCCGCGCTCATGGAGGCGGAGCAGCGGCGATCGATTCGCAAGCCGCCGGACAACGTCGACGCCTGGACCGCCTGCCAACGCGGCTCATGGCATCTCGCACGCTTCGGCAGGCCCGAGGCGGTGGAGGCACGCGCCTGGTTCCAGCGGGCGATCGAGCTCGATCCACAGTTCGCCCCGGGCTATTCCGGTCTTGCGCTGGCCTACCTCTATGAAGGCTCCGCCTGGCTGCCCGGCGCGGACCCGCATTGGCAGCCGCGCGGCGAGTCGCTGGCCCTGCAGGCTGTCGTCCTGGACGATCGGGACTCCGGGGCGTTGAGCGTCCTCGGGATCGCCCGGATGGTGCGTGGCGACCATGTCGGCGCGCTCGATGCGACGGACCGGGCGCTGGCGCTGAACCCGAACGAGGCCAGCGCACACGGGACGCGCGGCGCCACCCTGGTGTTTGCCGGCCGCCCGCTGGAAGGGCTGGAAGCCTTGGCGCGGTTCATGCGGCTCAGCCCGCGCGACCCCCGCCTGCGCATCCGCCGGGCCCATGCGGCCCTCGGCCACTTCTTCGCCGACCAGCCCGCAGAGGCGGAGGCCGCCGCACGGGCGATCATGGCCGAGTGGCCCGATTATTCCTTCGGGCCAAGGCTCCTCACCATCATCCTTGCCGAGGCGGGCCGCCTGGACGAGGCGGCGCACTCCCTGCAACAGGCCCAGGCGCTCGAGGCGGCGCCGTTCGACGACTACTCCCACGCGCGGATGCCCTGGTATCGAAGGCAGGACCATCGCCGGGTCGTGGCGGCGCTGCGGCGTGCGGGCTGGACCGGCTGTGCGGATGACGAGGGTCCGCTTCCGGCGTAGGCTGCCGGCCATGGGTCCAGACCCCAATCGCGCCCCAGTGCCGTTCTCCGGCTGCCGTGTCGTGGCACGGGGCCATGTCTCCGCGCTGCGCCTGTTCGACATCGCCTACGCGATCGATCTGGAGCGGGCGCAAGCCCTGTGGGCCCAGCATGCCGGCCAGGGAACCAGGGTCCGGCTGACCGGCACGCCCGAACGGGCCGTCAGCTTCGGCGAGGCACCGCTGGCCGTGGCGCTGGCGCCGCTCCGGCTGAGCCTGGCCGGCCAGGCGATCGACATCCAGGTGACCGCCCGCCTCTATTCCTTCGGGGTCGTAGCCCTGGCGCTCCGGGCGCCCGCTGCCGGGCTGCCTTGGACCGACTACACGGCCCGTGTGAATGCCCTGGCCAAGGCCGCCGGCCACGAGACCTGGAACGCCTTGCTCGAGCGGGTCCGCACCGTGGTCGACCCGGCTCTTACCCATCCAGGGGCCTGCCCCCTCGTCGAGGACTACCTGGTGGCCACCGTGCAGGAGTTCCTGGAGCCGATGCAGGCGACCGACATCGTCGGCGCCGTCGATCTGGTGCCGCTGCTCTCGGGCGAGACCCGCCCGCTGTCGGAGGGTGCCCGCGCGGACCTGCTGGCACGCCGTTTCTCCTACTTCACCGACGATCTCGTGGTCCTCACCTGGGATCGCGCCTTCATCTACGAGCCCAGGGGCGACACCGACGTGGCCGACGTGATCGAGGTCGCCAACGCGCAGTTCCTGGAGATGCGCTACTACGACGAGCGGCTCGACGCCGAACTGCCGCGGATGTACGACCTGGTGGAGGAGGCGACGCGCCGGCGCAGCCTCGGTCCTCGGCGCTTCGCCGAGCTGGCGAGGCAGCTCTACACCATGGTGGCGGAGGTGACGGAGCTGACCGAGAAGGTCGACAACGCCCTGCAGGTGACCGGGGACGTCTACCTCGCCCGCGTCTATGCGGCCGCGCTGGACCTGTTCCGCGTGAAGACCGTCCAGGCAGCTGTCGACCGCAAGCTGTCGATCATCCGCGACACCTACAGCGCGCTGTATGACGAGGCCGCCAGCAGCCGCGCCGGGTTGATGGAGGCGGCGGTCATCGCGCTGATCCTGATCGAGGTCGTCCTGGCGTTGCTCGGCCACCGCTGAGGCGGGACGCGTCTTCCGGGACGATCAAACGACAGACGCGACGGACACCGTCGCGGCCACGACCCGCCAGTCATGATCGAACCGCACCCAGCTCTGCATCTGCCGCCCGACCTTGCCGACCATGCCTTCCCGATGGAACAGGGTCGAGGCGGTGGCGAAGTCCCGCCCGAAAGTCGTGATGACGGTGTGTTCCAGCTGCCGGATCAGCCCCGCGGACAGCCGCGCCGTCCTGAATGCCCGGATTTCCTCGATCCCGAACAGGTTCTCCCCCACGCCGAAGCGGATCGTGCGGTCCGAATCCCAGAACGAACGGTCCAGCGTCCCGAGATCGTTGGACACCAGCGCCGCTTCGTAGCGCGCGAACGCCGCCTCGACCTCCGCGAGAACCTCCGGGATGTTCACCTCCATCATATTGCCTCCGCGAAGTGGCAGGCAGCCTCCCATCCCGCGGCCATGGGCCGCAATGGGGGGCGCTGCTCGAGGCAGACTTCCTGCCCCTGGGGGCATCGCCCGTGGAAGGCGCAGATGGACGGCGACAGATCGACGGGGCTGCGCGGCTCCCCCGCCAGCAGCGGCACAATGCGCCGGACGCCGTCCAGCGCGGGCGCCGCCGCGATCAACGCGCGGGTATAGGGGTGCCGGGGCGAACGGAACACCGCCTCGGCCGGCCCGCTCTCCACGATGCGGCCGAGGTACATCACGGCGACACGGTCGCACAGCAGCCGGACGACGTTCAGGTCGTGGCTGACGAAGACGTAGCTCATCGACAGGCGGCTGCGCAGCTCCGCCAGCAGCTTCAGGATCGTCACCTGCACCGAGACGTCGAGCGCCGCGGTCGGCTCGTCCAGGATCATCAGGTCGGGCCGCGGCCCGACGGCGCGTGCGATGCCGACCCGGGCCCGCTGGCCGCCGCTCAGCTGGTGCGGGTACCGGCCGAGCAGGGCGGCGGGCAGGCCGCACAGCTCGGCCGCCTCCGCCACCGCGTCGCGCAGCGCCGCACCCCGCAGGCCCATCATCTGCCGCAAGGGGTCGGCGATCGCATTCGCCGCAGTGAAGCGGGGGTTGATGCTTTCCCCGGCATCCTGAAACACGAGCTGGATGCGCCGCCGGGCCTTGTCCGCGGCGAACCGGCCCGCAGGGACCGTCGACAGGTCCCGCCCCTCCAGCCGGATGCGGCCGTCCGACGGGTCCAGCAGCTGCGCGAGCAGCCGGGCCAGCGTGCTTTTGCCGCACCCGCTTTCGCCCACCAGGCCCAGTGCCTCGCCTTTCTGTACGGACAGGGTCACTTCCGACACCGCGTGGACCAGCGACCGCGGGCCACGCGAGAACCATCTGCCGCGGCCCGCCGGGAACCGCCGGGAGACGGCGTCGATCTCCAGCAGGCCGGTCATAGCGGGTTCCAGCACAGGGCCCGATGCCCGGCCCCCAGCTCCGCCCAGGGCAGGACGCCCGCACAGGCCGGCAAAGACCGGGTGCAGCGCTCGACGTAGCGGCAGGACGGCAGGTCGGTGCGCCGCAGGTCGGGCAGGGTGCCCGGAATGGAATGCAGCTCGTCCAGCGTGCCGACCTCGCGCGGGGTCGCGGCCAGCAGCCGGGCGGTGTACGGGTGGCGGGGTGCCGCGATCAGCGTCCGCGTGTCCGCGGTTTCCACGATATGGCCGGCGTGCATGACCGCGATCCGCTGCGCCCGCTCGGCGGCCAACGCCAGGTCGTGCGTGATCAGGACGGTCCCCATGCCCGTCTCGGCCGCCAGTGCCGCGATCAGGTCCATGACCAGGGCCTGGGTCGTGACGTCCAGCCCCGTCGTCGGCTCGTCGGCGATCAGCAGCGCCGGCCGGGCCGCGACCGCCACGGCGATCATCACCCGCTGGCACATGCCGCCGCTCAGCTGGAACGGGTAGGCGCCGGCCCGCCGCACCGGATCCGGGATTCCGACCCGGCGCAGCATCTCCACCGCACCCGCCCAAGCCGCCCTCCGGCCCAGCCCATTCCCCTCGTTCCCGTGCCGCCGCAGCACGTCGGCGATCTGGTGCCCGACCGTCCGGATCGGGTTCAGCGCGGCGCGCGGGTTCTGGAAGATCATGGAAGCCCGCCGCCCCCGGATGCGCGCCAGGACGCGCGGACCTGCCGTCACGAGGTCGACCCCCTCCAGCAGCGCCTTGCCGCCCGTCACCGAACCCGCGGCACCCAGCAGTCCCAGCAGCGCGTAGGCCGTGACCGACTTGCCCGACCCGCTCTCTCCCACCAAGGCCAGCGTTTCGCCCCGCGCGACGGAGAAGCCGACCCCGTCCAACGCCGCGACCACGCCGGCGCGGGTGCGGAACGCGACGTCGAGCCCCTCGACCTCGAGCACCGTCATATCCGGCGCCTGGGGTCCAGCACGTCGCGCAGACCGTCGCCCAGCAGGTTGAAGCAGAACACCGCCACCATCAGCACCCCACCGGGGAACAGCGCGACCCACCACTCGCCCGAGACGATGAACCCGGCACCCTCGGCCACCATGATCCCCCATTCCGGCATGGGCGGCCGCACCCCGAGCCCGATGAAGCTCAGCCCCGCGGCATTCAGGATGGCGTAGCCCATCGTCAACGACATCTGCACGGCCATCAGCGGCAGGATGTTGGGCATCACCTGGCCCAGCAGCACCCCCATGTCGCGATGGCCGCTGACCCGGGCCGCATCGACGAACCCGGCCTCGCGCCGGACCACCGTCTCGGCCTGCGCCACCCGCACGTACAGGGGAAAGTTGATGATGGCGGTGGCCAGCACGATGTTGGGCACCGTGTTCCCCAAGGCGGCGACGATCCCCATCGCCAGCACGAACAACGGGAAGGCCATCACCGTGTCGGCGATCCGGCCGACCACCATGTCGATCCAGCCGCCGAAGAACCCGGCCGCGAGCCCCGCGAACCCCCCCACCAGGAACACCAGCGCCACCGAAGCCGCCGCAATCCCGAGGTCGAGCCGCGTGGCCACGACGACGCGGGAGAAGATGTCCCGGCCCAGCTGGTCCGTCCCGAACCAGTGCCGGGCCGTGGGCGCCTGCAACGCCGCCATCGTGTCGCTGGCGAGCGGGTCATACGGCGCGACGAAGGGGCCGAACATCGCCGCGACGACGAAGAAGGTGAACAGCAGGAAGGCGAACCCCGTCACCGGATTCTCGACCACGACATGCCGCGCCTGGCGCAGGGCGGCAGACATCAGGCCTCCCTCGACCGGGGGTCGAGCCCGCGGTTGATCAGGTCCACCACCAGGTTCAGCGCCACATACAGGATGGCCATCGCCAGGACGAACCCCTGGACCGGCGCGAAATCCGAGGCGATCAAGGCCTCCACGGCATAGGACCCGACGCCCGGCCAGGCGAACACCTTTTCCACCAGAACGTTCGCCCCCAGCAGGAACGAGAACACCATTCCCAGCGACGTCACGACCGGCAGCAGCGAGTTGCGGAACGCATACCCCAGCACCACCGTCGCGGCCGAGAGCCCGCTGGCCCGCGCCGTCCGCACGAACTCCGAATCCAGCGTGGCCAACATGCTGGCCCGCGTGATCCGGGCGATGGGGGCCAGGGCGAACAGGCCCAGCGTGCAGGTGGGCAGGACCAGCTGCGCGAGGGCGCCGCGGAACGTCTCCCATTCCCCCGACAGCAGCGAGTCGATCAGGTAGAAGCCCGTCCAGTCCGGTGGCGCCGTCGCATAGGCATCCAGGCGGCCGACCGGCGCAGGCGCCCAGCCCAGCAGGAAATAGAAGATGTAGACGAGCAACAGGCCCGTGAAGAACACCGGCAACGACACCCCCGCGGTGACGATCGTCCGGCACAGGTGGTCGATCCACGAGCCCTGCCGCACCGCCGCCAGGATGCCGAGCGGCACCGCGATGGACACCGACAGCAGCAGCCCGCACAGCGTCAGCTCCGCCGAAGCCGGCAGACGCGCCGCCAGATCCTTGACGACAGGTTGCCCCGTGGTCAGCGACATCCCGAGATCGCCCTTCGCCAGGGCGCGGAGGTAGTCGGCAAACTGCACCGCCAGCGGTTTATCCAGGCCCATCGCGGTGCGGACCTGGGCAATGCTTTCGGCGCTCGCGGTCGGCCCGGCGAAATACGCCGCCGGGTCGCCCGGCAGGACGCGCGTCAGCAGGAACGTGCCCAGAACGACCCCTGCCAGGGCCGGCAGCGCCGCCGCCAGCCGCTGCAGGATGGCCCTCATGCCTTCGTCAGATAGCGGAAGTCCGGCTCCCGACAGGGCCAGAACTGATAGCCGCCGACGGTCTTCTGCATCGCCACATCATGCAGCGGCTGGCAGATCGGGATCGCAGGCAGCTCCTTGAACGCCAGCTCCATGAACGAGGTCACGGCGGCCTTGTAGGCGGCCGGGTCGGCAGCGAAGCGCGCGCCGTCGATCAGCTTGTCCATCCCCGGGTTCTGGTAGGAGCTGACGTTGAAGATCGAGTTGTTGCCGTGATAGTTCCAGAAGAAGAAGTAGTCCGGCCAGTCCAGCCAGCCGCCGAACCGGTTGACCACCATGGGGGCCGTCTTCTTGTTCAGCTCTCCCCGGAAGTTCGCCCCGGGGATCTTCTGCAGCTCGACCGTGATCCCGAGCGGCGCCAAGGCCTCCTTCACCAGCACGCACATGGGTTCGGCGATGGTGGCGCTGCCTGCATCGAACAGCAGCGTGGTCGTGAAGGGGGCGACACCGGCCTCCTTCATCAGCGCCTGCGCCTTGTCCATGTTGGTGGAGTAGGGGAAGGGCTGCGGCCAGCTCAGCGCGGCCGGGGTCGCGGGGCCGCCCCACATCGGCACGCCGCGCCCGAACAGGGCGGCTTGCATGATCTTGTCGTAGGGGATGGCCCAGGCGACGGCCTGGCGCAGCCGCACGTCGGTGAACGGGCCGGTCGCCGTGTTCAGCGCCACATACCAGATGGCGTTCGGGATGGGCACGCCCACCACCCGGACCTTGCCCGCCTCAGCCAGGTCCTTGAAGTCCTTCGGCGGCAGGCCGTAGCTGATGTCCGCGTCGCCCCGCTCGAGCAGGGCGCGCCGGGTGGACGGGCTCGGGATGTCGCGGGCGATCACCCGGCGCAGCTTCGGCAAGGGCCCGCTCTTCCACGCATCGAACCGCGAGTAGACCGTCTCCGTCCCCGGCTTCCAGCTGTCGACCTTCCAGGCCCCGCCGCCGGCGATGTTGTTCTTCAGATAGTCCTTCGCCCAGGGGTCTCCGCCGCCGTTGGCCTTGGCCGTCTCGCTGTCGAAGATGAACGGGATCGTCACCGCCAGGTCGGGCATCGTCAGCTTGTCGCGGCGCAGGAAGTCCACCCGGAACGTCCGGTCGTCGACCACCACGAACTGCTCGGGCTTCTCCATGCTGCCGGCGTTCATCTGCGTCGTCGCGAAGCCGCCGATCGAGACCGCGCGGTCGAGCGACCACTTCACGTCCTTGGCCGTTACGGGCTTACCGTTGTGGAACGTCGCCTCGCGCAGCTTGAATGTGCAGCTCATGCCGTCGCTGGCCGTCTCCCAGCTTTCGGCCAGCTCCCCTTCCAGCGCATCGATCTGGAACGTCTCCCCGCCCCCGCCGGGGATGGGCACGCGCTTGAACCGCAGCAGCCGGTCGTAACAGTTCAGCGCGACGCCGTTCACGGGCTGGGCCGAGCCGATGCCCTGCATGTCCAGGCTGTTCGGGCCGTATTCCTGCACCAACAGAAGCGTTTCCGCCCGCGTCGGCGCGCTTTGTGCCTCCGCGCGGTCCTGGCTCGACACGGCAAGCACGGCGGGAACGGTGGCGATGAACGTGCGGCGCTTCACGGGCTTTGATCCTTCGGCAGATGTCGGTTCGCGCATGCAAGCATCGTACCGACCTCGCAGACCTGTGATCCGCCGCCGCCGGCTACTCGGTCGGCGGATGCCTCAAATGCCAAAGCCGCTCATGGGCGGCGACGAGGCCCTGGATGTTGCGCCGGCGATCCCCGTCTTCCGGACGCGGTGACCGCGTCGTCATCATCTCGAGCAGTTGCAGCAGCTGGTCGGCGACATGGAAATCGCCGAGGTCGCAGGCCTGGTGGAACGCACCCAGGATCTTGTCCGTGAGCCGCCGGGAATGGCGGGCGACATACGGGATGGAAGGCCGGGTTGCCTCGTTCGGGGCATCCTCCCCTTCCTCGTTTGCTGACGTTTCGGCCCCAAGCTCCATGACCGGCCCTCCTAATAAAGAGACTAGGGCAAGAGAGTGGAGCAGGCACGCGAAAAGGCCAGCATACGGGGTTGGGGAGGACGAGCCATGCTCAGCTCAGATGGAAGGCGCCCTCCGGCTGGGCCGTCTCGAAGACCGCACCGGCGAAGGCCTGCTCCCACGTGCCCTGCGTCGAGGCCCGGCTGTACTCCGTGGCCCGGTTCTCGAAAAAATTGGCGTGTTCGACCGCGTTCAGCATGTCATCGAGCCAGGGCAGCGGGTTGTCCTCCACATGGAACAGCTTGTTGAGCCCAAGCTGCTCCAGCCGGCGATCGGCGATGTAGCGGATGTAGGTTTTGACCTCGGCCGCGGTGAGACCCTCGATCGGGCCCTGCTCGAAGGCCAGGTTGATGAACGCGTCCTCGTGCTCGACGATGGTGGCGCAGGTGTCGTAGATCTCCTGGCGCAGCTGCTCGGTCCAGATCTCCGGGTTCTCCTGCACGAAGGTGCGGAACAGCCGGATGATCGACAGGCAGTGCAGCGTCTCGTCGCGCACCGACCAGCTGACGACCTGGCCCATGCCCTTCATCTTGTTGAAGCGCGGGAAGTTCAGCAGGATCGCGAACGACGCGAACAGCTGCAGCCCTTCGGTGAACGCCCCGAACGCCGCCAGGGTCTTGGCGATCTCGTGCTTGTTGTCGACCTTGAACGACTGCATGTAGTCGAACTTGTCCTTCATCTCCTTGTACTTGAGGAACGCCGAATACTCGAGCTCGGGCATCCCGATGGTATCGAGGAGATGGCTGTAGGCTGCGATGTGGATCGTCTCGATGTTGCTGAACGCCGACAGCATCATCAGCACTTCGGTCGGCTTGAACACCTGGCTGTAGTGCTTCATGTAGCAGTTGTTCACCTCGACGTCCGCCTGCGTGAAGAACCGGAAGATTTGCGTCAACAGGTTCTGCTCCGCCGAGGTCAGCGTCTTGTGCCAATCCTTGACGTCATCCGCGAGCGGGATCTCTTCCGGCAGCCAATGCACCCGCTGCTGCGTCAACCAGGCCTCGTATGCCCAGGGATAGCGAAACGGCTTGTAGACCGGGTTCTCGGTCAGCAAATCCATACGCTTTTCCGGAGTCGGAACCATGCCGTCCATCAGATCTTCCTTCGATGAAGCCCCGGCGACTCCATGAATGCCGGGAGAGATCAGCCTACCATGCGCAGGGCCGCAGGAGTCAGCCGGTAAACGGCCTCATTGGCACGCGAGACACTCTTCGTAGTTGTTCGCCGCCGGCGCCTCGGCCACGGGTTCGGCAGGAAGCCCCAGCAACTCCGACGGCCGCACCACCTTCTCGCTGACATTGTCCGCCCGCTGGATCGACAGGCTCCGGCAGTAGTACAGCGACTTCAGCCCCCGCTTCCAGGCCAGGTAATGGATCTGGTGCAGGTCGCGCTTGTGCACGTCGGCCCGCAGGAACAGGTTGACCGACTGGCTCTGGCACACATACGGCGTCCGGTCGGCGGCGTGCTCCACGACCCAGCGCTGGTCCAGCTCGAACGCCGTCCGATAGACCGCCTTCTCCTGTTCGGTGAGGAAATCGAGGTGCTGCACGCTGCCCTTGTTCAACGTGATCCCGGACCAGATGTCGTCCCGATCCATGCCCTTCTCGGCCAGCAGGCGCTGCAGGTGCCGGTTCCGCACCGTGAAGCTGCCGGACAGCGTCTTCTGCAGGAACACGTTGGCCGCGATCGGCTCGATCCCGGGGCTCGTGCTGCCGGTGATGATGCTGATGCTGGCCGTCGGCGCGATCGCCATCTTGTTGGAGAACCGCTCCATGATGCCGTAATCCGCGGCATCGGGGCAGGCCCCCCGCTCCTCGGCCAGCATCCGGCTCGCCTGGTCCGCCTGGGCGCGGATGTGCTTGAACATGCGCGTGTTCCACACCTTGGCGACCACGCCCTCGAAGGGCACGTTCTGCGACTGCAGGAAGCTGTGGAAGCCCATCACGCCCAGCCCGACCGACCGCTCGCGCATCGCCGCGTACTTCGCCCGCTCCATCTCCTCCGGCGCCCGGTCGATGAAGTCCTGCAACACGTTGTCCAGGAACCGCATCACGTCCTCGATGAACAGCGGGTGGTCCTTCCACTCCAGCCAGCTCTCGAGGTTCAGCGACGACAGGCAGCAGACCGCCGTGCGCTGCCGGCCGTGCTGGTCGATCCCCGTCGGCAGGGTGATCTCGCTGCACAAATTGCTCGTCTTCACCTCGAGCCCGGCCAGCTTCTGGTGGTCGGGCCGCGCATTGTTCACGTGGTCGGAGAACACGAGGTAGGGCTCGCCCGTCTCGATCCGCGCCGTCAGGATACGGATCCACAGGTTCCGCGCGGAGATCTTCCGCACCACCGCCTTGTCCTTCGGCGACAGCAGCGCCCACTCCTCGTCCGCCTCCACCGCGCGCATGAACGCGTCCGACACCAGGATGCCGTGGTGCAGGTTCAGCGCCTTGCGATTCGGGTCCCCGCCCGTCGGGCGCCGCAGCTCCGAGAACTCCTCCACCTCGGGATGCGAAATCGGCAGATAGACCGCCGCCGAGCCCCGGCGCAGCGATCCCTGGCTGATCGCCAGGGTCAGGCTGTCCATCACCCGGATGAACGGAATGACGCCCGATGTCTTACCGTTCTGCCCGACCTTCTCCCCGATCGAGCGCAGGTTGCCCCAGTAGGAGCCGATCCCGCCGCCCTTGGAGGCCAGCCAGACATTCTCGTTCCAAAGGCCGACGATGCCTTCGAGGCTGTCGGACGCCTCGTTCAGGAAGCAGGAGATGGGCAGCCCGCGCTGCGTTCCGCCATTGGACAGGACCGGGGTCGCCGGCATGAACCACATCTTGCTGATGTAGTCGTACAGCCGCTGCGCATGCGCATGGTCGTCGCCGTAGAAGCTCGCCACCCGGGCGAACAGGTCCTGGTAGCCTTCATCGGGCAGCAGGTAGCGATCGTTCAACGTGGCCCGGCCGAAATCGGTCAGCAGCGCATCGCGGGAGCGGTCCACCCGGACCATGAACCGGCCAGGCATCTGCACGGCATCGAGGACGGCGTGGTCGCTGGTGTGTATGTCGGGCATCCCATGACCTTACTAGATGTTGTCAGTCGCCGGCAACGCCGAATACCAGTGCTAGTGTCTCAGGTCCGATTTCCGCGAATCGCGTCGGCGTCGGATCACACGGACATGTGAGCAACCGCGCGCCGCCGCGTCCAGGAGTTTGACCACGCGACCCCGCACCTGTGGCGAACAAACAACGAATCGAGCGATAAGCTCAAGAGGCGTGTCGACGACCCCGTCGGGCCCGCCATTCACGCCGTGAGCAGGGCATCCAGCTTGTTGGACCGGTCCAGCGCCATCAGGTCGTCGCAACCGCCGATATGCCGGCCGTCGATGAAGATTTGCGGCACGCTGGTGCGCCCGCCGGACCGCATCGTGGCCGCCGCCCGCTCCGGGCTTCCACCCGGCGCCTCGATCTCCTCGATGGCGACGCCCTTCTTTTCGAACAGGCTGACCGCGCGGGAGCAGTAGGGGCACCACGGCTGGGTGTAGATCTCGACCTTCGGCATCCCTGGCTCTCCTGACAGAACGGGATATCGCGTGCGGCGGTCGATTTTCCAACCCTGCGCGCACGCGGGTCAGCTCGGTTGCCGATCGGGCACCCGCGCCGCCGCCAGCACGTCGACCCCGCCGGCGCCCGCGGCCAGCAGCACCCGCGCGCAGGCCTCTGCCGTCGCCCCGGTCGTCAGCACGTCGTCGATCAGCACGACCCGGGCGTCCCGAAGCCGCTCGGCCCGTCTCGGGTTCACGGCGAACGCGCCCGCGAGTGCCGCCCGGCGGCGCGCCGGGGACAAGGCCCCCAAAGGGACGGTCGGCCGAATTCGGAGCAGCCCGTCCAGCACGGCCGGACGGCCATGCAGGCGAGAAATGGCGCGCGCCAGCAGGGCCGCCTGGTTGTAGCGCCGGGACAGCATCCGCCATCGGTGCAGCGGCACGGGCACGACCAGGTCCGCCCGCGCCAGCAACGATGCGCCGGCCCGCACCATCATGGGCGCGAGGGCCCGCGCCACCTCCACGCGATCGGCATACTTGAAGGGCAGCAGGATGCGCCGGGCCTGGTCGTCGTACAGCAACGATGCCCGGGCCTCGCCCCAATCCGGCCGCCGGGCCTCGCAGGCCGGGCAAACCGCATCGAGGCCGCCTTGCCCCCGGGCCCCGAACGGGATGCCGCAGGCGTGGCAGCAGGGCTCCGAGATGAAGGCGGTGGCGCCGAAGCAGGTGGCACAGAGCTGCCCAGGCAGCCCGACGGACTGGTCGCAGGTCAGGCACTGCGGCGGCAGCAGCACATCCAGCACCGCGCGTCCGAAACGGGCCGCGCCCCGGACCAGCGGACGGGCGACGCTAGACGCCGAACGCGACGGTCCCGTCACGCTCGATCTCGTGCACCAGGTCGATCTCCCAGCTCAGGTAGGCGTGCATCGCTTCCTCCACGCCCGAGTTCCGGTCGTAGGGCCGCAGGTAGAAATCGGCGCAGTCCTCGTCTGCAGGGCTGGTGCGGTCCGCGGACAGCGCGCCGCCCCGCGCGACCCATCCGGCCGTTCCGCCCGCCAGCACCTCCACCGGCGCCGCCGTCAATCCCTGCGCCTCCGCCACGGCCATCGCTGCCAGCACGCCGTCGGGCGAGGTGACGACGACCCGGTCGGCCTCGAGCAGGGCCGCCTGCAACCGGTCGAGCCGCGTTCGGATCGCCCAGACCGCCCCCGGGATATGCCCGGCCCGGAAATCGACGCTGCGGGCCATGTCGATGACCAGCGCCCCATCGACGGTGTCGGTCGTGTCGGCCGCCGGCTTCGCTGGCGTGGGCGCCGGCACGTCTTCCAGCCCGTCCAGCCCGGCCTCGACGACGAAGACGTCGCGGTGCCCCATCTGCCGCAGCCAGGCCGCCGACATCCGCGCCCGCACCCCGTCATCGTCCAGCAAGGCGATGCGGGCACCACGGACGGCGATCCATTGATCCGTCCCCTGCACCAGCTGCCCGCCTGGGGCGCTTCGACTGCCGGGCCGGTGCCGGCCCGCGTACTCGCCGGGGCTCCGCACATCCAGCACATAGAGGGTGCGGTCCGGGTCCTCCTCGAACCGCACGAGGTCGAGCGGACCGATCACCCCGACGCCGGAGGCCTCGGCAAACCCTGTCGCCCGCTCGAGCGCCAGGGCGGCGGTGCGCGGCGTCCCCGGCGCATACTGCGCCGTATCGCCCCGTGACACCTCCAGCCCGGCAAGCTCCCATCCCATCGTCCCGTTCCGCAGCGCCACGACAGGGTTCGGCACCCCGGCCCGGCGCAGGCTCTCGGCCCCCATGATGCTGCGGGTCCGCCCGGCGCAGTTGACGACGATCGTCGTCGCCGGGTCCGGCACCATGTCGGCGATCCGGTAGGCGAGCTCGCCACCCGGGACATTGATCGCCGTCGGGATGGACATGCGATGGAACTCGTCCATCGGGCGGCTGTCGAGCACCACCATGTCGCGGCCCGCGTCCATCCAGGCCTTCAGCTCCGTCGCATCGACGCTCTCTGTGCCGTAATGATGCTCGACCCATTCGCCGAAGGCCTTGCTGGGAACGTTGACGCCCGTGAACACCACGAACCCAGCCGCCGCCCAGCCGGGCGTGCCGCCGTCCAGCACATGCACGTCGGCAGCGCCCCGCGCCTCCAGCATCGCCGCCAGCCGTGCGGCCAGCCCCTCCCCGCCATCGACGCACACGATCCGGGTGCCGATCCGCGGCAGCACAACCGGGATGCGCAGCTCGGCCCGCGAAAGCGGGCACGGGACCGCCCAGAACAGGTGACCGGCGCCGAACTCGCCCTCCTCCCGCGCATCGAGGATGGCGAGCTCCCCCCCATCCCCGATCCAGCCGCGCAGGGTCGCCGGGTCGATCGACCGCATTTACCGGTTCGCTGTCGGTGTCATGAATGCCTTGTTGTACGGCTGGACCGTGTTCTGCTCCAGGTCGAAGCCCTGCCGCGTGTCCAGACGCTCCAGCGCCAGGCCGTAGCAGTGCAGGTGCCGGGTGCTGGACGTGCCGCTGGTATGGATGGAGTGGATGTCCTCGGGCATCAGGGCGATCCCGGTCCCGGGCTCGACCATGACCTCCCGCACCTGCTCGAGCTTCGCATGCCCCTCCTGCGCCCCATCGTCGACGCGGCGATAGACCTTGTTGAGCTCCTGCCCCTCGACGGCGGTGACGACGGCCCAGGTGGTATGGTCGTGCGGCTTGGAGCTGTTGCCCGGGTTCAGCGCCAACATATAGAGGGCGAAGCGGCCATCCGGGTCCTCCTGCAGCAGATAGCGCTTGGACCCCTTCTCGCCAGCCGGCGGCGGCGGGAACTCCGCGGCGGGAAACAGGCTCTCCTGGGCGGCCAGCTTCAGCATCTCGGCCTTGATGGCGTCCAACGCCGGGCGGGTGACACCCTGGCCCTGCTCGATTTCCTTGACCCGGCCCATGGTCGCGGCAACGGCGGCGGTGCGGGCGGGAGACATGGCGGAGGCGTTCATGGCGGTTCCCCTGGTTGCTTGGCATCAGGCTACTGCCGCGCGGCCCGTCCGGTCAAAGCCGGCTCTGTTCAAATCCGTCCCTGAGCAACACATGGCACGCATGGCCATTGCCCCGATCGGTGCCGCATCCCCTCCGACGATCTTTGATCGGCTCGCGGTCCGGCGGCATCGCGACCGCGCCGCCCCTGGCGTGCACCGGGTCCATGACGTGCTGCGCGACGTGGCGGACCGCCTGCTGGACCGGCTGGACGACACGACCGCCGTCTTCACGCAGGCGCTGGATGTCGGCGGTCGCGGGGTCGTTGCACCCCTGTTGCGCGTTCGCGGTCTCGATGTGGTCAGCTGCGACCTGTCCCCGGCCATGGCCGGGACGAATGGCGGCCCCGCCGTGGCCGCCGACGAGGAACGGCTTCCCTTCGGGCCCGGCACCTTCGACCTGGTCGTCGCCAACCTGTCGCTGCATTGGATCAACGATCTGCCTGGGGCGCTGATCCAGCTGCGCACCACGCTCCGCCCCGGCGGCCTGTTCCTGGCCAGCGTCCCGGCCCTGGGAACGCTGGCCACGCTGCGAACGGCCCTGACCGAAGCCGAGGCCGGGATCACGGGCGGTGCCGCGCCCCGGGTTTCCCCCTTCCCGGACCTGGGCGACCTCGCCGGCCTGATGCAGCGGGCCGGGTTCGAACTGCCCGTCGTGGACGTGGACGAGATCACGTTGGCCTACGCTGATCCGTTGGCCCTGTTGCGGGACCTGCGCGCCGCTGGGGAAGGCAACGCTGTCGATGCCCGATCGCGCACCACGGTGCCCGGCCGCCTGTTCCCGCTGGCGCTTGCGTCCATGCCGACGATCGACGGGCGGGTCGTCGCGCGCCTCAGGATCGGCACGATGACCGGCTTCGCGAGGGGCGCAGTATCGGAAGTGGCGCAGTCTGCCTTGACACTGTGACGACCCGCCGGTAGCAAGCCCGCGCCTACCGAAAGGGGGGCGGACATGACGGACGACAACGGATCGTTCGACGAACGGCTGCGTTCGGCGCAGAAGCGGCAGCAGGATCAGCAGCCGGTTCCGGCAGCGGACACGGGCGGGAACCCGAGCCCCATGGGGATCGGCGTTCGCGTGGGCGTCGAGCTGGTGGCGGCAATGGCCGTCTCGGTGGCGATCGGCTGGGGTCTCGACCGTTGGCTGGGCACGACGCCTTGGCTGGTCGGGGTGTTCGTGCTTCTGGGCGGTGCGGCAGGTGTGGCGAACGTGTGGCGGCTGATGATGCCGCCGTCGCGGAAGGTTTGAGCGAGGACAAGGTTTTGGCGACCGAATCGAAGATCGACGCACTCGGGCAGTTCGAACTGCACACCGCCCTTGGGCCGCTCGGCCGCTCGGTCAACTTCACGCAGTCCAATGTCATGATGCTCGTGGCATCGGCCCTGATCCTGCTGATCCTGTATATCGGCATGAAGCCGCGCGCCGTCGTTCCCGGCCGCATGCAGTCGCTGGCCGAGATCTGCTACGGCGGCATCATGTCCATGACGGTCGGCAGCATCGGCGAGGAAGGCCGCCGCTTCTTCCCGTTCATCTTCACCTTGTTCTTCTTCGTGCTGATGGGCAACCTGTTGGGCCTGCTGCCCTACTCGTTCACCTACACGAGCCATATCGCGGTGACATTCGGCCTGGCCCTGCTCGTCATCGTCATCACGACGGTTGTCGCGCTGCGCATCCATGGGCTGCACTTCTTCAGCTACTTCTTTCCCGAAGGCGCACCGAAGCTGCTGGCACCGCTGATCATCCCGATCGAGGTGATCTCCTATCTGTCGCGGCCCGTCTCGCTGGCCATCCGGCTTTTCGCCAACATGGTGGCCGGGCACGTGATGTTCGAGGTCTTCGCCACCTTTGTGGTGCTGCTGGCCGGTGCCGGCGCGCTGGGCACGGCCGCCGGCATCGTGCCGATGGCATTGAACGTCGTCCTGGTCGGGTTCGAATTGCTGGTGGCCGCTCTGCAGGCCTATGTGTTCGCCATCCTGACCTGCATCTACCTGCACGACGCGGTGCATCTGCACTAGCGGCGACGCGGACCCCTCCACCCCGCTTCACTCACCCCGGCCCACTCGGCCGGGTCCATCAAGAAGGATAGTAAAATGGAAGTCGCTGCTGCAAAGGCCCTCGGGGCCGGCCTCGCTGTGATCGCGCTCGCGGGCGTCGGCATCGGCATCGGCAATATCTTCGCAGCCATGGTCTCCTCGGTGGCCCGCAACCCGTCCGCGCGCGACGCCGTGTTCCCCATCGGGATCCTGGGCTTCGCGTTGACGGAGGCCGTCGCGCTGTTCGCCCTGCTGATCGCGTTCCTGATCCTGTTCACCTGATCGGGCTGGCGGGGCCGCCGCGCCCCGCCCCTTCTCCAACTTGGTGACAGGGACACTCGATGCCCCAGCTTGACTTCCAAAATCCACTGACGATCGCCCAGGTCGTCTGGATGGCACTGATCTTCGGGGCGTTGTACCTGTTGCTCGCCCGCTGGGCGCTGCCGCAGGTCGCCGGAGTGCTGGATGAACGCGCGGCCCGAATCGAAGGTGACCTCGGCGTCGCCCGCCTTGCCAAAAGCGAGGCCGATGCCGCGATCGCCGAGCTTCAGGACGCGACCCGGCGGGCCAGCACCGAATCCCAGGCGGCCATCGCCGCCTCCGTGGCCCAGGCCAAGGGGGAGGCGGCCGAGCAGTCGCGCCTGGCCAACGAGAAGCTCGACACCCAGCTCGCCCAGGCCGAGCAGCGCATCCTGGCTGCACGGACGGCCGCGTTGGGCGCCTTGCGCGACGTGGCGACGGAAACCGCCGCAGCGGTGGTCGCCCGGCTGACGGGAATGCCGGCGGAACCGGGCATCGTCGACAGCGCAGTCGGCCGCGTGCTCGCGGCACGAGGATAGGACTGCAGATGGAACATCATCACGAGAGCCTGATGGCGGACCCCCGTTTCTGGGTCGGTGTCGCGTTCGTGCTCTTCTTCGTCATCTTCGGCCGCAAGCTATGGGCTGCCGTGACCGGCATGCTGGACAAGCGTGCGGTGGCCATCCGGGGTGAGCTCGACGAAGCCGCACGCCTGCGCCGAGAGGCCGAGATGATGCTCACCGAAGCCAAGACCCGGCGGGAAGCAGCCCTGCTGGAAGCCCAGACCATGCTCGCCCATGCCCGCACCGAAGCCGCCCGGATGGGTGACGCGGCCCGGGCCGAGGCGGCAACCGCCGCCACCCGGCGCGAACGGATGGCGATGGACCGGATCGCCGCGGCGGAAAAGGCGGCGATCGCGGACGTCAGGCTCGCTGCGGCCGATGTCGCGGCGCGGGCGGCGGGTGCCGTCATCGCCCAAAGCCTGGGTGCGGACGCCGATGCACGGTTGATCGACGCGGCCATCCAGAACCTGCCGACGGCCCTCTCGGGCCGGCGGGCGGCCTGACGAACGCCGCGTCGCGTTGTTTTTGAGACAGGGCGGCCGCGCGGCCGCCCTTTGCGCTTTGCAGGACACCAGGCAAACCCTAGTCTGTGCCGGTGTTCTATGACGAGATCGGGGATCTAATGCTTCGAAGGCACCACATCTGGACGACGATCCTGACCGGAGCCCTGCTTCTGGGAAGCCTGCCCGCCAACGCCGCCAGCTTCCGATGGGCCAACGATGGCGATGCCAACTCGATGGACCCCTATACCCGCAGCGAAACCTTCCTGCTGACCTTCGCGCAGAACATCTATGATCCGCTCGTCCGCCGGAACCGCGAGCTGAAGGTCGAGCCCGCGCTGGCGGAACGCTGGGAACAGCCGGACAGCCGTACCTGGCGCTTCCATCTTCGGCACGGCGTGAAGTTCACCGAAGGCCAGCCCTTCACGGCCGACGACGTCGTGTTCAGCTACAAGCGCGCGACCGGCCCCGGAAGCCAGATCAACTCGTACTTCCAGGCCGTCAAGGAAGTGAAGAAGATCGACGACTTCACCGTCGACTTCCTGACCTCCGAACCCGACCCGATCTTCCTCGAAGAGATCACGCAGTGGGTCATCATGTCCAAGGCCTGGTGCGAGGAACACAACTCGCTCGAGGCCGCGGACCTGACCAAGGCCTCGGAGAACTTCGCGACCCGGCATACCAATGGCACCGGACCGTTCATCCTGGTGCTGCGCGAGCCGGACCGGCGCACCACCCTGAAGAACAACCCGGATTGGTGGGACAAGCCCGAGCATAACCTGACCGAGGTCACCTTCAACGTCATCGGCAACGCGGCGACCCGGGTGGCCGCCCTGCTCTCCGGCGACGTCGACATGATCTACACCGTGCCCCCGCAGGACATGGACCGGCTGGGCCGCACACAGGGCGTGAAGCTCCTCGTCAGCCCGGAACTGCGCACCATCTTCCTGGGGTTCGACATCGCCAGGCCGGAGCTGCTGAAGTCGGACGTGAAGGGGAAGAACCCCTTCCAGGACAAGCGGGTCCGCCAGGCCTTCTATCAGGCTATCGACATCAACGCGATCAAGCAGCGCGTCATGCGCAACCAGTCCCGCCCGACCGGGCTGATGTATGGGCCTGGCGTGAACGGCTTCACCGAAGCGTCGGACGTGCGCTACCCCTACGATCCCGAGGCGTCGAAGAAGCTGCTCGCCGAAGCCGGCTACCCCTCCGGGTTCGGCGTGACGCTCGATTGTCCGAACGACCGCTACGTGAACGACGAGGCGATCTGCCAGGCGGTGACGGCGATGCTCGCCCGGGCCAACATCAAGATCACCTTGGCCGCGCAGACGCGTCTGAAGTACTTCGCCGAGATCAGCAATCCCGACTACCGCACCAGCTTCTACATGCTCGGCTGGACCCCCAACACGTATGATGCCCATAACAGCCTGTTCAACCTGCTCGGCTCCCGGAATGGGATCCGTGGCGTGTTCAACGATGGCGGCTGGTCGAACAAGGCATTCGACGCCTTGCTCGACAAGATTGCCGTCGAGACCGACCCCGCCAAGCGCCAGGCCGAGATCCTCGAGGCCGACAAGATCGCGCAGGATGACGTCGCGACGATCCCGATGCACCAACAGACGGTGGTCTGGGCCTCGAAGGCCAACATCGAGGTGCAGCAGCTGGCGGACAACACGTTCCCGCTGCGCTACGTCCGGGTGAAATAGACCGCATCCGCCGCCGCGCGTTCGGCAATGCCGAGCCGTGCGGCGGCGGGTTGGTGGTCAGGTCGTGATGGTGACCACGATGCGGCCGTGCGGCACCGTCCCGTCGATCCGGACCGCCTCCTGCGCATTCCCCTTGGCCAATGCCGTGACAAGGCGCATGCCCAGGGCCCCGCTGCGCCGTTCCGCACTCTCCGCGAACCCTGGACCCTCGTCCTCCACGGTCACGACAAGGCTCCGGTCCCGCCGGCTCACCGTCACGCCGATCTGCCCCGCCCCGTACTTGACCGCGTTGGTCACCAGCTCCGAGACGATCAAGCCCAACGGGGTCAACGTGTCCGCCGGCAGCAGCATCGGTTCGACCGTCAAGGCGATCGGCCGATCGGCGACCGACCCGTCCAGCATGGCCCGCATATCCCCCAGCAACCCCTCGAGATAGGCCGCCGCATCGCCCTCGGCGACCGAGCCACCCTCATAAAGCCGGTGGTGGACGGCCGCGATGCTCATGATCCGCCCGGCCGCGTTGTCGAGATGCGCCCGCGTTTCGTCCGATGCACCGCGCGACTGCAAACCCAGGATCGTGCGGACCAGCTGCAGGCTGTTCTTCACCCGATGGTGCACCTCCCGCATCAGCAGGTCCTTGTCCCGCAGCAGCGCGTCCTTCGCCTCCTCGGACTCCACACGCGCCAGACCTGCTGACAGCACGTTCGCCAGGCTCTGCAGGAACGACGTGTCGGCATGCACGAACTCGTGCCGGCGCGTGCTGTCCACCTCCAGGACACCATAGGGCGACTGGTTGACCGACCCGATGGTCACGTTGATGGCGCTTTGCACACCATGTTCGGCGAGCATCGCGGGCACCCTGAACCGGTCCTCCTGCGCCAGATGGTTCGACAGGGTCGGCGTACCCGTGTGGATGGCAAAACCGGCGGGGCTGTCGAGGCCGCTGCCCAGCGTGCTGTTGCCGACCACGCCGGCATGCCAACCCACCCCCGCCGTAACCAGGAAGTCGTCGACGTCGGGCCGGTATCCCAGCACCTTCGCGAACTCCGTCCCAAGACCCGCGGCTGCAATCCGACAGGCTTCGTCCAACAACCGCTGGAACGGGCCCGGCGTCAGCGCGAACAGGCCGAAACTCGCTACCAGCTCCTGCTGGGTCAGCCGCAACGCCGCTTCGTCCATTGTCATCTGTTTCGCTGCCGCAGCCATCGTCGATCGACCCGCTCTCGTTCGCGTGACCTTACAGCGGCGATCCCCGCGATGCCAGGATCATGGGGCAGCGGCTCAAGCGGCGAGGTAGCGCCGGGTCAGGTGCGCCTCGAAGCATCCGGGATCGAGGGCCGAGCCGGTGGCCGACGCCAGCAGGTCGTTGAACCCCAAGCGACTGCCATGGCCATGGACGCGGGCGCGGAGCCAGTCGACGAGCAGCCGCAAGTCGCCCTGCCCGATCGCCAGGTCGAGGCCATCGACATCGCGCCGCGCCGCCGCCATCAGCTGGGCCGCCGCCATGGCACCCAGCGTGTAGCTGGGGAAGTAGCCGAAACCGCCGGAGTACCAATGGATGTCCTGCAGACAGCCCCGCGCATCGTCCGGCGGCACCACGCCGAGCAGCGCCTTCATGCCATCCCGCCAGGCACAAGGCAGGTCGGCGACCTCGAGCGCGCCCCCGATCAAGGCCTGCTCCAGCCGGAAGCGGAGAATCACATGGGCCGGGTAGGTCAGCTCGTCGGCATCGACGCGGATCAGGCTCCGCTCCACCCGCCGCCACAGCCGCTGCAGGTTCTCCGCCGCGAACGGCTCCGGTGGCCCGCCGAAGGTGCCGTGCAGCTCCGGCCCGAGCCAGGCGAGGTAGGGATCGGACCGGCACGCCTGCATCTCGATGATGAGCGACTGGCTCTCATGCGCCCCCATGCCCGCCGCCTCGCCGACGGGCTGCCGCGCGTAGGCCGCCGGCAGACCCCGTTCATACAGCGCGTGCCCGGTTTCATGCAGCACGCCCAAAAGGGCCATGGCGGGATCGGCTTCGTCGTAGCGCGTCGTGATCCGCACGTCGGTCGGCGTGCCGCCGCAGAACGGGTGCGTCGATCGATCGAGCCGGGCATGGTCGAAGTCGAGCCCGGCGCGATGCGCCAGGTGGCGGCACAGCCCTTCCTGCCGGTCCGCCGGAAAGACGCCGGTCAGGGGCACGGCCGCCGGCATGTGCGCTTGCCGCTCCTCGGCCTCCGGCAGGGCCTTGGCCAGGAAGCTTTCGTAGCGGGAGAAGATCTCCGTCGCCTCGGCTGCCCCGATGCCCCGCTGGTAGCCGTCCATAAGGGCGTCATAGGGCGACAATCCCAATGCAGGCGCCAAAGCCGAGGCGGACTGCCGGACCAGCGAGACGACCTCGACCAGGTAAGGCGACACCAAGGCGAAGTCGCTGGTGGCCCGGGCCTCCCGCCAAACCTTCTCACATCCCGAATTGGCCCGCTCCTGCGCTTCGACCAGGTCTGCGGGCAGCGCGGTGGCTCGGGTATGGGCATGCCGCATCAGAACCAGGTTGGCTTGATCCCACTCGTCCGGCGGCAACGAGGCCTCGGCGCCCGCCAGATCGTCCGCTGTCTCCGGCTCCGTCATCAGCCCGTGCGCCAGGCCAGCCAGGACGGCAAGCTGGTCCCCACGGGCCGCCCCGCCCCCGGCAGGCATCACCGCCGCCGCATCCCACCCCAGCATCGACTGCGCCTCGTGGATGGTGGCGATCCGGGCGAAACGGGACTTCAGGCGGGTGTAGGCTGCCGTCATGGTCTCTCCTGCCGCAGGGTCTGTCGTGTGTAGACCGCCAGGACACCCACCAGGGCCGCGGAGAGTGCGAACCATGTGATGGCGTAGGACAGGTGATCGTTGGGGGGCCGCGGCAGCGCCGTCGCCGGCTCCGGCATGCTGCCCGGTGGGCCCATCGCCACGATGGTGTAGGGTGCGACCCGCACGAGCCCGAGCGATGCGCCGATGGCGGCCGGGTCGAGCGCGAAGAAGCGCCGGCCGACCGGATCGTCCTTCGGGCCGAACAGCGGCGTGTGCTCCGGCGGTCGGACATAGCCCACGACCTCAACCGCCGCCGGTGTGGGCTCAGCCGGCGCATCCAACGGGGCCCAGCCCCGGTCGACGATCACGGGGTCCGCGCCCGGACGCTCCAGGGCCGATACGAGGTGGGCCCCCATCACGGCCGGCCCGCCGGCCGATCGGACCTCGGCGCCATACCGCACCACGCCGGGTCGGAAGCGGCCGGCGACCGTCACGCGCTGGAAGGCCGGCGGGTCGTCGCCCAACGAGACCGGCGCCATGGCCTCGCCACGCTCGATCTCCGACAGCAGTCCCCGTTTCCAGGCAAGCCGCTCGATTTGCCAGAACCCGAGGCTGAGGGTCAAGGCAAGCATGGCGGCCGATGTCAGCAGCGGCCACGCCAGGCGCCGGGCTGTGGAGACCCGGGACCCCGAGACGATCGTCGCGCCTACTCGGCCACCGCGGAGCCTGCGCCCCAGAGGTAGATCGCCACGAACAGGAACAGCCACACAACGTCGACGAAGTGCCAGTACCAGGCCGCAGCCTCGAAGCCGAAGTGCCGCTCCGGCGTGAAGTGGTCCGCGCGCGCGCGGAACCAGCACACGATCAGGAAAATCGTCCCCACGATGACGTGGAAGCCATGAAAGCCGGTCGCGAGGAAGAACGTCGAGGGATAGACCCCGCCCCCGCTGAACTTGAACGGCGCCTCGGAATACTCGAGCGCCTGGAACGTGGTGAAACACAGCCCGAGCAGGATGGTGAAGCCCAGCCCCATGATCAGGTGCTTGCGGTTCCCGTTGATCAAGGCGTGGTGCGCCCAGGTCACCGTGGTGCCCGACAGCAGCAGCAGCAGCGTGTTCATCAACGGCAGCTGGAATGGATCGAAGGTGTGGATGCCCGAAGGCGGCCACATGGGGGTTTCGGTCCCGAGGACATGCTGCGGATACAGGGCGAAGTGGAAATACGCCCAGAAGAACCCGACGAAGAACATGACCTCGCTGGCGATGAACAGCGTCATCCCGTAGCGCAGCCCGATCCGCACGACCGGCGAGTGCACGCCGGGGATGCGGCTCTCTTTCAGGACGTCCCGCCACCACATGAACATCGTGCCGACGATCAGGCACAGGCCGACGATGAATGGGATGTAGTTGCCGGTATGCGCCGCCGTCACGATCCCGAACACCAGAACGCCGCCACCCAGCGCCCCGGCGATGGGCCAGGGGCTCGGGTCGACCAGGTGATAGGGCTGCTTCAGGCCGGAGCTGTTCAGCGCATGGGAGACGGGGGCGTGTGCGTCGGTGCTCATCTGGTCCAATCCGAAAGCTGCGGCATCATCGCGATAGCACGGGGGTGTTCAAGCTGGAAACGGTCGCATCGGCCCGGGGTCCCACATGAGGCCCTGCCTTCTCGAGGCCGCCGTTGCGGGCCGCATCGTCCAGGGAGCGGAAGAACGTGTAGGACAGCGTGATGCTGCGGACGTCCTTGGTGTCGGGGTCGGTGGCGATGGCCGGGTCCACCCAGAAGCTCAGGGGGAACGACAACGTCTGCCCCGGCGCCAGGGTCTGCTCGTTGAAGCAGAAGCAGGCAGTCTTGTGGAAGTAGGCGGCAGCCTTGTCGGGCGTGACGTTGTAGGTCGCGACGCCGGTGACGGTCCGCCCGGCCTGGTTCCGCCCGGTGTAGGTGGCCAACCGTTCCTCGCCGAGTGCCACGCGCACCGCCGGCTCGTCCGCGGTGAACCGCCAGGGCAGCGCCGCGCTGGTGTTGGCGTCGAACCGCACCTCGATGGTGGTGGACACCGGGCCGGGCGACGCCGCGGGACCGATCTGCGGCGTGCCGTTATAGCCGGTGGCCTGGCAGAACAGGCGATACAGCGGAACGGAGGCGAACGAGATGCCGAGCATCAGGACGACGCAGGCTGCGAGGCTGCCGGCCAGAACGCCGTGGCGCCGCCGAGCCATCAGCCGACGTGGAACTTGACCATGCTGATCGCATAGAACAGCGCCGCGACGCCGATCAGCACGATGAGCAAGGCCCAGTTCCGTCCCCGTTGGCGCCGGCGCAGCTCCGCCGCATCGGCGGGCGACAGCGGCGGCGGAAACTCGTCCACCCCGATCACCATACGAAGTGGTCCACGGCCAAAGCCGTGAACAGGGCAAAGAGGTAGACCAAGGAATAGCGGAAGGCGGCGCGCGCCGGGGCATCCTTCGTCAGGCTGCGCCCGGCGTCGTCCTGCGCATCCCGCAGCACGCGAAGGGCCGCGAACACGAACCAGCCCCCGAGCCCGGCGGCACAGATGCCGTAGACGGGCCCCGACAGGCCCAGGGCCCACGGCAACATCGAGGCGACCGCGAGGACGACCGTGTAGGCGAACACCTGCCGCCGCGTCACCCGGGCCCCACTGACGACCGGCAGCATCGGCACGCCTGCCCGCGCGTAGTCGTCATGCGCATACAGCGACAGCGCCCAGAAGTGCGGGGGCGTCCAGAAGAAGATGATGGCGAACATCAACAGCGGCAGCACGTCGACCGAGCCCGTCACCGCCGCCCAGCCGATCAACGGCGGGAAGGCACCGGCTGCGCCGCCGATGACGATGTTCTGCGGCGTGCGCCGCTTCAGCCACATCGTGTAAACGAACACATAGAACCCGATCGACAGCGCGAGGATTGCCGCGGCCGCCGTGTTGGTCGCGAGATACAGCACCAGAACCGACGATACGGCCAGGATGACGCCGAACCCGAGGGCCCCGTTCGGCGATATACGGCCGGCCGGGATCGGGCGCTTGGCGGTCCGCCGCATCACGGCATCGATGTCGCGGTCGTACCACATGTTGATGGCGCCGGAGGCTCCGGCCCCCACCGCGATGCACAGCACCGTCGTCAACGCCAGCACCGGGTTGAGATGTCCCGGGGCCAGCAGCAGCCCGACCACGCCGGTGAACACGACGAGCTGGATCACCCGCGGCTTCAGCAGCGCCAGCCAGTCCCGGACCTCCGACGGCAAGGCCACGGACGGCACGAGGGGAGCCGAAGCTCCCCCGCCCTCGATTGCGCGTATGCTTTCCATCACCGGACCCGCGGCAGCTCCTCGAACGTATGGAACGGCGGCGGAGAGGTCACGGTCCACTCGAGCGTCGTCGCACCCTCGCCCCAGTAGTTGTCGGCCACCGTCACCTTGGAGGTAAACGTCCGATAGAGAACATACAGGAAGATCAGCACGGAGAGCCCGCCGATATAGGCACCCACGGACGCGATCATGTTCCAGCCCGCAAAAGCGTCCGGGTAGTCCGGGTAGCGTCGCGGCATCCCCGCCAGCCCCAGGAAGTGCATCGGGAAGAAGGTGAGGTTGACGCCCACGAACGTGACCCAGAAATGCATCTGACCCCAGAACTCGGGATACTGCCGGCCCGACATCTTGCCGATCCAGTAATAGAACCCGGCGAAGATCGAGAACACCGCGCCCAGGCTCAACACGTAATGGAAGTGCGCGACGACGTAGTAGGTGTTGTGCAGCACCTGGTCGATGCTCGCATTCGAAAGCACGATGCCGGTCACCCCGCCCAGCGTGAACAGGAAGATGAACCCGATCGCGAACAGCATCGGGGTCTTCAGCTCGATCGAACCGCCCCACATCGTGGCGATCCAGGAGAAGATCTTGATGCCCGTCGGGACCGCGATGATCATCGTCGCGGCCATGAAGTAGGCGCGGGTGTCGACCCCGATGCCCGAGATGAACATGTGGTGCGCCCAGACGACGAAGCCCACGACGCCGATCGCGATCATGGCATAGGCCATGCCCAGGTAGCCGAACACCGGTTTCTTCGAGAAGGTCGAGATGACGTGGCTGACCATGCCAAAGCCCGGCAGGATCATGATGTACACCTCGGGGTGCCCGAAGAACCAGAACAGGTGCTGGAACAGCACGGGGTCGCCGCCGCCCTGCGGGTCGAAGAATGCCGTGCCGAAGTTACGGTCGGTGATCAGCATCGTGATCGCGCCCGCGAGCACGGGAATGGACAGGAGCAGCAGGAACGCGGTCACCAGCATCGACCAGACGAACAGCGGCATCTTGTGCAGCGTCATCCCCGGGGCGCGCATGTTGAAGATCGTCGTGATAAAGTTTATGGCGCCCAACAGCGAGCTGGCGCCGGCCAGGTGCAGCGCGAACAGCGTATAGTCCATCGCCGGGCCGCCCATGTAGGTGGCGTTCGACAACGGCGGATACAGCGTCCAGCCGGGCCCGGCGCCGTCACCGGTGAACAGCCCCATCATGATCAACGCAAAGGCCGGGACCAGCAACCAGAAGCTGATGTTGTTCAGGCGCGGGAACGCCATGTCCGGCGCGCCGATCATGATCGGCACGAACCAGTTGCCGAACCCGCCGATCATCGCCGGCATCACCATGAAGAAGATCATGATCAGGCCGTGCGCCGTGACCGTCGCGTTCCAGTCCGTGCCCGTCTTGAAATACTGCAGACCGGGCCGCATCAGCTCCATCCGCATATGGATGCTCAGCGCCACGCCCACGATCCCGGCGATGACTGCGAAGATCAGGTAAAGCGTCCCGATATCCTTGTGGTTCGTGCTGAACAACCAACGGTTCGCGAAGCTGGGCGAATGGCCGTGATCGTGGTCGTGATCGTGGGTCGTAACCGACATGCTATCCGCCCTTCTCCGCGCTACCCTCGATCTGGGTCAGCGCCCTGCTTCCACAACCGCCGCCATGCGCTGTTCCCCGTTTGCGGGGACCGGCGCATCGCCGGCAGCGAACTTCGTCTTCGCCTGAACGACCCACGCCGCGAAATCCTGGTCCGACATCGCCTCGACCGAGATCGGCATCAGGCTATGGTTCGTCCCGCAGATCTGGTTGCACTGCCCGTAATAGACGCCGGGCTGGTCCACCTTCACCCAGGTCTCGATCGTCCGGCCCGGGATCGCGTAGCGCTGCACCCCCAAAGACGGGATGAAGAAACTGTGGATCACGTCCCCGCTGGTCGTCAGGATGCGCACATTCTTCCCGGCGGGAACGACCAGGTGGTTGTCCACGGCCAGGTTGCGCGGCCCCTGCTCGGGCTTACGCTGATCTTCGGGGATGATGTAGCTCGAGAAGTCGATGCCGCCCTGGTCGGGGTAGCTGTATTCCCAATACCACTGATGACCCGTCACCTTGATCGTCAGGTCCGCCGCCTCCGTCCGATCCTCGAAATACACCAGGCGGAACGACGGGATGGCGATGATGACCAGCAGCAGCACCGGCGCCAGCGTCCATGTCACCTCGAGCGCGGTATGATGGCTCACCCGGCTCGGGACGGGGTTCTTCGAGGCGCGATACCGCCACACGACGAACAGCAGCAGTGCTGCGACGAACACCGTCACCAGGGCCATCAACCAGACGACCATGCTGTGCAGCCCTTCGACCGCCTGCTGCACCGGGCTGTGCGGCGCCTGGAAGCCCAGTTGCCAGTCGTGTGGAACCTGGGCGAGGGCCGGTCCGGCACCGACGGCCACCAGCGCCACGAGGGGGCCAGTCGCCCATGCCAGGATTCGCTTCAAAGCATTCATGTTCCGGTCCAATTCGCCTCGAGCCCCGCCTGCGCCGGCATGCCCGGCCGTGATGTGCGCTGCAACAGCACCTATCGGACGTGGGTCCTGAGATCAAGTCGCCAAGGGGTCAGTTGGGCAACCGCACCAGGGTGAACAGGCCGAGCGGAGGGACCGTATCGAACCGCGCACGGTCCATGTCGGCTTGGGGCAGCAACGCCTCCCGCGAAAAATCGGGGTGCCAGCCGAGCTTTCGCGATGCCGGAGCCAAGGCACGCTCCACCCACCAGCGCGGCCCCTTCTCGGCGGCGAAGTGATTGACGAACAGCAGGTGCCCCCCGGGCCGCACGACACGCCGCATCTCGTCCAGCAGGCGGCGCGGGTTCGGCACGACGGACGCCACGAACATGGCGACCGCGATGTCGAACGACTCTCCCGCGAACCCCGTCGCCTCGGCATCCACCTCGACCAGGCTGTCCACGTTCGTCAGACGCTGTTCGCGCACCCGACTGCGGGCCAGATCCAGCATCTCAGCCGAAAGATCGATCCCGGTGATCCGCTTCGACCGGGTGTACAGCGGCAGTGCCAGGCCGGTGCCGACACCCACCTCGAGGACTCGGGTTCCCGGAAGAGCATTCACCGCCTCGACCGCCCTGCGGCGGCCGAAGGCCGAGACTCCGCCGAAAACAGCGTCATAGACCGTCGCCCAGCGCCGGTAGGCCGCGCGGACGGACTCCGCATCCAGCGCGGTGTGGGGAATAGCCGGGCGGCGTTGAACCGCGTCTTCCAGTGGTGGCATCTTGATCTCCGCCTGTTCCCTACGCCGCAGACCCTCGCCTAGCAAGAGCACGCGATCGAACCTGCGACGATCACACCTGCGACGATCACACCTGCGACGATCACACCTGCGACGATCACACCTGCGACGATCGCCGGGGCCGACGCACGATGCCCGAACGTTTCAGGCCGCGTCTTCCTTCCTGTCCCGCACCTTCACGTAAGCGATAGACGCATGCTTCGCGCAGTATGGCTTGCCGGTGATCGCCGAGTCGCCACAGAACGAGAAGCTCGGCGTGCCGGGCTCCCCGATCGGCCAACAACAGGCGGACAGGCGGCCCGACGGACGCGGCGTGGTGGTCACGGCCCGCAGCACGGGTTGCGGCCGCATCGGCTCGGCCGGGCGCGGCGCGGGCGGCGCAGTCGCCAGCACCGCGAGCGTCGGGCCGGTCGCCCGCCGCGGCAGGGATCGGCGGGGCGCACGCCCGTCAACTGACGTCCGGCGAATGGGCGAGGGACGCGCCGGCAGCGTCAACCGGTGCGCCTTGCCCACGACGGCGTTCTTCGTGATGCCGAGCCGACGGCCGATCTCGGCCGTGGAGTGACCTTCGTCCCAAAACGCACGAAGCCGGGCAATCGTCTCGTCCGTCCAGTCCATCCCCGTCACTCCCTCAAGCTGCCGTGTTCCCACGCTAGCTCGGGACGTCAACTAGAGCTAGTGGCATTCTGAAGCGCAACCACAAAATGCTGTGGATAACCGCCAACGCTCCAGCAAGCCCTGCCCTAGAACAGCAGGCCCTTCTTCAGCATGCCGTGCACGCCCTTTTCGCCGTTCACCGTCTGCGTCACATGGAAGTCGACCGCCAGCGAGCAGAACTGGTAGGCCTGGTCGGCCGACAGGTTGGACCGCTGACAGATGAAGGCGATCATCTCCCGGAGCGCCTGCTTCATCGCAAGGTCCAGGTCCTCGTTCAGGCCCATCGAGATGAAATGGGTGGGCGTTTCCGCACGCGGGAAGCGGAGCAGCGGCGCCCCGGGGCCGCCACCCTTGTGCAGCACGAGCGTGAAGGTCCCCGTCAGGCACATCTCCAGCGCGTTGATGCAAACCTCGCCGTCGCCCTGCACGCCATGCCCGTCGCCTGCCGAGAAGTTCGCCCCAGGCACCCACACCGGCAGGAACAGAGTGCTGCCCGCGCCCACCTCCTTGTTGTCCAGGTTACCGCCGTGCTCACGCGGCTCCTTCGTCGAGATCGCGCCATAGCCGGGCTTCGGCGCGACGCCCATCACGCCGAAGAACGGCGACAGCGACAGCTGCGTCCCCCAAGGCAGGCGGCAGGTCCGCGCCGCACGGTCCACGGTGATATGGCTGAGGAACCGTTCCGGGAAATCCTCCGGCAGCGTCCCGGCCAGCGGACGGTGCCCGCAGAAGCCCCAGTCCGCCCCGAGTTCGATCGCGTCGATCCTCACCTCGAGCATATCGCCGGGCATGGCCCCACGCACCGCGACGGGACCGGTCAGGATGTGCGGCCCCAGGCGTGGCGGGTTCGCGTCATGGATCGCCTGCAGGGCCGGGGGGATCGCCAGCCCAGACCCCGCTGCCGGCATCACGTCCGGCGCGCCGGACACACACTCCAGCACCACGGTCTCGCCGCTGTCGATCTCCAGCACCGGCTTGTACTCGGCGCTGAACGTGCCCCAGTGGATGGTCTCGGGCGTGGCGGCTACGCGGTGCGACGGCATGCGGGGCGACTCCTGAAGTGATGCCCCGATCCTCCCCTGCCCGGCCCCGACGTCAAGCCGGGCCGTGCTCCGCCGCCTCGCGGGATGCGCCGCCAGCCGGACCGGCGACGCTCCGGCTCAGACCGAGCGGGCCGTCGTCGCGTCGCGGGCCGCCGTCGTGCTCGTCGCGCCGGGCGCGGCGATGGTGCCGGCCGGCCGGTCGGCCGTCGCCTCCATCGAGGCATCCGGCTCCTCGGCCATGTTCTTCTTGAACGACTTGATGCCCTTCGCGAAGTCGCCCATCAGGTTGCTGACCTTGCCGCTGCCGAACAGCAGCAGGACGACCAGCAGCACGACCATCCAATGCCAGATGCTGAAGCTACCCATCGATTCCTCCATGTTGCAGGGCCCGGCCCCGCTTGTCCGTGTCCCGGTGTCCCGGGACGTGACGCTTGTCCATCGCAGCCGTCATGTGGCGCGACCGCGACACGCATGCAAGCGGTTTACGGATCGGACGCCTCGGCCACCAGCTCCGGCATCGGTCTTGCGCGGCCGGATGTGCCGCCCGGCGCCAGGAAGCCGTACGTCGGGTAGGTCGTCGTCCCCAGCGATTTCGAGGGCGCCCACCACACCCGAACCCGGCTCCAGTCGTTGCCGGCCGAGACATCCACCACAGGCTCGTTCCGAGTGATCCGGTGATGCACCCAGTTCGCCTGGGTGACCTTGATCTCGCGGCCAGAGACGCTTTCCACCACGACCGACACATGGCCCGCCGGCAGGCGTCCGGACCGGCGGAACACCAGGACGCCGCCCTCGACAGGCCGCCGGGTCTGCTCGTACAGCCCAGGTGCCTGGTCCCACCACGATGCCGCGTCGCCATACAGCTTTATGCCGGTCACCTGCCGCGCGAACGGCGCGCATTCGAGCGCGCTGGAGCTGCCCAGCGCGGCCCCGCCGCCTGTGCCACCCCCGCATCCCGCAACCGACAGCGCAGCCAGAACCGACCAAGCCCTGAGCATCGTAGCTCCCATGACCCAAGCATCTGATTCTATGTCTTTGCCTCGCGCAGAGCAACGGTCTTCACCCAGACTCTCATCCCAGGGACCAGACGGCCCACGCGGCCCCCGTCCCGCCCAGGATCGCCACCGCCAAGCTCCGGGTCCAGACCATCAGACCCACGGTCGCCAGGGCCCCGACCCAGTGCTGCGGACCTCCTGTGGCGAGCGCTGGCACGACATAGCTGACGAACAGCGCGCCAGGCACATAGGTCAATGCCGCGCGAACCAGCGGCGGCGGCCGGACCAGCCGGAACAGCAGGTAGCCGCCGGCGCGCGTGGCATAGGTCGCCAAGGCCATGCCGCAGATCGCGAGCAGGACGTCGGGCGCGAGCCTCATGCCCAGGCCCCCGGCACGCTCACGCCCAACGGTCCCGCAGCACGCCCGCAGCCGCCCCGGCAAGCGCGCCGGCCACGATGTACCAGCTTCCGGACGTCGCCCACGACACCACCAACGACACGCCGGCCGCCACCGTCCAGGGCACCAGGTCGGCCCGGCCCCGCCACATGCCGGCGACGATCGCCACGAACACCGCCAGCGCGGCGAAGAACAACGGATGCCCCGGCGGCGGCCGCATCGACGAACCCATCACGTGTCCCACGCCGGTGCCGGCAACCCAGACCACCCACATGACCAGGCCGGACCCGAACAGGAAGCCGGCGTCGTTCCGCCCCTGCTGGATCTCCTTCACCGACATGGCCCAGTTCTGGTCCGCCATCACGAACAGGGTGACCCACAGCCGCCAGCCCCGCAGCCGGTCCAGCCAGGGACCGACGACCGGACCCATCAGCGCCATGCGAAGGTTGACGATGAACGCCGCGACCGTCGCGGCCAGGATCGGCGCCGGCACGCCCCAGTGGCTCAAGGCCAGCAGCTGCGCCGACCCGGCATAGCACAGCCCGCTCATCAGCACGGCCTCCAGCAACGACAGCCCCTGGCCCTGCGCCACGATCCCGCACACCAGCCCGAACGGGATCAACGCGACCTGGAGCGGAAGGCTGCTGCGCACGCCTGCCAGGATGACGGCGCGCGAGAAACGGGGCCGGCCGAGCGACACGCCCTCAGGCCCGCTTCAGCGCGAGCAGCAGCGCCTCCGCCTCCGCAGGCGAAAGGTCCAACGCCCGATGCGCGACGTCGCGCGGGAACCCGGCGCGCGCCAAGGCGCCAAGCTCGCGCGAACGGGTCTCCCCGCCCCCCTGCCCGAAACCTCCCAGGGCTGCTTCGTCCTCATCGGCCCGCCCTGGCACCCGGAACGGCCCCAGGCGGCGGCGGCGCGCATAGGCCACGGCCGCCGACAACTCCTGCTCGGGCCCTGGCAGGACGGAATGCGCCAGCTCCGATCCCACCCCCCTGCCGACCAGATGCGCCTCCACCCCGCGGCGGGACCGGCCGGAACGGACCAGCCGGGCCGCGCGCGCCGTCGCGAACACCGCATCGTCGACCAGCCCGGCCTCGACGAGCGCCCTGGCGACGACCCGCGTCTCGGCGTAGGCGGCGGCGCGCGCTGCTGCGACCTCCTGGCCCTCGGCCTCGGCGCGCCGGCCCCACCGCTGCACGGACCGCTCCAGCACCCGCACCAGGCCAGATTCAGTCGTTGCAAAGCGGGCCAGGTGGCGCAGCGCAGCCTCGTGCAGCTGGGCGCGGCCCGGGGGCGGGCCTGCAGGCTTGGGCGCTTGTGCCATGGGTGCAGGATGACACGCCCACCCCCGGTCCGGAACCCGGCAGAGCCGTGTTCCCGCAGCATGGCAGCGATGGTTCCCTTGCAGTATGCCGCGATGCCGGGCTGAAAGCGTTGACTTTGGCCGTTTGCCTCCGCCAACATCGTCGTTCGCCCGCATCGTCCCGTGGAACGCCCCCGTGGCACGCCACAGGACGCATGCGGCGTTCCGACCGTTCCTGAGGTGCAAGTCCTGTCATGATCCCCGCCCTGATGCCGACCTACAACCGTGCCGACCTCGCTTTCGAGCGGGGAGAGGGCGCATGGCTGTTCACCACGGACGGGCGACGATTCCTCGATTTCGGGGCAGGCATCGCCACCTCCTCGCTGGGCCACAACAACCGTCACCTGGTTGACGCGATCACCGCGCAGGCCGGCCGGGTGATGCACACGAGCAACCTGTATCGGGTGCCGCAGGCCGAACGCCTGGCCGAACGCTTCGTCGAGGCGACGTTCGCCGACAGCGTCTTCTTCTGCAACTCGGGCGCGGAAGCGAACGAGGGCCTGGTGAAGATGATGCGCCGGGCCATGAGCCAGACCGGCCAGGATGAACGCTACCGTGTCCTGTGCTTCAACGGGGCGTTCCACGGCCGCACGCTCGCCATGCTGGCTGCCACCGGCAATGCCAAATACCTCAAGGGCTTCGGCCCGGAGGTGGACGGGTTCGACCACGTGCCGTTCAACAACATGAACGCCGTGCGCGACGCGATCGGGCCGCAGACGGCCGGCATCCTGATCGAGCCTGTCCAGGGCGAGGGCGGCATCCGGCCCGCGACGCTCGACTTCCTGCGCGACCTGCGCGCCACCTGCGACGAGTTCGGCATCCTGCTGGGCCTGGACGAGGTGCAGTGCGGCATGGGCCGCACGGGCAAGCTGTTCGCGCATGAATGGGCGGGGATCGAGCCCGACGTCATGTCGATCGCGAAGGGCATCGCCGGCGGGTTCCCCATGGGGGCCGTGTTGGCGAAGGAAGCGGTGGCCAAGCACCTCGTTCCCGGCACGCACGGCACGACCTTCGGCGGCAACCCCCTAGCCTGTGCTGCCGCGAATGCCGTGCTGGACGTGGTGCTGGCGCCCGGCTTCCTGGACGAGGTAGACCGGAAGGCCCGCCGCCTGTGGCACCTGCTGGAGGGTGTGGTGACCGAGGTCCCGTCCGTGCTCGAGGATGTGCGCGGCGCCGGGCTGATCCTGGGGCTGAAGGCCAAGGTGCCCAACGGCGAGCTGCAGGACGCCTTCACGGCCGAGGGCCTGCTGACGGTCGCCGCCGGGGACAACGTCGTGCGCCTGGTGCCGCCGCTCGTGCTCACGGATGACGATGTCGACGCCGCCGTGGAGATGATCCGTCGCGGTGCCCGCCGCTGCATTCCATCTCCCATGGCAGCCGCAGCAAAATGAGCGGGGCGCTGCGCCGGGCAGAGCCGGTGGACACGCAGGTCGCGGAGCCGCCCCCGCGGCACTTCCTCGACCTGCGCCACTTCGAGACCGCGCCTCTGCGGCACATGCTGGACACGGCCATCAGCTTCAAGCGAAGCCGAAGCCACGCCAAACCCCTGGCCGGCAAGACCCTCGCCACGATCTTCGAGAAGCCCAGCACCCGCACCCGGGTCAGCTTCGAGGTCGCGATGCGGCAGCTCGGCGGCGATGTGGTCAACCTGACCGCCTCCGAGCTGCAGCTGGGCCGGGGCGAGACGGCTGCGGACACGGCCCGCGTGCTGTCCCGCTACGTGGACGCCATCATGCTGCGGACGGACAACGTCGCCCGCCTGCACGAGATGGCCGAGCACGCCACGGTGCCCGTCATCAACGGGCTGACGGACATGAGCCACCCCTGCCAGTTGATGGCGGACGTCATGACCTTCGAGGAACATCGCGGCCCCATCGCGGGCCAGGTCGTCGCCTGGGTCGGGGATGGGAACAACGTCGCCTGCAGCTGGATCGAAGCCGCCGTGCGGTTCGGCTTCACCTTGCGGATCGCCACCCCCGAGCTGCGGCGCCCGCCACAGAAGCTGCTGGACTGGGCCCGGGGCCAAGGCGCCCGGATCGAGCTGACGGACGACCCGGAGGCCGCGGTCGCGGGCGTGGCCTGCGTCGTCACGGATGCCTGGGTCAGCATGTCCGACGACCCGAACGTCAGCCGCCACAACCTGCTCATGCCCTACCAGGTCAACCGGCGGCTGATGAACAAGGCTGCTCCCGATGCCTTGTTCATGCACTGCCTGCCGGCACACCGGGGCGAGGAGGTGACGGCCGAGGTCATCGACGGCCCGAACTCGGTCGTGTTCGACGGGGCCGAGAACCGGCTGCACGCGCAGAAGGGCATCCTGGTCTGGTCCCTCGGCGACGCCGGGGACGCTTCGGCCTGACGGCGGGGAGGCAGCGATGACCGAGGAGATCGCCGCGACCCCCGGCTGGGTCGAGCACCGGCTGGACGAGGTGTTCGCCGGCCTGCCCGACGCCCCTGGCATCGTCGTGGCCCGGCAGGCCTACGCGACCTGCCTCGCCCGCCGAAAGGCGCCGGCGGCTCCGTCGGACCTTCTGGGCGCGGAATTCGAGGGCTGCCGTCCGACCCTGCGCCGGGCCCTGCAGGCCGGCGGCGTCCAAGGCCTCGACTGGATCGACGCGGCGCTCGAGGCGCTCGAGGCCGAGATCGCCTCGTCGAGCTGAAGCGCCGTTCCGCCGCGCGTCAGGCCGGCCGCGCCGCGAGCCAACCGTGCAGGACGAACAGCGGGATGGTCGCAACCGTCATGAGCGCGGCCGCCAACAACGCGCCGGAGGCCGACCCGGCCCAGTCCGCAGCCTGCCCGCACAGCGCCGGCAGGAAGGTCGTCCCGGCATAATAGATCGTGTAGAACAGGCCCATCCCGATCGCCCGGTTCTCCGGCCGGGCGGACAGCGTGCCGATCGCGACGATCACGCCGGCATGCACCGCGGCGATCGTCCCGAACATCAGCGCCCAGAAATACGGTGCATCCAGCAAGGCCGGCCCGGCGACCGCCGCCACGGCCGTGACCGAACCCACGAGGAACACCCGGCCGTTCCCCCAGCGCGCCGCCAGCATGCCCCCCAGCACCATCGCCGGAAGATTGCACCAGGTGGACAGCGTCATCACCGTCGCGATCATCGCAGGCGAATGGCCCCGCTCGACCATCAAGGACGGGATGTACGACAGCACGCCGTAATACCCCGCGTTGTAGGCCGTCCAGATCAGGCCCGACACGGTCACCAGCTGCGTCTCGCGCCACGACAGCACACCCCAGCTCCGGCCCACCTCCCGGCGCTCGCCTGCCGACGGCAGGAACAGCAGCAGCGCCACGCCCGCGACGGCCGCCCCGGCCAGGAACATCCCACGGGGACCGAAGGCCGCCACGAGCGGCTCGCGCGTCAGGGCGGCAAGCCCGATGCCCATCGGGAATGCGCCCACCAGCAGGCTCAGAATCGGCAGGAACCGCCGGTCGGCAAAGCGGTCCGACACCATCTTGCCCTGCATCACCACCAGCGTGACGGCCCCGGCACCCGACACCACGCGGCCGAACCCCACGCCCGCTTGGGTCAGGACCGCAGCTGCGATCAGGCAGCCCGCCACCATCAGCCCGATCCCCAGCCCCACCACGATGCGCGACCCGATCAGCCGGCCCGCCAACCCGCCCGGCAACGCCACGAACACCCCGGGCAGCATATAGAGCCCGATCAGCGCCCCCAGCCCCGCATAGTCCAGCCGGAACAAGGACGTCAGCTCCGGGCCCAGGATCGCGACGCTCTGGAACTGGTAGCCGAACGCGACGCGCCCCAAAACCAGCGCCGCGACGAAGTAGGCATCCCTCATCAGTCCCCTGGCCCCATGCCCGGAGGCTAGAACGTTCCCGATGCGGCAAGAAGGTTCACCTGAGCAGGGCTGATCCCTATGTTAGACGCATGAGCGCGACACCTGCCTTCCTCGACAGCAACCGCCCCGACGTGCCCGACATCGTCGTGCCCCGGGGCGTTACCCCCTTCCACCTTCCCGGCCGGCCCGTCCGCGGGCGCCTCGTCCGGCTGGGCCCCCTCGCCGACGCCCTGCTGACCCGGCACGAGAACCACCCGGTCGTCACCGCGCTCTCGGGCCAGGCCCTGGCCCTGGCTGCGGCCCTGTCGACCGCGCTGAAGTTCCGGGGATCGTTCAGCCTCCAGGCCAAGGGCGACGGGGTCGTCACCATGCTGCTGGCCGACAGCACCGAAACAGGGGCGCTCCGGGGCTATGCACGCGCCGCAACCGAACGCCTGGACGCCCTGCTGGCGGAAAACCCTGCCCCTTCCGCCCGCGCCCTTCTCGGCGACGGCTACCTCGCCTTCACCGTCGACCAGGGCGGCGACATCGAACGCCATCAGGGGATCGTCGCGATCGAGGGCGAAGACCTGGCCGACATGGCGCTGCACTACTTCGAGACCAGCGAGCAGATCCGGTGCACCGTCCGCCTCGCCTGCGCCCACACCCCGGCCGGCTGGCGCGCCGGGGCCCTGGTCCTGGAACGGATCGCCGGCGAGGGCGGGATCGACCCCGAGATGGACGCCGCCGCACAGGACGAGGCCTGGCGCACCGCGACCGCACTGGCCGCAACGCTCCGCGACGAGGAGCTGCTGGACGACAACCTGGCGTCCGACCGCCTGCTGTATAACCTGTTCGGCCTGGAGGGCGTGGCCGCGGACCGCAACCGGGCCCTGGCCTATGGCTGCCGCTGCTCGCGGGCCCGGCTCGCCGGCATTCTCGAGGGCTTCTCGACCGACGACCTGGACCACATGGTCGTCGACCACAACATCGTCATGACGTGCGAGTTCTGCAATCTGGACTTCCGCTTCGGCCGCGACGAGGTGCGTGGCCTGACCAAACCACCCCAGGAGGGATGAGCCCGATGCTCCCACGCCGGCTGGCGCTGCTCGCCCCGATCTGCCTCGCAGCCTGCGGCGAGGACGGGCCGCCACGCAGCTTTCCCCCCCTGCGCTACGACTATCTCGCGCCGCTGCAGCTGAACGTCGCCAGCATCGAGTTCGCTCCGTTGCCGCCACCCGGCCCGCTCGACACGATCTCGCCGGTGCCGGCCGGGCCCGCGCTGCAGCAGATGGCGCAGGACCGCCTGTCGGTCGGTGGATCGAGCGGGCGCGTCGTGATCAAGGTGGACGAGGCGCGGATCACCCGGTCCGGCAGCAGCCTCGACGGCGCCATGGCCATCCGCGTCGACGTGATGACGACCGGCGGCGGCGCATCGGGCTTCGCCGAGGCCCGGGTCTCCCGGAATCGTACCGGCCTCGGCCGCGACCTCCGCGGCGCGCTCTATGACTTCACCAAGCAGATGCTGGACGACATGAACGTGGAGCTGGAGTTCCAGCTCCGGCAGTCGCTGCGGGACTATCTCCAGACCACCTCGACCGCACCGGCGCCGGCAGCCGTGGAACAGCAGGATCTGGGACCGCCGCGCCAAGTGCCCTGACGCTACCCCCCGACCTTCTCCAGGGCGGACAGCATTCCAGACTCGGTCAGGATCTGCGGCAGCACGGACGGCGCGCCCCGACCCGGCGGATACAACACATAGAGTGGCACCCCGTCGCGGTCGTGCTCGCGCAGGAACGCGGTCACGGTCGGGTCGCCCCGGGTCCAGTCCCCCTTCAGATATGTGACGCGGTGCTCCGCAAAGGACCGGCGCACGGCGGCAGGCGCCAACGCAAGCCGCTCGTTGACCAGGCAGGAGACGCACCAGGCGGCCGTCATGTTCACGAAGACCGGCCGCCCCTGGGCGCGCAAGGCCTCGAGCCGGGCCGGGGTGAAGGCCTCGATCCCCTCGGCAAGGCCGCCCCCGGGCGGCCCAGGCGGCCCAGGCGGCCCAGGCGGCAGCGTGCGCAGGGTGGGCAGCAACGCGAGCGCCGCCAGCAGGGCCACGGCCGGGATCACGAGCGCAAGCCGTCGGCCCGACCCTTGGCCCAGCCCATGGGTCCAGGCCGCGAACCCCACCAGGACCAGCCCGGCACAGACGGCCAGGACCCCGTCCGACCCCGCCTGCAGGCTCGCGACCCACACCATCCAGGCGGCGGCGGCATACATCGGGAACGCCATGGCCCCCTTCAGCACGTCCATCCATCGTCCGGGCCGGGGCAGCACACGGACCAGCCCTGGCATCAGGGCAAAAACGGCATAGGGCGCCGCCAACCCCAGCCCCATGGCCGCGAACACCGCGATCGTGGCTGCAGGCGGGGCGACGAGCGCCGCCGCGATCGCCGCACCCATGAACGGCGCCGTGCAGGGCGTGGCCACCAGCACCGCCAGCAGACCGGTGAAAAAACTGCCGAGATGCCCGCCCCGCGACGCCAGGCCCTGACCGGCCCCGACCAGGCGCGCGCCCACCGCGAACACGCCCGACAGGTTCAGGCCGACCGCGAACAACACCCAGGCCGTCGCGGCCACGAACACCGGCGACTGGAACTGGAACCCCCAGCCGGGACCCGCCCCGGCCCCACGCAGCGCCAGCAGCGTCGCGCCGAGCCCGCCGAACGCCAGCAGCACCCCCGCCGTGTAGGACAGCGCCTCCGCCCGGATCGCCCCGCGCGCCTGGCCGGACAGGCGGGCCAAAGCCACCGCCTTCATCGCCAGGACCGGGAACACGCAGGGCATCAGGTTCAGGATCAGGCCGCCCACGAAGGCCAGCAGAAGGGTCTCCGCCAGCGGAACCGCAGCCGGCGCGTTCCCGCCCGGCAGGGCCGAGACCTGCCACCCGCTCTCCTGCCCGCCGCGATCCCGCAGCACCACCACCCCGTCCAAGGTGGCCCCGTCCTTCAGCTCGCTGTCACGGCGCAGCGGGATCCGGACGGCGCCGTCCTCGACCCGGGTCCGGGCGTCGGGTGCCGGGCCGGCCTGCCCCGGGTTGCTCGGGATGAACCATGCATCCTGGACCGACGCCGCCGTCAGCACGGCGCCCGACAGGCTGAGCGTTCCGTCCGGTGCCCAATGCGCCTCGAACGGCGAAGGCCGCGGCGTCCGGGCCAGCGCGGCCACGAACAGCGGCGCCTCGGCCGAAGCGGCGGCCGCGCCCGGCGGGAGCGCCAGACGGAAGTTCCCCTGCTCCGGTACGCAGATCTTCTCGCACACCAGCCAGTTCGCCGTGGCTTCCACGACCAGGGTCGCCGCCCCCGCCACACTGTCGAGTGTCAGGGCGACCGGCAGCACCACCTCCGCCCCATAGCCATAGGTGGTCAGCGGACCCTCCGGCTGCCGCTGCGGCGTCGGCCAGGCGATGGCACCCGCGACGGCACCGGGCGGCAGGGTCAGCATCAGCTCGGGCGCCACGCCGGCGTCGCCCGGGTTCTGCCAATAGGTGTGCCAGCCCGGCTTCATCCGCAGCCGCAGGCCGACATGCAGGGCGGCACCCGGCTGGACGGTGTCCCCGTCACTCACCAGCGTCGCCGTCGTGCGGCTGGTGGTGACCGGCGCGCTCTCGGCCGCCCATAGGGGTCCGCTTGGGCTCAGCACCAGGACGGTCAGCAGAAAAGCAGCTTTGCGGAACATGCCGTCCACTATAACGCCTCGCTCCATGCCCGCGCCATCCACGCGAACCCTGCCCGTGCTCCCCGTCTCCGAGGCGCTGCCCGGCCTGTTTGCCGCCCTCGAGCACGGCAACGCCGTTCTGGTGGCCCCGCCCGGGGCCGGCAAGACCACGATCGTGCCCCTGGCCCTGCTGGACGCGGCATGGCGGGGCGATGGCCGCATCCTGGTCCTGGAGCCCCGCCGCCTCGCCGCCCGCGCCGCCGCGACCCGCATGGCCAGCCTGATCCATGAGCCCGTGGGACAGACGGTCGGCTACCGCACCCGGCTCGACAGCGCCGTCTCCGACGCCACGCGGATCGAGGTGGTCACCGAGGGCCTGCTCGTCCGCCGCCTGATCGCCGACTCCACGCTCGACGGCGTGGCCGCCGTGCTGCTGGACGAGGTGCACGAGCGTACGCTGGACGCGGACCTGGCGCTCGCCTTCTGCCTGGACCTGCAGCGCCTGCTCCGCCCGGAGCTGCGCCTCCTCGCCATGTCCGCCACGCTCGACGGCGCGCGCCTGTCCGCCCTGCTCGACGCGCCGGTCATCGAGAGCCAGGGCCGCATGTTCCCCGTGACGGTCGAGCATGCGGCGCGGGACGTCATGGACCCGCGCGACCTGCCCGAGGCGCTCGCCCGGGCGGTCCGGACGGCGCTGGCCGCCCACGCCGGCGACATCCTGGCCTTCCTGCCCGGCATGGGCGAGATCCGCCGGGCGGAAGCAGCCTTGGCCGGCTGCGGCGCCCTGGTGCTGCCGCTGCACGGCGAGCTGCCGGTCGCCGAGCAGGACCTGGCGCTCACCCCGGCCGTGGGGCGCCGCGTCGTCCTGGCGACCAGCATCGCCGAGACCTCGCTGACCGTCCCGGGCGTCCGCGTCGTCGTCGACGGCGGGTGGCGCCGCACGCCCCGCCTGGACGTGGGCAGCGGCCTGACCCGGCTCGCGACCGTGCGGATCAGCCGGGCCGCCGCCGACCAGCGGGCGGGGCGCGCCGGTCGCGAGGGCCCGGGCGTCGCCATCCGCCTTTGGACCCCGGCCATGCACCGCGGCCTGCCGCAGTACGACCGGCCCGAGATGCTGGAGGCCGAGCTGTCCGGCCTGGTGCTGGACTGTGCCGCATGGGGGTCGCGGCCGCAGGACCTGGCGTTCCCCGACCCGCCCCCGCCCGGCACGCTGGCCGCAGCCGAGGCGCTGCTCGCCCAGCTCGGCGCCATGGACAGCAGCGGCATCACCGCGCTGGGCCGGCGCATGGCGACGCTCGGGTCCCACCCCCGGCTTGCGGCGATGATGCTGTCCGCGACCACGCCGGGCCAGTCGGCCCGCGCCGCCGACCTCGCGGCCTTGCTGGAGGAGCGGGACCCGCTGCGCGGCCGCGACGTCCCGACGGGCATCGAGCAGCGGCTGGACGCGCTCGAAGGCCGGGGCGCCGACGTGGACCGCGGCGCCGTCGCGCGCATCCGGCGCCAGTCCGGCCAGTACCGCCGCCGCCTCCGCACGTCAGCCGCCCCGGACGGCGAGCCCGGCCCGCTTCTCGCCGCAGCCTTCCCCGACCGCATCGCCCAGCGCCGCGACCCCGGCAGCTTCCGCTTCAGCGGCGGCGGCGGCGCGAAGCTGCCCCGCGGCGACCGCCTGGCCAACGAGGCCTTCCTGGTCGTCGCCGCCCTCGACCCGAAGGGCGCATCGGTGATCCGCCTCGCCGCGGCTCTCGACCCGGCCGCTCTGCCCCTGCAGGTGGCCGGCCAGATCACCGAGACCGTCGAGAGCGGCTTCGACGCGACCGCAGGCGCCGTGCTGTCCCGCCGCCGCCGCCGGCTGGGCGCCCTGATTTTGGAAGACCGCACGATCGAGGCCGACCCGGCCGAGACGGCCAGCGCCCTGGCCGCCGCCGCCATGCGCAACAACGACGTGCTGCCCTGGACCGATGCGGCCCGGCAGCTCCAGGCCCGTGCGATCCTGCTCCGGACCCTCGATCCCGCCACGCCCGACCTTGCCGATCCGGCCCTGGCCGAGACGGCGCAGGACTGGCTGGCGCCCGCCCTGCTCGGCATGCGCCGCCTGTCCGAACTGTCCGGGCTCGATCTGGCAGGCCTGCTCCGGGCCCGGCTGGGCTGGGAGGCGGCATCCCGTCTCGACCGGCTGCTCCCGACCCATGTCACCCTCCCGCACGGCCGGGCGGCGGTCGACTACACGCAGCCCGTGCCCATGGCCAGCGCGCGCGCCCAGCATTTCTACGGCCTGGACCAGACGCCCCGCCTGGCCGACGGCCGCGTGCCGCTCCGCCTTGCCTTGCTGTCGCCCGCCGGCCGGCCCATCGCGGTCACGGCGGACCTCGGCGGCTTCTGGCGCGGCGCATGGGCCGACGCACGCCGGGACATGCGCGGCCGCTACCCGCGCCACGACTGGCCGGAGAACCCCGGCGCGGGCTGAAATCGGTGCAAACGTCTGCCGGCGTTGAATCTTCCACCCCATGCGCCCATTGATGACCTCGATGGAGGTTCGCTGGATGTTTCGTGCCGCCCTGTTCGCCCTGGCCTTGCTCCTGTCGGGCGGCCTCACCCCCACCGTGGCGCGGGCCCAGCTGCTCGGGCCCGCCCGGGGCGGCGCGCCCACCAGCTTCGCCCCCCTCGTGAAACGCGTCGTGCCGGCGGTCGTGAACATCTCGGTCGTCGAGCAGGGCGTCGAGTCCGGCGCCGTGCCCCCGGACGTGAAAGGGCTGCGCGACCGGCTGCGCGGCCGCAAGGAGCCGGTCCTGGGCGCCGGCAGCGGCTTCCTGATCGACCCGTCGGGCATCATCGTCACCAACACGCACGTGGTCGGGCGGGCCAGCCGGATCAGCGTGACCCTGGCGGACGGCACGGAGCTGCCGGCGCGGATGGTCGGCTTCGACGAGCTGACCGACATCGCCGTCATCCGGGTCAGCAGCCCGACCCCGCTGCCCTACGTGCAATGGGGCGACAGCAAGATCGTCGAGGTCGGCGACTGGATCCTGGCTGCCGGCAACCCATTCGGCGTGGGCATCAGCGTCACCGCCGGCATCGTGTCGGCCCGCGGGCGCGACATCGGGGCCGGGCCCTTCGACGACTTCCTGCAGATCGACGCACCCATCAACCCCGGCAACTCCGGCGGCCCCACCTTCAACATGGAAGGCCAGGTGATCGCCGTGAACACCGCCATCGTCTCGCCCACCGGCGGGTCGGTCGGCATCGGCTTCGCCGTTCCCAGCGAGATGGCGTCCAAGATCGTCAGCGACCTGCGCGACAAGGGCCGCATCGACCGCGGCTGGCTCGGCGCGACGGTGCAGGACGTCCCGGGCGCACGGAACCTTCGCACCGCCAACGGCGTCTCGATCGCCACGATGGACCGCACCGGGCCCGCCGCCCGGGCCGGCCTGCACCCGGGCGACGTGGTGATCGCGGTCGATGGCGCCCGCGTCGACACGGTGCAGGGCCTGATCAAGGCCGTGGCCGCCACCACGCCCGGCAACGCGGTCAAGCTCAGCATCCGCCGCAACGGCCAGAACCTCGAGGTGCCGGTCACCGTGGGCCGCCGCCCGGCCGAGCAGCAGGGCTGATTCATGCGCATACTGCTCGTCGAGGACGACAAGGACGTGGCGGCCTATGTCCTGAAAGGCCTGCGAGAGGCCGGGCACGTCGTGGAGCACGCGGATAACGGCCGCGACGGGCTGTTCATGGCCGCCGGCGAGCCCTTCGACGCGGTCATCCTGGACCGCATGCTGCCGGGCGGCACCGACGGCCTGCGCGTGCTGGAAACCCTGCGGGCGCAGGACAACCAGACGCCGGTGCTGTTCCTGTCGGCCATGGCGCAGGTGGACGACCGCGTCCGCGGCCTGAAAGCCGGCGGCGACGACTATCTGACCAAGCCCTTCGCCTTCAGCGAGCTGCTGGCCCGCGTCGAGGCGCTCGCCCGCCGCGGCCGCGGCACCGGGCCCGAGACGAAGCTGGTCGTCGGCGACCTCGAGATGGACCTGCTGTCCCGCACCGTCCGCCGCCAAGGCCAGAAGCTCGACCTGCAGCAGCGGGAGTTCAGGCTGCTGGAATACATGATGCGCCACGCGAACCAGGTCGTGACCCGGACCATGCTGCTCGAAGGGGTCTGGGACTACCACTTCGACCCGCAGACCAACGTGATCGACGTCCACGTCAGCCGCCTGCGCCAGAAGATCGACAAGCCTTTCGACGGACCCATGATCCACACCGTCCGCAGCGCGGGATACATGCTGCGCCCGCCCGAGGCCCCGGCCGCCGATGCGAAGCCTGCCTGACTTTTTCCGCTCGGCCGGTGTCCGGCTCGCGCTGAGCTATGCCGGGCTGTTCGGCCTCAGCGCCATGATCCTGGTCGCGGTGCTGTGGTCGGCGACGACCGGGCTGCTGGATGGCCAGGTGGACGCCGCGATCCGGGCCGACGCGATCGGCCTGTCCGAACGCTGGCAGGACAGCGGGGTCGCGGGCCTGCTGTCCACGATCGAGGAGCGGCTGGCCGGCAACGTCGACAACGACGCGATCTACCTCGTGACCGACCCGCGCGGCCGTTCGCTGACCGGCAACCTCGCTTCCTGGCCGGCCGAGGTGGCGGAGGCCGGCCCCATCTACGAGCTGCGCGTCCGCCGCCATGGGATCGAGAGCCTCGCCCGGCTGCATCGCTTCGTGCTGCCGGGCGGCTATGCCCTGCTGGTCGGGCGGGACGTGCAGGCCCGGGCCGCCCTGCGCGACCTGCTGACCCGCACGCTCGGCTGGGCGCTGCTGCTGATCGGCATCCTCAGCCTGCTCGGCGGCATCCTCGTGCAGCGCCTGTTCCGCCGCATGCTCTCCCATGTCTCGGACACGGCCGCCGCCATCTCGGCCGGGGACCTCTCGCCGCGGGTCCGGGTGTCCGGCCGGGGCGACGAATTCGACCGGCTCGCGGCGACCATCAACGACATGCTCGACCGCATCGGCCGCCTGATGGACGGCGTGCGCCAGGTCTCGAACGCCATCGCCCACGACCTCCGCACGCCGATCACCCGCGCCCGCGCGCGCCTGGAGGACGCAGCCGACCACGCGACCGGCACGGACGAGCTGCGGGGGGCCGTGCACCGGGCCATCGACGACCTGGACGGCATCACCGCCGTCTTCCAGGCCCTGCTCCGCATCAGCGAGATCGAGGCCGGCGCCCAGCGATCGGCCTTCACCACCCTCGACCTCGCTCCGCTGCTGCACGACCTCGGCGAGCTGTATGGCGCCGCCGCCGAGGAGCACGGCATCACGTTGGACCTGGAGGTCGAGACGCCGCTGCCGAGCCACGGCGACCGCGAGCTGATCCAGCAGGCCGTCGCCAACCTGCTCGACAACGCCCTGAAGTTCTCGCCGCGCGGCAGCCGGGTGGTGCTGGCGGGCAGCCGCGCTGCCGGGTCGGTCCGGCTCGGCGTGTCGGACCAGGGGCCCGGCATCCCGGCGGCCGACCGGATCCGGGCCACCGAGCGGTTCTTCCGCGGCGAGACCGCCCGGCACACCCCGGGCTTCGGCCTCGGCCTGACGCTCGTGGGCGCCGTGGCGCAGCTGCACGGCGGTGTGCTGACGCTCGGCGATGCCGGCCCGGGTCTGCAGGCCGTCCTGACGCTGCCGCTGGCTGAGACCGAGCCCAAGGCGGGATCAGCCGCCCGGCAGGCTCTCCCGCCGCCAGGTCAGCACCAGCACGTCGCGATGGGCGGGGCGGGCGGGGTCTAGCGGCTGCACCGGCGTGACCCCGTGGAACACGCGGTGATCGTCGAGCAGCGCCGCGTCCATGGGCGCATCGAGCGTGAAGCTGCCGAGCAGGCCGCGGTCCAGCCCATGGATGGTGGTCGTGCCGGACGCGATGTTGTCGCGCCCGATCATCAGCACCAGCACCCAGTCGACGCCGTCCTGGTGCATGCCTTCCGGCGTCGGTTGGCCCGAGAGGCCGGCCTTGGCCTCGATCCGGAACTGGTGCGCCTCGATATGCCACGCGGGCGCCGGGGTCAGGCCGTCGAACAGCCGGGTGCACGCCCGCAGGATGGCGCGGAACGCCGGCCCGGCCGCCACGTCGTCGGCCACCGGCTCGAACCAGCGGGCGATGCCGCCGTTCAGCGCGTTGTAGTCGCGGCTTTGGTAATGCGGCTGGTGCGGCTTGCGCAGCAGCGAAGTCGTCGTGGCCTGGAACGCCGCATGCCGCCGCTTCCGGTAGCGGCCGCCATCGGCCATGTAGGTGTCGAGGCCCAGGTCGTCCCAGCTCCGCTGAAGTGCCTCCCAGCCCGCCAGGCCCTCCGCTTCCAGCACCGCCCGCATCGCGTCGGCGTGCACGAAGATGAAGCCGTCGGTCCGTAACGCGGCCGTCCAGTCGTTCATGCCGGTGCTCCAGATGCAGGCGGCTCGGCAACAGGGGTCTCGGCAGGCGGCGGCGGATTCGTGCTCAGCACCCGATGGCTGGTGAACGGGCTCTCGATCGCCTGGTCGTCGAACGCCACCTTGATCCGCCGGTTCAGCTCCCGCCCCACCGCCCACCGGCTGGAGGGTTGGGTCTTCAGCCGGATCCGCATGATCCAGGCCATGTCCACGAACTTGTCGACGCCCATGACATCCAGCGGCTCCAGCACGATGTTCTGCCAGTCTGCTTCCTGTCGCATGGTCTCCGCCACCTCCTTCAGCACGGTCACGATGTGGTCCGGCTCCTCGTTCAGCCCGATGCTGACGTCCAGCACGGCATAGCCATAGTCCCGCGTCTGGTTCGTCACCGTCGTGACCGCGCTGAACGGGATGATGTGCACGGCCCCGTCGATGGCACGCAGCCGGATCGTGCGGATCGACAGCGCCTCCACCGTGCCCGACAGCCCGCCCAATGTCACCACGTCGCCCACCTGCATCGTGTTCTCCAGCAGCAGGAACAGCCCGGTGATCAGGTCCTGCACCAGCTTCTGCGACCCGAAGCCCACCGCGATGCCCACCACCCCGGCCCCGGCCAGCAACGGCGCGATGTTCACGCCCAGCTCGTCCAGCGTCATCAAGGCGACGACCAGCACGATCGTGACCAGCAGCACGGTCCGCAGCATCGGCAGCAGCGTCCGCAGCCGGCCGGCGCGCGCCAGCTGCGCCGACTTGCTCAGCCGGACCAGGTGCAGCTCGATCGACGAGTTCACCCCCTCCCACACCAGGACGGCCAGCAGGATCGTGACCCCGATCAGCAACAGGGCCGAAACGGACCGCCGGCCCAGCCCGTTGGTCGAGAACCAGCCCAGGAAATCGAAGCCCCAGACCTCCAGCAGCGCGACGGAGGTCGCGACGCCGATGAACGTCATCAGCGCGGTCCGCAGGACGGGGTAGTAGGCCTGCGCACGGTCCGCGAACCCGGGCGCCCGGACCGCCACGGCCGGCCAGGCCCGCGCCCGGTCGAGCCCGCCCAGCAGCACGATCGCCACCAGGCGCGAGGTGATGGTGACGGCGGCCGTCACCATGAAGAAGTGGACGAGGCGGACATACCCGTTCCGCAGCTCCACCGCCCAGACCAGCCAGAGCGCCATGATGTAGAAGATGGCGACCAGGTGCCATATCTCGGCCACCCGGTTCAGCACCGTCGCCCAGGCTCCCGTCGCGCCATGGCGGGCCCGGATCCGCCGGGCGACCGGCTCCCGCGCCTGCAGCACGGCAACAACCAGGCAGACGTGCATGGCCAACGCGAACAGCTTGATCAAGGCGTCGTACGCCGTCCGATACATCGCGAACTGCAGCCCGATGCCGGCCAGCGCGTAGCCGGACACCATGATGAGGGTGATGCGCCTGACCCACCGCGTCAGGAACGCGGCAGCCCAGTCGGAGATGTGCAGCAGCCGCAGGCGTGGGGTCGCTGCCGAAACCAGAAGGGCGGACACCACCAGCACCAACCGCCCGACCACGTAGCACTGCACGACCAACAGGATGGTGCCGCGCGTGGTCGGGAGCATGCCGAGCCGGGTGCCCAGCAGCGCGTTCGCCACGACGCCGAACATCGCGATCGGCACCAGGTCGAGCACCAGCCGGCCCAGCAGGAACGGCAGCCGACGGAGCGCGGCAACGGCGCGGTTCAAGCGCAGCGAGCGTTCGTCCACACGCTCGGTCTCGCCCGCCTCGGCGGCTTCAAGCCCGGACACGTCCGTGGGCGAGCCCTCATGCAACGGCACATCGGCACCCGGCGCCTCCATGCCGCGTGCAGCGCCGCGGCTCAGCGCAGTCCGCAGGCGCCGCAGCAGCAGGCGGACGGCCCATTCGACGCCGAGCGCGCCGAGCCCGACGACCACCAGCTTCCATCCTGCGTCCAGCGCCAGGTCGCGCGCCGCCGCGTCACTCCCTTGGCTGACCAGCCAACCCCAGAGCAGCGGCAGGTCGTTGACCGCCCGGGCCGACGCCATGAACTGCGCGCCCGCCTCCGACAGCCCGGCACTGACCTGGTTGACGAGCTGCGCGCCCAGGCTGTCGGGCTCCAGCGGCAGCTTGGACGCAGGCTCGGCTCCAGGCGTGCTGGCCCCCGGCGTCGAGGCGCCCGCCTTCGCCACCGCCTCCAGCGTGGCGATCAGCTCGGCCCGGCGCTTGTCGTCCCGCAGCACATCCAGCGCCTGCTGCGCCTGTTGCGGCGGCAAGCCCTGAGCCGCTGCCGGGACAGCCGCGCCGGCCGCCGGTCTTGGCGACGGACCCGGCTGCGCAACCGCCCCCCCCGATGCGGCGACGAGGACGGCCAGCAGAAGCGCTGCCAGGCAGGACGGTCGAACGTGCATCGGCCGGACGAACACCGCTGACCCGGCCAAGTCAAGCATCCGGTCCAGTCCGGGACGGCACCACAGGGATGACAAGCAGGCGGCGTCGACCATCTATCGTCCATGGTCACCTTTGTCGCGATCCTGACTGGACTCGCCATGCTCGGCACGCTCGGCACCCTGTTCGCCGGCATGCTCGGCCTGGTGCGCGGTGCCGACGATCCCGCCCGATCGAACGCCCTGATGCGCTGGCGCGTCATGCTGCAGGGGGTGGCGCTGGGTCTGTTCGCGCTCCTGCTGCTTCTGCTGAAGGCGCGCTGAGCCGGCCCTCTGGCGTTTCCCGCGGGTCCGCGATATGGCACGCTGCTGTGCAGCATCGATCCCGCGGGCCTAGAAAGCCCGCCCAGAACCATGAAGGTCATCCGTCATCATGAAGCTACTCGTCCCCATCAAGCGGGTCGTTGACTACAACGTGAAGGTCCGCGTGAAGTCGGACGGGACCGGGGTGGAGACGTCGGGCGTCAAGATGTCGATGAACCCTTTCGACGAGATCGCGGTCGAGGAGGCCGTCCGTCTGAAGGAGAAAGGGGTGGCCACCGAGATCATCGCCGTCAGCATGGGCGTCGCCGCCTGCGCCGAGACCATCCGGACCGCGCTCGCCATGGGCGCCGACCGCGGCATCCTGGTGGAGACCGACGTGGAGCTGCAGCCGCTCGCCGTGGCCAAGATGCTGAAGGCGCTCGTCGACAAGGAGCAGCCCGGCATGGTCATCATGGGCAAGCAGGCCATCGACGACGACATGAACGCCACCGGACAGATGCTCGCGGCCCTGCTCGGCTGGCCGCAAGGCACCTTCGCCAGCAAGCTGACCGTCGAAGGCGGCACGCTGACCGTCACCCGCGAAGTCGATGGCGGGCTCGAGACGCTCCAGCTCGATCTTCCGGCCGTGGTCACGACCGACCTGCGGCTCAACGAACCGCGTTACGCCAGCCTCCCGAACATCATGAAGGCGCGCAAGAAGCCGATCGAGACCTTGAAGCCCGAGGCGCTGGGCGTCGATCCCGCGCCGCGCCTGAAGCTGGTGAAGGTGTCCGAGCCGCCGAAGCGGCAGGCGGGCATGAAGGTCGGCTCGGTCGCCGAACTGGTCGCGAAACTCCGCACAGAAGCGAAGGTGATCTGACGATGGCATCCCTGGTCCTGCTCGATCATGAGAACGGCGAGATCAAGCAGCCGTCCCGCAGCGCGGTGACGGCGGCGAGCAAGCTGGGCGAGGTGCATGTCCTCGTCGCCGGGCACGGCCTGGGCCCGGCCTCGGCGGCGGCAGCCAAGCTGGCCGGCGTGACCAAGGTCCATGTTGCGGACAGCCCGGTGTTCGAGCACGCGCTGGCCGAGCCCCTGGCCGCCCTGCTGGTGCAGATGGCCGGCCACCACGATCACATCTTCGCGGCCAGCACCGCGATCGGCAAGAACGTGATGCCCCGCGTCGCCGCCTTGCTGGACGTGCAGCCGATCAGCGACATCTCCGCCGTCGACGGGCCCGACACCTTCGTCCGGCCCATCTATGCCGGCAACGCGCTGGCGACCGTCCAGTCGAGCGACCCGAAGAAGATCATCACCGTCCGCGCCGCCAGCTTCGATCCGGTCGCCCCCGAGGGCGGCACCGCGGTCATCGAGGCCGTGACCATGCCGGACCAGGCCGGGCGGTCCCGCTTCGTCTCGGCCGAGCTGTCTAAAAGCGAGCGGCCGGAGCTGACGGCAGCCCGGGTCGTGATTTCCGGCGGGCGTGGCATGCAGAACGGCGAGAATTTCAAGCTGATCGAGCCGATCGCCGACCAGCTGGGGGCCGCCGTCGGCGCATCACGCGCCGCGGTGGACGCAGGCTTCGTGCCCAACGACTACCAGGTCGGGCAAACGGGCAAGATCGTCGCGCCCGACCTCTATGTCGCCGTCGGCATCTCGGGTGCCATCCAGCACCTGGCCGGCATGAAGGACAGCAAGGTGATCGTCGCCATCAACAAGGACGAGGAGGCTCCGATCTTCCAGGTTGCCGATTACGGCCTGGTCGGTGACCTGTTCACCATCCTGCCGGAGCTGAAGGCCGAGCTGGAGCGCACCGCGTGAACGTCTCCGGCGCGGTGCTGCCGGGCACGGCCGACCTGAACCAGGCGACGCCCGTGATCGAACGGATCGGGATCGTCGGCGCCGGGCAGATGGGCAGCGGGATCGCCCATGTCTGCGCGCTGGCCGGGTTGCCGGTGGTGATGATCGACGCCAAGGCCGACGCGCTCGAGAAGGCGCGCGCCACGATGGGCCGCAACATGGACCGCCAGGCGGCCCGCGGCAGCATCACCGCCGACCAGAAGATGGAGGCGCTCAGCCTCATCCAAACCTCGCTCGACTACGCCGACTTCGGCGACGTCGACTTCGTCATCGAGGCCGCGACCGAGAAAGAGGACGTGAAGCGCGCCATCTACAAAAGCATCCTGCCGCACCTGAAGCCCGGCTGCATGCTGGCCAGCAACACCAGCAGCATCAGCATCACCCGGCTCGGCGCCAGCACGGACCGGCCCGAGAAGTTCATCGGCATGCACTTCATGAACCCGGTTCCGGTCATGAAGCTGATCGAGGTGATCCGCGGCATCGCCACCGACGAACCGACGTTCCAGGCCGTCCAGGCCCTCGGCGCCCGGCTGGGCAAGACGACCTCCGTCTCCGAAGACTTCCCGGCCTTCATCGTCAACCGCATCCTCGTGCCCATGATCAACGAAGCCGTCTACGCCCTGTACGAAGGCGTCGGCAGCATCACCGCCATCGACACGGCCATGAAGCTGGGCGCCAACCACCCGATGGGCCCGCTGGAGCTGGCGGACTTCATCGGCCTCGACACCTGCCTCAGCATCATGCAGGTCCTGCACAACGGCCTGTCGGACAGCAAGTACCGGCCCTGCCCGCTCCTGGTGAAATACGTCGAGGCCGGCTGGTACGGTCGCAAGACCGGGCGCGGCTTCTACGACTACACCGTCCAGCCACCCCGCCCGACCCGCTGATCCCCACCCATCCCGGGCCACTCGCCCGGGACGGACGGCCAGGCTGGCCTAGCCCTTGTACTTGCCCTCGAACACGATCTCCGACAGCGGCTTGCGGGAACTCGGCTCCTCCCGCCCCTGCAGGTATTCGGGCAGGGTGCTCTTGTCACCCTGCCGCCCGATGACGAACGCCAGCTCGACCCGGTAGCCCTCGGGGAAGCCCAGCTCGGCAAAGGCGCGCGGGATGTCGAACCCGACCATCCCATGCGTGTGCCAGCCCATCTTCTGCGCCTGCAGCGCCGCATAACCCCAGCCCGACCCGGCATCCAGCGAATGGCTGTGCGACGGGACCGGCTGGTCCTTGCCCGGCGGGATCATCGTCGAGCTCGAGGCCAGGACCACGAGCGCCGCAGCACCCTTCGCCCAGCTCTGGTTGAACTCGCCCAGCAAGCTGAACATCGCCTCCCACGCCGGCGTATCCCGCCGTGCATAGACGTAGCGCCAGGGCTGCGAGTTGTACGAGCTCGGGGCCCAGCGCGCGGCCTCGAAAATCGACATCAGCTCGGCTTCCGGGATGGCCTCCCCCGTGAAGGCCCGAGGCGACCAGCGCTCGAGGAAAATGGGTTCGATCGGATGATCGGATGTGCGGTTGCCCACGGTCGTCATCGCCAAGCTCTCCGTTGTGACTGCCGCCGTTCTATCAGGTCGCGTCGAGGGCGGGAACGGTGCGCCGGTCTGCCACGATGACCATCCCGCCCTAAGCCCAAGCCACGGAAGGCGATTGGCAGAATGCAGGGCCGCGCTATGATCGATCGATCGGGCCGCATCGGGGACGCCGCATGACCACGCCGACCAAAGCCCCAGCTTCGAACGACGCCTATTGGTGGCAGGCTGCGCCGCTCACCCGCCTGGCCGAGCGCGCCGTCGAACCCGGCTGCGACGTGGCCATCGTCGGCGCCGGCTACACCGGGCTGTCGGCCGCCATCACCCTGGCCCGCGCCGGCCGCGCGGTGCACGTGTTCGACAAGCAGAAGCCCGGCGAAGGCGCATCCACCCGCAACGGCGGCATCACCAGCGGCAACCTGCGTCCCACCAAGGAGGCTCTCGAGTCCCGCTTCGGCGTGCCGGCCGCCACGGCGATCCTGGCCGAGGGCAAGGCCGCACGCGAGGACCTGTATCGCTTCATCGCCGACGAGAAGATCGACTGCGACTTCGCGCTGGTCGGCCGCTTTGCCGGGGCCTTCGCCCCCCGCGACTACGACGCCCTCGCCCGCGAAGCCGACCACCTGCACGCGACCCTGGGCATCGAGGCCCATGGCGTGACCCGAAGCGAACAGCGGGACTACCTGGGCACCGACACCTATCATGGCGGCGCGGTCCGCATGGACATCGGCGGCCTGCACCCGGCGAAGTTCCACGCCGGCATGCTGAGGGTGGCACTCGACGCCGGGGTCGTCATCCACGGCGAGACCGCCGTCACCCAGGTGCGGGAGGCCGGCGACGGATGGGCGGTCACCACCGCCCGGGGCGTGACCAAGGCGCGTGACGTCCTGACCTGCACCAATGGCTACACCGACCGGTCCGACCGCTGGCTCCGTCGCAGGCTCGTGCCCATCCGCAGCCGCATCGTCGCCACGGCGCCACTCTCCCCCAACCTGATGGGCGAGCTGATGCCCCGGCGCATGATGTGCACCGAGACCCGGAAGCTGCATTATTACTACCGCCCCAGCCCGGACGGCACCCGCATCCTGTTCGGCGGCCGCGACGGCACCATCAGCGGCGACCCGGCCTGGGCGACCGAGGCGCTGCGCCGGGCCATGGTCGACATCTTCCCGATCCTGGACGAGACGCCGCTGGACTACAGCTGGTTCGGCAACGTCGCCATGCACCGCGACATGATCCCCCGCCTGTTCGCCCATGGCGGCAAGCGGTACGCGGCGGGCTACTGCGGCAGCGGGACCGTGTGGGCGCGCTGGGCCGGGCAGAAGGCGGCGTTCCAGATCCTGGGCGACGCGGCCGGCGCCTCGGCACTCGATATGCGCCCGCCCGCCGCCGTGCCCCTGTTCAACGGCAAGCCCTGGTTCATGCCTGCCGTCTTCGCCTGGATGTCCACGCAGGACAAGATGGCCGCGCGGCAGAAGGCGCCCTGACGCCCAGCTATCCTTCGCCGGACAAGGACGCCTTCTGCTCCTCCTCGTGCTCGATCTCCGACCGGGCCTGGTCCCAAAAAGCCAGGTCGCCCCCCGCAGGCCGGCCCGCCTGTTCCCACAGGTAGTAGGCTCGGGTGCGTATCGGCGCCAGAATGTCGTCCTTCGCCATACTCCGCTCCATAGTGGCCGTCAGGGACTGCAGCGCGCGCCACGCCCCGTGGTTGCCATGATCTCGGCTAACAGGCCAAGGGCCACCCGATCTCCGCAAGGATTTCCGCCGTGTGCTGCCCGACCGCCGGCAGGCCGCGCCGTTGCGCCAGCCGCTTCCCGTCCATCGACAAGGGCAGCGCCGGCAGCTTGATCGGCCGGCCATCGTCCAGCGTCAACGGCACCAGCCCTCCCGAAGCGTTCAGGTGCGGATCGTCGAACAGGTCGACGGGCTCGGCGATCGGCGCGAACGGCAGACCCAGCGCCTCGCACCGCGCCATGAGCGCCGCCGCATCGAAACGCCCCAGCGCCGCCGCGACGACCGGCAGGACGCGGTCGCGCGCCTTCACGCGATCGGTCTGGGTCGAAAGCGATGGGTCCGACGCGAGTTCGCCCAACTCGAAGCTGCGGCAGAACAGGCGCCACTGCGTGTCCGTCACCACGCCGACGAACACCTGGCTCCCATCCGCCGTCGCGAAGATGTCGTAGATCGGCCAGGCCGGACGCCGCACGCCCATCGGCGGCGGCGCCTGGCCCGACACCACCGCCTGCGCCATGTGCTGCGCCACCAGCACCGCGTTCGTCTCGAACAGCCCGGCCTGCACGTGCTGGCCCACCCCGGTCCGGTGCCGCTCCTCCACCGCCGCCATGATGCCCAGCGCCGCGAAGGTCCCGCCCAGGATGTCGTTGATGCTGGACCCCGCCCGCATCGGCTTGCCCGGCAGACCCGTCATGTACGCCAGGCCGCCCATCATCTGCACCACCTCGTCCAGCGCCACCCGGTTCTCGTAGGGACCCGGCAGGAACCCCTTGCAGCTGCAATAGATCAGCCGCGGGTTCTCGCCCCGCAGCCGCTCGGACGACAGACCGAGCTTGTCCAACGCGCCGGGCCGGAAGTTCTCGATCAGCACGTCGGCGCGGGCGATCAGGGCGCGCGCGATCCCCTGCCCCTCGTCGGACTTCAGGTCCAGCATCAGGCTGCGCTTGTTGCGGTTCATGATGGCGAAGAAGCCGCTGCCCGCCCCATGCAGCCGCCGCGTGTTGTCCCCGGCCGGCTTGTCGCCCTCGCCCGCCGGCTCCACCTTGACGACGTCCGCGCCCAGGTCGGCCAGCATCAGCCCGCAGGCCGGGCCCATGACCATGTGCGCGAACTCGACGACGCGCAGCCCGGCAAGCGGAGCGGTGCTCACGCCGCGGCCTTGAACGTCCGCGGCAGGCCGGCCCGGGCCACCCCGCCATGCCGGGGCTCGTCCGGCAGCCCCTCCGCCAGGATCGCCCGGGCGGCCAGAAGCCCCTCGATGTCCACCCCGGTGTGCATTCCCATGCTTTCCAGCATGAACACCAGGTCTTCCGTCACGATGTTGCCGCTCGCGCCGGGGGCATAGGGACAGCCGCCGAGGCCCGCCAGGCTGGAATCGAAGCTGCGGATGCCCTCGTCCAGCCCCGCCAGCGCGTTCGCCAGGCCCAGCCCCATGGTGTCGTGAAGGTGCAACCCCTCCAGCCGCTCCCCGACCGCGGCACGCACGGCCCGGACGACCCGGCGGATCTGGGCCGGGTGCCCGTATCCCACGGTGTCCGCCAGCGCCACCAGGTCCGCGCCCGCTTGCACCAGCGCCTCCGCGACCGCGACGACCCGCCGCTCGGCGACGGGGCCATCGATCGAACAGCCGAACGCCGTGCTCAACGCCGCCTCGACCTGCAGCGTCGTGCCGCTCTCGCGCACCCAGGCGACGATCCGCCCGACCTCGGCCACCGCTTCGGCCGTCGTGCGGTTGGTGTTGGCCCGGCTGTGCCCCTCGCTGACCGAGACCGGGACCGAGATCCGCTGCGCGCCGGCCGCGGCCGCCAGCTGCGCGCCCTTCAGGTTGGGCGCCAGCGCCACGATCAGCGCCGGCGAGCCCCGGACCGCGCGCACGACCTCGTCGGTGTCGGCCATCTGCGGGATCACCCGGGCCGGAACGAAGCTCCCCACCTCGATCTCCGGCAATCCGGACGCGGCCAGGGCCTCGATCCAACGGATCTTCGTGGCGGTGGCCATCCGGCCATGGGCCATCTGCAAGCCGTCCCGCGGCCCGACCTCGCACACCACCACCCGATCGTCCATGGTCGCCCTCCCTTATCGAAGCCAAACTGCGTCCACGACCGCCGGAGCGCAAGCAGCCCCGCGGGGTCAGGCACGCTCCGCGCGTGCACGCGGCGGGCTTGTGGGGTAGGGTGGCTTGCGCCCGGCTGCGGGCGGACCCAGCTATGTTCTGTTGCAACCACCGAAGGTACATCGATGCGCCTGGCCTCCCTGGTTGGTCTGCTCTCGCCGATCCCTGTCCTTCTTCTCCTGACGACAGCCGGCCCCGCCGCGGCACAGCCGGGCCCGGGCGGACCGCCGGCCGTGGGCGTCGCGCAGGCGGTGACCCGCCCCGTGATCGAGACCAGCGAGTTCGTGGGGCGCATCCAGTCGGTCAGCAGGGTCGATCTGGTGGCCCGGGTGACCGCCTTCCTGACCGAACGGCACTTCACCGAGGGCGGCGAGGTGCATGCCGGCGACGTGCTGTATCGCCTCGAACGCCCGCCGTTCGAGGCGCAGGTCGCCGCCCAGGCCGCCAATGTCGGCCAGGCCGACGCACTGCTCCAGGGCCGCAACCTGACGCTCGGCCGCGCCCAGGCCCTGCTGGGTGGCCCCGCAGGCCAGCGCAGCAACGTCGAGGACGCCCAGGCCGCCCAGCGCAGCCAGGCCGCCCAGCTCGCCAACGCGCAGGCCCAGCTCCGCATCGCCCAGGTCAACCTGGACTATACCGAGATCAAGGCGCCCATCGACGGCCAGATCGGCCGGACCGCGGCGACCGAGGGCAACGTCGTCGGCCCCAGCAGCGGCGTGCTGGCCACCATCGTCAGCCAGGACCCGATGTATGTCCTGTTCCCCATCTCCGTCCGGGCGGCGCTCGATCTGCGCGACCGTTACGCCAGCAAGGGCGGCTTCAGCGCCGTCGTGATCAAGCTCCGCCTGCCCAACGGCAAGATGTACGGGCCCACCGGGCAGCTCGATTCCGTCGACCCCACGGTCGCCACCAACACGGACACGCTCACCTTCCGCGCCCGGGTGCCCAACCCGACCCGGCCCGGCGCCAAGGCCAGCGAAGTCGGCTCCCGCGAGCTGAGCGACGGCGAGTTCGTGACGGTCAACCTCGAAGGGGTCGAGCCGATCCAGGCGCTGGGCATCCCGCGGGCGGCCATCCTGTCGGACCAGCAGGGCAACTACGTCTGGGTGATCGGCGACGGCAACAAGGCCGAGCAGCGCCGGGTCCAGCTGGGGCAGAGCACGCCCGACACCGCCGTCGTCTCGTCCGGCCTGAACGAAGGCGAGACGGTCGTCGTGGACGGCGTGCAGCGGGTGCGGCCCGGCGCCGTCGTCGCGCCGTCGCCCGCGGCCGCCCGGCCCACCGTGCCGCCCCAGGGTCCGCGCACTTGATCTCCGCCACCTTCGTCGACCGGCCGCGCCTGGCCATCGTCATCGCCATCATCATGACCATCGCCGGGGGGCTGGCCATGCTCCGCATCCCCGTCGCCCAGTTCCCCGACATCGTCCCGCCGCAGGTCCAGGTCATCACGCGCTACCCCGGCGCGTCGGCCGCCGTGGTCGAGGCGACGGTCGCGCAGCCGCTGGAGGCGTCCGTCAACGGCGCCGACCAGATGATCTACATGAAGTCGAACTCCGCCAACGACGGCAGCTACGGCCTGACCGTCTCGTTCGCGCTGGGCACCAACCCCGACATCAACACCGTCAACGTCAACAACCGCGTCCAGGCCGCCCTCTCCCGTCTGCCGGCCGAAGTCCAGCGCCAGGGCGTGACGGTCCAGAAGCGCTCCTCGGCCATCCTCGAGTTCCTGGCCTTCTCCAGCACCGCCGCAGGCCAGGACCCGCTGTTCATCTCCAACTATGTGACGATCAACGTGCTGGACCGGATCAGCCGGGTCTCGGGCGTCGGCAGCGCGTCGCTGTTCGGCGCGCTGGACTACTCCATGCGTATCTGGCTCGACACCAACCGGCTGATCGGCCTCAACATCGCGCCCAGCGACATCATCGCAGCCATCCAGTCGCAGAACGTGCAGGGCGCGGTCGGGCGCGTGGGCGCGCGGCCGACCAGCAACGACACGCAGTTCCAGATCAACCTGCAGACCAAGGGCCGCCTGACCACGCCCGAGGAGTTCGGCGCGATCATCATCCGCGCAAATCCCGACGGCTCCGTCCTGCATGTCCGCGACGTGGCGCGGGTCGAGCTGGGTGCGGCCACGCAGGACAGCGAAAGCCGCCTGAACGGCAACCCCGCCGTCACCCTCGCCATCTATCTTGCGCCGGGCGCCAACGCGGTCCAGACCAGCAAGCGCGTGCAGGACGCCCTCGACGACCTGGGCAGCCGCTTCCCGCAGGGCCTGTCCTCGACGGTGTTCTACAACAGCTCCACCTTCGTCAGCGACACGATCGACGAGGTCGTCAAGACGCTCGGCGAGGCCTTCGTCCTCGTCGTCATCGTTGTCTACGCCTTCCTGGGCAGCTTCCGCGCCACCATCATCCCGGTGATCGCCGTCCCGGTCAGCCTCATCGGCACCTTCGCCGTCCTGCTGACGATCGGCTACTCGGCCAATACCGTCTCCCTGCTTGCCCTCGTCCTGGCCATCGGCATCGTGGTGGACGACGCCATCGTGGTGGTCGAGAACGTGGAGCGCGTCCTGGAGGAGGAGCCGGACCTCTCGCCGAAGGACGCCACGAAAAAGGCGATGGGGCAGATCACGGCCCCAATCATCGCCATCACCCTAGTACTGCTGTCCGTCTTCGTGCCGATCGGCTTCATCCCCGGCATCTCCGGCACGCTTTTCCGGCAGTTCGCGGTCACCATCTCGGTCGCCATGCTGATCTCGGCCGTGAACGCATTGACGCTTTCGCCGGCGCTCTGCGGCGTGTTCCTCCGCCACACCGGGCCCCGCCGCGGGGTCATGGGCTACGTCATGCGGGGCATCGACAACGTCCGCGACGGCTACGCCAACGTCGTCACCCGTCTGCTGCGCTTCGCCCTGCTGTCCATCATCCTGGTGGTGGCACTCGGGGCCGGCATCTTCGTCCTCGGCGCCCGCACCCCGACCGGCTTCCTGCCCGAGGAGGATCAAGGCGCCTTCTTCACCGCCATCCAGTTGCCCGACGGCGCCAGCGTCACCCGCACCCGGCAGGTGGTCGAACGGGTCGAGGCGGTCGCGCGGTCCATCCCGCAGATCCAGAACGTGCTCTCGATCGTCGGCTTCTCCCTGCTCGATGCCGGCAACCAGTCCAACGCCGGCTTCATGGTCATGCGGATGAAGCCGTTCGCCGACCGCCCGGCCACCGCCGACAAGGTGCAGGCCCTGATCGGCCGCATGTTCGGCGGCGTGCAGGCCATCCAGTCGGCCGTGATCTTCCCCTTCAACCTGCCCCCCATCATCGGCCTGTCGACCGGCGGCGGCTTCGAGTACCAGCTGCAGAACCTTGAGGGTCGGGAACCGGCCGAGATGGGCGGCGTGCTGAACGGCCTGCTGGCCGCGGCGAACCAGGATCCCAGGCTCAACCGCGTGTTCAGCACCTTCAGCGCGACCTCGCCCAGCATCTATCTCGACATCGACCGCGACAAGGCGCAGGCGCTGGGCCTGTCGATCAGCGACGTGTTCACAGCCCTGCAGGCGACGCTGGGCGGCATCTACATCAACGACTTCAACCTGTTCGGCCGCACCTGGCAGGTGAACATCCAGGGCGACGCCGCCGACCGGACCGACATTCCGGCCATCTGGCGCATCTACGTCCGCAACCGGGTCGGCACCATGGTGCCGCTGCGCTCCATCGCCGACGCCCGCATCGTCCTCGGCCCGCAGACGATCAGCCGCTACAACAACTACCGCTCCATCACCGTCCAGGGCTCCCCCAAGCCCGGCGTCTCCTCGGGCGACGCGCTCAACGCCATGGAGGCGGTCAGCCGCAGCACGCTGCCCGCCGGCTACGGCTCCGAATGGACCGGGACGGCGTTCCAGGAAAGGCAGGCCGCCGGCCAGACCGGCTCCATCCTGGCGCTCGCGATCCTGTTCGCCTACCTGTTCCTGGTCGCCCTCTATGAAAGCTGGGTGATCCCGATCCCCGTCCTGCTCTCGGTGTCCGTCGGCATCCTCGGCTCGTTCATCGGCCTGCAGATCACCGGTCTGGCCCTCGACCTCTATGCGCAGATCGGCCTCGTGGTGCTGATCGCGCTCGCCGCCAAGAACGGCATCCTGATCGTCGAGTTCGCCAAGGACCAGCGCGAGCAAGGCAAGTCGATCGTCGAGGCCGCCCGCCTCGGCGCCCAGACGCGGTTCCGCGCCGTGATGATGACGTCGATCGCCTTCATCCTCGGCCTGGTGCCGCTGGTGACGGCCAACGGTGCCGCCCAGGTCAGCCGCCGGGCCGTGGGCACGCCGGTGTTCGCCGGCATGCTCGCCGCAAGCTCGCTCGGCATCTTCCTCATTCCCATGCTGTATGTCGTGTTCCAGACCTTGCGGGAACGCGCGAAGGCCCGCTTCAACAAGCCAGCTGCAGCCGCCGGACATCCACCGTCGCATTGACGTTTGCCGACGTCCCCGCACATCAACCCATGCCTGCTGCCTCAGGAGATCCCCGTATGACCAAGTTCGGTGTCGCCCAGCCCGTCCGCCGCGTCGAAGACCCCCGCCTGCTGCTCGGCCACGGGCGCTACACCGACGACATCGCCCTCCCGGGAGAGCTGCACGCCATCGTTCTCCGCAGCCCGCATGCCGCGGCCAAGCTCCTGTCCGTCGACACGGCCGCCGCCAAGGCGCTGCCGGGCGTCCTGGGCGTCTACACCGGCGCCGACATCGAGGCGGACGGCATCGGTGGTGTCCCCTGCGCGATCCCGCTCAAGAACAGCGACGGCAGCAAGCGCGCCGACGTGCCGCACCCCATCCTGGCCATCGGCGCCGTCCGCCATGTCGGGGACCCCGTGGCACTCGTCGTCGCCGAGACCTCGCAGGCGGCCCGGGATGCGGCCGAGGCGATCGAGGTCGAATACGACATCCTGCCCAGCATCACCGACCTGGGCGCCGCGATGGATGCCGGGCAGGCGCTGGTCTGGCCGAACGTGCCGCGCAACGTCTGCTTCGATTGGGACACCGGCGACAAGCAGAAGGTCGCCGACCTGTTCGCGACCGCCGCCCACGTCACCCGCCTGACGGTCGTGAACAACCGCATCGTCGTCAACAGCATGGAGGCGCGGGCCGCCATCGCCCAGTTCGACGCCGCCACCGGCCGCTGGACGCTGACCACCAACACCCAGGGCGGCTGGGGCATCAAGGACATGCTGGCCAGCGCCATCTTCCATGTGCCCGCCGACCGCTTCCGCGTCATCACCCCCGACGTGGGCGGCGGCTTCGGCATGAAACTGTTCCTGTACGCCGAACATGCGCTGGTCTGCTACGCCGCGCGCAAGCTGGGCCGCCCCGTGAAGTGGACCAGCGAACGCAGCGAGGCCTTCCTGTCCGACACGCATGGCCGCGACAACATCACCCAGGGCGAGCTGGCGCTCGACAAGGACGGCACGTTCCTCGCCATGCGGACGCGCAACGTCGCCGGCATGGGCGCCTACCTCAGCAACTACGCCCCCTTCATCCCGACCGGCGCCGGCACCAAGGTCCTGGCCAGCGTCTACGGCTTCCAGGCGATCCACGCCCAGGTGCTCGGTGTCTTCACCAACACCGTCCCGGTCGACGCCTACCGCGGTGCCGGGCGCCCCGAGAGCAACTACCTCGTCGAACGCCTCATCGACACGGCGGCGAACGAGATCGGCATGGACCGCATCGCCATCCGCCGCAAGAACATGGTCCAGCCCAGCGCCATGCCGTACCGCAGCGCCATGAACCAGACCTACGACAGCGGCGACTTCGGCCGCGTGCTCGACGCGGCGCTCGAGAAGATGGACTGGAACGGTTTCGAGGCGCGCCGGGCCGCCAGCGAGCGGCGCGGCCGCAAGCGGGGCATCGGCATGGCCTACTATCTGGAGGCGACCGGCGGCGCCGACAGCGAGCGCGCCGAGATCCGCTTCTCGCCCGATGGCTTCGTCGACGTCTTCGTCGGCACACAGAGCACCGGCCAGGGGCACGAGACCGCCTACGTCCAGCTCACCGCCGCCCAGCTCGGCATCGATGGCGACAAGATCCGCATCCGGCAGGGCGACACCGACACCATCCAAACGGGCGGCGGCACCGGCGGCGCCCGCAGCCTGTATTCCGAAGGCCAGGCCATCCTCGTGACCGCCGCCAGCGTCATCGACAAGGGCAAGATCGCCGCCTCCGAGGCGCTCGAGGCGGCTGTCGCCGACATCGTCTTCGAAGACGGCCGGTTCAGCGTCGTCGGCACCGACCGCGGCATGGACATCGTCCAGCTCGCCATGCACCAGCACGGGCGCGAGGGCGCGACGCAGCTCGATGCCGCCGAGGTCGCGCAGATCGGCGTGCACACCTTCCCCAATGGCTGCCACATGGCCGAGATCGAGGTCGACACCGACACCGGCTCCATCCACGTCATGCGCTACATCGTGTGCGACGACGTCGGCAAGGCGGTGAACCCGATGATCGTCCGCGGCCAGGTGCACGGCGGCGTCGCCCAGGGCGTGGGCCAGGCCGTCATGGAACGCACCGCCTACGACATCGCGTCGGGCCAGCTGCTGTCGGGCAGCCTCATGGACTACGCCCTGCCCCGCGCCTCCGACCTGCCGGACATCGAGGTCGACCTGATCGAGGTGCCCTGTGCCAGCAACCCGCTGGGGGTCAAGGGCGCCGGCGAGGCTGGGGCCGTCGGCAGCCCGCCGGCCATGATCAACGCGCTGGTTCATGCCCTGAGCGGCCGGACCATCGACATGCCCGCCACCCCGGAGCGCGTCTGGAACGCGTTGCAGGCCGCCTGATGCCCGACCACAACCCGCCCGCCGCCGCCCCGAAGCGCCTGTCCGAGCGGTACGGCGAGGCCGTGCCGGACACGCAGACCTGGTCACCGGTCATCGACGTGCTGATGCAGCATCGGTCCGTCCGCGCCTACACGGACCAGCCGCTGCCCCCCGGCACGCTCGAGGCGCTGGTCGCGGCCGGGCAGTCGGCCGCGACATCGAGCAACCTGCAGACCTGGAGCGTGGTCGCGGTCGAGGACGCCGACCGCAGGGCCCGCCTGTCGGACCTGGCAGGGGGCCAGAAGCACATCCGCCAGGCGCCGCTCTTCCTGGTGTGGCTCGCCGACCTGTCGCGGGCCCTCCGCGTGGGCGAGCAGGCCGGCCGGACGATGGAGGCCCTGCCCTACCTGGAGATGTTCCTGGTGGCGGCGATCGACGCCGCGCTCGCGGCCCAGAACGCGACGGTCGCAGCCGAATCCCTCGGGCTCGGCACCGTCTACATCGGCGCCCTTCGCAACCATCCCGAGGAGGTCGCGGCGGAGCTGGGCCTGCCGCCCGGAGTCATGGCCGTGTTCGGCCTGTGCATCGGCTACGAGGACGCGACGCGGCCAGCCAGCGTCAAGCCGCGCCTGCCGCAGCCCGTCGTGCTGCACCGGGAAACCTACGGCACGCCCGGCGAGCCCGGCCTCATCGGCAGCTACGACGAGACCCTGCGCCACTTCCAGTTGGAGCAGGCCATGGCGCAGCAGGGCTGGACGGACCTCGTGTTGAACCGCCTGGGTCCGATCAAGGGGCTGAGTGGCCGGGAACGTCTCAGCACGGCCCTGCATGCGCTGGGCTTCGGCATCCGGTAGGCGCTCTGGTCGGCCAGCCCGCGGCCAACCATTCCGATCAATACCTGACAGCCGCACAAGCGTCGCGCGTGGTCAAATCCTGCGAATTCCGTGCTGCCCCCCGTATGACACGGGCCCGGTGGCCGGGCAGGACATGCCATGAAGCTGCAGACCGACTTCACGCAGAGCGACCATTTCTACGAGGCCGTCGAGCATCCCGCCCTGGAGCGCGACCTCCGGCTGGCGCTGGATGCCGGCCTGTTCCGCATCCACTGGCAGCCGATCGTCACCTGCAGCTCCGGAGAGCTTCTGGGATTCGAGGCGCTGGTCCGATGGGACCGCCGGGGCCACGGCAACACCCCGCCCGGCGTGTTCGTGCCCGTCATCGAACAGCTCGGCCTGCATCGCAAGCTCGACACCTGGGTGCTGCGCCAGGCCTGCTCGGCCGCCGCCCGCTGGCCGGCCCACCTGCGGGCCGCGGTCAATGTCTCGGCCTGCTGGTTCGACGGCACCGGGCTGACGGCCGCCGTCGCAGGCGCCCTCGAGGAAAGCGAGATCGACCCGGCCCGGCTCGAGCTCGAGGTCTCCGAAGCCATGATGATCCAAAGCAAGATCACCGCCGCCACCGACCTGGCCCGCATCAAGACCATGGGCGTTCGGCTGTCCCTCGATGACTTCGGCACCGGATACGCGTCGCTGGGCTACCTACAGGACATGCCGTTCGACAAGCTGAAGCTGGACCAGTCCTTCGTCCGGCGGCTGGGGCAGTGCCGCCGCACCGGCGCCATCGTGCAGGCCGTCCTGCAGCTGGGCGCCGGGCTCGGCATGACCGTCTGCGCCGAAGGGGTCGAGCGATCGGACCAGCTCGCCATCCTGCAATCCTACGGCTGCGACGAGGTGCAGGGCTACCTGATCGGCCACCCCGAGCGGAACCTGCCGGACCTCCTGGACTTCTACGACCGGCTGGACGAAAGCACGCTGTTCATGACGTCGCCGACCTGGCAGAGCGCCCTGCACCTCGCCAGCTGACTTTCTACGATTAGGGAGCGCGCCGGGCGGCCGCATGGAGCACCTGCTCCAGCCGCTGGATGGCAACATCCACCGCCCGCGACGCGGTCTTCAGCTCCGGATGGTCGAACCAGCGCGCCTCCGCCAGGCGCTCCGTGACGTCATGCACGCCGGAGCGGCCCAGCCGGTCGGACAAGGCCGCGACCTCGGCGGTCGCCGCGGCATGCAGGCCGGCGAACCCCTTGAAGGTGAAGCCGGTCTCCAACCCGCGCTGCCAGCTTCGCGTCGCATCCCACACGCCCCCGCTGCGGAGCTCGATCTTGACCGCATCGGGGAACGGGATGACGACATCGGTGCTGACCCGCGCCCCGCCGGCCGAGAAGTCGAGGACGATGCAGTCCACCACGCTGTCCTGGAACAGGATCTTCGCCACCTTCAGGACGGGCTGGCGCACATCCAACCGCTTGTCGGTCATGCCAGTCCTATCCCCGACCACGCACCCGGGGCACACATCGCCGACACCTCGACGTCAAAGATTGATCCCCGATCGGCGTCAGTCCCGCCCGGGGTTCTTCAGGCGCCACAAACGCTCATGCGCGCTGACCAGCCCATCGACGTTCAGGCGCCGGTTCCCGGTCTCGGGTCGCGGACCCCGCATCGTGAGCAGCTCCAGCAGATTGAGCAGGTGCTCGGCCGCCTCGAGGTCGTCACGGTCACATGCATGGTGGAACACGATCAGGACCTTGTCGGACAATCGCCGAAAACCCGGAGGCACCATAGGGTGCCGCAGGCTGATCTCGGCGAAGTCTCCCGCGTCCACATCCATCGCAATGCCGTCCGTCCCATTCGTCAATCAAAGCTTAAACACGGGAATTGTGGATCGCACACAGAAACTTGTAAGGTTTCGTCACAGCCGACCGGTTTCGGGCCCGCAGCGACGCAGCCTCAACCGGGCGGCGCAAACTTGTCCTGCGTCTTCGTCGCGAAGTCGGACGACTCGTGCCGTTCGTGCAGCTGGCTCGATGCCTCGCCCGAGATGCGGTTGACCATCCGTCCCCGCTGCACCGCCGCGCGCGACCCGATCAGGCCGGCCCAACGCAGCACGTGCCCATACTCCTTCACCTGCAGGAAGGTGGCGGACGCCCCGTACAGATGCCCATGCACCAGCGCCCCATACCAGGGCCAGACCGCGATGTCCGCGATCGTATACTCGGGCCCGGCCAGATACTCGCTTTCGGCGAGTCGGCGGTCGAGCACGTCCAGCTGCCGCTTCACCTCCATCGAGAACCGATCGATCGCATACTCGATCGGCTTCGGCGCGTACGCGTAGAAGTGGCCGAAACCACCCCCCAGATACGGCGCGCTCCCCATCTGCCAGAACAGCCAGGACAGGCATTCCGCCCGGGCCGCGGGCCCGGTCGGCAGGAAGGCGCCGAACTTCTCGGCGAGGTAGACCAGGATGGCGCCGGACTCGAACACCCGCACCGGGGCCGGGCCGCTGCGGTCCAGCAGGGCCGGGATCTTGCTGTTCGGGTTGATCGCGACGAAGCCGCTGCCGAACTGCTCGCCCTCGGAGATCCGGATCAGCCATGCGTCGTATTCGGCGCCCGCGTGGCCGGCCGCCAGCAGCTCCTCCAGCATGACCGTCACCTTGACGCCGTTGGGCGTGCCCAGCGAGTACAGCTGCAGCGGATGACGGCCGACCGGCAGCGCCTTCTCATGCGTCGCGCCCGCGACAGGACGGTTGATGGTGGCGAACCGTCCCCCGTTCCCGGGCTGCCAGCTCCAGACCTCGGGTGGGGCATAGTCCTGTGTGTCGGTCATGAGAAGCTCCTCGGGCGTGGCAGCCCGTCAAACGAAGGGTCGTGGCAAGCTGACGTCGGCGCGCCGCCTGGGCAAGGCCCGGGACCATCACCCGAAGATGCCGATCCCGCATTACATAACGGGCGACAGGTTGCCGTCGACGTTGATCGCCGTGCCCGTCACATACCCCGCCAGGTCGGACGCGAGGAAGCACGCGACGTTGGCGAACTCCTCCGCACTCCCCACCCGCCCCAGCGGCACACCCTTCGCCATGTCGGCCAGGAACGCCGCATACGGCGCGTTGGACCGCTCGGCATGCCGGCGCACCCACTGGTCGCTGTCGATCAGCCCGACGTGCAGCGAGTTTACCAGGATGTTGTGCGGCGCGCCCTCCCCGGCCAGCACCTTCGTCAAGGCCATCCCGGCCGCACGCGACACGGCAGTGGGCGCCGAACCCGCCTTCGGCGCCTTGGCCCCGATGTTCAGCACGTTGATGACCCGGCCCCACCGCCGCGCCACCATCTGCGGCCAGACCAGGCGCGTCAGCCGGATCGCAGCGAACAGCTTCAGGTCGAGGTCGGCCTGCCAGACCTCGTCGGTGACCGACATGAAGGCGCCGGTCTGCGACGTGCCGGCATTGTTGACGACCACGTCGACCCGCCCCAGCCGCGCCATCACGTCGGCATAGGCCCGCGTCACGTCGTCGGCACGGGACACGTCGCAGACCACCCCGTGCACGCGGCCCTGGGCCGTCTGCCTCACGAGCCCGCACGCCTCCTCCAGCACGTCGGCCCGGCGTGCCAACAACGCCACGTCGGCACCGCTCTCGGCCATCCGTGTGGCGATCGCCAGCCCGATCCCCTTGCTCCCCCCCGTCACCACTGCAACCCGGCCACCGAGCTTGACTTCCATTGCCCCCTCCCGATCAGGACCACCCGGCCCGGCAATCAGCCCGCGAGTGTCCGCTTCAGACGGTAAACACAAATCCAATTGGTGGCGACGCATCCCGTCGTTCGCACAAGGACAGGGGTAGAAGAGGACAGTAGTCGATTCGCAACGACATGCGATCGCCTCGCCAGAATGCGTTGCCGTACCGCCAACCCATGCAGCTGCAGTTCCACACGCGAAAAATCACATTCCCGTTAACTCTAAGTGTCGGGTTTTTTAACGGGTCTTGCTGCGGGCGCTGTGTAAGTCTTTGTTATGTTATGTTGGCATGATGTTTGCACGGATCGGGGAGCACTCACCCAAATCAATGAGGACTGTATGTCGTATCGACCCCCCGCCCTTCGTCTTGCCGCCGCTGCCCTGATGAGCGCCGTCAGTTTTGCAGCGGTCTCGCCAGCCCGCGCCGACATCATCACCGCCTTGAGCGGCAACCCGATCTCGATCGGCAGCGGCGTCTACTCCTACACCTACAACGTCCAGCTCGCGGGCGGTCAGCTCGATGCGACGAACGGGTCCACCACCTCGCCCACGCCGTTCCAGTTCGGCACCGTCTACGACTTCGGCAACATGCTGCGGGACGGCAGCGGCAACGTCGTGTTCAGCGCCACCGGCATCCTCGCCTCGTCGTTCGCGTTCAGCTTCCTGAACACGAATGCCGGCGGCGCGTTCGGCTTCAACACCAACGACGACCCGACGCTGGCGAACATCCGTTTCACCTATGACGGCACGACCAACTATGTCGTCGCCGGCCAGACCACCACGGATACGAGCTTCACCGCCCTGACCCCGACGTCCAACAACCTCGGGACGTTCACCGTCTACTCGCCGATCAGCACGTTCTCCGTCAACGGCGGCAACTACGACGGTCAGACCTACAAGGGTTTCGACGACACGGTCCAGGGCAACATCGGCCTGGTCAACGTGCCGCAGCAGACCCCGATCCCCGAGCCCGCCAGCCTCCTTCTGGTCGGTTCGGCACTCGCCGGCATCGGTCTCATCCGCCGCCGCAAGTAGGCGTCGCCTCCCCCTTTTGCCACGGCAAAAGGGGGTCGTGCCTCGCCCAACCGCCATACACGACCGCCTCCAGCAGGCGGCGCGACGCCACCGCCGGCGACGCATGATGCTGTGCGTGAAATTCGTCAGCGCCTGAAACCGTATGGTTCCGGCCGAAACGGCGCGATGCTCATCAGCTGCGATGGACCACAAGCCCCGCCCAGCGCGAAGCGCCGGCTGCACAACGTCACTGCAGTGCAGCCCCGGCTGCACGTCACTGCAGTGCAGATTGGCGGACCCGAGACGATTCGAACGTCCGGCCTTTGCCTTCGGAGGGCAACGCTCTATCCAGCTGAGCTACGGGTCCGTCGCGATCCTCATAGCCCGCCCGTCTTCCGATGCCAAGCGCCGACGATCACGGACGGTCGGCCTGCCAGGCCGCGGCTGAAAGGTCGGCGCCCGACGGCAACCAGGCGCCGGGGTCCGCGATCCAGCCGAGCACGTCCCCGGTCGGGGCCGCCCGGGCGCGGTCGCGCAGCAGCAGGTGGTATCCAGCCGGATAGAACCCGTGCCGCACCCCGGCCGGCATCCGCGTCCAGGCCCGCCGCATCGCCTCCGCCGGCACCAGCGTGTCGTGCCCGCCATACAGGACCAACACCCGGCCCTTCACCCGCGGGGCCGCATCCTGCGCCGCGTCCATCACGTCCGTCAGGCCCCGCAGCGCGTCGAACCGGGTGCGCCGGATGGTCAGCGGATTGCGCGCCAGACGGATCAGAGCCTCCCGGTTGTCGCTCGCCATCACCTTCAGCGGCACCTCCGCCCCCGTTACGCTCAGCCCGGGCGCCAGCCCGGCCACCAGCCACAGCCCTCCGCTGAGCGCCGGCCCCATCTGCTGCCGGCCCCAGACCGCCGGCGAGAGCAGGATCCACCCGTCCACCGTCGGGGCGTCGGGGCGCGCGGCCAGCGTCATCAGCACTGCGCCGCCCATGCTCTCGCCCATGGCGAACAGCGGAACCCCGGGATACCGGGCCCGCAGGATGCCCAGCATGGCCGCCGCATCGTCGGCCAGGGTCTTGCCACCAGGCCAGAAACCCCGCAGCGGTGCCGACCCGAAGCCACGCTGGTCCGGCGCGAACACGGCAATGCCGGCAGAAGCAAAGGCCGGGGCCGGGATGTCCCAGGCGTCCCGGCTGTCGTTGAACCCGTGCAGCGCCAGCACCACGGCCCGAGGACCCTGGCCAGTGGCAGTCCCGGCCGGCAACCAGGTCCGCACCGGCAGCCGCGCCCCGTCCGGCAGGGTGAACGCGTCGTCGGCCTGCAGCAGCGCCTCCGGCACCGGCGGCAAGGCCACCCCATAGCGCGGCAGGCCCGTGCAGGACGCCAGCAACGCAACAAGCAGGATCGGGCGCAGCCAGCCCAGTGCGGTTGAACTCACGGCGGGCACGGGTATCATCCCGCCACGCCCCCCGGCCACCCAAAAGATCGAGAACAGCATGTCCCTGCCACCCGCCCCGGATGCGCCCTTCGGCGCCGACACGCCGCATCCCGAGCTCGGCACCCCCGAGATCATCCAGGTCGACAGCCGCACCATCGCCTGCGACGGCGGCGACGGGCCGCTCGGCCATCCCCGCGTCTGGCTGCACATCGACCACCTGCAGACCTTCTGCCCCTATTGCTCCCGCGTCTTCCTGCTCGCGGAAGGCGCCGGCGACGGCAGCGGACACTAGCCGTGCCCGACGCCGGCGGACCCGCAGCCCCCCCAAGCACGCTCCCAAGCACGCTCCCAGACACGCTCCCAGACACGCTCCCAGACACGCTCCCAGACACGCCCACAGATATGCCCCTTCAGGCCCCCCGCCACCTTATCCTGATCGACGGCTCCGGCTTCATCTTCCGGGCCTTCCACGCCCTGCCGCCCATGACCCGGGCCGACGGCACCCCGGTCAACGCCGTCTTCGGCTTCACCAACATGCTGGCCCGCCTGCTGTCGACGCACGAGGGCACCCACATCGCCGTCATCTTCGACGCCGGGCGCACGACCTTCCGCAACGATCTCTACGCCAAGTACAAGGCCCAGCGCCCCGAGCCCGACCCCGACCTCATCCCGCAATTCGCCTTGGTCCGCGACGCCACCGCCGCCTTCGGCGTTCCCGCCATCGAGCTGGCCAACTGGGAAGCCGACGACCTCATCGCCAGCTACGCCTGCGAAGCCACCCGCGCCGGCTTCCGCACCACGATCGTCAGCTCCGACAAGGACCTGATGCAGCTGGTCGACGATCAGGTGCAGATGCAGGACCCCATCAAGCAGAAACCGATCGGCCCGGCCGAGGTGATGGAGAAGTTCGGCGTTCCCCCCGCCCTCGTCGTCGAGGTCCAGGCCCTGATGGGCGACAGCGTCGACAACGTCCCGGGCGTCCCCGGCATCGGCCCCAAGACCGCAGCGTTGCTGATCCAGGAGTTCGGCACCCTCGAGGCCGTGCTGGCCGCCGCCCCCGCCATGAAGCCCGGCAAGCGCCGCGACATGCTCATCGAGCACGCCGAAGCCGCCCGCATCAGCCGCCGCCTGGTCGAGCTGGCCTGCGACGTGCCCCTGCCCCTGCCCCTCGACGACCTCGTCGCGAAGGACCCGGACCGCCCCACCTTGGTCGCCTGGCTGCACGGCATGGGGTTCCGCAGCACCGCCACCCGCCTGGGCCTCGACGGCGAAGCCCTCCCCAGCCCCGAGCCCGCGGAGCTGGAAACCGCCCCCGAACACCCACCCTTCGGCCCCTACGAGACCGTCACCACCGCGGCCCGCCTCCGGGACTGGATCGCCGAAGCCCGCAGCCGCGGCCTGGTGGCACTCGGCACGGAGCTCGACGGCCCCGACCCGCTGCACGCCGCCATCATCGGCCTCAGCCTTGCGGCCGGTCCCAACCGCGCCTGCTACCTGCCGCTCCGGCACCGTTCCCCACAGCCAGCCACCCAGCTGGCCCTCGAGGGCCCCGCCCCCGAAACCCCGCCGCCGCCCGAGCAGCTGGAGTTCGCCGAAGCCATGGGCGCCCTCGCCCCCCTGCTGCGCGACCCCGCCATCCTCAAGGTGCTGCACGACGCCAAGACCACGGTCATGGCCCTGATGCGGGCGGGGTTCCCGGGCCTGGCGCCCATCGACGACACCATGCTCATCTCCTACACGCAGGGGGCCGGCGCCCACGCGCACGACCGGAACGAGCTGGCCGTCCGCAACCTCGGCCACAAGCCCCGCACGCTGGACAGCGTCACTGGCACCGGCCGCGCCCGCCTGCCGCTCGCCCTCGTGCCGACCGACCTGGTCGCCGCCTACGCCGCGGAGGCCGCCGACGTCACGCTCCGCCTGTGGCACCTGCTCCGCCCCCGGCTGCGCACCGCCAAGGCGACCGCGCTCTATGAACGGCAGGAGCGTCGGCTCATCCCCATCCTGCTCGGCATGGAACAGGCCGGCATCAAGGTGGACGAGAACGAGCTGCGCCGCATGTCCGCCGACTTCGCCGCCCGAATGGGCGTCATGGAGCAGCAGCTGCACGAGACTGTCGGCCGCCCCTTCAACCTCGGCAGTCCGAAGGTGCTGGGCGAGCTGCTGTTCGACGAGATGAAGCTCCCCGGCGGGCGCCGCACCCCCACGGGCGCCTGGGGCACCGACGTCGCCATCCTCCAATCGCTCGCCGATGACGGCCACGAGATCCCGGCCCGCATCATCGATTGGCGCCAGCTGAGCAAGCTCCGCAGCACCTACACCGAGAACCTGCTGGAGCAGATCAACCGCGAGACCGGCCGCGTCCATACCTTCTACGCGCAGGCCGCCACCAGCACCGGCCGCCTGTCCAGCACGGACCCGAACCTGCAGAACATCCCGATCCGGACGGAGGAGGGCGCCGCCATCCGCCGGGCCTTCATCGCCGAACCCGGCCATGTCCTGGTCAGCTGCGACTACAGCCAGATCGAGCTGCGCCTGATGGCCCACGTCGCCGACATCGGCCCCTTAAAGGAGGCGTTCGAGACCGGCCAGGACATCCACGCCCGCACCGCCAGCGAGGTGTTCGGCGTCCCGGTCGCCGGCATGGACAAGGCGACGCGGGGCCGGGCCAAGGCCATCAACTTCGGCATCATCTACGGCATCTCGGCCTTCGGCCTGGCCCGCCAGCTCTCCATCGAGCCGGGCGAGGCCAAGCTGTACATCGACGCCTACTTCGCCCGCTACCCCGGCATCCGCGCCTACATGGAGCGCACGAAGGAGGAGGCGCGCATCCACGGCTACGTCCTCACCCCGTTCGGCCGCCGCTGCTGGGTGCCCGGCATCAAGGACAAGGCGATGCAGAAGCGCGCCTATGCCGAGCGCCAGGCCATCAACGCTCCGCTGCAGGGTGGCGCCGCCGACATCATCAAGCGCGCCATGGTTCGCCTCGCCCCCGCCCTCGCCGCCTCGGGCCTGCGCGCCCGCCTGCTGCTGTCCGTGCACGACGAGCTGCTGTTCGAGGCCCCGGCGGACGAGGCGGACGCCGTGGCGGACATCGCCCGCCACGCCATGGAGGGTGCCGCGAGCATCTCCGTGCCCCTGGTGGTCGAGACGGGTGCCGGCCCCACCTGGGCGGCGGCGCACTGAACCGGCCGGCGATTATGCACTTCACAAAACTCGGACGTATCCCGGCAGCTTTTCGATCCCCGCCGCGAAGTTCACCCAGTTTTTAGCTTCACCCATCAATATGCCAGGACAGGCCATGAGGGCCGATTTGCTTTCAAAGACGACGTAGCCGTGGGCGTCGAACAAGGCACCTGGAAACCGGTCTAGCAGGTGATACCAGGTGCCATCCTTGCGATAGAGCGCGTGCTTCGCGCCGACGCTCCATGCCGCGTTTAGGTGCTTGCCGGTTATGCGGGTTGCCACTCAGGAACGCCCTTTGGTCCGCTTCCTTGGGAGGGCTGGACGGACAGCTTGGGTGTCCGGCTCCGAGGCAGTAGGGGGTGGTTTCTGAGCGCCCTGGTCGGGTGCCGATGCTCCCAACGCTCCGCGCATCATCTCGTCAAACTCCGCGGCAGGCATCCGCATTTCGTCTGGTTCTGGTGGCTTCCTGTTCATCGATAGACGTCCTTACGATTGTCGATATCAAGGATGACGACCTCATCCGGGTTGGTCCTCTTCACATACAGGATGCGATAATCACCCGATCGTTCCCGATGCACAGGCTCCCCCTTTACCGTAGTCACGCCCTTCAATCGTTTGCAGCCCACCGGGAACGGATCAATGAGAAGTGCTTTCGCCTTCTTTATGATTTGCGCCCGAATCTTGTGCGGGACTGTATTTAGAAAATCGAGGGAAGGCTCCGAAAACGCCAAGCCTGTTAGCGGCAATAGACTTACTCCGCTTCAAGCGTCGCCAAACGTCGCGCAAGTTCATCACCCCGCAGTAATTTAGTCGGATTATCCTCAAGCTCGTCAAGGCGGCGCTGCGCTATGGCTGCATCGATTTCATCTTCTGTCTGGTAAGGTTCAAGGCTGGCCATAATTACCTTTTGGAACCTCTTGAAGAGACCGGCGGCGTGGGCTTGGAGCGCCACAGAGTGCGTTAGCTTAACACTGGTCGCAAGGCGGGCGGGAGTTATCTTACGACCGTAATTGTAGCGCCAGACTTGCAAACGTATAGCCGAGGCCGCGAGAAGCAGTTCCGGGATCGCCTCCCAGTCCTTCCTGCGAGGCAGCAAGACGATACAATCGCTGTTTGGTGCGCAGGGCTCTAGATGCACGAAGGCTTCACCTATGCTGCCTGTTCGGGCAACCGTAATGAACGGCGGCTGTAGCACCCGGCCAAATTCTAGCCAATCGTCACAGCCATTGTATTGCTCAGTAGGCGAAATGATGAGCGTGCGTCCGGGCGGAATGCCCTCGCGCGACTCTATTTCGCCTAGGCCATAAAGCATGTCGAACCGATCGCCGACATCATCGCCAGAGCCGACAAGTTGCGTAGCATTCTCAAGCTTCTTCGCAGACACCATTTCCCTGTAAGGCATCATCGTAATATCGCCAGCTTCGATAGCTCGGCGCTGTTCGAGAATTTCAGGCGCGAACCGCGTGTAAAACGAAGCCAGCCGTCGAACTAACACATCAACGGCTTGGCGTAGCTCAGCTTCATCGGGCGGAGCGGAAGCGATGTAGGCGCCTGCAGACCATTCAACATCGCCGCTGACACTCGCCTTCCCAGAAAATCCGGGTTGAACTGAGCCGTTAAGGATTGCTTCTATAGCCTCTGGAATCTGGTTAGGGCCGCGCTCAACCCGAACGCTCTTCTGCAACTCCATTCCATCATAATGCAGCCTGACAAATAGTGTCTGCTTTTTAGAGTTATGCGGAACCCCCTTTTCCAACAGAACAAAAGAGGTCGTGGCCGCAGCGAATGGTTGAAACAGCTCGTTCGGCAACTGACACACCGCCAATAGTGTGTTTTGCCGCAACGTCTTCGCACGCCATGAACCAGCCCCCGGTTTCGCCAAAAGACCGGTAGGCAAGATTACAGCCAACTTGCCACGGTCCCGAAGGGCCTCAAGCGCGCGATCCACAAACTCCTCGCTTGGCGCATCAGTCTTTTGATGCGGGAACGGCGGGTTCATGAGGCCCACAGAGGCAATCCCAATAGGAAAAGCTGGAGATGTAAGGGCATCTGCCTTGTGGATGCCCGTTGAGCCATCTCCTCGCAGAATCATGTTGGCCACGCACAAGGCAGCCGTCTCTGGCTCCGCCTCAAACCCGATCAACTTACTCTGTATGACAGCCACCATCTGCTGACGCGAAAGATGATCCTCGCGCAGAAGCCGATCCATACAAGCAATTAGAAAGCCCCCTGTGCCGCAGGCTGGGTCTATCACGATGTCCTTTTGCGTCACGCCGCACACATCGGCCATCATCTTAGTTATGTGCCTCGGGGTGAAATACTGCCCGATTGTATTCCCGCCCGTGTAGCGGAAAAACGCTTCGTAAAGCTGCCCTAGGTAATCATGTTCCGCGGTTAATACTGTAACATTCAGTCGCTCAAGGATGGTGGCAATCCGTCGCGACTTATCCCGCAACTTTTCATTCGCTTCATCAACCCTCAGACTTCTAGCAAGATCGGCCTTACCGGCCCGCATGAAAGCGTCTCTGCATGACTCGTTTATATCGCGCAGTATGTATCTCGGATCACGGCGAATTTCGCCTTTGGAGTTCCACAGTGCGAGCATAATTGCGCCGACAATTACCGGCCGCAAACCGTCGCGGATTTGAGACTCGCGTAGAAGACGATTGATCTCGTCGGCCTTCGCCGCAAGAACATCGCTCGGCGGCATTGAGGGTCTTATCTCTGCGGGGCCGGTAGGCGTAACCACGCGCTCAAGGTCAGCGCGGGTCGGAATCCAGTTTATCGGATGCCCATCGTACGTTACCGGAACCCATTTCGGGCCAACCCTCTTGGACACCCGCAACTTGAATTCGTCGTCGGACGTGCCAGCCAAACCTATAGCCAGTGGCCTTGCGCCCGCAGTCCAGAACGCGTTCGCATAAGCCTGCGCCTCGATAGCGGCCTTTTCGATGTCCGCCGCCAGGGGCTTCACCTCGATCACCGCTAAGGGCAAAGCGGACTGCCTATCCAGGATAATAGCCTCAGGTATCCCGTGGCCAGAGCCAGACTTGCTGGCTCTGGCCAACGCATCGTTCAAGTCGGGAAAATTCCGATATTCGCTCTGAAACAGCATGTCGCCAAAGGGCGGCTTCCTGAGCGCCCAGCCTTGAGAGGATAAAAGATCGTTCAGCAGATGCTCCGATCTGCGTTCCGAAATCCGCCGCGGTGCAACAGCCATTCTAGGCCTGCTTCTGGGGCTTGCGCAGCATAAGGCGCTTGCCCTCCATCTTCTTGATGCCGCCAACCGCGCGCGCGCCATCAGTGACCTTGCGGGTGTTGTATTTGTAGTCCAGTTCCGAAAAGTACAGGTGGGCGTGCTTCTTACTGATGTGATGGTGCGTCCCGTCGATCGAACGCTTGCTGTTGCCGAAGAACCCTTCCGCTGTATTCGTTGTAGCCTTGCGGCCCGTCTCTGCATCGTCGCGGGCGTATTCCTCAATCGAGTGGTTCACCACGTCATGCGAAGCGAACTCCTTGCCCACGGCGGTATAGACTGGCGACTGGTCGGTGTTCAGGTGGGCAGACACGTCGATATTAGCCTTCAGCAGTTTGGTGATGCCGTCGCCCGTCACGTTATCGACGACGTGGGAGCGCACGCTACCGCCACGTTCAACAAGCGACACCACGGCGGTCTTGTTCTTCGTGTAGCCCCGGCCCTTGCCTCGCACCTTGCCTCCGACGTACGTCTCGTCCGCTTCTACGGTGCCGGTCAGCAGATTGCGAGGATCGGAGTCCTTGAGCGCATAGCGAATGCGATGGCAGAGGAACCAAGCCGAACGGTAGGAGCCGATCTCAAGCTGGCGCTGAAGCTGAAGGGCGCTCACCTGCGTCTTGCTGGCGCACATCATGTAGAAGGCGATCAGCCACTTGTTCAGCGGTAGGTGGGTGTCTTCCATCACGGTCCCGACCGTAACAGTGAACCCCTGTTCGCACTCAGCGCACTTATACAGACCTTCGCGGATTTTCTTCGCCGGGTTGGCCGTGACCTTATAAACCCGGCCAGCGTCGGCATTGCCGCAGTGCGGGCAGACCGGGCCGTTCGGCCAGCGCATAGTCTCAAAATAGTCGCGCGCGGCCTCTTCCGTCGAGAACCGCTGCATGACCGTTATCAGCGTAAGCTCGCCGTCTGGGTTCTTGCCGCTCGGGATGGGGTTGCTCAATTTCGCCATACGGCGAATCTAGCGAATCGCCCGGTTTCGTCAAGTGCATAATCGCCGAACCGGCCTATTCTCCGTCCCGCAGCGGCACGATCCCGGCCGGCGTGCCCAGCACGATCGTCACCGGCCCCGCGGACCCGCCGATCGCCTGCAGCAGCCGCAGGTTCTGCAGCTCCGGGTTGTTCTTCAGCATCCGCGCGGCATTCGCCAGCGCCCGCAGCGCCGCCTGCTCCGCATGCGCCCGCTCCAGCGCCGCCTGGCCCTCCCGCCGCGCCTTCTCCACCCCCGTCAGCAGCCGGCGCAGGTCCGCCGGCAGCACGACGTCCCGCAGCCGCACGGTATCGACCGACAATGCCAGCCCGGCGCAGTCCTGCCGCACCAGCGCCAGAAGCTCCGCGTCCAGCGCATCCCGCGAGGCCGTCGCCAGCGCCTCCGCGGCTCGTCCCGCGGCCACGCTGCGCAACGCGAACTGCACGGCCTGGTGCACCAGCGTCGCATAGGGCGCCTGCTGCCGGCTGACCACCGCGTGCGGGTCCGTCACCGTGAACTCGACGATCGCCGTCAGCTTCGGCATGAACCCGTCCTGCGACAGCATCTCCTGCCCGGCGACCGTCGCCATCTGCTGCGCCGTCGCCACCAGCGTCAGCGTCTCCCGCGCGCCCACCCGGTGCCGCCCCGGCCCGAGCTGCCGCTGAAACACCCCGTCGCGATACAGCAGGCCCGCCTGCCCCTCCGTCACGACCCTCCACCGGCCCAGCCAAACGTCCAGCACGACAAACCCCCGCAGAAATATCCTGCCGGGCCGCAGCCCGAACGCGGGGGCGACCGGCGAACCGGACACCCGCAGGGCGCAAAGGCGGCTGGCCCGAAGACCCGGCCCGGCAGGACGGACAGTCACAACCAAAGTGTGCGGCGACGACCACCGCAGACCGGCACCCTACGGACGCCGCGCGGACCCAGCCGTCGCCAACCGGGATTCGAACCCGTCGCGCTTGTAGCAGATCGGAGCCGGCGAACCACCTGTCCCGATCAGAAGAGCCGCAGCCCGCCCCAACCTCCCGCCCCAACCTCCCACCCTTGCCCCCCGGCCCCGCCGCGTCCCACACTGCATCCCTGCGACCGGACCCACGTCAGGAGCCGTCCCCGATGCCAAGCCCGCGCCAGCTCAAGCTCACCGCCTTCTGCCATCCCCCGGGCCACTGGCGGCAGCCCGGCGCCCTGCCCACGGACATGGACTTCGACGAGGTCGTCCAGCTTGCCCGCACCGCCGAGCGCGGCCTGTTCGACATGCTCTTCTTCCAGGACAGCGCCGCCGTCGCCCCGGCCTACTACCTGTCGGGCGGCAACGCCGAGACCCTGGCCGAGGCCGCCCGCTGCGTCCGGCTGGAGCCGCTGACCCTGCTGGCCGCCCTGGCGGTGGTAACGAAGAACATCGGCCTCGTCTCCACCGCCACCACCACCTACAACGACCCGTTCAACATCGCCCGCAAGTTCGCCACCATCGACCACATCAGCAAGGGCCGCGCCGGCTGGAACCTCGTCACGTCCCAGAACGTCGACGAGGCGCAGAACTTCAGCAAGGACGACCACCTGGATCACGCCCTCAGGTACGAGCGCGCGCAGGAGTTCTACGACGTCGTCACCGGCCTGTGGGACAGCTGGGACGACGACGCCATCATCCGCGACCAGGAGGCCGGCCGCTACATCGACCCGGCCAAGCTCCGCCCCCTTCACCACAAGGGCAAGCACTTCTCCGTCCGCGGCCCCCTCAACGTCGCCCGCTCGCCCCAGGGCTGGCCCATCGTCGCCCAGGCCGGGTCGTCCGACCCGGGGCGGGAGCTTGCGGCACGCACCGCCGACGTCGTCTTCACCGCCCAGGTGGACCTGGCCGAGGCGCAGGCCTTCTATGCCGACGTGAAGGGCCGCATGCGCCGCTACGGCCGCAATCCCGACCACCTCAAGATCATGCCCGGCATCCGCTACGTGCTCGGCGCCACCACGGCCGAGGCGCAGGCCAGCTACGCCTCCATGCTCGCCGAAGCCTCCGAGAGCGGCGCGCTCGCCAGCGTGCAGCGTCTCGCCGGCGACCTCGACCTGCGACAGTTCCCGCTGGATGGCCCCCTGCCGGACCTGCCGCCCAGCAACGCCGCCAAGGCGCGCCAGACGATGCTGATCGACCTGGCCCGCCGCGAGAACCTGTCCATCCGCGAGCTCGGCCGCCGCTTCACCTTCAGCCTCGGCCACATGGTCTATGTCGGCACCGCGACGGGCCTCGCCGACTTCATGCAGGAATGGCTCGAAGCCGGCGCCGCGGACGGCTTCACGATGCTCTCGCCCTACTACCCCGGCCCGCTGGTGCAGTTCGTCGATACCGTGATCCCCCTGCTGCAGCGCCGCGGCCTGTTCCGGAACGCCTACGAGGGCGCCACGCTGCGCGAGAACCTGGGACTGCCGTTCCGGTCCAGCCGCTATGCCGAGGCAGGGCTGGCCGCGAGCGCCTGAGCTGCCGGCACCTTGCCGGGGCGGCCGAGCAGATAGCCCTGCACCTGGCCGCATCCCATCTCGCGCATCAGCGCTAGCTGCGCCTCGGTCTCCACGCCCTCGGCGATCACCGTCAGGCCGAACGCCTGTCCCATCGCCAGGATGGCCGCCACGATCGCGCGCGACTCCTGCTCCGAAGGCGCGTCCTGCACGAAGGAACGGTCTATCTTGATCGAGTCGAACGGAAACCGCCGCAGGTAGGTCAGGCCGGCATGCGCCGTGCCGAAATCGTCCAGGCTGAACCGCACCCCCGTCGCCCGCAACGCCGCCATCGCCCCCAGCACCGCGCTCGTGTCGTCCAGCATCAGCCCCTCCGTCACCTCGAGGTGCAGACGGCCCGGCGCGATCCCCGTCCGGGCCAGGACCCCGGCCACCTGCGCCGGCAGGGTCCGGTCGGTGAACTGTGCCGGGGACAGGTTGACCGCGACCTCGATCGACTCCGGCCAGGACGCCGCCTCGGAGCACGCCTGCTCCATCGCCCAGGCGCCGATCGGCACGATCAGGCCGGACTTCTCGGCGAGCCCGATGAACTCCCCAGGCGCCACGACGCCCTCGACCGGGTGCCGCCAGCGCAGCAGCGCCTCGTAGCGGACCGTCGCCAGCGTCGTCATGTCGACGATCGGCTGATACTCCAGGAAGAACTGCTGACCGGCCAGGGCCTGCCGCAGGTCCTGCTCGATCATGAACATGCGCTGCTGCCGGCGATCTATCCCCGTGTCGAACATCCGATACGTGCCCTTGCCGCTCGCCTTGGCCCGATACAGCGCGATGTCGGCGTCCCGCAGCAGGCTCTCGGCATCCGCGGCGTGCTCCGGCGACAACGCGATCCCGATGGACACGTCGACCGAGCAGCGGACCCCGCTGAGCCCGCACGGCTCCCGCACCACGGCCTGGATGCGCTCGGCCAGCCGTTCGGCGGCGCTCGGATGGTCCACCAGGGTCTGGATCACCGCGAACTCGTCGCCCCCCATCCGCGCGACGGTGTCGATGCTGCGGACCACGTCCTGCAGCCGGGCCGCCACCTCCACCAGCAGCTTGTCGCCGGTCTCGTGCCCATGCGTGTCGTTCACCAGCTTGAACCCATCGAGGTCCAGATACAGCACGGCGGTGCTGAGCCCGCTGCGGCGTGCCAGCGCGATCGCCTCGTCCAGGCGCTGCCGGAATTCCATGCGGTTGCCCAGCTTGGTCAGGCTGTCGTGGTGCGCGAAGTAGCGGATCTGCTCCTCGGCCGTGCGCCGGTCCGTGATGTCGGTATAGGTCCGCACCATCCCGCCATCCGACATCGGGATCGTATGTACCTCGAGGATGCGCCCGTTCGGCCGCTTGCGCTCATAGGTCTGCGGCTCCGTCACGATCGTGCCATAGCCGATCCGATAGACCGGATGGTTCTCCGAGGCGGAGAACTCGCCCTGCGCCCGCTGCCAGGCGGCCAACGCGTCGAACTTGGGCCGCGCCGCCAACAGGTCCGCCGGCAGATCGAGCATGTCGATCGCGCGCTGGTTCCACAACGCGACGGTATGGTCGGCCGCGACCATGATGATGCCCTGGTTCATGTGCGCCAGCGCCGCCTGCAGGGCGGCCGACTGCTCGGCGAGCTGGCCCCGGCTGGCCGACAGCTCCGCCGTCTGCTGCTCCATGTGGCTGCGCGTCGCCTCCAGCACGTCGTTGCGTTCCGCCAGCGACGCTTCCGACAGCGCCTGCCGCTCGAACTGCATCAGCAGGCTCCGCAGCAGGAAACCCACGCACAGGATCGCCACCACCGTGCCGATGGTGACCAGCAGCGCCATGCGGCGCCAGCCTGCCAGAGCATCCACCTCGGCGATGCTGACCATCACCGAAAGGTTGTGGTCGGACAGGCTGTGGACGGAGACGAGGCGCGCGCCGGGATGCGGCTCAGGCGCAGCGGGCCGGGCCGGGCTCTGCGGCAGGTCCGTCAGGTCTGACCCGTCCGGGCCGCACAGCGTGACCATTGTTTCCGTGCCCGTGTTCAACGCACGATAGAAGTCCTGGAAATACCCGAGATCGAGCGCCACCAGCACCATGCCGAGCAGGGCGCCGGCCGGGCTGTCGACCCGGCGTGCGATGTAGATCGTCCACTTCCCGCTGTCGCGGTTCCGCACCGGCGCGCTGACGAAGTGCGGGGCCTGTCCCCCTGCCCTGAAATACTGGGTGTAGTCGCGGTCCGACAGCTCCATCGACGGCACCGGCCAACGGCGCGAGAAGTTCACCAACCGGCCCTCGGCGTCCACGATCGTCAGCGCATCCACCTGCGGCAGGCCGCTCGTCCTCAACGCGAGCGACCGTTGGACGAGCTGCGTGCCCAGCTCCGCGCGGAACGCCTCGATCGAGTTCAACCGGCTTTCCACGATCTCCTGCTGGATCGTCTTCAGCACGACGTCGGCCGCCTGGACCGAGCGGGCGGTCTGCTCGGCCACCGCGATGCCGAGCTTGCCGACCGTCAGCTGCGCTTCCCGCAACGTCTCCTGCCGAAGCTGCCACAGCATCGAAGCCACGACGACGACGCCGATCCAAAGGAAAAGCACCCCAAGCCCAACCAGCCGACGACCGCCGCCAAGCAGCCGTCTCCACGATCTCTGGTCGTCTTGCTGCGCCGGATGGGGCATGAATGGAGGCAGCCTAGCATGGCGATAAATTCATTTCACGGGTTCATCGTCGTCGGGCACGGCACGATCCGGTCGCGGCAAGCTGATCGCCCAGCGCCCTGCCGCCCCTTGTGCCGGCACCCCGGCCACCCACCTCACGGGTCCGGGCTGGAGGAATCATGAGAACGCGGAACGCAGAACTTCGCCCGGATGCCGTCCCTGCTGCCGGCGCACAGCCCAACCTGTCGCATCTCCGGCACGACCTGCGCCACCGCTTCGAGCAGGTGCGGGCCCACAGCCAGGAGCTGGCGCGTGGCTTGTCGGCCGAAGACCAGTGCATCCAGTCCATGCCCGATGCCAGCCCCACCAAGTGGCACCTCGCGCATACGACCTGGTTCTTCGAGACGGTCCTGCTGCAGCGCCTCGATCCCGGCTACCGCACCCCCGACCCCCGCTTCAACTACCTGTTCAACTCGTACTATGAGGCCATCGGACCCCGGCATCCCCGCCCGCAGCGCGGCCTGCTGACCCGCCCCTCCGTCGACGAGGTCGGCGCGTACCGGGCCCACGTGGATGCCGCCGTCGCCCGCCTGATCGAATCCGCCGGGCAGGACGACTGGCCCGACGTGGAATCCACGGTCACGCTGGGCCTGCACCACGAGCAGCAGCACCAGGAGCTGATCCTGACCGACATCCTGCATGCCTTGTCATGCAACCCGCTGCTGCCGGCCTACCGCCCCGCGACCCCGCCCCCCCTTGCCGCCGTTCCAGCCCCGGTCCGCTGGCTCCGCCACGCCGGCGGCCTGCACCCCATCGGCCATGCCGGTCCCGGCTTCGCCTTCGACAACGAAGGCCCCCGCCACACCGTGCTGCTGCAGCCGCACGAGATTGCCGACCGCCTCGTCACCTGCGGCGACTACGCCGACTTCATCGCCGATGGCGGCTATCGCCGGCCCGAGCTGTGGCTGTCCGACGGCTGGGCCGCCATCCACGCCCAGGGCTGGGAGGCCCCCGCCTACTGGCTGGCCCCGAACGACCCCCGTCTTGCGGCCCTGGCGGTGCGCGACACCGCCGCACCATGGTATGTCTTCGGCCTGCACGGCGCCCGCCCCATGCAGCCTGCCGACCCCGTCGCCCAGCTGAGCTTCTACGAGGCCGCCGCCTACGCCGAATGGGCCGGCGCCCGCCTGCCCACCGAGTTCGAGTGGGAGGCCGCCTATGACCGGCCTGGCCCAGCCGGGAAGATCGACGGGATGACCGGCCACGTCTGGCAGTGGACCCGCTCCTCCTATGACCCTTATCCCGGCTTCCGCCCGCTTCCGGGCCTCGCCGCCGAGTACAACGGCAAGTTCATGGTCGGTCAGGTCGTCCTGCGCGGCGGCAGCCTGGCCACCTCGCCCGGCCACCTCCGCCCGACCTACCGCAACTTCTTTCCCCCCGCGGCCCGCTGGCAGTTCTCCGGCCTGCGCCTGGCACGAGACGTCTGATGCCCGACACGAACATGCCCGAGGCCGCCGCTCTCGCGCGCCGTGACATCGCCGAGCGCGCCGGCCCCGCCACCGACGACGGCTTCGTCGCCGACCTGCGGCACATGCTGTCCCGCCATCCCCGTGCCATCGCGCCCAAATACTTCTACGATGCCGAAGGGTCCGCCCTGTTCGACCGCATCTGCGATCTTCCCGAATACTACCCCACCCGCACCGAGCTCGGCATCCTGCGCGACCACGCCCCCGCCATGGCCCGGCTGATCGGGCCCGGCGCCGACATCGTCGAGTTCGGCGCAGGCTCGTTGACCAAGGTCCGCCTCCTGATCGATGCGCTGGACGCCCCGGCCCGCTTCGTGCCCATCGACATCTCCGGCGACCACCTGGCCGCCGCCGCCGCCCGGCTGCGCCAGGATCACCCGGCCCTCGCCGTCCAGCCGCTCGCAGCGGACTACACCCGGCCCTTCGCCCTGCCGCCCGCGGCCGGCCGTCGCATCGGCTTCTTCCCGGGCTCCACCCTCGGCAACTTCGACCCCGGCGAGGCCCTCGCCTTCCTGACCATGGCGCGCCGCCTGCTGCAGGGCGGCGGGTTGCTGCTGGGCGTCGACCTGGTGAAAGACCCCGCGATCCTGCACGCCGCCTACAACGACGCCGCAGGGGTCACCGCCGCCTTCAACCTCAACCTGCTCCGCCGCGCGAACACCGAAGCCGGCACGGACTTCGACGTCGGCGCCTTCCACCACTACGCCTTCTACAACGCCCCGCTGCAGCGGATCGAGATGCACCTCGTCAGCCGCCGCGAACAGCGCATCCGCCTCGGCGACGAGCATTTCGCCGTGCCCGAGGGCGGGTCGATCCATACCGAAAGCTCCCACAAGTTCACCGTGGACGGCCTGCGCGCCCTCGCCCGCAGGGCCGGCTTCGTGCCGAAGGCTGTCTGGACCGACCCCCTGCGGCTGTTCAGCGTCCATTGGCTGGAAGCGCCGCCTATCGCCTGACCTTTCGCCTGCTTCGGCGCCGGTGCTACGCTCCCCCGACCATCGCCGAGGCGTCCCCCGTGCAGACTGACCGCAAACTCTCCCGCCGCGCCCTCGTGCAGGCCGCCGCCCTGCTGCCGCTGCCGTTCATCCGCCCCGCCCGCGCCGCCGAACCCCTGGGCTTCGCCACCTGGTCGGCCGCCGTCGACCAGGTGAAGGGCCACCTCGCCGCCTTCGAGAAGAAGACCGGCGTTCCCGTCGCCTACACCAACTCGCCCTTCGCCCAGTACCGCGAGACCATGATCACCAAGTTCACCGGTGGCGCCCCCGTGGACATGCTCTGGGTCTCCGATGCCTGGCTGCCCGAGTTCGCCCAGGCCGGCTGGCTCGCTCCCATCGACCGCTTCAAGCAGCTCACCGCCTACGACGCCGCGACATCGGCCTTCTGCAACGACAGCATGATGTTCGAGGGCAAGCAGTACGGCCTGACCTACTACACCGACTACATGGCCTTCCTCTACGATGCCGAGATCCTGCAGAAGGCCGGCTTCACCACCCCGCCCGCCACCTGGGAGGAGGTCGCGAGCCAGGCCGTCGCCATCAAGGCCAAGGGCCTGGCCGAATATCCCGTCTCCATCGGCATGGCGCAGGAAAGCTGGCTCATCGAGTTCATCTCCACCCTGGTCTATTCCCATGGCGGAGCCCTGGTGGACGATGCCGGCAAGCCCGCGATGCAGGACGCCAGGACCGCCGCGGCCCTGCAATGGCTGGTCGACGCCGTCCAGAAGCACAAGATCCTCTCGCCCGGCTGCGTCCAGGTCGGCGAGCTCGAGGTGCTGAAGACCGCCTCGGCCGGCCGCGCCGCCTTCGTGCTGCTGCCCAAATACCGCCTCCGCGTCCTCAACGACCCGGCCCAAAGCCAGACCGCCGGCCGCTGGAAGCAGGCCATGATGCCCATGGGCCCCGCCGGCGCCCACGCCACCGTCGGCTGGATGCGCTTCTACGGCATCACCCCCCGCGCCGTCGCCACCACCCGGCGCGCCGACGACACCGCGCGCCTCATGGAATGGTTCGGGGGCAAGGCCGACGGCGAATACCGCTTCCAGAAGACCATCCTGAAAGACCTGGCCCTCGGCTTCGGCATCAAGGCGCTGTACGAGGACGCCGACGTCCGCCGCGACCTCGGGGCCTACGGCGACGCCGACCTCATGGCCCGCCAGCAGGACCTCGCCCGCAAGAAGGACACCATTGCGCCCTGGTTCGGCGAATGGAACGACACCAACGGCACCGCCTGGCAGCAGGCCGTTTTGGGCAAGGTGACGCCCGACCAGGCGCTGAAGACCTCGGCTGCCAAGTGGGCGGCCCTGAAGGCGGCCGGCTAGCCGTCGGCCAGTCCCGGACCTTGCGCGCCGGCTCCTGGCGAACGACGTACGACGAGCGCGCGGCCGCCGGGCTGCTGGCGGCCCTCGGCGTCGTCCTGGCCGCGGTCACGGCCTTCCCGATCCTCTACTCCCTCTGGATCAGCCTGTTCGCGCTCAACCTGCGCCGCCCGAACCGCGTGCCCTTCGTCGGCCTCGACAACTACGCTGCCGTCCTCGCCAACCCCGCCTTCTGGGACGCGGTCGGCCGCACCGCCATCTTTGCCGCCCTCTCCGTCGGCGCCATCGTGGTCCTCGCCACCCTCGTCGCAATCCTGCTCGACCAGGAGTTCCCCGGGCGCCGGGTGCTCAGCGCCTGCCTGCTGATCCCCTGGGCCGTCCCCTCCGTGGTCAACGGCCTGATGTGGAAATGGATCTACGACTCCACCTACGGCGCCCTGAACGGCCTGCTGCTGCAACTGCACGTCATCGCCGCCCCCATGATCTGGCTGGGCGACGCCGACAAGACCATCCCCCTCATCGCCAATGCCTTCGTCTGGAAGGAGCTGCCGCTCGCCGCGATCCTCATGCTGGTCAACCTCAAGGCCATCCCCGCCGACCTCTACGCCGCCGCCAGCGTCGATGGCGCGGCGGCCTGGGCCCGCTTCCGCCACGTCACCCTCCCGGCGCTCCGCCCCGGCTTCCTGCTGGTGGCACTCTACGAGGCCATGATGGCCGTCCGCCACTTCGACCTGTTCTTCCTGCTCACCGAAGGCGGACCCGGCGGCGCAAGCGACGTGCTCGCCTGGCGCATCTACGTCGAGACTTTCCGCAACCTGTCCTTCGGCACCGGCGCCGCCATGGCCTACATCCTGGCCGCCGCCACCCTGCTCATGTCCTACGGCCTGATCCGTGCGCTCGCCCAGCGCCTCTGACCTGCGGCGCGGCATCGGCCTCGCCGCAGCCTCGGCCCTGCTGCTGGCCTACGTGCTCGCCCCCGTGCTCTGGCTCCTGTCCTCCTCGCTGCAGACCGAGCGCGAGATCGTCTCCATCCCGCCGCACTGGATCCCCGACCACCCGACGCTGCAGAACTTCATCGCCATCTTCACCACCGGCCTCGGCCTCGCCACCCCGAGCCCCACGGGCGCCGACCCGACCAGCGGCGGCTTCATCCCGTCCGTCGCCGGCAACCTGCTGCCCGCCATGGGCAACAGCCTCGTCGTGGCCCTGATCGTCGTGGCGCTCAACCTGGTCATCGGCGTGCCCGCCGCCTATGCGCTCGCCAAGATCCGCTTCCGCGGCCGCGACCTCGCCCTCTATGCCATCCTCGCCACGCGCGTCATCCCCGACATCGCCCTCGTCGTCCCGTTCTTCCTCGTGGTCCGCAAGCTCGGCCTGCTCGACAGCCTCGCCTCCCTCGTCGTCACCTACCTCGCCGTCACCGTCCCCTTCTCCGTCTTCGTCCTGGCCAGCTTCTTCGAGCAGATCCCCGCCGACCTCGACCGCGCCGCCCGCATCGACGGCTGTTCCCACCTGCAGGTGCTGCTCCGCGTGATCCTGCCGCTGGCCCGCCCCGCCCTCGTCGCCGTCGGCCTCTTCGCCTTCCTGGCCAGCTGGAACGAGTTCCTGCTGGCGCTCATGTTCACCCAGACCAGCGCCTCGCAGACCCTGCCCATCGTGGTCGCCGGCATCACGTCGGACTTCACCGTCAGCTTCTCGTTCCTCAACGCCGCCGGCGTCCTCGCCGTCGTCCCCCCCGTCCTGCTGGCCCTGGTGTTCGAGCGGCACATCGTCTCCGGCCTCACCGCCGGCGCCGTGAAAGGCTGACCATGGCCCGCATCCGCCTCGACGCCGTCAGCAAGCGCTACCCCGGCGGCGCCCCCGCCGTCAGCGACCTCACGCTCGAGATCCACGACCACGAGTTCCTGGTCCTGCTCGGCCCCAGCGGCTGCGGCAAGTCCACCACCCTGAACATGATCGCCGGCCTCGAGACCATCACCGAAGGCACGCTGCGGTTCGACGACCAGGTGATGAACGACGTGCCCGTGCACCGGCGCGACGTGGCCATGGTCTTCCAGAGCTACGCCCTTTATCCGCAGAAGACCGTCTTCGAGAACATCGCCTTCGGCCTGCGCATGCGCCGCCTGCCCGACGCCACGCTGCGCCGCCGGGTGCAGGAGGCCGCGGAACGGCTGGAGCTGACGCCGCTTCTGAACCGCCGTCCCGCCCAGCTGTCCGGCGGGCAGCGGCAGCGCGTGGCGCTCGGCCGCGCCATGGTGCGCGAACCCGCCGTCTTCCTGATGGACGAGCCGCTCAGCAACCTCGACGCCAGCCTCCGCCTCTCCATGCGGGCCCAGATCCGCCATCTGCACGCCTCGATGCGCAGCACCTTCGTCTACGTCACCCACGACCAGGCCGAGGCCCTGACCCTGGCCGACCGCATCGCGGTGATGCGCGACGGCGTCATCCAGCAGCTCGGCACGCCCGACGACATCTATGAGCGCCCGGCCAACGTCTTCGTCGCCAGCTTCCTCGGCAGCCCCGCCATCAACCTGCTGGAAGGCACGTTGCACACCGACGCGGGCGCCACCTGCTTCCGCCGCGGCGCCCTGGCCATTGCCATGCCGCCCGGCACCCCGGCGAGCCCGGGCCCCGTCCTGCTCGGCTTGCGCCCGGAAGACGTCGGGCCACCCCGCCCCGGCCAGCCCACGATCGAGGGCAATATCGTCACCGCGATGCCTGCCGGCTCCGACCAGTTCGCCGGGCTCGAGGTCGAGGGCGCCACGCTCTACGTCCGCCTCGCGAAGGACGCCCGTGTGCAGGAAGGCGAACCGCTCGCCCTCGGCCTCAACCCCGCCCGCCTCCATCTGTTCGACAAGGCCACCGGCCGCTCCCTCCTCGCCCCGGCGTCCGCCGCCGCCGCGGCGGGTGACGCGAGACCCCCGACACCATGACCCGCTCCCCCATCGGCCAGCCGCTCCGCCGCCGCGAGGACGCCCGCTTCCTCACCGGCCAGGCCCGCTACCTCGACGACATCGTCTTCCCCGGCGCACTCCACGCCCGCTTCGTCCGCTCGCCCCACCCGCACGCCCGCATCCTGTCCATCGACAGCCGCGCCGCCCGCGCCTTCCCCGGCGTGAAAATCGTCGCCGACGGCCACGACCTCGCCCGCTGGACCACCCCGCTGCGCATGGCGCCCCCCATCGAGGGCCTGCATCCCACCACCCTCGAGACCATGCCCCGGCACAAGGTCCGCTTCGACGGCGACCTCGTGGCCTGCGTCGTCGCCGCCACCCGGACCCAGGCCGAGGACGCCGCCGAGCAGGTCGAGGTCGAGTACGACCCCCTCCCCGCCCTGCCCGACGTCGCCGCCGCCATGGCCCCAGGCGCGCCGCTGGTCGACGAGGCGCTTCCCACCAACCAGGTCTCCCGCCAGTCCTTCAGCGCCGGCAACCCGGCCCGCGGCTTCGCCGCCGCCGCCCGCATCGTCGACGCCCGCTTCGGCCAGGCGCGACAGACCCACGTGCCGCTCGAGCCCCGCAGCTGCTGCGCCGTGTGGGACGAAGGCCGCCAGCACCTGACCATGCACGTCGGCAACCAGGCGCCCCACCCCTATCGCACCGCCCTGGCCGCCCGGCTCGGCCTGTCGGAATCCCAGGTGACCGTCATCGCCCCCGACATCGGCGGCGCGTTCGGCCAGAAGATCGCCCTTTATCGCGAGGAACTGACCGTCGCCGCCCTGTCCCGCCATCTCCGCCGCCCCGTCCGCTGGCAGGAGGGCCGGGGCGAGAACCTGCTCGCCGCCGCCCATGCCCGCGAGCAGGCCGTGACCACCCGCGCGGCCGTCGATGCCCAGGGCCGCATCCTGGCGCTCGAGATGCACATCACCGAGGATTTCGGCGCCTACTGCTTCTACCCCGCCAACTACATGGCCCGCGTCGTCGGCATGATCCTGACCGGCCCCTACCGCATCGCCGACTACGCCTTCGAGGTTTCGGTCGTGCTGACCAGCAAGTGCGGCGCAGGCCCCATGCGCGCTCCCATGGCGATCACCAGCTGGGTCATGGACGGCACGATGGACGCCATCGCCCGCGACCTGGCGCTCGACCCGATCGAGGTCCGCCGCCGCAACATGCTGGCCCCGGCCGACCTGCCCTACGCCATGCCCACCGGCGAGGTGCTGCACGACGTCACCCCCCGGGCGACGCTCGAGACCGCCCTCGCCGCCTTCGACGTGCCCGGCTTCCGCGCCCGGCAACAGGCCGACCGCGCCCGGGGCGTCCACCGCGGCATGGGCATCTGCTCGGTCGTCGAGAGCACCACCTACGGCTCGGCCTTCTACAAGGCGGCCGGCATCCCGGGCTCCGGCCACGAGGCCGCCTGGGTCAAGGTCGCCCCCTCCGGCTCGGTCGAGGCCTCCGTCGGCCTGATGGGCTCCGGCCAGGGTTACGAGACGTCGCTGGCGCAGGCTGTGGCAGCCGGGCTGGGCGTCGAGGCCGGGGTGGTCCGCATGCAACTCGGTCACACCGACACCGCCCCGTACGGCATGGGAAGCCGCGGCGCGCGGGGCGGCACCGCCGGGGGGTCCGTGCTGTGGCTGGCCGGCCAGGCGCTCCAGAAGAAGGTCTGCGCCATCGCCGCCTTCCAGCTGGGCCTGAACACCGGCCCGGATGGCACTCTGGACGACCTCCGGCTGCAGGACGGCCGCGTCGAGCGCCGGCTCGACACCGCCTGGCAGGACACCGGCCTCACCTTGGCCGGCATCGCCCGCATCGCCTACCTGGACCCGCTCCGCCTCCCGCCCGGGATCGAACCGGGGCTCGAGGCCCACCGGGCCTACGACCCTCCGCCCATGACCTACTCCAACGCCGCCCATGTCTGCGAAGTCCTGCTGGACCCCGACACCGGCCAGGTCACCCCCGTCCGACACATCGTCGCCGAGGATTGCGGCACCGTGCTGAACCCGCTCATCACCGACGGGCAGCAGCACGGCGCGGTCGCCATGGGCCTGGGCGGCGCCCTGCGCGAACAGGTGGTCTACGACGCCCAGGGCCACAACCTCACCGGCAGCCTGATGGACTACGCCCTCTCGACCGCCGCCGACCTGCCGGACATCACCGTCATCCCCTGCCACACACCCAGCCTGCGCACCCCCACCGGCAGCAAGGGCATGTCCGAAGGCGGCGTCATGGGTGCCACCGGCGCCGTCACCTCGGCCGTCAACGACGCCCTCGCCCCCTTCGGCGTCGTCGCCGAACGGCAGCCGCTCTCTCCCGCCGCTGTCGCCGCCTTGCTGGCCAAAGGCCGATCCCTGTCGGGAGACTCCGATCCAGGGCGATCGCTCGAAGCGTCCTGCGCAAGCCGGCGCGAACGATGAAGCGGAACCACGGAGCCACGACAAAGCGCAAAGCGCGAACTCCCCAAGCTGCATGCCCCTCCCCCAAAGCACAGTCCCGCTCGCCCAGCCCCCATGAACAACCCCTCTTCGCGTCCTTCGCGTCTTCGTGGTTCATCTTGGAAACGTGGCAAGGCCGCCCCAGCACTCCGTGGCCTCGCGCGACCTTCCCGACCGTGCCGCCGCTCGTCGGGCGATCGCCCTGGAGTCGGATCGCAGATGTTGCGCCCCCGCCTGCGCACCCTTAGGCTCCCCGGAAAACGACGCGGAAAACGACGCGGAAAACGACGCGGAAAAGACTGGGGACGAAGCGCCGCCTGAACCGAACGACAGGGTGGTGAAACGATGCAAGCAGACCGTCGATCGATCCTGAAGGGTGCCGCCGGTGCCGCGGCCCTCGCCGCCTGGCCCCGCGCCTCCGACGCTCAGACCCGCGCCGAGACCCTGCGCTACGTCACCGGCAACACCGTCAACACGCTCGACACCACCATGCCCGGCGCCACCCGCGAGTCGTTCGGACTCAGCATGAGCGTCTACGACCGCCTGTTCAGCTTCGGCCGCAAGAAGCTCGGCGACAACTGGGTGTTCGACGCCAAGACCATCCGGCCCGAGCTGGCCAAGTCCTACGCCATCGCCGCCGACGGCCTGAAGATCACCATCACCCTCCGCCCCGACGCCACCTGGCACGACGGCTCGCCCGTGACCGCCGAGGACGTGAAGTGGTCGCTCGATCGCGCCGTGCTCGCCAAGTCGCTGGCACCCCCCCAGCTCTCGACGGGGTCCCTCACCAGCCCGGACCAGTTCCGCATCGTCGACCCCCACACGATCGAGGTCACGCTGCCGCAGGCCGACCGCCTGGCGCTCGCCAACCTGTGCGTCCCCTACGCCATCATGGTCAACAGCAAGCTCGCCCGGCAGCACGCGACCGCCGACGACCCCTGGGCCATGGAATGGATGAAGACCAACACCGCCGCCAGCGGCGCCTACGTCGTCGAGACGTTCCGCGCCGGCGAAAGCCTGACGCTGCGCCGCAACGAGGCCTGGAAGGGCGGCGACGGCGGCGCATTGCCGTTCTTCCGCCGCATCATCGTCCAGACCGTGCCGGAGCCTGCAACCCGCGCCAACCTGGTCGAGCGCGGCGACGCCGACCTGTCGATCGACCTGTCCGCCAGCGACATCCCCACCATGGAGAAGTCGCCCAAGGTGAAGGTCGTCTCCGTCCCGCAGACCAACGGCTTCACCCACATCACCGTCAACACCCAGCTCGCCCCCTTCGACAACCCGAAGGTCCGCCAGGCCATCGCCGCCGCCCTCCCCTACGAGGACATGTTCAAGGCCGCCCTGTTCGGCCGCGGCGCCCGGCTGTATGGCGCGGACTGGACGACCCCGCCCGACGGCAACTTCCCCCAGGCGATGCCGACCAGGACCGACCCCGCCCGCGCCAAGGCGTTGCTGGCCGAGGCCGGCCTCTCGAACGGCTTCAAGACCAGCTTCGCCATCAGCGCCGGCCAGGCCGCCACCGCGGAGCCCACGGCCGCCCTGCTGAAGGAGGCGCTCGGCCGCATCGGCATCACGGTGGACATCCAGAAGAAGCCCGATGCCGAGTTCAACACCATGGAAGCCGAGAAGAAGCTCCCCTTCTACATGGACGGCGCCACCGCCTGGTTGCCCGCGACCGACTACTACTTCCGGCTCTACTTCACCCGGGACCAGCGCTGGAACTTCGCCAACTGGAAGAACAAGGAGATCGAGGACGTCTCCGGTGCAGCCCGCTTCGAAACCGACGCCGCGGCCTACGAGACCGATTGCCGCAAGATGATCGAGGTTTTCGTCAAGGAGGTCCCGCTCATCATGCTCTGGCAGCCCAACCACGACGCCGTCATGGCCGCCGGGCTCGAGGGCTACACCTACCAGTTCTACCGCCAGGCCGACTTCCGCGACATCAAGCGGACCTGATGCCCGCCGCCCCTTCCCCCCTCTGGGAGGGGCGTCTGCGGCCGCACCCCGCGCCATGAGACCCCTGCTCGCCATCCTGCGGCGCGTCGCCCGCCGCCTCGTCGCCTCCCTCCCCGCCCTGCTCGGCGTCGTCGTCGTCACCTTCATCCTGATGCGCGTGCTCCCGGGCGACCCCGCCGTCTTCTTCGCCTCCGGCCCCAGCGCCGGACAGGCCGAGATCGAGGAGCTCCGCCACCGCATGGGCCTCGACCGCCCGATCCCGGTCCAGCTCGTCGGCTACCTGTCCGAGATCGCCACCGGCAACCTCGGGCGCTCCCTCACCACCGGGCAGCCGGTCGCCCAGGACATCGGCCGCCGCCTGCCCGCCTCGCTCGAGCTGACCTTCACCGCCCTCACGCTCGCCTTGCTTCTCGCCGTCCCGCTCGGCATCGCCGCCGCCCTGCGGCCGGGCTCGATCGTCGATCACGCCGTCCGCCTGGTCTGCACCCTGGGCGTGTGCGTCCCCACCTTCGTCTCGGGCCTGCTGCTGATCTACGCCTTCTACTACCTGCTCGGCTGGGCGCCCGACCCCACCGCGCGCATCGACATCTTCGCCCCCACCCCGCCCGGGCCCACCGGCTTCTACCTGGTCGACTACGCCCTCGCCGGCGATGCCGAGGGTTGGCGCGCCGCCGCCGCCCAGCTCGTGCTGCCCGCCTTCACCATGGCGCTGTTCGTCCTCGCCCCGCTCGCCCGCATGACCCGCGCCTCCATGCTCGCCGTCCTCGGCGCAGACTTCATCCGCACCGCCGACAGCCTCGGCCTGCCCCGCCGCCGCATCATCCTGGGCTATGCCCTGCGCAACGCCCTGCTTCCGGTGCTGACCATCACCGGCATCGTCTTCTCCACCATGCTGGGCGCCAACGTCCTGGTGGAAAAGGTGTTCTCCTGGCCCGGCGTCGCGTCCTACGCGCTCGACGCCCTGCTGGCCGCCGACTACGCCCCGGTGCAGGCCTTCGTCCTGCTCATGGCCCTTGTCTTCGTCCTGGTGAACGTCCTGATCGACGTGCTTTACGGCATCGCCGACCCCCGGGTCTCCGTCGAATGACCACCCTGACCGCCCCCCGCTTCCAGACGGCGCGTCACATCCGCTTCGTCCTGCAGACCAATCCCGTCACCGCGCTCGCCGCCCTCGGCACCACCCTGCTGATCCTGCTGGCGGTGCTGGCCCCCGGCCTCGTCCCCTTCGACCCCGTGGCCTCCAACGTCCCCCAGGCGCTGCAACCCCCAGGCCCCGCCCACTGGGCCGGAACCGACCAGCTCGGCCGCGACATCCTCAGCCGCATCCTGGTCGCGGCCCGGCTCGACCTCGCCATCGCCGTCTCGGCCGTCGGCCTGTCGTTCGTCGTCGGCGCCGCCATCGGTGGCTTCTGCGGCTACCGGGGCGGCCGCCTCGACCGCTGGGTCGGCCGCTTCGTCGACGTGCTGATGGCCTTCCCGCTGTTCGTCCTCGCCATGGCCCTCGTCGCGGCCCTCGGCACCGGCGTCGGCAACATCATCCTCGCCACCGCCGTCATCAACCTGCCCTTCTACATCCGCTTCGCCCGCGCCGAGGTGAACGTCCGCCGCAACGCCGGGTGGGTCGAGGCCGCCCGTGCCTGCGGCGACAGCCACCTGTCGGTCGTGCTCCGCGTCCTGCTGCCCAACGTCCTGCCCGCCATGGCCGTCCAGATCAGCCTGAACCTCGGCTGGGCCATCCTCAACGCCGCCGGCCTGTCGTTCATCGGTCTCGGCGTCCAGGCGCCCACCCCCGAATGGGGCATCATGGTCGCCGAAGGCGCGCGCTTCATCGCCGCCGGCAAGTGGTGGCTCGTCGCCTTCCCCGGCCTCGCCCTCATGCTCGCCGTGCTCTGCTTCAACCTGCTCGGCGACGGCCTGCGCGACATGCTCGATCCCCGGATGCGCACCTGATGATGCGCCCATGAGCCTGCTGCAGCTGGACGGCCTGCGCGTCACCTTCACCACCCGACACGGCCCGGTCGAGGCCCTGCACGGCGTCAGCCTCACGCTCGAACCCGGCGCAACCCTCGGCATCGTCGGCGAAAGCGGCTCCGGCAAGTCCGTCACCGCGCTCGCCATCATGCGCCTGCTCGACCGCGCCGGCCGCATCACCGCCGGGTCCATCCGCTTCGACGGTGCCGACATCGCCCGCGCCCCCGCCGCCGACCTCCGCCGCCTGCGCGGCCCCGCTTTGTCCATGATCTTCCAGAACCCCCGCGCGGCCCTCAACCCCATCCGCGCCATCGGCGACCAGATCACCGACGTCCTGCACGCGCACCGCCGCATCTCCGCCGCCGCCGCCCGCGACCGGGCCCTCGGCCTGCTGCGCGCCGTCGAGATCCGCGACCCCGAGACCCGCCTCGCCGCCTACCCGGCCGAGCTCTCGGGCGGCATGTGCCAGCGCGTAATGATCGCCATGGCCATCGCCTGCGAACCCGCCCTGCTGATCGCCGACGAGCCGACCACCGGCCTCGACGTCACCACCCAGAAGACCGTCATGGAACTGCTGGCCCGCATCACCGCCGAGCACGGCATGGCGATGATCCTCATCACCCACGACCTCGGGCTCGCCGCGCTCCACTGCGACAGCATCGCCGTCATGGAACATGGCGCCATCGTGGAACAGGGCCCGACCCGAGCCCTGTTCCGCACGCCCACCCACCCCTACACGAAGCGCCTCGTCGCCGCCTCGCCCACCCGCACCTCGACCCTGCAGGACCTTCTCCCGGCCACCGCGGCCTCGCCTGCGCCGGAGCACCGCGAACCGCACCCCCCAGCTGTCGAGGCGCCGCTCCTCAGCGTGCAAGGCCTGGTCAAGACCTTCCAGTCCGTCCGCGCCGTCGGCGGCGTTTCGTTCGCCATCCCGCCCGGCGGCAGCCTCGGCCTCGTGGGCGAATCCGGCTCGGGCAAAAGCACCATCTCCCGCCTGGTCACCCGCCTGATCGATCCCGATGCCGGCACCATCGCCTTCGAGGGCCAGCAGATCGGCGCAGTCCCCGCCCGCGACTTCCACCGCTCGCCCCTGCGCTCGGCCATCCAGATCGTCTTCCAGGACCCGCACGACAGCCTCAACCCGCGCTTCTCCGCCTACGACTGCATCGCCCATCCCCTCCGGCGGCTCGAACACCTCCGCGACGGCCCGGCGCTGCACGCCCGCGTGCACGAGGCCGCAGCCCGCGCCGGACTGCCGCCCGACCTGCTGGGCCGCTACCCCCACCAGCTCAGCGGAGGCCAGAAGGCCCGGATCGGCATCGCCCGCGCCATCGCGCCCCGGCCCCGCCTGCTGGTGCTCGACGAACCCACCGCCGCCCTCGACGTCTCAATCCAGGCCGGCGTCCTGCAACTGCTCGGCAGGCTCCGCCGCGAGGACGGCCTGGCCCTGCTGTTCGTCAGCCACGACCTCAACGTGGTTCGCATGATGTGCGACGACCTGGTCGTCCTCCAGGGCGGCACCGTCGTGGAAGCCGGGCCGAGCCGGGCCGTGTTCGACGACCCGCAGGCGCCCTACACCCGCCGCCTGCTCGACTCCATTCCCTACTTCGAGCCCGACCGTGCCATGCTGCAACCCGTCTTCGGATGAACGGAAGCCACGATGAGCCTCCCATGCGCCCCCCCATGCGCCTGAACGGCAAGGTCGCCCTCATCACCGGCGCCGCCTCCGGCATCGGCCGCGCCGCCGCCAAGCTGTTCGCCCACCACGGCGCACGGCTCTGCCTGGTCGACCGCGACGCCGCCGCCCTCGACACCGTCGGCATCGAGCATGCCCTTCTGCGCACCGGCGACGTGGCCGCCCCGGACCAGGCCGAGGCCGACGTGGCCGCCACCCTCGCGGCATTCGGCCGCATCGACATCCTGCTCACCGCCGCCGGCTTCTCCTCGGGCGGCACCGCGCTGTCGATCGCCCCGGCCGACTGGGACGCCGTGCTGCGGACCAACCTCTGGGGCACCTGGCGCTACGCCCGCGCCGTCCTGCCGACCATGCAGGCCGCACGCTCCGGCAGCATCGTCACCATCGCCTCGCAGCTGGCCCATGCCGGCGGCCGCAACAACGCCGCCTACATCGCCTCGAAGGGCGCCGTCATCAGCTTGACGAAGACGATGGCGCTCGACTTCGCGCCCGACGGCATCCGCGTCAACACCATCCTGCCCGGCGCGATCGACACCCCCCTGCTGGCCCGCAGCTTCGGCCGCTCCGCCACCCCCGACACCACCCGCGAGGCTTCCCGCAGCCGCCACCCCATGGGCCGCTTCGGCCAGGCGACGGAGGTCGCCGAAGCCGCGCTCTATCTGGCGAGCGACGCCTCCAGCTTCTCGACCGGTACCGAACTGGTCGTCGATGGGGGCTGGCTTGCCGGATAGCCTCACCGACCCGCTCGCGGCGCAAACTTTTGGTGCCCGGGCTCTCAGTGCCCAGGCCGCCCGCGCCCGGGACGACCTGGCCCGCATCGCCCACCCCCGCATGACCTGGCTCGAACCCCGGACCGCGCCCGACGGCACCGCGGCGCTCGACGTTCTCGTCGTCGGCGCCGGGCAGTCGGGCCTGGCCACCGCCATCGGCCTGCTGCGCGCCCAGGTGACCAATATCCTCGTCGTCGACCGCGCCCCGCGCGATCTCGAGGGGCCCTGGCTCACCTTCGCCCGCATGCGCACGCTGCGCTCGCCCAAGGACTACACCGGCCCCGACCTCGACCTGCCCAGCCTCGGCTACCAGGCCTGGCACGAGGCCCGCTACGGCGCCGAACACTGGCTCGCCCTCGACCAGATCGCCCGCGAGGACTGGGCCCGCTACCTCGCCTGGGTGCGCGACACCGTCGGCGTCCCGGTCGACAGCCTGACGACCGTCACCGATATCGCGCCCGCATCGAAGCCCGGCCTGCTGGCCGTCAGCCTGCAACAGGACGGCCGGACCACCACCCGCTACGCCCGCAAGGTGGTCCTCGCCACCGGTCAGGACGGCGCAGGGCACTGGTGGATGCCACCCTTCGTCGCCGCCCTGCCCGAACGCTTCCGCGCCCACAGCGCCGACCCGATCGACTTCGCCGCCCTGCGCGGCAAGCGCGTCGCCGTGTTGGGCGCGGGCGCCAGCGCCTTCGACAACGCCGCGATGGCGCTGGAGGCCGGGGCCGCCGACGTCACGCTGTTCTGCCGCCGGCTGGAGCCGCAGGTCGTGCAGCCCTACCGCTGGCTGACCTTCGCCGGCTTCCTTCGCCACCTGTCCGATCTCGATGACGCCTGGCGCTGGCGCTTCATGGCCCGCATCCTCGGCCTGCGCGAAGGCTTCCCGCAGCCCACCTGGGACCGCTGCGCCGCCCATCCCGCCTTCCACCTCCGCACCGGCGCGCCCTGGACCGGGGCCACCGCGATCGACGGTGCCGTCCGGCTCGACACGCCCACCGGCCCGCATGCCGCCGACTTCCTCATCTGCGGCACCGGCGTCGAGATGGACTTCGCCCGCCGCCCGGAACTCGCCCGCATCGCCGCCGACATCGCCCGCTGGTCCGACCGCTACACGCCGCCCGAACCCGAGCAGGACGAGCGCCTGGGCCGCTTCCCCTACCTCGCCCCCGACTACGCCCTTCTGCCGCGCACCCCCGGCGCATCCCCCTGGATGGCCGACATCCACCTGTTCAACATCGCCTCCACCATGAGCTTCGGCCCCTCCGGCAGCTCCATCAACGCCATGACCACCGCCGTGCCCAAGCTCGTCGCCGGTCTCACCCGCGGCCTGTTCCAGGCCGACCTGCAGCGCCACTGGAACGCGCTCGACGCCTACGACGTGCCACAGACCGTCATGCCCGGCCGACAGGAACCCCCATGCTGACCACCGACATCGACACCTACCGCCGCGACGGCGTCCTGCACCCGCTGCAGGGCCTGCCGCCCGACCGCACCCGGCACTACCTCGACTGCCTGCGCCGCGACTGCGCCCTCGCCGAGCGCCCCGTGTCGGACGCCGGAATCCGCCAGCCGCAGACCCGGGTGAAACCCTATCTGCTGTTCCCCTGGGCCGCCGAGCTGGTGCGCGAACCCGTCATCCTGGACGCCGTGTCCGCAGTCATCGGCCCCGATATCCTGGTGTTCCACACCACGATCTGGTGGAAGCCCGCCGGCAGCGAGGGCCGCGTGCCCTGGCACCAGGACGCGACCTATTTCGGCCTGGCCCCGCACGAGCACGTCACCGCCTGGGTCGCGCTGACCGACAGCACGCGCCAGTCCGGCTGCGTCCGCATCCTCCCCGGCTCCCACCACCAGGGGCAGCGCGCCCACGCCGACCAGAAAGACCCCACCCTGATGCTGTCCCGCGGGCAGAGCGTCCGCGACCCGATCGACGAGGCGGCCGCCATCCCGATCGAGCTGCAGGCCGGCCAGTTCTCGCTCCACGACACGCTGGCACTGCACGCCTCGGCCCCCAACCGCGCCACCCACGACCGCATCGGCGTCGGCATCAGCTACATCCCGACACGCGTCCGCCACATCGGGCAGACCCGGCTGTCCGCCACCCTGGTCCACGGCACCGACCACCACGGCCACTTCGACCACGAACCCCGCCCGGCCGCCGCGTTGGACCCCGCAGCGATTGCCGCCCACGACGACTCCCTCGCCCGCTTCTGGCGCGCCAGCGAGAGTATCCCCGAGATGGCCCTGGTGCACTGAAGCATCACGCACGCGCCGGGCGTCAGGGGCCGCTGACGTAGCCCAGCGCCACGTCCCGCGCCGCCTCCGCCGCGGGCCGTCGTGCCGGGTCGCCGAACCCGCCGCCGCCCGACGTCTCCAGCCGCACCACGTCGCCCCGCCGCAGCCGCAGGTTCCCGACCTTCGAGCCCAGCGCCGTCCGCACCCCGTCCCGCACCAGCGACAGCGCGCCCACCCGCGCCGGCTGCCCGCCATCCAGCCCATACGGCCGGTGCTTGAACCGCTCGAGGTTCGCCGTGAACACCGCCTCCGCGCAGTCCACCCGCCACTCCCGCACCAGGCCCAAACCGCCGCGCCACCGCCCGGCGCCCCCGCTGTCCGGCAGCAGCTCGTAGCGGACGATCGACAGCGGCAGCTCACTCTCGATCATCTCCACCGGAATGTTGGCGTTGTTGTGCATGCCGCAGGAGTAGGCATGCGGCCCGTCCTGCGCCGGGTGCCCGCCGCCGCCGCCCACCTCGATCTCCACCAGCACGCTGCGCCCGCCATCATCCCCGATCGTCTGGAACGAACACACGTACGACACGCCGTAATAGGCCGCCGGAACCCGCTCGGGCACCGCCTGGTGCAGCGCCCCCAGGATCGTCGTCGCCAGCCGGTGCGTGACCACGATGCGGTTCGCCACCGGCGCCGGGTGCCGCGCGTTCACGATGCTGCCCTCGGGCGCCACCACCCGCACGGGACGGTAGCACCCGGCATTGGCCGGGATCGACTCGTCCGCGCAGGCCATCACCGCGTAGGACACGGCCGACCCCGACGACGCGAGCGTCGCGTTGATCGGCCCCAGCGCCTGCGGCCCACAGCCCGACAGGTCCACCACCATCTCCTCCCCGGCCACCGTGATCGCCGCATGGATCCGGATCGGCCCCTCCGTCAGCCCGTCATCGTCGATCCAGTCCTCGAACTCGTACAGCCCGTCCGGCATCCGGCCGATCATCGCCCGCATCGCCCGCTCCGACCCGTCCAGCATCTGTGCGCACGCCTGGACCAGCACCGCCGCCCCGTACCGCCCCGCGATCCCGCGCAGGTTCGCCTCGCCCACCGCCAACGAGGCCATCTGCGCCTGCAGGTCCCCCCACAGCATGTCGGGCCGCCGCACGTTCTGGCGCATCAGCGCCAGCACCTCCTCGTTCGCGACACCCCGCTTGAACAGCTTGACCGGCGGGATCCGCAGCCCCTCCTGGAACACCTCCGTCGCCGTCGCGCCATAGCTGCCCGCCGAGATGCCGCCCATGTCCAGATGGTGGCAGCACGTGCCCACGATCCCCACCCGCACGCCCTCGAAGAACACCGCGCGGAACGCCAGGATGTCGGGGATGTGCTGACCGCCGCAATAGGGGTCGTTGGTGATCACCACGTCCCCCTCATCCCACCGCTCGATCGGCATGAACGACGCCAGCACGGTCAGCAGCCCCGCCCCCATCGAGTTCAGGTGCTGCGGGATGCGCGCCGACTGCGCCACGTTGTAGCCCTGCGCGTCGAACACGGCCGTCGAGTAGTCCAGCAGCTCCCGCACGATGGTCGAGCGGCTGGTCCGCCAGATCGTGACATCCATCTCCGCCGCCACCGCCGTCAGCGCGTTCCGCATGATCTCGAGCTGGATCGGCCCCAAGGCCAAGCTCGCGGCGACGGGGTGGGCCGGCACACCGCCGGTCATGCCGCGACCCGCCGGGCCACCAGGTCGCCCTGGGCGCCCGGGCCGCAGCGCCATCCCGGCGCGATCCACACGGTCGTGTACGCCTCCTGCACCAAAGCCGGGCCCTCCACCTCGTGCATCAGCCCCACCCTGTCGAACACCGTCACCTCATGCCACGCACTGCCCACGAACACCCGCCGGGTCGTGCTGCCCCCACCGCCCGCACCCGCCGCCTGCGCCACGATCTCCCGCCGCGGCAGCCGCCCCACGGCCGCCATGCGGAGGGTCACCAGCTCCACCGCATCCTCGGGGTTCGCGTAGGAGAAGCGCTGCCGGTGCATCGCATGGAAGTCCGCCACCAGCGTGGCCAGCGCCGCCGCATCGGGTGCGCCGTCCTCCGGTGCCGTCCAAGGCACCACAAGCTCGAACGCCTGGCCGTGGTAGCGCAGATCGGCCGACAGCCGCATCTCCCACTGCTCCCGCGGCAGCCCGTCCTGCGTCAGCAGCGCCTCGCCCTGCGCTCGCAGCGCCGCACAGGCCTCGCCGATCGCCCCCAGGCTCTCCGGAGCCGCCCGCATCACCCGGCTCCGCGCCAGGTCGTGCACGATGTCGGAGTTCAGGATGCCGAAGGCCGAGAAGGTGCTGGCGTCGGGCGGGAAGATCACCTCGTCCACCCCCAGCTCGTCCGCGACCGGAATCGCATGCAGCCCGCCCGCACCGCCGAACGACAGCAGGGCGAAGTCCCTGGGATCGAGCCCCTTCTCGAACAGGCTCAGCCGGATCGCCGCCGCCAGGCTCACATCCGTCACCGTCAGCAGCCCCTGTGCCGCAGCCTCCAGCGCCAGCCCCAACGGCTCCGCCACCCGGCCCGAAACCGCCGCCCGCGCACCCGCGACGTCCAGCGTCATCGCGCTGCCCAGGAACGACCCGGCATCCAGCCGCCCCAGCACCGCGTTCGCATCCGTCACCGTCGGCTCCGTCCCGCCCCGGCGATAGCACACGGGCCCCGGCACCGCCCCGGCGCTCCGCGGCCCCACGCTCAGCCGCCCGCCGCCATCCACCGCCGCGATCGAGCCGCCGCCGGCCCCGATCGTCCGGATCTCCAGCATCGGCAGCCGCACCGGCAGCCCGTCGATCTCGCCCTGCGTCATCAGCGTCACCCGCCCGTCGCGCACCACCGACACGTCGAAGCTCGTGCCGCCCATGTCGATGCCGACCAGGTTCGGCCGCGCCAGCCGCGCCGCCGTCCGCTCGGCCGCCAGCGCCCCGCCGCTGGGCCCCGACAGCAGCAGCCGCACCGGCTGCGTCCCCGCCACCTCGGCCGTGCACACCCCCCCGTTCGACTGCACCAGCAGCAGCCGCGCCGTCATGCCGGCCGCCGCCATCCGCGCCTCGAGCTTCACCAGGTACGAAAGAACGACCGGCATCAGCAGCGCGTTCAGCACCGTCGTCGACGTCCGTTCGTACTCCCGGATCTCCGGACTGACCTCGGACGAGATGCACACCGGCACACCGGGGCAGGCCGCCACCAGGTGGTCGCGCAGCGCCTGCTCGTGCGCCGGGAACACGCTGGCGTTCAGCAGCGCGACCGCCACCGTCTCCGCCCCTGCCGCCTGCACCGCCGCTGCGATGTCCGCCACCACCAGCGCCTGCTCGACACGGCCATCGGCCCGCACCCGCTCCAACACCTCCAGCCGCCGGTCCCGCGGGATCAGCGCCGGCTCCCGCTTCGGCTTCAGCCCGTACACGTCCCGCCTGGCATGCCGCCCGATCTCCAGAACGTCGCGGAACCCCGCCGTCGTCACCAGCACGCCCCGCGGCAGCTTGCGCTCCAGCACCGCGTTGGTCGCGATCGTCGTCCCGTGCAGCAGCAGCCGCACGTCCTGCACCCCGAAGCCGAAGCGCGCCCCCGCCGCCGCCATGCCGTCGATCAACCCGCGCGACGGGTCGTCCGGCGTCGTCGGCGTCTTGAAGCTGTGCAGCGCCCCGCTCCGCTCGTCCAGGATCATCAGGTCCGTGAACGTGCCGCCGATGTCGATACCGATCCGAATGCTCAAGACGCGTGTCTCCCGCCGGCCAGCTTACCCGCCCCACGGACCTTGCAAAGCCCGGGCCGCGTTCCCTGCATGCCGGGCGCGTCGAGCCTGGATGTTCCGGCTCAGCCGGCCTCGCGCGTCGCAATTGCGCTCCAGCGGGCACGGTCGCTGGCCATGAACTCCAGAAGCCGGTCGGCCCCCATGCTGAACGGCTTCACCCCCGAAGGTCAGCGGCAGCAGGATGGACACCGCCGACATCACCCCCATGCCCGGCAGCACGCCCACCAGGTTGCCGATCGTGACGCCGACGAAACACCAGAACCGGTTGCCGGGCGCCAGCGCCACCGCGAAGCCATGCCCCAGATCGGCCAGCGTCGTGTCGAACATCGCTCAGTACCCTTCCAGCAGCGGGATCTGCCCGTGCAGCGCATAGGTAAACAGCGCCACGCCGAACGCCGTCACTCCCAGCGCCAGCACCAGGCTTCCCACCCAGGTCGTCGTCCGGTCCGCCCAGGCCGACACGAACACCGAAAGGAGGATCGCCGGCACCAGCCCCGCAGCTGCCCCATGCCTGGCTCGTCGGGCCGGACGGGCGGCGCCGCTCGACGCTCGATGTCGTCGGGCGCGGCGCCTTCTCCCTCGTCACAGGCCTGTCCGGCACGGCCTGGGTCGCGGCGGCCCAGGCGCTCGATGCCGACCTCCTGCGGGTCGTGGTGATCGGGGCCGGCGACGCGCTCGATCCCTACTGCGCCTGGCCCGCCATCAGCGAGACCGAGGAAGCCGGCGCCCTCCTGGTCCGCCCCGACGGCGTCGTCGCCTGGTGCGTCCAGGCGAACGTCTCGGACCGGGCCCAAGCGGCCAACCTGCTCCAGGACGCGCTCCACCGCATCCTGAAGGTGGGGCAGCGAGCGCCCAGGCCGTCCAAGCGTCAAACGACCAGCACCGGGAACTAGGTTCGACACACGCCGAACCGACCTACAGACCCTCCACCGGCTCGATCCCGCCGCTCCGCGACGACCGCACCACCGCCTCGAACGCCGCGATCGTGGCCAGCATCTGGTCGGGCGGCACCGGATAGGCCGGGCCACCCAACGCCGCCCGCGCGAACGCCTCGAGGTTGTGGCGCACGGCCGGCGCGGGCGGGAACGCGATCACCTCCCGCGGCAGGCCCCGAACCACCTTCGTCAGCGTCCAGCCTTCCGACATCTCGGGGTGCGCCTTGTCCCGCACCTCCGCCCAGCCCTGGCTGCCATAGACCGCGAACCGTCCGTCGAACGGCGTGGCCAGGATGGCGCTGAGCAGCGCGTTCGCCCCGCTCCTGAACCCGATCAGCGCGCCCAGCGTGTCCCCGTTCGACAGCGCGCTGCCGAGCTTACGGACATTCACCATCACGCGGTCCGCCGGCCCCAGGAAGCTGACGGCGAGGTCCAGCAGGTGGATGCCGGTCGCCGTCATCGGGCCGGCCGGCGCCTCCGCGCCCGACAGCCGCCAGTTGTCGGCCGCCAGGTCCAGGAACTTGTCCTGGCTGAAGTTCGCTTCGATCTGCAGCGGCGTGCCCAGCACGCCCGCCTCGACCATCTCCCGCAGCGCCAGGATCGGCGGCTCGAACCGCCGCTCATGCCCCACGCCCAGCACCACGCCGGCCTCCCGGCACGTGGCGATCGCCGCGGCCGCATCGGCCCGCGTCAGGCACAGCGGCTTCTCGCAGAATACGTGCTTGCCCGCGCGGGCCGCCCGGACGATCTGCCCGGCGTGCATCGTATGCGGCGTGCACAGCACCACCGCCGCGATCTGCGGGTCCGCCAGGATCGCGTCGAACTCCGCCAGGCGCAGCCCCGCCGCCGCCGCGAAGGCCGCAGCCTCCGGCGCCGGGTCGCAACCGGCCGTGATCCGCAGCGCCGGGCTGTCGCGAAGCGTGCCCACGATCGTGCGCCCCCACCACCCCAGCCCGATGATCGCGGCGTGCAGCACCGGCCCCGGCTCGCCCTCAGTAGCCCGCAGGATGCCGCTCGTAATAGGCGGCGTCCTCCGGGTCCATGACGAACGCCGGGTTGGTCGGCCATTCCAGCACCCGCGTCTCCATGTCGAGGCCGTAGCGCACCCGGAACAGCAACGACCGCTGCGGCCCGTTGACGTATTCATGCACCTCGCCGGGCGGATGTACGCAGAACGCACCCGGCGTCACCGCGACGTTCCCCTCGGGCGTGCGCATCGTGCCGCCCCCCTCGAAGCAGAAGTAGATCTCCGTCGCGTTCGGGTGGCAGTGGTTCGGGCTCACCTGCCCCGGCTCCCAGCAGGCCACGGTGTAGTCGCCGCCCCCGGTGTCGCCTCCGGTATGGCCCAGGACGTTCTCGACGTGCTTCTTGGGATCGAACCGCTGCTCGGCGGTGAGATTGAACGTGATCATGCCGGTTCCGCCCTCAGGTTTGTCTTGCTTGCCGCAAAACCTAGTCAGCCGCTCCAGCCTCCGCAAGCAAGCACGGCGCCCGCTGGGCATGCACGTGAAGCGTGCCGTGCAAGACGGCAGGCGCCCAGCCACTCTCCTCGAGCCTGCCACTCCTCATCTGCTTCGTGGTCTCCGTATCTCCGTGGTTCGACTTTGCGTCGCGCCACCGTCCACAGCGTGCCGTCGCTCGTTCGAGCGATCACCCTGCGGCTGCCCCCGCGATCGGCCATCTGAGTCGATTGACGCTCTCCCGCGCAGCATGGTTTGCTTGCGCAAAATAAGGGTCGAACCTGGCCCAAGGGAGCGAAGCATGGCCCATCGGGGCGACCGAGATCCTCCTGCGCCGTTCGGCCGCCGGCCCTTCCTGGCCGCCGCCGCGGCAACAGCCGTTGCGGGAGGGCGCCGCACCCGCGCCGCCACCGCCGAGCCCCTGCGCATCGGCTTCCTCACCACCCTCACCGGCCCGCTCGCCAGCGGCGGCATCCAGATGCAGCGCGGCCTGGCCATCTACCTGAAGGAGCGCGGCAACAAGATCGCCGGTCGCCCCGTCGAGGTCTTCGTCGCCGACACCAACGGCCTGCCCGCCACCGCCCGCACGAAAACAGCCGAGCTGGCCGAGCGCAACAACGTCGATGTGCTCATCGGCCCCCTCAGCGCCAACGAGGCGCTCGCGATCGACGACTACATCCGCGCCAAGCGCCTGCCCACCATCGCGGTCGCCGCCGCCGAGGACATGACCCAGCGCTTGGCCAACCCCTGGTTCGTGCGCGTCACCTCCAGCTCCGCCCAATGCAGCTACCCCATGGCCGACTACGCCCGCACCACCCTCGGCTACAAGCGGATGGCCACCCTGGGCGAGGACAACGCCTACGGCCACGAGCAGGTCGCCGGCTTCCAGCGCGTCTTCGAAGACGAAGGCGGCCGCATCGCCCAGAAGCTGTTCCCCGCGCTCAACGCGATCGACTACGCGACCTACATCGCCCAGATCAAACCCGACCTCGATGCCATCTACATGGCGCTCGCCGGCTCCAACGGCTTCCGCTTCTTCAAGCAGTCGCAGGAGTACGGCTTCGGCGACCAGGTCAAGATCCTGGGCGGCATGACGATGGTCGATGAGAGCCTGCTGGAGCAGATGGGCCCCGCGAGCGTCGGCCTGGTGTCGACCTGCTGGTACTCCGCCCAGCTCGAGAACGCGGCAAACCAGGCCTTCGTCGCGGCGATGAAGCGGGAGTACAACGCCGTCCTTGGCTTCTATGCCGCCGCCAGCAACACCTGCATCGCCGTGCTGGACCATGCGCTGCAGACAGTGGACGGCGACACCGCCGACCGGCCCCGGCTGATGCAGGCGCTGAAGGCCGCCGTCGTCCCCGACACCGTCCGCGGCCCCGTCCGCTTCGACAGCTACGGCAACGTGGTCGGCGACGTGTATATCCGCCGGGTCGAGAAGCGGGCGGGCCAGCTGGTCAACGCCGTCATCAAGACCTATCCCGATGTCGGCCAGTTCTGGAAGTGGGACCCGAAGGAGTTCCTGACCCACCCCGTCTATGGCCGCAACGAGCCGCCGGCCCGCTTCCTGGAATAGGCCGGCGCCGCTGCCCGCAACCCCCGAGAAGGACCCAGCACGCATGCCCGACCCAGCGCCGTCACGCGGCCGATTCAGCGCCTACCAGCTGGGCGACATCCGCATCGTCACGGTAAGCGACGGCGTCCGCCGCTTCCCGCTGCCCGACGGCTTCATCACCAACGCGAGCCGCCCCGAGATCAACGCCGCCCTCGCCGCCGCAGGCCTGCCGCCGGACGAGATCACCACGCCGTTCAACCCCGTCGTGATCGAGCACGCCGGCCGCCGCGCGCTGCTCGACACCGGCAACGGCGCGGCCGCCGGGCAGGCCCGCGAGGCGACGAACGGCCTGCTGCGCGATAGCCTGGAGGCCGCCGGCATCGCGCCTGCGTCCATCGACACGATCGTCATCTCCCACTTCCACGGCGACCACGTGCTCGGCCTGCTCGACCCCGACGGCGCCCCGGCCTTCCCCGCCGCCCAGGTGCGGGTACCCGCCCCGGAATGGGACTTCTGGATGGACGACGCCCAGCGCAGCGCCGCCGCACCCGGCCGCATGGCCCAGCTGTTCGACATGAACCGCCGCGTCTTCGCCGCCCTCGCCGGCAACGTCCACCCCTACGCCTGGAACACGCAGCCCTTCCCCGGCCTGACCGCGATCGGCACCCCGGGCCACTCCGTCGGCCACACCTCGTTCATGCTGGAATCGGCCGGCGAGCGCCTGTTCATCCAGTCCGACGTCACCAACAACCCGGCCCTGTTCGTCACCCACCCCGGCTGGCACGCCGCCTTCGACCAGGACCCGCAACGCGCCGAAGCCACCCGCCGCACCATCCTCGGCCGCGCCGCCGCCGAACGCTGGGTGGTGCAGGGCTTCCACTTCCCGTTCCCGAGCCGCGGCCATATCGAGACGGACGGCCCGGGATTCCGCTTCGTCCCGCTTCCCTGAGGCGGGTCAGGCCGCCCGCGCGACCCCCTGGGCGATGGCCGCGTTCACCCGCGGCATGACCTGCTCGGCCATCAGCTGCATCGACCGTTTCGCCAACACCGGGTCCACCCAGTCGAGCCCGGCATACACGATCTCACCGAAATCCCCCGTCCGCTCCCGCAACGCCAGAAGCTGGTCGACGACGCTGTCGACCGTCCCGCGGATCACACACTCCCCCAGCACCCGATCGAGCGTCACCGACTCGTCCGGCTCCTCCTTGTGGTTCTTGAACACGAACAGCCGCTTGCTGCGGGTGAGCTTCGCCAGCAGCTGCCGGAAATAGAAGGCATAGGGGCTCGAAGCGTCGTCGCCGCCATAGCGCGCCGCCGTCGTCTCGTCGTCGGCGACGAAGATCGTCCGCGCGATGCGCCAGTCCGCCACCTCCGCCACCGCGCCCACCTGCTGCTTGCCCTCGGCATAGTTGGTCCAGTGCGACCGGAGGTGCGCCGGGAACAGGAAGTTGGCCGACAGCGGATGGAAGTCCCGCCGACCCATCGCCACCACCCCCTGCGACCCCGGCGCCAGCACGGTGCCCACGATCTCCGGCCGCGGCCGCTGGTACGGCTTGCCCAGGCTGCCCACGCCCAGGTGCATCGCACTCGTCCGCGCCGTCGAGACTTTGTACCGGTTGTCCGGCAGGTCGATGTCGTACGGCGGCTCCCGCTTCCAGATCTCCAGGATGACGTCGATCGATTCCGCGAACATCCTGTTGCGGTCCTGGTCGATGATCCCCAGCACCTCCGCATCGGACGTCAGCGCGCCGGGGCTGATCCCCAGGATGAACCGCCCGCGCGACATGTGGTCGAGCATCGCCGCCTGCGACGCGATGATCACGGGATGATGATGCGACAGGTTCGCCGTCCCGGTCCCCAGCATGATCTGCGTCGTGTCCGACACCAACGAGGCCAGGAACATCATGCTGCTCGTCACGTTCTCGCAGGTGTCGGTCAGGTGCTCCCCCATGAACGCGTCATGGAACCCCAACCGGTCGGCCAGGATGATCGCCTGCCGGTCCTCCTGCAGCGTGTCGGCCCAGACCCGGCCCATCGGGTGGATCGGCATCGTGAAATAGCCCAGCCGCATCGCCATCGCCCTTCATCGGTCCGGCCCCATGGAACCACAGCGTCGCATGCCCGCCCATGTCCGAAGTCGACAAGACAATTGTGCGGATTTGTCCGAAGTCCAGGGCACGACCGATCGATGAACCCCTCGTCATCCCGCTACGTCTTCCGGGTGATCGCCACCAGGAACTCGATGAACACCCGCACCTTCGCCGGCAGGTGTCGCTGGGCGGGATACAGCAGCGCCACCGGCATCCCCTCCTCCGCATGGTCCGGCAGGATCGACACGACCGTGCCGCGCTCCAGGTCCTTGCGCGCCAGCCACCAGGTGCCCTGCGCGATCCCGATCCCGGCAACCGCCGCCTCACGCAGCGCGTCGCCGCTGTTGACCACCATGTTGCCGCCGACACGGACCACGATCGGCGCCTGGTCCGGCCCACGGAACCGCCATTCGGGGCCGAACCGGCCGACGATGCAGTTGTGGCCCACGAGCTCCGCCGGCGCCTGCGGCGTCCCGTGCCGCTTCAGGTAGGCAGGCGCCGCGAACGTCACCGTGGGCCCGCGGGTCAGCAGCCGGGTGATCAGCCGCGTGTCCGACACGTCGCCGGTCCGTACCGCCAGGTCGTAGCCCTCCGCGATCATGTCCACCGGCCCGTCGCTGAAGTTCAGCTCGATCGTGATGTCCGGATACGCCCGCGTGAAGGCCGGCAGCTCCGGCACCAGCGTGACCCGGCCGAACGAGAACGGCACCACCACCCGGATCCGCCCCTTGTACGACAGGCTGCCCTGCCGCAACGCGCCCTCGGCATCTTCCAGATCCGCCAGGATGCGCGTGCAGCGCTCGTAGAACTCCTGGCCGAGGTCGGTCGTGTGCAGGTGCCGGGTCGTCCGGTTGAACAACTGCGCGCCGAGATCGTCCTCGAGCCGGGCGACCGTCTTCGTCACCGCCGAGACCGACAGCCCCAGGCGCCGCGCCGCAGCCGTGAAGCCGTTGTGCTCTGCCACCTTGGTGAACACCGTCAGCGCCATGAAGCGGTTCATCTCAGCCCTCCCGGCCGCATCATAGCGGTTGGCGCCGTGTCGGACCCGATGGAAATAATCTGTTTCCAGTCCCGGACGTATTCACCGGGGCCGCCCTGCCCCTACACTCCCCGCCAACCCGGCGCGCCATCGCAGCCGGGACCGAGGGAGATCGATGCCGGAGCCAGCCACCAGAGCGGCCATCGTCACGGGCGGCCTGCGCGGCCTGGGCGAGGCCATGAGCCTCGGCCTCGCCGGGGCCGGCTACGCCGTGCTCGCCGTCGGCCATATCGAAGCGGACGTCGCGGCCATGACGGCCCGCAGCGCCGGGCTGCCGGGCCGCCTGGTGCCGCATGTCGCGGACCTGCGCGACCCCGCCGCCTGCGACGCCGTCGTCGCCCTGGCACTCCAGACCTTCGGCCGCGTCGACATCCTGCTGAACAACGCCGGGCTCACCTTCACCACCACCGCCCCCGACCGGTTCCGCCGCACCACCATCCAGCGGTTCTACGAATGCACCGACGCCGTGGTGCAGTCCGTCATGGACACGAACTTCATGGCCGCCGACCAGATGGCCCGGCGCATCGCCCCGCTGCTGGTCGCGCAAGGGTGGGGCCGCATCGTCAACGTCACCACGAAGCTCGACACCATGAACCGCCCCGGCAGCTCGCCCTACGGCGCCTCCAAGGCGGCGCTCGAGATGGCGACCGAGATCTGGGCGAAGGACCTGGCCGGAACCGGCGTCACCGTCAACATCGTCAACCCAGGCGCCGGTGCCAGCACCCCCGGCATGGCGCAGGAGGCCCGCGACGCCAGCCGAGAGGGCCGCATGCCCCGCCTGCTGGACCCCGAGGCGATGGTCCCGCCCCTGCTATGGACCGTCTCCGACGCCGCCGACGCCGTCAACGGCTTCCGCTTCGACGCCCATGTCTGGGACCCGTCGCTCGACCCCACCGAAGCCGCGCGCCGCTGCGCCCGCCCCGCCGGCTTCGTGCTGCACCCCGAAGGCGTCTGGACCGACCGATGAGCAGAGGACCGAGCACGATGGATCGACGCAGCTTCTGCGGCAGCCTGGTCGCGTCCGCCATGATCCCCTCGGTGACGGCGCACGCGCAGGACGCCCGCGCCGCCCTGCTGGACGGCGCCCGCAAGGAAGGCGCCGTCAGCTACTGGGACGCGGTGATCCAGCCGGAAACCAACGACGAGCTGGTCGCCGCCTTCCGCAAGCAGACGGGCCTGCCCTCCTCGTTCCGTGTCAACTACACCCTGCTCTCGACCGCCAACCTGGTCACCCGGGTCGAGCAGGAGCTCTCGGCCAACCGCATCACCGCCGACGTGATCGGCGTCGCGTCCCCAAGCTGGGCGTTCGAGAAGGCCGAGGCCGGGCAGATGACGGAGTACGCCTCGCCGGAATACGCGCATTACGCCACGGTGTTCGAGCGCGGCCTGGGGCGGCGCGACTACTTCGCCTTCAACGGCGGCTACCTGTTCCTGCCGGTCTGGAACACCGAGACTCTGAAGTTCGCCGGCGCCTCCTGGAAAGAAGCGCTGGCCGCGCTCGCCGACGGCCGCTTCAGCATCGGCGACGCCACCAACTCCGCCGCCTACCTCAACACTTTCATCGGATTGCGCCGCGTGCTCGGCGACGACTTCTTCCGCGCCATCGCCAAGAAACGCCCGGCCTTCCTCGTCCGCTCCGAACAGATCGCCAGCCGCCTCGTCGACGGGCAGGACCTGATGGCGCTGTTCGGGCAACCGGCCCGCGTCATGCAGAACAACGAGCGCGGGGCCACGCTGAAGTTCATCGCGCCCACCGAAGGCGTCGTGCTCATGCCGCAATGCATGTTCATCCCCAAAGCCCCGCCCCGCCCCAACGCCGCCCGCCTCTGGCTCGACTTCATGCTCGGGACCGAAGCCCAGGACATCATGGCCCGCCGCGAAGCCATGAGCTCCGGACGTACCGGCTTCAAGAGTCCCGTGCCGGACTACGCGCCCAACATCACCGACATGAAGCTCATCGACGTCGACTGGAAGTCCATCAAGACCGCCGACCTCGAACGCGCCAGGGCCGACTGGCGCCAGATCTTCGCGGGTTAGCGCACGACCGGTTCAGGCTGCTTCAGTGTGAACCGGTCACATGCTCGCCTCGCTCCGAGGCCTGCAGCAGCAGACAGTCCCCCGCCCCGATCCGCACCCGGACGCTGTCCCCCGCCGTCCGACCCGCCACGGCCTGCACGGACCGCAGCTCCACGCCGCCGGCGTCGAGCACGTACTCCTCCGACAGCCCCTGGAACGACGCCGCCCGCACCACGGCCGCCATGCCGCCCTCGCCATCGCCCACCTGCACATGCTCCCGCCGCACGCAGGCCACCACCGCTGCGCCGTCGGCCACTTCGGCACCCTCTGCCATCCGCCCCTCGATCACCGCACCGTTCGCCAGCTGCACCGCGGCCACCCCCGCCGACACCCGCAGCAGCGTGCCGTCTAGCACGTTCAGGCCCAGGAACCGCGCCGTGAACGCCGTGGACGGCCTGGCGAAGATCTCCCGCGGCGGCCCCTGCGTCTCGACCCGGCCCTTGTTCATCACCACCAGCGTCTCCGCCAGCGCGAACGCCTCCGCCTGGTCGTGCGTCACATACAGCGCCGTGAAGCCCAGACGTTCCTGCAGCATCGCCAATTCCACCCGGACCTGCTCGCGCAGCTGGGCGTCGAGGTTCGACAGCGCCTCGTCGAACAGCACGAGGCCGGGTTCGTGGACCAAAGCGCGGGCCAGGGCGACGCGCTGCTGCTGGCCGCCGCTCAGCTGGGTCGCACCCCGGTCGGCCCAGGCCGCGAGGCCCACGATCTCCAGCATGCGCTGCACGCGGTCCCGCTGCTCGGCCTTCGGGATGCCGCGCACCTTCAACGGGAAGCCGACGTTCTGCGCCACCGTCATGTGCGGCCAGATCGCATACGACTGGAACACGACACCGAGCCCCCGCGCCTCCGACGGCAGGTTGATGCCGGCCGCAGCGTCGAACACCACGCGCCCGCCGATCTCGATCCGGCCCTCGTCCGGCATCTCCAGCCCGGCGATGCAGCGCAGCATCGTCGTCTTGCCGCAACCGCTGGGGCCCAGCAGCGCCAGGGTGTGGCCCTCGCCCACCGCGAACCCCACGCGGTCCAGCGCCCGGTACGCGCCGTAGCGCTTCACCAGGCCGCTCACCGTCACGAAGGCCATCACGGCACCGCCGGTTCAGGCGGGCTGATCGCGCGGAACAAGGCGAAGGCGGCCAGCAGCATCACCAGCTGGATCACCGCCAACGACGCGACATAGCCCGGGCTGCGGTCGGCCAGCAGCACCAGCGCCACGCTGATCGTCTCCGTCCCCTGTGCATACAGCAGGATCGTCGCGCCGAGCTCCCGCACGAAGATGACGAACAGCATCAGCCACGAGGCGGTCAGCGCCGGGCGAAGCAGCGGCAGCAGTATCCAGCGCATCGTCTGCCACCACGTGGCCCCGCTGGCCCGCGCGCTGGCCTCCAGCTCCGGGTTGATCGCCAGCAGCATCGCCGCGATGTTGCGGGTCGCGATGGGGAAGAACCGCGCGACATACGCGATCCCGACGATGACCAGCGTCCCGTACAGCGGCGTCCGGATCGCCAGGATCAGGAACCCGAGCCCCAGGATGATCCCCGGGATCCCCATCGGCATCGCCAGCAGCGCATCGACCAGGCTCCGCCACCGGCCGCCCCGGCCCGGGTCCGCCCCACGGTTCAGCCCGCGGTTGAGGTGATAGGCCTGCAGCAGGCTGATCGCGACGCCGACCGTGGCACCCGAGACCGCCAGCATCAGGCTGTTCTGGATCGCCTCCTGCGTCAGCTGGTAGTTGAACAGGACATACCGGAAGTTCGCCAGGCTGGCCCGCGCCGCGTCGAACCGCCCGGTCCACAGGCGGGACAACGAGACCATCACCAGCGCGACCGTCGGCAGCACGACTCCCCCGCCGATGTACACAGCCTCCAACGCCAGCGCCGCCACCCGCGCCGGGAGACCGAGCCGCAGCAGGCGCGGCCGGTAGCCCTTGCCCGTGACCACATCGAACCGCCGCCGGCCGAGATACCGCCGCTGCCAGACGGTCAGCAGCACCGTGACCCCCAGCACCAGCACGCCGAACGCCGCCGCCCGGCCGAAATCGGCGGGATACTGCACGGCCGAGAAAATCTCCGTCGGCATGGTCGGGATGCCCCGCGGCGAGGCCAGCGCCAGCGGCACGTCGAACAGCCCGGCGCTGGTGACGAACACCACGAGCGCGCCCGAGATCAGCGCCGGGCTGACCAGCGGGATGCTGACATGGCGCAGCGTGGTCCAGAACGACGCGCCATGCACCCGCGCCGCATCCTCGAACGCCGCATCCATCTGCCGCAGCGGCGCCAGCACGAACAGGTAGACATAGGGCGTGTAGAACAGCGTCAGCACCCACACGACACCGCCCAGGCCATAGATGTCGAACGGCAGCGGCACGCCGAGCCAGGCCTTCGACCAGTGCTGCAGCAGGCCGCTGTTGGGCGCAGCCAGGTAAATCCAGCTGATCGCGCCGACATAGGGGGACAGGAAGAAAGGCACCAGGTTGCCGGCGTCGAACCAGCGCCGCCCGGGCATGTCCGTGCGCGCGACGAGCCAGGCGAGGGTGAACCCCAGCACGCAGCTGCACAGCGTCGTCGCCGCGCCGCACAGCAGCGTGTTGCCCAGGGCCGACAGCACCCGCGCATCCCGGAACAGGCGGACGAAGTTGCCCGCCGAGACGGTCGGGCCGTCCTCCGTCCACACCAGCACGCTGCGCACCAGCGTCGCGATCAGCGGTCCCGCCACCAGCAGGATGCCCGCGGCCACCCCCACCCCCGGCACCCACTGCTCCAGCCGCCAGCCCGGCCGCGCCGCGGGAGCACGGCGCAACGGCATGCTCAGCCCCACGGGACCACCGTCTCGGGCGGGGCGCCCACGGCATGGGCGTTCAGCGTGAAGGCCAGCAGGCTGTAATAGCCGACCAGGCCCACGAGATCGACGACGCCATGCACCCCCAGCTGCGCCACCGCCTCGGCATGGGCGGCATCGTCCACCCGCCCCGTCCGCAGCAGCGCGGCGCAGAACCGCCAGGTCGCCGCCTCGGGCGCGTCGGGGAACCCTGGGTCCTCGCCGCGGCCCAGGCGCTGCAGCCGATCCGTGTCGTGACCGATCCGCTCGGCCAGCGGGGCATGGGCATACCACTCGTAGTCGCAGCGCCAATGGGCGGCCACGACGCAGATCGCCAGCTCGCGCAGCCGCTCCGGCACCGCACATTGGAACCGCAGGTAGACGCCCAGCTGCTCGACGCGCCCCGCCAACGCCGGGCTGTGCAGCAGCGCGGTGAACGGCCCCCGCACCCCGCCCCGCGGGCCCGTCGCGATGCGGTTGTACACCTCCCGGTGCTCCGGGTTCATGCCCTCCGGCAGGATCGGCGGCAGCCGGCTCATGACGCGGGCGCCCCGACCGCCGTCATGAACTCGATCAGCGCCGCACCCACCGCGTCGGGCTGCTCGATGGCCGAAAGGTGCCCGGCCGCTGGGATCTCGACATAGCGCGCGCCCGGCGTCGCCGCCTGCATCGCCCGCATGACCGCCGGCGGCGCGCCCGCATCCGCTTCGCCGACCAGATACAGCGTCGCCACCCGGATGCCCGGCAGGCGCGGCCCGTAATCCAGCCCGCGCAGCGCCGCCGCACAGCCCCGGTAGCCCTCCACCTGCGTCCGCCCCACCATCGCCTCCACGTCCGCGAACGCCCCCGGCGCGCGCTCGCGAAAGCCCGGCGCGAACCACCGGCTCACGCTCGGCTCCACCAGCGCCTCCATCCCCTGCATGCGGGCCGCTTCGGCGCGCGCCGTCCAGGACGCTCGATACGCGTCCGGCGCCGACGCCCGCGCATCGCAGCAGGCCAGGCTCAGCAGCCGCCCCGGATGGTCCAGCGCAAGCCCCAGCCCGATCATGCCGCCCATCGACAGCCCCGCCATGTGGAACCGCCCGATCGACAGCCCATCCGCCAGCCGCAACACGTCCTCGCCCAGCATCGCCAGGCTGTACTCCCCCGCCGGCGCGGCCGACCCGCCATGCCCCCGCGCATCGTACCGCAACACCCGGAACCCCGCCCGCACCAGGACCGGCACCACCCCGTCCCACAAGGTCAGATCGGTCGCGATGCCATGCGCCAGCACCACCACTGGCGCCCCCGCATCCCCCTCCAGTCGATAGGACAGGACAGGAAAAGAATGATGTTCCAGCATTCGGTCTTGTTCTTAGGACGTTTGCGCCAGCCTAGAACGCTTCCGCCCCGGACGAAAACGCCGCGCCCGGCAATTGACTTGTGACATTTCGGAAAGCCTCACGCCACCTCGCGGCGAAGCCGTAACAAGGCGATGCCTGCGCACCATCGGGAAAATGAGGTCCACGCCCTCCGTGTCTTCGTGTCCTGGTGGTTAATCTGACTTTACTATTGAGCTCCTGGAATGAGACACGGGTCCTCGAAGAAGCCAGCGGAACCGCCCTCCTTCGTGTCTCCCTGGTCAGCCTTCCTTCCCCAACCCGGCATCTCGCGCCACAGCGCGGCTACTTGATCGCCAGCGGATTGATCGGCGACCCCGTGCCGCCCGTCAGGTTCAGCGGCGGCCCGCTGAAGAAGAACTCATACACCCCGTCCGCCGCACAGTCGGCCGCAAGCTCGGACACGTCGAACATCTCGCCCATCGTCAGGCCCATGGCGGGGATCACCACCCAGTGCCACGGTTGCTTGGCCTCGTCTGTCTCGTTCGGCCGCACCTCGACGCCCCAGGTGTCCGAGCAGATGGCCGCGATCTGCTTCTCCTGGCACCAGTAGCAGTTCTCGAACCGCACGCCGGGCGCATCGCCGCCGGCATAGCCGCCCCAGGCACCCTCCGCCCGGCACCGCTCCATCTGCCCGGTCCGCACGATCACGAAATCCCCTCGCCCGACGCGCACGCCCTGCGCCGCGGCCACCGCGTCCAGCTCGGCATTGCTGATCCCATACCCGTCGGGAAGCCAGTCCACGCCCTTGTGCCGCGGCACGTCCAGCAGCACGCCGCGCCCGACCATCTTGCCCCGCGCATGCTCGATCCCCAGCACGTGCACGCCGCCGCTGTCCACCCGGCGCGCGTCGTGCCCGTTGTACATCTTATCGTCGAGGAAGATGTGGCCCAGGCTGTCCCAATGCGTCGCCGCCTGCACCGGCATGTTCAACGCGTCGTCCGAGTAGCGCAGCGTCTGCCCGCCCTGGTCGAACCGGCCGGCGACGGAATCGGTGCCCGTGGCGAGCATCGTGTGGATCGGGTTCCAGCGGCCGCCGAACAGGCCGCTCTGCGGGCCCTTGTTGTCGAGCGGGATCCCCATCGGGAAGATGCGGCCGGTTTTCACCAGCCGGGCCGCCGCCACCACATCCTGCGGCAGGATGTGGTTCAACGTGCCGATCTGGTCCTCGGCACCCCAGCGGCCCCAGTTCTTCAATGCCTCCGCAGCCGCGTAGATGGCCGGCAGGCCTGCCCCGATGTCCATTCCGTTCCTCCGTCACGCCGGGTCGCGCGCCCCGCTATTGAGCGAGTGTTCAATAGCGGGGGGAACGGGTCAAGCCGCGGCTCAGGCAGGCGCGGGAGCCGCCGCCCCGGGAAAGTTCAGCTCGACGGTGATCCCGTTCGGATCCTCGATGAACACCTGCTCCAGGTTCATGTTCGGCACCGTGTGGTTGCGGAACGCCACGCCGATGCCGCGGAACCGCGCGCGCATCGCCTCCACGTCGCTGCCCACGAACGCCACGTGGTCGATCGTGCCCGTGCCGCTGTCGACCAGGGGCTTGTCCCCCAGGTACTCCTTCAACCCCGACGGGTTGAGCGGGTCGATCCCGACCACGTGCACCACGGCCACCTCGCCCTGGTACAGCCACACGCCGGGGAACGGGAAGTTCGGCCGCGGCCCGACCTCCAGCCCCAGCACGGTCGTGTAGAACCGCTCGGTTTCCGCCAGGCGGCCGGTGCGGATGGAGTAGTGGTCCAGGCGCGTGAGTGGCATGTCGCTCCCCTTGTCTTTTATCGCCCGATCAGCGTGAGCCCCGCCGGCCGCTTGTCAAGCTTGACGAAGCCGGCGATCTCCCCCTCCTCTCCCCGGCAAGCCTGTCAGGGAGGGCCGGAACGGTCGTGAAAGCCAGTCGTGTCGAGTACGTCCGCCCCACCACGCTCGCGCAGGCCATCGCGCTGCTGGTCCGCCACGGCGGCGACGGCAAGCTGATCGCCGGCGGGCAGAGCCTGCTGCCGGCGCTGAACCTGCGCCTGTCCGCCCCCGCGCTGCTCATCGACATCTGCCGCCTGCCCGAGCTGCAGACGATCCAGCTGAGCCCGACGCATCTCACGATCGGCGCCGGATGCACCCACGCCACCCTGCTGCATCACGCGCAGGTGGCACATCATGCCCCGCTGATCGCCCGCGCCCTGGCCGACGTCGCGCACCCCGCCATCCGCACCCGCGGCACCATCGGCGGCAGCCTCGCCAACGCCGACCCGGCGGCCGAGCTGCCGGCCTGCGCGCTGGCGCTCGATGCCGCCATCGTCATGGAAGGGCCGAACGGCCGCCGCGCCCTCCCGGCCCACGCCTTCTTCACCGGCCTGTTCGAGACCGCCCTGGCCGCGGACGAGATCCTGGTGGCGGTCGAGATCCCGCTGCAGCCCGCCGCGCACTGGGGCTTCGCGGAGCTCGCCCGCCGCAGCGGCGACTACGCCATGGTCGGCCTGGCCGCGCACGGCCTGCCCGGGGCGGTCCGCCTCGCCTACTTCTCGGTCGGTGCCATGCCGGTCCTGGCCCGCCGCGCCGCCGCCGCCCTGTCCCGCGGCATCGACGCCGCCAGCATCGAGGCCGCAGCCCTCGCTCTGGCCGACGACCTGCCGGACCACGCGGACCTGCAAGCCTCGGCCAGGACCCGGCTGCATTTGGCCCGGGTGCTGCTGCGCCGGGTCGTGGGCGCGTGGGCCGAGCCGGCCGGGATGAAGGCGGCATGACCGAGATCAAGCTGCTCGTGAACGGCGAAGCGGTCGAGGCCTCCGTGCCCGCCCGCCTGCATCTGGCCGACTTCCTGCGCGACACGCTCGGGCTGACCGGCACGCACCTCGGCTGCGAGCACGGCGTCTGCGGCGCCTGCACCGTGCAGTTGGACGGCGGCATCGTGCGCGCCTGCCTGGTGCTGGCCGTGCAGGCCGACGGCTGCGTGGTCCAGACGATCGAGGGCCTGTCCGACACCGGCGAGATCGCCGACCTGCAGGCCGCCTTCGCCGCCCGCAACGCGCTGCAATGCGGCTACTGCACGCCCGGCATGCTGCTCGCCGCGCAAGACCTCCTGCTCCACGACAAAGCCCCGGACCGTGCTGCCATCCGCGAGCACCTCTCGGGCAACTACTGCCGCTGCACCGGCTACGAAGCCATCGTGGACGCGGTCGAGGCGACGCTTCGGGCTCGCCGAGGCCACCCCCCTCATGGATAGCCGCCCGTTCATCGGCCGCCCGCTGCCGCGGCCCAACCTCGGCCGGCTCACGCAAGGCCGCGGCCGCTACACCAGCGATGTCACGCTCCCGCGCATGGCCCACGCCACCTTCCTCCGCTCGCCCCACGCGCACGCCGTCATCGCCGCCATCGACCTGGTCCCCGCCCGAACCATGCCCGGCGTGCTGGCCGTGCTCGACGGCCCCGCCATGGCCGCCCTCTGTCAGCCCTGGGTCGGCGTTCTGTCCCACATGCGCGGCCTGAAATCCGCCCCGCAGCACCCGCTGGCCATCGGCCGGGTCCGCTGGCAGGGCGAGCCCGTCGCCATGGTCGTCGCCGCCACGCGCGCCGAAGCCGAGGACGCGGCCGAGCGGATCCTGGTCGACTTCGAACCCCTGCCGCCCGTGGTCGACGTTCTGGCCGCACTCCAGCCCGGCAGCCCCGTGATCCATCCCGAACTCGGCGACAACCTCGCCTTCGAACGCACCATCGACGCGGGCGAGGTCGACGCCGCCCTGGCCGCCGCCGACCACGTCATCGAGGCCAGCTTCAGCTTCGGCCGCCACACCGGCGTCACGCTCGAGGCCCGTGCCGTCGTCGCGGACTGGAACGAGGGCGACGCCCGGCTGACCGTCCACCAGGGCACCCAGGTGCCGCACATGATGCAGGCCGTCTATGCCCGGCACCTCGGGCTGCAGGAGCACCAGGTCCGCGTCGTGTGCCACGACGTCGGCGGCTCGTTCGGCATCAAGATCCACGTCTACGGCGACGAGATGGCCACCGCCGCCGCCAGCCGCCTGCTGCGCCGCCCCGTGCGCTTCCTGGCCGACCGCCTGGAAAGCTTCGTCAGCGACATCCATGCCCGCGACCACGTCGTGCACGCCCGCATCGCCGTCACGCGGGCGGGCGACGTCACCGCCTTCACCGCCGACGACATCACCGGCATCGGCCCCTTCTCCGCCTATCCCCGCACCTCCGCCGTCGAGGCGAACCAGGTCATCAACCTTGTCGGCGGACCCTACCGCACCGAAAACTACCGCGCCCGCACCCGCGTCGTGTTCCAGACCAAGGCGATGATGTCCCAGTACCGCGCGGTCGGCCACCCGATCGCCACCGCCGTGACCGAAGGCCTGCTCGACATGGCGGCCCGGCAAATCGGCATGGACCCGGTCGCGATCCGCCGCCGCAACCTGATCCCCGACGATGCCTATCCCTGCCGGTCCCCCGCCGGCATGCAGTTCGAGGGCCTGTCCCACCATGCGGCACTCGACCGCCTGTTGACGCTGATGGACTACGACGCGCTGCGGGCCGACCAGGTGGCCGCACGCGCCCGCGGCGTCCACCGCGGCATCGGCCTGGCGAGCTTCATCGAGCTGACCAACCCCGGCCCGGCCTTCTACGGCGTCGGCGGCGCCCGCATCTCCGCCCAGGACGGCGCCACCGTGCGCCTCGATGCCGCAGGCAGCCTGACGGTCTCGGCCAGCGTGACCGAGCAGGGGCAGGGCACCGCCGCCATCCTGGCCCAGATCGCCGCCGACGCCATGGGCGTGACGCCGGACCAGGTGCGCGTGCAGCTCGGCGACACCGACACGACGCCCTATGGCGGCGGCACCTGGGCCTCCCGCGGGGCCGGGGTGGGCGGCGAGGCGACGTGGCAGGCGGCGCGGGCGCTGCGGGCCAACGTGCTGGCCCTGGCCGGCAGCATCCTGCAGGCCCGGCCCGACACGCTGGACATCGCGGGCGGCGCGGTCGTGGACGCCGGGTCGAACGGGGCGGGCCGCGCCGTCCGCATCGGGCTGCCCGAACTCGCGGCCATCGCCTACTTCCGCCCCGACACCCTGCCGATGGGCGTGCAGGCGGAGCTGGTGGCGACCCGGCACTACGTCCCCCGCGCCTACCCCTTCGCCTTCACCAACGGCATCCAGGCCTCGTGGTTGGAGGTCGACACTGAGACCGGCTTCGTCACCCTGCTGAAACACTGGGTCGTCGAGGATTGCGGCACCGTGCTGAACCCCCTGCTGGTCGACGAACAGGTCCGCGGCGGCGTCGTGCAAGGCCTCGGCGCCGCCCTGTTCGAACAATGCGAGTACGACGACCAGGGCCAGATGCTGAACGCCAGCATGGCCGACTACCTGGTCCCCATGGCCGGCGAGATGCCCGACATCGTCGTGGCCCACGTCTGCACCCCCACCGCCGAGAGCGCCATCGGCGCCAAAGGTGCCGGCGAGGCCGGGACCGCCGGCGCATCGGCCTGCGTCCTGAACGCCGTCAACGACGCCCTGGCCCCGCTGGGCGCCATGCTGACCGCGATCCCGCTGACGCCCGAGCGCATATTGAGGGCGCTGGGCGTCGGGTGACGTCGTCACCGGAGCCGGCTTTGGCTCGGCGATCGCCGGCACGGTCGCATGCCGTCGGGGTTAAATGGTTTGGCAGGAAACGCCCTGTAGTCTGACCCCCGTTGCAGCAGCGCCTGCCGTGAACCCGGCATGGCAGACAAAAACCGACAAAACCTGAAACCCCGAGCCGGCGGCTTGTTTCATAATCGGATGTGCAGACGTTTGCGATCGTCCGAAGTCGCGGGTTCCGGAGGGATCGGGAGCCCGTCGGGGCCGGACAGAAGGATTGGTCACAATGAGGATGCGATTCCGGCGGAAAGCGATGGCCGTCGCCGTGCTGCGCTCACCGGCAGGTCTGGCCCAGGGGCTCGTCCTGCTGATCTGCATCGCCATCATCGGCCTGACCGCCTGGCGGGTCCACGTGGCCCGAGACGTGGAGCTGCGGGAAAGCCGCACGACGAGCGCCAATCTCGCCCGCGCCTTCGCCGACCATGCCAACGCGACGCTGGAGGCCGCGGACATCCTGGTGGCGGGAACCGTCGAGCGGTTGGTGAGCGATGGCGTCACCAACGCCTCCATGGCGCGGCTCCGCACCGTGTTGGCCGCGAAGGTGGGCCTGGTGTCCCGGGTCCGCGACCTCATCGTGTTCGACGCCGAGGGCGCCGTGCTCGCCAGCTCCCTGCCCACCGATCCCGCCGGCAGTGCCGCCGATCGCGAATACTTCGCCTGGCACCGGACCCACGCCGAGAGCGGTCCCCATTTCGGCCCCCCGGTGAGGGGGCGGCACAACGGGCACTGGACGTTGACGGTATCGCGCCGGGTCGACGCGCCCGGCGGCGCGCTGGCCGGGATCGTCGTCGCGACCGTCGACTTCGCGACGTTCAGCCAGTTCTACGCCAGCTTCGACATCGGCCCGAACGGGACCATCGTGCTCGCCAGCGAGGATGGAACGCTGCTGGTCCGGGTTCCGGAACAGCCGGGGAGCATCGGCACCAACCTGTCGGGCGGACCGCTGTTCCGCGCCTATCGCCAGATCGGTCACATCGGGAACACGGTGGGTGTGTCGTCCCTGGACGGGGTCATCCGCCACAACAGCTTCCGCAAGGTCGATGGCTATCCCTTCGTGGTGGGCCTGGCGCTCTCCCAAGCCGACATCCTGCGGCAATGGCGGACCGAAAGCCTGACCGCCGTCCTCATAGCCGGAGCCATCGCGCTCACCTTCGGGGTCCTGGGACTGCACTTCATCGCGATGGCCAGGCGGTCCGACGAGCTGTTGCGTCGCGCGAACGAGCGTCTCCAGCGCATGGTGATGCTCGATGGCCTGACGGGCATCTCCAATCGACGCTGCTTCGACGTCACGCTGGAGAACGAAGGACGCCGCTGTGCACGGTCCGGTTCGCCTCTCGCGATCCTGCTGATCGATGTGGACCATTTCAAATCCTACAACGACCGGTACGGCCACCCGGCCGGCGATGCCTGTCTGCGCAGCATCGCGACGATGTTGGGCCGGCAGATGCGCCGTCCCGCCGATCTCGTCGCGCGGTACGGCGGAGAGGAGTTCGTCGTCCTGCTGCCACAGACCGAGATCGAGGGAGCCGTCGCCCTGGCGGAGAAGGTCAGGGCTGCCCTGCATCGGCTCGCGATCCTGCACCATGCAAGCCCGAGCCACGCCGTGACCGTCAGCATCGGCGTGGCGGTCGCATGGCCCGGCCGCCCGGAACACTCAGCCGATCGGCTGATCGAAGTGGCCGATATGGCGCTGTATGCCGCCAAGCGAGGCGGTCGTGACCAGGTCCGGCTCGAACTGATGCCGAATCCCCCGACGACCCCAGCGAACCTGGTCGCTCCACGCGAACGGAACTACGTTTAGACCCGGGTGTCGCCGGGCCGTTCGGGCGTGACCCGCCATCCGACGCCGCGCCCGGCCGGCACGCCGAGACCTGGCCCGCCGAAATCCAGCACCTAGCCAGCCGCCGGCATCGCGGTCCATAGTCGTGATCACTCGATCAGCACCATAAGCGGACGAGGGGGGAGACGGCGATGACACAAGGCTTCAGGCGCAGGACCATGCTGGGCGCGGCGGCAGCGACCCTGGCGATGCCGGCGGTGCTCCGGGCGCAGGACAGCACCATCAAGATCGGCTTCCCCGTCCCCCTCACCGGTCCCTATGGCGCCGAGGCGCAGGACCAGGTGCGGTGCGCGCAGCTGGCCGTCGCCGAGTTCAACGAGGCCGGCGGGCTGAACGGGCAGAAGGCCGAGCTGCTGGTCCGCGACGACAAGCTCGACCCCGGCGAGGCCGCGACCCGCACGCTGGAGCTGATCGAGAAGGACGGCGTCCGCATGATCGTCGGCAGCCTCTCCGCCTCCGTCCAGCTCGCGGTCAACAACGTCACGCGCGAGCGCAAGGTCCTCTATAACTCGATCAGCCAGTCCGACCAGATCACGGCCATGCCCGACTGGAGCCGCTACACCTTCCACGAGGGTCTCACGCCGCACCTGACGGCCGGCGCGGTCGGGCGGTATGCCTTCGGCAAGTACGGCAAGCGCGTCGTGTTCCTCAGCGCCGACTACGCCTACGGGCGCGAGATGGTGGACGGCTTCAAGGTCGCGGGCCAGGCGGCCGGGATCGAGATCCTGGCGGAGCTGAAGCACCCGCTGGGCGCCACCGACTTCTCCACCGTCCTGCCGCGCATCCAGGCGCTGAAGCCCGACATCCTGTGTCTGGTGAACTTCGGGCGGGACCAGCAGATCTCCGTCCGCCAGGCCAACGACTTCGGCCTGAAGCGCACCACCCGCATCGTGGCACCCGTGCTGCTCTATACCGCCCGCGTCGCCGTGGGCGCCGGGCCCTTCTCGGGCGTGGTCGGCGGCACCTCGTACTACTGGGGCGTGGAAAGCAGCTCGCCCAGCGCCAAGGCGTTCAACGACCGTTACCGCAAGGCCTACGACAACAAGGTGCCGTCCGACTACGGCGCGCTGGGATATGCCGGGGTGCGGTCCGTGCTGATGGCGATCAAGGCCGCGGGCACGGTCGACATCGACAAGGTCATCGACACGCTCTCCGTGCTGAAATACGACGTCTACAAGGGCGACCAGCACGTCCGCGCCTGCGACCATCAATCCGTGCAGCCGGTCTTCATCATCGAAAGCAAGGACAAGGGCGCCAACCCCTACGACGTGTTCGACATCGTGCAGAGCAACCCGGCCAACGAAGCCGACCTCAAGACCTGTGCCGAGGAAGGGCATGCCTGACCCGTGGATGGCGTCACGCCCGACCTGCTGATCCTGCAGCTGTTCGCCGGCCTGGCGCTGGGTGCCATCTACGTCCTGGTCGCGCTCGGCATGTCGCTGCTGTTCGGCATGCTGACGGTCGTGAACTTCGCCCACGGCGCCTTCTATATGCTCGGCGCCTTCGCCGGCGTGGCGCTGCTGAATTGGGGCGTGGGGTTCTGGCCCTGCCTGCTGCTGGTGCCGCTGCTGGTCGGCGGCCTCGGCCTGCTGGTGGAGCGCTTCCTCATCCGCCCGCTCTACGGCCGCGGCATCGACTACCCGCTGCTGCTCACCTACGGGCTGTCCTACCTCCTGGTCGAGGGCGTGCGCGTCGTCGCCGGCCCGCAAGACCTGCCGTTCGAGATGCCGGACGCGCTGGTGGGCGCCACCGACATCGGCGTCGGCTACTTCCCGACCTACCGCCTGTTCGTCATCGGCGTCACCGCCGTCGTGCTGGTGCTGCTGTGGCTGTTCCTGGAACGGACGAATTACGGCTTGATCATCCGGGCCGGGGCGCGCGACCCGCAGATCGTCCGCATCCTGGGCATCGACGTCGGCCGGGTCTGGCTGATGGTGTTCGGAATCGGCACCGGCCTTGCCGCACTCGCCGGGCTGCTGGCCGCCCCGCTGCAGGGCGCCAGCCCCGAGATGGGCAACAGCGTTCTGGCCATCGCCTTCGTCGTGACGGTGGTGGGCGGCATGGGCTCGCTGCTGGGCGCGGTCCTCGCGGGCCTGCTGGTCGGCGTGGTCGTCAGCATGGTCTCGCTCGTGGCGCCCGAGATGGCGCAGGTGTCGATCTTCGCGCTGATGGCCGTCGTGCTGCTGGTCCGTCCGCAGGGCTTCTTCGGCCGCGCGGGGCTGATGAGCTGATGAACGCCGCGGCCACGCTCGCCCCGCCCCGGCGCGACTGGCTCGCCTGGGCCACCCGGCACCGCGTGCTGCTGGCCGCCCTCTTCCTCCTGGTCTTCCCCGTCTTCATGCCGTTCAAGGCCATCGCGCTCAACATCCTGATCTACGGGCTGTTCGCGCTCGGCTTCAACATCCTCTACGGCTATGGCGGACTGCTGTCCTTCGGGCACTCGGCCCTGCTGGGCGCCGGCGCCTATGCATGCGGCATCATGATGGTTCGCTACGGCCTGCCGTGGTGGGCCGGGCTCGCCGGCTCCGTCCTGGCCGGCATGGCGATGGCCGCGGCCATGGGCGCGCTGGCCGTCCGCACGCGGGGCATCTATTTCGCCATGGTCACCCTGGCCCTGTCCCAATGCGTCTACTACCTCGCCCTGCAGGCCACCGACTGGACCGGCGGCGAGAACGGGCTGCGCGGCGTCGTGCTGCAGCGCATCGGCCCCTTCGACTTCATCGACCCCACCACCCGCTACTACGTGGCCGCCTGCATCGTCATCGCGGCGCTGTTCGTGCTGTCCCGCATCCTGGCCTCCCCCTTCGGCGCGGTGCTGGAGGCGGTGCGCGAGAACGAGCCCCGCGCCCGCGCCTGCGGGTTCGACGTGGGCGCCACGCGCTTCCTGGCGTTCGCCCTGTCCGGCGCGTTCTGCGGCGTCGCGGGCGGGCTGCAGGCGCTGCACCTGGGCATCGTGCCGCTCGAGACGCTCAGCTACCAGACGTCGGGCGCCGCGGTGATGATGGCGCTGCTGGGCGGCATGGGCACGTTCTTCGGCCCCTTCGTCGGCGCCGGCGTGTTCCTGCTGCTGGAGAACATCGTCTCGCTGTATACCGTCCACTGGCAGATCTTCGTCGGCCTGGCCTATATCGGCTGCGTGCTGTTCTTCCCGCAGGGAATCTGGGGCACCCTCCTGGCCCAGCTCAGGCGCCGATGACCGACGTCATCCTCAGCACGCACGACGTCGGCATGAGCTTCGGGAAGTTCGTCGCCCTCCGCGCCGTCTCGGCCGAGTTCCGCCGCGGCGAGCTGACCGGCATCATCGGCCCCAACGGCGCCGGCAAAAGCACCTACTTCAACACCCTCTCGGGCCAGTTCCCGCCCACCACCGGCCGCGTGCTGTTCGAGGGGCGGGACATCACCGGCCTGCCGCAGCACCGCTACGCCCGGCTCGGCATCGCCAAGTCGTTCCAGATCACCACCGTCTTCCCCGGCCTGTCCACGCTCGAGAACGTGCGAGTCGCCCTGCAGGCGCTGACCACCCGCTACGACGTCTGGCGCCCCCGATCCCGGCTGACCGCCCTGGTGGACGAGGCCCAGGCGCTGCTGCAGACCGTCGGCCTGCATTCCGTCCGCGACCGCAAGGCCGCGACGCTGGCGCACGGCGAGCAGCGGGCGCTCGAGATCGCGATGGCGCTGGCCAGCAAGCCGCGCCTGCTGCTGCTGGACGAACCCACCGCCGGCATGAGCCCCGAGGAGACCCGCGGCATGATGGGCCTCATCCAGCAGCTGGCCCGCGAGCGCACCGTCATCCTGGTGGAACACAAGATGAAGCTGGTGATGGGCATCTGCGACCGTCTGCTGGTGCTGCACCACGGCGAGCTGCTCGCCCAGGGCACGCCCGCCGAGGTGCGGGTCAACCCCGAGGTGAAGCGCGTCTATCTGGGCCAGCGGGACCATTGATGTGCTGACGATCCGGGGCCTGAACGCCTGGTACGGCGCCAGCCATATCCTCCAGGGCGTCGACATCGAGGTGAGGCAGGGCGAGATCGTCTGCCTGGTCGGCCGCAACGGCGCCGGCAAGACCACGACCCTGCGCTCCGTCATGGGCCTAGCCGGCCGCACCACAGGCTCGGTCACCTTCGACGGCACGCCGCTGCTCGGCCGCCCGGCCCATATCCGCAACGGCCTCGGCCTCGGCTACGTGCCGGAGGAGCGGCGGATCGTCGCCGGGCTCACGGTGCGCGACAACATCCGCCTCGGCCTGCTGGCCGCCAAGGTGAAGCGCCCCGAGCGGGAGGTCATCGACGAGGTCGCCGCGATCTTCCCCCGCCTCGCGGAGCGGCTGGACCAGATGGCGGTCACCATGTCGGGCGGCGAGCAGCAGATGCTCGCGATCGCCCGGGCCACCGTCAGCCGGCCCAAGCTGATCATGCTCGACGAACCCAGCGAGGGCATCATGCCCGTCCTGGTCGACGAGATGATGGCGCTGTTCACCGCCATGCGCGACCAGGGCACCACGCTGCTCCTGGTGGAGCAGAACGTGGAGCTGGCACTGGGCATCGCCGACCGCGCCTACATCATGGATGGCGGCACGGTCGTCCATGAAGCCGCCGCCGCGGCCCTCCTGGCCGACGAGGCGCTGAAAGAACGGTACTGCTCGGTCTGAGCACCCCCCCTATTCGGCCGCCCCTCTATTCAGCAGCCCGACGCTCCGCCGCGATAGCCGCATTCACCCGGGGCATCACCTGCTCGGCCATCAGCACCTTGCTGCGCCGCGCGATCGCCCGATCCGCCCAGTCGTGCCCGGCATAGAGCAGCGTCCCGAAATCGCCCACCTCCTCCCGGAAGCCCAGGAGCTTGTCGGCCACCTCGTCCGGCGTGCCATGGATGATCAACCGGTCGCAGATCGCATCCAGCGTCAGGCTGTCGTCGGATTGCGACCGGTCCTCCTTGAACAGCTCGGCCCGGCCGGCGCGCTTCATCTTCGTCAACAGCTGGCTGTAATAGAACCGATACGGGCTGTCCGGGTCGGTCGCGTAGCGCCGGGCCGTGGCACGGTCGTCCGCGACGCAGATGCTTTTGGCGACGCGCCAATTCGCCGGGTCCGCAGGCCGCCCGGCCCGCTTGCAGCCCTCGACGTAACCGGGCCAATGGCTGCGCACCCAGCCGGGCATCAGGAAGTTGGCGCTGATCGGCTCCCACCCCCGCGCCGCCGCCTCCGTGATGCCCTTCGAGAACGGGGCCACGACCGTCACGATGATCGGCGGATGCGGCGCCTGCAGCGGCTTGGGGATGATGCCCTGCCCGATATCGGCGATCAGCGTCTTCTGCGTCGTCACCGACCAGAACTGGCCGACGATGTCGTACGGCGGCTCGCTCGACCAGATCTTCAGCACCTGGTCGATGCACTCCACGAACATCGCGTTGCGGTCCTTGCCGAACGTCCCGAACGCCTCGGCGTCCGAAGGCAGCCCCCCGGGGCTGATGCCGAAGTTGAGCCGCCCGTCCAGCAGGTGGTCCAGCATCGCGATCTCGCCGGCGACGCGGGCCGGGTGCGTGTTGGGCAGGTTGACCGTGCCCGTGCCGAGCCGGATCTGCTTGGTCTGCCCCACCAGGCTCGCCAGGAACAGCACGCACGAAGTGATGTTCTCCGCCTGGTCCGTCGTGTGCTCGCCGACATAGGCCTCGCTGAAGCCCAGCTCGTCGGCCAGGATGAAGGTCTCCCGGTCCTCGCGCAGCGACTGGCGCCAGTCCTTGTCCAGCGGGTGGATGGGCATGGTGAAGAAGCCGAGCTTCATGGACGTCCTCCGGTTTTTCTGCATATGAGCCCGGCTGCATATAAGCCCAGCCTGCCGCCTCCGCGCATCATCGTTTATGCAGCCGCCCCATCGGGGCCGCCGCTGGCCTTGCCCGCCCAGCGCGCCGGCAGCAGGCTGCAATCCCCGCCCCCCAGCCCGGCCGCGCTCGCCTCGTCGAAGCACGCCAAAGCGGCCTGCGTGGCCGGCAACGCCACCCCGCGGGACTGCCCTTCCTCGATCATGGTCCGCAGGTCCTTGCGGATGCTGTCGATGTCGAAGGTCGCGGGCCCCGGGTCATGCCCGCCCAGCGCCGCGATGATGGCCGGCGCGCGGTTCTTCAACACGGACGGCGCGCCGGAGGTGTCGGTGAAGAACTCCACGAGCCAGGCGGGATCCAGATCGAGGTGCCGCAGCAGCGCGTTGGCCTCGCCGAACGACTGCCAGAACACCAGCAGCGGCAGGTTGATGGCCAGCTTCATCGACGCCGCCGCCCCATGCGGCCCCACATGCTCCACCCGGCGGCACAGCAGCTCCAGCACCGGCCGGGCCCGCTCCACATCCGCCGCGGCGCCGCCCGCCATGCCCAGCAGCTTGCCCGACCGCGCCGGCCCCGTCGTCCCGCCGACCGGGCACTCGATCGCCGCACCGCCCCGCGCCGCCACCGCCGCTGCCAGCGCGATCTGCGTGTGCGGCCGCAACGTGCTCGTCTCGACCACCAGCTTCCCCACCAGGTCGGCCTCCAGGAGCCCACCCGCACCGTGGAACACCGCCAGCGCCGCCTCGTCGTCGAAGAGGCTCGTCAGGACCAGGTCGCTGCCCTCGGCCAAGGCGCGCGGCGAGTCGGCGACCACGAGCCCCGTCGCCTCCGCCCGCGACCGCGTGCGGTTCCACACCAGCGGCGGGCGCCCCGCCTCCTGCAGCCGCGCGGCCATGGCGGCCCCCATCTTCCCCAATCCCGCAAACCCGATGCGCATGGACGTTCCCCCTGCTTGCCGCTTATTGATCGCACGCTAATGGTGGGAGAAACGCGATGGAAAGAGAAGCCGGAGTCATCGGCCTGGGCATCATGGGCGGCACGATGGCCGCCAACCTCGTCCTGAACGGCTGGACCATCCACGGCTACGACCCCGACCCGGCCGCCCAGGACGCTGCCCGCGCCGCCGGCGTCACCGTCCATGACCGGCTCGAGACGCTCGTCCACGCCGCCCCCATCCTCATGACCAGCCTGCCCACGCCCTCCGCCATGGCCGCCACCGCCGAAGCCATCGCAGCAGCCGGCGCGCCGCCCCGCATCGTGGCGGAGGTCAGCACCATGACGATCGAGGACAAGGGCCGTTTCGAGGCGACCCTGGCCCGGGCCGGGCACGTCGCGCTCGATTGCCCGATCAGCGGCACCGGCGCCCAGGCCCGCACCCGCGACCTGGTGCTGTACTGCAGCGGCGACAGCGCCGCGATCGCCCGCCTGCAGCCCTTCTTCCGCGACTTCGCCCGCGCCGCCCACGACCTGGGCGCGTTCGGCAACGGCAGCCGAATGAAATACGTCGCCAACCTGCTGGTCGCGATCCACAACGTCGCCTCCGCCGAGGCCATGGTGCTCGGCATGCGGGCCGGGCTCGACCCGCACCAGGTCGTGACACTGATCGGCGAGGGCGTCGGCACCTCCCGCGTGTTCGACCTGCGCGCGCCCATGATGGCGGCCGACCACTACGAACCCGCGACCATGAAGGTCTCCGTCTGGCAGAAGGACATGGCCATCATCGGCCAGTTCGCCACCGCCCTCGGCGTCCCCACCCCGCTGCTGAGCGCCTGCATCCCCATCTACGCCAGCGCCATGGCGCACGGCCACGCGCAGCACGACACGGCCTCGGTCTGCGACGTGCTGAGGCGGATGGCGGGGCTGGAGCGGGTGCAGCCCCCACAGACGTTGGACGGTGGCAAGCCGCTTGCGCCGCCCCACGCCACATGCTGATCTGACGATAAGTAAGCGCGAACCTGCGTGAGCGACAAAGCAAGAGCCGCGACCATCGCGGCCGGGAAACGTCCGATGTCACACTCCGAGTTGCGCGACGGCATGCACGTCGATTGGGACGTCGCCATCCCGATGGACGACGGCCTGGTGCTGCGGGCCGACATCTTCCGCCCGCCCGGCGACGCGCGGTGTCCCGTGCTGCTGACCTACGGCCCCTACGCGAAGGGGCTCTCGTTCCAGGACGGCTATCCCAGCGCCTGGCAGCGCATGGTCGAGACCCATCCGGACGTCGCCGCGGGTTCGAGCAACCTGTATCAGAACTGGGAAGTGGTGGACCCGGAGAAATGGGTCCCGCACGGCTACGCCTGCGTGCGTGTGGACAGCCGCGGCTGCGGGCGCTCGCCGGGCATCATCGACCACTTCAGCCCGCGTGAGACGCAGGACTTCCACGACTGCATCGAATGGGCCGGCGTGCAGCCCTGGAGCAACGGCCGCGTCGGGCTGAACGGCATCAGCTATTACGGCATCAACCAGTGGCAGGTCGCCAGCCGCCAGCCGCCGCACCTGGCCGCCATGTGCATCTGGGAAGGTGCCGCCGACTGGTATCGCGACATGACGCACCATGGCGGCATCCTGAGCACGTTTTGGGCGAACTGGTACGACATGCAGGTGAAGACCGTGCAGAACGGCCTGGGCGAACGCGGCCCGCGCAGCCCGGCCACCGGCGACCTCGTCTGCGGCCCCGACACCCTCGACGACGCGACGCTGGACGCCAACCGCTGCGCCTTCGGCGACGACATCCTGGCCCACCCGCTGGACGACGAGTACCACCGCGCCCGCTCGCCGGACTGGTCGCGCGTGACCGTGCCCTTCCTGTCGGCCGGCAACTGGGGCGGCCAGGGCCTGCACCCCCGCGGCAACTTCGAGGGCTACATGCGCGCCGCATCCACCCAGAAGTGGCTGGAGGCGCACGGCATCGAGCACTGGACCCACTTCTACACCGATTACGGCCGCGCCCTGCAGCTGCGCTTCTTCGACCGCTTCCTGAAAGACCACCCGGACCCCGACTGGGACCGGCAGCCGCCCGTGCTGCTCCAGGTCCGCCACCCCGACCGCTTCGAGGCGCGGGCGGAGGACGCCTGGCCCATCCCGCGCACAATCTGGACCGAGTTCGGGCTCCACTTCGCGGACATGACGCTCAGCCCGCAGGGACCATCCACCTCCGGAACCGGCACCGTCGCCTTCGACGCCATGGGCGACGGCGTCACCTTCCTCACGCCCCCCCTCCCCGAGGCCACCGAGATCACCGGCCCCTGCGCGGTGCGGCTGTTCGTGTCGTCCACCACGGCCGACGCCGACCTGTTCGTCGTGCTGCGCGTCTTCACCGCGGACCTGCGGGAGATCACCTTCCAGGGCGCGATCGACCCGCACACCCCCATCGGCCAGGGCTGGCTCCGCGCCTCCCACCGCGCGCTCGACCCGGCGCTCTCGTTGCCCTACCGCCCCTACCACACCCACACCAACCCCCAGCCGCTGACCCCCGGCGCCGTCGTGCCGCTCGACATCGAGATCTGGCCGACCTCCATCGTCGTGCCGCCGGGCCACCGGGTGGGGCTGACGGTGCGGGGCCGCGACTACGAATCCGCCTGCGAGGGCGGGCGCCTGTCGAACTTCAAGAACGTCCTGCGGGGCTGCGGACCCTTCCTGCACGACGACCCGCGCGACCGTCCGCCGGCCCTGTTCGGCGGCCGCACCACGCTGCACGCCGGCCCCGGGCAGCAGCCCATGCTGCTGCTCCCCATCATCCCCCCACCCCGATCGGGAGAGACACCATGACAGGCATCGGCCGGCGCACCCTCATCGGCAGCGGCCTGGCACTCGGCCTCGCCGGCCAGGCCCGAGCCCAGGCGCCGCAACCCGCAGGCGACCCCATCCGGCTCGGGTTCCTGACGGTCAAGACAGGCCCCCTCGCCTCCGGCGGCATCCAGATGGAGCAGGGCCTGCAGCTCTGGCTGAAGGAGAACAACAACAAGATGGGCGGCCGCGCGGTCGAGCTGTTCACCGCCGACACCGGCGGCGTGCCGGCCAACACCCGGTCCAAGACGCAGGAGCTGGTGGAGCGCAACAACGTCAGCGCCATCATCGGCCCGCTCGCCGCGTTCGAGGCGCTGGCCATCGACGACTACACCAAGGAGCGCGGCATCCCGGTCTTCAGCGTCGCCGCCGCGGAGGACATCACCCAGCGCCACCCGGATCCCTGGTTCGTGCGCGTCACCTCGTCCTCGGCGCAGTGTGCGCACGCCATGGCGGACTATTCGGCCAAGGAGCTGGGCTACGGGCGCATGGCGACCATCGGCGACGACATCGCCTATGGCCAGGAGCAGAATGCCGGCTTCCAGCGCGCCTTCGAGGATGCGGGCGGCCAGGTCGTACAGAAGCTGTGGCCCCCGCTGAACGCGCCGGACTACGGCACCTTCATCGCCCAGCTGAAGCCGGTCGACGCCATCTTCATGTCGTTCGCCGGCTCCAACGGGTTCCGCTTCTTCAAGCAATACAAGGAATACGGCGGCACCACGCCCATCGTCGGCGGCATGACGGCGGTGGACGAGGCCGTGCTGCAGCAGATGGGCGACGACGCCGCGGGCCTGATCTCCGCCAACTGGTACTCCGCCCAGCTGGACACCCCGTCCAACAAGAAGTTCGTCGCCGACATGCAAGCGACCTACAAGGTCGACCCCGGCTACTACGCCGCCGGCACCTATGTCGCGGCCCAGGTGATGGACGCGGTGCTGACCAAGATCGGCGGCAAGATCGAGGACAAGGCCGCCTTCATCAAGGCCGCGCGGGAGGGCAGCTTCCCCGACACCGCCCGCGGGCCCGTCCGGTTCGATGCGTTCGGCAACGTCGTCGGCGCCGTCTACATCCGCAAGGTGGAGAGGAAGGCCGGCCGCTTCGTCAACAGCGTCATCAAGACCTACCCGGACGTCAGCCAGTTCTGGACCTACGACCAGGCGGAGTTCCTCAAGCAGCCGGTCTATGCGCGGGACCAGCCGCCAGCGCGCTACCTGACCAAGTAGGGCGATGCAGTTCTGGCTCATCCAGACACTGAACAGCGTCGCGTTCGGCGGCCTGTTGTTCCTGCTGGCGTCCGGCTTCTCGTTGATCTTCGGCCTGCTGCGCGTGCCCAACCTGGCGCATGGCGCGCTGTTCATGCTGGGCGCCTATCTGGGCGCCACCCTGCTCAACCTGGGGTGGGACCTGTGGGCGGCCGCCATCGCGGTCGCCGCCGCGGTCGGCCTGTTCGGCGCGGTCATCGAGCGGGTGCTGCTGCGCCGCCTGGCCGGGAACGAGCAGGGCCAGGTGCTGGTGACGCTGGGCATCGCCTTCATCATCGCCGACCTCTGCCTCGTCACATGGGGCGGCGACCCCATGCCGCTCGCCCCGCCCATGGACCTGCGCCGGCCGCTCCGCCTGATGGGCTACGCCTTCCCCGCCTACCGCCTCGCCGTGCTCGCGGTCGCCGTCGTGGCCGTCGTGCTGCTGGTGCTGCTGATGGACTACACCCGGCTCGGCGCCATGATCCGGGCCGGGGTCGATGACCGCATGATGGCCCGCGGCGTCGGCATCCGCGTGGACCTGCTGTTCACCACGGTGTTCTTCCTCGGCGCAGCCCTGGCCGGCTTCGGCGGCGTCATCGGCGGGCCCATCCTGTCCGCCTATCCCGGCCTCGATGCCGACATGCTGCCCTTGGCGCTGATCGTCGTCATCCTGGGCGGCGTCGGCAGCCTGGGCGGCGCGCTGCTGGGCAGCTTCCTCGTCGGCCTGATCTACAACTTCGGCAACGCCCTGTTGCCCGACTTCGCCTACGTCGTGCTGTTCCTGCCGATGGTCCTGGCGCTCGTGTTCAAGCCCGAGGGCCTGTTCGGGCGGCGCGCGGCATGAGGCGCGGCCTGTTCGTCGGCGGGGTCGTGGCGGTGGTGCTCGGCGTGCTGCCCTGGCTGCTGCCGGGCTCGTTCTACGTCGCGATCGCCACCCACGTGCTCGTTGCGGCCGTGCTGGCGCTCAGCCTCGATATCCTCATCGGCGCGTGCGGCATGTCGTCGCTCGGCCACGCCGTCTATCTGGGCGTGCCCGCCTATGCCTATGCCTGGCTGGTGGGCAACACCGGCCTGGGCGTCGCGGCGTCCGCGGTGCTCGCCGTCGGCTGCGGCACGGTCCTGGCCGCGGGCTTCGGCGTGCTCGCGCTGCGGGCGACCGGCCTGGGCTTCCTGATGATCACCCTGGCGCTGGGCCAGGTGGTGTGGGGCCTGTCGTATCGCTGGGTCGGGGTGACGGGCGGCGACAACGGGCTGCGCGCCCCGCGCCCAGTGCTGTCCGGCCCCCTCGACGGGATCGACCTCACCCAGCCCCGGCCGTTCTACTACCTGGTTGCCGCCGTATTCCTGGTCGCGCTCGCCTGCCTGTGGCAGCTGTCGCAGTCGCCCTTCGCCGCCTGCCTGCGCGGCACGCGGGACCAGCCCCGCCGCATGCGCATGCTGGGTCACCCCGTATGGCTGATGCAGTGGGTCGCGTTCATCATGGCCGGGTTCTGGGGCTCGGTCGCGGGCCTGCTGTACATCTGGGACTATGGCTTCATCAGCCCGCAGACCATGTCGCTGCAGCAGTCGGCCGAGGTGCTGCTGATGGTCGTGCTGGGCGGCGCCGGCACCCTGGCCGGGCCGGTTGCGGGGGCGGCCGTCATCACCGTCGTGAAGACCGTCATCAGCTCCTACGTCGACCGCTGGTCCACGCTGCTCGGCCTGACCTTCATCGTCACCGTCATGGTCATGCCGCGCGGCCTGGTCCCCGGCTGCCGCCGCCTGCTCACCGCCCGCCCGGCCCCAGCCCCGGCCCCGGGCAAGGCATGACGGCGCCCGCGCTCCAGGTCAAAGGCCTCAGCAAGCGCTTCGGCGGCATCGCGGCCACCAAAAGCGTCTCCCTCACCGTCATGCCCGGCGAGCGCCGCCTGCTCATCGGCCCCAACGGCGCCGGCAAGACCACGCTGTTCAACCTGATCTGCGGCGACCTCTCGGCCGATGCCGGGTCCATCCAGGTGTTCGGCAACGAGCTGCGCGGCCAGCCGATCCGCGCCCGCATGGCCCACGGCCTCGGCCGCACCTACCAGGTCCTCATGCTGTTCCCGGGCGAGACCATGCTGCACAACGTCGCCCTGGCCGCCATCGGCGGGTCGCGCACCGGCTGGGTCCCCTGGGGCTCGTTCGCCCGGCGCGCCGACATCCGCGCCCGAGCCTTGGCCGCCCTGGCCCAGGTCGGGCTCGACCTGCAGGGCGACCGCATCGCCTCCGAAACCTCCTACGGCGAGCGCCGGCGGCTCGAACTCGCGATGGTCCTGGCGCAGAACCCGCGCCTGCTGCTGCTGGACGAGCCGCTGGCCGGGCTGTCCGCAGCGGAGCGCGGCACCGTCCGCGCGGTGCTGGAAGCCCTGCCCCGCACCGTCACCATCGTGCTGATCGAGCACGACATGGACGTCGCCCTGGCGCTCGCCGACCGCATCACCCTGCTGAACTTCGGCTCCGTCGTGCTGGAGGGCACCCGCGCCGAAGTCGTCGCCGACCCACGCACGCGCGAGGTCTACTTCAGTGGCTGACGCGCTCGCGCTGCACGACATCGACGCCTACTACGGCGACAGCCACGTCCTGCACCGCGTGACCCTGAGCCTGCGGGAAGGCGGGCTGCTCGCCCTGCTCGGCCGCAACGGCGCCGGCAAGACGACCTGCATGGGCGCCATCATGGGCTTCGTGAAGGTGCGCGGCGGCTCGGTCAGCGTGTTCGGCGCGCGGCTGCGGGCCCTGGTGCCGGAGCAGGTGGTCCGCCAGGGCGTCGCGATCGTGCCGCAGGGCCGCCGCATCTTCCCGTCGCTGACCGTGCGCGAAAACCTGGTCGTGGCCGAGCGCAAGGTCCGCCACGGGGCGCAAGGTGACCCATGGTCGCTGGAGCGCGTCTTCGCCACCTTTCCCCGCCTGCGCGAACGGACCAGCCAGCGCGCCGGGCTGCTCTCGGGCGGCGAGCAGCAGATGCTGGCCATCGGCCGCGCCCTGATGAACAACCCACGTGTGCTGCTGCTGGACGAGCCGTCCGAGGGCCTGGCGCCGAAGATGGTGGCCGAGATCGGCGGCATCATCGCCCAGCTGAAGGCCGACGGGCTCTCGATGCTCCTGGTGGAACAGAACGTCCACCTGGCGCTGTCCCTTGCGGACGAGGTCGCGATCGTCAACACCGGGCGCATCGTCATGCAGGGGCCGGCAGCGGCCCTCGCCGCCGACCAGGAAATGATCGACCGCCATCTCGGCGTGTTCTGAAAGGGCTTCCATGGCTGAAGAAACCAACCATTACGGCGCAACCGCGGCCCGCGAGCATGGCCGCCCCGGCCGCGAGGTCCGGCCGCCCAGCATCACCATCGACATGCACTCCCACGTCATGGTCCCGGAAGCGGCAGCCCTGACGCAGCCGCACATCGACCTGTCGAAGGTGCCGCTCGCGCATTTCGCGACCGACAACACGAAGGCGCTGAACCGCAAGCAGGACGCCGACCGCCGGCCCAACATGGTCGACGTCGCCGTGCGCCTGGCCGACATGGACGCGGCCGGGGTCGACGTGCAGGTCATCATGCCGCCGCCGCCGCAGTGCACCTACACCGTGCCGCTCGACCTCGGCATCAAGGCGGCGCGCATCGTCAACGCGGGCCTGGCGGCCTTCGCCGCACAGAAGCCGGACCGCTTCGTCGCCATCGGCACCGTGCCCATGCAGGACGGCAAGGCCGCCGCCGCCGAGCTCGAGCGGAGCATGCGCGAGGACGGCATGAAGGGCGCCCACATCCTGACCAGCGTGAACGGGCTGGAGCTGTCGGACCCGGAGTTCGCCCCCTTCTGGGCCAAGGCGGAGGAGCTGGGCGCCGTCATCCTGATCCATCCGAACGGCTTCACCGAGGCCGCCCGCATGACCCGCATGTACTTCAACAACGTCATCGGCAACCCGCTCGAGACGACGCTGGCCCTGCACTACCTCATCTTCGACGGCGTGCTCGAACGCCACCCGGCACTCAAGCTGATCGCGGTGCACGGCGGCGGCTACCTGGCGAGCTACTCCGGCCGCATCGACCACGCCTACGGCGCCCGGTCCGACGTCCGCGGCACGCTGCCGCAGCTGCCGACCACCTACCTGAAGCGCGTCTTCGTCGACAGCATCGTGTTCACGCCCCACCAGCTGCGCCACCTGGTCGAGGTGTTCGGCCCGGACAAGGTGCTGATGGGGACGGACTACCCCTACGACATGGCGGAAAGCGACCCGGTCGGCCACCTCGCCTCCGCCGGCCTCGACGCACCCACCTACGCCAAGATCGCCGGCGGCAACGCGAAGACGCTGTTCGGCATCTCTCGCTAACCGATTGCGAAAACTCCTGACCAGGAAGACCCCTCCCCAAAGTAGTCATCCCCGGGTAGGCTCTATGCGGAACCGTAGGATTGGTTGAAACCCGAAGGTCCCGCGCTAGAAGTCCAGCTGCCCGGTTTCCGCCATCACCGCTTCGGGCGTCTGGTGGCGGGCCGCGGCGCGCTGCTCGCCGGGGGTCGCGATCTCGGCCTGCAGGTAGGCGCCCAGCTGCCGGCCCCGGCGCACGACCGCCTGGCCGGCCGGCTGCCGCTCCGCCTCGTACCGCGCCAGCGCCGCATCGACGCCGGGTTCCACCGCCAGCGCCGCCGCGAGGCACACCGCATCCTCGGCCGCCTTGGTGACGCCGGCGCCCAGATGCGGGCGCACGACGAAGGCCGCATCGCCCAGCAGCACCGCCCGTGGAAACGCCAAACGGGGGCTCTCGATATCGTAGATCGGCTGCAGGAACGGCAGCGGCGTCGCGGCCACCACCTGCGCGAAGGCGGGCGCCAGAAGCTCGGCCGCGGCACGGCGCATGGCCAGCAGCACCGCCGGGCGGATCAGCGGTGGCGGGATCGACAGGATATGGGTGTGGCCGGTCACGTCCGTCAGCAGGCCGGGCAGCGCCGTCGCCTCGTCCGCCGGGCGATACCACACGAAGTTGTAGCGGCGGTCGCCGACCCCGAGCGCGTCGTTCTCGCCGATCACGGGATACCCCAGGATCTGCTCGCCCGGCGGCAGGCAGAACCCGAACCGCGCGAACAGCACCGACCGCGCCGGCTCCGGCATCGCCGATTCCGCCAGCAGTCCGCGCCACGCCACATAGCCCGCATACACCGGCGGCACCTCGCCCAGCAGCAGGCGCCGCACGCCCGACCGGATGCCGTCCGCCCCCACCAGCACCGCACCCTCGGCCGTGCGCCCGTCGGCGAACCGCGCGCGGATGCCGTCCGGCAGCAGCTCGACCCCGGCCAGCTCCGCCCCGTTCGTGTAGCAGGCGTCCGGCAGCGCCTCCCGCAGCAGGCGGAACATGCGGTCCCACGACGTCGCCACCTGCGGGACGTTGCGGGTGCCCAATACGCTGCCATCCCGCGCCAGGGTCACGCGCTGCCGGATCGACACGCCGAACCCGTGATGCGGATCGAGGCCCAGCTGCTCCAGGATGCGATAAAGCGCCGGGTGGGTGACGATCCCCGCCCCGCGTCCGGCCAGCGGCGTCGGCGTCCGCTCGAACACCTGCACGTCCCACCGCTGCCGGCGCAGCGCCAGGGCGGCGAACAGCCCGCCGATCGACCCGCCGACGATGAGGGCCCGCCGGGCCGGAGTGGGTGTCACGTTCTCGCCCCCCTTGTTTATCGGTCGATCATTCGGGCGGCGCGGGCCTGCTGTCAACCGGCGCCGCCCCGCCCTCCAGCAAGCGCGCCAGCGCGGCCGGTAGCCCGTCCAGCAGCGCGTCCACGCTCGTCTCGATGAAACTGGACAGCGCGACGTCCGACACCTGCCCGTACACCACCCGGCGCTGGCCGAAATAGAAGATGCCGCCGTGAAACAGCCAGTACAGCTCGATCTCCCGCGCGCTGACCGGCTGCTCGGCCGGGGGCGGCAAACCGTTCGCCTGCCGCACCGCCCGCGCCATGCAGCCCAGCACGTGCTGCTCCACGAAGCTGATCCACCACTGGTTCATCTCCAGCCCGCGCAACCCGGCGAACAGATAGATGCGGATCCAGTCCGGCGTGAACACCGCCGCGGTGAAGTGCGTGTAGAACCCGATCAGCCGCTCGCGGATCGGCCGGGCCGGGTTGGCCAGGGCACGCTCCCAGTCATCCTGCCACCGCGTCAGGTAGACCTGCTGATACACCGCCTGGATCAGGTCCTCCTTGGACGGGAAGTAGCGATAGATCAGCGGCTGCGTCACCTGCAGCCGCCGCGCCAGCTCCCGCGTGCCGCCGTCGAACCCGACCTCGGCGAAATAGCGGACCGCCGCCTCGACGATCTGCCGCTTGCGATCCTCGGGCGAAAGGCGCTGCCGGCGCAGAGGGGCGGGCGCCACCGCGACCTGTGAGTGGCTCACGCTCATGACCGGCAACAGACTGCCTCCCTCGGCAACGAAAGACCAGCGACCCCGGCTAAACCGGCCGAACACCCCAGGGATAGGGCGCAAGTCCGGGCCGGATCCCGGTGATCGCGCGGCGGTGGGCCGTGCGGAAGTAGATCTGCCCCAACGGGATCGAGGCGACCTGGTCCATGCCCAGCCGGTTCAGCTGCCCGGCGATGGCCGCACGCGCCGCGTCGTCCGGCGCATCCAGCCACGCCTGGGTCAGCGTCTCCGCCGCCTCGCTCGTCCACCAGCCGAACCACCCGGCCCGGCCCAGCCCGCGCAGCAGCGGCGACACGGCCGGCGTCGCCTGCCCGACCGCCGCCCCCGCCGTCACGAACACCGACCATCCGCCTTTGCCCACCGGCTCCCGGCTGCTGCGGCGCTGGATGAACGTGCCGTAGTCGCCCGCCTGCAGATCGACGGTGAACCCGGTCCGGCGCAGCGCGTCCGCCGCCACCTGGCACATGCCGGACAGGCTGGGCGTGTCGATCGGGTCCAGGATCACGACGGGCTCGCCGGCATAGCGGGACGCCTGTAGCGCAGCCCGGGCCGCGGGCAGGCTCGCCGGCATGGACGCCTCGCCCAGGTCCTCGAAATACGGCGTGTGGCGCGGGAACAGGCCCCGGCACGTCGCCCACAGCGCAATGTCGTCGCCCACCGCCGCCCGCATCATCGCCTCCTGGTCGATCCCCAGCAGCACGGCCCGGCGGGCCAGCAGGTCGTCGAACGGCGGATGCAGATGGTTCAGCCGCATGATCCCGATCCGCCCGGCCGGGTCGGCCTTCTGCAGCGCGATGGCCGGGTTGGCGGCCAGACGCGGCTGCAGGTCCGGCAAGGGCTGCTCCCACCAGTCCACCTCGCCCTTCGTCAGCGCGGCGAACGCGGTCGCAGCGTCCGGGATCACCTGCCACTCGACCCGCGGGAAGTACGCGATCTTCGCGCCGCTCGCCCAGTCCGGCGGTTCCGCGCGCGGCACATAGGCGTCGAACCTGGCATAGGCCACGCGCGACCCGCTGACGTAGTCCGCGGCGACGAAGCGGTACGGGCCGGACCCGACCATCTCCATGACCGCGCGGGCCGGGTCGGTGCGGGCCAGGCGCTCCGGCATGATGAACGGGGCGCTGGCGTCGGGCTTGGCCAGCGCGCCCAGCAGGCTCGGGAAGGGTCGCCTGAGATGGATGACCAGGGTGCGGTCGTCCGGCGCCGCCCACCGGTCGACGGCCGCGGCGAGAAGCTGCCCATACCCCTCCCGGGCGCACCAGCGCTGCAGGCTGGCGATGCAGTCCACCGCCCGCACCGGCTCCCCATCATGGAACCGCAAGCCGTCGCGCAAGCGGATACGCCAGGAAAGCCCGTCCGGCGCAGCCTCGGCCCCCTCGGCCATCTGCGGTTTGGGCCGCAGGTCGGACCCCACGGCATACAGCGTGTCGAACACGGCATAGGCGTGGTTGAGCGTCACGCTCGAGGTGGTCCAGATCGGGTCGAGCACGGCCAGGTTCGCCTGCGGCACGAACCGGAGCACGCGGGCGGGCTGCGCGATGGCCGGCGTCGCCAATGCAGCGACACCCACCAGAAGACTGCGACGGAGCATGATGGTCCCCCTCAGGCCGGCCCGGGTGGCGGGCCCACGCCCATCAGCGCCAACGCGTCGGTGCGATGGCACGCACTCCAGTGCCCCGGCCGCGTCTCGGTCAGCGCCGGGGCCTCCGTCCGGCAACGGGCCTCGACGTAGGGGCACCGCGGATGGAACGTGCAGCCCGGCGGCGGGTGCGCGGGGTCCGCGACCTCACCGACGGGCGCAGCCTGGTCCCGCCGCAGCGCCGGGTCGGGCTTCGGCACGGCGGCCAGCAGGGCCTCGGTGTAGGGATGCCGCGGTGCGGTGTACAGCGCCGGCGTCGGCGCCAGTTCCACGATCCGGCCGCAATACATCACCGCGACCCGGTCGCTGATGTGCCGCACGACGCTCAGGTCGTGCGCCACGAACAGCATCGACAGGCCCAGCCGGTCCTGCAGGTCCAGCAGCAGATTGACGATCTGCGCCTGCACCGACACGTCCAGCGCCGAGACCGGCTCGTCCGCCACGATCAGCTTGGGATCCAGCGCCAGCGCCCGGGCAATGCCGATCCGCTGCCGTTGGCCGCCGCTGAAGGCGTGTGGGAACCGGGTGCGCGCGGCCTCCGGCAGGCCGACCAGGTCCAGCAGCTCCAGCACCCGCCGCCTGCGCTGGGCGGCCGGCATGCCATCGATCACCAGCGGCTCCGCGATGATGTCGCCCACCATCATCCGCGGGTTCAACGAGGCATAGGGGTCCTGGAAGATCATCTGCACCAGCCGGCGCATCGGCCGCAGCCCGGCGCGCGACAGCTGCGCCAGGTCCACGCTGCGGCCGGGCTCGGGCGTGAAGCGGATCGAGCCCGATGTCGGCTTCAGCGCCCGCACGATACACCGGGCCGCCGTCGTCTTGCCGCAGCCGCTCTCGCCGACCAGCGCCAGCGTCTCGCCCTGGGCGATGGCGAAGCTCAGCCCGTCCACGGCGCGCACCCGCCCGACCTCCCGTCGCAGGAAGCCGGCATGGATGGGGTAGTGCTTCCGCAGCCCCTCGACCTCCAGCACATTCATGCGGCCAGGGCTCATGCGGCCAGGGCCGCCACCGCGTGCCAGCAGCTGGCGCCGCTCCCGCCGGGCGGCACGGGCGGGGGCGCCTCGGCGGCGCAGCGGCCCGGGATCACCTCCGGGCAGCGCGGATGGAACGGGCAGCCGCCGGGCCGTGCGGCCGGCTGCGGCACCGCGCCGCCGATCGTGGCCAGGCGCTGCCGCGGCCCCGCCAGGATGCTCGGCACCGACCGCAGCAGGGCCCGCGTGTAGGGGTGCCGCGGCGCGTGGAACAGCGTCTGCACGTCGGCCGCCTCCACGACGCGGCCCAGGTACATCACCGCGACATCGTCGGCCATCTCCGCGATCACGCCCATGTCGTGGGTGATCAGCATCAGCGCGATCTGCCGTTCGCGCTGCAGGCGGCGCAGCAGCGTCAGCACCTGCGCCTGCGTCGTCACGTCCAGCGCCGTCGTCGGCTCGTCGGCGATCAGGATGTCGGGGTCGCCGGCCAGCGCCAGCGCGATGCCCACCCGCTGCCGCAGCCCGCCGCTGAGCTGGAAGGGGTAGGCGTCGATGCGCGTCTCCGGCCTGGGGATGCCCACGTCGTGCAGCAGCGCCACCGCGCGGTCTCGGGCCGCCGCCTTCGACAGGCCGGCATGGGCCCGCACCGCCTCGATGATCTGGTTGCCGATGGTGTAGTGGGCGCTGAGGGCGGTCATCGGCTCCTGGAAGATCAGCCCGATCCGCCCGCCCCGGATGCCGCGCAGGCGGGCGCCGTCTGCCGGCAAGGCCGCAATGTCGGTCTCTGCCGGCGTGCCGGGGTCGAGCAGGATGCGCCCCGCGGTGATCCGACCGGGATGGTCGACGATGCGCAGCGCGGCCCGGGCGGTGACGCTTTTGCCGCAGCCGCTCTCGCCCACCACGCCCAGCACCCGACCCCGGTGCAGGTCCAGGCTCACCCCCTCCAGCGCGCGGACGGTGTAGTGGATCGCGGCGAACTCCACGTGCAGGCCGCGGATGGACAGCAGCGGAGGGCTGGATCGGGACGGCTCAGCCATAGGGGTCCGCCGCGTCGCGCAGCCCGTCGCCCAGGAAGTTGAAGGCCAGGATGACGAAGATCACCGGCGCCGCCGCCAGCAGCAGCCAGGGCGCGCCCGCCAGCACCTGCACGTTCTGCGCGTCCTGCAGCAGGATGCCCCAGCTGATCGCCGGCGGGCGCAGCCCGAGGCCCAGGAAGCTCAGCGAGGTCTCGCTCACGATCATGGTCGGCAAGGCCAGGCTGGTCGCGGCGATCACGTGGCTCGCGAACGACGGCAGCATGTGGCGCACAATGATCCGCATCCGGCTCGCGCCCGCAAGCTCGGCGGCGATCACGAAATCCTCCTCCCGCAGCGCCAGGAAGCGGCCGCGGACGACCCGCGCCAGGTCCGTCCAGCCGACCAGCGAGATGATGACGGTGATGGCGAGGTAGACCTGCGTCACGCTCCAGGTGTTGGGCAGCGCGGCCGCCAACGCCATCCAGAGCGGGATGGTCGGGATGGACCGCACGACCTCGATCACCCGCTGGATCGCCATGTCCACCACGCCGCCGTACAGCCCGGACAGCCCACCCAGCAGCACGCCGAGCACGAGGCTGAGCGTGACGCCCGCCAGCCCGATGGACAGCGAGGTGCGCGTGGCGACGACCAGGCGGGAATAGAGGTCGCGGCCCAGCTGGTCGGTGCCGAGCAGGAAGATGCCGTCGGCCGGCCCGGCCCCCTCCAGCCCCAGCAGATGCGTGTCGGCCGGGATCAGCCCGAACAGCATGTAGGGGTAGCCGTGGGCGAAGAAGGTGACGGGCAGCCGGCGCGCCGGGTCGGGCGTGTAGGCCAGCTTGAACGTCTTCGGGTCGCGCACCCCCTTCAGGCTCGAGACCGACAGGAAAGGCGCGCCCCCGACATGAATGGCCTGCGGCGGGATGTAGCTGCGCCGCGCGTCCGTGGCATGCGGTTCGGAGATGGCCAGGACGTCGGCGAAGACGGCGACGGCGTAGAACAGCACGACGATGACCAGGCTGGCGGTCGCGAGCCTGTGCCGGCGGAAACGCCACCAGGTCAGCTGCAGCTGCGTCGCCTGGGCATAGCGGTCGACGGCCGCGGGCTGCGGCACCGGCAGCACCAGCGGCGCCGCGGTGACGCTCACAGGTGGCCCTGCAGCCGCAGCCGCGGCTCCACCCACATCAGCACCAGGTCCGACACGAGCGTGCCGACGACGGTCAGCACGCCCAGCAGCAGCACGATCGTTCCGGCCAGGTACATGTCCTGTGCCAGCAGCGCCTGCAGCAGCAGCGGCCCGACCGTGGGCAGGCCCAGCACCAACGAGACGATGATGCTGCCCGACACGAGCGACGGGAAGATGTATGCCATGGAGCTGGCGAACGGGTTCAGCGCCGCCCGCACCGGGTATTTCAGCACGAGCCGGACCTCGCTCAGCCCCTTGGCCCGCGCCGTCACGACATAGGGCCGGCGCAGCTCGTCCAGCAGGTTGGCGCGCATGATCCGGATCAGCTGCGCCGTGCCGGCGAAGGCCAGCACGCAAGCCGGCAGCGGCAGGTGCTTCACCAGGTCCCACAGCCGCGCCGCCCCCCAGGGTGCCTGCGCGTACTCGGACGAGAACAGCCCCCCGACGCTCAGCCCGAAGTAGCGGAACCCCAGATACATCAGGATCAGCGCCAGCAGGAAGTTGGGCACGGCCAGGCCGATGAAGCCCAGCGTGGTGGCCGCGTAGTCGCCCCACGAATACTGCCGCACCGCGGAGTAGATCCCGATCGGCAGCGCCAGCGCCCAGGTCAGGAACAGCGCCGACACCGACACCGCCATCGTCAGCCACAGCCGGTCGCCGATCACCTCCGCCACCGGCCGCTTGAACAGCATCGACACGCCCAGGTCGCCCTGCACCAGGTGGCCCATCCACAGCCCGTACTGCACGATGACCGGACGATCGAGCCCCAGGTCGTGCCGCATCGCCTGCGCCTGGTCCGCCGTCACGGAACTGCCGGAGCCCGCGAGGTTCGCGATGTAGCTGTCGACGAAGTCGCCCGGCGGCAGCCGCAGGATGAAGAACGTGACGAGCGAGATCACAACGCATGTGATGCAGGCGATGACGAAGCGCCGCGCGAGATAGGTCGCCATGCTTCCCCCTCCGGCTCTGACGGCCAGTCCGGGCATTGTCCACCGCGCCGCGCATCGCACGCAAGCAGCTTCTCATGGAGCGGGACACCGTGCTTCTATGCCGGCGACAGCCGCGCGACAGACGCGGCACGAGAGGGAAAACGCATGCGGCACCTCCTGATAGTGGCCGGGCTGCTCGCGCCTGGCCTGGCGATCACCCAGACTGCGATCAACCAGACTGCGTTTGCCCAGACCGCGGCGCCCACCAGCAGCGCCTTCGACCAGTCCGGCCTGGTCGGAAAGCTCGAGGGCCCCACCATCGTCACCGACCCGGCGCTGATGCCCCGCACCTTCCACGACGCCCCGATGCTGGCGGCCCAGGTCCAGTCCGGCGCGCTGCCGCCCGTCGCCCAGCGCCTGCCATCCGAGCCGCTGGTGCTGAAGCCCGTCCGCAGCACCGGCCAGTACGGCGGCACCTGGCGCCGCGGCTTCATCGGCCCCGGCGACAGCGAGAACGGCAACCGACTCCGCTCCGGCGACAAGCTGATCTTCTTCGACGCGACCGGCACGGAGCTGCGCCCCAACGTCGCCAAAGGCTGGGAGGTCAGCGCGGACGGCCGCCGCACCACCCTGTTCCTGCGCCGCGGCATGAGATGGTCGGACGGCTCGCCCTTCACCGCCGACGACTTCGTGTTCTGGTTCCACGACATGTACGGCAACAAGGACATCAGCCCAGCCCCCGCAGCCGAGATGTCGGTCAGCAGCGGCGGCGGCGCCGGCAAGCCCGGCCGCGTCGTGAAGATCGACGACACGACGGTCGCCTTCGAGTTCGACGAACCCTACTTCCTGTTCCTGCGCCTGCTCGCCGGGGACACGCTGGTGGGCGGCGGGCCGTCGCGCTTCCAGTCCGACGGCTTCGCCTATGGCAGCTTCGCCCCGGCCAACTACCTCAAGCAGTTCCTGCCGAAGAACAGCTCGACGGAAGCGCTGAACGCCCAGGCCAAGGCCGCCGGCTACGACAACTGGGTGCAATACTTCCACTACAAGTCGGACTGGCGCCTCAACCGCGACCTGCCGACGCTGGCAGCCTGGAAGATGGTGCAGCCGATCACCGGGCAGCAATGGGTGCTGGAGCGCAACCCCTACTACTACGTCGTCGACACCGACGGGAACCAGCTGCCGTACCTCGACCGCGTGCAGATGACCCTGGCGGAGAACCCGGAGGTCATCAACCTGCGCGCCATCGCCGGCGAGTACGACGACCAGGAGCGGTTCATCGACCTCGGCAAGCTGCCGACCATCCTCGAGAACGCCGAGCGCAGCCACCTCAAGGTCCACCTCGACCTCGGCTTCAACGGCGCCGATTCCGTCGTCATCTTCAACCTCGCCTATCGCGACGACCCCGAGATCGCGAAGTGGATCGGCACGCCCGACTTCCGCCGGGCGCTCGGCCTCGGGATCGACCGGGAACAGCTGAACCAGGCGTTCTGGCTCGGGCTCGGCAAGCCCGGCTCCGTCATTCCGTCCGACCTGATGCCCGAAAGCCCCGGGCCCGCCTGGCGCGAGACCTGGGCGGTGCTGGACGTGGCCAAGGCCAACGCCATGCTCGACCGGATCGGCCTGGCGAAAAAGGACGCCGAGGGCTACCGCCTGCGCACCGACAACGGCCAGCGCCTGCGCCTGCAGCTGGACATCGGCCAGACCCTGTCGCCGACCTGGCCCCAGCAGGGCGAGATGATCGTCCAGCAATGGAAGGCGATCGGCATCTTCGTCGACGAGAAGGTGTTCGAGCGCAGCCTGCTGTTCACCCGCATGCGCAACGACCAGCACCAGATGCTCGTCTGGACCAACAACGGGACGGAAAGCCTGTTCCTGTATCCCGTCCTGGCGCTGCCGGTGGACGCGACCACCGGGTATTTCGGGGCGGCCAACGCGCTCTGGTACAACTCGAACGGTGCCTCGGGCGTGAAGCCGCGGGAGCCGGAGCTGCTGCACGCCTACGAACTGATGCGCAGGGCCGCCGGCGAGCCGCAGGACGCGCGCGACAAGACCGCGCAGGAGGTCTGGCGCCTGATCGCCGAGCAGGCCTGGGGCCTGGGCATGGTCGGGCAGTCGCCGGCCTTCATGGGCGTGCGCCTGGTCAACGAACGGCTGGAGAACGTGCCGGAGCGCATCTGCATCTCCCAGCATTGCCGCACGCCATGGAGCGCCCACCCGGAGCAGTGGTTCTTCCGGGAGCGTTGACACGCGCTCACGTTCGCAAGATACGTAGGGAGCTAAGTAAAAAGTGGCGGGCCCGCCGAGGCCCGGGAAGGGTGTGGGGTGCGTCTGCTCACTGGGTTGTTCCTCGGTTTCGGCCTGCTGTGCGCCGCTGCGCCGCCCTTGTCGGCGCAGATCGCCGGCGATGCCGTCCGGATCGGCGTGCTGAACAACGCCGCCGGCGGCCTGTCCGCCCCCGCGGGGCCCGGCTCCGTCATCGCGGCGCAGATGGCCGTCGACGATTTCGGCGGCACGGTCGCCGGCAAGCCCATCCGGATCATCTCCGCCGACCAGCAGAACAAGCCCGACGTGGCGCTAGGCATCGCCCGGGAATGGTTCGACACCGGCGTCGACCTCGTCATCGACCTGCCCAACACCGCCGTCGCCATCGCCGTGCAGAACCTGGCGCGCGACCGCAACCGGCTGGCCATCGTCGTCACCGCCGCGGGCTCGGCACTGACCGGGGAGAACTGCACGCCCAACAGCATGGCATGGGTCTACAACAGCTACGCGCTGGCGGGCGTGGTGGGCCGGGCCATGGTGGCGCAAGGGGGCGACACCTGGTTCCTGCTCTCCACCGACTACACCTTCGGCCGGCAGATGGAGGCGGACCTTCGCGCCGTGCTGGCGGCCCAGAATGCCCGCATGGTTGGCGCCGTCGCGGCCCCGCAGGAGGCGAGCGACTTCGCATCCTACCTGCTGCAGGCCCAGGCCTCCCGCGCGAAGGTCATCGGCCTCGCCAACGTCGCCATCGACACCATCAACTCCATCAAGCAGGCGCACGAGTTCGGCCTGGTCGCCAACGGCCAGAAGCTGGCCACGCTGCTGTTCACCATCACCGACGTGCACGCCCTGGGCCTCGAGACCGCCGGCGGCCTGTACCTCGCGACGGCGTTCTACTGGGACCGCACGCCCGAAAGCCGGGCCTGGTCGCAGCGCTTCTTCGCCAGGCACGGCGCGATGCCGTCCATGATGCAGGCGGGCGTCTATTCCGCCGTCACGCACTACCTGCGCGCCATCGCCGCCACCGGCACGGACGCGGCGGGCCCGGTGATCGCCCGCATGCGCAGCACCCCGGTCGACGACATGTTCGCCCAGGGCGGCCGCATCCGCGAGGACGGGCTGATGGTGCACGACATGTACCTGGCGCAGGTGAAGACCCCGGCGGAATCGCATGGTCCGTGGGACTACTACAAGATCGTGGCGACCATCCCCGGCGAGCAGGCCTTCGGTCCGCTGGCCGCCAGCAAGTGCCCCCTGATCAGGAGATGACCGTGCCGCACGTGCCCAACACCGTCCCCGACATCCTGGCCTCCCGCACCCGCCGCGGCCTGCCCACCCCGGTCGAATACGGCACCGCCAGCGTCGCCGACCACATGGCCGGCGTCGACAACTTCACCCGCGTCATGGCCATCCGCCCCGGCGACCACGTCGTCATGCTGACGGACCCCCTGCTCGACTCGCGCGTGATCCAGGCCGTGCAAGGCATCGCCAAGTCCCGCGGCGCCACCTTCATCGCCTACATGGGCGACAGCACCCGCTACGTGACCGTCCCCGACGAGGCGAAGGCCCTTCTGGAGCGCGCGACCTTCGTCGTGTCGACATGGTTCGCCTCCGTGCTCGACCCGTTCTGCATCGGCCTGCGCCGCAAGAAGGGCCAGCGCTGGGTCAAGATCACCTTCTTCCGCAACCTCGACCTGCTGCACACGCCCCAGGCCCGCTTCCCGCTGGAGCTGCTGGGCGAGATCGTCCGCGCCACCGGCCGCATGTTCCCCGAAAGCGGCGACTTCGACCTCAAGATCACCGATGACCGCGGCACCGACTTCCGCGTGCCCTACAGCGAGGCCATGCTGCAGAAGATGCGCAGCCACAACCGCTGGCGCGGCCAGAACGTCGCCGACACGGATGGCTGCTACGTGCACTATCTGCCGACGCACGGCCCCAACCTGTTCGAACCCAACATGGTCGGCCTCGCACCCGAGGAGAAGATCGGCATCAGCGGCCTGATCTGGCCGCAATGGGCCGTGGGCTTCGACAAGCCGTTCGAGCACCGGCTCGGCGTCGAGTTCGCCAACGACGTCGTCGTCGCCATCCACGGCGACTGCGCCGAGGCGGGCATCATGCGCGACTACCTGATCGGCGGCACGCTGGAAGAGGTCGGCTGCGGCCACAACCCGAAGGCGCCCCGCTTCGACATCTACCCGGCCGGCCCCAACTCCCCGGGCGCGCTGCACATCGGCATCAACGCCCTGCAACCCAGCCAATACCTCCGCCGGGTCATGCCGAACTGGGAGGAGCCGCACATCCACATGGACCTGGTGCTGTTCGACGCCACCGTCACCGCCGGCAACCGAACCATGGTCGACCGCGGCTTCCTCTGCTCCCTCGAAGACCCCGCCGTCATCGAGATGGCCCGGCTCTACGGCGACCCCATCGAGCTGCTGCAGGCCTACCCCGTCTGACGCAGGCCGGCGGCGATCCGGGAACCGGCCGCCGCCGACCACGTCTTTTCCAAGTGCCTGGCCGCACTACTCCGCCGCCGTCGCCATCTCCCGCTCGGTGTCGTCCTGCTCCATGCCCGCCAGGTGCGCCCGCTCCTCGTCCGACGCGCCCAGCGTGCGCCAGTCCTCGGTCTTGGCCACGATCCCCTGGAACGAGCGCAGCGACGCCTGCGGCAGGTGCGGCGCCACCAGCCCGATCGTGCCCTCGCCGTCCTGGAACCGGGCCACGGCGTCCAGCAGCAGGCGGCGGAACTGCACCACCGCGATGTCGCTGGCGCCCAGCCGCTCGGACGTGCGGTCCGAGATGCGGCCCATCGACTCCCACATCGCGATATCCTGGTTCGGGATCCCCGGCAGGCCGGTGAAGCTGTCCCCGCCCCGCATCGCCGCGCGGTCCTGCAGGTAGTCGTTCGACGCGTGGCGCAGCGCCGGCTTGAACGCGCGGTCCAGCTCGACGCCCACCGACGCCACGCAGAACCGGCGCCAGGCGTCCTGGTCGATGGTGGTGGCCGGATCGCCCCAGGCGATGAAATGGAAATAGGTGTTCAGGTCGTCCTTCGGCACGATCACGCTGGCGACGTTGTAGCTGCTGTTGGGCGGGATCAGCGCCGTGAAGGGCGCGACGAAGGCCGTGATCCGCACGTAGTCGTTGACCGCAGCATTCTGGATCGGCCGGCGGATCGCGGCGTAGCGCATGCCGTAATTCGTCACCTGGACCTGGATGCGCGGGTTCTTGTCGGTGGAAGGCCGGGTCCAGTGCGTGTCCGCCGCCGCCGCCGTGGTGCTGCGCGCCGGGCGCATGTCGGACGAGTGCAGGCTCGAGCTGTGGGCGCTGTCGATCTGGCCCTCCATGATCTGCGCCCAGTTGCACGGCAGATCGATCTTGACGATCGAGATGCGCACGTCGTCGCGGGGCGCCCAGGCCGGCGCCTCGAACGCCGGCATGGCATCGGCCGGGCCCATATAGGCCCAGACGAAGCCGCCAGCCTCCCGCGTCGGGTAGGCGGGGTGCTTGACCTTGTCGGCGAACCCGCTCTCGGCCGGCTCCGACGGCATCTCCAGCACCGTGCCGTCAACGCCGAACTTCCAGCCGTGATACAGGCAGCGCAATCCGCAATCCTCGTTCCGCCCGAAGGCCAACGACGCCTTGCGGTGCGTGCAGAACTCGCCCAGCAGGCCGAGCCGCCCCTCGGTGTCACGGAACGCCACCAGGTCCTCCCCGAACAGGCGCACCCGGACCGGGTCGCAGTCCGGCGCCGCCACCTGTTCCGACAGCACCGCCGGCACCCAGTGCCGCCGCATCATCTGCCCCATCGGCGCCGCGCCCTCCACCCGGCACAGCAGCTGGTTTTCCTCGTGTGTCAGCATCTGGGGTCCCCGTGTTGCCGCCCGCTCCGGTCCAGCTTATAGCTTAGCCTCCTAAGGAAATCCAGGGACACGACACCGCCATGCCCACCCCGGCCGACTCCCCGATGACTCCCCGACGACTCGTCGCGTGACCCTGCGCGTCCCCCTGCGCGTCCCCCTGCGCGTGACCCTGCGCGTGACCCGCGCCGAGCCCGCCGCGGACGGCATCCAGCTCTTCGAGCTGCGGCACCCCGACGGCACGGCGCTCCCGCCCTTCGAACCCGGCGCCCACATCGCCATCCGCCTGCCCAGCGGCGCGTCCCGCACCTACTCGCTCTGCGGCGACCCCGCCGACACCAGCCGCTACCTGTTGGCGGTCAAGCGCGACGCCGCGGGCCGGGGCGGGTCCGTCGACCTCGTCGACGGCGTCCGCCCCGGCGACTCGATCGAGGTCTCCCCACCCCGCAACCTGTTCGGCCTGGTGCCAGCCGCGCCCAGCTTCATCTTCGTCGCCGGCGGCATCGGCATCACGCCGTTCGTCTCCATGATCCACTGGCTGCGCGCCCATGGCGACACGCCGTTCCGCCTGTACTACCTGACCCGCACCCCCGAGGGCACCGCCTTCCTGGACCAGCTGGGCGACGACGTCCGGCGCGGCCGCGTCGTCATCCACCACGACCACGGCGTGCCGGACAACGCCTTCGACCTCTGGCCGGTGTTCGAACAGCCGACCAAGGCCCACATCTACTGCTGCGGACCCCGCCCGCTCATGGACGCCGTGCGCGACATGACGGGCCACTGGCCCACGAACCAGGTTCATTTCGAGGATTTCGGCTCCGACCTGGTGCGCCCGCGCGCCGACGACGCGCCCTTCGCCATCCGCCTCGCCCGCAGCGGCGCAGTGCTGGACGTGCCGGTGGGCGCCACGATCCTCGACGTCCTGCGCGCCCACGGCCACACGGCGCCCAGCTCCTGCGAAAGCGGCACCTGCGGCACCTGCCGCACCGGCCTCGTCTCGGGCGACGTCGACCACCGCGACCTCGTGCTCACCCCGGCCGAACGCGCCCGCGCGGTCATGGTCTGCGTCTCCCGCGGCCGGGGCGAGCTGGTGCTGGACCTATGACGCCGCACGCCGAGGCGTGCCGTCTCCTACAAGGCCGCACGCCGAGGCGTGCCGTCTCCTACAAGGCCGCACGCCGAGGCGTGCCGTCTCCTACAAGGCCGCACGCCGAGGCGTGCCGTCTCCTACAAGGCCGCACGCCGAGGCGTGCTGGCCGCGGCGGCGATGATCGCGATCAGGTCCGTCTCGGCCGCCGCACTCGTCTTGTAGCGCGGCGACGTCGTGACGAAGGGCCGCTCCGCATCGTGCGGCCAGTACACCTCGAGGAACCAGTTGCCGGACGCGGGCTCGAGCTTCGGTTCGATGCGCAGCAATGCCATGGGGACCTCTCGTTCTGCTAAGGCGCGGGCGGCCGCCTGCGGGGCCGCTTCGCGACCGGGGCGGCGCCCTGCAGCGCCTCGGTCAGGTTCGCCTGGATCGTCTTCAAACTTTGCAACAGCCGGTCGACCTCGCGCCCGCTCAACGTCCGCACCGCCGTCTCCACCACCGCGATCGCCTCCGGCACCAGCGCCACCCGCAGGTCCCGCCCCTTCTCCGTGAGGAACACGTTCACCTTCCGCTTGTCCGTGCCGTGACGCTCCCGGCGCACCAGGCCCGCCGCCTCCATCGAGGCCACCGCCGACAGGGTCGTGGGCTCCATCGTGCCGATCAGCGACGACAGCTCGCTCTGCGTCAGCCCGTCCTCGATCCACAGCACGCGGAGGAAGTACCACATGCCGAGGGTCACGCCATGCGGCTCGATCCGCGCCTGCAACGCACGCTGCACCAGGCGGTGGGTCATGCGCATCTGGTAGCCGACGCTCCGGTCGAGCGGCAGCGCGGGCTGGGTCGGCTCGGGCGTCACGGCGGGCGGGCGCATGCCCGGTTGTCGGGCCGTGGTCCCGGAGCGTCAAGTCGGCGACTTTGCGCCTCGACACGGCGGTGACGCCGGTCCATTTTCCTTAGCCTGCTAACCAAACATCCGGCGCTCAACGCTCGGACTCCCGGGGGAACACGTCATGGTCGAGTTGCGCATCATCAAAATGGCGGTCGTGTGCGCTGGCCTTATCGCCCCGGTCCTCGCCGGCGGCGCCCGGGCCGCGGACCCCTTCGACATCCACGTCATCCTGCCCCTCACCGGGCCTGGCGCCTTCCTCGGCTCCGCCGAGCAGGTCGCCCTGCAACGCGCCGAAAAGATGCTCGCGCCGCACGACACCATAGGCGGCCGCCCGATCCGCTTCGTCTTCCACGACGACCAGTCGAGCCCGCAGCTCGCCGTCCAGCTCGCGACCGAGGTCGCCGGCCTCAAGCCGCCCGTGATCCTGGGCTCCGGCCTCGTCGCGATGTGCAACGCCATGGCCCCGCTGATGCGCCGCGGCCCCGTCATGTACTGCTTCTCGCCCGGCGTGTACCCGCCGCCCGGCAGCTTCGTGTTCAGCTCCAGCGCCGCCACCCGGGACCTGATCGCCGTGCAGCTCCGCTGGTTCCGCGCCAAGGGCATGACCCGGCTCGCCGCCATCACCAGCACCGACGCCTCGGGCCAGGACGCCGCCCGCAACATCAAGGAGCAGATGGCGCAGCCGGAGAACAAGGACCTGCAGATGGTCGCCGAAACCACCTTCAACCCGGCCGACGTCAGCGCCTCCGCCCAGATCGAGCGCATCAAGGGCGCCAACCCGCAGGCGCTGATCGCCTGGTCCACCGGCACCGCGGTCGGCACCGTGTTCAAGGGCATCCAGGACAGCGGCCTCGAGATCCCCGTGGCCACCACCGACGGCAACATGACCTACGCCTTCATGCAGCGCTACGCCGACATCCTGCCGCGAGAGCTGTACATCCCGTCGCCGGAATGGCCCCGCAGCACCGCCGCCGGCGCCGCACCGGCGGTCGAGGCGGCCAAGGCCCGCTTCTTCGACGCGTTCGGCACCGGCGAACGGCCCGACGCCGCGAGCACCTATTCGTGGGAACCGGCGATGCTGGTCATCGCCGGGCTGCAGAAGCTCGGCCCCACCGCGACCGCCGACCAGCTCCGCCTGTTCCTGTCCGAGCTGCACGGCTTCGCGGGCGTCAACGGCACCTACGACTTCCCGAAGCACCCGCAACGCGGCCTGGACGACAGCGACGTCGTGGTCACGAAATGGAACCGCGACACCAAGGTCTGGGACATCGTCAGCAAGCCGCGGGGCGCGCCGCTCTAGGCTCGGGCCCGCCGCATGGTCCAGTTCCTGCAAATCCTGTACGGCGGCATCGCGGTCGGCGCGACCTACGCCTTGCTCGCCCTGGGGCTGTACCTCGTCTACCGCGTCACGGGCGTCATCAACCTGGCCCAGGGCGCCTTCTGCGTCCTGGGCGCGCTCACGGCCTACACGTTGCAGGACGCGTTCGGCATGGGCCCCGGCCTGGCGGCCGCGCTGGCCGTGCTGACCACGACCGCCATCGGCCTGGTCCTGGGCGCCGCCACCTTCGTGCCGGGCCTGTCGCGCCTGCCGAACGGCAGCATGATGATGCTGACCGCGGGCCTGCTCACCTTGCTCGAGGGCGCGCTGCTCGCCGTCTGGGGCAGCCAGCCCTATGTGCTGGCGCCCTTCACCAGGGGTCCGCCGCTGCCGATCGGGCCGCTGACCGTCCCGCGGCAGGGCCTGTGGGTGCTCGGCGCAGCCCTGTCCGTCACCGTCGGCATCTGGCTGCTGCTGACGCGCACGACGCTGGGCCGGTCCATGCGCGCCTGCGCCGAGAACGTGCAGGCCGCCCGCCTCGTCGGCGTCGACGTGCGCCGCATGACGCTGCTGAGCTTCGGCCTGGCCGCCGCCCTGGGCGCCGTCGCGGGCGTGGCCGTGGCGCCCACCACCTCGCTCCAGTTCGACACCGGGCGGCTGTTCACCATCTCCGGCTTCATCGCCGTCGTCATCGGCGGCATGGGGTCGTTCACCGGCGCCATCGTCGGCGCCATGCTGCTGGGCGTCGTGCAGCAGATGGCCACCGCCTACGTCTCCTCGTTGTTCAGCAGCGCCATCGCTCTGGCGCTGCTCCTGCTGGTGCTGGTGCTGCGGCCCAGCGGCCTGCTGGGCGGCGGGCCGTCGCAGCGTCAGGACGTCCGCACCGAGGCGCGGGTCGTCGGCCACATCACCCGCCTCCGCCCCGGCGTCGCCCGGGTCGGCGGCACCCTCGCGATCGCGGCCGCCGCCCTTCTGCCCATGCTGCCGGTCCTGCGCGACGCGCCGGGCGTGCTGGGCGGGCTGATCATCTCCGGCATCCTGTTCATCGCGCTCATCGGGCTCGATGTGGCGATGGGCTATGCGGGCCAGGTCAACCTCGGCCAGGCCGGGTTCATGGCGATCGGCGGCTACACGGCCGGGGCGCTGACCACGCAGTTCGACGCGGAGCCGCTGCTGGCCGTCGCCGCCGCCGTGGCGCTGGCCGTGCTCGCATCCCTGGTGCTGTCGGCCGTCACCATGCGGCTGCGCGGGTTGTACCTGGCGCTCGCCACCCTGGCGTTCGGACTGCTGGTCGACTCCTGCGCGGTCGGCTTCATCGACATCACCGGCGGACCGTCCGGCCTGGTCGGCATCCCGTCCTTCGCCATCGGGCCCTACGAGTTCGACACGCCGATTTCCATGTACTACCTCGTGCTGGCCATCATCGTGGCCCTCCTGCTTCTGCTACGCGGCGCCATAGGGGCGGCGTTCGGCCGCTCCCTCCAGGCCATCCGCACCGACCAGATGGCCGCCGCGGCCCTGGGCGTGAACGTCGTGCGCACCAAGATCGTCGCGATGGCGATCAGCGCGGCGCTGGGCGCGCTCTCGGGCTGCCTCTATGCCTTCTACTTCCACTTCCTCTCGCCCGAGATGGTCGGCACCCCCCGCTCGTTCGAGCTGGTGGCCATGCTCGTCGTCGGCGGCGAGGGCACGCTGGTGGGCCCGGTGCTCGGCAGCCTGCTGCTGACCATGCTGCCCACGCTCATCCAGCCGCTGGCCCTCTACAAGACCTTCGCGACCGGCACGCTGCTGGTGCTCGGCTTCCTCTATCTGCCGCAGGGCCTGTTCGGCGTTCTCGCCTCCGCCCTGTCCCGCTTGCGCCCCGCCGCTGCCAGGCCGAGCCCCCTGCGATGACCGCCACCGTCCCGGCGCTCTCGGTCCAGGGCGTCAGCCGCACCTTCGGCGGCGTGCAGGCCACGTCCGACGTTTCGTTCGATGTCACCCAGGGCACCGTCTGCGCGCTGGTCGGGCCCAACGGGGCGGGCAAGACCACGCTGTTCAACACCATCACCAACCTGTTCCCCCCCAGCGCCGGCGCCGTCGCCTTCCACGGCCGCCCGCTGGCCGGCCTGTCGCCCGCCGCCATCGCCGGGCTCGGCCTCATCCGCACCTTCCAGGCGGCCCGCGTCTTCCCCGGCCTCACCGTGCTCGAGAACGTCATGGTCGGCCGGCACCGCCTGCTGCGGCAGACACTTTTGTCCAGCATGCTCGCCCTGCCGGCCGCCCGCCGAGAGGAGCAGGAGCTCCACGACCGCGCCCGCCGCCTGCTCGACCTCGTGGGCCTGCTCCCATGGCAGGACACCCACGCGATCGAGCTGCCAATGGGCGCGCAGAAGCTGCTGGAGGTCATCCGCGCCCTCATGGCCCAGCCCCGCCTGCTGCTGCTGGACGAACCCGCGGCCGGGTTGAACGACACGGAGACGGCGGACCTGGCCGACCTGCTCCGCGCCATCCGCGCTGCCGGGATCACGGTCCTGCTGGTGGAGCACAACATGCCGCTGGTGATGACCGTCGCCGACCAGGTCGTCGTGCTGGAAGCCGGCAAGCTCATCGCCGCCGGCCTGCCCGCCGCCATCCAGGCCGACCCGCGCGTGATCCAGGCCTATCTGGGCGCGGAGGCCGCATGATGCTGCAGGTCGAGGGCCTGGTCGCAGGCTACGGCGTGGGCGCCGTCGTGCACGGGATCGACCTCGTGCTGCACGCGGGCGAGATCGTGACGCTGATCGGCTCCAACGGCGCGGGAAAGTCCACGCTGGTGCAGTGCATATCCGGCCTGAAGCGCCCGATTGCCGGCCGCATCCTGTTCGAGGGCCGTCCGATCGAGGCGCTGGGGCCCGCGGCGCGCCTGGCGCTCGGCATCGCCCACGTGCCCGAGGGCCGCCAGGTCTTCGCCGGCATGACGGTGGCCGAGAACCTGGCGCTCGGCGCGCTCTCCGCCCCCGCCGGCGCCGCGCGCCGCCTCGACGAGGTCTGCGCCACGTTCCCCGTCCTCCGCGGAAGGCTGCACGACCGCGTCGGCAACTTCTCCGGCGGGCAGCAGCAGATGCTCGCCATCGCCCGCGGCCTCATGTCCGGACCCCGCCTGCTGCTGCTCGACGAACCCTCGCTGGGCCTGTCGCCGCTGCTGGTGGCCGAGGTGTTCCGCCTCGTCCGCAGCCTGCGCGACAAGGGCCTCACGATCCTGCTGGCCGAACAGAACGCGCGGTCCGCCCTGTCCATCGCCAACCGGGCCTACGTGGTCGAGAACGGCCGCATCGCACTTTCCGGCCCGGCGGCCGACCTGCTCGCCTCCAACGACATCGCGCACCGCTACCTGGGCGGCGCAGCCCAGGCCGCCTCCGACGGCACCGCCATGGCCGCACGCCTGCGCGACTGCATCGGCGCACCCAGCCCACCCTGAAAGGGACCAGTATGGCCAAGCTCCAGCTTAGCGTTGCGATCGGCGACTACGACCGTATGCGCCCCCTGCACGACGGCGCCGTGCAGATCGACGGCGTGGACCCGCAATACATGCTGCTGGAACCCGAGGAGATCTTCTTCCGCGCCTTCCGCCACGCCGACTTCGACATCTGCGAGCTGTCCATGAGCAGCTACTGCGTGAAGACCGCCGCGGGCACGAGCCCCTACATCGCCGTCCCCGTCTTCCCGTCCCGCGCCTTCCGCCACACCTCGATCTACGTCCGCACCGACCGCATCCGCACGCCCGCCGACCTGCGCGGCAAGCGGATCGGCGTGCCGGAATACCAGCTGACCGCCAACGTCTGGGCCCGCATGGTGCTGGAGGAGGACCACGGCATCCGCCCGGCCGACGTGACCTGGGTGCGCGGCGGCTACGAGCACAAGGGCCGGGTCGAGAAGATCGCGGTCGACCTGCCGCCCGACGTCCGCATCGAGACGGTGGGCCCGGACGACACCATCTCCGGCCTGCTCGCAAGCGGCGGCATCGACGCCCTGATCGGCCCCCGCGCGCCCTCGTGCTTCGAGCAGGGCCATCCGGACGTCGGCTACCTCTTCCCCGACCCGCAGACGGCCGGGCAGGAATGGTACCGCCGCACCCGCATCTTCCCGATCATGCACCTGCTCGGCATCCGCCGCACCCTCGCCGAACGCCACCCCTGGCTGCCCGCCGCCGTGGTCAAAGCGTTCGAGCAGTCCAAGACCCTGGCGCTCGAGAGGCTCGGCGACACCTCCGCCACCAAGGTCACGCTACCCTTCGTCGAGGAGCAGCTGCGGGCGGCCCGGGCGTTGATGGGCGAGGACTTCTGGTCCTACGGCCTCGAACCCAACCGCCACGTGCTGCAGCGCTTCCTCGAGCGGCACCACGCCGAGGGACTCTCCTCCCGCCTGCTCACGCCCGAGGAGCTGTTCCACCCGGCCTCGCTCGAAACCCGGAAAATCTAGTGCTGCGCCTGGGCGTCGCCGGCCTCGGCCGCGGCTTCATGCTGATGCTGCCCACGCTGGCGCAGCATCCAAGGCTTCACCTGGCCGCCGCCGCCGACCCCCGCCCCGCCGCCCGCGCGCAGTTCGAAGCCGACTTCGCCGGCCGCACCTACCCCACCGTCGCCGAGCTCTGCGCCGACCCCGGCATCGACGCGATCTACATCGCCACCCCGCACCAGTTCCACGTCGCCCACGTCACCGAGGCCGCATGCGCCGGCAAGCACATCATGGTCGAGAAGCCCATGGCGCTCAGCCTCGAAGACTGCCGCGCCATGATCGACGTGGCCCGGCACGCCGGCGTCCAGCTGATCGTCGGCCACAGCCACAGCTTCGACCTGCCGTACCTCCGCACCCGGGCGCTGATCGACAAAGGCCGCTTCGGCCCCGTCCGCATGATCACCGCCCTCAACTTCACCGACTTCCTGTATCGCCCGCGCCGCCCGGAGGAGCTGGACACCGCACAGGGCGGCGGCGTGGTCTGGAGCCAGGGCGCCCACCAGGTCGACATCGTGCGCCTGCTGGGCGGCGGCCGGGTCCGCAGCGTGCGCGCCGCCACCGGCCGGTGGGACCCGGCCCGCCCGACCGAGGGCGCCTACAACGCCTTCCTGACCTTCGAGGACGGGGCCTGCGCCACCCTCACCTACAGCGGCTACGCCCATTTCGACAGCGACGAGTTCTGCGGCTGGGTCGGCGAGCTGGGCGCCGACCGCAGCGTCCGCCAGTACGGCCAGGCCCGCGCGGCGCTCCGCACCGTCGGCAGCCCCGCCGAGGAGGCCGCGCTGAAGAACACCCGGGCCTACGGCGCGAAAGCCGGCGGCAGCCCGAGCCCGCTGCGCACCCCGCCTTTGCCCCACAACCATTTCGGCCTGGTCATCGTGTCCTGCGACCACGGCGACCTCCGCCCCACGCCAGCCGGCGTGCTGTGCTACGGCAACGACAGCCAGGACCTCGACCCCCTGCCCCCCGCCGCCGTCCCCCGCGCCGAGGTCATCGACGAGCTGTGCGACGCCGTGTTCGAGGCCCGCCCGCCGCTCCACTCCGGCGAATGGGGCCTGGCCACGACGGAGGTCTGCCTGGCCATCCTCCGCTCCGCCGCGGAAGGGCGGGAGGTGACCGTCTCGCAGCAGGTCGGGCTGGCCTAGCGCGCCGGCGTCATGCCGGGGACGGACGCAGCCCCATGGCGAGCGTCATGTCGTCCATCCGCGGCTCGTAGGCGAACCCCTTCCGCACGCCCCAGCTCCGCACGAGCGTGTACAGCGGGATCAGGCCGACATCGTTCAAGGCGACCTCCGTGGCCCGCGCCAGCGTGGCGTTGCGGCCTGCGTCGTCCAGCGTGCGCGACGCGGCATACAGCAGCCTGTCCATCTCGGGGTTCGAGTAGCGGCCCCGGTTCGACGTCCCCATCCCCTGCTCGGGGTTGCTGGTCGCCAGCAGGGCGCTCAGCGGCGAGCTGACGTCGCCCGTCCCGGTGACCCAGCCCGCCATCAGGAAGCTGAAGTCGAGCTTGCTGCCGCGGCTGAACAGCATCGACGACGGCATGGACTCCACGGTCACCGCGATGCCGACGCGGCCCAGCATCTGCGCCACCGCCTGCGCCACCTCGGAATCATGCGGATACCGGTCGTTCGACCCGGCCAGCACGATGCCGAACCCCTGGGCATACCCGGCCTCCGCCAGCAGCCGGCGCGCCTCGGCCGGGTCGAAGGCCGGCACCGGCAGCTTGTCGCTGGCGCCCGGGATGCCCGGCGGCAGGAACTGCCCCGTCGGGCGCGCCTGGCCCTCCAGCAGCCGCGAGGCCAGGGCCTCGCGGTTGATGGCGATCGTCATCGCCCGCCGCACGCGAAGGTCCTTCAGCGGGTTGCGATCGAGCGGCGCGCCGCTGCGGTCCGTGACCCCCGGCGAGCGATCGCGCGCCGTGTCGAGGTGCAGGTAGATGGTCACCACCACGTCGGTCTGCGCCAGCGCGGTGCGCGGGTCCGCCTGCAGCCGCGGCAGGTCGCTGGCCGGCACGCCCTCGATCAGGTCGGCATCGCCGCTGAGCAGGGCGGCCACCCGCGACGTCCCGTTGGCGACGGGGCGCAGCGTCACGCGCGACCACGTGGCCGGGCCATCCCAATGTTCGGCGTTGCCGTCCAGGACGATGCGGTTGCCGCGCACCCACTCCCTGAACTTGTAGGGGCCGGTGCCGATCGCGGCGGTGCCCTGGTTGAAGTCCTCTGTGGTGCGGCCCTCGGCCGCGGCGCGCGACACCATGCTGATGAACGGCAGGTTCGTCGGGACCAGCGGCGAAGGCCCGTCGGTTCGCACCCGCAACGTCAGCGGGTCCAGGGCCTCGGCACCCAGGATCCCCGCCGTGTACATCGCCAGCGATGACGGGCTGTTCGGCACCTGGTTCACCCGGTTCAACGAGAACACGGCGTCGTCGGCCGTGAACGGGCGGCCGTCATGGAAGCGGACCCCGGGACGCAGGCGGAACACCCAGGCGTCGTCGCCCACCGCCGTCCAGCTGAGCGCCAGGGCGGGACGCAGCGCCAGCCGGGCGTCCATGCGGACCAGGGGATCGAAGATATGCCGGGCCAGCGTGTTGTTGGGCGTCACGTTGTGGAACATCGGGTCGATGGAGCTCGTCTCGGTCGCCAGCGCGATCCGGGCCTCGCGGTCCCCGGCCCGGCTGCGCGCGGGCGGCAGCAGGGCGGCGGCGGCGGCGGCCAGCCCGCCCAGCGTGCTGCGTCGTGTCGTTGTCATCGTCGTTCCTCCCTGGCGGATCGCTCGGCAGGTTGTCCCGCTCGGCTCCGCACTGGTTCAGCCTAGGCCGCTTGCGCGGCGCCGTCATGGCCCAGCGTGGCCCCGCGTCGACGAAAGGGCGCTTGCGCCCCGGTGCCTTCGGGCCTATCAGACACTCCTGACCGACCGGACGGTCAGCATAGTATGCCGCCGCTCAGAAGGCAAAACAGGGGAAGACGCCATGGACATCGTGAAGCTGGAAGTCTTCGACACCATCGCCCTGGTCACGCTCGACCGGCCCCCGGTGAACGCCTTCGACCGCGCGCTGCGGGAACGGGTGATCGCCGTGTTCGACGAGATCGCCGAGCGCGACGACATCCGCGTCGCCGTGCTGACCGGCGCGGGCAAGGTGTTCTGCGCCGGCGCCGACCTGAAGGACCGTCCGGACACCAGCGTCGCCGGCGCCTATAGCGGGCACAACCGGGTGACGCGGGAGAGTGCCAACGCGGTGCGGGAATGCGCCAAACCCGTGATCGCCGCCGTCAACGGCGCCGCCCTGGGCGCGGGGCTCGGCCTGATGGCGGCCTGCGACATCTTCCTCGCCTCCGAGACCGCGGTCTTCGGCATGCCCGAGATCGACGTGGGCCTGGCCGGGGGGGCCGCCATGCTGCGCACCCTGTTCGGCCGATCCATCATGCGCCGCATGATGTTCACCGGCACCCGCCTGCCCGCGATGGAGCTCTACCGCCGCGGCATCATAGAGGCCTGCACCCGGCCCGAGGACCTGCTGCCCGAGGCCATGAAGCTCGCCGCCGAGATCGCCGGGAAAAGCCCGCTCGGCATCCAGTACGCCAAGACCTCGGCGAACATGGTCGAGCTGATGCCGCAGAAGGACGCCTACCGCTTCGAGCAGAACTTCACCGTGGCGCTGGCCAAGACGGAGGACGCGCAGGAGGCCCGCCGCGCCTTTGCCGAAAAGCGGAAGCCGGTGTTCCGGAACCGCTGACATGCAGGCGGGACAAGGACTCGACGCGCTGTTCCAGCCGCGCTCGATCGCCATCGTCGGCGCGTCGCAGGACGCGACGAAGGCGGGCGGCCGCCCGGTGCAGCTGCTGCAGACGCTCGGCTTCCCCGGCCGCATCTACCCGGTCAACCCGCGGGCCGCCGTGGTCCAGGGCCTCCCGGCCTACGCCTCCGTCGCGGACCTGCCGGAAACGCCGGACCTCGTCATCATCGCCCTGGCCGCCGAAGCGACGCCCGATGCGCTGGAGGCCTGCGCCGCCCGCGGCATCCGCGGGGCCATCGTCTTCTCTTCCGGCTTCTCGGAGCTGGGCCACGCGGGCGAGGCGCTGCAGGCCCGGCTGCGCGCCACGGCCCGGCGCACCGGCATGCGCGTCGCCGGCCCCAACTGCCTCGGCGTCGTCAGCGTGGCGGAGCGCTGCGTCGCCACCTTCTCCATCGTCATGGAAAGCGGGCTGCCCCCCGCAGGCACCCTCGGCATCGTGTCGCAAAGCGGCAACATCGGCAGCTTCACCATGCTGCTGGCCAGCGAGCGCGGACTGGGGGTCAGCCGATTCCTCACCACCGGCAACGAATGCGACGTGGACGTGGCCGACGGCATCGCCTGGATGGCGCGCGACCCGGCCACCCGCGTGATCCTGTGCTGCCTCGAGACCTGCCGCGACGCCCCGCGCCTGGTCGCCGCCTTGGCCGAGGCGCGGCGGTGCGGCAAGCCCGTGGTCGTGCTGAAAATCGGCGCGACCGAAGCGGGGCAGGCCGCCGCGGCGTCCCACACCGGGGCGCTGGCCGGGTCCGAGGCGGTGTTCGACGCGGTCTTCCGGCGCGCCGGCGCCATCCGGGTCCGCAGCGTGGAACAGCTGGTCGAATTGGGGCATGCCGCGAGCCTGCTGGGCGACCGGCTGCCCGCCGGCCGGCGCGTCGCGCTGCTGACGGCGTCCGGCGGCTTCGGGGTGCTGCTGGCCGACGCCGCCAGCGCCGCCGGGCTGAGCCTGCCGGAACCGCCGGAGGCTGTGCAACGGATGATCCTGGACGCCGTACCCTACGCCTCGCCCCGCAACCCGATCGACGCGACCGCACACATGTCGAGCCGGCCCGAAATCCTGGAACGGATCATCTGCGCCCTGCTGGACAGCCGCGGCTATGACGCCCTCGTCCTGATGATGGCGTCCTCGCTCTACCTCCCGCGGCTGCGGACCGTGTTCATGGCGGCGCTGGCCGGTGTGCGGGAGCGGTTCCCCGATGCCGTCGTCCTGCTGTGTGCCCACGCCCCCCGCGACGCGATCGGCGCCCTGAACGAGCTGGGCTATCCCGTCATCGACGGCGTCGACGCCTGCTGCACGACGCTGGCCGGCCTGGCCGGGATGGCCGAGCTGCGTGGGGCCGAGACGCCGGCCGTCGCGGCCCCCCCGCCTCCGATCACCCCGCCTCCGGCCCCCCCGCCTCCCGCCATCCTGCCGCCGGATGCGTTGACGCACGAGCTGGGCGCCAAGCGCGCGCTGGCCGCCGCCGGGGTGCCCGTGCTGGCCGAGCACCTGGTGCACGACGCCGAGGCCGCCGTGCTGGCGGCGGGCGCCGTCGGCTACCCGGTCGTGCTGAAGATCGTCTCGCCCGACCTGCCGCACAAGACGGAGGCCGGCGGGGTCCTGCTGAACCTGGGCGACGCCGCCGCCGTCCGCACCGCCCATGCCGCGATGCTGGACGCCGTGCGGCGGCACGCCCCGGCGGCGCGCATCGAGGGCGTGCTCGTGGCCCCCATGGCGACGGGCGGCACGGAGATGATCCTGGGCGTGTCGCGCGACCCGGTGTTCGGGCCCGTCGTCATGGCCGGGCTGGGCGGCGTGTTTGCCGAGATCATGCGGGACGTCGCCGTGCGTCCGGCCCCGGTCGATGCCGCGGAAGCGATGGCGATGCTCCGCTCGCTGCTGGCCTTCCCGGTGCTGGACGGCGCGCGGGGCCGCCCCCGGGCCGACCTCCCGGCCCTGGTGGCCGCCATCGTCGCCCTGTCCCGCTTCGCCGTGCAGCACGCGGAGACGGTGGCCGAGATCGACGTGAACCCGGTGCTGGTGCGGCCCGAGGGCCAGGGCGTGGTGGCGCTCGACGCCCTGCTGATCGCGCGTCACCCCATCGAGAAGGCGGCCTGACCATGGACGGGACCATCGACATCGCCACCGCGTCCGGCGACGCCTACCGGGACGCCGTCCGGCGCTGGCTGCAGGACAGCCTGCCGTCGCGCTTCCGGACCGACGGCGCCGACTACGCCGCGCCCACGCTGGAGGAGCTGTGCACGTGGGAGGCGGCGATGCACCGGGCCGGGTTGAGCGGCATCGCCTGGCCCCGCGAATACGGCGGCCAGGGCCGAACGCTCCGCGAGCACCTGGTCGCCAACCAGGAGATCGGGCGGGTCGCGATGCCGGAAAGCGCCAACTCGATCGGCAAGGAACTCGCCGGGCCGATCATCCTGGCCATCGGGACGGAGGCGCAGAAGCGCCGCTTCCTGCCCGCCATCCTCGAGATGCGCGACATCTGGTGCCAGGGCTTCTCGGAACCCGATGCCGGGTCCGACCTCGCGGGCCTGCGGACCCGTGCGGTGCGGGACGGCGAGGGTTGGCGCGTGACCGGACAGAAGATCTGGACCAGCGGCGCCATGCGGGCGCAACGCTGCCTGCTGCTGGCCCGCACCGGCCCGCTCGAGGACCGGCACCGGGGGCTGGCCCTGTTCGCCGTGCGCATGGACAGCCCCGGCCTGGTCGCCCGGCCCATTCGGCAGATCGACGGCAAGGACGAGTTCGCCGAGGTGTTCTTCGATGACGTGCCCGTGGCGCCTGAGGACGCGCTGGGCGCGCCCGACGAGGGCTGGGCCGCCGCCATCCGCGTGCTGTCGATCGAGCGGGCGACCAACCGCATGTACCGGGCCTGGCGGTTCGAGAACGAGCTGCGGCACCTGGTCGTCGCCTGCCGAGCCGACCCGCCGCTCGCGGCCCTGCTGCAGGACGGCCATTACCGCCGCCGCCTGGCCGAGACGCAGGTGGATATCGAGCTGGTGAAAGGCCACGTGGAGCCCGTCGTCGAGGCGCTGCTGGCCGGCGAGGACATCGGCGCGCGCGGCAGCCTGATGAAGCTGCACTGGAGCGAGGCGCATCAGCGCTTCGGGGCATTGGCGATCGAGATGCTGGCCCGGGCCTCGCTCGATCCGCCGCCCGCCGTGGCCGCGGCACAGCGCCGGTTCCGCGACGTCTACCTGCGGTCCCGCGCCGAGACGATCTATGCCGGCACGACGGAAATCCAGCTCGGCATCATCGCCGACCGCATCCTGCAACTGCCGAAGGGGCGCTGAGATGATGATCGCGGAGACCGGCACGACGGACACGGGGCTTGACCCCGCCGCCTTCACCGCGACGGCCCAGCGGGCGGTCGCGGCGTGCCGGGGCCTGGGCATGCCGGACCAGGCCCCGCTGCTGGCGCGCGACGGGCTGCTGGGCATCCTGGCGGGCGAGGACGCGGGCGGGCTGGGGCTCGGCCTGGCCTATGCCGCACCCGTCGTGACCGCGGCCGGCGCCGGGCTGCTGGCTTTCCCGCTGCTGGAGACGATGCTGCTGGCCCGCGTGCTGGACCCCACGCTGGCGACCCCGCTGATCGACGGCGCGGCCTGCGCGACGATCGCCTGGGCCGGGTCCGTCACGGGCCAGGCGGATGCCGGCGCCGTGCGGCTCGACGGCGTGGTGGGCCGGGCGCCCGGCATCCGGTCCTGCACGGCGCTGCTGGTGCGGATCGGGGGCGGGGGCGCCGCGCTCGTGCCGCTCGATGCCCCCGGCGTCCGGCGCCTGGACGAGCAGGGTCTCGACCCCGAAACGCCCGACCAGTCCGTCCGCATGGACGCCGTGCGGGTCACGCCGGACCGCCTGCTGCCGGCCGGCCTGTGGGACACGCTGGAGGCCGACGCGCTGGTGCTGCGGACCGCCGCGATCCTGGGCGCGGCGGAGGCCTGCCTCGAGCTGGCGCAGGCCCATGTCGGCCCCCGCCGGCAGTTCGGCCGCCCGCTGGTCGCCTTCCAGGCGCTCCGTCACGCCTTGGCCCGGCAGAAGCTCGGCCTGGAAGGCATCCGCGGCGCCCTCACCCGCAGCCTCGACGAAGGCAACGCCCGTGACCTGAGCATCCGCCGGGCCGCCTTCGCCGCCGCCGCCAGCCATGGCCCTGCCATCGCGGAGGGCGCTCTGCAGCTGCATGGCGGGATGGGGTTCACCTGGGACATCCCGGTGCACCTGCATCTTCGCGCCATCCGGACCTGGGCGATGCAGGGCGACGCCTCGGCGGCGCTGGCCTGCATCGCGGCGGCCCTGATCGACGAACCCCAGCATGAAGGAACACGCGCATGACCCCGCCTCTCGAAGGGCGCGCCGTCCTGATCACGGGCTCCGGGCACGGCATCGGCCGGGCCACCGCGCTGCGCATGGCGGCGCAGGGAGCGATCGTCGGCATCAACGACATCAAGCAGGCGTTCGTGGACGCGGCGGTGGCCGAGGTGCAGGCGGCCGGCGGACAGGCCGTGGGCGTGACGCAGGACGTGTCCACGCGCGACGGCATCCGCGCCGCCGTGCGGATTGTGGCCGACGCGGCGGGCCGGTTCGACGTGCTGGTCAACAACGCCGCCTGGGTCCGTTACCAGGCCCTGGCGGACATCGCGCCGGAGACGGTGGAGCGCATGCTCGACGTGGGCTTCAAGTCGGTGATCTGGGGCATCCAGGCGGCGGCCGAGGCGATGGATGCGGGGCGCGGCGGCAGCATCGTCAACGTGGCCTCCACCGCCGGGCTGCGGTCGGCGCAGAACGCGATCGTCTACAGCGGGATCAAGGCCGGGGTCATGGGCATCACCCGGGCCGCGGCGACGGACCTCGGCGGCCGCCACATCCGGGTGAACGCGGTGGCCCCGTCGGCGGTCCCGACGGAGGGCACGGCCAAGCACCGCACGGCCGACAAGGACGCCCGGCGCATCGCACGCACCCCGCTGGGGCGGCTGGGCACGGTCGAGGACATCGCCAAGGCCATCTGCTTCCTGGCCGGGGACGAGGCCAGCTTCGTCAGCGGCGAGGTGCTGACGGTCGATGGCGGCATCACCAGCAGTTTCCTGTAAGTGACCGCGCGGGTCGTCCTCGTCACCGGCGGGGCCGCAGGGATCGGCTGGGCCACGGCGCAGCGCTTCGCCGCCGGCGGGGACCGGGTGGTCATCGCCGACATCGACGGCCCGGCCGCCGCCGCCCGCGCCCGGACGCTCGGCCCGGCGCACGGATGGTCGCAGGCGGACATGGGCGAGCCCTCCCACCCCGGCGCCATGGTCGCCGACTGCGTGGCCCGGTTCGGCCGCCTGGATGTGCTGGTCAACAACGCAGGGCGCATCGACACGGGCGGGACCAGCGTCGTCGATCAGCCGCTCGAGGCGTTCCGCCGCCTGATCGCGATCAACCTGCTGGGCGTGCAGCGGGCGGCCGAGGCCGCGGCGGCGGTCATGCGGCGGCTGGGCGGGGGCGCCATCGTCAACGTCGCCTCGGCCTCCGCCCTGAAGGCGATCCCGCTGCGGAACGGCTACAGCGCGTCGAAGGCCGGCGTCGTGGCGCTGACGCGGGAGACGGCGGGCGCATGGATCCGCGACGGCGTCCGCGTGAACGCCATCGCGCCCGGCTACACGCGGACGGACCTGGTGGAGACGCTGATCCGCAACGGCCGGGTCGACCCGGAGCGGGCCGCGTCGCGAATCCCGATGGGCCGCATGGGCGCGCCGGACGAGATCGCGGCCGCCATCCACTTCCTCGCCTCCCCCGAGGCCAGCGGCCTGGTGGGATCGCTGATGGTCGTCGATGGCGGCAGCATGGCCTATGGCGGCAGCGAGGCGGCATCCGTCCTGCGCGGGCATGCGCCGGCGGAGCCCCCGCCCGGCCGCCGCCTGGTGATCGTAACTGGGGCCGAGACCCGGATGGGGCGGGCGACGATCGCCGTCCTCGCAGCAAAGGGCGTCATGACCGCGGCGCTGGCGCCCCGACCGGGCGATCCCGCATCGTACAGAGGGGCTGTCGAGGCACTCGCCGGCCGGCACGGCCGCATCGACGGACTGGTGAACGCGGCCGGCACCGACGGGCCCCGGGCCGAACCGCTGCCCGATGCGCTGGAGCGGCAGCTGGAGGCGGCGTTCCTCGCGTGCCAGGCCGCGGGCCGCGTCATGCTGCGGCAGGGGTTCGGGTCCGTGGTGAACGTGACCTCGGTCCTGGGCCAGGTCGGCACGGCGACCGGCACGGCGGGCAGCGCGGCGGCGGCCGCCGTGGGGATGTTCACCCGCACGCTCGCCTGCGAATGGGGCGGCAGCGGCATCCGCGTGAACGCGCTGGCCGCAGGCCCCATGGCCGGCGACGACGGGGGGGCGCTGCTATGCCGGATGCCGCTCGGCCGCCTGCTGCGGCCGGACGAGGTCGGCGCCGCCGTCCACTTCCTGCTGTCGCCCGGCGCCGCCTACGTGACCGGCAGCATGCTCGTGGCGGATGGCGGGCTTGGCGCCTACGCCGGGCCGGACCTGGCCACCACGGAGACGGGATCATGACGCTGGACGCACGGCAGGAAGAACTGAAGGCCGCCTACATCGCGGCCCGCGGCTACTGGAAGCCCTGGACGGAGGGGTTGCTGCGGTTCAGCCCGGCCTTCCTCGACACCTATGCCCGCTACGGCGGCTACCCCGCCGCGCACGGCCCGCTCTCGCCCATGATGTGCGAGCTGCTGTACGTGGCGCTCGACGCCTCCGGCACGCATCTGTTCGAGCCCGGGTTGAAGCTGCATATGCGCATGGCGCTGGACCGGGGTGCCACGCCCCTCCAGGTGATGGAGGTGCTGCAGCTCGGCGCCGTCCAGGGGCTGGAAGGCACCGCCATGGGGATCGACATCCTCGCCGAGGAGCTGCACGCCGCCGGGATCGCGGTGCCGGAGCTGGAGGCGGCGCCCACGGCCGAGCAGACGCGGCTGCAGGGCGCCTACATGGACCGCTTCGGCGACTGGCCGCCGCACTGCGACCGCCTCCTGCGGCTCGACCCCGGCTACTTCGCCGTGATGCTCGACCTGATGACCTGCCGCGAGCCCGGCCCCGGACTGGACGACGTCGGCACCGCGCTGATCGCGTTGGGGCTGAGCGCCTGCTTCACGGCGCTGAACCCGGACGGCGTGCGGCTGCATGTCCGGCGGGCCCTGCGCCTCGGCGCGCCGCATCGGGCGATCCTGCAGGTGCTGCAGATGACCGCGCATCTGGGCGTCCACGCCTGCTCCGTCGGCGTGCCCGCGCTGACTGAGGTGCTGGACGGGCCGTGACCGTGGCCAGGACGCCCGGCGCGCCGCCGCGGACGGAGATGCCGGGCCAGCCGCCCGACGCACCGGCGCTCTCGGACCGCGTGCTGCACATACTGTCCGAGGCGGCGCGCCTGTTCGCGGCCGAGGGCTACGAACGCACCTCCATGCGCGACATCGCCGAGGCGTGCGGCATCTCCAAGTCGTTGCTCTATCACCACTTCACCGACAAGGACGAGCTGTACGCCCGCATCGCCCTGGGCTTCACCCGGGAGCTGCACGACTTCGTCGCGGCCCGCCTGGCCGGCCAGCCCGGCACCACGGGCCGGGTCCGCCTCTTCATGCTGGCCTCGGCCGAGTACTTCGACCGCTACCGCGTGGTCTGGACCGCTTCCACCGCGGCATTCTGGAGCGACCCGCAGCTCCGCCGGCAGGAGGAGCGGATGGCGTGGCGCGACCGGTACGAGCACCTGCTGCGGGATCTGCTGACGGCGGCGGTCGCGGCGGGGGAGATGCGGCACGTGGATGTGGCGATGGCCGGACGGCTGATTTTGTCGACGCTCAACTGGATGCACCGCTGGCACCGGGCGGAGAAGGGGCTGAGCGCCGTGCAGGTGGCGGGGATGTACTACGACATGATCTTCGCCGGGCTGCGCGCGCCGGTCGCCGTTACGGGCGACCCGCCCCGAACCGCGTCTCCGCCAGCCCCCGCACGCCGAGCCCGGTGATCGCCACCAGGCGGCCGGCATCGGGATGGTCGCTGACCAGGCGGCCCGAATCCGAGATCGACGTCACGTACAGCACGTCGAGCGCCGCGCCGCCGAAGGCCGGGCAGGTGGGATGGGGCACCGGCAGGTCGATCAGCCGTTCGAGCCGGCCCTCGGCGGAGAACCGCCCGATCTGCCCGGTGCGGACCAGCGCGACCCACAGGGTGCCCTCGGCATCCACCGTCGCCCCGTCGGGCTGCGATCCCGCGGCGGCGACCGTGTCCACCAGGTCCTGCCGCGGCCCCACCCGGCCGGACGCGGCGTCGTAGGGGTAGGCCCAGATCACGCCCTTGCGGCTGTCCGCGAAATACAGCCGGTCGCCGGCCGGGCTGAAGCACAGGCCGTTGGACGTGCTGAGCCCGGTCTCCAGGACGTCGCACCGCCCGGCGGCATCGAGGCGGAACAGCGTGCCCTTCGGCGTGTCGGTCGGGCCCATGTGCATGGTCCCGGACAGGAAGCGCCCGTGCCGATCCATCTTCCCGTCGTTGAACCGCGTTTGGGCCGCCATCGCGGGCCGGTGCAGCGGCGTGACCCGGCCCGCCTCCGGCTCGATGGCGTAGAACCCGTCCCGCAGGGCGGCAACCAGGTGACCGGGGGCGCCCAGACCGATGCTGCCGACCAGGTCCGGCATCGGCCAGGCATCGAGCCGCCCGCTGCCCGGCACGAAGCGGTGGATGGCAGGCGCCACGGAATCGACCCAGTACAGGGCCTGCAGCGCCGCGTCCCACACGGGCGACTCGCCCAGGCGGCAGCGGGCGGCGCCGACGAAGCCGATCGACGCGTCGTTGGGGGCGTCCCCGGGGATCACGTCGGCCGCAGCAGGGCGCACGCGCTTTCGGCGGACGGCCGCCAGATGCGCTCGGCCGGCAGCGTCTCGACGATGTCGAACACGTCGTCTTCCATGGGCGTCTTCGTAACCGGCTTCACCTGCGCCAGATACATCGGCCGCATCACCTGGCCGTCGCCGCGGATGGGTGCGGCATGCACCGCGAAGTCGTCGACCGGCATCGCACGCATCGCCTGCGCCACGGCCAGGCCCTCGGCCGTGCCCGCAGCCTGCATGGCCTTCAGGTAGTGCAGCGTCGCGCTGTAGCCCGAGGCCTGCTGCCAGTTGGGCGGCATGCCCTTGTGACGCGGCCGGAACTTCGCGGTGAACGCCCGCGTGCCGTCATCGAGGTCCCAGTAGAACGACTGCGCCAGGATCATGCCGGCCGTCGTCGCGACGCCCACCGACCGCACCTCGTGCAGCCCGGCGAGGAACGTGACCAGCGTCTGCCCGGTCCGCACCAGGCCGAACTCGTGCGACTGCTTCACCACGTTCGTCCAGTCCGTCCCGCCGCAGGCCAGCGCGATCGCCTGCGCGCCGGACGCCTGCGCCTCCAGCACCGCGCTCGAGACGTCGGCGGTGCCCAGCGGGAACGCGGTGCTGCCCAGCAGCCGGCCGCCGCCCTGTTCGATGAAGCGCGTCGCCTCCAGCTTCAGGCTGTGCCCGAACGCGTAATCGACGTTCAAAATGAACCAGGTCTTCAGGCCCTTCTTGATCGCGGCGCTGACGACGGCCTTCGGGCCGGCATAGGTGTCGATCCCGAACTGGAAGCTGGTCGGGCTGCAGAACCGGCCCGTCAGCTCCGTGCTCGTGCTCGCCGCGATCAGCAGCACACGGTTGCGGGCGCGCGTCATCTCGGCGACGGCCAGCGCGATGGACGAGGCCGACCCTTCCACGATGGTGTCGACCTGGTCCTGATCCAGCCAGCGGCGGCCGATCCCGGCGCCGACATCCGGCTTGTTCTGGTCGTCGGCCGTCAGGACGGTGATGGGGCGGCCCAGCACGGTGCCGCCGAACGCCTCGACCGCCATCTGCACACCGAGAGACAGTCCGGGGCCGGTCGCGTCCGCATAGGGGCCGGACATGTCGCACAGCACGCCGATCTTGATGGGCCCCGCTGGGCTGGGACCGGCAGGGTTCAGGCCTGAACCCTGCCCGAAGGCGCGCCGGGCGCCCACGACAGGCAGCAGGGCAGCTGCGCTCAGGACAGGCAGCAGGGCGGCTGCACCCGTCAGCAGCGCACGCCGGCCGGCTGACCGTCCTGGGGCGGGTGTCACGATGTCTGACATGGGTCCTCCGTTATCGTTGGCGATGTCGGGCCACGGTCGTTGCCGGGCCCCTTCCCTGGATTGGAATTCCGGGTCGGCACGTCAGGTGGGGACAGGCTCTCGTTCGACATGGGCGCGCAGGCGGCCGGCGGCGTCGACCCAGCCCTTGCCGGCGGCATAGGTCGACATGGCGGCGAACCCCGCCGTCCAGGCCGGGCCGGGATCGCCGGCCAGCGCCCCGGCCAACGATCGAACGGCGGCCGGCGCGATCCAGCCGTGACCCGTGTCGTCGAAGGCCACCACGTCCGCCAACGGGCCGGTCCGCAGCGCGCCGTCGTCGACGCCCGCGGGCACGCGGACCGAGAAGGCCCGGAAGTCGTCCGGCTGCTCCAGCACGACCCCGCCGGCGCCGGTCAGCACGATCACCACCGCTATTCCGCCGCCACCAGCTGCGGGGCGGCGAAGTCGCTGCCCAGCTCCCGCCGGATCGCCGGGATGATGCGGGTGCCCCACAGCTCCAGCTGCGCCAGCATGGTCCGCTGGTCGAAGTCGCCAAGCTGGGTCTGGATCGCGACCTGCGTCGGCCGCAGGATGCGGATCTCCTCCACCATGCGCTCCACCACGTAATCGACGCTGCCCACCGGAAGGTTGGCGCCGATGCTGTCCAACGAGGGGTCGGTCGGGCCGGCCTCCTCGGCGATCATGTAGCCGTCCCCGCTCTGGGCCCGGCGCTCCCGCAGGCTTTCGGAGATGCGGCGCTGGTAGCGGGCGCAGTCGAGATAGCTGTCGATCTCGCTCTGCCGGTTGCTGGCGAAGGCGCAGCGCAGCAGGGCCACCTTGGTGGCGGCCGGGTCGCGCTTCTCCTGCAGGGCCAGCGAGTCCAGGTTGGCGCGGATCGCGCGCAGCTTGTCCGTGCCGTTCAGCAGCGCGGTCACGAACAGGTTGTGGCCCTCCCGGATGGCCCGGCGCTGCGTCTCCGGATGGCCCGTCGCCAGCCACAACGGCACGGAACGCTGCTCGGTCCGCATGCTGATGGCCGTGTCGGGGAACCGCAGGTGCTTGCCGTCATACGAGAAGATCCGCTGCTGCAGGCCAAGCTGGATCACGTCCAGGAACTCGTTGAAGATCGCCGGCGCATCCGCCAGGTCCACCCCGAACCGTTCGAACTCGAAGCTCTGATACCCGGCGCCGACGCCAAGCTCGAGCCGCCCGCCCGACACCGTGTCGGCGAACCCGGCCTCCGCCATCAGCCGCGCCGGATGATACAGCGGCAGCACGCACACCGCGCTGCCCAGCCGGATGGTGCGGGTCAAGGCGGCGCAGTGCGCCACCATCATCAACGGCGAGGGGCACAGGCTGTAGTTGGAGAAGTGATGCTCGGCATACCACGCGTTGTCGAAGCCGGCCTGGTCGGCGGCGACGGTCTGCTCGACCGCGTTGCGGAGGATCTGGTTGGACGTCTGATGGTAGCCACGCTGCTGCATCAGGATGAAGATGCCGAAATCCATGGGGCGCTCCTGGTCCTTGGCTCACGCACCGTCGGCAGTGCGGGCTTGGTTCGAGAGCAGAATAGTCACTACGATGATCCCGATGGAATGCACGGATCGGGTGGATGTCCTGTTCGGAAACTGCACAAGTGGAGCCAGGGCATGAGCAGCTTGCGCGCGATGGAGCTGTTCGTGGCTGCGGTGCGGGAGCGCAGCTTCTCCGCGGCCGGACGCCGGGCCGGGCTGTCGCCGGCCTCCGTCTCGCGCCATATCGGCACGCTGGAGGCGGAGCTCGGGGTCCAGCTGTTGAACCGGACGACCCGGACGCTGTCCCTCACCGAGGCCGGGCAGGCCTACTTCCTGCGGATCGAGCCGGTCCTGCAGGACGTGCGCGATGCCGGCGCGGCCGCCGGGGCGTTCCAGACGAGCCCCCGGGGCACCCTGCGCGTGCACTCCCGGGTGATGTTCGGGCTGCGGGTGATCACGCCGCTGATCCCCGAGTTCCAGCAGCGCTACCCGGGATTGAGGATCGACCTGCGCCTGAGCGAGCAGCCGGCCCAGCTGGGCCATGCCGAGTACGACATCGACATCCGGATCGGCCGGTCGCCCGACTCCGGCCTGATGCAGCGGCGCCTCCTGGAAAGCGAGCGCATTCTCGTCGCAAGCCCCGCCTACCTGGCCCGGATGCCGCCGCTGCAGCGGCCGGCCGAGCTGGTGGCGCACACGTGCCTGACCTACTGGCTGGGGCCGGAGCAGCCCGTCTGGCGCTTCCTGGCCGAGGGCCGGCTGGAGGAGATCGCGGTGCCGTCCTCGTGCAGCACGAACAACGGCCAGGTGCTGCGCCTGCTGGCGATCATGGGGCACGGGATCGCGATGCTGGACGACTACACCGTGCAGCCGGACCTGGAGCTCGGGCGGCTGGTGCGCCTGTTCCCCGCGACGAAGGTCGCCAACACCGCCTTTGAACAGGGGATCTTCGCCGTCTTCCCGCAGGCGCAGTACGTGCCCGCGAAGATACAGGCCTTCCTGGACTTCCTCGGCCGGCGAAGCACCGTCCCGAAGGCGCTCGCCGCCTTCGCCGCAACCCAGCGCGACGTGGCCGGATCGGCGTCGGCCTGAGCCGCTCCCGACCTCGGGGGCCCGGCGGCAACCGCCACTTCGGATTTGCCCCGGCACGCAGACCGGCCAAAGCTCGCGCCATGCCCCCGACCGACCCCGCCGCACCCCCCCTCGCCCCCTGGCACGAAGGCGAGCGGCGCCTGCAGGCCGCGGCCGGGATGCGCGAGCGCATGGAGGACCGGGGCCGCATCGTGCTCCGCGACCACATGCCGGAGCAGCATCGTGACTTCTTCTGCACCCGCGAGCAGCTGTTCGTCGCGACGCTGGACGCGGCGGGCGTCCCCTGGGCCAGCGTGATCGAGGGTGAGGCCGGGTTCATCGGCGCATCCTCGAGCAAGCGGCTGCACATCGCAGCGGCGCTCCCGGATGGCGATCCCGCCGCGGATGGACTGAAGCAGGGCGCGCCGATCGGCGCCATCGGCATCGACTTCGCAAGCAGGCGGCGCAACCGCGTCAACGGCACGATCACGCGCGTTGCCGGCGACCCGGGCTTCACGCTCGACGTCGTGCAATGTTTCGGCAACTGCCCCCAATACATCCAGGCGCGCCGCCCGATGCAGCCCGAACCCGGCCCCGCACGGCAGCCCGGACCGTCGACGATGCGCCGAAGCACGTCGTTCACGGAGAACGACATCGGCCTCATCCGTGGCGCGGATACCTGCTTCATCGCCAGCCGCTCGGCCGGCCCCGTGAACGGCCCGAGCGAGGGTCTCGACATGTCGCACCGCGGCGGCCGACCCGGCTTCGTCCGCGTCGGCGACCGGCAACTCACGGTCCCGGACTACCGAGGCAACTACTTCTTCAACACGCTCGGCAACATCCTGATGGATCCGCGCTGCAGCCTGCTGTTCATCGACTTCGCCGCCGGCACCACGCTCCAGGTGGCCGGGCATGCCCGCGTCGTCACGGACCCCGCCGTCGTCGCCGCATGGCCGCAGGCGGAACGCGCCGTTCGGTTCGACGTCGACGAGGTCGTGCGCACCGAACGTCGCTCGAAGCTCCGCTGGGACTTCGTCTCGTTCGCGCCCCAGCTGGACCGGCCGGGCGCCTGACCGCGGAGCCTCGACAGGCCGCCAGCCCGGCGCACCGCCCGGCGTTTGGCGGCGGCGGGCCGTTTCAGCTATATTGCACACGGACGTGCGGCCGGCATGGCCGGATGCCCGTCGGGGGGAATACCATGCGACGCATCGCACTGCTGGCATCGGCGCTGATGCTGACGGGCTGCACCGGATACGGCGCGTTCCTCGATCATGTCATCGCAGTCCCCGGCGGCAACCCGAACATGCCGGTGGCCGACAGCCAGAACCTGCGGCGGGTCCTGGGTGAAGACGCGTCCGCCTCGCCCCTCCTGCCAGAAACCGGCAACGTCTGGCCCGGGCCGCAAGGCCCCGACCCCACGCTCGCCGACCTCCAGTCGCGCGACAGCACCGGACCCGCCCGCGGTTTCGTGCCGACCACGGTCCCCGGCGCCGCACGCGGCCTGCCGGATCACCGCCAGCCCCGGCCGCTTGGCAGCTCCACCCCGCCCTCGCTCGAGACGCTCGACCCCGTGTCGCGCCCCCCGCCGGGGATCGGCCCGATCCCACCCCCGCCGCGGTCCTCCGTGCCGGGGCCGGGCCCGCTCGGCTCCGTCGTCCAGACGCCGCGCGGCCCGGCCGTCGATGCGGGCGGCACGGGCAGCTACCGCCAGCTCCTGACCCCGCAGGGCCCCGGCGCCATCATGGTCCCGAACGGCAACGGGACCAGCACGATCCTCAGCCCCGGCGGCGGCATCCAGACCATCCCCACCCCGCGCTGACCCGCAAGCCCGGTCAGGCGGCGCCCGTCATCTTCCGCAGGATCATCTCGAACCGGATGCCCGCCAGGTGCACGCCATCCAGCACCGACTCGTCCAGCTCCTCCTCGTCCTGCAGCGCTGCCGCAGCCGTCGTGCCACCCGTCAACTGCGCGTTCATCTGCCGCAGCCGGTCGGCCAGGAACACCGCCAGCGCCCGATAGAACCGGGCGGCGAACCCGAGGTCGGTCCGCGTCCGCGTATTCAGGTCCCGCGTCGCCAGCGCCAGCACCGCGAAGTCGTCGCTGCCGGCCTTCACCGTCGCCGAGGGCGGGCTGCTGTCGATCAACGCCATCTCGCCCAGCATCTCGCCCGCCCCGAGCTCCGCCACCTGGCGCCCGTTCACCGTCACGAGCGCGGTGCCCGACAGCACCAGGAACAGGTCCGCGATGGGCTGCCCCTGCGTGATCAGCGTGCCCCCCGTGCGCAACGCCACGCGCCGCCCGGCCTGCACCATCCAGGCCGCGTCGGCGTCGTCCAGTTGTCCCAGGATGTAGAGTGCTTTCCGCACGGTCGTTCTCCCTCAACCCGTCAGTCTGGCATGCGCTACAGCGTCTGCCGCAGCACGAAGTCGGCGAACCGGCCCTTCGCCGCCATCAGCGCGTCGAACGACCCGCTCTCGATCAGCCGGCCGCCTTCCATGAAGTGGATCGCGTCGGCGTTGCGGATGGTGCTCAGCCGGTGCGCGATCACGATCCGCGTCACGCCCAGCCGCTCGATCCGCTCCGTCACCGCCGCCTGGGTGATGTTGTCGAGCGCGCTCGTCGCCTCGTCCAGCAACAGGATCCGCGGCTTGCCGACCAGCGCCCGCGCCATCAGCATTCGCTGCACCTGGCCGCCCGAGAACGTCGACACGCCCTCGGCCAGCACCGTGTGCATCCCCATCGGCATCGCGCGGATGTCGTCGCCGATGCCCGCCAGGTCCGCCGCCGCCCATGCGTCCTCGAGCGCGCCGGTGTGCATCCCCAGGATGTTCTCGAAGATCGACCCGGCGATCATCCGCCCGCTCTGCCGCACCACCCCGATCTGCCGCCGCACCGCCGCACGGTCCAGCCCCGCCATGTCCTGCCCGTCGAACAGCACCGCCCCGGCGCTGGGGGAATCGAGCCCCAGGATCATGTTGGCCAGGGTGGACTTGCCAGACCCGCTCGGCCCGCACAGCGCCGCGAACTTGCCCGCCTCGATCCGGAGGCTCACGCCGTTCAGCACCGTCGGCAGGCCGGGCCCATACCCGAACACCAGGTTGCTGACCTCGATGGCGCCCGACAGCCGGCCCGGGTCCTTGGCCGCCGGCGCCGTCTCGGGCGTGTTGACCAGCAGCATCTGCGCCCGCTTCAGCCCGGGCGATGCGCCCATCAGCTGCACCACGCTGCGGCTCAGCATCTCGCTCGACAGCAGGAACCCCTGATAGGTCGCGATGAACGCCAGGTAGGCGCCGGTCGACATCTTGTCGTTGCCGGCCGCATAGCCCAGCACCGCGAACACCGCCGCCAGCGCCAGCGTGTCGTACGACGCCACGAACGAGTCGAAGATCAGGTAGAACTTGCGCGACCGGATGCTCCGGGCCCGCATCTCGGCCGAGTTGCGCGCCCAGACGTTGAACGCCCGCCGCTCGGCGGCGAAGGCCCGCAGCGTCGGCACGTTCTGGATCAGCTGCAGCGTGAACGACGTGACGTTGGCCGTCATCGCCTCCCCGCTCGCCAACGCCTTCAGCTGCGCCCGCCCGGCCGCCGCCGCGATCGCCACCAGCAGCACGAACAGCCCGATGGCCACCAGCGCGGCAGGCACGCTGTAGACGAACAGCACCGCGAACCCCGAAAGGCCGAACAGCCCGTTCAGGATCGTGTTCAGCGCCATGTTCGTCACCATCCGCCGCATCTGGTCGACCGACAGCACCCGCATCGCCAGGTCGGCCGACGCCTGCGACCGCAGCAGCTTCGACGGCAGCCGCATCACCCGGTCCATGATCCCCGCCTGGATCGCCGCCGAGAGCCGTCCATCCATGCGGAGCCGGGCCAGGTCGCCCACGACCTTCAGCAAGGTGCCGCACACCGTCAGCAGCGCCAGCGCGAGCCCCAGCTGGACCACGCCGGACCGCAGCTGGTCGGGGATGAACGTGTCCACGATCTGGCTCATCGCCAGCGGCAGCACGAGGCCCAGCGCGGACGAGATCGCGCTGGCCACCACCATCGTCGTGAGGTCGGCGGTGCACAGCTTGAAGCCGATCACCACCACGTCCCACGCGCGCAACGGCTTGTTCGGCAACGGCGGCACGACGCTCAGCGCGGAGGGGTCGAGCCCGGCTGCGATCCTGGCGTTCACCCGCCGCGTCGGCTCGCCCCGCACATGGATACGGTACTTGCCGAGCCAGTTGGTGCTGAGCGCCACCGCCCGCCCATCCTCGATCCGGCGTGCGGCAAGGTTGCCGCGATCGGCGTGCCACCACTCGCCCCCGAGCCACACCTCGCGCGTCCGCGCCCCGCATGCCTCGGCATAGCCCCGCAGGTCGACGGGCGTGACCCCCGAGGCCAGCGGCGGCAGCGAGGGGGCGATGATCCCCAGCACGAAGGCCGCGTCGTCGCCCGGCAGCTTCTCCGACCGGGTGGGCGGCACCAGCACGCCCCGCAGCCGCTTGTTCGTCTCGAGCAGGTCGTCATGCGTCAACGACTCCCGCGTGGCGACCCGCGCCGTCTCCGCCGCGTCCGCGCTGTCGGTCCAGCCCGCAAGCAGCTGGGCCGACCGGCTGTGCAGCATCGCGAGGCTGCGGGTCCACCCAGGGCTCCGGATGGCCGCGAACGTCAGGTGGCAGTCGACCGGTCCCGCCTGCGCCGCCGTGGCCCAGATGTCGGGCGTCAACGGCTGCAGCCGGACCGGCAGCAGGCCCATCATGTCGAGCACGCCGCCATCGGCGCGCACGACCCAGATCACGCCATGCGCCGACGACATCGCCTCGCCATCCCCGGCTGTCACCTTCTCCCCGCCCGAGCACCCCCGGATCTCGGGCCGCGCCGGCGCGGAGCGGGCGACGCCGGCGGCCAGCGACGCGATCCAATGGTCGACCCAGGCGACGACCTCGCCGGCCCGGAACGGATCGGACGCGCTCTGCAGCACCGCCGTGGGGTCGAGCGCGGTCAGGCGCGCGCCCTCCGGCGCCACCGCGATCAGCGGCTGGTCCGGCACGCCGTCGGCCCCGAGCCCGCCGCCGAACAGCACCGCGCCGGGCTGCATCTCCGCAAGGTAATGCCGCCGGCCCGAGGCGATGACGTAGATCTCGACCCGCCCTTCGTCGACCCGCAGGAATCGCGCCTCGTCATGCAGGCCCAGCGGGCGCCCCGGGGCGAGCGCGATGCCGGTGATCGGCAGGTCGACGACGCGCGCTTCCGACATCAGTGTTCCACCAGCTGCCGGTACTCGCCGTTCTGCGCCATCAGCTCGGCATGCGTCCCCTGCTCGGAGACCCGGCCATGGCGCAGCACGACGATCGTGTCGCAGTCGCGGATCGTGCTCAGCCGATGCGCGATGATGACGCAGGCGCAGCCCTTGCGCCGCACCGCATCCATGATCGCCAGCTCGACCTCGGGGTCGAGCGCGCTGGTCGCCTCGTCCAGCACCAGGACGGCCGGGTTGATCGCCAGCGCCCGCGCGACCGCCAGCCGCTGGCGCTCCCCCCCGCTCATGTTGCTGCCGCCCTCGGACAGCGGGGCCGCATACCCGCCCGGGCGCGCGGTGATGAACCCGTGCGCCCGCGCGTCCTGCGCCGCCGCCACGATCCGCTCCTCCGGCATCGTCGTGTCCCACAGGCTCACGTTGTCGCGCACCGCGCCCTCGAACAGCCCGACGTTCTGGTCCACGTAGGCGATGGCCCGGCGCAGGTCCGGCTCCGGCCAGTACCGCAGATCGACGCCCCCCAGCTCCACCGCGCCGCCCGTGGGCTGCAGCAGGCCGACCATCAGCTTGCCCAGCGTCGACTTCCCCGAACCCGACCCGCCCACGAGCGCGATGCGCGCCCCCGGCTTGATCTCGAGGTCGAGCTCCGCGATGAACGGCGGCTCGAGCGCGGCATAGCCGAAGCTGACGGCGTTCAGGCGGATGCCGATCCCCCCGGTCTGCGGGATCATGGTGCCCTCGGGCGCGGCCGGCGGCTTCGCCCGGTTCTGCCCATAGCGCATCACGTCGTCCAGCCGCTCCGCCAGGCCGCGCAGCTGCTGCATCTGCCCGCCCACGCCCACCAGCGACAGCACCGGGCCCGAGAAGCTCCCCATCAGCATTTGGAACGCCAGCAGGATGCCGATCGTGATGACCCCGTCCATCACCCGCAGCCCGCCCACGATGACGACCGCCACCCCGCCCAGCGCCACCGCCAGCGACGACGTCTGCGACAGCACCGTCGAACGCAGCGTCGACTTCTGCTCGGCATCCAGCACACGCGCCTGCGCCCCGGACCAGCGCCCGATGAACATTCCCTCCGTCCCCGAGGCACGGAAGTCGTCGGCCATCGCGATCCCCTGCACGGTCACGGACTGCAGCCGAGACTCGTCCGACACCATCCGCCGGTTCGCGTTCTCCATGCCTCGCGCCGACAGCGACAGCACCAGCATCGCCGTCAGCGCCGCGGTCGCCGTGACGGCCCCCAGCACGGGGTCCAGCACGAACAGCACGACGCCGTAGCCCACCAGCGACACGAGCCCGATCAGCGCCGGCATCATCCCCGCCGACATCAGCCCGGCCAGCCGGTCCACCATCGCGAACCGGTTCGCGATGTCGCCGGCATAGCGCTGCGAGAAGAACCCCAGCGGGAGGTGCAGCACCGTCCACATCTGCCGCGCCGACAGCGTGGTCGCCATCGCGATCTGCGTCCGCGCCAGCGTCGTCGCCTGCAGGTACTGCAGCATCGCCCGCAGCCCGGCCATCACCACCATGGCCACCAGCAGCGGCTCCAGCCACCGCGTATGCCCATCGATCAGCACGCCGTCGATGAACACCCGCCCGAAGCTCGCCGCCACCACCCCCGGCACCAGCAGCAGCACCCCCGAAAGCACCGCCGCCGACAGCGGCAGCATGTATCCCGCGACCCGGCGGCGCAGGATGCCGACCAGACCCTCCCGGCTGCCCTGGCGCACGAAGTCCGGCCCCGGCTCGAACGCCAGCACGACCCCGGTGAACGCATCGCTGAACTCGCGCTTGTTCACCACCCGGTTGCCCATGACCGGGTCGTTGATCCAGATCTTCCCGTCCCGTCCGCGCAGGTCCATGCCCTCGACCACGATGAAGTGGTTGAAGTTCCAGAACACGATCAGCGGCATCGGCAGCGTCGTCAGCGTCTCCACCTCCCGCTTCACGCCCTTTGCCGTCATCCCGAGCTTGCGGGCCGCCTTGACCATGTTGCTGGCCTTCGTGCCGTCCCGCCCCACGTCGCACTGCTCGCGCAGCTCCTCCAGCGCCACCCAGCGGCCGTGATAGGCCAGGATCATGCCCAGGCACGCGGCCCCGCACTCGACCGCCTCCTGCTGCAGCACGGTGGGCACGCGGCGCCGGGCCGCCGTTCGGGGGACCTTGGGCGCCGCGGCCGCCTTGGGCGGGGCTGCCCCGCTCATAGGAAGCGCGACACCACGCGCTTCACCGCCGGGATCAAAAGCTCCATGATCGTCTCCGACCGGGCGACGATCTCGGCCTTGCACGGGCTGCCGCCCGACAACGTCCCCTCGGGCCCGTGCGAGGACGACCACTTGAACCCGCTCGGCGTGTCCGGATCGATCAGCAGCTCGGCCCGCACCTCGAACGGCGCGCCGCTGGCGGCCAGGGTCGACACCATCTGCTTGTTCTTCAACGCCCGGTTCATGCCCTCCTGCGTCGACGGCACCTCGGACACCGAGATGACGCGGCCGACGATGAACCCGAACTCCTCCCGCTTGGCCGTCGACGGCAGCACCTCCACGTTCATGCCCGGCCGCACCCGCTTGCCCTCGGTCGGCTGCACGTACAGCGTCGCCATCAGCGGGATGGGCGGCCCCCGGCGGGCTGCGCCCGGCTCGTTCGCGCCCGGCCCGTTCACCCCCGGCCCGTTCACCCCCGGCGTGTCCGCCGGGATCAGCGTCATCAAGGCGCCGCCCCGCTCCACCAGCTCGCCCTCGTTCACCTTCAGCTCCGCCACGATCCCGTCATACGGACTCGTCACGACATCGATCCGGCTCATCCGGCTGCCCAGCATGTCCACATGCCGCTGCGCCGACGCGAGCTTCAGCTGCAGGCCCATCGTCTCGCGCTCGCGTTCCGTCCGGTGCGTGTTCTCCTCGACGTCGAGCTGCTTGCGGGCGTTCTGGTTGCGCGACTGCTCCTCATACGCCTGGCCCAGCTCCACCCGCGTCTGCAGCACCGCCTGCTTCGACACGAAGCCCTTCTCCGAAAGCTCCTGCTGGCCGCGCAGCCGCTCCGACAGCCAGCCGATCCGTTGCGTCGTGAAGGCGATGCTCGCCTCCAGGTTCTTCTTCTGCTGCTCCCGGAAGCCGTCCTGCGACGACGTGCTGCGGTCCTGGAAGTCGGCGGTCTTTTGCAGCTGGTCCTGCGCGTCCCGCAGCTCCGCCCGCGCCTGGTCGATCTCCTGCCGCAGATCGGGCTGCTCCAGCTGGGCCACCGCCTGTCCGATCGCCACGCGGTCGCCCAGGTGCACGTTCAGCACCCGCAGCTGCCCGCCGGTCACGGCCGTCACGTCCCGCACGCCGGCCGGGCTGAGCAGGATGCCCTCCGCGTTGATCTTGACCGGGACGGTGATGAACACGCTGGCGACGATGCCGGTCACGAGCATGATCGCACCGACCATAAGCAGCAGCCACGCGCCGGGACGGACGATGGCCGCAGCCATGTTGAGCTGGTCGGGCGACGCCATCCGGTCCAGCGCCGCCGACCGGAACAACCCGGGACCGGGTGGTGTGGCGGGGGTCGGTTCGGTGGTCGCGCTCATGGGCATACCTTCCGGACGGATGGCGACGCCTGGTGCGGCTGGACGACGCGGCGCTCGAGGCGAGGCCTCAAACGCTAACGGAAACTTGATCGATGCGCAACCACGGGTGCGCGGACGGACCCCCGCCCGCGCACCCGGCGCTGCACCCCGTTAGTAGGACTTAAGCGCGTGCGCCACCTCGTGCACTGCCGTGCTTGCGGCGTTCTCGACGGCGTGACCGACGGTCGCCGCGACATGCGCCACCTCGTGCACCGCCTGGGTCGCCACATGCTCGACGTCATGCACCGCAGTCGTCGCCCCGTGCGCGATCGTGACGCCCACATGCGCCACCTCGTGCACCGCGTTGGAAACGCCGTGCGCCACCTGGTGCTCGACGCCGCTCAAGCCGTGCAGCGCCGTCTGGATGCCGCCCGCGACCGCGTGTTCGGCGGTGTGGATGCCGCCGGCCACCGCGTGTTCGGCGGTATGGATGCCGCCGGCCACCGCGTGTTCGGCGGTATGGATGCCGCCGGCCACCGCGTGTTCGGCGGTGTGAAGACCACCGGAGATCGCGTGTTCGGCGGTATGGAGGCTGCCGGCGATCGCGTGTTCGGCGGTATGTGCCGCATCGGTCGCACCATGCGCGATCGTGTTGGCCAGGCCGGTCGCCCCGTGCGCCACCGTGTTGGCCGCGTCTGTCGCCCCATGCGCCACCGTGTTGGCCGCGTCCGTGGCCCCGTGCGCCACCGTGTGCGCCGCGTCCGTCGCCCCGTGCGCGAGGGTGTTCGCCGCGTCCGTGGCGCCATGGATGACGGTCTGCCCGACCTCCGTGTGCGCGATCGCCTCGCCCACCGCCGTGGCACCATGGGCCACCGCGTTCAGGTCGATGCCGACGTGGATGTCGCCGCTCAACCCCACGATGCCGATCGCCGCGCCTATATGGATGTCTCCCGTCAACTTGCCGTCGTGGAAATCGGCCCCGCCCGCAACGCCGATCCCGACGGTGCCCGGCGACGTGACGCCGATCCCCACGCCCAGCTCGCCGCCATGACCCTGGACGCCCAGCTTCTCGGTGACGCTCGCCGAGTCGCCGGCGAACGACGAAGCCCCGCTGCGGAGGCCGTAATGCGCCTCGCCATCCGCATCGGTGTAGCGGCCCGCATGCCCCTCCGCCGCGGCGTTGGCCGAAACCCCGACCGTCACCGTCGTCGTCTGGTTTCCGTCGAAGCCGTTGTGCAGGCTGCCAGCCTGCGTCTGCCCGACCGATACCGTCGCATGCACCTCGCCCTCGGCGCCCACGCTGGCTCCGACCAGGCCCACGCTCGCATGCACCGTTCCGTGCCCACCGCCCTCGGCCGTCACCGATACGCCGTGGCCGACGTTCAGCGTCTCTGACGCCCCGATCGCGCCCGTGACATGGGCGCTGACGCTCGTCGGCCCGACATGGGCCTCGGCGTCGCCGCCCGCATGCGCCTCGGCGACGACGCTCACGCCATGGCCCAGGTTCAACGTGTCCGAGACACCCGCCCCGGCCGCCGCCGTGGCGCCCACGTTGCGGCCGTCATGCGTCGTGCCCGCCGTCGCACCCGCATGGCCCTCGAGCGTCACGCTCACGCCATGCCCCGCGTCGCCCGTCACGGAGACGCTGGTGTTCGCGTTGTGCGCCCCGTCCACTGCCGCGCCGGTGCCGCCGGGATGCAGATGCAGCTCCTCATGCCCCTGCAGCCCCGCCCACTGCGTGTCGTCCTTCGGGCGCACCTGCACCGAGGTGCCGGCGCCGCCCGAGACACTCTCCAGCACGTCGATGTCGATCTCGTCCGCGTCGATCGTGACGGTGATCTTGGGTGCGTTCTTCTTGGCCATGATGGGGTCCTTCTGAATAGAGAGACGTGCTGGATAGGCAGACATAGGTCAGGCTGACCGTGCCCGATGCCGGGCACGGCGGGTTCGCCAGTGAAACGATCAAGCGTCGTTCGGCAGGTCGGCCTAGGGCTGGTGCGGGACGTTCTTGATCTCGTCCCAGCCAGGCTTCTGACCGGTCCCCGGCGACCCGGGCTCCGGCTTGTGGTGTTCGCCATGGTGCAGCTTGTGCAGCGTCTCTTCGATCTTGTGCTTCGGATCGTTATCGAGCTTGGGATCGTGATGCGCCGGCCCCTTGTGTGGCTCCTTGTGCTCGCCCGGCTCGTGCAGCACCGGGCCCGTATGATGCGACGGCTTCCCGTGCTCGCCCGGCTCGTGCAGCACCGGGCCCGTCGTGTGCGGCTTTCCATGCTCGCCCGGCTCGTGCAGCACCGGGCCCGTGTGATGCGACGGCTTCCCGTGCTCGCCCGGCTCGTGCAGCACCGGGCCCGTATGATGCGACGGCTTCCCGTGCTCGCCCGGCTCGTGCAGCACCGGGCCCGTATGGTGCGACGGCTTCCCGTGCTCGCCCGGCTCGTGCAGCACCGGACCCGTCGTGTGCGGCTTGCCGTGCTCATGCGCCGGCTCATGCGCGATCGGGCCGGGGCTCGTGACCGGGCCGTGGCCGCCCACCGGCGCGTGCTCCGCACCCCCGAGGGCGTGCGGGACGCTTCCCGTGTCCGGCGCATGGTGCGTCGCGGCCCAGTCGTCGGTCGAGCTCGACGCCTGCTTCACGGGGGCGCCGGCTCCTCCGACGATCTGGTTCAGCATGCTGTCGTCCAGCTCGTCGTCATGCTTGCCTGGCATAGATCGTCTCCCGGTTTGACCCGTTGGCCGCAGGATGCCGGCGCCGGATCGTTCTGTTCACGACGATGTGCTTAAGCCCGCCACGAAGGCCCTTTTCGGAAATCGTGTCCACTTTGGCAGAGTTCGGCGCCCAAGATTGAACCCGCGGCGCACCCGCCCCTTCCGAAGGCCCGCTAATCACGCGGTATTACTGCCAAATAACCATTCAAACTGGTTGCGATCACTTGAGCCACGCCAGAACCGTCCCGTAGATCGCCCACCGCACCGGAGGACCCGAGACATGAAGTTCATGATCACCATCGCCCCGCGGGAAGGGGCCGACCTCGCCATGATCCAGCAGGCCAATCCAGCGTCCGCCAAGGTCGTCTGGGATCTCTATCTGTCGGGCATGATCCGTGAGATGTACGTCCGGGAAGACGACCTCGGCACCGTCTTCATCGCCGAGGCGCCGGACGCCGTCACCGTCCGCGACGCGCTGGCTGCGGCACCGCTGATCCAAAGCGGCCAGGTCACCGGAGAGATCGTCGGGCTCAAGCCGTTCTCTCCGCTTGCAACCGCATTCGCCGCCTGACCCGCCGGAACGCCTGACCCGAAACCGCCTGCCGCGTCAGACGACGACGCGGCAGGCGGCCAGTTCGGCCGCCAGCCCGCCCCATCCCTGCCCCGCCGCCGCACCGACGGCATCGTCCAGCTCGGCATTCACCCGCGCCAGCACCGCCGCCAACCCCCCGGCCCCGATCGCCCGCCACACCTCGGCCCACGCCCGCGCCTCCGGCTGCGGCAACCCCGCCGACCGGTCCCGGCACAGCGCCCACGCCGCCCGGCCCGCCGGATCCAGCGCCAGCTCCAACGCGTTCTGCTGACCGCTCCGCACGTCCTCCGTCGCGTCCTGCACGTCGTCCACCAGGCGCCAGGCGACCGAGAACCGCTCGACCACCCGGCACAGCGCGCCCGCTCCCGCAGGACCCGCAACGATCCCCCCGTACAGCAGCGGCGCCACGCGCCAGATCCCCACCTGCTGCACCATCCGGCTCGCATGGCCCTCCAGGCTCGTGGCGACGCCCGGCCGATGCGAGCTCGCCAGATACTCCGCCACCAGCCCCTGTACCGCCGCCCCCGGCACCCCCGCCCGCTCCCGCAGCCGTTCGGCGGCGTCCGAGAACGCCTGCCACGCGAGGCTGCGCAGATGCAGCCGCACCAGGTCCGGCGCCAGTTGCCCATCGGCCAGGTGGTCGTCCCACAGATGCAGGAACAGCGACATCGCCTGCACCCGGCACGCCAGCTGCAACGCCTGGTCATCCGGCGCCGGCAGCCAGTGCAGGAACGACCAGACCGGCCGATAGAACAGCGCGATGAACAGGCGGACCCCGCCCCCGTAGCCGGCCAGCGCCGCCTCCGCCTCCGCGCGCAACGCCGGTGGAAGCGCCGCGGCCAGCCCCATCACCTCCGCATTCAGCCGCGCCGTCAGGGCATCGATGGCCTGATCCGGCGAAGGCCGCCCGAAATCGACCGCCAGCAGCGGGTCCGCGGCGGAACCCAGCAGCGGCGAGACGAACCCGCTCATCCGATGTAGCGCCCGGGCGCCAGGATCCCGGCCGGGTCGACCGCGGCCTTCACCGCCCGCAGCAGCGTGTCCCGCCCGGGCTCCTCGGCCCGCTCCGCCATCTCGGCGATGCCGAGCCGGTAGGCCGCCAGGCCGTTCGCCCGCATCCAGGCATGCACCGCGGCGGCGCAGCCGGCGGCGCGGGCATCGCCCCCGGGTTCGTCACGGTCATAGAACAGCCCCACCACCGCCCGCACGGTCCGCCCGTCCGCGGCGCGCAGCGACAGCGCCGGCCCGAAGCCATGCCGGGCCAGCACGGCCCCGATCGCCCCCACCGCCCCGGCGACCACCTCCCCCTGCATCGGCAGCGCGGGCGCGATCCAGACGACCCCGCACCGGTCCCGGTCGGGGTCGGGGTCGGCCGGCATACCGCCCGGCTTCGCGGCATAGGCGCCGCGCAGGCCCTCGCCGCCGACCCATTCGGCGTCCATGCCCGACAGCCGCCCGTCCTCGATCCCGCCCACACCCGGCGCGGTCCCGCCGCTGGCGTGCAGCAGCGCCGCCGCCCGCTCCCGCCGCAGCGCCAGGTCGGCCTGGGTGTCGCCCCAGACCGTCACGACCGCGATCCAGTCACCGCCGCTGCCGGGTCCCGCGGCCGCACTGCCTTGCGTCCCCGCCCGATACGCGCTGACCAGTTCGGGCCTGAACCACGGGTCGCCCCGCTGCAGCACCGGCCGCAACCGGTCGATGCACCCGGCGACCGCAGCCGCGCCCAACCGCGCCCAGACCAGCTGGCGCAGCGCCGGCCCCTCCTGCAGCCAGAAGTCCATCGCCGTCACCACGCCGAGGTTGCTCTGCACGAACAGGTCCTGCACCCCCGGTCCCGACCCGACACGGGAAGCACCCGCGATCGCCGCAGTCTCGCCGGGCCCGGTCTGCACGACGACCCCGGTCGGCAGCACCACCTCGAACCCGCAGGCATGCGCGGCCATGTCCTCGTACAGCCCCTTGCCGATCCCGCGCTCCAGCACGTTGCCCACCAGCGAGGTGTGCGGGCCCGATCCGGTCCACGGCGCCAGCAGCCGTGACCCGGCCTCCGCGAGCCGCCGCCCCAGCTGAAGGAAGGTCACGCCCGGTTCGACCCGCACCCGGCCCAGCGCCTCGTCCACCGCCAGCACGCGGTTCATTCCCGCCAACGACAGCAGCACCGCCGCGCCGCGTGCAGGCAGGCGGGACCCATAGCCCCAGTTGCAGCCCCGGCTGATCGGGTAGACAGGCGCACGGAAACGTGTAGCGATGAGCAGGCAGTCTTGAACTTGCGCAACACTCATGGGGGAGAGGATGGCGAGGATCGAATGCGTCGATGCGTATGTTGCGCGGTTGGACGCCGCAACGTCCTCCGGATCGATCGACACGCCGCCCGGGCCCAGGGCCACCCGCCATGCCGCGATGGCCCCCTCCAGACCGGCGATCACCGCCCGCCGCCATGACCGCTGACGGCCGACGGCCGCCAACCCCGCCCGGCATGCCGAACGTCGAGGCCCGGCTGCGCCCCGTCGGGGTGCTGCTGCTGGCACGCGAGCATGGCGGGCCCGACGCGCCGTCCCGGGTGCTCACCACCCACCGTTACCTCGTCCACATCGCAGACACGCCCGCCGAGGCCCATCGCCTCGTGCTCCAGAATGCCGATATCGGGATCGCCGTCATCGAGCTGCAAGGCGAAACGTTCCGCGGGACCGAGGTTTATGCCGGGTTGACCCAGCATCTGCCCCACGACCGGGAGCTCGCGTGCATCTTCCTGGCCCGCTCCCCGTCCGTCAACGACGTCGTCCGGGCCCTCCGCATGGGCGCCGTCGACCTGCTGCGCAAACCGGTCGACCCCGCGCACCTGATCGATGCCGTGTCGCGCGCCGAAACGGCCCTGACGCGCCGCGCGACGCTGCGCGAAGGCGCCCGCGAGATGGCCGACCTGGTCGAGGAGCTGCGCCGCCGCACCGCCGCGCAACTCGACGGCGTCCGCCACACCCCGGCACTCGGCCCCAGCCACCGCGCCAACGCTTCGGTCGAGTTCACCGAGATGCTCGACCCGCAGGCGCAGCGCGAGGACTCCTCCTCCCTCGCCTACAATCAACGCCAGCGGCGGCATGTGACGGCGGCCATCCGGTCGCAGACCCTGCGCCGGGAGATGCTCGGAGCCCACCTCGTCGGCAATCCCTGCTGGGACATGCTGCTCGACCTCCATGAGAAGGCGCTGCTCGGCCGGTCGGTGTCGGTCTCCAGCCTGTGCGGCGTCGTGCCGGTCCCGGCCACCACCGCGCTCCGCCGCCTCGACGACATGGTCATCGCGGGCCTGATCAGCCGTGTCCGCGACAGCAGCGACGCCCGCCGCGTGCTGATCCAGCTGACCGAGAGCGGGACGCGGAAGCTGCGCGCCTACTTCGACACGGTGGGCTCCGATCGCTGATCCACCCGCCGCGTCCGGGCCCGTGGCCGAAGCGCGGCCGCACCAGGCCATCGACGCGATCGAGGCCGGCTTCATCGCGCGCCGCACCCGGCCTGCCGACGTCCCCGCCGCCTTCGCCGAGGCGCTGCTGACCGTCGCCGGCGACGCACCCGACCCGCTGCTGCAGCGCGCCGGCGCCCGCATCGCCGCTGCCGTCCAGCGCATCCCGTCGCATGGCCGGGTCCCCGAGTACCACAACCGGCATCACGCCAGCGAGGCGACGCTCGCCATGGGGCACCTCTGCCGCCTGGCGCAGGCACAGGGGTTGATCTCCCGTCACGATGCGCAGGTGGGCGTGGTCGCCATGGTCGGCCACGACCTCGACCACGACGGCTCGTCCCAGGGCGGCGGCGTGCTCGAGGCACGGTCGTGGGAGGCCGTCCGCGCCATCGCGGCCGAAGCGGGCGCCGGCGCCCGAGACCTCGCCGCCATCGGCGACATCATCCTCGCCACCGATCCCGCCCTCGTCGCCGCCAACGCCGCCCGACCGCTCGACCGGCCGTGCAACGCGCTGCGCATCCTCGCCAACGAGGCCGACGTGTGCGCCAGCCTGCTGCCGACGCTCGGCCCCTGCCTCAGCCGGCTCCTGGCCGAGGAATGGCGTCCGGCCAACGACCCGATGCTGCTGCGCGTCGGCACCGCCGCGGGCCGCCTCGGCTTCCTGCTCGGCTATCCGCCCCTGAGCCCCGCGGCGACCACGCTGGGGCTCGGCCGCGCGCGGGCCCGCTGCCTCGAGGTCTATGCCGAGGCGGCCCGGCGGCTCGGCGCCGGGTCGACGTCCGAACAGGGCTGCGCGGCACTCGACAGCCTGCCCGAAGCCGCCAGCCAGGCGGCCTATGCCGAGGCCCTGGCCCTCATTTCTCCGTCAGTCTGAACGCCCCGTCCCACCGCTCGGGCGGGGACAGCACGAACCGGCCGCACCGCTCCGCCAGCAGCACCGCCGCGCGGTCCAGCGGGTTGAACCCCGCCGCCGCCACGAACCGCGCCTGCGATGCCGCCCAGTCGCCGGCCGCGTGCCGCTCGAGCCCCGCGGCATACTCCGCCATCGCCGCGTCGTATCCGGCGCCCCACTGCTCGGCCCGGTGGTCCAGCAGCTCGAAGATCTCGGTCGGCTGCTCCTGCCCCACCACCCGCACCACATCCACCCGGCGGATCCGCCGCCCCGGCCGCAGCCGCCCCATCGTCGCCCCGTCCAGCAGGATGTCGGCGCCATACTGCTTCGTCGCGCTCTCGAGCCGCGAGGCGAGGTTCACGGGGTCGCCGATCACCGTGAAGTCCATCCGCTTCGGTGAGCCGATGTTGCCCATCAGCACCGGCCCGGACGCCAGCCCGATGCCGATCCGCAGCTGCGCCAACCCCGCCTCCGCCCGGCTCGCGTTCAGCAGCCCGAGCACCTGCAGCATGTCCGCCGCCGCCTGCACCGCATTCTCGGCGTCCTGCTCGCCGGGGAAGGGCGTCCCGAACACCGCCATCACGGCGTCGCCGATATACTTGTCGATGATCCCCGACCGGTTGGCGACGACGTCCTCCATGTAGCTGAAATACTCGTTCAGCAAGGCGACCGTGCCCGTGGCGCCCAACGCCTCGCTCAGCTGGCTGAACCCCCTGATGTCCGAGAACAGCGTCGTCGCCGGCTGGATCGCCCCGCTCAGCAGCGCGCCGTCCCCGGTCATCATCTGGTCGATCACGTCGTTGGACACGTAGCGCGACATGGTCCGTCGCAGCTCCTGCTCCCGCTGCAGGTCCTCGAAGACCAGCATGAACCCCGTGGCGGCGCCCCGCGCATCCAGCAACGGCAAGATCGCGAGGTTCACCGGGACCCATTCGTCGGTCGAGGCGATGTAGAACTCGCTGTTCGGCATCTGCCGCTCGCCGCCCTTCACCCGGACCTCGTCCACCGCCTCCATCACCCAGGCGTTCAGCTCGTCGAACACCGCGGCGAGCCGGCGCCCCAGCACCTGCGACTCCTCGGCCCGGATGATCCGCAGCGCCGCCCCGTTCACGAACCCGACCTCGCCGTCCAGGCCGACCGTCAGCACGCCGTTCGACAGGCTGCGCAGCATGCTCTCGTTCGTCGCCTTCATCCGGCTCAGCTGCTCGAACAGCGCGCCATACGCCATCGTCACGCCGACCTGGGCCGCCAGGGCCCGGGCATTCTCCTCGTCGTCCCGCCCGAACGGCCCGCCGCGATGGTTGACCATCTGCAGCACGCCCAGCCGCCGGCCCTCCGCCGTCTCGACCGGCACGCACAGCACGCTTCGGGTTCGGTAGCCCAGCATGCGGTCGAGTGCAGGGTTGAACCGCGGGTCGCGGTAGGCCTCGGCGATGTTCACCAGCGCGCCGTCGCGGAACGCGGTCGCCGCGACCCCGCTCTGCGCACTCAGCTGCAGCTCGAACCGCCCCAGCCCTTCGGACAGCGAGGACCGCAGCACATCCGCGGCGGGGTCGTGCACCAGGATCCAGCCGCGGTCCGCATCCAGCACCCGCAACGCGACGGCCAGGATCCGGGCCAGGATCGCGTCCGGTCCCGAAGCCCCATCCAGCGCCAGCGCCGGCTCCAGCCGGCACGCCTCGTCCCCGGCCGCGAGCAGGGCGCCGATCGCGGCACACGCCTGCTCGGCCAACACCACGTCCGCGGCCGCGAACCCTTCCGCCGTTACGGCAACCTCGGGAGCGTCGAACACCTGCAGCACACCCACCCCGCCGGGCAAAGGCGCGCACAGCAGGCTTCGCGGCGGCCGCGCCTCCATCCAGTCCACCGCCGGCGCCATGCCCGCCAGCGCATCCCCGGCGAACGCCTGCGCGACGCCGGCCGTCATCACCGCCCCCGTCAGGCCCGACAGCACCGGCAGCGGGGTCTCCGCCCCGCTCGACCCATCCTGCCGCACCCGCACGAAACCCCCGTCGGCCACCCGCAGCAGCAAGCGGCACCCGCCCGCCCCCACCGCCACGCGCAGCGCGCCCAGCACGATCGGCAGCGTCCGGTCCAAGGGCTGCCCCGCCTGCAGCGCCTGATCGAGGCACGCGAGCGGCGCCAAGGCCTCGAACGCCGCGACCAGCCCCTCCGGACCGCTCCGGGCGATGCACCGCTCCAGCAACGCGCGCGCCAGGGCGTCGCACCGTGGCACGGCCGTCATGACAGGCGGAGCCGCCACGGCCGGCTGCCCCCGACCGGCTGCAACGCCACCGCGTCCAGCAGCGCCGCCGCGGCGGCGGGCAGCCAGGGCGTGGCGGCCAGCCCCTCATCCGCCACGTCCACCAGGCCGCGCACCTGGTCCACCGCCAGCGCCGGGCCATCGAGCCGCCCGACCCACACGCACCCCACGGCGGTGCCGCCCGACAGCGCCGCCGAAACGTCCAGCACGGCCCCTCCAGACTCGGCCCCTTCAAACTCGGCGGCTCCGGGCCCGGCGACTCCGGGCGGCTCCAGCAGCACCCGCCCCACCCGTGCCGCCTCGATCAGCAACCCGTGCCCGCCCGCAATCACATGCAGATACCTCATGCCGAAGCCGACCGCTGCAGCTGCCACGAGGCCGCCCGCGCCGTCCCGATCAGCGCCTCCGCATCCAGCGACAGCACCACCTCGCCATCGCCCAGGACCGCCGCCCCGCCGACGCACCGGCACGCCGCCAGCAGCGGGTGCAGCCGCAACAGCAGCAGCTCCTGCCGCCGGATCACCCGGTCCACCTCGAAGGCGACCGACTCCCCCTCATGCGTCACGACGACCAGCGAGGCGACCCCGGCCGCATCGCGCGGCGCATCGTCCGGCCACAGCAGCGACCCGAGACTCAAGACCGGCACCTCCTGCCCGCCCACGCTGAACGCCGGCCGCCCGTCCAGCAGCGTCAGCGCCTCGCGCGGCAGCTCCGCCACCGTGCTGATCGCCCGCTCCGGCACCGCGAGCAGCTGCCCGCCCGCCTCCACCAGCACCGCCGTCTGCATCGCCGCCGTCAGAGGCAGGCGCAGGCTGAAGCTCGTGCCCTCTCCCGGCTGCGACTCGATCCCGATCTCGCCGCCCAGGCGATGCACCTCGGTCAGCACGACGTCCATCCCGACACCCCGGCCCGACGTCTCCGTCAGCGTCGCCGCCGTCGAGAAGCCCGGTGCGAACACCAGCCGATGCACCGCGTCGGCCGGCATCGAGGCCGCCTCCTCCGGCAGCACCAGGCCGCGTTCCACCCCCCGCAGCAGGATGCGCTCCCGATCCAGCCCGCGCCCGTCATCCCCGACGATCACGTCCACCTCGCCCACCCCCTGCACCGCCCGGATCCGCAGCCGCGCCCGCCGCGGCTTGCCCGCCGCCTCCCGCGCGTCCGGCCGCTCGATCCCATGGTCGATCGCGTTGCGGACCATGTGCATCAACGGCTCGATCAGCCGGTCCACGATCGCCTTGTCGACCCGCACCTCCCGCCCCTCGAGCACCAGGTCCACCTCCTTGCCCTGCTCCCGCGCCAGCGCCCGCACCACCCGCGGCAGCCGGCTCAACGCCAGGTCGATCGGCACGATCCGCACCTCCAGCGCCGCCGCGTGCAGGACCCGCAGCTGCCCCGCCATCCGCTCCACCTGCCGCGCCGCATCCACCTGGCGTGCCCGCAGCAGGTCGACCGCGGCCCGCGTCTCCGGCAGCGTCTGCCCCAGCTGCGCCAGCTGCGCCAGCTCGTCCCGCGCCCGCGCGCTCTTCAACAGCTCGTCGAGCCCCGCAAGCCCAGCCCGCACCTCCGAGATCGTGTCCATGAACCGGTCGATCACCGCGCCGCTGATCCGCAACTCGCCGCGGGTGCCCGCCCCCGCGCCGGCCGCCCCGGACGGCGGCGCGGCGGCCGTGGCCACCGCCGGGTCGGGCCCGCCCGGGCCGAGCGCGATCGGGACCTCGCCCGCGTCGCGCAGCTCCCGCAGCTCGCGCAGGCAGGCCCGGTCGGGATCATGCTGCAGCAACCCGGCCTGCAGCGCGTCCGGCGCCAGCTCCGACACCAGCAGCACCTCGAACCACGACTCGCCCTGCACGAACACGCTGCGGTTGGTCGGCATCGACCCGACCCCCGGCAGCCAGCCCAGCAGCCCGCTGGCGACCACCGGCGCGTCCTCCAGGAACAGCATCAAGGCATAGGCGCGCCGTCCCGACGCCAGCGCCGCCGCCACCTCCTGTTGCTGCCTGGTGTCGAGCGTCCCGATCAGCGGCCCGCTCAACCGCAGCCCGCCACCCTCCGCCGCGGCCTCCGTCGCACCCAGCGTGGCGAGCAGCCCCGCGGACAGGATCGCCGCATAGTCCTCGTTCAACGCGTCGTCACCGGCCTCCGCGATGCTCGCCAGCGCGTGGCCCAGCGCCTCCCCCGCCACCAGGCCGCCGGCGGCCAGCCGGGGACACACGTCGCCCAGCAAAGCCAACAGCCGCGCCCCTTCCGGTGCCACCGCCCGCGCCTGGGCCAGTAAGCCGAGCACCCCCGGCACCGACCCCGCCACCGCGGGCCCGCCCGTTCTCACTGCCGCCGCCAAGGCGTCCAGCGCCGCCGGCAGCCCGGCCGGCCAGCGCCCCACCGTGCCGCCGGACAGCGCCGCGGACAGCAGCCCCGCACCCGTGTCGGCCTCCAGCATCTCCGCCAGCAGCCCGGCCTTCTCTGCCAGATCGAGCAGCTGCGGCAGCACTGCCTCCACCCCCGCCGCGTCCAGCGGCAGGCTGCGGCCCTGCAGCTCCGCGCCCAGCTCCAGCAGCACGTCCGCCAGCGCATCCATCTCCATCACCCCGGCGCCATGCGCCAGGGCCTCGACGGTGTCGGCCAGGTCCTGCCGCCCACTCTCCCCGGCCGTCAGGATCGCGGCCAGCTCCGGCAGCTGCATCTGCATCGTCTCGGCGAACAGGGCGAGCATCTCGGCATCCTCGCCAAGCCCGCTGGATGCCCCCGCCGTCTCCACCCCGGCTGCCTGCGCGGCCGCCGTCTCCGCCGCGTGCGCCGTCTCCACCACGGCCGGCTCCTCGACCGTGCCGCCCGCCGCCGTGATCGCACGCTGCAGCCGGGCAATCAACGCCGGGGGCGGCGGCCCGTCATCTGCGCGCGCCATGGCCGCCTCGCGCAGCTGCCGCAGCCCGTCGAGCGATTCCAGCAACGCGTCCACCATCTCCTCGCCGACCGGCGCACCATGGTCCCGCACGAGGCCCAGCAGGCTTTCGGCCTGGTGCGCCACCCCTTCCATGCCATGACGCGACATCGCGCGCGCCAGGCCCTTCAAAGAATGGAAGGCCCGGAACAGCTCTCCGACCTCGGCCCGTGCGACGCTGGCGCTCCGGCCCGGCCCGGCAAGCCCGACCAGCAAGGGCTCGATCGCGCCGAGATGCTCGGCACTCTCGGAGCCGAACGCCGTCCAAAGCGTCGCCGCGAGGTCGCTCATGTCCCCGGCACGGTCGCCTGCGGCGGCTCGAGGCCCACGGCCAGACGGGCGGCCGTGACGATCTCGTGCCCCCGCTTCTCCTTCAGATCGAGGCTCATCGCCCCCGACGGCTTCGCGATCACGTCGAACGCGCCCAGCTTGCGCGCCTGCAGCGCCTGCGCCGAACCGGCCTGCCCGACCGAGGACACCACGATCACCCGGGCCTTCGACACCAGCGCCAGCCGCTTCAGCATGTCCAACCCCGACATCTCCGGCATCTCCAGGTCCAGCAGCACCAGGTCGGGCTTCAGCTCCCGCAGCTTCTGCAGGCCCACCTTGCCGTTCTCGGCCATCCCGGCGACGACGAAGGCCTCGTCCGCTTCGATCAGGTCCTTCAGGATGGTCCGCATGATGAAGCTGTCGTCGACGATCAATACCGACTTGGTCATTGCATCTCCCAGTGCATGACCGGTTCAGGCTTCTTCCGCGTGAACCGGTGACAGGCTCGCATCAATAAACAACCAGGGCGTGGCCGGATCAACTTGACCCGGTCACGCATCAGGCGCCGGTCCGCCCCGTCGAACCGGGCCCGCCCAACGGCGCGCCCGCCCATTTCGCAAGCCGGCCGCCGATCGCCGACACGTCCAGCGTCTCGCTCACCACCCCGGCCGCGATCGCCGCCGACGGCATGCCGCCCACGATGCAGGTCGCGGGGTCCTGCACCAGCACCGGCAGCCCACGCCCGTGCAGCCGCCGCGCGCCGGCCGTGCCGTCCTCGCCCATGCCGGTCAGGATCACGCCCACCGCCCGCCGGGCCACCAACGCCGCCGAGGTGAACAGCATGTCGCCGCTGGGGTGCACCGCCGCGTCCGTCCGGCTGACCCGCAACTCGAGCCGGGGGTCGGCATCCCCGCCCGATCGGGGCCGCAGCGCCACCGCGCCGTCCTGGCCCCCGGGGATGAACACGACCGCGCCCGGGCGCAGCGCCATCCCGTGCACCCCTTCGGAGACGTCGAGCCGCGTCTCGTCGCGCAGGATGTCGGCCAGGCTCGCCGTGTACCGCGGCGGCATGTGCTGCGCGATCACCATCGGCGCCGTCAGCAGCCCGGCCGCCATCAGGAACTCCCCCAGCACCTTCGGCCCCCCCGTCGACACCGCGACCACCACCAGGTCGACCGGACCGGCCCCCGCCCAGGCCGGCGCCGCGGCCCAGGGTTCGGCACGCTGGACCGGCGACACGGCGCGCGGCTGCTGCGACCAGAACCGCAGCTTGGCCCGCAGCTGCGTGTCCACATGCCCCAGATCCTGCGCCGCCACCCCGGACGACTTCGACACCCAGTCGGCGGCCCCGCTGTGCAGCGCCTCCACCGTCGCGGCCGTGCCGTCCTGCGTGTGGTTGCTCACCATGATCACCACGGGAAGCGGTGCCGGCAGCGCCAGGATCGCGCGGGTCGCCTCCAGGCCGTTCATCCCAGGCATCTCCACGTCCATGGTCACGATGTCCGGTGCAAGGCTGCGGGCCATCGCCACCGCGTCCTCGCCGCACCGCGCCTCGCCCACCACGGACAGCCCGGCCTCCGCCTCCACGATGTGCCGCAGGGCGATCCGCATGAACGCCGAATCATCCACGATCAGCACGCGCCCGCCCATCACGGGCACCCGATCACGGGAATCCCGTCACGACGGTCGCCGGGCCGCCAGGCCATCGACGTTCAGCACCGGCACCGTGCCGCCCGGCAGGGCAGCGAGCGCGCTCAGCCGCCCCATCGGGTCGACCACCGGGCTCAGCCGCGCCGCATCCATCGCCACCGGCCGGTCCACCCGGTCGACGGCCAGCACATGCAGCTGGGCCAGGGCGCGGAGCAGCAGGTGTGTCCGCCCCACCCCCGATGGGCCCTCGTCCAGCCCCATCCAGCGCCGCCCATCCGTGACCGGCACCACGCGGCCGTCGACGCCGACCGCGCCGTCCAGCCGGTCGTGCCGCTGCCCCCCGGAGGGCAGCCGGATGACCCGGCACGCCGGCATGACCCGCTCCACCTGCTCGAGCCGCACGCAGAACCGATGGGCCCCCAGCACCACCGGCAGCAGACGGCAGGTCTCCGCCACGACCGCCACCCCGGCCTCGCTCTCCTGTCGGCCGTCGCCGAGCCCCGCCTCCAGCCAGACCCGGTCGGGGTCCAGCAGCCGGGCCGGGCCGCGATCCGGCGACCAGCCCGGCGTCCGGTCCGCGGCGATCGCCACCGGCCCGCCACTCGACCGTACCAGCACCAGCGCCGCCATCGGCTCGCCCCCAGGGCCCAGCCGCAGGACCGGGACCGCGCGGCCCTGCAGCACGGCCAGCCCCAGGATAGACGGCCCCATAGACGGCCCCATGGACGGCCCCATGGACGGCCCCAGGGATGGGCCCGTTAGCGGCACCGGCGTCAGCACCGTCGGCCCATGCACCGACAGGACCTCGGCGGCCCCGATCGCCCAGTCGAGACCCTGCGACCGGGCCAGCAGCATCCGCGGCGGTGCCGCCGCCGCCGGCGCGGGCCGCCGCCGGGGCAGGCTGCGCGCCACGAACGACGCCGCATCCGGACGGGCCGGGATGTCCTGCCGGAAATCGTCCGCCGCCCGCCGCCGCACCGCACGGCCCGCCCAACGATCGCCGGCGTCCAGCGGGCCGACGCCCAGCACCGCGTCCACCTCCAGCGCCACCCGCCCGTCCGGGAAGGCAAGCACGATCACCGGGCCGTCCCCTGCCCCCGCGCGCCGGCCGCGCGACAGCAGCGGCACGATCTCGTCCCCGATATGGAGCGCCCCCGCCACCGTGCTGCCCAGCGCCGGCAGCCGCACCACCCGCACCTGCGGCAGGATGCGGTCGACTGCCGTCGCCGGCAACCCGAGCCGCTCACCGTCGAGGTCGAACAACACCCATGACATGGCCGCACCAGGGTTCACGCCGGCTGCTCCCGCCGCCGGTACGCCAGCGATCCATGGCCCCACAACGTCGCGAACCGCACAGGATCGGGCGGCGGGTCGGTCGGCCCGAGCAGCAGCAGGCCGCCTGGTCGCACCGCCTCCGCCACGGTCTCCAACACCTGCTGCCGCGCCGTGTCCGTCAGGTACACCAGCACGTTGCGGCATGCGACGACGTCGAACCGCGCCGGCCCCGGCGAGGCCTGCAGCAGCCCCGCCCGCTCGAACCGGGCATGCCGGCGGATGTCGGCCCGAACTCGCCGCTGCATCGGCCCGCTGCAGGGGAAATAGCGCAGATGGCGCTCCGGCATGGCGCGGAAGGGCGACAGCTCGCCGGTCCGATACACCCCGAGCTGCGCCTGCCCCACCGACCGCGCGGAGATGTCGGTCCCGAGCACCTCGATCTGCCACCCGGGCTCCGGCTCGATCGCCGCCTCCGTCTCCCGCGCGGACCCGCACGCCGCCAGCGTCCGCAGCGCCAGCACGGCCATCGAGTAGGCCTCCTCGCCGGTGCAGCATCCTGCCGACCAAAGCCGCATCGCCCGGTCCGCGCCCGAACGTCCCGCCACCGGCACGAGCCCCGTTTCGCGCATCAGCTCGAGCTGGCCGTCGTCGCGGAACAGGTAGGTTTCGGGCACCAGCAGCTGATCCAGCAGGCATTGCCATTCCGGCGAGACATCGAGCGACGCCGCAAGCCGAGCCGTCCGCTCCAGGATCGCTGCCGCGTCGGCCGCGGCCACCGCCGCCTCCAGCCGCCGGCCGGCCGAGGTCCCCGTCACCGCGATGCCGCTCCGCGCCTCCACCAGCGCGCCAAGCCGGTCGAGCGCCTCGGCCCTGGGGTCCGGGCCGTCTCCGCTCGCCGTGCAGGGCCGCGCGCGCGCACTCACCCCGGCCGGCCGGTGAAGCCGTCGACCGTGGCCCGGGTCGCCTCGGCCAGACGCGAGAGGTCGAGCATCGTCGCCGTGATCTCCTCCGCCGCCGTCGCGTTCGACTGCCCGATCCTCGTCAGCTCCGCGATGTTGCGGTTGATCTCGACCACCGTCGCCTGCTGCTGCTCCATCGCCGTCGCGATCGACCCGGCCAGCTTCTCGCTGCTCGTCACCCCCCGGGCGATCTCGGCCATCTTGCGGCTCACCTCCGTCGCCATCGCGACACCCCGCTGCGCCTGGCCCGTCGCCTGGCTGATCTGCGTGGCGATGTCGGCCGCAAGCCCGCGCGAGCTTTCGGCAAGCTTGCCGACCTCGTCCGCCACCACCGCGAACCCCCGCCCCTGCTCGCCGGCCCGCGCCGCCTCGATCGCCGCATTCAACGACAGCATGTTCGTCTGCCCGGCGATCCGCGAGATCGAGTCGGCGATCCCCTGCACCTGCGCGCTGCCATCGGCGATCGCGTTCACCACCGCGCTCATCTCCGTCATCTGCGTGATCCCGGCCTCCACCGTCGCCACCCCGGCCCGCGCGTTGTCGCTCGCCAGCTGCGTGCTGCCGGTCACGTCGGCGATCGCCTGCGTCGTCTGCGCCAGCGCCGCCGAGGCATGCCGCAACGCATCCAGCTGCCGGTTCGCCCCGTCGGCCACCTGGCTCACCGCCTCGCTCGCCTGGGTCGCCGCCACCGCCACCCGGCGGATGTTCTCCGTCGTCCGCTCCGTCAGCTCCCGCATCGCCACGGCCCGTTGCAGGAACACCGACGCCGCCCGCGCCATCTCGCCCAGCTCGTCGCGCCGACGCAGGCCCGGCACGGCCACATCCGTGCTCCCGCTCGCCAAGGTCCGCATCGCGACCGTCAGGCGGCGCACCGGCCGGGTCAGCTGCGTGACGACCACGATCGTCGCCAGGATCAGCGCCCCGACGCTGCCGACCCCGGCCAGGCCGAGCAGCAACCTCCGCCGGCTGGTCTCGAGGTCCGAGACCGTGGCGCGCACCCGCGTCAGCACCGCCTCGTTGCGCAACGCCAGGTCGCGGATCTCCTGGTTGAGGTGCGACCGGTTGGTCCGGTTCGCATCGTTGTCCCCGAACGCCCGCGCCTCCGGCAGCGTCGCCTCCCGCGACAGCCGCGCCAGCTCGGACCGGAACCCGATGAACTCGGCGATCCGCGCATTGGCCCGCTGCATCACCTCCATGTCCTCGGGTTCGACCAGCTCCGTCCAGTCGCGCATCAGCGGCGGCACCCTGGCGAGGGTGTTCAGCACCAGCGGCGCATACTTCTCCGCCTCGGCATGGTCGCGCGCCATGTAGATGCCCCGGCTGTCCATCACCGTCTCGTAGATCAGCCGGTTGATCCGCTCGCCGATCACCTCCCGCTGCGCGGCGCGGTCGAAGACCTTGACCTGGGCGGAGTAGGTTTTCAGCGTGTCCACGCCGGTCAGCCCCACGGCGGCGGCCACGAGGCTCAGGAAGACCACCACGGCCAGGATGCGCGTCGCCAGGCTATTCAAAAGATACAAGGTGTTCTCCCCGCGATCGTTGCCGCGGCCGTGTCGTTCTGCCGGGGGCGCAACGGACGGTCCGGGCTGGAACGCCGTCGAGGCCGGGCGGCCCGGGCCGGATCATGCGCGCCGACCGGGCTGCCGCTCAACGGCCGGGTTGAGCGGTCGCATAATCCCCGGTGCCGAAAAGCTTCTGCCGCACCGCGTTGTAGTAGGCGGTCTCGTCATACAGCGGGACGTTCAGCCGCAGGTCGCGCGCCGTCAGCCGGCCGATCGCTGCCGCCACGGTGTAGCTGGAGGTCACGAGGCTTGCCAGGTTCTGCACGAGCGTCACCCGCGAGTTCAGCAGAAGCTGCTGCGCGTTCAGCACATCGAGCGTCGTCCGGCTGCCGACGCTCGCCTCTCGCTGCGTGCCCTCCAGCGCAACCTGGTTCGCCCGGATCTGCGCCCGCGTGCTCTCGATCTGGCCGCGGTTGGCGACCAGCGTCTGCCATGTCTGTGCCGCCTGCTGCACCGATTGCCGGCGGACATCGTCCACGTTCTGCCGCGCCTGCTGTTCGTTCTGCCGCGCCTGGCGGACCCGCGAATACTCGGCGCCGCCCTGATACAGCGGCACCGAGGCGTTCAGCACCACCTGGCCGCCGATGCTCCGCTGCCCCGGGCCCCCGCTGTTGTCCGACCGCGCCGCCTGCGCCTGCACGCTGGCCTGCGGCATCAGCGCGGCGAAGGCGACGTCGATCGCATCCCGCGCCGCCGCATCGTCGAACAGCGCGGCGATCACGTTCGGATTGTTGGCGCCCGCCAGCTGCGACGCTTCCGCCTCGCTCCGCACCGGCAGCTGCAGCGGCTGCGGCTCCACCAGCTGCCCCGGCGACTCGCCCACCTGCCGCCGATACGTCGCCCGCGCGGTCGCCAGGTTCGCGTCGGCCGCCTGCCGCGTGTACCGCGCGCCCGCCAGCGCCGCCTCCGCCTGCGCCACGTCGGTCAGCGTGATCTCGCCGATGCGGTACCGCTCCTTGGTCGCCTCCAGCTGCCGCTTCAGCACCAGCTCGTTGTTGATGTTCAACTGGAGCGTCTGCTGCGTCTGGATCACCGTGACGTAGGCGTTCACCGTGTCAGTGAACACCTGCTGTTCGGTCGCGAGCAGGCGCCCACGCTGCGCGAACACGCGGTTGTCGGCGGCATGCGTGTTGGCCGACGTCGCGCCCCCGGCGAGCAGCGGCTGCGTCAGCGTCGCCTGCTCGCTGAAGATGTTCCGGTTGTTGCGGCTGTAGCTCACGCCGGCCGCGCTGGCGCTGCGGTTGCTGCCGTCCCCATACCCGAGGCCGCTGCTGAGCGCGATCGTCGGGCGCCAGCCGGACAGCGCCTGGGGCACGCCCTCATCCGTGGAGCGAAGCTGCGCACGGGCGCTCCGCAACGTCGGGTTGGTGGTGTAGGCCGCCGCCAACGCGTCCTGCAGCGTGCGGACCTCGGCCTGCACGGCACCGCTCAGAAGGCAGGCCGCCATCCCGGCCATGAATCCGCAGCCTCGCCGCATCATTCGCTCCCGCTCCCTCGGTTATCCTGGCACAGCCGCCGACGCCGGTCGAGAACGACGGCCGATCGAACCGTCTTTTGCTGGCACAAACCCACCCTGCATCGGGAGCGCGGCGCAATTGGTCACCCCTGGTTTACCGCCCGGCAACATGCGACGTTCGGTCGGCGACGAAAGCGAGGAGTGGCCCCGTGCCGGACGACGCCAAACCGATCGATCCCAGATACGTCGTCGTCCCCCGGCAGCTGCCGGGCCACGCCCCGGCGCCCGGCGCAGGCCTCCTCGCTCTGCGTGCGGTCAACGTCCGCAGCATCCGGCTGCTGAGCGGGGTAATCCTGTTCGTCTATGTGGCGCTGCACCTGACCGACCACGCGCTGGGCAACGTTGCGATCTCGGCCCAGCAAGGGATGCTGGTCGGCATGAAGACCGTCTGGCAGAGCATCCCCGGCACCGTCGCGCTCTATGGCGCGATGGTCGCCCATCTCGCATTGGCGTTCTGGGCCCTGTTCGAGCGCCGCTACTTCCGCTGGCGCGCCTCGGAGATCGTCCAGCTGGTCCTCGGCTTCTGCATCCCGGTGCTGCTGGCCAACCACGTCCTTGCCACCCGCGTCTCGCAGACCCTGTACGCGACCGACAAGGGCTACCCGATCGAGCTGTTCTCGTTCTACGTCGGCAACATCCCCTTCGGCATCGTCCAGCACGTCGTGCTCGTGGTGGCGTGGGTGCACGGCTGCCTCGGCATCTATTTCTGGCTGCGCCTCAAGTCATGGTTCGCCGCGGCCGCGCCCGTATTGCTGGCCATCGCCGTCATCCTCCCGGTCCTCGCCTTGCTCGGGTCCTTCCAGGGGGGCCGCCAGATCCAGCTGCTGGCCCAGGACCCGGCCTGGCGCGCCGTCCATCTCACCCCCGACCACGTCGGAACCCCCGAGGCGAACGCCCAGCTCGTCGCCTGGCGCAGCCTCAGCTGGATCGTGTTCGCCGCCGCCTTGCTGCTCGTCCTCTTCGCACGCGGCGTGCGGCAGGCGATCGAGCACCGCCGCGCCATCCTCCGCCTCCGGTACCCCGAAAGCCGCATGGTCCGCGCGCCGCTCGGCCTCAGCGTGCTGGAGGCGAGCCGGCTGAACAACATCCCGCACACCAGCATCTGCGGCGGCCGCGGCCGGTGCACCACGTGCCGGATCCATGTGCTGGACCACGAGGGCGCGCTGCCGGCCCCGAGCGCCGCCGAGGCCGCCGCGCTCCGCCGGGTTTCGGCCGGGCCCGGCGTGCGGCTCGCCTGCCAGCTGCGCCCGTTGGCCGACCTGCGCCTGGCCCCCCTGCTCCCGGCCGGCGGCACCGGCTCCCCCCGCCGGCGGCTGATGCGCGATGGCGAGGAACGCTACCTCGTGATGATGTTCGTCGACCTCCGCGGATCGACCCGGCTTGCCGAGAACCGCCTCCCGTTCGACACCGTCTTCGTCATCAACAGCTTCCTCGCTGCCGTCGGCAAGGCGATCTCGGCCGCAGGCGGGCAGGCCAACCAGATGTTGGGCGATGGCATCCTGGCGCTGTTCGGCCTCCAGGATAACCCGATGATCGCGTCACACCAGGCGCTTGCGGCCTGCGCCGGCATCGCCCGCAACGTCCGCGCCCTGAATGCGGAGCTGGGCGGGCAGATTCCCGAGCCCCTGCATTACGGCATCGGCGTCCGCGGCGGCGAGGTGATCATCGGCGATATCGGCTACGAGGACCACATGGTGTTCACCGCCCTCGGCGACGCCGTCAATGTCGCCGCCCGCCTCGAGAGCCTCACGAAGGAATACAGCTGCGAACTCCTGGTCGCGGCCGACGTGCACCAGGCCGCAGCGGGCCCGGCAGCCTGGCCCGCCCACACCGTCACGGCCCGCGGCCGGGCCGGGTCGCTGGAGGTGCGGAGCGCCACCGAAGCCGACCTGCTGCAGCTGCAGACCCAAGGCGCCGAGGGCTGATCCGGCACGCAGGTCCGATGGCGACGGCTATCGCGATCTCCGACCGTTCGCGGTCGTAGGCAGCGGCACGGGTCCGCCGCTCTGCGCGCGTGCAGGCCGGGCAGCAGGCGGGGCGGCAGGCGGGGCGGCCTTGTCGGGCGGCTGACCCTCGCCCAGGCCATCCAGGCCGGGGACCGCATGGCGGACGTGATCCGCCGCCAGCTCAGCCGCGCGGCTTTCGTCCCCGTCGACGATCGCGCCCAGGATCTCGGCGTGGTCCGTCCATAGGTCCACCTGCCGCTCCGGCTCCCCGGGCGCGAACAGCGGCGCCGTCCTCTCCCGCAACCGCTCCAGCATCTCCCGCAGCAGCTCGTTGGACGATGCCGCGAGCGTCTCCTCATGGTAGCGGACGTTCAAGCGCGGCAGCTCCCGCACCGTCCCGGCCGCCACGGCCTTTCCGCCGTCGCGCAGCAAGGCGCGGATGCGCTTCAGCACGGCCTCGTCCCGGCGGCGTGCAGCCAGCCGGGCATTATGCCCCTCCAGCAGCGCCCGCACCTCGATCGCCTCCCGGATCTTCTGCGCGTCCAACCCCGCGACCACGGCGCCCTTCCGCGCCGTGATCGTCACCATCCCCTCGGCCGCCAGGCGCCGCAGCGCCTCCCGCACCGGGTTGCGCGACACGCCCAGATCGTCCGCCAGCCGCGCCTCCACCAGCCGCACCCCGGGCGGCAGCAGGCCCCCTCGGATGGCGGTCTTCAGTTCGGTGAAGATTCGGTCCGGCAGGGAGCCATGGCTCGTCCCGACCGGACGCTCCAGCGACGCGTAGTTCACGACCAAATGCGACGACTCCTCGATTCCGGTTGTGCCGGGAAGTGGATTCAGTATACCGTTTTGCAGCATCGACACGACGCCCGTCTGCGTCTGGAAACAGGAGCCCTACCATGGCCGAGCTCATGAATCATGTGGAGTTTCGTACCGCGCTCGAGCAGTCCATCAAAGGAAAGTCCGCGAACAAGGCGCCGTTCTCCCTCGCATGGGCGGCCGGCAAGCTGAGCCGCGCGCACCTGGCGCGCTGGGCCGAGAACCACTTTCACTACGTCGGCCCCTTCGCCGACTACCTCGGCTACGTCTATGCCCGCATGCCCGCGCAATATGTCGAGGCGAAGGACTTCCTCCTGGCCAACATGTACGAGGAGGAGATCGGCGGCGACCGCCACACCGACCTGCTGATCCGCTTCGCCGAAGCCTGCGGCACCACGGCCGGACGCGTGAAGGACCCGGACAACATGTCCGCGACGACCCGCGGCCTGCAAAGCTGGTGCTACTCGGTCGCGATGCGCGAAGACCCGATCGTCGCGGTCGCCGGCCTCGTCGTCGGCCTCGAAAGCCAGGTCCCGTCCATCTACCGCAAGCAGACCCCCACCCTCCGCAACACCTACGGGTTCTCCGACGAGGAGGTCGAGTTCTTCGACCTTCATATCGTGTCCGACGAGATCCACGGCGAGCGCGGCTACCAGATCGTCCTCGAACACGCCGACACGCCCGAGCTGCAGCAGCGCTGCCTCCGCATCTGCGAGATCGGCGCCGAGATGCGGCTGTCCTACACGACCGCCCTCTATCGCGACTACGTCGAGGCCGAACTCCCCTTCGCCCAGCTGCAACTCGCCGCCTGAGCGTGCTCAAGGTCGCGATCTCCAGAGACGGCCAGCGCCACGAGGGCGAGGTCCCCGACGGGGCCAACCTCGTGGTCCGCGCCGGGATCAAGGCGTTCCCCTTCCCCCATCTCAGCTACGGCTGCGGCATGGGCAAGTGCGGCAAGTGCGCCTGCCGGGTCATCGGCGGCCAGGAGCACCTGCCCGAACCCAACTGGAAGGAGGTCAAGGTGCTCGCCGAGCGCCTCGCCGGCGGCATGCGCCTGATGTGCCAGCTGTGGCACCACCACGATATCGAACTGGCCCAAGGTGAGCCCGCATGAGCTTCGTCATCCTCACCGACAAGGACGGCGTCTTCCGCACCGAAGCCGACGACTCCCTCCGCCCCGTGGAAGCCTGGGACTACTTCTTCTACGGCCAGCACAAGGCCCGTTTCACCCTCGCCGAAGTCCTGCGGGAGACCAGGCTGCGCATCGTCGAGCCCGGCCCCGCAAGCCCGGCCAACCTCGTGCCGTCCAAGCTCCTCGAACACTTCGACACGATCGAGGACGCACGCAAGGAGCTCTCGAGTCTCACGACCTACGGCCGCATGGACTGCAAGCTCCAAAGGGTCGTCTGACCGTGACCGGCACCGACACCGAGACCGAGGCCCGGACGATCGCCGTCACCTTCGTCACCAGCGGCGTCACCGTCCAGACCGCCGCGAACGGCAACCTCCTCCGCATCTCGTTGCGGGAGAAAGGCGGCATCCCCTTCAAATGCGGTGGCGGCCTCTGCGGCACTTGCCGCTGCCACATCGACGCCGGCCTCGAACACACCGACGGCGTCAAGACCAAGGAGCGCAAGCACCTGACCCCGGAAGACCTCCTGGCCGGCTACCGCATGGCCTGCCAGACCTTCGTCGCCGGCGACGTCAGCGTCTCCTGGATCCCCCGATGACCCCGACCCTCATCCTCGATGCCTACGAGGCCCGCATCATGGCCGACGCCGCCCTGGCCGAAGCCGCCGCCATCGGCGTGCTCGAGACCGTCTGCATCGCCGACGCCGGCGGCCACCCCTTGCTGATCCAGCGCATGGACGGCGCCCGCATCACCGGTCCGCAGATCGCCTGGAACAAGGCCTTCACCGCCGCCGGGCACAAGCGGTCCACCCACCTGTTCAACACGCCGCCGAACGGCCCGGCCCTTCCCGGCAACGAGGCCTTCGGAATCCAGTGGAGCTTCGAGGGCCGGTTCGCCATCTTCGTCGGCGGCTTCCCCATCGTCGTGGACGGTGCCGTCGTCGGCGGGGTCGGCCTCAGCGGCGGCAACGGCGAACAGGACACGCGCTGCGGCCTCGCTGCCCTGGGCGCGCTGCAAACCTTGCTGGACGGCCGCCACCAGGTCCTCGTCGCGTCCGACATCAAGCTCTGACCGGAGTATCCGCCGTGCGCCGCCGCGCCCTTCTGCTCACCCCGCTCCTGTTCGCCGCCACCCCCGCCCTGGCCGAGGAGAAGCTCCGCATCCGCCTCGACTGGACCCCCTGGGGCAACCAGGCCGCCTTCCACCTCGCCGCGGCCAAGGGCTGGTACAGGGACGCCGGCCTCGACGTCCAGATCGATGACGGCAACGGCTCCACCAGCACCGTCCAGATCGTCGGCACCGGCTCCGACTACGACATCGGCTTCGCCGCCCTCTCCTCCATGGTCATCGCCCGCGGCAAGGGCCTTCCGGTGAAAGCCATCGCCGACTACGCCCGCACCAGCGACATCGGCGTCATGGTTCCCAACGACAGCGGGATCGAGACCATCGCGGGGCTGCGCGGCAAGCGCATCGGCTACACCGCCAGTTCCCTCGAAACGCCCTTCCTCGACACCTTCTTCAAGGCCGGCGGCCTCACCAAGGCCGATGTCGAGCTCATCAACCTCGAGGGCGCCGCCAAGCTCGGGGCCTACATCTCCGGCAAGATCGACGCCGCCTTCTCCGCCATCCCCTTCCTGGTCCCCGCCGTCAACGAGGGCCGGCCGTCCCGCGGCATCGGCCTCGCGGCCGCCGGGCTCGCCATGCCCAGCTACGGCCTGTTCGCCAGGGAAAGCACCATCGCCGCCAAGCGGGACGCGCTGACCCGCTTCGTGACCATCAGCGATGCCGCCTGGGCCTTCATCATCGCCGGACACGCCGACGAAGGCGTCGCCGCCATCCGCGCCGCCCGGCCTAACGCGAAGCTCAACGCCGCCGCCATGCGCGCGCAGATCGACAGCTTCGTCACCTTCTTCCCGACCCCCGCCACGAAGGGCATGCCCCCCGGCACCATGGCCGCCGCGGACTGGGCCGCCACGCTGCAGACGATGCGCGCCGGAAAGCTCGTCCCCGACACCATGACGGCGGACGAGCTCCATGCCGACCTCTTCGACCCCGCCCTCTACAAGACACTGGCCGAATGAGCCTCATGACCCTCGAGCCCACGGTCCGGCTCGACCCGGTCACCACCCTCCCGCACGTCGCGGCCCGGGCCGTCAGCAAGCGGTTCGGCGGCAAGTCCGGCCTGCTCGCGCTGGACGCCATCAGCCTCGAGGTCCCGAACGGCAGCTTCACCAGCCTCCTCGGCCCCAGCGGCTGCGGCAAGAGCACGTTCCTGCGCTGTGTGGCCGGCCTCGAGACACCCTCCGAAGGCGACCTCCGCATCCATGGCGAACTCGTGCGCGCGCCGCCCAAGAACCTCGGCATGGTCTTCCAGCGCGACGTGCTGCTGGAATGGCGCACCGTGCTGGACAATCTCATGCTCCCGATCGACTTCCGCGGCGAACCCCGCGCCCGGCATCTCCCGCGCGCGCACGAGCTGCTCGCCCTCTTCGGCCTCGCCGGGTTCGAAGCGGCCTACCCCGCCCAGCTGTCGGGCGGCATGCGCCAGCGCACCGCCATCTGCCGCGCGCTGCTCGCCGATCCCGACCTCCTGCTCATGGACGAGCCGTTCGGCGCGCTCGACGCCCTCACCCGCGACCAGATGAATCTCGAGCTGCAACGCGTCTGGGCCATGACGGCGAAGACCGTCCTGTTCGTCACCCACTCCATCGCCGAAGCCGTCTTCCTCTCGGACCAGATCGTCGTGTTCAGCCCCCGCCCCGGCCGGGTCGCCGCCCGGATCGCGGTCGACCTGCCCCGGCCCCGCCGCATGGCCATGCGCGACACCCCCGCCTTCACCCACCACGTCGCCGAGATCAACGGCCTGTTTAAGGCCATGGGCCTGCTGAAGGAAGACTGATGGGCCCCCTGTTCCGCTGGCTCGCCCCGCCTCTCACGTTCCTGGTCATCCTCGTCGTGTGGCAGCTCGCCGTCGTGCTCCTGCACGTGCAGCCGATGGTGCTGCCGACGCCCACCAGCATCTTCACGGCCTTCGCCGAGGCGCCGCGCTGGTTCCTGGTCGAGGGTCTCTATACCCTCGGCACCACCCTTGCCGGCTTTGCCATCGCCGTCGTGGTCGGAATCCTCCTCGCCGTCCTCATCGTCGAGGTCCGCTTCTTCGAAGGCACCGTCTATGCCCTCATCACCGCCCTCAACAGCGTCCCCAAGGTCGCCATCGCACCCCTGTTCGTCATCTGGCTCGGCGTCGGCGCCGCCCCCAAGATCGCCATCGCCTTCCTGATCGCCTTCTTCGCCATCGTCATCGACACCGTCCTCGGCCTCCGCTCCGTTCCGCCCGAGATGCTCGACCTCGCCCGCACCATGCAGGCCAGCCGGCTCGGCATCTTCTTCCGCATCCGCCTCCCCTGCGCGCTTCCCTCCATGTTCGCCGGCATGAAGGTCGGGATCTCCCTCGCCCTCGTCGGCGCCATCGTCGGCGAGTTCGTCGCCACCGACCACGGGCTCGGCTACATCATCCTGACGGCCCAGGGCACGTTCGACACGCCGCAGATCTTCGCGGCGACCGCCCTGCTGGCCGTCGCGGGGATCGCGCTGTTCTGGATCATGGACGCGCTGGAGCGGCGCCTGCTCCCCTGGCACGCATCCCGCCGCACAACCTGAGCAGACACGCCACCCAGGACCCGGCCCGCATCGCCGGGCGGGGCGTGCCGGGCAGGCTTGGCCACTCAAAGGCTGCGCCTATGGCCGGACATACCGGAATACGATTTTACACGACTTCAGTATTTGCGCGAAACAGCCCCAGTCGCAGGCCCGTCGAATGCCTGTCGCCGGACGTCCGAGCCTTGTCGCAGACGATGTAAAGGGGTGCATTCCATGTTCGAATGGTATCGAGAGCTTGGATCCAGCGGCAGGCGGACCTTCTGGGCCTGTTTCGGCGGCTACGCGCTGGATGCTCTCGACGTGCAGATCTACTCGATGGCGATCCCCGTGCTGATCGGGATCCACTTCGTCACGTCGTCGGAAGCGGGGCTGATCGCCACCAGCACCCTGGTCCTGTCCGCGGTCGGCGGATGGGGTGCCGGCATCATGGCGGACCGGCTCGGGCGCGTGAGGACGTTGCAGATCACGGTGCTGTGGTTCGCGGTGTTCACCGCGCTGTGCGGGCTGACCAGCGGGTTCTGGGGGTTGCTCGTGTGCCGGGGTCTGCAAGGGCTGGGCTTCGGGGGTGAGTGGGCCGCCGGCGCCGTGCTGATCGGCGAAGTGGCGTCGGCGAAGAACCGGGGCCGGGTCGTCGGCTTCGTGCAGGGCTCCTGGTCGACCGGGTGGGCGCTCGCCGTCATCCTCGCGACCGTCATACTGACCGTGGTCCCCGAGGACTACGCCTGGCGGTGCCTGTTCCTCGTGGGCATCCTGCCGGCGTTCAGCACCTTCCTGATCCGGCGTCATGTCGACGAGCCCGAGGCGTTCGTGACCAGCAAGGCCGAGAAGACGCAGGGGCCGAGCACCTTCGCCATCTTCGGCCCGATGCTGTGGTGGACGACGCTGCGGTGCTCGCTCCTCGCACTCGGCGCCCAGGGCGGCTATTACGCGATCACCACGTGGCTCCCGACGTTCCTCCGCACCGAGCGCCACATCACCGTGGTCAGCAGCCTGCCCTACCTTCTCGTCACGACGCTGGGCAGCTTCTTCGGCTACGTCGTCAGCGCCTACCTGAACGACTGGATCGGCCGGCGCATCAACTTCCTGCTGTTCGCAGCCGGGTCGGGCGCCATCGTCTACATCTACACGCACGTCCCGGTGTCGGACGGGATCATGCTGCTGCTGGGCTTCCCGCTGGGGTTCTTCGCCTCCGGGATCTTCAGCGGGATGGGGCCGCTGCTGACCGAGATGTTCCCGACCGAGCTGCGGGCGGCCGGACAAGGCTTCTGCTACAACGTCGGACGCGGTGTCGCGGCGTTCTTCCCGTCCCTGGTCGGCGCGGCGGCGGCGACGATGGGCCTCGGTGCCGCGATCGGCTTCTTCGCGGCCATCGCCTACGGCCTGGTGTTCGTCGCCGCCCTGCTGCTGCCGGAGACGAAGGGCCGGGAGCTCGTCAGCTACGGCGACATGCTGGCCGGCCGCCGGCCGGCCGTGGCCGGCGGCCCGGCGTCGTGAGCGGCTGGCAGTTCTGGATCGATCGTGGCGGCACGTTCACCGACATCGTCGCCCGCGCGCCGGGCGGCGCGCTGTCCACCCACAAGCTCCTGAGCGAGAACCCGGAACGCTACAGGGATGCGGCCATCGCCGGCATCAAGTCCGTCCTGGGACTCGCGGCCGGCGCCGCGGTCCCGCCGGGGCTGGTCGACGCCGTGAAGATGGGCACCACGGTCGCCACCAACGCGCTGCTGGAGCGCAAGGGCGACCCGGTGCTGCTGCTGGTCAACCCGGGCTTCGCCGACGCGCTGCGGATCGGCAACCAGTCCCGGCCCCGCCTGTTCGACCTCGACATCAAGTTGCCGACGATGCTGTACGAGACGGTCGCCGAGATCGGGGGACGCATCGGCTCGGACGGCACCGAGGTCGAGCCGCTGGACGAGGCAGCCGCCCGCGCGGCGTTGGGCCGCGGCTACGAGGCGGGCATCCGGGCATGCGCCATCGTCCTGATGCATGCCTGGAAGTTTCCGGAGCACGAGCTGCGCCTGGCCGCGCTGGCACGCGACGTCGGGTATACCCAGGTCTCTGCCAGCCATTCCGCCAGCCCGCTGCTCCGCCTGATCCCGCGGGGCGACACCACCGTCGTCGACGCCTACCTGTCTCCGGTGCTCCGGCGCTACGTCGACCAGGTCGCGGCCGAGCTGTCGGGCACGCGCCTCTATTTCATGCAGTCCAACGGCGGCCTGACCGAGGCCGGCCGGTTCCAGGGCAAGGACGCGATCCTGTCCGGCCCGGCGGGCGGCATCGTGGGCGCGACGCGCACCGCCGCCGCCGCCGGCATCGACCACGTGATCACCTTCGACATGGGGGGCACCTCCACCGACGTGGCGCTGTATGCCGGGGAGTTCGAGCGGGCGTTCGAGACCGAGGTCGCAGGCGTCCGGGTGCGGGCGCCGATGATGGCCATCAACACGGTCGCGGCCGGCGGAGGATCGATCCTGCACTTCGACGGCCGGCGCTTCCGCGTCGGTCCCGACAGCGCCGGGGCCAATCCCGGTCCCGCCGGATACCGCCGCGGCGGCCCGCTGACGGTGACCGACGCCAACATCTGCATCGGCAAGCTTCAGCCCGCGCATTTCCCGCCGATCTTCGGACCGAACGGCGACGAGAGGCTGGATGCCGCCGTCGTCCGCCGGAAGTTCACCGACCTGGCTGCCGAAGTCGGCGCCGCCACCGGCCGGGCGACGACCGCCGAGCAGGTGGCCGAGGGGTTCCTGCGCATCGCCGTCGCGAACATGGCCAACGCCATCAAGCAGGTGTCCGTGCAGAAGGGTCACGACGCCCAGCGGTTCGCCATGCAGTGCTTCGGCGGCGCCGGCGGCCAGCACGCCTGCATGGTGGCCGACGAGCTCGGGATGGAGACCATCTTCGTCCACCCCTATGCGGGGGTGCTCTCGGCCTACGGCATGGGCCTCGCCGACCAATCCGCGTTGCGGGAGCAGGCCGTGGAGCGCGCGCTCTGCCCGGCCGCGCTGGCCGAATGCCGGGACGTCTTCGACCGGCTGGGGCACGAGGCGAAGGCCGCTCTCGTCGCGCAGGGCGCGGCACCCGGCGCCATCGTGCTGAAGCACGTCCTGCATTGCCGGTACGACGGCACGGAGGCCACCCTGCCGGTCACGTGGGGCTCCGAGGACGAGGTGCGTGCCGCCTTCACGCAGGCCCATGACCGGCGCTTCGGCTTCTCGTTCCCCGGCCGTACCCTGATCGTGGAGCACGTCGCCATCGAGGCGCTGGCGCCCGGCGAGCGCATCGCCGATGCGCCCTTGGCCGCACGCGGCAGCGGCACCCTCGAGCCGGTCGACCACGTGACGATGGTGTCCGGCGGCCGCGAGGCACAGGCACCGGTGTACGACCGCGCCGCACTCCGGGCGGGCGACCGGATCGACGGCCCGGCCCTGATCCGGGAGGAGATCGCGACCCTGGTGGTCGAGCGGGACTGGACCGCCGAGGTCAGCGCCCGCAACGACATCCTGATGCGCCGCAGCGTTCACCTGGCCGCCTCCGCCCTCGACGCCGAAGGCAGGCCCGATCCCGTGTTGCTCGAGCTGTTCAACAACCTGTTCATGAACATCGCCGAACAGACCGGGGCCGTCCTGCAGAACACGTCCATGAGCGTCAACATCAAGGAACGCCTGGACTTCTCCTGCGCGATCTTCGATGGCGAGGGCAGGCTCGTCGCGAACGCCCCGCATGTCCCGGTGCACCTGGGCGCGATGGGCGAGAGCGTCCGCACCGTGCTGGACGGCCGCGGCAGGACCCTGCGCCCGGGCGACTCCGTGGCGCTCAACAACCCCTATAACGGGGGCACCCACCTTCCGGACATCACCGTGATCACGCCGGTGTTCGACGCGTCCGGCAGCACGATCAACTTCTTCGTCGCCAACCGCGGCCACCACGCCGACGTCGGCGGCGTGACGCCGGGGTCGACGCCGTCCGGGTCCACGACACTCGAGGAGGAAGGCGTCGTGATCGATGACTTCCTTCTCGTGGACGGCGGCCAGTTCCGCGAGCAGGCGTTCCGCGACCTGCTCGCCGGTGCGCGCTACCCCGCCCGCAGTCCCGACGTAAACGTCGCTGACATCAAGGCCCAGGTCGCGGCCAACCACCGGGGCGTGCAGGAGCTGGACCGGGTCATCGGCAGCTATGGCTGGAACGTCGTGTCGGCCTACATGCGCCACGTCATGGACAACGCCGAGGAGAGCGTGCGCGCCGTGCTGGGGCGGCTTGCCGACGGCGCCTTCGAATACACGATGGACGACGGCGCGAAGCTTTGCGTCGCCGTGCGCGTCGATCGGGCCGCGCGGTCGGCGGTCGTCGATTTCACCGGGACCGCGAAGCAGGACACCGGCAACTTCAACGCGCCGCCGGCGGTGACGCGCGCCTCCGTCCTGTATGTCTTCCGGTGCCTGGTCGGCGACGACATCCCGCTCAACGACGGCTGCATGCGGCCGCTGACCCTGATCATCCCCGAGGGCAGCTTCCTGGCGCCGCATCCCGGGGCGGCGGTGGTCGCGGGGAACACGGAGATCTCGCAGGCGGTGGCGAACGCGCTGCTGGGCGCGGTCGGGGCCTGCGCCTGCGCCCAGGCGACCATGAACAACTTCCTGTTCGGCGACGACGACACCCAGTACTACGAGACGATCTGCGGCGGCATGGGCGCCGGCAGCGACTTCGACGGGGCCTCGGCGGTCCAGACCCACATGACCAACACCCGGATGACCGACCCCGAAGTGCTCGAGCTGCGGTACCCGGTGCGCCAGGAGACGTTCGCCATCCGGCGCGGGTCGGGCGGTGCCGGCAACCGCCGGGGCGGCGACGGGATCACGCGGCGCGTCCGCTTCCTGCGCTCCATGACCGCCGTCATCGTGTCCTCGAGGCGGAACGTGGCGCCCTTCGGCCTGCGCGGCGGGGCCGACGGTGCGAAGGGACGGCAGTGGGTGGAGCGGGCCGATGGCGGGGTGACCGTCCTGGCCGGACGCGACAGCGCCCTGATGCAGGCGGGGGACTGCATCGTCATCGAGACGCCCGGAGGCGGCGGCTACGGAACCGCCTGACCGCGGCGGCGGGATGTCAGCCGGGCAGCCCGCCGAACCCCTGCCCGCCGATCTCCTGCCCACACGTCGCGTCCCCGCACTCGCGTGCGATGTCCGCGATCGCGGAGGCAAGGCCGGGCCCGGGATCGAGCCAGCAGGCGACGAACTGCAGCGGCGGCAACCTCAGCTCGGACGGCAGCAGCCGGAGCGAACCGTCCGCCAGCTCCCGCGTGATCACGGCGGGAGGGATGGCGGCGATGCCGACGCCGTGCACGGCGAGTTGCACGATCGCCGACAGCGAGCCGTTCGGGAACGTCCGGGCAGGCGGAAGACCGGACGCGGCGAGCAGACGGGCGACATCCGCATAGGGCGCGGTGCTGCGCGCGTAGGTCAGCACCGGGAAGTAGGCGAGGTCCGCCCGGGTGAGCGTCGCGTTGCCGAACGGCAGGTCCGGGCTGGCGGCCCACGCGATCGGCAGGGTGCACACCGTCAGCTCGCGCGACCCCATGATCCCCGTGGGTCCGAGCATCAAGGCGAGATCGAGCTCTCCGGCCAGGAGCGCGTCCCGCAGGTTCGGCGAGATGTCGGTCATGACGTCCGGGGAGACGGCGGGATGCTCGACGTGCAGCCGGCGCAACATGTTCGGCAGCAGCAGCTGGACGAGGGTCTCCGCGACGCCGATCCGGATCGTCCCGTGCAGCCCGTCGCCGTCCCGCAGCATGCCCACCGCCTCCCCCTGCAGGGCGATCATGCGGGCCGCGTGGGCGAACAGCTCCGACCCCTTCCGCGTCAGGACCGGCCGGCTTCCCCGTTCCCGGTCGAACAGCCTGACCCCGTACTCCGCCTCCAGCGCCGCGATGCGCGAGGAGACCGAGGGCTGCGTCATGTTCAGGCGCGCCGCGGCCCGGCCGAACCCGCCGAGCCGGACAGCCCAGTAGAAGATCGCCAGGGTCCGCATCCCGATCATGGCGGTGCGGCGATCGTGCCGGGCATCGGGCTCAGTTCCGCCGGTCGAGCACGTCGGACAGGAAGTCCTGCACCAGGCCCAGCACCTTGGTCCGCTCGTGCGACACGCCGGGCACCAGGTCGAACCGGACCGTGACGCCGGCCTTCTCGAACGACGTGGCCAGGGTCCGCAGCCGCTCCGGCCGGGTGCGGCCGGCGTCGTTGGCGCCCTCCATCCAATAGGTGCCGCCGGGCTTGTGGGTGATCTCCCAGGTCTCGAGATCGGCGTCGCCCACCAGCATCTGGACCGGCACGCGGGCCAGCGCCTCGGCGTCGAACACGATGCCGAACCGCGCCTTCAGGTCCCGGATGCCCACCCACCAGTCCTTGTCCGCGTCCAGCAGCGTGACGGAACCGGACGCCCCGATCGAGGCGGCCCAGAGCCGGTCCGGATGCAGGATGGCGAAGCGGTGCGTGAAGTGCCCGCCGCCGGAGAAGCCGAACATGGCGAAGCGGGACCAGTCCTGCCCATATTTGCCGGCGACCTCCGTGACCATGTCCAGCAGCACCAGGTCGTAGCGGATGTCGCCTTCCTGCATGTATTTGTAGCCGCTGCGGGCGCCGTCGCCGCGCACGCCGATGGGGAAGATGGGGCACAGCACCGCCACGTTCCTCCAGCGCCCGAAGCCCGAGAAGCCTTCGCGGAAGTCCATGAACGACGTGCGGCCGGTGCCGTGCACGGCCACCAGCAGCTCCACCTTCTCCCCGCGCCCCACGGCGGGGGGCACGTACATGGAGTAGTGGAACCGCGGGTCCGCCTTCGAGGCGAAGATCGCCGTCGGGCCGAGGTCGTAGATCGCGGCAGCCTTGGCCGCGACGTCCGGAGCTTCGTTCATGCCGTGATCCCGATCCCTGTGGCCAGGGTGTATTGGTCCGCCCGCGTCACGTCGCTGATCTCCTGGCGGGCACCCCAGACCGTGGCCTCGTGATGCAGCGGGTCGGGCGCGCTCATCGCCTTGATGCTGCGGGTGCAGGGGCGGAACGAGGCGGTGCTGGGCAGGTGCGTCGCGCGCTGCAACGAGCCGATGGCATCGGCGGCGGTGAAGGGGCTGCCGTCGGTGAACGACACGCCGCGCCGCAGGTCGAACCGCCAATGCGTGTCGTCCAGCACGGTCCATGCCGTGGCGAGGCCGGGGACCCAGCGGGACCGCTCGTCGCTGGTGACGAGCGCCTCGAAGATGTGGGTGGCGACGGCGTTGTTCGGCGCGTTGCTCTGCAGATGGGGATCGAGCGTCGTGTTGGGCGCAGTAAGGCCGATGCGGAGCCGGGTGGATCGCGGGTCCGCCGCCCAGGCGAGCGTGGGAAGGGCAGTGCTGCCGAGCAACCCTGCGGCAGCGCAGAGGACGGCCCGGCGATCGAATGCCGTGTTCATGCGCCTGTATGGCACACCGTGCCCGGCGCCTCCATTCCGTTGCGGTTAATCGTAGAACTCGGGCGAGCGCCGCAGCGTGGCGGTCTGTCCCGCGTCATGGTTGATCCAGAACTGGGCCTTGTACTCGCCGACAAGCCCGGCCACACGGTCCATGGACGCCAGGGACTTCTCCTTGTCCGTGTTGCCGCCGGGGACACGTCGGTGATCGAAGTTGTCGCGGAAGTGGGCCACGTCTCCACTGAGCAGCAGCACACCCGTCTTCGGCAGCGTCACAAGCAGGGATTGATGCCCCGGCGTATGCCCCGGCGTGGACACGATCCGCACGCTGCCATCGCCGAACACGTCGCGGTCCCCCTCGAGCTTCTCCGACGGGTGGTCCGCCCGGAAGGGCTTGCTGGCGGATGCGAACGCCCAGTCGTACTCGGTTTTCTGGATCAACACCGTGGCCAGCGGAAACAGGTCGACGTTCCCGACATGGTCGGCATGGGTATGCGAGATCCCGATGTACCGGATGTCGCCGGGCTGGACACCGATGGCGGCGAGCTGCGACGCCAGTGTCTTGGCCCGGCGCCACGGGATCGGGCCGGCGGCGGGGGCCTGCGCGGCTGCCAGGGCGTCCGGCACGCCGGTGTCCCACAGCACATACCCGCCGCTGTGGTGGATCAGGTAGCAGTTGTCCGAGATGTCGATCGACTGGCCCACGTTGACCCCTGGCGACCACCGCGACTGATCCGGCGCATGCGCCTCGCCACACGCCATCACATACAGCCGGTCGACCCCTCCCGACTGCGCGCCCGCCGTCTGCGCGCCCCCCGTCTGTGCGCCCCCCGTCTGTGCGCCCCCCGTCTGTGCGCCCCCCGTCTGTGCGCCCCCCGTCTGCGCGCCCGCTGCCGGCACGCCCGCCGAGAATGCCGCCAACAGCGCGAGAGCTGGGAGGATGGGTCGAGCCATGGGTTGCCACTCCTCCGGGGCCAAGCGCCCGCGTCGCCCATCAGGATGGACCTCTATGCCACCGTCTGCCCACCCCTTCGTCACGAAGCGATCCGGGTGAGCCCATCGCGCCGACCCGGCCGGGGCTCCTCCGCGGTCGAGGTCACGCCGTGCGCTTGACGCTCCAGAAGGTCGCGAACCCCTCCTGCACCCCGGTGATGTCCGAGCGGTAGGCTGTCGCCTGGAAATACTGGCCCAGCGGGAAGTAGGGTACGTCCTGCATCGCCTGCGCCTGGATGTCGTGGCAGATCTGCTTCTGCGCCGTGACGTCCGACGCGTCGAGCCAGGCGTTGCGCAGCGCCTCCAGCCGGGGACTGTCGGGCCAGCCCGGCTGCGATCCCGGCCCTGTCCCGCTGGCACGGATCTGCGTGTTGGCCGCCGGGCCCAGGTGGTCGACGCCGGCCTGCCCTGTGGGAAGGCAGCTCCATCCCCCCTTGTCCGTCGCGTCCTTCTTCTCGCGCCGGGCCAGGAGCGTTCCCCAGTCCGTGGCCACGTAGTCCACGTTGAGGCCAATCCGTTGCATCGTGTCGGCCGCGACGTCGCCCAGACCCTTGATCCAGGCATAATCGGTCGGCACGATCATCACGGTCTTCTCGCCGTTGTAGCCGGCCTCCTGCACCATCCGTTTCGCGGCCTCGATCCCCTTGCCGCCCGTCAGCCCCTCGAGGCCGGCATCGGTCGCCATCGCCGTCTTCGGGCAGAAGAAGCCGTACGGCACGTGGTACATGTCGGCGCTCGGCGTGATCGCCTGCATGAACGTCGTCTGGTCGATCGCGTGCAGCATCGCCCGGCGGATCCCGGGATTGTTGAACGGCGGCTGCAGGTGGTTGGGCCGCAGCAGGGTCACGGCGCCCAGCGTGTCCGTGACCTCGACCTTCATGTCCCGCCGCTTGGACAGCATCGGCTGCAGGTCGGCGGCGACGAACTCCCACCAATCCTGCTCCCCCGCCTGCAGCGCGGCCGATGCCGTGGCGGGATCGGGCATAGTCGTCCAGATCACCCGGTCGAAATGCGCGACCTTGGGGCCCGAGGTCCAACCCCCCTCACCGCCCTCGCGCGGCTTGTAGCGGTCGAACCGCTCATACACGTTCCGGGAGCCCGGGACCCGCTCATCCGCCTTGTAGCGGAACGGGCCGCTGCCCACGATCTCCGGGACCGGCTTGAACGCGTCGGTCAGCGCCAGCCGCTCCGGCATCATCGCGCACATGGGCGAGGTGACGTGGGCGAGCGCGTCGATCAACCTCGGAAACGGGCGCTTCAGGCGATACTGGATCGTCCGGTCGTCCGGCGCCGAAAGCTCCTCCGTCGCCGCCTTCAGCAAGGCGCCGAAGGAGTTGCGGGTGGCCCAGCGGTTGAGGCTGGCGACGCAGTCCCGCGCCAGCACCGGCGTGCCGTCATGCCACAGCAGGCCGTCGCGCAGCTTGATCCTGCACACGAGCCCATTGGCCTCGAGCGTGTGTCCCTCCGCCATCTGCGGCGCCGGCTGGAAGTTGCGGTCCAGGCCGTACAGGGTGTCGAACACCATCGTGCCGTGGTTGCGCACCACCCACGCCCCGAACAGATGCGGGTCGAGGAATGCGAGGTCCGCCTGCGGGATGAAGCGCAGCGTGGTCTGCTTCTGGGCGCGGACGAGGGCTGGTGCGGCGAGCGTCGCGGCTGCGGCGAACCCGGCAGTCTGCAAAAGGCGGCGTCTGTTCATGGCCATCTCCTAGAGTGCGGCTGCGAAGCCGGTTGAGTGAGGGTCCGCGGCGCCTTGCAGCGCACCGCCACTGTCCCGCGTGACCACGATCGGGCGTGCCAGCTCGTAGCCGTGGGGCTGGTGCTCCCGGGAGACGAGCTTCTTCGGCAGGAAGGCTGGCCAGGCTCCTGGGTCGAGGTCTGCGTCCAGCAGCGCCTCGGACCCGCTCGCGTCCAGACGGGGCGCTGCCACCACCGCCCCGGCATCGGCGCCGGAGAGCACCTGGTCGATCACCTGAACCATGGCGCCGATGATCCGGCGCCCTCCCGGCGCGCCGGCCGCCGCCAGCGCGTGCCCGTCGCGCAACACGAGCGCGGGCCCCATGTTCGCCAACGGCCGCTTCCCCGCGGCGATGCTGTTCGCCGCGCCCGGGCAGGCATTGAACCAGCCCATCGCCGCGTCCAGCAGAAGACCGGTCCGGGGACACACCACCTTCGCGCCGAAATGGTTGGCCGCCGTATGGGTGAGCGACACCGCCATGCCGGCGCCGTCGATGACGGAGACATGGGTGGTGCCGGGCTGCGGCGCCGTCGCCCCGTCGGGGCGCCAGGCCGGAGCAATCCCCGCCGGAGCACTCCCGTCCGCGAACGGCCAGGGATCATGGACGGCACGGGAGGCGAAGGCGTTCCAGGGTGCGCCCTCGCCATGCCCGGGCACGGGCAGGGGCTCGCCGCGACGCACCTGGTCGGCCAGGTGCCGCGCGTAGCCGTCCGACAGCAGGGCCTCGATCGGGACGGGAACCCGCTCGGGATCGCCGAGCCAGTGATAGCGGTCGGCAAAGGCATGCAGGCTCGCCAGCGCCAGCGTCGCAGGCGGGATCGCGGCGCCATCCACGCGGAGGATGCGCATGAGCTTCAGGATCTGCAGGATCGTGATGCCCCCGCTGGGTGCCGCCGGCACGCAGACCAGGCCCGCCTCGGTGGACAGTGTCAGCGGCTCGGTGAAGCGGGGCTCCACCGCGTTCAGGTCCTCGGCCGTAAGCAGCCCACCTAGGGCCCGATGCGTCTCCAACAGCCCGTCCGCGACCGCGCCCCGGGTGAAGCCCTCCGCGCCCGCCGCGGCGATCCGTTCCAGCGTGTGGCCCAAGGCCGGCTGCCGCACCCGGAACGGCGTGCCGAGCGTCGCCGCGCCGAGATGGGCGGCGGCAGGGGGCGCGCCCCCGTCCAGGTAGGCCGCCGCCGCGCCCGGGTCGGCTCGCAGCGCGACCAGGTGGGCCAGCACCTCGAGCGCGTAGTAGGCGTCGGCCGCGAAGCCGTCATGGGCGGCCGCGACCGCGGGGGCCATGACCGTCGCCAGCGCCAGCCGGCCGAACCGCTGATGCGCGGCGCACAGCCCGGCCACCGTCGCGGGAACGCCGGCCGCCAGCACCCCCCGCACGTTCGCGTCGCCCACGACCGACGAGATGCTGAGCCCGGTATCGTTGGACGCGAGGCGGTCGATCTCGAACATGTCCGGGCGGGCGGCAAGCGGCGCACGCGGCCCGAACTCGATCGAGGTGGCCCGCGCCGTTTGCGGATCGAACACCAGCATGAAGCCGGAGCCGGCGAGCGTCGTCTCCATCGGCTCGACCACGCCCGCCACGAAGGCCGCCGCGATCGCCGCATCCATCGCGTTGCCCCCGCTTTCGAGCATCGCCAGCCCGGCCGAGACGCTCTCATGCCGCGCACCCGCGATGGCAGCCCGCCGGCCCACGGCCGGGCTGCGCACGGAGCGCTGACGGGACCACTGCACCGTCACAGCGTGTCCTGATCGGGGGCGATCCCGGGGCCGATCGGCGCCGCATCGTCGAACGGCGCCAGCCAGTCGACCGCGAAGCCGCGATACCGCGTCAGACCCTTGTACGTCGCCAGCTCCGGGTCGAGGTCGCGCAGCACGCGGTGCAGCCGCTTGCGCCATTTCGGGACCCGGGCGATGTCCCGCAGCGGCAGCATGTAGCAGCGGATCGAGAACAGGATGGCGTTGGAGCGCGGCAGCCGGAACAACGCCTGCACCTCCACCCGCAGATGCAGCTTGTCGGCCACGTTCGCCGCCGTGACCGTCAGGCGCTCCGGCCCCCAGACCGGGTAGTTCTCGGGCGAGGTGTCGAGGCGCGGGTTGGTGGTTATGGTCCAGTTCAGCCGCCGGACCGGGCTGCCCACCTGGATCGCCAGCAGGTACCGCAGCGCCCGGTCGAAGATGCCCATCGCGTGCGCCTTCGGGACCGGCGCATGCCACTCCTTGAACGACATGCCGAGATCGAAGGCGAGCGACCAGTCGGCCTGGGTGGTGACCATGCCGCCATCCATCCACAGGTCGCCGTCCCGCTGGTCCTGCAGCGTGAAGTCACCTTGCATCTGGCGCGTGATGTATTCGAACGGCGGCCGCGGCAAGGTGTCCGGGCGGCCGAACACGAACTGTTCCTCGAGCCCCAGCGGGCGGTTGACCCAGTGCCACCGGTCGCCGTCGATCTGCAGGCTGAACAGGTCCGGATAGGCGGTGGCCAGGGAAGTCATGCCCAGCTCCAGCATGTCCCACTCGGCCGCCAGCATGTGCGGGAGCACCTGGCACCGGGCGGGCGATTCCGCCAGCACGCGGGCGCGCTCCTCGCATTCCACCAGGTAGTGCTCGTCGATGTCGAAGGGATGGGCGAAGGCCGGGCCGGCGCCGCCGGGCCGATGCGGCTCGATGTTGACGGAATACATGTAGGCATCGCGGTCGAACGGGAACGGGAACCGCAGCACCGTCTCGTCGCGGTTGCTGAACCGGTAGTCGTCGCGGTAGCTGCCGTCGGTGCGGAACCGGATGTTCATCGCGCGCCCCCTACAGGTCGAGTACCAGCGTGCCGCGCGCCCGGGACACGCAGGTCAGGATGCAATCGCCCCGGGCCCGCTCCCTGTCGTCGAGCACGTGGTCGCGGTGCTCCGGCACGCCCGCCAGCACGCCGACCCGGCACTGGCCGCAGGCTCCCCCGCGGCACAGGCTGGGTGCATCGACCCCCGCATCCTCGAGGGCTTCCAGCAGGCTCATCTCGGGTGCGACCTGGATCCGCCTGCCATCCCGCAGTTCGGCAAGGAAGGCGGCGCCGCCGGCCGGGGCGGTAAACGCCTCGCGGTGAATTTTCGCGGAGGGCCAGCCGAGCCGGCCCGCGCGGCCCATGACGTCCGTCATGAACGCCTCGGGACCGCAGACGGACAGGTGCGTGCCCAGGCCCTCATCGCGGAGCACCTGGTCAAGGTCGAGCGTGCCGCGTCCGCTGTGGACCGTGACGGAGGGCCCGAACTGCGGCGTCAACAGGCGGTGGAACGCGTCGAGGTCCTCCGGGCGGCTGACATGGTGCAGCGCAAAGGGCGTGTTCTCCTCCAGGAGGGCCGGGAGGTAGGTCAGGAACGGCGTGACCCCGATGCCGGCCGACAGCATGAGATGCCGCCGGGCCGTGCGGTTGATCGGGAACAGGTTGATCGGCCCGGACACCTCGACGGCGTCACCCGGCCGGAGCCGCTCGTGCATGTGTTCGGAGCCGCCCCGCGAGTGGGCGACGCGTCGCACGATGATGCCCAGCCGGTCCCTCCGCCCGGGAGGGGAGACCAGGGAATAGGCGTTGCGCCAACGCCGGCCAGCCGCCTCCAGACCCAATGTGATGTGAGACCCCGGCGAGAAGGCGGGATAGTCGCCGCCCTCCGTCCGCGCGAGCACGAAGTGGCGCAGGCCAGCCGACAGCAGCGCGGTCTCCTGGACCGTGGAGGCCCACGTCGCGGCGCGGCTCACGAGCGCAACGCCTCGGGCGGGTCGTGCTCGCCCGCCGCTTCGGCGTCGATCTGCACGCCCATGAACGCCCGCAGCCGTTTGGAGAAATGATCGCGGACGAGCAGCGCCGCACCGCAGCCGGTGCACCGGGCGATGGTCGTCGTGACACCGTCCATCTCCGTGCCGCAATGGATGCAGTGCACCCGGCGCGACGGCGGTCCCAGCTGACACAGGGTGTATTCCTGCCGGGTCATGCCCGCGTCCTCGGCCAGCGCCACCACGTCCCACAGGAACGCCTCGCTTCCCGCGGCATAAAGGCGCAACCCGACCCGCTCCTCCGCCAACCGGTAGGCGAGCCGTGTCAGCAGCTGCGGCACGGCGCGGAAGGCGATGGCCGTTCCGCCATCCTGGGCGGAGCGGCTGTTGCCGGACACCGTCCACTGCTCCGTCACGCCCGCGATCGCGAACCCCGCGCCCCGGTCGCAGACCAGCAGGTGCCGGCGGCCGGTCGGGTCGAACAGCATCGGGCCATAGACGGGACGGCTGAACATCGATGGCTCCGGCCCGCCTGCTTCAACCAATTGCCGTCCGCTTCTTCTTCTCGGGATCGTCGAACGGCAACGCGTGGGCGATCGCCGGAACGGTGGTGCCCTCCCAATGGACCCGGAGCGCTTCGCCCGGCACGGCGGCCCCGACGGCCAGACGCGCAATGGCCATCGATCTCCCGGTCTGGCTCGAGACCATGCCGCAGGTGACGGTCCCGGCACTTATGCCGTCCCAGGTGACGGCCGCCCCCGCGGGTGCGGCGACCGCCCCCTCCAGCAGCACGCCGAAGATCCGGAAGCGCTCGCGTCCGCGCGCGGCATAGTGGGCGGCAGCGCCACGGAACCCCGTCTTCCCGGGGCTGACGGTGAAGTCGAGCCCGAGCTCCCACAGCGTGTCCCCGGCCGGGTCGGTGTCGAACGGCCACATCTCGGAGTTGTCGTAGGGATAGAACAGCAGGGAGCTCTCGACCCGAAGCAGATCGAGCGTCGTGAACGCGGTCGGCACGATGCCGAGGTCGCGGCCCTCGTGCAGGATCGTGTCCCAGATCAGCGGTGCGTCCGCGGCCCGGCAGAAGATCTCGTAGCCGCGTTCGCCCGTGTAGCCCGTTCGGGAGATCATGACCGGCCGTTTGAACAACGTCGTCTGCATGTGGTGAAAGTATCTGAGGTCGCGCAAACCGGGGACGTGCCGGGCCAGGAACTCGACCGCGAGTGGCCCCTGCAGCGACAGGTCGTGCAGGTCGTCGTCGAACAGCATCGCGACGTTGCGGCCCACCACGGACGCGGCGATCGTCTGATGCCCGGCCCCGCTGCCATGCACCACCATCCAGGCGTTCGGCCCGGTGCGATAGAGGATGCAGTCCTCGATGAACTTCCCGGAGTCGTTCAGCATCGCGGCGTAGGCGGAGCGGCCGGGCGTGATCTTCTCGACCGTGCGTGTCGTCAGCTCCTCGAGGACGGCCGTCGCGTGCGGGCCCACGAGGTGCAGCTTCTTCAGGCCGGAGACGTCCATCAGCCCCGCCCGCGTGCGGATCGCCGCATGGGCGGCCTGCAGGTCGGAGGCATAGGTCCAGGCGGTCCCCATCCCGTTCCAGTCCTCCAGCGCGGAGCCGAGGGCGCGATGGCGGTCGGCCAGCGCGCTGGTGCGCCAGGACCCGGTCATTCGGCTGCGATCATCGCGGCCGGGCGCTTCGCCAGCGGCTCGTCGTGCCTGGCGACCACCGCGTATCGCCGATGTTCGAGGCAGGGCAGGACCTTGCGCACGCTCAGCAGGCGCTCCGCCCGCAGCGTTGCGGCGGCGATGCCCTCATTGCCCGCGACGCTGGCCGCGACCTGGCCGTTCGGGTCCACGATCATGCTGAGCCCGATCGACGCCGGGGCGCCCTGACAGGCCGCGGCGACATAGCAGGTGTTCTCGATGGCCCGGGCGCGCAGCAGGGTTTCCCAGTGCAGTTCCTTCAAGGGGCCGGGCACCCAGCCCGATCCGACCAACAGGACGTCGGCGCCCCGATCGACCAGGGCCCGCGCCATCTCCGGGAAGCGCAGATCGTAGCAATTCAACAGCCCGAACCGCAGCCCGCCCACGTCGAAAAGGCAGAGTTCCGCAAAGTCGTCGCGCAGGGGCGCCCGTTCGTTCTTGTCGGACTCTCGATAGTCGAAGGCATCGTAGAGATGGAGCTTCTGGTACCGGCCAGCGGGCGGCCATCCGCACCGGCGACGATGAAGGTGTTCTGCGCGAGCCGCGCCGTCCCGGGGGCATAGAGCCCGACGACCAGCACGATCGAGAGCCGGCCGGCCAGCGCATGGATCGCGCTCTCGAATGCGCCGCCGCTGTCCCGCGCCGCAATCGCGATGTCTGCTGCCGAGGCTCCGAACGCGAACATCGAGGCTTCCGGGCAGATGACGACGCGCGCGCCCTGGGCCGCCGCCGTGGTCGCCAAGCGCTCGATCGTTGCAAGGTTCTCGGAAACATCCGGCGTCGCATGGAACTGCGCCACGGCGACCGTCACGGCAGCATCGGGCATCACTGGCTGGGCCTCCATGGGATCGTCACGCCCACTTGACGCGGTCGACCGGGGGATGTCCAAGAACGCTTCGAGCATGAATGATACCCAGGGGGCATCGATGGAGCGCCTGCCCGATCTCGCGCGGCTGCGCTACTTCCTTTGCGTCGCGGAGACACTGAACTTCCGCGAGGCCGCCGACCGCCTCCATGTCGCCCAGCCCGCGATCAGTCGGGCCGTGCAGCGGCTCGAGGCCGAGCTCGGCTACAGGCTGCTCGACCGGACGACACGGAGGGTCGCGTTGACACCGGCCGGCGTGCTGGTCGCCGCGGGCGCCACGACCGCGTTCGGCCAGTTGCACCGGGCGTTGCGCGAGGCCGAACAGGTACAGGCCGGGCGGGCGGGCGAGGTCACCGTCGGCTACGGCAGCCAGGCGGCGAACGGCGTGATGCTGGACGCCGTCGTCGCGTTCCGGTCAGCCTTTCCGGGCGTGCGCGTCGGCCTCTATCTGCTGTCCTCGGACGAGCAGCTTGCCGCCCTCGCGAGCGGCCGGATCGACCTCGGGTTCCTGCTGACAGCCTCGTGCGGCGGTGGGCTCGCCCACCTCGTCGTGGCACGCGAACGCTTCGTCGTGCTCGTCCCCGGGGATCATCGGCTGGCGGGCCAGGCCTCGGTCCGCCTGAAGGCGCTCGCCGGCCTTCCATTCGTTCTCGGCACGGCGAAGCGGTGGGGGACATTCCGACTGGTCGTCGAGCGGGCGTTCGACAAGGCAGGGGTCCAGCCCCGGGTGGTCGAGGAGGCGGACGACGCGTCGCTGCTGCTGCAACTAGTGGCGCTGGGCCGCGGCGTCACGCTCTACGGCTCGGCGATCGTGCCGTCGCTGCCGCCCGGGATCAGGGCGGTGCCCGTCGCCGACCGGCACGCTGGGTTCGATGTGAGCCTGGCCTGGAACGAAACCCGGCGGACCCCCCTGATGCAGCGGTTCATCGATGTCGCACGACCGGTCGCCGCGGCCCTCAAAGCCCGGTGACGCCTCGGACCGCGACGATGGCGGCTTCGCCCAGCGTCAGCGCGAGCCGGCCGAGGTCTGCTGCCACCCCTGTGTGACGGCCCAGTCTTCCTCCAGTTCGGCGAACCGGGCAAGCGACAGCGTGGACAGGTCGGCGAAGTCGCAATGACCTTGCATGACCAGCTGTTGGACCGCATGGCCGGTCGCCGGGGACAACCCGAACCCGATGCTGGAGAGGCTGACCAGCACCGTGTTCGCCGGGTTCGACAGGCGCTCGATCACAGGCCGGCCATCGGGCGTGTTCTCGATGATCCCGGCCCAGCTTCGAATGACGCGGGCATGCGCCGCGCGGGGGAACAGCTCGGCCAGCCGCCCGGCGATGTGCAGCGTCAGCGGCGTCGTGGACCGCAGCGGGGCTTCCTCGCCTTCGGCAAGCCATTCATGCGGCCCGCCACCGTAGGCCAGGTTGCCGCGCAGGGTCTGCCGGCCATACAGCCCGTTCCCGTCCACGCCGCCCAACGGCATCGGCGGAAGCGGCTCCGTCACCACCATCTCGGCCCGCGCAGCCACCATGGGAACATGCACATCCAGCATCCGGGCAAGCCTGGCCGTCGCGGGGCCGGCCGCCAGCACCAGATGGTCGCAGCCGAAGGTTCCGCGGCTGGTCCGCACCGCGGTCACACGGTCGCCCTGCCGCTCGAAGCCGGTCACGGCCGTATGCTGCATCAACCGGCCGCCGAGGTCCTGCAACGCCCAGGCATACCCCTGCACGGTCCGATGCGGGTTTGCGTGGCCGCCGAAGTGATAGTGGTAGCCGCCGATCGGCCCATCGCCGATCAGCGGCACGGCATCCCGCAGCGCGGCGGCATCCAGTATGTCCGTCACGAACCCCTGACGCGCCGCGTTCGCCATGGCCCGGCCATAGAGCTGCATCTGCCTGGCGTCGAATGCCACGCGGATCCGGCCGGGCTGGAACTCGGTCGGGTAGCCCAGCAGTGCGTCCATCTGGGGCCAGAGCCGCTGTTCCTCCGCAAACAGCGGGCTGAAATGATGCGTGCACCCTCCGCCGTTCCGCCCCGACGCCTCCCATCCGACGATGCCGCGATCCAGGACCAGCACGTCCACGCCTTCCCGCGCCAGCCACCAGGCGGCCGACAATCCGCTCGCCCCGCCGCCCACGACGACGACGCTGGCACCGGGCAGCCGCTCCTCCACGCCCCCGGTCATTCGCTCGCGACCTCCTGGTCCATCGGGCGGCCCGCGGCCGTGTAGCGGGGCGGCACGTCCCAGAACGGCACGTATTGCGAGTACATCCCGAACCAGGTGTCCCAATGCGCGCGCATCGTCGCCGTCTCGCCCAGCGCATGGGCCAGCCGCAAGGGAAGCGGACGCACCGGGGCGCGATGCGTGGCCAGCGGCACGGCCTCCAGAGCCTCCCCCGTGCCGAGCGCCAGAAGGCACGCCACCTGCTCGCGGCAGCGCCGGCCCTGGCACACGCCCATGCCGGCCCGCGTCAGCCGCTTCACCTGGTCCGGGTTCGGTGGCCCCTCGCCCAACAGGGCGCGCAGTCCGGTGTCGTTGCGGAGCGGTCCCGCATGGACGTATCGCGGTGGGCGCAGCTGCAGGATATCCCGCGCCGTCACCTCCTCACACCGGCAAACCGGCACGTCGTCGGCACCGCCGAGCACCAGCGCCTCGACCCACGCCATCCGGTAGGAGGCGACGCTGCCCGGCCCGCCTCCGCCTGCGTCCCTTCCACCTGCGCAGCCCCCCAGGGCCGAGATATGCGCGATGCTGGTTCGTCCCGCCGGGTCCGTCTCCGGAACGTGGCCCCTGGAGGGATCGAACCCGATGCGGCACCCGGCCGCGTCCAGCAGCTCGATCACCGGCACGGCGCCGATGCCCAGCAGCACCGCATCGCACGGGATCAGCCGGTCGCCGTCCGGACACGCGACGACCAGCCCCGTCACGCCGTCCGCGCCGCCCACCGCCCGCACGACCCGGCAGCCGCACAGGACGGGCGCGCCGAGGCCCGAGGCATCGGCCACGGGCGCCGCGAGCACCTCGATCACCGCAACCACCGCAACCCCCGCCAGCACCAAGGCCCGGGCAGACGCGATGGCCTCGTGGGTGGTGCCCAGCAGCACCGCCCGCCGCGGCCCGAACACGCCACTGGCCGCCAGGGCAGCCGCCGCGCGCACGCCCGCGACCCCCGGCAGATCCCACCCTGGGAACGCCACCCCCATGTCCCGCCGCCCCGCCGCGACCACACACCGGTCGAATCCGAGCAGCCAGGCGCTCTCGCCGTCGGCCATGCCCGCCACGGGACCCGGCAGCCAGTTCGTGGACCGGTCGTTGCCGTACAACCCCCAGCATGCCGTCCCGAGCCGGACGTCGACACCCGCCTGGAACGCATCCTCCAGCCCCGGGCGGGCGGCCAACAGCGCCTCGGTCATCGCGGTCCGGTTGCGCGTCGCACCGGAGGCGGTGTTCCCCCACAACATGGGGATGTCGTCGCCCATGGTTTCGCCCGGCACCGGGTTCTCGTCGACCAGCACCACCGCCTCTCCGGCGCGCACACCGTCCAGCGCGGCCGCGATCCCGGCCTCGCCGGCGCCGACCACGAGCAGGCCGGTGCGTTCCGCGACCTCGATCGTCTTGCCATGCACGCTGGCCGGGTCGATCACAGAACCTGGTCCAGGAAGGCGCGGGTGCGCGGCTCGATCGGGTCGCCCAGGACCTGCGCCGGCGGGCCGTGCTCGACGATCCGCCCGCCTTCGGTGAAATACACGGTATCGGCGACCCGGCGCGCGAAGCCCATCTCATGCGTGACCAGGATGCAGGTCATGCCGTCCGCCGCCAGAGCCTGGATGGTCAAGAGCACCTCCTTCTTCGTTTCAGGGTCGAGCGCCGCGGTCACCTCGTCGAACAGCATCACCTTGGGGTCCATCGCGAGCGAGCGGGCGATCGCCACCCGCTGCTGCTGGCCGCCCGACAACTCGCCGGGGTAGGCGCCGTGCTTCTCGGCAAGCCCCACCCGGGCCAGCAGGCTCCGCGCCTTCGCCTCGGCTTCGTCCCGCGGCCGGCGCAGGACGTGAACCTGCGCCATGACGACGTTCTGCAGGGCCGTCCGGTGCGGGAACAGGTTGTACTGCTGGAACACCATCCCGACGTCTCTCCGCAGCGCGAGCTTGTCGAGATCGCGGTCCACGACCTCCCGCCCGTTCACCGTGATCGAGCCCGACGTGACGGGAACGAGCGCATTGATGCACCGGACCAGCGTGCTTTTGCCTGAGCCGGAGGGGCCGATGACGCAGACCGTCTCCCCCTGTGCGACCTTGAGCGAGATGCCGTGCAGGACAGGGTAGAGGCCGAACCGCTTCTCCACGTCGCGCAACACGACGATCGGCGCACCGAGGCGTTTCGCGCTCATCCGGCGTGCAATCGCCGCTCGAGCACACCGGTGAACCAGGCGATCGGGTAGGTGTGGGCAAAGAACAGCGAGAGCAGCAGGAGATAGAACGGCATCATCAGCTCTGGCCGCCCCTCTGCGCTGACGGCGCTCCGGACGACGGACAGCCCGTCCTGGATGCCGACGATCGAGATCAGCGTCGTCGACATGACCAGGATCGCATACAGGTTCATCCACGGCGGCAGCATCCGCCGGAACGCCTGCGGCAGGATCACCATCAGCAGGGTCTGCGCGCGCGAGAAGGCCAGGCTTTCCGCGCCTTCCCATTGGGCACTGGGGATCGACAGCAACCCGCCCCGAACGATCTCGGCGACATTGGCCGAGACGGGCAGCGCCAAGCCGACGACCGCCTTCATCCACGCCGGCAGCGGGATCACTAGGCCGAACACGTGCATCTCGAACGGCAACAGGAACATGACGTAGAACAGCAGCACCAGCCACGGCGCGTTCCGCAACAGCTGGATCAGCACCCAACCCGCCTGTCGAAGCGGCGCGAACCCTGCGAGCTGGGTCAGTCCCAGCGGCAGGCCTGCAAGGGTGCCCAACGCCATGGCCAGCACGCCGACCAGCACGTTGAACAGGAAGCCCGCGAAGACCAGCGGGAGCCATTTCAGCACGACGTCGGCGGCACCGACGCCTGCCGCCGGGGCCGCGGCCAGCGTCACGAACGCGCCGGCCAAGGCGGCCAGGAGCAAGCCGGGCCGGCCCAGCGAGGCGCTGACCGACGTCACCTTCATGGCGACCACCCCGGCAGCCGGAGCGCCCGCTCCCATCGCTCCAGCATCCACACCAGCCCGGCGATCAGCACGATGTAGGCCAGCAGCAGCACGTTCATCGTCTCACGCACGTTCATGCTCTCGCCCCAGACCTGCGCGCTGGCATAGAGCAGCTCCGGCACCGCGATCGCGTAGGCAAGGCTCGTCGTCTTCACCAGGTTGACCAGGTTGTTGCCGAGCGCCGGCAGGCACACCCGCAGCGCAAGCGGAAAGCCGATCTGCCGCAGCGCCTGGAACGGGGTGTATCCCAGCGCCTGTGCGGCCTCGCCCGTCGCACGCGGCACCGCATCGAGCCCCGATCGAAAGATCTCGACGTTGAAGGCACCCGCGAACAGGCTGAACGACACGACCGCCCAGCCGACGTTCGACACCACCGGAATCTCGGCGCCGTAGGAATCGCGCACCGTGGGCAGCAGCCCGCCCACGGCGAAGTAGAAGAACAGCAGCTGCACCAGCGGAGGTGTGTTGCGGAACACCTCGACGTAGCACCGCACGACGAGGCGCAGGGTCTTCACCCGCGCGGTCAGCAGGCCTGCGCCCACCAGCCCGATCAGGATCGACACTGCGCCCGAGACAAGCGAGAGCCACAAGGTCGTCCACAACCCATACAGGAACCGCGATCGGTCATAGGCGTCGTAGGCGACCGACACGTTGATGCCGTGCGTGTCGTTAAGCCATCGAAAGAACAGCTCCACGCCCATCCCCGTCCATCGCGCCCTATGCGAGCTTCTTCTGCATCTCGATCAGGTAGGGCGATGGCGCGATCCCCCACTTCTTCTCGAGCGCCAGGATGCGTCCATCCTTCAGCCATCCGGTGCCGATCTCCGAAAGCAGCTTGCCGAACGGCGCCTGCAGATCGGTCTGCCGCACCCCGATGGCCCAGAGTTGCGGGTCCTCGGACACGAGCGGCATCTCGTAGCCGCCCCACTTGGCCGCGTCGCTCGCCAGCGTGGAGACGATCAGCGTGTTGTCGAACAGGAAGGCCGCGCAGTTCCCCCCCGCGAGCGCGTTCAGCGCATCGGGCACGGCCGGGAACACCTGCAGCTCCGGACCGTACAGCTGCCCCACGCGGCGGTTGTAGTAGGCGCCCTGCACGGCACAGACCTTCCGGCCGCGCAACTGCTCCCAGCTTTTGAACCCGGCCGACTTGAGCGCCAGGATGTTCGTCGCCCCCGCATAGTAGTTCGGCTCGATCATCCCGATCACCCGGCGGCGGTCGGCCGTGTCGCCCATCGTCGCCAGGACCATATCGACCCGGCCCTGGTTCAGGAACTCCATCCGGTTCGCGGCGATCACCGGCACCAGCTCCAGCCCCACGCCGATCCTCGCCGCGACGTCCTGCGCCAGGTCGATCTCCAGCCCGGAGATCGCACCCGACGGGTCGAGGAAACCATAGGGGCGGTAGTCGTTCTTGCAGCCCACGATGAGCTTGCCGCGCGCCTTGATGGCCGCCAGCGAGTCCGTCGGCTGCGCCATGGCCCGCGTTGCCGCAAAGCCGGCGGCGCCGCCGACCAGCGCACGTCTCGATACATTCGTCATCGCGCGACTCCCTTGAACCCAAACATTATGCAGGCCGATCGGCATGCAGTCGTGCCAGACGGAACGGCCCGAGATCGACGGTGCTCCGCCCCTCGCTCGCCAGCTCGGCCACCGCCTCGCCAACGCCAGCCGAATGCTTGAAGCCATGACCGGAACATGCCGCCACCACGATGATCCGCTCGCAGTCCGGATGCCTGTCGATGACGAAACCCGAATCCGGCGTCACCGTATAGAGGCATGCGGCCGACCGGCCGCCCTCGGCGTTCAAGCCGGGCAGCCGGCCCGCGACATGCGCCGAGAACATCGCGGGCCCCTCGGCTGCCGCGACGGTGCGATCGACGCGATCCGGGTCACACGCCACGCCATACTGCTCCGACGCGACCTTCACCTCCCCCGAGCCGGGCAGGGCGGGGAAACCATAGAAGTAGTCGCCGGGCCGCGGTCCGTGCATCCAGATGAAGCTGGGGAACGCTCCGGGCCGGTAGGCCGCCTCGTCCGCGACCGGGAACCAGTGCAGCACCTGGCGGTACGGAACGAGGGTTCCGGTGAACGGCGCCCCGAGCAGCTTGCCGGCCCAGGGGCCGGCCGCCACCACGACCTGGTCGGCGACGACCGTCCGGTCCTCGGTGCGCAACACCACCGTCGCGCCCTGCTGCTCCATCGCCTGCACCTCGCAGCCGGTCACGACGCGCGCGCCCAGTGCCGTCGCCTGCGCGATCTGCACCGCGATGCAGCGCTCCGGGCGCACATAGCCGCCACCCGGCTCGAAATAGGCCTCGTCGTCGCCGTGCAGCGCAAAGGCAGGGAACCGCGCTGCGACACCCGCCGCATCCAACTGTTCGTGCACGATGCCGTGGCGACGGGCAACGCCGACCGTGCGGTTCAGGAAGTCGGGCTTTCCATGGTGTTCCGTCCGGCCGCCGCCCGGCGACACCACCAGCACGCCGCACGCCTCGAGCAGCGGCTCGCCGGTTTCAGCCTCGAGCATGCGCCAGATGGCATGCGACCGCGTCACCAGCGGCACGTAGGCGTCTCCCTCGCCGACCGCGCATCGGGTGATACGCGTCTCGCCATGGCTGGACCCCAGGGCGTGCGGCGGGACGAAGCGATCGAGGCCGACAGCATCCACCCCCCGGCGGGCCAGCTGAAACAGCGTCGATGCGCCCATCGCTCCCAAGCCGATGACGGCCACGTCCGTCCTGATCTGCTCCATGCACGGACGGTAACGCGGCGGGCCACAGCCACAAGCATGAAACCATGGCCATCACCGTGATTAATGGTCACCATGACCGAAACATGGGACAGCGCCGTGTTCGAAGACGAGCCGACCTTCCATTCGATCCGCATCTTCCTGGCCGTCGTCGCCTCGGGCAGCATGACCGGGGCCGGGCGGCAACTCGGGTTGACCCAGTCCGCGGTCTCGCAGTCCATGCGCCGGCTGGAGCGACAGGTCGGCGTGACGCTCCTGGCCCGTGACGGCAGGCTGTTCCTGCCCACCGCCGCGGGCGCCGTCCTGGTGGAACGCGGCAGCGAGATCCTGGCGGAAACCGCCCGGCTCCGCCCGGCAGCCCGGGCTGCGGCGGAAGACGTGCGACGGCCGCACATCCGGCTCGGCTTCATCGATTCGTTTGCGAGCACCGCCGGACCAGGGTTGATACGGGAGATGCTGGAATCCGCTGCCGCCATCCGCTTCTCCGCCTTCTCCGGCCTGGCGCCGGCTCAGGGCGAGGCACTGCTCCGCCGGCATGTCGATGTCGTCGTCACCTGCGATCCGATGGACAGCGTGGACGGCCTCGTGCGCCACGACCTGATGCGCGAGCCCTATATCCTGCTCGTGCCCGCCGCCCTGGCCAAAAGCTGCGCCGGCAAGACCCTGCACGACATGGCCCAGCAGCATCGCCTCGTCCGCCATAGCGCGCGGTCCCACACCGGTGCCGACGTCGAGCGCCACCTGCGGCGTGTGGGCGTGGCGGCGCCCCGTATCCTGGAGTTCGACACCGCCGAGGCTGTCATCGCCATGGTGGCCGGCGGGATCGGGTGGGCCGTGACGACCCCGCTATGCCTGCTGCATGGCCATGCCCACGCAGCCGGGGCAGTGCCGCTGCCGTTGCCAAGCCCCGGCTTCTCGCGCACCCTCAGACTGGTCGGACACGCGGGCGGTGACCTGCCGCTGCAGCGCCGCGTCGCGGCCATCGCCCGGACCGTCCTGGCCAACGGCATCGTCCCCCGCATGACCGCCCTCGCTCCCTGGCTGAGCGAGAACGTCGTGGTCCGGCACTCTCGCTGAGGCATCGGTCCCCGTCCAAAGCCTCAGCCGCACCCGCGTGGCGTGCGCGGGTCGCGATGTCGGCGACGGCGTTCCTGCCCAGCTCCGTTGGCGAATTTCGACAGGTCGCATCCCTCATTCACCCGCCATGAGGTCTCCGGCTGAGTTCGTCTTGCCACAGCGACCAGGCGCGCTCGGCAGAGAAGTCGTTGGCCGCTGCGGCCAGGCGAGCCTCCTCGTCCTCGAGGTAGATCGGCGTTCCCAGCCGCAGCGCTTCGGACTGCAGCTGGGCGTTGACGGTCGCATAATAGGTGCGGTGCACGGCCTGGATGACGCTGACCCCGACGACGGTCGCACCGTGGCCGCGCATGAGCACGATGGGTCGATCGCCCAGTGCCTCGGCCAGGTCGCGGGCGCGACCGGCGTCGCGGACCAGCATGTCGGTCCATCCGGACTTGTCCCGGATGTCGTAATGCGCGCAGCCGAAGCCCAGGAAGCCGCACATGTGGAAAATGGGCCGGAGCGCGTTGCGCGTGGCGCCGAACGGGATCAGCGGCGGGGCGTGGCAGTGGACGATGGACATTACGTCCGGCCGCACCTTGTAGATCTCGCCGTGGATGAAGCGCTCGCTGTAGGAGCGCATGTCGGTCGCGACGCAGGCCTCGCTGTCGAGGTCGAATGCCAGGATGTCGGCGGGCGCCACGAGGTTGGGCGCGATGCTGCGGCTCATGAGGTAGATCCGGGGGTCGTCCGGGTGCCGGGCAGAGACGTGACCGAAGGCGTCCACGATGCGGTGGCTGGCCAGGATGTGGTTCGCGTCCACAAGCTCCTGGATCAGGCCGGCCGGCGCCCCGCATTGATAGGCAGGCTTGTCGGACATGGCGGCCCCCGCAAGTGATGGTGGCACGATAGAGGGGAACGCACGGGCGCGGAATACCAGGGCGGCCGACGGGTTGGCCGTCATCGCGGGCGATGCTACCGGTGGGTTGGGCAGGCTGTCCCACCCCGCTGCCCGCTTTGGGAGCCGCGCCTTGATCCTGGCCGACCATGGTCGTTACGACTACTCCGCATTGATCGACCGGCCCCGCTTCGAGTGGCCCGGCGGCAAGCAGCTCGCCTTCTACGTCGCGCTCAACGTGGAGCATTTCGCGTTCGGCGGCCCCATGGGCCACACGCCCACCGCGCTGGGGCCGCCGCCGGACCCGCGCAACTTCGCCTGGCGCGACTATGGGCTCCGCGTCGGGATCTGGCGGCTCTTCGACCTGGCCGATCGGTTGGGGCTGCCGCTCTGCCATCTGATCAACTCGGCGGTGTCGGAACGCTACCCGACGATCGTGGAGCGGATTCGGGCCCGAGGCGACGAGATCGTCGGGCACGGCCGTACCAACTCGGAGCGGCAGGCCGACGTGCCGGAGGCGGAGGAGAGGGCGCTGATCGAGGAAGCGACCGCCGTGCTGAGCCGGGTTCACGGGCAGCGGCCGCAGGGCTGGATGGGGCCGTGGATCTCGGAGAGCGCCGCCACCCCCGATCTGCTGAAGGAAGCGGGCTACAGCTACCTGCTGGACTGGCCGGCGGACGACCAGCCGTTCTGGATGCGGACCCGGGCCGGGCCGATCCTGAGCGTGCCGTACCCCATCGAGATCAACGACAGCCCGACGATGCTGAGCCGGATGCAGCCGGCCACCGACTTCACGCGGATGATCATCGACCAGTTCGAAACGATGCTGGAGCTGTCGGACGCGGCGCCGTTGGTCTGCGGGGTGTCGCTGCACACGTTCATCGTCGGCCAGCCGTTCCGGTTCGCCGAGCTGCGGCGCGCGCTGCGGCACATCATGGAGCACCCGGGGCGCGACAAGGTCTGGTTCACCCGCCCCGGCGACATAGCCCGGCACGCCGCGGGGTTGCCACCGGGGATCATCGCCGGAAGCTGACGGCGGACCATCCGATGGTGCGGCCCAGCAGGGAGGAGCCCAGCACCGTCGCTGCCACCGCAGCGCCGGGCGCCAGGCCCCTTGTCGTCGGCGCAGCCGGTGTCAGGACATCAGGGCCGTCATGCCGATCGCCTGGGCGTCGATCAGGCCGAGGATGTCGACCGGCGAGAGAGGCGCCGCGGAGATGCGGACGGCAAACGGGGCCAGCGCGTCCTCGATGGCCGAGGCGATGGCGGCGGGGATCGGGATGACGCCGGCCTCGCCGACGCCCTTGATGCCGAGCGGGTTGAGCGGGGTCGGGCTGCACATGTGCAGGATCCGCACCGGCGGCATCTCGGTCGCGGTCACGAGGAGATAGTCGGCGAGCGTCGTCGAGGTGGGCTGCGCGTGCTCGTCGTAGCGCATGAACTCGTACAGGGCGTTGCCGATGCCGTGGGCGATGCCGCCCATGAGCTGGCCATCGACGATGCGGGGGTGCAGGGCACGGCCGCAGTCATGCGAGAACACGATGCGGCGGATCCCGACGGAGCCGGTCTCGGCGTCCACCTCGACCTCGGCCACGGCCGTGCCGTTGGCATAGGCCATGACGTCGATCACCACCGCCTCTTCGGCATACAGGCCGGGCCCGCGCTGCCCAGGGATGGCGAACCCGGCCTGACCGGCCACGGCGCGGGCGATGCCGCCCAGCGTGAGGCTGCGGTCCGTCCCGCTGACGCGCACGTCGCGTCCGTCGATCTCCAGGTCGGCGATGCCGGCCTCCAGCAGTTCGGCCGCCACGGCGAGCACCTTGTCGCGCACCCGGATCGCGGCGACATGGGCGGAGCTGCCGGCCAGCACGGCTTGCCGGCTGTTGGAGCCGCCGATCCCCATGGGCGACGCCGCGGTGTCTCCGGTGACGACGACGACGTTGTCCATGTCGCCGCCCAGCTGTTCGGCGACGAGCTGGGTCAGCATGGTGCGCGTGCTCTGGCCCATGGCGGCGGCACCGGTCGCGACCATGATGCGCCCGGACGGCTCGATGCGGACGGACACATGCTCGAACGGCCCTCGGCCGGTGCCCTCGACGTAGTTCGCGACGCCGATGCCGATGTGCCGGCCGGCGGCCCGGGCCGTGCGCTGCCGCTCGGGGAAGCCGGCCCAGTCCGCCTCGTCCAGCGCCATCTGCTGGCAGGCCGGGTAGTCGCCGCTGTCCAGGACGACCTGCATGCCGCCACGGGTCCGCAGCGGCGTCGCGTAGGGCATGGCGTCGCCCGGCACCAGGTTGCGGCGGCGGATCTCGGCGCGATCCAGACCCAGCTCCCGGGCGGCCCGGTCCAGCAGGCGCTCCATCGCAAAGACGCCCTGCGGCTGCCCGGCGCCGCGGACCGGCGTCACCGGCACCTTGTTGGTCACGGCGACCCGCATCTCCATCCGGAACGCCGGCACGACGTAGGCGAGCGGCATCGCCGAGACCGCCCCCTGCGGCACGTTCACGCCCCGCGCGGTCCAGGCGCCGTGATCGTGGATCATGACGCCGCGGACGGCGAGGATGCGGCCCTGGGTGTCGGTCGCCAGGTCCACGGTCCATTGCTGGTCGCGTTCCTGGGTGGTGGCGACGAAGTGCTCGTACCGGTCCTCGATCCACTTCACGGGGCGGCCGGTCAGGCGGGCGGCCAGGGCGACGACCACCTCCTCGGGGTAGAAGATCAGCTTGGGGCCGAAGCCGCCGCCGACGTCGGGGATGACGACGCGAACCTGTTCCTCGCCGAGGCCGAGCAGGTCGCAGAGCATGCGCTTGGCCGCGTGCGGGGTCTGGGTGGAATTGTAGAGTGTCAGCCGGTCTTCCAGGGGGTCGTGCATGGCGACGACGCCGCGGCACTCCATCGAGTGGCTGCCGCCGCGGTGGATGGACAACCGCTCGGCGAACACGTGCGGCGCGGCGGCGAAGGCGGCCTCGACGGCGCCGTACTCGAGCGTGAGCGCGGCGGCGAGGTTCGAGGCCGCGCCGCGGTGCGCAAGCGGTGCGCCCGGCGCCAGGGCGGCGACGCAGTCCGACACGGCGGGCAGCGGATCATAGTCCACGAGCACCAGGGCCGCCGCGTCCTCGGCCACGTAGCGGCTTTCGGCCAGCACGACGGCGATGGCCTCGCCGACATGAACCACTTCGGTCTCGGCGAGGACGGGGCGGTGCAGCTCCAGCCGGTAGGACGGGCTGGGCTGGGCAACGACCAGGCGCGTGCCGGTCAAATGCGGCCGGAGGTCATCCAGGGTCCAGACGGCATGGACGCCAGGCAAAGCGCGCGCAGCCTCGGCGTCGACGCCCAGGATCAGAGCGTGGGCGTGCTGGGCGCGGACGAAGGCGGCGTGGAGCGTGCCAGGCGGGGCGATGTCGTCCACGAACCGGCCCTGGCCGCGGATGAGGGCCGCATCCTCGACACGCTTCACGTCCTTGCCGACCAGCCGGGCCGCCGGAAAGCTGGCGTCGTTCATGCCGCGGCGCCACGCAACGCCCGGGCGGCCTGCAGGGTGGCGGCGACGATGCTGTCATAGCCGGTGCAGCGGCAGAGGTTGCCCGAGATGGCCACGCGGATCTCGGCGTCGGTCGGGTCCGGGCAGTCGCCCAGGAACTCGACCAGGGTGGTCAGCATGCCCGGGGTGCAGAAGCCGCATTGGAGGCCGTGGTGGTCGCAGAACGCCTGCTGCAGGGGGTGCAGGGTGCCGCCGGTGGCCAGGCCCTCGACGGTCGTCACGCACGCCCCGTCGGCCTGCACGGCCAGCAGCAGGCACGCGCGCACGGCATGGCCGTCGAGCAGCACGGTGCAGGCGCCGCAGACGCCGTGCTCGCAGCCCAGATGGGTGCCGGTCAGGCGCAATGTGCCACGCAGGAAGTCCGCCAGATGATGACGGACCGGGGTCTCGGCTTCGACCGGCTTGCCATTGACGGTCAGCGCGATGCGGCGTGTGCCGGTCATGCGGCGGCTCCGATGCGGGACCATGCGGTTTCGAGCGCCCGGCGCACGAGCACCTCGGCGAGGCGGCGGCGATACCAGGGCGGTGTCTGCGGGTCCTCCATGGCCTCGATGGTCCGGCAGCAGGCGGCGGCGGCGGCGAAGGCGCCGGGCCCCATGCCCCCGAGCCGCTGTTCGGCCTCGACGAGCCGAAGCGGTGCGGCGGCAGTGCCGCCGACCGCGATGGTGGCCTGACGGATCCGGCCGGCGCCGTCCGGCACCAGGACCACGGCGGCCGAGGCGATGGCGTAGTCGCCATGCCGCCGGGCGAACTCGAGGAAGCAGGCGCGGGCCAGGGTGGGCGACGCCGGCAGACGGATGGCGACCAGCAGCTCGTCGGGCGACAAAGCGGGCGTCAGGAACCCGGCGGGGAAGTCGGCCATGGGCAGGTCGCGCGGGCCTGCGGGGCCGACGATCTCCAGGGTGGCGTCGAGCGCCGTGCAGACCAGCACCAATTCGGCGGCAGGGTCGAGGTTGCAGAGGGACCCGCCGATCGTGCCGCGGTTGCGGGTCTGGCGATGGCCGACGAACTGCAGCGCCTCGGCCATGAGGGGGCAGTGGCGGCGAACGAGGTCGCTGTCCTCGAGCGACCGCTGCCGGGTCATGGCGCCGATGCGGAGGCCGCCGCCCGGCAGGGGCGTGATCCCATCCAGCCCGGCGATCCGGTTGAGGTCGATCAGGTGGTCCGGCGCGGCCAGGCGCATGTTCAGCATCGGCATCAACGACTGTCCGCCCGCGATGACGCGGGCATTGTCCAGGCTGCCGAGGAGCGTCACGGCGTCCTCGACGGTGCGGGGATCGTGGTAGGCGAATGCGGGCGGCTTCATGCGACGGTCCCGCCCAACAGGCGCCGCACCGTGGCGGGAACGATCGGCAGGGCGGTGACGGCGCCGGGGCGGCGCAGGGCGTCGTCGACGGCCGACGCGATCGCCGCGCCGACGGCGTTGGTGCCGCCCTCCCCGGCCCCTTTGACGCCCAGCGGATTGAGCGGGCTGGGCGCGTCCTCGGCGATCAGCACGTCCACCTTCGGCATCTCGGCCGCGGTCGGGATCAGGTAGTCGGCCAGCGTGGTGGAGAGCGGCTGGCCTTCGCCATCGTAGCGGAACTCCTCGTACAGCGCGCCGCCCAGGCCCTGCGCGAAGCCGCCGACGATCTGGCCTTCGACCAGCATGGGATTGATAGCCCGGCCGATGTCGTTGGCGACCAGGTAGCGCTCCACGTGCACGCCGCCCGTGTCCCGGTCGATGCGCAACAGCGCGCAATGAACGCCATAGGGATAGGTCATGTGGTCGCTCCAGAACCACCGCTCGGCGGTAAGGCCCGGCGTGCGCCCGCGCATCAGGGGCGAGTTGGGGCCCATGCGGGCGGCGACCTCCCCCAGCGGCATGCTGGGACCCGGTGCGCCATCGGCCCGCATGACGACGCCGTCGACGATGGTCAACGCCTCCGCCGGAAGCTGCAGCAGGCCGGCGGCCATCTCCAGCGCCATCGCCCTGACCGCCGCGGCGGCCTGCCAGGTGGCGGAGCCCGACATGACGGTCACCCGGGAGGCATGGGCGCCGTTGCCGAACTCGATGCGGTCGGTGCGGCCGCGGACGACGCGGATGCGGTCGTAGGGCACGCCCAGCCCGGAGGCGCAGATCTGCGCCAACGCGGTCTCCACGCCCTGCCCGACGGATGAGGTGCCGCTGACCAGCTCGACCGACCCATCGGGCGCCACGGAGATGCGCACGCCGTCCGAAGGCCCGAGACCGCTCTTCTCGACGAAGAAGGCGAGTCCGGCGCCCACGCATTCGCCGGCAGCCCGGCGCCGGGCCAGTTCCACCTGCAACGCCTGCCAACCGAACCGCTGCAGCGCCTGGTCCAGCAGGCCGGGATAGTCGCCGGAATCGAGGACGATGTCGGTGCCCAGCGCATCGAGCGGCCGGGCATGCGGCATCTCGGCCGCGGTGACCAGGTTGCGGCGGCGGACCTCGATGGGATCGAGGCCGAGCCGGTCGGCGATCGCGTCCATCAGCCGCTCCCGCACGAAGCTCGTCTCGTAGCGGCCGGGGGCACGGTAGGTGGCGGCGGGCGTCTTGTTGGTGAGGCGGAAATGGCCGGCGACGCGGTATGCCGGCAACCGGTACGGGCCGGGCAGCATCCCCGCAGCCAGGTCCGCGACGCGGGCGCCGTGGGTGCGGACATAGGCGCCCTGGTCATGGAAGAACACGTCGTCGATGGCGAGCAGGCGGCCGGCTTCGTCCACGGCGGCGCGAATGCGGTGATGCTGCTGGCGCGAATGGTTGGTGGCCACCAGGTTCTCGCGCCGGTCCTCGATCCACTTGATCGGCCGCCGCAGCCGCAGCGCCGCGGCGCAGACCAGCAGGTCCTCGGGATACAGCTCGCCACGGACGCCGAAGCCGCCGCCGACATGCCCCTCGAACAGGTGCACGCTGCCCGGTGATCGTCCCAGAAGCCGCGCGATCTCGTCGCGGTTCCAATGCTGCTTCTTGGCGGTCCCGTGCAGTTCCAGCACGTCGGTCGCGGCGTCGTAGCGGGCGATGGCGCCGCGGGTTTCCAGCGGCACGCCGGAATGGCGGCCGACCGACAGCTCCAACGCCACTTCGGCGAAGGCGGTGCGGAACGCGGCGTCCACGTCGCCGTAGCCCTTGTGGACGATGGCGGGTTCGGCGCGCAGGCCGGGCGCGAACGCGCCGGGCTCCGCGGTGGCGTCGAGCGAGACCGGCAGGGGCTCGATCTCGGGCAGCACCATCTCGGCGGCGTCTTCCGCGCGGTACGCGTCGTCGGCGAACACGACGGCGACGGGCTCGCCGACGTAGCGAACGCGGTCGCGTGCCAGGACGGGCTGACAGAACGGCTCCAGCCCGCGCAGCTTGGTGGCGCGGAACGGGATCAGGGGGATGTCCTGCACGTCCGCCGCCGCCCAGACGGCCACCACACCCGGCATGGCGCGGGCGGCCGTGGTGTCGACGGCGAGCAGGCGGCCATGCGCGACGTCGGACCGGACGACGCGCATATGGAGCTGGCGTGGAAAGTCGATGTCCGCAGCGAAGCGGCCGAGGCCCCGGACCAGTGGCGCATCCTCGATGCGGGTCAGCGAACGGCCGATGGCGCCGCCGGGCTGCACGGGGGCCCATGCCTCGCCTGACCTGGGCAGCCCGCCATCCATCAACCCGCCTCCGCCATCGCGGCGCCGGCGGCCCGGACGGCCTTCACGATGTTCGCGTAGCCGGTGCAGCGGCACAGGTTGGACGAGAGCAGGTCGACGAGCGCCGCCTCGCCGATGCCGGGGTCCTGCTCCAGGATCGCGGTGGCGAGCATCAGGAAGCCCGGGGTGCAGTAGCCGCATTGCAGGGCGTGGTTGTCGATGAACGCCTGTTGCAACGGGCTCAACGTCTCGCCGTCGGCCAGGCCCTCGACGGTTCGCACGGCGTGGCCCTCGGCCTGGACCGCGAACATGAGGCAGGCGCGCACCGGGCGATCGTCGAGCAGGATCGTGCAGGCGCCGCACACGCCGTGCTCGCAGCCGAGATGGGTGCCGGTCAGGCCGCAATCCTCGCGGATGGCGTCGGCCAGGGTGCGGCGGGCTTCGACGCGGACGGCATGGCGCTCGCCGTTCACCATGAGGATCACGTCGTGCAAGGTCGTCCCCATCAGGCGTTCGCCAGCGCGCGGCGGATGGCGCCCTCGGCGAGATCGAGCCTGTAAGGGTCGTCGTCGAGCGGCCGCAGGCCGGGCCGGACGGCAGCGGCGGCGGCCTGGAACAGCGCGGGGGACGGCACCTGGCCGGCCAGCACGGCCTCCGCGGCGGGCAGGCGGCGGGGACGATCCTCGACGGCGCCCAGGCCGAGCCTCGGGTTCGCGATCCGGCCGTCGACCAGCTCGTAGACCACGAGCGCCATCGCCTGCGCGTAGTCGCCGGCGCGCCGGCTGAACTCGAAGAACCCGGTGCGGGCGCCGTCCGGCAGAAGGGGGATGCGGACCTCGGTCAGAATCTCGTCTGCCGCCAGCGCCGTGGTCATGATGCCGGCGAAGAACCCGGCGGCGGGAAGCGTGCGCTGGCCGGCTTCGCGCGACAGCACCATCTCGGCGCCGAGCGTGACCGCCAGCAGGCTCCATTCCGAGGAAGGGTCGGCGTTGGCGAGGCTGCCGCAGAAGGTGCCGCGTTCGCGGATGGGCATATGGGCGATGTGGCGCCGGACCTCGGCCAGCAGCGGGCCGAGCGGCCCAGGTGCGGCGGCAACGCCCAGCCCGGCGTGGCGGACGCAGGGACCGATGCCGAGGGCGCCGCCGACGACGACCAGGCGGTCGAAGCCAGCGACGCGGTTGATGTCGATCAGGTGGGCCGGGCGGGCGAGACGCAGGGCCATGACGGGCAACAGGCTCTGCCCGCCCGCCAGGACGCGTCCGTCTTCCGGCGCGAGCCTGGCCAGGAGCGCGAGGGCTTCCGGGGCTGTCCCGGGGGCGTGGTAGGTGAACGGTGCGGGCTTCACGGCCCGGCCTTCATGCACATCTCGACCATCACGCACAAATGTCAGGACATTAGGGCTCTACGTCAAGACGACATGTCCCGGAACGGATCCGCCGTGATCGGGGTGTCGAGCGTGAACTGGAAGCGTTCGCCGTGGAACCAGACGGTGCCGTGCAGGATCGGGTTACCCGAGGCCGAGAAGTAGGTATGCTCCGTATGGAGCAGCGGGGTGCGGGGCGAAAGCCCGAGCAGGCGGGCGGTGCGGGCCTCGGCGGGAATGCACCGGACGGTGTTGGTGATGCGCGCCGGCGCCTGCCCCAGGGCCTCCGTCAGAAGCGAGATGATGGCCGAGGTCTCCAGCATGTCGAAGGTCACATGCTGCGAGACCGACAGGGGGAGATAGCGGCGCTCGCAGGCGAAGACGTCCTCGTCCAGGAAGCGCAGACGCTCGATGTGCTCGACGAACTCGCCGGGGCGAAGACGGAGGCGCTGGGCGACCAGGTCGGGAGCCGGGACCATCCCGCGGCTCAACACCTTGAACCGGATGGCGTGACGGGCGGCACGCATCTCGTCCTCGAAGGCGAGGCTGACGTCGTGGTTCAGGCGCTTCGGCGCGACGAAGGTGCCCCGGCCCCGGCCGCGGGCGACGAGGCCCATGGCGACGAGATGAGCCATCGCCTGGCGGATCGTGGGCCGGCTGACCTGGAAATGGTCGCGGCATTGCAGCTCGGTCGGCAGCAGGTGGCCCACAAGCTGCGTGTGGCGGGCCTGGATCGCGGCAGCGAGGCGTTCGGCCAGCTGCATGTAAAGCGGCATCGCGCTGCCGTGGTCGAGCGGCAGCAGCTCCCTGGCGTCGAAGGCGATGGCGGATTGCCGGCCCGGCGTGGATATGCGCCCGGGTTCAGCTGGTGAGACAGGCAGGTTGGCACTCATGTCCGACGGGGCTCCTGCCGATTCCGTGCTGTCGCGGCCGGGCTTTCGTCTGCCATCGATCAGACCTTGACAACAGACAAATGCACTCGGCTATGTCAGGACATTAGCATATCTGCCGCAGCCTGGCCGAACCGGGCGCCTCGCGGCCATGGAACGGCAAGGCCCGGATCGATGAGCAACACACTTCTCACCACGCTGGACCGGGTTCGGCTGCGGACAAGCTACGAATCCGGCTTCTGGCGCGACGAGACGATCTACGCTCTGGCGGCCGAGCGGGCACGGCGCGAACCCGGCGCGCCGGCGCTGCGGGACGCGCACCGCCGGGTCGGCTACGGCGAGCTCGTGGCCGCGGCGGACCATCTGGCGGCGCAGCTGCGGCAGGCGGGGTTGCGGACGGGGCAGCGGGTGGCCGTGTGGCTGCCGAGCCGGCTGGAAACGGCGGTGGCCCTGCTCGCCTGCTCCCGGGACGGGCTGGTCTGCTGCCCGTCCCTGCATCGGGACCACACGGTGAACGAGGTGGTGGAGCTGCTGACGCGGATGCGGGCCGCGGCCTTGATCACGCAGCCCGGTTACGGCGCGGATGCCGCGCGGCACGATCTGTTCGCCGCGATCGCCGACAGCCCCCATCTGAAGCAGGTGTTCCGCCTGGAACCCGCCGGCAGCGGGACGCTGTGGCCCGGCCTGGCGGCGGCCGACACGGACCCGCCCCACGGATCCGATCCCGACAGCGTCGTGTACCTCGCCTTCACGTCGGGAACCACGGGGCAACCGAAGGGCGTGATGCACAGCGACAACACGCTCCTGGCCAACGGGCGGGCCGTGGCGGCCGACTGGATGCTCGGCCCGGACGACGTGATCACGACACTCAGCCCGCTCAGCCACAACCTCGGCTTCGGGTCGCTGGTGCTGGCGTTGCTGACCGGGGCGGAGCTGGTGATCAACGACATGGCGCGCGGCGCGTCGCTGCTCGACCGGCTGGTGCAGACGGGGACGACCTACCTGGTGGGCGTGCCGACGCATGCGATCGACCTGCTGGACGAGCTGCGGCGGCGCGGGGTGACGCAGCTGGGCCGCGTGCGCGGCTTCCGAATCTCGGGCGCGGCGGTGCCGCAGGCCGTGATCGCCGCGCTGATCGCCCATGGCGTGACGCCGCAGAGCGGCTACGGCATGACGGAGGCGTCGTCGCACCACTACACCCTGCCGGACGATCCGCCGGAGCGCATGGTCGAGACGTCCGGCCGCGTCTGCCCGGGCTACGAGGTCCAGGTGTTCTCCCGCGCAGACCCCGAACTGGCGCTCCCTGCGGGCCAGGTCGGGCAGATCGGGGGGCGGGGGGCGTCGCTGATGCTGGGCTACTTCGATGCGCAGGAGGCGACGGAGGACAGCTTCAACCGGCAGGGCTGGTTCATGACCGGCGATCTCGGCTGGGTGGACGAGCAGGGCTACATCCGGATCACCGGGCGCAAGAAAGACGTGATCATCCGGGGCGGCCACAACATCTTCCCGGCAAAGATCGAGGGCCTGGCGATGCAGCACCCCGCGGTGCTGCGCGCGGCGGCGCTGCCGGTGCCGGACGCCCGGCTGGGCGAGAAGGTCTGCCTGGCCGTGATGCTGCGGCCGGGACAGTCCGTGGTGCCCGAGGCGCTGCTGCTGCACCTGGATGCGTCGGGCCTGTCACGCTACGACCAGCCGGAGTTCTTCATCGAGGTCGACGAGATGCCGTTGACGGCAAGCGGCAAGATCCTGAAGCGGGCCGTCGCGGCACGGCTGGACGCCGGCGAGCTCGTGCCCGTGCCCGTCCGGTTGCCGTCCGCTGCCTGACGTTCTCGGGCGGCCGCGGCTGGAAGCAGACAACAGGGAGCAGTCGAGATGAAGGCGGTCGTGGTGCGTGCGTTCGGTGGCCCGGAAGCCCTGGCGTTGGAGGACCGTCCGGACCCGGTCGCCGGGGCGGGCGAGGTGCTGGTCCGCGTGGGGGCGGTCGCGGTGAACTACGTCGACTCCGTCGTGATCGCGGGCCGCTACCAGTTCACCCCGGCGCTGCCGTTCACGCCGGGCAAGGGCCCGGCCGGCACGGTGGCTGCCGTGGGCGACGGGGTCGCCGGGTTCGCCGTGGGCGACCGCGTGCTGGCGATGGCCGAGGTCGGCGGGTATGCCGAACTGGCGGTGGCGCCGGCCGACCAGTGCTACGCGTTGCCGCCCGCGATGTCGTTCGCCGACGCGGCAGCGATGTCGCTGGCCTACGACACGGCCTGGTTCGGGTTGCACGAACGCGGCCGGGTCCAGCGGGGCGAGACGGTGCTCGTGCTCGGCGCCACCGGGGCGGTCGGGTTTGCTGCCATGCAGCTTGCCCGGGCGGCGGGCGCGCAGGTGCTGGCCGGGGTCTCGTCCATGGCGAAGGCAGGGCTCGCCCGTGACGGGGGAGCCGACGCGGTCATCGACCTGGGCGCCGAGGGGCTCCGCGACGGCTTGCGCGACCAGGTGTATGCGGCAACCGGCGGCAAGGGTGCCGACGTGGTGCTGGACATGCTGGGCGACGACATCTTCGACGCAGCCCTGCGGGCGGTGGCCTGGCGCGGCCGCGTCGTGGTGATCGGGTTCGCCGCGGGGCGCATCCCGTCGGTGAAGGTCAACTACCTGATGGTGAAGAACATCGAGGTGAGCGGGCTGCAGATCAGCGACTACCGCAAGCGGCAACCCGCACGCGTGCGGCGCTGTTTCGCGGACGTGTTCGCGCTGTTCCAGGCCGGCCAGGTCGCGGCACCGGCCACGCGCTGCTTCGGGCTCGAGGACGCCGGCAAGGCGCTCGCGGCGATGCTGGACCGGTCGGTGCCGGAGCGCATCCTGCTCGTCCCCGGGTGATCCGTTCGGGGCCGGGGGCTCAGCCCCAGCCCACGGGATTTCGGAGCAGATCGAGCAGCTTGCGCCGTTTGCCGTCCTCGAAGCCGCTCGCCCGCCCGGCATCGCCCCCGCCACCCCCCAGGTAGCGCGCGGCGATCTCGGACGAGCCGGCGAGATCGCAAGCGAGGCCGGACAGCACGATGCGGCCGCCCTCCATCACGTAGCCGCGGTCCGCGATCGCCAGGCTCATCCGGGCATTCTGTTCCGACAGCAGGATGGCGAGGCCGCGGGACCGGAGCCCGGCGATGAGGCCGAACACCTCCTGCACCAGCGAGGGCGACAGTCCCAGCGAGGGCTCGTCGAGGATCAGCAGCCGCGGTTCGCCCATCAGGGCGCGTCCGATCGCCAGCATCTGCTGCTGGCCGCCGGAGAGGTTGCCGGCCAGGCTTGCGGTGCGGCTTCGCAGGGCCGGGAACCGGGTCAGAACCTCGTCCAGCCGCTCCCGCCGGGCCGCCGCGGGCTCGCCGGTGCGGGCATAGCTGCCGAGCTCGAGGTTATGGGCGACGGTCAGGCCCGCGAACACCTGGCGGCCCTCGGGCACATGGAGCAGCCCCGCCTTCACCCGGCGCGCCGGGGCCCAACGCGTCACGTCCTCGCCCGCAAAGGCCAGGCTGCCGCCGAGAGCGGGCAGCAGGCCGGACAGGGCGCGCGCCAGGGTGGACTTGCCGGCCCCGTTGGCGCCGACCAGGGCCACGATCTCGCCCGCTGCGACGCTGAGATCGAGGCCATGCACCACGGCGCGGCCGGCATAGCCCGTGGAGAAACCCTTGGCCTCAAGCATGTCCGGGTTCCTCGAGACGGCCGACATAGGCCTCGATGACGGCTTCGTTCGCCTGGATCTCGGCCGGGCTGCCGACCGCGACGACCCGGCCGGCGTCCAGCACGACGACCTGGTCCGCGACGTCCATGACGAGGGTCATGTTGTGCTCGACCAGCAAAAGGGTGATGCCGCCTTCACGCACGGCCCGCAGCATGGCGGACAGCTCCGCGGTCTCCGTGTCGTTGAGGCCGGCGGCGGGTTCGTCGAGCAGCAGCAGCCTGGGTGCCGCCATCAGCGCGCGGACGATCTCCAGCAGCTTCTGGCCGCCCATCGGCAGCAGGTGGGCGGACTCGTCGCGCTGGGCGGTCAGCCCGGCGATGTCCAGCAGCGCCTCGGCCCGGGCGCGAAGCAGGCGCTCGTTCCGCCGGGACGCCGGGCTCCAGAGAAACTGCCCGATGACGGAGCCGGGGATGAGGCGATGGGCGCCCACCATGGCGTTCTCCAGCACCGTCATGCCCGGGAAGATGCGGGCGCTCTGGAAGGCGCGGATCAGGCCGATGGCGGCGATGCGGTCCGGGGAGAGGTGGTCGATCGGTTGCCCGAAATACCGGACGGTTCCCGCCGACGCCGTGAGCAGATGGGTGACGAGGTTGAACAGCGTGGTCTTGCCGGCGCCGTTCGGCCCGATGATCGCGGTGACGGTGCCGGCAGCGACGTCGAAGGACACGTCATCCACGGCGCGGACGCCGCCGAAGGCGACGCCCAGGCCGGCGACCGCCAGGGCCGGGACAGGGGCGGGGCTCATGCGCTTGGCCGGGCCGGGCCGGGCCGCTCCAGGCCCCCGATGGCACGGGCGAGCAGGCCGAAGATGCCGCTGGGGAGGTACAGCGAGAACACCACGAGCAGCAGGCCGGTTCCGAGCGTCTTGAACTGGGCCAGCGGGGCGAAGACGGTGGGCAACAGCGTGAGGACCACCGCGCCGAACAACGGACCGACCAGCGTCCCCTCCCCGCCCACGACCAGCATGGCCAGCATCTGCAACGATACCGGCGTGCCCACCATCTCCGGCGCCAGGAAGTGGAAGTAGAAGCCATACAGGCTGCCCGATAGCGAGCCGAGGGCGGCGCTGATGCAGAAGGCCGCGAGCTTGTAGCGTTGGATGCGGATGCCCAGGGCGGCGGCCGCGAGCGGGTCGGCCCGGATGGCGAGCAGGGCGCGGCCGAAGCGGCTGCGCATGCCGCCGACCAGGGCAGCCAACAGCGCGACGATGATGCCGGCGACGAGGGTGTAGTTCTGCAACGGCGTGTCGAAGGCATAGCCGGCGACGGAGAAGGACGGGATGCCGACCAGGCCGGAGGGCCCGCCGGTCAGGCTGTCGAGGCCCACGGCCAGCGAGTCGACCAGCAGGCCGAACGCCAGGGTGGCGATGGCGAGGTAAAGCCCGCGCAGCCGCATGGTCCCGAGCGCCAGCACGACGGCGCAGGCGAGCGACAGGACCAGGCCCGCCAGCGTGCCGAGCAGCGGCGGCACGTCGTAACCGACGGCCAACGCACTCGCGGTATAGGCGCCGATCGCCATGAACCCCGCCTGGCCCAGGCTGACCTGGCCGCCGAACCCCATGAGCACGTCGAGCCCGAGCACGGCGATGAACAGGATGCCGGTGATGATGACGGAGCTCATGAGGCTGCTCGACTGCAGCGACCACGGGATCACGATCAACAGCGCCGCGGCCCCCGCCAGCGCCAGGAGCCAGCCGCTGCGCCCGGTCAGGCGGACGACGGCGCGCTCCGTCCGGGGCTCGTCACGCACGTCCTGCCGCCGGGCCGGGCCGGCGGTGAACAGCCCGCTGGGCCGCCACAGCAGGATGACGAGCAGGAGGATCAGCGCGAGGGCGTTGCTGAACAACGACGAGATGTAGGCGGCCGCAAGCTGGGTCGCGACCCCCAGGAACAGGCCACCGGCGAGGGCCCCGAGTGGCGAGCCGATGCCGCCGATCACTGCGGCGATGAAGCCGAAGATGGTGTACATGCGCCCGGTGTCGAACTGGAACGAGGTGATGGGGCCGATCACCACGCCCGCCGCCCCGCCGATGGAGGCCGCCAGGACGAAGCTCAGCAGTTGCATGCGGGCGACGCCGATGCCCATGAGGCTGGCGGCGAACGGGTTCTCCGCGCAGGCCCGGAAGGCGCGGCCGAGCCGCGTGGCCGAGAGCGTGATGCCGAGGGCCAGCGTGAAGACGGCCATCAGGCCCACGAGCCACAAGCCCTGCGGCGGCAGCAGCACGCCCCCGAGCACGAGCGGACGCTCCCCGGAGAAGGCGGGCAGCGTGTAGGACTGGCTGCCCCAAACGACGAAGGCGCTGCCCTCGAGGAACGTGAGCAGCCCGGCGCTGAGGATGAACATCGCGCTGACGGGCAGGCGCTTGAGGCCCGGGACGAACACCGTGACGCCCAGCAGCAACGCCAGCCCGGCGGTGAGCGCGACGGCAAGCACACCCGCCGCGATGACCGGCAGGCCCATCTGCTGTTCCAGCGAGGATGTCAGCAGGGCGGCGAAGATGCAGAAGCCGCCTTGGGCCAGGTTGACCGCGGTGGTGACGCGATAGATCAACGAGAAGCCCACCGCCAGCAGACCGAAGATGGCCCCCTGCAGCACGCCGCCAACCATGAATTGGACGAAGCCGAGCATCAATCGTCAGCCCTGGTGGCCGCGGTCCCGATCAAAAAGGATCGCCACCCGGCTTGCTGATGATCGTCCAGGTCTTCTGGTCCGTCTGCCACCGGGTCACCACCGCGTTCGCCGCGTCGAGGCCCCGCTGCGGAACCTTGGTGAAGTCGTAGATGCCGTTCACGCCCGCCCAGTCGCGGGTGCCGGCGATATAGTCGCGCACGCCCGCCGGCGTGGTGCGGCCGGCCCGGAAGGCGTCCCGGATCAGCATCGCGGGGTCCCATGCGTGGGCGACCGCGTTGTCCGGCTTGGCACCGGCGGCCACGTACGCGTCGAACATGACCGTCTGGGCGGCCATCACGCGGGGGTCGAGCGTCAGGCCCTGTCCATGCGGCGGCCATTGCGAGGACATGAACAGCGCCTCGGTGGGCATGAACGAGGCGTACTGCAACATCTGCGCATAGGTCATGTTCGCGTCGGTCGTCGCGACGGGCACGTCGAGGCCGCCCTGCACGATCCCTTTCAGCACCGTCCCGAACGGCGCACCGCTGGTCCAGGCGATGACGGCTTGCGGGCTCGCGGCCTTCATCTGCTGCACCTGGGCCGAGACGCTGACATCGGCCGGGTTGAACTGCACGTTCGCCACGAAGGACAGCCCGGCGTTCTCGGGCAGCTTCAACGCCTCCTCGAAGCCCAGCCGGCCGTCCTGGCCGCTGGCGTCCGTGCTGGTGATCATGGCCAGCCGGGTGAAGCCACGGCCGCGGTAGTAGCGCACCAGGGACCGTGCCAGATCGTGCGTGGAGATGAACGCCGTGAACACGTCGCTGCCGGCGGGCGGATGGATGCCCGGCGAGAAGCAATACATCACGGGACCGCCCTTCAGCATCGGCGACATGGCGTTGCACATGGCGACGATGGCGGAGCCCAGCACCACGGGCGGCTGCTGCGCCTTGATCTGGGACGCGAGCTGGACCGCGGTCTGCGGGCTGGACTGGTCGTCATGGAAGACGAAACGAAGCTGCAGACCGGGGCCGCGGTTGAGAACCCCCTCCAGGATGCGCAGCGCGTCGCGCTCGCCCTGTCCCAGGAACGACGCGCCGCCGGTCAGCGGCAACACCACCGGGACATCGGTCGTCTGCGCCCGGCCCGTCCCCGTGATGCAGATGAGACATGCCAGCAGCAGCGCCTGGAGCCTGGGCCGCCGATCCATCATTGCGGCTCACCACGCGGCTTGCTGACGATGGTCCAGGCCTTCTGATCCGGCTGCCAGCGCGTGACGACCGTCGCGCTCTCGTCCAGCCCGCGCTGCGGGACCTTGGTGAAGTCGTAGATGCCGTTGATGCCCGGCCAGTCCCTTTGCCCCGCGATGTAGCTCCGGATCATCTCGGGTTTGGCCTGGTTCCCGCCGCTCGCCTGCAGCGCCTGTGCGGTCAGAAGCCCGGCATCCCAGGCCAACGCAGCCGAGATGTCCGGTTTGACGCCGGCCGCGGCATAGGCGTCGAACATGACCTTCTGGGCGGCGATCACACGCGGGTCCAGCGTCAGGCCCTGTTCATGCGGTGGCCACTCCGACGACATGAACAGCGCCTCCGTGGGCATGAACGAGGCGTACTGCGTCATCTGCGCATAGGTCATGTTCGCGTCGGTCGTCGCGACGGGCACGTCGAGGCCGCCCTGCACGATCCCCTTCAGCACCGTCCCGAACGGCGCACCGCTGGTCCAGGCGATGACGGCTTGCGGGCTCGCGGCCTTCATCTGCTGCACCTGGGCCGAGACGCTGACATCGGCCGGGTTGAACTGCACGTTCGCCACGAAGGACAGCCCGGCGTTCTCGGGCAGCTTCAACGCCTCCTCGAAGCCCAGCCGGCCGTCCTGGCCGCTGGCGTCCGTGCTGGTGATCATGGCCAGCCGGGTGAAGCCACGGCCGCGGTAGTAGCGCACCAGGGACCGTGCCAGATCGTGCGTGGAGATGAACGCCGTGAACACGTCGCTGCCGGCGGGCGGATGGATGCCCGGCGAGAAGCAATACATCACGGGACCGCCCTTCAGCATCGGCGACATGGCGTTGCACATGGCGACGATGGCGGAGCCCAGCACCACGGGCGGCTGCTGCGCCTTGATCTGGGACGCGAGCTGGACCGCGGTCTGCGGGCTGGACTGGTCGTCATGGAAGACGAAACGAAGCTGCGGACCGGGGCCGCGGTTGAGAACCCCCTCCAGGATGCGCAGTGCGTCGCGCTCGCCCTGCCCCAGGAACGACGCGCCGCCGGTCAGCGGCAACACCACCGGGACCTCGATCGTCTGCGCCCGCGCCACACCGGCACCGCAGGCGAACAGCAAGCCCGTTGCAAGCAGGACCGGTAGAACGGAACAGCGGCTTGGCTTGCGTCGCATGATGCTTTCCTCGATCTGGGATGGACGTTCTATGTCATCTTATCCCGTTCTAGGCCGGTAGCCCGAACAGCCGGGCCGCATTGCCGCCCAGGATCGCCGCCCGATCCGTATCGCCCATCGGCGTCGCCATCACATGATCCACCGGATGCAGCTCCCACGGAATCGGCGTGTCGGTCCCGAGCACGACCTGGTTCACCCCGACCTGGGCCACGAGATGCCGCAGCGCCTCGGGCGAGAAGACCAGCGAATCGAAGTAGATCTGATCGAGGTATGCGCTCGGCCGTTTCGACAGCACGATGGCGGCGTTGCAGTTCTGCGGCGAGACGAAGCAGGCATGGTCCGAGCGGTCCGCATAGGAGCCGAGATACCCGCCGCCATGGGCCGCCAGCAGCTTCAGGCGCGGATGTTTCTCCAGCACCCCTTCGAAGATGAAGTGCTGCAAGGCGATCGTCGTGTCGAGCGGATTGCCGATCGTGTTCGACAGCCAGCCATTGCCGGCGAACCGCTTGGCCAGTTCCGGCGTGCTCTGCGGATGGATGAAGATCGTGACGCCCAGCTCCTCTGCCTTCGCCCAGACCGGAAGATACTTCGGATCGGCAAAGCTCTCGCCCAGCATGCTGGCCCCGATGGCCGCGCCGACCAGCCCCTGCTTGCGGACCGCGTCGTCGAGCTGCTGCACCGCCAACGCCGGATCCTGCATCGTCAGGCACGCGAAGGCGCGGAACCGGTCCGGATGCTCCCGGCACAACTCCGACAGCCGGGCGTTGTTGATGGCCACGATCCTGGCCGCCGTATCCCGGTCGGCGCGGTACCAGAACGGGTTGATCGACAGCACCTGCATGTCGATCCCCATGCGGTCCATCATCGCCAGCCGCTGCGCCACCCCGGCCCCCTCGGCACCCACGAAATGCTCGGCCACGCCCTTCGTGTCGGGCAGCGCAGCCCGCGCCGCGGCCGGCCCGATCAGGTCGAGCGACTCCTGAAACAAGCAATGGGCGTGCGCGTCGACCGTTCGCACCCGCTGCCCCGCAACCATGATCGGCAGCTTCGCCACGCCCTCCGCCGCCTGGGATCGCGGGAGCGCCTGTTGCGCGTGCGCGGCATCCAGGACGCCGCAGCTGCAGAACATCAGGCCGCCCAGAAAGCCCCGCCCGAACCCGCGTCGTGTCGCCATGGTGCTCTACTCCTCCGCATCTAGGCCCAGGATGGGTGCGTGCCTCCGCCACCATCGCCGATTCGCCGTCCATCGTCTCGATCATGTCCGCAGCCGCACCGTGCACCGGATTTCACATCCGGCCCATGCTGCATTTGGGCTGCAGTTGGGCTGCAGACGCAGCCCTGGTTCGATACCGTCATCCGCCTATGGGACGACCCGGCCGCCTACGCAGCCGCATCCAAGGCAGCCCGCCAAACCGCAGAGCAGCTCTACGGCGAACCCGTCCTCCGCCAACGCTACCTCCAGTGTTTCACGCGCCCAGGCCCGTTCGCCCCGCTTTTCCCACGGGCCGGGGGCTTGCGCTGCCGCCACGCCCGTGGATGGTCGGTTCGGTCATGGAGAACACGCATGCCGCTCGACCACTGGCTCGCCTTCGTCGCCGCTGCCGCCATCCTGCTCGCCATCCCGGGCCCGACGGTGCTGCTGATCATCTCCTACGCGCTGGGGCACGGGCGCAAACCGGCAGCCGCCATCGCCGCGGGCGTGGCCTTGGGCGACCTCACCGCCATGACGGCCTCCATGCTCGGCCTGGGTGCTGTGCTGGCCACCTCGGCGGCGGTGTTCACGGGGCTGCGCTGGATCGGCGGCGCCTACCTCATCTACCTCGGCGTGAAGCTGTGGCGCGCCCCGGTCGGCACCACCTTGGCCGCCACGCCGACGGCCGGGCCGCTGCGCATGTTCGCCCACGCCTACGCGGTCGCGGCGCTGAACCCGAAGGCCATCATCTTCTTCGTCGCCTTCGTGCCGCAGTTCCTGGACGCCAGCAGACCGTTCCTGCCGCAGGTCGCAATCCTGGTCACCACCTTCGTCACCATGGCGGCGCTGAACTCGCTGCTGTACGCACTCCTCGCTGCCATGGCGCGGGAGCGGCTGCGGCAGCCCCGCGTCCAGCGCGCGGTCAACCGCACCGGCGGCACCCTGCTGATCGGTGCCGGGGCACTGGCCTTCGGCTGGCGCCGCGCCGCCTGACCCGGCCGTGCCCTGCCCCACCTGGCTGCCACACCGGCCCCGGGCCATGCGGCGCGCCGGTGCGGCAGCGGATGCGGCATCGAACCGCCTGGCGAGGCCTGCATCGGTCGCCTCGATGCCGCGACGAACGCCTGAGCTCGGTGGTCCGGATTCGCCGGAGGCGTTGGTCGCTGCCGAGGTGACGCGGTGGAACACGATCGTCACCGAAACAAGCACTCCCTGCATTAAGCCACCCGACTTCAAGGATCACTTTATGGAACAAGACATGGTCCGACTGAGTGTGGACAGCGGCGTTGCGACGATCGTGCTGAACCGGCCGGAGAAGCGGAACGCGTTTACCGACGGTATGCGCTTGCGGTTCATCGAGGTGCTCGAGCAGGTCACGGTGGACGCCGCGGTCCGGGCCGTCGTGCTGACCGGGGCGGGGAAGGGGTTCTGCGCAGGTGGGGACGTCTCCGGGATGGAGCGTCGCCTGACGGCGCCCCCGGGCCAGGTGGCGTTCAACGGATGGACCCGGCAGCAAGGCGTGCACAAGGCGCAAAGCCTGCTCCACGGGATGCCGAAGCCGACGATCGCCGCAGTGAACGGGGCCGCTTCCGGGCTGGGCGCGGACACGGCGCTTGCATGCGACTTCGTGGTGGCGAGCGAGCATGCGAGCTTCACCTGGTCCTACATCATGCGGGGCCTGATCCCGGATGGCGGGGGCATGTACTTCCTGCCGCGCCGGGTCGGGCTGCCGTCGGCGAAGGAGCTGATCTTCAGCGGCCGCCGGGTGGATGCCGAGGAGGCGTTGCGGCTGGGCATCGCCGACCGCCGGGCCGAGGGTGCGACGCTGGTGGCCGAGGCTCAGGCCTGGGCGCGGCAGCTTGGGGCGGGTTCCCCGACGGCGCTCGCGCTGGCGAAGACGATCCTCAATCAGAGCTCCGAGCTTTCGGCGGAGCAGGTGTTCGCGACCGGGAGCCAGGCGCAGGCGATGTGCTACACGAGCGAAGAGCACCGGGCCTCCGTCGAGGCGTTCCTCGCCCGCTCGGCCACGCGCTGATGCCGGACGTCGACGAGGCTGCGACGAACGCGGCGGTTGCGCTGCTGCTGAAGCCGCGATCCGTTGCCATCGTGGGCGCGTCGGGCGACCCCGCGAAAACCGCGGGCCGACCGGTCCATTTCCTTCAGAAGCATGGGTTCGCCGGTCATATCATGCCGGTGAACCCGCGCGCGGACGAGATTGCCGGGCTTGCCTGCTACAAGGACGTTCGGTCGTTGCCGGCGGTTCCCGACGTCGGCCTGGTGCTGCTGGGCGCCAGCAACGCCCACCGTGCGGTCCGCGATCTGGCGGCATTGGGAACGTCGGTCGCCATCGTTCTCGCCAGCGGCTACGGCGAGACCGGCGAGGAAGGACGGCGGCGGCAGGAGGAGCTTGTTGCCGCCGCGGGCACGATGCGTCTGTTGGGACCCAACACGATCGGGCTCGTGAACCTGGTGGACAAGATCCCGCTGTCGGCCTCGGGCGCGCTGGACAGCGACGGTTTCGCGGTGGGCGGGATTGGGGTGGTGTCGCAGAGCGGCGGTATCCTGGGTGCGCTGCTGTCCCGTGCATCGGCGCGGGGGGTCGGCCTGTCGAAGCTGGTCTCGACCAGCAACGAGATGGACCTCGAACTCGCGGACTTCGTGGCGTTCTTTGCGGATGACCCGGATACGACGGCGATCGCGCTGTATGTGGAGACCATCCGGGACCCGGTGAAGTTCCGCTCGGCTGCGCTCAAGGCCGCCGCCGCGGGCAAGCCGGTGGTCGCCTTCAAGATCGGGCGCTCGGAATCGGGGGCCCGCGCCGCGGTCTCGCATACCGGCGCCTTGGCCGGGTCGGACCGCATGTACGATGCGCTCTTCGACCAGGTGGGCGTCATCCGCGCCCACCGCTTCAGCGAATTGCTCGACATTCCTGCGGCGTTGGCGACGGGCCGGCGGCCGCGCGGGCGTCGTGTCGCGGTGCTGACGTCGACGGGGGGGGCGGGCACGCTGGTGTCGGACGCACTGGGCGTCGCGGGATTCGACACGCCCGTGCCGGACGCCGAGACAGCCCTGCGCCTGCGGGCGCTGCAGACCGGGGACGAGGCCGCGTTGGATCGCAATCCCATCGACGTGACGCTGGCCGGCTTGCAGCCCGAGCTGCTGCGCGGCGCCATCGAGACCTTGCTGGATTCCTCCAGCTATGACGCTTTGGTCGTGATCGTGGGCTCCTCGGGTGTCGGCAACCCGGCGCTGATGGCGGGCGCCATCGGGGCCTGCCTGGCGCGGAGCGACAAGCCGGTGCTGGCGTATATCAGCCCGCATGCGCCGGACGCCGCGGCCTTGCTGACCGGGATGGGGGTGCCGTCGTTCACCGAGCCGGAGAGCTGCGCGTCGGCCCTGGAGGGGATGATCTCGGCCGGGCGGGTCACCCGGCCGATGACGGCGCGCAACGCTCGGCCGGCGATGGACCTCGGCGCGCTTCCTTCCGGCTTTCTCGACGAGGCGCAGGCTAAGCTGTTGTTCAGCCGCGCCGGGATCGGCGGCGCGCGCGAGATCGTGGCGACCTGCGCCCGCGAGGCAGAAGAGGCCGCCACCGCGCTGGGCGGGACGGTGGTGTTGAAGGTCCTGTCCAGCGCGATCGTGCATAAAAGCGACGTGGGGGGGGTGGCGGTCGGGCAGACGCCGGCCAGCATCGGCGCGCGCCTGGCGCAGATGGCGGATGATGTGGCACGTCACACGGGAACCCGGCCGGACCGGTTCCTGGTGCAGGAGATGGTCGGCGGCGGGACGGAACTGATCCTCGGCATGAACCGCGACCCGCTCGGCACGGCCATCCTGCTGGGCATGGGCGGGGTGACCGCAGAGATCTTCCGGGACACCGCGATATGCCTGCTGCCGGCAAGCGGCGGCCTTTCGGAGACGGAGGCGCTTGCCCTGGTGCGTGCGCTCAAGACCTGGCCGTTGCTGGACGGCTATCGCGGGCGGCCCAAGGCCGATGTCGGCGCGCTGGTCGCGGCGATCATCGCCTTCTCGGCGATGGTCGCGCAGCTCGGGGACCGGCTGGAGGTGGCGGAGATCAACCCGCTATTCGTCTTGCCGGACGGGCACGGCGTGCGGGCGGCGGATGGGGTCGTGGCATTCGCCGATTGAACCGGCGACCGGGGACGCAAGGGCCGAGGCGCGCAAAGCGACCGGCGAACAGGGAGGGAGCCGACGATGCGGGACTTCGTGCGGACACGGGGCTCCTGGGCTGGCCTGCTGTTCGGCAACGTCACGGAGGTCCTGCCCGGGCTGGTTCAGGCCTGCACCGGATCCCTCGGCGCGCCGCCTCCAGTGAGGCCTGCGTGAGCGAGCCGGCCGCGCTGCTGGAGCCGGGTTACACCCTGGACCCCACGGTGCTCGAGCAGGCACGCGCGATGCAGGTCGCGATGCTGGAGGGCGGAATAGAACGGTGGTCCCGGTCGGAGACGTTCGCGGCCAACGCGACGTTTCACTCCGCGGCCGTGCTGAAGCTCAGGCGCAGCCTGGAGATGAACGCCGTCTGATCGGTGAGGTCCGCCTCAGCCGAACCGCGTCCGAAGTTCGTCCACCTGTTCGGGCGTCAGGTGGCGCACCCGGTGCCCCTGCAGCATCAGGAACAGGCGGGCCGTCTCCTCCAACTCCTCGATCGCACCCTGGGCCGCGTCCAGGGACGTGCCCGCCACCACCGGCCCATGGTTGGCCAGCAGCACCGCATGGTGCGTGCCGATCAGAGGCCGCACCGCGTCCACCAGGCGCTCGTCACCGGGTGGGAAGTAAGGCACCAGCGGTAGTCGGCCGATACGCATCACGTAATAGGGGGTGATCGGCGGCAGCACGTCTGCGGGATCGACGTCCGCCATGCAGGACACGGCGACGGAGTGGGTGGAATGCAGATGCACGACCGCCTTGGCATCCGGGCGACCTTCGTACATCACGCGATGAAGGAACCCTTCCTTGGTGGGCTTGTCGCCGGACACCAACTGCCCGGCAGCGTCCAACCGGGACAGTCGGGCCGGGTCCAGCGCGCCCAAAGAAGCATTGGTCGGCGTCATCAGCCAGCCGCCATCGTCAAGCTTGTGGCTGATGTTCCCGGAACTGCCGAAGGTCAGGCCGCGCTGAAAGATGCTGGCCCCCAGGCGGCAGATCGCCTCGCGCACTGTGGCGTCGCTCATGCCTGGCACCCGAAGGCCTTGGTGCAGAAATCGGCGGTCCCGAAGTTGCCGGACTTCAGCGCCGAATGCAGTCCCTTCGCTTGACGGCAGCCCGCAGCCTGCAGGGCGTCCAACGCCGCGAGGCTTTCCGCCACGGCTTCGGCGGCGGGCGCCGTGCGCGACTTCAACGCCACGATGACAGCGTCCGCGTCAGGCGGCGGCCCGTCTGGCACACCGACGATCTGGACGGCAGTCATGCCCTGTCGCACCAGGGTGCTGGCCAGGTCGGTTGCCCCGGTGACGTCGTCCGCGATGCAACCGAGCAAGGGCATGAGTGGCTCCAGCGTGGTGATGACAGGGCAATCTGGCCGTTGAGGCGGTTTCGGTCGCGGGATCGCGGGCCCTGCACACTCCACCTTGCCGAGCCCATGGGATAGAGGTTGCCCCATCTTCCTGGTCGCTTTGCGGGCTTGCCGCGCTACGGCTTCATCATCGCGGCCTCTTTCTGGCCCCCACGGTCCCTACAAACCAGTAGACCAGGCCCGAGTGCTGGGTGTGGCCACCAACTCCCGATCCACTGCCCAACCGATGCTCGGCATCGAAAGGTCCATCGTGCAGCACGCTTGCGACAGCGGTCGTGTCTCCGGGGGTGACCGAGTTCGAGACCCGCCGGACGCCGATCGTCGTGGCTATCAACCCGCATCCATCACCCTCGGACGCGGCTGCTGGCGCCGACACTGATGCAACGACGTCCTATGTCCCTCCACAGCGTCCTGTTCTCCTCATATGCGGTAAGCTGTCCAAAACGACGGGGCCCTGTCATGCGCACGACCATCTGCCTGTTGCTCGGATCGGCCACCGCGGTCCTCGCTGCCCCCGCCTTGGCCCCCGCCTGGGCCGAGGCACCGCCCAGGGTCACTGCGGACGCGCTGCCATCCGCGGTCACCGTCTACCCGGACCAGGCCTCGGTCACCCGGACCGCTTCCGTCACGATTCCCGCCGGGGACAGCATCGTCATCGTCGGTGGTGTTCCGGCCGGCCTGGTGGCCGACAGCGTGAACGCACGCGGCAAGGCTGTCGGCGTCGTCACCATCGGCTCGGTCGAAACCCGCCAGGTGACCTTCGACCGCAATGCGCTGGCCGAACGCGGTGCCGCCGTCCAGGCGAAGCTGCGCGCGCTCGACGACCGGATCGCGGGCGTCGATGTCACCCTCGCCAGCCTTGACGCCGAGCGCAGGCTGCTCGAGAGCCTGGCTGCCGGGGCGGCGGAAGGACGCCCGCCGGCCCCGCCGACCGGCCCGGAACCGAAGGCCCGCCTCGCCGACGACCCGGCCGCCTGGAAAGCCGCCCGTATCGCGGTGCGCGACGGCATCGCCGAGATCGGCGAAGCCACCCGCACCGCCAACGCCGCCCGCGCCGCGCTGGAGCGCGAAAAGTCGGCGCTCGGGGCGGAGCAGAGCGCCACCACCAGGCCGGCGACCGGCACGCTGGAAATCGCCATCGCCGTCAATGCCGGCACGGCGACCACGCTGGAGCTGTCCGTCACCTATCAGGTGCGTGGCGCCAGCTGGCATCCCGTCTATGAAGCCCGCCTCGACAGCGCCTCCGGCACCTTGGCGCTTCGCGAGGAAGCCGCGGTCGTCCAGCGCACCGGCGAGGATTGGAACACTGTCGCGGTCACCCTTTCGACAGCCAGGCCGTCCGCCGGAATCCAGCCGCCGGGGCTGCAGCCCTGGCGCATCGCGCTGTATGAACCCCAGCCGGCCCCGCCCCGCCCGGTTGCCCCCATGGTGGCCATGGCGCCGCCCCCGCCCCCAGCCCCCGCCCAGGCCGCCCGGGCGAAAATCGCCAACGCTCAAGACGCCGCCGTCGAGGCCGAACCCATTCCGGTGGAGGCGCAGCAAGCGGCCGCCACGATGGCCGCCACCGGCCTGTCGGTCGAATACGGCATCCCCGGGCGCAGCGGCATTCCCAGCGACGGGGCCGAGCACCGTGTCCGCATCGCCGACATGACCGCCGTTGCGAAACTGGCTGCCACCAGCGTTCCCCGGCTGGATCCGCACGCCTATCTTCAGGCCCGGTTCAGCAGCCCGGCGCCGGTGCCCATGCTCCCCGGCCCGGTCGCGTTGTATCTCGATGCCACCTTCGTGGGCCGCATACAGGCCGGCCTGGTCCGGCCCGGCGAGCCGATCACATGGCCCTTCGGCCCCGACGACCGCATCAAGGTGACGTTCGAGAGCCAGGAACAGAAGAAATCGACGGAAGGTTGGTCGATCATCGGCTCCAAGAAGGTGACCCAGGCCGCCCAGGGCCTGGTCACCCTCCGCAACTTCCACGACCAGCCGATCGAGATCACGGCGTTCGACCAGGCTCCCGTGTCAGGCGATGTCGAGCTTGTCGTGACCACGTCGGCAGACCCGCAACCCACGACCCGGGACGTCGACGACAAGCCCGGCGTGCTCGCCTGGATCGCGACCTACGCGCCCAAGGAAGAACGCAAGATCCGCTTCGGCTGGCAGATCACCGCGCCCGAGGGTAGACCCGTCACCGGGCTTCGATAGCAGGCGATGATGATGCATGGGGTGGGTGGAGACTGTGCCGCCCCGGGCGGCAGGCCGCATCCCGAGCACCGTTCCGCGGCAGCCATGGAACAATGACCCCCACGCTGTCCCGCATGTTGCCAGCGCCGGCCTGATGGCGATCACGGCATGGCGGTGGAAGGCGCTCGGGCTTTCGGCGATCTGCTTCGCCATGGCGGCCGTGCTCGGCTGGCTTTCGGGCGGCGATCTGGTGACGCTGCTGAAGGGGTTCACCGAGCGGCGCCCGATGATCGTGTCGGAGCACTACATCGCCACGGGCCTGCTGCTGACCCCGACCGCGATCAGCTTCGGCGTGCTGTTGCTGTTCAGCAGGCAGGCCACGCCCGAGGCGATGAAACGCGAGGCCAAGCGGCGCAGGCCATGGGTCGGCCGCTATCTGATCTTCGTGGCAGCCAGCATCGTTGCGTCTCAGGTCGCCCCGATCCCGCAATATCTGGCCGTCGATCGACTTGCGCAGCGGCGGGGCTATGTGTCGTGCCCGACGCCCGACTGGCCACGTCGGCAGCCCGACCGCTGGGTCCGTCCGGGGCCGCACGGCGGGCCCGGGAATTGTCCCGCCAACGGGACCGGCCGGTAACTCTCCCGGCCCGATGCACCCCTTCGCGGTTCTTCGATTGCCGGTCGAGGCTGCCGCGGATCATGGCGGTGCGCATGCCTGGATTTCAGGACCTTCCTTGGGCCGCAGCGGCGTGACAAGCTGTGGTTCGGAGGAGACTAACGATGCGCGTGATCGCCGGGTTCGTCTGTCTGATCGCGCTTGGGAGCAGTCTGTCTGCGCTGTCCGCCCGTGCGCAGGGGGCAGGCGGGGCCGGGATCGACTGTGGCAAGGCGAGGACGGCGAGCGAGCGCGCGATCTGCGCCAGCCCCGCCCTGGTGGCGTTGGATCGCGCTGTCGGCGAGGCGTATGCCGCCTCCGTCTTGCGGCAGCCGGAGCAGCGGGACGCGTTGCGACAGGACCAGCTTGCGTGGCTGCGCGCGCGTGATGCCGGGTGCGGGCAAGCCGGTGGGGCGCGCCCTGCGTGCCTGCGGGATCAGCTCACGGCCCGGCTCGCTACGCTGGCCCGTCCGGTCGCAACGCCGGGCGCAACGCCGGGCGCAATGCCGGGCGCAACGCCGGCCGTGACGCCCGGCCCGGCCGTGCAGGCCACTCAGACGGACCCGGCGCCCCGGCCAGTGCCCGATCCGGCGATCCCGGCGATCGTTTTGCCGCAAGCGGCCGCGTCGCTGGACCGCACCAGCCTGCCGGCGGCGGAGTCGGCGGAGACGCTGCTGACCGTGACCGTCGCCGGGCGCTTTGCGCTGGCGGTCAAAAGCGGCGGCGGGGCGGCTCTTCAACTGGTCGACATGCTGACCGGCCCCTCGGACCCGGTTGGCGCCGCCGGGTCGCAGGACGGACGGCTGGACGTGCTGCTGGATGTCGGCACCTACAAGGTCAGGGCGATGGCGGCGCCGGGGGCGACGGGCGACATGACGCTGACCGTGGTGCCGTTCCGGGATGCGGCCCCGCCGGCAGCGCTGCCGCAGCCGGGGCAGCCGCTGTCCACGGCGCTGAACGATCTGGCGCAGCGCAGCTTCTGGCTGAATGTGCCGCCCTCGGGCGCCGTGCGGATCGAGGTTGCGGGGCGCGCGCTCGCGGATGTGCGGCTGTGGCGCGACGGGCGGGTGCTGAGCGGGCTGGCGCCGGCGATCTCGTCGATCGAGCCGGTGCCGGGCCACCGGCTGACGGATGCGCAACTGGTGGGACGGGTCGAGCCGGGGGTGTACCTCGTGGTCGCCTATGGCGGTCCCCCCGCGACGTGGACCGACGGCGACGCGGCGCAGCCGCTGCATGTGCGTGCCGGGGCGTCCGATGCGCTGGAATTGGGCTGGGCTGGCGGCGTGATCGGGCCGTTCGGCAGCGAGCCGTTCACCTTGCCGGCCCGGGCCGCCTTGCTGCGCCTGTCGCTGCCGGAGGCCGCGGCAGCCGAGATCCGGACGTCGCGCGGCACCGCGGCGATCGCCAAGGAGAGTCGTGAGCCGGTGGCGCGCCTGGTGGTGGAACCGGGGCGGGACTCGATCGTGACGGTTCGGGCGGCGGCCGGGCAGCGGTTCACGCTGCGCGCGCAGGAGCGGCCGGGACAGGTTGTGGACAAGCCCGGCACATACTGGGTGTCGGCCGTGACGGAGGGCGCGGGGGGTGACGAGGTCCCGCCGACGGTGCTGCTGGAGCGCGCCGACCGCTCGGCCAAGCCGCCCCGGATCGTCGCGGAATCCCTGCCGTCCTTGAGCGCGGGCGGCGGCTGGCATGCGCGCTTCAACCTGCGCGGCCCGACCACGCTGCTGGCCCGAAGCAGCGGAGGCGCGGTGTCGTTGCGCACGAGCGGCGTGTCCGTGCGCGGCGGCCGCCAGGATGCGGACCTGCCGGAGGGGGTATACGGCCTGACGCTCGTCCCGCAGGACGGCGCGGTGGGCGCTCTGGAGTTGGTGCTTGGACCGGCCAACGCGGCACCCGCCCTCGCGGCACCCCTGCCGCCCGACCCGGTGGTGCCGCTCGGCATCCAGACGGTCGAGGCGGGGGAGCGGCTGCGGCTGCGCGGCGGGGTGGCGCCGGGCCTGCGGTTGGGTCTTTCTGCCCGGGCCGTGCCGGTGGCGCTGGCGGAAGGCCCGTTGACGGTGACGCTGGCCGGCGGCACCGGGCTGAGCGTGCCGGTGCAGCTTGCGGCCGGTGGGGTGCTCAGCGTGACGGAGGTGGACGTGGGGCCGGTGCCCTATGCCCGCACACCGACGGCGCAGGGGCTCGGCATCACGCTGCCGCCCGCGGACCGGGCCCGCACGGTGGTGCTGGCATGGCGCCGCGAGCCCGGCGCCCCGAATACGATCCCGGCGCCACAGCCGGAGGCGGGCGCGCCTGCCCTGCTGGCCGGCACGCCGGTGTTCTTCGACCTGGCGCCCAACGAGCCACGCTCGTTCGCGCTGGCGGTGCCGGAAGGCGGCCTGTTCCGGATCGAGACGCTGGGCCGGCTGCATACGAGCGGGCGCCTGTCCACCGCGTTCATCCCCGGGCTGGCGGCGAGCGAGGCCGATGGCGTCGGGGAGAACATGCTGATCCAGCGGGCGTTGCGGACCGGGCGCTACCAGGTGGAGGTGTCGGCGTCGGATTCGGCCGGGCGCGCCGGGTTGCTGGCCTCCCCGGCGCCACTGCTGCAGATGGCGACGCTGCGACCCGGCGGCAGCGTGCGTGCGACGCTGCCGGCGGGCAGCGGTGGTGTGGTTCCGGTGCTGGTCGGCGCGGCGCAGACCCTGCATCTGGACGTGGCCGGCCTGGGCGCCGCGTGGCGGGGCCGGCTGGAGGATGCGGAGGGCTGGCCGCTGATCCCGCCCGGTGTACTGGACGGGATCGAGCAGCCGATGACCCCGGGCCGCTATCGCATCGTGGTGGAGCCGTCCCCGGTGACGCGGCAGGTCGTGCTGCGGCTGCGGACGATCGAGAAGCCGGTGGCGATCGCGGGGCACGGTCCGCATGCGTTGCCGTTCGCCCGGCGGCAGACCGCGACATGGCGGGAGCCGGATGCGGCGACGGCCGCGCGCACGCCGGATCGGTGGGTGTTCACGCTGGAGGGCCGCGCAGCCGTGTCGCTGACGCTGAGCGACATCATGGCCGGCGTGTTGCTGCGGGAGGGGTCGGACGACGCGCCCCGGCGGATCGTGCGGCGCTTCGAGGGGGCGCTGGAGGCGGGAACGTACCGGTTGGACGTGACCAGCCTGGGGCGCAACGACCGCGCCGACTATGCCGTGACGTTGGATAGCGCCTCGCTGCAGCCGGGCGTGCCGCGCTCGGTCGGGCTGCCGGCGACGCTGCCGTTCGCCCTGGCGGCGCCGCGGGTGGTCAGTCTGACCAGCTTCGGCACCACGCCGGTGAAGGCGGTCCTGCGGGACTCGTCCGGCCGGGTGCTGGACCGGGCGGGGCCGCGCCGGGACGACTGGAACATCGCGGTGTCGCGCCCGCTGCCGGCCGGCGCCTACACGCTGGAGCTGCTGGCGGCGGCGGCGCCCGACCCGTCCACGACGACACAGCGCGATGGGCCGCCGAGGGCGGATGGCGCCGGCGGCTCGGACGCGACGTCCGGTGGCGATGACAGCGAGGCGACGAAAGGGGCTGATGACCAGGCGGCGGCTGATGACCAGACCGCGCAGACCGCGGCGAGCCAGGCCGCCGACCCGGTGAGATCGCCGCCCAAGCCGGATGACGCCAGCGACGATGCGTCCGCGCCGCAGGTCGAGGTGCGGCTGGCGCTGCCCGCCGCCCTCGACCCGGCGCCCGCCCCGTCGACGGCCGCCGTGCTTGCCGGGACCGGGGTACACGTGATGCGCCTGGAGCAGCCGGCCCCGGACGGGCTGATCGTGGCACAGGCCCGGTCGGCGGCGCCGCTGACGCTGACGTTGGAACGCCAGCGCGCGGAAGGCTGGAGCGTGGTGGCGCGCGACGACGGGCTGACCCCGGTGGTCGCCAGCCCGGCGGATGGTGACCCGCGCCCCTGGCGCGTGCAGGCCTGGACCGTCGATGGCGGCCCCGACCCGGTGACGCTGGCCGCGCGGACCGTGATGGCGACGGCGCAGGCGCCGGGGCGCGTGACGCTGGCGCCGCTCGAAGGCCTGGCTGGCCCCGTGGCCGTGGCGCGGGTCGCGATGCCGGTGGGGCTGGCGAAGGTCGAGGCCGGCCTGCTGGCTGGAAGCTGGCCCGGATCGGGGCTGCGCCCTGTCGAGGCCGGGACGGTGCTGCCGCAGGACCACACCCTGTGGCTGCTGGGGCCTGCGGGCGTGGTGGATGCGGCGAGCCTCGTGCCCACGCCCGGCGAGGCGGTGGCGCTGACCTTGCCCGAAGGGGTCGTGGCGACGCTGCCGGCGGTCGCCGACACCCAGCTATGGCAGGCGCGGACGGGGGCCAGCCTGGGCGCAGAAACCGGCTGGGCCGAAGCCAGCGTGATCGCCTCGGGCGGGCGGCCTGTGCCGCTGCGCGCGACAGGGCCGGAGGCGCGGCTCAGCGTCGTGCTGCATACGCTGGTCGCGGCACCGGGGCAGAGGGTCGATACGGCGCTGCACGTCGTGCTGCCGGCGGGCGGTTCGTTGCCGCTGACGCTGCCGGCAGGCGAAAAGCGACTGCAGCTCGATCTGGCTGCGGGCACGGGGGCCATTCCCGCGGGGACCGGCTCCGCCGGCGGTGGGGCGCTGTGGGCGGGGGATGCGTCGGCGACGCGCACCGTGTCCGGCGACTGGACCGGGGTGCTGCTGGTCAATCCGGGGCTTCGTGCGGCGCCGGTGTCGGTGTCGGTGCTGCCGGGGGCGGTCGCCGGGTTGGCGCCCGGCCAGGTGTCGAAGCGCTTCTACGGGGCGGCCGGCGCGTTCGAGTTGGCGGCGAGCGGGGCGCCGGGGGCGCGGCTGCACATGGCCGGCCCGGGGCGGATGGTGGTGATCGGGGCCGACGGACAGATCGTCGGCGGGCGGGACCTGGCGTTGGAGCAGACGAGCCGGGTTCTGGTGCAGCATACGGCTGGTGCCGTGGTGGTCTGGATGGACACGGCGGATGCCTCGCCTTGGCCGGTCGTTGCGGCGCAGCCGATGCAGGCTCCGGCCCGGCTGGAGCTGTCGGGCCCGGCAGCGGCCCTGGCGCTGCATGGCGAGGGGGCGGTGCTGCTGCATGCCACCACCACCGCGCCGGTCCTGATGGGGCTGGCGCATGGGGGGCGCACGGGTCCGCTCGTGCTGTTCCCGGCCGGGGCCGAGCTGCACCGGATGATGGCGGCCGGCGATGCGGTGCTGCACATCGTCCCGGTGCAGGACGGGCCGTTGACGGGCACGCTTGCCCTGCGGTCGGAGCCGATCCTGCCGATCGACGAGGGTCTGGGCGCCGAGGTGACGGTCGCCCCGGGTGGCGCCGCTGCCTTCGGGTTCACGCTGCGGCAACCCGCCACGATCGGCGTCGGTGTGCGGGCGGAGCCGGATCGTGCGACCGCCCGCCTGCTGGATGCAACGGGTCAGGTGATGGGCGACGGCGTGGCGCAGCTCGTGACGTTGAAGCCCGGACGCTACGTGCTGGAGGCGCAGGTGCCGGTCGACGCGCCGACGACGGTGCTGCGCCCGGCGGTGGTGGGCATCACGCCGCGCGGCAACGGGCCGCCGCAGGACGTCGTGCAGGGGTATCTGGAACTCGCGGGCCTGAAGCCGCAGGGAGTGGCGCGATGATGCGGATGAATGGCAGCGGTTGGAGCCTGGTGTTGGGCCTGTTGCTGGCCTCGGCATCCCTGCGGCCCGGTGTCGCGCAGGTGCCGCCCGTGCTGGACCGGCTGCAGCGTGCGGACGGGGCCAAGCTGGTGCCGGACCGATTCCTGCGGCGCTGGGACCCGGTGACGGTGCTGTTCGATCGCGATGCCGGGCCGGCCGACGGGGGGCCCGAGGATGCGCCGGAGCGTCTGGTCGGCCTGGTTCCGGCCAAGCCGGGCGCCTGGACGTGGCTGGGGCCGCGCACGCTGCAGTTCCGCCCGACCGAGCCGTGGGAGCCGCTGCGGCGCCAGGTCGTGCGGCTGGGGGGCGCCGACACCACGCTGGTTCCGCTGCTGTCGCCACCCACCGCCACCGGCCCCACGGACGCTGTAAACGGCACGACGGACCTCGACACCGTGTCGCTGACCTTTCCGCAGCCGGTCGATGCCGCGGTGCTGGCCCGGCTGCTGACCATCGAGCTGACCGGCCAAGCCGGTCCCGCACGGCCCGTGAGGCTGTCCCCGACCGAGTACGACGTTCGCGCGCTGGAGCGTAGCGCACGCAGCGAGCAGCAGACCTACCTGGTGGCGCTGCGCCGCCCGGTGCCGGACGGCCAGGTTGCGACGCTGCGCCTGCGGTTGTCGGACGAGCCCGGTCTCGACGATCACATCTTTGAGCTTGCCCTGCGCTCCGCCGTGCCGTTCCGGCTCAGCGACACTTATTGCGGCGACGGCTACGGCCACACGCTGGTGGACGACGTGACGGTATGCGACCCCGCCGGCGACGGCTCGGACGTGAGACAGGCGGGCAAGCTGCGGCAGGCGGTGCTTCAGTTCACGGGCATGCCCCAGGCGCTGACGGTCGTGCAGGCGCGCGACCTGCTGCGGATCACGCCGCCGGTCGATAGCCTGAAGGTGGAGAGTGCGGGCGACAACGAGCTGCGGATGACGGCCGCCTTCGAGTCCGGGACGACCTACGAGATCGCGGTGGCGGCCGGGTCGCTGCGCGACGGGCGCGGCCGGGTGCTGGGCGCCGGGTTCGCGAAGCGTGTGCGGTTCAATGCGGCGCTGCCTCGGCTGGCGTGGGACGTGCCGCAGGGCATCGTCGAGCGGTTGGGACCGCAGATGGTGCCGTTGAACGGCCGGGGTTACGAGCGGGCGGATGTGCGGGTCGTGCCGATCGATCCGTTGTCGCGGGACTTCTGGCCGTTCCCGTCGGGCGGGCTGGCCACCAACGACGGGCGCGCACCGCCTTTGCCGGGCAACGAGCCGGAGCGGTATCAGGATGCGGGGCCCATCGACGGCGATGCGATGGCGGCGCGGATCGGCGCGCTGGGCTCGCCGGCCGTGTCGGAGCTGTTGCCGTTGCCGCTGAAGCGTGGCGGGCTGGACAGCAAGTTCGGGTTGGACCTGAAGCCGTCTTTCGCGCGCATCGCCGGCGATGGGGCCCCGGGGACCTATCTGGTGGGGTTGCGCGCCGTGGACGGCGTGCTCCGGCACTGGGCGCGCATCCAGGTGACCGACCTGGTGCTGACCGCGGTGGAGGATGTGGACCGGGTGCGGTTCGCCGTGACCTCGCTGTCGGGCGCACAGCCGGTGCCGGGCGCACAGATCCGGCTGGAGGGGCTGCGCGACGGCGCGTTCACGACGCTGGCGCAGGGCACCACCGGGGCGGATGGCGGATGGACGCTGGTCGCACCGCTGGACAAGGGCCGCGACGGCACCAGCGCGGGTCCGCGCCGCATCGTGGTGACGAAGGCCGACGACACGCTGGTGCTGGAACCCGGCGTGCAGGGGCAAGGCCGGAGCCCGCAGCAGTATGCGGACGGCACATGGAGCAAGCCGGGCTCGGCCTGGTTGGGCTGGATCGCGGCCCCGGTCGCCGATCGCCGGCCGAAGCCGCGGACCCTGTGCCACGTCTTCACTGAACGCCCGATCTATCGGCCGGAGGAGCCGGTGCTGATCGCGGGCATGATCCGCCGGTACGAGGCAGGCGGGCTGTCCTTCGCCAGCGGCAGCGGCCAGGTGCTGGTGACCGGACCCGGCGAGCAGGAATGGCGGCTGCCCGTGACGCTGGACGAGCTGGGCGGCTTCCACGTGAAGTTCGACGCCAAGACGGAGGCGACCGGCGACTACGCCATACAGTATCAACCCGGCGCCGGCACGGCCAAGGGCGAGGGCTGCGGCGGCATCACGGTGAAGAAAGAGGCCTATCGGCTGCCGACGTTCGAGGCCGTGTTGAGCGCCCCGGCGCGGGTGCCACTCGATGCGCCGTTCTCGGTCGATCTGCTGGCGCGCTTCTTCGCCGGCGGACTGCTGTCCGAGCGGCCGGTGACCTGGCGGGTGACGCAGTTCCCCTATGTCTGGACGCCGCCGAACCGGGATGGGTTCCTGTTCAGCTCGGACAGCCGCTTCTCCGGCGACGGCACGTTCCGCACCTCGCCGGTCCTGAGCCGGGAGGTGAAGACGGACGCCGGCGGGTCCGCCCAACTCACGCTCGACCCGACGCAGGAGCCGACGGCGCAGCCGCGCACCTATCTGGTGGAGGCGACGGTCACCGGCGATGACGACCTGCAGGTGCGGAGCACGCAGCGGATCGTGGCGCTGCCGCCGTTCGTGCTCGGGGTGAAGCAGCCGCGCACCTTGACGGATCTCGGCCCGGTCGTGCCCGACGTGGTGGCGCTGGACGGCGAGGGCAACGCGGTGTCGGGGCTGCGGATGACGGTGAAGCTGGTGCACCGGCAGTGGAACTCGATGCTGCAGGCCAGCGACTTCGCGCAAGGGTCGGCCAAATATCAGACGGAGGTGGTGGACGAGACGGTGGCCGAGCGGCAGGTGACCAGCGGGGCGCAGCCGATCCCGGTGTCGTTCGGCGTGTCGGACGCCGGGGTGTACGTCGTCGAGGTGTCGGCGCAGGACAAGGTGGGCCGGACCCAGACGGTGAAGGTGGACCTGTTCGTGGCGGGGAACACGCCGGTGACGTGGCAGTCGCCGCCCGCGCAGACGGTGACGGTCAGCACGGACAAGGACCGCTACGACCCCGGCGAGACCGCCACCTTGTTGATCCAGAGCCCCTTCCAGTCCGGCCGCGCCCTGGCCGTGGTCGAGGAGCCGGAGAACCGGTTCCGCTACGACTGGGTGGAGATCGCCAACGGGTTCGGGCGGTATGCCGTGCCGATCCGAATGGTTCAGGTTCCGAAGCTGACGGTGCATTTCCTGCTGATGCGCGGCCGTCTGCCGGGTGCGCTGAACCCGGCGGCACCGTTCGACCAGGGCAAGCCGGTCACGCTGGCGGCCACGGCGGGGATCACCGTGAACCCGACCGAAAACAGGCTCATCGTGACGTTCGAGGCGCCAGCCCAGGTCCGGCCGGCGCAGGAGTTCGACCTGGTGCTGCGCCTGTCCGACGCGGCGGGGCGGCCCGTTTCGGGCGAGGCGACGGTGTGGATGGTGGACCAGGCGGTCCTCGCGCTGGCGAAGGAACAACCGCTCGACCCGCTCCCGGCGTTCATCGTCGATCGGCCCGCGCGGATGGTGGCGCGTGACACGCGCAACATGGCCTTCGGCGTGATCCCGTTGGCGGAGGCGCCGGGCGGGGACGAAGCCGGGGATTTCGGGATGGAGAACATCTCGGTCCGCAAGAACTTCACCCCGGTGCCGTTGTACGAGCCGCGGGTGAAGGTGGGACCGGACGGCATGGCCCGCATCCATGTGAAGCTGCCGGACACGCTGACGGTGTTCATGCTGCGCGCCAAGGCGGTCAGCAGGCCGGACCGGTTCGGGTTCGGCACCGGGCAGATGCGGGTGCGGCAGCCGATCGTGGCGCAGCCGGTCCTGCCGCGCTTCGTGCGGCCGGGGGACCGGTTCACGGCGGGGCTGATCGGGCGGATCGTGGAGGGGCCTGGCGGGGCGGGGCGCGCGACGATCTCGCTCGACAACCTGCAGGTGCAGGGCGCGGCGGAGCAGGCGGTGACCTGGGATGGGCAGCGGCCGGCCCGCACCGACTACACGCTCGACGTGCCGGAGCCGGCTGCCGACGCGACGACCGCCCGGGTTCGGTTCCTGCTGCAGCGCACGGCGGACCGGGCGGGCGACGCGATCCAGGTGGACCTGCCGATCCGTCCGGACCGGCCGGTCGTGCATCGGCAGGATTTCCTGGTCGGCGGCACGGGCGGCACGCTGACGATCGCACCGCCGGCGCTGGCGGTGCGCCCGGCCAGCTATGCCCGCACGGTGACGCTGGCCGCCGACCCGATGGTGACGCGGCTGATCACGGCCGCAGGTCTTCTGACGCGGCCCATGGTGGGCGGCGTGGAGCAGCGGATGGCGTTGGCGCGGGGGGAGCTGGCGTTGCTGCCGTTCACGCCGCTGTTGGACGCGACCGGGCTGCGGGACCGCATGGCAACCGACGTCGCGGCGGCGATCGCTGCGGTCAGGCTGTCGACCGATGATGACGGGCTGGTCGGGTTCTTCCCGAAGACACCGGGCGCGGTGTGGCTGACCGCGACCGCCTATCGCGTGCTGGTGGGGGCGGGACGCGCCGGGCTGCCGGTGGACAAGGCGATGACGGAGCGGATGGCGAAAGTGCTGACCGCGGCGTTGCGCAGCGACTACCCGCACTTGATGACCGGTGCGGAGTTGTTCGACCGGGTGAGCGCGCTGCTCGCGTTGGCCGATGGCGGCCAGGTGTCGACGGAGTATGCGACGGAGCTGGCGCGGCGCGTGCCGGAGTTGCGGACCGGTGCGGCTGCGGATGTGGCGGTCGTGTTGTCGCGTTTGCCGGCGGCCGACCAGCGGCTGTTGCCGCAGGTGCTGGATGCGGTGTGGGGCCGGGTCAACCTGCTGGCGCGGGACGGGCGGCCGACCTATGCCGGACTGACGGACAGCCCGGCCACGGCGCGAATCCTGCCGTCGGAGGCGCGGAGCCTGGCGCAGGTGACTCAGGCGGTGGCGACGGCGACCCCGGGCGATCCGCGGCTGGCGGTGCTGCGCAGTGGGCTGCTGACGCTTGCGGGCGCTGACGGTTGGGGCAGCACGAACGCCGATGCGGCGGCGCTGGAGGCGCTGGCGGCCGCCTGGCAGGCGCCGGCGAACGCCGCGGCGGTCACGATCGGGCTGCCGGACCGTCGGGTGGCCGGCACGCTGGATCGGCTGCATCCGCTGGTGCAGGCCCGCACGGCGCAGACGGGGCCGGTGCAGGTGCAGGCCCCGGCGGGGACCGCGGTGCTGACGGCCACGCAGTATGTGCCGGCCCAGCCCGGCGCCCAGGCGCAGGCGGACCAGCACGGCTTCGCCCTGACACGCACGCTGTTCAAGGTGAACGGCACTGGGCCCATGACCCGGCTGCAGCCTGATACGGACGGCATCATCCGGCTGGCCGTGGGCGATGTGGTGGAGGAGCTGGCGGAGCTGGTCAGCGATGCCGACCAGCCGCAGGTCGCGATGGTGCTGCCCCTGGCCGCCGGGATGGAGCCGCTGAACCCCGCCCTCGCCACGGCCACGGCAGACGCGCAGCCATCCGCCGGCCCGAGCCTGACGCCGAGCTGGGCCAGCTATGCCGATGACGCGGTGACGGCGGTCTGGCTGCAACTGCCGCGCGGCACCTATGGGCTGCGGACGCGGATGCGGGCGACGATCCCCGGCAGCTTCACGCAGCCGCCGGCGACGGCTGCGATGCTGTATGCCCCGGGGACGTATGGCAGCACCGGCGGCACGCGGATCGTGATCGCCCGGTGAGGGGCAGGTGAGACTCCCGTGGGGCGCTGCGGTTCGGCTGGCGGCGGCGCTGGCCGTCGCCGCGATAGCGACCGCATCGGTCCAGGCCGCCGCCGATGTGCGGCTGGCAGCACCCGACGCGACGTCGTACGTGACGGACCGGAACGGCCTGTTCGTCACGCAGGCCGGGCACGAGACGCGCCGGGCCAGCGGGGGCATGCAGGTGGAGTACGGCTACTGGCCGGTCGTGCCGCCCGACCTGGTCGTGCGGGCCACGCTGGGGCTGGAGGACCGGCGGTTCTGGTGGCATCCCGGGGTCGATCCCATCGCGGTGGCGCGGGCCGTCTGGCAGCACGCCTGGTCCGGCCGTGGCTCCGGCGGATCGACGATCGCGATGCAGGTGGTGCGGATGCAGCATCCTCGGCCGCGGACGCTGTGGTCGAAGGCGATCGAGGCCGGGGCGGCGGTGGCGATCACGCTGCGCTACGGGCGCGCGGCGGTGCTGGCGCAGTACCTCCGCCTGGTTCCATATGGCGAGGGCAGCCACGGCATCGCCCATGCCGCGCGCTGGTATTTCGATCGGCCGGCCGCGGATCTGGGCCCGGCGCAGGTCGCGTTGCTCGCCGCCATCCCGCAGGCACCTGGCCTGCTGTCATTGCGGCAGGGGGTCGCACCTGCGCGGCTGGCGCGGACCCGCGCACGGGCCAGCCGCGCGGTGATGGCCATGGGGCTGCCGCCCGAGGCGAAGACCGAGGCCTTGCGCGTGCTCGCGACCATCGAACCCCGGCCGGCGCCCCGCCGCCCCACAGACCTGCTGCTCGCGCTGCGGATCCGGAACATGGCCGATCAGCGGGGCGGCGGGGTGGTGCGCGCCTCGATCGACCTTGCCCTGCAGGAGCGGGTGCGGCGCCAGACTGCGGCCCACCTGGTGGAGTGGCGGCGGGACGGGGCGCAGCAGGCCGCGGTGATGGTGGTTCGGCGGCAGGACCGGTCCGTGCTGGTCAGCCTGGGGGCTGTCGGCACGGGCATCGGCCATGACATCGACTTCACGCGCGCATTGCGGTCGCCGGGCAGCACGCTGAAGCCGTTCCTGTATGCGCAGGGGCTCGAGGCCGGGCTGATTGCGCCGCAGGATGTGGTGGCCGACCTGCCGGACCGCGCATCGGGCATCAACAACGCCGACCACGACTTCCTGGGCACCCTGTTGCCCCGGCAGGCGCTGGCCAACTCCCGCAACGTGCCGGCCACCAACCTGCTGCGCCGCATCGGCCTGACCACCGCCTTCAACGCGTTTCGCCGCCTGGGCCTGCACCGGCTGGATGGTCCCGCCGAGCGCTTCGGCCTGGCCATGGTGATCGGCGCGCTGCCGACCAGCCTGGAGCGGTTGATGCGCGCGTATGCCACGCTGGCCGATGACGGGTTGGACCGCGGCCTGGCCTGGTTCAAGGCGGAGCCGGAGACCCCGCGACGCGTGCTGTCGGTCGATGCGGCGCGGCTGGTGGGGCGGTTTCTCAGCGACCCGCTGGCCCGGCTGCCGTCGTTCCCGCGCTATGGCTCGTCGGAGTTCCCCTTCGCCGTGGCGCTGAAGACCGGGACGTCGCAGGGGTATCGGGACGCGTGGACGCTGGCGTGGTCACGCGACTATGTGGTGGGCGTGTGGGTGGGCCGGGCCGATGCCGGACCGATGACGCGGCTGAGCGGAAGCCGGGCGGCAGCGGGCCTGGCACAGGAGCTGATGCTGCGCATGCATGGCAGCGGGCGAGCGGACCTGGTGGCGGGCGAGTTCGCGGCGCCCCCGGGGCGGGTGGCGACGGAGCTCTGTGTGGCGGGCGAGGGCACGGGGTGCAGCCAGACCACGACCGAATGGGTGCTGCCGTCCGGCGCGGCTCCCATGCTTCGGCCCCCACCCCGCCTGGCGATCGTGCGCCCCGACGACAACCTGCATGTCTGGCGCAACCCGGACCTGCCGCCAGCCATGAACCGCATGGTGCTGCGCGCGACCGCCGAGCCGCCGGTGCCGCAGATCGTCTGGCTGGTGAACGGACAGCCGGTGTCCGTCCTGGCGCCCGATGCGCCGCTGGTATGGACGATGACGCCCGGGCGGACCCGGTTTCAGGTGCGGCTGCCCTTGCAGGAGACCGCATCATCGCCGGTGACGGTCGTCGTCGAGTAAGAAGTGCTCTGATCGAACGGACCGCGATCCCGCATACCGTGTCCGAGACGACCGAACCGAGGGCCCATGGCTGAAATCACCCGCTTCTTCGCCTACCGCCATCTGCGCAGCGAGGCCTCGAGCCACGTCGTGGTGTTCCGCCGCGGCCGGCAGGTGCGATCCGGCCGGGGACTTGCGTTCTGGTTCAACCGCATCCGCACCAGCATCATGGAAATCCCGGCCGACGACCGCGACACGGATTTCGTGTTCCAGGCCCGGTCGCGCGACTACCAGGTGGTCACGGTCCAGGGCACCATCACCTGGCGTGCGGCAGAGCCCGATGCGCTGGCGGCGCGGGTGGACTTCACCATCGACCTGCGCACCGGGCGGCTGCGCACGGACCCGCTGGACCGGATCGCCAGCCTGCTGATCGGGCTGTCGCAGTATCAGGCGGCCCGCTACGTGGAGCACCGGACGGTCAGCGACCTGCTGGCGGAAGGGGCGGCGCCCGTGCAGGACGGCATCGCTGCGGCCCTCGCCGCCGATCCGCGGCTGCGGGAGATGGGCCTGTCCGTCGTGACGGTGCGGATCGCAGGCTTGAGCCCGAGCGCGGAGCTGGCCCGGGCCCTGGAGACGCCGACCTTCGAGCGGGCGCAGGGCGTAGCGGACGAAGCGTCGTTCACGCGCAGGGCGCAGGCGGTGGAGAAGGAGCGCGCGATCGCGGAAAACGAGCTTTCGACCAAGGTGGAGCTGGCCCGGCGGCAGGCCGCGCTGATCGCGCAGGAAGACGAGAACGCCCGGCGCGTGGCCGAGGGCCAGGCCGAGGCCGGACGGATCGGCGCGGCGGCCGAGGCCGCCCGGATTCGCCTGGTGGAAGCGGCCCGCAACGGGGCCGAGGGCGAGCGCCTGGCGCTGCTGCAGGGCGTCGATCCCGCCGTGCTGCAAACGCTGACATTGCGTGCCTTCGCCGAGAAGTTGACCAGGATCGAAACGCTCAACGTCACGCCTGACCTGACGGCTGCCGTGCGCGGGCTGCTGCAGGCCGCTCCGCCCGACGCATCCCGGAGCGGCCCCGGGGGCCGATGACACCGCATGAGGCCCAGGGCGCGCTTGCGCCGCGCCTGGTTCTGGTGACCCGGGAGACGGAATATGACGGGCTGATGGCCCGGCACGCCACGCGGGGCCAGGCCGCCGCCTTCCTGCAGCGCCGGGCCCAGTCTCTGGACGGGTTGGACGCCCAGCGGCACCGCATGCAGGCGATGCTGGCGGAGATCCGGGCCGCCGTCCCGAAGGGGTGGCGCATCGCGGCGGTGCGCCGCGCGGAACTGGACCGGTTTCTGTTCGCCCCCGAGGACATCGTGGTCGCGGTGGGACAGGACGGCCTGGTCGCCAACCTGGCGAAGTATCTGGACGGACAGCCGGTGATCGGCGTGAACGGCGACCCCGCCCGAAACCCGGGTGTCCTGGTGCCGCACACGGCGGCTGCGGCAGCGCGGTTGTTGCAGCAGGCCGCGACCGGTCCCTTGCCGACCGAGGGGCGCACGATGGTGCGGGCGGAGCTGGATGACGGTCAGGTGCTGCTGGCGTTGAACGAGGTCTTCGTGGGCCACGCCAGCCACCAGTCCGCCCGTTACAGCCTGACCTATGCCGGCAAGGAGGAGGCGCAGTCGTCATCCGGCCTGATCGTTGCCAGTGGCACCGGCGCCACCGGCTGGGCGTTGTCGATCAGCCGGGCGACCGGTGTGGCGGTCGACGTCTCGCCGGATGAGCCGGCGGCGATGTTCCTGGTGCGGGAGCCCTGGCCGAGCCGGGCGACGGGGATCGGGCTCACCTCCGGGCGGCTGGCCCAGGGCGATGTGCTGCTGGTGGTGTCACGCATGAACGAGGGCGGCGTGGTGTTCGCCGACGGCATGGAGGCCGACCGGCTGGACTTCGCCTGGGGGCGAACGCTGCGGCTGACGGTGGATCAGCGGCAGCTGCGCTTCGTTCCCGGTGCCCCGCGCCCCCGGACGGCCGCCCCCTCGATGCGTCTCGCGACAGCGTCCCGCCGTGCTGCGGCGGCACCCCGGCAGTCCGTTCCGGCCACTGCGCCGCCTGTCTCGACGGTTGCACCCGTCGGGCCACGATCCCTGAAGGCCCGCCTGATCTGGCTGATGCTGTCGTTGGTGTTGGCGTTCTGGTTGATGCAGAAGGCCGTGACGTTGATCGTCGGCCAGCTCTGATTGCCGGCGCTGCCATGACGGCAGGCCGGTGATCCCGGTGCTGGTCCCGGTGCTGGTCCCAATGCTGGTCCCGGCGGACATGGGGCAACCGTGATCGGGTGGGAGAGCCTGGGCATGGTAGGTAGGCTCCTGCTTAAGCTGTCGCCCGTCATCGCCGTGCTTGCCGTCATAGCGTTCGGCCTGCGGTTCGGGGCCTCCTGGCTGCTCCTGCAGAGGGTGCCCGTCGCGCGGTTCGACCCCCACGGCTTCGGCCTGTTCGGCGACGCCGTCCAGCTCGCGGCCATGGCGGCTCCGCTGGGCGCACTCCTGTGGTGGATCATCTCCCGCCGGGGTCCGTGGCGCGGGGTGTTGGCGCCCGCCGCGACGCCCGGCCGCACGGTCTTCTCCGTGCTGATGCTTCTGGTCATCGGGGCGCCGACGCCGGGCCAGGCCTGGGCCATGATCCTCCTGCCGCTTTCGGCGTGCTGGCCCGTCGTGCTGTCGGCGGTGCTTTGGTTCTGCATCGCCGCGGTGCTGCGCGCCCTCGCCGTGACCGGGGCCCGACCCCGGGCCGCGTTCGGCGGCGGACGCCTGGAAGGCACGGTCGCGACCGGCGCCTTGCTGACGGTCGTGTCTCTCCCGTTCGTCTTGGGCTTCCCCGAGCCGCCGGCGTTCGGGCGCGGCGCGGTCGCCATCCTCGCGGCCTTTGCCGTTCTTGCGACCATCGGCATCAGCTATCGGACGACGGGCACCCGGCGCATCCGGATCATGCGTCGGGCCGCCCTGCTGCTGGCCGTGACCGTAACCTCCCTCGCGCTGCGTTGGATGCTGTCTGGCGGTCCCATCCTGATGCTGCCGACGCTCGACCTCCTGCCGAAGCTGTTCGGGCTGGAGGGCGAGGAGATCGGCGATGCCTTCATCTACGAGACCTGGCTGGAGATCTGGCTGGCTTGCGGTCTGGTGGTCCTGCTGACGGTCAACGCCGCGCGCCGTCTCGGCTTCCGCCTCCGCCATGAAACGGGCACTGCGACCCAGTCGGCGCCCGGCTTGCCGAACCCATGGGGCCCTGCCCCACCGGACCCGCCGTGGAACGCGGCCACCCTCCTGCTGGTCCTCGTCGGCTGGGGGATGCTGACCGGTGCGGTGCTCGACGGGCACGGGACCGCGGCCTTCCTCGTCAGCGCGACCCGTGTGAGCGGCGAGATCGCCGACGACGAGTCGCATCCGCTCATCCGCTTCATCGCCGACGGCGCGCCCCTGACCTTCCGCCAGAACGGCTTCGTCTCGCGCCCGGTGGGCACCGCGGTTCCGGTCGCGTACCAGTCCGAAGACCCTGCCAGGACGGCGCGGGCCGACACCTTCTGGGCCAACTGGAGCGAGGTTCTGGGTTTGGTCTGGATTGGCCTGGGTTTCACCCTGCACCCGTTCTTCGGCTTCCGCGGCACGATCCGGGGCAGCCGCTGACTCTCGACACGGCCCAGACCCCGGTGTGTTCTGGCCGCCATACATCGCGGGCTCAGGAGATGCTCATGTCCGGCTCGACCTCCAGCAGCTTCACCTGTCCGATTTCGAGATGCGAAGCCGGAGCCATCGTTGCCAGTCGCCGGCGAGCCCCTCCGTCAGATCGACCGTGGTTTCATAAGGGGTGTGCCATCGATAGGCGATCTCGTTCCGGTCGAAGGCCCGGGTGACGACGGCGCTGCCCATTCTGCTGCTCAACCGGCCCGCGAGCGCCTCGGCCGTGACGGTCGCGTTCCGCCACACCATCATGGAGAGGGAGGCGAACGCGGCTTCGTCGCAGGGCTGGCCTTCGGCTCTGTCCAGGCTGAGCGCCTGGCTGCTTTCGATGGGCCGCTTCGTGAGCAGCTTCGCCATGAAGAAGGTCGGACAGCCATCGTCGGACGGGGTGGGCTCCATGGGCGCGTCGACCATGCCGACCGCGGCTTGTCCCCGGGCCTGCGGCAAGGCCGGGCCGCTCAGCAGGTCCGTGGTCCGGTCCATCCAGGCGATACCGTCGGCAGACGTGGGAAACGTGGTCGGGGCGGCATAGAAGCGCGTGAACAGGATGGAGAACATGCCGGTCGCGCGAGGCCCTGCCGGTTCCTCGAGGCGAACGAACACGCCGTCGAGCACCAGCCACAGATAGCTGATCGAGCCATTGAGGCCGGTGTCGCGATTGATGGCAGGCGGCCCGAACGCCTCCGTGAACCGCTGCACCAGGGCGCCAGGGGTGACGCCCTCGGACTGCCGAAGGGTCATGCTCAGCTTGCCGAACTGGGCCTGGTCGCAGGCATCGCCCGGCAGGCGGCCGAGTTCGACGCTTTGGCGTACGACGATCGGCGCGGCCGGGTCGCGTCGGGACCACGTCGTCACGCAATCGGGCGCCGTTTCGGGATCGAGGTCCGGAAACAGCGCCATGGCAACGGGGCCCTTGGCGCTCAGCAGGCGCGAACTGGTCAAAAGGTCCGCGAGCCCCGTCAGCCAGGCCTGGCCCTGCGCCTCGGACGGCACTGCTGGCGGGCGCAGGGCGAGCCACCCCATGATCACCGAGATCAGCAGCAATGCGCCTACCGCCAGCCGACGTCGGCGTGGGCCCGGCGCCACGGCTGCCGGGTCCGTTCGTTGAGTGTCGACGTCGATCACGCGGCCCATCCTCCCGATTGCCTGACACCGCTCCATTTCACCCGGGATCGTCTGGCCGCAAAGGGGCGCGCAGGCGGCGGTACTGCATGGCCGTGTTCCGCGATCAGCGCACGATGCGTGCCGGACCTGGTCTGCACGGCATCGATCCTGAAGGCATGCCGCCCGAACGGCGCGGCGGCCCTGTCGAAAACCGTGAAGCCCGGCGGGACCATCGGGTGAGGTCCTGCGGGCTGGGGCGTTGTCGCCGTCACGTCGGGCGGCGGCGTCTGGGTGGCGGGCGCACCGCATCCTGGATCGCCATCACGACCGGCCACCGTTCCTGACGCGGCAGGATCGCCGCGATCGCCAGCGGGGCGGCGACCGCGACGAGGCCGAGCCCGAATGTCGCGAACCACACGCCGGCCTCCCATCCCAGCACGGCGCGGGCCAACAAGGCGAAGGGTCCGGTCCGCGTGTCGCTCATCACGATGACGGTCAGAACGCCGACCGCCACCCAGGCGGCCACGGCATTGAACCCGAAGGCGCGAATCCGCTCGACGCCCATGCGTTTCACGGCTGGCGGAACGATGGGCCGTGGCGGCCCGAACAGCCGCACGGTCGCGCCGGCCAGGGCCAGGACGCCCATTCCGCCTGCAGCAAGCCAGAACCTTTCGGTCAGGAACCAGGCCAGGATCAGAACCGAGAGACCATCATGGGCCGGGAACAGCACGAAGACCTCGACCGATTTCAGCGCGCCGATGAAGGCGGCCGTATAAGCCACGCGCCGGAGCAGGCTCGTGGCTCGATCGAGCCGCTCCCACCGGGCCGGGCCGGGCGGCAGCGTGCGCCGGGGTTTGGACGCATGGTCCGGCCCGGCTCCCCGCGCGATCAGACGACCTCTCCGCGATCCCGCCCCGTATCGGCCATGACCTCCGGCAGCGCTTTCAGAGCCCGGGTGCCGAACCAGATCGCGGCGGCGGCGAGTGGCACCATGAAGCAGCTGAAACCCAGCTTGCCGGACACCGGGACAGGCAGCGCCCACAGGGCCGGGATCGCCCCGGCGGCGCAGCCCATGCCCAGGCGCCAGCCGCGGCTGAGATCGCGGGCGGCGCCTGGCCGGTGACGCCTCAGGCGGAACCCGCCGCGAAACACGAAGGCGCCGACACTCAGCACGAGGATGGCGACGACCGCCACCGGCCACACCTCGCCAAAGGGTCCGATCGGCTCGATCTCGGCGACGATGGCGAAGAACATGCCGTTGATCAGCGCGCCGCTGAACGGCAGCGAGCCTGTCATCAAGGCAAGGGTCGCCGCAGGCGGTAGAGGACGATACCCCGGGCGTGGCATTCCCGGCGCGACGTAGGTGATGGGACGCGTTCCGCCCGGCAGGCTGGAGCGAAGCAGCCCGACCAGCCCGGCACCGGACAGGGCGGTGGTCACACCCAGGATGATCAGCATGGCCATCGGGCTGTCGAGCCGCCTGGCGCCGTCGTCCAACACTCCCTCGCCCAGCCCTGCGGCCGCCCGCGAGATCGGTGCCACGAACACGGCCAGCGTCGACAGGCAGGGCGCCAGCAGGAGCACGGCCCCCACCGAGTTCACGGCCCATGGCGAAGACTTTCGCAGGAACCAGATCCAGACCAGCAAGGGTGCCATCAGCAGCCAAAAAAGGGGGTTGCCGCGCATGCTGCCGCCCGGCGGGACGATGATCACCGTCCACCCGATCAGCATCGACAACGAGGCGCAGATCGCGCAACCCATCGCCACCGCGGCCGCGCTCTCGCGGTTCAGCCCCTCCATACGCGCCGCCCAGCTTCGATCCTGGGGTGCCGGCGGCGATGGAGCCGGCCGGAGAGGCCTTCGAGGGGTCATGGGATCCTGGATCCTCCGGATCGGTTTCGACAACAATCCCGCGGAGAATACGACGTAATCTGAGACTGGCATCAGCTTCCGGCGCATGACACGATCGGGAGGGCCCCGCCGTTCCAGAACCGCCCCATACTGCCAGCTACGGAGCTCTGCACAATGACCCAGCATCCTGACCAAGCCCGGATTCGGTTCCCGCTGCCGGTGTGGTCGGGTCCCGCCCTGTTGGCTTTTCTGGTCGGGTTCGCCGCCCTGCCGGCCGTGGCGCAGCCGGCCGGTGCGCCCGAACATGAGTGCGACCGCCTGGCGCAACCGCCGCGGCAGGCCATGGGCCGCCTGCCGGCCTTCGCCGAGGGCGTCGGATACGCGAACTTGCGAGCCGGCCCGGCAAGCGCGGCGTGCGCCCGGGCCATGACGGAGGCGCCCACCGAGACACGGTTCGTGGCCTATGCGGCGCGCGCGGCAAACAAGGGCGGTGACCCGCGAGAGGCCGCCCGGCTGTATCGCGCCGCCGCCGACAGGGGTAACGCACTGGCCCAGAACAATCTGGGTGCCATGCTCGAAGCCGGGGAAGGCGCGTTGCCCCGTAACCTGCAGGAGGCTGCGCGGCTTTACCGGTTGGCCGCAGACCAGGGCTTGCCGGGCGGCCAGGCGAATCTCGGGACGCTCTACACCTCCGGTCGCGGAGGGCTGCCGCGGGATGATCGGGAGGCGGTGCGGCTGTTCCAGTTGGCGGCCGAGCAGGAGGATGCACAGGCCCAGACCGGGCTGGGCGTGATGTATGCCGAAGGTCGGGGCGGCCTGCCGCGCGACAGCAAGGAGGCGGCACGGATGTGGCGGCTTGCGGCCGACCAGGGGAGCGTGGAGGCGCGCAACAACCTCCGCAAGATGGGCGTTCGGAACTAGGCACCGCCTGCCGGCCAGGCCCCCGGTTCCGTCCATACGGACTGCTCCCTGTTGGTCGAGTTCCTATGCTGGGGAACGACACGGCATGCGTCTTGGAAGGCGGCGTTTCCCGGCGGGCAGGTCACAGGTTCAACACCGCCAAGATGTGCCAGTTGCGCTCCGTGAACTTGGTCGATCCCAGGGGATTGCTGCCGTTGAGGCGGTCCGAGCCCTCACGCTTGTCGTCGCGGCCGTACTTGCCGGTGAGGAATCCGCCCGCGAGCGGGCTCCATGGTACAAGGCCCATGCCGCACTCCTGCGCAAGCGGGACGTGCTCGCGCTCCGCGGTGCGTTCGACGAGCGAGTATGCGGCCTGGATCGCGATCGGACCCGGCAGGCCTCGTTCCGCGGCGAGCACCGCGATCTTCGTCGCGTACCATGCGGGCACGTCCGACAGCGCGTAGTACCGGATTTTGCCGGCCCGGACGGCAGCCGTTCGCCCGCCTCCGTCGGCGCGACGCTGCGCGTGGTGCGGGTCAGCAGGCGCACGCCGGCCGAGGAGATGCTCCAGACGCTCTCCGACCTCGCGTTATTTCCGTGCTCGATCGAGCAGGTACACGTCACGTCGGTGCCAGACAGCAAGGGATCGGAGATAGACTGAGTGGGCGAGATGTCCGCGGTGCTGGTCAAGGCTGCGTGTTCGTTGTTCCTGAACGAGAAAACCCCACGACCGGTGGTCTTGGACAGCGCGACCGACTACGCCATCATCACCATGGACGCGAACGGCTGCGTGACGAGCTGGAAAGTGGGTGCCCAGGCCATCATGGGCTATGCCGAGGCCGAGATCCTCGGACGATCCGGGGGACCTGGTCTTCACCGCCGAGGACCGCGCCAGCGGCCGGTTCACCACCGAGTTACGCCGGGCGGCCGAGATGGGCCGCGCCTGCAACGAGCGTTGGCATTTGCGTCGGGACGGCACCCGCTTCTGGGCCAGCGGGCTGATGATGCCATTGCTGGACGCAGCAGGGCAGCCGCATGTGAATAGGCACGGTCCGGGACCCCTCATCGGCTTCGGGATCCCTCGCTGAACGCAAGGTGATCTGGGGTCTGACCGAGGGACCCCGGCGCCGACAAGGGTCCCTGGATAGCGCCGTTTCACACCTACAAGAAGCTGCGTGAGGGCATCCGCCTCGGCGAACTGAAGCCGGGCCAGCGGCTTCGCGAGGTCAGTGTCGCGGAGTGGCTCGCCATGAGCCGCACGCCTGTCCGCGAGGCCCTGCGGCGCCTCGAGGCCGAGGGCCTGATCGTGCACGAACAACGGCGCGGTCTCGTGATAGCCCAACTCGACCATCAGATGGTGATGGAGCTTTACGCCACCCGCGAGACTCTCGAGGGAATGGCAGCCCGCATGACGGCACGATACGCGTCGGACGGAGAGGTCGCCTTCCTCCAGCAGATGCTGGATGAGGAAGCTGGCATGCAGGCCGATCCCGGCGCGCTGCGCGACCACAACGAGACCTTCCACGAGGAGATCTTCAGGTGCTCCCACAACCGCTACCTGCTGCAGGCGGCCGGATCCTTGCAGAATACGACGCTGCTGCTTGTGAACACGACGTTCGCGCTCGAGGACCGGCCACAATCCGCCCTGCAGGAACACGGGGCCATCGTCGATGCCATCACCCGGCGCGAGCCGGAGAGGGCTGAAGCCGCAGCCCGGCTCCACATCCAGATTTCGCTTAAGTGCAGGTTGCGCCTCATGGGCGTGGACCGGAAGAGCCGCGCTTCCTGACGCCGGGTTGCGGCTCGGATGAGGGGCCGTGTCGCGTTCCTGGCTGCACTGCGTGCAGGCTTCCCGCGCCGCCGGTGGTCGCGAATGGGCGCCGAGCCGGTCCCTGCGCCGGCGCGACAGCTTCGGCACGCACCCCTGCAGCCCGAGGCCGTGTAGCCCATCGATGGTCCATGCCGCCCCGCGCCCAGAACGGACGCGCCAGGGTGACCGTCGTACTCGGCCGAGGTCGTCTCCGACGCCCCGGGCCGGACCGGTCGGGGCATCATAACGGCCCGGTCGGTGCCGTCCAAGCCGGTGCGGCCATCCTGCCGTGTCATGGCCGCTCGTGCCACCCCCGGACATCCGCGCCGCCAAACACCACATGGTTGCGGATTGGCGGTCGGAACAGGCCGTAGAGGAAGGCCTGGTTGCCGTCGCTGGCGGCATCGAGCGCCGCTGTCTGTTCGGGCGGGAGGACCAGGCCGAGCGCCGCGGCGTTCTCCGTCACCTGCCCGGCACGGCTCACTCCCATCAAGGTCGAGGCGACCCCCGGCCGGCCCAGCACCCAGGACAGGGCGACACGCGCCGGCGTTGCGTCCATCTGCGCGGCGACCCGCTTCAACACATCGACGATTCCCCAATTGCGCTCCGTGAACAGCGCGTCGCCGAACGGGTTGTCCCCGTCCAGGCGCTTGTCGTCCGCCGCCCGCGGCGCGTGCCCCCCGCCGCCTTCGTTCGGAACCCCGCCCCGACGCGCCGGGGCGGCCTCGACGGCGCCACGGTCATACTTGCCCGTCAGCAGCCCGTAGGCGAGCGGGCTCCATGGCACCATGCCCATCCCGAACGCGCGCGACATCGGGACATGCTCGCTTTCGACGCCACGCTCCACCAACGAATAGAAATATTGCAGGCCGACAGGAGCAGGCTGCCCGTGGAGCCGGGCCAGGGTCGCAACCTCCGCCACATACCAGGCGGGCGTGTTGGAGAAGCCCCAGTAGCGGACCTTCCCGGCCTGCACGAGCCCCGCCATGGTCTGCAGCAGTTCGCCCGCCGGCGTGACGCCGTCCCAGATGTGGATCCAATACATGTCGACGAAATCGGTCTGCAGCCGCTCCAGCGAGGCGTCGAGGGCGGCACGGACGTGGCGCGCCCCGTTGCCCCCTTTGTGCACCCCCTCCCCGGCTGAGAAGCCGGATTTGGTGGCGAGTACCAGCCTGTCGCGCAGTCGCCGCTCGGACACGAAGGCGCCCACCATCTCCTCCGAACGGCCACCCGCATACACGTCAGCCGTGTCGATGAAGTTGCCGCCGAGTTCGGTGTAGCGGTCGAACACGGCGCGGCTGCCCGCCTCGTCCAACCCCCAGCGGGGCGTGCCGAACGTCATCGTTCCCAGCGCGAGAGGGCTGACGATCAAGCCCGACGCGCCGAGCGTGCGGTAGGTGGTGAAATCCATGGATCATGTCCTGTCTTGATGCAGCCAAGGTGGACCCGCCGCCCCGCCAGGATTAGACGATCCCGGCAGCATGGGTTGCTGAAGGAAATTCAGGAATGGATCGTGACCTCTGGTCCAGCCTTGCGGTATTCGCGGCCATCGTCGAGGCGGGCAGCTTCGCCCGGGCTGCCGTCAGGCTGGGCTTGTCGGCTTCCGCCCTGAGCCACGCGATGCGATCCCTGGAGGCGAGGCTGGGCGTCCGGCTGCTGGAACGGACGACGCGCTCGCTGGCGCCGACCGCCGCCGGCGACGCGCTGCTGCTGCGGCTGCGTCCGGCCATGGACATGGTCGAGGATGCGCTCGGCTTGCTCGAGCAAGGGCGGCAGCGGCCCGCGGGCCGGATCAGGGTCAGTGCGCATCGGTCGGCGGCGGTTCACGTCGTGCTGCCGCGCCTGCCGGCGTTCGCCGCGGAATACCCCGACGTGACGGTGGAACTCGTCGTCCAGGACGACCTGGTGGACATCGTGGCCGAGCGTTTCGACTGCGGGGTGAGGCACGAGGGCGGCCTGCAGCAGGACATGGTTTCGGTCCGCATCAGCGGCCCGGTGCCGCTCGCCTTCGTGGCGGCCCCGGCCTACCTGCGCGGGCGGCGCGCCCCTGCGGGACCTGCTGACCTCGAGGCGCATCGCTGCCTGTGTTACCGCTACACATCCTCGGGCACGATACATCGCTGGGAGTTCGAACACGACGGGAGGCCATCCCACCATGCCGTTCGCCAGGCTTTCGTCACCAACGACGTCGACGTGCTGCGCGATGCGGCGGTGGCGGGCATGGGCATCGCCTGCCTGCCGCATCCCCACGTGGAGCAGCATCTGACGGCCGGAACGCTGGTGGCGCTGATGCCGGGCTGGGCGCCCACCCTGCTGCCGAACCACCTGTATTATCCAAGCCGCCGACAGCCGAGCGCAGCGTTCCGCGCGTTCGTCGAAGCCCTTTCGTCGTGAGACGAACCGACGACGCTTGCGACAGAGCGGCGGCGTCTGTGGCCATAGCTGCCGGCTGGAGATGGTCGTTGTGGCTTTCGATGACCGTCGAATCCGGTCCGGCAGGTTTCGATAGGTGGCCCGGAGTTAGCTGCCCTTCGCGACATTTCCGAAGACGATCGTGAATCGAGAGAGCGGCATTTTCAGGAAAGGCGGGCCTGTAGATCGGCAAGAAGCCAGCTGCCCGCGCGGCCAAGCGGGCGATCGCGCATGTACGCACCGAAGGCTCGCCGATCGCCGACCGGAATATCGCAACCCAGTATCTCCGGCTGATTCTGGGCGTCATCGGCATCACCGACGTGACCTTCATCGCCGCAGGCAATGCCAAGGCGGCCGATATGGGGCAGATCGGTCGCGATGAATTCCTCGACAAGTTTCAGGGCGAGATCACGGCCGAAGCCGCCTGAGCAACATCGGGGCGATACACATTGCGCCTGCGGCCCCGATGTCGATCGCCCACCCCCATGTCCTATGGAAAGGGAATCGCCGGACGCGACCCGCGGCGCCTGTCGCGTTCAGGTACGGGCCGCCAACATCCAGGGCCGGCCCGGATGGTCGGATTGGCGCAGGTCTACGCCGCCAGCGGGGTCACGGTTTTTGCGAACAGCCCGATGTTCGCGTCTCCCCAGCCTTTCAGCGACAGGAGGACCGGCTCCAGGCTGCGGCCGAGGGGTGAGAGGCTGTACTCCACCTTGGGCGGCACCTCGGCATAGCGGTCACCGATGCCGGCGGCGACGTGACGGCGTTCCAGCGCCCTTCCGGTCCGAACGATCCGCTTTGCGGAAGCGCGCTCAACGTGTCCTCGATGCTGCGAAACACCGCGGCCGACAGCGGCTGAATGGGCAGAGGCGGGACGACATTCGAGATTCCGAGGTGGTCGCAACAGCGGGGATTACGCGGAAGCTGCCGTGTTGCTTGAAGAGCGCCGCGTTCATGCGTTGGACCTCGGGTCGGTTGCCTGCCCTTGCCGCACGAGTAAGGGCCACGCAGAAACCCGGAAGAACGGCGGCGAGTACGCTGTACCAGGCGTCCGCGCCTTCCAGCAGCGCATCGGCAGCATGCCAGTCGGCGGCGTAGCCCAACGAGAACGAATCTGGGGTACGGCCGCGGAGATCGTGTAGATGGCCAGCAACGGATGACGCGTCCGGTGCCGGGTTCTTCACGGCGACGATGTTCGGCACCCTGCTGAGCCGCTCGATGAGGGACACCGAGAAGCGCACCGACCCCGTGCGCGCCGCGTGGCCGCGAGCCCGGCTGCGAGATCCATCTGCCACATGAGCCAACCCCCGAACATATCCCCGGCCGGGTTCGTATCGCACGGCATCGCGACCGTTCGAATTGCAGGCGCCATGGCTGGCGGCGCGACCAGTGCCGGTGCCGTCACACGATGATCCTGCTCACCACATACCGCCTGTGGAGACTCCGTAGAGCGCGCCGGTCCTTCCAAGGTCCGTGACCGTGTCATCCGGGAGCAGCAGCCCCTCCGCACGGTTTCTCGTTTCGCTGCGCGCTTCCAGTTCGCCGGGATAGACGATTTCGTCGAAGCCCTGCGCCAGCGGCACGGATTTCAGCTCGGCGATGTAGTGCTCCATCCGCGCGCCGAAGTCCGCGAGCGGTTGCATCGCTGCGATGTCGAGCGCGATCATCATCTGCCCGGCGCCGCTGCGATGCTCCGTCTGGTAGGGACCGTGCACACCGGCTCCAAAAGCCGAGCCGGTCAGCACGCCGGACAGCATGTCCATCATGACGGCGATCGCGTAGCCCTTGTGCTGGGCCATCGGCAGGATGATGCCGTCGATGGCCGCGGCAGGGTCGGTCGTCGGCGCACCATCGGCGTCGATCGCCCAGCCTTCCGGGATCGGCTGACCCTTCTGCCGGGCCAGGTAGATTTTGCCGCGGGCGACGCCGGTGTTGGCGATATCGAGCACCATGGGCGCCAGGCTCCCTGCGGGTGCCGCCCATGACCACGGGTTGGTGCCGACCATCTTGCGCCGCCCGCCCCAGGGCGCCATGGCCGGGCTGGCGTTGGTGGACAGGAAGCCGATGCAGCCCGCACGCGCCGCCATCAGCGTGAAATACATCGCCGTGCCGAAATGGTTGGAGTTCCGCAAGCCCACGGCCCCGATGCCATGCGCCTTGGCCCGGCGGATCGCGTCCTGCATCGCGTGCGCCGTCAGCACCTGGCCCATCGCATCGTGCCCGTCGATCAGGCCGATGGCCCCGGCGTCGACCACCTGTTCCGGCTTCGCCACCGGGTCGCACACCCCGGCCTTGAGCCGGGCGACATACCAGGACAGGCGCATGACCCCGTGCGACTGGTGGCCCCACAGATCCGCCTGCACCAATGTGTCTGCGGCCAGACGGGCGTCGTCCCCGGGCATGCCCGCGGCGGCGTAGACCGACGTCGCGAACGCCAGCAGCGCGGCCGGGTCGATGCGCGCACTCATGGCGCGTCGCCCCGGGCTGGCGCGCGCGTATGGACCGTCAGCGCATGGCCGAGGAACCGGGCGGTGATCTCGGCGGTGCGGGCGGCGACGTTGAAGGGTCGCGAGACGGTGCCGGTTGAGATGATGCTGCCGCCGGGCAAGATCATGCCGCGCTCGCGGGCGATGGCGACGAGGTCGGCGAAGGCGGCTTCGGGGTCGGTGACGTCCTCCCCCGTGACGGCGCGCGCCTGTTCCACGCCGTCGACAAGCACGACCAGGCTCCCGGTCAGCGCCGGGATGTCCGAGGGTGAGATCGTGTCGCCCAGCACCACGGCCTGGCAGGCGCCGTTATCCGCAGCGAAGCTCGGCCATCCGACGCCGCGACGATCGACGAAGCGGGACAGGACCAGCTCGAACGACACCCGGGTTTCTGCCACCGCGTCCATTGCCGGGAACGGCGCCTCGTCGGCCCGGATGTCACGGGCGAGGACGTAGGCAATCTCGAACTCGACCGTGACGGGGGCGGCGTTGGGCAGATCGACGACGCCGCCGTGCCGATACAGCGCGTTCGACGGGATGCGCCCGGCCACCGAGCGCCCGACGCCGACATCACGCTTCTGGGCGTGGCTGCCGATCCCGAGCTTCCAGCCGCACGAGGACAGGCCCACCTGTTGGATCAGGCGGTCCTGGACGTCGTAGCCCTCCGCCATCGTCCGCGGCCGGATCGGCTCGGGAAGGTGCGCAAGCTGGGTCCCGGCCTGCCATGCCGCGGCCAGCATGGCGGCTGCCGGCTCGGGATCGAATGCTGTGCTCATGGTGCCTCCGCTCCGGCCAGGAAGTCGAAATCGCAGCCCTCCGGCGCCTGGGTGACGGTGTTGCGATAGAGTGCCTTGTAGCCGCGGGCCGGTTTGGGCGGCGGGGTGAAGCCCACCAGGCGCCGCCTGATCTCGGCCTCGTCGACGAGCAGGTCGATCCGCTTCTCGGCCACGGAGAGCCGGATGCGGTCGCCGTCGCGCACCGCCCCCAGCGGTCCGCCGATGGCCGCTTCCGGCGCCACATGCAGCACGATGGTCCCGAACGCGGTGCCGGACATGCGGGCGTCGGAGATGCGGACCATGTCCTTGACGCCCTGCTGGGCCAGCTTCTTGGGGATCGGGAGATAGCCCGCCTCCGGCATGCCCGCCGCGTGCGGACCCGCGTTCTGCAACACCATGATGTCGCCGGCCTCCACGTCCAGATCCGGGTCGTCGACGCGGGCGGCCATGTCTTCGAGGCTGGTGAACACCACGGCGCGGCCCTCGCTTTCGAACAGCGACGGGGTTGCCGCGGCCCGTTTGAAGATCGCGCCGTCGGGGGCAAGCGAGCCCTGCAATGCAATCAGCCCGCCAACAGGCGAAACCGGGTCGCCGAACGGCCGGATGATGGCGCGATCCACCCAGTCGAGCGGCTCGGCCAGCCGGTCGGCGAGCACGGTGCCCTCGACATCGATGGTATCGAGATGGAGCAGCGGCTTGAGTTCCCGCAGCACCGCGCCGATGCCCCCGGCCGCGTGGAAGTCCTCCATGTAGCCTTCGCCGACAGGCTTGAGGTCGACCAGCACCGGTGTCTCGTCGGAGATCTGGTTCAGGCGGTCCATGGAAACCCTGATACCGAGGCGGCCTGCAATGGCTGTCAGGTGGACGATGGCGTTGGTCGATCCGCCGATGCACATCAGCACCCGCAGCGCGTTCTCGACCGATTTGGCGGTAATGACCTGCGATGGGGTGATGCGGCTGGTCAGCAGACGCACGGCGGCCGTGCCGGTCTGTTCGGCAGCCACGAGCCGGTGCGCATTCACGGCTGGAATCGCCGCCGTGCCGGGCAGCGACATGCCAAGCGTCTCGGCGATGCACGCCATCGTGCTGGCGGTGCCCATCACCGCGCAGGTGCCTGCGGTGACCGAGAGCTGCGCCTCGATCGCGTCGATCTGCTGGTCGTTGATTGTCCCTGCCCGATACTTGCCCCAGAAGCTGCGGCAATCGGTGCAGGCACCGAGGCGCTGGCCGTGATACCGCCCGGTGCTCATGGGGCCGGTCACGAGCTGGATCGCCGGGATGTTCGCCGAAGCAGCCCCCATGAGCTGGGCGGGCACCGTCTTGTCGCAGCCGCCGATCAGGACGACGGCATCCATGGGCTGCGCGCCGATCATCTCCTCGGTGTCCATCGCCATCAGGTTTCGGTACATCATCGAGGTCGGGTTGAGGAACACCTCACCCAGCGAGATCGTCGGGAACGGCCGCGGCAGGGCACCGGCGGCCAGCACGCCGCGCGAGACCGCCTCGACCAGCTCGTCCATGGTGCGGTGACAGTTGTTGAAGCCGGAGGGGGTCATGGCGATACCGATGATCGGCTTGGCCAGCATATCGCTCGACAGGCCCATGGAACGGGCGAAGGAACGGCGCAGATAGCGGGCGAAATCGGGGTCACCGTAGTTGGTGAGGCCTCCGGCAATGCCGTGGGGTGTGTCGGTCATGAAGTCCTCTATCGAACCAGGGAGCGGCTGCGGAACCGGACGCCCAGTAGATCCTCGAACACCTGCACCATCGCGCCCTTGTCCTGCGTGCCGAAGCCTCGCAGCAAGGCGGTCTGGTAGGTCGCGGTGGCGGCAGCCAGCACCGGCAACGGCATGCACTGCCCAGCCGCCAGCTCGGCGCCGCTGACCAGGTCCTTGTAGGCATGGCCCATCGGGTAGCCGTCCGAGAAATGTCCTTTCAGGATGCGCGGGATGAAGAACTCCGAGGCGTAGCTGCGCCCGGTGCCGTTGTTGACGACCTCGCCTACCAGGTCGGGGTCGAGTCCCATCTTCGCCGCCATCGGCAGCACCTCGGCCAGGGCGGCCGCATTGATGTCGAACAGCAGCTGGTTGATCAGCTTGGTCAGCTGCCCGCTGCCCAAGGGACCCATGAACAGGATCGTGGAGCCGATGCGGTCGAGCAGCGGCTTCACCCGGTCGAACACCGCCTGCTCGCCGCCGCACATCACGGTCAGGGTGCCGTCGACGGCGCGCGCCTCCATGCCGGAGATCGGCGCGTCCATGAACGCCACGCCCCGCGCAGCGGCCGCCCGGCCGATCTCGGCCGTGGCCGAATAGGTGATCGTGCTGAGGTCGACGACGACCTGCCCGGGCCTCAGCCGCGCCAGCAGCCCGGCCTCGCCCAGCAGGATCTGCTGCACCACGGCCGCGTTCGGCAGGCACAGGAAGCACACGTCGCAACCGGCCAGGTCCGCGAGCGCGCTGCTGCCGGTCGCCCCCTTGGCTGCGAACTCGGCGAAATGGCGGTCGTCGCGGTCGCTGACGATTAGCGTATCGCCGTCCCGCAGCAGGTTATGCGCGATCGGCCGGCCCATCTGGCCAAGCCCAATGAATCCGATCTTCATCCTTGTGCTCCCGTGGCGAAGACGATGCAGACCGGGCTGCCGGTCGCGATCACCCGGCCCGCCGGCGCAAGCGCGCCGGTCTCGGCGTCCAGCCCGAACGACACGATGCTGTCGCTGTTCTCGTTGGCCACGTGCAGAAACGTGCCGGATGGATCCATGGCGAAGAAGCGCGGCCCCTGCCCCTGTGTCGACACCCAGCCGAGCGGGCTGAGCCGCCCGCACGCCGGGTCGACGGCGAAGCTGCCGACACTGTCATGGCCGCGATTGGAGACGAAGACGAAGCGGCCGTCCAGGCTGATGGCGATCTCGGCGGCGGTGTTGGCGCCGGTGAAGCTGTCAGGCACCGAGGGGATTACCTGGAACGGCGTCAGCGCCCCGTCCTGTGCGTCGTAGCGATACGCGCCGACCGAGGCGTCAAGCTCATGGGCCACGAAGGCGTATGGTCCGGACGGATGGAACGCGATGTGCCGCGGCCCGGCGCCGGGGCGGACCTGCACGAACGGCGCCTCGCCGGGCGCCAACACGCCGCGATCGGCGTCGAACCGATAGGTGAACACCCGGTCCAGCCCCTTGTCCGGCACGATCAGGTAGCGGCCATCTGGCGAATAGGCGATCTGGTGCGGGTGGGAGAAGGTCTGGTCGACCTTGTGCGGCCCCGGCGTGCCGGGATCGGCGACGAGCTGCTGCACGGGACCGAGCGAGCCGTCGGCACGGCGTGGCAGCACGGCGAGCGTTCCGGTGGCGTAGTTGGCCACCAGCACGAAGCGGTTGCTGGCGTTGACCAGGAGATGCGCGGGATTGCGGCCCTCGGTGGATTGCCGGTTGAGGAACGTCAGCATCCCCGTCGCGGGGTCGACGCGATAGGCGCTGATGTCCGAGAGGTCGCCATGCACGGCGTAGAGGAACCGCTGCTCCCGGTCGAACGTCAGGAACGACGGATTGTCCAACCCCGTCACGCGCTGCACATGCGACCAGGCGCCCGTGGGCTCCACGCGGAATACCTCGATCCCCAGGCCCCGCGCATTGCGCTCCTTCGTGGTGCGGCACCCGACATAGGCGAAGCGGGCCAGCGGTGCGGGCGCGGCGGCGGCGAACAGCGGGGAACCGGCAACCATCGCGAAACCTCCAAGAACGGCGCGGCGCGCGACGGCGCGCCCAAGAGCAGGGGCAGGGGCAGGGGCACGGTCGGTCATGCGACGACGGCTTGCCGCATCGCACCGATCGGCCTGCGGGTCAGCGTCAACACTGACGTCGCGCCGATCAGCAGCAGGACACCTGCGATGACGAAGGCCATGTCGTAGCTGCCGGTGAGATCGATGACGTAGCCGGTGACGATGGGCGCCATCAGCCCGAACACGTTGCCCCCGACCACGAGGAACGCCATGGCGAGACCGACATTGCGCGGGTCCGGCAGCAGGTCGTTCAGCAGCGCGAAGTTCATCGAGGTGGTGGCGGCGATGCCGGTCAGGGAGAGCGAGATCAGCACCAGGATCAGCCCGACGCTATCCACCATCGGCGCCAGCAGGATGACCGAGGCGAGGATCATGGCGGCGGCGATGACGAAACGACGCTTGCCACCGCCGACATCGCCGCGCAGGAAGCGGTCGCTGAGCCGGCCGATCGCGATGCACAGCACGACCGCCACCGCATACGGGATGGCCGCGAACAGCCCCGTCTTGGCCAAGGTGAGGCCCTTGCTCTGCTGGAGGTAGCTCGGCAGCCAGGTCAGGAAGAGATACTGGGAGTAGACGTTGCAGCCCTGGGTGAGGGCGAGGCCCCAGAGCGTGGTGCCGCCGCCCAGCAGCTGTCGAAGGCCGGGCTTCGGGGCGGTGTCGCGGGTCGGGGAACGCGTGATGCTGCGCTCCGCCAGGATCTTGGACCGCTCCGCCTCGCCGAGCCAGGACGCACGCTCGGGCCGGTCGAACCAGACCAGCCAGCACGCCAGCCAGAGCACCCCGATGGCGCCTGCGATGAAGAACAGCGCGCGCCATCCGTACAGGGCGATGATGGGTCCGGCCGCCAGGGCGCAGATCGCCGGGCCCGCGTAGGAGCCGCTGTTGAAGATCGCATTGACCAGCCCGCGTTCGCCGGCTGGGATCCATTCCCGGATCACCCGCGCGCCTGCGGGGTTGCTCGAGGCCTCGCCCGCTCCCATGACCAGCCGCGACGTCAGCAGGGCGGGAAAGCTGCCCGCGAGCCCGGTCGCCGCGGTCGCCACGGACCATACGCCAAGGCCGAACCCGGCCACACGCTTTGCGCCGAACCGATCGACAAGCAGGCCCATCGGCAACAGGAAGAGCGTGTAGGTCCAGAGGAAGGACGAGAACAGGTAGCCCAGCAGCACCGGCGACAGGCCGTATTCCTTGGCGATGGGCGTTGCCGCGAAGGACAGCGTGACCCGGTCGATGTAGTTGATCAGCGCCAGGGTAAACAGCAGCAGAGCAATCCAGCCTCGGCGATAAGTCATCCGCGTTTCCCCAAAATGTCTTCTTGTGCCGTCGAGCGGCATTCCAGACAGGGTAGCGGTGCTGAACATGCGAGAACACGCGCTTACACGCATCGTTCAATGCTTATCGGGCATCGATCCGTTGCGGGAGCGTCCGAAGGAACTTGGGCAAAGCCTGCCGCGCAAACAGCCGCAGGGCCGGGTTGTCGCTGGCCTTGCGCCACACCAGGGTCAGCTCGCTGAACACCGTCGGATACAAGGCGATCTGTTGCAGCGTGACGTTGGCGAAACCCAGCGTTCCGGCCGCGGCGGGCACCAGGGCGACGCCGATGCCCGCACCCACCAGGGCCAGCATCGTGTGGATCTCGCGGGCGAACTGCACGAAGTTCGGGGTGATCCCCGCCGCGCGGAAGATCGATGAGACCAGATCGTGATGGTAGCGGCTCTCCGTCGGCGCATACATGATCAAGGGCTGGCGATCCAGGTCGGTCACCGCCAGCACGCCGGGACGTGCCAGCGCGTGTCCCGTCGGAACCGCCACCACGAAAGGCTCATGGCTGATCGTGACCGCCTCCAACCCCCTGAGATCGATGGGCAGGCGGAGAATGCCTGCATCGATGCCGCCGGTGCCCAAAGCCTCAGCCTGGTTCGCGGTCACCATCTCCTTCAGGACGAACTGCACCTGGGGCATTTCGTTCGCCAGGAAGGACACCAGGCGCGGCAAAAGGCTGTAACTCGTGGCCGGGATGAACCCCAGCGTGATCACCCCGCCCTCGCCCAGCGCCGCCCGGCGCGCCGTGACCATCGCCTCCTCGGCAGCACGGAGGATCGCGCGGGCATCGACGAGAAACGCCTTGCCTGCCGTGGTAAGCCGCACCACCCGGCTGGAGCGTTCCATTAGCTCCGTGCCGATGATATGCTCCAGCTGTTGCAGTTGCCGGGAGAGCGGCGGCTGCGTCATGTTCAGGCGCGCTGCCGCCCGGCCGAAGTGGAGTTCTTCAGCCAATGCGACAAAGCAGCGAAGGTGCGAAAGGTCGAACATCAATGCAAAAGTGGTATCGTTGAAGGTTCAACCTGCTACGTTCTCGACCAGAACGCCAGGGCTGGGCTCATTGGAGCCAGTCCATGACGGCTACGGCAAGGTCACGTCGGTTAACGTGGTGGAATTTGTGTGTAGGTTGAGGTGGCCGCGGGTCATGCGGCTGCTGTGGAAATCTGGGGTGGAACCGTCTCGACCAGTGCCGGTGTGAGTTCGGCCACGGCTTCGGTCTGCATGTAGCGGTGCTGGAACTGCCACTCGTCGTTGAGTTCGAGCAGCACGGCGCCGACAAGGCGGACGATGTCGGCCTCGTCTGGGAAGATGCCGACGACATCGGCGCGGCGCTCGACCTCCTTGTTGACGCGCTCGATCGGGTTTGTTGAGTGGACTTTGGAGCGATGCTGGACGGGGAAGTCCATGTGCGCCAGCACGTCGGTCTCGCTCTCGTCGATGAAAGCGGCGAGCTTCGGCGTATCCGTCCGGTGACGGCCGCCTTCCCTGCCCACGAGACGGCCATTGATCTTAAGTGTGCAACTATCTTAAGGCGAGTAACCGCCCTTGTACCACGGGCCACCGCCATCCCAGCAGTACTCCGTGATTGCGCTCCCATCGATGACGTAAACCCGGATATGGATCGCCGGGTCGAGCCATGACGTGGCCGTCACCGTCTGTCCCGGCACATTGAGTCCGCCGGTGTACCACGGCCCATTCCCGTCCCAGGCCTTCTCGGTTATTCGGTCGCCGTTGCTCCTGTAGATACGGATATGCGGGCCGGGGCCCCAGGAAATCGATGCGACGGCCGTTGTTATCGACCGTTTCTCGCCCTCGGCGACGGCATGACCCGCCGTAAATGCGCCCAGGACTACAAGGCCAATGGCTACCCCGACGCCGCGTCGTATGATTGCCATGATCGGTCTCCTCCGTTCAAACTCATCCGGCAAGCCACCATTACATATCCCGTTCTAAGCGCAAGCGATCAGGCGGCAGGGTGCACCCGCTTCTTCGAGCGAAGGGCAAACCGAACTGTCCGGTGTATGCCCCGGCGATCAGGCTGCGGCGGACATTGGATGGTGTTGGCGCGAGTTCCACGGCAGCAACTCGCTCAGCCGCAGAGCGGAGTGGTCGCCGATCCGGGCGAGCACATCGGCGAGCCAGGCCCGTGGGTCGACGTCGTTCAGCTTGGCCGTGACGATCAGCGAATACATTGCCGCCGCCCGTTCCCCACCGCGATCAACGCTCTCGCCTATGGCGTGATTGCGGCGCCACCAGCAACTATGCGAGGGCGGGCCGAAGCACAATACCAATATGGGACCCTTGCTCGCCTGAAAGAGGCGATAGCGGGGTGGATCAAGGGAATGCGCCTCGACCGGGAGACTTTTGCCACCCGCTTCTTTGGTTGCGGCGTGGATGACCCTGGTGTTCGCAACCTTCACGCTGCAGCTCTTGGTGCTGCAACCGCGACCAGTCATGCAGATTTGCGGGATGCCGCTGTGAAGGTCGCTGACGCGATCCAGGTCGTTGGTGTGGATCAATGGCCTCGATTTGTCGTTGATGCATTTGAGCGCGCCCGTGATCCGATAACGTTGGCTGCTGTCGAGAAGAGCCAGCAGCCGATCGATCCCGCTCGTGATGCAATCCGACCCGTCTATCCGATAGAGACCACGATTGGAGTTGTTGCGGCCGGAGTAGCGGGAGGGGCGGTCGCGGCGGCCCGCGCCGTCGGTAGCGCCATCTTGAGACAGGTTCTTTCTCCGGGAGCCGCGACCAAGCCGGACGGCGCGGCGGCTTCGGCCGCCAGTGTTCGTGACAAACTGACCCGATATACGTTGAATCTCGAGCACCCCGTAGGAGGATCGAAGGCTCAGTGGTTCCAGAAGGCCCTGGGGTTTACGCGCCAGAATAGCGAGCAGCTGGCACGGCAGCTCGTGTTTGATGAAAAAGTGGCGGTCCAGACCGCGGTGACGCAATACGGCACCAAATGCAACCAGGTCATCGATGTCGTTGGTGCAAACGGGCGAACGATCCCGGTCACCACGGCCTGGATAAGGGGAGAAGATGGGCTCGCAAGGCTTGTGACAGCACTGCCAGGGAAATAGCCATGCTTTCAGAATACGACGTTGTCCGCCTCCGCTCTGCAACCTCTGCGGCCAACGTACCCGTGGGCACGCGCGGTACTATCTTGATAGTATATGACGATGCTCCGCCCGCATACGAGGTCGAGTTCGTGGATGATGTCGGTAGCTCGCTAGGCACATTCACCATGCGGGAAGCCGACCTGGATTTAGAGTGGAGGGCGTAGTTGCACCCGCCGTTTGGTCGCGTTGTAAGCAGACCTGCAGACCAGGCCGGGGCCGGTTAGCTTGTCGTCCGATGCTGGGCCACGATGCGCGACACGGTGGGTTGGCTGACGTTGTAGAGCCGGGCCATCTCGGCACCGCTCTTGCGGCCGGTGATCACGCTTTCGGCGATCTCGTGCCGTTTGGTAGCGTCCAGCTTCTTGCGCCGCCCTCCCACGCGACCCTCGGCCCGGGCGGCGGCGAGGCCGGCCGAGGTGCGTTCGCGCCCGGGCGGCGGCGAGGCCGGCCGAGGTGCGTTCGCGTATCATGGCGCGCTCGAACTCGGCAAAGGAGCCGACCATCTGCATCATCATGCGGCCCGCGGGCGTGGTGGTGTCGATGTTCTCGGTCATCGACCGGAAGCCCGCCCCGGCTTCGGCGATCCGGCTTCGGCGATCCGCTCCATCATGTGCAGCACGTCCTTCAGCGATCGCGACAACCGATCCAGCTTCCATATCACTAGAGTATCGCCCTCGCGGAGCTGGTCGAGCATGCGGTGCAGCTGCGGCCGATCCCAGCGCCCGCCTGAAGCGGCCTCCTCGAACCGCTTGCGGCACCCGGCCGCCTTTAGCGCCCTGGCCTGCAGGGCGTTGTTCTGCTCGTCGCCTTTGGACACCCGGGCGTAGCCGAGCAGCATGCCGCCCGTGCTGGCGGCAGCGACGTGGCCGATCGGCTCCGGCGCGGCTTTTGGATCGGAGGCTTTCGCAAACAAACGGTCGTTGACGCACGGGTTTGGTGGTCACGATCAAACCTGGACTTTCTGTTTTCAATACCCTCTTGCAGAACAGCATCGAAAGGCAAGCAGGTTATGAACGGGGCCGTCACCTTGCCGAGGTCCTATGCCCCGCCGTTCCCTCCTATCTGCTGACCAGCGCGCCCACCTGTTCGACGTCCCGACCACGCCGGCCGAGCGTGGCCTGCTTCAGCTATAGCGAGGGCTGGTACAACCCGGCACGCCTGCACTCAGGCCTGGGCTACCGGTCACCGATGACCTACGAAGCCGACACGGAAGCCGCCCTGACCGAGCCGTAGTACGCAAGCCTGCAATCTGTCCACGAGAACGGGGCAACCTCAAACCTCAGGGTTCGCCGGGCCTTCGACCGAGGCAAAGCCCGACGATGTCACAAGCAACTGTGAGCCACCAGACGTTTGGACTTTGCCGATCCGTCGGCGTTCTCCCGCCAGTCCAGGTCAAACCGGCCGAGACAGAGTGGGAGCATGGGACATGACAGAAAAAGCCCTTCAGGACGCTTTCTACGAAACGTTGAAGGACGTGTATTACGCTGAGAAGCAGTCGGTTCGAGCGCTGAAGAAGTCTGCAAAAGCGGCCAAGGCGCCTGAGTTGAAGGATGCCTTCAATACGCATGCCGAAGAGAGCGGCGCGCAGGTAGAGCGGCTGGTGCAGGTGTTCGAAATCATTGGCAAGCCTGCCCGTGCCAAGACCTGTGAGGCGATGCAGGGCCTCACCTCTGAGATGGAGGAGGACCTGGGCGATTTTGGCGGCAGCGAAGCAGCCGATGACGTGTTGATAGGCTGCGCTCAGGCGATCGAACACTATGAGATCGCGCGGTATGGGCTGCTCAAGACATGGGCCCGGAAGCTGGGTTTCAGCGAGGCCGAGTCGCTGCTCAACGAGACGCTTGAGGAAGAGAAGCGTACGGATGCATTGCTGATCGAGATCGCGGAAGGCTTCGGCACGACGGGTAACGACGAACCCGAGGAAGAGGAGCCTGAGGAGACCACGCCTGCAAAGTCGCGGAAGTCCAAGCAGAAAGCGGCTTAGCCAGGCGAGGGCGCGGCGCAGTATGGCCTGCGCGGCGCCCGTCTTCTGCTTCTTGCCCGGGCACGGCATCGGTCTACCGCTCCGTCATGACTCCTTCGCAAGGATGGGCACTCCGTTCGCGCGCATCATACGGGCTGGTCCGTCTTGGTGCCGGTTTGCCGGGTCGCACGCTCCTGCGACCCGGCTCCGCTCGGCTCTAGTTTCTGGCCCGCACTCCAGATCGCGCCTCATCTTACGGCGGTTGGACCAGAAATGGACCAAAACACCGGGCGATTGACCACGCGTCGCGTCGAGGGCCCCGTGTGCGGCGGCGACGTGCTCCGGCACGGATCGCAAGACACCGTCAACATTCAGCCCGTCAATCCATTCAAGCTGACACCCGATCTGAACCTGATCGTGCGAACCGTCATCCCGGTCACCTTGCTCGCCCACATCCTGCCCGAAACGACCAGCGGCGGCGGCGACACCGTCCAGAGCTCTTTTTTCTCACCGGCACAGCCGGTCGGCGGCCTCATCCTCGGGCTCGGCCCCGCCTTTCCTACCCGAGCGCGACCGACAACCGGATCAGCGGCCGGCGATGCCGGGACCGGCCCGGGGTCAGCCAGCTTCTCAAGCTGGGTGGGCAGCCGCTCAGCCTCGGACTTACGGGAAAGTATGAGGCCGTCTGCCCGGTCGGTGCACCAGGCTTCGGCATCAGACTGGCACCGACGCTCCTTTTCCCAACATAGGCCGTGATCGACAGGAAAGGCGCCCAGGCGGCCCTCTCCCCGCGAAGGAGAGAAGGCCATTCCTACGTGTGGTCAGGCGTGGGCGAGAGCTTGGGCCGGCCGGTCGACCAGGTCGTAGCGGTCGGCGTTCATCACCTTGTTCCAGGCCTTCACGAAGTCCTTGACGAGTTTTTGCTTCGCGTCGGACTGCGCATAGACCTCGGCGAAGGCGCGCAACTGGGAGTGGGAGCCGAAGATTAGGTCCACGCGGGTGGCCGTCCACTTCGTTTCCTTCGTCTTGCGGTCGCGGCCTTCGAAGGCGTTGTCGGACGCGGTTGGCATCCACTCCACGGTCATGTCGAGCAGGTTGACGAAAAAGTCGTTCGTCAGCTTGCCCGGCTGACGCGTGAGCACGCCATGCTTCGAGTCAAGGGCGTTCGCCCCCAGCACGCGCAGGCCACCGACCAGCACCGTCATCTCCGGGGCGGTCAGCCGCAGCAACTCGGCGCGGTCCACCATCGCTTCCTCAGGTGCCATGAACTGCGCGCCCTCGTAGTGGTTGCGAAAGCCGTCGGCGGTGGGCTCGAGCGGGGCGAACGACTCCGCATCCGTCTGCTCCGCAGTCGCGTCCATGCGGCCCGGGAAGAACGGGACCTGCACGTCGACCCCGGCCTCCCGCGCGGCCTGCTCAATGCCCGCGGCGCCGCCGAGCACGATCAGGTCGGCCAAGGACACCTTCTTGCCACCCTCGGCCGCGCCGTTGAACCCGGCCTGCACCGCTTCGAGCTGGGCCAGGACGCGGGCCAACTCCGGCGGGTTGTTGATGGCCCAGTCCTTCTGCGGGGCGAGTCGGATACGCGCCCCGTTGGCGCCACCGCGCTTGTCCGAGCCGCGGAACGTCGCGGCCGAGGCCCATGCGGTGCTGACAAGCTGCGAAACCGTGAGGCCGGTGGCGAGGATCTTCGCCTTCAACGCAGCGGCATCGTTCGCGTCGATCAGCGTGTGGTCCACCGGCGGGATCGGGTCCTGCCAGAGCAGGCGCTCGCCGGGCACGAGCGGGCCGAGGTAGCGCTGGATCGGGCCCATGTCGCGGTGCGTGAGCTTGAACCAGGCGCGGGCGAAGGCGTCGGCGAACTGGTCGGGGTGTTCGAGAAAGCGGCGCGAGACGGCTTCGTAGGCCGGGTCCATGCGGAGCGCGAGATCCGACGTCAGCATGGTGGGCAGACGCTTCTTGGCCGGGTCGAACGGGTCCGGGATGTCGGCCGGGGCGTCCTTCGCCTGCCACTGCCAGGCACCGGCGGGACTTTTCACCAGCTCCCACTCGAACTTGAACAGGTTCTCGAAGTAGTGGTTGCTCCACTGCGTGGGCGTCTGCGACCAGATCACCTCGAGCCCGGCCGTGATCGCGTCGGCCCCGATGCCGCTGCCGAACTTGCTGCGCCAACCCAGGCCCTGGTCCTCGATCACGCCGCCCTCGGGCTCGGCCCCGATGAAGGAGGGATCGCCTGCGCCATGGGTCTTCCCGAAGGTGTGGCCGCCGGCGATGAGTGCCACGGTCTCCTCGTCGTTCATCGCCATCCGGGCGAAGGTTTCGCGGATGTCGCGGGCGGAGCCGAGCGGGTCAGGCTGGCTGTTCGGGCCCTCCGGGTTGACGTAGATCAGGCCCATCTGCACTGCGCCGAGGCTGCCCTGGAGCTGCCGCTCGCCACTGTAGCGCTCATCGCCGAGCCAGGTGCCCTCGGGGCCCCAATACAGCTCCTCAGGCTCCCACGTGTCGGCACGGCCGCCAGCGAAGCCGAACGTCTTGAAGCCCATCGACTCGAGCGCGACGTTGCCAGTCAGCACGAACAGGTCAGCCCAGGACAGGTTGTTGCCGTACTTCTGCTTGATCGGCCACAGCAGGCGCCGGGCCTTGTCGAGGTTGGTGTTGTCCGGCCAAGAGTTGAGCGGCGCGAACCGCTGCTGGCCGCCGCCGGCACCGCCTCGGCCATCGGTGGTGCGATACGTGCCGGCGCTGTGCCAGGCCATGCGGATGAACAGGCCGCCGTAATGGCCCCAGTCGGCGGGCCACCACTCCTGCGAATCCGTCATCAGGGCGTGCAGATCCTTTATGACGGCATGCAGGTCGAGCTGCTTGAACGCCTCCGGATAGCTGAAATCGGGCTCCATCGGGTTGGAGCTGCCGTGATGCTGCGCAAGCGTGCTGAGGCTGAGATTTTGCGGCCACCAGTCGCGGTTGCCGCGGCGCCCCCCGCCGCCCCCGCCGGGGCCACGACCGCCGCCACCCCCGCCGGTCACCGGGCACTGGGCGGTGCTCTTCTCGCTCATTCCATCCATGGCCTGTCTCCTCTGAGGTGGCTGTATGCTTTGCTACGGCGGCGCGCGTTGCGGTTGCGCGGCCGTTGGAAACCGTGCCCTGCATTCGCGGGCGGGTGCACCCTAGCGCCGGGGCAGGCCGTTAGGGAAATTGATTGTCGCCCTCCGACCGATCGACTGAAGCGATCATTCCGCGGCCGCCTGCAGAGGAGTGACGCAGTCCGGCAGGTGGTCCCGCACGGTGCGGGCGAGCAGCTCGATGTCGCGCGGTTTCGGGTAATTGCGGCGCCAGACGAGGCCGATGCGGCGGCCGACACCGGGCTCGAGCGGGCGGGTCGCGACCGCGCGGGTGCGGGCCTCGCCGCAGGCCAGCGCCGGCACCAGCGTGCTGCCGAGCCCGGCCGAGACCATCTGCAGAATCGTCTGCAAACTGGTGGCCCGGAAGTCGCCCTCGGCGTCGCGGTCGGCGATCCCGCAAATGGCGAGCGCCTGGTCGCGAAGGCAGTGGCCCTCGGTGAGCAGGAGAAGGTGCCGGCCGCGAAGCTCGCTTTCCTTCAGCGGCCTGGACGGGGGCTGCTTGCGCGTGCGGGGCTCGGCAAGCCAGAACGGCTCATCGAACAGACCGATCGTGTTCAGCTTCTCATCCGGCACCGGCAGCGCCACGAGCGCTGCATCGAGCCGGTGTGACGCAAGCCGCTCCAACAGTGGCGCGGTGAGGTCCTCGCGCAGCGCGAGCCGCAGCCCGGGATAGGCCTGCTTCATGGCCGGCACCAGCCAGGGCAGGAGGTAGGGTCCAAGCGTCGGAATCACGCCCAGGCTGAACCGGCCCACCAGCGGCCCGGCCGTCCGCTGGCCGACACTTGCGATCGCCTCTACCTCGGCCAGCACCTGCCGCGCCCGTGCCGCCACGTCCGCACCGACAGCCGTCATGCTGAAGGACTTGGTCGTGCGCTCGAACAGCATGACGCCGAGCTGGACTTCGAGCTTTTTGATCTGCGTGCTGAGGGTGGATTGCCCGATGCTGCACGCCGCGGCGGCGCGCCCGAAATGGCCGTGGTCGGCGAGTGCCACAACGTAGCGGAGGTCCTGCAGGGTCATGCGCGATGCTGGCCCAGGAGAGGCCTGGAGGGAAGGCGCGGCTGCCCGTCCCGGCGGGTCGGTGCGGCCAGCTCATGGCGCCTCGCTCCGGATCGGTTCCGTCCCTGTGCGCCGACATGCACGACGACGAACACGGCCGCAGCAAGGTTCGGGGCAAGGTCGGCACAGAGTCGCTTCAGCACCGATATCGCAACCTTCGGTATGGTGCTGACCGGTGTCCGGGTCGGGTCCTCGACCGGCGTGGCGGCGCCCGCGTGGCTTAAAGAAGGTCCTCGATTCGGCCCCATCGGGTTCACCTTGTCGTCGGCTTCCGGCACCATGATGACCTCGACCTGTCGAACGTCGGCCGCCACCGGGATCAGATATTCCGACAGGTTGTCGTTGACGTATCGGGCGGCGCGGAGATCGATCTCCGTTTCTTCCAGCAGAGCCGACGACAGGCCCCAGATCATGCCGCCCTTGTATTGGCTGTGCGCTGCCGTGAGATTGACGATGGTGCCTGCCGCAAAGGCCCACACCATGCGGGGGACACGGATTTCGCACGTCCTTCGATGCACGCGCACCTCCACGAACTGCGCGCCATAGGCAAAAGCCGTGACGTCCTTGCGCTTCTGGCCGCGCAGGATCGGGTTTTGGCCACTGTAGAGCTTGCCCATTGCGCCGGGTGGCGCGCCGTGCGGCACGTTCTCGGCATAAGCTTCCAGCGCGCCGGCGGTGATCCGCCTCACCGCGTCGGAGATCGGCTCAGAGGCATGGTCGGCCACAAGGTGCTGCCCCTTGAACCGGATGGCAGCCGGGTCCTGCCCGGCCAGCGGTCCGTCGTTGCTCGTGACGGCGGCGTGGGCCAGCCGCGCCCGCAGATCGTCGCAGGCCAAGGCCACGGCGTGGCTGATGCTGGCCGTAAGGCTTGAGCCGGCGGCAAGGGGGGCTGGGGATGGTCGGTCTCGCCCATCTCGACCAGGATGTGATCGATCGGCAGGCCCAGCCGGTCTGCGGCGACGATGGCGACCACGCTTCGGCTGGGACCGCCGGGACCCAGGCCCGGGCAGCATGGCGGACGGCGACTGGCTGGTAGGCTACGGCGTCGCCGCCGCGTCCTACCCCTCCAACATCTCGACCTCCGCCGCCCGCGTCACGTTGCGGGCGGAGGGACATGCCAGGATCCGTATCGCAGGGTCGGAAATCGGCAACGGCGCCTAGCAGGGCGCGGACCAGGTGCGGCGGCCGAGCTCGGGCTTGAAGTCGTTGTCCCCATGGGTGACCGCGCGTGCAATAGCGGCCTCGGCCGCGTCCTGCGCGGTGGTTTCCGACAGGGTGCGCCCGGCGAGTGCCGCTTCCGCCTCATACGAGCGCCCGGGTTTCGTCGCGACACCGCCGAGGGCGATGCGCGCCGTCGTCACCGTTCCGTCGCTGGACAGGTGGAGGGCCACCGCAGCGGACGCGACCGCGAAGGCATAGGACTCGCGGTCACGGATCGTCAGATACAGGGAGCGCCGTGTCGAGGGATGGGCAGGGACCAGGAACCCGGTGATCAGCTCCCTGGATCGAGCACCGTCTCGATGTGCGGGGTGTCACCGGGCAGGCAAAGGAGGTCGGCGAGTGGGAGGGAACGGGGTGCAGCCGTCGCGGGCCTGCAGCTCGACCGTTGCATCCAGTGCGGCGAGGGCGACGGCGAAGTCGCCGGGATCGGAGGCGATGCAATGTTCGCTGGTGCCCAGCACGGCGAGCAGCCGGTTGGCTCCGCCGATGGCGGCGCAGCCGGAGCCGGGTTCGCGCTTGTTGCAGGCGGACCAGCCGGTATCTCGGAAATAGTGGCAGCGGGTCCGTTGCAGCACGTTGCCGCCCAGGCTGGCCATGTTTGATGCAACAACGCTGGCCCGACAGGCTTTGGATCGTGAGGCACGGAGAAAGTGCCGGGAACGTTGCCCGGGATGCGGCAAATGCAGCGCGGTTGGCCCGCATCGACATTGCCGGGAGGGACGTCGATGTGCCGTTGAGCGCGCTGGGACATCGGCAGGCGGAGGCGCTGGGCCGTCGGTTCGCGGCCATGCCGGATTCGGAGCGGCCGAACGTGCTGTTGACCTCGCCCTATCAACGCGCCCGGCAGACGGCCGTCGCCGTCGTGGAGCAGTCCGGGCTGGCGCAGGGGTGCGCGGACCCGGTCGTGGACGAGCGGCTGCGTGAGAAGGAGTTCGGCGTGCTGGACCGCCTGACGCATTTCGGCATCGAGCAGGAACACCCCGAGCAAGCCGAGTTCCGGCGGCTACTCGGCAAGTTCTACCATCGGCCCCCTGGCGGTGAGAGTTGGTGCGACGTGATCCTGCGCCTGCGCAGCCTGCTGGACACGATGGCGCTGCACCATGGCGGACGCCGCGTTCTGATCGTGGCGCACCAGGTCGTTGTGCTGTGCCTGCGATACCTGCTGGAGGCGTTGGACGAAGACGGTATCCTGGCGATCGATCGAGCGGGGGATGTCGCAAACTGTGGCGTCACCCGCTACGACTTCAGTCCCGGTGACGGGGCCGCGGGCGGCGGTTCGGGCAGCCTGGTGCTGCGCGCTTATAATCTGACGGCGGCGGTCAGCCTGGCGGGGACGCCGGTCACGGCCGAACCCGATCGTCCGCTGGCGGCCCGATGAACGACTTGACGCCTGCGCAGCTGCAGGCGCTTCCGCTGCCCCATGCCGGCGCTGGCGACAAGGAGACCCGCGGTTGCATCCTGGTTGTCGGCGGCAGCCTTGCTGTGCCGGGCGGGGTGCGCCTGGCGGGGGAAGCGGCACTGCGGGCCGGGGCCGGCAAGCTGCAGATCGCGACCTGCCGCAGCATCGCCGCCCACCTCGGGCTGCTGGTTCCCGAGGCGTTGGTCCATGGCCTGGATGAGACGGCCACGGGCGCACTGGCCGAAAGCAATGCCGAGCGCCTGGCCCAGACCGCGCCGCAGGCCGATGCCTTGCTGCTGGGGCCCGGGATGATGGAGCAGCCGGTGTCCGCCAGGCTGGTCTGCCGGCTGTTGGACCGGGTGCACGGCATCGGCCTCGTGTTGGACGCTGGCGCGTTGCATGGGCTCGATACGCTTGCGGACGCACTGCGCCGCCATGCCGGGCAGGCCGTGATCACGCCGCATGCGGGCGAGATGGCGCACCTGCTTGACGAAAGCCGTGCGGATATCGAGGCGAACCCGCTGGGGGCTGCGCGACGGGCTGCCGGTAGGCTTCAATGCGTCGTGGTGATGAAGGGTGCGGCCACGCACGTGGTCAGCCCGGACGGCGGGGCCTGGTGCTTCACCGGCGGCACGGTCGGGCTGGCGACATCCGGCAGCGGGGACGTGTTGGCCGGGCTGATCGCCGGTTTCATGGCACGCGGTGCAGACCCTGTTCGCGCCGCCCTATGGGGTGTGCACGCGCACGGGTCTGCCGGCCTGCGGCTGCAAGAACGCCACGGCGGCATCGGCTTTCTTGCGCGTGAACTGCCGGCTGAGGTGCCGCATGTCTTGGCGGCACTGCACGGGATGTGAGGGCATCGACCCGGGCGATGAAGCAGCTGCGCAGTCCTGGCCGCTTTTGCCCGTCGCCGTCGCGCGCCTCTTGGTGCTCTGGCGCTCGGAGCGGACAGCCGAAACCTACCTGGCCGACGTGCTCGATCGCATCGTCTCCGGCCGCACCAAGGTGAATGCCCTGCGCGAGTTGCTGCCGTGGGACTGGAACGCCGCACGGGCGGCGCCGATCGCCGCCGCCGCATGACGACGCCACGACCACGGCGGAGCCGCTCGGCAGGGCGGGCGATGAGCCTTGAGCAGTTGGACGCGTGGCTGAAAACGCTCGAGCCGGCGCCGCGGGTCGATGGCGCCCCCATGCTGGACGGCTATCTGACCGCAATCGTCATCGGGCCGTGCTCGATCCCGCCCAATGAGTGGTTCGTCCACCTGCTCGGTGAGCGCGGCCGTATCGCCACCACATCTGGCGCCACAATGGCGGCGCTCACGGCGATCGCCACGCGCTTCAATGCGATCAGCGAGGGCCTGGCCCTTTCGCCCAGCAAGCACGCGCCGCTGTTCGAGAGGACGGACGACGGGCTGGCGCTGCCGCTTCGTGGTGCATGGGATTTCTCAGCGCCATGCAGCTGCGGTTTGACGAGTGGGGGCCGGTGCTCGATCTGAGCCGCATCGACCACGGGCTGATGTTGCCAATCCTGCTCTACTGCACCGACGGGCTCGGGCGCCCCATGCTCGGGCCACCACGCAAGGGACCCGAAACCGAACAGTTCCTGCGCGAGACCTACCAAGACTTTCCGTTGGTGATCGCCGCAATCCGCGACTTCTGGATGCCGCAACGGCTCAAGCAGGTCGGCTGTCAAGCCTGACAACGGGTGCCTCGCTCGCGCCGGTTACCGACGAACGGCGCCGAGGGCACGGAGACACGCGAGCTGATCCGAGGCGTGATCGAGCGCGTGATCGTCACGCCAGCGTCGGACGGCCACGGATCGGAGGTGGAGTTGGTGGGCGAGATTGCCGCGATGACCGATCTCGTCCTTCGGGCCGAACCTGGTGGAAAGCGCCAGCAGACGCTCGGGTTGAGCGCTGCGGCGATGAGTTCGGTCCAAGTGGTTGCGGGGACAAGAAACCACCGTCAGTTGACTCCGATACGGGTCACCTGCTGAGCCACCACGGACAGCTACGGTGCTGATCGTAATTTTCCAACCAGTCGGCCCGCGCGCTTGCGGACGTTCTCGGGTTTCCAGGCGCCGCCGCGGATGGTGCGGACGTGGTGGGCATTCAGCGAGTTTGCGATGGTCTGCCAGCGCCCCTCGCCCGGCGCCGTTGTGGCGAGTGCCGCGCTGAGTGCTTCGGCGTTCAGCCCCAGCCGGGCCATGGGTCGAAGCGAAGATGAGTACGCCGGTGCGATGTTCGGTCCTGGCGCCCTGCACGTGAAACTGGCGCATTGCCTCGGCATGGGCGCAGTCACGCCTAGCACGGCGCGGCACGACCCGGAACCGGAGCGCAGGCTGCGACAGCACGAACGTGCCGAGCAGGAAGGCGATAATCTGCAACAGGTAGACGACCGGAGCAGACCACGCCGTGAAATAGAGAAAAGGGAGCGGCAGGAACAGGGCCGCCGCCGCCGCCCGGAAAGGGACGCTGGTCACAGGCGGGCTGCCCGCAGCCGCAGAGCGTTCGCAATCACGGACACGGAACTCAGTGACATCGCGAGCGCGGCCACCACCGGGCTGAGCAGGAAGCCGAACGTCGGATACAGCACGCCGGCGGCGACGGGGACACCGATCGCGTTGTAAACGAAGGCGAACACCAGGTTCTGCCGAATGTTCCGCATCGTCATGCGGCTAAGCGCCCGGGCGCGCGCGATCCCGGCGAGGTCGCCCTTCACCAGCGTCACGCCGGCGCTCTGGATCGCAACCTCGGTGCCCGTGCCCATCGCGATGCCGACGTCGGCTTCGGCCAGCGCTGGAGCGTCGTTCACGCCGTCTCCCGCCATGGCAACGATCTTCCCGTCCGCCCGCAGCTTTCTTACAATGCGGTTCTTGTCCTGCTGCAGCACGTCCGCCTCGACGTCGTCGATGCCGAGCTGCTTGGCCACGGCCTGCGCGGTCGTCCTGTTGTCGCCCGTCAGCATCACAACGTGGATACCGTCCGCACGCAGGCTGTCGAGTGCCGCCCGGGTGGTCGCCTTGATCGGGTCGGCGATCGCGATGATCCCGCCCGGCTTACCGTCGATCGCCACAAACAGCGCCGTGGCACCCGAGCCGCGCAGTTCGTCTGCCTTCGCGGCCAGGTCGCCCATATCAACCTTCTGGTCGATCATCAGCTTGACGTTGCCGAGCGCTACGGAGCGGCCGCCGACCATTCCGGTGACACCCTTGCCTGTTACCGAGGCGAAGTCCGCGGGTTCGTCTGCGACGATGTTCTGTTCCTTGGCAGCACGCATGACCGCGGCGGCGAGCGGGTGCTCGCTCGACCGCTCGAGGCTCGCGGCAAGCTTCAGCAGATCCTCCTCGGTCAGTCCGACGGCCGGGACCACGGCGGTGACACGGGGCTTGCCCTCGGTCAGCGTGCCCGTCTTGTCCACGACCAGCGTGTCAACCTTCTCCATCCGCTCCAGGCTTTCGGCCGACTTGATCAGCACGCCCACTCCGGCGCCCTTGCCGACGCCGACCATGATCGACATCGGCGTCGCCAGCCCGAGCGCGCAAGGGCAGGCGATGATGACGACCGACACGGCCGCGATCAGGGCGAACGCCAATGCGGGCGGCGGCCCCCAAATAGCCCAGGCGATGAAGGCCACGACGGAGATGCCGAGCACGACCGGGACGAAATACCCGGCGACGGTATCCGCGAGCTTCTGGATCGGCGCCCGGCTCCGCTGCGCCTCGGCCACCATCGCGACGATGCGCGACAGCGTGCCGGACGCCCCCAGCGTGTCGGCCCGCATGACCAGCGACCCGGTCCCGTTAACGGTGCCCCCGATGAGCTTGTCGTCTTTCGCCTTGGGCGCCGGCATGGACTCGCCCGTGACCATGGACTCGTCCACGGCGCTCTTGCCGTCCAGCACGGTGCCATCGACGGGCACGCCCTCGCCGGGCCGCACGCGAAGGCGGTCGCCGACCTGCACCTGGTCGAGTGCGATCTCTTCGTCGTCGGCCACCCCTTCATTAGCGTCGCGCAGTCGTCGCGTCGTCTTGGGCGCAAGATTCAGCAGCGCGCGGATCGCCCCACCAGTCTGGTCGCGCGCCCTCAGCTCCAGCACCTGGCCGAGCAGCACCAGCACCGTGATGACCGCCGCGGCCTCGTAGTAGACGGCGACGGTGCCGCCCATCATCCGGAACCCGGCCGGGAACAGCCCGGGCGCGAAGGTGGCGACCAGGCTGTATAGGTAGGCCGCCCCGGTGCCGAGCGCGATCAGGGTGAACATGTTCAGGTGGCCCGTCCGCACGGACGCAGCACCCCGCTGGAAGAACGGCCAACCCGCCCAAAGCACCACGGGCGTCGACAGGGCGAACTGGATCCAGATCGACCACTGCTCCGGCACCAGGTTGCCCAGCCCGAGCCACGGGACGTGGCTGCCCATCTCAAGGATGAAAACCGGCTGGGTTAGTACGAGGCCGATCCAGAAGCGCCGGGAGATGTCGGCCAGCTCGTGATTCGGCACCAGATCGGCACTGATCACCACGGGTTCCAGCGTCATGCCGCAAATCGGGCAGCTCCCGGGCCCGACCTGGCGGATCTGCGGGTGCATCGGGCAGGTGTAGATCGCGCCGGCCTTCGCGGGTTCCGCGGCCTTGGGCTTCGGGATACCTCCGCCGCCGCCACAGCCGCCCCTCCTCGTCTGAACACGCTCGGTCCAGTACTCGTTCATCACGGTCCCGCCGTTGCCGCCAAGACGGCCGGGAATGAACGGGATGCGATGACTGACGTGCGTTGGGCGTGGCGTGAAAACAGTTGGGTCAAGGTGACTCCGATCCCCCGACGGGTTGCGGGACCCAGATGGGAAGAGGTGTGCTGTCGCGTCACTCGGTGCGATCTCGGAATCGCCCGAACCGGCTATCGAGTTCTCAATTTCCATAAGATCGATACTGGCGATCCATTATACATGGACAGCCTCGGAATCTACTCAGCCGACGAGAGCCTATTAGACTCGAGTGGGGCCGGATGTGCTCTGATTCCTTGGCGTCGAAGCATATTGCCGCGCCGGGCAGCCCTCGGTTATCGACCTTCGCGCAGCGCATACCGACACGCTTACAGGCAGGAACTGCTCGCCGGCAGGAGCGGAAATTATCCAGGCATCATGGTTTGCGTGCCGCGGCTGAGTAGTTTCCGAGCCTGTCAGGCTTCATCCACCGGGCGCCAAATGAGCTGAGGATTCCACCGGACAGCGTAGTCCGGCTTCAGTGAAGGGAAGCGCCATGCTCCAGGTCGTATCAAACCTCAAAGGATTCACGATCGAGGCGAAGGACGGCTCGCTCGGGACCGTCAGCGATTTCCTGTTCGATGACACGACCTGGAAGATGCGCTGGGTGGTCGTCGATACCGGCCGATGGCTCACCGGCCGCAAGGTCCTGATCCACCCGTCCTCGATCAGCCACGCCGACTATGAGCGCCGCGAACTCTCCGTCACGCTGACGAAGGCTCAGGTCGAGGGCAGCCCCGATATATCGAATGATCGTCCCGTCTCGCGTCAGATGCAAAGCGACCTGTACGGCTATTACGGCTGGGACCCTTACTGGGGCGGCGGGATGTATGGCGCTGGCCTGTACGCCGACGGCCTCTATGGCGGCGGCCTCGGCGTCCTGCCCTATGGACGGCCCGGCTCCCTCCGCCCGGGCGCTCGGCGCGACGACGCGCATGGCGATCTCGCCCTCGATGACGGCGACCCCCATCTGCGGAGCGCGGCCGAGGTGACGGGCTACCACATCCATGCCCGCGACGGCACCATCGGCCATGTCGAGGACCTCCTGGTCGACAGCACGGGCTGGGGCATCCGCTACCTGATCGTCGACACCAAGAACTGGTGGTTCGGCAAACACGTCCTGATCTCGCCCTATGCGGTGGAAGGGATCGATTGGTCCGCCCATCACATCCGGCTCGACATCGATCGCGACAAGGTCAAGGCAAGCCCACCCTGGGACCCGATCGACGAGATCAACGAGGCCTATGAGCAGCGGCTGCACAGCCACTACGACTGGCCCGGCTACGGCTGGTGACGGGGGCGCCATGCCGCGCGTCGGTAGGGTCGTCATCTGGTCGGAAGCGACGGCGACTCTGGCCCGCGCCGACCGCCTCGGGCGGGAGGTGTTCTCCCTCACCTCGGGCGGGTGGGAGCCGCCGGTCGATGTGCTCGAGACCGAGGCCGGGCTCCTGGTTGTCGTCGCCCTGCCGGGCGTCCGCCGCGAGGACATGGAGGTCGTCATAAAGCAGGGGGAGCTACTTGTCGGGGGCGTTCGGCGCTGGCCGGCGGTGCGGCGGCCCGGCCGGGTGTTCCAGGCCGAGTTGCCGCATGGCCTGTTCGCACGGCGGCTGCCGCTCCCACCGGGATCCTACCAGCTGGCCGGGCAGGAGCATGTCGACGGATGCCTGCTGCTCACGCTCCAGCGGCTCGCCTGATGGACCTGCCTCTGGCGGTCCCGGTCTACGAGACCGCGTCGGCCGAGCGTCTGATCCTCATCGCCGTCATGGACACGGTGCTGCTGCCTGGCACCGTGATGCCGCTGACGATGGGCCGCCCCACCGCCGTAGCCGCCTTGCAGGAGGCGGCCCGCACCGAACAGCATCTGGCCGTCGTGCTGCAGCGGGAGCCCTTCGCCGAAACCCCTGGCCTCGAGGACCTGCATCCGATCGGCACGGAGGCGCGGTTGCTGCGATACTTCACCGGCCGCGACGGCTCACACAACGCGATCGTGCAGGGCATCGGCCGTGTCAGGATCGAGGCCGTTCTCGAAACCTCGCCGCACCCGGTTGTGTCCGCATCCCGTATCGTCGAGCCGGCCGACCGCAGCCTGGAGATCGACGCCCGCATGCACCAGCTGCGCGAGCGTGGCCTGGAGATCCTCCGCCTCATCGACCAGGCGCCGCCGGAGTTGGCGATTACAATCCGCTCGATCGACGACCCGGGGACGCTGGCCGACTTCGTGACGGGCCTGCTCGACCTGTCGCCGGCAGACAAGCAGGAGATCCTGGAAACCCTGGAGCTGCTCCCCCGCCTCGATCTCGTGATCACCCGCCTGTCCTACCGTCACGAGGTTCTGCGGCTGTCCCACGACATCGGGCAGCAGACGCGCGCGGCGATGGAGGGCAAGCAACGCGAGTTCATGCTCCGCGAGCAGCTTAAGGCCATCCAGAAGGAGCTGGGCGACACCGATGAGGCAGCGCCGGAGATCGCCGACCTGAAGCAGAAGCTGGACGAGGCAGGCATGCCGCCGGAGGTCGCGACGCAGGCCAAGCGCGAGCTGCGCCGGCTGGAACGGATGCCGGACGGTGCCGCTGAGGCGGGCATGGTCCGGTCCTACCTCGAGGTGCTGGCGGAACTGCCGTGGCGCGTGGCGGAGGATGCGCCGATCGACATCGCCAAAGCCCGGCGCGTGCTGGATACCGACCATTACGGCCTCGAGAAGATCAAGCGCCGCATCCTCGAGTTCCTCGCCGTCCGCAAGCTCAATCCGGACGGCCGCGGCCCCATCCTGTGCTTCGTCGGACCGCCCGGCGTCGGTAAAACTTCGCTCGGCCAGTCGATCGCCCGTGCCGTCGGGCACAAGTTCATCCGCGTCAGCCTGGGCGGCGTGCATGACGAGGCGGAGATCCGCGGCCATCGACGCACCTATGTCGGCGCGATGCCGGGCAACATCATCCAGGCGATCCGGCGCGTGGGTGAGCGGGACTGCGTCCTGATGCTGGACGAGATCGACAAGCTGGGCGCCGGCGGCTTCCAGGGCGACCCGGCCTCGGCCTTGCTGGAGGTGCTCGACCCCGAGCAGAACGGGACGTTCCGCGACGCCTACCTCGGCGTGCCGTTCGACCTCAGCCGGGTGCTGTTCATCGCGACCGCCAATGTGCTCGACACCGTGCCGGGTCCCTTGCGCGACCGCATGGAGGTGGTCCGCCTGTCCGGCTACACGGCCGTGGAGAAGGTCGCGATTGCGCGCGGCCACCTCATCCCCCGGCAACTGCGCCAGAATGGCCTGAAGGATGGTGCGGCGGAACTCGACGATGCCGGCCTGAACCTGGTGATCGACGGCTACACGCGGGAGGCCGGGGTACGGAACCTCGAGCGCGAGATCGGCGCCGTGTTCCGCAACGTTGCCGTACGGGTTGCCGAGGGCAACTCAAGCCATGCGCCGATCGGGGTCGACGAGGTCGCCACCATCCTGGGTCCGCGCCGGTTCGACGCGGACGTGGCGCAGCTCACCGCTGTGCCCGGCGTTGCCACAGGCCTCGCGTGGACCCCAGTGGGCGGCGACATCCTGTTCATCGAGGCGAGCCGCGTGCCTGGCGGCGGCAAGCTGATCCTGACGGGACAGTTGGGCGACGTGATGAAGGAGAGCGTGCAGGCCGCGTTGAGCCTGCTGAGGACGCGTGCGGCCGCGATGGGCATCGACCCGGACCTGTTCGCCCAGAGCGACCTGCACGTGCATGTGCCTGCCGGCGCGACGCCGAAGGACGGCCCCTCGGCCGGGGTCGCGATGTTCGTCGCCCTTGCCTCGTTGATGACGGGCCGTGCCGTGCCGCCGACGACGGCCATGACCGGCGAGATCAGCCTGCGCGGCCTGGTGCTGCCCGTCGGCGGCATCCGCGAGAAGGTGATCGCCGCGATGCGTGCCGGCATCGACACAGTCCTCCTGCCGGCACGCAACCGGCGCGACTTCGACGACATCCCCGCGAGCGCCCGGGAACGGCTCCGCTTCGTCTGGCTCGAGACGGTGGACGATGCCGTCGCCGCGACGATCGGCTAGGTCCTGTCAGCCGTCTCCAGGGATCAGCACAGCTGCACCCTCGAAGCGCCCGGCCCGTAGGTCCGCGAGTGCTTCGTTCGCTTGGTCCAGCCTGTAGCAGGTGATGGTGGTGACAATGCCGACCTCGGGCGCCACGCGGAGGAAATCGAGCCCGTCCTGGCGCGTGAGGTTTGCCACCGACAGGAGTTGGCGCTCCTGCCAAAGCAGCCGATAGGGGAAGCCCGGTATGTCGCTCATATGGATCCCGGCGCAGACCACGCGCCCGCCCTTACGGACTGCCTGCAATGCAAAAGGCACCAGGTCTCCTACGATCGCGAAGATGATCGCTGCGTCGAGGCGTTGCGGCGGCATCTCGTCCGAGCCCCCGGCCCACGCTGCCCCCAATACACGACGAACGTAAGTACGCAGAGACTCGGAAAATACTCATCGGTCTGTTCCGGGCTGCATGGGACGGCGGCGTGAGTACTTTCCGACCCTGTCGAGGTGATCGCCCCCGTGGTCCGGTGCGGTGCGTCATCCGAGGGCGTCCCCGCATGCACGCCGACATCTCCCGCCTGGTCACATTCCTCGAACAGCCTCTCACCCTGGCTGGCTTCATCCTTGTCGGCGGGTTCTTGATCGCGCGGCTGGCATGCCGGGGCAGGCCCGTGGCTTACCTCCTGTTTCAGCTCGCGTCCTTTGCAAGCTTCACCGCCATGCTCTCGGTGGCAGCGGTCTCGCCCTTCACGCCCACGGCAATCATTGGCTTCACGTTCACCTACGTGGCGGTCAGCGTGTTCAAGATCGTCTGGTGGATGGCAGCGTCGTGGCTGCTGGCCGGACTCGTGCGCGCCGTCCTGGTCTTCAAACGGCAGCCGAAAGAGACGAAGTTCCTCCAGGACCTCTGCGCAGGCGTCATCTACGTCGGAGCCCTGCTCGGCATCGTCGGAGATGTGTTCGACATGCCAATCAGCGGCTTGTTGGCGGCGTCCGGCGTGATCGCGATCGTGCTCGGCCTGGCGCTGCAGAGCACGCTGGGCGACGTGTTCTCGGGTGTGGTCCTGAACCTTGCCAAGCCGTACCGCCCCGGCGACTGGGTGATCCTGGATGGCGGCCAGCGGGGCGGGATCGAGGGTCGGGTCGTGGAGACGAACTGGCGCGCGACGCAGTTGCTGACCTTGTCGAACGACCTCGCCATTATCCCGAACAGCGTCATCTCCAAGGCCAAGCTGGTGAATGCGAGTGCTCCCACTCAGGCGCACGGCCTTGCTGTCGTGATCCGCCTTGATCCGAGTGTCGCCCCGCTCGGCACGGTCGCCGTACTGGAAACGGCGATGTTGAGCTGCACGCGCATCGTTCGGGCGCCACGGGCCACGGTGATGGTCCGTGGCCTCGACGCCGCCGCGCTGGAATGCGAGCTGCGCTTCTTCGTGTCGGCCGTCGAGCTGGGCCCCGCCGCACAGAACGAGGTGTTCGACCGGGTGTTCCGGCACTGTGCCGCCGCGGGTCTTCGTCTGGCGCCGCCGCCTGATAGCGGCATGGTCCTGCCGCCCCGTGGCCCACCACAAAGCCCGGCCGACATTCCAAGACGTCTGCTCGAGCGCCTGCCCATCTTCCTGCCACTGTCGGACGACGAGCGGCTCCTGCTCGCGCCCAAGATGAAACGGCGGACCTACAAGGCCGGAGACATCCTGGTCGAGCAAGGCGTCGTCACGTCGGCGCTGTTCATCCTGGGGTCGGGAGTCCTCGCCGGGCTGCAGCATCACGGCGGCGAAGACGTCGAGGTGATGCGTTATGCACCCGGAGACTGCTTCGGGCAGGCCAGCCTCCTCACCGGCGCGATCACCATCTTCAAGGTGAAAGCGCTGACCCGCGCCGTGGTCTATGAAATCGCCAAGGACGATCTCGCGCCGATTCTGAAAGCCCGCCCCGCCATCGCGTCCGAGCTTGGCCAGATCATCGCCATGCGGGAGGCCGCGGGACGGGACCGGCTGAGTGAGTTCGACGAGTCGAACCCCCACGCAGACCGCCTCGGGGTCCGCCTGGGCGACCGCATGAAGGCCCTGTTCGGACTTTCCTCTGAGTAGTTTCCGAGCCTTATGGCCGAGACGATCCGAGGATAAGGTTTTCGCCATGGGCAATCTGCTCGCGAGGAGCCGATGATGAGCAGCTTTCGGACGAGCAAGGAGCGATTCACACGATGAGTCCGGAGGGCGCTGGCGAAGGTCCGGCCTCGGTGCGGACGCAGCAGGTGGTTTGGGGCTGGTTCCCGGGAAATGCGGCGCTGCAACTCGCGATCGAAACCCTTGGCGCGCACCATTACGATCCTGCGGACTTCACCTTGCCCAACGAGCAGTCCTGGGACGAGGGCGCTGGCGCGCGACCCGGCATGACGGCGGACGGTCCCGAGACGCCCGGCCGCGATGAAGACTCCCGGATCCTGGCCACCTCTATGGCGGGCGTGACCGCCGCATTGGCGGCGGGCGCCGTCATCATCGCGACCGGGGGCGCAGCGGCGCTGGCCCTGGGAGCGGCAGCAGCAGCCGCGGCCGGAGCCGGGGCGCTGGCGGAGTGGGTCGGGATCGCCGACTACCGCGCGCATGCCGACCGATACGATGCCGACGCCGCGTCGGGCAGGCTGGTGCTGGCCGTCCATGCCACGACGCCCGCACAGGCCGATCAAGTCTCCACCGTCATGCGGGAAAGCGGGGCGACGGCCACCCGCTTGACTCGGCACCCGGACGACGCCGCGCAAGGCGCGGTCTACGCCTCGACATGGACCGGGGAGCGTTAGAGTCGGCGAGGGTTATGCCACATCGATCCCGCAGCCAATGATGACGGTTCAGGCTGGCGGCAAGGCATAGCCCCTGCTTATCGCGGCGGTGGATTGCAGAGTCGTCACGACCGATGCCTCGCTATGCTCTCGGGCAAACCCCCAGCATGGGCGCTTTGGGCGCTCCGCGTGTTCGTTCCATTCATTACCGTGCTGGTAATTCACACCTCCGTCTTTCAATTACAACAACATTGCTGAGTAGTTTCCGATCCTCTTGAAGGAGCGCTGTTCTGTTCTAGCGTCCACGATAGGGACCAGGCCTGAACGGCCTGTTCGGCTTCGCCAAAACGGGAAGACCATTATGACCCACGTCTCGACTCGTTGTTCCGCCCTACCTTCCGGCCGCCCTGGCGCTCCACCCAAGGTCTATCTGGTCGGAGGCGGGATCGCTTCGATGGCGGCGGCGGTGTTTATGATCCGGGACGGCGACGTCTTCGGGCAAAGCATCACGATCCTGGAACAGTCTGACAAGATCGGCGGCAGCCTGGACGGGGCGGGTTCGGCGGAGCGCGGCTACACGCTGCGTGGCGGGCGAATGCTGGAAAGCAAGTACCTTTGCACGTTCGGGCTATTCGATACGATCCCGACCCTCGATGGGAGCGAGACCGTTACGCAGGAAATCCTTCGATGGAACAAGACGATGAGAACATCGTCCAAGTCCCGCCTGGTCCGAAACGGAACGCAGGAAACCGCGCCCAAGTTCGGCCTCTCCGAAAGGCAAATCCTGACGATCGAACGCCTGGTACTGGAGCCCGAGGGCCTGCTTGGGCGCACCACCATCGCCGAGCAGTTCGACCCGACGTTCTTCAGGACCGACTTCTGGTTCATGTGGTGCACCACCTTCGCCTTCCAGCCGTGGCACAGCGCCGTCGAGTTAAAGCGCTACCTCGCGCGCTTCGCCCATATGGTCGAAGGGTTCAACCGCCTGCACGGCATCATCCGGACGGTCTACAACCAGTATGACTCGATGGTGCGGCCACTGCGCAAATGGCTCGACGAACGGGGCGTCACGTTCGAGTTCGACACCCGCGTCACCGATCTCCGATTCGCGCTGCACGAGGAGAAGACGGCGGTGGAGCGGATCGCGTTCACCCGGGCCGGGAAAGCGGGGGAGATCGCCGTTCGCCCGGGCGACTACGTGATTGTGACGCTCGGCTCGATGGTCGAGGCCTCAAGCTACGGCAGCATGGATGCAGCGCCCGCTCTGGGCGGGAAACAGGATGGCGGGGCCTGGACGCTGTGGGAGACGATTGCCAAAGGCCGCCCCGAGTTCGGGCGGCCGGGCGTGTTCGCGGACCACGTTCCCCTGTCCAAATGGGTGTCTTTCACCGCGACGCTGCACGACCCGTCCCTCCTCCGCCTCGTCCGCGACCTGACCGGGAACGTGTCCGGCGAAGGCGGCCTGATCACCTTCCCGAACTCCGCCTGGCTTGCCTCGATCGTCGTCCCCCACCAGCCGCACTTCATCGGCCAGCCGACTGGCGTCGAGGTATTCTGGGGCTACGGCCTGTCCGTCGACAGCCCCGGCGATTTCGTCAACAAACCAATGTCCGAGTGCTCCGGACGCGAGATCATGACAGAGCTGCTCGGCCACCTGCACATCAAGGCGGAGGCCGCCGCCATCCTGAACGCCTGCATCTGCATCCCCTGCATGATGCCGTTCATCACCAGTCAGTTCCTCCCGCGCGAGAAGGGCGACCGTCCGAACGTCCTGCCGGAAGGCTCGCACAACCTGGCCTTCATGGGCCAGTTCACTGAAATCCCCAACGATGTGGTCTTCACCGTCGAATACTCGATCCGCTCGGCCCAGCTCGCAGCCTACGGCTTGCTCGGTCTGCGGCTGAAGCCACCCGGCGTCTACAAGGGCAAGTTCGACCCGCGTGTCCTGCTCAAGGCGTTCCGGGCCTTGCACGATATTGCGGCGTGATCGGCAATCAGGCTCTCCCACTGCAGCGGCGTAGCCGGACCGCCTCTTGCCGGTCCGCTACGGCGCGCTAGCCGCGCGCGACCTTTGCCGTGGGGCCGGCCGCCACGAGTGACTCGTCGGAGCCGGTCCAGGCTGCGGCGAGTGCCAGGCGAGCCAGGGCAGGAAGGGATTTGCAGCCGGTCCGTTCCATGATGGCGGCCCTATGGTTCTCGACGGTGCGTTGGCTGATGCCCAGGTCGGCCGCGATGTTCTTGCTCGGGTGGCCGGCGATCACCAGTGCCATCACCTGGTGCTGCCTCGCCGTCAGCCCCTGCACGGCATGAGACGCGGTCGCACGCCACGAGGACAGCTTGCCGGAATCGCTCGACTGCTCGAACGCCCGCTCCAGGCTCGCCAGCAACTCGGCCCGGCTGACCGGCTTCTCGATGAAATCCGAGGCCCCGGCCTTCATCGCCTCAACTGCCATGTGCACGTCGCCGTGGCCGGTGATCATGATCGCGGGAACCCGGTCATCGAGGCCGCGCAGCCTCCGCAGCAGGTCGAGCCCGCTCAACCCGGGGAGGGTGGCGTCGATCAGCAGGCAGGCGTCGTGGCCCGGCCGGTAGGCGCGCAAAAACGCCTCGGCGGAGGGATGGCACTCGACCACGCGCCCTTCCGCCTCGAGCAGCTCGCGGAGCGCCGTGCGGATATGCGCGTCGTCGTCGATGACGAAGATCACGGGGCTTCCGGGTTCGACGACGCGATGAGGCGCGGCCTCGGCCGGTCCCGGCGGCGGCAGGAGGCGTTGCAGCACGTCCGTCAGGCCGTCCAGCTTCACCGGCTTGTTGAGCGGCACGCACTCGTGCTGCGAGATGTCCAGAAGTGCCGCCGCCGAGATGTCGCCCGTCAGGACCACGACCGGCAACGGCGGCTCGACGACCTCCCTCAGACGAGCCGCCAATTGAATTCCATTCATGTCGCCAGGCAGGTTGTAGTCGGTCAGCAGCAGGTCGGGATCGACCTTCGCACGGGCGACGAGATCGAGCGCCGCGGCCCCGTCCCCCGCGGCGGCGACATGGTGTCCCTCCCCGAGCAGATAAATCTGCAAAAGGTCGCGCACGGCCGGATCGTCCTCGACGACGAGGATCTCGCCCGTCCGGGACGGACCCGGCGTCGCGGCGTCCGCCGGCAGGCTTGGCAGAGGCGGCGTCACGCCTTCCGCGAGCGGCGTCTCGATGGTGAATACCGAGCCTCGCCCCCTCGTGGACCGAACGCTCACCTTGTGCCCCAGCAGGTCGGCAAGGCGCTGAACGATGGCAAGCCCCAGCCCCAGCCCCTTCGAGCGGTCCCGCGCCGCGTTGTCGAGCTGGCTGTACTCGTCGAAGATCGCGTCGAGCTTGTCGGCGGGGATGCCGACCCCGGTATCCCAAACCTCGATGCGCAGCGTGGCGCCGTGCCGCCTGCAGCCCAGCAGAACACGCCCCTTCTTGGTGTACTTTAGCGCGTTCGAGACGATGTTCCGCACCATCTGCTCCAGCAGGCGCGGGTCGCTGTGGACCGAGAGGCTGCACGGGACGACGCACCACTCCAGCCCCTGCGCCTGGGCCAGGTAGCCGTATTCCTCGTGCAGCCGGGCGAACATCACCCCGATCGGGACGTCAGACACGTCCGCGGTGACCACCCCCGCCTCGATCTGGTTAATGTCGAGCACGGTGTTCAGCATGCCCGACATCGCGGACAAGGTCTCGTCCAGCCGTGTGACGAGCTTTTCGGCGGCTGCCCGCCCAGCGTTGCCCGCGATCGCCTTGGCCAGCAGCCCTTGCAGCAAGGCAAGCGTCTGTAGCGGCTGGCGCAGGTCGTGGCTCGCGGCCGACAGGAAGCGGGATTTCGCGGCGTTGGCGCGCTCGGCATCCTGCTTGGCCGCCTCCAGCGCGCGCCTCGTCTTCTTGCGCTCGGTGATGTCCGTGAAAGTGATCACGACGCCCTCGACGCCTTTGTCCTCGGTGCGATACGGCAGCACCCGGCGCATGAACCAGCGTCCGTTCGCCTCGATCTCGCGCTCGACTGGCGTGAGGTCGTGCAGGACGGCCTGGGCGTCGCCGGGGAGCGCGGCATCGGCCGCGAGCGACACGAGGTCCGCGAGCGGGCGCCCGACGTCGCTGAGTATAACCTTGAACAGCGACCTTGTGGTGGGCGTGAAGAACCGGATGTTGAGCTCCCGGTCGAGGAACAGCGTGGCGACGTCGGTGCTGTAGAGCACGTTCTGCATGTCGTTCGCGGTCGTGCGCTGCCGCTCCAGCGTCTCCTGCAACTGGCTGTTGAGCGCGGTCAGCTCTTCGTTCAGGGACTGCAGCTCCTCCTTGGAGGTCAGCAGCTCCTCGTTGGTGGACTGGTACTCCTCCTTGACGGACAAGGCCTCCTCGTTCTGCGCCTTCTGCTCTTCCCCCGAGGCCTCGGAACTGCGGATCGCTTCCGCCAGGTCGATGCGCATCGCCGCGAGTTCCTGCTCGAGTTCAGCGAGCTGCCGCTCGGTGCCGGGCCGGGCCGGATCCGTGGCGCGCCGAATATCGGGCCGTTCGACGAAGCTGATCAGCTGCGTCGCCTCGCCCGGCCCCTCGAGCTGCCGCACCTCGATGCCGAACGGGATGACCCCGCTGCCCGAAGCCGGGGTGCGTGCAGCCGGAGCTTTGACGCCATTCTCGCGGCGTGCCGCCCTTAGAGCCGCGCGGAGCTTCGGCCGCACGCTCTCCCGTGCCAGGGAAAGCACATGCTGGGTGGCGCTGCCGGCCGCCACCTGCAGATAGCGGTCGATCGGGCCCATTGCATACAGGCACTCGTGCCTGCTGTTGACGAGGACCGCAGCCGGGCCATAGGCGTCGAGCAGCAGGCGCTGCCCCAGCGCGGCCAACGTGGCCTGGGTCGACGGTGGAAGGACCGGTGCCGGCGTGGATGCCGTCGCCCTTCCACTGCCTCCCGTCGGGAATTGCACACCCACTGGCCGGCCCTGGCCGACCCGGCGGTAGAGCCGCTCCCCCTTTCCGATCGCCTCGAACCGTCCGTCGCTCCGGCCGGGCGTCTCGGCTGCACCCAACAGCAGGACCCCGCCTTCGTGCAGGGCAAAGTCGAACAGTGACAATACCCGCGCCTGGGCCTCCCGCCGCAAGTAGATCAGCAAGTTGCGGCATGAAATGAAGTCCAGCCGCGAGAACGGCGGATCGGCCAGCACGTCCTGCACGGTGAACACGACCAGGGAGCGCAATTCGGGGAGAACGTGGTAGCCATGCTCGTCATGGGCGAAGAACCGTGCGAGCCTTGCCGCCGAAATGTCGGCGGTGATCGTCTCGGGGTAGCGTCCGGCGCGTGCGGCCGCCACCGCATCCGCATCGACGTCCGAGGCGAAGATCTGCAGCCTGATGGGCGAGTCCTGCGCGGCAAGCTGCTCGCGGAACAGCATGGCGAGTGACCAGGTCTCCTCGCCCGTGCTGCACCCTGCGACCCACACGCGCAGCGGCTGGTCGGCGTCGTGCGCGCGGATCATGTCGGGGATGATATCCGCGGCCAGGCGGTCGAACACGTTCGCATCGCGGAAAAAACTCGTGACGTTGATCAGCAGGTCGCTGGCCAGGCGCGCCGCCTCCTCCTCGTCGCCGCGCAACACGGCAAGATAACGACCGATGTCGGCAGCGCCGGCCATCGACATCCGGCGCTCCACCCGGCGTTGCAGCGTACCTGGTTTGTACAGCGTGAAGTCGTGGGGCGTGGTGGTGCGCAGCAGTTCGATGATGGCAGTGAACGCATGCTGGTCCGCGTCCCCGGCGGCCGCATCTGCAGCGGCCGCCCCCGCCGTGGCCTGGGACGCCGGGGCGTCCCCAAGCGTGAAGGGGTGGGTGGCCAGCGCATCGGGGATGTCGTCGATGCCGAGAACCAGGTCCACGGCACCGGTCGCGATGGCACTCCGCGGCATGCCGTCATACTCGGCCTCCTCGGGGTCCTGGACGATCACCAGGCCACCGGCCGCCTTGACCGCGGCCAGCCCCGCCGTGCCGTCTTCCCCCGTCCCGGACAGCACGACGCAGACGGCCCGGCGGCCGAACCCCTCGGCCAGCGACGCGAGCAGGAAATCGAACGGCAGGCGCAGGCCGCGCGGCGCCGTAGGCGGTGAGAGATGCAGCAGGCCGTTCGCGACCGACAGGTAGAAGCCGGGCGGGATGATGTAGACGTGGTCGCGCTCCAGCAGCGTCCCCTCGGCTGCCTGGATGACCTGCATCGCGGTCTGGTTCGACAGGAGTTCTACGAGCAGGCTGTCGTGGGTCGGGTCGAGGTGCTGCACGAGGATGAACGCCATCCCGTTGCCATCGGGCAGGCCACGGACCAGCCGCGTGCACGCCTCGAGCCCGCCCGCCGAGGCGCCGATGCCGACGACCGTGAGCGGCGCGAGCGCCATGCTGCCCGGGACCGCCGAAGCCAGCCGCGCCGCATGGTGTGTGCTGTCCGGCATTGGTTCGGTGCAATCTGAAAACGGCCGCTCGGCGAGGGACCGGCCCACTGACTAGCAGGTATAGTACACAAACACTGCTTAAAACGACGTATCTCGCCCGAGCATGCCGTTGGGCTCTCGGGTGAGTATTTTCCGAGGCTGGGATAGACCGCGCCGGCTGATTAACGTCCACTGAAGATGTGGATTCTCGCATGCAACCGCACCGCAGAACGGTCTCCGCGATTTTCTGGGCACCTATGCTGGCTTCTCCGGACGACGATGGGGTGCAAGCCCCGACCACAGAACCGCAAGCGTCCCTCGACACGGCGGAGGAGCGTTGGGCCGGACGCGACGAGGCCGCGTGACAGTCCTGCGCATCCTGGTCGTGGACGACGACCCCACGATCGCCGGACTGCTGGCCGAGACGCTCGAAAGCAACGGCCATCTCGTCTGCGGTATCGCGACCACCGAGGAAGGCGCCGTGACCGCGGCCGCGCGGGAGCGTCCGGACATGATCATCGTCGACGTACTGCTGGGACGGGGAAGCGGCATCCGGGCGATCGAGTTGATCCAGCGCAGCCACCCGGTTCCGCACGTCTTCATGACGGGCGGCACCTTGCCGCCTGGGGCGGAGGGTCTGATGAAGCCGTTTCGGGAGACGGACCTTGTGGCGGCGATGGATCGCGCGCTTGCCACGGCCGTCCTACGGCCGCCCGCATGACAGGCACGGCCATGGTGTTTTCAGCTGCCGCCGCTGGTGACGACGGCCGGGCCGATCTACCTGGTCGATGCCGTTACCATCCAGTGAACGGCTGCCACCCGCCGGGGAGAGGATAGGTAGTTTCCGAACCTGCCAAACCATCGCGATGCAGCCTTCAATGCTGCCTGGCTTCGAGTTTTGGAGGACACCATGAGCAACGCCCAGAACAGCACGCCTGCCAGCGATTCCAAGCATCACGAGCCCGGTCCGGACAGGGAGCCCGACCAGACCGCCAACGCTCACAGCCAGACCTTTCGTCTGCTCGGGGTGGACGAGTTCGGCGACGCCGGTGGGCATGGGTTGTTGTCACGACCCTCTGCGCCCCCGGTCCGGAGAAGCCTGTTCCGGCGCTGAAAGCGTCGACGTGAGCGGCTTCCGACCTTCGCAGACACTGCAGTGGCAGACGCGGCAGTGATCGTCGGCCGCGTCGCCGAGCAGCCGTCGCCCGGGCTCGTCTGGGACCGCACGCCGTTGCGGGGCGAGCTCTTCAGCATCGAGCGGCTCGAGGAGCACGCAAGGAGCCTTGCCGCGGCGCAGCCGGTGGCGGCCGGCCACCGCCCGGGCCACCAACTGGCGGACCGCCTGGCCGTCAACGCCGCCTTCCTGCTGAAGGCGAACGCCGCCATCGCGGACACCGCCGCCAGCGGCCATCACGCGACGCCGGCCGCCGAGTGGTTGGCCGACAACTATCACCTGGTCGACATGCAGATCCGCGAGATCGGCATCGACCTGCCGCCCGGCTTCTACAAGCAGTTGCCCAAGCTCTCCACCGGGCCGTTCACCGGCCTGCCGCGCGTGTTCGGCGCGGTCTGGTCGCTGGTGGCCCACACGGACAGCCATCTCGACCCTGAGGCACTGCGCCGCTACCTCCTGGCTTATCAGTCGGTGCAGCCGCTGACCATCGGCGAGCTGTGGGCCGTGCCGATCACCTTGCGCATCGTGCTGATCGAGAACCTCCGGCGCGTGGCCGAGCTGGTCGTTTACGACGCGTCAGCCCGCCAGGCGGCGGACGACCTCGCCGACCGGATGCAGGGCGCGGCCCCCTTCGGTTCAGCAATCGATCTGGTGGAAGGCACCAGACTGTCGGACCCGTTCGCCGTGCAGCTCGCGCATCGCCTGCGCGGCCACGACCCGAGAACCGACCCGGCGCTCGCCTGGCTCGACCGCTGCCTCGCGGCCCAGGGCACGACGCCCGCTTCCGTGGTGCGGGACGAGCTGCAGAAGCACGGCATGACAAACGCCACCGTCCGCAACATCATCACCAGCCTGCGCCTGACCGCAGCGCTCGACTGGACGGGGTTCTTCGATGGCGTGTCGCTGGTGGACGCGGCCCTGGCAGACAGCCTGGTTCCCGGCATGGATGCCGCCACGCACACGCTGTATCGGACAGCGATCGAGGACCTGGCGCGCGGATCGACGCACCCCGAACTCGACATCGCCCAGCGCGCGGCGGCGGCGGCGGCCGAGCATCCCGGCACACGCGAGGGCGACCCGGGCCACTGGCTGATCGGCAGCGGCCGTGCGGGTTTCGAAGCGGCACTTCATTACCGGCCGCCAACGCACGTCCGGCTGAAGCGCGCCTGCCGCAAGCTCGGCATCCGCGGCTACGGGGCCGTGGTCATCGTCCTTGCCGCGGCATTCCTGGCTTTGCCGTTCTGGCTCGGCGGAGGAGGTGGTGGCCTCGTCGCGGTGCTTCTAGCCGCCGCCGGGTTCGTGCTCGCCTCCGATGCCGCGGTCGCCTGCGTGAACCGGCTGGCGTCCTCTGTCTTCGGCGCGACGGTCCTGCCCGGCCTGCATCTTGACCAAGGCGTGCCTTCGTCGATGCGCAGCATCGTCGTCGTCCCGACCCTGCTGACGAGCATGGCGGCCGTGGCGGAGCTGGTGGCGCGGCTGGAGATCCACTACCTATCCAGCGGCACCGGCGAGGTCCATTTCGCCTTGCTGTCCGATTGGGCCGACAGCGCCGCCGAGCACGACGCCCGCGACGCGGCGCTGCTCGCTGCCGCCACTGACGGCATCGCCCGGCTCAACCAGGCGCACGGCCCGGCACCCGGCGGGGCGCGGTTCCTGCTGCTGCACCGCCGCCGGGTCTGGAACGCGGGCGAGGCACGCTGGATCGGGTGGGAGCGCAAGCGCGGCAAGCTGCACGAGCTGAACCGGCTGCTGCGCGGCGCGGCCGACACCACCTTCCTTGACCCGCCTGTCGTGCCCGGAAACGTAAGATACGTCGTCACGCTGGATTCCGACACGCGGATGCCGCGCGGCACGGTGTGCCGCCTGGTCGGCAAGATGGCACACCCGCTGAACGCGCCGCGCCTGGCGGGTGGCCGCGTCGTCGAGGGCCACGCGGTGATGCAGCCGCGCGTCAGCCCGTTGTTGCCCACGGGACACGGCGCCTCGGTGTTCCAGCGCATCTTCTCCAGCATGGACGGCATCGACCCCTACGCCGCGGCGGTGTCGGACGTTTACCAGGACCTGTTCGGCGAAGGCTCCTATGTCGGCAAGGGCATCTATGACGTGGACGCCTTCGACGCGGCGCTGCAGGGCCGGGTGGCGGACTCGACGCTGCTGAGCCATGACCTGTTCGAAGGCGTGTTCGCCCGCGCGGGGCTTACCACCGACGTGGAGGTGATGGAGGAGTTCCCGGCCGGGTATGCCGTCGCGGCGCTGCGGCAGCACCGCTGGGCACGCGGCGATTGGCAATTGCTGCCGTGGCTTCTCCCGGGGACCCTGCCCGTCACCGTGTTGGGCGAGAGCCCGGCGGCGCGCGGCGCGATCCCGCCGATGGGCCGCTGGAAGATGCTGGACAACCTGCGGCGCACGTTGTCGGCGCCTGCCGGGGTCGTCGCCCTGCTCGCCGGGTGGGCGCTGCCGTTCCCGGCGGCGCTGACCTGGACCGTGTTCGTGCTGCTGACGATCGCCCTGCCGGCAGCCCTGCCCGTGTTCGGCGACATGGCGCCGCGGTCTCGCTGGGTGTCGCTGCGCAGCTACGTCGGCGTGCTGGGCCGCTCGATGGCGCATGCGGCGGCGCTGGCCGGGCTGATCGTCGTGTTCATGGCGCACCAGGCGGCGCTGATGGGCGATGCGGTGGGACGAACCCTCGTCCGGGTCTGTTGGACGCGCCGCAACCTGCTGCAATGGGTCACGGCGGCGCAGGCGGCCGACGGACCGGCTCTGGGCATGGGCGGCACTTACCGGGCCATGATCGGCGCCCCGGCCTTCGGTCTGCTGGCCTTGGCCATCGCTGCCCCTACGGGAGGATGGTCGTGGCTCCTGGCCTTGCCGTTCGCGGTCGCCTGGATCGCGTCGCCCGCGGTCGCCTGGTGGGCCAGCCAGGTCTCGACCTCGGACCGGCACGCGGCGTCGGCCGCCGACGCGCAGGCATTGCGGATGACGGCGCGGCGCACCTGGCGCTTCTTCGAGACGTTCGTGACGCCGGCCGACAACATGTTGCCGCCCGACAACTTCCAGGAAGACCCGGCGCCCGTGCTAGCGCATCGGACCTCGCCGACCAACATCGGCCTCTACCTCCTGTCCGCCGCCGCCGCGCATGACTTCGGCTGGACCGGCCTGGCCGACACCGTGGCGCGGCTGGAGGCGGCAATGGCCACGATGGCGCGGATGCAGCGCTTCCGCGGGCACTTCTACAACTGGTACGACACGGCCGACCTGCGCCCGCTGGAACCGCAATACGTGTCGACGGTGGACAGCGGCAACCTGGCCGGACACCTCCTGGCACTCGCCAACGCGTGCGCCGGGTGGCGGCACGGGGAGGCACCCGTCGCATGGCGCGCGGGGCTGGCCGATACCGCCGGACTGGTGGCTGAGGAACTGGCGCGCAAGTCCGGGTCCGGTTCAGACCCATTGCTACGGGGCTTGCAGGATGTCGGGGCCGCGTTCACCGCGATCCGTGTCCGGCTCATGGCGTCAGGCTGCGATCTCGCCAGCCTTGCCACGGACACGGCGGCGGCCGCGGCGTTGACGGACGCCCTCGCTGCCAAGGAAGCGGGGGCCGCCGAGCTGGCCTACTGGGGGGCCGCACTGCATCGCACCCTCGAAAGCCATCGCAGGGACCCCGCGCCGGCGATCCTGGCGGAGCGCCTCCTGGCGATCGAGCAGGACGCCCGCGGCATGGCGCTGGCGATGGAGTTCGGCTTCCTCCGCAACGCCGAACGCAAGCTGCTGTCCATCGGCTACCTGGCCGCCGAGGGCGCGCTGGACGCCAACTGCTACGACCTGCTGGCGTCGGAGGCTCGGCTGGCCTGCTTCTTCGCAATCGCCAAGGGCGACATCCCGTCGCGCGAGTGGTTCCGGCTCGGCCGCGCCGTCATCCCCGCCGCGGGCGGCGCCGTGCTCGTGTCGTGGTCCGGCTCCATGTTCGAGTATCTGATGCCGTCCCTGGTGATGCGCGCGCCGACCGGCAGCCTGCTGGAGGACACGAGCCAGCTTGTCGTGCGGCGGCAGGTCGACTTCGGAACGGAGCAGCACGTACCCTGGGGCGTGTCGGAGTCGGCCTACAACGTCCGCGACGTGGAGTACACCTATCAGTACTCCAACTTCGGCATCCCCGGCCTGGGCCTGAAGCGCGGGCTCGACGCGGACCTGGTCGTCGCCCCTTACGCGACCGCGCTGGCGGCGATGGTCGACCCTGCGGCCGCCGTCGCCAACCTGGCCCGGCTGGCCGCGGCCGGCGCCCAAGGCCGCTACGGCTTCTACGAGGCGCTGGACTACACGCCGGGCCGGTTCCCCGCCAGCGAGGCGCGCGCCGTCGTGGGGGCTTTCATGGCGCACCATCAGGGCATGACGATCGTGGCTATCGCCGACGCCGCCCTGGACGGGATCATGCGGACGCGGTTCCACGCGGAACCAATCATCCAGGCGACCGAGCTGCTTCTGCAGGAGCGGGCGCCCCGCAACGTCGCGATCGCCCGGCCGTTGCCCGTGAACGACCGGCCAACCAGCAAGGGCAGGGCCGCCGCGTCGCCCGGCGGGCGCCGGTTCGGCAACGCCCATAGCGCGACGCCCGTGACACACCTGCTGTCGAATGGACGCTACGCGGTGATGCTGACGGCCGCCGGGTCCGGCAGCAGCCGCTGGGGCGACCTGGCCGTGACGCGGTGGCGGGAAGACCCCACCCTGGATGACTGGGGCTCCTACATCATGCTGCGCGACGTTGGCAGCGGGCGCACCTGGTCGGCGGGGTTGCAACCAGTCGGCACCGCCCCGGACGAGTACGACGTGGCGTTCGGGGAGGACCGGGCCGAGTTCGCCCGCCGCGACGGCCAGCTCACGACGATGATGGAGGTGCTGGTCTCGGCCGAGGAGGACGCGGAGGTCCGCCGCATCTCGGTCACGAACGCCGGCCCGTCGGCCCGAACCATCGAGATCACGTCCTACGCCGAGCTGGTCCTGTGCCGCGCCGCCGACGACATCGCGCACCCGGCGTTCGCCAAGATGTTTGTGCAGACCGAACGCGAGGGCCCGGGCGACAACGGCGCCATCCTGGCCACAAGGCGGCGGCGCACCTCATCGGAGCCGGAGATCTGGGTCGCTCACCTGCTCGTGGCCGATAACGGGGCCCACGCCATCCAGGTGGAAACCGACCGTGCCCGCTTCCTGGGCCGGGGCCGCAGCGCACGTAATGCGGCTGCCATGGACGGAGGCAAGCTGTCCGGCACCCTTGGCACGGTGCTCGATGCGGTGTTCTCCCTGCGGTGCCGTGTCACCGTGGCCCCAGGTGCCACCGCCCGAGTCGCGTTCTGGACGATGGCGGCTGGCACGCGGGAGGCGCTGGCCGGCGCAATCGACAAGCACCGCGATGCCGCGGCCTTCGACCGGGCATCGACGCTCGCCTGGACGCAGGCGCAGGTGCAGTTGCGCCATCTGGGCATCTCGCCGGGGGATGCCGACTTGTTCCAGACCCTGGCGGGACACCTGGTGTTCGCCGGGCCGTCGCTGCGGCCAAGCTCCGACGTCATTGCCAGGGACGGCGGCGCGCAGGCGGGCCTATGGGGGCAGGGAATCTCCGGCGACCTGCCGATCCTGCTGCTGCGCATCGGCGACAGCGCCGACTTGGACATGGTCCGGCACCTGCTGCTTGCGCACGAGTATTTCCGGCTGAAGCAGCTGGCGGTGGATCTGGTGATCCTGAACGAGCACGCCGCGTCATACTCGCAGGACCTGCAGGGCGAACTCGAGGCGCTGGTCCGGGCGCAGCCCCGCGCGCCGGTGGTGCCGGGGGCGGCCGCGAAGGGCGCGGTGTTCCTGCTGCGCGCCGATCTGGTCCCGGCGGCGACGGCCGCCCTCCTGGGTGCCGTCGCCCGCGTCGTCCTGATGGCGGAGAGCGGCGGCCTCGCCGACCAGCTTCGCGTGAAGGGCCCTGCCCTCCCATCCCCGACAGCACGGCCGCGCGGCGACCCGGGCACTGCACTGCCTCCCGTGCCGGAGCTCGAGTTCTTCAACGGTCACGGCGGCTTTGCGGATGGCGGCAAGACCTACGTCGTCGTGCTCCGCCCCGGGCAGGCCACGCCGGCGCCCTGGGTCAACGTAATCGCCAACGCCGACTATGGCTTCCTGGTCGCAGCGGAGGGCGGCGGCTATACCTGGTCCGGGAACAGCCGCGAGAACCAGGTCACCCCGTGGTCCAACGACCCGGTCACGAACCGCTCCAGCGAGGCGTTCTTTCTCCGCGACACGGACTCAGGGGCTCTGTGGTGCCCGACCGCCGAGCCGCGGCGCGACCCCGCCGCAACCTACGTCGTCCACCACGGCCACGGGTTCAGCCGGTTCGAGCGTGTGGCCTACGGCATCGCCAGCAGCCTCGTGCAATACGTCCCGGTCGACGAGCCGGTGAAGCTGTCGCGGCTGCACCTGCACAACCTGTCCGGACGCGCCCGGACCGTGACCGTTTCGGCCTACGTGGAATGGGTGCTCGGCGCCTCGCGGGCGGCCACGGCGGCGTTCGTCACGACGGAGATGGACGCCGGGACAAACGCCATGTTCGCCCGCAATCCCTGGGGCGCCGCCCAAGCGGGATGCGTCGCCTTCGCCGACCTGCTCGGGACACAGACGGGGTGGACCGGCGACCGGCGCGAGTTCCTGGGGCGACACGGCTCGCTCGACAGCCCGGCGGGAGCCGCCAATCCCGCGCCGCTGTCCAACCGCGTCGGCGCGGGGCTGGACCCCTGCGGCGCGTTGCAAACCACTGTCCACCTGCCGCCCGGCACCAGCGTCGAAGTCGTGTTCCTGCTGGGCGAAGGCGCGGACGAGGCGGAGGCGCGCGCCCTCGTCGGCAAGTACCGCACCGCGGACCTGGACGCCGTGCTGGCGGACGTGGCCCGCCTCTGGGACGGCGTGCTGGGCGCCGTGGCGGTGAAGACGCCCGACCGCAGCATGGACGTCATGCTGAACGGCTGGCTGCTGTATCAGGCGCTGGCCTGCCGGACCTGGGCGCGCGCCGGGTTCTACCAGGCGAGCGGGGCCTACGGGTTCCGCGACCAGTTGCAGGACGGCATGGCTCTGACCGCGTCCCGCCCGGACCTGGTGCGCGCGCACCTGCTGAGGGCGGCAGGGCGGCAGTTCGTGGAAGGCGACGTGCAGCACTGGTGGCTGCCCGCGTCCGGCATGGGAGTGCGCACGCGCATTTCCGACGACTGCGCCTGGTTGGCATACACCACCGCGCACTACGTCGATGCGACCGGGGACACGGCCGTCCTGGACGAACAGGCGGGATTCCTGACCGCGCCGGTGCTGAAGGGGGCGGAGCACGACCGGTTCTTCTCGCCTGCCGCGGCCGCCGAGGGCGGGACCCTATTCGAGCATTGCGCGCGGGCGCTGGACCACAGCCTGGCAATGGGCGACCACGGCCTGCCGCTGATGGGGACGGGCGACTGGAACGACGGCATGAGCCGCATCGGCGAGGCTGGGCGGGGCGAGAGCGTCTGGCTCGGCTGGTTCCTGCACGCGGCGCTGCTGGCCGTGGCACCCCTGGCCGAAGCGCGGCGCGACCCCCGCGCCGCGGGCTGGCGCGCCCACGCCGCCGCCCTGGAGCCGGCGCTGGAGGCCGCCTGGGACGGGGCGTGGTACCTGCGCGCCTACTACGACGACGGCACGCCGCTCGGGTCGCACAGCGATGCTGAGTGCCGGGTCGACTCCATCGCCCAGTCCTGGGCGGTGCTGTCGGGCGTGGCGCCGCCCGAGCGCGCCGCGCAGGCGATGGCATCGCTGGAACGCGAGCTCGTGCGGCCCGATGAGGGACTGGCCCTGGTTTTGACACCCCCCTTCGACCGCACGCCCCACGACCCCGGCTACATCAAGGGCTATCCGCCCGGACTGCGGGAGAACGGCGGGCAGTATACACACGCGGCGGCCTGGGCGGTGCTGGCCATGGCAAAGCTCGGCAACGGCGACGCGGCGGCGGCCCTGTTCGGGATGCTCAACCCGGTCCGCCGTGCGCTCACGCAGGGCGACGCCGAGCGGTCGAAGGTGGAGCCTTACGTGGTCGTGGCGGACGTGTACTCCGTGCCGCCCCATGTCGGCCGCGGCGGCTGGTCCTGGTACACGGGCTCTGCCGGATGGATGCAGCGGGCGGGGGTGGAGGGTATCCTGGGCCTCCGCATCCGCGGAACCTCACTATTCATCGACCCCTGCATCCCGCGGGAGTGGCCCGGCTTCGAGGCGACGCTTGCCTGGCGCACCGCCCGCTACCGCGTGGTGGTCAAGAACCCCGGCACGGTGTGCCGGGGTGTGGGCTCCATCCGGTTGGACGGCGCGACGGTTGCGGTGGGGCCGGTGCCGATGCGCGACGATGGAGCCACGCACCTGGTCGAAGTAACGCTCGCAGGAAAGGACCTCCCATGACCATCAGCCCGCTCGCAGGCAAGCTGCTCCCGCCCTCCGCGCTGGTGGACGTGCCGCGCCTGGTCACGGCCTACTTCACCATCTCGCCCGACCCGGCGAACCCGGCACAGCGCGTGTCGTTCGGCACCTCGGGCCACCGCGGCTCCGCCTTCGACGGCACGTTCAACGAGGCGCATATCCTGGCCATCAGCCAGGCCGTTTGCCAGCACCGCAGCGGGGCCGGCGTGGACGGGCCGCTGTTCATCGGCATCGACAGCCACGCCTTGTCCCGCCCGGCGCTGGCCACCGCGCTCGAGGTGTTCGCCGCCAACGGGGTGGAGGCGTTCATCGACGAGCATGATGGGTTCACGCCGACGCCGGTCATCTCGCACGCCATCCTGACGTATAATCGCGGCCGTACTGCCGGGCTGGCGGACGGCGTCGTCATCACGCCGTCGCATAACCCGCCGGAGGATGGTGGCTTCAAGTACAACACGCCGGACGGCGGCCCGGCCGACATCGACGTCACCGGCGCCATCGAGCGGGCCGCCAACGCCCTGCTGTCGGCGGGCATCGATGGCGTCAAGCGCATCCCGCTCGGCCGCGCGCTGAAATCCGCCCAGGTGCACCACCACGACTTCATCGGCCCCTACGTCGCGGACTTGGTTCACGTCGTGGACATGGACGTCATCCGCGCGTCCGGCGTGCGGATCGGCATCGACCCGCTCGGCGGCGCGGCGGTCGGCTATTGGCAGCCCATCATCGAACGCTATGGCATTGCCGCCACCGTCGTGAGCAACGAGGTCGACCCCGCGTTCCGCTTCATCACCGCCGACTGGGATGGCCGCATCCGGATGGATTGCTCCTCCCCCTATGCCATGACCCGGTTGGTCGCCCTGCGCGGCACCTTCGATGTCGGCTTCGCCAACGACACCGATGCGGACCGGCACGGCATCGTGGCCGGGTCGGATGGCCTGATGAACCCCAACCACATGCTCGCGGCGGCGATCGACTACCTGTTCGCGAACCGCCCGGCATGGGCCCCGGCCGCCGCGGTCGCCAAAACCGTCGTAAGCAGCGCCGTGATCGACCGCGTCACAGCCCGGCTCGGCCGCCCGCTGGTCGAGGTGCCGGTCGGGTTCAAATGGTTCACAAAAGGCCTACTCGACGGCACGCTGGGCTTCGCCGGCGAGGAAAGCGGCGGCGCGAGCTTCCTGCGGCGCGATGGCTCGGCCTGGACGACGGACAAGGATGGGCTGATCGTCGGCCTGCTGGCCGCGGAGATCACGGCGCGGACCGGGGCCAACCCCGCCGCCGCCTATGACCGCATCACGCAAACTCTGGGCCAGTCCTGGTACGAACGCACCGACGCGCCCGCCACGGAGGCGCAGCGGACGCAACTGAAGGCGCTGACGCCCGATGAGATCGGGATGGCGGAGCTGGCGGGGGAGCCGGTGCGGACCACCATCACGACGGCGCCGGGCAACGGCGCCGACATCGGCGGGGTGAAGGTGGACACCGATCACGCCTGGTTTGCCGCCCGGCCCTCTGGCACGGAGGACATCTACAAGATCTACGCCGAGAGTTTTCGCAGCGAGGCGCACCTGCGAGACGTTCAGCACGATGCGCAGCGGGCCCTCTCGCGGGTGTTCCGCCAGCCTGCCCCGGCAAGACTTCCGGCCTGATGGCGGACGCCATTCTGGCGCTCAACGCCGGGTCGAGCAGCATCAAGTTCGGGCTGTTCAACGTCCGCCTTGGATCGGGGCTTCGTCTCATGTCGAAGGGCGGGATCGACGGCATCGGCGGCGACCCGCACTTCACCGTCACGGATGCGGCTGGCTCGATGTTGGAGGACATGCATTGGCAGGGCGAGAACGCGGCTTACGATGCCATGCTGGGCGCACTTCTGGCCTGGGCGGAGGATCATGTCCAACCGGACGTCCTCGCAGCAGTGGGGCATCGCGTGGTGCATGGCGGGCGCCACTTCACCGCACCGGTCCTGCTTTCGGCAGACATCGTCCAACAACTGGAAGCGTTGACGCCCTTGGCGCCGCTGCACCAGCCGCATAGCCTGGCGCCGATCCGCACGATGATGGCGTTGCGGCCCGGCCTGCCCCAGGTCGCGTGCTTCGACACGGCATTCCACACCACCATGCTCCCGGTCGCCACGCGGTTCGCCTTGCCGCGCGAATACGAAGCCGAAGGCGTCCGGCGCTATGGCTTCCACGGCCTGTCCTACGAATACATCGCCCGCGCGCTTCGCCAGCGGGCGCCTGGCCTTGCCGCCGGCCGGGTCGTCGTGGCGCACCTGGGCAACGGCGCCAGCCTGTGCGCCATGCGGGACGGACGCAGCCAAGACACCACGATGAGCTTCACCGCTCTGGACGGCCTGGTCATGGGCACGCGCTGCGGCACGCTGGACGCCGGGGTGGTGCTCTACATGCTGCAGCAAAAGGGGCTGACCCCGCACGAGGTGGAAGACGTGCTGTACGAACGCTCCGGCCTGCTCGGCATGTCCGGCCTGTCGGGCGACATGCGGGCGCTGCTTGCCAGTTCCGACGAGCGTGCACAGGAGGCGGTGGAGCTGTTCGCGTTCCGCGTCGGGCAGGAGACGGCCGCAATGGCGACGTCGCTGGGCGGGTTGGACGGGCTCGTCTTCACGGGCGGGATCGGCGAACACGCCGCGGCGGTCCGCGCCATGGTGTGCGAGCGGCTGCGCTGGATGGGCGTGGCACTGGACGCCACCGCCAACACGGCCGGTGCGGGCCGGATCAGCACGCCGGAAAGCCGGGTCGAGGTTCACATCATCCCGACGGATGAGGAGGCGACGATCGCCCGGCATACGCACGACAGGATCACCTGAGTAGTTTCCGAGCCTGTGATGCCCGGCCCGGGCAGCCACATCATGTGCCGATGCCTCGGTGCCACGTGGCCGACGGAAGCTGGCGTCGTGGATCGTAAACGTAGCCAAGGGAACGCACCATGCTGAACGCCGTATCGTCGCTCAAGGGATTCGACATCCAGGCCAAAGACGGCAGCCTCGGGACGGTCAGCGACTTCCTCTTCGATGACAGCACCTGGCGGGTGCGCTGGATGGTCGTCGATACCGGGCGATGGCTGAGCGGGCGCAAGGTGCTGGTGCACCCTTCGGCCGTGATCTCGGCGGAGTATGGGCTGAGGGACCTCAACGTGGCGCTGACGAAGGATCAGGTGCAGAACAGCCCCGAGATCCGGGAGGATCGGCCGGTGTCGCAGCAGATGCAGAGCGACCTCTACAGCTACTATGGCGGGGACCCGCTCTGGGGCGGCGGGTTGTTCGGCGGCGGGATGTACGGCGGCTCGATGTATGGCGGATATGGCGGCGGCGGGATGGGCGCGATCGCCTCGCCCTTGTCGGCGCCCGCCTACTTCGGCACGGCCGCGGTGCGGGAGGAGGAGCGCGGCGAGCCCGATGCCGAGGCCGGCGACCCGCATCTTCGCAGCAGCGCCGAGGTCACCGGCTATCATGTGCATGCGACGGATGGCGACCTCGGGCATGTCCAGGACTTCCTCATCGACAACGCGAGCTGGGGGGTCCGCTACCTCATCGTCAACACCTCGAACTGGTGGGTCGGACAGCACGTGCTGATCTCGCCTTATGCCGTGAAAGGGGTGGACTGGTCGGAGCGTTACATCCGGCTCGACCTCACGCGCAGCAAGATCAAGGCCAGCCCATCGTGGAACCCCTCCAACACGATCGACGGCGAGTTCGAGCAACGCCTCCACAATCACTACGACTGGCCCGGATACGGTTCGTGACATGGCTGCTCGCGTCCGGCGCCGCCGGGCTCGAGCTCAGGCTGTGGCCGGTCGGAGGTATACCATGCACAACACACGCACCGACGTCTTCGCGTTCCGGAACTCGGGTCTGGAGGCGTTCCTTTGCGCCGATGTGGGTGCCGAACCGAACGGTTCGGATCTCAACGTCCTGTCGATGATTGCCCGGCTCGACCGCGACCCCTGGGAGGAAGCATTGGGATGGGCATCGTTGCCGCGGCCGGCCGCGGTCGAGCAACTCGCCTGCGCGATCGGCCAGATGCTACTTGTGCCATCCGCTCTGGCCGGCCCCCACGTCACGGCCGCCCGGCTGGTTCAGCTGTTTCCGGCATCGGCGCCGAAGACGCGGCAAGCTGGCCCGGCCACGGCGAACCCCGCAGCGGTCCCGGGATGGTTGCCGATCACGATGCTCTATTGCGCCAAGGCCGCCGAAATCGGTCGATACCGCAAGCGAGTCGGCGCTAATGGTGCCCGGCTCGGGCAAGGCGCCCATCGTGCAAGTCGAACCGGCTGCCGGGTCGGCGGCAGTACCTGCCGGTCCGCTCATCCGATGAACCCCGGCCGGTTCAGGAGCGCGGCGCCCGTCATCGCGCTGCTCGGCACCATGACGTCGCAGTCGGTCCCGGCACTCGCCGCCGATGGACCGGAAACGTTCGGCCCTGGCAAGGTCGACTGCCAGCGTCTGGGCCCCGGGCAGTTCGATTGCCTGTTGACGTCGCTCAGGATCAACCATGACGGCGGCGGTGTCGCGACGTTCACTCTCGCCGACCTGCCAGCGACGGAACGCGCGATCTTCGAGAAATGGTGTTCGACGGCGGCCGATGACTGCACCGTCGAACTCCAGGGCGCCAGGCAGGCGCCGAGGGGCAGCCGCTTGTCCGCCGTGACCTCCGTCCATTGGACACGCCTGCGGCCGCCCCACGACCAGGCTGCGGCCAGTGCGTCCCCTTGAACGGAGCACTCCGATGCTGATCGAGAACAAATACGTGGTGGTCGCCGCCGTCCTCGGCTTCCTGCTGGCGCTCCTGATGACGGGCGGCAGCCTCATGGCGGCCTTCGGCATCCTGGCACTGGTGGCCGGGATTGGATGGGCCGTCCGCAGGCTGTCCCACGGCGGGGCTCGCTGAATGCGGCCCCTGATCGCCGGGAACTGGAAGATGCATGGGTTGGCGGCCCAGCTTCATGAGATCGCTACCATCGCTGCGTCCGTCCACGCGAGGCCGCCCGCGGCGGACGTGCTGATCTGCGTGCCCGCGACCTTGCTGTCCCGGGCGGTGCAGGAGGCTGCGGGCCGGATCGCCGTCGGCGGGGAGGATTGCCGCGCAGAAGCTTCCGGCCCGTTCACCGGGGATATCAGCGCCGAGATGCTGAAGGATGCGGGGGCGACGGCGGTGATCGTCGGCCATTCGGAGCGGCGGCGCCACTATGGGGAAACCGATGCGATGGTCGCCGCGAAGGCGGCCGCGGCGTGGCGGTGCGGACTGTCGACCATCGTCTGCATCGGTGAATCCGAGGTCCAGCGCCGCGACGGCGATGCGCTTTCCGTGGTCGGCGCCCAGGTCGCGGGCAGCCTGCCGCGCGACCTCGCCGGCTCCGGCACGGTGGCGATCGCCTACGAACCTCTTTGGGCCATCGGCAGCGGGCATGTGCCCACCTCCGACCAAATCGCCGCGGTGCACCGGCACCTCCGGACCTGCCTGGTGGCGCTCGCAGGCCCCGCCGGTGCGGACATCCGCATCCTGTACGGCGGGTCGGTCACAGCGGATAACGCTCGCGCCGTGCTTGGACTGAGCAATGTCGGCGGCGTGCTGATCGGCGGCGCGAGCCTGCTGGCGGCGGACTTCGACGCCGTGCTCCGCTGCGTGCCGGACCGGCGGTTCGCGCTCGCATAGTCCGGCCCTCCTCGATGCGCGGAAGAGCCTCCTGAGTAGTTTCCGAACCTGCCCATGGATGCTGGTGCCTCTACGGTGCGTCCGGCTGGTGGCTGGCCGCCAGCGCGCGGCTGCCGCGATGCAGGGAGAATGCCATGTCAGCGGACATCAAGCGGGATGAGGCCGTCGCCTCAGGCCCGACAAACCCCTGTCTGGACCTGGAGGCAAGCTGATCATGTCGATGCGGTCCATCCTGGTTCCCTGGTGGGGCGGTTCCACCTCCACCGCACAGCTCGATGCGGCACTCGCCGTCGCGCGGCACGTGGAAGCGCATCTGGACGTCGTGTTCATCCGCCCCACGTTGGATGACCTTGCAGCCACGCTGGGGGGCGCAGTTGGCCCGTCCGCGACTCTGCTCCAGCATATGGCGCCGGGCATCGAGGAGGCCGGAAGGGCGGCGCGCGCCTCCTTCGAGGCCTGGCGAGAGGCGAACGGCGTCCCCGGCCACATGGTGAACGATCAGATCCGCGTCCCGTTCGCCGCGTGGTCGGAGCGGACCGGCCTGCCGGAGCAACTCATCCTGCATCGGGGACGGCTCGTCGACATGACCGTTCTGCGGTTCCCGAAGATCGGCGAAGCGCTCGACCGGCCGCACGATGCCGCGCTGTTCGAGTCGGGCCATCCCGTGCTTCTGGTTTCGGACCACGTCGGACACGCGCCGCTGTCCCATGTCGTCGTGGCCTGGAACGGCAGCCTGCATTCCACGCGGGCGGTCAACGGCGCGATGCCGCTGCTGCGCGCGGCGGAGCGCGTGACGGTGCTCACCACGACGGATCTCGGGCGGCAACTTGGCAACCAGGGCGTCGGCGGAGATACCGACCTTGTCGATGCCCTGTCCTGGCATGGGGTCGAGGCGGCCCATCGCCAGCTCGATTCCGGCACGTCGCCCGCGGGCGTGGCGCTGTTGAAGGAGGCCGACGAGCTGCAGGCGACGCTGTTGGTGATGGGGGCCGTGACCCGCAGCCGGGTGTCGGCGGCGTTCCTCGGTGGCATGACCCAGCACGTCTTCCGCAATCCGCCCGGGATACCGGTCCTGATGGCGCATTAGGCACCCCGCCGGACAGGCGACTCCGGCGCGTGCCGGACCGAAGGCTCGCGTCTGCGTATTTTCCGACCCTCCCCGCCCCGACCGCACGGTGCCTATCGTCCCAGCCACCGCCCAGGCCACATCGAACCAAGAGGACCAGCCGCCATGGCGAAGGCCACTGCCGAACAGGCCAAGGCACCCGACGGCACGCCGGCCGCGCCATCGGGCCCGAAGAACGACCTGCAGACACTCCCGATGGATCAGGTCGAGAAGCGGCTGGACACCACCCCGGACGGACTCAGCCAGGCGGAGGCGACGACGCGGCTGCAGAAATACGGCCCGAACGAAATCGCGGAGAAGAAGACCAACGCGATCCTGAAGTTCCTGTCGTATTTCTGGGGCCCGATCCCCTGGATGATCGAAGTGGCCGTGGTCCTTTCGGGCGTGGTCCGGCACTGGCCCGATTTCTTCATCATCCTCGTCCTGCTGATCGCAAACGCCACGATCGGCTTCTGGGAGGAGCGGCAGGCCGGCAACGCAATCGAGGCTCTAAAGGCCAAGCTGGCGATCAAGGCCCGGGTCAGGCGCGACGGCAAATGGGTCACGCCACCCGCCAAGGACCTCGTGCCCGGCGACGTCATCCGACTGCGCCTGGGCGATATCGTGCCGGCCGACGCGCGACTGCTGGACGGCGACGAGATCTCCGTCGACCAGTCCGCTCTGACCGGCGAGTCGTTGCCGGCCGCAAAGAAGGCTGGCGAAGCCGTGTTCTCCGGCTCGATCATGCGCCGGGGCGAGATCGGCGCGCTGGTTTATGCGACGGGGGACAAGACCTATTTCGGCAAGACCGCCCACCTCGTCGAGACGGCGCATACCGAAAGCCACTTTCAGAAGGCCGTGCTGAAGATCGGCAACTACCTGATCGTGCTCGCGGTCGTGCTGGTGGCCGTCATCATCGGTTTTGCGCTTTATCGCGGCGACGCCGTGCTCACCACCTTGCAGTTCGCCCTGGTGCTGACAGTCGCTGCAATCCCGGTGGCGATGCCCACGGTGCTGTCCGTTACCATGGCGGTCGGCGCGCGTCTGCTCGCCAAGCAGCAGGCGATCGTCAGCAAGCTGATCGCCATCGAGGAGCTGGCCGGGGTCGACATCCTGTGCGCCGACAAGACCGGCACGTTGACGCAAAACAAGCTGACCCTCGGCGACCCGTTCTGTTTCGGCGACGTGTCCGCAGCCGATGTGATCCTCACCGGCGCTTTGGCCTCGCGGGCGGACAACGACGACACCATCGACCTGGCTGTGCTCGCCGGCATCAAGAACAAAACGGCGCTCCAGGCCTATACGGTGCAGCACTTTCAGCCGTTCGATCCCGTCCACAAACGCACCGAGGCGACAGTCAAGGCTGCCGACGGCACGGTCTCCAAGGTCAGCAAAGGGGCACCCCAGGTCATCCTGGACCTGGTTGGGAGCACCGGCGACGCGAAGGCAGCGGTGACGAAGGCCGTCGACGACTTCGCCGCGCGCGGCTACCGCGCCCTCGGGGTGGCGCGGGCCGTCGGCGATGGCACGTGGCAGTTCGTGGGCGTCCTGCCGCTGTTCGATCCGCCACGCGAGGACGCGAAAGCGACGATCGCGACGGCACGGCAGATGGGCATCAAGATCAAGATGGTCACCGGCGACGCGCTGGCCATCGCGCGCGAGACGGCCAAGACCCTGGACATGGGTGCCGACATCCTCGACGGCGCCAGCTTGGGTGACGCCAAGCACGAGGAGTCCGCTGCGACGGCAAAGTCGATCGAGCAGGCGGACGGCTTCGCCCAGGTCTTCCCTGAGCACAAGTTCCACATCGTGGACACCCTGCAGAAGCACGACCACATCGTCGGCATGACCGGCGACGGCGTGAACGACGCCCCGGCGCTGAAGAAGGCCGACTGCGGCATCGCCGTATCCGGCGCCACCGATGCCGCGCGGGCCGCCGCGTCGATCGTGCTGATGACGCCCGGCTTGTCGGTGATCATCGAGGCGGTGAAGGAGAGCCGGCGCATCTTCCAGCGCATGAACAGCTATGCCATCTACCGCATCGCCGAGACGGTGCGCGTGCTGTTCTTCATGACGCTCGCCATCCTGGTATTCAACTTCTACCCGCTGACCGCGGTCATGATCGTCATGCTGGCGCTGCTGAACGACGGCGCGATCCTGTCGATCGCCTATGACAACGTGCATTACCGGGACCAGCCGGAAGCCTGGAACATGCGCCTGGTGCTGGGCGTGTCGACGGTGCTGGGCGTGATGGGCGTGATTGCCGCGTTCGGGCTGTTCTACCTCGGTGAGCGGGTGCTGCACATCGACCGCGCGCACATCCAGACGATGATGTACCTGAAGTTGTCGGTGGCCGGGCACCTGACGATCTTCCTGACCCGCACGCGCGGCCCGTTCTGGTCCATCCGTCCCGCGCCGATCCTGTGGGGCGCTGTGCTGGGCACGCAGGTGCTGGCGACGGTCATCGCGATCTTCGGCTTCGGCCTCGTGACGCCGCTGGCCTGGTACTGGGCGCTGCTGGTCTGGGGCTGGGCGCTGGCGTGGTTCCTGGTGAACGACCGGGCCAAGCTGCTGGCCTACTGGCTGCTCGATCGTGTCCGCGCCGAGGAAACGCCGGCCACCGCGGCCGCCGCAGCCCAGCCGGCGCCAGCGCCAGCGCCACAGGCCGCTGCGAAGCCGACGCCGGCGATCCCCGCACCTGTCCCCGCTTCACCCGCCGCCGACCCGGCCACGCAGCACCACGATGCGCCGTTGCCGCCGGACACGGCAGGGAAGCCCGACGCGACCCAACCGCCTGGCGTGGAGCACGCGGAGGTTGCCATCTTGATGGATACCAAGCTCAAGGACGTTCTCCTGGCTGCCATGCTGAAGGATCCCGCGGGCGCCGGACACTACATCACGCAGGCGATCGACGACGCAGAATCCTCGGACGCTGCCGCTGGCCCGTCCGCAGACAAGGCCAAGACCCCCGCGGCGCCGATCCCCGAAGCGGCCGAATAATTGCTCGTATGAGGAGGACCAGATGAAGATCCAAACCAAGGACTACCGTGTCCGCAAGGGAGAGGAGGTCGACCTCAAGAAGCGGCCGACGAACGTCGACGCGGTATACGGGTCGAAGTCCGGCTACGAGGAGACCCTGGCGAAGCACGTGGCGAAGCTGAGCGCGCTGCAACAGCTTCACTACGCGTCCGGCCGCCACGCCGTCCTGCTGATCTTCCAGGCGATGGACGCCGCGGGCAAGGACGGGGCGATCCGGCACGTGATGTCCGGGGTGAACCCGCAGGGGTGCCAGGTCTACAGCTTCAAGCACCCCAGCCCGACCGAGCTGGAGCATGACTTCCTGTGGCGCACGACCCGGGATCTGCCGGAACGGGGGCGGATCGGCATCTTCAACCGGTCCTACTACGAGGAGGTGCTCATCGTGCGCGTCCACAAGGACATCCTGCGCAGCGAGGATATCCCGGACGCGCCCCACCACGACGGCAAGCTCTGGCACGACCGCTATCGCTCGATCGTGGATCTCGAACGTCACCTGCACGCCAATGGCACGCTCGTGGTGAAGATCTTCCTCCACCTCTCGAAGGATGAACAGCGGAAGCGCTTCCTGGCGCGCATCGACCAGCCGGACAAGAACTGGAAGGTGAGCCCGGGCGACATCGAGGAGCGGAAGTTCTGGAAGCAGTACCGCACGGCGTACGAGGAATGCCTGAGCGCCACCAGCACGGAGGACTCGCCCTGGTTCGTGGTGCCCGCCGACGACAAGGAGAACGCCCGCCTGATCGTCTCGCAGATCGTCGTCGACACGCTGGAGGGGATGGGATTGCACTATCCCGAAGTGACCGCGGAGCGAGCCGGACAACTGCAATCGATCCGCGCCGAGTTGATGGCCTGAGGCGGCCGATGCCGAAACCCGCGAACGCTGCGAGCCACTCCGACGCGCTCGTCGTCTTCGGAGCGACCGGAGACCTCGCCTACGAACAGATCTTCCCGTCATTGCTGGGCCTCGTACGCGACGATGGACTGGATGTGCCGATCGTGGGGGTGGCGAGGTCTGGTTGGAGCCTCGACCAGCTCAAGGATCGGGCGAAGGACAGCCTGGCCCACCACGGCGCGGCGGACGACCCGGCGGTCCCGAAGCTGATGTCGCTGCTCCACTACATCGACGGCGACTACGCCGACCCCGCGACGTTCTCCCGCCTGCACGACGAGCTCGGGGCGGCGAAGCGGCCGTTGCACTACCTCGCCGTGCCGCCCAGCCTGTTCGGCACCGTGGCCACCGCACTCGCGAAGGCGGGGGCGGCACGGGACGCCCGCCTGGTGATCGAGAAGCCGTTCGGCCACGACCGTGCTTCGGCGAAGGCGCTCAACGCGTTGCTGAGAAAATTCTTTCCGGAAGAGAGCATCTTCCGGATCGATCACTTCCTGGGCAAGGAGCCGGTGCAGAACCTGCTCTACACCCGCTTTGCCAACCCGATGTTCGAGCCGATCTGGAACCGCCAGCATGTCCGCTGCATCCAGATCACGCTCGCGGAGGATTTCGGCGTGCGGGATCGCGGCAGCTTCTACGACGCGACCGGCGCCAACAGGGACGTGCTGCAGAACCACCTCCTGCAGGTGCTCGCCAACCTCGTCATGGACCCGCCCACGGGCGAGGAGCACGACGCTCTGCGCGACCAGCGGGCGAACCTGCTGAAGGCCGTGCAGCCGATCCGGCCGGGCCATGTGGTGCGGGGCCAGTACGCGGGGTATCGGGACGTGCCCGGCGTCGGGCACAGGTCGAACGTCGAGACCTATATCGCGGTCAAGCTGTTCATCGAAAGCTGGCGGTGGGAAGGCGTGCCGATCTACATCCGCGCCGGCAAGAGCCTGCCCGTCACCGCGACCGAGGTCTCGGTAGAATTCCGGCGTCCACCCCGCGAAATCCTCGACGAGTTGGTGCCAGCCGGGTCCGCGCACATGCGCTTTCGGCTGGGCCCCGACATGGCGATCGGCATGGGCCTGAGAATCAAGCAGCCGGGGGACCGCATGGTGGGCCATGATCGGGAGCTGATCCTGACGACCCAGCCGGCCACGTTCCGGCCCCCCTACCAGCGGCTGCTTGGCGATGCCATGCAGGGCATCGGGGATCTGTTCGGGCGCGAAGACATCGTCGATGCCCAATGGCGCATCGTGCAGGACATCCTGGACGACGTGACACCGCTCTACACCTACGCTCCCGGCGGCTGGGGACCCGAGGAAGCGAACCGGCTGATCGCCGAGGATGGGCCCTGGCAGGACCCTGGCCAGGCGAAGAGCCCGGTCTGCCAACACACCACCGCGTCGCCGCGGTAACGCTGGTGCACCCCAGCCGCAAGGAGACCAGGACCATGGCCGTTTCGGCACCAATGGCGCTCAGCCAGCTCGGCCAGAGCCTCTGGCTCGACAACATCACCCGCGACCTGCTCGACCACGGAACATTGCAGCGCTACATCGACATGCTGTCGGTGACGGGGCTGACCTCCAACCCGACGATCTTCGACCACGCGATCTCGCGCAGCCAGTCCTACGATGCCGAGATCCATCGCCAGCTCGATGCGGGCCGGTCGGGAGAGGAATTGTTCTTCAACCTGGCGATCCAGGACCTCACCCGTGCCGCCGACCTGTTCGCACCCGTCCATGCCCGGACCGGCACGGTCGACGGCTTCGTTTCACTCGAGGTGTCGCCGCTGCTCGCCTACGACGCGGCCCCAACGGTGAAGCAGGCCAAGGCGCTGCATGCACAGGTGAACCGCCCCAACCTGTTCATCAAGATCCCGGGCACCAAAGAAGGCCTGCCCGCCATCGAGGAGGCAATCTTCGCCGGGGTTCCCGTGAACGTGACCCTGCTATTCTCCACCGCGCAGTGCCAGTCGGCCGCGGACGCCTACCTGAAGGGGCTGGAACGCCGGGTGGCGGCCGGGCTTTCCCCTGATGTCCGATCCGTGGCGTCGCTGTTCGTCAGCCGGTGGGACCGTGCGGTGGTGGACAAGGTCCCGTCCGCCTTGCGCAACACGCTGGGCATCGCGGTCAGCCGGCAGGCCTATCGGGCCTACCGCGACGTGCTGGAGAGCGACCGGTTCCAGCGTCTGGCAAACCTCGGCGCGCGGGCGCAGCGCCTGCTGTTCGCCAGCACGGGCACCAAGGACAAGAGCGCCTCGGACACCTTGTACATCTCGGGTCTGGCCGCGCCGAACACGGTCAACACCATGCCGGAGGACACGCTGCTGGCCTTCGCCGACCACGGAAGCGTCCCCGATCCGCTGCCGCGCGATGGCGGTGACGCCGAGGCGTCGCTTGCCGCCCATGCCAAGGCTGGGATCGACCTCGCCGCACTGGCCGCCCAGCTGCAATCCGACGGCGCCAAGGGCTTCGTCGACTCCTGGCACGAATTGCTCGGCGCGATCGACGCCAAGAGCAAGGTGCTGGCATGACGCAATGAAGGACGCCGATGCCCACCCTGACTGGCTCGCCCGCGTGGCAGGCCCTTGTTGCCCATCATGCCGAGATCAAGGACGTGCATCTGCGCACCCTGTTCGCCGACGACCCCGGGCGGGCAGAGCGCTTTTCGGCCGAAGCGGCCGGCCTGTTCCTCGACTATTCGAAGAACCGCATCACGGACGAGACGCTGCGGCCTCTGCTGGCGCTGGCCGCGGACCGCGGCGTGGCCAAGCGGCGCGACGCGATGTTCGCCGGCGAGACGATCAACACCACAGAACGCCGCGCCGTGCTGCACGTGGCGTTGCGGGCGCCGCGCGGTGAACGAATCGAGGTCGATGGCGCCGACATGGTGCCGGAGGTCCACAAGGTGCTCGATGCAATGGGCGCCTTCGCCACGCGCCTGCGCAGCGGCACCCTCACCGGCCATACCGGCAAGCGCATTCGCAATGTCGTCAACATCGGTATCGGCGGGTCTTTCCTCGGGCCCGAGATGGCCTACCGGGCGCTGCGCCCGTTCAGCGACCGGTCGATGACCTTCCGCTTCGTCGCCAACGTGGACGGCGCGGAGCTGACCGAAGCCACGCTCGACCTGGACGCCGCGGAAACGCTGTTCATCGTCTCGTCCAAAACCTTCACGACACTGGAGACGATGACCAACGCAGCCGCGGCCCGGACCTGGCTGCTGCAGAAGCTCGGTCCGGATGCGGCGGTAGCAAAGCATTTTGCCGCGGTGTCCACCAACATCGAGGCCGCGACCAGGTTCGGGGTCGATCCCGGCCACATCTTCGGCTTCTGGGACTGGGTGGGCGGCCGCTACTCGATGGACAGCGCGATCGGCCTGTCCACGATGGTGGCGATCGGGCCCGAGAATTTCCAGGCCATGCTGAGCGGCTTCCATGTGATGGACGAGCACTTCCGCACCGCCCCGGCCGCCGGCAACCTGCCGATGCTGCTGGGGTTGTTGACGGTCTGGTACAACGACTTCTTCGGCGCTCAGACCATCGGCATCATGCCATACGCGGCGCAGCTGGCGATCACGTCCGTCAAGGTGGTGTAAATTGGGGTGTAGTTGAGGTGGCCATTGGTCATGCTGCTATGGTGGCGATCTCGGTGGGCACGACGTCGATTGTGGTCGGCATGAGTTCGGCCATGGCCTCTGTCTGCATGTAGCGGTGCTGCATCTGCCACTCGTCGTTGGCTTCCAGCAGCACAGCACCGATCAGTCTGATGATGGCACCTTCATTCGGAAATATGCCGACGACATCGGCGCGGCGTTTGACCTCTTTGTTCAGCCTTTCGATCGGGTTGGTGCTGTGGATCTTCACCCGGTGCTGGGCAGGAAAGTTCATGTAGGCCAGCACGTCGGCCTCGCTCTCATCGATGAACGCGCCGAGCTTGGGCCACTTGTCGCGGAGCTGGTCGGCGACGTGGCGCATGGTCTGAGTGGCGTTCTGGTGATCCAACTGGGTGAACGCCTGGCGGAGGACGGCCGAGACCATGTTCTGCTGACCTTTCGGCACGTAAGCCTGGGCGTTGCGCATCCAATGAACCCGGCAGCGTTGCCACGTGGACCCAAGCACCCGCCGGATCGCCGCCTTCAATCCCTCATGCGCGTCGGAGATGACCAGCTTGGTGCCCCGCAAGCCGCGGCGGACCAGGCTCTTCAGGAACGCCGACCAGAAGACCTCCGCCTCCGACGGCCCGATATGCAGGCCGACGATCTCCCGTTTGCCCTCGGTGTTCACCGCCACAGCGATTATCACCGCGACCGTCCTGATCTGGCCGCCCTCGCGCTGCTTGAGGTAGGTGGCATCCAGCCACAAATATGGCCAATCGCCGACGAGAGGGCGCTCGAGGAAGGCATTCACCCGGTCGTCGATGTCCTTGCACAGCTTGCTCACCGTGCTCTTGCTGATGCCGCCCAGCCCCATCGCCTGCACCAGCTCGTCCACGCGCCTTGTCGACACGCCGCCGATCCAGGCCTCCTGGATGACGGCCACCAAGGCCTTCTCGGACGTCCGGCGGGGCTCCAGGAAGGGCGGGAAGTAGCTGCCCTGCCGCAGCTTGGGGATCCGCAGCTGCAGACTGCCCAGCCGCGTGTCCAGCGTCCGATCCCGGAAGCCGTTGCGGTAGGTCTGGCGATCGCCGGTTCGCTCGTGACGTCCGGCGCCAATCATGCCTTCCACATCGGTCTCCATCAGCAACTGCACCACGGCCTCCGCCACGGATCGCAGGAAGTCGCCATCTCCGGCTTTGGCCAACAGCTCGGCCAACGGTAGTCTGTCCTCGGTCATCGGGTCCTCGTCGGTTCGGGTTGAAGCTCGCACCTCCACCTTAACCAGCCGATCCGATGACCACCTCCGCCTACACCGTTTCAATCAACGAAATTCCACCACGAGCACGGACGCTATCCAGCTGGCCCGCTTCCCCGCCTATCTCCAGCAGTTGCAGATGGAGAGCAACGGCAAGCACGTGGCACTGGACGGCCAGGTCGTGGACTATCAGACCGGCCCGATCATCTGGGGCGAGCCCGGCACCGACGGCCAGCACTCGTTCTACCAGCTCCTGCACCAGGGCACGAAGCTGGTCCCCTGCGACATGATCGGGTTCTGCCAGCCGCTCAGCCCGCTCGCCGGGCAGCACGACCTGCTGATGGCCAATCTGTTCGCGCAAGCCGAGGCGCTCGGCTTCGGCAAGACGGCCGACGAGTTGACGGCGGAGGGATCGCCCGACTTCCAGACGCCGTTCCGGGTGACCGAGGGCAACCGGCCGACCAACATGATCCTTGCCGAGCGCCTCGATCCCCGCACGCTCGGCAGCCTGGTGGCGCTCTATGAGCACAGTGTGTTCACGCAGGGGGCGATCTGGGCGATCGACAGTTTCGACCAATGGGGCGTGGAACTTGGCAAGGCCCTGGCCAGCCGCATCATCCCCGAGCTCGACCGCGGCGTGCCGTCCAAGCCAGTGCCGAAGACGAGCCATGATTCCTCCACCAACGCGCTGATCGAGCGTTATCGCCGGTCGCGCGGATGACCGATGCCGCCTCCCGCTTCAAGCAGCAAGCCGGGGAGCACGCGGCCTCGCTGGTGCAGTCCGGAATGGTGGTCGGTCTTGGCACTGGCTCGACGGCGATCTTTGCGATCCGCCGAATCGCTGCGCGCCTTTGTGCTGGGGATCTCGGCGACATCGTGGCCGTCGCCACCTCGCGCGCCACGGAGGCCGCCGCTCGCGCGCTCGGCATTCCCATGCTGACGGACGACATTCCGCGGGAGATCGACCTCACCATCGACGGCGCCGACGAGGTCGACCCGGCGCTCAACCTGATCAAGGGCGGAGGCGGCGCGTTGCTGCGCGAGAAGATCGTGGCGCAGGCGAGCAGGCGGGAGGTGATCGTCGTGGATGCGGGCAAGCTGTCGCCGCGGCTGGGCACGCATTGGCCGCTACCGGTTGAAGTGCTCGCGTTCGGCTGGCGCGCGCAGGCCCGCTTCCTGGAAAGCCTCGGCGCCGTCGTCACGCCGCGGGCCGGCGACGAAGGCCTTTACCGCACCGATCAGGGCAACATGATCCTCGACAGCCAATTCGGCCCGATCGCCAACCCCGCCCGCCTCGCCGAGACGCTGGACAGACGGGCCGGGCTCGTCGGACACGGGTTGTTCATCGGGATCGCCGCCGACGTCATCGTGGCCGGGGAGGGCGGGCTTCGCCATCTCCGGCGCGACAAGGAAGCCGCAACGGCCGCGTGATCCGCGTCCTGGGCGGCGTTGCTAGCGCATGACGCCCCAGTTACCCCAGTACGGCATCAGGAACATGAGTCCCAGGAGGATGATGATCCAGCTGAACCCGATCCCACCGTAGGCCATCCGCGCGCCATAATAGCCCCGCCGGTGGCCATAGTAGCCGCCGCCGGAAAACATCAGCATGATAAAGAGCACCATTACGATGAAGAGCATGAGGCACCTCCGGGCAGGAGACTGACCGGCGCGGACCGCCCTCGGTAGGGTCGGAAACTACGCACGCCAGCCGAGGAGTTTCCGTCTGCGTAGTTTCCGAACCTTCCGGACAGTGCGTGGGCCTGGGTAGCGTCGCCCCGCCGCCTACAGGGATCACGGACATGGACACGACGATTAAAACGCTTGCCGTCGGGCCGGCGCTTACAGTGGACCCGTTCACGCTTGACGCCGAGGAGGTGCGCCTCATTCACGCCTATTGGCGTGCTGCCAACTACCTCTCGGTCGGCCAGATCTATCTCTACGATAACCCGTTGCTGCGAGAGCCGCTGACCTTGGCGCACGTGAAGCCGCTCGTCGTCAGCCACTGGGGCACGACGCCGGGCCAGAACTTCATTTACGCGCACCTCAACCGCGTCATCAAGCGCTGCGACCTCGACATGTTCTACGTCGCCGGACCCGGGCATGGCGGCCCGGCCATCGTCGGACACGTCTACCTGGAAGGCACCTGGAGCGAGGTCTATCCCAACGTCACCCAGGACGAGGCCGGGCTCAAGAAGCTGTTCACGCAGTTCTCCTTCCCCGGCGGCATCTCGAGCCACGTGGCGCCCACCACGCCGGGCTCGATCCATGAGGGCGGCGAACTCGGCTATTCACTGAGTCACGCCTTCGGCGCCGTGTTCGATAACCCTGGCCTGATCGTCGCCTGCGTCATCGGCGACGGCGAGGCGGAAACCGGGCCACTGGCTACCGCGTGGCAGTCCAACAAGCTATTGAACGCCGTCACCGACGGCGCCGTGCTGCCGATCCTGCACCTCAACGGCTTCAAGATCAGCAACCCCACGATCCTGGCCCGGATCGAGCACGACGAGCTGGAGCAGTTCATCCGCGGCTGCGGCTGGACCCCCTATTTCGTCGAGGGCGACGATCCGGAGACGATGCACCGTCTGATGGCCGCCACAATGGACCAGGTGATCGAGGACATCCACGCCATCCAGCAGGCCGCCCGGTCCGGCCAGGATACCGCCCGCCCGCGCTGGCCGATGATCGTGCTGCGGTCGCCGAAGGGCTGGACCGGGCCGAAGATGGTGGATGGGCTGAAGATAGAGGGCACGTTCCGGGCGCACCAGGTGCCGCTGCTGGTGGACGCGGCGCACCCCGAGCACGTCGCTCTGCTCGAGAGCTGGATGCGGAGCTACAAGGCCGAAGAGCTGTTCGACGAGACGGGACGGCTGATCCCGGAACTGGCCGCGCTGGCGCCGAAGGGGGACCGCCGGATGGGCGCCAACCCGCACACCAACGGTGGCGTGCTGCTGCACGACCTCGTCATGCCGGATTTCAGGGCCCACGCGGTCGATGTGCGGGCACCGGGCGCGGTGACGGCCCAGGACACCATGGTGCTCGGAAACTTCCTGCGCGACGTGTCCGCGCTGAATGCGGCGCCGCGCAACTTCCGCATCTTCGGCCCGGATGAGACCTTGTCCAACCTGCTGGGCGCCGTATTCGAAGTGACGCCCCGGCAATGGGACGCCCGCCTGGTGGCGGACGACGAGTTCCTCGCCCCGGTCGGCAGCGTGCTCGATTCGATGCTGAGCGAGCACCAGTGCGAGGGCTGGCTGGAGGGCTACCTGCTGACCGGGCGGCACGGGCTGTTCAACAGCTACGAGGCCTTCATCCGAATCGTGGACAGCATGTTCAGCCAGCATGCGAAGTGGCTGAAGGTGACGTCGGAGTTGCCCTGGCGGCGGCCGATCTCCTCGCTCAACTACCTGCTCGCCTCGCATGTGTGGCAGCAGGACCATAACGGCTTCACCCACCAGGACCCGGGCTTCCTGGACCACGTCATCAACAAGAAGGCCGATATCGTTCGCTGCTACTTGCCGCCGGATGCCAACTGCCTGTTGTCGGTGTTCGACCATTGCCTGCGCAGCCGCCATTACGTGAACGTCGTCGTCGCCGGCAAGCACGCGCTGCCGCAATGGCTGACGATGGAGCAGGCCGTCATCCACTGCACCGAAGGGCTCGGGATCTGGCAATGGGCCAGCAACGACCAGCAACAGGAGCCGGACGTGGTCATGGCCAGTTGCGGCGACACGCCGACGCTGGAAAGCCTCGCCGCCGTTTCGATCCTGCGCCAGCACCTGCCGGACCTGAAGATCCGCGTCGTCAACGTCGTCGACCTGATGCGCTTGCAGCCGGAATGCGAGCACCCGCACGGCATGAGCGAGATCGACTACGATCAGATGTTCACCCGCGACAAGCACATCGTCTTCGCATTCCACGGCTATCCCGGGTTGATTCACCGCCTGACCTACAGGCGGACCAACCGCAACCTGCACGTCCGAGGCTACAAGGAAGAGGGCACGATCACGACGGCCTTCGATATGCGGGTGCAGAACGAACTGGATCGTTTCAATCTGGTGATGGACGTGGTCGATCGCGTACCCGGGCTGGGCAGCAAGGGCGCCTACCTCAAGCAGGTCATGACCGACAAGCTGGTCGAGCATAAGCATTACATCGACAAGCACGGCGAGGACCTGCCGGAGATCCGCAACTGGACGTGGGGCGCTGCGTCGTGAGCCTGTCCCCGCTCGCGGACACCTCTCAGGCGCTCGTCGGCGCGGGCCGGGGCCTGCTCGCGATGGATGAAAGCATCGGGACCTGCAACAAGCGGTTCGCGGCCGCAGGGATACCGCTGACTGAGGCAGCGCGCCGCGCTTACCGGGAGTTGCTGGTGACGGCGCCGGGCCTGGGCAGGCATGTCAGCGGCGCCATCCTGTTCGACGAGACCATCCGGCAAAGCGACCGGAACGGTACGCGCTTCGTCGATCGCCTCGCCGCCGCCGGCGTGATCCCGGGGATCAAGGTCGATATTGGGGCGAAGAAGCTGGCGCTGCATCCCGGCGAGACGGTCACCGAGGGTCTGGACGGGCTGCGCGCGCGGCTGCAGGACTACGCGCAGATGGGCGCCCGCTTCGCCAAGTGGCGCGCCGTGATTGCCATCGGCGATGGCCGGCCGGGCATGGCTTGTATCGGCGCGAACGCCCATGCGCTGGCCCGCTACGCTGCCCTATGCCAGGAGGCCGGCCTCGTGCCGATCGTGGAGCCCGAGGTGCTGATGGACGGAGATCACACGATGCAGCGCTGCGGCGAGGTAACGCATGCCGTGCTGCGTGCGGTGTTCGACGCCCTGGATGCGCAAGGGGTCGCGCTGGAGGCGATGATCCTGAAGCCGAACATGGTGCTGCCGGGCCTGGACTGCCCGGAGCAGGACGGGATCGAGGCCGTGGCGAGTGCCACGCTCGCCTGTCTGCAACGGGCGGTCCCGGCCGCGGTCGCCGGGATCGCCTTCCTGTCGGGCGGCCAATCCGCCGAACTGGCGTCGGCGCGGCTGAACGCCATCAACGCCGACCATGACCTGCCGAGCGGCCGGGCACCGTGGCCCCTGGTGTTCTCGTTCGGCCGCGCCCTCCAGCAGCCTGCCTTGCAGGCGTGGGGGGGCAATGACGCGAACGTCGTTGCAGCCCAGCGCGCCCTGCTCCACCGCGCATCCTGCAACGGCGCCGCACTCCACGGTTCCTACACCCAATCGATGGAACGCGAGCCCGCCTTGTTGATGGCGTCGTAGTCCGCATGGGTCCGCCACCACTCCGTTTGTATCTGATCCGGCACGGCGAAACCGAATGGTCGCTCTCCGGGCAGCACACGGGCCGCACCGACCTGGTGCTGACGCCATGCGGGGAGGACCAGGCCCGCGCCCTCGAGCCGATGCTTCGGTCCCTCTCGTTCGACCATGTCCTTACCAGCCCGGCACGCCGCGCGCAGAGGACCTGCGCCCTGGCGGGCCTTGGCGGGTCAGCCGAGATCGAGCCCGACCTGGCAGAATGGGACTACGGCGACTACGAGGGCCGCACGTCCTCCGACATCCGAAAGGACCGGCCCGGCTGGAGCGTCTTCCGCGACGGCTGCCCCGGCGGCGAGTCGGTCGCTGGCGTCGCCCTGCGCGCCGACCGGCTAATCACGCGCGCCGCGGCGTTGCACGGCAACGTCGCCCTGTTCTCCAGCGGCCAGTTCGGCTGCAGCCTGGCCGCGCGTTGGATCGGGCTGCCCATCCTCCAGGCGCAGCACCTGCTGATGGGAACGGCATCTGTCGGCGTTCTCACCTACAGCCCGGCCCACCCTGACCTGCGAGTCATCGCGCACTGGAACCATGCTGCGACCGACCCGCTTGGTTAGAGCTTTTCCGATCGGGGTGGGTCGGAGAAAATCTCTAGCTTCTCATTGAGAACGCGAATTCCGCTCTGGGTCGCTTTCTAGAAAGCGAACACGCTGATCGGATCAGGAACCCGATATCTGGTCGGTTAGCAGCCTCGATTGGCTTGGCGACGTGATCTCGCGGACCACTTCGGGGATGCCGTCGGGGGATAGAATGTAATCGATACACCCGCTTGCGATAGCGCTCGCGGGCATGTCCGGCTCGCGGGCCGTATCCAGTCTCTGCGCGATGGTGACGCCTCCGACGTCCCTGATCTCGCATAGGGCATCTGCTCCGTCGCCGTCGAAACCGGAGACGATGACGGCGATGAGCTTGCCCTGCCAGTGCTGGGCCAGAGACCGCAGAAAAACCGTTATGACGTCGGGCCATCCCCTTGGCTTGGAGATCGGCTTGAGGCGGAACTCACCGTTGAGCACGTGAAGGTCGCGTTGTGATGGAATGATGAACACACAGTTGGGCTTGATGTGCAGTCCCTCGCTGATGAGTTCGACGGGCATCTGCGTGTGACGAGGAAGAATTTCATGAAGCAGCGTGGTTGTGGTTCTCAGATGATTGACGATCACGATCGCCGCGCCAAGGTCGGTCGGCCAATTCTCGAGCAGGCGTATGTATGCTTCCAGCCCGCCGGCAGCGCCGCCCACGCAAACCAAGGGAAAATCTCGAACCATTTCTCTCCTCTCCCAAGCGGCCAACCGGTCGTCCGCCGCCATCGCTCAAGGACTCTGTCGGCGCCACCGGTGTTCCAAAGGGATTGAGCGACGCGACCGGCGGGCGCTCAGGTCACGTGGGATCTGGGTCTATGTCGTGACCACATCACCGGCACCCGGCCCGGCCGCTCGTGCATCGCCGTTCAGGCCACGGGGCTTGGCCGGTTGCTCGAGTAGGTTGAGGAACGGCTTGATGATGTCGATCGGCATCGGGAAGACCACCGTCGAGTTCTGTTCCGCGCCGATCTCGGTCAGCGTCTGCAGATAGCGCAACTGCATCGCCGCCGGGACGCTCGACAGGATCTTGGCGGCGTTCACCAGGGTCTGGGCGGCCTGGAACTCGGCCTCTGCATGGATGATCTTGGCCCGCCGGTCGCGTTCCGCCTCCGCCTGCTTGGCGATGGCCCGCACCATGTTCTCCGTCAGCTCCACGGTTCGGATCTCGACGTTGCTGACCTTGATCCCCCACGTCTCGGTCTGCGCATCCAGGATGCTCTGCACGTCCTCGCTGAGCTTCTTGCGCTCGGCCAGCATCTCGTCCAGCTCGTGCTGGCCCAGCACGGCGCGCAGCGTCGTTTGGGCCAACATGTTCGTCGCCGGGAGGTAAGACTGGACCTGGATGATGGCCCGCTCCGGGTCCACCACCTTGAAGTAGAGCACGGCATCGACCTTCATCGAGACGTTGTCGTGCGAGATCACGTCCTGGCTCGGGATCTCGATCACCTGGATGCGCAGATCCACGCGGACCATCTGCTGCACGAACGGCAACAGCAGCACCAAGCCGGGGCCCTTTACCCGCTCGAACCGGCCCAGCGTGAACACGACCGCGCGCTCGTACTCCCGCAGAACCCTCACCGCCGAAGCCACGATGGTGAACACGATGAAGAGCAGCGGGACGAGCAGGAGGACCGGGTTCATGAGGGACGGGGGCATGAAGCTGCCTTCGCTTGCGGGGATCGTTCAGGGGAAGCGGCGCGTGGCCCTTACGTGCGCTGGATGGCGCCCTCGGTAGAAGGCGTGGACGGCCACCCAGCACGGGCCGCAAGCAGGTGGATCAGTTGATCGAGGCGAGCGTCTTCACCCGCGAGGCCCAATAGGCATCCACCTTTTGGCTTTCCTGGTCGAACTGCCCGCTGGCAGAGAACTGGTGGTCGCTCACCTGCGGTGCCGCACTCATCGCCGCCTTCGTGGTGTCGAGCACGAGTAGGCTGGCGTTCGGGGCCGCCTTGACCGCGCCCCACGGCACCGGGACGTAGGAGGCGTCGATCCCGAACAGGCCGCCGCGCGAGATGATCAGGTAAGCGATCTTTCCGGTATGCGGGTTGAGAACCAGGTCGTGCACGCTGCCGAGGGTTTCATTGCCGGGACTGACGATATCGGTGTCGAGGAGCTGATCGGACCGGAACGTGGTATCGTTTCCGACCACCGGCACGGCGGCCGCGATCTGCCGTTGCCGCCAGCCCGGCATGTCGGCGGAGCGGATCCCGCGGGCATGAAGGTCAGCCTCATAGCGTGTAGAGATCGTTCGGGTCGTGGCAAGCACCGCCTGGCACTCCTGCTCCTGCCCCATCCGTGCAAGGACGGTGGCGGATGCAATGAGAGTGCGGATCTCGTAGCCCGGCCGCGCCGAACCGTAGCCCGCCGCGTTGCCTGCCGGCAGGCTGCCCATCGGCATCCCGTAACCGTAGCCGTAGCCCCCCATCGGGTAGCCATAGCCATAGCCAGACCCGCCGAGCCAATAGCCGTTCTTCGAGATCGTCTCCCCGAATGCCCTGACATCACCCAGACACTTTTCGGCAGGATGCACCGAAGGGGCTGGCGACGCGACAGCAGGTTGCCCGGGCGTCGGAGCAGGCGGGGCTGCCAGGGCCGGGCCGAACGATGCGATCAGGGAGCAGATCGCCAGAGTGGCCGTCGCGGTCGAGCGGATCATCATAGGTCGTTTTCCTTTGTTGACCTCGGTCTGCCGAGAAGCGGCTCCGAGTTATTTGTGGGGCCTAAAAGTAATCTCCGACGCTCGACGACGGGAGGCTCGGAAACTACTCACCACGACCGGGAACTCCGCCTCACGATAATGGGCCGGTCCTATCAAGGATGAGCTGAAAAATCTCGACGGGCTTTACGGCAACCCTGCCTGCTGGCAGAGCTTCACAATCCTGGACGAACACCCGATGAACGGACAGAACTCAGCCTTGTCTCAGGCCTCGGCGGAACGGCCGGTCGGAGCACTGGCCTCACCCGCCGGGATTAAGGCGAGCTGGAGGATAATTGTACCCAGCTCGAATCCATTGAGCGCATGACGAGCCTGGACACCCCGGCAGCGCGATTGTTGCTGGTGATCGCCCTCAGCTTCTTCTTCGGCCTCGCGTTCGAGGAGTTCCATTCCCATGGAGAGGGGGCGCGGCCTGGCGGGATACGCAGCTTCCCACTTCTGGCTCTGACCGGAGCGTTGCTCTACCGCATGGACACGCGGCTTCTGCTGCCGATGAGCGCCGGGCTGCTTGTGCTTGGCGCCTGGCTGTCCCTGTTCTACTGGCGGCGGCTAACGACACCGGATGACAAAGGGAAACTGAGCGCCGGGCTGATGGCGCCGGCGTGCAACCTCATGGCGTACGTGCTCGGGCCCGTGGCGCTGGCGCAGCCCGCCTGGGTCGCCATCGGTGCGACCGTCGCGGCGGTCCTGCTGTTGACCGCACGCGAGAAGCTGCACGGCCTGGCCAAGCGCGTCGACAACCGCGAGATCGTGACGGCGGGCAAGTTCCTGCTGTTGACCGGCCTCGTCCTGCCGCTGCTGCCGGACGTGCCGGTCACACACTTGACCCAGATAACCCCTCACCAGGTGTGGCTGGGCGTGGTGGCCGTGTGCAGCGTCTCGTATGTCAGCTACCTGCTGCAACGCTATGTCGCACCCGCTGGGGCGGCGTTGTGGGTGGCCCTGCTCGGTGGCCTGTATTCGTCCACAGCCACCACGGTCGTGCTCGCCCGCCGAGCCCGGGCTCAACCTGCGACACTCGCGGATTCGCAGACCGGCATCGTGCTCGCGACGGCGGTCATGTATCTCCGCCTTCTCGCCGTGATCCTGGTGTTCAGCCGTCCCCTGGCCATCGGACTCGCCCCGGGCCTGCTCAGCTTGTCTGTCCTGGGATTCATGCTCGCTGGACTCTGGCATTGGCGGAACCGGGCGGCGCCGCGGCCGCCCGGCGATCCGGGACAGCCCGGCAATCCGCTCGAGCTCGGGGCTGCCGCCATTTTCGCGGTGGGGTTCGTGCTGGTATCGTTGGCCACAGCCTGGGCACAGGCGATGTTCGGCGCCTCCGGCCTCTACATCCTGGCGGCATTCGTCGGCGTGTCGGACATCGACCCTTTCGTACTCAGCCTTGCGGAGCATGGCGTAGGGCAGGTCCCGGCTGCATCCGCGGTCGTCGCGATCCTCATCGCCGCATCGTCGAACAATCTGCTGAAGGCCGGGTACACGATAGCATTCGCCGGGGTTCGTGCGAGTCTCGCGCCTGTCGCCGCCCTCGTGCTGATGGCGGCATGCGGACTGGCCATCGCCTGGTCGGCCGGGATGCCGTAGCTCTTCTTAAACGTTCGATCGCCGCTCAGGCGATCGCCGGGGCCGCGACTCCGGCTGCCGTCGTCGCCTCGAACTCGGCATAATACTCGTCCGCCAGCGTCCGGATCACCCGCCCGATCGCCACATACTCGTATTCGTTCAGGTTCGCGAGCGAGGCCCGGGCGGACGGATGCACTGCGCCGAAGCCTTTGCCCGGCAGCAACACGACGCCGCCCTCCTCGGCGAGGCGGAACAGCATCTCCAGCGGCTCCTTCTTCGCCATCACCCAGTCCGCGAAGGCGCGCCCGTGCAGCTGCACCGCGATCGTCTCGAGGTCGAGCAGCGTGTAGTAGTCCGTCCCGTTCGGGTCCTGCGGCATGTCTACGCCCAGCTCGCGGTAGAGTGCGGCCTGCCGACGGCGGATGATGCGCTTGACCGCCTGCTTGTAGGCGCCGGGCTCGTCCATGAGGTCGAACAGCGCGAACAGCACCATTTGCACCTGCTGCGGCGTCGATAGCCCGGCCGTGTGGTTGAGCGACACCGTCCGGCTGTCCGCCACGAGGCGGTCGATGAACTTAAGGCTGCGCGGATCGAGCATCAGGCTGCCGTAGCGGGCGTCCAGAACCAGCTTGTCAGCCTCGGGCAGGGCGGCGATCTGCCGGTCCAGCACCGTATCGTGGTGGGTGGCGATGACCCCGAGCCGCCAGCCTGTCGCACCAAAGTATTTGGAGAACGAGTAGACCAGGATCGTGTTGCGCGGGCAGATGGCGAACAACGAGACGAAACCGTCTGCGAAGGTGCCATAGACGTCGTCGGTCAGCAGGACGAGGTCCGGGCGCGCCTCCACGATCGCGGCGATCTGCGCCAAGCCGCGCGCGTCGATTTTGACTGATGGCGGGTTGCTCGGGTTGACCACGAAGAACGCCTTGACCGCGGGGTCGGACAGCTTGGCGAGTTCTGACTCGGGGTATTGCCATCCTCCGGCACCGTCGGCGTTCACGCCGACTTCGACCAGCTCGTAGTCATTCAAATGCGGGATTTCGATGTAGGGCGTGAACACCGGCAGGCCGACCGCGATCTTGTCGCCGGGCTTGAGCAGCCGGTTCTCGCGCATCGTGTTGAACACGTAGGTCATGGCCGCGGTGCCCCCCTCGGTCGCGAACAGATCGACGCCGCCGGTCGGCAACCTGCCGCCGATGAGTTCATGGACCAAGTAGCGGCTGACGACCGTCTCGCTCATGGCCAGCATGCGCGGCGGCGTCGGGTATTCGCAGCCGAGGATTCCGGCAACGATCTCGTGCAGGAAGTCGGCGGCGGACAGGCCGAGCTGGTCGCGCACGTAGGACACGGCGGCAACAAGGAAGGACACGCCCGCGGTAGCGCGGTGGGTGTCCGCGAAGATGTCGAACCGCGCCTCGATGCCGTCCAGCCGAGGCAGGCCGCCCAGCCCCTCCGGCACGTAGCAGTAGGCGTGCTCCGACTCGCGCAGGGCGAACAGGCCGAGCTGGAAGAAGCCGTGCCGGGGCATGGTCGCGAGGAAGTTCGGGTTCCCGCGCCCGGCGTTCAGCATCATGCGTTCGGCATGACTGGAGGCGAGCGCCATGAGCTGGTCCTTCAGCTCGAACGGGCTGAGCTGCGACAGCTTGGAGTAGTCGATGACGGACGGAATGGGAGCCGGTGCGTTCATAATTCGTGTCCTCCTCAGGTGAGCAGGAGGACGATGACCAGCCCCCAGATGGTCAGCAGCGTGTTTCCGACGGCGTAGGTGACGGTGTAGCCGAGGCTCGGCACCTGGCTTTTGGCCGCCTCGCAAATCAGGCCGAGCGACGCCGTGGTGGTTCGCGCGCCCGCGACGCAGCCCAGCAGCACGGCCGGGTGGAAGCGGAACACGTAGCGTCCGATGAAGATGCCCAGCAGCAACGGCAAGGTCGTCGCGAAAACGCCCCAGAGGAACAGGCTGACCCCGACCTGCTGAAGGCCTTTCACGAAGCTCGGTCCAGCAGAGATGCCGACGACGGCGATGAACACGTTCAGCCCGACGGAGTTCATGAACCACACCGCAGCCGACGGGACCCGCCCGAAGGCCGGGTGGACCGAACGCAGCCATCCGCAGATCAGCCCGGCGATCAGCACGCCGCCAGCGGTAGACAGCGTCAGCGGCACAGACCAGACGGTCACCGACACCGCACCCACGAGCGCACCTATCGTGATGCCGGCCGCAACGAACGCCACGTTCGTCTCCGGGCCGCCACGATCAAGGAAGCCGAGCGCCTTGGCCGCGGCCGTCGTGTCCTGCAGGCGCCCGGTGAGGGTCAGGATGTCGCCGCGGTGCACCTGGGTCATTGGCAGGATCGGGATGTCCGCCGCCGTCGCACCGCGCGTGATCTTGCGCAGGAATACGCCGTGCCCGGCCTCATCGTGCGCGAGGTCCGACAGGGTCTTGCCATCGAACCGCTTGCCGGTGACGTACACGTCGACGCCCTCCATCGGCATCGACAGCAGTTCCGCATCCTCGATCTCGTCGGCCTGGTGCTCGATCACCCGCACCAGGACGGCGTGCGGGCCGGCGAGCGCCAGCACGTCATCCGCCTGCACGACCGTATCGGAGCGGCTTTGCACGATCACCCCGGCCCGGCGGAGCCGCTCGACGAACACGCGCGCCGGGCCGAGCAGCGCCTCGGCCTGGGTGACCGTCTTGCCGATCAGCGGGCTGGCGGCGGGAAATCGATACGCTCGGACTTCGTAATCGTGCCAGGCGCTTCCCTCGCCACCAAGCATCGCGGGTCCGGCCATGCTGGCCTCGAAGGCCTTGCATTCGGCGACGAGGTCAATGCGTAGCAGGCGGGGCGCCACCATCGCCAGGAAGATCGCCGAGCCGATCGTGCCGAAGATGTAGGTCACGGCATAGGCGACCGGGATCGCGTTCAGCAGTGCGTGCGTCTGCGCGGCCGTCTGGCCCAGCCGGTTGATGGCGTCCGTGGCCAGGCCCATCGAGGCCGATAGGGTCTGCGACCCAGCGAACAGCCCGGCCGCATAGCCGACGTCATAGCCGGCCAGTCGGGCGCAAAGGTAGGCCGCCCCGAGGGACAGGAGTGCCATGACGACGGCGAACAGTGCCTGCGGCAGCCCGTCCTTCGCGATCCCGCGCACGAATTGCGGGCCGACGCCGAACCCGACCGCGAATAGGAACAGCAGGAAGAAGATGGATTTGACGTTGGGCGAGATCGGGATGTCGAGCTGCCCGATGACGACGCCCGCGATGAGCGTCGCGGTGACGGCGCCGAGACCAATGCCTCGCCAGGTCTTGCCGCCGGCGTAGTAGCCCACGGCGAGGGCGATGAAGATGGCGATCTCCGGGTAGGTGCGGAGCGTCGTCGTGATCCAGGTCATGGGGTCCCCTGATGTGTGGGAAGGACGCCCCCGGCCAGTGCCGGGGGTTGTCTTCGATCAGGCGTGCAGTGCCCGGGCATGGACGACCCGCTCGACCGGCCTACCCAGCGCCAATTTCGGCACGGGCGGTGCCGGGACTGCGGCGACCGCGCTATGCGTGAAGGTCGATCCCTCGGCGGCCGTTTGCGGGACCGCGGGCTTGTGCTTCAGCAGGTAGTCGATGCCGCGCTTGACGTCTTCGAGCATCATGTCCGCCATGTCGCGGCTGAAGCCGTGCCGCACCAGCACGCGCATGACGACGGTGTCCTGGATATTCGGCGGCATGGTATAGGCCGCCACCTGCCAGCCGCGGACCCGCAGCCGGTCCGACAGGTCGAACAGCGAATAGCCAGGGTCTGCGCCGTCCTTGATGACCCAGGACACGGCAGGGATGCCCTTCTTGGGGCTGCCGTCGAAGAACAGCTCGAACGGGCCCAGCTTGCACACTTCGCGCCCGATATGCTGTGCGGTGTCGTAGCCGTTCTGCTGGATCCGCTTGTAACCGTCGTGGCCCAGCCGCAGGAACAGATAGTACTGCGCGATGATCTGCCCGGCCGGGCGCGAGAAGTTCAACGCGAAGGTCGGCATGTTGCCGCCCAGGTAGTTGACGTCGAAGATGAGCTCGTCCGGTAGCTCCGCCTTATCGCGCCACACCACCCAACCCACGCCCAGCGGCGCGAGCCCATACTTGTGGCCGGATGCGTTGATCGACTTCACGCGCGGAATGCGGAAGTCCCACACCAGGCCCGGTTCGATGAAGGGGGCGATGAAGCCGCCCGAGGCGGCGTCCACATGGATCGGGATATCGAGGCCGGTGTCGGCCTGCAGCTTGTCGAGTGCGGCGGCGACCTCGGCCACCGGCTCGTAATGGCAGGTGAAGGTGACGCCGAAGGTCGGCATCACGCCGATGGTGTTCTCGTCGCAGCGCTTGACGACTTCGTCGGGCGTCATGCCGAGACGGCCCTTCTCCAGCGGGATCTCCCGCAGCTCCACGTCGAAGTAGCGGGCGAACTTGTGCCAGCAGACCTGCACCGGGCCGGTGATCAGGTTGGGCCGCCCGGTCGGCTTGCCCGCGGCTTCCATGCGCTGGCGCCACTTCCACTTCAGCGCCAGCCCGCCCAGCATGCAGGCCTCGCTGCTACCGGTCGTGGAGCAGCCGATGGTGTTGTCGGCTGCGGGGGAGTGCCAGAGGTCGGCCAGGATGTTAACGCATCGGCCCTCGATGTCGGCCGTGGCCGGATATTCGTCCTTGTCGATCATGTTCTTGTCAATCGACAGGTCCATCAGGTCATGGACCTCGGTGTCGAGCCAGGTCTGGCAGAATGTCGACAAGTTCTGACGCGCGTTGCCATCCAGGAACAACTCGTCGCGCACCAGCGCATGGGCGACGTCGGGACGAAGCTCGTGCTGGCCTAGCCGGTATTTCGGGACGGACACGTCCGCGGCACGTGTGGCATAGATGTCCGCGTCGATCGCCGGGCGGACAGTAGATTTGTGATGCAACGACATGGCGTGCTCCCGATCATTGCCCATTGCAGGGCATGCATTGGAGCGGAACCTACCGGCCAACCCGGGCAGCGCGGCAGGGTCGGAAACTACTCACCCGCTGCTGCGCCGCTGACCCGGCTTTGTTGGACGGTGCAGCCGGCGGTTATGACGACCTCCGCTCGAGAGCGCGCTTGCTGCCAAGTTGATAGTCGGTGGTTGCTGAACCGCACCAGGAGCATGACTGCCCGCCGCGCGATGCGGTACATCGATCAGCGGAAACGACCGGATTTGTAGCTCTGCGTGTGCAGCAGTCTCGGCGCCGTGAAAATCTGCTCTGCCGAGCAGTCCTCGATCATCTGGCCAAGGTAGAAGACACCCGGTCCGCGCACCGCGCCGCCTGCTGAAGATTATGGGTCACCAGGACGATCGTCACCGTCCGCTTCAACTCGCCGATCAGGTCCTCGACCTTCATCGTGCTGAGCGGATCGAGTGCCGATGTCGGCTCGTCCATCAGCCCGACCTCCGGCCGGGTCGAGAGCGCCCGGGCGATGCAAAGACGCTGCTGCTGCCCGCCGGACAGGTCGGCCGTGCGGAAGTGCCACCGGTCCTTCACCTCTGCCCAGAGCGCCACGCGCGTCAACGCCTCCTGTAACCCCATCGCCAGTTCGACCCGGCCGAGCTGCTCATGCAGCCGCGTTCCAAAGGCCACGTTCTCGTAGATTGCATCGGAAAGACCGTGATCTCCTGGAACACCATCCCGACCCAGCTGCGCGCCGCCGCAGATCGACCTTCGGCCCGATCACGTCCTACCCGTCCAGCAGCACGGTCCCGCTCGCACGCTGGTCCGGGTACATGCTGTAGGTCCGGTTCAGCACCCGCAGCAGCATCGACTTGCCGCAGCCTGGTGAGCCGATCAAGGCCGTCACCTAGTGCTCAGGCAGGGTCAGGCACACGTGCTTGAGCGCCTGGGTCTGGCCATAGAAGAAATCCAGGTCGTCGATCACGACCTTGCTGCGGTGCTGCACGCCATCGCCCGTGTGGCGCACGACCAGCTTGGGGCCGTCTGCCTGGGCACGGTCGTGTCGCGCAATATCGGCCAGTGTCTCGCCCATGGGCGCCCTCCCTGCGGAACGTCGGCCTCAGTCCCCGGTGGGAACCGGATGGATCGGTGCGGCGACCGAGGGTGGGGCCGCTCTCAGCTCGGCCGGAGCGGGGGCGACACAGGCCGCAATGCCTGCCAGCAGGGCCATTGCAAGGACAGCCACCATCAGCCACGGCCCGCTCGCAGCCGACTTCTCCACCGAAAGAGGGTTGGAGAAGAAGACGGTGGACGGATCCGAGCCGCGCTCATCCTTCCGCGGCAGCAAGGCCACCAGGCGGGCGGCGATCGCAGTTGCATCCGGCATCGGCCATAAACTGGCGGGCATGGCTACGATCAGCCGGGCCAGCCCATCCGTAGCGGCGGTCCGCGGCAGCTTGGCCAGGCGCCCAGCCTCCTGCCATGGGTCGAGCCCCTGTCGTGCCAGCGCAGAGATGACGCTCAGGGACATGCCGCTGCCCTCGATCCCGATGTCGGCGAACAGGAAGCCGTTGAGGTCAGACCGGCCAAGCGCGAAGGCGTCCTGCTGTCCCATTGGGGTGCTCCTTGCTTCAGGCGGCCCGGTCCGCCTCGTCCTTCGGGAAATCGGCGCCGCGGCTGACCGCCTCCCACGCCTCGAAGCAGCCCTTCAACTCCGCAAGCTTGGCGATCGCGCCGTCATACGCCTGGTTGCCGAGCAGCAGGTGATGCGGCGGGCTCGGCCCCTCCACGGCGGCGATGATCGCAGCGATCGCGCCGACCGGGTCGCCCGCCTGGTGGCCCGACACGGCACGGACCCCGTGGCGCCCCTTGCCCGCCGTCTCGGCATAGTCGGCGATCTCATGCTTGCTCTCGCCGGCCGACCGCCCGGCCCAGTCGGTGCGGAAGCCGCTGGGCTCCACCAGCATGACGCGGATGCCGAGCGGCTCGACCTCCTGCCAAAGCGCTTCGGACAGGCCCTCGACCGCGAACTTCGTTGCGTTGTACCAGCCGATCGCAGGGAAGGACCGCAGGCCGCCGATCGAGGACACGTTGACGATGAAGCCCTGCCGCCGCTTACGCATGCCCGGCAGCACGGCCTGGATCATTGCTCCCATGCCGAAGACGTTGATATCGAACATCCGCCTGATCGCGGCGTCCTCGCCTTCCTCGACCGCGGCAAAGTAGCCGATCCCCGCATTGTTCACGAGCACGTCGATATGACCGAAGCGTTCTTCGGCCGCGGCAACGGCTGCGACGACCTGCACCGGGTCGGTCACGTCCAGCTTCAGGATCAGCGCATCCCTCGCATCTCCGAACTCGGCCAGATCCGCCGTGTCCCGCGCCGTGACGACGACCCGGGATTCCTGCTGCAGAAGCTGCGTCGCAAGCTCCCGGCCGAAGCCGGTGGAGCAGCCGGTGACGAACCAGACGGCTCGCTTGGTGATGACGGGGTCGCTGGGTTGTTGGGGCAATGCCGTTCCTCCCTGAGTGCACCCACGCCATCTGATCGCGCGAGCGCCGCTGGATCAGGGTCGGAAACTACCTACGGGGCGGCTATGAGATGTGGAGCGCGCGGAACAGCACGCTCTTTACTGCATCGAGCACAACCGCGAGCACCAGTGCCGCGGCCAGTACGCCGCCGAGGATGGTTGGCGCCAGCAGCGCCATAAGCCAGCCGTTTAGGGCCAGCATGCTGACGAGCGTGAGATCGATCTCGGACGACAGCAGAAGCCAAGCGCCCTGGCCGTGAACGCCAGAAATGCCGCCCCTCCCGCGTTACGTAGAACACTGCCTGGCCACCGAACACCAAGGTTCGAAGGCGAGCTTGGGCCGTGGACAGCGATCGATCTCGACCGCGGTCCTGGGCACCCCGCCCGCCGAGGAATCCTCCCGATGAGTAGTTTCCGACCCTGCGAGCGATGCCCCAGGGCCTCTACCTTCGATCAGTGGTGGCAGCTGTTTTCATGACGCTCCGCCCAACTCAAGGGAAAACACCATGTCTCATGACAGCCAGCTTCAGCAGTCAGTCCTCGACCAATTCAACTGGGAGCCCAGTGTCACTGCCGGCCACATCGGGGTGACGGCGAGCGCGGGAGTCATCACCCTGTCCGGTCACGTCGACAGCTACGTCAAGAAGCATGCGGCGGAGTCGGCGGCTCGCCGGGTCAAGGGCGTGAAGGCGGTGGCCGAGGAGATCGAGGTCCGTTTGCCGTTCGAGACGAAGCGCTCGGACGAGGAGATCGCGGCGGCGGCGATCGAACGCCTGTCCTGGAACGTCTCCGTGCCGAAGGACAGCGTGCAGGTGAAGGTCGAGAAGGGCTGGGTCACACTGACCGGCCAGGTCGATTGGTGGTATCAGAAGGAAGCCGCCGAGCATGACATCCGACCGCTGCATGGCGTGATCGGGGTGTCGAATCAGGCCACCGTCAAGCCGCGCGTCAACACCGCCAACCTCAGCGACGACATCACCCACGCGCTGCATCGCTCCTGGTTTTTCGACCCCGAGGCCGTGCATGTGCGGGCCACTGGCGGCAAGGTCGTGCTGAGCGGAACCGTGCATTCGTTCCACGAGCGCCAGGTCGCGGCAGAGACCGCATGGGCCGCCCCGGGCGCCACCATGGTCGAGAACGACATCGCCGTCGTGTGACGAACAGGTCCCGGCCCTGAAACGGGCCGGGATCAACCAAAACGCCGGGAGAGCAAGCATGACCTACTCGACGATACTCGTGAACCTCGAGGCCGGGCGGTCGAACGCGCACCTGCTGGACGTCGCGAGGCAGGTCGCGGAGCGGTTCCAGGCCGGCGTGATCGGCAGCACAGCCTGCGCGCCGATAGCGCTCATCTATGGCGACGGCTACGTCTATGGCGACATCCTGGATCAAGACAGCAAGGAGATCGAGCGGGAGATCAAGGTCGCAGAGGCAGAGTTCCGCGATGCATTCGGCAACCAGGCACGCTTCCTGGATTGGCGCTCCGCCGTCCTGGTGACACCGCTATCCGAGCACCTCGCCCAGGAGGCAAGCCGGGCCGACCTTGTCGTGACCCATGCCGAATGTCCCGGCTCGTTCAATGTTGCGCGGCAGATCGATACCGGCGCCCTGGTCATGCAGGCTGGGCGGCCGGTGCTGCTGGTGGCCCCCACCGAGGTGCCGTTCCGGATGGAGCGGTTCGTCATCGGCTGGAAGGGCACCCGCGAGGCCCGGCGCGCCATAACCGATGCGCTGCCGCTGCTGAAGCGCGCGAGCCACGTCGACATCGTAGAGATCGCGTCCCCCGACGACTTGAAAGCCGCGCGGGGCCGTCTCGACGATGTGGCCGGCTGGCTGGGACGGCATGGCGTGACCGCGAATATCCACCCCAGCGCGGCAGACGGGGACGACGCCGCCTGGTTCGACTCCATGATTGCAGAGCGGGACGCGGACATCGTCGTCGCAGGCGCCTACGGCCATAGCCGCATCCGCGAGTGGGCGTTGGGCGGCGTCACGCGCACCCTGTTGAAACATCCAGTCCGCTCGTCACTCGTTTCCCACTAACCGCGAGGGCGCGCCGGGACGGCTACATCAGCTTCCAAGCCCCCGAGATGCGGCAGGTGTCGAGCAGTACGGTCCGTTTCTCCCCGGCGTCAGTTGCGGCCATGACAGACACGATACTCGCCACGCATGTGATTCTGGCCGTGGAAAAATCCTCGCGTCGTGGGAATCGTAGCTTTGGCCTCGTACGGTTTTAGCCGGGCGAAAGCCCGCGAAGGCCACGGTGCAGTCCTCCGGGCCTGTCGCAGACGGGTCGGAAACTACTTACCGATAGTCGAGGAGATGGATCGCGTCGCATGAGTATTTCCCGATCCTATCGCGGAAGAAATCCATCCGCTCGATTGCAGAGGTGACGTGCGTCGGGGAGACCCCGGATACGGCAGGTTCGTCCCGCGAACCTTCGAGCGAGGATGGCACTTTGACAGAAATCGACATCACGGCGACGTTCCGCCCTACCCCAGCAAACTGGACGGCGCTGTCGAAAAGCAGCCGCGGCACGATCGAGGCGCTGTATCGGCATCCCCTGTCGCACAACGTCGAATGGTCCGACGTCGTGGCACTATTCGACAAGCTTGGGACGGTCGATCGCAAGCCGCACAACGAGATCGCGTTCGGCATCGGCGGCGAGCACCACCGTGTGCACAGGCCGCACGGCAAGGACCTGTCCGGGACGGAGGTCATGGCATTCCGCCACATGCTGACACGCGCCGGGTGGGCCCCCCACAACTCGGAACCAGTAGCGGCCGCTGGGGCGTCCGACAACCCGGCCGCAGTCACCCTGGAGGCGCCCGATCTCCTGGTGGTCATGGATCAACACGAAGCCCGGCTCTATCACCTCGATGTCCGTTCGGCGGACCTGGTCGACCACGTAGTCAGGCCGTACGACCCCCACCATTTGCTCCGTCACGTCTCGCACAACGACCAGGCGCGCGAGCAACGCCAGCGCAGACCCGAGGACCACGCGTTCTACGAGAGCATCGCGCAGGCCGTCTTGCCGGCCCGCGCCGTCGTCGTGATCGGGCACGGGACGGGCCGCAGCAACGCGGCCCACCACCTGACCGAATACCTGCACAAGCATCATCCCGATACGTTCCAGAAGGTCGCGTGCGAAGTCGTTGCCGACCTCTCGAGCCTGACCGCACCACAGCTGCTCGACCTCGGCCGGCAGGCGCTGACGGCCGGAACGCCTCCTTCCCGCATCGAAAGGCCAACTCCATGATCACACACGATTCAGTTATCGCCGTCTTCCCGGACCACGCCGCGGCGCAAGCTGCCGTGAAGAAGCTGACCGCAGGGGGCTTGGCCATGAGGAGCCTCAGCATCGTCGGCAAGGGCTACCACACCGAGGAGAACGTGGTCGGCTTCTACAACACTGGCGACCGGGTCAGGTTCTGGGGCAGACGCGGGGTGTTCTGGGGTGCGCTCTGGGGCCTGTTCTTCGGCGGCGTGTTCCTGACCACGCCCGTGATCGGACCCGTCATCGTACTCGGCTATCTGACAGCGTCGCTGATCTCCGCCCTGGAGGGCGCCATCGTCGTGGGCGGCCTGAGCGCGCTGGGTGCGGCGCTCGCCAGCATCGGAGTGCCGAAGGACAGTGTGATCCAGTATGAGATCGCGATCGCGGCCGACAGCTTCCTGGTCATGGCGCACGGCCAGGGTGACGAGGTGAGCCATGCGAGATCCATTCTCGACGGCGCAGGCCACACTCAGTTGGACGTCCATGCCGCATCCGCCGCACCCGCGAGCGACCGGTTCGTGGTGGTCGCATGACCCGCCGCACCCGCGTCTCGACGCTCCGACGCGACACGGCGCCGGCTACAATGACCGTTGTCGCCCTTGCAGCGATGATGACGCTGACGATCGTGTCGCACGCGGGGGGGCAGCCCCGGGCGCCCGACGGCGACACCGTCATCCAGACCTCGGCCCCCGGCCCGGAGGCCGGGCCCCAGGACAGCTTCCGTGGACGGGTCCGGGACGAGATGGCTGACTGGCGCCGCAAAATGCAGGCCTTCGACGAAAAGATGGAGACTGGCGGCCATCGCCACATCGACGCGGCCGAGAAGAGAGTGCGCGACGCCTGGGATGAGACCGAAGTCGAAGCCCGAAACGTGCAGACCGCGACCGCGCTGGACTGGACAGGCACGAAACGAGCCTATGAGGCTGCATCGCACAGGATGGCGATGGCCTGGGACAAAGTTCGTCTCTGAGAGTGGCTGACGACCTGCGCCGCGGGATGCGGGAGCTCGGGAGACGATCGACCACACCGTGCTGGAACTACACCGCCAGGCCCTGATGCAACGTCTGGAAGCACAGTGAGAGCGGGACGCACTGAGTAGATTCCGAGTCTGCGCCTGCCGCCCGCTTCACCGCTAATCATTCGGTCCAAGGCGGCTTCTTGCCCAGACCTGTAAAGGCGAACGAAGCGTGACATGAACATAGAGATCAGGACTGCTCCTGCCTCCGACGCCGATCACGTCGATGATCCGTCCGACACAATGGTCGCTCCGAACTCTGCTCGTTGCGCCAGGCTCGAACTCGAGCTCAGCGAGATGCGCGACCGCTGGATGCGTTCGGAGGCGGAAGTCGCCAACGTCCGAAGCCGGGCCCGGCGCGACGTCGAGGATGCCAAGCAATACGCGATCCAGTCTTTCGCAAAGGACGTCGTCGAGGCGGCCGAGAACCTCCAACGCGGCGTCGCCAGCCTGCCGCCCCGGTCCGAGCGGGAACCCGAGATCGTCACCGAGCTGCGCGACGGTTTCAGCGGCATCGAACGCAGCGTCATCGGCCTGCTGGAGCGCAACGGCGTCACCCGGCACGACCCGACGGGCGTAGCCTTCGACCCTGCCCTGCATCAGGCGATGGACCAACGGGTTTCGGTCGACCATCCGGCAGGGAGCGTCCTGCAGGCCTGGACGTCGGCCTGGACGCTCAACGGACGCCTGCTCCGCCCGGCGATGGTCGTCGTGTCCACTTCTCCCCACACCGCGCCCCCCACGGTTCTTCACGGCCCGCGCGCATGACGCCGGACCGCCAATTCAAACGGTGCACAGGAGCTACCTCATGAGCAAAGTCATCGGCATCGACCTCGGCACGACCAACTCGTGCGTAGCCGTTATGGAAGGCTCTGCCGCCGGGGACGTGCGCGTCATCGAGAACCTCGAGGGCGCCCGCACGACGCCCAGCATCGTGGCCTTCGCCGACAACGGCGAGCGGCTGGTGGGCCAGTCGGCCAAACGCCAGGCGGTCACCAATCCGGTCAACACGATCTACGCCGTGAAGCGCCTGATCGGCCGGCGCTACGACGACGCGTTAGTGGAGAAGGACAAGGGCATGGTGCCCTACACCATCTCCCGCGGGTCGACTGGCGATGCCTGGGTCGAGGCGCGCGGCCAGGGATACTCGCCCAGCCAGGTCAGCGCTTTCATCCTCGGCAAGATGAAGGAGACCGCCGAGGCCTACCTTGGCGAAAAAGTCACGCAGGCCGTCATCACGGTGCCCGCATACTTCAACGACGCCCAGCGCCAAGCCACCAAGGACGCCGGCAAGATCGCCGGGCTCGAAGTGCTCCGGATCATCAACGAACCCACGGCCGCCGCACTGGCCTACGGCATGGATAAGAAACGAAGCGGCACGATCGTCGTGTACGACCTCGGCGGCGGCACGTTCGACGTATCGGTGCTGGTGATCGGCGATGGGGTGTTCGAGGTGAAGTCCACCAACGGCGACACGTTCCTCGGCGGCGAGGATTTCGACAATCGCGTCATCGGCTACCTCGCGGACGAGTTCAAGCGCGAGCAGGGGATCGACCTGCGCACTGACAAGCTCGCGTTGCAGCGGCTGAAGGAAGCCGCCGAGAAGGCCAAGATCGAGCTGTCCTCGTCCAAGGAGACGGAGATCAACCTGCCCTTCATCACCGCCGACACCTCGGGGCCGAAGCACCTGGTGGTGAAGCTGACCCGGGCCAAGCTCGAGAGCCTGGTGGACGACCTGATCGCCCGTACGATGGACCCCTGCAAGGCAGCGCTGAAGGATGCCGGCGTCACCGTGAGCGAGATCGACGAGGTAATTCTGGTCGGTGGCATGACGCGCATGCCGAAGGTCTACGAGGCCGTCAAATCGTTCTTCGGCCGCGAGCCTGCCCGCAACGTGAACCCGGACGAGGTCGTCGCCATCGGCGCCGCGGTCCAGGGCGCAGTGCTCAAGGGCGACGTGAAGGACGTCCTGCTGCTCGACGTCACGCCGCTGAGCCTGGGCATCGAGACGCTCGGGGGCGTTTTTACCCGGCTGATCGACCGCAACACCACGATCCCGACGAAGAAGAGCCAGACCTTCTCGACCGCGGAGGACAACCAGGGCGCCGTGACGATCCGCGTATTCCAGGGCGAGCGCGAGATGGCGGCCGACAACAAAGTTTTGGGCAACTTCGACCTGACCGGGTTGCCCCCTGCCCCGCGTGGCGTGCCGCAGATCGAGGTGACGTTCGACATCGACGCGAACGGCATCGTCAGCGTGCAGGCCAAGGACAAGGCGACCGGGAAAGAACAGCAGATCCGGATCCAGTCCAGCGGCGGCCTTTCGGATGCCGAGATCCAGAAGATGGTACGGGAGGCCGAGGCCAATGCTGGCGCAGACAAGACGCGCCGGGCGTTCGTCGAAGCAAAGAACCATGCCGAAGCGATGGCCCACCAGGTCGGCAAGAACCTGGCCGAGCACGGGGCCTCCCTGTCGCCCGCGGACAAAGCCGAGGCTGAGGCCGCCATGTCGGCGGTTCACGCCGCCATCGACGGGAGCGACCACGGCGTGCTGACGCAGGCGACCGAAGCCCTGAGCCGCGTCGAGATCAAGCTTCAGGAGGCGGCCAGCAAGCCGCAACCAGGACACGGTGGGCCGCCTGGCGCGGAGGGGCTTAAGGCATCCGGCAAGCCAGGCGAGAAGGTGGTCGACGCCGAGTTCGAGGAGGTCGCCCACTAGGGGCCATCGAGCAACCTGGCTCACCTCGGCAGTTTCGGCGGGGCCAATGGCGAGCCCCGGAGGATTGTTCTCGCCTATGCTGGATGCGCCTGCGCCGTGTCGCTCGTGCGTTCGATGGCGCTGAAGGCGTTCCGGGCGCTCAATGACCTGGCGGCGTGACTGTCTGATTATGAGCCGGGGGCGTCCAAGCGAGCCCCGGGCCTACTCCCGCCTGTTGGCTGCCGAGATCAGACTGGCGCCTCGGCAGCCAACGTGCGCACCAGTTTCTTGTTCACGAAGGCCTGGATGCCCATATCCCCGAGCTCACGGCCATAGCCGGAGTCCTTGATCCCACCGAAGGGAAGCTCCGCATCGGACCAGCTGATGTTGTTTACGAACATCATCCCGGTCTCGACCCGGCTTGCCACGCGCCTCCCGCGCTCGACGTTTCCGGTGAACACCGAGCCGCCCAGGCCGAAGTCGGAATCGTTGGCGAGTGCGATGGCTGCGTCCTCATCCTTCACGCGGAAGAACATGGCGACTGGGCCGAAGAACTCGTCGCGGAACGCCGGGTTGCCGGGTGCCACGTCGGTGAGGATGGTCGGCTGCATGAAGGCGCCGGGGCGGTCGATCCGCTCGCCGCCCATGACGACGGTCGCACCATGGGACACAGCGGTGGCAACCTGCTTCAGGAGGTCGATCAAGGCCCCTTCGGTCGAAAGCGGACCCAGCGTCGTCGCCGCGTCCATTGGATCGCCGGCCTTCAGTGCACCGAGTGCTGCTTGGAATTTCGCAAGGAACGCGTCGGCGACCGTGTCGACGACGATGAACCGCTTCGCCGCGCAGCAGGTCTGGCCATCGTTGTACATGCGGCCCCAGACCGCCCACTTCACGGTGTGATCGAGGTCCGCGTCCTCCAGCACGATGAATGCGTCGCTGCCGCCCAGCTCCATCGAGGACGGCTTCAGGTTCTGCCCGGCGCGTGCCGCAAGACTCCGGCCCGCGGCCACGCTGCCGGTCAGCGCCACGCCCTTGACCCGAGGATCGTCGACGACATGGTCCGACTGAGCATGCGAGATCAGCAGGTTCGTGTAGAGTCCGGCAGGCGCGCCCGCGTCCATGAACAGCTTCTCGAACGCGATGGCGCATTGCGGCACGCAGCCAGCATGCTTGATGACCAGCGTGTTCCCCGCCATGAGATGCGGCCCGGCCACGCGCGCCAACTGGTAATAGGGGAAGTTCCAGGGCTCCACGCCGAAGATCACGCCGATCGGGCTGCTCTCCATATGCGCCTCTCCCTCCTTCGGATGCAGCGTGACGGGAGCGAGGAAGCGCTCGGCATTCTCGGCATAGTAGGCGAGTATCTGGGCGCTGAACTCCACCTCGCCGCGCGCTTCGGCGATCCGCTTGCCCATCTCCAGCGTCATGATCCCGGCGAAATGGTCGGCCTGTTCGTGCAGCAGAACCGCCGCGCGGGCAATGATGAAGGCGCGCGCGGCATAGCTCGTGTGCCGCCACGCAGTAAAGCATGCTGCGGCGGCGGCGAGCTTGGTCTCGAGCTGCTGGTCGGTGATGTCTGCGAACGACTGGGCAAGCTTGTTGTCGAACGGGTTGACGCTTTGGTAGGGCATTCGTCTCGTCCTAAGTTCTGACCTTGAACATTGGCCCGTCCGCGGCTTCGGGCCAGAGTCGGAAAATACCCAAGGCCTTGGCCGCCCCGGCGCCGCCTAATCAGCCGACGATGGCTTGGCAGATGGTGGGAAGTTTCTACAGGCGTTCATGCCCCATACCCCTGAGTAGTTTCCGAGGCTGCTCGGAAGCCAGCGCGCGGGGCAGATAGCTGTTGGGCCGCCCAAGTGCCTGGAAGTCAATCTACCATGGCCAAGACAATGCACGCCGCCGTCGTCGAGCAACTCGGCCAACCGCTCGTGCTGCGGGAGATGCCGGTCCCTTCGCCGGGCCCGGGGCAGATCCTGGTCAAGACCGAGGCCTGCGGCGTCTGCCACACCGACCTGCATGCCGCAAAGGGCGACTGGCCCGCCAAGCCGACCCTGCCGTTCATCCCGGGGCATGAAGGCATCGGCATCGTCTGCGCCCTGGGCGCCGGGGTGACGGCAGTCAAGGAGGGCGACCGCGTGGGCGTGCCATGGCTGTTCTCGGCGTGCGGACACTGTGAATACTGCCTTTCCGCCTGGGAAACCGTTTGCGGCAGCGCCGAGTTCGGCGGCTACACGAAGAATGGCGGCTTCGCCGAATACATCCTGGCCGACCCAGAATACGTCGCCCACGTGCCGGCCGGGCTCGCGGCCAAGGCGGCGGCGCCGATCATCTGCGCCGGGGTGACGACCTACAAAGGCATCAAGGTGACCGAGGCCCGGCCCGGCGAATGGCTCGTGGTATCCGGGGCCGGCGGCCTGGGGCACCTGGCCATCCAGTACGCCAAGGTCATGGGCCTGCTGGTCTGCGCCGTCGACATCGATGACGGCAAGCTCGCCCATGCCACCCGGCTCGGCGCCGACATGGTGGTGAACGCGACCGAGGGCGACCCGGTCGCCGCCGTGAAGCAGGGCACCGGGGGCGGCGCGCATGGCGTGCTGATCACGGCGCCCTCGCTGGGCGCGTTCAAGCAGGGCGTGGCCATGACGCGCAAACGCGGCACATGCGCCCTGGTCGGCCTGCCGCCCGGCGACTTCCCGCTGCCCCTGTTCGACGTGGTGGCGAACTGCATCACGGTCCGCGGCTCGTTCGTGGGCACACGGCAGGACATGGCGGAGGCGCTGGCCTTCGCCGCCGACGGGCGGGTGCACGCCGACATCGAGCTGCAGCCACTTTCGGCCATCAACGACGTGTTCGAGCGCCTGGAGCGCGGTGACGTGCCCTCACGCGTCGTCATCGACTTCATGGCGGCGGCATGACCGCCGCCGCGCTGACGGCGGGCGCCATCATGAGCCGCGACGTGGCGACCGTCTTGGCGGACTCGCCGCTGCCGTCGGCAATCCGGCTCATGCTGGACCGCCACGTGAGCGGGCTGCCGGTGCTGGACGGCGTAGGGATGCTGGTGGGGATCCTGTCGGAAGGCGACCTGCTGCGCCGGGTCGAGCTGGGCACGGAGCAGCACCGCTCCGGCTGGCGCGCCTTCATCCTGGGGCCGGACCGCCAGGCCGCCGACTACGTGGCGACGCACAGCCGCGTGGTGCGCGACGTGATGACCACGCCGGTGCTGACGGTCGACGTGGCGGCGCCGTTGAGCGACGTCGTCACTCTCATGCAGGGCAAGCACGTCAAGCGCGTGCCCATCCTGTCCGGCCATACGCTGGTGGGGATCGTGAGCCGGGCCGACCTGCTGCGGCAATTGGCCGGCAGCTTTCCCCAACCAACCACGGGAACCAACGACACGAAGATCCACGACGACATCATCGCAGAGTTCCGTCGGCAGTCCTGGGCGCTCGACGGCATCAAGGTCGTCGTGACCGGCGGCGTCGTGGACCTCGAGGGCATTATCTTCGAGAGCAGCCAGCGGGCCGCGGTCCGCGTCGCCGTCGAGAACGTGCCCGGCGTCACGGCCATGCGCGACCACACCACCTGGGTCGAGCCCTATTCCGGCATGACCGACACACCCTGAACGCCGCACGCAACCCCTCTGCCCAAAGGCGTATCCCACGATGCATCTCGATCCCGTCTTCCTCTCCCGCCTGCAATTCACCTGGTTGATCGCGTTCCACATCCTGCTGCCGGCGTTCACGGTCGGGACAGCCAGCTACATCGCCTTCGTCGAGGGCATGCACTTCTTCACCGGACGGGCGGTGTATGGGCGCATCTCGATGTTCTGGATCAAGATCTTCTCCGTCGCATTCGGCATGGGGGTCGTCTCCGGCATCGTCATGCCGTTCCAGTTCGGCACCAACTGGAGCCGCTTCTCCGACGCCACCGCCAACGTCATCTCGCCGCTGCTGGCCTATGAGGGGCTGACGGCGTTCTTTCTGGAGGCGACGTTCCTTGGCGTGCTGCTGTTCGGCCGCAAGCTGGTGCCGCGCTGGGTGCACTTCGTGTCGGCCCTGGCCGTCGCCTTGGGCACGTTGTCGTCCGCCTTCTGGATCCTGGCCGCGAACAGCTGGATGCAGACGCCGGCCGGGTTCGAGGTCGTCGACGGCCGGTTCTTCCCGACCGACTGGTGGCAGGTGATCTTCAACCCGTCCTTCCCGTATCGCCTGGCCCACACCGTGACCGGTTTTTACATCACGACCGGCCTCGTCGTGCTCGGCATCGGCGCCTGGCTGGTCCGCCGCGGCCGGTTCGTCGACGAAGGCCGGCACATGGTTTCCGCCACGCTGTGGTTCCTGCTGGCGCTGGTGCCGCTGCAGATCGTGCTGGGCGACGTGCAGGGATTGAACACGCTCCGCTATCAGCCCGCCAAGATCGCCGCACTCGAAGGCCGCTACGACACGGCCTCCCCCGCCCCGCTGACGCTGTTCGGCATCCCCGACGACACCGCCGGGGTCATGCGGCACGAGATCGCGATCCCCGCGCTCGGAAGCCTGGTGCTCACGCACACGCTGAACGGCGAGATCAAGGGCCTGAACGACTTTCCGCCGGACCGCCGGCCGCCGGTCGGGCCGCCATTCTTCGCGTTCCGCATCATGGTCGGCGCCGGGCTGCTGATGCTGGCGTTGGTCGTCACCGGCACGTGGCTGCGCCGCGGCGGCCGGCTCATGCAATCGACCCGGTTCCTGCTCGCCTGCCAGTGGGCAGCCCCGCTGGGGTTCGTGGCCGTCATCGCGGGATGGGTGACGACCGAGGTGGGCCGCCAGCCATGGACGGTCTATGGCCTGCTGCGAACCGCGGATTCCGTCTCGCCTTCCCTGACGGGACGTGATGTCATGCTCTCGTTCATCGCCTACGCGGTCGTCTACGCCATCGTCTTCCCCGGCGGCTTCTTCGTCCTGCGCCGCATCATCCGGCTGGGCCCGCAGGAGCAGAAGTCCGACGGACCCGTGCAGAGCGGCCGTCCCGTCGGCCCCATCGTCGCGTTGCCGAACCCTGCGGGGGTTGCGCCATGATGGCCGCCCTGACGCTCGACTTCGTGCCGATCTGGACGGTCATCCTGGCCATCGGCGTGTTTCTGTATGTGCTCCTGGACGGGTTCGACCTCGGCGTCGGCATCCTCTACGGCTTCGCGCCCGACACCGCGTCGCGCAACACGATGATGAACAGCATCGCGCCGGTATGGGACGGCAACGAGACCTGGTTGATCCTGGGCGGCGTCGGCCTGCTTGTCGCGTTTCCGCTGGCCTTCGCCATCATCATCCCCGCCGTCTACTTCCCGATCCTGATCATGCTGCTGGCGCTGATCTTCCGCGGCGTCGCCTTCGAGTTTCGCTTCCGCGACGCGGCGCACCGCACCTTCTGGGACCACGGCTTCACCTACGGGTCAATGCTCGCGACCTTCGCACAGGGCGTCGTGCTGGGCGCCTTCATTCAGGGCTTCGCGGTAGAGGGACGCGCCTTCATCGGCAGCAGCTTCGACTGCTTTACCCTGTTCTCCACCTTGACGGGCGTGGCGCTGGTGTTCGGATACGGGCTGCTCGGCGCAGGTTGGCTGATCATCAAGACGGAAGGCGAGCTGCAGGCGCGGGTGCGCCGCCAGGGCCGGATGTGCCTGATCGGCGTCGTCGCCTGCGTGGCCATCGTGAGCGTCTGGACACCGATCCTCGACCACGACATCGCGATGCGCTGGCTGTCCTGGCCCAACCTGGCCCTCCTGGCACCCATCCCGATCGTGACTGCCGGGATCGCCTGGTTGACCTGGCAGTCGCTGGCCCGGCCGAGCCCCGAGGCCGCTTCCTTCCTGGGCGCGGTTGGCCTGTTCCTGATGTCTTATGTGGGCATCGCGATCAGCCTGTGGCCCATGATCGTGCCGCACCACTACACCCTGTGGGAGGCGGCATCCTCGCCGAAGACGCAGGCTTTCCTGCTGGTCGGCACGCTGTTCCTGCTGCCGACCGTGCTGCTTTACACGGCCTGGTCCTACTGGGTCTTCCGCGGCAAGGTCCGCGCCGACATGGGGTATCACTGATGAGCGGAACCATGCTGCTGGGCCCGCTGGCCCAGGTGCTCGGCCTGGCCCAAGGCATGGCCGGGGGCGCCCTACCGTCGCTGCTCGCGCAGTTGGAGAATGCCGGGCTCTCGGAGCGTGTGCAGTCCTGGCTGGGCCACGGCGAGAACCTGCCTGTGACTCCCGAAGAGCTCGGGACCGCCTTCACGGCAGAACAACTCAATACTTGGGCACACCACGCCGGCACGACGCCCGACGCCGTGCTGCAGGCCATGTCGGAGCACTTGCCGGATGCCGTGGCACGGACTGTGCCGCCGCGCGGGTGACGGCATGGGGAACGGGAGCATGCGCGCTCAACATTCCTTGCAGCATTACAGGTGGCCTTTGGCCGGGGAACGAACCCGCTATCGCGGGATTGGTGTGTCGGCACTGACGCGGCATCACGCCGAGAGACGCGCATGAGTTGAGCCGGCCCAGGCCCGGCCCGACGCTGAGAGCTTCCCCCTCCAGAGGAGCTCTTGATGACCCATCTCCCCCCTACAACCGCCAGCGGCAGCCTGCGTGAGCGTTTCGTCGCGGACATGACCGTGCGCGGGTTCACCGACAAGACCCGTAACGACTACATCCGCACCGTTGCTGGCTTTGCCGCCTTCCTGGGGCGCCCGCCAAGCACGGCCACCGCCGAGGACATCCGCCGCTTCCAGATCGCACAGTCTGAGCGCGGGATGAACCCGCCAGCGATGAACAGCACCGTGGCCGCGCTGCGTTTCTTCTTCAACCACACCGTCGACCGGCCAGACCTCGCCCGCAAGCTGATCCGCCTGCGCTACCCCCGCAAGCTCCCGGTCGTGCTCAGCTCCGACGAGGTGGCGCGCCTGCTGGCGGCGACGACCTGCCTCAAGCATCGCGCCGCCCTCTCCGTCGCTTACGGTGCCGGGCTGCGCGTGGCCGAGGTCGCGTCGCTCAAGGTCGGCGACATCGACAGCAAGCGGATGCTCATCGTCGTCGAGCGTGGCAAAGGCGGCCGCGGTCGCCATGCCCTGCTCTCGCCCGACCTGCTTGGGCTGCTCAGGGCTTGGTGGCAGGAGGGACGACAGAAGGGTGTCATGCGGCCTGGCGGATGGCTGTTCCCTGGCCAGGACCCGGCCCAGCCCATCACCACCCGCCAGCTCAGCCGGGTCGTCGAGGGCGCGACGATCGCGGCCGGGCTGACCAAGAACGTGAGCCCGCACACGCTGCGGCACAGCTTCGCCACGCACCTGCTTGAGGACGGCACCGACATCCGCGTCATCCAGGTCCTGCTCGGCCACGCCAAGCTCGACAACACCGCGCTCTACACTCGCGTGGCCACTAAGATGGTCCGCACCGTCACCAGCCCACTCGACAAGATCATGGGCCAGATCGACGGTCGAGCCAGCGAGGGAGCCAGTCCCGGCGGCTGACGGGGATGCAATCCGAGCGACCCGCGCTCGAAGTCGCCGACATTCTTCGCCGACACGGCCCCGCCTTTCGGGGGGCCCATGCCGGCCACCTGGGCCTGGGCCAGCTCAAGGTCATGTCGGCCATCGAGGCTTGCCGCACCGCCGCCCTCGGCGGCCATGTCGAGGGCTGCCAGGACTGCGGCCACCGCCGCATTGCCTACAACAGCTGCCGCAACCGGCATTGTCCCAAATGCCAGGCCGCCGCCGCACGTGACTGGCTGGCGGCACGCGAGGCCGACCTGCTGCCGGTCGGCTACTTCCACGTCGTGTTCAGCTTGCCCGCCGAGATCGCCGTCATCGCCGCCCAGAACAAGGCCGTGGTCTACGATCTGCTGTTCCGCGCGGCGTCACAGACCATGCTCACCATCGCCGCCGACCCGCGACATCTCGGCGCGCGCATCGGCATCACCGCCGTGCTCCACAGCTGGGGCTCGGCGCTGACCCACCACCCGCACATCCACATGATCGTGCCCGGCGGCGGCATCTCGCTCGATGGCCAGCGCTGGGTGTCGTCCCGGCGGGCGTTCCTGCTGCCGGTACGCGTGCTCGGCAAGCTGTTCCGCCGGTTGTTCCTCACCCGGCTGATGGAGTTGTTCGACGCGGGCCGGCTCCAGTTCCACGGCAGCCGGGCCGCCCTGTGCGAGCGCAAGGCGTTCCTGCGCCACTTGGCGCCCACCCGAAAGAAGCCCTGGATCGTCTACGCCAAACCACCGTTCGCCGGGCCAGCAGCGGTGCTGGCCTACCTATCCCGCTACACACACCGGGTCGCCATCTCCAATCGCCGGCTGCTCTCCCTCGACGAGCGCGGGGTGACGTTTCGCTACAAGGACTACCGCCGCAGCGGCGCCGAGCGCTACCAAGTCATGACGCTGGCGACCGACGAGTTCATCCGCCGCTTTCTACTGCACGTCCTGCCGCGCGGGTTCCACCGCATCCGTCATTACGGCCTGCTCGCCACCGGCGGCCGTCGCGACAACCTCGCCCGCGCCCGCGAACTCCTCGCCGCACCGCCACCGACGCCTGAACCGGACGACGCGCCGGAACCGTCAGATCATCGCCCGCCTTGCCCGTGCTGCGGCGGCCGCATGCTGATTGTCGAGACCTTCGAGCGACGCTGCCAGGCGCGAGCGCCACCTGCACCGCCGCGGTCAGCCCGGAGGATATCGCCGTGATCCGGCACGGCACCGACGGCCCCAAAATCGCAGCCCTGTGGCGGTCGACGACGAACTGCGGCCGCCACCCTGGAAAAAGCGCCGGATGCGCGGACTTCGGTGAGGCTCTCGCATCGACATTCGATGACCAGGGCTTGGCCGGACGGGATCTTCCCCGCTGTCGGCGGCCAATTGCCCGCCCATGGCTGATGCTCACAGCCCGGCCAAAGTCTTAAACCCCATACTGATTGCTGCCGGCCCGCGGGTTCGTTCCTCGGAGACTTTCGAACGCCAAGCGGCGTCCGAAACCCTTCACGGGAGCGGACTGACTGGTTTCGGTCGGCCCAGCGCAAGAAGCTGCCATTGGCCACCACTGGCTGCCTGACAACTACCGACCCATGTCAATCGCCTAAGGACCTGGCCACTGTGCGTGGTAGCGGACGTTCCCTGTCCTGGATGGCCCGACGACTCAACCGGCCACTGTCGTCCGCACCATGTGACGGCGTTCGTTGGTACTCTGGAACGGCGTCGCACGATGAAGCAATGCCCGGTTGTCCCAGAGGATGAGGTCATTCGGCGTCCAGCGATGGCTGTAGACGAAGCGCTCCTGCGTGGCGAAGGCAATCAGCCGGTCGATCAGTACCCGGCTCTCGGCCTCGTTCATACCTTCGATGGAGCGGGCGTGGGCGCCGAGATACAGGGCCTTGCCGTGCAGCCCGTCCATTACGACGGGCTGCCGGACGGGTGGGTTGTCTGTCCGCTCGGCCTGGGTGATGAGCGCCGGGTCGATGCGGGATCGGGACCAGCCGAAATCATGCACTGCGACCAGCCCGTCCACGAGCCGTTTGTCCTCGTCGGACAATGCGGCGTAGGCGGCGCGCATGCTGGCGTATTGCGTGTCGCCGCCCTGCGAGGGGACTTCGCGGGCCGAGAGCAGGGAGGCGCGGGCCGGCACGGGCTTGAACGAAGAATCCGTATGCCAGATCCGGTTGGCCCGGTTGCTCAGTACCTGTTTGTCGGTGGGCGGAGCGATGCCGCCGTCGGGTGCGATGTTGGTCAGGACGATCAGGTTGCTGCCGGCGCCATTCGCCCCGGCCCGCGTCGCCTCGAGCGGGCCGAACCGCTCACTGAAGCGGACCTGCTGATCGTCGGTGATCGCCTGGCCGGGGAAGACGAGCACGGAATGGCGTTCGAACGCGTCTTGCACGATTGCGAAGGTGGCGTCGTCCAGGTGTTGGGTGAGGTCTAGCCCATCGACACGGGCGGCAAAGAGGGGGTGCAGGGGCGTGATCGTGGTCATGGTGCTAGAACTCGTATGCGATGAGGGGTTGCAGGGCGCGCTCGGCCCGTTGCAGCGCTTCGGCGCTGGCCCGTTGCAGGGGCGCGCGGGCTGGCCCGACGGGGTGGCCGACGAAGGCCATGGCGTCCTTCAGGGGACCAGGGTGGTTGGGGGTGTAGAGGGAATCGATGAGCGGCAGGAGGGCGAAGTGCGCCCTGCGGGCGGCGTCGATCCGTCCGGCCACAGAGGCCTCGAAGAGTCGGCGGTGGAACGCGGGGATGAGGTTGGCGCTCATGAAGATGCCACCGGGGCTGCCGAGCAGGAAGGTGGGAACGCCGAGGTCGTCGTCGCCGGACAGGATGGCGATGCGGTCGCCGACGGCGGCGATCTTGGCGGAGACGACGGCCAGGTCGCGTTCGCATTCCTTGAGGGCCACGATGGACGGGATGCGTGCGAGGCGTTCCAGCATGGGGACGTCCAGCGTGACGCCAGTCCGGCCAGTGTTGTTGTAGGCGACGATCGGGAGTGCCGTGGCGCCGGCGATGCGAGTGAAGTGCTCGACGACGCCGTCTGCGCTGGCCTTGATGTAGTAGGGCGGCAGGACGAGCACGGCGTCGGCCCCGGCGATTTCCGCGAGGCGGGCCGTCGCCTGGACCTCGCGCGTGCCGGGCGCCAGCGCGCCGACCAGGATGGGGATGCGCCCGGCGGTCTGGTCGACCGCGACCTCGACCACGCGCTGCCGCTCGGATGGCGTCAGGCTGACGAACTCGCCGCTGCCGCCGATGACGAGCAGGCCGGCGGCGCCGGATGCGACCTGGAAATCGATGAGCTTGCGGAAGGCGGGTTCGTCGAACTCGTCGGCGGCGGTCAGCGGGGTGACGATGGCCGTGTAGATGCCGTGGGGCGTGTAAGTCATTAGATGTCCTTGTTTGTGGCGTCCGGTGCCTTGAGAGCCAGCACGGACCAGTCGTCGGAGAGGGCCCGGAACAGGCATTCCGCGATCCAGTAATTGCCGTATGGCATGATGTCTTCCTGCGGGAAGCGGCCCAGGCGGGGCTTGCCCGGCTCGATGTGGCGCATGCGGCCCCAACTTCCGTGCAGGACGGTGCCGCCGACGGTCAGGAAGTCGCCGATGAGGGCGAGCAGGGTCTGGCGCGCGACATGGCCGTAGCGTTCGGCGCGGTCCGGAAGCCATCGGGCCAGGCGCATCAGCACGGCGGTGGCGATGCAGGCGGCGCAGGAATCGTAGGGCAGCGACGCGCGGTCGGGGTCGTCGTAGTCGTAGCGGGGAACCCAGCCGGGCGGCGCGTTCGCCACGTACCAGTCGGCCGCGCGTTGCGCCGCGTCCAGGTATTTGTGCTGGAGGCTGGCTTCATAGGCGTGGGCAAAGCCGAGCATGGCCCAGGTCTGGCCGCGCGCCCAGACGCTGTCGTTAGACCAGCCCTGGAGGCTGAACAGGCCGGTCACGGCGCGGGTCCGTGGGTCCAGTGCGGCGGCATGGCAGTTCGAACCGTTGGCGCGGATCAGGCCGATCTCGAGGATGGTGTCGAGGTGGCGGTAGGCCAGCGTCGCGCGCTGCGGCTCCCATTGCGAGGCCCACAGCATCGAGGGCAGGTTGAGCCCGGTGTCGATGACGATGCGGTCAGCGCCGGCGATCTGCAGGAAGGCGCCGGCCTTCGCGTCGAAGATGTTGGCAAAGTTGTCGCCGCCCGCAAGCGCCCAGGTCTTCAGGCGCTCGTTGCGCGTGACCTGGTAGCCGAGGGTCAGGGCGTAATACATGTCGATGCCGGTGGATGAGAACACGGTGGGATGCCGGGCCAGGACGGGGCCGATGCGCTCGCAGATGTGCATGGCGGCGTCGGCGTAGCGCTGCTGGCGCGTCAGCAGGTGCAACAGCCAGAGCCGTCCGGCCAGGAAGCCGGCCCATTGGAAGTCCGCCCAACTGTCCCAGACGTAGGCGTCGTCCCAAGTGTAGGCGCCGGTCATGGCGTTGAGGCGCGGGACGCCGCCGCCGGCGGCGATGCCGTCGCAGACCGCGTCGGCGCCGTTGCAGAGGTGGCGGAGGGCCCGAGCCAGATCGTGTTCGATCATCGGTTCACCGCATCAGCGGCGCGAACTGGAAGCCGCCTTTCGTGGTCAGGGCGTTGGGGCCGCGGGCCAGGCCCAGGGGTGCGATGTTGCGGTCGTAGATCTCGCCGTAATTGCCGACCTGCTTCACGACGTCCAAAGCCCACCGGTTGTTCAGGCCGAGGGATTTGCCCAGATCGCCTGAGACGCCCAGCAGGCGCTGGACGTCGGGGTTAGCCGAGGCGAGCTGGCTCTCGGCGGTGGTGCTGGTGACGGAAAGGGCTTCGGCGGCGACTTGTGCGAAGTGCACCCAGCGGACGATGTCGAACCACGGGTCGTCGCCCTTGCGGACCATCGAGCCCGATTGGGCCGGCGAGACCGTCTCGGGCAGGATCAGCAGCTTGGCGGCATTGGCGCCTTGGTTGAAGCGGAAGCCCGCCAGGATGGAGCTGTCGGTCGCATAGGCGTCGCAGCGGCCGTTCAGGAACGCGTCCTGGATGGCGTTCACGTCGCCGATCAGCACCGGCGTGAACCGCATGCCGTGGGTGCGCATGTATTCGCCGACGTCGATCTCGGTGGAGGTGCCGGGGCGAACGCAGATGGTGGCGCCGCCAAGTTCGGACGCGGATTTGGTGGCGGTGTCAGCGCGGACCATGAAGCCGGTGCTGTCCCAGAAGTTGGTGGCGGCGAACATGAGGCCCAGGTTGGACTCGCGGGTCAGCAGCCAGCTCGTGTTGCGAAGGAGGACATCCACCTCACCGGACTGGATGGCGGTGAAGCGGTTCTGCGCGCTCAACGGAACGAAGCGGACTTTGGCAGCGTCGCCCAGGACGGCGGCGGCGATGGCCCGGCAGCCATCGGCATCCAGTCCGCGCATGACGCCCTTGCTATCCACCAAGGAGAACCCGGCGATATCGCCACCGATGCCGCACACCAACTGGCCGCGGGCGAGCACGGCATCGAGGGTTTTGGATCGTCCTTGTGCCGGTGCTTGGGTCTGAGCCGGCGCGGGGGCCGGGGCAGCCGACAGGGTTCCCGCCACCAAAGCGAGATAAAGCCAGCTCAGCTTCATTTGTTTCAGCCTCTGCGGGGGGGGAATTCCAAGGGACGGTGGTAGACGGCTGCCGGCGTTAGGTTTCGACGACCGCGGCGATCGCCTGGCCGAGCAGGTGCAGGCCCTCGTCGAGCTCAGCGTCAGTGACCGTCAGCGGGGGGGCGAGGCGCATCGTGCCGCCCGCCGTGCCGGAGCGAACCAGGTTTGCCGCCAGGCCGATCTCCATGGAAGCGGCGGTCACAGCGTTCGACAGCGCGGTGGCGTCCCACTTGCCGTGGTTCGTGAACTCCATCCCGCGCAGCAGGCCGCGGCCGCGGACGTCGCCTACGCAAGGGAAGCGCTGCTTCAGCCGCAGCAGTCCCGCGCCCAGCCGCTCCCCGGCCTGCTGCGCGCGCTCGGTCAGGCGGTCGCGCAGCACGATCTGCATCACTGTCAGCCCGACCGCCGCAGGCAACGGGTCGTTCACGTGGGTCGTGTAGAAGAAGAAGCCGCGTTCGTCGGCCATCTTCGCCACGTGGTCGCTGGTCATGACGGCGGCGAGCGGCATGCCCGCGCCGAGCGTCTTGGACAGGGTCAGGATATCGGGGGTTACGCCGTCGCGCTCGAAGGCAAAGAATGTGCCGGTGCGGCCCAGGCCGGTCTGCGCCTCGTCCAGGATCAGCAGCATGCCGCGCGCCTCGCAATGCGCCTTCAAGGCCGCAAAGTAGCCCGGCGGCAGGTCGATCACGCCGCCGCTGCTCAGGATCGGCTCGGCGATGAAGGCGGCCAGGTTGCCGGTGCACTGCGCGTCCACCTGGGCGAAGGCGTCATCCAGCTCGTGACGCCAATCCACGCCGGGGAAGCGGGGCTTGTAGGCGTTGGGCGCGGGGATCGCGAAGTAGCCGGGGGCCAGCGGACCCACGCCGCCGCGGCCGATCTTGAACGTCGCGGCGGCGGCGCCCGCGGTGACGCCGTGATAGGATTTGGTGAAGGTGACGATCTCCCATTTGCCCGTCACCGTCTTGGCGAGCTTGATGGCGGCCTCGTTCGATTCGCCGCCGGTGGAGAGCAGCATCACCCTGGGCAGGGCTGGCACCTGGGCGGCCAGCGATTCCGCCAGGGCCACGACGGGCTCGGACACCATGGCCGAGAACAGGTGATCGAGCGTGCCGGCCGCCGTCCGCAGGGCCGCCACGACTTCGGGGTGCGAGTGCCCCAGGATCGCGCTCATCTGGCCGGAGGTAAAATCCAGCATCGGGCGACCGGCGGCGTCATACAGCCAGCAGCCCTGGGCGCGCTCCGGGACGAAGGCGGCGAAGTCGCAGCCGAAGCGGAGGAGGTGCCGGTTGGCCCGGGTCCAGAATGGGCTTTGGATGCGGCTGATCTGGTTCATCTTCGGCCCCCGGGGTCTGCGGCCAGAGATTGGCGGGATGTGGGCGCGCGCGGCCACTTCAAAGAATTTGCCTGTCACGTGAAATAAACTCATCATTCCGGCGGACAGGGCGGTGGGGGTGGCATGACGCGATCCAGGTTGCCGTTGCGGGCGATCGCAGTGTTCGAGGCGGTGGCCAGGCTGGGCAGCTTGAAGGCGGCGGCCGAGGAACTGCATCTGACGCCATCGGCGGTCAGCCATCAGATCCGGGCGCTGGAGAAGGAGTTGGGCCTCGCCCTGTTCCTGCGTGAGAGCCGGGGCGTAAGGCTCGCCCCCGCGGCCGCCGAATATGCGGACCGTGTCCACAGCCTGCTGGATGGCGTGCGGTCCGCCACGGATGACGTGGCCGCCCGGCGGCGCGAGCAAGTCGAGACCGGCATCGTCCGCATCATGACGCCACCCTCGCTGGCGACGCACTGGCTCATGCCGAGGTTGCCGGCCTTTCTCGATGCCCATCCAGGTATCGACATCCGCGTCTTCGCGATCCGTACGGCCGACGGCAACGCCGATGATTTCGACATCATCATCGCCTATGGCAATCCGGTTCGCGGCAAAGGCATGGCTCGCCCCTTGTTGAAAGAGATGTATCGCCCGTATTGCGCGCCCTCTCTCCTGGCCGGGGCCACGTCGATCGCCGCGCGGGGCTTGCTCACGAAGCCGCTCATCCGAAGCCGCGACAACGATATTTCATGGAGCGACTGGTTCGCCCAGCAAGGGATCGGCTTCGAACCTTGGGCCGTCAACCATCTTCAGATCGATCCTTCCTACGTCGCCATCGAGGCGGCGGTGAAGGGCCTTGGCGTGGTCCTCGAGAGCGGCATTCTGACGGACGAGCATGTCCGGAACGGGCGCCTGGTCGCGCCAGTGGCGGAACAGGAACGCCCCGCGGTTTCATACTGGCTGCTGCCCTTGCGCGCCGACGCGCGAAAACCCACGCACACTGCTTACGAATGGCTCGTCGCGCAGGGAAACTGCACGCATTGAAAATGGTTCGGCGCCTCTGAGGCGACGACCGGCATCAGCCATCTGTCTTCCGAGCAGCAGGCTGGCGGCAGACCATCAATTCTTGCCGTTCATATCCAGCCAGCACCGTCCGAACACCCTGGCCGAACGAATGGCAGCTTTCGGGCGCGTTTGCGTATCCGGTTGGACGGCGTCAAATGGCGCAAAGCGGCCAAGCCCACCACTCCCCTAAGCAGCCGCATACCGCTCCAAGATCCGCAGGTAGTTCGCCCGCGTGTAAACGCTGCGGTCGCGGCTCCGCTCCCAGCTCATCATGCCGCGCATGGCGGCGAGATCGGCGATCTCGCGCTCCTCCATCCAACGCTGAAGACCGTCGACCAGCGGCGTCAGGGCGCCGATGCCGTCGCGCAGCAACAGCGAGGTCGTCATCACGGCGTCGGCGCCGGCCAGGATGCACTTCACCACCTCGTCGATCCCTGCCACCCCGCTGGACGTGGCGAGCGAGGCCTCGGTACGGCCCGCCAGGATCGCGGTCCACAGCAGGGGCAAGCGCAGCTCCTCCGGCGTGCTCAGCTCCAGCCGGTCCGTCAGCTGCATGGTCCGCAAATCGATGTCGGGCTCAAGCAGCCGGTTAAACAGAACCAGCCCGGCCGCGCCGTGGTCCACCAGCGTCGTTGCGAAATGGCCGATCGAGCTGAGGTAAGGCGTCAGCTTGACCGAAACCGGTATCGTCGTCGCGCGACATACGGCGTCGACGATGTCGACATAGCGCGCCTCGATGTCGCGGCCTGAGTCCAGCAGGTCCGCCGGGATATGATACATGTTCAGTTCAACGGCCGCGGCGCCCGCCTGCTCGATCAGGGAGGCATACTCGATCCAGCCGGCCTTCGACGACCCGTTCAGGCTGGCGATGACCGGGATGCCGACCGCGTCGGTTCCACGCCGCACCAAATCCAGGTAGCGCTCCGGCACCAGGCCGTACGGACCACTGGACGCGGGCGGGAAATAGGTCATTGCCTCGGGCGAGCTGTCGGCATAGGCGAGCGTCTTCGCCTCGTTCACTGTTTCCTCCCGCTCCACCTGCTCCTGGAACAGCGACGGCAGCACGATCGCTCCGGCCCCCGCGTCCTCCAGCCGCCGCAGGTTGTCGAGCTTCGCGTTCAGCGGCGAAGCCGAGGCGATCAGCGGGTTCTTCAGATGCAGGCCGAGATAGGTGGTGGCGAGCGACATGGTCGGGCTCCCTAGTGAAGCGTCAGGGCGTGCCGGAGCGGCTGCCCGGCCTCGAACGCCGTCAGGCTGGCGATCGTCGTGTCCGCGATCTCGCGCAGGGCCTCCCGCGTCAGGAAGCCCATGTGCGAGGTGATGAGCACGTTCGGGAAGGTCAGCAGCCGGGCCAGCGCGTCATCGGCGATGATCTCGTTCGAAAGGTCCTGGTAGAAGACCCCCGCCTCCTCCTCGTAGACGTCCAGGCACACGCCGCCGAGCTGGCCCGTCCGCAGCCGGTCGATCAGCGCGGCGGTGTCGATCAGCGCGCCGCCGCTGGTGTTGACCAGGATGGCGCCGGGGCGGAGCCGGGCCAGGCTGGCCGCATCGATCATGTGCCGGGTCAGCCGCGTGAGCGGCGCATGCAACGAGACGACGTCGCTCTCGGCGAGCAGCGTATCGAGCGGGACGAGCTCGACGCCGGCGAGCGAAACGGGTGCCGGGTCGAAAGCGAGGACCCGGCACCCGAAACCCCGGGCGATGGCGGCCACGGCCCGGCCGATCTGGCCCAGGCCGATGACCCCGAACGTCCGCCCATGCAGCGCGAAGCCGACCAGGCCCTCGATGCTGAAGTTGCCGTCGCGCACGCGGGCGTTCGCGAGCGGGATATGCCGGATCATCGACAGCAGCAGCGCGAAGACGTGCTCGGCGACCGCGTTCGGCGTGTACGACGGCACGCTGACCGCCTGGATACCGAGCGTCGCGGCTGCCGCAAGGTCGAGGTTGTTGTGCCCCGCGCATCGCAGCGCCACCAGGCGCACGCCGCCATGGGCGACAATGCGAAGCACCGCCGCATCCAGACCGTCGTTCACGAACGGCACGACGGCCTCGTGCCCGGCAGCCAGCACCGCCGTCGTCGCATCGAGGCGAGGGGCGATGAAGGTCAGCGCGTGGTGGCCCTCGGCATTGGCAGTCGACAGCGACACGCGGTCGTATTCGTGCGTGTCGGTGACCAACACCTTCACGAGGCGGCAGGCACGTCTGGGTGGAACCGCGTGCCGTCCCGAGCCGCGAGCTCCTCATACTGACGGTATTTCTCGGTCACCGTCGCCTGCGCCAGCGCCAGCACGGCTTCGGCCTCGGCGGGGCGGGTGTCCGCCAGCGACTTGTAGCGCAGCTCGTTATACGCATAGGCCTTCAGCGGGATGCGCGGCCGCGGGCTGTCCAGTCGGAACGGGTTCTCGTCGACGCTGCGCATGGTGGGGTTGAAGCGGAACAGTGGCCAGTAGCCGCTCGCCGTGGCCAGGTCCTGCTGCTTCATGCCGAAGCGCATGTCGATGCCGTGGGCGATGCACTGGCTGTAGGCGAGGATCAGCGACGGGCCCGGGTACGCTTCGGCCTCGCGGAACGCCTGCAGCGTATGCTGCGGGTTGGCGCCCATCGCGACCTGCGCGACATAGACGTTCCCGTAGGCAATGGCCTGGAGGCCGAGGTCCTTGCGGGCGGTGCGCTTACCGGCAGCGGCGAACTTCGCCACCGCACCCAGAGGGGTGGCCTTGGAGGCCTGTCCACCGGTGTTGGAATAGACTTCCGTGTCCATCACCAGGATGTTCACGTCGCGGCCGGTGGCCATGACGTGGTCCAGGCCGCCATAGTCGATGTCGTAGGCCCAGCCGTCGCCGCCGACGATCCAGATGCTGCGCCGGACCAAGTGGTCGACGACGCTGAGCAGGTCCAGCGCGCGGGGATCGGGCTTGAGCGCGAGCAGCCGGGTCTTGAGCTGCGCCACCCGGATACGCTGGGCGCGGATGTCGCTTTCGGCGATCTGCGGCGCCTTCGCGATGGCCTCGGCCAGGTCGGCGCCGACCTCGGGCGCCAGACCGGCGAGCAGCGCCAGCGCCATCTCCAGGTGCTTGTCGGCAGCCAGGCGGTATCCCAGCCCGAACTCGGCGTTGTCCTCGAACAGCGAGTTCGACCAGGCCGGTCCGCGGCCCTCGGCGTTCTTGGTCCACGGCGTCACGGGCAGGTTGCCGCCGTAGATGCTGGAGCAGCCGGTGGCGTTGGCGATCTGGGCGCGGTCGCCGAACAACTGACTGAGCAGCTTCAGATACGGCGTCTCGCCGCAGCCGGCGCAGGCACCGGGGAATTCGAACAGCGGCTCCAGGAACTGGACGCCGCGCACGTCGGCGAAGTCGACGCGGGAACGGTCGTTGACGGGCAGCGTCTCGAAGAAGGCGATGTCGGCGCGGGCCTGCATCAGCAGCGGGGCCTTGTCCGTCATGTTGATGGCGCGGGTGTCGGCCTCCCGCGGGCTGGTGGCCGGGCAGGCCTCGACGCACAGGCCGCAGCCGGTGCAATCCTCGACGTAGAATTGCAGGGTGAAGCGCGCCTCGGGGTAGCCGCGGGCGTTCACCGGGGCCGATTTGAACCCGTCCGGCGCGCCTTCCAGCTTGTCCTCGGCATAGTATTTGGCGCGGATGACGCTGTGCGGGCAGACGAAGCTGCACTGGCCGCACTGGATGCACAGATCCTCACGCCAGGCGGGCACGATGTCCGACACGTTGCGCTTCTCGAACATCGACGTGCCGGACGGGAAGGTACCGTCGGCCGGAACCAGGCTGGTCGGCAGCGCGTCGCCCGCGCCCTCGAAGATGCGGGCCGTCACGGTGCGGACGAACTCCGGCGCGTCGGCAGGGACCAGGGACGCGATGTCGAACCGGCTGCTGATGGCGGCGGGCACGGCGACCTCGTGCAGCCGGGCCAGTGTTGCGTCGACGGCGGCGTTGTTCTTGTCGACCACGGCCTGGCCCTTATGGGCGTAGCTCTTGCGGATGGCCTCCTTGATGTGGCCGATCGCCTCCTCGCGCGGCAGCACGCCGGACAGGGCGAAGAAGCAGGTCTGCAGCACGGTGTTGGTGCGGCCCCCCAGCCCGACCTCGCGCGCCACCAAGGACGCATCAATGGCGAAGACGCGCAGCTTGCGGTCGAGGATGGTCTGCTGCACCGGGCGCGAGAGCTTGTCCCAGACATCGTTCGCCGGGCCCGGCACGTTTAGCAGCACGGTGGCGCCCGGGGCGGCGGCGAGCAGCAGGTTCTGCCGCTCCAGGAACACGAACTGGTGGATGCCGACGAAACCCGCCTGCGCGATCAGGTAGGGCGACCGGATCGGGTCCGGCCCGAAGCGGAGGTGCGACACGGTCTGCGCGCCGGACTTGTGGCTGTCGTAGACGAAGTAGCCCTGGGCATGGAGCCCGGCATCCTCGGTGATGATCTTCACGCTGTTCTTGTTGGCGCCCACCGTGCCGTCCGCGCCCAGGCCGTAGAACACGGCGCGCGTCACGCTGTCTGGTTCGGTGCTGAAGGACTCGTCCCAGGCGAGGCTGGTGTGGGTCAGGTCGTCGACGATGCCGAGGGTAAAGCTGTTGCGGGGCGAGGCCGCGCTGAGTTCGTCGAAGGCGGCCTTTGCCATGGCCGGGGTGAAGTCCTTGGAGCCGAGGCCATAGCGGCCGCCGATGACGAAGGGCATGGCCGGGCGCTCCCCGCGCGAGACGGCGCAGGCGAGCGCGGTGACGACGTCCTGGAACAGCGGCTCGCCGCCGGAGCCCGGTTCCTTGACCCGGTCCAGCACGGCGATGCGGCGGACGGTGGCGGGCAGTGCCGCGAGCAGGTGCGCAATTGAGAAGGGGCGGAACAGGCGGACCTGCAGAACGCCCACCTTCTCCCCGGTGGCGCGCAGGGTGGCGACCGTCTGCTGCACGGTCTCGGCGCCGGAGCCCATGATGATCAGCACGCGTTCGGCGGCAGGGTCGCCGTCATAGTCGAAAAGGCGATAGGAGCGGCCCGTGCGGGCGCCCAGGCGGTCCATGGCGCCCTGTGCGATGCCCGGCACGGCGTCATAGTAGGCGTTCACGGCCTCACGCGCCTGGAACCAGGTGTCGGGGTTCTGCGCGGTGCCCCGGATGAACGGGTTTTCGGGCGACAACCCGCGCAGCCGGTGCGCGCGGACCAGGTCGTCGTCGATCATGGCGCGGATGTCGGCGTCGGCGATCAGGTCGAGCGTGTTCAGCTCGTGGGATGTGCGGAAGCCGTCGAAGAAGTGCAGCACGGGCACGCGGGATTCGAGGGTGACGACCTGTGCCACCAGCGCCATGTCGTGCGCTTCCTGCACCGAGGCCGAGGCCAGCAGGGCGAAACCGGTTCCGCGGACGGTCATCACGTCGGTATGGTCGCCGAAGATCGACAGCGCCGAGGTGGCAAGCGAGCGCGAGGCGACGTGGAACACGCAGGCCGTCAGCTCGCCGGCGATCTTGAACATGTTCGGCAACATCAGCATCAGGCCTTGCGAGGCCGTGTAGGTCGTGGTCAGCGCGCCGGATTGCAGTGCGCCGTGGACCGCGCCCGCGGCGCCGCCTTCGGACTGCATCTCCTGGACCACCGGGATGTTGCCCCAGATGTTCGTCACTCCCTCGCTCGCCCACTGGTCGGCCAGCTCCGCCATCGTCGACGAGGGCGTGATCGGGAAGATCGCGTTCACCTCGTTGACCCGATAGGCGACATAGGCGGCGGCGGTGTTGCCATCCATCGTCGTGCGTTGAGGGGGAGTGCGCGTCATGCCTTCATCTCCAAGAGCAAGGCGGTTGGCTCGGCGACCACGACCGGCGCGCGCTCGGCCACCATCTCCATCGCATGGCAAGGGCATTGCTCGACGCAGACGGAACAGCCGGTGCACAGCCCCATGTTCACCTCGTAGCCGTGGGTCGGCCCCAGCTTGACGATCGCGTCCTCCGGGCAAGCGGCGTAGCAGTTGTCGCACTCGAAGCAGTTGCCGCAGGACAGGCAGCGCTGCGCCTCGTGCCGGGCCTCCTTGCCGGTCAGCCCGGCAGTGATCTCGGCGAAGCCTTCACGCAGCGCCGCCTTGATCTCGCTTTGCACCGAGGGCCGCGTATCGGCATAGATCGGCAGATGCAGGTCCGCGAACCCGACCGGCGCATGCTTGGCCTGCGCCACATAGGCCTCGCCGCGCAGCCAGCCGTCGATATGCCGCGCCGCCTTCTTGCCATGACCGACCGCGGTCGTGACGGTGCGGGCGCTGGGCACCAGGTCGCCCCCGGCGAAGATGCCGGGGTGGCCGGTCATCATGTCGGCCCCGATCACCACCGTGCCGTCGGCCGCGACGACGATGCCGGGAACACCCTTCAGGAACGCGCTCTCGGCCTGCTGGCCCAGCGCCAGCACGACGGAATCGGCCGCCAGCGTCTCGAACCGGCCGGTCGGCTGCGGGATGCCATGGTCGTCCAGGGCCATGATCTCGACCTCGAGCGCGTCGGCCCCAATGTCGCGGATGCTGCTAAGCCACTTGATCTTGACGCCCTCCGCCTCGGCTTCGGCGGCCTCGAAGGTGTGGGCCTCCATATGCGCGCGGTCGCTGAAGAACACGATTATCGCGTCCTCCGCCCCCAGCCGCTTGGCCGTGCGCGCAGCGTCCATCGCCGTGTCGCCGGCGCCGTAGATCACCACGCGGCGGCCGAGCTTGGGCGCCTCGCCGGCGCCCACCTCATGGAGCAGGTTGATCGCCGTGACCACGTGGGCGGCGTCGCGCGCCGGGATGTCGACGTGGCGCCCTGCCTGCGCGCCGATCGCGACGAAGACGGCGTCGAAACCGCCCGCCGCTTCCTCGGCCAGCACGTCTTTGACCTTGTGGTTCAGCACGATCTTGACGCCGAGCGCCTCGATTGCCGCGATCTCCTGCATCAGCACGTCGCGCGGGAGCCGATAGGCCGGGATGCCGAAATGCAGCATCCCGCCCGGCAACGGCCCCGCCTCGTGCACCTCCACCGCATGCCCCAAACGCGCCAGGTGGAAAGCCGCCGAAAGCCCGCTCGGTCCCGCGCCGACGATCAGCACGCGCTTCCCGCTGGACGGTGACGGGGCGGGCAAGGTCCAGCCCTCGGCGCGCGCGCGGTCGCCCAGATGGCGTTCGACGGCATGGATGCTGACCGCACTGTCGAGGGCGGCGCGGTTGCAGGCGGTTTCGCACGGGTGGTAGCAGACGCGGCCATGGATCGCCGGGAACGGGTTGTCGCGGACGAGGTGCTCCCACGCCGCGCGATCCTTCCCGGCCTGCGCCAGGGCGAGCCAGCCCTGGATGTCCTCGCCGGCCGGGCAGGTGCTGTTGCAGGGCGGCAGCAGGTCGACATAGATGGGCCGGGCGCTGCGGACGGGGCCGGTGGTGCGGCGCCGGGTCATGTCGATAATCGGACTCATGTCGTGCAGCGGCACGACGGGCGGAGACATATCAGGCAGGCGGTCGCTCATGGGGCGTTTCCTTTTGCGGCGGCACCGGTTTCCCGGATGAACAGCGCCATGACGATGGCCAGGACGATACCCGCGACGCCGAATGCGCTGGCCTTTTGGAACACGACGAGGGTCAGCTTGCCGCCATCGGACAAGGACCGCAGCAACAGGCCGTAGAGCGGGGCGACCAGCGCGCTCAGCGTGAACACCAGGAAGTTGATCGCGCCGGTGGCCGAACCCTTCACCTCGTCCGGGTTCACCTCCTTGATCATGGTGTAGGGGATCATCGCCGCCCCCGACCCGATTCCCAGCAGCAGGCCGAGCAGATAGGGCGGGAACACGCCGGGCAGGTAGACGACGGCGCTGGCGGCCAGCAGCATCAGCACCGCACCGGAGATCAGTACCGGCTTGCGCCGCCCGATCCGGTCCGCGATGTAGCCCAGCAGCGGGCAGCCGATCACCCAGCCCAGCGGCACCATGGTCGCCCGGTTCACAGCCTCCGCATACCCCACGCCCAGCCCGTCACGCAGGAACGGCACGCCCCAGATCATGTCGCCGATCGTGGTCGGTAGGAACAGCAGCCCGGCCGCGAAACCGCACAGATAGGATTGCGGGTTCGTCAGCACGGTCTTGTAAGGCTTGAACATGGACAGGACGGACGTCTCGCCCCCCGCCGGCCTGGCGTCATGCCCGGCAGGCGTGGCCACCATCACGATCGCCGCCACCACGAGCAGCGCGACGCCGGCGAAGATCCAGAACTGCTGCCAGGTGATGAAGCCGTGGATCATCGGGCCGACCGCGAACTGCCCGGCCGAGCCGCCTAGCATGCCGAACATCTGCGTGAACCCGACCGCGGTCGCCAGATAGCGCCCGCTAAACCCGTGGCTCGCTAGATAGACCGCCCCGGTGAACGCGAACGCCGAGCCTGCCCCCTGCAGCAGCCGTCCGCTTTCCGCACTGACGGCCGTTCCCAGGCCGAACAGGATAGATCCGATCGCCGCGATCACGATCCCGGTCGGGATCACGTATTTCGGCCCGAGCCGATCCAGCGACGCGCCGGCGATGATCGCGAAGGTCGAGTAGGTGTAGTAATACAGCCCGATCAACGAGCTGATTCCGAGGGCTGTCAGCCCGAACTGGCTCGTCAGCTCCGGCACCATCACCCCAGGTGCCGAGCGGAGCGCGTACTGCCCGAAGTAGAACAGCAGGCAGAAACCCCAGGCGACAATGAAGCCGGTCTGCTTGCTGCGGGCCGGAACGACGGCCGGGTTCGCAGGGAGGACGGTGGCCGACATGCAAGGCTCCTTTACGTCTTCCCTGCTGTAGCGGGGCGGGCGTGTTGGCAGGCAGGGTCGGAAACTACTCACGGGTAGGCCTGGGTAGTTTCCGAACCTCTGCGACCCGGCATTGCGTCGCTATTGCTCCTCGATGGACACGCACATCACGTCCCAGGCGATCATCGAGAACAGGACCTTCGACGAGATCGCGCCCGGCGATAGCGCGTCGCTGGTCCGCACGCTGACACAGGACGACATCGCCCTGTTCGCGATCGTCTCGGGCGATGTAAACCCTGCGCATCTCGACCCGGAATTTGCCCGCACCGACATGTTCCACCGCATCGTCGGCCACGGCATGTGGAGCGGATCGCTCATCTCGGCCGTGCTTGGCACGAAGTTGCCAGGGCCAGGCACGGTCTACCTCTCGCAAGACCTGCAATTCCTGGCCCCGATCGCGGTCGGTGACACGATCACGACCACCGTGACGGTGCTGGAGAAGCCCGGCACGCATCACGACGTGGTTCTCGCCTGCCGATGCGTAGATGCCGCGGGCGTTGAAGTCGTCACCGGCATCGCCCGCGTCCGTGCCCCGACCGAGAAGGTCCGGCGCCCCAGCATGGAGCTGCCCGGCGTGCAGCTCAGCCGCCATCTGCGCTTCCGTGAGCTGCTGGCGCGCGCCGCGGGCGGAACGCCTGTCCCTGTGGCGGTCGCGCACCCGTGCGACGCGGCCTCGCTGGGCGCCGCGGTCGAGGGGGCCGAGGCCGGGCTGATCCTGCCCATCCTGGTCGGACCGGAGGCTCGGATACATGCCGTTGCGGCTGCGGCGTCGCTCGAGATCGGCGGCTACCGCCTGGTGGACGCGCCGCACAGCCATGCTTCGGCCGTGCAAGCGGTCGCCCTGGTGCGGGCGGGCGAGGCCGGGATGCTGATGAAAGGCTCCCTGCATACCGACGAGCTGATGCACGCCGTCGTTGCGTCCGAAACAGGCCTGCGGACGGCCCGGCGGCTCAGCCACGTCTACCTGATGGACGTGCCGTCCTATCCGCGTCCGCTGCTGGTGACGGACGCCGCGATCAACATCGCGCCCACGCTGGAAGACAAGCGTGACATCATCCAGAACGCGATCGACCTGGCGCACGTCATGGGAATTGCAGAGCCGCGCGTCGCGATCCTCGCGGCCGTCGAAACCATAAACCCGGCCATGCCCTCCACGCTCGACGCTGCGGCGCTGTGCAAGATGGCCGATCGTGGGCAGATCACCGGCGGCCTGCTGGACGGGCCGCTCGCCTTCGACAATGCCGTCAGCCCCGAGGCCGCGCGCCAGAAGGGTATCGCCTCGGCAGTGGCAGGCCGGGCCGACATCCTGGTGGTGCCCAACCTCGAGGCCGGGAACATGCTGGCCAAGCAGCTGTCCTTTCTCGCAGGCGCCGATGCCGCCGGGGTCGTCCTCGGCGCGAAAGTGCCGATCATCCTCACCAGCCGCGCTGACAGCCAGCGCACCCGGATCGCGTCCTGCGCCGTCGCGGTCCTCCTGGCCCGGTCAGCGGCTTCGATAGCGGGCTAACACCGCGCGCGACACGGAACGACCGAAAGGAAACAACGATCATGGATCACAACCACTCCAGCCCAGTGCTGTCGACCGCAGCAGACGTGATGACGGCAACGGTGGTCTCGGTGCTGCCGGGCAGCAACGTGAAGGACGTCGCGAAGCTGCTCCTCCATGCCCGTATCAGCGCTGTCCCGGTGGTGGACGACAGTGGCGCGCTGGTCGGTATCGTGAGCGAAGGCGACTTGCTGGGGCGGAGTGCCGAGGATCGGCTTGCTGGACAGGAGTGGTGGCTGGCGATCCTGTCGGGTCCTGGCCAGCTGGAAGCGTCCAAAACGGCAGCGGCCTCGGCCCGGCAAATTCGGGACGTCATGCAGGCGCCGGTCGTGACGGTCGAGGCGTCGGCAGCGCTTTCTGAGGTGGCGGGACTGCTGCGGGCCAAAGCGTTCAAGCGCGTCCCGGTGATGCGCGACGGCCGCATGGTCGGGATCGTCAGCCGGGCGGATCTTCTGCGGGCGATGGAGGCCCAGCCAGGCACCGCCCACACCATCGGACGGGGAGGGTTCGCTGAGATAATCGGGAGCTTCTTCGGCGGAACAGCGGGGGCCCGTCCAATCACCGCGGCCTCTCCGCCCGCTGCCGCGAGGCCGGCTCCGCTCACTGCGGCAAGCTTTCAGGCCTTGGTGGAGGCCTCGACCCAGAGCGGGATCGATGAGAAGAAAGCCGTCGTCCACGCCGCGGACCTGGAGCGTATCGACCAAGTCAAGACCATGCTGCACGAGCATCTGGGCACAGAGATGTGGGAGACCCTGATGACCCATGCGCGCGTTGCCGCGGCGCATGGCGGCAAGGAGATCGAGCTGCTCCGCTTTCCTTCCGAACTGTGCAGCGATGGCGGTCGAAAGATCAACAACGCCGACCCCACCTGGGCGGACAGCCTGCGTGGTGAGGCCGCCGAGGTGCATGCACGCTGGGTTCGCGAACTTAAGCCAGCCGGTTTCGGCCTGGCAGCAAGGGTCATCGACTATCCCCATGGAATGCCCGGCAACATCGCGTTGGTCTTAGGCTGGGAGAACTGAACCCTCAGCGTGCGTTGGTGCTCTGGATATTCGGTTGTTGAGCGATGCCCCACGGCAGCTCGAATGTCCTAGGACGACCTCACAAACCCGGTGTATGGTGGTGAGTTGCCCGGAATTCTGGGGGTTCGTCGAAGGTGGGAGGATTGCTTTGATGATCAGTGAACGCAGGACGAATGGGGATCGTGCCGAACAGGTCGACGACGTGCTGGCATCATACGAGCCGCTGTCAGGCAGCGATCCAACTGACCAAGTGGAAGACCTACTGGCTGATGTGTTGCACTGGTGCAATGTGCGAAACGTGTGCTTCACGTCCAGACTGGAAACGGCACTCATGCACTTCAGTGCTGAGTTGGCCGAAGAAGGTCACGCCATCCACTGACAGCGCCCGGGCACTTGGCTTCGGAGCGTTGATGCGCCATGATCCATCAACCATGCCGCCGTACCTTGGCGGTTCAAGGAAGCAATATCCAACCTCGCACTGCGTTCGTTGGGTCAATCAACGGAGTGAGGGTGTTCGGCTACGTCAAGCTGCCCGGTCCATTTGCCGTCGTCGCAACTGCATGACGCCCGAGGCACGTGCGCGCCTCAAGATCGATGCGATGCTCGTGGCCGCCGGCTGGCTCGTGCAACATCGGGACGAACTGAACCTGCATGCCGGGCCCGGCGTCGCCGTGCGCGAGGTGCCGACCCCCACCGGCCCGGCAGACTACGTGCTGTTCCTCGACCGCAGGGCCTGCGCGGTGCTGGAGGCCAAGCCCGAGGGCGTGACCCTGCTGGGCAGGGGCCCGCAAGGGGCGGACTATGCCGCCCACGCGCCTTCGGGTTATCCGCACTGGGGGGACCCACTGCCGTTCACCTACCTTTCGACCGGCAGCGAGACGCTGTTCCGCGATGGCGGCGATCCCGTTCCAGTGCCGCGGCGCGTCTTCGCCGTCCACCGTCCCGAAGCCCTGCGCGACCGCCTTCGTGCCGCCGACAGCTCCCGAACCCTTATGGCCAACCTTCCGCCACCGAACGCCGAGGGCCTCCGGGCTTGCCAGGCCGACGCGATAGAGGGCGTGGAAGGTAGCCTTGTGCCAACCGCACCCATGCCCTGGTTCAGATGGCGTCCGGTGCCGGCAAGACCTACACCGCCTGCGCCCCCGCCCATCGCCTCCTCAGCCACACCCGCGCCCGGCGCATCCTGTTCCTGGTGGACCGGGCCAACCTGGGCGCGCAGACCCTCGCCGAGTTCAAGGGCTACAAGGCCGTCGGCAGCAGCCTTTTCTTCCATGAGAAGTTCCCGGTCCAGCACCTGCGCGGACGTACCCTGGACCCGGCCGCCGCCGTCGTCGTCTGCACCATACAGCGGCTCTATGCCGCCCTGCGTGGCCAGGAGCTCGACGAGGCCGACGAGGAAACCAGCGGCTTCGAGCACCCTGAAGGCGGCGAACACCAGGTCAGCTTCAGCGCATGGCACTCCCCGGGGATCACTGGAGAAGCAACCGTGCCGTCGGTCAATGATAGCTCGCGAACAGCGCCGCCGGCCGGCCCATCAGGGGTGGCTGGAATGCGTTGGAATCACCGGCTGGTTTGCCTCGGAACAAGCATGAAGTTACAGCATTCTGTGCCATGTTTCGAGCGGTGGGGTCACTTGGAGCCTTATCCAGATGCAGTCTCCTATGAGCGGCTGGCGAGCGCATCATTATGGGCGCGAACCTCGTCCTCGATACGGGACACGAGATCGTCGCTTTCGCATTCTCGAATGACCTCCGGGTCAAGGGCCGCGCTGCGGAACAGCGCGACCGCCTTATCGTAGGCCGACGCGAGCGCCGGATCCTGCGGGGCGCCGAGGATGAAATGGAGCTTCAAGGGCTCCTGCGCACCATCCTGCACTGCCGCGAGGTGGCCCAGCCAGCGATGCGTCTTGTCCATGATGCCGTCGCGATCACCCAAATCGAGCGACACCGGCTCGTAAACGTGCCAGCTGCCGTTCTTCCAGGCGTGCTCGAAGGTGATGCTGTCGAGTGCGCCTGCGATGACCTTCGGCTCGAAGGGCACGTGCACGTTCCGCTCGGCCAGCCGGTCGCGGATCGGGCGCCAGATCTCCTCGTCCGGCCGCCGGCGGACAGCCGTTCGGTCGTCATTGCGGAGGACGAGACGGTCGAACAGCCGGGCGAGCGTTGCGGCCGGATCGCCGGTCAGTCCCGAGCCCACGGCCGACCATTGTAGGGCACTGTCATCCGCAGCCATCGCCCTGCGCGCCAGGGTGAGGGCATCGGCCTCGTGGACCAGCAGGGTGGGTGCCGCGATATCCTCCGCGACCGCCTCGACAGCCCGTTCCACCGAGCGTGTGTTTCGGCGTGGAAAAGGGACCCTGTTAGCGGGGTGATCGGCGTCCAATCGGGACCCCCCTGACGGTGGGGTTCACGGTGGCTCTCGTGATGACGAGGGCCGGATTGGGATGTTTGTTTTGGAGACGATTGCGCGGATCCGTCGGGCCCATTTCGTTCAGGGCAAATCGATCAAGTCGATCTGTCGGGAGCTGCGGGTCTCGCGGAAAACCGTCCGCAAGGTGATCCGGTCCGAGGAGACGGATTTTCATTATGAGCGTGAGCAGCAGCCGATGCCGCGCCTTGGCGAGTGGCGGGAGAAGCTCGACGCGCTGCTGACGGCCAACGAGGCGAAGTCCAGCCGGGAGCGGCTGACGCTGATCCGGGTGTTCGAGACGTTGCGTGGCCTGGGCTATGAGGGCGGCTACGACGCGGTCCGGCGGTATGCCCGGTCGTGGGGCCGCGAGCGTGCGTCGACGTCGGCGGACGCGTTTGTGCCGCTGAGCTTTGCCCCCGGCGAGGCGTATCAGTTCGACTGGAGCCACGAGGTCGTGCTGATCGGCGGCACCACGGTGACGATCAAGGTGGCGCACCTGCGCCTGTGCCACAGTCGGATGCTGTTCGCCCGGGCTTACCCGCGCGAGACGCAGGAGATGGTGTTCGACGCGCACGACAAGGGTTTTGCGTTCTTCAAGGGCGCCTGCACGCGCGGAATTTACGACAATATGAAAACCGCGGTCGACACGATCTTTGTTGGCCGCGAGCGGGCCTACAATCGCCGATTTCTCCAGATGTGCAGCCACTATCTGGTCGATCCCGTCGCGTGCACGCCGTCGTCAGGCTGGGAGAAAGGCCAGGTCGAGAACCAGGTCGGCCTGGTGCGGGAGCGGTTCTTCACCCCGCGGGTCCGGGTCAAGAGCTACGACGAGCTGAACGCCTGGCTGCTGGATCAATGCGTCGCCTATGCCCGGGCGCACCGGCATCCGGAGGTCCGCGACAAGACGGTCTGGGAGATGTTCGAGGCCGAGCGGCCAAGCCTTGTGCCTTATGGCGGTCGGTTCGACGGCTTCCACGCGGTGTCCGCGTCGGTGTCCAAGACCTGCCTCGTGCGGTTTGATAACAACCGCTACTCGGTCTTGGCGTACGCGGTGGGGCGGCCGGTGGAGATCCGAGCCTATGCCGAGCGGATCGAACTACGCCAGGCCGGGCTGCTGGTCGGCGATCATCCCCGGTGTTTCGGGCGGGACCAGACGGTGTTCGATCCTTGGCACTACGTCCCGGTGCTGGCCCGCAAGCCCGGCGCGCTGCGCAACGGTGCGCCGTTCAAGGACTGGCTGCTGCCCGCGGGGTTGGAGCGGATCCGCCGCAAGCTGGCGGGGTCAGCCGACGGCGATCGGCAGATGGTGTCGATCCTGACGATGGTGCTGAGCGACGGGCTGCCCGCGGTGGAAGCCGCCTGCCTCGAGGCGCTGCGCGAGGGTGTCCACTCCGCCGACGTCGTCCTCAACGTGCTGGCCCGGCAGCGCGAGCCCGCGCCTCCGCTGACCATCCTGACCCCCGACGCCCTGCGCCTGACGCATGCGCCAACGGCGGATTGCGCCCGATACGACACCCTGAGGAGACCTGTGTGATGGAGCGTTCCGAGATCCTGACGACCATGGCGGAGCTGAAGCTCTACGGCATGAAAGCCGCCTACGACGAGATCATCGGCACGGCGGTGAAACGCCAACATGAGCCGACACGCATAGTCGGCGACCTGCTGACGGCGGAGATCAGCGAAAAGCAGGCGCGCTCGATCCGCTATCAGATCGCAATCGCCAAGTTGCCACTGGCCAAGGACGTCGACGACTTTGCCTTTGCTGGCACGCCGATCAACGAGACCCTGGTGCGCGACCTGGCCAGCGGGAACTTCGTCGCCCATCAGCGAAATGTCGTGCTGGTCGGCGGCACCGGCACGGGCAAGACGCACCTGGCCATCGCGATGGCGCGAGCCTGCATCCGCGGCGGCGTAAGGGGCCGCTACTTCAACGTCGTCGACCTGGTGAACCGGCTTGAGACGGAGGGACGCACGGGCCGTCAGGGCCGAATGGCGGACTATTTGTGCCGCATGGACTTCGTGGTGCTCGACGAGCTGGGTTACCTGCCGTTTGCCCAGTCCAGCGGCCAGTTGCTGTTCAACCTGATCAGCCGCCTCTACGAGCAGACCTCAGTGATCGTCACCACCAACCTCGCGTTTGGTGAGTGGCCCAGCGTGTTCGGCGACGCGAAGATGACCACCGCCCTGCTCGACCGGCTGACGCATCACTGCGACATCGTCGAGACCGGAAATGAGAGCTGGCGGTTCAAGAACAGGGTTTGAAGAGGGCTGCCCGCCCTGTCGCCTGCCCTCCGCCTACGGCTCTGGGACAAGCGACAGCGCGGGTCGTTTTACCTCGGACAGGGGGGTCCCTTTTGGACGCCGGTAGGGGGTCCTTTTTGGGTGCCGATTGACAGAAGGTGGCGACGAGTTGCTGCACACGTTCTTTCGGCGTGTCGTTGTGTCCTCATCCCCACGGTGGTGAAGTGGCTGGCTTTCGATTATCAAGACCTCACGATATCCCAGGCCATTCAGCGCTTGCACGGCTTGAATCCGGCGTCATTCGTCGTTGAGCACCGAAATACCTGAGGGTAGTCGTCAGAAGTGGCTCGATTTTTCGGTACAGCGTTTCGGTTCCGATAGGTGGGCCGCCTGCTGGTTGACAGGTTGACACGCACGTTGTGTCGATGCCGTGCTGATGTCGTGGAGTTAAGGGCTTTGAAAGGTGAGCTGTGAATGACCACGCCTCCCTAGTCGATCTGATCTCGCGTCTTCGCAGATCGCCGAAGTCAGACCGCAAGATGCTCACACTCGACGGCAGCCACTTGGCAGACGCCTTCCACCAGCAGCGCGAACGGGCACCGCGTCGCGCCCAGGGATACCTGTCGAGCACCAGGACCGGCGTCACGCCAGCCAGTGACACCAGCACCCGCGCCGAGGAGAGGCTCGCCGCGACCTTGTTCCTGACGGGCGGTCTACGCCTACAAGATGGAAGCCAACTCACCTTCCTGGATTACCAGTTTCCATTGAAGTCGGTCCGCGCTGACGCGGGCATCGGCAAGGTTGACCTGCTTGGCATTCGTGACGACGGAACCTTGGTCATCGTGGAACTAAAGATGGGAGGCAACCGGGAAGACCGACGAATCGCGATCTTGGAAGGCCTGGCCTACGCCGCGATCGTTGAGGCTAACCTGGAACAGATCGCAGAGGAGGTCCTAACGATCAAAGGGCGGCATGTCCGGCGCACCCGCCCTGCGGTCCTCCTGCTGGCTCCACCGGCTTACTGGACCTATATCCAGGGGCACCCACCCCTGACGGACTTCCTGGCGTTACTGACCAGCATCTCAGCCGCAACACCGATTGGGATCATGCCGATGGGCCTGGACGGCATGAATGCCACCCCCGTCGATCGCCAGTCCGGGCCACTCGTCACCTTCCCAGGAGGTGCTCGCACCGAAACGTACCGCTCCCAGCTGCACCGGAGGTTGTGGGCATACAGCAGATCTGAGCTTGCGCCGGAGGCTGGCATGTTCGATCCGAGGCACCTTGAGGGACGATCGCCGCCCGTGTTTCGACCCGAGTTCGCCGACCTGAACATTTTGACACCGCCGGGAAGGCGTGCGGAGGTCTTGGCCGCACTCGAACGTTTGGCAAAGCCGGGCAGCCGACACCGCTGGTTCGGAAGCATGGCGAGCTCGCAGGCATTGGCACAGGCCGTGTTTGCGAACCTGTCTCTGCTCGGTCGTCTTGACGCCTTGGAGGGCATCCCCGCGGAGGATGGCGCCCCCGCATTCTTCACGACGTTCAGCGGCCGCCGGTTGTTGCTCGAGCATGAGGTTACGACGATGGGCGAGCCCAGACCGACATCGTTGGATGCTTACTTTGATGGCCCGACGAAGGTAGCGGTCGAAGTGAAGTTCACGGAGGCCGAGTTCGGTCGATGCTCCAGACCATCGCTGCGGTCTGACGTCGCCAACTACACGCGGGATTATTGCGACGGGAGCTTCAGTTTCCAGCACGGGCGTGCCTCGCGGTGCAGCCTCTCCGAACGTGGCATTCGATACTGGAACTTTGTCCCAGAGGTATTCTCCTGGAGTAACGCACAGGATCATCTGCCGTGTCCGCTGATGGCGTCCTACCAACTCGTGCGGAATGTGTTGGCGGTATGCATCGATGACCAAGGATCGCTCGACCCGACCCGAGGGCATGCCCTCGTTATTTACGACGCGCGTAACCCTGCGTTTCAGCCGGACGGCGCGGCGGAGCTACAGTGGGCCTCTACGATGCGTGCCCTTCGTTTTCCGCAGTTGCTACGACGCATCTCGTGGCAGGCACTTGCCGCCCATCTCAGTAAGTTCGACGATCTCGGGTGGCTGACCGGCGCGCTCAGCACAAAATACGGTATTTCACCCTTTTCCAAGGGCTTCAGCCTACCAGGATCTCCATGATGGAATGCACCGTCGCTGATGCTTATCGCCTTGCAGTCGGAGCGTGAGCGTTCGATATTCCGCTCGTCGAGATCAAGCGAAGATCGTGCTTTCGCGTGTTCCGGTGTTCCAGTGTTCTGTCCAAACGCGGCCATTCGTGGCCAGTGCTTTTCGGACACCAGCCGGACACGAAAAAGCCGCCTGCGAAAAATGCGTTCGAGGCGGTCTTTAAGCAGCTGATAAATATTGAAAATGTGGTTGCGGGGATCAGATTTGAACTGATGACCTTCAGGTTATGAGCCTGACGAGCTACCGGGCTGCTCCACCCCGCGTTGGTATATTGTATTTGGTTTATGTTTGGTTTGGATGACCTGGCGGCGACCGACTTTCCCACATCTTGAGATGCAGTATCATAGGCGCTGGAGGTTTTCACGTCCGAGTTCGGGATGGGATCGGGTGTCGTCACTCCGCCATGGCCACCAGGTCGTCCGAGCCAAACGGGCTTTGACGGTTGGTCGGGTTCTGGTTTGCGTGTGTGTGTAGGGGGGGATGTTGGTTGCTGCTGTGCAGGATGGGGGATTGTTTATTGAGCCGATCGGGCGATTAGGACCAGTCAGCTTCGCGCATTGCTGCGCTTCCACACCTGGCCTATCGACGTGATGGTCTATCACGGCCCTCGGGGAGACCTGGTTTTGAGGTCGGTTTCCCGCTTAGATGCTTTCAGCGGTTATCCGTTCCGCACATAGCTACCCGGCTGTGCCGCTGGCGCGACAACCGGTGCACCAGAGGTGCGTCCATCCCGGTCCTCTCGTACTAGGGACAGCTCCTCTCAAGTCTCCTTCACCCACGGCAGATAGGGACCGAACTGTCTCACGACGTTCTAAACCCAGCTCACGTACCACTTTAATCGGCGAACAGCCGAACCCTTGGGACCTGCTCCAGCCCCAGGATGTGATGAGCCGACATCGAGGTGCCAAACCTCCCCGTCGATGTGGACTCTTGGGGGAGATCAGCCTGTTATCCCTAGAGTACCTTTTATCCGTTGAGCGATGGCCCTTCCACGCGGGACCACCGGATCACTATGGCCGACTTTCGTCTCTGCTCGAGCTGTCGCTCTCGCAGTCAGGCGGGCTTATGCCATTGCACTCAGCAGCCGATGTCCGACCGGCCTGAGCCCACCATCGCGCGCCTCCGTTACACTTTGGGAGGCGACCGCCCCAGTCAAACTGCCCACCATGCAGGGTCCCGGTCCGGGCTGACCGGACGCGGTTAGATATCAGAAACGCACAGGGCGGTATTTCAAGGATGGCTCCACACAAGCTAGCGCCCATGGTTCATAGCCTCCCGCCTATCCTACACAGTGCCTCTCTCATACCACTGCAAAGCTGCAGTAAAGGTTCATAGGGTCTTTCCGTCTGACCGCGGGTACCCCGCATCTTCACGGGGAATTCAATTTCGCTGAGCCCATACCGGAGACAGTGGGGAAGTCGTTACGCCATTCGTGCAGGTCGGAACTTACCCGACAAGGAATTTCGCTACCTTAGGACCGTTATAGTTACGGCCGCCGTTTACCGGGGCTTCGATTCAGAGCTTGCACCCCTCCTCTTAACCTTCCGGCACCGGGCAGGCGTCAGACCGTATACGTCGTCTCTCGACTTCGCACAGCCCTGTGTTTTTACTAAACAGTCGCTACCCCCTGCTCTGTGCCACCCGAAAATGGTTGCCCACTCGCGGGTCTCGCTTATCCCGAAGTTACGCGAGCAATTTGCCTAGTTCCTTCGGTATGGTTCTCCCAAGCGCCTTGGTATGCTCTACCAGTCCACCTGTGTCGGTTTAGGGTACGGTCTATACGCTGGAGCTATTTCCCGGAATGGTCCAAAAGCCCAGGCAATCCAATAAGCCCAGACAACATATCTCATTCGTCACTTCCAGCAGGCCCAGGAATATTCACCTGGTTCCCATCGACTACGGCTCTCGCCCTCGCCTTAGGGGCCGGCTCACCCTGCGCGGATTAACCTTGCGCAGGAACCCTTGGACTTTCGGCGACAGAGTTTCTCACTCTGTTTGTCGCTACTCATGTCAGCATTCGCACTTCCGATACCTCCAGCAGGGGTCACCCCCACACCTTCACAGGCCTACGGAACGCTCCGCTACCGCTCATAGGGCTGCTACCTCCTATGAACCCACAGCTTCGGTACGTGGTTTGAGCCCCGTTACATCTTCGGCGCAGGATCTCTATTAGACCAGTGAGCTATTACGCTTTCTTTAAAGGATGGCTGCTTCTAAGCCAACCTCCTGGTTGTTTTGGAATTCCCACATCCTTTCCCACTTAACCACGATTTGGGGACCTTAGCTGGTGGTCTGGGCTGTTTCCCTCTCGACAATGGACCTTAGCACCCACCGTCTGTCTGCCGAGCTACACTTCCGGGTATTCGGAGTTTGGTTGGGTTTGGTAAGCCTTTGGGGCCCCCTAGCCCATCCAGTGCTCTACCCCCCGGGGTGACCACTCGACGATCTACCTCAATAGATTTCGCGGAGAACCAGCTATCTCCGAGTTTGATTGGCCTTTCACCCCTAGCCACAGCTCATCCCCGACTTTTTCAACAGGCGTGGGTTCGGCCCTCCAGTGGGTGTTACCCCACCTTCAGCCTGGCCATGGCTAGATCACTCGGTTTCGGGTCTTCTACCGGCAACTCGACGCCCTATTCAGACTCGCTTTCGCTACGCCTACACCTAACGGCTTAAGCTCGCTGCCGACAGAAACTCGCTGACCCATTATACAAAAGGTACGCCGTCACGGAATAATCCGCTCCGACTGCTTGTAGGCATTCGGTTTCAGGTCTCTTTCACTCCCCTCATCGGGGTGCTTTTCACCTTTCCCTCACGGTACTAGTTCACTATCGGTCACCAGGGAGTATTTAGGCTTGGAGGGTGGTCCCCCCATGTTCAGACAGGGTTTCACGTGCCCCGCCCTACTCGAGGACCAATCAGACATTACGCATACGGGGCTATCACCCGCTATGGCCGGCCTTTCCATGCCGTTCTGCTTCCTTCCGATTGGCCACTGGCCTGATCCGCGTTCGCTCGCCACTACTAGCGGAATCTCTGTTGATGTCTGTTCCTCCAGGTACTGAGATGTT
>CBDCAI010000004.1:1040000-1952608 GCA_965213845.1 Acetobacteraceae bacterium
TCGTTCAGCGTCGTGGCGCCCACGCAATGCAGCGTGCCGCGCGCCAGCTCCGGCTTCAGCAGGTTCGACGCGTCCATCGCGCCGTCCGCGGCGCCGGCGCCCACCAGCGTGTGCATCTCGTCGATGAACAGGATCACCTCGCCGTTGGCGCCCTCGATCTCCTTCAGCACGGCCTTCAGCCGCTCCTCGAACTCGCCGCGATACTTCGCCCCGGCCACCATCGCACCCAGGTCGAGCGCCATCAGCCGCTTGTTGCGCAGGGCCTCCGGCACGTCGCCGTTGACGATGCGCTGCGCCAGGCCCTCCACGATGGCGGTCTTGCCGACACCGGGTTCGCCGATCAGCACGGGGTTGTTCTTGGTCCGCCGCGCCAGGATCTGGATGGTGCGGCGGATCTCCTCGTCGCGCCCGATCACCGGGTCCAGCTTGCCGTCGCGCGCCAGCGCCGTCATGTCGCGGGCATACTTGTTCAGCGCGTCGAAGTTGGCTTCGGCGTTGGGGCTGTCCACCGTGCGGCCCTTCCGCATGTCGGTGATCGCCTTATCCAGCGCCGCCGGGGCCGCCCCGTTGCTCCGCATGGCACGGCCGGCCGGCGTTTCGCTGGCCGCGAGCGCCAGCAGCACCCGGTCCTGCGCCACGAAGGCGTCGCCTGCCTTGGTGGCCGCCTGTTGCGCCGCGTCCAGCGTCCGGTGCAGCTCCGGCGTCAGCTGCGGCTGCCCGGCCCCGCCGCCCTGCACCTTCGGGATGCGCGCCACCTCCGCGTCGTTGGCCTGCTGCACCGCCTTCGCGTCGCCGCCGGCAGCGCGGATCAGCCCGGCCGCCGCGCCCTCCTCGTCGTCCAGCAGCGCCTTCAGCAGGTGTTCCGCCGTCAGACGCTGGTGGAACTCCCGCACGGCAATGGTCTGGGCAGCCTGCAGGAACCCCCGCGAGCGTTCCGTGAACTTCTCGATCTCCATCTGTGGTCCCTTTCGATGAGGCGACTCCGGCTGCCTCGCGTCCCTCTTGGAGGCAACGCGCGCACGCCTGATCCTATCGACATGGGAACCACCGGACCCACACTCAAGGGTCGGGCCGGGGTGACCCCGGGCGCTTCAGCCCACGCCGGCCTGCCGCCCGCCCGTCAGCCGGCCACGCAGCCGCCCGATCCGCCCGACGCCCGCCAGCCGCCGGTCCAGGAAGTCGAGCGTCTCCGACCCGTCGCCACCGTCCCGCAGCCAGAACAGCAGCGTGCTGCCATACACGCCGGCCAGGATCGCCCGCTTCGTGTACCAGCTGAAATCCGCCGACTTGTCCCCGGCCGCATACCACACGGCGTCCACCGTCCGCCCCGTGCAGCGCGCGGCGAGCAGCCCCGAGCCGGGCCGCGCCAACACGCCCAGGGCACGCCGCACCGCCTCCTTGTAAGGGGCGTTCCGCGCCAGCCGGGCAGCGATCACGGCCCGCACCCGCGCCGGCACCCGCAACGGCTCCAGGTCCTGCGCCGCCGCGTCTTCCAGCATCCAGCGGTCCCCCAGGTCGCAATAGGCCTCCACCATGTCGGCCGCGCCGCCCGGGAACAGCAGGTCCGCATCGGGGCCCGCCGCCGCCAGCAGGGTCGCGACCGTCCAGCCCGTGGCCTCCACATGCGGCAGCATCGCCAGGATGGCGGCGTCGCGCTCCGGGCTGCGTTCCGGCGTGCTCATGGCCGATCCCCGTCCTGCGTCATGCGGTCGCCCGCCTGCTGGCTCGCCTGCTGAGCAGCGAGGTAAGCTGCATGCCGGGCGTCCTGCTGGGCGCGGGACAGCTCCTCGTTGAAGCCGAACAGGCTGAAGTCGGTCATGCGCATCGGATACAGGATCCCGTCCAGATGATCATACTCGTGCTGCACCACCCCGGCATGAAACCCGCTGGCCAGCGCCCCCACCGGCGCGCCGTCGGCATCCACGCCGTGGTAGCGCACCGTCGCGTGCCGCGGCACCGCCGCCCGCAGGCCGGGGATGGACAGGCAACCCTCCCAACGCAGCACCCGCTCCTCGCCCAGCAGCTCCAGCGTCGGGTTGATCACCACGGTGTTCGGCATCTCGCCGTCCCCCTCGGCCGCCTCGGTCCGCCCCGGTGGCACGCGGAACACGAACAGCCGCAGCGGCACATGCACCTGCGGCGCCGCCAGCCCGGCCCCCTGCGCATCCTCCATGGTCTCCAGCATGTCGGCCACCAGGCGCCGGATCTCGGGCGCCGTCGGGTCCGGCACGCTCTCGGCACGCTGCAGGAGCACGGGGTGCCCCATGCGCGCGATCTTCAGGATGGCCATCACGCGTCCTCGTTCTGCTGCTTGGAAGATAGGCGCACGAAACCTTTTGGCGAGACGCGCACTCGGTGCTATAGCGCGGCACTCCGGCGGGGCGATCCGCGCGGGAGCCCAATTCTTGCCCGCCGGTCCGGCGCGGGTATCATGAACAGGAGATGGCGGCCAAGTGCAGGTTCTCGTTCGGGACAACAATGTCGATCAGGCGCTGAAGGCGCTCAAGAAGAAGATGCAGCGCGAGGGCGTGTTCCGGGAGATGAAGCTCCGGCGCCACTACGAGAAGCCGTCGGAGCGTCGCGCCCGCGAGGCCGCCGAGGCCGTGCGCCGCGCCCGCAAGATGGAGCGCAAGCGCCTGGAGCGCGAAGGCTTCTAGGCGCCGGCCGCGGTCCGCCGCGGCCCTGCATCCTCGATCATCCTGCTTTGGCGCCCTGCACCGGTCCATCCCCGGCGCAGGGCGCTTCGCCACGATTCGTTCATTCCAGGAAAATCCCCCGGGTCGATCCGCGTCAGCCGGAACCGACAAGGGCGTGAAACGCTAGTTCTGCTGCGCCGCAATATCGCCCCGATTCGGGTCTCTATGGCGTGCAGGATCAGACCCGAGGAGTGACAAGCCTATGCGTATTGCGCAGATCGCCCCGCTGCACGAAGCCGTTCCGCCCAAGCTGTATGGGGGCACCGAGCGGGTCGTCTCGTTCCTGACCGAGGAGCTCGTCGCGCAGGGCCACGACGTTACGCTGTTCGCCAGCGGCGACAGCGTCACCGCAGCCCGGCTCGAGCCCATCTGGCCGCGTGCGCTCCGCTTGGATCCCGCCATCCGCGACCCCATCGCGCCGCACATGCTGCTGATGGAGGCCGCCCGCCGCCAGGCCGACGACTTCGACGTCATGCACTTCCACATGGACTACTGGCCCTTCAGCCTGTTCGGCCGCCAGCGCACCCCCTTCGTCACCACCATGCACGGCCGGCTCGACCTCAGCGAGCTGCAGCCCGTGTTCGACACCTTCCCGAACGTGCCGCTGGTCAGCATCAGCAACAGCCAGCGCCGCCCGCTGCCGCAGGCCCGCTTCGTCGAGACGGTCTACCATGGCCTGCCGGCGGACCTGTTGACGCCGCAGCCGAAGAAGCAGGACTACCTCGCCTTCCTCGGCCGCATCGCGCCCGAGAAGGGGCCGGACCGCGCCATCCGCATCGCCCGCGCCGCCGGGATCCCGCTGAAGATCGCCGCCAAGGTCGACCGGGTCGACCAGGTCTACTTCGACACCGTCATCCGGCCCATGCTGGCCGACGGCGGTGTCGAGATGATCGGCGAGATCAACGACGCGCAGAAGCCCGACTTCCTCAGCGGCGCCGTCGGCCTGCTGATGCCCATCGACTGGCCGGAGCCCTTCGGCCTCGTGATGATCGAGGCGATGGCCTGCGGCACGCCCGTGATCGCCTTCAACCGTGGCTCCGTGCCGGAAATCGTCGATGACGGCGTCAGCGGCTTCATCGTGGAGGACGAAACGGGCGCCATCGGGGCCGTGTCGCGCCTCCATACCCTGTCGCGCGCCAAGGTCCGCGCCACCTTCGACGCCCGGTTCACCGCGCGCCGCATGGCCGAGGACTACCTCAAGGTCTACCGCAGCCTGGCCGGCGAACAGCGCTCGGTGCTGCGCGCCATCCGCTGACCGTCGCACAACCCGGGGGTGGCGGCCGTGCGCCCCACCCCCGGCCGTCTCAAGGCGCCGATCGCCCGAGTGCTGCCATCAGTTCGGCCCATTCGCGTTTGGACAGTCCGCTGGCCGGCTGCTCCACGCCCTCGCCGCCGAGCAGGCGCCGCACCACGTCCAGCATCCCGGCCGACAGCGTGACGGCGCCCATCCGATAATCCTGGAAGGCGGCGTAGGTCGCCGGCACCCAGGCCTGCACCGTCTGCAGCATCGCCTCGGCATAGACGCGGATTTCGTACTGGGCGTGCCCGTCCGCCCGCAGCGACAGGAAGTTCAGCAGGTTGTGCAGGTCCGACTTCCAGTACCACTGGGTGTAGGTGTTGAGCGTCAGGTTCATCCGCGCCAGCTCGCGCGCCAGGCCTTGGCGGGCCGGGTCGGCGCCGTCCTCGTTCAGCATCTCGGCGTAATGATCGTAGGTCAGCGTGGCGTCGTCCCGCAGCAGGCGGAGCACGGCCTCGGCCTCGGCCCCCTGCAGGACGGCGCCGCGGCCTTGGCGGTTGCTGTCGCTTTGGGCCGCCAGGTGTTCGGGCGCCGGGATGTAGAACTCCCGGTCCAGGATCGAATACCGCGCCGAGTACTCGTTCACGTTGGCCATCCGGTGGCGGATCCATTGCCGCGCCACGAAGATCGGCAGCTTCACATGGTACTTGATCTCGCACATCTCGAACGGCGTGCTGTGCCGGTGCCGCATCAGGTACCGGATCAGCCCGGCATCCTCGCTGACCCGCCTTGTCCCGCGCCCGTAGCTGACCCGGGCCGCCTGCACCACCGCGCCATCGTCGCCCATGTAGTCCACCACGCGCACGAAGCCGTGATCCAGCACCGGGAGCGCCTCGTACAGCAGCGCCTCCAGGGCCGGCACCGTGGCGCGCCGCGTGGGCGCCTGGGTCTCTCGCAGGGCCGCGATCTCGGCCTGCTGGTCGGGGGTCAGCGTCATGCGGGAAGCCCTAGCATTCCGCTCGCCACGCGCCTATATCGGTCGTGCTGGCTTCAACCGGCTATGGTGATAAACGAGGGTTGGAATAAGCGTTGTGGACCCGGGGGCAGTGCCCGGCGCCTCCACCATCTCCCGCAGCGGCTTGCTCCGGGGTGTGGATCGGGGGGCGAAACAGGCTCGACACGCGTGGTAAAGAACACTTTTTTGCTCGGCATGATACCGCCGTTATCGGGTCATATCACAAGTGCCAATGACAATCATGAGGCGCTCGCGATCGCTGCGTAAGCAGTGACACGCGCGGTCCGGGGGGTACCGGGCAACAGAAACCCCCCACTTCTTTCCAGCCGCTGCCAGGATGATCGTGGCAACCAACGCTACGATCGGCCGTTGCAGCCTCATGAAGATCATCGTCGCAGCGCTGCTCGTGCTCTCCTCCACCGCCGCCATGGCGCAGAAGGAGCCGCTGACGCCCGCGCCGGTGCCGGGCCGCATCCTGGACACCTATGCACCCAGCGACCGTGCCGGCCGGTCCGACGCCGCAGACAACAGCGCGCCCTTCTCGGCCGCCCCGAGCGGCCTGGTCGTCGGCAACGGCCAGAGCACGGCGCAGCCGCTGCCGTCCTCGCAGCGGGACGACCCCGCCACGCCCTCCCTCTCGCGCTGAAGCCTACCGCCCGCTGAATACGGGCGTCCGCTTCTCGAAGAACGCCGCCTTCCCCTCGGCGTGATCCGCCGTCAGGAACAGCGCCGACTGCGTGTCCCGCTCCCATTCCAGCGCCGCATCCAGCCCCGCCGCCAGAACCTGCTTGGTCATCGCCACGGCCAACGGCGCCTGCGCCTCGAACAGCTGCGCCCGCGCCAGGGCCGCCTCCAGCGCCGTCCCGCTCGGCACGACGTGGTCCACCAGCCCGATCCGCGCCGCCTCCGCCGCCTCCATCCGCTCGCCATACAGCAGGATCTGCCGCGCCCGCCCGTGCCCGACCCGCAGCGGCAGCGTGTGCGGCAGACCGAGGTCGGCGATCAGCCCCATGCGTCCGAACCCGGCTGCGAACTTCGCATCCGTCGCAGCCACGATCGTGTCGCAGCACAGCGCGACTGACAGCCCCGCCCCCACGGCGAACCCCTCCACCGCGGCGATGATCGGCTTCGAGGACTTGATCAGCAGCCGCACCATCCGATGCGTCGCCCGGAACCGCTCCCGCCCCGAAGCCAGGTCGCTCAGGTCCATCTTGCTGAGGTCCCCCCCGGCGCTGAACGTCCCGCCCGCACCCGTGATCACCACCGCGCGCACCGTCGCATCCGCCTCGATCCGCTCCATCGCCTCGATCACGGCGATCCGCATCGGCATGGCCAGCGCGTTGCGCCGGGCCGGGTAGTCGAGCGTCAGGACGGCGATAGATCCCTCGCGGCGTTCGATCAGCACGGCAAGCTCCCCCTCGGTCTTTCCGCGATAGGGCGGGAGCCGCAGCCGCCCGTCAACCCGCGCCCCGTTCGCAGGCTGTCAAAGCAGCTTCGTCATGAACACCCGGCTGGTCCCTGGCGGGTCGCACGGCACCTCACCGAACCGCCGCCAGCCCTGCCGTTCATAGAAGCCGGGGGCCTGGAAGCTGATCGTGAACAGCACGGCGGAGCGGCAGCCCCGGCGGCGCCCTTCCGCCTCGAACCGCCGCAGCACCTCCGTCCCGAGCCCGGCCTTCCGCATGCCCTCCGGCAGATAGAACAGGTCGAGGAACAATAAACCGAGCGAGGACCGCCCCAAGGCACCCCCCAGCGCCGCACCGCCGGCCTTGTCGCGCACGATCACCGCGAGCGCCTGCCGGTCGGTGTAGCCGACGGTCTCGTCGTTGAACCGGTCCAGCCCGGCCCCAAGCATCGCCGCGATCTCCGGGCCCGGCTGGTCGGTCGTCACGATCTCCGTCTCGCTCGCCATGCCCCGCTCCCCCGACGTCGCTCTCAGGCCCGCATGGCCGCTTCCGCCAGGGTGTTGTCCACCGCCCGGTCGAAGGCAACCCCCTTCGGCACCAGCCCGCCCGTGACCAGGCTGTCGCGCAGCCGGTCGTAGCCGCCGCGCGGCAGCACGGGGTCGTGGCCCCAGATCCCGAGGCGCTGATACCGCGCCAGCGCCGCCACCAGCCGCGGCCGGGGCAGGTCCGGAAAGTAGGATGCCACCGTGTCGGCCAGCGTCGGCGCGTCCACCGCCGCCAGCCACTGCTGGGTCCGGTAAACCGCCCGCACCATGCCCACCAGCTCCGTCCGCTTGGCCGCGATCGTGCCACGGCGTGTGTAGAACGCCGTATAGCTGCAGGGGCCCCGCTCCGCCTGGGCGTGCCAGACGTGGCACCCCTGCTCGACCAGCGCCTCGACATGCGGCTGGAACAGCTGCGCCACATCGAGATCGCCCGCCAGCAGCGCCGCCGCGTTCTCCACCATCGTGCGCCCCTTCACCCAGGCGACGCCGCCCGGGTCCACGCCATCCAGCCGCAGGTCGTGCTGCAGGCACAGCCAGGGCGTCGGCACCTCGCTGACCGCGCCGACGCGCAGGCCGGCCAGGGCGGCGGGGTCGTACGGTTCCCGCTCCAGGGCGGTCACCAGGAAGAACGGGTCCCGCGTCACGACCTCGCCGAAGCACACGAAATCGGCGTCCGTGCGCTCGGCATAACCGAGGTTCACCCGCATCGGCCCGCCCCAGCCCACATCCACCGTGCCGGCCACCAGCCCCTCCAGCGCGCGGTCCGGCGTCGGGCTGCTGACGAAGCGGATCTCCACCCCCTCCGTCGCGAACGCCCCCCGGGCCAGCGCGGCGTAGAACGGCGCGTAGAACAGCCCCCGCAACGATTCCTGCAGCGTGATCACGACCCCTCCCTCTCTTCCAGCCCGAACGCCCGCCCCACGCCTACCGTCGCCTCCAGCACGGCGAACACACCCAGCGCCAGCGCCACCAGCACCGCGCCCGCCGCCAGCACCACCGGCCCCGGCGACTGGTCCACCGTGGTGAAGATCCGCACCGGCAGCGTCGTCGCCTCCGGACCCGAGAGGAACAGCGCCACCACCACCTCGTCGAACGACAATATCGCCGCGAACAGCGCGCCGCCCACGATCCCGGCGCGCACGGAAGGCAGCGTCACCCGCCACAGCACCCCCCAGGGCGAGGCACCCAGCCCGGCTGCCGCCCGCTCCAGGTTCGGGTCGAACTGCGCGAACCCGGCCGTCACCAGCCGGATCACGAACGGCGTCGTCAGGATCACATGCCCGGCCACGATCCCCGCCTTCGTCCCCCCGAACCCCATCTCGGTATACAGCACCAGGAAGGCCAGCCCCAGCACGACCGCCGGGATCGCCAGCGGAAGGGTCAGGAACGCCATGGCGACCCCCCGGCCCAACCAACCCGGCAACGCGCCCCGCGACAGCGCCACCGCCGCCGCCGTGCCCAACGGCGTCGCGATCGCCGCCGTCATTGCCGCGATCTGCACGCTGGTCCAGGCGCTGTCGACGAAGTCCGCGTCGTCGAGGAAGGCGCGGTACCACCGCAAGCCGAGTCCGGCCGGCGGGAAGCCGATCGTCTCCCCCAGGGTGAACGACGCCAGCACCGCCACCGCGATGGGCCCGATCAGCAGCAGCAGCGCCAGCCCCGTGAACGCATAGAGGGCCTTCATGCCGGGCCAAACCGCGTCGCCGCAGCCTCGAACACCCGCAGCAGCAGCGTCGTCGCCCCCAGCAGCAGCATCCCGATCGCCGCGCCGAATGGCCAGTTCATCCCGCTGACCGCCTGCTCGTACGCCACCACCGCCAGCACCCGCACGCCCGAGCCGCCCAGCACCGCCACCGTCACATAGCTGCCGGTCGCCAGCGCGAACACCGTCGTCACCCCGGCCACCATGCCCGGCGCCATCAGCGGCAAAACCGCCAGAAACGCCCGCGCCCGCCCCGCCCCCAGGCTGCGCGCCGCCCGCAGGAGCTGCAGGTCGATCTTCTGGAGCGACCCGAACAGCGCCAGCACCATGAACGGGAAGAACACGTGCACCAGCCCGGCCAGCACCGCGCCCTCGGTGAACAGATGCGTCCGCCCGGGCGGCAGCCCCAGCGCCCGGCCCACCGCGTTCAGCAGCCCGAACTCCCCCAGGATCACGATCCAGCCGAAGCTGCGCACCACCACGCTCACCAGCAACGGCGCCAGCAGCCCCAGCAGCAGCAGCCCGCGCATCCGCCGGGGCGCCAGCCGCAGGCACCACGCCACCGGCATCCCCGCCACCAGGCAGATCAGCGCGCACAGCCCTGCCAGCTTGAAGGTCTCGCCCAACAGGCCGAGGTAGAATCCGTCCGTCAGCAGCCGCAGGTAGTTGGCGGTCGTCAGGCCCGAGGCGGTGCCCGTCAGGCTGAACCGCTGGATGCTCTGCCACAGCAGGAACAGCAGCGGCAGCACGAACAGCACCGCCGACGCCAGCAACGACGGCAGAAGCAGCAGCCCGGCCATCGTGCCCGCCATCCCGGCGCGGCCCTTACCGAGGTCTCGACATCATCTTGTCGAACCGCTCCGCCCAGGTGCCGAACTCCTCGTTCACCCCGGCCACGTCCAACGGCAGGAAGGCCGGGATGTCCTGGTCCCCGGCAAATCCCAGCCGCTGCTTCAACTCGGGCGTCAGCACGATTCCCACATTCACCGGCACCACCGCCTGCGCCTGCGCCATCCGCGCCTGCACCACCGGCCCCAATATCCAGTTCAGCACGCGCTGCGCGTTCACCGGGTGCGGCGCCCGCGCGACCGGGACCATGTAGTTCGTCAACGACACCAGCGCGTCCTTGGCCGGGGCGAACCCGATATCCACACCCTGGGACCGCAGCAGGTGCGCCCGCTCCGCCGTCGCCGGATACACCCAGGCCTCGCCCGACTTCGTCAGGTCCTCCGCCTGCCCCGGGTTGGCCAGCACAATCGTCCGGTTGTCGTACATCGCCTGCATGAACGGCCAGATCTCGCTGTCGTCGCGCACCGTCTTGCCCGCCGACATCTCGAGCGCGGCCATCGTCAGCACCGTGTAGAAGCTGCTGAAGTTGAACGTGATCACCCGCCCGGCCAGCCGCTTGTCCGTGACCGCCCGCCAGGTGTCGAGCGGCCCCACCCCCGCCTCGGCCAGCTTGTCCCGCCGCCACGCCCAGCCGATCGGGTTGATCTCATACGGCGCGCCATAGCCGTCTGCCGATCCGAGGCCCGGCCGCAAACTCTTCAGGTTCGGCACCTCGGCCGGGTCCAGCTTCTGCACCAGCCCCAGGCTTTTCGCGACGACGAAGGTCTGGTCGTTCAGCAGCGCCAGGTCGAACTGCGGCGCACTCCGCTGCGCCCGGATCTTGGCCAGGATGTCCGCCGACCCCGCCTCCACGAACACCGCCTGGATGCCGAGCGGCTTCGTGTAGAGCTCCACGTTCTCCCGCACCAGCTTGCCCAGCAGGCCGCCGAACGTCGCGATCACGACCCGGTTCTCCCCCGGCACGGGCTGCGCCAGCGCCGGCAGGGACAACAGCAGGAAAGCCAGAACCCAACGCATCGCCCAACCCCTCAATTGCCCGGCAGCCCCTGCGCCATCGGGAAGAACACGTCCGTCCACGCCGAAGGCGCCGCCCGCAACGCGCCCGTCTTGTGCATGAACCCGGCAAACGCCATCACGCCCAAGGGCGTCGCCTCGAACCGGATGTGCGGGTCGCGCAGCACCGTCATCAGGTCCTCCCGCGCGATCTTGTCGCCCGACAGCCGCAGGTACCGGTCCGCCGCCGCATCCTTGTCCGCGTTGATCTGCCCCAGCGCCTCGCCCACCGCGTCGTACACCGCCTGCACCACACGCGGGTTGGCCGCGGCGAAGCGCTGCGTCGTCCACAGCACCGTCAGCGACGTGTCGCCCATCACGTCGACCGAGGTCAGCACGGTGTGCACCTGCGGCGACTTCAGTTCGAACACCGTGAACGGCGGCGAGGCGAAGTGCGTGTCCACCTGGCCCGCCGCCCGGCCCATCAGCGACGCCGCCGCATCCGGGTGCCCCAGCGCCACCGTCAGCCGGTCGAGCCGCGCCCAGTCCCCCCCGAAGGCCTTTTCCGCCGCCATCTCCAGCACCAGCGCGTGGTTGCTCACCTTCACCGCCGGCAGCGCGATCCGGTCCATGTCGGTGAAGTCCGCCACCGTGTGCACATCGGGGTTGCGGGTGTTCAGCACCGTCGGCATCACCGCCATGCCGGTCACGCCGCGCACCGCGTTGCTGCTGCCCCGGGTCTTGTCCCACAGCACCAGCATCGCCGGCACCGCACCCACCCCGAAGGCCAGCTGCCCCGACAGCAGCCCGTCATCGGCCACCGCCCCGCTGGTCAGCGTCGTCCACTGCACCGTGAAGCCCGGCAGCCCCAGGGCGGCCGCGTGGCGCTCGATCAGGTGCTCCTCCTCCATGATCAGGAACGGCAGGTAGGCGATCCCCAGCTGCTTGGCGAACACGATCCCTGCCACCTCCGCTCGTGCGGGGAACGGCGCCGAAGCCACCAGCAGCAGCACCCTGAACCAACGCAGCATCGCCCTACTCACTCCCGCCCTCCGTGCCCAGCGCCGCCCGCAGCCGCCCGGCGATGGCGGCGAACTCCGCCCCCCGCGGGTCCCGCGGCCGCACCAGGTCCACCGTCACGTCGGCGCTCAGCCGGCCCGGCCGGGGCGTGAACACCAGGATCCGGTCGGCCAGGAAGATCGCCTCGTCGATGCTGTGCGTCACGAACAGCACCGTCGTGCGCTGCCGGGCCCAGATGTCCAGCAGCTCCTGCTGCAGCCGGCCGCGGGTCTGGGCATCCAGCGCGCCGAACGGCTCGTCCATCAGCAGCGCCTTCGGCTGCGTCGTCAGCGCCCGCGCGATCCCGACCCGCTGCCGCATCCCGCCGCTCAGCTCGTGCGGGTAGCGGGCGGCGAACGCCTCGAGCCCCGTCAGCGCCAGCATCTCCTGCGCCCGCGCCCGCCGCGCCGCGGATGCCACGCCCCGGGCCTTCAGATTGAACTCCACGTTGCGCTGCACCGTCATCCAGGGGAACAGCCCGTGGTCCTGGAACACGATGCTGGTCGCGGGCGACGGTCCCGAAATCTCCCGCCCCGCCACCACGATCTGCCCCACCGTCGGCGCCTCCAGGCCCGCGATCATCTGCAGCAGCGTGCTCTTGCCGCAGCCCGACAGGCCCAGCAGGCAGACGAACTCACCCTCCGCGCAGGCGATGTCGATCCCGCGCAGCGCCTCCACCGGGCCACCCTTGGCCTGGTAGGTCTTGCCGACCCCGATCGTCTCGATGAAGCGGCTCATGCGCTCACCCCGAGACCAGCCCTTCCTGCCACCGACAGGCCCAGCTCCGCAGCAGCCGCACCGCCTGGTCCAGCAGCAGCCCGATCACCCCGATCACGATGATCCCGGCAAAGATCAGCTCCGTCCGGAACGTCATCTGCGCGTTCAGGATCATGTAGCCCAGCCCCGACTTCACCGCGATCATCTCCGCCGTCACCACCGTCAGCCAGCCGCCGCCGATGGCCAGGCGCAAGCCCGTCAGGATCGCCGGCATCGCGGCCGGCAGCACGATGTCGCGCAGCACCAGCATCTCGCTCGCCCGCGCCGCCATTGCCACCTTCAGCAGCGTCCGCTCGATCCCGCGCACGCCGAAGATCGTGTTCAGCAGCAGCGGCCAGGTCGCCGCCAGGAAGATCAGCACGATCGCCGGAGTGTCGCCGATGCCGAAGAACAGCATCGCCAGCGGGATCAGCGAGATGGGCGGCACGGAACGGAACGTCTGGATCGACCAGTCCGCCAGCCGGTCCAGCACCTCGTACCGCCCGATCAGCAGCCCGGCCGGCACCGCCACCACGAAGGCCAGGCCCACCCCCACCGCCACCCGCGCCATGCTGGCCCCGGCGTTCGCCGCGATCACCGGGGCCCACTGCACGAACGCCCCCAGCACCTTGCCGGGCGACGGCAGCAGCACCGGCGGATACACCCCGGCCGCCACCACCGCCTGCCACAGCAGGAATACCCCAATCAGCGGCACGAGCCCCAGCCACCGGCGCGAGGGCAGCGGCCACGCCCGGCCCGTGCGAACCCCGCCGGGCGCAGCCGGCGCAGCCGTCGTGCTCACAGGAAGCTGGTGTTGATGAACTCGCCCCACTTCGGCTCGGCGTCCAGCAGCTTGGCGTCCATCATCATCCGGGCCAGCGCCTTCAGGCCCGTCTGGAACGGCGCCCCGCTCTCGCTGGTGAAGAACAGGTTCTTGGTGCTGGCCTCCGCCACCTCCCGGCTCAGGTTGAACTGCTTGATCGTCGTCTCGACCGCGATCCCCGTTTCGTCCCTCATCCGCGCCGTCGCCTTCACGTGCGCTGCCACCAGCTGCTTCGTCAGCGCCGGCTCCTTGGCCAGGAACGCCGTGCTGGCGACGAAGCCCAGGTTCGTCTTGCCCATCGGCGTGTCGTACGGGACCCACAGCTTGTGCCCGAACCCGCTCAGCTCCGCGAACGACGCATAGGGCTCGAAGCAGCAGATCGCCGCCACGTCGCCGCGCGCCAGCGGCACCGGCTGGTCCTGATTGTCTAGATAGACCAGCTCCACCTTGTCCTCGAGCCCCTCGGCCTTCAGCTTCCACGCCAGGCTCACCAGCCCGATCGAGCCGTTCTGCACGCCGATCTTCTTGCCCGCCAGCTGCTTCATGCTCGTGATCTCGGGCCGCGCCACCAGCATCCAGCCGCCATCGCAGCCATTGGCCAGCACCGCCATGCCGAACCCCTTGCTCGCCAGCTGCATCGTCGCCGACAGACCGCCATTGCCCACGTCCACAGCGCCCGTCGCCACCGCCTGCATCCGCTGCACCAGGCTGGGGAAGGTGATGATCTCGGCCTCGATCCCCTCGGGTTTCAGCAGCTCCGGCATCAGGAACATGGCGTTCGTCGTCGTGGAGAACGCCGAGCCCAGCTTCACCTTGCGCAGCGCCTGCCCCAGCGCGGCATGGCTGACGATGGCGGGCGTGGCGAGGGCGAGCCCTGTGGCCCCGCCCAGGAACCTGCGGCGATCGAGCATGCGTGCCTCTCCCTAAATGCCCGAAGCCACGCAAGAACCGCGCCATCTCCGTGCGTTGCGCCGCATCCGGCCCGCCGCTACCGTTCCCGGAAAAGGAACCCGTCCCCCATGGCCGATGCCCCCGAGACCTTCGACTACGTCATCGTCGGCGCCGGCGCCGCGGGCTCCGTCCTGGCGAACCGCCTGACGCAGGACGAGGGCGTGACGGTGTGCGTGCTGGAGGCCGGGCCGCCCGACCGCAACCCCTGGATCCACATCCCCGCCGGCTTCACCAAAACCCTGTTCGACCCGGCCTTCACCTGGCAGTTCAGGACCGAGCCCACGGCCAACACCGCCGGCCGGGCCATCGCCACCACCCAGGGCCGCACGCTGGGCGGCAGCAGCAGCATCAACGGCATGGTCTACAACCGCGGCCAGCCCGCCGACCTCGACAACTGGGCCCAGCGCGGCAACCGCGGCTGGGGCTATGCCGACATGCTGCCCTACTACAAGCGCACCGAACGCCGCGTGGCGCCCCCCGGCGGCACCGTCGACGAGGAGAAGCACGGCACCGGCGGCAGCGGCGGCATCCCCGTGACCGACATGGACTGGATCCACCCCATGTCCGAGGCCTTCATCGCCGGCTGCATCGCGGAAGGCATCCCCCGCAACCCCGACTACAACAGCGGCGACCAGGCCGGCGTCGGCTACTTCCAGCGCGCCATCGAGCGAGGATGGCGGGTCAGCGCCGCCCGCGCCTTCCTGCGCCCCGCCCAGGCGCGCCCAGGCCTCACGGTCCGCACCGACGCCCGCGCCACCGCCATCGTGTTCGAGGGGCGGAAGGCCGTCGGCATCCGCTACGCCCACACCCGCGGCGGCCCCACCACGGAGGTCCGGGCCCGCCGCGAGGTCATCCTCAGTGCCGGCACCGTCAACACCGCCCGCCTGCTGCAGATCTCGGGCGTCGGCGCGCCGGAAACGCTCGCCGCCCTGGGCGTCCCCGTCGTGCATGCGGCCCCGGGCGTCGGCCGCAACTTCCGCGACCACTTCGCCGTCCGCCTCGTCATGCGCGCCCGCCCCGGGACCCCGACGCTGAACGAGCTGTCGCGCGGCCCCCGCCTGGTGCGGGAGATCGCCCGCTGGGCCACGGGGAAGCCCAACATCCTCAGCAACGCGCCGAGCCAGGTGCACGTCTTCTGGAAAAGCTGGGCCGGCGCCGACGCGCCGGACCTGCAATGCGTCTTCACCCCCGGCAGCTACACCCAGGGCAAGACCTACATCCTGGACCGCTATCCCGGCATGACCGCCGGCGCCTGGCCCCATCGCCCCGAGAGCCACGGCCATGTCACCGCCACCAGCACCGACCCCTGGGTCGATCCCGTCATCCAGCCCAACTACCTGTCCGACGAAGGCGACCGCCGCATCACCCTGGGCGGCATCCGCCTCGTGCGACGCCTGCTGCACACCGAGGCGCTGGCCCCCTACGTCGACCGCGAGACGCTGCCGGGCACCGATGTCGACACGGACGACGAACTGCTCGACTACGCCCGCGCCAACGGCTCCACCTGCTACCACCTGATCGGCACCGCCAAGATGGGCCCGGCCACCGACCCCGGCGCCGTCGTCGACGACCGCCTGCGTGTCCACGGCATGCAGAACCTGCGCATCGTCGATGCCAGCATCATGCCGGCCATGCCGTCCGCCAACACCTACGCCACCACGATGATGATCGCCGAGCGCGCCAGCGACTTCATCCGCGGCCAGGTCGCGTGACCGACAGCAGCGCCGGCTCGCCCGCCTGGACCCTGTCGCCCGCCGCCTACCTCGCGGCCCGCGACACCCCCGCCGCCTCGCTGCAACGCCGGTCGCTGTACGTGCCCGTCCGCGACGGCACCCGCCTCGCGCTCGACCTGGTCGTGCCGCAGACCGGCGCACCCGTCCCCACGATCGTCGCCTTCACGCCCTACTACCGCCGCTTCGCCCTCGGCCCCGGCTCCAACGCCGACCCCTGCCCCGGCCTCGGCCCGTATCGCAGCTGGTTCCCCCGCCACGGCTACGCCTTCGTGGGCGTCGACGTCCGCGGCACCGGCGCATCGTTCGGCAGCCGCACCGGCATGCGCGCCCCGCAGGAACGCGAGGACTTCCACGACATCGTGGACTGGATCGCCCGGCAGGACTGGTCGGACGGCGCGGTCGGCATCACCGGCATCTCCTACGTCGGCGCCGCCGGGGACTTCGCCGCCTCCACCGCGCATCCGGCCATCCGCGCCGTCATGCCCGTCAGCTCCGTCTGGGACACCTGGGGCGACATGTTCTACCCGGGCGGCCTGCTGTTCACCGGCATGCTCGGCCAGTACGGCCGCATGATGGAGGCGCTGGACCGCGACCAGCGCCCCGTGCTGGCGGAGTTCCCCTATTTCAGCAACCCCGACTTCAGGGGCCCCGCCCCCGTCGATGCCGATCCGGGCGGCACCCTGGTCCGTGCCGCACTCCGCGAGCACGACGCCAACTTCGACATGACGGACTTCATCACCCAGCTCGGCTTCCGCGGCGACGCGCTGCGCCACGACCCCGGCTTCACCACCGACAGCATCGCGCCCAAGACGTGTCTGCCCGGCATCCCGCCCGGCCTCGCCCATTACGGCGTCTCCGGCTGGATGGACGGCGCCGGCTACACCGCGGGCGCGGTCAGCCGCCACCACGCGCTGCCCTGCGCCGAGAAGCGCCTGCTGCTCGGCCCATGGGATCACGGGGCCCGCACCCAGGTCAGCCCCGCCCGCGAGGCCGGCGCCCGGCCCCGCTTCGAACTGCTGGCCGAAACCCTTCGCTTCTTCGACCAGCACGTCGCCGGCCGCGACACCGGCCTGCTGGCCGAGCGCCCCGTCCACTACTTCACCATGATCGAGGAAGCCTGGCACGCTGCCGAACGCTTTCCGCCCGCCGGCACCGCCATGCAGCGCTGGCACATCGGCCCCGACGCGACGCTCGGCCCCGACGCGCCCGCGCCAGGCACCGACACCTATCGCGCCGACCAGTCGCTCGGCACCGGCACCCACACCCGCTTCGACCGCATCGGCGGCCAGTCCGTCGACGACTACTACGACGACTGGCACGGCCGCGACGCCCGCATGCTGTGCTGGACCGCCCCGCCCGCCCCGCACGACACCGAGGTGACGGGCTTCCCCCAGCTCACGCTGCACATCGCCGTCGATGCGCCCGACGCCGCCGTCATCGCCTATCTGGAGGACGTGGCCCCCGACGGCCGCACCCGCTACATCACCGAGGGCAGCCTGCGCGCCTCGTTCCGCGCCACCGCGCCGGCGCCGCCGGACCATCCGCACCCCGGCCCCTACCACCCCTGCACTCGCGCGGCGCAACAGCACCTGGTGCCGCACGAGACCGTCTGCCTGTCCATCACGCTGCACCCCACCTCGTGGCTGCTCCGCCGCGGCCACCGCCTCCGCCTCGCGCTGGCCGGCGCCGACCGCGACCACCTGGTCCGGGTGCCCTTCGGCAGGGAACCCACCTTCACCGTGTCCCGCGGCCCCGGCCTGTCCACGCTCGACATCCCGGTCACGCCCCGGCCCTGACGCGGCTGTTCAAGCCGGACCCGCTCGGGCACTGTCCCGTCACAATCGAGAAGAGACCCCGACCAGGGTCCGCCCCCCGAGGAAAGCACCCCCATCCATGGACGACATCCAGCGCTCCGCCATCCGCAAGATCGCCTGGCGCTTCGTCCCGCTCGTCACCATCGCCTACCTGTTCAACTACCTGGACCGCACCTGCCTCGGCTTCGCCGCCCTGACCATGAACAAGGATATCGGCCTGTCCAACGCCGTGTTCGGCTACGGCGCCGGCATCTTCTTCCTCGGCTATTCCTTCTTCGAGATGCCCAGCAACCTCGCCATGTACCGCTTCGGCGCCCGGCGCTGGATCGCCCGCATCATGATCACCTGGGGCCTGGTCTCGGCCGGCATGGCGCTGGTGTCCGGCCCCTGGAGCTTCTATGGCGCGCGGTTCCTGCTGGGCGTGGCGGAGGCCGGGTTCTTCCCCGGGATCACCTTCTTCCTGGCCGCCTGGTTCCCGGCCCAGGTCCGCACGCAGATGCTGGCCTGGTTCCTGGTCGGGATCCCCTTGTCGTCCGTCATCGGCGGGCCGCTATGCGGGCTGCTGCTGCAGATGGACGGCATCTGGGGCCTGGCGGGCTGGAAATGGCTGTTCCTGGCCGTCAGCCTGCCCTGCGTGCCGCTTGGCTGGGCCATCCTGAAGCTGCTGGCCGACCGCCCGCAGGAAGCGACCTTCCTGACCCAGCCCGAACGCGACGCGATGGATGCCATGCTGGCCTCCGAGGTGCGGGAGAAGCCCCGCCACTCCGTCTGGGCCGCGGTGAAGGACGTGCGCGTGCTCATCCTCGCCGCCGTTCAGTTCGGCTTCACCCTGGGGTCCTACGGCATCATCATCTGGATGCCGCTGATCATGAAGGAGTACAAGTTCGACCCCGTCAGCATCGGCTTTCTCAGCGCCATCCCCTACGCCTTCGCCACCGTCGCCATGCTGGGCTGGGCCTGGTACGTCGACCGCACCGGGCGCAAGATCAACCCGCTGACCCTCACCTGCTTCCTGTCCGCCATCGGCCTCGTCGTGTCCATCCTGCCGAACTCGCTGTCGTCCGTGTCGTTCCTGGTGGCCATGGGCGGGCTCACGCTCGGCCTCGTCGGCGTCACCTCCGCCCGGGCGATCTTCTGGACCATCCCGACCCGCTTCCTGACCGGCATCGCTGCCGCGGGCGGCCTCGCCTTCATCAACATGATCGGCACGACCGGCGGTTTCGCCGGGCCCGCACTGATGGGCTGGCTGCGCGAGGAGACCGGGTCGTTCCAGGCCGGGCTGCTCGCCATGGCCGCCATCATGGTGGCGGCGACCGCGCTCGCCGCCTCGCTCCGCCTCGTCATGACCAGGGAGTAGCCGCCATGGAGCTTCTCGTCCTCGAGGGCGACGGCATCGGGCCCGAGATCACCGCCGCCACCACCGCCGTGCTCGCCGCCGCCGCCGCGCGCTTCGGCTTCACGCTCGGCTTCCGCACCGAGACCATCGGCCTCGCCGCGCTGGCCGGCACCGGCAGCACCTTCCCCGACGCCGTGCTGACCGCCGCCCGCGCCGCCGTGGGCACCATCCTCGGCCCCGTTTCCCACAACGACTATCCCATGGGGCAGCCCAACCCCTCCGGCATGCTCCGCCGCAACCTCGACCTGTTCGCCAACATCCGCCCCGCCCGCACCCGGCCCGGCCTGCCGCCCCGCGCCGGCATCCCGCTCGACCTCGTCATCGTCCGCGAGAACACGGAGGGGTTCTACGCCGACCGCACCATGGTGGTCGGCACCGGCGAGATCATGCCCACCCCCGACCTCGCGATGGCCTTCCGCAAGGTCACCCGCGGCGGCAGCACCCGCATCGCCGAAGCCGCCTTCCAGCTCGCCCGCACCCGGCGCCGCAAGGTGACCGCCGTCCACAAGGCCAACGTCCTGCGCGTCAGCGACGGCCTGTTCCTCGAATGCGTCCGCGACGTCGCCAGCCGCTACCCCGACGTGGCGCTCGAGGAACAGCTGATCGACAGCATGGCCGCGCTGCTGATCCGCGACCCCTCGGTGTACGACGTCGTCGTCACCACCAACATGTTCGGCGACATCCTCTCGGACGAAGCCAGCGAGCTGTCCGGCAGCCTCGGCCTCGCCGCCTCGCTCAACGCCGGGGAGCACCACGCGGTCGCCCAGGCCCAGCACGGCTCCGCCCCCGCCCTCGCCGGCAAGGGCGTCGCCAACCCGGCCTCGCTCATCGGTTCCGCCGCCATGCTCCTCGCCTGGCTCGGCGAACGCCGCAACGAGCCCGCGCTGGGTCACGCCGCCACCGCGATCGAGGCCGCGCTGGACGCGATGGCCCTGCACCCGCACACCCGCACCCGGGACCTCGGCGGCACCGCCGACACGAAGGCCTGCACCCAGGCCATCATCGCCGGACTTGGGGCGTAGCTGACCAGGAACGCCCGAAAACCAGACCTTCTAACCCGCCGCAGAACCCCCTAGTCTCAGGCGCAAGATCAACAAGGAGCAACCATGCCCCGCCTCCACCGGCGTCAGACCCTCGCCCTCGGCGCCGCCACCCTGCTGGCCGGCGCCGCGCACGCGGAGACCGTCACCCTGCCCTTCGCCAATGGCGAGCGCCCGCTGGTCGCCTATCCGCAGAAGCGCCCGCTGCTCCGCCTGACCAGCCGCCCGCCCCAGTTGGAAACCCCCTTTGCCGTCTATGGCGAGTCGCTGCTCACCCCGAACGACGCCTTCTTCGTCCGCTACCACCTGTCCAACCTGCCCGACAGCATCGACCCCGACACCTTCCGGCTCGAGATCAAGGGCCACGTCGACAAGCCCGTCTCCCTCTCGCTAGAGGACCTGCGCAAACTCGGCCGCACGGAGCTGGTCGCCGTCAACCAGTGCTCCGGCAACGGCCGCGGCTTCTTCGAGCCCAGGGTCGCCGGCGGCCAGGCCGGCAACGGCCTCATGGGCAACGCCCGCTGGACCGGCGTGCCGCTGCGCACCGTGCTCGACCGCGCCGGCATCAAGCCCGGCGCCGTCCAGGTCCGCTTCGACGGCCTCGACGGCCCCGTCATGGACACCACCCCCGACTTCGCCAAGTCCCTGCCGCTCGACCTCGCCCGCAACGGCGACGTCATGCTCGCCTGGGCCATGAACGGCCAGGATCTGCCGTTCCTGAACGGCTACCCGCTGCGCCTGGTCGTGCCCGGCTGGTTCGGCACCTACTGGGTGAAGCACCTGAACGAGATCACCGTGCTCGAGAAGCCGCTCGAGAACTTCTGGATGGCCACCGCCTATCGGATCCCCGACAACGACTGCAACTGCGTCGTCCCCGGCACCCCGCCGCCCAAGACCATCCCCATCAACAAGCTGAAGGTCCGCAGCTTCGTCACCTCCGTCCAGGGCGGCGCCACGGTCAAGCCCGGTCCCACCACCCTCTCCGGCATCGCCTTCGACGGCGGGTCCGGCATCAAGACCGTCGAGCTGTCCCTCGATGCCGGCGCAACCTGGCGGCCCACCACCCTGGGCCAGGACATGGGCCGCTACGCCTTCCGCGCCTGGTCCGCCCCCGTCACCCTGCCCGCCGGCGCCCTCGCGCTGCAGGTCCGCGCGACCAGCAACACCGGCGAGACCCAGCCCACCGAACAGCCCTGGAACCCGTCCGGCTACCTCCGCAACGTCATCGAGACCACGAAGGTGCAATCGGCATGAAGACCCTGACCGCCCTGCTGCTGCTCGCCGCCCCCGGCCTCGCCCTCGCCGCGCCGCACACCTACACCCTGCCGGAGGAAACCGCCGCCCTCGCCCCCGGCCCCAACCAGGACCTCGCCATGGGCAATTGCGGCGCATGCCACTCGGCCGAATACGTCGCCACCCAGCCCCGCAACCTGCCCAACCCCCGCGCCTTCTGGCAGGCCGAGGTCACCAAGATGAAAGCCGCCTACGGCGCCCCCATCGACGACGCCGACATCCCGAAAATCGTCGACTACCTCGTCGCCACCTACGCCAAATAGCAGCGGGCCAAACCCGGGACGCCCGTGGTGCGGGTGGTCGGACTCGAACCGACACTCCTCGCGGAACCGGATTTTGAGTCCGGCGCGTCTACCAATTCCACCACACCCGCGCGCCACGGCAACGGCACCGCGATCCGATGCCACAGAACGCAACACCCCGTCCAGCAGCGTCCCGCAAAAAGCCGACCTTCGCGGAACCCCCCGCGATCCGTCACCCCCGGGCCTTCGTCCCGGGGGTCCACCCGGTGCCACGAGCGCACGCACCTCCCGACACGTTCCCGTCACTGGCCATGCTGCCCTCGCCCCATGATCACCTGGAGTCCTCTGCGTGAGATGAAGGAGAAGGGGCGGCGGGATGCTGGAGTGCACCCCTATGGTGAGACACGGGGGTGCGCTCCACGTTCTTTCTTCGTGGCCTTCGTGTTTTCGTGGTCCAACTTCCCGGTTCGTCTCGCAGCCGCCCTGCGTGAAGCTTCGGACGGCCAAAAGCATGGCGGCTGGTGTCGGTCAGCGCGAACGGCCTACGGCACGCCAGCCAACTCCATCCCGGCGTCGGCCGCCGTGCTCGCCCCGTCCAGCGCATAGCGTGTGAAGCGCCGATCGAGCGCCGGCAGCATCGCCACGTCCATCGTGCCCGCCCCGGCCTGCATGACGATCATCGCGACCGTGGCGCTCAGGTTGTTGCTGGCGTTGAGCCGCGGCGGCCGGCACACCGACCAGGGCGTGGCGAAGTCGTCGAACAGCGCCGCCTTCACGTGCCCGGGGGTGATGCGGCCCCGGTCGGGCGAAAGCAGGTCCCGCACCCGCATGTCCCGGTACAGGCTGTCCGGCGTGCTGGCGATCCCGGTGTCGCGCAGCTTGCCGAGGGCCACCGGGCTCTGCCAATGGTTGGCGTGCACCAGCAGCCCCGCCTCCGCATGCACCAGGAACGTCTCGTCCGGCGCGCATTCGAAGTCGAGCGCGACGCCGCCGGCATGGCTGACCATCACGTTGTTGGAGGCTGATTTCGGCGTGCAGTAGACCGCGTGCATCGCCTGGGCGACATGCGCCTGCTCCAGCACCTTGCGGCGGATCAACGCCAGCGGCACGCCCACGCTGCGGTAGTCGCGGTCGCTCTCCAGGTAGTTGGCCGTCAGCGCGATCCCGGCCGCGTTCAGCCCGGACCGGGCCAGCGCCCCGGCCTCGGTGAAGGTCAGGATGTCCGGCCCGTCGTCGCGCCGGATGCGCAGCACCACGGCGGTCTCGGCGCACTCTGCCTTCCAGTCCCAGTTCTGCGCATGGATCACGCTGCCATCGGCGGTGGCGCCGGGCAGCACGACGACGCCGGTGCAGCCGTCCGGCTCCTCCGCCGCCGCCTGGCCGGCATGCAGCCGCGCCCGCAGGTCCGGCCGGGATGCCAGCTTCAGGATCTCCGTCCGGGCGTTCAGCAGCACCACGTCCTCGAACGCCACCCCGGCCCCCGCGGCGATCCCGCGCATCTCCACCACATAGGCCGCGTCGAACCGCTCGATGGTCGGCAGGTAGTCCCGCACGAGCGTGCCCACCTCGCCGGCGCTCAGCTGCAGCGTGCGGAGCTGCGCGCCGTAATGCCCGATCCCCTTGCGGATGCGCAGGGCGGCCTGCGCCCCATAGGCGCGGCCCCGCGCCTCCGGCGGTCCGGACACATCGATCAGGGGGCAGGCTTCGGCCATGGCACGGGGCTCCCGACGCATTGATACCGCCCCTGCTACGGCATCCCGGCGCGACACGACACCGCAAAGTCCTGCAAGGGACAGGCGTTGCGCACTGCCGGCCGGAAGAACATGGTTGTCGCCACAGTTCGGACGGAAGCGCGGATGGCACTCGAGGCAGGGATCGCACGGCGCGCCATGCTCGCCGGATCGGTGGCGGCACTCGCTGCGCCGGCGGTGGCGCGCGCGCAGGCCAAGACCACGCTGCGCTTCGTGCCGCAGGCCGACGTGGCGGTGCTCGACCCCATGGTCAGCGTCTCCTACGTCACCCGCAACCACGCGATGCTGGTGTTCGACACGCTGTATGGCGTGGATGAGGCCAACCGCCCGCAGCTGCAGATGCTGGCCGGGCACGAGATCGCAGCGGACGGCCTGCAATGGACGCTGACGCTCCGCCCCGGCCTGCGCTTCCACGACGGCACCCCCGTGCTGGCGCGCGACGTGGTGGCCAGCCTGCGCCGCTGGGGCAAGCGGGACAGTGTCGGCCAGGTGCTGATGGCCGCCACGGACGATCTGTCCGCGCCCTCCGACCGGCAGGTCCGGTTCCGGCTGAAGCACCCCTTCCCCACCTTGCCCTTCGCGCTCGGCAAGATCGGCACCAACGTCGCCGTCGTCATGCCGGAGCGCCTGGCCGAGACGGACCCGCTGCGCCAGGTGGCCGAGATGGTCGGCAGCGGCCCCTACCGCTTCGTCGCGGATGAACGGGTGGCCGGCGCGCACCTGGCCTATTCGCGGTTCCAGGACTACGTGCCGCGCCCGGACGGCACCGCAAGCGGGCTGGCCGGCCCGAAGACCGTGCATTTCGACCGGGTGGAATGGATCGTGATGCCGGATGTCGCCACCGCGTCCGCGGCGCTGCGCCGGGGCGAGGTGGACTGGTGGGAACAGGCCAACCCCGACTACTGGCCGATGCTGTCGGCCGATCCCGCCATCGTGCTCGACCGCATCGACCCCTACGGGTCCGCCGGCATCATCCGCTTCAACTGCACCCTGGCCCCCACCCGGGACCCGGGCGTGCGCCGCGCCGCCCTGGCCGCCATCAGCCAGGCGGACGTAATGACGGCGGTCAGCGGCACCGACCGTGGCAACTGGCGGGACCACGTCGGCTTCTTCCTGCCCGGCACGCCCATGGCCAGCGACGCCGGCATGGCCGCCCTGAAGGAGCCGCCGGACCGGGATGCCGCCCGTCGCATGCTGGCCGCCTCCAGCTATGCCGGCGAGACGCTGGTGTTCATGAGCCCGGGCGACTTCCCCTCGATCGACGCCGAGTGCCAGGTGGTGGCCGACGCGCTGCAGAAGGCCGGGTTCAAGGTGGACGTGCAGACCATGGACTGGGGCACGCTGCAGGCCCGCGCCGCCAAGCAGGCCCCGGTCGGGCAGGGCGGCTGGCACGTGACGGGCAGCTTCACCGCCGGGGCCGGGCTGCTCAACCCGGCCGCCAACAACTTCCTGCGCGGCAGCGGCAACTCGGCCATCTTCGGCTGGCCCGACATCCCGCCGCTGGAGGCGCTGCGCGAAGCCTGGTTCCGCGCCCCCGACGAAGCCCGGCAGGCGGAGATCTGCCGCGACATCCAGACCCTGGCCTTCGAGACGGTGCCCTACGTGCCGACCGGCCTCACCTACGGCCGCACCGCCTACCGCCGCGGCCTGACCGGCATGGTGCACGGCATGCCGCTATTCTACGGCATCCGCCGGGAATGACCGGCGGCCCGGCCCGGCCCGGCTTCCACCTGCCGGACGGCGGCGACTTCCTGCTGCTGCCGCCCACGCAGCAGGCCCACGCCTACCGCTCCGTCGACCGCATGTTCGCCACCCGCACCATCCGGCGCGGGCCCACCGTCCACGACCTGCCGCGCGGGCCGGAGATCGCGCCGCGCTACACGGTGGGCGGCGTCGAGCATGGCGTGAGCGACTTCATGCGCCGCGGCAACGTCGCCGGCCTGCTGGTGATCCGCCACGGCGCCATCGTGCTGGAGCGGTACGCGCTCGGCCTCGCGGAGACGGCGCGCTGGTCCACCATGTCGATGGTGAAGTCCGTCACCTCCACCCTGGTCGGCACCGCCCTGCGGCAGGGCGCGATCCGCAGCCTGGACGAGGCGGTCGCGCACTACCTGCCGGCGTTGCGCGGCTCCGCCTATGACCGGGTCCGCATCCGGGACCTGCTGACCATGTCCTCGGGCGTGGGCTGGGTCGAGGACTACGCGGACCCCCTGTCCGACGTGAACCGCTACAGCAGGCTGCTGGGCGACAAGGTCCCGGGCGGCGTGCTGGCCCTGCTGCGAACGCTGCCGGCCGTGGCCGCGCCGGGCACGCGGTTCAACTACAACACCGGCGACACCTATGCGCTCGGCTGCCTGGTCACGGCCGCGGCCGGCACCACGCTCGCGGAGTACCTGTCCCGCACGCTGTGGCAGCCGCTCGGCATGGAGTGCGACGCCTTCTACACGCTCGATTCGGAGGATGGGCAGGAGATCGGCGGCAGCCGGGCGGGCATCACCCTGCGCGACCTCGGGCGGTTCGGCGCCTTTATCCTGCGGGGCGGCACCGTGTCGGGCCGCCCCCTGCTGCCGGATGGCTGGGTCAGCGAGGCCGCGACCCCGGCCTTCACGCTCGACCCGGCCACGAACGCCTTCGGCGCCACCGGATACGGCTACAGCTGGTGGCTGGCCGATGCCGGCGTCATGGCCGCCGTCGGCTTCGCCGGCCAGTCCCTCGTCATCGACCGCACCGCCGGCCTCGTCGTCGTCACCCTGTCCTGCCAGCCGCAACCCCCCTTCGCCACCCCGGCGACCCCCGACTGGAAAACCGAACGCGCCGCCTTCCACATCGCGGTGGCAAGCGGCGTCGACGACGGCGAGGCCAAACGCCCGTCCGCAGCAGCGGCCGTGACGCTCTGACCGCGCGGTCGCCATCCTGGGCGAGGCGCTGGGCGAGAGCCTGGTTGAGATGGCAGCTGCCGCCTGACGCGGCGCCCGCCCGTCACACCGGGACGTGCTCGCCCTCATAGGCGAACAGCCAGTCGTAGCGCTGCTCGACCCGGTCGGGCCGCCATTGCTCGTCGAGGTAGGCGCGCGCCTGCGCCGGGTCGGCCAGGGCCGGGTTGTGGAAGCGGCGCGCATTCTCGGCCGAGCCGTTCACCACGCGGCTGGTCCGCTCGTGCCGCAGCGCCTGGAACGTCGTGAACGCCTGCGCCAGGTCGGTCCGGTGCCGCTCGAGGCAGCGGGCCATGATGAACCCGTCCTCGATCGCCATGTTGGCGCCCTGCGCCAGGAACGGCAGGGTCGGGTGGCAGGCATCGCCGATCAGGCAGGCCGCCCCCCGCCACCAACGCTCCATCGGCTCCCGCCCCATCAGCCCCCAGCAGTTGGGCGCGTCCTCCAGGCAGGCGATCAGCGTCAGCACGTCGGGGTGCCAGCCCGGGTAGTCGGCGGCGCAGGCCTCCCGCGTGCCGGTCATCGTCCAGGATTCCGCGGTCCATGCGTCGCGCTCGACGATGCCGACGAAGTTCACCAGCGCGCCGCCCCGGACCGGATACTGCACGACATGGCCCCCGGGCCCGATCCAGTTCGTCCCGACCCGGCGGCGCAGCGCCTCCGGCAGGGCTTCGACCCGCGCCAGCCCGCGCCACGCCATGCAGCCGGTGTAGACGGGCCGGTCGTCGCCGAACATCACCCGTCGCAGGCTGGAATGGACCCCGTCGGCGCCGATCAGGGCGGCGCCCTGCCGCCGCTCCCCGTCCTCGAACGTCACCTCGACCGCGCTGCTGCCGTCATCGAGGCCGGCGGCGCCCACCAGCTTGCGGCCGAGCTCGACGGCACCGGGCCGCGCCGCCTCGAGCGCTTCGGCCAGGATGCGGTGCATGTCCGCGCGGTGCACCATGAGGTAAGGGTAGCCGTAGCGTTCCCTGGAGATGACTCCGAGATCGAACAGGCGGCGCGTCTCCCCCGTGCTCCAGATCCGCACCTCCTTGCCTTCCGGCTCCAGCGCGACGCGGCCCAGAGCCTCCTCCAGGCCGAGCGCATGGAGCAGCCGCGTGCCGTTCGCGCTGAGCTGCAGCCCGGCCCCGACCTCCCGCAAGGCCGGGGCCTGCTCGAACACGGTCACGTCGAAGCCGCGCCGGACCAGCGCCAGGGCGGCGGTCAGCCCGGCGATCCCCGCACCGGCGATCAGGATGGGCCGGTCTTTCGTCGTGTCGGTCATCGCGTCGGGTCCGCCTGCAAGCCACGCCGGGAGTGCTAGTCCCACAAATATGGTTTGACAATGTTTAATTCGATTGCCCGGTGCCGTTGCGCATGCGATAGGGCGGGGCGCGCCCCACGGTCCGGCAACGACATCGAGGGCGGCGCACCATCAAGAGCCCGCCGCAGCGGGCCATCGGGAGGCAGGGCGATGAACGGATCCGCGGCAGCCGGCGCAACCACGGCAGCGGGCGCGATGGGCCCCGCCGACATCGACCGCATCGTCGCGAAGGTTTCGCGCCGGCTGATCTGGTTCCTGTTCGCCGCCTTCGTCGTCGGCTTCGTCGACCGCGTGAACATCGGCTTCGCCGCGCTGACGATGAACCGCGACCTCGGTCTGACCGCCACCCAGTTCGGCGCCGCAAACTCCATCTTCTACATCGGCTATATCCTGTTCGAGCTGCCCAGCAACGTGGCGCTGGCCCGGTTCGGCGCGCGGCTGTGGATCCCGCGGATCATGATCACCTGGGGCATCTTCGCCTGCCTCACCGCCTTCGCGGTCGGCCCCCACAGCCTCTATGGGCTGCGCTTCCTGGTGGGCGTCGGAGAGGCCGGGCTGTTCCCGGGCGTGCTGCTGTACCTGACCTACTGGATCCCGGCGCGGCAACGCGCCCGCACCACCGCGATGTTCCTGGTGGGCCAGCCCTTCGCGATCGCCATCGGGTCCGTCGTCTCGGGCCTCATCCTCCAGATGGACGGGACCGCGGGCATCGCCGGATGGAAATGGCTGTTCATCCTGGAGGGGGCCCCGTCCGTCATGCTGGGCATCGCCGCCTGGTTCGTGTTGCCGAACCGGCCCTCCACCGCCCGCTGGCTCACCGCTGCCGAGGCGCAGGCGCTCGAGGCTGCGTTGCGGGCCGAACAGGCCGAGATGCCCGCCGCCGGCCGCAAGACGCAGGGCCTGCTGGGCGAGCTGGCCCGGCCGGTGATCCTGACCCTGGGGCTGATCTACTTCTGCCTCGTCACTACGCTGAACGCCATCTCGACCTGGTTGCCGCAGATCGTGCGGGAGCTGTCGGCGGGCCGGTCCGCCGCCCAGGTGAGCCTGCTGGCCAGCATCCCGGCCGTCGCGGCCTGCATCCTGATGCTGTGGACCGGGCGCGCGTCCGACCGGGCCGGGCGGCGCGGCCTGTATGCGGCGGCGCCGATGCTGCTGGCCGCCGCCGGCTGGCTCGTGTCGCTGTACGGCGCCGACCCCGTGCTGCGCTTCATCGGGCTGATCGCGACGTCGGCCGGGGCCTATGGCGCGCTGAGCGTGTTCTGGGCGATCCCGCCGGGGCATCTGAGCCCGCGGGCCAAGCCGGCCGGCCTGGCCCTCATCACCATGGCGGGAATCATGGGCTCCATCGTCAGCCCCATCGTGATCGGCGCCTTGCGTGACCTCACGGGCAGCTTCGCGTCCGGGTTGCTGTTCGCGACCGCCCTGCTGGTGCTGGGCGCGTGCCTGATCCTGTTCACGCCCTTTGCCGATGCCGGGCTGACCCGGACCGTGCCGTCCCCCGGGCGCGCCGGGCGTCCGGGCGTCATGGCCGGCAAGCCGCACCGCGGTTGAACCCGGGCACGCGAGGCGGGGCGGCGCCATGCTAGGCTGGCCACCTGGCCAGAACCCGGGGAGTTCCATGTCCGCCGACGAGCAGGCCGAGCCGAAGCGCGAGCAGCGCAGCATCCAATCGATCGAGATCGGCTTCCGGCTGATCTCGGCCCTCGAGTCCTCGCGGGCGAAGATGCCGCTGAAGCTGATCGCCGAGCGGGCGGGGATGCCGGCCAGCAAGGCGCACCTCTACATGGTCAGCTTCATCCGGCTGGGGCTCGTGGTGCAGGACCCCGTCACCATGCGCTACGGCCTCGGGCCCTATGCGGTCCAGCTCGGGTTGGCCGGGCTGCGGCAGATGGACGTGCTGGACCTCGCCCGCACCCCGATGGAGGAGCTGCAACAGTCCTGCGGCTTGGTCGTGTTCCTGTCGGTCTGGGGCAACATGGGCCCGACGATCGTCGCCAAGTTCGACGGCGACCCCGACGTGCCGCTCATGATCCGCGTGGGCCACGTGCTGCCGGCGCTGACGTCGGCCACCGGGCGCGTCTTTCTGGGCCTGCTGCCCGCCGCCGCGCTGGAGCCGGCATTGTCTGCGGCCCGCGCGACCAAGGCCGCCGTGGCCCAGGTCGTGGCCGAAGCCCGGCGGGAGGTCGAGCAGGCCGGCATCACCGTCTCGGTCGGGCGGGTGTGGGAGGGGCTGGCCGCCCTGTCGGCGCCGATCTTCGACAATGCGGGCAGCGTCGTGGCCACCATCACCGTGCTCGGCCTCGGCACGCGGGTCGACGTCGATCCGGCCGGCGCGCTGGCCCGCGGGCTGCGAGGCGCCTGCACGGAGGTGAGCGCCGCGATGGGGAACGAGGCCGCTTCCGGCACCAAGGCACCGGGACCGGCTGCCAGAGCGCCCGCCGCCACACGGCGGCCGAAGGGCGGCAAGACCTAGTCCCAGTCGTTTGCTATTGTAGAACAAGGTTTGACAGTCTTGCCCGGATCGCTATGGTCCCGCCGCGACCCCGGGGGGAAACCATCCATGCAACAGACCGGCGGCACGGCGCTCGCCCGCCAGCTCGTGCTCGAAGGCACGACCGACATCTTCGCCCTGCCCGGCATCCAGCTTGACTGGGCCATGGACGGCCTGCGGCAGGTCCAGGCCGACATCCGCGTCATCGTGCCCCGGCACGAGCAGGCGACCTCCTACATGGCCGACGGCTATGCCCGCAGCACCGGACGGGTGGGCGCCTGCATGGTGGTGCCGGGCCCGGGCGTGCTGAACGCCATGGCGGGGCTCGCGACCGCCTATGCCAGCAACGCCCGGGTGCTGTGCATCGCCGGCGACATCAAGTCGTCCTGCCGGGGCGCAGGGCTGGGCCTGCTGCACGAGGTGCGGGGGCAGACCGAGATCCTCGGCAAGGTCACCAAGTGGCAGGGCCGGCCCGACACCCCGCGCGACATCCCGCAGACGGTGCACGCCGCCATGCACGCGGCCCGGACGGGACAGCCCCGGCCGGTCGCGCTCGAGATCGCGCACGACCTTCTCAGCGCCGCCGACGAGATCGAGCTGGTCGCGGCGTCTCCGGCGGCACCCCCCGACGCGGTCGACCCGCAGCGCATCGAGGCCGCCGCCGCCCTGCTGGACGGGGCGCGCTTCCCCGTGATCTTCGTCGGCGGCGGGGCGCTGGCGGGCCATGCCGGCACCCCGCTCGCCGCGCTGGCCGAGCGCCTCGACGCCCCGGTGGTGATGGGCGAGAACGGGCGCGGCGCGCTGTCGGACCGGCATCCGCTCGCGCTCAACAGCCTGGCCGGGCGGGCCGTGTTCGCCCATGCCGACGTGGTGCTGGTGGTGGGCAGCCGCTTCGTCGACACCGCGGGCGGCAACCCGGCCTGGCCATCCGACCGCGCCCGTTACATATACGTTAACCTCGACCCATCGGCCTGGGCCCCGCCGCGCCGGGCCGACGTCGCGATCCTGTCCGACGCCGCCCCGGCGCTGGCGGCACTCGCCGCCGCCGTGACCCCGCGCCCGCGCGGCATGGCGCCCCGGCTCGATGCGGTGCGCGCCTGGGCGCAGGCGCAGTCGGACCTGATCGAGCCGCAGGCTTCCTGGCTCCGCGCACTGCGCGCCGCGCTGCCCGAGGATGGGTTCCTGGTCAACGAGCTCACCCAGGTGGGGTATCTCGGGCGGTTCGCCTTCCCGGTCTATGCCCCGAACACCTTCATCACGCCGGGCTACCAGGGCACGCTCGGCTTCGGCTACGCGACGGCCCTGGGCGTCGCGGCCGGCAACCCGGGGCGGGCCGTCGTCAGCATCAACGGCGATGGCGGGTTCAGCTACAACATCCAGGAGCTGGCGACGGCCCGGAAGTACCGGCTGGGCGTCGTCGCCGTGGTGTTCAACGACGGACATTTCGGCAACGTGCGCACCATGCAGAAGGAACAGTTCGGCGCGGAGTACGGCGCCGACCTGTGCAACCCCGACTTCGCCAAGCTCGCCGACGCCTATGGCCTGCCCTATGCCCGCGCGGAAACGCCGGCCGCGCTGGAAGCGCTGCTCCGCTCCGCCATCGCCGCCGGCGGCCCCTGCCTGATCGAGGTCCCGGTCACCGAGATGCCGAGCCCATGGCACCTCATGCGCCTGCAGAAGCTGCCCTTCGCCAAGGCGCCGCAGCCGCCCCCGCCCAACCCGCTCGGCGAGCCCGCCGCCACGGGCGCGCCGCGCTACTCCACGTAGGGCACGCCTTCCTCGGTCATGCGCCAGATCTCCCGCGCGGCATGGGTCTCGATCTCCTCCACGATATGCCCGGTCAGGCCCCCGGCGCGCGACACCACGGCAATGCCGCGCATGATGCTCGTCGGGATGCCGATCTCGAGCAGGCAGGCGGCGATCGCACCCGTCGCGTTGATGGTCAGGTGCCGGCCCATGACGGTGTCGAGCTCGGTCGCCATCCGCAGCAGCAGGGCGATGTAGCGCCCGCTCAGCCCCTCCTCGGCCGCGATCTGGAACAGCCGGGGCGGGCGCGGGTCGTCGGGCTTGTGGAAGGGGTGGCCGAACCCCGGCATCGGCGTCTTCGTCGCGCGGTGCCGGCCGACGACCTCGGTGCAGTAGGCCGCAAGGTCCGGGCGGTCCACCCCCTCGGCCAGGATGCGGGCGCACCCATCCATCGTGCCGGCGAACACGTCGCCCACCGCCAGCAACCCGGCCGCGATCGCCACCTGCACCTGGTTCGGCACGCTGTCCGCCGTCAGCCGCGTGATGATCGAGCTGGGGGTCCAGCCATGCTCCATCAGGGTGACCAGGCAGGCATCCAGCACCCGCGTCTGCCCGGGCGACGGGAAGCGGTGGACGATCAGGAAATACAGCATTTCGGTGAAGCTGCGCTGGCCGACCAGGTCGTGGACCAGGTCGTGGCCCCGCACGGTGATGCTGTCCGTGTCGCTGGTGCCGATCGCGGTGGTGGTGCGGGTCATGCCGGGGGCTCCGTGGCCGTCGAGAAGTCGAGCAGTTTCGTCTTGTATTCGCTGCGCTGCAGCGTGCCGTACGGCACCAGCTCGACCGCGATGGTCGCGATCAGCGCCGTGCGCACGGCGGCGGCGATCTCGGGGCCGAGCTCGACGCGGCCACCGTCCGGGCCCAGCTCCACCTGCACCGGCAGAGGCGGCTCCTGACGCACGCCCGTGTGCCGCGGCCGCACCAGGATCGCCCCGCTCACCTCCGGCACGAACCCCGCCACCACGGACCGCACGGCCGACGGGAACAGGTTCACCCCGCGGACGATCAGCAGGTCGTCCGTCCGCCCGATGCAGCGCACCCGCGGCGTCGTGCGCCCGCAGGCACACCGGCCCGCGTGCCAGACCACGTGATCGCGGCTGCGGAACCGCAGCATGGGCGCCGCCTCGCGCCGCAGCGCGGTGTAGACCAGCTCCCCGATCGCGCCGTCGGTCGGCTCCATCGGGCTGCCGGACACCGGGTCGATCAGCTCGACGTGCACGAAATCGCCCCCGTTGAAGTGCATGCCCTCCTGCGCCTCGCACTCGCCCCACAGCGAGATCGAGATGTCGCCGATCCCCATGGCCTCGCAGACCTTGGCGCCGAAGGCGGTCTGCAGGCGGCCGCGGATCTCCGCCTCGCCGCCCCCGGGCTCGCCGGCGACGCAGATGCGCTTCACCCCGAGCGAGGCTGGGTCGGTGCCCCGGTCGCGCAGGTGTTCCGCCAGATACAGGGCATAGGACGGGGTGCACAGCAAAGCGGGCGGGCGGATCAGCTCCAGGGCGCGCACCAGCCGGGCCGTGTTGCCGGTCCCGATCGGGATGTGGCAGACGCCGAGCTTGGCCAGCGTGTCGAGCGCCGCCCCGGCGACGAACGGCCCGGCATTGTACGTGCTCGCGACCTTCATGCCCCGGCGCAGTCCCCCCGCGTGGTAGGACCGCGCCGAGATCTCGTTCCACATCGCAAGATCAACCTCGGTGACCGGCATGTAGACCGGGTCGCCCGTGGTGCCCGAGGTCGAGTAGATCCGAACCAGCGACTCCGGGTCGGCAGCCAGGTGGTTGCCGAAGGGCGGGTGCATGGCCTGGCTGCGGCGGATCTCGTCCTTCTCCGTGAACGGCAGCCGGCCGAGATCCTCCAGTTCGCCGGCCGCGGCGGCATCGGCGATGCCGGCCGCGCGCAGCTTGTCGCGGTAGAACGCCGAACGGTCGAACAGATAGGCGATCTGCGCCCGCCAGGTCTGCCGGTCCTGCAGCCATTGTGCGGCCGGGGCCCGGGTCTCGACTTCGGGGCGGAAGATGTCGGGCATGTCTGGCGTTCCCTTCGGAGCAGGGCGGGGTGACGCTTGTGTCACTTCGCCGTGGCGCACGCGGTCTCGGAGGGCGGCGGCAGCAGCGCCTCCCCGGGCAGGGTGCGCAGGATCTTGTAGACGTCCCACTCGCCGTGCGATTCGGCCTTCGTCTTGACCTGGGCCAGGTACATGTCGCGCACCACCCGTCCATCGGGCCGGATCTTGCCGTTATGGGTCATGAAGTCCTCGATCGGCATCTCCTTCATCTTCGCCGCGACCGTCGGGCCGTCCGCCGTGCCGGCCGCCTTCACCGCCTTCAGGTAGTGGTTGACCGCGCTGTAGTCGCCCGCCTGGATCATGGTCGGCGGCCGCCCCATCTTGGCCTCGAAGCGCTTGGCGAAGGCCCGGGTGCCGTCGTTCTGGTCCCAGTAGTAGGCGGTCGTCACGTAGGTGCCGCCCATGACGTCGAGCCCGACGCTGTGCACGTCCGGCTCGAACAGCACCATGGCCGCGATCCTCTGGCCCGTCTTGGTCAGGCCGAACTCGGTCGCGCCCTTGATGGCGTTCACCATGTCGAGCCCGGCCAGCGCCAGGCCGAGCGCGTTGGCCCCCGAGTTCTGCACCTGCAACAGCGCCGAGGAGAAGTCGGTCGTGCCCTGCGGCACGCGGGCGGCGCCCAGCATCGTGCCGCCCAGCGCCTTCACCTGGGCCACGGTGTCGGTCTCGAGCTGGACCGCGAACGAGAAGTCGGCGGTGATGAAGAACCACTTCGTGCCGCCGGCCGCGTAGATCGCCTGCGCCGAGCCGCGCGCCAGCACCCCCGTGTCGTACGTCCACAGGAACCCGGTCGGCGAGCACGCCTTGCCGTACAGGTCCACGCTGGCCGCGGCCGAGATCAGGGTGATCTTCTGCTTCTCGCGCGCCACGTTCTGGACGGCCATGGCGATGGCCGCGTTGGGGATGTCGGCGATGGCCTCGACCCCCTCCTTGTCGATCCAGTTGCGGACCAGGTTGGAGCCGATGTCGGGCTTGGACTGCGGATCGCCGGACAGGACCTCGATCCTGCGCCCCAGCACCGTGCCGCCGTTGTCGTCCACCGCCAGCTGCGCCGCGACGACCGACCCGCGGCCGCCGAGATCGGAGGTGGTGCCCGACATGTCGGACAGCACGCCGATGCGGAACGGCGGCGCGGCCGGCGCTTGCGCCCGGGCGTCCATGGCCGCCAAGGGGGCAAGCAGAAGCGCAGCCAGGACCGGCAGGGTGGGACGCATCGTTCTCTCCCGTTTGTTCTTGTTGCAGGGAGTGAACCAGCAATCCCGGCGCGGCTCAAGCAGGGCCGCCGGCGGGCATGCGGGCGGCTGGAGTCCCGGCGCGTCCGGTCCCCGATCAGCGGACGGGCTTCTCCATGAAGATCCGGTCGAACCCCTTCTCGCTGCCCCGGCCGATTTCGGCGAAGCCGAGCCGCAGATAGAGCGCGAGGTTTTCGGTCATGGTGACATGGGTATAGAGGCGGACACACGGCAGGCCGCGGCGGCGGGCCTCGCTCTCGGCGAAGCCGATCAGACGCCGCCCGATCCCCTGCCCCTGGGCCTCGTTCGCCACCGCCACGTTGTCGAGCAGCAGCGCGTCCTGCCCCTGGTTTTCGAGGACGACGACGCCCTGGATCGCACCGCCTGCCTCGATCACCCAGACCTGCCCGTCCGCGATGCGCCGGGCATAGTCGTCCAGCATCGGGCCCGGTGGCTTGCCCATGCGGGCGATGTAGTGGGAGTAGGCTGCGGTCACGATCCGGCCGACTGCGCCGGCCTCGTCGGCATGCGCCGGACGCGGTGCGGCGGGGCCGGCAACAGCGGCTGTTTCGGTCATCGGAGCCTCATGAACGGGGAGCGTGACGCGCCGCCCCGACTAGCCCGCGCGACCCTGTCCTGCAACAGCGGCCCCGGCGCCGCGGTCGATCGCGGCCTCGACGAGCGCCGCCACCACCAGGGCCGAGGCCGCGGTGCCGAGCAGGGCGCCGTAACCCCCCGTGCGGGCATAGAGCCAGGCGAGCCCGTAGGCGGCGGCGGCCTGGCCGATGGCCCAGGCGACCGTCGCCTGGCTCCAGCCGCGCTGCCGGGCGGCCGGGTCGGCCCCGGCGGCCTGCTGGATCCGCGCCAGCATCGCCGTGCTGATGCCCGAGAGACAAAGCCCCGCCACGAAGGCGAACAGGGCGCTGGCGACTGGCGCGGTGACGAAGGCGAGTGCCAGCACGCAGGCGAGTTCCGTCGCGAGCACGATCCGCATGGCCGCTGCCGGGCCCGTGCGGTCGGACGTAAAGCCGACCACCACCGCGCCGAGCAGCGCGCCGAGCCCCAGCAGCACCCAGGCAAGGCTGCCGGCCGCGATCCCCCGGCCCTGGCCCCGCGCGACGTAGTCGACCAGGAACACCATGTGCGGCACCAGCCCCACGGCGCACAGGCCATAGGTGACGGAGATGGCCACCGTTCCGCGCGGGGTGGCCGTGACCGGGGTGGCCGAGACTGGGGTGGCCGAGATCGGGGTGGCCGAGATCGGGGTGGCCGAAGCGGGGGCGGATGGAACCGCGCTCGTCGCCACCGGCGCACCCGGCACCGGGCCGGCCGGCCAGGCACGCCAGGCGAGCCCCGTCAGGGCCAGCGACGCCAGCCCCAGCGCCAACCAGGTCGCGGTCAGGCCCCAGTGCAGCAGCAGCGGCACGGCCGTGCCCGACAGCGCGATGCCGAGCCCCACGCCGGTGATGACCAGCCCCGTGGCCAGGCCGCGCCGTGCCGCCGGCACATGGGGCAGCACGACCGAGGGCGCCAGGATCATCAGCACGCCCCCGGCGATGCCGGACACGAGGCGCCAGACGAAGAACCACGCGAAGGGCAGCGCCGTGCAGCAGGCCAGCAGCGACACGGCCGCCGCCAGCATGCCGCCACGCAGGACGAAGGGCGCCCCCAGCCGCTCGCCCAGCGTGCGGGCCAGCAATGCCCCGCACAGGTAGCCGAGCAGGTTGGCCGCGCCGAGATAGGCTGCCGCCGCCGGGGTGAACCAGTGCTCGGCGATCAGCACGGGCAGCAGCGGCGAATAGGCGAAGCGGGCCAGCCCGTTGCCGACGAGCGCCGCGGCCGAGGCCGCGAGCACCGCCCGCCAGGGCATGGAACCGTCTGTGCTCATGGGCTCAGTCTATCGCACGCCCGGGCGATGGCGAACGCCGGTATGGCGGCCCAGCGTTGCGCCGCCCCTACATGGGCGCGGGCGGAGGGCTTCGCCGGAGCAGCCGCCCCGCCGGCGTGTCGGAGGCGCCCGCGCCGGCGGTGTAGACGGACCGGCCGTTGACCCAGGTTTCCAGGATGCCGTCCGCCACCTGGCGGGGTTCGGCGAAGGTCGCGCGGTCCCGCACCGTGGTGGGGTCGAGCAGCACCAGGTCCGCGTGCGCGCCGGGCCGCAGCGTGCCGCGGTCGGCCAGGCCGAACACCGCGGCGGTGCGGCCCGTCATCTTGTGGATCGCCGTCTCGAGCGGGAAAAGCCCGAGCTCGCGGCTGTAATGGCCCAGCACGCGCGGGAAGGTGCCCCAGAGCCGCGGGTGCGGCCGTGCGGCCAGCGGGCCGCCGTCGCTGCCGATCATGGACAGCGGGTGGGCCATGATGCGCTGCACGTCCGCCTCCGCCATGCTGTGGAAGATGCCGCCGCCCGGCATCAGCCGCGCCACCGCCTCCTCCAACGAGACGCCCCACTCCGCCGCCACCTCGGTCAGCTGCCGTCCGGCCATCTCGGGGTGCGGCACGGAATACGTCACCTGCACCGGGATGTCCGCCCGCGGCTTGCGCGCCGCCAGCGACGTGGAGGCGGCGGTGTAGGGATAGACGTCGAAGGCCAGCGGATGGCGGGCGGCATGGCGCTCGATCAGCGGCAGCGTCTCGATGCTGCGGCCGTGGTTCTCGGGCAGGGCGCATTTGTGGTGGCTGATGACCACCGGCGCCCCCACCGCCGTGCCGATCCGCAGCGTCTCCTCGATGCTGTCCAGCACCCCGTCCGCCTCGTCCCGCATGTGCGTGACGTACAGCCCGCCGGTCCCGCGCAGGGCTTCGGCGACGGCGATGACCTCGTCCGTGGGCGCATGGGCGCTGGGCGGGTAGAACAGCCCGGTCGACAGCCCGGCCGCACCCTCCTGCAGGCACTGGGTCAGCTGCCGGGCCATGGCGGCACTCTCCCGCGCCGTCGCCGGGCGGGCGGTGTCGCCCTGCATCGCGCCGATCCGCAACGACATGTGGCCGATCAGCGCCAGCGTGTTGACCGAGGACGGCGTGCGCACCAGGCGCTCGGCATAGGCGGCGAAGCTGTCGAAGATCCACCATTCCGGGGCGCACACGCCGTCGAGCGGCGGCGGGGGCCGGGTCTGCATCGGCACGGGCGAGAGGCTGATGCCGCAATTGCCGACCACGACCGTCGTCACCCCCTGGGAGGTCTTGCACAGCATGCAGGCGGGCCCGCACAGCACGACCTGGTCGTCGTGCGTATGGGCGTCGATGAAGCCCGGCGCCAGCACCCGGCCCTGCGCCAGCACCTCCCGCGTGGCGCTGGCGCTGCCCAGCTCGCCCATGGCCACGATGCGGTCGCCGGTCACGGCCAGGTCGCCCCGCGTGCCCGGGGCGCCGGTGCCGTCGATCAGGACTGCGTCACGGACGATGAGGTCGCAGCGCAATGTCATGCAGGCTCCTTGCGGGCGGGTCCCTGCGGGACGGCCCGCACTGGTCCCTTCGGGATGGCATCGATCAGCAGGCTTGTGTAGGGGTGGGCCGGGCGGTGCAGGACCGAGGCGGGCGGCCCGCGTTCGACCACCTGGCCCCGCTGCATGACCAGCACCTGGTCGCACAGATGGTGCACGAGGGCGAGGTCGTGGCTGATGAACACCAGCGTCAGGCCCAGCTCCCGCCGCAGCTGCAGCAGCAGCCGCATGATCTGCGCCTGCAGCGACACGTCCAGCGCCGACACCGGCTCGTCGGCGACGACGAGGTCCGGCGAGACGGCGAGCGCCCGGGCGATGGCGACGCGCTGCTTCTGCCCGCCCGAAAGCTGGTGCGGGTAGTTGCCGCGCATGGCGGGGGCGAGGCCCACGCGCTCCAGCAGGGCGGCGGCGGCCTCGGGCCGGGCGGCGCGCGGCAGACCGGCCAGCCCCAGGCTCTCGCCCAGCACACGGCCCACCGTCTTGCGCGGGTTCAACGAGCCGCCGGGGTCCTGGAACACCATCTGCACCCGGCGGCGCGCCTGGCGCCGGGCGGCGCCGCGCAGGGTGGAAAGATCGGTCCCGTCCAGCCGGATGGTGCCGGCGGTGGGTGGCTCGATCCCCAGCATCATGCGGGCCAGGGTGGACTTGCCGCTGCCGCTCTCGCCCACCACGCCCAGCACCTGGCCGCGCGGCAGCACCAGGCTGACATCCTGCACCGCCATCACGGGGCGGGCGCGGTGCAGCAGCCGGGCGACGGGCCCGCCCTGCCCATAGCGCTTGGACACATGCTCCAGCGTCAGAAGCGCGGTCATGCCGGGGCCGGGTTCCAGCAGGCGAGGCGGCCTTCGTCCGGCAGCGGCTGCTCCGGCGGCAGGGTGGTGGCGCAGACGGGCAGGCAGGCGGGGCAGCGCGGCTCGAACGGGCAGCCGGCGCCGAGGCGGCCCGGGATGGGCGGCGCGCCCTCGATGACGCTGAATTGGCCCGCCGGGTCCGACAGGCGCGGCACGCAGGACAGCAGGGCGCGCGTGTAGGGCTGGCGGGGCGTGGCGAACAGGGCCGCGACCGGCGCCTCCTCCATCACCATGCCGCCGTACAGCACCACGGCGCGGGTGCAGATCTCGGCCATCAGGTCCAGGTTGTGGGTGATGAACAGCAGCGCAAGCCCCAGATCTCGGCGCAGCTCCGCCAGCAGGCGCACGATCTGCTTTTGCACCGTCACGTCCAGCGCGGTCGTGGGCTCGTCGGCGATCAGCAGGCGCGGGCGGCAGGCGACGGCCATGGCGATCAGCACGCGCTGGCGCATCCCGCCGGAGAACTGGTGCGGATAGGCCGAAAGACGGGTGGCGGCCTGGGCGATGCCGACCCGCTCCAGCGCCTCCACGGCCTGATCCCGCGCGCGGCGGCGCCCGCCGCCCCGATGCGCGGTCACGACGTCGATGATCTGGTCGCCGATGGTGAAGGCCGGGTTCAACGAGGCCGTGGCGTCCTGGAAGACGATCGACATCCCGGCCCCCCGCAGCGCCCGCATGGCGCGGTCGTCGAGCGTCGTCAGCGTCTGCCCGGCAAAACGCACCGACCCGCCCAGGATGCGCCCGGGCGGCTTCAGCAGCCGCAGGATCGCCAGCGCCGTCTGGCTCTTGCCCGACCCGCTCTCGCCCACCAGGCCCAGCGCCTCGCCTTCGCCCAGGCGAAAGCTGACCCCGCGCACGACCTCGATCATGCGGCCCTGCACGGGGAAGCCGACGCGCAGGCCCTCCACCTCCAGCATCAGCCGACCATGCCCGCACCCGCGACCCGGCGCGGGTCGAGCGCGTCGCGCAGCGCGTCGCCCAGCAGGTTGAAGCCGATCACGCTCAGCGAGATGGCCAGCCCCGGGAACACCGACATCCACCACTGCCCCGTGAACACATAGTTGCGGGCATCGGCCAGCATGCTGCCCCAGCTCGGGTTCGGCGGCTCCACGCCCAGGCCGATGAAGCTGAGCGACGCCTCGACGACGATGCCGACCGCGATCAGCAGCGTCGCCTGCACGATGACGGGGCCCAGGCAGTTCGGCAGCACGTCGCCCAGCAGGATGGCCAGGTCGCCGGCCCCCTGGGAGCGGCGGGCGACGACGTAGTCGGCCGCGACCTCCGACAGCGCGCCGCCATAAGTCACGCGCGCCAGCGGCGGCATGTAGAAGATGCCGATCAGCAGGATGAGCTTGGCCTCGTTCGGCAGCACGAGCGGCCCCAGCACGGTCGGGCCCACGCCCACGATGCCGACGACGGCGATGGCCCAGATCAGCAGCGGGATGGAGGCCAGCCCGTCCATGGCGCGCATCGCCACCTGGCCCCACACGCCGCGATACCAGGCGGCCGTCAGCCCCAGCGAGCAGCCGCCCAGCACGCCGATGACGACGGCCACCACGCCCACCGCCAGCGACGGCCGGGCACCCCACAGCACGCGGCTCAGCATGTCCCGCCCGGTCTGATCCGTGCCCAGCCAGTGCAGCGCCCCCGGCGGCTGCAGCTTGGCCCGCAGATTGAGCGCCAGCGGGTCGAACGGCGCGATCCAGGGTGCCAGCAGCGCCAGGCCCACCACGCCGACGACGAGCGCCGCCCCCAGCCAGGCCGACCAATGCCTCATGCCGAAAGCCGGGGGTTCAGCACGCGATACAGCAGGTCCGCCACCAGGTTCGCCAGCAGGAAGATGGCGGTGATCACCAGCACGATCGCCTGGACCGTCAGGTAGTCGCGCTGAAAGATCGCCGACAGCAGGGCCCGGCTCATGCCCGCGATGTTGAACACCTGCTCCACGATCAGCGCCCAGCCGAACATGTAGCCGAACGACATGGCGGACACCGTCACGACGGGGCCCATCGCGTTCTTCAGCACATAGACCAGAACCCGGCGCCGCCCGATGCCCATGGCGCGCGCGGTGCGGACCCAGTCCTGCTCCAGCGCATCCCCGACGGAGGCGCGGGTCATGCGGCTGATGATGGCCACGTAGTAGAACCCCACGGCAATGGTGGGCAGCACGAGGCTGCGCAGATGCAGCCACGCCCGCAGCGCCCATTCCGCCTGGACCCAAGGCTCCCGCCAGGGCACGAAGCTCCCGGGCGGCAGCCAGCGCAGGCCCACGGCGAACCAGCCGATCAGCAGCAGGCCGAGCCAGAACCCCGGCACGGAGACGCCGACGACCGCGATCAGGCGCGCCAGGTGGTCGATCCAGGTGCCGGGCCAGAAGGCCGAGACGATGCCGAGCGGGATGGCGAGCGCCAGCGCGAACAGGAAGCCGAGCACCACGAGCTCGAGCGTGATGGGGAAGGTGGCGGCCAGGCGCGGCCCGATCGGCGTGCCGTCGGCATAACTCTCGCCGAAGTCGCCCCGCGCCATGCCGGCGACCCAGCGCAGGTATTGCGTGGCCACGGGCTGGTCGAGGCCGTGATCCCGGTCGAAAGCCGCGACGTCCGATTCCGTGGCGTCGGGCCCTAGCACCACGCGGGCCGGCGAGACCGGGATGGCGCGCACCAGCGCGAACAGCACGATGCTGACGATCGCCAGCATGATGAACGAGCCGGCGAGCCGGCCGGCGAAGCCGGACATCGGGAGGGCTAGGCCGGCTTCACGTCGCGCGCCCAGATCGTCAGGCCGGTGTTGACCTGATAGTCGCCGATCGGCTGCCGCCAGGCGTTGGTGACGACGACGTAGCCCAGCCAGATGTGCGGGCAGGCCTCGGCCAATATGGCCTGCATCTTCTGATAAAGCGGGTTCGCCACGGCCGGGTCGGTGGCGCGGTAGCTCTGCCGGAACAGCTCGGTCAGCGCCGGGTCGGACCAGTTGGACGACTTCGCCTGCTGCCCGTCGGCCATGTAGCAGATGCCGATGTGGAAGGTGGGATCGCTGGGCGCCATCAGCGGCAACAGGGTCGCGACGTGGCTGCCGGCCGACATGGCGGATAGCGCCGTGGGCATCTCGACGCTGCGGATGTTCATCTTGATCCCGATTGCGGCCAGCATCGCCTGCATCACGACGGCCGCGTCGCGCGTGTCGATCAGATAAGGCGGGTTCGGCACCATGACGTCGAAGCTGGCGCCGGTCGGGTACTTGGACTTGGCGAGGTAGGCGCGGGCGCGGGCCGGGTCGTAGGACAGGGCGGCGTTGGCCTCCGGGTTGAACCAGGGCGCCTGCGCCGCGGCGGGCACGGCGGACGCGCTGACGGTGCCGTAGAACACCTCCTCGCAGATCTTCTCGCGGTCGATCGCGCAGCTGACCGCCTTGCGGAAGTTCACGTCGTCGAACGGCGCGCGCAGCGTGTTGGTCTGCATGAAGTACAGGCCGCCCAGCGCCGTCTTGCGCCCCACCTCGATCCCAGGCGTGCCCGCCAGCTCCGTCAGCTGGTGCGGCGGCGGCGCGCTGATGATGTCGGCCTGGCCCGTCTGCAGGTAGGCGACGCGGGCGCTGTCCTCGGTGACGATGTTGGCGATCACCCGCGTCCAGGCCGGCACGCCACGGCGCCAGTACTTCGGGTTGCGGCGCACGACAAGGCGGTCGTTGGGCACCCACTCCATGAAGATCCCAGGCCCGGTGCCGACGCCGATGGGCGTGTTGGCGAAATACCGGTCGCCGTGCGCCTCGCGGCTGCCCTTGGGGAAGATGCCCATGAACTTGGTCTGGTACTGGAAGAACGGGCGCAGCGGCGTGCTGAACCGGAACACGACCCGGGTGGGGCTTTCCACCTCGATGCCCGAGATCGGGCTGAAGATGGCACGGCGAAGCGACTTGTTGGCCGGGTTCAGCATGTAGTCGTAGCTGTACTTCACGTCCTCCGCCCCGAAGGCCGTGCCGTCGTGGAACTGAACGTCGTCCCGCAGGTCGAACGTCATGGTCAGCGCATCGTCCGACACGGTCGGCATGGCCCGCGCGAGGCACGGGACCGGGTTGCCGTCGAGGTCCACCTCCAGCAGGTTCTCGAACACTAGGTTGCTGATGGCCATGCCGTCATGGTTCGACGTCTGGATCGGGTCCATCGTCGACGGGTTGTTCGGCAGCGCGATGGTCAGCACCCCGTCGGCACCCAGGGCCAGGGTGGGGTCGAGCCACAGCGCGCCGGCTGCGCCCGCCGCCCCCGTCAGGATAGACCGTCGTCCGAGCGCCATGGTCACAAGCTCCTGGTTCCAGCGGATGGAAGCACATCCCGTGCCGGCGCGCCCCCCGCAATCGTCTCGCCGGCCACGAGGCCCAGGGTGAAGGCGTGGCCGAGCCCGTTGCCGGGCAGGTAACCCGCCGCCCCATGGCCGGAGATCCCGGCGGCGGCGGCGCCTGCGGCCAGCAGGCCCGGAACGACCCCCCCGCCCCGGCGCACCCGGGCCCGGCCGTCGATCAGCAGCCCGCCCTGCGTATGGGCCAGCGCACCGGTGACCCGGGCCGCGTAATACGGCGGCACGAGCGGACGCAGCGCCACGCGGCGGCCATGCGGGTCCGGCGCGCCGGCGACGATCGCGGCATAGTCCAGCAGGCTCCGATGCAGCGCCTCCGGCGGCAGCCGGAATGCGGCGGCCAACCCCGCCTCGTCCACCCGTTCCACCACGACGCCGCGGGCGAGGCAGGCGCGGTAGGTGCTGAGCTGGCGGCCTTCCTCGTGAATGCGGCCGTCGAAGATCTCGATGGCGGTGCCGCCCGGCTGGGCCAGGACGAAGGCGCCGAACTCCGACGGACCCATGCTCTCGTCGGCGAAGCGCTCGCCCCGGGCATTGACCAGCATGGCGCCGAACGAGGTGAGGCCGGGCCCGAGGCGCCCCAGACCGTCCGGGATCGTGTGCCCCTGGCCCTGGTAGCTGTCCATGAAGGCCAGCGTGCCACCCAGGCGGCTGCCCCAGTGATGCGCGCGGCCGTCGTTCGGCCCGACGCCGATATAGACGGCGCCCGCGATCTCCGGGACGTGGCGGGCCAGCATGCCGGCCTGGGCGCCGAAGCCGCCCGAGGCCAGCAAAGTCCAGCCGGCGTGCAGCGGGCCCTGGCTGGTGTCGGCGCCGATCACGCGTGCACCGCCGGGTTCGGCGCCGGGTTCGGTGATCAACCCGGAGGCGTCGGCCGCGACGACCGTGATGGACGGGGTGCGGGCCACGGCGCCGAACAGCAGGGCCGCCAGCCCGGCGCCGCCCTCCGGGTGCGCCTCGTGCAGGCGGGGGGCGCTGTGACCGGGGATGTCGAGGCCGGGCAGGTGGCGGACGGCGAAGCCGAGACGGTCGGCGAAGAAGTGGGCGAGGTCGGCGGAACGAGCGGTCACGCGGTCGACGATGACCGGGTCCACCGCGCCCCCGGCTTTCTCATGGATGTCCCGGGACCACTGCGCGGGCCCGTCCTCCGTTCCGTTGGCCTGCTGGAAGCGCGTCCCGGCGGCGGAGAACAGGCCGCTGCTGGCCACCAGGTTGGACGCGCGGGCGCCGTGCGGGTCCACCAGCGCCACCCGGGCCCCCTGGTCGGCGGCGCGCAGGGCGGCCACCATGCCGGCGGCGCCTGCGCCCAGGACGATCCCATCGAACGTCATTCAGCCCCTCTTCCGATATGGAGCATCGCATGTCCCACGAGCAACGCCTGTCTGCCCTCGGCCTGGTACTGCCGCCCCCGTTCAAGGACGAGGCCAACCGCGTGCGCGCCCTGCGCTCCCAGGGCATGATCTACATGAGCGGGCATGGGCCGCTGGGCGAGAACAACGTGCCGCTCGTGATGGGCAAGCTAGGCCGCGAACTCTCGATCGAGCAAGGGCGCGCGGCGGCACGGCTGGCCGGGCTGGCGACGCTGGGCACGCTGCGGCACTTCCTCGGCACGCTCGACGGGGTGGCCCGGTGCGTGCGCGTGGTCGGGTTCGTCAACTGCGCGCCGGGCTTCAATCGGCCGTCGGAGGTGCTGCACGGCTTCTCGGACCTGATGGTGGAGGTGTTCGGCGAGGCCGGGCGCCACACCCGCTCGGCGATCGGGGTCGCGGAGCTGTACAGCGACATCCCGATCGAGGTCGAGGCGCTGTTCGAGGCGGCCTGACGAGAGGCTTCATCACGGGACCGTGTTGTGTTAGGCTGGTTGTCACAGGACCGCCCCAGCGCGGCGCAGCCAGAAGGAAGCCGAGCCGTGGACAGCACAGCCAGGATCGTCCGACCCGACCTCACGGATTCGGCCATGACGGACCCCACTGCGGATGCGGACCAGACGGACGGCTATGGCGGCGTCTACACGCCCGACACGCTCGACAGCTACCCGCTCGCCGCGACGGCCAACTCCGGCGGCACGAGCACCAGCACGTCCAACGCAGGCCCGGTCAGCCCCTCGCAGGCGACGGAGGTCGCGTTCATCACCGGGGTGAACGCGAGCGGCGTGATCGTCGCCACCAGCTTCCATACGTGGAACGACGACAACCCGGCGACCTACAACACCAGCTCCAACGCGTTCAAATGGGGTGCGAGCAGCACGGCAGGCACGGCGGGCGGCACGCTGGACTACTACTTCGACCCCGCGGCCAACTGGACCCCGGCCGAACAGATCGCCTTGCGCTCGGGGCTCTCGCTATGGGCCTCCGTCGCGAACGTCAGCTTCGTGGAGACGGCGACGTCCAGCGCGGCGAACCTGACGTTCAAGCGCGGCTCCGACGGCAACGCCTATGAAAGCTCGTCCACGTTCAACCACGCGCCGGGAACGAACCACCTGTCGAACCCCGCTGCGGGGTCGTTCATCTCGATCGACACCAGCGTGGCCGGCTTCGGTCCGCTGGGCTCCTACAGCCAGAGCGGCGGCTACCCGATCCAGGTCGTGACGCACGAGGAGGGGCATTTCCTCGGGCTCGGCCATGGGGGCGCCTATAACGGCAACGTCAACTCGGCGACGCAGCAGTTCAGCGCGTTCGACAGCCGGGAATGGTCGATCATGTCGTATATCGATCCGTCGGACACGTCGGCCGAGTACTACAGCAGCTACACCGTCAGCGGCACGAACTGGAACGGCCACCAGGCGACCACCTGGATGCCGCTCGACATCCTCTCGATCCAGCAGCTGTATGGCGTGGCGGTCAGCACCCCGCTGTCGGGCGGGCAGGTGTTCGGGTTCGGAACCAACATCACCGGGGACCTGCAGCAGTATTTCGACTTCACGATGAACACGAGCCCGGTCATCACGCTGTGGGACAAGGGGACGGGCAACACGCTGAACCTGTCGGGCTATTCGACCGGCAGCACCGTCAACCTGAACGCGGGCACGTTCAGCAGCTTCGATTCCATGACGAACAACCTGGCGATCGCCTACAACACGCTGATCGACACGACGGTCGGCGGATCCGGCGACGACAACTTCACGGTGAATGCCGACGCCGACACGATCGATGGCGGCGGCGGCACCAACACGGTGGTGTTCTCGGGCGCGCGGGCCGCGTACACGCTGAGCAAGTCGGGCGCGACCGTCGTCGTGACCAACACCAGCACGGCGATCGCCGACATGCTGTCCAACATCCAGACGCTGATGTTCAGCGACCAGTCGGTCCAGACCAGCTCGATCGCCTGCTACGTCGCGGGCACCTCGATCGAGACGGAGCGGGGGCCGGTCGCGGTCGAGACCCTGGCGATCGGCGATCACGTGCTGACCGTCTCCGGCGTGTACCGGGCCATCCGCTGGATCGGCCGGCGCAGCTATGGCGGCCGCTTCCTGACCGCCAACCCGGCGTTGCAGCCGGTGCGCTTCCGCGCCGGCAGCCTGGGCACCGACAGCCAGGGCGGCAGCCTGCCGCGGCGGGACCTTCTGGTGTCGCAGCGGCACGCGATGTTCCTGGATGGCGTGCTGATCCCGGCGACCTGCCTCGTGAACGGGCAGGGGATCGTGCAGGAGCGGACGCTCCGCCAGGTCGAGTACATCCATATCGAGCTGGACCGGCACGACGTGCTGCTGGCCGAGGGTGCGGCCTCCGAGACGTTCCTCGACGACAGCAGCCGCGGCGCCTTCCAGAACGCTGCCGAGTTCGCAACCCTGTATCCGGACGCGCCGCCGGCCGGGCGGTTCTGCGCCCGCCTGGTGGAGGACGGCATGACGCTCGAGCGGGTCCGGCGCCGCCTGGTCGCCGTCAGGGCCCAGGCAGCCGCCTGACAGGGCCCATCATCGGGGCGGGCGGTGCCCGAGCGGCGGCAGGCGCCGGCTGCTGACGAAACCGAAGGCGATCCCGGTCTGCGTCACCCGGAGGCGCTTCTCGGCCTTCATCGGAATCGGGATCTTGGCCGCGATGCAGTAGGCGATCAGAAGCGCCGCCAGCTCCCCCTCGCACAGTAGCCGCTCCGGCACCACGCCCCCATACCCCAGCTCCACCGCGTTCACCGGCGGGCGCAGCCCCACCGACGTCACGACCGCACCGGAGGGCAGACCCAGGATCGCGACCCCCACGCTCTCGGCAGCCGCGCGCAACGCGATCGGCGTGAACTCGATCACCCGGGAATCCGTGATCGCGCTGGCGGACGACGTGTCGCCCAAGGCATCCCGAGAGTTCATGCCGCAAAACTACCGCCAACGGGTTGCGAACGGGTTAACGCAACAAAGCGGCCCGCGCCGCCGCCAGGCAACGCTCGAAGGGGTCGGCCCGCTCGCCACCACCCACGACCGGAAGCGGCACCATCAACGTCCGACCGGCCCGGCGCAGGGCCGACGAGATCATCAGGTTGTCGGCCAGGCCGAAATCCTCGATCTCGGCCCCGTCCGGGTCGAACCAGCGCCCGTCCGGGCCGGCATGGGCGCCCGGCAGGGCAGCGACGGTCCGTGCGCGCAGCAGCGCCGCCGTGTGCGAATAGGCGAAGGCGGGCCGGCCGAGCGCCGTCATGAACCCCAGCTCGAACACGGTCCCCGGATCCGCGCTGGGGCCGCGGAACGGCGTGAGGTCGGCCACCACCAGGTCCGCCTGCAGCATGCGGGCCCGGTTCGCGTCGTAGATGAGGTCGGCCACCGCCTCGGGCGACGCCGCCACGGGCAGCGCCCCGTCCAGCGGGTGCAGCGGCGTGAAGCCGTACTCCCGGCACAGCGCGCGCTTGCGGTCCGCGATGGCCGGCGCGTCGGGGAAGAAGATGTCGGGCCCCGCGAGATACAGGTTCATGACGCGACGGACTGCATGGTTCGGCCTTGACCTGTCCCGGGTTCTTCTGCTGGACACGCGGCCGACGTGGACGTTTCACGGAGGTGCGCGTGGCTCATCGTTCGGCCGGTCGATCCGGTGCCGTTGCTTATCCGGTGGCCGCAGGCACGTCCACTGCCGGGGGCGCCGCCCCATGCTGAGGCTGATCAGCGCCACGCCCAGCCCCTATGCCCGCAAGGTGCGGATCGCGCTGGCCGAGAAAGGCATCCCCTTCGAGCTGCTGACCGAGGTGCCGTGGGACGGCACGACGCAGACGCCGCAGCACAACCCGCTGGAAAAGCTGCCGGTGCTGCTGCTGGACGACGGCGACAGCGTCTATGAGTCGCGCTTCATCCTGGAATGGATCGAGGCGAAGCTGCCGGGCCCCCCGATGCTGCCGGACGGGCTGGACGACCGGCTGTTCGCCCGCCGGGTGGAGGTGGTATCCGACGGCGTGTGCGACGCGCTGGTGCAGCTGTTCATCGAGCGGCACCGCCCGGCCGAGCAGCAAAGCCCCGAGTGGAAGGCCCGGCAGATGCGCAAGGTCGACGGCGGCATGCGCGCCCTGGCCGGCTGGGCGGGCACCCGCACCTTCATCGTCGGCGACCGGTTCGGCCTGGCCGACATCGCCGCGGGCACGGTCTGCCGCTACCTCGACGTGCGCTTCCCCGACTATCCCTGGCGCACCGACCACCCGCACCTGGCTGCCTACAGCGACCGGATGGAGCAGCGGGACTCGTTCCGCGGCAGCGTCCCGGTGCCGCAGGTGATCAGCGACAAGGTGGTCTGAGCAACCCCGGCCCCTTACCGGGCGGGGCCGCGCAGCGAGGCGGGCTGGCCCGGCAGGGTCAACACCGTGCCCGTGGCCGTCAGCTTGCCGCCGGCCAGGCGGAACACCTGCAGGTTCTTGTCCAGGTAGTTGCCGATGTAGACGTAGTCGCCGGCCGGGCTGAAGGCGACGCCCTCGGGCAGCCCGCCCAGCGGCAGCCGATTCATCACGCGGATGTCGCCGCCCGACGCCAGCTGCAGCAGGACGGCCTGGCCGCCCTTCGTGTAGCTCCAATCCGCATGCTTGCCGCCGGAGCCCAGCAGCAGCGGGGTCACGGCCCACTTCCCGTCGGGCGAGATTGCGAAGCCCTCGGGCCCCGTGCCGGCCGTGGCGAGACCCACCACGTGGGGATGCGGGCCCTTGGTGTCGATCACGGTCAGCGCGTCGGCGTTGTTCCCGCCCGCGCCGGTGCTGCTCGCGATGGCGAAGCGGCCGTCGGGCGTGATGTCGATGTTGTAGGGGTTGAACGCCGCCGGGATGTCCATCGCCTTGTCGTAGGTGACCTTCTGCCCGTCGATCTCGAACACCGCGACCTTGTTGACAAGGTTCATCACCGCAAAAGCCCGGCGGCCGTCCGGCGTGATGCCGATGCCCGCGACCTCGTTGCCCGTCGGGATCTCGGCCAGCAGCTTCACGGTCGTCCCCTGGATGGACAGGGCGGAGATGCTCTTGCCGGCGCGGTTGGCGATCAGCAGCAGGTCGCCCTTGCGGGAGATGGCCAGGCCCGAGGGCTGCTTGTGGACGGTCACGGTGTCGATGAGCTTGGGCGGCGTGGCAGCCAGGTCGACGACGTACAGCTTGTCGTCGGGTGCCGTTTTCCAGGCCGCGCCGTCCTGGACGGACACGACGGAGTTGGCGATCAGGCCCAGCCGCCCGTCGGGCGTGATCTGCAGGTTGGTGGGCGGGCCGAGCAGCGAGTTGACCAGCGGCAGGCTGGCGCGGATGCGCGGGCGGGCGGGGACCGAGACGTCCATCACCAGCACGGCGTCGTCGCCGGGCTTCACGTTGCCCTGGCCCTCGGGGCCATAGGCGACCTTGGAATCGAGGCCGATCAGGATATCGGTCTTGGCCGACCAGGCCGGCGCAGCGGCGGCGGCGCTCAGCGCGATGGCGGCAAGGATGGTCTTCATGGCGCGTCTCCCGTGGCGCCCGTTGGCCGGGCTTGCCGTGGGCAGGCTAGCAAGCGCGGACCCCTGCGGACAGGGGTGCCGCCCGTTCATTTCTGCCTTGCGACACCCGCCCTGGACCGGCGCTGCGTCTCGCGGAACGCCTGCATCGCCCGGCCCGGCTCGTCGGTCTCGTAGGCGGCGGCGAAGCTGTCGATCCCGGCCTGCACGGCGGCGGCCAGCGGCAGATCCTCCCACTGGCGGATCAGCGCCTTCTGCAGCCGCACCGCGCGGGGCGTCGCGGTCAGCGTCTGGGCCACCCATCCCTCGACCGTGGCGTCCAGCTGCCCGGGCGGCACGCAGGCCTCGACAAGGCGCCAGGCCTCCGCCTCGTGCGCGGTGAAGCTCTCGCCCAGCAGCAGCATCTGCCGGGTGCGGCCCCAGCCCACCAGCCCCGGCAGCAGTGCGGCCTCGACGACCGACGGGATGCCGAGCTTCACCTCGGGCATGCCGAACAGCGCCGTGTCGGCGGCGGCGCGCAGGTCGCACGACGCCGCCAGCTCGAGCCCGGCGCCGAAGCAGTAGCCCTGGATGCGGGCGAACACCGGCACCGGCACGGCGCGCACGGCGTGGCAGCAGGCATGCACGCGGCCGATGAAGGCGCGGGCGTCGGCGGGGCTGCGCAGGGCCGCCATCTCGTCGATGTCGGCCCCGCCGACGAAGGCGCGGTCGCCCGCCCCGGTCAGCACGAGGGCCCGCAGTGCCGGGTCGGCGGCCAGGCCGTGCAAGCGGTCCACCAGCTCCTGCATCAGCGCGCCGTTCAGCGTGTTGAGGCGCCGGAGGTTGGCGATGACGAGGGTGGCGACGCGGCCCAGGGGCCGGTCGTCGATGTGCAGTTCGGTCTGGTCGGGCATGACGCAGTCTTCGCCCGTTCGGCGCGCCCGGTCCAGCCACCGCGCCTTGACGGGGTGGGGGGGTGGACCGAGAGTGGCCGCCATAAGAACGGGCGCATCCGGACACGCGCGCCACAGAACAGAACACGATGGGGGACGCGATGCATCGCAGGACATTCTTGGCCGCTTCGGGCGCGCTGCCGCTGATATCGCAGGCCCGGGCGCAGGCGGTGCCGGCCGAGATCAAGGTGGGCTCGGTGTATTCGGGGTCCGGCACCTATGCCGCCATCAGCATGCCGGTGTATTCCGGGCTGAAGCTGTGGGCGGAGCGGCTGAACGCGGAGGGCGGCGCCTTCATCAAGCCCTATGGCCGCAAGATCCCGCTCAAGCTGGTGTCGTACGACGACCAGAGCGCGCCTGCCACCTCGACGACGCTGATCAACCAGCTGATCACGCAGGACAAGGTGGACGTGCTGATCTGCAACTCGGGCTCCGTGCTGGCTGCCGCCGCCATGCCGGTGGCGCGCGACAACAAGGTGCTGCTGTTCAACCCCACGGGCTCCGGCCTCAGCCTGTTCTCGGCCGACAACCCCTACATGGTGCTCACCTCCACGCCGTTCTCGGACGAATGGCCGCGCTGGGTGGCCGCGTTCCTGGCCAAGGAAGGCCCGGCGAACGGCATCAAGAAGGTGGCGCTGATCTATACCACCAACGAGTTCACCGGCACGCTGGCCAACGCCTTCCGGCGCATGCTGAAGGCCAGCGGCGCCCCGCTCGAGTTCGTCTACGACCAGGGCGTGCCCACGGCGACCAGCAACTACACGGTGCTGATCAACAACATCGCCGCGGCGAACCCCGATGCCGTCATCGCCCTGGGCTACCCGAACAACGACATCGCCTTCCTCCGCAACCTGGGCGACAGCGGCGTGTCGTTCAAGTGGCGCTTCCAGGTCTACCCGGGGCTCGAGGCGGACGAGCTGGCCAAGACGGTCGGCTACGGCCCGATGGAGCGGGTGTTCACCTTCGCCACCTCGGCCGACATCGACTACAAGCCGGACGTGGGCCTGTCGGTCGCGGAATACCGCGCCGCCTGGGACAAGGCCTACCCCGGCGGACGGGTGGAGTTCGGGTTCAACGCCATCTCGGGCTACAACACGGGGCTGGTGATCGAGCGGACGCTGGCGACGGCCGACAGCATGGCGCAGCTGGAGCTGCGGCGCGCCGCCTTCGCGCTGTCGGGCAAGATCCGCACGCTGAACGGCCCGTTCGAGCTGAACGCGATGGGCGCGCAGATCGGCTCCGTCACCCCATGCGGGCAGCTGATGCCGGACGGCAAGGGCAAGCTGAAGATGAACGTGGTCTATCCGCCCGAGGTGGCGACGGCCAAGCCGGTGTACGGGGCGGGATAGTTGACCGTGTGCGGCGGCGCCCCGCCCACGGCGTGTCATCGGGCGGGAGGCGGGGCGTAGCTTGCTGCTGCACGCGGTTCTGTCCGGACTGGTGTTCGGGCTCTATTTCACCCTGGTCGGGCTGGGCCTGAACCTCGTGTTCGGCGTTATGCGCATCGTCAACCTGGCGCATGGCGACGTGCTGATGCTGGGCGCGTTCGGCGCAGCGACGCTGTTCACGGGCCTGGGCGTGCACCCGCTGCTTTCGGCGGCCCTGGTGCCCGTGGCGTTCTTCGCGCTCGGCCTGCCGTTCTATGCGGCGGTCGTGCCGCGGCTGCTGCGGGCGCGCGATTCCGAGATGCTGTCGATCATCCTGTTCTTCGGCGTCTCGCAGGTGATCGAGGCGCTGGCGACGCTGGCCTTCGGCGCGAACGAGCGCTCGATGCCCGGGCGCCTGCTGGGCGTGGGGCCCATGAGCGTGTTCGGCACGTCCTTGCCGAAGTCCTGGATGGTCAGCGCCGCGGTCAGCCTGGCCGCGGTGCTGGCCATCTTCCTGTACCTCTATCGCACCCGGCTCGGCACGCTGACCCGCGCCGTGATGGTCAACCGCGAGGAAGCCCTGGCGACCGGGATCGACGTGCACCGCGTCTCGGCCATCGCCTTCGGGATCGGGCTGGCGCTGGCGTCGCTGGCCGGGGTGTTCGCGCCGTTCATGCTGGGCAGCGTGAAGCCCTCGATCGGGGCGGAGCTGAACATCACGGCCTTCGCGGTGATCGTGGTGGGCACGCTGGGCAACCCGCTGGGCACGGTGCTGGGCGGGATCGTCTATGGCGTGTCGTTGATGCTGATGCAGACCTATCTCAGCCAATGGGCGAACCTGTTGCCCAACCTGCTGCTGATCGGGGTGCTGCTGGTGCGGCCGAGCGGGCTGCTGGGGCGCCGGGTGCGGCTTGCCTGACGTGGCATGGGGCCCCGGGCGGCGGCGGCTGGTGCGCGACCTGGTGCTGGTGGCGGCCCCGGTGGTGCTCGCCATGGCGCTGGCGCCGCTGGCCTACAGCAACCAGCTGCTGCTGTTCAATGTCGTCATGTTCCTCACGCTGGCGCAGGGGCTGAACGTGACCTACGGGTTCACCGGCTACCTGCCGTTCGGCTATGTCGGCTTCTTCGGCGTGGGCGCCTACGGCTTCGCCATCGCGGTGCAGCAGGGGCACCTCCCGCCGGTGCCCTCGCTTCTGGTCGCGGGCGCCGCATCCGTCGTGCTGGGCCTGGTGCTGACGCCCTTGCTGCGGCTGTCCGGCGCCTACTTCGCCATCGCAAACCTGGCGGCGGCCCAGGCCGTCTACCAGGTCGTGTCCAACCCCGACCTCGAATGGCTGACCCGCGGGCCCTACGGAATCACGCTCTCGGGCGTGCATGCCCCGGCCGCCAGCTACGCCGCGGCCGTGATCATCCTGGCGGCGTCGCTGGCCCTGGTCGCGGTACTGCGGAACGCGCGCTTCGGCCTGGCGCTGCAGGCGATCAAGGACGACCCGGTCAGCGCCGCCAGCGCCGGGGTGCCGGTGGTGCGGCTGCGCACGATCGCCTGGCTGCTGTCGTCGCTGGTGGCGGGCTTGGTGGGCGGCGTCTATGCCTGGACGATCGGGACATTCTACCCCGAAAGCGTCTTCGACCTCGGGATCAGCATCTTCGCCATTGTGTTCACCCTGTTTGGCGGGGCCGCGACCCTGCTGGGGCCGGTGCTGGGCGTCGCGATATTATACGGCCTGTACAACGGCATCGGCATCGGACTGCCGCAGTATTTCCAGCTGATCTACGGCGCCCTGATCGTGGGCCTCGTGCTGTTCCTGCCGAACGGGCTCGTCTCGCTGATTTCGCGGCGAGGTGTCCGTGTCCCCTGACGTGAACGCCGCACCCCCTTTGCTGGCCCCCCCTCTGCTGGTGGTGACCGGTCTCGTGAAGCGCTTCGGCGCTTTCCGGGCGCTGGACGGCGTCAGCTTCGACCTGCGCCCGGGCGAGGTGCTGGGGCTCGTCGGGCCCAACGGCTCGGGCAAGACCACCTGCATCAACGTCGTCGCCGGGCTCTATCGCGCCGACGAGGGTCGGGTCGCGTATGACGGGCGGGACCTGGTCGCCGCCCCCGCGCACAGCCGGGCGCGCGCCGGCATCAACCGCACCTTCCAGTCGCCGCACCCGTTCGGGTCGTTGACGGTGGCCGAGAACGTGGCGGTCGCCGCGGGCTATGGCGGGGCCGGGCGGGGCGTGGACACCGCGGCGCTGCTGGCCTCGTTGGAGCTGGACGGGATCGCCGGGCGCCCGGCGCACGAGCTGAACAGCGCGCAGCAGAAGGCGCTGGACCTGGCGCGCGCCCTGGCGACCGCCCCCCGCCTGCTGCTGGTGGACGAGCTGGCGGCCGGGCTCAACCCGGCCGAGCTCGCGCGCATGGCGGACCGGCTGCGGGCGCTGGCGGCCGGCGGCATGGCGCTGCTGGTGGTCGAGCACCTGATGGGCTTCATCGACCGCGTGACCGACCGCGTGGTGGTGATGAACGCCGGGCGTGAGATCTTCGGCGGCGCCATGGCCGACGCCGCCCGCGACCCCCTGGTGATGCGCGTCTATCTGGGAGGCGCGGTTGGCTGACCTGCTGGAAGCGTCGGCAATCGAGGCCGGATATGGGCGGGTGCAGGTGCTGTGGGGCGCCGGGCTGACCGTGGGCCCGTCGGAAAGCGTGGTGCTGCTGGGCGCGAACGGCGCCGGCAAGACGACGCTGCTGAAGGTGCTGCTGGGCCTGCTGCCGGCCTGGCGCGGCCGGGTGACGGTGGACGGGACCGAGGTGACGGCGCTGCGGACGGACCGCCGCGTGCGGCTGGGGCTGGCCTACATGTCGGAGCTGGGGGTGTTCCCGGGCCTGTCGATCGACGAGAACCTGCGCATCGGCGGGCAGTTCGCCACCGCCGCCGCGCTGCGGACGCGGATGGAGACGCTGTACGGCGTCTTCCCGGACCTTGCGGGCCGGCGGCGGGCGCTGGCCAGCAGCCTGTCGGGCGGGCAGCGCAAGATGCTGGGCATCGCCAAGGCGCTCGCCGGATCGCCCCGGCTGCTGGTGATGGACGAGCCGAGCGCCGGGCTTTCGCCGCTGTTCGTGTCGGAGGTGCTGGCGGTGTTGCGCCGCTTCCGCGCGGCCGAGGGCGGGCTGGGTCTGCTGATCGCCGAGCAGAACGTGGCGTTCCTGGAGCTGGCGGACCGGGTGTATACGCTGGAGGGCGGCCGGATCGGCTATGCGGGCGACGTCGCCGGGCTGCATGCGGACGACGCGCTGCGGCGGGCGTATTTCGGGCTGGGCGGATAGGAGCGTGGCATGAGTGCACTGGCGGGTATCCGGGTCATCGATCTCAGCCGCGTGCTGGGGGGGCCTTACTGCACGCAGATGCTGGGCGACCACGGGGCGGACGTGATCAAGGTGGAGCCGCCGCAGGGCGACGAGACCCGGACCTGGGGCCCGCCGATGGGCGCCGACGGGACGGCGGCCTACTACAAGGGCGTGAACCGCAACAAGCGCGGCATCGTGCTGGACCTGACGACCGACACCGGCCGGGCGGCGCTGCTGGGCCTGCTGGAGGGGGCCGACGTGCTGGTGGAGAACTTCAAGACCGGCACCATGGAGAAGTGGGGCATCGGCGCCGACGCGCTGCGGGTGCGCTTCCCGCGCCTGGTGCACTGCCGCGTCTCCGGGTTCGGGGCGGACGGCCCGCTGGGCGGCTTCCCCGGTTACGACGCGGCGGTGCAGGCCATGACGGGGCTCATGAGCATCAACGGCACCGAGGATGGCGGCCCCACCCGCATCGGCGTGCCGGTGGTGGACATGGCGACGGGGCTGAACGCCGCGGTGGGGATCCTGCTGGCGCTGCAGGAACGCACGCGCAGCGGCCTCGGGCAGTTCGTGGACGTGTCGCTGTACGACACGGGCCTGTCGCTGCAGCATTCGCACATGTCCAACTACACGATGTCGGGCAAGCTGCCCCGCCGGTCCGGCAACGCGCACCCGAACGTGGCGCCCTACGACACCTTCCAGACCGGCGGCGCGCCGATCTTCCTGGCGGTCGGCAATGACGGGCAGTTCCGCAAGCTGTGCCAGCATCTGGGCCAGCCCACCCTGCCGGAGGACCCCCGGTTCCGGTCGAACGTGGACCGCGGCGCCAACCGGGACGCGCTGAAGGCGCTGCTGGAGCAGGCGATGGCCGGCCTGGACGGCGCGGCGCTGGCCGAGGCGTTGATCCGCGCCGGCGTCCCCTGCGGCCCCGTGCTGACCGTCGCCGAGGCCGCGGCGCACCCGCATACGGCGCATCGCGGCATGCTGGTGCCCTTCACGGACGACCCGGCCGGCGGCTCCAGCGCCGGCGCCCCGGTCAAGCTGAGCCGCACCCCGGCCACCTACCGCCTGAAGCCCCCCCGCTTCGGCGAGCACGACGCCGAGATCCTGGGCCTGGCGAAGGCCGCGGAGTAGCCGGAGTCAGGGCGCGGCGGCGAACCCGGCCGTCGCGGCATAGCCCCGCACGATCGCCTGGCGTTCGGCATGGGGCACGATGCGATCGAGGTCGCTGAAGCCGTGCGGCGCCCGCTCCTCGACCACGTCGATGACCCGTTCGGGGCCGCCATGGCGGTTCAGCAGCACGATCTCGGAGGTGGCGGGGCGGCGCTCGGCTTCGTAGGCGGCCAGCGCCTCGGGCACGGGATGCGCCTGCAGGAGCCGGGCCAGGGCCACGCCGTCCAGGATGGCCTGGCTCGCGCCGTTGCTGCCCACGGGGTACATCGGGTGCGCCGCGTCGCCCAGCAGCGTCACCCGGCCGCGCGTCCAGGCCGGCAGCGGGTCGCGGTCCACCATGGGGTATTCGTAGAACGTCCCGGTGGCCTGGATCAGCGCCAGCGGGTCCACGAGGCCGAGCCGGTCGAGCTGGAAGGTGTCGCGCACGAAGGGCAGCAGGTCCTGCAGGCGGCCCGGGCGGCTCCAGTCCTCGCGGGCCGGGGGCGGGCTGCTGGCGTCCCCGGTGCGGGCCTGCACGACCCAGTTGGTCAGGCGCGTCCCGGGCCGGGCCGGGTCGGCATGGATGGGATACAGCACGAACTTGGCGCGCATGCCGCCCGCGATCAGCATGGTGCGGCCATCGGCGAAGCGCGGCCATTCGAGCGCGCCGCGCCACAGCATGATGCCGGACCAGGTGGGCGCGCCCTCGCTGACGAACGCGGCCCGCACCACCGAGTGGATGCCGTCCGCGCCGATCAGGGCGGCGCCGGTCGCCGTGTGGCCTCCGGTGAACCGGGCGGTGACCCCGCTTGCATTTTGCTCGAACGACAGCAGCCGGGCGCCGGTGTGCACGGGGATGCCGCGCTGGAGGGCGGCGTCGAACAGCAGCTGCAGCAGCTTGCCCCGATGGATGCTGAACTGCGGCGCGGCGTGCCCGGCCTCCGTCCCCCGCGCCTCGGTCCAGACGGGCTGGCCGAAGCGGTTGGCGTACACCAGCTCCCGCGTGCGGATCCCCGCCTGGTCCAGCGCCGGCAGCAGGCCGAGCGCCTCCAGCTGGGCGATGGCGTGCGGCAGGGTGTTGATGCCGACGCCCAGCTCGCGGACCGTGGCCGCCTGCTCGAAGACCGTGCAGGGCAGGCCCGCCCGGTGCAGGGCGAGCGCGGTGGCGAGCCCGCCGATGCCGCCACCGGCGATGAGGATCATGGTCTGGCATCCCTTTCGGCGTTCACCGGCCCTGCCGTGCAAGCTTGCAGCAAGTGCCCTGCGAATCCGGTGCTTGTGAAAAGACGGCCCATTCTTGTAACTACCCGGTCTGATCGAACAAGCGGAGCGGAATGATGGTGGGTTACAGGGTCGCGGTCGTGGGTGCCACAGGGGCGGTCGGGCGCGAGATCCTGAAGACCCTGGCCGAGCGGAACTTCCCGGTGCGGGAGGTGGTGGCGCTCGCGTCCGCCCGCTCCGCCGGGCAGGAGGTGAGCTTCGGCGACAAGCAGGTGCTGAAGGTCCGCAACCTCGAGACGTTCGACTTCAAGGGATGGGACCTCGCGCTGTTCAGCCCCGGGGCCGCCGTCAGCGCGGTGCACGCGCCGCGGGCCGCCGCCGCCGGATGCCTCGTGATCGACAACACGAGCCACTTCCGGATGGAGCCCGACGTGCCGCTGGTGGTGCCGGAGGTCAATCCGCAGGCACTGCAGCGCATCCGCCGCGGCATCGTCGCGAACCCGAACTGCAGCACCATCCAGATGGTGGTCGCGCTGAAGCCGCTGCACGACCGCTTCCGGGTGAAGCGGGTGGTCGTCTCGACCTACCAGTCCGTCTCCGGCGCCGGGAAGGACGGCATGGACGAGCTGTGGTCGCAGTCGCGGGCGATGTACGTCAACGACCCGGTCAAGGCGCAGGAGTTCACCAAGCAGATCGCCTTCAACTGCATCCCGCACATCGACAAGTTCATGGATGACGGCTCCACCAAGGAGGAATGGAAGATGGCGGTCGAGACGCGCAAGATCCTCGACCCCGACATCCTGGTGTTCGCGACCTGCGTCCGGGTGCCGGTGTTCATCGGCCACTGCGAGGCGGTGAATGTGGAGTTCCACGAGAAGGTCACGGTGGCCGAGGCGCGGGCCGTGCTGCGCGACGCGCCGGGCATCGTGGTGCAGGACACGCGCGACGACGGCGGCTACACGACCTCGATCGACTGCGTGGGCGAGGACGCGACCTATGTCAGCCGCATCCGGATCGACCCGACGGTCGAGAACGGCCTGGCGTTCTGGTGCGTGTCGGACAACCTGCGCAAGGGCGCCGCGCTGAACGCGGTGCAGATCGCCGAGACCGTCGTGGCGCAGGGCCTGCTGACCCAGGCGGCGTGACGTTCCCACCCGGTCGGGTTCACCGACCGGGTGGGGGCATCGCGGTACCGCCGGGCCAGCGGTTCTCGGCCAGCAGGTCCTGGACCACCCCGGTCACCATGTCCGCCAGCGCCGCCGCGGCCGCGCTGCGCCGGTCCTCGGGCTGCTGCATCAGGCACAGCGTCCAGGCGGCACGGGGGCGCAGCGGCCAGGCCTGCAGCTGCCCGGCCTGCAACTGCCCCGGCAGCAGCGCGCCGCGGGTCAGCAGCGAGAAGCCGATCCCTTCCAGCAGCAGGGCGCGGATGACCAGGTGGTCGTTCGCCTCCATGCGGAGATGCAGCCGGCTCTGGTGCCGGGCGAGCCATTCGTCGAGCAACCGGCGGGACGCGTTCGGGCGCCCGGGCAGGATCAGCGGCAGCCCGACCAGGTCCTGCGGCCGGGCGTAGGGCCGCGGCAGATCCAGGCTGCCGGCCCGGCCCACCAGCACCACCTCCTCGCTGAGCAGGGGCTGCAGCGTGAAGCCGGGCTGCGGCGCCGGGTCATGCAGGCAGGCGACGTCCACCCGGCCGCGCAGCATCCATTCTTGCAGATAGACGCTGAAACCCGCGACGACGCGCAGGAACACGTTGGGGAAACGATCGGCGAAGCGCCGGGCCAGCTCGGGCATCAGCACCGTGCCCGCGGCCGGCGGCACGGCCAGGGTGACGGTCCCGGACGGTGCGTCGTCGCCGCGGCGGATGTCGTCGCGCAGCCCGTCGATCTGGCGCAGCGCCACCTGGCCGCGCTCCAGCAGGATGCGGCCGGCCTCGGTCAGGCTCACGCCATGGCTGTGCCGGTGGAACAGGGGCCGGCCCAGCTCCTGCTCCAGGGCCAGGATCTGCCGGCTGACCGCGGGCTGGGAGATGCGGAGGAAGGCGGCCCCGCGGGAGTACGACCCGAACTCGGCGACCGCCTGGAAGTAGCGCAGGGCCTTGAGGTCCATCGGCCCCCCAAACGTTCCGGTTATATCACGTATGCCGCTTATGCCTTGGACGCAAGCTGGACCCGGGCCCTAGCCTCGGAGCCATCGAGCATGGAGATGGGCGCGTGAAGTTCGGGCTGATGACGCAGATCCAGATGCCCCGCCCGTGGAACACCACGACGGAGATGGACGCCTACCAGAACACCGTCGAGCAGGCGGTGGCGGGCGAGGCGGCGGGGTTCAGCCATTACTGGATCACCGAGCAGCACTTCTTCGCCGAGATCGGGCACAGCCCCTGCCCCGACATGCTGCTTGCCGCGATCAGCCAGCGCACCAGCGTGATCCGGCTGGGGTTCTCGGTGATCCTGATGACGATCAACAACCCGTTCTCGATCGCCGAACGCGTCGCGACGCTCGACAACCTGTCGCGCGGGCGGGTGGAGTTCGGGATGGGCCGCGGGTCCACGCCCTACATGGTGGACGCCTTCGGCGTGACCCGGCCCGAGGAACGCGAGCGCGCGGCCGAGGCGACCGCCGCCGTGATGCAGATGTTCGCCGAGGAGCGGTTCACCGGATTCAAGGGCCGGCACTTCGACCTGCCGCCACGCGACGTCCTGCCGCGGCTGGTGCAGAAGCCGCACCCGCCGCTCTGGGCCGCCGCGTCCAACCTGGCGAGCTACGAGCGCGCCGCCCGGCAGGGCCTGGGCGTGATCGGCGTCACCCGCAACTCGATCGACGAGACGCGGGACGCCATCCGCCACTACCGCGCGACCATCCGCAGCGCCGACCCGGCCGGGTTCGTGGGCCGCGTCGCCAACGACCAGGTGGGCGGCTTCGCGCTGGCCTATTGCCACGAGGACGACCGGATCGGGCGCGACAAGGCCTGTGCGGCGGCGCGCTGGTACAACGGCGACAACGAGGCCGAGCTGAACAACGTGCGCTTCGCCACCGCGGGCGGGGTGCAGGCGGTGGTCGACAAGTTCCGCAACCGCAGCAACGACGAGCTGATCGCCGACGGCATGGCGATCGGCGGCAACCCGGACAGCATCTGCCGCTCGGTGGAGAAATGGGCGGAAGCCGGGCTCGACCAGATGATCTTCCTGCTGCAGGCCGGGCGCACGACGCACGACGAGGTGCTGCGCTCCATCGACCTGATCGGGCGGCATGTGATCCCGCGCTTCGCGACGCGGACGGCAGTGGCGGCGGAATGACGGAGGTCGGCATGGGACACGGGATCGGACGGCGCTTCATCGTTGCAGGACTCGGGGCGGCGCTCGGGGTGGCGGCGCTCGGCCTGCTGCAGCCGGCGCGGGCCCAGGCGCCAGTGCCGCTCGATGTCGCGGCGTCGGTCACCTGGTGGGGCCAGGTCCCCATCATGCTCGCCATCGATAAGGGCTACTTCCGCGAGGCCGGGATCGCGACGGAGCTGAAGAACATCTCTTCCTCGGGGGACCGCATTGCCGCGCTCACGGCGGGCTCGGTCGCGTTCGCCAACCTCGGGCGGATCGCCGCCATCGTGGAGATGGCGCGGGGCAACCAGGGCTTCTACTTCTTCGCCAACGTCGACGACAGCCCGGGGAACGAGGGCTGCTGGGCCCGGCCGGGCTTCGACGGCTTCAAGGCGCTGCGCGGCAAGAAGGTGGCGGCCAACACCTCGGCCCAGATCACGATGAACGGTCTGCTCGAGAACGCAGGCATGACCGAGCGGGACGTGCAGTTCGTCAACCTCCCGGGCCCCGAGATGGCCGCGGCGCTGGCGAAGGGCGACGTGGACGCCGCCTGCGTGTGGGAGCCGCTGCTGACCGGCGTGAAGGCCGGCACCCCGGGCGGCAAGCTGCTGGGGCTCGACAGCGACACGCCGATGGGCAAGCGGTTCGGCACTATGGCGTCGCCCGACGTGATGATCATCTCGCGCAAGCTGGTGCAGGAGAAGCCGGAGCTGGCGCAGAAGCTGGTCCAGGCGGTGTTCAAGGGTGTCGAGTACGCCAACGCGAACCCCGATGACACGGCGCAGACCGTCGCGCACTACTTCAACAAGCCGCCCGCCGAGGTCCTGGCGGCGATGCGCACGTTCAAGTATTTCGGCGCGGCCAACTGGCAGGAGCACATGACGCTGCATGCCGGGCAGATGCAGGTGCTGGCGCAGTGGCTGTACGACAACGGCAAGATCCCCTCGATGCCGGACACGGCCAAATGGATGAACACGTCGTTCGTGCCGAAGTCCGGCTCCTGACGCCGCGCTCCGCCCGGGCCTGGACGGCGGGGCCGGCGTGAGCGGGGGCGCCTTGGACGGTCCGCTGTCCCTTGGTCCGCGGCAGGCGGCGCCCATGCGGATGCGGCTGAACCATTGGCTCATCGTCATCAACCTGGTTGCCGTGGCCACCGCGTTCGGGGCCTGGTGGGCGGCCACGGCGTCGGGCTGGATCCCGCCCATCTTCCTGCCCTCCCCGGGCGAGGTGTGGCACGCGGGCCAGGTCCGGCTGCTGCACGGGGACCTGCTGATGGACGTGCTGGTGTCGGCCCGCCGGGTGTTCGCGGGCTTCGCGCTCGCGGCCCTGGTCGCGGTGCCGCTGGGCGTGGTCATGGGGGTGTGGCGGCCGGCGAAGGCGATCATGGACCCCTTCGTGTCATTGCTGCGGCCCCTGCCTTCCATCACCTGGATCCCGCTGTCGATCCTGTGGCTGGGGATCGGCGAGGTGCAGAAGGTCGCCATCGTCTTCATGGGGTCGTGGATCTACATCCTGCTGTACACGGTCGAGAGCACGCGCCGGGTCGATCCGCTGCTGCTGCGCGCCGCCCGCAACCTGGGCGCCAACGACGGCGCGGTCATGCGCGAGGTCGTGCTGCCCGGCGCCCTGCCCGGCATCATCAGCGGGCTGAAGGTGACGCTGGCGATCTCGTGGTCCTGCGTGCTGACCGCGGAGATGATCGCGGCCCAGAGCGGGCTCGGCGCGCTGATCTGGCAGGCGAAGGACTGGGGCAACCTGCCGCTCGTGCTGGTGGGCATGCTGTGCATCTCGTTGACCGTGCTGCTGGCCGACTGGGCGGCGCTGCGGCTCGAGCGGTGGCTGCTGCCATGGGAGCGCGCCAGGCGTGCCTGACGTGATGAGGGTCGTGCCTGACGTGATGAGGGTCGTGCCTGGCGGTGGCGGGGTCGTGCCGGTCCTGGCCGCCCGGCACGTGACCAAGGCCTACGAGGCCGGGCGGTCCGGCACCCTGGTCGCGGTGCGCGACCTGTCGATGGAGGTGATGCCGGGCGAGTTCGTGTGCCTGCTGGGCGCCTCGGGCTGCGGCAAGAGCACGATGCTGAGCCTGTTCGCCGGCTTCCTGCCGCCCACCTCCGGCGAGGTGCTGCTGCAGGGCGTGCCGATCACCCGGATCGAGCCCCGGTGCGGCATGGTGTTCCAGTCCTACGCGCTGTTCCCCTGGAAGACCGTGCGCGCCAACGTGGAGTTCGGGCTCAAGATGCAGGGCGTCGGACGCATGGCACGCCGGGCGGAGGCGCAGCGCTTCATCGACCTCGTGAAGCTCGGCGGCTTCGAGGAGCGTTACCCCGGCGAGCTCTCGGGCGGCATGCAGCAGCGCGTCTCGCTGGCGCGCGTGCTGGCCGCAGGTCCCGAGGTGCTGCTGATGGACGAGCCCTTCGCGGCACTCGATGCCATGACCCGGCAGATCATGCAGGAGGAGCTGCTGCGCCTGCATGCCGCCCAGGGCACGAGCACGCTGTTCATCACCCACTCGATCGACGAGGCCCTGATCCTGTCGGACCGGATCGTCGTCATGTCGGCGCGGCCGGGCCGGATCAAGGCGGTGATGCCCAACCCGCTGCCGCGGCCCCGGCACGTGTCGGTGCAGCTGTCGCCCGACTTCGCGCAGCTGAAGGCCGCGCTGTGGCGCCTGGTCGAGGACGAAGTGGCCGGGCACGACGAGACGAACCGTTGAAAGGGGACCGCGATGTCCAAGCATGATTTCGAACCGGCGGAGTTCGCCGACCGGCTGGCCCGGCTGCGCACAACCATCGGCGCGGCCGGGCTCGACTGGCTGCTGGTGCTGCATCCCGTGTCGATCCGCTGGCTGATCGGGCAGGACACCAAAAGCTACACGGTGTTCCAGTGCCTGCCGGTCAGCGCCCGGCCCGGCCCGCTGACCGTGTTCACGCGCGGGACGGAGCGCAGCGAGTTCGCAGCCGACACGATGGCCGAAGACCTGGTGACCTATGGCGGCGGCGAGCCGGAGGATCCGATGCCGGCCTTCGACCGCTTCCTCGACCGGCTGGACATCAAGGGGGCAAGGGTCGGGATGGAGGTGCCGGGCGGCTACCTGCAGCCCGGCCATTACGTCGCGGTGAAGGCGATGCTGGGCGCCGCACTGGTGCAGGAGCCGTGCGGCCTGCTGATGACGCTGCGTGCGGTGAAGTCGCCCGCCGAGCAGGCCTATGCCCGCGAGGCCGCCGGGATCGCCGGCCTGGCGCTCGAACAGCTGCTGGGGGCGGTGACGGACGGCGTGTCGGAGCTGGAGCTGGCGGCGGTGGCCTATCACGCGCTGCTGTCGAACGGGTCGGGCCTGCCGGCGAGCACGATGAACCTGATGACGGGGGAGCGCAGCGCCTTCGCCCTGGGCGGGCCGACTGAGCGGCGCATGCGGCGCGGCGACACCGGTCTGGTCGAGATGGGGGCTGCGCGGCGCCGCTACACGTCGACGCTCGGCCGGCAATGGAACCTGGGCGACCCGGCCCCCCGCCTGCTGGAGATCTTCGGCGTGGTGCAGCGCGCGACGGCGGCGTGCCTCGCGGAGATGCGGGCGGGCGTGCCGGCGATCGTGCCGCACGAGGCCGCGAAGAAGGTGATCGCCGAGGCCGGCTTCGATGCCGGGCGGATGCACACGACGGGGTACGGCATGGCACCGGGCTTCCCGCCCTCATGGGGGGAGGGCCCCAACATGTTCGGCGGCACGAAGGACGTTCTGCAGGCCGGGATGATCGTCTCGGTGGAGCCAAACATCTTCCTGCCTGCAGAGTCGCTGGGTGCCCGGCTGATCGACAACGTCATCGTCACCGAAACCGGCTACGAGCTGCTGTCCACCATGCCGAGGGACCTCGTGGTGGTCGCCTGAGGCGGGCGGTCGGCCTTACAGGCTGCTGGTGACCCACTCCTTCAGGGCGCTCTTCGGCGCGGCGCCGACCTTGGTGGCGACCGGCTTGCCGTCCTTGAACAGGATCATCGTCGGGATGCCGCGGACGCCGTAGGTGTTGGGCGACATCGGGTTGTCGTCGATGTTGACCTTGGCGACGGTCAGCTTGCCCTTCATCTCCTGCGCGATCTCCTCCAAGGCGGGGCCGATCATCTTGCAGGGGCCGCACCACTCGGCCCAGAAGTCCACCAGGACCGGGCCCGGCGCCTTCAGGACCTGGGCTTCGAAGCTGTCGTCACTCACGGCTACGGTGTTCTCGCTCACGCTGCACTCCTGGGATACGTGCACTAGAGTTGGGCAACGGCAGGGGCCGGGTCAAGCAGGGGGGGCGGATGGCTGTTTCGCAGGCGTTGGCACGGGGCATCGACGAGGGTTGGGCCGTGATGCAGGAGGTCGGGCAGCAGACGAGCGGCCCGGGCCCCGGGATCACCCGCCCGGCCTTTGGGCCGGAGGAGCAGCGGGCCATGGAGGCGGTCGGCGCCTGGGCCGCCACGATGGGCCTGACGGTGGAGCGCGACGGCTTCGGCAACCACCACGTGCTGCTGCCGGGCGTGCTCGATGGGCCGGCGGTCGCCGCAGGCTCCCACCTGGACAGCGTGCCGAACGGCGGCAACTACGACGGGCTGGCCGGCGTGGTCGCAGCCCTGGCCGTGCTGGGCGCCGTCCGGGCCTGGGGCCTGCGGACCCGGCATCCGCTGCGCGCCGTGCTGATACGCGGCGAGGAAAGCCCCTGGTTCGGCACCGCCTATCTCGGCAGCCGGCTGATGCTCGGCCGCTCGCCCTGGGCGGAGATCGGGGCGCTGGTGCGGCGCGACTCGGGGCTGACCCTGGCGGCGCACCTGGCGGCGCTGGGCTATGGGCCCGGCGTCACGGTGGGGCCCGCCGACTTCCGCTGCTTCTTCGAGCTGCATATCGAGCAGGGGCCGCTGCTGCCCGCGGCCGGCGTGCCGGTGGGCATCGCCACGGCCTCACGCGGCAACATCCGCTTTCCCCAGGCGGTCTGCCGCGGCGCCTACGGCCATTCGGCAGCCCTGCCCCGCGACTTCCGCCAGGACGCGGTGCTGGCGGTGGCGGAGCTTGCGCTGGTGCTGGACGCGTTCTGGGCGGAGCGGACGGCGGCGGGCGACGACAACCTGGTCGTGACGGTGGGCCAGTTCACGACGGACCCGGCGCAGCACGCGATGACCAAGGTGGCGGGCGAGGTCGCGTTCACGCTCAACCTGGGCGCGACCGAGGCGGTGACGCTGGACGCGGTCCGGCGCGTGTTGATGGACGCGCTGCCGCGGATCGAGCGGGAGCGTCGGGTCCGGTTCGACCTGGGGGCGGAGGTGGGCACCGCGCCCGTGGCGCTCGATGCGCATCTGCGGCGGCTGCTGGCCGAGAGTGCGGCCGAGGCCGGGGTCGGCGCGCTGCCGATCCCGACGGTGGGGCACGACGCCGCCATGTTCCAGCAGGCCGGGGTGCCGGCGGCGGTGCTGCTGGTGCGCAACCAGAACGGCAGCCACAACCCGGACGAGGCGATGGAGGCCGCAGACTTCGCCGCGGGGGTGCAGGTGCTGGCAGGGGCGATGTTGCAGGCCGCGGCGGAGTAGGCTTTCCTCCGCCTGCCTTGCCCCGGGCCTGCCCCGGCTCCCCCAACCTGAACGGACCCTATGCCGACACGCGCCATCGTGCCGCTTTTCCTGCTGGTGTTCGTGGTGCTGTGCGTTTCGCTGGTCTTCACCAAGCCCTATCCCAGCGCCTTCGACGAACTGGAGCACGTCTCCTATGCGGCGCACCTGCAGGAGACCGGGCGGATCATCCCGGTGTTCGAGGAGCAGCGGACGCTGGTCGAGACGGACATGGCGCGCTGGCAGGACCGGGTGAACTACCTGGGCCACCCCTCGCCCTACTATCTGTATGTCGGCCTGTTCCTGGACCGGACGCAGGCGGTGGGGCGCGCCATCATCGCCCCGCGCCTGGCCTCGGCCGCGCTGGTGCTGGGGGGCGTCGTGCTGGTGCTGCTGACCGGGGCCCGGGCCTTCGCGGGCGACCGGCTGGCGCTGGCGGTATTCTGCCTGCTGATCGCGGCCTGCCCGAAGTTGCACGCCATGGCGGGGCAGGTGACCAACGACGCGCTGGCCTGGTTGGCGGGCGGCCTGGCCTACTGGGGCGCCAGCCGCCTCGGGCCGGCGGCCAGCCCGCCTCGTCGGCGGGCGGGCGCGCTCGCCGCCATCGGGCTGGCGCTGCTGCTGGCGCTGTGGGCCAAGCCAAATGCCGGCCTCGCCGTGGGGGTGTTCCTGGGCGCTATCGCGCTGCTGCAGGGCCGCGGCCTGCCCCTCGTTGCCGCCACGCTCGGCGCCGCGGCGCTGATCGGCCTCGTGCCCTATGGGTTCATCGTGACCCGCTACCACGCACTGGTGCCCCTCACGGTGGAGGAGCTGGGCGGCGTGCACCAGCTGGGCAGCCTGGCCGCCTACCTTCCGGCGTTTCTCGTGACGCTCGCCTACACCTGGTGCTTCGACGAGACCGGCACCTGGCCCATGCCGGGCCCGCTGGCCTGGGGCGCGGCGGGCCTGGTGTGGCTGCTGCTGGCCCTGACGCTCGCCGGCGGGTGGCTGGCCGTCCGGCAGCGTGCGTGGTCGCCGCTGGAGCGGGTGGCATTCGCCGGGCCGGTCGCCGCGTTGGTGGTGCTGCCGATCCACTTCTGGTTCTCGGCCACCCGCCTCGGCTACAGCCTGCCGGCGGCGTCGTTCCGCTACTATCTGCCGCTATGGCCCGGCATGGCGCACGCCGCAGCGTTCCTCGTGCTGCGGGCCCCCCGGCCCTGGCTGCGATGGGGCGCCGCCGGGGTGGCCGCCGCCGCGGTCGGCGTAGGATGGGCCTCGCCCTGAGCGCCTGGGCTCAGAGCATGACCGGATCAACTTGATCCGGTCATGCTCTCGCTGATCGGCCCCTCGTTCACGGACACGACCCGCCACCCCTCGGGCAGCCGCTCGAGCCGGGTAAGCGAGATGTTCTGGACCGACAGGTGCAGCGCCTGCTCCGCACTGGCGTGCAGCGCGTGCGCCACGGCGGCCCGGATGGCCCCGCCATGGCTGACCACGACCACGTCGCCCCGCTGCTCCCGGGCCAGCATGTCCATGGCGCGGCCGACGCGGTGCACCACGTCCTCCATGCTCTCGCCGCCGCCGGGCGGGCGCTCCGATGCCGAGAGCGGCCAGAACGGGTGGGCGGGGCGCGCCAGCCGGGCCGGCAGGTCGGCATGGACCAGGCCCTGGTAGTCGCCGAGGTTCTGTTCGATCAGCCCCGGCACCACCGTCAGCGCCTGCGCCGGATAGCCGGCGGCGAAGATGGCCTCGGCGGTACGGCGGGTCCGGCTCAGCGGCGTGCAGAACCAGGTGGCCGGGCGGGGCAGCCGCGCGGCCAGGGCGCGATACTGCGGCGCCTGGGCCACCAGCGCGTCGGGGCACAGCGACACGTCCATCACGCCGTACAGCCGGGCCCGCTCGTTTTCGGACACAAGGGCGTGGCGGATGAGCCAGAAGTTGGTCTGCACGCCTACTCTCCCAGGTTCAGAAGGGCGCCACGGACGCGGGCCCGATGGAACTGCCAGGCGAACAGCCCGGCGGCGGCCAGCGCCCACATCCCATTCAGCACGGCAGCCGCAACCAGGTGGTCCCACCGCAGCGTGCCACCCAGCGCGGCCCGCATGCCCTCGAACACATGGGTGCTGGGCAGGGCGAGGGCGATGGGGCGGATGGCGGCCGGCAGGATGGCGACGGGGTAGAACACGCAGGACAGCGGAGCCAGGCCGAAGGTGACCGACCAGGCCAGCACCTCGGCCCCCAGCCCATGCCGCAGGATCAGGCTGACGACGGCCAGCGCGACCCACCAGCCCATGAACAGCAGGTTCAGGAAGAACAGCAGCAGCACGGGGCCGAGCGAGAACAGATCGAACGCATACAGCACCCAGGCCAACGCCACGGCGGGCAGCACGCCGAACAGGGTGCGCAGCAAGGACACGACGAGCTGCGCGCCGATCAGCTCCCACGGGCGGATCGGGCTGACGAAGATGTGGCCGAGGTTGCGGGAGTAAAGCTCCTCCAGGAAGGTGATCGCGACGCCCATCTGGCTGCGCAGCGTGATCTCCCACAGCAGCACCCCGGCGAGCAGCGCGCCGCCCGCCACCAGGGCGCTCGACGTGTCGGTCCGCGTCGAGAGGTAGGCCGTGGTGAAGCCCCAGATGCACATCTGCAGGGCGGGCCAGTACACCAGCTCCAGCATGCGCGGCCAGGACCGGCGATACAGGCAGAGGTGGCGGTAGATGATCGCCCAGATGCGGGTGGTCATGCCCCGGTGCCCACTTCGGCGGGTATCGCCACGGCGGGCAACGCTTCATCGGGGGCCAGCGGCGCACGGGCGATGTCGAGGAAGACCTGCTCCAGGTCCTGGCGGTTGTAGCGGGCGACCAGGTCGCGCGGGGCGCCGCTGTCGACGATGCGACCCTGCCGCAGCATCAGCACCGTGTCGCACAGCCGCTCCACCTCGGCCATGTTGTGGCTCGCCAGCAGCAGCGTGCAGCCCGACTCCGCGCGATACCGCTCGAGCCAGGTGCGGACCAGGTCCCCGGTATCGGGGTCCAGGCTGGCCGTCGGCTCATCCAGCAGCAGCACGTCCGGCCGGTTGATCAGCGACTTGCCCAGCGCCACCCGGGTCTTCTGCCCGGCGGACAGCTGCCCCGCCGGCCGGTCGAGGAACGGGTGCAGGTCCAGCTCGTCCGCCAGCTCCCGGATGCGGCGATCGAGGTTCCGGACGGTGTAGAGATGGCCATAGACCCGCAGGTTCTCCCGCACGGTCAGCTTGGCCGGCAGGGCGATGTATGGCGACGAGAAGTTCATGCGGGCCAGCGCGGCATAGCGGTCGGTCGCCATGTCGTGGCCCAGCACGTGGATGCGCCCGGCGGTCGGCAGCAGCAGGCCCAGCAGCATGGCGATGGTGGTGGTCTTGCCGGCGCCGTTGCCGCCCAGCAGGCCGACCGTGGTGCCGGGGGCCACCTGGAACGACAGGCTGTCGACGGCGAGCACGTCGCCGTAGCGTTTGGTCAGCCCCTCGGCGCGGATTGCGGACATGGGATCAGGCCGGGACGCCCTTGCTGGTGCTGTACTCGAAGTGCAGCGCCGTGTCGGGATAGACGATGGGGTGGATGGCATGGGCGGCCATGGCGCCCTCGCTGAAGCCCTGCAGGATGAGCTTGAGCTTGCCGGGGTAGGTGGCGACGTCGCCGATGGCGAACACGCCCGGGGTGGACGTCTCGCAGGTGGCGGGCGCCACCTGGATATGGCTGTGCTGGAGATCGAGGCCCCAAGCGGCGATGGGGCCCAGGTCCATCGACAGGCCGAAGAACGGCAGCAGCCGATCGGCCTCGAGCCGGCGGGTGTTGCCCTCGAGGTCGATCACCTCGACCGCCTCCAGCGCCCCGTTCGTGCCGTGCAGGGCGTGCAGCTGATAGGGGATGACAAGCTCCAGCTGCCCCGCCTCGGCCGCCGCGGCCAGCTGCGCCGACGTCTCGGGCGAGGCGCGGAACTTGGCCCGGCGATGCACGACATAGACCTTCTCGGCGATGTCCTTCAGCGACAGCGCCCAGTCCACGGCCGAATCGCCGCCCCCGGCAATCACCACGCGGCGGTGGCGAAAGGCCTCGCGCCGTTTGACGAAGTAGTGGACGGCCCCGGCATTCTCGAAGTCGTGCAGCCCGTCCAGCGGCGGACGGTTGGGGCCGAACGCGCCGGCGCCGGCGGCCAGCAGCACGGCCTTCGCGCGGATCGTGTCGCCCCGGTCCGTGCGGAGCGTGAAGGCGCCCACCGAGCCCTCCAGCGCCAGGACGCGGCGGCCCAGCAGGCGCGGCGTCTGGAACGGCGCGATCTGGTTCTCGAGGTTCGCGATCAGCGCCCCGGCCGCGATCGCCGGGTGGGCCGGGATGTCGTAGATCGGCTTCTCCGGATACAGCGCGGCGCACTGGCCCCCCACCTCCGACAACGCGTCGATCAGGCAGCTCCGCAGCTTCAGCATGCCGCACTCGAAGGCGGCGAACAGGCCGACGGGGCCTGCGCCGATGATGGCGACGTCGGTTTCGATGTGGTCGGGCATGGCGGTTAAGTAGCGGATCGCAGCCCCGGCGCAAGGTCGGGCCGGCGGCCGGCGGCCCTGGCATCGATGTTGCTTCACAACGACGTGAACCCCAGGGGAACCATGATGTCGATCCCGAGCCCCACCCCCGCACCCGGCCGGACGCCGATCTGGAAGTCGTTGTTCGTGCAGGTGGTCGTCGCCCTGCTGCTGGGCATCGTGCTCGGCATGGCGGTGCCGCAGTTCGCCACCGGGCTCAAGTTCTTCAGCGACGCCTTCCTGAAGCTGATCTCGATGATCGTGGCGCCGATCGTGTTCTGCGTCGTCGTGCACGGGATCGCCGGCGCAGGCGACCTGAAGAAGGTCGGCCGGGTGGGCGGCAAGGCGCTGCTGTATTTCGAGGTCATGACCACGGTGGCCCTGGTCGTGGGCCTCGTGCTGGCCTTCCTCGTGCGGCCCGGCGACGGCATGAACATCAACACGGCCAGCCTCGATCCCAAGGCGCTGGGCGCCTACGCCGACAATGCCCACAAGCTGCAGGGCGGCGGCATCGGCAGCTTCATCCTCAACATCATCCCCACCACGTCGTTCGACGCGCTGGCCCGCAACGACGTGCTGCAGGTGCTGTTCTTCGCGATCATCTTCGGCGTCAGCCTGTCGATGGTGGGCGAGGCCGGCAAGCCGGTGACGGCGCTGATCGACAACGTCTCGAAGGTGTTGTTCCGCGCCATGGGGCTGATCGTGCGGCTGGCGCCGCTCGGCGTGCTCGGCGCCGTCGCCTACACGGTCGGGCAGTACGGCGTCGGCAGCCTGCAGCAGCTGGCCTCGCTGGTGATCCTGTTCTGGGTGGCGGTGGCGCTGTTCGTGCTGGTCGTGCTGGGGACCGTGCTGCGGGTGGCGACGGGGCTCAGCATCTTCCGCTTCCTCGCCTACCTGCGCGAGGAGCTGACCATCGTGCTGGCGACCGCGTCGTCGGACGCGGTGCTGCCGCAGATCATGCGCAAGCTGGAGCGCATGGGCGTCAAGCCCTCGGTCGTGGGCCTGGTCGTGCCGACGGGGTACTCGTTCAACCTGGACGCCTTCTCGATCTACCTGACGCTGGCGACGGTGTTCATCGCGCAGGCCACCAACACGCCGCTGTCGTTCGGCGACCTGCTGCTGGTGCTGGGCATCTCGCTCGTCACGTCGAAGGGTGCCCACGGCGTGCCGGGCTCGGCGATCGTGATCCTGGCGGCGACGCTGAACGCGGTGCCGGCCATCCCGGCGATCGGGCTGGTGCTGGTGCTGAGCGTGGACTGGTTCGTCGGCATGGCCCGCGCGCTGGGCAACCTGATCGGCAACTGCGTCGCGACCGTGGTGATCGGCGCCTGGGAGAAGGACCTGGATGTGCCGCTGGCCCGCCGCGTGCTGGCCGGCGACGTCGTCGTGGACCTGACGGCCGATGCCGGGCCCGCGGCGGTCGCGGCGGAGTAGGGCCCCCGATCCCGGGGGTTCAGTCCAGGAACAGGATTCGGGCGCGCTGGTCACCGGGGATCTGCAGGTCGGCGACGGTCTGCACGATCCCCGCGGCCCGGGCCTGCTCGGCGGTGTAGAACACCTCCTCGCGGGCGAAGCGGGCGATCTCCTCGTCCGACAGCGAGGTGCGGTCGTGGTAGATCTCGGAGGCGACGCTGGCGATCACGTCGAACCCGGCCGCCCGCTCGCGCACCTGCTGGCCCGTGAAGTTGCCGGCGACGGCGGCCTGGCCGGGGTGGAACATGAACCGGGCGTTGCGGTCGGCCGACCGGTTCTCCCCGGCCAGGAACAGGATGCAGGCGGCGGACATGACGAACCCCGTCGCATGGGTGGTGATCCGGGCCGGAAGCGCGCGGATGAACGAATAGAGGGCGTAGGTCGCGTCCACCAGGCCGCCCGGCGAGTGGATCACGAGGGTGATGTCGACGACCCCGGCCTCGACCAGCCGCGTCAGGTCGCGGCGCAGCGCCCGCATGGATGGCACATCGATCGTCTGGTCGTAGAACAGGAAGTAGGTCTTCTGCCGCTCGATGAACCCGGCATTCGGCGGCATCTGCGGGACCGGCCGCGCCGGCCCCATCTGAGGCACGCCCGGTTGGGGCACGCCCGGCTGGGGCATGCCGGGTTGGGGCATGCCGGGTTGGGGACCCGCGGGTTGCGGAAGCGGCACGAGCATCGGCGGCGCGGCCGGTGCCGGGGCGATGAAGGCCGGGGGCGGCACATCCTGCGCCTGGGCCAGCGATGGCAGGGCGACGGCGGATCCCAGGAGCATCGCGCGGCGGTTCAGCATGTCGGTTCCCTCAAAGTCCTGCCGAAACTAGCGATGGATGCCGCCCGATAGAAGGCCGTCCGCCATCATTCCTCCTCGTCCAGATAGAATTGGTCGGCCTCCTCGTCGTAGCTGTACAGCTCCGCGTAGCGGCCCCAGGAGATGGCGGCCCGCAGCGTCTCGTCGGCGTAGTCGGGCGACATGAAATCCTCCAGCTCGTCGCGGAAGCGGACAGCGGCGGCACGGTGGGCGGGCCGTTCGTCCAGCACCCGGCGGATCTGCGCCACCAGCGGCACGTTGGATTTCAACGCGGTGCCGAAGATCGCCTTGCGGTCATCCGTGTCCGCCTCGACGAACTGCCGGCCGAGGTCGGTCTGACGCAGGTCGCCTTCCTCGAGGATGCCGAGGCCGAGCAGTTGCAGCGCCTCGCCCATCGGCAGCAGGTCGTCCAGCTCCAGCTGCAGCGCGCCGGACAGGGCGGGCAGGTCGGCGCGGCCGGCGTAGGGCGGGGCCGCCAGGGTCTCCAGCAGGCCCGCCAGCAGGTTGGTGGAGACGGGCTGCAGGCGCATCGCCAGCGTGGGCGCGGCCTGGGCGGCGGTGCGGGTGGTGGGCGCGCGCCGGGTCATCAGGGCATAGATGTCGTCGACCATCTGGCGGAAGGCCGGGTCGTGCCGGTTGCGCGGATGCGGGAAGGGCACGCGCAGCTCGCTGGCGACGCGGCCGGGGTTGCTGCTGAACACCAGGATGCGGTCGCACATCAGCACCGCCTCCTCGATGTTGTGCGTCACCATCAAGATGGACTTCACCGGCAGCTTGCCCTCGGACCAGAGGTCGATGAGGTCGGTGCGCAGCGTCTCGGCCGTCAGCACATCGAGCGCGGAGAACGGCTCGTCCATCAGCAGCAGGTCCGGATGCACCACCAGGGCGCGGGCCAGGCCGACGCGCTGGCGCATGCCGCCGCTGAGTTCCTTCGGATAGGCGCTCTCGTAGCCGCCCAGGCCGATCAGGTCGATGGCCGCCTCGGCCCGGTCCTCGCGTTCCGCTCGGGGCACGCCCTGCGCCTCCAGCCCCAGCTCCACGTTCTCCTGCACGGTCAGCCAGGGGAACAGGGCGAAGGACTGGAACACCATCGCCACGCCGTCGGCCGGGCCGTGCAGCGGGCTTCCGCGCCAGGTGACGTCGCCGGAGGTGGGGGTCAGCAGCCCGGCGATGATGCGCAGCAGGGTGGACTTGCCGGAGCCCGAGCGGCCCAGCAGACCGACGATCTCGTGCGCCTGGAGCGTGACGTCCACGTTGTCGAGCACCAGCAGGTCGGCGGTGGCGTCCTTGTGATACGACTGGCGGACGCCGGTGACGCGCAGCAGGGCGGGCGCGGCGGTGACATGCTGGTCCATGAGGCGCGTCCTATCCCAGGGTCAGGCGGCGGCTGGCGTAGGCGTACATCGGGCGCCAGAGCAGCCGGTTGAAGGCCAGGACGAAGCACGACATGACAGCGACCCCCAGCACCACGCGGGCCGTGTTGCCCTCCTCGGTCGCCTGCTTGATGTAGGCCCCCAGCCCGTGCGCGACCAGCTTCGTGTCGCCCCACACCGCGACCTCGCTGACGATGGCCGCGTTCCAGCTGCCGCCCGAGGCGGTGATGGCGCCGGTGACGTAGTAGCTGAAGATGCCCGGCAGCATGCAGCGGCGCCACCACAGCCAGCCGCCGACCTGCAGGTTGTTGGCCGCCTCCTGCAGGTCCCCGGGGTAGGCGCTGGCGCCGGCGATGACGTTGAACAGGATGTACCACTGGGTGCCCAGGATCATCAGGGGCGTCAGCCAGATGTCGGGGCTGCCGTTGAAGCGGACGATCAGCACGACGAAGATCGGGAAGAACAGGTTGGCGGGGAAGGCGGCCAGGAACTGCGCCACCGGCTGCGCGCGCCGGCCCCAGGTGGGCCGCAGGCCCAGCCACACGCCCACCGGCACCCACACGAGCGTCGCCAGCGTCATCAGCACCACGACGCGCACCAGCGTGATCAGCCCCATCTCGAGCGCCGTCCAAAGGTCCGACCAGACGAGGCTGGCCGAGGCGAAGTCCACGATCTTCCACAGCGCCAGCCCGACGCAGGCGGCCAGCACCACGACCAGGAACGCGTCGGTGGTCCGCGACGAGGCGCGGCGGGCCACGCTCGGGCGCTTCGCCCGGGGCCGCAGGCGCATCCCGCCGAAGTTGTCGAAGGCCCGGCCAACATAGCCCGACGCCGTCCGCAGCAGGTGCGTGCGGCGCAGCAGCTTCAGCATCCAGGGGTCCTCGGCGGTGTCCGACGCCGTGGTCTCGAACCGGAACTTGGCCGACCACGCGACCAGCGGCCGGAACAGCAGCTGGTCGTAGGCCAGGATGACCACCAGCATGGCACCGATCGCGTAGAACACGGCCGGGATGTCGCGGTGCTCCAGCGCCAGGGCGACGTAGCTGCCGATGCCGGGCAGGGTCCATGTGGTGTCGCCGACGCTGACCGCCTCCGACGCCACGACGAAGAACCAGCCGCCCGACATGGACATCATGGTGTTCCACACGAGGCCCGGCATGGCGAACGGCACCTCCAGCCGCCAGAACCGCTGCCAGGCGCCGAGCCCGAGCGACGAGGCCGCCTCGTCCAGGTCGGCCGGGACCGTCTTGAGCGATTGATAGAGCGAGAACGCCATGTTCCACGCCTGGCTGGTGAAGATGGCGAAGATGGCCGCCAGCTCCGCCCCCAGGACGCGGCCGGGGAACAGCGACATGAAGAACACGACGGTGAAGGTCAGGAAGCCCAGGATCGGCACGGATTGCAGGATGTCGAGCACCGGCACCAGGATCAGCCCGGCCCTGCGGCTCTTTGCGGCCCAGGTGGCGTAGGTGAAGGTGAAGAACAGCGACGCGACCAGGGCGGCGAACATCCGCAGCGTCGTGCGGACCGCGTACCCCGGCAAGGCCAGCGGGTCCAGGCTGATGGCGGTCGCCTCGGGCGCATCGAGCGGGCCGATGGTGCCCCGGGCGATGCTGGCGACATAGATGACGCCCGCCAGGATCAGGGTCCCGGCGACGAGGTCCATCAGGTTGGGCAGTCGCCGGGCCGAAAGGAAGGCGGGGTGGGCAGTTTCGGACATGCGGCGGTGGCCTCGATGCTACCTCATGCGGCGGTGTTAGCCTGTTGGCTGGGGTGTGTCAGCCCTGCGATGCCCCTCGGGGTGTTTTGCTTTCGTGACGCCTGTCACGGCGGCGGCAGTAAAGCCATGAGGCCCGCCGCCGTGTCAGCAGTAAAGCAGGCGATCGCCGCGGCTCAGAGGTGCCCCGTACTCCCGAACCCGCCCGCGCCGCGCAGGGTGGGGTCGAGGCTCGGCACTTCCGACCAGGTCGCGCGGGTCACCGGGGCGAGCACGGCCTGGGCGATGCGCATGCCGCGTTCGACGGTGAAGGGCTCGGTCCCGGCATTCATCAGGATGACCTGGAGTTCGCCGCGATAATCCTCGTCGATGGTGGCGGGGCTGTTGGGCAGGATGATGCCGTGCCGCAGCGCGAGGCCGGAGCGGGGGCGGAGTTGCAGCTCGTGCCCGGGCGGGAGGGCGATGGCGAGGCCGGTCGGGATCAGGGCGCGGGCCCCGGGCGCCAGCGTCAGGGGGGCCTCGATGGCGGCCATCAGGTCCATGCCGGCGGCACCCGCGGTGGCGTAGGCGGGCAGGGGCAGCCCGGCGCCGTGCGGCAGCCGCACGACCTGGATGGCACCGGTCATGGCCGGGGTCTCAGGCCTTCGTCTTGGCCTTGAAGCTCGGGGTCCACCAGCGGAGCGGCTTGGGCTCGGGCAGCGGGTTGATGCGGGGCCGGCCGCGCTTGGCCTTCACGACCGGCGGCCCCGCCGGCTTCGGCATCGGGGTCAGACCCGGGGCTGACGCGGAAGCCGGGGCCGCGTCCGGGGCCATGTCGGCCGGGATCATCGGCCGGGGCAGGCGGGGCCGGCCGGGCCCGCGGGCCGTGGTGACTATCGTGTTCGCCGCGGCGCCGGCCACGGCATCCGCCAGGGCCTGCTGGGCCGCAAGGCGCTGCCGGCGCTCGCTTTCGATCGCCTCGGCATGGGCCAGCTCGGTATGCGCGAGGCGGGTCTGCAGCGCCTGCGCGGCAGCCTGCTGGTCGGTCAGGCTGCGCTTGGCGGCGGCGAGGGCCGCCCGCTCGGTCTCCAGCGTCGCCTCCAGCCCCATGACGCGCTCGCGCAGCGCCGCCACTTCCGGCTCGGGCTTGTGGTTCAGCATCACCACGGGCACGCCGCCGTCCTGGACGAAGCGATGCCGCGCCCGGGCCTGCTCCGGCCGTTGCTGCGGCGTGTGCGTCGGCCCGCCCGGGTTCAGGCCGAGCGCCCGGCGCATCTGCGTTTCGGTCGACTGGACGTCGCTGGACGCTTCAGCCTCGCTCCGACTTGGGGAAGCGAGGGGGGCGCGCCTGCCTGTTTCGGCCATCAGGTCTCGATTTCGGCTTGAGTTGAACCGGTGAGCCGGCGGTTTGCAGTCACGATGCAACACGCCGACAGTCACGGTGTCACTTATTTACGCGAGGATTGCAAGACTGCCGATCAATGAGTGGTCCACGGCCCGCCTTAGGCCCCGGTGAGCACGTGGATGACACGACCGGCCAACAGGTCTTTCACCCCAGCCGCATAGGCCGCCATGTGCGGGGCGGCGGCATGGGCCCGCAGCGCATCCATCGAGGCCCACTTCTCGATGACGACGAAGCTGTCGGGCCCAAGCGGCGTCTGCATCCGTCCGGCGTCCGGCGCATCGATGGCCGGGGCGTACTCGATGCAGCCGTCCTCGGCATGCACGGCCGGCATGTTGGCGCGGAAGGCGGCCAGCACGGCGTCGCGCCGCCCCGGTTGCGTGGTGATGATGGCGAGGACGTTGATCATGGTCTGCTCCCTTTTGCGCCGGAGGTTGACCCGGGCGGGGTGGGTTCGGCAAGGATGCGGCATGGATGATCTCGCACATGCCGGGGTAGACCCGGCCCGCCTGGCCCTGATCGACGGCTGGATGCGCCGCTGGGTGGACAGTGGAAAGCTGGCCGGCACGACGGTGATGATGCACCGCCGCGGCCGCACCGTGTACCGCGGCAGCGCCGGGATGGCCGACCGGGACCGCGGCCAGCCGATGACGCCCGAGACCGTGGTGCGCATCTATTCCATGACCAAGCCGCTGACGAGCACGGCGCTGATGATGCTGTACGAGGAAGGCCGCTTCCAGCTCGACGACCCCATCGCGTCCGTCCTGCCCTGCTTCTCCGCCATGACGGTCTGGACGCCGGACGGCCCGGTGGCGGCCGAGCGCGGCATCACCTACCGGGACCTGCTGACCCACACCTCGGGCCTGACCTACGGCTTCATGAACGCCACCCCGGTGGACGCCATGTACCGCGACGGCGGCGTCGACTTCCAGACCGCGGACGCCACGCTGGGCGAGGTGGTGGAGCGGCTCGCCGCCCTGCCCTTGCTGGCCCAGCCCGGCACGCGCTGGAACTATTCCGTCGCCACCGACGTGCTGGGCCATCTGGTGGCGCTGCATTCCGGCATGGAGTTCGCCGACTTCCTGCACAGCCGGGTGCTGCAGCCGCTCGGCATGACGGAGACCGGCTTCGTCGTCGCCGAAGGGCTGCAGGCGCGGTTCGCGGCGAACTACGCCAAGGGCGAGGACGGCCGCGCCACGCTGCTCGACGACCCCGCCACCAGCCGCTTCCTGCGTCCGCGCCTCGCCTCGGGCGGGGGCGGGCTCACGTCCACCGCCGGCGACTACATGCGGTTCTGCCGCATGCTGCTGGGCCGGGGAGAGCTGGACGGCGTGCGCCTGCTGGGCCGCAAGACCCTGGCGCTGATGATGTCGAACCACCTGGGCGGCGACATGGCCGCCATGGGCCAGGCCCGGTTCAGCGAAAGCTCCTACGCCGGAATTGGCTTCGGGCTCGGCTTCTCCGTCATGCTGGACCCGGCCGCGGCGCAGATCGTCGGCACGCCGGGCGAGTGCGCCTGGGGCGGGGCCGCCAGCACCGCATTCTGGGTGGACCCGGCCGAGGACCTGGCCGTGGTGTTCCTGGCGCAGCTGACGCCCTCCAGCACCTATCCCGTGCGCAAGGAGCTGCGCGTGCTCACCTACGCCGCACTGGTGGATTAGCCGGCACCCGAAGCCGGGCGATCACGCCAGGGCCGCGTGCATCAGCTCGGCCCCCAGGGCCAGCAGGCCGAGGAAGAAGCACAGGCGGAAGGTGCGGGGCTGGACGCGGGTGCGGAGCCACGTGCCGGCCTGCATCCCGAGCAGCGCGGGCGGCAGCGCCAGGACCGAGGCGCCGAGATCTCCGCCATGGAAGCTGCCGGTCTGCAACAGCGCCCCGGCGAGCGCCACGGTGGAGACGGTGAACGACAGGCCGAGCGCCTGGATCAGCTCCTCCCGCCCCAGGCCGAGCGACTGCAGGTAGGGCACGGAGGGCAGGACGAAGGTCCCGGTCAGACTGGTCACCGCGCCGTTGACCAGGCCCACCAGCGGCGACAGCACGGGCTCCCACCGCGGCGGCACGCGCAGCGGGATGTTGGCCAGGCCGACCAGCGCATACACGACCAGGGCCACCCCCATGGCCGCCTGGGCGCCCTTCCCGGCCGTCAACGCGCCCGCCGCCAGCGCGGTGCCCAGCGCGATGCCGGCCAGCAGCGTCCACAGCCGGCGGACCAGCGGCATCAGGCGCGGCCCCGCCGCCAGCTGCCACAGGTTCGTCACCATGGACGGCACGATCAACAGGGCGGCCGCCTGCGCCGGCGGCATCACGAGGCCGAGCAGCCCCACCGCCACGGTCGGCAGGCCGAGCCCGATGGTGCCCTTGACCAGCCCCGCCAGCAGGAACGTGGCTGCGACGAACAGGAAAAAGGAGAAGTCCGGCATGGCCGGATCGTGCCGCCTGCGGGCCGCCCGGGGAAGGGGCGGCGCTGGAGCAGGGAGGGCCAGGGTGCTAGACCGAACGGGCGACGACCGAGCACGATCGGCGGACCCCGATCGGCGAACCCCGATCGGCGGACCAAAACCAGGAACGGAGAGGCCGGGGATGAACAACACGGACGAGCTGCTGTACGCGGCCCAGGACGGGGTGGCCACCATCACCTTCAACCGCCCGGCGCAGCGCAACGCGCTGACCTGGGGGATGTATCAAGGCCTGGTCGACGGGGTGCACCGCGCGGAGGCCGATCCCGCCGTGAAGGCCGTGCTGCTGACCGGGACCGGGGAGAAGGCGTTCGCCGCCGGCACGGATATCGGCCAGTTCCGCGCCTTCTCGACGCCTGCGGACGCCATCCAGTACGAGCAGCGGATCGACGCGGTGCTGGGCGTGCTGGAGGCCTGCGGCAAGCCCGTCATCGCCGCCATCGCCGGCGCCTGCACGGGCGGCGGCGCAGGGATCGCCGCCTGCTGCGACATCCGCATCGCATCGGCAGGGTCCCGCTTCGGCTTTCCGATCGCCAAGACGCTGGGCAACTGCCTCTCGATGGGCAACCTGGCCCGGCTGAGCGCTCTGGTCGGCGCCGGGCGCGTGAAGGAGATGATCTTCACCGCTCGCCTGTTCACGGCCGACGAGGCGCTGTCGGTGGGCCTGGTCAGCGAAGTCCTGCCCGACGCCACAGCGCTGCAGGCCCGCGCCCGGGAACTCGCCACCATGGTCGGCGCCAACGCCCCACTGACGCTGCGCGCCACGAAGGCCCAGCTGCTGAAGCTGCGCGGCACGGTCCAGGAGGACGAGGCGCTGATCCTGTCCTGCTACCAAAGCCGGGACTTCCGCGAGGGCATGGAAGCCTTCCTCGGCAAGCGCCCGCCCGTGTGGGAGGGGCGCTGAAGGGTCGAGCCTGCGCACGAGACAGGCTTCGCGACGCGTGGCCATGACGACAGAGTTGCCCGATGGTGTCACGGCGTGCTTTTCGCGACCTGTTCTCGGGGCGGGGTCCAGAACAGCTACCATCCTGATCGACCGGACTGCCGATTGCCGGGACGTGGAGTAGAGGGGATGCTCGGAGACCCTCGACCAGCCCCGTGGGGTGGGGACGGCATAGAGACTCACCGCGTCACCATGAAGAGTATGCCGCGAAACGGCGAAACACGCCATTCAAGAAATTCCTGCCGGTCCTTGGCGATGCCGAAGTTCCCGTCCCTTCCGGCGCAGCGGGAACGGGGATAGGCTCCCTCCACACGCCGGAACAAGGCGGGAGGGGAGGCATGATGGGGATCACGCGGCGGCAGGCTCTGCTGGGTGCGGCGGCGGCGGCCACCGCCACGACCACGGCCGCCACCCGGGCCCGGGCGCAGGAGGCGCTGGTGGCCGATGCGGAGCGGGAGGGTTCGCTCACCTTCTACAACGGCACCTTCGGCGACACGATCGGTCAGGAGATGGCCGGGCAGTTCCAGAAGCGGTATCCGAAGCTGCGGGCCAACGTGGTGCGGTCCACGGCACAGGTCGTCTACCAGCGCCTGCTGCAGGACCGCGCGAGCGGGATGCGCAACTGCGACGTCTACAGCAGCAGCGACATCAGCCACTTCGACGCCTTGATGAAGCAGAAGCGCCTGCTGGACTGGACCCCGCCCGGGGCGGCGACGATCTACCCGGCGTTCCGCCAGCTGTATGTCGAGGGCCAGTACTACCCCGCGCTGATTTCCATGATGACGCTGGCCTACAACACGAACCGGGTGACGCCGGCCGAGGCGCCGAAGAACTGGACGGACCTGCTGGACCCGAAGTGGAAGGGCAAGGCCGCCGTCGGGCACCCCGGCTTCAGCGGCTATGCCGGCACCTGGGCCGTGCTGATGACGCAGCTGTACGGCGACGGCTTCATCGACAGGCTGGCCGCCAACAACCCGCTGGTCGGGCGGTCCAGCAACGACAGCGTGACGCAGCTGAACAGCGGCGAGCGCATCGTGGCGGCCGCCCCGGCCTATGTGGCGCTGGAGAGCGCCGGGCGCGGCAACCCCATCCGCGTGACGAACCCCACGGACGGCGCGCTGCTGATGGTCTCGCCCATCGCCATCCTGGCCGACGCGCCGCACCCGGCGGCGGCCAAGCTGTTCCTGGACTGGTTCCTGGGGCCCGAGAACTCGCGCATCCTGGTGGCCCAGGGCGCCGAGCCGATCTCCACCCTGGTGCCGCCCGGGCCGGGGCAGACCCCCATCGACCAGGTGAAGACCCGCCGCCCGACGGTGGACGAGATCGTCAAGGGCATCCCCGTCATGGCGGAGCGCTGGCGGGATGCGTTCGGCGGGTAGGCTCGACGCCTGGTCGGTCGCCGCCATCGGGCTGAGCCTGGTGCTGGCGGCCCTGGTGCTCAACCCGCTGCTACGCCTCGTGGTGTCCAGCCTGCAGGTGGCCGACGGCTACGGGCTGTCCAACTATGTCGCGGCGTTCAGCCGGCCGCGCTACGTGCAGGCGTTCTGGAACAGCATGGCGCTGGGGGCCGCCGTCACGGCCATATGCCTCGTGCTGGCGGTCCCGGTGGCCTGGGCGGTGTCGCGCACGGACATGCCGGGGCGGGGCGCGGTGCGGCTGGCGGTGCTGTGCACCTTCGTGATGCCGCCCTACCTCGGCGCCGTGGGCTGGATCCTGCTCGCCGGGCCGAATGCCGGCTGGATCAACCAGGTCTGGCGCGGGGTCACGGGCGCCGAGGCCGGGCTGCTCGACATCTACTCGTTCAGCGGGCTCGCCTTCGTCATCGCGCTGTACACCTTCCCGTTCCTGTTCATCTTCGTGCAGGGCGCGCTCGATGTCGTCAGCTCCGAGATGGAGGACGCGGCCAACATCCTGGGCGCCGGCACGCTGCGGACCGCGATGCGCGTCACCCTGCCGATGGTGCTGCCGGCGCTGCTGGCGGGCTGCATCATCACCTTCCTCGAAGCCATCAGCCTGGTCGGCACCCCGGCGCTGATCGCCCTGCCGGCCCGGGTGAACGTGATCACGACGCAGCTGATGCAGTTCTTCAGCCCGCCGATCCGCGCCGAGGTCGCGGCGGCCTACACCATGCCGCTGCTGCTGGTGACGGTGGCGCTGTACGGGCTGCAGCAGCGCCTGCTGCGCCGCCGGGGCTTCGTCGCGGTGGGCGGCAAGGGCGGCGAGCGGCGGATGATCGGGCTGGGCCGCTGGCGCTTCGTGCTGGCGGCCTATGCCTGGGGGGTGATCGCCCTGTCGCTGGTGCTGCCGGCCGTCGTGCTGGCGCAGGCGGCATTCGCCCGCGCCTGGGGCCGCGGCTGGCGGTGGGACAACCTGACGCTCGACAACTTCGCCTACCTGCTGTTCCGCCACCCGCAAGCGCGCGGCTCCGTCTGGAACTCGTTCGAATACGCCGCCGTCTCGGCCACGTTGGCGCTGCTGCTGGCCGTGGGCATCGCCTACATCGTCAGCCGCAACCTGGTGCGGGGCGGCAGCGTGCTGTCGGTGCTGTGCATGGCACCCTTCGTCGTGCCGGGCATCGTGCTGGCCATCGCCTTCTACGGCGCCTATGCCCCGGCCCCATTCAGCCTGTACGGCACGGCCGCGATCCTGGTCCTGGCCTTTACCACACGCTTTCTGCCCATCGGCTTCACCAGCACCACCGCCGCGCTGAAATCCATCAACCCCGAGATGGAGGAGGCGGTCCGAATCCTGGGCGGCGGCCGCGGCCTGGCCATCCGTCGCGTGCTGGCGCCCCTGATGAAGCGCAGCCTGGTCGGCGCATGGCTGCTGGTGTTCATCCCCGCCACGCGGGAGCTGAGCACGGCCATGTTCCTCTACGGGCCGAACACGCGGCCCATGTCCATCATGCTGCTGGACCTCAGCGAGGAGGGCAACTTCGAGCTGCTGGCCGCCCTCGGCTTCCTGCTGCTGGCGGTGACGAGCGTGGTGGTGGCCGTGGGCATGCGCATGGTCGGGCGGGACTTCATGGTGAAACGGACATGAGCAAGCTGGTGCTGGAGGGCCTGGGCAAGCGGTTCGGCACGGCGGTCGCGGTCTCGGGCGTCAGCCTGGCGCTGGTGCCCGGCGAGTTCGTGTCGCTGCTGGGCCCCTCCGGATGCGGCAAGACGACGACGCTGCGGATGATCGCCGGCTTCATGGCCCCCAGCGAAGGCCGCATCCTGGTGGACGGGCGCGAGATCAGCGGCCCCGCCGGCGTGGTGCCGCCCGAACGCCGCGGCATGTCGATGATCTTCCAGAGCTACGCCATCTGGCCGAACATGACCGTGCGCGAGAACGTCGCCTTCGGCCTGCGGCTGCGCAAGCTGCGCGGCGCCGAGGTCACCCGCCGCACCGACGCCATGCTGGACGTCGTGCAGCTGCGCCATCTGGCCGAACGCTACCCGGCGGAGCTGTCGGGCGGGCAGCAGCAGCGCGTCGCCCTGGCCCGGGCGATCGTGATCGAGCCCGAGGTGCTGCTGCTGGACGAGCCGCTGTCCAACCTCGACGCGAACCTGCGCGAGGAGATGCGCAGCGAGATCCGCCGCCTGCACGACGAGTTCCGCATCACCACCGTCTATGTCACGCACGACCAGGCGGAGGCGATGGTGACCAGCGACCGGATCGTGGTCATGAACGGCGGCGCGATCGAGCAGGTGGCCGACCCGGTAACGCTGTATCAGCGGCCCGCGACCCGCTTCGTGGCCGGGTTCATCGGGCGGACGAACCTGCTGGACGGGGTGCGCGACGCCGGCACGGTGCGCTTTCCCGGCTTCTCGGTGCCCACGGCGCTGGTGCCGGGCGATGGCACGAGCTTCTCCGTGCGCCCGCAATCGATCGGCGTCTTCTCGGCCAGGGTGTCGACGGGCGTCTCCGCCGCCCAGGGCCAGGACGGCGGATGGTGGCTGCAGGGGCGGGTGACGGAACGGGCGTATCTCGGCGAATACTGGGACTACGTCGTCGTGCCGCTGGAGGGCGGCACGGGACTGCGGGTCAGCACCGCGCCGCAGGCGGTGCACGCCGTAGGGGACGCCGTGTGGCTGCGGATCGACCCGGACCAGGCCGCGCCCGTGCCGGGACCGGCCTAGTCGCGGCCCGGGCTTTGCTACCCTCGCCTCCGGAGGTTTGCCATGCCGCAGTATTATCCACTTTTCGTCCTCGCCACGGCGCTGCTGATGCTGACGCCGGGGCCGAACGTCGCCCTGATCGTCGCCAACTCGGTCGCCTACGGCGCGCGCTACGGCCTGCTGACCGTGGCGGGCACGACCGCGGCGGTGGTGGTGCACCTGGGCTTCGTAGGGGTGGGGCTCGAGGGGGCGCTGGGGCAGGTCGGCACGTTGTTCGGCTGGGTGCGCTGGGCGGGGGTGGCCTACCTGCTGTATCTCGGCATCACGACCTGGCGCGCGCCGCCGGTGGACCTGCAGGGGATCGGGGCGCAGCCGAGGTCGGGCCGGGCCATGGTGGCGCGGGCGGTGGTCGTCAGCCTGACCAACCCGAAGACGCTGCTGTTCTACGGGGCGTTCTTCCCGCAGTTCATCGCGCCGGACCGCCCGGTCGGGCCGCAGATCTGGCTGCTGTGCGGCACCTTCATCGTCGTGGCAGCCGGCATCGACAGCCTGTGGGCCTTGGGTGCCGCCCGGGCCCGGCGCGTGCTGGCGGGGCACGGGCGGCTGCGGAACCGGATCTCGGGCGGTCTTCTGATGGGCGCCGGGCTCGGCCTGGCCTTGGCGCGGCCAAGATAGGGGCCGGCGCCCTGCGTCAGGCCAGCACCGACAACCGCATGTCCGGCGTGCCCAGGCGGACGACGATGGGCCGGTGGTCGCTGGTGCTGCGATGCAGCGCCTGCACGGTCCCGCACAGCAGGCCGCGGACCAGGCAGCGGTCGATCCGCAACGGGATCACGTCGCCGGCCCGATGGGTGTGCTCGCGCGGGCCCACGTCGCGGAAGCCGCGCAGGAAGGTGGGGCCCACCAGGTTGTAGTCGCCCAGCACGGCCGCGCGCGGCGGCAGCACGGCGGCGATGCGGCGCAGCTGCCGGCGGTTCAACAGCTGCCCGTGCGACAGGTGCACGTTGGCGACCGAGAACGGGCCGAGGTCCACCACCTGGCTCACCCGGCGGAACATCGCGCCCGGCTGCAGGTCGATCACGCGGGCAACGGGCAGCGCGGCGGGGCTCCAATACGCCAGGCCATGGATGCGGCCGGGCTGCAGCACCCGCTCGTAGCTGCCGCCCAGGATGGCGGGCAGGTCGTCGAGCCGCTTCGTCGCCTCCTGCATCAGCAGCAGGTGCGGGCGCTCATGCCGCGCCAGGGCCACGACGTCGTCCAGCGAGGCGCCGACCAGGCGGAGCAGGTTCCAGCTCACGATCTTCAGCAGGGCGCTCACGAGGACGTGCCGACGGACCCGGCGTGCCCCGGTTCGGCATGGGCCGGCCCGGCGTGGGCAGGTTCGGGATGCGCCAACCCGGGGCGAACCAGCCGGAGCCGGGCGGCGCGGGCCAGGAGGGTGACGGCGACCCAGCCGCACAGCACCGCCAGCGGGATGGTGACGAGGCGCGGCCACACCAGCGCAAAGGTGGCCAGCACGAGCAGGATGGCGCCGGCCGCCAGCATGACCGTGGCCTCCGCGGGGCCGAGCGCCCGGTGGTTGGTGATGGCGGCCGTCACGGTGCTGCCGAGCCCGACGGCGCCGGCGGCGAGGCGGCCGGGGCTGCCGCGGCGGGGGCGGCGGCGCGGCTTCGGCGTGGCGGAATGGACGTCGTAGGCGACGCCGTCCGGCGGCACGCGCCTGGCTTCGAGCACGATCTCGGTCGCGCCGCGCTGGTCCTGCTCGAACATGCGCTCCACCTCCGCGGCGAAGGGCGCGTCCTCGATGATGACGTCCAGCTCCCAGTTGCCCATCCAGCTCGCCAGGTTCAGGTTCGACGAGCCGATCCGGGCCCAGCGCCCGTCGGCGACTGCCGTCTTGGCGTGCAGCATGGGGCCCGACCACTCGAACACCCGGATCCCGGCCTCCAGCAGCGGGCGGTACCCCGCGCGGGACAGCGCCTTGGCGACCGGCAGGTCGGAAGCGCCGGGGACGAGCAGGCGGACATCCACCCCGTCGGCCGCCGCATCGATCAGCGCGCGGATATAGGCGGTGGTGCCCACGAAATAGGCGTCGGTCAGCCACAGCCTGCGCCGGGCGAGGGCGGCGACCATCTGGTCGGCCCGGTACAGCCCCATCGTGTTGGGGCGGCTGCCGATGACCCGCAGCGCGATCGAACCCTGGGGTTCCGGCGTCGGCAGCGTGTCCGGCGCGGCGCCACCGGCGAAGCTCCAGCTCTGGGCAAAGGCGGCGTCCACGTCGGCCACGGCGGGGCCGCGCAGCTCGATCCCGGTGTCGCGCCAGGCCGGCTGATGCCGGGCCGGGTCGCCGCGCCACACGTCGGCGACGCACAGGCCCGAGACGAAGGCGACCGCGCCATCGACGATCAGCGCCTTGCGATGGTTGCGGCTGAACCAGCCGAACGGGCTGTCGATGCGGGGCCGGTTGAAGCACCGCACCTCCACCCCGGCCCGGCGCAACCGCCGCCACAGGCCCGGACGGGTCGGCAGGCAGCCCAGCCAGTCGTACAGCAGCCGCACGGGCACACCCTCCCGCGCCTTGGCGGACAGCGCTTCGGCGAAGTCGCGCCCCACATGGTCGTCGCGGATGATGTAGTTCTCGAAGTGCACGCGGATGCGGGCCTTGGCGATCGCCTGCAGCCAGGCCGGGTAGTTCTCCGCACCGTCGCGCAACAGGCGAAGGGCGTTCCCCCGGCTCCGGTCCACGCCCGAGATGCGGGAGAACAGCTGGTCTGCGACGAGCCGCGCCAGGGGCTTGGTGCTGTCGCGCGCCATGTCCCGGCCGGGTTTAGGATCGGAACGGCCCGTCGTCGCGGGGGAGCGGGCGGCCCGGCGTATGGCACGGAGGAACTCGGCAGCCCGCAACACATGGAGGGCGCGGCCCAGCCGGCCGCGCCCCCCTCGGCTCACCATGAGGCGGGCGTTACTTGACGGTGGTCGTCCCCACGGTGCCCTGCGGCGCCGGCGCCGGGTAGGCCATGTTGCCCGTGTCGCGCGTGGCGGGGGCGGCGCTCGTGCCGACCGTGCCCTGCGGCAGCGGCGCCGGGTAGGCCATGTTGCCCGTGTCACGCGACGCGGGGGCCACGGTCGTGGCGACATTGCCCTGCGGCAGCGGCGCCGGATAGGCCATGTTGCCGGTGTCGCGCGGCGGGGTGGTCTGGGCTGCGACGGGCAGCGCCGCGCTGGTTGCCAGTAGCGCAGCGAAGGCGAGGGCCAGGGTCTTCATAGGGTTCATCTCCGAAAAATCGACGACCCGCGCCCCGCGGGCGCGGTTGTATCCAACGCGGGCCTGAACGTCCGGGCCATGCAATGGTTCCGGGAACAAACCTGGGCGTGCCAAATCATGCTCTATCGTTCGCGTGGTGGAAATAGGGCGGAACGCATGGGTGTCGTCGATCCCAAGTCGGTCGAGGTTTTCTGCTGTTCGTGCAGCTCGGCGGCGTCCGCCGTGCCGCGGCCGCATGGCGCAGCGCGTGGCCGCGGCGGCGGGATGACGAGAGCCAGGCGGCCCGGATGATCGCCGGGCGTGTTCAGGGATCGCGAATGACGATTTGCCATGGTCCGTTCCGTGCATAAGGCGGAGAACATGGCTGGACCATCGGGAGAGCAGGCATGCCGGACGGGATCGCAGACTTCGACACGGGCGGACGGGCGGTGCGGCGGGCGGCCCGCGACGGCACGCTGGCAGGGCACACGTCGGGACTCGCGCCCGGGTTCGTGCAGGGCAACGTGGCCATCGTGCCCGCGGCCCAGGCCGCGGCGTTCGAGGCGTTCTGCCGCGCCAACCCCCAGCCCTGCCCCCTGCTGGGCGTGTCCCGCCCCGGCGACCCCGCCTTGCCCGCCCTGGGCCAGGCCATCGACATCCGCACCGATCTGCCGCGCTACCGCGTGTTCCGCGGCGGCGCCTGCGTGGACGAGCCCACGGACGTCGCGGCGCTCTGGCGGGACGACCTCGTCAGCTTCGTGATCGGCTGCAGCTTCACCTTCGAGCGGGCGCTGGTCGAGGCCGGCATCCCGCTGCGCCACGTGGAGCAGGGCCGCAACGTCGCCATGTACCGCACCAGCATCGAAACCGTGCCGGCGGGCCCCTTCGGCGGCCCCATGGTCGTCTCGATGCGCCCGGTGCGCACAGCGGACGTCGCGCGGGCCGCCGACGTCACGGGCCGCTTCCCCGGACAGCACGGCCGGCCGGTGCACAGCGGCGACCCCGGCGCCATCGGGGTGCGGGACCTCGGGCGCCCCGACTTCGGCGACAGCGTCACGATCGCCGCGGACGAGACGCCGGTGTTCTGGGCCTGCGGGGTGACGAGCCAGGTGGCGCTGGAGCGGGCGGGGCTCGACTTCTTCATCGCCCACGCGCCCGGCTGCATGCTGGTGACCGACCTGCGGACGGATGATTCGGCTGAACCGGGGCGCGACGATGCCTGACGAGACCAGGTGGCAGTTCTGGATCGACCGCGGCGGCACCTTCACCGACATCGTCGCCCGCGCCCCGGGCGGCGCGCTGAGCACCCACAAGCTGCTGAGCGAGAACCCCGGGCGCTACAAGGACGCCGCCATCGCCGGGATCAAGCAGGTGCTCGGCGTGGCCTCCGGCGACCCGATCCCGCCGGGGCTCGTGGACCAGGTCAAGATGGGCACCACCGTCGCCACCAACGCGCTGCTGGAGCGCAAGGGCGAGCGCACGCTGCTGGTGGTGAACCGCGGCTTCGCCGACATCCTGCGCATCGGCAACCAGGCCCGCCCCCGGCTGTTCGACCTCGAGGTCGTGCTGCCCACCCTGCTGTATGAACGGGTCGCGGAGGTCGGCGGCCGCGTCGACATCGAAGGCCACGAGATCGAGCCGCTGGACGAGGCAGGCGCGCGCACGGCCTTCGCCGCCGCGGTGGCCGACGGCGTGCGGGCCTGCGCCATCGCGCTGATCCACGCCTGGAAGTACCCGGCGATGGAGGCGCGGCTCGGTGCGCTGGCGCGGGAGTCCGGGTTCGACCAGGTGTCGGTCAGCCATGCCGTCAGCCCGCTGCTGCGCCTCGTGCCCCGCGGCGACACGACGGTGGTCGATGCCTACCTCTCGCCCATCCTGGGCCGGTACGTCGCGCAGGTGGCGGCCGAGCTGAAGGGCGTGCGCCTCTATTTCATGCAGTCCAACGGCGGCCTGGCGGAGGCCGCGCGGTTCCAGGGCAAGGACGCGATCCTGTCGGGCCCCGCAGGCGGCATCGTCGGCGCGGCCCGCACCGCCGGCATGGCGGGCCTCGACCGCATCATCGGGTTCGACATGGGCGGCACCAGCACGGACGTGGCGCTGTACGACGGCGCGTTCGAACGGGCGTTCGAGACGGAGGTCGCGGGCGTGCGGATGCGCGCCCCCATGATGGCGATCAACACCGTGGCAGCGGGCGGCGGCAGCATCCTGCACTTCGACGGCAGCCGCGTGCGGGTGGGCCCCGACAGCGCCGGCGCCAACCCGGGCCCCGCCTGCTACCGGCGTGGCGGCCCGCTCACGGTGACCGACGCCAACGTCTGCGTCGGCAAGGTGCAGCCGGCGCACTTCCCGCCGATCTTCGGCCCGGGCGGCGACCAGCCGCTCGACGGCGATGCGGTGCGGACGCAATTCGCGCAGCTGGCCGCCGCCATGGGCCTGGACGACCCGCGCCTGGCCGCCGAGGGCTTCCTGCGCGTCGCCGTGGCGAACATGGCCAACGCCATCAAGCAGGTGAGCGTCCAGAAGGGCCACGACCCCGCCCGCTTCGCCCTGCAGTGCTTCGGCGGCGCAGGCGGCCAGCACGCCTGCCTGGTGGCGGACGAGCTGGGCATGGAGACGGTGTTCATCCACCCCTATGCCGGCGTGCTGAGCGCCTACGGCATGGGCCTGGCGGACCAGTCGGTGCTGCGCGAACAGGCGGTCGAGCAGCCCTTCCTGCCGGGCTCGATGGGCGCGCTGTCCGACCTGGCGGACCGGCTGCGCGACGCGGCCCGGGCCGGGCTGCTGGAGCAGGGCGCGGCCGTCGAGGGCGTGACGGTAAGGCGGTCGGTGCACCTGCGCTATGCCGGCACCGAGGCCTCGCTGCCGGTGCCGCTGGAGGGCTACGCCGAGACGCTCGAGGCCTTCACCGCCGCGCACCGCGCCCGCTTCGGCTTCGCGACGCCCGAGCGGGGCGTGGTGGCGGAGCTGGTCGCGGTGGAGGCGGTCGCGGCCGGCGAGGCGGTGATCGAGCCCGTGCTGGCCGTGCGCGACACGGGTGCCGGCGCGGCCGGGCCGCACCCCGTGGACACCGTCCAGATGTGGAGCGGCGGCGCCGCGCACGCCACCCCGGTCTATGAGCGGACGGCGCTGCTGGCCGGCGACGTGCTGGCCGGGCCGGCGCTGGTGCGCGAGGCGAACGCGACGACGGTGGTCGAACCCGGCTGGCAGGCCGAGGTCACGGCGCGGGACCACATGCTGCTGCGCCGGGTGGTGCCGCGGCCGAACCAGGCGGCGGCGGCCTCCGGGCGCGCCGACCCCGTGCTGCTGGAGCTGTTCAACAACCTGTTCATGAACGTGGCCGAGCAGACCGGGGCCGTCCTGCAGAACACCTCGTTGAGCGTCAACATTAAGGAGCGCCTCGACTTCTCCTGCGCCATCTTCGACGCCGAGGGTGGCCTGGTCGCCAATGCCCCGCACGTGCCCGTGCACCTGGGCGCCATGGGCGAGAGCGTGAAGACCGTCCTGCGGTCCCGCGCCGCCACGCTCCGGCCCATGCTCAGACCGGGTGACGTCGTGGCGCTCAACAACCCGTTCAACGGCGGCACCCACCTGCCCGACGTCACCGTCATCACCCCGGTGTTCGACGAGGCCGGGCGGGAGATCCGCTTCTTCGTCGGCAGCCGCGGGCACCACGCGGACATCGGCGGCCTCACCCCCGGCAGCACCCCGCCCGACAGCCACACGCTGGAGGACGAGGGCGTCGTGCTGGACGACCTGCTGCTGGTCGATGCCGGCGTGTTCCAGGAGGAGACGTTCCGCGCCCTGCTGGCCGGCGCCCGCCACCCGGCGCGCAGCCCCGACGTGAACGTGGCCGACATCAAGGCGCAGATCGCCGCCAACCAGCGCGGCCTGCAGGAGCTGGGCCGCGTCGTCCGCCAGTTCGGGTGGGAGACGGTGCGCGCCTACATGGGCCACGTGATGGACAACGCCGAGGAAGGCGTCCGCCGCGTATTGGCGCAGATGCGCCTGCCCGAAGGCGGCGGCTCGTTCCGCTACATGATGGACGACGGCGTGCCGCTGTGCGTGCACGTGACGGTGGACCCGGCCGCCCGCACCGCCACGGTGGACTTCACCGGCACGGGGCCGCAAAGCCCGGGCAACTTCAACGCGCCGCCTGCCGTCACCCGCGCCGTCGTGCTGTACGTGTTCCGCTGCCTGGTCGGGCAGGACATCCCGCTGAACGATGGATGCCTCAAGCCGATCCGCATCGTCATCCCGCCCGGCACCTTCCTGAGCCCCGCACCCGGCGCCGCGGTGGTGGCGGGCAACACCGAAGTCAGCCAGGCCACGTGCAACGCCCTGTTCGGCGCACTGGGCCGGCTCGCGTGCAGCCAGGCCACCATGAACAACGTCGTCTTCGGCGACGCCACGCGCCAGTACTACGAGACGATCTGCGGCGGCATGGGCGCCGGCCCCGGCGGCGACGGCGCCTCGGCCATCCAGACGCACATGACCAACACCCGCATGACCGACCCCGAGGTCTTCGAGCTGCGCTACCCCGTGCGGCTGGAGGCGTTCGCCATCCGGCGCGGCTCCGGCGGCGCAGGCCGGACCCGGGGCGGCGACGGGTCCGTGCGGCGCATCCGCTTCCACGAGCCCATGACGATGGTGGTGGTGGCGAGCCGCCGCGAGGTGGCGCCCTTCGGCCTGCAGGGCGGGGCGGACGGCGCGCCCGGGCGCCAATGGGTGGAGCGGGCGGACGGCCGGGTGACGCCGATGTCCGGCCGGAGCAAGGCGGCGCTCGAGGCCGGCGACCTGTTCGTGATCGAGACGCCGGGCGGCGGCGGGTTCGGCCGGAACGAGGGGGCCTAGAGGTGGTCGAGCAGGTGGTGCAGGCGCTGGTGAGCGGGCTGCTGATGGGGTTGATCTATGCGCTGGTGGCGGCCGGGCTGAGCCTGATCTTCGGGCTGATGGATGTCGTGAACTTCGCCCATGGCGAGATGCTGATGCTGGCGATGTACGCCGCCGTCGTGCTGTTCGGCCTCACGGGGCTCGACCCGCTGCTGCAGCTGCCGATCGTCTGCGCCATCATGTTCGTGTTCGGCTGGGGCGTCTATCGCGGCATCATCGCCCGGGCGCTCGGCGTGCGCTTCAACCGCGGCATGGTGCAGATCTTCGCGACCTTCGGGCTGGCGATCTTCATCCGCGGCGCCGCGCAGTTCGTGTTCGGCGGCGACTTCAAGAGCATCTCGGGCACCTGGTTCAGCGGCAGGACGGCCAACGTCTCGGGCATCTACGTGCCGCTGCCGCAGCTGGCGGCCAGCGTGCTGTGCCTGCTGGCCTTCGGTGGCCTGCTGCTGGTCGGCCGCACGGAGTTCGGCCGGGCGCTGGAGGCGACGCGGGAAGACCGGGACGCCGTGGCGCTGATCGGGATCGACCGCGACCGAATCTTCGCCCTGGGCTGGGGCCTGGGTGTCGCGACCGTGGGCGTGGCCGGCGTCATGCTGATCGCCTTCTACTACGTCTCGCCCACCGTCGGCGCCAACTTCGCCCTGATCGCCTACGTGACGGTCGCGCTGGGCGGCTTCGGGTCCATCCTGGGGGCGCTGGTGGCCGGCATCGTCATCGGCGAGGTGGAGGCCGTGACCGCGCTGGTGCTGGAACCCAGCCTCAAGCAGGTCGGCATGTTCGTGGTCTACCTGGTCGTGCTGATGTTCCGGCCGCGCGGGCTGTTCGGGAAGATATGACCATGACGAACTCCATCCTGCAGCGGCGGCGTCGGGAGCTGATCGTGGGCGCGGCCGTGCTGCTGGGGCTCGGCGTGCTGCCGCTGCCGATCCGCGACGTGTATGCGCAGAACCTGATCATCATCACGCTGCTGTTCGCCGGCCTCAGCCAGGCGTGGAACGTGCTGGGCGGGTATTGCGGGCAGATTTCGCTGGGGCACGCGCTGTATCTCGGCATCGGCGCCTACGTCTCGACCAAGCTGTTCGTGGACCTCGGCGTGCCGCCCACCCTCGGCATGTTCGCCGGCGGCGCGGTGGCCGGGCTGTGCGCCCTGCTGGTGGGCTGGCCGTGCTTCCGGCTGAGCGGCCACTACTACGCCATCGCCACCGTCGTGGTGGGCGAGATCGGCTACCTGCTGTTCCTCAACTGGGAATGGGTGGGCGCCGCCACCGGCATCTATGTGCCGTTCAAGGGCGAAAGCCTGGTCGACCTGCAGTTCCGCACCAGCAAGCTGCCGTTCCACTACGTGGTGCTGGCCTTCGTCGCGCTGACCTGGGTCGTGGCCTGGCTCGTGGAGGGCGGCCGCTGGGGCTTCTCCTGGCGGGCGGTGCGCGACGACGTGGTGGCGGCCCGGTCCCTGGGGGTGCGGGTGTTCCCGTCCAAGATGGCGGCGGCGGCGATCAGCGGCGGCCTGACCGGGATGGGTGGGGCGATCTATGCCCAGTACGTCGGCTACATCGACCCCGACAGCATCCTGGCGGGCCATCTCAGCATCCTGATCGCGCTGCCGGCGGTGCTGGGCGGGGTCGGCACGCTGTGGGGGCCGCTGGTCGGCGCGGCATTGCTGATCCCGCTGAGCGAGCTGACGCGCAGCTACCTGGGCGGCAGCGGGCAGGGCGTGGACCTGATGATCTATGGCGGCCTGATCGTCGTCGTCTCGCTGGCCCGGCCCGCGGGGATCGTCAGCCTGTTCGGCATCCGGTCGGCAGCCCGACAAGGGGCCGCGGGATGAGCGCCTTCCTGGAGGTGGACGGGGTCAGCAAGACGTTCGGCGGCGTCGCGGCCAACCAGGACGTGAGCTTCACCGTGGCGGAAGGCGAGATCCTGGGCCTGATCGGGCCGAACGGGGCGGGCAAGACCAGCCTGTTCAACGCGATCGGCGGCGAGGTCTCGCCCGACAAGGGGGAGATCCGGCTCGGCGGCAAGCGCATCAGCGGCATGGGCCCGGTGGCCGCGGCCCGCGCCGGGGTGGGCCGCACCTTCCAGGTGGTCCGCAGCTTCGACAGCATGACCGTGCTGGAGAATGTCATGGTGGGCGCCTTTGGCCGCGGCGAAGGCACCCGCGCGGCGATGGCGGCATCCGAGCGGATGCTGGCCTTCTGCGGGCTGGAGGCGCGGCGCGACGCCCCGGCCCACCAGCTGACCCCGCCCGAGAAACGCCGCCTGGAGATCGCGCGCGCCCTGGCGATGAAGCCGCGGCTGCTGCTGCTGGACGAGATGCTGACGGGCCTGACGCCCACGGAGGCCGCCGCCGGCGTCGCCCTGGTGCGGGCCGTGCGGGACCAGGGCGTCACCATCCTGATGGTGGAGCACGTGATGGAGGTGGTGCTGCCGCTGGTGGACCGCGCCGTGGTGCTGAACCTGGGGCGGGTGCTGATGCAGGGCTCGCCGGCGGAGGTGGTCAAGAACCCGGATGTCATCCGGGCCTATCTGGGGGACCGTTATGCCGCCTGAGACCCTGCTGTCCCTGGAGGACGTCTCGGCCAGCTATCGCGGCCTGGCGGCGCTGCAGGGCGTGAGCCTCGAAGTCGCGGCCGGCGAGATCGTCGCGGTCGTCGGCGCCAACGGGGCGGGCAAGAGCACGCTGCTGCGCGCCATCGCCGGCCAGGTGACGACCACGGGCATGATCCGCTTCGCCGGCACCACCCTGACGCGGATGCCGCCGCACCTGATCACCCGGGCCGGCGTGGGCCTGGTGCCGGAAGGCCGCCGGCTGTTCCCGCGTTTGTCGGTCGAGGACAACCTGCGGCTCGGCGCCTATGCAAGGCGCGGCGACCCCGACCGGTTCAAGCCGCTGGACCTGGTGTTCACGCTGTTCCCCCGCCTGCAGGAACGCCTGCCGCAGCGGGCCGAGACGCTGTCGGGCGGCGAACAGCAGATGCTGGCGATCGGCCGCGCGCTGATGACGCAGCCCCGCCTGCTGATGCTGGACGAACCGAGCCAGGGGATCGCGCCGAAGCTGGTCGACGACATCCTGGCCGCCGTCGTCCGCATCCGCGACCTCGGCACGACGGTGCTCCTGGTCGAACAACGCCTGGCCGAAGCGCTGGAGATGGCCGACCGCGCCTACGTGCTGCAAACCGGCCGCGTCGTCATGGCCGGCAAAGCCTCCGACATCGCCGGCGACGCCGGGGTGCGGAAGGCCTACCTGGGGATTTGAACCTCCGGCCCAGCGCCGAAACAGGCACCCCCACTTCCAAAAAGGGTCATGCTCGGGCTTGTCCCGAGTGTCCACGCCGTGCAACGCGCACCGGCCGTCCCCACGACAACCAGTTAAGCCCGCGCTCGCGGCGCCGTGTGGAACCCCCGGAACAAGCCCGGGGAAGACGCAACCTCCTAAGCCTGCCCCACCGGCATCGCGCTGGCGGGCCCGAGCGCGCGGACGATGGCGGCCATCAGGCGCAGCGCCTCCGCCCCGCCCCGGTCGGCCAGCGTGCCGACCTCGAACTCCTGCGCCAGCACCTCCGCCTGGCTGGCGATGGCTTCGGACGCCTGGCGGAAGGCTTGCTGCGCAAGATACAGCTGCAGGGACTCCGGCAAGGCGTTCCATTCGGCGATCATGACGCTGTCTTGTCCTCAGGGGGCCGTTTTGGCGTGGGTCGCACCGCGGCACCGGGCCGCAGCCGCAGCCATGATGCACGGGCGACGTTAACGCCGTCCTACGAGCCCTAGACCAGCGTCAGCGTCACCGGCGGCAAGGGCGGGAACCGCACCTCGATCGTGCCGGGGCCGTCCAGCCAGATCGGCGGCGTGACGCTGCCCAGCATCACCACCTGGCCGGCCCGCAGGCCGCCGAACGCCGCCGCCTCGGCCGAGCCGGCGAGCCAGGCCAGCGCGTTCATCGGATGGCCCAGCAGGTCGGCGCCGCGGCCCTGGCCCACCACCCTGTCGTCGATCGTCATCGTGCCGGGCAACGTCGCAAGGTCCAGGTCGCGCCACCCGGGCAGCGGCGTGCCCAGGATGGCGGCGGCATGGAACACCTGGTCGGCGACCAGCGACGGCGTGCCGAACGCCACCAGGTCGTCGTAGCGGTTCTCGACGATCTCGATGGCGGCCACCAGCAGGTCGACCGCGTCGGCCGCCTGCTCGGGCGTGCACGGGCCGGGCGGGATGTCGCGCACCAGGTGGACGCACAGCTCGCACTCCACCCCGGGCCGCAGGAACGGCGCGAACCCGATCGTGCTGCCGCTGGCGTGCAGCCCGTCCCGCGGCATGAAGCCCGCGACCGGGCCGGGAAGGCCGAGATAGGCCTGCATCTGCGTCGTGGTGGCGCCGATCTTGAAGCCGGCCGGGGCCGCCGCGTCCGCCAGCTGCGCCAGCGCCCGCTGCGCGGCAACGCCCTCGTCCAGCGTCGCGGGCCGGGTGCCCGGCGGCAACGGCGCCAGCGGGCGGCGCGTCGCACGCGGCATGCGGCGGGCGCTCATCAGCGCAGCGGCTGCACGCTCGGGCGAGAAGCCGCTCATGCGGGGCGGGTGATCTCGTACAACGCCAGCGTGGCCGCCGCCGACACGTTCAGGCTCTCCATCACGCCCGGCATCGCCAGGCCATACAGCTCGTCGCACGTCTCCCGCGTCAGCCGGCGCATGCCGTCGCCCTCGGCGCCGAGCACCAGCACGATGCGGCGCCCCTCCACCGCCGTGCTGCGCAGCGGCGGCGCCCCGGCATCGAGCCCGACGATCCACAGCCCGGCCGCCTTCAGCGCCACCAGCGTGCGGGCCAGGTTGACGGCGCGCAGCAGCGGCACCGTCTCCAGCGCGCCGGACGCCGCCTTGGCCATCACGCCCGTCTCCTCGGGCGCGTTGCGCTCCTGCAGCACAACGGCCGCCACCCCGAAGGCGGCGGCGCTGCGCAGCGTGGCGCCGATGTTGCGGGGGTCCGTCACCTGGTCCAGCACCAGCAGCGGGCCGGGGCGGGCCAGGATCGTGGCCAGGGCGGGCGGCGTCAGCAGGTCCGCCAACAGGCCGGCGCCCTGGTGCACGGTGTCGCGGCCCAGCAGGGCATCGAGGCGCCCCCGCTCGATCCGTTCGACGGGCAGCGGCCAGGGCTGCGGCACCCGGGCGACCAGCGCGGCCTCGGCCTCCTCGGTCAGCAGCAGACGCTTGAGCCGCCGGGCCGGGTTGACCAGCGCGGCGGCGACGGGATGGATGCCGTGCAGCCACACGCCACCCCGGGGCGTGGCCGGGCCCGCGTTGCGGGCGGGGCCCGGTGCGCCTTGAGAGGAGACCTGGCTCCGTTCGGCCGGGGGCCTCGCGCTGGCCGGCGCCCGCAGGGTCGGGCGATCGCTGGCCGCCCGCGGTGTCTCGGAACGGGGCGCATCGGCACGGGCAGCGTCAGGGCGGGGCAATCCAGTGCGTTGGCCCGGGCCGCTGCGGCCCGCCGGGTCACGCGCCGGCACGCCCGGTTCGGCCGTGGCGGCCGGTCGCGCGGGCCGGGCATGCTGGCGGGGCGCCTGCCCGGGCTCGGGCGGGCGGCTGGGGCGAGGGCCGGCGTTGCGGTCCCGCGGCGGGGGCCGCGTGGCGCCGCGCGCGGGTCCATGGGGGCCGGGGCCGCCGGCCGTGCCGCCGGACCCGGGCCGGCTGGGGGGTTTGGAGCGCATGGCGGGCCTTATAGGCGGATCGCACGGGGTTGGGTATGGGCGGGCTGAACGAACTCCGAACGAACCTCCCACCCCGTTCCCTTACGCCCGCAGCCGGTCCCGCAGCGTCCCGGGCCCGTACTCCGTCTGCACCAGGCCCCGCCGCTGCAGCTCCGGCACCACCAGCCGGCCGAACTCCTCGAACATGATCGGCTCCACCGTCGGCGTCAGGATGAACCCGTCGCTGCCCCCAGCCTCGAACACCTCCTGCATGTGGTCCGCGATCGACTGCGGCGTGCCCGTCACCACGCTGCGCGGCCGCCGGGCCGAGGCGGCGAAGCTGATCCCTTCGGCCGCCGCCCGCTGCCGCACCCCCTCCTGGATGCCCGCGATCCCCGCACCGCCCTGCGCCGCCACCACCGCCTCGGGCGTCTCGTGCCTGGCCAGGTCCGCCCCCAGCATCGTCGAGTTGTGCGCCAGAATCAGGTCCTGGTCCGCCCAGGCGTTCAGCTGCGCCGTGCGCTCCTGCGCGATCGCCTCGGTTTCGCCGATCACGACCGACATCGAGTTCAGCACCGCGCAGTGCTCCGGCGGCCGCCCATAGGCCTGCATCCGCCGCTTGATGTCCTGGTTGAACGCGATCCCGTCCGCCTTCGTGTGGCTCGACGCGAAGATCACCTCCGCCCAGCGCGCCGCGAACTCCCGCCCCCGCTCGGACGACCCGGCCTGCAGGAACACCGGCCGCACCTGCGGGCTGCGCGGCATCGCCAGCGGCCCCCGCGTGCGGACCCACCGGCCCTTGTAGTCGGCGTACCGCACCTTGTCCGGGTCCGCGAACACCCCGCTGTCCCGGTCCAGCACCAGCGCATCCGCGTCCCAGCACTCCCACAGGGCGCAGCACGCCTCCATCACCTCGTCGGCCTGGTCGTAGCGCAGCGCCTTGGGCGGCAGCGCGTCCAGGCCGAAGTTCCGCGCCTCCATGTCCGTCGCCGAGGTGACCACGTTCCACGCCGCCCGGCCGCCGCTCAGGATGTCGAACGAGGCCAGCATGCGCGCCAACAGGTATGGCGGGTGGAAGGTGGTCGACAGCGTGGCGCCGAGCCCCAGATGCGTCGTCACCCGCGCCATCAGCGGCAGCACCATCATGGGGTCCAGGTAGCTGATCTGGCCGCCGCGCTGGACATAGGTGCGGAACGTGCCGCCGTACACGTCCGGGATGCCGAACGTGTCCGCGAAGAACCCGGCATCGAAGCGCGCCGCCTCCAGCGTCTGCGCCAGCCGCTCGTACCGCCTGGGGTCGAAGATGTCGTGCAGGCCCGAGGCCGGGTGCCGCCACCCGCCGGCATGGGCGCCCGTGGGGCCGGTCTTCAGGTATGCGACCAGCTTCATGCGGCGCGGCGCGGTCATGCCTGGCGGGTCCGCCCGGCCCGCAGCGCCGCCGTGGCGGCCGTGTCGACGCCTGCGGGCCCGATTGCCACGCCGTAGTCGCGCGCCGCCTCCTCGAGGGTCAGCGTCTCCTCCGCCACGTCGTGCAGCACGGCGGCGGGGTCGCGGGTCAGCGGATCGCCATAGCCGCCGCCGCTTGCCATCACATGCCGGAACACGTCGCCCCGCCGCAGCGCCACGGGCACCGTCAGCAGCGCCGGCAGCACGCGGGTGCCGGCCGCCGTCTCCAGCAGGTTCATCGAGGGCCGCCCCGCCAGCCCGCCATCCAGCCCGTGCGGCGGAAAGCTGCGCTTGTCGCTGCGGACCGAGAACACCCCGGTCTCGGCCAGGAACTCATAGTCGCGGCGCAGCGCGTGCCCGCCCCGGTGCCGCCCCGGCCCGCCCGTGCCCGGCACCAGCCCGTAGCGCAGGATCCGCAGCGGATACGCCTGCTCGATCATCTCGATCGGAACGTTGGCCTGGTTGGCGCCCATGTGCGGCACCCCTTCCTGCCCGTCATGCAGGGCGGTGGCGCCCCAGGTGCCCATGAACGTCTCGCTGAACACGAAGGCGCGCCCGTCCACGTAGCCGCCGAACGACGGCAGGGTGGACCCGCCGGTCCCATCCGCCGCCACCCGGTCCGGCACCGCCTGCGCCAGCGCGCCGAACAGGCAGTCGATCATCCGGTAGCCCGTGATCCCCCGCGCCCCGGTGGGCGCCGGATGCACGGAGTTGACCACCGTGCCCAGCGGCGCCGTGACCGTGATGGGCCGGGTGAAGCCGTGGCAGTTCGGCACGTCCGCCCCCATGACGGAGCGCAGCGCGGTATAGACGGCGGCCTTGGTGAACGGCAGCGGCGTGTTCACGCCCCCCGGCACCTGCAGCGACGACCCGGCCCAGTCCGCCAGCACCGTGTCCCCCTGCACCGTCAGCGCCAGCTGGAACACGATGGGCGCCGGGTCCTCGCCCAGCCCGTCGATATGGTCGGTGAAACGGTAGGTGCCGTCCGGGATCTCCGTGATCTCGGCCCGCGCCAGCCGCTCGGCATAGTCGTGCAGCGCCTCGATGTAGCGGTGCATCGTGGGGGCGCCGTGGCGGCGGAACAGGTCCAGGTACTCGCGCTCCCCGGCCAGGCACGCCGCCTCCTGCGCCTTCAGGTCGCCCAGCACCATGTCCGGCACCCGCACGTTCAGCGCCACGATCTCCCAGATGGCCGGGTTGGGCCGCCCCTGGTCCATCAGCTTCAGGAAGGGCAGCCGCAGCCCTTCCTGGTAGATCTCGGTCGCACCCAGCGCGTTGCTGCCGGGCACGATGCCGCCCACGTCGGCGTGGTGCGCCAGCGTCGTCGCCCAGCCGACCAGGGCCCCTTCGAAGAACAGCGGGCGCACGATGTAGATGTCCGGCAGATGCTGCCCGGCCGCCGCATAGGGGTCGTTGCCGATGAACACGTCGCCGGGCCGCGTGTCGCCCGCATACCGCTGCAGCAGGAATCGCATCGCGTCGTAGAAGCTGCCCAGGTGCATCGGCGTCGTCACGCCTTGCGCCAGCGTCTGCCCGGCGGCGTCGCAGATGGCGGTCGAGAAGTCCATGCTGTCCCGCACGATCGGCGAATGCGCCGTCCGCATCAGGATCAGCGCCATCTCGTCGGCGATGGTGTCGAAGCCGTTCTTCAGCACCTCGAGCCGGATCGGGTCGATGGGGGCGGGCATGGGCGGCTACTCCGGAAGCAGGATCAGCAGGTTGCCGTGCGGGTCCGCCTGGATGCTGGCCCCGGGCGGCACCACGGCGGTGCCCTCGTACTCCTCCAGGATCAGCGGGCCCGGGCGGGGCGCGGCGCCGATGCCGCCCCGCGTCACCACGGGCACCGACATCCAGCCGTGGTCCGGCCCAAAATAGGCCTGACGCCGCCCCTCCGGCAGCGCCGTCGGCGGCGGGGCGACCTGCAGGCTGGTCCGGCCGGCATGCGGCATCGACGCGGTCGCCCGCAGGGTCACGAACTCCCCCTGCGTCGCGCCGTCCATCCGGTGGCCGTAGGTCCGCTCGTGCTCGGCGTCGAACAGCGCGGCGATCGCGGCCCCGTCGGGCGGCCCGGGGGGCAGCGACACCGTCAGCTCGAACGCCTGCCCGGCATAGCGCAGGTCCGCCGACCGGTGGAAGGTGACACGGGCCGGGTCAGCCCCCAGGTCGCGCGCCACCTGCGCCTCCAGCGCCGCGAAGGCGGCGTCGAGCGTCGCGCCGTCCGTCCCGGCAACCCGCCGCAGGAAGGCGCGCGACCCCGCCAGCTCCACGTCCGCCACCAGCAGCCCCAGCGCGCTGAACACCCCGGCCCCCGGCGGCAGCACCACGCGCCGCATCCGCAGTCCCGCCGCCAGGCTGGCGCCGTGCACCCCGCCGTTGCCGCCGAAGGCGAACAGCGAGAAGTCCCTGGGGTCCCGACCGCGCTGGGTCGAGATCGCCTTCACCGCCCGGATCATCAGCGTGGTCGCCACCTGGTGGATGCCATACGCCACCTGCTCGACAGGCTGCCCCAGCGGGCCCGCGACCCCGTCCAGGATGGCGCGCCGGGCCAGCGCCGCGTCGATGGGCACCGCGCCCCCGGCCAGCGCATCGGGGTTCAGGTAGCCCAGCACCACGTTCGCGTCCGTCACCGTCGCCGCCGTTCCGCCCGTGCCATAGCACGCCGGCCCCGGCGCCGCCCCGGCCGAGTGCGGGCCCACCTTCAATCCCCCGGCCTTGTCCAGCCAGACCACGCTGCCGCCGCCCGCCCCCACCTCGCTGATGTCGATCACCGGCAGCTTCAGCGCATAGCCCCCGCCCTTCACCAGCCGCGACGACAACGAGATGCCGCCGCCCACCTCGTACTCGTCCGTCCGCGACAGGCGTCCCTCCTCGATCAGGCTCGCCTTGGCCGTCGTGCCGCCCATGTCGAAGGTGATCAGGTCGCCCAGCCCCGCCGCCGCGCCGAACCGCGCCGCGCCGATCACCCCGGCCGCGGGGCCGCATTCCACGATCATGGCGGGCTTCTCCATCACCACCCGCGCCTCCAGGATGCCGCCCGAGGACTGCATCATCATCAGTCGCCGCGGCAGCCCCGCCCCGCCCAGCCGCTCGACCAGCGCCGCGAGATACGTCTTCACCGGGGGGCCGACGAGCGCGTTGATCACCGTCGTGCTGGTCCGCTCGTACTCCCGCATCTCGGGCAGCACCTCGACCGACAGCGTGACGAAGGCCTGCGGAAAGGCCGCCCGCAGCGCGGCCCCCACCGCCAGCTCGTGCGCCGGGTTCGCGTAGCTGTGCAGGAAACATACCGCGATCGCCTCCGCCCGGCTGTCGCGCAGACGGGCGATGCAGGCCTCGAGCGAGCCGGGGTCGAGCGGCGTCAGGACCTCGCCCCGCGGGCCCATCCGCTCCGTGACCTCGAAGCGGCGGCTGCGCGGCACCAGCGGCGCGGGCTTGGCATACAGCGGCTCGTACAGGCGCGGCACCCGGATGCGCCGCATCTCGAGCACGTCGCGGAACCCCTCGGTCGTCACCAGCGCGGTGCGGGCGCCCTTCCCCTCCAGGATCGCGTTCGTGGCCACGGTGCAGCCATGCAGCACCTCGCCCACCGCAGCCGCCCCCAGCCCGGCCTCGGCCAGCATCGCCAGCGTCCCCTCCACCACCGCCCGGCCATAGTCGCCGGGCGTCGACGGCACCTTGCGGGTCAGCAGGGACCCGTCGTCCAGGATGGCGGCGATGTCAGTGAAGGTGCCGCCGATATCGGCCGCCACACGCAACAGCCCGGTCAACCCACCCCCGCCCGGCGCATCACACATCCCTCGCAACTGGCCGTCACGTTACGGACCGCATGCGCATCCCGTCAATTCAGGCGGCTTGCGGCACGGAGTGGAACAGCCGCTCTCACGACCCTTGACGGCGCAATTGGATCTTTGCCCTGGCTGCCGATGCGGACGGGTCCTAGCCTTCCTCGATCCGCGCCGAGGACCGCATGACCGCCACGAAACCTGGAACGTCCCGAGCCGCCTTGATCGGCCCCAGCCTGCTTTTGGCCGCCCTGCTGCTGGCGCCTGTCCCTGCCGCGGCCCAGGCGCTGCCCGTCGGCGATCCCGGCGGGCCCGATGCCACGGCCTATGGCCAGGCTGCCGGGTACCCGGTGGCTCCGGCCCGCAGCAACCCCAACAACCCATCCACGATGGTCGGCAGCTACAGCCACTACGATGCGCTGTTCCCCTTCCACACCGTGGCCGCCGCGCCGACCCCCGCGCCGTTCCGCCGGGCTGCCGCGGAGCTTGCCCTCACCACCAGCGTCGACGGGCAGGCCGGCAGCCTGGCCGGCTACCTTGCCCGCAACCCCACCACCGGCCTGCTGATCGCCCGTGGCGACACCATCCTGTTCGAGCACTACCAGTATGGCCGGACCGAGCACGACCGCTTCCTCTCGCAGTCAATGGCCAAGACCGTCGTCGCCATGCTGGTCGGGCTCGCCGTCGCCGACGGCGCCATCCGGTCCATCGACGACCCGGCCCAGGCCTACGCGCCCGCGCTGGAGGGCACGGAGCTCGGCCGCACGCCCATCCGCGCCCTGCTGCACATGGCCAGCGGCCTCGCCTTCTCCGAGACCTATGGCGGCACCGACGACAACGCCCTTCTCGGCCGCGCCCTGTTCGCCCGCACCGGCCCCGGCACGGCCGCCGCCCTGGCGCCCTTCGACCAGCGCGTCGCCCCGCCCGACACCGTCTTCCATTACGCCGGCCGCGATACCGAGGCACTGGCCCTGGTCGTGGCCGGCGCCACCCGCACCCCGCTCGCCACGCTGCTGGAGCGCCGCATCTGGCAGCCGATGGGCGCCGAGGCCGCCGCCACCTGGACCGTGGACCACGCCGGGCTCGAGATCGGCTACTGCTGCATCGGCGCCACGCTGCGCGACTGGGCCCGCTTCGGCCTGCTGCTCGCCAACGGCGGCGCGGCCGGCCCCCGGCAGCTGATCCCGCGCAGGTGGGTGCAGGACGCGACGGCCTACGTCCCCGGCAGCTTCCTCGCTCCCACTCAGGCCAGCCGGCGCTGGGGCTACGGCTACCAGACCTGGTTGATGCCCGGCGAGCGCCACGGCTTCGCCCTGATGGGCATCCACGGCCAGCGCCTGTTTGTCGACCCCCAGTCCCGCCTGGTCCTGGTCCACACCGCCGTCCGCCCCGAAGCCCGCGAAAGTCCCGGGGACCGCGAACTCGCCGCCCTCTGGCGCGCCCTCGTGCAGCAGGAGGCGGGCCGGTGATGCGGGTCAGGCATCCGCAGCGCCCGAGCCGGGCACCACGCCGGGGCGCGGATCGATTGGCACCGGGGGCGCGCCCGACACCGTCTCGAACAGCGCCGCCGCCTGCAGCGCCAGCGCGTCGCGCCGGGGCGGCGCCACGATCTGCAGCCCGATCGGCCGCCCGAACCCGTCGAGGCCGCAGGGCACCGACACGGCCGGGCAGCTCGTCATGGTAATGGCGGACGTGATCAGCGAGGCGGCCATGTAGTTCTCCTGCACCACGCCGTCGACCGTGGCGGGGAAGCGCAGCGCCACGTCGAAGGCGGGCGTCGCCGAGCCCGGCAGCACGAACACGTCGTAGGTCTCGAACAGCGCCGCCATGCGCCGGAAGAACGCCGCACGCTCCCGCTCGGCCCACGCTAGGTGGCTCGGGGTCTGGGCCAGCCCGCGCTCAGTGTTCCAGACGATGTCGGGCTTCAGCTGGTCCCGGTGGGTCTGCAGCAGCAGCTCGCGATCCACGACGAAGTGCTGCGACCGCAGCGCCAGGAAGGCCTCGCCGACCGCCCCCAGCGCGGGCGAGGCTTCCTCCACCGTGCAGCCCGCGTCCTCGAACCGCCGCACAGCCTGGGCGCAGCGCTCGCGGGTCTCGCGGTCGACCGGGATCTGGCCGCCGAAGTCGGCGCTCCAGGCGATGCGCAGCCGGGATGGCGGCCGGGTCAGCGCATCGGCGAAGCCTTCGCCCGGCGCATCCAGCGTCAGCGGGTCGTGCGGGCACAGCCCGGCCATCGTGTCCAGGAACAGCGCCACGTCCGCCACCGTCCGGCCCATCGGCCCCTGCACCGACAGCGGCGAGAACATGTTGGCCACCGAGCCCCGCGTCACCCGCCCCACCGAGGGCCGCAGGCCCACCACGCCGTTGTAGGTCGCCGGCCGCCGCAACGACCCGCCATGGTCCGACCCCTGCGCCAGCCAGACCTCCCCGGTCGCGACCGAGACGGCGCCGCCGCCCGTCGAGCCGCCGCAGGTCAGCGCCGTGTTCCAGGGGTTCAGCGTCCGCCCGAACACGGGGTTGAACGTGTTGCCGCCCGCCCCGAACTCCGGCGTGTTCGACTTTCCGAGCACGAGGCCGCCCCGCCGCTCGATCCGCTGGACCAGCGGATGCGACGCCGCCGGCACATGGTCGCGGAAGATCGGCGAGCCGTAGGTCGTCCGCACCCCCGCCACGTCCATCAGGTCCTTGATCGACACCGGCAGCCCGGCCAACGACCCCGGACCCTCGAACGCCTCCGGCCCCAGCCGCCCCGCCGCCGCGCGCGCCCGGTCGGGGCACAGCGTCGGCAGCGCGTTCACCATCGGCTCGACGGCAGCGATCCGCGCCGCCGCCGCCTCGATCAGCTCCAGCGGGCTGACCGCGCCGCGTTTCAGCAGCGCCACCGCCTGCACCGCCGTCAGCCGGCACAGCTCATCCATCGGCAGGCTCCAGGTGGCAGGCGACGCGGTGGGCACGATCCGTCGTTCGCAGGGCCGGGTCCTGCACCGCGCACACCGGCAACGCGGCAAGGCAGCGCGGCTGGAACCGGCACCCCGCCCCCCCGCCCGCGCGCCCTTGCGGCAGGGCCACCCGCACCCGCTTCGGCCCGGTGGCGCGCGGCACGGCGGCCACCAACGCCCGGGTGTAGGGGTGCCGCGGGTCCGCCAGCACCGCATCCGTCGAGCCAGTTTCCACGATCCGGCCGAGGTACATCACCGCGATCCGGTCGCACAGGTAGCGCACGGTCGCGATGTCGTGCGAGATGTACAGCACGCCCAGCTGCCGCTCCCGCGCCAGCCGCTTCAGCAGCCGCAGCACCCCCGCCCGGATCGACACGTCCAGCATCGACACCGGCTCGTCGGCCACCAGCAGCGCCGGCTCCAGGATCATCGCCCGGGCGATCGAGACGCGCTGCCGCTGCCCGCCGCTGAGCCCGGCCGGGCTGCGGTCCAGCAGCGCCTCGGCCTGGGGCAGCCCCACCTGGTGCAGCGCCTCCAGCACCCGCTGCCGGAGCGCGCCCCCGCGCGCCAGCCCGTGCACCACCAGCGGCTCACCCACGGCCTGCAGCACCGTGTAGCGCGGGTTGATGGACTGGTAGGGGTCCTGGAAGATCAGCTGCGCCTGGCGCCGGAACCCCAGCAGCCGCCGGCCCGTCCAGCGCGTCACGTCCTCGCCCCGGAACAGCACCTGGCCTGCGGTCGCGTCCTGCAGCCGCATCAGCGTCATGGCCGTCGTGCTCTTGCCGCTGCCCGACTCGCCCACCAGGCCCAGCACCTCGCCGGGCCCGAGGTCCAGGTCCACGTCCCGCACCACCGGCACCACCGCCGCGCCACGCCCGGCCAGACGCCCCAGCCACGACGACGGCACCGGATAGCTTTTCGCCAGGCCGCGCACCTGCAGCAACGCTTCGCTCACGCCGCCGCCTCGATCGCTTCCCAGGTTTCCGCCCGCGCGCCCAGCCGGCGGAACCCGGCCGCCTCCGCCACGAAATGGCACGCGACCGCGTGGTCCGCCGACGCCGGGCTATCGGACCCCGGCCCCAGCCCCGGAACCGGCAGCAGCGCCGGCGCCTCCGTCCGGCAGCGCGCCCGCACGAAGGGGCAGCGCGGCGCGAAGCGGCACCCGGGCGCATGCGGCCCCGTGCCGGGCGGGCTGCCGGGCATCGAGATCAGCTCCCCATGCGTGCTGTCGAGGTCCGGGAAGGCGCTTTGCAGCCCGATCGTGTAGGGGTGTGCGGGCCGGGCGAACAGCGCCTCGGCCGGCCCCGTCTCGACGATCTGCCCGGCATACATCACCGCCACCCGGTCGCAGTTCTCCGCCACCAGCGACAGGTCGTGCGAGATCAGCAGCAACGCGCGCCGCCCGCCTTCGCGCACCCGTTCCAGCAGGGCGAACACCTCGTCCTGGATGATCACGTCCAGCGCCGTCGTCGGCTCGTCGGCGACGATCAGCGCGGGGTCGCAGGCCAGCGCCATGGCGATGATCGCCCGCTGCCGCATGCCCCCGCTGAACTCGTGCGGGTAGCGGTCGGCCCAGGCGGGCGCGAGGCTCACCTGGTCGAGCAGCGCCAGCATCCGCGCCCGCGCCGCCGCCTTCGTGACAGGCTCGTGCGCGCGCATCGCCTCGGTGATCTGCGCGCCGACGCGCATCACGGGGTCCAGCGCGTTCATGGCGCTCTGGGTCACCAGCGCGATGTCCCGCCAGCGCAGCCGGTTCATGGCGGGCCGGGGCAGGCCCACCAGCTCCGTCCCGCGGAAGCCGATCGAGCCCGCGGCGATCGTGAGGCCGGGCGGCAGCAGGCCTAGCAGCGCCTTGGCCGTCGTGGTCTTGCCGCAGCCCGATTCGCCCACCAGGCCGAAGCTCTCGCCCTGCCGGATGGCGAACGACACGCCGTCCACGGCAAACTGCCCCGCCGCCGCGGGCCCCGCTTGCACCCGCAATCCCTCGACCGTGAGAAGCCCCGGCAGCAGCGTCACACCCGCCCCGCCCGCGCCTCGAACCCGCGGCCCAGCAGATAGACGCCGACGAGCAGCAGCATCAGCGCGCAGCCCGGCGGCAGCACCCACCACCAGGCCTCGCGGATGGCGCCGCTGTCGAAGGCCTGGTTCAGCATCAGCCCCCAGCTCAGCGCGTCGGGGTCGCCGAGGCCCAGGAAGCTGAGGCTCGACTCCGTGATGATCGCCCAGGCCGCGCCGAACACCAAGTACAGCAGGCTCAGCGGCATCACGTGCGGCAGGATGTGCCGGTACATGATCCGCAGGTGCCCCGCCCCCGAGCCGCGCGCCGCCAGCACGTACTGCCGCTGCTTCAACGTCAGCACCTGCGCCCGCACCACCCGCGCCGCCGTGCGCCAGAACACCAGCGCCATGGCCGCGATCGTCGTCGTCAGCCGGTCGTCCACGAAGCCGATCAGCACGATCATGAACGGCAGGAACGGGATGGCGTAGACCACGTCCGTCACCCGCATCAGCAACGTGTCCACCCAGCCGCCGCAGTAGCCCGCGACCAGGCCGATATTCGTGCCGATCACCCCGATCAGCACCGCCGTCACCAGCCCCACCAGCAGCGTCAGCCGGGCGCCCAGCAGCACCTGCGACAGCACGTCGTCGCCATAGACGGTGGTGCCCAGCCAGTGCGCGTGGGATGGCGGGTCGAGCCGGGCCAGGCTGCCGTCGGCCCGCATGTTGTTCACCCAGGGATCGTAGGGCGCCAGCGCCGGCGCCACGGCCGCCAGCAGCACGAAGCCACCGACGATGAAAGCGCCCGCCATCCCGTAGGGGTCGCCGAAGAACCGGGCCACCCGCGCCCACAGCAGCCGGAGCCGTGCGCCCGGCTTCGGCCCGGCTCCCGTCAGCGCCGCCGCGCTATCCACTGGTGGCCACCCGTGGGTCGATCAGCCCGTAGACCAGGTCCAGCAGGAAGTTGGTCCCGATAATGATGACCGAGATCAGGAAGAACGCCGCCTGCGACACCGGGTAGTCGAATGTGGTCACTGCGCCGACGATGGCCCGGCCCAGCCCGGGCCAGGCGAACACCACCTCCACCAGCACCGTGCTGGCGATCGCGTAGCCGAACATGTGGAACACCCAGGTGACGACCGGCAGCAGGGAGTTGCGCGCCGCGTGCAGCAGCACCAGGCGCTCCGGCAGGCCCTTGGCGCGGACCAGCTCGATATAGTCCTCGCCCGCCGCCTCCAGCAGGCTGCTCCGCATGATCAGGATCGGCTCGGGCAACGACGTGATGGTCAGGCACAGCAGCGGCAGCACCAGGTGCCACAGGAAGTCGGTGGACAGGTACACGGCCGCCCCCACCGGCGCGGGCCCGCCGATGGTCCGCATGCCGCCGTTGGGGAACAGGCCCGTCCCGTAGGAGAAGGCCATCAGCAGCATGATCCCCAGCCAGAACGCCGGGATGCCGCGGATCATGGCCGGCAGCAACGACCCCACCCGCTCGGCCCAGGTGCCCGGGAACCAGGCCAGGTACATGCCGACCCCGCAGCCCACCGCCACCGCCAGGATGGTCGACGGGATCACCAGCACCAGCGTGTTCAGCACCTTCGGCCCCAGCACCTGCCACACCGGCTGCTGGTAGGCGAACGACAGGCCGAAATCCCCCGTCAGCAGGTTCCGGACATAGGCGACGAACTGCACCCCAAGCGGCTGATCGAGCCCCCACGACGCCCGCAGCGCCTGCCGCGCCTCAGGCGGCAGGTCGGCCGAGGCCATCGCGCCGATCGGATCGCCGGGCAGCAGGCGGAACATGAAGAACATCACCGTGATCAGCACGAACAGCACGAACACGTTCTGCAGCATGCGGGACACGATGAAGCCGCGCATGGGGCTCAGGCCTCCTTCATCACCAGCTTGCCGGCCTTCCAGGTGTAGCCGGCATCGGCCAGGATCTTGCGCGCCCGGGCCGGGTCGTACTCGTCCCCGGGGGCGTCGGCCGGGATCAGGTCGCCGAAGATCGGCGGCAGCGGCGACCGGCGCCCCACCTGGCCCGCCCCGCCGTAGACGATGTCCACGATCCGCTTGCGCGGCATCGCGTAGTACATCGCCTCGCGGATCGCCTTGTCCTGGAACAGCGGCCGCCGCAGGTTCAGCCAGAAGCTGATGATGCTGCCCGATTCCGTCACCAGAAGGTCGATGTGCGGCAGCTTCGCCAGCGCCTGCCCGTCCGGCAGCGGCAGGCCGTCGCCGATCACGTGGATCGACTCGTTCTCCATGCCGCCCTTCATCTGCTCGATGCTCGCGGCCTGGATGTAGTGCAGGCCGTCGATCTTCGGGCCGCCCGTCCAGTGGTCCTTGTTGGCCGTCACGTGGAAGTCCACGTCCTTCTCGAACGAGGCGAACTTGAACGGGCCGCTGCCGACGAAACCCTTGTTGGCGATCATGTCCCAGGCCGCCGGGTCGCGCACGCCCACCTTCTCCGGCACGTCGCGCCAGATGTGCTCCGGCAGGATCGTGACCTGCGCCAGGCTCGTGGTGATGAACGTCACCGCGGGCTCCGTCAGGTGCACCCGCACCGTGTTGTCGCCCAGCAGCTCCGCCCCCTTGATGGAGGCCAGGAAGGCCCGCCAGAACGTCGGTTTCCACTTCACCAGGTAGTTGAACGTGAACACCGCGTCCGCCGGCGTCACCGGCTGCCCGTCGTGCCAGCGCATGCCGGGGCGGATCTTGAGGTCCACCGTCACGGGGTCGACCACGGTGTAGGACTCCGCCGCCCAGGGCTGCAGCACCTGGTTGCCGTCGTAGCGCAGGAAGGTGTCGTAGATGAACCGCAGGAACCCCCGCCCGTTCGCCGAAGCCTCGGTGAACAGCTGGCCCGAACTCATGCGGTACAGCGTCGCCAGGTTGACCTCCCGCACCGCGCCCGTGGGCCGCACCGACAGCCACGGCGCCACGTGATACGCCTCGAGCCCGATGCCTTTCGAGGGGTGGAAGTCGGTGAACAGCCGCTTGTTCACCGGGTTGATCATGGAATGCGAGCACACCACCCAGGACGGCAGGTCGCGCGCATAGACCGACTGCGCCTCGTGCAGCAGAGCCCGCCGCTTCACCGGGTCGAACTCCCGCAGCTGCGCGGTCGCCGGGGCGTCGTACTCGGGGCTGCTGTAGCCCGGCACGTTGAACGTCCCGGTGCTGGCATAGGTGGACCGGATGTAGAAGTCGGGGTCGATCCGGTCTTCGGGGGCACCGAGGCCCATCAGCGCCGCGCCGTAGTCGCGCCGGTCGTACACCTTGCCCAGCAGCTGGCCGAAATCCACCGGGCGCAGCGTCACCGGGAACCCCACCTCCACCAGTGCGCGCGTCAGGATGCGCGCCGCCTCGAGCTGCGTCTGGTCGGAATAGGATTCCAGCAGCAACGGCGGCATCGGCTTGCCGGGCTGCGCGTCCTGCGCGTAGCTCAGCCCGAAGCTCGCGGTGGCCAGGGCGGCGCCGGCGCCCACCGTGAACGCCCGGCGGGAGGGGGATTGCGGCTGGTTCAAGGGATCGCTCTCCGTTCGGGGGTCAATGCACCAGGTTTTCCTTCAGCGTGGCCCCGGTGTACTCGGTCTTGGACAGGCCGCGCCGCTGCAGCTCCGGCACCACCTTCTCGGTGAAGTCCGTCAGCCAGCCCGGTACCCGGAACCCCTTGGACAGGATGAACCCGCCGTTCGACCCGGTCTCGCCGTGCAGACGCTCCAGCTTGTCGGCGATGTCCATCGGCGTGCCCACCGCGCGCAGCCCCTGCCCGATGACGAAGTTCCGCCCGTAGGCCGCCACCGTCGTCTTCGGGTCGACCGTCTTCAGGATCTCCTCGAACTGGCCCCACTTCACGTTCTCGCCCCGCACCTGGTCGGCCAGCTCCGCGATCGGCATGTCGCCCCGCACGCTCGAGAAGTCGATGCCGAAATGGTGCGACAGCTCCAGCAGCCCCGCATCGGGCGGGATGCTGTCGAGGAACTGCCGCTCCATCTCCTGGGCGGCCGAGATGCTGTCGGCCACCTGGATGTTGATGGACCACAAGATGCCGATGTCGCGCGGCGCCCGCCCGTGCTCTGCCAGCTTCGTGTCCAGCAGCGCCCGGTGCGCCTTCATGCTGTCGAGCGTGGTGCGGCTGACGAACTGCACGTCGGCATAGGTGGCCGCCAGGTCCATCCCGGGGCCCGACTGCCCCGCCTGGATGATCACCGGCCGGCCCTGCGGCGACGGCAGCACCGGCAGCGGGCCCCGCACGTTGAAGTGCCGCCCGCGATGGTTCAGCAGGTGCACCTTCTCGGGGTCCGCGAACACGCCGCTTTCGCGGTCCATCACGATCGCATCGGGCTCCACGCTGTCCCACAGGGCGCAGGCCACCTGCATGTGCTCCTGCGCCCGGTCGTAGCGCTCGGCATGCGGGATCATCACGTCGTAGCCGTAGTTCGCCGCCTCGTTCTTGAACGCCGACGTCACCGCGTTCCAGGCCACCCGGCCCTTCGTCAGGTGATCGAGCGAGTTGAACAGCCGCGCCAGGTGGAACGGGTGGTGGTACGTGGTGGACATCGTCAGCCCGAACCCCACGCCGGGCGCCGCCCGCGCCATCAGTGGCACCATCGGCATCATGTCGTGCTTGGGCCAGCGCTGCCCCAGCCGGACGGAGGCGTGGTGCGTGCCGCCGAAGTTCTCCGGCGTGTTGGCAGAGTCGCCGAAGAACAGCAGGTCCATGCGCGCCGCCGAGGCGATCCGGGTGATCTCCTCATAGAGTTCCGGGCCGTAATAGGGGTATCCCTCCCAGCACTCGGCCGCCCGCCAGAGGTAGTCGGTATGGATGTGCGAGAGGTCGGCCGCGAGATGCATGGTTTCAGAGACGGACATCTTCTCTCCCGCACGAGCGACCGGCCTGCTGTCCCGAACGCCGAAACCATGTGTGATGCAGGTTGCGTGCCATGCCTCTGAGCGACCACTTCGACGGCCAGCGCTTCTTCAACCCGGGCCAGGCCTCGACCGACCGGTCGGTGGCCGAGCTGCTGCGCTGGCGCTTGTCGGGCACGCGCGCCGCCTGGACGCCCGCACCGCCCGTCGTCGCGGCCAAGCCCGCCCGGCACGAGGACCGGCTGACCGTCACCATGGTGGGCCACGCCTCCGTGCTGATCCAGGTGGCCGGCCGCAACATCCTGGTCGACCCCGTCTGGTCGCGGCGCGCCAGCCCGTTCCGCTTCGCCGGGCCGAAGCGCGCCACGGCACCCGGGATCGACTTCGCGGACCTGCCGCCCATCGACACCGTGCTGCTCAGCCACAACCACTACGACCACATGGACGCCGCGACCCTGCGGCTGCTGCACGCCGCGCACCGCCCGCGCATCCTGACGCCGCTGGGCAACGACAGGATCCTCGCCCGGATCATCCCCGGTGCCCGGGTGGAGGTGGGCGACTGGGGCGCCCGCTTCGACCTGGACGGGACCGTGTCCATCACGCTGCACCCCGCCCACCACTGGTCCGCCCGCAGCCCCCGCGATCGTCGCACGGCGCTGTGGTGCGGCTTCGTGCTCGGAACGCCGCAGGGCCCGGTCTACGTCGCCGGCGACACGGCCTATGGCGACGGCGCGATCTTCCACCAGGTCCGGCAGCGCTTCGGCCCGCCGCTCCTCGCCGTGCTGCCGATCGGCGCCTACGAGCCCCGCTGGTTCATGCGCCAGCAGCACTGCAACCCGGACGAAGCCGTCAGGATCCTGAACGACTGCGGCGCAGGCCATGCGCTGGGCGTGCACTGGGGCACGTTCCAGCTGACCGACGAACCCCGCGAGGCGCCCGCGGCGGCGCTGCAGGCCGCCTGCCGCGATCATGGCCTCGCCCCCGGCCGCTTCGTCGCGCTGCAACCCGGCGACGTCTGGCGGGCGCCGTCCGCCCCAGCCGCCGCTACCCCGGCGTGATCGCCATCACCTGCGTGTCGCCGTTCGTCTGGGTCAGCGTGATCCGCCCCACCGCATCGCCCCGCCCCTCCATTTGCACCGATCGCAGCAGGCCGGGCTTGCCGGACGGAAGCGGCGTCAGATCGAGGGTCCAGCCGTCCATCCCGCCCGAGACAAGGGGCGTGAAGGCCCGGCGCAACGCCGCGGCATCCCCGGTCAGCGGGCCGCGGATCGCGTCGATCAGCACCCGCAGATCCGGCACCATGCCCAGGTCGATCACCCGCGGCGGCTCGTTCCCCGCCGTCAGCACCACCCGGTCGCCCGTCACGACAAGTCGCTCCGCCTGCGGCCAGTCCGTCACCTTCTCGAGCCGGCCCGGGCCATAGGCCAGGTGCCCCGTGCTCTCCAGCGCGCCCTCCAGCGCGGCGAACCGGCGCGTCTCCCGGAAGGTCGCCCGGCGCTCCGGCACCGCCGCCAGCGCCTGCATCAGCGTCTCGAGCGTGAGCGCCTCAGCGGCCGCCGGGCGCGGGCCGAGGACCAGCGACAACGCCATCGTGCACAAGGTGCGCCGGGTGGTCGGTCTCGGCATCGGCTGTCTCATCCCAGAACGGAAAGAAGTTGAACCACTGGTAGGGGTGGGCCCGGCATGCCGCCTCCAGCGCCGCGGCATAGCGCGCCACGACCGCCCGCAGGTCCGCCTGGCGGCTGCCGCGGGCCAGCGCCACCCGGTCCGCGAAGGGCTCGAACCGCACGACATACTGCCGGTCGCCCGTCCGCACCGCATGGAACAGCACGACCGGCGCCCCCAGCGTGCTCGCCAGCACGAAGGGCCCCGACGGAAAGGCCGCGGCCCCGCCCAGGAACGGCACCCGCACCATCCGGTGCCCCGCCGCCGGCGTCTCGGGCGGGGCCCCGGCCCGCACGGCGTCCGGCGCACGGTCGGCCAATATGCCGACGATCTCGCCCCGCTCCACGCATTCGCGCGCCCGGATCATGCTGGATGTGTCCCCCACCTCCAGCACGCGGTCGCGCAGGCTGGGGGCCAGGCGGTCCAGCAGCGCCGTCAGCGCCCCGCCGTTGCGCCGGTACATCAGCGCCCAGACCGGCACCGGCGCCTGGCGCGCCACATGCCGCAGCACCTCGAAGCTGCCCAGGTGCGCGCCGAGCAGGATGCACCCGCGCCCGGCCGCGATCACCCCCAGCACGTGGTCCAGCCCCTCCGTCCGGACGGTGAACCCGGCGTCCCGCCCGCCCAGCAGCAGCACGCGGTCCAGCACCGCCCGGGCGAAGCTGTGGAAGTGCCGCGCCACCTCCGCCAGGCCGACCGGGCGGCCGAGCGCCCGGCGCAGGTAGTCGCGGGAGGCACGGCGGGCCACGCCCGACACCATCAGGAACCAGCCCGTCCCCAGCCAGACCAGCGCCGGCGCCGCCACCCGCCCGCCGCGCAGCGCGAGCCACAGGGCCGCCCGGGTGGCGCCGGCGCCGCCCCGCTCCGGCTGCGACGCCCAGCTCATGGCGTGGCGTCAGCCATGGGTCCGGCCAGCGCCACCGACCCTTGCAGCGCCACCTGGCCGCCCACGCGCCCCTCGAACCGCCAGCCGCCGGCCGCCGGCGCGAAGACCACCTCCACCACCTCGCCCGGCCGCACCGGCCGCACGAAGCGCACGCTCGGGAACCCGGCCGCCGACCCGCTTCCGGCCAGCGCCAGAACCTCGTCCAGCAGCACCACCCCGGGCACGACCGGCCGGCCGGGGAAGTGCCCCGGGAGGCACGGGTGGCCCGCCGGGACCACGAAGCGGCCGGGCGGCGGCAGGGCACCGGTCATAGAGCGCCCGCCGCGGCCACCAGCTGCAGCAGCGCCTGGCGCGGCAGCTTGCCCAGCGCGTTGCGCGGCAGCGCCGCCACCTGGATCACCCGGCGCGGCAGGAACACCGGGTCCAGCACCCGGCGCAGGTCCGCCAGGATCGCGGGCCCGGTCCGGCCGGGCGCCACCACCACCGCCACAAGCCGGGCCGTGCTCCGTTCGTCCAGGTCCTCCGGCACCACGAAGGCGCCGTCATCGACGCCCGGCAGGCCCGTCAGCACCTGGTTCAACCCCAGCAGCGAGGCCCGGCGCCCGCCCAGCTTCACCAGGTCCGTCCGCCGCCCCAGCAGCCGGAACCCCTCGCCCGCCGGCTCCAGCACGTCCGCCAGCGTCACCGGCTCCATCCCCGGCGCCCGCACCACCGCGCCCGCATCGCCGAACGCGAGCGACACGCCGGGATAGGGCTGCCAGTCCGGCCCGCCCGTCGTCCGGCGGCTGGCGATGCTCCCGCACTCGGTAGCGCCAAAAATCTCCATAATCGGCGCGCTGCCACGCCGCCTCACGCCTCCGCTGCCAGCCCCGTCTCAAGCGGCGCCGTCGCACTGATCACCGTCTCGCCACCGGCAGCCCGCCCTCGCTCTGCAGCATCGCCCGCATCTGCAACGGCGTCGTCACCAGCACGCAAGGCGCCGGGCAAGCCGGCCAACGCCGCCGCCACGTCCGCCGGGAAAGAACGCCGGTCCGCACCAGCTCGAAACGTCGGCATGCAGCGGCAGCAGCACCGTCAGCTCGAACCCATACATGTGCTGCGGCGGCACCGTGCCCTACCACCGACCCTCCCATGCAGTCCGAAACTGCATCGCCCCGCCGCCCGGCTTCGCTCCACCAAAGTTCGCCCCATCGCTTCGGATGCGGCATCGGCCTCCCCGGTGCTGCCCGAGGTGAACACGATAGCCGCCAGATGCTCCATCGTCGATCTCCGGCACCGCCACGGTCCCGCAAGCGGCCATCGTACCTCCGGTCAGCAGCGCAACCGTAACCGGCAACCCGCAGGCTCAGGGCGTCGGCTCGGCTCGTCGCACCACCACGCTGCACCCGGGATACGCCGCCCCCAGCGCATCGCCGGCTCCCCATTCAACAGCGCAGTGCGCCCCCGGATCAGCCCGGCCGCAAACCCCACCGCGAAGCAAATAGCGGTCCCGGCAAAGGTTTATCACGAACCGCCCCTCCGGCAGCGCCGTCGGCCAAAACGCCATGGCGTCGCGCAAAAACTCCGCCGCCGAGACCGGACCCTTCGGACGATGGAACACGGCCGCATGCGCCCAAGAGGCCGATCCAGCAAGGGCGTCCAGCGGTACCATACCTACTTCGGGTCCGATGCGCCTCGACATGCCCCGAAAGGCTACGCAGATTCGCAAAAATGCGCTTGTTCCGCTCATCGTCCGACCGCAATTCGAACCCGTAGGCCCGCGAGATCGCCAGCGCCAACTCGAGCGCGTCGATCGAGTCGAGCCCCAGCCCCTCCCCAAACAGCGGCGACACCGCCGGCGCGATCTCGTCCGCCGGCGCAACCTCCAGCTGCAACGACGACACGATCAGCTCGGCAAGCTTCCACCTCTGGAAGCGCAGCAAGCGTCGCCTCTGGCCTGGTGGTCGTCCGTGTCGTCCTGCACCCGAGTCGCTCGATATCTGCAAGTTTGTCACAATAACTCCCAAGGGCTTTAACATAGCGGCGCGGGGGCCGGGCTGCATAGCGGGTGCTGGAATGAACGACGGGGCGGCGCGGCGGATCAGGGCGGGGGCGGTGGGGATGGCTCTGGCCTGCCCCCTTGCCGGCCATTTGGCGACCGCATTGGGGCGAGGGTATGGCCCGGCGGTGGCACTCGGCTGCGCCGCCGCCCAGGCCGTCGCGTCGGGCACCGTGCTGTGGCTCGTGCTCGGCCGCCATCGCCGCCTTGGGCCGCTCGCATCCGCGCTACTGCTCCTGGCCCTGGCGCTGGGCGCCCGGCATTCGGCGCGGGACGGGGTGCTCGCCGCCGCCGGGCTGGGCCACGCGATGCTGTACGGCGGCCTGTTGGCCCTGTTCGCCGCCAGCCTGCGCCGGGGCCACATCGCCCTCGTGACCATGGTCGCCAGCCGCCTCAACCCGCGCTTCCACGCCGGCATGGTCCCCTATACCCGCGCCGTGACCCTGGCCTGGTGCCTGTTCTTCGCCGCCCAGCTCGCCGCGTCCGCCACCCTGCTGGCCCTGCACGCGCCGCTCTGGCCCGGCTTCGTCAGCGGCCTGCACGCGCCCCTGGTCCTGGTCATGGCGGGGCTCGAGTTCCTCGTCCGGCGCTGGCGCTGGCGGCACGAGCACTACACCAGCCTGACGGAGACCATCGGCGGCGTCCGGCGCCTGATGGCTCAGCGGGCCAACGCGTCCACCACCCGGTAGTATTCGGCATAGACCCGGGAGAACCCCGGCGCGTCGTGCCGATAGGGGTCCTGCGCCAGCCACCAGTCGAGCGGCTGGCGCGCCGCCACCGCCGCCCGCGCCAGCCCGGCGAAATACGCCGCGTTGGCCGCCGCATCCGTGTAGCGGGCCTCGGCGAAAATCCGGTCGAACCAGGTCTGGTACCGTCCGAGAAGCGGCTCGTCGTAGAAAATCAGCTTCAGCGCCGTGTCATAGACCTCGTTGGGCTGCAGCGGCCCCGCCGCCTCGGCCAGCGCACCGGGGGCGGCCGGCATCCGCCCGTCGGACAGCAGCTCGCCCCGGGCCGGGAGGTCCCGGTAGGCGGCGCCGGGGTCCGGCACCAGGCGTCGTTGGTCCGGCGCATCAGGTTCACGAACTCGTTCTTCGGCACCGGGAAGTCGAACACCGCAACCGGCAGGAATCGCTCTGTCGGCCAGGGGTCGAGCAGGCCCGCGGCCGCCAGCGCGTTGTGCGCCAAATGGATGCAGTTGTCGTTGAAGACGCTCCAGCGGAAGGTCCGCCGCCCCTCGCGATACGGGGCGTTCTCGGCGTTCAGGAAGTCCACCATCCGGCCCATCTGCGCCCGCGTGACCGGGATCCGCGCGCAATCCCGCCCGCGGCCCAGCGCCAGGGCATAGTCGGTCGCCACCGACATCTCGTACTTCCAGTCCTCGACCGCCCAGCCCGGTGGCTTCTCCGCGAACACCACGTCGTGGAACGCGACCCCGTCGTAGATCCCCAGGCGCTTCGCCTGCGCCTGCACCCCGTCGTATGCCGCCCGGGTCAGCCCGGCCTTCGGCAGCCCGCCGCCGAAGAAGAAGTCCCGCCCGGGCGTCGCGACCCACTTCGCATTCCGAAAATGCTCGTTCTCGCTGATCCCGACCCCGTCCGGCGGCCCGGCGCCCAAGCCGGCATCCCCCGTGGCGCACACCTCCAGCACGGGATAGCCCAGCCCCGACACCCGGCATGCGCCGTTGAGGTAGAACACCGAATGGCCGCCGATCTCGCCCCGGATATCCGCGCCCCAGCCGACCTTCTTCTTGATCTGCGACAGGGCGCAGAACTCGGCATAGTACGGGTGGGCGCCGGCATAGGCCGCCTCGTCCGCGGCGCCCGGCACGTCGAACCGAGCCAGGGCGCACCCGCCCAGCCAAAGGGCGGCCAGAAGACTGAGGGCAGGACAGGAGCGGCGCGGCATCGCCCGTCCGATACCACTCACCGATCGTTCATCAAACCCCCCGCCCTGTGCTGCGCTACGATGCGGCGCGCGGCGGCCCCCGTCGGCACGGATGAAAGATGAACCGACTGGTCCGCACGCTGCAGCGCCTGTTCCAACCGCGGCCGCATGGCCCGGCGCGCACGGCCGCGGTTGCCGCGGGCCCCATCCTGGACGGACCCGTCTTCACCCCGGCGGCCAATCTCGGCATGACGGTCGTGCTGCTCGCCCTGGCCGGCAGCGTGTCGGCCGGGGTCGCCTGGTGGTGGCTCTGGCCCCGCTCCGACTACGAGCGCCGGGTCGGCTACGTGGTCCAGCAGCCCGTGCCGTTCAGCCACCAGCACCATGTCGCGGGCCTGGGCATCGATTGCCGCTTCTGCCACAGCGCGGTCGAGGTCGGCACCAATGCCGGCTTGCCGCCCACCTACACCTGCATGACCTGCCACTCGCAGATCTGGACCAACGCCAACCTGCTCGCCCCCGTCCGCCAGAGCCTGGCCGGCAACACGCCGATCGCCTGGAATCGCGTCACCAACCTGCCGGACTACGTCTACTTCAACCACTCGATCCACGTCGCGAAGGGCGTCGGCTGCTCCACCTGCCACGGGCCGGTGGCCGAGATGCCGCTGATGTACAAGGCCAAGACCATGACCATGCAATGGTGCCTCGAGTGCCACCGCAACCCCGGCCCCAACCTGCGCCCCGAGGCCGACCTGTACGACACCGCATGGCAGCGCACCGCCGACACGCCGGCGCCCGACACCCTGCTCGCCCATTACCACGTCGGCGGCCGCAACCTGACGGAATGCTCCATATGCCACCGCTGAGCGATCCCACGTCACGCCCCGCTTTGCGCCCGGCTTTACGCCCGGGTTTACGCCAGATGCTGGAGAACCCCGACGAGGCCGCGCGCCGCTTCCCCTCGCTCGCCGGCGCCATGGCGGACCCGCTGGAGCGCCGCCGGGTGCTGAAGCTGATGGCGGCCAGCATGGCGCTGGGCGGCCTGTCGGGCTGCGACGCCGCGGCGCCCGACGGCACCTGGTTCCCCGCCGTGATCGCGCCGCCCGGCATTCTGCCGGGGATCCCGAACCTGTATGCCTCGGCCCACAGCGTGGATGGCAGCGCCACCGGCATCGTCGTCGAGCATCGGATGGGCCGCCCCGTCAAGGTCGAGGGCAACCCCGCCCACCCATCGAGCCTGGGCGCCACCGACGTCTTCGCCCAGGCCGTCCTGCTGGACTTCTACGACCCCGACCGCGCGATCGGCCTGCAGCACGAGGGCCGCCCGGCCGACACCCCCGGCCTGCTCGGCGCCCTGGCGACCCGCCGCGCCCAAGTGGCGCAGGGCGCCGGGCTGCGCATCCTGTCGGGCACCGTGGGCAGCCCCACGCTGCGCGCCGCCCTCGCCGCCGTCCTGGCCCGCTTCCCGGAGGCGCGATGGATCCAGGCCGACCCGGTGTCGCGTCACGCCGTCCAGGCCGGCGCGCGGCTGGCCTATGGCCGCGCGCTGGAGGTGCTGCCCCGGCTCGACCAGGTCGACGTCCTGCTCGGGCTCGACAGCGACCTGATCAGCGCCGCGCCCGGCCACCTCCGCTGGGCCCGCGACCTGGTCGGCCGACGCAACCCCACGCGCGCCGCCATGAACCGCATCTACGCCGCCGAGCCCACGCCCACGCTGCTGGGGGGCCTCGCCGACCACCGCATGATCGCGGGCCCGGGCGAACTGCACGCGGCCATCCGCGCCCTGGCCGCCGCCCTGCTGCACGGCCAGACCACGGACGACGCCCCCGCCTGGGTGAACCCGGTGCTGCAGGACCTGCGGCAGGCCGGCCCCCGCGCCTTCATCCATGCCGGCCCCACCCTGCCGCCCGAGACGCTGGCCCTGGTACACGCCATGAACGAGGCGCTGGGCGGCCGCGGCCAGGCCTACACCCTGATCGACGCCCCGCTGCAGCCGCCGGAAGACGCACCCGGCGACATGCTGGCCTTGCTGGACGACATGCGCGCCGGCCGTGTCGAGACCCTGCTGATCCTGGACGCCAACCCCGCCTTCACGGTCCCGGGCTTCGCCGCCGCCGCCGCGACGGTGCCGTTCATCCTGCACGCCGCACCCGCCCCGGACGAGACGGCGAAGCTCGCCCACTGGCACGTCCCGCTGGCCCACCTGTTCGAGACCTGGGGCGACGCCACCGGCCATGACGGCACCGCGACCATCGCCCAGCCCCAGGCGCTGCCGCTGCACCAGGGCCGCAACGCCGCCGCCCTGGTCGGCCTGTTCCTGGGCCCCGACGCCGTCCCGCCCGCCCAGGCCGTCCGGGCCACCTGGCGCGACCACCTGCCCGGCGACGAGGCCTGGGCCGCAGCCCTCGCCGAGGGCGTCGTCCCCGGCACCGCCCGCGCCCCCGTCGACGTCCGCCTCCGAGCCGAGTCCGCGACCGCCGTGCCGACCCCGGCTTCCGCGCCGCTGACCGTCCTGTTCCGCCCGGACCCGCATCTGTGGGACGGGCGGCACGCCAACAACCCCTGGCTGCAGGAGCTGCCGCGCCCCTTCACGAAGCTCGTCTGGGACAATCCGCTGCTGGTCGCCCCCGCCATGGCGGCCCGCATGGGCCTGGTGAACGGCGACATGGTGAAGCTGACGGCGGATGATCGCACGATGCTCGCCCCGGTCTGGATCATGCCGGGGCAGGCGGCGGACGTGGTCGTGGCCCAGCTGGGCGGCGGCCGCCGCAACGCCGGCGCGGTGGCCGAGGGCGCGGGATACGACGCCTATCCCCTGCGCGGCCCCGCCCCCCGGCACCAGGCCGCCGTCGCCATCGAGCGCATCCGTGGCCGGCAGGCGCTGGCTGCGACCGAGCACCACGCCTACCTCGCGGCCCCGCCACCCGACATCGCCCGGCACGGCACGCTGGCCGGGTTCCAGGCGAACCCCGCCTTCTTGAAGAAGCCCGTCGCCGAGAACAGCCTGTACCGCGAGCGCTGGAACGGCCCGGCCGCCTGGGGCATGTCCATCGACCTCGGCGCCTGCATCGGCTGCAACGCCTGCGTCGTCGCCTGCACCGCCGAGAACAACGTGCCGACCGTGGGCAAGGAGAACGTCCTTCGCGCCCGCGAGATGCACTGGCTGCGCATCGACCGCGCCTGGGAAGGCCCGGCCGAGGCGCCGGACGTCACCTTCCAGCCCATGCTCTGCATGCATTGCGAGGAAGCGCCCTGCGAGACCGTCTGCCCCGTCGAGGCCAGCGTCCACGACGAGGAAGGGCTCAACGTCCAGGTCTACAACCGCTGCGTCGGCACGCGCTTCTGCTCCAACAACTGCCCCTACAAGGTCCGCCGCTTCAACTTCGGCCCCTATGCCGCGCAGGAGCACCGCCCGGAGATCAGCCGCAACCCGGAGGTGGACGTCCGCCCCCGCGGCGTGATGGAGAAGTGCACCTTCTGCATCCAGCGCATCGCCGCGGCCCGCATCGCGAGCGACCGCGATGGCACGCCCGAACAGGCCGTCACCGCGTGCCAGGCCGCGTGCCCCACCCGGGCCATCGCCTTCGGCGACCTGCGCGACCCCGAGGCCGAGGTGACCCGGCGCAAGGCCAGCCCGCTCGACTACGTGCTGCTGCCCGACCAGCAGACCCACCCCCGCGTCACCTACGAGGCGCGGATCGCCAACCCCAACCCCGATCTCGTGACGTGAACGCGCCCATGGCTCCCACGTCCGGCCCGGTGATCCTGCCCGGCACGGCGCCTGCCGCGATGACCGAGCATGTCGCAGGGATCCCGCTGCGCGACCACACGCCCGGCTGGTGGTGGATCGCCTTCGGGCTCGCCGCGTCGCTGCTGGGCCTGGGCGCTGTCACCATCGGCTGGCTGTTCGCGCACGGGATCGCCATCTTCGGCAACGACTGGCCGGTCATGTGGGGGTTCCCCATCATCAACTACGTCTGGTGGATCGCCATCGCGTCCGGCGGCACCATCGTCTCGGCGGTGTTCTTCCTGGTGCGGGCCGAGTGGCGCACCTCCATCAACCGCATCGCCGAGACCATGACGCTGTGCGCCGCCGCCTGCGCCGGCATCTACCCCATCGTGCACCTCGGCCGGCCCTGGTTCTTCTATTGGCTGTTCCCCTACCCCAACACCATGACGCTGTGGCCGCAGTTCCGCAGCCCGCTGGTGTGGGACTTCTTCGCGGTCGTGGCCTACATCGCCGCCTCCGCCGCGTTCTGGTACCTCGGCCTGCTGCCGGACTTCGCGACCCTGCGCGACGTGGCCGGCACGCGGCGGGCCCGGATGGTGTATGGCGCGCTGGCGCTCGGCTTCCGCGGCTCCGGCACGCAATGGCGGCGGCTGCGGGCCACCTACGGCGCCATGGCCGCGCTGATGGCCCCGCTCGTCGTCTCCGTGCACAGCATCGTCGGCCTCGACTTCGCTGGCGGCCAGGCGCCCGGCTGGCACTCCACCCAATTCCCCATCCTGTTCGTGTTCGGCGCCATGCTCTCGGGCCTGGCCGTCGTCGTGATGCTGGTCCTGCCGCTCCGGCGCGTCCTGCACCTCGAGCCGTGGATCACGCCCCGCCACATCGACGTGCTGGCCCGCCTGGTGCTGACCAGTTCGCTGCTGATCGGATTCACCTACCTCATGGACGCGTTCAGCACCTTCTACGGCCCCGCAGAGGCCGACCGCACGATGTTCGTGGAACGCGTCACCGGCCTCTATGCCTATGTCTACTGGGGCAAGATCGCCTGCAACGTCCTGCTGCCGCAGCTGCTCTGGACGCCGCGCCTGCGCCGGATGCCGCCGCTGCTGATGACGGTCTCGGCCGCCATCGTGGTGGGCATGTGGTGGGAGCGCTACGAGATCGTCGTCACCAGCCTGCACCGGCCCGACCTGCCGTCGTCCTGGGGCGACTACCACGCCACATTCTGGGACTTCGCGCTGTTCGCCGGGACCGTCGGCCTGTTCCTGACGCTGTTCCTGCTGGCGCTCCGCGTCCTGCCGCTGCTGTCCATGTTCGAGATGCGCAAGCTGTCGCGGGAGCAGGCATGATCGTGGCGCTGTTCCCCAACCAGCCCGCCCTGCTCCGCGCCGCCGCCCAGCTGCGCGCCGCGGTCCGGGGCACGCCGGGGGCCGCCGTCGAGACCTACACCGCCGAGGAACCGTCGGAGAACCAGGACGCCCCCGACACCACACTATCCCGCATCCCGCTGGCGATGCTGGCCGTGGCGGTGCTGACACTGGCGGGCATGATGCTGATGCAGGCGTACGCGACTACGATCGGCTACCCCATCGGCGTGGGTGGCCGGCCCGCCTTCGCCTGGCCCGCCTTCGTCCCGAACGCGTTCGAGACGGCGGTCCTGGCCGCCATCCTCGCCGGGCTGGCCGGCTTCCTGGCGGCCAACCGCATGCCCCGCCTCTATGACCCCGTCGACGAATCGGCCCTGGTCCGCGCCGCGATGCGCGGCGCCAACGTCCTGACGCTGCGGGGGCTCGAGCCCGCCCATGCCCGCACCCTGCTGGTGCCGCTCGCCCCGCTCCGCACCGAGGAGCTCCCGGGATGACCCGGCCGCGCTCCCGCATCTGCCTGCTCCTGCTCGCGGCCCTTCTTCCGACCGGCTGCGACGACATGACGCACGAGGCGAAGAAGAACGCCTATGCCGACCCCCGCACCGGCCCCGGCCCCGTGCCCGCCGCCACCGTGCCGTTCCGCCAGCGCCCCACGCCCCCGCCGCCGCTGACCCTGGCGCTGATCGAGCGCGGCCAGGAGCGGTTCCGCATCTTCTGCACCCCCTGCCACTCCGAGGTCGGCGACGGGCGCGGCATGGTGGTCGCCCGCGGCTTCTCCCCCCCGCCCTCGTACCACGATGCCCGGCTGCGCGACGCGCCGACGCAGCACTTCTACGACGTCGTCACCAACGGCCACGGCGCGATGTACAGCTTCGCCCAGCGCGTGCCGCCGCCCGACCGCTGGGCCATCGCCGCCTATATCCGCGCGCTGCAACGCAGCCAGGACGCGACCCCGGACGCGCTGAGCCCGGAACAGCGCCAAGCGCTCGACCGATCCGCTTCGGTGTCCCGCCCATGACCCCGCCGGAAAAGACCGCCTGGATCACCGCGACGCTCGCGTTCCTGGCCACCGTCTTCGCCTGGGCCTTCGAGCCGGGCCTGCTGCCGCACGCCTGGCTGTCGGCCACCATCCTGTTCGCCGCCTGGCCGCTCGGCAGCATCGCCCTGCTGCTGGTGCACACCCTGACCGGCGGCCGCTGGGGCGAGGCGCTCGCCCCGGCGCTGCGCCTGGGCGTCGCCACGACGCCGCTGCTGGTCCCGCTGTTCGTCCCGGTGCTGCTGCTGCTGCCGGCGCTCTATCCCTGGGCGGCCCACCCCGTCCCCAACGGCTGGTACCTGAACACCCCGTTCTTCCTGGGCCGCGTTGTGTTCGACCTGGTGGCCTGGTGCGGCCTGGCGGCCCTGGTGCTGCGCGGACACGGCCGAACCATCGCCGCACCCGGCCTCGTGCTGCTGGGCGTCACGGTCAACTTCGCCGCCATCGACCTCACGATGTCGCTCGACCCCACCTTCAACTCCAGCGCCTACGGCATGCTGGCCGCATCGGGCATGGTCCTGTTCGCGCTCGCCCTCGCCGTCGCCCTCTCGGCAGGGCCCACGACGCCGCAGGTCCGCGGCGATCTCGGCAAGCTCCTGCTCGCCCTGGTCGTGCTGTCGGTCTATCTCGACTTCATGCAGGGCCTCATCGTCTGGCAATCGGACCTGGTGACCGAGGCGCCGTGGTACAGCGTCCGGCTGCACGGGCCCTGGGGTGTCGTGCTGGCGCTCATCGTCCTCGACCGCTTCGTTCTGCCGTTCGCCGTCTTGTTGGTGCCGCGCCTGCAGCGCGGCCGCTGGGCCCTGCTGGCGGTGTCGGTGCTGCTGGCCCTCGGCGAGGTCGCCCGGACCTGGTGGACCGTGCTGCCCGCCGTGCCCCGCTTCATCACCGAGGTCGACCTGGCCCCCATGGTCGGCGTTGCCGCCCTCGCGACCGGTCTCACGCTGCGCCTGCGCACCCGCGCCACCCGCCCGGCTCCAGCACCGGTGCGGCATGGCTGAGGTGAACAGCGCCGAAAAGATCCTGCCTCCCGCCCGGCGCGAGACGACGGACGTCGCGCTGCGCCCCATGGTGATCGCGGGCGGCCTCGTCCTGGTCGGCCTCGTCTCCACCATCGCCTTCGCCCGGTTCCTGTATCCCGAGGCGCTGCGCGACGACCGCCGGCCGCTCGTGCTGCCGCGCTTCGCCGACCCCGTGCTGCAGCCGGACACGCCGGCCGACATGCGGGCTTTCCGGGCCGCCCAGCTCGTGCACCTGAACGGCACCGGCTGGCTGGACCCCGAACACCGCCGGGCGCACATCCCCATCGCCGACGCCATGCGCGACCTGGCCCGGACCGGCATCCCCGACTGGCCCACCACGCCCACGCGGGCGGACCGATGACCCGCTTCCTCCTTCTCCTGCTACTGGTGGCGACGCCTGCCGCGGCGCAGGGCCGAGCGCAGGACCGGGCCGCCTTCGCCATCACGCCGCACCCGGGCGCCAGCCTGCCGATCGACATGCCCCTGCTCGGCGAACACGGCCCCACCAGCCTGCGCACGCTTGCCCGCGGCCGGCCCACCCTGCTCGTGCTGGGCTATTTCCGCTGCCCCAACCTCTGCGGCGTGATCCGTGACGACGTCTTCAGCGCCCTGGCCCGGGCGGCCACGGACTCCGCCGGCTACGCCCTGGCGTTCGTGACGATCGACCCGGCCGAGACCCCGGCCGACGCCGCAGCCGCCCGCGCCGGCGCCGTGGACCGCTACCCCGACGCCGCCCGCGCCAGCTTCCTGACCGGCGACGCGGCCCCGCTGGCCGCAGCCGCCGGGTTTCCCAGCCGGTGGGACCAGGCCGAGAACCAGTTCCTGCACCCCGCCGGCCTCGTCATCCTGACCCAAGCCGGCACCGTGTCGGGCTACATCGAGGGCGTCGGCTACGAACCCGCGGCGATCGACCGTGCCCTGGCCGCCGCCGCCGCCAACATCGTGTCAGCCCCGGCCTCGCCGATCCTGCTGCTGTGCTTCCATTACGACGAGGCCACCGGGCGCTACACGCTCGCCATCACCAAGGTGCTCCGCCTCGTCTCCGGCCTCACCGCGCTCGGCCTTGTCGCCGCCCTGGCCGTCGCCCACCGCCGCAAGCGTCCGGCATGAGCCCCTTCTCACTGCCTGGCGCGTCGGCCAACGCCGCCGAGACCGACACGCTGATAGCCACCCTGCTGCTCGTCACCGTGCTCGTCATGGCGCTGGTGTTCGGGCTCATGACCGTCTTCCTCGTGCGCTACCGCCACGACAGCGGGCTCGACCGCGGCCAACTGGCGCAGAAGACCTGGCGATTCGAGGTCGGCTGGACCGCCGCCGCCCTGCTGCTGTTCTTCGGCCTGTTCGTCTGGGGCGCCGACCTGTACGTCCGCCTGTTCAGCCCGCCGGCCGGCGCCATCGAGATCGCCGTCACCGGCAAGCAGTGGATGTGGAAGGCCGAACACCAGGACGGCCAACGCGAGATCAACGCGCTCCACGTCCCGGAAGGCCGGCCCGTGAAGCTGATCATGACGTCGGAGGACGTGATCCACGACTTCAGCATCCCGGCCTTCCGCATCAAGCACGACGTCCTGCCGGGGCGGTACGACACGATCTGGTTCACCCCCACCCGGCCCGGCACCTACCGCCTGTTCTGCACCCAGTTCTGCGGCACCGAGCACAGCGCGATGGGCGGCGAGGTCGTCGTGCTCAGCAAGGCCGACTTCGCCGATTGGCTGACCGCCAACGGCGCCACCGACACCCTGGCCGCCCAGGGCCGCACGCTGTTCACCCGCTACGGCTGCAGCGGCTGCCACCAGGCCGAGGGCCGGCTTTCGGGCGGCACCGTGAACGCGCCGCCGCTGGACGGCGTCTACCGCCACCCGGTCCCGCTCGAGGACGGCAGCGTCGTCGTCGCCGACGACCAGTACATCAGGGACAGCATCCTCATGCCGCAGAAGCAGATCGTGGCCGGCTACCCCGCCCGGATGCCGTCCTTCGCCGGCGTCATCCCGGAGGCCGACCTCACCCGCCTGATCGCCTACATCAAGTCGCTAGCCGCCGCCGGGGACCAGGGATGACCGGCATCGCCGCCCCGCGGCCGCGCGCGCCCTTGGCCGGGCCCGACGCCCCCCCGGCCAGCAGCTACCTGACCGAGGAGACCGGGCTCCGGTCGTGGCTGCTCACCACGGACCACAAGCGCATCGCCCTGCTGTACATGGCGGCCATCACCGTCTTCTTCTTCATCGGCGGCGCGGCGGCGGCGCTGATGCGCCTGCATCTCGTCACCCCCGAGGGCGCCGTCTTCTCGCACGAGGGCTACAACCGCACCTTCACGCTGCACGGCGTCATCATGGTGTGGTTCTTCCTGGTGCCCGCCGTGCCCGTCACGCTCGGCAACTTCATCGTGCCGCTGATGCTGGGGGCCCGCGACCTCGCCTTCCCCCGCCTCAACCTGGTCAGCTGGTATCTGTTCATCGCCGGCGGCCTCATCACCGGATGGGCGCTGCTGCTGGGCGGGCTTGACACCGGCTGGACCTTCTACACGCCGCTGACCACCAGCTACACCGAGGGCCACGTCGTGCTGGCCATCACCGGCATCTTCGTCTCCGGCTTCTCGTCCATCGCGACGGGCGTCAACTTCATCGTCAGCATCCACCGCCTGCGTGCGCCGGGCATGACGTGGTATCGCATGCCGGTGATGCTGTGGTCGCTGTACGCCACCAGCGTCATCTACGTGCTGGGCACCCCCGTGCTGGCCATCACCCTGATCCTGCTAGGGTTCGAGCGCATCTTCCACGTCGGCGTGTTCGACCCGGCGCTGGGCGGCGACCCCATCCTGTTCCAGCACATGTTCTGGTTCTACAGCCACCCGGCCGTCTACATCATGATCCTGCCCGGCTTCGGCGTGGTCAGCGAGATCGTGCCCACCTTCAGCCAGAAGAAGATCTTCGGCTACCGGTTCATCGTCTGGGCCAGCATCTCCATCGCCGTCATCGGGTTCTTCGTCTGGGGCCACCACATGTTCGTGGCCGGGCAGTCGGTGTTCTCAGCCATCGTGTTCTCGTTGCTCAGCTACCTCGTCGCCGTGCCGTCCGCCATCAAGGTGTTCAACTGGCTCGGCACCATGCACAAGGGCTTCATCCGCTTCGACGCCCCCATGCTGTACGCGCTGGGCTTCATCGGCCTCTTCACCCTGGGCGGGCTGACGGGCCTCTGGATCGCCTCGCTCGCCACCGACGTGCACCTGACGCAGACCTACTTCATCGTCGCGCACTTCCACTACATCATGGTGGGCGGCATGGTCAGCGCCTACTTCGCCGGACTGCACTACTGGTGGCCCAAGATCACCGGCCGCACCTACCCCGAGACCTGGAGCCGCATCGCCGCCGGCATCCTGTTCCTGGGCTTCAACCTTACCTTCTTCCCGCAGTTCATACTCGGCTACCTCGGCATGCCGCGCCGCTACGCCTCCTACGCGCCCGAGTATCAGATCTTCAACGTGCTCTCGTCCGCCGGCGCCGTCATCCTGGCCACCGGTTTCCTGTTCCCGCTGGTGTATCTCACCTGGTCCGTGTTCTGCGGCGCCCCCGCGCCCCGCAACCCCTGGAGCAGCACGGGCCTCGAATGGACCACCGCGTCGCCCCCCCCCGTCGAGAACTTCGCCGTCACGCCCGTCATCACGACCGACCCCTACGACTATCCCCCGCCCGAGCACCAGGGCGCGTCCGCCACGGGCCGCGCGCGATGAGCGAGCCCGTGGCGCCCGCCACCCACGCCCACTTCCAGTACAACGGCCCGGCGCACCAGGCGCAGACCGCGCTGTCCGGCATGTGGCTGTTCCTGGCGACCGAGATCCTGTTCTTCGGCGGGCTGGTGGCCGTCTGGGCCGTCTGCCGCTTCAACGACCCGGAGGGGTTCCGCGCCGGGGCCGGCCACACCAACCTGCTGATCGGCAGCCTCAACACCGCCCTGCTGTTGACCAGCAGCGCCGTGTTCACCGGGGGCGTGAACGCCGCCGAGCGGGGGCGTACGGCCGCCCTGGTCCGTGCCTGCCGCATCACCGCCGGGCTCGGCGTCGCGTTCCTGGGATTGAAGGCGCTGGAATGGGGCCTCGATTTCCATGAAGGCCTGTTCCCCGGTCCGGGCTTCGCCATCGAGGGCCCCGGGCGCGGCGGCGCGCAGCTGTTCTTCTCGATCTACTTCGTCGCCACCGGCCTGCATGCGGTGCACATGGCCGCCGGCATCGCGCTCGTCACCTGGGTCGGCCTGCGCGCCCGGCGCGACGCCGGCAATCCCGCGACACGGGTAAAGGTCGTCGGCCTTTACTGGAGCTTCGTCGACGTGGTGTGGCTCACCTTCTATCCCCTGCTGTATCTCGTGGCCCGGCCATGATCCCGCTGGCCTGGCTCGTTCTGATGCTGCTGCTGGGCCTCGAGGTCGCGGCCGCCCTGCTGCACATCGGCTGGCTGGCGGCGGTGCTGGCGCCCGCGATGGTCGTCATCGTGGTCACCGCCTTCATGAAGATCCGCACCGAGACGCCGCTCAGCCGCGTCTTCGCCGCCGCGGGCCTGTTCTGGCTGGCCGTCATGCTCGGCATGGGCAGCATCGACTTCGCGGTGCGCCGCAACGTCCCGGTCCCGCGGACCACCAGCAGCGCGGCGTGGCCCTGAACCCGACGCCCCGGCGTGCGGTCAGGGCACCCCGCCCCGCACCGTGACCGCCATGCACAGCAGCACCGCGACCGCGACCCAGACGCCATGCAGCCCGATCTGCGCGAACACCAGGGCGCCGACCAGCGCACCGAGCACCATCCCGCCCCACAGCAGCAGGTCGGCCAGAACGGCGTGCCAGGCGCCCTCCGCCGCGCGCTGACCCATCCGCACCAGCGTGCCCGTCATGTAGGTCAGCCCCATCCCCGGCTGGCCCTCCTTCTGGAACACCGTGTTCTCCGCGCCCATGCCGAGCGCCACCAGCACCCCGGCCGCCACGGTGTGCCCCAGTGCGTGCAGGATCGCGGCCCCCGACAGGATCGCCGCCACCAGCACGAGAATCGCCGGCGCCCGCCGCACGCCGCACGGGCGCCCCACCCAGGTGCCGACCATGACCCCGCCCACGAAGGCCGCCACCAGGCCGCCGGCCAGAGCCACGCGGGCCTCCACCGCCTCCGCCCCCGCGATCCCCAGCAACGTCGAGTTCCCGCTCATGAACGACACGAACACGCCGCCCAGCGCCAGGTAGCCCAGCGCATCGGTGAACCCGCCCAGGCCCGAAAGCCCGACCGCCAGACCGTGCTTCACCCGGGCGCTGGTGACGGGCGCTGTCATATGGCGTCGGCCAGCCGGGCCAGCGTCCGCCCGAACTGCTCGGCGGCGATCCCCTGCAGGCGGTGCATGCCGTCCCGCACCACGCATTCGCCGCGGGCCACCACGTGCCGCACCGGGTTGCGCCGGGCCGCGAACACCGCGCCGTCCAGCGCGTCGTCACCCCAGAAGTGACCCCCATGGGTCCCGGACCCGGGCTTCGGCGCCGTGGCCCCGAGCACGACGATGTCGGCGGGCTGCCCGACCGCGATGCCGGCGCCCCCCAGCCCGCTCGCTGCGGCGCCCCCGGCCCATGCCGCCTCGAGCAGCGACCGCCCCGTGCTGCGGCCGGGTCCGCCGGCCAGCACCGTCCGCCGCTGGCTGACCAGGCGCTGCCCCCATTCCAGCATCTTCAGCTCCTCGAACGGCGAGGCCGACACCTGGCTGTCCGAGCCCACGCCGAACCGGCCGCCCGCCTGCTGGAACGCCGCCGCCGGAAAGATGCCGTCGCCGAGGTCCGCCTCCGTCGTCGGACACAGCCCAACCGTCAGGCCCGCCCGCGCCATGGCGGCCACCTCCGCCCCGTCCACATGCGTCGCGTGCACCAGGCACCAGCGCGCATCCACGGCCGCGTGGTCCAGCAGCCAGGCGACCGGACGCTGCCCGGTATGGGCGAGGCACTGCTCCACCTCGGCCATCTGCTCGGCCACATGGATGTGCACGGGCCCCGTGGGCGCAGCCGCCAGCACCTCGGCCAACGGCCCCGGCGGCACCGCCCGCAGGCTGTGTGGCGCGATGCCGTGGATCACGCCGGGGGCCGCGGGGACCGCCGCCCGCAACCGCGCGAAGCCGGCCGGGTCGCACACGAACCGCCGCTGCCCGGCGCTGGGGGCCGCGCCGTCGAAACCGTTGGCGGCATAGAACACCGGCAGCAGCGTCAGCCCGATCCCGGTGGCGGCGGCGGCCTGGATCAGCTGGCACGCCATTTCCGCCGGGTTGGCGTAGGGCTGGCCGTCCGGCGCGTGGTGCAGGTAGTGGAACTCGGTCACATGCGTGGTGCCGGCCTGCAGCATCTCGACATAGGCGTGCGTCGCGATGGCGCGCAGCTCGTCCGGCCCGATGGCCTGCGCGGCGCGGTACATCGTCTGCCGCCAGGTCCAGAAACTATCCTCGCCCGCCCCCGCCCCCATTCCGGCCCCGGACCGCTCCGTCAGCCCGGCCATGGCGCGCTGGTGCGCATGGCTGTGCAGGTTCGCGATGCCGGGGATGGCGAGGCCGGGCAGCCGGTCGGTGAAGGGCGGGCAGGGCGCGCCCACGCCCATGTCGGCGATCAGCCCGTCCGGCCCGACCGCGACGACGACGTTCTCGGCCCAGCCATCCGGCAATAGCGCCGTCTCGAAGTGATAGATCCCCATGCCAGCGGTCTATGCGGGTCCGGCCTCACGGGCAACCTCGGGCCCGGACGGCAGCGCCAAGGGCTACCAGACGAGCTCGAGCACCAGGCGGCCGGCGATCCAGAGCAACGAGCTCAGCACGACCGCGGCGCCCACCCCGATCGGGGCCGCGAGGTCGTCGGACTCGGCCGGCTCCGCATCGTGCCACGGCGTCGGGCGCCGCAGGAGCGGGATCAGCGCCGCGTCCACATGCGTGGCACGCCCCGGGCGACGGCGTTCGATGCCGCCCGGCGCGAGGGCGACGGACCCCGATTCATCGGCCCGCAGATCGTGGTCACAAAGGCCCGCTACGTCCATGATGCACCCCTTGGCTACCGTCCGCTGCTACAGACGCCTGAAAACATCCCCGGATTTCCATCGACCGCCGAACACAACCGTTCCTGACAAAACCAAACATCCCCAGGTGTCCGTCGAAGGAGAGAAGACAACCTTTGATTGAGTAAGGCCACTAAAATTTCCGTGACCCCGGCCTTCCCGTTCCCACGCGGCGCACGGCGCGCCGCCCTGGACAGGGCGGCGCCAAGGGCGTGCAATCGAGGGGATACCTCGTCGACGAAGCAAGCGCCCCGGCGAACGGGGCCCGAAGGGAACGACACATGACGCAACCGGCCCACTCCACCCGATCCGCCCGATACAGGGCCCTGGTCGCGGCCTGGCTCGCACTCGGCCTCGTCACGGCGGCGCAGGCCCAGCCGACCGGTCCGCTCGCCATCGCCAGCCAGGGCAGCTTCTTCATCGGCGGGCGCGACGTCCGGTCCGAGACCCTGTCCACCCTGCCGGCCTATGCCGCCGCCGGGACCATCACCGTCGACCAGATGTACGTCCGCTACCAGGTGCCCGGCCCGGTGCCCGGTTCGATCCAGGGTGGGGCACACCCGCCCGTCACCCTGATCCACGGTTGCTGCCTGACCGGCAAGACGTGGGAGACCACGCCCGACGGCCGCATGGGCTGGGACGAGTACTTCGTCCGCCGCGGCCACCCCACCTACGTCATCGACCAGGTCTGGCGGGGCCGCTCCGCCGCCGACCCCTCGGCCATCAACGCCGTCCGCACCGGCAAGGCCACGCCGGACCAGCTGCCGCTGGTGTTCTCCGCCGGGCACGAGGCCGCCTGGGCCATCTTCCGCTTCGGCCGCGAATACCCGCAGGTCTACCCCGGCCAGCGCTTCCCGCTCGGCGCCCAGGCCGAGTTCTGGAAGCAGATGGTGCCCGACAGCCTCGCCGCCCTGCCGACGCCCAACCCCACCGTGCCGGCCTTGTCGGCCCTGGCGCAGCGGCTGGGCGGCACCGTGCTGCTGAGCCACTCCCAGTCCGGCATCTACCCGTTCCAGACCGCCGCCCTCGACCGCCGCGGCGTCCTCGGCATCATCGCCGTCGAGCCGGGCGCATGCCCGGCCCCCACCGACGACCTGGGACCCTACAAGGGCCTGCCGATCCTCGTCGTGTTCGGCGACCATGTGGACGAGTCGCCCCGCTGGGCGCCGCGCCTCGTGAACTGCCGGGCCTTCGTCGCCGCCGCGGACGCCGCCGGCGGCAAGGCGGAGCTGCTCGTGCTGCCCGAGATCGGCATCAAGGGCAACACGCACATGCTGATGCAGGACGACAACAACCTGGAGATCGCCGACCTGCTGATCGCCTGGATCGGCAAGCACGTGCCGGCCATGTGACGCAAGCCTACCACCGCGCCGCCGCCGCCGGATGCGTTGCGGGCAGGCGGTCCGTGCCGAACAGCTTGCGGCGCAGCGTCCCGGGCGCATAGGCCTCCTTGTAGGCGCCCCGCCGCTGCAGCGCCGGCACGACCAGCTCGATGAAGTCCTCGAGGCCAGCCGGGGTGACGGTGCGCGACAGGATGAACCCGTCCACGTCCGTCTCCGTCACCCAGGCCACCAGCGCATCCGCAACCTGGTCCGCATCGCCCACGATCGGCACCTGGCGGCTGCCCAGCACCATCCGGTCCAGCAGCTTGCGCTTGGTCATCGCCTGGGCCGCCATCGCCTGCAGGTTGCTGGCGATGGCCTGGGTCGGCACCGCCTCGATCGGCTGGTCCATGCCATAGGCCGCCAGATCGATCCCCATGCTGGCCGACGCATGCACGAGCGCCCCCTCCGCCGAGGCATGGCGCCGGTAGTCGGCGAGCTTGGCCGCCGCCGCCGCCTGCGTCTCCGCCACCACCACGCTGGCGCCCACGAACACCTGAACGTCGGCCGCCGCCCGGCCCGCGGCCACCGCCGCCGCGCGGATCGCCTCGACATGGCCGCGGACCAGGTCCTTCGGGCCGCCGTTCAGGAACACGCATTCCGCATGCAGCCCGCCGAACTGCCGGCCGCGCCCGCTGCTGCCGGCCTGGTACAGCACCGGCGTGCGCTGCGGCGAGGGTTCGGCCAGGTGCACCCCCTCCATCTGCACATAGGGGCCTGCGTGCCGCACCACCCGCACCCGCGCCGGGTCCGCATAGACGCCGCTGGCCCGGTCCGCCCGGACCGCGTCGTCCGCCCAGCTTCCCTCCCACAGCTTGTACAGCGCCGCCATCGTGTCGTCGGCCACGTCGTACCGCTCGTCGTGCGCCACCTGGTGCGGCCGCCCCATCGCCCGCGCCGCGCTGTCGAGGTACCCCGTCACGATGTTCCAGCCGATCCGCCCCCGCGTCAGGTGGTCCAGCGTCGACATGCGCCGCGCGAACACATAGGGCGCCTCGTAACTGAGGTTCGCCGTCACGCCGAAGCCCAGATGCGTCGTGGCATGCGCCATGGCCGGCACGAGCAGCAACGGGTCGTTGACCGGCACCTGCACCGCATGCCGGATCGCGGGGCCCGGGCCGCCGCCGTACACGTCGTAGACCCCCAGCACGTCGGCCAGGAAGATGCCGTCGAACAGGCCCCGCTCCAGCAGCTGGGCCAGCCCGACCCAGTGATCCAGGCTGTGATACGCGACCGAACGGTCGTCCGGGTGGGTCCACAGGCCCTGCTGGATGTGCCCGACGCAGTTCATGTCGAAGGCGTTCAGGCGCAGCTGCTTCATGGCGCGCGGGCCCGTCCCAGGCGCACGAGGCCTCTTGATTCCAACCCATAAGCTGCCATCGTCAACACCCATCGAATCCAGGGAAAGCCACCATGCGGCACGTCGCTCCAGCACTTCGCCTTGCCATCGTCCTGGCGCTTGCCGCCCCGCTGTTCGCCGCATCACAAGCTCGGGCGCAGGCCCCGGGCGAGACCATCGATGTCGGCGGCTGGAAAGTCCACAGCGACAAGAACGACGATGGCAGCCAGACCTGCGTCGCGATGTGGCAGTTCGACGACAAGTCCATGGTCGGCTTCGGCGCGGACACGAACAACCTGACTTACCTGATCGTATCCGAGCCCGAGGCCGGCCTGACGAAGAACCAGAAGGTCCAGTTCAAGTACCGCGTCGACGCCGGCAAGCAGAAGGTCGCCACCGGCATCGCCACCAGCAACCAGATGGTCGTCGTCCCGATCGCCGATCCCGACGCCGACTTCAACGCCTTCCAGGCCGGCAACACCCTGCATGTCGAGTTCGGCGGCGACACCTACGACGAGGCGCTCGGCGGCTCCGGCGACGCCATCAAGGCGCTGGCCACCTGCATCGTCGGCGCCAACGCCCGGAAATAGGGCCCGATATCGGCGCGGTCACTCGATCCAGGCCACCGCCCGGATCGGGCTGCCGCTGCCGCCCTCGATCCGCAGCGGGAACCCGATGAACCGGAATCGCCCGCGACCCACCAGCTGATCGAGGTTCACCAGCCCCTCCATGTGCGTGAAGCCCATGTCGCGGCAGACATGATGCACCTCGAAGTTGTTCCGCCCGGTCCGCCCGGGGCTCACCGCCTCCACCCCGAACATCCCGATGCCCTTGGCGCCCAGCCACGTCGCCGACTCCCTGGTCAGCCCCGGGAAGTCCGTGATGTAGGCGTCCGTCCCGGCCGTGCGCCGGTGGAAGTCCATGTGCAGCAGCACCGTGTCCCCCGCCCCGATCTCCACCCCGGCCGCCCGCTCGGCCGCTTCGAGGTCGGCGATGTCGATGTCGCTCGCCAGCGGCTTGTGCGACAGGTCCAGGCACACCGCCTCGGTGAAGAACCGCTCGAGCGGCATCTCGTCGATCCCCGCCGCCCCGGGCCGGTCGTCGAAGTGCCGGGGCGCATCCACGTGCGTGCCGGAGTGGTCGCCCATGTTCAGCGACATGACGGCGGACGAGAACTCGTACCCGTCCACCACCCGCTTCTCCGCATGGGTGGAGAACGGCGCGATGATCACCATCGGGTGGTTCGGCAGCCGCTGCATCTTGTGGTGGATCACCCGGCTGAGATCGATCAACGTCATTGTTTGCTCCTCATCACGACCATCTCATCACGATGCGCGGTTCCCGACCGGCCGGAAATCCCCTAGTCAGCCATATGCCTCCCGAAAAACCGCTGCGCCGCCCGCTCATCCTGGCGTCGGTCATGGCCGCCACCTTCATGATCGCGGTCGAGGCCACCATCGTCTCCACCGCCATGCCGCAGATCGCGGGACAGCTGGGCGACCTGCACCTGTACTCCTGGGTGTTCTCCGCCTTCCTGCTGACGCAGACGGCCAGCACGGTCGTGTTCGGCAAGCTGTCCGACCTGTTCGGCCGCAAGCCGGTGGTGCTGGTGGGCATCGCCGTGTTCCTGCTGGGGTCCGTCCTGTGCGGCTTCGCCTGGTCCATGCCGTCGCTCATCGCCTTCCGCCTAATCCAGGGCATCGGCGGCGGCGCCGTGCAGCCCGTCAGCCTAACCATCATCGGCGACCTGTACCCGGGGCGGGAGCGCGGCCGGGTGCAGGGCTGGCTCGCCAGCGTCTGGGGCGTCTCATCCGTGCTGGGCCCGCTGGCCGGCGGGCTCATCATCCACAACATCAGCTGGGCCTGGGTGTTCTGGATCAACATCCCCGTGGGGCTGGCCGCCGCCGCCGGGTTCGCCGCCTACCTGAAGGAGGACGTGGCCCGCCAGACCCGGCCCATCGACATCGCCGGCGCCGCGCTGTTCACGGGCGCCGTCGCGTCCCTGATGGTCGCGCTGACGTCGCTCGGGACGGCCGACCGCGCCGCCGCCGGCCTTGCCGCATCCCTCTGCGTCGTCTGTGTCGTCCTGTTCGTCCGGCAGGAGCGTCGATGTGCGGACCCCATGATCGCCTTCGCCCTGTGGGGCCGGCGCGCGATCGCCACCACCAACCTCGCCACCCTGCTCGGCGGCATGACCATCATCGGCCTGACGACCTTCCTGCCGATGTACGTGCAGGGCGTGCTCGGCCGGTCCGCACTGGTCGCCGGGTTCGCGCTGACCATGATGGTGCTCGGCTGGCCCATCGGCGCCACCGTCGCCGCCCGCTGCTTCGGCCGCTTCGGCCTGCGCTCGATGCTGCTGGTGGGGGGCGCCTTCCTGCCGCTCGGCGCGATCGCCTTCATCTTCCTCGCCCCGGGCGTCTCGCCGATCCTGGCCGGGATGGGTTCGCTCGTCATCGGCCTCGGCATGGGCCTGCTCAGCACCTCGGCCATCGTCATCATCCAGGACACGGTGGAATGGGCCGAGCGCGGGGTGGCGACGGCGTCGAACATCTTCGCCCGCAACCTGGGCAGCACGCTGGGCGCCACCATCCTGGGCGCCGTGCTCAACGTCAGCCTGTCCCGCTCGGGCCCCGACCCGTCCAGCCTGCCCGTCACCCCCGACCAGCTGCGGGGCCTGCTGGACCGCGCACCCGGCGCCCTCGCCGACCCGGCCGTGCAGGCGGCGCTGGCCCATGCGCTGCACCTGACCTTCATGGCCGTCCTGCTGGTCGCGGTCGTCACCTTCCTTCTGGCCCTGCTGGTGCCCACCGTCACCCTGCGCGCGACGGCCCCGCTGCCGGCACGATAAGCCCGTCTGGCGCTACTCAGCCGCCAGCGACCGATCCCTCCGGCCAGCGGGCCGCCGCAGCCCCAGATGCTCCCGCAGCGTCGTGCCCTGGTACGCCGTCCGGAACAGGCCGCGCCGCTGCAGCTCCGGCACCACCATGTCCACGAAGTCGTCGAGCGAGCCCGGCAACCAGGCCGGCATCACGTTAAATCCGTCGGCAGCGCCGTCGGTGAACCAGTGTTCCATCACGTCCGCCACCTGCGCCGCCGTGCCGCAGGCCAGCACATGCCCGCGCGGCCCCGCATTCAGCGCGCACAGCTGCCCCAGCGTCAGCCCGTCGCGCCGGCCCGCCTCCAGCAGCAGCGCCTGCCGGCTGCGCGGCCCGTTGGTCACCGGCATCTCCGGCACCGGCCCGTCCAGGTCATGCCCGGCCAACGACACCCCGATCGTCGCCTCCAGCCCCGCCAGCCCCACCGCCGGATGGATCAGCGCCTGCAGGGCGGCGAACTTGTCCTCCGCCTCCGCCTGCGTCCGCCCCACCACAGGATAGATGCCGGGCAGGATGCACACGTCCTCGGCGCTGCGCCCGAAGGCCGGCAGCCGCGCCAGCACGTCGGCATAGAAGGCCTGCGCCTGGTCGAACGTCGTCTGCGCCGTGAACACCACCTCGGCCGTCCGCGCCGCCACGTCCCGCCCGGTGTCCGACGCGCCGGCCTGCACCAGCACCGGCCGGCCCTGCGGCGAGCGCGCGATGTTCAGCGGCCCGCGCACCTGGAAGTGCCGGCCCTTGTGGTTCAGCGCGTGCACCTTCGCCGGGTCGAAGAATACCCCGCTCACGGGGTCGCGGATGAAGGCGTCCTCGTCCCAGCTCTCCCACAGGCCCTGCACCACGGCGGCGAACTCCACCGCGCGGTCGTACCGGTCCGCATGCGCCAGGTGCGCCTCGCGCGAGTGGTTCAGCGCCTCCGCCTCGTTGTTCGACGTCACGAGGTTCCAGCCGACCCGGCCGCCGCTGATCTGGTCCATCGAGGCGAACTGCCGCGCCAGCAGGTACGGGTCGCTGAAGCTGCTGCTGACCGTGCCCACCAAGCCGATCCGCGACGTGACGGCCGCGAGCGCCGACAGCACCGTGATGGGCTCGAACTTCACCACCTTGCCCATCCGGCCGCGGCTCTCGGCGCTGCCCAGCAGGCTCATGGCCGCGCTGTCGGCCAGGAAGAACAGGTCGAACAGCCCCCGCTCCGCCGTCTGCGCCGCCTGCGTGATCTCCTTGAACGACACGCCGGCCCCCGTATGCGCGCCAGGGTGCCGCCAGCCCGCCACGTGCTGCCCCGTCTCGTGCACGAAGGCACCCAAGCTCATCATCGATCGCGATCGGCGCATCGGGCCCGGCCTGTTCTACAGGTCGCCATCCTGCGCCGGCAGCATCCGGTCCAGCAAGCCGTCCCGCTTCACCGCCACATGCCAAATCGTCGCAACCAGGTGCAGGCCGACCAGCGCGTACAGCAGCCACTGCCCGACGGCCACGTGCACCCAGTCCGCGGCCTCCCGCACCGCCAGGTTCTTCGGAATGCCCGGCACGGTGAACCAGCCGAAATAGGTGATGGCGTTGCCGCCGCCGGCCGACACCAGGTAGCCGCTGATCGGCATCCCGATCATCACGACGTACAGCATCCAGTGCGACACGGTGGCGGCCGCCCGCTCCCACCCCGCATGGTGCTCGGGCAGCGGTGGCGCCGGATGGCTGGCGCGCCAGGCCAGGCGCAGCGCCACCAGCGCCAGCAGCGTCAGCCCGATGGATTTGTGCAGCGTGTACACGTCCTCCCGCGTCGGCGCGGTCCGTGGCATCGCCAGCATCACCCAGGCGATCGCCACGGTGGCGAACAGCAGCGCCGCCATGACCCAGTGCAGCAGCTGCGCCGTGGCGGAGTAGCGGCCCCGCATCGCCTCAGGCCTCCTGCGTCACCGGGTTGCGCAGCAGGCCCACGCCGTCGATCTCCACCTCCACGACGTCGCCGGGCTTCATCCACAGCGGCGGCTCCCGCCGGGAGCCGACGCCCCCGGGCGTGCCCGTCACGATCACGTCGCCGGGCTCGAGCCGGGTGAATTTCGAGCAGTATTCGATCTGCGCCGGGATATCGAAGATCATCTGCGACAGCAGGGCATCCTGCACCACCTGGCCGTTCAGCCGCGTCTGCAGCCGCTGCGGCCCGATGGGGCCCATCTCGTCCGGCGTCACCATCCAGGGGCCGAATGCGCCGGTCTCGGGGAAGTTCTTGCCCGGGGTGAACTGGTGCGTGTGCCGCTGGAAGTCGCGCACGCTGCCCTCGTTGTAGCAGGCGAAGCCGGCGATGTGCCCCATCGCGGCCGCCCGGTCGATGTACCGCCCCGGCGTCCCGATCACGATCGCCAGCTCGCCCTCGTAGTCGAAGTCAGTCGAGATCCTGGGCCGGGGCAGCGGGCACATATGGCCCGTCTGGCTGTTGGCGAAGCGCCCGAAGATGGTGGGGTTCGCCACCTCCGTCCGGCCGGTCTCCTTGCGGTGCGTCTCGTAGTTCAGGCCGACGCACAGGATCTTGCCGGGCTCCGGGATCACCGGCAGCCAGACCAGGCCCTCGACCGGCAGCCGCGTCGCCCCCGCCATCGCGCCCGACACCTCGGCCATCGACGCCGTGCCCGCCGAACCCTTTCCGAGCGCCTGGGCCTCCAGCAACGCCCGGATGGTGGGGAAGCGCGCCTTCAGCACGGCGCCGACGTCGATCGCCTGCGTGCCCTCGATCACGCCCCAGCTGGGGCCTGCGGGCGTCTGGAAGCTTGCAAGTTTCATGGTCAGGCCTTCGCTTGGGGAATGAGGGAACGGTCGGCGGACAGCTGGCGGGCGAACCGGGCCGTCGTCCGGTCGGGATGGATCAGCGCCAGGCTGGCCGCGGCGCCCCCCAGCAGCACCACCGCCGCCAGCGTCATGGCATGCCCGAAGCCCGTCGGCACGTTCGCCCCGGCATCGACCAGCACCCCCGTCAGGTAGGTGGACAGCAGCGCCGCCGAGGCGTTGCCGGAGTAGATCACCACGATCAGCCGGCCGCGCTGCGACGCGGGCGCCACGTTGCCCAACGTCACCGGCCCGAAGATCGTCGTCAAGCTGGGCGCCGCGAACGCCACCGCCACCAGCACCAGCTGCAGCACCCCGGTGGTGTGCACCGCCCCCAGAAGGGCCAGCCCGGCCGCCAGCAGCGCCAGCGTCGTCGCATGCCCCAGCGCCACACGGCTGCCGACGCCGCGCCGCAGCAGCCACTGCGACAGCACCGAGCCGCCCAGCAGCAGCGGCGACTGGAAGGCGAACACCGCCGAGACGATCCACCCCACGGCATAGGGCGTGTAGCCCAGCCCCAGCTGCAGGAACGGCGGCAGCCAGATCGCCGACATGCCCACCACCCAGTAGGACGCGAACGACATGATGATGACGCCGACCACCGTCCTGTCGCCCCACAGCATGCGCGCCGGCACCCGCCCGCCGGTGACCTCGTCCGCCGTCGCCACGGCGGCGGCATGCGGCCCCTCGCCGCCCACCACCGTCCACAGCACCATCCACGCCACGCCCAGCACCGCGCAGGCCAGGAAGCCTGCGCGCCAGCCATGGTGCAAAATGACGTAGGTCAGCACCGGGCTGCCGATCAGGAAGCCCGCGCTGATCCCCTGCAGCACCACCGCACTCGGCAGGCTCCGCTTGTCCTTCGGGAACCAGTCGTAGCAGGCGTGCAGCGCCGTCGGCAGTCCCGGCCCCTCGCCCACGCCGAGCCCCAGTCGGCACAGAGCCACCACCGCCAGCGAGCTGGTGAACAGCATCGGCACCTGGCTTGCCGTCCAGGTCAGCGCCAGGATCAGCAGGATCCATTTCGTCCGCACCCGCCCGACGACGAACAGCCCGACCAGCGTGCCCGACAGGGAATAGAGCAGGAAGAACAGGCTGCCGATCAGCCCGTACTGCCGGGGCGTGATCGCCAGCTCCTTCATCAGCGGCACCGCCGACAGGCCGAAGACCAGCTTGTCGAAGAAGTTGAGGGTCTGGAACAGGAACAGCGCGAACAGCACCGTATAGGCCCGCCGCGAACCCGCCACGGCGGCGTCGAGCGCGCTCATGCGTCCACCCGCGCAGGCTGCGGTCCATCCAGCGGTTCGCGCAGCGGGGCGAGCAGCCGGGCCTGCATCGCCCGGACCAGGGCGGGTGCCGCCGAGACGTCGTCCACGGTCCCGTACACATACTGGTCGGGCCGCACCAGGGCGCCGACACAGCCGTGCCGGTCGAACCAGTCGGCCAGCACGCCGTCGCGTTCCACAAGGTCGCCCGGTCTTGCCGACACGGGGCCCACCACCACGACGCTCACGCCGTCATCGACCGCACAGACCATGCTCTGCCGCCCGTCCAGCACCAGGCGCCAGCCTGCCCCTGCCACCGCGTCCATGCGAACCCATCCTTCCCTGCCTGTCACCCAAGGCTGCGGGAACAGCGTGCCCACGGCGGTGATCCCACCCTTCCGGTGCGCCATGTCGGCCAGCAGCCCGGCCTCCAGCGGCGGCACGATCTCCTGCCGGGTCACCGTCCGCGCCTGCCCGCCGCCTTCGGCCAGCAGGCGGGCGTCGCGCGCCGCCGCGGCCGCCGGGTCGCGCTCACAGATGCCGTGGCCGATCGCCTTGATCCGCGCCGTCAGCGTCCGCACGTGCCGCCCGCGTTCCAGCCCGTACGTGTCCAGCAGCGTGTCGTCCGCGTGCCCGCCCAGCACCGCCGCCAGCTTCCACGCCAGGTTGCCCGCGTCGCGGATGCCCTGGCACATGCCTTGCCCGATGAAGGGCGGCTGCTGGTGCGCCGAATCCCCCGCCAGGAACACCCGGCCCTGCCGCCAGGGCTCCGCCACCAGCGCATGGAAGCGGTAGCTGCTCGCCCGCCACAGCACCCCGTCCGCCGGCGAGAGCCAGCGCGACAGCAGGCGCCATACCGCGTCCTCCTGCTCCATGGCCCGCCGGTCCTCGCCGGGCAGCAGCATGATCTCCCAGCGGCGATGGTTGCCGGGGCCCACGATGAAGGTCGCGGGGCGCGCGGGCTCGCAATACTGCGCCGCCGTCCGCGGCAGCTTGGCCAGCCCGGCCTCGTTCACCTTCACGTCCACCACCAGCCAGGGCTCGTCGAACACCAGGTCCTCGAGCCCGATCCCCAGCGCCTGCCGCACCGGACTCGACGCGCCGTCGCAGCCGATGACGTACCGCGCCCGAACCTGTTCAGGCCTCGCGCCGCCGTCCAGCTGCACCGTCACCTCGTCCCGATCCTGCTGCAGGCCCAGGAACGTCGCGCCGAGCCGCACCTCGACCCCCGGCAGGGCCGTCACATGGGCCCGCAACGCCGCCTCGACCGGCGGCTGCGTGAACACCATGGTCGGCACGTAGCCCTGCGGATACGGCGGCGGCACCATGTCCACCCGGCGGATCAGCTGGCCCGCCGCGCCGAAATGCTCCGATACCGGGAACGGCGCCACGAAGGGCAGCACCGCCTCCGCCACGCCCAGGTTCTGCAGCAGCCGCAGGATCTCGTGGTCGATCGCGATCGCCCGCGGCTTGTCCCACACCTCGACCGACCGCTCGAGCACCAGGACCCGCAGCCCGGCCTGCCCCAGCAGGCCCGCCGCCACCGCCCCCACGGGGCCGAACCCCACCACGACCACGTCGTAGGGCGCCATCACGCCACCCATGGCGCGAACGGGATGGCGAGCTGCGCCTGCTTCAACGCGTCCGACTTCGGCGGCGCGATCCCCCATTGGTCGGTGCGGCCGGGCGGCCACACCCATTCCGACGGCCCGCGCACCCGATAACCGTCATCCACCTGCAGCACCTCGGCCGTGTATTCGACGACGATCCCGAACGGATCGACGAAATAGGCGAACACGTTGTCGCCGGGCCCGTGCCGGCCCACACCCCAGGCGATCGGGTGGCCATGGTCCACCAGCCGCCCCGACCCGACCATGACCCCCTCCAGCGTCGGCAGCAGGAACGCCACGTGGTTCAGCCCATCCACCGGGGCGTCGGCGATGACGACGCAATGATGGTCGCTGTTGCAGCGCACGAAGGCCATCATCTTCGACCGGTCCGTCAGGCGGAACCGCAGCACCGCCTCGAAGAACCGCGCCGTCGCGTCCGTGTCGCGGCTGTTGACGTTCACGTGGCTCAGCCGGCTTGGCCGATCCCGCGCGGGCGGGTCGACGGGTCCCGGGCCGACGGGGCGCCGGTCGTCCCCGTGCACCACTCGCAGCACCCGGCCGTCCGCGTCCGCCACCACCACGCCGACGCCGCCGCCGGCCCAGTCCACGCCCGCGACCCCCTGCAGCACGCGCCCGCCGGCCGCCGGAGCCCGGGCGACGACCGCCTCCAGCGCCGCGACCGACTCCGCCCGGAACGTGATCGACCGGATCGCCGCCGGGCCTTCGTGCAGCCCCAGCACGTGATGGTCGCAGCCGGTCGCGCGCAGGTACAACGACCGGCATCGCCGCTCCGCCACTTCCAGCCCCCACACGGCCGTGTAGAACGCCTCCGCCTGGGCCAACGAGGGCACGGCCAGGTCGACGCTGCGGAGCGCCGTGACGGGGAACTCGGTCATGTCTGGGCCATCCCGAGGAAGCGGCGCGCATTGCCGGACAGCAGCGACATCCGGACCGCCGGGTCGTCGAACGCCGCCTCGATCCGGGCCACGGGCGTGCGGTCCGCCAGGTTGAAGGGGTAGTCGGTGCCGATCATCACCTGCGTCGGCCCGAACACCTGCACCAGGTGGCGCAGCGTCGGCGCGTCGAACACCAGGGCGTCGTAGAACAGCCGCCGTGCCTGCTCGGTCGGCGAGACCCCGATCGTCTCCCGCAGCGGGCCCATCACCCGGCGCGCCTGCTCCAGCCGCGGCAGCAGCAGCGCCAGCGTGCCGCCGCCATGGCTGAACCCGATCCGCAGCCCGGGCACCCGTTCCATCAGCCCTCCGGTCAGCATCGAGGCCGCGGCCAGCCCCACATCCGTCGGGTAGGCCAGCGCCTGCTGCAGCTGCTTTGGCCCGACCAGCCTGTCCATCCCCGCCGGCCGCACCGCATGCACGAACACCGCCATGTCCAGCCGCGCCGCCTCGACGAAGAACGGCTCCAGCGCCGGCGCGCCCACCGGGGTGCCGTTGACGTTGCTGCCGATCTCGACCCCGGCGAAGCCCAGCCCGTGCAGCCGGGTCAGTTCGGCCACCGCCCGGTCCAGGTCCTGCAGCGGCACCGCGCCCAGCCCCACCAGCCGGCCGCCGGCATGGGCCACCATGTCCGCGATGGCGTCGTTGATGTAGCGCAGCAGCTCCGCCGCCGGCCGCGCGTCCAGCCAATAGGAGAACAGCTCCGGCATCGGCGAGACCGCCTGCACCGCAAGGCCCATCTCCGCCATGTCCGCCACGCGCCGCGCCGGGTCCCAGCTGCCGTCCGAGACGGTGCGGTACACCCGCCCGTCGATCATCACGTGCCGGTGGCAGGCATGGGCCGGGGCCATCGAGGGCCATCCCGGCAGGTCCGGCTGCGCCAGGTATCGCGGGAAGTCGTGCGGCACGACATGCGCATGCACGTCCACGCCGCAGCCGCAGCCCGTCACGCCGAAGGAACCCGGGCCGTGGACGCCATCTCGCTTCTCCCACCCGGACGCGTTGCCCGCGCCCTGATGCGGGATGCTATACAACGGGATTGAGGAACCGCGCTTCTTATAAAATCGTGATCCCGTCGATTTTTCTGGGCACGCCGTCCTATGATGGCGGCATGCCTCCCCCGACCCCCCTCGCGGTCGTGACGCAGACGCAGGCCAGCAGCGTCTACGACCGCCTCCGTCGTGACCTGCTGACGGGGCAGCTTCCGCCCGGCCGCCGCCTGCAGCTCCGCTTCCTGATGGATCGCTACGAGGCGGGCCAGACCCCGCTGCGCGAGGCGCTCAACCGCCTGGCCGCCGACGGGCTGGTCGCGTTCCGGGACCAACGGGGCTTCACCGTCGCCGGGATCAGCGCGCTCGAGCTGAAGGAGCTGACCAAGACCCGCTGCTGGCTCGAGGAGACGGCCTTGCGCCACGCCATGGCAGCCGCCACCCCCGCATGGGAGGAGCAGCTCGTGCTCGACTGCCACCGCCTGGTCCGCCTGCACCGCTCGCCGGACCCCGCCCAGTATATGGAGCATCCGGAATGGGAGCGGCTGCATCGCACCTTCCATCGCACCCTGCTGGCCCCCTGCGGCTCCCGCCCGCTGCGCGGCTTCTGCGACCAGCTGGCCGACCGGCTGTATCGCTACCGTCAGCTGTCCGTTCAGAAGATCTACCCCAAGCGCGACGTGAACGCCGAGCACGAGGCCATTCTGGCGGCGATCCTGGACCGGCGCGCCGACGACGCCGTCGCCTTGCTGCAGGCCCATTACCGGCAGACGGCCGACATCATCCTGCAGGACCTGCCGCCGGACGACCCGGCGGGAACGGCTCCGGACGGCACCGACCTCATTCCCCCTTGAACACCGGCGCCCGCCGCTCCGCCATCGCCCGCACGCCCTCGTGGAAGTCGGCCGTCCGGAACTGCACCTCCTGCGCCGCGAGCTCGATGTCGGTCACTTCGGCGATGGCGTCCGCCAGGCCACGCCGCAGCGTCTGCCGGGTCGAGACCACGGCCAGCGGCGCCGAGCCCGCGATCTCGGCCGCCAGCGCCAGCGCCGCCGCCCGCAACCCCTCGGAGGGCGCGAGCACGTCCACCAGCCCGATCGCCTGCGCCTCCGTGCCCGAGAGCCGGCGCCCCGTGTACAGCAGCAGCGCCGCCTGCTGGGCGCCCACCGCGCGCGGCAGCGTCACGCTGATGCCGAACCCCGGATGGAAGCCCAGCCGGTTGAAGTTGGCTGCGAACCGCGAGTCGGGCGAGGCCACCCGGAAGTCGCCCACGAGGCTCAGCCCGAGCCCGCCGCCCACGGCCGCCCCTTGCACGCAGGCCACCACGGGCTTGGCGCAGCGGAACAGCCGGACCGCCTCCTGGTAGATGTGCCCGCCGGCGCTGCTGCCGCCCGCGCTGCCTCTGATCGTCGCCTCTGCGGGGGCCGAGAAGTCCGCCCCGGCGCAGAAGTTCCGCCCCTCCGACGCCAGCACCAGGCAGCGGACCCCCGGGTCCCGGTCGGCCGCCTCGAACGCTGCGGCCAGGCTGCGGATCAGGGGCATGTCGAAGTAGTTGTGCGGCGCGCGGCAGACCTCGACCACCGCCACGAACCCGTCCTGCGTCACCCGTACATCGCTCATCGCAACCCCATCCCCCGCGCGATGATCCCGCGCAAAATCTCCCGCGTGCCGCCCCGCAGCGAGAACGACGGCGCGGTCATCACCAGCTGCGCCAGCACCGCGACATAGGCGTCGCCGCTGCCCTCGTCCGGCTCCCGGTCCAGCAGCAGGCGGACCACCTCCACCGTCTCCTGCTCCAGCACGTTGCCCAGGTCCTTCACGACCGAGGCCTGCAGCGCCGGGTCCTGCCCGGCCTGCAGCATGCCGGCCACCGACCGCGACAGCCGCCGCAGCGCCATGATGTGCGCCGTGAGCCGCCCGAGCGCCAGCGCGGCGCCATCGTCGGCGTCCGGTCCCAGCGCCCGCAGCGCCTCGGCCAGCAGGGTGAACGACGACAGGAACCGGTCGGGCCCGCTGCGCTCGTAGGCCAGCTCCCCGGTCACCTGGGTCCAGCCGTCGCCCTCGGCGCCCAGCAGCGCGTCGTCGGGCAGGATCAGGTCTTCCAGCACGACCTCGTTGAAGTGGTGCGCCCCCCGCATGTCCAGCACCGGGCGCACCGTCATGCCGTTGCGCTGCGCGGCCTGCATCTCGACGACGAACTGGCTGACCCCGCCATGCCGGTCTTCGGCCCCACCCGCTGCGCCGGTCCGGCAGAACAGGATCATGTAGTCGGCATGGTGCGCCCCGGTGGTCCACAGCTTCGTGCCGTTCACCACCCAGCCGCCCTGCACCTTCGCCGCCCGGGTGCGCGTCGCCGCCAGGTCCGACCCGCTGTCGGGCTCGCTCATGCCGATACAGAAGCAGGTCTCGCCCCGCATGATCCCCGGCAGGATCGCGCGGCGCTGCGCCTCCGTCCCGTAGCGCAGCAGGTTCGGCCCGCTCTGCCGCTCCGCGATCCAGTGGAACCCCACGGGCGCGCCGGCGGCCAGCACCTCCTCCAGCATCACGTAGCGTTCGAGGGCCGAGCGTTCCTGCCCGCCGTATGCGCGGGGCCAGGTCATGCCCAGCCAGCCCCGTTCGCCCATCTTGCGGCTGAAGGCCGGGTCCACCCCGCTCCAGGACTGCGCCCGCTCCTGCGGCGTGCGGCCGGCCAGCTCCGTCGCCAGGAAGCGCCGCACCTCGCCCCGCAGCGTTTCGGCGGCGGCGTTCGAGGCGGGGGGCGCCGCGAAGTCCAGGGTCATGCCGCCACCTGCCCGTCCTGTCGGCCCGCATCGCCATCGAACTCGGCGGCGATGGCGGGCCACAGGCCATCCGAGCCCGCGTCCAGGGCGGCCCGGCCCACCAGGCGATACCATTCGCTCTCGTTGCCGAACTCGTCCCGCCAGGCCCAGAGCCGCCGGGTCAGCGGATGCAGCGCATACTCCCGGGTGAAGCCGATCGCGCCATGCGCCTGGTGCGCCAGCCCGGCCGCCACGCTCGCCGCCTCGCCCGCCCGGCCCTTGGCGGCGCCGACCACGACCTGCCAGCCCGCGCGCCGCCCGGCCAGCGCATCGGCTGCGAGGTCGGCTGCGGCCGTGGCGGCCGCCACCTGGCCGGCGAACACCGCCATGGCCTGCTGCACCGCCTGGAACTTGCCGATGGCGCGCCCGAACTGCACCCGCGTCTGCACGTAACCCGTGGTCAGCGCCAGCGCCTGCCCCAGCGCGCCTGCGATCTGATTGGTGCGCATGGCAGCCCCGGCGGCCCGCATGTCGTCCAGCCCCACGGGCGACGCCGCAAGCGCCGCCCGGTCGAGTTGGACATCCACCGCCATCGTGTCCCGCGGCTCCCCCGCCACGTTGGCGCCCGCCGCGTTCAGGTCCGCCTGGCCCAGCATCGCGACCCCCGCGCCTTCCGGCCCATCGACCAGCGCCACCAGCCCGGCCTGCCGGCCCCAGGGCACCCGGTGGACCGTGCCCGTCACGTGCCAGCCGGCGGCGGAGCGCTCCGCTCGAAGGGGGGCTTGCCGCCGCACGGGCGCCAGGGTCAGCGGGCCGCCGGGGACCGGCAGCCCGGCCTGGGCCAGCAGCCATCCGGCCAGCATCGTCTCGCCCAGCGGGATCGGCGCCGCATGGGCCGCGGCGACGCGCAGCAGCCCCATCGCCTCCTGCATCGTCGCGCCGAACCCGCCGGCCGCCTCGGGCAGCATCGCGGCGCAGAAGCCGGCCGCCTCCACCGCGTCCCACAGCGCCGCGGGCCACACCCCGGCCTCCGCCGCCGCGCGCACCGCGGACCCCGACAGCGCGCCGAACAGCCGCCCGGCACTCTCGCTCAGCGCATCGCCCATCGGACCGCCCCTCCGTCTGCGGGCGCCGGTGCCGGCGCGCCCTTCCGCCGGTGATAGCAACCCTGCTAGGCTTCCGCCAAGCGCGCCGCCGAGCCCGCCGCCTGGAGGAACCGCGCCGATGCCCGCCGCATGACGCCCGCTTCATGACGACCGCTTCATGACGACCGCCCAACCCCTGGCCGGCATCCGCGTCATCGACCTCACCACCGTCGTGCTCGGCCCCACCTGCACCCTGCGCCTGGCCCAGTACGGCGCCCAGGTCATCAAGATCGAGGCGCCGTCGGGCGACCTGTTCCGCCGCGTGGCCGGGCCGTCGCCCACCGGCGAGCATGGCGGCGGCTACCTGCACCTGAACCGCGACAAGCGCGCCGTCTGTCTGGACCTGAAGCGGCCGGAGGCGCGGGCGGCCCTGCTGCGCCTGATCGCCACCGCCGACGTGTTCGTCTCCAACGTACGCCCCGACGCACTGGCGCGCCTCGGCCTCGATGCGCCCACGCTGCGCGCCGCCCACCCGGCGCTGATCCACTGCACCATCACCGGGTTCGGCCCGGGCGGCCCCTCGCGCGGCAAACCCGCCTACGACGCCGTCATCCAGTCCGTCGCCGGGATCACCGGCCTGTTCCAGCGCCGCGACGGCGCCCCGGCCTTCGCCCCCATGCTGATGTGCGACCGCGTGACCGGCGAGATCACCGCCGGCGCCATCGCCACCGCCCTGGCCGCGCGGGCCATGGGCCGGGGCGGCAGCGCGGTCGAGGTGCCGATGCACGAGACGATGGCCGCCTTCGTGCTGCAGGAGCATCTGGGCGCCGCCAGCTTCGACCCGCCGCTCGGCCCCATCGGCGACACCCGGACGCTGGACCCGGGCCAGCGCCCGACCCGCACCCTGGACGGCTGGATCAGCGTGTCCGCCACCAACGACGCGCAGGCCGTCGCCTTCCTGCGCGCCGCCGGCCGGCACGACCTGGCCGAGGACGCCCGCTTCACCACCGCCGCCGCCCGCTACCGCAACACCACCACCTGGACCACGGTCCGCGCCGAGATCATCGCCGCCCGCAGCACGGCCGAGTGGCTGGCCCTGCTGGACGCGGCCGACGTCCCTTGCGCCGCGTGCCACACGCTGGAGACGCTGGTCGAGGACCCGCATCTGAGCGCCGTCGGCCTGCTCGGCGACGACGTCCACCCGACGGAGGGCCCGATCCGCGCCATCCGCTCCACCATCCTGTTCGACGGACAGACCGCACCCCAGGGCCCGCCGGCCGCACCGATGGGGGCCGACACCCGCAGCGTGCTGGCCGAGGTGGGGCTGACCGCGGCCGAAATCGACCACCTGCTGCAGACCGGCGCCGCGATCGGCTGACCCTGAAGGACCCCCCATGAAACATATCGCCGTCCTGCTCTGCACGCTCCTGCCCATCCCGCTGCTCGGCACCCCCGCCCATGCACAGGCCCAGGCGCAAAGCCCGGCGGCCGCCCTGCCGCCCATCCGCATCGGCATCATGGCCGACCTCAACAGCACCTATTCCGGCATCGGCGGCCCCGGCGAGGTGGAGGCGGCGCGCATGGCCGTCGAGGATTTCGGCGGCACCGTGCTCGGCCGCCGGGTCGAGATCGTGCCCGGCGACCCGCTCAACAAGCCCGACAACGCGGTCGCCATCCTGCGCGAATGGTTCGACAGCGGCGTGGACATGGTGGCCGACCTGCCGACATCCGGCACCGCCCTGGCGAGCATCCCCGTCGCGAACGAGAAAAAGAAGATCCTCATGATCTCCGGGGCCGGGACGTCGGACATCACCGGCAAGGCCTGCTCCCCCTACGTCGTGCACTGGAACTGGGACACCTATGCCGTGGCCCACGGCACCGGCGGCAGCCTGATGAAGCAGGGCGGCGACAGCTGGTTCTTCATCACCGCCGACTACGTCTTCGGCAAGACGCTGCAGGCCGACACGACCGCCGTCGTCACCGCGGGCGGCGGCAAGGTGCTCGGCAGCGTGCTGCACCCGCTGGGCACGTCGGACTTCTCGTCCGCCCTGCTGCAGGCGCAGTCGAGCGGCGCCAAGGTCCTGGGCGTGGCCAATGCCGGCGGCGACACCATCAACACGATCAAGCAGGCGCATGAATACCGGCTGCCGCAGAAGATCGCCGCCCTGGTGGCGTTCCTCAGCGACATCCACAGCATCGGGCTCGAGACGGCGCAGGGCACGCTGCTGACGGAGTCCTTCTACTGGGACCAGGACGAGCAGACCCGCGCCTTCGCCAAGCGCTTCTTCCCGCGCGGCAAGCAGATGCCCACCACCGTCCACATGGGCGCTTATTCCTCCATCCTGCACTGGCTGAAGGCCGTGCGGGATGCCGGCACCACGGAGTCCGCCGCCGTGATGGAGCGGATGCGCGCCACCCCGGTCGAGGACTTCGCCACGCACGGCGCCCGGCTGCGCATCGATGGCCGGCTGATGCGCGACATGTACCTGTTCCAGGTGAAGACCCCGGCGGAATCGAAGGGCGAGTGGGACCTGTACAAGGTCGTCAGCCGCATCCCGGCCGAGGAGGCGTTCCGCCCCATGGCGAACGGGGGCTGCCCGCTCGTGAAATGATGAAGCGCCCCCTCGAGGGCCTGCTCGTGCTCGCGCTCGAGCAGGCGGTCGCCGCCCCGTACTGCTCCTCCCGCCTTGCCGACGCCGGGGCCCGCGTGATCAAGGTGGAGCGGGCGGAGGGCGACTTCGCGCGGGGCTACGATGCGGCGGTGCACGGACAATCCAGCTATTTCGTCTGGCTCAACCGCGGCAAGCAGAGCCTGGTCGCCGACATCAAGAACGCCGACGACGCCGCGCTGCTGCACCGCATCCTGGTCCGCGCCGACGTGTTCATCCAGAACCTGGCCCCGGGCGCCGCCGCCCGCGCCGGCTTCGCGCCCGACGCGCTGCAGGCCCGCAACCCCCGCCTGATCACCGTCGACATCACGGGCTACGGCACCGGCCACGCCTATGCCGGCATGAAGGCCTACGACCTGCTGGTCCAGGCGGAATCGGGCCTGGCGGGGGTCACGGGCCGGCCGGAGGGGCCGGGCCGCGTCGGCGTCTCGGCCTGCGACATCGCCTGCGGCATGGCCGCCCACGCCGCCGTGCTCGAGGCGTTGATCGCCCGCGGCGTCAGCGGGCGCGGCAGCCAGGTCGCCACCAGCCTGTTCGACGGCATGGCCGACTGGATGAACGTCCCCTGGCTGCAATGGGAAGGCAGCGGCACCGCGCCGCCGCGCCTCGGCCTCGCGCACCCGTCCATCTGCCCCTACGGCGCCTTCCCGCTCGCGGACGGCAGCCAGGTGCTGCTGTCGATCCAGAACGAGCGCGAATGGGCCGGCTTCTGCGCCGAGGTGCTAGGCGAGCCCGGCCTGGCCCAGGCGCCGGGCTGGGACGGGAACAACGCCCGGGTGGCGAACCGGCCCGCCGTGGACGCCCGCATCGCCGCCACGCTCGCGACCCTGGGCCGCCCGGAAGCCGCCGCAGCGCTGGACCGGGCGCGGACGGCCTACGGCTTCGTCAACACCCTGGCCGAACTCGGCATGCATCCGGCGTTGCGCCGGATCGCCGTCGGCACCCCGGCCGGCGAGGCGGCCATCATCGCCCCGCCCGTGCTGATCGACGGGGAAGCCCGCCGCCTCGGACCCGTGCCGGCCATCGGGCAGCACACCGGCCTGGTCCGCAGCGACTTCCCCTGATTCTGAGAGGGTCCTACTGCGGCATCGCCTTGGCCGCCTGGGCCAGCGCCGAAGCCAGCTTGCCGCACAGCGCCTCCACCGTGGTGCCCTGCTTCGTCGCCGCCTCGTCCAGCGACGTCTGCGAGCCGCCGAACGACACCGTGCCGGCCTTGCCCGTCGTCTCCGCCGCGTCCAGGCCGTCCGGCGTCGTGGGCGGCAGCATGCCGAGCATCTTTTGCTGCAACGCGACGGTATCGGCGCCCACGAATCCCTTCGACTGGCAGAACTCGAGCACGCCGAGCTGGTTGCGGGCGCCCATGACCATCATGTGCAGCATCTCGGCCTGCCCGCCGCCCGCCATGGGTGCCGCCGGGGGCATCGCAGGCATCTGAGCCCGGGCCGGCGCCTGGACCGCAGCGGCGGCCAGGATCATGGGAAGCGCAATCGCAAATCGTGTCGGCATGGGTTTACTCCAGTGTTCCCGAAGCCAACGCCGACCGCACCGCCGGAGTTTTGTGTCAGCTTCGGGACATCTGGGCCCATGAGCGTCATAACGGCGTGTTCATCACACAAAGTCACAAAGGCCTGGAGAAAACCCCTCCAAAGTCGTCATCCCCGGGCTTGTCCCAGAGATCCACGCCGCTACACCATCACAAGCTGACCAGCTGACCGCACAGACTATAAGCACGCTTAATCAACGGCAGATCCGCGCTGGTTATTGTCTGACGCCTCTATCTGACGACAGCCTTATTGCTGCAACCTGCTAACCCTGGGGCGACTTCTGGCTGGGCCCGGCCTCCGTCGTCTCTGCGGAGTCCACGACCACCAGGGTGTTCCCGGCCAGGCGGCTCGGCTGCCGCCCCACGGGCAGCAGGGCGCGGAACTTGATGTCGGTCACCGCCGCGCGTTCATACTCCGAGTCCAGCACCCCGTGCATGTCCAGGAACCGGTTCATCGCCGCCGGGATGCGGACACACCCTTGCGAGGCCGGATGGCCCAGCCGCTGTTCCAGCCGGTCGGGGTCCGTCGCATGCATCTCCAGCCGGATCGGCGTGCGGTCCGGCTTGCCCGGTCCCGCATTCCACCCCTTGGCCGCCACCTGCCACCCGAAATCCCAGACCCGCATCCCCTTGGCCCCATAGCCGCGGATGCCATTCTCGTTCAGCGTGCCCTGCGCCCGGTAACCCAGGATCCCGTCCGTCACCCGGAACACCCCGCGGGGCGTGATGTAGTGGTCGAACCGGCCGGTGGACCCGGTGGAGACCCGCGCCCCGCCGATCACGGACCATTCGCCCCGCGGCAGCGCCGCCATCAGCACGAGTTGCTGCACCCGGGGATTGCGGTCGACCACCACCAGGAGCTGCGGGCGGTCCAGCATCGTGCCGCTGCGCGCGACCTCGGCCCGGGCCAGCCGGATCCAGGCCTGGTCGTTGGCCGGGCTGCGCGTCACCAGCCGCGACACCTCGTGCGTCAACGCCGCATGCAGGCGCGTGATCTCGGCCTCGATCGCCGCGTCGTTCAAGGCGGGCGCAGGGTCCGACTGGGCCAGCACCGGCGGCGGCGGCGTTGGGGCAGGCGGCGCGCCGAGCGTGCCGGGCACGGTCGAGCGCTCCAGCGCGAGCGCGGCAGAGGTCGTCCAGGTGCAGAGGCCCAGCAGGGCAAGGCGGCGCGTCGGCATGCCGCGATGGTAGCAGGATGGCGGTTAACTCAGGCCCTCTGTGATGGATGCGCCACTCTAATCCGGCTCACTGTGACTTTTCCGCCTCAGTCCGGCCCAGCATGGCCGCGAGTGCCGCCACGGCGCGTCCGAAAGCCTGCTCCCAGGCAGCGTCGCCATGCACCGCGCCTCCGCTCAGCTCGATCCCCATCTGTGTCATCGCGTTCTGCCAGCAGCCCTCGGAGTGGACCAGCACGCCGTCGGGATCCCGCAGCAGGCCCGACCGCGCACCCTCGCCGGCTGGATCGTCCGATCCTCTGTCCGGCGATGTGTCCTGGGCGACCAGCGCCTGCCCGAACACCTCGGCGAAGTAGCGGCGCACCCGCTCCGGATAGTCCTCCGTCTCCCGCGTCCAGCCGGCCAGCGGCTTGCCCAGCGCGTGCATGTAGCCGATCTCGAAGGCCGTCCCCGGGTCCATCTCCGGCCCCCGGCGGAATCCGTCCAGGCAGAACACCCCGGCATCCACCTGGCGCATCAGCGCGATGTCGGCCTGCACGACCGCCCGCGCCAGGGCAGGGCCGGGCGCCACGCCCTGCAGGCCCATCTGGTTGTCCAGCGGCGACACGCCCTGCAGGCCATGGCGGGCGCAGATCGCCTTCATCGCCGCGAACACCGGCCCCGGCTCCGGCAGGAACACCGTCGGCCCGGCCAGGTAGACCGTCTTCACGACCAGGACCGCATCAGGCCGGCCGCACGCCCCAGAACGTCGGAAACCCCTTCTGCACGCCGGTCAGGCCGCGATAGGCCGTGGTCTGCACGAACTGGCCGAGCGGGAAGTACGGCACGTCCTCGAAGCACTGCAGCTGCATCTCCCGGCAGATCGCCTGCCGTGCCGCCAGGTCGGGGGCGGCGAACCAGGCCGTGCGCAACGCCTCCGTCCGCGGGCTGGTGGACCAGCCGGGATAGCCGGCCTCGCCGTTGCCGCGGATCGAGATGTGGGTCGCCGGGTTCAGCCAGTCGCTGCCGGTCCAGGTGGTGATGAAGCCGCTCCATCCGCCCTTGTCCACCGGGCCCTTGTTCGTCCGCCGCTGCAGCATGGTCGCCCAGTCCGTGGCCACCAGATCGACCGTCATGCCCACCCGGCGCAGTGAATCGGCCAGCACCTCGCCCTGCAGCTTCATGGCCAGGTAGTCGGTCGGGACCAGCAGCGCGACCGTCTCGCCCTTGTAGCCTGCCGCCCTGATCTCGGCGCCGACCGCCTTGTCGTCCCGCGGGCCCGCCATGACGCCGAGCCCCGCATCGCTCGCCATCGGCGACCCCGGCAGGAAGAAGCCGACAGGCACGTGGTAGCTCGCGGGGTCGTCGCCCACGATGGCCTGCATCTCGCTCGACTGGTCGATCGCCTTCAGCACGGCGCGGCGGACGGCCGGGTTGTCGAAGGGCGGCTGGAGGTGGTTCGGCCGCATCATGCCCAGCGTGCCCGACCCGTCCAGGACCGCCGTCGTGATGGCCCGGTTCCGCCGCAGCATGCCCAGCAGGTCGGGCGTCGCCTGCTCCCACCAGTCCTGCTCGCCGGCCTGCAGCGCGGCCGCCGCCGTGGCGCCGTCGGGGATCGTCGTCCACTCCACCCGGTCGAAATGCACCACCTTCGGGCCGGAGAACCAGTCCGCCGTCCCGCCGTCGCGCGGCTTGTAGCCCTCGAACCGGCGGTAGACGTTGCGGGCACCCTGCAGCCGCTCGTCGGCCACGTAGCGGAACGGGCCGCTGCCGACCATCTCCGTCACCTGCGTGCCGGGGTCGGTCAGGGCCAGCCGCTCCGGCATCATGGCCGGCATGTAGGCCGCGGCCTTGCCCAGCGCGTCCGGCAGCAGCGGGAACGGCGACTTCAGCCGGAACTGGATCGTCCGGTCGTCGGGCGCGGACAGCTCGTTCACCACGCCCATCATCGTGCCGCCGAACGCGTCCCGCTTGGCCCAGCGCCGCAGGCTGGCCACGCAGTCCCGCGCCAGCACCGGCACCCCGTCGTGCCACATCAAACCGGGCCGCAGCGTCAGCCGCCACAGCAGCCCGTCCTGTTCGACGGTATGCCCCTCCACCATCTGCGGCGACACGGCATAGCTGGAATCGCTGCCATACAGCGTGTCGAACACCATGTGCCCATGGTTGCGTGTGATGTTGGCCGTCGTCCAATGCGGGTCGAGGAACGCGAGATCGATCTGCGGGATGAACCGCAACGTCGTCGCCGACGCGGCCCGCGCCACCCCAGGCCGCGCCAGGCCCGCCCCCACTGCGCCGCCCAATCCTGCGCCCAACCCCGCCAAAACCGTCCGACGCCGCATGCGCACCTCCTCGACCCCCCCCGACTACAGCACCCTTCAGGACGTGACGCGACAGCCTATGCCGCGCGCCCCCGCAGCACGTCCGCCATCCGTTCCGCCATCGCGACAGTCGTCAGGTGCGTGTTGGCCCGCGGGACCTCCGGCATGACGGACGCATCCACCACGAGCAGGCCCGAGCACCCCACGACCCGGCACGCCAGGTCCACCACCGCGCCTGCATCCCCGGTCGGGCCCATTCGGCAGGTGCCGCTGGCGTGCTGCGCATCCGAGACCTCGTCAAACAGCCAACCGTCCAGCGGTCCGTCCTCCAGCGGCTCCTCCATCGAAATCCCCGTCGTCCCGTACTCCACCCGCTCCGCCACCGCCGTCACCCCCGGGTGCCGGCAGATCTCCCGCAGCCGCCGCACCCCGTCGCGCAGCCGCACGAGGTCCCGCTCGTCGCTCAGCATATGCTCCTCGACCGCCGGGTCGGTGCCGGGGGCGCGGGACGTGATCCGGACGGTGCCACGGCTGAACGCCTGGTAGACGGAGACGGCGATCCGCCCGCGCGACGCGTCCGGCCCGCCGGTGCTGAGCAGGCCGCCGGCCAGGTTGCCCGCGATCATGATCATGTCGTTCGCCCCGGCCCCGCCCAGGCCCGAGCCGTAGCGCAGGCAGCAGTTGGTATGCCGGTGCATCAGCGTCGACACTCGCCGCTCCGGCCGCAGGTGCAGCAGGGCGCCCATCAACGGATGGTCCAGCAAGCCCTCGCCCACCGGTAGGTCGGCCACAACCGGGATGCCCAGCCCGGCCAGCAGCGACGCGGGCCCGATTCCCGAGCGCTGCAGGATCGCCGGCGAGTGGATCGCCCCGGCACACAGGATCACGCCGCGCCGGGCCCGCGGCCTGTGCGCCACCCCGCCGACCGTCACGGCGACGCCGCTGGCATGCGGCCGGTTGCCCTCCATCGTCACGCCGTCCACGAGCGCCTCGCCCGAGATGTCGAGGTTCGTCCGGCCCCGCACCGGCTCCAGATAGGCGTCGTTGGTCGACACGCGCCGGCCGGCCGTGCTGTTGATGGCATAGGGCGACACCCCCGTGCCCTCGGGCGCGTTGTGGTCCGCGCACCAGCCGTAGCCGAGCCCCAGCCCCGCATCCCGCAGCGCGCCGTCGACCGGGCCCCAATCCGCTTCGGGCGCCCGGTACACCGGGATCGGTCCGCTATCGCCGTGATAAGGCTTGTCGGCGAAATCCCGGTCGGTCTCCAGCTTGCGAAAGTATGGCAGCATGTCGGCCCAGCCCCAGCCCGCGCAGCCCCGGGCGGCCCAGCGCTCGAAGTCGTCCGGCACGCCGCGGATGGCGATCTGCCCGTTGATGACGGAGCTGCCGCCCATGGCCCGGCCGCGCCACAGCAGCCGCGGCGCCTGCCGCGCCGTCCGCCGGGCCATCAGCCCCGGCCAGCGGAAGTCGTCGTCGGCGATGGCCCGCATCGGGTTCGGGATGCGGATGTGCTCGGGCGTCTCGGCCGAGCGCAGGTCCCGCCCGGCCTCCAGCAGCAGCACCCGCGTGCCCGCGTCCTCGGTCAGCCGCGCCGCGAGCACGGCCCCGGCCGAGCCGGCGCCCACGATGATGTAGTCGTATTCCGGCGCCATCAGACCGTCCTTCTTCTCGCCCTGGAATGGGGCTCGCCGCACGCAGGCCGGTTCAGCCGTCCGCGCCCCACCGCAGCAGCGCAGCCTCGCCCGCCGGCGTCAGCCCGTAAACCCCGCGCTCGACCCGGATGAACCAGCCGTACACGTTCCGCTGCAGGATCGCCGCGGCCCGCGGGGCGCCCGGACGCAGGTCCCGCGGCCGCTGCGGCCCCGCCTGCATCGCCCCGGCACAGGCCAGCGCCTCCTGCCGGTAGGCCGTCACGATCGGCACCCCCCGTGTGCCGCCGGGCGAGGGGTCGCCCCGGCGCCGCCCGTGCTCCGACACCAGCGCCCGCCGCCGCCGCAGGTCGGGCCGGGGCTTGTAGGGCGCCGGCTCCGCCAGCACCTCCACCTCGTTCCGCGCCGCATGCACCGCGAGAAGGCCGAAGCCCAGTAGCCGGCACAGCTTGCGCACCCGCCGGTCGCGGTCCCGCCCCTTTCGGGTGGCCCGCACCGCCAGCCAGACCTCGTCGGCGCAGGACAGCCGCTCCACCCCCTGCAGCACCAACTCCAGGTTGAACCCCAGCTTCAGCTCGGTGATGACGACCAGGCCCGGTTCCTTCGGCCCGACACCCCCGGGCTTCACGCCCACCACGTCGCAGCCCCCCACCTCGCCCTTCACCTCGTAGCCCCGCCCGGTCAGGAACCGCTTCACCGCCGGATATAGCCCGGCCTCGCCGTCACCTTGCCGCAAAGCTCAGTCCCTGCCGCCGGGTCTTAGGCGCAGCAGAGCCAGGACCCTCTCCAGGTCGGCGACCCGGACCTGCCGATGCTCGATCGTGGACATTGTCGTGTCGACCCGGCCGCCACCCTCGTCCACGAAACTGCGCATCTGGCCCCGAGCACAGCAGCTCGAGCTCGCGATACGCCATCGCCTGAGCTTGCATGACGTCCAGCATCGCCCGCATCTCACCGCTGACGCGCGCCTCGCCACTGGCCATCCGCCCCAGGCTTCGCAGGATGGTGTCGAACTGGCGGTCGTCCTTGGCTGCCATCATGGCGCGGGCCAGGTCGGACGGCCCATTCCCATCCGTTGAAGCTGCGTCCGGAACCGCGCGACGCTCTCGGCCGTGCCACGGCCCGGTGTGATCGTCTCCTGTTCCATCGCCGTCTCCTGGTGTATGATGTAGACTTGGGAGGTGAGCCTCACTCTCACCTTACCTGCCACTCCACCGGAAGTGCAGCTCGATGGAAACCATCGTTCTGCCCTCCGTGCCGCGGGCCCCATCGCCCGTCGGCGACGCAACTTTTCGTTTGAACGTCGCGGGGTGCAAGCCTTTCGGCGTCATGGCGCCGCATGGGCGAATCCTTGGTCGCACGGCTACCCAGCCCACCGGCCATCCGCTATAGCCCGGCCATGCAATCCGACAAGCCCGCAGCACCCGACCGCTCCGTCCTCGAGGCCATGGTCGCCTTCATCAAGGCCAATCTTGTCAAGCAGGCCTCGCTCAGCAACGGCGCGCCGTTCCTGGCGCTGGCGGAAACCGCCGTCCGCTTCAACGACACCAGCTGGTTCTGGACCGACGACAACGCCAAGGCGGCCGAGCTGCTCGTGGAGCCCGGCTTCTACGACGCCGACCCCGGCACGGCCAATGCCGCGATGGACTTCGTGCTCCGCATGTCCGAGGGCGCCGTCATCCAGCGCCGCTGCGGCCCGGCCGAGCTGCGCGTCATCAGTACCGACCCCGCCGCCTTCCGCGTCGAGACGGCGTTCTTCATCATCGAGGGGGACCTGACCGCCGGCGTCGTCCGCCACTCGCTGCGGTTCAACGACGGCCGCACCGTCATCGCCGCCCAGCACACCGGCAACGTCTTCTCGTGCCGCCACAAGGGCCGCCCCCTCACGGTCGATGTCGAGAACGCCGTGTCCAGCCATGGCATCACGGTGCAGGGCCGCACGGCCGTCTTCACCCACACCAGCACGCTCCGCAAGCCGCGCAAGGGCTGGAACCGCGGGCCGGAGGTCGTGCTGGGCCAGCTGACCTACACCTACACCGTCAGCGCCGACCGCCCGACGGTCGCGCTCGAGGTCACCTTCGCGCCGGCCCCGGGCGAGACGCTCGAGCAGGTGATCCTGACCACCGCCTACGACCAGCTTTACTTCGTGCCGGGCGTCGACTACCGCGCCCTTGGCATCCGGGCGGGCGGCAAGAACGTCGCGCTGCGCGGCATCGGCGACAAGCAGACGGACCTGCATGCCGGGCCGGCGGAATCCACCTGCATCGCCCAGGAAGGCGCCTCGCCCGGCTTCTCCTACGCCATCCACACCCTGATGCCGGACGGCGACAAGCTGTCGGCCATCGTCGCGCGCGGCCAGAAGCACGGCAAGCTGCACTGGGTGCTGCACCGCTACGCCATGGGGGCCGTCACCGCCGCCCACCCGGTGACGCTGCGCGAGGAACGCATGCTGACCGGCGGCGGCTACTACGACGCGCTGGAGCACTACGCGACCGTGATGCGGACGGGCGCCGGCGGCGGCGACGCGGACCCCAGCATGACCTACGACATCGGGGCCGAGCTGAACGCCATCGCCGCCCACATCCTGTTCGCCCGCACCGGCCAGTACGCCACCCCCCCCGACGCGGCCCGGCTCGATGCGCTGACCACCTGGTTCGACCGCCACGTGACGCGCTACTTCGACTTCATCCGCCCGGACGAGCCCGACGCGCTGGACCGGGTCTTCACCCGCGGCATCGGCTACGTCGTCTGTGCGCTGGACTGCATGGTCCGCGCCACCGCCGACGAACGCTACCGCACCCTGATGAACACCGGCACGGCGCTGATCCTGCGCATGCTGCGGCGCGAGATCATGGGCCGCGACACCTATGGCGGCACGTTCGGCGACACCTGGGCCGGACTTGTGCCGTTCCTCGACAACCACAGCGCCTGCATCCTGGCCCTGGCGCGCGCCGCCTGGCACGGCACGCCCCCCGGCACCGAGCCCGGCGCGCTGGGCCGCGCCGCGCATGAGGGCGTGCTCGGCATCCGCCTCTATACCGGCACCGTCGACCTCGGCAACAACGGCCATACCGAGGCCTATGACGGGATCGCCGTGCTGAACCTGCCCGAGCGCGGGGTGCACGCCGACACCGGGTTCTGGAACTTCAAGACGGGCGTCACCCTGCGCGCCCTGCATGCGCTGGAGGACGCGGGCGACGCCGGGGTCGTGCCGATGTCCGAGGTCGACCGCCGCCGCATCCGCCGCCGCATCGATCTCGGCCAGGACCTTCTGACCGCCTCATACCGCTGGCACGGCGACATGCTCGAGGTGCTGACCTCGGTCATCTCCGGCGAGACCAACTCCGAGACCCAGCCCTGGATCGCGCTCGGCCTGGTGCCGGTGGTGGACCGGCGCATCGTCCAGCTCGGCACGCGGGGAAGCTGAGACCGGGACGGTCGCGGGGTATGCGCTGACAGATCGTTGCGGCCATGCTAACCCCAGGCATGCCGTTTCCCGCCCCGCCGTTTCCCGCCCCGCCGTTTCCCGCCCCGCCGCTTCCTGTCCCGCCGCTTCCCGCCCGGAGGAGACCGTGGTGACCGCCACTGCCAGCCCGATCCCCGCGACCCTCATTCCCGGCGACGGCATCGGCCCCGAGGTGACGGAGGCCGTCGTCCAGGTGCTGGACGCGCTCGGGGCGCCCTTCGCCTGGGACGTCCAGCAGGGCGGCCTGGCGGCCATCGAGGCGTCGGGCGACCCGCTGCCGCACGCGACGCTCGAGAGCATCCGCCGCACGAGGCTGGCGCTGAAGGGCCCGCTGACCACCCCGGTCGGCGGCGGCTTTCGCTCCGTCAATGTCCGCCTGCGCGAGGAGTTCCACCTCTACGCCAACCTCCGTCCCGCCCGCACCCTCGTGCCCGGCGGCCGGTTCGACGACATCGACCTCGTCATCGTCCGCGAGAACCTCGAAGGGCTCTATGTCGCCTTCGAGCACTTCATCGCCATCGGCGACGACCCGCACGCCGTCGCCATCTCGTCCGGCGTCAACACGCGCGACGGGTCCCGCCGCATCGCCGAGTTCGCGTTCGAGTACGCGGTGCGGAACAACCGCAAGAAGGTGACCATCGTCCACAAGGCCAACGTGCTGAAGGCGCTGACCGGGGTGTTCCTGGAGGAGGCGCGCGCTGTGGCCCAGCGGTACGAAGGCCGGGTCGCGGTGGACGACCGCATCGTCGATGCCTGCGCCATGCAACTGGTGCTCAACCCCTGGCAGTTCGACGTGATCGTGACGACGAACCTGTTCGGCGACATTCTGTCGGACCTGGCCGCCGGCCTGGTCGGCGGGCTCGGCATGGCGCCCGGCGCCAATATCGGCCTGCAGGCCGCCATCTTCGAGGCGGTGCACGGCTCCGCCCCCGACATCGCCGGCAAGGGGATCGCCAACCCCACCTCCCTGCTGCTCGCCGCCGCGCTGATGCTGGAGCACGTGGGGCTGATCGACCAGCGGACCCGGCTGGAGCACGCGATCGACCGCGCGCTGAACGAGGACAAGGTCCGCACCGGCGACCTCGGCGGCACGGCGTCGACGAAGGCGTTCACCCAAGCGGTGCTCCACCGCTTGACTGACTGAGTGGCGGTGCTCCACCGCTTGACTGACTGAGTGGCGGTGCTCCACCGCTTGACTGACTGAGACGCGGTCTTGCACCGCGTGCCTGACTAAGATTTCGACATCCGGCGACGTCGGCCAAAGAAGAAGAAGAAAGCAGGAGAGCGTCATGACCAAGGGATCCGATCTGCTGGTGGCCGCCCTCGAGAACGAGGGCGTCGACCGCATCTTCGGCGTGCCGGGCGAGGAGAACCTGGACGTGGTGGAGAGCCTCCGCACCTCCAGCATCCAGCTCGTGCTCACGCGGCATGAACAGGCCGCCGCCTTCATGGCCGCGACGCATGGCCGCCTGACCGGCAGGCCCGGCGTCTGCCTCACCACGCTCGGCCCGGGCGCGCTCAACCTCACCACCGGGGCCGCCTATGCCCTGCTCGGCGCCATGCCCATGATCATGATCACCGGCCAGAAGGGCATCATGAGCAGCCGCCAGGCCCGGTTCCAGATCGTGGACGTCGTCGCGGCCTTCAAGCCGCTGACCAAGCTGTCGCGCCAGATCGTCAGTGCCGGCAGCATCCCGACCCTGGTCCGCGACGCCTTCCGCATCGCCATGGAGGAGCGTCCGGGCCCCGTGCTGCTGGAACTGCCGGAGGACATCGCCGGGGCCGAGGCGCCGGACCTGCTGCCGATCCCGGTGCACCAGATCGAGATCCCGGTCGCGCACCGGGCGGCGCTGGACCGGGCGGCCGAGATGATCCTGCAAGCCCGGCGCCCCTTGATCATGCTGGGTGCCGCCGCCAGCCGGCCCCGCTCCACCGCCGGCCTGTCGGGCTTCGTCCGGCGCCTGCAGATCCCGTTCTTCACCACCCAGATGGGCAAGGGCACCGTCCCGGGCGGCGGCAAGCTGTACATGGGCACAGCGGCGCTGTCGGAACGCGACTACGTGCACGAGGCGGTCGACGAGGCCGACCTGATCATCGCCATCGGCCACGACACGATCGAGAAGCCGCCCTTCATCATGGGCCCGGGCGGCCCGCAGGTGATCCATGTCAGCTACACGCCCGCCAATGTCGACACCGTCTACTTCCCCCATGCCGAGGTCGTCGGCGACGTCGGCCCCAGCCTCGAGCTGCTGGCCGACCGGGTGGAGGGCAAGCTGCACAACGCCGGCGCCCTGCTGAGCCTGCGGGACAGCATCCTGGACCGCATCAGCGCCCGCGCCGACGAGGACCGCTGGCCGCCCACGCCGCAGCGCCTGGTGCACGATGTGCGCCAGGTGATCCCCGAAGACGGGATCGTGGCGCTGGACAACGGCATGTACAAGATCTGGTTCGCCCGGAACTACCGCACCTACGTCGCCAACACACTGTTGCTCGACAACGCGCTGGCCACCATGGGCGCCGGCCTGCCCTCGGCCATGATGGCCGCCATGCTCTATCCGGACCGACGGGTCATGGCGGTGTGCGGCGACGGCGGGTTCATGATGAACAGCCAGGAGCTGGAGACGGCGGTCCGGCTGAAGCTGAACCTGGTCGTGCTCATCCTCGATGACGGCGCCTATGGCATGATCCGCTGGAAGCAGGCGGTGGACAGCTTCCCCGACTTCGGCCTGACCTTCGGCAACCCGGATTTCGTCCGGTATGCCGAGAGCTACGGCGCCCGCGGCACGCGCGTCACCAGCACGGAGGGCCTGATCCCGGCGCTCGAGGCGGCCTTCGCCGGCGGCGGCGTGCACCTGGTCGCCGTCCCGATCGACTACACGGAGAACACCCGCGTGCTGGTGGACGAGCTGCGCGCCAAGGTGGCGGCCAGCAAGGTCGCCGAACCCGTCTGAACCGAGACGACCCCCGAGGACACCTGCATGAAGATCAAGGCCGCCGTCCTGGACCGCATGGGTGCCGAAGCGCCCTATGCCACCAGCAAACCGCTCCGTATCGCCACCGTGGAGCTGGACCCGCCGGGCCGGGGCGAGGTCCTGGTGCGGATCGCCGCCGCCGGGCTGTGCCATTCGGACCTGTCGGTCATCAACGGGGACCGCCCCCGCCCGATGCCGATGGCCCTGGGCCATGAATCCGCCGGGGTCGTGGAGCGGGTCGGCGACGACGTGGCCGACCTCGTGCCCGGCGACCACGTCGTGATGGTGTTCATGCCGTCCTGCGGCCACTGCATGCCCTGCGCCGAGGGCCGCCCGGCCTTGTGCGAGCCGGGGGCCGCGGCCAACGGCGCCGGCACCCTGCTGTCCGGCGCCCGCCGCCTGCACTGCGAGGGCGTGACGCTCAACCACCACCTCGGTGTGTCGGGCTTTGCCGAATACGCCGTCGTCTCCCGCCGCAGCCTGGTCAAGATCGACCGCGAGCTGCCGCTGGACGAGGCGGCGCTGTTCGGCTGCGCCGTGCTGACCGGCGTGGGCGCCGTCGTGAACACGGCCGGCATGCGCCCCGGCCAGACCGCCGCCGTCATCGGGCTGGGGGGCGTCGGCCTGTCCTCCGTCCTCGGCGCCCTCGCCTGCGGCGCCACCCTGGTCGTCGCCATCGACCTCAGCGACGACAAGCTCCGTCTGGCCCGGGAGCTCGGCGCCACCCACGCCGTGAACGCCCGCGACGCGGACGCTGCCGAGCAGGTGCGCGAGATCACCAAGGGCGGCGTCGACTTCGCGTTCGAGATGGCGGGCGCGGTGCGGGCGATGGAGCTGGCCTACAAGATCACCCGCCGGGGCGGCACCACCGTCACTGCCGGCCTGCCGCCCCCGGGTGCCGCGCTGCCGTTGCCGCTGGTGCAGCTCGTTGCCGAGGAACGCACCGTCAAAGGCAGCTATATCGGCACCTGCGTGCCCACCCGCGACATGCCGCGCTACATCGCGCTCTATCGCGCCGGGCGGCTGCCGGTGGATCGGCTCATGAGCGGCAAGCTGTCGCTCGACCGGATCAACGAGGGCTTCGACCGCCTGCACGAAGGGGTCGCGGTCCGCCAGGTGATCGAGTTTCCGCATTGACGCCGTTCGACTACGCGAAATCGGTCGCCGCGTTCTGGGGCGGCGACGGCGAGGCCATCCTCAAGGCCCAGGCCCAGCTGCAAGCCCAGATGCAGGAGGGTGCCGGCAAGGCCTTCGCCGAGGGGCTGAAGGCGATGGCCGGCGGCCAGATGCCCGCCTTTCCCGCCTTTCCACCCCTCCACGGCCCGGTCGGGCAGGAGGGCGACACGGCAAAGGCCGGCGCCGCGTTGATGGAGCTGTGGAGCGCCGCCGGCAGCCTCTCGGCCACCCTGGCCGCCACCCTGGCCGGCGCGCCCCAGCCCGCCGGCACCTCCGACACCATCGACGCGACGTTCCGCCACATGGTCGATCCCCGCAACTGGCTGGGGGTCGGCGGCGACATGAACGAGGCGCTGGGCCGCATGGCCGAGGGCCCCCGCTTCGCCGACCTGTGGGACATGGAGCGCCGCACCGCCCGGGTCATGCAGGCCTGGATGGGGGTGCGCCGCAGCAGCCTCGAGCACAATGCCGTCACGCTGGAGGCCTGGATGCGCGCCGGGCGCAGCTTTTTGGCGGTGATGGCCAGCCGCAGCGGCCAGGGCCAGCCGCCGCCGGACCGGCGCGAGTCGGTGGCGCTGTGGACCGACATCGCCAACCGCGAGTTGATCGAGACGCAGCGCGGGCCGGCCTTCCTGCAGACGCAGGGCGCCATGATCCGCGCGACCACGGACCTGCGCATGGCGCAGCAGGACCTGGTCGAGCACGTCGGCAAGCAGTACGGCTTCCCCACCCGCACGGAGCTGGACGACGTCCACCGTTCGGTCACCGCGCTGAAGCGCGAGCTGCGGGCGCTGCGGCGCGAGGCGGCGGGCCGGGCGCCCCCGCCCGCCGTGCCCGATCCGGAGCCGCTGCCCCTGCCCCCGCCGCTGCCACCCCCGCCCGCCACGGCCGAAGTCCGGCCGCATCGTGCCGCAAAGCCCGCCAGGAGGCGCTGAGATGGGCCAACCCCCCGCCGATCCGGCCAACCCGCTGTCCCAGGCCATCGCCGACGCCGCCCGGCTCGGCACCAGGATGCTGAACGGCGGCAGCCTGCTGCAGGGTCTGTCGGATGCCGACGTCCAGATCGCCACCACGCCCAAGGACATCGTGTGGCAGCAGGACAAGGTGACGCTGTATCGCTACCGGCCGCTGGCGGAGCAGCGGATCGCCACGCCCGTCCTGGTCACCTACGGCCTGATCGGCCGCTGGACCATGACGGACCTGCAGGAGGACCGCTCCCTCATCCGCAACCTGCTGATGCTCGGTCTCGACCTCTATGTCGTCGACTGGGGCAACCCGTCGCGCGCCGACCGCTTCCTCAAGCTCGACGACTACATCTGCGGCTACCTCGACGACTGCGTGGCCGAGATCGCCCGCCGCGCCGGCGTCGCCCGGATCAACCTGCTGGGCGTCTGCGAGGGCGGAGTCTTCACCACCTGCTTCGCCGCCCTGGAGCCGGCGCGGGTCAACACGCTGGCGTTGACCATCACCCCCATCGACTTCCATGCCGACACCGTCGAGAACCGGTCCGGCCACGGGTTCATCAACATCTGGACCCGCAGCCTGGCCCCCGAGGACGTCGACCGCCTGATCGACGCCAACGGCAACCTGCCCGGCGAGTTCATGGGCGCCGTCTTCAACCTCATGACGCCGATGCGCACCCTGCTGAAGTACAACCTCGACATGCTGGAGGTGGTGGACGACGAGAAGCGTCTGCTGAACTGGCTGCGCATGGAGAAGTGGATCGCCGACCGGCCGGACCACCCGGGCGAGGCGGCCAAGCAGTGGCTGAAGGATCTGTACCAGCAGAACCTGCTGATCCGCAACGAATGGGTGCTGGACGGCCGCCGGGTCGACCTGGGCCGAATCACGATGCCGGTCCTGAACGTCTATGCGAAGGACGACCACATCATCCCGCCCGCAACCTCCCGCGCGCTGGGCGCCAAGGTCGGCACGGCGGACTACACCGAGCTCGCCCTGCCCGGCGGCCATGTCGGCGTGTTCGTCGGCGGCAAGTCCCAGGCCCTGTTCGCCCCGGGCGTCCATGCCTGGCTCGCGGAGCGCGACGCATGAGGCCGGCCTGCGCGGCCATCCCGGGGCCGGTCGCTTGAACAAGATCGTCTCCGCGGCCGAGGCGGTCGCCATCATCCGTTCCGGCGACATGATCTCCGTCGCCGGATTCGTCGGCATCGGCACGCCCGACGAGCTGCTGCTCGCGCTCGAGCGGCGCTTCCTCGACACCGGCGAGCCGGCGGGCCTCGGCCTGGTCTTCGCCGCGGCACCCGGGGACGGCAAGGACCGGGGCCTCAACTGCCTGGCGCACAAGGGCCTGATCCGCCGGGCCGTCGGCGGACACTGGGCGCTGGTGCCGAAACTCGCGCGCATGGCGCTCGACAACGAGATCGAGGCCTACAACCTGCCGCTCGGCTGCATCGCCCAGCTCTATCGCGACATCGCCGCCCACCGGGCCGGACTGATCTCCCGCGTCGGCCTGCAGACTTTCGTCGACCCGCGCCAGGATGGCGGCCGGCTCAATGCGCGCACGACCGAGGACCTGGTCGAGTTGATGCACATCGGCGGCCAGGAATACCTGCTGTACAAGGCGTTCCCCATCAACGTGGCGCTTATCCGCGGCACCACCGCCGACACCGCGGGCAACATCACGATGGAACGCGAGGCCCTGACGCTGGACGCGCTGTCCGCCGCGATGGCCGCGCGGAACAGCCGCGGCTTCGTCATCGCACAGGTGGAGCGCATCGCCCAGGAAGGCTCGCTCGATGCCCGGCGGGTGCAGGTGCCGGGGATCCTGGTGGACTGCGTGGTGCTGGCCGAGCCGCGCAACCACCGCCAGACGTATGCGACCGACCATAACGGTGCGTTCTCCGGCCAGATCCGCGTGCCGATGGACCGGATCGCGCCGCTGCCCCTCGACGAGCGGAAGGTCATCGCACGCCGGGCCGCGCTGGAGCTGCCGCCGGGCGGCGTCGTGAACCTCGGCATCGGCATGCCCGAGGGCGTGGCGGCGGTCGCGGCCGAGGAGAAGGTGCTGAAATACGTCACCCTGACCGCCGAGCCCGGCGTGATCGGCGGCATGCCACAGGGCGGGCTCAACTTCGGCGCGGCGCTCAACCCCGATGCCGTCATCCAGCAGAACCAGCAGTTCGACTTCTACGACGGCGGCGGACTCGACCTGGCCGTGCTGGGCATGGCCCAGACGGACGCGGCCGGCAACGTCAACGTCAGCCGGTTCGGCAACCGCCTGGCCGGCGCCGGGGGGTTCATCAACATCAGCCAGAACGCCCGCAAGGTGGTGTTCACCGGCACCTTCACCGCCGGCGGCCTGGTTCTGGCCTTCGAGGAGGGCCGGCTGCGCATCGTGCACGAGGGCCGCAGCCGCAAGTTCATCGAGCATGTGGAGCAGATCACGTTCAGCGGGGCCTATGCCGCCGCCGCCGGGCAGACGGTGCTGTATGTCACCGAACGCTGCGTGTTCCGCCGCACGCCGGAGGGGATGGAGCTGACCGAGGTGGCGCCGGGCATCGACATCGAGCGCGACATCCTGGCGCAGATGGGCTTCCGCCCGATCGTGAACGCGCCCCGCCCGATGGACGCCGGCCTGTTCCGCCCGGAGCCGATGGCGATGGAGCATCTCCTGCTGGGCAAGGCGCTGTCCGACCGCATCAGCTTCGACCCGGCCCGCGACACGCTGTTCATCAACTACGAAGGCTTCCAGGTCCGCACCACGGACGAGGTCGAGATGGTCCGCCGGGAGGTGGAGACGCGGTGCCGCGCCATCGGCCACCGCATTGCGGTCATCGTCAACTACGACCAGTTCAACCTGGACCCGTCCGTGTCGGACGCCTTCTTCTCCATGATCACCTACCTGCAGCAGCGCTACTACCGCTCTGCCTCCCGCTACACCACCAGCGCCTTCATGCGCCTCAAGCTCGGCGCGAGCCTCGCCGAACGCGCCCTGGCGCCGCACGTGTTCGAGACGCTGGAGGAAGCGCAGTCGAACATCGTCGGCAAGGCGGGCGAGCTGCAGGACTGACGCGAGGCTGCCGGGCGTGGACCACGACGCCGGTGCGCCGCGGCACGGTCGATTACATCTCCGCCATCAAGATATCATTGTCGCCGGCATGGACTGGTGACTGGGATGAATACAGGACGCGGACTGATTGAAAACCTGCTGTTCGGTGTCAATGCGTGCGTCCCGGGCGGTCGAGAAGCTGTTGAGGGATTGGGGGTGGGACAACCTGCCGCAGAACGAGGACATCACGAAGGCGTACACGGAGGAGAATGGTCGTGTCTGAAGCGCTGCTGCCGCCCCTTGCGGCCAACATCCTCATGCCGTCACACCTCGTCAGACGGATCTACCGGGCCGGGATCCGCTCCATCGCGGCGTTGACGCGGGCGCTCGAAGTGTCTGAACCCGCACTTCGGATCCGCCTGAGACAACTCCGTCTCGGAGTTTGAACGCGCGTCCCGGACGGTCGGGCTCACGCCGCCGGACGTCCCAGCCAGTCGCGCACGACGCCGATCTGTTCGGCGTCCAGCAGGGCCGGGGCGTGGCCGCAGCCGCGGAACTCGACCGCCTCGGCGCGCGGGCCGCGCTGGGTCATCTCGTCCAGGGTGCGGGGCAGCAGCAGGTCTGAGTCGATGCCGCGCAGCACCAGCGTGGGGCAGCGGATCGCGTCCCAATAGGTCCAGAGGCTGAGGTTGAACAGGAACGACGTGCGGAACGCCGCCGCGATCCCGGGGTCGCACAGCACGTGCAGGCGGCCGTCTTTGCGGAGGGCGACGCTGTGCCGGGCCAGGTGCTCCCATTCGGGCCCGGTCAGATGGCCGAAGGGCGCCAGGCTGGTGCGGAACTGCGCCGTGGCGGCGGCCAGGCTGTCGAAGCTCGGCGGCGCGGAGAACACGCCCGCCGCGATCCGGTGCAGCGCCGCCCAGGGCAGGTAGGGCCCGATGTCGTTCACCACCAGCCGCCGAATGGGCGAGTTCGGCTGCCCTGCCAGCACGATCCCGACCAGCCCGCCCAGCGACGTGCCGACCCAGTCCACCGTCTCCACGCCCAGATGTGCGATCAGCACCGTCAGGTCCACGGCATATTGCGGCAGCGTGTACTCCTCGGGGTCGGCCAGCCGGTCGCTGCGTCCCCGGCCCGGCAAATCGGGGCACACCACGCGGTAACCCACCGCGGCCAGGGCCGCCGCCAGCCGGTCGAAGTCCCGCCCCTGCCGCGTCAGCCCGTGCACGCACACCAAGACCCGCAAAGCCGTGGGCTCGCCCCATTCGGTGTAGGCGATCCGGTGGAAACCCCGGCGCGAGATGCTGCGGCACGACCCCAGACGGTCCGGCTCGGGGAAACCGCCGGCCTGGTGCGCCGCTTCGGGGAACAGGCTGTCCATGCGCCCGGTGTATCCCCAAGCGGCCGCCCGAGAAACCCCACGCCGCCGATGCATCCGCCGGCTGCCCCGCAGGACGATCCTTGTCTCGGTGCGGCCATGATGGTACGCGCGGACCTTCGATCCCCGTGCAGGAGGACCTTCGCCTTGGACACGATGGTGCAGCTGACCCAGGCCGCCGCCGGCTACATGTCGGGCTTCGGCAACGGCTTCGAGACGGAGGCGCTGCCCGGTGCCCTGCCGGTCGGCCGCAACTCGCCGCAGCGATGCCCCTATGGGCTCTATGCCGAGCAGCTCAGCGGCTCCCCCTTCACCGCGCCCCGCACCGCCAACGAACGCAGCTGGCTGTACCGCATCCGCCCCACCGTCCGGCACTGGGGCCGCTTCCGCCGGGCCGACCCGGGCCTGTGGCGCACCGCGCCCTGCGCCGAGCACGAAATGCCGATCGCGCCGTTGCGCTGGGACCCGCTGCCGATGCCGGCCGAGGCGCTGTCGCTGATCGAGGGCATGCGGACCATCACCACGGCCGGCGACGCAGCGACGCAGGCCGGCATGGCCACCCACGTGTATCTCGCCACCCGGTCGATGGTGGACGAATACTTCTACAACGCCGACGGCGAGATGGTGTTCGTGCCGCAGGAGGGCCGCCTGCTGCTGCGGACGGAGTTCGGCCGCATCGAGGTCGGGCCCGGCGAGATCGCCGTCATCCCGCGCGGCGTGAAGTTCCTGGTGGCGCTGCCGGACGGCGCCGCCCGCGGCTATGTGTGCGAGAATTACGGGGGCGCCTTCACCCTGCCGGAGCGCGGGCCGATCGGCGCCAACTGCCTGGCCAACCCACGCGACTTCCACACCCCGCATGCCGCCTTCGAGGACCGCGACGCCCCCGGCACGCTGACCGTGAAGTGGGGCGGCACGCTCTGGACGACGGACCTGCAGCACTCGCCGCTCGATGTCGTCGCCTGGCACGGCAACTACGCGCCCTACAAGTACGACCTGCGCCGCTTCTCCCCTGTGGGCCCGCTGCTGTTCGACCATGCGGACCCCAGCATCTTCACGGTGCTGACCTCGCCCTCCGAAGTGCCGGGGACGGCCAACATCGACCTTGTCGTCTTCTCCGACCGCTGGCAGGTCGCCGAGGACACGTTCCGCCCGCCCTGGTACCACCTGAACGTCATGAGCGAGTTCATGGGCCTGGTGTACGGCCGTTACGACGCCAAGCCCGAGGGCTTCCTGCCGGGTGGCATGACGCTCCACAACACCATGCTGCCGCACGGCCCCGACACCACAGCGTTCGAGACCGCGAGTGCCGTCACGCTGAAGCCGCACAAGCTGGAGGGCACGCTGGCGTTCATGTTCGAGACGCGGTTTCCGCAGCGGGTCACCGCCCACGCGGCCGGCCTGCCCGAGCTGCAGCAGGACTACATGACCTGCTGGCAGGACCTGCCCAAGCGCTTCGACCCCACCCGGCCCTGACGGACCCGACATGCCCCAGCCCGACTTCATCTCCGCCCTGCCGCTGCCCGACCCGGCCACGCTCGACGACGACATCAGGGCTGTCTTCGCCAAGTGCGTCGAGAAGCTCGGCATCGTGCCGAACGTGCTCGCCACCTACAGCCAGAACCAGAAGAAGCTTCGCAACTTCATGGCGATGTACAACGAGCTGATGCTGGCGCCCTCGGGCCTCAGCAAGCTTGAGCGCGAAATGGTGGCCGTCGTCGTGTCGAGCGCGAACCGCTGCTACTACTGCTTGGTCGCCCACGGGCAGGCGGTCCGGCAGCTGTCGAACGACCCCCAGCTGGGCGAGATGCTGGTCATGAACTACCGCGTCGCACCACTCGATCCGCGGCAGCGCGCCATGCTGGATTTCGCCTGGAAGCTGACGTCCACCCCGCATCTGATCGAAGCCGCGGACCGTGCGGCGCTCGAGGCTGCCGGGCTGTCGTCGGCCGACGTCTTCGACCTCGGCGAGACCGTCGGCTTCTATAACATGTCCAACCGTGTCGCGATCGCCACCGACATGATGCCCAACCCCGAGTATCACGCCCGCAACCGCTGAACCCTGCCCGGCACGCGGATTGCTATGCTTCTGAGCCGAGAGCGTCGGCCAGACACGGCCATAGCGACAGGACCCTTGCCAGCATGATCAAGATGGGCGTCTTCATCCCGATCGGCAGCCGCGGCTGGCTGATCTCCACCACCTCGCCGAAGACCACCCCCAGCTTCGACCTCAACCGCACCATCGTCCAGCAGGCGGAGCATTACGGCCTCGACTTCGCCCTTTCCATGATCAAGATGCGCGGCTTCGGCGGTCCCAGCGGCTACTGGGACGAGAACCTCGAATCGTTCACCCTGATGGCCGGGCTGGCCAGCGTCACCAAACGCATCAAGCTGTTCGCCTCCGTCGCCGTGCTGACCCTCCCGCCCGCCTTCTGTGCCCGCATGGCGGTCACCATCGACAGCATCGCGCCCGGGCGGTTCGGCATGAACATCGTCTCCGGCTGGCAGCCGACCGAATACAAGCAGATGGGCCTGTGGCCCGGCGAGGAACACTTCGCCAAACGCTATGAGTACTGCACCGAATACGTCACCGTCATGAAGGACCTGTGGACCACCGGCCGCTCGGACTTCAAGGGCGAGTATTTCCAGATGGACGACTGCCGGCTCGAGCCGCGGCCCTCGACCAGGATCGAGATCGTGGGCGCCGCGCAGTCCGACCGCGGGATGCGCTTCGTCGCCGAGAACGGAGATTACTGCTTCTGCGGTGCCGGCGGCCTCAACCAGCCCGAGAACGTGGCGGTCACCGCCGGCCGCCTGCGCACCGTGATGGCCGCCGCCGGGCGGGATGTGGGCGCCTTCATCCTGCTGATGATCATCGCCGACCGCACCGACGCGCTGGCGATGGCCAAGTGGGAGCATTACGTCGAGGGCACCGACCTCGAAGCGCTCGCCTGGCAGCGCAAGGAGGCGGGCGCCGACACCAAGGCCTCGGTCGATTCCACCGTCGGCCAGATGATCCAGCGGCAGAAGGACGTGCCCCGGCCCATCCCGACCGGCATCCTGAAGTTCGTCGGCTCCTACGCCACCGTCGCCCGCATGCTGGACCAGGTCGCCGAGACCCCAGGCGTCGCCGGGATCCTGATGACCTTCGACGACTTCATCATCGGCATGGAACAGTTCGGCCAGCACATCCAGCCGCTGATGAAATCCCGCCAGGCCTGAACCGCACGCGTCCGGGAATGCCGCCTTTCGTTCACCTGTCGGCCGCCGACGTCGCGGCGTGCGGCCTCGCGCCGGCCGCCATGCTTGATGCGCTCGAAGCGGCATTCCTCGCGCAATCGGTGGGGGCGGCCACCACGCGCCCGGCTTTGTCGATGCCGGCCGGGGGTCCCGCCTCGTTCCGGGCGAAGGGCGGCGTGCTGGTGTCGGCCGGGTATGCCGCGGTGAAGTGGTATGGCTATCACCCGCAGAACCCGGCGCAGGGCCTGCCGGAATACCGGCCGCTGATCCTGCTGAGCGAGGCCGCGACCGGCGCGCCGCTGGCGTTGATCGACGGCACCTGGATCACCACCGTCCGCACGGCCGCCATCACCGCCGTGGGCGCCCGGCACCTCGCTGCCCCGGGCGCCGACACCGCCGCCTTCGTCGGCACCGGCGTCCAGGCCCGCGCAAACCTCGATGCCCTGCTGTCCCACCATCCGTTGCGCCGCATCCTGATCCAGGGCCGCCGGCCCGAACCGGCGCAGGCCTTCGCCGCCTACGCCCGCGCGCTCGGGCTGCAGGCCGAGGTCGTGGACGACGCCCTGCCGCATGCCCCGATCGTGGTCACCACCGTGCCCCGCCTCTCGCCGCGCACCCAGTTCCTGGATGCCACGCGCCTCGCCCCGGGGGCCTTCGTCTCCATGGTGGACAGCGGCGTCGCGTGGGACCCCGCGGGACTGCGCGCCTTCGACACCCGCATCGCCGACGACATGCCGGAGGCCGCCACGCACCATGAACCGGGCGACGCCACCGCCACCCGCTTCGACGCGAGCCTTGCCGGCGTCGTGGGCGCCCGCCACCCCGGCCGGCGCCACGCCGATGAACGCATCGCGCTGATCTTCTCCGGCACCGGCCTCGCCGACGTGGCCGCGGCGGTCGCGGTCTATGAGCGCGCGCGCAGCCTGGGTTTGGGCACGGCCTTGGCGCTCTAGCCGCAGACCGCGATGCAATCCACGGACAGCAGGAAGTCGGCGAAGGCCAGCCGTGGTGATTCCGTGGTCATGCGGGCGGGGTAGTTGCCTTCGGTGAAGTAGCTGCGGAAGATGGTGTCGAACTCCTTGAAGTTGTCCATCGTCGTCAGCGCGCAGTTCACCTTCACCGCCAGGGCCAGCGACGACCCGGCGTCTTCCAGAACGGCCGCGATGTTGCGCATCACCTGGTGGCACTGCGCCGCGAAATCCCCCGTCGCGATCTGCCGCGGACCGGAGAACGGCGTGGCCCCCGAGACATAGACCATGCCGCCCGCCCGCACCGCATGGGACATCGACGACCGCAACGGCGTCACCCGGCCCGAATTCACGACAACCCGCTCCATGCCACTCTCCTTCCGGCACCCCATGGCGCGACACCCTACGCCGCCATAGGCTGACCGCAACCACAGGGAGCCCGCCCGTGCCGAGCCGCCGCACCCTCCTCGCCGCAGCCCTCGCCGTGCCAAGCCTTGCGACACCTCGGCTGGCCCGCGGGGCCGTGGCGAACACGCTGCGCTTCGTGCCCAACACGGACCTGACGCTGGTGGACCCGGTCTGGACCGCCGCCTTCGTCACCCGCCTGCACGGGCTGATGGTGTTCGACACGCTCTATGGCCAGGACAATCGGTATCAGGCCCGCCCGCAGATGGTGGAGGGCCACACGACGGAGGAGGACGGCCGGCTCTGGCGGCTCACGCTCCGCCCCGGCCTGCGCTTCCACGACGGCACGCCCGTGCTGGCCCGCGACGCCGTCGCGTCCATCCGCAGGTGGGGCCGCATCGACGCGTTCGGCCAGACGCTGCTGGCCCGCACGGACGCTCTGTCGGCGCCCGACGACCGCACGATCCAGTTCCGGCTGAACGCGCCGTTTCCCCTGCTGCCCGACGCGCTGGGGAAAAGCACCGCCTTCCTGCCGGCCATCATGCCGGCCCGCCTGGCCGAGGCCGCGGGCAGCAAACCGCTGACCGAGGTCGTCGGCTCCGGCCCGTTCCGGTATGTCGCGGACGAGCGGGTGGACGGCGTGCGCACCGTCTATGCCCGCAACGACGCCTATGTGCCGCGGCAGGGCACGCCCGAGTTCACCGCGGGGCCGAAGATCGCCTACCTCGACCGGGTCGAATGGCAGACCATCCCGGACGATTCCACCTCGGCGGCGGCGCTGCAGACCAACCAGGTGCACTGGCTCGAGCGGCCGCTGCTCGATTACCTGCCGATCCTGAAGAAGGACCCGGGCATCACCCTCGATATCGTCGATGCCACGGGCTACATGCCCATCATCCGCTTCAACCACCTGCATCCGCCGTTCGACAACCCGGCCATCCGCCGCGCGCTGCTGGGCGCCGTCGACCAGGCCGACATCATGAGCGCGGTGGCCGGCGCCGACGCCTCGTTGTGGCAGGGCGGGGTCGGCGTGTTCTGCCCGGAATCGCCGATGGCCAACGATGCCGGGATGGCCGCGCTGGCTGGCAAGCCGGACTACGCCAAGGTCCGCAGCGCGCTGCAGGCCGCGGGCTACCAGGGCGAGAAGGTGCTGTTCCTCAGCAGCTCCAACAACCCGGCGGGCGACGCGGTCCGCTCCGTCGCGACCGACCAGTTCCAGCGGGCCGGGCTGAACATCGAGGTGTCGATGTCGGATTTCGGCACCTGGCTGCAACGCCGCAACAACCAGGACATCCCGGCCCATGGCGGCTGGAACCTGACCACCACCTTCCTGCCGGGGCAGGACCTGTGGGACCCGGCGGTCCACCTGGCCATCCGCGGCAACGGCCGGGCCGCCTGGTCCGGCTGGCCGACCAGCCCGCGCCTGGAGACCCTGCGCGACGCCTGGTTCGCCGCCGCCGACCTGCCGGCCCGGCAGGCCATCTGCCGCGACATCCAGGACCAGGTCTGGACCGACGTCCCGTACATCCCCGGGGGGCGCTGGCGGCACCCGACCGCCTACCGCACCGGTCTGACCGGCGTGCTGCGCGGCATGCCGCTGTTCTACAACGTCAAGCTGCCCGCGTAGGAGGCTGCCACCATGCGCGCCCTGGTCCTCGCCTTTCTCCTGCTGGCCGGCCCGGCGTTCGGCCAGACCCTTCGGATGGCCGTGCAGGCCCCCTTCGTGCTGGACCCGCACTACCTGTTCTTCGGCCCCAACATGGCTGCCGCCCGCCACATCTTCGACAGCCTGGTCGGCCGCGACGCCGAGGCGCGCTGGACGCCCTCCTTGGCCACCGCCTGGCGTCCGCTCGATCCGCTGACCTGGGAGTTCACCCTGCGCCAGGGCGTCACGTTCCACGACGGCACGCCCTTCACCGCCGCCGACGTGGTCGCGAGCTTCGACCGCATCCCCGCCATCCCGAACAACCCCAGCGCCTACACCCCCAACCTGCGCACCATCATCCGGACGGAGGTCGTGGACCCGCACACCATCCGGCTGCACACCGACCGCCCGAACCCGACGTTGCCGGGGCAGCTGACCAACATTTTCATCATCCCGGCCCACCTGGCCCCACAGCCGGCCGAGGGTGCGTCCACCCGCGTCGCGGTGGGCACCGGACCCTACCGGCTTGTGGCCTTCCGCTATGGCGAGTCGATGACCCTGGCCCGCAACGACGCCTATTGGGGCGAGCGGCCCGCCTTCCCCGATGTGCTGGTGCGCGTCGTCTCCAACGACGGCGCCCGCGAGGCCTCGCTGCTGGCCGGCGACACCGACCTGATCGAGAACGTGCCGCCCGACGACGTGGCGCAGCTGCGGGCCAACCCCGGTATCCGGGTGTTCGCGCGCCCGGCCGACCGCGTCGTGTTCCTGCTGCCCAACACCGGGGCGGACACGCTGAAGCTGCTGACGGCGAACGACGGCACCCCGCTGCCGACCAACCCGCTGCGCGACCTGCGCGTGCGCCAGGCGATGTCGCTCGCCATCGACCGGCCGGCGCTGGTGGCGCGCGTGCTGTCCGGCCAGGGGGTGCCCACAATGCAGCTGGTGCCGGAAGGCTTCCTGGGCTGGACAGCAGCCCTGCCGGTGCCGAAGCCCGACCCGGCCCAGGCGCGCCGCCTGCTGGCCGAGGCCGGCTACCCCGAGGGGTTCCGCATGACCCTGGCCTGCACCAACGACCGCTACGTGTACGACGGCCGGATCTGCCAGGCGCTGGCCGCCATGTTCACCCGTGCGGGCATCGCCACCGCCGTCGAGGCGCAGCCGGGGTCGCTGTTCATGGCGCGCACCCGCGTCGGCAAGAACGACGTGCCGGTCATCCTGTACGCGATCTCGCTCAGCTCGCTGCGGGACGTGGCGTATATCCTGGCGCTGGAGGCGCATACGACCGACGAGAAGGCCGGGTTCGGCGACGGCAACCGGGGCGCGTTCAGCGACACGGCGCTGGACCGGCTGATCGAGGCAGCCATCATCCGCGCCGACCCGGGCCGCGAGGCCGCGCTGCAGGAGGCGCAGGTCGAGACGGTCAAGCGCCTCGGCATGATCCCGCTGTATGACGAATACACCATCGCTGCCGCGCGGAAAGGGATCGTCTACACGCCGCGGATTGACGAGCAGATGGTGGCGACCGGGGCCGCCCCGGGGCCCTGACTGTCACGCCACCCGGGTACGGCGCCGGAACTATCACCGCCACTGCGCGCTGTTTCGTGAACACAGGATCGGGACAAACGACGATGAGCATCTTCGGCAGCATCATGGACAAGATCTTCCACCATCCGAGCGCCACGCCGGCCGCAACCTCGGTCGCCGCCACCCCGGCCAGCACCGCCAGCCCCACGCCCGAGCCCGGCGCATTCGACGAGGCCGCGGCACCCGCCGCCGGCGCGACGCCCAGCGTCGACGTGGGCGCGGTGCTCAGCCAGATGGCCTCCACCAAGGGCGGCGGCGGCAACTACCAAACATCGATCGTCGACCTGCTCAAGCTGCTCGACCTCGATTCGAGCCTCGATGCCCGCAAGACGCTCGGGCAGGAACTGGGCGTCCATGCCGGCGCCGACGGGACCGCAGAGCAGAACATCGCACTCCATAAGGCCGTCATGCAGAAGCTCGCCGACAACGGTGGCCAGGTCCCGGCCTCGATGAAGGGGTGATGCGCTTCCGAGGGAGGGGTTGCTGCCAGGTATCCCCTCCCTTGGACAGGCAACCCGAGAGACTTGCAATGATAAGGATATCCTTATATACCGCCGCGCATCCCGTCAGGGGCCGACACGTGCCCCATTATCCAGGAGCCCGAGCGGCATGCCCGACACCAATGTGAAGCCGGAAGACTACAAGGTCCGCGACATCTCCCTCGCCCCCTGGGGCCGCAAGGAGATTTCGATGGCCGAGGACGAGATGCCCGGCCTGATGGCGTTGCGCGCCGAGTATGGCGCATCCAAGCCCCTGGCCGACGCCCGCATCGTCGGCAGCCTGCACATGACCATCCAGACCGCCGTGCTGATCGAGACGCTGACCGCGCTCGGCGCCTCCGTCCGCTGGTCGTCGTGCAACATCTTCTCGACCCAGGACCATGCCGCCGCGGCCGTCGCCGCCAACGGCACCCCGGTCTTCGCCTGGAAGGGCATGTCGGAAGACGAGTTCTGGTGGGCGATCGAGGCGACGATCACCGGCCCGGACGGCTGGACGCCCAACATGATCCTCGATGACGGCGGCGACCTCACCAAGCTGATCCACGAGAAGCACCCGCAGCTGCTGGCCGGGATCAAGGGCATCAGCGAGGAGACGACCACCGGCGTCCACCGCCTGTGGGAGATGGAGAAGGCCGGCACGCTGCTGGTCCCCGCCATCAACGTGAACGACAGCGTCACGAAGTCGAAGTTCGACAACCTGTATGGCTGCAAGGAAAGCCTGGTCGACGCGGTCCGCCGTGGCACCGACGTCATGCTGGCCGGCAAGGTCGCCGTGGTCGCCGGGTACGGCGACGTGGGCAAGGGCAGCGCCGCCAGCCTGAAGAACGGCGGCTGCCGCGTGCTGGTCACCGAGGTCGACCCGATCTGCGCGCTGCAGGCGGCCATGGAGGGCTTCGAGGTCGTGACGATGGAAGACGCCGCCCCGCGTGGCGACATCTTCGTCACCGCGACCGGCAACATCGACGTCATCAACATCGAGCACATGCGCGCCATGAAGCACCGCGCGATCGTGTGCAACATCGGCCATTTCGACAGCGAGATCCAGATCGGCGCGCTGCGGAACTACACTTGGGACAACATCAAGCCGCAGGTGGACGAGGTCGTGTTCCCCGACGGCAAGCGCCTGATCGTGCTGTCCGAAGGCCGCCTGGTCAACCTCGGCAACGCCACGGGGCACCCCAGCTTCGTGATGTCCGCCAGCTTCACCAACCAGGTCCTGGCGCAGATCGAGCTGTGGACGGCGCCCGCCGGCAAGTACGAGCGCAAGGTCTACGTGCTGCCGAAGCACCTGGACGAGAAGGTCGCGGCGCTGCACCTCGACAAGGTCGGCGCCAAGCTGACCAAGTTGGCTCCGGAGCAGGCCGAGTATATCGGCGTCGGCGTCTCCGGCCCCTTCAAGCACGACGCCTACCGCTACTGAGATCGGGGGGTGGGCAGCTTCGGCTGTCCACCCCGACGACCTCGCGCTGCCGGCACCCTGGTGGCCCGTTACACGCCTGGATTATAGATCAACAGATACGGCTGCCCGCCCGCCGTGCCCGACGTGACCTGCAGGTGCTGCGCCTGCGCCACGCTCATGCCCGCGAAGGTGAACGAGGCGGCGGACCCCTGCCCGCTGACGTCGCCGCGCAACGTCGCACCCTGGTAGCCGGCGGCCCCGCTGATGGCCGGGTCCCAGCGGTAGCTCGATGTGCCCGGCACGAAGCCCCACAGCGTCGCCATGTCGCCTGCATGAAAGCCGACCACCGTGCTCCAGACCGAGGCGTTGCTTCGCGCATCGACGAAGAACGTGTCGTTGCCCGACCCGCCCACCAGGAAGTTCGACCCGGCCCCGCCATCCAGCACGTTCTGCCCGGACGTCACCGTGAGCGCGTCGTCGCCGCTGCCGCTTTTCAGGAACACGTTCGGCGTCGCGGTCGCCATGGCGACGTTGTCCGGGCCGGACCAGATGTATTCCGCCTGGAGGTAGTCGGGGCCACCCGCATCCGGCGCGCGCAGGCTGGCATGCCCGCTCGTTCCCGTCGTGACGTCCGTCCAGTCCGCGACGGGCCCGGCGGGGGTGGGGGGGGCGGGGTCAGCGGGGGCGGGGGCGGGGGCGGAAACGGTGCTCGCCGGGGCGGTGCTTGCGGAAACGAGTGTCGCCGGGACCGTCGTGGATGTACTCCCCTCGACGGGCGTCGCGATGACGGGGATCCGCGTGGTGACCACACCGGTGGTCGACAGCGTCACGCTGTAGACGTCGGTCGCCGCGATGGTGCGGGCCGGGGCGACGCTGGCGCCGTCGAGCTGAACGCCCTGCACGATGGCGTCGTACGCGCCGCCATCCGTGCTGATGTAAGGGTTGAGCAGGCTGATCGCCAGCGAGTGCGGCCCGGCGCCCCAGCTCCCGCTGAAGTCGAACACCTGCCCGGCGCCGCCGGCCGCTGCCGTGATCATGCCGCCGCCGAGGGGCGTGCCATCGAGGCTGACCAGGAACTCCGCGTTCACATCGCCCGCATCCTCGGCCAGCGTGAGCGCCAGCGTGTCGGCGCCGGCCGCGGCCGGGAACAGCGGCGGGGTGGCAGCGGCCGACAGCGGCGACGACGTGTCGACGATGATCCCGGCGGGCACGCCAGGAGCCGTGCTGGGGATCGCGACATTGCCGGTGCCGGTGGCGTTGATGAGCTGCGCGCTGCCGGGCACACCGCCGACGAAGGTGTCGGCTGTGGCGGTGACGGGGACGGTCCCGGTGCTCGTCTCGGCCGCGATGAAGTAGGTGTAGGGATGGCCTGCGTTCACGTATTGGGTGACGAGGGTCGATCGGGTGATCTGCACGTTGCTGTTCAGGTAGGGCGTGACCTCGCCGCCGACATGCACCAGCACGCCATTCTCCGTGTTGGCGCCCTTCACCAGCGAGTCGTTGTTCAGGACGGCATTGCCGCCTGCTCCGAGGTCGACGAGGAAGCTTGACGCGTATCCTGCGCCGTCGTTGATTCGGGTGTTCTCGATGTCGGTGTTGAAGGCGCGGTCGTAGACCTCGTGGCCCGACGTTGCGCCGTGGACGTAGTCGCCGACCATGGTGAGGCTGTTGATGGCGCCGACCTGGAGGTTGTTGGTGCCGCGGTAGACGTTGCCGTTGGAGCCGATGTCGGAGTTGTAGATCGACAGGTTGGTCAGCGGGTTGTCGTTGGCGCGCAGGCCGACCTCGTTGTTGTCGAAGCGGCTGTTGACGATGGTGGCGTTTCCGGCGTTGATCGCGACGCCCGGGGCATAGCCGTTGTCGCTGGCGGTGCCGGTGAACTCCATGTTCATGATGGTGACGTCGGTGTTGACGACCAGGATGCCGCTGGCGTGGTAGATGTCGTTCTGCTGGACCATGCGGGCGATGCCGCCGACGCCCTCGATGATGACCTTGTGGTTGACCACGCCGAAATCGTTGACGTAGGTGCCGGCCGCCAGCTGGATCGTGTCGCCGTCCTGGGAGGCGGCGAGCGCGCTCTGCAGGCTGGAGAACGCGGCCCCGGTGCCGAAGCCGCCGACGGTGAGCACGTGCCCGCTGGCGACGACGGCGCCCGCGGTGCCGAAGCTGGTCAGCTTGGTGCCGAGCGAGAGGTCGGTCGTGGGCGGGGGCGCGGGCGTGGTGGTGATGGGGGTGGTGGTGGTGACGCCGCCGGTGGTGGTGGTGGTGAGGGTGGCGGGCACGAGGGTGGCCAGGTTGAGCGCGGGCTCGGTGGCGAGCGTGGTGTTGCCGCTCTGGACGACGGGTCCGTTGGCGATCTGCGTGGCGGAGAAGCCCCAGAGCGCGTTGTTGGTCAGCGCCACGGGGATGGTGGTCTGGTTGAGCAGCAGGGTGGCGGCCGGGTTGTCGCTGATGAGGGTGTTGCCGCTGACGGTCAGCGCCGAGCCGGCATAGGGGGCGCCCTCGCCGCCGTAGTGGATGGTGAAGTTGTTCTGGGTGTTGGGGCCCTTCTCGATCGTGTTGCCGGTGACGGTGGCCAGGCCGCCGTCGGGCAGGTCGATGCTGTAGCTGCCGTCGCCGGCCAGGTCCTGGATGCGGTTGCCGGTGATGGTGGTGGAGAGGGCGCGGCTCTTGATCTCGTGGCCGGCGACGCTGTCGTGGAAGTAGCTGTTCTGGACGGTGAGGGATGCGACGGCGTTGATGTAGATGTTGTGGGTGTAGCCGTCGCCGGCGCCGTTATGGCTGAACTCGGAGTTCTGGATGAGGATGGTGCCGTTGGGGTCGGCGTTGGCGAGGATGCCGTTCTGGTTGTTCCAGAAGACGCTGTTGCGCACGACCATCTTGCCGCTGTCGTAGCGGATGCCGGCGCCGTTGCCGTCGCCGACGCCGACGCCGGTGAAGCCGAAGCCGTCGATGGTGACGTCGTTGTCGACGACGACCGCGCCCTTGCCGTTGGACGGCGAGACGGTGGCGGCGATGATCGCCAGCCCGCCAACGGATTGCAGCGTGATCTTGGTCTGCACGTCGAAGAAGTCGTTGGTGTAGGTCCCCGCCTGCACCAGGACCGTGTCCCCGTCCTTCGTCGCAGCCACAGCCGCCGCAATCGTCGTGTACTGCTGCCCCGTCCCTACCGTCAGCGTGGTCATCCGTATCCCCTCACCATCCCCGAGCGGGGCCAGCGAGGCATTATCACGGAACCGTTAGTTAATTACACACTAATGTGATGCGAATTCGTCGTGCCGACCGGTCGTCGCCATCACACAGGAACCCTGGTGGAGCCGAGCGGGATCGAACCGCTGACCTCCTGAATGCCATTCAGGCGCTCTCCCAACTGAGCTACGGCCCCCCTGCCAGCGCTGGCGGTCGGGAGGCGTGCTGATAGCCCCGGCTTCGGGGTTCCGCAAGGTGCTTTGTTGGGCGAAGCCTCGGTGGCGGGGTTCAGGCGGCTGCGAGGCTGGCTTGCAGGGCGGGCGCGATCTTGAACGGCGCCTCCGTTTTGGCGCGGAGTTCCTCGATGGTGACGCCTGGGGCGATGTCGACCAGGGTCAGGCCATCCTGGCCTGGGGTGTCGACGGCGATGACGCACAGGTCCGTCACGATCAGGCTGACCACCCCGGCGCCCGTCAGCGGCAGGGCGCAGCGGTTGAGGATCTTGGCCTCGCCGCGGGCCGTGTGTTCCATCAGCACGACGCATTTCGGCACGCCGGCCACCAGGTCCATGGCGCCGCCCATGCCCTTGACCATCTTGCCGGGGATCATCCAGTTCGCCAGGTCCCCGTTGCCGGCCACCTGCAGCGCGCCCAGGATGCTGATGGCGATGTGCCCGCCGCGGATCATGGCGAAGCTCTGGGCGCTGTCGAAGATGCTGGTGGTGGGCAGCATGGTGACGGTCTGCTTGCCGGCGTTGATCAGGTCGGCGTCCTCCTCGCCTTCGAAGGGGAAGGGGCCGATGCCCAGCATGCCGTTCTCGCTCTGCAGCTGCACGTTGATGCCGGGGGGGATGTGGTTGGCGACCAGCGTCGGGATACCGATGCCCAGGTTGACGTACATCCCGTCCTGCAGCTCCCGGGCGGCACGGGCGGCCATCTCGTCGCGGGTCCATGCCATGGTCTAGGCCTCCACCGGCTCGCGTTTGCGGACGGTCCGTTGTTCGATGCGCTTGGCGGCGCCGGGCACGTGCACCAGGCGCTGGACGAAGATGCCGGGGGTGATGACGGCGTCGGGGTCGATCTCGCCGGGCTGGACCAGGTGCTCGACCTCGGCGACGGTCAGCTTGGCGGCCGTTGCCATGTTCGGGTTGAAGTTGCGGGCGGTCCGGCGGTAGACGAGGTTGCCTTCGGTGTCGCCCTTCCAGGCGTGCACGATGGCCAGGTCGGCGAACAGGCCGCGTTCCATGATGTAGCGGCTGCCGTCGAAGGTGCGTTCCTCCTTGCCTTCGGCCACCGCGGTGCCGACGCCGGTGCGGGTGAAGAAGGCCGGGATGCCCGCCCCGCCGGCGCGGATGCGTTCGGCGAGCGTGCCCTGCGGGTTGAACTCGATCTCCAGCTCGCCGGCCAGGTACTGCTTGGCGAAGGTGGCGTTCTCGCCCACGTAGCTGCTGATCATCTTGCGGATCTGCCGGGTCTGCAGCAGCAGGCCCAGCCCGGCGTCGTCGATGCCCGCATTGTTCGACACGACGGTCAGGTCGCGGACCCCGCTCTCGCGGATGGCCAGGATGAGGCTTTCGGGGATGCCGCACAGGCCGAAGCCGCCGGCCATGATCGTCATGCCGTCGCGCAGCACCCCCGCCAGGGCCGCCGCCGCATCCGGGAACACCTTGCTCGCCATCCATCCCACCCTTGTTCGTGCCGCTTATGGCGGGACCATCGCACGGCACGGGACGGGCGAAAAGGATGGGCCGGCAGGCGGGCCCGTCAGGCCGCGATGGCGCCGTTCTGCCGCAGGAAGCCCAACAGCGGCAGCAAAGGCAGGCCCAGGATGGCCGCGTGCTCGCCTTCGATGCGGTCGAACAGCTGGACGCCAGGACCCTCCAGCCGGTAGGCGCCGACGCAGTCCAGCAGCCGGGGTCCCTCGGCCTCGAGATAGGCGTCGAGGAACACGTCGGAGAAGCCCCGCATCGTCAGGCGCGGCCGGGCGACGTGGTGCCAGACCTCCGTCCCGTCACGGAGGCACACGACGGCGGTGACCAGGTGATGGGTCCGGCCACGCAGGGCCAGCAGATGCTGCCGGGCCGCAGCCAGGTCGGCAGGCTTGTCGAACCAACGATCCTCGCACACCAGCAGCTGGTCCGCACCGATGACGAGGCAGCCGGCGGCCCGGATGCGGGCGGCCTTCAGCCCGGCCAAGGCGAGCGCCACGTCCTCGGCCCCGGCACCTTCGGCCTGCCCGGCCGCCTTCACCGCGGCCTCGTCGATGCGGGCCGGCTGCACCGCGACTGCCAATCCGGCCTCCCGCAGCAGCATGGCGCGCGCGGCGGACTGGCTGGCGAGCACCAGCGGCGCGTGCTGGATCACGCGTGCTGGATCATGGGGCCGCCGCGGCCTCGCGGGCTTCGCGGCGGCGGCGGTCGTGCCAGGCCTCCATCAGCTGCAGCACGGTGGCCGCCGTTTCCTCGATCGAGCGGCGGGTCACGTCGATGACGGGCCAGCCGCGGCGGGCGCACAGGCGGCGGGCCCAGAGCAGCTCGGCCTTCACCGCCTCCACGTCCACGTAGTCGGTCTGCTCGTTGCGGACCCGCCCGGTGTCGGTGCCGGCGGCGATCAGCTTCAGGCGATGCCGGCGGATCTCGATCAGCGCCATCGGGTCCAGCGTCAGCCCGACCACGGGACATAACGGGTTCTCGAGGCCAGGCGGGTCGGGCGTGCCGGGGACCAGCGGCACGTTGGCCGCCTTCACGCCGCGGTTGGCGAGGTAGAACGAGGTGGGCGTCTTGCTGCTGCGGCTGACGCCGACCATCACGACGTCGGCCTCGGCGATGCCGGCCTGTGCCTGGCCGTCGTCATGGGCCAGCACGTAGTGCATGGCGTCGATGCGGCGGAAATAGTCGGCATCCAGCACATATTGCCGCCCGGGGCGGGAGACGGCCTGTTCGCCGCTCGTCTCCTGCAGAAGGGCCATCACGGGGTCGAGCACGTTGACGACGCTGACGCCGAGCCGGGCGCAGGTGGTCTCGAGGTCGTTGCGGAGCGCCTTGTCGATGACGGTGGACAGGACGGGGCCGGGCTCGGCCTCGATCCCTTCCAGCACGCGGTGCAGCTGCAGCCGGGTCCGGATCAGGCTCCACCGGTGATAGACGATGGCCAGGTGGTCGAACTGCGACACGGTGGCACGGGCGATGCTGTTGAGCGTCTCGCCGGTGGAGTCGGAGACGAGGTGGAGGTTGAGCCGGGCGCTGTCCATAAAGGGAGGATAGCGGGGACAAGTCGGGCCGGGCACCCCCCTTTGCTGTCATAGCGGGGACAACTCACGATTCCGAGAGCGGTGGGGAAACTTCCTGCGGCAAGATCCGGGTTCGTGGGGGGTGCCGAGTGTGGGGCCGGGATCAATCGGTTCCTGGACGGTCTTCGTGTGGAAAACCCCGGGGATGGCTTTCGGAAAACCGGGTACCACGGTATCCACAGGCCCTAAGAACCACTTCACCCCTAAGAATCTTTCTTAGTCTTTAACGAAAGGCGCGCGATGACCAAGCCGATGCTCCGGGTGCTCGGCGGTGAAGCGGTGTGGCCGCCCCCGGTCTGGCTCATGCGCCAGGCCGGGCGCTACCTGCCGGAGTATCGTGCCACCCGGGCGACGGCAGGCGACTTCATCAGCCTGTGCACCAACCCGGCGCTGGCCGCCGAGGTCACGCTGCAGCCGATCCGCCGCTACGGCTTCGACGCCGCCATCCTGTTCAGCGACATCCTGATGGTCCCCTGGGCGCTGGGGCAGGGCCTGGCCTTCAAGGAGGGCGAGGGCCCAGTGCTGCCGCCGATCCGCGACGGGGCTGGGGTGGCGGCGCTGCAGCCGGGCCGGGTGGCCGCGGCGATCGCGCCGATCCTGGAGACGGTGGAGCGGACGCGGGCCGGGCTGCCGGACGAGACGGCGATGATCGGGTTCGCCGGCTCGCCGTTCACGGTGGCCTGCTACATGGTCGAGGGCGGCGGCTCCAAGGACTTCACGCATATCCGCGGCATGGCGCACCGCGATAAGCCGACCATGGACGCGCTGATCGCCACGATCGAGGAGGCGTCGCTGACCTACCTGACGGCGCAGGTGGGTGCCGGGGCGGAGGTGCTGATGCTGTTCGACAGCTGGGCCGGCGTGCTGTCGCCCAACCTGTTCCGGCACCTGGTGATCGAACCCACGCGGCGGATCGTCGCCGAGCTGAAGCGGCGTCACCCGGAAGTCCCGATCATCGGGTTCCCGCGGCTGGCCGGGGTGATGGTGGGCGAGTACGCCGAGAAGACGGGGGTCGATGGCGTGGCGCTCGACACCGGGGCGGAGCTTGTCGTGGCCACCGGCCTGGTGCCGGCCGGCGTGGCGACGCAGGGCAACCTGGATCCCTTGGCCCTGGTCGCGGGCGGTGCGGCGCTGGCGTCCGAGGCGGCGGGGGTGCTGGCTGCCGCGCGGGGCCGGCCGCACATCTTCAACCTGGGACACGGGATCGTGCCGCAGACCTCGCCGGACCATGTGGCCGCGCTGGTCGCGCAGGTGCGGGCAGCTTGACGCGGGAAGCCATCGGGCCAAGTTGCCGAAGCATGCCGAGCAGCTCCGCCATGCCACCCGATCTGTCGCCCGACCTGCCTCCGGCGCGTCCGCCCGCCCAGCGGTCCGACGCAGCACCGGCCCGCAAGGTGGCGGTGGTGCTGTTCAACCTGGGTGGGCCGGACCGGCCGGAATCGATCAAGCCGTTTCTGGTCAACCTGTTCAAGGACCCGGCCATCCTGCGCGTGCCGTTCTTCATCCGCCCCTTCCTGGCCCGGCTGATCGCCCGGCTGCGGCTGGAGGCGGCCACCGCCAACTACGCCATCCTGGGCGGCAAGAGCCCGCTGCTGGAGCTGACCAACGGCCAGGCCGCGGCGCTGGAGGCCACCCTGTCCGACATGACGGCGCGGTGCTTCGTCGCCATGCGCTACTGGCATCCGTTCAGCCTGGAGACCGCCCGCGCGGTGAAGGCGTGGGACCCGGACGAGGTGGTGCTGGTGCCGTTGTATCCTCACTTCTCCACGACGACGACCGGCAGCAGCCTGACGGCATGGCGGGAAGCGGCGGCGCGGGCCGGGCTCGTGAAGCCGGTCACGACGCTCTGCTGCTACCACTCGGACCCCGGCTTCGTGCACGCGACGGCCGACATCGTGCGGAAAAGCTGGCATGACGCGCGTGCGGCCCTGCCGCCCGAGGTGCCGCTGCGGATATTGTTCTCCGCCCACGGCCTGCCCGAGGCCATCGTGAAGGCCGGCGACCCCTACCAGTTCCAGGTCGAGCGGACCGTCGCCGGCATCGTGCGCGCCTTGGCGATCGAGGGGCTGGACCACGCCACCTGCTACCAGTCGCGCGCGACCCCGCAGAAATGGATCGACCCCAGCACCGAGGTCGAGATCGAACGGGCGGCACGGGACCGGACGGCGATCCTGGTGGTGCCCGTCGCCTTCGTCAGCGAGCATTCCGAGACGCTGGTGGAGCTGGACGTGGAATACCGCGAGCTGGCGGAGAAGGAGGGCGTCCCCGGCTACTTCCGCACCCCGGCGCAGAACAGCGACCCAGGCTTCGTGCAGGCCCTGGCGGCCCTGGTGCGGGCGGCGATGGCGCGTGGCCCGGGGCTGTGCAGCTTCGCCGGCTCGCGCACCTGCGCGCGGCCGTTCGGCGACTGCCCGCATGCCCGGGCCGGCATCGCGGCCCCCGCACCCCCGGCGCCCGCCTTGGCCGAGATGAAGATCGTCGAGCCCGCGTGACGCCCGAGCCCCTGCGCCTGGTGATCTTCGACTGCGATGGCGTGCTGGTGGACAGCGAGGCGCTGTCGGCTGCTGTGGTCGCGCGCGAGATCACCGCCCTCGGCTGGCCGATGACGGCGGAGGAGAGCATGGCGCGCTTCCTGGGCTACCGCATGGCGGACATCCCACCGGTGGTGCAGGCGCAGCTCGGCCGCCCGGTGCCGGAAGCCTGGGTGGAGCAGGTGCGGGCCGGGATGATCCGGGCCTTCGACGCGGTCGAGCTGGTGCCGGGCGCGCGGGAGGCGCTGCAGGCCGTCACGGCGATGGGCCTGCCGTACCGTGTGGCGAGCAACTCCGCCCATGAGGAGATGCGCAAGAAGTTCGACGTGACGGGCCTGGCCGCCTTGATCGGCGACCGCCGGCACAGCGCGCGCGACGTGGCGCGGGGCAAGCCGGCGCCCGACGTCTTCCTGGCGGCTGCCGCGGCGGAGGGCGTGCCGCCGGCCGCCTGCCTGGTCATCGAGGACAGCATGCCGGGGATAACAGGCGCGCTGGCGGCCGGCATGGCCGTGATCGGGCTCGAGACCCACGGCAACGGGGCCGCGCTGCGGGCGGCGGGCGCCACCCCCATCGCCAGCCTGGCCGAGCTGCCGGCACTGCTGCGGGCCGCGGCCCGGCGTGCGGCATGACGATCGGGTGGCTGGCCGCCGTCTATCCCTGGACGAAGGCGCTGCACGTGATCTCGGTCACCGCCTGGATGGCCGGGCTGTTCTACCTGCCGCGGCTCTTTGTGTATCACTGCACGCTGGTGCGGGGCTCGGTGGAAAGCGAGCGGTTCAAGGTGATGGAGCGGCGGCTGCTGAAGCAGATCATGCTGCCGGCGATGCTCGCGACCTGGGGGTTCGGGACGCTGCTGGTGCTGACGCCCGGGGTGGTGGACTGGACGGGGTTCAACTGGTGGCACGTGAAGTTCGCGATGGTGCTGCTGATGACGGGCTTCCAGGGCGCAGCCGGGAAATGGCGGCGGCAGTTCCTGGAAGACCGCAACCAGAAGCCGGAGCGGTTCTACCGCATGGCGAACGAGGTTCCGACGCTGTTGCTGGTCGTGATCGTGGTGATGGTGATCGTCAAACCCTTCTGATCCGCCGATAAGGCTTGACGACGGCACGGCTTGATGCAACGTGGTCGTGTCGGCGGGGTCCACATGGTCCCAGTCGTCTCTCCTCCCGAACCGGCGGCCCTCGGCCCCGTTCCCCCCCTCCCCGCCACACGGGCCTCATCCGCCACCGCTCCGTCCCGGGGCCTTGGGCCGAGGTCCATCCCGCTGAACGTCAGGGCGCCCCCATGCATCTCGCCGAACTCAAGGCCAAACCCCCGGGCGACCTGCTCGCCCTGGCCGAATCGCTCCAGATCGAGAACGCCTCGTCGTTGCGCAAGCAGGACATGATGTTCGCGATCCTGAAGAACCTGGCCGACAACGACCAGGCGATCTACGGCGAGGGCACGCTCGAGATCCTGCCCGACGGGTTCGGCTACCTCCGCAGCAGCCAGGCCAACTTCCTGCCGGGGCCGGACGACATCTACATCAGCCCGAACCAGGTGCGCCGCTTCGCGCTGCGGACCGGGGACACCGTGGAGGGTCAGATCCGGGCGCCCAAGGACGGCGAGCGGTATTTCGCGCTGCTGAAGCTCAACTCGATCAACTTCGAGCCGCCGGACGCCGTCAAGCACCGGATCAACTTCGACAACCTGACACCGCTGTATCCGGAGCGGAAGCTGAAGATGGAGGTGGAGAACTTCGTCTCGGTGGCCAAGGGGCCGGGCAAGGACATGACGCCGCGGGTGATCGACCTGATCTCGCCCATCGGCATGGGCCAGCGCGCGCTGATCGTGGCGCCGCCGCGCACGGGCAAGACGGTGATGCTGCAGAACATCGCCACCGCCATCGCGGCCAACCACCCCGAGATCTTCCTGATGGTGCTGCTGATCGACGAACGGCCCGAGGAAGTGACGGACATGACCCGCACCGTGAAGGGCGAGGTGGTGGCCAGCACCTTCGACGAGCCGCCGACCCGGCACGTGGCGGTGACGGAGATGGTTTTGGAGAAGGCCAAGCGCCTGGTGGAGCACAAGCGCGACGTCGTGATCCTGCTGGACAGCATCACGCGGCTGGCGCGGGCCTACAACACGGTCGTGCCCAGCAGCGGCAAGGTTCTGACGGGCGGCGTGGACGCCAACGCGCTGCAGCGGCCGAAGCGGTTCTTCGGCGCGGCGCGCAACATCGAGGAAGGCGGCAGCCTGACCATCATCGCCACCGCGCTGATCGACACCGGCAGCCGCATGGACGAGGTGATCTTCGAGGAGTTCAAGGGCACCGGCAACAGCGAGATCGTGCTGGACCGCAAGCTGAGCGACAAGCGCACCTTCCCGGCCATCGACATCACCAAGTCCGGCACCCGCAAGGAGGAGCTGCTGGTCGACCGGGGCACGCTGTCCAAGATGTGGGTGCTGCGGCGCATCCTGGGCCCGATGGGCATGACGGACGCGATGGACTTCCTGCTGGACAAGCTGAAGTACAGCAAGACCAACCAGGACTTCTTCGACGCGATGAACACCTGACGTCTTCGGGTTGCGGTTTCACGAAACCGCAACCCACACGCGGCGCTTCGATCCGGTAGGGAGACGTCATCCTTCCGGAGCCACGCCCATGTCCGACGTCACTGCCGACACCATCCCCGTCGAGGGCCGCGGCCCGCGGCTGGACCACAAGCCGCACCCCTCGCACGCGATCGGCTTCATCCTCGTCCTGGCGGCGGGGCTGCTCTATGCGGCGTTCAGCATCAACCACGACATCAGCTCGGTCGGCGAGACGAACATCGCCACGGGGGCCTTCGTGCTGCTGGGCCTGGCCCTGCTGATCGCGCTCGGGTTCGAGTTCGTGAACGGCTTCCACGACACGGCGAACGCGGTTGCGACGGTGATCTACACGCACTCCCTGCCGCCGATGGTGGCGGTGGTGTGGTCGGGGTTCTTCAACTTCCTGGGCGTGCTGCTGTCCTCGGGTGCGGTCGCCTACACGGTGGTGACGCTGCTGCCGGTGGAGCTGATCCTGCAGGTGGGCAGCGGGGCGGGGTATGCGATGATCTTCGCGCTGCTGCTGGCGGCGATCATCTGGAACCTGGGCACCTGGGCGATGGGGCTGCCGAACTCCTCCTCGCATGCGCTGATCGGGTCGATATTGGGCGTGGGGCTGGCCAACCAGCTGACGGCGCCGGGCGGCTCGGCGACGTCGGGCGTGGACTGGAACCAGGCGATCGGCGTGTTCAAGGCGCTGCTGTTCAGCCCGCTGATCGGGTTCGTCTGTGCCTTCGGTCTGCTGCTGTTGATGAAGCTGGTGATCAAGAACAAGGCGCTGTATGCGGCGCCGCAGGGCAATGCGCCGCCGCCGGTGTGGATCCGTGGCCTGCTGATATTGACCTGCACGGGCGTCAGCTTCGCGCATGGCGGCAATGACGGGCAGAAGGGCATGGGGCTGATCATGCTGATCCTGATCGGCGTGGCACCCACCGCCTATGCGCTCAACCGGACGATGGAAGACAGCCGCACGCCGGTGTTCATCGCGGCCGTGCAGGAGGCCGGGACGGTGCTGAAGGCGCATGCGACGGGCGCCACGCCGCCGGACAGCGCGGCCAAGGCGCGGGCCGTCGTGGGCGACGCGCTGAAGACCAAGTCGGTCAACCAGCCCGGCGTCTATGCCGCCATGGCGGTGCTGACGGACGACATCGGCAACCAGGTGAAGACCCATGGCGCGGTGAAGGCGGTCCCGGCGTCGGTCACGTCGAACGTGCGCAACGACATGTACCTGGCCAGCGACGCGGTGCGGGTGATGAAGGGCGACGGCTTCACCGCCGACGAGATGGGCAAGCTGAAGGCGCTGCGCACGTCGCTCGACGAGGGCACCCGCTTCATCCCCGGCTGGGTCAAGGTGACGGTGGCCCTGGCGCTGGGCCTGGGCACGATGGTCGGCTGGAAGCGCATCGTCGTGACGGTGGGCGAGAAGATCGGCAAGACTCACCTGACCTACGCGCAGGGCGCGGCGGCCGAGCTGGTGGCCATGACCACGATCGGCGCGGCCGAGCTGTACGGGCTGCCGGTGTCCACCACCCACATCCTGAGCAGCGGCGTGGCGGGCACGATGGCGGCCAACGGCTCCGGCCTGCAGTGGAGCACGGTCCGCAACATGGCGATGGCCTGGGTGCTGACGCTGCCGGCGGCGATGGTGATCGCCGGGTCGCTGTTCGTGGTGCTGCGCCAGGTGTTCTGAACGCACGGACGCGCCTTGTTTCCTGAACGCCATTTGCACCGCGGCGTTCAGGGGGTTATACGGTCGCGCCGCAGCGATCCCTGATAGCTCAGCTGGTAGAGCAAGCGACTGTTAATCGCTCGGTCGTAGGTTCGAGTCCTACTCAGGGAGCCAATTCGGGACGGCACGCGGACCTGGTTCGCGGGGGTCCCACGATGAACGGCCCGTCCCGAAATGGGGCGGGCCGTTTTCGTTGGCGCGCTGGGCAACGACGACGACGATCTGGATGGTGGAGGGGGCTGGATTCGAACCAGCGTAGGCGTACGCCAGCGGATTTACAGTCCGCCCCCTTTAGCCACTCGGGCACCCCTCCACAGGGTCGCAGTGGCGCGGGGTAGCGCCCTGGGGGGTGTGTTGTCAATTGAACGAGGGCCTGGTTTCGGCGAATCGTGGCGGCCGGGTGCCTGGGCCGAACGGTCAACCGAGGGGGTCGTCGGCCAGGTAGCGCAGGATCGCGGCGGCGAGGGACAGCACGTCCTGCAGCCGGACGCGTTCGTCGGGGCTGTGGACGTGGCTGTCGGGGCGGATCGCGCCGCCGAGCAGGATCTCGAGGCCGTCGGCGGGGGCGCGGCTGCGCTGGACCCACCCCATGTCGGAGGACGAGGTGGCGCCATAGGCTTGGGCGGAGGCCGGGTCCCATCCGAAGCTGTCGCCCATGGCCTGGGTCCAGCGGGGCCAGTGCGGCCCGGCGTCGGCTTGGTCGACGGCGGCCAGGTGGCCGGTCACGTGCAGGGCCCATTGCGTGCCCGGCGGGGCGGCGGCCTGCACCGCGGCGGCGATCTCGGCCAGCGCGGCGGTGTCGTCCTCCTCGGGGGCGGTGCGGCGGTTGAGGCGCAGGATGCAGCGGTCGGGGACGCTGTTGGCCTTCACGCCGGCCTGCACGACCGTGATCGCCAGGATGGGGCGGAGCGGGCGCCCATCGGCGCCGCACAGGGCGGAGGGCCGGGCCTCGACCACCGCCTTCAGGCCAAGCAGGGCGGCCATGATGGGGATGGCGCGTTCCAGCGCATTGTCGCCGGAGCCGTGCTGCCCGGCGTGGCCTGCCGCGCCCGCGACGTCGATCATCAGCTCCAGCGAGCCGAATGCGCCGCGCCAGATGCGGGGCGCGGTGCCGCCGTCGAGGCAGAGCAGGTGGGCCGGGACCTCGCCCAGTTCGGCGAGGTGGCGGATGCCGGGGTATGCGCCGCCTTCCTCATCGGTGCACAGCAGGATGCGGGGTGCGAGGCGAAGCGGCACGGCGTGGGCCTGCGCGGCCTCCAGCGCCAGGAGCAGGGCCGCGATCGCAGCCTTCATGTCCGCCGCGCCACGGCCCAGCACCCATTCGCCCCGGCGCGTGGCGGCGAACGGCGGCACGGTCCAGCCGTCGCCGGCGGGCACGACGTCCATGTGGGCGTAGATACCGAGACGCGGGGCGCCGGGCACGGGAAGGTCGGCGACCAGGTTGACCCGCGTGCCGGAGGCCCCGGCGCCCGGGACGTCCCACAGCGCTTGCGGCACGACGACGCGGCGGCAGCGGAAGCCGAGCGGTTCGAGGCGTGCGACGGCCCAGTCGACGACCTCGGGGTATCGGAGCCCGGGGGGGTAGGACGTGTCGAAGGCGACCAGCGCGCCCAGGTGGTCAAGCGCGGCGCCTTCGGCCGTGGCGAGGGTGGCGAGGGCGCGGGACAGAGACGGATCGGGGCGGGGCATGCTCATCCGGCGGGGGTCGGGACCGCGTCCAGCAGGGCGCGGGTGTAGGGGTGGATGCCCAGCGCGGCGGTGGCGGACAGCTCGACCAGGGCGCCGCGGTGCATGACGGCGATGCGGTGGGCGATCTGGCGGACCAGGTTCAGGTCGTGGGTGATGAAGATGGTGCCGGTGCCGTGCCGGGTCCGCAGCGCCAGCAACAGGCGGACGATCTGCGCCTGGACGGAGACGTCGAGCGCGGAGGTGATCTCGTCGCAGATGACGACGGCCGGGCGGGCGGCGAAGGCGCGGGCGATGGCGACGCGCTGCTTTTCCCCGCCCGAGAGCTGGTGCGGGCGGCGGGCGGCGAAGTCGGGCGGCAGCTGCACGTCGTCCAGCAGGGCGGCGACCGCCTGCTGCCGGGTCATCCCATCCGGGTGGCCGAACAGGATCATGGGGCGGGCCAGGATGGCGCCCACGGTATGGCGTGGGTTGAGCGACGCGTCGGGGTGCTGGAACACGATCTGCACGGCCTTGCGCCAGGCGCGGCCCATCGCGCGGGGGCCGTGCAGCACCTGGCCCTCGCGGTGCAGGGTGCCGCTGAACGGCACGAGCCCGGCCAGGGCGCGGGCGATGGTGGACTTGCCGGAGCCGCTTTCGCCGACGATGCCCAGGATCTCGCCGGGGCGCAGGGCGAAGCCGACGCAGGCGATGCCGAGCGCCTGCCGGCCGTAGCGGACGCCGAGGCTGCGGGCCTCGAGCAGGGGTGGGCCCTCGGGCGGTTCGTCGTGGACCATACGGATGTCGGGCCGGGGCACGCTGGCGACGAGCTGCCGGGTGTAGGCGGCGCGAGGGGCGGTGAAGACTTCGGTCGCGGACCCGGTTTCGAGGATGCGGCCGCGATGGATGACGGCGACGCGGCCGGCCACGCGGGAGACGAGGGCCAGGTCGTGGGAGATATAGAGGGCGGCGACGCCGGTTTCGGCCTGCAGGGTGGCGAACAGCTCCAGGATCTGACGGGCGGTGATGACGTCCAGCGCGGTCGTGGGCTCGTCCAGCAGCAGGCACTCGGGCCCGGCCGCGAAGGCGGCGGCGATGACGACGCGCTGCTTCTCCCCGCCCGAGGCCTCGTGCGGGTAGCGGCGCATCAGCGCGGCCGGGTGGTGCAGGCCGACCCGGGCGAGCATGGCCTCGGCCCGGTCCCGCGCCTCGGCGCCACGCAGCCCCTTGTGCCGCCAGAGCACCTCCTGCACCTGCTCGCCGAGGGTGAGCGTGGGGTTGAGCGAGGCGCTGGGGTCCTGGAAGACCATCCCGATGCGTGCGCCGCGGACGTGCCGCATGGCGGCGGGCGACAACGGGCGGAGGTCCTGCCCGGCGAGGCGGATGGCGCCCCCCGCCTCTCGGGTACCGGGCGGCAGGTGGCGCATGATGGCGTAGGCGAGCGATGTCTTGCCCGACCCGCTTTCGCCCACCAGGCCGAGCACGCCGCCCGGGGGGATGGCGAGGCTGACGGAGTCGAGTGCGGGGGCCGCCGCGCCGGGATAGTGCAGGGAGTAGGATTCGACCGAGAGCGTGGCCGCCGTCCCGGATCCCGTCATGCGCGGGGATTCAAGGCATCGCGAAGGCCGTCGCCGAACAGGTTGAAGGCGATCGCGACCAGGGCGATGGCGAGGCCCGGCGCGATCATCAGCAGGGGGGCGCGGAACAGATAAGGCCGGGCTTCGGCCACCATCAGGCCCCATTCGGAGGAGGGGGGCTGTGCGCCCAACCCGAGGAAGCTGAGCGTGGCGAGCGCCATGACGGCGAAAGCGACGCGCAACGTGGCCTCCACGATGATGGGGCCGACGATGTTGGGCAGCATTTCCCTGCAGACGACATGGACGGCGCCCTCGCCCCGGGCGATGGCGGCCGAGACATAGTCCTGCCGGCGGACGCCCAGGGCGACGGAACGGGCGACGCGCGCCATGCCGGGCGCGAAGGCGATGCCGACGGCGAGCAGGGCGTTGACGCCGCCCGCGCCCAGCACGGTCACGATCAGCAGGGCGAACAGCAGATGCGGGACGGCCATGACGGCATCGACGCCGCGCATCAGCGCCTCGTCGGCCCAGCCGCCGAGGAACGCCGAGACGGTGCCGAGCGCCACGCCGACGACGGAGCCGAGCGCGGTCGCGGCCAGAGCGAGCGGCAGGGTGGCGCGCGCGCCGGCGAGGATGCGGCTGAGCACGTCGCGGCCGAACTGGTCCGTGCCCAGCCAGTGGGCGGGGCCGGGGCCCGCGAACCGCAGGCGGACGTTCATCGCCTCGGGCCCGTACGGGGCCAGCCATGGCCCGGCGGCGGCCAGAAGCAGGGCGAGCAGGATGACCGCGCCGCCGATGCGGCCCTGGGGGGTGCGGCCCAGGGAGGTGTAGAAGGTCTCACGCACGGCGAATGCGCCGGTCGAGCGCCGCGCAGGCGAGGTCGGCCAGCAGGTTCGCGACCGCGTAGGTGGTCGCCATGATCAGCGCCCCGGCCTGGATGGAGGGCAGGTCGCGCTGGGTGATCGCCACCAGCAGGGCGCGGCCGATGCCCGGGAAGGCGAAGATCTGCTCCACCACGATGATGCCGCCCAGCAGGTAGCCGATGTCGAGCGCCACCACGGTGATGGTGGGCTGGAGCGCGTTCCGCAGCGCGTGGCGGACCAGGATTCGGCGGGGCGACAGGCCCTTCATGCGGGCGGCGCGGATGTAGTCGGTGCCCAGCACGTCCACCAGCTCGGACCGGACCATGCGGGCGACATGGGCGACCAGGATCACGGACACGGTCAGCACCGGGAGCACCATGTGGGCCAGGCCGTCGCGCCAGTCGTCGCCGAGCGGGACATAGCCGGTGGCGGGAAACCAGCCGAGGGCGGGGTTGCCGAGGGTGATGAGCACGATGGTGGCGGTGACGAACTCCGGCATGGAGACGCCGACATAGGCGCCGAGACCCACCGCCAGGTCCGCGGCCCGGCCCCGGCGCAGCGCCGCGACGATGCCGAGCGGGATGGCGACGGCCAGCATGACTATCAACGAGAGTGCGGCCAACGTCAGGGAGCGGCCGAGCGCGGTCAGCATGACGGCGGCGACCGGCTGCCCGCTGTCGATGGAAGTGCCGAAGTCGCCGTGCAGCACGCCGCCGATCCAACGGAGGTATTGCTGCCAGGCGGGCAGGTCGAGGCCGAGGCGGGTGCGGAGTGCGGCGAGCAGGGCCGGGGTCGCGTTCTCGCCCAGCAGCATGACGGCGGGGTCGGCCGGCAGCACCTGGGTGATGCCGAACACCAGGACGGACACGGCGAGCACCGTGAACACCATGGTGACCAGGCGGCGCAGGAAGGCGGCGACGGACATTCAGCCCCGGCGGGGCGTCTTCTCGGCCAACCAGGCGTCCTCGAGCCGGAAAACGGTTCCTCGGGGGTGCAGGGTGAAGCCCTGGACCTGGGTGCTGCGGGCGGCCAGCAGGTCGAAGAAGGTGGGGATCAGGGTCGGCACCTCGTCGTACATCAGTTGCTGGGCCTGGGCGTACAGGGTGCGGCGCTGGGCCTCGTCGGCGGTGGCGCGGGCGGTCTGGACCAGCTTGTCGAAGACCGGGTTGTTCCACTTCGACTCGTTCCACGGCGCGTCGCTGGTGTGCAGCAGGGAGAAGATGGCGTCCATGGTGGCCTGCATGTTGTAGAGGCCGACGTAGAACGGGCCCTTGAGCCAGACCTGGTCGAGGAAGGTGGCGTGGGCCATCGTCTGCACGGTGATGTCGAACCCGGCGGGCTTGGCCATCTCCCGCAACGCCACGCCGAGCTGGGTGCGCGTCCCCGGCCGGTCCGATGCGACGAGCGTGACCGCCAGGCCGCGCGGATACCCGGCCGCCGCGAGCAGGCGCCGGGCCTCGGCCTGGTCTTCCTGCTTGTCCGGCAGCTTGTCGTGGAAGTGGTAGGCCGCGTTCACCGGCACGTCGGCGCCCACGGTGCCGAGCCCCTCGGCGACCAGGTCCACCAGCGCCGCCCGGTCGACACTGAGCGAGAGGGCACGGCGGACGCGGATGTCGTCGAAGGGCTTCTGGGTGCAGCCCATGACGACGTTGAGGAACTGGCCGGACGGGGTGCGGAGCGCCTCGATGCCCGGGGCGGCCTGCAGGCGGGCGAAGCTGGTGGGCTCGACGCTGAGCATGAGGTCGGTGTCGCCGCCGATCTGGGCGGAGGTGCGGGCGGTCGGGTCGGGGTAGAGCAGCACCTCGACCCGGTCGAGCAGGGGGCCGCCCGGGCGGTAATAGGCCGGGTTGCGCTCCACGACCGTCAGGCGCGAGGGTTCGTAGGACACGAGGCGGAACGGCCCGGTGCCGACGGCCTCGCGGTCCAGCCGGGCCGGGCCGGCGGCCAGGATGGCGGCGGGCACGATCTTCGCGTTGGTGTAGGCGACGGCGACGGGCAGGTCGGCGTAGGGGGCTTTCAGCATGAAGCGGACCGTCGTGTCGTCGAGGGCCACGACGCTGGCGACGGGGCCCACGTTGCTGCGGCCGGGGGAGCCGGTGGCCGGGTCCATGATGGCCTGGAAGGTGGCGACGACGTCCTTGGCGCCGAAGGGCGAGCCGTCGTGGAAGGTGACGCCGGGGCGGAGGATGAAGGTCCATTCCGTGAGGTCGGGGCTGGCGGACCACGACACGGCGAGGTCGGGTTCGGCGGTCATGCCGGGGCCGAGGCGGGTGAGGCCGCTGTAGAGCAGCTCGCCCAGCAGGTATTCCGGGGTGACGCGATGCTGCAGCGGGCTGAGCTTGACCGGCGCCTGCTCGATGCTGACGCGGAGCGTGCCGCCGTGCCGGGGTTGAGCCGTGCCGGGTTGGGTTGCGGCGGATTGAGCTGCGGTCGGTTGGGAAGCGGCGAGCAGCACGCCGCCGGCTGCGGTCAACAGGCGGCGTCGATCGATGCCTCGGCCCGTCGTTCCGTGATCCGGCATCGCGTTCTCCTTCAGGTGGATGGAATGCTGCGGGAGCGAAGGGGCGCTGTCGAGGGTTAAAGCTGCGGGCCGCGGTGCCCGGCGAGATTGCGAAACTTGCTGTTGCGAGTGATTATCAGACGCGTTATCACCGACCGAGATTTCGAGGCGCCGCCATGTACGTCTGCATCTGCAACGCATTGACCGACTCCGACATCCGGCGCGCCGCCGAACAGGACAGGGCGGCGCGTCCGGCGGAGGTCTTCGCGGCGTGCCGGTGCCGCGCGCAGTGCGGCACGTGCGTCCGCGCCGTGTGCACGATCCTGGGGCTGCGCCTTGCCGCCGGGGATGAGGGGCACGCCAGCCCCGGTGCGCCTCTGACCGCCTAGCCCGCCATCGAACCTGATTGGACCCCAACCATGCTGCGTGACCCCAAGGTCGTCGAACACCTGAACGTTCAGCTCACCAACGAGCTGACGGCGGTAAACCAGTATTTCCTGCATGCGCGGCTGCTGCAGCACTGGGGGGTGACGAAGCTCGGCAAGCACGAGTTCAAGGAGAGCATCGAGGAGATGCATCACGCGGACTGGCTGATCGAGCGGATCCTGTTCCTGGACGGGCTGCCGAACGTGCAGCGGTTGAACCAGGTGATGATCGGCCAGGATGTGGCCGAGGTGCTGCATTGCGACCTGAAGGTGGAGGAAAAGGCCATGGCCGACCTTCGGGAGGGAATCGCCTATTGCGAGTCGGTCCGCGACTACGTGTCGCGCGACCTGCTGCGCCGCATCCTCGACAACGAGGAGCATCACGTGGACTTCCTGGACCGGCAGCTGGACCTCATCAAGCTGATCGGGATCGAGCGCTACATCATGCTGAACAGCGCGCCGGCGCCGGAGCAGGAGGAGGGTTCGGGCAGCGGCTCCGCCGACGCCTGAGGGGGGGGCGCCTGCCACTCGGCACGACCCGGTCAGGCGACGATCGCGCGCAGCAGCGGGTTCCGGCTGGCCATCAGGGCGTCGGCTGCTTCCTTCCTGAAGGCCGGGCTGCCCGACTGGAAGGCCTCCCGAAGCCAAAGGACGGCTTCCCTGTGATGACCCTGGGCCGCGAGGATGGTGGCCCAGTTGTACTGGGCACGGTCGTCCCCGGCCTCGGCGGCGCGACGGTACCATCCGGCCGCCGCCCGAAGGTCGACGGGCCGGTCCCAGCCTTCCTCGTGGAAGCGCCCGAGCATGTTCATGGCCTTCGCGTGGCCGGCGGCGGCGGCCCGTTCGTACCAGCGGTGGGCGGCGGGGCGGTCCCGGGGCGTGCCGAGGCCATACAGCAGCAGGCCCGCCAGGTTGAAGGCGCCCCAGTCCAGCCCGGCCTCGGCGGCGCTGACATAATGCGGCAGGGCCGCGGCGGGGTCGGGGTCCGTGCCCCAGCCACGCTCGTGGCAGCGCCCGACCATGTTGACGGCGGCGATCAGCCCGGCACCGGCGGCAGCCTTGAACCAGCGGAAGGCCAGGTCGGCGCTGCTCCCGTCGGCACTGGACCTGTCGAGCAGTAGCTGGCCGAACAGCAACTGGGCCTCGACGATGCCGTGCTGGGCCGCCGCCTCGATCCAGGCGGCGCGGTCGGGGCCGGCGAAGGCGGCGCGGCGGCCCTCGGGCGCAAGGGTCGCGATGTCGGCAAAGCGTGGCTTGGCCGCGGGTTCGGCCGCGGGTTCGGCCGGTCTGCGTTGGAAGCGTCGCATATCGCTTTTCAGGCTCCTCCACCCTTGCCAGGGAGATGCCACGGCCTTATTGAGAATGCAAGTGAGAGTCATTCTTAATTCAAGGCGGAACCACCTATGATCCCAGCCACACGGTCCACGCCCGACCTGCCGCCGCTGCGCCTGCTGATGGGCGGTGCGGTGGGATGGGCGCTGGCGCAGGCCGGCGGCTCCCCCGCCCTCGCGCAGGGCATCGCAGCGGGCACCGGGGCCATGCCGGCGCCGGGCCCCGGCGCTGCCGCACCTGGTTCGGCGGCCAGCGACGCCGCCATCCAGCTGCCGACGGTGGACGTGGGCGCCGACGCGGCCCGGCGCGGCTATCAGACCAACATCCCCTCGCTCAGCAAGTTCACCCAGCCCATCAAGGACACGCCGCAGTCGATCAGCGTGATCCCGCGCCAGCTGCTGGACGACCAGGCCATCGTCCAGACCCGCGACGCGCTGCGGAACGTGCCGGGCATCAGCCTGGGCGCCGGCGAGGCCGGGGCGCAGGGCGACAACCTGACGCTGCGCGGCTTCTCGGCCCGAAACGACTTCTACCTGGACGGCATGCGCGACTTCGGCAGCTACTACCGGGACCCGTTCGACCTGGACAGCATCGAGGTGCTGAAGGGCCCGTCCTCGGTCGCGTTCGGCCGCGGCTCGACGGGGGGCGTCATCAACCAGGCGTCCAAGCAGCCGGGGCTGGCGCCGGTCTCGGCCGGGTCGATCACCTTCGGCACGGACGGCACGCGGCGGGTGACGACGGACGTGAACCGCGCCATCGAGGGGCTGCCGGGGGCCGCGGTGCGCCTGAACGTCATGGCGGACCAGAACGGGGTGGCGGACCGCAATGTCGACACCTACCGGCGGTTCGGGTTCGCGCCCTCGGTGGCGATCGGCCTCGGGACATCGACCCGGGTCGTGCTGAACTACCTGCACCAGCAGAGCTACGACACGCCGGATTACGGCCTGCCCTGGCTGTTCAACCGCCCCGCCCCGGTGCCGCGGCAGACCTTCTACGGCTACAGGAACGACGACCACCTGCGCACCACCGTCGACGTCGTGACGGCCAAGGTCGAGCACGACTTCAGCAACGACCTGACGGTGCGCGACCAGTTCCGCTACGGCAACTACACCCGGGACATCCGCGTGACCGAGCCGCAGATCGCCTATACCGGCGCGGGGCCCGTGGTCGGGCGCAACACGCCGCTGGGCAACATCCAGATCAACCGCAACATCATCGCGGTCAGCAGCACCGAGACGTTCCTGCAGAACCAGACCGACGTGACCGTGCGCTTCGACACCGGGCCGCTGCATCACGCGCTGGTGACGGGGACGGAGGTCGGGCAGGAGACGTCCTCGCCGATCCGCACGGCCTACGGCACGCCGACGCCGCAGCGGACGACCCTGCTGAACCCGAACGGCGACGCCCTCTTCCTGTCCAGCGCGTCGGTGTCGTCGAACACGACCTCCCGCGTGAACACGGTCGCGGTCTATGCCATCGACACCATCAAGCTCGGCGAGCGGTTCGAGGTGACGGGCGGCCTGCGCTACGACTACCTGGACACGAAGTACGGCCAGCAGGTGGCCCCCGCGGCCCATCTGCAGCGGGTCGACACGATGCCGAGCACGCGTGTGGCGCTGTCGTATCACCCGGTGCCGGAGGGCACGCTGTACGTGGCATACGGCACGTCGTTCAACCCGTCGGCGGACGGGCTGACCCTGGCCGTCAGCAATGCCGGCCTGGCGCCCGAGAAGAACACGACCTACGAGATCGGCGCGAAGTGGGAGGTCCTGGACCGCAAGCTGACCCTGAGTTCCGCCCTGTTCCAGCTGGACAAGACCAATGCGCGGGTCACCGATCCCAACAACCCGGTGTTCCAGGTGCTGGGCGGCGAGCAGCGGGTGCGCGGGCTGGAGTTCGGGGTGGCCGGGAACATCACCGAGAAATGGCAGGTGACGGGCGGCTACGCCTATCTGGACAGCGACACCGTGAAGACGACGCTGGCGGGCACGCAGGGCGAGCAGCTCGCGAACACGCCCCGGCACAGCGGAAGCCTGTTCAGCACCTACGTCATCCCCTATCGCGACATCCAGGTGGGCGGCGGGTTCGACGTCCTGTCCAGCCGGCTGGCCAGCGCCTCGCCGGACGCGACGACGGGGGCGATCAAGAAGGCGCCGGGTTACGCGACGTTCCAGGCCATGCTGAAGCTGCCGGTGCGGCCGGGGCTCGACCTGCAGTTCAACGGCACGAACCTCGGCAACGAGAAGTACTACGACCTGATCCATCCGGCGCATGTCGTCCCCGGTGCCGGGCGGACGCTGCTCGTGTCGTTGAACGTGAAGCTCTGAGGCGATGCTGCTCGCCATCCCCGGCATGCTGACGCCGCCCGAGACCGCGGCCTTCCGTGCGGCGCTGGCCGGGGCGGGCTGGGTTGCGGGCCGGGCGACGGCAGGGTACCAGGCCGGCCTGGTGAAGGATAACGGGCAGCTGCGGGAGGACGATCCGCTGGCGCGGCGCCTGGGGCAGGAGGTGTTGGCGGCGCTGGAGCGGTCGAAGGCGTTCATCGCGGCGGCCCTGCCGTTGCGCTGCTACCCGCCCATGTTCAACCGCTATGCCGGGGGGCAGACGTTCGGCACCCATGTGGACACCGCGATCCGGCAGGTGCCGGGCGTGCCGGTCCGGGTGCGGGCGGACCTCTCGGCGACGCTGTTCCTGAGCGGTCCCGACGACTACGAGGGCGGCGAGCTGGTGATCGAGGACAGGTACGGCACGCATGCGGCCAAGCTCGAGGCGGGCAGCCTGCTGCTGTATCCCGCCGGCAGCCTGCACCGGGTGAACCCGGTGACGGCCGGCGTGCGGCTCGGCGCGTTCCTGTGGGTCCAGAGCATGGTGCGGGACGACGGCGACCGGACGCTGATGCACGACCTCGACAGCGCCATCCAGCACCTGGCGGTGGCGGCGCCGGGCCATGCGGCGCTGGTGCAGCTGACGGGCGTGTACCACAACCTTCTCCGGCGGTGGGCCGAATGCTGAAGCGGACCCTGCGGCGCCTGCACCGCTGGCTGGGCCTGGCGCTGGCGCTGCCGTTGCTGGTGCAGGGCCTGACCGGCGTGGTGCTCACGCTGGAGCCGGTGTGGCCGGATCTGGGTCTGGTCCCTGACTCGGATGTCCGCCCGATCTCGGCCAACGCGATCGTGGCGGCGGCGCGCGGGGTCGCGCCGGCCGGGATGCACGCCGTCCGCTATGCGCCAGGCGATGCGGGCCAGCCGGCGCGGGTGTCGTTCGCCGACGCGCCGCGTGGCCCGGCCTCGGTGGTGCGGGTAGACCCTGGCACCGCGACGGCCCTGGGCCCCGCCACCCGTGCGCCCGCCGCGCTGGACTGGGTGAAGCGGCTGCACAACACGCTCCTGCTGCCGGAGTACGGCGGGCGGCAGCTGGCCGGGTGGTTCGGGGTGGGGCTTCTGCTGCTGCTGCTGATGGGCATCCCGCTGTGGTGGCCGGCGCCGGGGCAGATGCGGGCGGGGCTGACCGTGCCGCGGCGGGCCCGGGGGGCGCGGCTGTACCGGGCGCTGCACGGGGCGATGGGGGCATGGCTGGTCGCGCTGCTGCTGGCGACGAGCGTGACCGGGATCGTGCAGGGCTTCCCGCAGACGGCGCGCCGGGTGCTCGGCGTCGCGGAGCCCGCGCGACCGGGCGCTGCCGGCCCGGCCCGGCCGGACGGGGCCGCGGCGCCGCCGGACCTCGATGCGGCGATCCGGCTGGCGGAGGGTGCCATGCCCGGCTTCGTGCCGCGCCTGGTGCTGCTGCCGGAAGGTCGGGGGCCGATCCGGCTCCTCATGACGCCGCCCGGCGAATCCGGGGCACGGGTGACGCGGACCGTCCTGGTCGATGGCAGGGCGACGCGGGTGCTGTCGGCGCAGGGCGCGCCCGACGGGGGCGAGGCGGTGATGCGCTGGGTGCACGACCTGCACGAAGGGCAGGGCCTGGGGCCGGTCTGGCGCGGGCTGACGGTGGTGACCGGCCTTGCGCTGCCGCTGTTCGGGGTCACCGGCGGGCTGCTCTGGCTTGCACGCCGGCGCAAGCCGGTCCGGAGCCGCGTCTGACGGAATGAGGTGCCGCTCAGCGCCGCGACATGCTCCAGAACAGCGGGATGGGGAAGCCGATGACGTCCTGCAGGTCGGAGCGCCAGGCGGCGGGGGCGGAGAACTGGCCGCCGAGGATGTAGTTGACGTTGTCATGGAAGGCGGCCTGCAGCGCGTCGGCCAGGCGCCGGCGCTCGGCCGGGTCGGCGGCGACGGCGAGCTGGGCCAGCAGCGCGGTCTGCCGCGGGTCGCAGTACCAGCCGGGATAGTGCGGCACGCAGTTGTAGGCGATCCCGGGATTGGCGAGCGGGTTGATGAGGTCGATGCCGTTCCAGACGACGGGCACGAGGCTCCAGCCGCCCTTGTCCGTCGGCTCGCGGCTCAGGCGGCGCTGGGCGACGGTGGCGTAGTCCGACGTGCGGACGTCCACGTTGAACCCGGCGCGGCGCAGCTGGTCCGCGACCACGAGGCCCGGGTTGTTGAGCAGGCCGGAGCTTTGCGCGTGCAGCAGCACGACGGGCTCGTTCCTGTAGCCGGACAGGGCGAGCAGGCGGCGTGCCTCGGCCGTGCCCTCCTGCGCCGAGCCCGCTGCGGCGAAGATCTCCGCGCCGCCGGTGCTGCTGGAGGGCGCGTTGCACATGTACAACGAGGTGCACCGCTTCAGGTACATGCCTTCGGGCAGGCCGAGCGACTGCACCGCCGCCTCCTGATCGATGGCGAGCTGGGCGGCGCGGCGGACCTTCGGGTTGTTGAAGGGCGGCTGGGCGTGGTTGATGTTCAGGATCAGCATGATCTGCTCGACGCCGCCCGGCCTGGCGAGGGTGATGCGGATATCTTTCTGCGCGGCCTCGATGAAGTCGGTGGGAATGACCTCGAGGTAGTCCAGCTCGCCGGCCTGCAAGGCGGCGACGCGGGTGGCGGGGTCCGGCATGCTGATGACGTCGATGCGGTCGAAGCGGGCGACCTTTCCGCCGGCCAGCCAGTCGGCGGGTTCGTCACGGGGCTTGTACAGCGGGTTGCGGCGGAAGATGGCGCGGTCGCCGGGGCGCCAGGTGGCCCGGTCGAAGGTGTAGGGGCCGGAGCCGACCGTCTCGGGCACGGCCTTGTCGGCGGGCAGCGCGGCCAGGCGCTGGGGCATCATGGCCGGGATCTGGTTGCCGGGCTTGCCGAGCGCCTCGATGACGAAGGCGAAGGGCTTGTCGAGCGTCAGCACGAAGGTGTCGGGGCCCTGGGGTTCGAGGCTGCGGGCGGCCTGCATCATCTGCAGGCCCAGCGCCTCCCGCTGCGCCCAGCGGCGGATGGAGGCGACGCAGTCCTGCGCGGTGACGGGCGTGCCGTCAGACCACAGCAGGCCCGGGCGGAGGTGGAACGTCCAGACGAGGCGGTCGGGGCTGGTCTGCCAGTCCTGCAGCATCTGCGGACGGTATGTGCCGGTGCTGTCGATGCCGATCAGCTGGTCGTAGACCAGGTAGGTGAACACCCGGGTGGCGTTGATGGTGGTGACGACGGGGTCCAGCACCTGCAGCTCGGTGTTGAGCGAGACGCGGAGGCGTTTGTCCGGCGATGTGTCCTGGGCCTGCGCGCTGGTCGTGCCGATGGCGAGCAGCAGGGCCAGGGCGGCGGCCGCCCCGCGGTGACCGGCCTTCCGGGCCCGGAGGCTCAAGCCGCGGCGGCCTCTGGCGTGCGGAGGTGGTTGTAGTTCTGGCCACGGAACCAGGCCATGTAGTCGGCGGTGGTGATGGGGTCGAACTGCGGCGCCTGGCCCGGGACAAGGCAGGTCGGCAGGCACTCGATCAAAGTGTCGGGGTTGGGGTGGAAGAAGTACGGGATGGCGTAGCGCGGCTGGCTGGAGGTGTTGAACGCGCGATGCGGGGTCGACAGAAAACGGCCGTTGGTCCAGCGGTGCAGGACGTTGCCGGTGTTGACGATGAACGTGCCCGGGATGACCGGGGCGTCGATCCAGGGCCCGTCCTGCAGGCGGATCTGCAGGCCCGGCACCTGGTTCTGGGCCAGCAGGGTGATGAAGCTGCTGTCGGTATGCGGCGCGATGCCGAACTCGCCCTCCGCATAGGCGGCCATGGCGGGGTAGTGGGTCAGACGCAGCGAGCTGAGCGGCTGGTCGCATTTCGCGTCGAACCAGTCGGCCGGCAGGTCCAGTGCCACCGCATAGAGCGGGAGCATGCGGCGGGCCAGCGCCTCGGTCGCGGCGTAGTAGGCCAGCGTCGTCTCGCGGAAGCCCGGCAGGTCGGGGAAGCGGTTGGCGCCCGGGATGCGGTCCGGCTTGAGGAAGAAGGCCTCGTTCTCGTTCGGCTTGGTGTTGACGGCGATGGTGGAGCTGCGGGTGGTGCTGCCGCGCATGGGCAGGTAGCCCTGCATGCTGGCGTCGACCTTCAGCGCCAGCTTGTCAGGCAGCGGCTGGGCGTGGAACCGGCCCGTCTCCTCGAAGGTGGCGTCGATCAGCGGCTGTGGGACGCCGTGCCCGGCGATGTACAGGAAACCGATGGTCTCGTTGATGTGGCGCAGCCGTGCCGCGGTGGCCTCCAGCGCGCCGGGCTCCTTGGCCAGGAAGGAGCCGAGGTCGAGCACGGGGATCTCGGTGTGCTGGGCGGCTGGTCCGGTCATGGCGGCTCCCTTCGAGTGTGACGGTAGCGGCATGCTAGACGTGAACGCGGCGGGACTGGAAGACGCGTGCTGCCGGTATCAGTGCGGGATCGTGGCGAGGGCGTCGTCGATCGCGGCGCCCAGGCGGTCCACGACGATGTCGATCTCGGTCGGGCTGATGATGTAGGGGGGCGCCAGCAGGATGTGATCGCCGCGCACGCCATCGATGGTGCCTCCGCCGGGGTAGCAGCCGAGGCCGCGGGCCAGGGCGGCGTCCTTGACCCGGGCGTTCAGCTTCAGCGCCGGGTCGAACGGGGCCTTGCTGGAGCGGTCGGCCACCAGCTCGATCCCGCGGAACAGGCCGCGGCCGCGGATGTCGCCGACGTGGCGGTGGTTGCCCAGGCGCTCCGTCAGCCGTTCCTCCAGCAGCGCGCCGCGGGCCTGCACCCGCGCCAGCAGCCCGTCCTGCTGGATCACCTCCTGCACGGCCAGGGCGGCGGCGCAGGCGACGGGGTGGGCGAGGTAGGTGTGCCCGTGCTGGAAGCTGCCGGAGCCCGTGCGGATGGCGTCGATGACGGCGCCCGAGGCCAGCACGGCGCCGATCGCCTGGTAGCCGCCGCCCAGGCCCTTGGCCAGGGCCTGGATGTCCGGCGCGACACCCTCATGCTCCCAGGCGTGCAGCGTGCCGGTCCGGCCCATGCCGCACATCACCTCGTCGAGGATGATCAGCGCGCCGTGCCGGTCGCAGACCTCGCGCACGGCGCGGAAGTAGCCGGCGGGCGCGGGCACGCAGCCAGATGTGGCGCCCACGACGGGTTCGGCGATGAAGGCGGCGACGGTGTCGGGGCCCAGGCGCTGGAACTCCGCTTCCAGCTCGGCCGCGAGGCGTGCGGTGTACTCGGCCTCGGTTTCCGCGTCGTGCTGCCCGCGATAGGCGAAGGCGGGTGCCACATGGCTGAAGGCGGGCGACAGCAGCGGCGCATAGGGGGCGCGGCGGGCGGCGTTGCCGCCGGCGGCCAGCGCGCCGAGCGTGTTGCCGTGGTAGCTCTGCCGACGGGCGATGAAGCGGTCGCGCGCGGGCTGGCCGATCTCGATGAAGTACTGCCGGGCCATCTTCAGCGACGCCTCCATCGCCTCGGACCCGCCGGAGACGAAGTAGGCGGTGGTCAGCCCGCCGGGCTCGTGCCCGACCAGCGTGTCGGCGAGCGCCTCCGCGGGCTCGGAGGTGAAGAAGCCGGAATGCGCGTAGGCGAGCGCCCCGGCCTGCCGCCGGATCGCCTCGACCACATGCGGGTGCTGGTGGCCCAGGCAGCTGACCGCCGCACCCCCCGAGGCGTCCAGCACCTGGTGGCCGGCCGCGTCGACAAGCCAGACGCCGTGTCCGCCGACGGCCAGCGGCGGCGGCGGCCCGCGCAGGTCGCGATGCAGGACGCGGCTGGTGCGGGGCGGGTGGGCCAGTGTCTGGTGGGCCAGTGTCTGGTGGGCCAGTGTCTGGTGGGCCAGTGTCGTCATGTGGCGCTCCGGGTCGATGCTCCAGATGTTCCACGCCGGCCGCCGCCATGCAACGGCGGGCAAGCCTATTCGGCAGCCTGCGCGACGCGGGTGGATCCCATTGCCCGCGACAGGGCGGCGGCGGGGTCGGGCGCCGGACCGTCCCAGGTCTCGGCGACGAACTGGTCGGGGCGAACGAGCACGAGGGCCGCGCCGTAGCGCTCGCGCCCCCCGGCCCGGCTGTCCACGATCACCGTCAGCGGCAGCGCCAGGCGGTCCGCCGCTTGCCGGAACCGCTCGACCTCCGCCGGACCCGCGTCGAACGCCAGCAGGCTGAAGCCGGCCCCCAGCGCCTCGGTCACGGTGCCGCCGGACGAAAGCGGCTGCGGGGCCAGATGGTGCCCGGCCTGGGCGGCGAAGCTGTGGGCGCCGACCGCACTGCAGCGCCGTCCCGGGGGGGCGGCGACAAGGGGTGAGCCCTCGTAGTTCGGCTCGAACGCGCCGACCTCCGACTTCGCGCCCGACTGGCGTTCGCGCCAGCGGGCTTCGAAGGCAGGGCGGTCGCGGGCCGGGTCGAAGGCGTCCAGGAAGATGCGGTCGTCCTCGATCGACTTCTCGATGAAGTCGTCGGCGGTGGAGGCGAAGACCGGTTGCCGCTCGGCGCCGTAGCTGTCGAGCAGGCCCGGCCCGGCCCAGCCCTGCAGCGTGGCCGCCAGCTTCCAGCCCAGGTTCCGCGCGTCCTCGAGCCCGGTGTTGATGCCGTAGCCGCCATAGGGCGGATGGCTGTGCGCCGCGTCGCCGGCGATGAACAGCCGCCCGGCGCGATAGGTGTCGGCCACGGCGAAACGCAGGTCCCAGAAGCCGATGTGCTGGAACTCGACGGCGAAGGGGGCCCCGACCGCCCGGTGCAGCGCGGCCGTGAAGTCGTGGTTGTCCCGGGTGGTGCCGGGCGGCACGGGGGCGTGGAAGAACCAGGTGGTGCCGAGGTCCACGCGGCCGAAGAACTGCCAGTAGCCCTTCAGCTCCGGCGTCAGCACGTTGTAGAACGACTTGCCGGGGTAGCGTTGCAGGAGAGTGTGCAGCTCGGGCGAGCGGAACACCAGCAGCACCATGACGCGGTCGTGGTCGGAGCGCGTCTGGGTGATGCCGGCCTCCTCCCGCACGACGGAGCGGGCGCCGTCGCAGCCCGCGGCGTACTGGGCGCGGACCGTGTGCCGTGCCGCGCCCCCTCCATGCTCACCGAGGTGGACGGTCACGCCGTCCGTGTCCTGCGACAGGGTGTCCACGCGCCAGCCGTACAGCGTCCGCACCGTCGGCAGGGCCGCGACTCGCTCGCGCAGCACGGCCTCGGTCGCGTACTGCGGCAGGCGCTCGTTGTCGGTCAGGTAGTAGGGGCGCACCAGCTCCCGCTGCAGCCAGTCGTAGTGGTAGTCGCCCAGCAGCGTCCCGTAGGCGGTCATGCCGCCGATGCCGTACTCCTTCGGGATGGTGCGGGCGGCGCGGAGCTGCGGCTCGACGCCCCAGGCGTGCATGTGCTCCATCGTGCGCTGCGTCAGGTTCTGGCCCTTCGGGATGGGCTGGGGCTGCATGTACCGCTCGACCAGCGTGCAGGCGACGCCGCGCTGGCCGAGCTCGATGGCGAGGCCCAGCCCAACGGGGCCGCCGCCGACGATCAGGACCTGGGTATCCGCAACATCGCTCGTCATGCCAGCCTGTCTCCGCTCAGAGTTGTGGTGTGGGGCGCCGCGCCACGCGGCCGAGCCCGTAGGCCGCGGCGGCGGCGATGACGGCCGGGACGGCGGCGGCCAGGAACAGGGGCCGCGCCTCCCATTGCTGGGCCAGCAGGGCGCCGCCGATCAGCGGCCCGATGATCGAGCCGGCCCGGCCGACGCCCAGGGCCCAGCCGACGCCGGTCGCGCGGATCGGGGTCGGGTAGAAGGTGGCCGCCAGGGCGTTCGCGGCGATCTGCCCCCCGACGATGCAGAACCCGGCGCCGAAGACCGCCAGCGTCGCCAGCCCGATCGAATGGCTGGAGAACCCGATGGCCACGATGGCGACCGAGGCGGCGAGATAGGTCAGGGCCAGGGCCTGGAACGAGAAGCGGTCGATGAACCGCCCCAGGATCAGCGTGCCCGCCACGCCGCCCACCTGCAGCATGGCGCCGACGACGGCCGACACGGAGACGGAGGCGCCGAGGTCGTTCAACACCGTAGGCAGCCAGTTCGACAGGAAATAGAGGTCGAGCAGGCTCATGAAGAACACGGCCCAGAACAGTAGCGTGACCGCGGTGCGGCCCTCGTTGAACAGATGGGCGACGGGGATGCCGGTCAGACGCGGCTCGTCGGCGCCGAAGCGGGTGCCGGGCGGGAAGGCCTGGCCGGGAAACATCCGGCCGAGCGTCGCGGCGATGCGGGTGTCCGCGCGCCCGGACAGGGCGAGGAAGCGCACGGATTCCGGCAGCCGCAGGACCAGCACCGGGCACAGCAGCAGGGGCGCGATCCCGCCGACGACGAAGACGGACCGCCAGCCCCAGGCGGGGATGAGGGCGGCGGCGATCAGCCCGCCCAGGGCTGCGCCGACCGAGAAGCCGCAGAACATGATCATCACCATCGTCGCCCGCCGCCGGTGCGGGCTGAACTCCGCCGTCAGCGCCACCGCGTTCGGCATCGCGCCGCCCAGGCCGAGGCCGGTCAGGAAGCGGATGACGAGCAGGCTGGTGGTGCCTTCGGCGAAGACCGTCGCCAGCGTGCCGAGCCCGAAGGCGAGCGTGCTCAGCACGACGATGCGCTTGCGGCCGAGGCGGTCGGCCAGGGGGCCCAGCAGGAGCGCGCCGAGCATGAGGCCGAACAGGCTTGCGCTGAACACGGGGCCGAGCGCGCCGCGTGGCAGGCCCCAGTCGCGGGCAACGGCCGGCGCCACGTAGCCGATGGCCTGGGTGTCGAACCCGTCGACGAACAGCACGGCCGCGCAGGTCAGCAGCAGGCCGATCTGGCCGCGCCCGACGGTCTGCCGGTCGATGAAGGCCGGCAGGTCGATGGAGCCTGGCAGGTCGATGGAGCTTGGCAGATGGATGGGGGTCACGCCGGCCGGTGCCGCTTCGCTCTGCCCTGCCGCTGGTTCCGCCATGCCGTCCGCTCCCGCCGGTGCCGTTTGCCACGGCGTTGCCGGCACCGTCCCAAACCGCGGCGCCGGCGTCAAGGATCATCAGACGTCTGATGATATCGGGCCGCTTGCGCCACGGACCGGCGCTGTCCTACCCAGGAGCGGCATGTCCCCGCAGCGCCCCGTGCCCGGCCCAGCCCTCGGCCTCCATGCACGCCCCGGCTTCATGATCCGGCGCGCGCACCAGATCGCCGTGTCGGTCTTCATGCAGGAGACGGCCGAGCTGGGCGTCACGCCGACCCAGTTCGGCATCCTCGACCTGCTGCACCACCGACCGAACGTGGACCAGATCACGCTGGCCCGGCTGCTGGGCCTGGACCGCTCCACGACCGGCATGGTGGTCAAAAGCCTGGAGGGCACGGGCCTCGTCGCCCGCGTGACGGATGCGAAGGACAAGCGGCGCCGCACGCTGGAGCTGACGCCCGCGGGGCAGGCGTCGCTGGATCGGCTGCGCACGCCCGCGGCCCGGGCGGTGGCGCGGCTGCTGGACCCGTTGTCGCGGGCCGAGCGGCAGGTGTTCCTGCGCCTGATCGGCAAGCTGACGGCGGCCTTCAACGAGACAGCGCGGGTGCCGCTGCTGGTCGGCCCGGATCCGAAGGGTCCCGCGGCGCAGCAGGGTGTGAACGACGTGCCGGCTCACGATCGCGGCAGCGGGCCCTGACAGGCGGCCGAACCGCGCCCATTCTCAGACTGCAACAACAAAGGAGGCGACCATGTCCAAGATGATCCTGCTGATCGGCGTGTCGATGCTGTCGTTCGGCGTCGCGCGGGCCGAGACCGTCGGCTTCGCGGCGACGATGAACGGTGCGTCCGAGGTGCCGGCCAAGACGACCGAGGGCAAGGGCACGGCCACGGGCTCGCTGGACACCGCGACCAAGGTCCTGACCTACAGCGTGGAGTACTCGGGCCTGAGCGGTCCCGCGACGGCCGGGCACTTCCACGGTCCGGCCGAAAGCGGTGCCAATGCCGGCGTCGTCGTGCCGTTCCCCGCGCCGGCGAGCCCCGTGAAGGGCACGGCGACGCTGACCGACGCCCAGATGGCCGACCTGATGGCCGGGCGCTGGTATGCCAACGTGCACACCGCCGCCAATCCGGGCGGCGAGATCCGCGGGCAGCTGGCGCGCAAGTAGCCGGCAGCCCGCACGACGGCGCCGCCCCGGCTGGAACCGCGCCTGCGACAAAGCAGGGGTGGTTCAGCGGGCCGGGATCGTCAGAACCGCGTGGGGCCGTTCAGCGGCCATGCTCCTCCGGCCGCCCGCCACGGGCCGGTGCGGGGCGTGGCGGGGGCGGTGCCGCGTGGGGCGGCGGCGGTGCGGCGCGAGGCGGGGATGGTGCCGGGCGCGGAGCAGGCGCGGGTCGCGCCATCGGCGGCGGTGCCGGGCGGATCATCGCGGGTGGCGGTGCCGGGCGCATGACGGGCGGGGCTGCAGGCCGGGCCATGGGGGGCGGTGGGGCGGGCCTGGGTGCCACCGCCGGCAGCCCGGGCGGGGGACGCTGGGGTTGCTGCGAGCGAGGAGCCATCGCCGCGGGAGGTATCGGGGCGGGAGATATCGGGGCGGGAGGTATCGGGGCCGGGGCGGCGCGCGGCGTCATTCCGGGCCGGATAGGCTCCACGCGCTGCGGGGTCTCGGGCCGGACGGCTTCGGGGCGGGGTGGTGGGGCACCGGCGAGGCCCTGTCCGGCGGGGGCAGCGAGTGGCGGCCGAGCGGGCTCTCCAGGGCGAACCACGGCCGGCAGCATCGGGCCGGGGGCGCCGCCGTTGGGACGGATTCCGCCGATGGCTTCGGGCGCACGAAGGGGTGGCAGGCCGGCAGGCGGCTGACCGGGTTGCGGTCGTTCGAAGCCCGGGTTCGGGCTCGCGGGCCGTATCACCCCGGGTGGCCCGGCTCCGCGCAGACCCAATGACGGGAATGCGGCGGCGCCCACGGGCCTGGGGCCCAGGACAGGGCCGGGCGCGGCACCCACCGCCCCCGGGCGGGGCGCCAAGGCCGCGACGGGCAGGCCGAACTGGCGGGCGACGGGAGGTGTCAGGCCCACCGTGCCGCGGGTCGGCGTCGCCGCCGGTTGCGTGAAGGTGGGCGCGTTGGCGGCGAACCCCGCCGGCACCGGGCGTGCCAGACCGGCCAGACTGCGGCTCGAGGCCATGGCGGCCAGCGGTGCCGCGGTCGCGCCGGCGCGGTTCAGCAAGGGCCCCGCGGGCAGCACGCCGCGGTTGTTGACGACCGTGTTGTAGGTGGTCGTGACATTGGTGATGTTGGTCACGTGGCCGGCGTTCAGCCCGCGCACATAGGGTTCGCTGACCCGGTACGGCGGGTAATACGCTTCCCCGGGCCCCAGGGGCACCCAACCGATGGCGCCGCGCCGGTCGAAGTCGCGCCGATCGAAGTCGCGCCCGCCCGAGTTGCCCCGCCCGTGATACCCCCGCCCCGCATTGCCCCCGAAGGCGTACGCGCCGAGCGCGGCGCCGCCCAGGAACGCGACCAGGGCCGGCGCATAGACCGGGTAGCCCGGCCCCGGCTGACCGGTTCCGGGCACCCAGCCCCATCGGTTCGACACCTCGACCCAGCGGCCGTAATGGAAGGGCGCGAAGCCCCAGGCGGCGTCGTCCACCCAGGTCCAGCCCCAGGGCGCCACGTAGCCCCAATGTCCTTGCCGATACGGCACGAATCCGGCCGGTTCCGGAGGATACCAGACGGGGCCGTATGAGGGCGCGGTGGCCCATTCGCCATAGGTCTCGAGCGCATCGCCGCCCGTCATGCGTTCCACGAAGGCCGGTGCCGTGGAGGCCGTCGCACCCGCGGGCCGGGCCGGACGCTCCTCCGCCAGCACGGCCGTCAGGAACGGGTCGCGCGCGGCGGGGCCGATGCTGGCCGAAAAGGGCGTGCCCTGACCGTCGCCGACGATGGTCGCCGCCTGGTTCGGGCCCACGTGGAGGGTTTCGCCCGCACCCGTTGCCGCCGCGAGCACGATGTCCGCCTCGCCCTCCAGCACCGTGACCACCGTCGGGCGGCCGGTGTCCCCGGCCGTGACCTCGTATCGCCCGGCCTTGGTCAGGCCTACGGCGGCGCGCGGTGTCTGCACCGACTCCGTCTCGCCCGGCGGCAGCACACGGATGCGGGCATAGACGGTGCCCTGCGGCAGGGCGGCCGTCAGGGCCCGATCGTCCAGGGCCGACATGTCCAGCTCGCTCGACTGGTCCAGCACCAGCCGGGTTCCGGCCACCTCCACCGCGGCCCGGGCACCTGGCTCCGTCCACAGCGCGGTCCCGGTCGTCACGGGAAGGTTGCGGGTCGCCGGCTCCCACCGGGTCGCGTCGGCCAGATGGTAGGAGACGGTGCCCGTGACCTGCGCCAGCTGGCCCACCCGGGCCGGCGGATCGACAGGGCCGGCCGGGGATGCGCCTTGCGCGAGGGCGGGCGACACGCCGGTCCCGCTCAGAACCAGTGCGCCGCTGACTGTGACAGCCATGGCGCGAACCGCGACGACCCTTAGCATCCGCATCGCTCCAATCCGTGGAAACCTCGGTGTGGGTGACGATAGCGGCTTATGCAGGGCGGCGTCAGCCCATGTGTGGGCCGGCCCAGCCGTCGTGCAGCCGTCAGGCAGCCGTGGGCGGAGGACTGACGGGCAGGAACAGGGTGATGGCCGTGCCTTCGCCGGGCTTGCTCGCCAGCGTCACGTGGCCGCCCAGCTGGCGGGTGAAGCCGTAGACCTGGCTCAGCCCGAGGCCTGTGCCCTGCCCGATGGGTTTGGTCGTGAAGAACGGCTCGAACGCCTTGTCCGCCACGTCGGGCGGCATGCCGCAGCCGCGGTCGGCGACCTCGATCCAGACGAAGCGGCCGGGCTTGGACTCCTCGTTTCCGGTCAGCTCCACGCTCGACAGCCGGGCGACGCCGGTGCGGAAGCGCAGCCACCCGTGCCCGTCGGTGGCGTCGCGGGCGTTGATGGACAGGTTGAGGATGGCGGCCTCGAGCGCCGCCGGGTCCGCGATGCAGGGCGGCAGGTCGCCGGCGCCGTGTTCGGTGTCGTCGTCGGTGCCGGGTTCGAACTGCACGTCGATCGTGGTGCCGACGGCTTGCCGCACCAGCTCCAGGAACTCCGACAGCAGGGCGTTCGCGTCGAGCGCCCGGGGCTGCAGCGGCTGGTTGCGCGAGAAGGCCAGCAGGCTCTTGGTCAAGGCGGCACCCCGCTGCACCGCCTTGATGGCGGTGGCGGCCAGCCGTTCGATCCGTTGCGCCGGTGCGCCCGTGGAGGCCAGCTCGGGCCCGGTCGCCACGCGTTGCACCAGCTCGAGGTTGCCCAGGATCGCCGTGAGCAGGTTGTTGAAGTCGTGCGCGACCCCGCCGGTGAGCTGGCCCACCGCCTCCATGCGCTGGGCGTGCGCCAGCTGCTGTTCGACGGCCTGCCGCTGCCGGCTTTCGCGCCGCAGGAGCACCAGGGCGGCCTGTTCCGCCCGGGCCCCCCGCAGCGCGAGCCACGACACGCCCAGCAGGGTCAAGGACGCCAGCACGGTGACGGTCCCGTACATCACCATGTTGTGCCACCAGCGCTCCAGCAGCACGGAATGTCGGACGGAGAAGTAGACATAGACCGGGTAGTTGCCGACCTTGCGGAAGGCGTAGTCGCGCAGGACGCCACCCTGGGTGACGTACTGCAGGGTGCCGGGCGAGGGTGCGGCGGCGACCAGGTCCTTCAGCGCCGGGTTCGGCAGGGGCTGACGGAGCGGCACCCCCTGGTCCGACCGCTCCTGCGCCAGCGGGATGCCGTCGGCGCGGATCAGCAGCGCGGCGTGGCGGACGGGTGGCGCGATCTGGGCATAGAAGTGCTCGAAGTAGGCGGGGCTGACGGCGGCGTGGATGGTGCCGTCGAAGTGGCCGTCCGTGGTGGTGCGGCGGCGGATGATGGCGAAGGACGACGTCGTCGTCGCGGTCCCGGTGAACGGCTCGCTGACGATGGTTCCCTGGTCGGCGCGCTGCTGTGCCGCGAAGAACGGGCGGGCGGCGATGCCGGTGCCGGCACTCCAGGGTTGCGAGCCCGCCCGCATGACCCCGTCGCGGTCCGCGACCCAGATGGAGACCAGCTGGTCCATGGGAGCCTTGAGGCGATGCAGGAAATCGCTGGTCGCGGGCGCGGCGATCGTCGACCAGTCCTGCCCTTCGGTGCGCTCGTCGACCTGGCCGATCGCCAGCTCTGCCGTCTCGAACACCTTGCGGGCGTGCTCCTGCATCACGGCGGCGGTGCGCTGGATCGTATCCTGGCCCTCGCGCAGCACGTCGTCGTGGTTCTGCCAGACCGCCACGCCGAACAGCAGGCCGGGGACCAGGACGGCCGCGGCCATCAGCAGCCCGTGCAGTCGGATGAACGTCGTCATGGCCTCGTCCGCATCCGGCTTTCCACCCGCGTTCCGCTCTCCCGGGCCCCGCACTTCGGCCGTCGTTGCTTGCCCATCCCACTCGCCTATGCACCCATGGCAGGCCCACGACAACATGGACCGCCCGATGCCCCCGTCCGCCGCCCTTTCCCGCCGTGCCGTGCTGGCCGCCCCCGCCCTGGCCTCGGCCGCCCTGCTGCTGTGCCCGGCCTCGGCCGACGCGGCGGAAGCGCTGCCGGCGCCGCTGCGGATCGCCTTCGCCGACCCCGTCTCCTCGCTCGATCCGCAGCTCAACAACAATGCGGGCGACCGGTCCGTCGACATGTTCTTCTTCGACTTCCTGGTGAACAACAACGAGAACGCGCTGCAGCCGGGCCTGGCGACGGCGTGGCGCAACACCGGGCCGCTCAGCTGGACGTTCACGCTGCGGCCGGGCGTGCTGTGGCACGACGGGCAACCATTCACGTCCGACGACGTGCTGTTCAGCTATGCCCGGGCGCCCAATGTGCCGGGCAGCGTCGCGAGCTTCGCCAGCTTCCTGCGCAGCATCGCCAAGGTGGAGGCGCCGGACCCGCTGACCGTCGTGATCACCACGAAGGATCCGAACCCGCTGCTGCCGCAGAACCTGGCTTCGGTGCACATCGTCAGCCGGCACGTGGGCGAGCACGCCAGCAGCGAGGATTACAACACCGGCCGCGCGCTGGTGGGCACCGGGCCATTCCGCTTCGTGGGCTACACGCCCGGTGCGCGGGTGCAGATGCGGCGGAACGACGCCTATTGGGGCACGAAGCCATTATGGGCCGACGTCGACTACCGCTACGTGTCCAACCCCGCCGCGCGCACGGCGGCCCTGCTGGCCGGCGATGTGGACGTGATCGACAAGGTCAGCACCGCCGATGTCGCCAAGCTGAAGGACAGCCCGACCGTCCGGCTGTTTCCGTATCCCGGCCTGCGCGTTCTGGTGCTGCAGCCCAGCTTCACCCCCGGGCCCAACCGCTTCGTGACGGGGGCGGACGGCAAGCCGCTGGAGCGCAACGCGATCGGCGACGTGCGGGTGCGTCGGGCGATGGACATGGCCATCAATCGGCCGGCGCTGGCCGAGCGGCTGATGGAGGGCACGGCCAATGCCGCGAGCCAGATGATGCCGGCGGGGACGGTGGGGTACGAGCCCGGGATCCCGATGCCCGCGTATGATCCCGAGGGTGCGCGGCGGCTGCTGGCGGAGGCCGGGTTCGACAAGGGGTTCAACCTGGTCATGCACATCCCGGGCGACCGCTACGTCGCCGGCAGCGAGACGGCGCAGGCGGTGGCGCAGATGTGGAGCCGCATCGGCATCCGCACCACGATCGAGAGCCCGACCTGGACCGTGTACCAGTCGCGGGTCAACAAATCGGAGTTCGCGATGACGATGATCGCCTGGGGCAACGGCACTGCGGAGGCGAGCTACGGCATCCTGAACATCCTGGCGACACAGGATGCGGCCAAGGGGCAGGGCGTGTCGAACTGGGGGCATTACTCGAGCCCCGAGGTGGACCGGGCGCTGAACGAGGCGGTCAGCACCTTCGACGAGGGGCAGCGCGACGCCATCCTGCGGTCCGCCGCGCGCCAGGTGGACCGCGACAAGGCGATCTTCCCGCTGTTCCATTACCAGAATATCTGGGCGGCCCGGCGCGGGCTGGTGGTGAAGCCGCAGAGCAGCGACCGGACGCTGGCAACCATGGTCAGCATGGGCTGACCCGCCGGCTTCAGGCCGGCTTGCGCAGCACGTCGAGGCGGTACATCTCGGCGCGCGTCGTGGCGACGACGTCTAGGCCCGACGCGGCGATGAAGCGTTCGGCCGCCTCCTCGCCGGTGCAGGCCCCGTCGGTGTTGCCGCGCCAGTCCACCAGGACCACGGTGCCGCCGGGCAGCAGGCTCTCGACCGTGCGGCGGGCCGCGTCGTCGATTCCGGCAAGGCCGAGGTAGTAGAGGACCTCGGAGAACAGCACGAGGTCGAAGCGGCCGGGTGGCCAGGTGTCGGGCACCGCCATGGCCTCGAACCGCACCCCGGGCTGGTCCGCGCAGCGGGCCCGGCCTTGCTCGAGCGGCGCTTCCGCCACGTCCACCGCAAGCACGGCATCGCATCGGGCCGCCAGGGCCTGCGTCAGGACGCCGATGCTGCAGCCCACCTCGAAGCAGCGGGTGAAGCGGCCGGGCGGCAGGGCGGCGATGGTGGCGGCGTACTTGTCCCGCTCGTAATCGCTGGTGGCGAACCGCCACGGGTCGGGGTCGCGGGCATAGAGCTGCTGGAAGTAGCCGGGGTCGGAGTAGCGTTCGGGCATGCGATCCTGCGGGCTGGGTGGGCGTCGGCTGAAGCCGGGTGCGCCCATCCTGACAGCGTCAGGCCGCGGCGCGAATGGCCGCTGCCTTCACTTCCGCGCTTGCGCCCTCGGCGAAGGTCGCGAAGTTCTTCTCGAACCGGGCAACCAGGTCCCGGGCCGCCACGTCGTAGGCGGCCTTGTCCGACCAGGACTGGCGGGGGTCCAGCACCTCGTTCGGGATCCACGGCACGTCCTGCGGCATCATGAGGCCGAAGAACGGGTCCCGCACATACCGGGCGTCGCGCAGGCTGCCGTCCAGCACCGCGGCGAGCAGGGCGCGGGTGTGGCCGATGCTCATGCGCTTGCCGACGCCATAGGCACCACCGGTCCAGCCGGTGTTCACGAGCCAGCAATCCGCCCCGTGCTTCTTGATCAGCTCTGCGAGCAACCGGCCGTAGACCTCGGGCCGGCGCGGGATGAACGGGGCGCCGAAGCAGGTGCTGAACGTCGCCTGCGGCTCCCGGCCCATGCCCTTTTCGGTGCCGGCCACCTTGGCGGTGTAGCCCGAGAGGAAGTGGTACATGGCCTGCGCGTCGCTGAGCTTGCTGATGGGCGGCAGCACGCCGAAGGCGTCGGCGGTCAGCATGACCACGTTCTTCGGATGCCCGGCCCGGCCCGACAGGTCGCAATTGGGGATGAACTCGATCGGGTAGCAGCTGCGGGTGTTCTCGGTCAGCCGCCCATCCGTCAGGTCGAGGTTGCCCTGCTCGTCGGCGATCACGTTCTCCAGCACCGTGCCGAAGCGGTGGGTGGCGGCGTAGATCTCGGGTTCGGCTTCGGCGCTGAGGTGGATCACCTTGGCGTAGCAGCCCCCCTCGACGTTGAAGATCCCTTGGGAACCCCAGCCATGCTCGTCATCGCCGATCAGCGGGCGCTTCGGGTCGGAGCTGAGGGTCGTCTTGCCGGTGCCGCTCAGGCCGAAGAACAGGGCGACGTCGCCGTGCTCGCGCCCGACATTGGCGCTGCAGTGCATCGGCAGCACGCCCTCGGCGGGCAGGCGCCAGTTCATCACGCCGAAGATCGACTTCTTGATCTCGCCGCCATACTCGCTGCCGGCGACGACGATCATGCGCTGGGTCAGCGAAACGGCGATGGCGGTGCTGGAGCGCACGCCGTCGATGGCCGGATTGGCCTGGAACTTCGGCGCATGCAGGATGACGAAATCGGGTTCGAAGCCCACCAGCTCCTCCGCGGTGGGGCGGATGAACATGTTGCGGGCGAACAGCGTGGTCCATGCCTCGCTGCTGACCAGGCGGACGCGCACGCGGTGCTGGGGGTCGGCACCGGCGAACAGGTCCTGGGTGAACAGCTCGCGGCCCTGCAGGTAGGCCTGGACGCGGGCTTTCAGGATCTCGAACGCGGCGGGGGGCAGCTTCTGGTTGCCCATGCGCCACCAGATGTCCGCCGACACCTCCGGGTCGTCGACGGTGAACTTGTCCTGCACGGAGCGGCCCGTATGCACGCCGGTCTCGACGATCAGCCCGCCATCGGCAGCCAGCCGGCCCTCGTTGCGGCGCAGGGCGTGGGTGACCAGCTCGGCTGCAACCAGGTTCTGGTGCACGGGGCCACCCGGGACGACGCCCGACCCCTTGACGGCTGCGATGGAGGCGGCATCGACGACGTGCAGATGCGGGCTCATGACTGCTTCCTTCCCGGACGCCCCGCGGGAGGCGCGTTGTTGAACGGTTTGGACCGCTATACGGGAGCAGTCCCGGCCCGTCCAGCAGTTGTTATTGCTCGCTTTCTTGCTGCACCTGCGAGATGGACCAGCGCGGCGCGGATGCCGCCGGGACCATCGACCGGGTCGGGCCAGGCGATCCGTCGGACGAGGTCGCCCTGCACGAGGTCGCACCCGTCCACGTCGCAGGCCGCCATCTGCCATCCCTCGCCGGGCAGGCCGGCGCCGGTGGCAATGACCTGCAGTGCGTCGGCATGGTCGTCGTTGCAATGGGCGAGCACCCCGGCCTCCGCGGCGTCCACCGCCTCGACGGCGGCCGGGTCGGGCACCAGGGCGGCCTGGCGGATGCGGTGGGCGCGGGCGAACCCGCCCACGAACAGGGCACCGCCGGGCCGGATGCGCCATAGGTTGAAGTCGCCGAACCCGGCGTAGAACGCGGCATAGGGGTGCAGCGCGACCCAGCGCGCACGGAGCGCCGGGTCGGGGTCGATTGCGGCGAGGCCCGTGACGGTCAGGCGTGGCGCGGTCTGGACGTTCGCGCCCTCGGGCTCCCCGGCCACCATGACGGCGCAGCGCGGTTCCGCCCGAAGGTGGCGCGTGTGTTCCGAAAGGTCCGACAGCAGCAGCAGGATGCTGCCGTCGCCGGCCGTGGCCGGGGTGACGAGCGACGCGAAGGGCTGGCCGTCCGCGGCGGTCGCCAGGGTTCCGGCCCGCGCCGCACGCAGCAGCAGCCTTGCCTCCCGCTCCGGCGTTTGCGGGACATTCGCCTCGTCGGTCATTCCTGCATTCCTGCCACAATCGTCAGGCCCACTGCTGCATACGCCGGGCTGGCGGCGCAAGGACAGACCCATGAAGCAGACCATCGCCCTGGTCGACGACGACCGCAACATCCTCACCTCCGTCTCGATGACCCTCGAGCAGGAGGGGTTCCTCGTGCGCACCTACACGGATGGCGAGAGCGCGCTGCAGGGCATCTCGGCCAAGCCGGTGGATTTGGCGGTGCTGGACATCAAGATGCCGCGGATGGACGGCATGGAGCTGTTGCAGCGCCTGCGCGCCCGCAGCGCCCTGCCCGTGATCTTCCTGACCAGCAAGGACGAGGAGCTGGACGAGCTGATGGGGCTGCGCCTGGGGGCGGACGACTACATCACAAAGCCGTTCAGCCAGCGCCTGCTGATCGAGCGCATCCGCGCGCTGCTGCGGCGCAACGAGGCGGGCCGGCTGGAGGGCTCGGGGGCCGCACCGGGCGGGCTGATGAACCGCGGCGACCTGAAGCTGGACGACACCAAGCACCAGTGCCTGTGGAAGGGCGGCGACATCCAGCTGACGGTGACCGAGTTCCTGCTGGTGAAGGCGCTGGCGGCACGGCCCGGGATGGTGAAGTCGCGCGACCAGCTGATCGACGCCGCCTATGGCGAGAACATCTACGTGGACGACCGCACGATCGACAGCCATATCAAGCGGGTGCGCAAGAAGTTCCGCGCGACCGACGACAGCTTCGACCATATCGAGACCCTGTATGGCATCGGCTACCGCTACAAGGAGCAGTGACCCTCGTCACGACCGCCGGACGGATGCCGGATAGCGGCACCCTTCCGGCTGTCCTGCCCGACCTGCAGGCCCCGGCCCGCGAGCCGCGGGAGCGCTGGGTGTCACCGCTGCTGCGGCGCATCCTGCTGGTCAACGCCTTGCCGCTGGCGCTGCTGCTGGCGGCGCTGCTGTACCTCGACCAGTATCAGAACGGCCTGCTGGAGGCGGAGGTCCAGACGCTGCGGGAGCAGGCGCGGATCTATGCCGGGGCGCTGGGCGAGAGCGCGGTGCGGGAGCAGGACCCCGACAACCCGCTGCTGCAGCCCGACGTCGCGCGGTCCCTGCTGCGCCGGCTGACGGAGCCGACGCCCAACGCACAGGCGCGGCTGTATGCGCCCGACGGCCAACTGGTGGCCGACAGCCGGGTCCGCCCGGGCACCGGCGGCGCCATCGTGACGGAGCCGCTGCCACCGGCGCTGGAGCGGGGGCGCTTCCTGGGCGTGGTCAGCACTGCCTACGACAAGATTCTGTCGATCCTGCCGCACAAGTCGGAGGGACCGTTCGTCGAGTTGAGCCCGAGCGGCGGCGGGGCCGAGTGGCAGCCGGACGTGAAGGAGGAGCTGCGGATCATCGGCACCAACACCGGCCGGGAGATGCCGCCCTACATCCGGCGCACGGACGAGAACCGTCTTCTGGTGACCGTCGCCGAGCCGGTGCAGCGCAACCGGCATACCGTGGGCATCATCCTGCTGACGCGGGAGGCGCGGGAGGTGGACAACAGCCTGTTCACCGTCCGCATGAGCATCCTGGGCCTGTTCTCGCTGGCGCTGGTGCTGACGGTCGGGTTGTCGTGGTACCTGTCTCTGACGATCGCCCGGCCGATCCTGCGCCTGGCCCGCGCGGCGCACGACATGCGAGAGGGCAAGGGGCGCGCCGGTGCCGTGCCGGCCGGGCTGATGCGCCGGACGGACGAGGTGGGCGAGCTGGCGCATGCGCTGACCGAGAGTGCGGCCGCCCTCTGGACCCGGATGGATGCGACCGAGCAGTTCGCGGCCGACGTCGCGCACGAGATCAAGAACCCGCTGACGAGCATCCGGAGTGCCATAGAGACGCTGCGCCGGATCGAGGACCCGGTGCAGCAGCGCCGGCTGTTGGCGATCATCGGCGAGGACGTCATCCGCCTCGATCGGTTGATCAGCGACATCAGCGATGCGAGCCGGGTGGATGCCGAGCTGTCACGCAGCAAGACCGAGAAGCTGGACGTGGTGCCGATCCTGGAGACGCTGGCCGAGATCCATGACGCGACGCGGCGGGACGGCGCGCCGATCATTACACTGGACCTGCCGGGCGTGCCGCTGGTGGTGGCGGCGGTCGAGGGTCGGCTGGTGCAGGTGCTGCGCAACCTGATCGGCAACGCGAGCAGCTTCTCCCCGGCGAACGGCACCATCGTGCTGCGGGCCCGGGAGGCTGCGCCGTTCATCGAGATCGCGATCGAGGATGAGGGCCCGGGCATCCCTCCGGCCAAGCTCGAGCATATCTTCGACCGGTTCTACACCGAGCGTCCGGCGGGCGAGCAGTTCGGCAAGCATTCCGGATTGGGGCTGTCGATCAGCCGGCAGATCGTGGTGGCGCTGAAGGGGCGGATCGCGGCCGAGAACCGGGTCGATGCCGAGGGGCAAACAAGGGGCGCACGGTTCCTGGTGCGCTTGCCGCAGGGCTGATGTTTCACGTGAAACATCATGTTCCATGCGTAACGACGTCAGACGATTGCCGCGGGGTCCGTGTTGGCGCCGCACAAGACGACCCCGACCCGGCTCCCCGCGGGAGGAGTCCAGGCTCCGCTGAGCAGGGCCGCCAGGGCCGCGGCGCCGCCGGGTTCGGCGACGATCCTCAGGCGGTCCCATAGGGTGCGCTGGGCCGCGACGATCGCGGCATCGTCGACCAGGACGCTGGTCATGCCGGTCCGCTGGGCGACGTCGAAGGCCAGCGTGCCGACCGTCCGGGCGCCCAGACTGTCGGCGGCAACGCCCCCCACCTCCACCGGCACAGGCCGGCCCGCGCGCAATGCCGCATGCAAGGTGGGGCACGAGGCAGGTTCGACCGCGACGACCCGGGTGGGCGAGCCTTCGAACCAGGTGCCGATCCCGCCGACCAGGCCACCGCCGCCGACGGCCACCACGACGTGGGTCAAGCCGTGCGTCGCGGCCTCGAACTCCCGCGCGACCGTTCCCTGCCCGGCCAACACCGCGGGATCGTCGTAGGCGTGCACGCCCAGGGCGCCGGTGCGCGCCCGGTAGGCGTCGCATGCCTTAAGCGCAGCGGCGTAGCCCGCCCCGCCCTGAACCACCTGGGCGCCATAGGCCCGGATGCGCTGCAGCTTCGATGCCGGCGTGGCTTGCGGGACGAAGATGGTGGCCGGGACGCCGAGCCGTTGCGCGGCCAGGGCCACCGCCGCCCCATGATTGCCCCCGCTGGCTGCGACGACGCCCTCGGGCCCGATGTTCGCGGTCAGGAGCCGGTTGAACGCGCCCCGGGCCTTGAAGCTGCCGCTGTGCTGCAGGAACTCGAGCTTCAGGATCACGGTCGCGTCGCAAGGGTGGTCGTCGTTGGCCATGGCCAGGACGGGTGTGCCGCGGATGTGGGGGATCAGGCGCCGGGCCGCGGCTTCGATGGCTTCACGGCACGACATCGGTCAACGATGGCATGCGCACCCCCTTGCCACAAGACGCTTCCCTTTCAGCGGCATAAAGGCGAGAAACGGCCGTCATGCAACTTCACGCGAGCTGCGCTGCCCGGGACGGGGCCGGGGTGCTCCTGATCGGGCCGCCCGGTTCGGGGAAGTCCGACCTGTTGCTGCGCCTGCTCGACCACGGGTTCAGCCTGGTGGCCGATGACCGGGTGGACGTGGGCGACCAGATCGCCCGTGCCCCGGCGGGACTAGCCGGGTTGCTGGAGGTGCGGGGGCTCGGGATCCTGCGACTTCCGTTCGTGGCCGACGCAAGGCTGGTGCTGGCCGTGGCGCTCGGGCGCGGGGCGCGGCTGCCGGAGCCCGAACGACACCTGGGGCTGCCGCTGGTCCGGATCGACCCGGCCTCCGCTTCGGCGCCCGCCCGGGTCACGGCCGCGTGGCGCTGCGCAACCGGGCAGCTCGACACCATTGCGGGTGCCTTCGCTTGACACCCCTGGTGCTGGTCACGGGCCTGTCGGGTGCCGGCAAGGCCTCGATCCTGCGGGCGCTCGAGGACCTGGGCTACGAGGCGATCGACAACCCGCCGCTGAGTTTCGTCGAGACGCTGGTGGGCCGGGGCGACCGGCCGCTGGCGCTGGGGCTCGATGCGCGGACGCTCGGCTTCGATGCGCCGCTGGTGCTCGCAACGCTCGACCGGCTGCGGCTGAACCCGGGCGTGAAGCCGCAGCTGGTCTATGCCATGGCCGAGCCCGCGGCGCTGCTGCGCCGCTACACCGAGACGCGGCGGCGGCACCCCCTCGCGCCCGGCGGACGCGTCATCGACGGGATCGAGCGGGAGGTGAGCCTCACGCTGGCGTTGCGCGGCGCGGCCGACCTGATCGTCGACACGTCCGACCTCCCTTTGCCGCGGCTGCGCCAGCTGATCGAGGAGCGGTTCCGGCTAGACGGGCCGGTGGCGACGCCGATGACGGTGACCCTGATGTCGTTCGCGTTCCCCGATGGTCTGCCCCGCGAGGCGGACATGGTGTTCGACGCGCGTTTCCTGCGGAACCCGCACTACGATCCCATATTGAGGCCACGCACCGGGCTCGACCCGCAGGTCGCTGCGTATGTCGAGGCCGATCCGGAGTACGAGGGGTTCTTCGCCGCGCTGGTGACACTGTTGCGGCTGGTTCTTCCGCGCTTCGTGCAGGAGGGCAAGAAGTATGCGACGATCGCGGTCGGCTGCACCGGTGGACGGCACCGGTCCGTGCGGACCGTCGAACGCCTGGCCCCCATCCTGGCCGAACTCGGCAGGGACGGGGTGCAGCCGGGCGGGCCGGCATGGCTTGTCACGGCCGTGCATCGTGAGTTGCTGAAATCGGGAGAGTTGACGCAGGCGCAGACTCCCGTCATGGGCCAGCTTGCGAGAGCGGGACAGGATGAGCGGCGTGGGATGAGCGGCGTGGGATCGGCGGATGTCAGCGAGACCGGCCAGCCGTGCCGATGAACGACCGCGGCGGGATGGCGCCGCTTCAGGAAGGATTTCAGAAGGTATCATGATCGGCCTCGTGCTGGTGACCCATGGCCGCTTGGCCGACGAACTGCGCTCCGCCATGGAGCACGTCGTCGGTCCGCAGCGGAACGTCGCGACGGTGTGCATCGCGCCCGACGACGACATCGAGGGCCGACGTGCGGACATGCACGACTCGATCGCGCGGGTGGACACGGGCGACGGCGTGGTCCTGCTGACGGACATGTTCGGCGGCACGCCCAGCAACCTGGCGATCTCGATGATGTCGCGCGACGGGGTGGAGGTGATCTCGGGCGTGAACCTGCCCATGCTGGTCAAGCTGGCGAAGGTCCGCTCGAGCCAGACCCTGGAGGAATGCGTCGACTGTGCCCAGGCCGCAGGCCGCAAGTACATCGCCGCCGCGTCCCGGGTGCTGCCGTCGTGCCGCAAGGTCGTCTCGGGGTGAACGGGACCCCCGGCCCCGACGGCGCCGCCCCGAGCGCCCCCCCGAGCGCCACGGCCCTCACCCGGGTCCTGACGATCGTCAACCGGCGGGGGCTGCATGCCCGCGCCGCCGCCAAGTTCGTGACCATGGCCGAACGCTTCGGGGCCTCGGTCGAGGTGCTGCGTGACGGGCAGAGCGTGTCGGCGCGCTCGATCATGGGATTGATGATGCTGGGCGCCGGACTGGGTTCGACCATCACGCTGCAGGCGGAAGGCTGGGATGCGAAGGAGGCGCTCGAAGCGCTGAGCGGCCTGGTCGAGGCTGGCTTCCATGAGCAGGACTGAGCCGCCGGATCCCACGCCCCTGAGCGACAGGCCCGAGCGGCGGCTGGTGGGCATCCCGGCCTGCGCCGGGGTCGCGATCGGTCCGGTATTCCGGACGATGGAGGCGCCGGCCGTCGTCACCCGGCATCGGATCCACGCCGCAGACATCCAGGGCGAGCTGGCGCGGCTGGATTCCGCGATCGGCCAGTCGCGCAAGCAGCTGCTGAAGCTGCGAAGCCGGGTCGCGGTGCTGCCGGAGGAGAGCCAGGGCGAGATCGCGCCGCTGCTGGACGCCTACTTGCAGATGCTGGGCCCGTCACGCCTGCTGCGCGGCGCCCGGGTCCGGATCACGGACCGCCTGGTCTCGGCCGAGACGGCCGTGATGGAGGAGGCGAACGCGATCGGCTCGGCCCTGGCCAAGATGGGCGAGGCCGATCCCTCGATCGACGATGCGGGGCCGCAGCGGCAGGCGGACGAGGTGCGGGAGATCGGGCGGCGGCTGGTGCGCAACCTGACCCGGGCGCCGTTCCGCAGCTTTGCCGATTCGACGCCGGGCTCGATCCTGGTCGCGGAAGGGCTGCGGCCCAGCGATGCCGCATTGATCGACCCCTCGCGGATCGCGGGCGTCGCCACGGAGGAGGGCGGGACCGACGGCCACACGTCCATCCTGCTGCGGGCGCTGGGCATCCCGTCCGTGCTGGGTGCGCCGGGGCTGATGGCCGGGCTGCGGGCCGGCGACCTCATGGTGCTCGACGGGTCGGCAGGCACGATCCTGGTCAACCCCACCGCCCAGAGCCTGGTTTCGGCCCGTCGTGCCGTCGCGTCGTTCGCGCGCGACCGTCAGCGTCTCAGCCGGCTGCGGCGCCTGCCCGCCGTCACGCTGGACGGCGAGGCGGTCGACCTGCAGGCCAACCTCGAGCTGCCGGTCGAGCTGCCCATGATCGCGCAGGCGGGCGCCGCGGGCATCGGGCTGCTGCGGAGCGAGTTCCTGTTCATGAACCGCGACACGGTGCCCGACGAGGGGGAGCAGGCCGAGAGCTACCGCAACGTGGTGGAGACCATGGCGGGCGATCCCGTCACGATCCGTGTGCTGGACTGGGGCGGCGAGAAGGAGATCGAGGCGCTGACCGCGGCGGGGCTGGTGCCCGACCTCGTGGACGCCAACCCGGCGCTCGGGCTGCGCGGCATCAGGCTGCTGCTGCGCCAGCCGGCGTTGTTCGAGGTGCAGCTGACGGCCATCCTGCGGGCGGGGATGGCGGGGCCGGTCCGGGTGCTGCTGCCGATGGTGACGAACGTGGCCGAGGTGCGGGCGGCGCGGTCGATCTACCTGCGGGTCGCGCAGCGGCTGCGGGATGCCGGGGTGGGGCTGCCGAAGGTGCTGCCGCCGCTGGGCATCATGGTGGAGACGCCCGGGGCTGCGCTGTCCGCCGACGCCCTGGCGGCGGAAGCCGATTTCTTCGCAATCGGCACGAACGACCTGTGCATGTATGCGCTGGCGGTCGATCGTGGCGAGACGGATGTGGCGGACCTCTATGACCCGCTGCACCCGGCGATGCTGCGGCTGATCCAGTTCACCGTGGAAGCAGCGAACCGGCACCGGATCCCCGTCTCGGTGTGTGGCGAGATGGCGGCGAACCCCGATATGACGCCGCTGCTGCTGGGGTTGGGCCTGCGCTGCTTCAGCACGAACGCCTCGGCGGTGCCCCGGGTCAAGCAGGCGGTCCGCAGCACCACGATCGACGACTGCCAGCGGTTGACCTGGCAGGTGATGAAGCAATCCGATCCCGGCCGGACACGCGACCTTGTGGCGCAGTTTGGCCGTTCCGTGTAGCCTATCGGCAGGCGGTGCAACGAACGGTTTCGACAGCCAGGTGGACGAGCGCGCATGGCGGGTGACGGCAGGGCCGAGACAGCGGATGAGGACACGTCCGGCGCACTGCTGACTGGGCTGGCTCGCCTCGCCGTGCAGGTGTCGGGACTGACGGCCGCAGCGATCATCGGCGGTCCCGGGGTGTTCGCCTCCAGCGGGCTGCGGATCGATGCTGCGGACATCGAGGGCCTGCTGGCGGCGTGCGGCAGCGAGGCGGTCGGCCTGACGATCCCCGATGTGCGGCGCGATCCGCGGTTCCAGGACTGGCGGCTGACAGCCCATGGCGTCAGGCTGCGCTCCCTGACCCTCGTTCCGCTGCCTGGGATTTCCCGGGGATGGTTGATCGTCGGCTGCTCCGGCCCGGCGGCGCCGGCACCTGGCGCAGCGAGGGCGTTGACCGAGCTGGCGGCCTTGGCTGCGGGCATCGCCAGGCAGTCCAAACGCAACGCCGCGCTGGCCGACATCACTCGCCGCGCCGTGCGCGCCGACCGGATGCTGCGCCTGGTCTCCGAAGCGGTGTCGTGTGCCGATGCCCTGACCAGCCTTTTGGGCGAGCTGTGCCGGCACCATGGCGCGCCGGTCGGGCGCATCTGGAAGCTGGACGTCGCGGACGGCATGATGCGGGAGGTGAGCCGGTTCAACGAGCACGCCTATTACCAGCAGTCGCCCAGCTCTCCCGTGCGCGCCGGGAACTCGATGACGGCGGCCGCGATCGCGCGGAACCAGCCGCAGACGTCGATCTACTCCCAGGTGACCGACACGGCGCAGTTCGCCCTGCTTGCCGCCGCGATGGAAAGCGGGCTGGCAAGCCAGGTGAGCTATCCGATCTGGGTGCAGGAGCAGCGGTTCGGCATCTCGTTGGCGTTCGTCTCGGAGCGGGAGGACCTGGACGAGATCGTGGCCGACATCGCCTCGTTGGCGAACACGATCCGGCCGGCGCTGTTCCGCAAGGTGACGGAGGAGCGCATCCGCCACATGGCCCTGCACGACGACCTGACGCAGCTGGGCAACCGGACGGTGTTCAACGAATGCCTGGGGAACGCGGTCACGACGGCGGCGCGGGGCGAACAAGGGCTCGCCTTGCTGTATCTGGACCTGGACGGGTTCAAGCGCGTGAACGACATGCGCGGGCACGAGGTTGGGGACAAGCTGCTGGCGGCCGTGGCCGGGCGGCTTCGGGCCGGGGTGCGCGAGGGCGACACGGTGGCGCGGCTCGGGGGCGACGAGTTCGCGGTCGTCCAGCCCCGCGGGGGCCAGCCGTATGAGGCGGTCCAGCTGGCCCAGCGGCTGGTGCATATGCTGGGGCAGCCGTTCGACATCGACGGGCAACCGTCGTTGATCGGCGCCAGCGTCGGGATCGCGCTGTATCCCGCCGACGGCACCACGCCCGACGCCCTGCTGCGCAACGCGGATGCGGCGCTGTACGACGCCAAGGGGGCGGGGCGGAACACCTGCCGGCTGTTCGAGCCTTCCCTGGCGTCGATTCAGGAGGAGAAGTTCCTGATCGAGCGCGACATCAAGGAGGCGTTCGAGCGCGAGGCCTTCACGCTGGCCTACCAGCCGATCTGCGACGCCATGACGCTCGAGGTGCGTGGGCTGGAGGCGTTGCTGCGCTGGAACCATCCCGTGAAAGGGCCGATGCCGCCCGCCCGATTCGTGCCCGTGGCGGAGGCGAGCGGGCTGATCCTGCCCCTGGGCTGGTGGGCGTTCGAGACGTCCTGCACCGAAGCCGCCACCTGGGCGGAGCCCGTGTGCCTTTCGGTGAACTTCTCGCCGCTGCAGTTCCGCCAGCCCGGCCTGACGGAGCAGATCGCCGAGGTCCTGGCCCGAACCGGGCTGGCGCCGACACGCCTCCATCTCGAGGTGACCGAGGGCCTGCTGCTCGACGACACCGGGTCCGTGCTGCACACCATGCAGGCGCTGCGCGCGCAAGGGATCCAGATCACGCTGGACGATTTCGGCACAGCCTTCGCGAGCCTCAGCACGTTGCGCCGCTTCCCGTTCGACGGCATCAAGATCGACATGTCGTTCATTCAGGGCATGTGCAGCGACGACGGAACCCTGGCGATCGTGGAGGCGCTGCTGTCGTTGGGCGAGCGGTTGAACCTGAACGTGGTGGCGGAAGGCGTGGAGACGGAGGAGGAGCTGGAGACCCTGCGCCGGCTCGGGTGCCGGCGGGTGCAGGGCTACCTGACCGGTCGACCGATGCCGCGGGAGCGGGTGCGGCTGTTGCTGGCCGACGCATTGCGCGCTGCCGGCTGAACGCGCCGACTGGGCTACACGGGGCTGGGGTGCGCTAGATCTCCCGCCGGGCCGTCTCCGGTGCCGCCAACGCCGCGGTCAGGGTGATCAGGGCGCACAGCACCAGGTAGGCCGAGATCGGCCAGGTGGCGCCACCGCTCCAGGCGAGCAGGCTGGCAGCGATGAAGGGGCTCAGCCCGCCGCTGAGGGCGGCCCCCACCTGGAACCCCAGCGACGCCCCGCTGTAGCGCAGCCGGGCGGGGAAGAGCTCGGAATACCAGGGCGCGCCGATGCCGAACATCATGAACTGGCCGAAGGTGATGCCCAGGACGATGGCGGTGGTGACGAGCGCCGGGTCCTTGGTGTCCAGCAGGGCGAACAGGGGCCAGGCGAACAGGATGGCGAAGGCGCAGCTGACGTAGCACAGGGGCTTGCGGCCCAGCCGGTCCGACAAGTGGCCGAACAGCGGGATGGCGAACAGGGCCACGACGTTGGCCAGCAGCAGCGCGTTCAGCACGAGGCTGCGGGGCAGGCCCAGCCGTCCGGTGACGTAGCTGATCACGAACACCCCGGCGATGCTGGCCCAGGCGATCTCGCTGATTTTGAGGCCCACGGCGATGAAGAAGGGGCGGCGGTTCGTGGTCAGCACCTCCGCGATGGGCAGGCGGGCGATGTCGGCCCGGGCCTGGAGCGCGCGGAACGCCGGCGTCTCCTGCAGGGTGACGCGGATCCAGAGGCCGACCCCCACCAGCAGCAGGCTGATCAGGAAGGGGATGCGCCACCCCCAGTCGAGGAAGGTGGCCTCGGGCAGCTGGGAGACCAGGGCGAACATGCCGATCGCGGCCAGGTTGCCGACGGGGTTGCCGATCTGGACCATGCTGCCCAGCAGCCCGCGATGCCGGGTGGGGGCCGATTCCACGACCATCAGGACGGCCCCACCCCACTCGCCGCCCAGGCCGATGCCCTGCAGCAGACGGAGGATCACCAGCAGCACGGGGGCGGCGACCCCGATCTGGGCATAGGTGGGCAGCAGGCCGATGAGGAAGGTGCCGACGCCCATGATCGAGATGGTGGCGGCCAGCATGGCCTTGCGCCCGACGCGGTCGCCGAAATGGCCGAACAGGGCGGCCCCCAGCGGACGGGCGAAGAAGCCGACTCCGTAGGTGCCGAAGGCGACGATGGTGCCGAGGGCCGGGTCGCTGGTGGGGAAGAACAGCTTGTTGAACACGAGGGCCGTGGCGGTGGCGTAGATCAGGAAGTCGTACCACTCGACCGCGGTGCCGATGATGCTGGACCACACGATGCGGGTCATGCCCGGGGCCAGGGTGGGTCGGAGGACGGCATCCATCGAGACAGCTCCGGCTTGAATGGCCGGAAGGTTACGGTGCCGCTTCCTCCGTGTCACGGGAGCGTTGCATCGATTCCGGGCATCGCAGGCCTGACCGAGGCGAGAACAGCCCGCTTGGCAAGCGACTGCCTGCGGAACGATCAGTCTGCCTCCGTCGCGACGATGCGATAGAGCAGCTCCTCCCCATCGGGCCGCCGCACGACGATGAGCTCGCCCGGACGGTAGACGTGGCCCTCGAACACCCAGATCGGGTCGTCCTGGCTGCGGGTGCTCTGCAACGCCCAGCCTTCGTCGAGGCGGGTGACCTCCAGGTGGCGGGTCGCCTTGTCGGGCTGTTCACGGCCGGCCAGCCAGGGCTCGGGGGCGCTCTCGAAGGCGGGGAGGTCGATCTGTCCTTGGGCGGTGAGGCAGAGATGGAGCACCAGGCGGTCGGCGATGTCGCCTTCGGGGTTCCCCGGGCCCCTGGCCAGAACGAGCGTCACCTTGGTCATCACCTGCCTTGTACACTGCCCCGTCGATGCCAACGCGGCAGTCGCGGGGCGGGTTCTCCGGAATTCGTCAGATCGCGACGCGGACGCCGAGTTCGACCACGCGGTCGCTGGGGATGCGGAAGAACTCCGTAGCCGGGACGGCATTGCGCGCCATCACCAGGAACAGGAACAGCCGCCAGGTCGGCAGCTTCGGGACCATGGCGCGCACCAGCACCTCGCGGCCCAGGAAGAAGCTGGCCTGCATCGGGTCGTATTCGAGCCCTTGGCCCGGCGAGCGCGCCTGCAGGTCCTCGAGCGCCCGCGGGATGTTCGGGCTTTCCATGAAGCCGTAGCGCAGCACGACGCGGTGGACGCCGGGCGCCAGGTCGGAGACCTCCGTCCGTTCCGCCGGGGTGGCTTCCGGCACATCGAGGTTCTCGACCGTCACGAACAGGACCTTCTCGTGCAGGACCTTGTTGTGCTTCAGGTTGTGCAGCAGGGCGGCCGGCACGTAGTCGGGGTTCCCCGTCAGGAACACCGCGATGCCCGGCACGCGGACGGTGCGCGACTGCGGCAGACGCTTGAGGAACGACGCGAGCGGCAGGCTGTCCTGTTTCCAGCGGGCCAGCATCAACTCGCGGCCCCGATGCCACGACGTCATCATCGCCATGATCCCGAGGCCGAGCATCAGCGGCACCCATCCGCCTTCCGGGATCTTCAACGCGTTGGCGGCAAAGAACAGCAGATCGAGCGCGAACAGCGCGCCGAAGACGATGACGGTCAGGGTGCGCGACCAGTTGTAGCGGCGGCGGAACACGACGGTGGCCAGCAGGTCCGTGCACAGGAAGGTGCCGGTGACGGCGATGCCGTAGGCGGAGGCCAGGGCGTCGCTGCTGCGGAACGACAGCACCAGCACCAGCACGCCGACCAGGAGCGCCGCGTTGACCTGCGGCAGGAAGATCTGGCCCTCCTCCGTCTGGCTCGTGTGGCGGACGGTCATGCGGGGCAGGAACGACATCTGCATGCACTGCCGCGCGATGGAGTATGCGCCCGAGATCAGCGCCTGGCTGGCGATGACGGTGGCCAGCGTGGCGAGCACGACCAGCGGGAGGCGGAGGAACTCGGGGGCCATTAGGTAGAAAGGGTTCTCGAGCGCTGCGGGGTCGTCGAGCACGAGGGCGCCCTGGCCGAAGTAGTTGAGCACGAGGCAGGGGAGCACGAAGAAGGACCAGGCGACCCGGATGGGGGCGGCGCCGAAGTGCCCCATGTCGGCATAGAGCGCCTCGGCCCCGGTCACCGCCAGGACGATGGAGCCGAGGGCGACGAAGGACAGCCAGCCGTGGTGGATGCACAGCCAGACGCCATGGTGCGGCGACAGCGCGGCCAGGATACCGGGATGCGCCACCACCTGCACGGCGCCGAGTGCCGCGATGACGACGAACCACACGGCCATGACGGGCCCGAACAGCCGCCCGATCGTGCCGGTGCCGCGGACCTGCACGGCGAACAGCGCCAGGATGACGACGACCGAGACGGGGATGACGACGCGCTTGAACTCCGGCGACACGATCTCGAGCCCCTCGACGGCCGAGAGCACGGAGATCGCGGGAGTGATGACCCCGTCCCCGAAGAACAGACATGCGCCGCCGATGCCGACGAGACCGAGGATGCTGTGCATGCGGGCGCCTTTGACGCCCCGCTGCGCCACGGCCATGAGGGCGAGGATGCCGCCCTCGCCGTTGTTGTCGGCGCGCATGACCAGGGCCACGTACTTCACGGTCACGGTCAGCACGAGCGCCCAGAAGATCAGCGAGAGCACGCCGAGCACTTCGGGGCGGCCCACGCCCGGCCCGACGAAATGCGTCAGGCTGGCCTTCAGCGCATACAGCGGGCTGGTCCCGATGTCGCCATAGACCACACCGAGCACGCCGATGACCGCCGCGGCGCGCAGCGGGCGGCGGGCCAAGGCGGCAGCCTGGGTCGTCACGTCCAGGCCGTCCGGTTCGGCGCGCGTCGGCGGCGGGTGTTCATGGCGAGCGGGGCTCGGGCTTCGTCGTCATGGGCAAGCTCGTCATGTCTGGGTGTCTCTCCGCGCGCGCAGCGACCGCGCCGAGGCACGGCGGATCGGGCCGGGTCTGGACGGGGGGGCGCAGTGGCGCAGGCATAGTCTGCAAGGTGCGGGTTGTGCAAGCCGTCGTGGCGCGGCATGGGGCGCGGCACGGGGCGCGGCATGGGGTGCGGCATGGAGCCCGGGGGGTCGGGAGGGGCAAGGTGCCTGGACAGGGGCTGCCCCGGGTCCGAAGATGCCCGGCAAGGCACACGGGGATCGAACGATGGCGCAGTATGACTTGGGTCCGATGCCCGCAGCGATCAGCCCGGAGGTGATCGCGCTGCTGGAGCAGACCGAGACGGCCACCGTGGGCCACTGGCGGCACTGGGGGTTCTGCGACCGGCGCATCCAGCCGCTGCTGCGCCGGCGCCGGGTTGCCGGGACGGCGGTGACGGTGGCGATCCCGGGCCTGGATTCGACCCTGCTGCACCATGCGCTGGGGCTGCTGCGGCCCGGCGACATCCTGGTGGTGGACCGGCTGGGCGACGACCGGCACGCCTGCTGGGGCGGCGGGGTGACGGTCGCGGCCAAAGCCTCCGGCGCGAAGGCGGGCGTGGTCGACGGGCCCTGCACGGACCTGGAGGAGATCGAGGTGTCGGACTTTCCCATGTGGTGCCGCGGCATGGCGCCGATCACGACGCGGCTGCTGGACATGGGGGGACGCCTGAATCATCCGGTCAGCATCGGCGGGGTGGTGGTGATGCCGGGGGATGCCGTGCTGTGCGACGACACCGGCGTGCTGGTGCTGCCGCCGGGCGAGGCGGAGGCGGAGGCACGCCGGGCGATCGAGACGCAGGCGCGCGGGCTGATCACACAGGACAAGGTGTTGCGCGGCGAGAAGCTGGGCGTGCTGAGCGGCGCGACCGCGATCGTGACCGGGACGTAGCCGTCAGTGTCCGCGGCGCCGGGTCAGGACCGTCAGCCCGCCGGCGACCAGGAGGCAGAGTAGCCCGGCCGGCGCCGGCACCGAGACGGCGGTCGAGATCGGCGCGTCGGCCGGGATGACCGGGGGCGGAAGAAGGACCTGGGCGCCGGGACCGCCGGGCGCGTTGGGCGATAGTGGCGTCCCGGCGGGACCAGGCGGGCCCGCGGCAGGCGGCATGGTGTCCGGCAGGACCGAGGGTGGCGCGGACGCAACCGGCACAGGGGCCGTCGACGGCAGATCGGCCAGCGCGGGGCCGGCGTCAGCTGGCCCGATCTGAGCTGGCCCGATCTGAGTAGGCCCGATCTGAAACGGCCCGATCTGAAACGGATCGACTTGCGCCGGAGCGGGGGTGGGCGGGCTGGCGGGAGACGAGCTGGCCAACGAAGGAGCGCTCGACGCCGGGTCGTTCGCGGAGGGATCGGTCGGCACGGCAGAGGATGGGGTGCCCGGCTGAGCAGAGCTTGCAATGACGGGCGTCGCGACCGGATCGGTGGAGATCAAGGCGGCCGTTGTGCCGGCGGAGGCCGCGCCGGACAGAGCCTCGGACACTTGGGCCACGCTTGCGACGGCCACGCTTATTCCGGCAGAAGCCGGTGCGGCCGTCGTCCGTGACGGGGTGGACGCCAGTCCGGGCACGGCGAACTGCGCCGAGGCCAGCCCGGCACCCACGATCGGCGCAGGGTCCGAAGCCGGCGCTCCGCCGCCGGTCGCCGAGGGAAGAGCCGGAGGAAAGCTCCAGGCGGCGCCCCAGGCGGCCACCGTGTCGGCAGCGCCATCCGATGGCTTGCCCGGCGCGGACGCCTCGACAGCGGTCTTGGACAGCGTCGACGTGGCATCGGGGAGCGACTCCGCCTTGGCAGGACCGGCCGGGGCATCGGGCGCCGGCTCGGCGCGCTCCGGGAGGGTCATGGCGGCGGTGTCCGGCCCGGACGGTGCCGGTCCCATCCGATCCAGCGGATCGACTGTCCTGACCTGAAGCGGCCCTTCCGCCATGATGATCGGGCCCGGGACCATGTCCAGGGAGGTGGCGTCGCCGGTGGTGGAGGCGCCGATGGTCGCGAGCCATGCGCCGGTGAACATGGCCGCGAGCACCAGCACCTTGCTGAGCGGGCCCAGCGCGCGGAAGCCTGGGATGAAGCCCATCATCGCGTAAAGCTGCGACGAGAGCGGGGGCGTCGGCGTCGCGATGGCGGCCCGTGCGACGTCGTTCAGGGCGCGGCCGAAGGTGACCTTGGCCATGGGCTTGTGCCCGCCGGGCGCCACGACGCCGCGCCGCGACCGGCGGTGCCGGAACGGCAGCAAGGTTGCGGCGGCAAGCCGCTTGAGCCAGAGCAGGGACGACCTGCGGGGTGGGGTATGTTCGACGGCACGAACTCCTGAGAGATCACGGAGTTTTTACGAGCCGATGGCGCCAGTCCGCAATTTCGAAGACGTCAGGAATAGTCCGGGATCGTTGGGGCGGCGGCCGCGCGCGGGTCTGCGGCCATCCGGCCGTTCGTCAGTCCCTGGTTCCGAAGATCGCCGAGCCGACCCGGACGTGGGTGGCGCCATGCCGGATCGCGGCCTCGAAATCCCCGGACATGCCCATGGAGAGCGTGGCGAGGCCATGGCGCGCGGCACAGGCGGCCAGCCAGTCGAAATGGGGCGAGGGGTCCTGCGACACGGGCGGGATGGCCATCAGGCCAGCCAACGCGGGGCCGAAGCGCTGCTGGCAGGCCTCGATGAAAGCGTCGGCCTCGGCCGGGTCGATCCCGGCCTTCTGGGCCTCGCTCCCGACGTTGACCTGCACCAGCAGGGTCGGGGTGCGGCCTTCCTTCTGGATGGCGTCGGCGACGGCGTCGGCCAGGCGAGGCCGGTCGAGGGTCTCGATGACGTCGGCCAGGCGGACGGCGTCGCGTGCCTTGTTCGTCTGCAAGGGCCCGATGAGATGAAGGCAAAGGGCGGGCCAGGCCGGCCGGAGATCCGGGAACTTGGCCCCGGCCTCCTGCACCCGGTTCTCGCCGAACAATGTCTGCCCGGCCTGCAATGCCTGTTCGACGGCGTCCGCCGGGTGCGTCTTCGACACGGCGACCAGGGCTACGCTGCCGGGGGCCCGGCCGGCTTCGAGCAGGGCGGCCTCGATGCGGGCCCGGATGGCGAGCAGGCGGGTGGCGAGCTGCCGGGGGGCTGGGGACGCGGCGGGTGCGGTCATCGACGGAGGCTTGTCGTGCGCGGGGGGATCGGTCAAGCGGGGGATTGCGCGAGAAATCCCAGGGGCCGTTGCCGCCACGGCGCTTCCGCCGCAGGGTGGGCCGAGCGGATGGAGGCGGGGCTGTCGCGTCTGGTGGGCCATGGATGAGCGGCTTCTCGCCTGGGGCCGGGCGGCGCGGTCGCGGGCGCGACGGCTGGGCCGGGCCGGACCGTCGTTGTGGCTGTTCACGGATGCCGGACGGATGCCTGACCTATGGGATGTCGTCCGTCGTTTGCCCAGGGGTGCCTGTGGGATCGTGTTCCGGCACGATGGTGTGGCAAACCGGTCACATCTGGCGCGGCAGGTGTGGCAAGTCTGTCGTATGCGGCGCCTGGCCATGGTTGTCGCCGGCGATCCGATCCCGCTGCCCGGCGTCGGGCGGCATGCACGGGCAGGGCATGCGTGCGGCCGCGCCGCGTTCTGGACGGCCTCCGCCCATGACATGACCGAGCTGATCCGGGCACGGCGGGCCGGGGTGGGCGTGGTGTTCCTGTCACCGGCATTTGCGACGTCGAGCCATGCTGGTGCTGCACCGCATGGTGCGCTGCGATGGGCGGCCCTGGCGCGGCGGGCCTCTGCGGCGGGTTCGCGGATGCAGGTTCATGCCCTGGGCGGGATCGACGGGTCGACGGTGCGGCGGCTGCCGAGGTCTGTCGGCGGGATCGGGGCGATCGGGGCTTTTCTGGGCAAGTGAGCGACCGTGGCATGTTTGCCACAGTGTTCCACGATTGCCATGTTCGACCGGGTTTGACGATTGCGAGAGCGCGTCCGGCAAGTCAATAGTGTGTCCAGGTCTGGCTGACCTCGCCCATCGAGGCGCGTCCGTGTGATGCGGCGTGCCGAGGGTGAGACGGGGCCTTGATGAGTTCGCCGTTCGACGGCGTTTTGAGGAGGTTTTTGATGCGTAAGCTCCTGCTGGCCACTGTGGCCGTGCTGGGCGCGTCGATCGGGGTGGCCAGCACGGCCGACGCCCAGACGGCCAGCCCTGCGCCCGGCACCGTGACCGTTCGTCTGAACGGCCGTTTCCGCTTTTATGCGATCGCCGACTCGCTGAGCGACTTCAACAACAATGCGCAGACGACCGCGACCGGCACGGTGAACGCCGCGGGCCAGGGCACGGCGTCGGGCACCAACAAGTTGTCCAACTACCTGTTCGCCGACTACGCGCGCCTCTATCCGGGCTTCGACGGCGTCGCCGCGAACGGCCTGAAGTATGGTGCCAGCCTCGAAATCCGACAGGACAACCTGTCCGGCTCCGGCGGCGGCGCCTTCGGCAGCATCTCGCAGCAGAGCCGCGCCCGCGGCGCGCTGTATCTGCGCCGTGAGTGGGGCTACATCGGGACCGACCAGCTCGGCACGATCCGCCTGGGTTCGACGGACGGCCCGAGCAGCCTCTACATGACCGGCAACTTCGAAAACTTCGACGGTGGCGGGCTCAACGGCGACCTGAACTTCTTCCTTCCGGGTGCCGCGACCATCACCTGGCCGTTCGGCGACGTCGGCAACATGTACACCACGAACAAGGCGATCTACCTGTCGCCGCAGTTCTACGGCTTCGACTTCGGCGCCTCGTTCGAGCCGAGCACGGCCAACGTCGGCACGGACAGCGGCGGCGGCGGCTGCGGCAACAACAGCTACACGTCGACCGCGAACTTCGTGAACGCGGCCGGTGCCTTCACGGCGGCGACGGGCGCGAACGGCCAGAGCGTGGCCGGTCCGGGCTGCGACCAGCTGGCCTCCAGCCCGAGCAACGCTGAAAGCGGCCGTCGCAAGAACACGGTCGACGCGCTGATCCGGTATCGTGGCACGTTCGGTGGCTTCGGCATCGCGGCGACGGGCGGCTTCATCGCCAGCTCGAACGTCAAGGACGACCAGAACGGCGTCGCGTTCAATTCGAACCGTGCAGCCGGCACGGTGCGCGACAACTTCGACGGCCTGGCCGTTGCCGACTTCGGCATCGCGCTGACCTACGCGGGCTTCAGCGTCGGCGGCAAGTACGAGTTCGGTCGCGTCAACGGCCAATGGGGCCTCGCCCCCAAGGGGCTGCCGAGCGGCGAAGCCTGGCTGATCGGCGCCTCCTACACCATCGGCCCGGTCGTGATGGGTGCGCACTACCTGAACTACCAGAGCGCGGGTGACATCGGTAACGCCTACTTCCAGCGTCAGCGCGTCGAGCGTGGCGTCGCGGCGGGTGCGACCTACTCGGTCGCCCCTGGCGTCAGCCTCTTCCTCTCGGGTATCGCTCAGGAGCGTCGCCAGAACGGGTTCAACTTCATCACGGGTCAGGGCGTCACTGCCGGCAACCCGGTGGGGAACGCGTTCAGCAACAGGATCGAGTCGCGGATCGTCTCGCTGGGCACGTCGTTCAGCTGGTAAGCGGTTTCTTCCTGACTTGACGAAGGGGCGGTGGGCAACCACCGCCCCTTTTTCATTTCCGGAGGGCCGATCCTTCCTCTGGATCGGCAGATCGCCGCGCCAGGGGAAGATGCTTGGACATCGCGACGGTTGGCGGTATGAGGTGCGCGGCGCGCGGTGCGCCGGAAGCCAGGTAGAACGCCATGATGAAGCGCTTGATCGTTCCCGCGACGCTGGTCGCGACGCTGTTGCTCGCCGGGTGCAGCAGCACGCAGGACAAGCTCCGTGGCGTGGCGGACGACGAATACCAGGACTACCGGACGAAGGGCGGCGAGCAGGGCAAGCTGTTCGGCGACCAGGGCCTGGTGTTCGGCATCGGCAAGGGTTCCAGCTCGGACCGCAGCCAGGAGGGCGCGGCCCTCGGCGTCAACGCCTATCTGTGGCGCGGCGCGCTCGACACGCTGGCGTTCATGCCGCTGGCCTCGGCCGATCCGTTCGGCGGCGTCATCATCACCGATTGGTACGAGCCTCCCTCGGGTGGCGGCGAGCGGTTCAAGGCGACCGCCTATATCCTGGGCCGCCAGCTCCGTGCCGACGGCATCAAGGTCTCGATCTTCCGCCAGGTCTCGCAAGGCGGGCGCTGGGTCGACGCTGCCGTCAGCCCGGTCACCACGGGCGACATCGAGAACAAGGTGCTGGCCCGGGCGCGGGAACTGCGGTCCCAGACGGCAGGCAACTAAACGGGGTCTGGGCCAGCGGGCCGGCTCAGCCGACCGCAGCGCCCACCCCGGCCCTTCCCTGCACGGGAAGGGGGGAAGGAAGAGCGATGAGCGAGGGGTATGACTTCCGAGGCCTGGAGCCGCGGTGGCAGGCGGCCTGGGCCGAACGCGGCTGCTTCCACGTGGACGACGTGCCGACGGACGGGAAGCCGAAATACTACGTGCTGGAGATGTTCCCGTATCCCAGCGGGAAGATCCACGTCGGCCACGTGCGCAACTACACGCTGGGCGACGTGGTCGCCCGGTACAAGCGGGCCCGCGGCTTCTCGGTGCTGCACCCCATGGGCTGGGACGCGTTCGGCCTGCCGGCGGAGAACGCCGCGCGGGACCGCGGCATCCACCCGGCCACCTGGACGCGGGCGAACATCGTGGCGATGCGCGCCGAACTGCAGCGCATGGGCCTGTCGCTCGACTGGTCGCGTGAGGTCGCGACCTGCGAGCCGTCCTATTACGGGCACCAGCAGAAGCTGTTCCTGGACATGCTGGCGGCGGGCGTGGCAACCCGGCGGGAAAGCTGGGTCAACTGGGACCCGGTGGACGGCACGGTGCTGGCCAACGAGCAGGTGATCGACGGGCGCGGCTGGCGCTCCGGCGCGGTGGTCGAGAAGCGGAAGCTGAACCAGTGGTCGATGCGGATCACCGAGCAGGCCCCTGCCCTGCTGGCGGCACTCGACGACCTGCCGCGCTGGCCGGAGCGGGTTCGGACGATGCAGGCGCGCTGGATGGGCCGCAGCGAGGGCGCGCGGGCCCGCTTCGCGCTGGAGGGCGAAATCGACGGCATCGATGCGGTCGAGGTCTTCACCACCAGGCCGGACACGCTGTTCGGCATGAGCTTCGTGGCCGTCGCGGCGGAACACCCCATCGCCGCCGCCATCGCCGCGCGATCGGACGCGGCCGCCGCGTTCGTCGCGGAATGCCGGTCGCTCGGCACCAGCGAAGCCGCCATCGAGACAGCGGAGAAGCGCGGCTTCGACACCGGGCTGCGCGTGGTGCACCCGTTCGAAGCCGGGCGCACGGTCCCGGTCTGGATCGCCAACTTCGTGCTGATGGAATACGGGACGGGCGCCATCTTCGGCTGCCCCGCGCACGACCAGCGCGACTTCGAATTCGCGCAGAAGTACGGGCTGCCGATCCTGCCCGTCGTGTCGGGCGGAACGGCGCACGAGGTCTATACCGGGTCCGGGACGATGATCCATTCGGGCTTCCTGGACGGACTGTCCGCCGACGTGGCCAAGCGCGAGGCGATCGCCCGGCTGAAGTCGATGGGCGCCGGCACGGGGGTGGTCAATTGGCGGCTGCGCGACTGGGGGGTCAGCCGGCAACGCTACTGGGGCTGCCCGATCCCGGTGATCCACTGCGCGGCCTGCGGCGTCGTGCCCGTGCCCCTGGCCGACCTGCCGGTCATCCTGCCGGAGGACGTCAGCTTCGACCGGCCCGGCAACCCGCTGGACCACCACCCCACCTGGAAGCACGTCGCCTGCCCGGCCTGCGGTGCGCCGGCGCAGCGCGAGACGGACACGTTCGACACCTTCGTCGACAGCGCGTGGTATTTCGTCCGGTTCTGCAGCCCCGCTGCCGACCTCGCGTTCGACCGGGCGGCGGCCGACCATTGGCTGCCGGTGGACCAGTATATCGGCGGGGTGGAGCACGCGATCCTGCATCTGCTGTATGCGCGCTTCTTCACCCGGGCGCTGCACGAGACGCAGCAGATCGGCGTGGCCGAGCCGTTCGCCGGGCTGTTCACCCAGGGGATGGTCACGCATGAGAGCTACCGTGCCGAGGACGGCCGCTGGCTGACTCCGGGCGCGGTGGAGCGCGACGCGCAGGGCGTGGTGCGGGAGCGTGCGACGGGGGCCGCGGTGGTGGTGGGCCGCGGCGAGAAGATGTCGAAGAGCAAGATGAACACGGTGGACCCCGGCGCCATCATCGACACCTACGGTGCGGACACGGCCCGCTGGTTCGTGCTGTCGGACAACCCGCCGGAGCGAGACATCGAGTGGACCGAGGCGGGGGTCGCCGGGGCCTCGCGGTTCATGCAGCGGGTCTGGCGCCTGGCCGGGGGCGTGGCGGGGCTGGCGAGCGCTGCGGCACCCGTGGAGGACGGGGACGAGGCCAAGGCGCTGCGGCGCATGCTGCACCGCACGATCGCGGCCGTGACGGAGGCGCTGGAGGGGTTCGCCTTCAACGTGGCGGTGGCGCGCCTCTATGAATTGGTGGGCGCCCTGGGCGACGCCGAACGGGGCGCGCAAGGCCCCGGCCTGCAGGCGGTGCGGCGCGAGGCGGTGCTGGTGCTGGCCCGGCTGATGGCGCCGATGGCGCCGCATCTGCCCGAGGAGGTCTATGCCCTGGTGGCCCCCGGCACAATGCTGGTGGCCGAGCAGCCCTGGCCGGAGGCCGACCCGGCGTTGCTGGTGGTGCAGCAGGTGACGCTGGCGGTGCAGGTGATGGGCAAGCTGCGCGCCACGATCGCGCTCGCGCCCGGGACCGATGCGGCGACGGCGGTGGCGATGGCGGAGGCGGAGCCCGCGGTGGCGCGCCTGCTGGAGGGCAAGCGGGTCGTCAAGCGCGTGCACGTGCCGGACCGGATCGTCAATTTCGTGGTGGCGGGATGACGCCGCCCCGGGCTGTGCAGGGCGGGGATGGGCGCAGGATCGGTCGCCGCGGGGTGCTGGCCTCGGCCCTGGCGTTGGGCGGGTGCGGGTTCCGGCCGCTGTACATGCCGGACGGGGAGCGGGGGACCGTCGCGTCCGACGAGCTGGCGGCGGTGTATGTGCCGGTGATCCCGGAGCGGGCCGGGCAGCTGCTGCGGCAGGCGCTGCAGCGGCGGATCGAGGGCTCCGGCACCGGAATCGCGAAAAAGTACGAGCTGGTCGCGACCCTGGCGGTGGGCTTCGAGGGGATCGCGGTCCAGCGGGACAGCTCGGTCACGCGGTACCGGCTGGACGGGCGGGGCAACTGGACGCTGCGGGTGCTGGACCTGGGCCACACGGTGCTGACGGCCGGGACCAGCCGGGTGCTGGACGGCTACAACATCAACAACCAGCAGTATTTCGCGGCCGACATGGAGGCCGAGGTCGCGTTCCGGCGGGTGGCGGAGAGCCTGTCGGACCAGATCGTGACGCAGGTGGCGATCTTCCTGAAGCGCCGGGCCACCACATAGGCAGATGAAGCTCGCGCCCGGCAAGGTCGCGGCCTTTCTGCGGGACCCCGGCGGGGCCCGGGTGGTGCTGCTGTACGGCGAGGATGAAGGCCTGGTGCGGATGCGGGCGGAGGCGCTGACCCGGGTCGTGGCCGGCGCGTCGGACGACCCGTTCCGCGTCGCCTGGTTGCCGCGGGAGGATCACGGCCGGCTGGCGGAGGAGGCGAGCGCCATCTCGATGATGGGCGGCCGTCGGGTGATCCGCGTGCGGGAGGCGGGCGACGCGCTGGCGGCGGCGGTGCAGGCCGTGGCGAAGGCGGCCGGGGACAGCCTGGTGGTGCTGGAGGGGGGCGCGCTGCAGCGGCGGGGCAAGCTGGTGACGCTGGCGGAGGCCATGCCGAACGTCGTCGCCCTCGCCTGCTACCCCGAGGAGGGTGCCGGCCTGCGGTCCGCCATCGAGTCCGGGCTGGCGGCCGAGGGGGTGCGGGCGGACGCCGATGCGCTGGACTGGCTGCGGGACCACCTGGGCGGCGACCATGCGAGCACTCGGGGCGAGATCGAGAAGCTGATCCTGTATGCGGCGTTCGAGAAGGCAGGTGGGGAGAAGCGTCTCGACCTCGATGCGGTGCGGGCCTGCGTCGGCGACCAGGCCTCCGTTTCGCTGGACGACGCGCTCTATGCCGCCATGGCGGGCGACGTGGCCGCCGCGGACCGGGCCGTGGAGCGCAGCTTCGCCGAGGGCATGGCCGCGGTCGCGCTGGTGCGCAGCGTGCTGCTTCACGTGTCGCGCATGCACTGGGCGCGCGGCCGGATGGAGGCCGGCGCCTCAGCGGTGGAGGCCGTGAAGGGCATGCGGCCCCCGGTCTTCTGGAGGCGCGAGACCGAGATGGTTCGGGCCGTCGGCGGCTGGTCCCTGCCCCGGCTGGGCGCAGCGATGACGGAGGCGCGCCGGGCGGAGCTGGCGTGCAAACGGACCGGCGCCCCGGATGGGGTGATTGCCCGGCGCCTCGTGCTGGCCCTGGCCCGGCAGGCCGCCCGGCGGTAGCGGCCTGCAGCGACTGTGGCCGCCTGGGCTCAGGCGCAGGCTGCCATCATGCGCGTGCAGGTCTCGGCAAGCTCGCGCCCGAACTCGGTCAGGGCCGGGTTGTCGTAGCGCGCGAACAGCACGGCCGGGTCGGCCATGCGGAGCGATACGGTCCCGTCCGGCAACTCCAGCAGCGCGAGCTTCGGCGGCGCCTCGACGATCGCCGTCCAGTCCGTCTGCAGCAGGCGGTGCAGCAGGTTCGGGTGGAAGAAGAACACCAGCCGCGCCGGGCCGATGCTGTGGCCGAAGCCCTGTAGGGCCGCCTGCGGATCGATCTCGTGCAGGACCTTCATGCCGGCCGCCTCGATCTCGGCCCGGACGGCGGCAAGGACCTGGTGGAAGGGCCGGGTGGTGGTCCGGACCAGGTGGCACGGCTCGGCTTCGGGGTTCGGGGGGCCTAGGTCGACGGTCATGGGCGTGCTCCGCGTCTGTGCAGACGGCCATCTGCGCCGGGTCCCCGAGCCGTTCAATCCCGATGGCAGGAACGGTGGGGAGTCTGTCATTGTTGCCGTAATCCCGATGCATGAGGGTGCTGCCATGGCCGTGTCCATCCCGCCCGACCCCCTTCCCCCACAGCGCCGCCGGGTGCTCATCCTGGCGATGGCGCCGGTGCAGCTGCTGGACGTGGCCGGCCCGGCGGAGGTGCTGGCGCAGGCCGGCCGGCTGCATGCCCCGCAGCAGGGACAGGGCGACGGCACGCTCGTGCTGTACGACGTCGCCCTCCACATGGTCGGTGGGACCGCGACGTCGGCCGGGCTGCCGCTCGGATCGACCATCACGGAACCGGCGCTGCTGGCGGCGCCGCCCTACGACACGCTGGTCGTGGTGGGCGGCGAGGGGGCCCGGCAGCGGGCCGACGACCCGGCGCTGCAGCATCTGGTGCGACATCTGGCGCCGCGGGCCCGGCGGGTGGTGGGCGTGTGCACCGGCGCCTTCATCCTGGCGGCCGCCGGGTTGCTGCGGGGGCGGTCGGTCACCACGCATTGGCGCTGGTGCGCGGACCTTGCCCGCCGTCATCCGGACCTCAGTGTGATGCCCGACCCCATCTATGTGCGCGACGGCCATGTCTGGACCTCGGCCGGGGTCACTGCCGGCATGGACCTGGCTTTGGCGCTGGTCGAGGCCGACCACGGCCACACACTGGCGTTGGCCGTGGCCCGCGAGCTGGTGCTGTTCCTGCGGCGCCCTGGCAGCCAGAAGCAGTTCAGCACCGTGCTCGCGGCCCAGACCGGCCCCGCGACCCGGCTGGGCGAGCTGCTGGCCTGGATCGAGGAAAATCTCGGCGGCAAGTTGCCGGTCGAGGCGCTGGCCACCCGCGCCTGCCTCAGCCCGCGGCAGTTCGCCCGCGTGTTCCAGGAGACGACGGGGACGACGCCGGCACGGCTGGTCGAACGGTTGCGGGTGGAGGCGGCGCGGCGGCGGCTGGAACACGGCCGGGCCGGGCTTGCGGGCGTTGCTGCGTCGTGCGGCTTCCAGACGGAGGAGACGATGCGCCGGGCCTTCCTGCGCCAAGTGGGCGTCGCCCCTGGCGAATATCGCGACCGGTTCCACAGGGCCGGCTTCCACGGGGCCGGCTTCCACGGGGCCGATGTCCACGGGGCCGGCGCCTGTCCCGACACCACGGAGCTTCATCCATGATCGACCCCGCCCGCCCCCTGCAGATCGGCTCGTTGTTGTTCGAGGGTCTCGACCAGATCGACCTGACCGGCCCGTTCGAGGTGCTTTCCCGCATCCCGAACGCGACATACCGCATCTACGCCACCGGGACCGGCCCGGTGCGCGACATCGTGGGGCTGCGGCTGGCCGCGGACGCGACGCTGGCCGAGGCGCCGAAGCTCGACGTGCTGCACGTGCCCGGCGGCCCCGGGCAGGAGGCGCTGATGGAGGACGAGGCGGTGCTGGGCTGGATCCGGCGGCAGGCGGAGGGGGCGCTGTGCGTGTTCTCCGTCTGCACGGGCGCGCTGATCTGCGGGGCGGCGGGGCTGCTGCGGGGCAAGCGGGCCACCACGCATTGGACGGCGCTGCACCTGCTCCCGCATTTCGGCGCCATCCCGGTGGACGAACGCGTGGTGGAGAATGGCGACCTGCTGTGCGCCGCGGGCGTCACGGCGGGGATCGACGGCGCGCTGCGGCTTGCGGCGCGGCTGCGCGGCGACGACGTGGCGCAAGGGATCCAACTCTACATGGCCTATCAGCCGGAGCCGCCGTTCGACGCGGGATCGCCCGAGCGGGCACCGGCCGCGGTCACCGCCCGCATTCGCGCGGGCGCCGCGAACCTGACCGCACGGCGGGACGCGACGGCGCGGCGGGTGGGCGCACGCCTGGGTGTGGACCCCGCGGCGGCATAACGCGCGCTGTTCAGGGCTTTGGCGCGAGGGCCTTGTGACAGATCGCCTCGAATTGCCGGGCGACCTGGGCCCAGGAGAACCGTTCCTCGAGCAGGGTGCGGGCGGCGGTGACCAGGGATCGGCGGAGCGCGCCGTCGTCCAGCAGGGTCAGGATGGCGGCGGCGAAGGCCGGGGCGTCGTCGGCGATCAGCAGATGCCGTCCAGGCACGACGTCCAGGCCCTCGACGCCGATGGTGGTGGACAGCACCGGGCGGCCCATGGCCATGGCCTCGAACGCCTTGATCCGGGTGCCGCTGCCGACGTTGAGCGGGATGACGGCCAGGTGGGCGCGGGCGACGTGCGGGCGGATGTCGTCGACGGTGCCGGTGAAGCTCATGCTGGGCGGGGCGGCGGCGACCAGGGCGGGCGGCGGGTTGCGCCCGACGATCAGGGCGCAGGCCTGCGGGCGGGCCTGCAGCACCAGCGGCCAGGCTTGATCCATCAGGAAGCGGATGCCCTCGCTGTTGGCCGGGCTGTCCATGGTGCCGGTGAAGACGATCGTGCCTTCTCCGGGCGCGGGGTCGGGCGGCGGCGGGGTGGGCTGGAAGAAGTCGAGGTCGACGCCGGTGTCGATGGCGTCGACGGCGGTCAGGCCGAAGCGGGCGGTCAGTGCCCGGGCGTCGCGCTCCGAGACGGCGACAACGCGGTCGAAGCGGCGCAGCGTGTCGCCCTCGAAGCGCGTCATCTTGCGGGCCTGGTCGCGCCAGACCAGGTGGTGGACGCCCTTGGCCAGGCGGGCGTGGCGCTCGTAGATCTCCGCCTCGACGTTGTGGGTGAAGACCACGGCGGGGACGGGGATACGGCCCGGCGTCAGCACGGCGGCATGCGGGAAGTCCACCACGATCAAGTCGGGAACGACATCGGGGCGGCCGGCGAGTGCTGCGGCGACGGCGGCACGGCCCTGGGGCGTGTCGTCGGTCGCCACGGACACGGGCCGGCGGTCGAGCAGGGCGCGGATGCGGCGGAGGCGGGAGAAGGGGGTGGCGGGCCAGGATATGAACGTGTCGCAGACCCCGTCCGTCTCGGCCTGGTGGCGCGCGGCGTCGGGCGGCGCGGGCGAGGCGAGGATGATGTGGAACGCGCCGCCCTTCATCTGCCGCAGGATGTTGGAGGTGCGGATCTTGCCGCCCTCGTCGGCCGGGAACAGGAAGCGAGGCGAGACGAACAGCAGTGTGGGCTTGTCGGCGCGCCCTCCGGTCACCAGCACTGGGCGCTCACCAGCACAGGCCCTGATAGGTGATCCCCAGGCGCTGCTGCAGGATCGGCAGCCCGGCGAGGTCGATGACGACCTGGTCCGTCAGACCGGCAAGCAGGGCCTCGCGGTCCTCCGCCCCGATATGGCCGAGGATGACGAGGCTGCTGCCCTCCAGCGCCTGCTCGACGGTGGCGACCAGCAGGCGGTCGAGGTGCGGGATCTCGCGCTCGATGAAGGCGCGGTTGGCGCCCAGCAGGCGGGCGGTCTGTACGTGGCGGTCGAAGATGCGGAGGTCCCAGCCGCGGCCCAGCAGGCGTTCGGCCAGCGTCACGAAGGGTGATTCGCGCATGTCGTCCGTGCCCGGCTTGAAGGCCAGGCCGAACAGGGCGGTACGCTGCCGGGGGTGGGCGCTGATGGCGGCGAAGGTGCGGGCGACCACGGCCTCGTTGCTGGGCATGACGCTGCCCAGGAAGGGGGCCGCGACGTCGTGGTGGTCGGCGAGCGCCAGCAGGCTGCGCATGTCCTTGGGCAGGCATGACCCGCCGAAGGCGAAGCCCGGCCGCAGGTAGGCGGGCGAGACGTTGAGCGTCCGATCCTCGCAGAACAGGCGGAAGGCCTCGCGGGCGTCGACGCCGTAGGTGGCCAGGACCGCCCCGGCCTCGTTGGCGAAGGCGAGCTTCACGGCGTGGTAGGCGTTGGACAGGTACTTGACCGACTCCGCGATGCGGTAGGGCGTGACATGGACCGGGGCCTGGATGGCGGCATAGATGGCGCGCAGGCTGGCGGCGTCGTCGCCCGGGGGCGCGCCCAGCAGGGTGAAGGGCGGTGCGTGGAAGTCGCGGACGGAGGTGCCTTCGCGCAGGAACTCGGGGTTGCTGTAGTAGTGGAAGCCCTGGCCGAGCCTCTTGCCGCTCGATTGCTCGAGGGCGGGGATGACCCGGTCCTCGGCCGTCCCGGGCGGCACGGTGGAGCGCATCACGATGGTCTGCGGCGCCGCCTTGTCGCGGAGCGCGGTGCCGATCTGGCGCACGACCTCGTCCACGGCATGCATGGACACGCTGCCATCGGGGGCGCTGGGCGTGCCGACGGAGATGAACGAGACGTCGGTCGCGGCGACGGCGGCGGCGACGTCATGGGTGGCGGTCAGGCGGCCGGTGCGGACGGCGTCGGCGATCAGCGTGTCGATCTCGGCCTCCACGATGGGCGACAGGCCGCGCTGCAGCAGGGCGATCTTTTCGGGCGAGATATCGACGGCGACGACGTCGAAGCCGAGCGAGACGAGGCAGCCGGCGGACACCGCGCCGACGTAGCCGACACCGAAGACGGATATTTTCACGAGGCGGGTCCTTGAGGAATGTCGCGGGGGTCGGTGTCGCGGGTCATCGGCTGGACAGGGCCAGCGGGGCAGGGCGGGGGCAGCGGTCGACCGGGCCGTGGCAGAAGGCCTGTGCGGCGGCGTCGACCAGGGTCGCGACCCGGCGCACGTCGGCCGGGTGGGACGCGACCCAGTCGCGCTGCTGGCGGCCCATCTCGGCCTCGTGCGCCGCGATCGTCGCGGGCGTCACCCGCACGCCGAAATCCAGCGGCTCGCCGCCTTCGACCATCCGGCGGATCATGAGGTCGCCCAGCTCCTTGCGGTAGTGGATCGGCTCCCAGAACCAGGTGAGCTGCCGGGTCGTGTCGCCCGGGGTCGGCAGCGGCTCGGTCGTGTAGGGCGAGAAGCCGCTGAAGTCCCAGATGGGCACGGGCTTGTCGCCGGCGGCCTCGGCGATGATGCGGACGGCCTCGGTCTTCCAGGCATTCCAGGTGGTGGTCAGGCCGGCCTGGCGGATCACCTCCAGCTCATCCACGTAGGTGGGCTGGATGAAGAAGGCCAGCTGCGCGCCATGGGCGTGCGCCAGGCGGACGATGTCGCCGAGGGGGGCGAGGTCGAGCCGGGGTTCGGCGGCCCAGGCGAGGAACTGGGGCGACTTCTCGCGCACCTTGGCCATGACCAGGGCGTAGCTGCCCTCGGCGCGGGTCCAGCGGACGAAGCTGCCGCCGGTGTTGCGGCCCAGGGGGGTCTGCTGGTTGCGGTCGGGCTGGTTCTGGCGGAACAGGGTCAGCACGCTGTCGGTCAGCGCCTGGGTGGACAGGGTGGCGAACAGCGTATCCTCGAGCCGGGCGGCGAGGTAGCCGGGGTTGGGGGTGCCGTCCTGCTGGGTATGAAGGCGCTGGGCGAAGCTGTACAGCGCCTGGTCGGCGGCGCCCAGGCGCTTGGCCGGCATGATCATGGTGTCTTCCATGGCCAGCCCAACCAGGATCAGCCGCGGATGGCTGCGCACCAGGGCATGCTGCAGATAGCGGAACAGGACGCCCGGCAGGCTGCCGTCGATGGCCAGGTTGAACACGGGCTGGGCGGCGGCGGACCAGACGGCGCTTTGCGGGTCGAGCCCGACATCGACGTTGGATGCGCCCAGCAGCAGGGTTCCGGCGTCGACGCGGTCGACCAGGTAGGACTTGGTCAGGCGCGGTCGGTCGGCGGCCGCGGTCTTTTCGGCATTCAGGCCGGCGATGCGGGGGGTGCCCAGGATGCCGTAGGCGTCGATGGCGACGTCGAACGCCGCGACCGCCCCAACCAGGATCACGAGGCCGACGAGCCACAGGGCCAGGAACCGCTTCATCGGGGCTTCAGAACTGCCAATAGAGGAATTCCGTGACCTGGCTGAGGGCGAGGATGCCCATCACGCTCATGGCGGCGACGGCGACGGCCCAGCCGGTGGAGGGCTGCCAGTGCAGGCCGGTGAAGGCGCGGCTGAACGGGGCGAGTTTGGTGGGCTCCGGATACGGCTGCGGCAGGGTGATGGCGGGTTCGTAGGCGCGCATGATCTGCAGGATGTTGGGCGGGATCAGCGCGATCAGCAGCAGGGCGGCGACCCAGGCATACAGGTTCAGCAGCACCGGCAGGCTGGTCGGTACCAGCATGACATGCAGCGCCTGCAACGTGGCGCCGAAGGCCGGCAGCCGGCTGGCGATGACGTCGGGCAGCGCAATGCCGTGCAGCCCGGCCATGCCGGCGACGATGTTGGCGCCCTCGGCCACCGAGTCGGCGCGGAAGAACGTCAGCGCGACGGTGGCGGCCAGGAAGGTGAGCACGAGGCCCACCGGCCGCATCACCCGGTCGTAGCTGGGCTGGTCCTTCCAGAAGCGGGGCCGCCACAGCCGCCAGGCATGGGCGATGGTGAGGTAGGTGGCATGCAGCAGGCCGAAGACCAGGAACTGGTTGCCGGCGCCGTGCCACAGGCCCGAGAGGAACATGGTGGCGATGGTGGGCACGGCGGTGATCATGACGAATGCGCCGGGCCGGGTGCGCGGCCCGCTGAGGCCGCGCTGGCCGGAGTTCAACCGCCGCCGGGTGAGTGCCACGGCCAGGGGGTTGTAGATGTAGGCGGTCAGGAAGCGGGTGAGCGTGATGTGCCAGCAGGCCCAGTACTGGACGATGCTGGTGGCCTTGAGCGGCGAGTTGAAGTTCATCGGCAGCTTGATGCCGACCATGCGGGCGAGCCCGAGCGCCATCTCGGAATAGCCCGAGAAGTCGAAGTACATCTGGAGCGCGAAGCCCACCGCGGCGGCCCAGGCGTAGACCAGCGTGACCGACTGCCCCGTCGCGGCCTGGGAGTACAGCGGGACGATCTGGTTGGCGATGCCGTCGGCCAGGATCGCCTTCTTGAACAGGCCGGTCACGAAGAGCGTCAGGCCGACGGCCAGGTTCTCCCACTTGGCGCTGTAATCGGCGCGCTCGAACTGCGGCATCATCTCGCGGTGGTGGACGATGGGGCCGGCGATCAGGTGGGGGAAGAAGGTGACGAACAGCAGGAAGTCGCGGAAGCGGAAAGTTTTTATCGAGCCCTGGCCGATATCGACCAGCAAAGTGAGCTGCTGGAAGGTGTAGAACGAGATGCCGAGCGGCAAAGCGAGGGCGGCGAAGCCGAGATGCGTGCCGGCGAGGTCGTTGACCGTCTCGAGGAAGTAGTTGGTGTATTTGTAGTAGCCGAGCAGGGCCAGGTTGACGGCGGTGGCGGCCAGCAGAAGGGTGCGGCGCCGTGCCTCGTGCGGCGTGCGGACCATGGTGACGGCAACCAGGTAGTTGAAGCCGATCGAGATCAGCAGCAACGGCAGGTATTTCAGGTTCCAGCTCGCGTAAAAGTACAACGACGCGGCGGTCAGCCAGAGCTGGGCCGCGCCGCCCCCCAGGAAGCGTGCGCACAGGAAGCAGCCGGCGAGCACGACGGGCAGGAAGGCGAAGATGAATTCGTAGGAGTTGAACAGCAAGCGGGCGTGTCTCCGGGCGCGGCACGGCCAGTATAGCAGGCAAACGGCCCGGCGAGAATTCGCGCGACGGGCATGCTTTGTCGGAAGTTGTTCGCCGCCCGTCGTGGCCGCGGACGGCGGGCCCTGGAAGGCCGGCACGAAGGCTGGCATCCTCCGGGCATGCTCGAGCTGTTCCTGCCGGACCTGGATGCGACGGAGCGGCTGGCGGTGCGGCTGGCGGCGGTGCTGCGGCCCGGCGACGTGGTGCTGCTGGAGGGGCCGCTCGGCGCCGGTAAAAGCGCGCTGGCCCGGGCGATGCTGCGCGCGCTGACCCGGGACCCCGCGCTGGAGGTGCCGAGCCCGACCTTCACGCTGGTGCAGGAATACGCGACCCCGCTCGGCCTGCTGCAGCACTTCGACCTGTGGCGCCTGGACGGCCCGGGCGCACTGACCGAGCTCGGCTGGCACGAGGCGGAGCTGGCGCTGGTGGAATGGCCGGACCGGCTGGGCACTCTGCGCCCCGCGGACGCGCTGGGGGTGGCGCTGGACTATGAGCGCGGGGATGGCGCGACGGACGCTGCCGGCCGCCGCGCCCGGCTGGAGGGGTGGGAGGCGCGGCTGTGAACCTGTTCACGCTCCCACCCGGGGTGCCGTTCCTGGACACGCTGGCCCGGTGGTGGCTGGACAAGACGGCGGGCGACGACCCGCTGGCGGTGGCCGACGGGTTGTTCCTGATGCCGACGCGGCGGGCGGCGCGGGCGCTGACCGAGGCGTTCCTGCATGCGGCGGAGGGCCGGCCGCTGCTGCTGCCGCGGATCGCCGCGATGGGCGCGCTGGACGAGGCGCCGCTGGCGCTGGAGGGCGCGTTGCTGCTGCCGCCCGCGGTGGGCGACGCGGAGCGCCTGGCCGCGCTGACCCGGCTGGTGATGGCGCTGGAGGGCCGGCACGGCGCCCCGGCGACCGCCGACCGCGCCTGGCTGCTGGCGGCCGAGCTGGCCCGGCTGCTGGACGAGGCGCATCGCGAGGATGTGGCGCTGGAGGAGGTGCTGCCGAGCCTGGTCGGCCCCGACTATGCGACGCACTGGGCGGACACGCTGACCTTCCTGCAGATCGTGACGGCGCACTGGCCGCTCTGGCTGCGAGAGGCGGGCAAGATGGACGCGGCGGCGCGGGGGGTGGCGCTGTTGCGGACGCAGACGCAGGCGTGGGAGGCGGCGCCCCCCGGTTTCCCGGTGGTGGTGGCCGGCACGTCGGGCGGGATCCGCGCCGTGGCCGGGCTGATGCGGGTGGTGGCGCGGCTGCCGCAGGGCCGGGTGGTGCTGCCGGGCGTCGACCTGGACATGACGGACGATCATTGGGAGGCGCTGGAGGACAGCCATCCGCAGGCCGGGCTGCGGGCGCTGCTGCTGGACATGGGCGCGACGCGCGGCGACGTGGTCCCGCTGTCGGATAAGCCGGAACCCCGGGCCGCGCTGGTCTGGCGCGCCTTGCTGCCGGCCGCGGCCCTGGGCCTGTGGCGGGACGAGTTCGTGCCGGACGTGCAGGGGCTGCAGCGGCTGGAGGCGGCGGACCAGCAGGAGGAGGCGGTGGCGATCGCGCTGGTGCTGCGCTACGCGCTGGCCGTGCCCGGCGCCCGGGCGGCGCTGGTGACGCCGGACCGGGTGCTGGCGGCGCGCGTGGCGGCGGAGCTGGGGCGGTTCGGCGTCGTGGTGGACGACAGCGCGGGCGAGCCGCTGGGCGAGACCCCGCCCGGGGCGCTGCTGCGGCTGCTGGCGCAGGCGGTGGCCGCGGGGCTGACCCCGGTTGCGCTGCTGTCGGTGCTGAAACATCCCCTGGTGGCGTTGGGCCTGTCGCTGGCCGAATGCCGCCGGCTGACCCGCCGGCTGGAGATGCGGGTCCTGCGCGGCCCCGCCCCGCCGCCGGGGGTCGCGGGGCTGCGCGCCGTGCTGGCCGGGGCCGACGCGCCGGAGCTGCTGGACTTCGTGGAGCTGATCGCGGCGCGGATGGGGCCGCTGCTGCGGCTCGCGGCGCAGGACGACGCGCCGCCGGCCGAGGCGCTGCTGGCGCTGATCGAGGCGGCCGAGGCGATCGCGGCGACGGCGGAGCGGCCCGGCGCCGGGTGCCTGTGGGCGCTGGAGGAGGGCGAGGCGCTGGCGGAGCACCTGGCTGCGTTGGCCGCGGCGCTGCCGCTGCTGCCGAGCCAGCCGGTGCGGACGCTGCCGGGCCTGCTGGATGCCGGGCTGCAGGGCATGTCGGTCCGCAGTCGCCGGGCGCTGCGCGGGCGCGACGCCTCGGGGCGGGGCGAGCATCCGCGGGTGGCGATCCTGGGGCTGCTGGAGGCGCGGCTGCAGGCCTTCGACGTCGTGGTGCTGGGCAGCCTGGCCGAGGCGGTCTGGCCGCCCGCGGCCGACCCGGGCCCCTGGATGAGCCGGCCGATGCGGAAGGGCGCCGGGCTGCCCTCGCCCGAGGCGGCGGTGGGGCAGATGGCGCACGACTTTTCCATGCTGGCCTGTGCCGCACCCCTCGTGGTGCTGTCGTGCCCGCGCCGGCGCGACAATGCGCCGACGGTGCCGGCCCGCTGGCTGGTGCGGCTGGAGGCGATGCTGGGCGGCTATGGCACGGCGCTGCCGCGGAGCCCGGCCGCGTCCTGGGCGGCGGCGCTCGATCAGCCGGCGGGCCCGCCGCAGCCGGTGCTGCCGCCGCGCCCCTGCCCGCCGCTGGATGCACGGCCGCGCACGCTCTCGGTGACGGAGGTGGAGACCTGGTTGCGCGACCCCTACGGCATCCACGCCAAACATGTCCTGGGGCTGCGGGCGCTCGATCCGCTGGAACAGGCGGTGGAGAACTCGGATTTTGGCAGCGTGGTGCATGCGGCGATCGCGGCGTGGGTTGCGGCGCTGCCGCCCACCTACCCGCACGACGCGGCGCCGCTGCTGCGGGCGGCGATGGAGCGGGCGCTGATGGCCCTGCCGCTGCGGCCGGCGCTGGTGGCGTGGTGGCGGCCGCGGCTGATGCGGATCGCGGAGTGGGTGGCGGCGCAGGAAGGCGCGCGGCGGGTGGCGCGGCCCGGCGTGGTGGCGGCGGTGGAGGTCAGCGGGGTGTGGGACGTGCCGGGCGTGGGGGTGCCGTTCACGCTGCGGGGCCGGGCGGACCGGATCGAACGGCGGCCGGATGGGCGGCTGGCGCTGCTGGACTACAAGACGGGGGTGGTGCCGAAGGCGGGCGACGTGGTGGCCGGGCTGGCGCCGCAGCTGCCGCTGGAGGCGGCGATGGCCGCGGCCGGCGCGTTCGGGCCGACGCTGGCGGGCGTGGCGGCGGAGCTGACCTACTGGCGGCTGACCGGCGGCTACGTGCCGGGCGAGCCGACGACGCTGTTCAAGGGCGACCCGGCCCGCACGGCGACGGAGGCGGAGAACGCGGCGGCGGCGCTGGCCGCCCTGATCGACCAGTTCGACCAGCCGGGGCAGGCCTACCTGTCGCAACCCCACCCCGGCGCCGCCCCGCGCTTCACGGACTACGCGCAGCTGGCGCGGGTCGCGGAATGGTCGGCGGTGGAGGATGAGTGACGGTGTGCTGACGTCGCCTATCCTGCACCCGGCGGCCCCGGCCCAGGATGGGCGGGAGGCGCGGGCGAAGGCCGTGCTTCAGCAGGCGCAGGCGTCGGACCCTGCGGTCTCGGCCTTCGTGGAGGCGTCGGCCGGGTCGGGCAAGACCAAGCTGCTGACCGACCGGATGCTGCGGCTGATGCTGGGCGGCGCGGCGCCGGGGCGCCTGCAATGCCTGACGTTCACGAAGGCGGCGGCGGCCGAGATGGCGCTGCGGCTGCAGCACCGGCTGGGCATGTGGGCGACGATGGACGACGCCCCGCTGGACGCTCAGCTGCGGGCGCTGGAGGTGGTGCCGGACGAGGCCCGTCGGACGGCGGCGCGGCGGCTGTTCGCGACGGTGCTGGACCTGCCGGGCGGCATGCGGATCGGGACGATCCACGCCTTCTGCCAGGGCCTGCTGCGCCGCTTCCCGCTCGAGGCGTCGATCTCGCCGCACTTCCAGCTGGTGGAGGAAGCGGAGGCCGAGGCGGAGATGCAGGCCGCGCGCGAGGACGTGCTGGCGGCGTCGGACCCGGCCTCCGTCGCCGCGGTGGCCGGGCTGGTGCGGGCGGACGACTTCTCGCGGCTGGTGCATGCCCTGCAGGGGCAGCGGGCCCGGCTGGCGCCGCTGATGGCGCTGGATGAGGCGGGTCGCGAGGCGGCGGTGTGGCGGGCGGCGCGGGCGACGGCGGCAACGGATGCGGAGGCGGTGGCCGAGGGTGTCAGCTGGGCCGGGGAGGACGCGCTGCAGGCGGCGCTGGCGCGCATCCAGGCGGAGGGCTCCACGACGGTGCGGGAGCGGGCGCTGTCGATGCTCGAGTGGCTCAGCGTGTCGGCGGCGCAGCGCGCGGTGCGGTGGGACGAGTGGCTGCTGGAGTTCACCGACAAGGGCGGCAAGCCGCGGAGCTGGGGCACGTTCCCCAACCTGAAGCTGCACCAGGCGCACCCCGACATCCGTGCCGTCATCGAGGCGGAGCAGGCGCGGGTGCTGGCGGTGGAGGACACGCGGCGCGCCATCCGCTGTGCGGAGGCCACATGCGCGCTGCTGCGGCTGGCGGCCCCGGCGCTGGAGGCCTACGCCGCGGCGAAGGAGCGGGGCGGGCTGCTGGACTACACCGACCTGATCGGGCGGACGGAGCGGCTGCTGGAGGACCCTGGCGCGCTCTGGGTGCTGTACAAGCTGGATGGCGGGATCGACCACCTGCTGCTGGACGAGGTGCAGGACACCGCACCCGAGCAGTGGCGGATCGCGCATCGGCTGACGGAGGAGTTTTTCGCCGGGCAGGGGGCGAAGACGGAGAAGCGGACCTTCTTCGCGGTGGGGGACCCGAAGCAGAGCATCTACTCGTTCCAGGGTGCCGACCCGGCCGAGTTCACCCGGTCCCGCGCGCAGATGGCAGACCGGGTCGGCCTGTCGGGCCAGGTGTGGCGCGACGTGGCGCTCGATGTGTCGTTCCGCTCGACGGCGCCGGTGCTGGGCCTGGTGGATGCGGTGTTCCAGGACCCGGTGGCGCGGGTGGGCGTGGCGGACGGGGCGGCGCTGCGGCACGACGCCGACCGGGCGGGGCATGCGGGCCGGGTGGAGCTGTGGCCGCTGGCCCCGGCGCCGGACCAGGTGCCGCCCGCGCCCTGGACGGTGCCGCCGGATAATCTGGGCCTGGTGTCCGCGCCGCAGCGGCTGGCGGACGGGATCGCGGCGTCGATCGCCGCCATGCTGGCGCGCGGGGACCGGCTGGAGAGCCAGGACCGGCTGCTGACGGCGGGCGACATCCTGGTGCTGGTGCGGGCGCGGGGCGCCTTCGCGACAGCGCTGGTGCGGGCGTTGAAGGCGCGCGGCGTGGCGGTGGCCGGGATGGACCGGCTGAAGCTGACCGAGCAGGTGGCCGTGCAGGATCTGGTGGCCGCGTGCGAGGCGGTGCTGCTGCCGCAGGACTGCCTGGCGGTGGCCTGCGTGCTGACCAGCCCCCTGGGCGGGCTGACGGATGAGAGCCTGATGGCGCTGGCGTCGGGGAGAAAGGGGCGGCTGTGGGACACGCTGCGGGACCGGGCGGCGGAACGGCCCGACTGGGCGGCGGCCTGGCGGTTCCTGTCGCAGCTGGCGGCGCGGGCGGACTTCGTCAGCCCGCATGCGCTGCTGGTGGAGGCGTTGGGCGTGCTGGGCGGCCGGGCGCGGCTGCTGGCGCGGCTGGGGGCGGAGGCGGCCGAGCCGATCGACGAGCTGCTGAATGCGGCGCTGACCTTCACCCGGGTGCATCCGCCCAGCCTGCAGGGGTTCCTGCACTGGCTGCGGCAGTCGGGCGCCGAGGTGAAGCGAGAGGCCGGGGGCGCGGGGGCGGCGCTGCGGGTGATGACGGCGCACGGGGCGAAGGGGCTGCAGGCGCCGCTGGTGATCCTGCCGGACACGGTGGGCCTGCCGCCGAACCGCGAGACCCTGGCGTGGTGCGAGGACGAGGACGTGGCGGTGCCGCTGTGGTCGCCACGGACGGAGCTGCGCTGCGACGCGTGGCGCACGGCGGCGGCGGCGGCGCGGGCGCTGCAAATGCGCGAGTACAACCGGCTGCTGTATGTGGCGCTGACCCGGGCGGAGGACCGGCTGATCGTCTGCGGCTGGCAGACCCGGGCCAGCTCGGTGCCGGACGACTGCTGGTATGCCATGGTCGAGCGGGGCTTCGGCTTGCTGGAAGCGGTCGCGGCGCCGTTCGAGGATGCGGGCTGGACCGGGGAGATGCTGGTGCACGATACGCCGCAGCGGGACACCCCGGCGTATCGGCCGGCCGCCGCGGCAACGCTGCAGTCGGCGCTGCCGCCCTGGGCCGGGCGCCCCGGCCACTGGGTGCCGGCCGCCGCCCCGGAGGAGCCGGCCCTGCCCCGCCCCCTGGCGCCGAGCCGCCCGAGCGGGGCGATGTTCGGCCCGGTGCCGGCCGCCACCTCTCCCCTGGTCATGGTCGCCGAAGGCAGGCTGCAAGGCCGGACACAGGGCCAGATGCCGGGGCGGGGGGCCCGCTTCGCGCGGGGCGTGGCCGTGCACGAGCTGCTGCAGCACCTGCCGAGCGTGGCGGCCAGGGACCGGGCGGCGGCGGCGGCGGCCTATCTGGCCCGCACCGGCCTCGATGCGCCGACGCAGGCGGACCTGGCGGACCAGGTGATGGCGGTGCTGGACCACGCCGAGCTGGCGCCGCTGTGGGGCCCGGGCTCGCGGGCGGAGCAGCCGCTGTCGGGGCTGGTGTCGGGCGTGGCCGTGTCGGGCGTGGTGGACCGGATGGTGGTGCTGCCGGACCGGGTGCTGCTGGCCGACTTCAAGACCGGGCGGGCCGCCCCGGCCGCAGGCGCCGCGCTGCCCGTGCGCTACCTGCGGCAGCTCGCCGCCTATCGGGCGGTGCTGCTGGGGCTGTTCCCCGGCCGCCCGATCCTGTGCGCGCTGGTCTGGACGGAAGGCGCGGTGGTGACGCCGATCCCCGACGCGCTGCTGGACCGGCACGCGCCGGGGCGGCCGGCGGACTGAATTTGAGCAGAAGGCTCAGGCCGTTTCCTCGAGCCCGCACCAGTCGGCGATGAAGGCGGCGATGGCGAGGGTGGTCTGGCGGAGGGTGTCGAGGTGGCCGCGTTCGTCGAAGCCGTGGTGGTTCTCGCCGCGCGGGCCGTAGCAGAGTGCCGGCATGCGGTGGTACAGGCCGTAGAAGCGGGTGTCGTTGACGGCGGTGGAGCGGCGTTCCTGCATGGTGTCGCCCCAGACCTGGTGGTGGGCGGCGGCGAGCGTGGCTTCGGCGTCGGAGCCGGGGTCGAGGACGTAGCCGTCGGCCTGGAAGCCGTTCCAGATAAGGTCAGGTGGGTTGTTGGCCATGAAGCCGTCGTTGCGGGCAGCCTGGTCGACGCAGCGGCGGACGCCTTCGCGGGCGGCCTCGAGGGTGGTGCCGGGCAGCAGGCCGATGCGGCAGTCGACCTCGCACCAGGCGGGGGTGCTGCTGGCCCAGTCGCCGCCGCGGATGACGCCGGGATTGAACTTGATGGGGTCGGGGATGGCGCCGAACCAGGGGTCGGCCTTGGCCGCCTGGTTGAGTGCCGCGGTGTGGTGCTGCAGCGCTTGGATCAGGTGGAAGGCGGACATGATGGCGTTGGTGCCGGTGTCGGCGCGCGCCACGTGCACCGGGATGCCGCGGACGCGCAGGCGGAACCACATGACGCCGACATGGGCGCGGGTGATGGTGCCCGCGGTGGGCTCGGCGATCAGCACGGCGTCGGCACGGTAGCCGCGGGCCAGGGTGCTGAGCGCGCCGTTGCCGGTGCACTCCTCCTCCGTCACGGTCTGCACGGTCACGGCGCCGCCCGGCGCGAAGCCGGCGGCGCGGATGGCGTCGAGCGCGAAGACGATGGCCGACACGCCCTGCTTCATGTCGCCGGCACCGCGGCCGTGCATCCAGCCGTCCTTGACGACGGGCTCGAAGGGCGGCGTGGTCCACAGCTCCAGCGGGCCGGTGGGAACGACGTCGACATGGCCCTGCAGGATCAACGAGCGGCCGGTGCCTTGCGTGCCTGGGTGGGTGGCGACGATCTGAACGTTGTCGGTGTAGTCGGTGTCCATGACCGGGCTGAAGCCGGGCAGGTTCTGCATGTCGACCTCGGCCAGGGTGTAGCGGTCGATCGTGTAGCCGCGGGCGGCGAGCTCGCCGGCGATCCAGTCCTGGCAGGGTGCCTCGTTGCCGCGGGTGGATGGGAAGCGGACGAGGTCGGCGTACCAGGCGGTCTGGCGGGCGAAGCCCTCGTCCACGGCGTGGCGCAGGCGCTCGAAGATGGCGGCGTCGGGCATGGGTCGGGTCCTCGGTGTGCGGACCGAGGATAGCATCGGGCGCGCGGCGGGCTATGGTCCGTTCTAGATGGCGGTGGAGCGGGCGATGCGGTTGTTGGTGGTGGGCGCCGGGGCGACGGGCGGGTATTTCGGCGGGCGGCTGGCCCAGGCGGGGCGGGACGTGACGTTCCTGGTGCGGCCGGCCCGGGCGGCCCGGCTGCGGGAGCGGGGGCTCGAGATCGTGAGCCCGAACGGCGACGCGACGCTGCACCCGGCCATCGTGACGGCGGCGGAGCTGACCGGGCCGTTCGACGCGGTGCTGCTGTCGGTCAAGGCCTTCTCGCTCGAGGCGGCGATGGCCGACCTGGCCCCGGCGGTGGGGCCCGGGACGATGATCATGCCGGTGCTGAACGGCATGCGGCACGTGGACGCGCTGCAGGCGCGGTTCGGCGCGGGCGCGGTGATCGGCGGGGTGTGCAAGGTGGCGGCCTCGATCGACGGCGAAGGGCGGATCGTGCAGCTGAACCGGATGCAGGAGCTGTCGTACGGCGAGCTGGGGGGCGCGGCCTCGGCCCGCACGGCGGCGCTGGACGGCTTCATGCAGGGGGCAGGCTTCGCGACCCGGCTGACCCCGCGGATCGACCTCGAGATGTGGGAGAAGTGGGTGCTGCTGGCGACCATCGGCGGGGTGACGTGCCTGATGGGCGCCCCGATCGGCGGGATCGAGGCGGCGGGCGGCGCAGGGGTGGCGCGCGGCTTCCTGCACGAGGCGGCGGCGGTGGCGACGGCGGCGGGGCAGGCGCCGGGGGCGGAGTTCCTGGCCTCCACGGCGGCGGCGGTCGCGACCAAGGGCTCGCCGCTGAACACCTCGATGTATCGCGACATGCAGGCGGGGCTGGCGGTGGAGGCAGCGCAGATCGTGGGCGACATGGTGGCCCGGGGCGCGGCGCTGGGAGTGCCGACGCCGCTGCTGGAAGCCGCGTTCGTGCGGTTGCAGGTGTACGAAGCGACGCTGGCCTGAACGCAACCGCGACAAACGCCCCGCCCTTCCCTTCGTTTGTGTGCGGTATCGGACATTTGTGTTGACCGTCCCTGGCCTGCACGGCATTCACGGGGATCGTCGGTCGGCCCTCAGGCAGGAAAACTGGCGCCTGGGCGTTCATGCCCGGCCTGCAGTGCCCCGGGTGTCCCATGCCTCGATACAAGCTGCTGATCCTCGACGATGCCGGCCTGGTGAAGGATTTCATCGCCTACGCGTGCGACACGGACGAGCAGGCGCGCGCCTATGCGATGGGGCTGCTGAACCGGGAGGCGGCTGTAGAGGTCTGGTGGGAGCGGCAGCTGGTCGCGCGGGTCGTGAAGGGCGGTTGACGCTGCGGGAGGCAGGGCCCCTTATCCGCGTGCCGGGCGGGGCCGCAGGATGGCATGGCGCTTGAATGGCGGCATGTCATCGGCCGAACCGATCCGGCCGCCGACGCAGAACCCTGAAGCGCCTGGGCGATGGCCCATCCCGACAAGGAGACCCCCGCATGGTCCGTGCCCTGATTGCCGCCTTCCTGCTGGTGCCCGGCCTGATCGGGCCTTCGCCGGGGGGCAGCGCGGCCCGGGCGCAGACGAAGACGGAGCTGCTGTTCCTGACGGAGGACGTGCCGGCGGGCCTGGACTACGACGGGCCCGCGGTCTCGATCGGGACGTCGCAGACCGGGTTCCTGAACATGCTGGAGCCGATGATCTACTACCCCTATGGCGAGACGGTGGAGGGGGTCCGCAAGCTCGACTTCAACAAGCACGAGCCGCGGCTGGCGGAACGCTGGGAGTATGACGCGGCGGCGCTGACCTGGACGTTCCATCTGCGTCATGGGGTGAAAAGCTGTGCGGGCAACGAGTTCACCGCCGACGACGTGATCTACAGCTGGCAGCGGGCCAAGAGCGTGTCGGGCGCCTCGCCGGTGGGCTGGTTCATCGGCAGCATCGCCGGGCTGAAGGGCTTCACGCGGGACGTGTTCAAGCCGGGGGCGGACAAGAGTCTGGGCGACGCGGTGGAGAAGGTGGACGACTACACCGTCGTGTACCGGCAGTCGGCGCCGAACCGCTTATTCTTCGTCGCGATGGGCGTCTATTCGTCCTACCCGTTCGACAGCAAGGAGATGAAGGCGCACGCGACCGAGGCGGACCCCTGGAGCCACATCTACGCCAACACGGTGAACGTGCCGGCGTTCGGGCCCTATTGCCTGGAGCGTTGGGTGCGGGACGACGAGTTCGTGCTGACGGCGAACCCCAACTACTACCGCGGCAAGCCGGCGATCGAGCGGGTGGTGATCAAGAAGGTGCCGCAGAGCAGCAACCGGCTGCTGACCCTGCGTGCCGGGCGTGCGGACCTGACGCAGCGGCTGACGGCGCGGGAGTATGCCAGCCTGAAGACGGCGGCGGGGGTGACGGTGTCGGGGATCATCGGCAACGAGACGCTGTTCCTGAGCCTCAACTTCAAGACGCCGCCGTTCGACAACCCGAAGCTGCGGCAGGCGATCGCCTATGCGATGCCGTACCAGCAGATCGCGGCCGTGGGCTACAGCGGCGCGGCGCGGCGGTGGGAGGCGCATATCCCGACCAGCTTCAACGGCTACCTCAAGCCCTCGACCCAGTACACGACGGACCTGCCGAAGGCCAAGCAGCTGCTGGCGGAGGCCGGGTTCCCGGACGGCAAGGGGCTCGAGGCGTTCGGCGCCAGCTTCCGCCTGGCCTTCACGGCGGAGCGGGAGAGCACGCTGGGGCCGATCGCGACCGTGATCCAGTCGGCGTTGAAGGACGCGGGCATCCCGGTGGAGCTGGACCCGATGCCGCAGACGCAGTTCACCGACCGGCGCATGGTCAAGAAGGACATGCCGATGAGCATCTCGGACGTGGAGAAGGCGGTCGGGCCGGACGCGACCTACACGCTGATGCTGTACTTCGTCAGCCCGGCGGCGGGCGGCGTCACCAACATGGTCAACTACAGCAACCCCGAGGTCGACCGGCTGTGGGGCGAGGCGCGCAACGAGATGGACGACGCGCGGCAGAGGGTGCTGCTGCAGACCCTGCAGGACACGATCCAGCGGGAGCTGGCCTGGGTGCCGATCCTGGAGACCCGCACGCAATGGGCGTTCCGCAGCACCCTGCACGGCATCACCTGGCATCCGGACAACTCGGTGCGCTTCTATGACCTGAGCTTCGACAAGTAGCATGCGCTTCCTGGGGCGGCGGCTCCTGGTGTCGTTGTTCCAGCTGGTGGGCCTGGCGCTCGTGGTGTTCTTCACGATCCGGGCGCTGCCGGCGGACCCGGTGGCGCGGCTGGTGGGGATGAACGCCTCGCCCGAGGCCTACCAGTCGTCGAAGCACGCGCTGGGGCTGGACCGTTCGGTGCTGGAGCAGCTGCAGAGCTACCTGGCCGGGGTGGCCCAGGGCGACCTCGGGCGGTCCTGGGTCAGCGGGCTGCCGGTGCTGCAGGAGATCAGGGGCGTGCTGCCGATCACGCTGGAGCTGATCACCTATGCGTTCGTGCTGGCGTTCGTGATCGCGGTGCCGCTGGGGATGATGTGTGCGGTGCGGCCGGGCGGGACGGCGGACCGGGCGACGTTCACCTTCAGCCTGTTCGCCGGGTCGCAGCCGGAGTTCTGGTGGGGGCTGCTGTTCATCTACCTGTTCTTCGCCGTGCTGGGCTGGGCGCCGCCGCCGCTGGGCCGGCTGGACCCCAGCCTGACGGCGCCGGCCCGGGTGACCGGCTTCATCCTGGTGGACAGCCTGCTGGCCGGGAACTGGGTGACGCTGAAGGACGGCGCGCAGCACCTGGCGCTTCCGGTGCTGACAAAGGTGTTCGTGCTGTCCGGGCCCATCATCAAGATGGTCCGCGGCAACATGGTGCGGGTGATGGCGTCGGACTACGTGCTGCACGCAAGGGCCAGCGGGCTGCCGCCCTGGACGGTGGCGGGCTACGCGCTGAAGAACGGGCTGGCGCCGGCGCTGACGCTGCTGGGCGTGCTGTACGGCTACATCCTGGGCGGCGCGGTGCTGATCGAGACGGTGTTCTCGCTGGGCGGCATCGGGCAGTATGCCGTGCGCAGCGTGCTGGCCTTCGACTACCCGGCGATCCAGGCCGTGGTGCTGGTGATCGCGGCGATCTCGCTGTTCGTCTATCTGGCGCTCGACCTCGTGCACCTCTGGCTCGATCCGCGGCTCGCGGCATGAGCCTGTTCCGCGTGGGCGTGTTCGTCGTGGGGTTGGCCCTGGTGCTGATGGTGGCCGGGCCGTGGCTGGCGCCGTTCGAGCCGGGCCGGCCGTCGGACGAGATCGCGGAGCCGCCGCCGGCGCTGGCCGATGTGCCGGGGCTGCTGTGGGCGGTGCTGCGGCGCGCGCCGCATGAGCCGGTGCACTGGTTCGGCACGGACGCGACGGGGCTCGACGTGTTCAGCCGCGTGGTGGCGGCGCCGCGGACGGACGTGATGATCGCGGTGGGGGCGAACGCGCTGTCGTTGGTGCTGGGCACGCTGCTGGGCCTGGCGGCGGGCACGCTGCGGCCCTGGGCGGGCGGGCTGGTGATGCGCCTGTCGGATCTGGTGCAGGCCTTCCCCGTGTTCATCACCGGCATGATCCTGGTGACGCTGGCCGGGCGCAGCAACACGACGATCGTGCTGACCCTGGCGCTGCTGTACACGCCGATCTACATCCGCCTGACCCGGTCCGAGGTGGTGGTGCAGCGCCGGCGCGGCTTCGTGGACGCCAGCCGGGCGCTGGGGCGGGGCGGGCTGTTCGTGGCGCTGCGGCACGTGCTGCCGAACGCGCTGGCGCCCAGCCTGATCCAGGCTTCGGTGACGATCGGCTTCGCCATCCTGATGACGGCGGGATTGTCGTTCGTGGGGGCGGGGGTGCGGCCGCCGGCGCCGGAATGGGGCCTGATGATCGCGTCGGGCGCGGACCAGCTGGTGCAGGGGGAATGGTGGCCGAGCGTGTTCCCGGGGCTCGCGATCTCGTTGACCGTGTTCGGGTTCGCGGCGTTCGGCAACGGGCTGGAGCGGCTCTATGCCCGCTGAGCCGGCGCTCGACCTTCGGGGGCTGACGGTGTCGTTCGGCGGGCGCGCCGCGGTGGCGGACGCGTCGTTGCGGATCGCGCCCGGCACGATCCTGGGGCTGACGGGCGACGCGGGCAGCGGCAAGAGCACGCTGGGCCTGGCGGTGCTGGGCCTGGTGGGCGCGGGTGGCCGGATCGACGCCGGGCAGGCCTGGCTGAACGGGACGGACCTGCTGGCGCTGCCGGAGCGGGCGCGCCGGGCGTATCGCGGGCGGGACGTGGCGCTGATCACGCAGAACCCGCGGGGTGCGCTGAGCCCGCTGCACACGATCGGGCGCCAGGTGGGCGCCACGCTGCGGGCGCATAAGGGGGCCTCGGCCCGGCAGGCGGACGCGCATGCGGTGACGATGCTGCGCAGCCTCGGGATGAACGACCCGGCCCGGCGCGTGCACGCCTACCCGCACGAGATCTCGGGCGGCATGGCGCAGCGGGTGCTGATCGCGATGGCGCTGGGGGCCGGGCCGGCGCTGCTGGTGGCCGACGAGCCGACCAGCGGCCTCGATGTCACGATCCAGGCCGCGTTCCTGGACGACATGTGGCGGGGCGTGCGGGCGCGCGGCTCGGCCATGCTGCTGATCACGCAGGACCCCGGCATCCTGGCCAACTACTGCGACCGGGTGGCGGTGATGGAGGGCGGGCGCATCGTGGAGGAGGACGCGACGCCGGCGTTCTTCGCGGCGCCCCGGAGCGCCTATGGGCAGGCGGTGCTGGGTCTGCGGCGGGAGCAGCCGCCGGCCGATGCCGTGGGCGGGCCGCTGCTGGCGGTTCAGGACCTGGTGAAGCGCTTCCCGGTGCGGGGCAGCCGCAAGGTCGTGCAGGCGGTGGACCGGGTGTCGTTCACCATCGGGCGCGGCGAGACGCTGGGGCTGGTGGGCGAGAGCGGGTCGGGCAAGACGACGGTGGGGCGGGCGCTGCTGCGCCTGGTGGAGCCGGGCGGCGGACGCGTGCTGTTCGACGGGCAGGACGTGACGGCGGCGAACGAGGCGGCGCTGCGGCGGCTCCGCCCGCGCATGCAGGTCGTGTTCCAGGACCCGCTGGACAGCCTGGACCCGCGCTGGACGGTGGGACGGATCGTGGCGGAGGGGATGGCTGGCGGCAAGGCGGGCAGCAAGGCGGGCAGCAAGGCGGGCAGCAAGGTGGGCGGCGACGCGGACGGGGCGCGGGTGGCCGCGCTGCTGGCGCAGGTCGGGCTGTCGCCGGCGGTGGCGGGCCTGCGGCCGCGTCAGCTTTCCAGCGGGGACCAGCAGCGGGTGGGGATCGCCCGCAGCCTGGCGCCCGATCCGGAGCTGGTGGTGCTGGACGAGCCGACGAGCATGCTGCCGCCGCTGGCCCGGGTGGGCGTGATCACGCTGCTGCGCCGGCTGCAGGCGGAGCGGGGGCTGGCGTTCCTGTTCATCAGCCACGATTTGACGACGGTGGAGCACCTGAGCCATCGGGTGGCGGTGATGTATCTGGGACAGGTGGTCGAGATGGGCACGCGGGCGCAGGTGTTCGGGAGCCCGGTGCACCCCTATTCGCGGGCGTTGCTGGCGGCCCACCTGGTGCCGGACCCGGCGCGCCGCCGGGTGGACGCATTGCTGGAGGGCGCGGCCGCGGGGCTGGCGGGCGAGATCCCGAGCCCGATCGACCTGCCGCGGGGCTGCTACCTGGCGGGCCGCTGCCCCGTCGCCCGGCCCGGCTGCGCGACCACGCCGCAGCCGCTGGTGCGCCTGCCGGACGGACGCGACGTGCGCTGCCTGCCGGAGGCCGGCGCCCTGGGGGGTGTGGCCCTGAACGAGGCGGCGGCATGATCGACCTGCAGTCCTATCCCGCGCTGCTGCAGCCGCTGCCGCTGGGCGGCGTCACGCTGCGGAACCGGGTGGTGCACGTGTCGATGTCGACCGACTCGACGCATGACGGGCGGGTGAGCGAGGCGTTGATCCGCTACCATCGCAGCCGGGCGCTGGGCGGCGTGGCCATGACCGTCAGCGAGCCCATCGGCATGGTGGCCCGGCAGCGCGACCTGCCGCGCACCCAGGCCTGGAACGACGCGGACCTGGACGGGTTCAAGCGCTGGGCGGCGGCGGTGACCGGGGCGGGGGCGCTGCTGCTGGGCCAGGTGCAGGATGCCGGGCGCGGGCGGCACGCGGAGGGGCGGACGCCCGATGCGGTGGGGGCGTCGGTGCTGCCGGACGACCTCAGCTGGACGGTGCCGCGGGCGCTGACGGCGGACGAGATCGGCGCCTATGTGGCGGAGGTGGCGCAGTCCGCGCGGCGGCTGCAGGGGGCCGGGTTCGCGGGGGTGGAGCTGTCGTGCGGGCATGGGCACCTGTTCCACCAGTTCCTGTCGCCGTGGATGAACCGGCGCGAGGACGGGTATGGGGGCGACCGCGCCGGGCGGGTGCGCTTCGTGGCGGAGATGATGCAGGCGATCCGCGCCGTGTGCGGGACCGGGTTCCTGGTGGGGCTGAAGCTGCCGGCCGATGACGGGCTGCCGGGCAGCATCGATGTCGCGGAGTCCTACGGCATCACGCAGGCGCTGTGTGCCATGGGGGTGGCGAATTACGTCTGCTACGCCTGGGGGGCCCATGCGCGGACGCTGGAGATGCACCTGCCGGACCGGTTCGGGCCGCGGCTGGCCTACATGGACCAGGTGCGGGCGCTGCAGCCGGCCACGGGCGGGGTGCCGCTGGTGGCCACGGGGCGGATCACCGACCCGGCCGAGGCGGAGGCCATCCTGCAGGCGGGCGACGCCACCCTGATCGGGCTGGGGCGGGCGCTGGTGGCGGACCCGGCGTTCCTGCTGAAGGCGGTGGGCAACCGGGCGCACGACATCCGCTACTGCCTGTCGTGCAACACCTGCTGGGGCACGATCGTGCAGGCGCGCAAGACGATCGCCTGCGTCAACAACCCGCGGGTGACGCTGGAGGCGGAGGCGGACTTCTATCCGTCGCCGGCCGCGGTGCCGCGGCGGGTGGTGGTGGTGGGCGCGGGCGTCGCGGGGCTGGAGGCGGCGTGGCTGGCGGCGGCGCGGGGGCACGACGTGACGGTGTTCGGGCGCGGGGTGGGCGGCAAGGCGCTGCTGCGGGCGCCGTTGCCGGGGGGCGAGACGATCACCTCGATCCCCGACTACCAGTATCCGAAGGCGGTGCAGGCGGGCGCCCGCTTCGTGCTGGGGGGGGAGGCCGGGCTCGGTGCCGTGCTGGCGGTGCGGCCGGAGGTGGTGGTGCTGGCGACGGGGTCCCGCATGATCCCGCCCGACTGGCTGCCGGCCGAGATGGTGGGGCTGGTGCCGGACCTGTGGGCCGGGCTGGCCGGTCTGGCAGGGGCGCGAGGGCGGCAGGCGGGGACGGCGGTGGTGTTCGACGCCGACCATTCGGAGGGGGTGTATGCGGCGGCGTTGCACCTTGGGGGGATCTTCGACCGCGTAGTGCTGGTGACGCCGCGCGACACGATCGGGCAGGAGCTGCACCTTATGGTGCGCCAGGGCATGCTGCGGCGGGTGGCGCAGGCCGGCGTGCAGCTGATGCCGTATCACGAGCCCGTCTGGACCGACCTGGCCGAGGCGGGCGGGTTGCATGTGGAGCATGTGCACACCGGCGTCCGCACCGCGATCCCCGACGTGGCGTTCCTGGCCTACGCGACGCCCCGGGCCCCGGCGGTGGAGCTCGCGGCCGGGCTGCTTTCGGCGGGGGTGGAGGTCTGGGCGGTGGGTGACGCGGCGGTGGCCGGGGAGCTGCTGGCGGCGACCGCCAGCGGGCATGCGGCGGGGATGGGCGTTTAGCGGGCCTGCCCCTTCGAGGCACCGAGGGAGAGGGAGAGGGGGAACCAGGGGCGGTCGGGCCAGGTCCAGTGGCTGTGGGGGTCGCGGACCAGAAAGGGGAAATGGCGCCACGCGATTGTGGGGCGCTCGTGCAGCCAGTCGAGGTGGAGGCCGGCTGCGGCGAGGGCGCCGAGGATGTCGGCGAGGGTGTGGGCGAACTGGATGGTGCGGCTGTTGGCGAGGCGTGCGGCGGGGTCGGCGTAGTCCAGCGGGTCGTCGAGGTGCATCGGGGTGGGGTCGAAGTAGGGGAAAATCCAGCCGGGGCGGCCGTCGGGGCCGATGCTGGCTTCGTCGAACACGTGGACGATGGGGTGCATGTCGGCGAAATAGAGCTGGCCGCCGGGTCGCAGCATATGGGCGACGACGCGGGCCCAGCCGGCGATGTCGGGCAGCCAGCAGATGGTGCCCCAGGTTGTGAAGACGCGGTCGAAGCTTGCGGGTTCGGGGATCGCCGTCGGGGTGTCATAGAGGTCGGCATGGACGAAGCGGACGGCGAGCTGTTCTCCTGCTGACGTGGCCTGTGCCGCGTCGGCGCGGGCGGCCTCGATGGCCGGCAGCGAGAAGTCGAGCCCGGTGACGTCGGCGCCACGGCGGGCGAGCATGAGGGAGTCCTGGCCGAAATGGCACTGCAGGTGCAGGACGCGCAGCCCCGCGACGGGGCCGAGCTCGGCCTCGGTCTGCGGGTGCATCCGGGTGCCGCCGTAGGAGACGGCGCGGTGGAGCGGGACGCGTTCGTCCCAGTTGGCGCGGTTCAGTGTGCGCCAGTCCGGCGCCGTTCCGGTCGGCGCACCCGTCACGGGCCGCCGTTGATGGTGAGGATGGTGCCGTTGGTGTAGGCGCTGCGGGGGCTGGCGAGGAAGGCGACGGCGTTGCCGATCTCCTCCGGGCTGGCGGGGCGGCCGTAGGGCATGGGCTTGCACAGCTCGAGCCAGCGGTTCTCGTCGCCCAGCTCGGTGCCGGCGCGGTGGCGCATCAGGCGTTCCAGCCGTTCTGTGGCGACGGGGCCCGGGTTGATGCCGACGGCGCGGACGCCGTCCTTGTGGGCGCCGCGGCCGAGCGCCCGGGTGAAGGCCATGAGGGCCGCGTTGCCGGAGACGCCGGTGACGTAGCCGGGGTCGAACTGCTCGCCCGCCGCGCCGATGACGTTGACGACGACGCCTGCCCGGGTGCGCAGCACGGGATACAGCGCCTGGGTGAGTGCGATGAAGCCGAACACCTTCAGGTCCCAGGCGGTGCGCCAGGTGGCCATGTCGACGGCGAGCAGGTTGCCGGGCGGGATGGCGCCGGCGTTGTTCACCAGGATGTCGATGCCGCCGACCGAGGCTGACAGGCGCTCCACCTCGGCCTGGACGGAGAGGTCGGCCGGGATGGCCTCGACCTTCACCTGGTGGCGGGCGCGGATGGCGTCGGCGGCGGCGGTCAGCACGTCCGCGGTGCGGGACGCCAGGACGACGTCGCAGCCCTCCGCGGCCAGGATCTCGGCGGCGGCGCGCCCGATCCCCTTCGATGCGCCCGTGACCAGGGCGCGCTTGCCGGACAGGCCGAGGTCCATGGCGCGGCCTCCCTAGACCACGACCCGGCGGCGGGCGAGCAGCGCATCGAGGCTGTACCGGCCCGCGCCGGCGGCGGTGAAGGCCAGGAAGCCGCCGGCCATGCACAGGTTCTTCTCGAAGTTGATCGTCTGCGCCTGGACCGCCGCGGCCGGGGCGCTCCAGAACTTGTGGCCCAGCAGGGCGGTCGCGACGCAGAAGACGGCCAGCACCAGCGCCACCGCGCGGGTCTGCAGGCCGAACAGGATCAGCAGGCCGCCCCCCAGCTCGACGGCGAGGGCCACCCAGTAGGCGACCTCGGGCAGCGGCACCCCGGCATTGGCGAAGTACGCCTTCGTGCCGGCGGCGGCCATCAGCTTGCCGTAGCCGCCCAGGATGAAGATGGCGCTGGCGAGGGCGCGGCCCAGCAGCAGCGCGGGATCGTGGTTGGTCATGCGGCTCTCCTGGAGCCTGCGGCATACGTGCGGCAGGCGGCGCCGAATGCGGCGAACAGGGCCACGCTATCCCGGTTCTCGGCGAAGTTCCACTCGGGATGCCACTGCACGCCGAGCACGAAGGGCGCGCCGGGCGCGCGCACGGCCTCGATGGTGCCGTCGGGGGCGGTGGCCTCGGGCACGAGGCCGGGGGCGAGGCGGTCGATGGCCTGGCCGTGGACGGAGTTGACGATGGTGGTGGTGGCGCCGAACAGGGCGGCCAGGCTGCCCTGCAGCGCGATGGGGTGGCGGGGGACGTAGTGCTCGGCCCGGGTCTCGCCCCGGCCCCGATGGTCGTCGCGGCCGTCCAGCAGGTGGACGCGCTGGTGCAGGCTGCCGCCCAGGGCGACGTTCAGCTCCTGGATGCCGCGGCAGATGGCCAGGATGGGGATGTGGCGGCGCAGCGCCTCGCGGATCAACGGCAGGGTGGTGTCGTCGCGGGCCGGGTCGTGGTCGTCCGGCGTCTCGTCGGGCGCGTTGTAGTGGTGGGGCGCGACGTTGCTGGGGCTGCCGGTCAGGAGCAGGCCGTCGAGGTGGTCGAGCAGGGCGGCGGCGGCGGGCCCGACGGGCGGGATCATGACGGGGACGGCGCCCGGGATGCCGCCGGTGATGGCGGCGGCGTAGCGGGCGGGGGTGGCGTGCTGCAGGTGCCCGTTCAGGGTCCGGGCGCAGGCGGGCAGGCCGATGAGCAGGGGCGTGCCGGGTTGGGGGCGCCTGGTGGCAGCCAGGGGTTCGCTGGGCATGCGGGGCCGGTCGGGGGTCATTTCGGCGTCTCCGGGGCAGGGGGTCGGGCGCGCAGGCGGTCGGCGGCGAAGGCACACAGCGCGCCCAGCAGCAGGATGGCGGCCATGGGGCGGGGCGTGCCGTCGGTCAGCAGGCCGACGAGGATGCCGGCCAGGGCGGCGAGGCAGAACTGGATGGTGCCCATCAGGGCCGAGGCGCTGCCGGCCTGGGCCGCGTTGCGGGACAGGGCGCCGACGGTGGTGTTGGGGATGATGAAGCCCATCGAGGCCAGCGAGAGCATGACCGGCCCGACGACCGCGGCCGGGCCGCCGCGCCCGAGCAGCGCCAGCAGCAGCATGGCGGCGGCCGCGGCGACATAGACCATCAGGGCGGCGCGGATGACGCGGGCGCCGCCGTAGCGGTGCATCAGTCCGGGGTTGACCTGGGTGGCGACGATGAACATGCCGGCGCTCATGCCGAACAGCATGCCGTATTGCGGCGGCGTGAAGCCGAAGTGCTGGATGAACACGGGCGAGGAGCCGCCGATGTAGCCGAACATGCCGAACATGCCGAAGCCGCCGGTGCAGGCGTAGGCGAGGAACACGCGGTCTCGCAGCAGGCCGACGAAGCGGGACAGGAGGCCGACCGCGCCGAGGCGGAGGCGGCGGGCGGGCGGCAGCGTGTCGGGCATGAAGGCCGCGACCAGCACGCAGCAGATGCCGCCATAGACGCTGGTGAACCAGAAGATCGCGTGCCAGGTCGAGAACCCCAGGACGAGGCCGCCGAGCGTGGGCGCCAGGATGGGGGCGGCGCCCATTACCAGCATCAGGCGCGACATCAGCCGGGCGGCGGCGTGGCCGTCGGCCAGGTCACGGACGATGGCGCGGGGGATGACCATGCTGGCCGAGCCGCCGAAGGCCGCGATGAAGCGCATGACGGAGAGGGTGGTGAGATCGGGCGCCAGGGCGCACCCGGCGTTGGCGAGCGTGTAGACCAGGGTGCCGACGATCAGCGGGCCGCGGCGGCCGAAGCGGTCGGCGAGCGACCCCTGGGTGATCTGCCCGATGGCGAGCCCGGCGAACCAGGTGGCGAGCGTGATCTGCGCCGTGCCCGGCCGCCCGCCCAGGCTTGCCTCGATGGCGGGAAAGGCCGGCAGGTACATGTCGGTGGAGAGCGGGCCGGTCGCACTGAGGAAGCCGAGCAGGATGGGCAGCCAGGTCGGGTAGGGCATGGCGGGTTGTCGCACTTTACCGCGGTGCAGCATACTGGTGACCATGGCGCGCCGGGCGGCCGGGGCCGCCTGTCCAGTTGTTCAGGTCGCGCCTCGATCAATTCCCCGCCTTGCGGGCCGCGTCGGTCTTGGCGGCGAGTGCCGGGTCGACCCACCAGCTGTCGAGCACGAAGCCGTCGCGAAGGGGGGTGGGGGTGCGGGCGAAGCGGTTCCAGGCGGCGATCTTGAAGACCGTGTCGTGCCAGTTGGGCACCATGTACCAGCCGCGCAGCAGCAGGCGGTCCAGTGCGCGCGTGGCGGCGGTCAACGTCGGGCGGTCCGGGGCGGCGATGGCGGCGTCGACCAGGCTGTCGATGGCCTTGTCGCAGACCCCGGCGAGGTTGCTGCTGCCTTCCGTGGTCGCGCCGACGCAGGAATAGGCGTCGCGCAGCTCGTTGCCCGGCAGGTCGCTGCCCGGGTAGATCATGGTCGTCATGTCGAAGTCGAAGGCGTCGGTCAGCCGTTCGAACTGGGCGCTGTCGACGGTGCGGATGGCCACCTCGAGCCCCAGGCGCTGCAGCCACTCCTTGTAGGGCAGGGCGATGCGCTCCAGCGTCGGGTCGTTGAGCAGGATGGTGAAGGCCATCGGCTTGCCGGCCGCGTCCACCAGCTTGCGGTCGCGGATGGTCCAGCCGGCCTCCTTCAGCAGCGCCAGGGCGCGGCGCAGGCCCTCGCGGTTGTTGCCGGACCCGTCGGTGGCGGCCAGGGTGAACGGCTCGGTGAAGACGGCGGGGGGCAGCTGGGCGCGGAACGGCTCCAGCAGCGTGCGCTCGGCGTTGTCGGGCAGGCCCTTGGCCTCGTTGGCGGTGTTGCCGAAGTAGCTGCTGGTGCGGGCATAGGCGCCGTAGAACAGGTTCTTGTTCATCCACTCGAAGTCGAAGACCTGGCCCAGCGCCTCGCGCACCCTCGGGTCCTTGAACGGCTCGCGGCGGGTGTTGAACACCCAGCCCTGGATGCCGAGCGGCAGTTTGTGCGGGATCGCCTCCTTCACCACGAGGCCGCTGCCCACGGCGGGGAAGTCGTAGGCGGTGGACCACTGCTTGCTGATGTTCTCCTGCCGCCAGTCGATCTGCCCGGCCTTGAAGGCCTGGAACAGCACCGTGGGATCCCGGAAGTACTCGATGCGGACGCGGTCGAAGTTGAAGAAGCCACGGCCCGTGGGGCGGTCGCGCGCCCACCAGTCGGGGTTGCGCACATAGGTGACGGTGCGGCCCAGCTCGAAGCTCTCGACCTTGTAGGGGCCGGAGCCCAGCGGGGGCTCGGTCAGCGGGCGGGTGAAGTCGCGCGTGGCCCACCAGTGCTTTGGCATGACGGGCAGGCCGCCCATCATCAGGGGCAGCTCGCGGTTCTGGTTGGACTTGAAGTGGAACACGACCCGGCGCGGGCCCTCGGCCACCGCGTCCTGCACGTCGGCATAGGCGACGCGGACGGAGGGGCGGCCTTTTTCCATGAGGGTCTGGAAGGTCCAGACCACGTCCTCGGCGGTCACGGGGTGGCCGTCGGCGAAGCGGGCCTCGGGGCGCAGCTCGAAGGCGATCCACATGCGGTCGGCCGGCAGCTCGATGGTTTCGGCCAGGTGGCCGTAGCCGGTCGCGACCTCGTCGGCGGAACCGGTCAGCAGGGTTTCCCAGACATGGCCGCCGGCGCTGCCGGATTCCGTGCCGCCGACGCCCGGCTGCCAGCGTGCACCCAGGCCCTGGGCCGCGTTGCCGCGCAGGATATAGGGATTGAAGCCGTCGAAGCTGCCGATGGCGCCGAAGACGACCTCGCCGCCCTTGGGCGCGTCGGGGTTGACGTAGGGGAAGTGGGGGAAGTCGGGCGGCAGGGCCGGGGTGCCCAGGATGGTGAGCGCGTGGCTGCGGATGGTCGGCTGGGTGGGGGCGGGGGCGGGGTTGGGGGCTTGGGCGAAGGCGGGGCCGGTCAGGGCGTGCACCGACAGGGTCAGCAGGACGAGCAGGGTGCGGCGGATCATGGTGTCTCCCCGAGGCGGGCGATGGCGGGTTGGAGCAGGGCCGGGTCGCCGACGGCGAGGACGCGGCCCCGGGATTCCAGCGTGAGGGGGGCGCCGGTCCAGTCGGTCATGCGGCCGCCGGCGCCCTCGACGATGGGCACGAGCGCGGCCCAGTCCCAGGGTTTCAGGCCGGCCTCGGCGATGATGTCGATGCCGCCCAGGGCGATCAGGCCGTAGGCGTAGCAGTCGCCGCCCCAGGTGGTCCGGCGCGTGGCGGCCTGGAGGCTGCGGAAGGCGGCGGTTTCGGCCGGGTCGAAGATCTCGGGCGCGGTGCAGGACAGCTCCGCCTCGTCGAGCGCGGGGCAGGGCCGGGTGCCGACCTGGCCGAAGGGGCCGCGGAAGGTGGTGGGGCGGCCCCGGACGCCGATCCAGCGTTCGCCCGAGATGGGCTGGTCGAGGATGCCGAGGATGGGGCGTCCCTCGTGCAGCAGCGCGATGAGCGTGCCGAAGATCGGGCGGCCGGTGATGAAGGCGCGGGTGCCGTCGATGGGGTCGAGCACCCAGCGGTAGGGCGCGTCGGGGCGCTCGAGGCCGAACTCCTCGCCCTCGATGCCGTGGCCGGGGCAGCGTTCGCCCAGCAGGGCGCGCATGGCCTGCTCGGCGGTGCGGTCGGCCAGGGTGACGGGGCTGCGGTCGGCCTTGAGCTCGGCCGCCAGCGTCTTGCGGTAGAAGGGGCGGATGACGGCGGCGGCCACGTCGGCGGCGTGGGTGGCGGCTTCGAGCAGGCCGGGCAGAAGGGTGGGGTCGGTCAGGGTGCGGCCCTCGAGGGTGTTCGGGGGCTGAGGCTGGCGGACGCGTGCGGGGATTGCAACACGCCGGCCGGCTGACGCCCGGCTGACGCCCGGCTGACGGCAGAGCGTTCTCCTGAACGCTTCTGCACGCGGTCCAGGAGAAGGGGAATCACGGAGACACGACGGACGCGGAGAGGGGCGGCGGGACGGGGCGCCGTTCCGACCCGGTCGGCGTCGGTGCTGCGTGCGCTTCGATCGTTGCTTCGCGGCCTTCGTGTCCTCGTGGTCCGGCGTCCCGGTTCGTCCCACAGGGCGTGGGGCCCGGCGTTGCGCCGGGCGGGGCCGGTACGTAAGGTGCCGGCTTCCTGGGCCCGGCCCGATCCTGTCGCGAAGCATCCACATTGAACCCCATCATCGTCATCCCGTCCCGCATGGCGTCGACGCGCCTGCCGGGCAAGCCGCTGGCTGAGATCGCGGGGCGGGCCATGATCCTGCATGTGCTGGACCGGGCGCGGGAGGCCGATGTGGGGCCGGTGGCGGTGGCCTGCGCGGACGAGGCGATCGCCGATGCGGTGCGGCGGGACGGGGGGATCGCGGTGATGACGGACCCTTCGCTGCCTTCGGGCTCGGACCGGGTGCAGGCGGCGCTCGCGGTGCTGGACCCGCAGGGGTTCCACGACGTGGTGGTGAACCTGCAGGGCGACCTGCCGACGATCCCGGCGATGCAGCTGCGGGCGGTGCTGACGCCGCTTGCGGACCCGGCGGTGGACATCGCGACGCTGGTCGCGCCGATCGAGACGGCCGAGGAGGCGGCGGCGCCGCAGGTGGTGAAGGCGGCCTGCGCCTTCGACCGCGGGCGCGCCGTGTCGCCGGCGTTGTATTTCAGCCGGGTGGCGATCCCGTCCGGCGCGGGGCCGCTGTGGCATCACATCGGCATCTACGCGTATCGCCGGGCGGCGCTGGCGCGGTTCGTCAGCCTGCCGGAAAGCCCGCTGGAGCGGCGGGAGAAGCTGGAGCAGCTGCGCGCGCTGGAGGCCGGGATGCGGATCGCGTGCGCCCGGGTGGACCACGCGCCGTTCGGGGTGGACACGCCGGACGACCTGGCCCGGGCGCGGGTGTTGTTGGGGGAAGCGGCATGATCTCGTTCCAGGGCATCCCGGGCGCCTATTCGGACCTGGCCTGCCGCGACGCGTTCCCGGGGATGCCGACGCTGCCCTGCCACACCTTCGACCGGGCGATCGAGGCGGTGAAGACGGGCGAGGCGGAGGTGGCGATGCTGGCCTGCGAGAACAGCCTCGCGGGCCGGGTGCCCGACATCCACATGTTGCTGCCGGGCAGCGGACTGTCGATCATCGGCGAGCATTTCCAGCGGGTGGAGCACTGCCTGCTGGGGGTGAAGGGCACGCGGATCGACCAGATCGAGCGGGTACACTCGCATGCGGTGGCGCTGGGCCAGGTGCGCGGCATCCTGAAGGAGCTGGGGGCGGAGGCGGTGATCGAGGCGGACACGGCCGGGTCGGCGAAGCTGGTGGCCGAGTGGGGGCGGACGTCGGAGGCGGCGGTGGCGTCCAGTCTGGCGGCCGAGATCTACGGGCTCGAGGTGTTGCGGGCCAACGTGGAGGACGCGGCGCACAACACGACGCGGTTCTACGTGGCGGCGCTGCAGAAGCGCACGCCGCCGGCGGACACGCCGGGGCTGATGACGACGTTCGTGTTCCGTGTACGCAACGTTCCGGCCGCGCTGTACAAGGCGCTGGGCGGGTTCGCGACCAACGGCGTGAACATGACCCGGCTCGAGAGCTACATGCTGCACGGGCAGTTCACGGCGACGCAGTTCATGTGCGACGTGGACGGGCACCCGGAGCATCCGGGGCTGCGCCGGGCGCTGGAGGAGCTGGCGTTCTTCTCGGCGGAGACGCGGATCCTGGGCGTGTACCGGCGCTCGGGCTTCCGCGAGACGCAGGGCCGCTCGGGCGGCGACTGAACCAGGGTTCGAAGCAACAACAAGGGAGGCTGGGATGGCGGGTTTCGCGGTGGTGACGGGGGCCGGCAGCGGCGTGGGGCGGGCGAGCGCGCAGGCGCTGGCCAAGGCGGGGTGGCACGTGGCGCTGGTCGGACGCCGGGCGGACGCGCTGGCCGAGACGGCGGGGGGCGACACGGACACGTTCATGGCGCTGCCGCTCGATGTGTCGGACCCCAGGGCGGTGGCGGCGGCGTTCGCGGCGGTGAAGGCGAAGTGGGGGCGGCTGGACCTGCTGTTCAACAACGCCGGCAGCGGCACCCCGGCCGTGACGCCGGACGAGCTGGACGTGGAGAAGTGGCTGGCGGTGGTGGGGGTGAACCTGAACGGCAGCTTCTTCTGTGCGCGGGAGGCGTTCGGGATCATGCGGCACCAGGTGCCGATGGGCGGCCGGATCATCAACAACGGCAGTATCTCCGCGCATACGCCACGGCCCGGCAGCATCGCCTACACCACCACCAAGCACGCCATCACGGGGCTGACGAAGACGCTGTCGCTGGATGGGCGGCCGTTCGACATCGTGGCGAGCCAGATCGATATCGGCAACGCCGTGACGCCGATGACGGAGCGCATGGTGAAAGGCGTGCCGCAGCCGAACGGGGAGATGGTGGCCGAGGCCCGGATGGACGTGGCGCATGTGGCGGACATGGTGGTGCACATCGCGGCCCTGCCGTTGGACGCCAACGTGCACACGGTGACGATCATGGCGTCCAAGATGCCGTTCCTGGGCCGCGGCTGAGGGTCGCCTTTAGGGGTCCGTTAACCCTCGTCTCGTAATCTGATCCTCGACAAGGGAGATTGGATGATGCGGGACACGGTGATGGACAAGACGGTCACGGACATGGCGGTCGGGATGTCGAAGACGGGATCCGCGACGACCCCGACCCCGACTGCTGGCGCTGCGCTGGGCTGGCCCGTGGAGCGGGAGCGTCGTCGCCCGGGCCGCGCGGCGAGCGTCAGCCCGGAGCTGATCGCCTTGATGCGGGAGCCGGCGTCGCACGCGGCCCGGCTGCGGGTGGCGCTATATGACGCGCCGGGGTTCGTTCTCCCGACCCACGACACGCTGCGCCCGCCCCGCGCGACGGGGTTCCCGCTGCGGGTGGCCGTGGCGGTGGTGGGGGCGGGCGCCGGGTGGGCCGCGGTGTTCCAGGCGATGTGCTGGGCCTGGGGCTGATGCCCGACAGCAGCCCCAGGCCCATGGTTCACGCGGCGGCGGGGTAGTCGATGTAGCCCTCGGCGCCCTGGCTGTACCAGGTCTTCGCGTCGTCCCTGGCCACCGGCAGGCCGGCCGCCAGGCGGTGCGGCAGGTCGGGGTTGGCGATGAAGGGGCGGCCGAAGGCGATGGCGTCCGCCCGGCCGGCGTCCAGCGCGGCCTGGCCCTTCGCCTGGTCGTAGTCGGAGTTCAGGATCAACGGCCCGTGGAAGGCACGGTGGATCGCCGGCGCCACCGGGGGGACCGCGGCCTTGCCGAAGGTGCCGTCGAAGCCGGGTTCCCGCAGCTCGAGGAAGGCGATGCCCAGGGCGGACAGGGCGGCGGCGGCGGCGGCGAACAGGGCCACGGGGTCGCTGTCGTCGGCGCCCTGGCTGTTGCCGTTGGGCGAAAGGCGGACACCGGTGCGGTCGGCGCCGATGGTCTCGGCCACGGCACGGGTGACGTCGATCAGCAGGCGGATGCGGTTCTCGACGGGCCCGCCATAGGCGTCGGTCCTGAGGTTGGAGTTGTCGCGCAGGAACTGGTCGATCAGGTAGCCGTTCGCCGCATGGACCTGCACGCCGTCGAACCCGGCCGCCATGGCGTTGCGGGCGGCCGCGCGATAGCTCTCGATCAGCGCCGGGATCTCGGCAAGCTCCAGCGCGCGGGCCTGGGTGTAGGGCGCCTTGCCTTCGTAGGTGTGGGCCTGGTCGGGCGCGGTGGTGGCCGAGGACGAGACCGGGGCCTGGCCGTCCAGGAAGCTCGGATGCACCAGCCGTCCCATGTGCCACAGCTGCGAGACGATGCGCCCGCCGGCTTCGTGCACGGCATGGGTGACGGGCCGCCAGGCCTCGACCTGGTCCGCGGTCCAGATGCCCGGCGCGTAGGGCCAGCCCATGCCCTGCCGGCTGATGCCGGTCGCTTCCGTGATGATCAGCCCGGCGCCAGCGCGCTGCCGGTAGTACTCCACCATCAGCGGCGTGGGCACGTGGTCCCGCGTGCTGCGGCCCCGGGTGAGCGGGGCCATGAGGATGCGGTTCGGGGCCTGGATGGCGCCGAGGCGGATGGGATCGAGCAGCGATGGCATCGTGATGTCCTTGAATTGGCAGGGATGGCGGGCCGGTCGGCGCCCGCTCAGGCCGTGCGGCCCTCGGTCAGGTCGACCCTGTCGGGGTAGAAGGCGAGGTGGCCCCGGAGGGCCGCGACGGCCGGGAACGGCGCGTCGTAGGTCCATACGGCGTTGGCCGAGCCTTCGCCCCCGAGCGGGATGTCGAAGTAGCCGCAGTCGCCCTTGTAGGGGCAGTAGGTCGCATGCGGGGTCGGCCGGAGCAGGGCCATGTCGACGTCGGCGCGCGGGATGTAGTGGACGGGCGGATAGGCGGCTTCCCGCACGGTCAGGGCCCGGCGCGTGTCGGCGACGACGCGGCCGGCCACGGTGATGCGGACGTGGCCGGGGTGCGGCTCGATCGTCAACGGGTGGTCGGGTCCGGGGGTCTTGATGGGTCGGGACGTCATGCGATGAACCTGTCGTGGGGGACGGAGATGGAATGCCGTGCCCCGGTTTGTAAGCGTGTGCGGCGGGGCTGGGCGGCATCGTGATATCGGTTATGGTCGTGGGATGCAGGGGCTTGCCGGGTATGTCGTGCTGTTGGGGCTGGCCTTCCTGCTGACGGAGGACCGCCGGGCGATCCCGTGGCGGGCGGTGCTGGGTGGCCTGGCGTTGCAATGGGGGCTGGCGCTGCTGCTGCTGCGGGTGCCGGGGGCGCAGCGCGCGGTGCTGGTGCTGAACGACGGCGCGGACGCGCTGCAGCGGGCGACGGACCAGGGGACGGGGTTCCTGTTCGGCTACCTGGGCGGCGGGGCGCTGCCGTTCCAGGAGACGCGGCCGGGGGCGAGCTTCATCCTGGCGTTCAAGATGCTGCCGCTGGTGCTGGTGATCTCGGCGATCGGGGCGCTGCTGTTCCATTGGGGGGTGCTGCAGCGGATCGTGGCGGTGTTCGCCGGGTTGCTGCGGCGGGTGCTGGGGATCGGGGGGGCGCTGGCGCTGGCGGCCTCGGTGCACATCTTCGTCGGCATGATCGAGGCGCCGCTGCTGATCCGGCCGTATCTGGCGCGGATGCAGCGGGGCGAGGTGTTCGCCATGATGACCTGCGGCATGGCGGGCGTGGCGGGCACGGTGATGGTGATCTACGGGACGATGCTGTCGCCGGTGGTGCCGAACGCGCTGGGGGTGATCATCGTCGCCTCGGTCATCAGCACGCCGGCGGCGCTGGCGGTGGCGGCGCTGATGGTGCCGTGGGGGCCGGGCGACGGGCAGGCTGTGGCGCTGGCAGGGGAGCGTGCCTCGGGCAGCCTGGACGCGCTGGTGCGGGGGACGGCGGACGGGATCGGGCCGCTGGTGGGGATCACGACCAGCCTGATCGTGACAATCACGCTGGTGGCGCTGGTCAACGCGATGCTGGGCGGATTGCCGCTGCCCGGCGGGCCCTGGACGCTGCAGGGCCTGCTGGCGGTGCCGCTGCGCCCGGTGATGTGGCTGATCGGGGTGCCCTGGGCGGAAAGCGGGGCGGCGGCGCTGCTGATGGGCACGAAGACGGTGCTGAACGAGTTCGTGGCCTATCTGAACCTGGCTGCCCTGCCACCCGAAGCCTTGTCGGCGCACAGCCGGTTCGTGATGACCTTCGCGCTGTGCGGCTTCGCCAATTTCGGCAGCCTGGGCATCCTCGTCGGCGGCCTGGCCGCGATGATGCCGGAGCGGCGGGGCGAGGTGGTGGGGCTGGGAATGCGGTCCCTGGTGTCGGGCACGATCGCGACGTGCCTGAGCGGGGCGGTGGCGGGGGTGCTGGGGTAGGGGGTCAGCGGTTGGTCCGGATGTAGTGCCGGGAAATCTCGATCCGCATCCATGGCGTGCTCCAGCCGTTTCCAGGCGGTGACCTCGTCGCAGCAGAGATGGATCAGGCTCAATCGGTCGAAGCGTTCCCCGCTCGGCGACAGGCCGTAGCGATGCGCGATCCGTCGCATGTCCTTGTCGATGGCGACCAGAACTGCGTCGTTCTGCGGTGCGGTCGCTGCGACGACGATGTCCGGTGCTCGTTCCGGCAAAGCGTCTCGATAGGAGATCACCTCACCGCCGCTCTGCTCCAGGACGGACCCGACGGAAATCCGGCGCTCCGGCATCGAGGAATGTCCGCAGCGGCGGCGGCCAGATCCCGAAACGAGTAGAGCCTGCCGTAGCTGATTCGCCGGTCACCGAAGGCCAGGCCCGGAATGAAGAACTCGGTCTTGTCCCAATACCGGAGTTGAGCCCGGCTGACACCGGTCAGCTGTTCCGCTGTCTCTCTCCATTGGAGTGCGTCGCAGCGGATGATCTAAAGCGGTATCATGGGCGACTCGCGCGGAGCAAGCTGGCGCCGTCGCGGTATAAGTCAGATATTGAGCCGTCAGCCCCGATCAAGAGGGCCAGGGAGAGTGTCGCATGCGGATCAGCCGTCGGGTGTTCGGGTCGGGGCTTCTCGGGAGCGTGGTGGCCGGGGGGGCGCGGGCCCCGGCGTGGGCGCAGGCGGGAGCGCAGTCGGGGGCGCAAGCGGGGGCGCAGGGGTTGCCGACCTTGCGGATCGGGGTGCTGACGGACCTTTCGGGCCAGTATCGGGACAATTCCGGGCCGACGTCGGTGTTGGCGGCGCGGCAGGCGGTGGAGGATTTCGGGCCGGAGGCGCGGGGGTTCCGGGTGGAGATCCTGGCGGCGGACCATCAGCAGAAGCCGGATGTGGGGGCGGCGATCGCCCGGCAGTGGTTCGACCGGGACGGGGTGGACGCCATCGCCGACGTGAACAACACGGCGATCGCGCTGGCCGTGCGGACCCACGCCATCGAGAAGGACCGGGCGCTGCTGGTGACGGGGGCGGCCTCGGCCGACCTCACGGGCAAGTGGTGCAACCCGAACATGGTGCATTGGGCGCCCGACACCTATGGCGACGCGCATTCGACGGGCAACGCCATCCTGAAGAAAGGGGGCAAGACCTGGTTCACGGTCGCGGCCGACTACGTGTTCGGGCAGACGCTGGAGACGGAGGTGAAGGCCCTGGTCCAGGCGGGTGGTGGCCGGGTGGTCGGCAGCATCCGCTACCCGTTCCCGGGCACGACGGACTTCTCGTCCTACCTGCTGCAGGCGCAATCGAGCGGGGCGGACGTGATCGCCTTCTGCAACACCGGGGGCGACATGGAGAACGCCGTTAAGCAGGCGCACGAGTTCGGCCTGACGCGGGGCGGCACGGTCGTCACCCCGATGTTCGGCTTCGTGACGGAGGTGAAGGCGCTGGGGCTGGAGACGGCGCAGGGGCTGTACATGACGGAGCCGTTCTACTGGGACCTGAACGAGCGGACGCGGGCCTTCACCAAGCGGTTTTTGCCCAAGGCCGGCGACAACTACCCGTGCAGCCTGCATGCCGGGGCCTATAGCGCCGTCCTGCACTACATGAAGGCCGCGGTGTCGTTGAAGCCGGAGGGGATGCGCTCCGGGCGGGCCGCGATCGCCGGCATGAAGGCGCTGCCGACGGATGACGACTGCTACGGGCAGGCCAGCATCCGGGCGGACGGGCGCTTCCTGTCGGACACGCACCTGTTCCAGGTGAAGTCGCCCGGCGAGAGCAAGGGGCCGTGGGACCTGTTCCGCCATGTCTCGACCACGCCCGGCGCCGAGGCGTTCCGGCCGCTGGCCGAGGGCGGGTGCGCGATGGTGAAGTCCTGATGGACGGGCTGGCTCACGCGGCTGTCGACGCGGTGCCGGGCCATGCGGTGCCGGACAGCCACGGGCTGAACCTGTATCGGGCGGACCCGGCGCTGGCGCGGCTGGCCCGGCTGTACCTGCCGCCGGCGCTCGATGCCCACCTGGTGCCGCATCTGGACCGGCTGGGCGCGCTGGCCGGCGGCTCGTTGAGCGACCTGGCGCACCAGGCGGACCGCAACCCGCCGGCGCTGCACCATCGGACGCGGCGCGGCGAGGACCGGCAGAGTCTCGAGAAGCACCCGGCCTACCTGGAGATGGAGCGACTCGCCTTCTCGGAATACGGGCTGGCCGCGTTGTCGCACCGGGACGGCCCGCTGGGGTGGGACGCGCCGATGCCGCCTGCAGCCAAGTACCTGATCACCTACCTGTTCGTGCAGGCGGAGTTCGGGCTGCTGTGCCCCGTGTCGATGACGGACAGCCTGGCGCGCACGCTGCGCCGGTTCGGCGACCCGGCGCTGGTCGCGCGCTACCTGCCCGGCCTGGTCAGCCAGGACATGGACGCGCTGACGCAGGGCGCGATGTTCATGACCGAGCAGGCGGCCGGGTCGGACGTGGGCGGCACGCTGGTCTCGGCGGTGCCGAACCCTGATGGCACATGGGCGCTGCACGGGGAGAAGTGGTTCTGTAGCAACCCCGATGCGGGGCTGGCGATGGTGCTGGCGCGGCCGGTGGGGGGCCCGGCTGGACTGAAGGGGGTGGGGCTGTACCTGCTGCCGCGGACGCTGCCGGACGGGACGGCGAACGCGTACGGGATCGTGCGGCTGAAGGACAAGCTGGGGACGCGCTCGATGGCGTCGGGCGAGATCTCGCTGCGGGGGGCGACGGCCTGGCTGGTGGGGGACGACCCGCGCCTGGTCGGCGGGGCCGGGTTCCGGCAGATGGCGGACATGGTCAACAACTCGCGCCTGTCGAACGGGGTGCGGGCGGCCGGGTTGATGCGGCGTGCGGTGACGGAGGCGGTGTATGTCGCGCGGCATCGGGAGGCGTTCGGGTCGCGCCTGGTCGACATGCCGCTGATGCGGCGCCAGCTGGCCAAGATGACGGTGTGGGCGGAACAGGCGCGCAGCATGGTGTTCCAGGCGGCCGAGGCGTTGCGGCGGGCGGATGCCGGGGAGGCGGGGGCCTATGCGCTGCTACGGGTGTTGACGCCGCTGCTGAAGTTCCGGGCGTGCCGGGATGCGCGCAGGGTCACCGGGGACGCGATGGAGGTGCGGGGCGGCTGCGGCTACATCGAGGAGTGGGGCGACGCGCGGCTGGTGCGGGACGCGCATCTCGGCTCCATCTGGGAAGGTACCAGCAACGTCGTGGCGCTGGACGTGCTGCGGGCGGCGACCCGGGAGGATGCGCTAACGGCGCTGCGGGGGCATGTGTCGGGGCTGCTGGACGAGGGGTCGGTCGCTGGGGCGCCTTTGACGGGGGCGCGGGTGGCGCTGGACCGGGCGATTGCGCTGGCGGACCGGGCGCGCGCCGGTGAGCCGCAGCTGGCGCGGCAGGCGGCGTCGGGCCTGTATCACGTGACATCGGCGGCGGCCATGGCGTGGGAGGGGGCCCGCACCGGGGATGCCGGGCGGGTCGCGCTGGCCGGGATGGCCATGCGGCACCGGGTGCTGCCGCAAGACCCCCTTTGCGCGGACGAGGATTTGGCGGGGCTGGAAGGGTTGTTCTGAGCGTCTACAGCAGGCCGGCGCCGGAGAAGCCGCCGAAGACGCCGAGCAGGGTGGTGAGGCCGACGACGACGATGACGAGCCACATGTAGGGGCCGCGCAGCCGGTGTGCGGCGGGCAGGGCGCGGACGGACAGGGCGATGAGGAAGCCCAGCACCAGCGGCAGCATCAGCGCGTTCATGATCTGCACGCCGACGTTGAGCGACACGAGGTTCGGCCAGATCGCGACCAGGATGGCGCAGCCGACGACGCAGGCGGCATAGATGCCGTAGAACCAGGTCGCCTGGGTGGGCCGCAGCTCGAGCGAGCGGCGGTAGCCCGCGACCTCGCCCACGCCCCAGGCCAAGGCGAGGGTGGCGACGATGGCGGCGACCATGCCGGCGCCCAGCACGCCGAGGCTGAAGACCAGCTTGCCGATCCCCTCGCCGAGGAAGGGCGTCAGTGCCTGGCTGAGGTCGCCGACGGTGGTCAGGCTGGCCTCGGGGTTCTTCCGGCCGATGGTGGCGGCGGTCGCGACCAGCACGGCGGCCATGATCAGCTGGGTGACGACGGCGCCGACCGCCGTGTCCCATCGGGCCGCCTTCAGGTGCTCGGGGCGCAGGCCTTTATCCGCGATGGCGGACTGCTGGTAGAACACCATCCAGGGCATGATGACCGCCCCGATGTTGGCGGCGGCGAGGTAGACGTATTCCTTGTTGGCGAACGGGATGTCGATGGCGCCGCGGGCCATCTCCGCCACGTCCGGGTGGGCCATCCAGGCGACGACGAAGAAGGCGAGTTCGAACAGGCCCAGCGCGATCGCCACCCGTTCGACCCGGCGATAGCTGCCGGTCAGCACCACGCCGAGCAGGGCCGCCGCGGCGATGCCGAGGCTGACCGGGCGCGGGATGCCATACAGCTCGCCGACGCCGGCGACGCCCGACAGCTCCGTGATGAGGGCGCCCATGGTGGCGACGGTGAGGCCCGCGACCGAGATCCAGGCCCAGACGCCGCCAAAGGTGTCGCGGATCAGCTCGCCATGGCCGCGGCCGGTGAAGATGCCGAGGCGGACGGTGAGTTCCTGCACCATGAACAGGATGGGCATGAGCACGACCTGCAGCAGCAGCAGGCGGTAGCCCCACTGCACGCCCGACTGGCCGGCGGTGATGATGCTGCCGACATCGGTGTCGGCGAGCATGACCACGATCCCGGGCCCGAAGACCGAGGCATAGCGGGTTAGGCGGGAACGGCGGGCGAGAGTGCTCACGGCGGGGACCAACTGAGAATTGTTCGCAATGGCCTACACGGGCCCCGGCACGCGCGCAAGCCGGGCCCGGGCAGGCGTCGAACACGACTGGGTGCTCCGCGGTCCCTGCAAGGGTCGTTTTGGCCGTTGCCATGCCGGGCAGGCGGACGCAGAAGGGACGGATGCCGGCCCTGATCCTCCATGACAGCATGACGCGGCGGCGGATCGTGTTCTCGCCGCTCGACCCCCGGCACGTGCGGCTGTACGTCTGCGGGCCCACGGTCTACGACCTGGCGCATGTGGGCAACGCGCGCGGCATGACCGTGTTCGACGTGCTGACCCGGCTGTTGCGGGTGCTGTATCCGCGTGTGACCTACGTGCGGAACATCACCGACGTGGACGACAAGATCAACGCGCGGTCGGCGGAATCGGGCGAGCCGATCGGGGCGATCACGGCGCGGACGACGGCGCAGTTCCATGCGGACATGGCGGCGCTGGGCAACCTGCCGCCCGACCAGGAGCCGCGGGCGACCGAGCATGTGGCGGAGATGCTGACCTTGATCGGGCGGCTGATCGGGTCCGGCCATGCCTATGCGGCCGACGGGCATGTGCTGTTCGCCGTGGGCAGCTTCGCCGGCTATGGCACGCTGTCGGGCCGCACGCCGGACGAGCTGCTGGCGGGCGCGCGGGTGGAGGTGGCGCCCTACAAGCGCAATGCCGGGGACTTCGTGCTGTGGAAGCCGGCCGAGCCGGGTGTGCCGGGGTGGGACAGCCCCTGGGGCCGGGGCCGCCCCGGCTGGCACATCGAGTGCAGCGCGATGGCCTGGCGCTACCTGGGCGAGAGCTTCGACATCCATGGCGGCGGCGGCGACCTGATCTTCCCCCACCACGAGAACGAGCGGGCGCAGAGCCTGTGCGCCCTGCCGGGCAGCGGGTTCGCCCGCGTGTGGCTGCACAACGGGATGTTGCTGAGCGGGGGCGAGAAGATGTCGAAGTCGCTCGGCAACTTCATGACCATCCGGGACGCACGGGAGCGTGTGCCCGGGGAGGCGATCCGCATGCTGCTGCTGCGGGCGCAGTACCGCTCGACGCTGGAGTTCTCCATGGCCGGGCTGGCGGAGGCGCAGGGCGAGCTGGACCGGTTCTACCGGGCGCTGCAGCGGGCGCCGGATGCGATGGCCGCGTCCGTCCCTGAAGCCGTGCCCGAGGCGGTGATGGACGCGCTGTGCGACGACCTGAACACGCCGGCGGCGTTTGCCGCGATGCATGGGCTGGCGGACCGGGCGATGGCCGGCGACGCGGCGGCGGCGGCGGGGCTGCGGGCCGCGGGGGGCCTGATGGGTCTGTTGCAGCAGGCGCCGGAGACCTGGTTCCAGGGCGGGGTGGACGCGGCCGCGGTGGAGGCGGCGCTGGCCGAGCGGATCGCGGCGCGGCGGGCGCGCGACTTCGCCCGGGCGGACGCCATCCGCGCGGAATGGCTGGCGCGCGGCATCGCCTTCGAGGACAAGCCGGACGGGACCACGCTCTGGCGCCGGGTGTCGCAGCCGGCATGACGGGGCGGGAAGGCGGCGCGGCGCTGCAGCCGATCGACCCGAGCCCGGTGGTGATCCTGGTGCGGCCGCAGCTGGCGGACAATATCGGGGCGGCGGCGCGCTGCATGGCGAATGGCGGGCTGTTCCATCTCCGTCTGGTGGCGCCGCGCGACGGGTGGCCGCAGGAGCGGGCGTGGCGCCTGGCCTCGGGCGCCGACCGCATCCTGGACGCGGCGACGGTGCACGAGACGGTGGCCGACGCGGTGGCGGACCTGCACCGGGTGTTCGCCACCTGCCCGCGGCCGCGGCATGTGGTGATCCCGGTCATGACGGCCCGCGCGGCGGCGACCGAAATCCGCGACGTGGAGGCCGAGGGGCTGCGGACCGGCATCCTGTTCGGGCCCGAGCGGGCCGGTCTGGATGCGGAGGACCTGGCGCAGGCCGACACGCTGGTTCGCTACCCGCTGAACCCGGCTTTCGACTCCTTGAACCTGGCCCAGGCTGTGATGGTCATGGCTTACGAGTGGTGGACGGCCGGCGACGCGACCCCGGCCGTGCGGCTCGAGACGCACGGGACGCAGGTGGCGTCGAAGGGGGATCTCGAGCACTTCCTGGTGCACCTGGTGGACCAGCTGGATGCCTGCGGGTTCCTGCGGAACGCGCCGAAGCGGCCGGGGATGGTGCGCAACGTGCGGCATCTGTTCGAGCGGGGCGCGGTGACGGAGCAGGAGTTGCGGACGCTGCACGGCATCGTCGCCGGGCTGGCGCTGGGCCGGCGGCGGCTGGGGCGGTTCGAGGACGACCTGGTGCCGCTCGCGTCGGCGCTGCGGGAGTTGGGTGGGGTGTCCGGGTCTGGGACGGAGTCGGGGACGGAGTCGGAGGAGTGACGGCCCCTGACCGGTGCGACAACACTGGACCTTATCGATCACGATGGTTGGACCGGTGACTGACAGGAGGATCTGAGATGGTTCAGAGCCCCAGCGAGGCGGAGCTGCGGTCGCGCATCGTGTCACAGGTGGGACGGAGTCCCGGCTGCCACGACGATGTTCAATCGGGGGCGAGTTGGCCGGCGAGGCGGCGGGCCAGGATCCAGCCGATGACGGCGGAGGCGGGGGCGCCGATGCAGACAAGGATGAGGCCGAGCGGTTGGCCGTTGACGGCGAGGTCCATGCCGACGCCGAGCATGAGGCCGCCGATGAGGCCGCCCGTGGTGCCCGACGCGATGCCAAGCCAGATGATGTCGCCGCGGGTGATCATGGCCGGAACGTAGCGGGCCCGCCGGGTTTGACAAGGCGCGTGGCCGGGCCTACACGCCCGCCACTGCCGGGAACGTGGACGGGCCTTCGGGGCCTGCGCCCGCCATCGCCTATTCCGGGCGGGGCCTACCGGTGCAACAAGCCGGATGAAGTCCAGAAGGGCTCGCGGCGTATAGAATGGAGACCCGCGCATGACCAAGCGCGTCGAAAGCAAATACAAGATCAACCGCCGCCTGGGTGTGAACCTGTGGGGCCGTGCGAAGTCGCCGATCAACAAGCGCGAGTATGGGCCGGGCCAGCACGGGCAGCGTCGCAAGCAGAAGCCGACCGATTTCGGCATCCAGCTGATGGCAAAGCAGAAGCTGAAGGGTTATTACGGCAACATCAGCGAGAAGCAGTTCCGCAAGTATTACGACGAGGCCGTGCGCCGCAAGGGCGACACCTCGGAGAACCTGATCGAGCTGCTGGAGCGCCGGTTGGATGCGGTCATCTACCGCATGAAGTTCGCCATCACCCCCTTCGCGGCCCGGCAGTTCGTCAACCACGGCCACATCACCGTCAACGGCAAGCGGGTGAACATCCCCAGCTTCCTGGTCAAGGACGGCGACGAGATCGAGGTGCGCGAGAAGTCCAAGCAGCTGGCCGTGGTGCTGGACGCGACGCAGAGCTCGGAACGCGACGTGCCGGACTACATCGAGGTGGACCACCGCACGATGAAGGGCCGCTTCGGCCGCGCGCCGAAGGTGTCGGACGTGCCGTATCCCGTGACGATGGAGCCGAACCTGGTCGTCGAGTTCTACTCGCGCTAGGCTTTCTTTGAAACAGGTCCGGGTGGCCATCCACCCGGAGCCTTCTCCTGCTTCCCTCCCCCCTGGCCTCCTCCTGGACAGGCGAGCCCCATGACCCCCACCGAAGAGATCGCCCGGCGCCGGACCTTCGCGATCATCTCGCACCCCGACGCCGGCAAGACCACGCTGACCGAGCGGCTGCTGCGGGCCGGCGGCGCGATCCAGCTGGCGGGAAACGTGCGCGCCAAGGGCGAGCGGCGGCGCACCCGGTCCGACTGGATGGGGATCGAGCGGGATCGCGGCATCTCGGTCGTGACCTCCGTCATGACGTTCGAGTATGGCGGCTGCGTGTTCAACCTGCTGGACACGCCGGGGCACGAGGACTTCTCGGAAGACACGTACCGCACGCTGACGGCGGTCGACAGCGCGGTCATGGTGATCGACGCGGCCAAGGGGATCGAGGCGCGGACGCGCAAGCTGTTCGAGATCTGCCGCCTGCGCGACATCCCGATATTGACGTTCATCAACAAGATGGACCGCGAGGCGCGGGACCCGTTCGAGATCGTGGACGAGGTGGCGAACACGCTGGCGCTGGACACGGCCCCGGTGACATGGCCCGTGGGCCGGGCATCGACCTTCGCCGGCACCTACGACGTGCGGACGCGGGCGCTGCACTTGACGGAGCCGCTGGCGCAGAGCGACCCGCGGATGGTGCAGCTGGGAGAGGAGCTGGAGCTGGTGCAGGCGGCCCTGCCGGAGTTCGACCGCGCGGCGTTCGACCAGGGGACGCTGACCCCGGTGTTCTTCGGCAGCGCGATCAAGGAGATCGGCGTGTCAGACCTGCTGGACAGCCTGGTGGCGTTCGGGCCTTCGCCGCGGTCGCAGCCGGCGGACACGCGGACCGTGGTGGCGACGGAGGCCAAGCTGACCGCGCTGGTGTTCAAGATCCAGGCGAACATGGACCCGAACCATCGCGACCGCATCGCCTTCGCCCGGGTGTGTTCGGGCCGGCTGGAGCGGGGGATGCGGCTGCGCCAGGTGCGGACGGGCAAGTCGATCCCGCTGCATGCGCCGCAGTTCTTCTTTGCCCGGGACCGGCAGATCGCCGAGGAGGCCTATGCCGGCGATGTCGTGGGGATCCCGAACCACGGGACGCTGCGGATCGGCGACACGCTGACCGAGGACGAGGACCTGAACTTCGTGGGCGTGCCGTACTTCGCGCCGGAGCTGCTGCGCCGGGTGCGGCTCGATGACGCGATGAAGGCGAAGAAGCTGCGCCAGGCGCTGCAGGAGTTGGCGGAGGAGGGGGTGGTGCAGCTGTTCCGCCCGCAGGACGGCAGCCAGCCGATCGTGGGCGTGGTGGGCACGCTGCAGCTGGACGTGCTGATCTCGCGGATGCAGGGCGAGTATGGCGTGGGGATCGGGTTCGAGCCGGTGCCCTACTCGCTGGCGCGCTGGGTGACGGGGGATCGGGCGCTGCTGGAGCGGTTCGTGTCCGAGAACCGGACGGGCATGGCCGACGACGTGGACGGCGACCCGGTGTTCCTGGCCAGCAGCGCGTTCATGATGCGCCGGGCGGCCGAGCAGAACGCGGAGCTGACGTTCCGCGACATCAAGGACGTGCGGCCGGAGACGCTGGTGGCCTGACGCGTCGGCCGGCTGGGTCTTGACCGATTGGGGCGGCGGGCCCCAGACCCGGTGGCATGGACAGGATCGATCGCAAGCTGCTGGCGCTGTTGCAGGTGGACTGCACGCTGTCGTTGGCCGAGATGGCGTCGCAGGTGGGACTGTCGCAGACGCCGTGCTGGAAGCGCATCCAGCGCATGGAGGCGGATGGGGTGATCGAGCGCCGGGTCGCGCTGCTGAGTGCGGAGAAGCTGGGCCTGGGGTTGACGGTGTTCGTGTCGATCGAGGCGGGGGACCACTCGCCGGACTGGCTCGGGCGGTTCGCGGTGGCCGTGGCGGGCTTCCCGGAGGTGGTCGAGGTGCACCGGATGGCAGGCGACATCGACTACATGCTGCGTGTGGTGACACAGGACATCCCGGCCTATGACCGGTTCTACAAGCGGCTGATCGCCTCGGTCCCGATCAAGAACGTCAGCAGCCGATTCAGCATGGAACGGGTCAAGAGCACGACGGCGTTGCCGCTGGAGCCGGTTTGATGCGGGATGGTGGCTTCCGGGTACGTACGCCGGTTTGGAGCTTTCGTCCGTACTCGGCCGGGCATGCTCCGCTTCGCGTTGCAGCACCTGATGGGGGCGACCTGCTCGGGAGAGCGAGATCCACGTGTCCTAGCCGAGACCGTCATTAAATCTCTCACCAGGCCTCGCGATCCGCTGGATGAAAGCTGCCGTTTTCATCTACAGCCGGTTGCGGCGTCTAGGCTGACCAGCGATATTTCCAGCGGGGCATATGTTTCTATTGGTGATTTAGGATTGTTTGTTCGACGCTGAAATCAGAGACACGTCGCCTGATACTCACCTCCTATCGCTGTGAGCCGATCGTTTTCGTCAGATTTCCAGACGACCCGTGCGGTGAACCTACAGACGGGTCCGCTGCCGTCATATCGCAGGGCGTAGTGCTCCCCGTCTCGGGATGGGCTCCAGTCTTGGCGAATGAAGCTCTCCCGCTCGAGTTCCAGGCCCACATCGGCCATCGGGATCCAATTGGGAATTGTGCACTGCCCGACTACCCCGTTCAGCACGCCCTGCCACGCAGTGACAGGCTCATGGCGGTCATCCAGGTTTATCAGCACCGTCGGTCGGGTAAGCTCGTGAGCTTACGTGCGAACTACGACAGCGCTTGGGCTTATTGGGCGAAGGTGTTGCAGGCCTGCAGCGTGCCGGACTGGAAGCCGGTGGTGAGCCAGTGGACGCGTTGTTCGGACGAGCCGTGGGTGAAGCTGTCGGGCACGATGGCGCCGCGGCCGGATTGTTGGGCGAGGCGATCGTCGCCGATGGCGGCGGCGGTGTTGACGGCCTGGCGGAGGTCGTCGTCACCGATGTTGTGGTGGCGCTGGTTCATGTGGTTGGCCCAGACGCCGGCCAGGCAGTCGGCCATCAGCTCCGTCTTGACCGAGAGGCCGTTGGCGGTGCCGCGGCTGCCCTGCTGGTCGGCTTGCCGCTCGGCCTGCTGGATCTTCGGCAGCAGGCCGATCAGGTTCTGCACGTGGTGCCCGACCTCGTGCGCGATGACGTAGGCATAGGCGAAGTCGCCGCCGCCGCCCATGCGGCGCTGCATGTCCTGGAAGAACGACGTGTCGAGGTAGAGCTTGCGGTCGATCGGGCAGTAGAACGGACCCATGGCGGACTGCGCGCTGCCGCAGCCCGACGCGGTCTGGCCGGAGTACAGCACCAGCGTCGGCTTCTCGTAGGCGTGTCCGCCCTGCTGCGGCAGGATCTGCGTCCAGACGTCTTCCGTCTCGCCCAGCACCCGGGCGACGAAGTTGCCGACCTGGTCGGTGGGCGCGCCCACGGCCGGGGCCTGCCGGCTCGCCTGCTGCTGCTGGGGGGCGGCTGCCTGCTCCACCACCTCGGCGCCGCCGATCAGGGTGCGGGGGTCGATCCCCGTCGCCCAGCCGATCAGCGTCAGGATGACGATCGCGCCGATGCCCAGCCCGCCCGTAGCGACGCCGCCCATGCCGCGGCGGTCCTCGACGTTGTTCGAGGCGCGAAGGTCGTCTTCCTGCATGGCGGCATCTCCTGTCCCGGATGCTTTACGCGTAACGAGCCGTGTCGTTCCGCATCAGGGGAAAAGGCCGCGCGTCTTCTTGGCGTCGCGGACGCGCTCGACGCCGATCGCCATGGCGGCCGTGCGTTCCGAGACGCCGTCCTTGGCGACGCGGGCCGACACCTTGTCGTACGCCTTGTCCAGCACCTGGCGCAGCTTCGTGTTGACCTCGTCTTCCTCCCAGAAGAACTGCTGCAGGTCCTGCACCCATTCGAAGTAGCTGACGACGACGCCGCCGGCGTTGCACAGGATGTCGGGCACGACGGCGATGTCCTTGCGCTGTTCCAGGACGCGGTCGGCGTCGGGCGTCGTGGGGCCGTTGGCGCCCTCGGCCAGGATGCGGCATTGCAGCCGGGCCGCCATCGCGCCGTCGATCACCCGCTCCATGGCGGCGGGGACCAGGATGTCGCACTTCTGGGCCAGCAGCGTGGCAGGGTCGGCCGCGAGCTCGGTGCTGAACCCGGCCAATGAGCGGTTCTTCGCGGCATAGGCCACGAGTGCCGCCACATCGAGGCCGCGGGCGTCGTAGTAGCAGGCGGTGTGGTCGCTGACGCCCAGCACCTTCACGCCGCGCTCGGCCAGCTCGGTCGCGCTCACGCTGCCGACGTTGCCGAAGCCCTGGACGATGGCCGTGGCGCCCAGGGGGGTGATCCCCGCGCGTTCGGCGGCGCGCATGGCCAGGTGGACGACGCCGCGGCCCGTGGCCTCGCGCCGGCCGACGGTGCCGCCCGAGGCGACGGGCTTGCCGGTGACGATCTCGGTGACGGTCTTGCCCTGATACATGGAGTAGGTGTCCATGAACCAGGCCATGACCTGCTCGTTCGTGCCCATGTCGGGGGCCATGACGTCGATCTGCGGACCGACGAAGGGGATCATCTCCTGCATGTAGCGGCGGGACAGGGCTTCCAGCTCGTGCAGGCTGAGGCTGGACGGGTCGACGGTGATGCCGCCCTTGGCGCCGCCATAGGGCAGGCCGGCCAGGGCGCACTTCCAGCTCATCCAGATCGCCAGGGCCGCGACCTCGCCCATGTCGACGCTGAGGGCGAAGCGGGTGCCGCCCTTGGTCGGGCCGAGGGAGAGGTGGTGCTGCACGCGGTAGCCATGGAAGACGGCCGTGCTGCCGTCGTCGCGATGGATGGGGCAGGCGACCGTCATGGCGCGCTTGGGGTACAGCAGGCGGGCCCGCTCGTCGTGCGGCAGCTCGATGTAGTCGGCGATGGTCTCGAACTGGTTCTGCGCCATCTCGAAAACAGGCCCGCTGTAGATGGTCATGTTGGTTCGCCCCGCGTTGTGCATCGTCTGTAGCCGAAACGGTCGTCGCGTCCCATCCCCGTCCACCCCGGATTTGCCAGAAAGGACCTGCCATGCCGCCCCATCCCGACTCGCCCCTCGCCCGCCTGCTCGGGGCGCCGATGCGGCCCGGGCGCCTGGACTGGATCGGGCTGCGGCTGGCCCGGCGCGGCGGGATCGCTTCGGTCACGGAGGTGGCGCTCGACCCGGTTCAGGGCGTGGTCGGCGACCGGTATGCCGGCGGCAGCGGCACCCGCGCGGTCACGCTGATCCAGGCGGAGCACCTGGGGGCGATCGGCGCCTATCTCGGCACCGGGCCGGCCAGCCCGCTGCAGCTGCGGCGCAACCTGGTGGTGTCCGGGCTGAACCTGCTGGCGGTGAAGGACGGCATCCTGGTCGTCGGGCCCGCCGTGCTGCAGGTGACTGGGCTGTGCCACCCGTGCTCCCGCATGGAGGAGGAGTTGGGGCCGGGCGGCTACAATGCCGTGCGCGGCCATGGCGGCCTGACCGCGCGGGTGCTGCAGGGCGGCACCATCCGGGTGGGCGACGCCTGTGTTCGCCGAAGCTAGGGCACGAGGCCGATCCGTCATGGCTGCCATGACCGTGCTGGCGTATGCGGGGGCCCGCTGGCTCCTGTAGCCAAGCGATCCCAGCTTGCCCCTCAGCTTGACGGATGCCCCATGGCCGACCTCAACAATCCGCTCCGCGCCCTGCTGCTCGAGGGGATCAACGACAGCGCCGCCGCGCTGCTGACCGATTCGGGCTTCGATGTGGTGCGGGTGCCGGGTGCCATGGACAGCGCCGCATTGGCCGCCGCGCTGTCGAAAGGCGTCAACCTGCTGGGCATCCGCTCCCGCTCGCAGCTCGATGCGGCCGCGCTGGCGGCGGCGGGCGGCACGCTGCTGTCCGTCGGGTGCTTCTCCGTCGGCACGGACCAGGTGGACCTGGATGCAGCCCGGGCGCAGGGGGTTCCGGTGTTCAACGCGCCGTTCAGCAACACCCGCAGCGTGGCGGAGCTGGTGATCGGCGAGATCGTGATGCTGATGCGCCAGGTGCTGCCGCGGTCGGCGGCGGCGCATGCCGGGGCCTGGTCGAAGTCGGCGGTGGGCTCGCACGAGGTGCGGGGCAAGACGCTGGGAATCGTCGGCTACGGCAACATCGGCACCCAGCTTTCGACGCTGGCCGAGGCGATGGGGATGCGGGTGATCTACCGCGACCGGGCGGACAAGCTGCGGCACGGCAACACGGAGCCGGCGGGCAGCCTGGCCGAGCTGCTGGCGGCCAGCGACGTCGTGAGCCTGCACGTGCCGGAGACGCCGGAGACGGCGGGCATGATCGGCGCGGCGGAGCTGGCGGCCATGCGGCGCGGCGCGTATCTGATCAACAACAGCCGGGGTTCGGTGGTGGACCTCGATGCGCTGGCGGCCGCCGTGCGGAGCGGGCACCTGGCCGGGGCCGCGGTCGACGTGTTCCCGAAGGAGCCGGCCTCGAACAAGGACGTGTTCCGGACGCCGCTGCAGGGGCTGGAGAACGTGATCCTGACCCCGCATGTCGGCGGCTCGACCGAGGAGGCGCAGGAGCGAATCGGCGCGGAGGTGGCGCGCAAGCTGGTGGACCATGCGTTGTCGGCGGCGACGGCGGGGGCGGTGAACTTCCCGCAAGTGCAACCCTCGTTGCCGCGGCCCGATGCCGTGCGGTTCGCGCATGTGCACCGCAACGTGCCGGGCGTGCTGGGGCGGGTGAACGCGGTGCTGTCGGCGGCCGGGTTGAACGTGGTGGCGCAGCATCTGCAGACTGATGGCGACACCGGGTATGTGGTGGTGGATGCGGAGATCGCCGAGGCGCAGACCTGGCCGGGCGGGCTGGTGGCGGCGGCCGTGCTGTCGGAGCTGCTGGGCGTGCCCGGCACGGTGCGGGCCCGGGTCATCGGCGGCTAGCGTCTGTCCGGACATTCAGACCCGGCCGTGCGCGGCCCCCAAGGCGGCCACGGCGGCATGCAGCGCCGCGAGCGTCTTTTCGGCCTGGATGCGCGCCGGGGTGTGGGGCGCCTCGTCGTCGTTCAGCTGTTCCTGCAGCTCGGCGGCGTCGCGGCTCAAGCTGTCCCACATCGGCTCGATCCGGGCCTGCGCCGCGGCCTGGGTGATCTCGGGCTCCTCGGCCCAACCCGCGACGATCTCGCCCACCAGGCGGGTCACGCGGTCCGGCGCGGCGCCGGCCCGCAGCAGCGGCGCGAGCCGGGCCAGCGCCAGGCCGACGGGCGACAAGCCTGGAGGCGACAAGCCTGGGTGCGACAAGCCTGGGGGCGACAAGCCTGGGTTTGACAAGCCTGGGGGTTGCTCGGGTTCGTCCATCGCGTCATCTAGCCCTTTCGAGAGTGTTCCAGCCATGACCCTTCCCGTGCTCGTCACCCATTCCGGCAAGTTCCACTGCGACGAGGTGTTCGCCTATGCCGTGCTGCGCCTGGCGCTGGGCCTGCACGATGCCGGCACGGACCACCGGCTGGTGCGGACCCGGGTGCCGGCCGAGATCGCGGCGGGCACGGTGGTGTGGGACGTGGGCTTCACCTTCGACCCGGCGGCGCGCCGCTTCGACCATCACCAGCGCGGGGCCCCGGTGCGCGAGGACGGCACGCCGTTCTCCTCGGCCGGGCTGATCTGGCAGGTGTACGGGGTTCAGGCGGTCGCGGCGCTGCTGGGGGCGGCGCCCGATGGGGGTTCGGTCGGTTTCGCCGAGCCGATCGCGCGGGAGATCGAGAAGACGGTGGTGCGGCGGATCGACGAGATCGACAACGGCACCGGCCCTGCCGAGCGGGAGGCGCTGGGGCTGGCCTCGTTGATCGGCGACTGCAACCCGAGCTGGGACGACAGGACATCGAGCGGTGCCGGGGCGGGCGATGCCGGGTTCCTGGAAGCGGCGGCGCTGGCCGGTTCCGTGCTGCGGCGCCGGGTGGAGGCGGTGCGGGCGCGCATGGCGGCCGAGGCGCTGGTGGTGGCGGCGCATGCGGCGGGCGACGATCCGCGCCTGCTGGTGCTGGAACGGGGCATGCCGTGGAAGAACGCGGTGTTCACCCACGACCTGCCGGTGCTGTTCACCGTCTCCCCGGCCTCGAACGGCAACTGGATGCTGGACACGATGCCGCCCGAGCCCGGCAGCTTCGCGCAGCGCTTGCCGCTGCCGGCGTCCTGGGCCGGGCTCGAGGCGGCGGCGCTGGCCGCCGAGACGGGGGTGCCGGACGCCGTGTTCGTGCACCTGCGGCGGTTCGTGGGGGCGGCGAAGTCGCGCGACGGGGCTGTGGCGATGGCGCGGGCTGCCTTGGCGGCGGCCCCGGCTGCGGCCTGACGCGAAGCAGCCGGCCGGGGCTCAGGCGCGCTGGGCTCAGGCGCGCTGGGCTCAGGCGCGCGGGGCTCAGGCGCGCGGGGCCCGGCGCCGGATTGCGGCGTTGAGCGTGTTCTCCAGCAGGCAGGCGATGGTCATGGGGCCGACGCCGCCCGGGACCGGGGTGATGGCGCCGGCGGTGGCGGCGCACTCGGCATAGGCGCAGTCGCCTACCAGGCGGCCGTCGGGCAGGCGGTTGATGCCGACGTCGATGACGGCCGCGCCCGGGTTCACCCAGGCGCCGCGGACCATCTCGGGCTGGCCCACGGCGGCGACCAGGATGTCGGCGCGGCGGCACTCGCCGGCGGGGTCGCGCGTCCGCGAATGCACGATGGTGACGGTGGCGTCGGCAGCGAGCAGCAGGGCGGCCATGGGCTTGCCGACGATGGCGGAGCGGCCGAGCACGACGGCGCGGGCGCCGCGCAGCGGGACCTCGGCTGCGGCGAGCAGCTTCATGACCCCTGTGGGCGTGCAGGGGGCCAGCACCGGGAGCCCGTCGAGCAGGCGGCCGACGTTGATGGGGTGGAAGCCGTCGACGTCCTTGGCCGGGTCGATCGCCTCGATCACGGCGCGGGGCGCGATGCCCTGGGGCAGCGGCAGCTGGACGAGGATGCCGTCGACGTTGGGGTCGCGGTTCAGCCGGTCGATGGTGGCCAGCAGCTCCACCTGCGTCGTGGTGTCGGGCAGGCGGATGGTCTGGGCGCGCAGCCCGGCCTCCTGCGCCGCACGGTCCTTGTTGCGGACATAGACGGCGCTGGCGGGGTTGTCGCCCACCAGCACGACCACGAGGCCGGGGACGAAGGGCAACGACGCGACGCGGGCGGCAACGGAGGCCCGCAGGCTGGCGGCGACTGCCTTGCCATCGATGATGCGGGCACTCATGGGGGCGCTCATGGGGGAGCTAGAACAGCGACCAGGTGCCGGTGGCCAGCCCGGTATAGACGGTGAACAGCAGCGGGCGCGCGACGTACTGCAGCAGCAGGATGACCACGATCGGGCTGACGTCGATGTTGCCGAAGGTGGGCAGGGCGTTGCGGACCGGCCGCAGGATCGGCTCCGTCACGCGATACAGGAAGTCGCCGATGGTCCAGACCAGGCGGTTGCGGGTGTCGAGCACGCCGAAGCTGGCGAGCATGCTGAACACGGCAGCCAGGATCAGCGCCCACACGAACAGGCCGATCACGGCGTTCAGCAGCTGGAAGATGCCTGAGATCAACGAAACGACTCCTACGAGGGCGCTGACGCTGGATGCCGCCCTGATCGGTTCAGGGGGCGGTCCAGGATGCCGATGAACGACCGAATGTGTTGCCCGGACCGGAGTCGCAAGCGCGATTCCGGCCCGGGCGACGCTGGTCTAGCCATGCGGGCCGCGTGGTGCAACCGGCAGCGATGCGGGGTTGACGAAGGGGGTCGGGATCAGCATTGTCCGGCCCCTGCCCGATCCGCAGCCGGTCGGGGCTGTAGCTCAGTTGGGAGAGCGCCTCGTTCGCAATGAGGAGGTCAGCGGTTCGATCCCGCTCAGCTCCACCACCCTGCGGCTGGTGAGTGGCATTCACGACAGAGCGTGCCACAGGTGCACGAGGGCCGGGGCGAGGATGGCCGTGACGAGGCCGTTCAGCGCGAGGCCGAGGCCGGCGAAGGTGCCGGCGAGGGCGTCGACCTGGAAGGCGCGGGCGGTGCCGATGCCGTGGCTGGCGACGCCAGCGGCGAGGCCGCGGGCGGCGTAGTCGCGCAGGCCCAACAGGTTCATCAGCGGCGTGACGATGACGGCCCCGGTGATCCCGGTCAGGATCACGAGGACGGCGGTCAGTGCGGGGGCTCCGCCGATCTGTTCGGCGATTGCCATCGCGATGGGGGTGGTGACCGATTTGGGGGCCAGCGACAGCAGCGTGGTGCGGGATGCGCCGAGCATGGCGCCGACGGCCACGGCGGTGACGATGGCGGTGAGGGAGCCGGCGACGACGGCGGCGAGCATGGGCAGCAGCAGGCGCTTGAGGTCGGCGGCCTTTGCGGCGAGGGGGACGGCCAGCGCGACGGTGGCCGGGCCCAGCATGAAGTGGACGAACTGCGCGCCGTCGAAATAGGTGGCGTACGGGGTGTCGCTGATGCGGAGCGCCAGGACCAGCAGCACCACGGCGATCAGCACGGGGTTGACCAGCGGATGGCGGCCCAACCGTCGCTGCAGCTGGTCGGCTGCGAGATAGGCGGCGAGCGTCGCGGTCAGCCACAGGAGCGGCGAGGTCCGAAGATAGACCCAGAGGGTGACGACGCCCTGCATCAGATCGGAGCCGTCGGGCAGATCGGAGCCGTCGGGCCGCGGGCCCTCACGTGCCAGCCCTGGCGCCGAGCAGCCGGACGACGCCGCGGAACGTCAGCGCTGTCACGACCAGCGAGGCGAACGTGGACACCAGGATGGCGGCGGCGATCGCCACGCCCTCGGTGGCGAGCAGGGGCAGGACCTGGACGACCCCCACGGCGGCCGGGATGAACAGCAGGGACAGGTTGGACAGCAGCGCGCCGGCGACCGGGGCCGTCACGTCGTGCAGGCAGGGGCGCCACAGCAGCAGCAGCGCCAGCAGGACAAGGCCGAGCACGGGTCCGGGGATGCTGAGGCCGAGCCCCCGCGCCAGGGCCTCGCCGGTCAATTGGCAGGCGAGCAGCAGCAGCAGGCCATGGAGCATCGTGCGGGATCGTCCTTCCGGGGAGGGACGAGGCTGCCGTCCGCGCGCGGCGATGTCGAGCGGGCATCAGCGGCCGCGCGCGGCCCCGCGGCCGGGCGGGTCGATCCGGCCCGGCTGGATCGCCTCGCCCTGCATCAGCCCGATGCCGGCGGCCCGGCCCCAGCGCAGCGCGGCGTCGGTGTCGGCGCGGGCCAGGATCCAGCGGGCGGTGCCGGCCTGCAGGGCTGCCGGGTCCATGCCGGCGACGGTGGCGGACCAGCGCAGCTCCACATAGTCGAGCTCGAGCGCCGCGAGGTCGAGCAGCGGCAGCAGCGGCGGGGTGAGGCCGCGGAGCAGGATGCGGTGTCCGCGGGCGCGGGCGAAGGCGCGGGCGAAGCGGAAGGCCGGGATGTCGGCCATGATGTCCGCCGGATGCAGGTTGAGGATGGTGTGGCCGCGGAGCCGGGCCGGCAGGGCGGCGTCGAAGCGCTGGAACTCGGGCGAGAGCACGCCGCCGACGTTCAGGTCGAGCGCGAAGGGCCCGGCATCGCGCAGCTCGGCCGTGGCCGACAGCAGCGAGAGCATGCGCCGGTCGAGCACCCGGGTCAGGCGGCGGAACAGCCAGGGGTCGGCCTGGGCGTTGCGGCCGGGGCACAGCTCGGCCGTCAGCTCGGGGATCGAGAGGAACCGCGTCTCCCAGGCGAGATCGAGGCTGGTGGTGTTGAGGCGGCAGACGCTGCGGCGGCGGACGAAGCGGGCGACGCTTGCGGTGGCGAGGCGGCCCTCGATCGCCTCCAGCACCGGCAGGTCGAGCGCGGTGGGGGGCTCGGGCGCCCGGTGGTCCAGGTCGTGCCCGGTGTCGTCGGGGTCGGCGGTGTGGGTGCCGTGGGCGGGGGCGGCGGCCAGGGCGATCAGGATCGCGCCGTCCTTCGGCAGGTCGAACAGCCGGGCCAGCTCGGGCATGGCGGGGGCGTCGAGCGGTGCGTCGAGCAGGAGGTGTTCGAGCGCGTCGAGCGCCTTGTGCATGCGGGTCGCCGCGTCGCCACGCCAGCTGATGGCCATGCGGCCATGCGGCAGCTCGTGCCGGCGGGCGCGGTCGGCACCGGTCAGCGGTTCCAGGGCTTCGTGCGCGAGGCGCAGGTGGTGCGGGCGGGACAGGCGGGGCGGCAGCAGGTCTGCCCGCAGCAGCAGGACGCGGCGGCCCACGCCGGACACGGCGCAATCCCGCACCAGGCTGGTCAGTTCCAGCATCCCCGGGGCAGGCTCGGTCGCCGTCGTGACGCCGCGGCCGGTCATGCGGCGATGCGGGGCCGGTCGGCCGGGGTGGCGGTCCGTTCGGGCGGGGCCGCGAGCCCGGCCGGCGCCGCCTGGTCCAGCAGGGGGGTGTTGCGGCAGCCGGCGCGGCCGGCCGGGCCGGTGGCGGAGGCGCGTTCCTGGCATTGGCGCAGGGTGCAGGCGGCCGGGCCGGGCCGGGTGACGGCGGGCCGGATGATGGTGGGCCGGGTTAGGGTGGGCTGGGCGGCGGCGGGCTGGGCGGCGGCGGGGCGGCCGTGCGGGCAGGCGCGCAGCCGTGCGGCGGCGAGCATGGTGTCGACGTAACGGCCCTGAAACCGCAGGATGCCGTGTTTAAGGCCCCAGGCGACCGCGGCCTCGTCTTCCACGCGGTGCAGCACGAGGCGCTGGGGGCCGATGGCGGCCAGGGCGGTCCGCAGCCGCGCCTGTTCCGCGGGGCCGGACGTGGCGATGGCGGGCGACCAGCTGAGTTTCAGCAAGGCGGGCTGGAGCACGGCGGGGGCCGTGAGAGCCGCCGCCTGGTGGGTCAGCCCGTCCAGGACGAGGTGCATGCCGGACAGCAGCAGCCGCTCGCGCGCCAGGACGAAGGCCTTGATGTCGACGAAGGCCTCCATGAACGGGACCTCGACGCCGATTCGCAATCCGCCTGCGACCGCGGCGCGGCAGGTGTCGGCAAAGGCGGCGAAACCTGCGGAGAGGATGCCGGGGACGGTCATGTTCACGTGCAGCGCGGCCCGGCCGAGGTTGCCGGACAGCGCGCCCGTGTGCGGCACGTCGGTCCGCAGCTCGTTCAGCATGCGGTGGTCCAGCCTTGTGGCCAGGTGGTTGAACAGGAAGGGGTCGGCGGCGGCCTGGATGGCGGAACCCTGGATGCTGGAAACCTGGCCGGCGGCGGCGATCCGCGCCTCCAGCACGGCGGTGGAGATCGCGACCTCGCGGAACAGGGGGACCAGGGGGGACGCCGCGCCCGGGCGCAGCAGCACGGCGGTCTGCCGGTGCATGAGGTCAGACAGGGCGCCGGTCTGGACCACGGCGTCCATGGCGGCGACGGCGCCGGTGCCGGCCTGCGGCTCCGGCCCGCGGGGGGATCGGTCCTGGATGGGCGTGTGCTGGGTGTCCCGCTCGTGCACGCGGGTGCGGAGGTAGTCCAGCGCCGGGGCGGCGGCCTGGGGCAGGGACCAGGTGGTCAGCAGGGCGTCCATCGAGGGGCCGTCGGCCTGGAACAGCCGGGCGAGCACGGTGCCGATCGCGAGGCCCTCGTCGGCGGGCCGGAACAGCAGCGCGAGATCGCCGTTGGCGAGCAGGAACAGCTGCCCGCTGCCGCGCGCGGCAGCGTCGTCCAGCACGGCGGCGGCGACCCGGCGGTGATGCACCCGGGCGCCGGGCGGCGGGATGGCCGACAGATGCAGGGCGAGCAGCGCCCAGCCCACCAGGCGGCCCTTCGGCGCCCGCAGGATGCGCTCCACCCCGTCCAGCAGCTGCCGCTCGGCCTGCTGCCCCGTCGCCTGGACGGTCCGGGGGGGCGTGTCCCGGGCGTGGGTTGCCTGATCCTCGTGCAAGCGGTTCAGTGTCCTCGTCCCGGGGGGTTGGGAAGTGGGGAGTGTGACAGGCCGATCATGGAGAACCCGTTAACGCATACACTGGCCGACACGCCGCTTCTTGCGCCGGGGCGGCGGGTCTATGCCGTCGGCGACGTGCACGGCCATCGCGACAAGCTGGCCGCCATCCATGCCCGCATCCGCGCCGACCTTGTCGCGCGCCCGGTCGCGGAGCCGCTGCTGGTGCATTTGGGCGACCTCATCGACCGCGGGCCGGATTCGGCCGGGTGCCTGGCCCTGCTGGCGAGCGGCCCGCCGCTGCGGGGCGTGCCGACCGTCACGCTGATGGGCAACCATGAATGGATGATGCTGGAGGCGCTGACCAGCGGCGGGTTCGAGCAGGCGGACCGCTGGCTGGACAACGGCGGGGCGGAGACGCTCGCCAGCTGGGGGCTGAAGTCCACCAGCCGGCCGAAGGAGTGGCTGGCCGCCATCCCGCCCCGGCACCTGGTGTTCCTGCGGGACCTCGCGACGCATCACGTGGTGGACGACTACCTGTTCGTGCACGCGGGCGTGCGGCCCGGCGTGCCGCTGGCGGCGCAGCGCACGAGCGACCTGCTGTGGATCCGCGACAGCTTCCTGCGGTGGGACGGGATCATGCTGCCCGAGGCGCCGCGCCGCATGGTGGTGCACGGCCACACGCCGGCGCCGGAGCCGGAGCTGAGGGGCAACCGCATCGGGCTTGACACCGGGGCGGGGAAGGGGCGCGCGCTGACCTGCGCCGTGTTGCAGGATGCGGAGATCCGGCTGTTCCAGGCCGCCTGATGCTGCGGTGCATCACGCCGTGCTTGCCACATTTGCGACTTACGGCTAGCCCTGTCCGATGGACAGCATGATTCCCGGTGGCCTGGAGTCTGGACCGGGGCCGAACGGGTCCGCAGGGCCGGACACCCCCATGCCGCCGGACACGGAGGCGCTGGCCCGGGCCGTGCGCCGCCTGGCCCGCACGAGCGTCATGGTCATCGGCGACGTCATGCTGGACTGCTACGTGTATGGCGTGGTCGACCGCATCAGCCCGGAGGCGCCGATCCCGATCCTGAGCGTGGAGCGGGAAGTCGCGATGCCGGGCGGGGCGGGCAACGTGGTGCGCAACCTGACGGCGCTGGGCGCTGCGGTGGCGTTCGTGAGCGTGGTCGGCGACGACCAGGCGGGCTCGGACCTCACGGGGCTGATCGGCAGCCAGCCGGGGGTGGAGCCGTGGCTGCTGGTGCAGGGCGGCCGGGCGACGACGGTCAAGACGCGCTACGTGTCGAACGGGCAGCAGCTGCTGCGGGCGGATCGCGAGGAGCTGGCGCCGATCGCGACCAAGCTGGCCGAGCGGATGCTGCGGATCGCGGGGGACACGCTGGCGGCGACGTCGGTGGCGGTGCTGTCCGACTACCGGAAGGGCGTGCTGGCCGGCGAGGTCCCGGCCAAGCTGATCGCGGCGGCCAAGCAGGCGGGGCGGCGCGTGGTGGTGGACCCGAAGGGGCCGGACTATGCGCGCTATGCCGGGGCGGACGTCGTGACGCCGAACCGGCGGGAGCTGGCGGAGGCGACCGAGATGCCGGTGTCGAGCGAGGCGGAGATCGTGCTGGCGGCGACGGCGCTGCGCCGGGCGCACGGGTTCGGCGCCGTGCTGGTGACCCGCGCCGAGGATGGCATGACGCTGGTGGACGCCGAGGGCGCGCACCATTTCCCGGCCGAGGCGTCCGACGTGTTCGACGTCTCGGGTGCCGGCGACACGGTGGTGGCGACTTTGGCGGCGGCGTTGGCGGCCGGGCTCGAACTGAAGCTGGCGGCGCGGCTGGCCAACATCGCGGCCGGGATCGTGGTGGGCAAGGTTGGCACGGCGGTGGCGCGCGAGGCGGACCTGCTGGCGGCGTTGACGCCGCAGGGCGGGGCGCTGCGCAAGATCGTGTCGCGGGAGATGGCGGCCGAGCAGGTGGAACGCTGGCGCCGCCGCGGCTGGCGCACCGGGTTCACCAACGGCTGCTTCGACCTGCTGCACCCCGGCCATGTACACCTGCTGGAGCAGGCCCGCAGCCAGTGCGACCGCCTGGTGGTCGGCCTGAACTCCGACGCCAGCGTGCGGCGGCTGAAGGGGGCCACGCGGCCGGTGCAGGCGGAGGCGGCGCGCGCGGCGGTGCTGGCCAGCCTGTCGGCGGTGGACCTGGTGGTGATCTACAACGAGGACACGCCGGAGGAGACGCTGGAGCTGTTGCGGCCGGAGCTGCTGGTGAAGGGTGCCGACTACTCGCTGGACCGGGTCGTGGGGGCGGAGATGGTGCAGGGCTGGGGCGGCAAGGTGTGGCTGGCCGAGCTGCTGCCCGGGCACTCCACGACGGCGACGGTGCAGAAGATCACGGCGGGGAGCGCCGGGTAGTCGGAGCGGGCTTGGGGGCGCGCTACTCCACGCGGAGGGCGGCGCGGAGGGCGGCGACCCCGCCCGGGTCCTCGTGCCCGGCGAGGCGCTGGGCGGCCAGGGCGGCGAAGCGGTGCAGCAAGGCGCGGCGGCGGGACGATGACAGCGGATGCGGCGGCGCGTCGCGCACCAGCTCCGCCTCGCGGCCATGGGCGACGATCAGCCCGGCATCCTGCGGCAGCAGGGCGGTCGGGAAGTCCTGGTCCACGGCGAAATAGAGTGCATCGGCGAATTCGCGGTAGTCCGGCCACTTGGCGTCGGTCAGGAAGTCGCGGGCGCCGGACTTGATCTCGATGCAGGCGAAGCCGCCATCGGCGCGCAGCGCCAGGATGTCGGCGCGGCGCCCGTTGGGCAGCGGCACCTCGTGCACCGGCGACCAGCCGAGCTGGAGGCAGAGCCGCGCGGTGGCGCGGCGCACCGCGATGGTGCGCTCGGCGAAGCCGAGGTCGGACGGGGGAAGGTCCATTCACGTTTTGTACCGGGCCCCGACCCGGTTGCCAAGCTGTCCCGATCGCTCGGGCGAGCGGCGGCACGGTATCTTCGGTTGCGCGAGGCAAAGCCGGACCAGGGGGGCACGGAGCAGATGTGGAGCCTGGCCCGGGGAGTGTGGCTGGGCTGCCCCGATGATCGCCTCCTCCGCATCCTCCGTGTCCTCCGTGTCCTCCGTGCTCTCCTCTGCGCCGTCCTGCACGGCGCGTTTCAGGCGATCGCTTCGGCGGCTCAGGGCTGGCCGCTGCCGCCGGCCGCGCCGTAGACCTGGCCGGTGGCGAAGCTGCCGTCGCTGGCGGCGAGCTGGACGTAGATGCCGCACAGCTCGACGGGCTGGCCGGGGCGGCCGAGCGGGGTCTGGCCGCCGAACTTCTCCAGCTTCTCCTGGGATGCGCCGCCGCTGACCTGCAGCGGGGTCCAGACCGGGCCGGGTGCCACGCCGTTGACCCGGATGCCCTTGGGGCCCAGCTGCTTGGCCAGCGATTTCACGAAGTTCATCGTCGCCGCCTTGGTCTGGGCGTAGTCGTACAGGTCGGGCGTGGGGTCGTAGGCCTGTTCGGAGGTGGTGGCGATGATGGTGGCACCCGGCGGCATATGCGGCAGCGCCGCCTTGATGATCCAGAACGGGGCGTAGATGTTCGTCTTCATCGTCCAGTCGAACTGCTCGGTCGTGATGTCCAGGATGGAGGCGTGCGCCTGCTGCCGGCCGGCGTTGCTGACGAGGATGTCGAGGCCGCCAAGGCCGCGCACCGCCTCGTCGACGAGGTGGAGGCAGAACTGCTCGTCGCGCAGGTCCCCGGGAATGGCGAGGGCGGTGCGGCCCTCGGCCTTGATGAGGGCGATCACCTCCATCGCGTCGGGCTCCTCGTCGGGCAGGTAGTTGATGGCGACGTCGGCGCCCTCGCGGGCGAAGGCGATGGCGGCGGCGCGGCCCATGCCGGAGTCGCCCCCGGTGATGAGGGCGCGGCGCCCGGCGAGCCGGCCGGAGCCGCGGTAGCTGGTTTCGCCATGGTCGGGGCGGGGGTCCATCTTGCCGGCCAGGCCCGGCCAGGGCTGGGACTGCTTCTTGAAAGGCGGTTTGGCGAACTTCGTCGTGGGGTCCTGCAACGGCGGGGCGGCGGCCGGCGTGGGCACAACGGGTGCCTGCGCTGCGGCCGATCCGGCGGCGGCGGCGGCGAGGCCGAGGCTGGCGGCGCCGACGATGCCGCGGCGGGAGAGCGGGCTGGGGGTGTTGGCGGTCATGGGGCGGACTCCGGCATGTCAGGCCCGAGCGAACGCGGGATGCGCCGCTTCGTTTCCGCCCCCGGTTGCAGTAAGGGTGACGGGGGCTGCAACCCGGGGCGGCCCTGGAGGGTTTCGGCCCCATGGTGGCCACGCGCTTTGCCGTTGCGATCCACATCCTGCTGCTGCTGGCGTGCCGGCAGCGGCAAGGCCCGGCGACGAGCCAGCTGATCGCCACGAGCGTCAACACGAACCCCGTGGTGGTGCGCCGCATCACCGGGCAGCTGTCGCGCGCGGGGCTGGTCCGGGTGCGCCGGGGCCCCGGGGGCGCCACGCTGACCCGTGCGCCGTCGGAGATCACGCTGGCCGACGTCTGGCAGGCGATGGCGGGGCGGAACCCCGGCCCGCTGCTGCCGCTGCACGCCGGCCCGAACCTCGAATGCCCGATCGGGCGCGAGGTGCACGCGGTGCTGGGCCAGGCGTTCGCCGAGGTGGAGCAGGCGATGCTGGCGGCGCTGGGGCGGACGACGCTGGCGCAGCTGATGGCGCCGCTGCAGGCCCACGCCGCCTGACGGCGTTCAGGCCCATCGATGCGCCGTTGCGGCAGGACCCGCGGCGCGTCATAACCGCCGACGATGCGCCTGCTCTATCACCTTCCCTTGTCGCCCTATGCCCGCAAGGTCCGCCTGGTGCTGGCGGAGAAGCGGCTGCCGTTCGAGATGCGGGTCGAGAAGGTGTGGGAGCGGCGGCCCGAGTACCTGGAGATCAACCCGGCCAACAAGGTGCCGACGCTGATCGAGGAGAACGGCCTGGTGATCCCGGATTCCGGGGTGATCTGCGAATACCTGGACGAGGCCTATCCCGACACGCCGCTGCTGGGACGCACGCTGGCGGAGCGCGTGGAGATCAGGCGGCTGGTGGCCTGGTTCGACGGGAAGTTCGCCGAGGAGGTGACGGCGAACCTGCTCGCGGAGAAGTTCATGAAGCGGCTGCTGGGCCGGGGCAGCGCCGATGCCGGGGCGCTGCGGGCGGGGTACGCCAACCTGCGGCACCACATGGGCTACATCGGCTGGCTGGCGGAAAGCCGGAAGTGGCTGGCGGGCAGCGCGCTGTCGCTGGCGGATTTTGCGGCGGCCGGGCACCTTTCGGCGCTGGACTTCGCGGGCGACGTGGACTGGACGGTCTCGGCGGCCACGCGCGAGTGGTATGCGCGGGTGAAGTCCCGCCCGAGCTTCCGCGCACTGCTGGCCGACCGCGTGCCCGGCACGACGCCGCCGGCGCATTACGCGGACCTGGATTTCTGACGGAGCGACCCGCGGGGCCGGCCGGGCGCCTTCCCGGTGGGACATGGGGGCGCATCATCGTCCCGCTGGCGTTGCTGGCGTCGGTGCTGCTGCTGTGGGGCGTGCTGACCCGGGTGGACGTGCGGACGGACATGGCGGCGTTCCTGCCCGAGGGGCGGACGGAGGCGGCGCGGCTGATGCTGGACGAGGCGCGGTCGGGCGCGTCGACCGGGCTGGTGCTGGTCGGGATCGAGGGCGCGCCGGAGGCCGAGCTGGCGCGGGTGGCGCGGGCGATGGCCGCGGCGCTGCCGGGGACGGGGCTGTTCCAGCTCGTCGCCGGGGGCGCGCCGCTGACCGGCGCGGATCAGGCGATCCTGTTCGACCATCGCTACACTTGGGCTGCGCCGTCCGCCGCCGCGTTCGAGGTTGCCGGGCTGCGGGCGGGGATGGAGGACGTGCTGCGGCAGATGCGGTCGTCCGCCGCGCCGCTGGCGGTGCAGTTCGGGCTGGCGGACCCGACGGGGGCGTTCCTCGGGCAGCTGAAGGGCTGGGCCGGGCGGCAGAGCGTGCGGACCGTGGATGGCGCATGGTTCGCACCTGTTGGCAGCGGGTCGGGTGACGGCCCGCGCGCCCTGCTGCTTGCGCGGACGAAGGCGGGCGGGATGGACATCCCGGCGCAGGAGGCGGCGCTGGGCGCGATTACCGCGGCGTTCGACCAGGCCCGGCCCCAAGGTGCGCGTCTGCTGGTGGCGGGGCCCGCGGTGTTCGCCCGCGACGCGGCCCGGGCGATCCGCAGCGACGTCGAGCGGATCTCGGTCGTGTCGACCCTGCTGGTGGTGGGCCTGCTCGGGTGGCGGTTCCGCTCGCCGTTGGTGCTGGCCGCCGTCGCCGCCCCGGTGGTGCTGAGCGTGGCGGTGGCGGCGCTGGCGGTGCAGGCGATGTTCGGCTGGGTGCACGGCGTGGCGCTGGGGTTCGGCGCGACGATGCTGGGGGTGTCGGTCGACTACCCCGTGCTGATGATCGGGCACCGGAAGCGGGGCGAGCCGGCCGGCGACACGCGGGCGCGGATCGGCCGGGCCTTCGTGCTGGCGGTGGCCTGCGCGCTGCTGGGCCTGCTGGCGATGGTGGCGTCGGGGTTCCCTGGCCTGATGCAGCTGGGCGTGTTCGCCTTGGCGGGGCTTGCCTCGTGCGCCGCGCTGACCTGGGCGGTGCTGCCCCGGCTGATCGTGGCGGCCAACCTGGCCCCGGTGTCGTCGGGCGACCCGGCCTGGCTGGACCGGGTGGAAGGGTGGCGCCGGTTCCGGGCCTGGGCGCTGGTGCCGGTGGCGCTGGCGGCGCTGTTCCTGGTGGGGCATGGCGTGGCGTGGGAGGGCGACCTGCAGGCGCTGAGCCCGGTGCCGGCCGTGTCGCTGGCGCTGGACCGGGAGATGCGGGGCCAGCTGGGCGCGGGCGAGGCCGGGCAGCTGGTGCTGGTGCGGGGCCCGACGGCGGAGGCGGTGCTGACGGCGCAGGAGGCGCTGCTGCCGGTGCTGGACGGGCTGCGCGCGGCGGGCGCGCTGGCCGGGTTCGAGGCGGCGTCCGGCGTGCTGCCGAGCCAGGCGGTGCAGCGGGCCCGGGCGGCGGCCCTGCCGGACAGGGACGTGCTGGCGGCCCGGGTCGTGACGGCCATGGCGGGGCTGCCGTTCCGCCCCGGCGCGTTCGCGCCGTTCCTGGACGCGGTGGCGGCCGCGCGGACCGCGGCGCCACTGCAGCCCGGGGATCTCGACGGAACATGGGTCGGCACCCGGCTCGCGCCGCTGCTGCTGGCGCGGGACGGCGGCTGGGTCGGGCCGGTCGTGCTGCAGGGGGTGCGGGACCCGTTGCGGGTGGGTGCGGCGGCCCGGGGGGCCGGGGCGGTGTTCGTGGACATGCGGGCGGAGCTGGGGGGCGTGCTGTCGGAGTATACCGCGCGGGGCTGGCGCTGGCTGGCAGTCAGCTTCGGCCTGGTGCTGCTGCTGCTGGCGGTGGGGCTGCGGGATGCGGGGCTGGTGCTGCGGGTGACGGGTGCCCTGGCGGCGGCGCTGCTGGTGACGGTGGCGGGGCTGACGGCGCTGGGGGTGCGGCTGTCGCTGATCCATCTGGTCGCGCTGCAGCTGGTGGCGGGGGTGGGGCTGGATTATGCGCTGTTCTTCGCCCGCCGGCAGCTGGACGCGGAGGAGCGGGCGCGCACGTTGCGCACCCTGGTCACGTGCAACGCGATGACCCTGCTGACATTCGGCCTGCTGTCGGCTTGCCAGACGCCGTTGCTGCGCGACATTGGGGTGACGGTCGCCGCGGGTGCGCTGGCCGCCATGGGGTTCGCCTTCCTGTTCGCAGGCCAGGCGCACGGCGAAAGGGAACGATGACACCCATCCGGACACAAGCCCCCGCCGGCCCGGTGCTGACGGCGATCACGGCGGTGAGCGCGCTGGGCGTGGGGGCGGCGGCGCATCGGGCGGCGCTGCTGGACCAGGCGGGCGGGCTGACGCCGAACGACTTCGCGCCCGACGTCTCCGGGTGGATCGGCCGGGTCGCGGGGGTGGAGGCGCACGGGCTGCCGCCGCGGATGGCCAACTACGACTGCCGCAACAACCGCCTGGCCGACATGGCGCTGCAGGCGGACGGGTTCGCCGCGCGGGTGGCGGCGGCCCGGGCGCGGTACGGCGCGGACCGGATCGCGGTGGTGCTGGGCACCAGCACGAGCGGGGTGACGGCGGCGGAGGAGGCGTATCGTGGCCGGCAGGACGACGGCAGCCTGCCCACCGGGTTCGACTACGACCATACGCAGGACCTGTATTCCGTGGCCGGGTTCGTGCGGGCGGTGCTGGGGCTCAGGGGGCCGGCGCTGGTCGTCAGCACCGCCTGCGCCAGCAGCGCCCGCTGCTTCATGGATGCGGCGCAGATGATCCGGGTGGGGGTGTGCGACGCGGCGGTGGTGGGGGGCGCGGACAGCCTGTGCCGGATGACGCTGCACGGGTTCGCGGCGCTGGAGCTGATCTCGCCGGTGCCGTGCCGCCCCTGCCATGCCGACCGGACCGGCATCTCGATCGGCGAGGCGGCCGGGTTCGCGCTGATGGAGCGGGGGGAGGCGGGGGAACCCTCGGGTGCTGCGGACAGCATGGTCCTGCTGGGGTCGGGCGCCAGCAGCGACGGGTACCACATGTCGTCGCCGCACCCCGAGGGAGCGGGCGCCATCGCGGCGATGCGGCAGGCGCTGGGCGCAGCGGGGCTGGACCGGGTGGACTGGGTGAACCTGCATGGGACCGGCACGCGGGCGAACGACGCGATGGAGGATGCCGCGGTGGCGGCGGTGTTCGGCGATGCCGTGCCGTGCAGCAGCACGAAGGGCTGGACGGGGCACACGCTGGGCGCCTGCGGCGTGCTGGAGGCGCTGATCGCGCGGGAATGCATGGCCGAGGGCGTCGTTCCGGGCTGCCTGGGGCTGGCGGCGGCGGACCCGTCGTTCCGGTCGCAGGTGGCGCTGGGCCTCGCGCGGCGCCCGGTGCGGACGGTGATGAGCAACGCGTTCGGGTTCGGGGGCATCAACTGCAGCCTGGTGTTCGGGATGCCCGGCTGATGCTGGCGGCTTCGGTGCGGGGTGTCTCGGTGTGGGGGCCGGGGCTGGAGGGCTGGGCGGCGAGCCGGGCGGTGCTGGCCGGGCAGGCGGCCTATGTGCCGCAGGACTCGCCGGCGCCGGCGCCGATGATGCTGGCGGCGACGGAGCGGCGGCGGACCGGGCCGGTGGTGCGTCTGGCCCTGACGGTGGCGCAGGGGGCGGCGGACGCTTCGGGGTTGGCGCCCGGCGCGCTGCGGAGCGTGTTCGGCAGCAGCAACGGCGACGGCGTGGTGGTGGGCGGCATCCTGGACGCCATGGCGCGGGCGGCGCCAGGCGAGCGGGTGGTGTCGCCGACGCAGTTCCACAACTCCGTGCATAACGCGGCGGCGGGCTACTGGTCGATCGCGCATGGCAGCCGGCAGCCGGCGACCTGCCTCGGCGCGCATGACTGGACGTGGGCGGCGGCGCTGCTGAAGGCGATGACCGAGGTGGTGGCGGAGGCTGCGCCGGTGCTGCTGTGCTGCTACGATCACCCGCTGCCGGCACCGCTGGATGCGTTGCGCCCGACCGGGGCGGCGTTCGGGGCCGGGCTGGTGCTGGTGCCGATGCAGGACGGGTTCCCGACGATCCGCGTCGCGTTCCGGCCCGGCCCGGCGGCGCCGGGGCCCGCCATGATCGCGCCTCTGGAGGCGCTGGCGCGGTCCAATGCGATCGCCCGGGCGCTGCCGCTGCTGGCGTTGCTGGCGGGGGGCGAAGGGGGCCGGGCCGAGATCGCGTATCTGGACGGCCACCTGGCTGTCGAGGTGTCGGCCTGATGGGCCCGCCGATGCCGGAGGGCGCGGGTCTGGCCGCGCTGCTGCCGCATGCCGGGCGGATGGTGCTGCTGGATGCGGTCGAGGCTTGGACGCCGGAGGGTATCCGATGCCGGACGCGCTCGCACCTCGACCCGCTGAACCCGCTGCGGCGGCACGGCCAGGTGTCGGCGCTGTGCGGGGTGGAGTATGCGCTGCAGGCGGCGGCGTTGCACGGGGCGCTGCTGGCGGGCGGGGTGGCGCAGCGGGCCGGGTACGTGGCGCGGCTGCGGGACGTGGTGTTGTCGGCGGCCGTGCTGTCCGGGGCGGCGCTGGTGATCGAGGCGACGCTGGAGCGGCAGGAGGCGAACGGGATGCTGTACGGGTTGCGGGTGTCGGACGCGGCGGGGCGGGTGCTGGTGGCCGCCCGGGCCGGCATCGCCTTGCCGGCGCCGCCGTGCGCATGAGGGCGCTGGTGACGGGCGGCGCGAGCCCGCTGGGGGCGGCGATCTGCCGTCGGCTGGCGGCGGACGGGTTCCAGGTGGTGGTGCATGCCCATGCCGGGCTGGAGCGGGCGGCGGCGTTGGCGGCCGAGATCGGGGGGGAGGCGTTCGCGTGCGACCTGGCCGACCTGGATGCGGCCGAGGCGGCGATGCGCGCGCTGCTGGCGGGCGGGGTGCCGCAGGTGGTGGTGCACAATGCGGGCACGCACGAGGACGTGGTGATGGCGGGCATGGGCCGGGCGCAGTGGCGCGGGCCGCTGGGGGTGAGCCTTGACGGGTTCTTCGGCGTGGTGCAGCCGCTGCTGCTGCCGATGCTGGCGACGCGCTGGGGGCGGATCGTCGCGGTGTCGTCGGTGACGGCGCTGTTGGGCAACCGGGGCCAGGTGGCGTACGGCGCGGCGAAGGCCGGGCTGATCGGCGCGGTGAAGAGCCTGGCGCGGGAGGTGGCGTCGCGGGGGGTGACGGTGAACGCGGTGGCGCCGGGGGTGATCGCCTCGGCGGCGGTGGATGCGGCGATGACGCCGGCGGAGGTCGCGGCGATCGTGCCGATGAAGCGGGCGGGCCGGCCGGAGGAGGTGGCGGACCTGGTCGGCTTCCTGGTGTCGCGGCAATCGGCTTATATCACGGGACAGACGATTTCGATCAACGGGGGAATGGCATGACCGAGGGCGCGGCGCGGCGAGTGGAGTGCGACATCCTGGTGGTGGGGGCGGGCCCCGCGGGCAGCACGGCCGCCGCATTGCTGGCCGAGCGCGGGCACGACGTGCTGCTGGTGGAAAAGGAGCGGCATCCCCGCTTCCATATCGGCGAGAGCCTGCTGCCGGTGAACACGGCGCTGTTCGACCGGCTTGGCCTGCGGGCGCAGGTGGCGGCCATCGGGGTGCACAAGCCCGGGGCCGAGTTCGTGGCGGACAACACCGGGAAAGAGGTGCAGTTCTCGTTCGCGCACGGGCTCGACAAGCGGTTCACCTCGTCGTGGCAGGTGCGGCGGGCCGACCTCGATGCGCTGCTGTTCGAGGCGGCCGAGGCGCGTGGCGCCCGCACGATGCAGGAGACGCGGGTCGTGGCGATGACGCCGGCGCCGGAGGGGGGCCGGGCCGAGGTCTCGGCGGTGGACGCGGCCGGCGCGCTGCAGATCGCGCCGCGTTTCGTGCTGGACGCGTCGGGGCGGGACACGTTCATGGCGGGGCGCCTGGGCACGAAGCAGGCGAACCGGCGCAACAACACCGGAGCGGTCTATGCCCACTTCACCGGGGCCGAGTTCCGCACCGGCGAGCGGGAGGGCTACATCAGCGTGCACCTGGCCGAGGATGGCTGGTTCTGGATGATCCCGCTGCCGGACGGGGTGATGAGCGTGGGCTTCGTCGGCGGCCCGCAGGTGTTCGCGCCCGCATCGCCGGCCACGTCCTTGGGCGGGACGGGAACCGCCGGCCGCCGGGGCACGCCGGCCGAGCTGCTGGATGCCCGGATCGCCGCGAGCCCGACGGTCAGCGCGCGGATGCGCCATGCGGTGCGGGTGTCGGAGGTGCGGGGGGCCGGCAACTACTCCTATCATGGGGCGAGCAACCATGCCGAGGGCTGCCTGATGATCGGCGACGCCTTCGCCTTCCTCGACCCGGTGTTCAGCTCGGGCGTGCTGCTGGCGATGAGCTCGGCCGAGAAGAGCGTGGCGGTGATCGAGGCCTGGCTGCAGGACCCGGCACGCGGCCGGGTGCTGGCGGGCCGCATGGAACAGGAGATGCGGCACGCCATGGGGCGGATCGCGTGGCTGATCTACCGGATCAACACCCCGGCGCTGCGGCTGCTGTTCATGGCGCCGCGCAACGCCTTTCGGATGCGCGACGGGCTGGTGAGCCTGCTGGCGGGGAACCTGAAGGGCGACTGGCGGTCGGTGCTGCCGGTGCTGGCGTTCAAGGGCATCTACTACGTGACGACCGCGCTGCTGTGGCTCGGGTTGCACAAGCCGGTCCCGCGTGTGGTGCGCCCGGCCGAGGTCATGGTCGCCGCGGAGTAGGGCGCCCGTCCGCCGCGACGGCGCGCCGTGCTTATTGCTGGTCGGACGGCACGATGACGGAGACGCGCCGGTTCTCGGCGCGGCCAGCCTCGGTGGCGTTGTCGGCGACAGGGTTCTGCTTGCCGAGGCCGCGCACGCCCACCGGGGTGGAGAGGCCGATCTTGCCGAGCGCCTGGGCCACCGCGGCGGCGCGGCGTTCCGAGAGCGCCTGGTTGAAGGTGTCCGAGCCGGTGTTGTCGGTGTGGCCCTCGACGCGCACGTTGCGGATTCCGACGGAGCCGAGCGCCCCGCCGGTGTGTTCGACGGAGGACCGGGTCTGATCCTTCAGCTGGTCCGAGCCGGTGTCGAACAGCATCTTGTCGGACAGGCCCAGCTCCCAGTTGTCGTCCTTGGGCGCGAAGCCCTGCTGCTTCAGGACGGCGATCTGCTCGGCCGACAGACGATGGCTGCATGCGGCCAGCAGGCACAGGGCACCCAGTGCCAGGATCCGGAGCATCGCGTTGCATGACCGTGCCGTCGTCATCGGGTCGCCCTTCTCGATTGTCAGGCAGTGCCGGCAGCGCGGCTGCGTTTGGCCCGGTACATCGCCTCGTCGGCCCGTTGCATCAGGGCCGCGGCCTCTGTGCCATCTTCCGGGAAGGTTGAAAAGCCGACGCTGAGCGACGCGACGATGCCGAGCTCGTCGCGGACGATGACGGGGTGCTGCATGGCGTGGGTGACCTTGTCGCCGAGGCCGGGCACCTCGGCGGCGGCGGGGCTGGGTGCGACCAGGACGGCGAACTCGTCGCCGCCGAGACGGGCGACCAGGTCGTCGCCGCGGAACTGCGCCCGCAGGCGGGCGGCGATGCCGACCAGGACGGCGTCTCCGGCGGCGTGGCCGTAGCCGTCGTTGATCTGCTTGAACTTGTCGCAGTCGAGCAGCAGCAGGGCCACGCGGGTTCCGGACTGGGCGGCGTCGATGAGGGCGCGCTCGAGCCGGCCTTCGAAGAAGGCGCGGTTGGCCAGCCCGGTCAGGCCGTCATGGCTCGCCTCGTGCAGCAGGCGCTGGTTCTCGCCCTGCATGAGCGTCTGCCAGGAGTGCAGCTCCGCCAGCAGGGCGTTGAACGAGGTGCCGAGGTCGTTCAGCTCGGCGATCTCGGCACCGGGGACGCGGCGGCCGAAGGCGCGCTCGCGCTGGACGGCGCCGGCGACGTCGGCCAGGACCTGGAGCGGCCGCACGATGCGGCCGAAGATGCGGCCCGAGAGATAGAGGGCGCCGATCGCGATCAGGACCTGGCAGAACACGATCCCGAGCGCGCCGAAGCCCAGGAAGTACAGCAGCTTGCGCCCGCCATCCTGCACGACGATGCGGCCGACGTTCGCGCCGTCGTGCATCACGGGCAGCATGGCCGGGCGTTCGCGCAACAGGTGCGAGACGGAGGTGGCCAGGCTGGTTTCCCATCCGGGCCGGTCGGCCTGCCAGCGCGCCAGGACGCGGCCGTCGCGGGTGGTGACGATGGCGGAGGCGAGGTCCTCGCCGGCCACGATGGTGTCCAGCGCCTCCTGCGCCGCATCCGCGTCGCCGAACACCACGGCGGCCTCGACGGTCTGGCTGATGGCGCGGCCGAGCAGCTGCAGGTCGTGCCCGGCATAGATGCGCAGCGTGGTGACGGCAGGGATCGCGAGCACCAGGCCGACGATCGCGACGGCGCCGAGCGCCAGGGTGACATGGGCGCGCCGCAGCAGGCCCTGCAGGCTGGCGGACCGCGGGGCGGCCGAGTGGTCCGGGCTGCGGCGGCGGCCGAAAGGCTGGTCCGGGCGGCGGAGCTCGTTCATCGTGCGCCCCCGGGTCCGTTGAGGGGTCCGCCCTGCTGTCCGCCCTGTAGTCCGCCTTGGGGTCCGCTGCCGGCGGGGTGGCGGCCCAGCAGCAGGACGCGGGGGTTCAGCCGGACCCCGCTGCGGGCGATCGCGTCGAGGTTGGTCGAGAACACGATCTGGGGGCCGAGAAGCTGCAGGCAGAACATCGTGACCTCGATGCAGCCGGGCATGGGTTCGCCGATCGTCAGCACGGGGTGGCCGGCGATCCGGCGAACGACCTGGTCGCGCTCCGTCGCGGCGAGCGGGGCCTCGTAGACGATGTCGCAGGACGTGCCGAGGCGGCCGTCGTCGACCCCGAGCCGGGTTGGCCGCACCGGGACGCCGCCGGCCTGCAGGGCGCCGTCGAAGAAGGCCTCGGCGTGGGTGGCGGCCCCGACGACGCACAGGCTCAGCTCGGGGCGGGCGCCCGGCCAGCGCGTGAAGCTCACGATGTCGAGCACGACCTGGCGGACGGGCTGCGCCGCCTCGTCGGGGGCTGCGGCCCAGGCCGGGCCGCAGGCCAGGGCGGTCAGCAGAAGGATGGCGAGGGCGGGGCGACGCTTCCCTTGGCCCCCGTGCCCGCCGCCCGACATCGCATTCCCCTGCCCAGGCCTTGCCCCGAGAGCTGACAGGTTAGCGTGGACCGGACGCTGCCGCCAGGCGGGCAAGCCCGGGCATGACCACTTCGGAGGGTGCTAAAGCTCCACGCGGGCGCCGAGTTCGACGACCTGGTCGCTGGGGATGGCGAAGTAGTCGGCGCTGCTGACGGCGTTGCGGGTCAGGAAGCGGAAGATGGTTTCGCGCCAGCGCGGGAGGGCCGGGTCGAAGGCGGGGACGGGGAGTTCGCGGCCGATGAAGTAGTTGGCGTCGTCCGGAATGTTCAGGGCGTCGGCATGGGCGCGGATCTGGGCGGGGACGTCGGGCTGTTCGGCGAAGCCGAAGTGCAGCACGACGCGTTCGAAGCCCGGCGCCAGCGTCTCGTGCGTGGCGCGTTCCGATGCGGGGACGGTGGGTTGGCGCTCGGTCTTGATTGTGAGCAGGACGAGCGTCTCGTGCAGCACGCCGACGTGCTTGAGCAGTTCGGACATCGCGGCCGGCACGGTGCCTTCGCGCGCCGTCAGGAAGATGCCGGTGCCTTTGGTGCGGGCGATGTCGCCGGATTGCAGGCGGGCGATCAGGGCGGGCAGCTTCACCGTTTCCGCCTCGACCTTGTCGAGCACCAGGCGGCGTCCGTCGCGCCAGGTCTGCATCAGCAGGAAGACGGCGGCACCGATCAGCAGCGGCACCCAGCCGCCCTGCGGGATCTTGAGCGCGTTGGCGGCGAAGAAGACGGTGTCGAACACCAGCAGGGCGCCGCCGGCCAGGAGGGCCACCGGCGTCGGCCAGCGCCACAGGTTGCGCATGGCGACGATGAGCAGGACGGAGGTGGTGACCATGGTTCCGGTGACCGCGATGCCGTAGGCGGCGGCCAGGGCGTCCGAAGAGCGGAAGGCGAGCACGAGGGCGATGACGCCCAGCATCAGAATCCAGTTGACCTGGGGGACATAGACCTGGCCCTCGGAGGTCGTGCTGGTCTGCCGCACCTCGAGCCGGGGCAGCAGGCCGAGCTGGATCGCCTGCTGCGTGAGGGAGAACGCGCCGCTGAGCACGGCCTGGGACGCGATGACGGTGGCCAGCGTGGCGAGCAGGACGATGGGCAGGATGGCCCAGCCGGGGAACATCATGAAGAAGGGGTTGTCGAGCGTCTTGGGGTCGCCGAGCACGAGGGCGGCCTGGCCAGCGTAGTTGAGCAGCAGGGCGGGGAAGACGAAGGCGAGCCAGTCGATGCGGATGGGCAGGCGGCCGAAATGACCCATGTCGGCATAGAGCGCCTCGGCCCCCGTCACGGCGAGGAAGACGGAGCCGAGGGTGACGAAGGCGCGGCCCGGGGCGTGCAGGCAGAACGCCACGGCGTGCCAGGGGTTGGCGGCCCCCAGCACCTCCGGCCGGTGCAGCACGTGGACCAGGCCGGTACCGGCGATGATGAGGAACCACACGAGCATGACGGGGCCGAACAGCCGGCCGATCCGCTCGCTGCCGCGGCTTTGGGCCAGGAACAGGACGACGAGGATGACGAGGGTGATAGGGACGACGTAGGGCTGGAAGACGGGGGTCGAGACCTGCAGGCCCTCGACGGCGCTGAGCACGCTGATGGCCGGGGTGATCATGCCGTCGCCGTAGAACAGTGCGGCGCCGGCGATGCCAAGCACGGCGAGCAGGCCGTGCAGGCGGGTGTCGGTGACGGTGGGCACCACGGTGGACAGCAGGGCGATGATGCCGCCCTCGCCGGCGTTGTCGGCGCGCATCACCAAAATGACGTATTTAAGGGTGACGACGACCATGATGGTCCAGGCGACGAGGGACAGCACGCCGAGTGCGGCGGCCGGGTCGTCGGCGGCGCCGGCGGCCTTGAAGCTTTCGCGCAGGGTGTAGATGGGGCTGGTGCCGATGTCGCCGAACACGACGCCCAGGGCGCCGAGCATGGGAAGGGCAAGGCGCTTGGCGGGCGGGGACGTGGCGGCGGCGTCGGGCACGGGTGACCGTCCTGTCCGTTGAATGGTCTGAACGCGAGGGAGTCGGATTGGTGCCGGGGCGGGACGATGTTTTTGGCACGGCGCTCGAGGTGGTGGACGAGGTGGGCTCCACGTCGGCGGTGCTGCGGGCGCGGGCGGAGGCGTGGTGCGACGGGGCGGGCGGGGCGGAGGCGGCGCTGATGGCGCGGAAGCAGCTGGCGGGGCAGGGGCGGCTCGGGCGGCCCTGGCGGTCGGTGGAGGGCAACCTGCATCTGTCGGTCCTGGTGCGGCCGGGCGTGCTGCGCTGGCCGGGGCACTGGGCGATCCTGTCCGGGGTGGCGCTGTACGAGGCGGTGCGGGGCTTCGTGCCGGCCGAGAGCCGACTGGGCCTGAAATGGCCCAACGACCTGCTGCTGGGGGGCGCGAAGCTGGCGGGCATCCTGGTGGAGGCTGGACTGCAGGAGCCGCCCTGGCTGGTGATCGGGTTCGGGGTGAATCTGGTCGTGGCGCCCGTCGACCTCGGGCGGCCGGTGGCCTGCCTGCGGGACTTGGGCCTCGCGCCCGACGCGGAGGTCGTGGCCCGGCGGCTGCTGCACTCGTTCGCGGGGTGGCGGGCGCGGTATGGGCGCGAGGGGTTCGGCCCGGTGCGGGCGGCGTGGCTCGCGGCGGGCCATCGCCCTGGGGAGCTGCTGTGGGCGGGCGGGGTGGACGGCCTGTTCCTGGGGCTGGCGGAGGATGGCGGGCTCATGCTGGATGTGGACGGCGTGGCGCAGGTGGTCCGGGCGGGAGAGGTGACGTGACACTGGACGTGGCGGTGGTGGTGCCGTGCTTCCGGGTGCGCCGGCATGTGGCGGGCGTGCTGGCGGGGCTGCGCGGGCGGGTGGCCCGGGTGTTCGTGGTGGACGACGCCTGCCCCGAGGGCACAGGGCGGTTCGTCGAGGGCCTGCGCGACCCGGCGGTGCGCGTGCTGTTCCATGCGGAGAACCAGGGCGTGGGCGGCGCGGTGATGACGGGCTATGCGGCGGCGCTGGCCGAGGGGCACGCGGTCGTGGTGAAGATGGACGGCGACGGGCAGATGGACCCGGCCTATCTCGATGCGCTGCTGGCGCCCGTGCTGGCGGGCCGGGCCGACTATGCGAAGGGCAACCGCTTCTTCGCCTGGCGGTCCTGGCGCGGCATGCCGGCCGCGCGGCTGCTGGGCAACACCACCGTCTCGGTGCTGATGAAGGCGGTCAGCGGCTACCCCGGTGTCATGGACCCGACCAACGGCTATACCGCGGTCACGCGCGCCATGCTGGGTCGGCTGCCGATGGCGCGGATCGAGCGGCGCTACTTCTTCGAGTGCGACATGCTGTTCCGCCTGTCGGCGCTGCGGGCGGCGGTGCAGGACGTGCCCATCCCGGCGCGGTACGGCGACGAGGCGAGCGGCATGGGCACGGCGGTCGTGCTGCGGGACTTCCCGGGGCGGCTGGTGGCGCGCACGGTGGAACGGACGGTGGCGCGGCTCAGGGAGACCCGGGTGCGGTGATGCGCCACAGGCCGACGGGCCCGGCCTGCGGGATGCGCGTGCCGTGCGCCGCGGCCCAGGTGGCGACCTTGCGCTCGATGGGGTCGGCCGAGTCGGGCACGGCGATGGCGTAGTCGGGGCGCTCGGCGGCCAGGATGGTGGCGACGGCGGCCGGGTCGGCTGCGGCATACAGGGCGGCGTTGAGGGTGCGGTCGTACCAGGCGGCATAGAGGAAGGTGCCGCGCAGGAACGCGCCGTAGGGCTCGCCGCCGAACAGCACGCGGGGCTTCGGGCCGCCGATGGCGTTCACGGTCTCGACGGCGAGGCGGGTGGGGGCCTGGGCGGCGAGCATGGCGTGGCGCGCGGCGGGGTCGAAGGCGGCGCGCAGGTCGGCGGTCTTCAGCACCCAGCCGGCGGAGGGCAGCAGGGCGATGCCGAGCCCGACGGACAGGGCCGGGATGGCAGCCCCGAGGGCGGCTGCTGCGCGCGGCAGCGTGGCCAGGCCGTGGGCACAGACGATCAGCAGCAGCGGGACGACGGGGTAGAGGTAGCGGATATACTGCACGCTGGGGGCGATGGCGGCGATGGAGACGGCGGCGACGGCCAGCGCGACCAGGGGGGTGCGGCGGGGGACCAGGAGGGTGGCGGCGATGCCCGGCAGCAGCAGGAGCATGAGGGTGACGCCGATGGCGCCGTTGTCGGCCTCCAGGTAGCTGCGGCTGTCGAAGGTCATGCGGTACAGCAGGCGCCAGGAGAAGTGGCCCTGCCAGCGCAGGTCCTCGAAGCGGGTGGCGGGCCAGAGCGGGGAGCGGAAGATGTCGTTCAGCAGCGGGAAGACGGGGTTCCCTGTGCGGAGCCAGGCATAGGCGTAGGGGGCGGCGCCGGCGGCCGCGGCGAGGGTTGCGGTCAGGAGCAGGCCGGTTGTGGCCAGGGGGCGGAGCTGGCGGCGCAGCGGGACCAGCGCGAGGGCCAGCAGCGGGATGGCGGCGACGACGCCGTGCAGCTTGATGGCGGCCATGGCGGGCAGGAGGACGGCCAGCGCGACCAGTGGGGCCGAAGGGCGCTCGGACCGCAGCAGCAGGACGGCGCGGGTGGCGGCCAGGATGTGCAAGGCGAGCAGCATCTCGACCATGGCGGTGGTGGCGAGCAGCAACGTGAGGGGCAGGCTGAGCAGCAGCAGCAAGGCGAGTTCGGCCAGGCGCGCGCCGGCCATGGGGCGGATGATCGCGTGCAGCAGCAGCAGGATGCCGGCGAGGGCGAGCAGGTTGACCGCCTTGGCCGCGGGCTCGCCGCCGAGGGCGAGGCCCAACGCGAAGAGCTGGTCGGCGCCGATCGGGAAGTAGGCGAGCGAGAAGCGGGCGGCGTCGTGGGACCAGTGGCCGAAGGTCAGCGCCTGGGTCGGGATCATCAGGTGCATGGTCAGCGGGTCGTAGAAGCGTTCCGGCAGGGCGGCGTTGGCGGCGTAGTAGAGCAGCGCGGCGAGGATCAGCCCGGCGACCACGGCGCGGGACAGGGGCCAGGGCTCGGCAGGTGCCGCCGGGCCGCCGGCGATCGCCGCGCGGAGGCTGGACCGCAGCCGGGGGGACAGGCCGAGTGCGCCGAGGCAGGCCGCGGGGATCAGGAGGCAGGCGGGGCCGGTGGGCAGGTGCACGAGGCCGGCCGCGACCAGCAGCAGCATGATGGCGCCGAGGCCGGTGGTGGCGCACAGCACGGGGTCCGTCCGATCCGGCTGCCCTGCCGCGAGCAGCAGGGCCTGGCCGGCCACGAGGCAGCAGAGCACGATCAGGCCCGCGGCGAGGCTTGCGCCGATGCCGAGCGCCGCCGCCGCGCCGAGCCCGGCCAAAGCACATAAAGCGGGCCAGCCGCGCCAGGGCCGCGGGACGGCATGCAGGGCGACGGCGGTGCCGCAGGCGGCGACCCCCAGCACGACCAGGGCCTGGCGGACCAGCAGGGGGGACCAGAGGTCCTGCGCCAGCATGCCGGAGCGCCACAGGCCGAAGCCCAGGACGGGCAGCATGGCAAGCATCGTGGCGGCGACGAGTCCGGAAGCGGAGGGGCGAAGGGCGGGCATGCCGCCCTTGCAGCGGATCGGGTCCGGGTGCGCAAGAGGGCGCGGTTGCCACGGGCAGCCCGCTGCGGCATGCCGGCGGCAGGGGTGGAGTGCCGGGCCTTGTCGAAGACGTATGAAGAGCAGCTGCAGGAGCAGATCGAGCAGTATCGGGAGACGGAGGTCATGCACGACCTGCCGCCCGTGTTCCACTGCTGGAGCGGCGACCATATCGGGCCGGGCCTGCAGGCGGTGTTCGGCGTGTCGGACATCAACGCGTTCTACGTCGAGGCCTTCGTGGCGGCGGTGGAGGCGAGGACGGACACGGCGCCCGACCCCGTGTTCCTGAGCCTCGGCTGCGGCGACGGGGCGGTCGAGATCCTGATCGCGCAGACGCTCGTGGCGCGCGGGATGGCGCGGTTCCGCTTCGTGTGCTTCGAGCTGTCGGACTTCCTGCTGGACCGGTTCCGGGCGGCGCTGCCGGCGGCGCTGGCGGCGCGGTTCGAGCTGGTGACGGGCGACCTGAACGCGGCGTCGTTCGACACGCGGTTCGACGCGATCATGGCGAACCATACGCTGCACCACATCGTGGACCTGGAGGGCGTGTACAAGACGGCCTACGACAGCCTCGCGCCGGGCGGCATCTTCGTCACCAGCGACATGATCGGGCGCAACGGGCACATGCGCTGGCCGGAGGCGCGGCTGTTCGTGGAGTTCTTCTGGCCGTTCCTGACCCTCAGGCAGCGCCGCAACGTGCAGCTGCGGCGGGTGGAGCGGCGCTTCACCGACCATGATTGCTCGGATGAGGGGTTCGAGGGCGTCCGGGCGGAGGAGGTGCTGCCGCTGCTGTTGGCGCAGGGGTTCCACCCGGCGCGGTTCCTGGGGTTCGGCGGCATGGTGGACGTGTTCGTGGACCGCGGCTTCGGGCCCAACCTCGACGTGACGGACGCGGACGACCTGTTCCTGGCCCGGCGGATCTTCTGGCTGAACGACGTGCTGCTGGATGCCGGGCTGGTGAAGCCGACGATGATGCTGGCCTGGTTCACGAAGCAGGCGGGCGACGAGGTGTGCTACCGCGGGCGGACGGCGCGCGCCGCGGTGCGCGCCCCGGGGCCGATGCCGGACTGGGCGCTGCCCCGCCTGCACGAGGACGACCCGGACCATGTGTTCCGGGAGCGGCGTGCGGTGCCGGCCGCGGCGCCGGACCCGGCCCTGCTGGCGCAGCTGGCCGAAGCGCGGGCGAATGGGGACGCCTTGCGGGCTCGGGTGGAAGCGATGGAGCGTTCCACGTCCTGGCGGCTGACCGGGCCGTTGCGGCGGGCGGTGCGGGCGTTACGCGGCCGGTAGGCCGGGGGAACCCAGGCAGGGCACCGGCGCGCCATCGAGCCGGGGCGCCGCGGCCTCGCCGGCCTCGAGGGCCGCGACGACCGAGGCCCGCATGGCGGCGCGGGAGAAGCGGCGCTCGGCGAAGTCGGTCTGGGCGTGCGACTGGGCCAGCCAGGCGTCGTCGTCGGTCAGCAGCCGGTGCAGCCCTTCCACCAGGCCCTCCACATCGTCGTGCACGGGCACGAGCCGGTCCAGCCCCGCGATCCCCTGCGCGCCGACGCCCGTGGTGACCAGCGGCAGGCCGTGGCTGAGCGCCTCCACGACCTTGCCCTTCACCCCGGCCCCGAACCGCAGCGGCACGACGGCGACGCGATGGGTGGCGTAGCGGGCCGCGAGGTCCTGGTCGCTGAGCCATCCCGTGACCTCCACATCGGGCCCGGCCAGGGCGCGCACGGCGTCGCTGGGCTTGGAGCCGGCGAGCACGACGCGCACGGTCCCCATCCGCTGTTCCAGCCGGGGGACGATCTCCTGCATCAGGAACAGGGCGGCATCGACATTGGGCGGGTGGGCGAAGCCGGCGACGAACAGGATGGTGCGGTCGGAGGGGGCTTCGGTGCGGCGGGGGGCGATGTCGAAGCGGTACGGCACGACGGCGACGGCGTGGGTGCCGGGAGCCATGGCGCGCACGGCGGCGGCCTCGTCCTCGGACAGGTAGATGGCGACGTCGAAGTTGCGCCAGACCCGGCGCTCGATCTGTTCCATGCGTGCGGCGTCCGCCAGCAGGGCCGGGTCGTCCAGCACGGCGGCCTGGCGGCGCATCCGGGCGAAGTGCAGGTCGTGGCCATAGAAGCTGAACACGGCCGGGGTGTCGCGCATGAGGCGGTGCATGATGTCGGCGGCGATGTCGGGCCGGCTGACCATGAGGTGGTCGAGGTCTGCGCCGTGGGTGGCCAACCAGGTGTGCAGGTCGCCGGGCCAGCGCTGGTCGAGCACCTCGATCCCCTGAGCTTCGAGGGGCGGGGTGTAGATGGGGCTGTACTGGCGGTTGTAGGGCCAGAACTTCACCACCCAGCCGGCCTCGGCCAGGCTTTCCAGCACGCCCAGCATGGTGCGGGAGCCGGCGTCGCGGTCGGGTTCGGGCGTGTAGTGGTCGATCACCAGGATGGTCCGGCGGTGCCGGGCGCGGTCGCGGGCGCGCAGCACGTGGGTGCCGTTGGGATAGTGCTCCCGCTGCAGCAGCGGGCCCCAGCGCTCGATCATGCGGGCCTGGTTGACGGCCTGGTGCGCCTTGATGCCGGACGTGATGTCGGTGCCGTGCGACGCACCCTCCAGGTGCACGACGACGGAGCGGGGCTCGTACAGCACCGTGTGCCCGGCGGCGCGGACGCGGAAGGCGAGGTCGGTGTCCTCGTAGTAGGCGGGGGCGAAGGCCTCGTCGAAGCCGCCAAGCTCGTCCCAGACGGCGCGGCGGATCAGGATGGAGGCGCCGGAGCAGTAGTCGACCTCGCGCACGTAGTTGACGTCGGCGCGGGCCGGGTCCTCGCCGCGGCCGTAGTTCCAGCCGCTGGCGTCGTTCCACAGGATGCCGCCGGCCTCCTGCAGGGTGCCGTCCGGGTAGACGAGCTTGGAGCCGGCGATGGCCGCGCGGGGATGGGATTCGAGCAGGGCGACGAGCGCGTCGATGGCGCCCGGGCGCAGCTCCGTGTCGTTGTTGAGCAGGTGCAGGTAGCGCCCGGAGGCGGCGCGGGCGGCCTTGTTGCAGCTGAGCAGGAAGCCGAGGTTGGCGGCGTTGCGCACCAGGTGCAGCCCGGCGATCGCCGCGAAGGGGGTGGTGTCCTCGGGGCCGGGATAGGCGTCGTCGACGAGGATGACCTCGAACGGGCAGGCGGGCGGGTGGTCGGCGATGGAGCGGAGGCAGGCGAGGGTGACCGCGACCTGGCCGTAGGTGCAGATCAGGATCGACACGAGGGGCCGGTCCGCGGTGGGCAGGCTGGCCGGCGCCGTGGGGGTTGGCGCTGCGGGGGCGGGCGCCTCAAGCGCGGCCGGCCCCATGGTCAGCGCGAGCAAGGGGGACGCCGGATAGGGCAGGGCCAGGGTGGGTGACACCAAGGCGGGTCGTGTCGCCGCGCGCCAGAGGCTGTAGCGGCGGCCGAGCTGGAAGGTCCCGGTCCACCAGGCGAGCTTCGCGGCGCGGGTGACGAGGCGGGCGAGGCCCGGATGGCGTGCGGCGGCGTGGCGCAGCGGTCCGCTGGCACGCCAGACATTGCTGCCCTCGATGGTCGAGAGCCGGGTCTGGACGGCATGCAGGCCGGCGCGGGCGGCTTCGGCCGCCTGCGCCGCCACCTCCAGGTGGTGGCGGAGCGCGTTCGCCTCGGCCTCGGCGCCCTGGGCGCGGGCCTCGGCCGCGGCGAGGGCGCGCTCGGCCTGGTCGAGCCGGGTGGCGGTGTGCTGCCGAAGCTCCAGCTCCTCGGCGGTGCGTTTGGTGTAGTGGGCGGCCTGGAACAGGGCGGCGTCGATGCGGGCCTCCGCGTCCAGGCGGCGGGCGTCCATGGCGGCGGTGCGGCCCTCGGCGTGGATCGCGGCCTGTTCGGCGTCGTTGCGGGCGTCCAGCGCCTCCTGCCGCTCGCGGGGGTCGGTGTCGATGTCGCTGCGGTAGACGTAGACGCTGCCGGGGATGGGCGGCAGCGGCGCGGCGGAGGCGAAGGCGACGAGGTAGGGCGCGCGGGCCAGATCCCGGCTGCCCTCGATGAGCGCCTCGCCGCGGCGTTCGTAGGTTTGGACGGGGAGCGTGGTGTCCCCTTCATGCCCCGCGGCGACGATGAGCGAGCCGATCATGGCGCGCTGGGCGGTCATGCGGTGATGCGGGAAGTGGCGGGCGACGAGCGCGGCGAACTCGGGCCGGGTCAGCTCGAGCACATGGTAGGGGTTGGGGGGCTGGCTGAGCGGCGAGTAGACGTCGCGGTCCGGCGTGCTGAGGATCAGCAGCCCGTCTGGGCGCAGCACGCGGCGCAGCTCGGACAGGAAAAGGTCGTGCTCGGCGAGGTGCTCCAGCGTCTCGAACGAGACGGCGACGTCGATGCTGGCGTCGGGCAGCGGCAGGGCGCGGGCGTCGCCCTGTTCGAAGCGGAGGCCGGCGTGGCGGAACTCCGTGCGGGCAGCCTCGACGGAGGCCGGGTCGATCTCGACCCCGAGGGCGGATCGGGCGACCTGGGCGAGCAGCGCGGTGCCGTAGCCCTCGCCGGCGGCGACGTCGAGGACGTCGCGCCCGCGGCAGAACTCGCGGGCGAGGAGGTAGCGATGATAGTGCTCGATCTCCACCTGCCCGGTGGTGGCCGAGGTGAGGCGCTCGCCACTGAAGGAAAGGGGCTTCTTCGCCCCTTCGCGTCGGATCAGTTCACCCATGCAGCCGTCGTCTCCCGTGGGGTGGGTCTAGCGAAACGGGGAGGCGCTCACAAGCCGGTGAAGCCGTTCGATGCGGACGAGGCGGATCATGCTTGTCGCAGCTGGAACGAGTGGTCGGCGCGGGAGAAGGCGGGGTTGTAGAAGGGGTCGGCGTCCAGCACGGGGCCCCAGCGGTCGCGGATCGTGCGGCACTCCTGGTGGAAGCGCAGGGCGGTGCCTGGCGCGTCGTCGGGCCCGCGGGAGGCGGATTCGAGGTGGTACAGCTCGGCGAAGGGGGTCCAGACGATGCGGTAGCCGAGGGTGCGGATGCGGAGGCAGAGGTCGAGGTCGTTCAGCGCGATGCGGAGGTGGGTCGCGTCGAAGCCGCCGGCCTCGATGAACACGGCGCGGCGGAGGGCGAGGCACGCGCCGGTGACGGCGAGCAGCTCGCGCGTCAGGATGAACTGGTCGCCGTGGCCGGGGTCGGGCGGGCGGGCGGCCAGGCCGAAATGGCCGGCGACGCCCGGGCCGCCGTCGAAGCGGCCGACGCCGCCGACGATGCCGGCATGCTGGATGCTGCCATCCTCGAACAGCAGCCGTGCGCCGACCGCGCCCACGTCGGGGCGCAGCGCGTGGCCGACCATCTCGGCCAGCCAGCCGGGCTCGATGACATCGACGTCGTTGTTCATCAGCAGCAGGACGGTGCCGGTGGCGGCCCGGACGGCGGCGTTGTTGATGGCGGCGTAGTCGAAGGGGCCGGGGCAGTCGAGGATGCGGATGCGGGGTTCGGTGCGGAGCCGGGCGAGAAGGTCCAGGGCTTCGGGGGCGGTGCTGCCGTTGTCGGCGATCAGGATCTCGAGGTCGGCGTAGTCGGTGCGGTGCAGCAGGCCCTGGGTGCAGCCTGCCAGCAAGGCGGGCTGGTCGCGGGTGGGGATGACGACGGAGACGCGGGGGGCCGGGTTGGGCAGGCGCCAGCGGACGCGGTGGCGGGGGCCGTAGCGGGAGGGGACCAGCTCGGGGGTGGAGGGGCCGGGCGGCAGGGCGGCGAGCGCCCGTTCGACGATGGTCGGGGTGGGATGGCCGGGTCGGGGCGTGGAGCGGTGGGCGAGGAGGGCGGGGACGTGGCGGACGCGCCCTGGGGCTGCGAGCAAGGCGAGGTCCTGCAGCGAATGGGGCAGAGTCTCGGCCGCGAGCGGCTGCAGCAGGGCGCGGCGGATGAGGCAGATCGCGCCGACCAGGTCCTGTTCGAGGGCGAGGTCGATGTTCCAGGCGGGCTTGTGGAAGGGGTCGTGGGAGGGGAGGTGGTCCTCGTCGGCGTAGACCAGGTCTGCGCCGGGGTCGGCGGCGGCTTCCGCGAGCAGGCAGGGGATCGCGTGGGGCGCGGGCCGCACGCCGGGGGCGAGGACGATCAGCAGCGGGGCGGCGGTGTGGCGGAGCAGGGCGCCGATCGTCGGGTCCGGGCCGAGCACCGGGTGCGGGCTGCGTCGTGCGCCGGGCGGGCCGACCAGGAGGATGGTGGCGCCCGCAGGGCGTTGCGCGAGGACGGCGTCGAGGGCGCTTCGGTCGTCGGCGCGCGGGACGACGATCGTGACCGGCGGCGTGGGGCGCAGCGCGGCGCGGATGCGGTGCAGGAGGGTCGGCGCTTCGTCCCGCGTCACCGGGCGACGAGGAGCTGGGCGGGGGCCAGAGCGAGGGAGAGGGCCTGGGCCGCGCCGACGACCGCCGCGCGCAGGTCTGCGGCCGCGGGGTGGTCGAGCGTGGCTTCGGTGACCAGGCTGAGGGAGGCGACGAGGCGTTGGGGGGAGCGTTGGGCGGGGGTGCGCTGGGTGGGGGGGCTGGCCATGATCTGGCCCTGGAACACCGGGGCGGCGATGCCGCGGACCCCGGCGGTGACTTCGGAGACGGTCTCGGCGAAGCCGTCGCGCCGGATGGCGGCGGCCTGGGCGGAGTAGGACTTCCAGGTCGCTTCGGGCGTCATGGCGCGGATGGCGGCCTCGTTCTCGGCGTAGGTGCGGCGCTGCACGTGCGGCGTCTCGTGCGCCAGGATGACGCGGGAGGTGGCGCCCTGGAACAGCGGCATGGCGACGCCTCGCTCGTAGCCGGCCGGGCGGTGCGGCCGCGTGCCCTGTTCCTGATGGATGCACATCACCCGGTCGCGGCAGCGGCGGCACAGGATGACGGTCGCGGCCTCGGTCGTGAGTTCCAGCAGCCGGCGCATCAGCGGCTGGGCGGCGTGGATGATGGGGTCGTGGCGGCGGATGAGGTAGTCGAGCTCGATCAGGCCGGGGCCGAGGGCATAGCCGCCCTGGACGGGATCGAGATAGGCCGCCGCCGTCAGTTCCTGGACGTAGCGGTAGGCGGAGCTTGCGGAGACGTCGAGGGCCGCGGCGACCTCGTCGACCGTCCACAGCGCCTTGTCGGGGCTGAAGAGGCGGAGGACGCGGAGGACACGGCTGTTGACGGACATGGGGCGAGAGTACCGCTTATCCAATTTCCCACATAGTGCGAAATTGTCTGTTGCGAGCCGGCTGGGCAGGGCCGTAGTCTGCGGACCGTCCACCTCGGAGGCGTTCGTGTCCAGGGTCCGTCGCGTTCTGATTTGTCTGGCGCTGCTGCTTGCGGGTGGGGCTGCGTCCTGGATCGGGCCGGTGCAGGCCCAACCGGCCGGCGCCCAGCCTGGCGGTTCGCGGCGCGAGGTGACGGTGGCGATGCTGGCGCCGTCGGCGCTGATGTGGGTGCATGCGGTGGCGGAGCGGCAAGGGTTCTACGCGGCCCGGGGCATCGCGGTGAAGGAGCTGCGGGCGGGCGACAGCCCGGCGCTGCTGCAGGCGGTCTCGAGCGGGAGCGTGAACGCCGGGCTGTCGCTGGGCGACCTGGCCATCCGGGCGATCGACCGGGGTGCGCCGATCGTGGTGGCAGGGGCGGCGCTGGACCACGCGATATTGCGGCTGTACGCGGCCAAGGATGTGGCTGGGATCAAGGGGTTGAACGGCGCCGCGGTCACGGCGGGCGCCGTGCGGGGCGGCACCGCGGACCTGCTGAAGTATCAGGTGATGCAGGGCGGGGGCGACGCGGCGGGGCTGCGCCTGGTCTCGATCGCCAACTCGCGCGACCGGATCGTGGCGTTGGGCAACGGGTCGATCCGGGCGGCGCTGCTGATCGCGCCGTTCGACACGCTGGCCGAGCGGGACGGGTTCCAGCTGCTGGACGTCTACAAGGCGCCCTATGTCGAGACGCCGCTGATCCTGAACCGGGACTGGGCGGCGAAGAACCGGCCGGATGCGGTGGCGCTGGTGCAGGCGATGAAGGCGGCGGCGGCCTGGATGAACGAGGCGGCGAACAAGGATGCGGCGATCGACATCCTGGCGGCCTATACCAGCCAGCCGCGCGACGTGTGTGCCGAGAGCTACGCCTTCATCATCGGGGCGCAGCACGCGGTGCCGGCGGATTTTGCGGTGGTGGCGGCGGGGCTCGAGAACATCGTGACGATCGATGCGGCGGTGAATGGCGGGGCGGGTGGGGTGCCGTTCGACCTGGCGAAGTACTACGACCCGAGCTTCCTGACGCCATGACCGAGCGGATCCCCGTCAGTCTGCTGACCGGCTTTCTGGGCAGCGGCAAGACCACGGTGCTGAACGCCTGGTTGCGCGACCCGGACCTGGCCGACGCGGCGGTGATCGTCAACGAGTTCGGCGAGGTGGGAATCGATCACGCGCTGATCGCGGCCAGCAACGACAACACGATCGAGCTGAGCACGGGCTGCCTGTGCTGCACGGTGCGCGGCGACTTGGTGGAGACGCTGCGGGAGCTGTCGGAGAAGCGCATCCGGGGCGAGGTGCGGCGGTTCGACCGGGTGCTGATCGAGACGACGGGGCTGGCGGACCCCGTCCCGGTGATCCAGGCGTTGATCACCTTCCCGGTGGCGCGGGTGTTCCGGCTGAGCCGGGTGATCGTCGTGGTGGACGGGCTGCAGGGCATGGGCACGCTGGACCGGCACGAGGAGGCGGTGCGGCAGGTGGCGGTGGCGGACGCGGTGGTGCTGTCGAAGACGGATCTGGGGCCGGTCGAGGCCGGGCTCGCGGCGCGGCTGCGGGGGCTGAACCCGGCGGCGGACCAGGTGGGCGCGACCCTGGCCGCGGCGCCTCCGGCCAGCATCCTGCGCGGCGTGGACGTGTACGACCCGGCGGTGCGCCCGGAGGCGGTGCGGGAATGGCTGGCGGCGGGTGGCCAAGGCCACGGGGATGGGCATGCCCACCATCATCGGCACGACCCGAACCGGCACGATGCGGAGATCGGGTCGTTCGTGATCGAGTTCGATGCGCCCTTGCATTGGGAGCACGTGGCGACCTGGTTGGACGCGCTGGTGCGGGGGAACGGCGCGGACCTGCTGCGGGTGAAGGGCATCGTGGATGTGGTGGGCCGGGCGCGGCCCATCGTGGTGCAGGCGGTGCAGCGGCTGTTCCATCCCCCGGCGGAGCTGCCGGCCTGGCCGGACGGCGTGCGGCGGTCGCGGATGGTGTTCATCACGCGGCGGATTTCGCGGGAGTACGTGCTGGAGGTGCTGCACACCGTCCAGGCGCGGCGCCCCGCAGCTTAGACAGAAGCACCAGATAAGGACATCGCGATGGACACGCTGATCACCAACGGGCTGATCGTGACGTCGACCCGGCGGTTCGAGGGGTCGATCGGGATCGCGGACGGGCGGATCGCCGCCCTGTACGAGAAGGGTGCGACGCCGCAGGCGGACGAGGTGATCGACGCCTCGGGCATGACGATCCTGCCGGGGATCGTGGACATGCACAGCCACCACCGCCAGGGCTCGATCCCCGGGTTCGAATACAAGGACACCATCCACACCGCGACGATGCAGTGCGCGGCGGGGGGCGTCACGACCAGCGTGGGGATGCCGAACGTGAACCCGCCGCCCAACACGATGGAGCTGCTGGAGCGGCAGTACGAGCTGTATCGGCAGCACGCCGTGGTGGATTGGAGCTTCAACCCGGCGCCGACCGAGCTGCACGAACTGCCGGCGATGGCGGGCACGGGGATCGCCGCGTTCAAGATCTTCATGGTGGTGGACACCGGGCGCGACTACCCGCACATGCCGGGGATCGGGGTGCACGACCACGGGCGGCTGCTGGAGATCATGCAGGCCTGCGCGAAGCTGGACGTGCCGCTGATGGTGCACCCGCACGACCAGAGCCTGATGGACGTGATCGAGAAGGAATACTGGGACCGCGGCGAGCGGGACGCGCTGGCCTATGCCAAGGCCTATGCCGCGCATGACGGCGTGATCTGGGAGACGGCGATCGCGACGCTGCTGCGGCTGCAGAAGGCGGCCGGGTGCCATCTGCACATACTGCACACGCAGACCTCGGGCAGCGTGGAGATGATCCGCCAGGCCAAGAAGGCGGGGCAGCGGGTGACGTGCGAGATCAACCCGTGGGCGCTGTTCCTGGGCTGCGACTGGGCGGCGATCGAGCGGCTGGGGTCCTATGCGCTGAGTTACTGGGTGCCGGAGAAGAACGTGCCGAGCCTGTGGCAAGGGCTGAACGACGGCACGATCGACATCGTGGCCACCGACCACGCGCCGCACACGCGCGACGAGAAGGAGGTGGGCTGGACGGACGGTTGGAAGGCCCACACGGGCACGCCGTCGACGCAGTTCTACCTCAGCATGTTCCTGACGGCGGCGCATGAGGGCAAGATCAGCCTGGAGCGGGTGGTGGAGGCGTGCAGCACGGCGCCGGCCAAGCTGTTCCGGCTGGACCGCAAGGGCGACATCCAGCTGGGGCTGGACGCCGACCTGGTGCTGGTGGACCTGGACCGGGAATACGAGATCCGCAACCAGGACGTGCTGAGCCTGGTGGGATGGAGCCCCTATGCCGGGCGGACGGTGCGCGGCAAGCCGATGCGGACGCTGGTGCGGGGGCAGACGGTGTTCCATGACGGGATGGTGACGGCGCCGCGGGGGCTCGGACGGCAGGCGCTGGCGCGGGGGTATGGCGTGGGCGCGCAGGGCCTGGCTGCCGAGTAGGCACGGTGCGGGACTTCCTGGAGGGGAACACCCGGGCGGCGGCGGCGGTGCGGGTGACGTTCTCGTTGCTGTGCGTGGGCGTGGCCTGGCAGGTGCTGGCGACGCTGATCGTCAGGAACCGCATGCTGATCGTGCCGCCGCTGGACGTGGGTGCGGCGCTGCTGCGGGAGGCGCGGTCGGGCGCGCTGTGGACGAATGCGCAGGCGACGGTGCTGGCGGTGGGCGCGTCGTTCCCGGTGGCGATGGCGCTGGGGGTGGGGCTGGGGATGGCGCTGTCGTCGAGCCGGCTGTTCTCGTTGACGGCCGGGCCGGTGCTGACGGCGATGTATTCCGTGCCGGTCGTGGCGCTGGCGCCGCTGTTCATCGCCTGGCTGGGCCTGGGCTTCGCGTCCAAGTTCGTGATCGTGGCGCTGGTCTCGGTGTTCCCGATCCTGGTGACGACGGAGGTGGGGCTGCGCTCGACGGACCGGCAGCTGGTGGAGGTGGCGCGGTCGTACAACGCGTCGCGGCTGCAGATCTTCCGGACGGTGACGCTGCCCTATGCGCTGCCGTTCATCGTGGGCGGGGTGCGGGTGGCCTGGGCGCGGGCGCTGGTGGGGATCATCGTGGCGGAGTTCTTCGGCTCGTTCGCGGGCTTCGGGTTCGCGATCCTGGCGGCGGAGCAGACGTTCGATACCGGTGTGCTGCTGGCCTATGTCATCATCCTCGGCATGATGGGTCTGGCGGGGAGCCTGTTCTTCGAGTGGCTGGAGCGGCGGCTGGCGCCGTGGCGGCTGGAATGACGGGCACCGTGGACCCGGCGGGCGCGGCGCCGGCGGCGCTGTCGATCGAGGGGGTGAGCAAGGTGTTCGCGCGGCCGCGCAAGCCGGCGATCGAGGCGTTGCGGGGGATCGACCTGCGTGTGGGCGAGGGCGAGTTCGTCTCCATCGTGGGGGCGAGCGGGAGCGGGAAGTCGACGCTGCTGCGGATCATCGATGGGCTGCTGCCGGCGTCGTCGGGGGTGGTGCGGGTGTCGGGCCAGGTGGTGACGCGGCCGGGGCGGGACCGGGCGATGGTGTTCCAGCAGGACGGGCTGCTGCCCTGGTGCGACGTGGTGGACAATGTCGGCTACGGCCTGCGGATCAACGGGGTGTCGCGGCGGGAGGCCGGGGAGACGGCGCGGCGCTTCATCGCGATGGCGGGGCTTACGGGGTTCGAGCACCATTACCCGCACCAGCTTTCGGGGGGCATGCGGCAGCGGGTGAACGTGGCGCGCGCGCTGGCGGTGAACCCGCGCATCCTGCTGCTGGACGAGCCGTTCGCCTCGCTCGACTCGCAGACGCGCGAGGTGATGCAGGGGGAGCTGCTGCGCATCTGGACCGAGAGCCGGACGACGGTGCTGCTGATCACCCACCAGATCGACGAGGCGGTGTACCTCAGCGACCGGGTGGTGGTGTTCAGTGCCCGGCCCGGCACGGTGCGCGAGGAGATCGCCATCGACCTGCCGCGGCCGCGGGCGCTGGAGATCAAGCGCACGCCGGCGTTCACGGCGCTGGTGGAGCGGATCTGGCGGCTGATCGAGGACGAGGTGCGGTTCGCGGCGGCGACGAATGCCGTGTGAGCCGCTTCCCCTGCCATTGCCACTGAGCGTCGCGTTCTGGGATTACGACCGGACGCTGCCGATCGCCGATGGGCGGGTGCCGATGGCGGGGTGCGCGCCGGCCTGCACGATCCTGCCGCCGCATGTGCTATTCCCGCGGGCCTTCGGGTCGGCCGAATTCGATGTGAGCGAGCTGTCGTTGAGCCGGCACGCGCAGGCGGTGGCGCGGGGGGACAGCCGGTATGTCGGCGTGCCGGTGTTTCCGTCGCGGGCGTTCCGGCATGCGTCGATCTATGTGCGGACGGATCGCGGGATCGATGCGCCCGGGGATTTGCGGGGCCGCCGGATGGGGCTGCGGAACTACGACGACACGGCGGCGGTGGTGGTGCGGGGGCTGCTGCGGGACGCGTACGGGGTGGAGGGCGTGACCTGGGTGGTGGGCGAGATGGAGGCGCAGGGGGGGGCCGTGGTGCCGCTGCCGGTGCTGCATGCGCCTGTGGCGGTGGAGCGGCTGGCGGCCGGGGCCACGCTGGACGCGGAGCTTGCGGCCGGGCGGCTGGACGGGGTGGTGGCGCTGCTGCCGCCGCCCTGCGTGCAGCGGGGCGACCCCCTGGTGCGGCGGCTGTTCCCGGACTGGCGGGCGGCCGAGCAGGCCTATGCCCGGGCGGGCGGGCTGTTTCCGATCATGCACCTGGTGGGGGTTCGGGCGAGCCTGGTGGCGGCGCATCCGTGGCTGGTGGGCAGCGTGGCGCAGGCCTTCACGGCGGCCAAGGACATGGCGGTGGACGGGCTTTCCAACCTGCAGGCGTGCAAGGCGACGCTGCCCTGGGCGGCGGCCGAGCAGGCGGCGACGCGGGCGGTGCTGGGGCAGGACTACTGGCCGTATGGGCTGGAGCCGAACCGGGCCGTGCTGGCTGCCACCTTGCGGCATCTGCGGCAGGATGGCCTGCTGCCCCGGGACGTGACGGTGGAGGAGCTGTTCGCATGATGCGGCTTGTGGTCGGGTTGCTGGTGGCGGTCGGGGTGGCGATGACCGGTGGGGATCCGGCCGGGGCGCAGCCGGTGCAGGCGATCCGGGTATCGATGCTGGCGCCCAACGCGCTGCTGTGGACGCATGCGGTGGCGACGGCGCGGGGGTTCTATGCGGCGCGCGGCATCCGGATCGAGGAGCTGCGGACGGCCAGCAGTCCGGCGCTGCTGCAGGCGGTGGCGACGGGCAGCGTGGAGGCCGGGGTGGCGCTGGGCGACCTGGCGATGCGGGCGGTGGACCTGTCGCCGGCGAGCGCGGCGCCGGTGGTGATCGCGGGGGCGATCCTGGACCGGGTTTCGTTGCGGCTGGTGGGCGGGGCCGGGGTGACGTCGATCGGGCAGCTGGCGGGGCAGCCGGTGAGCGCCGGGGCGGTGGAGGGCGGGACGGCGAACCTGATGCGGTTCCTGCTGAAGCGGGCGGGGGTGGACCCGCGCGGGGTCCGGATGGTGTCGATCACGGCCAGCAGCGACCGGCTGGTGGCGCTGGGCAACGGCCAGGTGAAGGGGGCTCTGATGACGGCGCCGTTCGACGCGCTGGCGGTGCAGCAGGGGATGGCGATCCTGGACACGTATCGGGAGCCGTATTTGCTGGCCGCCCTGGTGGTGAACACCGGCTGGGCGGCGCGCGACCCGGCGGGGGTGCGGAAGCTGGTGCAGGCGTTGCGGGACGCGGCGGCGTGGATGTATGAGCCGGCGAACCGGGACGAGACGATCCGGATTCTGGCGGAGTACACGAAGACCGATGCGGCGGTGTGCGTCGATGCCTACGCGTTCCTGATCGAGCGGCAGCGGGCGATCAGCCGGACGATGGCGGTGTCGGCGGCCAGCCTCGAGAACATCACGATGATCGACCGCGACGTGGGGGCCAGCCCGGCGGCGGCGCGGCCGTTCGAGCTGGGGCGGTACTACGATCCTCGGTTCCTGGGGGCGGCGCCATGACCGCGATGCTGCCGGAGGGGACGACGGTGTTCGCCGATGCCGACGCGGTGGCGCGGGCGGCGGCGGAGCGGCTGATCGGGGCGACGGCGGGCCCGGGCCCGGCCTCGGTGTGCCTGTCCGGCGGGTCGACGCCCAAGGCGCTGTATGGGCTGCTGGCATCCGATGCCTATCGGGGCCGGGTGGCGTGGGACCGGATCCATTGGTGGTGGGGCGACGAGCGGTTCGTGCCGCCGACGGATGCGCGCAGCAACGAGGCGATGGTGCGGGCCGCCATGCTGGACCACGTGCCCGTGCCGGCGGCGCTGGTGCACCCGATGCCGACGGGTGTGCTGGGGGATGACGCGCTGGAGCCGGCGGCTGCGGCGTACGGCCGGGCGCTGCGGGCGTTCGCTGCCACCCGGGCGGCGGCGGGGCGGCCGTTGTTCGACCTGGTGCTGCTGGGCCTGGGCGATGACGGCCACACGGCATCCATGTTCCCCGGCAAGCCTGCGGTGCTGGAGACGCATCACTGGGCGATGCCGGTGCCCGACGCGGGGCTGGCGCCCTTCGTGCCGCGGCTGACGCTGACCTTGCCGGCGTTGGCGGACAGCGCCGGCGTGCTGTTTCTGGCCGTGGGGGCGGGCAAGCGCCCGTTGCTGGGCCGGGTTGCGGCGGGGGAGGCGCTGCCGGCGGGGCAGGTGCGCTCGGCGGGTGGGGTGACCTGGTATGTCGACCGGGCGGCGGCGGGGGCGGCGACCCCCTGAGCCCTCAGGTGGGGACGAAGGGCTCGCCGCGCCATTCCAGGATCTTCCACACGCCGTCGGCGGTGGCGACGAGGCGGTCGCCCACCGTCATGGTGCCGCGCAGGAAGACGATGGTGCGGGTGGCCTTGACGACGGTGGCCTCGACATAGGCGAAGTCGCCGAGCTTGAGGGCGCCCAGGAAGTGGACGTTCAGCTGGATGGTGGCGCAGGGCTTCTGCCCGGCGGCGTGCCAGGTGGCGTTGCCCAGCGCCACGTCGAATGCGGTGGCGATCATGCCGCCGTGCACGACGCCGCGCTTGTTGCCGTGGCGGTCGTCGGCCAGGAAGCCGCAGCCATCGGCGTCCGTGCCGCCGGGCCTGACGTAGAAGGGGCCGACATGGGTGGCGAAGGCCTTGGTCGGGCGGAGGGTCCAGCCGTCCGGGATGCCGGGCGGGTTCATGGGCGGGCGGCTGCTGTGGCTGGCATGGGGGGTCGACGCGTCATGGGCCCGTTCTCCCGGGGGGGTGGTGGCGAAAAGACGCAAGCAATGCGCCAGATCGCGTTGGCGGGACAGGGCGGGCTGCGTATACCGGATGCGATGCGGCCGGGGATGGGCGGCAGCGAGGGGGCATGATGGGCAAGGCGGGAATGAAGCTGGGCGTGTCGATCCGCTACCTGGGCTACCACGCCGCGGGCTGGCGCGACCCGGCGATGGACGCGGACGCGGCATCGCAGTTCAGCCATTACGTGGCGGTGGCGCAGGCGGCCGAGGCGGCGAAGCTCGACATGGTGTTCCTGGCGGACGGCATCGGCATCCGGGTGAAGGACGAGCCGCCCGGGTCGTTCTGCCGGTCGGCGCAGAATGCGGACCTGGAGCCGCTGACCCTGCTGTCCGGCCTGGCGGCGGTCACGCGGCGGATCGGCCTGGTGGCGACGGCGAGCACCACGTACAACGAGCCGTTCCATATCGCGCGGAAATGGGCGTCGTTGGACCACATCAGCGGCGGGCGGGCCGGGTGGAACATCGTGACGTCGTGGAGCCAGGCGGAGGCGCTGAACTTCAACCGCGAGGAGCACATGGACTACGACACCCGGTATGAGCGGGCGGCGGAGTTCGTGGAGGTGGTGACGGGGCTGTGGGACAGCTGGGACGCGGACGCGTTCCTGCACGACAAGGTGAGCGGCGTGTTCTTCGACCCGGCGAAGCTGCACACGCTGAACCACCGGGGCAAGCACTTCCAGGTGAAGGGGCCGCTGGACATCAAGCGCACGCCGCAGGGGCGGCCCATCCTGGTGCAGGCGGGCGCGTCGTCGCAGGGCCTGGACATCGCGGCCCGGCATGCGGACGTGGTGTATTCGGCGCCGCAGGACCTGGCGGCGGCGCAGGCCTACTACGCGGACCTGAAGGGGCGGATGGCGGCCTATGGGCGGGACCCCGGTGCGTTGCTGATCATGCCGGGGGTGACGCTGTTCATTGGGCGGACGGCGCAGGAGGCGCGGGACAAGTACGACGCCATGAACGCGCGGGTCGATCCGCTGCTGGGCCTGTCGTACCTGTCGGCGCAGCTGGGCGACCTGTCGGCGTACGACGTGGACGGGCCGGTGCCGGAGCCCGTGAACCCGGCCGTGCGGAGCATCGCGAAAAGCGTGCTGGCGGTGGCGCGGCGCGACAACCTGTCGATCCGGCAGCTGTACACGCGGATTGCGGCCGGGTTCGCGACGCGGGTGTCGATCGGGACGGCGGCGGAGATCGTGGACGAGATGGAGGCGTGGCTGGACGGCGGGGCGGCGGACGGGTTCAACCTGTGCCCGCCGACGCTGCCGTTCGGGCTGACGGACTTCGTCGAGCTGGTGCTGCCGGAGCTGCGGCGGCGCGGCCTGTTCCGGACGGAGTACGAGGGGCCGACGCTGCGGGAGAACCTGGGCCTGCGCCTGCCGGTCAGCCGGTATGCGAGGGCGGGGTGAGCGGGGGTGGGGTGAGCGGGGGCGGGGTGAGCGGGGGCGTGTCCGACGGGGGTTCGGCCCCGGCTGACGTGCCGGCTGAGGCCCAGATCGCGCCCGCGGCGGCGCGGAACCGGGGGTTCATCGAGGCGATGCTCCGCGATTGGCTGCCGCGCCCGGGCCTGGTGCTGGAGGTGGCGAGCGGGACCGGCGAGCACGCCACCTGGTTCAGCCAGGCCCTGCCGGACGTGACCTGGCAGCCGACCGACCGCGATGCCGACCGCCTGACCAGCATCGCCGCCTGGCGTGCCCAGGCGAATTCCCCCAACCTGCGGCCGCCCCTGCTGCTGGACGCCGCCGCCCCCCTCACCTGGCCCCCGACCCCCGTCGATGCCGTGGTCGCCATCAACATGATCCACATCGCCCCCTGGGCCGCCACGCTCGGCCTGATGAACGGCGCCGCCCGCGTGCTGCGGCCGGGCGGGGTGCTGGTGCTGTACGGGCCGTTCCGGGAGGCCGACGTGCCACTTTCCGACAGCAACGCCGCGTTCGACGCCAGCCTGCGGGAGCGGGATGCCGCCTGGGGGCTGCGGGACCTGGCGGCGGTGGAGGCGGTGGCGGCGGGGTGCGGGTTGACGCGGGTGGCTCGGCTGGCGATGCCGGCTTGTAATTTGGGGGTGGTGTTTCGGCAGGGGTGAGGGGGGGTGAGTTTCTGGTCTGGACAGCGCCCATGTCGGTCGCTCAACTCGGTTAGACGGCTTCTCGGAAGCGGACATCCACAAGAAATACACCCCGACCGTCAGGGCGGATTTCTGCTGGTCGGCTCTACGAAGGCGAGCGCGCACTGCCCGGGTGCGCAGCGCGCCGAGGTCAGAGCCGGTGTCGGGTTCGGTGACTACGGCGGTGGGCAGGATCTCGCCCGAGGCGATGCGGGGCAGCCACTCGGCCTTCTGCGCCGGGGTCCCGCCGAGCTGGATGAGCTCGGCCGCGATCTCGGAGCGGGTGCCCAGCGAACCGACGCCGATATAGCTGCGCGACAGCTCTTCCGAGACGAGGCACATGGCGAGCTTGCCGAGGCCGAGGCCGCCGTACGCCTCGGGGATCGTCAGGCCGAAGACCCCCATCTCGCCCATCTGCCGCACCACCTCCAGCGGGATGAGCGTGTCGTCCAGGTGCCACTGATGCGCATAGGGCGCCACCCGCGCCGCAGCGAACCGCCGCACCTGGTCCTGCAAGGCCAGCAGCATCTCATCCTCGAGCCCGGCCGCGCCGAACGCCCCCGGCCCGGCCTCCGCCCCCTCCCCCAACAATGCCGCGATCCGCGCCCGCACCCCCGGCGACGTACCGGCCGCCACCAGCGCCTGCACCGCGGCACCGTCCAACCCGGCCATGTCTCCCGCCGTCAGATACAGATCGGACGGCCGGACAAGCTCCGTCTGGCTGATCGGCAACCCCCCCCTGATCTGCGCCAGATACTCCCCATACGCCGCCAGAAGCAGCGCCTATTCCAACCCCCCCGCCGCCCCCAAAGCCCGGCAAACCACCCCCGCATCTGCTCCAGCGCCTGAACATAGGTCGCCAACCAGGCCAACCCGTGCAGCGCCATCTGCTCGACATCCGGGCCCGCAGCCGCGTCGATGGCCGCACCAACCCGGGCCTTTGCCGTGAGAAGCAGCTTGTCGAGCGCTTCACTCGCCTGGGCGGTGAGATCGAGCAAGTGGGCGGGGTCGGTGGCGGGGTCTTTCGGGGCGGGAGCATGGGACGGGCGATGGAGGGTGGTGGCGCTCATGGGGGGCTCGGTGACTTACAGTGAGGCCGTGATGTGGGGCCGGGATGGGGGGGGGCGGTCAAGGGGGTGGCCGAGGGCTCGGGTGGAGGGCTGGCTCGCGCCAATTGCCGCCATTCAAACGGATACGAGACGCGCCTGAAAGCTGCCGTTCGTTCGGAGAGGGCGCCAGGCCCGTTGCCGATCGACGCGGGCGGCGAGAATTGGTGGTTTGCCGCCGGTCCGGTTTCGGACGCACGCAATCGATAGTGAACACTCGCAACGGCTATCTGCACCGGGCAATCGCCTGAAGAATTTGCCGATATCGTGCACCATTGCCGACTACCACTGTTACGAATCGATGGTACTCGAAATCTTCGGCGACATGGCGACATGGCGACATGCACAGCTCCGGTTTACGGCCATCGCTCATCAAGCGCCGCGGCGGCTTGTCCGGCGTGCCGTGGCGGCTCCCGCCGCTACGGCGGTTACAGTAGTGGGTATTCGTCCCCTTACTCAGCACCGTCATATTCTTTCGCATCAGGGAGCAGCGGTGGCGGCCGCAGCAGTGGGAGCGTTTCTAGCCGCGTGAAAGCGAGTTGGTCCAAAGCCGGTTCCACAGTTTTATATACGCCCGTGGAAGTTAAAGCCCTCACGCCGATCCGCGAAACCGCCGAGAAGCGAGCGGAGCTGCCGGACCTTCGTGATATCTTCCTATGTCATGCGTGGGCTGACCGGCTGGATGACGCCACGGAACCCTACGATCTTCTCAAGGCGCGCGGTGTCTCAGTCTGGTTTAGCGAAAAGGACGTTCCTCTTGGATCCTCGTTCCTTCGAGAAATTGATAAGGGGTTGGCAAAGTCGCGTGTCGGACTTGTGCTAGTGACACCCGCGCTGTTGCTTCGCCTTCCTACTGGGGGCATTGCAGACCGAGAGCTTTCAGTGCTTCTCGCGACTGATCAGCTTGTGCCCGTTATTCACAATACGACCTATGATGCTCTTCGCAACGTCAGTCCGCTGCTTGCCTCGCGAAACGGGTTGAGCACGGCGGAGGACACTTTGGCGGTTGTTGCTGATAAGCTCGCTGATCTTGTTGCCATCTAGTGTTCCGAGTCATACGCATGATGCAGGCAGTCGATCGAGTTTGGCCAGGATGGATGCCGCTGATGCGGTCCAGACGAAGGGCTTGGGATTGTTGTTGTGCTCGGCGAGGCATCGCTTGATGGCGGCCTGCAGGTCGATGAGCGACGTGAAGCTGCCGCGCCGAATGCGCTTGCGGGTCAGGACGGAGAAGAAGTTCTCGACCGCGTTCAACCAGGATCCGGATGTCGGCGTGAAATGAAAGGTCCAGCGCGGATGCCGTTCCAGCCAGGCTTTGACCTTGGGATGCTTGTGGGTCGCGTAGTTGTCGACGACGGCCTCGATGGCCTTGCCAACGGGAACCTCCCGCTCGACGGTGTTGAGAAAGCGGATGAACTCCTCATGCCGGTGCCGCTGCATACAGCGACCGATCACCGTTCCTTCGAGGACGTTCAGCGCCGCGAAAAGCGTCGTCGTGCCGTGCCTGACGTAGTCGTGGGTCATCGTGGCGGAGCGGCCGGGCTTGAGCGGCAGCCCGAGTTGGGTGCGGTCGAGCGCCTGGATCTGGCTCTTCTCGTCGATCGACAGCACCACCGCCTGCGCCGGCGGATCAAGGTAGAGGCCGACCACGTCGATCAGCTTATCGGCGAAATGCGGGTCGCGCGACTTCTTGAAGCTGCGGACCCGGTGCGGCTTGAGGTTATGGGCCTGCCAGATGCGCTGCACCGACTTGAGCGAGATGCCGGCTTCGCGCGCCATCGCCCGGCCGGTCCAATGCGTCGCCTCGCCCGCCATCTTGCCGCACGTCAGCGCCACGACCCGCGCGACCGTCTCGGCCGCGAGGGGCGGCTTGCCCGGCTTGCGCGTCTTGTCGCGCAGCAGCCCATCCACGCCCGCCTCGGCGAAGCGCTGCTGCCAGCGCCAGACCATCGGGCGGCTGACGCCGACCTGCTCCGCAATCCCTTTCACCGTCCCGTTGGCCGCCGAGGCAAGGACCACCTCGGCCCGTTCAACATGCTTACGCTGACGATTGCGGTCCGCCGCAACCGCCTCCAGCCGCGCTTGTCGGACGGGCTCACGATCACGCATACTGTCTGTGCCATGACCCCAGATTCGCACAACTCGCGACCGCTGTGAATCCGCCGAATGGCTCAGAACACTAGTACGAAATGAGCTGGGCATGATAAGAGCTACCGAGGTATTCACGCCGAACGACTTTCCTGCTTAGTGTCCGTCCACGATCATGTTGAGTCGAGGGAATCAATTGTGATTCCATGTGGCAGCCCCGATTCGCAGGAGCCGCCCAATGTGGACTGCCGAGAACCGCGCCCGCTACGACCGCAGCAAGCTGCGCTACCCGAGCGACCTGACCGACGACGAGTGGGCTCTGGCCAAGCCGGAGATCCCTCGTGCCAAACGAGGCGGAAACAAGCGGACAGTGGACCTGCGCGAGGTCTTGAACGGACTGATGTATGTCCTCAGCACAGGCTGCCAGTGGCGGGCGATCCCGAAGGACCTGCCGCCGCGCAGCACCGTCAACTTCTATTTCTGCCGCTGGCAGCATGATGGGACGCTCGATCGGTTGCACCATGCGCTTTACGTCCGCTGTCGGGAGCAGGCGGACCGCGAAGCCAGCCCGACCGCCGCGATCATCGACAGCCAGAGCGTCAAGAGCGCCGAAAAAGGGGGGCCCGCATTGATCCGCCGGGCTTCGATGGCGGCAAGAAGATCAAAGGTAAGAAGCGGCACATCCTCGTCGACACGCAGGGTTTGCTGATGCAGGCTATCGTCCACGCGGCCGACATCCAGGACCGTGACGGTGGCGTGCTGCTGATGGCGACGTTGTTCGGCATGTATCCCTTTCTGCTCAAGCTCTACGCCGACGGCGGTTATCAAGGGCCGAGGTTCCAGACGGGCCTGGCCCGTGTCTGCCGCCGCGTGAACGTCGAGATCGTTCGACGCTGCGACACCGGCAACTTTGTGGTGTTGCCCAAGCGGTGGATCGTAGAACGGACAATTGCGTGGCTCAACCGATGCCGCCGCCTGAGCAAGGATTGGGAGTGCCTGAACCGAAACGCGCTCGCGTTCCTTCAGTGGGCGTCAGTGCGGCTCATGCTGCGACGCCTCTGCCGTGCTTGCTAATGATCTTGGACGGACTCTTACACCTATGTTAACCGTGTCGACGAGCGATTAGAGGAACGACTCCGCAATGCCATAGGAACACCTAAAACGGTAGTGTCCATATCAGGGCCATCAAAATCAGGTAAAACGGTCTTGGTGGAGCGGATCGTTGGAAAAGACAACCTGATAGTTGTTTCTGGAGCGGAAATCCAGAAGCCGGATGACCTATGGGATCGCGTCCTTGATTGGATGGGTAGCCCGTCGAGTGTGGCTGTTCAAGACCAAACGGCCGAAGCAAAAACTTACTCCGGCAAGGTTACAGGGTCAGGCGGCATCCCAATGGTTATACAAGGCGGGGGCGAAGCCGGATACCAAACTGCCTCTTCAATAACAAATAGCAAGACGATTACACAACAGCGCAATGGCCTCGTCCAGGTAGTTAAAGAGATAGGGGATAGTACATTCTCTATCTTGGTTGACGACTTCCACTACATGGCAAGGCCTTTGCAGACTGAAGCTGCTAAACAGATCAAGACTGCTGCGGAGCGTGGGGTAAGAATCTGCGTTGCATCCGTTCCCCACCGATCGGACGATGTGGTTCGTAGTAATCCTGAACTTAGAGGTCGAACCACGAATATTGATTTAAATTTTTGGTCGACTGATGAACTGACAAAGATTGCAGCGATAGGTTTTGAAAAACTTGCGATGATCGTGCCCACAAACGTTATTGAACGCTTCGCGCGGGAAGCGTGCGGTTCGCCGCAGATCATGCAAGCAATTAGCCTTCAGGCCTGTTTCAGGCTCGGAGTGAAAACGCGTGCACCTAGCATAGTCGAGCATACGCTTCAGGGTGCAATGATGGATGATATTCTTGAGGAAACATCAATGCGGTCTGACTATAGCAGCTTGATTGAAGACATGCATCAAGGGCCCAAAACGAAAGGTACCGAACGAAAAACTTTCAAGTTCACTGATGGGAGTAAAGGCGACGTATATAGGGCCATCTTGCTGTCATTGAAATGCGACCCTCCGTCTATGACAATTCCTTATCCCGAACTGATGGAGCGTATCAGAAAGATTTGTGTGGAGGATGTGCCAGTTGGTCGAAGCGTCACAGAGACATGCGACCGCATGGTCAAATTTGCAGTGAGTAAATATCCGGACCAAAGGATTGTCGAGTTTGACAGCGAAGGTGGATCCGATACCTTCAGCATAGTGGATCCTTATTGGATGTTCTATTTACGGTCGTCGACGAAGATAGCTAGCCTTGGCGAGTCAGGCATGACCACAACGGGAGAGGAATAGCGGCATCATCGACGCAGGTCTTTAGCAAGCGTGAGGTACGCGCGCTTTGGCGTCCGACTATTCCACATCCCTGCCGTCCCGGCGGGACCGTAAGCGCGTCAACCAGCCAACCTCACGTCCGCTTTGCCGCCCATCTCACTCGAACCAGCCAGTCCGCTCCCGTGAAGGGTTTCGGACGCCGCTTGGCGTTCGAAAGTCTCCGAGGAACGAACCCGCGGGCCGGCAGCAATCAGTATGGGGTTTAAGACTTTGGCCGGGCTGTGAGCATCAGCCATGGGCGGGCAATTGGCCGCCGACAGCGGGGAAGATCCCGTCCGGCCAAGCCCTGGTCATCGAATGTCGATGCGAGAGCCTCACCGAAGTCCGCGCATCCGGCGCTTTTTCCAGGGTGGCGGCCGCAGTTCGTCGTCGACCGCCACAGGGCTGCGATTTTGGGGCCGTCGGTGCCGTGCCGGATCACGGCGATATCCTCCGGGCTGACCGCGGCGGTGCAGGTGGCGCTCGCGCCTGGCAGCGTCGCTCGAAGGTCTCGACAATCAGCATGCGGCCGCCGCAGCACGGGCAAGGCGGGCGATGATCTGACGGTTCCGGCGCGTCGTCCGGTTCAGGCGTCGGTGGCGGTGCGGCGAGGAGTTCGCGGGCGCGGGCGAGGTTGTCGCGACGGCCGCCGGTGGCGAGCAGGCCGTAATGACGGATGCGGTGGAACCCGCGCGGCAGGACGTGCAGTAGAAAGCGGCGGATGAACTCGTCGGTCGCCAGCGTCATGACTTGGTAGCGCTCGGCGCCGCTGCGGCGGTAGTCCTTGTAGCGAAACGTCACCCCGCGCTCGTCGAGGGAGAGCAGCCGGCGATTGGAGATGGCGACCCGGTGTGTGTAGCGGGATAGGTAGGCCAGCACCGCTGCTGGCCCGGCGAACGGTGGTTTGGCGTAGACGATCCAGGGCTTCTTTCGGGTGGGCGCCAAGTGGCGCAGGAACGCCTTGCGCTCGCACAGGGCGGCCCGGCTGCCGTGGAACTGGAGCCGGCCCGCGTCGAACAACTCCATCAGCCGGGTGAGGAACAACCGGCGGAACAGCTTGCCGAGCACGCGTACCGGCAGCAGGAACGCCCGCCGGGACGACACCCAGCGCTGGCCATCGAGCGAGATGCCGCCGCCGGGCACGATCATGTGGATGTGCGGGTGGTGGGTCAGCGCCGAGCCCCAGCTGTGGAGCACGGCGGTGATGCCGATGCGCGCGCCGAGATGTCGCGGGTCGGCGGCGATGGTGAGCATGGTCTGTGACGCCGCGCGGAACAGCAGATCGTAGACCACGGCCTTGTTCTGGGCGGCGATGACGGCGATCTCGGCGGGCAAGCTGAACACGACGTGGAAGTAGCCGACCGGCAGCAGGTCGGCCTCGCGTGCCGCCAGCCAGTCACGTGCGGCGGCGGCCTGGCATTTGGGACAATGCCGGTTGCGGCAGCTGTTGTAGGCAATGCGGCGGTGGCCGCAGTCCTGGCAGCCCTCGACATGGCCGCCGAGGGCGGCGGTGCGGCAAGCCTCGATGGCCGACATGACCTTGAGCTGGCCCAGGCCCAGGTGGCCGGCATGGGCCCCCCGAAAGGCGGGGCCGTGTCGGCGAAGAATGTCGGCGACTTCGAGCGCGGGTCGCTCGGATTGCATCCCCGTCAGCCGCCGGGACTGGCTCCCTCGCTGGCTCGACCGTCGATCTGGCCCATGATCTTGTCGAGTGGGCTGGTGACGGTGCGGACCATCTTAGTGGCCACGCGAGTGTAGAGCGCGGTGTTGTCGAGCTTGGCGTGGCCGAGCAGGACCTGGATGACGCGGATGTCGGTGCCGTCCTCAAGCAGGTGCGTGGCGAAGCTGTGCCGCAGCGTGTGCGGGCTCACGTTCTTGGTCAGCCCGGCCGCGATCGTCGCGCCCTCGACGACCCGGCTGAGCTGGCGGGTGGTGATGGGCTGGGCCGGGTCCTGGCCAGGGAACAGCCATCCGCCAGACCGCATGACACCCTTCTGTCGTCCCTCCTGCCACCAAGCCCTGAGCAGCCCAAGCAGGTCGGGCGAGAGCAGGGCATGGCGACCGCGGCCGCCTTTGCCACGCTCGACGACGATGAGCATCCGCTTGCTGTCGATGTCGCCGACCTTGAGCGACGCGACCTCGGCCACGCGCAGCCCGGCACCGTAAGCGACGGAGAGGGCGGCGCGATGCTTGAGGCAGGTCGTCGCCGCCAGCAGGCGCGCCACCTCGTCGGAGCTGAGCACGACCGGGAGCTTGCGGGGGTAGCGCAGGCGGATCAGCTTGCGGGCGAGGTCTGGCCGGTCGACGGTGTGGTTGAAGAAGAAACGCAGCGCGGCCACGGTGCTGTTCATCGCTGGCGGGTTCATCCCGCGCTCAGACTGTGCGATCTGGAAGCGGCGGATGTCCTCGGCGGTGGCCGTGCTTGGCGGGCGCCCCAGGAAGGCGGCAAAGCCAGCAACGGTGCGGATGTAGTCGTTACGGGTCTTGTCGGTGAACCCGCGCACGGTCATGTCCGCGACGAAACGCTCACGCAGGCTGCCGCTGGCGGTTGTAGGGGGGAGATGGGTCATCAAGAGCTCCTCTGGAGGGGGAAGCTCTCAGCGTCGGGCCGGGCCTGGGCCGGCTCAACTCATGCGCGTCTCTCGGCGTGATGCCGCGTCAGTGCCGACACACCAATCCCGCGATAGCGGGTTCGTTCTACGGCCAAAACCAGACTGAACGGCCCGTCCGGTGGGCGTTCGTTGCATCGCCGTCCATGACCTGCAAAACGTTCTGACTTCGCACCGCATCGCCCACCCCCTCACCCCGCAACGACCCCCGCGTCATGCAACCGCGCATACTCATGCGCCGGAATCCCCAGGATCTCCCCCAGCACCATCTCCGTGTGCTCCCCCAGCCGCGGCGCCCGCCCTGGTGCCTGGCCGGGCCCGGCGCCGAACCGCAGCGGATGCGTGTTCACCATCAGCGGCCCGACCCCCGGCTGCTCCACCGTCCCGAAGATCGGATTGGACAGCGAGCAGCGCGGGTCGTCTCGCACCAGCTGCCCGAAATCCTGGTAGGGCCCCCACAGCACGCCGGACCCGGCGAACGCCGCCCCCACCGCATCCAGCGTGTGGCGCGCGAACCACGGCGCCAGCACCGCTGCGATCGCGTGCCTTGCCTCGAACCGGCCGCCTTCCGTGTCCAGGTCCACCTCCATCAGGGGGCCGACCAGGGCCAGGCGCGCGGCCAGGCCGGTGGCCTTGCCGATGGCCCGCCATTGCCGGTTGGAGATGGCGGCCAGCATGACCCGGCGGCCGTCCGCGGTGGCGAAGTCCCGCCCGAACGCGCCATACAGGTCGTTGCCCAGGGGCGGGCGCACGGTGCCGTTGACCTGGACGTCGGCGACGTAGCCGAGGTTGGAGACGGTGGCGAGGGGAAAGCCGCTGGCGCAGTTGACAGTGTAGTCGATGGCGCCGGTGCCGTCGGCGTTGCCCACCAGGCGCATCATCACCAGGTCGGGCGGCGGGCCGAGAGGGCCTGGTAGCTCATCCAGCCGCCGGAGGGCAGGTTGGTGAGCAGGTTTCCGGCGCCGGGGCCCGGGGCGCAGATCAGCGCGGCGGCGAGTTCCTGGCCTTGGGGCGTGTCGAGGGCGAGGGTGACGGACCGCTTGCCCTTGTTGAGGCTGGCCCAATACAGGCTCGTGCCGTCGGGGGCGAGCGGCCAGCGGCGGATGTCGATGTTGCCGCCCAGCGGGTCGATGCGGATGACGTCGGCGCCGAGCTGGGCCAGGGTCATGCCGCCCAGCGGCGCGGCGATGAAGGCCGACACCTCGACGATCCGCAGGTCGCCCAGGGGCCCCGGCCCCGTTGTGTCCGACGCGCCCTGCCCCACCCTGCCCGCCCCTTCGCCGCCTGGAGCGAATGTGGCGGGAACCGGGGCTTGTGGCCAGGGGGTCAGGCCAGGGGGTCAGCCCAGGGGATTCAGCCAGGGGGTTCAGCCAGGGGGTCAGGCGGTGGCGCGGTCTGCCGTCGGAAGGGCCAGGGCACGGGCAAGCGCGTCCTGGACACACGCCTCGGCATGGCGGGAGCGGATCAGCTCGAGCCCCGCCAGCGCGGCGGCCCCGTGCAGGGCGTCGTCGTGATGGACGCGCAGGATGAGCGCGGCCAGGCCCTGCGGGTCCGTCGCGACCAGCGCCTGCAGGTCCGGACCGAGGGCCAGGCCTTCGGCGGCGACCGGCGTCATGACGCAAGGGACGCCGGCAGCCAGGCTGTCGAGCACCTTTCCCTTCACGCCCGCGCCGAAGCGCAGGGGCGCGACGGTCAGGCGCAGGCCACTCAGGGCCGCCGCGAGGTCCGGCCGGTGGCCGGGCACGTGGACACGGGGGCCTGCCAGGGCGGCGACGCCGGCCGGCGGCTCGCTGCCGAGCAGGTGGCCTTCGATGGTCGGGTCCTCGCGCCACACCAGCGGCATCACCTGCTCCACCAGGAAGTGGGCGGCGTCGAGGTTGGGGGCGTGGCCATAGTGGCCGACGAAGCCGATGCCGGCACCCGGGCGCGCGGGCGAAGCGGCGGGCCGGACGGCCCAGGGGACCGTGTGCACCCGCACCCCGGGGACGGCCTCACGCAGCAGCCTCGCCTCCTCGTCGGAGTGCGTCACGACGGCGTCGGCCTGCCAGGCGGCGGTGCACTCCACCAGCTTCAAGCGCCGGCTTTCCACGGCCAGCTCGGGGCGTCGCTGGATGTCGGCCTGTCGCGCCAGGCGCAGGTGATGCAGGTCGGCGACGGCGAAGACGAGGCGGGCGGCCGGCTGGTGCTGGCGGGCAAGCCCGAGGTAGCGCTCGGCGATGCCGGCGCGATGCAGGTAGACGACGTCGAAGCACCCGGCCTGGCGCCGCAGGACCTCCTCGACCGAGGCATAGAAGGGCGCAGCGCAGCGGTGCACGCCGGGTGCCGGGTCCAGGCCCGGCTGCGGCGTGCCCGCCTGCGCCTCGCCCATCTCGTCGGCCGCGGCGAAGCTGACGGCATAGCCGAGGCCCTGCAGGGCCCGCATGTGCGACAGGATGGCGTTGGAGCCGGCGTCGTGGCCGGGCCGCGGGGCGCGGGCGTCGATGACCAGGGCGCGGCGGCCCGGGTCGGGCGGGGCATCGGGGCGGGCCGACGCCTCGGGGCCGAAGCGGCGCTGGTGGCGGCGGGCGGCGTGGCGGGCCACGGCGGCTGAGTCCACGGCGGCGCGCTGCTGCCGCAGTCGATCGGCCTGGGCCATCAGGAAGGACAGGGCGCGGTCCTGAACGCCGGCAGGCGCGCCGGCCTGGGCGGCGACGGCGCGGCCGATGGCCGCCTCCAACGCCGGGTCGAAGGTGGAGGCGGGCTCGATGACCCAGGGGGAGCCCGGCAGGGCCGCGCCGTCGGACTCGCGGCGGACCTCGATGACGTGCCGCGACAGGGGCGACAGGCCCCCGGGGATGTCGAGGTCGAAGCTGTGGCGGCCGTCGCCGATGCCGGCCAGGGCCAGGTCGGGGCGTGGCCGGTTGGCGAGGACGCGGGCCAGCAGCTGGCCGTTGCCGGTGACCTCGAGCGGGACGGGGCCGTCCGTGCCCGGCTCCTGTGCCCAGCCGGCGATGCGGTCCCGCGTGGCGACGTCCAGCGCGCCCTGCAGCGGGTGGGCGGGCCCTCGCGCGGGCCCGGGCGCAGGCGCCGGGCGCACGTAGGGCAGCGGGGCGAGGGTCTGCGGCGAGTCTTGCAGCGGCTGGCCGTCGCTGGCCCGGCGGACCTCGACGATGTGGCGCTCGCCCGGCGGCAGGCCGCCCGGGAAATCGAAGACGAAGCCGTGGCGCCCGTCGCCGAAGCCGGCGCCGACCAGGTCAGGCCGAAACTCGTCGGCAAATACCTCGCCGCGGACGGTACCGTTCACCACGACGCGGAGGCGAACCGGGGTGGAAGGGTCCAGCGGGTCCCGGGCCCAGCCCAGCAGGCGGGCATGGCCGGCGGTGTCCAGAAAGCCTTGCAGGGGGTCGGCCGGCTGCGGGCGAAGGTCGGCGAGACGCTGGCGGATGGACAGCAGCTGCGGGCCGTCTTCGACCCGGGGGGCGCAGTAACGCGGCGCGGCGCGAGGCGCGTCGGGATAGAGCCGGTCGAACTCGGCGGCGTTGAGGAACATGCCGCGGCTGCCGTCATCGACGAAGCTCTCGGCCGGCGCGCCCTCGGCGAGCAGGATGTCGTGCGTCTCGAGCTCGAGGTGGATGTATTCGATGCTGGCGACGGCGGTGGCCTGAACGATGGTCACGCCATCGATCAGCGCCTCGGCGGGGACCAGCACGCCGTCCAGGAACAGGGCGTGCAGCGGCGAGACACACAGGTCGCGCCGGGGCAGGCCCCCGCCCAGGGAGCCCTGGCGGAAGGTCACGGGCAGGATGGCCCGGTTGCCGCGGGCGAAGGCGCCGTCGTAGCTGCGGCGGCCGATCCAGCGGATGGGGCGCAAGGCCCCCCCGGCGGTGCGGACGCGGTCGCCGATCCGCAGGTCCTGGACCGGGGTCTCGCCGGCTTCGACGGCGATCAGCGTGCCGGCGCAGTAGCAGGGCGTGGTGTCCAGGCTGAGGTTGGTGCCGAAGATGGCATCGAGGCTGGCGTGGAAGTATTCGCCGGTGTAGTCGCCGACGAGCTGGAGGCTGGCCGAGAAGCCTTCCGTCGCGAGGGTGACGGTGTCGGTAGACGGGTCGAAGGTCGGGGACAGCCCGGTGGCGTAGCTGAAGCCTGTCAGGTCGATCTTGCCGCCCGACAGCAGGCGTGTGCCGGCCGGCGCGGTGTTGGTCTCGATGGCCAGGGTGCCGCCGCTGCCCACGGTGACGTTGCTGACCATGCTGCCATAGCCGGCCGAGAGCACGCCGCCGCCGCCCACCATGGCGCCGGTTGCGGTGCCGCCGGAATCGACGACGTCCTTGCCGGCCAGGACGGCGCCGAGCTCGACGCCGCCCAGCGCGACCTCGTCCGTGGCGCCGGACCCGATGACGACGCCGCTGGCGCTGCCGTAGTTCAGCAGGTTGCCGCCGCTGTTGAAGGTGGTGCCCAGGACGATTCCCCCGGCCTCGACCTCGACGGCGCTGGGCAGGGTGCCGGAGGCGTTGTTGGCCAGGATCAGGGGGAAGCCGCCGGCGACGGTGCCCCCGCTGAGGGTGCCGCCCGGCAGGACGAAGGCCTCGGCGCCGCCCGCGAGGTTCAGGCCGGCGGCGACGGTCGGGAAGAAGGTGGCGCCCGAGAAGACCTGGTACAGGAACACGCCGCTGCTGGCGACCAGGCCGCCGGCGCTGACGGTGGCCACGATGCTGCCGCCAGGCAGAGTCGCCACGGTCCCGCCGGACAGCAGGACCGTGGCGCTGGCGACGGCGCCGGAGGCCACGCCCTCGACCCCGCCGCTGGAGAGGATGCTGCCGATCGTCGTGCCGCCGAGGGCCGCGATGGCGGCGCCGCCCTGGACGACGGTGCCGGTGGCGACGCCGTCGATGATCCCGAACACGGCGCCGGAGGCGAGAGTGGTGTCGGCGGCCGAGGCGGTGGTGTCGAACAGGCCGATGGCGCCCCCGCTGGAAACCTGGGTGCCGCTGGCGAGGCCGCCTTCGAACACGCCGAAGATGCCACCGTTCTGGATGACGGCGCCGGATGCGAGCCCGCCCGCGGAGACCTGGACGAAGCCGCCGCTGGAGACGGTGGTGGCGTCGGCGACGCCGCCCGTCTCGATGATCTGCTGGGCGCCCAGCAGGGTGGTGGCGGTGGCGACCCCGCCCGAGAGGACATACTGGATGGCGCCGCTGCCGAGCAGGTCGCCCGAGATGCTGGCGCCCTGGGCGAGGTAGCCGGTGCCGGGCAGGTAATCGACCACCCCCCCGGAAAGCACCTGGCCGCCGGCCGAGACGGTGCCGACGGCGGTGCCGCCGAACAGCAGCAGCAGGCCCCCCGACTGCACGACGGTGTTGCTGGCGACGAAGCCGCTGGACACGATCTCCGTCGCGCCGCTGCTGATGATGGTGCCCACCGAGGCCCCGGCACCATAGCCGCCGGCGCCGAGCTGCATGGTGGCGCCGGACAACAGCACCGTGCCGCTGGCCGTGCCCCCGTCATCCACCAGCACCACGCCGCCCGCCTGGACCGTTGCCCCGGTCGCGGCGCCGGACCCGACGGAGAGGGTGGCACCGCCCTGCACGACGGTGCCCGTGGCCTTGCCGCCATACTCGACGTCCTGCAGCCCGCCGCTGGCCAGCAGGGTGCCGATGGCGGTGCCGCCCTGCGAGACGAACTGCTTGGCCCCGGCGGCCACGGTGGCGGCGCTGACGGTGCCCGCCCCGGCGACCTGCTGCGTCGCGCCGGCCAACAGCGTGGCCCCCGTGTCGGACCCGGCCGCCACCAGCTCCGTCCCGCCGCCGGAAACCACGGTGAAGCTGCCGGTGCCGCCGTTGGCAAAGCTGAGCGTGCCACTGCTGCCGACGGTGGTGGAGACGACCGTGCCGGCGTAGATGACCTCCCTGCCGCCAGCGCCGATCAGGGTCGCGGTGGTGGTGGCGGCGCCGAGGAGCGTGACGGTGCCGCCCGAACCGATGCTGAGGCCGGTGATGGTGCCAGAGAGGTTGACCGTCCCGCCCACGGTGAAGGCGGACCCGGTGGCGCCGGCATCGAGATAGGCGGTCCCGTTGTCGACGACGCCGCTCGCCAGGCCGCCCGAGTGCACGTTCAGCACGCCGCCCTGCACGAGGCTGGCCGTGGCGACGCCGCCGGCAAAGACGCTCTGCGTGCCGCCGAACTTGACGGTGGTGCCGCTGGCGGTGCCGCCGGCCAGGACGTCCTGCAGGGCCGAGTTGGCCAGCGTGACGGGGCCGTCGGACGTGGGATGGAGGGTGGCGCCGAGACCGGGCTGGTAGTCGACGACCCCTGTGGTGACGACGGCGCCGCCGCTGGACACGGTGCCGACCGCGGTGGCGCCGGGCAGCAGCACGAGCGCGCCGCCCGCCTGCAGCACCGCACCCGAGATGGTCGCCGAGGTGCTGACGATCGCGACGCCGCCGCTGCCGAGCACGGTGCCGCTGACGGTCGCCTGGTGGTTGTTCACGAACTGCACGCCGCCGGCGCCGACCTGGGTGCCGGACGCCGTGCCGTACTGGACCGTCTGGACGCCGCCGCTGCCGATGATCTCGGACAGGCTGGAGCCGTAGAACACGGTGTCCAGCCCGCCGGCGAGCACGGTGGTGCCCGTGGCGACGGCCCCCGTCTCGGTGACGGTCCCCGCATCGACGATGCCGGAGGCGTTGCCGGCCGACAGGACCATGATGCCGCCGGACGAGACGGCGATCCCGGTTTCCGTCCCGCCGATCAGGCTCACGGTCCCGCCGCTGCCGACGCTGCCGCCGAGCAGGCTGCCGCCATAGACCACGACGGTGCCATACAGCCCGGCCGAGGTGTTCAGGGCGGTCGCCTCATAGAGTATTTGCAGGACGCCGCCGGTGTAGTAGCCGTCGCCGCCGAGGACCGTGCCCGACACGCTGCCACCCGAGGAGACGTTCAGCGCCCCGTCGAAGACGGTGGTGCCACTGGCCGTGGCGCCCGTCGCCACGACCATCGTCCCGTTCGGGCCGACGGTGGCGCCGATGGTGGCCCCGCCCGAGTTCACGTCGAGGACCCCGAAGGCGCTGACGACCGTGCCGCTGGCGACGCTGCCGCTGTTGACCTGTTCTCCCCCGCCGGACAGCACGGTGCCGATGGTGACGCCGCCCGAGGCGAACTGGGTGGCGCCGGAGCCGAAGGTACCGCCCGTCGCGGTGCCGCCGGCCAGCACGTATTCCATGCCGCCGCCCGCGAACGTCAGCGCGCCGCCCGAGCTGGCGAAGTAGGTGGTGCCGATACCGGGCTGATAGGCGACGACCCCGGTGGAGACGACGCTGCCCCCGGCGGAGACGGTGCCGCGGACGGTGCTGCCGGCGACGGCGACGAGGTATCCGCCGCTGGACAGGATGGCGCCGCTGACCACGGACCCGCTGTTGGCGATGATGACCCCGCCAGAGCCGACGACGGTCGCGGACGCCGTGCCGATCGTCAGCTCCTGCGTGCCGCCGGACAGCAGGACGGTGCCGGTCGCCGTGCCCTGCACGAGCTGGGTGGCGCCGCTGCCGACCGTGTCGCCCGTCGCGCTGCCGTTGACCGTTTCAGCACCGCCGGCCAGCGTGGCCGAGACGCTGCGCCCTCCCGCCTGGATCAGGGCCGAGCCCCCCGCGGAGACCTGCGAGGCGCTGGCGACGCCCGTGACATACAGCGTCCCGCCGCTGCTGATGGTGATCCCGGTGGCGGACCCGCCCAGGTAGATGGAGATGGAGGCGCTGTTGCGGGCGACGGCGCCCGTGGCGGAGCCGCCGCTGCCGACGCCCAGGTAGGCGGTTCCGCCGACCGCGTCCACCACGGTGCCGACGGCGAGGCCGCCCGAGCTGACGTTCTGGTAGGCGCCGGAGCCCACGGAGGTGTTGCTGGCGACACCCCCGGCGGAAACCGTCTCGTTCGTGTCGTAGCTGCCCCGGAGCAGGCTGTTGCTGGTGACGCCGAAGACGATGTCGGTGCCGCCGGAGTTGACGAGCCCGGCCACGGTGCCGCTGTCGACCAGGGTGCCGCCCGACAGGGTCGTGCTGCTGGCGGTGCCGCCCGCCGCCACGGTCTGGGTCGCGCCCTGGTTGACGGTGGTCGCGCTGGCGAGGCCGCCCGCCGAGACGGTTTCCGTGCTGCCGGAACCGAGGATGTCGGCGGCGGCGATTCCGCCGTTCAGGACCTGGATCGAATCCCCCGCGGACAGGGTGATCCCGCTGACGGGCGAGCCGGACGTCGCTGAATAGGTGGTCATCGCTTCGTGTCTCCCGCCGACTGCGTGGGACGACACTAGTAAGCTGGGGTGGACACTGCCAAGCCCAATTGACGGCTATTCACCAAAGAATCAGGCGTCTCACACTTCGATTAACATTGACATGGTATCTTAGGGGCGTTTGCTGTCGGATCTCTCATACAAACAGATGAGATTGGTGGGTTTCTTGTTGGCTCTATCCTGCCTGGGCGAAAAGAACGCCGCCCGGGGTCAGGCGGGTCGCAGCCAGACGGCGGTGTCGTGGAAGGCGCTGCCGCCGTTGGGCGGGACGCGGTCAGCCCCGATTAGCTGGTTGATGCCCAGCCCTTCGCCGAAGGCCTTGTTGGGCCAGATGCCCTCGACGATGACGACGCCCTGCTGCACGTCGGGCGCCGGGCGGACGGGCACGGAGACCTGGCCCCGGCGATTGCCGATCCACACGACGTCGCCCTCCTGGATGCCCAGCGCAACCAGGTCACCGGGATGCAGCAGCGCCCGGGGATCGCCCTCCCGCTCGAGGGAGCCGGGAGTCTCGGTGAAGGTGGTGTTCAGGAACGACCGCGCGGGCGGGACGACCAGCCGGAGAGGGTGTTCGGCCGTCGCCGCCTCGGTGGCGTCCATATAGTCCGGCAAGGGGGGCATGACGGCGTGTTCCGGCCCGATCGCCGACCAGTCGGGCTTGAAGCGGAAGCGGCCGTCCGCGAGGGCGAAGCCCTTCTCGAAGTGGGCTATCGTGAAGGGTTTCGGACGCCGCTTGGCGTTCGAAAGTCTCCGAAGAACGAACCCGCGGGCCGCCGGTGCTCAGTATGGAGATTTAGGGTCCGAGCTGGGCTCGATAGGTCAGCGACGGGAGGGTGATCGGCCGCGGATGGCGCTGGTGGAGCTGTCCGGCCCGGCTATCAATGCCATTGGTTGGCCGCAGATCCTTACTGGGACCCGCGGCCGCAAGCCTGTCCGGTGAGTATCGGTTGCAGGCCATCGTCAACCGCAGCGGGGCTGCGATTTTGGGGAGCTGCATGCCGTGCCGGATCACGACGAGCTCCATCCGGGTGAGCATGTTGGCCGCGGCGGCGCGCGTGGTTGGGCGCGACGGTCGAAGGTCTTGATGATGATCATGCGGCCGCCGCAGCATGGGCAAGGCGGCTGGTGATCCGCCGTTTCGGGCGGCTCGTCCGATGCAGGGGCGGCAGCGGTGCGGCCAGGAGTTCGCGAGCGCGGGCCAGGTTGTCGCGACGGCCGCCGCTGGCGAGCAGGCCATAGTGACGGATGCGGTGGAAGCCGCGCGGCAGGACGTGGAGCAGGAACCGCGGGTGCACCCCAGTCAGCCGCTGGGACTGGCTCCCTCGCTGGCTGGACCGTCTCAGCGTCGGGCAGGGCCTGAGCCCGCTCAATTCATGCGCATCAATCGATGTGGCAGCACGTCAGTGCCAACAGGGCCAATCCCGCGATAGCGGGTTCGTTCTCCGGCCAACAAACGACGTCTGATGACTAAAACCGAAAAGCCTTCAGTTTGGTGGGTTGCCGGATGGTGAGTCCATCCATACCACGACAAGCCCCCCGACCTACGCTATACTGCACTGCATCCGACAGTACGGCAGACCTAATCTCATGCTTCAAATCGATGATCTTGTTTTCAATGCCTGGGGGCGGCGGTTTTTCGACCGGGCGACGGTGACGTTGCCGGCGAACGCCAAGGTTGGGTTGGTGGGGCGGAACGGGGTGGGGAAATCGACCTTGTTCAAGCTGATCCTGGGGGAGTTGTCTTTGGATGGGGGGGAGATCGGGATGCCGCGGGGGGCGCGGGTGTCGAGTGTGGCGCAGGAGCATCCGGCGACGGGGGTGAGTTTGCTGGAGACGATCCTGGAGGCGGACGAGGTGCGGCACGGGTTGTTGACGGAGCTGGAGGTTGCGGCGCCGGAGCGGATTGCGGACATCTATCTGGGGCTCGAGGAGATCGATGCGGACCGGGCGCCGGCGCGGGCGAGCGAGATCTTGGCCGGGTTGGGTTTCTCGACGGCGGACCTCGAGCGGCCGATGGCGGAGTTCTCGGGCGGGTGGCGGATGCGGGTGGCGTTGGCGGCGGCGTTGTTCGCCGAGCCCGACCTGATGCTGCTGGACGAGCCGACCAACTACCTGGACCTCGAGGGGGCGTTGTGGCTGGAGGCGCGGCTGCAGAAGTATCCGAAGTCGGCGATCATCATCAGCCATGACCGGGAGCTTCTGAACAACTCGGTGGACAGCATCCTGCACCTGCATGACGGCAAGCTGGAGCTGTACACGGGCGGGTATGACGCGTTCGAGAAGCGCCGGGGCGAGAAGGCGCGGCTGCAGTCCGCGTCGCGCGTGAAGCAGGAGGCGGAGCGGGCGCATCTGCAAAGCTTCGTGGACCGGTTCCGGGCGAAGGCGAGCAAGGCGGCGCAGGCGCAGTCGCGCATGAAGCGGCTGGCGAAGCTGGAGCCGATCGCGGCGGTGATCGAGGAGCGGGTGGCGCCGTTCACGCTGCCCTCGCCGGTGCGGCCGTTGGCGCCGCCGTTGATGCGGCTGGAGGCGGCTTCGGTGGGGTATGGCGACGGAGTTGCGGTGCTGCGCGACCTGAACCTGCGGCTGGACGTGGATGACCGGATCGGGCTGCTGGGGGTGAACGGGGCGGGCAAGAGCACGTTCGCGAAGATGGCGGCGGGCGCGCTGGCGCTGCAGGCCGGGCACATGCAGCGGGAGCGGCGGATCCAGGTGGGGTGGTTCCACCAGCACCAGATCGAGGCGCTGGATCCGGCGGACACCCCGCTCGACATCATCCGCCGGGCGCGGCTGGAGGACAGCGAGACGTCGCACCGGTCGCGGCTGGCGTCCTGGGGGATCGGGTTCGACAAGCAGGCGACGACGGTGGAGAACCTGTCGGGGGGGGAGCGGGCGCGGCTGCTGCTGAACCTGGTCGCGATGGCGGCGCCGCATCTGCTGATATTGGACGAGCCGACGAACCATCTGGACATCGACAGCCGCCGGGCTTTGCTGGACGCGCTGAACGACTATCAGGGGGCGGTGATCCTGATCACGCATGACCGGTCGTTGATGGAGCTGGTGGCGGACCGGCTGTGGCTGGCGGCGGACGGGACGGTGGCGCCGTTCGAGGGCGACATGGACGATTATGCGCGGTTCGTGCTGGAGCGTTCCAAGATCGGCGCGGCGCCGAGCCAGGGGCGCGACCGCAAAAGCGGGGGCCGGAAGGAAGGCGGGGCCCAGGATGCGGTCCGGCAGTCCGGGGGCGGCAAGCAGAAGAAGGGGCGGCGCGCGGCATGACGCAGGACGAGTTGAAGGCCTGGGCGCTGGGCAATGGCTGGACGGAGATCGCCGGGCACCCGAGCCTGACCAAGCCGCAGGCGGCGAACCGCACGGCCAAGCCCGAGGCGGTGGTGCGGATGGTGCTGAAGGCGACCGTGGTGCACATCGAGGCCAAGAAGCCCGCGGGCAAGTGGGAGAAGCTGACCGGCGCCGCCTATGCCGCCGTGCAGCCGGACGAAGAGACGGGGGTGCCCTCGGGCCTGGGGCTGGAGACGATCCCGGGGTTTCGGATGCTGATGCAGGAGAACCGGGACCGGCAGGTGTTCTCGCGGTTCTGAGGGGTTCTGCGCGCCCGGGCTCATAGCGGCTTCGGCTGCGTGTCCCAGCCGCCGCCCAGGGCCTTGAACAGCGCGACGACCTGGATGGTGCGGGCGGCCTCGGCCTGGGCGAGGGCGTCGCGGCTCATGTTCAGGGCGCGCTGGGCGTCCAGCACCTGCAGGAAGTCGGTGGCGCCGAGCGCATACAGGTTGCGGGCGACGTCGACGGTCTGCTGCCCGGTGGCGATGGCGCGTTTCAGCTGGTCGCGGCGCTGGCTCTCGCCGCGCAGCCGGGCCATGGCGTCCTCGACCTCACGCAGGGCCTTCAGCACGGCGGTGCGGTAGGCGAACAGCGCCTGCTCGTTCTGGGCGCGGCGGATGTCCACCACGGCCTCGCGCTGTCCGCCGTCGAAGATGGGCACCTTGACGCTGGGGGTGAGCGCGAACAGCGGGATCGTCATCATGCGGGCCAGCGAGCTGCCGCTGAACGACAGGGTGCCGGACAGGCTGACGGAGGGGTACCGGTCGGCGATGGCGGCGCCGATCAGGGCGCTGGTGGCGGCCAGCTGGCGCTCGGCGGCGCGCACATCGGGGCGGCGGCGCACGAGGTCGGCCGGGATGCCGGCATCGGGCACGGGCCCCTGCGGGATGGGGCCCTGGGGGGTCAGCAGCGGGGCCAGCGTGTCCGGCGGTTCGCCGCACAGGGTGGACAGCGCGTCGATCTGGACGCGGACCTGCGCCTCCAGCGTGGGCAGCTGGGCCTGTTGCTGCAGGGTCTGCGTCTGGCCCTGCAGCACCTCCAGCCGGCTGCCGTCCCCGCCGTCGAACCGGCGGCTCGCCAGGCCGTTGGCCCGGCGCTGGTTGTCGATGGCGGCCTGGGTGGTGGCGATCTGCGACTGGGTGCCGCGCAGCTCCACGTAGGTGCGGGCGACATCGCCGAGCAGGCTGAGCAGGGCGTCGTCGGCTTCGGCGACCACGGATTCGGCGTTGGCGGCGGCGGCTTCGGTCACGCGGCGGTTGCGGCCGAACAGGTCCAGCTCCCACGAGGCGTCGAAGCCGGCGGTGGTGTAGCCCAGCGCGCGGCCGTAATAGCCCGGCGCGGTGAAGCTGCGGCCGTAGGTGCTGGAGCCGCCGCCGTTGATCTGCGGTGCGCCGCCGCCCAGGGCCTGGGCCAGCGCGGCCCGCGCCTCGTCGATGGCGGCCCGGGCGCGGCCGAGGTCCGGGTTGGCCCGGCGCGCCCGCTCGACCAGGCCATCGAGGATGGGGTCGTGCAGCGACAGCCACCAGGGGGTCGTGGCCTGGACAGGGACGGTGCCGGGGGCGGTCCTGGACGATGAAGATGGGGAGAACGATGCGGGCACGCCATCGGGCGGGCGGGTGTAGTCGGGGCCGCGGGTGCAGGCTGCCAGGCCCGGAAGGGCTGCCAGGATGAAGGCCAGGACGGGTTTTCCGGATGGCATGGCGGCATGAGGCGGCAGAGACGTTACGGAAAGGTTGACGGGAGCCCGGCGTATCGTCGGGGCTTGTCTCGTTCACCTTCCCTCAACCGTTCGGCGGCTAGATGGGGCGATCGACACCCAGGAAGGGTCCCGCCCGATGCAGCCAGAACCGGCTCTGTCCGCCATGCCGTCGTTCCGGGCCCTGACGGGCGCCCGCGTGCCGCTTGGGATCGTGGATGTCGGGGCCAATCCCATCGATGGTGCGCCGCCCTACGCGGCTTTGCTGCAGGAGGGGGACTGCACCGTGCTGGGGTTCGAGCCGAACCCGGCGGCCCTGGCGCGGCTGCAGGCGCAGACGTCGGCGCAGGAGACGTATCTGCCGCATGCGATCGGGGATGGCGGCGCGCATGACCTGAACGTCTGTGCGGCGCCGGGCATGACGTCGCTGCTGGTGCCGGACCCGGCGGTGCTGGCGCGGTTCCACGGCTTTTCGGAGTGGGGCCGCGTGCTGGAGACGGTGCCGGTGCAGACGCGCCGGCTGGACGACGTGCCGGAGGCGCGGGGCGCCGACCTGCTGAAGCTCGACATCCAGGGTGGCGAGCTGATGGCGCTGCGGCATGCCGAGGCGCGTCTGGCGGAGCTGGCGGTGATCCAGACGGAGGTGGAGTTCCTGCCGCTGTATCGGGGCCAGCCGCTGTTCTCCGACGTCGACCAGTTCCTGCGGGCGCGGGGCTTCGTGCTGCACCGGTTCTTTCCGACGGTCAGCCGGGTGGTCGCGCCGCTGCTGGTGAACAACGACATCTATGCCGGGCTGAGCCAGCTGGTGTGGGCGGATGCGGTGTTCGTGCGGGACTTCACCGCGCCCGACCGGCAGTCGCCCCAGCAGCTGCTGGCGGGGGCGCGCATCCTGCACGGCTGCTACGGGTCGATCGACCTGGCCCTGCATCTGCTGACCGAGCATGACCGGCGGGCCGGGGGCGACCTGGCCGGCGCCTACTTGGCGGGGCTGCAGCCGCCGGCGCGGGCGGCGGGCCTGGTCCGCGCCGCCTGACCGGGCGGTTGGGGCTGCCCTGATGGCGAATGAGGGGCTGGTGGCCGGGGCGGCGGCGCTGCAGTCGCCGTTGCACACGGCGCTGCGCTGCCTGTTCATGATCTCGTTGTATCGCGGCGTGCCGTTGCGGCCGGAGCACTTCGCGGTGGTGACGGAAACCGACGTGCTGGGCTCGATCCTGCGGGTGTTGCGCCAGGTGGGGCTGCGGGGCCGGGTGCTGCGGCGCAACCGGTGGCGGCATCTGGGGGCGTTGCGGCACGCCTTTCCCGTGATGGGCCTGATGCGGGACGGCCGGTGGGTCGTGGTGGTGAAGGAGACCCGGACGGAGGGCGGGGCCGGCGTCTATCTGCTGAACCCGCAGCTGGAGCGGCAGGGCGTGACGGTGGTGACCCGGGCGGCGTTCCTCGCGGGATGGAGCGGCACGCTGGTGGTGTGCAAGGCGGACCGGGCGCCGCGCGCGTTGGAGCCGTTCGGGTTGCGCTGGTTCCTGCCGGACCTGTGGCGGCACCGCGCGCTGTTCCGCGACGTGGCGATCGCGGCGTTGCTGTCGTCGCTGATCGCCTTTGCGGCACCGCTGATGTTCCAGATCCTGATCGACAAGGTGATCACGCATCACAGCACGGAGACGCTGTTCGCGATCATGCTGATGTTCGGCGTGCTGACGTTGTTCGACGGGCTGTTCAGCTATGTGCGGCAGTATCTGATGACGGTCATCACCAGCAAGATCGATGCGGGGCTGGCGTCGCGCACCTTCCAGCACCTGCTGACTCTGCCGCTGCACTTCTTCGAGGGCACGACGACCGGGGTGCTGGCGCGCAACCTGCAGCAGACGGACACGGTGCGGCAGTTCCTGACCGGGCGGCTGTTCCAGACGCTGCTGGACGCGATGTCGCTGCCGCTGATGCTGGTGGCGCTGCTGTTGTACAGCGTGAAGCTGACGGCGCTGGTGCTGGGCTTCTCGCTGGCGATGGGTCTGGTGATCGGGGTGATGGTGCCGACGTTCCGGCGGCATCTGGAGCGGTTGTACCAGGCGGAGGGGGCACGGCAGGGGCATTTGATCGAGACGATCCATGGGGTGCGGACGGTGAAGTCGCTGGCGCTGGAGCCGTCGCGGCTGGCGGCCTGGAACGAGAAGATCACGGCCGGGGTGCAGCGCCGGGCGGTGGTGGGGCGGATCGCGGCCCTGGCGGGGGTGCTGATCCAGGGGCTGGAGAAGACGATGCAGATCGGCGTGCTCGGGGTGGGCGCGCTCGATGTGTTCGACGGCAGCCTCAGCGTGGGGGCGCTGGTGGCGTTCAACATGGTCTCGGGCCGGGTCACGGGGCCGCTGGTGCAGATCGTGGGGCTGATCAACGAGTTCCAGGAGACGGCACTGGCGGTGCGGATGCTGGGCACGGTCATGTCGCACCCGCCGGAGCGGGCGCCCGGGCACCAGGGGCTGACGCCCGAGATCCGCGGCGCGCTGGCGTTCGAGCATGTGTGTTTCCGCTACCGGCCCGGCAGCCTTCCGGCGCTGGACCAGGTGTCGTTCGAGGTTGCGCCGGGCCAGGTGATCGGGGTGGTGGGCCGGTCGGGCTCGGGCAAGACGACGGTGACGCGGCTGATCCAGGGCATCCAGACGGCGCAGGACGGGGTGATCCGGCTGGACGGGGTGGACATCCGGCACATCGACCTCGTGCATCTGCGGCGCAGCATCGGGGTGGTGCTGCAGGAGAACTTCCTGTTCCGCGGCACGGTGCGGGAGAACCTGGCTGCGGCCCGGCCCGACGCGTCGTTCGAGGACATCGTGGAGGCGGCCCGCATGGCCGGCGCGGACGAGTTCATCGACCGCCTGCCGCAGTCGTACGACACGCCGGTCGAAGAGAACGGGGCCAACTTCTCGGGCGGGCAGCGGCAGCGCGTGGCGATCGCGCGGGCCCTGCTGACCCGGCCGCGGCTGCTGATCTTCGACGAGGCGACCAGCGCGCTCGACCCGGAGAGCGAGGCGGTGATCCAGGACAACCTGGCCGAGATCGCCCGCGGGCGGACGCTGGTGATCGTCTCGCACCGGCTGACGTCGTTGGCCGGGTCGGACGCGATATTGGTGCTGGAGCACGGGCGGGTGCTGGACTTCGCGCCGCATCGCGTGCTGCTGGGCCGTTGTGGCGCGTATCAGCGGCTGTGGCGGCAGCAGACGAAGCATTTCGCATGAGCCGGACGATCGATCACGCGCCCGCTGCGGCCGGCCCGGCCATGGCCGCGGCGCCGGCGGTCGCGCGGACCCCGCTGGCGGTGGTGACGCCGCGGCGGCTGCGGCTGTTCTCGTCGGAGGCGGAGACGGAGCGGCAATGGCTGCAGGAGGGGTTCGACCCGCCGCAGCCCGACCTCGAGGACTTCCTGGCCCAGGCGCCGCCGGCCGCGCTGTCCAATACCACGCGGATCGCGGGCGTGCTGTTCCTGACGATGGTGGCGCTGGCCGTGGTGCTGCGGGTGGACATCATCGTGTCGGCCACGGGCCGCCTGGCGGCCGACACGCCGACGATCGTGCTGCAGCCGATGCAGCTGTCGGTCATCCGGCAGATCCGGGTGCGGCCGGGCGACGTGGTGCACAAGGGCGACGTGCTCGCAGCCCTGGACCCGACCTTCGCGCAGGCGGACCGGGCGGTGCTGGTGGCACAGCAGGGCGCGGTGCGGGCGGAGCTGGCGCGGTTGGAGGCCGAGCTGGACGGCACGCCGTTCGAGGCGGCGGCAGGGTGGGCAAAGGGGGCCGCGTCGCAAACCGGCAAGGCGCAACCGGGGGAGCCGAAGGCGGCCGGGCCGGAGCTGGTGCTGCAGCAGACGCTGTTCCGGCAGCGGCGGGCGCAGTACGTGGCCCGGCTCGCGGATTTCGGCCAGCGGCTGCAGGCGTCCGAGGTCGAGGGCGTGGCGGCCGACCAGTCGCGGGTGTCGATGGCGCAGCAGGTGGCGCTGTCGCGCGAGGTGGAGGGCATGCGGGGCGCGCTGTACCGGTCGCAAAGCGGGTCGAAGCTGCAGTATCTGGAGGCGCAGGCGGCGCGCATGCGCAACGAGCGCGACCTGCAGGCGGCGACGGCGCACTTGAACGCGGTGCAGCAGGGCGCGCGCGCCACCCTGGCGGACCAGCAGGCCTACATCGACGGGTGGCGGCGGGAGCTGCTGGAGGCGTTGGTGAAGGTGCGGGCGGAGGCGCTGGCCGTGGACGAGAGCCTGACGAAGGCGAACCGGCTGAACGAGCTGGTGGTACTGGCTGCGCCCGAGGACGGGGTGGTGCTGGAGGTGGGGAAGCGGTCCGTCGGCTCCGTGCTGAACGCCGCGGAACCGCTGATCACGATGCTGCCGCGCGATGCCGCACTGATCGCCGAAGTGCTGATCGGATCGGCGGATGTAGGCTATGCCAAGCCCGGTGACCCCGTGGCGTTGAAGGTGGACGCGTTCCCGTATCAGCGGCACGGGCTTCTGCCCGGGCGGCTGCGCTCGATCGGGGCCGACTCGTTTGCGTCGGGGGGCGCGTCAGGCGGGGCGGCGGCGGGGTCGAGCGCGGTCCACCGGGGCCAGGTGGAGATCGCAGCGGCGGGGCTGCGAGGCCTGCCGGAAGGGGCGCGGCTGATCCCCGGCATGACGGTGACGGCCGAGATCAAGGTGGGGACGCGGCGGGTGATCTCCTATCTGCTGTACCCGGTGCTGCGCGGATTGAACGAGAGCATCCGGGAGCCCTGAGCCGGCGGGCTGCCGGCGGCGCGCCTACGCCCGATCGCCGATCCGGATTCCGCCTGGCCTGACCTCGCCGACATCCCGCCGTTCGGCGACGCGCGATCGGTCAACCCCGTGCGGAGAAGGCACGGTGCGGTCACGTCGTCGGCCGTGTGCCGCACCGCGTTCGTGCCGGTTGCGGCCCGGCGAGCCGATCATGGCCGCATCCACCGCCACGACACGCGGCGCCCCGCCCACAGGCTTGCGGCCGTTTCCAGCGATGACCGGGTCGGGACCATCCCGCGCAGCCACGGACCGCGCAACCGGGCGCGCTTCAGCAACATACGACATCCCGGGGATCCGCGCGGTGCCGCCATCGCCCAAGCGGTGCCACGCCTGTGGAAGGCGGACAGCAAGCCCCCGGTTAGACCAAAACCGCGCCGGGTGCTATCGGCGTTGCGCGCAGAAAGGGCCCGACGACGATGATGACGACGACACGCCGCAGCATGACCCGGTCCGCGATGGCCGGCGCCTTCGTGGCCCTGTTTGCCGGCGGGCCCGCCGGCGCCCAATCCGGCGCACAATCCCCTGGAAAAGGCTTGACCATGACTGACATCAAGATCGGCACCGGCGCCACGGCCGTCGCCGGCAAGACCGTTGCGGTGCACTACACCGGATGGCTGTTCGACCCGGCCGCGCCCGACAACAAGGGCCGCAAGTTCGACAGCTCCCCGCGACCGCGGCGACGTGTTCAAGTTCCCGCTCGGCCAGGGCCGGGTCATCCAGGGCTGGGACCAGGGCGTCGCCGGCATGCAGGTCGGCGGCCAGCGCACCCTCGTGATCCCGCCCGAGCTCGGCTACGGCGCCCGCGGCGCCGGCGGCGTCATCCCGCCCAACGCCACCTTGGTGTTCGACGTGGAGCTGCTCGGGATCGAGTAGCGGCGAGGAGCACGACGTGGAGTTCGACACCAAGGTCGCCATCCTCGTGCTGGAGGACCTAGCGGTCTGGCAGAAGCTGAACGTCACGGCGTTCCTGGCCACCGGGATTGCGGCTGCGGCGCCCGAGGCCATGGGCGACGCGTACGAGGACGCGGCCGGCCGCCCGCCACGCCCGCCTGCTCGGTCAGCCCATGCTGATCTTCGCCGCCACGCCCGCTGCCCTGCAGCGCGCGTGGCGCATCGGCCTCGAGCAGGACCTGACCCGCGCCGCCTACGTGCGGGCCATGTTCGCCACCGGGCACGACGCGGCCAACCGCGCCGCGTTCCGGGCCGAGCCGCCCGATGCGCCGGACCTGGTCGGGCTGGCCCTGCGCGGCCCCCGCAAGCAGGTGGACAAGGCAACCAAAGGGGCCGCGCTGCACCCGTGAATCGCCCGGCGCGGCCGGGCAGCGCGATGGACCGGATCACCGGCCCGGTGTAACTCCGCCCCGCGATGACGGCCTCCCCTGACGATCCCCGGTCGCCCGCGCGCCGCGCCGCCCCGGCGCACCTCGAAGCCGGCGTCGTGGTCGTCGGCGCCGGGGCCGCGGGCCTGGCCGCAGCACGCCGGCTGCGCGCCCGCGGCGTGCCCACCACCCTGATCGAGGCCGCCCCCCGCATCGGCGGCCGCGCCTGGACCACCCTGGTGGGCGCCGACCCTTTCGACCACGGCGCCACCTGGTTGCACGACGCCGACCGCAACCCGCTGGTTGCGCTGGCCCACCCGGACGACGCGCTGGTCGACACCGACGGCCCGCGCCGCGAGCGCGTCACCATTGCGGGCCGCACCCCCACCGCCCCCGAACAGGCCGCCCTCGATGCCGCCTGGGACCGTCTGGAAACCCTGGCGCTCGAACGCCCCACCACGCCCGACACCACCCTGGCCGATGCATTGGCGACCCTCGCGCCGGACCCCTGGGCCCCGCTGATCGCGTTGTGGGAGGGCCCGATCATCGCCGCCGCCGACCCGGCCCGGCTCGGCCGCGACGACTGGCGCCGCAACCGCCTCCAGGGCCGCAACCTCGCCCCCCAAGCCGGGCTCGGCGCCTTCCTCGTCCGCCGCGCGGCCACCGAGGCCTGGCTCGACACCCCGGCCACCCGCCTCGACTGGCACGGCCCCGGCGTCGCGCTGGACACGCCCCGGGGCACGATCCGCGCCGCCGCCGCCATCGTCACCGTCTCCACCGGCGTGCTGGCCGCCGGCACCCTGCGCTTCGCCCCGCCGCTGCCCGCCCCGCTGCGGGACGCCATCCACGCCCTGCCCATGGGCCTGCTGACCAAGATCGCCCTGCCCGCCACCAGCCGCCTCGGCCTCGAACCCGGCACCGTGCTCGCCGACCAGGTGGGCTGCATGACCTTCAACGCCTGGCACCTCGGCCGCAGCCACCTCATGGGCTTCCTCGGCGGCGACCAGGCCTGGTCCCTCGCCCAAAACCCCGCGCCCTCGAAGACCTCGCCCGCACCCAACTCCGCCACATGCTCGGCGCCGACGCCCTCCGCCACATCGCACCCGCCGCCACGCTCACCAGCTGGGGCACCAACCCCCACACCGCCGGCGCCTACGCCTACGCCGGCCCCGGCCACCACCCCCACCGCGCCACCCTCGCCCAAGCCTTCCCCGCCCACCGCTTCCTCTTCGCCGGCGAAGCCACCCGCACCGACGGCCTCGCCGGCACCCTCGCCGGCGCCTGGCTCAGCGGCGAAGCGGCGGCGGAGCGGCTGCTTGCCGGCGCGTGAGGGCGGGTCGGGGCGATGTTACGGCCTCTAGGCTGGCTCTCGATCCAAGTCTGCCGACCGATCGGCCTCTTTGTCGGCCGAAGCTTCTCCTCCGTGCTCCGACGTCGCCGACGCTCCCGCCCCGTGATGATCTCGACAACGCCGTCCATCCACACACCTTAACCAGCGACTTAACGAGCGCTTTAAGGCGGCGGCACGATCACGCCCAGGCGGTCCTCGCCGGGCGGATACCGCTCGACCGGTTGGGCCAGTCGTAACACACACGACATCTTCCATCCCAACAGCTTCTGAGTTGATGGTGCGACGAGGCCATTCAGCGGCTCTCACGCGGTCACCACCCCCCACATTGCCCCCCCGCCGAAACCACGCCTATGCTCCCCCATGCCTGCGCCCGCGCTCACCATCACGGAGAAGATCATTGCCGCCCATGCGCGGGAGGGTGTGGTCGCGGCGGGCGGGATCGCGACGGTCACGCCGGACATCCTGATGTTGAACGACGTGTCGGGCCCGCTGGCGTTCGACCAGTTTGCCGCGATGGGGGCGGCCCGGCCGTTCGCGCCGGAGACGGTGGTGTTGGTGGCCGACCACTTCGCCCCGGCCAAGGACGTCATCACCGCGGAGGCCAACCGCAGCCTGCGCCACTTCGCCCGCGCCCACGGCATCGCGCATCTGTATGAACCCGGCCGCGGCGGGATCGAGCATACCTTGCTGGCCGAGCTCGGGCTCGTCGGCCACGGCAGCATCGTCTTCGGCGCCGACAGCCACACCTGCACCGCCGGCGCGTTCAACGCGCTAGGCATCGGCTTCGGCTCCACCGACCTTGCGGCAGCGCTCGCCACCGGCGCCCTGTGGATGCGCGTGCCCGACAGCATCCGCGTGGAGCTGACCGGCGCCCCGGGCCGCTTCGTCACCGGCAAGGACGTCATCCTGGAGGTCATCCGCCGCATCGGCGTGGACGGCGCGGCCGACGCGGCGCTGGAGTTCGGGGGCGAGGGCGTGGCGGCCCTCTCCGTCGACGAACGCATGGCCGTCGCCAACATGGCGGTCGAGGCCGGGGCGGACACCTGCGCCTTCGAGGGCGACGCCCGCTCCGCCGCCCAGATGCAGCAGCGCGGGATGGCCGCCCGCCCCGCCGTCATGCCGGACCGCGGCGCCACCTACCGCAGCCGCCTCACCGTCGACCTTTCCGCCCTCACCCCCCTCGTCGCCCGCCCGCCCAGCCCCGGCAGCGCCGTCCGGGTCGAGACGCTGGTGGGGACGCCGGTGGACCAGGTCTACGTCGGCAACTGCGCCAACGGCACCATCACGGACCTGCGCCAGGTCGCCGAGATCATGCGCGGCCGCACCATCGCGCCCCATGTCCGCATGATCGTCGTGCCCGCCACGCAGCAGATCTGGCGGCAGGCTTTGGCGGAGGGCCTGCTGGAGGTGTTCGCCGCCGCCGGGGCCGCCGTCTCCACGCCCACCTGCGGCGCCTGCTTCGGCGGCCATATGGGCATTCTGGCTGCCGGCGAGACCGCCATCGCGACCACCAACCGCAACTTCCGTGGCCGCATGGGCGACCCGGACAGCCAGGTGTTCCTCGCCAACGCCTGGGTTGCCGCCGCCGCGGCCATCGCCGGGCACATCGTCGCCCCCGAGACGATCATCGGCCGCAACGACACCCAGCCTCCGACCCCGCTCCCATGACGACCATCACCGGCACGGTCCACCGCCTGGGCGACGACGTCGACACCGACGCCATCCTGCCCGGCCGCTACCTCGCTTTGAAGGACCCGGCCGCCCTCGGCGCCCACTGCCTCGAATCCCTGGCGCCGGACTTCCGCACCCGGGTCGCACCGGGCGACATCGTCGTCGCCGGCCGCAACTTCGGCACCGGCAGCAGCCGGGAGCACGCCGTCATCGCGCTCAAGGCCGTGGGTGTCGCCGCCATCGTGGTGCACAGCGCCGCCCGCATCTTCTTCCGCAACGCCATCAACCTCGGCCTGCCCGTGCTCGTCTGCCCCGATGCGGCGGCGGCCCTGGTGCCGGGCCAGCCGGCCACGATCGACCCCGTCGGCACCACCATCGTCCAGCACGGCCACACCTGGCACGCCGCGCCGTTCGGCCCGGAGGTCGTGGCGATCCTCGCGGCCGGCGGCCTCATGGCGAAAATCCGCCGCGATCTGACCCGCGGCCTCATAAGGGAACCCGTCCATGGCTGACCCCCGACTCCGCGCCGCCTTGAAGTCCGACACCTTCCTCGCCGCCCCGGGCATCTTCGACATGATCTCCGCCAAGCTCGCCGACGGCATGGGCTTCCAGGCGCTGTATGCCACGGGCTTCGGCACCGTCGCGTCCCATCTTGGCCTCGCCGATGTCGGCCTGGCCACCTACACCGACATGGTGTCCCGGGTCGGCGCCTTCGCCCAGGGCTGCAAGACCCCCGTGCTGGCGGACGCCGACACGGGGTACGGCGGGCTGCTCAACATCCGCCACACCGTCGCGGGCTACGAGGCCGCGGGCGTCGCCGCGATCCAGATCGAGGACCAGGAGACGCCGAAGAAGTGCGGGCACACGCCGGGCCGCCGGGTCATCCCGCTGGAGGACATGCTGCTGAAGATCGAGGTCGCGGTCGCAACCCGGCGGAGCAACGACTTCCTGATCGTCGCCCGCACCGACGCGCGCACCAGCTTCGGCCTGGACGAGGCCATCCGCCGCGGCAAGGCCTTCGCGAGCGCCGGGGCCGACGTCGTCTTCGTCGAAAGCCCCGAATCGGAGGAGGAGATGGCCCGCATCGGCGGCGCCATCGACGCGCCCCTTCTGGCCAACATGGTCGAGGGCGGGCGCACCCCCATCCTGTCCACCGCACGGCTGAAGGCGCTCGGCTACGCCATGGCCATCTACCCGGCCGTCGGCTTCCTCGCCGTCACCGCAGCGCTCGAACGGGTCTATGGCCACCTGCTGCAGCATGGCGACACCGCCGGCCTGCCGCCCGCCGAAAGCTACGGCTTCGGCCGCATGTGCACGCTGATGGGCTTCCCTGACGCCTGGGATTTCGAGCGCCGCTGGGCCGAACGCGCCGAAACGCCCCGGAGGGCCGCCGAATGACCGGCACACCACCAGGCGCCGCCGTCGGCGCCCCTGGCGGCGAGCTGGACATCTACCGCCGCCAGGGATTCGCCCACACGCTCGGCATCGGCGTCGCCCCGGCCCTCGTCGTCATCGACTTCGTCGTCGGCTTCACCGACCCGGCGCATTTCGGCGGCGGCAACATCGGCCCGGCCATCGAACAGACCATTCGCCTGCTCGCCCTGGCGCGCCGCATGCACTGGCCCGTGGCGCACACCCGCGTGGTCTATGCCGACGACGGCGCGGATGCCGGGGTCTTCGCCACGAAGGTGCCCGCGCTGCGAACCCTTACCGAATCCAGCCCACTTTCCCAGATCGTCCCCGAACTCACCCCGGCCCCGGGCGAGCTGCTGATCCGCAAGCGCCAGGCCAGCGCCTTCTTCCAGTCGGACCTTGCGGGGTGGCTGGCCTTCCGCCGGGTCGACACGCTGTTCGTCGCGGGATGCACGACCAGCGGCTGCGTCCGCGCCACCGTCATCGACGCCTGCGCGCACGAGGTCCGCCCGATCGTCGTCACGGACTGCGTCGGCGACCGCGCCATCGCCCCGCACGACGCGAACCTGTTCGACATGGGCCAGAAATACGCCGACCTCATGGACCTGGCTGCCCTCGAAGCCGCAGTCGGAACCCGCCACGCCGCCTGACGCCCAAAAAGAGCGCCGAAACACGCCTGGCCTCGCAACTCTCATACCAAATCCGTCATCCCCGGGCTTGCTCCGGGGATGCACGCGGTGCCGCCATCACAGGCCCAACCCACTGAGAGAGCGCGGTTTCGACGTTCCCTAGAGCGGGCGTCGTCGACAGCCGTCCTACGCCAGGCAACCCCAGCGTCAGCATTCCCCCCCCCCGAAACGACGAACCGAGCGGCCGTTAGCCCCTCGTCAATACCTCCATGCCTAAATCGTCTCGGGGCACGCCCCCGATCGACACGCCAAAACGGCTCGATGACGCTACCGAAACAGGAGTGTTGGGTTATGCCGTCCATGCGCGCCGCCTTCGCCGTCCGGGTCTCCTTGCACCGGGGGATCGTCGCATGAGCTCGTTGATCCAGTTCCTGTCGACGACGCAGATCGCGGGCCTTTCGACGACGAACCTGCAGAACCTGACGACGACGGACATCGCCGCGTTCTCGCCGGGGCAGCTGGCCGCCATCGGCACTGCGCAGCTGGCCGGGTTCACCACGACGGCGCTGTCGTCGCTCACCACCACCCAGATGGGCGGGCTGAAGACCGCGCAGATCGGCGCGCTGACCACGACCCAGCTCGGCAGCCTGGCCGACACGCAGATCGGCGCGCTGACCACCACGCAGGTCGGCGGCCTGACCACGACGGAGCTGGGCGCGCTCAGCACCACGCAGGTCGGCGGGCTGCTGTCCACGCAGGTGCATGCGCTCAGCACCACGCAGGTGGGGGCGCTGAACACGACCAGCATCGGCGCGCTCACCACCACCCAGATCGGCGGCCTGGTCACGACGCAGGTGAACGCCCTGTCCACGACGCAGCTGGGCGGCCTGGCCGATACCCAGCTGGGTGCTCTGGCGACCACGCAGCTGGCCGGGCTCACCGCCACCCATGTCGGCGCGCTGACCACGACGCAGGTGGGCGGCCTCGCGTCCACGCAGGTCGGCGCACTCACCGCGGTGCAGCTGACCGGCCTCAACACGACCAATATCGGCGCGCTGACCACCACGCAGTTCGGCGGCTTCACCACCAGCCAGATCGGCGGGTTCAACACCACCCAGGTGGGTGGCTTCACCACGACCGAACTGCCGGCGTTGACCACCACCCAGCTCGGCGCGCTCAAGACCACGCAGATCGGCGCGCTGACCACCACGCAGCTCGGCAGCCTGGCCGACACACAGATCGGCGGGCTGACCACCACGCAGGTGGGCGGGCTCAACACGACCCTCATCGGCGCCCTCAGCACGACGCAGGTCGGCGGCCTGGCCACCACGCAGATCCACGTGCTGACCACCACCCAGGTCGGCGGGCTGAACACGACCGGCATCGGCGCGTTGACCACGACGCAGCTGGGCGGCCTGGTGTCCACGCAGGTGGCCGCGCTCACCACCACCCAGGTCGGCGGCCTGGCCGACACGCAGCTGGGCGCTTTGGCGACGACGCAGCTGGCCGGGCTCACCGCCACCCATGTCGGCGCGCTGACCACGACCCAGGTTGGCGGCCTTGCCTCCACACAGGTCGGCGCACTCACCGCGGTGCAGCTGACCGGCCTCAACACGACCAATATCGGCGCCCTGACCACCACGCAGCTGGGCGGCTTCACCACCAGCCAGATCGGCGTGTTGAACACCACCCAGGTCGGCGGCCTCACCACGACCGATCTGCCGGCGCTGACCACCACCCAGCTCGGCGGCCTGAAAACCAGCCAGATCGCGGCGCTCAACACCACGCAGCTCGGCAGCCTGGCCGACACACAGATCGGCGGGCTGACCACCACGCAGGTGGGCGGGCTCAACACGACCCTCATCGGCGCCCTCAGCACCACCCAGGTCGGCGGCCTGGCCACCACGCAGATCCACGTGCTGACCACCACCCAGGTCGGCGGGCTGAACACGACCAGCCTCGGCGCGTTGACCACGACGCAGCTGGGCGGCCTGGTGTCCACGCAGGTGGCCGCACTCACCACCACCCAGGTCGGCGGCCTGGCCGACACGCAGCTGGGCGCACTCACCACCACGCAGGTGCTCGGCCTGACCTCGACGCAGGTCGGCGCGCTGACCACCACGCAGGTCGGCGGCCTCACCTCGACGCAGCTGGGCGCATTGACGACGGCGCAGCTGGCCGGGCTCAACACGACCGAGATCGGGGCCCTGACCACGACGCAGCTGGGCGGCGTCACCACCCCGCAGATCGGCGCGTTGACCACCACCCAGATCGGCGGCCTCAACACCACGGAGCTGCCGGCCCTCACCACCACCCAGCTCGGCGGCCTCAAGGTCACGCAGATCGGCGCACTCAGCACGACCCAGCTCGGAAGCCTGGCCGACACGCAGATCGGCGCGCTGACCACGACGCAGGTCGGCGGTCTCACCACCACCGAGATCGGCGCGCTCAGCACCACCCAGGCCGGCGGTCTCGGCACCACCCAGATCCACGCGCTGACCACCACCCAGGCCCGGAGCCTGAGCACCACGGACCTCGGCGCGCTCACCACCACGCAGCTCGGCGGCCTCGCCTCCACGCAGCTGGGCGCACTGACCACCACGCAGCTCGGCGGACTGGCCGACACGCAGCTGGGCGCGCTGAGCACGACGCAGATGCTCGGCCTGACCTCGACGCAGGTCGGCGCGCTGACCACGACGCAGGTCGGCGGCCTTGCCTCGACGCAGCTGGGTGCCTTGACGACGACGCAGCTGGCCGGGCTGAACACGACCGACCTCGGCGCGCTGACCACGACGCAGCTGGGCGGGGTCACCACCACGCAGCTCGGCGGGCTCACCACCACCCAGATCGGCGGCCTCACCACCACGGAGTTGCCGGCGCTCACCACGACCCAGCTCGGGGGCCTGAAAGCCGGCCAGATCGCGGCCCTCACCACGACCCAGCTCGGCAGCCTCGCCGACACGCAGCTGGGCGCGCTGACGACCACCCAGATCGGCGGCCTCACCACGACCGAGATCGGCGCGCTGTCCACCACGCAGGTCGGCGGGCTCGGCACCACCCAAATCCACGGGCTGACCACCACCCAGGTCCGCAGCCTGAACACCACGGACCTCGGCGCGCTCACCACGACCCAGATCGGCGGCCTGGGATCCACGCAGCTGGGCGCACTGACCACCACGCAGCTCGGCGGCCTGGCCGACACGCAGCTCGGCGCGCTGAGCACCACCCAGGGGCTCGGCTTCACCGCGACGCAGATCGGCGCGCTGACCACGACACAGGTCGGCGGCCTCGCCTCGACGCAGCTTGGCGCACTGACGACGGCGCAGCTGGCGGGCCTCAACACCACGAACATCGGCGCACTGACCACCACGCAGCTGGGCGGCGTCACCACCACTCAGCTCGGCGCCCTGACCACGACCCAGGTCGGCGGCCTCAACACGACGGAGCTGCCGGCGCTCACCACCACCCAGCTCGGCGGCCTGAGATCCAGCCAGATCGCGGCCCTCACCACGACCCAGATTGGCAGCCTGGCCGACACCCAGATCGGCGCGCTGACCACGACGCAGGTCGGCGGCCTCAACACGACCGAGATCGGCGCGCTGACCACGACGCAGGTCGGCGGCCTCGCCACCACCCAGCTCCATGCGCTCACCACCGCCCAGGTCGGCGGGCTCAACACGACGGCGCTCGGCGCGCTGACCACCACCCAGATGGGCGGCCTGTCTGCAACCCAGCTCGGTGCCCTCAGCACCACCCAGCTCGGCGGCCTGGCCGACACGCAGCTGGGCGCACTGACGACCACGCAGGGGCTCGGCTTCACCTCGACCCAGATCGGCGCGCTGACCACGACACAGGTCGGCGGCCTCGCCTCGACGCAGCTGGGCGCACTGACGACGGCGCAGCTGACGGGCCTCAACACCACGAACATCGGCGCGCTGACCACGACGCAGCTGGGCGGCATCACCACGACGCAGGTCGGCACGCTCACCACCACCCAGGTCGGCGGCCTCACCACGACCGAGCTGCCGGCGCTGACCACCACCCAGCTCGGCGGCCTGAAATCCAGCCAGATCGCGGCCCTCACCACGACCCAGCTCGGCAGCCTCGCCGACACCCAGATCGGCGCGCTGACCACGTCGCAGATCGGCGGCCTCAGCACGACCGAGATCGGCGCGCTGTCCACGACCCAGGTCGGCGGGCTCGGCACCACCCAGATCCACGCGCTGACCACCACCCAGGTCCGCAGCCTGGGCACCACGGACCTCGGCGCGCTCACCACCACCCAGCTCGGCGGCCTCGCCTCGGCACAGCTGGGCGTGCTGACCACGACCCAGCTCGGCGGCCTCGCCGACACGCAGCTGGGCGCGCTGAGCACCACACAGATGCTTGGCCTGACGTCGACACAGGTCGGCGCGCTCTCCACCACCCAGGTGGGCGGCCTCACCTCCACACAGCTGGGCGGGCTCGGGACCACGCAGCTGGCGGGCCTGAACAGCACCGATCTCGGCGCCATCACCACCACGCAGTTCGGCGGCCTGACCTCCACCGCCATCAAGGCGCTCACCACCACCCAGGTCGGCGGGCTCACGACGACGCTGATCGGCGCCTTCAGCACGACGCAGATCGGCGGCCTGACCTCGACCGAGATCGCGGCCCTCACCACCACCCAGGCGACCGGGCTCAGCACCACGGGGATCGCCGCCTTCGGCTCCGCAGCCCTGCCCGGCATCAGTGCTTCCGACATCGCGGCGCTGACCACGACCCAGGGCAACGCCTTCACCTCCACCCAGGTGTCCAGCATGTCCAACCCGCAGGTGAACGCCTTGTTCACCTTGCTCAGCTAGAAAACGGCCGGTCACATCCGAGCGGAGGCCCGAGCGTGCCGGCAAGCGCAGTCCAGCTTCTGACGAACCCGCCCGAGCCCCCGCCTGCGCTCGCCTCCGCCCTCCAGCAGGCGATGGCCCGGCAGCTCGGCGTCGGCCCGCTCATCGACGTCGCGAACCGGCTGGCCGCCGAACAGCCGGGCTGGGCCGCGACCCTCTACAAGACCTGGATCGCCTGCAACGCCGACCATGCAGGGCTGCACGTGATCATGTTCAACTACGCCGTCTGCCTGTCCGACGCCGGGGACCTGGCCGGCGCCGCGAACACCCTGCGCGAGGCGATCCGGCAACAGCCGGAGTTCGGCCCCCCGAGCATCAACCTCGGCGGCGTGCTGGAGCGGCTTGGCCAACCCGGCCCGGCCGTGCAGACCTGGTTGGCCCTTGTCGACCGCCTCGCCCCCGTCACCCCCGACGCCATCCGCTACAAGCTGCTCGCGCTCAAGCAGGTGGGCCGCGTGCTCGAGAACAGCCACCAGGACGCCACGGCCGAGGACGTGCTCCGCCAGTCGCTCGAGCTCGACCCGCACCAGCCCGACGTCATCCAGCACCTGGTCGCCCTGCGCCAGCGCCAATGCAAATGGCCCGCCCTCGTGGCCGCCGGCAGCCTGGCACCCGAGCGGCTGCGCGCGGCGCTCTCGCCGCTGTCCGCCGCCTACCATGCCGACGATCCCTTGTTCCACCTCGCGACGGCCGCCCAGTATGCCCGGCACGCCATCGGCCGCCCCCGCCCGCGCCCGCCGCGGCTCGAACCCATCGACGCCGGCAGCCGCCAGCGGCGCCTCCGCATCGGCTATGTCTCGTCGGACCTGCGGGACCACGCGGTCGGCTTCGGCATGACCGAAGTCATGGAGCTGCACGACCGCACCCAGGTCGAGGTCCACGCCTACTACTGCGGCATCCCCTCCGACGACGAGACGCACCGCCGCACCATCCGCGCCGTCGATCGCTGGACGGACCTCACCGGCCTCGACGACGACCAGGCGGACCAGGCGATCCGGCGCGACCAGATCGACATTCTGGTCGACCTCAACGGCTACACCAAGGACGCCCGCACCAAGGTCTTCGCGCTGCGGCCGGCCCCCATCGCGGTCAACTGGTTCGGCTTCCCCGGCTCCATGGCCACGCCCTACCACCATTACATCGTCGCCGATGCGCACGTGATCCCGCCGGAACACGACGCCTATTACAGCGAGCGGGTGCTCCGCCTGCCCTGCTACCAGCCGAACGACCGCAAGCGCCGCGTGGCCCCGACCGCACCCACCCGCGCGGAGGCCGGGCTGCCCGAGCACGGCTTCGTCTTCTGCTGCCTGAACGGCATGCAGAAGCTGACGGCACCCGCCTTCGCGCGCTGGATGACCATCCTGCACCGGGTGCCGGGCAGCGTCCTGTGGCTGCTGGCCGGGACCGACGACATCAACGATCGCCTGCGCGCCGCCGCCACCGCCACCGGCATCGACCCGGCCCGCCTCGTCTTCGCCGGCAAGCGGGCCAACCCGGACCACCTGGCCCGCATGCCGCTGGCCGATCTATTCCTCGACACCTTCCCCTACGGCGCCCACACCACCGCATCCGACGCGCTCTGGATGGGGCTGCCCGTGCTCGCGCTGCAGGGCCGCAGCTTCGCCGCCCGCGTCTGCGCCAGCCTGGTCACCGCCGCCGGCACGCCCGACCTGGTCTGCACGACCGCCGAACACTACGTCGGCCAGGCCGTCGCCCTGGCCCAGGACCCCGCCCGGCTCGCCGCGATCCGCGCCCGCCTGGTCGCCGGCCGCGACAGCAGCACCCTGTTCGACACCCCCGCCCTGGTCCGCGCGCTCGAAGGTCTTTACCGCCAGATGCACGAAGCCCGCCTCGACAACACCCTGCCCCGCCCCGACCTGCACAACCTCGAGCGCTACCACGAGATCGCCTCCGCCGAAGACCTGCCGGCCGAGATCATCTCCGACGACGAGTACCGCGCCCACTACCTGTCCCGCCTGACCGAACTCGACGCCTATACGCCGCTCCGCCCCGACAGCCGCCTCTGGACGTCGCCGGCCTCAGGCTGACGCCAGCGCCCTGAATAGGGCGGACTGGAGAGAACCCCAGCAAAGACGTATTTGCGTGGAGGTTCCCTTGCTCGGGCATTGAGTCTTCGTTTGGCGCGCCGCCGCCTGCTAACCCCGGTTCTTGCCGACGGAGCCCTTGGTTTCGAGCAGGACGACGACGGGGGTGCGTGTGGCGAAGGGGTCGCCTCGCTTGGCCTCGACGCGGATGGGGGGGCGGCCGCACTTCTCGCAGCGGAGGCGGCCGAGGACGCTTTCGAGGGTCGGGCGTTCGCCGAGCTCGACGGCCAGGCGCTCGACCGACAAGTGCCGGGGAAAGCCGCGGCAGGGGCATGCGGCCATCAGGTTCCAGTCACGCAGCTGCCCGAGCCGGGCCGAGAGGAGGGTGGCCCGGGTGGGAAGGATCGGCATGGCGGGAGAACATCACAGGAACATCGGGCCGTCCAGAGGGCCTGTGCAGGTGATCGGGGACGGGGAGAGCCGGGATCGGAACGCCTGTGACAAGGGGGTGTGGCGCGTGGTAAGCGGGTGCACGGCCGGGTTAGCTCAGTGGTAGAGCAATGGTTTTGTAAACCGGAGGTCGGGGGTTCAAGTCCCTCACCCGGCATGCCGCGCCACCGGCCCTGGGACAGTCACATCGCGGCGCGGAGCGCCTGGGCAGCGGCTTCGAAGGCGTGGAGCGCCATGTGGATGTCGGCGTCGTCGTGGGCGGTGGAGACGTAGAGTTTTCCGGCGCTTTTGAAGATGCCGTGTTGGCGCAGCAGGGCGTTGTAGCGTTTGGCGAGGGTGGCGTCGGCGGCCATCATGGCGCGGTGGTCGTGCACCGGGGTGGGGGTGAAGACGGCGTCGAACATGGGGGGTTCGCCGGGGATCTGGACGTCGAAGCCGTGGGTGCGCAGGCTGTGTTCCATGCCTTGGCGCAGGGCGGTTCCGGTGGCGAACAGGGCTTCGTAGGTGCCGGGCCGGGCGAGGACCTGGAGGGTGGCGAGGCCGGCTGCGGCGGCGACGGGGTTGCCGCTGAGGGTGCCGACCATGGGCATGAAGCCGGCCGGGTCGACGCGGTCGCGGTCGAAGTGGGCCATCATGTCGGCGCGGCCGGCGATGGCGGCCAGGGGGAAGCCGCCGCCGATGACCTTGCCCAGCGTGCAGATGTCGGGGGTCACGCCGTAGTAGGCCTGGGCACCGCCGTAGGCGAGGCGGAAGCCGGTGACGACCTCGTCGAAGATCAGCGGGATGCCGTACTCCGCGGTGATGGCGCGCAGGCCCTGCAGGAAGCCGGGGCGGGGCTGCAGCAGGCGCTGCATGGGTTCGACGATGACGCCGGCCAGGTCGTCGCGGTGGGTGCGGATCAGGTCCTGCGCGGCCTGCAGGTCGTTGTAGGGGCAGACGAGCATGTTGTCGCGGGCGTTGGCGGGAATCCCGGCGGAATCGAGCGAGGGCCGGGCGGAGTTGCCGGTCGGGTTGGCCCAGAGGCTCATGAGGCCGTAGTCGCTCATGCCGTGGTAGCCGCCCTCGAACTTCAGGATCTTGTCGCGGCGGCGGACGGCGCGGGCCAGGCGCATGGCGTAGGCGTCGGCCTCGGTGCCCGAGCTGACGAAGCGGACCTGGTCGGCGCAGGGAACGGCGTCGACGATTGCGGCGGCGAGGCGGATGCCGGGCTCGTTGTTGGCAAAGAAGGTGGTGCCGCGGGCGACCTGGTCCTGCGCGGCGCGCGTGACCTCGGGGTGGGCATGGCCGACGAGCATGGGGCCGGAGCCGATGAGAAAGTCGACGTATTCGCGCCCCTCGGTGTCCCACACCCGGCCGCCGCGGCCGCGGTCGATGACGGCATCGCCATCCATGTTGCCGAAGCCCCCGGCCGGCAGGACGCGATGGGCGGTCTCGACCAGCGTGGCGCCCGGGGTGGCGCCTGGGATGGCGCCTGGGATGGCGCCTGGGGTGGCGGGAAAGGCGATGTCCATGGGGCTGGCCTCGTTCGCAGGGTGTCCTGTTATCGCGAGGCCGGTGCCCTGTGGCAACGTCTTCGAGACATGGGCGGCCAGGGTGCCTGACGCCGTTCGTTTCCCGGATTTCATGAACAAGACGTCACGGGCCCGCAAGGGTGGCGTAGGGGGGGTGGGTGCATGGTGTGGCTTGTGCAGGGCCCTGTCGGTCCCGCTTCACAGGAGCTGACCATGGTGCATCGTTTTCCCCGCGTGGCTCGGGCCGGGCTGTTGGCGGTTTTGTTGGGGGGCACGGCGTTGACCGGCGTGGGCGTTTTCGGCGCCCATGCGGAAGGGGTCGGCACCAGCACGCAGCCGACGACGATCCAGCCTTCGGCGGTGGCGCATCCGTTGCCGGACTTCTCGGACCTCGCGGCGCAGGTCAGCCCGGCGGTCGTGTCCGTCACGGTGCGGGAGAAGGCCGAGGAAGGACCGGATCGCATGATGGGGATGATGCAGGGTCAGCAGCCGCACGGGGCGCGCATGGCGCGGGGCTCGGGCTTCATCATCGACGCCGACGGCACGATCGTGACCAACAACCATGTGGTGCAGGGCGCGGATCGGGTTTCCGTCACCCTGACGGACGGGACGGAGCTGCGGGCGAAGGTCGTGGGCCGGGACTCGCGGACGGACCTGGCGGTGATCAAGGTGGAGGCGGGGCATGCGCTGCCGGCGCTGAACCTGGGTGACTCGGATGCGGTGAAGCCGGGCCAGTGGGTGTTGGCGGTGGGCAACCCGTTCGGGCTGGGCGGCACGGTGACGGCGGGCATCGTCTCGGCCCGCGGGCGGGATCTGGGCGCGGGGCCGTACGACTCGTTCCTGCAGGTGGACGCGGCGATCAACCAGGGCAACTCGGGCGGCCCGCTGTTCACGCAGGACGGCAAGGTGGTGGGGGTGAACACCGCGATCCTGTCGCCGAACGGGGGCGGCAGCGTGGGGATCGGGTTCGCGATCCCCAGCAACCTGGTCAAGCAGATCGCCGGTGAGCTGCGCACGGCGGGGCACGTGACGCGCGGCTTCCTGGGTGTGGAGACGCAGGCGGTCACGGCGTCGATCGCGCCCGGGCTTGGGCTGGGTCGCAACGTGAAGGGGGCGCTGGTGGCGGCCGTGTCGCCCGACAGCCCGGCCGCGAAGGCGGGCCTGCAGCCCGGCGACGTGCTGACGGCCGTGGACGGGCGCGACGTGGCGACCCCGCGGGAGCTGGCGCGGCTGGTGGCGGACGAGAAGCCGGGCCGTACGGCCGAGCTGTCCGTCTTGCGGGATGGCGGCATGCAGACCGTCAGCGTGCACCTGAGCGCGCTGCCGGACGACCGGCAGACCGCGGAGGCCGGGGAGCGCAGCCGGGGCGAGGGCGGCATCGGGCTGGCCCTCGCGCCGCTCAGCCCGGAGCTGCGCGAGCAGCTGGAGCTGGGGGGCGAGCAGCGGGGTGCCGTGATCGCCCGGGTGCAGCCGGGTTCGGCGGCCGAGCAGGCCGGGCTGCGGCAGGGTGACCTGGTGGTGGGGGTGGGTGCCAAGCCCGTGGCGTCGGCGCCCGATGCCGCGACGGCGATCCGCGCCGCGACGCGGGACGGCAACGGCGTGGCGCTGCGGATCCTGCGGGAAGGGCAGGCGCGCTTCGTCGCGGTGCCGCCCGGCGCGCAGGGCTGAGGCACACGACCCGGCGCGGAGAGCTGCGCCGGGCGTCGAGGCCAAGACCCGGCGCGGGGAACCGCGCCGGGTCTTTTCTTGCTCGACCCCTTATCGCCGCCGAACCCCGGTGAACTGCACCAGGCCTTTCGGCACGTCGACCAGGTCGGCTTTGTAAGCGACGGGCTGGGCGTAGGCGCCGAGCGGGAGATACGGCACGTCGTCGAAGGCCTGGGCCTGGAAGCGGGCGGCGATGGCCTTCTGGCCGGCCGCGTCCGGGGCGGAGAGCCATTCGTTGCGGAGCGCCTCCAGCTTCGGCAGCTCCGGCCAGCCGTTATAGGCGCCGGCGCCGTTGCCGCGGGCGAGCTGGTGGGTGCCGGGCGTGGCCATGTCGAGGCCGCCGGAGAAGGCGGCGAAGATGTGCCAGCCGCCCTTGTCCGGCGGCTGCCGGCTGACGGAGCGCTGCACGGTGGTGCCCCAATCGGTGGCGATCACATCGACCGCCATGCCGAGCTGGCGGAGCATGTCGGCGCCGACCTCGGCGATGGCGTTGATGCGGGGTACGTCCGTGGGCTCGAGATAGACGACCTTCTGGCCGTCGTAGCCGGCTTCGCGCAGCTCGCGCTTCAGGGCGGCCATGTCGTGCGGTCCGTTCAGCGCGGTCATGCCGGCGTCGCTGGCCATGGGGCCGCCAGGGCTGAAGATGCCGCACTGGGCGTCGTAGGGGGCGTTGCCGCCGACCACCGCCTCCATGAACTCCTTCTGGTTGACGGCCTTCAGCACGACGCGGCGGATGGCCGGGTTGTCGAAGGGCGGGAACAGGAAGTTGAAGCGGAGATAGCCGATCAGGCCCTTCGTCTCGACGACCTCCACCTTGATGGCGCGGTTGGCTTTCAGCCGGGGCACCAAGTCCATCAGGGGTTGCTCGACATAGTCCACCTCGCCGGCCTGCAGGGCCGCGACCTGGGTGGAGGGGTCGGGCGTGGTAATCCATTCGATGCGGTCGAAATGGGCGACGCGGGGGCCGGCGGTGAAGCTGGCCGTGCCCTGGCGCGGGACGTAGCCTTCGAACCGCGCATAGTGGTTGCGGGCGCCCGGCACCCGCTCGGCCGACAGGTATCGGAAGGGCCCGCTGCCGACCATCTCCGTCAGGCGCGTGCCCGGCGCGCTGCGGGCCAGGCGTTCCGGCATGATCGCCGCCATGGTGTTGGTCGGGTGGGCCAGGGCGTCCGGCAGCAGGTGGAAGGGGCGCTTCAGCCGGAAGCGCAGGGTGCGGTCGTCGATGGCGGACAGCTCGTCGGTCGCGGCGGCCAGCGCCTGGCCGAAGGCGTCGGCCACCTGCCAGCGCTGGATGCTGGCGACGCAGTCCCGCGCGAGCACGGGCGTGTTGTCGTGGAAGCGCAGGCCGTCGCGGAGCGTCAGCGTCCAGACGAGACCGTCGGGGCTCGTGGTCGCGGCCTCGAGCATCTGGAGCTGCGGGGTGCCGGCCTCGTCGATGCCGAACAGGGTGTCGAACACCATGAGGACGTGGTTGCGGGTGACGAAGGCGCTGACCGCCGGGTCGAGCAGCGCGAGGTCGGCGTAGGGGATGAACCGGAGCGTGGTGGCGGACTGGGCGCGCAGGATGGCGGGGCGGGCGAGGGGGGCGGCGAGGCTGGTGGCCAGAAGGGTGCGGCGGCGCATGGGGCTCCTTTCGGGAGGTTCGGCTGGTATTTCGCTGGCCGGGGTTCAGGTGCGTGCCACGTTCCAGAACAGTGGCATGCCCTGCAGCACGCCGCCCAGCGTCCGGGACAGGCTCGTGGGTTGGAAGAACTGGCCGAGCGGCAGGAATGGCACGTCCTGGAAGGCCTGGCGCTGGATGTCGGCGGCCAGGCGGCGCTGCGCGTCGGGGTCGGCGGCAGCGAGCCATTCGTCGCGCAGGCGTTCGAGCGCGGGTGCGGTGGGCCAGCCGAACCAGGCGCCGGCGCCGTTGCCGCGGAGCGCCAGGTTGCCGGCCGGGCTCGACATGTCGGCACCGGTGAAGGTGGTGATGAAGGCGCTCCAGCCGCCCTGCCCCGGCGGTGCCTTGCTGGCCCGGCGCTGGATGACGGTGCCCCAGTCCATGGTCTGCAGGTCCACGTTCAGGCCGACGCGGCGCATCAGGTCGGCGGCCACGTTGCACAGCGCGTCGATGCGGGGGTAGTCGCCGGGGGTCATGACGACGACCGTCTCGCCCTTGTAGCCGGCCTGTTCGATGGCGCGGCGGGCGGCGGCGGGGTCGCGCGGGCTGGTCAGGGCCTCGAGCCCGGCGTCGCTGGCCATGGGGGTGCCGGGGGCGAAGGTGCCGACGCCGGTGCGGGCGGCGTCCTTCGTGTCGCCGACGATGGCGGCCATGAAGTCGGACTGGTCGAGCGCCATCAGCAGGGCGCGCCGGATGGCGGGGTTGTCGAACGGGGGATGGAGCTGGTTCAGGCGGAGCAGCCCGATGTTCCCGGTGACCTCGACGACCTGCGAGCGGAGGTTGGGGGCGCGGGCCAGCACGGGCAGCAGATCGAACACCGGCTGTTCCCACCAATCGGCCTCGTCGCGCTGCATGGCGGCGGCGGCGGTGGCCGGGTCGGGGATGACGGTCCAGTGAATGCGGTCGAAGTGCGCGACCTTGGGCCCGGCCGTCCAGTCGGGGGTGCCGCCCGGCCGGGGCGTGTAGGCGGCGAAACGCTCGTAGGCGACGCGGGCGCCGACGACGCGCTCGTCCGCCAGGAAGCGGAAGGGGCCGCTGCCGACCATCTCGGTGACCTGCTTGAAGGGGTCCGTCTCGGCCAGGCGCGCGGGCATGATGGGCAGCATGTTGATGCCGATCTTGCCCAGTGCCTCCGGCAACAGGGGGAAGGGCGCCTTCAGCCGGAACTGCACGATGCGGTCGTCGGGCGCCGACAGCTCGTCGGTGGCGGCCATCAGGGTCTGGCCGAAGGCGTCGCGCCGGGCCCAGCGGCGGATGGAGGCGACGGCGTCGCGCGCCAGGACGGGAGTGCCGTCGTGGAAATGGAGGCCGGGGCGGAGGGTCAGGCGCCAGAGGCGGCCCTCGTTCTCCGTCGCATGGCCCTCGACCATCTGCGGCTGGATGCGAAAGGCGCCGTCCTGGCCATAGAGCGTGTCGAACACGAGGTAGGCGTGGTTGCGGGTGACGTAGACGGAGGTCCAGACCGGGTCGAGCGCGGTGAGGTCGGATTGCGGGATGAAGCGCAGCGTGGTGCGGGCCTGGGCGCGGACAATCCGGGGCGCGGCGAGGCCGGCGGCGGCGGCGAGAAGGGTGCGGCGATGCATGGGGGGGCTCCGCTCGGGATGTCCGGTGCGGTCGGCGACGCAAAGGCCGTGCCGTCGGGTCGCACCCTGGATGGGGTGGGAGAAGGACGGTAGACTGGCAGCGGACGGCATCGGGCGTCATGGGTGGGAGAAACGGGTTTGTCGGAGATCGGGATCACAGCGGGGCCGTACCGGTTCCGGGCGCGGTTCGAGGACGTGTCGGCGCCGCAGACCTGTGCGATGTTCCGCGGGCTGCTGCCCTATGCGGAGAAGATCATCCATGTGCGCTGGAGCGGCGAGGCGTGCTGGATTCCGCTCGGGGGCCGGGATTTCGGGGTGGGGTTCGAGGACGCGACGAGCTATCCGGCGCCGGGCCAGGTGATCTTCTATCCCGGCGGGGTGAGCGAGACGGAGATCCTGGTGGCGTACGGCCCCTGCCGCTTCGCGAGCAAGGCGGGGCAGCTTGCGGGCAACCCGTTCCTGACGATCACGGAGGGGCTGGAGAACCTGCACGCGCTGGGGCGGCTGACCCTGCTGGAGGGCGCGCAGGCGATCCGGTTCGGGGACTGAGCGCGGTCGGGACGCCGCCGTGGTGGGGGCGCGACCGGATCAGGCCGGTCTGGCCGCGACCTTCTTCTCGATCGCGTCCCAGATGGCGCTGGAGAGATCGGTGCCGTCGAAGCGGGCGAGTTCCTGGAGGCCGGTGGGCGAGGTGACGTTGATCTCGGTCAACCAGTCGCCGATGACGTCGATGCCGACGAACAGCAGGCCGTTGTCGCGCAGATAGGGTCCGATGCGGTCGCAGATCTCGCGGTCGCGCGGGCTCAGCGCCACCTTCTCCGGGCGGCCGCCGACATGCATGTTGCTGCGCGCCTCGCCCTCGGCGGGCACGCGGTTGATGGCGCCCAGCGGCTCGCCGTCGATCAGGATGACGCGCTTGTCGCCCCGGCGCACCGCCGCCTCGTAGCGTTGGATCATGAGCGGCTCGCGGGAGCGGGCGAAGTGCATTTCCAGCAACGAGGCGAGGTTCTCGTCGTCCTCCCGGATGCGGAACACGCCGGTGCCGCCGTTGCCGAACAGCGGCTTGACGATGATGTCCCGGTATTCGCGGCGGAAGGCGCGGATGGCCTCGGGGTCCCAGGTGATGAGGGTGGGGGGCATCAGATCGGGGAAGTGGGTGACGAGCAGCTTCTCGGGCGCGTTGCGGACGTGTTTGGGGTCGTTCACCACCAGCGTGCGGGGGTGGATGTGCTCCAGCATGTGGGTCGCGGTGATGTAGGCCATGTCGAAGGGCGGGTCCTGGCGCATCAGGATGGTGTCGAGCGTGCCGAGGTCGAGCGTCGTGGCCGGGCCGAAGCTGTGGTGCGCGCCGCGGACGCGCTGGACGGTCACGGGGCGGGCGGTGGCCGTCAGGCGTTCGGTTCGCGGTCCGCCGGGCGTCGTCTTGCCTTCGTGCAGCGACATGTGGCGCACCTCGTAATGCCAGAGGGCGTGGCCGCGGCGTTGCGCCTCGAGCATCAGGGCGAAGGTGCTGTCGCCATCGATGCCGATCGTTTCCATCGGGTCCATCTGGACGCCGACCCGGAGGGGCTTGTGGGCAGGTTCGGTCATGGCTGGGGCCTTGTCGATGTCGATAGGGCGCCTGCTTAGAGCAGTTCGGGCCCGGGCGGTATCCGGGCCCCGCGACGGGCCGACCGGTCGCTTGCGCCGGGCGTCGGACCCCCCTGGCGCAACGGCTGGCGTTTCGACAGAGTGTGGGCATGGATGCGGTGGAACGGTTCATCCAAAATGCTGCGCTCTGGCTGTCGCGGGTGCTCGTGCCGGTGACGCAGCTGATCGATCGCGTGAACTTCGCCGTGCTGTTGCAGTTGGACCATCTCGGTGTTCCCACCCCCTGGCGCGGGCGGTTGCTGGCGGCGTTGTGGGTGGTGACGCTGTTCATGATCCTGCGCACGCTGCCGGGCTGGTGGCGGGTGGCGCTGCTGGTGGGGATCGTGCTGGTGCTGGGGCAAACCTATGGGATGATCAGCGACTGATACCGGCGGTGCGCCGAACAAAGACTCATACCAACGGTCATTCTTTCTGACCGTCGGTATGACGCGGGCCGCAGGCTTCAACCGGGGTCGTGCCGTTCGCAAAAGGCGGCGGCGCCCAGGCTACGGAAGTCGGGCATGGCCGCGGCCAGCCTCTCGTGCGGCCAGTCCCACCAGGCGATACGGTGCAGGGCCTCGATGACGGGCTCGGGGAAGCGCAGGCGGAGCACGCGGCCGGGGTTGCCGACCACGACGGCGAAGGGCGGCACGTCGCGGGTCACCACCGTGCCGGCGCCGATGGCGGCCCCGGTGCCGATGGTGCGGCCGGGCAGGACGATCGCGCCGTGGCCGAGCCAGACGTCGTGGCCCAGGGTCACGGGGGCGCTGCGACGCCAGGCGAAGAAGTCGGGGTCGTCCGGGCCCATGCCGTAGGCGCTGCTGCGGTAGCCGACATGGCTGAGCATCACGCGGTCGAGCGGGTGGTTGCCGGGGTTGATGCGGGTGTGGGCGGCGATGGAGCAGAACCGGCCGATGGCGGCGTAGATGATGTCGCTGTCGTTGACGACGTAAGAGTAGTCGCCGAACGACGATTCCGCGACCTTCGTGCGGGCGCCGACCTCACAGTAGCGGCCGAAGGTGCTGGCGCGGACGGAGGCGGTCCGGTGGATGTCGGGCTGGGCGCCGAGGTTCCGGGCGCTGGCCGGGTCGTTTGCCATGGTGGCCCGGGATCAGGCGAGGGCGTTCGAGAGATCGGCCTGGAGGGAGGGGGACAGCACGGTGCGGGTGACCGGCGTGCCATGGCGGCCGGGCGGCCCGAGGACCGCGAGGCGCGGGCCCATGCGCCGCCGGGCCGATGCCAGCGCGCGGGGGTCGAGGTATGCGGCCTCGAGGTGTCCCGCGTTCAGTGCCTCGACCAGGGCTGGGCCCTGGAGGACCACGGCCCGTGTGGGAATGGCGACGAACGCCTGCAGGCGGCGGGCGTGCGCGGCGGGGTCGGGCGCGCCCAGCCGCAACTCGGAGATGCCGTGCCGGGGGCGGGCCCGGGCCGGCAGTGCGGCCAGGAACGGCAGCGCGAGAAGGGTGCGGCGGTGCATGCTGCTACTCCAGGTGGGGCGGCGCCGGTGCGTCGCAATGCGCGCGGCCCCTTCTACGCGTGCAGGAGGGGTTCGTGGGCCTGCAGCTTGGCCGATCTGGGGCGGGCTGCCAAACAGCGGGCGCGCGGGGGCGTCGCGGTGCAGGCTGGGCCGTCATCCCGGGTCGGGACGCACCAGCGCGAGGCGGCGGTCTCGCAGCAGCGGGTCCAGCCCGTGCCGGTCGGCGGCATACTGGCGGGCGCGGCCGCCCATGCTGCGGATGAGGATGTCGGTGTCGGTCCCTGGCAGGGCGTTCACCTGGTAGTGGAACGGCAGGGCACGGAGCCAGACTTTCGCCGAAACGTCGTGCAGGGCGGGGCTCAGCGGCATGACGAAGGCGGTGCCCGGCCGAAGCTGCCCGGCGCGGCGGCCGTCGACGAGGATGTCGAGCCGGGACCACCCCAGCGGCTCCGGCGCCAGGCCGATGCGGAGCCGGGCGAGGTGCGGGGGCGGCGGGCCGAGGGCGGCCTCCATCTCGGCGGCCTCCAGCGGGTGCAGGGCGATGTCGGGCGGAAGGTGGCGCAAGGCGGCCCCGAGGGCGATCAGCGCAACGAGGCCGGCGGGTGCGGCGGTGGCCAGGACGGGCCAGCCGAAGGACGGGGCGGCCAGTGCGGCCAGGGTGGCGACCAGCAGGCCGGCAGCCAGGGCGGCGGCGCCGGAATCGCGGCGGTCGAAGGGCGGCATTCAGGTCCGGCCCGGCCTGGTCCTGGCCCGACGAAGGATCGCCACGATCGGCAGGATCGTCATGACCAGCAGCAGCATGGCCGCGGCCAGAAGGGTCAGCGTGCGGTTCCAGAGCTTCTCGAGGGCCATGTCGGTGGTCGCGAGCTCCGGCCGGGCCGGGTCGGCCATGACGGTCACGGTGTAGTCGCCGCGGTGCATGCCGACGAAGATGATGTTGACGCTGCGGGTGACGGGCCCGGCCGGGGTCGGCGCCTCGAGCGTGGCGTCGCAGATGTCGAGCATCAGGTTGGACCGGCACGACCCTTCGACGACCCGGCCGCGCGGGGAGGGGCGGGCGGCGTCGCGGACCTGCCAGTCCGTCACCAGGTCGGGCGCGGTGTAGACCGCCAGGGCCACGAGGATGCCGCCGAACATCAACACGCCGAGCAGCAGCCGCACGGTGTGGCTCCATCCCTGGGCGCGCGGTGGAAGCTTCAGGCGGGGGGTCGGCTGGGTCATGGTGGGGCGGGTCCTCGGGGTCAGCCGGGTGGGGGGCCGGGTCGCTCGGCGTCCTGTTGCAACAGGCGGCGGGCGTCGGCGGCGCGGCGGTAGCGCCCGAGCAAGGTGAGGTAGGCCTGGGGTGTCATGCCCCGCGGCACCACGGCCCAGAAGGTGACGATCTGCTGCTTCGGCTCCAGGCGCACCCGCCGGGCCCCGGGGCGGCGGGCCGGGAAGGGCGCGCCGGGCTGCAGCAGGAGCCGGGTGACGAGGCCGCGGCGGGACTGGGTGACATCCAGATCGGCGACGTCGTTCCAGGCGATGGGTCGGTCGAGGCCCGGGAGCGCCAGCGTGTCGGGCCGCAGCAGCAGGAACGGGTTGCGGGTCCGGCGGAGCAGGAGGCCGCCGACGGTCCCGAGCATCGCGGCCAGGGTCAACGCGGTGCCCGGGATCAGCAGCATCTGGATGCCGTGATCCGGCAGGCCCACCGTCTGCAGCACGACGGGGATCAGCAGCACCAGGCCGAACGCCGCCACCACGCCGGCGCTGCCGAGCAGGAAGACGGCGCCGGCTTTGGCCTCGTGGAGCGCCTGCTGGTCCGGGGCGACGCTGCCGGCGAGGGCGGCCAGGGCTTTGGTGTAGTCCCGGTGCCGGGCGCGCGCCGTGTCCAGGAAGTCGGCCGAGGCGGCCAGGCATAAGGCATGGGGATCGGCGAAGACCGCATCGAGCCGCTGCAGGTCGGGCAGGCCGGGCGGGGCCCCAACCTCGGCCAGCATCGCCGGCGTGGGCGGCCGATGGAGCGCGAGCAGGCGCTGGCTGGTGGGCGGGTGGGTGTCGGTCGGGTGGGGCTTCTGGTCTTCGAGGTGGCTTGCAGGGTCGTCGATCCCTTCCGCCGCCTGGTGCAGGATGGCCGAAACCAGGTCCTGCGGTGCGGTGCCGGGGTCCTTGGCGGCGGCCCCGAGCACGCGGTCGATGGAGGCCTGCACGGCGGAGGTGCGGAGCAGCGCCCTCGCGGCGGCCTCGGGCGACACGGCGGTGGCGCTGGCGGCGTCGGCGGCGAACTCGCGCTGGCGGCTCCAGTGCCGGACCGCGTGGTGGAACCGGTCCATGACGAAGACGCCCAGGCGCAACGACGGGCTGGTGACGAACGAGCCGGCCCCGCGGCGCTCCGGCTTGCCCGACCCGGCGGAGGGCAGGGCGACCGCATCGAGCGAACGGCCGACGCCGGCGTAGATCGGCAGGAAGCGGAGGCTCCATTCGGTGTCGTGGCCGGAGAAGTGGGCCAGCTCGTGGGCGATGATGGCCGCCACCTCGTCGGGCTGCAGCAAAGGCAGGAGGGGCAGCGGGAGATAGAGCGTGCGGCCGGACAGGCGGGTACCGGACGGGGCCAGCGTCTTGGGCCCCGAGGTGACGAAGAAGCCGCCGGTCATGCCGACGACGACGTTGTCGGGCAGCAGGGCGCCGAGTTTCGCCGCAAGTGTCGTCAGCTGCTGCCAGAGCGCCGGGGCTTCGGCGGGGGTGACGAGCCGGCCCTCGATGGACAGGGGGCCGGGGGAGAACGTGGCCAGCACGCGGCGCAGCTGCCACAGCGCCCTGCCGGCCGTCATGAGGCTCAGGCCGGCCATGACGACCCCGAGTCCGAACAGCTTCAGGCTGCCGCCGGAGAACTCCGTGACGTCCACCAGCGCCAGCGTCTCGAAGCCGATCGCGGCGACGGAGGCGGCGGCCATCAGCACGACCTGGGCGGCCATCAAGGCGGGGAGGACGCGGCGCACCGCCGAGAAGCCGCGCACCAGCGCCTCCCGCGAGACACGGCCGAGGCGGCCCAGCAGGGTGGCGCCCAGGAGGGCCGTGATCGACAGGGCTGCTGCCAGGCCGGCACAGGGCACGACGATTGGCGGGAGCCAGAGACGCGCCCGGGCCATCCGCAGCGCCGTCTCGAGGTCGTCGAGCGCCTCCCTTGCCTTCACCACGGCATAGGGTCCGCCGTACAGCTGTCCGCCCTGGCGGAACTCGAGGCCGCGGTCGAACCGGTCGGGGGCGCCCTGCCCCTGGCGCGCCTGCAGCGTGGCGACGATTGCGGCAAGCCGGTCGCGCTGCGTGGTGGCGTCGGCGAGGTCGGCCGTGCTGCGGGCGGTCTCCCACAGGCCGAGCGCCATCAGCGCCAGCGGCAGCAGGATGGTGGCGGCCAGGATGTTCAAGACGGCGCGGGAACGGCCTTGTGGCTGTGCGATGACCGTTTCCCCCTGTCCGGCACGCCGCGATGGCCTGACCCGATCGGGAACGTGCGGCCGCTGCGGGGGTTGCGCGGGGCGCCGGTGCCGAGGGGGATCGGGTCGTTCAGATGGAGCTGAGGACGGCCGGCGCGAGGGCTTCGGTCTTGGCGGCGGGGTGGGCTGGGTTGCGGAAGCGGAGCTCGCCCCCGGCCTCGGCGTCGGGCGCAGGCAGGCCGAACAGCTCGAGCCGGGAGGTGCAGGTGACGGCGACGACGCTGCGCGCCTCGGGGTAGGTCATGAACTGCCGGGTCTCGCCCTCCAGCTCCAGCTTCTCGCGCATGTTGCGCCACTCGGCGCGGTCGGTGTCCTCGATGAAGATGGCGATGATGCCGGGCCGGGTGCCGGTCAGGCGGGTGGGGGCGACGATGCCGAGGCGGCGGCGGACGGCGATGGCGATCTCGTTCTCCTGCCCGGCGCGGGCGGCCATGACGAAGATGCCGCCGCCGGCCGCGGTGACCGAGAGATGCGCCTCGGGCCCGAACTCCGCGCGGAGGCGGGGCATGAGGCCCAGCTCGTCGGCCTGGGCTGCGGCGAGCATCAGCGGGTCGAGCCGGAGCATGGCGGCCTCGTCGCCGTCGGCGTGGCTTCGGGTGCGCAGCATGGTGCTGATGCGGGCATGCAGCCTGCCGAGCAGGTCGCCGTCCTCGTCGGTGCGCAGGCCGTGCGGGAGGGTCATCTTGAGCAGGTAACGGCCGGGATGGGCGCGCAACCAGGTCTGCAGCTCCGGATCCACCTTGTCCATCAGGCGGAACCATGCGCCGCGATGCACGCCGCGGCCCGCCTCGGCGGAGACGGTGTCGCAGGCGATCTCGGCCTCGACGCCCTCGCGGGCGATCAGCAGGTCGAAGGGCGTGCCATCCTCCAGCCCGGCATGATGCACGGTGAAGCCGCGGGCACGCTGCATGGTGGCGGTGCGGATCAGGTGGAACGGCTCGACGAGGCAGTTGCCCTGGGTCAGCGCCGTGCGGAGGCGGGCGAGCAAGGCGTCGCGCCCGGCGGGGGTCAGCTGCTCCAGCGTCTCGACGGTGGCGGCGGCGTAGGTGGCGATCCAGCGTTCGGCGACGCTGGGCGGCCGGGCGAGCGGGCGGTTGCGGAGGCGGGCGATCGCCAGCTCGATGCAGTGGTGCTGCAGGATCTGGCGGCCGGCGCGGGTCTGCATCGTGCCGGACGTCTCGATCTCGGCGAGGCGGTCGCGCCACAGGCGGGCGCCGATGACCTTGACGAAGGCGTCGAGCGCCTTCTGGTCGACCTTGGTGGCAGCCGGGTGCATCAGTTGCGCGACTGAAAGCGCGGCGGCAGGCAGGCAAGCGCCGGCGCGCCCGGGTTCTGGGCCCGGTGCCGCAACAGGTGGTCGGCGAGCACGCAGGCGACCATGGCCTCTCCAACGGGGACGGCACGGATGCCGACGCAGGGATCATGGCGGCCCTTGGTGACGATGTCCACTTCGGAGCCGGATCGATCCACCGTCTGCCGTGGCGTGAGGATGGAGCTGGTGGGTTTGACGGCGAAGCGTACGACGATCGGCTGGCCGGTGCTGATGCCGCCGAGCACGCCGCCGGCATGGTTGGCCATGAAGTGGACCGTGTCGCCGTCCATGCGCATCTCGTCGGCGTTCTGCTCGCCCTGCAGGGCGGCGGCCGCGAAGCCGTCGCCGATCTCGACGCCCTTGACGGCGTTGATGCCCATCAGCGCGGCAGCCAGGTCGGCGTCGAGCTTGGCGTAGATGGGCGCCCCGAGGCCGGGTGGGACGCCGTCGGCCACGACCTCGATGACGGCGCCGACGCTCGAGCCCTGCTTGCGGATGGCGGCGAGCAGCGTTTCCCACCGGAGTGCGGCGGCGGGGTCGGGGCAGAAGAAGGGGTTCTCGGCGACGGCGTCCCAGTCCCAGGCGGCGCGGTCGATCGGGTCCGGGCCCATCTGCACCAGCGCGCCGCGGATGCGGAGTGCTGTGCCCAGCACCTGGCGCGCGACGGCGCCGGCGGCCACGCGGGTCGCGGTCTCGCGGGCGGAGCTGCGGCCGCCACCGCGGTGGTCGCGGATGCCGTATTTCAGGTCATAGGCGATGTCGGCATGGCCGGGGCGGTACTGCTGGGCGATGGCGCCGTAGTCGCGGCTGCGCTGGTCGGTGTTCTGGATTTCGAGCGCGATGGGGGTGCCGGTGGTCAGGCCGTCCATGGTGCCCGACAGGATGCGGACGGTGTCCGGTTCCTGCCGCTGCGTGGTGTAGCGGGACTGGCCGGGGCGGCGGCGGTCGAGCCAGGGCTGGATGTCGGCCTCGGTGAGCGGCAGGCGGGGGGGGCAGCCGTCGACGACGCAGCCGATGGCCGGGCCATGGCTCTCGCCCCAGCTGGTGACGCGGAAGAGGTGGCCGAAGCTGTTGTGGCTCAACTATGCCCCTTCTGTAGCCGCGACGTTGATGTCGGGCGCGTTGGGGTTCTTCATGCCGACGACGTGGTAGCCGCTGTCGACGTGATGGACCTCGCCGGTGACGCCCGACGAGAGGGGGCTGACGAGGTACATGCCGGCGCCGCCCACGTCGTCCATGGTGGTGTTGCGCTCGAGCGGGGAATTGTACTCGTTCCAGCGCAGGATGTAGCGGAAGTCGCCGATGCCGCTGGCGGCGAGGGTCTTCATGGGGCCGGCGGAGATGGCGTTGACGCGGATGCCCTGGCTGCCGAGGTCTGCGGCGAGATAGCGGACGGAGCTTTCGAGGGCGGCCTTGGCGACGCCCATGACGTTGTAGTGCGGCATGACGCGCTCGGCGCCCAGGTAGCTGAGGGTCAGCAGGGCGCCGCCCGCGTTCATCATCGGCACGGCGCGCTGGGCGACGGCGGTGAACGAGAAGCAGGAGATGTCCATGGCGACGCGGAAGGCCTCACGCGGGGTGTCGAGGTATTTGCCGCGGAGGTAGGCCTTGTCGGCCCAGCCGATGGCGTGGATGAGGAAGTCGAACTTGTCCCACTGGGCCCCGACGGCCTGGAAGGCGGCATCGATGCTGGCGTCGTCGGCGACGTCGCAGGGGACGACGAGGGTGCTGCCGACGCTGTCCGCCAGGGGACGGACGCGCTTGCCGAGGGCGTCGCCCTGGTAGGTGAAGGCGAGCTCGGCGCCCTGGGCGGCGCAGGCCGAGGCGATGGCCCATCCGAGGGAGCGGTCGTTGGCGACGCCCATGATGAGGCCGCGCCGGCCCTGCATGAGCGTGCCCTGCTTCTGCGTGCCCAGCTGCGGCGTGCCCTGATGCAGCGTGCCCTGATGCAGCGTGCCCTGATGCAGCGTCCCGGGGGGCGTTCGGACGGCGTCTGGCATGGGGCGACCTCTGGCGTTCGGTGGTGCGTGGCGGGGCGGTGGGCGGTGGTGGCACAAGGTTGCCAGGGGGGGCAAGTGCACGCGGGCGGCGGCGGGCGATTTCGGCGGGCCTGAATGGCCTCGGGTGCTTGATCCCCTGCTGCCCGTGCGCACCTATGTGGGATGCCCGACACCCATCCTGCCGCCCCGCCCGGGGTTCCCGACGTCGCCGACCCGCTGCTGCTGTTCGCGCAGTGGATGACGGAGGCGGCGGCGACGGAGCCGAACGACCCGAACGCGATGGCGCTGGCGACCAGCACGGCCGACGGGCGGCCTTCGGTGCGGATGGTGCTGTTGAAGGATCACGATGAACGGGGCTTCGTGTTCTACACGAACCACCAGAGCCGCAAGGGGGGCGAGCTGGTGGCGAACGGCCATGCCGCGCTGCTGTTTCATTGGAAGGGCCTGCGGCGCCAGGTGCGGGTCGAAGGGCCAGTCGGGCCGGTGAGCGTGGCGGAGGCGGACGCGTACTTCAACAGCCGGGCCCGGGTGTCGCGGCTGGGGGCCGGGGCTTCGGACCAGTCGCGGCCGTTGCCGTCGCGGGCGGAGCTGGAGCGGCGGGTGGCGGAGATGGACGCGCGCTACCCCGGCGACACGGTGCCGCGGCCGGCGCACTGGTCGGGGTTCCGGGTGGTGCCGGAGGCGATCGAGTTCTGGCAGGATATGCCGTTCCGGCTGCATGACCGCCGGGTCTACACGCGGTCGGGCGCGGGCTGGACGATCGGCGCGCTGTATCCTTAGTTCCTGATCGATGGGCATCCCGGCGGTGCAGGCCGAGGTCGCGGCGTTCCTGGCCGGGCTGGCGGGTGAGGCACCGGTCGAAACGCACATCTCGGCGGTGTTCCTGGGGGCCGACACGGCCTGGAAGCTGAAGAAGGCGGTCCGGCTGGGGTTCCTGGACTTCACCGCGGTGGACGACCGGCGCCGGTTCCTGCTGCGGGAGCTGGCGCTGAACGCGCCCTTCGTGCCCGGCCTGTATCGCGACGTCGTGGCGGTGACGCGGGTCGGCACCGGGTTGGCGTTGACCCAGGGCGCGGCGGAAGGGGCGCCGGAGGGGGCGGCGGAAGGGCCGGTGGTGGACTGGGTGCTGCGGATGGCGCGGGTGCCGCGGGGGGACTTCCTGGACGAACGGGCGGCGGCGGGGGGGCTGGAGGAGGGGGGCCTGCTGCCGGCGATGGCGGATGCGGTGGCGGCGATGCATGCGGCCCAGCCGTGCACCCCCGTGGCGGACCCGGCCGGGCGGCTGCGGAAGGTGGTGCGGGGCAATGCGACGGCGGCCCGGGCGGCGGGGCTCGATGCGGCGGCGGTGGCCTTATGGGAGCGGGACATCCTGGCGGCGCTGGACCGGGATGCGGGCCGGCTGGCGGCCCGGGGCACCCTGGTGCGGCGGGCGCATGGCGACCTGCACCTGGGCAACATGGTGCTGTGGCAGGGCCGGCCGGCGCCCTGCGACGCGCTGGAGTTCGACGAGGCGCTGGCCACCATCGACCCGGGTTACGACCTGGCTTTCCTGCTGATGGATCTCGATGTGACCGTGTCGCGCGCGGCGGCGAACCGAGTGCTGTGCCGGTATGTGGCGCGGACCGGGGATGCGGGGCTGGTGGGGGTGCTGGGCCCGTCCCTGTCGTTGCGGGCGATGATCCGGGCGCATGTCGAGGCCACCCGCGGGCGGGATGCCGGTCGGCTGCTGCGCGCCGCCGCCTTGTATCTGCAGCCGAACGAGGCGAAGCGGGGCGGGGTGCTGGCGGTCGGGGGGCTGATGGGGACGGGGAAGAGCACGCTGGCGCAGGCGGTGGCGCCCGGATTCGGGTGCGCGCCCGGGGCGCTGGTGCTGCGGAGCGACGAGGTGCGCAAGCGGCTGCTGGGGGTGGCGCCCGAGGACCGTCTGCCGGACGCGGCCTATGGGGCGGCGGTGAACCGGCGCACCGCGGCGGCGCTGGTGTCGGCGATGCAGGACGCGGTGGCGGGCGGCCATACGGTGATCCTGGATGCCACCTTCCTGGGCGGGGAGCTGCGGGACCGGGTGGCGGCGGCTGTCGTGGCGGCCGGGGTGCCGTTCCTGGGCGTGTGGCTGGAGGCGGCGCTGGTGGAGCTGGAGCGGCGGGTGGCGGCCCGGCGGAACGACGCGTCGGACGCCACGGTGGCCATCCTGCGCCGGGCCGCCGGCGCGGGGGCGCCCACCGGCTGGGTGCGGGTGGACGCGACGGATGCGGGCGCCGCGCAACGGGAGGTGCAGCGGCGGCTGGCGATGCTATGATGAGTGTGGAACTCCAGCCGGGAAGTTGACGCCATGCCCATCCGCCGCCTCCTGCTGCCCCTGACCGGCACCGCCGCCGGCGAGGGTGCCCTGACGACCGCCCTGATGGTCGCGCGCCTCTGGGACGCGCACCTGACCGCGCTGCACGTGCGGGTGGACAGCCGCGACGTGGCGCCGCTGGCCGGGGAGGGCCTGTCGGGTGCCATGATCGAGGAGATGATGTCGGCCACCGAGAAAGAGAGCAGCGACCGGAGCAACGCGGTGCGGGCGATGTTCGACCGCTTCGTCGCCCAGCACGGCGTGACGGTGGCGGAGCCGCATCCGGGCACCGGGGCCACGGCGAACTTCGCCAGCATCACCGGGCGGGAGGAGGATCTGGTGGCGCAGCTGGCGCGGCTGACCGACCTGACCGTGGTGCCGCATCCGGAGGCAGGGGACGACGTGAGCAGCAGCGACGCGCTGCACGCGGTGCTGTTCGACAGCGGCCGGCCGGTGCTGGTGGCGCCGCAGGTGCCGATGTCGACGATCGGGACGCGGATCTGCATCGCCTGGAACGGCACGGCCGAGAGTGCGGCGGCGGTGCTGGCGGCCATCCCGTGGATGCAGCGGGCGGACAAGGTGCAGATCCTGTCGGCGGATGAGTATCACCGGCGCGGCCCCGGCGCGATGGAGCTGGCGGGCTACCTGGCGCTGCACGGCATCCAGACGGAGGCGGCGCAGTTCAAGCCGGTGGAGAAGGATGTGGGGCGCGGGCTGCTGGAGGCGGCGCGGAGCTTCGGGGCAGACTTCATGGCGATGGGCGCCTACTCGCACTCCCGCCTGCGGCAGCTGATCTTGGGCGGGGTCACGCGCCACGTGTTGGAGAACGCGACCCTGCCGGTGCTGATGAACCGCTGACGTCGCCCGGCGCCGCCGTCAGGCGGTGCAGGCGGGGGTGGGGGGCAGGAAGGCGTCGGCGGCGGGGATGGTGGCGAGCGGGGTGTAGTAGTCCCACGGCGCCTTCACCTGGTCGGGCGCCTTCACCCGGTATGAGGTGAGGTCGTAGAGCGCGCGGCCGTCGGCGCGGATGCTGCCGGCGCGGCCGAAATAGTCGATGGGGAGGGCACGCATCGCCTTGTTGACGGCGATGGGGTCGCGGGTGCCGGCCTGCTGGACGGCCTTCAGGAAGTGCATGGTTCCGGCGTAGCCCGCGGCCTGGGCGCGGCTGGGCATGGCGCCCTGGGTGGTCATGAAGCGGCGGGACCAGGTGCGCGCGGCCTCGTTCTGGTCCCAGTAGAAGCCGGAGACGAAGGTGAAGCCCTGCGCGACCTGGGGCGTCAGGGCATGGATGTCGTTGATGTAGATCAGGAACCCGGCCAGGGTCTGCTTGCGGCCGATGCCGAACTCGCCGGCCTGCTTGATGAGGTTGACGAGGTCGCCGCCGACGCTGGCCAGGCCGATGACCTGCGCGCCCGAGGCCTGGGCCTGCAGCAGCAATGAGGCGAAGTCGGTGTTGCCGATCGGGTAGCGGGCGGAGCCGAGCACCTGGCCGCCGGCGGCCCGCACCACCTCGGTGGCGTCGCGCTCCAGCGCGTTGCCGAACGCCATGTCGACGGTGATGAAGAACCAGGTCTTGCCGCCGTCCCGGGCGACCTGCCCGGCCACGCGGCTGAGGGCGTGGGTGTCGTCGGCCCAATGCGTGCTGGTGGGCGCGCAGGACTTCGACGTGAACTCCGACGCGGCGGCGGCGGTGATGAGGACGGACTTGCCCTTCTCGCGCCCGATCTGCTGCACGGCGGCGGCGACCGGAGTGACGGGCAGGTCGGTGACCAGGTCGACGCCGCGGCTGTCGAACCACTGGCGGGCGATGGCGGCGGCAGCGTCGGGCTTGTTCTGGGTGTCGGCGTGGACGATCTCGATGGGCAGGCCGAGCACGGTGCCGCCGAAGTCGGTCGCAGCCATCTGGGCGGCGAGCACGGAACCGCGGCCGGCGGAGTCGGAGTAGGGGCCGGTCTCGTCGGTCAGGACGCCGATGCGGATGGGGCCGGGCGCCTGGGCGCGGGCCCGGCCGGCGGTGACGGCAAGGCCGGCCGCTGCGCCGATCAGGGTGCGGCGGCCGATCGGGGCGTTCGGGGACTGGGTCATGGACGTCTCCTGTTTCCGGCTTTGCCGGCCTTTGCTTCTGGGTGTCAGCGATGGGCGGGTCAGCCGATCCGGGTGAGGGCCCACTCGGCCTTCTGCTGCTCCGGGGTGCCATGCAGCACGATCTGCTGGGTGGGGCGGGGCTCGCCGGCGCCGAGGTAGACGCTTTCTTCCAGGGCGAGGTCGGCGCCCTTGGCCCGCAGGCTCCAGACGCCGCCGCCGGGCAGGCGCAGGACGATGCTTTTCCCGTCCTGCTGCATGCTGGGGACGACGCCCGGGTGCAGGTGGAAGCGGATGGCGTAGGGCAGGGCCGACGGCGCCTCGATCGCGTCCTCGCCGCGGATGTCCTCGCCGCTTTCGGCGACATAGAGGCGGCGGTGGTGGATGGCGCCGTTGACGGGCCGGTAGCCGTCGTGGCTGGCCTCGAGCCAATGGGCGCCGTTGGCCTCCTGCCGTTGCGCGTCGACGACGACGGGGACGCGGCCGAGCCCCTCGGGGCGGAGCTCGGCGCTGTTGGTGTCGTCGACGATCAGGGTGCTGTGGGCGGCCGTGGCGCGGGCGGCGTCGCGCCATGGCCCGGCCGAGGGCGGGGCGCCGCCGCAGTTGACGATCAGCCGCTCGCGCCCGACCGAGACCTCCATGGAGAGGGTGCCGGCGTGGGCGAAACGGTCCAGCCCGCGCGGCGGCGGCGGGCCGCAGTCGATCATCAGCACGGTGCGGCCGGCCTGCAGGCGCTGGAAGCCGCTTTCGGTCAGGCCGGCGGGGGAGCGGCCGCCGCGGCCGGCCTGGGTGAGGACGATGTCGACCAGGGCAGCGTTGTCCTCGCGGGCGCCGTTGAACAGCACGAGGCCGCCGTCGCCGTGGCGCAGGGCGCGCAGGGCCGGGGCCATGCGCTCGATGGCGGAGGCCAGGGCGGCGGGCGGCTGGGCGAGCGCGGCCTGGAGCAGGGCGCGGATCTCCGTCAGGTCCTGCAGCGCCGCGAGCTGGGCGGCCGGGCTGCGCTCGGCATGGCAGCCGTCGGGCAGGACCTGGCGCGCGATCTCCTGCGGCAGAAGGCGCATGGCGCGGGTGAGCGAGGTGGACTGGGTGGGCAGGGCGACGGCGGCGGCGATCATGCCCTTCAATGCGGTGAGGGCGCGGCCGTCCAGCTCGTCGGTCGGGATGGCGGCCGAGAGGCGGCGGGCGTCGGTGACCAGGCGCTGCATGAGCGCGGTGCGGAAGGTGTCGTCGGCGGAGGCGACGAAGAAGTCGTAGTGGCCGAGCCAGGCGGTGATGCGGGCGCCCGCGACGTCGGGGCGGTCGGCGATGCGGTCGCGGGCGCCGGGGCCGGAGCCTGCTGCGGCGATCCAGTCCGCGACCAGGGTGCGGGCGCGGGAGCGTGCGCCGTCGGTGCCGAGCGCCCGCAGGTCGCGCAACCAGGTGAAGGAGTGGGCCAGCGCGCGCATCTCGGCCGGCCCGGTGACGTCCGACCATCCGCCGGGCTCGAGCGGGCGGACGGTGCCGGCCAGCTCCAGCTCGCCCTTCAGGATGCGGCCGCCGCGGGTGGGGTCACCGGGCCAGGGGTCGCGGACGCCGATGGCGGGCGCGTCGGGGATGCGGGCCCAGCGGCGGGGCATGCGGGACAGCGCGAGGCGGGCATCGCGGGCCCAGCGGCTGGGTCCGATCACGGGCGGGTGCCGCGGAGCGCCTGCAGCGCGGCGGCGCGGTCCGCCTGGGCGAAGACCGCGGTCCCGGCGACCAGCATGGTGGCGCCTGCCAGCAGGGCGGCGGGGGCGGTCTGCGGCGTGATGCCGCCATCGACGCCGATGACGATGGGGCGGCGGCCGATCAGGGCGCGGAGCTCGCGCACCTTGTCGAGCTGGCTGCTTATGAACGACTGGCCGCCGAAGCCCGGGTTGACCGTCATGACCAGGACCTGGTCGATGTCGTCGAGCACCGGGGCGATCATGGCGGCCGGGGTGGCGGGGTTCAGCGCGACGCCCGGGCGCTTGCCGAGGGAGCGGATGAGCTGGAGCGTGCGGTGCAGGTTCGGCCCGGCCTCCTGATGCACGGTGATGTGGTCGGCCCCGGCCTCGGCGAAGGCTGCGACGTAGGGATCGACGGGGGCGATCATGAGGTGGACGTCGAACGGCAGGGTGGTGTGCGGGCGCAGCGCCTTCAGCACGAGCGGGCCGAACGAGATGTTGGGGACGAAGTGGCCGTCCATGACGTCCAGGTGCAGCCAGTCGGCACCGGCCTGCTGGACGGAGGCGGTTTCTTCGCCGAGCCGCGCGAAGTCGGCCGCGAGCAGGCTCGGGGCCAGCACGGGGGCCGTGGGCGGCCAGGGACTCTGATGGGGGGACTCGGGCATCATCCGGGTTCTAGATGGTTTTTCGCGGGGGGGGCAGGCGCAAACGGCCGGGCACGCGCAGGTGGGGATTTCGGGGCTTCATCGCTTGATCAGGCGGGCGGCGAAGAAGCCGTCCATGCCGCCGCGGCCGGGCCACAGGCCGGGATGGGTGCGCAGGTGGCCCTCGGGCGTGCGGGCCTCGGGGATCGCGGCAAGCTCTTCCGGCGTGAACGGGTCGGGGCGCAGGCCCAGGGCGCCGAGCTGGGCCAGGCGGGCGGCGCCTTCCTCGGGCTGCAGGGAGCACACGGCATAGACCAGGCGGCCGCCGGGGCGGAGCATGGCGGCGGCGGCGGCCAGCAGGCGGTCCTGCCCGGCGGTGAGGTCCACGAGGTCGCGCGGGCGCTTGAGGCGCAGCGCGTCCGGGTGGCGCCGGATGGTGCCGGTTGCGCTGCAGGGGGCGTCGAGCAGGACGGCGTCGAGGGGTTCGGGGGGGGTCCAGACGGCGGCGTCGGCCTGCACGACCTCGACCTCCTGCTGCAGGCGGGCCAGGTTGTCGTGCAGGCGGCGCAGGCGGTGCGGGTCGCGCTCCACGGCCATGACGCGCGCGCCGGTGGCGGCGAGCTGGGCGGTCTTGCCGCCAGGGGCGGCGCACAGGTCGGCGACGCGCTCGCCGGGGCGGGCGGCGAGCAGGAGGGCCGGAAGGGCGGCGGCGGCGTCCTGCACCCAGAAGCGCCCTTCGTCGAAGCCCGGCAGCTCCGTCACGCGCGTGCCGGCGGGGTAGCGGACGGAGCCGGTGGGCAGGCGGTCGCCGCCCTCGGGTGGTTCGGCGCCGGGGGCCAAGGTGAGGTCGAGCGGCGCCTCGTGGGTGTGGGCCTCGGCGATGATGCGGGCCTCCGTGCCCCAGCTGGCCCACAGCCAGGCGGGCGTGTCGAGGCGGGGGCCGTCGAAGGCCTCGAGGCTGGCCGGGCCGGCGGCGGCGACCTTGCGGAGGACGGCGTTCACGAGGCCGGCGAAGGGGGCGAGCTTGCGGGCGCGGGCCAGGTCGACGGCGGTGCCGACGGCGGCGTGCGGCGGGGTCTCCAGCAGCAGGAGCCCGGCGGCGCCGAGGCGGAGGATGTGGCGCACGGGGTCGGGCGGGGCGCGGGCGAGGAAGGGCTCGATGACGGCATCGAGCGAGCCGAGGCGGCGCAGGACGGCGGCGGCCAGGCGGTGGGCGGCGGCGCGGTCGCGCGGCTCGATGGCGGGGGCCGCGTCGAGCGCCTCCTCGAGCGGGCGGTGGCGGTCGAGCACGGCGGTCAGCAGGTCGAACGCGACCTCCCGCGTGGGGTCGCGGGGCGGGGCGTTGGGCTTCGTGTCGGGTTGGCGCGGCAGGGCGGGGGTCATGGGCGGGGTTCATGGCGCGGATCGCGGACGCATGCTAGGGGGCCGGGCATGACGAGGCTTCTGGAGCCGCGCCGGCCGTGGCTGGTGCTGACGGTGCTGTGCCTGGCCCTGTGGCTGCCCGGGTTCTTCACGATCCCGGCCGGCGACCGGGACGAGAGCCGGTTCGCGCAGGCGACCAAGCAGATGCTGGAGACCGGCGACTACGTCCGGATCATGAACGGGACGGAGGCGCGGAACCGCAAGCCGATCGGCATCCACTGGCTGCAGGTGCCGTTCGTGGCGGCCGCCTCGGCGCTGGGGCTGGCGCAGGGGAACCCGGTGTGGCCGTACCGCGTGCCGTCGTTCCTGGGGGGGCTGGCCGCGGTGCTGGCGACGTTCCAGGTGGGGCTCGTGCTGGTGGGGCGGCGGGCGGCGCTGCTGGGGGCGGGGATGCTGGCCGCCTCGGTGCTGCTGGTGCTGGAGGTGCACATCGCCAAGACGGACGCGGCCCTGCTGGGGGCAACGACGGTGGCGATGGGGGTGCTGGCGCAGGCGTATCGGGAGCCGGGGCGGGTGGGCCGGGGGTCGGCGGCGCTGTTCTGGCTGGGGATGGGGTTGGGGGTGCTGCTGAAGGGGCCGATCGCGCCGATGGTGGCGGGGCTGACGGTGGTCACGCTGGTGGTGGCCGACCGGCGGAACCCGGAGGGGCCGGGGCGCTGGTGGCGCTGCCTGCGGCCATCCTGGGGCGTGCCGCTGATGTTGGCGGTGGTGCTGCCCTGGTTCCTGGCGATCGGGGTGGCGACGGAGGGGCGATTCTTCTCCGACGCGATCGGCGGCGACCTCGGGCGAAAGCTGACCTCGGGCGACGACGCGCATGGCGGGCCGCCCGGGCTGCATCTGGTGCTGCTGCCTTTGCTGCTGTTTCCGGCGACGGCCGCCCTGCCGGCCGGGCTGGTCGCCTGCTGGCGCGACCGGCGGGAGCCGGCGGTCCGGTTCCTGCTGGCCTGGGCCGTGCCGGCCTGGATCGTCTTCGAGGCGGCGCCGACGAAGCTGCCGCACTATCCGCTGCCGCTGTATCCCGCCGTCTGCCTGTTGCTGGCCTGGGGCGTGACCCGGGCCGGGGTGCTCCGAGGTGGGGTTCGTTGGAGCGGGGCGGGGCTGGCGGCGGCGGTCGCGGTGCTTCTGTCGGCCGGCTTCGTCGAGGCGCCGGCGTTCCTGCATCTCGATCCCTGGATCGGGCTGCCTGCGGCCGGCGCCGCGTTGGCGGTCGGGTGGTTCGCGGTCCGGGGTTCCGGGGATGGCGGCTTGGCGCGCGGCGCCATGGCGGCGATCGTGCTGGCGCCCGTGCTGTACGGGGCCGTGCTGGAGTGGGAGCTGCCGCGGCTTGTGCCCCTATGGCTCGGGCCGCGCCTGGTCGGGGCGGCACCGCCCGGGGGCTGGGGCCGGCTGGGGTCCGTCGGGTATTCGGAGCCGAGTTTGTTGTTCCTGGAGGGCAGCGGGACACGGTGGCTGCTGGCGGCGGACGGAGCGGCAGCGCTGGCGGCGGGCGAGGTCGACACGCTGCTGGTGGGCGACCGGGATCTGGGCCCGGTGCGGGCGGCGTTGACGACGCGGGGGATCGTGCCGCTCGTCGCGGCCGAGGTGCAGGGATTCAACTACTCCCGAGGGCGCTGGGTCGTGCTGACGGCCCTGCGGCGGTAAGGGGTCCGCCACCGAGATCAGAGTATTGAGCTCGTGATGGTGGCCGGGCGTGGATCTCCGGGACAAGCCCGGAGATGACGACCTGGAAAGACTTCCTCCCGGTCAGCCCAGACGAGCTCAGACGGCGAAGGCTTGGCGCCCTTCCGACTGGCCGATGTTGACGTAGTGCAGCAGGGGGTTGACGTGCGCGGCGGCGATGTCCGCGTAGGCGGCGATATACTTGTTGGTGCTGAACAGCGCGGACGGGTCCCGGCCCTGCGTCCAGCCGACCGTCTCGTATTGGAGCAGCGGGTTGACGTGGGCGGCGGCGACGTCGGGGTTGTGGGCGAGGTAGTAGTTGGTGTCGAACCACGCGTCCGGGTTCAGGCCCTTCTGCCAGCCGGTCGCGGCGTAGCTGGCGGCGGCCTGCTGTGCGCCGGCGGCCCCGGCGGGGATCAGCGTCGCGCCGAGCTGGGCGTCGTAATAGGCGGCATTCACGAGCGGGTCGGCGGCGGCGGTGCCCCCGGTCAGGAACGTCGCGCGACCCTGGGCCTGGCCCGCCTGGATGTACTGCTGCAGCGGGTCGATGTTGGCGGCGGCCACGTCGGGGTTGGCGGCGAGGTACTTCGAGTCGGAGAACATCAGGCTGGGGTCGCGGCCCTGCTTCCAGCCCACCGTCTCGTATTGCACGAGGGGGTTCTGGCCGGAGGCGGCGACGTCAGGGTTCTGCTTGAGGTAGTACTTGGTGTCGAACCAGGCGTTCGGGTTGCGGCCCTCGAGGAAGCCCTGGGTGAGGTAATGGATCAAGGGGTCCACGCCGGCCGCAGCCACGTCGGGGTTGTGGGTCAGGTAGTAGTTCGCATCGAAGTCGGGATAGGAGACGTTGTTGGTCACGGTGGCGGTATAGGGTGTGCCGCCGGATACCACCTGGTTCGGCTTGATGAGGAAGCTGCCGAGCTGGACCGATTGCACGATGAGGTCCGTGGCGCCCGAGGAAGAGTCGCGCGGGTTGATGAACGAGATCGAGACCTGGTGCGGCGCCAGGCTCCATGTCCCGTTGAAGCTGAATATCTGGCCGGCGCTGCCGCTGGCCGCGACCACCATGCCGCCGCCGATGGTCTTGCCGTCGATGCTGACCAGGAACTCGGCGTTGTCGGCACTGGCGTCCTGGGCCAGGCGCAGCGTGAGCGTGTTGGGACCGGTGGGCCCGGTAAAGGCGGCCGGGGCGGCGGCGGCCGACACGGGGGAGCTGGTGTCGATCGACGTGCTGGCGATGCTGGCGGCGGCGGCGGCGACGTTGCCGGTGCCGCTGACGTTGGTGAGCTGGGCGCTGCCGGGCACGCCGCCGACGAAGGTGTCGGCCGTGGCGGTGACGGGGACGATGCCGGTGCTCGTCTCGGCCGAGATGAAGTAGGTGTAGGGGTGATACAGGTTGGCGTATTGCGTGATGAGTGTGGAGAAGTCGACCTGGACCTTGCTGTTCAGGTAGGGCGTGACTTCGCCGCCGACATGCACCAGCACGCCGTTGGTCGCGTTGGCGCCCTTGACGAAGGTGTCGCCGACCAGCTTGGCATTGCCGCCTGCTCCGAGGTCGACGAGGAAGCTTGACGCGTATCCTGCGCCGTCGTTGATTCGGGTGTTCTCGATGTCGGTGTTGAAGGCGCGGTCGTAGACCTCGTGGCCCGACGTTGCGCCGTGGACGTAGTCGCCGACCATGGTGAGGCTGTTGATGGCGCCGACCTGGAGGTTGTTGGTGCCGCGGTAGACGTTGCCGTTGGAGCCGATGTCGGAGTTGTAGATCGACAGGTTGGTCAGCGGGTTGTCGTTGGCGCGCAGGCCGACCTCGTTGTTGTCGAAGCGGCTGTTGACGATGGTGGCGTTGCCGGCGTTGATCGCGACGCCCGGGGCATAGCCGTTGTCGCTGGCGGTGCCGGTGAACTCCATGTTCATGATGGTGACGTCGGTGTTGACGACCAGGATGCCGCTGGCGTGGTAGATGTCGTTCTGCTGGACCATGCGGGCGATGCCGCCGACGCCCTCGATGATGACCTTGTGGTTGACCACGCCGAAATCGTTGACGTAGGTGCCGGCCGCCAGCTGGATCGTGTCGCCGTCCTGGGAGGCGGCGAGCGCGCTCTGCAGGCTGGAGAAGGCGGCCCCGGTGCCGAAGCCGCCGACGGTGAGCACGTGCCCGCTGGCGACGACGGCGCCCGCGGTGCCGAAGCTGGTCAGCTTGGTGCCGAGCGAGAGGTCGGTCGTGGGCGGGGGCGCGGGCGTGGTGGTGATGGGGGTGGTGGTGGTGACGCCGCCGGTGGTGGTGGTGGTGAGGGTGGCGGGCACGAGGGTGGCCAGGTTGAGCGCGGGCTCGGTGGCGAGCGTGGTGTTGCCGCTCTGGACGACGGGTCCGTTGGCGATCTGCGTGGCGGAGAAGCCCCAGAGCGCGTTGTTGGTCAGCGCCACGGGGATGGTGGTCTGGTTGAGCAGCAGGGTGGCGGCCGGGTTGTCGCTGATGAGGGTGTTGCCGCTGACGGTCAGCGCCGAGCCGGCATAGGGGGCGCCCTCGCCGCCGTAGTGGATGGTGAAGTTGTTCTGGGTGTTGGGGCCCTTCTCGATCGTGTTGCCGGTGACGGTGGCCAGGCCGCCGTCGGGCAGGTCGATGCTGTAGCTGCCGTCGCCGGCCAGGTCCTGGATGCGGTTGCCGGTGATGGTGGTGGAGAGGGCGCGGCTCTTGATCTCGTGGCCGGCGACGCTGTCGTGGAAGTAGCTGTTCTGGACGGTGAGGGATGCGACGGCGTTGATGTAGATGTTGTGGGTGTAGCCGTCGCCGGCGCCGTTATGGCTGAACTCGGAGTTCTGGATGAGGATGGTGCCGTTGGGGTCGGCGTTGGCGAGGATGCCGTTCTGGTTGTTCCAGAAGACGCTGTTGCGCACGACCATCTTGCCGCTGTCGTAGCGGATGCCGGCGCCGTTGCCGTCGCCGACGCCAACGCCGGTGAAGCCGAAGCCGTCGATGGTGACGTCGTTGTCGACGACGACCGCGCCCTTGCCGTTGGACGGCGAGACGGTGGCGGCAATGATCGCCAGCCCGCCAACGGATTGCAGCGTGATCTTGGTCTGCACGTCGAAGAAGTCGTTGGTGTAGGTCCCCGCCTGCACCAGGACCGTGTCCCCGTCCTTCGTCGCAGCCACAGCCGCCGCAATCGTCGTGTACTGCTGCCCCGTCCCTACCGTCAGCGTGGTCATGTCTGGCGATCCCTGTGCAACCAGGGCTTACATAGGGGAGCAAGGTTAAGAAGCACACCGCTATTTGACGTCAGAATGGATGATTTCCGTCAGAATTTAATTGACAGTTGAGATTTGTTATATTTTGGGGCAAGCCCTGTCAGGACTCATTCCCGCATCTGGTTCATTGTCCAGGAAAGTCCCGGTTATCGGGGATAGTGGCAGCGCACCTGCCCCGTCTTGCCGGTCAGGGCAGGCATGTCGTACCGGCATCGGGGCCAGACATCGGGGCAACGGGTGTGGAAGCGGCAGCCGCCAGGAGGATGGAAGACGCTCGGGATCTCGCCATGCAGGATCGTGTGGCCGGGGCCGGCGGCCTCGACCGGGGCCGATGCCGCCAGAAGCGCTGCGGTGTAGGGGTGGGCCGGCTTGGCGAACAGCGCCGCAGTCGGGCCCTGTTCGACGATCTGCCCCAGGTACATGACGATGGTGGTATGGGCGATCCGGCGGACGACGGCGAGGTCGTGGGTGGCCAGGAGCAAGGTGAGGCCCAGCTCGGCCTGCAGCGCCCTCAGCAGGTTGAGCAGCTCGTTGCGCACCGACAGGTCGAGGCCGGCGGTCGGCTCGTCGGCGATCAACAGCCGGGGCTGCACCAGAAGCGCGCGGGCGATGGCGACGCGGCGGGCCTGGCCGCCCGAGAGCTGGTGCGGATAACGGTCGAGCAGGCCGGCATGCAGGCCGAGGCGGCCCAGCAGCGTGTCCCGGCGGGCCATTGTCGCCTGACGGTCCATGCCGTGGATGACGACGGGTTCGTGCAGCAGGGCACGGACGGTCATGCGGGGCGAGAGCGAGCCCGGCGCATCCTGCAGGAGCATCTGAACGGTGCGGTGGAAGCGGCGCCGGGTTGCGCCCCGCAGGCCGCCTGCGACGGTCCCGTCGACCTGCGCCTGGCCGCAGGACGGGGCCTGGAGCCCGGCCAGCACACGGCACAGGGTGGTCTTGCCGGAGCCGGACTCGCCGACCAGCGCCGTGATGACGCCGGGTTGCAGGACGAGGTCGATGTCGTCGAGGGCGCGGGCGCCGCCGGGGTAGACGACGCCGACGCCCTGGAGCACGCCGGCGACCCTCGGGGTCAGGTCGCTTTCCAGCACGCGGCCCTCCACTTCGGGGCGAGGGGCCGCAAGGTCTGGACTTCCGCGGTGCAGCGGGGTTCCGCGTGAGGGCAGCGTGGGGCGAAGATGCAGCCCGGCAGGGTGGCGCGCGGGTCCGGCACGTCGCCCCGGATGGTGGCCAGGGGTGCGTCGTGGGCGGCACCCGGGAGCACGTCGGCGATCTCGCAGGCGAGCAAGGCGGCGGTGTAGGGGTGCTTGGGCGCGGCACAGACGGCGGCGGCCGGGCCGGATTCGAGGACGCGGCCGGCGTACATGACGGCGATGTCGTCGCACAGGCGGGCGACCAGGCCGAGCTGGTGGGAGATGAAGAGGATCGCGCCGCCGAGGTCGGTCCGGAGGTCCCGCAGCAGGGCCACGATGCCGGTCTCGACGGTGGCGTCGAGCGCGGTGGTGGGCTCGTCGGCCAGCAGCAGGTCGGGGCGGGCGAGCAGGGCCATGGCGATCATGACGCGCTGGCGCTGCCCGCCGGAGAGCTCGTGCGGGTAGGCCGCCATGCGGCGGGGGGCGTCGGCGATCTCGACCCGGTCCAGCGCCTGGGTGGCGCGGGCCCGGGCGGCGGGGCGGGAGAGGCCGGGCTCGCGGCGGCGGAGGACGTCGATGAGATGGGTGCCGACGGTGAACAGCGGGTTTAGCGCCGTCGCCGGGTCCTGGAAGATCATGGCCAGGCGGGTGCCGCGCCAGGCCGCGAAGCTGCGTTCGTCGAGGCGCAGGATGTCCTGCCCGTGCATCGTCACCCGGCCGCCGGGGGGCGCCACGTTACGGGGCAGCAGACGCAGCAGCGCCAGCGCCAGGGTGGACTTGCCGGACCCGCTCTCACCGACCAGGCCCTGGATGCGGCCCTGGCCGATGGCGAGGTCAACGCCGCGCAGGAGGTGGGCGGGGCCGGCCGGGGTGCGGGCCTCGATCGTCAGGCCCTCGATGAGGACGATGGGCGCGGCGGTCATCCGCGGCGGGCCTTGGGGTCGGCGGCGTCGCGGAGCGCCTCGCCGAACAAAGTGAAGCCGAGCGTGGCGACGGCCAGGGCGAGGCTTCCGGTCAGCACGGGCAGCGCGCTTTCGCCGAGGTAGGCGTAGCCGTCGTAGATGAGGGTGCCCCAGCTGGCGAGCGGGGGGCGGACTCCGAGGCCGATGAAGCTGAGCCCGGCCTCGATGGTGATGACGACCGGGACCTCCATGCAGGCCAGCACGAACAGCGGGCCAGCGATGTTGGGCAGCACGTGGGCGGCCATGATGCGGAGCGGCGATGCGCCCAGGATGCGCTCGGCCTCGAGGAAGGGGGCGGCCTGCAAGGCGAGCGTCTGGGCACGGGCGACGCGGCCGAAATGCGGGACGAGCGTGGCGGCGACGATGGCGACGAGGTGGGCGTTGGACGGGCCGAACACCGCGATGACGGCCAGAGCGAGGATGAGGGAGGGGAAGGCAGCGACGATGTCGAACAGGATCAGGAACGGCCGCTCCCACCGCGTGGGCAGGGCGGCGGCTGTCATGCCGAGGACGGTGCCGAGACCGAGGGCGACGAGGATGGCCGAGAGGGAGATCTGCATGGCGACGGTAGTACCGTGCAGGAGCCGGCTCAGCAGGTCGCGGCCGAGCTGGTCGGTGCCGAGCCAGTGGGCGGGCGTCAGGCCGGCGAAGCGGTGCAGCACATCGATGGCGTCGGGGTCGTAAGGCGCGAGGAGCGGCGCGAACAGGGCGGCAAGGGCGACGAGGGCGACGAGCGCGGTGCCGAGCGCGCCGGCCGGGGTGGCGAGCAGGGCGCGGATCACAGCCGTTGCCGCAGCCGGGGGTCGATGGCGGCGTAGAGCAGGTCGATGGCGAGGTTGGTGAGGACGAACAGGAGGACGACGACGAGGACGGCGCCCTGCAGGACGGGGTAGTTGCGGGCGTTGATGGCGTCGAGCACGAGGCGGCCGAGGCCCGGGCGGGCGAAGACGATCTCGATCAGCACGGCGCCGCCGAGCAGCCGGCCGACGCCCAGGCCAAGGACAGCGAGCGGCGGGATGCAGGCGTTCTTCAGCGCGTACTTATATATGAGCTGCGGGCTGGGCAGGCCGTAGGCGCGGGCGGTGCGGATGTAGGGCTCGTCCAGAACCTCGAGCATGCTGGTGCGGACCAGGCGGGCGATGAAGCCGACCCAGCCGATGGAGAGTGCCACGGTGGGCAGCACGAGGCGGCTGGCCTGGTCGCCCCATGCGCCGGGGTCGCCTGCGCCCAGCACGGGGAGCCAGTCGAGCCAGGTGGAGAAGACGATCAGCAGCAGGATGGCGACGACGAAGCCCGGGATGGCGATGAAGGCGACGGAGAGGCCGGCCAAAGCGTGGTCGGGCCAGGAGCCCGGGCGGGTGGCGGCCCATGCGCCGAGCGGGACACCGAGCAGGACCGACAGGCCGATGGCGGCGAAGGTGAGCACGACGGTGTAGGGCAGGACGGCGGCAATGGCGGCGGAGACGCGGCGGCCGCTGACGACGTCGGTGCCCAGGTCGCCCTGCAGCAGGCGGCCGGCGAAGCGCAGGAAGCGGATGGGGACGGGCTGGTCGAACCCCATCTCGCGGATGAAGCGGGCGGCGGTCTCGGGCGAGGCCTGCGGGCCCAGCAAGATGGCGGCGGGGTCGCCGGGGACCAGGGCGGTCAGGCCGAACAGCAGGAGCATGGCGCCGGTCACGATCAGCAGCGTGGTGACCAGGCGGCCGGCGGCGTAGCGCAGCGTGGGGCTCACGGGCCGCTGGTGGCGACGCGCAGGAAGGTGGTGACGATCTTGGTGCCGGCGTTGAGCGTGCCCTTCAACGATCCCGCGACCTTCGACTGCCCGGCGGCGCGCACGCGGTAGGGCACCGGGATCTCCTGGATGCGGAGGCGCTTGCGGGCGGCCTTCATCTGCATCTCGATGTTCCAGCCGTAGGTCATCTCGGTCATGCCGAGGTCCATCAGGGCGGTGCGGGTGATGATGCGCAGCGCGCACATGTCGGTGTAGCGGACGCCGTACAGCGCGCCCATGAGGCGGCCGGCGAGGTAGCCGGCGACATGCTGGTGCCAGTTCAGCGCGCCCTTCTGCCGGCGGCCGCGGGTGCGGGAGCCGATGGTGAAGTCCATGCGGTTGGCCAGGATGGGCTCGGCGAGCACCTTCAGCTGGTCGGGCAGGTCCGCGCCGTCGCCGTCCATGAAGGCGATGAGGGTGCATTCCGGCCGGGCGGCGAGTGCCCCCATCCAGCACGCGCGGCCGTAGCCGCGGCCGGCATCGATGACGGTCGCCCCGGCGTCGCGGGCACGCTGCTGCGTGCCGTCGGTGCTGCCGCCGTCGGCCACGACGACCTGGGCCACGTTCTGCGCCAGGACGTCGCGCACCACCCGGTCGATGGCGCCGGCCTCGTTCCAGGTGGGGATGACGACGGCGACGCGGAGCAGCGTGTTCGGGGGCAGGGGCCTGGACGGGATCAGAGGCTCCAGCGCAGGCCGCAGCCCTGGCAGGGCTTGGGCGGGGTGTCGCCGACGAGGGCGGTGCGGAAGTCGCGATAGGCCGGGCTGTTCCAGATCTCGCGCAGGGTCTGCTGGGTGGCGTCGCCCAGGGTGTAGTTCTCGTAGCCGCGGGCGGAGAAGGGCGCGATGCAGCAGGGCAGGGCGCGGCCATGGGCGGTGAAGTACATCAGCGACCAGGGGCGGCGGCAGGTGGCCCAGGGCTTGTCGTCGGACTGCTTCTTCAGGCTGAGGCCGGGCTCCGTCGCGCCCGAGGCATCCAGCACGACGCCCAGCTGGTCGCCGATCGCCTTGGCCTCGGCGATGGTCGCCTCCTCCTCGGCGCGGGTGCTCTCGAACAGGCTGCTGTCGAGGCGGGCCATGCCGAAGCCCGCATCGTCGAAGACGAGGCGCTGGAGATGGACCTCCTTCACGCCGATGCGGGCGGCCAGTCGGATGAAGTCGGGCAGCTGGTCCACCGTCTCCTTCAGGCCGGTGAGCCAGAGGCTGACGACGGGCTTCTCGGCGCCGATCGCGGCCTGCAGGTTGGTGAAGGCGCTGACGTTGCGGACGATGCGGTCGAACATGTCCTTGCCGCGGACCTTCAGGAAGGTTGCGGCCTCGGCGGCATCCAGCGAGACGCGGAGCTCGTCGAGCCCGGTGTCGATGATCTCGCGGTGCTTCTTCGGTGCCAGCAGCGTGCCGTTGGTGTTGAACAGCACGTGGACCGGGCTGCGGCCGGGGGCCTTCAGGTAGCGGATCATGTCCGGCAGGTGCTTGACCAGCATGGGCTCGCCGACGCCGTGCAGCACGACACGGGCGACGTCCGGGACCTGGTCGACGATGGTGCGGAACAGGTCCATCGAGAGGTCGGCCGGCGGCTCCAGCGCCTCGAAGGTGCGGGGGCAGGTCTCGCAGAGGAGGTTGCAGCGGTTCGTCACCTCCAGGTACAGGCAGACCGGCGGGCGCTCGGCGACGCTGTCGCGGGCGGACACCTGCTCGAAGTAGCGGCGGGGGTCGGGCGTGGCGGGCGTCGCGGACGGGCCGGGCAGGACGTGGGTGTCGGGCATCATGCGCCTCTTTCGTCGGGCAGGGAGCGCCGCCAGGTTCGGACATCGAGCCAGAGCAGCGGCAGGCACGGCAGGTAGACGATCGCAGCCCAGCTCGGATGCTGCAATGCGAAGTCCAGATAGAGGAAGGGCCCCGCGAGGGTAGGCCATAGCACACTCAGGCCCGGGAAGCTCCAGCGTGACGACGTGCGGCGTGGCAGAAGGACGGCGGGCAGTACGAGCATCGTCAGATACCACGGATAATGCGGCGAAAGGACGGCCAGCAGCATGGCGGTCAGCACGACGGCGCAAACGCCGATCACATCCGCGCGGGCCGGGGCAGCGACGGGCAAGGGGCGGCGCAGGATCATCAGGGCCACCGCGGCCAGCAGCACGAGCCCGGCGGCGATATAGAGGCGCCCGGCCATGGGGGGCAGCGGGCCGGCGAGCGCAGCCAGTCGCAGCGCCAGGTAGCCACCGCCGTCGGACAGCCGTTCCTCCGTCGCGTAGCCCGGCAGGAAACCGAGCACGCGCCAGCCTGCGCCGGCATAGCAGGCGTAGGCGGCCAGGATGGTGGCGGCGGCGGCGGCGGGGGTGCGCCAGCTCCGGTCCTTGCCGTCGCGCATGCGCCACAGGGCGGGGAACAGGGCGGCGGGCAGCAGCTTGGTCAGCACGGCGAGGCCGAGCGCGGCGCCGGCCCAGCCGGGGCGGCGGGTGATGGCGGCGAGCGTGGCGAGGGCGGTGAAGGCAATGGCGGGGCTGTCGACGTGGCCGCCATTGGCGAACTCCCACACCACCAGCGGGTTCCAGGCCCAGATGGCGACGTGGGCGGCGGGCCGCCCGGCTGCCCGCAGGATCAGCAGCACGACGCCGGCGGTGAGTGCGTCGAAGGCCAGCATGACGGCCTTCATGGTCCCTATGCCGGGCGATGCGACGCCGACGAGGGCGAAGATCGCCTGGGCCGCGGGGGGGTAGATGGTGGGCGCGTATTCCGCGCGATTGATGTTGGGGTAGATGGCCGATGCGCCGGGGGCCGCGTCGCGCAGCGGGGCGAGGGCCGGGTCGCTGGGGATGTAGCGGTAGGGGTTGATGCCGGCGGCCTGCACGCGGCCGTCCCAGACGTAGCGGTAGATGTCGGTCGAGTTGATCGGCGGCAGCATGAACACGAGCAGGCGGGCGGCGAGGCCGACCCCGAGGATGAGCGGCACGGCGTGGCGCGGCAGGGGTTCGCGGAAAACGCGCCACAGCGTCAGGGCGTAGACGAGGCCCGCGAGGCTGGTGGTGGCGGCGAAGACCAGCTCGGCGTCATGGTCGAGGCCGCCATAGGTGCCGGGACGCTGCACGAGCATCCCGGCGGCGATGGCGGCGAGGAAGCCTGCGGCGAGGAGAAGGAGGGCGGCCAATGGCCTCATACGCTGGATCGGCTGTCCCCGATGACCAGGTCGTGCCGCCGCGGGGGTTGCGGCATGGTGGGGCGGGCGGCCAGGTGCAGGGCGGCGACGAGGGCGGCGGTGCGGGGGGCCGGGGTGTCGGGCTGCGCGCAGTCCTGCACGAGCTGGGCGAGGGCCGGGGGGTCATCGACGTCGTACCAGGGGGGCAGCTCCGCCAGGCGCAGGCCGGCGGCGCGGATGGCGGCCCGGGTTTCCTGCGCAACCGTCTCGGTGCTCCAGGCGATGTTCGCGAAGGGCTCGGGATGCGGCCGGGTGAGGCCGAGCAGCCAGTAGCCGCCATCGTCGGCGGGGCCGAGCACGGCGTCGGCCTGGTTCTGCAGCAGCAGGCGGGCGGCCGACACCAGGTGGGCGGTGGGCAGGGTGGGGCTGTCTGCGCCCAGCACGCAGACGGCGCCCCAGCCCTGGGCCAGAAGGGTGCGGGTGGCGTCGAGCAGGACGCGGCCGAAGCCCTGGACGCCGGGTGCGTCGCCGTTGGTGCCGTCGGCCAGCACCAGCGCGGTCCCTGCGGGCAGCAGGCCGTCGAAGCGGGTCTCGGCGCCGGCCGGGGCATAGGCGACGAAGCCGGCGACGGGAACGTGCTGCCCGGCGCGCTGCAGGTTGGCGAGCGTGTCCTGCAGGAAGGCGGCACCGAGGTCCGCCGCCTCCTCGGGGGTCAGTATGGCCCGCAGACGGGTCTTGACGTGGCCGGGGCGGGGCGCCTTGGCGATGACCGCGATGGCGCAGGCGTCGGAGCGGGGGGTCATGGGAGGCCGATTCAGCCGGGGTGCAGGGCGCGTTCGATGGCGGCCCGAAGGCGCGGGGCCTCGGGGGTGGTCAGGCTGGTGAACCATTGCACGAGGCGGCCGTCGCGGCCGATGACGTATTTGTAGAAGTTCCAGCGCGGGCGGCCCAGCGGTCCGGCCTGGGCGGCGAGCCAGCGGAACAGCGGCGTGGCGGCCGCGCCCTTCACATGCGTCGTCGCGGCGATGGGGAAGGTGGCGCCGAAGCGGCGGTCGCAGACCTCGAGCGTGTCGGCGGCGTTGGCGTGCTCCTGCCCGCCGAAGTCGGCCGAGGGGATGGCCAGCACGCGCAGGCCCTGCGGCGCGTAGCGTTCGTGCAGGCGCTGCAGCCCGGCGTATTGGCCGGTGAAGCCGCACAACGAGGCGGTGTTGACGACGAGCAGGGGGGTGCCGGGCGCGACGTCGATGGGGCCGCCACGCAGGCCGGGGATGGTGAGGGTGGGGATGGTGAGGATGGTGGCGGTCATCGGGCGAGCGCCTGCCACAGGCGGTGGGGGGTGGCGGGCATGTCGAGGTGGGTGACGCCCCGGGGGCGGATGGCGTCCATGACCGCGTTCATCATGGTCGGCAGCGCGCCGGTGGTGCCGGCCTCGCCTGCGCCCTTCACGCCGAGCGGGTTGTTCGGGGACGGCGTGACGATGGATTCGACGTGGACGACCGGCAGCATCTCGGCACGGGGCATCACGTAGTCCATGAAGCTGCCGGTCAGGAACTGACCGCTGTCGTCGTAGACGCCCAGCTCGCCCATGACCTGGCCGACGCCCTGCAGCATGCCGCCGGTGATCTGGCCCTCGAGCAGGGTGTGGTTGAGCACGGTGCCGCAATCGTCGACGGCGGTGTAGCGGAGGATGGCGAGGGTGCCGGTGGCCGGGTCGATCTCGACCTCGGCGACGTGCGCGCCGGAGGGGTAGGCGCGGCCGGCGGGCAGGGCGGTGGTGGTGTCCATGGGATGTGGGATGGGAGATGGGGACTGCCCGGGCGCGGCGTGGCGGCGCACCAGGTCCAGGAAGCCGATGGCGCGGTCGGTGCCGACGATGCGGTATGCCCCGCCGGCGTATTCGAGGTCCGCCTCGGCCGCCTCGAGCGTGTCGGCCGCGAGGCGGCGACCTTTCTCGACGACCTCGAGCGCCGCGACGTGGCTGGCGGCGCCCGGGGAGAGCATGGAGCGGGAGGCGAATGCGCCGCCGCCCAGCAGGGCGGGCCCGTCCGGGTTGCTGCTGCTGAGGGTGACGGCCTCGGGCGGCAGGCCCAGCACGCGGGCGACGATCTCGGGGAAGACGGTCTCGTGCCCCTGGCCGGAGTTGCCCGTCACGTTGTGGATGGTGACCTCGTCGTCGGGCCCGAAGGTGATCGCGACCTCGTCCTTCGGCACGACGCCGCCCGAGGGCTCGACGAAGAGGGCAAGGCCGATGCCGCGCAGCAGGCCGTTTGCGGCGGAGTGGGCCCGGCGCGCGGGGAAGCCGTGCCAGTCGGCGGCCACGGCGGCGCGTTCCAGCAAAGCGGGGTACTGGCCGCTGTCGTAGGTGGCGGCCATGGGGCCGCCGGTCGGCAGGGTGTAGGGGAAGGCCTCGGGCGGCAGGGCGTTGCGGCGGCGGATCTCGAGCCGATCGAGGCCCAGCTGGGCGGCGGCCTCGTCGACCAGGCGCTCGACCGCATAGGCCATGTCGGGGCGGCCCGCGCCGCGGTAGGCGGTGATGGGGATGGTGTTGGTGAAGGCCAGGCGGTGGCGGCCATGGACGTGCGGGATGCGGTAGCAGCCGGTGCACATCATGGCCGGGTTCAGGGTGTTGATCAGCGGTCCGGTGGCGACGGGGTATGCGCCGAGGTCGGCGGTCCAGGCGTGGCGGATGGCGAGGAAGGTGCCGTGCGCATCGAGCGCGAGCTCGGCTGTCATCTGCAGGCCGCGGCCATGATAGTCGCTGAGGAAGGTCTCGGAGCGGCTGGCGACCCAGCGGACCGGGCTTCCCACACGGCGGGCGGCGAGGGCGAGGGCGGCGTGCTCGGGGTAGGCGGGGCCGCGGATGCCGAAGCCGCCGCCGACGTCCCTGGCGTGGACGCGGATATGGGCGGGGTCGATCCCGGTGAGGCCGGCGAGGCTGTCGCGCAGGGCGTTCATGCCCTGGGTGCCGGTGTACAGGTCGAGCGTGTCGCCGGTCCAGGCGGCCAGGGCGGATTTGGGCTCCATGGGGTTGCCGACGACGCGGTCGCTGGTGAGCGTGAGGCGGACGGTGTGGGCGGCGGCGGCGAACGCGGCGGTGGTGGCGGCCTCGTCGCCGTATTCGTAGTCGAAGGCCAGGTTGCCGGGGGCGGCCTCGTGGATCTCGGGGGCGCCGGGTCGGAGCGCGCTGGCGGGGTGGAGGACGGGGGGAAGGTCGTCGTAGTCGATCAGGACGAGCTCGGCGGCGTCCTGCGCCTGGGCGAGGGTGTCCGCGACCACGAGGGCGACGGGTTCGCCGACGAAGCGGACGCGCCCGGTGGCGAGCGCGGGGCGGGGCGGGGTGCGGAGGGGTTCGTCGTGGCGGCCCTTGTAGGGCAGCAGGGTCTGGATGCGGTGATAGCCGGCGGCTGCGGTGTCGGCGCCGAGCAGGACCAGGTGGACCCCGGGGGCGGCTGCGGCCTCATGGGTGTCGATGGCGCGGATCGTGGCGTGGGCACGGTCGGCGCGGACGAAGACGGCGTGGCGCTGACCGGGCAGAGCGACGTCCGCGGTGTACTGCCCGGCGCCGGTGAGCAGGCGCCGGTCTTCGCGGCGGCCGCGGAAGGGGGGGGACAAGGGCGGTCTCCGGAGTGTTGCAGGCGGCATATTGGGTCGCGGCGGAGAAGGTCAGCGGGCGGGTTGTGCCGGTTGTTTCGGCGCCTCGTCCAGCGTGACGCGCACGACGTCGCGGACGCTTCGGCCCAGGCGGTGGTCGGCGGGGATGATGGCGCGCGGGTGCGGGAGGGGTTGGCCGTCCATGCGGATGGCGAGGATGGCGGGCTTGGCTTCGAACTCGGGGGAGAGCTCGCCGGCGGCGAGGATGGCGACGTAGCCGTCGGCGCCCTGCAGGCGGATGGTCTGGCGAACGGCGTCGCCGTGGCGGGCCGGGTCGATCAGGTGGGCGGCTTCGAGGACGGTCCAGAGCAGGGGGCCCTCGAAGCGGTGGAGCGCGGGCGGGTTGCCGAAGGTGAGGGTGGCCGCGGCGGCCGGCAGGGGGGCGAGATCGAGCGAGGCGGGAGGGGTGTCGGTGCGGGACGCCTCGATGGTCAGGGTTTGGGCGCGCACGGGTTGGGTGTGGACCAGCGCCAGGAGGAGGGCGGCGGCGAGCATGCGGGTCATGGGGCGGTGGCCGGGTGCAGCAGGGGCGTGGGCTCTGCGGCGACATCCTCGAGGCGGCGGCCGGCGGGTTCGACGCCGATGGTCAGCACGGTGACGATCAGCAGCGCGAGGAGGAAGATCATGAGCAGCAGGACGCCGCCGACGCCGTAGGTGGTGAACAGCGGCAGGACGACGAAGGGGGTGAGCACCGTCGCGCCGCGGCCGAAGGTGTTGCAGATGCCGGATGCGCGCAGGCGGACCTCGGTCGGGAACAGCTCGGGGATGTAGACGCCGAACAGGATGGCCACCATGACGTAGATGGGGATGGTGAGCGCGAGGCCGACGAGGGGCAGCAGCACCGGGTCGTGCACGAAGGGGTAGATGGCGCCGAAGACGATGCTGAGGCCGGCGGCGATGGTGAGGGTGGGGCGGCGGCCCCAGCGGTCGACGGTGAGCGCGCCGATCAGGGCGCCGATGGGTGCGCCGAGCGCCATGACGAGGCCGTAGCCGAACGAGGTGGCGATCGAGAGGCCCTGCTTGGCGAAGAAGGTCGGCAACCAGGTGATGAACCCGTAGACCAGCGTGTTGATGACGATGAGCGCGATGCAGCCGAGCACCATGCGCGACAGCAGCGGCGGCTGGAACAGGGTGGCGAGTGCCCGGGACGGTGCGGGGCCGGTGGAGAGGATGGGGGGCGGCAGCGGGTTGCCGGCTGCGACCTCCGTCTCGATGGCGGCGACGAGGGCCTCGGCCTCCGCGGTGCGGCCGACGGATTCGAGCCAGCGCGGGCTCTCGGGCAGGGCCTTGCGGTAGTACCAGACGATCAGCGCGCCGACGCCGCCGATGACGAACAGGGCGCGCCAGGCGAGCTCCGGGTGGCCGAGGCTGCCGGCGGCGGCGGAGACGAGCCAGGCGACGAGGGCCGAGACGGGCAGGCCGGTGACGACGAAGACGGCGACGAGGCCCAGGTAGCGGCCGCGGCTGGTGGGCGGCACGAACTCCGTCATGGTGGAGTAGCCGACGACGTTCTCGGCGCCGAGGCCCACGCCCATGACGAAGCGGAGCAGGATGAGGACGGACATGTCGGGCGCCGCGGCGGCCAGGAGGGAGGCGATGCCGAAGACGGCCAGGTTGGCCTGGTAGGTGAAGCGGCGGCCGTAGCGGTCGCCGAGGAAGCCGGTGAGCAGCGAGCCCGCCATCATGCCGAGGAAGGTGAACGAGACGAAGCTGCCGGCCTGCGGCAGGGTGGCGAAACCGGAGCGGATGGTGGTGCCGAGGACGGCTGCGCCGAGATAGATGTCGAAGCCGTCGAAGAACATGCCGAGGCCGATGAGGCGCAGGACGCGATGGTGGAATCGGGACAGCGGAAGGCGGTCGAGCCGGGGGCCCGTGTTCACGGCCATCGTCGTGCCGGTGCTGAAGGTCGCCACTGATTTGCCTCTGGCTTCGTTCGGTGCAGGATCGCGCGCGGCTCGCGGCGGCGTCAACCGGCGGCACCGGCCGGCGGCATCAACCCCTTGGGGAACCGGGGCAAAGGGAGGTTCGATGATCCAGCGGATTTCGGGGTTGCAGGCGCGGGTCATGGGGGCGGGGCCGACGGTCTGGCTGCTGCATTCGCTGCTGGCGGATGCGGGGAGCTGCCTGCCGCTGGCCGTGGCGCTGGCCGGGACGCACCGTGTCGTGCTGCCGGAGCTGCCGGGATTCGGCGGCTCGGCCCCGGCGGCGGACCTGCCGGATGCGGCGGCGCTCGTGGCGGCGGCCATGGCGGAGGACATGGCGGCAACCGGGCAGCCGGCGATCCTGCTGGGCAACGGCTATGGCAGCTTCGTGGCGCTGCTGGTGGCGTTGCGGCACTCGGCGGTGGTGCGGTGCCTGGTGCTGGCCGGGACGGGGGCGCGGTTCAGCGAGCCGGGCCGGGCGGCGTTCCGGGCGATGGCGGCGGGTGCGGCGGCGAAGGGGCTGGAGGGGATCGCGGACGTGGCGATGCGCCGGCTGTTCTCGCCGTCGTTCCAGAAGGCGAACCCGGCGCTGCTGGCGGAGCGGCGCCTCGGCTTCCTGGCCACAGACCCCGGCGTGTTCGCACAGGCCTGCGCGGACCTGGCTGCGCTCGACCTGGTGGACGAGATCGCGGCGCTGCAGGTGCCCACGCTGATATTGGTGGGCGAGGGCGACGAGGCGACGCCGCCGGCGATGGCGCGGGAACTCGCGGCGCTGGTGCCGACGGCGACGTTCGAGGCGCTGGACGGCCTGGCCCATGTGCCGCAGCTGCAGGACACGGTGCGCTTCCACGCGGTCATCGCCGACTTCATCTCGGGATAACCGGCGCGGCGCCTGTGCCGCATCATGCGCTTGATTTGAACCGGGTTCAGCCGGCTTTGCGTTCCACACCGACGGGCAGGGCGGCCAGGCGGGCCATCTCGCCCCGGTGCAGGTGGGCGGGGTCGGCGAGGGTGGCCTCGGCGAGCGGCAGGGCGTCGACGCCCCAGAACAGGTCGGTGCCGACGGCCAGGGTCGGGACCCCGAAGACGCCGGCGGCGATGGCCTGGTCGGTCCAGTGGCGCAGGCGGGCCTTGGCGGCGGCGTCGGGCGTGGCGGGGGTGCCGAGGCGATCGGCGAGGACGGCGAGCTCGGCCGGGTCGGAGGGGTCGCGGCCTTCGGCCCAGACGAAGTCGAAGGTGGTGCGGATGGCGGGCCGGGCGGGGCCGGCGTCGTCGCCGGTGGCGGCGAGGAGCCGCAGCGCCTCGAGCGACCGGAAGGGATGGCGGGGCGGGAAGCGGAACGGCAGGCCGGCGGCGTCGGCCAGGTGCTGGCACAGGCGGTAGGTGTGGATGCGCTTGGGGGCGATTTCCGCCGGGCCACGCTGACCCCAATGGGCCAGGACCGCGCCCAGGACGATGGGCCGCCACGCGATCGGGTGCGTGCGGGCCAGACGCTCGATCCGGGGCAGCGCGAGGTAGGCAAAGGGCGAGATCGGGTCGAGGTACCAGGTGAGCGGGGCGGGCGCGGTCATGGGTCGGTTGTCCAGAGGGGTCGGGCGATCACGAGTTGGGTGAGGTTGGGCAAAAGCGCAGATTGACGCGCTTTTCGATGGAACGCCAAGGCGGATGTCGCGTCTGAACACCGCAGCCCGGCAGCCGGACCGCCTTGGCCTGTTCCGGGCATTGTCACACTATCAGGAGTTTCGCAGACATGAACAAGTTCGCCATCGGTCTGGCCGCCGCCCTGGCCTCGACGGCCGCCGTCGCACAGACCCCGATGACCCCGACCCGCCCCGTCCCGGCGCCTGTCGTGACCACGACGCCCGGCGCGCCGGTGCCGGCCGCCCCGGGCGTGAACACCAGCACCGGGACTTCGGCCAGCGCCCCGATGGTGGGCCGCAACACGGGCACCGCAGCGGCGGCGGGCGACCGCAACCAGGCGGTCGCGACGACCTCGGCCAACGCGCCGCAGCCGGCGCGGGGCCACACCTCGTTCACGATGGGCGAGGCGCGGCGGCGGCTGACGAAGGCCGGCTACACGACAGTGGCCGACCTCAAGAAGGACGGGAACGGCGTGTGGCGCGGCACCGGGATGAAGGACGGCGCCTCGACGGGCGTGTGGCTCGATTACAAGGGCAACATGGGTCAGCAGTAACGGTCGGCGTCGACCAAGGGACAACCAAGCACTAGGAGACTTACATGCGTTTGATCACCCACACCTACGACACCTACGACGAAGCCGTCCGCGCCGTGACCGCCCTCGAGGCGTCCGGCGTCCCGCATGAGGACATCAGCCTGGTGTCCGGCGACGAGGAGCGGGCGGTTGCGCCGACGCTCGATGCGGCGCCGGTGGACCATGGTGCAGCGGCCGGCACGGGTGCGTCGATCGGCACCGTGCTCGGCGGCGGCGCCGGGTTGCTGGCCGGCATCGGCGCGTTGGCCATTCCCGGGATCGGGCCGCTCGTTGCGGCGGGGTGGCTGATCGCCGCCGTGACCGGGGCGGGCGTGGGCGCGGCGGCGGGCGGCCTGGTGGGGTCGTTGACCGGTGCCGGCGTGACCGAGGCTGACGCCAAGACCTATGCCGACCATGTCGGACGCGGCGGCACGCTGGTGACGGTCCGGGCGAGCACCGAGATGGAGAGCGACGTCGAGTACGTGCTGGAGCACGGCAAGGTCAAGACGCACGAGTTTGCGGCTCCGCTGACGTCGGCCCCGGCGGTCGACATGATGGGCACGGCGCCGGTGGCACCCGTGGGGGCGGCGGCCGACACGATCAAGGTCCTGAAGGAAGACCTGGTCGTCGGCAAGCGCGAGGTCGAGGCGGGCGCGATCAAGGTGACGTCGCGGGTCGTGGAGCGGCCGGTGACCGAGCAGGTGAGCCTGCACGAGGAGCGGGTGACGATCGAGCGGCGCCCCGTCAGCTACGCGCTGAGCGGTGCGGCGGCCGAGGCGTTCCGCGAGCGGACGCTGTCGGCGACCGCACGGTCCGAGGAGGCCGTCGTGGGCAAGGATGTCCGCGTCGTCGAGGAGATCGGCCTGAACAAGCAGGCCACCGACCGGGTCGAGACGGTGCACGACACGGTGCGCGAGACCAAGGTGGACATCGATGAGCTTCCGGGCACGGTCCGCCCGGTCGGCTATACCGACACGACGAAGATCTAACGACCGTTGCAGGAGCCGGGGCGATGTCCCGGCTCCTGCTTCCCTGCCCGCGTTTTCAGGCCAACGCGGGCTCGCGAAGCTCCGCATGCGCCTCGGCCAGGATCTCGTATGAGCGGAGCCGGGCCTGGTCGTCGTGGATGGCGGCGGCGACCATCAGTTCGTCGGCGCCGGTCCGGGCCTGCAGCCGCTCCAGCCCGTCACGCACGGTGCTGCACGAACCAACGATGGAGCAGGCGAGCATGTTGGACGCCTGGGCCTTTTCCATGGGGGTCCAGTAGGCCTCGATATCGTCGATCGGCCGTGGCATCCGGCCACGCGCGCCACGGAAGATGTTGGCGAAGCTCTGCTGGGCGGAGGTGAACAGGCGCCGCGCTTCGGCGTCCGTCTCGGCGGCGATGATGTTGACGCCGATCATGGCGTGCGGTCGCTCGATCTGCCCGGGCTGAAAGCGGCTGCGATAGGCCTGCAACGCGGACATCAGCTGATCGGGCGCGAAGTGGGATGCGAAGGCGTAGGGCAGGCCGAGCATGGCGGCGAGTTGCGCGCCGAAGGTGCTGGAGCCGAGGATCCATAGCGGAACGTTGGTGCCGGTGCCCGGGACGGCCTGGATCGGGTTGTCGGGACGGAGCGGACCGAGCAGGGCCTGCAGCTCCAGCACGTCCTGCGGGAAACGATCGGAGGCGGCGGGGTCGCGGCGCAGGGCGCGCCAGGTGCGCTGGTCCGTGCCGGGGGCGCGGCCGAGGCCGAGGTCGATACGGCCGGGAAACAGGGTGGCAAGCGTGCCGAACTGCTCGGCGATGACCAGCGGCGAATGATTGGGCAGCATGATGCCGCCCGCGCCGACGCGGATGGTGCTGGTGCCCGCGGCGACGTGGCCGATGGCGACCGCCGTCGCGGCGCTGGCGATGCCGACCATGTTGTGGTGCTCGGCCAGCCAATAGCGGCGGAAGCCGAGCCGCTCGGCGGTGCGGGCGAGGTCCCGTGCGCGGCGGAGCGCGTCGGCCGGGGTGGCGCCTTCGGGCACGGGGGCAAGGTCGAGGACGGAGAGCTGCATCCCTGTCATGTCGGCACGCCGCAGTGGACTCTCAAGGTGGGGCCGTGCCATGAGGCGGGGCTTCGCAACTGCGAGATGGCCGATGTCGAACTTCAATTCCGAGACCGTGCTGGACGTGCGCCACTGGACGGACACGCTGTTCAGCTTCACCACCACGCGTGACCCGGCGTTCCGGTTCCTGTCGGGGCAGTTCACCATGATCGGGCTGGAGGTGGAGGGGAAGCCGCTGATGCGGGCCTACAGCATGGCGAGCGCGCATCACGACGAGACGCTGGAGTTCTTCAGCATCAAGGTGGCGAACGGGCCGCTGACGTCCCGCCTGCAGCATCTGCAGCCCGGCGACACGGTGCTGGTGGGGCGCAAGCCGGTGGGGACGCTGGTGCAGGACAGCCTGGTGCCGGGCAAGACGCTGTTCCTGCTGGGCACGGGTACGGGGCTGGCGCCGTTCGCGAGCATCGTTCGGGACCCCGAGGTGTATGAGCGGTTCGAGCACATCGTGCTGGTGCATGGATGCCGCCAGGTGGCGGAGCTGCGGTATGGCGAGGCGCTGGTCGCGGCGTTGTCCGAGAACGAGTACATTGGCGAGCTGGTGGGGCCGAAGCTGCTGTACTACCCCACGGCGACACGGGAGCCGTTCCGGCATACCGGGCGAATCACGGACCTGCTGGACAGCGGGACGCTGACGGAGGATCTGGGCCTGCCGCGCCTCAATGCGGCCGACGATCGGGTGATGCTGTGCGGCAGTCCCGACTTCCTGCGCGACACGGTGGCGCTGCTGGAGCGGCTGGGCTTCGACGAGGGGAGCGCGAACCGGCCGGGGACGTACGTGATCGAGAAGGCGTTCGTGGAGAAGTAGCTTTCGCACGGGGCGTTGCGACCGCCATACTTCGTCACACGCCCTGCGCTATGGTGGGGCTGGGTTCGTCGAGGGGAGAGGGCGCATGCGGTATCGGGCGGGCGCGGTTGTGGCGGTGCTTCTGGGGATCGGGCTGTTCGCGGCGGGGCCGGCCGTGGCTTGGTGGCCAGGGGCTTACGACGGGTACTATGCGCCCCGGCCTTATTACGCCCCCCCGCCGTATGCCGGGCCGCCCCCGGGTTATTACGCCCCGTATGACCGGCCCCGGGCGTTCTATGCCCCGCCGCCGGTGTATCTGGCGCCGCCGATCGTGTCCGCGTCGATCGCGCCGCGGCTGGTGCTGCAGCGGCCGGTGTATCCGCGCCCGATGGAGCCACGCTGGCGGGGGCAGCGCGCGGCGGTAGCGGGGTCGCGGTTGCGCCGGTCCCGGTCGTCGGGGGCGGCTGCCGCGACACCGGCCGTGTCCGGCAGCACGCGACGGTTGTTGATGCCGGATCTGTCCTCGCCGTTTGCCGGGCCTGGTGCCGGACCGGCCGAAGGGGTGGTGCCGGCTGCGATGTCGTTGCCGACCGTGATCGCGCCCATGCCTGCGCCGGCTGCCGTGCCGAACGCGCCGCCGCCGCCGCGGCCGGCCGTGCCGCGGGCACCGTCGACCGACGTCTATCCGCCGGAGCGCGCGACGCCGTTCAGCGGCGACTGAACGCCGCCCGGTGCCCGGGTCATAGGGCCTGCCGGTCGAAGCGGCGCCACGCCAGGCCGCCCACGACGCCGAAGCCCAGCAGCAGGAGCGCGCTGGGCTCGGGCACCGCGGTCGCGCCGTAGCTGAGGCCGGACAGGCCCGTGATATCTCCGGTGAACAGGTTGCCCTGGTGCAGCTCGTTGGTCTGGTTGATGGAGGCGACGATGATGGTGCCGTTCAGCACGCCGCCCTGCTGGGTGATGGTGGCCAGGGGGGCCAGGATGCTGGCGTTCCAGGTGCCGCTCGTGCGGATGGTGGTGGCGTCCACGAAGTCGTAGATGACCTTGCTGTCGGTGTTGTTGAGGTTCGGCAGCAGGTAATTGGCGCCGTCGCCGGTGACGATGACGAAGGTGGCGGCGTCGCCGGCGCCGTTCGCGACGCCGCCGAAGTTCTGCTCGCTGGCCAGGTTGGCGAAGGTGGTGGTGACGATCCCGTAGGTCTTGCCGTTGCGGGTGTAGTCGCTGCCGGCCGTGAAGAAGACGTTGTTGCCGGTGGGCAGGACCTGCGTGGTGACGCCCGGTGTGCCGGGCAGGGCGGCGATGCCCTTGGACAGATTGGTGAGCGGGGTGGTGAACCCTGCCGTGATGCCGGACCCGAACGGGAAGACGTTGGCGATCGGCTGGTTCGTCTTGGGCACGACGCCGTTGGCGTTCTGGATGGTGCCCTGGAAGGTAGGCTGGGTGGTGCTGACGCCGGTGGGGGCCTGGACCGTCGTGCTGTTCTGGGCGCTGCCGACGATGTTGAAGGCGCCCTTGCCGTTCAGGTTGTAGGTGCCGCTGGTGGTGCCGCGCACGTCGATGTCGCCGCCGTTCATGACGCTGTAGCCGCCGACGACGTTGCCGAAGACGGTCAGCGCGCCGTAGCCGGGGTTCGCCGACCCGGCGGCGACGACGCCCGTGCCGGTGCCGGAGCTGGCGCCGAAGGTCGTGTTGCCGTTGCAGCCGCCGTTGAAGCAGACGTTGGTGGACCCGTTCACGGTGGCATTGCCGCCGACGACGATCCGCCCCTCGGTCTCGTTCCCGGCGGTGAAGTTGCCGAGGTCGACCAGGTTGAACTGGTTCAGGAGGGCGTTGTCGTAGCTGAGCTCGGACGCGGCAAAGGTGGCGGCGTGGGCGGGCGCGGGCAGGCCGGCGCCGGCGGCCAGGGCCATCAGGGTGGCGGCCCAGACGCGCCGCAATGGTGGGAAACCGGCCAAACCCATCTGCCTCAACCCCGCTCCGCCGCGGGGTCGTCGTGGACCGCGGGCGGTTCGTTATCGGTCGCGCAACGACGCGTGTCCCGACAGGTTATGTGCTGAAATGTTGCGGTGCCGGTTCAGGTTCCGATGGCGAGCGGCGCCTGCATCTTCCGCAGCAGGGCCAGGACGGATTGGGCGGTGATGCGGCCCGTGCGGGGGTTCTCGCTGGGGATGTTCTCGATCTGCAGCGAAAGTCGGGCGGCGTCGCTGTCGACCTCGATGCGGTGGATGTTGCGGGTGACGGCCGGGTCGGCCCAGATCTCGATCGTGGTGCGGTCCGCGCCGATGCCGGCCATGGCAAGAGCGGCGGCGACGTTGACGTTGGCGGGGAAGCCGATCGCAGCCTCGCGCGCGGTGCCGGAGAAGACCAGCAGGGGCGCGGTGAGGCCGGAGACGTCGATGGCGTTTCGGACCAGGTGCGGCGCCCCTTCGAGCCCCTTGGGCGGCTTGCGCGTGACCATGCGCACGCTGTGGATGATGCCCTCGGCCGCGGCCAGGACGGCATCGAGGCCGAGCAGGGCGCCGGTCGGGACCAGGATGCGGCCGCCATGGTCGCGGGCGAGCTGCTCCAGCTCCGGGTGGCGCAGCAGGGCGGCGCAGCTGAGCACCAGCATGGTGCGGCCGGCGCGCAGCACGGGGGTGGCGATGCCAGGCAGGGTGGCGGCCGGGGCGCATTCGATGACGACGTCGGCAAGCGGGGCCAGGGCGTCGGAGGCGACGACAGCGATGCCGGGGGCGGGGGACGGCGTGGCGGTTGGGTCGCGGACTCCGATGGCGACAAGGCGGACGCCCGGGATGCCGGCGATCATGCTGCGGGCGAGCGAGCGGCCGATGGCGCCGTAGCCGGCGATGGCGACGCGGAGGTCGGGTCTGGACATGAGGTCAGGCTAGGCATGGAGGGCTTGACGGGCAACAGAGGAAAACATACCTACTACACCATGGAACCGCATGCGCGTCCTTGACCTGTTCAGCGGCATCGGCGGCGCCAGCCTCGGGCTGCACTGGGCCGGCATGCGGACGGTCGCGTTCTGTGAGCAGGAGCGGTTCGCCGCCGGGGTGTTGCGGCGGCACTGGCCCGGCGTGCCCGTCTACCCGGACATCCGGACGCTGGGCGCCGCCCGGCTGCGGGACGACGGCGTGCCCCGGGCGGAGCTGCTGTGCGGCGGCTTCCCCTGCCAGGACGTCAGCCTTGCGGGGCGGGGGGCGGGGGTCGACGGCGCGCGCTCGGGGCTGTGGCGCCACATGGTCCGCCTGGTCGCCGAGTGCGGACCGCGCTGGGTGGTGGCTGAGAACGTACCTGGCCTGCGAGGCCGCGGGGCGGACCGGGTCTGCGCTGCGCTGGAGGCGCTGGGTTACACCGTGTGGCCGGTCGTGGTGGGTGCTGTCCATGCCGGGGCGCCGCACCGGCGACAGCGTGTGTGGCTGGTGGCCCGGGCGGCTGCTGCCGACACCGCGGGCGCGGGATTGGAAGTGGGGGAGTGCGGCGCAGCGGGGGCGGCGCCGGGCCTGCCCGTTGAACGACGCCGTGGGTGGCCGGCTGAGCCCCTCGTACGTCGAGTGGATGATGGGGTTCCCGCCCGGGTGGACGGGGCCGGTCCTGACAGGCTGAGGGTGCCCCGCCTGCAGGCGCTGGGGAACGCGATCGTGCCGGCGAACGCGGCGATGATCGGGCGCGCGATCCTGGCGATGCAGGCCGGGGCGGGGTAGCCTGGACTTTCCGGGAACGAGGACTGCCGTTTGGATGATCTGGCCCGAGACGCATCGCCGCTGGCGGCCCGGCACCACGTGGGCCTGCTGGTCCCATCGTCGAACACCACGGTCGAATACGAGTACAACCGGTTCGGCCCGGCCGGCATCGTCTGGCATGTCGGGCGGCTGACCCTGACGGAGGTCTCCGCGCAGGGGATCGCGGCGCAGGAGCCGGACATCGCGCGCGAATCGGCTAAGCTGGGCAGCGCGCACCCGGCGCTTCTGCTGCTGTGCCAGTCCGCCGTGGGGTTCATCGGGGGCGAGGCGCACGAGCGGGAGACTGTGGGCCGGATGGAGGCGGCGTCGGGGGCGCGGGGGCTGTCGGCGGCCGGGTTGATGGTGGCGGCGGTGCGGGCGCTGGGCGCGCGGCGGATCGGGCTGGCCACGCCGTTCGCCTCGGCCGTGGATGCGCAGGCGGCGGCCTATTTCGCGCAGGTGGGGCTGCAGCCGGTGCGGCAGTCGTCTTTGGGGCTGAGCGGCAATTACGGGATCGCGGGCGTCACGGCAGGGCAGCTGGTGGACCTGGTGCGCCAGGCGGACGGGCCGGAGGTGGAGGCGGTCGTCCTCCCCGGCGGAAACCTGCAGGCGATGGCTCTGCTGCCGGAGATCGAGGCTGCGCTGGGCAAGCCGGTCGTGGTCACCAACCAGGCCTGTATCTGGGGGGTCGCGCGCCTTCTGGGCGTGGCGCTGGGGCCGGGGCTCGGGCGGTTGGGGGAACGGCCGTGGGCACGGCCGGCAATATTTTCAGATAAGATCGATCCAACGCCGCAGTAGTCGTGCGGTCTTCGGCAAACCTTGTGCATAGACGGTCTCGACGTATTCTGTGGCGGTTCTAGGCGGGTGCTGCAGGGCGGCGCGATGTTGCTTGACGGCTGCTACGGCGATGGTTTCGTCAAAGTCGAAGGCGTAGCGGATGAATTCGTCAGGATGCTGGGCTTCGATCTGGAACCTGTCGAGGCCGGCTTTTGGAAAGTCTGACAGATTAAACGTGACGATGACGTCAGCCCGTCCGACGATCCCGGCGGCCAGGACATGGCGATCATCCGGGTCGGGCAACTCCAATCCTGCGATCAGCGGCTCAAAGTCTGTGACAAGACAATCCGGGATCGACAGGTTCATCAGTTCCCGAGTGCGGTTGAGCTTGTCGGACAGGTCGGGTCGGCGTTTCAGGAGGCTGCCGATCCACTCGTCGTGGATGAGGGCAGACCATCGAGGCCGATAGATGCCGGCCATGCCCAGGCGAAGGAGCAGGTCGCGGAGAGGCGCGGGATAGAGGACGCATGCATCGACCAGTGCCGTGAACGCCATAAGGCGTCAGTAGCCCATGTCCAACTCCTGCGCCTGCCGCGACAACGCGTCGACCGCTTGGCGGCTTTGTTCGTCACGCCTGGTCTTGTAGGCCAGCAAGTCCGGGACCGCGATACGGCGATGCGTGCCGACGAGGCTGTAGGGGAGCTCCTTCTGTTCGAGGAGCCGCACGAGATAGGGCCGGGAGATATGAAGCATGGCGGCAGCCTGGCTCGTCGTGAGCGTGGCATCGTCTGGAACGATCGAAACGCTGCGACCTTCGGCGATATGGCTCAAGATCTCGACCAGTAGTCGAACGGCGGGCGCCGGCAGGATGACGGGTTGAGGCCTGCCGTCCCCTTCGTCGGACATCGCCTCAAGGCGAACGCCCGCGCGGCGGTCTGAATGGGCCAATATTTCGACAGCTCGACGTGCAGCAGCAATCTGCTCAATTTCGGCCGAGGTTGCGTCAGCGGTCTTCAACATGGTGAGCATGGTTCACGGTTCCTGCCGTCAGAATGAGGGCATCGTCTGCTATACGCAATAACTGTAATCAGAGTGCGATCTCGGGCTGGAGGTAGCGTCGCCGTCGCTCACAAACAAGGAATGATTTCCTCTAGCCGGAATTGCTGTATTCCGGCGTTGTCACCGCCCCGCCATGACCGCCGCCAGCTCGTTCTTCCATAGGGCGGCTTGTTCGTAGGTCAGGTGGCCGTGGGTGGCGGGGGTGGCGGGGATCAGGGCGAAGCGGGCGCCGGGGATGCGGGCGATGGCGGGTTCGGTGGTGTGCAGCTCGGGCGGGTTGACCTGGTCGTCGGCGGAGTTGATGGCGAGCAGGCGGGCGGTGATCTTCGGCAGCAGGGCTTCGGGCGCGTAGTCCATGACGGCTTCCGTGGCATACAGCACGTCGTTCGCGTCTTGCCGGCGGGCGTCCTCCAGCATGGTGCGATAGAGGGCGTCGCCTTGTTCCACGCCGGGGGCCTGGGCCTGCAGCGCCAGGACGTTGGCGCCGTTGAGGCGGCCCGTGGGGGCGGTCACGGTCCAGGTGGTGGGTTGCGTCGTGTAGTCGCCGCCATGCCAGCCGGGGTCGTTGCGGATGGCGTCGATGGCGATGCGACGGGTGAGCCAGTTGCGGCCGCTGATGCGGACGGGCTGGCTGGCGAGCGGGACGGCGACGTCCATCAGGCCGGGGTAGAGGCCGGCCCACATCCAGACGTGCATGCCGCCCATGCTGCCGCCCAGCAGCAGGCGCAGGTGGTGCACGCCCAGGTGCTCGGTCAGCAGCCGGTGTTCGCTATCGACCATGTCGGCATAGCGGTAATGCGGGAAGCGGGTGCGCAGGCCGTCGCTGGGCTTGCTGCTGCCGCCGCGGCCGATGCCGTCGGGCAGGATCACGTAGTGGGTGGCGAGGTCGAGCGGCTGACCCGGGCCGAACATCTCGTCGGCGAAGATCGGTTGCAGCCAGTTCCGCCCGGTGCCGCTGGTGCCGTGCAGCAGCATGACGGCGTTGGTGACCTCGCCGGCGGCGTCGCGCTGCGGGCGGCCCAGGGTGACGTAGTGCAGCTTCAGAGTGGGCAGGGTTTCGCCGCTGGCGAAGCGGTACTCGGGGACCGTCCAGCTGGCTTCGGTCTGGCCGGGCCAGGGCTCGGCGGCGTGCGCGGAGCCGGAGAGCAGCAGCGCCAGCAGCAGCAGGCGCCTCATGCGCGGGCCAGCGCGTAGGTGCGGAACCGGTCCCGTGCCGCGTCCAGCTCCGCGGCGTCGAGCAGGCGGGGGGTGCCGGCGGCGCGGGCGAGCAGATACTGCCGGCACAGGCGTTCGAGCTGGAAGGCGTGCTGCATGGCTTTCTCCAGGCTGGGTCCGGCGGTGATCATGCCGTGGTTGCCGAGCAGGCAGGCGGTGCGGCCCGCCATGGCGGCGACGGCGGCGGCCGCCAGCTCGGGCGTGCCGAAGGTGACGTAGGGCGCGCAACGGACATCGGGGCCACCGAACGACAGGACCTCGTAGTGGAAGGGGGGCAGGGCCTGGTTGAGGCAGGCCAGCGCGGTGCAGGCGTCGGCGTGGGCGTGGACGATGGCCTGCAGCTCCGGCCGGGCGCGATACAGGGCGGCGTGCAGGGCCCATTCGCTGCTGGCGCCGGGGGCCGCGACGTCGAGGCCGGTGGGCACGACGGACTCCGGCGTGATCCGGTCGGGGGTGGTGCCAGTGGGTGAGACGAGCATGCCCTGCGGCGTCCGGACGCTGACGTTGCCGCCGCTGCCCGCGACCAGCCCGGCCCGGCCGAGCGCCCGATAGGCCTCGACCAGGTCGGACGCGGCGTGCGGCACCTCAGGCGGCTTGGGCGGATTTCAGGCGGTCGCTGAACGTCTTGCGGAGTTTGGCGACCTTGGGGGTGATGACCGCGCGGCAGTAGCCGGACCAGGGGTTGCGGGCGAAGTAGTCCTGGTGTTCGTCCTCGGCGCGCCAGAACTCCCGCAGGGGCTCGACCTCGGTGACGATCTTGCGGGGCCAGATGCCGCTGGCGTCGATCTCGGCCATCACCGCGTGGGCGACGGTGGCCTGGGCCTCCGAGTGGGTCAGGATGATGCTGCGGTATTGCGGCCCGACGTCGGCGCCCTGCTGGTTGGGCGTCGTCGGGTCGTGCAGGGTGAAGAAGACGCGCAGGATGTCGGCGAAGTCGATCTCGGCCGGATCGAACTCCAGCTGCACGACCTCGGCATGGCCGGTGCGTTTGCCGCAGACCGCGTCGTAGGTCGGGTTGGCGACATGGCCGCCGGCGTAGCCCGACGTGGATGACCGGACGCCGCGCAGGGCGAGGAAGACCGGCTCGAGGCACCAGAAGCACCCGCCGCCCAGCGTTGCCTGCTCGAGAGTGGTCGCCATTCTGTTTCTCCGCGTCGTGATCGCCGCATCATGTGGCCCAGGCCGGGCAGAAATCAAACGTCCGGATGGCCGTACGGCACTTCGCGAACGGCCGCCTGGCTACGGCACGACGCGCGACACGGCCCGCATCAGCGCATTCCAGTCGAAGGGCTTGGCCATGAAGGCCTGGGTGCCGGCCGGCTGCGGGCGGCCGCTGACCAGGAGCACTGGCAGGAACGGCCAGCGTGCCTTGGTCTGCTGCGCCAGCGACAGCCCGTCCATGCGGGGCATGTTGATATCGGTGATCAGCAGGTCCACGAGGCCCTTGTTGACCAGGTGGTCGAGGGCGGCGATCCCGTCCGATGCCTCGTGGACCGTATGCCCGGCATCGGCCAGCATCCACATCGTCGCCTCACGCACCAGGGGGTCGTCATCGACGACCAGGATGGACAGGGCAGGGCCCGCGGCTGCCGGCAGGGTTGGATCGGTCGACAGTTTCGAAATCCAGTTCAGTTCTTGCGTGCTTAACTGCCGCCTCGGCCATTTGTTGCTCCGGGTCCCGGTCCCATGCGGACAGTTCGGCGTGATCGGCGGGCCGGGTGGGGCGCGCATGGCTTGTAGCCAAGCCGCGCCGGGCCCGTTATGGTCCGGCACAAGGCCATCCAAGGCCAGCCAACCCCGGGAACGATCCACCATGGCGACCGTCTCCATCCGCGATGTCCGCAAATCGTTCGGCTCGACCCAGGTGCTGCATGGCGTCAGCATCGAGATCGCCGACGGGGAGTTCACCGTCCTGGTGGGGCCTTCGGGTTGCGGCAAGAGCACGCTGCTGCGGATGCTCGCCGGGCTGGAGGAGATCGACCAGGGCGAGATCGCGATCGGCAGCCGGGTGGTGAACAAGGTGCCGCCCAAGCAGCGCGACATCGCGATGGTGTTCCAGAACTACGCGCTCTATCCGCACATGACGGTGCGGGACAACATGGCGTTCAGCCTGAAGCTGGCGCGCGCGCCACAGGCGGCGATGGACGAGCGGGTGAACCGGGCGGCTTCGATCCTGGGGCTGGCGGGTCTGCTGGACCGGTATCCGCGGCAGCTGAGCGGCGGGCAGCGGCAGCGTGTGGCGATGGGGCGCGCGATCGTGCGGGACCCGCAGGTGTTCCTGTTCGACGAGCCGCTGAGCAACCTGGACGCCAAGCTGCGCGTGCAGACGCGGGCCGAGCTGAAGGACCTGCACCAGCGGCTGCGGACGACGACGATCTATGTCACGCACGACCAGATCGAGGCGATGACGATGGCCGACAAGATCGTGGTGATGAACGGGGGGCGGGTCGAGCAGATCGGCACGCCGCTGGCGCTGTACGATCATCCGGCGAACCAGTTCGTGGCCGGGTTCATCGGCAGCCCGTCGATGAACTTCATCCCGGGCACCGTCGAGGCGGCCGGGTTCCGGGCGGAGGGGGGCTCGCTGTGGCCGCTGCCGCCCTCGGGGGCCAACCAGAACGGCCGGCCCGTGGTGTACGGCGTGCGGCCGGAGCACCTGCAGCTGTCGCCCGGCGGCGGCGTGCCGCTGATGGTGCAGGTGGTCGAGCCCACGGGGTCGGAAACGCAGGTGCACGGGCGGCTGGGGGCCCTGGCGGTGATGGGGGCGTTCCGCGAGCGCGTGGCGGCCCAGCCGGGCGAGCCGATCGCCGTGACGACGGACGCGGCGCTGGTGCATCTGTTCGACCGCGACACGGGCGCACGCCTGGTCGCTTGAGACCGCGAAAAGACAAACAAGAAGACGATCAGGGAGACGACATCATGTGGGATATCGACCGTCGCCAGCTTGGGCTGGGTGTGGGTGCCGCCGCTGCGGCCGGGCTGCTGGGCCGGGGTGCGCATGCCGCGATCCCCGAGGCGAACGTCACCGCGCCGACGCTCGCGGTGGAGAAGGGCGCCAGCCTGCGGGTGCTGCGGCCGTCGAAGTTCGTGGACCCGGACGAGGTGATCTTCCGCGAGAACACCAAGAAGTTCAGCGACGCCACGGGCGTGCAGGTCCGGATCGACTTCTCCGGCTGGGAAGACCTGCGGCCGCAGACGGCGGTGACGGCCAACACGGGGGCCGGGCCGGACGTGGTGGTGGGCTGGACGGACGACCCGCACCTTTATTCCGACAAGCTCGTCGACCTGACCGACATCGCCGAATACCTCGGCAAGAAGTATGGCGGCTGGTATCCGCTGGCCGAGAAGTACGGCAAGAAGTTCGGCACCGACGAGTGGATCGCCATCCCGATGGGCGCTTCGGGCGGGCCGGCCGTCTACCGCGAGAGCTGGCTGAAGGAAATCGGCTACGACAGCTTTCCCAAGACGACGGACGCGCTGCTGGACATGAGCCGCAAGCTGCAGAAGTCGGGCCACCCCTCGGGGTTCGCGCTGGGCCATGCGGTGGGTGACGCCAACGCCTTCTGCTACTGGCTGGTCTGGGCGTTCGGCGGCTCGCTGGTGGACGAGACCGGCAAGGTCACGATCAACAGCAAGGAGACGATCGAGTCGCTGAAGTATGTGCGGGAGCTGTACAAGACGTTCATCCCCGGCACGAACTCCTGGCTCGATCCCAGCAACAACAAGGCGCTGCTGGCTGGCGAGATCGGCGCGACGCAGAACGGTGTCTCGCTGTTTTTCTCGGCCAAGAACAGCCCGGACGCGGCGCTGCAGAAGATCGCCGCCGACCTGAACCATGCGCGGATGCCGATCGGGCCGGTCGGCAAGCCCACGGAATCGGCGCTGGCGATCAACGCGATGGTGTTCAAGCACACCAAGTACCCGAACGCGGCCAAGGCCTACCTGGCGTTCATGATGGAGGCGCCGCAGTACGACCATTGGCTGACCGGCAGCTTCGGCTATTGGGGCCAGCCGCTGCGGGCCTACGAGCAGAGCGCGGTGTGGACCAACGAGCCGAAGATCGCGGTGTACAAGGACACGATGAACGCCAGCCGCTGGCTCGCCTGGCCGGGCCCGATCAGCGACAAGTCGGGCGCCGTCGTGGCGGACTACGTGGTGGTAGACATGGTGGCTGCGGCGGCCACCGGGTCCAGCACGCCGGAGGACTCCGCCAAGGAGGCCGAGCGGCGGGCGAAGCGCTACTACCGCTGAGACCCGTTTCTCCCTGGTCGGCCGCCGGGTGGGGCCGTCACGGCAAGGGCCGTGCGGCGTCCGTCCAGTCCTTCCAGGGGTCGGGCTTTTTCAGCAGGGCCGGGGCGGTGCGGAGGGTATAGGCTTTCGGGTCCAGCCGCGCCGTGACCTGGGACCAGGCGATCGGGAGCGACACGGGCGCGCCGGGGCGGGCCCGGGGGGACCAGGCGGCCACGGCGGTGCTGGTGCGGTCGTTGCGGAGGTAGTCGAGGAAGATGCGGCCGGTGCGGGCCTTCTTTGCCATCACGGCGACGTAGCGCCCAGGCTCGTCCGCGGCCATCGATTCACATAGCTTTTTGGCGAAGGCCTTGGCGGCGGGCCATTCGGCCTTCTGCGTCAATGGCACGACGACGTGCAGCCCCTTGCCGCCGGTGGTCTTGGGGAAGCTGGCGAGCCCGTAAGCGGTCAGGCGGTCGCGGACCGCCCTGGCCCCCTCGATCACCCGGGCGAAATCGAGGTCGGGCGCGGGGTCGAGGTCGAAGACCAGGCGGTCCGGCCGTTCGATGTCGTCGACCGGCGCGCCCCAGGGATGGATCTCTAGCGCCGAGATCTGCGCCAGGGCGGCCAGGCCTTCTGCGGTGTCCACCATCAGATAGGGCTGCTTCTCCGCCCGCACGTTCACCTGGTGGATCAGGGCCGACTGGCCGCGCATGGCGTGGCGCTGGAAGAACTGCTGCCCGCCGATGCCGTCCGGCGTGCGGATAATCGAGATGGCGCGGCCCGCGATATACGACAGCAGGCGGGGCGCGACGGCGGCGTAGTAGGCGGCCAGGTCCTGCTTGGTGATGCCGTCATCGGGCCAGAGCAGCTTCTCCGGATGGCTCAGGCCCGGCACGCCGGGCCGCACGATGGCGGGCTTGGCCGATGCGGGAGCCGCTGCAGATTTCGGGGGGTGGGCTGCCGGCGGTTCGGGGGCCGTGACCTCGGCGGCCGGCTTGTCCTCGCGCAGGCCCTTGAAGGCGCCTTGCCGGATCTTGCCGTCCCCGGTGAAGCCCTCGTACTCGATCTCGGCGACCAGCGTGGCGGTCGTCCAGCCTTCGGCGTCTTTCGGGGTCGTGGCGAAGGGCGAGGCGTCGGCCTGCACGGCGCGGAGCTGACGGTCCAGCCGGGCGGCGGCGGCCTCGCCGATGCCGGAGCCGACGCGGCCGAGATAGACCAGCTGCCCGTCGCGGCGGGCGCCCAGCAGCAGGACCAGGCGTCCGCCCGCGCCGTGGCTCCAGCCGCCGACCACGAACTCGTCGCGGCCCCGGCATTTCGCCTTCGTCCACGCGCTGCCGCGGCCCGAGGTGTAGGGGGCTTCGGCCTTCTTCGAGACGACGCCCTCCAGCCCCAGCTGACAGGCGGAGCGGAGCACGGCCTCGCCCGGAACCGTGAAGTGCTCGAGGTAGCGGACGCCATCGAGCGGCAGGGCGGGCGCGGCGGGGGCGAGCAGGGCGGCGAGGGCCTGCTTGCGCTGCAGCAGGGGCTGGGGACGGAGGTCGTCCGAGCCCTGGCGCAGCAGGTCGAAGGCGAAGAACACCAGGGCGCCGGTGGTGCCGCGCTCGATGGCGGCCTGCAGGGCGGCGAAATCCGGCTTGCCTTCCGCATCCAGGGCGCACAGCTCGCCGTCGACCACGCAGTCGGGCAGGCGGGACAGGCCGCGGGCGGCGCCGGGAAAGCGGTCGGTCCAGTCCAGGCCGCTGCGGGTCAGCAGGCGCGTGGCCCCGCCGGCGACATGGGCCTGCATGCGATACCCGTCGAGCTTCAGCTCGTGCACCCAGCCGGGCCCCGTGGGCGCGCGGTCGGACGGGGTGCACAGCTGCGGCGCGATGAAGTCGGGCTTGGCCGGCCCGGCTTGTCGGGTCGCTGCCGGCTTGGCGCCGGCGGCGGGCCGGCGCAGGCGGGGCGGCGGCGCCTTCGCGACGACCAGCCCGGCGGCCACCTGGTCGATCGTGCGGCCGGTCTTGATGCTGGTGTCGGCATCCAGCAGGGCGGCGCCGCTGCCGGGGCGGGCGGCATCGTCCTTTTCCTTGATCAGCAGCCAGTTGGGGTTGCGGTCCCCAGGCTTCGGCTTGAGGCGGATCAGCACCCAGCCGCCCGTCATGCGGTGGGCGGTGATGCGGAACTTGAACTCGCCGCGGGCCAGGTCCTGCACCGGGTCGCTCCCGGGAACCAGCGGCTCCCAGGTGCCTTCGTCCCACAGGATGACGGTGCCGCCGCCGTAGCTGCCCTTAGGGATCGTGCCCTCGAAGCTGGCGTAGTCGATGGGATGGTCCTCCACCTCCACGGCCAGGCGGCGCTCCCGCGGGTCGAGGCTGGGGCCGCGGGTGACGGCCCAGGATTTCAGCACGCCCCCCAGCTCGAGCCGGAGGTCGTAGTGCAGCCGCGTGGCGGCGTGCTTCTGGACGCAGAAGGCGTGCGTGGCGGAGGCGGCCTGCTGGGCGGGCACGCCGCCCGCGGGCTCGGCCGTCTTGTTGAAGTCGCGCTTCCGGCGATAGGGCTGCAGGGCGTCCATGGGACCAGAATGCCGGGGCGGCCCGCTGGTTCCCGCTTGTGTTCGGCGGAATTGGGACGGAGCCTGCGCGCAACCCACAAGTCCGGGAGCGACGCGATGCCGACCTACACGATGACCATTCCCGAGGGGCGCCTGAGCGCGGCCCAGCTGTCGCAGGTGGCGGCCGACATCACCCGCGTGCACAACGAGGTCACGGGGGCGGCAAGCTTCTTCGCGCAGGTGATCGTCCATGAGGTGCCGGCCGGGCGCTTCTTCGTGGGCGGGCGGGTGCTGGCGGGCGACCAGCTGTTCCTGCAGGGGCAGATCCGGGCGGGGCGCAGCGCGCAGGACCGGCAGCGGCTGCTGTTGGGGTTGCGGGATGCGGTGGCCGGCGCGGCCGGGGCGGAGAACGCGTCCGTCTGGGTGTACCTGGTCGATCTGCCGGCGCGCGACATGATCGAGCACGGGCACGTGCTACCCGAGCCCGGCGGCGAGGCGGCCTGGCTCGACAGCCTGCCGCCGCCCGACCAGGCCCGCATGCGGGCGACCGGCGCCCCCCACCCCATGAGCCAGCCGATGAACCTGCCGATGAGCGTGCGCGTGCTCTCGACCTTGGCGCTGGCCGGCGCGGTGCAGGCCTTGGCGCCGCGGTTCGAGGCGGCGCACGGCGTGCAGCTGGACATGGAGTTCCTGCCGACGGCCGTGCTGCTGCCGCGGCTGCGGGCGGGCGAGCGGGCGGACGTGGCGCTGCTGACCGCCGAGGGGATCGGGGCGCTGGTGGCCGAGGGGCTGGTCCTGGCGGACAGCCGGCGGGACCTCGCGCGGTCGTTCGTGGGCGTCGCGGTGCGGCAGGGCGCGGCGCGGCCGGACATCGCGACGCCCGAGGCGTTCGTCGCGGCGCTGCAGTCGGCACGGTCGATCGGTCTGTCGCGCCAGGGTGCGAGCGGCCTGTTCCTGGCCGGGCTGTTCCGCCGGCTGGGGATCGACGCGATGGTCGCGGCCAAGGCGACGGTGATCGAGAGCGGCTACACCGGCACGTTGGCGGCGAGCGGCGCGGTGGAGCTGGCGTTGCAGCAGGTGAGCGAGTTGCTGGGCATTCCCGGGGTGGACGTCGTCGGACGGCTGCCGGCGGCGCTGGGCGGGGACGGCGTGTTCTCGGGCGGCGTGCTGGTGCAGGCCGCGGCGCCTGACATGGGGGCGGCGCTGCTGGACGCCATCGCGGCGGCCGGGGGCGCGCTGGTGGATGCGGGGCTGGAGCCGGTGTAGCGCCCCTCGGTCAGGCCGTTCCGGGTTCCGGCTGGCCGCGCGTGGCGTCGGCCAGGCGCGGCATCTGCCGCTTCTTCCGCGCCGGGACCAGCCAGCGCTGGAACCTGTCCAGATACAGGTAGATCACCGGGGTCGTGTACAGGGTCAGCACCTGGCTGAGCGCCAGCCCGCCCACCATGGCGAACCCCAGCGGCTTGCGCAGCTCCGACCCGGCCCCGCCCTCCAGCATCAGCGGCAGGCCCGACAGCAGGGCGGCCATCGTCGTCATCAGGATCGGGCGGAAGCGCAGCAGGCAGGCGCGGCGGATGGCCTCGTGCGGGCTGACGCCTTCGTTGCGCTCCAGGTGGATGGCGACGTCCACCATCATGATGCCGTTCTTCTTGACGATGCCGATCAGCAGGATGATGCCGACGATGGCGATGACCGTCAGGTCGTAGTGGAAGGCCAGCAGCATCAGCAGTGCGCCGACCCCCGCCGAGGGCAGGGTCGAGAGGATGGTCAGCGGCAGGATGTAGCTTTCATAGAGGATGCCCAGGATGATGTAGACGGCGATCAGCGCCGCCGCGATCAGCGCCGGCTGGGAGCTGAGCGACGACTGGAAGGCCTGGGCCGTGCCCTGGAACTGACCCTGCACGGTGGCGGGGACACCGAGGGCGGCCTGGGCCTGCTGGATGGCGGTCACGGACTCGCCCAGCGAGGCGCCGGGCTTCAGGTTGTACGACAGCGTCACGGCCGGGAACTGGCTCTGATGGTTGACCACCAGCGGCTGCACGGGCGTGCTGTCGACCCGCACGAAGGTGCTGATGGGCACGATCTGCCCGGTGCCGGAGCGGACATAAAGGTCCCGCAGGGTGTCGAGCGTGCCCTGCTGCCCCGGCGTCACCTCGAGGATGACGTAGTAGGCCTTCAGGTCGGTGAAGTACTGCGCGACCTGGCGCTGCCCGAAGGCGTCGTTCAACGTGGCGTCGATCACGCCGGGCTGGATGCCGAAGCGCGCGGCGGCGTCCTTGTCGTAGGTGAGCGTCGCCGTGAGGCCGGACCCGGCGGCGTCGGACGTGACGTCGGTCAGCATCGGCAGGGTCTTCAGCTTGTCGAGCAGGCGGGGCGCCCACTGGTTCAGCTCCGTCTGGTCGGGGTCGGACACCGTGTACTGGTATTCGGTCCGCGACAGACGGCCGCCGACCCGCACGTCCTGGGCGGGCTGCATGAACAGGCGGATGCCCTGCGTGCCCTGGAGGCTGCGATTCAGGCGGGCGATCACGGCCCGAGCGTCGTCCTTGCGCTCCGCCCAGGGCTTGAGCGTGATGTAGAGCCGTCCGTTGTTGGCGGTCTGCCCGCCGCTGCCCGCGCCGACGGAGCTTGTGACCCCGGCGACGGCCGGGTCCTTCTGCACGACCTCGTTCACCTGCCGCTGCAGCCGGCTCATCTCCGCGAAGCTGGTGTCCTGGGCGGCGTCGGTGATGCCGATGATGATGCCGGTGTCCTGGCTGGGGAAGAAGCCTTTCGGGATGACGACGTACAGCAGGACGGTCACGCCGAGCGTCGCGCAGAACACCAGGAAGGTCGGGAAGCGATACTTGAGGGCGATGTCGAGCGTGCGGGCATAGAAGCCCAGGATGGCGTCGAACACCCGCTCGACCGCGTTGTAGAACCGGCCGTGCCGCTTCGTCTCGGCCGTCAGGAAGCGGGACGCCATCATGGGCGTGAGGGTCAGCGAGGTGAAGGCGGAGACGACGATGGTGATGGAGACCGTGATGGCGAACTCGCGGAACAACCGGCCGATGACGCCGCCCATCAGCAGCAGCGGGATGAACACCGCGACAAGGCTGATGCTGATGCTGAGGATGGTGAAGCCGATCTCGCTGGCGCCCTTCAGGGCGGCCTCGTAGGGCTGCTCGCCTTCCTCGATATGGCGGACGATGTTCTCCAGCATGACGATGGCGTCGTCGACGACGAAGCCGACCGCGATGGTGAGGCCCATCAGGCTGAGGTTGTCCAGGCTGAAGCCGCAGGCGTACATGATCGCCAGCGTGCCGACGAGCGCCACGGGGATGGTGACGCTGGGAATGACCGTCGCCCAGACGTTGCGCAGGAAGACGAAGATGACGGCGACGACCAGGACGATCGACAGCGCCAGCGTGAACTCCACGTCGCTCACCGAGGCGCGGATGGTCAGCGTGCGGTCGCTGACGACGTCCACGTGGATGTCGGGCGGGATGTTCTTGAGCAACGTGGGCAGCTTCGCGCGGACCGCGTCGACGGTGTCGATGACGTTGGCGCCCGGCTGCTTGAACACCAGCAGCAGCACGGCGGGCTTGTTGTCCTGCCAGGCGGTCAGCTCCCGGTTCTGCGGGCCGGAGACGGCCTGGCCGACGTCGCCGATGCGCACCGCGCCGCCCGCCTGAGCACCGGCCCCCAGCTGGTAGCTGATGATGGTGTCGTTGTACTCCCGGGCCGTCATGCGCTGGTCGTTGGCATAGACGGTGTAGGACTGGTGCGCGCCGTCGATCGTGCCCTTCGGCGCGTTGGCGGTCGAGTTGGTCAGGACGGTCCGCACGTCCTCGAGCGTGAGGCCGAGGCCGGCCAGGCGTGCGGGGTCGATCTGGACACGGATGGCCGGGGTCTGCTGTCCGCCGACCAGGACCTGCGACACGCCGGACACCTGGCTGAGCTGCTGGGCGATGATATTCTCGGCGGCCGCATCGACGGTGGTCAGGGGCAGCGTCTCGGACCGGACGGCCATGATGAGGATGGGTGCGTCGGCCGGGTTGGTCTTGCGCAGCGTGGGCGGGTTCGGGATGTCTTTCGGCAGCTGGCCGCCGGCGGCGTTGATCGCCTCCAGCACGTCGGTCGCGGCGCCGTCGATCTGCCGGCTGAGGTCGAACTGCAGGGTGATCTGGCTGTTGCCGAGCACGTTGACCGAGGTCATCTGCGTCAGGCCGGGGATTTGGCCGAACTGCGTCTCGAGCGGGGTGGCGACGGCGGTGGCCATGGTGGCGGGGCTGGCACCGGGGTAGGAGCCGGTGACGGTGATGGTGGGGAACTCGACCGCCGGCAGGGGCGCCACGGGCAGGAACGGGTAGGCGGCTGCGCCGGCCAGCACGATGGCGGCGATCATCAGCGAGGTGGCGATGGGCCGCTTGATGAAGGGGCTGCTGAGGCTCATCGGCTGGCGCTCTGGCCCGTGCCTTGGCCGGGGGGCGCGTTGTTGGGCTGGGCGGGGTCCGCGGACGTCACGCGGGTGCCGGGGCCGATGCGCGACTGGCCGGCCACGACGACCTGTTCGCCCGCCTTCACGCCATCCTGCAGGACGGTATGGGCACCGTCGTCGAGCGCCACCTTGATGGCCCGGCGCTCGACCGTCTTGTCGGGCTTGATGGCGAAGACGAACAGGCCGTCCTGCCCGTGCTGGACCGCCTCGTGCGGGATGGTGATGCCGCGCGCGGTGTCCACCTGCAGGCGGGTGGTGACGAACTCGCCGGGCGTCAGCAGGTCGTCCGCGTTGTCGAACGACGCCTTGAACTGCAGCGTGCCGGTGCCCGGGTTGATGGCGTTGTCGGGCGTCTGCAGCTGGCCTTTGGAGGATTGCCCGCCGGCGTTCGACGGATCGGCGAACACCGGGAGCGGGCCGTTCGCCATCGCCTGCCGCACGCGCTGGATGTCGGTCTGCGGCAGGGTGAAGACCACGCTGATCGGGCGGACCTGGGTGATCGACAGGATGCCGGGGCCCGTTGCGTTGGCCTGGACCAGGTTGCCGGGGTCCAGCCGGCGCAGGCCGACCCGGCCGTCCAGCGGCGAGCGGACGGTGGCGTACTGCAGGTTGATGGCCGCCTCCTCGATCGAGGCCTCGTCGGCCTGCACCGCGCCCTGCAGCCGGGCCACGCCGGACTGCTGTGTCTCCAGCTGCTGGCGGGAGGCGAAGTCGCTGCGGGCCAGGGCGGCGGTGCGCTGCTGGTCCGCCTGCGCGTTCAGCAGCTGCGCCTGGTCCTGCGTGCGCTGCGCCACCGCCTTGTCGAGTGCGGCCTTCAGCGGGCGCGGGTCGATCAGCGCCACGACGTCGCCGCGCTTCACGTCCTGGCCCTCGGTGACCGGCACCTCGACGAGGACGCCGCCGACCTGGGGATGGACCTCGACCGCGTTGAGCGCCTGCACGGTGCCGATGCCGCGGAGGTAGACGGGCACCTCGTCGTTCGTGGCGGCGGCCGCGGTGACGGGGACGGGCGGCGGCGCGGGCGCGGGCTTGTCTTCGGACCGGTCGGCATAGCGCCAGCCGGCCACCCCACCGACGATGAGGATCGCGACCGTCGCCAGTGTGGGAAGCGGCTTCAACTGCACCAAGGAGCCCCCGGGAGACCGGTCCAGGATGGGACCGTCAGTGACATACGCACGAAACCGCACAACGCTCGGGCGGTCGCCCCATCGTGATCGGACAGAACGCAAGGCTGGCGCGGCCGGGGTCGTGAGGCTGGCGCGGCCGGGCCAGCTGCGGTAGCGTGCCGCCATGCGCCGCGAGAGCGCCTGGCCCTCGGGGGGAGCATGAGTGAAGACGTCGCCGTCGCCGGGTTGGGGCAGGGCTCGCAGCGGGTGGAGCACCCTTGGCGCTGGTCGCCGCCGCGCAACACCTGGCTGGTCCGGCTGTTCGACTACAAGCCGTTCCTGGCGGCGTTGTGTCTGTTCCCCGCGTTGGGCCTGCTGCTGGTCTTCCTGACCTACCCGCTGGGCCTTGGCGTGTTCCTGTCGTTCACGGACACCAAGATCGGGCGCCCGGGGGTCTGGGTGGGGCTCGAGAACTTCGAGAGCCTGTGGGATGACCGGATCTTCTGGCTGAGTGTCACGAACACGCTGTTCTACACGGGCGCCGCCACGGTGGGGAAGTTCGGGCTGGGGCTGTGGCTGGCGCTGCTGCTGAACCACAACATCGCCTTCAAGTCGTTGATCCGCGCCATCGTGCTGGTGCCGTGGATCGTGCCGACGGTGCTGTCGGCGATCGCGTTCTGGTGGATCTACGACCCGCAGTTCTCCATCATCTCCTACGTGTTGAAGTCGATGGGGCTGATCCACACCAACATCGACTTCCTGGGCACGCCCTGGGCGGCGCGGCTGAGCCTGGTGGCGGCGAACATCTGGCGCGGCATCCCGTTTGTGGCGATCAGCCTGCTGGCCGGGCTGCAGACGATCTCGCCCTCGTTGTACGAGGCGGCGATGCTGGACGGGGCGACGCCGTGGCAGCGCTTCGTCAACGTGACCCTTCCGATGCTGATGCCGGTGCTGTCGGTGGTGCTGACGTTCTCGGTGCTGTTCACCTTCACCGATTTCCAACTGGTGTACGCCATCACCCGCGGCGGCCCGGTGAACGCGACCCACCTGATGGCGACGCTGGCGTTCCAGCGCGGCATCCCGGGCGGGCAGCTGGGCGAGGGCGCGGCCATCGCGGTGGCCATGATCCCGTTCCTGGTGGCGGCGACGCTGTGCAGCTATTTCGGCCTGGCCCGGCGCAAGTGGCAGCAGGGAGAGGGCAATGACTGACACCGCTCCGGCCAACGCCACCGTCACCCCCGAGCGTCAGGGGGCGATGAACTGGGACAGCATCCCGCGCCGCATCGTCACGCTCTATATCCCGCTCGCCGTGTTCGTGATCGTGCTGCTGTTCCCGTTCTACTGGATGGCCGTCACGACGTTCAAGCCGAACAACGAGCTTTATGACTACAAGAACTTCAACCCGTTCTGGGTGACCTCGCCGACGCTGCAGAACGTCAAGAAGCTGCTGTTCGACACGGATTACCCGCAATGGCTGATGACGACGATGGGGATCGCCGCGGCGGCGACCTGCATCAGCATCTTCGCCAGCGTGCTGGCGGCCTATGCCATCCAGCGCCTGCGCTTCCGCGGCAGCGACTGGGTGGGGCTGGCGATCTACCTGGCCTACCTGGTGCCGCCCAGCATCCTGTTCATCCCGCTGGCGACGATGGTGTTCAAGCTGGGGCTGTTCGACACGCCCTGGGCATTGATCCTGACCTACCCGACCTTCCTGATCCCGTTCTGCACCTGGTTGCTGATCGGCTACTTCAAGTCGATCCCGTACGAGCTGGAGGAATGCGCGCTGATCGACGGCGCGACCCGGCTGCAGATCCTGCGGCGGATCACGCTGCCGCTGGCGGTGCCGGGGCTGATCAGCGCCGGGATCTTCGCCTTCACCCTGTCGTGGAACGAGTTCATCTACGCGCTGGCCTTCATCCAGTCGTCGGAGAAGAAGACGGTGCCGGTGGCGGTGCTGACCCAGCTGGTGCAGGGCGACGACTACCAATGGGGGTCGTTGATGGCAGGCGCGTTGTTCGGGTCCATCCCGGTGGCGCTGCTGTACTCCTTCTTCGTCGAGTACTACGTCAGCTCCTTGACCGGTGCGGTGAAGGAGTAGCTCCTTGTTTCCGGCGGGGCGCGTTCCGAATTAGGGGCGGGGTCGACCGGACCTCGATCTTTCGGACGGACACATCACGCCATGACGCGACGCGATCCTGTGGTCATCGCCTGGGGCATCGGGCTGGCGCTCGCTGCACTGGTCTTTGCGGTGGGGCCCGACCACTTCCTGTTCCGCCTGGCCGACACGCTGCACGTGTTCATGTGGCAGCTGGCCGAGGCGCTGGAGCAGCTTTCGGCGACAGCGATGGACGCGGTTCGGGCCCTGGCGATCGGGCTGTTCGTCACGTTCCTGGCGCTGGGGCTGGCGGTCGGCCGTCGCGGCGGCCGGGCCCGCGGGGCGATGCTGGTGGTGACCGGGCTGTTCCTGTTCCTGGTGAGCGATGCCGCCCCGGGGGACCAGACCCGGTGGATCGCGGCCCTGGCCTTGTCGGCCGTCGGCGCTGCCGTCATGACCGGGCGGCTGCGGCAGCACGCGGTGATCCTGCGCGGCTGACCGGCCCGGCATCCGGCCGCTGCTGACCGAGCGCCTGGGCCCGCAGCAGGGCCACGATGAGCTGGATCCCCTGGCCGTGCCAACGCTGGACGGCCTTGTGGTCTGCGCCGATGGCCAGGCCCACGCGGCGCCAGCTGAAGAGATGCCGTTCCGTCATCGGGTCCAGCAGGCAGCGGGCGCCCACGATGCGGCGCAGCACATAGCGGTCGGCGGGGATTATGGGGATCCAGCCGAGCGCCTGGTCCATCCGGGTGATCTGGGCGGCATCGGGGATCGCGGGCCGGACCCGCCCGCGATGGGTCCCGGTCTGGGCCGCGTCGCGGATCCAGTCGAGGCCGCTCTGGACGAGGCGGGTGGAGGGTCCCGTGTTGGGCAGGGCGAGAAGGGTGCGCCCGGCTTCTTCGAGTCGGGCGATCACGATCTCAGCGTTGATGGGGCCGTTTCCGGACGAAGTGTTGCGGTTAAGCAATATGATGTTCCTATTCGTGACGATTCTGCGACATACTGCTTCGTCGCAGTGCAGCAGGCTCAGGGAGGTCTGCGAGGGCAGGCTGCCTTGCAGAGGAAAATAAACCTATTTAAGATCAAGGTTGAAGACGGGGTAGGGGTAGGGCGAGCCTTCGAGCGTGGTGCCGTCGATGAGGAGCCTCCAGCTGATCGGATGGCCTGCGGGCAGTGGGGATCGTTCGGCGTTGCCGGGTCGTCCGCAGACCCGGAAAACGAGATTGGCTGCGCGGCGGCGGGCGTTCATGGTCGCGTCTGGTGTCGGGTCCGGAGGGATGTTGGTCATGAACGAAGGCTAGTTTTCCTATCATTTTTCGTCAAGGAGTTTCCGGCAGGCTTATCGTTCTGCGGCAGTCGAAGCGGGAACGAGGGTCTTGCGCAGTGGCTTGGGCCGGTGTGTCGGCCCAGGATTGGAGATGCGTGCAGTGCGTCATGAAGGCGAAACAGGATTATCTATTTACAGGCCGGGGCTGTCCCGCATATGATGCAGTGCACTTGAGATTACGCTTCTGAGGCGACCAGGCGGCCGCTCACAGATTTCTGACATACATATTCACGATCAAGGGGTTTTTCGATGGCGACGATTACGGGCGGCAACACGACGATCCTCTTGAACGGCGGTTCCAACGACAGTTTGGCGCAGGGCCTTGCGGCGACGCTGAGCGCGGCTTTGGCGGCGGGCACCCTGGTTGCGACCTCCACGCCTTCGATCAACCCGGCGACGGGCAACGGTCTCGCGAGCATCTCGGCGTCCGGGACGATCACCAACCTGGCTCCGAAGGTCACTGCGGCGATCATCTCCTCGAACGGCGGTTCGGTGACGGTGGTTGGCGGCGGCGGCACGGGCCAGAGCATCGTGGCCGACAACACGAAGGTCACGTTCCAGACCGGCGGCGGCACGGGCACCGTTGTTGCGGGCGACGGCGGCAACCTGATCGGCACGCCCACCGCGGGCGGCGGCTCGTTCAGCATCTCCAGCGGCACGGGCAACGACACCATCATCGCGGCCACGGGCAACAACACGGTTTCCGCCGGCGCGGGTAGCAACCAGGTGTTCACGGGTGCGGCGCAGGACGTCGTCTTCTCGCAGGGCAACGACATCATCTCGGGCGTGCTGGGCTCGGCCGGCCAGACGGACACCGTGTTCGGCGGGTCCGGCACGGCGCTGATCGGCGAGGGCGCCAAGAGCCTCGTGTATGTGGGCGGCGCGGGTTCCGCGACCGTGCTCTCGGGCACCGGCAGCGACACCATCAACATCGGTGCCGGCGGCGGCATCTTCGGCGGCGGCACGGCCGGCAACAACCTGATCTCCACGGGCCTGACCGGCAGCAGCACCGTCTTCGGTGCCGGTTCCGGCGACGTCCTCACGGCGCGCGGCACGTCCACCAATCTGCTGATCGCCGGTGCGGGCAACGAGACGCTGACGGGCGCCGGTTCCACCGGGAACAACGTGTTCTTCGCCGGGTCCGGCAGCGTGAGCATCACCGGCGGCGCCGGCAACGACGTGATCTTCGCAGGCTCCGGCACGGCGACGGTCGATGGCGGCGCTGGTGCCGACCTCATCGCCATCGTGAGCGGCCGCGCCGGTGGCTCGGTCGTGATCAACGGGTTCCGCCCGGGGATCGACGGCGACCGCGTGACCCTGCAGGGCTACTCGGCCAGCACGCTCGCCAGCGCGATCGGCGGGGCGACGGCCGTCACCTCGAACGGGCTCGCCAGCCAGCAGATCTCGCTCACCGACGGGACCAAGATCACCTTCACGGGCGTCACCAACCTCACCGCCGGCAACTTCGTCTGATCGGACTTCCGGCTTCCGGGGCAGTGCCCCGAAGGCCGGACCGCAGCGCGACAATTTTTGGAAAAGCCGGGCCGCAAGGTCCGGCTTTTCTCGTTCAGGCGCCCCAGACATGGACAGCCACAACCTTCCCTGCTGCTTTATTTCCAGGTCATCGGCATCCCTTTCGCTCATGCGCCGTTCTGAGTCTATGACCCAGTCCTTCCAGTCGCAGATGCCCGAACCCGTCCCGCAGCCCGGCCCCGCGCCGATCCAGGAACCCCCTGCGGATTCGCCACCGCTTGAGATCCCCCCGAATGACGATCCGGTCCAGACGCCGATCCCTGCTCGCATGATGTGACCGTTCCCGCTCTGCTGACCGCCATCGCATAATCCGCGACAAACCTTTCGGCTTGGTTAATGCAGAGCGGAGCACCGGTCGGGACAACGGAGCGGGAGCGTCATGACGGCTCAGACCCGCGCGCGCGTCCCCGGGGCAAGCCTTTCCCGCAGCCACAGGAAAGGCCGCTCGATCGCCGTATAGCACAGCGTCGATACAGCTAGGGTCGCCAGGGTCGTCGCGACGACCTGCACCACGACGCCTGCCAGCCCGGTAGCGCCCGGAAGGTAAAGCGCGACAGCCAGGATGACGCCGAGGTGCGTGAGGTAGATGGAGTACGACAGGACGCTGACCCGTTCGATGGCCCAACCCACCCCCCGGCCGAGCCGCATCCTCGTTCGGGCCAGCGCGACCACCGCGACGGCGAAGACCAGGTTCAGGACCGCATATTGTTCGGCCATGTAGACGGGGCCCCATCGAGCGAAGCCGTTCTCGACCAGCCGGTCCACCGGAACGCTGACGATCGTGGTGAACAGCGCGCCGAGACCGACGACGACGATCAGGCAGCCCAGGAGCACAAGACCGCCCGCCCTCCGCCACCTAAGATCGATCCAGCCGGGTCTGGCTGCCACGGCCCAGGCGGCCAGCGCGCCATAGGCGGCGCAGTCCATCCGCAGAAACGGGCTTTCATGCACCACGCCCCAGTCGACGGACAGGCCACCATACGCGTTGGCCAGCCGCAACGCGGTGCACGCGGCGATCAAGCCCAGCGCCGTCAGGCCCACCAGCCCTGCGCCACGGCGCAGCAGGGCGGATCCGGCGAGCATCACCAGCGGGAAGAAGAAGTAGAAATACTCCTCCATCACCAGCGACCACGACACCGGCAGCGGCCTTGCCTCGGCGGGGTGGAAGTTCTGCAGCAGCAGCGCCGAATGTCCGACATCCATGCCCAGCCACAGGGCCATGCCCCACAGCACCACGTAGTAGGCCGGCAAGGTCCTGAACCAGCGGCGCACCATGAAGACGAACACGCCGCGCGCCGTAAGGTCGGTCTGGGCCAGCCGGACCAGGATGCCGCCGATCAGGAAGCCGCTCAGCGAGAAGAACAGCTCGACCCCGGCATGGCCGACGAAGCTCATGGCGGTCGCCGCGACGCCCGGCAGCGCGCCGGTGACGGTCGTCACGTGGCTGCCGAAGACCATGAGGATGGCCAGCGCCCGGGCGATGTCGAGCCCCACGTTCCGGACTGGCGCGGAACCGGAGGCCCTCGGCTCGATTTCACGCGGGCGGGTCGCAGGCGCGTGGCCGTCCAACAGCGTGTCTCCGCGAGGTGGTGGGGGATACCATCGCGCGCCCGCGCCTGGCAACACGCGCCCTGCGCGCCACCCCCGTGCCGCACGGGCGAATGGTTTCCGTCTGCGAGGCTTGTTCAACGGCGCGCGGCCGGGCACGGTGGGCCTCAATCCTTGCCGGGACGCATCATGCACCGCCTCGCCTCCTTCCTGCTTCTCGGTCTCGTTGCCGGCTGCGCCGCCCCGCCCCAGGGCGATACCCCGTTCACGCCGACGCCGGCCATGCTCTCGGTGCTTGAGGAACGGCAGGCGATGCATGCCCAGACCCTGTCCGGCCTCTCGGTTGCCCGGGCGCGGGACGTGCCCACCCTGGTCGACGCCGCCCGCGCGATCCCGAACGTGAAGGGCCTGCCGGCCACCTTCACCGACGTGCCGCAGGTGCAGCAGCTTGTCGCCAGCGGGGCCGACGGCGCCTTGGCGGCCCGGCTTTATCGCCCGGTGCTGGCCAAGGACACGCCGGTGATCCTGTATTATCCCGGGGGCACCTGGGCCACCGGCACGCTCGACACCTATGAGGAGTCGGCCCGGCAGCTGGCCGCCCGAACCGGATGGGTCGTGGTCAGCCTGCGGACCCGCCTGGCGCCCGAGGCCAAGTTCCCGGCGATCCATGACGACGCCTTCGCCCTGTATCAGTGGGCCCGCGCCCACCTGCGCGAATGGGGTGCCGACCCGACCCGGGTGGCGCTGGCCGGCGAGGGCCCCGGCGCCAACCTGGCGCTCAGCACCGCGATGCTGGCGCGCGACCGTGCGGCGGCGGGCTCGCCCACCCCCGCACCCGACCACCTGCTGCTGATCACGCCGCTGGCCGGCACCGCCTTGCACACGGACAGCATGGGCGAGAACAGCCGCAGCCAGCCGCTGCAGCGCGCGACGGTGGATTGGGCGCAGGACCTGTATGCTCCCGACGACCTGGACAACCCGCGGATCGATCTTGCGGCCCGCAACGACTTCGCCGGCCTGCCCCCCACGACCATCGTGCTGGCGCAGATCGATCCGTTGCGGTCGGGCGGCGAGGCGCTGGCCACGAAGCTGACGGCGGCGGGGGTGCCGACGGACGCCCGCCTGTTCCCCGGCACCACGGCAGACTTCTTCGGCCTGGCCAGCACCGTCCCGGATGCCGCGGCGGCGGAGAAGTATGCGGCAGGCCGGCTCAGGGTCGCCTTCACCCGGCCGGCGCTGCCCGTGCTGACTGGACCGGTCCGGCCGGTGCGGCACTCCCGGGCACTCCGGCGGCGGCGCTGATCCCGCGCAGCCCGGCTGCCCTGAGCGGATGTGCACCTGCGATGCACGGCGGGACGTGCACCTGCCATGCACGGCCCAGCCTTGCTGATAGGTGCATATACGCTTAGGCCGGATAACCGCTGTCGGGAACCCGTGCCATGAAGCGCCTGCACCCTGCCTGGATCGTCGCCGCCTGCACCTTTTTGGTGCTGTTGGCCGCTGCCGGCATCCGCTCCACCCCCGGCGTGCTGATCGTTCCGCTGGAGGCGGAGTTCGGCTGGTCGCGCGCCACCATCAGCTTCGCCGTCGCGCTCAACATCCTGCTGTTCGGCCTCATCGGCCCCTTCGCCGCGGCCGTCATCGAGCGGTTCGGTCTGCGCCGGACCGTCGGCTCCGCCCTGGCGCTGCTGTCGTTCGGCGTGGCGCTGACGCCGTTCATGACGCAGCCGTGGCACCTGGTCCTGCTTTGGGGCCTGGTCGTCGGCACGGGCAGCGGCGTCACGGGCATGGTGCTGGCCAGCACCGTGGCGTCGCGCTGGTTCCGCCAGAAGCGGGGCCTGGTCGTGGGCCTGCTGACGGCCAGCACGGCGACGGGGCAGCTCGTGTTCCTGCCGGCGCTGGCCTACCTCGCCGAACATGTCGGCTGGCGGGCCGTCAGCATCGTCGTGTCGCTGATCGCGGCGGCGCTGATCCTGCCCATCGCACGCTTCATGACGGACCGGCCGAGCGACCTGGGCATCCCGCCCTATGGCGGTACGGCGGTGGTGCCGCGGCAGGTTCTGACGGTGAATCCGGCCCGGCGCGCCCTGGGGGCGCTGCGCTACGGTTTCGGCAACCGCGACTTCTGGCTGCTGGGCGGCAGCTTCTTCGTGTGTGGCGCCAGCACGAACGGGCTGATCGGCACGCACCTGATCCCGGCCTGCATGGACAACGGCATTCCGGAGCTCACGGGTGCCGGGCTGCTGGCGATGATGGGGATCTTCGACCTGGTGGGCACCACGCTTTCGGGCTGGCTGTCGGACCGCTGGGACAACCGGATGCTGCTGGCGTGGTACTACGGCCTGCGCGGCCTCAGCCTTTTGTTCCTGCCCTTCGCGTTCGAGGCGGGGTTCGCCGGGTATGGCTATGCGGGGCTCGGGCTGTTCGCCGTGTTCTATGGGCTGGACTGGGTCGCGACGGTGCCGCCCACGGTGCGCCTGGCGGCCCGCTGCTTCGGCGAGGAGAACGCACCCGTCATGTTCGGCTGGATCGCGGCCGCGCACCAGGCCGGCGCCGCCTCGGCAGCCTGGTTCGCCGGGCTTGTCCGGGTGGGCACCGGCAGCTACCTGACCGCGTTCATGATCTCGGGCGCCCTATGCCTTCTGGCCAGCATGATGGTGGCGTTCATCGGCCGCGGGCTGGAGACGCGGCGGACCGCTTTGGCCATTTGATCTCGTGAAGGCGCGGCGGGACCGTCGGGCTGCGCCTGGCGGGAGCGGCAGCGCCGCCTTGGTGACCGCGTCGCTCACAGCAGACGACACGTTCGAAGGTCGGAGGCAGGTCGAGCGAAGCCCGTCGATATGCTCTGTCAGATCGAGCCCGATGTTTATCCACATCGGGTCGAGCACGAAGTCCACGCCCTCACGCCTCGCCAGCTTGGCCGCAGGTACGAAATTTGCGTCCTCCGGAGATCAGGACAATCTGATCGACCTCGCCCTTGAGGGTCAACGAGCAGATATCGATGCCGATATGGATCCGATACAGGTCCCGTCGGATGACATTGCCGGCGCTGGGTTGGCTCAGGTGACCTAATGCGGTGTCGCAGAGCCGTCTTGCAACCTCGGCAGGCTCCGGCTCGATCGGCGATGGCCAGATGCGCGGAAGGCGTCGTAGAAACAAAGCCGCATCATCGAGTATCGCAGTCGGCATCAACGTCCATCCGGTCGAAGCGTCCCGGGGTTCGGCGCACAGACGATCATCCAGCCGTGCACGTACAGCCCAGGACGGCACCATCCTGCTCTGAAACGTGTCGCGGCACGCAAACATTCGCCGCCGTCTCTCCGGATCGGTGCGGCATCGCCAAGGAGGCTCCATGAACGACATCCCGGACTACGACGCCCTGCGGGCCCATGTCGGCCAGGTCAGCGTGATGGCGGAGCGGAAGGTCATCCATCGCTTCGACCAGCACAGCCGGCACTTCATCGCGTTGTCGCCGTTCCTGGTCATCGCGACCGCGGACCGGGATGGGCGGCTGGACGCCAGCCCGCGCGGGGACCCGCCGGGCTTCGTGCGGGTGCTGGACGACACGACGCTGTTCCTGCCGGACCGGCCGGGCAACAACCGGGTGGACACGTTCTCCAACATCCTGGCCTCGCCCGGGGTGGGGCTGATCTTCTTCGTGCCTGGCATCGACGAGACGTTCCGGGTGAACGGCGAGGCGACCCTGGTGACCGACCCGGCCCTGCTGGAGGGGTCCGTGGTCCTGGGCCGCACACCGAAGACCGGGGTGGTGATCACGTTGCGGGAGGCGTTCTTCCACTGCGCGAAGGCGCTCAAGCGCTCCCGCCTGTGGGACCCGGCGGCGCAGATCGAGCGGAGCGCGTTCCCGACGCTCGGCCGCATCCTGGCGGACCAGCAGCAGGGCGTGACCGTCGAGGAAGCCGAGGAGCGGGTTGCGGTCGGCTACCGCGACCGGATGTACTGACCGCGCGGGAGATCTCGGGCCCAGGGTCTCACGACAGCGCCTCCGTCACCGCCCGGCGCAGCGACGCCACGTCGTAGGGCTTGCTCAGCCAGACCACGGCGTCGGTCGGCGGCTCGGACTGGCCGGAGGCGACGACGACCGGCAGGCCCGGCAGACGGTCCCTGATCTCGGCCACCAGCGACAACCCGTCGCGGTCGGGCAGGCCGAGGTCGGTCAGCAGCAGGTCGGGCGGCGGGTCCAGGCGCTGCAGGGCGGCCGTGGCGCTCGAGGCTTCCAGCACGTCGAAGCCCAGCTCCGCCAGCGCGTCGGCGGTCGTCATCCGCACCAGCTCCTCATCCTCGACCAGCAGCACCCGCCGGCGCGGGGCGGGGCGCAGGGCGACGCCCCGCAACGCGTCGCGCACGGCGCGGGCCAGGTCGTCCCGCTGCCACGGTTTGCTGATCAGCGCGACATCGGCGTCCAGCTGTCCGTTGTGGACGATGCTGTTCTGCGTGTAACCCGACGTGAACAGCACGGCGAGGCCCGGGAGCAGGGCCTGGGCCGCCGCCGCCAGCTGTCGCGCCGACATGCGGCCCGGCATCACCACATCGGTGAACAGCAGGTTCGGCCGGCAGCCGCCTTCCAGCAGGGCCAGTGCCGCGTCCGCGTTCTCCGCCTCGACCACCTGGTAGTTCAGCGTGTGCAACGCGTCGCGCGACACCTGGCGCACGCCCGGATCGTCCTCCACCAGCAGCACCAGCTCGTTCTGTCCCAGCGGCAGGCCTGCCGCGGCGGTGGCGGCCCGCGCCTGGGGGGCGGAGCTGCGGGGGATGTACAGCCGTGCCGTCGTGCCGTGGCCGAGCTCGCTGTACAGCTTGAAGTGGCCGCCCGACTGCTTGGCGAAGCCCAGGATCATCGACAGGCCCAGCCCGGTGCCGCGGCCTTCGGCCTTTGTGGTGTAGAACGGCTCCACGGCGCGGGCGAGCTGGACCGGGGTCATGCCGGCCCCGGTGTCCGACACGGCGAACACAAGGTACTGGCCGGGCGAGACGTCGGCGTCGCGGGCGACATAGGCTTCGTCGAGGGCGGCGTTCGACGCCTCGATCGTGAACTTGCCGCCGGCCAGGCCGTCGGGCCGCGTCATCGCGTCTCGGGCGTTCAGCGCCAGGTTCAGCAGGGCGTTTTCGAACTGGGTCTGGTCCGCGCGCATGAACCAGAGGCCGCCGCCGATCACCAGCTCGAACTCGACCGCCTCGCCCAGGGTCCGGCGCAGCACCTCCTCCATGCCCATCAGCAGGCGGCGGGCGTCCAGCGGTTCCGGTGCCAGCGGCTGCCGCCGTGCGAAGGCCAGCAGGTGCCGCGTCAGCCGCGTGCCGCGCGCCACGCCGGCGCTGGCGGCATCGAGCCGGGCCAGCAGGCCGTCGTTCATCGGGACGCTGCGCTCGATCCGCGACCGTAGCAGCTCGAGGTTGGCCGAGACGACCTGCAGCAGGTTGTTGAAGTCGTGCGCGACCCCCCCGGTCATCTGGCCCAGCACGTCCATCTTCTGCGACTGGCGCGCGGCCTCCTCCGCGGCGACGCGGCGCGTGACGTCGGCCACGCTGAGCATCTGCCCGCCCTCCGGCATGGGGCTGCGCCACACCTCGAGCGACCTGGCACCCTCCCGCGCCTCCAGCGCCTGCGGGCCAGAGGGGCGAGTGCCGGTCAGGACCGGCGGGTCGAGCGTCACGGCGGCGGCCACCGTGGCGAACGCCGTTCCCGGCACCACCAGGTCCGGCCCGATGCCGAGTGCTTCGGGGAAGCGCGTGTTGGCCAGGATCAGGGCGTCGTCGCGGTCGAACACGGCGATGCCGTCGCGGACATGCTCGACCGCCGCCTTCAGGCGCGCCGCCTCGCGCTGTTCGCCAGAGCGGGCCCGCAGCAGCCGGGCCCGGTTCAGCTGCAGGGTCAGCGCCGCCGCCCCGAGCAGCGCGACCGCCGCCCCCAGGCAGGCGAGCAGGGTCGCCGTCACGTCGCGCTCCCGGCCTGTCAGCGCGCGGCTGCGGCGATCCCGCTCCAGCTCCGACTGGGCGACGATGACGGCGATGCACCGCCGCGCCTCGTCCATCGCGACCCGGCCCTCGTCGTTGTTCACGACGGCCAGGGCGGCGGGGATGCCGTCCCGCTCGGCCAGGATGACGGTCCGGCGCAACTCCGCCGTCTTGCTGTGGACGGCTGCGGCCAGGGCGGTGAAGTCGTCCCGGAACTCCGGCAGGTCGATCATCAGCGTGCCCAGCCCGTCGAGCAGCCCGTCGATGTGGCCGATCGCGTCGTAGTAGGGCTCCAGGTACGACAGCCGCCCGGTCAGCAGGAAGCCGCGCTGTCCGGTCTCGGCGTCGCGCAGCGCCGACAGCACGTCGTTGGCCGCATTGGCCCGCAGGCGGGCGCGGACGGTGGCGGCCAGCAGGTCGTCGATGGACGCGTTGACGTGGCTCGCCGCCATCAGGCCGACGCCGATGAACGACGCCATGGCCAGCACGAGCGCCGCGGTCTGCAGGCGGGCGCTGTGCAGCAGGCGTTGCAGGGTGATCCCGCTGGGGGCGGGACCGGCGGCTGGCGTCAGGTCAGCCACACCGCCTCCTTCAGGCGGCAGACGAAGGCGGCGTGCCGGGCCAGCTGCTCGGGCGAGGGGATGACGAGGCGGATGCTGCGCGGCCCGGCGGGGGCGTAGACGACGGAGGGTGCCTGCTCGTCCTCGTCGCCGCCCAGCAGCAGCCCGCGCTGACGGCCGCCCGTCAGCTCGATATAGACCTCGGCCAGCAGGCGGCAGTCGAGCAGGGCGTTGTGGCTGGTGCGTTCGCTGAGGTCGATGGCGAAGCGGCGGCACAGCGCGTCCAGGCTGTTGGGCAGGCCGGGGAAGCGGGCCTTGGCCAGCGCCAGCGTGTCGATCATGCGTGCGGCGCCCAGGGGGCCGCGCCCGGTGCGGCCCAGCTCCATGTCCAGGAAGCCGAAGTCGAACGGCGCGTTGTGGGCCACCAGCGGATCGGTGCCGATGAACGCCAGCAGCGCCTCGGCGATGTCGGCGAAGCGCGGCTGGCCGACCAGGTCGGCGCGGCTGTAGCCATGCACGCGCGAGGCGTCGGCCGGTACGTCCCGCTCGGGGTCGATCAGGGTGTGGAAGCTGCGGCCGGTCGGCAGGTCCCGCTCCAGCTCGAGGCAGGCGATCTCGATCACGCGGTCGCCGTTCAGCGGGTCGAGACCGGTGGTTTCCGTGTCGAACAGGACGGAGCGGCTCATGGGCGAAAGGCTCCGTCGTCGGCGTCCCGCCCGGTGCGGCGCGGCCGGCCGGCGGCGCCCCAGGGCTAATCGACCCATGTCGATGTCGCGCAGGATGCCCGTCGGGGGTGCGGTTGTCGAGCCGCCGTGCGGGCTTAACTGCCCGGCCGGAGGCTGCGGATGAGGCGGCGCAGCGTCCGCTGGGCGTGGTGCCGCGAGAGGCCGGTCGACACCACCACGTCGGCCAGGCGGCGCTTGCGGCGGTCGGGCATCTGGCGCGCGACGATGGCGGCGATCTGGGCGTCGGTCATCTGGCCGCGGGCGCGGACGCGGGTGCGTTGCACGGCGGCGGGCGCACTGACGACGACGACCAGGTCGACGCGGCGCTGGCCGCCGGTCTCCAGCAGCAGCGGGATGTCGAGCACGGCCGCGGGGCTGCGGGCGCGCCGGGCGGCGGCCAGGAAGCGGCGCTCGAGCCTGCGGACCAGGGGGTGGACGATGCGCTCCAGCCGGGTCATGGCCGCGGGGTTCTGGATCACGGCGGCCCGCAGCCGGGCGCGGTCGACGGCGCCGTCGACCACGGTCCCGGGGAAGGCCTGGCCGATGGCGGCCACGGCGGCGCCGCCTTTCGCCTGCAGGCGGTGCACGGCCGCGTCGGCGTCGAACACCGGCAGGCGGGCGCGGCGGAAGGCGGCGGCGGCAGTGGACTTGCCCATGCCGATGCCGCCGGTCAGGCCGATGGTCCTCACTTTGGGTCCGTCACGCCAGCACCGCGTCCTGCAGCGCGCGATCCACCACCGGCGTCGTGCCGAACCAGGCGGCGAAGCCCGGCACGGCCTGGTGCAGCAGCATGCCGATGCCGTCCACCGTGACCAGGCCGCAGGCGGACGCTGCGGCCAGCAGCGGCGTCAGCAGCGGGGCATAGACGATGTCGGCCACCACCATGGACGCGGGTGCGGCTGCCAGATCGATCTCGAGCGGCGGCTGGCCGTCCATGCCGAGCTGGGTGGTGTTGACCAGCAGCGCCTGGTTGTCCAGCGCCGCCGAGCGCGCGGCCCAGGGCACGGTCTGCAGGCCCGGCAGGGCGTCCGCCAGCGCCGCCGACCGGGCGCCGGTCCGGTTGCACACCGCGACGGCGCACCCGGCCCCGAGCAGGGCGGCGGCGATGGCGCGCGCGGCCCCCCCGGCGCCCAGGATCAGCGCCGATCCGGCACAATGCACGCCATGCGCGGACAGGTTGGCCATGAACCCCGTGCCATCGGTGTTGCTGCCGACGATCTCGCCCGGCCGGCCAGGCTCGCCGGGACCGAACACCAGCGTGTTGACCGCGCCCGCCTGGTGCGCCGAGGGCTCCAGCCGGTCGCACAGCCGCATGACCGCCTGCTTGTGCGGCAGCGTGACGTTCAGGCCGCGAAAGCCGGCGGCGCGCAGGCCGTGCACGGCAGGGATCAGGTCGTCCGGATGGACGGGCAGCGGGACGTAGGCGCCATCGATGCCGTGCCGGGCCAGCCAGTGGCCGTGCAGGCGCGGCGAGCGCGAATGCGCGACCGGCCACCCGACGACGCCCGCGAGCCGTGCCGCCCCTGAGATCATCGCGCTTCCTCCGGAAATGCATTGCGCTGGGCCCCCGGCCTAGGCCAACCTCCGCCGCAAGTCGATGCCCGGCCAGGCGGTGCAGTCAAGCTGGGCGGTCGACGCCGAGGCCCGGCATCGCCGGGCCGGCAACATGCTGGGGGATGGATCCGATGGTCAAGCTGGACGTGAACGGCCGCGCGCACGAGCTGGACGTCGATCCCGAGACGCCGCTGCTGTGGGTGCTGCGCGAGCAGCTGGGCATGACCGGCACGAAGTACGGCTGCGGCATCGCCCAGTGCGGCGCCTGTTCGGTGCATGTGGACGGGCAGGTGATGCGGTCGTGCCAGCTGCCGGTCGGCAGCGTCGGCGGCAAGGTGGTGACGATCGAGGGGCTGTCGCCCGACAGCTCCCACCCGGTGCAGGCGGCGTGGCTGGCCCACCAGGTGCCGCAGTGCGGCTATTGCCAGAGCGGGCAGATCATGGCGGCGGTGGCGCTGCTGGCCGAGAAGCCGCAGCCGACGGACGCCGACATCAACGAGTCGATGAGCAACATCTGCCGCTGCGGCACCTACAACCGCATCCGCGCGGCCATCCATTCGGTGGCCGGCGGGAAGGCCTGAGGCCGTGGGCATGATCCGCCGCCGGGGCTTCCTGGCCACCGTCTCCGCCACGGGGGGCGCCTTCGCGCTCGGCTGGGCGCTGCCGGGCGGCGTGATGGAGGCTGCGGCTCAATCCTCCCCGGGTGCGGCCGCGGCGTTGACGCCGGCCTCCGCCGGGGGCACGCCCGTCGGCATCTGGGTCGTAATCAAGCCCGACGACACGACCGTCATCCGCATCGCGCGGTCCGAGATGGGCCAGGGCACGCTGACGGGTCTGGCGCAGCTGGTGGCCGACGAGCTGGATGCCGACTGGTCGCACGTGACCACGGAATACGTGCCGCCCGAGGCGAACGCCCGCTCGAAGCGGGCCTGGGGCGACATGCTGACCGGCGGCAGCCAGGGCATCCGCAGCTCCGTCGAGTACGTCCGGCAGGGCGGTGCGGCGGCACGGGCGATGCTGCTTCAGGCGGCGGCCGACTCCTGGAAGGTGCCGGTGGCCGAGTGCCGGGCCAGCCAGGGGGCGGTGACGCACCCCGGGTCCGGCCGGACGGCGCGCTACGGCACGCTGGCGGAGGCGGCGGGCCGTCTGCCCGTGCCGACGCAGGTGGCGCTGAAGGCGCCGGCCGACTGGACGATCATCGGCAAGCCGCTGCCCCGGCTGGACACGGCCGAGAAGCTGAACGGCTCGGCCGTCTACGCGATCGACGTGAAGCTGCCCGACATGCTGCTGGCCGCCATCGCGCAATGCCCGGTGTTCGGCGGCAAGCTGGGCGGGTTCGACGCGAAGTCCGTCCTGGGCATGCCCGGTGTGCGGCACGTGCTGGCGGTGGAGGACAACGCCGTCGCCGTGGTGGCCGACACCTGGTGGCAGGCCAAGACGGCGCTCGAGAAGCTGCCGGTCACGTGGGACGAGGGCAAGGGTGCGGCCGAGGACAGCAAGACGATCGCCGCCCGGCTCGCCGAGGGCCTGGACGCGCCGCAGGCGGCCGTGGGCCACAGCATCGGCGACGCCAAGGGCGCGCTGGTCAAGGCCCGCCGCACCGTCTCGGCCGTGTACGGCGCGCCGTTCCTGAACCACGCGACGCTGGAGCCGATGAACTGTACGGCACGGGTGGATGGCACGGGCGTCGAGGTCTGGGTCGGGACGCAGAACGGCGAGGCCAGCCTGGCCGCCGCGGCCGAGGCGGGCGGCGTGCCGCTCGATAAGGTCCGGGTGAACAAGTACCTGCTGGGCGGCGGCTTCGGACGGCGCGGTCAGCAGGACCCGCTGCGCCAGGCGGTGCTGCTGGCCAAGCAGGTGCCCGGGCGGCCGATCAAGCTGATCTGGTCGCGCGAGGAGGACATGCAGCACGGCTATTACCGGCCGATCACCCAGTGCAAGCTGACGGCCTCGCTGGACGAGGCGGGCGCGCTGGAGGCGCTGCACGTGCGCATCAGCGGGCAGAGCATCATCGCCTACCTGGCACCGAACCGCGTGACGAACGGGCTCGACATGCTGCAGTTCCAGGGCCTGACGCCGCAGGAGTTCGGCTACACCGCCATCCCGAACCTGCTGATCGACCACGCGATGCGCAACTCGAGCGTGCCGGTGGGCTTCTGGCGCGGGGTGAACCACAACCAGAACGCCGTGTACCTCGAGTGCTTCGTCGACGAGCTGGCGGTGGCGGCCGGCAAGGACCCGCTGGAGTTCCGGCGCGCGCTGCTGACCAGAAGCCCGAAGCACCTGGCCGTGCTGAACGCCGTGGCCGAGCGGGCGGGCTGGGGCACGAAGCTGCCCGAGGGCGTGTTCCGCGGCATCTGCCAGAACTGCGGCTTCGGCAGCTACACGGCGGCGGTGGCGGAGGTCTCCGTCAGCGCCAAGGGCGTGCTGAAGATCCTGCGCATCGTCGCCGCGACCGACCCCGGCTATGTGGTGAACCCGGACCAGGTGGCGCACCAGGTCGACGGATCGTTCGCCTATGGGCTGAGTGCGCTGCTGTTCAGCGAGAACACGATCGAGAAGGGGCGCGTGGTGGAAGCCAACTTCGACAACTACGGCGTGGCGCGGATGGAGGACATGCCGAAGGTCGAGACGGTCCTGGTGCCGTCGGGTGGGTTCTGGGGCGGCGTGGGCGAGCCGACGATCGCCGTGGCGGCGCCGGCGGTGCTGAACGCCATCTATGCGGCGACGGGCAAGCGGGTGCGAACGCTGCCGTTGAAGCAGCATGATTTGAGCCGGGCATGATGCGGCGCCGGGGCTTCCTCGCGACGGCCGGTGCCGGCGTGTTCACACTGGGCTGGTCCGTGCCCGCAGCGGTGGCGCAGGGGGCCCCCGCTGCAACGGCCACGGCCGGCCTTTCTGCTGCCGGGACGCCCGTCGGGATCTGGGTCGCGATCCAGCCCGATGACATCGTGGTGGTGCGGATCGCCCGGTCCGAGATGGGGCAGGGCACGCTGACCGGCCTCGCGCAGCTGGTGGCGGAGGAGCTGGAGGCGGATTGGAGCCTGATCCGGACGGAGCTGGTGCCACCTCACCTGAACTTCGCCACGAAGCGCGCCTGGGGCGACATGTCGACCGGCGGCAGTCGCGGCCTGCGGACCTCGGTTGATTATGTCCGGGCCGGCGGGGCGGCGGCGCGCATGATGCTGACGCAGGCCGCGGCGGCGTCGTGGCAGGTGCCGGTGGCGGAGTGCCGGGCGAAGCTGGGCGTGGTGACGCATGCCGGGTCCGGCCGCTCGGCCCGCTACGGCGCGCTGGCGGCCGCGGCGGCGAAGCTGCCCGTGCCGGCCAACCCGGCGCTGAAGGCCGAGGCGGACTGGACGATCATCGGCCAGTCCCTGCCGCGGCTGGACACGCCGCCCAAGCTGAACGGCGCGCTGCTGTACGCCATCGACGTGACGCTGCCGGGGATGCTGTCGGCTGCCATCGCGCAGTGCCCGGTCTTCGGCGGCAAGCTGGCAGGCTTCGATGCGGCCCCCGTGCTGAAGCGGCCCGGCGTGCACCAGGTGGTGCCGGTGTTCGACAATGCCGTCGCCGTGGTGGCGGACACGTGGTGGCAGGCCAAGACGGCGCTGGAAGCCATGACGATCCGGTGGGACGAAGGCGCCGGCGCGGGCGTCGACAGCCGGCAGATCGCGGCGCGGCTGGCCGCGGGGCTCGATGACGACAGCGCCGGGGCCGGCACGGTGTTGGGCGATGCGCGCACGGCGCTGACGGGTGCGGCCAAACGGATCGAGGGCACCTACGGCACGCCGTTCCTGAACCACGCGACGCTGGAGCCGATGAACTGCACCGCGCGCGTGGACGACACGGGCGTCGAGATCTGGGTGGGCACGCAGAACGGCGACGCCTCGCTGGCGGCGGCGGCCGAGGTGGGCGGGGTGCCGCTGGAGCGGGTGAAGGTCAACAAGTACACGCTGGGCGGCGGCTTCGGGCGGCGCGGGCAGCAGGACTACGTGCGCCTGGCGGTGGCGGTGGCCAAGCAGGTGCCGGGGCGCCCGGTGAAGGTGCTGTGGTCGCGTGAGGAGGACATGCAGCACTGCTTCTACCGCCCGGTCAGCCAGTGCCGGATGGTAGGCGGCCTGAACGAGAAGAACGAGCTGACGGCGCTGCACATGCGCGTCTCGGGCCAGAGCATCAACGCCTGGCTGCGCCCGGACGGCAACCTGCCCGGCACGGACCTGCGGCAGCTGCAGGGCGTGGTGCCGGAGGAGTTCGGCTACATGGCGATCCCGAACGTGCGGATCGACTACGCCATGCGCAACACCCACGTGCCCGTGGGGCCGTGGCGCGGGGTGAACCTGAACCAGAACGCCTTCTACACCGAGTGCTTCATGGACGAGCTGGCGCATGCCGCCGGGCGGGACCCGCTGGAGTTCCGGCAGGCGCTGATGGCCAGGAACCCGAAGCACCTGGCCGTGCTGAACGCCACCGCCGCCCATGCCGGCTGGGGCAAGCCGCTGCCGGAAGGCCGCTTCCGCGGGATCGCGCAGAACTACGGCTACGGCAGCTACACCGCCGCGGTGGCCGAGGTGTCGGTCACGCCGAAGGGGCAGCTGACCATCCACCGGATCGTCGCCGGCACGGATCCGGGGCACGTCGTGAACCCGGCCATGGTGGCGGCGCAGGTCGAGGGCTCGTTCGTCTTCGGGCTGAGCGCCTGCCTGTTCTCCGAGATCACGGTGGAGAAGGGCCGGGTGGCCGAGGGCAACTTCGACGCCTATCCGGTCATGCGGATGGAGCACATGCCGGAGGTCGAGACGGTCATGGTCCCGTCGGGCGGGTTCTGGGGCGGGGTGGGCGAACCCACGATCGCGGTGGCGACGCCCGCGGTGATGAACGCGGTGTTCGCCGCCACGGGCAGGCGCATCCGCAGCCTGCCCCTGCGGCAGCACGACCTGGCCCGCGCCTGAGTGTCTGCATGTCGTTTCTGAGCGGGCTGGGCCTCGCCGGGCTTGTGATCGTCCTGGGGGCCGCGGGGCCGCCCGGGGCGGAGTCGTGCACGGGGTGCCACGTGAAGGGCGGCGGCGTCGGCCTGCTGCAGGGGCGCCCGGCGGAGGACACGGTGCGGCAGATGGAGGCCTACCGGTCTGGGAAAGCCCCGGCGACGCTGATGAACCGCATCGTGAAAGGCTTCACGCAGGACGACGTGCAGCAGCTGGCCCTTTGGTTTTCCAAGCAATGAGGCGCCGGACCGTCCTGGCCGGGGTTCTGGCCGCGCCTTTGGCCGCGCCTTTGGCGACCCCGGGCATCGCCAGGGCGCAAGGGGCGGCCAAGGTGGTCGTCGTGGGCGGCGGCTTCGCCGGTGCGACCGTGGCCCGGGCACTGGCCAAGGCCGGGCACCAGGTCACGATGATCGAGGCCGATGCCGGCTACGTGGCCTGCCCCTACAGCAACGAGGTGCTGGTCGGGCTGCGGGACTTCGTCCAGCAGCAGTTCGGCTGGGACCGCGTGGCGGCCTCGGGCGTGAAGCTGGTGACGGCGCGGGCGACCCTGGTGGACGGTACGGCCCGGCGCGTCGTGGCGGAGGGGCAGACGTTCCCGTATGACCGGCTGGTGCTGGCGCCGGGGGTGGACCTGAAGCTGGACGGGTCGCTGCCCGGTTACGACCAGGCAGCGACGGTGCGGATGCCGCATGCCTGGAAGGCGGGCATCCAGACCGTGCTGCTGCGTGAGCAGCTGCGCGAGATGCCGGACGGCGGCACGGTGGTGATGTCGGTGCCGGCCAACCCCTACCGCTGCCCACCGGGCCCCTATGAGCGGGCCAGCCTGATCGCCTGGTACCTGAAGACCAACAAGCCCCGCAGCAAGCTGATCCTGCTGGACGCCAAGGACGCGTTCAGCAAGCAGAAACTGTTCGAGCAGGCCTGGGCGCAGCTCTACCCCGGCCTCGTCGAGCGCGTGTCGCTGTCCGATGGCGGCAAGGTCACGGCCGTGGACCCGGCCGCGATGACGCTGACGACCGACTTCAACACCTACAAGGCGGACGTTGCCAACGTGATCCCGCCGCAGCAGGCCGGGTCGATCGCGCAGGCGGCCGGCGTCGCGGACCGGACCGGCTGGTGCCCGGTGGACCCCGTGACCTTCGAAAGCCAGCGCGTGTCGCGCATCCACGTGATCGGCGACGCCGCCATCATGGGCGCCATGCCGAAATCGGCGTTCGCGGCCAACGCGCAGGCGAAGGTCTGCGCCGACGCCGTCACGGCGCTGCTGGCGGGCCGCACGCCGGAGGCGCCGCGGCTGATCAACACGTGCTACAGCCGGGTCGGCCCACAGTACGGGATCTCGGTCGCCGGGGTATACTGGCCCATGAACGGCCAGCTGGTGGATATCGAGGGCGCCGGCGGCACCAGCCCGCTGGACGCCAAGCCGGAGGTTCGGGTGCAGGAGGCGGCCTACGCGGATATCTGGTTCAAGACGATCACGGGCTCTGTCTTCGGTTAGCCTTCTGCTGCTGACCGCCGCGGCACCCGACGTGCAGCATGGGTACGCCGTGGTCGTGCGACAGACGAGCACCTGCGTCCTGTGTCATGCCGGCCCGTTCCCCAACCCGCATCTGCAGGGCACGGTCGGGCCGGATCTGCACGGCGTCGGCGCGCGGCTGGACGCGGACGCCATCCGCGACCGGCTGACGGACGCCTCGCGGCTCAACCCGGACACGGTCATGCCCTCGTTCGGCGTGGTGGCGCCGCGGCTGCGGGAGGCTGCGGCCTGGCGCGGCAAGCCGATCCTGACGCCGGACGAGATCGAGGATGCCGTCGCCTATCTGGCGGGGCTGAAGTGATCGGGCGGCGCCTGGTGCTGGGCGGGGGCGGGGTGGTGCTGGTCATGCCGGGCGGGGCGCCCGCCTTGGCGACGCCGAACGAGGCGGCGGCGGCCATGGCGGCGGTCAAGAAGGGCGCCGTGCCGCAGCCGGGCCGCGTGACGCTCGATCTCGCGCAGATGGTGGAGAACGGCAACGCGGTGGGGATCGTCGTCTCCGCCACGCCGCCCGACGGCACGCACGTGGTCAGCCTGCATGTGTTCGCCGACGGCAACCCGCTGCCCAACGTGGTGAACGCCGTGTTCGGCCCGGCCAGCTTCGCGCCGAAGCTCTCGACCCGGATCCGGCTCGCCACGTCGCAGACGGTGACGGCCCTGGCGGTGATGGCGGACGGCACGTGCTGGACCGACGGCGTGACGGTGATGGTCACGCTCGCGGCCTGTCTGGAGTAGCGGGATGCGGGTGCTGGTGAACGTGCCGAAGACCGCCCGGCGCGGCGAGGCGATTGAGATCAAGGTGCTGATCAGCCACCCGATGGAGAGCGGGCAGCGGCGGGACGAGATGGGGCAGCTGGTGCCGCGGATGATCATCCACGACTTCCGGTGCACGTACAACGGGGCGGAGGTCGTCAGCCTGGCGCTGTTCCCCGCCATTGCCGCCAACCCGTTCCTGGCGTTCGCCGCCCGTGCGGAGGCGAGCGGCCCGATCGTGATGACCTGGTCGGACGATTCCGGGGTGTCGCAGACGGCGACGGCGGAGATCAGCGTGACCTGATGGCGGCGCGCCGCGGTTCCTCGTTCGCCAAGGCCGGCGTGCTGCTGCTGCTGCTGGGCGGCGCCGGCCCCCGGAGCGGGCACGAGGATGCGAGCCCGGCCGTGCAGGCCATGCAGGACGACGACGGCGCCAACCCGGCCATGTTGTGGGTGCAGCAAGGCGCCGCGCTGTGGGACCAGGGGTGCAGCGCGTGCCATGGCCGGCCGGAGGCGATGCGGGGCGTCGCGGCCCGCTACCCGGTGGTGGACCAGGGCCGGCCGCTCAGCCTGTCGGGCCGGGTGAACCAATGCCGCACCGCCCGCATGGGCCAGTCCGGCTGGGCGGCGGACAGCGACGAGATGCTGGGCGTGACGGCGCTGATCGGGCTGCAGTCCCGCGGCATGCCCGTGGCTGTGGCCGGCGATGGTCCGGCACATGCCTTGATCGAGCAGGGCCGCATGCTGTTCACGCAGCGCATGGGGCAGCTGAACCTGTCCTGCGCGCAGTGCCACGACCAGCTCGCGGGGCAACGCCTGGGCGGCAGCCGCATCCCGCAGGGCCAGCCGAACGGGTACCCGCTGTACCGGCTGGAATGGCAGTCCATGGGCTCGCTCGACCGCCGCCTGCGGAACTGCATGACCGGGGTCCGCGCCGAACCCTTCCCGCCCGACTCGCCCGAGATGGCGGCGCTGCAGCTCTATCTCGGGTGGCGCGCCAACGGCCTGCCGGTCGAGACCCCGGCGGTCAGGCCTTGAGGATGACGCCTTCGTCGGGGCGCAGCTGCTCGCCGGGATCGGCGTGGGTCGACAGCAGCACCGTCCCGGGCAGCGCCAGGCGGACGGGCCGGTCGCCGGTGTTGAGAAAGACGACCAGGCTTTCCGCGTCCAGCCATCGTCGATAGGTCAGCACGGGCCCGTCGGCAGCGACGCTGTCGATGTGGCCTGCGACCAGGGCGGGGTGGGCGCGGCGCAGCGCGATCAGGCGGCGATACAGCGAGAGCATGGAGCCGGGGTCGGTGTCCTGTTTGGAGACGGGTGGGGTGGGGCAGATGGGCAGCCAGGGCGTGCCGGTCGTGAACCCTGCGCCGGGGCCGGGTTCCCAGGGGATGGGCGTGCGTTCGGGGTCGCGGCCCAGGCCTCGGCCGGGTTCGCGGCGCTCCGCCGGGTCCTGCACCTCGTGGGGCGGGATAGGGGTGTCCAGCATGCCCAGCTCCTCGCCCATGTAGACGGTGGGCGTGCCCCGCAGTGTCAGCAGCAGCATGGCGGCGACGCGGGCCTGCGCCGGGCCCAGGCGGCTGGCGATGCGCGGGCGGTCGTGGTTGCCCAGCACCCAGTTGGGCCATGCGCCGGGGGGCAGGGCGGCCTCGTACTCGCGGATCAGGCGTGCGAGCGCCGGGGCGGACCAGTCCTGCAGCAGCAGGAGCTGGAAGTTGAACGGCATCTGGGCACCGCGGCCGTCCCGCCCGTAATAGGCGACCAGGCGGTCGATCGGCAGATACAGCTCGCCGATGAGGACGCGGTCGTCGAATTCGTCCAGCACGGCGCGCATCCGGGCGACGATGTCCTGCACCTCCGGCCGGTCGGCGGTGTACAGCGGCAGCAGCCGGTCGTGCGACGAGCCGCCGGGCGTGTAGGCCGGGTTGGGCGGGTTGTCACGGAACCGGTCGTCCTTGATGAGCATCCACAGCACGTCCACCCGGAAGCCGTCGACGCCCCGGCGCAGCCAGAAGCGCATGGCGTCGAACAGGGCGGCGGCGACGTCGGGGGTGCGCCAGTCCAGGTCGGGCTGGGTGGGCAGGAACGAGTGGTAGTAGTACTGGCCGCGGAGCGCGTCCCAGGTCCAGGCGGGGCCGCCGAAGTTGGACAGCCAGTTGTTGGGGGGGCCGCCGCCCGGAGCCGCGTCGCGCCACAGGTACCAGTCCGCGCGGCCCTCGGCACGGCGGCGGCTGGCCTGGAACCAGGGATGTTGGTCGGCGCTGTGGTTGGGCACGAAGTCCAGGATCAGCTTCAGGCCCAGCCGGTGCGTTTCGGCGCAGAGGGCGTCGAAGTCTGCCATGGTGCCGAACAGCGGGTCGACGCCGCAGTAATCCGCCACGTCGTAGCCGAAATCCGTCATGGGCGAGGGATAGAACGGCGACACCCAGACCGCATCGACGCCGAGCGCCACCAGGTGGGGCAGGCGGGCGACGATCCCGCGCAGGTCTCCGGTGCCGTCGCCGTCGCTGTCCTGGAACGAGCGGGGATAGACCTGGTAGACGATCCCGCTCTGCCACCAGGCCAGTCCCATGCGCGCGCCCTCATGCCACCAGGCGACACAACGCGCGCCGCCGGGCAATGTTCGCCGGGTGCAGCGGGAGCAGGACGGTGATCAACGATCTTTGGTACAAGAACGCCATCGTCTACTGCCTGTCGGTCGGCACGTTCATGGATTCCGACGGCGACGGGGTGGGTGACTTCCAGGGCCTGGTGCGGCGGCTGGACTACCTGCAGGGGCTGGGCGTGACCGCGATCTGGCTGATGCCATTCCAGCCCTCGCCGCAGCGGGACGACGGCTACGACGTAGCCGACTATTACGGCGTGGACCCGCGCTACGGCACGCTGGGCGACTTCGTGGAGTTCACCCACGGGTGCAAGCAGCGCGGCATCCGCGTGTTGATCGATCTGGTGGTGAACCACACGTCGGACCAGCATCCGTGGTTCCAGGATGCGCGCCGCAGCAAGGCGTCGAAGTATCGGGACTGGTATGTGTGGTCCCGGCGGAAGCCGCCGCATGCGGATGATGGCGTGGTGTTCCCTGGCGTGCAGAAATCCACCTGGACGCGGGATGCCGAAGCCGGGGAATACTACTTCCACCGGTTCTACGACTTTCAGCCCGACCTGAACACGGCCAACCCGCTGGTGCAGGCGGAGATCCTGAAGATCATGGGTTTCTGGCTGCAGCTGGGCGTCTGCGGTTTCCGCATGGATGCGGTGCCCTTCGTGATCGCGACGAAGGGCGCCGACGTCGTCAAGCCCGACGAGCAGTACGGCATGCTGCGGACCTTCCGCGAGTTCCTGCAGTGGCGGCAGGGCGACGCGGTGATCCTGGCCGAGGCGAACGTCACGCCGGACACCGACATGGAGTATTTCGGCGACACCGGCGAGCGGCTGCAGCTGATGTTCAACTTCGAGGTCAACCAGACCCTGTTCTACGCCTTGGCCTCCGCCGATGCCGCGCCGCTGATCCAGGCGCTGGATGCGACGGCGCCCCGGCCCGCGACCGGCCAATGGGCCATGTTCCTGCGCAACCACGACGAGCTGGATCTGGGCCGGCTGAGCGACCCGCAGCGCCAGGCCGTCTTCGCAGCCTTCGGGCCGGACCCCTCGATGCAGCTGTACGACCGTGGCATCCGGCGCCGCCTGGCGCCCATGCTGCAAGGCGACCGGCGGCGGCTCGAGCTGGCGTACAGCCTGATGCTGAGCCTGCCCGGCACGCCGGTGCTGCGCTACGGCGACGAGATCGGCATGGGCGACGACCTCGATCTGCCGGAACGCAACTGTGCCCGAACGCCCATGCAATGGTCCACCGAGGCGCATGGCGGATTCACCCTGGGCGACACGCCGGTCCTGCCGGTCATCGCCGCCGGCCCCTACGGCTTCCCGCACGTCAACGTGGCGGCCCAGCGGCGGGACCCCGATTCCATGCTGAACTGGATGGAGCGGATGCTGCGGATGCGCAAGGAGGTGCCGGAGGTCGGCTGGGGCGGGTTCCACGTGATCGACACCGGCGCGCCCAGCGTGCTGGCGCTGCGCTACGACTGGCGCAACAACGGGGTGCTGTTCGTGCACAACCTCGATGCCGCCCCGCAGGAGGTCCGCTTCGCCCCGGGCGTCGAGGGCCTGCACGACGGCGAGTTGGTGAACCTGCTCTCGGCCGACCACAGCGCGCCCGACGCGGATGGCTGGCACACCGTGGTGATGGAGCCCTACGGGTATCGCTGGTACCGGATCGGCGGGCTCGACTACCTGCTGCGGCGATCGGCGGTGTAGCGCGGAGCCTTTTCCGTGCGGTTCCACCGCACGAACAGGAGCCCTTTTCCGTGCGGTTCCACCGCATGAGCAGAAGCCTGTTCCGTGCGGCGCCACCGCACAAACACGCGAGCGCGGTGGCGCCCGGGGCGTCCGCGTGCGAACGGGTTGGCGGCAGGTGATGGAGCGGGCACATGGACGACGCTGATCTCGAGGGGCTCGACCTGTGGTGGCGGGCGGCCAACTACCTGTCGGTCGGGCAGATCTACCTTCTGGGTACGGACCCGCTGCTGCGGGACAAGCTGACGCTGGACAAGGTGAAGCCGCGCCTGCTGGGCCATTGGGGCACGACGCCCGGCCTCAACTTCATCTACGCGCACCTCAACCGCACCATCCGGGCGCGCGACCTCGACATGATCTACGTCTGCGGGCCCGGCCATGGCGGCCCCGGCATGGTCGCGAGCTCGTGGCTCGAGGGCAGCTATTCCGAGATGGTGCCGGGCATCCCGCGCAACGCCACCGGGATGGGCGCGCTGTTCCGGCAGTTCAGCTTCCCCGGTGGCATCCCCAGCCACGACGCCCCCAACGTCCCCGGCAGCATCAACGAGGGCGGGGAGCTCGGCTACTGCCTGCTGCATGCGGCGGGCGCCGTGTTCGACAACAAAGACCTGGTCGCCACCTGCGTGATGGGCGACGGCGAGGCGGAGACCGGCCCCGCCGCGGCCAGCTGGCACTGCACCAAGTTCCTCGACCCGGCCCGCGACGGCGCGGTGCTGCCGATCCTCCACCTGAACGGCTACAAGATCGCCGGCCCCACCGTGCTGGCGCGGATCCCGGAGGCCGAGCTTCTGGCGCTGTTCCGCGGCTATGGGTGGGATCCGGTGATCGTGGCCGGGCACGAGCCGGGCCCGATGCACCAGGCGATGGCCGCGGCGCTGGACGGCGCGCTGGACCGGATCGCCGCGATCCAGCAGGCGGCGCGGGCGGGCACCGCGCCGGACCAGGAGGCACGGCCGGCCCGCACCGCCTGGCCGATGATCATCCTGCGCTCGCCGAAGGGCTGGACCGGGCCGAAGGCGGTGGACGGCAAGCCGGTGGAGGGCACATGGCGCGCACACCAGGTGCCGCTCGACAAGCTGGCCGAGCATCCGGAGCGGCTGGTGCAGCTGGAGGACTGGATGCGCAGCTACCGGCCGGAGGAGCTGTTCGATGCCGAGGGGCACCCGGTCGCGGCGATCCTGGCCCAGGCGCCACAGGGCGCGCGGCGGATGGGGGCCAACCCGCACGCGAACGGGGGGCTGCTGCTGCGCGACCTCGCCATGCCGGAGTTCCGGGCCTACGCCGTGCCGGTGAAGGCGCCGGGCGGCACGGATGGCGAGGCGACGCGGGTGCTGGGCGGCTTCCTGCGCGACGTCATGGCGGGAAACATGCGCAACTTCCGCCTGTTCGGCCCCGACGAGACCACCAGCAACCGCCTGGACCAGGTGTTCGAGGTGACGCCCCGCGCCAGCATGGGCGAACTGCTGCCCACCGACGAGGATGTGGGGCCGGGCGGCCGGGTGATGGAGGTGCTGAGCGAACACCTGTGCCAGGGGTGGCTCGAAGGCTATCTGCTGACCGGGCGGCACGGGCTGTTCAGCTGCTACGAGGCGTTCATCCACATCGTGGACAGCATGTTCAACCAGCACGCCAAGTGGCTGGAAGCCTGCCAAAGGATCCCGTGGCGGCGCCCGGTGGCCAGCCTGAACTACCTGCTGACCAGCCATGTGTGGCGGCAGGACCATAACGGCTTCAGCCATCAGGACCCCGGCTTCCTGGGGCATGTGACGAACAAGAAGGCGTCGGTCGTGCGGGTGTACCTGCCGCCCGACGCGAACACGCTGCTGAGCGTGGCGGACCACTGTCTGCGGTCGCGGAACTACGTGAACGTGGTGGTGGCGGGCAAGCAGCCGGCCCCGCAATGGCTGGGCATCGACGCCGCGGTGCGGCACTGCGCCCAGGGCGTGGGCCTGTGGGACTGGGCGGGCAACGACGCCGGCCGCGTGCCGGACGTGGTGATGGCCTGCGCCGGCGACGTGCCGACGCTGGAGACCATGGCGGCGGTGGACCTGCTGCGGCGCGGCCTGCCGGACCTGGTCGTGCGCGTGGTCAACGTGGTGGACCTGATGGCGCTGCAGCCGCCGCACGAGCACCCGCACGGGCTTCCGGAGGCGGTGTTCGAGAGCCTGTTCACCGCGGACCGTCCGGTGATCTTCGCCTTCCATGGCTATCCCTGGGTGGTGCACCGGCTGATCCATGGGCGGCAATGCGCGCCCCGCTTCCACGTGCACGGCTTCCGCGAGGAGGGCACGACGACCACGCCCTTCGACATGACGGTCCTGAACGGGCTCGACCGCTTCACGCTGGCGATGGCGGCGCTGGAGCGGGTGGCGCGCGTCGCGGACCAGGCGGCGCACCTGGTGCAGCACTGCCGGGACCGCCTGGTGGACCACACGGCGTATGTGCGTGCCCACGGGCAGGACATGCCGGAGATCCGCGACTGGCGATGGGATGCCCGATGGAAGCCGTGAAGGGCGCGGTCCTGACGCTGAACGCGGGCTCGAGCAGCCTGAAGTTCGCGGTGTTCGCACCGCAGGGCGGGGCCGACGCGGCGGTGCTGCGGGGGGAGTTCGAGGACATCACCCACGCGCCCCGGGCTTCGGCGGTGGGGACGGAGGGCCAGGCGCTCGATCCGCCGGCGGTGCAGGGCGTGGGGCACGAGGCGGTGCTGCCGGCCCTGCTCGCCTGGGTGCAGCAGCACCTCGAAGGCGCGGCCGTCGCCGCCGTGGGGCACCGCATCGTGCATGGCGGGGACCGCTTCACCGCGGCGGTGGCGATCGATGACGCGGTCGTGGCGGAGATCGAGGCACTCGGCCCCCTGGCGCCGCTGCACCAGACGCACAACGTGGCGGCGATCCGTGCCGTGACGGCGGCGGAGCCCGGCCTGCCGCAGGTGGCCTGCTTCGACACGGCGTTCCACCGCACGCTGCCGGGCGTCGCGCGACGGCATGCGCTGCCGGACCGGCTGGGCCTGCAGCGCTACGGGTTCCATGGCCTGTCGTACGAGTGGATCCTGGGCCGCCTGCCCCCGGCGCTCGCGGCGGGGCGGGTGATCGTGGCGCATCTCGGCAGCGGGGCCAGCCTGTGCGCCATGGTGGCCGGGCAGAGCGTCGAGACGACGATGGGCACGACCCCGCTGGACGGGCTGGTGATGGGCACGCGCTGCGGCAGCCTGGATGCGGGGGTGGTGCTGTATCTGCTGCAGGCGAGGGGGATGGGCCCGGCCGCGGTGGAGCACCTGCTGTATCACGAGGCTGGGCTGCTGGGCGTGTCGGGCGTGTCTGCCGACATGCGGACCCTGCACGCGAGCGAGGCACCGGAGGCGGGGGCGGCGGTGGAGCTGTTCGCCTACCGCATCGCGCAGCAGGCGGGCGGGCTGATGGCGGCGCTGGGCGGGCTCGACGGCTTCGTGTTCACCGGCGGCATCGGCGAGCATGACGGCCGGGTGCGGGCGCTGGTCGCGGACCGGCTGGGCTGGCTGGGGGTCGTCGTGGACGCCGAAGCGTCGGCGCCCGGGCGGATCAGCCCGGACGGTGCGGCGGTCGAGGTCTGGGTCATCCCGACCGACGAGGAGGCGGTGATCGCCCGGCAGACCCGGCGGGTGCTGCGGCTGTAGAGCTACAGGATCACGTCGCGGTTGACGTTCTTGTACAGCAGGTAGACGGCGCGGCCCTGGCCCGTGGGGTAGAACTGCTGCGGGCAGAACGAGCCCATCCAGATGAAGTCGTCGGCCCAGATCTCGTGCCAGTCGTCGCCGAGGTAGTACAGGCCCTGGCCCTCCAGCATGTACAGCCCGTGCTCCATGATGTGCGTCTCGACGGCGGGGAAGCAGGTGCCGGGCTCGAAGAACATCAGGTTCATCTCGAAGTCGTGGCGCATGTCGCCGAACCCCGTCAGATGCAGGAAACCGCGGCCCTCGAACCCCGTGTGGTTGGTCTGGGCATCGTCGTGGCGCTGCCCGGTGAAGGCCGGCGGCGGCGCGAGGCCCGGGGCCGGCTCGTAGCGTTTCTTCACCATCAGGATGCGCGCCGGCTCCGCGGACCGGTTCAGCAGCTGGAACGCCTGGCCCGGCGGGAGGTAGGCGTAGGTGCCGGGCCCGAACGCCTGCTCCGGATGCCCGGGCAGCAGCAGCGTGGCGTGCCCCGCCAGGCCATACAGGAAGTGCTGCACGTCCGACCGGACCGGCTCCGGCGTGCCGCCGCCCGGGGCGACGGTGAGGACGAGCTGGGCGAAACCGGCCCCCAGCGAGGGGGCCGCCAGGAACCGGACGTCCGTGTCGGCAAAGCCCGGCAGCCGGCTGTTCAGCACGCCTTCCGGCGGGATGAAGGCGTAGTTGGCGCGGACGACGCCGCGGTTGTGGCCGATGGCGCCGGGCGGGACGCGGCGGAGGGGGGCGGGGGCGGGAAGGGTCATGCGGCAGCTTGACACCTCCGGGCCTCCGCTGTGAACAGGGGCATGGCCGCCCCGATGCCCGAACCCCCGCCTCTTCCGTCCCTCAAGGAGGTCATCGCGCGGCATGGGCTGGATGCGCGGCGCAAGCTGGGCCAGCATTTCCTGCTGGATCCCGGGCTGATCGGGCGGATCGTGCAGCAGGCCGGGCAGCTGGACGGGCGGCAGGTGGTGGAAGTGGGGCCGGGCCCGGGCGGGCTGACGCGGGCGCTGCTGGACAGCAAGGCGTCGCGGGTGGTGGCGGTGGAGTTGGACCCGCGGGCGATCGTGGCGCTGGCCGAGCTGGGTGCCGCCTATCCCGGGCGGCTCGAGGTGCTGGAGGCCGATGCGACGGCGCTGGACCTGTCCACCCTGGTGCCGCCGCCGCGCGTGCTGGCGGCCAACCTGCCCTACAACGTGGCGACCCCGCTGCTGGTCGGCTGGATCCGTCAGGCGGCGCAGTGGGAGCGCATGACGCTGATGTTCCAGCTGGAGGTGGCCGAGCGCATCTGCGCGGCACCCGGCGAACCCGCCTTCGGGCGGCTGGGCGTGCTGGCGCAATGGACCTGCCGCACGACGCTGCTGCTGCGCCTGCCGCCCGGCGCCTTCGTGCCGCCGCCGAAGGTGTGGTCGGCCGTGGTGGGGCTGGTGCCGCATGCCGAGCAGCCGCCCGGCGACCTGGTGACGGCGATGGAACGACTGACCGCGGCGGCGTTCGGGCAGCGGCGCAAGATGCTGCGCGGCAGCCTGCGGACGCTGGGCGGCGAGGCGCTGCTGACCCGCGCCGGCATCGATCCGGAACGCCGGGCGGAAACGCTGTCGATCCCGGAATGGGACCGCCTGGTCAGGCTGCTGTAGCGGGGATCAGCTCCGGCGCAGCAGGCCGTGTTGCGCGCCCTGCTGGACCGGCCCGTGCGTGTGCAGGCTGGTCCGCACCCGATGCGCGGCGATGGGGTGCGTCGTCAGGTGGTGGGCCGTGACCCGATGGCCCATCACGCGATCGGTCGTCATGCGGCGGCCCGTGGTGTGATGCGGCGCCACGCGGTAGGTCGCCGTCCGGACATGGGCGGGGTGGTGGCGGGACCGGGCTTCGGCGGTGCCTGCCCCCGCGATCATGACCGTCAGCGGCAGCAGCAGACAAATGGTGATCCCGGCCAGGCGGAACGCGCGGCGGGCTGGCAGGCAGGGAGCATGCGGGCGAGAAAGCGGCATCGGGCGGCTCCGGTTCTGACGATCTGGATCAACGTTCCTCCGTAGAACGCTGTTCCCCCTAATCAGCCGACTTACACTCGGAACGCAAGCGTTAGATGAGGCAGAGCGCCCGCAGCTCGTTGCGCAGCGCCGCCGGCAGTGCACCGGGGACACGGTCGGCCTCCGATAGGTCCGGCGGGGCGTCCGCGGCCTCGAGGTAGCGCCAGCCCTGGAAGGCCTTCACCGGACGGCCCTCGACCTGCACCAGCGTGGGTTCCAGCACGATGCCGGCGCAAGGGGACCCGTCGTCCCAGCGGTCGCCCACGATGTCCAGGATGCGCTGGCGCACCAGCAGCGTGCCGGCCACGACCCAGTAAAGGCTGCCCTCGCCGACGATCTCGTCCACCCTCCGCGGGCGGTTGCGCGTGTGGTGCCGCAGCGGCAGCGCGGCGGCCTGCCGGGCGGCCTGGACCTGCCGGAGATGGGCGATGTCCTTGATCCCGACGGCGAGCTTCATGACGTGCACCATGGCCATGGAGTAGCGGCAGGCCGCGGCGATTCGCAAGCACGCTGCGGCACCCGCTCCGACAAGCGGACGATGCGTCCGTCTTGGTGCGGCCTGCGGCGCCGGGTAGAACGCCGCCTCGGGGTGGAGGGCGCGCGGTGTCGTTGCGGATCGAAGGGGGCCAGGTGCTGCTGGCGGACGGGCTGGCCGCGACCGGGCTGGTGCTGGATCAGGGAGTGATCGCCGCCGTCGGGGCTGGGGGCGGCGCGCGGACGCTCGATGTCCGGACGCTCGATGCCCGGACGCTCGACGCGCGCGGGCTGCTGGTGCTGCCGGGGATCGTCGACCTGCACGGCGACGCGTTCGAGCGCCAGGTGCAGCCGCGGCCGGGCGTCGATTTTGCCGTGGACCTCGCCATGGCCGACACCGAGGCGCAGCTGCTGGCCAACGGCATCACCACCGCCTTCCATGCGATCACCCTATCGTGGGAGCCGGGGTTGCGGAGCCCCGCGGCCTGGCGCGCGCTGGTCGATGCGCTGGCGGCCCGGTCCGCCCGCCCCGGCCACGGCTGCGCCATGCGGGTGCATCTGCGGTGGGAGCTGCACAACCTGGACGCGCTGGACATGGCGCTGGCCGACGTGGCGGCCGGGCGGGTGCACCTGGTGTCGTTCAACGACCACACGCCCTCGATCCTGCGCAAGCTGGACACGCCGGCGGGTGCCGCGAAGTACAGCGAACGCGCCATGATGACGGTGCCGGCCTTCCGCGCCCTGGCCGAGCGGGCGATGGCGCACGAGCCGGACGTGGCGGCGGCCTCTGCACGGCTGGCGGCGGCGGCGCGCGCGGCCGGGCTGCCCATGGCCAGCCACGACGACGACACGGTCGAGACCCGCGCGCGGTACCGGGCGCTGGGTGCCGGGATCTGCGAGTTCCCGATGGCCGAGGCCGTGGGTCACGCGGCGCGGGCGGCGAACGAGGCGGTGGTGATGGGCTGCCCGAACGTGGTCCGCGGTGGCTCGCATCTCGGCTGGGCCTCGGCCGCGTCGCTCAGCGAGAGCGGCGTCTGCACGGTGCTGTGCAGCGACTACTACTATCCCGCCATGGCGCAGGCAGGGCTCCGGCTCGGCCGCGGACCTCTCGGCCTCGCCGCGGCCTGGGCCCTGGTCAGCCACAACCCGGCCCGCGCCGGCGGCCTGGATGACCGCGGCACCATCGCCGAGGGCATGCGGGCGGACCTGGTGCTGGTGCAGCCCGACACCGGCGCCGTCATCGCCACCATCGCCGGCGGCCGCGTGGCGCACCTGGTCGCCGAGGGGTGGGACCGGTTGTCGTGACGGGGTGGGCGAAGGGGGCCGTCGGCTCAGGCGGAGAGCGGAAGCCCTATCCCGCCCCCTGCGCCGCCCGCAGCCCGTCCAGCACCGCCTGGTGCGTGGCGAGGATCCGCCGCAGCGTGGGTTTTCCCTTGTCGCTCGCCTGGGCGATGCCTTCGTGCATCTCCTCGATCCCGGTCGCCATCTGTTCGGCGAGGCCGGAGAGGCGGTCCTGCAGCTGCTCGTCGTCGTCCTTGAGCTCGGCAGACCAGAGCGCCAGGACGCGCGCGAGTTCGGTGGCGGCGCGGTCGGGGGGGACGCCCGCCTGCAGGAGCTTGATGAGCGGGGCCAGGTCGGCGGTCGGGGAGCGGGGCATGCGCGCGAGGGTAGGGGAGCGCGCCGTGGGTGACCAGACGACAGGGGCGTCGGGGCTGCACCCAGGGGCAGGACGCTGGCCTCCCGCAGGCTCGCATCGACCGCCGCGTACTCCGCCAGCGATCCCTGATGGCCGCCGACGCCCCCGGTCATGCCGAACACCTGGTCGCCAGACCGGACGCGGGTCACGCCCGGCCCGACGGCCTCGACCGTGCCGGCGAGATCGATGCCGAGGATGGCGGGAAGCGCATGCCGCGCATGCCCCGCCGTGCCCGCACGGATCTTGATGTCGAGCGCCCGGGACGGGACACCTTCGTCGGGTACCACCGCGACCTCCGGCGCCTGACCCGCATGCGTGAACTGCTCGACCTGGTGATCGAGCGGCTGGCCCACTGACCGCGACCGGTCCGCGGCCGGCGACGTTTGGCGGCGGTCCCCGATGGTGCCACTGTCCGACGAAAGACGGGGAGGTGACGATGGCGCCGAACGTTGGAACTGAAGCCGACCTGCAGCGGGCCGGCTGAGATGTGCGGGTGCATCGGGCCGTTGCTGCATCAGGCGGGGGGGCGGCGCGGGCTGGGGCGGCGTGGGCTGTTGTCGGCTGCTGCGGTCGGGGGCGCGATGGGGGCGGCGTTCACCCCGGCGGTCGTGCGCGCGGCGGAGCAGTCGGCGCGGGTGCAGCGGGTGGCTGCCGCGTCCGGCCCGGCGCGCACGCGGCTGGTCCTGCTGGGGACGGCGGGCGGCCCCACCTACTGGCCCGGCAGCACCCGTCGAAGCACGTCCTCGGCGCTGATGGTGGGCGACGCCACCTACATGGTCGATTGCGGCGACGGCGCGGGCAAGCGGCTGCAGGAGGCGATGGAGCGGCCCGGGCCGGGTGACAGCTTCCGCAGCCTGCGGGCGCTGTTCCTGACGCACCTGCATTCCGATCACACGGTCGACTACCCGAACCTGTTCCTGTACGGCTATTTCGCCGGACTGGACCTGCCGGGCCGGGGGCCGCTGCAGGTGTATGGCCCCGGGCGGCGGGGCGAGATGCCGCCGGTGTTCACGCTGCCGGGGCAGGCACCGCTGACGCCCGGGGTGGTGAACGCCGGCAACCCCACGCCGGGCACGGTCGACATGACGGGCTACCTGATGCAGGCCTTCGCGACCGACATGAACGACCGCATCCGCGACAACGGCAAGCGCGGCCCGGCCGAGCTGGTGGCGCCGCACGACATCGCCCTGCCGCCCATCGAGGGCTTCCGTTCGCCCAACGAGACCCCGGCGCCCGCCATGGCGCCCTTCCCCGTGTTCGAGGACGACCGCGTGCGGGTGACGGCCATCCTGGTCAGCCATGCGCCCATCTTCCCGGCCTTCGCCTACCGGTTCGACACGGATGACGGCAGCGTCGTGTTCTCGGGCGACACCGGGCCGTGCGAGAACCTGGTCACGCTGGCCCGGGGTGCGGAGGTGCTGGTGCACGAGGTGATCGTGACCGGCTGGATCGACCAGCGCTTCCCGCCGCCACGCTCGGCCGCGGACGAGGGGCTGCGCGCCCACCTGCTGAGCGCGCACACGCCGGTGGACCAGGTGGGCAAGATCGCCGAGGCGGCGGGCGTGGGCATGCTGGTGCTGAACCACCTGCTGCCCGGCAACGCCCGCGCGGTGGACCTGATGCCGGCCGCACGGGACTTCTCGGGCCCGATGGTGATCGGGGAGGACCTTCTGTCGATCGCGGTGCGGCGGCGGGGTTAGGTCCGGCCGGACCGGTGGCTGGCCACGGCGGCCTCGATGATGCCCAGCGCAGTGACCGAGCCATCGGCCTCGCCCTTCTCGAAGTCGCCGCCGCCGTCCTGGCCCATGGTGTTCGTCACGTGGGCGACGCAGCTGACGGCAACCCCTTTCGCGGTGGCGAAGGCGTAGAGCGCGGCCGCCTCCATCTCGACGGCGAGCACGCCCAGGGCGCGCGCCGCGTCGATCGCGGCCTCGGTCTCGCGGTAGGGCGCGTCGGTCGTCCAGGTCGATCCGCGGTGCACCGCGACGCCGGCGCCGGGCGGGAACCGTGCCGCGAGCTGCGTCTGGAAGCGGGCGAGGAAGGCGAGGTCCGGGGCGGGCACGAAGTCGGGCGCGCCGGCCGGGAGGTAGTGGCCGCTCGTGCCCTCGTCCCGCAGCGCGCGTTCGATCAGGACGACGTAGGGGGGCGCGCCCAAATCGGCGATCTGTCCGGACGAGGTGATGCTGAGGAGGAAGCGGCAGCCGGAGGCGAATAGCTGCTCGGCCACCAGCACGGCGAAGGGGGCGCCCACGGCACAGCCGACGATCCCCGTCATCGTGCCGTCCTGCAGGGCGAACTCGAGCAGCTCGGTGTGGTAGCAGGCCCAGCCTGCGGCCGGTGCGGCGCCCCGGCGGCGCAGGCTGCGCACCAGGTCGCCGTCGGGGTCCAGCACGCAGACCTCCGGCACGGGCAGAAGCGGCAGGCGACGCTGGCGCCGCGCCTCTCGCAGCAGGTGCTCCGGATGGAACACCGAAGGCGCGGCATGGTCTCTCGGGAGCACGTGCGACGGGTCCTTATGTGAGGTGCGGCCGGCTATGGCGCGGTGAACATGCTCAGCCGAGGCTGGAGCGGTGGACCGTGCCGGCCTTCATGACCAGGCGGATGGCGCGCTCGGGCTGGGCCAGGATCGCCACGTCCTCGGCCGGGTTGCCGTCCACGACCAGCAGGTCGGCGTGGGCGCCGGGGGCGAGGGTGCCGATCTGGCCTTCCATCCGCAGCAGCCGGGCGGCGATGGTGGTGGCGGCGGCCAGGATGTCGCGGCTGGGCAGGACGCGGGCGCGGATGGCGAACTCCTCGTTCTGCCGCACGTGGGTCTCGCCCAGCAGGTCCGTGCCGTAGGCCATGACGACGCCGGCGTCCTGCAGGATGGACAGGCTGTCCATGCCGGCGGCGCGCACGCTGTCGATCTTGGCGATGCTCCCGGGGGGGAAGCCGAAGCGGGGACCGTCCTGGGCCAGCGCCTCGTAGGTGACCAGGGTCGGCACGGCGACGCAGCCGGCGGCGGCGGCGGCGCGGGCTGCCTCGGCGTCGATCCGGTTGCAGTGTTCCAGGCTGTGCACCCCGGCGCGCACGGCGCGCATTATGGCCGCGGGCGTGTACAGGTGGGCGGAGACGTAGGTCTCGGCGTCCTCCGCCTCCTCCACGGCGGTCCGCATCTCCGCTTCGGAGTAGCCTTGCCAGGCGACGGGGTCGGTGGGGCTGGCGACGCCGCCATTGGCCATGATCTTGATGAACTGGGCGCCCTGCCGCAGCTCCTGCCGGCAGGCGCGGCGGACCTCGTCCGGGCCGTCGGCGATGCGGCCGAGCGCGCCGAAACGGCCGGCCCAGCGATGCGGGTCCGTCGTGTCGTGGCGGGGGCGCAGGTCCGTGTGGCCCCCGGTCTTGGACAGCGCCTTGCCGCACACGACCAGGCGGGGGCCGGGCGCGTGCCCTTCCTCGATCGCTTGCGCCAGGGCGTAGGGGGCGCCGCCGACGTCGCGGACGGTGGTGAAGCCGCGGTCGAGCATGCCGCGCAGCACGGGCAGGGATCGAAAGACGGCGAGGGCGTCCGGCACCTGGCTGTTGGCGGCCAGGTTCATCTGGTGGGCGACGACATGGACGTGGCAGTCGATGAGGCCGGGCATGACGGTGCGGCCGCGCACGTCGATCATGCGGCGGTCGGGCGCTGCGACGGGGCGTGCGGCCCAGTCCTTGACGATGCCGTCCTCGATCAGCAGGTGGCCCTCCGTCAGGCCGGGCGCTGCGGGATCGAGGATGCGGGCATTGGTCAGCAGGGTCTGCACGGCGTGTCTCCTGGCGGCGGCTGGCGCCCGGTGTGACCCTATCAGCACAATGCGGGGTTGGAAGGGTTCACGGGCCATTGATCTATTGCCCTGCATTCAGCACATTGCAGCCCATCGCGGAACGCAAGTTCCGGACCTTCGAGGGGAACGAGTACATGAATAGCCTATTCACGATCGGCGCCGGGGCGCTGATGTCCGTCGTGCTGGCGGGCGCGGCACAGGCGCAGAGCGGGTCCAAGACGATCGACGACATGCGGTCCAAAGGCATGCTGGCCTGTGGCGTGTCGACGGGCAATGCCGGGTTCTCGCTGGCGGACAGCAAGGGCGTGGTGCAGGGCATCGATGCCGACACGTGCCGCGCGGTCGCGGCGGCGGTGCTGGGCGACGGCAACAAGGTGCGCTTCGTGCCCACGACGTCGCAGAACCGGTTCACGGCGCTGCAGTCGGGCGAGGTGGACCTGCTGGTCCGCAGCACGACCTGGACGCTGGGCCGCGAGGGCAACCTGGGCCTGATGTTCGCCGGGGTGAACTTCTACGACGGCACGGGCTTCCTGGTGAAGTCCAGCATGGGCGTGAAGACGGCCAAGGAGATGGACGGCGCCACGATCTGCGTGCAGCCCGGCACCAGCACGGAGCTGGCGATCGCCGACTTCTACCGCCTGAACAAGATGAAGTTCACGCCGGTGCTGATCCAGGACCAGTCGGAGATCCAGAACGCCTTCCTGTCGGGCCGGTGCGACGCGTATTCGACCGACCTGTCCAGCCTGGCCTCGTTCCGGTTCCAGCAGGGGCCGAAGATGACCGACTTCATCCTGCTGCCCGACGTCATCAGCAAGGAGCCGCTGGGCCTGATGGTCCGCAAGGGCGACGACAAGTTCTTCGATGCCGTCCGCTGGACGATGTACGCGATGTACCAGGCCGAGGAGAGCGGGATCACGATGGCGAACGTCGCCGAGATGGAGAAGTCCACCAACCCGGAGATCCGACGCCTGACCGGGGCCGAGGGCGACATGGGCAAGGCGCTCGGGCTCGACAACAAGTGGGCTGTCAACATCATCAAGTCCGTGGGCAATTACGGTGAGATGTGGGACCGGACGATCACGCCCCTGGGCATCCCGCGCGGCATCAACAACCTGTGGAACAAGGGCGGCCTGCACTACCCGCCGCCGATCCGCTGATCGACTGCCTATAAAACGGGCCACCCTGTCCAGGGTGGCCCTTTTTTCCGGGCGCGCGGCAGCGGCGACGCTTGATCTCTGGACTGCCGTGCCATCAGATGGCTCGTATGCGACGGCGGCATGGCTTGCGCGCCGTTCGAACCACGAAGCGTGCATGCTGGGCAGAAGCCCGCGCGTGAAACGGCCAACAGAGGTGTCTTGATGTCCGGAGCCGCGATCGACCCCCGCCTCTCGCCCGTCCGGCAGGCGCCGAAGAAGCCGTTCCAGTTCAGTTGGACGGACCCGCGCTTCCGCAACATCGTCTGGCAGGCGCTGATCCTGGGGACCGTCGCCGCGATCGTCTGGTACCTCGTCTCCAACACCACCCAGAACCTGGCGGCGCGGCGCATCGCCACCGGCTTCGGCTTCCTAGGGCGCGCCGCGGGCTTTCCGATCGGCGAGCACCTGATCGACTACGACCCGGCCATCAACACCTATGGCGACGCCATCATCATCGGCATCCTGAACACGCTGAAGGTCGCCGTGGTCGGCATCGTGCTGGCGACGGTATGGGGCACGCTGCTGGGCGTGGCCCGGCTGTCGCGCAACTGGCTGATCTCCCGCCTGGCCGCCGTCTATGTGGAGGTCATCCGCGACATCCCGCTGCTGCTGCAGCTGCTGTTCTGGTACTCGGCGCTGCAGTCGCTGCCGGCGCCACGGCAGGCGTTCAACCCGATCCCGGGCGTGTTCCTGTCCAATCGCGGGTTCAAGGTGCCGGTCATCGACTGGGTGCCGGCGGACTGGTGGGTGCTGGGCGCCTTTCTGATCGGGGCGGCAGGGACCATCCTGTGGTCGAAGGCCGCAGACAAGAAACAGGCCGACACCGGCGTGCGGCCGAAGATGTGGCCCGTGGCGCTGGGGTTGATGGGGGTGGTGCCGCTGATCGTGTGGGCCGCGCTGGGGGCGCCGTTCACGCTCGAGATCCCGGCGCTGCGCGGCTTCAACTTCCAGGGCGGCGCCACGCTCAGCCCGGAATACGGGGCGCTGACGATCGGCCTCGTGCTGTACACCTCCGCCTATATCGCCGAGATCGTCCGCTCCGGCATCCTGGCGGTGCCGTCCGGCCAGTGGGAGGCGGCGGGCGCGCTGGGCCTGCGGCCCGGCATGGTGCTGCGCAAGATCGTGCTGCCCCAGGCGATGCGGGTGATCATCCCGCCCATGACCAGCCAGTATCTGAACCTGACGAAGAACAGCTCGCTGGCGGTCGCGATCGGCTACCAGGACGTGGTGTCGATCGCGAACACGGAGCTGAACCAGACGGGCCAGGCGATCGAGGGCATCACGATGATCATGGTGGTGTATCTGGTGATCAGCCTGTCGATCAGCCTGTTCATGAACTGGTATAACGCCCGCATCGCCCTCGTGGAGCGCTGAGCCATGTCGGAGACCACCGCCCAGCTGTCCGAAGCCGCCCGCGACCCGGTCCCGGCACTTGCCGGCGTCGCGGCCGCCCCGCTGCCGGCCCCGCTCGATGCACGCCCGCCGCCGCTGACGGCCGGGGTGGGGCCGATCGGCTGGTCGCGCGTCAACCTGTTCAACTCCATCCCGTCAACGATCGTCACGATCGTGCTGGGGCTGCTGATCCTGAAATGGGCGGTCGGCTTCTTCGAATGGGGCATCCTGCACGCGCATTGGACGGTGCCGCAGGGCCCCACCGGGCCCGACACCTCCGTCTGCCGGGACGCGGCCGTGCCCGGTGCCTGCTGGGCGGTCATCGGCGAGAAGTACCGGTTCATCCTGTTCGGCCGCTACCCGTTCGACGAGCAGTGGCGGCCCGCCCTGGTCATCGTGCTGTTCCTGGCGCTGTACGGCGTCTCGGCCGTGCGGGCCTTCTGGCGGCCGGCGCTGGCCGGGGTCTGGGTGGGCACGCTCACGCTGATCGGCGTGCTGATGTGGGGCGGCGTGCTCGGCATGACCTTCGTGCCGAACGACAGCTGGGGCGGCCTGCCGATCACGCTGATCCTGGCGACCTTCGGCCTGGCCTTCGCCTTCCCGCTCAGCCTGATGGTCGCCCTCGGCCGGCGCTCGACGGAGATGCCGGCGGTCAAGGGGCTGTGCGTGCTGTACGTGGAGCTGATCCGCGGCGTGCCTTTGATCACGCTGCTGTTCATGGCCAGCGTGATGTTCCCGCTGTTCATGCCGGCCGGGTTCAACCCCGACAAGCTGCTGCGGGCGCAGATCGCCTTCATCCTGTTCGCTGCGGCCTATCTGGCGGAGGTCGTGCGCGGCGGGCTGCAGGCGTTGCCCAAGGGCCAGTACGAGGCGGCCGACGCGCTGGGGTTGAGCTATTGGAAGAAGACCGGCTTCATCATCCTGCCACAGGCGCTGCGCCTGGTGATCCCGCCGCTGGTCAACACCTTCATCGGCTTCTTCAAGGACACCTCGCTGGTGTTGATCATCGGGTTGTTCGACCTGCTGACGGCCGGCAAGATCTCGATCGCCGAGCCCGCGTGGCAGGCCTACAGCACCGAGGTCTATCTGGTGCTGGCGTTGGTGTACTTCGTGTTCTGCTACGTCATGGCGCGCTACAGCCGTGGCCTCGAGCGTGAACTCAGCCGCGGCGTGCGGCGCTAGGCCGCAGCGCTCGCATCACTTCACAACTCGGGCGTGAACGGGATCCGGTCACGCTCCCGGAGCAGGGGAACATCATGAGCCAGTCCGCAACGCTCGATCGACCGGTGACCGCGGGTGGCGAGCAGCCCGCCATCGTGCTGGACAAGGTGAACAAGTGGTACGGCGCCATGCACGTGCTGCGCGACATCACGCTGACGGTCGGGCAAAAGGAGCGCGTCGTGGTCTGCGGGCCTTCGGGCTCGGGCAAGAGCACGATGATCCGCTGCATCAACCGGCTGGAGACGCACCAGGAAGGCCGCATCCTGGTCGATGGGACGGAGCTGACGAGCGACCTGCGCAGCCTCGACACCATCCGCCGCGAGGTCGGGATGGTGTTCCAGAGCTTCAACCTGTTCCCGCACCTGACAATCCTCGAGAACTGCACGCTGGCGCCGATCTGGGTCCGCAAGATGCCCAAGGCGGAGGCGGAGGAGCTGGCGATGAGCTATCTGCGCCGGGTGAAGATCCCGGAACAGGCGAAGAAGTATCCGGGCCAGCTCAGCGGCGGGCAGCAGCAGCGCGTGGCGATCGCCCGGGCGCTGTGCATGAAGCCGAAGATCATGCTGTTCGACGAGCCGACCAGCGCGCTCGACCCCGAGATGATCAAGGAGGTGCTGGACACCATGATCGGCCTCGCGCAGGACGGGATGACCATGGTGTGCGTGACGCACGAGATGGGCTTCGCGCGCCAGGTGGCAGACCGCGTGGTGTTCATGGACCGCGGCGAGGTCGTGGAGCAGGGCCCGCCCAACACCCTGTTCGAGAACCCGCAGACCGACCGGCTGAAGCTGTTCCTGAGCCAGATCCTGCGGGGGCACTGACCGCCCGAGCCGGCACGGGGTTCATTCCAAACGCGGATAGGTGCCTGAGCCCAGGCCCTATTTTGCGGGCGGAGTCGGCGTTGGCGGCGGCGGCTTGGTCCCCGCCGGCATGGGAATATTCAAGCTGGTGCGGGGTATCGCGCCGTCTTTGGCGATCGCACTGGATTTCGGCATCACTCAGGCTCCGTTCCGAAGTGCTGCGCCTGGAGGGGCGGATTGGCGGGAAGCATGGGCGCTGGCTCGGTCATGCAGGTCTCTCGCTGTTGTGGAGCGTGCCGCAATTCGGAGGCCTACTGCAGGCGCGGCACGGAGGCGACCAGGCGCTGGGTGTAGGCGTCCTCGGGGTCCGACAGCACCTGGGCGGCGGGCCCGGTCTCCACGATGCGGCCTTGGTGCATGACGGCGACGCGGTCGGCGAAGGCGCGCGCGACCGAGATGTCGTGCGTGATCATCAGATAGGCGACCCCGGTTTCCTGCCGCAGGTCCAGCATCAGGTTCAACATCTGCCCGCGGATGGAGACGTCGGCGCCCGAGAGCGGCTCGTCGGCGACGATCAGCCGGGGGCGCATGGCGGCGGCGCGGGCGACGGCCAGGCGCTGGCGCTGCCCGCCGCTGAGTTCGTGCGGGTAGCGGTCCAGCAGCACGGGACGCAGGCCGACACGCTCCAGCAGGGCCGCGGCGTCGTTGCGGCGCTGGGCGGGACGGGCCGGGGTTCCGGGGTTGCCGTGCATGGCCTGCGTCAGCGCCTCGGCCACCGTGCGGCGTGGGTTGAACGACTGGCCGGGGTCCTGGAAGATGGGCTGCACCGCCCGCCGCGCCTGCCGCAGCGTGGCGGGCGGCATGGCCAGCAGATCCTGCCCGTCCAGCAGCACGCGCCCGGTGTCGGGCGGCACCAGGCACAGTGCGATGCGGGCCAGGGTGGACTTGCCGGACCCGCTCTCGCCCACCAGAGCGACGATCTCGCCTGGTGCCACGACCAGGTCGATGTCCCGGGCGGCGACGATGGCGGTCCCGCCTCGGTGGAATGTCTTGCCGATGCCGGCCAACTGCAGCAGCGGCGTCATGCCAGGCGCCAGCATCGTGCCGCATGCGTTTCGCCTTCCACCTGGAAGGCGGGCGGCATCTCGGCGCCGCACCGGGCCAAGGCCACGGGGCAGCGGGGCGCGAAGGGGCATCCGGGGTCGTCGGACGCGGGGGCGGCCTCACCCTCGATGGTGACGAACCGCCCGGCCGCATCGCGGCTCGCGGTGCCGGCCTGCAGCAGCGCGGCGGTGTAGGGGTGCCCCGGCCGGGCAAAGACGGCTGCGGTCGGGCCCCACTCCACCGTGCGCCCGGCATACAGGATGACCACGCGGTCGGACGCGGCGGCAACGACTCCCAGGTCGTGGCTGATCAGCAGCAGCGCCATGCCCAGCCGGGTCTGCAGCTCCCGCAGCAAGGCGAGGATCTCGGCCTGGATCGTCACGTCCAATGCCGTGGTGGGCTCGTCGGCGATCAGCAGGGACGGGCGGCAGCCCAGCGCCACGGCCAGCAGGGCGCGCTGGCGCATGCCGCCCGACAGCTCGTGCGGGTAGGCGCCGGCGGCGTCCGGGGCCAGGCGCACGAGGCCGAGCAGCGCCGCCACGCGCCCGGGCCCCGCCGCCTTGTCGTGCCGCGCGACGCTTTCGGCGATCTGGGTGCCGATCCGCATGACGGGGTTGAGGCTGCTCAGCGGGTCCTGGAACACCATGGCGACGGGGTGGCCGCGGAAGCGCTCCCATTGCAGCCGGGTCAGCGCCCGCACGTCGGTGCCGCCGACCCGGATCGTGCCGGCCTCGATGCGCCCCGTGCCTTGCCCCGTGCCTTGGGGCAGCAGGCCCAGCACGGCACGGGCCAGCGACGACTTGCCGGAGCCCGATTCGCCCACCAGGCCCACCGCCTCGTGCGCCGCCACGTCCAGGCTGGCGTCCGCCACGGCGACGACGGGGCCGTGCGGGCTGGCGTAGGTCAGGCGGAGGCGGTCGATGTGCAGCATGTCAGCGGCCCGGCCCGGGGTCGAGCGCCGCCGCCACCTGGTCGCCCAGCAGGTTGAACGCCAGCACGGTGACGACGATGGCAAGGCCCGGGAAGACCGACATCCACCAGGCCATGAACAGGAAGCGCTGTCCGCTGTTGAGCATGCGGCCCCAGCTGACGACGTCGGGGTTGCTGAGGCCGAGGAAGCTGAGCGACGCCTCGAGCAGGATGGCGGAGCCGATGACGAGCGTGGCGACGGCCAGCACGGGCGAGAGGGTGTTGGGCAGGATCTCGCGCCACAGGATGCTGCGGTCGGCGATGCCGAGGCAGCGGAGGGCGGCGACCCAGTCGAGCTGGCCGAGGCGGATGACCTCGCCGCGCATGACGCGGGCGACCTGCGGCCAGGACAGGGCGGCGATGACGCCGATGATCTGCCAGGCGCCGGGCCCGGACAGCGCGGCGAGGACGGCGGCCAGGATGAAGGCTGGCACGACCTGGAAGATTTCGGACAGGCGCATGACGAACAGGTCGAGCCGCCCGCCCGCGTAGCCGGCGAGGGCGCCGATGACGCCGCCCAGCAGCAGGGCCGCCGTGGCGGACAGCACGCCGACGGATACGCTGATGCGGATGCCGTGGACGATGCCGGCCAGCACGTCGCGGCCCAGCTCGTCCGTGCCCATCCAGTGGCCGGGCTGCGGCGGCTGCAGCACGTCGTTGCCGATCTCGTTGGGGTCGAGCGGGAACAGCACGGGGGCGAGCGCGCCGGCCAGCAGCAGGACCAGCACGACGGCGAGGCTGCCGAGCGCCAGGCGGCGGGTGCGGAAGCGGCGCCAGGCCCTACGCATGCAGGCCCGGCCGAACCGGCGGGGGCGCGCGCCGTCGTTGCAGGCGGGGGTCGATCGCCCAGTAGGCGAGGTCCGTCAGGATGTTGGCCAGCACGACCGCCAGCGCGGTCAGCAGGAAGATGCCCTGCAGCACCGGGTAGTCGCGGCTGGCGATGGAGGTCACGAACAGGCTGCCGAGGCCGGGCCAGGCGAAGACCGTCTCGGTCAGGATGGCGCCGGTGAGCGAGCTGCCGAAGCTGTAGCCGACGACGGTGACGACGGGGATCAGCGCGTTGGGCAGCACGTGGCGCCACAGGATGCGGCGGCGCGACAGGCCCTTGGCCATGGCTGTCAGCACGAAATCGCGGTGCAGCAGGTCCAGCACGGCGGCGCGGGCGACGCGGGCGACGACGGCCACGTAGAACATCGTGATGCTGACCATGGGCAGCACCATGTGCCAGGCGACGTCGCGCACGGCGGCGAAGCCTGTGGGTGCATCCCGCAGCGAGATCATGCCCTGCGCCGGCAGCACCCGCAGATGGACGGCGAACAGCATGATCAGCAGCTGGGCCAGCCAGAACACCGGCACGGCGTGGCCGAGCAGGCCGAGGCCGGTCAGTGCGCTGTCGACGGCGGTGCCGGCGCGGGGTGCGGCGGCCAGCGCCATCGCCACGCCCAGCACGGCGGCGAGCACGAGGGCAGGCAGCATCAGCAGCAGCGTCAGCCGGGCGCGGGCCAGCACCAGGTCCAGCACGGGTGCGCGGTTGACGAACGAGAAGCCCAGGTTGCCGTGCGCGACGTTGGCCAGGTACAGCCCGAGCTGGGTGGCCAGGGGCTGGTCCAGCCCGAAATCCCGGCGGACGCGGGCCACGTAGTCGGGCGGTGCCGGGAAGTCACCGATCAGCGCCGTGACGGGGTCGCCCGGGACCAGATGCAGCAGCAGGAAGCTGAGCACCAGGATGACCAGCACGATGGGTGCGGCCCAGACCAGCCGGGACAGAAGGTAGCGCGGCACGGCGGGCTATGCCCGGCTGGGTCCGGCCGTAAGCAGGCCGCCCCAGCCCGGGTGCGTCACTTCCTCATCCAGATCTGCTCCCACCAGGGATAATGGGCGGCGCGGAACAGGTCCTGCACCTGGGTGCTCGCGGCGTTGTACTGCGCCTGCTCGTGCAGGGTCAGCACCGGCAGGTCGCGGGCGATGAGCGCCTGCACGGCGAAGTAGGCCTTCGCCCGGGCCGCCTGGTTCGGCGCGTCGCGGCCCTCGTCGAACAGGCGGTCCACCTCTGGATCGGAATACTGCGAGGCGTTCACGTACACCGAGCCCTTGCGGATGCTGTCGGTCACATACAGGCGGCTGACGCCCAGCGCCGGGTCGCCGCCCGTCGAGTAGTTGGCGATGAAGGCGTCGAAGTCGTACTCGGTGAACACCTTGGCGCTGAACACGGCGGGCTCGGTCTGCGCCAGGACCGTCTTCACGCCCACGGCCTGCCAGTTGCGCTGCAGCACCTGGGCCGCCTGGATGTCCTCGGCCCGGGCGGACGAGAACACGAGGCGCAGCGTGAAGCGCGTGCCGTCCGGTCCCGGCTTCAACCCGGCCTCGTCCAGCATCGCCCGGGCCCGCTGGGGATCGAAGGCGTAGGTCTTCGCGTAGTCCACGTCGGGGTTGCGGGCCCAGCCCAGGCGGGAATCGAAGCTGTTCTTCGCGATGGGGCCGAGGCCGAAATACACGTTGCGGAACAGGTAGTCGCGGTCGGTCGCCACCAGCAGGGCCTGGCGGACCTTCACCTGGTCCACGTTCGGGTGCTTGGTGTTGAACACGACCAGGTCGTCGGCGCCGTAGCCGACCTGCTTCAGCTGGAAGCGCGGGTCGGCGGCCAGCTGCTTGTAGAAGTTGAGCGGGAAATACAGCTCCTCGATGAAGTCGATCTCGCCGGCCTGCAGCGCCAGCACCCGGGCCGCGCTGTCGGGGATGGTCTTGAGCACGATGCGGTCGAGCAAGGGGCGGCCCGGCTGGCGGTACGTTGGGTTGCGGACCATCGTGATGTGGTCGCCGCGGACCCATTCAGCCAGGCGGAAGGGGCCGCTGCCCATGGGTTTGGTGGTCAGTGCCGGGTTGCCGAGCACGTCGGTGCCGGCGAAGACGTGCTTGGGCATGATGCCGCTGTTCTGCTCGCACACCAGGGAGAACAGGAACGGCCCGAAGGCCCGCTTGAGGGTGATGACGGCGGTGTGGGGGTCCGTGCTGTCGATGTGGTCGATGGCGCGGCCTGCGGCGACGAACTTCGGTCCGAACTTCGCGCTGATCTCGGTCAGGGTATAGGCCACGTCTTCGGACGTGAGGGGCTTGCCGTCCTCCCATGTCGCGGCGGGGTCCAGGTGCATGGTGTAGACCAGCCCGTCGGCCGAGATCTCCCACGACGTGGCCAGGCCCGGCGCGATCGTGAAGCCCGGTGCGAAGCGGACCAGGCCCTCGTAGACCATGCAGCCGACCATCGCATCCGGCACGTTGGCGCTGAAATCCGCCGAGAGCACCCGCGGCTCCTCGGCGTTGGCCAGGATGAGCGTGCCGCCGCGTTCCGGCTCGGCCGCGTGCGCGAGGGGTGCCGCGAGCAGGGCGGCCAGGGCGAGGATGGCGCGGTTCATGGCAGGCGTCCGATCATGTCGCGCTCCGTGCAGGGTTCGTGCCCCGGCACGTTGCCGCATTGCGGCGATGGCGGCTACCCGTCCGGCACCCGCCGGCAGGGCGAACGCCCGAGCGAGCGGCGGCATGGCAGGGATGGTGGCGCGAAGCAAAGCCGGACCACGGAGACACGGAGATCACGGAGACCACGGAGCGGAGGAGCCAGGCCCCGGCTTGCGGCTGGTTTCCCGCGGCGATCGCGTCCTCCGCGGCCTTCACCTCCCTGGAAGGCGGGGCGGAAGGGTGCCATCATCGGGTGTGGAACCCGTCCCTGTCCCGGTCCCTGCACCCGCTTCGGTCTCGGCCGCTGCCCCGGTCATCGATGCCGGCAGCCTTTATTGGCGGCGCAACCTGTTCGTCTGCGTCTTCGGGTCGTTCACCACCATCGTCGCCATGACGCTGCTGCTGCCGTTCCTGCCGTTATACGTGGAGCAGCTGGGCATGCACGACCAGGCGGACATCGTGCAGTGGTCGGGAATCGCCTTCGGGGCGACGTTCCTGAGTGCCGCCCTGGTGGCGCCGCTGTGGGGGCGGCTCGCGGATCGGTACGGGCGCAAGCTGATGCTGATCCGCGCGAGCCTGGGCATGGCGGTGGCGATGTCGCTGATCGGGCTGGCCAGCACCGTCTGGCAGCTGGTCCTGCTGCGGCTGCTGGCGGGGCTGCTGGGGGGGTACGCCTCGGGCTCGATGGTGCTCGTGGCGACGCAGACGCCCAAGGCGCGGATGGGCTGGGCGCTGGGGACGATGTCGTCGGGCATCATGGCCGGCAACCTGGTCGGGCCGCTGGTAGGGGGCATCCTGCCGCCGCTGATCGGCATCAGGGCCACGTTCTTCTGTGCCGGGGCGGTGATCTTCGTGTCGTTCCTGCTGACGCTGTTCGTCATCAAGGAGGAGAAGCGGTCGCTGGCGGCCAAGCGGGCGTCGCACGGGGGCTGGGCGTCCATCCCGGACAAGCGGCCGGTGGTGGCCATGCTGGTGACGGGCCTGCTGCTGCTGCTGGCCAACATGTCCATCGAGCCGATCATCACCGTCTATGTGGCGCAGCTGGTGGAGCGGGCGGACCAGGTGACGCTGGTGGCGGGGCTTGCCATGTCGGCCGCGGCGCTGGGCAGCGTGCTGTCGGCGGCGCGGCTGGGGCGGCTGGCCGACCGGGTCGGGCATTGGCGCGTGGTGTCGGGCGGGCTGCTGGTCTCGGCGGTGCTGCTGGTGCCGCAGGCCTTCGTCACCGCCAGCTGGCAGCTGGTGGCGCTGCGCTTCCTGATGGGCGTGGCGCTGGGCGGGCTGCTGCCGTGCATCGCGTCGATCATCCGGCACAACGTCCCGGATGCGGTGGCCGGGCAGACGCTGGGGCTGTCGACCTCGGCGCAATATGCCGGGCAGGTGGTGGGGCCGGTGCTGGGCGGGTTCGTGGGCGGCCATGTCGGCATGCGGGCGGTGTTCCTGGCGACCAGCGTGCTGATGGCGGCCGGCGCGCTGTACAGCTGGGCGGCGCGGCGGGCGCAGCATCGGACGGAGCTTGCGGCGCGGTGATCCTGACGGCGACCATCACGGTTCCGCAGGGGGCGGCGCCCCGCTTGGCCGCGTTCCGGGCGATCGCCGCGGCGGCCGAGCGCGGGCGGTTCGACGCGGTGCTGTTCGGCGGCCCCGGCATCGACGCCCTGCCGCTGATCGTGGCGCTGGCCGCCGGCACGCGGCATGTGGGCCTGGGGGCGGAGGTGCCGCTGGACCATGCGGAGCCGTTCAACGTCGCCCGCAGCTTCGCCGGCGCGGATCGGCTGACGGGCGGGCGCTCGATGCTGCGCGTGGGGCCCCCGGCGCGCGCGGCCGACTTCGCGCACGCCCCGGCGCTGGACGAGGCGGACCGCTGGGCCCGGGCGGCGGAGCTGCTCGAGGTCGCCCGCAAGCTGTGGGACAGCTGGGAGGACGCGGCCGTCATCCTGGACAAGGCGGCCGGCCTGTTCACCGACCCGGACCGCGTGCACCGGATCGATCATGCGGGACCGTGGTTCCAGGTGCGGGGGCCGCTGAACGCGCCGCGTCCGCTGCAGGGCCATCCGGTCATCGTGATGGACGATCCCGGCCCGCAAGGCCCGGGTTGGCCGCGGGAAGCCGCGGACCTGCTCGTCAGCGACCACCCGCACCGGCAAGAACCCCGCTTCCCGCGCCTGCTGCTGCGGGTCGGTGCGGACGCGACGTTGGCCCAGTTGCTGGCCGCGGCCGGGTCCTGCGACGGGTTCGACGTGCAGGCCACCACGGCCGCGGCGCTGGACGGCTTCGTCGACCGCGTCGTGCCCGGCCTCCAGGCCCACGGCCTCCTGCGGCATGACGATGAAGCCGGCACCCTGCGCGACCGGCTGGGCCTGTCGCGCCCCGTCAGCCGGTTCGCGTGACGCGCTCCATGCATCTCGGCGTGTTCATCTACCCCGGCGGCCACCACATCGCCGCCTGGCGGCACCCCGCGATGCCGGCTGACGGGATCACCGAGTTCGACTACTACCGCGAGACCGGGCAGATCGCCGAGCGCGGCCTGTTCGACCTGTATTTCGTCGGCGACGCCCTGAACGCGCGGGAGCGGGAGGGGCGGATCATGGGCCAGGTGGCGATCAACAACCTGGACCCGGTCGGGATCGTCTCGGCGGTTGGCGCGGTCACGTCGCGGATCGGCCTGGTGGCGACCCTGTCCACCACGTACCACGAGCCCTTCGCCATCGCGCGGAAGTTCGCGACGCTGGACCACCTCAGCGGCGGCCGGGCGGGGTGGAACGTGGTGACGACGCTGGACGCCAAGGCGGCGCTGAACTTCAGCCGGACGGCGGCGATGGAGAAGGGGCTGCGCTACGAGCGCGCGGCGGAGTTCGTGCGCGTCTGCAAGGCGCTGTGGGACAGCGAGGGGCGCGCCATCGACCATGCCGGGCGCTTCTTCCAGGTGGCGGGGCCGCTGGGCCTGGCCCGGCCGCCGCAGGGCTGGCCGGTGCTGGTGCAGGCCGGCGGCTCGGAGCCCGGGCGGGACTTCGCGGCCGACATCGGCGAGGCCATCTTCACCGCGCAGGGCACGCTCGAGGGCGCGCAGGCGTTCCGCGCGGACATCCACGCCCGCATGGCGGCGCGCGGCCGGGCGCCGGACACGGTCAAGATCATGCCGGGCCTGTCGCCGATCCTGGGCGACACGGAGGCCGCGGCGCACCGGCGGGAAGAGGAGCTGGCGGAGCTGGTGCACCCCGCGGTGGGCGTGTGGATGATCACGGAGATGACCGGGTTCCGCCTCTATGACCACGCGCTGGACGCGCCGCTGCCCGCTGCCGAAATCCGCGCCGCCAACCCGGCGCTGACCCGCAACGCGCTGGCGCTGGTGGAACGCGCGGAGCGGGCGCCGGTCACGATGCCGCTGACATTGCGGGAGGCGGCGCGGATCATGGCGCGGTCCCGCGTGCACCAGTCCTTCGTCGGCACGCCCGGGCAGCTGGCGCGGCACATGGCGGACTGGGTGGCCCGGGGCGCCTGCGAGGGGTTCAACATCCTGCCGCCGGTGTTCCCGGACGATCTCGCGACCTTCGTGGACCAGGTCGTGCCGGAGCTGCAGCGGATGGGCGTGTATCGCCGGGCCTATGAGGGGACGACGCTGCGCGAGCACCTGGGCCTGGACCGGCCGCCGGGTCGCGCGGCATGATGCGGGACGGGACGGGAGAACGCCGATGGACCTGAAGCCGATCGAGGGACCCTGCGCCTGGTACGGCGCCGAGCTGGGCGCGCGCACGGACTGGGTGCGCACGCTGGACGACGCGCAGCGCCACGAGATCGAGGGCGCGCTGCAGGCGGTGCGGGACCGGCCGCTGTATGGCTTCGGCCGCGACGACTTCCGCCTGCCGCGGACGGAGCCGCTGCTGGCCGCGATCCGCACCGAGCTGGAGGAGGGTGCCGGCATCGTCCGGCTGCGCGGCGTGGACGTGCGGCGGCATGACGAGCCTGCGCTGCGGCAGCTGTTCTGGGGCCTGGGCTGCCATCTGGGCACGGCGCTGTATCAGAATCCGAGCGGCGAGATCATGGGCGAGGTGCGGGACGAGACGAAGCTGGCCGCGCCCAGCTTCACCAGCGATGCGCCGGGCGGCATCAAGTCGTCGCGGGCCCGGGCGCGCTCCACGGGGCCGCTGCGGTTCCATACCGACCTGTGCGACATCATCGCCCTGCTGTGCGTGCGCAACGCCAGCCAGGGGGGCGTGAGCAAGATCGCCAGCTCGGTAACGATCTACAATGAGATGCTGCGGCGCCGGCCGGACCTGGTGCCGCTGCTGTTCCAGGACTACTGGCGCGCCCGGCCCGCGGACGGCGACAGCAGCGCCATTCGCCCGACCTTCCCGCTGCCGGTCTGGGGCATTGCGAGCGGCAAGTTCACCAGCCAGTATTCGCGCACCTTCGTGGAGCTGGCGCAGCAGATCCCGGGCATCCCGAAGCTGAGCGCCGCGCAGGACGAGGCGCTGGACCTGCTGGCCGAGGTGGCCGAGGAGGTCTGCCTGCTGTCGGCCTTCGAGGAAGGCGACATCCAGCTGCTGAACAACAACGTCACCTACCACGGCCGCACCGCCTACGACGACGACGCCGCGACGCAGCGGGAGCGGCTGCTGTTCCGCCTGTGGCTGTCCACCGCCGACAGCCGCCCGCTGCCGGACGGGTTCGAGATCCTGTGGGGCGACATCCGCCCCGGCACCGTGCGCGGCGGGGTGGTCCAGCCTGAGACCGGACAGCGGGCACCGGCAATGGCGGGGTGAGGGGGACGAGGGCGCCCCTGAGACGGGTTTTCTCGCGGCGCCCTCGGTCTTTGTAGACGCGCCACAGTCTCGCCCGGTCGGCGCTGTACCGGACAGCTTCATCCATTCTCAACCATTGGCTGTGACACTCGTCTGCTGTGCACAGATTTGGTCCATGAGCGGGATCACGACGGACATCTCGGCGTCCGTCGCGCAGCAAGGCGCTGCGACGTCGGAGATCACGCGCAACATGCAACAGACCGCCGAGGCGACACATTCGATGACCCGGACGCTTGCCGCCGTGAGCAGTGCCGCGAACCAGACCGGCGCTGCCGCAGGGATGGTCCTCGGCTCGGCCGGTGCGGTCTCCCAGCAGCCAGAGCGCCTTTCGTCCGAAGTCGACAGCTTCAGCGCAAACCTGCTCGCAGCCTGATCGATACCTGCCCGGCTTATCGTCCCTTCTGCTTCCGCCAGGTCGCGAAGGCGTCGAGGTTGGTTTCGTCGGTGGGGGGATAGAGGCCGAGGGTCTTCTGGCCGGCCTGGACGCGTTCCAGCACGAAGTCTTCGAAGGCGGTCATCTCGACGGCTTCGGTGGCGATGTCGTCGGCGATGCCGGATGGGATGACGATGCAGCCGTCGTGGTCGCCGACGATGATGTCGCCGGGGAAGACCGGGGCGTCGCCGCAGCCGACGGGCACCTGCAGGTCGATCGCCTGGTGCAGCGTCAGGTTGGTGGGGGCGGAGGGGCGGCAGTGATAGGACGGCATGGCGAGCGCCGCGATCTCGGCGGAGTCGCGGAAGCCGCCATCGGTGACCATGCCGGCGACGCCGCGGACCATCAGCCGGGTGGCGAGGATGCCGCCGGCCGAGGCGGCGCGCGGGTCCTTTCGGCTGTCCATCACCAGCACGGCGCCGGGCGGGCATTCCTCCACGGCGCGGCGCTGCGGGTGGCCGTGGTCGCGGAACACCGTCATGGGGTTCAGGTCCTCGCGGGCCGGCATGTAGCGCAGCGTGTAGGCCGGGCCGACCATGCTGCCGTTGCGGGGGGCGGACAGGGGCTGCACGTCCTGGATCATCTGGCGGAACAGGCCGCGCTTGAACAGGGCGCTGGCCAGGGTGGCCGTGCTGACGCCCTGCAGCATCGTGCGGGTGGCGTCGCGCAGGGTCATGGTTACGGGCGGGGTCATGGGCGGGGTCATGGGCGGGGTCATGGGCGGGGTCATGGGCGAACTTCCTAGTAGATGACGGGTTCGGAGACGGGCGCGCCGAACTCGGTGCGGAGGAAGTCGAAGTCGCAGCCTTCGCTGGCCTGCTGGATGTGCTTGGTGAACACCCAGCCGTAGCCACGCTCGAACCGGGGCGCGGGCGGCACCCAGGCGGCGCGGCGGCGGGCCAGCTCCTCGTCCGAGACGTCCATGCGGAGGCTGCGGGCATCCACGTCCAGCACGATGGTGTCGCCGGTCTGCAGCAGGGCGAGCGGGCCGCCGATGTAGCTTTCGGGGCTGACGTGCAGCACGCAGGCGCCGTAGCTCGTGCCGCTCATGCGGGCATCGGACATCCGCAGCATGTCGCGATGGCCTTCCTTCAGCAGCTTCTTCGGCATGGGCAGCATGCCCCATTCCGGCATGCCGGGCCCGCCCTGCGGCCCGGCGTTGCGCAGCACCATGACGTGGTCGGCGGTCACGTCCCATGTCTCGTCGTCGACGGCCTTCTTCATGCTGGGGTAGTCGTCGAACACGACGGCGGGCCCGGTGTGCTTCAGGAAGCGCTGCTCCATGGCGGCGGGCTTGATGACGCAGCCGTCGGGGGCCAGGTTGCCGTGCAGGACGGCCAGCGAGCCCTCGCCGTAGATGGGGTTGCTGGTCGGGCGGATCACGTCGTCATTGTAGATCTTGGCGCCTTCGATGTTCTCGCCCAGCGTCTTGCCCGTGACCGTGAGGCACGACAGATCCAGGTGTTCCCGGATGTTGTTCATCAGCCCACGGATGCCGCCGGCGTAGAAGAAATCCTCCATCAGATACGTGTCGCCGCTGGGCCGCACGTTGCCGATGACGGGCACGCGGCGGCTGTAATGCTCGAAGTCGGCCAGGCCGATATCCTGCCCGGCGCGCCGCGCCATCGCGATCAGGTGGATGATGGCGTTGGTCGAGCAGCCCATGGCCATGGCCACCGCGATGGCGTTGCCGAAGGCCGCCCGCGTCTGGATGCGGTGCGGCGTCAGGTCCTCCCACACCATCTCCACCACCCGCCGCCCGCTCTCGCTGGCCAGCCGGATGTGCCCGGCATCCGCCGCCAGGACGGAGCTGCCGCCCGGCAGCACCATGCCGACCGCCTCCGCGATGGCCGTCATGGTGCTGGCCGTGCCCATGGTCATGCAGGTGCCGTAGCTGCGGGCGATGCCGCCCTCCACGCCCAGCCAGTCGGCTTCGGTGATCTTGCCGGCGCGCAGCTCGTCCCAGTATTTCCAGCTGTCGCTGCCCGATCCCAGGGTCTTGCCGCCCCAGTTGCCGCGCAGCATGGGCCCGGCGGGGAAGAAGATGCAGGGCAGGTCCATGCTGGTGGCGCCCAGCAGCAGGCCGGGCGTGGTCTTGTCGCAGCCGCCCATCAGCACCGCGCCGTCGATGGGGTGGGAGCGCAGCAGCTCCTCCGTCTCCATGGCCAGCATGTTGCGGTACATCATGGTGGTGGGCTTGACGAAGCTTTCCGACACCGAGAGGGCGGGCAGCTCCACCGGAAAGCCGCCGGCCATCAGGATGCCGCGCTTGACGTCCTCCACGCGGGTCTTGAAGTGGGCGTGGCAGGGCTGCAGGTCGGACCAGGTGTTGACGATGGCGATGACCGGCTTGCCCGTCCATTCCTCGGGCGCGTAGCCCATCTGCATGGCGCGGCTGCGATGGCCGAACGACCGCAGGTCCGCCGGGCCGAACCAGCGGGCGGAGCGGAGCTCCTGCGGGGACCGGGTTGCATGACCGTCCATGGGCGCCTCCTGTTTGCAGCGAGTCTACCGCACCTATGAAGCGTCGGTCACCCCGGCGTGCCGCCGCATCGGAAGTGCATTCCCCGGGGCGGCGGGCTTCCATAGGATGCGCTCATGACCGAACGATGCCGCGATGCCGGGTGAGCTGCTGATCTCGGGCGTCGGGCGCCGGTTCGGGGGGGCGGCGCCGGCGCTGGACGGTGTCTCCCTGGCCATCGGGGCCGGCGAGTTCGTCAGCCTGCTGGGCCCGTCCGGCTGCGGCAAGACGACCTTGCTGCGGATCGTCGCGGGGTTCGAGACGGCGGACGCGGGCACCGTCACGCTCGACGGCCGGGCGCTGGACCGCCTGGCGCCCTACGACCGGCCGGTGGGCATGGTGTTCCAGAGCCTCGCGCTGTTCCCGCACATGACCGTCGCCGGCAACCTGGCGTTCAGCCTGGCCGTGCGCCGGGTCGGCCGCGCGGAGACCGGGCGCCGGGTGGAGGAAGCGCTGGCCCTGGTGGAGCTGGAGGGCTTCGGCGGCCGGGCCGTGCACCAGCTTTCGGGCGGGCAGCGGCAGCGCGTGGCGCTGGCCCGGGCGCTGATCGCCCAGCCGGACCTGCTGCTGCTGGACGAGCCGCTCTCGGCGCTGGACCTCAAGCTGCGCCGGCAGCTGCAGGGCGAGCTGAAGCGGCTGCAGCGGCGCACCGGCACCACCTTCGTTTTTGTCACGCACGACCAGGAGGAGGCGATGGCGATGTCGGACCGGATCGCGGTGTTCCGCGCGGGACGGGTCGAGCAGTTCGGCACCGCGCAGGACATCTACCGCCGCCCGGCCAACCGCTTCGTCGCCGAGTTCGTGGGGGAGACCAACATCCTGGTCGCGGAATGCGACGGCGGGCAGCTCCGCATCCCGGAGCTGGGGATCGTGATGCCGGCCCGGCCCGGCCTGCCGACCGGGGGGCGGTTTCTGCTGTCGGTCCGGCCCGAGAGCGTGCATGTGCGGGGGGAGGGCGACGGTGCGGTCATGGCGACGGTGCGGGACACGGAGTTCGGCGGCATGACGCTGCGGCTGCTGGCGGACGTGCCGGGCCGGGCCCTGCCGATGCGGGCGGCGCTGCCGGCCGACCAGGCCGGGGGGCTGGCGCCCGGCAGCCGCATCGCGCTCGGCATCGACCTGGCGGCCGCGGCCCTGCTGCCGGAGGCCGGGCCATGAGCGCGCCGGAACAGCTGCCGCCCAGCCTCTATGCCGCAACGGCCCGGCCCGGCATCGCCGCCCCGCCGCTGGATGGCGACCGCCATGCCTCGGTCGCCATCGTGGGCGGCGGCTTCACCGGCCTGTCGACCGCGCTGCATCTGGCCGAACGCGGCACGGATGTGGTGCTGCTGGAGGCGAACGAGCCGGGCTGGGGCGCCTCGGGCCGGAATGGCGGCCAGGTGAACCCGGGGCTGAAGTCCGATCCCGACGAGATCGAGCAGGATTTCGGCCCCGATCTCGGGCGGCGCATGGTCGATTTCTCCTCCAACGCGCCCAACGTCGTGTTTGATCTCGTGCGCACCCACCAGATCCGGTGCGAGGCGCGGCAGGGCGGCACGCTGCGGGCCGCGTTCGCCGCGGGGCCTGCCGAGGCGGTGCGGCGCACGGCCGAGCAGTACGAGCGCCGCGGCATGCCGGTGTCGGTGCTGGAGCGTGCGGCGGTGCAGGACTTCACCGGCAGCGGGCGCTACATGGCGGCGATGCTGGACCGGCGCGGCGGCTCGTTGAACCCGCTGGGCTATGCGCGGGGGCTGGCGGAGGCAGCGGTGCGCGCCGGGGCGGTGATGCACGGCGGCTCGCCGGCCCTGGCGATCACGCGGCCCGGGCGGCAGTGGGCGATCCGCACGCCAAGGGGCACGCTGCGGGCCGACAAGCTGGTGATCGCGACCAACGCCTATACCGACGACCTGTGGCCGAGGCTGCGGCGCAGCGTCGTGCCGGTGTTCAGCGGCATCGTGGCGAGCGAACCGCTGCCGCCGGGGCTTGCCGCGACGATCCTGCCGAACGGGGCCTCGTTGTACGAGAACGGGCAGATCACCGTGTATTACCGGATCGACACCAACGGGCGGCTGCTGATGGGAGGCCGCAGCCCGATGCGCGACGGGGCGAGCCTGGAGACGCTCGCCTGGCTGGTGCGCTACACCGAGCGGCTGTGGCCGGCGCTGAAGGGCATGCGCTGGACCCATGCCTGGAACGGGCAGCTGGCCGTCACCTGGGACCACTACCCGCACTTCCACGAGCCCGACCCCGACGCGCTGATCTGCCTCGGCTACAACGGCCGCGGCGTGGCGATGGCGACCGCAATGGGCGGCGAGATCGCGCGCCGTACGCTGGGCGCCCCGGTGCCCACGCTGGACATGCCGGTCACCGACCTGAAGACGATCCCGTTCCACGGGCTGTGGAAGACGGCGGCGACGGCGCGGATCGTGTATGGCCGGATCCGGGACCGGCTTGGGCTTTGAAGGGGTGGGATAGGGTCGGTTCAGCTTCAAGGCCGCGGCCAGCACGTCGGGGCCGGCTTGATGCATCCGTAGTGCGATAGGGCCGGCGTCAAAGGCTGACGCCCGTGGAAGGGCGTGGATAACCGGGACAAGCCCGGTCATGACAGGTTTCACAGTCGCATGTCTGCCGTTGATGGAAAGCGGACGTTCAGCGGTGTTGCGCGCAGGCCGTGATCGGCGCCACCACGCATGCCAGACCGACCGCAAGCAAAGACAGAAAGGAAGTCCGGCGGATGATTACAGCAGACCTGCTTTCGGTGGAAACAAGGGAGTTCTAATATACAGATCGCTCCGCCACGCAAACGGTTCAACACGACCCGACGAGCTGTAAAAGGCTGTGTTGAAACGCATGTGGTATGATGGCGGGGGGGCTGGGCGGCCGGGCCAAATCGTGATTCGTCGGGTTTGCGAGATCGGGCGAGAACAGCAGGGTCATGGGTCGTTATACCCGCATCACTCCGCGGCGCCGGCGTGGGGTTGTTCCGGGTTGACGCGGGGCAGGTCGGCGAACTGGTCGCAGACTTTCGCGTAGGCGGTGTAGACGTCGGCGGCGGGTCCTGGGGTTTTCAGGGCGGCGAAGATGCGGTGCTTGATGAAGAAGCGCCAGGTGATAGGCGCCTGGACCAGGATGCGGTGCAGGGCGTCGTAGCGGTCGAGCGTCCAGACGCTTTCGAAGGCGACGCGGCCGGGGCCGTGGCCGAACTCGGCGGTCCCGCGGGGCAGGGCGACGCGGTGCTGCCGGGTGGCGGGCTCGTCGATCTCGAGCGTGGGGGTGAGCACGACGCCGTAGTCGGCGCGGGCGGCGGCGGCCGAGATGAAGCCGCGGCGGACGTCGTCCTGCACGGCGGCGGTGGGGCGCAGCAGCGGGTCGCCGTAGCCGCCGGCGCCGGGGCCCTGGATCAGGATGACGTCGCCCGGCTCGCACAGCACGATGTCGGTCGACTGCAGCTCGATGCAGCCGGGCGTGTCCGGGTTCCGGGCGAAGCGGGAGGTGCGGCCGGCGCGCCCGCCCTGCAGGCCCCAGGCGGAGAAGACGGAGCGGTCGCGGTTGCGCGCCGTCACCATGGTCTGTGGCGCGAAGACCTGGAACTCCATCTCCAGCGCGCTGCCGCCGCGGTACAGGCCGGGTCCGCCGCTGTCGGGCACGAGGCCGTAGCGGCGGATCAGCACCGGGACCTCCGCCTCGTTGATCTCGACCGGGGTGTTCTTCAGGTACGACATGTTGGCGCCGCTGCCTTCGGCGCCGTCCGCCTTCGGGCCGCCGCCGGCGCCGCCGCCCACCGGGCCGATGCTGGCCATGATGGTGCGCCCGGTGCTGGTGCTGGTCTTCACGTTCATCAGGCTCATGCCGCTGCCGGGGCTGGCGGGCATGCGGTCGGGCATGGCGCGGCAGAACGCGCCGATGACGGCGGTCTGCGCCAGGTTGCTCATGAGGCTGCGCATGCCGACGGCGGCCGGCATGGTGGCGTTCATGACCGACCCCTCGGGCAGGATGGCGCGGCAGGGGCGCACCAGCCCGGCGTTCAGCGTGATGGTGGGTTCCAGGCAGAACAGCGCATAGACGACGCCCACCATCGCCAGCGAATGCCGTTCCTTGCCGCCGGTCGGCATGTTCAGCGACGAGACGAGCTGCGGGTCGCTGCCGGTGTAGTCGATGGTCAGCGTGTCGCCGTGCACCCGCAGCGTGACGGCGACGCGGACGGGGTAGCCGCCGGCCTGGTCCTCGTCGGCGTAGTCGGCGAAGAAGTAGTCGCCGTTCGGGATGGTGCGGATGACGGCGCGGGCCTGCTTGTCGGCATAGTCCAGCAGGGCCTCGAGCCCCTCGCCGAAGCCTTCCGCGCCGAAGCGGTCGATGATCTCGTGCACCTTGCGCTCGCCGACGTTGACGCAGGCGATCTGGGCGTTCAGGTCGCCCCAGTTCTGCTCCGGCATGCGGACGTTGTGGGCGATGATCGCCAGCAGGTCCTGGTTCATCACGCCATCGCGCAGCAGGCGCATGGGCGGGATGCGGAGCCCCTCCTGCTGGATCTCGGTCAGGCTGCGCGACAGGGTGGCGGGCACGGCGCCGCCCACGTCGGTGTTGTGGATGTGGTTGCCGACGAAGCAGGCCAGCCGCCCGTCGCGGAACACCGGTTTCCACATGTGGATGTCGGGCGTGTGGGTGGCCACGAAGCCGCTATAGGGGTCGCTGGTGATGCAGATGTCGCCCTCGCGGTAGTCGAACCGCTCGATGACGCCGGCATAGTCGAGGTTGGTGTACCAGGTGGCGCCGAACGACAGCGGCGAGGCGACGGTGAGGCCGGCCGGGGTGAGCACCTGGCAGGAGAAGTCCTCGGTCTCCTTGACGAAGGTGCTGTGCGCGGTGCGCATCAGGGTCCAGCCCATGCTCTCGGCCGCGGCGGCGCAGTAGTTGGCCAGGACCTGCAGGTTGGTGCTGTCGAGCTTCATGGCAGGGTGATCCGCAGGTTGGCGAATTCGTCGACCCGGGCGGCGAAGCCCGCGGGGATGACCGTGGTGCAGTCGTCCTGCACCACGACGGCGGGGCCCTGGAAATCCTGCCCGGCGCGCAGGTCGGCGCGGCGGTAGACGGCGGCGGTGCACCATCCGCCGTCGAGCCAGACCTCGGCCTGCCCGGCCTGCGGCGCGGGGCCGGGTTCCAGCGCATAGCGGGGGAAGTCGGGCTTCTCGACGGTTCCGCTAATGACGACGCGCAGCGCGATGGCCTGGATGGGCGCATCGGGGTCCGCATGGCCGTAGACCCGGCGGTGGGCGGCGTGGAAGCTCTCGGCGATGTCGCGCCAGCCGGCACCGGGCGGGACGGCGGTGTCGATCTCGAACGACTGGCCGCGGTAGCGCAGCTCGGCCGAGCGGGTCAGCGTCGCCGGGCCGTCATAGCCCTGGTCGTTGCGGAGCCAGGCGGTGGCCGTGGCCTCGAGCGCGGCATAGGCCTGCTCGACCTCAGCGGCGGCGCCGTCGCCCAGCTCGACATAGACGGTGCGGACGAAGTCGCTTTTGAGGTCTGCGATCAGGCCGCCGAGCGCGCTGAGCACGCCGGGGGTGGGCGGGACCACGACTTCGGGCATCCGCAGCTCGCGGGCCAGGAAGCAGGCCATCATGGGGCCGGCGCCCCCGAAGGCGAGGCAGGCGAACTCCCGCGGGTCGATGCCGAAGCGGCTGACGAGGCCGCTGACTTCCTGGAACATGCCGGACACGGCGATGCGGATGATGGCCTCGGCGGTTTCCTCGACGGTGCGGCCGAGGGGCGTGGCGAGCGCTGCGACGGCGGTGCGGGCGCGGCCCTGGTCGATGGTGACGGCGGCGTAGCCGATGGCGCCGAGCCCCACCAGGCCGCAGGCGGCGAACGCGTCGGTGATGGTGGCACGGGTGCCGCCGCGGTCGTAGCAGGCGGGCCCCGGTCGGGAGCCCGCGGACTCCGGGCCCACCTTCAGCACGCCGAGGCTGTCCACCCGGGCGATGCTGCCGCCGCCCTCGCCGATGGAGCTGACGGAGACGCTGGGGATGAAGATCTGGAAGTCGCCGATCCGTTCGCCCACGCCGTACTGCGGCTGCCCGTCGACGATGACGGCGACGTCGGCGCTGGTGCCGCCGATGTCGAGGCTCATGCAGTGTTTCAGCCCGGTGATGGCGGCCACGTGGCTGGCGCCGATGACGCCCGATGCGGTGCCGGACAGGATCATCTGCACGCATTCCTGCTTGCCCTGCTCGGCCGTCATGACGCCGCCGTTCGACTTGGTCAGCCGGGGTTCGGCGGGGACGCCCGCATCCTTCAGCGCCTGCTGCAACCGGCCGAGATAGTGGGCGACGCGCGGCTGGACGTAGGCGCCGATGGCGGTGGTGATCGTCCGCTCGTATTCGCGGATGATCGGCCAGGTCTGGCTGCTGCAGAACACCGGCACGCCGGGGCAGGCGCGTTCGGCGGCGGCCTGGGCGGCGCGTTCATGGGCCGGGTTGCGGTAGGCGTGCAGGAAGGCGACGACGATCGCCTCCGCGCCCTGGGCCACGGCGGCCCGGGCGGCGGTGGCGACGGCATCGATGTCGAGCGGGGTGAGTTCCCGCCCGTCGGCGCCCAGGCGGCCCGGGATGCCGAACACGAGGTCCCGCGTGACCAGCGGCGGCGGGCGCTTGGAGAGCAGGTTGTACATGTCGGGGATCTTGAGGCGCGCCACCTCCAGCACGTCGCGGAAGTGCTCGGTGGTGAACAGCGCCAGGCGGAGGCCCTTGCGCTGGATGACGGTGTTGATGCCGACGGTGGTGCCGTGGGTGAAGTAGGTGATGGCGCCGGGCGGGATGCCGTAGCGTTCGCCCAGCAGCCGGATGCCTTCCATCACCTCGGCGCCGGGCTCGTCGGGACGGGAGAAGACCTTGAGGCTGTGCAGCGCCTTGGTGTCCTCGTCGAAGACGGCGAAGTCGGTGAATGACCCGCCGATGTCGACGCCGACGCGGAAGCCCATGCGGCCGGGCCGCCTTAGCGCCCAATCTCCTTGTTCCAGGTCTCGAGCCACTTGTTCTGGAGCGGCACGACTTCCCGGTAGGGGGGGAACACGAGGTCGGTCGCCTTGGTGATCTCGTGCGCGATCTTGGGGTCGAAGACGGCCTCCTTGTTCGTGACGCCGTAGCGGACGGCGCTGCCGAAGCAGGACTGCGCCGCCTGGCTGAGCGAGAAGTTGGCGTAGTCGAAGCCGAGGTCGCTGCTGCCTTTCACCTTCTGGATCCAGGTCAGGCCGACGACGACGCCCGGTTCGGGGGAGTAGTATTTGAACTCGGGGTTGCCGTCGTCGATGAAGGCGTAGGCACGGCCGTCCCAGTACAGCGCCAGGTCGATGTCGCCGCTTTTCATGCCGTTCAGCACGGCGTTGGGGTCGCTCCAGAAGGCGATGTTGCCGCTGGCCTGCATCTTCTTGATCTGCGCCAGGCCGGGCTCGATGTTGTCGATGCCGCCGCCGAACTGCTTGGCGAACCACCAGACGGAGACGGTGAAGCCGGCGCTGGGGTAGTTGATGGTCGGCATGGAGGCTTTCCATTTGCCGGCGATGGTGCCCTCGACGAAGTCCTTCCAGGTCTTGGGCGGCTGCTTGACGGTGGCGGCGTTGTACATGATGCCCATGCCGCCGTAGTTGTGCGGCACGCCGTAGCCGCCGCCGATCTGGCTGAACTCCGCGGCCAGCTTCTGCGCGTTGGGCACCGTCTCGGGCGTGAAGCGGTCCACGAGGCCCTTGTCGATGGCGTCGTAGGCGGTCTCGGACGGCATGTAGATGATGTCGAGCGGCGGCTTGCCCTTGCTGGCGGCGATCTGGTTCAGCCATTGCGTGGGGGTGCCGAGCACGACGTCGACGGTCTTGCCGGTGGCCTTCTGCCAGGGGTCGATCATGCATTTGCGCAAGGACTGCTCCCACACGCCGCCGAACGCGCCCACCACCAGGTCCGCCGCCCGGGCCGTTGCCGGGGCCAGGGCCGCCGCCAGGACGCCGGAGAGCAGCAGGGTCCGCCACGGAAGAGCGCGTGCATGCATGGGAGGGGTCTCCTGGACGTCACGAAGGCGGCTGGCATCATGAAGGCGGGGGCGTGACGAAGTGACGTACGGGAGCTTATTCATCATGTGGCATGGGGTGCAAGGCAGGAGGCTTTCCGCTGAGCCGAGTCTGGGAAGGACGTTCCTAAGCACCTGGTCGAGGCTATTCTCGAGAGCGCCGATGGTCTGAAACGGATCGGGCTGACCACCTCGGGCGCCATGTCGGGCCGATCAGGCCGGCGATCCCCGGACTGACTGGGGCGCAGATCCGGGACGTGCGCGAGCGTGCGCGCCTCAGTCAGGCGGTGTTCGCAGGTGCCTGAACGTGACCCCGGGATACGTGTCCCAGTTGGAGCGCGGCACGAAACGTCCGACGCCTTTCGCGGCATGCGCCCCGTGTTGCACCGCGGCGTGATCTCTTCATACTGACGGGCCCGCTGCCACGGAGGCCCGATGCCGCAGGACGTCCCGTGCCGTTTCGCCCTGGAGCTGCGGGGCGTCAGCAAGAGCTTCGGCGCGGTCCAGGCGCTGCGTCCGCTGACCCTGTCCCTGCCGGAGGGCGAGCTGCTGGCGGTGCTGGGGCCCTCGGGCTGTGGCAAGACGACGACGCTGCGGATCGTGGCCGGGTTCGAGGCGACGGACACCGGCAGCGTGTGGGTCGGCGGGCGGGACGTGACGCGGCTGCCGCCGGACAAGCGGGCGCTGGGCATGGTGTTCCAGAACTACAGCCTGTTCCCAAACATGACCGTGGGCGAGAACGTCGCTTTCGGCCTGCGGATGCGCGGGCAAGCGGCCGCCGATCGGGCCCGGCGGGTGCGGGCGATGCTCGACATGGTCCGCCTGGTGGGGTTCGAGGACCGCGGCATCCACCAGCTGTCGGGCGGGCAGCAGCAGCGGATTGCGCTGGCGCGCGCGCTGGCGCCGGGGCCGCGCGTGCTGCTGCTGGACGAGCCGCTGGGCGCGCTCGACAAGAACCTGCGCGAGGGCATGCAGTTCGAGCTGCGGCAAATCCAGCGGGAGCTCGGTATCACGTCGATCCTGGTGACGCACGACCAGGAGGAGGCGCTGACCATGAGCGACCGCGTCGCCGTGATGGCGCAGGGCGAGGTGGTGCAGGCCGGGCCCCCTACGGAGGTATACGACACGCCGCGCAACCGCTTCGTCGCGGAGTTCCTGGGGACGGCCAACCTGTTCGCGGGCCGAGTGGTCGGGCCGTCGGGCCCCGGCTGGGCGGTGGCGCTGGCGGGCGGCGCGCAGGGCGTGGCGCGCGCGGCCGCGGCGCTGCAGCCGGGGCAGGACGTTCTGGTCGCGGTCCGGCCGGAGCAGCTGCGGATCGGCCCGCCCGTGCCCGGCGCGGTGTGGGCCGAGATGCACGACGTGGTGTTCCGCGGCGCCACCTTCGTGACCGAGCTGCGGGCGGCGGGCCACCCGAAGCCGCTGTTCGCCTACACCCAGGCGCGGGTCCCGGCCGCCCCGGGCGAGACGGTTGGGCTGGGATGGGAGCCGGGGGCCGCGGTGGTCCTGGAAGACGGACCGGGATGACGGGCTACAGGCTGGCCCGGCCGGGATGGGCGCTGCCGGTGCTGCTGTTCCTGGCGGCGTTCTTCGTGGCACCGCTGATCGCCAACCTGGTGCGGACCGCACCCACGGGCGACGCCGTGGGCCAGGGCGCGCTGTTCTACTACGTCAAGCTGCTGACCGACCCCTATTATGCCGGCGTGCTGCTGACGACGCTGCTGGTGGCCACGGCGGCGACGCTGGCCAGCCTGGTGGTGGGCTATCCCCTGGCCTACTTCATGGCCCGTTATGCCGGACGCTGGACCGGGTTCTTCGTGTTCGTCACCATCGCGCCGCTGCTGACCAGCATCATCATGCGCACCTTCGGCTGGCGCGTGCTGCTGGCCCGGCGCGGCGTGGTGAACACCGTGCTGTCCAGCCTCGGTCTGATGGGCCGGCCGCCCAACTGGGCGGACGATCCCGTCGCGGTCTATATCGGCCTCGTGCACGTGCTGGTGCCGTTCATGGTGCTGTCCATTCTGGCGGTGCTGCAGGGGGTGGACCGGCGGCTCGAGGAATCGGCCCGGGTGCTGGGGGCGGGGTGGGTCCGCACCTTCCTGTCGGTCACGCTGCCGCTCAGCCTCGATGGCGTGATCACCGGCTGCATCCTGGTGTTCGTGCTGACCAACGGCAGCTTCCTGACCATGCTGCTGCTGGGCGGCGGGCGCACCACGACGCTGGCGCTGCTGATCTACCAGCAGTTCAACACCAGCGGCGACGTGGCCTTCGCCGCCGCCATGGGCAACGTGCTGATGCTGCTGGCGCTGGTCGGGCTCGGTCTGCAGCTGCTGGTGTCCCGCCGGGGCGCCGGCCGGGGTGCGGTATGATGGGGTTCCGGCGGCGGCGCATCGACGGTGCGGCGGTGGCGTTCTGGGCCTATGCCCTGGTGTTCGTGGTGTTCATCATGGCGCCGATCGTCGCGGTGGTGGTGGTGTCGTTCTCCTCGGCGTCGTTCATCGTGTTCCCGGTGCCGGGCTGGGGGTTGCGCTGGTATCGCCGGATCGTCGAGTACCGGCCGTTCATCGACAGCATGATCGTCTCTGCCGAGCTGGCGCTGTCGTCGGCGGCGCTGGCGGCGTTGCTGGGCGTGCCCGCGGCGCTGGCGCTCGCGCGGTCGCGGCGGGCCTGGGCCGTGGTGCTGGCGAACCTGCTGCTGGCGCCGGTCAGCGTGCCGGCCATCGTGCTAGGGTTCGCGCTGCTGTACTTCCTGTCGTCGCTGGGGCTCGGCCTGTCGTTCGCGGCGCTGCTGATCGCGCATACCGTCGCCTCCATCCCGTACCTCGTGCGGACGGTGCTGGCCACCTATCGCGCCGTGCCGGCTCAGCTGGAGGAGGCGGCGAGCATCCTGGGCGCGTCACGCTGGCAGGTGCTGTGGTTCACCACCCTGCCGCTGGTGCGCCCGGGCGTGTTCGCGGGCGCGCTGTTCGCCGTGCTGACCTCGCTCGACAACCTGCCGCTGAGCTTCTTCTTCGGCAGCGCCAACACCAACACGCTGCCGGTTGTCATGTTGAGCTACATGGAGAACAACTTCGACCCGTCGATCGCTGCCGTCAGCACGGTGCAGATGGGGGTTGCGATGGCGGCGCTGCTGCTGCTGGACCGCGTGTACGGCATCCAGCGGCTGACGGCGGCCTGACCAGGCTGGCCGAACAGATCAAGGAGGGGCGGCATGGACATCCGGTTCGACGGGCGCGTGGTTCTGGTCAGCGGGGCGGCGGCGGGGATCGGGCGGGCGATCGCGGCCGGGTTCCAGGCGGCGGGGGCGCGGGTGCACCTGACGGACCTCGACCCCAGCGTGACCCAGGTCGGCGCCGCGCTCGGCCTGCCGTCGCATGTGCTGGACCTGTCGGACCGGGCGGCCAGCGCGGCGCTGGTGGCGGACATCGCAAGGCGGGAGGGGCGGTTCGACGTGCTGGCGCTGGCGGCCGGCGGGGTTTGCGGGCAGGCCGACCTCGATCTGTCCGACATCACCGAGGCCGGCTGGGCGCAGGTCTTCGCCGCCAATGTCGAGGGCGCGCTCTGGCTGTCGCAGGCGGCGGCGCCGCTGATGCAGGCGGCCGGGTGGGGCCGGATCGTGCTGATCTCGTCTGGCGCCGGGCTGCGGGCCAGCCTGACGGGGCTGCACGCCTATACCGCGGCCAAGCACGCCGTCGTGGGCCTGACCCGGCAGCTGTCCGTCGGCCTGGCCCGGCACGGCATCACCGCCAACTCGGTCGCCCCCGGCCTGATTCTGACCAACGCCGCCACCCATGCGCAATGGGCGTCGTACGGGCCGGACGGCCAGCGCCGCCTGGTGGAGGCGCTGCACACGCGCCGGCTGGGCCAGGCGGAGGACATCGCCGACGCCGTGCTGTTCCTGGCCAGCGAACGGGCGGGCTGGATCACCGGCCAGGTGCTGTCCGTGGATGGCGGCCGGTCCTGATGACAGCGGCCGACTGACGGGCGCGGCGCGCGCGGGCGTTGACGCCAACGGGGGGCGGGCCTATGTCGCGCGTGCTGTGTGGCGGACGTAGCTCAGTTGGTAGAGCGCCAGGTTGTGGTCTTGGATGTCGCGGGTTCGAGACCCGTCGTTCGCCCCAGCAGCTTTCCTTCAGGTCGTCGCCTGCCGTTGCCTGGCCGTTGCCCGTTTCCATGTGGCATGGCGCGTGCTTCACTCTCGGGCAATTGATCGGGAGTGCCTTCATGACGCGTTCTGCGGCCTGGCTGTTGGCCTTGTTCCTTGTCGTCGCGGCGCCCGGCGCCCGGGCGGCCGACGAGATCGTCGTGGGTGCGATCTATCCCTTGACGGGCAATGCGGCGCAGATCGGGGCGGACGCGAAGGCGGCCGTCGAGACGATGCTCGAGATCGTCAACGGCACGCACGAGCCGGTGCCGATGCTGCTGGGCAAGGGGGGCGGGCTTGAGAAGCTGGGCGGCGCCAAGATCCGCGTCGTGTGGGCGGACCACCAGAACGACCCGCAGAAGGCGCGTGCCGAGGCGGAGCGGCTGATCACGCAGGATCATGTGGTGGCGCTGATCGGCAGCTACACCAGCGCCACGGCGGCAACGATCAGCCAGGTGGCGGACCGCTACGAGGTCCCATACCTGTCGATGGACAACTCATCGCCCTCGTTGAACAAGCGCGGCCTGAAGTGGTTCTTCCGCACCAGCCCGCACGACGAGATGTTCACGGCGGCGATGTTCGACTTCTTCAAGGAGATCGGGCCCAAGACCGGGCATCCGGTGAAGACGGTGGCGCTGTTCTATGAAGACAGCATCTTCGGCAGCGACAGCAGCAGCGTGCAGCGCAAGCTGGCCGGGGAGGCCAAGATCACGGTGGCGGCCGACATCAAGTACCGCGCGAACTCGCCCAGCCTGTCGGCCGAGGCGCAGCGGCTGAAGGCGGCCAATGCCGACGTGATCATGCCGTCGTCCTACACGTCGGATGCGATCCTGCTGGTGCGGAGCCTCTCCGAGATCGGCTACAAGGCGCCGGCGATCATGGCGCAGTCGGCGGGCTTCGCCGAGCAGGCGTTCCTGACCGCGGCCGGCCCGTTGAGCGAGGGGGTGTTCAGCCGCTCGAGCTTCGCGCTGGACGCCACGAAGTCGCGCCCGGCGATCTCCACGGTGAACGCGATGTACAAGGCGAAGTCGGGCAAGGACCTGAACGACAACACGTCGCGGCAGATCGTCGCGGTGCAGACGCTGGCCGACGCCATCAACCGCGCGGGCTCGGCCAAGCCGGACGACATCCGCCGCGCGCTGATGGCGACGAACATCCCGGGCGACCAGACGATCATGCCGTGGGCGGGGGTGAAGTTCGACGAGACGGGGCAGAACACGGAGGCGACGCCGGTGGTGCAGCAGGTGGTGAACGGCGTGTATGTCACCGTCTTCCCGCCCGCGGTCGCGGTGAAGGAACCCGTCTGGAACGTGGGCAAGTAGGGGGGCGGGACACATGAGCACAATCGGACGACCCACACTGGAAGGCGCGGGTCTGAACCGGCGCGGCCTGGCCGGCATGGCGGCCCTGCTGGCGGCAGGCGTGATCGGGAGCGCCCGGGCGCAGACGGCGCCGGGCGGGACGGAGAGCACCTTCGACCGGGTGAACCGGACCAAGGTGCTGCGGATCGCCGCCCTGCCGGGGGAGCTGCCCTATTTCCAGAAGGACCTGGCCACCGGCGAGTGGCGCGGCGCGGCGATCGAGTTCGCCAAGGACATCGCCAAGGTGTTCGGCGCGACGCTGGAATACGTCGAGAGCACCTACGGCAACTCCGTGCTCGACCTGCAGAGCAACAAGGTGGACCTGGCCTTCGCGCTGGGCCCGACGCCGCAGCGGGCGCTGTCGATCCGCTTCACCAACCCGTTCTTCGTGCACCCCTATGGCTGCCTGGCCAAGAAGGGTTTCGCGCCCAAGACCTGGGCCGACCTCAACAAGCCCGAGGTGAACGTCGTCTGCGACCTCGGCTCCACCCAGGAGGTCGCGGCCCGGCGGTTCGCGCCCAACGCCACCATCACGGCGCTGAAGACGCGGGACGAGAGCACGCTGTTCTTCCAGTCCGGCCGGGGCGACGCCTACATCCTGGCGGCGCTGCTCGCCTTGTCCACCATCGCCCGCAACCGGGCGTTCGGGCCGTTCTACCAGCTGACCGGCCCGCTGTTCGCGCTGCCGAGCGACTTCGGGGTGCGGCGCGAGCCCGATACCCGCTTCCTCGACGTGGTCAACGCCTGGATTGACTACAACCGGGGCATCGGCCAGATCCGCGAGTGGCTGCTGGGCGGCCTGGCGATCACCGGGGTGCAGCCCAGCGACGTGCCGGCGGAGGTGACGTTCTGACGCCGGCGACTCGCCCGTAGTTGGGCCGGTAGATGGGCTATGAGTGGAGCTTCGGCTTCCTGCTGCGCTACACCCACCTGTTCTGGGTGGGTGTCGGCTACACTCTCGCCTACACCGTCGGGACCGTGACGCTGGGCCTGCTCATCGGGCTGGTGCTCGGCATGGGGCGGCTGTCGCCGTCGCGCCTGGTGAACATCCCGCTGGTGGGGTTCATCGAGATCTTCCGCTGCACCCCGCTGCTGGTGCAGATCGTCTGGTTCTACTACGCCCTGCCGGTGATCCTGGGCATCCAGATCCCGGCCTGGATCGCGGCGACGCTCGTGCTGTCGTTCTACACCGGCGCGTTCTATGCCGAGATCTTCCGCGGCGGCATCGTCTCGATCGAGAGCGGCCAGTGGGACGCGGCCCGGGCGCTGGGCCTGCGCTGGGGCACGTGCATGCGTTGCGTCGTGCTGCCCCAGGCGATGCGGCGCATGCTGCCGCCGTTCATGAACCAGTCGATCATCCAGCTGAAGAACACGTCGCTGGTCAGCACGATCGCCATCCCGGACCTGCTGTACCAGGGCGAGCTGATCACGGCCGACACGTACCGCCCGCTCGAGACCTACACGATCGTCGCGTTGATCTACTTCGCGATCCTGTTCCCCGCGACGCGCCTGGTGCAGGCCTACGAGCAGCGGCTTGCCCGCGTGAGATGATCCGGGTCGGGTGACCCGGGTTCGATGATTTGGGTGAACCGACGCCTAAACCGGCGCCGCCACGACCTCCTCGGCCATCTTCAGCATCTTGGCCGCCAGCGGCGTCTTCTCGGCATACTGCTTCCACGCGGACGACCGGGCCACGGCCTGCCAGCGGTCCACCGTCGGGTCCGGCATGGGGTGGACGGCGACGCCGGCGGCGGCGAACACCTTGCCGAGCGCCTCGTCGTCCGCCTGGGCGCCGGCCAAGTTGAACGGCAGCATCTCCTCGCCGACCGCCATCATCGCCTCCTGCTGCGTCTTGTCGAGCGTGTCCCACACGGCCTTCGAGACCATGATCGGCTCCAGGATGAAGAAGAAGCTGCGCCGGCCCGGCGTTGTCATGTGCTTGCACGCCTCCTCGAGCTTGAACGACAGGAAGCTGCTGCTGCTGGTGCAGGCGGCGTCCATCACGCCGGTCTTCATGCCCATGTAGACCTCGTTGGACGGCATGGACGACACCGAGGCCCCGGCGGCCAGGAACATCTCGTCCATCTCCCGCGAGCCACCGCGGATCTTCATGCCCTTGGCGTCCGACGGCTCGATCAACGGCTGGGTGCGGGAGGCCATGCCGCCCGACTGCCACATCCAGCTGACCAGGATCACGCCACGCTGCTCCAGCAGGCTCACCAGCTCGCGCCCGATCGGGCTGGTGCGCCAGGCGTAGCCCTGGGCATAGCTCGTCACCAGCGCCGGCATGAACGAGATGTTGAACTCGTGCACCTCGCCGCCGGCATAGGTCAGCGGGATGAGCGCGACATCCAGCGCGCCCTTCCGCAAGCCGCTGAACTGGGCGAAGGTCTTCATCAACGAGGCGTTGGGGTAGATCTCGAACCGCAGCGCGCCGCCGGTGCGGGCCGCCACCTGGTCGCCGAAGCGGCGGCACATGCGGTCGCGGAAGTCCCCGGTGTCGCCGGAGCTTGCGGGGAACTGGTGCGAGATGCGCAGCGTGCGCGGCTGGGCCTGCGCCCGCCCGGTGATGGCCGGCATCGACAGCGCGCCGCCCAGGGCACCCGTGACGGCCAGTCGGCGCGTGATGAGACTTGGCATGGGTCCTCCCGTTCGGTTCGGCCTCTTGGCGGGCACGATCGAGCTATAGCACGTTCCGCCGGGCCTTCCAGGGAGGCGGGGTGCCTGGATGCACGGCACTTTCATTCCGGAACTTTCATTCGACTGGGGCGCTTCGGCATCATAGCAACCGGGAATGCCGTCATGTTGAAGTGGGCCCTGATATTCTTCATCGTCTCCGTCGTCGCCGGCCTGTTCGGCTTCACCGGGATCTCCGCCGCCTCGGCCGGGATCGCCAAGATCCTGTTCTACATCGCCGTGGTCGTGTTCCTGATCTTCCTGGCGCTCGCCTTGTTCGCGGGCAACGCCATCCTGTAGGGACCGCAGGGCCCGCCCCTTCCGTGCTGGAAGGGGCGGGTGCCGTTCAGCCGCGCGGCAGCAGCTGCTCGACCAGCTTGGCGAAGTAGCTGGCGCCGATCGGCAGAATGGCGTCGTTGAAGTCGTATTTCGGGTGGTGGACCATCGCCTCGGTGGCGCTGCGCCGTCCGCCCAGCATGATGTAGGCGCCCTGCTTTGCGTTCAGCATGAAGCTGAAGTCCTCGCCGCCCATGGTGGGCTTCGGCATGTGTTGGACGCGTGCCTCGCCCTGCACCGATTCCGCGGCGCGCCGGGCCATCGCCATGGCTTCGGGGTCGTTGACGGTCGCGGGATAGGTCCGGTCGAACAACACCTCCGCCGTGGCGCCGAAGCCGACCGCGATGTTGGTCGCCAGCATCTTCACCTGGCGTTCCAGCAGGTCGCCGACCTCGGGCGCGAACCAGCGTGCCGTGCCCAGCATGCGGACGGTCTCGGGGATCACGTTGTAGATGTGGCCGCCCTGGATGCTGCCGATGGTCACGACCCCGGCCTCGGCCGGCTCCACGTTGCGGGCGACGATGCTCTGCAGGCCCTGCACGATGGCGGCGGCCACCACGATGGGGTCGACGCCCTGATGCGGCTGCGCGCCATGCGCGCCCTGGCCCGCCACCGTGATCTCGATGTTGGCGACGGCCGCCATGATGGGGCCGTCCCGCCATTGGAACACGCCTTCGGCCACCGCGGGCCAGTTGTGCATGCCGAACACCTGGGTCATGGGGAAGCGCTCGAACAGCCCTTCCTTGACCATCATCTCGCCCCCGCCGAAGTTCTCCTCGGCGGGCTGGAAGATGACGTAGGCGGTCCCGGCGAAGTTGCGGGTCTCGGCCAGGTAGCGCGCGGCGCCCAGCAGCATCGTCGTGTGCCCGTCATGGCCGCAGGCGTGCATCACGCCCGGTGTCTGGCTGGCGTAGGGCAGCCCCGTCTCCTCATGGATGGGCAGCGCGTCCATGTCGGCGCGCAAGCCGATGCCCGGCCCCGTCTCCCGCCCGTGGATCACGCCCACCACGCCGGTGCCGGCCAGCCCCGTGTGCACGGCGTCGACGCCGAAGTCGCGCAACAGGTCCTGCACGACGCGGGAGGTGCGGGTCTCCTTCAGCGCGAGCTCCGGGTGGACGTGCAGGTCGTGCCGCCAGGCGGTCATGTCGGCATGGAAGTCGGCGATGCGGTTGATCACGGGCATGGGCGGTCTCCGAAGGTTTGAGCCAGGCCCTGGGCCAGGGGCAGGGGGGTGACGCCGAGCCTAGCCTGCATGGGCGCGATGTCGAAGGCCTTGTCCTCCAGCAGGCGGCGGATCTCGGCGGTCTCGATGCGGGGCAGCCGGGACAGGAGGCGCAAGCGGGTCAGCGGGGCCGCCGCCAGCAGCATCCAGGCCGGGACGGGCACGATCCGGGGCGGCCGCAGCCCGGCCGCGTGCGCCACGGCCCGGACGAAGTCGGCATAGGTCAGCGCAGTGGGCCCGGCGACGACCAGGCTTTCGGGGCCCGGCCCCTCCCGCTCGAGCGCCGCCAGGATGCAGCGTGTGAGGTCGGACTGGTGGATGGGCTGCACGCGGGCGCGGCCGCCCCCCGGCAGCGGCACCAGCGGCAGGCGGCGGAGCAGGGCAGCCAGGCGGCGGACGTTGTCCTCGCCCTGGGCGCCGTAGACCATGGCGGGGTGCAGCAGCACGCCCGGGCGGCCGGAGGCGTGGAACGCGGCCTCGCCGGCCAGGACGCCGTCGCCATGCGCGTCCGGCCAGCGGGTGAACTTGCGCGTGCTGCCGAGGAAGACGAAGCGGGCGGCGGGCGCTGCGGCCAGCAGGGCGGGGATATGCCGGGCGTGGGCGCAGGAGACGACGCGGATGGCGCCGGGCAGCGCGAGCCCGGGGTCGGTCAGGTCCGCGCGCAGCGGTTCGGACAGCAGCGGGGTGCCGGGCAGGCCGGTGGCGGCCCAGCGCGCGGCGTCGCGCACCACGGGCACCACGGGCACGCCGCGGGCCAGGAGCGCGCGGCAGAGCGCCTGGCCCGATCGGCCGCTGGCGCCGACGACATGCACGGCGGAAGGCATGGCGCAGCCTAGCAGGGGCGGCGTGGATTGTCCCCATCCGGCGGCCTTGGACGGGGCCGAGATCGTGCGGTAATCGGCTACCACAGCACGAAACGCTTGACGCGGCGGGGCTTGCGGGCCATACCGCGCGCCACGTTCAAGGTTCGGGACACTGAGATGTTGAAGACGACGCAAGCCCTCAAGCCACGCGAGGTCCAGAAGGACTGGCTGGTGATCGATGCGGAGGGCCTGGTGCTCGGCCGCCTCGCCTCCATCATCGCCAGCCGGCTGCGGGGCAAGCACAAGCCGACCTTCACCCCGCACGTGGACTGCGGCGACCACATCATCGTGGTCAACGCCGAGAAGGTGCGCGTCACCGGCAACAAGGCGGACCAGTCGATCCTGTATTGGCACACGGGCTTCCCCGGCGGGATCAAGGGCCGCAGCATCCGCCAGCGGCTCGAGAGCGAGCACCCGGAGCGCGTGCTGGAGAAGGCGGTCGAGCGGATGATCACCCGCGGCCCGCTGCAGCGGCGGCAGATGACGCACCTGCACATCTACAAGGGACCCGAGCACCCGCATGTGGCGCAGGCGCCGCAGCCGCTCGACGTCGCCGCGATGAACCCGAAGAACAAGAGGACCTGACCGTGTCAGAGAGCCAGACCCGCACCCTGTCCGACCTGAAGGACCTGGCGGTCGCCAGCGCCATCGCGCCCACGTCGTCCGACGCGCCGCGGTATGAAAGCAAGCGCGACGCGCAGGGCCGCAGCTACGCGACCGGCCGCCGCAAGAACGCCATCGCCCGCGTGTGGATCAAGCCCGGCAAGGGCGAGATCACCGTCAACGGCAAGAAGGTCATGGAGTATTTCGCCCGCCCCGTGCTGCGGATGCTGCTGACCCAGCCCTTCCTGGTGGCCGACCGCTACAACCAGTTCGACGTCGTGTGCACCTGCAACGGCGGCGGGCTTTCGGGCCAGGCCGGCGCGGTGCGCCACGGCATCAGCCGCGCGCTGACGCATTACGAGCCGGAGCTGCGGCCCGTGCTGAAGCTCGCCGGGTTCCTGACGCGCGACAGCCGCGTGGTGGAGCGCAAGAAGTACGGCCGCGCCAAGGCCCGCCGCAGCTTCCAGTTCAGCAAGCGCTGATCGCTTCCGGCCTTTAGGCCAGCAGGGGGCGGTCCGCAGGGGCCGCCCCCTCTTGTTTCGGGCGGCCCTCCCGGCGACACTTACGGAGGAGGGTGCCATGACCAAAGCGGTGTTCATCGACGGCGAGGCAGGGACGACGGGGCTTGGCATCCGCGAGCGCCTGGCCACGGTGGCCGGCGTGCGGGTGCTCAGCATCGACCCGGCCCGCCGCAAGGATCCGGATGCCCGCCTGGCCATGATGGACGAGGCGGACCTCGTCGTGCTGTGCCTGCCCGACGGCGCCGCCAAGGAGAGCGCGGCGCTGGCCGCCACCCTGGGCAGCCGCGCACCGAAGCTGCTGGACGCCAGCACCGCGCATCGGACCGACCCCGCCTGGGCGTTCGGCTTCCCGGAGCTGGCGCCGGACCAGCCCGGCCGGATCGTGGCAACGCGCTGCGTCAGCAACCCCGGGTGCTACCCCACGGGGGCGATCGCGCTGGTGCGCCCGCTGATCGACGCCGGGCTGATGGCACGGGACTACCCGCTGTGCGTCAATGCCGTCAGCGGCTATTCGGGCGGCGGGCGCGCGATGATCGAGGCGCACGAGGCCGAAGGCGGCCCGGCGTTCGAGCTGTATGCGCTCGGGCTCGAGCACAAGCACGTGCCGGAGCTGCAGCGCTACACCGGCCTGACCCGGCGCCCGATCTTCGTGCCCTCCGTGGCCCATCTGCGGCAGGGCATGCTGGTCAGCGTGCCGCTGCACCTGGACACGCTGCAGGGCCGGCCCAGCCTGCATGATGTCCACGCCGTGCTGGCGGCCCGGTACGAGGGCGCGGGCCTGGTGCGGGTCGCAGCACCGGCGACGTCGGGCCAGATGGACCTGGCGGCGCTGAACGATACCGACGCGATGGAGCTGCGCGTGTTCGGCCATGCGGGGCATGGCCAGGCGGTGCTGGTGGCGCGGCTGGACAACCTCGGCAAGGGCGCCTCGGGGGCCGCCGTGCAGAACATCCGCCTGATGCTGGGGCTGGGTCAGCCCGCGGCGCGGGAGATGGCCGATGCTGTATGAGCTGGAGGGTGTGCTGCCGCGTCTGGGCGAAGGGGCCTGGGTCGCGCCGGACGCCACCGTCATCGGCGACGTCTGGCTCGGGGCGGGCAGCACCGTCTGGTTCAAGTCGGTCCTGCGCGGCGACACCAACCGCATCCGCATCGGCGACCGCACCAACGTCCAGGACGGCAGCGTCCTGCACGTGAACCCCGGCGAGGACTGGATCCTGACGATCGGCAGCGACGTCACGATCGGTCATGCCTGCATCGTGCATGCCTGCACCCTGCACGACCGCGCCTTCGTCGGCATGGGCGCCACCGTGCTGGACGGCGCGGTCATCGAGGAAGGCGCCATGCTGGCGGCCGGCGCGCTGCTGACCCCGGGCAAGCGCATCCCGCGCGGCGAGCTGTGGGGCGGCTCGCCGGCGCGCAAGATGCGCGACATCCCGGCGGACGACCGCGCGCGGCTCGACCAGATTGCGGTGCATTATGCGGCGCTGGGCGCGCGATACCGGGCCGGGCTGCGCGCGGCCGGGTGACACGGGCCGGGCACCACCCCATTTCACAGGGAAGCGGAGGGTGTTCGATGACGCGTTTGTTGCTGATGATGGCTGTGGCGGGCCCGTTGCTGGCGGGGTGTGGGACGTTCGAGCCCGTGGTGCCGGATTCCGCGCGGCTGTCGGCGGGGGCCCTGGGCGGGGGGCAGGATCCCGACGTGACCGCGGCCAACCTGGCGCAGTGGGCCTTCGCCGATAGCGGCAGAACCTATGGCCGGCCGATCGAGGCCGCCCGGGCGGCGGCGTCGCTCGATTACCTGGCGGGCGCCATCTACACCAGCCCGCGCTGGACCAACGTCTCCGCCCTGACGAAGGAGGAGCTGCTGCGCGGACGGCAGGAGCTGCGGGCCGCCCTGGGCGTGGCGCCCGGCGCCACGTCGCAGCAGGTGGTGGACAGCCTTGCGGGCGCGGGCACGGCTCTGGCCGCCGGCGACCGGGCGGGCGCGGTGCAGCGCCTGACCTCGCCGGTGTTCCCGGCCGGCGGCGAGCAGACCTTGGCGACGCTGGGCAACATGCCCTATCTGCGGATGGCCAACGTCGCCACGATGCACCTGGACAGCGAGCTGTTCGACACGAGCGGCGATCAGCGGTTCTGAGCCTTTCGCACTCGGTTCCCTGCCGGATGGCTGCGGTCACCGACCGGCGTTCTACTTTGTCGTAACGGCACGTTGGACTGGTGATAGCGTAACCGCGTGGATCCCCGGGACACGCCCGGGGATGACGGATGTGAAACGCTTATCGTCGGGTCGGAGGTTTGTTTCAACCTGTCAGGCGGGGCGGAGCCACACGGAGGTGTCGTGGAAGGCGCTGCCGCCGTTGGGGGGCACGCGGTCCGCCCCGATCAGCTGGTTGATGCCCAGCCCGTCGCCGAAGGTCTTGTTGGGCCAGATGCCCTCGACGATGACCACGCCCCGTTGCAGCTCCGCGGCGGGGCGCACGGGGACGGAGACCTGGCCGCGGCGGTTGCCGATGCGGACCACGTCGCCCTCGATGAGACCGAGGGCCGCGAGGTCGGCCGGGTGCAGCATCGCGCGGGGCTCGCCCTCGCGGTCGAGGGACCCTGGCGTTTCGCTGAAGGTGGTGTTGAGGAAGGAACGCGCGGGCGGGACAACCAGGCGGAACGGGTGTTCCGGCGTGGCGGCCTCGGTGGCGTCCATGTAGTCGGGCATGAGCGGCATCACTTCGTGTTCGGGGCCGATGGCGGCCCAGTCCGGCTTAAAGCGGAACCGGCCGTCCGCGTGGGCGAAGCCGGTCTCGAAGTGCGCGTCCTCGAACGGCAGGGCGCAGTCGATCCAGCCGCGGTCCACCGCCTCCTGCAGGGTGCCGCGGCCGGAGGTGCGGAGCGTGACGTCCAGGATCTCGCGGGCGGTCATGGAGAATCCCGGGTGGTCGTGGCCCAGGCGGCGGCCCAGGGCGCAGACGACCTCGTGGTTGGTGCGGGCCTCGGCGAACCGGTCCAGCACGGCCATGCCGACGGTGATGTGGGTGTGGCCGAGCCCATAATGGATGTCGTCGTTCTCGAGGAAGGTGGCGGCCGGCAGCAGGATGTCGGCGTAGCGGGCGGTGGCGGTGGGGAACTGCTCGTGCACGCAGACGAACAGGTCGGGCCGGGACAGGCCGCGCTGGACGGCCCGGCTGTCGGCGGCGACGTTGGCGGAGTTGGCGTTCTGCATGATCATGGCCAGCACGGGCGGGCCGCCCTTGAGGTCCTCGCCGCACAGCACCGGGCCGATGCGGGACTGGTCGAGGATGCGGATGGAGGGGTCGAGCACATCGAGCCCGTGGGCCAGGGTGGTGTCGAGCCGCCAGTCGACGTTGAGGAAGAAGGCGCCGCCGCCCTTGTGCTGCCAGGCGCCGGTGATGGCGGGGAGGCACGAGACGGCGTGCATGCCGGCGCTGCCGTTGCGGGACCGGGTGAAGCCGAAGCCGGGGCGGAGGAAGCTGCGCCTGGTCGAGCCGAACAGCCGGGCGAACCCGGTGATCTGCTCCACCGACAGGCCGGTGATGGGCGCCGCCCATTCGGGGCCGCGGCTCATGAGGTGCGCCTCCACGTCGGGCCCGAAATCGGTGCGGGTGGCGAGGTACTCGCGGTCCGCGAGGCCCTCGGCCAGCAGGACGTGCATGACGGCGCAGGCGAGCGCGCCGTCGCTGCCGGGGCGGATGATGAGGGCCAGGTCGGCGGCCTGGATGGTGGGGGTATGGTAGACGTCGATCACCACCAGCTTGGCGCCCTTCTTGCGCGCCCGGGTGATGTGGATCATGGCGTTGACCTGGGTGGAGACGGGGTTGCCGCCCCAGACGACGATCAGCTCCGAATCCGCCATCTCGCGCGCGTCCACGCCGTTCATCTTGCCGACGCCCGCCAGCCAGCCGGATTGGGCGGGGGTGACGCAGATGGTGGTCTGCTGGCGGGAGTAGCGCATGGCGTTGCGGAGGCGGTCGAGCCCGTAGCGCTGCACGACGCCCATGGTGCCGCCGGAATGGTAGGGCCAGACGGCCTCGCTGCCGTGCGACTGGGTGACGCGGGTGAAGTTCTCCGCGACCTCGTCCAGCGCGTCGTCCCACGAGATGGGCTGGAAGTCGCCCTCGCCCTTGGCGCCCACCCGGCGCATGGGCGTGCGCAGCCGGTCCGGGTGGTGCACCCGCTCGGCATAGCGGGCGACCTTGGCGCAGATCACGCCCTCGGTATACGTGTTGGCCCGGGCGCCGCGGACGACGCCGATGCGGTCGGGCGCCAGCCGCTCGACTTCGAGCGAGCAGGAGCTGGGGCAGTCGTGCGGGCAGGCGGACTTGACGAAGACGCCGGGACCGGCGGGGCTTTCGGCGCGGGGTGGCTCGAGGACCTCGCTCATGCCCGGCACCCCAGGCGCCGCCGGCTCATGCCAGCCCTCGTGCAGCCTTGACGAAGGACATGTTGACCATCGCGCCGTAGGGCAGCTGGTCGGCCTCCTGCTGGGTCACCTGGCGGCCGAGCATGATGCCGATGAGCCGCTGGTAGCTTTCGGGCGTGATCAGGTTGTCCTTGCTCCAGATGGAGGCCTTGTAGGTGCGGACGGTCTTCAGCACCGCCTCCTCGGCGTAGGACGCCAGGAACTCGGGGCGCACCAGGGCGGTGATCTCCTCCGGGGTGGACCTGTTCAGGAAGTCCTGCCCGGCGACCAGGCCGCTGACCAGCGCCTGCACGTCGCCCCGGCGCTTCTCGATGCTGTCGGCCAGCACGTAGACGCCCACGCCCGGCACGTCTCCGCCGAAGCTCGCGGCCCAGTCGGCGTCCGACGTGCTCTGGAAGATGGGGGTGGCCCAGCCCTCGGCGACCGCCGCGTCCACCATGCCGATCGTGGCGATGCTGGCCGCGACCTGGCGGCTTTTCAGCGCGCCGAGCATGGTGGTGAAGTCGCCCAGGCCGCGGACGGTCACCTTGTCCTTGATGCCGGCCTTGTCGGCCAGGAAGATGCCCATCAACCATGTGGCGGATTGCGGCTGGGTGCACGCGATGGAGGTGCCGGCCAGGTCCGCCACCGTGCGGTACTTTCCGCTGTCGTAGTCGCTTTTGTTCACCAGCAGGTTGGCAAACGTGATGCGGCGGTCGAAGCCGAACACGATGACCGACTTCTTGCCGGCCAGGCTGAGCGCCAGGCTGTCGTTGCAGCCGCTGGTGGCCGCGAACAGCTGCCCCGCGGCCAGCATCTGCTTGCTGCGCGGGCCGCTCTGCGAGTTGATCTCGCTGACGGTCAGGCCCTTGCCGGTGAAGATCTTTTGGATGGAGGCGACGTAGGCCGCCGAATGCAGCGCGTCGGCCCCGGCGATGCCATACTCCACGCTGGCGCCCGAGCCCTGCGCCCGGGCCTGGAACGGCGCCGCGCCGACGCCCAGCGCCCCGGCCGCGAGCAGTTGCACGACGTGGCGGCGGAGCAGCGCGGGCTCGGGTGGAATGGGGGGCGCCATGGAGTTCTCCCTAATGCGTTTCGGACCGGAACTCCGGCGACCAGTGCAGGATGCGGCGCTCCAGCGCCTGGATGGCAAAGACGAGTGCCACGCCCACGAGACTGAGCGAAGCCAGGGCGGCAAACATCTCGGCCGCGTTCAACGTCGACAGCGACACGATCATGAGGTAGCCGACGCCGATCGTCGAGCCTACGAATTCCGAGATCACGACGCCGATCAGCGCGAAGCTGACGGCATTGGGCAGCGCGGTGAAGGTCCAGGCCATGGCGGTGGGCACGCGGACGCTCAGCGTCACCTGGCGCGGCGAGCCGCCCAGCGTGCGGCAGAAGTCCAGCAGCTCCCGCTCGATGCTGTTGCCGCCCTTGTAGGCGTTGAAGAACACCACGAAGAACACGACGAACCACGACGTCACCACCTTGGACAGCAGGCCCAGGCCGAACACCATGGTGATCAGCGGCACGAAGGCGATCCGCGGGGTGGAGTTGAGCGCCACGATGAACGGCGACAGCACCTTGTTGGCGAACCGGTATTGGCTGAGCGCCAACCCGGCCAGGAAGCCGGTGGCGGTGCCGACGCAGAAGCCCAGCAGCGTCGCCCATACCGTGGACCGCAAATGCGGCCACAGGAAGCCGGCCTGCGCGCCGAAGGTCCAGTCCCACAGCTTGGCCAGGATGAGGCTGGGGCGGGAGATGAAGAACGGGTCCAGCACCGTGTGCGCCTGGAACCACGGCACCCGCGTCAGCCCCTCCCACGGCAGCACGACCGCCAGCAGCACGATGGCCTGCCAGAACAGCACGCGGCCCCGCTCGCCCACGCGGGACTGCGCCGGCAACGCTGCGTCCACCACGGCGCTCATTCGCCTTCCGCCATGCGGAACTGGCGGCCGAGCACCTGCCAGATGGCCCGGTGATGCACGCCGAATGCCTCGTCCTCCCGGACGGAATAGACGTCGCGCGGGTGCGGCAGGGCGATGTGCTCGTCGAGCAATATGCGGCTGGGCGGCCCCGACAGCACGACGACGCGGTCGCTGAGCGTGACGGCTTCCTCGAGGTCGTGGGTGACCAGGATGACGGTCTGGCCCAGCTCGGCCCGGATGCGGACCAGCTCGGCATGCAGCGAGGTGCGGGTGTGGGTGTCCAACGCGCCGAACGGCTCGTCCAGCAGCAGGATGCGCGGCTCGCAGGCCAGGCTCATCAGCAAAGCGAGGCGTCGTCGCATGCCGCCCGACAGCTGGTGCGGGTAGTGGTCGGCGAAGCGTTCGAGGCGGCCGAGGGCGAGCAGCCGTTCGGTGCGGCGCTTGATCTCGGCGCGGTCGAGGCCGCGGTAGCGGGGGCCCAGACCGATGTTCCGCCGCACGGTGAACCAGGGCAGGACCGTGTCTTTCTGGAACATGTAACCGACGAAGGGGGCCGGGCCGCGGAAGACCTGGCCCTCGATCTGCACCGAGCCCGTGCTGGGCGGCAGGAACCCGGCGATCATGTTCAGCAGGGTGGACTTGCCGCAGCCGGAGGGGCCGACGAGGCTCACGAACTCCCCGGTCGCGACCGAGAGGTCGATGGGGCTGACGGCGCGATAGCCGCCGTAGGTCTTGCCGATGCCGCGCAGCTCGACCGCGGGCGGCACCGCCGCTGCCGGGGCGGGCATGGCCGGGGTCAGGACGGCGGCCGGCATGGGGGACGACATGTTTGTTTCGGGAAGCAAGTTCCGTACCGACGATCAGCCCGCGGCGGCGCCCCTGCGGGCCTTGTCGGCGGCGTCCTTCCACAGGCCCCAGGGGCGGGCGACCTGGCCTTCGGTGCTGGCGGCGGCGGTCTTGGCCTCGGCTTCGGTCAGGTACTCGACCGGGCCCAGCCGCAGCGCGTCCAGCAGCAGCCGGGCGTTCACCTCCGCATAGACGGCGCGGTACACGGCGCGGCGGATGTCGGGGCCCGTCACCGTGGAGCCATGGCCGCGCATCAGCACGGCGTCGTCGGCGCCCAGCGATTCCGCCAGGGCGGCCCCCAGCGCGGCGCTGCGGATCAACAGGTCGGTGGCGTCGCCGGCGCAGGCGCGGATCTCGAAGTGGCCGGCGCCGCGGCCGAGGAAGCCGCACATGTGGCACACCGGGCGGAACCGGACGCTGGGCACGATGCTGAACGGCACGACGGAGGGGGAATGGCTGTGCACGACGGACATCACGTCGGGCCGCGCGCGGAGGATCTCGCCATGGATGAAGCGCTCGAGGTAGGGGCGGCGCTCGTCGCCGACGGGGGTGCCGTCCAGCTCGAACTCCATGATGTCGTCGGCCTGCACGATCCCGGGCGCCATGTTGCGGGCGAGCAGGAAGCGGTCCGGCCGCCGCGGATGGCGGACGCTGATGTGGCCGAAGGCGTCGACCACGCCCTGGTCGAACAGGATGTGGTTGGCGTCCACCAGGTCCTGCAGCACGGTCGGGTCGACATCGATCATCGGGGGTCCTTCATGGTGTCCGGGGCGTTCGGCTGTTGCCCGGCCTATCTGCGGGCGCTGCATCGCGCGAGTCCAGCCGCCGCCCCGGCGCGTGCAATCCCGCGGCGGGGCTGTATGCTGACGACCGGTCGAAACCGGTGGCCCGGTCGAGGAGAACGACGATGGATGTTGCGCTGATCCAGGCGGACGAGCATGCCGAGATCCGCCAGGCGGTGGCCCGGCTGTGCGCCGGCTTCCCCGGCGAATACTGGCGCAAACTCGACGAGCGGCGCGGCTACCCGACGGAGTTCGTGCAGGCGCTGACCGAGGCCGGCTACCTGTCGGTGCTGATCCCCGAGGAGTACGGCGGCTCGGGCCTCGGCATCGGGGCCGCGGCGGCCATCCTGGAGACGATCCAGGCCGAGGGCTGCAACGGGGCGGCCTGCCATGCCCAGGTGTATATGATGGGCACCATCTTGCGGCACGGGTCGGCGGCGCAGAAGCAGGCGTACCTGCCGCAGATCGCCTCGGGCGCGCTGCGCCTGCAGGCCTTCGGCGTGACGGAGCCGACCAGCGGCACGGACACGACCAGCCTGCGCACGACGGCGCGGCGCGAGGGCGACACGTATGTGGTGAACGGCCAGAAGATCTGGACCAGCCGGGCCGAGCACTCGGACCTGATGCTGCTGCTGGCCCGCACGACGCCGCGCGACCAGGTGGCCAAGAAGACCGAGGGGCTGTCCACCTTCATCGTCGACATGAAGGACACCAAGGGACTGACCATCCGCCCCATCCGCACGATGATGAACCACAATTCCTGCGAGGTGTTCTTCGACAACATGGTCGTCCCGGCCGCGAACCTGGTGGGCGAGGAGGGGCGCGGCTTCCGCTACATCCTGGACGGCATGAACGCGGAGCGGCTGCTGATCGCCGCCGAATGCATCGGCGACGCGAAGTGGTTCACGGCGAAGTCGAGCGCCTATGCCCGGGACCGCGTCGTGTTCGGCCGGCCGATCGGGCAGAACCAGGGCGTGCAGTTCCCGATTGCGCGAGCCTATGCGCAGATGCGGGCGGCCGAGCTGATGGTGGCCGACGGGCTGGCGCGGTTCGAGGCGGGGCTTGCGTGCGGCGAGCAGGCGAACATCGCCAAGATGCTGGCCGCGGAGGCCAGCTGGGCCGCGGGCGAGGCCTGCATCCAGACCCATGGCGGCTTCGGCTTCGCGGAGGAGTACGACATCGAGCGCAAGTTCCGCGAAACCCGGCTGTACCAGGTGGCGCCGATCAGCACGAACCTGGTGCTGTCCTACGTGGCCGAACACGTGCTGGGGATGCCGCGCAGCTACTGAGGCGTCCTATTTGCCGGGTGCGGCGACCCGGTAGTCGAAGCCCGTCTGCACCAGGTCCTGGCTGAAGTCGGTGCCGCCAAACTCGTTGAGGAAGGCGATCACCTTGCGGGCGTTGGCGGGCGTGACGGCGACGGTTTTCGGCCAGGCCTGCAGGGTGGCGGCCCAGATCTCGTCGAACAGCGCCTTGTCGAACTTGGCGTGGTGGGCGGCATGGAAGCTGTCCCGGACCGTGTCGGCGGTCACCGGGTCGTGGATGGCCGCGAGCGCGCGGTCGATGGCGCGGACCACCTTCGAGGCCGTCTGCGGGTTGGCCGCCAGCCAGGATTCGCGCGCGATCAGGCCGACGAACAGGAAGTCGTCCAGCTCCGGGATGGCGCCGGTGGTCATGCGGAACAGCATCGATGCGCCCTGTTCGTGCACCGCCTGGTCGCTGAGCGGCGAGGATGCGGCAAATCCGTCGATCCGCCCCTGCTGCAGTGCCGCCAGCAGCGCCGACGCGTTCGGGATGCTGACGATGGTCATGTCCCGCGCGGGATCGAGCCCGGCGCGCTTGGCCAGGTACAGCGTCAGCTGATGCGTGCCGCTGCCGAGCCCGATGACGGCGAACCTGGCGCCCTTCAGGGCTGCGAGCTTCGCCGCTTCGGGGCTGTCGGCCGTCACCCCGGCCTTTTTCGCCCACTCGCCCGACACGACGATGTTGCTGGCGTAGCGCATGATGGAGGCGCCGAACACGGTGGCGTCGGTGCCGCGCTGGCGGGCCCGCAGCGCGGTGGAGGCGGCGCCGACGTTCACCTCGGCATTGCCGCCGAGCACCGCGGCCAGTGCCTCCGCCCCGCCGAGGTTGACGATGAACTCGGAGGCGATGCCCTCGTCGCGAAAGTAGCCGAGCTCGTGCGCGGCGCCGGCCGGGACAAACAGGAAGCCCCAGTCGGACTGCACGAAGCGGACCGGGGAATCTGCCGGGGCAGCCTGGAGGCCCGGACCGGGCAGCACGGCGGCAGCCGCGGCGGCGGCGAGGATGTGGCGCCTGTTCATGCGATGCTCCTGGGTCGGTCGTGGCGGATGGTCATACGGTCACCTCGCGGTCGCCGCCCGCGGCCTTCCAGGGGATGGCGCGCCGCTCGACCAGGCGCACCAGGCCGCCGAGCGCTGCGGACAGCGCCATGATGGCGGCCAGGGCGGCGAAGACCCCGGCCGTGTCGAACTGCCCGGCGGAGTCGGCCAGCAGGAAGCCGAGCCCCTGGTTGGCCGCCACCAGCTCGCCCACGATGGCGCCGATCAGCGCATAGGGGACGGAGATGCGCAGACCCGTGAACACCCAGGTGACGGCCGAGGGCAGGATGACCTTGCCCAGCAGGTGCCGCTCGTTGGCGCCCATCAGGCGAAGGATGGCGATCAGCTCGGGGCTGACGTTGCGGACGCCGGTGTAGGTGTTGAGGAACACGAGGAAGAACACGACGGCGGCCGTCATGATGACCTTCATGTCCATGCCGATGCCGAACCACAGGACGAACAGCGGCGCGAGCGCCACCTTCGGCAGGCTGTAGAAGGCGTTGATGAACGGGCCCAGCACGTCGGCCAGGCGGTCGGCGCGGCCCAGCAGGACGCCGACCGCGACGCCCAGGACGCTGCCGAGCAGGAAGCCGCCGAACGCCTCCACCGCGGTGACCCAGGCGTTCCGCAGCAGCGTGCCGTCCAGCGTCCAGCTCCACAGGTCGCGGGCGACGGCGATGGGGCTGCTGATGAAGAAGGCCGGGATCAGCCGGCCGGAGGCGAGCTGCCACAGCAGCAGCAGGCCGACCAGCAGCAGGACGCGGTACACGGCCGTGACGGCGCGCCGGCTCATCGATGGGCCTCGTCCGGCAGGTGGTCCGGGTCGGGCGCCATCATGTCCCAGAGTTGGGCGGTCAGGCGCTGGAACACGGGGTCGGCCCGCAGACGCATCGGGTCGCGGCCGGGTGGCAGCGGCACGGGGACGATGGCGTGGATGGTGCCGGGGCTGCGCTTGCAGCCCGAAGCGCCGGACCCGCGGCCGCTGAACACGACGCAGCGGTCGCCCAGGGCCGCCGCCTCGTCCAGGTCGTGGGTGACGAACAGCACGGTCTTGCCGAGGTCTCGGCACAGGCGCAGCAGCTCCTGCTGCATGCCGGCCCGAAGCTGCGGGTCGAGTGCGGCGAAGGGCTCGTCCAGCAGCAGCGTCTCCGGGTCGTAGGCCAGCAGCCGGGCCAGCGCGGTGCGTTTGCGCATGCCGCCCGACAGCTGGTCGGGATAGGTGCGTTCGAACCCGCCCAGGCCGACCATGGCGATCAGCTCGGCGACGCGCCGGCTGGCTTCGGCCTTCGGCACGCCGCGGATCTCGAGCGGGACGGCGATGTTCCCGGCGACGCTGCGCCATGGCAGGAGGTGGTCCTTCTGGGTCATGTAGCCCACGGCGGTGTTCGGCCGCGGCACCGGCTGGCCGCGGTAGGTGACCTGCCCGGTGCTCGGCGCGAACAGGCCGGCCGCCATGTTCAACAGCGTCGACTTGCCGCAGCCGGAAGGGCCGAGGATGGTGACGATCTCGCCCTCGGTCACCTCGAGCGTGATGTCGCGGACGGCCGGCACGGTGCCGAACGTCTTGCTCACGCTGTGGAACGCGACGATCGGGATTTCGATGGGAGAGGGCTTCAAGTCCCGTGGCCCGGGTTGAAGCCCGTCCACTACTCGGCCGCCCGCAGCGCGCCGGGGCCGAAGCGGGCGTGCAGCTCGCCCAGGACGTGATCGAGCGATTCGACGTCGCAGAACTTCATGTCCATGTCGAACAGGTTGGCCTTGTGGGCGGCCGGGCTGCGGTCGCCGCAGGCCTCTTCGACCAGGATGGGCCGCAGGTTGTGGGAGAACGCGTCCACCGCGCCGTGGCGCACGCAGCCGGAGGTGGAGATGCCGCAGATCACGACGGTGTCGATGCCGTCGTAGCGCAGGAAGCTGTCGAGCGGCGTCTGGAAGAAGCAGGAGGGCTTGTTCTTCAGCACCACCCGGTCCTGCGGGCGGGGGGCGTAGGCGGCGGGCCATTCGTCGGCGCGCTTGTCGCGGCTGTACTGGAAGTCGCCGGCGGTGCCGAGCTTCTCGTTCCACAGGCCGCGATAGGCCGGGTGGGTGCGGTCGTCGCGGCGGCTGTAGTAGATCGGCAGGTCGAGGTCGCGGAAGGCCTGGGTCAACCGGGTCAGCGCGTCGATCATGGCGGGCATCTCGCCGCCGCACTGGGAATAGGCCGGGTCGACGAACATGGAGGTGGTGTCGATGTTCAGCAGCGCCGGGCGGGCGCCGAAGCCGATCCGGCGGGCAAAGCCCCCCTTGCGGTAGGTCTCGAGCTCGATGTCCGGCACGTAGCCGCGCCATTTGTCCAGTTTGTCGGTCATGGAATGCTCTCCTTGTCCCAATGGCGGTCAGCCTGCAGCCGATCAGAAGGCCATCAGGTTGTCCTTGAAGGTCCGCTCCGAATAGCCGGTCCTGGTCAGGCCGCGCCGCTGCAGCTGCGGCACCAGCCCGTCGCAGATCTCGCTGACGTAGCGCCGGGTGAAGTCGCCGTTGAACAGCAGGAAGCCGTCTCCCCCCACCTCCTGCATGGTTTCGTCCATCATGCCGGCGACGTGGTCCGGCGTGCCGGTGAAGTCGATGCCGGACTTGACGGCGTTGCCCATCGCCAGCTCCCGCGGGGTCTTGCCGGCAAACTTCGCGACCGACGACTGGTGCCCGTTCGAGGTGAGGGCGGGGAGCGGTTCGTCGAGTGGGAACCGGGCGAAGTCGATGCCGCTCAGCCGCGACAGCGAGGCCAGGTGGACTTCGATATGCTCGGCCGAATCGCGCGCCTCCGCCTCGCGCCGTTCCTGGGCCGCGGCCATCGAGGAGTCGACGATCGGATAGGCGAGGAACAGCACCTTGACCCGGTCGGGGTCGCGGCCCCAGCCGGCGGCGCGCTGCCGCACCGCGTCGCGGAATGCCTTCATCTGCTCGACCGTCTCGGAATGGGCGATGATCGTGTCCGCCCAGCGGGAGGCGAACACCTGGCCCCGCGGGGAGCCGCCGGCCTGGCACAGCACCGGGCGCACCTGCGGCGAGCGCGGCGCGTTCAGCGGGCCACGGACCTTGAAGAACCGGCCGTCATGGTGGATCGGGTGGACCTTGCTGCCGTCGGCGAACATCGCGCGGTCCCGGTCGAGCACGAGCGCATCGGGGTCCCACGATTCCCACAGCCGGGTCACGACCTCGGTGAACTCGTCGGCACGGTCGTAGCGCTCGTCGTGCGGATACTGGCCCGGCAGCCCGTAATTCTGCGCGCCGCCGTCGTTGCTGCCGGTCACGATGTTCCAGCCGACCCGGCCGCCCGTCGTGTGGTCCAGCGTGTTCACGAGTCTTGCCAGCAGGTAGGGTGGGTATTCCGTGACCGAGAGCGTCGGCACGATGCCCAGGTGCTTCGTCGCCTGCGCGAGGTAGGGCACCAGCACGGCCGGGTCGAGCTTCGGGGTGGCCCAGCCGTATTTCAGGTAGGTGTCGTGGCTGCCCTTGTAGGTGTAGGGCACGTTCGAGCTGTCTTCGAGAATGACGTAGTCGAAGCACGCCCGCTCCATCCCGCGCGCGAGGTCGACGAACAGGTCGGGCGTCATCCAGGTGTGCGGCGTGTCGCCGGCCCAGTCGAGCCGCCACGCCTTCGGGCTGAATCCGCGGGACAGGAACCAGGCCAGGTGGAACATCTTGGCGCTCACGACCGAGGCCGGGGCAGCCGGGCGTCGGATCGTGGCAGATCGGGCTTCATCGCACGCGACAGTGGGATCATCGGCCGACACGATGGGCGAAGTGCGCGCCAGCTGGCAACCGAATACTTCCCGGGATTTCCAAGAGGGGCGGGGGTTGACGGGGCCGGGCGCCGGGTCGCGAATGCGGTGGCGACTTCGGGGGACGGCCGGATGCTCAGGCGTAGGTTGCTGCAGGCGGGGGGTGCGGCCGCCGTGGCCCCGCTGCTCTGCCGGCCCAGCCTGGCCCAGACTGCGTCCAGACAGGTGCTGCGCTTCGTGCCGCGCGCGGACCTCGCGGTGCTGGACCCCATCTGGACCACGACCTACCAGACCCGCGACCACTCCTTTCTGGTGTTCGACACGCTGTTCGGCATGGATGCGGGCTTCCGCGCGGTGCCGCAGATGCTGGAGGCGGCGGGGGCGGGGTGCAGGCCTGTTCGGCGGCCGAGCTGTATGCGGCGATCTTCCAGCGCACGGCGCTGTACCGGCAGGTGCAGGGGTGGTTCGACGGGTGCGACATCCTGGCGATGCCCACCCTGTCGCGCACGGCGCTGCCGATCGACCAGGACTTCTTCGGGCCGATCGAGATCGATGGCGAGAGCGTGCCGAACCTGCGTGCCGCCTGGTATCCCTACACGATGCCGTTCAACTTCACGGGCAATCCGGCGGTCAGCCTGCCATGCGGGTTCGACCGGGGCGGCCTGCCGATGGCCATCCAGCTGGTCGGGCGCTGCGGCGAGGACGCGCTGCTGCTGCGTGCCGCCGCGGCGTTCGAGCGGGCGATGCCCTGGGCCGGGCACCGGCCGCCCGGGGGCTGAACCGGCCTTTGACATCCGCCCGGCGCCCGTCCGAAGATCGGTGATGCCGGAGGCAACGCGGCCTTTGGCCGCATGGGCTGCAGGGAACGCGGCGTTTCGCCGCATGGGCTGTAGGGAACGCGGCCTTTGGCCGCATGGGAGGACCGATGCACCGTCGCGCCGTGATGAAGGCGACCCTGGGCGCCGGTTTGGCCCTCGGTCCGCTGGCCACCCCCCGCATCGCCCGGGCGCAGGCGGCCAGCACGTTGCGGTTCGTGCCGCAGGCCGATGCGGCGATCCTGGACCCGATCATCACGACGGGCCTCGTGAACCGCAATCACGGCTTCCTGGTGTTCGACACGCTGTATGGCGTCGACCTCGAGGGCAAGGTCCAGCCGCAGATGGTGGACGGCCACACGATCGAGGATGGCGGCCGGCGCGTGACCATGACGCTGCGGGAGGGCCTGCGCTTCCATGACGACACGCCGGTGCGGGCCCGCGACGTGGTCGCCAGCCTGAAGCGCTGGGCCAGCCGCGACGCGTTCGGCGGCTCGGTGATGTCGGTGGTGGACGAGGTTTCGGCGCCGGACGACCGGACGGTGCTGTGGCGGCTGAAGCGGCCCTTCGCCCTGCTGCCCGAAGCGCTCGGCAAGGTGGGCGCCATCGTTGCCTTCATCATGCCGGAGCGGCTGGCGCTGACCGACAGCGCGCTGCCGGTGAAGGAGCTGGTCGGCAGCGGGCCGTTCCGGTTCCGGGCCGACCAGCACGTGCCGGGCTCGATGCTGGTCTACGAGAAGTTCGCGGGCTACCGGCCCCGGGCAGGCACGCCGAGCCTGCTGGCCGGGCCGAAGGTCGCGCATTTCGACCGTGTGGAGTGGCGCGTGATCCCGGACGCGGCGACGGCGGCGGCGGCGCTGCAGCAAGGGGAGGTCGACTGGTGGGACCAGCCGATCTTCGACCTGCTGCCGAAGCTGCGGGCCAACCGCAACCTGGTCGTGGAGAACATCGACCCCTTCGGCAACATCGGCGTGCTGCGCTTCAACCACCTGCAGCCGCCGTTCGACAACCCGGCCATGCGCCGCGCCATCCTGGGCGCGGTGAAGCAGCGCGACTTCATGACGGCGCTGGCGGGCGACGAGACGGCGATGTGGAAGGACGGGATCGGCTTCTTCGCCCCGGGCGGCGTGATGGCAAACGGCGAAGGCATGGCCGCGCTGTCCGGCACGACCAGCGTCGAGGACAGCCGCAAGGCGCTGGCCGCCGCGGGCTACAAGGGCGAGACGATCGTGATGATGGCGCCGTCCGACTTCGCCGCCATCAACGCCATGAGCGAGATCGCCGGCGACATGCTGCGCAAGGTCGGGATCAACCTCGACTACCAGGTGATGGACTGGGGCAGCATGCTGCGCCGGATGGGCAACAAGGAGGCGCCGGCGAAGGGCGGCTACAACCTGTTCGTCACCTATTCGGCGGGTGTGACGCAACTCAACCCCTCGGCGCACAACTTCCTGCGCGGCAGCGGCGAGAAGGCGACGTTCGGGTGGTCGACCAGCCCCGGGCTCGAGACGCAGCGCGACGCCTGGTTCGACGCGCCGGACGCGGCCGCGCAGAAGGCGATCGGCATCGAGGCGCAGCGGATCGCGTTGACCGACGTGCCGTATGTCCCGCTGGGCCTGTTCTACCAGCCGACCGCCTACAAGAAGGAGCTGACCGGGGTGCTGCGGGGTCTGCCGCTGTTCTGGAACGTGCGGCGGAGTTAGGGCCGGGCTGAAAGCGGGGCCCATGCTGGGCATCACCGGTTACGTCGACCGCTGGAGCGTCAAGCCCGGGGAGCGCATCGCGTTCCATATCGGCGTCCGCGGCGGTGGCCCCTACGCCGCGCGGGTCGCCCGGGTGCTGTGCGCCGACCCGAACCCGGAGGGACCGGGCTACCGCGAGGTTCCGGCGGCCTGGCCCTTGGAGGGCGAGCATCAGGGGCAGGAGCAGGAGATCCGGCTCGGCTCCTGGATCGATGCGCCGGGTGTGGCGTTGCCGGCGGGCGGCGTCACCTTCGCGGCCACGATCTGGCCCACGCGGATCGCGGCCGGGGACCAGGCGGTGCTGTCGTGGTCGGGGGAGGCGGGCAGCCTCACGCTGGGGATCGGCCCCCTGGGCGCGTTTGTCCGGTTGGGCGCGTGCACGGTCCGCACCGGGGTGCCGCTGACGGAGCGGGCGTGGCACGACGTCGCCTGCGTGCTGGACGCCGCGGGCCGGCTGACGGTGCGCCAGATGCCGCACAAGCCTCGGCTGGACCGCGTGGAAGCAGCCGAGGCCGTGGGTGCGGCCGAGCCCCTGTCGGGCCCGGGCGGGGCGCGCATCGCCGCCGGCGCGGGCGGATGTTTCAACGGCAAGATCCAGCGGCCCTGCATCCTGGGCAGCCGGGACGTTGTCGCGGCCTGGGACTTCTCCCGCGCCATGTCCGGCGACGTGGCGGAAGACATCGGGCCCGGCGCGCATCACGGCCGGATCGTGAACCTGCCGACCCGGGCGATGACGGGGTCCACCTGGTGCGGCGACGTGCATCGCTGGACCGAGGACCCGGCCCAGTATGGCGCCATCCACTTCCACGACGACGACCTGGGCGACGCCGGCTGGGCGGAATCGCTGGCCTTCACGGTGCCCGACGCCTGGGTCAGCGGCGTCTATGTCCTGCACCTGCAAACCGCCGCGGGCGCGCGGGACAACATCGTCTTCTACGTCCGTGCCCGCGTCCCGGGGTCGCAGGCGCGGGTCGCGTTCCTGGCGCCCACCTTGTCCTACACGGTGTATGGCCAGTTCCAGAAGCCCGGGCGCGAGGCGGCGATCACGCCGCGGTCCCTGGCGTGGGGCGCGCTGGCACAGGCGCCGGACGGGCATCCCGAGTATGGCGTGAGCCCCTACAACATGCATTCGGACGGCAGCGGCGTCGTGATGTCGAGCATGCGCCGGCCGCTGATCGACAAGCGGGTCAACCAGATCCACCTGGTGGACCCGAGCCCCGGCGGGTCCGGCGTGTACTGGATCGCCGCCGACAGCTACATCACGGACCTGCTGGACCGCGAGGGCATCGAGTTCGAGGTGATCACCGACCACGACCTGCATGCCGAGGGCGTGGCGCTGCTCGCCCGGTACGACGTGGTGCTGACGGGCCAGCACCCGGAGTACCACACGACCGAGACGCTGGACGCGCTGGCCGCCTACCTGGGGCAGGGGGGGCGGCTCATCTACCTCGGCGGCAACGGCTTCTACTGGAAGGTGGTACCGCACAGCAGGGGCCCGTGGGCGTTCGAGCTGCGCCGGGCCGAGGGCGGGATTCGGCTGTGGGAAACCCTGCCCGGCGAGGGCCACCACGCGTGGGACGGATCGTATGGCGGGCTGTGGCGCCGCCTGGGCCGGCCGCCGCAGGCGCTGGTGGGGGTGGGGTTCAGCAGCCAGGGCGAGTACCGCGGCTTCCCGTATGCGTTCCTGCCGGGGATCCTGGACCCGCGCGTGGCCTTCATGCGGGACGGCATGGAGGGTGCGGCCCAGCCGGGCGCACCGCTCGGCACCGCCGGGCTGATGGGCGGCGGGGCGGCCGGGCACGAGCTGGACCGCGCCGACCCACGGCTCGGGACGCCGCACCACGCGATCATCGTGGGGTCGGCGGTGGTGCACGACGAGAGCTACCAGCCCGTCAACGAGGAACGCTTCGACCACACCTGGCCCGGCCCGCGCGAGGCGATCATCCGGTCCGACCTCGTGTTCTTCGAGACGCCGAACGGGGGGGCCGTGTTCTCGGTGGGGTCCATGTGCTTCATCGGCGCGCTGCCGGTGGACAAGGTGGCAGCCCGCCTGGTCGCCAACACCATTCGCCGCTTCGCCGACCCGGCTCCGTTCTCGGCGTCGTTCCCGGCACCCGTCCCCCAGGACGGCTAGCCACGGGGCATTCGGAGGTCGTCCCGATGCGCCTCGACCATCTCGGCCATGCTGGTGAACCGGAAGTCGAACGCGCTGCCCGGCGCCGGCATGGTGGCGCCCCAGCCGTCCTGGTCGTGCCGGCGGTCGATCCAGGCTGAGGCCAGGTGCTTCGTCCGGGCCGGGGCATGGTCGTGGAACAGGCTCTGGGCGGTGTGCAGGATGGCGGCGGGCGCGATGCCGCGCTGGCCCAGATGGGCCAGCATGTAGTTGAAATTGGCCGGGTCCGGCTTGTAGGACCCGATGTCCTGCGCCGTGTAGACCGCGTCGAACGCGACCCCGAGCCGCCTGTTGCTGCCCTTGAAGCTCTCGCGGTCGACGTTCGAGAGGATGACGAGCTGGTAGTGCTGCTTCAGATACTGCAGCGCCGCCGCGGAGTCCGGAAAGGCGGGCCAGTCCGGCACCGATGCGCCGAAGCGCCGGTGCAGGTCCTCGGTCACGGTCAGGCCCAGCTCGGCCGCGAGCCGGCGATGCACCTGCGCCAGCAGCTCCGAGTAGATCATGTCCGGCGTCTCCGCCTCCTGCGCCGACTCGATCGTGGCGAACGCCTCCAGCGCCCTGTCGCGCGACAGGGGCGTGGCGGCCGTGTGCAGCAGCGGGAGCAGGGCGGTGTGGATGCCGCTCTCCCAGTCGATCAGCGTGCCGTAGCAGTCGAAGGTGAGGACGCGGAAGTCGGTCAGGCGCATGGCGGGGCCTCGTGTTGGAAGGGAGCGATGCGCCCGTCGTGCCGCGGTGCCGCTTGGCTGGACAGGGTTCCGCTCAAGCGTCGATCATAGGGGGTATGACGTGGGCGTGGAAGGCGATCGCGAAGGCTTCGGCGAGCCGGGTCAGCGTTCCATGCGCCGGCCGGAGCAAGCCGACGTCGTCGGGCAGGGTAGGCCGGAAGGGCCGGACGACGAGGCCGGACGTGTCGACGACGCTGAGCGGGTCGGCGATGCAGAGGCCGAGGCCGGCGCGGACCATGTTGACGGCAATGATGGTGAACTCGCATTCGGCGACCACGTGGCAGCGGGCGCCGGCGCCGTCGAAGGCGCGTTCGACGGTCGACCAGCTCCAGCTCGAGTTGACGGTCGCGACCGTGGCGTGGCCGTGAGCAGGGCGGGAGTGAGCTCCGGGTGGTGCGCCAGGGGGTGGCCGCCGCCTGGTCGCTGGAGCACGTGCCCGAGACGCGGGCCGACGCCGTCATCATCGGCGACGCGGGTGGCGGGCGTCGGCCTGGGGTCCGCCGGCGGGGGCGCGGGCCACTTCCTGCGCGCCGGCGATGTCGTGACGTGCGAGGTGGACGGGCTGGGCCGGCTGCAGAACGTGGTCGCGGACGCTTCGTGACGAACAGCCGGCCGTGCCAGGTCAGGCCTTGTCGACGCCGTAGAACAGCGGCATGCCTTTCAGGATGCCGGTGAGGCTGCTGCGGTACGCCGTGATGTCTTTCCAGCTTCCGGTGGGCACGAACGGGACGTCCTGCAGCGCCTGGAGCTGGATGTTGCGGCAGATGGTTTTGCGGGTGGCCTCGTCAGGGGCGACGAACCACTTCTCGCGCAGGGCCTCGAGCGCCGGGGCGGTGGGCCAGCCGGGCCAGGCGGCGAGGCCGTTGCCGCGGAGCGCGATGTGCCCGGCGGGGTCCCACAGGTCGAAGCCCGGGAGGAACGTGTCGGTGACGCTCCATCCGCCGCGGTCTGCGGGCGCCTGGCTGGCGCGCCGCTGCAGCCAGCTGCCGAAATCGATGGACACCAGGTCGACGTTCATGCCGGCCTTGCGGAGCTGGTCGGCGCCGACGTTGTCCTGCTGCGCCATGGAGAAGAAGTTGCTGGCGGACAGGTAGGTGACGGGCTCGCCCTTGTAGCCCGCGGCGACCAGGTCGCGCTTGACCTTGTCGTAGTCGCGCGGCCCGTTCAGCGCGTCCAGGCCGGCATCGGACGCCATGGGCGAGAGCGGGCAGAAGACGCCGACCTTGTCGTTCCAGAGCGACCCGTCGCTGCCGGCCACGGCGGGCATCGTCTGCGCCCGGTCGATGGCGCCCAGGACGGCGCGGCGGATGGCGGGGTTGTCGAACGGCGGCTGCAGCTGGTTGAACCGCATGATGCCCATGTAGCCCGACGGGTTCACGCTATCGACGACGACGTTGCGGGCGCCGCGCAGCATCGGCACGAGGTCGAGCAGCACGTCCTCGTACCAGTCGATCTCGTCGTTGATGAGCGCGGAGGCGGCCGTCTGCGCGTCGGGGATGATCGTCCACTCGACCCGGTCGAGCTTCGGGACCTTCGGCCCGGCGGTGAACTGGTTCGGGCCGTCGGGGCGGGGCACGTAGCCCTCGAACTTCTGCCAGACGCTGCGGGCGCCCACCAGGCGCTCCCCCGGCATGTAGCGGTAGGGGCCGCTGCCGACGACTTCGGTGACCATCTTGGCCGGGTCGGCGATCAGCCGCTCGGGCATGATGATCGGCATGTAGCTCGTGCTTTTTCCCAAAGCGTTCGGCAGCAGCGGGAAGGGGTGCTTGAGGCGGAAGACGATCTCGCGGTCGGAGGGGGCCGACAGCTCGTCGGTGGCGGCCATGAGCGCCTGGCCGAAGGCGTCGCGCGTGCCCCACCGCCTGAGGCTGGCGACCGCGTCCCGGGCCAGCACCGGCGTGCCATCGTGGAAGCGCAGGCCGTCGCGCAGGGTGATGCGCCAGCGCTTGCCGTCGTCTTCCACGACGTGCCCGGCCGCCATCTGCGGGTGCGGGTTCAGCTGGTCGTCGACGCCGTACAGCGTGTCGTAGCTCAACGCGGCAAGGTAGCGGCTGGAGAAGGCGGTCGTCCAGACGGGGTCGAGGATGGTGAGGTCCGCGTTGGGCTTGAACCGGAGGGTCTTGATGCCCTGGGCCGCGGCCAGGTTCGGGGCGGCAAGCACGGGGGTCGTCAGCGCGGCGGCGGAGGTCTGCAGGAAGGTGCGGCGTTGCATGGGGATGCTCCTCGGGGTCATGGGGTCGCTGACCCGGCGCTTGCGGTGACGATGCCGTCTTCGAGGTCCCGGGCCAGGGCCGCTGCCGCACGGGACGCCGGCGGGCCGTAGCCGCCGCCGCCGCCCAGGCTGAGCCGGACGACGTCGCCGGCCTGGAGGGCCACGGAGTCCTTCGAGCGGACCGGGATGGTGGCGCCGGCCCGGACGATGTCGCAGGCACCGGGCGTGCCGGCCCCACCGCCCAGCAGGCCGTCGGCGCCGGCGGTGAACCGGTCGCTGTAGAGGGCGAGGCGCACGCCCTCCTGCAGGATCTCGTAGTGCCGCGTGAACCCGGTGCCGCCACGGTGCTGCCCCAGTCCGGCGCTGTCGGGGCGGAGGGCGTAGGCGGCGACGCGGAAGAACGGGAAGTCCTGGTCGAGCGCCTCGACGGGCGTGTTGGAGCAGTTCGCCAGGGGGTTGTCGACCGCGTCGCAGCCGTCGTTCCCGGTGCCTGCGCCATAGCCGCCGCCGAACACCTCGAGATAGACGGACCAGCCGGCGGACCCGAGGCGCGACAGGCAGAACGACGTCGTGGTGTCGTAGCCGAACGCGATGGCCTGCCGGGGGACGGCCGCGGCCAGGGCCTGCATCACGGCGTCCCAGGCGCGGGAGCAGCTGATGAGCCGGGCGCGGACGGGGGCCGGGTGGTGCGGGTTGAGCAGGCTGCCGGGCGGGGCGTGGATGGTGATGGGGCGCAGCGAGCCGTCGTTGAACGGGATGTCGGGGCTGGTCAGCGCCGCCTTGATGCAGGTGGCGGTGGACGACAGCACGGACGCGATGGGCGAGTTGAGGTTGATGGCCACCTGCGGCGCGGTGCCGGTGAAGTCGACATGGACGGCATCGCCGCTGAAGGTCACGGCGGCGCGCACGGCCAGAGGGCCGCTGCCCTGCCCGTCATCGTCGATGAAGGCCTCGCCGTGGTAGGTGCCGGGCGGGACCTTGCGGATGGCGCTGCGCATCCGGCTTTCCGAGTAGTCCTGCAGGGCGGCCATCGCGGCGACGATCTTCACCAGGCCGTAGCGGGCGACGAGCTCGGTCACGCGCAGGATGCCGACGGCGTTGGCGGCGATCTGCGCGTCGAAGTCGCCCATGGTCTGTTGCGGCACGCGGACGTTGGCGCGGAGCAGCCGCTGGAAGCCGCCGCCGTCGTGCCAGTCCCGGTGCAGGTTGATGCGCATCGGCGGGATGATGATGCCTTCGGAGTAGACGTCGGGCGCGTAGGGGTTGAGGCCGGGGCTGCCGCCGCCGATGTCCAAATGGTGGGCGACGGAGGCGGCGAAGCCGATGACGGCGCCGGCGTGGAAGATCGGCTGGAAGAAGAACACGTCCTGCAGGTGCTGCCCGCCCGAATAGGGGTCGTTGATGACCAGGACGTCGTCGGGCCCCAGCGTGTCGTTGGGGAACAGGGCGGAGCAGGACTGGAAGATGCGGCCGATGCTGCCGAGGTGGATGGGGATCAGCTCCGCCTGGGCGACCGTGCCGCCGGCGGCGTCCAGGATGGCCGCCGAGCCGTCCCGCGCCTCCCGCAGGATGGTGGAGTAGGCCGAGCGGATGAGCTTGACCCCCATCTCCCGCGCGGCCGCGATCAGCGACTGGCTGAGGATGGCCGATTCGACGGGGTCGAGCTTCATGCCGCGCGGTCCCGCCGCATGAGCATGTTGCCGGCGGCGTCGCGGGCGGCCGTCCAGCCGGGCGGGACCCATGTTGTGGAGGAGTAGCCTTCCACGAGGGCGGGGCCGGGCAACGGGGTGGCGTCCATGGCCGCTGCGCCGACCAGGCGGGCCAGGAGGGTGCGGCCACCGGCGGTCACGGGCGTGCTGGATGGGCGCGAGCCGTCCACGGGCCGTTCCCGGGTGCGCGGCAACGCGCCCAGGCGGCGGCGGGCGGTGAAGCGCAGGCCCACCAGCTCCACCCGGCGGCCCGGCTCGCCGCCATGCAGGTAGACCCGGCGGTGCGCGGCGGCGAACTGCTCGGCGAGGTCGGCGGCCTGCAATGTGCCGAGCGAGGCTGCCTCGACCGGCACGGCGATCTCGAACGCCTGGCCGACGAAGCGCATGTCGGCCTCCAGGGTGTGCTCCACCGGGCCGTCGAGGCCGAGCGCCTTGAATCGGGCGGTGGTCCCGGCGACGAAGCGGGCGTTGTCGGTGCGGACGGCGTCGGCTGCGGCGGCATCGAGCGGCATGCGGCGGGTGATGCCCTGCACGGTGATGTCGTCGGCGGCCAACAGGCCCAGGGCGGAGATCACGCCGGGGTTGGGCGGCACAAGGATCTCATCGATGCCGAGTTGTTCGGCGACTTCGGCCGCCAGCAGGGGGCCGCCGCCGCCGAAGGGCAGCAGGGCGAAGTCGCGGGGGTCCCGGCCGCGCTCGGTGGAGACGAGCTGGATGGCGCGCACGATGTTGGCGACGGCCAGCTCGATGGCGTATGCGGCGGCCGTGGCCACGTTTGTGCCGAGCTGGGCGGCGATTCCCGCGAAGGCGCGGTGCGCGGCGTCGGCGTCCAGCGTCATGCCGCCGCCGAGGAATCCGCCGGGCCGGATGGTGCCGCGGACGACGTGGGCGTCCGTGATGGTGGGCTGGTCGCCGCCCCGGCCGTAACAGGCCGGGCCCGGCACGGCGCCGGCGCTGCGCGGGCCGACCCGCAGCATGTCGCCGTCGTCGATCCAGACCAGGCTGCCGCCGCCTGCGCCGACGGTGACGATGTCGAGCACGGGGGTGCGGATCGGCAGGCCGTCCACCTCCGTCTCGGCGGTCAGCGAGGGCTCGCCGCCGCTGACGAGGGAGACGTCGGTGGAGGTGCCGCCCATGTCGAAGGTCACCAGCTCCCCGCGGCCGGACAGGGCGGCCTGGCGGATGGCGCCGACGACGCCGGCGGCCGGACCGCTCAGCAGGGCGGTGATGGCGTTGCGGCGCATGGCGGCGGCGGGCATGCGGCCGCCGTTCGACTGCATGACGCTGAACTGCCCGGCGAACCCGGCCTGCGCCAGCGTCGCCTCGAACCGGTCCAGGTAGCCGTCGATGACAGGCTGCACGTAGGCGGACAGTGCGGTGGTCGAGGCGCGTTCGTACTCCCGGAACTCCGACGCGACCTCGTGGCTGCAGGTGACGCGCATGCCGGGGATGGCGTGCTGGATAAGGGCTTTCAGCCGGGCCTCGTGCACGGGGGCCGCGTAGGCGGACAGCAGGCAGATGGCGACCGCGTCGAACCCGCCTTCGCGGAGCTGGGGCACCAGGTTGCGGTGGATGGCGGCCTCGTCGAGCGGGATCAGGACGGTGCCCCGGGCCTCGATCCGTTCCCGCACCTCGAAGCAGTCGCGGCGGCGCACCGGGGGCACGGGCTTGGCGTAGTGCAGGTCGTAGATGCTGCGGCGGTCGTGGCGTTGCAGGAACAGCAGGTCGCGGAATCCCTCGGTCGCGATGAAGGCGATGTGCGCGCCGCGGCGTTCCAGGATGGCGTTGGTGGCGACCGTGGAGCCGTGGACCAGGTCGGTGACGGACGCCGGGTCGATCCCCGCGGCGCGGAGCGAGTGGAAGGCGCCGATATCGGGGCTGCGCGGGGTGCTGGGGACCTTGACGACACTGACCTGGTCGCCGTGGATCGCCACCAGGTCGGTGAAGGTGCCGCCGACCTCGATCCCGATGCGCATGATCGCTTCACTCATGGGACCTCATCGGGTTCGGGCGTGACAGACCGGGGTCGCCTGGCTGCACGCGCACACCGCGATGAAACGCAGAATCGGCCGAGGACGCAACCGTATAGCGATTCCGCCCCATTCCAGCTTCGGTCAGGTTCATTGTCATGAAGTCCGGCGCCATCTTTTCACGAACGCCGTGACACCCTGCAGGAGCGAAGGATGATCGAGCCAGCCATGTGCACGCGGTCGCCGGCGGTGGGGCTTTCGCCCGGCGTGCCGCGCGCGCGTTCGGCCAGGCCCAGGGTCGAGGCCTGAAGCCGGGCATGGCCGGGCAGAACCGCGGCGCAGGGGGGGCCGCCAACGAGGCGGCGGGCGAGTTCGACATCGGGGCGCAGGTGCGGGCGCTGCGCAAGACGCGGGGGATGACGCTGCAGGAGGTGGCGGACCGGATCGGCGTCTCGATCGGCACCATGAGTCAGATCGAGCGCAACCGCTCGCGGCTGACGATCGGCACGCTGACGCGGATCGCCCAGCTGTTCGGCGCTCATGTGACCGATGTCGCCGGACTGCGACCGTATCTGCGGGGCGTCGACAGGCATGCGATGGCCATTCCGCTTCAAAACGCGCTGGATGACAGGTTTGCAGAAGTCCTCGGGGCAGCATCGGAGGGTGGGAACGCGCGCAAGTTCTCGGGGCTTACTGGCCGGGCCGCCGCGACAGCTGAGAAATAGGCCGTTCTTCTAGGCCTGCCACCTACGAGGAAGCCCCGGAACCGACCGCCCACGCATTGCCAACTGCCAACAGGAAGGCCGGCTAAAATGCGATGTTCTTCAACGAAAACAAGGTGGTGCCCCGTACGGGATTCGAACCCGTGTTACAGCCTTGAAAGGGTGGATACCCCAGGGGGATAGGGACAGCGGTGGACATCTTAACACCTTGACGACACTGAGTTACCTTGGAGGCTAAACACTCTTGAACAGGGCCGGACAACAGTGGATACTCCCCACCTATCTCCCCACTCCCCGGACCCGCCATGCCCCGCACCACCGCAGACAGCCCCCTCACCACCCGCGCAGCCCGGGAGCGGCTTGCAGCGCGCAAGGAACCCTACTGGCGCGGTATTGAGGGCGGGATCGCGCTTGGCTACCGCCGAGGCGCACAGGGTGGGAGCTGGCTGGCGCGGATGCTGGACGCGGGCCGCTACCGGGAAGAGCGGCTAGGCCGGGCGGATGATGCCCTGCCGGCTGATGGGGCGGACGTGCTGGACTTTCGGCAAGCCCAGGCCAAGGCGGTGGCGTGGGCATCCCGTGCCCGCCGGGTGGCCGCCGGGTTGGAGGCGGAGCCTGCCAGGGGTCCGGCGAAACCCTACACGGTGGCCGACGCCATTGCGGACTACCTGGCCGACATGCAGGCCCGGGGTGCCCGCAGCCTGCCGACCACCCGCACGGCGACCAAGGCCCACATCATCCCAATGCTGGGCACCGTGGCCGTGTCCCGCCTGACCCGGGAGCGGGTGCGGGCCTGGCACCGCAGCCTGTCCACTGCCCCGGCACGTGGACGGGGTGGACCACGCCCGGCGGACACGGCGGACCTGGACGCGCCCCGCCGCCGCCAAGCCACCGCTAACCGCATCCTGACCATCCTGAAAGCCGCCTTGAACCACGCCCGGGAAGAAGGCTGTGCCACAGGACCGGATGATGCCTGGCGGCTAGTAAAGCCGTTCCGCGGAGCCGACGCGCCCAAAGTCCGCTACCTCTCGGATGAGGAGTGCGTGCGCCTTGCCAACGCCTGCCCGCCCGACTTTCGGGCGCTGGTGACGGGGGCGCTGCTGACGGGCTGCCGGTATGGCGAGTTGGCCGCCATGCAGGCCGGCGATCTGGACCACCAAGCCGGGAGCGTGAACATCCCGCGCAGCAAGTCCGGCAAGGCTCGGCATGTCGTGCTGACCGATGAGGGGCGACACTTCTTCGCCCGGATCGCGCGGGGTATGGCAGGTGATGCCCCCCTATTCGAGCGGGACGCCATCGCCAAGCAGGCGACCCGGACGGCACCAGCCATACGGAGCCGGGCGCGCTGGGGAGCGTCCGACCAATTCCGCGCGATGGCCGCAGCGTGCGCTGCGGCCCGCATCGCCCCGGCTGTCAGCTTCCATGTGCTGCGCCATACCTATGCAAGCCGCCTGGCCGCCCGCGCCGTCCCCCTGCCCGTGATCGCGGCCCAGCTTGGGCACGCCGACACCCGCATGACGGAGCGGCACTATGCCCACCTTGCGCCGTCCTATGTGGCGGACACGGTGCGCGCGGCATTCGGCAGCTTGGGCATCGGAGGCGCGGCGGACAACGTGGCGGACTTTACGGCGCGGCAGGGGGCTTAATGGGCCGGAGGCCCGCTGTCAGGCCACCGCCGCCCGCATGGAAGGCAAGCGGCTACGTCCCCGACCTGTTGCGAGCCGCCGACCTGGCAGCCCTGCCCCAAACCCGGAAGCGGTCTTATGTCGAACGGGCAGACTTGGCCGCCGTAGCGGAAGGGATAAACAAGCTGTTCGGCATGTATGCGCTTTGGGCCGCCGGGGAACATGCCCGCGCGCCGCGCCACGAAGTCCGGGACTGGTGCCAGCAAGTTGCAAGGCAAGCCGACGAATTGACGTTCGCCCTTGGATTGCATCGCCCATCGCAGATCGGGAAGCACGAGGATGCTCTGCTGCACCTTGCCGTGGCTTGGCCGCATCCAGAGGACGCCAGGGAGGGCGCAGGGCGGGAGTGGCACGCCCGGCACACACTGGACCGCCTGGCCCGGCACGCACAGCCGGAGTTGCTCAAGGCGACCCAGCTTGACCGGGCACACGACCCAGGACGTGAGGTTGCCGTCGAGTGCATTGGCACCCGCCTGGCCGCTACCTTGGGCGTGCTGCAACTGCTGGCGAGCCGCGCCGCGGACTACACCGCAAGCCATGTCGCCAAGGGCGGGACGCCGCAGGAAGCTAGGAAGCACCTGTTCTGCAACCTGGCTGACACCTACGAATGCCTGTTCGGCTGTCTGCCGGGCGCACCATCCCACACTAGAACCACGGCGGAGGAGGCTGCGGGCGAGCGGCGTTCCACGTTGCCAAAGGGTCCAGCTTTAGAGTGGCACCGCGCGCTGCTGCGCCTGATCGGGACCAGGGCAGCCGAAATGCTGCCCCTGTGCGCGCCGGGCGGCCCCGTGCCGGATATAGACCGGGCCGTGCTGCTAGGCGAGCTTGTGAGCCTGGCCGCGGCTGCTGCGAAGGGCAAGGCAGGCGACGGGCTGGCCCACTGGATACGAGAAGGCAGCGCCGACCGGGCACGGCGGCTGCCGGAGCCGCCCCATGAGGCAGACGACCTGGATTTCACGCCCACACCCTTTGAGGACATATTCGGGTAGCGGCTGCACCCCTGCAAACAGACGCCCGAAACTCGGCTTGTGAATGCGTTTCGCGCTTCCCGTGCCGCATCGGCAGTTTGCCCCTGTCCACACGAACAAAGGGGCACACATGAACATCAAACTCGGCATCCCCAGCGCCGGCAGCCAGCAACCGGCCCGCGCCACCATCAATGAATGGTGCAAGCTGTCCGGCATGAGCCGCAGCGCGACTTACGAGGCGCTGGGCCGCGGCGACTTGCGCGCCGTGAAGCTGGGCACCCGCGTCCTGGTTGACGTGCCGCACGGGCTGGCGTGGCTGGACAGCCTGCCCCCGGCTGCCATCCGCCCGCACGGCGCCAGCCGCACGAAGCACGCCGCCTAAACGCAACCGCCGATCCCCATGCGAACAGGAACCGGCGGCGCTGTAGTCGAAGGCGGGCAATGCACCGGGCGGGCGCATCCCCGAGATAGACCGCGGCGGCGCGGCGTTCAAGCACGCGATGGGGCCGGCTTCCTTTCGGAGCCGCCCATGAACACCCTACCCACGTCCCACGGCCCCCGGCTGGCACCTGCCCAGGTGCCGCTGCCGACACCCGCCGACCCTGCCGCCACCCTGGCGCGGGCTGCTTTGCTGGAACGCCTGGCCGACCTTCACCAGCACGAAGGTCGCACCTGGCACGCTGACCGGCTTAGCCACCTGGCGCTAGAGTTGCGTTGCCGGGCAGCGGGGGAGCGGGCATGAGGCCCGCCCCCACCGTCCCGCTTGCCCTGACCGCGGCGGAGTTGCGGGCGCTGGCCGGCGTGCATAACAGCTTCGCCGACGCCGCCGACGATTTCGGCTTGTACGTCCAGGCAGGGGACGGGCGGGACCGCGCCGACCTGTTGCGCCGCGTGGCGGAGCAAGTGGGGCCGCCTGCCATGGCCGCCGCTGGGCTGCTGGGGATGGCCCCATGAACGCGGCGCACAACCCTCGCCAGGACGCCGCCACCGCCATCCGCGCCGAGCTATGGGACGCCGGCTGGCGCCCCGTCGCCCTGTATTCGTGGGATTGCGGGCACGCCTGGTTGCAGCCCGGCGCCCCTGGCAAGCGCCCCGCCGGCAAAGGCTGGCAGGACCGCGCCCGGCGTGACCCGCCCGAGGCCGCCGATGCCACGCCCGAGCCGGACGCACTCGAAACCGGCATCCTGTGCGACGGCTTGCGGGCGCTGGACCTGGACATAGACGACAGCCTCACCTGGCTATGACAATGGACTTTGGCCCATCTGTGCTGATGAATTCTGGCCCAGCTTCCGGTCGATGATCGCGTGGCGCAGGCCGTGGTCCCGGACCTCCCGTTAGCCTCTTTCTTGTGTGCCTCCCGTCATTGTTTGGACGCCCTGCGCTGAGCGGTGGTGCGGCGGAACCGGTAGGAGTCCGTGCCCGTGGTGATGATGTGTGCACGGTCCGTCAGGCGGTCGATCAGCGCCTTGCACAGCCGCGGGTTGGGGATCACCTGCGACCATTCGGAGAACGGCAGGTTGGTCGTCACGATCACCGCCGCCTTCTCCGCCCGGTCGGCGATCACCTGGAACATCAACTCGCAGGCCGTCTCGGCCAGCGGCACGTAGCCCAGTTCGTCGATGCAGATCAGGTCGAGCCGCTCCCATCGACCGAGCGCCCGGCTGAGCTGGTTGGCGTGCGCCGCCTCCGCCAACTCGTTGATCAGCCCGGTCGCTGTCGTGAACCGGACCCGGCGCCGCTGGCGGCAGGCGGCGACGCACAGGCCCGTGGCGAGATGGCTTTTGCCGGTGCCCGCCTCACCGACCAGCAGGATCGGCTCGGCACGGGTGACGTAATCGCCCTCGGCCAGTGTCCGGAGCTGGGTGGCCGCAACGCCGGAGCGGTCGAACTCGAACTCGTCCAGCGTCTTCATCCGCGGCAGCCGCGCCTCATGCAGCAGGCGCGCAATCGCCCGGCTCTCGCGCTCCTCCATCTCGGCCGCCAACAGCGCCTCGAGGTAGCCGATATGGGTCTGCCCCTCGCGGGTGGCGGCATCCGCCAAGCGGGCGAACTGGCCGCCGATCGTCGGCATGCGCAGCGCCTTGCAATGCTGCCGGATGGCCTGGTCCTGGAGATCCGCCATCATGCGGTGCCTGCGCAGGGAGCGGACAGCAGCACGTCATACTCGGCCATCGTTGGCATCGGCCGGTCGTAACGCGCCAAGGCGCCGACATCGATTTCGGCAGGTGGGCTTTTGCGCAGCACTGCCTCCGTCAGCAGATACCGCACCGCCGCCACGTCGCAGGCGCCAAGCGACACCGCCGTGGTGATCGCGATGCGCAGCGCGTCATGGCCGAACTCCCGCCCCAGCCCCACCACTGCCACCATGGCGCGGGTGCCGTTCTGCTTGCCGTGCCGGGTCAACAGCCGTGTCCAGAGCTCGTCGTAGCAGGGCGGCCAGCGGCCGGCCTCGCGCCACTGCGCCAGCGGCTTGGACCCGGCAAACGCGCCGGGCTTGTGGCTCAGCACGTCAAGGTAATGCTCGAGGTCCAGCACGAGCTGGCGACGGCTGTGGCAACGCTCGTGGCGGGCGACCCTGCGCCCAGCGTGCCAGAGTTCAACGTGCAGCGGGTAGGCACGCGCTTCCACCCGGCTGCCCGCGTGGACCGGCACCGAGTAGGCGTTGGTCTTGACCATCGCGCAGCCCTGCTTGTCCACCAGCGGAAACGTCACGTCCGCCAGGTCGAACCCCTCCGGCACGCGCGCCGACAGGTGATCGCGCTCGGCCACCATCGCCACGCCAACCGGCTCCGTGCGCCCGTCCAAGACCCGCGCCTCGTCTGCACGGCATCCCGTCAGCAGAAAGGCGTTCAGCGCGTCGAGGTCGGCGACACCGGGCACCGGGACGAGGTGGTTGCGGCGGAAGTAGCCGCCCTCGCCCTCCACGCCGCCTTTCTCATGACCCTCGCCCGGGGTGCAGAACTCCGCCGTGAACCGCCAATGCGACCGGAAGGCCACAAACCGGACCGTCTCCTCCCGCCGGTGCCCCCGCAGGATCTTGCGCACGGCGCTGGCCAGGTTGTCGTAGCGCAACAGCCGGAACACCCCGCCGAAGTAGGCGAACGCGTGCTCGTGCGCCTCCAGGAACGCCTGCTGCGTCGCGTGCAGGTAGCCGCGGTGAAACGCCGCCCCGCTGGCCATCGATCGCATCGCGAACACCTGAACCTTAGTCCGCTCACCGCCAATGTCCGCCCAGGCCTCATACCAATCCACCTGGGCCTCGTGGCCCCGCACGTAGCTCTGCGGCACGAACGTCTCGCGCTGGACCAAGCCAATCGCACGCTTACGGGCCCGCACGTGATTGCGCACCGTCGACTCAGCGAGCCCGGCGTCCGGGAACTCCGTCAGAATCCGACGATAGATCCGCCGCGCCGTATGCCGCTGCTTGCGCGGGGCTCGCAGATCCTCGTCCAGCACCTGGTCGATGAAGGCCGCGACCCCATCCAGCTTGGGCTTGATCCGTGTCGGGTAGCGATGCGCCGGCGGCAGCGCACCCGCAATCGCCTGCCGCACCATCCGACGATGCACGCCGAACTTCGCCGCAACACCGGAGATCGTGCCAACCCCAAACTCATGCTCCTGACGGAGCTGCTCGAACAATTCCACTTTGGCTTTCCAATCCACTCCGAGCCTCCCGGCAGAACCGGGCAGACCCTAGGTTGAGGGACGGACGCTGGGCCAAAATCCGTCAGCACTCTGGGCCAAAGTTCGATAGCAAAGCCACTCACCGTCGCCACCTTGCGCGCCCTGGCCGTCCAGATGTTCGGGGAAACCATCGTGCGCCACCGGGACAACTCCCCCCGCGTGCTGCTGCCCTACCGGGCGGCGGCGGGCAGCCCTGCCAAGCGCACCCTGGCCGGCAGCATGGGCAAGATCGAGGTGCTGGGCGAAGGCCAGCAATTCGCGGCGCACGACCGCCACCCGTCCGGCGCCGCGCTGCGCTGGTCGCCAGAGGGGCCGGCGACCACGCCTTTGCACACTATGCCAGCCATCACGGAAGCCCAGCTAGACGCCTTCCTGGCCGAAGCCGCGCCGCTGATCGGGGCCAAGACGCCGGGCGCCCCCGTGCCTGCCGCCAGCACCGGCAGCGGCACGCGCCAGCCCAGCCCGCACGGGGCCGGGGCGGACCCGCTGGACGTGGTGGCGGCGCTGCACGCCATCCCGCCCGATGATGCCCTGGACTGGGACCACTGGAACCGGGTGGGCCTGGCGACGTGGGCCGCGACCGGCGGCAGCCTGGCCGGCCTGGCGGCGTTCTCCGCCTGGACCGAGCGCAGCGCCGGCCAGCATGGGCGCAAGCCTAGGGAGCGGTGGGACCACTACAGCCGGCACGAGGACCGCCTGCCGTTGGCCGGTGCTGGCACCCTGTTCCATCTGGCGCAGCAAGCACGGCCCGGCTGGCGCAAGCCGTCCCTGGCGCGCGATGCCGCCGCCGCGCCCCCTGCCCCGCCCGCGATGGGTTTCCTGTCCCGGACGCGCCTGCCGGCGCCGCCGCTGCCGCTGGATGCGTTTGGCCCGTGGTGGGCCACCTGGATCGCGCGCACGGCAGCCGGGGCCAACGCGCCGCCGGATTACGTGGCCGCCCCGCTGCTGGCCGCCGCGTCCGCCCTGATCGGCAACGCCCGTTGGGCGCGTGCCTGGCACGGCTGGATGGAACCGCCGTCCCTTTGGCTGGCCAGTGTCGGCAACCCATCATCGGGCAAGTCCCCCGGTGCCGCGCCCGTCATGCGGGAGGTGCTGGGCATGGTGGAGGCGCACATGAGCCGGGGCTACCCGGACGAGCTGGCCGCGTGGAAGGAGGCCGACAAGATTGCGGAGCTGATTGGGAAACAGTGGGAGGCGGACGTGAAGGCGGCGGTGAGGGCCGGCAATCCCCCGCCGCCCAAGCCGCGGGAGGCCACCGCCGGCCCGCCCCCGGTGCGCCCCCGGGTGCGCGTGTCCGACGCCACCGTGGAAGCCCTGGCGATGATCCTGCAAGGCTTGCCCAAGGGCGTGCTGCACGTCCGGGACGAGTTGGCCGGTTGGCTGCTGAACCTGCAACGCTACAGCGGCGGCAGCGACCGGCCCTTCTGGTTGGAGTCCTACGTGGGCGGCCCCTACGTGGTGGACAGGCTCAAGAACCCGGTGCCGGTGTTCATTCCCCACCTGGCGGTGGCGACATTCGGCACCATCCAGCCAGACCGGCTGGAGGACTGCCTGACCGGCGTTGACGATGGCCTGCCCGGGCGCTTCCTGTGGACCTGGCCGGACCCGCACCCCCTGTTCCGCCGGCCCAACCAGTCCTGTGACGCCCCGGCGGCGGCGCTGCGCCTGCAACGGCTGGCGGACCTGTCCATACCAGCCGGCGACACCGGGGAGCCGCGCCCGGCTTACGTGTCCCTGGACCAGGACGCTGCGGGCATGTTGGAAGTATTCGCGCAGGAGATGCAGGCGGGGGAGGCCGGCACGCAAGGGCTGCTGCTGACCAGCATGGGCAAGGCCCGCGGGCAGGCGTTGCGCCTGGCGCTGGTGCTGCAACTGCTGCGTTGGTGCGCCGACGATGACGGGCCGGAGCCGTCCCGCATCGGTCCGAACGCCATGCAGGCGGCGGCGGACCTAATGCGGTCCTACTTCCTGCCGATGGCCGCCCGGGTGCTGGGGGACGCCAGCGTGCCGGCGGAGGAGCGCAACGCGCGGACCCTGGGGGAATGGATCATGCACACCCGGCCTACGGTGGTAAACGTGTCCAGCATCCGGGATGGGGCGCGGCTGCCGGGCTTGCGGGAGAGCGACCCCGTGAAGGAGGCGTGCCGCTACCTGGCGGACGCGCGGTGGCTGACCCGGGACGAAACCCCCACCGGCGGGCGCCCCCGCGGGGACTGGACGGTGAACCCCCTGCTATGGGCGACGGCAGGGAAGGCCGCGGCGTGACCGCGTTGCAGCCGCACCCCGGCCCCGAGAAGCCCGAAAAGGGCGAGAAGCCCCCGGAGCCGGACGCGGGCGTCGCCTTTCCGGGCTTTTCGCCTTTTTCGGGACCGGGGGCGATGCAGGATGCGGCCCCGTCCGGCGCTGCTGCGGCGCTGGCCGCGCTACGGTCCTACCGCCGAGTGCCGCCGCCTGAGCCGCCCCGTGCGGCCCGGTCCAAGCCGGACGCCGCACCGCCCCCACCCCCGCGCGCGCGGCGTGTGTCTGCGGCGCCGACGCCCCCCGGCGTGCCCCTGGACTGGTGCGAGGGCGTAGCGACGATTGCGGCCCGGCCAGCGCCGCCGGCCATCCCGCCCCGGCGCTGGGCAGTCCTGGCCGCGACCTGTGACCGGCTGCTGCGCGACCACGGGGCGGAGCTGCACCGGGCCGGATGGGATGCAACAGACTTATGGGGGCTGGACGCCATCGCGCCCGCCGCACGCCCGGACGGATGGGGGGTGGCGTGGCTTCTAGGTGACCATGGGGACGTGCTGGACGTGGCGCCGGACGTGATCGGAATGCGCCAGGGACCGGGCGGGGCGCGACTGACCTACCGGCGACCGGGCGCATCGGCCCGGGCCGGAACCGTGCCGGCATGGCTGCTGTAGGCGGCACCCAATGCTTTGCTTGATGGAGGTGGACACATGACGATCACCAAGACCACGCCTGCCGGCCTGACCGCCGCGGATGCCGAGTGGTTCGAACAGGTGGCGGCAAGCCGGCGCGCGACCGCCGAAGGCGTCAAAAACCCGGCATGGATCGCCCAGTACAATGCCGAGGCCGCCGGCTTGGAGGCGCTGGCTGCCGCCTTGCGCGACCCCACCGCCCGCGGCGTGCCGGCGCTGCGCCAGGGCCGGGGTGGCGAGACTGCCCCGGCGGACGATCCCGACCGGCCTTGGAAGGTGCGCGAGATGATGCAAGCGGTGGCAGCCTCCCCCACCATGCTTGCCGCCGATGCCAGCCTGGCCCGGCTGGGCATGGCGCGGGATGCCGGCGTGCTGCAATTGGCAGTGGAGGCTGCACAGGACGCGGGCGCCGCCAGCGCGACTGAGCGCATGTTGGCCCACCAGCTTGCCGCTGCCCACCAAGCCGCAATGGGGCTGTTCGCGGCGGCGGATGGGCAGCTCTACATCCATCGGACAGCCTCAAACCTGAACCCGGGCGCGCTGGCCGAGGCCACCCGGTCCGCAACGGCGGGCGCCCGGGTGCTGGCCGCCTTCGCGCAAGGTGCGCTGGCGCTAGATCGGCTGCGGCACGGCAGCCGGCAGCTTGTGACCGTGCAGCACGTCACCGTGGCAGAGGGCGGGCAAGCGGTGGTGGCCGGCACCGTCACCACGGGCAAGCAGGGGAAGGGGGACGGATTGTGACACCTACCGGGGCGCAAGGGGAGGCTTGCGCGACTAGCAAGGCCCCCCGGTGGCGCGTGCTGCTGGACCGGGCCAACGCCGGCCCGCGGTGCGGCGCGGCGTGCAAGCGGACGGGCCAGCCCTGCCAGGGTGCAGCAATGCCCAATCGGCGGTGCCGGATGCACGGTGGGGCCAGCACGGGCGCACGCACGCCAGAGGGCAAGGCAAGGTGCCGGGCAGCATCATGGAAGCACGGCGGGCGGGACGTGGCGACACGGGAGAGGGCAAGCCAACGTGCTGAGGCTCACCGTTTAAAGGCGGCTATCCTGGCCCTGTTGCGGCAGGCAGGTGGTCAGTAGCGACCGCGCCGCGGACGGGCGAAAGGACAACCGCCGGAATGACAACGGCTTGCAGGTGCGCCGCGTTACGGGGTTGGCGCTGGCGGCCCAGCCTTCGGTGGACTTCTGCGGGTATTGGCAACGCTAGACCTTGGGTTTTTCCGACTTAATCAAGCGACTGCCTGCGCCAGTCAATAAACCACCTACGGTCCCACTAAACAAGAATGCTTGTAATTTTGCTGCATCTTCGGCACTCAAAAGCCTAGTCTTTTCGGGCAAGATGTATTGAGAGACAAGAACCAAAAACATTACAAGACAGCAACCCGCCACTACATATATTCCACATACCGTCACTCTGTGTATGTGGTTCTCCCTCTTGTCAAACCGGCTAGCTGCATTGAATTGGGACAGTTTTCCCCGGTTATCTAAATCAATATTAGCCCCGAGCGCCGCAGCCTCTCTGAGACTATCTCCTCCTTCAACAACTTCGTCTATAGTTGGTTGAGGAAGCTTAAGGGCTGGATCAGGCACTCTTTCGCCGTTCAGACAGCGTTTTATAATGAGCAGCGATTAGTTGAGATGGTATAGTTTGATTTTGACCAGCACCGTCCGCCCAAGTTAAGGACCATGGCGTTCCCGGCATGTGAGAGTCCGTCCAAGATCATTAGCAAGCACGGCAGAGGCGTCGCAGCATGAGCCGCACTGACGCCCACTGAAGGAACGCGAGCGCGTTTCGGTTCAGGCACTCCCAATCCTTGCTCAGGCGGCGGCATCGGTTGAGCCACGCAATTGTCCGTTCTACGATCCACCGCTTGGGCAACACCACAAAGTTGCCGGTGTCGCAGCGTCGAACGATCTCGACGTTCACGCGGCGGCAGACACGGGCCAGGCCCGTCTGGAACCTCGGCCCTTGATAACCGCCGTCGGCGTAGAGCTTGAGCAGAAAGGGATACATGCCGAACAACGTCGCCATCAGCAGCACGCCACCGTCACGGTCCTGGATGTCGGCCGCGTGGACGATAGCCTGCATCAGCAAACCCTGCGTGTCGACGAGGATGTGCCGCTTCTTACCTTTGATCTTCTTGCCGCCATCGAAGCCCGGCGGATCAATGCGGGCCCCCCTTTTTCGGCGCTCTTGACGCTCTGGCTGTCGATGATCGCGGCGGTCGGGCTGGCTTCGCGGTCCGCCTGCTCCCGACAGCGGACGTAAAGCGCATGGTGCAACCGATCGAGCGTCCCATCATGCTGCCAGCGGCAGAAATAGAAGTTGACGGTGCTGCGCGGCGGCAGGTCCTTCGGGATCGCCCGCCACTGGCAGCCTGTGCTGAGGACATACATCAGTCCGTTCAAGACCTCGCGCAGGTCCACTGTCCGCTTGTTTCCGCCTCGTTTGGCACGAGGGATCTCCGGCTTGGCCAGAGCCCACTCGTCGTCGGTCAGGTCGCTCGGGTAGCGCAGCTTGCTGCGGTCGTAGCGGGCGCGGTTCTCGGCAGTCCACATTGGGCGGCTCCTGCGAATCGGGGCTGCCACATGGAATCACAATTGATTCCCTCGACTCAACATGATCGTGGACGGACACTGAGTCATGTTGGATAGTTGAGGCCCGGATAGGTGCCCGTACGCCTTATACACAGCCTCAATAAGTCTACGATCTATGGTTGAAAATGGATTCTGATCATAATCGCCACCGATCGGCGCGTATACTGGGGACGATCTATAATTTCGGATATGTCGATATAGCGTCGGAATGACGGGACCGTAGGTCCAAGCTTCCGCTGCTTCGTGGACAATGGGTCGGCCGTTCAGCGCCAATGACCAGCCGTTTGCGATATATACCAGCTTCAAAAGTTGCAAGGGTGTGACGGGGCGCGGCGGATCACACTCAGAGGCTTGACGCAACATCTCGTTTGCAACTTTGATCGCGCTATAAGGCATTCTTTGGCGGCTCCGATCCTCCTGCGATGCAAGATGGCTCAGAGATCGGGCGGATACAAGAATCGTGTTTCGTTCTTGCGCGTGTTACTAAGCCAAAGCCCCACTGCACCCCCGTCCCGCTCCCCTTGCCAGACGCGCGTGCCCCGCTCCTGCAAGCCGCGCAGGCACGCCCCAACGCGGTCCCGCATGGTCTGGCACAGGGCCAAGCCGGCAAGCTTTCAAGCCACCTGCAACCTGACCTGGCACCCTTGGAGGGGCTGACACTAACCGCCGCCCGTGCTGCACTCCGCCCCGTGCTGACACTCCCCGATCCCGCCCACGCTGCCGACCCCGCCCGTGTGGAAGCCTTCATCACTCGCTGGGACGGCACTGCCATGGCGGAGCGGGCCAACTACATCCCTTTTCTTTCCGAGCTGTGTGATGTGCTCGACCTGCCCCGCCCGGACGCGGCAACCGGCAGTGGCGGCCCGTATCGCTTCGAGCGGAGCGTCACGCATCATGCCGAGGACGGCAGCACCACGACGCGGCGCATCGACCTCTACCGCCGCGGCTGCTTCGTGTGCGAGGCCAAGCAGGGCGCAGCACACCACCGGCAGGCCGCCCTGTTCACTTTCGATCCCCCGGACAGTGAAGCCCAGTACCGGGCCAACGTCCGCAATACCCCGGCCTGGGTTCGCCACATGCAGCGGGCGAAGGGGCAGGCTGAGGGCTACGCCCGCGACCTGCCGGCCGAGGAGGGCTGGCCGCCGTTCCTGATCGTGTGCGACGTGGGTTTCTGCCTCGACCTCTATTCCGACTTCTCCGGCACAGGGAAGCACTACGCCCAGTTTCCCGACCGCGAGCGCTTCCGCATCTACCTGCCCGACCTGCACCGGCCGGAAATCCGGGAGCGTTTGCGCGCCGTTTGGCTGGACCCCAACAGCCTCAATCCCGCGCTGCGCCGGGCGGAGGTGACACGCGACATTGCCGCCCTGCTTGCCAAGCTGGCCGCAGCGCTCGAAGGCACGGCCACCAAGCCGCGGCATGATCCGGGCCGGGTCGCCACCTTCCTCATGCGCTGCATTTTCTGCATGTTCGCGCAATCGGTCGGGCTGCTGCCGGAGCGCACCAGCTTCTCCGACCTCTTGCGGCGCTGCGAGGGCAACACCCGGGCCTTCGTGGGCCTGGTGGCCGAGCTGTGGCGCACGATGGACGCGGGCGGCTTCTCCGCGGCGCTGGCCGCGGACGTGCTGCGGTTCAACGGGGGCCTGTTCCGCGCCGGGCCTCACGCGAGCGCGGACCCGTTAGAGGTGGAGACGGACGAGTTGCGCTTGCTGATCCTGGCCGCGAGCAAGGACTGGGCGGACGTGGAGCCGGCGATCTTCGGCACTTTGCTGGAACAGGCGCTCGACCGGAAAGAACGAGGCCGGCTGGGGGCCGAGTTCACGCCCCGTCCCTTCGTGGAGCGGCTGGTGCTGCCCGCAGTCATGGAACCGCTGCGAGAGGATTGGGACGGGGTGCGCGCCGGCGCGGAGCTGGCCATGGCCGCGAACGATGCCGCAGGCGCCGCGGCACTGGTGCGCGGCTTCCATGCCGCCCTGTGCGCCGTCCGCGTGCTGGACCCGGCCTGTGGCACCGGCAACTTCCTGTATGTCACCATGGAGCTGATGAAGCGCCTGGAAGGCGAGGTGCTGGACGTGCTGGCCGGCTATGCGCGGACAGATACGGGGATGCTGGACCTGGCCGGCGCTACGGTTGACCCGCACCAGTTCCTCGGCCTCGACCTGAACCCGCGTGCCGTTCCTGTGGCGGAGCTGGTGCTGTGGATCGGCTACCTGCAATGGCACTTCCGCACAAACGGCCGCGCGCCGCCCGCCCCGCCCATCCTTCGGGACTTCCGAACGATCCGGGAGGCGGATGCATTACTGTTCTACACGCGCACGCAAGCCGACAGGGACGGCGTCGGCCAGCCCGTGACGAAATGGGGAGGGCGTACGACGCTGCACCCGATCACGGGGGAGGACGTGCCAGACCTTACGCATCAAGAGCTGATGCTGCGGCCCGTTAGCGGAAAACAGGCGCCCTGGCCCGCGGCGGACTTCATCGTGGGCAACCCGCCCTTCGTGGCGGGCAAGGACATGCGGGCGGAGCTGGGGTCCGGCTATGCGGAGGCGCTGTGGGCCGCATACCCAAGGGTGCCGCCCTCGGCCGACCTCGCCATGTTCTTCTGGTGGCGCGCGGCGGAGCTGGTGCGGGCCGGCAAGGTCCGCCGGTTCGGGTTCATTACCAGTAACAGCATCCGGCAAGTCTTCTGCCGCCGCGTGATTGCAGCATCGATGGACGGGAAGAAGCCGCTCCGACTGGCCTTCGCTATTCCAGACCACCCGTGGGTGTTTGGGGCCGGGGCCGCTGCAGTACGTATTGCAATGACTGTGGGCGCGAGATCGGCCGAGCAGCCACGCTTGTTAAGGATTGTCCAAGAGGCCAGGGGTGATCCGCAAGGAGTTACATTAAACGTTGAGTATGGCACCATCAACTCAGACTTATCCGTCGGTGCTGACGTCAAGTCCGTCGTCCTATTACGCTCGAACCGGCTGATTTCAGCCGACGGAGTAAAGCTGCATGGCAAAGGGTTCTTGGTGACACCGGCCAAAGCTCACTCACTCGGGTTAGGCACGGTTCCAGGGGTCGAAGCAATTATCAAGCCCTACCTGAACGGCAGAGATGTCCAACAGAAATCTCGCAATTTGATGGTCATCGACCTGTTCGGCTTGCCGGAGGAAACCGTCCGCACCCGGTACCCTGCAATATACCAGCACCTTTTACTGACAGTTAAACCTGAGCGTGACCTGAATAACCGCGCCAGTTACAGAGAAAATTGGTGGCTCTTTGGCGAGCCACGGCGAGACCTTCGTCCAGCTTTAAGCCATCTCTCCAAATTCATAGTGACGGTTGATACTTCGCGGCATCGAGTATTCTCGTTTTTAGATCCAAACGTGATTGTGGATGACAAGCTGGTAGTCATCGCGTCTGATGACGCCTACCATCTCGGCGTGTTGCAGAGCCGAATACATAATAGCTGGATACTAGCACAAGGGAATTGGCTTGGCGTCGGGAACGATGCTGTGTATGCCAAAACGCAGTGCTTTGACCCATTTCCGTTTCCGGATGCCAGTCCAGCGCAAGCCGCTCTTATCGCGTCGATAGCGAACGAAATCGACGCACTTCGAAAGGCTCGCCTATCGGCTCACCCGGACTTAACCCTAACCAGCCTTTACAACGTCATGGCAGCATTACGTTCGGAAGAACCGCTGTCTCTCCCTGACCGTCATGTGTTTGAGACAGGGTATGTCGAAGTGCTGCGGCACCTGCACGACCGCTTGGACCTCGCCGTGGCGAACGCTTATGGCTGGCCCGCGAAGCTGCCAACGCCGGCGATCGTGGACCGGGTTGTGGCGTTGAACCGGGAGCGTGCGGCGGAAGAAGCGGCCGGCATGGTCCGCTGGCTGCGGCCTGCCTACCAGGCCCCGGGCGAGGCGGCACAGGCCGCGCGCAGTGAACAACTGGCCATGGCAGTGGACGCCGCCGACGCCGCCCTGCCCAAGTGGCCGAAGGCGGTGGGGGCGCAACTGGTGGCCCTGCGCGCCGCCCTGGCCCGCACCGGACGCGCCGGCCCCGCCGACTTGGCCCGGCAATTCCAAGGTGCCCGCCCGGCCAAGCTGGCGCCCATGCTGGAAGCCCTGGCCGCGCTGGGGCAGGCCCGGGAAGCCGGGGGTGGGCGCTACGTGGCCTGACCGTATCCGGCTTGGACCGGACGGGCCATCGCACCGCCGTTGCCGCCGACGCCATGGCGCGCGCGGTGCGGCTGGCGCTGGCGGCCACGTAGCCCACGCTGCACGCGCGGGGGCGGGGTGGCCCGGGTACGGTAGATTGCGCGCGAGGCGCAAAGCCGGGCGGGCAATATCCGGGGCACCCTAGCGGGTCCACCCCCGTCCAGCACCGCCCACACGCGCTATACTCCCCACCTATCTCCCCATTTCGGGATGTTGGGGAGCGGCAGGCTAGCTAACCTCTTGCAAATACTGGTGCCCCGTACGGGATTCGAACCCGTGTTACAGCCTTGAAAGGGCCGTGTCCTAGGCCTCTAGACGAACGGGACGGGCCGGGGCGGAGGTATCGCGGCGGGGGGGCGGGGTCAAGCGGGCGAAGTTGGGCGGTTGGGTCAGGCGGGCGCGGCGTCCTGGAGGAAGAGGGAGACGGTGGTGGTGCCGTTCCAGTCTTCGGCGCGGAGGTGGCCGGCGATGTGGAGGGGGGGGCCGCGGTCGAGGAGGGCGGTGGCGAGCGGGCTGTTGCCGGCGCGGAAGAGCATGGTTTTCAGGCGGGGACCGCCGCCTTCGCCTTCGATCTGGGCGCGGATGGTGTCGCCGTCCTTGCCGACGCGGTCGGCGCGGACGACGCGGGCCCGGGGCAGGGCGAAGACGGGTTCCTCGTTGCCGTTGCCGTAGGGGGAGAGGCGGTCGAGGTGGCGGGCGAGGTCCACGGTGGCGCCGGGCACGGCGAGGACGCCGGACACGGCGAGGTCGGCGGCGCGGGGCAGGGTCAGGGCGTGGGCCAGGCGGTCGTCGAGGAAGGCCTGGAACTCGGGCATGCGCGCCGCGTCCAGGCTGAACCCGGCCGCCATCGCGTGGCCGCCGCCGGTCCGCAGCAGGCCGGCGCTGCGTGCGGCAATGATGGCGCGGCCCAGGTCGATGCCGGGGACGGAGCGGGCGCTGCCCTTGACCACGCCATCGATCAGCGCGCCCACCAGCGCCGGGCGATTGTGCCGTTCCTTGATGCGCCCGGCGACGATGCCGACGACGCCCGGGTGCCAGTCTTCCGCATGGACCAGCAGCGCCGCGTGGCCGGCCTGATCGAGGGCTGCGGCCTGGGCCATGGCGTCGGCCATCATGCCGGCCTCCACCTCGCGCCGGTCGCGGTTGGTGGCATCGAGCCGCTGGGCGATGGCCTGCGCCTCGGCCGGGTCTTCGGTCAGCAGCAGGCGCAGGCCGAGCCCGGCGTCGTCGATTCGGCCGGCGGCGTTGATGCGGGGGCCCAGGGCGAAGCCGCAGGTCATGGCGCTCAGCGGGTCCTTGGCGGTGGCGGCCAACAGCAGGGCGGCGATCCCCGGGCGGGCGCGGCGGGCCATCACGCGCAGGCCCTGCACGACCAGGGCGCGGTTGAGGCCGATCAGCGGCATGACGTCGCAGACGGTGGCCAGCGCCACGAGGTCCAGCAGGTGGCGGAGGTCGGGTTCGGGCCGGGTGGCGAACCAGCCGTCGCGGCGCAGGGTGCGGACGGTGGCGACGGCGGCGAGGAAGGCGACGCCGGCGGCGCACAGGCCGCGCAGGCCGCTGGTGCAGTCCAGCCGGTTCGGGTTGACGGTGGCCAGCACGGGCGGCGGCGGGCCCTCGGCGGCGTGATGGTCCAGCACGACCACGTCGGCCCGGCCGGCGACGGCCGCCAGCGCGTCGGCGGCCGCGGTGCCGCAATCGACGCACACGATGAGGGTGGCCCCGCCGGCCGCGAGGTTCAGCAGGGCCGGGGCGTTGGGTCCGTAGCCCTCCAGCAGGCGGTCCGGCACGTGGGTCAGCACGGGGCAGCCGAGGCCGCGGAGCAGCAGCACGGTGATGGCGGCGCTGCAGGCGCCGTCCACGTCGTAGTCGCCGAACACGCCGACCGTCTCGGTGTGCCGCACGGCGTGGGCCAGGCGTCCGGCGGCAGCGTCCATGTCACGCAGCACGGAGGGGTCGGGCAACAGGGCGCGCAATGTGGGGGCGAGGAAGTGTGCGGCGCCCTCCAGGTCCACGCCGCGGGCGGCCAGCAGGCGGCCGACGACCTCCGGCAGGTCGAGCCGTTGCGCGATCCCGGCGGCCACGCGGTGTTCAGCGTCCTGCAGCAGCCAGCGCCGGCCGGTCAGGCTGCGCTCGATGCCCAGGGCGGCGTTCATTCAGGCTGCCAGGTCTTCGTCTGCAGGTTGTGGTGCGCCTCGATGTAGCGGACGGTGCCGGACTTGCTGCGCATGACCATGGAGTGGGTGAAGGCGCCGCCCGTGAAGCGCCGCACGCCTTTCAGCATGGCGCCGCCGGTGACGCCGGTGGCGGCGAACATGACGTCGCCCTTGGCCATTTCGCCGACGGTGTATTTGTGCCGGGGATCGGTGATGCCCATGGCCCGGGCGCGGGCGATCTGGCTGTCGTCCTCGTACATCAGGCGGCCCTGCATCTGGCCGCCGATGCAGCGCAGGGCGGCGGCGGCCAGGACGCCCTCGGGCGCGCCGCCCGACCCCATGTAGATGTCGATGCCGCCTTCCGGCAGGGCGGTGGCGATGACGCCGGCCACGTCGCCGTCGCCCAGCAGCATGATGCGGGCGCCGGCCTCGCGGCAGCGGGCCAGCAGCTCGTCGTGGCGTTCGCGTTCCAGCATGCACACGACGATGTCGCCGATGTCGCGCTTTTTGGCGCGGGCCAGGTTGCGGAGGTTCTCGGCGACGGGGGCATCGAGGTCCACGACGCCGTCGGGCAGGCCGCCGCCGACGGCGATCTTGTCCATGTAGATGTCGGGGGCGTGCAGGAAGTTGCCGTGTTCGGCCAGGGCGACGACGGCCAGCGCGTTGGGGCCGCCCTTGGCGGTGATGCTGGTGCCCTCCAGCGGGTCGACGGCGATGTCCATGGCCGGGCCGCCGGCGCCGACCTTCTCGCCGATGTACAGCATGGGCGCCTCGTCCATCTCGCCCTCGCCGATGACGACGGTTCCGTCGATGGCGACGCTGTCGAAGGCGCGGCGCATGCCTTCGACGGCGGCGCCGTCCGCCTCGTTCTTCTTGCCGCGGCCCATCCAGCGGGATGCGGCCAGGGCTGCGGCCTCGGTCACCCGCACCAGGTCGAGGGCGAGGTTGCGGTCTGTGCTGATCTCGGGCCGTGTTTCCGGCCGTGTCTGGGTTTGGGTGTTCATGGCGTTGTTCCTCAGCCGGGCTCGATGCGGATCAGGGCGGGCGGTTCCACCACGGCGTCGAGCGCTGCGATCTGGTGCAGCGCGGCGCGCATGGCCGCCTCGTTGGTCTCGTGCGTCACCAGCACCACGGGCACGGCCTCGCCGGGGGCACGGCCGCGCTGCAGCATGCTTTCCAGGCTGACGCCGGCGTCGCGCAGGGCGGCGGTGACGTCGGCGATGACGCCGGGGCGGTCCACGACCATCAGGCGCAGGTAGTAGCAGCCGACATGCGCGATCATGGGCACGGCGGGCACGGCTGGCAGGGTGGACAGGGCGGCGTCGCCGGCGCCCCACACGGGGGTGGCCCGGCCGCGGGCGATGTCCACCAGGTCCGCGACCACGGCGCTGGCCGTGGGGCCTGCGCCGGCGCCCCGGCCCTCCAGCATGACCCGGCCCACGAAGTCGCCTTCGGCCACCACGGCGTTGAACACGCCGTCCACCCGGGCGATCGGGGCGGTCTGCGGCACCATGCAGGGGTGCACGCGGCTCTCGATCCCGGCTGGGGTGCGGCGGGCGATGCCCAGCAGCTTGATGCGGTAGCCCAGCTCGTTGGCGAACGCGATGTCCACGGCCGAGACCTGACGGATGCCTTCCACGTGCACGGCGGGGAAGTCGACCGGGCGGTTGAAGGCCAGCGCCGCCAGGATGGCCAGCTTGTGGGCGGCGTCGATGCCGTCCACGTCGAAGCTGGGGTCGCTTTCGGCGTAGCCCAGGCGTTGCGCGTCGGCCAGCACGTCGGCGAACTCGCGCCCCTGCTCGCGCATGGTGGTCAGGATGTAGTTGCAGGTGCCGTTCAGGATGCCGGCGACGCGGTCGATGCGGTTGCCGGCCAGGCCCTCGCGCAGCGCCTTGATGATGGGGATCCCGCCCGCGACCGCCGCCTCGAAGGCCAGGATAATGCCAGCGGCTTCGGCCTGCGCGGCCAGGGTGGCGCCGTGCACGGCCAGCAGCGCCTTGTTGGCGGTCACGACCGGCTTGCCGGCGGCGAGTGCGGCCTCGACCAGGTGCCGGGCCGGGCCGTCGCTGCCGCCGATCAGCTCCACCACGACGTCCACGCCCGCGTCGGCCGCCAGCGCCACGGGGTCGTTGTGCCAGTGCAGCCCGGCGGTGGGCACGCCGCGGTCGCGCGCCCGGTCGCGGGCCGAGATGGCCGACACGACGACGGGGCGGCCGGCCCGGGCCGTCACCAGCCCGGCATTGTCGTGCAGCAGGCGCAGCACCCCGGCGCCGACGGTGCCGAGGCCTGCGACGCCGACCCGAAGCGGTGTCATGCCGAGGCCGTCTCCGCCTGCGCGGGGGCCACGTTGCTCTCGGACTGCAGGAAGGCGCGGATGTTGCGCACGGCCTGGCGCAGGCGCTGGTTGTTCTCCACCAGCGCGATGCGGACGTGGGTGTCGCCGTATTCGCCGAAGCCGATGCCGGGGGCCACGGCGACCTTGGCGCGGGTCAGCAGCAGCTTGCTGAACTCGACGCTGCCCAGGTGGGCGAAGCGCTCGGGGATGGGGGCCCAGGCGAACATGGAGCCCTCGGGCACCGGGATGTCCCACCCCGCCGACTTCAGGCCCGGCAGCAGCAGGTCGCGGCGTTCGCGGTACAGCGCCCGCATCTCGGCCACGCAGTCCTGCGGGCCGTTCAGCGCGGCGGTGGCGGCCACCTGGATCGGGGTGAACGCGCCGTAGTCGAGGTAGGACTTGATCCGGGCCAGGGCGCCGATGAGGCGGGCGTTGCCGGCGGCGAAGCCCATGCGCCAGCCGGGCATGGAATAGGTCTTGGACAGGCTGGTGAACTCGACCGTGATGTCCTTGGCCCCGGGGATCTGCAGGATGGAGGGGGGCGGGACGTCGCCGAAGTAGATCTCGGCATAGGCGAGGTCGCTCAGGATGTAGATCTCGTGCTTGCGGCAGAACGCGACGATCTCGCGGTAGAAGTCGAGGTCGGCGAGGTAGGCGGTGGGGTTGCTGGGGAAGTTGACGATCAGCGCGGTGGGCTTGGGCACGCTGTGGCGCACGGCGCGGTCCAGCGCCTCCAGCATCGTGTCGTCGGGCATGGCGGGGATGCTGCGGACGCTGGCGCCGGCGATGATGAAGCCGAACTGGTGGATGGGGTAGCTGGGGTTGGGCACCAGGATGGTGTCGCCGGGGCTGGTGATGGCCGCGGCGAGGTTGGCCAGGCCCTCCTTGCTGCCCAGGGTGGCGACGACCTCGGTCTCCGGGTCCAGCTTCACGCCGAAGCGGCGGGCGTAGTAGCCGGCCAGGGCGCGGCGCAGGCCCGGGATGCCCTTGCTGGTGCTGTAGCGGTGGGTGCGCGGGTCCTGCACCGCCTCGATCAGCTTGGCGACGATGTGCGGCGGCGTGCCGCTGTCCGGGTTGCCCATGCCCAGGTCGATGATGTCCTCGCCTTCGGCGCGCGCATGGGCCTTGGCCTGGTTCACCTCGGCGAACACATAGGGGGGCATGCGGCGGATGCGGTGGAACTCGTCGGCCATGGGGGTCTGACTTCTCGGGGTTCGGGTTTCGATTCGGTCAATCTACCAGACGCGCGATGCCGCCGCGAGCCAGGGCGGCCGCGTCGACCCGCAGGGCGGCCTGGGGCACGCCTGCGGCCTTCAGCACGTCCGCCATGACCCGGGCGCGGCGCCAGGCGAGGGGCAGGGCGTCGGCCTGCGCCTCGGGCAGGGCGGAGGTGGCGTCGCCGCCGCCCAGGACCAGCACGCGCCCGCCGAAGCGCCCGGTGCCGAGGCGGCGGAGGGCCGCGTCCGATTCCGGGCGCAGCACGGCGGAGCCCGGCACGAAGCTGGCCTGCACCTGCGGCGCGGGCGTGGGCTCCGTGGGCGTGGCGCCGATGGCGGGCGCCGGCATGGCCGCGAAGCCGGAGATGGCGGGCGAGACGGGCGGGGCCTGCGGCAGGGCGGGCACGGGCCCGGCGACGAAGGAGGCGCCGGGCTGGCGGGGAGGCGGGGTGGGCGCGGCGGCGGCCTGCAGGGCGGCGGGGGCCGGCGGCGCGGGCGGCTGGGGTGCGGCCTTGGGCAAGGGCGGGGCCTGTGCGGCCTCGATGCGCGCCATGGGGGGCGCGGGTTCGGCCGGGCTGCCGGACGCCTGGGCCGGGGTGGGGTGCGGCGAGGCGGGCGGGGTCGCGGGTTTGGCCGGGCCGACCGGGTCCTGGGCGGCGGCGCGGTCGGTGCGGTCACGCTCCTGCGCCAGGCGGGCCGCGAGGGCGCGGCGGGCGCCGGCGTCGGGGGGTGTCGGCTTCTTCGGAATCAGGTCCAGGTTGGGATAGGGGTCGCCCACGCCGGGCGGCGGCGGGCGCTCGTCGGCGATGACCCCGCCCTGCAGGTCGTGCCACCAGTCGATGGGCGTGTCGAAGGGCAGCTTGCTGTCGTAGAACCTCTGGACGTCCGAGCAGGCGCCCAGGCCGAGCAGCGGAAGGGTGAGCGTTGCCGCCGCCGCCATCATCCGGGCGCGCCGCATGGCCGCCGTGCGCCGCCGCCCCCATTGCCCCGGGGGGTGCGCCCCCCTAGGTTCGCGTTCAATGCACATCGCCATCGGTCGGACCTGTCCTCGCCACCGCATCATCTAGCGCGGCGCCGGGCCCGTCGGAAAGGAACCAAACGAGATGGCCGACTCCGGGACGAACCGCGATCCTCAAAGTGGCGGCGCCACGCCGTCCTCCGCCCAGCCGCTTGCCGCCCAGCCACCTGCCGCCCAGCCGCCTGCCGCCCAGCCGCCTGCCGGCAAACCGCCGTCCGGCAAGCCCGCCTTCCACATGGCCGACCCGGCCGTGCTCGGGCGTTCCATGGCCACCATCGCCGAGCGGTCGCAGCGCCTCGTGACCGACTGGTTGAACCGCCAGTCGCACGAGACGCCGGATTTCGACCCGATGAACATCGGCCACGCCTTCATGGAGATGACGGCGCAGCTGATGAAGGACCCGGCCAAGATGGTCCAGGCGCAGATCGGCTTCTGGCAGGACTACATGACGCTGTGGCAGAACACCGACGCGGCGCATGTGGGGCGTGGAGAGCGAGCCGGTGATCGAGGCCGACCCGAAGGACCGCCGCTTCAAGGACGAGGCCTGGAAGGAGAGCGAGGTCTTCGACTTCATCAAGCAGTCCTACCTGCTGTCCGCCCGCTACGTGAACGACGTCGTGACGCATGTGGACGGGCTGGACGCCAAGACGGCGCAGAAGGTGGATTTCTACTCGCGCCAGTTCATCGATGCGATGAGCCCCAGCAATTTCCTGATGACCAACCCCGAGGTGCTGCGCAAGACCGCCGAGACAGGGGGGGAGAACCTGCTGCGGGGGTTGAACAACCTGCTGGGCGACCTGGAGCGGGGCCGCGGCAAGCTGTCGATCCGGATGACGGACCCGGACGCGTTCAAGATGGGCGAGAACATCGCCTCGACGCCGGGGAAGGTCGTGTTCCAGAACGAGCTGATGCAGCTGATCCAGTATGCGCCGACGACGGAGACGGTGCTGAAGCGACCGCTGCTGATCGGGCCGCCATGGATCAACAAGTTCTACATCCTGGACCTGCGGCCGAAGAACAGCCTGGTGCGCTGGGCGGTGGCGCAGGGCCACACGGTGTTCGTGATCAGCTGGGTCAACCCCGACGAGCGCCTGTCCGAGAAGTCGTTCGAGAGCTACATGACCGAGGGCTATCTCGCTGCGCTGGACGCGATCGAGCAGGCGACCGGCGAGCGGGAGGTGAACGCGATCGGCTATTGCCTGGGCGGCACGCTGCTGGCGAGCACGCTGGCCTGGATGGCGGTGTCGGGCGACGACCGGATCAAGTCGGCGACGTTCTTCGTCACCATGACGGACTTCCAGGAGGCGGGCGAGCTGGGCGTGTTCATCGACGAGGAGCAGCTGCGCGCGATCGAGGAGAAGATGGGCAAGCGCGGCTACCTCGAGGGCAGCGAGATGGCCACGACGTTCAACATGCTGCGGGCGAACGACCTGATCTGGTCGTTCGTCGTGAGCAACTACCTGATGGGCAACGAGGCGTTCCCGTTCGACCTGCTGTACTGGAACAGCGACAGCACCCGCATGCCGGCGGCGATGCACAGCTTCTATCTGCGCAAGATGTATCAGCAGAACCTGCTGTGCCGGCCCGACGGGATCGAGCTGGCGGGGCGGCCGATCGACCTGGGGCGGATCAAGGTGCCGACCTACTTCCTGTCGACGCGGGAAGATCATATCGCGCCGTGGAAGAGCACGTATCGCGGCACGCAGCTGCTGGGCGGGCCGAACCGGTTCGTGCTGGCGGCGAGCGGGCACATCGCGGGCGTGGTGAACCCGCCCGAGGGCGGCAAGTACAGCCACTGGATCAACAACGAGCTGCCGGCCGACCCCGAGACCTGGTTGGCGGGCGCGACCGAGATGGCGGGCAGCTGGTGGCCCGACTGGCACCGTTGGGTGACGGCGCTGGACGATGCGCGGGTGCCGGCGCGGGTGCCGGGCGAGGGCGGGCTGCCTGCGCTGGAAGATGCGCCCGGGAGCTACGTCGCGGTCAAGACCGGCTGAGGCGTCGGTTTCGCGGCCTGGGAGGAAGGCGGACCACGACGACACGAAGGCCGCCAGGAGGTAGGTTATCGCGACAGCGCCGGTGCATCTGTGGCGTTATCGTCGGGGCTGACGGATGGAGACAGCGTGATGGCCAGCATCGTGACGCCGCCGAACGGGATGACGGCGCCGACCCTGTCCGGGACCTATGACAGCGCCACCATCGTCAGCGGCAGCCAGCTTGCGTGGGCACGGCGGCGGCCGTGATCACGGGTGTTGCGCCGGGGCAGCTTTCGGCGGCGGACTTCGTGCTGCGGTAGGTTGAAGGAAGGCGGACCGCGGAGGAGACGGAGGGGGTGGTCCTTCCGGCGTCTTCGTGGCTCCGTGGCTTGGCTTTGGCGACTGCAAGCGGGGTCGGGCCAGATGGCAAGCGGGGAGATCGACCACGAAGGCACGAAGGGGGTTGTTCTTCTGCTGCATCGCGGGGCGTGGTCGTTCGTTGCGGCTTCGCTGCGAACCGGCGATGACATGAGGTTGGTTTGATGGCGGGGGAGGTCGGTTTGGGTTTGGACGCAGCGGGGGTGGGGGGCTTGCAGCCTTTGGCGGGGCTGCGGGTGGTGGAGGTGTCGGCGTTCATCGCGGCGCCGCTGGGGGGGATGACCTTGGCGCAGCTGGGGGCGGACGTGATCCGGATCGACCCGATCGGCGGCAACATCGACATCCGGCGGTGGCCGTTGGCGCCGTCGGGCACCAGTCTGTACTGGGCGAGCCTGAACAAGGCGAAGCGGTCGGTCGCGTTGGCGCTGAACACGCCGGAGGGGCAGGCGCTGGCGCGGGGGCTGATCTGTGCGCCGGGGGCGGGGGGCGGCAACCTGCTGACGAACCTGCCGTCGGGCGGGTGGATGGGCTATGCGGCGCTTTCGGCGCTGCGGCCGGACCTGATCATGATGCGCCTGATCGGCAACTCGGACGGGACGGGTGCCATCGACTACACGGTCAACTGTGCCAGCGGCTTCCCGCTGGCCACCGGGCGGGGCGGCGGGCCGGTGAACCACGTGCTTCCGGCGTGGGACGTGGCGGCGGCGCTGTATCTGGCGACCGGGTTCCTGGCGGCCGAGCGGACGCGGCGGGGCCCGGGGCCCGGGGCGGGCCAGGGACAGGAGGTGACGCTGGCGCTGTTCGACGTGATGCTCGCGACCGTCGGCAACCTGGGCTACGTCGCCGACGTGCAGGTGAACGGGACGGTGCGGCCGGCGATGGGCAACGACCTGTATGGGGCATTCGGCCGGGACTTCGGCACGTCGGACGGGCGCCGGGTGATGCTGGCCGCGATCTCGAACCGGCAGTGGCGGGCCATCGGCAAGGCGACGGGGCTTGCGGCCCGGCTGGCGCTGGTGGGGCCGCTGATGGAGGTGGACCTCGATGACGAGGGCGGGCGGTTCGAGGCGCGCCACGCCATTGCCGCGGTGCTGGAGCCGTGGTTCGCGGGCCGCACGCTGGCCGAGGTGGAGGCGGCGCTGGCCGGCACCGGGGTGCTGTGGGGGCCGTATCAGGATTTCGGGCAGCTGGTGCGGGACGACCCGCGCTGTTCGTTGGCCAACCCGGTGTTCGGCATGGTCGAGCAGCCGGGCGTCGGGCCGTTGATGGCCAATGCCCACCCGCTGCGGTTCGGGGCCGTCGCGTCGTTGCCGCCCGTGCGGGCGCCGCAGCTGGGCGAGCATACGGAGGCGGTGCTGGCCGAGATCCTGGGCGTGCCCTCCCACGAATACGCGCGGCTGCACGACGCCGGCATCGTTGCGGGGCCCTGAGCGGGTCCGTTGGCGATCGCTCGAACGAGCGGCGGCACTGCAGTGGGGGCATGCTGGTTCCGCTTCGTCGCTCGCGCCGTCATCGGCAGGACGCCGGGAGCGATTGCCCTTGAGCGGGACCGGTCCGGCTTGCGGTGGGGGGGCGGGTGCGCCAGCATCGTGGCGGAACGATCGACGGGGGAAGCCATGACGACACGGCGCGCATTGATGGTGGCGAGTTTGGCCGCGGCGGCGACGCCTGTGCTGGCGCAGGTGACGCCCGTGGCCGGGCAGGCGACGTTGCGGGTGGGCAGCACGCCGACCGGGATCCCGTTCACGTTCCTGGACACCAAGACCAACTCGATCCAGGGGATCATGGTGGACCTGATCCGGGCGATCGGCGCCGATGCCGGGTTCGCGGTCAGCATCGAGCCGATGCAGTTCTCGACCCTGATCCCGGCGTTGACGACCAGCAAGATCGACCTGATCGCGGCGGCGATGTTCGCGACCCCGGTGCGGGCGCAGGTGATCGACTTCACGGACACGGTCATCACCTATGGCGAGGGGCTGGTGGTGCCAGCGGCGGACAAGAAGGACTACGTGGCGATGGCCGACCTGAAGGGCACCACGGTGGGGGCGCAGGTGGGCACGGCCTTCGTGGAGCCGCTGCAGAAGAGCGGGCTGTTCACGGAGGTGAAGATCTACGACACGATCCCCGACATCCTGCGCGACGTGAATGCCGGGCGGCTGCAGGCCGGGTTCGCCGACTACCCGATCGTCGCCTACAACCTGCAGCTCGGCGGCTTCCCCGGAACGCGGCTGGTGCGGACCTACAAGCCCGCGGTGCCCGGCTCCGTCGCGATCGGGGTGCGCAAGGGCGACCCGCTGAAGGGGCGGATCGACGCATCGCTGGCGAAGCTGAAGGTGGATGGCTCGGTCGGGAAGATCCTGGCCAAGTGGGGCCTGGAATAGAGCGCTTCGTCACCGACGCCTGGGAGTTCCTGCCGATACTGGTGCAGGGCCTGGGGCTGACGGTGATTGTCACACTCGGCGCGCTGGCGCTGTCCACGGGGCTCGGTCTGTTCTGGGCGGTGCTGCGGGTGTCGGGCGTGCGGTCGCTGGTGGCGGTGTCCACGGGCATCGTGAACGTCATCCGCGGCATCCCGATCATCGTGCAGCTGTTCTTCATCTACTTCGTGCTGCCGGATTACGGGATCGCGCTGTCGGCGGTGCAGGCGTCCATCCTGGGGCTCGGGATCGCCTATTCGGCGTACCAGAGCGAGAACTTCCGGGCGGGGATCGAGGCGATCGGGCGCGGCCAGGTGGAGGCGGCGCAGAGCCTGGGGATGGGGTGGGTGCTGGTGATGGCCAAGGTCGTGCTGCCGCAGGCGGTGCGGGTGGTGCTGCCGCCCTATGGCAACGTGCTGATCATGCTGCTGAAGGATAGCAGCCAGGCGAGCACGATCACGGTGGCGGAGCTGACGATGCAGGGGCGGCTGATCGCGTCGTCCACCTTCCGCAACAGCAGCGTGTTCGCCCTGGTGGCGCTGATGTACTTGTTGATGAGCCTGCCGCTGATGTGGGGCGTGGGGCGGCTGGAGCGCCGATTGAAGCGGGCGCGCTGAGCGGCAGGGTTCAGCGCAGCTTCGGACGGTCGCCGAGCAGGGGTGCGAGCACGGGTTCGATGGCTTCGGCGAGGCGGGCCTGCGCTTGCGGGGTGGGGTGCAGCGGCGGGTTGGGCGGGGTCAGCTGGTCGTCGAAGAACAGGGTGCGGTCGACCTCGCCGTTGCGGAGGAACAGGCGCGTGACGTCGAGCCAGGTGACGCCGGGGACGGCGGCATTGCCGAACTCTGCGGCGAGCTCGTGGTTGACGGCCTCGGTGGTGCGGGTGACGTATTTGCTGCGGATGCTGGGCAGGACGCTGACCAGGATGATCCTGGTGCCGGGCAGGCGCTTGCGGCATTCGGCGACGACGGCCTCGATGCCGGCGATGGTCTGCGGCGCGGTCCAGCGGACGCGGCCCATGTTGTTGGCGCCGATCAGGATGATGGCAACCTTGGGGCGCAGGCCGTCGAGCTCGCCGTTTTGCATGCGCCACAGCAGGTGTGCGGTGTTATCGCCGCCGAAGCCGAGGTTGAGCGCGTTGCGGTCGCCGTAGAAGCGCTGCCAGACCGGGGCGAAGTTGCGCCAGTCCTCGGGGCCCGTCAGCTCCCAATCCTGGGTGATGCTGTCGCCGAGCCAGACCAGGTCGATGCGGCGGCTGCGGATCTCCTGCAGCTTGGCCTCGTGCCGGGCGCGCCATGACCCGGTTTCCATGCGGCTGATGGGGGTGGCCGCGACCGGCACGCGGTCGGCCGCGCCCAGCAGGGGGGCGGCGAGCAGGGCGGCGGGGGCCAGCAGCAGCCGACGCCGGGTCAGGGTGATGGAAAGGGTCATCGAAGGATCATCCATGCGGCGCTGCCCAGCCCGAAGACCAGGCAGTACCAGGCGAAGGGGTCGAGGCCCCAGCGGTCATGGTCGCGGAACCAGCGCATGAGGAAGGCGGTGCTGAGCCAGGCCGTGACGCCCGCCAGCACGGCGGCGACGAAGGCCTGCTGGAACACGCCCGGGGCAACGCCGGCATGCAGCAGATGCGGCACCTCCAGCACGGTGGCGCCGACGATGATGGGCAGGGCGATCAGGAACGAGAAGTGCGCGGCCGATTCGTGGTCCAGGCCGCGCAGCAGCCCGCCGACGATGGTGGTGCCGGCGCGGGAGATGCCAGGGAGCAGGGCGCCGCACTGCCAGACGCCGATGACCAGGGCGTCGCGCGGGGTCAGGCGGGTCAGCGGCTTCGCGCCGGTCTGCACGATGCGGCCGCGCAGGCGCTCGCCGGCCAGCAGCACCAGGCCGTTCAGCACCAGGAACCCCGCCGCCACGACGGGTGCGGCGAACAGGCTGCGCAGGAACTTGTTGAGCCCGTAGCCCAGGATGACGGCCGGGATGGTGGCGAGGACGATCAGCAGGACCATGCGCCGGGCCTCGTGCACCCGGGTGTCGCCGCCCATGCCCAGCGTGCCGCGCAGCAGGCCCCACCAGTCGCGCCAGAAGTACAGCAGCAGGGCGGCGGCGGTGCCGGTGTGCAGCAGCACGAGGAACGGCAGGAAGCCCGGCCCGCCCTGGTCCAGGTTCCAGCCCAGCAGGACCGGCACGACGACGGCGTGGCCCAGGCTGCTGATGGGGAACAGCTCGGTCGCACCCTGCAGGATGGCGATGACGAGGGCTTGCAGCGTGCTCATGGCGCCGGTCTGGCTTACCATGGACGGAATGGCAAGGGCGGAGCGGGGCGGAATGACAAGCACGGAGCGGGCGGGGCGGGGCGGGCTGTTCGACATGACGGACCAGGTGGCGGTCGTCACGGGATCGAGCCGCGGGATCGGGCGCGCGATCGCCGAGCGGATGGCCGAACACGGCGCGCGGGTGGTGGTCAGCAGCCGGTCGGCGGCGGCCTGCGAGCCGGTGGTGGAGGCGATCCGGGCGGCGGGCGGGACGGCGATGGCGGTCGCCTGCAACATCGGCCGCAAGGCGGAGGTGCAGGCGCTGGTGGACCAGACCTTGGCCGAATGGGGCCGGATCGACGCGCTGGTGTGCAACGCCGCAATCAACCCGCATTTCGGGCCGCTGAGCACCATCGGCGACGACGCGTGGGACCGCATCATGGGCAGCAACATCCGCAGCAACCTGTGGCTGGCGAACCTGGTCGCGCCCGGCATGGCGGCGCGGGGCTCGGGATCGATCACGATCGTCAGCTCCATCGCGGGGCTGCGGGGGTCGCCCACGATCGGCGCCTATGGCGTGTCGAAGGCGGCGGACATGCAGCTGGTGCGGAACCTGGCTGTGGAGTGGGGGCCGCGCGGCATCCGGGCGAACGCGATCGCGCCCGGGCTGGTGCGGACGGACTTCGCGCGGGCGCTGTGGGAGGATGCGGCGCTGCTGCAGCGGCGGACGCGCGACACGCCGCTGGGGCGGATCGGCGAGCCCGACGAGATCGCCGGGGCGGCGGTGTTCCTGGCCGCGGCCTCCGGGCGGTTCATGACGGGGCAGACGATCGTGATCGACGGCGGCGTGCTGGCGGGCCCGCCGGCTCAGGACTGAAACGGATGGCGGGAGGCCAATTCCCAGGGGCCGCCCTGGTAGTGCCACAGCAGCAGAGCCTCGGCGCGGATCGCAAACGGGGTGAAGCCGCCCTGCATGGCGGTCAGCAGCGCGGCGGCCTCGGTGGGCGACACCTTGTTCTGGATGGTGACGTGCGGGCGCCAGCCCTGCCGATCCTGCGGGGTCAGGCGTCCGTGCCAGTGGCGGGCGATGCCGGCGCGAAGGGCGGCGAGCGGGGCGGCGTGCAGCGTGTAGGCGACACCCCGGCCGAGGGAGCGGAGGCCGTTCACGTCCACGGCGAATGCGGGCTGTATGGCACAGAGCGTGGCCAGGTTGGCCTCGATGGAAGCCAGCTCCTCGCCCGGCAGGTGGTGGAACAGCGTGAGATGGGCCGGGATGCGGTTGTGCTCGGGCGGGAAATGCTGCTGCCGCAGGCGTTCGAAGCGGGCCTGGTCGTCCGGATGCAGACCGAGCGTCAGGATCAGCGGCGGGTTCATCGGTGAGCGAGGCGCGGCAGGCGCTGGTGGCGCGATGGCTGGCGCTGACGCGGACGGTGCTGCCGGGCATGGCCGAGGCGGCGGGCTGGCCGATCCGCTCCGACCACTGCTTCATGCGGGTGTTCCTGGACCATGCCATGGGCGGCCGCTGGGACCGGACCGTGCCCCGGCCGGCCATCCGGCACATGGCGGCGGAGGATCTGCAACGGGCGGTCGACCTGGCCGAGACGGTGGTGCGGGAGCCGGCGCTGCTGCCGGACCTGAACCGGCAGAGCCTGGCGTGGCGCGGTGTTCAGCAAAAGGATGTTCAGCGGCGGGGCCGTGCGGGGGCGGCAGCCGGGCCGGGCACGCGCGGCGGGGCCTGAGCGGTCCGCAGCAGGCCGCTGCATGCGCCGTCCTCGCCGGTGCCCAGCTGGATGGTGGGCAGCAGCGCCGCCAGGGGGGTGGCGATGATGCCCAGCGCCACGGCTGCCCCGGCCCGCGCGGCCAGCGGCCCGATCTCCGGCGCGATGCCGGGCGAGGCCAGGGTGCCCTTGATGTCGATGGGCGTCGGCAGCGAGCCGATGCTGAAGTGCTTGGCCTCCGTCTTGGTCACCAGGGCCAGCGTCTCGTTGCGGAGGTTGACGTCACCGGTGATGCCGATCCGGGCCTCGTCCGTGTCGAGCATGACGGTGCGTGCGGTGGCCACGCCCTGCTGCAGGACGAAGTCGGTGATCAGGCACTCGACCTGCGCCCGGTTCGGCACGCCGATGGCCGAGAGGAAGGCATTGCCGAACTCGAGGCCGGAGATGTCGACCAGCAAGGCGCTGAGGTTGCCGCCGCGGCCCATATACAGCTTCAGCTCGCCATTGCCGCGGCCGAGGATGTCCGCGATCGACCGCCCGGTGCCGTCGATGACCATGCGCCCGCCGATGGCGCCGGCGCCGCGTCCGACGCCGGTCGCGGTCAGCAGCTTGTCGACATCGACCCGTTGGAAGTCGACGGTCGCCTTGGCGCGCAGCTGGTTGCCTGTCTCGGCCAGCGCGATGTCGGAGACGATCTGCCCCTTGCCGATGCCAAAGCTGAGCGGGTGCAGGTGGACGTCGCCGTTCACGATGTCGAGATCGGCGCGCATGTTGTCGAGCGGCTGACGGCGGCCCTCGATGCGTCCGGCTCGGTATTTCAGGTGAACATCGGCGACGTTGAGCTTCGGCAGGCTGATGGGGTCGGACGGCAGGATCCGGCCGGTGGTGTTCGCGACCTTTTTCGTGCCCTTGTCGGCATCGCCGGGTTCGGCGCCGATGAAGCCGCCGAGATCCCTGAGGTCGACCAGTTTGGATTGCAGGTCCGCCGTCAAGGCCGGGCGGTGTTCCGGCTTGGTGTCGACCTCGATGGAGCCGGCGAGGTCGCTGCTGCCGACCTTGCCGGTGAACTGCTGGAACTTCACGACGCCTTCGCTGTAGTCGAGCTTCCCGGCGATGCGGTAGGCCGGGGTCTTCGGGATGGCGATGCCGGTCAGCGGCAGGAGCAGCGCCATGTCGGGGCCCGACAGCTCCAGCTTCAGGTCGGCGCCGGCGAATGACAAGGGGTCCTGCACCGTGCCCTGCAGGCTGACCCGGGTGGGGCCGTTGGCGAGCTTGAGGTCCACGGGATAGGGTTTGGCGGCGTCGCGGAGCGACAGCAGGGCGCCGCCGACGAACTGGGCGGTGATGGGCTGGGCGGCGTAGGTGCCTTTCGCCTCGGCAACGATCTGGCCGGTACCGTCCTTGCCGCCGCCGGTTTCTGTCTCCTTCGTCTCCAGGTCGATGTTGAAATCGGCCTTCAGCTTGGCGTCGCGCACATGGGCGTGGCCGTCGGCGATGCGGAGAGTCCCGAGCCGGGGGGCGGGGGTCGTGCTGGGCGCGGCCGGCGTGCTGCTGCCGAACGTCCAGTTGGCGCGTCCGTCCGGCAGCTGCTGGGCGTCGAGCTTGGGCGACTGCACGTCGATGACGGGGAGCGTGACCTGGTGGTGCTGGATGTAGTCGAGCGGGAGGACGTCGAGGCCGAGGCGCTCGATGGTGGCGAAGTTGCCGCCGCCGGGCCAGTCGGCCGGGTTGGCGACGGTGATGCCGTCGGCCTCCACCCTTGTGGTGCGGCCGAGGTGCACGTGCAGGTGGGTGATGGTGACGGGGCGGCCGAGGGCGGCCGAGGCCTGGCGGTTGACGAGCGGGATCAGCCAGTCCCATTGGAACAGCAGCGCCGCCACGACGAGAAGCCCGAGCAGCACGCCGGACAGGGTCAGCCATCGATGCCGGCGCAGGAATGTCATGGCGAGCTAACGGGGTCGGGGATGCCGGGTTCCTTTCGGCTGGCTGCGCCGGCTGGTGGGTGGCTGCGCCGGCTGGTGGGTGGCTGCGCCGGCTGGGTTGCCGTGCGGATGCGGCGGGACCAGTCTGCCGGCCTCACAACGAGGGTCGTCCGATGATCTACGAGATGCGAGTCTATCGATGCGTGCCGGGGAAGCTGCCGGACCTGCTGAAGCGGTTCGAGACGGTGACGCTGGCGATCTGGGCGCGGCACGGCATCCGGCAGGCGGGGTTCTGGACGACGCTGGTTGGAGAGTCGAACCAGGACCTGACGTATCTGCTGGCCTGGGAGAGCCTGGCGGAGCGGGAGACGAAGTGGGTGGCGTTCCAGGCGGATCCGGAGTGGATCGAGAAGCGCGCGGCGACCGAGGCCGGGGGCGCAATCGTCGCCAACATCGTGAACCAGATGCTGCTCCCGACGGGGTTCTCGTCGGTCAAGTAGGCGTGGACCGGCCGCCGCGGGCCTTTCTGGTCCGTGGCGGCGGGCTTGACGGCGGCGCGGTCAGCCGGGGGTGCGGGCGTAGTAGGGGTCGTGGGCCGTCCGGGTGGGGACGGACGGACGGACGACCTGGACCGGGACCGGCCTGAACGCAGGCGGGCCGCTGCGGGCGACGATCACACCGCCGTTGCGGTCGAACCGCACGTCGGGCGCGCGGTCGAACCGCACGTCGGGCGCGCGGTCGGACCGCAGTTCGGGCGCGCGGCGGGGCAGCGGATAGGCGGCCCGGGCGATCCGGGGGTTGGGTGCGAAGGTGGGGGCGAACTGGGCGGCGAACCGGGGCGCGGTGCGGACGGCGTACCGCGGCCCGGGCACGGCCGCCTGGGCGGTGCCGATCAGGCCGGGCAGCCGGTATCCTGGCGCCCTGGCGACGAGCACCGGGGCGACGCCCATGCGCTCGAAGCCTTGGTCCAGCAGCGTGGCCATGTGCGCGTCACGCTCGCCGCCACTGGAGGCGCCGATGACGACGCCGACGAGGCGCGTGTCGCTCCGCACCGCCGACGTGACGACGTTGAACCCGGCCGCGTCGGTGTATCCCGTCTTGAGCCCGTCGGCGCCGGGATAGGTGGTCAGAAGGTGCTGGTGGCTATGGATGACGTGGCCGGCATACACGAAGGCGGGCGTGCTGAAGTAGTGATAGTAGGTGGGGAAGTCCTGGATGAGGTGGCGCGCCAGGATGGCCATGTCGCGCGCGGTGGTCACCTGGTTCCAGTCCGGCAACCCCGATGCGTTGCGGAAGGTGGTGTGCGACATGCCAAGGGCGTGGGCGCGCAGCGTCATCATCTGGGCGAAGCGGTCCTCGTCCCCGCCCAGCATCTCGCCCAGGGCGGCAGCCGCGTCGTTGGCGGACTTGGTCACCAGGCCAAGGATCGCCTGTTCGACGGTGATGAGGCTGCCAGGCACCAGGCCGAGCTTGGTGGGCGACATGGCCGCGGCGGAGGGGCTGACGGGGACGTAGTCGTTGAGCCCGACCCGGCGATCCCGGACGGCTTCGAACAACATATACAGCGTCATCATCTTGGTCAGGCTTGCGGGGAACCGCAGTTCGTCGGGGTTGGCCGCCGACAGGACGGAGCCGCTGGCGGCGTCGATGACGATGGAGCTGTAACGCTCGGAGCCGATCTGGGCCCGGGCGCCTGCACTGCCGACCAGAAGCGCTACGACGAAACAGCCGAGCCGATGGGGAGAGAGGAGCCGCGCCAGTGCGAACATCGAGAAGCCATTCCTTGAGCGGGAAACCGAGCAGGGGATCGAGCCGCTCAAACTTAGATGAGGTGTGTTGCCACTGTCTACCATTAACGAACACTTTGCAGCAGGGTCAGGGCATTAGCTGGCCTTGCTGGTTGCCGTCCAGACAGGCGGCATCCAGCCCTGGCCATGGTTTATGCTGCAGTGCACAAAAAATCTGTTGACAATCCCCCGCGGACTGGCGCCTAAGAGCGATGTTGCAGTGCAGCATGATGAGTTCGAGGCGCTGCCGGCACAAGGCTGATTTCAATCGACCGGGCGTAAGCCTGGCAGCAAGGACACTCAAAATGAAGACTCCCGAAGAGTTCATGACGTTCGGTCAGGCCAACATCGACGCGTTCGTGAAGTCCGGCCAGATTGTCGCGACGGGCCTGCAGGACCTGTCCAAGATGATGGCGGCGACGGCGCAGTCCACGATGGACGAGACGATGTCGGCGTTCCGCGCCATGTCGAGCGTGAAGTCCATCAAGGAAGCGATGGACCTGCAGTCGACGCTCGCGCGCTCCACGATGGAGAAGGCGATGACGCAGGGCGGCCAGGTTGCCGAGACGTCGTTCAAGCTTGCCGAGCAGGCGATGGCGCCGCTTGCGAGCCGCGTGACGCTGGCGGTCGAGAGCTTCAAGACGGTCTGACGTCCTTCGGCTTCGGCCGGATGACCAGGCGAAGGGCCCGGGGCAACAGCCCCGGGCCTTTCGTCGTTGTGGGCCGTGGGTCGTTGTGGGCCGGGGGTCGTTGGGGCCGCTCCGGCGGCGAAGTCGGACCTGCCCACTTCCCCGGGGCGACATGCGCCCCGATATGCTCCAGCGTGCGGGATGCAGGGATCGTGGCGCAGCGCGCGCAGGGCCGGGGAGTCGGCCATTGCATCCGCCGTGGCTTCGGGACCAGGATATGAGAGTGATGGGCAACATGGCGACCAGGACGACGATCGGGGTCGCATTCGGGCATGCCGGGAACGGCATGGTGGCGAAGTTGGGGATAATCGAGACGGCGGCATGAGCGACAAGGACAAGCGGGGCAATTCGGGTGGATCGGACGGTGGGCCGAACACGGGCGTGGTGGTCAAGACCCGTCCGAAGACGCGCAAGCCGGCGATGTACAAGGTGTTGATGCTGAACGACGACTACACGCCGATGGAGTTCGTCGTCCATGTGCTCGAGCGCTTTTTCCAGAAGACACGGGAAGAGGCGACGCGGATCATGCTGCACGTGCATCGGCGTGGCGTGGGCGTGTGCGGCGCCTACACGTATGAGGTGGCGGAGACGAAGGTGACGCAGGTGATGGACCTGGCGCGACAGAACCAGCATCCTCTGCAATGCACGATTGAGAAAGAGTAGCCGGGCGAGAAAGAGCAGCCGGGCGGTAAAGGACAGGCGGGCGACAAGGGAAGGGACCGGTCGGATGGCCGGTGAAAAAATCGGCGGCTGCCCCCACATCGGGAATAGTCGCCAGTTGGTTTGATTTGATGGGATGCCTGGCGATCCCTCGGTGACCCTGCCAGGGTCGTCTACCAACGGCCAGGTCGGCCGGCGTCCAAGCCACGGCCCGATCCGGCCGAGGACCCACGTGCGAAGGAGCGTCAACCATGCTGTCCCGCAACCTCGAGCAGACGCTGCACCGCGCCCTCTCTCTCGCCAGCGAGCGCCGGCATGAATACGCGACGCTGGAGCACCTGCTGCTCGGGCTGGCCGACGACAGCGACGCGGCGACCGTGCTGCGGGCCTGCGGGGTCGACCTGGACAAGCTGCGGCAGGACCTCAGCGAGTTCCTCGACAAGGACCTCTCGGGCCTGGCGACCGACCGGGCGGGCGACCCGAAGCCCACGGCCGGGTTCCAGCGCGTCGTGCAGCGGGCGGCGATCCATGTGCAGAGCTCCGGCCGGGACGAGGTGACGGGGGCCAACGTGCTGGTGGCGCTGTTCTCCGAGCGCGAGAGCCACGCCGTATACTTCCTGCAGCTGCAGGACATGACCCGGCTGGATGCGGTGAACTTCATCAGCCACGGCATCGCCAAGGCGCCGGGGCGGACGGCCCAGCGGCCCGTCGCCGGGAACAAGGAGGAGAGCGCGCCCGAGAGCGAGCGCGAGGAGAAGCCCGGCCGCCGGCAGCAGGACGCGCTGACCAACTACTGCGTGAACTTGAACAAGAAGGCGCAGGCCGGGAAGATCGACCCGCTGATCGGCCGTGACCAGGAGATCGAGCGGACGATCCAGATCCTGTGCCGGCGCACGAAGAACAACCCGCTGTATGTGGGCGACCCGGGCGTGGGCAAGACGGCCATCGCCGAGGGCCTGGCCAAGCGCATCGTCGAGGGCGACGTGCCGGAGGTTCTGGCAAAAAGCACGATTTTCGCGCTGGACATGGGCGCGCTGCTGGCGGGCACGCGGTATCGTGGCGATTTCGAGGAGCGGCTGAAGGCGGTCGTGACCGAGCTGGAGGCGCATGCCGGCAGCATCCTGTTCATCGACGAGATCCATACGGTGATCGGGGCCGGGGCGACGAGCGGCGGCGCGATGGATGCGTCGAACCTGCTGAAGCCGGCGCTGGCCTCGGGCAACATGCGCTGCGTGGGCAGCACGACGTACAAGGAATACCGGAACTACTTCGAGAAGGACCGGGCGCTGGTGCGGCGCTTCCAGAAGATCGACGTGAACGAGCCGTCGATGGAGGACGCGATCAAGATCCTGCGCGGGCTCAAGACCAACTACGAGAAGCACCACAAGGTCCGCTACACCGAGGAGGCGATCCGCGGGGCGGTGGAGCTTTCGGCCAAGTACATCAACGATCGCAAGCTGCCGGACAAGGCGATCGACGTGATCGACGAGGTGGGTGCGTCGCGGATGCTGCAGCCGGAGGGCAAGCGCCGCAAGACGGTGACGCTGAAGGACGTGGAGGAGATCGTCGCCAAGATCGCGCGCATCCCACCGAAGTCGGTGAGCGCCGACGACAAGGAGACGCTGCGGAACCTGGAGCGCGACCTGAAGTCCATGGTGTTCGGCCAGGACAAGGCGATCGAGGCGCTGGCGGCGGCGATCAAGCTGTCGCGGGCCGGGCTGCGGGAGCCGGAGAAGCCGATCGGCAACTACCTGTTCAGCGGCCCGACGGGCGTCGGCAAGACCGAGGTGGCCCGGCAGCTGGCGAGCACGCTCGGGATCGAGCTGACCCGGTTCGACATGAGCGAGTACATGGAGCGGCACAGCGTCTCACGGCTGATCGGCGCGCCGCCCGGCTATGTCGGGTTCGACCAGGGCGGCCTGCTGACCGACGCGATCGACCAGCATCCACATTGCGTGCTGCTGCTGGACGAGATCGAGAAGGCGCACCCGGACCTGTTCAACATCCTGTTGCAGGTGATGGACCACGGCAAGCTGACCGATCACAACGGCAAGGTCGTGGACTTCCGCAACGTCATCCTGATCATGACGACAAATGCCGGCGCGTCCGACATGGCCAAGGAGGCGATCGGGTTCGGGCGGACGGAGCGGGAGGGCGAGGACACCGAGGCGGTGAAGAAGCTGTTCACGCCGGAGTTCCGCAACCGGCTCGACGCGACGATCGCCTTTGCCGGGCTGACGCCCGAGATCGTGGGCATGGTGGTCGAGAAGTTCGTCATGCAGCTGGAGGCGCAGCTGGCGGACCGGAACGTCACCATCGAGCTGTCTTCGGCGGCCAAGGAGTGGCTGGCGGAGCGGGGCTATGACCGGCTGTATGGCGCGCGTCCGCTGGGCCGGGTCATCCAGGAATACATCAAGAAGCCCCTGGCGGAGGAGCTGCTGTTCGGCAAGCTGGTCAAGGGCGGGTCGGTGAAGGTGGCCTTGAAGGACGACAAGCTGGACTTCGAGTACACCGAGGCCGCGGTGTCCGTGGCGCCGAAGCCCGAGGGCGACGGCGACGAGGGGGCCAGCGAACGCGAGCCGGAGACGGCCGAATGAGGGCGCGGGCATGAAGGCGGTGTGGAACGGCCGGGTGGTCGCCGAAAGCGACGACATCGTGACGGTGGAGGGCAACGCCTATTTCCCGGCCAGCGCCCTCGATCGGTCCGTGGTGAAGGAGAGCGCCCTAACCAGCGTGTGTGGCTGGAAGGGGACGGCGAAGTACTACTCGCTCGAGGTGGACGGCAAGCAGAACAAGGACGCCGTCTGGTTCTATCCGGAGCCGAAGAAGGGCGCCGAGCAGGTCGCGGGCCGCGTCGCCTTCTGGAAGGGCGTCGCGGTCTCCTGAGCCTGGTTGCCGGACCGGGGCGGCGGACTGGGGCGGCGGACTGGGGTGGCGGACTGGTGTGGCGGACTGGGGCTACTCCGTCCGCTTGACCGTCAGCGGGCCGGCGGCCTGGCAGGTCGGCATCATCTCGATGCGGTTGATGTTGACGTGCTTCGGCAGGCCGACGACCCAGGCCACGGCCTCGGCGATGTCCTGCGGGTTCAGCGGCGTGGTGCCCTTGTAGACCGCTGCGGCCTTGTCGGAGTCGCCCAGGCGGATGCTGCTGAACTCGCTGCCGCCCACCAGGCCCGGCTCCAGGTCGGTGACGCGGACGCCGGTGCCCACCAGGTCGCACTTCAGGTTCATGCTGAACTGGGACACGAAGGCCTTGCTGGCGCCGTACACGTTGCCGCCGGGATAGGGATACATGGCGGCGGTGCTGCTGAGGTTGATGATGTGGCCGCGGTCGCGCGCGACCATGCCGGGCAGCATGGCGTGGGTGACGTGCATGAGGCCGACGATGTTGGTCATGACCATCGTGTCCCAGTCGGCGACCTGGCTGACCTGGGCGGGGCTGACGCCGCGGGCGAGGCCGGCATTGTTGACCAGGACGTCCACCGCCTTCCAGTCCGCGGGCAGGCTGCCGGGCAGGGCGGCGACGGCGGCCTTGTCGGTCACGTCGAGCGCGATGGGCAGCAGCTTGTCGCCGAGCGCCTGGTGCAGCGCGTCCAGCCGGTCCTTGCGCCGGGCTGCTGCGATGACGCGATGGCCGTCCGCCACCATGCGCCGGGCGATCGCCTCGCCGAACCCGGCGCTCGCGCCCGTCACCAGAACCGTCAATGTCATCGGAGTCTCCGTGTTTTCCCCGGCGACACCCTAGACCGCTAGTCCGGCAGGCGGAAGCGGACGGAGACGGGGCAGTGGTCGGACAGGTGTTCGCGCATGGCCGGCGCGGTCTCGCGGTAGACCAGGACGCGCAGGGTGGCGGGCTGCATCCAGGCGCGGGCGGCGCCGCCGGCGATGATGTGGTCGATGAAGGTGTTGCCACCCCAGCATGGCGTGCCCTGGCCGGCGGTGGCGCGGGCCAGGGGGGCTGTGGCATTCAGGGCGGCGAGCATCTCGTCCGAGCCGTCCATGACACGGTTGAAGTCGCCCAACAGGACGAAGGGCGCCCCCTCCGTCGCGCGCTGGGCCACCCAGCCCTGCAGCGGGGCGAGCTGGCGGCGCAGGACCTGGCAGTTGCGGTTGCGGCCCTGCAGCGGCGCGTCGTGGCAGCCGGTCTTGAGGTGGACGTTCAGCAGCCGGAGCCGACTGCCCTGCTGCACGACGGTGATGTCGGCACCGCTGCGCAAGTGGCGTTGCGCGCCGGGGTTGAGGTCGAGCGCCACGAGGTCCGGGTTGCGCTCGACGACGAGGCCGCGGCGGACGGCGAAGCCGGTGCGCTGCACGACGTCGTCGTTGGTCAGGAACAGGGTGTATCGGTCGGGCGGGAAGACCTCGGCGGCGGCGGCGGCGCCGTCCACCTCCTGGAAGGCGACCACGTCGGCGTCCAGCTGGGCGGCGTAGCGGCGGAGCAGGGCACGGTCGGCTGCGGGCTTGGGCATGACGTCGCGCGGCAGGGCGGGGTCCCCGGCGGGGCGCAGGGTCAGCCATTCGAGGTTCCAGGTCGCGACCTTCAGCTCCGCAGCCAGGGCCGCGGGCCCAGGGGTGATCAGCCCGGCGGCGAGCAGGAGTGCGGCGAGCAGGAGGGCTTTCACAGCAGGACGGGCTCGGGCATGGCGGGATGATCGGCGGATGCGGCGCTGTCGTCCAGGCCGGGTTCGAGGGGCGGGACGCCGCAGTGCCCGAGGTATGCGGCGACGGCGTCGTACTGGGCGGGGTCGCGCGTGGGGTCGCGGCTGTCGCCCTCCGGCACCCAGATGATGAGCGACTGGCGGGCGCGGGTCAGCAGCACGCGGTAGGCGTTGAGGCGGTTGGAGAGGGTCTCGGCGCTGCGCGGCACGGTCCAGGCAGTGGCGCGGAAGGCGCGGGCCTGCCAGGATTCCGTGCCTGCATGGGTGGCGCGGACCAGGTCGAGGTCCCAGCAGAGCCCGACATGTTCGAGCTCGAGGCCCTGGACGCCGAACTCGGTCCCGGCGGTCTCGAGCGCCTCGGCGCTGCGGATGTCGGGCCAGGTGCCGAGGAACCAGCGTGCGACGGCGTCCTCGTCCTGGTGCCAGAGCTGCTCGCCGAGGCCTTCGGCCCGGAGGCGCCGGGCGCCGGTGCTGGCGAGCAGGCCGCAGCGGCGGGGATGCCGGCGGGTCAGGGCGTCGCGCATGGCGGCCAGCGAGCGGGTGAGGCGGACGGGCAAAGCGGGGCCGGCCAGGCGCCGCGCCGCCTGGGGGGTGCCGGCCAGCACGGCGTCCACCCAGCGGACCAGCTGGGGCGCGCGGTAGGCGCGGAGGGGGCTGCCGAGATGGAGGTCGGGGTCGAGTTGCAGGCGGGGCGTCGGGACCAGGTGCTGGCGGGGGTCGCTGGACTGCAGGGCGGCGGGCGGGGCGTGGGTGTGCCAGGCCGGCCGGGTCTCGAGCGCCTGGCCCCAGTTCGCCAGGCCGCCTTCGCCGGCGTGGATCTCCTGCCCGCCGCCGAGCAGGCAGACGATGGCGGACCAGCCGGGGGTGCGGGCCATGATGTCCAGGATGAGGGCGGGCTCGGAATCCGCGAGGGGCACGGGGCGGTTGCGGGACTTGCGAATGGCGTAGTCGGCGGTCCAGCAGCGCTGGGCCTCGTCGATGACGAGCACGCGGTCGGGGGGCGGCGCCGGGCTGGGCACGTGCTGGTCGCGGAAGGCGTGCAGCGGCTGGATGACGGCCTCGATGCGCTGGCGGGCGGCGCGGGCCACCAGGCCCCGGGCGGCGGCGTCGCGCACCAGGGCGGCGCGGAGCACGTGCAGCAGGGCGGGGTTGCCGGTCAGGAAGGCGGCCCGGGCGCCGGTGCCTTTGGGCCCCGGGGTGCCGCGCGTGAATGCGGTGTCCAGGCCGCACAGCGTCTTGCCGGCACCGGGGGCGCCGGTGACGAACAGGATATGGCGGGTCCCCGTGGCTTCGGCGTGCGTCAGGACCGCGTCGACGGCGGCCCGGGTGCGCACGAGGTCATGGTGCGCGGCGCCGGCCAGCAGCAGGCGAGCGACGTCGTGCCGGGCATAAAGGTGGCAGGCCGCCTCCATCAGGCCCGGCACGGGGCGGTAGGGGGCCTGGGCCCAGCGTTCGGGCACGAGGCCGGGGACGGGGGGCAGACGGGCGACGTGGTCGAGCAGGCCGGGCAGCAGCAGGCGCGTGCAGGCGATGGGGGGTGCGGCGCCGGGGAAGGGGAGGGGGCGCTGGGCGACGACTCGCTCGCCCTGGACCAGGTGGATGGGCAGCACGGGGGCGTGGCGGCAACCCGCGTGGAAGTCGGCGAGGTCGAGGGCGGCGGCCTCGACCACGGAGCGGACGGTGCCGAACACGAGGACAGCGCCGGGCATGACGAGCACCGCCTCGATCCGGCGTTGCAGGCGCGGCAAGTGCAGGTCCGGCAGCAGGGCCCAGCCGGGACGCGTGAGGCTTCGGAGGAGAGGGAGCAGGAGGGACACGGCCCAGCCTGAGGGGAGAATGGTTAGCGAAGCCTTAGCGGCGCTGGGGTCAGTAGCGGTCGAGCCCCAGATCGGCCGCTGCGATCTCGGGCGCGCGGCCCGAGACGGTGTCGGCCAGGACGCGGGCGGAGCCGCAGGCCATGGTCCAGCCGAGCGTGCCATGGCCGGTGTTGGTGAACAGGTTGGGGAAGGGCGTGGCACCGACGATGGGCGTGCCGTCGGGCGTCATGGGGCGCAGGCCGGTCCAGAAGCTGGCCTGCGCCACGTCGCCGCCGCCCGGGAACAGGTCGTTCACCGAGCGCTCCAGCGTGGCACGGCGCGGCTGGCGCAGGGTGGCGCTGAACCCGGCCAGCTCCGCCGTGCCGCCCACCCGGATGCGGTCGCCGAGCCGGGTGATGCCGACCTTGTAGGTCTCGTCCATGACGGTCGAGACCGGCGCCTGGTCGGGATCGGTGATCGGCAGGGTCAGCGAGTAGCCCTTCACGGGATAGACCGGCAGCTGCAGGCCCAAGGGGCGGATCAGCGCAGGGGAGTAGCTGCCGAGGGCGACGACATAGGCGTCGGCGGTCAGCGTGCCCTCGGCGGTCACGACGCCGGTGACGCGCTGGGCCTCGGTCGCCAGCCGCTGGATGGTGACGCCGTAGCGGAAGACGACGCCCTGCGCCGTGGCGAGGTCGGCCAGGTTGCGGGTGAACTGGTGTGCGTCGCCGGTCTCGTCGCCGGGCAGGCGCAGGCCGCCGACGATGCGGTCCTGGGTGCGTGCCAGAGCGGGCTCGGCGGCGACGCAGCCGGCGCGGTCGAGGATCTCGTAGCCGACATGGTACTCGTCGAGCACGGCGGTGTCGTCGCCGATGTGGTCCAGCTGCTTCTGCAGGCGGAACAGCTGCAGCGTGCCGCGCTGGCGTCCGTCGTACTCGATCCCGGTTTCGGCGCGCAGGTCGCGCAGCACGTCGCGGCTGTACTCGGCCAGGCGGACCATGCGGCCCTTGTTGGTGCGGTAGGCGTCTTCGGTGCAGTTGGCCAGCATCTGCGACAGCCACCAGCCGAGCCGGGCGTCGAGGCGGGGCCAGACGACGAAGGGGCGGTGGCGCATCATGAGCCACTTGAGCGCCTTGAGCGGGATGCCGGGCCCGGCCCAGGGGGCGGAGTAGCCGGGCGAGACCTGTCCGGCATTGGCGAAGCTGGTCTCGAGCCCCGGCCCGGGCTGCCGGTCGAGCACGGTGACCTCGTGCCCGGCGCGGGCGAGGTACCAGGCGGTGGTGGTGCCGACGACGCCGGCGCCGAGGACGATGAGTTTCATGCCCGCAGGATGCGCGTGCTCGGGCCCGGCCGGCAACAGGTGGAGCACCCGGGGGTTGCCGCTGGCCCCTCCGGACCTGCTGGCCTACCTTCGGGGCCGGTCGGCATGAGGAGAGCGGCGTGGCGGGTGCATTGTCCCATTTGAAGGTGCTCGACCTGTCGAGGGTGCTGGCCGGGCCCTGGGCCGGCCAGCTGCTCGGCGACCTCGGGGCGGAGGTGATCAAGGTGGAGCGGCCGGGCGTGGGCGACGACACGCGCAGCTGGGGCCCGCCCTGGCTCCCGGGCATGCCGGAGGGGGAGCGGCGGGACGCGGCCTACTTCCTGTGCACCAACCGCAACAAGCGCTCGGTGACGATCGACTTCACCCGGCCGGAAGGGCAGGCGCTGGTGCGCGGGCTGGCGGCGCAGTGCGACGTGCTGATCGAGAACTTTAAGGTGGGCGGGCTGGCGCAGTACGGGCTGGACTGGGAGTCGCTGCGGCAGGTGAACCCGCGGCTGGTGTACTGCTCGGTGACCGGCTTCGGCCAGACCGGCCCCTACGCGAAGCGGGCCGGCTACGATTTCCTGATCCAGGGCATGGGCGGGCTGATGAGCATCACCGGGCGGCCCGACGGGGAGCCGGGGGGCGGGCCGCAGAAGGTCGGCGTGGCGCTGACCGACATCCTGACGGGGCTCTATGCCTGCAACGCCATCCAGGCGGCGCTGTCGCACCGGGAACGGAGCGGCGAGGGGCAGTGGATCGACATGGCGCTGCTGGATGTGCAGGTGGCGAGCCTGGCGAACCAGACGATGAACTACCTGGCCTCGGGCGAGGCGCCGGTGCGGATGGGCAACGCGCACCCGAACATCGTGCCCTACCAGGACTTCCCGACGCAGGACGGGTCGATGATCGTGGCGGTGGGCAATGACGGGCAGTTCGGGCGGCTGTGCGCGGTGGGGGGGCATCCGGAGTGGGCCGACGATCCGCGGTTCCGGACCAACACGGACCGGGTGCGGCACCGTGCGGCGTTCGAGGCGGCGTTCAGCGCGGTCTCGGCCGGGCGGACGACGGCGGACTGGGTGGCGGCGCTGGAGACGGCGGGCGTTCCCTGCGGCCCGATCAACACGCTGGCCGACGTGTTCGCGGACCCGCAGGTGGTGGCGCGCGGGCTGAACATGCACATGGCGCATGCGTCGGGGACCGACGCGAGCCTGGTGGCGAACCCGATCCGCATGTCGGCCACCCCGCCCGAGTACCGTCTGCCGCCGCCGCAGCTCGGCGCCGACACGCGGGCGGTGCTGGGCGGCTGGCTGGGGCTCGACGACGCGGCGCTGTCGGGCCTGGCGCGGGACGGAATGGTTTGAGGCCGGTCTGTCGCTGAACGATCATGGATGGCGGGGGCAGCGAGGTCTTGCGCCGGGCGCCGTGGCAGAATCTGATGGGCTTTTTACGATGCCATGTCGTAGACGCGGTCTGGTGGCGACAGGCGGCCGGGATCGGGGGCGCATGGCAGCGTGGGCGACCGGGGTGTGTTCCGGGTTCGCCCCTTTGGCGTGACGGGCCTTTCGCGACGCGTGCACACAGGAACGGAGCCGGGCCGCGACCCGGCGGCTGACGGCAGGTGGTTGATGGAGCTCGAGCGTACAGCGGATCTGGGTGGGGCGGCCCGGGTTTCCACGCCCTCCGTTTCGGCGGTGCGGCGACCGGGGTTGTCGCGGAAGGCGCAGGTCCTGCTGCTGGTCCTGCTGGGCGGGCTGCTGCTGGGTGGCGTGATGGTGGGCCCGTCGCTGTATCGGCTGGCGGTGCCGGCGGTGGTGGCGCCGGCCGTGCCGTTGGCCGCCGCAGACGGGTTCAAGCCGACGGCGGCCCAGCTGGCCGGGCTGACGATCGAGCCGCTGGTGGCGACGCAGTTCCGGGCGGAGCGGACCGCCGAGGGCAAGATCGCGATCGACGACGACACGACGACGCCGGTCTATCCGCCCTATACCGGCCGGGTGAGCCAGGTGTTCGTGCGCGCCGGGGACCGGGTGGAGCGCGGGGCGCCGCTGTTCCGCATCGAATCGACGGACCTGGTGCAGGCGCAGAACGACTTCATCACCGCCAGCGCGACGCTTGCCAAGACCCGGTCCCAGGTGGCGCTGCTGGGCCTCGCCGCACGGCGGCAGCAGGCGTTGTTCGCGGTCCAGGGTGCGGCGCAGAAGGACGTGCAGCAGGCCCAGGCGGACCTGGTGGGCGCGCAGAACGACCAGCGCAGCGCCGAGATCGCGCAGGCGGCGGTGCGGGACCGGCTGCGGATTTTGGGGGTGACGGACGCGCAGCTGACCGAGCTGGACGCGACGCGGCGGACTTCGCCGCAGCTGACGGTGCCGGCGCCGATCTCGGGCACGGTGACGCTGCGCAAGCTGGGCCAGGGACAGTATCTCAACTCGGGCGCGACCGACCCCGTGATCACGATCGGCGACCTGGCGCATGTCTGGCTCGTGGCCAACGTGCGGGAGGGGGATGCGCCGCTGGTGAGGCTGGGCCAGGCGGTGGAGGTGCGGGTGACCGCGTTCCCGGACCGGGTGTTCAAGGCGACGGTGACGTATGTGGCGGCGGCGGTGGACGCCAGCACGCACCGGCTGCCGATCCGGGCGGAGGTGGACAATGCGGAGGGTCTGCTGAAGCCCGAGATGTTCGCGACCTTCACGATCGCGATCTCGGACGAGCATGCGGGCGTGGCCGTGCCGCAGGAGGCGGTGATCTACGAGGGCGACAAGGCGCGGGTCTGGGTGATGCGGGCCGACGGGACGATCGCGCCGCGGGAGATCAAGGCCGGGGTGACGACGGGCAAGCTGGTGGAGGCCGTCTCGGGCATCACGGCCGGGGAGAAGGTGGTCACGCGCGGCAGCCTGTTCATCGACCGGGCCGCGACGCAGGACTGACGGGGACAGGGTCGTGAACGGGCTGGTCACATTCTCGCTGCGCAGCCGGGTGCTGGTCATCGTGCTGTTCATGGCGGTGCTGGGTGCGGGCGGGTTCGCGTTCAGCCGGCTGAACATCGAGGCCTATCCGGACCCGGTGCCGCCCTTGGTGGACATCGTGACGCAGTATGCCGGGCAGTCGGCGGAGGAGATCGAGCGGTATGTGACGATCCCGCTCGAGGTGCAGCTGGCGGGCATCCCGCACGTGACCTCGATCCGGACGGTGTCGCTGTTCGGGCTGTCGGACGTGAAGGTGCAGTTCACCTACGACTTCACGTATGAGGAAGCCGAGCAGCGTGTGCTGAACCGGTTGTCGCAGCTGCCGCCGCTGCCGGGGGGCGCGCAGCCGGGCATCTCGCCGACCAGCCCCACCGGGGAGATCTACCGCTACCGGCTGGTGGGGCCGCCCGGGTTCTCGGTGACGGACCTGAAGACGGTGCAGGACTGGGTGGTGCAGCGCAGGTTCCGGGCGGTGCCGGGGGTGGCGGACGTCACGGGGTGGGGCGGCAAGACCAAGACGTACGACGTGACGGTGGATCTCGGGCGGCTGCAGACCTACGGGCTGACGCTGGCGCAGGTGCTGACGGCGTTGAACAACAACAACAGCAACGTGGGCGGCAACACGCTCAACCTGGGGCCGCAGGCGGCCGTGGTGCGGGGCGTGGGGCTGATGCGCTCCATGGACGACGTGCGCAACACGGTGCTGACGCAGACCAACGGCGTGCCGGTGGTGATCGGCGACGTGGCGACGGTCGCGATCGGGAACCAGCCGCGGCTCGGGATCTCGGGCCAGGACGAGGACGACGACATCGTGCAGGGCATCGTGCTGATGCGGCGCGGGTCGGAGACGCTGCCGACCTTGAAGCTGGTCGAGGCGGCGGTCGAGAAGATGAACAACGAGAACGTGCTGCCGCCGGGGGTCCGGCTGGTTCCGTACTACGACCGGACCGACCTGATCGGAATCACGACGCACACGGTGATGCACAACGTGCTGGAGGGGATCGCCTTCATCTTCCTGGTGCAGTGGGTGTTCCTGGGCAACCTGCGCACCGCCTTCGTGGTGGCGCTGACGATCCCGTTCGCGCTGAGCTTCGCGCTGCTGGTGATGAGCCTGCGGGGCGAGTCGGCGAACCTGCTTTCGGTGGGGGCGATCGACTTCGGGCTGATCGTCGATGTGGCGGTGCTGATGGTGGAGAACATCTTCCGCCACCTGGTGGAGTCGGACGCCGGGCATGCGCCGAGCCGGACCCGGCATCTGGGCAGCAACAGCTGGCTGCCCGGGCGGCTCGGGATCATGCAGGGTGCGGCCGGCGAGGTGGGGAAGTCGATCTTCTTCTCGGCGGCGATCATCATCGCGGCCTTCGTGCCGTTGTTCGGGCTGGGCGGGATCGAGGGGCACATCTTCTCGCCGATGGCCAAGACCTACGCCTATGCGCTGATGGGCGCGCTGCTGTGCTCGTTCACCGTCTCTCCGGCCTTGTCGGCGATGATCCTGCCGTTGCGGCTGGAGGAGAAGGAGACGATCGTGATCCGCGGGCTGCGGCGGGTGTACGAGCCGCTGCTGCGGATGGCGCTCGACAACGGGATCGTGACGCTGGGGGGCATGGCGCTGCTGCTGGTGCTGTGCGGGTTCAGCGCCGGGGCGTTGAAGATGGAGTTCCTGCCCAAGCTGGAGGAGGGCAACCTGTGGATCCGCGCGACCATGCCGACGGCGATCTCGCTGGAGGCAGGGGACGAGGCGGCGAACGGGATGCGCAAGTTCATCAAGACGTTCCCGGAGACGGTGACCGTGGTCTCGCAGCATGGGCGGCCGGATGACGGGACGGATTCGACCGGGTACTTCAACATCGAGTTCTACGTGCCGCTGAAGCTGCCGACGGAGTGGCCGGATGGCGTGACGAAGGAGAAGCTGACGGACGAGATCATCGGCGGGCTGACCGACCGGTACCCGGGCGTGGAGTTCAACGCGTCGCAGAACATCCAGGACAACGTGGAGGAGGCGGCTTCGGGGGTGAAGGGGGAGAACTCCGTCAAGGTGTTCGGGCCGGAGCTGAAGGTGCTGGAGGCGACAGCGGCGAAGATCAAGGACATCCTGAAGCAGACCAAGGGGGTGACGGACCTGGCCGTGGTGTCGTCGTTGGGGCAGCCGACCATCACCATCACGGTCGACCGGGCCCGGGCGGCGCGCTACGGGCTGGCGAGCGGGGACATCAACACCGCGATCCAGGCGGCGGTGGGCGGCCAGGCGGCGGGCGACATCTACGAGGGCGGCAGCGACCGGCACTTCCCGATGGTGATCCGCCTGGCCCCCGAATACCGGCAGAGCCTGGATGCGCTGCGCAACATCACGATCGGCGCGACCTCGGCCAGCGGAGGCACGTATCTGGTGCCGATGAGCGAGGTGGCGGACATCAAGCTGACGACGGGTGCCGCCTTCGTCTACCGCGAGCAGCAGGAACGCTACGTGCCGATCAAGTTCAGCGTGCGGAACCGCGACGTGGGCAGCGCGGTGCTGGAGGCGCAGCGCCGGGTCCGGGACGAGGTGCTGCTGCCGCCCGGCGTGCGGCTGGAATGGGTCGGCGAGGTGGAGAACCTGCAGGAGGCCATCGCCCGGCTGTCGTTGTTGGTGCCGGTGAGCCTGGCGTTGATCCTGTTCCTGCTGTTCGGGCTGTTCGGGACGCTGAAGGACACGCTGCTGGCCGCGAGCGTGATCCCGATGGCGATGGTGGGGGGCATCTTCACGCTGGTGCTGACGGACACGCCGTTCAGCGTCTCGGCGGCGATCGGGTTCGTGGCGCTGTTCGGGATTTCGGTGATGGATGGGGTGATCCTGCTGGCCTATTTCCGCAAGCTGGCCTTCGAGGGGGTGACGGGGCGGCCGGCGATCCTGCAGACGTGCAGCGTGCTGATGCGGCCGGTGTTCATGACGTGCGTGGCGGCCTGCGTGGGGCTGCTTCCGGCGGCGGTGTCGAACGGGATCGGGTCGCAGGTGCAGCGGCCGCTGGCGCTGGTGGTGGTGGGCGGGATCATCGTGGCGCCGCTGCTGATATTGGTGGTGCTGCCGGTGCTGATCGAGGTGTTCACGGCGCGGGAGAAGCGGGTGGCGGCGCCCGATCCCGCGCTGCAGCCGAGTGCCGGGGAATGAAGGCCGGACGCTTCATGCGGGCGGTGTGGGCACGCCCGTTGTTGCTCGGGTGGGTGCTGGCGGGCTGTGCGGTGGGGCCGGATTTCCAGACGCCCGCTGCCCCCGCGGTCGAGGGCTATACGAAGGAGACGCTGGCCGCGCAGGCGGGGCAGCCGCCGGCGGCCGGGGCGCCGGCGGCCGAGCCGCAGCGGTTCGTGGGTGCCGAGGACATCCCGGGACAGTGGTGGACGCTGTTCCGGTCGCCCGGGCTGAACGCGGTGGTCGAGCGGGCGCTGCAGGCGAACCCGACGCTGGAGGCGGCGCAGGCGGCGCTGCGGCAGTCGCGGGAGCTGGTCTATGCGCAGGAGGGCGCGCTGTTCCCCACGGTGTCCGGCAGCTACCAGCCCAGCCGGAACAAGACGGCGACCGCGTCGCTGCAGCCGGTGGGGTATTCGCCCTACTACAACCTGCAGACCTTGCAGCTGAACGTGTCGTATGTGCCGGACGTTTGGGGCGGGATGCGGCGGCAGATCGAGGACCAGCGGGCACAGGCGGAGTCGCAGCGGTTCCAGCTGGAGGCGACGTACCTGACGCTGACGTCGAACGTGGTGTCGGCGGCGGTGCAGGAGGCGTCGTTGCGCGGGCAGATCGCCGCGACCGAGGAGATCATCGCGATCGAGAACCGGTCGTTCCAGGTGCTGCAGAAGCAGCAGGCGCTGGGCGGCGTGTCGGGCGGCGACGTGCTGGTGCAGCAGGCGTTGCTGGCCACGGCGCTGGCGACGCTGCCGCCGCTGCGCAAGCAGCTGGCGATCCAGCGGGACCAGCTGACGGCGTTGACGGGGCGGCTGCCGAGCCAGGAGCTGGACGAGACGTTCGACCTGTCGACCTTCACCCTGCCGATGGACCTTCCGGTCAGCCTGCCGTCGCGCCTGGTGGAACAGCGGCCGGACATCCGGCAAGCGACGGCGAACCTGCAGTCGGCAAGCGCGCTGATCGGGGTTGCGGTGGCGAACCGGCTGCCGAACCTGTCGCTGACGGGGGTGCTGGGCAGCAGCCCGGCGCGGCTGAGCGGGCTGTTCACGCCAGGAAACGGCTTCTTCACCCTGGCGGCGGCGGTGACGCAGCCGATCTTCCAGGGCGGGACGCTGTTCCATCGGGAGCGTGCGGCGGAGGCGAACTTCGACCAGGTGGCCGCGCAGTACAAGAACGTGGTGGTAACGGCGTTCCAGAACGTGGCCGACAGCCTGCGAGCGCTGCAGGCGGATGCGGATGCGGTGAACGCGGCGCTGATCGCCGAGAAGGTGGCGGGAGACAGCCTGCGGATCACGCAGGCGCAGCAGCGGTTGGGCCAGGTGGGGCAGCTGTCGCTGTTGACGGTGCAGCAGACGTATCAGCAGGCGCTGATCAACCTGGTGCAGGCGAAGGCGGCGCGGCTGGCGGACACGGCGGCCCTGTTCCAGGCCCTGGGCGGCGGCTGGTGGAACCGCGACGACGTGAAGGTCGACGACTACAGGGGGAACTCGGTGTCCGGGCTGTTTGGCCTTCGGAGTCGGCGACCCTAATCTAACTTCGACAGTATAGAACATGTCCGCGCCGTTGCAGCCAAGCAACACCGCCTGAGACATGCATGGAACTTTTATCCGGTTCGGCCCCACGGCTCCGTGTCGAGGCACCGGCTTTCCGGCCGGGCGTGGACCCATCGGAGGTGTTTTCTTGATGCGACGCTATCTTTCGGCGGGCTCCGCCCTGGGGGTCGTGCTGCTGCTCCCGGTTTCGGCCTTCGCCCAGCAGAACTCTGCCGCGCCCACGCCGGCATCGCCGGGCTCCCCGGCCCGCGTCTCGACCGCGGTGCCTGCGGCTGCGGACTGTTCGGTGAACCCGGACCCCTACAAGAACTACCAGTGCCTCGACCCCTATCTGGGCACGGGGGTCTTCGAGCGGCTGTACAACTACTACAAGCTCGAGCTGGGTCAGCCCGCAGCCCCGTCCGATCCGTCGGCCCCGGCCGGACGCCGGGCCGACTGGCCGCCGACGCCGGTCACGATCCCGCCGATGCCGTTCACGGAATGGCCGTATGGCGGCACGACCGCGCTGGGCGTGAACCGGCCGAGCTCGGTCGACAGCCCGCTGATGGTGGCGATCGCCAATACCGGGGTCGGGCGCTTCCTGAACGACAACCACATCCAGGTGTATGGGTGGGTCGACCCCGGCGGAAACATCAGCAGCAGCACCCGGCGGCCTGCGGGCAACGCGCCGATCGGCTATGCCTACACGCCCAACACGGTGCAGCTGGACCAGGCGGTGGTCTATGTGGAGCGGACGCCGGACACGGTGCAGACGGACCACATCGACTGGGGCTTCCGCGTCGCGGGGATCTATGGCGAGAACTACCGCTACACCACGTCGTACGGGCTGGCGAGCTCGCAGCTGCTCAAGCATAACAACGTCAACGGGTATGACTTCCCGATGGTGTATGGCGAGGTGTTCATCCCGCAGATCCTGAACGGGCTGATGATCCGCGTCGGGCGCTACATCTCGTTGCCGGACATCGAGGCGCAGCTGGCACCGAACAACTACATGTATACGCATTCGTTCACGTATACGTACGACAACTACACCAACACGGGTGTCCAGGGCACGCTGGCGATCACGAAGAACCTGATCCTGCAGCTGGGGATCAGCGACGGCACGGAGGCGCCGCTCTGGCACTTGTCGTCGCGGGCGACGAACCTGTTGCCGAACAACGCGCTGTATGGCGGCACGTCGTTCATGAAGGACCCGGGCGCGCAGCCCACCTTCACCGGATGCGTGCGGTACAGCTTCAACGACGGGAATGACAACATCCAGCCCTGCGCCAACGGGATCAACCGCGGCAACTGGGGCTACAACAACCTGCAATGGTACGGCGTCACGTACTATCACAAGTTCAACGACCATTGGCATGTGTCGCTGGAAAGCTACTACGAGTATCAGCGGGGCGTGCCGAACGCGAACAACGCCCAGGCGCTGGCGATCTACCAGGGGGGCGGGACGCCGTTCTCGCCGTCGATCCTGCCGATCAACGGGCCGAACCTGGCGCAGTGCAAGGACCCGAACCGGCTGCGCTGCACGGCCAATGCGGTCGGTGCGCTCGCCTACATCAACTACTCGCCCGACCCGTTGAACAACTTCTCGTTCCGCCCGGAATACTACTACGACGCGCAGGGCCAGCGGACCGGGACGAAGGCACGCTACTACGAGTACACGCTGGGCTGGCAGCACTGGCTTTCGCCGCAGATCGAGTTCCGGCCGGAGATCGGCTACTGGATGGCGTCGAAGAATGCCTTCGACGGCAGCCCGAGCCGGGGGATCGCGCCGGACAAGAACCACGTGATCCTGGGTGCCAGCGACGTGATCTTCCACTTCTAGCCGAAGCCTCGATCGACGACGGAACGGCCGGGCCCCAAGCCCGGCCGTTCGCGTTTCCCGTGCAGATGGGCCCTTCCCCCGGGGGCCGGGGCGCGCGATCATCGCAGCGCAGCATGGGCGCTGCGAGGGATGGTGGATGGCTTGGCGGATCGGCGTGGACTCGGGCGGCACCTTCACGGACCTTTGCCTGTTCGACGACGAGTCCGGCCGGGTGGAGGTGTGGAAGGTGCCGTCCACGCCCGACGACCCCAGCCGGGGCATCGCGGACGGGGTGGCCGAGAGCGTCGGCCGGGTGGGCGCGACGTTCGACCAGGTCGGGTATTTCGGCCACGGCACGACGGTGGCGACCAACGCGCTGATCCAGCTGCGGGGCGTGCGGACGGGGCTGATCACAACGGACGGGTTCCGCGACCTGCTGGAGATCGGGCGGCAGAAGCGGCCGGACCTGTACGACATGCAGGTGGACAAGCCGCAGACGCTGGTCAGCCGCGACCTGCGGCTGGAGGTGACGGAACGGGTGCGCCACGACGGCACGGTGGAGGCGGCGCTGGACGAGGCCGGGTTGCGGACCGCGGCCCGGACGCTGCGCGCGGCCGGGGTGGAGGCGGTGGCGATCTGCTTCCTGTACGGGTTCCTGCGGCCCGCGCATGAGCAGCGGGCGCGGGAGATCGTCGCCGAGGAGTTGCCGGACGCCTTCGTCAGCACGTCGCACGAGGTGGCGCCCGAGTTCCGCGAGTTCGAGCGGATGAGCACGGCGGTGGTGAACGCCTATCTGGGCCCGGTGATGCAGCGCTACATCGAGCGGCTGGGCGGGCGGCTGCGGGAGGCCGGGCTGCGGGCGGCGCCGCACCTGACGCAGTCGAACGGCGGGGTGATCGGGTTCGACACGGCGGCGGCGCTGCCGGTGCGGACGGTGCTGTCGGGGCCCAGCACCGGGGTGGTGGCGGCGCAGGCGCTGGCCGGCATGGTGGGCATGCCGGACCTGATCACCTTCGACATGGGCGGCACCAGCACGGACGTGGCGCTGCTGACCGGCGGCGCCTGCCGGATGGCGAGCGAGGCGGAGGTGCACGGCTACCCGATCAAGGCGCCGATGCTGGACATCCATACGGTGGGGGCGGGCGGCGGCAGCATCGCGTTCATCGATGGCGGCGGGCTGCTGAAGGTGGGGCCGCGCAGCGCGGGCGCCCATCCCGGCCCCGTCTGCTACGGCCTGGGCGCGACCGAGCCCACGGTGACCGACGCCAACGTGGTGCTGCAGACGTTGAACCCCACGCATCTGCTGGGCGGGCGGATGGCGGTGCGGCAGGATCTGGCGCGGGCGGCGATCGAGCGCCTCGCGGGGCCGCTGGGGCTCGATGTGATGGCGACGGCGCAGGGCATATTGTCGGTGGTCACGGCCAACATGGTGCGGGCGATCCGGGTGATCTCGGTGCAGCGGGGCTACGACGTGCGGGACTACACGCTGGTGGCGTTCGGCGGTGCCGGCCCGCTGCATGCGGCGCGGCTGGCGCGGGAGCTGGACATGCCGCGCATCCTGGTGCCGCGGAACCCCGGCATCCTATGCGCGATGGGGCTGCTGCTGACCGACCTGCGGGCGGACTTCGCCAGCACGCGGCTGGTGACGCTTGACACGGCGGCGCTGCCGGCGCTGGCGGCGGACTTCGAGGCGCTGCTGGCCCGGGCGGCGGCCTGGTTCGCGGCGGAGCACATCCCGCCCGCGGCGCAGCAGACCGTGCGGACGGTGGACATGCGCTACGCCGGGCAGAACTACGAGCTGCCGATCGCGGTGCCGGAGGGGGCGATCACGAGTGCCACGCTCGATGCGCTGGCCGAGGGGTTCGACGCGGCGCATCGGCGGATGTACGGGTTCGCCGCGGAGGGGGAGACGGTGCAGCTGGTGACCTACCGGGTTGGCGCGGCCGGGCTGGTGCCGAAGGCGGCGTTCCAGCCGCGGCCGGAGGGGCCGGCGGACGCCGGGGCGGCGGTCATGGGGCAGCGGGAGGTGTGGCTGCCGGAGGCGGGCGGCTTCGTCGCGTGCCCGGTGTACGACCGGGAGCGGCTGCTGCCCGGCCACCGCATCGCGGGCCCCGCCATCGTCGAGCAGATGGACGCGACGACGGTCGTGCTGCCGTGCATGACGGGGCGCGTCGAGCCTTATGGCAACCTGATCCTGGAAGTGGAAACCTGATGGACAGCGTCGTTCCGCCGCAGCCCGGCGCGGCCATCGCGGTCGACCCGATCACGGTCGAGGTGATCGGCAGCGCCCTCGGGTCCATCACGGAGGAGATGGGCGAGGCGCTGATCCGGGCGAGCTACTCGACCAACATCAAGGAGCGGCGGGACTGCTCGACGGCGCTGTTCGACACGGCGGGGCGGACGCTGTGCCAGGCCGAGCACATCCCGATGCACCTGGGCAGCTTCATCGGCATCATCCCGCACATCCTGAAGCGGCATGCGGTGGCGGAGATGCAGCCGGGCGACGTGTTCGCCGGCAACGACGCGTACGAGGGCGGGGGCACCCACCTGCCGGACATCGTGCTGGCGGAACCGGTGTTCGTGGACGGCGCGATCGTCGCCTGGGCGGTGAACCTGGCGCACCACGCCGACTTCGCGGACCGCGGGCATGCGCATATCTTCCAGGAGGGGCTGCGGATCCCGCCGGTGCGGCTGTACCGGGCCGGGGTGTTGCAGGACGACATCCAGGCGCTGATCCTGCTGAACTGCCAGGTCCCGCGGGAGCGGCTGTCGGACCTGCGGGCGCAGATGGCGGCGAACCGGCTGGGCGTGGCGCGGGTGCAGGCGCTGTGCGCGAAGTACGGCACGGGCGTGGTGCTGGCCGCCAGCGAGGCGCTGCTGGATTATGCCGAGCGCAAGATGCGGGCCGGGATCGCCCGCATCCCGGACGGGACGTACGAGTTCGAGGACTGGCACGACAACCCCGAGGTGGACACGTCGTTGCGGTTCACGTGCGGGATCGAGGTGCGGGGCGACGAGATGCACCTGCACTTCGAGAGCCCGAAGCAGATGCGGGCCGGGCTGAACATGACGTACACGGCGCTGCTGAGCACGGTGTACTATGCGGTCAAGACGCTGGTGGACCCGACGATCCTGCCGAACGCCGGCCTGGCCCGGCCGCTGCACGTGACCGCGCCCGAGGGCACGATCCTGCATTGCGTGAGCCCGGCCGCGGTCAACGGGCGCATCGGCACCTGCCAGCGGGTTGTGGACCTGGTGCACGGGGCGTTGGCGGCCGCCATGCCCGACCGGGTGATCGCGGCGACGAACGGGGCCTGCGCGGTGGCGACCTTCGTGGGCGCCATGGCGGACGGGACGCTGTGGGTCTACCTCGAGACGATCGGCGGTGGTTCTGGCGCGCGGCAGACCAAGGACGGCCTGGACGGGGTGCATGTGCACATGACCAACACGAGCAACCTGCCGCTGGAGGCGCTGGAGGGCGAGTACCCGCTGTCGCTGCTGCGGTACGAGCTGGTGGACGGCTCGGGCGGCGCGGGGCGGCAGCGGGGCGGCATGGGGCTGCGGCGGGTGTATCGGGCGAACCGGGAGTGCCGGGTGCGGGTGGACGGGGCGCGGCTGCTGTCGTCGCCCTGGGGGCTGGAGGGCGGGGCGCCCGGGGCGCGGGCGCGGTTCGAGTTCAGCGCCGGGGCGGAGCACTTCAAGCATGGCGAGGGGACGCTGCACCCCGGGGACACCGTGACGATCGTCACGGCCGGCGGGGGGGGCTATGGGCCGGCCGCCACGCGGGACCCGGCCGCGGCGGCGCGCGACGTGATCGAGGGCCGGATGCCGGCCGCACAGCAAGGGGACACGCCATGATGCAGACCACCCGCCGCCTGATGCTCGGGGGCGCGGCCGCCCTGCCCTTCATGCCGCGGGCGGCCCGGGCGGCGCGCACGCCCGGCGTGCTGCGCTTCGGCCTCTCGGCCTATCCGCCGACGTTGGCGCCCTGGGCCAACGCCGGCACGGCGGCCGGCACGGTGCAGGCGCTGATGAACCGCGGCCTGATCGGCTATTCCGCGGCGGGCGAACTGGCGCCGGAGCTGGCCGAGAGCTGGACGCGCGACGGCGACGCCTGGGTGTTCCGCCTGCGGGACGCGCTGTGGCACAACGGCAAGCCCGTGACGTCGGCCGACATCAAGTGGAACTTCGAGCAGATCGCGGCCGAGAAGAGCACGGCCTACATGAAGGTGCAGTGCCAGGAGATCGCTGGGATCGAGACGCCGGACGCGCGCACGATCCGGCTGGTGATGAAGGCGCCGAACGCGACGCTGCCGTTGATGCTGGCCACGTATTTCATGCCGATGATCTACCCGGAGAGCAACGCCGGGGGCGCGCAGGCGGTGGGTGCCGGGCCGTTCATCCTGAAGAGCGCGGAGCGGGGCGTGGGGCTCGAGTTCGAGGCGAACCCGCACTACTACAAGCCGGGGCTGCCGAAGCTGAAGGGGCTGAAGATCACGGCCTATGCGGACGAGAACCTGCGGGTGGCGGCGCTGCAGGCGGGCGACCTGGACCTGATCGAGTATGTGCCGTGGCAGAGCATGGCCGCCATCGAGGCGGACCCGCGCCTGGTGCTGCAGACGACGGACGGGCCGTTCATGTTCCTGGAGTTCAACGGCAAGTCGGGACCGTTCGCCGATGCGCGGGTGCGGCGGGCGGTGGCGCATGCGATCAAGCGGGACGAGGTGGTGAAGGCGGCGTTCTTCGGGCGGGGCGCGCCGCTGGAGGGGTTGCCGATGGTGAAGGGCAGCGCGTTCTTCGACGAGGCGCGCAGCCGGGCCCTGGCCTACGACCCGGCGAAGTCGCGCGCGCTGCTGGCCGAGGCCGGGCTGCCGAACGGGTTCAGCACCAGCCTGCTGTCCACCGCCACCTATGGGATGCACAAGGACACGGCCGAGATCGTGCAGCAGAACCTGGCTGCGGTCGGCATCCAGGTGGAGCTGCGGCTGCCGGACTGGGCGACGCGGATCGCGCAGGGCAACCGGGGCCAGTACGAGATGGCGGTGATGGGCACGGCCGCCGAGAGCAACGACCCGGACGGGGTGGCGAACCAGATCGACGGCAACCTCAGCGCCTCCTACGGGCGAAGCATCAACCTGCCGACGCCGCGGACGCACGAGCTGCTGGCGGCGGGGCGGGCGGAGTTCGACCCGGAGAAGCGGCGGGCGATCTATGCCGAGATGGAAAAGAGCGCCGCCGAGGAGGCGTATTTCGTCGGCATCGCCTGGCGGTCCCAGGGGTATGCGTTCACGAAGGAGCTGAGGGGGTTCCAGAACCTGCCGGGGGCGCTGACCTTCTTCTCGGGCTACACGCTCGACGGCGTGGATTTCGGCTGAGGCATGCTGGCCTGGACCGTCCGCCGGCTCGGCGTCTCGGTCCTGCTGGTATGGCTTGTCGCCACGCTGGTGTTCCTGGCCATCCGCTTCGTGCCGGGTGACCCGGCGGAGCTGCTGCTGAGCCAGGGCGGGCTGTCGCCCGACCCCGCGCAGGTGCAGGAGCTGCGGGAACAGCTGGGGCTGGACCGGCCGATGCTGGCGCAGTACGGCACCGACATCCTGCGGGCGCTGCACGGCAATCTGGGCCAGTCCATCCAGGACGGCACGCCGGTGGCCGACAGCATCGGCCGCCGCCTGCCCCGCACGCTGGAGCTGATCGGGGCGGCGGCCGTGCTGGCCGTGCTGCTGGGGGTGCCGCTGGGCACCATGGCGGCGGTGCGGGCGGGCGGCGTGCTGGACCGGGTGGCGGGCGGGCTGGCCGGGCTCGGGCAGGCGGTGCCGGTCTTCGTGCTGGGCACGCTGCTGGTGCTGCTGTTCGCCCAGCGGCTGCACTGGGTGGCGGCGGGCGGCTACGTGGCGTTCGCCCAGGCGCCCGGGCAGCACCTGCTGCTGCTGCTGATGCCCGCGCTGACCATCGCCACGGGGCTGGCCGCCGTCGTGTTCCGCACCACCCGCGCCGCGGTGCTGGAGGTCAGCGGGCGGGACTGGGTGCGCACGGCGCGGGCGAAGGGCGTGGCCCCCGGGCGGGTGCTGCTGCACCACATGCTGCGCAACGCGCTGGTGCCGGTGGTGACGGTGATCGCGCTGCACCTGGGCGGGCTGCTGGGGGGCACGGTGCTGGTGGAGTACGTGTTCAATTGGCCGGGCCTGTCGGGCATGCTGGTGGATGCGGTGTCGGCGCGGGACTATCCGGAGGTGGTGGGGATCATCCTCGTGATCTCCGTGCTGTTCGTCGGGCTGAACCTGGTGGTGGACCTGCTGTATGCGGCGCTGGACCCGCGGGTGCGGCACGGGTGAGGCGGATGTGGGTGCCGGCGGGGGTCGTGGGGGCCATCGGGCTTACGGCCCTGCTCGCGCCGTGGTTCGGCCTGCCGGATCCCGTGCGGATGGACGTGGCGCATCGGCTGGCCGGCAGCGCCGGCGCGCACTGGCTGGGGCAGGACGAATATGGGCGGGACGTGCTGTCCCGGCTGCTGTGGGGGGCCCGGGTGTCGCTGGCGGTGGCGCTGTCGGCGGCGGCGATCGCCGGCGTGGTGGGCACGGCGCTGGGGGTGCTGGGCGGGTATCTGCGGGGCGTGGTGGAGCTGCTGACGGTGCGGGCGGTGGACGTGGTGCTGTGCTTCCCGCCGCTGCTGCTGGCGCTGCTGGTGGTGACGCTGCTGGGGCCGGGGGCGGGCACGCTGATCCTGGTGCTGTCGGTGCTGTACGTGCCGGGGTTCGCGCGGGTGGCCTATGCCGGGGTGCTGGCGGCGCGCAGCCAGGATTACGTGGAGGCGATGCGGGTGCTGGGCGCCGGGCCCCTGCGGATCATGGCGCGGACCATCCTGCCCAACATCGCCGGGCCGCTGCTGGTGCAGGCGAGCCTGACCTGTGCCGCGGCGATCGTGCTGGAGAGCGGGCTGTCGTTCCTGGGTCTGGGCGTGGTGCCGCCGACGCCGAGCTGGGGGCTGATGATCCGCGGGGCGCGGGCGACGATGGACCAGGCGCCGCTGCTGCTGCTGTGGCCGTGCCTGGCGCTGACCGGGACGATATTGGCGATCAATGCGCTGTGCGACGCGCTGCAGGCCGCGGTCGACCCGCGGGCGACACGGGTCAGACGGGTCGTGGATCGCGTGCTGCCGGGGTTGGTGCCGCGGCGTGAGGCGGCTGTCGACGACGCGGTGCTGGATGTTCGGGGGCTGACGGTGGAGATCGTGACCCCGGGTGGCGTGATCCGTCCAGTGCGGGACGTGTCAATGCAGGTGGCTGCGGGCGAGACGCTGGCGATCGTGGGCGAGAGCGGGTCCGGCAAGTCGTTGACCGGGCTGGCGGTGCTGGGCCTGCTGCCACCGGCGGCGCGGGTGGTCTCGGGCGAGGCGTTCGTGGCCGGGGCGGACACGCTGCGGCTGCCGGAGCGGGCGTTGCGGGCGCTGCGGGGCCGGGTGGCGGCGATCGTGTTCCAGGACCCGCTGAGCAGCCTCAATCCGGTGCATCGGGTGGGATGGCAGATCGCGGAGGGGATCCGGGCACACAGGAACCGGGCGCATGGGGGCCGGGTGGGCGCGCGGGCGCAGGCGGTCGCGTTGTTGCGGCGGGTCGGCATCCCGGACCCGGCGTCGCGGGCGCGGGCGTTTCCGCACGAGCTTTCGGGCGGCATGCGGCAGCGGGCGATGATCGCGATGGCGATCGCCAACGGGCCGCGGCTGCTGATCGCCGACGAGCCGACGACGGCGCTGGACGTGACGATCCAGGCGCAGGTGCTGGAGCTGCTGGCGGGGCTGAAGGCGGAGCGGGTGGCGGGTGGCGGGCCAGGTGGTGGGATGGGGCTGGTGTTCATCACCCACAGCCTGCCGGTGGTGGGCGAGATCGCGGACCGGGTCGTGGTGATGTATGCGGGCCAGGTGGTGGAGGAGGGGGCAGTGGCCGACGTGTTCGCGGCCCCGTTGCATCCGTATACCGCGGCGCTGCTGGCGAGTGCGCCGCAGCCGGACGGGTCGTTGCCCCGCGGCATCCCGGGCGTGGTGCCGTTGCCGCATGCGTTGCCGCCGGGGTGCAGCTTCGGGCCGCGCTGCGCGCTGCATGAGGCGGTGTGCGACGTGCCGCCGCCGCTGGAGGCGGTGGGTGCCCGCGCGACCCGGTGCGTGCGGTGGCGGTCGTTGCCGGCGCGGGCGTGCGCCGCATGATCGTTGCGGAGGGGGTGAGCAAGCATTTCCCGCTGCGGGGTCTGTTCCGGCCGGGCGCCGTGCGGGCGGTGCAGGACGTGTCGCTGGTGGTGGGGGCGGGCGAGGCGGTGGGGCTGGTGGGCGAAAGCGGGTCGGGCAAGAGCACGCTGGGCCGGGTTATGCTGGGTCTGCTGCCGCCCAGCGCCGGGCGGGTGGTGGTGGACGGGCATGACCTCGCCCGTGCCGACGCCAAGACGCTGCGGGCGTTGCGGCGGCGGATGCAGCTGGTGTTCCAGGACCCGTATTCCAGCCTGGATCCCCGGCGCCGGGTGGGGGCGCAGATCGGCGACGGGCTGGCGATCCATGGGATCGGCCCGGCATCGGGGCGGGCGGCGCGGGTGGCGGCGCTGCTGGACCAGGTGGGGCTGCCGGCGTCGCACGCCGACCGGTATCCGCACGAGTTCAGCGGCGGGCAGCGGCAACGCGTCGGGATCGCGCGGGCGCTGGCGACGGGGCCCGACCTGCTGGTGGCGGACGAGCCGGTGTCGGCGCTGGACGTTTCCGTGCAGGCCCAGGTGCTGGCGCTGCTGGCGGACCTGCGGAGCCGGCTGGGCCTGGCGCTGCTGTTCATCAGCCATGACCTGCCGGTGGTGCGCAGCCTGTGCGACCGGGTGGTGGTGCTGTACCTGGGCCGGGTGATGGAGGAAGGCCCGGTGGCCGACGTGTTCCGGGCGCCGCTGCACCCCTATACGCAGGCCCTGCTGTCGGCTGCACCCAGCCTGACTCCGGGCATGGTTCCGGGTGGGCGGCCGGCCCGGGTGGTGCTGCAGGGCGAGCCGCCGAGCCCGGCTTCGCCGCCCAGCGGCTGCGTGTTCCGCACGCGGTGCCCGGCCGCGGTGGCGGACTGCGCGGCGGCGGTGCCGGTGCTGCAGGACCGGGGGGCGCAGCGGGTGGCCTGCATCCGAGTCTGACGGGCGGTTCGCCTCACCAGTGGCCCTTGCGGCGGTTCCAGGCATAGAGGATGTGGGCGAAGCCGTCGTAGCCGAGGCGGGTGAGCCGGACGATGCCGGGCGCGCCGAGCAGGGTGGCGATCCATCCGTCGCCCGGGGTGCGGCGCCAGATCGCGATGGCGCAGTCGGCGCCGACATGGAGATTGCCGGCGGAATCGAGCGCGTGCAGGCGCCGGCGGACGTCCTCGATGCCGGCGCCGAAGCGGGCCAGGGCTTCTGGCTCGGCGTCGATGTCCCGGAACTCGATGGTGCCGGCGCGGGCGGCCTGGACGAGGCGGTTGCGCTGCCAGCCGATGCCGGCGTCGCAGACGGGGCATTTCGTGTTGTACCAGACCGTGAGCGTGCCGGGTGCCACGTCGGTCACGGGCCGAGGCTTACGGCCCCGTGACGCGGGTGCGGACCTTGGCGATGTCGCTGGCCGAGACGGCGGGGGCGGCGTTGCCCCAGCTGTTGCGGATGTAGGTGAGGACGGCGGCGACCTGGTCGTCGCCGAGGCGCCAGCCGAGGGCGGGCATGGCGGGGGCGGTGGGGGCGGCGTCGGTTGCGGCCACGCGGGCGCCGCTGATGACGACGCGGGCCAGGGTGGTGGGGTCTTCCTGCTGCACGGCGGGGCTGCCGGCGAGTTGCGGGAAGAGGCGGGGAATGCCCTTGCCTTCGGCGGTGTGGCAGGCGCTGCAGGTATCGCGGTAGATGGCGGCGCCCGTCTGCATGGTGGCGTCGTCGGGCCGGACGGGGGCCAGGTTGGGGTTGTAGGGCCCGGCGGCGCCGCGCTGCTTGAGGTAGGTCGCCATGGCGTGCAGGTCGGGCTTGGTCATGTAAGCGGTGGAGTAGCCGACGACTTCGGCCATGGGGCCGGCGGCGGCGGCGTGGCTGTTGCGGCCGGTGGCGAGGTATTCGACGATGTCGTCGACGGACCAGGTGCCGAGGCCGGTGCGGTCGTCGTTGGTAAGGCTGGGGGCGACCCAGGACTGGATCTGGTTGCCCTCGAACATGCGGCTGTTCTTGCTGCCGCCCAGGATGTTCATGGGCGTGTGGCATGCGCCGCAATGGCCGAGGCCTTCGACCAGGTATGCGCCGCGGTTGTATTCCGGGGATTTCGCCGGGTCGGGCTGGAAGACGCCGGGGGTGAAGAACAGGGCGTTCCAGGCGAGCAGCGAGGTGCGGATGTCGAAGGGGAAGGGCAGGGTGTCGCGGTCCACGCGCCGGTTGACGGGCGTGAGGGTGCGGAGGAAGGCGTAGATGTCGTCGGAATCGGCGCGGGTGACGCGGGTGTAGAACGGGTAGGGGAAGGCCGGGTAGAGCTGCGCGCCGGTCTTGCGGATGCCGTCGTGCATGGCGCGGCCGAAGTCGTCGGCGGACCAGGTGCCGATGCCGGTCTCGAGGTCCGGGGTGAGGTTGGCGCTGACGATGGTGCCGAACGGCGTCTCGATCCCGCGGCCGCCGGCGAAGCGGGGGGCGTTGGCGGCGGTGTGGCAGGCGACGCAGTCGCCGATGGTGGCCAGGGCCCGGCCGCGCTCGACGCTGCTGTAGTCGGGCTGGTCGGCGGACGCGGTGCGGGCCCACAGGCCGATGGCGGCGGCCAGGCCGGCCCGCAGCAACAGGTGCCGCATCAGATGGGCACCAGCGGGCCGGGGTTCTTCAGGTATTGGGTGCGGATGGCGTGGAGCGCCCAGTAGGTGAGCGCGCCGACCGTGCCGGTGGGGTTGTAGCCGGCGTTCTGCGGGAAGGCGGATGCGCCCATGACGAAGACGTTGTGCACGTCCCAGCTCTGCAGGTACTTGTTCAGCGCGCTGGTCTTGGGGTCCGCGCCCATGACGGCGCCGCCGGTGTTGTGGGTCGTCTGATAGGGCACGACGTTCCACGGCCCGGCCAGGCGGTTGACCACGGTGGCCTTGGCACCCATGGCCTTGGCGACCTCGTTGCAGCGCTCGGCCATGTAGTTGGCCATGCGGATCTCGTTGGGCTTGTAGTCGAAGGTCATGCGCAGCAGCGGGCGGCCCAGCGGGTCCTTGTAGGTGGGGTCGAGGTCCAGGAAGTTGTCGCGGTAGCTCATGACGCTGCCCTGGGCACCGACGCTGGTGACCTTCTGGTAGCTGTCCTTGACGGCTTTTTTCCAGGCGCTGCCCCAGGTGGGGGTGCCGGGCGGGGTGGGGCGGTACTGGATCGGCCGGCCATTGGTGTAGGCGCAGGTGATGCTTGCGCCGCCGACGAAGTCCGTGGGCCCGTGGTCGAAGTTGTCGCTGTTGAAGTCGTCGGCCGCGACGCCCAGGGAGCCTGCGGCGGCGAAGGGGTTGAAGTTCACGTCGTCGAAGAAGGCGGTGCTGCCGGAGCCCGTCTGATAGGCGTAGTTGCGGCCGACCACGCCCTCGTTGCGGGCCTGGTCGTAGGGCTTGCCGATGCCCGAGAGCAGCATCAGGCGGACGTTGAACAGGCCATAGGCGCAGAGCAGCACCAGGTCGGCGGGCTGTTCGTATTCCTGGCCCTGGCTGTCGACATAGACGACGGCGGTGGCGCGCTTGCCGTCGGGGGAGAGGACGACGCGGGTGACCTCGCATTCCGTGCGGGCCTCGAAGTTGCTCTCGCGCACCAGGGCGGGCAGGACGCAGGTCTGCGGGCTGGACTTGCTGTAGTTGGCGCAGCCGAAGCGCTCGCAGAAGCCGCAATAGGAGCAGGGGGCGAGGGAGCAGCCGTACTGGTTGGTCCAGGCGGCGGAGAGGTTGGCGGAGGGCCGGGGGAAGGGGTGCAGGCCTTTCTCCGTGGCGGCCTTGGTGAACAGGTCCTGCGCGTAGCCCTGCTTCATGGGCGGTGTGGGGTAGTCGCGGGCGCGTGCGCCTTCGAAGGGGTTGCCGCCGGGCTGCTTCTCGCCCTTGAGGTTGCCGGCCTTGCCGGAGATGCCGCAGCAGTATTCGAATTGGTCGTAGAAGGGTTCGAGCTCGTCGTAGGTGACGCCCCAGTCCTGGATTGTGTTGCCTTCGGGGAGCTGTTTCTCGCCGTATTTGGCGATCGTGTTGCTGCGGATACGGAAGTCGTTGGGCAGGAAACGCCAGGTCTGGCCATTCCAGTGCACGCCGGCGCCGCCGACGCCGTTGCCCGGCAGGAAGCTGCCCCAGCGGCGGATGGGCAGGGCGCGCTGCGCGGGCGTGTTGCGCATGGTGATCGATTCCTGCGCGGGCCGCAGGAAGATGTCGTGCCGCACGCCGTAGCGCAGCTCGTCGGGGGCGGTGCCGATGTTGAAGTCGGATGCCGTGTCGCGCCAGGGGCCACGCTCCAGCGCCACGACCTCCAGCCCGGCGCGGGCCAGCTCCAGGCTGAGGATGGAGCCGGTCCAGCCGAGGCCGACGACGACGACGTCCTTGCGGGGCAGCTTGTTCATGTGCGCTTCCCCCACTCGGGCCGTCCCTGGATGGGCACGGGCGGCAGGGTGTAGGGCTGGTTCGGCCTGGCGATGACGTCGCGGTAGTCGTATCGGGTGCCGGGGAAGCCGACGAGCTTCCAGCCGACCATGCCCTGGTTGCCGCCGTAGATGGGGTCGGCGAAGAACCCCTCGATGGCGTTGGTCTGGACGGCGGTGAACAGCATCCTGGCGTCGAAGCCCTCGAGCTTGATGGTGCCCTTCTCGAGGCCGGTCAGGACCTTGTCCTGCTCGTCGGGTGGCAGCTGCTGGAACAGGCGGCCGGCGTAGGTGGCGCGGCACCAGGTGGACAGCGCGGCGAGGCCCTGGCGGTATTGCTGGCGGGGCGTCAGGGGGGATTGCAGGCCCTGGGTGGGCAGCGGATCGCTGGGGAAGGGCCCCTGCATGTAGAGCCAGTCATGGCCGCCATAGGGGCCAGCGAGCTGGCGGTCGATGAACAGCGTGCCGCCCGTCTCCTTGGCCCCGGGACCGAGGTCGTCGGCCGGGATCAGGCGCGCGAGGATGGCGTCGACGGCGGCGGCTTCCTCGGGGGTCAGGAACTTCAGCGCCCCCGGGGCGGCGGCGGTGGGGGGATAGGCCTCGTTCGGGATCCAGGGAAGGCTGCCCGACAGGGTGCGGGCTTCGGCGGGGAAGCCCGGGACGGCGAGGCCTGCGAGGCCCGACGCGGCGAGGATGGCGGTGGCCGACAGAAGCTGCCGTCGGGTGGATCCTGGCATGGTCGGGTTCTCCCGTTTCGGGGCAGCTTGGCCCAGGACGGGTGCTGCGGCGAGGCCTAGCCGGAATAAACCTCGTCCGGTGCCGAAATCGTGAGCGCCTCGAGGCGGCGGAGGCCTTCGGCGTCGGCGAGGATGGCCACGCGTTCGGCCCGGGTGAGCGACGCCACGTCGGACAGGCGGGACATCTCCGACAGTCGGGCGAGGCCGACCAGCAGGGCGGGGTCGAACGGGTCGCCGTGGCTGCGGGGCGGCGGGAGCATGGCCCGGTGCGCGACGAGTAGGGCGGGATCGGCGAGCAGGCGGCGGGCGGCGTCGGCGGGGGGCTGGACCAGGCCGGGCTGCAGGCGCTGAACCTCCTGGAGGACGGCGGGGGGTGCGGCCTCCTCGGGGGTCTGCAGCAGGCCGGTGCGGCGCAGCGCCTGGCCGGGCCCGCGGCGGCCGGTGATGGCGGCGAGCGGGGCGGCGAGGGCGAGGCCCAGGACCACCGGCGACATCCACAGCAGCAGCGGGACCGAGATGGCCCAGGAGACGAGGCCGAGCGCTGCGCCCACCAGCGTGTGGGGCGCGTACTGCCGCAGCGTGTCGCGGAACGGCACGCGGCCGCCTTCGCGCACCTGGGGCTGCCATCCGCCGTCGCGGCCGGCCAGGATGGTGACGACGGCGGCGGACTGGAACAGCATGGCCACGGGGGCGAGCAGGCCGGCCAGCACGGATTCGACGAGCACGCTGGCGAACGAGCGCAGGACGCCGCCGCAGCCGGCGCGGTCCGCGGGGCGCAGCACGAGGGCGATCCAGGCCAGCAACTTCGGGCCCAGCAGGACGCCCATGGTGCCGACGAACACCCACATGGACCGCACGGGGTCGACGGCGGGCCAGACGGGGAACAGGCTCGGCCCGGTGGGGAAGTAGTCGGGCAGGATGAAGCGGGACTGCACCGAGATCATGATCCCCATGACCAGGAACAGCAGCCAGAGCGGGGCGGTGACGTAGCTGCCGATCCCCATCAGCAGGTGCAGCCGGCTGACCCAGTGCAGGCCGCGTGTGGGCAGGATACCGAGGTGCTGCAGGTTCCCCTGGCACCAGCGGCGGTCGCGGACGGCGAGCTCGGTGAGGCTGGGCGGACTTTCCTCGTAGCTTCCGGGCAGGCCCGGCAGCATGTGGATGGCCCAGCCGGCGCGGCGCATCAGGGCGGCCTCCACGAAATCGTGGCTCAGGATGTGGCCGCCGACGGGCTTGCGGCCGGGGAGGGTCGGCAGGCCGGCGGCGCCGGCGAAGGCCACCGTGCGGATCATGGCGTTGTGGCCCCAGTAGTTGCCGTCCGCGCCGTGCCACCAGGCGATGCCATGCGCGATCATGGGGCCGTAGACCCGGCCGGCGAACTGCTGCATGCGGGCGAACAGCGTCTGCCCGCCGACGATGACAGGCAGCGACTGGATCAGCCCGGCATCCGGCATGCGCGCCATGGCGCCGGCCAGGTGAAGGATGCATTCGCCGGTCATGACGCTGTCGGCGTCCAGGATCATGAACTGCGGATAGGCGCCACCCCAGCGCCGCACCCAGTCGCCGATGTTGCCGGCCTTGCGCTCGGTGTTCTTGATGCGGTGGCGATAGAAGATGTCGGTGGCGCCGGTCTGCCGGCGCAGGGCCAGGAACGCGGCCTCCTCGGCGATCCAGGCGTCGGGGTCGGTGGTGTCGCTGAGGATGAAGAGGTCGAAGGTGCCGGCGGCGCCGAGCCGGGCGAGGTCGGCGTGGATGACGGCGAGGGTGGCCATGATGCGGGCCGGCTGCTCGTTGTAGGCGGGCATGAGCAGGGCGGTGCGGGGCAGTGCGGTGGCGGGTAACGGCTCGGGTGTGGGGCGGTGGCCGACGAGCACGACGAAGCCGGCGATGCTGCTGACCAGGGCGAGCGCGATCCAGGCGAAGAGGGTGACGAAGACCAGAAGAATCGCGACCTCGAGCGGGGTGACGCCGTTGACGCCCAGCACCAGGTGCATCTCGCGCGCTGCCGCGGCGGTCAGCAGGATGGCGCTGCCGATGACGAGGAAGCGGCGCAGGCCCATGCGGGGCGGGGAGGAGGGCGGGCGGGGGGCCGGGGCCGGCTTCCGCCCGAGCTGCTGGACGGGCATGTCGAGCGGGGCTTCGGGCGGCAGCGGGTGGAACGCCGCTTCCGCCATGCCCGCCCGATGACCCGCCCCTCGGGAGGTCAGCTGGTCCAACGATACAGCCAGGTTTCGGTGACGGGGGCGTCGTTCTGCAGCAGGGTGGCGCGCAGCTCGACGACCTTGTCGTCGCCGGGCAGCAGCTCGAAGCTGACGCGCCAGCCGCCTTCCTCGGGGTTGGGGGTGACGACGACGTTCTGGACCTTGCCCTTGTCCGCCGCGACCTGCGCGATCAGGGCGGTCTCGGACGGCAGGGCCTTCAACTTGCCGCCGGCCACCTCCAGCACGAAGACCCGGCCCTTCTCGATGGCACCGGTGCGGGTCTTGCCGAAGCGGGCCAGGTCGAAGCGGATGGGCGGTTCGGCGCACCAGTGCAGGCGGTAGGTGAAGCCGTGCTCGCCCTTGGCGCGCAGCGGGTTCCTGGGGCGCCAGAAGGCGACGATGTTGTCGTTGACCTCCTGCCTGGTGGGGATCTCGACCAGGTGCACGGCGCCCTCGCCCCAGTCGCCGATGGGCTCGACCCACAGGCAGGGGCGGCGCTCGTAGCGGGCCTCGAGGTCGTCGTAGTCCGTCAGGGCCCGCTGGCGCTGCATCAGGCCGAAGCCGCGCGGGCTGGTGTCGCCGAAGCTGCTGACCTGCAGGGTGCGGGGGTTGGTGAGCGGGCGGAACAGCTCCTCGTTGCGGCCGCTGAGCATCAGCAGGCCGTCGCTGTCGTGGACGGCGGGGCGCCAGTCGTCGAAGCCCGGGCGGTTGCTGGCGTCGAACAGGAACATGCTGGTGCCGCAGGCGATGCCGGGCTGGACCAGGTCGACGCGGGGGAACAGGGTCAGCTCGATGTCCATGACGGTGTCGTCGCCGGGTCGGATGGCGATGCGCATGGCGGCTGCGGTGCTGGGGCTGTCGAGCAGGGCGTTGACGACGATGATGTTGGTGCCGGGCTGCGGCCGCTCGAGGTAGAAGGCGCGGAAGGCGGGGAACTCCTCGCCGGCGGGGTCGGCGGTGTTGAGCGACAGGCCGCGCGCGGACAGGCCGTAGCCGAGGTTACGGCCGACGGCGCGGAAGTAGCTTGCGCCGAGGAAGGCTGCGACCTCGTCGGCGTAATCGGGGCGGTTGATCGGGGCGTGCAGGCGGAAGCCGGCGAAGCCCAGGTTCTTTTCCGTGGGGCGGGCGACGGTGCCGAAGCTGAACAGCTCGGGCCGGTATTCGATCGGGTGGCTTTTTCCGTCGAAGACCTCGAACAGGTCGACGCGGTCCTTGTAGAGCCAGCCGCGGTGGAAGTACTGCGCCTCGAAGGGCAGCTTCTGACCGCGCCAGAGTGCCTGGGCCGGGTCGAAGCGGATGGAACGGAACTCGTCGTAGCCGAGTTTGGCGAGCGAGTCGGGCAGCTTCGCGTCGTCGGCCTTGAAGGGGGACGCGGCCAGGGTGCGGGCCAGGGTCTTGACGGTCTGGGCGTCGTAGGCGGCGGGGGCCGGGTCGGCCGCTTCGGCCATAGGGGGCATGGCGGCGGTGAGCGCGGCCGCGGCGGCGCCCCCCATCAATGTCCGTCGTCGCACGCGTGGTCCCCCTGAAATCCCCGTGAGGGTTCAATGCCGGAACGAGGCAATGGTTCCGCCGGCCGCGCCATCGGGATTCGACGGATCAGGGGCCGAGCAGCTGGCCGCCATCGACCACGATCGTCTGCCCGGTGACCCAGCGGGCGCGGGCGGAGGCGAGGAACAGGACGACCTCGGCGATCTCCTCCGGGGTGCCCATGCGGCCGAAGGGGATCTGGGCGAGGGTGCCGTCGTAGAGCGCGGGGTCCTCGGTGCGGCGGCGCTCCCAGGTGCCGCCGGGGAACTCGATCGAGCCCGGTGCGACGGCGTTCACGCGGATGCCCCGCGCGGCGAGGGTGCGGGCCTGGCTTGCGGTGTAGTGGATGACGGCGGCCTTGATGGCGCCGTAGGGCGGGTTTCGCTTGGTGGCGCGCATGGCGGAGATGCTGGTGACGTTGACGATGGCGCCGTCGGAGGCGTGTTCCAGGTAGGGCAGGGCGTGGCGGCTGGCGCGGACGGTGGCCATGAGGTCCACCTCGACGGAGGCGAGCCAGCTGTCCTCGTCGTCGGCGCGGCCGAAGCCGCTGGCGTTGTTGACCAGGACGTTGATGCCGCCGAGCGCTGCCGCGGCCTCGGGGATGAAGCGGGCGATGGCGTCGGCGTCGGCGAGGTCCGTGGTTGCGGCGAAGGCGGGCACGCCCAGGGCGGCGATCTCGCGGCGGGTGGCCTCCAGCGCCTCGGCACCGCGGGCGCACAGGGCGACGGCGGCACCCTGGCGGGCGAAGCCGAGGGCGATCGAGCGCCCGATGCCGCGGCTGCCGCCCATGACGACGACGCGGCGCCCGGTGAAGTCGGTCATGGCGGGGTTCCTGCTTGTGGTGGCATCGGCATAGCCCAATCGTCCCTGGATGTCGTCGTCCGTGGACATCGTTGTTCTTGGGTGTCGCGGGTGGAGGCCGTAGCCTGGGTGAAAGGGATCGCGTTGCCGGACGGGCTGGAGGAGGAGGCGGACGCTTCGGGCCCGCCGCCTCCGCACCCCGGGTAATGTCCGTTCACGCTCGAGCCTCTGCTGGGTGGCTGCCAGGCCGCCGGGGCGATCGTTCGACCGAGCGGCCGGCACGGTGGGGATGGCCGCACGAGGCAAAGTCGGACCACGGAGACGCGGAGCACACGGAGTGCTTTTCGTGGCTCCGTGGTTCCGCTTCATCGTTCGTGCCGGTTTGCGCAGGACGCTTGAAGCGATCGCTCTGGCGAGGCAGCGGTTCCGATTGACGGCGGTGCCGGGTTGACCGACTGTTCCGGCCGTCGATCGCCCCAAGGCGACGCCGGTCCTCGGGAGGGACGCCACATGGTCACGAAACGCCGCACGTTGGTGCTGGGGGCTGCGGCCGCCGGGTTGGGGGCGCCGTTCGTGCGCCAGGCGCATGCGGAGACGGAGGCGATCCGGATCGGCTGGCTGGCGGCGCTGACGGGGGCGAGTTCGGCGCCCGGGATCGGGTTCAACCGGGGCGTGGTGTTCGCGGCCGACGAGATCAACGGGGCCGGGGGCGTCAAGGGCCGCAAGATCGAGGTGATCACGCGGGACACGCAGGGCGACCCGACCAAGGCGGTGAACGCGACGCAGGAGCTGATCAGCCGCGTGAAGGTGCATGCGGTGTGGGGGCCGACCAACTCGGGCGAGGCGCTGGCGACGACGCCGATCATGGCGCGGGCGAAGATGCCGTGCATCCATCCCTGCGTGGTGGACAGCCTGATCGACACGGCGAAGTACCCCAGCGCCTTCCGCATGGCGCCCAGCAACGGCCAGTGGGACGACGCGGTGCGGGGCTATGCGCTGAAGGTGCTGAAGGTGAAGGCGGTCAGCGTGTTCGGCGACACGACAGGCTATGGCACCAGCGCCGTGGCGGCGAGCGTCGCGGCGTTCGGCAAGGACGGCGCGACGGTGGTCAGCCAGGCGCAGATCGACGCGACTCAGCCGGACGTGACGCCCGACATGCTGCGGGCGAAGAACGCCGGGGCGAAGGCGATCGTGGTCTGGACGGTCAGCGTGGGGCTGCTGTCGCGGTTGATGAACGTGCGGGCCGCGCTGGGGTGGGACGTGCCGATCCTGGGCCATCCGTCCCTGGGGGCGGGCGACATCCGCAGCCTGATCGAGAAGCCGGCGAACTGGGACAACGTGTTCATGGTGGGCTACCGCACCTGCAGCTTCGATGCCGCGGGCAAGCTGCCGGCCCGGAGCGACGCCTTCGTGAAGAAGCTGACGGGCAAGGTGGAGCTGAGCGACACGTCGCTGTGGTGGGTCGCCTGCGGCTACGATGCGGTCCACCTGGTGGCCAAGGCGGTCGAGGCGACGGGCGAGACGACGCCCGACGCCATCATCGGCTACTGGAACGGGCTGAAGCGCTATCCCGGCGTGTTCGGCGAGTACACCTACAGCCCGACGGAGCATAATGGCTACCCGCAGGACGACGTGGTGATGTCGAAGGCGAACTCGCAGAAGGACGGCGCCTTCGCGCTGGCACCCGGCTACAGCTGAATGCTGGCGTCGATCGTCGCCTCCGGGTTGGCGCTGGGGGCGGTGTACGCGCTGATCGGCATCACCTACAACGTGATGTTCGCGGCGAGCCGGGTGATGAGCTTCACCTCGGGGCAGCTGGGGATGCTGGGCGGCGTGTTCGGCGCGATGTTCGTGCTGAAGCTCGGGTTGCCGGTGCCGGTGGGGCTGGCGCTGACCCTGGTGGCCTGCGCCGCGGTGGGCGTGCTGACGGAGGTGGTCGCGGTGCGGCCGGTGCTGGCGAAGCTGGAGCAGCATCTGTACGTGCTGTCCACGCTGGCGGCGGCGCTGATGATCCAGCAGTTGACCGCGATCGAATGGAGCACGGAGCCGCAGCCGTTCCCGAAGGTGCTGGGCGGCGTCGGCACGGGGGTGTGGGACGAGAAGTTCTGGCTGCCGGTGGTGGCCTGCGCCGCTGTCATCGGCGGGTTGGAATGGATGTACCGGCGGACGCTGGTGGGGCGGGCGTTCGTGGCGATCGCGGAGGACAACGAGGCGGCGCGCGCCCTGGGCCTGCCGGAGCGGCGGCTGCGGATGGCGAGCTACGGCCTGGCGGGCGCGGTGGCGGGGCTGGCCGGGTTCAGCAGCGGGCAGCTGCTGCTGGCCTTCTTTGCCAACGGGGCGATGCTGAACTTCTATGGGTTCGTGCCCGTGGCGCTGGGGGGCCTGGGCAACAACCGCGGCGCGGTGGTGGGCGGGCTGGCGCTCGGGCTGTTCCAGCAGGCGGCCAACTTCCTGGTGGGGGGCGTGTTCGCGAGCGTGGCGGTGTTCAGCGTGTTCATCCTGGCGCTGCTGGCGGCGCCGCAGGGGCTGTTCGGCGCCCCCGCGGCCCGGCGGGTGTAGCGTGCCGGACGCGCTGGCTGCCGCAACGTCGGCCTCGGCCGCGGGCCTGGCGCTGCGCTGGCGGGCGGGGCTGCCCTATTTGGCGGTGCTGCTGGCGGCGCTGCTGCTGCCGTTGCTACACGAGGACTACTGGACCGTCATCGCGACCCGGGCGGCGATCTACTGGGTTCTGGTCAGCGGGCTGAACCTGGTGGTGGGGTTCGCCGGGCAGCTGGCGATCGGGTACGTGGCGCTGCTGACGCTCGGGGCCTACACGGCCAGCATCCTGGTGGAGCGGCTGGGGCTGCACCCGGTGGCGGGCCTGGTCGCGGGGGGGGCCGTGGGGGCGGTGGCGGGCGTGCTGGTGGGGCTGCCGGCGCTGCGGCTGCGGACGTTCTACTTCGCGATGACGACGCTGGGCTTCGCCACCATCGTCACGCAGGTGGCGCTGGCCTGGACGAGCGTCACGGGCGGCGGGATCGGGGTGCCGGGGCCGGCCTTTTCCGCGCCGTTCGACGGGGCTGCGGGGTTCTACCTGCTGTGCGTCGGCATCGGGGCGCTGTGCACCTGGATGACGCTGAACGTGGCCGGGAGCCGGTTCGGGCGGAGCCTGGTGGCGCTACGGGACGCGGAGGTGGCGGCCGAGGCCTGCGGGGTGGCCAAGGCGCCGCTGCTGCTGTCGGTGTTCCTGGTCAGCGGGGCGCTGGCGGGGGTGGCGGGGGCGCTGTTCGCCAGCCTGCAGAGCTACATCACGCCCGACGCGTTCACGTTCGACCTGTCGGTGCTGTTCTTCATCGCCATCCTGATCGGCGGGCGCGGCAGCGTGCTGGGGCCGCTGCTGGCGACGCTGCTGCTGACGGCGCTGCCGGAGTTCGCGGCGCCGCTCGTGGCCTGGTCGACCTTCCTGTATGCGGCGCTGTTGCTCGGGATCGTGCTGCTGGTGCCGGGCGGGATCGCGGAGATGCTGGACGTGCGGAGCCGGCGCGCCCTGCCGGCCGGGCGGGTGATCGTGCCGCAGGTGGGGCTCGTGCCGGTGCTGCTGGGGCGGCAGGTGCCCGGGGTGCTGACGTTGCAGGGGGTCAGCCTGCATTTCGGGGCGGTGCGGGCGATCGACGCGCTGGACCTGATCGTGCAGGCGGGCGAGGTGCACGGGCTGATCGGGCCGAACGGCAGCGGCAAGACGACGACGCTGAACGCCGTGTGCGGCTTCGCGCGGCCGCAGGCCGGGACGGTGCGGGTGGGCGATGCGGCGCTGCCCATGGGGGTGCCGGCCGCACGTGCGGCGGCGGGGATCGGGCGGACGTTCCAGACGCCGCGCATCGTGGGCGAGGCGACGGTGCTGGACAACGTGATGATCGGGGGCGCGATCCTGGGCCGGGCCACGATGGCCGAGGCGCTGCTGGCCCTGCCGCGCAGCCGGGGCGACGAGGCGGCCCTGCAGGGCCGCGGGATGGAGGCGCTGCGGGCGGTGGGGCTGGAGGCGCTGGCCCCGGTACGGGCCGACCGGCTGCAGCACAGCGAGCTGCGCTTCCTCGAGATCGCCCGCGCGCTCATGGCCCGGCCCCGCTTCCTGCTTCTCGATGAGCCTGCGGCGGGGCTTTCGGCGGACGAGATCGGCAGGCTGGGGCAGCTGGTGCAGGCGATTGCCCGCGCCGGGACGGGCGTGCTGCTGGTGGAGCACCACGCCGACCTGATCTTCGCCATTTGCGACCGGGTGACGGTGCTGAACCTGGGGCGGACGCTGGCCACGGGCACGCCGGCCGAGGTGCGGACGCATCGGGAGGTGGTGGATGCCTATCTCGGGCGCTGAGCTGCTGGCCGTCGAGGGGCTGGAGGCGGGGTATGGCAAGATCGGCGTGCTGCACGGGGTGACGCTGCACGTGGCTGCGGGCGAGATCGTGACGCTGCTGGGGCCGAACGGGGCGGGGAAGACGACGCTGCTGAAGGCGCTGTCGGGCCTGCTGCCCTGGACGGGGGGCGAGGTGCGGCTGGCCGGGGAGAGCCTGCGCGGGGCGGACCCGCGGGCCTGCGCGCGGCGGGGCCTGGTGCATGTGATCGAGGGGCACCGGGTGTTCACGCAGGTCTCGGTCGAGGACAATCTGGCGCTCGCGGGGTTCGACCTGGGGCGGGCGGAGCGTGGGCGCCGGATCGAGGAGGCGTTCGCGGCCTTTCCCGAGATCGCGGCCAAGCGGGCCGAGCGGGGCGGGGCGTTGAGCGGGGGGCAGCAGCAGATGCTGGCCGTGGCGCAGGGCCTGGTGCGGCGGCCGCGGCTGCTGATGCTGGACGAGCCTTCGGCCGGGCTGTCGCCGGTGCTGGTGGACCGGGTGCTGGCGGTGCTGGCCGGGTTGCGTGCGGTCGGGACGTCGGTGCTGCTGGTGGAGCAGCTGGTGGAAAAGGCGCTGGCGGTGGCGGATCGGGCCTATGCGCTGGCGCAGGGGCGGATCGTGCTGGAGGCGCCCGCGGATGCGCCAGGCTTGGCGGGCCAGCTGGAGCGTGCCTACCTGGGCGCTGGCGCGCTGGTGTAGCGGAACCGCGTAGTTAAGGGATGACGGGCGGCATGTGGGAACCGAGCAGCTTCTATCCGGACCCGGCGGTGCAGGTGCTGCACCCGAGTTTTGCGAAGTATCGCATCGGCCTGGCGGCCGTGGAGCGGCTGGCGACAGGGCTGCGCTGGGCGGAGGGGCCGGTGTGGTTCGGGGATGCCCGGCACCTGCTGGTCAGCGACATCCCGAACAACCGCATCGTCAAATGGGACGAGGAGACGGGCCTGCTGAGCGACTACCGGCGGCCCAGCGACTACGCCAACGGCAACACGCGGGACCGGGAGGGCCGGCTGGTCACCTGCGAGCATGGCGGGCGCCGGGTGTGCCGGACGGAGCATGACGGGAGCGTGATGACGCTGATGAATCGCTTCGAGGGCAGGCGGCTGAACTCGCCCAACGACGTGGTGGTGAAGTCGGACGGCACGATCTGGTTCACCGATCCCTCGTTCGGCCTGGGCGGCGACTACGAGGGGAACCGGGGCGAGGCGGAGCTGCCGATGAGCGTCTATCGGCTGGACCCGGCCACGGGCGAGGCGACGGTGGTGGAAAGCGAGGTGCCGGGGCCGAACGGGCTGGCGTTCTCGCCGGACGAGAGCGTGCTGTATCTGGTGGCGAGCCGGGCGGAGCCGCGGGAGATCCTGGCCTACGACGTGGTGGACGGGCGGCGGCTGGCGCGGCGGCGGGTGCTGATCGACGCGGGCCCCGGGGGCACGCCCGACGGGTTCCGGGTGGACGAGGACGGCAACCTGTGGTGCGGCTGGGGAATGGGCACGCCGGAGCTGGACGGGGTGCTGGTGTTCAACCCGGCGGGCGAGCCGATCGGGCGGATCGGTCTGCCGGAGCGGTGCGCGAACCTGTGCTTCGGCGGACGGCGGCGCAACCGCCTGTTCATGGCGGCCAGCCAGTCGATCTATGCGTTGTATGTGAACACGCGGGGGGTGGGGTCCGGCTGAACGGGCGGACGGCTCAGGCAGGCTTCAGGCCGGTGAGGATTTCGGACATGGTCCAGAGGCGGGCGTTGTCGGCGGGGTTCTGGGCCTGGGGCATGATGCGGGACCGGGTGGTTCGGCCTCGGGTCTCGCCCCAGCAGCAGGGGCCGTAGTAGCCGCCGGGGGTGGCGGCGGCGTCGAGGGCGGCGAACAGAACGGGTTCGGCGCCCTGGGCGGCGGACTGGCCGAGGGCGCTGAAGCCCGACTGCATGATTCGGGCCTTGAGGCTGGGGCGCTTCTCGCCCATGCCGTTCAGCACGATGCTGGTGGCGGACCAGCCGGGGTGGGCGGCGTAGGCGGCCAGGCCCCAGCCGGCGTCCAGGCTGCGGCGCTGCAGCTCGATCGCGAACATCAGCATGGCGAGCTTGCTTTGCCGGTAGGCGCCCCAGGGGCTGTAGGCGCGGGCGGCTTGCAGGTCGTCGAAGCGGATGGCGCCGCCGCGGTGCGCGAGGCTGCTGAGGTTGACGACGCGGCCGCCGGCCAGGTGCGGCAGCAGGCGGAGGGTCAGGGCGAAGTGGCCGAGGTAGTTGGTGCCGAACTGCTGCTCGAAGCCGTCCGTCGTCAGTGTGCGCCGGGGCAGGGCCATGACGCCGGCGTTGTTCACCAGGATGGCGACCGGGGTTGTCATGGTGGCGGCGAAGGCTGCGACGGAGGCGAGGCTGGCGACGTCGAGCAGGGCGAAGCGGGCCCGGGCGGCGGGCGCGGCCTGCTGCAGGCGGGCGAGGGCCGCGGCCCCGCGCCCGGCGTCGCGGCCGGTCAGCAGGGTGTCGTGCCCGGCGCGGGCCAGGCCGAGCGCCGTCTCCCAGCCGAGGCCGCCGGTGGCGCCGGTGACGATTGCGAGCTCGGGTGCCGCGGGCATCAGCAGTGCGGCGGCTGGAAGGCGAAGTCCTTGAGGCGGCCCTTCATCTTGAAGTCGGAGAAATCCATGTGCAGGTCGTCGGCGACTCCGTTGGCCCAGTATTTCATGCCGACCTCGTAGTCGGGGCTGCCGTCGGGGCGGTCCTTGTCGCCGGGCTTGGAGCGGTCGAAGAAGGCGACGTGGACGCGCCCGCTGGGGAGCGCGGCCAGGGCCGGGTCGGGGGCGGGGCCGCCGGGCGGGCCCCAGCTGAGGATGGCGACGGAGCTGTCCTGCGCGCCCTTGTCGCCGGTGCCGTCGAAGATGGGGATGGTGACGAACTTCTTGCCGGCCTCGGCGGCGGCGAGCAGGGCCTCGGTATGGGCCATCGGGAAGACGGTGCCCTTGGGCATCGGCATCTCGACCTCCTTCGGCAGCGTGTAGCGGATGGTGCCGGCGCCGCCCGGGCCTTCGAGCTTCGCGTCGCCCTCGACCTGCTCGGTGACCGCACCCTCGGTCGTCTGTTTCATGCGGAAGCGCATGGACAGGCCGTCCTTGCTTTCCCAGGTGACGTAGTCGCTGACGGTCTCGATGTCCTGGCCGTCGCGGTTGGTGATGGTGAGCGCCAGGCGCTGCCGCGTGGCCCAGCCGTCGCAGGCGTCGGTGACCTCATAGGCCATGGTGCCATGGGCGGCGCTGGTCTCGCCGCCGCGGGCGGATTCGAGTTGGAGGTCGTACAGCGCGCGGTGGGCGGCCGGGGGCACGCGCTCGGCGGCGACGGCCGGGGTTGCGGCGAGCAGGGCGAGCAGGGCGCCCAAGGCGTAGAGCGGCCGGCGGGAAGCCGGGCGCGGAACCGAGTGGGGCGCCTGAGGGCGGGCGAGCGGGCGCAGGCGCATGCGGGGGCGTCTCCGAAGGGGCATGGGTAGGACATAGGGCCGGACCCGCCGGTGCGCCAGACTTGTGCCGGACGCGGGCGCGTTCGGCTCAGGGAACAGGGGCGGCGTAGCCGTCGCGCTGGGGGTCCGCGCCGCCCTGGAGCAGGCCATCCCACCGGGTGATCCCATGCAGGCCGGCGAAGGCGTAGCTGAGCGGGGAACGGCGGACCTGGTAGCCCATGGACGCGACGGCGGCCTCGGTGGCGCGGGGGATGCGGTTGCTGATGTCGATGGCGTCGGTGGTGGCGCTGAAGCGGGGGGCGGCGACGGCCTGGTCCATGTCCATGCCCCAGTCGAGCGTGTTGAGCAGGCCCTGCAGGATGGCGACGCCGATCCATGCGCCGCCGGGGGCGCCGATGGTGAGGACGGGGTGTGGGCCCGCTTCCGGGACGCCCGCTTCCAGCACAATGGTGGGCGACATGCTGCTGAAGCGGCGCTTGTTCGGCGCGATGCTGCCGGGGCGGCCGGGGCGGGGGTCGTACCAATTCATCGCGCCGTTCAGCATGAAGCCGGTGCCGGGCGGGATGACGCCGGAGGGGGTGCCGAGGGTATGGGTGAGCGAGGCGACCATGCCGTCCGCATCCCAGGCGGAGATGGTGGTGGTGTCCTTGGCGTCGTTGGTGGTGGCGCCGATCGGGGTCTTCTCGCCGGCGCGGATGCGGGCGGCGCATTCGTCGGCATAGGCGTCCGACAGCAGGCGGTCGAGCGGGGCCGGAGTGAAATCGGGGTCGCCGATGTGGCGTTCCTTGTCGCGGGCGGTGATCTTCATGGCCTCGGCGACGACGCGGATGTATTCGGGGCTGTTGTGGCCGAGGGCGACCAGGTCGAACCGCTCGAGGATGCGGAGCATGAGTGCCACCACGATGCCGCCGGCCGGGGGTGGTGGCAGGGCGACGGTGCGGCCGCGGTAGGCGATGGTCAGCGGCGGGGTGCGGCGGGCGCGGAAGCCGGCGAGGTCCTGGGCGGTGAGCAGGCCGCCATGGGCCTGCATGTCTGCGGCGATGCAGGCGGCGAGCGGCCCGGTGTAGAAGGCGTCCACGCCCTGGGCCGCGATGGTGGCGAGCGTGTCGGCGAGCGCCGGGTTGTGCACGAGGCGGCCGAGGCGCTTCGGGGCGCCGTTCTCCATATAGAGGGCGCGGCCTTCGGCGGTGAAGGCCAGCTTGTCGGCGTAGGACCGCCGGCCGTAGGGGCTTTCGTCCATGGTGAACATGGACGCGACATGCGGGCGGATGGCCCAGCCGGCGCGGGCACGGGCGATGGCGGGCTGGAACAGGTCGGGCCAGGGGAGGCGGCCGTACTCGGCATGGGCGGCCTGGAAGACGCGCAGGATGCCGGGCGTGGTGACGGCGCGGTGGCCGAGCTCGTTGACGGCGCCCTCCAGCACGTAGCCGTAGCCGTCGGCGCATTCGCGCTGGAACAACGGGGCGAACATGCCGGGCGTGGCGGCGGCGGGCACGGTGGACAGGCCGTCGATCACCTCGTGCCGGCCGGTGCGGGGGTCCATCACCTGAAGCACGCCGAGGCCGCCGATGCCGCACATCAGGGGGTCCACGACACCCTGCATGAGGGCGCAGGCGAGCAGCGCGTCGATGGCGGTGCCGCCGGCCGCCAGCACCCCGGCCCCGGCCTCGACAGCGTCGGGCTGCGGGGCGACGATCATGGCGCGGGCGGCGGGCAGGCGGTTGGGGGGGTGGGGCATGCTGGGAGCCTGTCAGGGTGGAAATGAGCCGCCCCGATAGGGGCGGGCGAAGTCGCTGGCTTCGTGAAAGACGCGTAGGACGACGGGCGGGTCGGCCAGGGCATGGACGAACCAGTAGGTGCCGAGCTTCAGCCAGGCGCGCCCTTCGACGACGAGTTCGGGAAGGAGAAGGGGGCGTTGCGCGACGACCGGGTTGTTTCTGCCAACCGTTCACCGGCGCGCGTGGTCTGGCGCTCCAGATTGCGCAGCGCCGCTTCTCTTTGTCGATCGAGACAGAAAGCCCCAGCACTCCGCGTGCTCCGCGTCTCCGTGGTCCGACTTTACCTCGCGCAACTATCCCTACCCTGCCGCCGCTGGTCGGTGGCCTTATCCCGCCTTGGCGACGGGCTTCGGGGGGGGGAGGTCGATCTTGATGTGGACCTCGCGGATGCGCTCGGGCTCCACGACGGAGGGGGCGCCCATCATCAGGTCCTCGCCCTGCTGGTTCATCGGGAACAGGTTGACCTCGCGCAGGTTCGGCTCGTCGGCCAGCAGCATGACGATGCGGTCGATGCCGGCTGCCATGCCGCCGTGGGGCGGGGCGCCGTAGCGGAAGGCGTTGAGCATGCCGCCGAAGCGTTCCTCGACGGTGGAGGCCGGGTAGCCGGCGATCTCGAAGGCGCGGAGCATGATCTCGGCCTTGTGGTTGCGGATGGCGCCGCTGCTCATCTCGTAGCCGTTGCAGACGATGTCGTACTGGTAGGCGGGGATGGTCAGCGGGTCCTGACTGTTCAGGGCCGCGAGTTCGCCGGCGGGCATGCTGAAGGGGTTGTGGCTGAAGTCGATCTGCTTCGTGTCCTCGTTCATCTCGTACATCGGGAAGTCGACGATCCAGCAGAAGCGGAAGGCATTCTTTTCCACGAGGTCCAGTTCGTGGCCGAGGCGGAGGCGGACCTGGCCGGCGAACTTGGCCGCGTCGTCTTTCTTGCCGGCGGCGAAGAACACGGCGTCGCCGGCGCCCAGGCCGCAGGCGGCGCGGATGGCCTCGACCCGCTGCGGTTCCAGGTTCTTGGCGATCGGGCCCTTGCCGACGACGGTCTGGGTGCCGTCCGCCTCGAAGGCGATGTAGCCGAGACCGCCGGCGCCCTCCTGCTTGGCCCAGTCGTTGAGCTTGTCGAAGAAGCCGCGGGGGCGCGGCCCGGCGCCCGGGGCCGGGATGGCGCGCACCACGCCGCCCGACGCGGCGATGCGGGCGAACAGGCCGAAGCCGGAGCCGGCGAAGGCGTCGGTGACGTCGCGGATGACCAGCGGGTTGCGCAGGTCGGGCTTGTCCGAGCCGTAGTCGAGCATGGCCTGGGCGTAGGGGATGCGGCGGAACGGCGCCGGGTCGACGGCGCGGCCGGCGGCGAACTCGTGGAACACGCCATGCATCACGGGCTCCATGGCGGCGAAGACGTCTTCCTGCGTCACGAAGCTCATCTCGACGTCCAGCTGGTAGAACACCAGCGTGCGGTCGGCCCGCCCGGCCTCGTCGCGGAAGCAGGGGGCGATCTGGAAGTAGCGGTCGAAGCCCGCGACCATGGTAAGCTGCTTGAACTGCTGCGGGGCCTGCGGCAGGGCGTAGAACTTGCCGGGGTGCAGGCGCGCCGGCACCAGGAAGTCGCGGGCGCCTTCGGGGCTGCTGGTGGTCAGGATGGGGGTCTGAAACTCGGTGAATCCGGTCGCGATCATGCGGCGGCGGATGTCGTCGATGATGCGGGCGCGGAGCAGCATGTTGCGCTGCAGCTTCTCGCGGCGCAGGTCGAGGAAGCGGTAACGGAGGCGAAGGTCCTCGGGGTAGGTCTGGTCGCCGGCCACCTGGAAGGGCAGTACGTCGGCGGCGGACTGCACGACCAGGGTATCGACCCGCAGCTCGACCGTGCCGGTGGGCAGGCGGGGGTTCACGGTGGCGGCGCTGCGCGGCACGACGCTGCCGGTGACGGTGACGACACTCTCGACCCGAAGCGCCTCGGCGGCCTCGAACGCCTCCGTGCCCTGGGGCAGCACGCATTGGGTCAGGCCGTAATGGTCGCGCAGGTCGATGAACAGCAGGCCGCCATGGTCGCGCTTGCTGTGCACCCAGCCGGACAGGCGGGCCTCGTGCCCGGCGTCGTCGGCGCGGAGTGCGCCGCAGGTGTGGGTGCGGTAGGCGTGCATGCGCGGGTTCCTTGAACGTGGCGCAAACAAAACCGCGGGGGGGCCGAAGTCAAGGCGGGCGGGCGGCGGGCCGGGCGATCGCTCGAACGAGCGGCGGCGCGGTCGGGATGGGCGCGCGAGGCAAAGTCGGACCACGGAGACTCGGGGGACACGGAGTGCCGGGGCTTCTGGCGCCATTTGTCCGTCTGCTTCGCGCTGGCTTGCGCAGGACGCTCCAGGCGATTGTTGTGGGGCGGCGGGCGTGTGGTGCCGGTTTCCGTCGGCGCACCCGCATGGCATACCATACGACATGCCCGAGACGACGCCCGCCCCCGCGCCGGAATCCCAGCCGCTCCCTGTCCTGGTCACGACCACTGCCGAGCTTGCGGCGCTGTGCGAACGGCTGCGGGCCGAGCCCTGGATCACGATCGACACGGAGTTCATGCGGGAACGGACCTACTACCCCGAGCTGTGCGTGGTGCAGCTGGCAAGCCGGGTGGACGTGGCGGTGGTGGATGCGCAGGCTGCGGGCATCGACCTGGCTCCGCTGGGCGGGCTGCTGGCCGATGCGGGCGTGCTGAAGATCTTCCATGCGGCGCGGCAGGACGTGGAGATCTTCCTCGAGCTGTTCGGGACCGTGCCGAAGCCGCTGTTCGACACCCAGGTCGCGGCGATGGTGGCGGGGTTCGGCGACCAGGTGGGCTACGACGCGCTGGTGCAGGCGCTGACGGGCGGGCACATCGACAAGGCGCATCGGTTCAGCGACTGGTCGGCGCGCCCGCTGTCGCCCAGCCAGATCGCCTATGCCGCGGCCGACGTGACGCATCTGCGGGACGTGTACGAGCGGCTGCGTGACCGGTTGCAGGCGGACGGACGGATGGAGTGGGTGGCCGCCGAGATGGCCACGCTGGACGATCCGGCGACCTACCGCGCCGATCCCGAGACGATCTGGGAGCGGTTGCGGCCCAAGACGGGCAACCGGCGGATGCTGGCCCTGCTGCGGGCCACGGCGGCCTGGCGGGAGCGGGAGGCGCAGCGGGTCAACATCCCCCGGCAGCGCCTGCTGAAGGACGAGAGCCTGCTGGAGATTGCGGCGACGGCGCCGCGCACCGGCGAGGAGCTGGCGCGGGTGCGCGGGATCACGCGGGGGTTCGCCGAGGGGCGCAGCGGCGGCGGCCTGCTGGGCGCGCTGCGGGAGGCTGCGGCGCTGCCGGAGGACCGGCTGCCACCTGCGCCGCGCGGCAAGGACGGGCCGCGGCCCTCGCCGGCGCTGGTGGCGCTGCTGAAGGTGCTGCTGGCGGCCAAGTGCGAGGAGCATCATGTGGCACCACGGCTGCTGGCCTCCTCGGAGGAGCTGGACCGGTTGGCGAGCGACGCGACGCCCGACGTGCCCGCGCTGCACGGCTGGCGGCGGGAGGTGTTCGGCGCCGACGCGCTGGCGCTGAAGGCGGGGCAGATCACCCTGGGGGTGGATGGCAAGCGCGTGAAGCTGGTGCGGGTGTGATGCGCCGGGTGGCGCTGGCCTGTTGCGCGCTGTTGCTGATGGCCCAGGGGCCCCCCGCTCCGCCCCCCGCTCCGACCCCGACCCCGACCCCGGCTCCGGCACCTGAGCCAGCTGCGGCTCCGCCTTCCGAGGCTGCGGCAGCGCCGGCGCAGCAGGAGCTGATCTATCACGGCGAGGCCTCGAGCCTGCTGGGGCGGACGGTGCGGGACCTGGGCGGTACGCCGCTGGGGCGGATCGTGGACGTGCTGGTGGACGACGCCGGGCTGCCGCGGGCGGCGGTGGTCGATGTCGGCGGGTTCATGGGCATGGGGGTGCGGCGCGTGGCGGTCACGTGGCGGGCGCTGCACTTCGACACGGCGCAGGGGGTCGGGCGGATCACGTTCGACATGACGCTGGACCAGATCAAGGACGTGCCGGAGTACAAGCGCCTGACCGGGCCGGCCGACCCGCCGGTGGCGGTCGCCGTCCCGCCGAAGCCTTGACGGCGGCAGGCTGCCGGCCGTGACGCCGGGCCGCGGGCTGGACCTGTTCAACGGGCTGGTGGCCAGCGTGCAGACCGGGTTCGGCCCGTTCATCGCCGTGTATCTCGCGTCGGAGGCGTGGACGCAGCGGGACATCGGCGCGGCGCTCAGCCTGGGCACCATCGTCAGCGTGGTCAGCCAGGTGCCGGGCGGGGCGCTGGTGGACTGGCTTTCGAACAAGCGGGTGGTGGGCGTGCTGTCGTGCCTCGCGATCGCGCTGAGTGCGTTGATGTTGGCGCAGTTCCCGTTCCGCGGGCCGGTGCTGGGGGCCGAGGTGCTGCACGGGCTGGGCAGCTGCCTGATGGGACCGGTGATCGCGGCGCTCAGCCTGCAGCTGGTGGGGCGGGGGGCGCTGGGCGAGCGTCTGGGCCGCAACGCGCGCTATGCCGCGATCGGCAGCGGGGTGGCGGCCGCGGCGATGGGGGCGCTGGGCACGTACTGGGACGAGGCTTCGGTGTTCTATCTGACGGCGCTGCTGATGGTGCCGGCCTTGCTGAGCCTGCGGGCGGTCCGGGTTCCGCCACGGCCGTTCGTTCGGGCGCCGGGGGCGCCGCGTGTGGCGTGGCGGGTGCTGCTGCAGCCGTCGCTGCTGCTGTTCGCGGCGGGGATCGCGCTGTTTCACCTGGGCAATGCCGCGATGCTGCCGCTGGTGGGCGTGGCGATCACCCGGGCCTCCGGCAGCCAGGCGAGCCTGATCATCGCCGCCTGCATCGTGCTGCCGCAGGCGCTGGTCGCGGTGCTGTCGCCGTGGGTGGGTCACCTGGCGGACCGCTGGGGGCGGCGGCCGGTGCTGCTGCTGGCGTTCGCGGCGCTGCCGGTGCGGGCGGTGCTGTTCAGCGTGGTGCAGGCGCCGGTCCCGGTGGTGCTGACGCAGCTGCTTGACGGGATCAGCGCGGCGGGGCTCGGCGTGCTGGTGCCGCTGACCGCAGCGGAGCTGACGCGGGGGACGAACCATTTCAACCTGGTGATCGGTCTGCTCGGGCTGGCGGCCGGGGCCGGGGCCACGCTCAGCACCGTGGCGGCAGGGGCGCTGGCCGACGCCTATGGGCTGCGCACGGCGTTGCTGTGCCTGGCGGGGGCGGGCCTTGCGGCCACGCTGCTGGCGCTGCTGCCGGGCCGGGCACCGGACCTGGTGGCGGCGCCGTAGCCCGGCCGCGGCCGGGTTCAGCGGCCCCAGGCCGGGCGGCTGGTGCGGAGCCAGGGGCAGGCTTCGGCGGCCTGGTCGGGACAGTCGTCCGCGACGAGCAGCGGCGCCGCGATGGGCGGGCCGAGGCGGGCCGCGGCCCCGTGCAGCACGGGCGAGAGCGCCAGAAGGATCACGAGGGCGACCATGGCCCGGCCGGCGACGACGGCGATGTCGTGGGACACGGCCGTCAGGACACCAGCGTGAGGCGAGCGACGCCGGAGTGGGTGGCGTTGGGCCGGCCCGCAGCGAGGGCTTCGGCCGCGAGGATGGCCGGCAGGATCGCCTCGAGGTGGCGGACCGTGGCCTCGGTGGCGCGTGTCAGCGGGAGCCGCAGCTCGGCCTCGCACAGCCCGGCCGCGTGCAGGGCGGCCTTCACGGGGATGGGGTTGGTCTCGGCGAACAGCGCGTCGTGCAACGGCGCCAGGAGGTCGCGGAGGCGGGCGAGCTCGGCCAGGTCCGCCCGGTCCCACGCGCGGTGCAGGCGGGCACACAGGGCGGGCACGACGTTGGCGGTGACGGAGATGCAGCCATGGCCGCCCATGGCGCGATAGGCGGCGGCGGTGGCGTCGTCGCCGGTGAGCTGGACCAGGCCTTCGGCGAGGGCGCGGAGGCGGGCCGGGCGGGCCAGGTCGGCGGTGGCGTCCTTCAGCGCGACGATGGCGCCGGAGCGGAACAGGTCGGCAATGGTGAGGTCGGCGATGGCGACCCCGGTGCGGCCGGGCACGTCATAGAGGATGACGGGCAGGCGGGCGGAGTCGGCCACGGCGCGGACGTGGGCGGCGATGCCCTGCTGGGTCGGCTTCGAGTAGGGAGGCGGGGCGCAGAGCAGGGCGTCGGCGCCGCTCTGGGCCGCGGCGACGGCGAGGCGGGCGGCGGCGGCGGTGGCCGGGGCGCTGCAGCCGGCGATGACCGGGACGCGGCCGGCGACGGCCTCGCGGGTCGCGGCGATGGCGCGCAGCTGCTCGGCGGCGGACAAGGCGGCGGCCTCGCCGGTGCTGCCGCAGACGACGATGCCTGCGGTGCCGCCGGCGACCTGGCGTTCCACCAAGGCGGCGAGGGTGGCCGTGTCGAGCCGCCCGGCCCGGAACGGGGTGACGATGGCCACCAGCGAACCGCCGGTTAGGCCGGGTGCGGTCAGGTGGGCGCCGGACCCGCCTCGGGTGGATCCCTGGGGCGGGTTGGTGGTGCGGGTCAGGCGCATGGGAGGCGGCCATGCAGGGGCAGCTCGGCGCAAAGCAGCGTCTCGCCATGGGCGGTATCGACGCGGATGGCGGTGAACCCGTTCAGCAGCAGCTGGCGGCGGGCCCACTGATACAGCGTGTCGGTCCGGTTTCCGGGCGCGAGGTCGGGCGCAAGGTCGGGGGCGAGGTCGGGGGCGAGGTCGGGGGCGAGGCGGAGCACGATGACGCCCATGGGGGCCAGCATGCGGCGGGCGCAGGGGACGGCGCGTTCCAGGATCTCCGCGGTGGCGGGTTGCGGGATGATGACGACGTCGGCCTGGCCCGCGGCCGGGCGGTCCTGGAGGCGGACGACGCTGGCGGAGGTGTAGCCGTTGCGGATCAGCGCGCAGGTGAGGTCGAGCGCGCCGGGGGCGATGACGGCGATCCGGCTGTCGAGGGCGGGGTCGGCCATGGTTATGGCCGGGTCCTCGCTCTCGGTGCCGAGCAGGACGGCGGGGCGGCTGGTGCGCGGCTCGAGCTTGGTGACGGACGCGGAAGCGTACACGACGCGACTCCTGGATCAGGGATGGGACGATGAGGGGCGGCGAGATCGGCGTTCGGCCCGATGGACCTCGCGATGCGTCACGGATGTCGTCCGGGGCGCGTCTGGGTCGTGGGTGCCGATGGCGGCGGGGCTTATCCCGTCAAGGCGATCTCGCGCGTTGTCCGAGGAGGACCATGGGCCTGAAGGGCGTCGCGACGCGATGTACGTTTGGGGGGCGATCCATCAAAGGACGCTAAACGTGCAGCTGGCCGGCTCGGGGGCGGGCGTGCGGCAGGATATCGGGCTGAGGGGTAGGGGTGGAGCGCGTTGGCGCACTCCACCCGACCCGTCGACCGTCTTGGGCCGGCTGTTCCCGGCTCAGACAGTCCAGCTGTTGGTTACTGGCCGGCCTTGGCGCGGGCCAGGGCCTGGTCGTTCAGGGAGTCGACGGCGGCCGAACCGGCGTCACGACGCGGCATCGGCTTGCCCTTGACCATCTTTTTGGCCGTCATCTTGTGGGCCTTCATCGGCTTGGCCATCGGCTTCGCGGGTGCCGCGGCCGGGGCTGCCGGGGTGGCGGTGGTCTGCGCGATGGCGACCGGGGAGGCAAGCAGGACGGCGGCAGCGACGGTGGACAGCAGGAAGCGGGTCATTCCGTAATTCTCTCGACTTGAAGCGATGCGGGGCTCGCGGCTCCGAATACCTGAGTGTTGCGCCGAAAGCCCGTTCCATGCAATCTGCATGGCCTCAAAGACACAGTCTTGCCTTGAGTAAAGGCTAGAAGTTGCGGAAATGTCACGCTCTGCCGCGGGACACCAGGCGGCCTGCGCGGGCCGGGGTGGCGCCTTGCCCGAAGACGTAGGCGGAGCGACCGTTGACCCAGGTCTCGAGGATGCCTTCGCTGGGCCGGGTGGGGGCGTCGAAGTCGGCGGAGTCGATGACGATCGCCGGGTCGAACAGCACGAGGTCGGCGTAGGCGCCGGGGCGGAGCACGCCGCGGTCGGTGATGCCGAAAGTGTCGGCGGTGCGCCCGGTCATCTTGTGGACGGCCGTCTCCAGGCTGAACAGGCCGAGGTCGCGGGCGTAGTGGCCGAGCACGCGGGGGAAGGTGCCCCACAGGCGGGGGTGCGGGTAGGTGTCGTGCGGCAGGCCGTCGCTGCCGATCATGGAGAGGCGGTGGGCCATGATGCGCTGGACGTCCTCCTCAAGCATCTGGAAGTATATGGCGCCGGCGGGCAGGAGCCGTGCCGCGGCCTGGCGCAGGGTGAGCTTCCATTCGGCGGCGACGTCGGACAGCAGGCGGCCGGCCATCTCGGGGTGGGGGATGGACCAGGTGACCTGCGTCTTCACGTCGTCGCGGACCTTTTCGACCATCAGCACGGTGGACCCGGCGGAATAGGGATACATGTCGAAGTCGACCCGTTGATGCGCGCTGGCACGCTCGATGGCGGGCAGGGTCTCCGTGGAGCGGCCGTAATTCTCCGGCAGGGCGCATTTATGGTGGCTGATGACGACCGGGGATCCGGTCTCGCGGCCGATGCGGAGCGTTTCCTCGATGCTGTCGAGCACGCCCTGGCTCTCGTCGCGCATGTGGGTGACGTAGATGCCGCCGGCGGCGCGCAGGGCTTCCGCGACGGCGATGACCTCCTCCGTCGGGGCCTTTGCGTTCGGCGGGTAATAGAGGCCTGTGGAGAAGCCGGACGCGCCTTCGGACAAAGCCTGCGCCAGGCGGGCGCGCATGTGTTCGGCCTCGCGGTCCGTGGCGGCGCGGTCCACGTCGCCGTCCATGGCTTCAACGCGCAGCGACATGTGGCCGATCAGGGCATAGGTGTTGACCGGGGAGGGGTCGGTGGCGAGGCGCTCGGCATAGGCGGCGAAGCTGTCGAAGGTCCACCAGGATTCGTCGCCGAGCAGGTCGAGCGGCGGGATGGGGCGGCGGGTCATGCGGACCGGCGAGAGGCTGATGCCGCAGTTGCCGACCACGACGGTGGTGGCGCCCTGGCTCATCTTGCACAGCATGCAGGCGGGGCCGCAGAGCACGGCTCGGTCGTCATGGGTGTGGGCATCGATGAAGCCGGGGGCGACGACCTTGCCGGTGGCGACGAGTTCGCGATCGGCCGAGAGGGCGCCGAGATCGCCGATGGCGGCGATGCGGTCGCCGGAGACGGCGAGGTCGCCCCGGGTGCGGGGCGCGCCGGTGCCGTCGATGAGGGTGGCGTCACGGATGATGAGGTCGCAGCGCATGATCCGGTTGTCTTTCTGTTGTTCGGGTTACGGTCGGAAGTCTACGCCAGCACCAGCGAGGCGATGCGGATCTGCGGCTCGAAACGGCGAAAGTCGCTGTCGTTCGACACGATCACAGGGACATCGTTCGCCATCATCGTTGCGGCGATGTTCGCGTCGTGGCTCAGCCTGCCGCCGATCCTGAGCGCTCGAAGCAGCTGCATCAGCAGGTCCGTGACGCGCGGGCCGTCCTCCGCGATCTGGAAGGTGCGGGTGAAGTCCTGGATGGCCGCTGCAACGGCCTCATGCGGCAGGGCGGGGCCTCGACGTACAGCACTATAGGCCATCTCGACGGCATATTCCCGGAGCGGGCCGCCGCGTGGATGAGCACGTTCGTGTCGATGAACGCCCTGATCAAGGTTCGTCGTCAGCGTATATCTCTGCACGCCCCAGCATCCTGCTGTCGTCCCAATCGCCTGCGTGGGTCGGCAGGTCGCGAATGCCCGGCCGGGGCTTGTCTACGATCGTGATGGCCGCAGCGTGTTCGCCCGGGGGCAGTGGCTCGGCGGTGGTGAGCCCGCCGTCGGCCGACACCCTGATCCTGGTCGTCACGATGCTCATGGCCGATCCTTTCTGCGCCGAGACATCACACCAGTTCGTCGCGCCTGTCACGTGCGACAAGGGCGGGATCGCGTTCGGCGGGGTTGCCCATGCCGCCGCCGCCGGGCAGCTCGAGCACCAGGCGGTCGCCGGCGGGGATGGTCTGGTAGCCTTTGGTGCGGAGCGTGGTGCCGGACTTGAGATAGACGCGGCCGGGGGCGCCGTCGTGGCCGCCGTCGCGTCCCTTGGGGGCATGGGCGACGCGGTCGAAGATGGCGTTGCAGGCGAACTCGGCCTCGCCCTTGGCGCCCACCTCCATGATCTGGCCCAGGCCGCCGCGGGTGCGGCCGGGGCCGCCGCTGCCGGGGCGCAGCTCCTTGCGCCAGAAGACGATGGGCGCCACGTTCTCCGTCGCCTCCACCGGCATGGTGCGGACGCCGCTGGGGAAGGCGGTGCCGTCCAGCCCGTCCTGGTTCGGCCGGGCGCCCGTGCCGCCGGAGTTGAACGTGATCACCTCGAAGTCGGCCAGCGGCGAGTTGGGGCCGGAGACGATGGGGCCGCCGCGCAGGGGCGGGTTCCACAGGCAGGACGAGCCCTCGGCGGTGACGCGGCCGGGCACGACCTGGTGCAGGCAGCCCATCATCAGGTCCGGCAGCAGCTGGCCCACCACGTGGCGGACGCTGACGGCGCGGGGGCGCGGCGCATCGAGGATGCAGCCCGGCGGGATTGCGAAGCGGAAGGGCGCGAGGCTTGCGGTGTTGTTGGGGATCGCGGGGGCGACGACGCATTTGATGCCGAAGCTGGCATAGGCGCGGGTGTAGGCGGCCGGCACGTTGATGCCGCGCCCGGACAGGCCCGAGGTGCCTTCGAAGTCCACCGTGATGGTTTCGGCGCCGATCGTCATGGCGGCGGCGAGCTTCACCGGCGCCTCGTAGCCGTCGGACCAGATCTCGGCGGTGGTGCGGCCCTGCGGCAGCTTGGCGATTTCGGCCAGGGTGGCGCGGTGGCTGCTGTCGAAGATAAAGGCGGCCAGGCCGTCGATGCCGTCGAGGGCGAACTCGGTCATCATCTGGGTCAGGCGGCGGGCCCCGGCCTCGTTGCAGGCGCACAGGGAGTAGACGTCGCCCTCCAGCTCCACGGGCAGGCGGGTGCCCATGCGCAGGAAGTCGAAGAAGGTCTCGTTCGGGCGCCCGGCCTCGAAGCACTTCACGATGGGGATATAGAGGCCCTCCTCGAACACCGAGCGGCCTTCGGGGCCCATGCCCAGGCCGCCGACGTCGATCACGTGCGCGGTGTTGGCGAACAGGGCGACCAGGCGGCCGGCGTGGAAGGCGGGGGTGACGACGGTCAGGTCGTGCAGGTGCCCGGTGCCGAGCCAGGGGTCGTTGGTGATCAGATGGTCGCCGGGGTTCATGGTCTCGGCGGGGAACTTCTTCAGGAAGTGGCCGACGGATTCCATCATGCTGTTGACGTGGCCGGGCGTGCCGGTGACGGCCTGGGCGAGCATGCGGCCCTGCAGGTCGAAGATGCCGGCGCTGAGGTCCCCGGCCTCGCGGACGGTGGTGCTGAAGGCGGTGCGGATCATGGTCTGCGCCTGCTCCTCCACCACGGCGAGCAGGCGGTTCCACATGATCTGCCGCTGGATGTTCTGGAGCGCGTCGGTCATCGTGCGGGTCCGTCCGTGGGAATGCGGGAGAGGCTGAAGCCCTGGCGGGCGAGCAGGTCGCGGAGGTTGCCGGGGCCGGCGAGGTGCCCGGCACCGACGGTGAGGAAGATGGTGGCGCGGGTGCCCTTCAGCGCCGCCAGGCGCTGGGCCCAGGCGACGTTGCGCTGGGCCAGCAGGGCGTGCATCACGGCGGAATCGTCCGAGGCGCCGGCCCGGGTCATGGTGCGGCCGAGCTGCGCGACGTCGCCGGCGAGCCAGGACCGCAGCAGCATCCGGAACACCGTGGTTTGCGGCTTCTGGGCCAAGGCCTCGCGCAGCATGGCGAGGCCGGTCGCGTCGGGCAGGACGGCGACGGCATGCAGCGTCTGCCTGGGGTCTTCGATGGCGGTCATGGGCTTGTTGGCCGCCTTCGCGCGGTCCTGCAGGCGGTGTTCGACGCCGCTCGTCTCGTCGAAACCCGCCTGGGTAGCGCGGGCGGCGCTGATGACGAGGGCGGCGAGCCAGGGGCGCATCGCGTCGATCATGCCGAACGGGACGGGGCCCGGGAGGCCGGCTGCGACCTGGTGCAGACGCTCGACCTCCGGGGCGGTCAGGCGGGTGGACAGGGTGTGCTCGTGGTCCAGGCCTTCGGAGAACAGGCTCGCGATCATGCCGGGGTCGAGCTCCGAGAGCACCGCCTCGAACCAGACCTGGTCCGCGGAGTCGAACGCGCGGTCGATGCGCGGGGTCTCCCAGCGCGTGTCGGCGGGCAAAGCATGCATGCTGCCGAACAGGTAGATGGTCAGACCGGGGGCGCGGGCGACGAACAGGGCGGGGGACGCGGCGGCGGCGGCCGGCAACAGGAGCGCGATGGCGAGAAGCAGGCGGCGGATCACCGGGGGGTGCGCCGCAGGTCGAGGTAGGCGTTGGTGTCCACGGTGGCGGTCCAGCCGGGGCCGACCAGGGTGCTGGTTTCGGATTCCGCGATGATGGCGGGGCCTTGGACGGTGGCGCCCGGGGCGAGGCTGGCGCGGTCGATGACGGCCCAGGCGGCGACGGTGCCGGTGGCGGTGTCGCGCACCTGGTTGACGCGCGGGGGTGTCGTTTCGGGCGCGGCGGGGCTGGGGGGCTGGCCCGGGTCGGGGCGGGTGCCGACGGTGACGGCCCAGCTCATGACCTCGACGTCGCTGCCGGGGACGGGGCGGTCGTAGAAGCGGGCGTATTCCGTGTCGAAGGCCTGGCGCAGCGCGTCGATGTCGGCGTCCACGAGGGCGCGGACGGGGAGGATGACGGGGATTTCGTGACCCTGGCCGACATAGCGCATGAAGGCCAGGCGGCTTTGGGTGGTGGGGGCGCCGAAGCGGCCGAGGTCGACGACGGCCTGGGCCTCGTCCGTCATGGCGGCCAGCAGGGCCGAGACGGCGCGCACGTCGAAGGTGCCCAGGCGCTGGTACAGGCTGCGGACGACCTCGTAGGCGACGGGGGCGCGCAGGAAGCCGATGGCGCTGCCCACCCCGGCGCCGATCGGAACCAGAACGCGGTCGATGCCGACCTTCTCCGCGACCCGGTAGCCATGGACGGGGCCGCCGCCGCCAAACGCGATCAGGGTGCGGCCGGCGTAGGTCTTGCCCGACTCGATCGCGTGGACCCGGGCGGCGTTGGCCATGTTCTCGTCCACCATCTCGACGACGCCCAGGGCGGCCATGCCGGTTTCGAGCTGAAGCGGCGTGCCGATGGCGGCCAGCAGGGCGGCGGCGGCGGCGGGCGCGTCGAGCGCCATGGTGCCGCCGGCGAAGCGGTCGGGCTCGTAGCGGCCGAGCACCAGGTTGGCGTCGGTGACCGCGGGCTTCGTGCCGCCGCGGCCGTAGCAGGCGGGGCCGGGGTCGGCACCCGCCGATTCCGGGCCGACGCCGATCATGCCCAGCGCGTCGACATGGGCGAGGCTGCCGCCGCCGGCGCCGATCTCGACCATCTCGATGACCGGGATGCGGAGCGGCAGGCCGCTGCCTTTCTTGAAGCGGCCGACGCGGGCGACCTCGAACGTGCGGGAGGCCTGGGGCTGGAAGGCGTCGATGAGGCAGACCTTGGCGGTGGTGCCGCCCATGTCGAAGCTGAGCACCTGGTCGAGCCCGCATTGCCGGGCGATGTCGGCGGCGAAGATGGCGCCGCCGGCCGGGCCCGATTCGACCAGGCGGATGGGGAAGCGGCGCGCGGTGTCGATGGTGGTGAGGCCGCCGCCGCTCAGCATGAGGAACACGGGCGCCTGCAGCCCCATGGCGCGCAGCCCGGCCTGCAGCCGGCCGAGGTAGCCGGCGATCAGCGGTTGCACATAGGCGTTGGCGACGGTGGTGCTGAACCGCTCCCATTCGCGCATCTCGGGCGAGACCTCGCTCGACAGGCTGATGGGCATGCCCGGGAGGGCGGCGGCCAGGATGTCGCGGGTGCGGCGCTCGTGGGCCGGGTTGGCGAAGCTGTGCAGGTAGCCGATGGCGATGCTCTCGACGGATTCCCGCTGCAGCACGGGGACAAGGCCGGCGACGGCGTGCTCGTCCAGCGGCAGCAGGACGTCGCCGAGGTTGTCGAGCCGTTCCGGGACGGGCAGGCGGAGGTGCCGGGGCACGAGCGGCTGCGGCAGAGTGATGCCGAGGTCGTACTGGTCGTACCGGCTCTCGTTGCCTAGGGCCAGGACGTCGCGGAACCCCTCGGTGGTGACCAGCGCGGTGCGGGCGCCCTTGCGCTCGATGATGGCGTTGGTGGCGAGCGTCGTGCCGTGGACCAGGATCTCGATGTCGCCGGGGGCGAGGCCGGCGCGGGCGAGGATGGACTGCACGCCTTCCAGCACGCCGCGCTCGGGGTCGGCCTGTGTGGTCAGGACCTTGATGGTGGTGCGGTCGGGCCCGTGCTCGAGCGCGAGGTCGGTGAAGGTGCCGCCGATATCGACTGCGAGGCGGGCTTTGGCATGTTGCATTGCGGTAAGGTGCCGCCCCTTTCGCGCTGGGGCAACCCCGGCCATCATGGTGCGAACGAGTGGAGGGAACGCAAATGGCCGGCACCAAGCCAGTCTTGTACGTCACGCGGCGGCTGCCGCCGGGGATCGAGGCGCGGGCGGCGCGGGACTACGACGCGCGGCTGAGCGCGGACGACGCGCCGGTGTCCGCGGCGGGGATCCTGGCCGGGGCGGCGGGGGCGGCGGCGGTGCTGTGCTGCCCGGCGGAGAAGATGGACGCCGCCGTGATCGGGGCGCTGCCGGACACGGTGCGGGTGATCGGCACGTTCAGCGTGGGGTACGATCATGTGGACGTGGCGGCGGCGCGGAAGCGGGGGATCGCCGTGGTGAACACGCCGGACGTGCTGAGCGTGGCGACGGCGGAATGCGCGCTGCTGCTGATCTTGGCGGCGGCGCGGCGGGCGGGCGAGGGGGAGCGGCTGGTGCGTGGCGGCGGCTGGACCGGCTGGGCGCCGACGCAGCTGCTGGGGACGCTGGTGTCGGGGCGGCGGCTCGGGATCTTCGGCATGGGGCGCATCGGGCGGGAGCTGGCGCGGATGGCGCGGGGGTTCGGCATGGTGGTGCACTACCGGGATCACCAGCGGTTGTCGCCGGAGCTGGAGCAGGGGGCGGTGTTCCATAGCGACGACGACGGGTTCCTCGCGGTGTGCGACGTGCTGTCTTTGCATGCGCCGGGGGGCGAGGGGACGCGGCATTGGCTGGATGCGGGGCGGATCGCCAAGCTGCCGCGGGGGGCCGTGGTGGCGAACGCGGCGCGGGGCACGTTGATCGACGATGCGGCGCTGGTGGCGGCGTTGCAGTCGGGCCAGGTCGCGGCGGCGGGGCTCGACGTCTACAACAACGAGCCGCGGGTCGATCCGCGGCTCGTGGCGCTGGAGAACGTCGTGCTGCTGCCGCATCTGGGGAGCGCCACGACGGAGACGCGGGACGCGATGGGTGCGCTGGTGCTGGACGGGATCGATGCCGTGCTGGCCGGGCGGACCCCTGGGAACCTGGTGCGGTAGGGGCGCCTAGCGGCGGCGGCGGACGAAGGCGACGGCTGCCGCGCCGATGCCGAGGAGGGCGAGCGAGGCGGGCTCCGGGACGGCGCTGAACTGGACGCCCGTGAGGCCGGTGAGGTCGCCGGTGAAGCTGTCGCTGGAGAGCAGCTCCTTGGTCTGGTTGAAGGCGGCGACGACGATGCTGCCGTTCAAGGTGCCGTTCTGCTGCGTGATCGTGGCCAGGGGGGCCAGCACGCTGCCGGTCCAGATCCCGCCGAACTTCAGGGTAGTGGCATCCACGAATTCGTAGATGACGTTCTGGGTGTTCGCCAGGTTCAGGGTGGGCAGCATGTAGTTGGCGCCATCGCCCGTGACGATGACGAAGGTTGCGGCGTTCCCGGCGCCGTTCTGGACACCGGAGAAGGTGACGGCGCCGGCCGTGTTCGAGTTCTGGGCGAGGTTGGCCAGGGTGGTCGTCACGACGCCGTAGCTCTTGCCGTTGTAGGTGTAGTCGCTGCCCGAGGTGAAGAAGGTCGCGTTGTTGGCGGGCAGGGCTTCGGCACGGACGCCCGGGGTGCCCGGCAGGTTGGCGATGCCGCGGGAGAGGTTGGTGAGGGGGTTGGTGACGTTGGTGAGGTTGCCGCTGGGGCCGTTGAAGGTCGGGAACACCTGGGCGAGGGTCTGCCCCGGAGAGTAGGTGAAGCCGGCGGCCGGGCTGCTGATCGTGCCCTGGGGGCTGGTCAGCGTGGTTCGGATTTCCTTCGGGCCCACGACGTTGGGGCTGGCGCTGCTGCCGCTGGCGCCGACGGCCCCGACGTTCAGGCCCCCGAGGCCGTTGAGGTTGTAGGTGCTGCTCGACAAGCCGCCGCGCACGTTGATGTCGCCCCCGGACGTGCCTCCGGCAGCGTTCGCGGTGAGGCTGCCGACGACGTTACCGAAGACCGTGACCGCACCGTACGTGGCGCCGGTGCCGTCGACGTTGCCGGTATTCGAGCATGTGGCGGAGATGCACACCGACTCGGTGTTGGTGGTGGAAAGATTGCCGCCGACGAAGGCACGGCCATCGATGGTGGCGTTGGACCCGGTGCCGGTGCTGGTGACGTTGCCCGTCGTGATCAGGTTGAAGCTGCCCAGCAGCGCAGCGTCGTTCGTGAGCTGTGCGGCCGTGAACGTGGCTGCAGCGGCGGGCGCACACAGGGGCGCCGCTGCCAGCAGGGCGGCAGCGGCGAACGACAGACTCAGGCGCCGAAGATCAACCATGTCGTGCTGTGAACCTCATCTGGCCCGGACCGACGACAACGCGTCGACCGAAGCGAAGTGCAACCTAACCGTTCGTCAATTCAATGTCAAAACATGGCTGGCACGGATTCGTGTCGAAGGATGACAATTCCGTGCCGACGTAACGAGGGCTGCCATTTCCGCCCGGCCACCTCGCGGGGCAGACGCACCAGCCACGTCAGCACAATGCCCAGAACCAGTAGGACGATGGTCCGATATGGGGGGACCGCCGCCGCCTCGGTCAGGCCGGAAAGGCCCGAGCTGCCCTTGAACAAGGTTGCCCCATGCCGCTCCTGCGTGTTCCTGATGGCTGCCGGCACGATGGGACCGGTCAAGGCCCCGCACTGGACGACCGGGGTCGGGGACTGCACGATGGCCCCGTCGGCGCTGCCGGGGACATTGGGAGCCGGTTCGCTTTTCAGCCCTAAACCCAAGCCGACCAGGGCATTCGGTACGAGCCGTCGGAAAGGCTTCGGAAGATCCATGCGTACGCTGACCGATCATGACAGACGACGACGCACTCATACGTGAACGTTAAATTACTGTCAATAACCTATTCGAGGTCAGTCCGATCGGGTCACCGCGGCTCGTCGAACTCGTGCGGGCGGTCGCCGTCCGCCGTGCTCCGTCCCGCCTCGCCGCGGCGCAGCTCCACGCGTCGGATCTTGCCGGAGATGGTCTTCGGCAGCTCGGCGAACTCGATCCGCTTGATGCGCTTGTAGGGCGCCAGCCGCTCCCTCAGGTGCTTGAAGATGGAGGCCGCGGTCTCCGCAGTGGGCGCGAAGCCTTCGGCCAGGGCGACGAAGGCCTTGGGCAGTGCCGTCCGCGTGGCGTCGGGTACCGGGACCACGGCCGCCTCGGCCACGGCCTCGTGCTCGATCAGCACGCTCTCCAGCTCGAACGGGCTGATGCGGTAGCCGCTGGATTTGAACACGTCGTCGGCCCGGCCGACATAGGTGAAGCTGCCGTCGGGATTGCGCTGCGCCACGTCGCCGGTGCGGTAGAACGGGCCCTCCACCCGGCGCAGCCCGCCGGTCTCCAGGTAGCCTTGCATCAGGCCGAGCGGGGCCGGGTCCAGATGCAGCGCGATCTCGCCCTCCTGCGCCTCGGCGCCGTCCGGGTCGAGCAGCGCCACGTGGTAGCCGGGGAGCGCCTGGCCCATCGAACCCGGCGTCATCGCCTGACCCGGCGTGTTGGCGATCTGCAGCGTCGTCTCCGTCTGTCCATAGCCGTCGCGGATGGCCACGCCCCAGGCGGCCTGCACGCGTGCGATCACCTCGGGGTTCAGCGGCTCGCCCGCGGCCACGGCCTCGCGCAGGTGGACGGGGTGGGCCGCCAGATCCTCCTGCACCAGCATGCGCCACACGGTGGGCGGGGCGCAGAAGGTGCTGACCCGGCAGCGGTCGAGGATCTGGAGCAGCGCCGCGGCGTCGAAGCGGCGCTGGTTCAGGATCAGGATGGTGGCGCCGGCATTCCAGGGCGCGAAGAAGCTGGACCAGGCGTGCTTGGCCCATCCGGGCGAGGAGATGTTGAGGTGCACGTCGCCCGGCTGCAGGCCGATCCAGTACATCGTCGAAAGGTGGCCCACGGGGTAGCTTTGATGGCTGTGCAGCACGAGCTTGGGCTTGGATGTCGTGCCCGAGGTGAAGTACAGCAGCAGGGGGTCGGTCGCCAGGGTCTCGCCTTCGGGCTGGAAGGCGGGGCTGTCGGCGTCGAAGGCGGCGAAGTCGAGCCATCCGGGCGCGGCGCCCACGGCCACCTTGGTGTAGGCGCCGGGAATGGACTGGAAGCGGGGCGCGAGGGTGGCGTCGGCGATGACGTGCTGCACGCCGCCGCGGGTGAAGCGGTCCATGAGGTCGTCGGGGGTGAGCATGGTCGTGGCGGGAATGACGACGGCGCCGAGCTTCATGGCGGCCAGCATCGCCTCCCACAGCGGCAGCACGTTGCCGAGCAGCAGCAGGATGCGGTCGCCGCGGCGGACGCCCAGGCGACGCAGGCCGTTGGCCACCCGGTTCGACCGCGCGGACAGGGCGGCGAAGGAGATGCTGGCGTCCTCGGCGTCCGGGCCGAGCAGGCGCAGGGCCGGGGCGTCGTTGCCGGCGGCCATGCGGTCGAAGTGGTCGAGGGCCCAGTTGAAGCGGTCCAGCACGGGCCAGGCGAAGGCGGCGCGGGCGGCAACCAGGTCGGTGCCGTGGGCGAGCAGCAGGTCGCGCGCGGCCAGGAAGGGCTCTGCGTTCTGAGACATCTTCTTCTTCCTTGAGCGACGTTCCGCGCTGCGATGGAGGGTATAGGCATTCCGCGGCACTGGAAACCGGCGCTACTCTGCCGGCATGACGATGCCATCCCCGCCCCTATCGCAATCGCTGCCCGCCCGCCCGGCCGGCCCCGGCGCTTTGTTCCTGGGCTTCCTCGAGGTGGGGGTGCTGGGGTTCGGCGGCGTGCTGGCGATGGCGCGGCGGGTGATCGTGGAGCGCCGGGGCTGGTTGGGCGCGGGCGAATTCACCGACCTGTATGCGCTGTGCCAGTTCCTGCCGGGGCCGAACATCTGCAACATGTCGGTGGTGCTGGGCCGGCGGTACCATGGGCTCGCCGGGTCGGTGGCGGCGTTGTCGGGCCTGATGGCGGCGCCGGTGGCGATCGCGCTGGTGCTGGTGCTGCTGTACGGGCGGTATGGCGGGTTGCCCTGGGTGGGGCAGGCCTTCGCCGGGCTGGCAGCGGCGGCCTCGGGGCTGATCCTGGGCACGGCGGTGAAGCTGGCGCTGCCGTTGGGCAAGACGCGGCTGGGCCTCGTCATGGCCGCCGTCACGTTCCTGCTGATCGCCGGGGCGCGGCTGCCGCTGGTGCCGGTGATGCTGGTGCTGGCGCCGTTCAGCGTGTGGCTGCATTTCCGTGCGGCGGGGCGGCTCGCGGCGCGGGGTTCGGCCGAGGGGACCAGCGCGTGAGCGCGGCCGTGCTGCTGTTCCTGATCGCCGCCCAGCTCAGCCTGGTCGCGATCGGCGGTGCCTCGGCCATATTGCCGGAGCTGCAGCGGCAGGTGGTGGGCGTGCATCACTGGATGGCCGCGACCGAGTTCGGCGCGCTGTTCGCCATCGGGCAGGCGGCGCCGGGGCCGAACGTGCTGGTGTTCACGCTGGTGGGGTTCCGGGTGGCGGGGCTGGCCGGGGCGGCGGCGGCCACGTTGGGGGTGTTGCTGCCCAGCAGCGTGCTGGCCTGGTTCGTTGAAGGGGCGTGGCACCGGTTCCGGGAGCGGCCGTGGCGGCGTGTGGTGCAGGCCGGGCTGGTGCCGGTGACGGTGGGGCTGGTGATGGCAGCGTCGGTGCTGCTGGCGGTGGCGACGACGGTCTCGGTCGTCGCCGGGCTGCTGACGGTGGCCGTGGCGGCGGCGACGCTGCGGACGCGGCTGCATCCGCTGTGGCTGCTGGCGGCGGGGGCTGTGCTGGGCGCACTCGGTCTGGTCTGATCGGGCGATGAACCCGCGCGCCGCCGACCCCATCACCACCGCCGTGCTGCAGAGCCGCCTGGCCGCGATCGCCGAGGAGATGGGCGAGGCGATGCTGCGGACCAGCTACTCGCAGATCCTGAACTCGTCGCGGGACTTCTCGATCGCGCTGGTGGACGCGGCGGGGCGGCTGGTGGCGCAGGCCGACCACATCCCGGTGCATGTGGGCGCGATGGCGCCGGCGGCGCGGGCGGTGGCTGCGGCGTTTCCGGATGCGGTGGCGGGCGATGTGTTCCTGCTGAACGATCCGTACCATGGCGGCAGCCACCTGCCGGACGTGACGGCCTTCGTGCCGGTGTTCACCGAAACGCGGCTCGTGTTCTGGTCCGTGGTGCGGGGGCACCAGTCGGACATCGGCGGAGCCACCCATGGCGGCTACAACCCGGCCGCCACCGAGATCTGGCAGGAAGGGCTGCGCATCCCGCCGATCCGGCTGACGGAGCGGGGGGTGGTGCGGGCGGACCTGGTGGCGATGCTGGCGGCCAACACCCGCAACGCGCGGGACTTCCGGGGTGACCTCGCCGCCATGGTGGGCGCGGCGCGGCTGGGCGAGGCGCGGCTGCTGGCGGTGCTGGCGGAGTTCGGCCCGGCGGTGCTGCAGGGCGCGGTGGACGCGATGCTGGACGCGGCGGAGCGGCATGCGCGGGCCGTCGTCGCCACTTGGCGGCCCGGCGTCTATCGCGGCGTGGCTGTGCTGGACGATGACGGGCATGGCGCGACGGACATCCATATCCGGGCGACCGTCACCGTGGAGGGGGCGAGCGTGACGGTGGACCTGTCGGACAGCGACGCGCAGGTGACGGGGTTCGTGAACTCGTCGTGGGCGAACATGGTCTCGGCGGTGACGATGGCCTTCGCCTACCTGCTGGACCCGGACACGGCGCGCAACGACGGGGCGTTCCGGGCGCTGCGCGTGCTGGCGCGGGAGGGCACGGTGGTGTGGGCGCGGGAAGGGGCGCCGGTCACGCTGTGCACCAGCCATTGCAGCAACGAGATCGTGGAGGCGGTGATCGACGCGCTGCAGGGGGCCTGCCCGGACCGGGTGATGGGCGGCTGGGGGCGCCGGTTCCGGGTGGCGCTGGCGGGCACGGACCCGCGCACCGGGCGGGGGTTCATCTGGCACCTGTTCCATGCCCGGCCCGGGGGCGGCGCCTCGCCGGGCGGCGACGGCTGGGCGGCGGCCGGGGAGTGGCACAGCGTCGGCGGGATCAAGTTCGGCAGCGTGGAGGTGACGGAGGCGCGGTTCCCGCTGCTGCTGGAGCACCATGAGTTCCGCGCGGGCTCGGGCGGCGCGGGGGCGGCACCGCGGCGGGGACGGGGCGACGTTGCGCCTGGTGGTGGAGACGACGGTCCCGGGGCGGGCCAACACGGCGGGCGACGGGGTGCGGCACGGCGCGCGCGGCATGCTGGGCGGGGCGGACGGGCTGCCGCACCACATCACGCTGACGGCGCCGGGCGAGGCCGCGCGGACGCTGCGGACCAAGGAGAGCGGCGTGCCGGTGCCGCCCGGGAGCGTGCTGCGGGTGGAATCGGGCGGCGGCGGGGGGTGGGGCGCGTGACCTATGCGGTGGGCGTCGATGTCGGGGGCACCTTCACCGACGTGGTGGTGGCCGGGCCGCACGGCACGCTGGTCGCGAAGGCGGCGACGACGCCCGAGGACCAGTCGGAGGGCGTGCTGGCCGGGTTGGCGGATGCGGCGGGGCAGCTGGGCCTGACCCTGCCCGCGCTGCTGGCCGCGACGGGCCGGGTTGTGCACGGCACGACGGTGGCGACGAACGCGCTGCTGGAGGGCAAGGGTGCGCGCGTGGGGATGCTGGTGACGGAAGGGCACCGGGACGTGCTGGAGATGCGGGAGGGGTTGAAGCCCGACCGCTACGATCTGCGGATGCCGCCACCGGCCGACATCGTGCCGCGTGCGCTGCGCCTGGGCGTGCGGGAGCGGCTGCGCTGGGACGGCAGCGTGGCGGTGCCGCTGGACCGGGGCGAGCCTGGCGGCGGCGCTCGATGTGCTGGCGGCGGCGGCGGTGGAGTCCGTGGCCGTGTGCTTCCTGCACGCCTGGTGCAATCCGGCGCATGAACGGGCGGCGGCGGCGGCGGTGCGGGCGCGGCTGCCGGGTGTCCCGGTCACCTGCAGCGGCGACGTGCTGCCGGAGATCAAGGAGTTCGAGCGGTTCTCGACCGCGGTCGCGACGGCGCTGGTGGCACCGCTGGTCGGCAGCTACCTGCGCCGGCTCGAATCACGGTTGCGGGCGGCGGGGCTGGCGGGGCCTGTGTTCGTGATGCTGTCGCATGGGGGCGTGGCCTCGGTGGACGACGCGGTGCGGCTGGCGGCCGGGACGGCGCTGTCGGGGCCGGCGGGCGGGGTGGCGGCGGGGGTGGAGCTGGGCGGGGCCGGGGCGGGGCGGGCGCTGATCACCTTCGACATGGGCGGCACCAGCACGGATATCGCGGTGCTGCGGGAGATGGCGGACGCGGAGGGTGGCGGACCGGGGGGATTGGCGGCCGGCCTGGGTGCGGGGCGGCCGGTGGGGCCGGTGCGGATCGCCTTGCCCAGCCTGGACATCGTGACGCTGGCGGCCGGCGGCGGCAGCATCGCCGCGGTGGGGGCGGACGGGCTGCTGCGGGTGGGGCCGGCCAGCGCGGGCGCGCGGCCGGGGCCGGCCTGCTACGGGCGGGGCGGCACGGCGGCGACGGTGACGGACGCCAACCTGATGCTGGGCTACCTCGACCCGGCGGCCGGGGGGCTTCGGCTGGACCGGGACGCGGCCCTGGCGGCGCTGACGCGGCTGGGTGGCGCGCTGGGGCTCGATGCGTTGGCGGCGGCGGCGGGGGTGCACCGGGTGGTGACGGCGCGGATGGCGGACGGGGTTCGGGTGGCGACGGTGCGCCGGGGCGTGGACCCGCGCAGGTTCCGCCTGCTGGCGTTCGGGGGGGCGGCCGGGCTGCATGCCGCGGCGGTCGCGGACGGCTTGGGGATCGGGACGGTGCTGGTGCCGTGGCAGGCGTCGGTGCTGTCCGCCTGGGGCATGCTCAACACCGACCTGGCGGTGCAGCTGAGCCGGGGCATGGCGCAGCAAGGGCCGATCGATCCGGCGGCGCTGCAGGCGGGCCTTCGCGGCGATGGAGGCTGCAGGGACGGCGCAGCTGGGATGGTTCGACGGCAAGGTGGCGGCGCGGCGGTCGGCCGACATGCGGTATGGCGAGCAGGTGTTCGAGATCGCGGTGCCGCTGGACGGGGAGGATCTTGCGGCACCGGATGCGCGGGCGGCGGTGGCGGCGCGGTTCCATCGCCGGCACGCCGCGTTGTTCACCTATGCCCTGCCGGACCAGGAGGTGGTCCTGACGACGGCGCGGGTCGCGGTGGTGGGGATGCTGCCGCGTCTGGCCTGCGGATCGCCGCCGTCCGGCGGGGCGGTGGCGGGGTCGCGGCGCATTCATGTCGGCGGTGCGGCGGACGACCCGGCGGGCGGCTGGGTCGAGGTGCCCGTGCACGGCTTCGGCGGTTGGGGCGACGGCTGGCTGGACGGGCCGGGCCTGGTGGTGTCGGCGACCACCACGGTACTGGTCCGGCCCGGCGACCGGGCCCGGATGGACGCGCGAGGCTGGCTGGAGATCGAGGTCGCGGCGGCCTGACCCCGTGGGAGGGTCGGGCCGCGGTTCCCTGTTTTGGCGCTCTAGGTGTGGTGGCGGGCGGCGGCGCGGCCATGGACGGCCGGCGCGGTGGGCGCGAAGCGCGTCTGGACCCGGGTGACGGCGACGCGGCCGGCCGGATGGCTGGCGAAGGCGTGGCTGGAGAAGGCGTGGGTGGCGAAGGCGTGGCTGCCGTAGGACGTGCCGGCAAACGAGCGGCTGGCGTAGGTGGGGTCAGCGAAGCTGCGGCCGTAGCCGCGACCGGCCGGCATGTGCGACATGCGGGCATGGCGGCTGCCGCGGGTGAAGCGGGGCGACACGTCGTCGGCCGCCTCGGCCACTTCCTCGACATCCTGCGTGGCGGTGGCCGTTTCGGTGCGGTCGATCACGCGGCGCAGGTCACGCGGGGCGGCGTTCAGGAGGGGGGCGGGGGCGCGGGCGCTGTTCGCGACCAGGGTTCCGCTATCGGGGCGGTCGTAGATGAAACCGAAGGTGGGATAGATGCTGCCGAACTCGCCGGTGTGGCCCAGGGCGACCCGGACGGCGGTCCAGTCGTTGTTGGAGGAGACGTCGACGACGGTGATGTTGCGGCTGACGCCGCCGCGGCTGGCGCCGGGGCCGGCCCAGTTGGCGTGGTCGATCTCGATGTTGCGGGCGTCGACGACGTTGCTGACGACGGCCACGTGGCCCATGCGCATGCGGCCGTTGGCGCGGAAGTTCAGGGACGCTGCCGACCTCGGGGCGGGCGCCGCGCTGGTAGACGCCATCGGCGCCGTTCCACCAGGTGGCGGCGTTGCCGGAGAGCTCGATCCCGGTGTTCTCACGGGCGAAGGGGACGCATTGAAGGCCGCCGCTGCCGCGGGAGAAGCGGGCGAACAGGTGACCGCGGACGCCGTGCCCGGCATAGCTCCGGGCGTGCGACGCGCCATATGCGCCGCCGGAGCGGGAGCGGGCGACGGCCGGGTCGGCGACGGTGGCCGTTCCCAAGGCCAGAACGATCCCGATCATCGCAACCTTGCCGCTGAAAAGACGAACTCGCATGAAGGCCCCTTTGGTCACTCAACCGTGAGGGACAGCTACGGCGGGCGGCCGAGTCGGACAACCGAAACAGTTTGAAACATGGGGTGTGGGGGCGAATTCACCGATTCGACCCTGTGGATAAGTGGCTGACTTGAGACGTTGGTCCTATTCACGGACCCGTGTACCGACTTCGTAACCAATAAAAATTGCATGTGGCGCAAACAGCACACTGTGCCATTTGCGCCACGATGATCCCTGTGTTCAGAACGGCTTAGCCCTCCATGCTCACGCAGGGCAGCTTGGCCGAGGGCGTTATTTGCAGGTCGTGACCATGATCTCGACCAGGATCCGCGGGTCCGCCATGTTGGCTTCCACGCAGGCCCGGGCGGGGGCGCCGGCTTCCGGCAGCCATGCCGACCAGACTGTATTCATGGCGTCGCGGTCGCGGATGTCTTTGACCCAGATCTGCGCCTGGAGGAGCCGGGTCTTGTCGGTGCCGTGGGTCTCGAGGATGGCGTCGATCTGGTCGAGCACCTCCTTGGTCTGGCCGACGATGTCCTTGGACACGTCCTTGGCGGTGACGCCTTGGCAGTAGACGAAACCGTGGTACTCGACAGCCTTGGCGAGGACCTTGTTGGGTTCGGTGCGGATGATCTTGCTCATGCGAAGGGCTCCTGGGGTTGCGACCCCGGTCTTCTACGGCATGGCGGAACGAAGGGCCATCGAGTGCGGGCGGCCCTCGGAGCGAGACCCTTGGCGCGAGACCCTTGGCGCGAGACCCTCAGCGCGAGATGGGGCTGAACGTCGGCCCGGGGTTGGCGCCGGTGGTGGCGGTGGTCGGGCGGGCGGCGGCGGGGCGCGCCGTGGCGGCGTTGTCGAGGCAGGAGCCCATCATGTTGTCGCGGCCGTAGCGGGCGCCGAGGCCCTGTGTGGTGACGCCCGGCAGGTAGTTGGCGGCGAACGGCGTGTCGCGCTCGTCGCGGGTGGAGAGGTCGGCGCGGTTCTGCGCGGCATAGACCCGGTCGACCTCGGCGCGGCAGGCGGTGGTCGCGGCGGCGTTCGGTGGCTGGGCCGCGCTGCGGGCGTTGCCGCCGAAGTTCACGGGCTGTGTGCAGGCGCCGAGCGCCAGGAGGAGGCTCGCGAGCGGGAGCGCGCGGGCGGCGAAACGGGTCGCAAGGGGGCGTGTCGGGAGGGGGCGGGTCATGCAAAAGCTCCATCGGGCGCCGTCGAAAGGCCGAGGCCCGCGCGGAACCGTGTTTCATCGAAACGGGCGTCGTTCGTCAACTCGATCGTCGCGGCGGTGCGGAGCAGGGCGGGGTGGAGTTCGGCCCCGTTCCGCCGGACCTGGCACAGCGCCCGGGTCCATCGCGCGCGGGCCAGCAGGTCCACCAGGGCGAGCAGGCGCAGGCAGAGCGACAGGCCGTACAGGGTCTGCAGCCCCGCGGTGATCTCGACGGCGCCGGCCCAGCAGAGGGCGTCGCGGTCCCTGAGGGCCAGGTCGGTGAAGCTGCCGTCGGGCTGGCGGAAGCGGAACCGGCGCCCGGCGCCCCAGACGGCGCCCAGTGCCGCGTCGCGGGCCGCATCCCAGGCCGCGGCCAGGTCCCGCCCGCGCACCGGGGGCAGCAGGGCCGGCGGGCGGTCCACCAGATAGGTGAGCGTCCCGTCGAGGGCCTGGCCGACCTGAAGGGCGGGATCGGGCAGGTCGGGATGGGAGGAGGAGGGATGTGCCATCGCGTGGGAAAGATGGACCTGCCTGCCCGGTTGCGCCAGCCTTGCGCCGTTCGATCCCGCCGCCCCCACCCGCCGCCCCATCTCGCCAGACGATCCCGCCAGACGATCCCGTGTCCGACCAGGAGTGACCATGCCCGACCCCGCAGACCTGACCGCAACCCAGGCGAGGCATGCCATGGCATCGGGCTCGCTGACCGCAGCCGCATTGCTGGAGGCGTGCCTGGCCCGGCTGGACGCGCGGGAGCCGGTGGTGCGCGCCATGGCGTTCATGGATCGGGCGGCGGTGCGGGCGCTGCGGCCGGCCGAAGGGCCGCTGCACGGCATCCCGCTGGGGGTGAAGGATGTGCTGGACACGGCGGACATGCCGACGGGGTACAACTCGCCGATCTGGGCGGGGCACCGGCCGCGGGCGGATGCGGCGCCGGTCGCCTGGGCGCGGGCGGCGGGCGCGGTGGTGCTGGGCAAGACGGTGACGACGGAGTTCGCGACCCGCATGCCGGGGCCGACGACCAACCCGCACGACCCGCGGCGCACGCCCGGCGGGTCCAGCAGCGGGTCGGCGGCCGGGGTGGGCGCCGGGTTCTTCCCGCTGGCGTACGGCACGCAGACGGCGGGCAGCGTGATCCGCCCGGCGGCCTATTGCGGGGTGGTGGGCTACAAGCCGACCTACGGGACGATCAACCGGCACGGCATGAAGCTGATGTCGGAAAGCCTGGACACGATCGGAATCATGGCCCGCAGCGTCGCCGACTGCGCGCTGCTGACCGGCGTGTTGGCGGCGCTGGACCTGGGCGACCCCGACGCAAAGGCTGCGGCGCCGCGGGTGGGCCTGTGCTGGACGTCGATGCGGGACAGCGTCGAGGGGGGCGTGGCGCCCGAGACGGTGGCGCTGATGGACCGCGTGGCCGGGCAGCTGGCGCGGGCGGGGGCGACGGTGCGGGAGCTGGTGCTGCCGGCGGCGTTCGACGCGATGGCGGAGGCGCACGGGGTGGTGATGAACGGCGAGAGCGGCCGGGCCATGGGGTGGGAGCTGGCGCACCACCCCGAGCAGCTGAGCGCGGCGCTGCGGGAGAAGCTGGAGTGGGGCGTGGCCCAGGGCGGGGCGGCGCTGGCCACCGCGCGGGACACGTTCCGGCGCCTGCAGGACGCCTTTCCGGACGCGATGGACGGGTGCGACATCCTGGTGACGCCCGCGGCCCCGGGCGAGGCGCCGCTGGGCATCGACCGGACCGGGGACCCGGTGTTCAACCTGGTCTGGACCAGCCTGCATGTGCCGTGCGTGACAGTCCCGGCCGGGACGGGCCCGAACGGGATGCCGCTCGGGATCCAGGTGGTGGGCGCCCGGGGGCAGGACCGGGCGGTGCTGGCCTGGGCGCAATGGGTCGCATCGGCGGTGGTCTGACCGCCCATGCGACTGTTCAGCGTCCAGGGGCTGGCGATCGGGTTCGGGCTGCTGGTGATGCTGGCGATGGCGGCGGGGCTTGCCGGGTTCCTGCTGCTGGACCGGGTGAACCTGGCCGGCTTCGTCGCCGCCCGAGCCACCGCCGCGCTGGGCCGGACGGTGACGGTGCGGGCCGCGCATGTGACGCCCGGCAGCTGGATGACGCTGGAGCTCGATGACGTGGGGGTGGCCAATGCCGAGGGCGGGTCGGCGCCGGTGATGGCGACGCTGCGGCATGGGCGGGCCGAGGTCGGCCTGGGCTCGTTGCTGCAGGGGCCGCTGCAGGTGCGGCAGGCCGTGGTCGAGGGCGTTGCGGTGCTGCTGGAGTATCGGGAGGATGGGGTGCCGAACTGGCGGCCGGACGGGTCTGGGCCGCACCGGGCGGGCTCTGTGCGGACGGACTTCCCGTCGTTGCGGAGCCTGAAGGTCAGCGGGCTCGCCGTGAGCTACCGGACCCGTGCGGGCACGCCGCTCGCGATCAAGGTGGACGAGGCGGTGCTGGCCAGTGCGGCGGACGACCAGCCGGTCAGGCTGACGGCGGCGGGCGGGTTCCAGGGCGTGCCGTTGCAGCTGGATGCGGACCTGCAGCCGATCCTGGCGTATCGGGCTGCCGCGGTGCCGTTCGGGACGGTGCTGCGGATGCAGTCGGGGCCGGTCAGCCTGGTGTTCGACGGCACGATGACGCAGCCGCTGGACGTGAACGGGGCGGAGGGGCGGCTGCAGCTGAATGCGCCGGAGCTGACGAACCTGATGGGCCTGTTCGGCAGTCCGCAGCCGCTTGCGGCGTCGTTGCGGCTGGACGGCCGGCTGACGCATTCGGGCGCGCTGTGGTGGCTTCGGGACGCGTCGGGGACGCTGGAGGAGGCGACGGTGCTGCGGTCGTCGCTTCGCTTGGTCGAGGGCGTGGGACAGCAGCCGGACGCGCTGGCGGTGGACGTGGCGTTCGACCGGCTGGACCTGAACGAGATGCTGGGCAAGGGGGAGCCCGGGTCGCGGTCCCAGGCGGACATGTCGCTGTCGCTGACGCACGCGCCGGGCACGCTGGTCGACGCCACGGTCTCGGCCCGGCGGCTGACCTACGATGCGCTGGTGGGCAGCGACGCCACACTGGCGGCGCGGCTGGAGCCGGGACGGCTGAGCGTTTCGGCGCTGACGATGGAGGCGTTCGGGACGCAGGTGCGTGCGACCGGGTCGATCGTGGACGCCGGCGCTGCGGGCGGCCGGGTGACGGCGGAGGTGACGGCCTCGGGCGCCGACATCCAGACGCTGCGGCGGGCGCTGGGATTCGGCGAGCTGCCGGTGCTGGGTCGGCTGGAGGGGCTGTTCCTGGCCGAGGCGACGGCGCCCACGCTGAACCAGGCGGTCCGGACGGCGCGGGTGAGCGCCCTGGTGGCGATGCGGGGCGGCAGCATCGCCAAGTCGGTGGTGGAGAAGGCCTCGACCGACGTGCGGTCGCTGTTCCGCCGTGCGGAGGGGATGAGCCCGGTGCAGTGCCTGCTGGCAGGGATGGACATGCGGGCCGGGGTGGGGCGGGTGGCGCCGCTGCGGGTGCGGGCGGCGGACGGGGTGGTGGCGGGCTCCGCACGGTTCGACCTGAACCGGCGGGTGTTCGACCTGACGGTGGGGAGCGATTCCGCGACGACGGGGTTCTTCGCGCTCGATGTGCCGGTGCGGGTCAGCGGGCCGTTCGGCAACCCGGCGGTCGTGCCGGCGCAGCTGACGCCCGAGGGGCGGGCGGAGCTGGCGGCGGCGGACGATCTGAGCCGGCTGCCTGCCGGGCTGCAGGCGATGGCGCGGCGGCATCCCTGCCCGGCTGCGCGGTGAGGGGCTGTTGAAGGCCTTTGCCGTCGGTTAAAGGCGTCAGACGCTGGGTAGGCTTGTGATGGTGTCGCGGCGTGAATCCCCGGGACACGCCCGGGGACGATAACTTTGGAGGGACTTGCTCCAGGTCAGAGGTGTTCGGAAACCTGTTCAAGGATGTCAACCGAAGGCGTTGACGCCGATGCGGGCCACGCCGATGAAGGCGATGCTGGTCTGGTCGGGCAGGGTGAGTGTCGTGCTGCCGCCGGCGTTGGACTGCGTGGCCAGGGCGGTGGCGAGGGCGGTGGGGTCGAAGCCGGCCAGGGTGATGCGGTCGGGGCCCGGGTTGAAGCCATAGAGCTGGAGGCCGCGGGCGGTGCTGCCGGCGGCGACGACGACGTCCACCGACCGGCCGCCCATGCCGATGGCGGCCGAGCCGGTGCCGGCGGTGATGGTGGAGACGCCGGTGGTGCCGGTGTTGGCGAAGACGGTGCTGCTGCCGGCGCCCAGGGTGACGAGGTTGATGCCCTGGCCGAGGCCCAGCAGGTCGTTGCCCGATCCGGTGACGAAGGTCATCGTGCCGGTGCCGGACGCGCCGAAGAAGACGTCGTTGCCGGTGCTGTTGCTGCCGTCCATCAGCACGCTGCCGCCGAGTGCCCCGAACAGGTCGCCGGCCGAGCCCGCGGAGTACAGCCGGTCGCCGTCGCTGCCGACCATGACGGTCTGTGCGCCGCCGACGCCGGCGACGATGGTGCTGCCGCCGCCACCGAAGAAGGTGCCGCCGCCGCTGCCGCCGATGATGGTGATGGGGCGGCCGCTGCCGACGACGGTGTCGTTGCCGGTGCCGCCTTCGTACAGCAGGCCGCCGGTGCCGGCGAAGACGGTGCTGTTGGCCGCGCCGCCGTAGAACGCCATGGCGCCGCTGCCGCCCACGACGATGTCTGCGCCCGCGCCGGCGTTGATGGTGCCCTGGCCCGTGCCGCCGAAGATGGTGTCGCGGCCGCTGCTCGAGACCTCGCTGGTGCCGGCGCCCAGGCGGATGGTTTCCGTGCTGCCGGGGGCGGTGCCGACGGTGCCGCTGCCGGTGAGCGTGATGACGTCGCCGGTGCCCTGGCCGACGGTGACAGCGCCGCCCGCGACGGTGAGCGTCTTGTTGTTGCCGGTGACGGTGGTGGCCGTGCTGCTGGCGGCGGGGTCGTAGGCGGCGAAGCTGTTGGTGGCCGTGGTGTAGATGCCGTTGGTGAAGTCGAGGTAGGCGACGTTGGCGTAGCTTTGGAAGCCGCCGACGGCGCCCACGTTGACGGTGCGGAAGCCGGAGCCGCTGCCGCCCACGGTGAGCCCGGCGGAATACACGAGGCCGGTGACGACGGTGTCGGTGCCGCCGCCGCCGTTCACGCCGGCGGCCTTGCCGGCCAGGTAGAAGGTGTCGTCGCCCTCGCCGCCCGACAGCGCATCCTGCGGCCCCAGGCTGTAGAAGGTGTCGTTGCCGCCGCTGCCGAACAGCGCCTGCGCCGTGGTGGCGCTGCCGATGACGGTCAGGGACTGGGTCGTGGCGTTCCAGGTGTCGATGAAGGGATGGGCTGCGCCGGCCTTGGTGCCATAGAGGTGTTGGGCGGCCTGGATGTCGAGCGGCCCGAGCGTGCCGTTGCGGGCGCCGGTGTAGGACATGACGGTCTCGTCGCCGTTGTCGAGGCCGCTGACGAGCGTGTAGCTGGTGCCGGCGGGCGCCGGGTCGAAGGGGTGCTTGAGGCCGATGGCGTGGCCGATCTCGTGCAGGGCGACGTGGGCGAAGTCGCTGAAGTAGCCGGGGTTGGTCTGGTAGGAGTTGTCGAAGTAGATGTCGCCGCCCTGGGTCTGGAAGCTGCTGTAGATCTGCGGGCTGCCGTTCGGGGCGACGTAGGTGCCGGGGGCGGGCAGGTAGCCCTCGCCGGCGGCGTTGTCGCCGCCCGGCAGCTGGTTCAGGTCGTAGAAGCCGAAGGTGAGGTCGCCGGGGCTGGTCGTCGTCTCCTGGAAGGTGAGGCCGCTGACGGCGGACCATTGGCCGAGGGCGGCGCGGACGGTGTTCTTCTCGTCGTCGGTGATGGGGTGGAAGGTGGCCGCGGCGGCTGGGGTGCTGGCCTGGATATAGGGGGTGGCCGCGGTGGAGAAGCTATAGGTGAGGATATCGGCGGCGCCGGTCTGGCCGGGGGTCCAGGTGAGGTTGGACAGCAGGGCGCGGTAGTCGCTGACGAGGGTCATGGCAGGCTTCGTCCGGGGATGAGGGGAGGCCATTTTGGGCGGCCCGGCCGGCAGTGGCAAATGGTCCGCCGCGGCGGTGCGGTCCCGTCAGGCAAAGAGGCTGGAATCGGCGCGCGCGACCCCGATCAGGGCGATGCTGGTGTGGTCGGCCAGGGTCAGCACGGTGCCGCCGCCGACGTTGGATTGGGTGGCCAGCGCCGCGGCGGCGGCTCCGGCGGCGAAGCCCGACAGGGTGACCTTATCGGCGCCCGGCACGAAGCCGAACAGGGCCAGGCTGCGGGCGGCCCCGGCCGCCTGGACGACCAGGTTGACCGACTTGCCGCCGAGCCCGATGTCGGCCGAGCCCGTTCCGGCCGTGATGGTGGAGGTGGCGGTGGTGCCGGTGTTGGCGAAGACGGTGCTGTGCCCGGTGCCCAAGGTGACGAGGTTGGTCCCCTGGCCCAGGCCCAGGATGTCGTTGCCGGAGCCGGTGAGGAAGGTCAGCGTGCCGGTGCCGGCCGCGCCGAAGAAGACGTCGTTCCCGGTGCTGGCGGTGCCGTCCATGGCCACGCTGCCGCCCAGCACGCCGAACAGGTCGCCCGCGGCGCCTGCGGAATACAGGCTGTCGCCGTTGCTGCCGACCAGGACGGCCTGGGCGCCGGCGCCCGCCCGGATGGTGCTGTTGCCGCCGCCGAAATAGGTGCCGCCGCCACTGCCGCCCGTGACGGCGATGGGGTTGCCGCGGCCCACGACGATGTCTGCGCCGATGCTGCCGTTATAGGTCAGGCCGCCGGTGCCGGCGAAGACGGTGCTGTTGCCGGCCCCGCCGGTGAACGTCAGTGCGCCCGCGCCGCCGACCACGATGTCGGCCCCCGTATTGACCTTGACCGTGACGGGCCCGCTGCCGGCGATGACGGTGTCCTGCCCGCCGCTGGTGACGGCGGCTTCGGCGGTGCCCAGCGTGATGGTGTCGACGGCGCCCGGCACCGTCGTGACGCTGCCGCCGGCGGTAAGCGTGATGCGGTTGCCGGTGCCCGGCCCGACGGCGACATCGCCTGTGGCGATGGTGAGGACGTTGTTGCTGCCTGTCACGCTCACCGGGCCCAAGGTGGGCGTGCCCGGGTCGTAAGTACGGACGAGGACGGGGAGGGCGGTTGGGACCGGCAGGGTGGTCAGCGTCGTGTCGGTGAAGCGGTAGTGCTGGAAGTTGTGGACCAGGTTTGACGTGCCGGGGGTGGCGACGACGAAACCGGTGCCGTCGGAGGCCGCCGTGACGGTGGCCGCGGTGCTGGCGAAGCCGAAGACGGCGGTGTTGTCGCCGGCGCCGCCGTCCAGCACGTTGCTGCCGGCGCCCCCGTCGATGACGTCGTTGCCCGCGCCGCCGGTGATGGTGTCGTTGCCGGCGCCGCCCGTCAGCGTGTCGTTGCCGGCGTTGCCCAGGATGGTACGGCCGACCGCGTCGCCCAGCGCGAAGGTCAGGGCCTGCAGCCCCAGCAGCTGCACGGCGACGGCGGCGCCCGACAGGGTGGCCGAGTTGGACAGGCGGACCGTGCTGCCGTCCACGACGTCGATCTTGGCGTTCAGCCCGGCGCCGGCGGCGTCGGTCAGCGCCATCCGGACGCTCACCGGCCCCGACAGGCCGGCGCCCGACAGCTGCACCGTCTGCAGGCCGACGAGCGCGGTGGAGAGGGTATAGCCGCCGCTGTCCGTGCTGGTGGCGGTGGCGGCACCCACGCTGACGACGAGCCCGGCGCGGCCCTCGCCGATGCTGTAGAAGCCGTCATGGTCCGTGTCGGCGTAGGCGACGCCCAGGACGAAGCTGCCGGCGGTGCCGCGCGTGCCGAAATCCTCGGTGACGACCTGCGGACCGACCGGCGACCCCGGGGTGGCGACGGCCTGCACGCCGATGCCGGCCTCGCGGTAGCCGGGGTTCATGATGTTGACGCGGTGGCCGGCCGGGGACTGCATGCCGCCCGTGGCCGGCGTGCCGCCCCAGTCCACCATGAAGCCGGCCTGGGCGAACAGCATGTCGTCGGCATAGGCGAAGATGTTCTCGCCGGCCGAGGTATAGGCGTAGCCCTCGGCATGGACGCGGGTGCCGAGATCGGATTCGCCGGCCTCCTGATGGGACTGGGTGCCGGCGGCGATCATCGCCTGGTCGTGCAGCCGCGCGCCGCCGAGCAGGGCCTCGTTGGCGGCGAGCGGCTGGGCGGGGGCGAGGGCCTGGAAGGCGGCGAGGAGCTGGGCGCCATCGACGTGGAACTGGGTGAGGGCGCCCTGGACGTCGCCCTTTGCGGAGGTGAGCGGCGCATAGGCGGAAATGTAGCGGGCGGCGTCCGCCAGCGGGTTCAGGCGGGCGTCGTTGGTCAGCTCCAGCAGGTATTGCTCGGTGGCGGTGGTCGGCATGGGACCCTCGGGGCGGCGCCATGGGCCTGTCGGCGCGGTCCGGCATAGCATGCCTGGCCGGCGGCTGCATCCGGGCGGGAGGGCTCCGCCGTGTCAGGAAGGTTGAGGCTTCGTGCGGGTCGGCCGGGTCAGGGATGGAGGTGGGGGGGCAGGGCGGACCATTGCTCGGCGGTGTCGACGTCGCGCAGCACGGCGTCGTCGTCCATGGGGACGGTGGCCAGGTGCTCGGCATGGCGCTCGAGCAGGGCGCGGGCGCCGCGGTCGCCTTGCAGGGCCATCATCTCGGCGAAGTAGCGGCGGTCCCACAGGACGGGGTTGCCCAGCGTGCCCCCATGGGTCGGGGCGACGATGCAGCGGCCCTCGTCGGGGTCGTAGGCGGCGACCAGGCGTTCCAGCACGCGGGCGGTGACGAGGGGCATGTCGCCCAGGCAGACGATGGCGGCGCGGGCGTCGGGCGGCACGGCGGCGAGCCCGGCGCGGAGGCTGGCGGACAGGCCGGTGGCGTGGTCGGGGGCATGGACGTGCAGGACCGGGCGGGTGGCGAGTGCTGCCGCGATCTCGGGGGCACGGTGGCCGGTGACGACGATGACGGGGCGGCCCGGTGCGGCCAGCAGGTTGTCCACGACGCGGGCGACCATGGGCTTGCCGCCCCGGGTCTCGAGCAGCAGCTTGTGGTCCGGCGCCATGCGGCTGCTGCTGCCGGCGGCGAGCACGATGGTGGCGATGCGGGGCCTTGCCGCTTTGGCCGAAGTCTCGGGGCCCGTCGCCTTGGCCCGGGGCAGGGGGCGTGCGCCGACATCCTTCAGCAGGCCGCCGACGCCCATGCGGGCGATGGCGGGCCCGTCGACCACCAGGCCGGCGAACAGGCGCTGCAGCACCCAGTCGATGCCGTTCAGCTTCGGGCTGCGGGCACAGCCGGGCAGCACCAGCGCCGGCAGAGTGCCGATGCGGCCGAGACAGATGAGGTTGCCGGGGTCGACGGGCATGCCGAAATGCAGGATCTCGCCCCCCGCGGCGACGATCCCGGCGGGGCCCACGTCGCGGCGGTCCACGACGGCGCTGGCGCCCGCGACCAGCAGGATGTCGGCGCCCTGGGCCATGAGGGACGCGAGGGCCGCGGCGATGGGGGCCGGCTCGTGAGCGGTCTCGATGGGCGGCAGCAGCGTGCCGCCGAGGCCGGTGACGCGGGCGGCGGTGGCCTCGGCGGTGCCGGCGAGGATGGAAGGCTTGAGGCCCGGCAGCTTCGTCATGACCAGGCCGACCCGGCGGGGCGCGTAGGGGTGCAGGCGGATGGTTCCGCCGGGATGGGGGCGCCGGGCGGCGGCGACGGCCCGGGCCAGGACGGCGCCCGGCACGGCGAAGGGGATGACCTTGATGGTGGCGACCATCTCGCCCGGCGCGACGCTGGCCCAGTCGGGCAGGGTGGCGAGGGTGAGGCTCTCGTCCGTGGCGTTCAGGGCGTCGACGGCCGGGGTGTCGATCCGCAGCAGCCCGGCCCGGTGCGCGACCAGGTTGACGCGGCCGGTGCCGGCGCGGGAGCGGTCGAGACCCGGCGAGAGCAGGGCGTCGGCGAGGATGGTGGCGGCCTCGTCCTCGGCCACGTCGCCGCGTTCGGGCGTGGCGGCGATGACGGGGTCGCGGCCGGCCTGGCGCAGGGCGGCGACGGCGGCGGCATCGAGGGTCGCGCCCTTCTTGAGCACGGTGCCCGGCAGGCGGTGGGTGTGGGCGAGGATGCAGCCCGCCGCGGCGTCGAGCGGGACGGGGCCGAAGATCACCCCTTCCGGCTTTCGGCCTTCGGGCCGCGCCGGACGGCGACGAGCTGGGCGAGGATGCTGAGCGCGATCTCGCCGGCGGTGACGGCGCCGATGTCGAGGCCGACCGGGCCCTGGATGCGGGCCAGGGCCGTGTCGTCGTGGCCCAGGGCGCGCAGGCGGTCGAGCCGGGCCGCGTGGGTCTTCCGGGAGCCGAGGGCGCCGATGTAGAAGGCCTGGGACTTGAGGGCCCGGTCGAGCGCGGGATCGTCGAGCTTCGGGTCGTGGGTGAGGGTGACGACGGCGGTGCGGGAGTCGGGGCGCCAGACGTCCATCGCCTCGTCGGGCCAGTCGGTGCTGATGGTCAGGCCGCGCTGCTGGCTTGCTTGCCCATCGGGGAAGCGTTCGTCGGTGGCGAAGGCGCGGCGGGGGTCGGTGATCAGCACGGCCCAGCCGAGGCCGATGGCCATGGGGACGAGGGCCTGGGCGATGTGGACGGCGCCGACGACGACGAGGCGGAGCGGCGGGGCGTAGGCGTGCAGGAACCAGGTCCGGCCGTCGGCCTCGACGGTGGTGCTGCGGTCGTCGGCCAGGGCCTTGGCGGCCAGGGTTGCGAGATCGGAGGGCGCCGGATCGTCCGGAAGCAGGAGCTGGGTGCCGGACGCGAGCTCGGTCGCCAGGACCACGGGGCGGGGTTCCGCGCGGGCGGCCTGCAGGCGGGCGAGCAGTTCGGGGGTCATGGGCGTTCCATCATGGTTGGGCCGTCAGGGCCATGAGCGGCTGGGGTGTCAGGCGAGGGGTTCGACGAAGACCTCGAGCTTGCCGCCGCAGGCGAGGCCGACCTCCCAGGCGCGTTCGTTGCTGATGCCGAAGTCGAGGAGCTGGGTCGTGCCGGTGTCCATGGAGGTCTTGGCGGCTTCGGCGACCGCGGCCTCGATGCAGCCGCCGCTGACCGAGCCGGCCATGCGGCCCGTGGCGGTGACGGCCATCTGGCTGCCGGCGGGGCGGGGCGAGCTGCCCCAGGTCCGGACGACGGTGGCGATGGCGACGCGCTCGCCCTCGGCGAGCCAGCCGGCGGCGGTGCCGAGGATGTCTTCTGCTTGGGCGTTCATCGGGGTCTCCTGGAAGGTGAGGGCGCCGGAGGCTGGCGGGCCGCGGGACGCGCGCCGGGTCCCGAGAGCAGGTCCACCAGCGTGCGCAGGCTGCCGAGGTTGTGGATGGTGCGGAAGTCGTCGACGTGCGGCAGCATGGCGCGGATGCCCTGGGACTTGGGTTGGAAGCCGTCCCAGCGCAACAGGGGATTGAGCCAGATCAGGCGGCGGCTGCTGCGGTGCAGCCGTTCCATCGCTTCGGGCAGCCCGGCGGCGCCGTCGCGGTCGAGCCCGTCGGTCATCAGCAGGGTCAGCGCGCCGCCCGTGAGCACGCGCTTGGCCCAGCGGCGGTTGAACAGCGCCAGGCTCTCGCCGATGCGGGTGCCGCCGGACCAGTCGGGCACGGCGGCGGCGACCATCTGGAACGCGACCTCGGCGTCGCGGTGGCGAAGCTGGCGGGTGATATTGGACAGGCGGGTGCCGAACAGGAAGACGTGGACGCGGGGCCGGGCGTTGGCGACGGCGTGCAGGAAGTGCAGCAACACCTGAGCGTAACGCGACATGGAGCCGCTGATGTCGCACAGCACGACCAGCGGCGGCGGGCGCACGACCCGGCGGCGGCGGCGGAGTTCCAGGATCTCGCCGCCGCGGCGCAGGCTGGTGCGCAGCGTGGCCGGCAGGTCGATGCGGGTGCCCAGCGCGCTGGGGCGGAAGCGGCGGGTGGGGCGGCGGTCGAGCGGGAGCGCGAGGCGGCGGATCTCGGCCTTGGCGTTGGCGATCTGGGCGGCGCTCATCTGCTCGAAGTCCATGGTCTGCAGCTGCTCGCGCTCGCTGACGGTCATGGTGGCGTCCATCTCGGGCGGGCGGTCCTCGGCGGCGCGTTCCTGGCGGGGGGCTGCCATGGCTTCGGCGAGGCGGCGGCTGCCGGGGGTGGGGCGCTCGGGCTCCGGTGGGCGGCGGCTGTCGAGCATGGCGAGGGCGGCGGCGTGGCGGTCGGCGGTGGGGTCGCGCCAGAACAGGTCGAAGGCCTGGTCGAAGATGTCGGCGTGTTCGTGGCGGTTGAGCATGAGGGCGCGGAGGGCGGCCCGGACCTGGGTGCGGTTCTCGATGCCGAGCAGGCCGAGCGCCTGGTTGCAGGCGATGACGGAGTCGGGCCCGACGGGCAGGCCGGCGCGGCGCAGCAGGGCGGCGAAATGGGTGAGGTTGACGGCGAGGGCGCCGGGCGCGTGCGGCTCCATCGGGGTCCCGTGGGCCTAGGTGGGGAGGCCGAGGAGGGCCCTGATCGAGCGTTTCCCGGTCATGCCGCCTCTTGGCTTTCGGCGATCAGGCGGGCGGCTTCGGCGCCCCGGATCTTGGCGATGTCGTCCTGGTATTTCAAGAGCACGCCGAGGGTTTCGTCGACGGCGCGGGGGCCGAGCTCGTGCTGGTCGAGGTATTGCAGGGCGGCGGCCCAGTCGATGGTCTCGGCGACGCCCGGGAGCTTGAACAGGTCCATGCCGCGGAGGCGCTGGACGAAGGCGACGACCTGGGCGCTGAGCCGTTCCGGGGTGCCGGGCGCCTTGGCGGCCAGGATGGCGCGTTCGCGGGCGGGGGTGGGGTAGTCGACCCATTGATAGAGGCAGCGGCGGCGGATGGCGTCGTGCACCTCCCGCGTGCGGTTGCTGGTGAGCACGACGACGGGCGGCGTCGCGGAGCGGATGGTGCCGAGTTCGGGGATGGTGATCTGGTAGTCGGCGAGGAGCTCGAGGAGGAAGGCCTCGAAGGGCTCGTCGGCGCGGTCCAGCTCGTCGATCAGCAGCACGGCGGGGGGTTGGGCCGGGTCGATGGCGCTGAGCAGGGGGCGTTCCTGCAGGAAGGCGCGGCTGAAGATGCTGCGGGACAGGGTGGCCTGGTCGGCGGCGCCCCCGGCCTCGGCGAGGCGGATGGCCATCAGCTGGCGGGCGTGGTCCCACTCGTATGCGGCGGCCGACAGGTCCATGCCGTCGTAGCACTGCAGGCGGACCAGGCGGCGGCCGAGCCCGGCGGCGAGCACCTTGGCGATCTCGGTCTTGCCGGTGCCGGGCTCGCCCTCGAGGAACAGGGGTCGGCGCATGGCGAGGGCGAGGTGGACGGTGGTGGCAAGCGCCTCGTCGGCGATGTAGCCGCCGGCCGCGAGCAGGGCGGCGGTTTCGGCGACGGTGGCCGGCATGGGCTGGGCGTTCGGTGTGGCCGGGTGATCCAAACCCGCCGGCGTTGCCGGGTCAGCCAAACCCGCCGGCGTTGCCGGGTCAGCCAAACCCGCCGGCGTTGCCGAGTCAGCCAAACCCGCCGGCGTTGCCGGCTCAGCCAAACACGTAGGCTTTGAAGATGAGGATGAAGATGGGGATGTAGAGGACGATGCCGATGATGGCGACGATGGGCAGGCCGAACATCTCGGGGGGGATGAGGTCGAAGACGGAGATGCCGACGTTCGCGGGGGCGGGCGGCATGACGCGGGCAGGGATGGGCAGGGGCGGCCCTTCGGCGGCGGGGTCGATCGTGGCCAGGGTGGGGGCCGCCACTCCGGCGGCCACGGCGGCGGCCGCGGGGACGGGTTCGGAGACCATGGCGGTGAAGCGGTCGAAGAACATGTCGGCCATCTGCTTGGACGTGGCGTCGATGAGGCGTGCGCCGAGCTGGGCGATCTTGCCGCCGACCTGGGCCTTCACGTCGTAGGACAGCAGGGTGCCAAGGCCGTCATCGGCCAGGCGGACGTCGGCGCCGCCCTTGGCGAAGCCGGCGACGCCGCCCTGGCCCTCGCCCTGGATGCGATAGGAGGTGGGCGGGTTGAGGTCGATGAGCTGGACCTTGCCGGTGAAGCGGGCGGCTATGGGTCCGATCTTGACGGCGGCGGTGGCCTTGAGGTCGGTGTCGCCGGTCTTCTCGAGGCTTTCGCATCCGGGGATGCAGGCCTTGAGGACCGCCGGGTCGTTCAGGGCGTCCCACACCTTCTGCCGTGGGGCGGGGATCCGGCGTTCGCCTGTCATGTCCATGGGTGTTGTCTCTCCGTGCGCCGGCACCGGCCGGCGGGGTCCTTGCGCCCGGAACCTACCGGCGGGGGTGCTGCGCTGCAACCGGCCGCCCCCTGACGGGAGCGATCGAAGCTGATAGACCATGGGCGGGACGCGGGGCCGCGGCCCCATACAGGAGCCTGCGCCATGACCTACCTCGTTGCGACCGACCTGCCGGCGCTGGATGCCGGCGCGCGCTTCCGGGCGCTGCTGCAGGGGGCGGGGATCGTGCAGATCCCCGGGGCGCATAACGGGATGGCGGCGCTGCAGGCCAAGGCGGCGGGGTTCGACGCCTGCTACCTGTCGGGTGCGGCGATGACGGCGAGCATGGGGCTGCCGGACCTGGGGGTGATCACGGTGGACGAGGTGTCGTTCTTCATCCGCCAGGTGGCGCGGGCCAGCGGCCTGCCGGTGATGGTGGATGGCGACACGGGGTATGGCGAGGCGCTGAACGTGATGAACATGGTGCGCTGCTTCGAGGATGCGGGGGCGGCGGCGGTGCACATCGAGGACCAGCTGCTGCCGAAGAAATGCGGGCACCTGAACGACAAGCGGCTGGCCGATGCGCACGACATGGCGGCCAAGGTGGCGGCGGCGCACCGGGCACGGCGGCATCTGTACGTGATCGCGCGGACGGATGCGGCGGCGAGCGAAGGGATGGACGGGGCGGTCGCGCGGGCATCCTTGTATATGGAGGCCGGGGCGGACGCGATCTTCCCCGAGGCGCTGCACAGCGCCGAGATGTTCCGGGAGTTCGCGCGGCGGATGCCCGGCGTGCCGCTGCTGGCCAACATGACGGAGTTCGGGCGCACGCCGTTCTTCACCGCCGCCGAGTTCGAGGACATGGGCTACAAGATGGTGATCTGGCCGGTGAGCAGCCTGCGGGTGGCGAACAAGGCGCAGGAGGGTCTGTATGCCGCGATCCGGCGCGACGGCGGGACTCATACGGTGATCGACCGCATGCAGACGCGCTCCGAGCTGTATGCGACGATCGACTATGCGGGATACGAGGCGCTGGACGCGAGCATCGTCAGCACCGTGGTGCCGAAGGGGATGCCGCAGCGGGACCATTGACCGGGCGGCCGGCTGCCACACATCGGCCGTAGCGTGCAGTATCCGAGCCCAGCATCGACCTGGCCCCGCTACATCGGCAGCGAGATCTATCGCGGGTCGACGTATGGGCGGACGCATCCGCTGGCGATCCCGCGGGTGACGACGTGCACGGATCTGTGCCGGGCCATGGGGTGGCTTGGGGACGACCAGTTCGTGACGGCGCCGCTGGCGGACCGCGCTGCGGTGGAGCGGTTCCACGCGCCCGCCTATGTGGAGGCGCTGTTCCGGGCGGAGGCGACGCAATCGGTCAGCGAGGAGGACCGGGCGCGGTTCTTCATCGGGGCGGAGAACAACCCGGTGTATCCCGAGATCTACCGGCGGCCCATGACCTCGGCGGGCGGCGTGATGCTGGCGTGCGGCATGGTGCGGGAGGGTGGCGTCGTGCACTGCCCGGGCGGCGGCACGCATCATGGGCGGCCGGCGCGGGCGAGCGGGTTCTGTTACCTGAACGACCCGGTGCTGGGCCTCATGACCTGGTTGGACGCGGGGCTGACCAACGTCGTGTACCTGGACATCGACGCGCACCACGGCGACGGGGTGCAGGACGCCTTCCATGATGACGGGCGGGTGCTGACGATCAGCATCCACGAGGCCGGGCGGTGGCCGGGGACGGGGCTGGCGACGGACCGGGCGGGCGGGGCGGCGCGCAACCTGCCGGTGCCGCGCGGGTTCAACGACAGCGAGATGGGCTGGGTGATGGACCAGGCGGTGCTGCCGCTGATCCGGGCGCGGCAGCCGGAGGCGATCTTCCTGCAATGCGGGGCGGACGCGCTGGAGGAGGATCCGCTGGCCCGGCTTTCCCTGTCGAACAACGCGCATTGGGCGGTGGTGGACGCGGTCCGGCGCCTGTCGCCCCGGCTGGTGGTGACGGGCGGCGGCGGCTACAATCCCTACACCGTCGGGCGGTGCTGGGCGGGGGTTTGGGCGACGCTGAACGACATCGAGATCCCCCTTCGCACGACGCCGGCGGCCGAGGCGGTGCTTCGGGCGCTGGTCTACAACCGGGCGGCGGGCCGCAACCCGCCGGAGCACTGGTTCACCACGATCCGCGACGCGCCGCGGCCGGGGCCGGTGCGGGACGAGGTGAAGCAGCTGGCCATGATGACGTTGCAGGAAAGGGTCTCCGCATGAACCGTCGTTCCCTCGTTCTCGCGATCGCGCTGCTGCTGGGGCCGGGCCTCGCCCTGGCGCAGCAGCCGGATATCCGGACCCCGCAGCCGGAGCTGCCGAAGGAGAAGCTGACCGTGGTGACGCGGGACGGCGCGCGGCACGACTTCCAGGTGGAGATGGCGATCAAGTCGGAGCAGCAGACGGTGGGCCTGATGTTCCGCAAGTCGGTGCCCGAGGATGGGGGCATGCTGTTCGACTGGGGCACGCCGCAGCAGAGCAGCATGTGGATGCGCAACACCGTCAGCGCGCTGGACATGCTGTTCATCAACGCCGACGGGACGGTGCGCCGGGTGGTCGAGGACACGGTGCCGGAGAGCCTGGCGATCATCGACAGCCGGGGGGCGGTGCGGGCGACGCTGGAGCTGGCGGCGGGGACGGCCCGGCGGCTGGGCATCCATGCGGGCGACCGGGTGGAGCAGCGGATTTTTGCCCCGCCGGGCTGAGGGGTGTATAGGGGGCGCGATGTCGGGGTGTAGTACAGCCTGGTAGTACGCTTGCTTTGGGAGCAAGAGGCCGGAGGTTCGAATCCTCTCGCCCCGACCATTCCTTGCCTGGTCCGACCACTGCCTGTCGCCGCTCGCTGCGGCGTGTTCATCTTTGCCGAATGGTCGGTCAAGTCACGCTTGTCCTCGCCGATGACGTGCGATAGGCTCACGCTAAGTTAACGTTTCAATGCGGGTGAGGGCACGATGGCGACAGTCACGATCTCGGGCGGCAGTGGGCCGACGCAGACCATCAACTTCACCAACGCGAACACGCTGGCGCTGTCCAGCGCACTGGCCACTGCCATTGCAGGGGCCGGGACGAACGTCGCGGTGGTGACCGCGGGCGGTGTGAGCACCGTGCCCGCAGGGACTGCGGCGGTGATCGTGAACAGCCCGGCGCCTGCCACCGTGGTGGGGGGCGCGGTGGCCAGCGTCGTGGGCGGCACGGGTGGCCTGACCTTCTTCGCGGCGATCAACAGCACCGACACGGTCGATATCGCGGGCGGCAACAACACGGTCGTGGCGGGAAGCGGCTCGACCGCCACGGTCAGCACCGGCGACGGCAACGATTCGATCTTCCTGAGCGGCTCCGGGTCGGTGAACGCCGGTGGCGGCACGAACCTGGTGGTGGGCGCCGTCACGGCCGGGACGACGGCCTACATCACGTCGGTCGGCAACGGCGACATGCTCTCCACCGGGGCGGGCAGCAGCACGGTGGCGGCGGCGGGCACGAAGTCGATCATCTTTGGCGGGTCCGGCAGCTCGACCATCGCCGATGCCGGGTCCGGCGACACGGTCCTGGGCGGCACGGGGGCGGAGACGGTGTTCGGCGGGTCGCAGGGTGTCTACTTCCTGTCGTCCAAGGCGACCTTCGTGGGCAGCACGGGGCCTGCCGGGTCCGACACGGTGGTCGGCGCGGCCGGCGGGTCGGAGACGGTGTTCGGCGGCCGGTCGGACCAGATCTTCACCGGCAGCAGCAGCCTGCTGTTCGTGGGCGGCGGCGGCAGCTCCAGCATCAACGGCGGCGCCGGGCAGGACACGGTGTTCGGGACGTCCGGCACGTCGGTCACCTACTACGGCGCGACGGGCGGGGCGATCCTGATTGCGGGCGCGGGAAACGAGACGCTGAACGGCAGCCTGTCGACGGGCCCGAGCACGTTTATCGCCGGGGCGGGCAGCGCGTCCATCTCGGGCGGGGCGGGCAACGACACGTTCCTGGGCGGGACGGGGCAGAACACCCTGACCGGCGGGGCGGGCAGCAACTTCTATGGCTTCATCAAGGGGCAGACGGGCGGCGTGGAGACGATCACGGACTTCAAGGCGGCCGATGCCGTCGTGCTCGTCGGGTACGGCGCCAACGAGGTGCCGGGCGCCCTGGCCACGGCCGTGACCTCGGGCGGCAGCACGACCATCACCCTGGCCGACAACACGAAGGTGACATTCCTGGGCGTGAGCTCGCTGACCTCCGGCAACTTCACGGGTTTCTAGCCCGGCCCGCCTGAGGTAGGGTCCGTCCGTCACGACGAGCAGGAGCCTGTTCATGCGCGCGCGCATCTTCCAGCGGCCCAAGACCGCCACGCAGTCCGGCACGGCCGGGGCGGGGAACTGGGTGCTGGACTACCAGTCGGCCCAGCGCGAGCGGAACGATCCGCTGATGGGCTGGTGGGGCAGCGGCGACACGCAGGACCAGGTGCGGCTGCGGTTCGACACGTCGGCCGAGGCGGTGGCCTATGCCGAGGCGAACGGGATCGAGTACGACCTCGAGGTGTCGCCGGCTACCAAGCCGATCAAGCCGAAGGTGTATGCGGACAACTTCCGCTACGGCCGGACGGACAACTGGACGCACTGACGACGCCCGATCGCGGCCGGCCGCCCGGGCGATTGTTTTAGGCTTGAAGCATTCCGCGCTCTCCCCCACGCTGACTCCTGACGCTTGAAGGCGGGGCGATGGAGGCAGCGATGGATCAGGCACCCCGGCGGATCGACACATTCGGGCCCGACAACCTGCCGCCGCCCGAGGCATGGCCGCGGCTGCTGCTGGACGACCCGGCGTTCCACTACCCCGAGCGGCTGAACTGCGTCGAGGCCATCCTGGATCGCTGGGTGGCGGGAGGGATGGGGGGACGGTCCTGCCTGCGGGCGGCCGGGCTGCACTGGACGTATGCGGACCTGCTGGACCGGGTGGACCGGATCGCGCGGGTTCTGACGGAGCGGTACGGGCTGGTGCCGGGCGGGCGCGTGCTGCTGCGGGCGTCGAACACGCCGATGATGGTGGCCGCCTACCTGGCCGTGATCAAGGCCGGCGGGATCGCGGTGGCGACCATGCCGCTGCTGCGCTCGCGGGAGCTGGCCTACATGTTGGACAAGGCGCGGATCGGGATCGCGCTGGGCGACCATCGCCTGATGGAGGAGCTGCGGGCCGCCGCCGCCCTGGCCGCGGCGCCGCCGGTGGTGGTTGCGATGGGCGGCCCGGGCGCCGACGATCTGGTGGCGGCGATGGCGGAGGTGGCGGCGGGCTTCGCGCCGTACCCGAGCCGGGCGGACGACCTGTGCCTCATCGCCTTCACGTCCGGCACGACGGGGGAGCCCAAGGGCACGATGCACTTCCACCGCGACATGCTGGCGATCTGCGACGGCTACGGGGCGCAGGTGTTGAAGGCCAACCCCGAGGACGTGTTCATCGGCACGGCGCCGCTGGCCTTCACCTTCGGGCTGGGGGCGGTGGTGCTGTTCCCGCTGCGGATCGGCGCCAGCGCGTACCTGCTGGAGGTGGCGTCGCCAGAGCGGCTGATCGAGGCGATCCGGACGGAGCGGCCGACAATCTGCTTCACCGCACCCACGGCGTATCGCGCCATGCTGGGGCTGCGGCAGCCGGGCGACTTCGACAGTCTGCGCATCTGCGTGTCGGCCGGGGAGACGCTGCCGGCCGCGACCTGGCATGCCTGGCACGAGGCGACGGGGATCCGGTTGATGGACGGGATCGGGGCGACGGAGATGCTGCACATCTTCCTGGCGGCGCCGATCGAGGCGGTGCGGCCGGGCTCGGTCGGGTTCCCGGTGCCGGGTTACGAGGCCAAGCTGATCGACGAGGACGGGCGGGACCTGGCGCGGGGCGGCACCGGGCGCCTGGCGGTGCGGGGGCCCACGGGGTGCCGGTACCTGGCCGATGCAAGGCAGGCGAAGTACGTGATCGACGGCTGGAACGTGACGGGCGACACGTTCCATTGGGACGAGGACGGGTACTTCTGGTTCAAGGCGCGGTCCGACGACATGATCGTCTCGTCGGGGTACAACATCGCAGGCCCCGAGGTGGAGGCAGTGCTGCTGCTGCACCCGGCGGTGGCGGAGTGCGCGGTGGTGGGCGCGCCCGATGCGGACCGGGGCATGGTGGTGAAGGCGATCGTGGTGCCGGCGCCGGGCGCGGCGCCCGGGCCCGCGCTGGTGAAGGCGCTGCAGGACTTCGTGAAGGCGGAGATCGCGCCGTTCAAGTATCCCCGCGTGATCGAGTTCGCCGCGGCGTTGCCGAAGACCGAAAGCGGCAAACTGCAGCGGTTCCGCTTGCGCTGATCGGCCTGGTGTGGGTAGGCTTCGCCGATGACCTCGATGACGAAGCGAATTAGCCGCCCGGCCACCTAGAGCGCCGCACGCGTACGTGCGGCCCGGTTGCCGGCCGCGCGAGTTTCGTCATCTCCCCCCGAGGTTCTCCCATGCTGTCCGTCGTCGATCATCCCATGCAATCCGTGTGTTTCGAGCTGTCCGCCGATGCGGAGCCGGGCCTCTTGCCCCGCTTGCTCGTGCCGTTCGCCCGGCGTGACCTGGTGCCGGACCAGGTGCGGACCCGCCGGGTGGGCGACGTGATCGAGGCGAGCCTCGGCATGGCGGCGATGCCGGCCGAGATGGTGCACATGGTGGAGGGCAACCTGCGCCAGGTGGTGGGGCTGCGGCGGCTGAGCGTGACGGTCCGGGCCTCGGTGCGGGTCGCGGCCTGAAGCCGGGCGGCCGTTACTCGGCCGCGCGGGCCGGGGCTTGCGGGATGGGCGCCTTGGGGGCGGCCTTGCGGCGGAGGTCGGCAAGCTCGGCGGCGTTCTGCTGTTCCAGGCGGTAGATCTGCTGGGCGCCGGGGGCGTATTGCGGCGGGATCTTCGGCAGCTCCACGCCGTAGCGGGCGGCGGCGTGCAGGGTGAAGAAGGGGTTGGCCAGATGCGGGCGACCCAGGGCCACCAGGTCGGCGCGGCCCGCGGCCAGGATGGTGTTGACCTGGTCGGCGCTGGTGATGTTGCCGACGCACATCGTCGCCAGCCCGGCCTCGTTGCGGATCTGGTCGCTGAACGGCACCTGGAACATGCGGCCATAGACGGCCCGCGCGTCCGCCACCGTCTGGCCGGAGCTGACGTCGATCAGGTCGCACCCGGCATCGGCGAAGGCGCGGGACATGGCCACGGCCTCGGCCCCGGTGATGCCGCCCTCCGCCCAGTCATGCGCGCTGATGCGGACGGACATGGGTTTGTCGTCGGGCCAGGCGGCGCGGACGGCGCGGAACACCTCCAGCGGGAAGCGCAGCCGGTTCTCGACGCTGCCGCCGTACTCGTCGGTGCGGCGGTTGGTCAGCGGCGAGAGGAAGGTGGCGAGCAGGTAGCCGTGCGCGGCATGCAGCTCGATCATGTCGAAGCCCGCGCGGTCGGCGCGGCGGGCGGCCTGGGCGAAGTCGGCGGTGACGCGGTCCATGTCCGTGCGGTCCATGGCGCGCGGCACCTGGCTTTCGGCGTAGTAGGGCAGCGGCGAGGGCGCCATGATGTCCCACGCCCCCCGGGGCAGCGGGCGGTCCATGCCCTCCCACATCAGGCGGGTGGCGCCTTTCCGGCCGGCGTGGCCCAGCTGCATGCACAGGCGGGCGGCGCTGTTGGCGTGGGCGAAGGCGACGATGCCGGCCCAGGCCTGCTCCTGCGCGTCGGACCAGATGCCGGCGCAGCCCGGGGTGATGCGGGCGTCGGGCGAGACGTCGGTCATCTCGGTGAACACGAGCCCGGCGCCGCCGATGGCGCGGCTGCCGTAGTGCACGCGGTGCCATTCGCCGGGGATGCCGTCGGTGGCGGAGTACATGCACATGGGCGAGACGACGACGCGGTTGGCGAGCACCATGCCGCGCAGCTTCAGCGGCTGGAACATGGGGGGCAGGGGCTTCTTGGCGTCCACCGTGAAGCCGTGGGCGCGCACCTGGTCGGCGAACATCGCGTCGGTGCGGTCCACGAAGTCGGGCGCACGAAGGCGGAGGTTGTCGTAGGTGATGCTGCGGCTGCGGGTCATGAGGCCGAAGGCGAACTGCTGGGCGTCCATGTGGGCGAAGCGATCCAGGTGCTCGAACCACACCAGGGAGACGTCGGCGGCGTGCTGGGTGCGTTCGACGTCGTCGCGGCGGGAGCGGTCGAAGGCGGCCAGAGCTTTAGTGACAGACTGGGTTTGCGTGACCGAAGCGGCCTCCGTCGCTGACGGGTGGGCACGGAAGGCCTCGAACAGGGCTATGGCGTCTTCCATGGCGAGCTTGGTGCCGCTGCCGATGCTGAAATGCGCGGTGGCCTTGGCGTCGCCGATCAGGACGATGTTGTTCCAGGCGTAGCGGGCGGTGCGGATCATGGGAAAGCTGCGCCACAGCGAGCGGTTGGTGATCAGCTTGTGGCCGTCGAGGTCTTCGGCGAAGACGGTTTCCATGAAGCGGGCGCTGGCGTCTTCGTCCAGCTTGTCGAGGCCGGCGCGGGCGAAGGTGGCGGCGTCGGTTTCCAGCACCCAGGTCGAGCGGCCGGGCTCGTACTGGTAGGCATGGGCGATGAAGATGCCGTGCGGGGTCTCGCGGAAGCTGAAGGTGAAGGCGTCGAGCGGGCGGGTGCTGCCCATCCAGGTGAACTTGTTGGGGCGGAGGTCGGTGCTGGGCTGGAAGTGCTGGGCATGGGCCTCGCGGACGGCGGAGTTGATGCCGTCGGCGGCGACGATGAGGTCGGGGGGCGTGTCGGACGCCTGCAGCTGGGCGACGTCGTGGATCTCGGTGCGGAACTCGAGCCGGACGCCGAGGCTGCGGGCGCGGTCCTGCAGCAGCATCAGGAGGGTGCGGCGGGCGCAGCCGCAGAAGCCGTTGCCGCCGATGCGGTGGGTGGTGCCGCGGAAGCGGACCTCGATGTCCTGCCAGTAGGCGAAGTTGGCGGTGATGGCCTGGTGGCTGGGGCGGTCGTAGCGCTCGAACGTCTCGAGCGTCTGGTCGCTGAAGACGACGCCGAAACCGAAGGTGTCGTCGGCGCGGTTGCGCTCGTAGACGGTGATGTCGTGGCCGGGGTGGGCCTGCTTCATGAGGATGGCGAAGTACAGCCCGGCCGGCCCGCCGCCGAGGATCGCTATACGCATGTCACTGGCTCCGAACACTGTGTGGATGGATGGGCCTTGCGATATGGATTGTAAGCGGGACACGAAGACACGAAGACCACGAAGAGGACGGCGTTCATGCTGGACGGGAAGGTCTTCACCGGGCCCATCATCGCTCTTCTTGGCCTTCGTGGCTTCGTGGTTCTGCTTTCCCTTGCGGCGCCCGCCGAGGTTTGCAGCGTCCAACATCATGGGCGGGAGGCAACATGGGTCCGTCACGCCGCTCCACAGGGTGCCATAATACTTTAAGGTTGAAACATCGGGGCTGCAATGGTGTGGTGGGGTATGGGTGGGTTTCCTTCGGGCGAGCATGCTTTGGTGACGGGTGGGGGGCGGGGGATCGGTCGGGCGGTCGCGGCGGCGCTGGCGGGGGCTGGGGTTCGGGTGACGGTGTTGGGGCGGGATGTGGGGGCGCTGCGGGATGCGGTTGCGGCGGGGGATGCGGTGGGGTGGCAGGTGGCGGACGTGACGGATGCGGATGCGCTGCGGGCGGCGGTGGCGCGGGCGGAGGCGTCGGAGGGGCCGGCGGCGATCCTGGTGAACAACGCGGGTGCGGCCGAGAGCGGGCCGTTCTCGCGGCAGGATCGGGCGTTGTGGGACCGGATGATCGGGCTGAACCTGACGGCGGTGTACGAGGGGTGCCGGGCGGTGTTGCCGGGGATGGTGGCGCGGGGCGTCGGGCGGCTGGTGAACGTGGCGTCCACGGCGGGGCTGACGGGCTACCCGTACGTGGCGGCGTATTGCGCGGCCAAGCACGGCGTGGTGGGGCTGACGCGGGCGCTGGCGCTGGAGGTGGCGGCCACGGGCGTCACGGTGAACGCGGTGTGCCCGGGGTTCACGGACACGGAGCTGGTGGCGCGGTCGGCCGCGGTCGTTGCGGCCAAGACGGGGCGGGACGCGGCTTCGGTCGTGGCCGGGTATGCGGCGCACAACCCGCAGGGGCGGCTGGTCCGGCCGGAGGAGGTGGCGGCGGCGGTGCTGTTCCTGTGCGGCCCGGCCTCGGGCGCCATGACGGGCCAGGCGCTGGCCGTTGCGGGGGGAGAGGTGCTGTGAACGACCTGACGCGGGATGCCCGGTTTCTGGATGCGGAGACGAAGGTCAGCGAGGGGCCGCACAAGCAGGAGCTGCGGCTGTGGCTGCGGCTGCTGACCTGCGCCAACCTGGTCGAGGCGCTGGTGCGGACCCGGCTGCGCGCCACCTATGGCGTGACCCTGCCGCAGTTCGACCTGATGGCGCAGCTGGAGAAGGCGCCGGACGGCATGACCCTGGGGCAGCTGAGCCGGCGGATGATGGTGAGCAACGGCAACGTGACGGGTCTGGTGGAGCGGCTGGCCGGGCAGGGCCAGGTGGCGCGGGAGCCGCATCCGGGCGACCGGCGGGCGGCGACGGTGCGGCTGACGGAGGCGGGGCGGACGGCGTTCGCCGGGATGGCGGCGGCGCATGAGGGCTGGGTGGCCGAGGCGTTCGCCGGGCTCGAGCCCTCGGACGGGCCGGCGTTGATGGCGGGTCTGGCGCGGCTGAAAAGCTCCGTGCGGCGGGTGGTGGCATGATCCCGCATCCGGTGACGATCCCGATCGCCCAGCATGCGGCGCGGCATGTGGCGCTGGCGGTCGAGGGGACGGTGCTGGCGATCACGCTGAACCGGCCGGAGCGGAAGAACCCGCTGACCTTCGACAGCTATGCGGAGCTGCGGGACATCTTCCGGTCGCTGGTGCACGACCGCAGCGTGAGCGTGGTGACGCTGACGGGCGCCGGGGACAATTTCTGTTCGGGCGGCGACGTGTTCGAGATCATCGAGCCGCTGACCAAGATGGACATGACGGGGCTGCTGGCGTTCACGCGGATGACGGGCGACCTGGTGCGGGCGATGCGCGGCTGCCCGCAGCCGATCCTGGCCGCGGTGGACGGGGTGTGCGCCGGGGCGGGGGCGATCATGGCGATGGCGAGCGACCTGCGGCTGGGGACGGCGCGGTCCAGGACGGCGTTCCTGTTCAACCGGGTGGGCCTGGCGGGCTGCGACATGGGGGCCTGCGCGATATTGCCGCGGCTGATCGGGCAGGGCCGGGCGTCGGAGCTGCTGTATACCGGGCGGTCGATGTCGGGCGAGGAAGGCGAGCGCTGGGGCTTTTTCAACCGGCTGCTGGAACCGAATGCGCTGGCGGCGGCGGCGGCGGCGTTGGCCGGGCAGATCGCGGCGGGGCCGGTGTTCGCCAACGGGATCACGAAGACGATGCTGCACCAGGAATGGGCGATGACGGTGGACCAGGCGATCGAGGCGGAGGCGCAGGCGCAGGCGATCTGCATGGCGACGGGCGACTTCCGCCGGGCATTCGAGGCGTTCCGGGACAAGCGCCGCCCTGTGTTCGAGGATCGATAGGTGCCGGACCGCAGCTATCTCGATTGGCCGTTCTTCGAGCCGCGGCACCGGGCGCTGGCGGCCCGGGTGGAGGAGTGGGCGGCCGATCATGCGGAGCGCCTGACGGACGAGCACGACGTGGATGGAAGCTGCCGCCGGCTGGCCGCGGCAATGGGCGAGGCGGGGCTGCTGGACGGGGCTGTGCCGCAGGACGGGGTGTTGGACGTGCGCAGCCTGTGCCTGACGCGCGACATCCTGGCCCGGCATGCGGGGCTGGCCGACTTCGCCTTCGCCATGCAGGGCCTGGGCACGGGTGCCGTCAGCCTGTTCGGGACGCCGTCGCAGAAGGTGCGGGTGCTGGACGGCGTGCGGCGGGGCGCGGTGCTGGCGGCGTTCGCGCTAAGCGAGGCGGAGGCCGGGTCAGACGTGGCGGCGCTGGCGACGGCGGCGCGGCGGGAGGGCTCGGGCTGGGTGCTGGACGGGGAGAAGACCTGGATCAGCAATGGCGGGATCGCCGGCTGGTACGTGGTGTTCGCGCGGACGGGCGAGGCGCCGGGGACGAAGGGTCTGTCGGCGTTCCTGGTGCCGGCGGATGCGCCGGGGTTCAGCATCGCGGCGCGGATCGAGACGTCGGCGCCGCACCCGCTGGCGACACTGCGGTTCGAGGGGTGCCGGGTGGGCGACGACGCCATGATCGGCGCGCCGGGCACGGGGTTCCGCATCGCGATGGCGGTGCTGGACGTGTTCCGCTCCACCGTGGGGGCGGCGGCGCTGGGCTTCGCGCGCCGGGCGCTGGACGAGACGCTGGCGCATGCCGGGCGGCGGCAGCTGTTCGGCGCGCCGCTGTCGGCGATGCCGGTGACGCAGGCGTCGTTGGCGGACATGGCGCTGGAGGTGGATGCGGCGGCGTTGCTGGTCTATCGGGCGGCTTGGGCGAAGGACAGCGGCGCGGTCCGGGTGACGCGGGAGTCGTCGATGGCCAAGCTGTATGCGACGGAGGCGGCGCAGCGCGTGGTAGACCGGGCGGTGCAGCTGCATGGCGGGCTGGGGGTCACGCGGGACCATCCGGTGGAACGGCTGTATCGGGAGGTGAGGGCGTTGCGGATCTACGAGGGGGCGTCCGAGGTGCAGCGGGTGATCATCGCGCGGCAGCTGCTTGAGGCACGGAATTGAGCGGGGCGGCGGCCCGGGGCCTGGTCACGCTGCAGCCGCAGGGCTGGCCGCGGCCGAAGGGGTATGCCAACGGCATGCTGGGCGAGGGCCGGGTGGTGACGGTGGCCGGGCAGATCGGCTGGGACGCCGCGGGCACGTTCGCGGAGGGGCTGGTGGCGCAGACCGAGCGGGCTTTGCAGAACGTGATGGCGGTGCTGGCCGAGGCGGGGGCCGGGCCCGCGGACATCATGAGCATGACGTGGTACGTGACGGACATGGTCGCCTACCGGGCGGCCGGCGCGGCGCTGGGCCCGGTCTGGCGGGCGCTGATGGGCCGGCACTACCCGGCGATGGCGGTGGTGGGGGTCACGGCGCTGGTGGAGCCGCTGGCGTGCGTGGAAATCGAGGTCCTGGCCATCCTGAAGGAGACGCAAGCATGACGTCATTTCGTCCCGCCTGTCTGGTGGCGCTTTGCGCCCTTGTGCTCGCGGCCATGCCGGCGCGGGCGGATGTCACGCTGGGGGCGTTGCTGTCGTTGACGGGGCCGGGGGCGGGGCTCGGGATCCCGGAGAAGAACACGATCGAGCTGCTGCCCAAAAGCATCGCCGGTCAGGCGGTGCGCTGGGTGGTGCTGGACGACGCCAGCGACACGACCGCGGCGGTGAAGAACGTGCGCAAGATGGTGGACGAGGAGCATGTGGACGCCATCGTCGGGGCGTCCACCACGCCCAACTCGATCGCGATCCTGGATGCGATCGGGGCGGCGGGGGTGCCGGCGATCAGCCTGGCCGGGTCGAGCGCGGTGATCGAGCCGGCGGAGGGGACGCGGCGCTGGGCGTTCAAGCTGATCCCGAGCGAGAAGGTGGCGACGGTGCAGATCGTCGAGCACCTGCTGAAGACGGGCAAGAAGACGCTGGGGCATATCGGGTTCGCGAACTCGCTGGGCGACGGCTACATCAACGCGCTGAACGCGCAGGCGGGGCCGAAGGGCATCCAGACGGTGGCGGACGTGCGGTACAACCCGGGCGACCCATCCGTCACGCCGCAGGTGCTGCGGCTGATCGCGGCCAAGCCGGACGCGGTGTTCGTGGCGGCGAGCGCCGCGCCGGCGACGACGCCCATTCTGGAGCTGCGGGCGCGGGGCTATGCGGGGCCGATCTACACCGTGCAGGGGATCGCCGGGCCGGATGCGCTGCGGGTGGGGGGCAAGGCGCTGGACGGGGTGATGTTCTCGTCCGTGCCGGTGCTGGTGGCCGAGCAGATGCCGGACGCAAGCCCGGTGAAGGGTCCGGCGCTGGCCTTCGTCGCGGCGTATGAGGGGAAGTATGGCGCGGGCAGCCGCAGCCTGTTCGGCGCGACGTTCTGGGACGCGTTCCTGCTGCTGCAGGCGGCGGCGCCCACCGCGCTGAAGGCCGGGGCGCCGGGCACGGCGGAGTTCCGCACGGGGCTGCGGGACGCGATGGAGCACGTGCAGGGGCTTGCGGCGTCGGAGGCGGTGTTCAGCCTGTCGCCCGGGGACCATAGCGGGGCGCAGGCGGACAGCCAGGTGATGGTGGAGATCCGCGGGGGCGCGTACCGGGTGCTGCCATGATGTGGGTGGGGGTGGAGCAGCCGGCGCACCAGCAGACGCAGCAGGAGGTGCAGCAGGTGCGGGATGTGGGCGGCATCGCCTATCTGTCCGAGGGGGCGGGCGTGCCGGTGGTGTTCCTGCACGGGATCGGCGGGGCGGCGCGTCAGTTCTCGCGCCAGCTGGCGACGTTCGGGAAAGGTCGGCGGGCGATCGCGTGGGACATGCCGGGCTATGGCGGGTCGAGCCCGCTGCCGCTGGTGACGATGGACGCGCTGGCGTCGGCGCTGGGCGGGTTCATCGCGGCGCTGGGGCTCGATCGGCCGGTTCTGGTGGGGCACAGCATCGGCGGCATGATCGTGCAGCGCCTGGTGGCACAGTCGCCGCATGTGGCGCGGGCGCTGGTGCTGGCGCAGACCAGTGCGGCGTTCGGCGGGCGCGACCCGGCCTGGGCGGACCAGTTCATCCGCGAGCGGCTGGGCCCGCTGGACGAGGGGCGCAGCATGGCGGACCTGGCGGACGGCATGGTGGCGGCCCTGGCCGGCGACGACGCGGACCCGGCCGGGCTGGCGTTGGCGCGGGACTGCATCGCGCAGACGCCGGACAGCTCGTACCGCGACACGGTGCAGGCGATGCCCGGGTTCGACGAGCGGGCGGGGCTGGCGCGGATCGTGGTGCCGACCCTGGTGCTGGCGGGGACGAAGGATGCGAACGCGCCCGCTGCCGGGATGCAGCGCATGGCGGAGAAGATCCCGGGCGCGCGCTATGTGGCGCTGGAGGGTGTGGGGCACCTGGCGCACCTGGAGCAGCCCGCGCGGTTCGACGCGGCCTTGTCCACGTTCCTGGAGGAGATCGGCGCATGAATGCCCTGACCCGGACCACGGCCGACGCGCCGATCTTCGACCCCGGCGCCTTCCGGCTCGACCCGGAGCAGGCGGCGCTGCTGGACCGGGTGCGCACCCTGGCTGCGACGCGGTTCGCGCCGCGCGCCGCCGAGTACGACCGGGAGGCGCGGTTCCCGACCGAGAACTACGAGGACCTGCGGGCGGCGGGGCTGCTGGGCATCTGCATCCCGAAGGCGCAGGGGGGGCTCGGCGCGAGCTACCAGACCTATTCGTTGGCGGGGGCGGAGATCGGGCGGTACTGCGGGGCCACGGCGCTGTCGTGGAACATGCATGTGTGCAGCACGCTGTGGTCGGGCCCGCTGGCCGACGACCTGGACATGCCGCCCGAGGAGCGTGCGGCGCATGCGTCGCGGCGGGCGGGGCACTACCGGCGGATCGTGGAGGAGGGGGCGATCTACTCGCAGCCGTTCAGCGAGGGCGGGGCGGCAGCGGCCGGGGCGGCGGCGTTCGGCACGGAGGCGTTCCCGGTGGAGGGCGGGTGGCTGGTCTCGGGCAAGAAGATCTTCGCGAGCCTTTCGGGGCACGCGGATTACTACGGGGTGCTGTGCACCGAGCGGACGGAGGGCGACAAGGCGAGCCGGCGGAACACGCTGTACCTGGGCATCTCGTCGCGTGCGCCGGGCGTCTCGGTGTCGGGCGATTGGGACCCGCTGGGGATGCGCGGGACGGTCAGCCGAACGCTGCATTTCAAGGACGTGTTCGTGCCGCACGATGCGGCGCTGATGCCGCGGGGGGTGTACTTCCAGGCGGCGTCGCGCTGGCCGCACATGTTCCTGACGCTGTCGCCGACGTACATGGGGCTGTGCCAGGCGGCGTACGACTTCACGGTGCGATACCTGCGCGGCGAGATGCCCGGGACGCCTCCGGTGAAGCGGCGGATGTATCCGACCAAGCAGCTGGCGGTGGCCGAGATGCGGATTAAGCTGGAGGCGGCGAAGGCGCTGTGGTTCCAGGCGGTGACGGAGGCCGGGGCGAACCCGGGCAAGGACGGGGTGATGCGGGCCTGGGCGGCGCAGTACACCACGATGGAGACGGCGAACGACCTGGCCCGGCTGGCGATCCGCACATGCGGCGGCCAGGCGATGCTGCGCTCGCTGCCGCTGGAGCGCATCTACCGGGACAGCCGGTGCGGCAGCCTGATGCTGCCCTGGACGGCGGAGCTGTGCCTGGACCGGCTGGGGCGGGCGGCGCTGTATGCCGAGGGGGAGACGGACGATTAGCAGCCTGCACCGGGCCTTCGCCGACCAGGCGAGGGGCGCGCCGGACCGGGTGGCGCTGTGCTTCGAGGGGCGGCGCTGGACCTATGCCGCCTTGCTCGCCTGGGTGGGGGCGGAGGCGGCGGGGCTGGCGGCTCGGGGCGTGCGGCCCGGTGACCGGGTGGCGGTGCTGGCGCTCAATCATCCGCGGACGCTGGCATTGCTGTTCGCCTGTTCGCGGCTGGGGGCGCTGCTGACGCCGCTGAACTGGCGGCTGGCCGGGCCGGAGCTGCAGTGGATCCTGGACGACGCTGCGCCGCGCGTGCTGTTCGTGGACGGGGTGGCGCCCCCGGTGTCGCGGGCGGGGACGGCGGTCGTGGCGCTGGAGGATGCGGCGCCGTTGCCGGTGGCGGGCGACGTGCCGGACGGGGCGGGGGAGGGGGGCCTGCTGGTCTATACGTCGGGGACGACGGGGCGGCCGAAGGGGGCGGTGCTGCGGGATGCGGCGCTGCTGGCCAATGCGGCGCTCAGCCGGGACATGCACGGGCTCCGGGCGGCGGACCATGTGCTGACGGTGCTGCCGCTGTTCCATGTGGGCGGCCTGAACATCCAGACCGTGCCGGCGCTGCTGGCCGGCGCCTGCGTGACGCTGCACGGACGGTTCGAGCCGGGGGCGACGCTTGCGGCCATCGGAGCGGACCGGCCGACGCTGACGGTGCTGGTGCCGGCGACGCTGCAGGCGCTGGCGGCGCATGCGGACTGGCCCGCCGCCGCGCTGGACAGCCTGCGCGCCGTCACCACCGGGTCCACGGTCGTGCAGCCGGCCGTGGTGGCGCCGTTCGTGGCGCGGGGGGTGCCGGTGCTGCAGGTGTACGGCAGCACGGAGACGGCGCCGGTCGCGCTGTACACGACGCCGGGGCGGGTGTACCCGGCGACCAGCACGGGGCATGCGGGGCCCGGCGTGTCGGTGCGGGCGGTGGACGATGCCGGGGCAGCGGTGCCGCCGGGAACGCCGGGCGAGATCTGGCTGCGCGGGCCGCAGCTGTTCGACCGCTACTGGCAGAACCCGGCGGCGACGGCCGAGGCCATGGCGGGGGGCTGGTATCACACGGGGGATATCGGCACGCAGGCGGCGGACGGGTCCTGGACGGTGCACGACCGCAAGAAGAACCTGATCGTCTCGGGCGGGGAGAACATCTACCCGGCCGAGATCGAGCGGGTGCTGCACGAGATGCCGCAGGTGGCGGAGGCCGCGGTGGTGGGCGCGCCCGACCCGCGCTGGCAGGAGGTGCCGGAAGCGCATGTGGTGCTGCGGCCCGGAATGGCGTGCTCGGAGGCGGAGGTGATCGCGCATGTGCACGGGCAGCTCGCGCGGTTCAAGGCGCCGCGGCGGGTGCATTTCGTCGGCAGCCTGCCGCGCAACGCCATGGGCAAGGTGCAGCACGCGCAGCTGACGTCGGCATGATCGCCGACCGAATCGAGGGCAAGTGGCTCGACACCTTCCGGGAGGTGCTGGCGCTCTGCGGTGTGGTGCCCGGGGACGCCGTGGCGATCCTGAGCGAGACGCAGAGCCGGGCGCTGAGCGTGCACCTTGTGGAGCTGGCTCTGCACGGCCTGGGCGCGCGGCCCTGGCACCTGGTGGTGCCGTCGCCGCGCAACCCGCACCCGGTGCCGGTGCGCTCCACGGGCGCTTCGGAGGCGCTGGGCGGGCTGCTGCCGGTGGTGCGGGCGCTGAGCGGGCCCGGGCTGGTCGTGGACCTGACGCTCGAGGGGCTGATGCATGCGCGGGAGACCGGCGCGATCCTGCAGTCGGGGGCGCGCATCCTGCACATCAGCAACGAGCACCCGGAGGCGCTGGAGCGGCTGCGGCCGGATCCGGCGCTGGAGACGGAGGTGCGGGCGGCGGCCCGGGGGTTGCGCGGGGCGGCGGCGATGCGGGTGACGTCGGCAGCCGGGACGGCGCTGGAGGTGGACCTGCGGGGCGCCAGCACGGTGGGCGTCTGGGGCTGGACGGCCAAGCCCGGCACGCTGGCGCACTTTCCGGGGGGGCTGGTGGTGGCGTTCCCGGCGGCGGGCACGGTGAACGGCCGGGTGGTGCTGGCACCGGGGGACATGAACCTGACGTTCAAGCGGATCGTGGAGAGCCCGGTCGGGCTGGTGATCGAGCGGGACTATGTGGTGGAGGTGGAAGGCACGGGGGCGGATGCGGCGCTGTTCCGGTCCTACCTCGCGTCGTGGGGTGACCGGGAGGCCTATGCGGTGAGCCATGTCGGCTGGGGGATGAACCGGCGGGCGCGGCCGGAGGCGCTGGCGCTGTACGGGCAGCGGGACACGAACGGCACGGAGCTGCGGGCGGTGGCGGGCAACTTCCTGTTCAGCACGGGGGCCAACGAGTTCGCGGGGCGGCTGACGGCGGGGCATTTCGATCTGCCGGTCCTGCGGACGACGATCGAGGTGGACGGGCGGATCGTGGTGCGGGACGGCGCTCTGCTGTAGCGGCCTTCGGCCGGCGTTCGTGAAGAATGACGGCCGGCATTACTGGGCCGGGTAGGTGCGGCCGCGCCAGGTGGCCTGGCCGCCGCGGGCGGCGCGGACGAGGCTGAACCACTGGACGACCAGCAGGGCGGCGATGCCGAGCGGGTGGAGCAGGGCCGAGAGCAGCGGCTGACGGAAGCGCATGGCGAGGATGAGCCGCGTGCCGATGCCGGCGGCGAGCGCGAGGGCGGCGGGCCAGCTCGGGGCGGCGATCATCAGCACGGCGGGCACGACCTGGCCGCCGGCCAGAACCAGGGTCCAGAACGGCAGGGCGGCGGGGGTCGCCATGCCTTCGGTGGCGTTCTTGCACAGCCCTTCCCAGACCTGGGCGGCATTGGCGTACATGCGGCAGGTGGCGAAGCCCGTGGCGTCGAACAGCAGGGTCAGGTGGCCGGCGCGGCGGAAGGCGCGGGGCAGGGTCAGGCCGTCGTGCAGGCTCGCGCGGATGGCGGCGTGGCCCCCCGCGTCGCGGTAGGCGGCGCGGCGGGCGATGAACAGCTGGCCGCAGCCTGCGCCGAGGCCGGGGTCGCGGCGCTGCTGCATCAGGGCCATGGGCAGGAAGCCCATCAGCAGGAAGTGGATGAGCGGCAGGAGCAGCCGCTCGGACCAGGTGACGACCACCTGGCGGGGGAAGCCGCTGGCCAGGCCCGCGTCGTGCGCCAGCATGAAGCCCGCCATGCGGGCCAGGGCGTCGGGGGCGAGGCGGACGTCGGCGTCGACGAAGACGATCAGCTCGTGCTGCGCCAGGTGGCCCAGCGCGTCGCAGGCGTGCTGCTTGCCGGACCAGCCGGGGGCCAGCGGCGGTGCGGCGGCGACGCGCAGGCGGGGGTCGGCGATGGCGGCCAGGATGGCGGGCGTGCCGTCGGTGCTGGCGTCGTCGAGCACGACCAATTCCAGCGTGACGCCCCGGCTGGCCAGGATGGCGGCGCAGGCGTCGGCGATGTTGGCTTCCTCGTTGCGGGCGGGGATGAGCACGCTGATGGCGGGGCTGCCTTGGGCCAGGGCGGGGATCGGAAGGCGGCGGAGGTTGAGCAGCGTCAGGATGAGGGGCAGGAGGGCGAGCGGAAGCGCCACGAGGGCGATCGCGGTGCCGGTCATGGAGGGGCGCTCATTCGGGCCCTTCATGGGTGGGGTCGAAGCGCTGCCCGGCGATCCAGGCGCGGCTGCGGCGCCACAGGTCGTAGATGCCGCCGATGCCTGCGCCGCCGCGGACCAGGGGATGGAACAGGGCGGGGCTGCGCTGGGCGCTTTCGGCCGCGAGCGCATCGACGGTGCGGGTGAGCGCGGCCTCGAGATGCGCGGTCCATTCGGCCGTGGTGCGGGCGCCCCCGGTGTCGATGGGGTCGCCGAAGCGGGCGAGCGCCTCGGGCCGGCTCTCGTTCCAGAAGGTGTATTCGATGGCGAGCGGCAGGATGACGGCGCCCGGGGTGCGGCGGGCCAGGTGGGCGATGCCGGGGCGGAGGCGGATTGGGCGGAGGCGGGGGTCGGTGAACTGGCCTTCCGCGGTGATCCACAGGATGTGGGACGGGGTGGCGAGGACGCGCTGGCTGATCTCGAGGAAGCGGGCTGCGCCGCGCGCGGTCTCCTGCTCGACGCCGAAGACGCCCATGCGCTCCAGCACGCCGTATTGGCCGAGCGCCTTGGCATCCATCGGGCCGTATCCGGCGCGGCCGGGGAACATGCGGTTGCACAGGACGATGTAGAGCGCCGGGTCCCACCAGCTGGGGTGGTTGCTGTAGACGATCAGCGGGCGGCCGGGCTGGGCACGGGGCAGACCGGTGCGGGAGATTCGGACGGCGTGGAAGCGGCGCCAGAAGTACCAGTGCAGATAGAGCCCGAACAGGCGGAACAGGGTGGGGGAGCGGCGGGCGAGCGGGTCTGTGGCCGGAGCCGTCCGGGCCCGGACGGGTGCTGGCTCGGGCTTGACGCCGGCCGCGGTCCACCCCCGGTCCGCCCCCGCGGAGGTGGAGGTGGATGCGGGGTCGGGGGTGGGGGGGCGATGGACGTCGTCAGGCATGGACGCGGGTGGTGGCCATGTCCTGACACAGGCTGTCCGCGGCGATCCAGCCGGACATCAGCACCATGGGCATGCCGGGGCCGGGATGGGCGGCGCCGCCGGCCAGATACAGGCCCTTCAGGTCGCGCGACCGGTTGCCCGGCTTGAACGCGCCGTTGACCCGGCCGTGGCTGGCCAGGCCATAGATGGCGCCGTTCAGCACGCGGTAGCGGTCGTGGATGTTCTGCGGCGTCAGGTGCCGCTCGAAGACGATGCGCTCCTCGAGGTCCGGCATGCCGGCGCAGCGCTTCAGCTTGTCCAGGATGACCTGGCGGTAGGGGGCCAGCATCTTCGACCAGTCATGGTGCGGGCGCATGTAGGGAGTGTGCACCAGCACGTACAAGGCCTCGCCGCCCGGCGGGGCCACGCCCGGTTCGGTGCGGGCGGTGGCGGCGATGTAGCAGGTGGGGTCGGGCGCGGGCTCGCCCTTGTCGTAGATGTGGTGGAACTCCTCCTCGGGGTCTTTGGAGAAGACGAAGTCGTGGTGGGCCAGGTGGTCGTAGCCACGGTCGAGGCCGAGGTAGAGCACGACGCCGGAGCAGGCGGGCTCCCGCTTCCAGCGGCGGCCGAAGCGGGCGGCGGGGGGGCCGCCCACCAGCTCCTTCATGGTGCGGACGCTGTCCATGTTGGACACGACGGCCGACAGGCGGATGCGCTCGCCCGCTGCGGTGACGACGCCGCTGGCGCGTCCGTTCTCGGTGGTGATGGCGGTGATGTCGGTGCTGGGGCGAAGGTCGACGCCCAGCTCGCCGGCCAGGCGTTCCAGCGCCTGCGGCACGGCGCGGGTGCCGCCCATGGGGTACCAGACGCCGAGGTCGGTCTGCATGTGGCCGATGGAGCACAGCACGGCCGGGGCGGCGTAGGGGGAGCTGCCGACGTACTGGACGAAATGGTCCAGCATCTGGGACACGCGGCCGTCGGGCACGCGCTTCCTGATCTGTGCGGCGACGGTGGTGCCCATGCGCAGGCTGAGCACGTCGCGCAGCGTGTCGAGGTTCATGCCCTTCATGCTGAGCGTGTCGGTGATGCCTTCGACGGACTTCCAGAAGAAGAACTTCTCCGAGACCTCGTGCAGCTTGCCGCTCATGGCGATGAAGTCCTGGTAGCCCTGTTCGCTGCCGGGGGCGTAGGCGGCGATGGCGGCGGCCATCTTGGGCACGTCCTCCTGCAGGTCCAGCACGGTGCCGTCGTCGAAGAAGCAGCGCCATTGCGGGTCGAGCCGGCGGAGGTCCAGGTAGTCGGCCATGCGCCGGCCGGCTTCGGTGAAGACGCGTTCCAGCACGTGCGGCACGGTCAGGATGGTGGGGCCCATGTCGAAGCGGAAGCCCTGTTCCTGCAGCTGCGCGGCCTTGCCGCCGAGCCAGGGGTTCTTGTCGAACAGGATGACCTTGTGGCCGCGGGCGGCCAGGGTGCAGGCGGCTGCCAGGCCCGCGAGGCCGGCGCCGACCACGCCGATGGGATGGTTCCCGACCGGAGAGATGGGGGGGGACATGGCGTTCATAGGGCCTCCGCGATGGCGGGCACGTAGTCGGGTTCGGCCATGGTGGACGGCTTGTCCCAATGGGGGTCGAGGCCGAGGTCGCCGGCCATCAGGCGGGTGCTGATGCGCGCGGACTCGAAGATGACGGGCAGGCCGCTGCCCGGGTGGGTGCCGCCGCCGACGAGGTAGACGCCGTCCAGGTCCTCGAAGCGGTTGCGGGGGCGGAAGTGCAGCATCTGCGCCAGGTTGTGCGCCAGGTTGAAGGTGGCGCCGCGATGGATGTGCAGGTCCGTCTCCCACCCCGCGGGGGTCAGGACCTTTTCGTAGCGGATGCGCTGCTCGATGTCGGGGATGCCCAGGCGCTTGAGGCGTTCCAGCGCGAGGGCGCGATAGCGCGGGGCCTCGGTGGCCCAGTCGGGGCTTGCGTCCATGCGGTGGCCGACGGGGACGAGCACATACAGGGTGGAGTGGCCGGGCGGGGCGAGCGCCGGGTCGGTGACGCAGGCGTTCTGCACGTAGAAGCTGGGGTTGGTGGGCGCGAGCCCGGCCTCGATCTCGGCCAGGTTCCGGCGGTAGTCGTCGGCCAGGTAGATGGTGTGGTGCGAGAGGTCGGGCAGCGTGCCCTCGATCCCGAGATACAGCATGAACGTGCTGCAGGAGAACTTCTTGCCGGCGATGCGGCGGTCGCTCCAGCGGCGGCGGATGCCGTCCGGGACCAGGGTCGTCATGGTGTTGGCGAAGTCGGACCCGATGACGAGGGCATCGGCCGGGGTGGTGCCGCGGCGGGTGCGAACGCCGGTGGCGCGGCGGCCTTCGAACTGGACCTCCTCCACCTTGTCGTTCAGCTCGATCCGGGCACCCAGGTCGCGTGCGACGCGGGCCATGGCGGCCATGACGGCGCCGGTGCCGCCGCGGGGGTGGTAGACGCCGTATTCGTATTCCATGAACGACAGGATGGTGAACAGGCTGGGGCAGCGGAACGGCGACATGCCGAGGTACTTGCTCTGGAAGCTGAATGCGAGGCGGATGCGCTCGTCCTTGAAGTAGGTGCCGAGGTCGCTGTCGACGCTGCGGTGCGGGCGCAGCTTGGACAGGCCGCGCAGGACGGGCGGTCGCATCAGGTCCCGCATGCCGTTGAAGGCATTCTCGAGCACCGGGCGGAAGACGGCGAGCTTGGCGCGGTTGTCGCGCATGAAGCGGGGGAAGGCGGCGGCGTCCTGGGGCGAGAAGCGGGCGATCTCGGCCTGCATGCGTTCCATGTGGCCGGTGGCCTGGATGTCGCCGCCCTTCTCGAACACCAGGTGGTACTGCGGGTCGAGGCGGATCAGCTCGACCTCGTCGTCCAGGTTGCGGCCGCAGGCGGCAAAGATGTCGGCGAGCACGCGGGGATACAGGAAGAAGGTGGGGCCCATGTCGAAGCGGAAGGTGCCCTGCGGGGTGGCGCCGGTGATGGTGCTGGACCGGCCGCCGATGACGTCGCGCGCCTCGTGCACGGTGACGTCCACGCCGGCCTTGGCGAGCAGCATGGCGGCGGCGAGCCCGCCGGGCCCGGCGCCGATGATGGAAACGCGGCGCTTCTGGCCGGTGCGCGAGGCGTGCTGGGTCATGCGGGCTTGTGTACGGTGGTGGTCGTGGGCATGGGCAACACTAACCTCTCTCTTGCCTGGCAGAAAGTCGCGCTAGATTTGGTCCCATGAACGATCTTGTCATCCCGGCGCTTGCGCGGGCGAAAACGGCCGGGGCGGCGTGGGCGGCGACGGGGGTGGGCGCGCGGCTGGCGGTGGTGCGGCGGGCCCGGCGGCTGATGGCGCGGGAGGCGCTGGCGCTGGCGGGGTCGGTTGCGGGGTCCGGGCCGGGGGGGCGGCCCGTGGCGGACACGCTGGTGGCGGAGGTGCTGCCGCTGCTGGAGGCGATGCGGTTCCTGGAGCGGCGGGCGGGGCGGCTGCTGGCGCCGCAGCGCCTGCGCGGCGGGCGGCCGCTCTGGCTGTTCGGCGTGCGGGCGGAGATCCGGCGGGGGGCGCTGGGGGTGGTGCTGATCCTGGGGCCGGGGAACTACCCGTTGTTCCTGCCGGGGGCGCAGGCGCTGCAGGCGCTGGTGGCGGGGAATGCCGTATGCCTGAAACCTGCGCCGGAGGGGGTGGGGGCGGCGCTGGCGTTCGCGGCGCTGCTGCGCCGGGCCGGGCTGCCGGACGGGGTGCTGCAGGTGCTGGACGCGGCGGCGGGCCCGGCGGCGGCGGCGGCGGGGTTCGACCGGATCGTGCTGACCGGGTCGGCCGAAACGGGGGTGCGGGTGATGCGGGCGGCGGCCGAGACGCTGACCCCGGCCACGATGGAGCTTTCGGGCTCGGACGCCGTGTACGTGCTGCCGGGCGCCGATCTCGATCTGGTGGCGCGGTGCCTGGCCTATGGGCTGCGGCTGAACGGCGGGGCGACGTGCATCGCGCCGCGGCGGGTGTTCGTGCCGCGGGCGATGGCGGGCGCGCTGGAGGCGGCGCTGCTGCCGCAGCTGCCGGGGATCGCCGATGCGGGGGTGCCGGGGGCGGTGGCCGGCCGGCTGGCGGCGCTGCTGACGCAAGCGGCGGCGGGCGGCGGGCGTGTGTTGGGCGGCGGCCGGCGCGGCCAGGCGGTGGTGCTGGCGGATGCGCGGCCCGAGATGGCGTTGCTGCAGCAGGACGTGTTCGCGCCCTGGCTGGCGCTGGTGCCGGTGCCGGACATGGAGGCGGCGCTGCGGGACGACGCGCTGTGCCCCTTCGCCCTGGGGGCCAGCGTGTTCGGGCCCGGGGCGGCGGCGGTGGCGCTGGCCGGGCGGGTGCGGGCGGGGTCGGTGTGCGTGAACGACCTGATCGTGCCCACGGCGGACCCCCGGCTGCCGTTCGGGGGCGGCGGTCGCAGCGGCCATGGGCGGACCCGGGGTGCCGAGGGGCTGCTGGAGATGACGGCGGCCAGGACGGTCAGCGTGCGCCGCTGGTTCCGACCGCATCTGGCCCCGCCGCAGGAGGGGGATGCGGCGCGGTTCGCGCTGATGTGCCGGGTGCTGCACGCGGATTGGTGGCGGGGCGGGCGGTAGCGCCGGTCCTGCCGGTCGAACGACGTGATGGTCGCGGGCTCGGGGGTGGCCTCGGCGCCGCTGGTGCTGCGTTACAACGGGGCGGCGGCGGCGCTGACCGTGTCGGGCGGCACGCTGACGGCGGGGTCGGGCAGCTTCTTCGGCAGCGTGAGGGGGGGACGCTGCGCTTCGTCAACGGCACGTTCGGGATCGGGGCCGGGTTTCTGCTGGCGGCGGCGGTGTGGCTGCTGGACACGCAGGCGGGCACGCCACGGGGTCGACCACGGTGCTGAACGCCGAGTTCGCGTATGGCGAAGTGTTCATCCTGCAGTCGCCGGCGGGCGGCGTGCCTTTCCTGAACCTGAACGGGCACGTGCTGACGCTGTCGGGCCCGGCGCGTCGGCAACCCGGGGCCGGGGTTCCGCACTGCGGTGACCGGGCTCGACCTCAACGGCGACGGCAACACGGATTTCGTGGTGCAGGACGCCGCCGGCTCCACGCTGGTCGGGTTCACGCTGGACAACACGGCCGCCATCACCGCGGGCGCGGTGCTCACGAGCCCGGGGGCCGGGTGGAGCGTGGTCGGCAGCAACCCCACGACGTTCCTGGACGGCACCGACGCCGTGCTCGGCCTGACGGGGACGCCCGGGCCGGACCAGTTCAACCTGACCTCCTAGCAAGCCGGCATCCACACGCTCGCGCACTTCGACCCGGCGCAGGACGCGCTGGCGCTGAGCGTCGCGGCCTTCCCGACCCATGCGGCGGTGCTCGGGGCCGCCAACTTCGTCCTGCGCTGAGCGCCGGCTGCCGTTCGGCCGGAGGTCGGATGCGCTGGGTCAGGGGACCTTGTGCATGGTCCAGCGGTGTTCGCATTGCTGGCTGGCGACGGTGATCTCCAGCAGGCCCTCGTTCAACCGGCCTTCCAGCGTGCCGATGCCGTCGCTGGCGCGGATATCGCCGTTGGACTGGATGTCGGCACTGAGCGGCACGCGGGCGCGGCCGCCGGAGGAATAGGCGAGGGAGACGATCCCGTTCCGGACCTCATACACGCGGGGGCCGCTGCGGGGGCAGAAGCGGTCACCGCGGACGAGGCGGGCGGTGCCGCGGTAGCGGCCCTCCACCCCCGGGGGCGGGCCCGGGGGCAGGGCGGGGCCGGGCAGCGGGCGGGGCCCGCAGCCGGCCAGGGCGCCGAGGGCGAGCAGGACGGTTCCCGGAACGAGGCTGCGCATCCGGGTCAGCCGACGAGGTCGGTGCCGGCGAAGAAGTAGGCGATCTCGACGGCGGCGGCCTCGGGGCTGTCGCTGCCGTGCACGCTGTTGGCCTCGATGCTCTCGGCGAACAGCTTGCGGATGGTGCCGGCGTCGGCGTTGGCCGGGTTGGTGGCGCCCATCAGCTTGCGGTTCAGCGCGATGGCGTCGGGGCCTTCCAGCACCTGGACGACGACGGGGCCGCTGGTCATGAAGCCGACCAGGTCGTTGAAGAAGCCGCGTTCCTTGTGGGCGCCATAGAAGGTCTCGGCCTGGTGCTGGCTGAGGTGGATGCGGCGCTGGGCGACGATGCGCAGGCCGTTCTCCTCGAAGACGGCGTTGATCTTGCCCGTCAGGTTCCGCCGGGTGGCGTCGGGCTTGAGGATGCTGAAGGTGCGTTCGGTGGCCATGGGCGTGATCCTCGGGTGCGGATGGGGGTGTGTGGGCCGGGTGGCGTCGCGGGGCTTTAGGCCAAGGGCGGGGGTGGGGGCAAGCTGCGGCCCTGTTCGGACCCTTTTCGCCGGGGGCGGCAGCGCGTATCTGCGGGGGCATGAGCCTGCTCGTTCTCGACCATGTGACGCTGCGGATCGCCGGGCGGACGCTGCTGGACCAGGCGGAGCTTCGGGTGGACCCGGGCCGGCGGATCGGCCTCGTGGGGCGGAACGGCGCGGGCAAGAGCACGCTGCTGCGGGCGATCGCGGGCGAGATCGCGGTGGATGGCGGGACGATCCGATTGAGCAGCCGGGCGCGGCTGGCCTGGGTGAAGCAGGAGGCGCCTTCGGGGCCGCAGAGCCTGCTGGAGACGGTGCTGGCGGCGGATGCGGAGCGGCTGGCGCTGCTGGCCGAACGGGAGACGGCGGAGCCCTTGCGGCTGGCGGAGGTGCATGAGCGGCTGCGGGCGATCGGGGCGGATGCGGCGCCGGCGCGGGCCGGGAGCGATCCTGGCCGGGCTGGGGTTCGACGCGGCGGGCCAGGCGCGGTCGGTGGACAGCTATTCGGGCGGGTGGCGGATGCGGGTGGCGCTGGCGGCGGCGCTGTTCGCGGCGCCGGACCTGCTGCTGCTGGACGAGCCGACCAACCACCTGGACCTCGAGGCGACGCTGTGGCTGGAGGGCTATCTGGCGCGGTTTCCCGGGGGCGTGCCTGATCGTCAGCCACGACCGCGGGCTGCTGGACCGGGCGGTGCAGGCGATCGCGCATCTGGACCGCGCCCGGATCACGCTGACGCCGGGCGGGTACGACGAGTTCGTGCGCATCCGGACCGAGCAGGCGCTGCAGCAGTGCGGGCGGCGGAGCGGATCGCGGCGCAGCGGGCGCACATGCAGGCCTTCGTGGACCGGTTCCGCGCGCAGGCGACCAAGGCGCGGCAGGCGCAGTCGCGGTTGAAGGCGCTGGAGCGGCTGCCGGCGCTGGAGAGCGTGGTCGAGGATGCGCCGAGCCGGTTCGCCTTCCCCGAGCCGCTGCGCCTGGCGCCGCCGATCGTGTCGCTGGAGCGGGTGGCGGCCGGGTATGGCACGACGCGGGTGCTGCAGAACGTGTCGTTGAGCGTGGACAACGACGACCGCATCGCGCTGCTGGGCGCCAACGGCAACGGCAAGAGCACGCTGGCCAAGCTGCTGGCCGGGCGGATGGCGGCGCTGTCGGGCGAGATGCGGCGGGCGCCACGGCTGAAGGTCGGGTATTTCGCGCAGCACCAGACGGACGAGCTGGTGGTGACGGAGACGCCGATCGACCACATGGCGCGGGCGCATGCCGCAGGCGACGGCATCGATGGTGCGCAGCCAGCTGGCGCGGTTCGGGCTGGACGCGGACCGGGCGGAAAGCCGGGTGGCGACGCTGTCGGGCGGCGAGAAGGCGCGGCTGCTGCTGGCGCTGGCGACGCGGGATGCGCCGCAGCTGCTGATCCTGGACGAGCCGACGAACCATTTGGACATCGATGCGCGGGACGCGCTGGTGCGGGCGCTGGCCGAGTTCCAGGGCGCGGTGCTGCTGATCACGCATGACCCGCATCTGGTGGAGCTGGTGGCGGACCGGTTGTGGCTGGTCGCGGACGGGACCGTGCGGGCCTATGACGGCGACATGGACGAGTACCGGGCGCTGCTGGCCGAGCGCGCGCGCGGTCCCGCCCGGACGGAGCCTGGCGGGACCCGCAAGGAGGAGCGGCGGGAGCGGGCGGAGGCGCGGGTGCAGACGGCGCCGCTGCGGCGGCAGGCGCGGGACGCGGAGGCGCGGATGGCGAAGCTGGGGCTTGAGCGCGGCACGATCGAGGTGCGGCTGGCGGACCCGGCGCTGTATGCGCCCGGGCGCGGGGCGGAGGTGGTGGCGGCGCAGCAGCGGCTGGCGGCCCTGCTGCGGGAGATCGAGGCGGCCGAGACGCTGTGGCTGGAGGCGGAGGCGGCGCTGGAGGAGGCGTCGTGACCAACTTCGCCGCCATCCGGCTGGCGGCGGCGTTCGCGGTGGTGCTGGGGCACAGCTTCGTGCTGGCGGGCGCGGTGCCCCCGGCGCTGCTGGGCACGCCGGTGCACGTGCTGGCGGTGCGGGTGTTCTTCGTGGTCAGCGGCTACCTGGTGTGCGGCAGCTGGCTGCGGGACCCGGCGCCGGGGCGGTTCCTGGCGCGGCGGGCGCTGCGGATCATGCCGGGGCTGTGCGCGGTGGTGCTGGTGACGGTGGGGGTGATCGGGCCGCTGATGAGCAGCCTGCCAGTGGGTGCGTATCTGCGGCATCCGCTGACGCTGGACTATCTATGGAACCTGGTTCTGTCGCCGCGGTTCGCTCTGCCGGGCGTGTTCGACGACGGGCGGGCGTTCACGGCGGCGAACGGGTCGTTGTGGACGCTGCCGGTGGAGGTGGCGCTGTATCTGCTGCTGCCGCTGTATGCCCGGCGGCGCTGGCTGCTGCCGGGCGTGGTGGCGGCGGGGGTGGCTGGCGCCATCGCCTTCACGGTGGTGTGGCCGGACCAGGTTCAGCCGGTGGTCTATGCGACGAGCCTGCCGTTCTCGCTGCGGTTCGCGGCGGACTTCGTCGTGGGGGCCTGGGTGCGGTGCTGGCGGCTGGAGCGGTTCCTGCGGCTGCAGGTGGCGCTGTTGGGGGTGGTGGTGGCGCAGCTGTGCACGGGGTCGCCGCTGCTGCTGGGCTTGGTTTCGGCGGCGGCGCTGCCCTATGCGGTGCTGGCGTTCGGCCTGGCGGGGCGGCCGGTGTTCGGCGGGTTGGATCGCCGGGCTGACCTGTCCTACGGGGTGTATCTGTGGGGCGGGCCGGTGCAGCAGGTGACGCTGTCCGTGCTGGGGGTGGGCGCGGGCTGGCTCGGGCTGCTGGCGGCGGCGCTGCCGTTCGTGGCCGGGCTGGCGGCGGGGTCGTGGTTCCTCGTGGAACGGCCGGCGCTGGGGTGGAAGCCGGTGAGTCGTGGGGTGCCCGATGGCGTGGCGGCCACGGCTCCTGCCCCGGGCCGCCTGTCGGAGCGGGCGCTTACAGCTGGCCCGGCGCGGACACCTCGCTGAGCGGGAGGTTCGGCCTGGTTCAATCGCCTGGGGAGCGTGATCTGGTGCGACGTCGTCCGGCAGCTCCGAGGCGTAGTAGCGGCGGCGCGTATCGAACGATTTAAGGCGGGCGAACTCCTCGGCCGACACGACGACGAGGCTATCCCGGCCGCGATGCGTTACCGCAACGGGCTCCTTCATCGCGGTTTCGCGATACTGGCCGAAGTGGCGCTGCAGCTCTACCGACGAAATCCTGACCATTGTGCCTCCTGCCTCGACGAGACAGTGAGTCGGTCGTGGCCCAAGGAGAGAGCTTCGCGACGATCGCTGTCCGGCTCCAGAGCGGGGTCAGGCGGCGGCGGTGACGGGGCGGATGGAGTCGTCGCCGCTTTTGGCGAGGAGGGTGGCGAAGTAGGCGATGGTGCGTTGCAGGCCTTCGTCGAGGGGAACGGTGGGCTGCCAGTCGAGCAGTTTGCGGGCGAGGGTGATGTCGGGGCAGCGTTGGGTGGGGTCGTCCTGCGGGAGGGGGCGGTAGACGAGGGCGGATCGGGATCCGGTGAGGCGGATGATGCGTTCGGCGAGTTCGCGGACGGGGATCTCGTGCGGGTTGCCCATGTTGACGGGGCCGGTGACGTCGTCGGGCGTGGCCATGAGGCGGATGAAGCCTTCAACCAGGTCCGAGACGAAGCAGAAGGCGCGGGTCTGGCTGCCGTCGCCATAGAGGGTGATCGGCTCGCCGCGCAGGGCCTGGACGATGAAGTTGGAGACGACCCGGCCGTCGTTGGGGTGCATGCGGGGCCCGTAGGTGTTGAAGATGCGGGCGACCTTGATGCGGACCTTGTGCTGCCGGTTGTAGTCGAAGAACAGGGTTTCGGCGGCGCGCTTGCCTTCGTCGTAGCAGGCGCGGGGGCCCAGCGGGTTGACGTTGCCGCGGTAGTCCTCGGTCTGTGGGTGGACGGTGGGGTCTCCATAGACCTCGCTGGTGCTGGCCTGCAGGACGCGGGCCTTCACGCGCTTGGCCAGGCCGAGCATGTTGATGGCGCCGATAATGGACGTCTTGGTGGTCTGCACCGGGTCGAACTGGTAGTGGATGGGGGAGGCGGGGCAGGCCAGGTTGTAGATCTCGTCGACCTCGGCATAGAGCGGGAAGGTCACGTCGTGCCGCAGCGCCTCGAACTGGGGCAGGCCGAGCAGGTGGCTGATGTTGTCCTTGCGACCGGTGAAGTAGTTGTCGACGCACAGCACGTCGTCGCCCTGGGCGATCAGGCGTTCGCACAGGTGGGATCCGAGGAAGCCGGCGCCACCGGTGACGAGGACGCGCTTGCGGGTCAGGCTCATGCTTTCGATCGGTCCCCGGGGTGTGCAAAAACCCTCGTTACCACCCTGCCGGGCGGAGGCAAAGCATGCCGGGTGGGTGTGAAGGACCGGTGAAGGGGGGCCGAAGCCGTTTCGGGACGTCGGGGAGGCGGTGGGGGTCCTGTTGACCGTCCCGGGGCGGCATGTCCCTATCGAGGCGATCGGAAACGGGTCGGAGTTGCCACATGCCTAGCCTTCTGCCGCGGTGCCTCGCCTTGCTGCTGGTGCTGCCTCTGCTCGGCGGACCCGTGGCCGCGCAGGCGCCGGCCGCGTCGTCCGCCGCGCCGCTGCTGCCGCCCACGCCCAGCGGCGAGGACGGCTTCATCAAGGCGGTCGAGGACGGGCGGCAGACGTTCAACAACGGGCTGAACGACATGGTGCGCGGCGTGGCCCGGCCGCGCCGGGCCGAGGCGCTGTGCCGCATGGTGCCGCGCGGGCGGATGGACAACTGGGTCGGCAAGCTGGCGACGCTGGGTTCGAGCCCGGGCGGCCGGGGCGTCGTCGCGATCGAGATCGCGCCGAAGCTGGTGATCGCGACCAACCGGACCGAGGCGGCGGACGACAAGGACAAGACGCTGATCGACGTGCGCTCGCCGCTGTTCGGCAACGCGGCGGTGCTGGCGGTGGGCGACCGCGTCGTGTTCAGCGGGACGCTGGTGGGCGGGCCCGACGACTGCTTCAAGGAGATCGGCAAGGACGCGGCGACCAGCATGTCGACGCCCGAGTTCGTCATGCGGCTGGACGCGATCAAGAAGGTGATCCCCCCCACGGCCGCGGCGGTGCAGAGCGGGCAGGCGCAGGCGATGAGCATCGCGCAGTCCAGCGACTACGTGCGGGACGCGGTGGACATCATCGCGGGCGGCAGCGCCTGCGGGGCCGAGAGCCGGCGGGTGTTCGCGATCGTCATCAAGGTGCTGATCCGCGCGACGGCCGGGCAGTCGACGGAGCAGCGGGACGCGCTGATCGGGCTGATGTTCACGCCGCCTTCGGCGCAGGCGCAAGCCAAGGAGAACTGCGAGACCAAGACGCCGGCGCTGGACCGGCTGGAGGCGGAAGTCTCGTAGCGCCCGATGGCGGGCCGGGCCTGTGCGCTGTGCGGGGCGCCGTGCCGGCCGCCGTTCCAGGCGCCGGCGCCGGAGCTGGCGCCCGACCTCGATCTGCGGCCGGGGGAGCCGACGCGGTCGACGCTGGACCGGTGGGTGGCGACGTGCCGGGGCTGCGGCGCGTCGGCGCCCGACCTGGCGGCGCTGCCGGCCGTGCTGAAGGATGTGGTGGCGGGGCCGGCGTACCGCGCGCTGGGCGGGGCGGGGCCGGGTCGGGCGGCCCTGCGGTGGGCGTTTTTGTGCGAGGCAGGTGGCGACCCGGGAGACGCGGCGCAGGCCGTGCTGGAAGCGGCGTGGGCGCTGGACGATGCGGGGCAGGACGCCCTGGCGCTGCGGCGGCGGGCTGCGGCGTCGTGGGGCGAGCCGGCCACGGGGCAGGAGGCGCTGCGCCTGGTGGACGTGCTGCGGCGGGCGCAGGATTTCGCGGGGGCGCGGGTGCGGGCCGAGGCCCTGCTGGCCCGGCCGGGCCTCGATGAGACGGATGCGGCGGTCATGCGGTTCCAGCTGGGGCTGATCGCGGCCGGGGATGGCGGGCGGCATCTGCTGTCCAGCGCATTGCGGCCGCCGGCCCGCACGCCGCATGTGACGCATGGCCAGGGGATGGGGGCGGGCACGCCGCCGAAGGGGTTCTGGCGGCGGCTGACCGGGGGATGACCGGGCCCGACGGCTCCATCGCGGGGCGGCTGCAGGCGGTGCTGGACGGGAAGGCGAAGCCGCGGGGCTCGCTGGGGCGGCTGGAGGCGTTGGCGGTGCAGCTGGGGGTGCTGCAGGGGACGCTGCGGCCGGTGGTGCGGGCGCCGGCGGTGGCGGTGTTCGCGGGGGATCATGGGGCGGTGGCGTCGGGGGTCTCGGCATTCCCGTCGGCGGTGACGGCGGCGATGGTGGGCGTGTATCTGGACGGGCGGGCGGCGATCAACGGGTTCGCGCGGCAGGCGGGGGCGCGGCTGGTGGTGGTGGATGCCGGGGTCGCGACGCCGCTTTCGCCTCGGCCCGGGCTGGTGGTGGCGAAGGTCGGGCCGGGCACGCGGGACTGGGTGACGGGGCCGGCGATGACGGAGGCGGAGGCCGCGACGGCGCTCCAGCGGGGGGCGGCGGTGCTGGACGGGTTCGCCGATGCGGGCACGACGGTGCTGGCGTTGGGCGAGATGGGGATCGGCAACACCGCCAGCGCGGCGCTGCTGGCGCACAAGGTGGCGGGGCTGCCGCTGCTGGCGGGGCCGGGTGCGGGTCTGGACGGGGCCGGGGTGGCACTGAAGCAGGCGGCGATGGCCCGGGGCAGCGCGCGGACGCCGGCGCTGCTGCCGCCGATGACGGCGCTGGCGGAATATGGCGGGTTCGAGGGTGTCATGCTGGCCGGCGCGATACTGCGGGCCGGGGAGCGCCGGGTGTGCATCGTGGTCGACGGGGTGATCGTGACCGCGGCGGCCCTGGTGGCGGCGGCGATCCGGCCCGGCTGCCAGCAGGCTTGCGTCTTTGCGCACCGTTCGGCGGAGCCCGGGCATGCGGCCATGCTGGAGCATCTGGGCGCCGTGCCGCTGCTCGATCTGGGGCTGCGGCTGGGCGAGGGCACGGGGGCGGCGCTCGCGATCCCGTTGCTGCGCGCGGCCTGCGGGCTGACGGAGATGGCCGACCTGGCCGGTCTTGTCTGACGCCGCATTCACCGGGGTCAGGCGGGAATGGGCGCTGGTCCTCGTGGCGGTGCAGGCGCTGACGCGGGTGCCGGTGCCGGCCCCGTTCCCGGGTGATTGGCCCGAGGGGGCGCTGCGGCGGGCGACGCGGTACTTTCCGCTGGTCGGGCTTGGGGTGGGCCTGGTGGCGGCCGGGGTGTTCGGGCTGGCGCGGACCGGGCTGCCGCCCGTGGTGGCGGCGCTGCTGTCGTTGGCGGCGACGCTGCTGCTGACGGGGGCTTTGCACGAGGACGGGCTGGCGGATTGCTGCGACGGGCTGTTCGGCGGGCGCGGTCGGGCGGCGGCGCTGGCGATCATGCGGGACAGCCGGGTGGGGGCGTTCGGGGTACTGGGGCTGATCGTGGTGCTGGGGGTGAAGGTGGCGGTTGTGGCCTCGTTGGAAGCGCCGGGGGCGGCGCTGGTGGCGGGGCATGCGGCGGGGCGATTCTTCGCGGTGCTGCCGCCGGTGCTGCTGCCCTATGCCCGGACGGACGGCATGGCGGCCGGGGTGGCGGGGCCGGGGCGGACGGAGGTGCTGCTGGCGGCGGCGTTCGGGCTGGGGCCGCTGCTGCTGCTGGGGGCGCGGGCCGGGGCGGCGCTGCTGGCCGCGGCGGCGGTGGCGGGGCTGTTCGCGTGGTGGGCGGGGCGGCGGCTGGGCGGCTACACCGGCGACGTGCTGGGGGCCACGCAGGTGCTGGCGGAGGTCGCGGTGCTGCTGGCCGCGGCGTGGCGACTGTGAGTCCATGGCGCGGGGATTGATCCTGGTGGCGCGGCACCCGAGGCCGCGCATCGCCGGGCGCATCTGCTATGGGCGGACGGACGTGCCGTTGGCGGAGCCGGCCGAGGCGGGGGCCGACGCCATGCTGGCGGCGGCGGGCGACCCGGTGGAGCGCATCGTCAGCAGCCCGCTGAGCCGGGCGCTGCTGGTGGCGCAGGCGGCGGCGCGGGCGACGGGCGCCCCGCTGCACACGGACGACCGGCTGATGGAGATGGATTTCGGCACCTGGGAGGGTCAGCCTTGGTCGGGCCTGCCGCGGGCGGAGATCGACGCCTGGGCGGCGGACCCGCTGCGCTACCGTCCGGGCGGGGGCGAGAGCGTGGATCAGGTGCTGCGCCGGGTGCGGCGGGCCTGGTCGGGGATCGCGAGCTCGGAGGCGACGACGCTGGTGGTGACGCATGCGGGGCCCATCCGGTGCCTGCTGCATGTCGGGCGGGGGGTGCCGATCCTGGAGGCGATCCAGGCCGGCATCGCCTTCGGCTCGGTGACGCGGTTCGCCGCGGGATGACGCGGGACGTCGCCCGGCCGGGGGTGTGGCTGCTGGTGATCCTGGGCCTGGCCGCCGTGGTGCGGCTGCAGGGGCTGGACGGGCCTTCCCTGTGGAACGACGAGCTGTTCAGCCGGTATTATCCCCGCATGGGGCTGGCGTTCCTGTGGAGCGAGGGGCGCCGCCTGGAGCCGACGCCGCCGCTGTACTACAGCCTGGTCGGGGCCTGGATGGGGCTGTTCGGCGACGGGGCGGCGGCGCTGCGCGGCTTCAGCGTGGCGGCGTCGCTGCCCGGCATCTGGCTGGCCGCGCGGCTGGGGCGGGCGCTGTTCGGCAGCGCGCGGGCCGGGCTGTGGGCGGCGCTGTGCCTGGCGCTGTCGCCGACGGCGGTGTTCTACGCGCAGGAGGCACGGTCGTACGCGCTGGAGCAGACGGCGATCGCGGCGGCGCTGCTGGGGCTTGTGGGTTTCCTGCGACAGCCGGGGCGCTGGGGCGGGGTCGGGCTGTTCGTGGCGGGTGCGCTGGTGGCGGTCTACAGCCACATCACGGCGAGCCTGTTCGTGGTGGCGGCGAACCTGGTGGTGATGGTCAGCCTGGTGGGGCCGGGGCGGCTGCCGGTCCGGGCGTTGCTGCGGTGGGGTGTGGGCGGCCTGGTGCTGGCGGTGCTGTGCGTGCCGCTGCTGCCCGTGGTGTTCTCGCCGGCGGTGGGTGACGCGCTGCGGTGGATGGAGCCGCTCGATACGGAGACGCTGGTATATGCGTTCGCGACGCTGGTGGCGGGGCCGGCCGTGTCGGGCGCGGTGTGGCCCGTGGCGGCGGCCTGTGCCGTGGGGCTGGCGGCGCTGCTGGTGCCGCCGGTGCGGGCCGGCTGGCGGCCGGGGCGGCTGGCGGCGCTGGTGACGCTGGGCATCCCTGCCGGGTTCGTGGGGCTCATGATCCTGGTCTCGCTGCGGCAGCCGGTGCTGATGCTGCGGACGGTGGCCTGGTTGAGCCTGCCGCTGTCGCTGCTGCTGGGCGGCGTGCTGGCGCGCCGTGGCATGGCGCGGCGGGCCGGCGTGGTGCTGCTGCTGTGTGGCGGGCTGGGGTTCCAGATGGCGCGGGCGACCGATTTGCGTGAGGATTGGCGGGGTTTCCTCGGGGCCGTTGTGCCCCGGCTCGCGGCAGCCGGGCCCGGGGCGGCCCTCGTGGTCCTGGCGCCCGGGATGCCGGCGACGGCGATGGAGGCGTATGCGCCGGCGGTGCGGCCGTTGCGGCAGCTGCAGCGGCCCGGGCCGGGCACGGTGGAGACGACGGTCATCCCCGGCCTGTTCGGCGTGGGGACCATCGGGCTGGATACGCTGGCTGCGGCCATCGCGTCGGGCCGGCCGGTGTGGCTGCTGGTGCGGCAGGCGGAGGATGACTGGCTGCGGGCGCAGCTGGCCCGGCTGCCGCCGCCGCCGGTCCGGGTCCAGCAGGGACCGGGGATCGCGCTGGGGTGGTGATCGCCTGCGTTATCGAAGGCTGCGGCCGCGCATGACGGCGGCGGGGCCGAAGCGGTCGCGGATGGCGTCCATGGCGCGCTGGGTGGCCAGGCGGCGGGGCTGGTCGGGGTCGGCGAGGTCCGGCCGGTCGGCGGCGGTCCCGGGCAGCAGCGGGTTGGCGCCGATGCCGATCAGGCGGAAGGCGGTGCCGTCCAGCTCGCGCAGCAGGAGCTGGCGGCTGGCCTGGAACAGCGCGTCGGGCAGGGCGGTGGGGGCCCACCAGGCGGAGGGCGCGGGTGCGGGAGGCGAAGCGGGCGGTCTTGAGCTTGAGCACGACGCCGCCGGCAGCCAGGTCCTTTTCGCGGAGCCGGAGGGCGAGTTTCTCGGCCATGCGCCACAGGTGCTTCTCGAGAGCTGCTGCGTCGGCGAGGTCGGCGTCGAAGGTGGTTTCGGCGCTGACGGACTTCGCGCCGCCGCCGGGCTCGACGGGGCGCGCGTCCTCGCCGCGGGCGCGGCGGACCAAGGACGGACCGTCCTCCCCGAGCTGGGCGAGGGCCTGGCGGTCCGAGAGGGCCTGCAGGTCGGCCAGACGCAGCAGGCCGCGGGCGTGCAGCCGCTTTTCCAGCGCGGGGCCGACGCCGGGCAGCAGGCGGACGGGTTCCGGGGCCAGGATGGCGGCGGCGTCGTGGCCGAGCACGGCGAAGCCGCGCGGCTTGTCGCGTCCGGCGGCAAGCTTGCCCAGCAGGCGGTTCGGCGCGAGGCCGATGGAGACGGTGATGCCGACCTCGGCCTCCACCCGGCGGGCGAAGCGGGCGAGGGTCGCGGCGGGGGGCATGCCGTGCAGCGCCTCGGTCCCGTGCAGATCCAGCACCGCTTCATCGATACTGAGCGGCTGCACGAGGGGGGTGAGGTCGGCCATGAGGGTGCGGATGTGGCGGGCGGCGGCGGTGTACTTGGCGAAGTCCGGGCGGATGACGGTGGCGTCGGGGCAGGCCTGCAGCGCCTTCCACATGGGCATGGCGCTACGGACGCCGTAGATGCGGGCGATGTAGCAGGCGGCGGTGACGACGCCGCGCACGCCGCCGCCGACGATGACGGGGGAGCCGGCCAGTTCGGGCCGGTCGCGCTTCTCGACGCTGGCGTAGAAGGCGTCGCAGTCGACATGGGCGATGGCGAGGGTGAACAGCTCCGTGTGCCGGACGATGCGGCGGCCGCCGCAACTGGGGCAGGTCTCCGCCTCCGGCCGGGCGCCGCAGTCGCGGCAGAGGCTTGGGAGCGGGGGGTCCGAGGCGGCGGGCGGGGTCATCGGGCGGTCAGGGAGACGGCGCGGGCGGGGGCCAGAGCCAGGCTGCGCCGCGGACGCCGCTGCTGTCGCCGTGGTGGTTGCGCAGCACCGGGGTGGGGGGCGACGTCGCTGAAGACGTGGCGCTCCATGCGGGACGGCAGGTCGGTGTAAAGGTGGTCCATGTTGCTCAGGCCGCCGCCGAGCACGATGACGTCGGGATCGAGGATGTTGACGATGACGGCCAGGCCGCGGGCGAGGCGGTCGGTGTGGCGGGCGAGGGCGGCCCGGGCGGCGGGGTCGCCGGCGGCGGCGCGGGTGGCGGCCAGGGCGGCGGTGGGCGCGCCGGCGCTGCGGGCGAGGCCGGGTCCGGCGAGGTAGAGCTCGAGGCAGCCGTGCTGCCCGCACCAGCAGCGGGGCTGGGGGTATTCGTCGGGTTCGGGCCAGGGCAGGGGGGTGTGGCCCCATTCGCCGGCGACGCGGTTGCGGCCTGGGATCACGCGGCCATCCACCACGATGCCGCCGCCGCAGCCGGTGCCCAGGATGACGCCGAACACGGTGCGGTGCCCGGCGCCGGCGCCGTCCGCGGCCTCGCTAAGGGCGAAGCAGTTGGCGTCGTTCTCCACGCGGATGGGGCGGGCGAGGGCTGCGGCCAGGTCGCGGTCGAGGGCGTGGCCGATCAGGGCCTGGGTGTTGGCGTTCTTGACGAGGCCGGTGGCGGGGCTGAGCGTGCCGGGGATGCCGACGCCCACGGTGGCGCCGGCGCCCATCGCGGCCTCGGCCTGGTGGACCAGGGCGGCGATGGCCGCGACGATCTCCGCGTAGTCCCCGGGGGTATCGACCCGGTGGCGCCAGGCGATGGCGCCGTCCGGGGCGAGGCAGGCGACCTCGATCTTGGTGCCGCCGAGGTCGACGCCGATCCTGATGGAGGGGGGCTGCATGCCTCGGGCATAGCGCGGGCCCGGCGCGCCCGCCAGCGGGCTATGTCAGAGGGTGGCTCGGCGGCGGCCGGGCATCAGCAGGGCGGCGAGGCCGGCGAGGAAGACGGCGGCGCGCGGGCGGGCGTGGATGGGGTCGTTGTGCTCCAGCTCGCTCAGCAGGATGGCGGCCGAGGTGGCGGCCAGCAGCGCGCCGCCGAGCCGGCGGGTGCGGCGGGATGTCAGACAGAAGCCCTGCGCCGACCTCGGCCGCGGCGGCGAGCTGCATGGCGCGCGGCGTCCAGCCGAGGTTGCGGAACAGCGTGGCATAGCCGGGGTTGCCGGCGAGCTTGTCGACGCCGGCGGTGGCGACTGCTGCGCCGATCATGGGATAGATGGCACTCATGGCGTGATCCTCCTGTTGGGGGGACAACGCGGCGGAGGGCGGCGCGTTCGGGGGGCATGGCGACGTTCTTCACTGCGGACACGCATTTCGGCCATGCCGGGGCGCGGGGGCTGTACCGGCGGCCGTTCCCCACCGTGGCGGCGATGGACGCGGCGATGGAGGAGCGCTGGAACGGGGCGGTCGCGCCGGAGGACACCGTGTATCACCTGGGCGACTTCGCGCTGGGCCATGCGGCCCCGGGGCCGCTGCTGGCGCGCCTGCACGGGCACAAGCACCTGCTGACCGGCAACAACGACGGCTCCGGTGTGACGGGCCTGGCGGGCTGGGCGAGCGTTGCCGCCTACCTGGAGGTGACGGTGGACGGGACGGCGCTGGTGCTGTGCCACTACGCGTTTCGGACGTGGCGAGACATGGGGGCCGGCGGGGGGCGGGGCGCGTTGAACCTGCACGGGCACAGTCATGGGCGGCTGGGGCGGCAGGCCCGGCAGATCGACGTGGGCGTGGATGTGTGGGATTTCAGGCCCGTGACGCTGGGGACGATGCGGCTCGGCAGGCCGGCCGCCCCGTCCTAGGATGGGGCGACGAGGGAGGCGGGAATGAGCGAGACGATGCTGGACGTGAAGGGCATGTCGTGTCCGCTGCCGGTGTTGCGGGCGAACAAGGCGCTGCGGGGCATGAAGCCCGGCGAGCGGCTGCGGGTGCTGGCGACGGACCGGGCGGCGGTGGCGGACTTCCAGGCGTTCTGCCGCGAGACCGGGCACGCGCTGCTGGCGCAGGGCGAGGAGGCCGGGGTGTTCAGCTTCACCATCCGAAAGCGGGCCGACCTGTTCGAGCCGAAGCCGTGACCGTCGCGCTGTTCACCCATCCGGCGTGCCTGGGCCACGACACGGGGCCGCATCACCCGGAATGCGTGGACCGGCTGCGGGTGGTGCTGCAGGCGCTGGAGCATCCGGATTTCGTGGCCCTGCTGCGCGAGGAGGCGCCGGAGGCGACCCGCGCGCAGCTGGAGCTGGCGCATGCCGCGCCCTATGTGGATGCGATCCTGGCGATCCGGCCCGAGGCGGGGCGGCCCGTGCACCTGGACGGCGACACGCTGCTGAGCGCGGGCAGCCCCGAGGCGATCCTGCGGGCGGCCGGCGGGTGCGTGGCTGCGGTGGATGCCGTGATGGACGGGTGGGCGCGGGCGGCGTTCGTGGCGGTGCGGCCGCCCGGGCACCATGCGGAGCGGGCGCAGGCGATGGGGTTCTGCCTGTTCAACGGGGCGGCCGTGGCGGCCCGGCATGCCCGGGCGCGCTGGGGCGTGCGGCGGGTGGCGGTGGTGGACTTCGACGTGCACCACGGCAACGGCACGCAGGACATCCTGGAGGACGACCCGGATTTTCTGTACGTCAGCAGCCACCAGTCGCCGTGCTACCCCGGCACCGGGGCCGCGTCGGAACGGGGGGTGGCAGACAACGTCGTGAACCAGCCGCTGCCGCCGGGCACGAATGGGGCGTTGTTCCGCCAGACGTGGGAGGCGGTGGGACTGCCGGCGCTGAGGCGGTTCGCGCCGGAGCTGCTGATCGTCTCGGCCGGGTTCGACGCGCACCGGGCGGACCCGCTGGCGGAGCTGCGGCTGGAGACGGCGGATTTCGGCTGGATCACCGACCGGCTGCTGGCTGTGGCGGACGAATGCTGCGGCGGGAAGCTCGTCTCGATCCTGGAGGGGGGGTATGACCTGGCGGCGCTGGGCGCCTGCTCCGCCTTGCACGTGCGGCGGTTGATGCGGCAATAGGGGCGTCGAGGTCGAGGGGAGGCCGTATGGCCGAGAATGTAGCCGGGTTGTCGTTCGAGGACGCGCTGGCGGAGCTGGAGACGATCGTGCGCGGATTGGAAGGCGGCCAGCAGAAGCTGGAGGACGCGATCACCTGTTACGAGCGGGGGGCGACGCTGCGGCGGCACTGCGAGGCCAAGCTGGCCGAGGCGGAGGCGCGGGTGCAGGCGATCGTGGAGCGGGCCGACGGGTCCTTGGCAGTGAAGGCGATGGAGCCATGAGCACGAAGCGGGGGCGCGCATGAGCGCGTTTATGGGGCGCGCATGAGCGCGACAATGGCCCGCATCGACGTGCCCGCGGCGCTGGCCGAGCAGGGGCGGGTGGTGGAGGCGGCGCTCGATGCGCTGATGCCGTTGCCGGACGGGCACGAGCGGCGGCTGGTGGAGGCGATGCGGTATGCCTCGCTGGGCGGGGGCAAGCGGCTGCGCGGCTTTCTGGTGCTGGAGGTGGCGGGGCTGTTCGGCGTGGCGCAGGCCTGTGCGGCGCGGGTGGCGGCGTCGGTCGAAATGATGCACGCCTATTCGCTGGTGCACGACGACCTGCCGGCGATGGACGACGACGATCTGCGCCGGGGCCAGCCGAGCACGCACCGCAAGTTCGACGAGGCGACGGCGATCCTGGCGGGGGATGCGCTGCAGGCGCGGTCGTTCGAGGTGCTGGCGGAGGTGGAGACGCATGGGGACGCGCTGGCCCGGTGCGAGCTGGTGATGGCGCTGGGCCTGGCGAGCGGGGCGCGCGGGATGGCCGGCGGCCAGATGATCGACATGGCGACGGAGGGCATGGCGCTGACGGCGGCCGAGGTGGGCCGGCTGCAGGCGCTGAAGACGGGGCGGCTGATCGAGTACAGCGCGGAGGCCGGGGCGATCCTGGGCCGCGCGGCGGGGCCGGTGCGGGCGCATGTGGCGGCCTATGGGCGGGACCTGGGCGCGGCGTTCCAGATTGCCGACGACGTGCTGGACGCGGTGGGCACGACGGAGGGGATCGGCAAGACGGCCGGCAAGGACGAGGCGGCGGGCAAGGCGACGCTGGTGGCGCTGCTGGGCGTGGACCGTGCCCGCGCGCAGGCGGAGATGCTGGCCGACCAGGCGGCCCGGCACCTGGATGGCTTCGGGCCGGCGGCCGACCGGCTGCGCGCCCTGGCGGGGTATGTCGTGCAGCGGGGCCATTAGGTTCAGTCGCGGCCACCCGGCGTGAAGCAGCGGGTGGACCAGGCGCTGGTGGACCGCGGCCTGGTCGAGAGCCGGACGCGGGCGCAGGCGCTGATCATGGCGGGGAAGGTGTTCTCCGGCGAGCGGCGGGTGCAGAAGCCCGGCGAGACGCTGGCCGAGGGCGCGCCGCTGTCGGTGAAGGGGCAGGACCACCCCTGGGCCTCCCGCGGGGGGCTGAAGCTGGACCATGCGCTGGGGCATTTCGGCCTGTCGCCCGCGGGGATCGTGTGCCTGGACGTGGGCGCCAGCACGGGCGGGTTCACCAGCGTGCTGCTGCATCACGGCGCCACGCGGGTGCATGCGGTGGATGTGGGCCATGGGCAGCTGGCCTGGTCCGTCCGGTCCGACCCGCGCGTGCTGGTGCTGGAGCGGGTGAATGCCCGGCGGCTGTCGACCGAGCATGTGCCGGAGCCGGTGGGCGCGCTGGTGTGCGACGCAAGCTTCATCGGGCTGCGCACGGTGCTGCCGGCGCCGCTGGCGCTGTGCGCGCCGGGGGCCTGGGCGGTGGCGCTGATCAAGCCGCAGTTCGAGGCGGGCCCGGATCAGGTGGGCAAAGGCGGGGTGGTGCGTGATCCCGCGGTGCACGCGACGGTGTGCGCGATGATCGAGGCCTGGTGGGCGGCGCTGCCGGGCTGGTCGGTGCTGGGGATCGAGCGCAGCCCGATCACCGGGCCGGAGGGGAATGTGGAGTTCCTGATCGGGGCGCGGCTGGCGGGTTAGCCCTGCTTGGCCCAGTGCTGGACGAAGCGGGCGCCGAGCTCGGTGAGCTGTTCCGTGAGGGCTGCGCCGGTCGCGGCGGTGCAGAGGCGCGGGTCGCCGGCGCCGACGGCGGTGGGAGAGGTGGCGTCGTACTCGAGCGGCATGCCGACCTCCGCGCCCTCGAACCGGGCGGTGCCCCAGCCGGTCATGTCCAGGCCATGCGCCATGCGGGGCTCGGTGGGGCCGGGGATGAGGTCGGTGCGGACGCGGTTGGGGAACAGATGCAGGGCGATGCTGGTGAGCGGGTCTGCGCCGTGGCTGGAGGTGGCGCGCGCCTTTTCGGGGCCGACGATGCCGGGCAGCATGCCGTAGCCGATGCGCCAGAGGTACAGGCTGGGGATGACGACGCCCTGGGTGCGGGCGATCTCGGCCGTGACGTCGTGGAGGGGGCCGACGTTGCCGCCGTGGCCGTTGATGACGACCAGGCGGGTGATGCCGTGGCGGAGCAGGCAGGCGAACATGTCCACCAGGACGGCGCGGAGCGTGGTCTGCGACAGGGCGATCCCGCCGGGCATGGACCCGAAGAAGTCTGCGCCGCCGAAAGGCAGCACGGGGGCCACCAGGGTGCGGGTGCCGCGCTCGCTGGCCCGGAGCGCGATGCGCTGGGCGATGGCCTCGGCGAGCAGGTAGTCGCCCATCGGGGCGTGGGGGCCCTGGTCCTCGTGGCTGCCCATGGGCAGCAGGATGACGGGCTTGTCGGCCAGCAGCACCCGGGCCTCGCCGCCGGCGATGGCGCCCATGTGGACCTTGGTTGCAGTGCTCTCGACCATGGCGGCGCTCCCGTATCGTGGCGGCGGCAGGGTAGCGGGGCAGGCAGGGCTGCGCCAGCAGTTGCGGTTGCGGGGGGGCGGGCCGTCCTCTATATGGCGGGGGCATGCCGGCTTAGCTCAGTGGTAGAGCAACTGATTCGTAATCAGTAGGTCCGCGGTTCAATCCCGCGAGCCGGCACCACCGATGCGGCAGGGTGCTCTTTCGGCCTGGCGGGTCGATAAGCGTCTGGGCTCACCAGTCCTGGGGGATGGTCGATGTCGGGGCCGTCGCGGCGGCGGGGTGGGCGGCGGGCGTGCGGCTGAAGCGGGGGGCCGGGGCCGGGTGGGTGACGCCGTCGATGGACAGGAAGGTGCTGCGGGCGATGTTGTGGGGGTGGCGGGCTGCTTCCTCGAGGTCGAGCACGGGGGTCAGGCAGGCGTCGGTGTGTTCGAAGAGGGCGGCCCAGGCGTCGCGGGGGCGGGTCAGGAAGGCGGCAGTCAGGGTCGCGCGGATGGTGGGCCAGCCGGACCGGTCGGCGCGGGGTGGCAGGGTGGCGGGGTCGATCTGCAGGCCGTGGAGCAGCGCCTGCCAGAAGGGTTCCTCCAGCGCGCCGACCGCGACGTGCCGCGCGTCCGCGGTCTCGTAGGTGTCGTACCAGGGTGCGCCGCCGTCGAGCAGGTTCTCGCCGCGCTGCAGGGTCCATGCGCCGCGGGCGACCAGGCCGGCGAACAGCGCCATGAGGGCGGCGCTGCCGTCGGTCATGGCGGCGTCGACGACCTGGCCCTGGCCGGAGCGGCGCGCCTCCAGCAGGGCGCTGACGACGCCGAGGGCCAGGAACAGCGCGCCGCCGGCGTAGTCGCCGACGAGGTTCAGCGGCGGCACGGGGCGGGCGCCGGCGCGGCCGATGGCATGCAGCGCGCCGCTGAGGGCGATGTAGTTGATGTCGTGCCCGGCGGTGTGCGCCAGCGGGCCGGTCTGTCCCCAGCCGGTCATGCGGCCGTAGACCAGGCGCGGGTTCAGGGCGTGCAGGTCGGCCGGGCCGAGGCCCAGACGCTCCATGGCGCCGGGCCGGCTGCCCTCAAGGACGATGTCGGCGCGGGTGGCCAGGGTGCGGATCCGCGCCTGGCCGTCCTTGTGCCGGGCGTCGACGATGCAGGCGGGGCGGGAGCGGGCGGTGATGGCGTACTTCGGGTCGTGTGGGGGCGTTCCTGCGTCCGGGCGGACCAGGCGGAGCACGTCGGCGCCGAGGTCGGCGAGCAGCATGGCGCAGAACGGCACCGGGCCGATCGCCGCCATCTCGAGCACGCGGACGCCGTGCAAGGGTCCTGTGGCAGGCGGATGGGCCAGGGCGGTCAAGCCGCCGGTCTGGACTTCCGCCCGAACAGCTCGCGGGCGATGATCTGCTTCATGACCTCGGTCGCGCCCCCGGCGATGCGGGTGATCCGGGCGTCGATGTAGGCGCGCGCGATGGGGTATTCCTGCATGTAGCCGTAGCCGCCGAAGAACTGCAGGCACTGGTCGACGACCTTGCAGTGCAGGTCGGTGGCCAGCAGCTTGGCCCGTGCGGCATCGGCGGGCGAGAGGGTCCCCTGCATGTGGCGTGCGATGCACCAGTCGGTGAACACGCGGATGGCGGCGGTCTCGGCGTCGAGCCCGGCGACGACGAACTGGGTGTTCTGGAAGTCGGCGATGGTGCCGCCGAAGGCTTCGCGGCCGGCGGTGTATTCGACGGTCCAGCGGATGACGGTCTCGGCGACGGTGGCGCTGCGGACGGCCTGGGTGAGCCGTTCCTGCGCCAGCTTGGTCATCATCTGCCGGAAGCCCTGGCCTTCCGCGCCCAGGCGGTTGGTGACGGGCACGCGCACGCCTTCGAAGAACAGCTCCGACGTGTCCTGTGCCTTGAGGCCGATCTTGTCCAGGTTGCGGCCGCGGGCGAAGCCGGGGCGGTCGGTCTCGACCAGGATGAGGCTCACTCCGGCTGCGCCGGCGCCCGGGTCGGTCTTGCAGGCGAGCACGACGACGTCGGCGAGCTGGCCGTTCGAGATGTAGACCTTCTGCCCGTCGATCACGTAGTCGTCGCCGTCGCGGACGGCGCGGGTGCGGATGGATTTGACGTCGCTGCCGGCGCCGGGCTCGGTGATGCCGAGGGCGCCGATGGCGGTGCCGTCCGCCATGCGGGGCAGCCATTTGCGCTTGAGCGCCTCGTCGCCCCAGGCGAGCACGTAGGGCGCGACCATCTCGGAGTGCACGATGAAGCCGGGGCCGGTGATGCCGGCGCGGGCCAGCTCCTCGATGACGATGACGTCGGCGAGCCAGCTTGCGCCGGCGCCGCCGTATTCCTCGGGGAGGCTGCAGCACAGCAGGCCCAGCGCGCCGGCACGCTCCCAGATGGCGCGGGGCACCACCTTGTCGCGTTCCCATTCGGCGTGGTGCGGCACCAGCTCCGCCTCGACGAAGCGGCGAACGTTGTCGCGGAACTGGTCGTCCTCGGCGCTGAACAGGGTGCGTTCGATCATCGGAGGTGTTTCCGTTCGCCGCGGCTGGGTGGGGTCATCGGGGGCTGGCCACCAGGGGGCAGCCGCCTTCGGCCATCGGGCGGATGCCTTCGGCGGCGGGGATGCGCTCGATGATCTTGAAGACATCCCATTCGTTGCGGCGCTCGGCTTCCGTCTTGACCTGCACCAGCAGCATGTCGTTGAGCAGCCGGCCGTCGTCGCGCAGGCGTGCGCCGCGGCCATAGGCGGGATCGTCGACCGTCATGGCCTTCATGACCCGCATCACCGCCGCCGCGTCCGTCGTGCCAGCCGCTGCGACGGCCCGCAGGTAATGGCGGACGGCGCTGTAGTCGGCGGCCTGCATGTCGGTCGGCATCTTGCCTTCGTAGGCCTGGGCGAACCGCTTCGAGAACTCGCGGGAGGCGTCGTCCCGGTCCCAGTAGAACTCGGCGAGCGTCAGGACGCCGGCTGCGGCGCCGCCGAGGCTGCGCAGCGTCGAGATGTCGAGGATGGGGCCGACCAGCGGCTGCGTGACGTGAAACTCCGCGGCCTGCTTGATGGCGTTCGCCGCGTCGTGGCCGAAGACGGCGAGGGCGATGACGGTGGCCTTGGAGGTCTGGGCCTGCAGCAGGGGGGCCGAGAAGTCGGCGGTGCCGAGCGGCTGGCGGACGACGCCGACGACATGGCCGCCGAGCGGTTCGAGCGCGCGGGTCTCCTCGGCGACCATGGCGGCGCCCGCGGCATAGTCGGCGGCGATGAAGTACCATTCCTTGAGGCCGAGGCCGGCGATGGCGCGGACCAGGGCGCGTGACAGGGAGACGGTGTCGTAGAGCCACAGCGCGCCGGTGGGCGAGCAGGCCTTGCCGTACAGGTCGGCGTGGGCGGAGCCGACGTGGATGACCATCTTGCCGGTCTGCCGGGCGAGCTCCTGCACGGCGAGGGATATGGCGGAGTTGCCGATGTCGACGATGACGTCGCCGTCGGTCTTGGTGAAGAACTCGCGGGCGATGGCGAGCCCGACGTCGGACTTGTTCAGGTGGTCGCCGGCGACGATCTCGACCGGGCGGCCGAGCACCATGCGGCCCAGCTCGGCGCTGGCCAGCCGGGCGGCGGCGACGCCGCCGGGGCCGGACGCGCCGGAGTAGGGGCCGGTGTGGTCGGCCATCACCATGATGCGGATGGGGGTGGCGGGGGGTTCGGTGCGGGCCGGGGTTTGGGCCCGGGTCGGGACCGATGCCAGCATGAGGATCAGCAGCAGCGCGGTCTTCGGGCTATGTCGCATTGCGGGGGGCCTCCAGGCCCGCCGGGTGCGCCGGGTCGGGCGGCGGGGTCCAGTAGCGGGCACGCAGCTCCTGCTTGTAGAGCTTTCCGGTGGGCAGCCTCGGCATCGTCTCGATGAAGTCGATCGACTTCGGCACCTGGTAGCGGGCGAGGCGGAGGCGGGCGAAGTCGAGCAGGTCCTCGACGACCCGGTCGCCGGGCTCGACCCCCGGGGCGAGTTCGACCACGGCCTTCACCGCCTCGCCCAGGTCGGGGTCGGGCACGCCGAGCACCGCGACGTCGGCGACCGAGGGGTGCTGCACCAGCGCGTCCTCGATCTGGCGGGGGTAGATGTTGACGCCGCCCGAGATGATCATGAAGGACTGGCGGTCGGTGAGGTACAGGTAGCCCTCGGCATCGAGGTGGCCGATGTCGCCGACGGTGGTCCAGGTCGGGTGGGCGGGGTGCTGGGCGGCGCGCGTCTTCGCCGGGTCGTTGTGGTACTGGAAGGGGATGGCGTCGCGCTCGAAGTAGATGAGGCCGGTGGCTGCCGGCGGAAGGTCGTGCCCGGCCTCGTCGCAGACGTGGACGATGCCGTGGGTGGCGCGGCCGACCGAGCCCGGGCGGTCGAGCCATTCGGGGCTCGTGATCTGGGTGAGGCCGTTGCCTTCCGAGGCGCCGTAGTACTCGGCGAGGATGGGGCCCCACCAGGCGATCATGGCCTGCTTGGTTTCGGCCGGGCAGGGGGCGGCGGCGTGGATGGCGGTGCGGTGGGACGACAGATCGCGGCCTTCGCGCTGGGCGGGCGGCATCTTGAGCATGCGGACGAACATGGTGGGCACCCACTGGCTGTGGGTGACGCGGTGGCGCTCGATCGCCTGCAGCGCCTCGGGGCCGTCGAAGCGTTCCATGACGATGACGGTGCCGCCCAGGAACTGCACGCCGAGGGAGAAGGCGCAGGGTGCGGCGTGGTACAGGGGGGCGGTGGACAGGTAGACGGTATCCGGCCCCATGCCGTAGGAGCGCAGCATGGGCAGGCGGCGGAATTCGACCTCGGCGAGCGTGGCGTCGGGCAAGGCGCGCAGGATGCCCTTGGGGCGTCCGGTGGTGCCGGAGCTGTACATCATGGTGTCCCCGGCCCATTCGACGGGCAGGGGTTCCGGGGGGTGGTCCGCAAGCAGCGCCTCGAAGCCCTGCCAGCCGGGGATGGCCCCGTCGGCCATCAGGCGGTGCGGGCAGCCGGGGATCAGCGGCGGCAGCAGGGCGGCGACGTCGCTGCGGGCGTGGGTGGTCACGATGCACTTGGCGCCGCTGTCGCGGACGATGTAGGCGACGTCGTCGGCCTTCAGGTAGCGGTTGATCGGGACGACGTACAGGCCCGAGCGCAGGGCGGCCCAGCAGACGGTCGCGAAATGGCGGGAGTTCTCGATGAGCAGCGCCACCTTGTCGCCGCGCTGCAGGCCCATGGCCGCGAACAGGCGGGACAGGCGGTTCGAGTCGTCGTTCAGCGTGCGGTAGCTGACCCGCTCGCCGCTGCCGCTGAAGATCAGGGCGGGCTTGTCGGGGGTGAGGCGGGCGTGGTCGGCGAGGTAGGGCAGCCGAAGCCCGCCGGGCGGGGTCACACGTCGAACCCGGCGCGGCCGTTGTTCAACACGATCACGTCCCGCTCGACGGCGCGGACCCGGAACGCGGCGAGGCCGGGCTGCTGGCGCCAGACCTCGGTGCGGAGCGTCTCGCCGGGATAGGCGGGGGCGGTGAACCGGACATCGAGGCGGCGGAGCCGTTCGGGGGCGCCATGGCACAGCAGGCGGAGGATGGCGTGGCCGGCGATGCCGAACGTGGCGAGGCCGTGCAGGATGGGTTTGGCGAACCCGGCCTGTGCCGCGACGGCGGGGTCGGCGTGCACCGGGTTGTAGTCGCCGCTGAGCCGATACAGCAGCGCGGCATTGGGGCTGACGGGCCAGTCGAACGTCGCATCGGGCGCGCCGTCGGGCGCGGGGAAGGGCGGCGACACCGTTGCAGGGATCAGGCCGGGCCCAGGCGCGGCAGGGCCGCCGAAGCCGCCATCGCCGCGGAGCACGGTCGTACTGGTCAGCGTGCAGATGAGCCCGCCATCCTCGGCGTCGACGAGGTCGCGCGAGGAATACAGCATGGCACCCTTGGCGGCGCCCTTGTCGACGATCTCGTCGATGCGGGTGCGGCCGATCACCCGGCCTTCGGGTTTCAAGGGGCGGTGCATCGTCAGGCCCTGCTCACCGTGCAGCACCTTGGTCCAGTTCACGCCGGTGGCCGGGTTCTTCAGCCAGAAGCCGGGGGTGGCGAGCACGACGCCCATGGTGGGCAGGGCGGCGAGCCCGTCCTCATACACGTGGCGGAGCTGGGCGGGGTCCACCGGGTCCTGGCCGAGGCCGAGGCCGAGCGCGTACAGGGCCGTGTCCTGCCATGTGTAGCGTCGTTCGATGTCCGGGAAGGGCCATGCCTTCAGCCCAGCATAGTCGATTGCCACGCCCGTTTCCTTCCTTTCGGGCGGCCTGTTCTCGAAGCTGCGCGAGCGCTTCGGCGGGCCGTTATATCCGACGATAGGCAGTGGCCCGCGAGGCCGTCAACCGCTCAAGGCGACCGCCGGAACGAGCGGCGGCACGGTATGGATGGGTGCGCGAGGCAAGGTCGGGCCGCGGGGTGGCCTGGCGGCTATGTTCGCTGATTTCGGTGTTCGGGGGACCTTGCCACGTTTCCAAGATGAACCACGAAGACGCGAAGGACGCGAAGGGGGTGTGCTTGTGGGGATTGGGCCGGCAGTCTCCGAGCTCGGCGCTTCTTCGTGGGAGGGTTTCGTTGCTGCCGAGGCAGCGGGGCGGAGACGCGGAGGGCGTGGACTTGACGGAGTAGCCGGGCCTATGCCTGCTCGTGGGAACGGCACCAGGTTCGATGGATGCCCACGGCGTGTGCCGTTCCATGAACCCTGCCGGGACTGGCGGGTCGAGACGAGGGAGATCAGCAGCGTATGTCGGGTGCCCCATCCACTGCCGCCGTGGCGGCTGCGCCGTCGGCGTATGACGCGATCATCATCGGGGCCGGGTTTTCGGGCCTGTATCAGCTGCATCAGCTGCGCGACGAGCTGGGGCTCAAGGTCCTGGTGCTGGAGGCCGGGGAGGGCGTGGGCGGCACCTGGTACTGGAACCGCTACCCCGGCGCCCGATGCGATTCCGAGAGCTACACCTATTGCTACTCGTTCTCCGACGAGCTGCACGAGGAGTGGCAGTGGACGGAGCGTTACCCGGAGCATGGCGAGATCCGCCGTTACCTGAACCGCGTCGCCGACAAGTTCGGGCTGCGGCCGGACATCCGGTTCGGCACGCGGGTGGCGGGCGCGCGCTACGACGAGGCGGCGAACCGCTGGGCGGTGACGACGACCGCGGGCGAGGTGTTCGAGGCGCAGTTCTTCATCACGGCCGTGGGCTGCCTGTCCTCGGCCAACATCCCGAAGCTTCCGGGGCTCGAGACGTTCGGGGGGCAGTGGTATCACACGGGGGCCTGGCCGCATGAGGGCGTGGACTTCACGGGCAAGCGGGTCGGGTTGATCGGCACGGGATCGACCGGCATCCAGGCGACACCCGTCATCGCGGAGCAGGCGCGGCACCTGACGGTATTCCAGCGCACGGCGAACTACAGCGTGCCGGCGCGCAACGGCCCGATGGACGAGGCGTTCCGGGCGCACGTGAAGGCCAACCACGTCATGCTGCGCCAGAAGATGCGGTCGACGACGAACGGGCATCCGTTCGACCTGTACGAGAAGTCGGCGCTCGATGTTCCGGCAGCGGAGCGGGAGCTGCGCTACGAGGATGCGTGGCAGGCGGGCGGGCTGAAGTTCCGTTCGGTGTTCGCCGACCTGCTGCACAGCAAGGCGGCCAACGACACGGCGTCCGACTTCATCCGCGCCAAGATCAGGGGCGTGGTCCGGGATGCCAGGACGGCGGCGATGCTGACGCCGACGGACCACCCGTTCGCCACGAAGCGGCCGCCGATCGACACGCACTACTTCGAGACGTTCAACCGCGACGACGTGGCGCTGGTGGACGTGAAGGCGACGCCGATCGTGGAGGTGACGCCGGAGGGCATCCGCACGACGGAGGGCACGGTTCCGCTGGACATCATCGTGTTCGCGACCGGGTTCGACGCGATGACCGGTCCGCTGCTGGCCATGGACATCCGTGGCGCCGAGGGGCGTTCGTTGCGGGACGACTGGGCGGCGGGGCCGCGCACGTATCTGGGGCTGCAGACGGCCGGGTATCCGAACATGTTCACCGTCACCGGCCCCGGCAGCCCGTCGGTGCTGACGAACATGCCGGTCGCGATCGAGCAGCACACCCAGTGGATCACCGCCTGCATCCGCCACATGCGGGAGAAGGGTCTGACGCGGATCGAGACGACGCAGGACGCGGCGGACGCCTGGGTGGCGCACGTGAACGAGGCGGCGGACGCGACGCTGCTGCCGCTGGCCAACAGCTCCTGGTATCTGGGGGCGAACATCCCGGGCAAGCCGCGGGTGTTCATGCCCTATGCCGGCGGGATGGCGCGCTATGCCGCCCGGTGCGAGGAGGTCGCCGCCACGGACTATGAGGGGTTCGTGCTGCAGTAAGGGCGGGCAGCACGAGGCTCGATGCGTCGTTGCCGGGGCAGGCCATTCCGGTGCACGATGCCGATAACGACAATGCCCCGGAGAACCGGGGTGGCAACAGGGATGGAAGCGAGACCATGGTTGAAACCACGAAGGGGCTGGGTCGGCGGTCGGTGCTGGCCGGCGCTGCGGCAGTCGGCGGGGCCGCGTTGGGCGGCTTCCCGCATATCGCCGGGGCGCAGTCCAAGGTGATCCGCGTGGGCATGCCGACGATCCTGTCGGGGCGGGTGGCGATGCTGGGCAACTCCAACCGGGCCGCGGCGCAGATCGCCGTCAAGGCGTTCAACGACGCCGGCGGCATCAACGGCCGCACGATCGAGCTGATCGACCGGGATTCGCAGGGCCGGCCGGACGTCGCGGCGAAGATCACGCGCGACATGATCAACAACGACGGCTGCGAGATCATCATCGACGGCGAGGCGTCGTCGGGCGCGTTCGCGGTGCACGAGGTGATCCGCGACCTGCCGGTGCTGTGCATCCACACCTGCAGCGAGACGTCGTCGTTGACGGCGGACCCGAAGCTGATGGTCAAGACGGCCTTCCGGTGCGCGCGGCAGGGCATCCATGATGCGGTGGCAGGCGGCACCTATGCCGCCAAGGTGGCCAAGGCGCGCCACCTGACGCGCTGGATGACGTGTTCGCCCGACTACGCCTATGGCCGCGACAACACGGCCGAGTTCCTGGAATTCGCCAAGCGCTTCGAGCCCTCGATCGAGGTGGTCGACCAGGTCTGGCCGAAGCTGTTCGCGCCCGACTACACGGAGAGCATCACCAAGATCCTGCAGGTGAAGCCGCAGGCGATGTACTCGGCGCTGTGGGGCGGGGACCTGGTCGCGTTCGTCGAGCAGTCGCGCCTATACAACCTGTTCGGCAGCACGTCGTTCTTCTCGTCCTCGTTGGGCGACCCGCCGGTGCTGAGCGCCATCAAGCAGCTGCCGGAGGGGCTGCTGACGTCCTACCGCTACAGCCGGCAGTATCCGGCCAGCGCGGACAACACCGCCTTTGCCGACGCGTTCAACAAGATCACGAAGTTCGACCCGACCAACTGGGGGTGGCAGACCTTCGTCGCCATCGGCTTCCTGACGGAGGCGCTGAAGCGGACCGGCGGCGACACGAACGGGGCCAAGCTGGCCGATGCGCTGGCCGGGATGGCGTTGAAGACGCCGATGGGGGTGGACGGCACCATCACCATGCGGGGCACGGACCACACGATCATCGGCTACCCGACGGCGTGGTCGCATTCCGTCCCGAAGGCGCCCTATCTGGACGGGTTCGAGCCGGTGCCGTGGTCCGAGATCCTGACCTACGAAGCGGAATGGAAGAAGTCCAAGGGCTACGCCTGACCGCCGCCGCCAGCCGGGGCGCCATGGCATGAACCTCGAGGCCCTGGCCGGCTGCGTCACCTCCGCCTCGTGCGCGGTGACGCAGGTCTCGACCGCGTTGATCGTGGGGTCGCTGCTGTTCCTGGTCACGTCCGGGCTGTCGTTGATCTTCGGCGTGCTCGGGATCATCAACTTCGCCCACGGCAGCTTCTACATGCTGGGCGCCTACTTCGCGTTCACCGCCTACAAGCTGACCGACAGCTTCATCCTGGCGCTGCTGGCGGGGTCGGTGGGGGCGGGGGTGTTCGGCATCCTGTTCGAACGGCTGATCATCAGCCGGGTGTATGGGCGGGACCTGCTGATGCAGCTGCTGGTCTGCTACGCGATGACGCTGATCCTGGACGACGCGGTGAAGCTGATCTACGGCGGCGAGTATCAGATGATGGGCATGCCTGACGTGTTCGCGACGGCGCCGGTGCCCATCCTGGGGGCGTACGTGCCGGGCTACTACCTTTTCATGGTGGGCATCGCGCTGCTGTCGGCCGGGCTGCTGTGGCTGGGCATCAACCGGACGCGGACGGGCAAGATCGTGCGGGCGCTGGCCGTGAACCCGGTGATGGTGGGGTCGCTGGGCATCAACACGACGCTGCTGTATGCGGGCGTGTTCGGCGCCGGCAGCCTGCTGGCCGGGCTGGCCGGGGCGCTTGCGGCGCCCATCCGCACGCTGACGCCCGGCATCGGGCTGTCGTTCCTGATCGACAGCTTCATCGTGACGGTGATCGGCGGCATGGGCTCCATCGCCGGGGCATTCATCGCGGCGCTGCTGATCGGGTTCATCCGGGCGTTCGGGGCCATCGGGTTCCCGTTGTTCGTCGATGGGCTGATGTTCGCCATCATGGCGCTGGTGCTGACGCTGCGGCCCACGGGGCTGCTGGGGCAGAAGGCCGCATGACGCGGTCCCGGCCCGTCAGGGATGCGGCTTACGTCCTGGTCCTGCTGGTCGTGCTGCTCGGGCTGCCGGCGATCTTCCCGCAGCCGGGGCTGCGCGACTTCCTGATCTATGTCATCGCCTACGGGCTGCTGGCGATGTCGCTCAACCTGTTGATCGGGCTGACGGGGCTGGTGGCGTTCGGGCATGCCGCGTTCTTCGCCTCCGGCGCCTACGTGTTTGGCATCCTGATGCAGACGGGGCGGGTTGGCATCCCGCTCGCGATCCTGGCGGCGGTCGGGGGCACGGCGCTGCTGGCGCTGGTGGTGGGCGCCATCTGCGTGCGGCTGAAGGACATCTACTTCTCGTTCATCACGCTGGCGATCCAGATGTTCCTACACAGCGTGATATTGACCTGGGTCAGCCTGACGGGGGGCGACCAGGGGCTGCAGGGCGGCATCCCGCGGCCGGCGTTCCTGGGCATCGACCTCAACGACGCGCGGACGCTGTATGCCTTCTGCGTCGTGCTGTTCGTCTTTTGCATCGCCATCATGCGGCAGGTGTCGGAATCGCCGTTCGGCTACACGCTGCGGCTGATCCGCGACAACCCGGCGCGGGCCGACTTCCTGGGCGTCGACGTGGTCCGCATGAAGCTCGGCGTGTTCGTGCTGGCCGGCACCATGGCCGGGGTGGGGGGCATCGTGCTCGCGCTGTTCGTGTCGGGCGCGTATCCCGACTTCGCGTTCTGGACGACGTCGGGCGAGGCGATCTTCATGCTGATGCTGGGCGGGACGCAGCTGTTCCTGGGGCCGCTGGCCGGGGCGCTGCTGCTGCAGACGTTGAACCACTACATCTCGGCCTACACCGAGTATCACGGCCTGGTGCTGGGCGTGATCATCCTGGCCATCGTGCTGGGGCTGCGGCAGGGCATCGCGGACGCGCTGTTCGCCGCCATCGTGCGGCGGCGGCGGGCCGTTGCTGTTCCTGGTCCGGTTCCCGATGCTGGCCCCGCGCCGCGCGCCGGGACGGTCTGATGCTGCGGGTGGAGAGGCTGACGAAGTCGTATGGCGGGGTGCGGGTGACGCGCGACGTGTCGATCGACTTCCCGGAGGGGTCGCTGACGGCGATCATCGGGCCGAACGGCGCCGGGAAGACGACGTTCTTCAACCTGGTTTCGGGCCAGGTGCGGCCCGACGGCGGCCGGGTCGTGTTCGACGGGCAGGACGTCGCGGGCCTGTCCAGCCTGGCGATCGGGCGGCGCGGCATGGCGCGGGCGTTCCAGGTGGCGTCGCTGTTCCCGAGCCTTACGGTGCGGGACGCGCTGACGGCCGCCGTCACGTCGCGGATGCGCTGCTCGTGGCAGGTGCTGTCGCGCTTCCCGATCCCGGCCGCGCGCGCCCGGGCGGACGAGATCATGGAGCTGATGGGGCTTGCGCCGGCCGCCGGCACGCTGTCGGCGATCCTGTCGCATGGCGACCAGAAGCTGCTGGACATCGGTCTGGCCCTGGCGCTGGAGCCCAAGGTGCTGCTGCTGGACGAGCCGACCGCCGGTATGGGCCCCGACGAGCGCTGGCGCATGATCGAGAAGGTACAGAGCCTGTGGGCGCGGGACCGGATGACGGTGCTGTTCATCGAGCACGACATGGACATCGTCTTCAAGATCGCCCAGCGCATCTACGTGCTGAAGTACGGGGCCGTGCTGGCGGAGGGCACGCCCGAGGACATCCGCCGCAACCCGGACGTGATCGACGCCTATCTCGGCACCGATCATCGCCTTTCTGCCGCCGTCGGGGAGGGCTGAGCGATGCTCGAGTTAGCAGGGGCGGACGTGTTCTATGGCCCGAGTCAGATCCTGTTCGGCGTGGACCTGGTGGTGCGCCGGGGGGAGACGATGGCGTTGCTGGGGCGCAACGGCGCCGGCAAGAGCACGACGTTCAAGGCCATCGCCGGCATCGTGCCGCCCCGGCGGGGGCGCATCATGCTCGACGGCCGGACCATCTCGGGCCAGGCGCCGTATCGGATCGCGCGGGCCGGCATCGGCTATGTGCCGGAGGATCGCCAGGTGTTCCCGGACCACACGGTGCACGACAACCTGCTGATCGGCGCCAAGCGCGGGGCGGGGGGCGGGCAGGCCTGGACGGCGGCGCGCATCTACGAGGTGATGCCGCTGCTGGCCACGATGCAGGGGCGCAAGGCGGGCCGCCTGTCGGGCGGGGAGCAGCAGATGCTGACGATCGGGCGCACGCTGATGGGCAACCCCGACCTGCTGCTGCTCGACGAGCCCAGCGAGGGTCTGGCGCCGCTCATCGTCCAGGCGATCGGCCAGCTGATCCGCACCCTGCGGGACATGGGCGTCACGATCGTGCTGGCCGAGCAGAACATGCATTTCTGTCTGGGCATCGCGACGCACGCGACGATCGTCGACAAGGGTGCGGTGGTCTACCGCGCCGGGATCGAGGAGCTGCGCGGCAACGAGGCGATCGTGAAACGGTATCTGGCGGTGTGACCGCCGCAGCATGGGGCGACTTGCATGACGCAGCGGGACGAGGGGCGGCACGAGGGGCGGCACGAGGGGCGGAACGAGGGGCGGGGCCGGGTGGCGCTGGTGACGGGCGGCGCGAGCGGGATCGGGCTGGCGACCGCGACGGTGCTGGCCGGGCGGGGCTGGCGCGTGGTGATCGGCGACCTGGATGCCGGGCGCTGCCGGGAGGCGGCGGAGCCGATCGGGGCCGCGGTGGAGCCGTTCGACGTGGCGGACGAGGCGGCGACGGAGCGTGCGTTCAGCGCGATCGAGCAGCGGTTGGGGCCGGTGGAGGCGGTCATGGCGAATGCCGGGCTGATCCAGCCGCCGACGGTGCCGGAGCAGTATGCGCTGGCCGACTTCGACCGGATCATCGCGGTGAACCTGCGCGGGGTTTACGTGACCTGCGTGGCGGCGGGCCGCCGGATGGCGCCGCGCGGGTCGGGCGGCATCGTGATCACGGGTTCGGTCAGCGCGAGCCGCAGCGTGCCGCTGCACGCCTATGCCCCGGCGAAGGCCGCCGTCGTGCACATGGCCGCCTGCCTCGCCGCCGAGTGGGGGCGGTCGGGCGTGCGGGTGAACGCGATCTCGCCGGGGTTCGTCGCGACCCCGCCGCTGCAGGCCGCCATCCAGAGCGGGCTGCGCGACCCACGGCTGCTGTGCGAGGCCGCGGCGATGGGCCGGATGGTTGAGCCGGTGGAAATCGGCCGGGGCGTCGCGTTCCTGCTGTCGGACGACGCGAGCGCCATCACGGGGATCAACCTGCCGGTGGATGCCGGCTGGCTGGCGGGGGCGCAGATGCCGACCTATGGCGGGATGCGGGCCGCGCGCTGACCGATGCCGCGCGCTCGCGGCCTAGGGCAGAGACTTCCAGACGTATCCCGTGCCCAACAGCATACAGGCGATCAGCGGCAGCTCGACCAGCATACCGATGAAGATCATCGCCACGTTGGAATTTGTGCCGACATAGATGGTGATTGAAAGCATGGGCTTGCTCTGCACGGGTCCCAGCAGTCACCACCCCTGGGGGTGGGTGTTGACGTAGATGGAATAGAGTGAGGTCTGGGCGGTGATGAACAGCCGGTTGCGCTTGGGGCCGCCGAAGCAGAGGTTCGAGGCCATTTCGGGCAGCGGGACGCGGCCGATCTCCGTGCCGTCGGGCGCGTAGACCCGGACGGCATCGGCGCTGGAGGCCCAGATGTTCCCGGCGCGGTCGATGCGGAAGCCGTCGAACAGGCCGGCGCCGCACATGGCGAAGACCCGGCCCGGGCCCAGCGCGGCCCCGCCCGGCAGGACGGGGTAGGCCCGCATCGCGGGCGGCAGGTCCGGCACATGGGTGCGGCCCGTGTCCGTGACATAGAGCGTGGTTTCGTCCGGGGCGAAGGCCAGGCCGTTCGGCTGGACCATGTCGTCGATCACGACCGACACCGCGCCATCCGCCGGGTCGAGCCGGTAGACGAGGGAGCGCCCGATCTCGCTGGGCCCGGCTTCACCCTCGTAGTGGCTGTCGATGCCGTAGGTCGGGTCGGTGAACCAGATGGTCCCGTCGGACTTGACCACGACGTCGTTCGGGGAGTTCAGCCGCTTGCCGTCGACGCGGTCGATCAGGTTGCGCCAGCGGCCGTCGTGGTCCAGGCGCGACACCCTGCGGCCGTGATGCTCGCAGGCGATGACCCGGCCGTGGGCGTCGAGCGCGTGGCCGTTCTGGTTGCCGCAGGGCGTCTGGAAGACGGAGACCGAGCCGTCCGTCTCGTCCCACCGCATCACGCGGTCGTTCGGGATGTCGGACCACAGCACGCTTTTTGCCGCGGGCACGTAGACGGGGCCCTCCGTCCAGCGGCCGCCGGTCCAGAGCTGTTCCAGCTTGGCGTGGCCGATGATGAGCGGGAGGAACCGGGGGTCGAGCACCTCGAAGCTGCCCATGCGCTGGCCGGTGACGGTCATCGGTGTTCCCCTGGTGTCGGTGTCGGGCGCCAGACGGTGCGTCCGTCGCGTTCGACGAGCCCCTGCGCCGGGAGGCGGGCGCTGGCGCGGACGGCCAGCTCGCCTGGGATCACGACATGCGGGGCCGCGGGCGGGTCGTTGGCCAGCAGCCGGCCGAGCATGGCCACGCCGGCGTCGGCCATGGCGGCTGGCGGCTGTTCGAAGCTGGTGAGGTCGATGCCCGACCAGGTGGCGGGGCGGGAGCCGTCGAAGCCGACGACGGAGAGGGTGCGGCCGATCTCGGCGCCGAACTCCCGCCGGGCGACGTCGATGGCGGCGAAGGCCATGTGGTCGTTGGCGCAGAAGATGGCATCGGGCGGGTCGGGGCGGGCGAGCAGGGCGCGGGTGGCGACGGCGGCGGATGCCGGGTCGAACAGGCCCAGGCCGCGGAGGGCGGCGGGCAGCCCGGCCGCGTGAAGACCGGCGGCGAACCCGGCCTCCCGCTCGCGACTGGTGGATGCGTCTTCGCTGCCGGCGATGAAGGCGGGGCGGCGATGGCCGCCTGCCGCCAGGAAGGCGGCGACCCGCTGGCCGCCGGCCATGTTGTCCCCGGTGACGGCGGCGACGCCCGACGCCTCGGCCAGGCGGTTCAGCAGCAGCACGGGCACGCCGGCGCGGCGGCACTCCGCGGCGAAGGACGAGGACAGCCGGGCCGTGCACAGGATGATGGCGTCCACCTGGTGGCGAAGGACCTCGTCGATCGGCGGGTCCTCGTCGCCGCGGCGGTCGAGCAGGAACAGCATGGTACGGTAGCCGATGGCGTTCAGCCCATAGCCCAGGCCTTGCAGCAGGTCGGCATGGAAGCTGTTGTCCAGCCGGCTGATGGCGATGGCGACGATGTGGGACCGGCGGGTGCTGAGCGAGCGGGCCACGAGGTTCGGCCGGTAGCCGATGGCGATGGCGGCTTCGCGGACGCGGGTTGCGGTCTTGGGCGAGGCGCTGGCGCCCTCGGTGAAGGTGCGGGAGACGGCGGAGCGGGAGACGCCGGCGAGCAGGGCGACATCGCCGATCGTGGGGCGCGTTCGGGAACTCACGTGCGGGACTCCTCCGGGTGGGAGCTTTATTGCAACCGGTTGCAATTGTCGATGGAGCTGGATACGGTCTCCGAAGAAGAAACGCCGCGAAACGCGGCTTGGGGGAGGCGTTCGGTGGCGGCAGTGTCGCTCGACCACATCGGCAAGTCGTTCGGCGACGTCACGGTCATCGAGGACGTGTCGCTGCAGGTGGCCGATGGCGAGTTCGTGGTGCTGCTGGGCCCGTCGGGGTGCGGCAAGTCCACGACGCTGCGGATGGTGGCGGGGCTCGAGCTGCCCAGCCGCGGGCGGATCAGGATCGGCGAGACGGATGTGACGCGCCTGCCGCCGGGCGAGCGGGACATCGCGATGGTGTTCCAGAACTACGCGCTGTATCCGCATATGTCGGTGGCGCAGAACATGTCGTTTGCGCTGACGCTGCAGGGTGTCGCGAAGGCCGAGATCAGGCGCCGGGTGCAGGACGCCGCCGAGGTGCTGCACATCGTGCCGCTGCTGGGCCGCAAGCCGAAGGAGCTTTCGGGCGGGCAGCGGCAGCGCGTGGCGATCGGGCGCGCCATCGTGCGCGCGCCGGCGGCCTTCCTGTTCGACGAGCCGCTGTCGAACCTCGATGCGCAGCTGCGGGGCCATATGCGGGTGGAGCTGGCGCTGCTGCACAAGCGGCTGGCCGGGACGATCTTGTATGTGACGCACGACCAGGTGGAGGCGATGACGCTGGCCGACCGGATCGTGGTGTTCGACAGGGGGTGCATCCAGCAGGTCGGCACGCCCGACGCGGTGTTCGAGCGGCCGGCCAACCTGTTCGTCGCGCGGTTCATCGGCAACCCGACGATGAACATCCTGCCGGCGGAGCGGCACGGCGCGGGGTTGCGCATCCTGGGCACGGAGGTGGTGTTCGAGGCGGATGGGGACGCGGGATCGCCAGGCACGCGGGTGCATCTGGGCATCCGTCCGCACGACCTGCGCCCTGCGGCGGCGCACGAGCCGGGCTTCGACGTCCGGGCGGACGTGGTCGAGTACCTGGGGACCGAGACGGTCGTGATCGGCCGGCTGGATGCGGCGCCGGAGCATGCGGTTGTGACCGTGCTGCCCGGCCGCATGGGCGGGCGCGGGGCCGATCGGCTGCGGCTGTCCACCCGGCCGGCCGCGATGCATGTTTTCGACACCGACACGGGGCAGCGCCTTGGCGATGCCTGATCGCAACAAGAACAACAAGGAGGACACCATGAAGCGACGCGACTGCCTGAGGCTGCTGGCCGGGACCACGGCGCTGGCCGCACCCCTGACGGCCACGCTGACGGCCACGCTGACGGCCCCTGGGTTGATCCGGCCGGCCCGTGCCGCGACCGACCGCTTCGCGAAGTTCAAGGGCACGACGATCGTGGTGAACTGGCCGGCGCACCCGCATTACGACGCGGCCACGACGCTGGTGCCGGAGTTCCAGAAGCAGACAGGCATCAAGGTCGAGATCGACAAGCTGCAATACCTGCGGATGCACGACAAGCAACTGCTCGAGATGTCCAAGGCACAGTGCGACTACGACCTGATCTGCATGCTGGGCATGTGGAAGACCGAGTATGTGAAGAAGGACCTGCTGGCGCCGCTGCAGCCGCTGTTCGACGACGCGGCCCTGGCGGACCCCGATTACGACCGCGCCGACATCGTGAAATCCTATCTGGAGGTGATCGGGATGGTGGGCGGCCCGAAGGGCTACCTGCCCGGGCCCGGCCAGACGCTGTATGCGCTGCCGTACGGCACCGAGACGAGCATCCTGGCCTACCGCATGGACGTGTTCGACAAGCTCGGCCTGAAACCGCCTGCGACGTACGACGAGATGATGGCGCTGCTCGGGCCGTTGCACGACAAGAGCGGGATGGGCGCCATGACCAGCCGCGGGCAGTCCGGGCACCAGGCGATGCATGCGTTCACGCTGCACTTCAAGCCGCTGGGCGGCGCGTTCTTCAGCGACAGCTGGCAGCCGACCTTCACGGGCACCGAGGGGCAGAAGGCGATCGAGATCCTGAAGGCGTTCGCCGCGACCGGGCCCGCGGGCATCCCGAGCTACGGCTTCGGCGAGATGGAGAACGCGTTCCTGCTGGGCCAGGCGGCGATGTACCTCGACACCATCGCGATCTTCGGCGACGTGCGGAACACGCAGAAGTCCAAGGTGGACGGCAAGGTCGGCTATGCGCTGCATCCGAAGGGCGTGAAGTACTCGGCCGAGAGCGGCGGCTTCGGGCTCGCGATCCCCAAGCGCGCGGCGAACAAGGAGGCGGCGTTCCTGTTCATGCAGTGGCTGACGAGCAAGGCGCAGGACGTGGCGGTGACGAAGGCGGGCGGCGTGGCGATGCGCAACTCGACCCTCGATGACCCGGCGCTGGTCGCGGCCTACCCGGAGTTCACCCTGCTGAAGCAGCAGCTGAAGTACACGGACCCCGATTGGCGCCCCGTGGTGCCGGAGTGGACCGCGATCGACGAGCAGGTGCTGGGCGTGCAGATCTCGGAGGCGCTGATCGGCCGCAAGACGCCGGCGGAGGCGCTGGAGGCGGCGGTGGGGCCGGTGAACGCGCTGATGAAGCGCGGCGGCTACCAGAAGGCCTGAGCGGCCGGTGAAGGCAGCGCTGAACCGGCTGGCCCCCTATGTCATGGTCGCACCTGCGGTCCTGGTCATAGGGTTCGGCTGCCTCTATCCCACGCTGCTGGCCGGGCGGCTGGGCTTCTTCGACTGGGCGCTGGGCGTGTCCTGGACCGAGGCGAGCTGGGCGGGCCTCGGCAACTTCGCCGCGGCGCTGGTCGACCCGGCGGTGCATGCCTCGTTCATGGTGAGCATCCTGTTCGCGGCCGTGGTCGTGGCGATCGAGATGGCGCTCGGGACTGCGCTGGCTTTGCTGCTGGAGCGCCCGATCCGCGGCATGAGCGTGTTCCGGACGCTGTTCATCACGCCCATGATGATCGCGCCGATCGTGGTGGGGCTGATCTGGCGGTACCTGTTCGACACGCAGTACGGGCTGGCGAACTGGGCGATCTCGCTGGTCGGCATCCCCGCGCAGACCTGGCTTGCCGACCCGGTGCTGGCGTTCGGCGCGATCGTCGTGTCGGACGTGTGGCAGTGGACGCCGTTCGTGATCATCATGGTGTTGGCCGGGCTGCAGAACCTGGACCAGGCGGCGCTGGAGGCGGCCAGGATCGATGGCGCGACGCCCTGGCAGGTGATTCGCCGGATCAAGCTGCCGATGCTGGCGCCGGTGCTGGTGATCACCGCGTTGATGCGGGTCATCGATGCCTTCCGGGTGCTGGAGGTGATCTATGCGCTGACGTTCGGGGGGCCCGGCAACAGCACGGAGGTGCTGCCGCTGCTGATCTACAAGACCGCGTTCGTGGGCCAGCAGCTGGGTTACGCGTCCGCCATCTCGGTGTACCTGCTGATCATGGTGGTGCTGCTGTCGCTGGCGGCGCTGAGCGTATCGAACCCGATGAAGGACGCCAGACGATGAATGGGGCCGCGATGACCGACCTGCCACCGGACGCGCCGGCCCGGGGCGCGGTCGCGTTGCGCTACGGCGTGCTGGTGCTGCTGTCCCTGGTGTGCCTGGGCCCGATCGGGGTGATGCTGCTGACGTCGTTCAAGGTGCAGACCGACATCTTCACGACGACGCCCGTGTGGTTCTTCACGCCGACCGTCTCGAACTACACGGGCGTGCTGATCGAGGATAATTTCGGCCGGTATCTGGTCAACAGCGTGATCGTGGGCACGGTGTCCACGGTCGTGACACTCGTGCTGGGGTCCATGGCGGCCTATGCCATCGTGCGCTACCGGTTCGTCGGGCGCGGTGCCGTGTCCTGGACGACGTTGATGCTGCGCAGCGTGCCCTTGGCCGTGCTGGCGGTGCCGGTTTACACGGTGTGGGGCGACGTGGGGCTGCTGAACAGCCTGACCGGGCTGATCCTGCTCTATACCGCGGTCAACCTGCCCTTCACGATCTGGGTGCTGTACGGCTTCCTGGCGCAGGTCCCGTACGAGCTGGAGGAGGCGGCGCTCGTGGACGGGTGCAGCCCGTACCGCGTGTTCCTGGTGATCGTGCTGCCGCTGATTCGCCCGGGGCTTGCCGCGGCGGCGATCTTCACGTTCCGGATCGCGTGGAACGAGTTCATCCTGGCGCTGGTGCTGACCAACCGGGCGACGCGCACGCTGCCGGTCGCCGCGTCGCTCTATATCACCGACGTCGGCGTGCAGTGGGGCAAGCTGATGGCGCTGGGCGTGCTGATCGCGCTGCCGCCGCTGGTGGTGACGCTGATCGCCGCGCGGCAGATCATCGCCGGCCTGACGGCCGGGGCCGTGAAGGGCTGAGCGGATGGACAGCGCCGTCACCTGGTTGCTGACGCCGCTTTCGGGCTCGGCGGAGCACAGCATCGCCGGCTGGACGTCGTGGCATGCGCGGATGATGGTGCTCGCCTGGACGATCCTGCTGCCGACGGGGATGTTCATCGCGCGGTTCTACAAGATCCATCCGCGGCAGGACTGGCCGACCTCGCTCGACAGCAAGTTCTGGTGGCGGACCCATGTGGCGACGCAGATCGCGGGCGTGGTGGTGATGTGCGCTGGCCTCGGGATCGCCTGGGGCCGCGGGGCCGGCGCGACCGAGCCGGCGCGGCTGCACCATGCGCTGGGTTGGACGGTCGCCGCGATCGCCGCGATCCAGGTCATTGCCGGCGCCTTCCGCGGCACCAAGGGCGGGCCGGGCATGCCGGAGACTCGCGGCGACCATTACGACATGACCCGGCGGCGGCTGCTGTTCGAATGGGTGCACAAGCACCTGGGCTGGCTCGCCGTGCCGACGGCCGCCGCCGCGACGGCCATCGGGCTCGTGATGGCCGACGCGCCCCGCTGGATGCCGGTGGCGATCGGGCTGTGGTGGGTGTGCTTCCTGGCGCTGTTCGCGGTGCTGCAGCGGGCCGGGTGGTGCGTCGACACCTATCAGGCGATCTGGGGCGCCGACGCCGCCCACCCGGGCAACCAGCGCCGCCCGATCGGGCTGGGCGTCAAACGCAGGACCGGCGGGCCGTAGCGCCGGGGGCAGCGGGGGTCAGCCGCCACCCGACACCTGCGGCTACTTGGCTGGCTCCAGCGCCTTTGCGGGTTGCAGTGCGGCCATGTCCTGGCTTTTCCGGATGGAGAGGCTGGGGTCGAGGCAGACGATGTCCTCGAACTCGTTGACGCCGTCGACCTCGGTTCCCATGGAGATGTTGGTGACGCGCTCCAGTATGAACTCGAGCACGACGGGCACCTGGTGCTCGTGCATCAGGGCCTCGGCGCGGGCGAAGGCGTCCTTGAACTCGTTCGGGCTTTTCACGCGGACGGCCTTGCAGCCGAGGCCTTCGGCGACGGCGACGTGGTCCACGCCGTAGCCGCGGGGGGCGTCGCCGTCGGGTTCGGAGTTGATGTTGTCGAAGGCGAGGCTGACCTCGAAGTCCATCTGGAAGCCGCGCTGCGCCTGGCGGATGAGGCCGAGGTAGGAGTTGTTCACCACGACATGGAGGTAGGGCAGCTTGTGCTGCGCGCCGACCGCCAGCTCCTCGATCATGAACTGGAAGTCGTAGTCGCCGGACAGGGCGACGATCCGCTTCGTGGGGTCGGCGGCGCGGACGCCGAGTGCGGCCGGGAGCGTCCAGCCCAGCGGGCCGGCCTGGCCGCAGTTGATCCAGTTGCGCGGGTTGTAGACCTTCAGGAACTGGGCGCCGGCGATCTGCGACAGGCCGATCGTGGTGACGTAACAGGTGTCGCGGCCGAAGACCTGGTTCATCTCCTCGTAGACGCGCTGCGGCTTCAGCGGCACGGCGTCGAAGTGGGACTTGCGGAGCATCGAGTTCTTGCGGTGCAGGCACTGGGCGGCCCAGGGCTTGCGGTCCGCGAGCCGGCCCTCGGCCTTCAGCGTGCGGGCCGCGTCGATGAAGCTGGCGAGGGCCGCCTTCGCGTCGGAGACGATGCCGAAGTCCGGCCCGAAGACCCGGCCGATCTGCGTGGGCTCGATGTCGACATGCACGAAGGTGCGGCCGCGGGTGTAGACGTCGATGGAGCCGGTGTGGCGGTTGGCCCAGCGGTTGCCGATGCCCAGCACGAAGTCGCTTTCGAGGAAGGTGGCGTTGCCGTAGCGGTGGCTGGTCTGCAGGCCGACCATGCCGGCCATCAGGTCGTGGTCGTCGGGGATGGCGCCCCAGCCCATGAGGGTGGGGATGACGGGGATGCCGGTCAGCTCGGCGAACTCGACCAGCAGGTCGGTGGCGTCGGCGTTGATGATGCCGCCGCCGGCGACGATCAGGGGGTTCTTGGCGGCGTTCAGCATCTCGATGGCGTGCCGGGCCTGGGCGGGGGTTGCGGCGGGCTTATAGAGGGGCAGGGGGGCGTAGAAGGTGTCGTCGAACTCGATCTCGGCCATCTGGACATCGATCGGCAGGTCGATGAGGACGGGGCCGGGGCGGCCGCTGCGCATGACGTGGAAGGCCTGCTGGAAGATCATGGGCACCAGCGCGGGCTCCCGCGCGCAGACGGACCACTTGGTGACGGGCCTGGCGATGGTCTCGATGTCGACGGCCTGAAAGTCCTCCTTGTGGAGCTTGGCGCGCGGGGCCTGGCCGGTGATGCACAGGATGGGGATGCTGTCGGCCTGGGCGGTATAGAGGCCGGTGATCATGTCGGTGCCGGCGGGGCCGGAGGTGCCGATGCAGACGCCGATGTTGCCGGGCTTGGCGCGGGTGTAGCCGTCGGCCATGTGGGACGCGCCCTCGACGTGGCGGGCGAGGATGTGGCGGATGGAGCCGCGGGCCTTGAGCGCGGCATAGAGCGGGTTGATCGCGGCGCCGGGAACGCCGAACGCGACGGTGATGCCTTCGCGTTCCAGCACCCGCACCGCTGCGTCGATCGCTTTCATTCTGGCCATTATCGCCTCCCTGGCTTGTCGTTGGGAGCAACCTGATCGATGGCGACATGTTCCGCCACCTTTTTCGGACGTCATCCCGCATTGTGGAAACGGTGTTTGTTTACGTCGTTCGATGAATGGGTTACGGGGTTTCTCAGGATGGAAAAGGTGACGTCTCTTGGCCAAGGCGGTCGTGGCAGTCAAAAAGCGCGTCGGGGTGCCGGAGCGGTCCGACCAGGTCCAGTCGCTCGTGCGGGCGCTGTCTCTGGTGAACCGGATCGCCATGGCGAGCGAGGGCGTCACGCTGACCGAGCTGGCGCAGCAGGTGGGCCTGTCCGCGTCGACGGCGCATCGGCTGCTGACGACGTTGGAGCAGGAGCGGTATGTGCATTTCGACGCCGAGCGGCGGCTCTGGTCGGTTGGCGTGCAGGCCTTCGTGACCGGCAACGCGTTCCTGAAGACGCGCAGCCTGGTGGGTGCCGCGCGGCCGCACATGCGCGCGCTGATGGAGGAGAGCGAGGAGACGGTGAACCTCGCGGTGGAGGACGAGGCGGAGGCGATCTACCTGTCGCAGGTGGAGTGCCGGCAGATGATGCGCGCCTTTGCCCGGCCCGGCGGGCGGGTGCCGCTGCACTGCTCCAGCGTCGGCAAGGCGCTGATGTCGGCGATGCCGGACGCGACCTTGTCGAAGGTGTTGCACCGCCATGGGCTGGCCCGGGTGACGGTGAAGACGCTGAACACCACGGCGGCGCTGAAGGCCGACCTCGCGGCGTCACGCGCGCGGGGCTATGCCCTGGACGACGAGGAGCATGCGGTGGGGCTGCGCTGCATCGCGGCCGTGATCTTCAACGAGAACGCGGACCCCATCGCGGCGGTGTCGCTGTCGGGTCCCATGGCCCGCATTCCCGACGAGCGGATCCCGCTGCTGGGGCAGCTGGTGCGCGGCAAGGCCGATGCGATCACCGCGCAGCTGGGCGGCGCCTTGCCGGGCTGGCGGACCCAATGAGCGGGGCTTTCGGCCACCGGGCCGGCCCGATCAGGCGGGGGTGACCTGCAGCTCGCCGAGGTAGGCCTGGCGGATGTCCTCGTTCTCGCGCAGCTCGGCGGCGGTGCCCTGGAGGACGACGACGCCGGTCTGCAGGACGTAGGCGCGGTGGGCGATGCTGAGGGCCATGGCGGCGTTCTGTTCGACCATGAAGATGGTGGTGCCCTGGCGGTTGATCTCCTGGATGATGTCGAAGACCTGTTCGACGAAGAGCGGCGAGAGGCCCATCGAGGGTTCGTCCATGCAGATCAGGCGGGGGCGGCCCATGAGGGCACGGCCGATCGCGACCATCTGCTGCTCGCCGCCCGAGAGGGTGCCGGCCTGCTGGGTGCGGCGTTCCTTGACGCGGGGGAACAGGGCATAGACGCGCTCGAGGTCGTCGTCGTAGTCGGGGCCGCGCTTGCGGGTATAGGCGCCCATCTCGAGGTTCTCGAGCACGGTCATGCGGGGGAACAGGCGCCGGGCCTCGAGCACCGGGCAGATGCCGCGCTGGACGCGGGTGCTGGTGGGCAGTCGGTCGATGGGCTGGCCGTCGAACAGGACGGTGCCGGTGGTGGGGCGGACGACGCCCATGATGGTCTTCATGGTGGTGGATTTGCCGCAGGCGTTGCCGCCCAGCAGGCTGACGATCTCGCCCTTGTGGATGACGTAGTTGACGTCCTTCAGGACATGGAGGTCCCCGTAATGGGTGTTGACGTGCTTGAACTCCAGGATCGGGGTCTCAGACATGTTCGGCCTGGATGGCGGCGCGGGCGGCACGGCCGAGGTAGGCGGTGAGGACCTGCTCGTTGCGGCGGACCTCGTCGGGGGTGCCTTCGGCGATCTTCTCGCCATGGTCCAGCACGACGACCTTGTCGGCGAGCGTGGTCACGACGTCCAGCTTGTGCTCGATGATGAGGATGGTGAGGCCCATCTGGTGGAGCGACTTGATCTGCTCGGCAAGTTCGAGGGTTTCGGCCGGGTTCATGCCGGCGGTGGGCTCGTCCAGCAGCAGCAGATGGGGGCGGGACGCCAGCGCGCGGGCGATCTCGACCCGGCGGCGGTTGGCGTAGGACAGGCCGCCGACCGCCTGAGCGATGCGGGGCGTCAGGCGGTTGCCGAACATGGCGATGATGTCGAGCACGGCCTGTTCGGCGTCGGCTTCCTCGCGGCGGTTGGCCGGGGTGTGCAGGACGGAGGCGACGGCGCCGCTGCGGAGGCGTGCGTGGCGGCCGGTCATGACGTTCTGCAGCACGGACAGGGTGGGGAACAGGCGGATGTTCTGGAAGGTGCGGGCGACGCCCAGCCGCAGGATCTCGTGGCTGGGCAGGCCGATCAGGTCCTGCTCGCCGCGGAAGACGATAGCGCCGCGGGCCCCCGGCGCGCCGCTGGCAGGCACGAGACCGGTGATGACGTTGAACAGGGTGGACTTGCCGGAGCCGTTGGGCCCGATGACCGCGACGACGCCGCCCTCGGGCACGGTGAGGTCGATCTTGTTGAGGGCGACCAGGCCGCCGAAGCGCACGGTGACGCCCTGGATGTCGAGCGCGTTGCCGGTGCCGGGCGTCCAGCGCGGGATGCGCTCCAGGTTGAGGAAGCCGCCGCGGGTGATCTCGGCGTGCTGGTGGTGGAAGGCGAGTGCTGCGGGCTTGCGGACGGCGGGGATCAGGCCGTCGCGGCGGTACAGCATCATGGCGATGAGGATGATGCCGAAGAACAGCTGGGTCCATTGCACGAGGTCGATGGTGGCGAGGTACTGGTTGCCGACGAGCTCGCCCAGGCCTTGCAGCCAGCCGCTGAGCTGCGGGAGCACGAGGGTCTGCATCAGCTGGAGCAGGATGGCGCCGACGACGACGCCCCAGACGCTGCCCATGCCGCCGAGGACGACCATGACGAGCAGCATGGAGCTGACGTTAAAGTTGAACATCTCGGGGGTGGCGGTCTGCAGCTTGGCGACGAAGTAGACGCCGGTCATGCCGGCGAAGGCGGCGCCGATGGCGAAGGCGAGCAGCTTGAAGCGGGTCTGGTTGATGCCCATCGCGCCGGCGGCGGTCTCGTCCTCGCGGATGGCCATCCAGGCTCGGCCGACACGGCTGTCGCGCAGGCGGCTGCTGACGAAGATCAGCAGGGCGATCAGGACGAGGCCGACGTAGTAATAGGGGATGCTGTCGATGCCGAAGCTGTAGCCGAGAATCCGGGGGGCCTGGACGCCGTTGAGGCCGGCGGCGCCGTTGGTGATGCCGTCGAGGTTGCGGGCGAGGATGGGCACGATCTCGCCGAAGCCCAGGGTGACGATGGCGAGGTAGTCGCCGCGCAGCCGCAGCGTGGGGGCGCCGAACAGGATGCCGCAGAAGGCGCTGACGAGGGCGGCGGTGGGCAGCGCGAGCCAGAACGAGAGGGTGAAGTGGACGAGGTCCGGGCCGCCCTGGTTCAGCTTCTCGACGAGGCCGACGAAGGCGAGCGGGGCCCAGGCGTCCGACCAGAGGGGCATGACCTGGAAGCTGGTGAGGATGCCGTAGTAGTAGGCGCCGATCGCGAAGAAGGCGGCGTAGCCGAGGTCGAGCAGGCCGGCGAAGCCGACGACGACGTTGAGGCCGAGTGCGAGCGCTGCGTAGGACATGGCATTGGCGAAGCTGTCGATGCCGGAATCGCCGGGGCCGACGAGGGCCCGGAACGAGCAGACGAGGCCCAGGCAGTCGTCGGAATCGTCGCCGCGGATCCAGGGCAGGACGATGAGGAAGGTGGCCAGGACGAGCAGGCCGACGGCCTGGCGGCGGCGGGGCGGGATGAAGGCGAAGGGGCGGACCAAGGTCTGGGCGAAGCTGGCCATGGCTCAGGACTTGTTGGGCGCGAGGCGGCCGAGCAGGCCTGCGGGTTGCACGACCAGGACGACGACGAGCAGGCCGAAGATGACGACGTCGGACCAGGCGGTGCCGATGAGCTGCCCGGCCATGGCCTCGATGAGGCCGATCAGCACGCCGCCCAGCATGGCGCCCGGCACGTTGCCGATGCCGCCCAGGACGGCGGCGGTGAAGGCGCGCAGCCCGGCGGCGAAGCCGATGTCGACCTTGGCCAGGTTGTAATAGAGGCCGAAGATCATGCCGCATGCGCCGGCGAGGGCGGAGCCGAGGAAGAACGCGGTCATGACGACGCGGTCGACCTCGACGCCCATCATGCGGGCGGCCTCCGGGTCCTGTGCCGTGGCGCGCATCGCCTTGCCCAGCCGGGTGAACTGCACGAAGTAGGTGAGTGCGCCCATCAGGGCCAGGGTGGTGCCCCAGATCAGCAGCTCCTTCAGGCGGAGCACTGCGCCGCCGATGTGGAAGGCGATGGGGGGCAGCGGGTTGGGGAAGTTCTTGGAGTCGGAGCCGAGGGTGAGCAGCACGACGTTGAACAGGACGTAGGAGACGCCGATCGTGGTGATCATGGCGGCGGGGCCCTTCACGTTGCGCAGCGGACGCAGCAGGGTGCGCTCCATCACGACGCCGATGACGCCGCAGCCGAGCATGGCGACGGCGAAGCCTGCAGCCAGCACGCCGGCGAGGGCGGCCCCGGTGAGCACCGTCTCCTGCCCATGGAGGCCGAAGGCCTGGAGGACGAGCATGGCGAGCATGCAGCCGACCATGAAGACGTTGAAATGGGCGAAGTTGATCAGCTCGGCGATGCCGTAGACGAGGGTGAACCCGAGGGCCAGCAGCGAGTACATGGCGCCGAGGCTGAGGCCGTTGATGAGTTGCTGGAGAAAGAGGTCGGCAGCGGTCATGGGGTCTCCGGCATGGCTCAGGGATCGACCCGCCTCTCCCCCTCCCATTGCGGGAGGGGGGACGCGACGTGGTTCAGACCATGGGTGCGACGCCGACGTACTTGTATTGCGCGCTGGGGTCCTCGAGGGGCTCCTTGGCGTTCTTGGTGATCTTGAAGACGCTGATGATCTTGTTCTTGAGGTCGCCGTTCTCGTCGAACTCGATGGGGCCCAGCATCGAAGTGCCGAGCTTCACGCCCTGGATGGCGTCGCGCAGCGTGACGCGGTCGATGGTCTTGCCGCCGGCGGCCAGGCCCTTGGCGGCGGTGATGATGACCTCGGCCGCCGTGTAGCAGGTGACGGTGTAGTCGTCGGGGTGGATCTTGAACTTGGCGAAGTAGCGGTCGGCGAAGCCCTTGATCTTGGGGTCTTCGGTGACGTGCGGCGAGGCGACGGTGACGTACCAGCCCTCGACGGCGGGGAAGCCGGCGCCCTTCAGGAGGTCGGCGGTCTGCATGCCGTCGCCGGCGGCCTTGATCACGTTCGGGATGATGTCATAGGCCTGCTTGGCGAGCTTGACGCCGGCCTGGCTGACGCCGCCGTAATACAGCGCCTGGGGGTCGAGCGACTTGATCTTGGTCAGGACGGAGGCGTAGTCGGCGGCCTTCGGGTCCAGCCGGTCGCGGCCGAGGATTTTGATGCCCTTCTTTTCCGCCTGGGCCTGGAAGGCGTCGGCGAGGCCCACGCCATAGGCGCCGGAGTCGTCCAGCACGTAGATGGACTTCACCTTGAGGGTCGTGGCCATGTAGTTGGCCATGTTGGGGCCCTGGAAGGCGTCGGTCGCGACGGTGCGGAAGTAGATGGCCTTGCCGGCCGGGCGATACTGCGCGGCGAACTTGGGGTCCGTCAGGTCCGGGTTGGTGGAGGACGGGGTGATGATGGCCAGGTTGCCCTGGCTGAGAATGGGGGCCATCGCCTTGCCGGCGCCCGACATCTGCGGGCCGAGGGCTGCGACGAAGCCCTTGTCGGAAACCATGGTGCGCGCGTTGGTGGCGGCCTGGGCCGGGTCGTATTGCCCGGCCGTGGCGGTGGCGTCGTCCAGCTTGGTGATGGCGAAGGTGTAGCCCTTGACCGTCTTGGCGGCATTGGCCTCGTCGAACGCCATGACGCCGCCATTGGCGATGCGGGCGGCGCTTTCGGCGTCGGCCCCGGTGAACGACAGGTTGATGCCGATCTTGAGGACCTTGTCGGCAGCCTGGGCCGGGTTGGTGGCCACGGTGGCGGCAGCGGCGGCGCCGGCCATCACCTTGAACGTCGTGCGTCTGGAAATCATGAGAAGTCCCCTGGTTCGTTGTGGCGCCGGCAGCCTTATGCAACGGGCCCGGAAGTGCAACCGAAACCCTGTTGGTCGAATCACTGCAGGGCTGTCAGCAATTTACGTGCCAGGTGGGGTGGCATCCGCAAGGGCAGCGAGTGCGGCGCGGACGCCGAGCAGGGAGTGGTGCAGCACGAGGCGTGCGGCCGCGGCGGTGGCCGGGCCGTCATGGGCGTGCAGCGCCTGCAGGACGGCATGCCAGTCCCGGGCGGACTCCGTCCGGCGTTGCTGCGTCTCGAACGACAGGGCTCGGGTGCGGATGAGGCGCCAGGTGCTGAGGCTGGCAAGCTGTTCGTACAGCTCCAGGAGATAGCGGTTTCCGCTGACGTGGAGCAACAGGTGCTGGGCGGCGATGGAGAGCTCGGCGAAGCGGTGGGGGTCTGCGGCGTCATCGCCCTGCCGTTGCATCTCGTGAACGAGGTCCTGGAGGGTGTGCAGCGTGGCGGCGGTGGCGCTGGCGGCACATCGTTCGGCCGCGATGGCGAGCAGCGCGCTGCGGACCTCGAACAGTTCGGCGACGTCGTCGGCCCCGAGTGTCGTGACGCGGGCGCCGAAGCGGGGGATGCGCTCGATGAAGCGGCGGCGCTCGAGGATGATGAGGGCTTCGCGGATGGTGGCGCGGCTGACCTCGTGCTCGCGCGCGAGGGCGATCTCCTTCAGGCGGGTTCCTGCGGGCAGCCGGCCGGCGACGATGGAGGCGAGGAGGTGTTCGGCGACCTGGTCGGGGAGGGACCGGGCGGCGCGGCCGATCGGGGATTGGACGGCGGCGTTCACAACGGGAGTGCTGCCGGCTCGGGCACGACGAGCGGTTCGACGGGCTCGCCGGCCAGGACGCGGCGGGCGCGGTCTACGTCCAGCGCGCCTTCCCACCACGAGACGAAGATGGTCGCCACCGTGTTGCCGAACAGGTTGCCCATGGCCCTGGCCTCGCTCATGAACCGGTCGATGCCGAGGATGAGGACGATGCCCTCGACCGGGATCTTGCCCCCCATGGCGGCGAGGGTGGCGGCCAGGGTGATGAACCCGGCCCCGGGCGCGGTGGCCGCGCCCTTCGAGGCGATCAGCAGGACGGCCATGATGCCGGCATAGTCGCCGAACGAGAGGGGGATGTTCAGCGCCTGGGCGATGAAGGTGATCGCCAGGGTGAAGTACATGGAGGTGCCGTCGAGGTTGAAGGCATAGCCGAGCGGGAGGGTGAGGCCGACGACCGGGCGGGCGCAGCCCAGCCGCTCGAGCTTGACGAGCAGGAGCGGCAGGACGGGTTCGGTGGTGCTGGTGCCCAGCGCGATCAGGATCTCCTCGGCGATGTAGCGGGTGAGGGGCCAGAGGCGCAGGCCGGTGATGCGCAGGACGGTGCCGAGCACGACGACGATGAAGAGCGCCAGGGTGACGTAGAAGCACAGGATGAGGATGCCGAGCTGGGCCAGCGTGCCGATGCCGTACTTGCCGATGGCGAAGGCCATGGCGCCGAAGACGCCGATGGGGGCGAAGCGCATGATGATGCCCAGGATGCGGAACAGCATCGCGCCGACCTGGTCGATGATCTCGGTCAGCTTGTGGCTGCGGACGCCCAGCCCGGCGAGGGCGAGGCCCGAGAGGATGGCGACGAGCAGGACCTGCAGCGTGTCGCCGGTGGCGAAGGCGCCGACGAGGGTGTTGGGGATGATATTGATGATGAAGGCCGACATGTCCTGTTTGGCGGCACGGTTGGTGTAGTCGGCGATGCTGGACCGATCCAGCGAGGCCGGGTCGATGTTCATGCCGTGGCCGGGTGCGACGACGTGGCCGACGGCCATGCCGATGAGCATGGCGAGCGTGGTGAGGACCTCGAAGTAGATGAGCGCCTTGAGGCTGACGCGCCCGACCTCCTTCGTGTCGCGCAGGCCGGCGATGCCGATGGTGACGGTGACGAAGATGATGGGGGCGACGACCATGCGGATGGCGCGGACGAAGGCGTCGCCGAGCGGGCGCATGTCGCTGGCCAGGGCGGGTGCGAAGTGGCCGAAGGCGGCGCCGGCGACGACGGCGACGACGACCTGCAGATAGAGCGATTTCATGAGGCGGATGGGCATGGTTGCCTTCATTCCTTCGGCGCCGCCTTCGGGCGGGCGATGCCGGCCGGTGGCGGCCAGCGGTTCCCGGTCAGGCCATGGCGGCCAGGGCGCGGGCCATGGCCTCGGGGCTTTCGGTCCGGGCGGGCTCGAGGACGCGGCCGACCTCCTCGCCCTCGAGCGAGCAGCGGACCATGTGACGGGACTGGCGCTGGTCGAAGTCGGGCAGGGCGATGTGCTGCGTGCAGCGGTTGTCCCACAGGACGAGGTCGTCGAGGCTCCAGCGGTGACGGTAGACGAACTCGGGCGTCATGGCGTGTTCGTTGAGGAAGCGGAGGATGGCCTCGCTCTCCTCGTCGGACATGCCGACGAATCGGCGGATGCGCTGGCCGACCAGCAGGGACTTGCGGCCGGTCTCGGGGTGGGTGCGGACGACGGGGTGGACGACGGGCGGGTTCTTGGCCTTCAGCTCGGCGACCTTGGCGGGGTCGCGCTGCTCGATGTTCTTGATCAGCGATGCGTCGTGGATGGCTTCGAGCTTCTCGACGAAGCCCTGCATGAGGGGGCTGAGGGTTTCGTAGGCGAGATAGAGGTTGGCCCACATCGTGTCGCCGCCGACGGGGGGCTTCTCGCGGCAGAGCAGGAGGGCGCCCTTGGCGGGGCGCAGCGTGAAGGTGAGGTCGGTGTGCCAGTTGCGGCCGGTGTTGCGCGTGTCGGAGGGTTTTCCGTCGACGGGTCGGTTGGTGATCATGAGCAGCTCGGCGTGCTCGGGGTCGAGGTAGTTGCGGGGCTGGGAGTCGTGGCGGTCGAGCGTGCCGAAGCGGCTGGCGAAGGCCATGTGCTGGGCGGGGCTGATCGTCTGGCCGGGGAAGACGAGGACGAGGTGCTGCAGCCAGGCGGCATGGACGGCGGCCATGGTGGCGTCGGGCACGGGCCGGGTGAGATCGATGCCGTGGACGGCGGCGCCGAGGGCGTAGCCGAGAGGCTCGACGGTGAGGGTCATGGGCGGTCCTCCGTTTTTCCAGGACCGTAGGCTGAGTGTCGGGTGTCTGACAATGTGCCGAGGCACTGTTCGTTGTGCGATGCGCCTCAGGACTGGCGAGCGATGGCGTGGAAGAAGGTGCCGGTGACGTGGGCGCGCCGGGTGCCGGCGGGCGGAAGGGGTTGGCCCTGGCCGTCGGTGATGGTGGCGAGCGGGGTGTCGGGGCCGGGCTGGGTGAGTTGGGCGTAGTGGAATTCGTGGCCGCGGATGGTGGTGCCCGGGGGGCCGAGCGCGCCGGGCTGGAGGAGGGTTGCGGTGCGGTAGCCCAAGGTCATGCGGCGGCGGGCGAAGCTGCTGGCGTGGCCGAGCAGGCCGGCCATGGGGTGGGTGACGCCGTCCGCGTCCTCGAGCGTGGCGCCGAGGGCCATGTAGCCGCCGCATTCGCCATGGACAGGGCGGGTGGCGGCGAAGGCGCGCAGGCCTTGCAGGAAGGTGGTTGCGGCGGCGAGGCGGGGGGCGTGCAGCTCGGGGTAGCCGCCCGGCAGCCAGCAGGTGTCGGCCTGGGGGGGCGGGGGTTCGTCCTCGAGGGGGCTGAAGGGCAGGATCTCGGCGCCCTGGGCGTGCCAGCCGGCAACGAGGTGGGGGTAGACGAAGCTGAAGGCGGCGTCGTGGGCGAGGGCGATGCGTTGCCCCGGCGGGGGCAGGAACATGCGTTGCCCCGGCGGGGGCAGGAACATGCGTTGCCCCGGCGGGGGCAGGAGCATGTGTTGCCCCGGTGGGGGCAGGAACATGTATTGCCCCGGTGGGGGCAGGAACATGTGTTGCCCCGGTGGGGGCAAAGCGCTGGCGGTGGATCCGGAATGGGGCTGGACAGGTGTGCCGGCGGCGAGGATGGCGTCGATGTCCAGGCAGCGTTCGGCCATGGCGGCCAGGGCGTCGAGGTAGGCCCGGAGGTCGGGGTGTTCGCGGGCCTGGACGAGGCCCAGGTGGCGTTCGGGCAATGCGAGGCCGGGGTCGCGGGGGATGGCGCCGAGGACGGGCAGGCCGATGGCGGCCAGCGCGGCCTCGATGCCGGCACGGTGGCGGGGGCTGCCGACGCGGTTGAGCACGACGCCGCCGACGCGCACCCCGGGGCGGAAGGTGGCCATCCCGTGGGCGACGGCGGCGGCGGTCTGGGACTGGCCCGACACGTCGAGGACGAGGAGGACGGGGAGGGCGAAGCGTTCGGCGAGGTCGGCGGCGGCCCCGGTGCGGCCGGGCGGGCCGGGGACGCCGTCGAAGAGGCCCATGGCGCTCTCGACGATGAGGACGTCCGACGGTTCGAGGCCGGGGCCGATGGCCAGGTGGTCGAGCAGGGCGGGCGGCATGGCCCAGCTGTCGAGGTTGGTGCCGGGGCGGCCGGAGGCGGCGGCGTGGAAGGCCGGGTCGATGTAGTCGGGACCGGACTTGGCGGTGCGGACGGGGATGCCGCGGGCGCGCAGGGCGGCGACGAGGCCGATGGTGACGGTTGTCTTGCCGGCGCCGGAGCGGGGGGCGGCGACGAGCCAGGCTTTCGAGGCGGTCATGAGGCGGCGTATAGCATGGGGCGTGGGCACGGCATTGCGACGGGGCTGGACGACGGGGGCGTGTGCGGCGGCGGCGGCGAAGGCGGCCTTTGCGGCGCTGGTGGGCGGGGCGTTTCCGGACCCGGTGGAGATCGGGCTGCCGCGGGGCGGGCGGGTGGCGTTCGCGCTGGCCGAGACGGGGTTCGAGGCGGGCATGGCGGTCGCGGGGGTGGTGAAGGACGCGGGCGACGACCCCGACGTGACGCATGGGGCGCTGGTGCGGGTCCGGGTGGGGTGGGGCGTGCCGGGGTCGGGGGTCGTGTTCCGGGCGGGGCCCGGGGTCGGCATGGTGACGCGTCCGGGGCTGGCGCTGCCGCCCGGCGAGCCGGCGATCAACCCGGTGCCGCGGGCGATGATCGGGGCGGCGCTGGATGAGGTGCAGGCGGGGACGGACGTGGTGGTGGAGGTGGGGGTGCCGGGCGGGGAGGCGCTGGCCGAGCGCACGCTGAACGGGCGGCTGGGGATCGTGGGCGGGCTTTCGATCCTGGGGACGACGGGGATCGTGGTGCCGTATTCGTGCGCGGCCTGGATCGACACGATCCACCGGGGGATCGACGTGGCGCGGGCGATGGGGCTGGGGCACGTGGCGGGCAGCACCGGGTCGGTCTCGGAGGCGGCGGCGGCGGCGCTGCACGGGTTGCCGGAGGTGGCGCTGCTGGAGATGGGGGATTTCGCCGGGGGGATGCTGAAGTATCTGCGGCAGCGGCCGGTGCCGCGCGTGACGGTGGCGGGCGGGGTGGCGAAGATGACCAAGCTGGCGCAGGGGCGGCTCGACCTGCATTCGAAGCGGGGCAGCGTGGACATGGCGGCGCTGGCGGGCTGGGCGCCGGCGGAGGTGGCGGGGCATGTGGCGGGGGCGAACACGGTGGCGGAGGCCTTCGCCTGCTGCCCGGCGCTGGGGGACCGGGTGGCGGCGGGCGCCTGGGGCACGGCGGCGGGGGTCCTGGCGGGGACGGGGATCCTGCTGGAGGTCGTGGTGTTCGACCGGGGTGGGGGATTGGTGGGGCGGGCGGGGTTCCGGGCGGTTTGACTGGGCGCTGGCTAGGGGTGCCTCGGGCGAGGAAGGGGGACCACGAAGACACGAAGGACGGGAAGGGTGCGGTGCTCCTGGAGGGCGGGGTTCCTTGGCTGTTTCTTTGACCTGCTGCGCGGACGGGGTTTGCGTCGTGATCCTTTCGTCGTGCTTGCGGTGGTGGGTCCGTTGCGGGTTCGCTATTGTCCGGCGGTTCGGGTGAGGGCGGTTGGGATGGGGTGGGGGGGAGCGTTGATGGGGGCCGTCTTGGCGGCCCTGGCGGTCGGGCCGGCGGTGAGGCCGGCGTGGGGGATGCAGTTCGAGGTCGTGCCGCGGGATGACGGGGATTATGGGATCGTGGGGCAGGGGCCGGTCGTGGGCGGCGACATGGCGCGGCTCTCGGCGGCGGTGCGGTCGCGGCCTTCGGGGTCGCGGCTGATCATCCTGGTGCTCGACAGCCCCGGGGGCGACGTGGATGAGGGGCTTTCGATGGCCGACGCGATCCACCGGGCGGCGGTGCCGGTCGCGGTGCCGTCCGGGGCGAAGTGCGCGTCGATCTGCTTCCTGATGTTCGCCGCCTCGCCGCAGCGCTATGCCGCGCAGGACGCGCTGATCGGCGTGCACAGCGCCACGCAGCGGGCCGGCGAGACCGTTGCGGCGAAGGCGCGGACGACGGAGCTGGCGCGGATCGCGGCGGAGTACGGCGTCCCGGCCGACATCGTGGGGATGATGGTCCAGGCGCGGCCGCGGCAGATGGAATGGCTGACGCCCGAGGCGCTGGCGGGCATGGACGTGCGGCTTTGGGAGACGTCGGCGGCGGCGAGCGTGGGGCCACCCGGGATGCCAGCGCCAGTGCCGCCGCCATCTCTGCCGCCACCTCCGGGGCCGTCGCCGGGGCCGTCGCCGTCCCCGTCCGTGGGACCGGGGCGCCCGGCAGCCGTGCAGCCTGCCGGGTCGTCCCCCGGCGCGGGGTTTGCCCCCTTGGCGGGCGCGGGGCCGGTGTTCAGCGGGGCGTTGTTCTGTCGCGGCGGGGTGCGGCAGCTGCAGCTCGAGTTCGCCGAGGCTCGGGACCAGGCGACGCTGTCGTTCTCGCCGGGGCCGGCGAGCCGCGGCGGGTCGAGCGGGTCGTTGCGGGTGGAGGGGCGGCTCGATCCCGTGTCGGTGACGGTGCGGCCGACGGGCTGGGTGTCGCGGGTCGGGGAGAGTGCGATGGTCGGGTTGACCGGGCGTTCGGAGGATGGGGGCCAGACCTATCGGGGCCAGGCGGTGGCCGGGGTGGATTGCTCGAGCTTCACGATGAAGCGGACCCGCTGACGGGGTGCGGCGGCATAATGGCTTGTCAAGCGGATCGTTCTCGCTTCAATTGCTCCAAAACCTAGGTCCAGAGGGACCGGCCCTGCGTCCATGGGCCTTGCCGGGAGTTCAGGAATGTCGCGGAAGATCAGGGTTGGGCGGGCCGCGATCGCTGGCTGTCTTGCGTTCGTTGCGGGATGCGCGGTGGTGCCACGGGGGTCCAACGTGCAGGTGATGCCGGGGCCCGGGAAGACGTTCGAGGCGTTCCAGCTGGACCTTGCGTCGTGCCGCGGGTTCGCCTCGCAGCAGGTGGCGGGGCAGGCGGACGTGGCGAACCAGCGTGTCGTGGCCGGGGCGCTGCTGGGCGTGGATACGAGTGTCGACACGCAGTATGCGCAGGCGGGTATGCAGCAGCAGTACGACAACGCGTTCTCGCAGTGCATGTATGCGCGGGGGGACCTGGTGCCGGGCTATTCGCCGGCGCCGCAATATGCGTCGGGGCGGACCGGCGTGGCGGCTGACCCGCTGGTGCGCTCGGTGCAGTCCGAGCTGATCCGGCTGAGCTATCTGCGGGGCGGGGCCGACGGGCAGTTGGGACCGATGACGACGAACGCGATCCGGACCTTCGAGCGGGCCAACGGCATGGCGGCGAACGGGGTTGCGTCGCGGGGCCTGCTGGCGCGGCTGCAGGGCACCACGGTCAGCGCGACGGCGGCGGCACCGGCGGGGTCGTCCGGTGGGGCGGCGGGCGGAAGCTCGGCTTCGGCAACCCGCCCCAGCGGCTGGGTGGAGCCGGTCAGCCCTGCCTCGGCCAGCGCCGTCTCGCCGGTCGTTGCCGCGCAGCCGGTCCAGCCTGTCGGCCTGGCGCGGTAGGGCCCCGTGGCGTCGCAGGCCGTGGCCGGAGCCTTGGGTGCCGCCTGCCTCATGGCCGGGCTGATCCTGGCGCCTTGGCCTCATAGGGCCCAGGCCCAGGTGCTGGCTCAGGATCAGGCCCCGCCGGCAGTGGCGGGCGCGCTTCCAGGGGCCGCCGCGCCGGACGCCCCGCCGAGCGCCCCGGCGGAGGCTTCGCCAGACGCGACACCGGGGGCGTCGCCCGGACCGATGACGAACGGCTTCAAGCGGCTGCAGTCGACGGAGGGGGAGGCGGGACCCCCGATGACGGCCCCCGCCGCGGCGCCTGCGCCGCGCCTGGTTCCGGTCACGGTGGAGCGGCCGCGGGTCGTGACCACCGGCCGGATCGCGGATGGCGAGAAGGTCCTGCCGCTATGGGGGGTCGTGGGCCAGGACGGCGAGGCGGCGCAGACGCTGGGGGCGCAGCTGGACAGCGCCGGCGGCCCGTTGAAGTGCCTGCCGCACGACGACACGGGCTTCGATTGCACCATGTCGAACGGGACGGACCTGGCGTTGTTCGCCCTGGTGAACGGCCAGGCGCAGGTGCGGCCGGACGCGCCGCCGCTGTATCAGGCACAGGAGGTCGCGGCGCGCGATGCCCGGCGCGGGATCTGGTCCAACCTTCCGCCGCCGCCGGTCTCGCTGCGGCATCCCGGCCTATACGACACGGCCACGCTGGTCGCCGACGCCCAGCGGTATCCGCTGTCCGGCATCGAGGGGACCGGCGGACGCCTGGCCGGCGAGATGGCCGGCTACATTCAGCTGAAGGGCGACGAGGTGACCTGCCAGCCGCAGGGCGAGGGTGGCGGGTATGTCTGCCTGCTGACGGACGGGACAGACATCGCCACCGTGGCGCTGGTGAACGGGGCGGCCCGTACGACCCCGGACGCGCCCGACGCCTACCGGCTGCAGGAGGCCGATGCGGTGGAGAAGCGTCGTGGGGTCTGGGAAAAGGTGTCCGACCAGGTGATCCGCGCCACGCTGCGCTACGACGCACAGCGGCGGTCGGCGGGGGATGGCGGCGAGGGGTTCGTGCCGCTCGAGCCTGCTTCGGCCGACGGGGTGGTCTATGTGGGGGGGCAGCCGACGGCTGCGATCAACGAGGAGACGGTGTTCCTCGTGTACGGCGGGGTGTTGGGCTGGGGCTATTACGACCGCGGCCGGCATTGGCACGGGGCGCCGGACCGCTTCTCCCATCATATGGAGCGGTTCCATCCCGAAGGCCGGGGGCTGCGGGGCTACCCCGAACGGGCCGCGTTCCATCCCGGGGGGCTGGACCGCGGACTGGCCGGCCGGCCCGGTTTCGAACGGGCGGGCCTGGAGCGGCCCGGGGTCGGTTTCGCCAGACCAGGGTTCGAGAGGGGTGGTTTCAACAGGCCGGTGATGGAGCGGCCGGGGTTCGAGCGGCCGGTGCATCCGGCGTTTCTGGCCCGGCCCGGCGCGGGCGCGGGCGGTGCGCCTGGTTTGGGGACCTACGGGCGGCCGGGCCCTGGCCTGCAGCAGGCGTCGGTCGGTGCCGGGCGGCCGGGGTTCGTCTCGCCGGGAGGTTCACCGCGGTTCGCTTCGCCGGGGCTTCCGCCCCAGGGCATGGCTCGACCGGGTCAGGCGATGCCCGGGATGCGCCCGGGCTTCGCCCCGCCGGGCCGGGTGGCGATGCCGATGGGTGGGGCGAGGCCTATGGCCGCCCCGGCCTTCGCGCGTCCCGCACCGGCCGCGCAGGTTCGTGTGGCCGCCCCGGTGGCGCGTGCGGCACTGCCGGCGCGGACCTGCACCCACAAGTGCTGAGCAGGCGGCTGTTCAGCCGATCTGCTTGACCCGGGTGCGGCGGGCGGTCTGCAGGGCGCGGGCCTGACGCCGGGCCAAGGCGCTGCCGACGGCCAGATCCATGACGGTGATGCCGATGACGGCGATGGTGGCGAGCGCTGCGGCCTTGCGCTGGCGGTTGCTGGGCAGCAGTGCCGTGCCGAGGACAGCCAGGTCCAAGGCGTCGCCGGCGATTCGCAGGCCGATCGGGCCGGCATTGTCGGGATGGGCGAGGGCGACGAAGCCCGAGAGCACTTCCCGCGCGCCGAACGCCCGGACGAACATGCTCGGCATGGGCAGGCCGAGCGTCCGCTTGATGGTGCGGCCATAGAGCAGCTCGGCCGTGCCGAGGACCAGGCTGATCAGGCCGAGGTTCTTGGAGAGTTGGATGTCGTTCATGGCTTCAGCACCACCTTCACGCAGCCGTCCTGTTTGTCGCGGAACACCTTGTAGAGGTCGGGCCCGTCCTCGAGCGTGCCGACATGGGTGATCAGGAACGAGGGGTCGATCTCGCCCTTCTCGATTCGGGCCATCAGCTGGTGCTGGTATTTCTGAACGGGGGTCTGGGCCATCCTGAACGTCAGGCCGCGGTTGATGGCGCTGCCCATCGGCACCTTGTCCAGCAGGCCGCCATAGACGCCGATGATGCTGACGATGCCGCCGTTGCGGGTGTTGTTGATGGCCTGGCGCAGCACGTGCGGCCGGTCCGTGCCGATCCAGGCGATCTGCTTGGCGCGGTCCAGCGTCGCGTCGAAGCTGCCGGCGGGGCTGGCTTCGGTGCCGACGGCGTCGATGCAGGCGTCGGCGCCGCGGCCCTTCGTCATCTGGTTGATGCGGGAATGGACGTCGTCGTGCATGAAGTCGAGCGTTTCGGCGCCGGCCTGGCGGGCAAGCACGAGGCGCTCGGGGATGGTGTCGACCGCGATCACCCGTTCGGCGCCGAGCATGAAGGCGGAGCGGATGGCGAACTGGCCGACGGGGCCGCAGCCGAAGACGGCGATGGTGTCGCCCGGCTGGATGTCGCAGAAGTCGGCACCCATGTAGCCCGTGGGGAAGATGTCGGACAGGAACAGCACCTGGTCGTCGCTGAGTCCAGCCGGGACCTTGATGGGGCCGACGTCGGCGAAGGGGACGCGGAGGTATTCAGCCTGCCCGCCGGCATAGCCGCCCAGAAGGTGGGTGTAGCCGAACAGTCCGGCGGGGGAGTGCCCCCACAGCGTGGACGCGACGGTGCGGTTGGGCTCGGGGTTGGAACGCTCGCAGCCGGAGTAGATGCCCTTCTTGCAGAAGAAGCACTCGCCGCAGGAGATGGTGAAGGGCACCACGACCTTGTCGCCGACAGCGAGGTTCTTGACCTCGGCGCCCAGCTCCACGACCTCGCCCATCGTCTCGTGGCCCATGACGTCGCCGGCGCGCATGCCGGGCATGAAGCCGTTGTAGAGGTGCAGGTCGCTGCCGCAGATGGCGCAGGCGGTCACCTTGATGATGGCGTCGCGGGGGTGCTCGATCTTCGGGTCGGGCACGGTGTCGCAGCGTATGTCGCCCTTGCCGTGCCAGCAGAGTGCCTTCATGGGGGGTCCTCGTCGGGAGTGTGGTCGGGTTGCGGGGCGAGGAACGTCGCGGGGCGGCGGCGGGTTCGGATCACAAGAAAGGCAGGGCGCGACCGGCAGGGGCTGGGGCGGCTGCCGTGCGCGAAAGTTTACCGCCGACGGGGATGATCGTGTGATCGCTCATCTGTTTGGGTGACGACATCCGGACAGCGCGGCCTAGGCTCGAGTCACTGCGCCTGACCGCTCGGCGTGGCGACACCTTAAAAGGAGCCGCGCATGACCACGACCTCCGCCACGCCGGGCCATCCGATCAGCAACGTGTCCTTGGGGAACGGGGACACGCTGGTCGTCTCCTCGGGCGGGTACACCAGCGCGGTGACGATCAACTCGGGCGGCACCGAGCAGGTGACGAGCGCCGGGTCGAGCCTGGGCACCATCGTCAACAGCAGCGGCACGTTGAACCTGGAGAACGGGATCGCGGCCGGGGCCGTGATCAACAGCGGCGGCCGGCTGATCGACTTCCAGGGGTCCGACACGGGCACGCTCGTTTCGGGCGGGCTTTTGGGGCTGCAGCTGGGCACGACGACGAGTGCCACGGTGTTTAGCGGCGGGCTGTTGTCGGCGTACGAGAGCACGGTGATCGGCGCGACGATCCGGTCCGGCGGGCGGGAGCAGGTGGAAGACAGCGTCGACAGCGGCACGGTGCTGCAGGGTGGCGCGACGGAGGCCATCGGCTTCTCGGGGGTGTCGTTCGGGCTGACGGTCAGCAGCGGTGCGGTGGAGACGGTGGGGTTCCGCGGGACGACGAGCACGACGATGCTGGCCAGCGGCGCGTTGGAGGTCGTGGGCTCCGGCGGCGAGGCGGATGGGACGAAGGTCTCGTCCGGGGCGGCGATGATCGTGCAGGCGGGCGGGCTGGCGAGCGCGACGCAGCTGAGCGGCGGCGGCACGCTGGTGGTGCTGCCGGGTGCCGTTCTGGCGGGGACGGTGTCGTCGGGCGGCCAGGTCGTCTCGACCGGCGTGGTGCTGAGCCCGGCGCAATCCGCAGTGACGGTGTTCGCCGGGGTGGCGAGCGGGACGTCGGTGGGGCCGGGCGGGATCGAGTACGTGCTGCCGGCCGGGACGGCGACGTCCGCGCTGGTCAGCGGCGGCGCGCAGATCGTCTATTCCGGCGGAATCGCGAGCGGCAGCATCCTGGTTGCGGGCGGGATGGAGACGGTGCTGGGCAGCGGCGCCTCGGTCAATGCCATGGTCGGCAGCGGCGGGACGGAGACGCTGTCCGCGGGCGGCACGGCGACGAACGACACCGTGGCGGGCGGCACGGCGGTGGTGCTGTCCGGCGGGGCGGATTCGGGTGCGCAGGTGGGGCTGGGCGGCAGCGTGTCGGCGCTGGCCGGCGGGGTGCTGACGGGGGCGAAGGTCTCGGCCGGCGGGGTCATTACTCTCCTGGGCGGTGCCGCGGCCGGCACGGTGGTCGGCAGCGCGGGGACGCAGATCGTGGGCGGGTTCACTGACCCGACGAGTGCGGTTTCCAGCGCCGGGGTCGTGTCCGGCACGGTGGTGAACGCGGGCGGGACGGAGCTGCTGAACGACTACTACGCCACGGATTTCGGCACGGTCGTGGGCAGCGGCGGGGTCGAGCTGGTCAGCAAGGGGACGGCGAGCGGGACCACGCTGAACAGCGGCGGGCAGGAGGTCGTGGTGCTGGGCACGGCCGTGAAGACCGTGATCAAACAGGGCGGCGTGGCGATGGCCGGCGCCGGCGTGCTCAGCGGCAGCCTGGTCGGCGCGGGCGGGATGGAGGTGGTGAGCGGGATCGGCGTCTCGGTCTCGGCCATGGTCGGCAGCGGCGGGTTCGAGGTGGTGTACTCCGGGGGCACGACCAGCGGGGCGATGATCGCCAGCGGGGGCGTTGAGATCGTGTTGTCGGGCGCCAGTGCCAGCAACACGGTGGTGGCCGCGGGTGGCGCGCTGGTGGTGGTGCCGGGTTCCACCGTGGTGGGCACGACCGGGGTGGGCACGACCGGGGCGGGCGCGGTGTCGGGCTTCGTGTTGTACACCAGCGGCACGGCGTTCCAGGTCTACTCGGGGACCGCGGCGAACGTGGTCGTGGGCAGCGGCGCCGTGCTGAACGTCCTGGCGGGGGGCACGGCCAGCGGGACCGTGCTGACAAACGGCGGCGCCGAGACGGTGTTCAGCGGGGGCGTCGCGTCGGGTTCCATCATCGGGTCGGGCGGGTTCGAGACGGTGGTGTCGAGCGGTCTGCTGGTGAGCGCGCAGCTGAACGGGTTCGCTTTGGTGTCGGTGGGGGGGCGGGCGATCGGGGTCACGATCGGCAACAGCGGGTACGAGGACGTACAGAGCGGCGGTGCGGCCAGCGGCACGATCCTGTCCGGTGGCTCGATGAGCATCGAAACGGGCGGGACCGCCACGGGGACGATGGTGCTTTCGGGCGGGGGCGACCGGGTGACGGGGTCGAGCACCGGCACCGTCGTTCTTTCCGGCGGGTCGGAGAACGTGAGCTTCGGCGGGGTCGCGACCGGGACGCAGGTGTCGGGCGGGGTGCAGAACGTGACCATGACGGGCACCGCCATCAACGCGCAGCTGGGCAGCGGCGGGGTGCAGCTGGTGGGGTCCGGCGGGGTGGCGAGCGGCACGGTGCTGGGCGCCGGCGCCTACCAGGTGCTGGAGGCGGGGGCTGTGGCGAACGGGACGGTCCCGGCGGGCGGCACGGTCGTGAGCAGCGGCGTGTTCGTGGACCAGGCGAGCGGCGTGACGCTGTATGCCGGTGCGGCGACGGGCGTGGTGCTGACCAGCAACGGCGTCGAGATCGTGTTGGCGGGCGGCAGTGCGTCGGGCACGGTGGTGGGCGCCGGGGCCGAGGACCTGGTTGCGGGGGGCACGGCGCGGGGCGCGATGCTGGGCAGCAACGGCTTCCAGAGCGTGATCGGCGGGGGAGTCGCGACGGGGACGGTGCTGGTGTCCGGCGCGTCGCAGAGCGTGGATGCGGGTGGTGTCGCCAGCGGCTCGGTGGTGGGGTCGGGCGGGGTCGTCTCGGTGCAGAACGGCGGCGTGGTCGCGGGTGTGACGGTGGGGGCCGGTGGCAACCTGTCCGTCAGCTATGGCGGGACGGCGAACGGGGCGGTGATCAGCAGCGGGGGGTTGGAGTCGATCAGCCCGTCGGGTGTGGCGAGCGGGTCGACGTTCCTGGTGGGGTCGGTCCTGGAGCTGTACAACGTGGCGTTCGCCGGGGGGACCGTGGCGACGGTGGACCAGAACAATGTGCTGACGGTGACCGAGGGCAGCAATGTCTACACGCAGCTGCTGGCCGGGAGCTATGTGGGCACGGCGTTCACCGCGGGGCTCGACACGTATGGGTATGGGACGGTGGTCACGGCGGCGGCGGCGCCCTGCTACTGTCCGGGGACGCTCATCCTGACGGATGCGGGCGAGGTGCCGGTGGAGGCGCTGGCGATCGGGGACCGGGTGCTGACGGTGTCGGGCGCGCGGGAGCCGATCCGGTGGATCGGGCGGCGCAGCTATGGCGGGCGGTTCATGGCGGGCCAGAAGCACCTGCTGCCGGTGCGGATCCGGGCGGGGGCGCTGGGCGAGGGACTGCCGCGGCGGGACCTTCGGGTGTCGCCGCTGCATGCCATGTTCCTGGACGGGGTGCTGGTGCCGGCGTGGTGCCTGGTGAACGGGATGGGCATCGTGCAGGAGATGGACTGCCGCATGGTGGCCTATGTCCATGTGGAGCTGTCGCATCACAACGTGATCCTGGCCGAGGGCGCCGCATCGGAGACGTTCCTGGACGACGACAGCCGCACCCTGTTCCACAACGCGGCCGAGTATGCGGCGCTGTATGGCGAGGCCGTGGAAACCGGGCGATACTGTGCGCCGCGGGTCGAGAGCGGCTATGCGATGGAGGCGATCCGGCAGCGCATCGCCAAGGTGGCGGCAGGGCTGGCCGAGAGGCCGAAGCGGGGGCGTCGCCGGGCCGGCTGAGCCCGCCAGGCGGCCCGTGGCGCGGGGCTTGCTTCGCCCGGGGTTCCACCACAGCGAGATCAACGGCATGCGCACGACCCTGACGCGGCGGACGGTCCTGGGGGGGCTTGCGGCCCCGGCGCTGATCGGGCGGGCGCGGGCGTCGGGCGGCGAGGTGACGTTGTACACCTCGGTGCCCAGCACCTATGCGAACCGGCTGGCGGAGGGGTTCAACGCGGCCGGCACGGGCGTTACGCTGAAGGTGTTTAGCGCCGAGACGTTCCAGGTGTTCCAGCGCCTGATGGCGGAGCTGCAGGCGAACCGGCTGCGGGCGGACCTGTATCAGGTCTCGGACGTGAGCACCTTCGTGGAGCTGAAGGAGGCGCGGGCGCTGCTGCCGTACGAGTCGGCGACGTACGCGCATTACCCCGTGGGCTTCAAGGACCCGGACTTCACCTGGATCAACTCGCGCAGCCTGATCACCTTGTTCGCCTACAACCACACGGTGATCCCGCCGGCGGACGCGCCGCGGACGTGGGACGACTGGGTGGACCCGAAATGGGCCGGCAAGCAGGCCAATGCCGACCCACGGGTCGATGGGGACGCGCTCAACTGGTATTACGTGATGCGCGAGGCCAAGGGCGTGGGCTGGTGGGAGACGTATGCCCGCAACAAGCCGCAGGTGTTCCGGGGGCATGGCGCGATGTCGGACAAGCTGATCTCGGGCGAGCTGCCGTTGACGGAGCAGCTGGACTACCTGGTGTACACGCAGGTGCGGCTGCGGCAAGCGCCGATCACGCCCGTGTATCCCGAGGTTCTGCCGCTGACGATGAGTCCGCTGGCGATCATGAAGCAGGCGCCGAACCCGGAGGGTGCGAAGATCGCCTTCGACTGGTTGCTGTCCAAGGAAGGGCAGGCGGTGCTCCAGCGGGCGAACGGGGTCTATTCGATGCGGGACGACGCGGAGCAGCTGCCGGGGAAGCCGCCGCTGGCGGGGCTGCCGATCCATCCGGTCGATCCCGTGGCGTTCACCCGGGCGCGGACGGCGATGCAGGAGGAGTTCATCCGCATCTTCGACCTGTAGCGGGATGAAGCGCGTAGTCCTGCCTGGGACGGCGGTGCTGGTGGCGGGGCTCGTGCTGCTGCCGCTGGTATTCCTGGTGTATGGCAGCGTGGGGACGGCGCCGCCCGGGCAGGTGTCCGGCCTCACGCTGCGCTGGTTCCAACAGGCGCTGACCTCGCCGCGATTGCTGGAGGCGGCGCGGTTGACGCTGGTGCTGGCGGCGGGGTCGACGGTGCTGGCGACGGGGCTGGGCGTGGTGCTGGCCTGGCTGGTGGCGCGGACGGACGTGCCGGCGCGGCGGCTGCTGCACCTGGGGGTGATCGCGCCGTTCTTCCTGTCGCCGTTCATCGGGGCGCTGTCGTGGGACATGCTGCTGTCGCCGCGCTTCGGTGTGCTGAACCAGGCCTTGGCCGCCCTGGGGTGGGGCGGGCTCGATGTCTACACGCCGGCTGGGATCATGTGGGTGATGGGGTTGTACTACGCGCCCTATGTCTATCTGTTCGTGCAGAGCGCGCTGTACAACTTCGACCCGGCGCTCGAGGAGGCGGCGGTGATGAGCGGGTTCGGGCGCTGGGCGACGCTGCGGCACGTGACGCTGCCGCTGATGGCGCCGGCGCTGCTGTCGGGGATGCTGCTGGCGCTGGTGGGGGCGGCCGGGCAGTTCGGCGTGCCGGCGCTGCTGGGGCGGCCGTCGCGGCTGAGCGTGCTGGCGACCAACATCTACGACCTGACCAGCATCTATCCCTCGCGGTTCAACCTGGCGGCGGCCTTGGCGGTGGAGCTGATGGCGATCGCCGGGCTGGGGGTGGCGCTGCAGCACCGGCTGCTGCGGGGCCGGGGGTACGTGACCGTCGGCGGGCGGTCGGCGCGGGCGCGGCTGCAGCCGCTGGGGGGCTGGCGGTGGCCGGCCTTCGGGCTGGCGTCGGGGTTCATGCTGGTGGGCACGGTGCTGCCGCTGCTGATGCTGCTGTATGCCTCGCTGACCCCGCTGTACACGGGCCGGGTGTCTTTGGCCGGGCTGACGCTGGACCATTACCGGGAGGTTCTGGTGGGCAACCCGCTGGCGCAGCGGGCGATCGTGAACACGGTTTGGATCTCGGCCCTGTCGGCCTCGCTGGCGGTGGCGCTGGCGGTGGTGCTGAGTTGGATCAGCCTGCGGACGCGGGTGTGGTATCGGGGCGGGCTGGATCTGCTGGTGACGCTGCCGGCCGCGATCCCGGCGGTGGCACTGGGGCTGGCGTTGCTGTGGACGTGGGTGTTCCTGCCGCTGCCGGTGTACGGCACGGCGGCGCTGCTGGTGGTGGGTTACGTCACGGGGTTCCTGCCGTTCGCGGTGCGGGCCGTGACCTCGGTGCACCGGCAGATCGACCCGGCGCTCGAGGAGGCGGTGACGATGGTGGGCGGCGGCTGGGGCGCCACGCTGCGGCATGTCACGCTGCCGCTGCTGAAACCGGGGATCGCGGCAGGCTGGACGCTGCTGTTCATCATCTACGTGCGGGAGCTGGCGATCTCGATCCTGCTGTATTCGCCGGGGAACGAGGTGCTGTCGGTGCTGATCTTCAACCGATGGGTGGAGGGCGACCACGGCGTGCTGGCCGCCATGGCGGTGCTGCAGGTGCTGATGATGGCGGCGCTGATCGGGCTGGCGACGCGGGTGTTCCGCGTGGACCTGGTGCGGGCGGCGGCATGAGTCATCTGGTGGTGGACAAGGTCAGCAAGCGGTTCGGCGCCGTCCCGGTGCTGCAGGATGTGTCGTTCGGGGTGGGGCGCGGCCAGGTGGCGACGCTGCTGGGGCCGTCGGGCTGCGGCAAGACGACGATGCTGCGGGCGATCGCGGGGCTGGAGACGCTGGACGGGGGCACGGTGCGACTGGGCGGGACGGTGCTGACCAAGGGGCGGCGCCTGGTGGTGGCGCCCGAGCGGCGGGGGATCGGCATGGTGTTCCAGTCCTATGCGCTGTGGCCGCACAAGACGGTGGCGGAGAACGTGGGGCTGGGCCTGGTGCTGCGCGGCATGGGCCGGGCGGCGGCGGCGGCGCGGACGGCCCGGATGCTGGAGTTGGTGGGGCTGCCCGGCGTCGGGACCCGTTACCCGGCGGCGTTGTCGGGTGGGCAGCAGCAGCGCGTCAGCCTGGCCCGGGCGCTGGCCTTCGAGCCGGCGTGCCTGCTGTTCGACGAGCCGCTGAGCAACCTGGACCTGATGCTGCGGGAGCGGATGCGGTTCGAGATCCGGGAGATCCTGGTCGCGTCGGGCACGACCGCCGTCTATGTGACGCACGACCAGAGCGAGGCGATGGTCGTGTCGGACACGCTGCTGATCATGCAGGGCGGCCGGATCGTGCAGGCGGGGGCGCCGGCTGCGGTGTATCGCCGGCCGACGACGCGGTTCGTCGCGGAGTTTCTGGGCCGGGCAAACCTGCTGCCGCTGGACGCCGGGGCGTCGGATGTGGCGGGGGGCGTGTTCGCGGCCGAGGGGTTGGTCCTGCGCGGGGTGGCACCGGCGGGGCGTGCGCCGGCGGAAGCGCTGGTCGCGTTCCGGCCGGAGAGCGTGACGCTGTCCACCACTGGCGCGCTGGCGGCGGTGGTGGTGTCCAGCACCTTCCTGGGCGGGACGACGGAGTGCCGGCTTCGGATCGGGGCGGCGATGGTGGCGGCGGCGTTCCCCGGCTACCACGCGCTGGCGCCGGGGACGGCGATCCTGGTGGAGGTCGATCCGGACGGGGTGACCCTGGTGGCGGGGAACGAGACCGGGGCGGCCGCTGACCCGGCCCGGTAGTCCGGGCTCGACGCGAGGTGCCTCCATTGCTGCCCTACCGATAGCGCTGTACGATGGCGCACCGGCACGAACGCGCACTCTGGGGTAATTCATGGCTGAAGCCTTCAGGCATTTCATCGCGAAGGAACTGGCCGTCGGGCCCTATCGCATCGACATGCACATCGAGGATGCCGTCGCGGAAGACTGGTACCATGCCATCCCGAACCTGCTGGACCGGGAGCGCCAGTGGTGCATCGACACGATCAAGCCGGGGTTCAACGTGCTCGACGTCGGCGCGCACCAGGGGTTCATGACGACGTTGTTCGCCAAGTGCACGGGGCCGACCGGCGTTGTCCATGCGTGGGAGGCCGCGCCGAGCAATGCGGACCTGGTCGGACGCAACGCGGTGCTGAACGGGCTGCAGAACGTCGTGGTCCACCCGTTCGGCGTGGGAAGCGAACGGGCGCGCCTGCCGATCTACGAGAACTCGGGGAACGTCATCGTTCTGGGGCCGGACACCACCTTCCCGGAAACCGGCAGCATCGAGATCGTGCGGCTGGACGACGACGTGGATCCGGCGCTGTGGGTGGATTTCCTGAAGATCGACGTGGAGGGTCATGACCTCCATGCGCTGATGGGCGCGCAGCGGATCCTGGCGCAGCGGCCGTTCATGATGCTGGAGCTGCACAACTTCATGTATCACGACCGGCTGCAGACGATCGCCGAGATCATCGAGGTGCTGAAGCGGTTCGAGTATTACGTCTGGGTGGACGATTTCAAGACGGCGTTCGACATCGGGCGGAACCCCGATCCCGCCTGGCTGGCCAGCCTGCACCACGCCCAGCTCTATTGCGTCCAGGGCGGCTGAGCGGAAGCTTACCCTGCGGGGTCAGTGCATCTCCTGCAGGCGGGCCAGGAGGAAGTCGCGGAAGACGGCGACGCGCTTGCTGTTCCGCAGTTCCTCCGGGTAGACGAAGAAGACGTCGACCTTGGGTGACTTCAGCTCCGGCAGCAGGGTGACGAGGCCGTCCAGCTCCTCGTTCATCCAGTCCGGGAGGACGCCGATGCCCATGCCGGAGCGGATGGCGAGGGCCATGGCATGCAGCGAGTTGACTTCCAGCAACGGGCGGCGGGGTGAGCCGGCGCGGCGGCCGGCCTCGGCGAGCCAGTTGATGTCGGCGACGGGCGGACGGTAGTCGCCGAACAGGATCAGCTTGTGGTCGTCCAGCTCCTCCGGGCGTTGCGGGGTACCGTGGGTCTTCAGGTACTCGGGCGAGGCGACGACGACCCAGTGGATCTGCATCAGATGACGCTGCACCAGGTCGGGCTGCTTGGGCGGGTGCATGCGGATGGCGACATCGGCCTCACGCATGGCGAGGTCGAGGTCCGTGTCGTCCAGCAGCAGGGTCATCGTGACGTCCGGGTACTGCGCCATGAAGCCCTGAAGGCGCGGGGCGAGCCAGGTGGAGCCGAAGCCGACGGTTGTCGTGACCTTGATGCGCCCGGCCGGCTTCTCCTTGCTTTCGGTCAACAGCGCCTCGGTCATGGCGAGCTTGGCGAAGACCTCGCGCACGGTGCGGTTGAGGCTCTCGCCCTGCTCGGTCAGGATCAGGCCGCGGGCGTGGCGGTGGAACAGCGGGACCTGCAGGTTCTCCTCGAGCGCCGAGATCTGCCGCGAGACGGCGGACTGGCTGAGGTTGAGGGTCTCTCCGGCGTGGGTGAAACTCCCGGCCTCGGCCACCGCATGGAAGACCCGAAGCTTGTCCCAATCCATTGTCCCGCCTGTCCTTCCGAACGCAACATGCCCCGAGTCGTCTACGATGACCCTGGCACGATGACCCTGGCACGATGACCCGGTCATGGTGACCCGGCCATGGTGACCCGGCAAGACTAGCCTGCAAAGCCCCGATCGCGTCGAGTCTTTCGCGGGCTACTCGGCGGCGGCCCGTTCGCCCGCGACCCGGGTGCGGGTCCGCAGCGTGACGATCTCCTCGGCGCTGGTGGGATGGATGCCGATGGTGCGGTCGAAGTCGGCCTTGGTGGCGCCGGCGGTCAGCGCAACGCCGATGCCCTGCATCATTTCCGCCACGTCGTCGCCGAGCATGTGGACGCCGACGACAACCTGGGTCGCCTGGTCGACGATCATCTTCATCAGCGTCTTCTGGCCGCGCCCGGACATGACGTGGCGCATGGGGGTGAAGCGGGCGACGTAGACGTCGACGGGGCCCCGGGCCGCGGCCGCGTCCTCGGACAGGCCGACGGTCGCGATGGGCGGGCTGCTGAAGACGGCGGTGGGCACGGCGGCGAACGACCAGGTGCGGGGCGGCGGCGGGCCGAACAGGCGGTCGGCCAGATGGTGTCCCTCGGCGATGGCGACGGGAGTGAGGTTCAGCTGGTTCGACACGTCGCCGATGGCGAAGACATGCGGCTGGCTGGTGGCGTTGTGGGTGTCGACGACGACGGCACCGCGCTCCGTCATGGCGACGCCGGCCGCATCCAGGCCCAGCCCGGCGGTGCGCGGCTTGCGGCCGACGGCGAAGAACACGAGGTCGACCGTCACCTGGTGGCCGTTGGTGAGGGTGACGCTGCGGGCGTCGCCGTCCTTGCGGACGCTGTGAACGGTTTGGCTCGGGTGCAGGCGGATGCCCTGGGCCTGCATGGCGGCGGCCAGGTCCTCGCGCAGTTCGAGGTCGAAGCCGCGCAGGGGGAGGTGCTGGCGGTAGACGAGGTCCACCTCCGCGCCGAGGCCGCGCAGCAGGCCGGCGAACTCGACGGCGATGTAGCCGCCGCCCACCATCAGCACGCGCCGGGGCAGTGCCGGCAGATGGAAGGCCTGGTCCGACGTGATGCCCAGCTCCATGCCCTCGATGGCGGGTTGGATGGCGGGGGTGCCGCCGGTGGCGATCACGATGCGCTCGGCCGTGACGACCTGGTCGCCGACCTGAAGCGTGTTCGGCCCGGTGAAACGGGCATGGGCGTCGTGCATGGTGACGCCCGCGCCGCCGAGCAGCTTGGCGTAGATGCCGTTCAGCCGGGCGATCTCGGTGTCCTTGCGGGCGATCAGCGCGGCCCAGTCGTGCGTGCCCGGGTGGCTGTCCCAGCCGAAGCCGCGGGCGTCTTCCGCCAGGCGGCCGTATTCGCTGGCCTGGACCATGATCTTCTTCGGCACGCAGCCCAGGTTGACGCAGGTTCCGCCCCAGTGCGTGTCTTCGGCGATGCCGACGCGGGCGCCGTGGCCGGCGGCGATGCGGGCGCAACGCACGCCACCGGAGCCGCCGCCGATGACGAACAGGTCGTAATGGGTGCTCACGCGCCGGGTCCTTCGAGCGCGCCGATGCCGCCCAGCGCGAGGTATTTGACCTCGAGATAGTCGTCGATGCCGTACTTGCCGCCCTCGCGGCCGAGCCCGCTGGCCTTCACGCCGCCGAACGGCGCGACCTCGGTGCTGATGATGCCTTCGTTGATGCCGATGATGCCGCTTTCGAGCGCTTCGGCCACTCGGAAGATGCGGCCGATGTCGCGGGCGTAGAAGTAGGCGGCGAGGCCGAAGGGCGTGTCGTTGGCCATGGCGACGGCCTCGGCCTCCGTTCGGAAGCGGAACAGCGGGGCGACGGGGCCGAAGGTTTCCTCGGCGGCGATCAGGGCGTCGTGCGGGACGCCGGTCAGGATGGTGGGCTGGAAGAAGTTGCCGCCGCGGGCGTGGCGCTGGCCGCCGGTGGTGACGATGGCGCCGCGGCCGACGGCGTCGGCGATGTGCTGCTCGACCTTGGCGACGGCGTCGGCGTTGATCAGCGGGCCCTGGGTGACGCCGGGCTCGTTGCCCTCGCCGACCTTCAGCGCCTCGACGGCGACCTTCAGCTGGGCAGCGAAGGCGTCGTAGACGCCGTCCTGGACCAGGATGCGGTTGGCGCAGACGCAGGTCTGTCCGGTGTTGCGGAACTTGCTGGCCATGGCGCCCTGGACGGCGGCGGCGACGTCCGCGTCGTCGAACACGATGAAGGGGGCGTTGCCGCCCAGCTCCATGCTGGTCTTCTTGATGGTGGGGGCGCATTGCGCGAGGAGCTTCGCGCCGACCTCCGTGCTGCCGGTGAAGCTGAGCTTGCGGATGGTGGGGTTGGAGGTCAGCTCGGCGCCGGTTTCGGCGGCGGGGCCGGTGATGATGTTGCAGACGCCGGGCGGCATGCCGGCGCGTTCGGCGAGCATGCCGAGCGCCAGGGCCGAAAACGGGGTCTGGCTGGCCGGGCGGATCACCCCGGTGCAGCCGGCGGCCCAGCCGGGCCCGGCCTTCCGGGTGATCATGGCGGCGGGGAAGTTCCAGGGGGTGATGGCGGCGAAGACCCCGATGGGCTCCTTCATGACGATGATCCGGCGGCCCTGCATGGGGGCCGGGATGGTGTCGCCGTAGACGCGCTTGCCCTCCTCGGCGAACCATTCGATGAAGCTGGCGGCGTAGGCGATCTCGCCCTTGCTTTCGGCCAGGGGCTTGCCCTGTTCGGCGGTCATGATGGCCGCCAGGTCGTCGGTGTTCTCCAGCATGAGGGTGAACAGGCGGCGCAGGATGGTGGCGCGGTCCTTGGCCAGCGTCCTGCGCCAGGCGGGGAAGGCGTCGGCTGCGGCGGCGATGGCGCGCCGGGTCTCGGCGGCGCCCAGGGCCGGGACGGTGCCGAGGATCTCGTCGGTAGCGGGGTTGCGCACGGCCAGGGTGCGGCCCCCATCCGCCTCGATCCACTTGCCGCCGACGAGGCAGGCCTGGCGGAACAGGCTGGGGTCACGCAGCGGCAGCGGGGCGGTGGCGTTGAGCATGGCGTCTCTCCCTAGACCGGGGAGTGTACCATGGGCATCAGGCCGCGTCATGTCGGCCTTGCGGCACACCGGCGGCGGGCGCGCCGCACGCCGGGCGCCCGGCTCTACTTCGTGTCGCGGTGGACGAACTTGAAGAAGCGGCTGGTGTGGCCGTCCTTGGTCTCGTCCTGATGCAGGAAGGCCAGCTTGCGGTCGTCGAACGTCTTGAAGAACTCGTCCCAGCCGATGGGCTCGAGCTTGTGGTCGGGGTCGCGGAACTCGACGCGCAGGATGCCTTCGCCGTCCTTGCCCTCGGTGCCTTCCACGACGGACGGGTGGCCCTTGCGCTCCTCGATCCACTTGCGGATTTCCTTGTGGTCGGTCGTGGTCTTGGCTTCGCTCATGGCGTTCTCCTGTGATGAACCGGGGAACGCCGATCGCACGGCTCGGTTTCCGGCGCGCGGTGTTCAGGCGACCAGGGCGGCGCGCGCGCGCGGTGTTCAAGCGACCAAGGCGGCGCGCGCGCGCCGTGTTCAAGCGAGCAAGGCGGCGCGCGCGCGCGCCGTTCAGGCGACCAGGGTGGCGACCTGGCGGAGGTCGGCGACGAAGGCGGCGTATTCGCGGGTCCTGGATGCCTCGTCGGGGAGGCGGAGGAGGTAGCTGGGGTGGACGGTGACGAAGCCGATGCGGTTGCCTTCGAGCGCGATGGGGCGGCTGCGTTCGCGGCCGATGGTGACGGTGCGACCGAGCACGGCGCGGGCGGCGGTGGCGCCCAGCATGACGGTGACGGCGGGGGCGATCTCGGCGCGTTCGAGTTCGAGCCAGAAGCTGCATGCGGCGATCTCGGTGGTGCCGGGCTTCTCGTGGATGCGGCGTTTGCCGCGGGGGACGAACTTGAAGTGCTTGACGGCATTGGTGACGTAGACGGTGGTGCGGTCGATGCCGGCCTCGGCGATGGCGCGGTCGAACATCTGTCCGGCGGGGCCGACGAAGGGGCGGCCGGCGAGGTCTTCCTGGTCGCCGGGCTGCTCGCCGACGAACATCAGCCGTGCGCCGGGCGGGCCCTCGCCGAAGACGGGCTGGGTGGCGGGCTGCCAGAGGTCGCAGCGACGGCAGTCGTGGATGGCGCGCGCGGCCTCCTGCAGCGGGGTGCCGGCGGATTGCGGTGCCGCGGCGGCCGCGGGGCGGGGTGGCCGGACGGGTGAGAAGGTGGGGGTGTCGACCATGGTTTCCGTGCGGGCGCGGGCGGTGCGGATCAGCTCCGGGATGGCGGCGGCTTCGGGGAGGTTGCGCCAGTACTTCTTCGGCATCTCGGACTGCATCGCGCCGGTCTTGAGGCGGGCCGGGTTGAAGATGCTGCTGTAGTAGGCGCGCCAGTAGGCCTCCAGCCGGTCGTCGTCGGGGATGGCGGAGCGGTCGGCGCCCGGGGTGAAGTGCAGCGCCGTGCCGTCCCAGTGGACGGTGCGGTAGGGCGTCAGGATCGACCAGGTCATGGTGGCGAAGCGGCGGACGAAGAAGGCGGCGTTCGCCTCGACGATGAAGTGGTCGGGCTCGAACCAGGCGACGTAGCGCACCTGGCCGTCTTCGGTGACCTCGCGGAAGCGGACGAAGGCGCGCATCTTGTGGGTGTCGCGGCGGACGGACTGGGCGAGGCGGTTGGCTCGGTCCACCTCCGGGTCGGTCGTCATCTCCAGCAGGTGCTTCTCCCCGGCATGGGCGCGCCAGACCAGGCGATAGAGCAGGGCGAAGCGTTCGGGGTCGTGGTGCTGGATGACGGTCTGCGCCAGGGTGATGAGGGCGCGGGACACGGTGAAGGTGCCGGTCGGTGCGTCAGGCGGCGCTTCCGACGGCGCGTGGTCGGCAGCCGTGGGGCCCGGGGCGAACAAGTCGTCCGGGACGCCGACGGACCAGGTGGCCTGGTCGGGCGGGGTGCCCGACAGTGCCAGGCGGCGGGCGGCGGTGCGCCAGCCCTCCCAGTCGACCTCGTGGGCGAGGGTCGTGTGCGCCACAGCCCAGGCCCTACACGAACAGGTCGGGCTGGGTGGGCCTGGGCGTCAGGCGCGCCTGCAGGCCGGGGCTGTCGAGCAGCGCGCCCGGGGTGTGGTCGGCGGTGACGATGAACGGCGCGACCTTGGCCAGCGAGACGTGCAGCCGGGCCAGGTCGTCCATGCGGAGGCGGCGGTGGCGGCGGGCCTGGATCATGCGGTTGACGGACTTCACGCCCAGGCCGGGGACTCGGAGCAGCCGCTCGCGGGTGCCGGTGTTGACGTCGACGGGGAAGTCCGCGCGGTGCTGCAGCGCCCAGGCGAGCTTGGGGTCGATGGCCAGGTCGAGGTTGCCGCCAGGGTCGAGCGCCAACTCGCCCGCCTCGAACCCGTAGAAGCGCAGCAGCCAGTCGGCCTGGTACAGGCGGTGTTCGCGCACCAAGGGCGCCTTCTGTGGCGGCAGGGCGGCACTGGCGTCGGGGATCGGGCTGAACGCGCTGTAGTAGACCCGGCGCAATCCGTAATTGCCGTACAGGTTGGTGCTGAGCGCCAGGATGTCGCGGTCCGTGCTGGCGTCGGCGCCGACGATCATCTGGGTGCTCTGGCCCGCCGGGGCGAAGCGGGGCGCCTTCCGTTCGGCCCGCGCCTCGTCGATCTTGAGGCGCATGCGGGCCATGCTGCGGCGGATGCCGGGCAGGTTCTTCTCCGGCGCCAGCTGGGCCAGGCTGGTCTCGGTCGGCAGCTCCACGTTGATGCTGAGCCGGTCGGCGTAGCGCCCGGCCTCGGCCAGCAGCTCCGGCGAGGCCTCCGGGATGGTCTTGAGGTGGATGTAGCCGCGGAAGCCATGCTCCTCCCGCAGGAGGCGGGCGACGCGGACGACCTGTTCCATGGTGTAGTCGGGGTTGCTGATGATGCCGGAGCTGAGGAACAGGCCCTCGATGCAGTTGCGGCGGTAGAAGCCGAGGGTGAGGGTGACGACCTCCTCCGGCGTGAAGCGGGCGCGGCGGACGCTGCTGCTGCGGCGGTTGATGCAATAGAGGCAGTCGTAGACGCAGGAGTTGGTCAGCAGGATCTTCAGCAGGCTGATGCAACGGCCGTCGGGGGCGTAGGCGTGGCAGATGCCCATGCCTTCCGTGCTGCCCAACCCGGCCGCCTGGCCCGCGGAGCTGCGCTTGATCGTGCCGCTGGACGCGCAGGAGGCGTCGTACTTCGCAGCATCGGCCAGGATCTCGAGTTTCTGGAGCAGGTCCATGGAACAAATGTTCTCCCATGTTCAAGCTGAGTTTGCCAGATGGTTTTACAAGGCAGACGAATGCACGACGTTCAGCCGCCCATGGCGGCGCGCATGAAGGCGCGTTTCAGGCGGGGCATGTGGTGCACGGCTGAGATGCCGAGGTCGCGGGCGGTGCGGAGCAGGGGGTTGTTGGTGCTGAACAGGCGGTCGAGCACGTCGGTTGCGGCGAGCATGGCCAGGTTGTCGGGGCGGCGGCGGCGCTGGTAGGTGGCGAGCAGGGCGGGTGCGCCCGGGTCCTCGGTTCGTGAAAGGGCGGCGAGCACGAGGTCGGACAGGGCCATGACGTCGCGGAAGCCGAGGTTGAGGCCCTGGCCTGCGATGGGGTGGATGCCGTGGGCGGCGTCGCCGACCAGGACGAGGCGGGTGTCGGTGTAACGCTGGGCGTGAAGCGCGCCGAGCGGGTAGGCCCAGCGGCGGCCGACCAGGCGGATGGTGCCGAGATGCGGGCCGAGGCGCCGGGCGACCTCTCGGGTGAAGGCGGCGTCGTCGAGGGCGGCGATACGGTCGGCGGTGGCGGTGCGCTCGGTCCAGACGATGGCCGAGAGGTTGGGCGCGCCTTTCGTGGCGGCCATGGGCAGCTGCGCGAAGGGGCCGGAGGGCAGGAAGTGCTCGAGCGCCACGCCGTGGTGCGGGTGTTCGTGGGCGATGGCGCAGACCATGCCGCGCTGGCCGTAGGTGGCGCGGGTGACGGCGATGCCGGCCTGGTCGCGCAGCGGGGACGAGCGGCCTTCGGCGGCGACGACCAGGCGGCATTCGATGGCCGGGCCGCCGGCGATGGTGACGGTGGCGCCTTCAGGGCGGCGCTCGACGGTCGCTTCGGCCGGGGCGAAGACCTGCAACCGGGGCATGGCGTGCAGCCGGGCATTGAGCGCCACGCGCAGGCTGCGGGCCTCGACCATCCAGCCGAACGGGCCGGCGCCGGCGTCGGCATGGTCGAAGTGCAGGTGCAGCGGCGAGGCGCGGCGGCCGATGCGGCCGTCGGAGACGCGGATGTCGAGGATGGGGCCGGAGGGACGGGGCAGCGCGTCCCACAGGGTGGCCTGGTCCAGCAGCCTGCGCGACCCGGCGGCGACGGCGTAGGCGCGGCCGTCGAAGTCCGGGTGTTCCATGGGCGGCAGGGGCGCGCGGTCGACGATCGCCACGCGGGCGCCCTCCGCGGCGAGGCGGCAGGCCAGGGTGCCGCCGACGGGGCCGGCGCCGACGATGCAGACGTCACATTCCAACGGATGGGTCCTCGGGGCGGTAGGGTGCCTAACAAAGAGGCATGTTGTTGCTGATGGGTCGCGGTTTCACGGAGGGACGGTCCCTCGCGCGCCCGGCACGGTTCTTGATTATAGGGGAGAGACCGGCCCCTGAGACGTGGGCGCGGAGACATGGATTGGGAAGAGGACGGGTCTATGAAGCTCATCATGGCCATCATCAAGCCCTTCAAGCTGGACGACGTCCGTGAGGCGTTGACCCCGCTTGGAGTGCAGGGCCTGACTGTCAGCGAAGTGAAGGGGTTCGGCCGGCAGAAGGGCCAGACCGAGATCTACCGTGGTGCGGAGTATCACGTGAACTTCCTGCCGAAGGTGAAGGTCGAGGTCGCGGTGCCGAGCGAGCTGGCCGAGCAGGTGGTGGAGGCGATCATGAAGTCGGCCCACACCGGCAAGATCGGCGACGGCAAGATCTTCGTCATGGACATCGACCGGGCTGTGCGGATCCGCACGGGCGAGACGGATAGCGAAGCGCTGTAGGGGATGATGGACATGAAGCGTTTTGGACGGGCGGCCTGGCCGCTTCTTCTGGTGTTGCTGCCCTTGCTGCTGCTGGCGGTCCCGGCCCTGGCGCAGGTTGCGGCGCCCGCCGCCGCGCCCGCTGCCGCTGCTGCCGCCCCGGCGGTCGAGGCGAAGGTGGACTCGGGCGACACCGCATGGATGCTGGCCAGCACCGGGTTCGTGCTGATGATGACCGTGCCGGGGCTGGCGCTGTTCTACGCCGGCATGGTCCGCAAGAAGAACGTGCTGGCGACGATGATGCAGTCGTTCAGCGTTTGCGCCCTGGTGACGGTGCTGTGGATGGTGGTGGGCTACAGCCTGGCCTTCACGAACGGCAGCAAGTGGGTGGGCGACTTCTCGCGGGTGTTCCTGAACGGCATGGCCGAGGGCTGGGACAAGCCGTTCACCCTGGCGGCGGGCACGGACGCGGCGACGGCGACGACGATCCCCGAGAGCGTCTTCATGATGTTCCAGATGACCTTCGCCATCATCACCCCGGCCCTGATCGCCGGCGCCTTCGCGGACCGGATGAAGTTCTCCGCGCTGATGCTGTTCATGGGGCTTTGGTCGGTGCTGGTGTATTCGCCGGTGGCGCACTGGGTGTTCAACCCGCTGGGCGTTCTGGCGGAGCTGGGCGCGGCGGACTTCGCGGGCGGCACGGTGGTGCACATCAACGCGGGCGTCGCCGGGCTGGTGTGCGCGCTGGTGCTCGGCAAGCGGCTGGGTTACGGGCACGACAACATGGCGCCGTTCAACCTGGCGCTGGCGGTGATCGGGGCGTCGTTGCTGTGGGTGGGCTGGTTCGGGTTCAACGCCGGGTCGGCGCTGGGTGCGGGCGGCCGGGCCGGCATGGCGATGGCGGCGACGCAGATCGCGACCGGCGCGGCGACGCTGGGCTGGATGATCGCGGAGTGGGTGACGAAGGGGAAGCCCTCGGTGCTGGGCGCGATCTCGGGCGCGGTGGCCGGGCTGGTGGCGATCACGCCGGCCTCGGGGTTCGTTCTGCCGGGTCCGGCGCTGGTGATCGGGCTGGTCGCGGGCGTCGTGTGCTTCTGGACCTCCACGTCGCTGAAGCACATGCTGGGCTATGACGACAGCCTGGACGCCTTCGGGGTGCACGGGATCGGCGGGATCATCGGCGCGCTGCTGACGGGCGTGTTCGCGTACGGGCCGCTGTCGGCGGACGCGACGCATGCCGAGGGCGTGTTCATTGGGGGGGCGGCGCTGTTCAAGGCGCAGGCGATCGCGGTGGTGGCGACGGTGGTGTTCAGCGGGGTCATGACGTTCATCCTGTTGAAGGTGGTGGACGTCGTCGTGGGCCTGCGCATCACCGAGGAGGAGGAGCGCGAGGGCATGGACGTGGTGCTGCACGGCGAGCGGATCGGTTAAGCCGACCCCGAAGTCGGCGCGGCGGCCACAGTGCCGCGCCGACTTGTGGCGGCCGCTGCTGCCCGGAGAGATTCGACTGCCATTGAGGCGCTTCCGGCGCTAACCTCCAGCTTGGTGGGAGCTGGAGAGCAGGCAGGACCATGAGCGCGACATTCGCATCCCCGGCGCTGCGGACGCTGTTCCGGCACCGGTTGGGGCAGTTGGGCGGCATTGCCGTGGCGGTGGCCGGGCTGGTGCTGGTTGTGGCGCTGGCCAGCTACAACCCGCACGACCCCTCGATGAACACGGCCACCTCGCGGCCGGCGACGAACCTGCTGGGCACCGGCGGGGCGATGGTGGCGGACGTGCTGGTGCAGTATTTCGGCGCGGGCGCGGCGGTGCCGGTGGTGGCGCTGCTGGCCTGGGCGTACCGCGTGGCGACGGCGCGGCCGCTGCGGCTGGGCATGCGGCTGCTGTTCCTGGTGCTGGGCCTGCCGGCGCTGTCCTCGGCGCTGGCGATGGTGCCGGGGCCGCTGGGGGCCGTCGCCTGGCCGGCCGGGTCGGGCCTGGGCGGGGCGGTGGGGCTGGAGCTGGGCGGGTTTTCCGCCGCGATGGGGCGAGGCCTGATCGGACCGGCGGGGGCCCTGGTCATCGGGGGGGCCGAGGCGGTGCTGGCGGTGCTGCTGCTGATGCTGGCGCTGGGGCTGACCGGGGGGGAGTGGCGCGCGGCCGGGCGCGGCGCGGTGGGCGTGGCCCGCGGCTCGGTCCGGGGCGGGCGTGGAGGCGGCGGGCGCGGTTGGGCCGGACCGGCGACCTGGTTGGGCCGGCTGGCGCGTGTGGTCTCGGCCCCGCTGCGGCGCTTCCTGGAGCCGCGGCCGGACGAGCCGGACCGTCGGTATGAGCCGGGGCCTGCGCCGGCCGAGGGCAGCGTGGCGTCGGCGGTGCGGCGGGAGGCAGCGGTGGTGGCGGGGACGGTGCCTGGCGCGGTCCCTGGCGCGGTGCCTGGCGTGGTGCCTGGGACGGTGCCACGGGCCGTGCCCGGGATGGTGCCAGGTGTGCTTGGGCCGCAGACGGTGCCCGGGCGTCCCGAGCCTGCCGCCGGCTTGGCCCCGGTGCAGCGCCCGGATACCCGGGCCGTGGGGGGCGGCAAGGCGGCGGTGGTGGCGAAGAAGCCGGTCCCCCCGCAGCAGCAGAGCCTGCCGCTTTCCGAGAACGGCTGGCAGTTCCCGCCGCTGAGCCTGTTGAGCCCGGCGCCGCGCCGCGACGAGGTCGGCATTCCCGAGGAGGCGCTGCAGGCCAATGCGCGGCCTGCTGGAGAGCGTGCTGAACGACTACGGCGTGCAGGGCACCATCCGCGAGATCCGGCCGGGGCCGGTGGTGACGTTGTACGAGCTGGAGCCGGCCCCGGGGATCAGAAGCGCCCGGGTGATCGGGCTGGCGGACGACGTGGCGCGCAGCCTGAGCGTGACGGCGGTGCGGATCGCGACGGTGCCGGGTCGCAACGTGATCGGGATCGAAGTGCCGAACGCCAAGCGGGAGACGGTGTTCCTGAGCGAGCTGCTGGGCAGCGCCGACTGGGCGAGCCATCCGGGCAAGCTGGCGCTGGCGCTGGGCAAGGACATCGGGGGCACGCCCGTGATCGCGGACCTGGCGCGGATGCCGCATCTGCTGATCGCGGGGACGACGGGGTCGGGCAAGTCGGTCGGGATCAACGCGATGATCCTGTCGATCCTGTATCGGCTGAGCCCCGACCAGTGCCGGCTGATCATGATCGACCCGAAGATGCTGGAGCTGAGCGTGTACGAGGGGATCCCGCATCTGCTGGCCCCGGTGGTGACGGAGCCGGCGAAGGCGGTGACGGCGCTGAAGTGGACGACGCGGGAGATGGAGCGGCGGTACCGGGCCATGAGCCAGCTGGGGGTCCGCAACGTGCAGGGCTACAACGACCGGGTGACGGAGGCGCTGGCGCGGGGCGAGGTGGTGACGCGCCGGGTGCAGACGGGGTTCGACAGCGAGACGGGCAAGCCGGTGCACGAGGAGCAGCCGCTGGCGCTGAAGCCGCTGTCCTACATCGTGGTGGTCATCGACGAGATGGCGGATCTGATGATGGTGGCTGGCAAGGAGGTGGAGGCCGCGGTGCAGCGCCTGGCGCAGATGGCGCGGGCGGCGGGGATCCATGTGATCATGGCGACGCAGCGGCCTTCGGTGGACGTGATCACGGGCACGATCAAGGCCAACTTCCCGACGCGCATCAGCTTCCAGGTGATCAGCAAATTCGACAGCCGCACGATCCTGGGCGAGCAGGGGGCGGAGCAGCTGCTGGGGCAGGGCGACCTGCTGCACATGCAGGGCGGCGGGCGGATCGCGCGGGTGCACGGCCCCTTCGTCGCCGACCGGGAAGTGGAGGACATCGTGGCGTTCCTGCGCGCCCAGGCGGAGCCGACCTACGACGACGAGGTGACGGAGGGGCTGGACGACGAGGGCGACGGCGGCAACGCGGCCCTGAGCGGGATCGCCGGGGCGGGGGAGGGCGAGAAGGGGCTGTTCGACCAGGCGGTGGCGGTGGTGACGCGGGAGGGCAAGGCCAGCACGAGCTTCATCCAGCGGCACCTGTCGATCGGCTACAATCGGGCGGCCAAGCTGATCGAGCAGATGGAGAAGGAAGGGGTGATCAGCGCGGCGAACCACGTGGGCAAGCGCGAGGTGCTGGCCCGGGTGACGCGCGACGACGACGACTGACGGCGCTGCCGGAGGCTTCGGGCATGGGCGGGGCATGGGCGGGGCATCGGCGGGATGGCGACGGTTTTTGACTGTCTTGGGGCGGCGCGATCCGGTAAAGCCTGACATGGCGCCCTTCGCGGCACGCCAGGCCGCTCCCTGGCCGGGCGGAGGCAGCGTGGGGCGCGGGGCACCGGGCGATGCTGAAGCGGCTGTTCATCATTCTGCTCGTGCTGTGCGCCATCGGCGGTGCCGTCTATGGCGGGCTGCGGCTGACGGCGAAAGGCGAGCCGCCGCTCGACCGTGCGACCGCCCTGTTCGCGCAGCAGAACGTCATCGCGGCGCAGGGCGTGGTGCGCAACCTGGTGCGGGTGGAGCCGCGCAACGCCGAGGCGCACCTGCTGCTGGCGCAGACCCAGCTGGTGCTGGCCGACTGGATCTCGGTGGAGAAGGAGGCCAAGATCCTGCGGGCGCTGCGCTACGACCGGGTCGTGGTGAACGCCATGCTGGCCCGGGCCTACGTGATGCAGGGGCATTACCAGGACGTGCTGACCGACATTCCGGGCGTGGTGGGCAAGCCCGACGAGCAGGCGGTGAACCTCGCGTTGCGCAGCTGGGCGTACCTGGGGCTGAACGACATGCTGCAGGCCCAGGCGAGCCTGGATGCGGCGCAGCGCCTGGTGCCGACCGAGCCGCTGGTGGTGCTGCAGGCGGCGCGGATGGCCCTGGCCCGGCGCGACCTGGTGGGGGCGGAGGCGAAGGTGGACGACGCGCTGCGGCAGCGCCCGGGGAGCATCCTGTCGCTGCTGTTCAAGGCCGACGTGCTGGAGGCCAAGGGGGATCTGCCGGGCGCCGTGTCGGTGCTGGACGAGGCGGTGGGGATCGCGCCGTCGTCGCCGCAGGTGCGGCTGGCGCGGGCGCGGCTGCTGCTGGATCTGCGGCAGGACAAGCGGGCGCAGGCGGACGTGGACGCCGTGCTCGACATCCTGCCGCACGAGAACCAGGCCAGCTTCTACAAGGCGTGGTTGTTGCTGCGGAACAAGCAGTATGCGGATGCGGCGATGGAGTTCGACAAGATGTCGGCCGTGCTGGACCAGTTCCCGCGGGCCTACCTGTACAAGGCGCAGGCGGCGGTGCACCAGGGGAACCTGCAGTCGGCGCTGGACAGCGTGGAGCGGCTGCTGAAGCTGCGGCCGAACGACGTGGAGGCGCTGCACCTGGCTGCCGCGCTGAACCTGCAGACCCGGCAGCCGCTGCGGGCGATCGCGCTGCTGGAGCCGGTGGTGGCCGCGACGCCCGGGGATTCGCAGTCGATCGACCTGCTGGGGCGCGCCTATTTCATGCTGGGGCGGACGGATGACGCGGTGGCGCGGTTCCGGCAGGCGAGCCTGCTGGCGCCGGACAACAAGGATTACTCGGCGCACCTTGCGGCCGCGAAGACGGAGTTCGGCGTGGCGCCGCTTCCGGGCGAGGTGGTGGTGCTGGACCCCAATCCCTGATGCGGCCGGCCCGCTCGGGTGGGGGGTTCTTCAAACCGACGCGGTACGGCAACATGGGTGCAACACGGCCCCGGTAGAGCGGCTGAATCACGTGGAGGATCGTCCCATGAACCGTCGCAGCCTGTTGGCCAGCCTGGCCGCCCTCGCTTCCGCCCCCCTGCCCGTCATGGCGCAGGCACCGGCCGGACCGGCGGGGACGCGCACGCGGGTGACGTTCTGGCATGCGATGGACGGGGTGCTGGGCGAGGAGGTGAACCGGATCTGTGCCGGGTTCAACGCCGCGCAGACGGAGACGGAGGTCGTGCCCGTGTTCAAGGGCACGTATCCCGAGGCGCTGACCGCCGCGATCGCGGCCTGGCGCGGCGGGCAGGCGCCGCATTTAGTGCAGATGTTCGAGGTGGGCACCGGGTCCATGCTGGCGGCGGGCCCGGCGGTGAAGCAGACCTGGCAGCTGATCCAGGAGACGGGGGTGACGATCGACCCGGCCGCTTACATCGGGGCGGTGAAGGGCTACTACAGCCTGTCGGACGGGCGGCTCGCGTCGATGCCGTTCAACTCCTCGACCTCGGTCATGTGGTACAACAAGGACGCGTTCGAGAAGGCCGGGCTGGACCCGGAGCACCCGCCTGCGACCTGGCCGGAGCTGGTGGCGGCGGCGCGGACGCTGAAGGCCAAGGCGGCGGCGCCGACGCCGGTGACGTCCTCGTGGTTCGCGTGGATCCAGCTGGAGACGTTCGCCGCGATGCACGACCTGCCGTTTGCGAGCAAGGCGAACGGGTTCGACGGGCTGGACACGCAGCTGCTGTGCAATGCCGCGCCGTTCACCCAGCAGATGGAGCGGTTCCTCGCGATGGCGAAGGAGGGCACGTTCCGCTACGCCGGCCGCGACAACGCGCCCGACCCGCTGTTCGTCGCGGGCGAGGCGGCCATCGCGTTCATGTCGTCCGGGGTGCGGGGGAACGTGGTCAAGAATGCCAAGTTCCGCTGGGCGGAGGCGCCGCTGCCGTGGGATCCCGCGCTGATCAAGGCGCCGCTGAACTCGGTGATCGGCGGCGCGAGCCTGTGGACGATGACGGCGCCGAGCCGGACGGCGGCGGAGTACAAGGGCGTCGCGTCGTTCCTGCAGCACATCGCGCAGCCGAAGGAGGATGCGATGTGGCATCAGCGGACCGGCTATGTGCCGGTGACGCTGGCGGGCTACGAGGAAAGCAAGCGGGAGGGGTTCTATGAGAAGAACCCGGGGGCCGACGTGCCGATCCAGCAGCTGGCGCGGGGCACGGTGACGGCGAACAGCCGCGGGTTCCGGCTGGGGCGGATGCCCGAGATCCGCAACATCGTCTACGAGGAGACGGAGAAGGCGCTGCAAGGCCAGCAGACCGCGCAGGCGGCGCTGGACGGCGTGGTGGCCCGCGGCAACCGCGTGCTGCGGGAGTTCGAGCGCGCCAACAAGGCGTAGTCGATGGAGCGGCGCACCACGTTCCCCGGCGTGGTGCTGCCCTTGCTGCTGGTGGCGCCGCAGCTGCTGCTGACGGCGGTGTTCTTCCTGTGGCCGGCCGGGCAGGCCGTGTGGTTCAGCACGCAGCGGCAGGATGCGTTCGGGCTGCGGTCGGTGTTCGTTGGGTTCGAGAACTTCGCCGACTTGTTCGAGGACCCGCTGTACCGCGACAGCATCGGCCGGACGGTGGCGTTCTGCGTCGCGGTCGCGGTGCTGGCGATGTCGGTGGCGCTGCTGCTGGCGGTGTTCGCCGACCGGGACATCCGGGGCCGCGCGGTGTACCGCACGCTGTTGATCTGGCCGTACGCGATCGCGCCGGCGATGGCGGCGGTGCTGTGGATCCTGGTGCTGCATCCGCAGATCGGGCTGGTGGGGCGGTGGCTGAACCGGCATGGGCTGGCCTGGGACTACAAGCTGCGGGACGGCCAGGCGTTCGGCGTGGTGGTGATGGCGAGCGCGTGGAAGCAGGTGAGCTATGACTTCATCTTCTTCCTGGCGGGGCTGCAGGCGATCCCGCGGGGCGTGATGGAGGCGGCGCGGATGGATGGCGCCCGGGGGTGGCGCCGGTTCCGCACCATCACGCTGCCGCTGCTGGCGCCGACCACGTTCTTCCTGCTGGTGGTCAACCTGGTGTACGCGGCGTTCGAGACCTTCGGGACGATCTACGCGCTGACGGGCGGGGGGCCGGGGAAGGCGACCGAGACGCTGGTGGTGAAGGTGTATCGCGACGGGGTGGTGAATCTCGACATCGGGTCGTCGTCGGCGCAGTCGGTCGTGCTGATGGTGGGGGTGGTGGTGCTGACGCTGGTGCAGTTCCGCTTCCTGGGGCGCCGCCATGCGGACTGACTGGGTGGCGCATGCCGTGCTGGGGCTCGGGGTGGTGCTGTTCGGCCTGCCGCTGTGGCTGGTGGTGGCGGGGTCGACGCAGCCGGCCGACGTGATCGCGCGGGGGGAGCTGTCGCTGGTGCCGGACCTGTCGGGGCTCGGGGTCTATGCGGACGTGCTGCTGCGCGGCAGCTACGGGCAGCCGGTGTGGCGGATGCTGCTGGTGTCCGGTGCGATGGCGCTGTCGATCGCGGTGGGCAAGATCGTCATCTCGGTCCTGTCGGCCTACGCGATCGCGTTCTTCCGCTGGCCGGGCAAGGGTTTGGCCTTCGGGGTGATCTTCCTGACGCTGATGCTGCCGGTGGAGGTGCGGATCATCCCGACCTATTCCGTGATGGCGGGGCTCGGCTTGATCAACAGTTTCACCGGGCTGACGCTGCCGCTGATCGCGTCCGCCACGGCGACGCTGCTGTTCCGCCAGGTGTTCCTGGCGGTGCCGGACGAGCTGCTGGAGGCGGCGGTGATGGATGGGGCGGGGCCGTGGCGCTTTCTGCGGGACATTTTGCTGCCGGTGTCGGCGGCCAACGTCGCGGCGCTGTTCGTGATCCTGTTCGTCTATGGCTGGAACCAGTTCCTGTGGCCGCTGCTGGTGGCGACCGACCCGAAGCTGGACACGATCGTGATCGGGATCGTGAAGATGATCGGGTCGGAGACGGCGGTGGAGTGGAACCGGGTGATGGCGACGGCGGTGCTGGGGCTGCTGCCGCCGGTGGCCGTGGTGGTGCTGATGCAGCGCTGGTTCGTGAAGGGGCTTTCGGAAAGTGACAAATAGCATGGGGCGCGTCGGGTAGATGGCCACGCTGGAGCTGGTGGGGCTGCGCAAGAGCTTCGGCGCGGTGGACATCCTGAAGGGGGTGGACCTGTCGCTGCAAGACGGCGAGATGCTGGTGATCGTGGGGGCGAGCGGGTGCGGCAAGAGCACGCTGCTGCGCCTGGTGGCGGGGCTGGAGGTGGCGTCGGCCGGGCGCATCCTGATCGACGGGCGGGACGTGACGCGGGTGGATCCTGCGGCGCGCGACATTGCGATGGTGTTCCAGAACTACGCGCTGTATCCGCACATGACGGTGTTCGACAACATGGCGTACGGGCTGCGCATCCGGGGGCTGGCACGGGCCGAGATCGCGCGGCGGGTGACGGAGGCGGCGGCGCTGCTGGGGATCGAACCGCTGCTGGCGCGCAAGCCGCGGCAGCTGAGCGGCGGGCAGCGGCAGCGCGTGGCGATGGGGCGGGCGATCGTGCGGAACCCGAAGCTGTTCCTGTTCGACGAACCGCTGAGCAACCTGGACGCCAAGCTGCGGGTGCAGATGCGGGCCGAGATCCGCCGGCTGCAGCGGCGCCTGGGCGTGACGAGCCTGTATGTGACGCACGACCAGATGGAGGCGATGACGCTGGGCGACCGGCTGCTGGTGATGCACGAAGGGCGGCCGGTGCAGCTGGCGACGCCGATGGAGGTGTTCGCGCGGCCGGCGGACACGTATGTGGCGGGCTTCATCGGCGCGCCGGCGATGAACTTCTGCCCGGCGACGCGGGAGGATGGCGCAGTCCGGCTGGCGACCGGGGAGCGGGTGGCGATGGCGGGCGTGCGGGCCGGCGGCCGGGTGACGCTGGGCGTGCGGCCCGAGAACGTGCGCCTGGTGCCGGCATGCGGGGACGGGGGCGGCGTGAGTGGCGGCGGCGTGCCGCTGATGGTGGAGCTGGTGGAGCCGCTGGGGTCCGAGACGCTCGTGCATGGGCGGATGGCGGACGGGACGGCGCTGCTGTGCAAGCTGCCGGGGGCGGTGGAGGTGGCGGAGCGGCTGGATGTGGCGTTCGATCCCGCGGCGCTGCATCTGTTCGACGCCGTGAGCGGGGTGCGGATCGAGGCCTGAGGTGCGGGCTGGACTGGTCGGGGCGAGAGGATTCGAACCTCCGGCCTCTTGCTCCCGAAGCAAGCGTACTACCAGGCTGTACTACGCCCCGACCGAGGGGCGGCATATAGCCCGTGCCGGTACGGGCGGCAATAGCGCGTGTGGGGTGCTTGGCCCGGCGGAGGGGGACACCTATAAGGGGCGCGTGATGATCGCAGCCCCCACGCCGCCGATGGACTACGCCGCCGCGCGCGACCACATGGTCGATGGGCAGGTGCGGCCGAACAAGGTGATCGACCCGCGGATCATCCGGGCGATGCGCAGCCTGCCGCGGGAGCGTTTCGTGCCGCCGCACCTGGCGAGCCTGGCCTATGCCGACGAGGACGTGCCGCTGCCGGGTGGGCGGGCGCTGATGGAGCCGATGGTGATCGCGCGGCTGGTGCAGCTGCTGCGGGTGCGGGACGGCGAACGCGGGCTGGTGGTGGGGGCCGGGGCCGGGTATGGCGCGGCGGTCCTGGCGGCCTGTGGGGCAGTGGTGGTGGCGCTGGAGGAGGATGCGGCGCTGCTGGCGCTGGGCCGAGCGGTGCTGCCGGGCGTGGCGCCCGGCGTGCAGTTCACGGAGGGCCCGCTGGCTGCGGGCTGGGCGGCGGGTGCGCCGTACGACTTCATCTTGATCGAGGGCGCGGTCGGCGCCATCCCGGAGGGGTTCGCGGCGCAGCTGAAGCCTATGGGGCGGGTGGCGGCCGTGGTCGCGGCCGGGCCGGGCACCCCCGGATCCCGTGCGCAGGGGATGGGCGTGCTGGCGGAGCTGGTGCATGTGGGGGAGGGGATGCGGCTTCGGGCGCAGCCGTTCTTCGACTGCACGACCCCGGCCTTGCCGCAGCTGCGGGCAGTACCGGCTTTCACCTTCTAGCGGCGGGCACGCTGTGGCACAGTATGGCAGGCGGGATGGCAAGCCGGATGGCGGGCCGGGCCGGAGAGGCGTTTCGGGATTGGGGGTCACTATGCGGCGAAGCGTTGGCACGGCGGCACGGGGCCTGGTGGTTTTGGGCGCGGTGCTGGCCGTAATCGTGCCCGTCTCGGGGGCGAGGGCGCAGCCGCGGACGCTGCAGGACGCCTTGTCGGCGGCCTATTCCACCAACCCGACGCTGCAGACGGCCCGGGCGCAGCTGCGGGCCACCGATGAAGGCGTGCCGCAGGCGTTGGCCGGCTGGCGGCCCACGATCGTGGTCTCGAGCGGGGTGGGCTATGGCGACGGCACGCTGCGGAGCGTCTCGCGCGATGCGGCGCCCAACCCGCTGACCGGCATCAGCACCAACACGCCGATCACGACGCGGCAGTACCGCGACATCTTCACCGGGCAGGCGACGCTGACGCAGCCGCTGTATCGGGGCGGGGCGACGCGGGCCGGCACGAACCAGGCGGACAACCGCGTGTTCGGGCAGCGGGCGCGGCTGCTGGCGACCGAGCAGCAGATCTTCACCAACACGATCAACGCCTTCGTGAGCGTGATCCAGACGCAGCAGCTGCTGCAGCTGAACATCAACAACGAGCAGGTGCTGGCGCGTCAGCTGCAGGCGACGAACGACCGGTTCCGGGTGGGCGAGATCACGCGGACGGACGTGGCGCAGGCCGAGGCGGCGCTGGCGGGGGCGCGGGCGACGCGGCAGACGGCCGAGGGGAACCTGCAGACGGCGCGCGGCACGTACCGGCAGCTGGTGGGCGAGCTTCCGGACCAGCTGGTGGAGCCGCAGCCGATCAAGCTGCCGATCCGCAACCAGGCGGAGGTGGTTCAGCTTTCGGCGGCGAACAACCCGAACGTGATCGCGGCGCAGTTCGACGATGCGGCGGCGCGCGACGCGATCGACGTGGCGTTCGCCTCGTTGATGCCGCAGCTGAGCATGCAGGCGTCGGGCGCGCGGAACGACAACTCGACGATCGCCAACCAGCGGTCGATCGGCGGCCAGGTGCTGCTGAACGCCTCGGTGCCGCTGTATCAGGGCGGGGCGGAGTATTCCCGCGTGCGCCAGGCGCGGCAGTCCGAGCAGCAGGCGCGGCGCACGGTCGAGGATGTGCGGCGGCAGTCGGTGCAGCAGGCGACGCAGGCGTGGGAGACGCTGCAGGCGACCCGGGCGACGATCGAGAGCACGCGGGCGCAGATCCGGGCCAACCAGATCGCGCTCGAGGGGACGCAGCGGGAGGCGATCGTGGGCAGCCGGACGACGCTCGATGTGCTGAACGCGGAGCAGACGCTGCTGAACTCGCGGGTGACGCTGGTGCAGAACCTGGCGAACCTCGTGACCAACAGCTATGCGGTGGCGGCGGCAATCGGGCGGCTGACGGCGCGGGACCTGGCGCTGAACGTGCCCTTGTATGACGAGACGGCTTATTACAACGCGGTGAAGAACAAGCTGTTCGGCACGGGCGACTACGCGACCGGGCAGCCGGGACGCTAGGGATGTCGGGCGAGACCGCGGCGGGGCCGCATGGCAGCGCCGCTCCGGCGGAGGCGGGCGCCGATCCTTCGATGGAGGATATCCTGGCCTCCATCCGTCGCATCCTGAACGAGGAGGATGCGCCGGCGGTGGCCGTGGAGCCGCCTGCAGCGGGGCATGCGGCCGGGCCAGCGCCTGTGGTGCATGAGGCCGATGATGTGCTGCAGCTGGAGCCGGAGATGATGGTGCCCGATGTCGAGGGTCCCGTGCCCTCGCCCCCGCCCATCCTGTCCGAGACGGTGCACTCCATGGAGGCGCTTCCCCTCGCTGCGATGCCGGTTCCCTTGCCGGTGCCGATGCCCATGCCGGTACCGGGTTCTGCGCCTTTGGCCGTCGCGTCGCCGGCTCCGATGCCGGTCGATGGCGCGGCGGCGCCTGTGGCGGCTTCGCTGGTGGCGCCCGAGGCGGCGGCGGCGGCCGCGGTTTCGGTCGGTGCGCTGATGCGGACCTTGGCGAACGAGCGGAGCACGGCGACGCATCGGGGCGGGCCGACGATCGAGGATCTGGTGCGCGACGAGATGCGGCCCTTGCTGAAGGGGTGGCTCGATCAGCATCTGGCGCCGATGGTGGAGCGGCTGGTGCGGGCGGAGATCGAGCGGGTCGTCAGCCGGATGGCCTGAGCCGGACTTGTGCCGGGGAAGCTGGACCCGCGCCGGGGCTCGTGCAGGCGGGGCAGCCTTGCGGGCGGGCGCCGACACCTTCTCTTGCAGGGAGGGGAGAAGGCTTTAGAACCGCTGGGATGCTGAGCAAGAGTTTCGATCATGCGGCCGTCGAGGCCGGGTTGTATGCCGGGTGGGAGAAGGCCGGGGCGTTCCATGCCGGTGGCGAGGGTGCCGGTGCGGTCCCGGCAGGTGCGCCGTTCACGATCATGATCCCGCCGCCCAACGTGACGGGCAGCCTGCACATGGGCCATGCGCTGACGATGACGCTGCAGGACACGCTGGTGCGCTGGCGCCGCATGCAGGGCCGCGACGCGTTGTGGCAGCCGGGCACGGACCATGCGGGCATCGCCACGCAGATGGTGGTGGAGCGGCTGCTGCCGACCGAGGGCAACCAGACGCGGCAGGCGATGGGGCGCGACGCCTTCCTGGAACGGGTGTGGCGCTGGAAGGCGGAATCGGGCGGAGCCATCACGACGCAGCTGCGTCGGCTCGGCGCGTCGCTGGACTGGCCGCGCGAGCGGTTCACGATGGATGACGGCCTGTCGGATGCGGTGCGGGAGGTGTTCGTCCGGCTGTATCGCGAGGGGCTGATCTACCGCGACCGGCGGCTGGTGAACTGGGACCCGAAGTTCCAGTCGGCGATCTCGGACCTGGAGGTCGAGAGCCTCGAGGTGAACGGGTCGTTGTGGTACGTGCGCTACCCCGTGGAGGGGACGGACCAGGTGATCGTCGTGGCGACGACCCGGCCCGAGACGATGCTGGGCGACACGGCGGTGGCGGTGCACCCCGAGGATGCGCGGTTCGCCGGGCTGGTGGGGAAGATGGTGGTGCAGCCGCTGACGGGGCGGCGGTTCCCGATCATCGCGGACGCGTATTCCGACCCGGAGAAGGGCACGGGCGCGGTGAAGATCACGCCGGCGCATGACTTCAACGATTTCGAGGTGGGGCGGCGGCATGGCTTGCCGATGCCGTCGATGCTGGACCGCGAGGGGCGGATCATCCTGGCGGAGATCGGGCTGGAGGATGGGGCGGCGTTCGTGCGGACGCTGGAGGGGATGGACCGGTTCGCGGCCCGGCGCGCCTTGGTGGCCGAGCTGGACCGGCTGGAGATGCTGGAGAAGACGGAGCCGCACCGGCACCAGGTGCCGCATGGCGATCGCTCGGGCGTGCCGATCGAGCCGTTGCTGACGGTGCAGTGGTACTGCAATGCGGCGGAGCTGGCCAAGCCCGCGATCGCCGCGGTGGAGAGCGGGGCGACGGTGTTCGTGCCGCGGCAGTGGGAGAACACGTTCTTTGCCTGGATGCGGGACATCCAGCCCTGGTGCATCAGCCGGCAGCTATGGTGGGGGCACCGCATCCCGGCGTGGTACGGGCCGGACGGGGCGGTGTTCGTGGCGCATGACGAGGCGGGTGCGGCGGCCGAGGCGCTGGCGCAGTATGGCCAGGTGCAGCCGCTGGTGCGGGACGACGACGTGCTGGACACCTGGTTCAGCTCGGCGCTGTGGCCGTTCTCGACCCTGGGCTGGCCTGCGGAGACGCCGGACGTCACACGGGACCTCGCGCGGCATTACCCCGGCGACGTGCTGGTGACGGGGTTCGACATCATCTTCTTCTGGGTCGCGCGGATGATGATGATGGGGCTGCATTTCCGGCAGCAGGTTCCGTTCCGCACGGTGTACATCCACGGGCTGGTGCGGGACGAGAAGGGGCAGAAGATGTCCAAGTCGAAGGGCAACGTGATCGACCCGCTGAGCCTGATCGACAGCTTCGGCACGGACGCGCTGCGCTTCACGGTGTGCGCGCTGACCGGGCCGGGGCGCGACGTGAAGCTGGGGCCGGCGCGGGTGGAGAGCTACCGGAGCTTCGTGACCAAGCTGTGGAACGCGGCACGGTTCTGCGAGATGAACGGCGTGGTGCCGGTGCCCGGGTTCGTGCCGGGGTCGGCGCGGTCGGCGCTGTGCCGCTGGGTGCTGGATGGGGCCAACCGGGCGGTGGCGGAGGCGGATGCGGCGCTGGAGACGTATCGGTTCGACGAGTATGCGGCGGCGTCCTACCGCTTCACCTGGAACGTGTTCTGCGACTGGTTCCTGGAGTTCGCCAAGCCCGTGCTGAACGGGCCGGACGGGCCGGAGAAGGACGAGGTGCGCGGGACGGCGGCGCATGTGCTGGGCGTGGTGCTGCGGCTGCTGCACCCGGCGATGCCGTTCGTGACGGAGCACCTGTGGGACGAGATGGGTTATGGCGGGGCGTGCAGCCTGATCCGGACGGCCTGGCCGGGCGCCGACGCGGTGGCGGACGCCATGCAAGCTCGGGAGGAGATGGACTGGGTGGTGCGCTTCGTCTCGGCGTTGCGGACGGTGCGGTCGGAGATGAACGTGGCGCCGAGCGCCTTGACGCCGGTGCTGCTGCAAGGCGCCTCGGGCACCACGATGGCGCGGGCGGGGACCTGGGCGGAGGCGATCGGGCGGATGGGGCGTGCCAGCAGCGTCGGGCCGCTGCAGGGTGCGTTGCCGCAGGGGTCGGCGCAGGTGGTGGTGGACGAGGCGACGGTCGTGCTGCCGCTGGCGGGCGTGATCGACCTGGGTGTGGAGCGGGCGCGGCTGGAGAAGGATCGCGGGCGGGCGGAGGCGGAGGCGGAGAAGGTGCGGCGCAAGCTGGACAACGCCGACTTCGTGGCGCGGGCCAAGCCCGAGGTCGTCGAGGAGAATCGCGAGCGGCTGGTGGTGTTCGAGGCGGAGGGCGCGCGGATTTCGGCGGCGCTGGCGCGCATCTCGTAGAGGCGTGGAGCGAGACATTTACAAGCGTCCGCAGCCTGTCCGGCAAAGGGCGGGTGGCCCAGGCGGGCAAGCAGGGAGAAGGCCATGTTGAAGAAGCGTTGGGACAAGTCTCGGATGCCGTCGCGCCATGTGACGGAGGGGCCGGAGCGGGCGCCGCACCGCAGCTACTACTACGCGATGGGGCTGACGGAGGAGCAGATCAACCAGCCCTTCGTGGGCGTGGCGACGTGCTGGAACGAGGCGGCGCCGTGCAACATCGCGCTGAGCCGGCAGGCGCAGAGCGTCAAGAAGGGGGTGATCGCGGCGGGCGGCACGCCGCGGGAGTTCACGACGATCACGGTGACGGACGGGATCGCGATGGGGCACCAGGGCATGAAGAGCAGCCTGGTGTCGCGCGAGGTGATCGCCGACAGCGTGGAGCTGACGATGCGGGGGCATTGCTACGACGCGATGGTGGGGCTGGCGGGGTGCGACAAGAGCCTGCCGGGAATGATGATGTCGATGCTGCGGCTGAACGTGCCGAGCGTGTTCATGTATGGCGGCAGCATCCTGCCGGGCACGTTCAAGGGGCGGGACGTGACGGTGGTGGACGTGTTCGAGGCGGTGGGCCAGCACGCGGCGGGGCAGATGAGCGATGCGGACCTGCATGAGCTGGAATGCGCGGCCTGCCCGAGTGCGGGGGCCTGCGGCGGGCAGTTCACGGCCAACACGATGGCGACGGTCAGCGAGGCGATCGGGCTCGCTTTGCCCGGTTCGGCCGGGGCGCCGGCGCCGTACGAGGACCGGGACCGCTGGGCCGTCGAGAGCGGGCGCGCGGTGATGGCGCTGCTGGAGAGCGGGCTGCGGCCGCGGGACATCGTGACGATGAAGGCGCTGGAGAACGCGGCCGTGGTGGTGGCGGCGACGGGGGGCAGCACGAATGCCGGGCTGCACCTGCCGGCGATGGCGCACGAGGCCGGGCTCGTGTTCACGATGGACGACGTGCTGCAGATCATGCGGCGGACGCCGTACATCGCCGACCTCAAGCCCGGCGGGAAGTACGTGGCGTTCGACGTGCACAAGGTGGGCGGGATCCCGGTGATCCTGAAGTCGCTGCTGGATGGCGGGCTGCTGCACGGCGACTGCATCACCGTCACCGGCAAGACGTTGGCGGAGAACCTGAAGGACGTCGTGTTCCCGCGGGACCAGGACGTGATCTACACCGTGGCGCAGCCGATCACCGCAACGGGCGGCGTGGTCGGCCTGCGCGGCAACCTGGCGCCCGACGGCGGGATCGTGAAGGTGGCGGGCATGAAGGTGCAGCAGTTCGAGGGCACGGCGCTGTGCTTCGACAGCGAGGAGGAGGCGTTCGCCGCGGTGGACGCCCGGGCCTACAAGAAGGGCGACGTGATCGTGATCCGCTACGAGGGGCCGAAGGGCGGCCCGGGCATGCGGGAGATGCTGTCCACCACGAGCGCGATCTATGGCCAGGGAATGGGCGAGGATGTGGCGCTGATCACGGATGGTCGGTTCTCGGGCGCCACGCGCGGGTTCTGCGTGGGGCATGTGGGGCCCGAGGCGGCGGTGGGCGGGCCGATCGGCCTGCTGAAGAACGGCGACCGCATCCGCATGGACGCGGAGGCCGGCACGATCGAGGTGCTGATCACTGACGAGGAGATGGCGGCGCGCCGGGCGGCATGGACGCCGCGCGGCACGGACTACAACTCGGGCGCGATCTGGAAGTATGCGCAGACGGTGGGCCCGGCGCATCTGGGGGCGGTGACGCATCCGGGCGGCGCGGCGGAGACGCACTGCTACGCGGACATCTGATTCGGTCGCGAAGCCATTCTGGCAGACTGTGAACGCGAGGGAGCCGGGGCGGCTTCAGGTCCACACGAAGGTCTCGCTGGGGTGTGCGACGATGGCACGGGAAAGTCATCCCGTGTCTAATGATCGCACGTGGGCGGCGGCCCGAACGGGCGCGGGTGGGGTGCATGGGGCGGCGGGTTCTCGGGGGGGTGGTGGGGCTGGTTTATGGGGCGATCCTGTTGCCGGTGGTGGCGGTGGTGTGGCTGTCGTTCTTCGATCAGGAGGTGATCGGATTTCCGCCGCCTGGATATACGTGGCGCTGGTATGTGAATGCCTGGGAGAAGCGGCAGTTCGCGCGGGGGTTCGGCCTGTCGATGGAGGTGGCGCTGATCGCGTCGTCGATCGGGGTGACGGTGGGGACGGCGGCGGCGATCGCGCTGGTGCGGGGACGGTTCGGGCGGGTGCGGGTCGCGCTATCGGGCCTGTTGCTGGGGCCGTTGGCGGTGCCGGGGGTGGTGCTGGGGACCGGGCTGTACGTGGTGTTCGTGCAGGCGGACGACCTGCTGGACTTCCAGATGGCGGCGACGTTGCACGGGCTGATACTGGCGCATGTGCTGCTGACGATCCCCTGGACGGTGCGGCTGGTGGCGTCTTCTCTCGCCGGGTCGGGGGCCGCGTCGGGGGCCGGGTCGGGGGCCGCGTCGGGGGGCGGGTGGGCGGCGGAGGAGGCGGCGGCCAACCTCGGCGCGCGGCCTTGGGTGGTGTTCTGGCGCGTCACCCTGCCGGCGGTGCGGCCGGGCGTGGTGGCGGCCTGCCTGTTCAGCTTCATCCAGAGCTTCGAAAATCTCGAGCTGACCCTGCTGCTGAGCGGGCCCGGGCGGGCGACGCTGCCGGTGGAGATGCTGAACTACCTGACGTTCCGGGTGGACCCGACGCTTGCGGCCGTGGCGGCGGTGCAGATCGTGCTGATCGGCGCGCTGATGCTGATCACGGACCGGTTCGTCAGCCTGTCGCGGGCGTTTTCATGAGCCGGCTGGTGCTGGAGGGGCTGCGCCGCACCTATGGGTCGACGGTCGCGGTGGCCGGGGTGGACCTGGTGGTGGCGCAGGGCGAGCTGGTGGCGCTGCTGGGGCCGTCGGGGTGCGGCAAGACGACCACGTTGCGGATGGTGGCCGGGTTCGTCGCCCCCAGTGCCGGGCGCGTCGTGATCGGCGAGCGGGACGTGACGCGGCTGCCGCCCTATGCGCGGGACACCGGCATGGTGTTCCAGGGGTATGCGCTGTTCCCGCACATGACCGTGGCGGAGAACGTCGGCTTCGGGCTTGAGATGCGGCGGGTGAACCGGGCCGAGCGGACGGCGCGCGTGGCGGAGGCGCTGCGGCTGGTGCGGCTGGAGGGGCTGGGGGACCGGCGGCCGGCGCAGCTGAGCGGCGGGCAGCAGCAGCGGGTGGCGCTGGCCCGGGCCCTTGTGGTCAACCCGGCCGTCTTCCTGCTGGACGAGCCGCTGTCCAACCTCGATGCCCGGCTGCGGGCGGAGGTGCGGGTGGAGATCCGGGCCCTGCAGCAGCGCCTGGGCCTGACGACGCTGTTCGTCACGCACGACCAGGAGGAGGCGCTGACGATGGCCGACCGGCTGGTGGTGATGGAGGGGGGGCGGGTGCGGCAGCAGGGCACGCCGGAGGCGGTGTACGAACGCCCGGTCGACCTGTTCGTCGCGGGGTTCCTGGGCCGCTGCAACGCGTTCGCGGGCTTGCGGGAGGAGGGGGGCTTCCGCTCGGGGGGCGTGCTGCTGCCCTGCGGCGACGGGGCGGGCACCATGCTGGTGGTGCGGCCGGAACGTGTGCGGGTGGGGGCGGCCGGGCCGTTGCCGGGGCGGGTGACGCTGGTGACGTATCTGGGCGGGATGACCGAGTGGCATGTCGCGACGCCGGCCGGGCCTGTGATGTCGACGGCGCCCACTCCTGCGGGCGATGACGCGTTGCGCCGGATCGCGCCGGGTGACACGGTTGCGCTCGACTGGGCGCCCGAGGCCGGGCGGCTGCTGCCATCGGGAGAGCATGCATGATCGATCGCCGGACGTTGATGGGCAGTGCGGCCGCGCTGCCGCTGCTCGGCCGTGGCGCCCGCGCCGCCTCGGGGCAGGCGGTGGTGGGCACGTGGGGCGGCGACTATGCCGAGCTGCTGGCGGCCAACATCGACAAGCCGATCGTGGCGCCGCTGGGGATCGAGGTGCTGCAGGACGTAGCGCCGCAGGACCCGCGCAAGGCCAAGCTGGTGGCGGAGCGGACGGCGCGGCGCGGCACGATGGACGTGTGCTGCCTCAGCGACAACGACATGTACACGATGTCGCTGCTGAACGTGTTCGAGCCGATCACGGCGACGAACGTGCCGGACCTGCCGCACGTGATCCCGGCGCTGCGGACGCCCTATTCGATCCCGCACATCTATTCGGCCAAGGTGATCCTGTATAACCCGGACAAGGTGAAGCCGGCGCCCCGGTCCTATGCCGACCTGTGGGACCCGAAGTACCGGGGCCGGGTCGGCTTCAGCGACCTGCTGTATCTCAACATCATGGAGGCGGCGGGCCTGGTGGGCGGCGGCTCCATGACGGATTACGAGCCGGGGAAGGCGAAGCTGCTGGAGCTGAAGGCGCTGGGGGCGAAGGTGTACCCGAGCAACGAGGCGCTGGCGGCGGCGCTGAAGAGCGAGGAGGTGTGGATCACCATCATGTGGGCCGCGCGGGGCTTCATGTGGAAGAAGGCGGGGATCCCGGTGGAGCGGTCGGTGCCGTCCGAGGGTGCGACCGTGTACGTGTCGTCGGCGGCGGTGCCGAAGAACGCGCAGAACAAGGAGAACGGGCTGGCGTATCTGAACGGGATGCTCAACCCGCGGGCGCAGGCGGCCTTTGCGGACCGGATGGGGTTCCTGGGCACGGTGGACAACGCGCCGCTGCCGCCGGAGCTGGCCCAGCAGATCGGGTTCACGGAGCGCGAGATCAGGGATTTCCGCAAGATGGACTTCGATTACGTGGCCAGGAACACGGGGCAGCTGCTCGACTTCTGGAACAAGGAGTTCAAGGCCTGAGTGTCTCGCGGCCCTTGCCATGAGGGCGCTCGCGCTTCCGGCGGGGCTGCTGGTGACGGCGTTGATGGTGGTGCCGCTGCTGGTGCTGGCCCGGTATTCGCTGAACGTCTACAGCCCGACGGAGCTGATGATCGAGGCGGTGACGCCGCGCAACTACGTGGCGGCGGTGACGGACCCGTATTACAGGGGCGTGATGGGCACGACGCTGTGGGTCTCGGCGTTGTGCACGGGGCTGGCGCTGCTGGCCGGGTTCCCGGCGGCCTATGCGCTGGCGCGGATGCGGGGGCGGTGGAAGTCGGTGCTGGTGCTGGTGACGGTGTTTCCGCTGATGGTGGGCAACGTCGTGCGGGCGGCGGGGTGGATGGTGCTGCTGGGTAACAGCGGCGTGGTGAATGCGGCGTTGCGCGGCCTGGGGCTGACCAGCGGGCCGGTGCAGCTGATCTATACGCCGGCGGCGGTGGTCGCGGGGATCGTGACGGTGGTGCTGCCGTACATGATCCTGACCCTGGCGGCGGTGCTCGAGGGGATCGGCCCGGCGCTGGAGGAGGCGGCGGGCAACCTGGGGGCGCGGCCGTTCACGGCGTTCCGGCGGGTGGTGCTGCCCCTGGCGGCGCCGGGCGTGGCGGCCGGGTGCGCGCTGGTGTTCATCCTGTGCATGAACGCATATGCGACGCCGGTGCTGCTGGGCGGCTCGCAGTTCCAGATGATGGCGCCGGCGGTGTACGACCAGTTCGTGCGCGCGACCAATTGGCCGTTCGGGGCGGCGCTGGCGTTCATATTGCTGGGCGTGACGATGACGCTGACCCTGACGGGCAGCGCGCTGCTGGGGCGTCGGCCGGTCGGCTGAGGGATCAGCGTAAGGCGATCAGCCCAAGGTGGGCAGGCCGGGGATAGGCAGGCCGGCGGTCTGCAGCAGCAGGATTAGGTTCAGCAGCAGGATGGCGACGGTGCCGACGACGGCGGCGGCCTGGGTGCGGCGGTCGTTGACCAGCTCGCCCATGATGTCGGGGCGCCGGGTCAGGACGACGAGGGCGATCATGGGGCAGGGCAAGGCGAGGCTGAGCAGGACCTGGCTGAAGATCAGCGCATCGGTCGCGTCCACGCCCATCGCGACGACGACGAAGGCGGGAAGCATCGTCACCAGGCGGCGCAGCCAGACGGGGATGCGGAAGCCGACGAAGCCCTGCATGATCATCTGCCCGGCCATGGTGCCGACGACCGAGCTCGAGATGCCCGAGGCGATCAGCGACAGCAGAAAGAACCCGGCCGCCCCTGCGCCCAGCAGGGGGGCGAGCATGTGGTAGGCGGTCGCGATCTCGGCGACCTCGGCATGGCCGTCGTGGAAGGTGCTGGCTGCCATGACGACCATGGCCATGTTGACGAGGCCGGCGACCACGAGGGCGGCCACGACCTCGATGTTGGAGAAGCGCAGCAGCTTCAGGCGTTCGCGCGGGCTGCGGGCCAGCCCGCCACCTTGGGCCCCGCCTTGCTGCCCGCCTTGCTGCCCGCCTTGCTGCCCGCCTTGCTGCCCGCCTTGGGCCCGGCCCTGGGTCAACCCGGAGTGCAGGTAGACGGCGTGCGGCATGACCGTGGCGCCGATGATGCCGACGGCGATGGTGAGCGCCCCGGCATCGGCCAAATGCGGTGAGACGGTGCCGCGGGCGGCGGCCGCCCAGTCGACGGGGGCGATCAGCATCTCGATGAGGAACGAGGCGGCGATGACGAACACGAGCGCGCCGACGACGAGCTCGATCGGGCGGTATCCCTGCTTCTCGACCATGAGGATGGCGTAGGTGACGATGCCGGTGACGACCATGCCGGCCATGAGCGGCATGTGGAACAGCAGCGAGAGCCCGATGGCGCCGCCCAGGAACTCGGCGAGGTCGGTCGCCATTGCCGCGACCTCGCTGATGCCCCACATGCCCCAGACGACGGGGCGGGGGAAGCGGTCGCGGCACAGCTCGGCCAGGTTGCGGCCGGTGGCGATGCCGAGCTTGGCCGAGAGCGACTGGAACAGCATGGCGACGGCGTTGGCCAGCACGACGACCCAGAGCAGGGAATAGCCGTAGCGGGCGCCGGCCTGGATGTTGGTCGCGAAGTTGCCGGGGTCCATGTAGGCGATGGAGGCCATGACGGCGGGCCCGGTGAACAGCAGGGCGGTGCGGAGCGGGCCGCGGCCGCGACCGGCCAGCGCCTCGTCGATGTCGCGTTCCGTGCGCTGGGTGAGGGTCGTTCGTGTTGCCATGCCGCCTCGATATAGCATCGGCTAAACTAACATCAAGGGACTATAGGGTGAAGCGGAGGGTTCATCGTCCGAACCCGCATGCTCTTGCGAGCCCGAGTGAGGCTGGGCTAAGAATCTCTCCGAAGGGGAAGAAACTTGCATGGCCAAGGATGCGGCGACCGTGAAGGGGAGACCTGCAGCGAAGCCGTCGGACTCGCCGCTGATGGACAGCGCCGTGCATGTGGAGAGCTTCCGGCATGCCCGGCAGTCGCGCCGGCTGGAGCTGGTCGAGGATTACGTGGAGCTGATCGCCGACCTGATCGACGATGCCGGGGAGGCGCGGCAGGTGGACATCGCCGGCCGGCTGGGCGTGGCGCAGCCGACGGTGGCCAAGATGCTCAAGCGGCTGGCGGATGAGGGCCTGATCGTGCAGCGGCCCTATCGGGGGGTGTTCCTGACCGAGGCGGGGCGGCAGCTGGCGGAGCGGAGCCGGCTGCGGCACCAGATCGTGGAGGAGTTCCTGCGCGCCTTGGGGATCAGCGCGGAGAACGCCCGGATCGATGCGGAGGGGATCGAGCATCATGTGAGCGCCGAGACGCTGGAGGCGTTCCGGCGCTTCACCCGGCGCGGCGCAGGCTGACGAGAGCGGCCCCGGTCAGGCCTGCTGCCCGGCGTCTTCCGGGAAGGTGAACCGCTGGCCGGACGCCAGCTCGTGGTCGGTATACAGGATGCGGGACATGGCGAGCTCGAAGCCGTCGCGCATCGTTCGGGCGCCGACGGCCTCGATGTAGTCCAGGCCGCGCTCGATCTGGTCTTCCGTCAGACCGCGCTCGGTCAGCAGCCGGATCAGCGCGGCGACGGATGTCTCGTTCAGGGTGCGCGGGCGGGGCGGGCGCGACCGGTCCCTAGCCACGGGCGCGGACCTTCGCGGCTGGACGCGACACGCAGCGGAGGAAGGGCAGGATGACGGGCGGCATGGGCGGTTCCTCGGAGTGCCTGGGGCTGCGGCTTGGCCACGCACGAGACAGGCCGGGTCGATCCCCACGGCGTGGAATTCGGTGCAGTGGAGCAGAATGCAACCCCTCGCCATAGAGCTTGAATCCGGTCCAAATGCGACCGGGCGGCTCGTCTTCGACCCTGCTGTACGCTGGCGTACAGACAGGTACCGTCGGGCTGGCCGTGTTCCGGACCGTTGTCAGGCTGGCCGTGTTCCGGACGGTTGTCAGGCTGGCCGTGTTCCGGACGGTTGTCAGGCTGGCCGTGTTCCGGCCAGGGTCACGCGATGCATGATGCGGCGGTGGCCGTGGTAGTCGTTGATCGGGTTGTGCAGGGCGCATCGGTTGTCCCAGAGCGCGATGGAGCCGGGTTCCCAGCGGAAGCGGCAGGTGAACTCGGGCTGCGCCTGGTGGGTGAACAGGAACGCCAGCAGGCCGGCGCTTTCGTCCTCGGTCATGTCGGCGAAGCGGATCGTGTGGCCGAAGTTGACGTACAGCGCCTTCCGGCCGGTTTCCGGATGGGTGCGGATGACCGGGTGCTCGGCCTCCAGCACCTGGCGCGCTTCGCCGGGCTTGCGGTCCTCGCGGGTGCGGGTCTTTTCGGCCTTGGTGGAGCTGTTGATCGCGCGCAGCGGCCCGAGCAGGCGCTTCATGCCGTCCGAGAGCGCTTCGTAGGCCTTGGTTCCGCTGGCGAACAGCGTGTCGCCGCCATAGGGCGGGACCTCGCGGGCGATAAGCATGGTGGCCATGGGCGGGATCTCGAGATAGGCGGTGTCGGAGTGCCACAGGCCGCCGAAATTGGCCGTCTCGTGCTCCAGCTTCACCACGGCGATCACCTCGGGGGCGTCTTCGAGGCCGCTGAGGAAGGGGTAGTGCACGACCTCGCCGAAGCGGCGGGCGAAGGCGGCGAAGGCCTGGGGCGGCAGGGTCTGGCCGCGGAAGAAGACGACGCCGTGCTCGAGCCAGATGTCTCGGATGCGGGCCAGGATCGCGTCCGAGACGCCGGCCTGCAGGTCGATCCCGTGGATCTCCGCGCCGATCGCGCCGGCGAGCGGCTTTACGGTGAGTTGTGGCGCGATGGCATTCATGGGGTGTCTCCAGGGACGGGGGATGTCCGGCACGGCGGGGTCGGTTCGAAGGCGCGCGCCACGATGGCGGCCTGATCGGTCTCGTGTTCGGCATGGAACGAACCGGCGGGCGAGCCTGATGCGGGGCGGCCGACGTAGGCGAGCGGGCCCCGGACCGAGCCGGCGTCCTGTCGCAGCCGCTCCAGCTGCCGGTCGAGCCAGGACCAGGCGCCCATGTTCTCCGGCTCCTCCTGCACCCATAGGGCCGTGGCGTCGGGCCAGGCGCGGAACAGCGCCAGGAGCGGGGCGACGGGCAGGGGGAACAGCTCCTCGATCCGGACGACCGCGACGTCGTCGGCGCCGCGTCGGGCCCGCTCGGCCTCGAGCTCGTAGGCGATCTTGCCGCTGCAGAGCAGGATGCGCCGGACGGCCCCGTCGGGCAGGCTCGAGACGATCTGGTCGAAGCAGCGGCCGGGGGCGAAGTCCGCCAGGGGCGAGACGGCGGCCTGCAGGCGCAGGAGGCGCTTGGGGCTGGCGACGATCAAGGGCCGGCGTTCGGCCGCACAGACCTGGCGGCGCAGCAGGTGGAAGTAGTTGGCTGGGGTCGAGGGCTGGACGATCCGCATGTTGGTGCCGGCGGCCATCTGCAGGAACCGCTCGATCCGGGCCGAGGAATGTTCGGGGCCCTGACCTTCCAGCCCATGGGGCAGCAGGACGACGAGGCCGGAGGGCATGCACCACTTCTCCTCGGCGGCGGCGATGAACTGGTCGAGCACGATCTGCGCGCCGTTGGCGAAGTCGCCGAACTGCGCCTCCCATATCGTCAGGGCGTCGGGGCGGCCGAGGCTGTAGCCGTATTCGAACCCGAGCACCGCGTATTCCGACAGCGGGCTGTCGTGCAGCGAGAGGCGGCCCTTGCGGTCGGGCAGGTGCGAGAGCGTCGTGTGACCTGCGCCGGTCCGGCTGTCGACCAGGCTGAGATGCCGGTGCGAGAAGGCACCGCGGACGACGTCCTGCCCGGTCAGGCGAACGTCCACGCCATCCTGCAGCAGGCTGCCGAGTGCCAGCGACTCGGCGACGGCCCAGGGCAGGCCGCCGTCGCCGATCGCCCGCTGGCGCAGCACGCGCGCCATCTTCGGATGCAGCGTCAGGCCGTTCGGCTCGGCCGCCAGGTGGTCGGCGATCGCCCGCAGCCGCTCGGGCGCGACGCCGGTGGGGCTGGCCTGGTGGGCGGGCCGGTCCGTGGGGTAGCCGCTTTCGTTGATCCGGACGTGACGGCTGGCGGCATAGGCGTCGGCCAGCGTGGCGCGGCAGGCCTCCGCGTGGTCGTCGACGGCCTGGCGGGTGACGATGCCGGCCTCGATCATGCGGCGGGCGGTGGCCTCCGTCACCGGCTCGTGCGCCGCGACCTGTCGATACAGCAGGGGTTGGGTGAACGTCGGCTCGTCGATCTCGTTGTGTCCGTTGCGGCGGTAGCAGACGAAGTCCACGACCGCGTCGCAGCCCTGGACCTGGCGCCACTCGACCGCCAACCGGGCAGCGCGGCCGATGGCGTCGGTGTCGTCGCCGTTGAGGTGCAGGATGCAGCTGTCGATGGCCTTCCAGGGCCCGGTGCAGTGGCGCGAGGTGCGGGCCTGCTGCGGCTCCGTCGTGAAGCCGATCTGGTTGTTGAGCACGACATGGACGGTGCCGCCGGTCGTGAAGCCCGGCGGGGCGCCCAGCTGCAGCGTCTCGGCGACGACTCCCTGTCCGACGACAGCGGCGTCGGTGTGGACGATCAGCGGCAGCACGCGGCGTGCGCCTTCGTCGCCCAGGCGGTCCTGCAGGGCGCGGGCGCGGCCGAGCACGACGGGGTCGATCGCCTCCAGGTGCGACGGGTTGGCCAGCAAGATGACCTCGAGCGCCCCCGCCCCTGTCTCGATCGTCGTTCGAAGGCCGAGATGGTAGGGGACGTCGCCGGGCCGGACGGGGTCGTTGGGGAAGGGGTGGGCGCCTTCGAGCTCGGCGAACAGCCGGGCGGGCGAGCGGCCCAGCAGGGTGGTCATGAGGGCGAGGCGTCCGCGGTGCATGGTGCCCAGGACGACGTGGGTGACGCCGGACGCAGCGGCCTGCCGCAGGATCGCGCGCAACAGGACGACGATGCCCTCCGCGCCCTCGGCGCCGAACCGCTTCTTGGTCGGGAACTTGCGCCCGAGGAAGCGCTCGAGCTCGTCGGTGCGGATCAGGTCGAACAGCATGTCGCGCCCGTCGTCGTGCGGGGCGGCCAGCGCGATGCGCTCGAAAGCCTCGATCAGCCAGTTGCGGCGGTGCGGGTCGTCGATATGGGCAGATTCGAGGGCGAGCGTGCCGCAGTGCAAGTGCCGCAGCACGTCGGGCGAGGGTGCGGGCGGCGGCATGTGGGGCACGAAGGCGGCATGGTCCGTCCGCGGGCGACCTGGTTCCAGCGGGTCCGTGTCGGCCATCAGGTGGCCCCGGAGCCGGATCGCCTCGGCCAGCCTTTCCTGGCCTGGCCCGGCGCCGACGTGGTTCGACAGGCCGGCGGCGAAGTCCGTGCCGGTCGTTTCACCCACGAGGTCCAGTATGCCGAACAGGCACCGCCAGCTCTCGTCGAGATCCGCCGGGTTCTTACGGAAGCGGGTATAGAGGTGGTCCAGGTAGAGCGGGCTGACGGCGGAGAGCGGGGACGAACCTCTGATCATGCGCAGCCGCCTTGTCCGGGCGCACCGTTCCGCCGGTGCGTCGCCGGCCGGTATCGTAGAGGAGCGGCGGGGCGGGGCCAACCGGGTGCCGACCTGGGCAGGGCGATCGCTCGAACGCCACGTTTTCAAGCTGGACCACGAAGGCACGAAGGACGCGGCCCTGCCGTCGGGGCGCCAAGGTTGACGAAGCGGATGCGTTGATGGCCATGGTCCGTGGCGGAACCGGAAGGGATAACGGCGTGGACCGGATCGTCATCGTGGGCGGCGGCATCATGGGCTCGTGCATCGCCTATGCGCTGGCGGTGGCCGGGGCGGCGGCGGATGTCGTGGTGGTGGAGCCGGACCCGACCTATGCGTGGGCGGCGACGCCGCGGGCGGTGGGCGGGATCCGGCTGCAGCATGCCTTGCCGGAGAACGTGCAGATGTCGCTGTACGGGGATGCCGTCTACTCGGACTTCGCCCGGCAGGTGACGGGCGGGACCGTACAGTTCGACCCGCAGTTCTACCGCATGGGGTATCTGTACCAGGTGGCGGGGGCTGGGGCGGTGGCGGCGCTGCTGAGGATCGCGGACATGCAGGAGTCGCTGGGGGTCGAGGTGCATCGGCTGGACCGGGCGGCGCTGCGGTCGCGCTACCCTTCGTTCCATTTCGACGACGTGGACTTCGCGACGCTGACGCCGGATGACGGGCAGATCGACCCGAACGCGGCATTGATGGGGTTCCGCCGCGCGGCGGAGGGGCGGGGGGTGCGTTTCGTGCGGGACCGGGTCGTGGGGCTCGATGTCACGGGTGGGCTGGTGCGGGCGGCGCGGCTGGAGGGGGGCGGCACGCTCGCGGTGGACACGCTGGTGAACGCGGCCAACTGCTGGGCGGCGGAGGTGTGCGGCATGGTCGGCATGGGATTGCCGGTGGTGCCGATGCGGCGGCAGCAGTTCTTCTTCGACATGCAGGGCGCGCTGGAGCCGATTCCGGCGATGCGCCACGCCACGGGGCACGGCATGCGGCGGCTGCAGAAGGGCTACATCGCCGGCTACAGCGCGCCCGACGAGGTGCCGGGCTTCCAGTGGGAGCTGGACCATGCGGCGTTCGAGGCGGTGGTCTGGCCGCGGCTGGCGCAGCAGAGCAGCGCGTTCGAGGCGATCAAGATGAAGGGCGGCTGGGTCGGCCACTACGACATGAGCCAGCTGGACGGCAACCCGGTGATCGACCGGTGCCCCACGGTGCCGAACTTCATCGTGGCGGCCGGGTTCTCCGGCCATGGGCTGCAGCACGGGCCCGCGGTGGGGCGCGCGGTTGCGGAGCTGATCCTGGACGGCGGGTTCCGGTCGATCGATCTCTGCCGCTTCAACTACCGCCGGGTGCTGGACAACGCGCCGCTGCCCGACCACGGCCCGACCGCCTGATCAGGCATCCGCCACCTTCACCGGTGGGCGGTCACAGCCCCATGGCGCGGCCGGTGCGGCGCGGGTCGGCCGCGCCGTGCAGGATCCCGGCGTCGAGGTCGGCGGAGATGGCGCAGACGCCGGCGGTCTTCATCGACAGCGGTGGCAGCCAGTTCACCTGGTGGCCGTAGCCGGCGAGGGTGTCGCCGACGGCGGGATCGATCCCGGTCTCGAGGTCGAGGCGGCCGGGATAGTAGGGATGCGGCTCGAAGCTGTCGGGGAAGTTGCGGGTGACGAAGCGGGGGGTGTCGATGGCTTCCTGCAGGTCCATCCCGAAGACGACGTGGTTGAGGAAGACCTGGAGCATGCCCTGGGGCTGCAGGTCGCCGCCCGGAGCGCCGAAGGGCATGGCGAAGCGGCCGCGACGCAGCGCGATGCTGGGGTTGGGCGTCAGGCGCGGCCGTTTGCCGGCCCGTGCGGCGGAGGCGTGCCCGGCGGTGCCCCAGGACTGCGAGCCGCGGCTGGAGGGGCAGAAGCCGAGACCGGGAATGATCGGGCCATCCCAGGAGACGTCGCTGGGGGTTGCGGAGAAGACGTTGCCCTTGGCGTCGACGACACAGACGTAAGAGGTGTCGGCGGGCAGCCGCGGCTCGGTGAACGAGGGCGTGGCGTTGCCGGACGGGCTGCCGAAGCCGGGAATGTGCCCGGCGGGCGCCATGGTGCCGAAGGCGCGGTCGGGGCGGATCAGCTGGCGGCGTCGGGCGGCGTAGGCGGGCGAGAGCAGGATTTCGCCGGGCACGTCGATGAAGCGGGGGTCGCCGACGTAGCGCTCGCGGTCGGCGAAGCAGAGGTTCATCGCCTCGGTGAGCAGATGGATGTAGGGGGCGCCGTTATGCGCCATGCCGCGTAGGTCGTCGTTGCCGAGCAGCGCCAGCATTTGCAGCAGGGTCGGGCCCTGGCACCAGTAGCCGCAGCTCAGCACCTCCGTCCCGTGGAAGTCGTGGCGGATCGGCGCCTCGACCTCCGAGCGGTAGGATGCGAGGTCGCGCATGGTGAGGTTGCCGCCGTTCTCGGCATGGAAGCGCGTCATGGCGACGGCCAGGTCGCCCTTGTAGAAGGCGGCGCGGGCGGCTTCGAGGGCGGCCTCCCGGCCCTGGTGGGCGTGGGCGGCCTCCTCGTCGGCCATGTATTGCAGCGCGGCGGCGAGGTCGGGCTGGACCAGGCGCTCGCCCTCGCGCAGCGGGCGGCCCTGGGGCTGGAAGAGGGCGCGGTTGCTGGGCCAGCGGGCATACTGGGCGGCGTAGTCGGCGAAGAAGGCGGCCATGACGGCGTGCACGGCGAACCCTTCGCGCGCATAGCGGATGGCGGCGGCGGCCACGTCGGCGAAGCGCATGGTGCCGTAGCGGGACAGGGCGGTGATCCAGGCGTCGGGTGCGGCGGGGATGACGGTGCGGAGCAGCCCGTCGGGGATGCCGCCGCCGTGCTCGCGCTCGAAGCGGCCGAGGTCCGTGGTTTCCGGCCACCAGCCGAGGCCGGCGATGGAGACGGCCTCGTCACGCTCGGCCAGGTAGATCAGGATCGGGGCGACGCCCGAGACCTGCACCTGGTCGCAGTGCACGACGCCTAGCGCGATGCCGCCGGCGACGCCCGCGTCGATGGCGTTGCCGCCGGCCTGCAGAATGGCGTGGGCGGCCTCGGTGGCCAGGTACTGGCCGGCGACGGCCATGTAGCGGTTGCCGACGACCCGGGACTGGTGGCGCATCGCTAGGCTCCAGACATGGCGCGGGGGGCGGTCACTGGCGGGATGGGGGCTGGTTCAGGAGGCGAGCGCTCCGTCGGCGCGCGCGAGGATCGGGAGGAGCATGGTGCCCGGGGTATCGGGGGCGGCGGCTGCGGGGGCGGCGGGGCTGTCCGGCGGGCTCCAGGATGCGGGTGGGTCGGGTATGGCGGGGTCGGGTGGGGCGGCGGTGGCGTCGGACCGGATGGCGGCCGCGAGGGCGGCCTGGCTGGTGGTGGGCAGGATGCCCGGCAGGGTGGGGTCGATCAGGTGCCAGCTCGTGCCGGGGTTGCCGAGCGTGTAGCCGGCGGTGACGGCGTCGTTGACGATGGTGAACAGCGTCAGGGCGCCGTTGGACGCCTGGGTCACGATGTCGGACGTGCCGTCGCCGTTGAAGTCGCCGGAGGCGACGACCTTGGTGTTCCCGAGCGTGCCGAGCGAGGTGCCGGCGGTGACGGCGCCGCCGTTCATGCTGAAGATGACGGCGGAGTTGTCGGCGGCGCTCTGCAGCAGGATGTCGGCGCGGCCGTCGCCGTTGTAGTCGCCGACGCCCGCCACCTTGAAGCCGGCGAACTTGCCGATGGTGTATCCGGCCGTGAACCCGTTGTTCTTGACCGCGAACTCCGTCAGCGTGCCGTCCGTGCCCTGCACCAGCATGTCGGACGTGCCGTCGTTGTTGAAGTCGCCGATGCCGACCACTTTCGACGTTCCGAAGTTGCCGTAGGACGTGCCGGCGGTGACGCTGCCGCCGTTCATGGTGAAGCCGACGAGGGCGCCGTTGGTGTTCTGCAGCAGGATGTCGGACTTGCCGTCGCCGTCGAGGTCGCCGGTGCCTGCGACGGTCCAGGCGGCGCCGTAGCTGCCGAGCGAGAAGCCGGCGACGTAGCTGGTGTTGGCGACAAGGAACAGGGTGAGGCTGCCGCCCGGGCCTTCGACGAGCGTGTCGGCGGTGCCGTCGCCGTTGAAGTCGCCGGTGCCGACGATCTGGGTGCCGGGGCCGAAGCTGCCGAGGGAGGTGCCGGACGTGATCGCGCCGCCGTTCATGGTGTAGACGACGGTGGTGCCGTTGGCGTTCTGCAGCACGACGTCGGACCTGCCGTCGCCGTCGAGGTCGTTGGGCCGTCCGGGGCCGGGCTGGGCGGTGACGAGCGTGCCGCCGGATGCGTCGGCGGCGACGGCGAACCGGGTCGCGGCGTAGGGGCCGGCAAGGAGCTGGGTGACGGTCCTGCCGCCCTCGGTGACGGTCAGGACGTTGCCGGGGACGAGGGTCGCGTTGCCGCCGCTGACGAAGGCGAGGGCAGCCAGGTCGATCTGGCCGCCTTGCTGCAGGACGGTCACGGTGGCCGAACCGCCGGAGTTGACCAGCAGCGTGCCGCCCCGGCTGACGACCGTGCCGATTGCGGTGCCGAACGCCGACACCGTCTCGATGCCGCCCGACAGCACGAAGGCGCCGCTGGTCGTGCCCAGGCTGGAGACGGTGAGGACGCCGCCTGCGGAAACGACCGTGCCGAGCGGGTTGCCGCCCGAGTTGACGACCTGCTGCCCGCCCGCGAGCAGGATGGAGCTGCGAACCGACGCGCTGCCGATGACGTTTTGCAGCCCGCCGGCCTGGACGAGGGTGCCGAAGACGGTCGCCCCGCCGCCGACGGTCTGCAGCCCGCCCGGCCCGATCGTCGTGCCGGCGGCGGTGCCGGTGGAGAAGACGCGCTGGGTGCCGCCGCTGCTGACGAAGGTGCTGGTCGACGTGCCGCCGGGATCGATGTCCTCGAAGCCGGCGCTGCTGACGACCGTGCCGAAGCTGGAGCCATGGACGTTCGAGAAGCCGTTCAGGAAGGCGCCGCCGCCCAGGATGACCATGGCGTTGGCCAGGGCGCCGGCCGCGATGTCCTCGGAGCCGCCCTGGCTGAGGATGGTCCCGCTGGTGAAGCCGCCGGCATAGACCTCCTCGTAGCCGCCGCTCGACACCACGGTCTGCGTGGAGGCGCCGCCGGCGGAGATGTATTGGGTGCCGCCGCCGCTGACGACCGTGCCGGAGGCGCTGCCGCCCGCGAACACGATAGCCTGGCCGCCGCCGCTGATGGCCGTGCCCATCGCGTTGCCGCTGATCCTGATCGCCCCGCTGCCGATCACTCTCGCGGCGAAGATGAGCCCACCCTGTTCCACCGTCAGCGTGCCGCTGGTGTCCACCGCCGTGGCGCTGGCGATGCCGCCGGCCAGGACGTCCTGCGTGCCGGACAGGAACAGGTAGACCGAGTTGTAGGACCCCACGAGCGTGTTGGTGGCCTTGCCGCCCGCCATCACGAACTGGGTGCCGCCGCCGACGAAGGTGCCGTCCGCGAGGCCCGAGAGCAGGATGAGCTGGTTGCCGCCTTCGTTGACGGCCATCAGGGACAGGCCCTGGGCGGAGATGATCTGGTTGCCGCCGACGAGAAGCGTGGCGCCGCTGGTGACGCCGCCCGACGAGATCGTCTCCACCCCGCCGCTGCTGATGAAGGCGCTGGTGCTCGAACCCCCTGCGATCGTCGCGCTGCCGCCCGAGAGGGTCGTGCCGAACGTGCGCCCGCCTGTGCCGACCTGCTGGACCGCCCCGGCGCCGACGATCGTGGTGGTGGCGGTGCCGCTGGCGAAGATCTGCTGGGTTGCGCCGCCGAGCAGGGTGGTCAGGCTGGCGAGGCCGCCGGACGAGACGGTCTGGCTGCCGCCGGCGTTGACGACGGCGTTGTCGGCCTCGCTGCCGGCGAGCAGGGATTCGAGGCCGCCGCTGCCCACGCTGGTGGCGACCGAGCGGCCGCCCGACAGGATTTGTGCGGCGCCGCCGCCGCCGCTGACGGTGGTGGCGCTGGCCAGGCCGCCGGCGGCGACGGTCTCCAGGCCGCCGCTGCGGATGCTGGTGGCCAGGGTGATGCCGCCCGAGAGGACGAGCACCGGGCTGGCGGTGGCGGGCAGGCCGGTGCTGGTTTTGCCCGAACTCACGATCGTCGTCACGGACGTCCCCCTTTGCCCCGCCGCATTATCGTTGCGGGCGGCGAAGGGCGCAACCCGGCCTACCCGGCGGCGGCGGCGGTGCCGGGGATGGTCAGGAACGCCTGGACGACGTGCTGGAACGCCTTGTGGCTGCGGCTGAGGATGATGGAGTGGGCGGCGCCGGCGACGATCGACAGCTGGCGGTCGCCGTTGGGCAGGCGGTTGTAGAAGTCCTGCAGGTCCTCCAGCGCGGAGATGCCGTCGTATTCGCCCTTGATGAGCAGGACGGGGCAGAGGAGGCGGGCCGGGTCGACGACGGGGAGGTTGGACGTCATGTCGAGGTAGGTGCCGGTCGGCACGGTGTCGCCGTTGACCATCTCCTTGTCGACGAAGACGCGGGCGACCTCGGGGTCGGTGGTGCCGGGGTGGTCGCGGGTGAAGATGCTTTCGAGCATGGCGCGGTCGCGGGGGCGGCGGTTGTGGGTGCGGTAGAACTCGAGCTGTTCGGCGCGCTTGCCGAGGGTGGGGGAGCCCTTGCCGGTGTAGGTGAAGGCGGCGAGCACGAGGCGGCCCATGCGCTCGGGCCGGAGCACGGCGAAGGCGCCGGCGCGCAGGGCGCCCGAGGATTCGCCCAGCATGTGCATGCGGGTCTGGCCGGTTTCCTGCGCGATGTGGTCGGTGGCGGCGACGAGGTCGGCGACGCCGCTGGCGATGTCGGAGTTGGCCTCGGTTCGGGTGGAGCGTCCGTAGCCTTCATGGTCGAGGGTCCAGACGTCGTAGCCGAGGCGGGCGAAGACGGTCATGAGCGAGTAGTCGTCGTTGCCCGGGAGCGCCAGGTCGAAGCTGGCGAGGGCGGCGGGGGAGGAGCCGTGGACCAGGAGCAGGACGGGCCGGGGCGGTTGGCCGGGTGCGGGGGCTTCGAGCCGCTTGCGGTAGAGGGCGAGCTGGATGTCCTGGCCGTCGCGGCGCTTGGTGGCCCAGGCGCTGCTGGCCCAGAGGCCTTTGGGGGTGTTCGGGGTTGGGAGCTCGGGTGTTTGGGCGGCGGCGCGGGTCTGGGTGGCGAGGGTGGTGCCGGCGAGGGTGGTGCCGGCGAGGATGGCGGTGGTGAGGAGGGTGCGTCTGGGGGTCATTCTGGTCGTTTCCTTGTTTCTTTTCTTGTCGAGGCGGGGGGAAGGTCCAGGGGAACCACGTCGCGGCTTCGTGGCTTTCGGTCTTGGGTCAGGCTTCTTCGGTTTGGGGGAGGCCGAGTTCGACGAGGCGGGCGTAGAGGCCGGCGCCGAAGGGGATGGCTTCGTCGTTGAAGGCGTATTCGGGGTGGTGGGGGGAGAATCCGGGGCCGTTGCCGAGGTTGAGGTAGGCGCCCGGGACCTTTTCCAGCATGAATGCGAAGTCTTCGGAGCCCATGACGGCGGGGCGTTCGGTTTCCAGCTGTGCGTCGCCGACCAGGTCGATGACGGCCTGCTTGACCGCCTCGGTGGGTTCGGCGGCGTTGACGGTGGGGGCGAAGATCAGGCGCCAGTCCACGGTGGCGGTGGCGCCGAAGCCGGTGGCGACGCCTTCGGCCAGGCGGCGCATCGCCGCCTCGATCTTGTCGCCGACGTCGCGCGAGAAGAAGCGTGCGGTGCCCGACAGCACGGCGGTCTGGGGGATGACGTTGTAGGCGTCGCCGCCTGCCACCTTGGTGACGGAGACGACGGCCTGGTCGCGGGGCGACAGGGTGCGGGAGACGATGGACTGCAGCGCGGTGGCCAGGTGGCAGGCGGTCAGCACCGGGTCGATGCTTTCTTCCGGGCGGGCCCCGTGGGAGCCTTTGCCGCCGATGGTGATGTCGAAGAACGCGCCGCCGGCCATGGCGGGGCCGGAGCGGACGGCGTAGCGGCCGACGTCCATGCCGGTGCGGTTGTGCATGCCGTAGATGGTGTCGCAGGGGAAGCGCTCGAACAGCTTGTCCTCGAGCATGGCGAGGGCGCCGCCGCAGCCTTCCTCGCCGGGTTGGAAGATGAAGTGGACGGTGCCGCTGAACTTGCGGGTTTCGGCGAGGTACTTGGCGGCGCCCAGCAGCATGGTGGTGTGGCCGTCATGGCCGCAGGCGTGCATCTTGCCGGGCACGGTGGAGGACCAGGGCAGGCCGGTGGCCTCGGTCATGGGCAGCGCGTCCATGTCGGCGCGCAGGCCGATGGCGCGGTTGCCGGCGCCGTTGCGCAGCACGCCGACGACGCCGGTCTTGCCGACGCCCCGATGCACCTCGATCCCCCATTCCTCGAGCTTGGCGGCGACCAGGGCGGCGGTGCGATGCTCCTCGAGGCCCAGCTCCGGGTGGCGGTGGATGTCCTGGCGGATGGCGGTCAGGGCCTCGTGGTCCCGGCGGATGGCGTCGATGGGGGTCATTCTGCTTCTCCTCGGCATGGAGCCTGTTCGGCTCGAGGGAGCCGTGTCGGCTCCATGGTCTAAGTCGCGCGCTTTACGTCCCAGAAGACGAACATGCCGTCGACGGTGTCGCGGAGCGTACGCCGGATCGCTGTTTTGTAGAAGTACTGCCCGGTCGGGAGGAAGGGGACCTGGTCGAAGGCGACGGTCTGGATGTCGCGGGCGATGCGCTGCTGGGTCGGGAGGTCGGGGGCTTCGAGCCAGGCTTCCTTCAGCGCGGTGATGCGGGGGATGTCGGGCCAGCCGAACCAGCCGTTCTGGCCTTCGGTCCGCAGCACCTGCTCGGCGATGGGGTCGGCGGTGTCGAGGCCGGCCCAGGAGGTGTTGAACATGTTCCAGCCGCCGCGGTCCGGCGGCTCCTTGCTGGCGCGCCGCGTGACGACGGTGCCCCAGTCGCTGACGACGAAGTCGACGTTGAAGCCCAGCCGGGTGAGCAGGTCGTTGCAGACCTCGCCCATGGCGGCCAGGACCGGGTTCTCGGTCGAGGCCATCAGCACCACCCGCTCGTTCTTGTAGCCGGCCTCGATCAGGGCGCGGCGCAGGGCGGGCATGTCGCGGGGGCCGGTGACGGCTTCCAGCCCGGCGTCGTTGGCCATGGGCGTGCCCGGGGTGAAGAAGCCGATGCCGGAGCGCGACAGCTTGGGGTCGGTGCCGGCGACGGCGGTCATGAAGTCCTGCTGCACCATGGCCTGCAGCACCACCCGGCGGACCGCGACCTTGTCGAAGGGCGGATACAGGTGGTTGAAGATGCCGCTGCCGGTGTTGCCCAGTGGGGTGGCGAGGCGGGTGACGATGTCCTTGTTGCGCTCCAGCAAAGGCAGCATGTCGTTGCTGGGGTTCTCCCACCAGTCGACCTCGTTGTTGGCCAGGGCCGCCGCGGCGGTGCCCTGGTCGGGCATGACGGTGAACTCGACCCGGTCGAAGTGCACGCGCTTGGGCCCGGCTGCGCCCGAGACGACGCCGCCGTCCCGCGGGCGATAGGCGGGGTTGCGATCATAGACGGCGCGGGCGCCGGCCATGCGCTCGGCGGCGTTCCAGCGGAACGGGCCGGAGCCGACGATCTCGGTGATGGCCTTGCCGGGATCGTTCTGCGCCAGGCGCTCGGGCATGACGAGCAGGGCGGGCGGGCCGAGCTTCGACAGGGCCAGCAGCATGGCGCTGAAGGGGCGGTGGAGGCGGATGACGAAGCTGCGGTCGTCGGGCGCCGTCATCTCCGCCAGGCGGGCCAGCAGGGCCTGGCCCAGCGCGTCCCGCTGGGCCCAGCGGCGGATGGAGGCCACGCAGTCCCGCCCGCGCACGGGTTCGCCGTCGTGGAACACCAGGCCCTCGCGCAGGCGGAAGGTCCAGCGGCGGCCTTCGTCCTCGACCTGGTGGCCCTCGACCATCTGCGGCTGGGGCTGCAGCTCGGCATCCAGGCCATAAAGCTGGTCCCAGACCAGCAGGCCATGGTTGCGGGTGATGTATGCGGTGGTGGTGACGGGATCGAGCACCGTCACGTCGGACTGCGGCACGAAGCGCAGCACGCGAGAGCTCGCGGGTTGGGCGAGGGACGGCCGGGGCAGGAGGATGGACCCGGCGGCGGCGAGGATGTGACGTCGAAGCATGCCTGTCTCCTTGGTGGGGGAGCCAGGACCGGCGTGGGCGCTTCAGGGCGTCCGTTGTGTTCAGCCTAGACGGGGCCCGTCGTGCTCGTCCAGCAAAACGGGCGTCAGGGGGCGAGGTCGGCCGGACCCGCGACCGCGGGCGCTTCGGTTCCCGAAGGCGGGGCAGCCGCTTCGACCGCCGCTGGTGGTTCGACCGTTTCCGGCGCCTCGTGCAGGGGGAGGGTCGAGGCCGGCGGGTCTTCGGGGAGCTTGTGGCCGGCTTCGACGGTGGCGTGGTTCTGGATGATGAGGGCGATGAGACCGGTCCAGCCGGTCTGGTGGGCGGCGCCGAGGCCGCGGCCGGTGTCGCCGTGGAAGAACTCGTGGAACTCGAGCGCTTCCTCGCCGGGCCAGATGTGGGCGTCGGGCTGGCAGGGCCGCGTGCCGTCGGGGGTGCGGGTGAACAGGGTGACGAGGCGGTGGCGGACTTCGTCGGCGGCCTGGGCGAGGGTCTTCATCTTGCCGGTGCCGACGGGGCATTCGATCAGGAACTCGTCGCCGTAATAGTCGTGGAAGCGGCGGAGCGCCTCGATCAGCAGGGCGTTGAGCGGGAACCAGATGGGGCCGCGCCAGTTCGAGTTGCCGCCGAACAGCCGGGTCGGGCTCTCGCCGGGGCTGTAGGCGACGCCGTATTCCTGGCCGCCGTGGCGGAAGCGGAAGGGTGCGGCCTCGTGCGCCTTGGACAGGGAACGGATGCCGTGGGGCGAGAGGAACTCGCGCTCGTCGAGCATGCGGACCAGCAGGGCCTTCATGCGGTGGCCGCGCAGGAGGGAGAGCAGGCGGCGTTCGCCGGCGCCGGGCTCGGCCCAGCGGGAGATGAGGCCGGCGAGGTCGGCGCGGTAGTTGAGGAACCAGCGCATGCGGCTGGCGAAGTCGGGCAGGCGGTCGATGACCTCGGCGCCGATGACCTCGACGGCGAGCAGGGGGATGAGGCCGACGAGGGAGCGGACTCGCATGCGCTCGACGGTGCCGTCGGGCAGGCGGAGCGCGTCGTAGAAGAAGCCGTCCGTCTCGGACCAGAGGCCGTTGCCCTTGATGCCGCTTCCGGCGGTGGCCGAGGCGGGGGCGACGCCGCCTGCGGTGCCGAGCCCGGCCATGGCTTCGGCGATATAGAGGAAGTGTTCGAAGAACTTGCTCGCCATGTCCTCGTAGACCGGGTTCTGCCCGGCCAGTTCGAGGGCGATGCGGAGCAGGTTCAGGGTGTACATCGCCATCCAGGCGGTGCCGTCGGCCTGGTCCATGGTGCCGCCGGTGGGCAGCGGGGCGGAACGGTCGAACACACCGATATTGTCGAGGCCGAGGAAGCCGCCCTGGAACACGTTGCGGCCGTCGGCGTCCTTGCGGTTCACCCACCAGGTGAAGTTGAGCATCAGCTTGTGGAAGATGCGCTCCAGGAAGGCGTGGTCGGGCTTGCCGGTCAGCGCGCGGTCCATCTCGTAGACGCGCCAGGCGGCCCAGGCGTGCACGGGCGGGTTGACGTCGCCGAACGCCCATTCGTAGGCGGGGATCTGGCCGTTCGGGTGCATGTACCACTCGCGCAGCATCAGCAGGAGCTGGTCCTTGGCGAACTCGGGGTCGACGAGGGCGAAGGTGGTGCAGTGGAAGGCGAGGTCCCAGGCGGCGTACCAGGGGTATTCCCACTTGTCGGGCATGGAGATGACGTCGGCGTTGTTGAGGTGACGCCAGTCCTTGTTGCGAATGCGGCCGGGCGGGGGTTTCGGCTGGGCCGGGTCGCCGTCCAGCCAGCGGCGGACGTCGAGCATGTAGACCTGCTTGGACCACAGCATGCCGGCCAGGGCCTGCCGCTGCACCAGGCGGGCATCGGGGTCGGCGATCTCGTGCTGGAGGGCGGCGTAGAACTCGTCGGCTTCGTCGCGCCGGGCCTGCATGACGGGGTCGAAGAACTGGAAGGCGTCGGCGTCGCGTTCGACGGGGCGGAAGCGGAGCCGGACGGTGTGGGACTGGCCGGGGGCGAGGTCGATGGCGATCGGGAAGGCGGCCTTGGTGCCTTCCATGCCGACGGCGGTTTGGTCGTCGTGCACGACGTAGTCGTTGACGCCGTCCTTGAACGGGCCGGGCCCCTGGTTGCCGAACAGGCGGCGGATGTTGGTCTCGTTCTCGCAGAAGACGGGTGGGGTGTCGGCGTCGCATTCCCAGCGCATCTCGCGCATGCGGGGGTGCTTGGCGTCGACGAAGGGCGGGTGGGCCGGGTCCATGGGCGTGCCGACGGGCCGGAGCAGGGGGCGGCGGGAGTCGGCGCGCCAGGACCAGGTGTTGCGGGCCCAGAGCTGGGGGATGACGTGCAGCGGCGCCGGGTCCGGGCCGCGATTGGTGGCGGTGATCTGGATCAGGATGTCGTCGGGGGAGGCCTTGGCGTATTCCACCACGACGTCGAAGTAGCGGTTGCCCTCGAAGACGCCGGTGTCGACGAGCTCGTACTCCGGCTCCTCCGTGCCCCGGCGGCCGTTCTCGGCGACCAGCTCGGCATAGGGGTAGGCGGCCTGGGGGTAGCGGTAGAGCATGCGCTGGTAGGAGTGGGTGGGGGTGGCGTCGAGGTAGTAGTAGAGCTCCTTCACGTCCTCGCCATGGTTGCCCTGGCTGTTGGTGAGGCCGAACAGGCGTTCCTTCAGGAAGGGGTCTTGGCCGTTCCAGAGGGCGACGGAGAGGCACCAGTGCAGCCGGTCGTCGCCGAAGCCTGCGATGCCGTCCTCGCCCCAGCGGTAGGCGCGGCTGCGGGCGTCGTCGTGGGGAAAATACTCCCAGGCGGTGCCTCCCGGGCTGTAGTCCTCGCGCACCGTGCCCCACTGGCGCTCGCTGACGTAGGGCCCCCAGCGGCGCCAGCCGGTGCCGCGGGCGATGGACTGGATGCGGTTGCCCTCGGCGGTGTCGAAGATGGTCATGGGGGATTCGAACGACCGGTCAGCATCGCCTCCATGCGGAGCAGTTCGCCCAGGGACCAGGCCTGGAAGGGACAGCCGCCGGGGGTGTGCGGGGCGTCGCCGTCGGCGACTTCGCTGACGTGGCCGAGGCCGGCCTGGCCGAGGTGTTCGTGGAGGGCGGGCAGGATGCGGGCCCGGGCTTCGGCCTTGGCGCCGTCGGTGTCGCCGCGGACGCGCAGCCAGGCTTCGAGGAAGGGGCCGAGCAGCCAGGGCCAGACGGTGCCCTGGTGGTAGGCGGAGTCGCGGCTTCGCATGTCGCCGTCGAAGCGGGGGCGGTAGGCGGGGTCGGCCGGGTCGAGCGTGCGGAGGCCGAGCGGGGTGAGCAGGCGGGCCTCGACGAGGTCCACGACGCCCCGGGCGAGGTCGGGCGGCAGGATGGGATGGGGCAGGCCGCCGGCGGCGAAGATCTGGTTGGGGCGGATGCGGGCGCATTCGGCGGGGTCGCCGTCGACGATGTCGCGCAGGCCCCCGGTGGCCGGGTCCGGGAAGCGTTCGAGGAAGGCTGTGGTGGCGCGGGCGGCGGCGGCGGCCCAGGCGTCGCCGCCCGGCCAGGCGGCGGCGATGCGGAGGGCGTTGATCCAGAGCGCCTGGACCTCGACGGGCTTGCCGGCGCGGGGGGTGACGACCCAGTCGCCGATCTTGGCGTCCATCCAGGTCAGCTGCTGGCCCGGCGCGCCGGCGCGGAGCAGGCCGTCCGTGTCGGGGCCGATGCCGTAGCGCGTGCCGTTCGTGTAGCCCACGAGGATGGCGGTGCAGGCGGCGCGCAGGCGGGCGGCGGGTTCGGGGCCGATCGGGCCGGGGGTGGCGAGCAGGTCGTGCACGGCGACCACGAACCAGAGGCTGGCGTCGACGGCGTTGTATTCGGGGGTGCCGTCACCGTCGGGGAAGCGGTTGGGCAGCATGCCCGCGTCCACATGGCCGGACCAGGCGAGCAGGATGGCTTCGGCCAGGTCGCGCCGGGTGCGGGCCTGTACGTCCTGGGCCAGCCGGTCCCGCGCGGTGGCGGCCGGCGGGTCCGGGGCGAGCAGCAGGCCGCGCAAGGCGATGAAGGTGTCGCGGCCCCAGTCGGTGAACCAGGGAAAGCCGGCCAGGATCGTCGCGCGGCCATCGCGGTGCGCCATGTAGTGGCGGGCGGCCCGGCGCAGCGGCGGCAAGGCGAGGCGTTCGGCGGCGACGGCCTCGGCCAGGACGGCGACGGGCCAGGCCGGGGCGGCGTCGGCGCGCAGGGCGAGGGTGGCGGGCCGGTCGAGGTCCCAGGTGAGGATGCCGGGGGAGGCGAGGTCTTCCTGGTCGCCCAGGCCGCGGTCGCGCTCGGCGGTATACAGGAAGCGGCGGAACCAGAGCGGGTCGGGCTGGTAACGGCCGCCCCAGGCGGTGACGGGGGGCAGGCCGGGGTAGGGGCGCCAGCGGACCCAGCCGGGGCCGGGTTCGGCGGCGAAGTCGAAACCGGGGTTCTCGTGGTGCAGGCCGTGATAGTCGCGGCCGGACAGGAGCGGGCGGACGTGGAGCGTGGCGGGTGCCGCGCCGGGGGGGGCCGCACCGGGGGGGGCCGCGCCGGGGGGGGCCGCGCCGGGGGGGGGCGCGCCGGGAGGGGCCTGCCGGGTCCAGCGCAGGCAGGTCTGGCCGCCGGCGACGAAGATCTCCTGCACCAGGGTGGTGCCGTCGGGGAGGGCGAGCGTCCAGCGGGGCCAGGGGTCCCAGGTGAAGGTCCGGATGCGGTCCCGCCCGTCGGGGTGGACGGCGTCCGGGGCGTAGCGTTGGCTGGCGAGGGCGGTGGTGCTGCCGGGGAGGTCGATCCAGGCCTCGATCCCGTTGACCATCACGTATCGCCCGGCGGGCCCCTGGGTCAGCAGGAGGGCGTGGTAGCGGCGGGTGCGGATGAAGTCGGCTGTCCCGGAGGCGAAGCCCCCGGTGCCGTCAGCCTCCAGCCATTCCCCGGCGGGCGCTATGGCGCGGGCACGATCGCGGTGGGGATCAGCGGCCCGTCCAGCTCCGGTGCGCCGGAGATGTGCTGGTAGGTGGCATAGATCGGCAGGCCGGTCGCGAGGTCGATCCAGAGCGAGCTGACGGAGCGGTAGGTGTTGCCCGCGAAGCCCTCGCGGTAGTGGGTGAGCTTGAGGGCGGACCAGGTTTTGTCGAGCAGGCGGATCTCCTCGATGCCGTCATGCCGGATCAGGTCGTGCCATTCGACCTGGCCCGGGTCGGCGACGGTGTCGAAGCCCACCACATCCCCGGTCTTGCTGTGCAGGACGCGCTGCAGGGCGCGGTAGGCGAGGTCGGCGCCCGGCCAGGTGGCGCCCCAGATGCCGTACCAGGCCTCCATCTCGTCGGGGCCGACGCGCATGCGGCAGAGGTCGGGCTTGTCGGGCACGCTGCCGAGGAACGTGAGCGTGGGTCCGCCCTTCTGCTCGACCCGCGACCCGGCGGCGGGGCAGGGCGGCGGGACCGGCTCGCCCGGGGTGGTGGTGGCGCGAATGTTGTTGACGATGATGGGCGGCGGGAAGTTGCGCAGCGCGGCCTGCAGCCCGACCGGGTCGCCCGGGGTGCCCGGCGGCACGGGGGCCGGCGCCTCCCGCAGGGGTTCCGGGAGCGGCGAGCCGCTTTGGGCGCTTGCGCCGCTGGCGAAGGCGACGGTCGAGAGGAGGAGCAGGAGGATGGGGCGCATAAGCGTTCTTTATTCCACGAAGCCGAGCGCGAGGCCGCCGGCCTGCGATGCGGGGATGACGATGGCGTCCTGCAGGAGGGCGCTGGCTTTGGCCGGGGGCTCGAACCCGCCGGCGGCGAGGGCGGCCCGGGTGCGGTCCAGCGAGGCGGTGCGGACGATGAGGGCGGCCATGGCGGCGGCGCGGCCCTGCATGTCGGGGGCCGCGGCGCCGAAGCGGGCGGCGACGGCGTCGGGCGGCAGGATCTCGATGCGGGCCAGGCCGGCGGTCAGGATATGGCCGGTCTCGGTCGGGCGCAGGGCCGCCTCGCCGAACATCAGGGCGAACAGGGCGGCATAGGCACCGGGGTCCTCGGCGGCGATGACCATGCCGGCCAGGCCGGTGGCGCCGTTCGGGTGGCGGCGCCAGGGGTCGTGCCAGACCAGGTCGGGCGTGAGGTGATGGCAGAAGAACATGCGGCCGGCGGGCACGGCGTCACGCTCGAGCCGGACGGTGCGGAAGGCGGCATCGCCGGTGCGGTCACCGCCCATGTCCACCGGGCGGGAGAAGGACTGCGGCGGCAGGATGGGCACGCCGGCCTGGGTGAGTGCGGCATAGAGGCGGTCGCTGTCGGTGGTCTTGAACACAAGGCCGTTGAGGCCGGCGGGCCAGCTGAGCACGTCCGTGCGGTCGTGGCCGGGGACGACGCCCAGCAGCTCGATATAGTCGGTGCCGAGGATGGCCAGGTTGTTGCTGGAGCCGAGCGTGTGGTGGCCGCGCGGCGTGAGCTGGAACCCGAGGCGGGTCCAGAGCTCGGCGGCGGCGTCGAGGCCGTCGCGGACGTTGACGACCACGTGGTCGATGAGGGGGATGGGCAGGGTCATTCGGCCGCCTGGGGACGTTGTTCGGGTTCGGGCACTGCGGCCTGGTGGGCGGCCCGGGCCGCGAGAGCGGCGCGGCCGGCGATGCCGAGGGCCAGGTCGTCCTGCGGCGGGGCGAACAGGCCGGCGCGGGCGTCGCGGAAGTAGCGCTCGAGCGGGAGGTCGGCGGTGAGGCTGAAGCCGCCGGCGACGCGCAGGGCGGTTTCCGTGACGGTGCAGGCGGCGTTGGTGCAGAGGTATTTGGCGGTGGCGATGCGGGCGCCGAGGTCCTCATGCGCCGCGTTGTGCGTCCAGGCCTGGTCCGCACCGGCGCGGGCCGTGTCGTGCAGCACGGTGCGGGCGGCGTCGAGCGCGATCTGCATGGTGCCGATCATGTGCTGGATGTGCGGCTGCCCGGCGATGGGGCTGCCGAGGGCGGGGGGCGTGCGGCTGATGGCGTAGTCGCAGGCGACGTCGAGCGCTGCCTGTCCGACACCGAGGTAGACGGCGGCGAGCGGCAGGGCCCAGAGGCTGGCGCGGGTGGCCACCGCCGCTGTTCCGGGCGCGGGACCGGCGGCCGGGTTGGGGGCGCCGAGCGGGCGACGCTCGACCAGGCGCTGGTCGGGCACGAAGACGCGGTCGTAGAGCACGTCGTCGTTGCCGGCGGCGCGGACGGCCAGGCTGTGGCGCCAGGTGGGGCGGATGGTCAGGCCGGGCGACCCGGCCTCGACGATGGCGCTGGCGATGGAGCCCTGGGGGAAGGCCGCGTCGGGCGGCAGGACGATGCCGGTGACGAGGTAGCGCAGGGCCGGGGCGGCGGTGACGAAGATCTTCTTTCCGGTGACCAGCCAGCCGCCCTCGGTGCGCTCGGCCGTGGTGATGGGGGTGCCGCCGCGGGAGACGCTGCCCAGCTCCGTTTCGGTGACGCAGTTGTTGATGCCGCCGCCCTTGGTGGCGAGGGTGCGGCAGATCTCGGCCAGCAGGGGTTCGGGCCAGGCGTTCACCTCGATGGCGCGGCCGAGCACGCTGATGAGCATGGCGGTACCGAGCGCGGTGCTGGCGCAGCCGCGGGCCAGGTGTTCCTGCGCGACGACCATCTCGAGCACCGAGGCGCCCTGGCCGCCGTAGCGGCGGGGGACGACGAGGCGGAGATAGCCGCTCTCGTGCAGGTCCTGCCAGTTCTCGAGCGGGAACCGGCTTTCATGGTCCGCGGCGGCGGCGCGGGCGGCGAAGCGGGCGGCAAGGCTGTCCGCGAGGGCGACGAGGGGGGAGGGGGCGGGCATTGGGTGGAGAGTGCCGGGTTCGACGCGGGTTTGGAAGGGTGGGATTGCAGGGACGGCCGGGCGGGCCTCGTCGCAGATAGGAATATATGCCGTCCTGGCCACCAATGCGAGGGGGCGAGCATGGCGCATGTCGGGTGGGTGTATCAGGGCCGGCAGTATCACCGGTGGTTTGGCCACGGGACCAAGCCGGGCGGGGAGGGGGGCGCGGTGCCGACCGATCTCTCCGACAGGATTGGGGCGATCGGGGCGAGCGTGGTCGCGGCGCTGCCTCCTGCGTCGCGGCGCCATCCTGCCGCGACGTTCGACGCCCCTGGCCTGGAGAGGCTGGTGGTCGCGATGGGGGCCTGGGTGCGCGGCCTCGGCTTGGCGCCGGCAGTGTTCGCCGAGCGGCTGGCCGGACGCGAGGCAGGAAGCTCCGTGGCGGAGGCTTTCCGGCAATCGGCGGCGCTGGTCGCGGAGGCCGGGACACAGTCCGAGTTGAAGGGAGCCAGCGAGGCGCTGGCGGCCGGGATGCAGGCCGTCGGGCTCGACCGCTGGCCAGCGGAACTGGGGCGTCTCGCGCAAGGAGCTGCTGCCATTCCGGCGCGGGCAACCCCGGGGCGATACCAGCTGGTGCTGACCTTCGGCCCAAGTTTGCTCCGGGCGGTCGCGATCGATTTCGACCCTCGAGAACTTCCGTTGACGCCCGATGCCGAGGCAGTGGGACGCAGGGCCCATGCTGTCGCGGTCGCGATCGTGGTTGCCATGCAGGGCTACTTCGACGACCGGACCGTCCAGTCTGCGAGCAGCACGTTGCATGCTTTGTTCGCCGAAAAGGTGGAACAGCTTGCTATTCCAGGTCTTCGTGTCGAGCAGTCCTATCGACTCGAATGGCGAGGTTACCGGCTATGGTGACCGCGGGTCTGTCCGGGTGGACGTTATTTATACAAACCCTAAAACGCGCAACGTGGAGGGCATTTGGGACTGGAAGGTTGGAGGTGCGACCCTCAACGCGCGTCGGGCCCGGGAACTGAGCGAAAGGGTCTCGCGTGTTTCTGGAACGCCGGCACTTCCGGCCGTTCCAATTCTTGTCAGGGAATTTCATGTCGAGTTAAGGCGGGCGCCATAGGGAAGATTTCATGACGATTTTACAAGTTGTCCGTGCAATCGGTGAACGTTCGGAAGATGGCTGGAGGTATAGACTTGGGAATAGAATTGTCTGCCGATCACTTGGCGGATGCTGTGTTCGGGGCCTTTCCGTCGATCGCACGGGTATCCAGGGTAAATACCTGGTCTATGCATTCACGCAGACCTGGTTCGGTGTCGCGGACGGCGCCATGACTTCGATGAGTTTCGAAGTCGGGGATCGCAGGTTTGGCGACGACACGGTCGTTGCCGAACAACTCACTCCTTACCTCAGCGGTGATCCCGATGTGCGTCGCGTGGCGTTTGCTGCGCCGGAAGATCCTGTCTTCCTGTCGAACAAGACATGGTTCAGAGAGGTAGGGCTGGCTGCGACAGACACGATGCAGATCGAGTATGCGATGATTCGGGCCTGGAAGGGGGATCGCAACTTTGCAGCCGGCGAGTTGCGTGGCGTGCCGGAGCGGCTGCGACATAGACCCGAGGATGCGTTCTGGAACCGGCGTCGGGACGCCACGGCCCGGCTGATCTCGTGCCTCAAGGCCGGGCGGGAGGTGCGGCCGGTCATCGAGGCGCTGAACGCGGAGGGGCGGGCGCTGCTGCGGATCACGAGGCTGCGGGGCTGCGGTCGCGCGTCCGGGCCGTCGTGATCGGCTGACGCCTGTTGCACTTGCGTTGACCCTGCCCAAGTCTGTGAGTACCAACAGGCCTTGCCCTGGCCGGAGTTCACCTGACGCGATGAAAGACGTGTTCGATCCCTTGATGGTGGCGCGGACCAGCGATGGCCGGACCATCCGCCGCCCGCTGTCGCCGCACCTCCAGGTGTACCGGCCGCAGCTGACGTCGATCCTGTCGATCATGAACCGGGTGACGGGGCTGGCCGCCTCGGCGGGCACGCTGCTGCTGGTGTGGTGGCTGGTGGCGGCGGCGACGGGGCCGCAGGCGTTCGACCGGGTGCAGTGGTTCATCGGCTCGCCGCTGGGACTGTTCATGCTGTTCGGGTGGACGGCCTCGTTGTTCTACCACCTGTTCGGCGGGCTGCGGCATCTGGCGTGGGATGCCGGCTACGGCTACGGGCTGGACCGGGTTTACGCGTCCGGCTGGGCGGCGATCATCGCCACCGTGGTCAGCACGGTGCTGGTGTGGGTCGTCGGCCTGATCGTGCTGCGGAGCTAGGCGGATGCAGGAGAACCTTTCCATCCAGGTGCGGCGCAGCCAGCTGGGCCGGGTGCGCGGCACGGGCTCGGCCAAGGCCGGCGTGCACCACTGGTATCTGGAGCGGGTGACGGCGATCGCGCTGATCCCGCTGACGCTGTGGTTCGTGTTCAGCATGGTGCGCCTGGTGGGCGCCTCGCAGGAAGCCGTGGTGGTGTGGGCCGGACGGCCGTGGAACAGCGTGCTGCTGCTGGCGCTGATCGGGATGACGTTCCAGCACATGGCGCTGGGGATCCAGGTGGTGCTGGAAGACTATGTGAATGCGAAGTGGGCCATGAACATCGGCATCCTGGCGACGAAGGCCGTGTGCGGCCTGCTGGGGCTGCTGGCGGCCCTTTCGGTGTTGAAGCTGGCGCTTTGGTAAGGGACAGGACCTGATGAACGCGATCTCGAAGCCGTCGAACGGCGCCTATACCGTGATCGACCACACGTATGACGTGGTGGTGGTGGGGGCCGGCGGGGCCGGGCTGCGGGCGACGCTGGGGATGGGGGCGGCCGGGTTGCGGACAGCGTGCCTGACGAAGGTGTTCCCGACGCGGAGCCACACCGTGGCGGCGCAGGGCGGCATCGGCGCGGCGCTGGGCAACATGGGCGAGGATGACTGGCGCTGGCACATGTACGACACCGTGAAGGGGTCTGACTGGCTGGGCGATCAGGACGCGATCGAATACATGTGCCGCGAGGCGATCCCGGCGGTGTACGAGCTGGAGCATTACGGCGTGCCGTTCAGCCGGACGGAGGATGGGCGCATCTACCAGCGGCCGTTCGGCGGGCACATGATGGACTACGGCAAGACGCCGGCCATGCGCGCCTGCGCGGCGGCGGACCGCACGGGCCACGCGATCCTGCATACGCTGTATCAGCAGAGCCTGAAGCACGAGGTGGAGTTCTTCGTCGAGTACATCGCGCTCGACCTGATCATGGACGAGGAGGGCGCCTGCCGCGGCGTGATGGCCTGGTCGCTGGAAGACGGGACGATGCACCGGTTCCGGGCGCAGTCGGTGGTGCTGGCGACGGGCGGCTATGGGCGGGCGTACTTTTCGTGCACGTCCGCGCATACCTGCACGGGCGACGGCAACGGGATGGCGATGCGGGCGGGGATCCCGATGCAGGACATGGAGTTCGTGCAGTTCCACCCGACGGGCATCTATGGCTCGGGCTGCCTGATCACGGAAGGCAGCCGGGGCGAGGGCGGGTACCTCACCAACTCCGAGGGCGAGCGGTTCATGGAGCGCTATGCGCCGACGGCCAAGGACCTGGCCAGCCGCGACGTGGTGAGCCGGAGCATGACGCTCGAGATCAACGCGGGGCGGGGCGTGGGGCCGAACAAGGACCACATCCACCTGCACCTGGAGCACCTGGGGGCCGAGCTGCTGCACGAGCGGCTGCCGGGGATCAGCGAGACGGCGAAGGTGTTCGCGGGCGTGGACGTGACGAAGGAGCCGATCCCGGTGCTGCCGACCGTGCACTACAACATGGGCGGCATCCCGACGAACTACCGGACGGAGGTTCTGCGGCCAACGGCGCGGGACCCCGATGCGGTGGTGCCGGGGCTGATGGCGGTGGGCGAGGCGGCCTGCGTGAGCGTGCACGGGGCGAACCGGCTGGGCACCAACTCGCTGCTGGATCTCGTGGTGTTCGGGCGGGCTGCGGCGCACCGGGCGGCCGAGATCCTCAAGCCGGGCGCCAGCCAGGCGCCGCTGCCGGCCCGGGCGGGCGAGGGCGCGCTCGATCGGTTCGACCGGGCGCGGCACGCCGACGGCGGCACGCGGGTGTCGACGATGCGGCTGGACCTGCAGAAGGTCATGCAGCAGCACGCGGCGGTGTACCGCAACAGCGCGAGCCTGGTGGAGGGCGTCGACAAGATGAAGACGCTGTGGACCGGTCTGGCCGACATGCAGGTAAGCGACCGGAGCCTGGTGTGGAACAGCGACCTGGTGGAGGCGCTGGAGTTCGACAACCTGATGGGCAACGCCATGACGACGATGGTGAGCGCCGAGAACCGGCACGAGAGCCGGGGCGCCCACGCGCATGACGACTTCCCGGACCGCGACGACGAGACCTGGATGAAGCACACGCTGGCCTGGATCGACCCGGCGGGCAAGGTGGACCTGGGGTATCGCGAAGTGTCGATGAAGACGCTGACGAACGAGGTCAGCGTGTTCCCGCCGAAGAAGCGGGTTTACTGATTTCAAGTTGCGCGACGCTGACCCGGCCCGAAGAAGCGCCGGCGTCATCGCCCTAGGAAGACAAGATGGCCACCTTCACGCTGCCCAAGAACAGCCGGATCGGCACCGGCACGACATTCAAGGCGCCCGACGGGGCGACGCGGACCAAGACGTTCAACGTCTACCGCTGGAACCCGGATGACGGGCACAACCCGCACATCGACAGCTACGAGCTGGACCTGGACCGGGTCGGGCCCATGGTGCTGGATGCGCTGATCTACATCAAGAACGAGGTCGACCCGACGCTGACCTTCCGTCGGTCGTGTCGCGAGGGGATCTGCGGGTCGTGCGCGATGAACATCGACGGCGGCAACACGTTGGCCTGTTTGAAGGGGCATGACGAGGTTGCGGGCGACGTCCGCATCTACCCCTTGCCGCATATGGCGGTGGTGAAGGACCTGGTGCCGGACCTGAGCCAGGCCTACGCCCAGCTTCGCAGCGTGGAGCCCTGGTTGAAGGCGGACACGCCGCCGCCGCCTGACGCGGAGCGGCTGCAGAGCAAGGAGGAGCGCAGCAAGCTGGACGGGCTGTGGGAGTGCATCCTGTGCTTCTGCTGCACCACGTCGTGCCCCAGCTACTGGTGGAACGGCGACCGGTATCTGGGCCCGGCCGTTCTGCTGCAGGCGTACCGCTGGATCGCCGACAGCCGCGACGAGAGCACGGGGGACCGGCTGGATGCGCTGGAGGACCCCTATAAGCTGTATCGCTGCCACACGATCATGAACTGCACCCAGACCTGCCCGAAGGGGCTGAACCCCGCGCAGGCGATCGGCGAGATCAAGCAACTGCTGGTCGATCGCAAGGGCTGAGGTGGCGTTCCACGGCGCGCTGGGCGGGCCCGGCGGCCGCGGGGCCGCGTGGCGGGACAGTCTGTTCATGGACCATGCGGTTTTCCGCCTGGTCTGGACGAACATGGCGCCTGTGCTGCCGGGGCAGCTTTACCGCAGCAACCATCCGACGCCGGCCAAGCTGGCGGCGGCGACGCGGCGGCTGGGGCTGACGACGTTGATCAACCTGCGGGGGCGCCGGCTGTGCGGCTCCGACGCGCTGTCGCGGGATGCGGCGCAGCGGCTGGGATTGCGACACATCGACATGGCGTTCGAGAGCCGGGGGGCGCCGCACCGGGACCGCATCCTGCGCTTCCACGAGATCTTCCACAGCCTGGACGGGCCGGCGCTGATGCACTGCAAGTCGGGTGCGGACCGGGCCGGCCTGGCGAGCGGGCTGGCGGTGCTGTTCGCGGGCGGGACGTCGGCGCAGGCGCTGGCCCAGCTGTCGTGGCGCTTCGGGCACTGGAAGTCGGCGCGGACGGGGATCCTGGACGCGTTCTTCCATCGGTATGCGGCGGAGGCGGAGGGGCGGCTGCCGTTCGTGGACTGGGTGCGGGACGAGTATGACGAGGCCGGGTTGAAGCGGGACTTCGTGGCGAACGGGCTGGCGAGCTTCATCACCGACCGGGTGCTGCGGCGGGAGTAGTCGGTCAGGGCTGGCCGGGGCCGAAGACGTCCAGGGATCGCGACGTCGCCGGCGGTGTCGCTGCCGCCGGTGTCGGGATCGATTTCATGCACGATACGGTAGCCTGCGAGTGTGATCTGGCGACAGCCGGGGTGTTGCAGCGATATCCGCCCCCAGTACGGATAGTCGTTTCGTCGGCGGGGATGCCGTCCCATTCGTGGTCGATGACGCCTGGAGCCATCGCATGACGATGGAGGAGGCGGATGTGCGGCGTCCAGCGCTGCTGGACGGAGGCTTCGTCTCCGCCTAAAGGTCATAGAAACGGCCTTTAGGCCAAAACGGAGGAAACACGTTGAAGCTGCATTGGTCGCCCCGGTCTCCGTTTGTCCGCAAGGTCATGGTTTCAGCGCATGAGCTAGGGGTCGCGGACCGGATCCAGACGGTGCGGACCGTGGTGCAGATGGACAAACCGAACCCGGTGCTGCTGGCGGACAACCCGCTGGGAAAGATCCCGACGCTGGTGCTGGACGACGGCACGACGCTGTATGACAGCCTGACGATCTGCGAATATCTGGACTCCATGGCGGACACCTGTTCCCGGCGCCCGGGCCGGCGCGCTGGACGGCCCTGACCTGGCATGCGCTGGGGACCGGGCTGCTGGATACGCTGATCCTGTGGCGCAACGAGCGGGACAAGCCGGTGCCGCATCAGCCCTGGCTCGGGGCGTTCCCGATCAAGGTGGCGGCCGCGCTCGACACGATGGAGCGGCTGGTGCCGGCCCTGACGGCAGCCCCGTTCGGCATCGGGCAGATCACCCTGGGGATCGTGCCGTCGTACATCGACTTCCGGTTCCCGACGCTGGGGTGGCGCACGGGACGGCCCGGGCTGGCCGCATGGCACGCCACGTTCGCGGCCCGGCCCTCGATGCAGGCGACCGAGGCGGTCGATGCCTGAGCCAGCGGGCCGGGTGGGCCCGCTGAGCCATGTTCGGGTGCTCGACCTCGGGCGGATCATGGCGGCGCCCTGGGCGACTCAGATCCTGGCCGATCTGGGGGCGGACGTCATCAAGGTGGAGCGGCCCGGCGTCGGCGACGACACGCGGGGTTGGGGGCCGCCGTTCCTGAAGGATGCGGCGGGGGCCGCGACGCGCGATGCGGGATACTTCCTGGCGGTCAACCGCGGGAAGCGTTCGGTGACGGTGGACATGGCCAAACCCGAGGGCCAGGCGGTGATCCGCCACCTGGCGCAGGGCTCGGACGTGGTGATCGAGAACTTCAAGGTGGGGGCGCTGGCCAAGTACGGGCTGGATGCGGCGACGCTGCGGGAGGCGGACCCGCGGCTGATCTATTGCTCGGTCACGGGCTACGGGCAGGACGGGCCTCGGGCGGACCAGGCGGCGTACGACTTCGCGATCCAGGCGATGGGCGGCCTGATGAGCGTGACCGGGGAGCGCGACGGCGCGCCGGGCGGCGGCCCACAGAAGGTGGGGGTGCCGATCGTGGACCTGATGACGGGCATGTATGCGGCCGTCGGCATCCTGGCGGCGCTGGTGCGGCGGCAGGAGACGGGGCAGGGCGAGACGATCGACCTGGCCATGCTGGACGTGCAGGCGGCCTTCCTGAGCAACCAGGCGATGAACTTTTTGCTGTCCGGCAAGACCCCGGCGCGCGGCGGCAACCGGCATCCGAACATCCAGCCGCAGGACGTGTTCGCTTGCGCCGACGGGCACCTGGTGCTGGCGGTCGGCAATGACGGGCAGTTCGCGAGACTGAGCGAGGCGCTGGGCCGGCCAGGCTGGGCCACCGACGAACGCTTCGCCACCAACGCCGCCCGGGTGCGGAACAACCCGGCGCTCACGCCGCTGCTGACCGAGCGGTTCGCCGAGTTCTCCCGCGCCGCGCTGATGGGCGCGCTGGAGGCGGCGGGGGTGCCCTGCGCGCCGATCAACGGCATCGACCAGGTGTTCGCCGAGCCGCAGGTGCAGCATCGGGGCATGCTGCGCCACCTGCCGCACCCCGTTGCCGGGACGGTGCCGCAGGTGGTCAGCCCGCTGCGGTTCCAGGGGTCGCCGCTGCGCTTCGATCGCGCGCCGCCGACGCTCGGACAGCACACGGCGGAGGTGCTGGGGGAGTTGGGGCTCGACGTCCCTGGGCTGGCCGCGCGGGGGGTCGTCTGATGGGGCGCATCCCTTTGCCGGGGCGGGAGGCGCTCTCGCCCGAGCAGCTGGCGGTCTATGACGCGGTGGTCAGCGGGCCGCGCGGGACGATCATCGGGCCGCTGCGGGCGGCGATCCACAGCCCGGCGCTGGCCCGGCGCTGGTCGGCGCTGGGCGAGAGCCTGCGGTTCCAGACCACCCTGCCGAAGCGGGTGACGGAGCTGGCCATCATCGTGACGGGGCGGCGCTGGACCAGCCAGGTGGAATGGTGGGTGCACGCGAAGGCGGCGCTGGAGGCCGGCATCCCGGCCGCGGCGATCGCGGCGATCCAGGTCTGCGGCGCGCCGATGCTCGGGGCGGACGACCTCATCGTCTATGAGTTCGCGCGGCACCTGCAAGAGGGCGGGCAGGCGCCGCTGCCGGTGTACCGGGCGGTGGAGGCGCGCTGGGGTGTGCGGGGCGTGGTCGAGCTGACGGCCGTGATCGGGTATTACACGATGGTGTCCATGACGTTGAACAACCACGAGATCCCCTTGCCGGACGGGGTGGAGGCGCCCCTGGCTGCGCCGGAAGGCGGCGGGCTGGCCCGGCTGTCCCCCGGGGTATCGGCGTGAGCGCGCCCGAGGGGCTGGACGGGCTTGAGCGGTTCGGCGTGACGGTCGAGGCGGGCGTCGCCACGGTGCTGATGCAGGCGCCGCCGGTGAACGCGCAGGATCGGCGCTTCCGGGAGGAGCTGGTGCGGGTCTTCGACGTGCTGTCGGACCTGGCATCGGCGCGGGTGGTGGTGCTGACGGGCGAGGGGCGGGCGTTCTCGGCTGGGGCGGACCTGCGGGAGCGGCCGAACCTGGCGGGCGAGGCCGGGGCCTATCCGCGGCACAACCGGGCGGTCCGGGCCAGCTTCGACGCGGTGCTGGAATGCACCAAACCGGTGATCGCGGCCATCAACGGCCCGGCGATCGGGGCCGGGTGCGTGCTGGCGCTGTGCTGCGACATCCTGGTGGCGGCCGAGGAGTCGTTTCTGGCGATGACGGAGGTCGATGTCGGCCTGGCGGGCGGGGTGCGGCACATCCTGCGCTTCTTCGGCCAGAGCGATGCGCGGCGCATGATCTACACGGCGCGGCGGGTGCCGGGGGCGGAACTGCTGCGGATGGGCGTGGTGAGCGCCTGCGTGCCGCGTGCGGCGTTGCTCGAGGAGGCGATGGGCATCGCGCGCGAGATCGCGGCGAAAAGCCCGCTGGCGGTGCAGGCGGCCAAGCGGGGTTTCGCGATAACCGAGGAGATGCCGCTGCGCGACGGGTATCGCTACGAGCAGACCCAGACGGTGGCCCTGTCCGGGACGGAGGACACGAAGGAGGCGCAGGCGGCGTTCCGCGAGAAGCGGGCGGCGGTGTTCAAGGGCCGGTAGGGCGCGACCGGGCGGATGGCCCGGCCGCGCTCATCCATTCACTTCGGCTTGGGCACCGCGGGCTTGCCGTCTTCGACATAGCCGGCGGGGGCGCCCGGCTTGTGGCTGGCGTCCTTGCTGTGGCCGCCCAGGCCGCGGGCGGCGTCGGCGCTGCCGGTCTTCGGGTTGGGGGCGCCGGTGGTGCCGGTGGTCTTGGTCGTGTCGGGCATGCTGGCCTCCTGGTTGGAGGGACTCAACGCCGCGCGTGGGGTGGGGTTCTGGGAGGGTGTGGCGGGATGCTGACCAGCGTGGGTCGTTCTTGCGTCGAGGGATCGTTGCGCCGAGATTGAGGGGAACCGAGGGGTTTCCCGACCATGACCGGTACCGCCAGGCAGATCGTCTTCATCAATGCCGCGCATTATCTGTGCCACTACTGCCTGCTGATCCTGCCGACGGCGGTCCTGATGATCGTGGCCGGGACGCCCGGGCATGGGGGCGGGTTCGGGACGGAGTATGGCCCGATCCTGGCGCTGGCGACCGGGATGTTCGTGCTGTACGGCGCGCTGTCGTTGCCGCAGGGCTGGCTGGTGGCGCGGTTCGGGCGCAAGGCGATGATGGCGACGTTCTTCCTGGGCACCGGGGTGTCGCTGGTGGCGTGCGGCTTTGCGGACACGCCGGCGCTGCTCGGCTGGGCCCTGGCCGCGACCGGCGCGTTCGCTGCGATCTATCACCCGGTGGGCACGGCCATGCTGGTGGAGGCGGCGGGCGACCGGCCCGGCCGGTCGATCGGGGTGAACGGGGTGTTCGGCAACTTCGGCGTGGCCTCCGCCCCGGTGGTCACGGCGTTCCTGGCGGTGCGGTTCGGCTGGGCGGTGGCCTTCATCGCGCCGGGGCTGGTGTTTCTGGCCGTGGGGCTGGGCTGGTTGATGGTGCCGTCGCACGACTACGCGCGGCGGGTGGGCGGGCGCCCGTTCCCGGTGATCCCGCCGCGGCTGGTGCGCCGGGCCGTCGTGGTGCTGCTGCTGATCGCGGTCGTGTCGGGGCTGGTGTTCAACGCCTTCACGCTGCTGATCCCGAAGCTGCTGCAGGAGCGTCTGGCGACGGCGCCCGGGTTGCTGCCCATGATCGGGGTGGCGGCGTTCCTGGTCACGATCACCGGCGCGCTGACCCAGTTCACCGTGGGCCGGATGATCGACCGGCACCGGCTGCGGCAGGTGTTCCTGCCTTTGGCGCTGGTGTTGGCGCCGGCCCTGCTGGCGCTGTCGGTGCTGCAGGGGTGGGCGATACTGCCGGTGGCGGCCTTGGCGGCGGCGGCGATCTTCGGCCAGGTGACGGTGAACGAGACGATGACGGCGCGGTACATCGCGCCGCCGCTGCGGGCGCGGATGTATTCGGTGCGGTTCTTCGTCGGCTTCCTCGGCAGTGCCGCGTCGGCGCCGCTGGTCGGGCTGCTGCACGAGCGGACGGGCAACCTGGTGCTGGTCATGGTCGTGCTGTCGGTCGTCGCGCTGGCGACGCTGGGATGCGCGCTGGCCTTCCCGGACCGGAAGGAGGAGTTGGACCCGGCGGCGTGGGGCCGGGCGCCCGATGCCGCCGCGGGCAACATGGCAGTGGCCGCGGAATAGGGCTTCACCGCCAGGGGATGCGGTGCCACATGGTCGGCATGACCCGCCGCTCGATCCTGGTTCTGCTGCTTGCCGCCTTGCTCCTGGGGGGGGGCGGCTTTTCATCGTACGGCGCGGCCCATGCCCAGGTCCGGGCCGCGGCCCTGTCGGCGCAGGACCGGGCGGATGTGACGCGGATCGAGGCGGCCCTGAACGCGGTGCGGGGGCTGCATGCGCGGTTCTTCCAGGTGGCGCCGGATGGCGGGACGAGCGGGGGCCAGGTGTGGCTGGTGCGGCCGGGGCAGATGCGGTTCCAGTACGATCCGCCGTCGCCGTTCCTGCTGGTGGCCGGGCATGGGCTGCTGGTGTTCAACGACAAGCAGCTTAAGCAGACGAGCAACATCCCGCTGGGCTCGACGCCGCTGGGGCTGCTGCTGCAGGACAACCTGCGGCTTTCGGGCGACGTGACGATCGTCTCGTTCGTGCGGGCGCCGGGGCAGCTGCAGGTCGGCATCGTGCGCACGAAGTCGCCCGGGGATGGGGTGCTGACGCTGGTGTTCGCCGACAACCCGCTGGCGCTGCGGCAGTGGACCGTGGTGGACGCCCAGCGCAGCGAGACGCGGGTGACGCTTTCGGCGGTGGAGCTGGGCGGCAGCTACCCGGCCAGCCTGTTCGAGTTCGTCGACCCCCGGTTCTTCCAGAACAATTCGGGCGGATGACCCCGATCGGCGGGGGTCATGTAGGTCAGCATTGCGTCCGTAATCGGGTTTGGGACAGTATCGGGCCATGAAACCCTTGGTGGGCATCTCCTGCTGCACGAAGCTGTTCGGCACCTACGGGATGCCGAACCATGCGGCGTCCGACACGTATGTCCGGGCGGTGGACCACGTGATGGACGGGGTTGCGGTGCTGCTGCCGGCCAACGGCGAGGCGGCGGACGTGGACACGCTGCTGGACCGGCTGGATGGGATCATCCTGACGGGAAGCCGGTCCAACGTGCTGCCGGGCCTGTATGGCGGGCCGCCGCACGCGGACGGCACGCCGGAGGACTTCAAGCGGGACGCGGTGACGCTGCCGCTGATCCGGGGCGCCGTGGCACGGGGCGTGCCGCTGCTGGCGATCTGCCGGGGGTTGCAGGAGTTCAACGTGGCGCTGGGCGGGACCCTGCACCAGCGGCTGCAGGATCTGCCGGGGCGGCTGGACCATTCGACGCCGCTGCATGCGGACCCGCGAGTGCGGACGGGCAAGGCGCATGCGGTGCGGGTGGTGCCGGGGTCCTGGCTGCACGGGGTGGCGGGGCTGACGGAACTTCCAGTGAACTCGCTGCACAACCAGGGCATCGACCGTCTGGCGCCGGGGCTGGTGGTGGAGGCCGTTGCGGCGGACGGCACGGTCGAGGCGGTGCGGTGCCCCGGTGCGAAGGCCTTGGCGGTGGGGGTTCAATGGCACCCCGAGTACGACTTTGCGACGGACGCGGTGTCGCGGGCGATCTTTTCGGCGTTCGCGGCGGCCATGCGGGGTAGTGACGGGGTGGCGGCCCTGGCCGCGGACTGAATACGCAGCAGCGCAAATTCGCAATGCTGTCAGGCATTTAAAGTCATTTTCAAGTTGATCCCAGGCCCCGGCTCCGTTATATTCCGTATCCAACCGGTCAGGGATGTTTTCAATGACGGCGCAAGTCCCCGAGATCTTGATTCACCGCGGCACGCATCTGGACATGACTGAGGACCCGCTCCGGGGCTACTTGGATAGACTGCCTAAGATCAAGCGGCCCAACATGATCTGGCAAAGCAGTGCCTGCTGGCGTGGCTATGTCGGCACCTGGGAGTTCCGCGACTCCTGTCTCTGTCTGGTGGCGTTGCAGACGGTGTTGCTGATCGACGGGCGCGAGGTGGAGGGCAACCTGGAGATGGCGCTGCCCTGGGTGAAAGGGTGCCTGCGGGCGAGCTGGTTCACGGGCCGGCTGCGATGCCCCGAAGGGCGGATGCTGCACTACGCCCACAACATGTTCGCGAGCGACTATGAGCGTGACCGCTTCCTGTTCGTCCACAAGGGGCGGCTTAAAGAGGAGTATATCCAGGTCAATCCGCCGGAATCGCTGTTGTATCGCATCGATGCGGGGGGCGGGCGCCAGTTCGTCGACAGCTTCCGCGACGCGGACGGCCTGCCGGATCCTCTGGAGGGGCATCCGTTGACCGATGCCTACCTCGTGTGGGGCCAGAAGCCCGAGGAGGTGCCCGAGGAGGAGCAGGGCTATCGGATCGGCGGCGCCTTCGTGCGGGGCCCTGGAAGCCCGCTTCCCGAACAGGGCGGGTGAGATGCCGGGAGAGCGCATCCTGTCGGCACGGCAGGCCGGGCCAGGCGAGCTGGGGCTGGTGCAGGCGACGACGGAGCGTGCCGGGGTCCTGGCTGCATGGCGTGGCGGGGCTGACCGACCTGCCGGTGAACTCGCTGCACAACCAGGGGTTCGACCGTCTGGCGCCCGGGCTGGTGGTGGAGGCGGTGGCCCCGGACGGCACGATCGAGGCGGTGCGGTGCCCCGGTGCGGCGGCGCCGGCGGTGGGGGTGCAGTGGCATCCGGAATACGATTTCGGGACGGATGCGGTGTCGCGCGCCATCTTTGCGCGGTTCGCGGCGGCCCTGCGCGGGCAGGACGGGGCGCGGCTGGCGGCGGACTGACGCCCTGGCCCGTCAGGCGGGGTCCAGCCTCGTGCAGCCGCCTTCGGCCATCGGGCGGATGACGCTGGCGGCGGGGATCGTCTTCTCGATCTGCAGCAGGTCCCAGCCGGCCCGCACCTCGGCGGGCTGCTTCACCTGGACGAGGTAGTAGTCCTTCATCAGCCGGCCGTCGGCGCGCAGCAGGGTGTTGCGGGCATAGGCGTCGTTCACGGGCGTTGCCTTCATCTGGCGCATCACGGTCAGGCCGTCCCGGCTGCCGGTCGCGGCGACGGCGCGCAGGTAGTGCAGGACGGCGCTGTAATTGCCGGCTTGCGTCTGGTTCGGCACGGTGCCGGTGCGGCTCGCGGCGAAGCGCTTCGTGAAGGCCCGGGTCTCGTCGTTCAGGTCCCAGTACCAGCTTTCGAGGTATTGCAGGCCGGCCGCCTGGGGGCCGAGCTCGTGGACGGAGTTGATGTAGAAGATGAGGGTCGCCAGCTTCTGGCCGCCGCGCAGCACGCCGAACTCGGCCGCCTGCTTGGCCGCGTTGACGGTGTCGGCCGAGGCGTTGGCCAGTGCGATGATGCTGGCGCCCGAGCTTTGGGCCTGAACGATGTAGGCCGAGAAGTCCGACGTGCCGACCGGGTGCCGGACGGAGCCCACGACCTTGCCGCCGGCCGCGGTGAGGACGGCCGTCGCCTCGGACTGCATGGCGGTGCCGAAGGCGTAGTCGGCGGTGATGAAGAACCAGGTCTTGCCGCCGGCGTCGACGATGGACTGCGTGAGCCCGTGCGCGAGCGAGTAGGTGTCGTAGGTCCATTGTGCGCCGGTGGGCGAGCAGGCCTTGCCATACAGCGCCTCGTGGGCGGAGCCGCAATGGATGACGATCTTGCCCCGTTGGCGGGCGATCTCCTGGACGGCGAGGGAGACGGCGGAGTTGCCGATGTCGAAGATCGCGTCCACGCCCTCCTGGTCGTAGGCGCGGGAGGCGAGGGCGGCCCCGATGTCGGTCTTGTTCTGATGGTCGTAGACCAGGACCTCGACGGCGAAGCTGCCGGCCTTGTAGCCCATGTCCTCGGCCGCGAGCCGGACGGCCGCGACGGTGCCGGCGCCGCCGGTGCCCGAGTACGCGGAGCTCTGGTCGTTCATGACCGCGATCCGGATCGGCGCCGTCTGGGCCTTTGCCGGGGGGGCGAGCGTGAGGGCGGCGAGGCCGGCCACGAGGCCGCGCCGTCCGATGGCTCCGGCCTGGTCCGGCCCGGCCCTGCTGCTGATCGCGTCCGCGACGACGGCTTCGTGGCCCATGTGTTTCCCCATGATCGTCTTGTTTCGATCTTGGGACCGATACTCTCCGCCCGGGCCGGGTTCGGCAAGCCCGTCGAGATCAGACGTGGTCGTAGTCGACCGTGACGTGCGGGGTGGTGGGGTGGGCCTGGCAGGTCAGAACGTAGCCGGACGCGGTCTCCCAGGGTTCCAGGCCGTAGTTGACGTCCATGGTCACGGCGCCTTCGGTGACGCGGGCGCGGCAGGTGCTGCACATCCCGGCGCGGCAGGAGTACGGCAGGTCGAGCCCGGCGCGCAGGGCGGCGTCCAGCACGGTTTCGCCGGCGGTCAGGGGGATGCGGGTGCTGACCCCGTCGGCGATGACGGTCGCGGTGTTGACGGCATTGGTGGCGGCGGGCGGGCGCGGCGGGGTGGCGCGGGCGGGCTGGCCGTCGCGCTCGAAGGCAGGGGCGAAGCGTTCGGCCAGGATGCTGTCGCGGGCCATACCGCAGGCGGCCAGGGCTTCGGTCGCCGCGTCGATCAGCGCGCCGGGGCCGCAGAGCAGCGCCAGGACTGGCAGGGGACGGGGCAGCAGGTCCGTGATCTTCGCCGCGTCCAGGCGCCCGTTCAGGATGGGGATGTCCTGCTGCTCGCGCGACAGGACGTGCGTGACGGACAGGCGGTGCATGAACTGGTCCTTCAATGCCTCCAGCTCGTCCCGGAACAGGATCTGGGCGGTGCTGCGGCTGCCGTACAGCAGGGTCACGCGGCTGCGGGGCTGCCGGGCCAGGACGGTCTTCACGATCGACAGGACGGGGGTGATGCCGGACCCGGCGGCGACGGCGAGGATGTGCTGGGCGATGTCGGGCCCGATCGGGACGGTGAAGCGGCCCTGGGGCGGCAGGACGTCGATGGTGTGGCCGGGGGCCAGCGCCTGGTGCGCCCAGCCGGAGAACACGCCGTCGTCGACGCGCTTGATGGCGACGCGCAGCGCGGGGTCGTCGAGGCCGGAGCAGATGGAGTAGGAGCGCCGGACGTCCCGACCGCCGAGCGTGGTGCGCAGCGTCAGGTATTGGCCCGGGCGATAGGCGAAGCGGGGGCGGAGCGCGTCCGGGATGTCGAAGCTGAGGCTGATCGCGTCGTCGGTCTCGGTATGGACGGCGGCGATGCGCAGCGGGTGGAAGGTGGCCCGGCCGGTCAGTGGCATTTGAACTGGTCGAACGGCTCCCGGCAGGCCAGGCAGCGCCAGAGCGCCTTGCAGGAGGTGGAGCCGAACTCGGCGATGCATTCGGTGTCATCGGAGCCGCAGCGGGGGCAGGCGGCTTCGTCCGCGCTGAACAGGGCCCGGCGCCCGGCGGCGCGGGTGGGCGGGGCGATGCCGTAGGCGCGCAGCTTCTCGCGGCCGTCGGGCGTCATCCAGTCGGTGGTCCAGGCGGGGGCCAGCACGGTGCGCACCCGGTTTCGGATGCCGGCGCGGTCGAGTGCGAGGCCGACCTCGAGCGCGATCATGTTCATGGCCGGGCAGCCGGAATAGGTGGGGGTGATGGCGACCTCGACGGTGCCGCCGTGTTCCGTGACGGTTCGGAGCACGCCGAGGTCCTCGATGGTGAGCACGGGGATCTCGGGGTCGACGACCTGGGCGGCGGCGGACCAGGCGCGGGCTTCGAGCGCGGTGCGCCCGGCTACCATGTGGCGCCGGGGTGGGTGCGGGGCAGATGCTGCATCTCGGCCAGCAGGAAGCCGAGGTGTTCGGTATGACGGCCGTGGCGGCCGCCCTGCTGGGACCAGGGGGCTTTCGGGCGCTGCAGGGTGGCTTCGGCGAAGACGGCGTCCAGCGTGTGGTCCCATTCCGCGCGGATGGGGGCCGGGTCGGGGACGATGCCGGCGTCGATGAGAAGCTGTTCGTCGGGGGGGCCGAACAGCTCGCCCGTGTAGGGCATCAGCAGGTCTGTCGCCTCCTGGGCGCGGCGGTGGCTTTCGACGGTGCCGTCGCCCAGGCGGATGACCCATTCGGCGGAATGACGGAGGTGGTAGGCGGCCTCCTTCTCGGCCTTGGCGGCGATGGCGGCGAGGCCCGGGTCGCGGGAGGCGGCCAGCGCGCGCCACCAGGGGTCCATGGCGGCGGCATACACGAACAGGCGCAGGATGGTGCGGGCGAAGTCGCCGTTCGGCAGCTCCAGCAGCAGCAGGTTGCGGTATTGCGGCGGGTCGCGCAGGTAGGCGAACTGGTCCTCGTCGTGGCCGGCGGCCTCGGTTTTAGCGGCGTGGGCATACAGGCTGCGGGCCTGGCCCAGCAGATCGAGCCCCATGTTGGCGAGGGCGATATCCTCCTCGGGCGTCGGCGCGTGGCCGCACCATTCGGACAGGCGGTGGCCCAGGATCAGCGCGTCGTCGGCGCGGCGCAGGGCGAACAGCACGAGGGGCGTCTCGTTCACCGTGATGGAGGTGGTCACATGTGCCCCACTTCGTCCGGGACCTCGTAGAAGGTGGGGTGGCGGTAGATCTTGCTGGCGGTGGGTTCGAACAGCATGGCCTTGTCGGCCGGGTCGCTGGCGGTGATGGCGGCGCTGGGCACGACCCAGAGCGACAGGCCCTCGCCACGGCGGGTGTAGACGTCGCGGGCGGCGTGCAGGGCCATGGTGGCGTCGACGGCGTGGACGCTGCCGGCGTGCTTGTGCGCCAGGCCGTTGCGGCTGCGGATGAACACCTCCCACAGCGGCGTCTCGTTCGTCATGCGGCGGCCTTCATCCGGCGCTTGGCGGCGTGGGCCAGGGCGGCCTCGCGGACCCACGCGCCGTCCTCGTGGGATTTGCGGCGTTCGGCGATCCGCTCCTGGTTGCAGGGGCCGTGGCCGGCGAGCACCTGGCGGAACTCGTCCCAGTCGATGGCGCCGTAGGTCCATTCGCCCGTCGCTTCGTCCTTGTGCAGCAGGGGGTCGGGCGGCAGCAGCCCCAGGATGTGGGCCTGGGGGGTCATGGCCTCGACGAATTTCTGGCGCAGCTCGTCGTTGGAGAAGCGCTTGATCTTCCAGGCCATGCTGGTGTCGCTGTTGGGGCTGTCCGTGTCGGGTGGGCCGAACATCATCATGGCGGGCCACCACCAGCGGTTCAGCGCGTCCTGTGCCATGGCCTTCTGTGCCGGGGTGCCGCGCGACAGGGTCAGCATGATTTCGAAACCCTGGCGCTGGTGGAAGCTTTCCTCCTTGCAGACGCGCACCATGGCGCGGGCGTAGGGGCCGTAGGAGCAGCGGCAGAGCGGGATCTGGTTCATGATGGCCGCACCGTCGACCAGCCAGCCGATGGCGCCGATATCGGCCCAGGTGAGCGCCGGGTAGTTGAAGATGCTGCTGTACTTGGCCCGGCCGGTCAGCAGCTGGTCGATCAGCGCCTCGCGGGTGACGCCCAGGGTCTCGGCGGCGGCATAGAGATAGAGGCCGTGGCCGCACTCGTCCTGCACCTTGGCCAGCAGGGCGGCCTTGCGGCGCAGGCTGGGGGCGCGGGTGAGCCACTTGCCTTCCGGCAGCTGGCCGACGATCTCGCTATGGGCATGCTGGCTGATCTGGCGGACCAGGGTCCGGCGATAGGCCTCGGGCATCCAGTCGTTCGCCTCGATCCGGTCCTCCGCGTCGATGCGGGCCTGGAAGCGGGCCAGCTCGGGCGAGGCCTCGGCGGCCTCCGGCTTCTGGTTCAGGGCTTGCGTGTACATGGCGCGCTTCCTGGTTGTTCGGGGACGTTTCTACCACAGCCTGCGTCTCACGGCACTTGGGGATGCGGGACGGCTTTGGGGAGGGTGGGGGTGCCGGCCCAGGGAACCCGGCGGAAGTGCTCGGTCAGCAGGTCGATCAGCGCCGTCACGCGGGCCGGGCGCAGGGTGGTGGCGGGGGTGACGAGGTGCAGCGCCGTGGGCGGGATGGTCCAGCCGGGCAGCAGCTCCACCAGGTCGCCCGAGCGGATCGCCTGCCAGACCAGGAACTCCGGCATCACGGCGATGCCGATGCCGGCCACGAGGGCGGGGACGGCGATGTCGCCGTTGTCCAGGATGTAGCGGCCGGTGACGCGGATGCTGCACTCGCCTTCGGTGGCGTGGTGGAAGGTCCAGGTGCCGGGTGACGGGATCTGGTTGAACAGCACGGCCTGCCGATGCTCGAGGTCGCGCGGATGGTGCGGCGTGCCGTGCCGGGCCAGGTGGCCGGGGGAGGCGACGGTCAGCCGGCGCACCTCGTGCAGCTGCCGGGCCCGCAGCGCGGAATCGCGGAGCTCGCCGATGCGGAGCGCGAGGTCGATGCCCTCGCCGACCAGGTCGACGCGGCGGTCGGTGAGGCAGAGGTCGAGCGAGACGGCGGGGTACAGGGCGAGGAAGCGCGGCAGGATGGTGCCGAGGGTCTGCAGCCCGAATGACAGGGGGGCGGTGACGCGGACCAGGCCGCGGGGGAGGTCGACGCGCTCGGTCATCTCGGCCTCGACCGCCGCGCCTTCGGCCAGGATCGCCTGAGCCCGGCCCAGCGCGGCCCGGCCGCTGTCGGTCAATGCGAGCCGGCGGGAGCTTCGGTGCAGCAGCGGGGCGCCGAGCCGCGCCTCCAGCCGGGCGAGCGCCTTGGAGACGGTGGCCTTGGACAGGTCGAGCGCGACGGCGGCGCGGGAGAAGGAGCCGAGTTCGGCCACCCTGGCGAAGATGGCCCAGGCCTCGAGGTCGGGGAGGTTGGTCATACCGATTTCAGAAACGATGAGTTTCCATCGTGGCAGTTTTTAACCCAGGCCGGAAGCGCCACCTTCGTGCTGGGCCCAGGGTAGGGCCGGAGCAGGGAGCAGGAGCATGATCGAAGTCCGACCTTTCGCCAGCCTTGGCGGTGCCGACCACGGGTGGCTCGACGCCAAGCATCACTTCTCGTTCGGCAGCCACCACGACCCGGCACGGATGGGGTGGCGCGCGCTGCGGGTGTGGAACGACGACACGATCGCGCCGAACAGCGGCTTCCCGCCGCACCCGCACGCGAACATGGAAATCATCACCTATGTCCGGGAGGGCGCGATCACGCACGAGGACAACCAGGGCAACCGCGGCCGGACGGAGGCGGGCGACGTGCAGGTGATGTCGGCGGGCAGCGGGATCGCGCATGCCGAGTACAACCGCGAGGACGCGACGACGAAGATCTTCCAGATCTGGATCACGCCCGACAGCAAGGGCGGCGCACCGAGCTGGGGTGCCAAGCCCTTCCCGCGGGACGAGCGGTCGGGGCGCTTCGTGCCGCTGGCCAGCGGACTGGCCGGCGATGCCGACGCGCTGCCGATCCGCAGCAATGCGCGCGTGGCCGGGGCGCGGCTGAAGTCCGGCGAGACCGCGACCTACAGCCTGGGCGCCGACCGCCATGCCTACCTGGTTCCGGCGACGGGCCGGATCGAGGTGAACGGCGTGGCGGCGGGCCCGCGCGACGGCGTCGCCATCCATGACGTGGACACGCTGAGCGTGCGTGCGCTGGACGATGCGGACGTGCTGCTCGTCGACGTCGCCTGACCCCTTCCAACCCAGGAGAAGACCACATGGCTAAGGTATTGGTGCTGTATTATTCGACGTATGGGCACATCGAGCAGATGGCCGAAGCGGTCGCGGCCGGGGCGCGGGAGGCGGGCGCCACGGTGGATGTGCGGCGCGTGCCCGAGACGGTGCCGGATGCGGTGGCCCAGGGCGGGCACTTCAAGCTGGACCAGGCCGCCCCGCTGGCGAACGTCGCCGAGCTGGAGGGATACGACGCGATCGTCATCGGCACGCCCACCCGGTACGGGCGGATGGCGTCGCAGATGGCCAGCTTTCTCGACCAGACGGGCGGGCTGTGGGCGCGGGGGGCGTTGAACGGCAAGGTGGGCGCGGCCTTCACCTCGACCGCCAGCCAGCATGGCGGGCAGGAGACGACGCTGTTCTCGACCATCACCAACCTGCTGCATTTCGGCATGGTGGTCGTGGGGCTGCCCTACTCGTTCCAGGGGCAGCTGAAGCTGGACGAGGTGACGGGCGGCAGCCCCTATGGCGCGACGACGATCGCGGCGGGCGACGGTTCGCGCCAGCCGAGCGAGAACGAGCTTGCGGGCGCGCGCTTCCAGGGCCGGACGGTGGCGGAGGTGGCGGGCAAGCTGTTCGGCTGAGGCTTCGCGTGGGGCCCCGGGCCGGGCCCCACGCAAGCGTTGGCCCAGGGCGATGGCTCGAACGAGCGGCGGCACGGTATGGATGGTTGCGCAAAGCAACGTCGGGCCACGAAGATGCGAAGGATGCGAAGGGGGGGTGTGCGGATCGGGCGGGCGGGATCGCCTATGGCGCGAGCGGGTTCGCGATGCGGATAATCCGGCCGCGATCGGTCGACCGGGCGTCGTCATCGACCGCGGTGACATAGAGGCTGCGTCCATCCGGGCTGATCGCGAGATTGGTGTGATGCTGGGACGGCACGTCGACCAGCTTCAGAAGACGGCCGGCGGGTGACAGGATCGCAACGCCGCCTTCCGGAAAGAGCAGGCCGGTCGCGGCGATGGAGGGCCCTGGTTGCCCCGTATCAGCGGCACACAGGCTTCCCATGGCCAGAACCAGGCCTGAGAGGGTGATGACGATCGCTCCACAGCGGCGACATGCTGCCCTCATGCGCTTTGCCCCTCCGAGGCGTGGATCAAGCCTGTCCTGCGGCGTCGAGGATGAGTCGGGTGATCGCGTCGGGTTGACTGAGGAGCAGCAGGTGGCTGGGGATCTAAGCTTCCCATGCCCTTCAAGGGACGACCTTTGCTCTGGGCGATCCCTCAACCGGCGGACACGTCTCGAGGACGCCTTCGAAGGTCATCAGGACCGGGTTGTCTCCGGCGACGAGGCGGCCGGACCCGATGGCGCCGGTGTGGTCGACGAGGGTGATGTCGACCGCCGTGGGGGGCCCTTCGCCCGGGGTGTCTTGGCCCGGGCTGCAGCAGCCCGGAGTGTCTTGGCCTGGGCTGCAGCAGCCCGGAGTGTCTTGGCCTGGGCTGCAGCGGATGGCGCCGTGGCGGACCAGCAGCTCCGTGGCGAAGCCGGCGATGGCGGGTGCGTCCTGGAAGCGGGCCTGGTTGATGCTGGCGACGCCGCCGTGGAGGGTGGCGCGCTGGAACCCGGCGGCGTGGCCGGCCTGTTCCAGGGCGCCGACGAGATCCTGGTTCGGGGCCAGGCGAAGGGCGAGGGCGGGGCGGGCGTTGGGCGGCGGCGGGGTTCCGGTGGCCTGCGGCTTGAACAGGTTGAAGCCGGTTTCGGGGTCCGGCTGCACCACGAAGCGGGCCCCGACGATCCCGGCACCGTGGACGGCGATGGGGGCAGCGATCATCGTTTCGTCCGGCATGACGTGGCCGCAGCCGGGGCGGCCGTCCGCCTCGGTCCAGAGCGCGTGGCAGTGGAAGAACGGCGCGCCGTCGCGGAGGCCGACGGTGACGGCCGCGACATCGAGCCGGGTGAGGCCGCCCGGGCGGCGCGTGTCGCTGTAGAAGGCGACCTGGGATCCGTCGGGCGAGAGGCCGGGAATGACGTAGGCGAAGGGGCCGAAGGCGCCGCCGATGAGCGACAGGGCGGCGGATTCGACGTGGGAGCGCTGCAGCAGGGCGGCCAGCGCGTCGAGCAGGCGGCCGCCTGCGGGCAGTGTCGCCTCGATCGGCAGCGCGCCGGCCGGGACCGCCAGGATGCGGGAGGTCGTGGGCGGGCCCGGGTGGTGGGCGAAGCGGGTTGCGCCGCCGGAGCCGATCATGGCGAGGCCGCTGGTGACGGGGCAGGCTGCGATCGTGCGGGGGCCGCGGCGCGGGCTTCCAGCTCGGCCCGGATGATCTTCTTGGTGATCTTGCCGTAGGCGGATTTCGGCAGGCTGTCCCAGAACACCACTTGGCGGGGCAGCTTGTAGCGGGTGACCTGGCCGGCCAACCAGGCCAGCAGCTCGGGCCCGGTCAGCGCCGCCCCGTGGCGCAGCACGCAGACGGCGACGCCGGCCTCGCCCCAGAGCGGGTCGGGCATGCCCAGGATGGCGACCTCGTCGACGGCCGGGTGGGTGAGGATCTTCTCCTCGATCTCACGCGGATAGACGTTGGAGCCGCCGGAGATGTACATGTCGGAGGCACGGCCGGTGATGAACAGGAATCCCTCGGCGTCGACATGGCCCAGGTCGCCGGTGCGGAACCAGCCGTCGCGGAACGACTTCGCGTTCGCCTCGGGGTTGTCGTAGTAGCCGGCGAAGACGGCGGGGCCGCAGACGCAGATCTCGCCGGTCTCGAAGGGCGCGACCTCGTGGCCCGTATCGTCCTGGATCGAGACCTGCATGCCGGTGCGTTCGTAGCCGGCGGTGCCGGGCCGGGCGCCCGGGCCGTCCTCGGCGTGGTGCAGGCCGGGCGGCAGGACGGTGATGGCGCCGGTGACCTCGCCCAGGCCGAAATACTGTACCAGGACCGGACCCAGGGTCCGCAGCGCGTGCTTCTGGTCTTCGCGGTACATGGGGGCCCCGGCATAGATGACGGTGCGGAGCGAGGCGCGGTCGTGCCGGTGCACGGCGGGGTGCTCGGTGAGCAGCTTCACGATCGTGGGCACGGTGAACATGTTGGTGACGCGCCATTCGGCGACGAGGGCCCAGGCCTCCTCGGCGTCGAAGCGGTCGGACCCGGGCAGGATGCTGGGGACGCAGCGGGCGACCTGGATCAGGAAGTGGACGCCGGCGCCGTGCGAGAGGGGCGCCAGGACCAGCGAGGCGTCCTGCGGGGTCATGCCGGGCATGAGGTCGGCAATGTGATTGTTGACGACGAAGGCCATCTGGCCGTGGGTGAGCACGGAGGCCTTGGGCCGGCCGGTGGTGCCGGAGGTGAAGAAGAACCAGAGGGGGTCGTCGTGCAGGACGGCGGCGTCGGGCCGGGCCTGGCCGTCGTGCCGGGCGACGAGGTCGTCCCAGGGGTCGCCGAAGGTGGCGTGCCCGATGCCGAGGGTGCGGATGCCGGGGGTCGCGGCCTGCACCGCTTCGGCATGGGCGGTGAACTCGGCCTGGCAGACGAGGGTGGTTGCGCCTGCGGTGCGGCAGAGGTCGGCGACCTCGGCGGGGGTCTGGCGAAAGTTGGTCGGGACATAGACGGCGCCGAGGCGGAAGCAGGCGAACATCGCCTCGACCATCGCGGGGCAGTTGCGGGACTGGACCAGCACGCGGTCGCCCTTCACGACGCCCAGGGCGGCGAGCCCGGCGGCGGCGGCATCCACCCGGCGGTCGATCTGGGCCCAGGTCCAGCGGGCGTCGCCCTGCACCAGGCCGAGCGCGGCGCCATGGCGGCGGGCGCATTGGCGCAGGAAGTGCGACAGGTTCATCACCCGGCGCGAGATGGGCAGCAGGCCGCCCCTGGGCGCGGTCGCATCCGACGCGGCTTGTGCCGGGGCGGCGGCGCTCAACGCGGACCTGCGGGGCGGGGGACGGGCATGGACGCTTCCTTCGGCTTTTGCCGGAGACTACGGGGGACGCCGGTTGGGGCCAAGGCGGGCCCGGAAGGATTTGCTATGGCGCGGGCGCCGGGCAACCGGGTTTTCCACCGGGCCCGGCTTCGGCACTGGTTTGTGTCTTATCCCGAGCGGTTCCGTTGCGCCGCCGACGGAGACGTCCTTTATCTCTCGGTCTGAACGACCCGAGGTCCTGCCGTGTCCGGTTCCCTTTCGCTCCCCGCCCTTCCGTCGCGTTCGCGGCCGGACCCGAACCGGATCGTCATGGCCGTGGGGTTGGCGGCACTGGCCGGGCTGCTGGCGGCGGTCGTGCTGCAGCCGGGCACCACGTGGCGGATGCCGGCGCTGGTGCTGGCCGGGACGGGGATCGGGGCGGTGTTGCTGCGGACGACGTTCGGGTTCGCCGGGGCCTTCCGTGCGGTGGTGGAGCGGGGCGACGGGTCGGGGTTCCAGGCGCATGCCGTGATGCTGGCGGTTGCGACGGTGCTGATGTTCCCGCTGCTGGCGGCGGGCCAGGTGTTCGGCGTGGCCATGGCGGGGGGCAGCACGCCGGTGGGCGTGGGGTTCGCGGTGGGCGCCCTGCTGTTCGGGGCCGGGATGCAGGTGGGCGGGGGCTGCGCCTCGGGCACGCTGTTCTCGTTGGGTGGCGGCAATGCGCGGCTGATCGGGACGCTGGGCGGCTTCGTCGTCGGCTCCGCGCTGGGGGCGTGGCACATGGGGTTCTGGTGGTCGCTGCCCGCGCTGCCGGCGGCGACGGCGCAGGGGCTGGTCGGGTATGGCCCGGCCTTCGTCCTGCAGATGGGCGCGCTGGCGCTGCTGTTCCTGGTGGCGCGACGGTGGAGCCCGGCGTCGCGCGGCATCCCGGCCCTGGTCTGGGGCGGTGTGGCGCTGGCGGCGCTGAACGCGGTGGTGCTGCTGCTGTCGGGCAAGCCGTGGGGCGAGACGTCGGCCTTCGCGCTGTGGGGCAGCAAGGCGGCGGTGCAGCTGGGGATCGACGCGCACCTGTGGGCGTATTGGCAGCGGCCGGGCTTCGTGGGGCAGCTGGACCGGACGGTGCTGCTGGACGCGACATCGGTCATGGACGGGGCGATCCTGATCGGCGCGGCGCTGATGGCGGCGTGGACGCGGGTGTTCCGGCCGAGCCTGGGTGGCGGGGCTGGGCCGTGGCTGGGTGCGCTGCTGGGCGGGGTGGCGATGGGGTATGGGGCCCGCCTGTCGAACGGGTGCAACATCGGCGCGTATTTCAGCGCGATCGCGGCGGGCAACCTCTCGGGTTGGGCCTGGATGGCGCTGGCCCTGGCGGGAAGCTGGGCCGGGGTGCGGCTGCGGCCGGTGTTCCGGCTGGGGGCGGCGGCGCCGACGGTATGCTGATCGGCCGCCGCGCCGCCGGGAGTGGTGCCAAGCCGGGCCGGGTCGGCTAGACAGGCGGGGTCACGACCGGTCGGGGCTCGATGGATACGTTGTTGCGCGGGTTCTGGTACCTCGCCGTCGCGGGGCGGGCGCTGAAGGCCGGGCGCACGATGCCGGTCACGCTGCTGAACGAGGCGCTGCTGCTGGGCCGACGCCCGGACCGCAGCGTGTTCGCGGTGTCCGAGACGTGCCCGCATCGCGGCATGCCGATGCGCCATGGCAGCTTCGACGGTGCCGACCTGCGCTGCTGCTATCATGGCTGGAAGTTCCGCAGCAGCGACGGGTGCTGCACCGAGATCCCGTCGCTGGCGCCGGACGAGGCGACGGACCCCTCGCGCTTCCGGCTGAAGACGTTCCCGTGCCGCGAGGTGCAGGGCAATATCTGGGTGTATGTGGGCGACGGCACGCCCGGCGCGGTGCCGATGGTGCCGGGCTTCGCCGAGGATTATGCGCCGCAGGTCAGCACCACCATGCGTTTTCCCTGCGGGATCGACCTGGCGGCCACCGGGTTCTTCGACCCCGGCCACCCCGCCTTCGTGCATACCTCGCGCTGGTGGAAGAGCAACCCGGCCGCGAATCTGCGGCTGAAGAAGAAGCACTTCGAGCCGGCAGGCCTCGGGTTCCGCATGCTGCGCCACCATCTGAAGCACGGGGCGAACCCGTATCGCATCCTGGGCGACAACGTGCACGTGGACATCGGGATCGAGCTGCCAGGGGTGCGGATCGAGCACATCGAGGGCGACCGGCACAGCGCCTGCGTCCTGGCTGTGGCGACGCCCATCACCGGCGACATCACGGACGTGCACTACCGCGGCTACTGGACGCCGCGCTGGCTGGACCCGTTGCGGCCGCTGGCGACCTGGATGGCGCGGGACTTCCTGAACCAGGACCGGATGGTGGCGGTGAAGATGGCCGACAACCCGGCCCCGGCGGTGCCGATGTTCGTGGGCGGGGCCGACACGCAGGTGCGCTGGTACCTTCGGTTGAAACGCGAATACCTGGCGGCGGCGGCCGAGGGGCGGGACTTCGTGAACCCGCTGCGCCCGGCCACTTTGCAATGGCGGAGCTGACGCGGTGACGGTCCCCCTGGTCGGGTACACCGATCGTTTCTCCGCCCGGCCCGGCGAGAGCGTCGCCGTGAAGGTGTCGAGCACGCTGGATGGCCCGTTCACGGCCGAGCTGGTCCGCATCCGCTGCGCCGACCCCAACCCGGCCGGGCCCGGCATGCGGATCGAGCCGATGATGGACCTGGGTCGCCACAGATCGGTGTTCCAGGCGGTGCAGCTCGGCTCCTGCGGGATCGTCATGTTGCCGGTGGACGTGACGCTGCCGGATCCGTGTACGGTCGTGGTGCGGGTGCAGCCGCGCGTGCTGGACGGGCGGCCGCAGACGGTTTGGGACCTCGACGGGGTGCGCCTGTTGGCCGGGCCCGGTGGGGCGGAGCTGGTGGCGGCCGACGAGGTCTGTGCGGTGGACGCGCCGATGGTGGCGGGCGGCTGGTACGAGCTGCGCTGCGTGTTCCGGGACGGCCGGGTGCGGCTGACGCAGACGGCGCTGCAGACCAGCTGGGGCGTGGCGGACAGCGGATCGGCGGAGGGCGCCTGCTTCCTGCCGAAGCTGCGGCACCTGGTGTTCGGCGCCCGGGCGGCGGGCGCCGGCTGGACGGACGTGCTGGACGGGCGGCTGGAGGACCCGGCGATCCTGGCCGGCGCATGGGATGAAGCGATCGACCCCGCGGTGCAGCCGGTGCTGGCCTGGTGGGATTTCTCGGCGGAGGTCGGCACGGCCGGGTTCGTCGACAGGGGTCCGAGCGGCTGGCACGGCGTGTTCGGCAACCTGCCGACCCGGGGCGTGCGGGGCTCCCGCTGGACGGGGGCGGAGATGTGCTGGCGGCACGCGCCGCGGGACTATGCGGCGGTGCATTTCCATGCGGACGACCTGGTGGACAGCGGCTGGGCCACGAGCTTCGCGGTGACGATCCCGGCGGCGCTGCGCAGCGGGGTGTATGGCGTCCGGTTGCGGGGCTCGGGGCCGGGCGGTGTTGCGGTGGAAGACTGCATCCCGCTGTATGTGCTGCCGCCGCGCGGGGCGGTGACGGCGCCGGTGGCGTTCCTGGCGAGCACCTTCACCTACCAGGCCTATGCGAACCACAGCCGGTCGAACGCGGATGCGGCCTATGTGGCGCGCCGGGCGGACTGGGGCGCCTATCCGCACAACCCGGACGAGCATGCCGACTACTCGTTCAGCACCTACAACCGGCACCCCGACGAGACCGGGCACAGCCTGTCGACGCTGCGGCGGCCGATCCTGACGATGCGGCCGGGGTTCCTGACCTTCGACGACGCCCGGGGCTCCGGCTTGCGGCACTTCCCGGCGGACAGCCACCTGACGGACTGGATGGAGGGGTGCGGCTTCACCTTCGACGTGATCACGGATCACGACCTGGACCGGGAGGGGCTGGACCTGCTGCGGGGCTACAAGGTCGTGGTGACCGGCAGCCACCCGGAGTACCACACGGCCGGCACGCTGGATGCGCTGCAGGGCTACACGGCGGGAGGCGGGCGGCTGATGTACATGGGCGGCAACGGCTTCTACTGGCGGATCGCCGTCAGCGACGCGATTCCCGACGTGATCGAGGTGCGGCGCACCGAGGGCGGCATCCGCGCCTGGGCGGCGGAACCCGGCGAGGGTCATCATCAGCTGGACGGCGCCTATGGCGGGCTGTGGCGGCGGCAGGGCCGCCCGCCGCAGGCCTTGGCGGGTGTGGGGTTCTCGGCGCAGGGCATGTTCGAGGGCAGCCACTATCGCCGCCTGCCCGTGGGGCCCGAGCAGGACTGGGTGTTCGCGGGCGTCGCGGGCGCGGTGTTCGGCGATGAGGGCCTGTCGGGCGGCGGGGCGGCGGGGTTCGAGTTGGACCGGGCGGATCGGCGGCTGGGCACGCCGCCGAACGCGGTGATCCTGGCGCGCAGCGAGGGGCACCAGGACCATTTCATCGCGGTGCCGGAGGAGATGCTGGGCCGCGTCGCCACCCTGACGGGCGAGCCCGCGGACGAGCTGATCCGGGCCGAGATGGTGTTGTTCGAGACGCAGGAGGGGGGCGCGGTGTTCGCGACCGGCAGCATCACCTGGTGCGGCAGCCTGCCGATGCGCGGCTACGACAACGACGTGTCGCGCATCACCGGCAACGTGCTCCGGCGCTTCTCCGTTTAAGATGGCTTGCGTTGACGCTGGGCGGCGGTGTCGCCAAGGTCGGGACCCATGTCGGACATCGCCCTAACCCCACCCATGGCCGTCCTGATCCCGCCGCGGCCGCTGACGGGCGCCGCGCGGCTCGGGATCGCGGTGTGGGTGGCCTTGGCGATCCTGTTGCTGTTCGCCGGGGCGATGACCCGGGTGGTGACGTACGACGAGGACCAGTATGTCGCGGCCGGGGTGATGGCGCGGCACCTGCTGCCGTACCGGGACTTCGCCTACCTGCAGTCGCCGCTGTATCCTTTCGTGCTGGCGCCGCTGTTCGCGGTGACGGATGGCTGGTTCCTGCTGACGGGGCGGTTGCTGACCTTCGTGCTGTCGGTGGGGTCGGGGGCGCTGCTGTGGCGGGTGGTGCGGCGGCTGGGGGCGGGCGTCGCGGTGTCGATGGTGCTGCTGACGGCGTGCCTGGCCTCGCCGTTCCTGACGACGCCGCTGGCCAACACGCGGAACGACATCCTGCCGCTGTTCCTGATGCTGGCCGGCTGGGCGGTGCACCTTTGGGCGGTGGAGCGGTCCTGGGCGGGGCGGGTGGTGGCGGCGCTGCTGTTCGGGCTGGCGGTGGAGGCGAAGGTCTCGTTCGTGTTCGGGCCGGTCATGCTGGGGCTGCACGCGCTGTCGGCGCCGCGGCCGCGGCTGGCGCCGTACGTGCTGGGGTCGGCGCTGGCGGCGGTGCCGGCGCTGCTGTGCTGGCTGGCGGCGCCCGAGGCGTTCCGGTTCGGCGTGCTGGACTACCACCTGACCGCGCCCGGCACCTGGTATGCGGCGCAGGGGCTGGGCGAGATGCTGACGCCCTGGGACCGGCTGGAGGCGCTGGCGGACTGGGCGACGCTGGGCGGCAACCTGACGCTGTTGGTGCTGAGCGTCGCGCTGTCGCTGCTGGCGACGGCCCGCCACCGCAAGTGGAAGCGGCCGGGGCTGCTGCTGGTGGGGATGACGCTGTCGGCGCTTCTGCTGGCCTTCGTGCCGAGCCCCTCGTGGCCGATGTACTACGCGGCGCTGCCGCCGCTGCTGGCCTGCTGCATCGCGCACCTGGACCGGACGACGATCTTCCTGGCGGGGGCGGCGCGGAAGCGGGTGCTGTTCGGCGTCGCGGCGCTGCCGATTATCCCGTACCTGCTCGAGCAGTCGCTGGATGTCGTGCATCTGTTCGACCCGGCGCAGTGGGTGGGGGTGGCCGCGCATCGCAACGCGCTCGAGATCCGGGCGGCGCTGCCGGCGGGGGCGGGGGATGTGGCGACGCTGTTCCCGCATGCGGTACTCGACGCGAACCCGGTGCGGGCGGAGTTCGCGAGCGGCCCGTTCGTGTTCCGCTCGGGCGGGCAGTATTCGGCGGCGCTGCTGCAGCGGCTGCATGCGCTGTCGCCCGAGACGGTGGCGGCGGCCTTCGACCGGGCGCCGCCGGCTGCGATCTATGCCGGGCTCTATGCGCCGTCCTGGACGATTCCGATGGATGCGGCATTGACGGCCTATGCCGAGCGGCACGGCTGGCATGTGGCACGCACGGATGCGGCCGGCGGGCAGCTGTGGGTGCCGCCGTAGACGGTAGCCTTGTTCCGCTGGACGTGTTACCGCGCGGCGCGCAACGCCCTTAGGGAACCCCGATGTCAGAGACCGCCCCGACCCCGCCCGCCCAGCCGCAGCAGCCGCTGACCGTGAACATCCAGTATGTGAAGGACCTGTCGTTCGAGGTGCCGAACGCCCCGGCGATCTACAGCACGCTGCGGAGCCAGCCGAACGTGGCCATCAACCTCGATGTGCAGGCGCGGCGCATCCAGGAAGGGCAGGAGGTGTTCGAGGTGACGCTGCAGATCAAGGCCGAGGCGACGGAGCCGCCGGTTGGGGCCAACGGGGCGGAGCCTTCGCCGGTGTTCATCGCCGAGCTGGCCTATTGCGGCGTGTTCACCCTGACGGGGGTGCCGGAGGAGTCGGTCGAGCCGGTGCTGCTGGTGGAATGCCCGCGCCTGCTGTTTCCGTATGCCCGCAACATCCTGGCCGACGTGACGCGGGATGGCGGCTTCCCGCCCGTGCTCCTGCAGCCGATCGACTTCGTGTCGTTGTGGCAGAGCCGCCGGGGCCAGGTCGCCCAAGCCTAGGCGTTCGAAGCGGGGTCCTCAGGCGGCTCGGGTGAGCCGCTTGAGGAAGGCCGACACGCGGTGGCGGCGCATCTCGGACCGGGCCTTGTCGTCGCTCGTCATGTAGTTCAGCTGGACGACGTAACGGCGGCCGACGAACTGCTTGTGGCCGTGCCAGGTGGTGGGGCCGTTGGGAAACACGAGCAGCGTGCCGTCGACCGGCGGCACCTCGACGGCGAAGTCCTCGATGTCAGTGGGGCTGCGGAGCAGGCGGAGGCATCCGTCCTGCCGGGCCCAGTCCGCGGTCTGCGGGTTGAGGTACAGCAGGACGGTCACGCGCTTGGCCAGGCTGTCGCAGTGGATGCGGCCGTCCTTCTCGCGCGACTGGCCGCGCAGGGTGACCATCGTGGGGGAGCCGTCGAGCGCCAGGCCAAACTTCTGCGCGACGGCGGTGCGGAAGCGCGGGCTTTCCAGCTCGTGCATCAGGGCCTTGCCGGCGGGGCCGAGCCGCAGCCCCTCGGTGGGGAAGGAGCCGCCCTTCTGGATGGGCGGCAGGTCGTGGACGACGCCGGGCAGGACGACGCCGGGCACGAAGTTCGGCACGACGACATGGGTGAACGGGTCCGAGGCGACGGACGTCGCGGCAAGGCGGTCGTAATCGAGGTCCAGCATGGCGCCGTTCTAGTGGCCCGATCCGGGAATTCATAGGGAAACTAGGGGATGACGGGGCCGGCGCTCCAGGAGGGCCCACGCAGGTCGAGCGCGCAGAGACCCCCGATGGCGTGGGCCCGGGCATAGGCCTGAACCCGGGCGAGGTAGTCCGGGCGTTCGGGCCCGACGAAGTTCCAGTCCGGCGGGTTGAAGGTGCTGTAGCCGTTGATCGTGGGCAGCCGCAGCCATTCCGACAGGAGCATCGCGTCCACGTTGTGGCTGTAGATGGCGTCGAGCGCCGACAGGGGCGTGTCCGGGACGGCGGCTCGGGCGTGGGAGACGAAGGAGGCCCGGCACTCCGGCGGCGGCGGCGGGACGGCGTGCAGCTGCGCCATCTCCTGCGGGCGGTCGAGGTTGGTGGGCAGCCTCAGGTTGATCTCCTCCAGCACCAGCCCGGCCGCGAGCAGGGCGAGCACGGCGGCGGGGAGGCGGGACCGCGACAGGGCCCACATGACGACCGGGATGACGGCCGCCGAGGCCACGAGCTGGTAGCGGACCACGACACGGAGGCCGCGGGCGCCCGGAACGAGCGCATCGACCCAGAACCAGGGCGACCAGGCGCCGAAGCGGATCGTCAGCAGCCAGACGATGACGGCTGCGGCGGCGATGAGCGCGACGGAACGGGCGTTCGCCGGGGCGGCGCGGGATACAGCACGGGATCGCCAGAGGGTGACGCAGGCGCCGACGAACAGGCCGAACAACAGCAGGCCGAGACCGGTCATGTGCTCGATGCCGTCGGGGCCGTGGGGCCGGAGCGTCGCCTGGATCAGGCGATCGGGCGCGGAGAGCAGCGGGTTGCCGGGCGCGACGTGCACGAGGTCGAGCAGGTTGGTCGTGTAGTAGAAGATCTCGGCGCGGGGGTGCATGCCGGTGGCGCGTGCCTTGGGCAGGTACAGCCAGAGGAACGGCGCGACGGCGAGTTGGAGCAGGGCGAGGGCGGCGACCAGGTGCAGGGATGCGGGCCGGGTCAGGGCACGGAGCCGGCGGAGGGTGTTGCCGGGGTCCGTCAGGATCGTGAGCAGCCCGACCCAGGCCAGGAGGAACAGGGTGAACCAGGCCATGTAGTAGGCGGTCAGCAGCCAGGCGCCCATCAGCAGGGACGCCGCCGCGGCCCAGCGCTGGAACCGGCGGTAGGCTGCTGCGTCGAAGGCCTCGACCGCCCGCCAGACCAGCCCGGCGAACAGCGGCACGAGCGCCACGGTCAGCCACTGCGCGTGGTCGGCGTGCGTGGCCGAATTGCACGCCAGGGTGAACAGGACGGCCCCGAGCAGCGACCAGGCCGGCGCGAGCCGGAGGATGCGGTGCAGGAGCCAGTGCATGGCGACGAAGCCCAGGCCCCGGATGACGATGTTCACGAGCTCGGAGGCGAGGAACGGGTCGGCGCCGAGCTGGCGGAATGCGGCGTAGGGGGCGCCATACAGCAGGAGGCCGTCGTTATAGGCGAGCGTGCCGGTATAGGGGGCGAAGTAGAACGGCGTCTGCCATGGAGCGAGACCGCGCCAGACGTTCGACCAGTGTTCGAGGATGGCCGTCTCGATGAGACCGTCGAAGCGGTCCCCGAAGACGGCGGTGAAGCCGCTGCGCAGCTGATCGTGGAAGACGACGGCGACCGAGACGAACAGGCACCCGGCGTAGGCCATGAGCCCGACCAGGGAACGACGCGGGTTCGCGGCTACGGCGCCGTCAGGCAGGAGCGGCACAGGATCCAGTGAGCAGCGGCGGGCCGATGCTCAGCGCGTGGGTCAGGTGCGGTTGCTGCGCTTGGGCTTGACGAGACCGGTGTTCGACAGCAGTTGCGGGCAGCCGAGCTGCCCCGAGCAGCAAGGGGCCGGGTTGGCGGCGAAGGCGACGCGGGACAGGCCGGCACCCTCGCAGGTGTAGAGGGACGATGCGCTGGAGACCGGGGGCGCCACCTGGCCGGCGGCCAGCGCCGGTGTGGCGGCCAATGCCCCAATGGCCAAGGCCGTGACGGCGACCCGGGCGAACGAAATGCGGGCCGAGGCGAGCCGAGCGAAGGCAGTACGGGCAAGGGCAAAGCGGGCGAAGGTGGTCATCATCGATCTCTCTTCCGCCTGGGAAGTTACTGATGATCCAACGTGTCAAGCCAGAGTAAGGTTACATCCTCGCAATTGGTTGATGCGTGGCGGCTCTGCACCACTAGCCCCGCCGCCGCCGCTGGGGCAGGGAACCGCGTCATGGATGGTGGACCGAACACGACGCCGGACGCTGCGGGCCCGCTCGAGGCCTATCGCGCGAAGCTGGCGAGCGGCGAGTTGAGCACCGACCCCGCGCAGGCGTTGGCGGCGGAGCGGCTCCAGGCGCTGTGGCTGCGGCTGCGCGGCTATGTCCCGCTGGGGCTGAAGGACGAGCGTGGGCCTTTGTCGGGGCTGTGGGGGCGGCTGCGGGTCAAGAAGCGCCCGGACGACATCCCCGAGAGCTACCCGCACGGCATCTACCTGGTCGGCGACGTCGGCCGGGGGAAGTCCATGCTGATGGACCTGTTCTTCGGCGTGGCACAGGTGCCGCACAAGCGGCGCGTGCACTTCCACCAGTTCATGCAGGAGTGCCATGCCCGCATCCATGCGTGGCGGCGGGAGCCGCATCGGCTGGCGGACCCGCACAGCGACGACCCGATCCCGCCGCTGGCCGACGCCATCGCGGCCGAGGCGTGGTTGCTGTGCTTCGACGAGTTCCAGGTCAACGACATCGCCGACGCCATGATCCTGGGGCGGTTGTTCAAGGCGCTGTTCGCCCGGGGCGTTGTGGTGGTGGCGACGAGCAACGTGCCGCCGGACGACCTGTTCGCCGGGCAGCCGGGGCGGGATGCGTTCCTGCCGTTCATCGGGCTGCTGAAGCAGTATCTGGACCTGCTGGTGATGCGGGGCGAGCGGGACTTCCGCCGGCAGCGGCTGAACCGCCGCCCGACCTGGCACGTGCCCTCGGGCGCGCGGGCGGATGCGGCGCTGGACACGGCGTTCCGGGAGCTGACGGGCGGGGCGATGCCGCAGGCGGAGCGGCTGATGGTGTCGGGCCGGGCGCTTGTGGTGCCGTTGGCGGCGCACGGGGTGGCGCGCTTCGACTTCCAGGCCTTGTGCGGGCAGCCTTTGGGTGCGGGCGACTTCCTGGCGCTGGCGACGCACTACCAGGCGCTGGTGCTGGACGGGGTGCCGCGGCTGAGCCCCGAGAACTTCGACGAGGCGCGGCGCTTCATCACGCTGATCGATGCGCTGTACGACCACCGGGTGAAGCTGGTGGCGAGCGCAGACGCGACGCCGGACGAGCTGTATGCCAAGGGGGACGGCGCCCGCGCGTTCCAGCGGACGGCGTCGCGGCTGGAGGAGATGCAGAGCGCGGACTACCTGGCGCTGCCGCACCTGACCTGAGCCGTCCTGGATCGACGGCGGCTTACCGGGCCCAGATGCGCGAGAAGCTGACCAGGCTGGCGATGCCGGCGAAGCCTGCGGCGAGGGCGAGGGCGAGGGTCGGGCCGTGCAGCGGCGACAGGCCGAAGCAGAGGGCGACGAGGGCGGCCCCGATCGACTGGCCCATCAGGCGGGAGGTGGCGATGGTGCCGCTGGCGCCACCGCTGCGGTGCGGGGGGGCGGCCGCCATCAGCGCCCGCAGGTTGGGCGATTGGAAGAAGCCGAACCCGGCGCCGCACAGGGCCATGCGCACGACGATGCCCGTGGTGGAGGTGTCTGCTTGCATGGTGGCCATCAGCACCAGGCCGCTGCACAGCAGCACCATGCCGATGCCGCCCAGGATGGCCGGGGGGAAGCGGTCGGAGAGGGGGCCGGCGATGGGCGCCATGATGCCGGTCGCCACCGGCCAGGGGGTCAGCAGCAGCCCGGTTTCCACCGCGCTGTGGCCGAGCTGGGTCTGGAACAGGAAGGGCAGGGCGACGAAGGACAGGCCCTGGGCGGCGAAGGAGCACAGCGAGGTCAGCGACGAGAGGGCGAACAGCGGCCGTCGATAGAGGTCGATGGGCAGCAGGGGCACGGCCTGCCCGAGCTGATGGCGGATGAGCGCGGTGCCGAACACGAGGGCCACGGCGACGGCGGCGAGGGTCTGCAGCGGGGTCGCCTGGTGCGTGGCCTCGCCGACGCCCAGGATGATGGCGGAGAAGGTCACGGCGCTGAGGACGGCCCCGGTCCAGTCGAAGCGCCGGGCGGCGCGCGGGGTTTCGGGCAGCGACCGGGCCGCGAGCGCCAGCGCCAGCAGGCCGGCAGGCACGTTGATGGCGAACAGGTTCGGCCAGGTGGTGACGGACAGGATGCCGGCGGCGACGGTGGGGCCGAGCGCGCCGGACACGGCGACGATCAGGGCGTTGAACCCGACGCCGCGGCCCAGCTGGTGCGGCGGGTAGATGAAGCGGATCAGGGCGGTGTTGACGCTCATGATCCCGGCGGCGCCGAGCCCCTGCAGCACGCGGGCCGCGGTCAGCGTGGGCAGCGACCACGACAGGGCGCACAGCAACGAGGCGATGGTGAACACCAGCAGCCCCGCGCTGTAGACCCGGCGGAACCCGACGATCTCGCCCAACGCGCCCAGGGGCAGCAGGGTCGCGACCAAGGCGAGCTGGTAGGCGTTGACCACCCAGATGGAGGCGGCGGGGGTGGCCTGCAGGTCGCTGGCGATGGTGGGCAGGGCGGTGTTGGCGATGCTGCTGTCCAGGGCGGACATGCCGACCGCGATGACGATCGTGAAGACCGCGGCGCGGCGTTGTGCCGGCGGCAGGCCGAGTGCGGGTGGCGCGGCGGCGGGGGATGCAATGGGGTCGGGGCCGGTCAAGGCGAGGATACGGGGTCCGCTGCCGTCGCGTTCTCTGGCGCGTTCTCTCGCACGTTCTCTGACACGTTCTCTGGCACGTTCTCTGGCACGTTCTCTGGCACGTTCTCTCGCACGTTCTCTGGCGCGCTTGCTGCGACTTCTTCTGGCGCGGCTTCGGATGGGGTCTCGGGGGGCGGGTGTTCGGCGGTGGCGGTGCCGGGTTCGGGGGCGCGGCCAAAGAGGAAGCGGCGGCCGAGGTGCTGGACCTCCAGGAAGCCGGCATTCTCGCGGGCGGGCTTGTAGACGTCGAAGGCGCGCATCACCGGCAGCGTCACGGCGCTTTCGAGCGGGCCGAAGAACTCCGACGTGGGCACGCCGAAGCCCGGCGAGGCGGCCAGGTGCTGGAGCTGGGCGGCATCGAGGAAGAAGCAGCCGGAATGGATGTTGTCCATCCTCTCGAACAGGAAGGATCGTCCGAAGGCCTCGCCGAGCAGCTTCGGGCGGATGGAGGTGTCCTGGTATTGCCGGGCCAGCTCGGGCGCGGTGGTGGTGCCGTCGACATAGAGCTTCAGCACGTTCAGGTCGGTGGCAACCTCGAACCGGTTCGGCTGCAGCAGGGCGCGCGGGCCGAACTGGGCGGAGAACCAGTGCAGCTTGTGGAAGAACAGCGGGTCCGTGACCTCGATGTCGTCCTCGAGGAAGGCGTAGTAGTCGTAGCGCCCGGCATGTTCGCGCAGGAACTCGTGGCAGACGAAGCCGAGGTGGCGCGGGTCGACCCGGGTGGAGTAGTGGGCGAACAGGTTGCGCGGCAGCAGGTCTGCCAGGTGCTGATTGACGCTGGTGATGAGCACGACGTCGAGCGTGGCGGACATGGTGGTGTTGCAGGGGCTCATGGTGGGCCCGAGCAGCGCCTGGCGTGGGCCGAAGGTCTGGTGCAGGGCGGCGATGCACCGCTCCACCATGCGCCGGCGCGCCTCGATGTCGCCGCTTTCGGAGCCATAGAAGCGGTGGCCGTCGGGCGTGCGCCGGCAGTAATGGGGAATGGTGACGAGCAGTCGCATACGGGGCTCCGCCGGGGCGAGGGTGGTGCCAAGTGGGGGCGCGCCGGTCAAGGGGCGGCGTTCGGGAGCGACCCAGGGGGGCAGATGCCGCGGGCGGTTCAGCCGTGGACGGGCGCCGGCTCCTCCTCGGCCAGCGCGCGGGCGGGGGCGGGGGCGCAGAGTTGCCACGGGATGGCGATGACGGCGATTTCGGCGCCGCCGTCGCGGAGCAGCGCGTGCCGCAGCCGGCGCTCCCGATGGGTATGGAGCAGCACCTCCCACCAGCGGGCCTCGATGAGCTGGGGCAGCATGACGGCGACGGGGCGGCCGGGGTGTTTTGCCCGGAGCGTCTCGATGAGGCGCAGCAAGGGGCCGAGCAGGCTGCGGTAGGGCGACGACTCGACGATGAGGCCGGGGACGGGCAGGCCGCCGTCGCGGGCGGGGCGCTCGACATGCCGGGTCCATTCCTGCCGCATGGAGGCTTCGTGCTTCTCGGCGTCGGGCCCTTCGAGCTCGGTGCAGTGCAGGGCGGTGACGTCGGGCGACAGGTGGACGGCGTAGGCCAGGGCCTTGCGGCTGATCTGGTCCCAGCGGGCGAGCGGCAACACGACGACCGGCGGGGCGTGGTCGTGCAGGTCCATGCGGCGATGCCCGCCTTCCAGCAGCAGGTGGTCGAGCCGGCGGTAGTAGCCGTTGATGGCGCGCAGCAGCATCATGGTGGCGGGGATGACGACGATGGTGAGCCAGGCGCCCTCGGTGAACTTGGCGGCCAGGATGATGGCCAGCGCGGCGGCGGTGGCGATGGCGCCGAGGCTGTTGATGCCGAGACGCAGGCGGTCGTTGCCGCCCTTGCCGTGGCGCAGCCAGTGCATGGCCATGCCGGCCTGGGACAGGGTGAACGACAGGAAGGCGCCCACCGCGAACAGGGGGATGAGGCGGTCGGTGATGCCGCCGAACACGGTCAGCAGCAGGGCGGCGCCGGCGGCCAGGAACAGGATGCCGGCGGTGTAGACCAGGCGCCTTCCAGGCATGGCGAAGGCCTTGGGCAGGAACGCGTCGGCCGCGACCTGCCGGCACAGGCGCGGGAAGCCGACGAAGCTGGTGTTGGCCGACAGGCACAGCACGGCCAGGACGCTGCCGATGATGACGTAATAGAGCCAGCCCCGGCCATAGACGGCGGAGACCAGCTGCGACAGGACGCTCTGATACCCGTCCTGCGTCTGGTCCATGGCGCCGACGCCGTAGGCGCGTGCGAGGGCTGCGATGCCGAACAGCAGGGCGCCGAGCACGATGACGATGGCCGCCAGCGTGCGGTGGGCGTGCGTGGTGCGCGGCTCCTTGAAGGCGCCGACGCCGTTGCTGACGGCCTCCACCCCGGTCATGGCGGTGCAGCCGGCGGCGAAGGCGCGGAGCAGCAGCCATAGGGAGACGGCTTCGGTGCCGCCGGGCAGGGCCGGGGGGGCAATGACGGGGGTGGGGTGGCCGTCGCCGGCCCAGACCTTCCAGACGCCCCAGGCCAGCAGGGCGCCCAGGCTGAGGATGAACAGATAGGTCGGCCCGGCGAACAGCAGCCCACTCTCCCGCGTGCCGCGCATGTTCACCAGCGTGGTGAGCGCCAGGACGCCCAGGCAGAGCGGCAGGGTCCAGCGATGCAGCGACGGCACGGCGGAAGTGAGGGCGCCGATGCCGGCCGAGATGCCGACGGCGACGTTGAGCATGTAGTCGACCATCAGCGCGGAGGCGGCGAGCAGGCCGGCCCCGGTGCCCAGGTTCTCGCGCGCCACGGTGTAGGACCCGCCGTTGCTGGGGTAGGCGGCGATCGTCTGCCAGTAGGAGAAGAAGAGCACGGCCAGGAGCAGCAGGATGATCCAGGTGATGGGCCCGATGGCGCCGAGCCCCAGCGCGCCGAGCGGCACGAGGACGGTCAGTGCCGCCTCGGGCCCGTAGGCGGCCGAGCCGAGTCCGTCGAGCCCCATGGCGGGCAGGCCTTCAAGGACGCCGATCTTGTTGTCCTCGGCCTCCCGGTTGGCGAGGGGGCGGCCGAGCAGGATGCGGGTCAGGGACATGGCACGGGCGCATGGGGCAGCGGGGGCATTGGCGGGCCTTCGATCGGACAACTCTGGACGCCTCAACGCGGGGCTGCGGCCGGGGTTACCGCGGATCTGTGCGCGGCTGCTTTTCCTGGCCGAGGATGGTTGCCGGCGAACCACCCGCGATAATCCATCAGGAAATTTTCGACAAAGGCTTGCGTTTCATGACACGATGGCGTTACCTCGTTGTCGTTACCGAGCGGGATCGTTCCATGCCTCTCAGGATTTCAGTGTCTGTTCTGGCGGCCTTGATGGCGTTCGCCCCCGGCTTGGCGCGTGCCGCGACGTTCGACGCGGTCGGCGACTACCAGGTGGATGGCGGCGGGGTGCCGGTGACGTCCGGCGCCTGGAGCTATGGCAGCGGGTCCGGCGCCGGGTTCGTGACGTTCGGCAACTCCTACGCGGCATGCCAGGGCGCGGCCCTGTCGTGCTACGGCGATGGCGGGTCGTCGTCGCTGCCGACGGTCGGCAAGATCAGCGGGCCCGGCCCGGTCGCGTTCGGCGGCACCGTCTCGGTTCCGGCCGACGTGCTGTTCTCGCATCCTGGGACCGGAAGCGATGCGACGCTGCGGTTCACGACGCCGCAGGCGGGCAGCTACTCGATCGGGGGGTTCTTCGAGCGTCTGAGCACGGCCGACAGCGGCGATGGCGTGGTCGTGAGCTTGCTGCTGAACGGGCTGGCGGCCTTCGCCTTCGACAACAACCTCACGACCAACCTGACCTACGGGACCGAGAGTGCGTTCAGCCTGACGGAAAGCCTGGCCGTGGGCGATGTGCTGGACTTCACGGTCAACCGCAACGGCCAGTACAGCTTCGACAGCACCGGCATCTCGGCCTCTATCAGCATGGTCCTGGCCGACGAGGCGGTGCCGGAGCCGGTCAGCCTCGCGCTGCTGGCGGTCGGCATCGGCGGCGGCATGCTGGCCCGGCGCCGCGTCCTCCGAGGCTGAGGCGGCCGCACCCGGGTGTGCCGAACGGGGCTGTGGGGGTTGCAGGGCGGGATTGGTGTCCGCGGCGGGATTCGAACCCACGGCCCCAGGATTCATACCACTTCGGCTTTCGCCGCCGTGCCCTGCGTCGCCGCGGGGCGCGTTCGTGGTCTGGACTGTCCCTTCGCCATAGGCCCGAGCCCTTAGACGCCGCCCGTCCAGTCTCTACACCGTCCCGTCCCTTTCGGGCCGGGCTTGGCTCGGGATCGGCAGGTGCAGGCGCACCGGAGCTTTCCCCGACTTTGAGCGGATCCACGGCGGGGTTTCCCGTCGCCGCGCCCAATTACGTTTAGGAATCCTGTACTCTATCCTGCTGAGCTACGCGGACACACCGCAATCAACATAGACACGATGTCCGGCAGGCGCCAGCCCTGGTCGCGAGGCGGCGGGCGGTGCAGGATCGGCGCAAACGGGGCGGGAGCGTCATCTTGGGCAAGGTCATCATCAGCTGCGCGATCACCGGGGCGATCCACACGCCCAGCATGTCCGACGCGTTGCCGATCACGCCCGAGCAGATCGCGCAGGCCAGCATCGAGGCGGCGGAGGCCGGGGCGGCGATCATCCATCTGCATGCGCGCAACCCGGAAACGGGCGAGCCGACGCCGGACCCGGCGGTGTTCATGCGCTTTTTGCCGGTCATCAAGCAGGCCTGCGACGCCGTGATCAACATCACCACCGGCGGCGGGTTGAACATGACGCTGGCGGACCGGCTGGAGGCGCCGCTGATGGCCCGGCCCGAGATGTGCAGCCTCAACATGGGGTCGATGAACTTCAACATCTCCCGCGCGGCCGAGAAGATCACGGCGTGGAAGCACGCGTGGGAGAAGCCCTATCTGGAGGGGACGAGCAACTTCATCTTCCGCAACACCTTCCAGGACATCGAAGGGATCGTCGCGCAGCTGGGCCAGGCGCACGGGACGAAGTTCGAGTTCGAGTGCTACGACATCGGCCATCTGTACAGCCTGGCGCATCTGCTGGAGCGCAAGATCGTCGAGCCGCCGGTGTTCGTGCAGAGCATCTTCGGCATCCTGGGCGGCATCGGGGCGGAGCATCGCAACCTGCTGTTCATGCGGGAGACGGCGGACCGGCTGTTCGGCAACGACTACGTGTGGTCGGTGCTGGCGGCGGGGCGTCACCAGATGAACTTCACGACGATGGCCGGGATCCTGGGCGGCAACGTGCGCGTGGGGCTGGAGGACAGCTTGTATATCGGGCGCGGCAAGATGGCGTCGTCGAACGCCGAGCAGGTGTCCAAGATCCGCGGCATCCTGGAGGCGCTGAGCCTCGAGATCGCGACGCCGGCGGAGGCCCGGGCGATCCTGCATCTTAAGGGCGGCGACCGGGTGGGGTTCTAGAGGATGATGGACGCGGCGGCGCTGCATGCCGGGCTGGTGACGGTCGACACGCATATCGACATCCCGTGGCCGCCGGGCCCGAGCGCGTTCGAGGACGGGCCGCGCCGGGTGGACATCCCGAAGATGCGCCGCGGCGGGCTGGGGGCCGGGTGCTTCGCCGCGTATGTGCCGCAGGGGCCGCGCACGCCGGAGGGGCATGCGCACGCCAAGACGCGGGCCTTGGCGATGCTGGACGCCATCGCGGCCATGGCGGGCGACGAGGCGCGGCTGTGCACGAGTGCCGACATGATCGAGGCGGCCCGGCGCGACGGCGTGACGGCCGTGGTCCCTGCGGTGGAGAACGGCTATTCCGTGGGGGAGGACCTGGGCGTGCTGGCGGAGTTCCAGGCCAAGGGCGCCCGTTACCTGACGCTGACGCATAACGGGCACAACGCCCTGGCGGACAGCAGCAACCCGCGGCGGGACCTGAATGACACCGAGACGCTGCATGGCGGGCTGAGCCCGCTGGGGCGGGACGCGGTGGCGGAGCTGAACCGGCTGGGCATGCTGGTGGACGTGTCGCACGTCAGCACGCAGGGCGCGCTGCAGGCGGCGATGCTGTCCCGCACGCCGGTGCTGGCGACGCATTCCTGCGTGCATGCCCTGTGCGCGGTGCCGCGCAACGCGTCGGACCAGCTGCTGGACGCGCTGCGGGACTGCGGCGGCATGATCAACATCACCGCGGTCCCGAGCTTCCTGCGGCTGAACGGGAAGGCGGACCGGGTGACGGTCGCCGACTTCGTGGACCATATGGACTATGCCGTCCAGCGGATCGGGCTGGGGCATGTGGGCATCAGCTCGGACTTCGATGGCGGCGGCGGGTTCAGCGGCTGGCACGATGCGGGCGAGAGCCAGAACGTGACGGCGGAGCTGGTGCAGCGGGGCTATGACGCGGCCGAGATCGGCCTGCTGTGGGGCGGCAACTTCCTGCGTCTGCTGCGCCTGGCGGAGGCCCACGCGGCCGCCTGACCCGACGGCATCCCGGGGCGCCCCGACAATTGTGGACAAAGCCGAACATTACTTTCGTTGTTTGCGTGAATGCATCGTCATAACACTCTCGGAGTTCAGAAATTACATGGTGTGACAGGTTATGCGCTTCACCTCTGGAATGATCGTCGGGATGCTGGCACTCGGCACCCAACCCGTCTGGGCCGCGGCCAACCTGGTCCTGAACGGCGACTTCGAGCAGACGAGCGGGGCCTTGTTGAGCGGGTCCACCGCGGTGTCGGGCGGCATCACGCCCACGGACCTGCCGAACTGGACGGCCCCGGCGAACAGCCTCGATGTCCTGTTCACGCCTGGCACTGCCGACACGTCCGGCGCGTCCGCCGGCAGCAACGGCACGGTCAAGCTGTGGGGCCCGGGGGATGGCAGCAACAACGGCCTGACGGCGACCAGCCCGACGGGCGGCAACTTCGTCGCCGTCGATGCGGACAGCACCTATGGCCGGCCGCTGCAGCAGACGATCGCGGGCCTGCAGCAGGGCGGCGTCTACCAGCTGACCTTCTACTGGGCGGCAGGGCAGGAAACCGGCAACTACGGCGCGACCACGGAGTCCTGGAGCGTGAGCCTGGGCGCCCAGACGCAGAGCACCGGGTTCATCTCCACGCCGAGCCAGGGGTTCTCGCCCTGGCGCCAGGCGACGATGCTGTTCGAGGCGTCGTCGGCCAGCGCGCTTCTGTCGTTCATGGCGGTGGGCACGCCCGCCGGCGTGCCGCCGATCTCGCTGCTGGACGGGGTGTCGCTGGTCAACGTGCCGGAACCGGCGAGCTGGGTGGGGCTGGCGCTGGGCCTGCTCGGGCTGGGGTTCCTGGTGCGGCGGCGCGGCGTGCTTGCGCCCGTGTCCGCCCACTGACACCGGGGCCAAGCGGGGCGGCGTTGGACAGGATCGACGGATCGGCTTAGGGAGGTCGCCGGGGCGGGGGCGCTGATTCGCCTGGCCCGGGCCTGGTCGGAACCAGGTCCTGCTTCGAAACGGGCGGCGGTTCCATGTGGGGAAGTGGACAGATATCGGGCCGCCGGCGCGGCAGGCCGGCACAGGCCGCGGGTGCGCTCCATGTCTGAGGCGCGGGGGCCCGCCATGCCGCCGTTGGGGCAGGGCACGTGGCATATGGGTGAGCGGGGGGCCGATCGCGCGCGGGAAGCGGATGCGCTGCGGCTCGGCATCGACCTCGGCATGACGTTGATCGACACGGCGGAGATGTATGCCGACGGTGGCGCGGAGGAGGTCGTGGCGCGGGCGATCGCCGGGCAGCGGGACCGGGTGTTCCTGGTCAGCAAGGCCTATCCGCAGAATGCCGGGCGCCGCAGCCTGCCGGCCGCCTGCGCGCGCAGCCTGAAGCGGCTCGGGACGGAGCGGATCGACCTTTACCTGTTGCATTGGCCCGGCGCCACGCCGCTTGAGGAGACGGTGGAAGCCTTCGAGCGCCTGGTCGTGGCCGGGCAGATCGGCGCCTGGGGCGTCAGCAACTTCGACGTGGACGACATGGCGGCGCTGCCGCCGGGCTGTACTACGAACCAGGTGCTGTACAATCTCGGCAGCCGCGGGATCGAGTTCGACTTGCTGCCCTGGTGCCGTGGCCGGGGCATGCCATTGATGGCCTACTCGCCCGTCGGGCAGGCCGGCGCGCTGCTGCGCTCGCCGGCCTTGCGGGCGGTGGCCGACCGGCATGGGGCCACCCCGGCGCAGGTGGCGATCGCCTGGACGCTGCAGCCGGGCGTGGTCAGCATCCCGAAGGCGGCCGACCCGGCCCATGTCAGGGCAAACGCGGCGGCGGCCGGGCTGCGGCTGACGGCCGACGACCTCGCGACGCTGGACGCCGCCCATCCGCCGCCCCGGCGCAAGCAGCCGCTGGACATCCTGTAGCGGCGTTGGGCGTGCTCGATGTCCTGCTCGGGGTGGGTCTCGTGCTGGTGGCGCTGGGCGTCGCGGGGCGCTTCGTGCCGACGATGCATTGGAAAGCGGCGGCCGGGACGGTGCTCTGCCTGATCGGGGCGGCTGCGGCGCTGCTGGGTCCGGCGATGGGCGGGGCGGCGGGCGGGGCGGTGGGCGGGGCTGCAATGAGAGGGGCTGGGCTGAGCTTCGCGATGGATGGGGTGTCGCGGGTGTTCCTGCTTGCCTTGTTCCTGTCCGGCGCCGTGGCGGGTGGCGGCCGGATGACGGCACTCGGGGCCGCCGTCCTGGCGGTGCTGGCGGCGGACGGGGTGGGGCTGGTGCTGGCGGGCGGGGGCGCCGCACTGGGTTGCCGCGGGCGGACGGGGCTTCGGGGCCAGGGTGGGGGGCGGTGGGCCGTTGCCGCGATGCCGGTGTGCCTGCTGGTCGCGGTGGCACTGCAGTCGTGGCACGACGGCGGGTTCCAGCCGGGGTTCGCCGTGCCGCACGGGGTGGCGCCGGCTGGCCTGCGTGGTCTGGTCCTGTTGGTGTCCGGCCTGGCGGCGGCCCTGCTGTGTGGGGCCGTGCTGCCGGCCGGGGTGGGCGGATGGCTGGCGCTCTATCTGGTTGCGCGGCTGCTGCTCGGCCTGCCGGGTCCTGCCACGCCGGGGTGGTGGGGTGTGCCGGTGCTGGCGGCCGGGTGCGGGGTGGCGTTGCTCGGCGCGTGGCGCGCCGCCTGCGCTTCGGATCTGGAGGGGGCGGGTGCCGCGTCCGGGATGTCGGCGCAGGGGGTCGCGGGGGCTGGGCTCGGGGTGGCGCTGCTGGCCCGGGGCGCTGACCTGCCGGCCCTTGCCGCGCTGGGGGTAACGGGCGCCCTGGCGCAGGCGGTTCTGGCCTCGCTCTGGGGGGCGCTGCTGGTTCTGGGGGCCGGGGCGGTGCGGGGGACGGTGGGATCGACCGAGCTGGGGCGGCTCGGCGGGCTGATGCGGCGGGTGCCGGCGACGGGGCTGGCGCTGCTGCTGGGCCTGGCCTCGATGGCGGCGGCGCCGCTTTCGGCGGGGTTCGCCGGGCTGTGGCTGGCGGTGCAGGCCGTCACGGGCGCCGGGCGCTCGGGCGGGACGCCGGTGTTGGCCGTGGCGGCTGCCGCGGCTGCGGCGCTGGGCATGGCCTGGGCGCTGGGGGCGGGGGCTGCGTTGCGCCTGGCCGGGGGGGCCCTGCTCGGCGCGCCGCGGTCCACGCGCGGGGCTGCGGCACAGGAGCCGCGGCGGCGGGTGCGGCTCGGCATGGCGGGGCTTGGCGCGGCGGTGCTGGTGCTGGGGCTGTGGCCCTGGCCGGTGATCGCCTGGGTGCAGGCGGGGGTGCGCCTGCTGACGGGTCTGGAGGGCGGCGTCGCCGGCTGTCTGGAGGGGTGCGTCGAGGGGATGGGGCGGCCGTGGGTCGTGGCGGGCACGAACGAGGGGCCGGGCTATGCGGGGCCGGCGCTTGCGGCGTTGCTGGCGGTGGCGGTCGGTGTGGCGGGCTGGGCCGGGCGGGGTGGCGCGGTCTCCGGGCCGGCGTGGCGCGGGGGCCTGGCCGAGGAACGGCTTGGTCCCGATGGCTCGGGCGGTGGCGCTGGGTCCGTGGTGCCGGACGCGGCGTGGTGGCGGTCGTGGTTGCGGGAGCGCGACTGGGCGCGTTCGGCGCTGGTGCTGCTCGGGCTCGTTCTGGCTGCGGTGCTGGGTTGGGCAGTCCGATGAAGGCGGGACGATGATGGCCGTACTCGCACTGCTGGTGCATGCCGCGCTGCTCGCCGTGGCCGCGCCGGTGCTGGCCGACTTCCGCGCCCGGGTGGCGGCGGGATGGCGGGGCGAGGCGCCGCCGCCGGCGGACCAGGCCTGGCGCGACCTGGTCCGGTTGTGGCGCAAGCCGGTCGTGGTGCCGCCCGGGGCATCGTTCGTCTTTTGGGGGGCGCCCGCCCTGGCGCTGGGGTCGGTGATGGCCGCGGGTCTGCTGGTGCCCAGCTTTGCGTCGGGCATGGCGACGGCCGGGGCGGCGGATGCGGTGGTGGTGGTGGCGCTGCTCGGTTTGTCGCAGGCGGCGCCGCGGCTGGCGGCCCATGATGCGGGCTCGGCGTGGCCAGTCTTTGCCGGCAACCGCGCCATGGCCGCGTGGCTGCCGGCCGGGCCCGTGCTGATGCTGGCGGTGCTGGCGGGCGCGCTGCTGACGGGCGGGACGAACCTGGACGTGGCGGTGGCTGCGGTGCGGGATGGCGGGCCCCTGGTGCGGCTGGCGGGCGCGCTGGCCGGGCTGGCCTTGTTGGCGGTGGTGGCGCCGGGACCCGCTGCCGGCGCGGGGCCGTATGGGGGGCGGCCGGCGGCGCTGCTGTTGTTCGCGGCGCAGCTCCGGTCGGTGGTCGTGCTGTCGCTGGTGGGGGCGGTCGGGCTGCCGTCCGGCATGGCGGCGGCGGGGTCGGGCCCGGACCTCTGGGCGGTGGGGGCGGCGGTCTGGGTGGTGAAGCTGGGGGTGCTGGGTGGGGTGCCGGGCCTCGTGCCAGCTGGTCCGGCGACGGCAGCGGCGGCGCTTCTGCTGCTGATCGCGGCGGTGCTGCTGGGCGTGCAGGGGGCGGCATGAGTGAAGGGGCGACACGTGCCGGGGCGCTGATCCGGGCCGGGGTGCCGGCGGCGTGCCGGCCCTGGCCGCGGTTCACGCTCTCTTCGGCGGACTGGTTCCTTTTGGCGCGGATGCTGCCGGATGAGCCTGGCCTGGCCTTCGTGGCGCTGTGGGCGGATGCGGGCCACGTGCATGCGCTGTTCCAGGGCGAGGTGCCGGTGGTGGTGTCGACGGCGGTCGAGGCCGGGCTCTTTGCCGCGCTCTCGCCCGCCCGGCCCGGCGCCGCGTTGTTCGAACGGGCGGTCGCGGACCTGTGGGGCCACCAGGCGGCGGACGCGGTGGACGTGCGGCCCTGGCTCGATCACGGGACCTGGCCGCTGCTGCGCCCGATGTCGGACCGGCCGGTGCCGAACGCGGCGGCCCCGGCGCAGGCGGAGCCGGACGTGCCCGAGATGATCGACGGTCCGGGCGACGCCGTGCCGTTCGGGCCGTTATCGCCGGCTGTCGGGTTGGCGGGGCCGGCGCATTGGCGGCTGACGATGGAGGGGGCGCGGGTGTGCGGCCTGGAGGCGCGGCTGGGCTATGCGCATCGAGGCGTGCTGGGCCTGATGCGGGGGAAGTCGGTGCAGGGTGCGGCGCGGCTGGCGGCGCGGATCGACGGGGCGGCGACGGTGGCGCATGCCGTGGCTTTCGCCCGGGCGGTGGAGGCCGCGTCGGGGGCCGAGGTGCCGCCGCGCGGGGCGGCGCTGCGGACCGTGCTGCTGGCGCTGGAGCGGGTGGCGGTGCGGCTGCACGACCTGCATGCGGTGGCCGCGGCGTGCGGCGCGGCGTGGCCCGCGCTGCCTGTCGCGCGGGAGCGGCTGTTGACGGCATGCGAGGCGGTGTTCGGGCATCGGCTGCTGATGGATGGGGTGCGGCCGGGAGGCGCGCCGGAGCCGGTGATGCCTGGCCTGGCGGGGCTGGACGCGGCTTTGGCGGCGGTGCCGGCGCTGGCGCGACGGTGGCCCCGGGTGGGGGTGCTGCCGGTCGGGGCGGCGATCGCATGGGCGCCGGGCGGGGTGGTGGGCCGCGCCTCGGGGCAGCCGGACGGGGTTCGGGGTGCCGTGCTGGCGGAGGGCGATCTGGCGGCGCGAATGCGGCTGACGGCGCTGGCGCTGGCGGACGACGTGGCGGTGGCGCGGGCCGGGTTGCAGGCGCTACCGGCGGGGGAGGCCGGGCTGGTGCTGTCGCATGCGGAGGCGGAGGCGGAGGGGTTGGGGGTGGCCGAGGGGCCGCAGGGGCCGGTGTGGCACTGGGTGCGGCTGGCCAACGGCGTCGTGGCAGACGCGTTCGCGGTGGCCCCGGGGTGGCTGCATTTGCCGGCGCTGGAGCGGGCCACCCCGGGGTTGGCCTGGTCCGACGTCCCGGCCGTCGCGGCGTCATTCGGGGTGGGGGTGGCGGGGATGGACCTGTGAGCCTTGTGCCGGTCGATTCCGACCTGGTCGGCAGCCTGGTGGCCCGGCTGGACGCGGCGTCGCATGCGCGGCTGGGCCGCAGCCTGGCTGTGTATGCGGCGGCAGTCGGGGATTGCGGGGGGTGCGCGCTGGAATGGGCGATGCTGCGCTCGGCCGCGTACGGGCTGCTGCCGTTCGGGCTGACGGTGCAGGACACGCCGGTGGGGGCGGACGTGCTGCTGGTGACCGGGGCGATGACGCGGGTCCTGGTCGCGCCGGTGCAGCGGGCGCTGGCGGCCATGGCGCCGCCGTTCTGGGTGGTGGCGATCGGCGACTGCGCGCTGGATGGCGGCGTGTTCGCGGGCAGCGGGGCGGTGGCGGGGGGCGTGGGCGCGGCCGTGCCGGTGGACCTGGTGGTGCCGGGCTGCCCGCCCGCGCCGGCGACGATGCTGGCGGCGCTGCGGGCGCTGGTGGAGGCAAACGGTCCGGACGGGCGCTGACCTGGGTTCGGCTGGGATCAATCTGTCGTTACGATCAGCGCAACGCCGTATGACTGGACGCCGGCGAAGCGCACAGCAACCTCGCCAAGCACGGGGTGGACTTCACGGCGGCGGAGGACTTCGAGTGGGCGAGCGCGCTGGTGGAAGCGGATACCCGCCATCACTGCGGAGAGGTACGGCTGCGGGCGCTCGGCTTGATCGGCATTCGCGTCCCCCTGATGATCTACACCATCCGCCGCTCGACTGGGATCATCAGCTTACGGGAGCCACTGACGAGGAGGCGGCGGCGATCCAGCGGGGGATCGCGCTCGATCCGGACGCTGCCGAGTTGGACGAGTCGTTCTTCCGCAATGCGCGGCCGGCGCAGGAGGTGATGCCGCCGGCGCTGTACGAGGCGCTGATCCGGCACCGGGGTGCCGGGCGGAAGCCGGCGAAGGCGCAGGTGACGATCCGCCTGGACCGGGATGTGCTGGAGGGCTTCCGGCCGCAGGGGCCTGGCTGGCAGACGCGGGTGAACGAGATCCTCCGCAAGGCGCTGGGCTGAGGGCTACTTGCCGCGTGCGACGATCTGCGTCGGGTTGACGAAGCGCAGCGCGATCAGCAGCCAGATCAGCGTGGTGGCCATGTAGACGACCGCCATGGCGTCGATGGACTGCACGGCGCGGACTCCGGCGGCGAAGACGGCATAATAGAGGGCGACGACCAGGGTCTGGCTGGTGGGTCCGGCGACGAGGAACGTCAGCTCGAACATCGCGATGGTGCGGACCAGCACCAGCAGCAGCGCCGCCAGGATGCCCGGCAGCAGCAGCGGCAGCAGCACGTGCAGGAACAGCCGGGGGGTGCTGGCGCCGAAGACGCGTGCCGCGGCCTCGATGCGGGGGTCGATCTGCTCGATGAAGGGGATCATGACCAGGATGACGAAGGGCACCGTGGGCACGAGGTTGGCGACGACGACGCCGGCGAGCGAGCCCGCCAGGTGCGTCTGATACAGCACGGTGGCGAGCGGGATGCCGAAGGTGATGGGCGGCACGAGCAGCGGCAGCAGGAACAGCAGCATGACGAGGCGCTTGCCGGGGAAGTCGCGCCGGGCGAGGGCGTAGGCGGCGGGTACGCCGAGCGCGCCGGCGAGGAACACGACGAGGAACACGACCTCGAAGGTGACGATCAGGACGTCGTCGAGCTGGAACTCGGTCCAGGCGGCGGCATACCAGCGGGTGGTGTAGCCCTGCGGGAGCCAGGCACGCAGCCAGCGGGTGGCGAAGGAGCTGGTGACGACGCTGGCGATGATGCCGAACAGGTTGACGATGAAGAAGCCCACCAGCGTCCAGACGGCGGCGGCCCACAGCCGCTCCGTCAGCGTCTTGCCGCCGGCCGCCATCAGCCTTTCCCGCCGCTGGTCGGGCCGCGGTACAGCAGGCCGCGGGCGCCCAGCACCAGCGCCACGATCGCCAGCTCGATCACGCCCATCAGCATGGCGATGGCCGAGGCCATGGCGTAGTCGTACTCCTCGAACGCGGCCTGGTAGGCGGCGATGGAGATGACGCGGGTGGGGCCGGCCGGGGCGCCGAGCAGGACGGCGGAGGGGAAGACGGAGAAGGCCTGCACGAAGGACAGGCAGAAGGTGATCGCCAGGCCCGGGATCAGCAGCGGCAGCAGGATGTGGCGGAAGCGGCTGGCTGGCCCGGCGCCCAGGGTGGCTGCGGCCCGTTCCAGCGCCGGGTCGATGCCGGTGAGGTAGGACAGGGTCAGCAGGAAGGTGAAGGGGAAACCGGTGATGAGCAGGCTGAGGAAGACGCCCCAGTAGTTGTGGATCAGCCGGATGGGCTGGTCGACCAGGCCTGCGGCCATCAGCGTGCGGTTGAACCAGCCCTGGGGGCCCAGGTAGTTGAGCAGGCCCTCGGCCACCAGCACCGTGCCGAGCGTGATGGGCACGACGAGGATGGTGGTCAGCAGCCGCTGCCGCCGCATCAGCCGGACGCGGCAGGCGATGGGCACGGCGAGTGCCAGGTTCAGCAGCGTGACCGGAACGGCGAGCACGAGGGTGCGCTCGATGGTGTCGTAGAGGAACGGGTCGGCGAAGAAGCGGGCGTAGTTGTGCAGCACGCCGCCCTCCTTCGGCTGGAACGACAGGACCAGGCCGTAGAGAAAGGGGTAGACGAAGGTCGCGACGAGGAAGATGGCGGCGGGCAGGACGAGAAGGGTGAGGCCGTCGATGCCGCGGGCCTGCAGGCGCTGGGCCAGGGGGGCCGGCGCCGTCATGCGGCGAAGACCAGCGTTTTCGCGGCAGCGGCAGCGAGCTGGATGGGGGTTCCGGGCGGGACGCCGGTCGGCGCGGCGAAAACCAGCTCCGTGCCGTCCGCCATGCGGGCAAAGCCGGTGTAGTCGTTGCCGCGGAACTCGGTGGAGACGGCGGTGGCGGGCAGGCTGTCTGCGGTGCCGGGGCTGAGCACGAGGTCGTCGGGGCGGACGGCCAGGATGCAGGGAGCGCCGGGGGCGACGTCCTGCCGCAGCAGGCCGCGCAGCCGGGCGTCACCGACCGCGACCAGGGCCTGGTCCCCCTCGATGCCGACGAGGTGGCCAGGGACGGCGTTGCGGAAGCCCATGAACGACGCGACGTCCAGGTGGTCCGGGCGGGCGAACAGCTCCGTGGGCGTGCCGACCTGGCGGATGATGCCGTCCTTCAGCACGACGATGCGGTCGGCCAGGCTGAGCGCCTCCTCCTGGTCGTGGGTGACGTAGATGGTGGTGGCGCCCAGCATGCCGTGGATGCGGCGGATCTCGGCCCGCATCTCGAGCCGGAGCTTGGCGTCGAGGTTGGAGAGCGGCTCGTCCATCAGCACCAGCGGCGGCTCGACGACGATGGCGCGGGCGATGGCGACCCGCTGCTGCTGTCCGCCGCTGAGCTGGCCCGGCAGCTTCTCCTCCTGGCCCTGCAGCCGCACGAGGGCGATGGCCTCGTCGACGCGCCGGGCCGCGGTGGCCTTGGGGATGCCGCGCATCATGAGGCCGAAGCCGACGTTGCGGCGGACCGTCATGTGCGGGAACAGGGCGTAGTTCTGGAACACCATGCCGAAGCCGCGCTGTTCGGGCCGCAGCGTGTCGATGCGGCGGTCGTCGAGCCAGATGCCGCCGCCGGTCGCCGGCAGCAGGCCCGCCAGGATGTTCAGCGTGGTGGACTTGCCGCAGCCGGAGGGGCCCAGCAGGGCGATGAACTCGCCCTGCCGGATGGTCAGCGTGATGTCGCGTAGCGCGTTGAGCGTGCCGAAGTCGCGGCTGAGCCGGTCGAATCGCAGCTCGTTGAAGGCGGCTGCGTGGATGGGCACCTACTTCGCCTTCTTGCCGCCCACCTGTTCGTCCCACCGGCGGAAGGCGAGCACCATCTGGTCCGCGGCCAGCGGCAGCTCGTTGGGGGTGTCGGCGATGAGCTTGTCGTATTCGGGGCGGCCGAACTCGGCGACGACGTCCTGGCTTTCCTTGGGCGCCATGGACAGGGGGACGCCCTTCACGGCGGGGCCGGGGTAGAAGTAGCCGTCATCCCAGGCGAAGGCCTGGGCGGGGCGGGACAGCATGAAGGCGACGAGGTCGAGCAGGACGGCGGTGCGCTCGGCATCGAGCCCCTTGGGGATGCACATGTAGTGGGCGTCGGTGACGAAGTGGAAGCCCTTCAGCAGGCTGATCTTCGCCTCCTTGGGCACGATGCCCAGGGCGCGGGGATTGATGTCCCACCCGGTCATGGTGGTCACGATGTCGCGGGAGCCTTCGCCCAATTCCTTGAACACGGGGCCGGTGCCGGTGGGGTAGTACTCGATGTTCTTGTCCAGCTCCTGCAGGTAGGACCAGGTCTTGTCCCAGCCCTTGATCGGGTCCTTCGGGTTGCTGTCGCCCAGGATGTAGGGCAGGCCCATGAGGAAGGCGCGGCCAGGGCCGGAGTTGGCGGGGCGGGCGTACATGAAGCGGTTCTTGTTGGCGCGGGTGAAGGCCAGCAGCTCCTCGGCGGAGGTGGGCGGGGTCTTCACGCGGTCGGGCATGTATTCCAGGATCGGGCCGCCCGGGGAGAAGCTGACGATGACGCCCTGGCCCTCGGCGAGCGCCTGCATCTTCATGGCACCGTCGACCAGGGTGTCGGCCATGTTGGGCAGGCTGGCGGCGTGGGCGGGCAGCAGGTCCATCCAGATCTTCTGGTCGATGCCGGCGGCCAGGGCGTCCGTTCCGGTGAGCACCATGTCGATGTCGACGCGGTTGGCGGCCTGCTGGGCGCGCAGCTTGGACGGCAGCTCGGGGGCGGGCGCCTTGGTGAAGGTCATCTTGCCGACCATCTCGGGCTTGGCGCGGCGGTAGGCCTCGAAGGCCTTCTGCGTCAGGGCCAGGTTGCCGGCGACGTCGACGATGCTGAGGGCGAGCGGGGCTTTCGGCTTGGCGGCGGCCGGGGCGGCGCCTTGGGCGAATGCGGTTCGGTGCAGCGTGCCCAGGCTCAAGGCAGCGGCGCTGCCGAGGATTGTGCGGCGGGCGATCGTGTCGGTCATGGTCGGTCTCCCTGGATCGGCATTTTCTTGATCCGGCGTGAAGCCAACCGGTTTCGAAGCGATTGCCAGGTTTCGGACACACGCGCCAGGGCGGCGTGGCGGCCGGGTGGAGAAATCCGTTTCGGCTCCTGGCGGGTGGCGCCATGGGGGGATGACGCGTGGCGCGTAGAACCCCTATGGTCCCTGCGATGACCCGGCGCGGCGCAACACTCGGCTTCGGAGCACGTTGAGCGTCTCCATGGCCGATCCATCCCTCCCCTTGACACCCCCGGTCCATCCGCCGGGCATCGCCGGCCTGTCGTTGCCGGTATCGCGGGGCGAGCTGTGCGAATGCCATGATTGCGGCCTGTTCCAGCGGGTCGCGCGGCTGCGTCCGGGCCAGGTGGCGGAATGCGAGCGGTGCGCGGCGGTGCTGCGGCGGCGGCGGCGCAACAGCCTGGGCACCACCTTGGCGCTGGCCTGCTCCGGCCTGCTTTTGCTGCTGACGGCCGGGATCTCTCCGCTGATGGGTTTCCGCCTGGCCGGGCAGGAGCGGTTGACGACCCTGGTTCAGCTGCCGAGCGGGTTCGAGGCACAGAGCATGCCGCTGCTGGCCGTCGTGGTGGGGGCGACCACGCTGCTGGCGCCGTTCCTGCGGCTGTCGCTGACGATCCTGCTGCTGGCGGGCCTGCGGCGGCTGTCGCGTGGGACGCTGGTCGTGCTGGCCCGGCTGCGCGACGTGCTCACGCCCTGGGCGATGATCGAGGTGTTCATGCTGGGGCTGTTCGTCGCCTACACGCGGCTCGAGGCGAAGGCGACGGTGATGGTGGGGGGCGGGGTCTGGGCGCTGGGGGCCCTGATGCTGGTCACCGCCTGGGCCGACACCTGGTTGGACGAGCACGCGCTGTGGACCGCGATCGGGCGGCGGGGCCGGCCGGCGGCGCCGGCGCCCGAGGCGGCGGCGGGCCGGCTGATGGGGTGCGACTGCTGCCACCTGGTCAGCCGGGGGCGGCCGGGGCTGGCCTGCCCGCGTTGCGACACGCCGCTGCGGGACCGCAAGCCGCAGCCGATCAGCCGCAGCTGGGCGCTGATGATCGCCGCCGGCCTGTTGTACATCCCGGCCAACGCCTATCCCATCCTGACGTTGACCAGCCTGGGCCACGCGGTGCCGAGCACCATCCTGGGCGGGGTGCAGGAGCTGATCGAGTATCGGATGTGGCCGCTGGCGGCCCTGGTGTTCATCGCCAGCGTGCTGGTGCCGATGCTGAAGCTGCTCGGCCTCGGCACGCTTTTGGTGCTGGCGCAGCGCGGCAGCCCGCACCGGCTGCGCGACCGGACGCGGCTGTTCCGCCTGGTGGACTTCATCGGGCGCTGGTCGATGATCGACGTGTTCATGCTGTCCGTGTTGACGACGCTGGTGCAGATGGGGGCGGTGACGACGGTGACGCCGGGCCCGGGGGCGGTCGCGTTCGCCTGCGTGGTGGTGCTGACGATGCTGTCGGCGCTGTGCTTCGACCCGCGGGTGATGTGGGACGCGGCGCAGAGCCGATCGGCGGCCGAGCCTGCCGGCGCGACCCTTGCCGCCCCGGTCCGGGGATGAGCGACGCCCCTCCGGCCCGGGTCCGGCGCAGCCGGTTCTCGCTCGTCTGGCTGATCCCGCTGGTGGCGCTGGCCATCGCCGCGTATCTCGGCATCCGCTCGGTGCGGTCGGAGGGCCCGCTGATCAGCGTGACGTTCAAGACGGGCGACGGGTTGGTCGCCGGGCAGACGAAGGTGCAGCACAAGGCGGTGGCGCTGGGCAATGTCGAGGGCGTGCGCCTGGCCGACGACATGCAGAACGTGATCGTGACGGTGCGGATGCGGCGGGAAGCGGAGCCGTACCTGACGGACCGCACGCGTTTCTGGGTGGTGCGGCCGCGGCTGAGCTCGGGCAGCATCTCGGGGATCGAGACGCTGGTGTCGGGCAGCTACATCGAGATCGACCCGGGCGAGCGGGGCGGCAAGGGGCAGACGAGCTTCACGGGGCTCGAGAACCCGCCGGGCGTGCGGAGCGGCGAGCCGGGCAAGACCTTCCAGCTGAACGCCGAGCGGGTCGGGTCGTTGACCGCCGGCGCCCCGGTGTTCTGGCGCGACATCACGGTGGGCGAGGTGCTGGGCTACGACATCGGCAACGGCGACGGGCCGGTGACGGTGACGGTGTTCGTGCGCGCGCCGTACGACGGCTTCGTGCGGGAGGGGACGCATTTCTGGAACGCCTCGGGCCTGTCGGTGCAGGTCAACAACGACGGCGTGCATGTGGAGGTCGCGAGCCTGCAGGCGCTGCTGTCGGGCGGCGTCGCGTTCGACACGCCGCGCAACGCGCCGGAGGCCAAGCAGCTCGCGTCCGGGACGGAGTTCCCGCTGTATCACAACTACGCCGACGCGCAGGCGTCGGGCTACAAGACGCGGACCGCGTATGTCGCCTATTTCGAGAGCAGCGTGCGCGGCCTGACCAAGGGCGCGGCGGTGGAGTTCTACGGGCTGCAGATCGGCACCGTGACGGACGTGGCCCTGGTGTTCGACCCGGCCACCGCCGACGCGCGGGTGCGCGTGCGGTTCGAGGTGCAGCCGGAGCGGATCGACCCGGGGGCGGCCCCTGCGGACCCGGTGGAGACGACGCGCAAGCTGATCGCGCGGGGGATGCGGGCGCAGCTGAAGACGGGCAGCTTCATCACGGGCTCGATGGTGATGGCGCTGGACTTCATCCCGGGCGCGCCGCCGGAGCCGTTCCGGATGGAGGGCAAGGACATCGTCATCCCGAGCCGGGGCGGCGGGCTGGACGGCATCCTGTCGTCGGTGAGCAGCATCGCGTCGAAGCTGGAGCGGTTGCCGCTCGACGAGATCGGGGCCAACCTGAACGCGACGCTGAAGTCCGCCAGCGGCGCGATGGGCAGCGCGCAGGAGCTGTTCCGCAAGGCGGATGCCGGGTTGTCGCCCGTGCTGGCGCGGTTGCCGCAGGTGGTGACGGCCCTGCAGGAGGCTGTGGTGAAGGCGGGACGCACCTTCGGCGCGCTCGAGACGGGTTACGGCAAGGACAGCCAATTCAACCGGGAGCTGGAGCGGGCGATGGTGCAGGTGGGCGACACGGCGCGGTCGATCCGGCTGCTGGCGGACTACCTGGACCGGCACCCGGAGGCGCTGGTGCGCGGCCGGGCCGATTACGGGCAGACCCGATGATGCGGCGGCGCATGGTTCTGGCGTTGCCGGCGGTGTTGGCCGCCTGCGCCTCGCCGGAGCCGAACTACTACACGTTGCGGGCGCTCCCCCCCGGCGCGGGCGCGGGCGCGGGGACAGGTCCGCGGCTGGTGGAACTGCGGCGGATCGGGCTCGCCGGGTATCTGGATCGGCCGGAGATCGTCCGCAACAACGCGGATTACCGGCTGAGCCTGGCGGGGCGGGAGCGGTGGGGCGAGCCGCTGGGCGACCTGGTGGCGCGGGTGCTGGCCGAGGACCTGAACCTTCGCCTGCCGGGCAGCAGCGTGTTCACCTCGGCGGGGACGATCACGGCGGACCCGGATGCGACGATCGAGCTGGATGTGCAGCGCTTCGATGCCGATGCCTCGGGCGCGGTGATCCTGCTGGCGCAGGTGGCGGTCACGCGGGGCAGGGCCCGGGACCGGGCGGGCACCCGGACGGTGCGGGTGACGGTGCCGCCGATCGGGGCCGGCACGACGGAGCTGGTGATCGCGATGAGCACCGCGCTGGCGCAGCTGGCGGACCAGGTGGCCCCGCTGCTTCTGGGCTTGCCCGCCCGTTCGTAGGTGAACCGGGTAGGGCCGAGTGGTCCGGGCTGCGTCGCCGCAGCCCGGACCGCCGGTTTCAGGCGGCGAGGCCCTGTTCCTGCACGGCTTCCCGATACAGGCGTTCCTCGTTGGACTTGTGCTCGGGCGAGAAGCGGATGACCAGCGAGCAGGCGGCGATCAGCATGATGACCACCCCCAGGATCAGCAGGCACGTCGACTGCGACGGGATCTGCCGGTTGAGGATGCCGGCCAGCACGGCGCCGGCGTTGCCCCCGGCCCCGATGATCCCGGCGACGCCGCCGAGGGCCTTGCGGTCCACGAAGGGCATCAGCGCGTAGGTCGCGCCGCACGCCATGTGCACGAACATGCCGAAGCCAATCATCGCCGAGATGGCGAGCGCCACGGTCGGTGCCTGGCTGAACAGCAGCAGCCCCGCGCCTTCGCCGGCCATCAGCAGGAACAGCAGCGTCGTGCGGCCGTCCAGCCCGTGCCTGGACGCGATCTTGTCGCTCAGGATGCCGCCCAGGGCGCGGCCGAACAGGGCGATGAGGCCGAAGGTGCCGGCGGCGAACCCGGCCGAGGCGATGGAGAGGCCGAACGTGTCCACGTAGTAGGTGGCGGCGATGTTGTGGATGAAGATCTCGACGCCGAAGCAGCCGCCGTAGGTGATGGCGAGCATCCACACGCGGTAGTTTTTCATTGCGGCCGCGAACACGGCCATGCCGCCCTTCTTGCCGCCCTCGGGCTCATACCCGGCGGCGCGGAGGTCGGCCACGTTGCCCTGCGGCGTGTCCTGCGTGAACTTCCAGTAGGCCCAGGCCATGATCCACATGGCGATGCCCGGGATGAACAGGGCGACGCGCCAGCCGAAGGCCTCGTTGATGCCGAAGCCGATGACGCCGGCCGCGATCAACGGCATGACGGACTGGGTGACCCCGCCGCCCGCATTGCCCCAGCCGCCGACGGTCGCGTTCGCGGTGCCGACGACGTTCGGCGCGAACATCACGCTGGTGTGGTACTGGGTGATGACGAAGGACGCACCGATCGCGCCGATCAGCAGGCGGAAGATCAGGATGGAGGTGTAGCCCTGGGCGAAGGCCAGGCCGAACACCGGCAGGGCGCCGAGCAGCAGCAGCCAGATATAGGTGCGGCGCGGCCCGATGCGGTCGCAGAGCGGTCCGACGATGATGCGAATCGCGATGGTGACGAGCACGGACGCGATGCCGATGTCGGCGACCTGCTGCTTGGACAGGGCGAACTGCTTGGCGATGATCGGCATCAGCGGCGCTGCGGCGAACCAGGCGAAGAAGCAGACGAAGAAGGCCAACCAGGTCATGTGGAAGGCGCGCATCGGTGCGGTGGCGAAGCTGAACAGGTTGATCCGGGTCGCCTTACGGGCGGTGGGATCGATGGGAGCGGCGTAGGCCATGGGGTCCTCCGGATGCCGTGGAACGGGCGGCGCCGGCCTTTCGCCGTGCGAAGCCGCGCCTTGTGGGGCGCTGCTTTGCAAGGCGTGGGCCGGCGCCGGGGGGTGGGCGACTAGTGCTGGACGCCGAGCTTGGCGGCGATCAGGCTGAGCAGGGCGTGGTTGCTCTCGAGCATCTCGGCGTTCGCCTTCAGCAGGCGGTTGTTGGCCTCGAGCATGGTCTTGTTGGCGGCGACGGCGGCGGCGTTGCCGGCGATCTTGTCCTGGTTGCCGGCGAGGATCACGTTGTTGGCCGAGAGCATGTCGCTGTTGGCGGCGATCTTGGCGGAGTTGCCGGTCAGGGCCTCCTTGTTGGAGACGAGCAGGCCGTTGTTGGTGGCGAGCACGGTCTTGTTGCCGGCCATGAGGGCGTGGTTGCTCTCGAGCATCTCGTGGTTGGAGCCGAGCAGGGTGTGGTTGTCGGACAGCGCGGCCGAGTTGGCTTCGATGGCGGACTTGTTGCCGCCCAGGACCTTGCTGTTGGCGGCCACGGCGGCGGCGTTGGCGGCGATCTTGGCGGCGTTGCCGGCCAGGACGGTGCTGTTCTCGCCGATGGCGTGGCTGTTGGCGGCGACGATGGCCTTGTTGCCCTCGAGCAGCGTGTGGTTCTCGGTCAGCGCAGCCTTGTTCGCCTTCATCACGGCATTGTTGGCACCCAGCGCCTCGGCGTTCTTGTCGATGGTGGCGGCGTTGGACTTCAGGGTGCTTGCGTTGGACGACAGGGTATCGGCGTTGCCGTCCAGAACTTCCTTGTTGCTCTTCAGCATCGTGGAGTTGCTGACGAGGAGACCGTGGTTCTTGACAAGTAGGGCGTTGTTGTCGGTGACGGTTGCAGCGTCGCTCATGATGTAATCCTATGGGCATGACCACGCATGTGCTGAACGCACACGGGTCTACGTTGGATGGGGATCGACAAATTCCACGATCGACTTGGATCGGGACGCCGTTTTGTCGCTTACGGCTGCAGCTCGTCATTGAGCCGCGGACGATAAGGGTCTAGCAATTGCCGTACCACCTCCGAACCGCATAGGCCTGCACCCATGCCCCGCATCGTCGTGACTGCCGAACCCCCCCTCGACGCGAAATCGATCGCTGCAGACTTCAGCGATTGCGGCTTCGACGTATTGCTGTGCGATGAGGCAAGCGAGCGCTTTTTCCAGGAGGTGATCCGCCTGTCTCCTGACCTGGTCGTGGCGGTTTCCGCCTCGCCGAGCGAGATGCTGCTTGAATCGGCGGCACTGCTTAAGAAAGCGTCACCCTGTGCCTTCGTGCTCTTCACCTCGGACACCAGCCCGGCCAAGATCGAGCGTGCCGCATCGGCCGGGGTGCACAGCTATGTCGTGGACGGCTACTCGCCGCGCCGGCTGCGCAGCGTGGCGCAGGTGGCGCTGGCCCGGTTCCGGCACGAGCAGCTGCAGGGCGAGAAGCTGCAGACGCTGACCCGGGACCTGCGGGAGCGCAAGCAGGTGGAGCGGGCCAAGGGGCTGCTGATGCGCTCCCGCGGGCTGAACGAGGATGCGGCCTTCGAGCTGATGCGGAACCTGGCGATGCGCCGGCGCCTGCGCCTGGCGAGCGTGGCGGAGGCGATCATCGCCCTGTCGATCGGGGCGGAGGCGGTCAACCGGTCCGGCCAGCTGCGGATGCTGGCCCAGCGGCTGGGCCGTTGCTACGTGCAGCTTGCCTTCGACGTGCACGCGGAGTGGGCGGCGGCCAACATGCGGGAGTGCCAGGAGCGGATCGAGAGTAACATCGCGATCCTGCGCCGCACGGTCGCGGAGCGCGGCTGCGAGGGCGACATCGCCCGCATCGCGGCCTCGTGGGCGGCGCTGCGCGACGCGGTAAAGCCGGCGGCGCTGCCCGATGGCGTGGCCGATGTGGACCGGCTGGCCGATGCCCTGACGCGGGATGCGGAGACGCTCACGACCTTCCTCGAGACATCGGGGCTGGTGACGAACCTGCGGGTGATCAACCTGTCGGGGCGGCAACGCATGCTGTGCCAGCGCGTGGGCAAGCTGTGCCTGCTGCTGGCCCTGGACACGCAGGCCGACGTTTCGGTGATGGCCAGCCGGGCCGGCGCGCTGCAGGAGGCGGCGGCGGCCTTCACGCGGGCGTTGACGGAACTGCACCGGATGCCGATCCGCACGCCCGAGATCGAGCGCTGGCTGCGGGAGGCGCAGACCCAATGGGCGGACATGCTGCCGTTTCAGAAGGGCCAGGGCGAGATGCCGCGCTGCATCGAGGTCAGCGAGCGGCTGCTGGACGTGATGGAGGCGCTGACCGAGGCTTACGAGCAGGCGGCGCAGGTGCTGATCGGCGACCGCATCGAGACGTTTGAAGGTCCGGGTGAAGCTCCGGGCGAAGGTCCGGGTGACTCGCTTGGTGGCTCACCGGGCGAAACCCCGGGCAAGACCGCCGCCGCCGTCGGCTGATCTGCGGAAGCGAGACCCCGGGGATGTCGCCGCAGGGGCTTGTCACGGCGGCCGGCAGCGCCGATTCTAGCGCCATGGTGCAACATTCGTTCGAGACGTGGGACGCGGCGGCGCGGCCCTGGGTCGTGCCGGGCCGCTGATGCTGCGCGCCTTCTTCGCGTATTACCGTCCGCATCGGCGCCTGCTGCTGCTGGATTTCGGCTGTGCCGCGCTGTCTGGCGTGCTGGAGCTGGGGTTCCCGATGGCGGTGCGGTCGTTCATCGACCGTCTGCTGCCGGCCGGCGACGTGCAGGTGATGCTGCTCGCGATCCTGGGGCTGCTGGCGCTGTACCTGGGCAATGGCGGGCTGGTGGCGGTGATGAACTACTGGGGGCACGTGCTGGGCATCGCCATCGAGACGGAGATGCGGCGCCGGGCCTTCGACCACCTGCAGAACCTGTCGTTCCGCTTCTTCGACAACGAGAAGACCGGGCACCTGGTCAGCCGGCTGACGACGGACCTGGTGGACATCGGCGAGGTGGCGCATCACGGGCCCGAGGACCTTCTGGTGGCGGTGCTGACCTTCCTGGGCGCCTTCGTGCTCATGGTCGGGATCAGCACGCCGCTGGCGCTGGTGGCGGGGCTGGTGGTGCCGATCGCGGCCTGGGTGGTGATCAAGTACGGGGCGCGGATGGACCGGAGCTGGCAGGCGCAGTTCCGCCGGGTGGCCGGGTTCAACGCGCGGATCGAGCAGAACGTGGGCGGTGCGCGCCTGGTGCAGGCGTTCGCCAACGAGGACCATGAGCGCGCGCTGTTCGCGGTGGAGAACGCGAGCTACCAGCAGGAGAAGCAGCGGGCCTACGCGCTGATGGCCACCAGCATGTCGTTGAACTACCTGGGCATGCGCCTGGTGCAGATCGTGGTGATGCTGGCCGGGACGTTCTTCATCGTGCGGGGCGGGCTGTCGATCGGGGATTTCGTGGCGTTCCTGTTGCTGGTGGGGGTGTTCTACCGGCCGCTGGACAAGATCGGGGCGGTGATCGAGATCTATCCGCGGGGCATCGCCGGGTTCCGCCGGTATCAGGAGTTCCTGGCGATCACGCCCGACATCGTGGACGCGGCGGACGCGATGGACGCGCCGCCGTTGCGGGGTGCCGTGCGGTACGAGGGCGTGCGGTTCGGGTACGGGGCCGGGGCGGCATCGGACCGGCCGGTGCTGGACGGACTGGACCTGGCGATCGAGCCCGGGGAGACGGTGGCGGTGGTGGGACCCTCGGGCGCGGGCAAGACGACGCTGTGCAGCCTGCTGCCCCGGTTCTACGAGGTGCAGGGCGGGCGGATCACGATCGACGGGATCGACATCCGGGCGATGACGCGGGCCAGCCTGCGCCGGCAGATCGGGATCGTGCAGCAGGACGTGTTCCTGTTCGGGGGCACGATCGGCGAGAACATCGCCTATGGCCGGCTGGGTGCCAGCCGGGCGGAGATCATGGATGCGGCGCGACGGGCCCGGCTGGACGAGCTGGTCGCGTCGTTGCCGGAGGGGCTGGACAGCCGGGTGGGGGACCGCGGCGTGATGCTGTCGGGCGGGCAGAAGCAGCGGCTGGCGATCGCGCGCATTTTCCTGAAGAACCCGCCGATCCTGATCCTGGACGAGGCGACCTCCGCGTTGGACAGCGAAACCGAGCGGGCGATCCAGGCGTCGCTGGCGGCGCTGTCGGAGGGGCGCACGACGCTCGTGATCGCGCATCGGCTGGCGACGATCCGCACCGCGGACCGGATCGCGGTGGTGACGCGGGCGGGGATCGTGGAGATGGGTCCGCACCGGGAGCTTCTGGCGCAGGGCGGCGTCTATGCCCGGCTGCACGCGGCGCAGTTCGGGGACCTGCAGGACGGCGATCTGCAGGCCGGCGATCTGCAGGATGGGGCGGCGGCCTGATGCATGACGGTTGAACGATACCTCGTCACGGGCGGGGCGGGCTATGTCGGCAGCCACCTGGTGCTGGCCCTGCGCGACCGGGGGGCGGAGGTGGTGGTGGTGGACGACCTGCGGCAGGGGCATCGGGCCGCGCTGCCGGCGGGGGTCCGCCTGGTCGTGGCCGACATCGGCGACGCCGGGGCGATCGGCGCGGTGCTCGCCGAGGGGCCCTTTGACGCGGTGTTCCACTTCGCGGCACGGTCGCTGGTGGGGGAGAGCATGCGCCAGCCGCTGCGCTACCTCATGGACAACACGTCCGCCGGACTGGTGCTGATCGACGCGTGCATCCGGCACGGCGTGCGCCGCTTCGTGCTCAGCTCGACCGCGAACGTGTTCGGCGAGCCGGCGGTGGTGCCGATCGTCGAGGGGGCGGCGCTGTCGCCTTCATCGCCCTATGGCGAGAGCAAGCTGATGCTGGAGCGGGCGCTGCACTGGGCGGACCGGCTGCATGGGCTGCGAAGCGCCTGCCTGCGGTATTTCAACGCGGCCGGGGCGGACCCGGCGGGGCGGGCGGGCGAGGATCACGATCCGGAGACGCACCTGATTCCTCTGGCGATCGACGCGGCGCTGGGGCGCCGGCCGCCGCTGGTGGTGTTCGGGTCCGATTACCCGACCGCGGACGGGACCTGCGTTCGGGACTACGTGCACGTGACGGACCTGGCGGAGGCGCACGTGCGGGTGCTGCCTGTGCTGGAAGGGGGCAGCCGAACCTACAACCTGGGCAGCGGGACGGGCCACTCGGTCCGGGCGGTGCTGGGGGCGGTTGCCCGGGTGGTGGGGCGGCCGGTGCCGACCGAGGCCGGGCCGCGGCGGGCGGGGGACCCGGCTGTTCTCGTGGCGTCATCCGACCTGCTTCGGCGGGACACGGGCTGGTCGCCGTCACACGCGGCGCTGGAGCAGATGGTGGGCACGGCGGTGGCGTGGCGGGTGAGGCACCCGCTTGGGTATGGTGACGGCGGGTGATTTGACGGAATAACGCGGCGTTCACGTTTTCGCATGTTTTTGTTGTTTCGTGCTTGCAATTGGAACGAAGTTTCGGCTACAAGGCTGTCAGAGAGTTCGGTCCGGCACGGCTCACCCTAGGGCGTGCCTCCCGCATAGAGGGACTGTTTTCATGAGGACGCATTTCAAGGCTGCGATTGCCGTGGTGGCGATGACGGCGCTTGGCGGAGGGGTTGCCAGCGCGGCGCCTTCGTTCGCGAACCCGAACTTCACCGCGACGGTGCCCTCAGGCACCAGCTACTACAACTACAACGGTTCGACCGACTCCTGGCTGTCCACGTTGGGCGCCGGCAGTGCGACGGGCTACTCGACGGCCGCGGCTCCTGGGTTCTGGGACAACGGCGTTGCGGCGGGCGGTGTGTCGCAGGTGGCGTTCGTGCAGAACGCCGGTGCGGAGATCTCGCAGTCGGTCGGCGGGTTCGTGGTGGGCCAGCAATACAAGGTGTCGATCAACGCCGATGCGCGTGCGGCGACCGGAGCGAGCTCGCTGAGCGTCCTGGTGAACGGCGTCGAGTATGGCGGTGCCGCCTTGTCGCCGGCGGTGGTCAGCTCGGTCGATCCCTATGGGACGTTCGCGACACCCTGGACGACCTATACCTCTGCGACGTTCACGGCTGCGGCTTCGACGCTCACGATCGGCTTCCTGAACGACGGAAGCCCGACGGCGGCGGATGTGACGATCGACCTGACCGCCGCGGCGATCTCGGACGTGGGAAGCCCGACGGCGGTGCCGGAGCCGGCGAGTCTGCTGCTGCTCGTCGTCGGTCTGGGTGGCGTGGCGTTGTTCCGTCGCCGGTTTTCCTCGTCGCTCTGACGGTCCAACGCTGGCCGCCCGACGTGTTGTTGTAAAAAAAGGGTTGCTTCTGGGAGGCAGCCCTTTTTCTATGGCTTTGTCCCTGGAGTGGGGGCGCAGTTTAGGACTTCTTCCATCCTTCATGCGATAGGATTGTCGGGTGCGTCCTAAGGTGCGGCGACGGGTGGGTCCCGGACGGGATTTCGAGTTCGTGCAATCGGCCGGCATCAGCCTCGTCCTCGGGCGGCTGTTGTCGTGACCAGGCTTCAATCGAGGGTTTGACCGTATGCTACGTGCGAAGCCCGGCAGCCGGCCGAAGGCGAAGATCGAGATCGTCAAACGCCAGGGTGCGGCGGCATCGCCCGTCGTCGTCGGACAGAAAGCCGCGTCCACCGCATCGGCGGAATCCCCACCGGCTCCGTCGGTCCTGGAGATGATCGAGGCGGTGCGGCTGCAGCTCGACCCCACGGTCGCAGAGCCGCAGGGCTCCACGCACGTCTCGCCCGAGGTCGTGGCCGAGTTCCGGGACGTCCTGTTCGAATCGGTCTACCTCGAGACGCACGCGGACGTTGCGGCGGCCGTCGCCGATGGCTCGTTCGCGTCGGGCTACGCCCATTGGGAGCAGTGCGGGCGGGAGGAGATCGCCCGGAACGGCCGCGACATGGGCGGCGTGCCCAGCGCCCGCACGGTCCGGGACCGTACCGCAGCCGTCACACTGCAGCCGGACACCCGGGCGATGGTGGGCCGGGTCAACGACTGGCGCGTGTTGATGTATGCGTTCGCCCGGGGCGAAACCTATATCCCCGCAGTCGAGCCGGCCGTGGTCGAGGATCGGGCGTGGCAGTCACCGGTCACGACGTCGGTGGCGACCCGTTCCATATTGAGTGTGACCACGCCCGGGTTGGAGCATTACTATAATGTGACGCCGCAAGTCGTCGCCTTCTACCTGCCGCAGTATCACCGGGTGCGGGAGAACGACGAGTGGTGGGGCGAAGGCTTCACCGAGTGGACCAATGTCCGGAAGGCCAAGCCGAACTTCGAAGGCCACTTCCAGCCACGGGTGCCGCTGGGTCAGGACTATTACGATCTGGCCCAACCCGGTGTGCAGAAGCGCCAGGCCGGTCTGGCCAAGGAGTATGGGATCCGGGCGTTCTGCTATTATCTGTATTGGTTCGACGGCAGGCGGCTCCTCGAGCGGCCGCTCGACCAGATGCTCGAAGACAAGACGATCGACCACGAGTTCTGCGTCTGCTGGGCCAACGAGAACTGGACCCGCACCTGGGACGGGAAGGCGGGCGACATCCTGCTGGGCCAGGTGCACAGCGCGGAGTCGGACCGTCGCTTCATCCTGGACGCGATGAAATACCTCCGGGACTCCCGGTACATGCGGATCGAAGGCAAGCTGGCGCTGCTGGTGTATCGCGTCGACCTGCTGCCCGATGCGTCCGCGACGGCGGAGATCTGGCGGGAGGAGGTGCGCCAGGCCGGCCTGGGGGAGCTGCACCTGTGCGCCGTGCAGTTCTACGGCGTGACGGACCCGGCGCCCTGGGGCTTCGATGCCGCGGTCGAGTTCCCGCCGCATGGCTGGCTGGGGGCCGAGAACCTGATGGACCCGCAGCCCCGGCTGACCAATCCGGAGTTCAAGGGTTATATCTATGATTACGACAAGTGTGTCGATTGGGCGCTGGCCAAGTCGATTCCAGATTACCGCTGGTATCGCGGCGCCTTTCCGGGTTGGGACAACACGGCGCGGCGGCAGCACACGCCGCATATCTTTGCGCGATCCAACGCGTTCTCGTTCGAACGCTGGGTGACTGCCATTCTGCGGCAGACCGCGTTGATGGCGCCGCCGTCGCACCAGATCGTCTTTCTCAACGCCTGGAACGAATGGGGGGAGGGCGCGCATCTCGAGCCCGACGAGGCCGGGGGGTATCTGAACCTGATGGCGCTGAACTCGGCGCTGCGGGCGACCACGGACTCGTCGTGGCTGCTGACGGTCATGGGTCGGTTGCGGATGCAGGGCGACTACCCCGGCCGAACCGCCGACGAGCTGAGCCTGATCAACCACGTCCGCGGCCAGGAACAGGCGCTGCGGGCCTTGTCGGAGCAGCTGCGTGGCACCGGCGCCAACCCCTATCTGTAGGCCGGAGGCTGCCCGATGACCAACCCGTTGGTTTCGGTGATCGTCCCCGTGTACAACCACGAGCGCTTCATCGAGGAAGCGCTGCGGTCGGTGATCCATCAGACCTACGGGCCGATCGAGCTGATCGTGATCGACGACGGCTCCTCGGATGGCAGTGCCGACCTGGCGCAAGCCGTTCTGGCGCGGGAGATGCCGGACAGCGTCTTCATCCGGCGTGAGAACCGGGGTGCGCACAACACCATCAACCAGGGCCTGCGCCTCGCCCGGGGCGACTACCTCACGATCCTCAATTCCGATGATTCCTATGATGTCCGGCGGCTGGAACGGTGCATGCGCTGCATCGAGCGGACGGGCGCCGAGTTCCTGTTCACCGACGTCTCATTCATGGACGACGCCAGCAGCCCCGTGGTGGACGACCCCTACGTGCAGGCGATCCGGGATGCCGGCACCCGTTCGGCGAAGTTCCCGACTGTGGGGTATGCGCTGCTGAAAAATCAATTAGCCGTCAGCACGGGCAATTTCATCCTGTCGAACAGGGTCTGGAAGGCGGTCGGAGACTTCCGGCATTACCGATACGTTCACGACTGGGACTATATCCTGCGCGCGCTGTTTCACGTTGAGCCGTACTACCTGCGCGAGGAATTGTATCGGTACCGGATCCATGGCACGAACTCGTTCAAGAGCCTGGGCGACGTCGAGAATTACGAGACGTCGGAGGTCATGCGGAACGCGCTTTGGCTGCTGACCTCCCGCGCCCCGATCAACGGCCGGGCACCGTGCCCGCATTACTGGCCGGGCTTCTTCGACTGGTTCATCGGCGTGTGGAACTACGCCGTCTACATGCCGCAGAGCTGGCAGCCGAAGTACCTGCGTTGACCCGGTCCAGGATGATGGGAACAGCGGTCCGGCCGACGATCGTCGGGCAGGGACACGGGGGATAGATCATGGCCCGGGCACTCGTCTTCGCGCATTACGACAAGCATGGGATCGTCGACGACCACGTCCTCTATTCCCTCGCGGTCTACCGGCAGTATTTCCAGGTCGTGCACTTCGTCACCACGTCGGTGTTGGACCCGGTGCAGATGGCGCGGGTTGCGGGCCTGGTCGACCGTGTCGTGGTGCGTGCCAACATCGGTTACGACTTCATGAGCTGGCGGGTCGGGTTCGAGTGTCTGCCCCATCATCTTCATTTCGACGAGATCGTCTTCGCCAATGACAGCTGCTATGGCCCGGTCTCGGACATGGGCGCGTTCTGGCAGCGCGTCGGAGCGCTCGATGCAGACCTTTGGGGGGCGTCGATGAACCACCAGTTCCGCCCGCACGTGCAGTCGTTCTTCATGGGATTCGGCCGCCGGCTGATCGCTTCGGGCTTTGCCCGCCGTTTCTGGCAAGGCGTCGAGGTCATCCCGGACAAGCTGCAGCTGATCTTCGCCTATGAGGTCGGTCTGTCGGCCCGGGTCGAGGAGGAGGGCTTCCGCATCGGCGGGGTCGCGGCCCTGCCCAAGATCGGCAAGCCGCTGCGCAAGCGTCTGATCGCGGACAACGCCCCGCCGCACCAGGCCTCGCCCGAGGACGCGGCGCTGGCGGGCAAGGCGAGCGCCTACATCAGGGCCGAGCAGTTCCTGAACCCCGTCCATCTCGGCTGGGCCGAGGCGCTGCGGCTGGGTCTGCCGTTCGTGAAAGTGGAGCTGCTGCGCGACAACCCGCTGCATGCCAACCTGCAGCGGGTGCATGCCACGCTGAAGCGGGAGACGCGGTACGACCTGCAGCTCATTGCCCGGCATCTGGCCCGGACGGCCGGCGCGGGCTCGTTCCCGCTGGCCCAGGCGCATGGCGGCATGCGCCGGATCGAGACCCCCGCCGCCGCGTGACGTGCCGGGCTATTCCGTGCCCCAACGCCGTTCGCGGAAGACGTCGATCCTGTCGCGCTTCCGCCGGGCGGGGCGGTGCAAGGCAAGCCAGGCTTCCAGCCGCGCCAGGACCTCCCGCGTGACCAGGACCAGGTTCTCCTGCAGCATGTCCTGCAGCGGGTAGAACCGGACATTCTGCAGCTCGTCCGAGTCCCGGGCCTGCCCGGAGACGGCTTCGGCCGCCACGATCAGGAAGCGCGCGTTGAATCGGACCGGGGACTGGGGTGGGGTGACGGCGCGGCAGAGGTAGTCGAGGTCGTGCAGATGCGGTGGGGCGCCGAGCGTCAGCCCCGTTTCCTCGAAGAGCTCGCGCGCGGCGGCGGCGGCGATGGCGCGGGCCAGGGGCGGGCGGGCCGACCGTTGCAGCAGCGCCATCACGTCGGGCCGCGGTTCGGATGCCGCGATGCTGCTGCGGTCCACGGGATCGACGGCGCCCCCGGGGAACACCAGCCGGTTGGGCATGAAGCGGTGCCCGGCGCCGCGCACGCCCATGAGGACCTCGGGCCCTGCAGCGCCGTCCCGCACCACGAGGAGGCTGGCGGCATGGCGGGCGAAGACGGGGCGGCGACGTTCGGTCTCGTCTAACAACAACCCGTGTCCCCGCCGTGATCGGTGTCGCGGCCTGCATCCGGCCAGTCAGACCGGTCGTAGTTGAAGTATCGAAGGCGCCGGCCGGGACCGGCGACGCCCTCGGGGCTCACAAACCGGCGCCATCCTGCGACGGCAACAACACTAGGAGACGCCATGAATACCCACTTTCGGAGCGCTGTGCTCGCGCTGACCTTCGCCTGCGCCGTCCCCGCCTTCGTGACGCCTGCCGCTGCACAGGTGACGGTCGGCGGCGCGCCGATGTATGCCACTAAGGACATCATCGACAATGCGGTCAACTCAAAAGACCACACGACCCTCGTGGCCGCGGTAAAGGCGGCCGGCCTGGTCGACACGCTGAAGGGCAAGGGCCCGTTCACCGTGTTCGCGCCCACGAACGAGGCGTTCGCGGCGCTGCCCGCCGGCACGGTCGACACGCTGCTGAAGCCCGAGAACAAGCCGACGCTGACCAAGGTGCTGACCTATCACGTGGTGTCGGGCAAGTATGACGCGGCGGCGCTGAAGAAGCTGGTGATGACCGGCAAGGGCAAGGGCACGCTGAAGACGGTGGAAGGCGCGACGCTGACGTTCACCATGATCGGCGACGTGCTGACGGTGTCGGACAGCAAGGGCACGATGTCGCATGTCACGATCGCCGACGTGCTGCAGAGCAACGGCGTGATCCACGTGGTGGACAAGGTGCTGCTGCCTGCGTGATGCGCGACCCTGGACTTACGACCCCGGGGGCCGGCGGCGGCCGGCCCCCCCCTTCTTGATCCAGATCAGGCTGGCCGCCATAACCTTCCCATGACACCCGCCAGACCGCCTGACCCGGCTTCGCACGACGAGGTTGCCATGCTCCTGGCCCAGTGTGCACAATCCGACGGCGCTGCCTTCCGTCGGCTTTACGACCAGCAGTCTCCGTTGCTGTATGGCGTCGCCTTGCGCATCACGCGGGACGCGGCGCTGGCGTCGGACGCGGTGCACGACGCGATGCTGCAGGTCTGGCGCAATGCCGCCCGCTTCGATCCGGAGCGGGGCAATGCGCGCGCCTGGCTGGTGAGCCTCGTGCGCTACCGTGCCCTCGATTCGATCGGCCGCACGAAGCGGGAGGTGCTGGGCTCCGAGATGCCGGAGCCGGTGGACCCGGAGCCGCTGGCGCTGGAGCGCCTGCAGACCTCCCGCGACGGCGCGGCGCTGCATCGCTGCCTGCAAGGGGTGGAGCCGGCGCGGCGCATGCTGGTCGTGCTCGCTTTCGTGGAGGGCCTGACGCATTCGGAGGTGGCGGCCCGCGTGCGGCAGCCGCTCGGCACGGTGAAGTCCAGCATCCGGCGGGCGCTGATGGCGCTGAAGACCTGCCTTGCGGAGGACATCGCATGACCGACTCTCCGCCGATCGAGCCCCCGCCCATCGACCCGGCCGACGAGCCCGACCTGCAGGCCGCGGAGTACGTCCTGGGGGCGCTGCCGCCGCACCAGGCGCGCGCGCTGGAGGCGCTGGCGTTGAACGACCCGGCGGTTGCGGCCAGCATCGCCGCCTGGGAGCGGCGCCTGGCTCCCTTGGCCGACCTGGCGGTGCCGACGCCTCCCCCGCTGCTACTGTGGCGCCGCCTGGCCTTGGCGACCGGGATCGACAGCGTAATCCAGCCGCCGGTCCCGTCCAGAGCGGGGCCGTCCGGGGCGGGGCGGCGCGGTGCGTGGCGCAGCGCCGGCCTGTGGCGGGCGACGACCGCGGGCGCCATGGCGATCGCGGCCGGGCTGGCCTTTTTGTTGTTCACCGCGCCGGTCCGTGGGCCGGAGCCGCTGATCGCGGCGTTGTCGCCCTATGGCGGCCCGGGTGCCACCTTCCTGGTGCGGGTGGGCGCGGATGGGGCGGCGACGGTGGTTGCGGTTGGCGATACGGCGGTGCCGCAGGGCAAGTCGCTCGAGCTGTGGGCGCTGACGGCCGGGGCGACGGCACCGGTCAGCATGGGGCTGCTGCCCGAACGCGGGCGGGCGCAACTGACGGTGCCGGCGCAGGCGGGCACGCAGCTGCTGGTCAGCCAGGAGCCGGTCGGCGGCTCGGTGTCCAAGCAGCCGACGGGCCCTGTGGTGTTTGCCGGGAAGCTGACGGGGATTTAAGTCCGCTGCAGCCGACGAGGGGGCGTCAGGCGACGACAGGCATGAAGGCGGTCGGCCTCAGGCGTGCTTATGGTTCGTCGATCCGGTGAGTTAAGCTTTCTATCGTGTCGCGCCATGGATTCCCGGGACAAAGGCCGGGGATGACGACCTTGGCGGGATGCCTTCAAGGTCCGAGGTTTTCAGCACGCTGCTAGGGGCGACCGTCCGCGACGGCGCAGGCGCCGGCCATGCGGCACAGCAATGCGGGGGCGGTTCCGGCGATCGCGGCGACCCGGGCGACGTCGCCGGGGTGGGCCTGCTCCCAGGCGGCGATAGCGTCCAGCTTGCGCGCGTTGCTGCCGGCGGCGGTGGCCGAGGTCAGGGGGGCGCCGAAGTCGGGTGGGGCGTCCGGCCGGCCCTCGATCCTGGCGGCGATCAGGCTGCCGAGGGCGGGCCGGAAATGTGCGGTGTCCCAGAACCAGCGCAGCGGCGCGGTGTCGTCGCCGGGCGGCAGCGCCTCCGTGGTGTAGGGTGACGGGGCCTGGAAGTCCCAGAGCGTGACATGGCCGGACGTCTGGGGGCGGGCGGCTTCGGCGTCGACCAGGGCCGCGATCGCGGTCCGCCAGGCCAGGACGTTCGGGAAGAGGCCGAGCTGGCGTTGCAGCTCGTCCTGCTCGATGTAGGTGGGGACCAGCACCAGCGCGACGTCGGCGCCCCCGGCCCGGGCTGTGCGGATCATTCGGGTGACCGCCGTGAACGGCCAGTCTGGCTGCCGCTGCCACCACAGCAGGCGCGGCGCCATGTTGAGGGTCTTGCTGTCCATGATCCCGCGGGCACCGGCGAGCGCGGTCGCGGTGTCGAGGGACCGCCTGATCTCGAAGCCGCTTCGCGTCAGCTCGTTGGTGCCCGCCCGCGATTGACCTGCGATGGTCCGCAGGCTGGCCCGGATGCTCTCCATCGACAGCACGGCGGAGAACAGGTCCGCGGCATGGGTGGCCCGGTAGGCTGGGTTCGGCGCGCCCTCGGCATCGACCGGCATGCGCCGGGCCAGCAGGAGGTCGCTCTCATGCAGCTTGTCCTCGTCCGGCCCAGGGACGAAGCGGACGACGTCCTCGTAGGACAGCAACACGACGACCAGTGCCGGGTGCGCGACGGCCATGGCGTCGCGCAGCACGTGCTGCTGGAGCGGGGGATTGGCGCCATCGATGCCGAGGTTGAAGACGGGGCGATGCTCCGGGCGCCAGGCGGGGCTGTCGGGGTCGATGCCGACGTTGGCGATGGAGCTGCCGATCACGATGGTGCGGGGTCGGGCGCGGGCCAGGCTGTTCGTCTTGGCCAGCCGCTGCTGGTCCGGTGCGACGATCTTGTGCGCTGTCAGCCCGGGCAGCAGGGGGGCGCCGAAGATGCCATAGGCGTCCACGGCGACGTTGAAGGCCATGACGGCGCCGGCGAGCAGGACGACGGAGATCAGCAGGCGCCGGAGATAGGCGGCGTGGGCCGGCCTGGTGGCATCGGCTGCGGGCGGCATCAGGGGCGCGGTCCGGCCGTCGACAGTGGCGGCGCACCGCCGGCGGGCTTGGGGCAGGGGGTGAACAGTTCGTAGGGGCCGGCGCGCATGGCGGCGCAGAAGTCCCGTGCGAGGACCTGGAGCGGCTCCTCCGAGCCGCGGAGGCGGCCGGCATTGTCCTCGGACCAGGTGTCGTAGGCATTGTCGAGGATGACGAAGTCAGCGCGGGCGAGGTCGGGCGCCATGCGGCCGCCGGGGCGGTTCGCGACGGCGGTGGCGACCTCGATGTAGTAGGCCGCGGGCTGCAGCTTGGGGAAGAGGTGGTAGAGGTAGGAGTCGTTGTAGTTGGGGCGTGCGAGGTCGCGCGGGCCCACGAACAGACGCTGCCCGGGCGTGCTGCGGCGTTCCACCGCGTCGACGATGGACTGCAGGTCGGAGGGTGAGCGCCGGACCTGGAGGGTGCGGCCTTCGTTGGAGACGCAGCCTTCGCAGGCGTAGGCGGCGCGGACGGCATCCTGCAGGTGGCCGAGCGACCAGATCAGCATAAGGGCGAGGCCGGCCCCGGCGGTGACGCCGATGCCGGTGCGGACCAGGCGGGGGCCGGCCAGCAGGCGGCGCACGCGGGTCTCGACGTGCCCGCCCCATGCGGCGTCGGCGTGCAGCAGGGCCAGCAGCATCAGGGGCACGGTCAGGCAGCCGACATAGGCCAGGTGCCAGCGGTCGGCGCGGGACAGCGCCTGGGGCAGCACGCCCAGGCACAGGCCGGCGATGGCGATCGGGACGCGGCCGGCCGGCAGGGCGCGGCGGAGGGCGAGCAGGGCCACGATGACGGCCGGCAGGACGCAGCTTCCGGCGACGAGCCACAGCAGCGGGCTGGCGGGGTTGAGCGGCAGGCGCCGGGTCGGCCCGGCCCGCAGCACGTCCCAGAGCAGGTTGTCGAAGAACAGCCCGGGCGTGACGACGACCATGTGGACCAGCAGCGGCGACAGCGCGGCCAAGGCGCCGAGCGCGAACCAGCCGACCCGGCGCGGCGAAAGGCCCAGCAGCGGCAGGGTCATGAGGGCCAGCGGGACGACCATGTCCTGCCGATAGAGCAGCGCGAAGCCGGCCAGGATGCCGCCGCCCGCCCAATGCACGGGCCGGTCGCTTCCCCGGGCGGCCCCCCGGGCCATCAGCACGAGCGACCAGAGCACGAGCGCGATGGCGCCGAACCACGAGAAGGCGCCGATGGCGTCGCCGAAGAGTTGCAGCAGCACGCTGGTGAAGGCGGCGATCCCGAGCGCGACCGCCGTCGTGCGCCGTGCCGTGCCTCGGGCCCCCTGGTCCGTGCTTTGGGCGGCGGTCTGGACCGTCAGCGTGAACAGGCCGCCGGCGATGGCGGCGACGTAGGCGAAGCCGACGATGCGCTCCACGACGATGCCCGGGCCGAACAGGCCGGTGACGCCGGCGAGGAACCAGTAATTTCCGGGCGTATAGAGGCTGCAGAAGTCGAGGTTGGGCCGCAGACCGTGCAGGATCAGGGCGGGGTAGACGAGGACGATCCCCTCGTCGAGCGGGACGACCGGGCCGAAGAACTTCCAGCCGAGCAGCAGGGCGGTCATGAGGGTGCAGGCCAGGAGGCCGATCGCGTATCGTCCGGGGGTCATGGATGCCGGGCTGTTACGGTGTAGCCGAGGCAGTCGTCGCCCCAGTCGGATGCCATGGTGAGGTTGGCGACGAGGGAGAGCAGGCCGACCAGCGGCAGCAGCAGCGCGCCGGCCATGCGCCGGGCGATGCCGGGGGGCCGGGCGTCGGAGCCGAACAGCAGCATCAGCGGCAGGGCCATCGCCTTGTAGCAGGCGACGGTCAGGGGGTTGCCGCGCGCCAAGACGCGGACGTCGACGAAGCCGGACGCGGTCAGCAGCATGTTCAGGCTGGACGGGGTGTAGCGCCAGAAGTCGTGCGGGATGAAGTGCCAGCGGGCCGCGAAGGGGACAGTGAGGAGCAGGCGACCGCCGGGGCGCAGGCAGGCGAAGATGCGGTCCAGGAAGGGTGCGGGCCGGTCGACATGCTCCAGCACCTCGGTGCAGAGCGCCGTGTCGACCGAAGCGTCGGCGACGCCCCAGTCCTCGCCCTCGAAGTAATGCGTGTCCGGCACCGCGTAGCCGAACTTCGCCTTGGCCTCCTGCGTGTCGATCCCGCGGTAGGTGACGGTGGCGGGCACCAGGACGCGGTAGACCTGGGCGCCGCAGCCGATGTCGAGCAGCACGCCACGGGACTGTGCCAGCTCCGGCTGCAGGTCGCGCCAGGCGGAGCCGGCCTGCAGGTCGAGGAAGCGGCGCAGGCGGTTTTCCAGGCGGTTCAGCGGGGTGGTGTCGGGTTTGAACAGCGGCGGCCGGAAGTCTTCGGCTGCGCTGTGGACCAGGTTGCGCCGGGGGGTGGCGGCGGTCATGCCGTGCCGCCGCGGAGGAAGACGAAGCGCCGCTGGCCCATGAAAGAGAGGGCGGCCACGGGCAGGGCCAGAAGGGCCTGGGCGGTGAGCGCCGATGCGCCCAGGCGCTCCAGCGCATGCAGTGCCAGGACATTCAGCGCCAGCACGACGGCATAGACGGCAACGAAGCGGAGCGGGCGCCCGGCGACGCCGAACACCAGGTGGCGCGCGGTCTGGAAGTTGAAGGCGACGCCGGCGAGGGTGGCTGCGGCCAGGGCGACGCCGGGCCAGACCCCCAGCAGCACGAGTGCCGCGAAGGCGGCATAGCCGAACAGCGTGTTCAGCAGCCCGACCAGGCCGAAGCGGACCAGCAGGGCCAGTTGCCTCGCGCGGGCGGGCCCGACCTGGCGCGACCATGGCAGGCGCGACGGGGAGCGGGGGCGGTCAGGACTCAAGGTTTCGGCAGGCACGGCGCTCAGCCATTCTGGAGGAACGAGACGTGGGAGGCCTCGGACGCGGGCCGGACCTCGCCGTCGCGGACGAAGGCGCGGCGGACGAAGTGCGGGCGGCGCTTCACCTCCTCGAAGATCTTGGCGATGTATTCGCCGATCAGGCTGACTGCCAGGATGTTGATGGAGCCGAAGAAGATCACGACCAGCACGAGCGATGTGAAGCCGCGCGGTGCCGCATCGGGAAACAGCAGGCGCGAGACGACGGATGCGAGGCCCATGACGACCGAGACCCAGAACATGAGGAAACCGGCCGCCGTGAGCACGTTCAGCGGGGTATTGCTGAACGACAGCAGGCCCTTCTTGGCCCAGCCGACGTTCTTGAGCAGGCTGTTGGTGGTGACGCCGAACATCCGCTCGGGCCGGACGTAGTCGACACCGGTCTGGCGGAACCCGACGAAGGCCCGCAGGCCGCGGATGAACAGGTCCCGCTCCGGGAACGTCAGCAGCGTGCGGACGACCTTGCGGTCCATCAGCGAGAAGTCCCCGGCGTCCCGCGGGATCGCGACGTAGGAGAAGTACTGGAACACCCGGTAGAACAGCTTGTAGGCCAGCGCCATGTGCCACGGCGCCTCCCGCTTGACCCGGCGGCCGTAGACGACGTCGAACCCCGCGCGCCACTGCGCGACGAACGGCTCGATCAGCTCCGGCGGGTCCTGCAGGTCCCCGTCGAGCAGGACGCAGGCGTTCTTGGTCGCGATCTCCATGCCGCTGCGGAAGGCGGCCTGCGAGCCGAAGTTGCGGGAATGGGAGACGCCTATCACGTGGCGGTCGCGGGCGGTGATGGCGCGGATGACCTCCTCGGAGTCGTCGGGGCTGTTGTCGTTGACGAAGATGATCTCGTAGTCGACGTTCAGCCGGTCGAAGGTCTCGGTTAGGCGGCGGTGCATGATGGGGATCGCCTGGGCGTCCTTGTAGCAGGCGATGATGGCGGACACGCTCCAGGTCTCGTCGCGGCCGAACTTCTTGGACGACCGGACATAGCGTTCGGGGTGGTCGATGCCGCGGATCCATTCGGTGGTGCGGGCCATGCCGTCGCGCAGGCTGGTGCGGGCCTGCCAGCCGAGGTCCTGCTGCGCCTTGGCGGGGTTGGCGAACCAGTGTGCGACGTCCCATTGCCGGGCGGGCATGGTGAACTGGGGTTCGCCCGGCAGCCCGAACAGATCCTGGCAGAGGTGGGCGAAGTCGCCGATCGTGGTCTTGACGCCGCTGCCGATGTTGTAGGATTCGCCGAAGCGCGCCTCCGGCAGGGACAGGGCGGCGTCCATGAAGGCCTCGCAGGCGTCGTCGACATACAGGAAGTCGCGGCTGATGGCGGGGTCGACGAACTGCGACGGCTTGCCGGCGATGCCGTTCAGGATGGCGACGGGCACGAGGCGGGACGAGTCCTCGTAGGGGCCGTAGATCGAATAGAGGCGCAGGTTGACACCGGGGAAGCCCTGCTTCTTGCCCAGGAAGTACAGCAGCCCGGCCGCCGCGCCCTTCGAGACGGAGTAGTGGCTGTTGGGGTGCAGCGGCGCGTCCTCGATGGGGCCCGAGGCGTCGTCGCCGTACTCGGAGGAGCTTCCGGCGTGCACGTAGCGATGGATGCCGCGCGCCTGCAGCGCCTCCAGCAGGCGGGCGGTCAGGTCGACATTGGTGCGGTAGATCAAGGCGGCGTCGGTTTGGAAGGAGTAGGCGCCGAAGGCGAGGCAGTTGAACACGGTGCGGGGGCGGACGGCGTCGAGCACGGCGGTGAGGCTCTGGTCGATCAGCAGGTCGCCCGGCAGCACGCGGTCGGCGGGCAGGCCCTGCAGCCGCCAGGCGGAGGCGGTGGAGCTGGTGCCGAAGGCGTCGGGGCGGTGCCGGAGCAGCAGGCGGAGCAGGTTGGCGCCGACGAAGCCGCTGGCACCCAGCACCAGGAGCGGGCCCTGCAGCTGCAGGACCTTGGCGGCGAGCGGATCCTGGGTCACGCCCAGGCCGCGGCGGCGGCTTTGGCGGCTGTGGACGGCTTGGCGGCCGGGCTGGTCTCGCGCAGGACGGTGGCCGGGTCGAGCCCGTTCTCGATCCGGTGGAACGCCTGGGAGCCGTAGGTGCCGGAGAGGTAGCCCTTGGCGTGGAAGTGGCCGAACCGCGCGGGATGCACGCCGCGCTGCAGCAGCACGTGGCTGAGCATCTGCCCGGCGCCGCCATGGGCCACATGCTCCTCCAGGACGAACAGCGCGCCGGTCTCGACGATGCGGTCCAGCATGGCCTGGGGCACGGATCCGGCATGGAAGGGCAGCTCCGTCGCGACCCAGATTTCCGGCCGGGCGGCTTCGGGCAGCGTCATCGCGGCGGCCAGCAGGCCCCCCGCCCCGGGCCCGACCGCGACCAGCACGCCCGTGTGGCCGGTCAGCAGGCGGCGCCAGGGCGCGTACTCCGGCAAGACCAGGCCGGGCGGCTTCTCGTCGCGGCCGAGGCGGAGGTAGGCCGGGTGCCGGTGGTCCGCCATGGCCGCGACGATGGGGGCCACGTCGTCGCTGAAGGCGGGCACGTAGGCGCGCATGTTCTGCAGGCCGCAGAGCACGCCGTAATCCTCGATGGCGTGGTGGGTGGCGCCCATGACGCCGTAGCCGTATCCGCCGCCGTTGCCGACCAGCTTCACGTCGAAGTCGTGCAGGCAGACGTCGTTGCGGATCTGCTCGAAGGGACGGCCGTAGACGAAGGGGGCGATGCTGTACGCCCAGCACTGCTCGCCCCCGCTGGCCGCACCCGCGGCGACGCTGACCATGTTCTGCTCGGCGACGCCGGCGTTGACGAAGCGGGCGCCCATCGCCGCCTGCAACGGCTCGAGCGCCATGAAGCCGAGGTCGCCGGTGAAGAACAACAGCCGTTTGCGGGCGCTGAGCTCGGTCAGGGCGGCACAGAAGGCATTCCGCACGTCAGTGGTCCACGAGGTCTGCCGGAAGCGTCTGCCGCGCGGCCCCACTCTCCCGCAGCTCGTCCTGGGCCTGCGCGTGCTGCGCGTCGTTCATCGCGAGGTAGTGCCACTCCATGCGGCCCTCCATGAACGAGACGCCGCGGCCCTTGACGGTGCGCAGGACGATGACGAGCGGCGCGGACCGCGGCAGGCGCAGCAGCGCGTCGAGGGCGCCGGGGTCGTGGCCGTCGATCTCGCGCACCATGAGGCCGAGTCCGGAGAACTTGGGCGCCAGGGGTTCGAGCGAGGCGACCTGGTCGGTGGAGCCGAAGCCCTGCAGCCCGTTGGCGTCGACCAGGGCGACGAGGTTGGACAGCTTCCGGTGCCGGGCGAAGATCAGCGCCTCCCACACCGAGCCTTCCTCGCACTCGCCGTCGGACAGCATGCAGTAGACGGTGCCCGGCTCGTTGCGGAGCTGCCGGCCGAGCGCCGCGCCGGCGGCCAGGCCGAGGCCATGGCCGAGGCTGCCGGTGGCGAAGGCGATGCCGGGATGCCAATGCGCGACCGGGTGCCCGGCGAGCGTCGTGCCGTCCTTGTGGAAGGTCCGCAGCGCCTCGTCGGGGATCAGGCCGATCGCCCAGAGGCTGATATAGAGGGCGCCGGCCGAATGGCCCTTGGACAGGACGAACAGGTCGTCGTCGGTCATCACGTCGGCATGCAGGTGCAGCATGGCATCGAGGGCGGACAGGTTGCCGCCGATGTGCCCGACCTTGCTCTCGTGATGCATCTGCAGCAGGCGCGCTCGGGCCTGGTCCGGGGTGATGCTGTTGCGGGCCTGATTGAGCGATCCCGATGCCGGCACGACAGCCCACCTTCACGTTTCCTTGTCCACTCTTATACGATGGCTCCGCTCGAAGCCATGGCTGATGCCGCTTCGGAATGGCCCGCTGACAAAAAATGAAGTTCCGGTGCGGGGCGGCGGAACATAAAGGAGATTCTGTTCCGGTCTCACGAGGTGGCGAGCACCAGCACGCCCGCGCCGATCAGGCCCAGCGCCATGACTCGCTGCGGGCCGAGGGCTTCATGGAACACGTAATGGCCGATCAGCGCGACGACGATGTACGACAGGGCGGTGCAGGGCAGGGCGACCGAGAGCGGGATGCGGCGGAGGGCGACGATATACAGGATGGAGGCCATGCCGTAGATCCCGAGGCCGACCAGTGTCCGCCAGTCGAGCAGCTGCTGGGCGAACGTGCCAGCAGCCGCACCGGCCTTCAACAGACCCTGTGCCACGATGGTGGCGCTGATGGCCGATAGGAGGAACGTCCAATGCATGCGGCGGGGTCCTTGGTGAGCCGAAGCCATGATGCACGAAAACCAGCCCTTGCGCCGGGAAGCCGGGCGCTGGCGTGGCGCGGGCGGTGGACAGGGTGCCCGCCCGGCGGTAGTCGCATCGTTACAGTAGGGCAGACAACCGATTCGGGGGCCGCGTGACGTGACCGACCCAGACCAGGCCGAGCGGCGTCCCGCGCGGCTTCTGCTGTATGGCATCCTGCTGATCGCCTTCGGCTTCGTCCTGTATATGCTGGGCGTCGTCATGTCCGTGCCACGGTACCTGGTCGGCAACCCCGAGTGGCTGCTGCGGTTCAACGAGTGGATCGTCTGGTACAGCGGCATGCCCGTGGCCTTCGGGAGCGCGCTGTGTGCCCTGGACCTGTTCGTGCTGTTGGCGCGGAAGCGCTCGTCGCGTACCGGGGTCCGCAACGACGCGCTGCCCAGCCGGCAGGTCGTGGTCGCGCTGACCGCCTATGACGACGAGGACAGCATCGAGGAGGCGGTGCGCGACTTCCTGGGCCATCCCCTGGTGGCGCAGGTGATCGTCGTCAGCAACAACAGCCGGGACCGGACGCTGGAGCGCGCGGCGGGCGCCGGGGCGGTCGCGATCGACGAGCCGGTGCAGGGTTACGGACGGTGCGTGTATCGCTGTTTCCAGGAGGCGATCGCGCAGGGCCAGGCGCTGATCGTGCTGTGCGAGGGGGACCGGACCTTCCGGGCGGACGATCTCGAGAAGTTCCTGGCCTATGCGCCCCACGCCGACATCGTCAACGGCACCCGGACCGTCGAGCGCCTGCGGGCGCGGGTGACGCAGCTCAGCACCTTCATGTATTACGGCAACCTGTTCGTGGGGAAGCTGCTGGAGGCCAAGCATGTCGGCCGGGCGACCATCACGGACGTGGGCACGACCTACAAGCTGTGCCGGCGGGAGGCACTGGTGCGGTTGCTGCCGTTCCTCGACGCTTCGGTGAACCTCGAGTTCAACGCGCACTTCCTGGATCGGGCCATCGAGCATGGCTGCGACATCGTCGAGTGCCCGATCACGTTCCATCCGCGGGTGGGTGTCAGCAAGGGCGGTAACGTGGACAACGGCCGGGCCCTGCGGGTGGGGTTGCGGATGATCCTCGGGATCGTGTTCGGCTGGGGCAGCCGGGCGAGGCCGGGATGACCGGCCACCCCCCGACGGCGCACCTCTCGCTGGCGCGCTTCGTTCCGAGCGCTGCCGGGCTGCTGCTGTTCGGCGTCGTGGCCATTCTGTATTTCACGAACCTGGCCGGCTATCTCGACCTGCTCCATCTGATGGGCGTCAAGCCGTGGGCTTATCCGTTCATCGACAGCGAATTCATGTATGTGATGAAGGCCAGTTGGGAAAAGGGTGTAGATATCTACACGGCGGTGCCGGACGATGTCGTGCCCGGCAACCTGATGGTGTATTCGCCCCTGTGGCCCCGCATGCCGTTCCTGTCCGACGACAAGTCCTGGACGGTTCCGGTTGCCCTCGTGACCGACCTGCTCCTGCTGCTGTCCCTGTCAATCCTGCCGCCGGCGCGGACACGGCTGGATCTGGGGCTGCTGGTTCTTGCGACCGTGTCGGGCTCGGTGTGTTTCGCGCTCGAGCGGAACAACATCGACGTGTGGATCTTTCTCGTGGCTGTCGCGGCCGGGTGCCTGCTGGTCCGCAACGGGGCGCTCCGGGTCGTGGCCTATGGGCTGATCCTGATGGTGGGGCTGCTCAAGTATTACCCGATATCATTGATGGCGCTCGCGGCGCGCGAGAGGCCGCTGAAGGCGATGGTGGTCGCCCTTCTCGCAGCGGCTGCCGTCGTGGTGTTCGGGGTGGTGTTCTGGGGCGAGATCCTGCAGCAGCTGAAGGTGATCCCTTCGGGGTGGTCCGGGGCCGACATGATCGGCATCGTGAACGTGCCAAAGACGGCGGGCAACAAGGTCGCGGCAGCGCTGGGGATGGCGGAGGGCGCGCATCGGCTGACGGAGCTGGCGATCCGCGGCGTGCTCAGCGTCGTCGTGATCGGGCTGGGGGTGCGCCTGGCGCGCCGCCCGGGGTTCGGCCGCGCGGTGGCTCGGCTGGCGCCGGACGAGGAGGTCTGGCTGGCGGCAGGCGGGTTGCTGATGGGGGGGTGTTACCTGGCGGGCCAGAGCGTCGGGTATCGCGGCATCTTCTGCTGTTCGTGCTGGCGGGGCTGCTGCCGTTGCTGCGGGCGGCCGAGGCGCCCGGCCTGCGCCGCACGTTGCGCCTGGCGAGCGTCACGCTGGTGCTGTTGATGTGGATGGAGGCGATCCGGGTCTGGACGGCGGCGACGCTGGCGTGGCTTGTGGTGCCGGGCTGGACGGCCGGGGCTGCGGCGGGCGGGCTGTGGGTGCTGCGGGAGGGGCTGTGGTTCAACCTGGAGCGCGTGATGCTGGCTTGCGTGTTCGCGGCGCTGATGCGCTCGACCTGCGGCGGCTGGGCCGGGGCGTGGCTGCTGCGGCGTGGCCTGGTCCTGCCGCGGGTCGTGGCCGGCCGTTGAAGGCGGCGGCGGGGTCGCGGCTCGTCGGTCTGGCCTTGGCGCTGCTGGCGCTGGCCGTGGGCGTGCATGTCGTGCCGGTCTGCCAGGACTTCCTGGCCGCGATCCGGTCGCCGCTGCAGATTGACTACGGCGAGGGGATCGTGTGGCAGCAGGCGCTGCGCATCCCGGGGCCGACGATGTACGACGGGTCGCGGGTGCTGCCGTTCATCGTGTTCCATTATCCGCCGGGGTACTACCTGGCGACCTGGTTGGCGGCGCCGTTCCTGCGGGACCTTTTGGCGGCGGGTCGCGTGGTGTCCGCCGTGTCCGCGCTGCTGCTGGTGCCGTCGGTGGTTGCGCTGATCCTGTCGGCCTCCGGGCCGCGGTCGGCGCGGGCGGCCGGCCTGACGCTGGCCGTGGCGCTGTCGTGCGGCGGGCTGGCGCTGTGCCTGCATGCAGTCCGCACCTGGGGGCTGGTGATGCGGGTGGACATGCTGG
>CBDCAI010000005.1:0-983143 GCA_965213845.1 Acetobacteraceae bacterium
CGACGCAGGCGGTGCTGAACCTGGTTTCGGCGGCGGTGCCGGGGCTGAAGCCGCAGAACATCGCCCTGGTGGACAGCCGGGGCAACCTGCTGGCGCGGGCCGGGCAGCCGACGGGCGGGATGGCGGCGGCGCAGACCGGGGAGGAGCTGCGGCGGGGCACGGAGCTGCGGATCGGCCGCGCGGTGGAGGAGATGCTGGAGCGTTCGCTGGGCGCCGGGCGCGTGCGGGCGGAGGCGACGGTGGATCTGGACTTCGACCAGGTGCACGAGACGCAGGAGAAGTACGATCCGGACGGCCAGGTGGTCCGGAGCCAGCAGAGCGTGACCGGCAGCAGCAAGTCGACCGAGCAGGCGCAGAGCGTCTCGGTGCAGAACAACCTGCCGAACGCCGAGCCTGCGGCGGGGGCGGCCGGCACGCAGGAGCAGAAGTCCGAGGAGACGACCAACTACGAGATCGGCAAGACGGTGCGGACGGTGGTGCGCGAGCAGCCGCAGATGCGGCGCATATCGCTGGCGGTAATGGTGGACGGCACGGTGCATGGCGGCGGATGCCGCACGGGCAAGCCCGCGTGGTCCGCCGCGCAATGCGGAGGATATCGCGCGCATCCGCCAGGCTGGTGCAGCAGCGCGATCGGGTATCGACGAGAAGCGCGGCGACAAGGTGGAGGTGGTGTCCATGCGCTTTGCGGCACTGCCGGAGGATGGCGCCGCCGCGCCGGCCGCGGCGATTGTTGTGGGCTGGGGCTGGAGAAATCCGATCGTGGCTGGGCATGGCGGCAGTCCGCAGCTGCTGGCGGTGGTGGTGGTTCTGTGCGCTGTTCGCTCGTGTTGCGGCCGATGGCGATGCGGCTGTGCGCTGGCCGATCACGGCGTGGCAGGCGCGCTTCTGGCCGGGGCTGCCGGATGCGCTGCTGGCGGGGCCTTGCTCGAAGGGGCGCGGCCTACGCGGCCCAGCCATCCGCCGGGCACGGCTGGCGCTGCGGCGGGCGGACGCGCCGGCGATGCTGAGCCGATGACGAGCTGATGCGCCTGGCCAATGTCGAGGGGAGCTGCGGGTGGCCTCGCTGCGCCGGGTGGCCGACCTGGTGGCGGCGCACCCCGACGAGACGCTTGCAATGGTGCGCAGCTGGATCGTGCCCGATGAGCGCTGACGCGATCCCGCGTGCGCCGGGGCGCTGCCGCGGTCGGGCGGAGGGCGGCGTGTGGCGATGACCCCGGACTACAGCCGCATGAAGGGGCGCGAGAAGGCGGCGATCCTGATGCTGGCGATCGGCGAGGCGCAGTGCACGCGGCTGTTCACCATGATGCACGAGGACGAGATCAAGGAGATCTCGTCGGCCATCGCCCAGCTGGGCAGCGTGCATGCCTCGGTGGTGGAGGCGCTCTGTGCGGAGTTCGTGCGCGACATCGGGTCGCAGGGGGCGCTGGTGGGCAGCTTCGAGACGACCGAGCGGCTGCTGCTGGCGGCCCTGCCGAAGGACCGGGCGGCGCAGATCATGGAGGAGATCCGCGGCCCGGCCGGGCGCACGATGTGGGACAAGCTGGGCAACGTGAACGAGGCGGTGCTCGCCAACTACCTAAAGAACGAATACCCGCAGACGGTCGCGGTCGTGCTGTCGAAGGTCAAGCCGGATCATGCCGGCCGGGTGCTGGGCCTGTTGCCGGACGGGTTCGCGATCGAGGTGGTGATGCGGATGCTGCGGATGGAGAGCGTGCAGCGCGACGTGCTGGACGGGGTGGAGCGGACCTTGCGGTCCGAGTTCATGTCGAACCTGGCCCGCACGAGCCGCCGGGACAGCCACGAGCTGATGGCGGAGATCTTCAACAGCCTGGACCGGCAGACGGAGACGCGGTTCGTCAGCGCGCTCGAGGAGCGGAACCGCGAGGCGGCCGAGCGGATCAAGAAGCTGATGTTCACCTTCGACGACCTGCGCCGCCTGTCGTCGGTGCACATCCAGGTGCTGCTGCGGAACGCCGAGAAGGACAAGCTGCCGATCGCGCTGAAGGGGGCGTCGGAAAGCCTGCGGGAGCTGTTCCTGGGCAATTTGAGCGAACGGGCCGGCCGCATGCTGCAGGAGGACATCGCGGCGCTGGGCCCGGTGAAGCTGCGCGACGTGGACGAGGCGCAGGCGAGCATCGTGACGTTGGCCAAGCAGCTGGCTGCGTCGGGCGACATCGAGATCAACGAGGCGGGTGCCGACGAGATGGTGAACTGAGATGAACGATCTGCATCGGCCGGACGCACGGGGCATCCTGTATGCCGAGGATTTCGGGGTGCCGGAGGCCGGGCCAGCAGCGCCGGGGCCGGCGTGCCCCGAGCCGCCGCCGCCGGTGGACCTGGAGGAGGCGTGTCGCGTGGCGGTCGAGGCTGCGCGGGCGGACTGGGCCGGGGCGGCGGAGCAGCGCCGGGCGGAGGCCTTGGTCAGCCTGGCGGCGGGCCTGGGGGCGCTGCAGGCTGCGGCTTCGGTGCAGGCGGAGGCGGTGGCCGAGGGGATCGCCCGGACCGCGCTGGGCGTGGTGCGGGCGAGCCTGCCGCACCTGTGCCGCCAGCATGGCGACGCCGAGGTGACGGTGCTGGTGCGGCGGCTGCTGCCGCTGCTGGCCGGGGGCGGCGGGGTGGTCGTGCGCGTCCATTCCGGCCTGCTGGATGCGCTGCGGACCGATGTCGACCGCCTGGACGAGGCTTTGGCCGGTCGGATCGAGCTGCGGCCCGCCAACCTGCAGCCCGGCGACGTCCAGCTGGCGTGGGAGGACGGCACGCTGGCGCGGGATGCCGGCGCCATCCGTGCCGCAGTGGCCGACGGGCTGGCCGCGCTGGGCCTGCTCGGGCCGGATGCGACCCTCGGCGGCATTCCCGGCGGCATTTCGGGCGGCGTCCCGGGTGCCGCCCTCGCGATCGATCATCGGAGTCTCGCCCTTGCCCAATAGCATCGACCTTGCCGACCTCGCATCCCCGGGTGCCGAGGAGCCCGTGCCGCCCGGCATGGAGGCGCGGCCGCCGCGGGGGCTGGAGGCGGTGTACGACATCCCGGTCACGGTCAGCGCGGTGTTGGGGAACGCCACGATGCAGGTGAGCCAGCTGCTGAAGCTCGGCCGGGGCGCCGTGGTGGAGCTGGACCGCAAGCTGGGGGAGGCGATCGACATCTACGTCAACAACCGCCTGGTGGCGCGCGGCGAGGTGGTGATGGTGGACGAGACCCGGCTGGGGGTGACGATGACCGAGATCGTCAAGACAGACCGGGGCGGCTGATGCGCGTCCTGATCATCGGGTCGTTGGGCGGCGAGCTGGGGCGGGCGGCGCGGATCGCGGTCACGCGGGGCGCGGTGCTGCACCAGGCGGACGACGACGCGACGGCGCTGGCGCGGCTGCGGGTGGATGCGCGGGTGGACCTGCTTCTTGTGGAGCTGCCGCACGACATCGCGGGCCTGGTGCGGGCGTTGCGGGCGGAGCGGATGCCGGTGCCGATCGTCGCGTGCGGCACGGACCCGGACCCGGAGGAGGCGGCGCGGGCGATCGCCGAGGGGGCGCGCGAGTTCCTGCCGCTGCCGCCGGACCCGGAGCTGATCGCCGCCATCCTGCAGGCGGCTTCGGGCGAGAGCCACGTGCTGATCGCGCGCGACCCGGCGATGCTGGCGACCATCCGCCGCGCGGACCAGGTGGCCGCGGCCGAGGCCAGCATCCTGATCACGGGCGAGAGCGGCACCGGCAAGGAGGTGCTGGCCCGGCATATCCATCGCCGCTCGCGCCGGGGTGCCGGGCCGTTCGTGGCGCTGAACTGCGCCGCGATCCCCGAGAACCTGCTGGAGTCGGAGCTGTTCGGGCACGAGAAGGGCGCCTTCAGCGGAGCCGTGGCGCGCCGAGTGGGCAAGTTCGAGGCGGCGAACGGCGGGACGCTGCTGCTGGACGAGATCAGTGAGATGGACGTGCGGCTGCAGGCCAAGCTGCTGCGGGCGATCCAGGAGCGGGAGATCGACCGGTTGGGCGGTGCGGCCCCGGTGCGGGTCGACGTGCGGATCCTGGCCACCAGCAACCGCGACCTGGCGGCCGAGGTGGCGGCGGGCCGCTTCCGCGAGGACCTGCTGTTCCGCCTGGACGTCGTGCGGCTGCGCATCCCGCCGCTGCGGGAGCGGCCGGGCGACATCCCCGCCTTGGCCGCGCACTACGCCAGCCACTATGCCGAGGTGAACGGCCTTCCGGCGCGGCTGCTGTCGCGGACCGCGGTGCTGCGCCTGTCCGGCCATGTGTGGCGCGGCAACGTGCGGGAGCTGGAGAACACGCTGCATCGTGCGGTGCTGCTGGCCGGGGGCGACGAGATCGGGGCCGAGGCGATCGAGTTGTCGGGCGCCGACTCGGGTGGGGCCGCATCCGAGCCGGCCCGTGCGGGCGGCGCGTCGGGCTCCATCGGCGCGCTGGTCGGGCGGACGATGGACGAGGTGGAGCGGGCCTTCATCCTGGAGACGCTGGGCCACACGCTGGGCAACCGGACGCACGCGGCCACGATCCTGGGCATCTCGATCCGGGCGTTGCGCAACAAGCTGCGCGACTATGCGCAGGCCGGGATGCGGGTGCCGCCGCCTGCGGGTGCCGCGACGGGGCTTTCGCTCTGATGCTGGCCATCTTCTCCAGCCGGGTCCGGCCCTATCTGCCTGGCAGCGACGTCGGGCTGGCGCTGGGGGTGATCGCGCTTCTGGCGGTGCTGGTGCTGCCGCTGCCGACGGTGCTGCTGGACCTGGGGCTGGCGTTGTCCGTGACGGCCGCGGTGCTGGTGCTGATGGTGGCCATGTTCCTGTCGCGGCCGCTGGACTTCACGAGCTTCCCCACGCTGCTGCTGCTGACGACGCTGCTGCGCCTGTCGTTGAACGTTGCGACGACGCGGCTGATCCTGAGCCACGGCAATGAGGGGCCCGGGGCGGCCGGGCACGTGGTGCAGGCATTCGGCGGATTCCTGATGGGGGGCGACGTCGTGATCGGCGTGATCCTGTTCGCGATCCTGCTGGTGGTGAACTTCATGGTGATCACGAAGGGGTCGGGCCGGATCGCGGAGGTTGCGGCGCGGTTCAGCCTGGATGCGATGCCGGGCAAGCAGATGGCGATCGACGCGGACCTGTCGTCGGGCATGATCACCGAGAAGGTGGCCCGGCTGCGCCGCAAGGAGCTGGAGGAGGAGAGCGGGTTCTACGGTGCGATGGACGGCGCGGCGAAGTTCGTGCGGGGCGACGCGATCGCCGGGCTGCTGATCACGGTCATCAACATTTTCGGGGGGTTGGCGATCGGGCTGCTGCGGCACGGCATGCCGTTCGCCGATGCGGCGGCCACGTTCACGACTTTGACGGTGGGGGATGGGCTGGTGAGCCAGATCCCGGCGCTGCTGGTGAGCACGGCGGCGGGGATCGTGGTCACGAAGGGCGGGGTGGAGGGGTCGGCCGACGCGGCGCTGGTGCGGCAGCTGGGCGGCCGGCCGAAGCCGTTGGCGCTGGCCGCCGGGGTCGCGGTCGTGCTGGCGCTGCTGCCGGGCCTGCCGACGCTGCCATTCCTGGCGCTGGCCGGGCTTGCGGGGGGCGGCGCCTGGTTCCGCCACCAGCACCCGGCGTTGCCGCCGGGGGAGGAGCCGGCGACGTCTGCCGTGGCGGGGGAGCCGCCCATCACGGACGCGCTGCGGATCGACACGATCCGGCTGGAGCTGGGCTATGGGCTGCTGATATTGGCGGGGGGGGAGGCGCCGCGGCTGACGGAGCAGATCAAAGGCCTGCGCCGAAGCATCGCGTCGGAGATGGGGTTCGTGCTGCCGCCGGTGCGCATCCAGGACAACCTGCAGCTGGAGGCGGAGGGCTATGCGGTCCGGCTGAAGGAGATCGAGGCGGGCCGGGGTGTGCTGCGACCGGCCATGCTGCTGGCGATGGATCCGGCCGGCGGCGTGCCGGACCTGCCGGGGGAGCGCACGACGGAGCCGGCATTCGGGCTGCCGGCGCTGTGGATCGAGCAGAGCCGGCGCGACGAGGCGATGCTGCGCGGCTGCACCGTCGTGGACCCCGCGAGCGTGCTGACGACGCACCTGACCGAGATCATCCGCGATTCTATGGCGGAGCTGCTGTCGCATGCCGAGACGGCCAAGCTGCTGGAGGATCTGCCGCGGGAGCAGCAGAAGCTGGTGGCCGAGCTGATCCCGGCGCAGATCTCGACCGGGGGGGTGCAGCGCGTGCTGCAGACACTGCTGGCCGAGCGGGTCAGTCTGCGGGACCTGCCGACGATCCTGGAGGGCATCCACGAGGCCTGCACGCTGGGGCATCGCGCGATCCCGGCGCTGGCGGGGCATGTGCGGACGCGGCTGGCCCGGCAGCTGAGTGATTCGCATACCGGGCCCGCCGGGTTCATCCCGCTGGTGACCCTGTCGCCCGAGTGGGAGGCGACGTTCGCCGAGAGCCTGACCGGCCCGGCGGAGGACCGGCAGCTCGCCATCGCGCCGTCGCGGCTGAACGAGTTCATGCAGCGCTTCCGGGCCGTGTTCGAGGGGCCGGGGGCGGATGGGGCGGTGCTGCTGTGCTCGGGGCCGATCCGCGCGCATGTGCGGGCGATCGTCGAGCGGCTGCGGCCTTCCACGCCGGTTCTGGCGCAGTCGGAGATCTTCCCGCGGGCGCGGATCAGGACGGTTGCGGCGCTTTAAGGGCCAATGCGGGCATCCCCAGCCAGCCAAGGGCGGCCTGCCCGGCGGCGTGCCCGGTCGCGAAGCAACCCTGCAGCAGGTAGCCGCCGGTCGGTGCCTCCCAGTCCAGCATCTCGCCGGCGACGAAGACGCCCGGGCGGTCGCGCAGCATCAGGCCGTCGAGTGCGGCGAACCGCACGCCGCCGGCTGTCGAGATGGCCCGGCCGAGGCCCTGCACGCCCGTCAGGAGCAACGGCAGCGCTTTGAGGCGTTGGGCCAGCGCGCCGGGGCCGGGTGCCTCGCGCAGCAGTCCGGCCGCGACCGGGGCCAGGCCGGCGCGGCGGACGGCATTGGTGAGCGAGACGCCTTGACCGCCCAGCTTGGCGGCCAGGGTGGGGCCGTCGAGGTCGGGGCGGAGGTCGAGGGTGACGGTCGCTTGGCCCTGCGCCTCGATGGTGTCGCGCAGGGCCGCGCCGATGGCATACAGGGCGCCGCCTTCGATGCCGTCGGCCGTGACCACGGCTTCGCCGCGCACGGTCTGGCCGGCGAACGAGACGGCGATGCGCTTCAGCGGGGTGCCGGCGAAGCGCGCGCGGAACAGGGGCGACCAGGGGCATAGGAAGCCGCAATTCGCCGGGCGGAGCGGGGCGATGGCGGAGGGCGCGAAGGCTGTGACCCAGGCCCCGTCCGACCCCAGGCGGGGCCAGGATGCGCCGCCCAGCGCCAGCACGGTCGCGGCGGCCGTGGCGGTGACCGGGCCGGCCGCGGTGTCGAAGCGCGGTGCCGTATCGTCCCACCCGACCCATCGGTGCCCCGGGCGGAAGGCCACGCCCATCCCGCGCAGGCGGGCCAGCCAGGCCCGCAGCAACGGCGTGGCCTTGAAGGCAGCGGGGAAGACCCGGCCGCTGCTGCCGACGAAGCAGGGCTGGCCCAGCGCCGCGGACCAGGCCTGCAGGGCGGCGGGCGGGAAGGCGTCGATGTGGGGGCCGATCGGGGCCGCGCCGTATCTCAGGACGAAGCGGTCCAGCGGCTCCGCGTGGGTCAGGTTCAGCCCGCCGCGGCCTGCGAGCAGGAACTTGCGCCCGACGCTGGGCATGCGGTCATAGAGCGTGACCGCCAGGCCCGCTTGGGCCAGGACCTCCGCCGCCATCAGCCCGGACGGGCCGCCCCCGACGACGGCGACCGCGGCCCCCGTCACGCTCAGCCCAGGAACGGGTCGGACGGCGCGGGGGTGGCGCGGGAGTAGCCGTTCACGCAGTAGGCGCCGCCCTGGTAACGCTCCTGCACCGGGTTCCCGCTGACCAGGCCCTGCAGCTGCCCGGCGAAGCCGTCCGCGCTGTCCTGCGGCGCCCAGCCGACGCGGCCCCGGTGGTCGTGCCGCCACCAGGTCATGCGCTGGTTGGCGGAGGCGCCCCAGACCACGCAGTGGCCGACCCGGTCGGCCTCGATGCAGCCCTCGACCAGGCGGCCGAGGTCGGCGAACGAGAGGTAGCTTGCGAGCATGCGGGCATCCACCGGCTCCGGCAGGCAGGAGCCGATGCGCAGGTTGACGTTCTCGACCCCGTGCTTGTCCCAATAGAGGCGGCCCATCAGCTCGCCATAGGCCTTCGAGAGGCCGTAGTAGCTGTCGGGGCGAAAGGCGCAGTCGGCGTCCAGCACGGTGGTGCGGTCGTGGAAGCCGACGCTGTGGTTGGAGCTGGCGAAGACGACGCGGGCGCCTTCGCGGCGGGCGGATTCATAGATGTGGTAGAGGCCCTGGAGGTTGGGGCCGATGATCTCCTCGAAGGGCCGGTCGATGGAGACGCCGCCGAAGTGCAGGATGGTGCCGCAGCCCTCGGCCAGGCGGAGCAGCGGCACGCCGTCCTGCAGGTCGGCCCGGGTGAAGGTGGCGCCGGGGGGCAGGGCGTCGGGGAAGGGCGCGATGTCGGTCAGGCGCAGGGCCCAGCCGCGGGCGGCCAGCATGGGCGCCAGGGCGCGGCCCAGGTTGCCGCTGGCCCCGGTGAGCAGGATGGGCCGGATGGTCATCGTTGCGACTCCTTGAAGGGCGGGCACTCTTGGCCGGGGCTTGCCCTGGGGTCAACGGGCTGCAAGCCGGGCGCGGAGGACACGGAGTGCTGGGGCTTTGTTCGTTCGCTTCGGTGTGTGGGGCGGCCTTGCCACGTTTCCAAGGTGAACCACGAAGACACGAAGGACGGGAAGAGGGGTTGTTTGTGGGGCTGGGCTGGAGGGACAGTCTTGGGGGAAGGGGGCATGCAGCCTGGGATATTCGAGTTCTGCGCTTTCGTGGCTTCGTGGTTCGGCTTCATCGTTCGCGTCGTCTTGCGCCGGACGCCTTGAGCGCGCGCCCTTGGGCGGCAAACGAGGGCTTGCCTTGGGCGGCAAGCGAGGGCTTGCCTTGGGCGGCAAGCGAGGGCTTGCCTTGGGCGGCAAGCGAGGGCTTGCCTTGGGCGGCAAGCGAGGGCTTGCCTTGGGATCAGCGGGGTTGCAGGGTCCCGGCATGCCAGCCCCCTTGCAGACCATTGCCCAGGCCGTCGTGTCCCTCGAGTCCGGGGCGATCAAGGTGCGTGCGCTGGTGGAGGCCTGCCTGGAGCGGATCGAGGCGCCGGAGGGGGAGGGCGCGCGGACGTTCGTGCGGGTGTATGGCGACCAGGCGCGGGCGAGTGCGGATGCGATGGACGCGTTGCGCCGGGCCAACCGGCACCCGGGACCGCTGGCGGGCATCCCGGTCAGCCTGAAGGACCTGTTCGACGTGCAGGGCGAGGTGACGGCGGCGGGCAGCACGGCGCTGGCGCAGGCGAAGCCGGCGGTGGCGCATGCGGTGGTGGTGCAGCGCCTGCTGGCGGCCGGGTGCATCCCGGTGGGGCGCACGAACATGACGGAGTTCGCCTTTTCCGGCATCGGCATCAACCCGCACCACGGCACGCCGCGCAGTCCGTGGCAGCGGGGCGCGGCCGAGGGCGACGGGCATATCCCGGGGGGCAGCAGCTCGGGCGCCGGCGTGTCGGTGGCGGACGGCATGGCGTTCATGGGGCTGGGCACGGACACGGGCGGGTCGTGCCGGATCCCGGCGGCGTTCAGCGGCGTCGTCGGCTACAAGCCCACGGCCCGGCGGGTGCCGACGGCGGGCGTGCTGCCCTTGAGCCCGACGCTGGACAGCGTGGGGCCGCTGGCGCGGTCCGTGCAGTGCTGCGCCACGATGGATGCGGTGCTGGCGGGCGCCACGATCGAACCCCTTCCCATGATGGCGCTGCGGGGCCTGCGGCTCGCGGTGCCGGGCAACCTGGTGATGGAGGGGATGGACGCGACGACCACGGAGGCGTTCGGCCGCGCGCTGAACCGGCTCGACAACCTGGGCGTGCGCATCACCCATCTGGCGTTCGAGGAGTTCGCCGCCATCGCTGCCGCCAACCGTACCGGCGGCTTCGCGGCGGCCGAGGCGCATGCCTGGCACCGGGAGCTGCTGGCCGACCAGGCCGAGGCGTACGACCCGCGGGTCCGGGCGCGGATCGAGCGGGGGCAGGCCATGACGTCGGGCGAGTACATCCGCCTGCTGCAGGACCGCGCCCGCATCATCGCCTCGTTCGACCGATCGACGGCGCCGTACGACGCGGTGGCGCTGCCGACGTCGCCCATCGCGCCGCCGCGGCTCGACAGCCTGTCCGACGACGCGGATTTCGGCCGCACCAACAACCTGGTGCTGCGGAACTGCGCGCTGTTCAACTTCCTCGACCGTTGCAGCATCAGCCTGCCGGCGCACCGCCCGGGCGAGGCGCCGGCCGGGCTGATGCTGGTGGGCGAGACCATGGGCGATGCCCGGCTGTTCGCCCTCGCCCACGCCATCGAACCCATCCTGAAGGACTGACCGCCATGCGCGCCCTGTTGCTGACATTTCTGCTGCTGGCTGCGCTCCCTGCCCGGGCGCAGTCCGTTCTCGATGGGATCCTGGCGCGGGGCACGCTGCGCGTGGGGCTGACGGGCGACTACAAGCCGTTCAGCATCAAGGACGCCAAGGGCGCGTTCGAGGGGCTGGACGTGGACATGGCGGGCAGCCTGGCGAAGGCGATGGGCGTGAAGCTGGAGATCGTGCCCACCAGTTGGCCGACGCTGATGGCCGGGCTGCAGTCCGACAAGTACGACGTGGCGATGGGCGGCATCACCGTGACCACGGACCGGGCGCGGACCGCCCTGTTCTCGAGTGCAGTGATGAAGAGCGGCAAGACGCCGATCGCCCGCTGCGCCGACAAGGACAAGTTCCAGACCGTGGCGGACATCGACAAGCCCGGCACCCGCGTGATCTTCAACCCCGGCGGCACCAACGACCGGTTCGCGCGGGCCAACATGCACCAGGCGCAGCTGATCGAGTTCCCGGACAACGCCACCATCTTCGAGCAGATCGTGGCCGGGCATGCCGACGTCATGGTGACGGACGGCGTGGAGACGCGCCTGCAGCAGAAGCTGCACCCGGAGCTGTGCGCCATCCACCCCGACGCGCCGTTCGACCACTCGGAGCTGGCGTACATGCTGCCGCGCGACCTGGTGCTGCAGCAGTTCGTGAACACCTGGTTGCAGGTCCAGGCGCAGACCGGCGAGCGGGCGCAGGCTTTGGCGAAGTGGCTGCCGTGACGGACGGGCGGGCGTGACGGAAGGTTGGTCGATCGGGATGAGATGATCGAAAGCCCGTCGAGCATCACGTCGAGATCGGGTGGGGTTGCATCTGTTTGGGACGTGAGCAACTTTGAGCAACAAGTCGAGCAAGGAATTTAAGGCGGAGGTCTTCAATATGAGGAAAGCGAGCCGACTTCACCTGGGTCTCGATCGGATGGCTGTGTTGGATCGGCACGCCGTATCCTTTGGAACATCGTTCTTGCTCGGGCTTGCGGCGGGAAGTAGGGCGTCGTCGGCGGGACCCTTGCACTATAATGGGTCTGGATACGCTGGAGATGTCCAAGCGCTTGGCGCCGACTTCCGGCGCGTCGTCCAGCGGGTTAGGAAAGTCGGCATCTATCGGTGACTGAAACAGGCGAAATTGGCGCAGAACTCGGTGCATCGCACCGGCTGCGGAAAGCATGGCGACGTAAGGCCCCTTTAGACAGCTGGAACCTTTGACGAAGCCGTAAAGACGTCGCTTGAAACAGCATTTGATCAAGTCGGGGTCAAGTTACCAGAAGCTAAAAGCTGCTGGCACCTCCCGTGTGTGGGCTTCTACGAATGACTCTGCCGAACTGGTGGAGAGCTGAAGCGGCCCGCAATGTCAGCCAGCCGGAGGAGGTCGGACGCGAGGACGGTCGGCTTAGGTCCGGAAACCAGCGATCCCCGGCCATTGTTCCCGCACGACCCGATTCTCAGAGAGATCGGATATGAGTGACTGGACACGCCGTGCAGCGAAGTCCCAGACTGTCGAGTTGCCGCGATAACCTTGTTGAGGAACGCCAGAATGAACACCTGCATCGTGGGCTGGGCCCACACGGTTTTCGGCAAGCACGACACGCTGGACATCGAGGGGTTGATCGAGCAGGTGGCCGGGGCGGCGATCGCCGATGCCGGGTTGACGCCGGGGGAGATCGACGGGACGTTCGTGGGGTTGTTCAACAACGGCTTCTCCCGCCAGGACTTCCCGAGTTCGTTGCCGATGCAGGGGCTGGAGGCGCTGCGGTTCAAGCCGGCGACGCGGTATGAGAACGCCTGTGCCTCGGGCAGTGCCGCCATCCATGGGGCGCGCGACTTCCTGGCGGCGGGACGGGGCCGCTTCGCGCTGGTGATCGGGGCCGAGAAGATGACCGGCCTGCCCAACGCGCAGGTCGGCGACAACCTGCTGGGCGCGTGTTACCGGCGGGAGGAGGCGGATGTGCCGGCGGGGTTCGCCGGGGTGTTCGGGCGGATTGCCGAGCGGTACTTCCAGGAGAACGGGGACCAGTCGGACGCGCTGGCGACCATCGCCGCCAAGAACCATAAGAACGGCGTCGACAACCCCTATGCGCAGATGCGTCGGGACCTCGGGTTCGACTTCTGCCGCAACGTCAGCGAGAAAAACCCCTATGTCGCGCCGCCGTTGAAGCGGACCGACTGCTCGTTGGTCAGCGACGGGGCGGCCGCGCTGATCCTGACGGACGAGGAGACGGCGCGGACGATGGCCAAGGCCGTCCGTTTCCGTGCCGCGGTACACGTGAACGACTACCTGCCGCTGTCGCGCCGGGACCCGACTCGGTTCGACGGGGCAGCGCATGCCTGGGCGCAGGCGTTCGACCAGTCGGGCCTGACGCTGGGGGACCTGTCGTTCGTGGAGGTGCACGACTGCTTCACCATTGCCGAGCTGCTGTCCTATGAGGCGATGGGCCTGACCCCGCATGGCCAGGGGGCCCGCGCCGCGCTGGACGGCACCACGGCGGCCGGGGGGCGGCTGCCGGTGAACCGCAGCGGCGGGCTGAAGGCCAAGGGGCATCCGGTGGGCGCGACGGGGGTGAGCATGCACGTCATTGCGGCCATGCAGCTGGCGGGGCAGGCGGGCGCGATGCAGCTGCCGAAGGCGGAGCTGGCGGGGGTGTTCAACATGGGCGGGGCGGCGGTGGCCAACTACGTCAGCATCCTGGAGCCGGTGCGCTAAGCCGGTGCGCTAAGTCGGGGCGCTAAGCCGGGGCGCTAAGCCGGGGCGCTAAGCCGGGGCGCTAGAGCGGTTCGGCGCTGTGGGCTGCTGACGTCCGTCAGTTGGTCCGCAGCGGTTCGGGAACGTCGGCGGGCAGGAGCGTGGGGCTGGGTGTTTCGGCGAGGGTGGGGTCGACGGCGTGCCAGGCGGGGCCTGGGTTGCCGAGGAAGGCGCCGCCGGAGAAGCCGTCGTTGTGCATGGTGAACACGTAGAGTGCGCCGGTCGCGGACTGGGTCAGGAGGTTCGACGTGCCGTCGCCGTTATAGTCGCCGGATGCGACGACGCGGGCGTTGCCGAGCGTTCCGAGCCCGGTGCCTGCGGTGACGGTGCCGCCGTTCACGCTGAAGATGACGGCGCCGCTGTCGACGGTGGTTTGCAGCAGGATGTCGGAGGTGCCGTTGCCGTCGAGGTCTCCGGTGCCGGCCAGGGACCAGGTCGCGCCGAAGCTGCCCAGGCTGGTGCCGCGGGTGAAGCGGTCGTTGGCGACGGTGAACGCGACCAGGCTGCCGCCGGGGCCGGCGACCAGCACGTTCGCGGCGCCGTCGGCGTCGAAGTCGCCGCCGCCCACGACCTGCATGCCGGGCTCGGAGCTGCCGAGCGAGGTTCCCGCCATGATGGCGCCGCCGTTCATGATGTAGGCGACGGCGGCGCCGTTGCCGTTCTGCAGGACGATGTCGGAGCGGCCGTCGCCGTTCAGGTCGCTGGGCAGGGGACTGGGGTCTGCCTGCGGGGCGGCGGGCTTGGCCTGTTACAAGGGAGGGTATTCGTAGCGGATGAAGCCGGTGTGTTTGGCCAGGCGGTCGTACAGGGTGCGGGCGGTGGTGTTGTGGTCCTGGGTCAGCCAATAAAGGCGGGCGCTGTTGGCCGTGCGGGCCTGGGCGGCGACGGCTTCGATCAGGGCGCGGCCGGCGCCGTGGCCGCGGGCCTGTTCGCCGACGAACAGGTCCTGCAGGTAGCACACCGGGGTCAGGGTCCAGGCGCTGGTGTGGAACAGATAGTGGGTGATGCCGACGACCTCTCCGTCCACGCGGGCGGCCAGGCCGCGCAGGTCCGTGGCCTGCATCAGGCGGGACCAGGTGTGTTCATAGACGGCGGCCGGCAGGGCCGTCTTGTAGAAGGCGAGGTAGGCCTGCCACAGCTCGGCCCAGCGCGGCCGGTCGGCGGCCTCCAGTTGGGTGATGGTCAACCCTCGCCGCCTTCCGGGCCGTAGAACACCATCCAGGTGCCGAAGTCGGGGCTTGCGGCCTCGAACCGGTGGGGGGTGCCGGCGGGCACGAACAGCGTGTCGCCGGGTTGGACGGCGACGCGCTCGTCGCCCTGCAGCGGGATGGCCGGGTCGTCGCCGAAGGCGGTGCGCTCCTCCGCGCGGACGAAGACGGCGGTGCCGCTGACGACGAAGTACAGCTCGTCCCGGTCATGCGGGGTTTGTGGGTCGACGACGGGCGGGTTGTACCAGCGGACCTCCATCGAGCCGTGCGCGAGCAGCCGGGCGCTGAAATGCCCGGACAGGATGGGCGCGCGGCGGCCCTCCTCGGCGGTGACACGCAGGGTCGGCGAGGCGTTCAGCAGGACGCTATCCAAGGCCGGCTCCGGTCTTTGGCGGTGAAATGTGTACATGGGGCGTTCTGCGGCGTGCCAAGTGGCGGGTGCGGCGTTTCCTGGCCGGGGCAGGGTCAGGCGACCGCCGTGCCGTCGGCGTGCAGCACCGGGCCGGCGAGATACAGGCTGCCGCAGACCAATACGCGGGCGGGCGGTCCGGACTGGTGGGCGGCTTGGCGGGCGGCTTGGGCGAGGTGGGCCAGCACGGCGGCGGTGGTGGGGCCCGGGCGCGCGACGCCGCCCGAGGCGGCGACGATGGCGTCGATGGGCAGGGCCAGGTGCTGGCCGGGTTCCGCCACGGCCCATACGGTGGAGGCGCGGGGCAGCAGCGGGCGCAGGAACTCGGCGGTGTCCTTGGCCTGCTTCATGCCGACGACCAGGTGCAGCGGCCGGTCGGCCCAGCCCAGCAGGTGTTCGGCCAGGACCAGCCCGGCGCCCGGGTTGTGGCCGCCGTCCAGCCACAGCTCCCACCCCGGCGGCAGCAGGGCGGCCAGGTGGCCGTGCAGGCGTTGCAGGCGGGCGGGCCAGGTGGCGTGGGCCAGGCCCTGGTAGGCGGCCGGCGGCAGGGTGGCGCCGGGCCATGCCGCGGCTGCGGGGGATTTCGCGAGGACCGGCAGAGCGGCCCGGAGCGTCGCGAGGGCGATGCCCGCGTTGTCGACCTGGTGGGGTCCGGGCAAGGCGGGCAGGGGCGCGTCGACGGTCCCGGCCGCGTCGCGGTAGCGCAGGCCGCCTTCGTGGCGCGCGATGGACCAGGTCTCGTTCCGGGCCAGCAGCGGGCTGAAGCTGCGGGCGGCGGCGTCGCGCAGCGTGTCCAGCACGACGGCGGGCTGGGCGCCGGTGACGAGCGGGACGCCGGGCTTGGCGATCCCGGCCTTTTCGCGGGCGATGGCGGCCAGCGTGTCGCCCAGCAGCTCCCGATGGTCGAGGGAGATGGAGGTGATGGCGGTGGCGGCGGGGTGTTCGATCACGTTGGTGGCGTCGCCGCGCCCGCCCAGGCCGACCTCGAGGATGCACAGGTCGGCCGGGGTTTCGGCGAACAGGTGGAAGGCGGTGGCGGTGATGACCTCGAAGACGGTGATGGCGGCGCCGGCGTTGACCCGCTCGATCGTTTCCAGCGCCTCGGCCAGCGCCTCGTCGGTGACGAGGTGCCCGGCCAGGCGGAAGCGTTCGTTGAAGCGCACGAGGTGGGGCGAGGTGTAGACGTGCACGCGCAGGCCGGCCGCCTCGGCCATGGCGCGCAGCAGGGCGCAGGTGCTGCCCTTGCCGTTGGTGCCGGCGACGTGCAGCACGGGCGGCAGGCGGCGCTCGGGGTGGTCCAGGCGGGCCAGGAGGCGCTGCAGCCGCTCGAGGCTGAGGTCGATCAAGCGGGGGTGGAGGGCGTGGAGGCGCTCGACCAGCGGCTCGATTCGCCCGAAATACGCGGGACGGTCGTTCAAACGGCGGGCTCGTCGATGGAAAGGCGGGTGGGGGGAAGGGGGGCGGGTTCCGGGGCCGGGTCCGGCGCGGCGGGCGGCTGGCGGACGCGCAGCAGGCCGATGAGGCGGGCGAGGGTGTGCGGCAGGTCGGCGCGCTTGACCACCATGTCCAGGATGCCGTGGGCCAGCAGGTATTCGGCGCGCTGGAAGCCTTCGGGCAGGGTCTCGCGCACGGTCTGTTCGATGACGCGGGCGCCGGCGAAGCCGATCAGCGCGCCGGGCTCGCCGATCTGGATGTCGCCGAGCATGGCGAAGCTGGCGGTCACGCCGCCGGTGGTGGGGTCGGTCAGGACGGTGATGAAGGGCAGGCCGCGGTCCTTCACCAGGCGGGTGGCGATGACGGTGCGGGGCATCTGCATGAGGCTGATGGCCCCTTCCTGCATGCGCGCGCCGCCGCTTGCGGTGAAGACGATCAGCGGGGCGTCCATCAGCACGGCCAGGCGGGCGGCGGCGACCAGGGCCTCGCCGACGGCGGCGCCCATGCTGCCGGCCATGAACTCGAAGGCCATGGCGGCGACGACGGCCTTGTGCCCGCCGATGGTGCCGTGCGCGACCAGGATGGCGTCTTCCAGGCCCGTGGTCTCGCGCGCCTCCTTCAGGCGGTCGGTGTAGCGTTTCTGGTCGCGGAACCTCAGCGGGTCGGGCGGGGCCTTGGGCAGCTCGATGCGGGTGAAGGCGCCCTGGTCGAAGGTGTAGGACAGGCGTTCGGATGCTTTGGGGCGCATGTGGTGGCCGCAGTCGGGGCACACCTTCTGGTTGCGCTCCAGGTCCTTGGTGAACAGCATCTGCTGGCAGCTGGGGCATTGGAGCCACAGGTTGTCCGGCACGTCCCGCCGGCCCAGCAGGGTGCGGATCTTGGGGCGGACGTATTCGGCCAGCCAGCTCACGCGGGCACCCTCGCCTGCCGCACGGCGTCGGCCAGGGCGCGGACCTGGGCCAGCACGCGGGGGACGGTGTCGGCGGTGGCGTGGCCCTCCGGGTCCAGGGTGGCGCACAGCGTGTCGATGAGGGCGGAGGCGACGACGACGGCGTCGGCCACCTGCACCGCCTCCGCCGCCTGGGCCGGGGTGCGGATGCCGAAGCCGATGGCGACGGGCAGGTCGGTCTCGCGGCGCAGGCGGGGCAGGGCGGCGGCCAGGCTGTCGGCGGTGGCGCTGCGGGTGCCGGTGATGCCGGTGATGCTGACGTAGTAGACGAAGCCGGAGCTGCCCTGCAGCACGATGGGCAGGCGCGCGTCGTCGGTGGTGGGGGCGACGAGGCGGACGATGTCGAGCGCGTTGGCGGTGGCGTGCGGCAGGACCATCGCCGCCTCCTCGGTCGGCAGGTCGACGATGATGAGGCCGTCGACCCCGGCGCGGGCGGCATCCTGGCAGAAGCGTTCGGGGCCGTAGCTGGCGATGGGGTTCAGGTAGCCCATCAGGATGACGGGGGTTGCCGGGTCATCCAGGCGGAAGGCCTCGACCATGGCCAGGGTGCGGGCGAGCGTGACCCCGGCCTTCAGGCCGCGCAGGCCGGCCGCCTGGATGGTGGGGCCGTCGGCCATGGGGTCGGTGAAGGGCATGCCGATCTCGATCAGGTCGGCGCCGGCGCCCGGCATGCCGCGCAGGATGGCCATGCTGGTGGCGAGGTCGGGGTCGTAGGCCTCGAGGAACGGGATCAGCGCGCCGCGGCCCTCGGCCCGGAGGGCGGCGAAGCGGGCGGCGATGCGGCTCACAGCTTCACGCCCAAATGTTCGGCGACGGTGAAGATGTCCTTGTCGCCGCGGCCACACATGTTCATCAGGATCAGGCCGTCCTTGCCCAGGGTGGGGGCCAGCTTCTGCACGTGGGCGATGGCATGGGCCGGTTCCAGCGCCGGGATGATGCCCTCGGTGCGGGTGCACAGCTGGAAGGCGTCCAGCGCCTCCTGGTCGGTGGCGGCGACGTATTCCACGCGGCCGATCTCGTGCAGCCAGCTGTGCTCGGGCCCGATGCCGGGGTAGTCGAGCCCGGCGCTGATGCTGTGCGCCTCCTGGATCTGTCCGTCGGCGTCCTGCAGCAGGTAGGTGCGGTTGCCGTGCAGGATGCCAGGGCGGCCGCGGCTGAGGCTGGCGGCGTGGGCGTCGGTGTCGAGGCCATGGCCCGCGGCCTCCACGCCCAGCAGGCGGACGTCGTCGTCGAGGAAGGGGTGGAACAGGCCCATGGCGTTGCTGCCGCCGCCGATGGCCGCCACCAGCGCGTCGGGCAGCCGGCCCTCGGCTTCCAGGATCTGGGCGCGGGCCTCGGTGCCGATGATGCTCTGGAAGTCGCGGACCATGGCGGGGTAGGGGTGCGGCCCGGCGACGGTGCCGATCAGGTAGTAGGTGTCTTCCACGTTGGCGACCCAGTCGCGCATCGCCTCGTTCATCGCGTCCTTCAGGGTGCCGGCGCCCGAGGTGACGGGGTTGATCTCGGCGCCCAGCAGCTTCATGCGGAACACGTTGGGCTTCTGCCGCTCGACGTCGGTGGCGCCCATGTAGACGGTGCAGGGCAGGCCGAACAGCGCGCAGACCGTGGCGGTCGCCACGCCGTGCTGCCCGGCGCCGGTTTCGGCGATGATGCGGGTCTTGCCCATGCGCCGGGCGAGCAGGATCTGGCCCATGCAGTTGTTGATCTTGTGGCTGCCGGTGTGGTTCAGCTCGTCGCGCTTCATGTAGATGCGTGCGCCGCCGATGCTGGCCGTCAGCCGCTCGGCGAACCATAGCGGGCTGGGGCGGCCGACATAGTGGGTGAGGTAGCGGTCCAGCTCCGGCTGGAACTCCGGGTCGTGCTTGGCGGCCTCGTAGGCCTGCTCCACCGCCAGGATGAGCGGCATGAGGGTTTCGGCCACGAAGCGTCCGCCGAAGCCGCCGAAGCGGCCCTGCGTGTCGGGGCCGCTGCGGAGCGAATTGGGGCGGGCGGGGCTGATCTCGTTCACGGTCGTCTCCTGGTCCTCGGCCGCCCGGGTGCCTGGGGCGAGGCGAGGCGGCGGTTCTACCCCAAGCCGGGCGGACGGTCACGCCCGGGGGCCGGCACAATGCCGCAGGGGGCCGGTGGCCAGGGTGCGCGGTCCGCGTGTAGGCTGGCCCGGCACGGGAGACGGCGATGCTGTATGCCAATGGCGGGACCGGCCCGCGCACGACGATCGAAGCCGGGCCGCACGCGGGCGCGGGGCTGGAGGACGTGGTCTGGTTCGACCTGCTGAACCCGACGGATGCCGAGCGGTCGCTGGCCGAGCGGCTGACCGGGCTGCGCGTGCCGGCGCTGGCCGACTTGTCGGAGATCGAGAGCAGCAGCCGGCTTTCGGCCGAGCGGGGCGTGCTGTACCTGAGCGCGCCGACGCACCTGCAGGATGCGCAGGGCGTCTCGCACGCCTCGCCGCTGGGGTTCGTGCTGTCGGAGACGCGGCTGCTGACGGTGCGGTACTGCCACTCGCCAGTGTTCGACCAGTTCGCCGCGAGTCTGGCGCGGCGGCAGCAGGAGGGGGCGGGCGGCAGCGGGGACCTGTTCCTGGGGCTGCTGGAGGCGATCATCGACCGGCTGGCGGACGTGCTGGAGCATATCGGGGCGGATCTGGACGCGATCTCGCGCCGGGTGTTCCGGCCGGAGGCGGCGGGCAGCACGCCGGCGCGGACGGACATGCAGCTGCGGGCGACGCTGCGCAGCGTGGGGCGGGCGGGCGAGCGGCTTTCGAACCTGCGGGACAGCCTGCTGGGGGTGCAGCGCGTGGTGCTGTACACGGCGGAGGCCGCGTCGTGGATGCCGGCGGCGCAGCGGCCGCGCTTCGTGACGCTGAAGCAGGATATCGGGTCGTTGACCGAGTACGACGTGCAGCTGTCGGACAAGGTGCAGTTCCTGCTGGACGCGACGCTGGGGTTCATCAACATCGAGCAGAACAACGGCATCAAGGTGCTGACCGTCGTCTCCGTCGTCGGGGTGCCGCCCACCCTGCTGGCGAGCATCTACGGCATGAACTTCAAGAGCATGCCGGAGCTGCAATGGGAGCACGGATATGCGTATGGCCTGGCGGTGATCCTGGCCAGCGGCGTGCTGCCGCTGCTGTGGTTCAAACGGAAGGGGTGGATCTAGGCGGTTCTCCTCCCGGGGTTTGGTCGAAGGCGTAGGTGAAGCCGGCGGCGTCGGCGCCGACCTGGACGCGGGTGGGAGGGGTGCCGGCGAGCAGGCGGTTGAGGAACTCGCCGCTGATGTCGGGCAGCATGGTGTTGGTGAGGATGGCGTCGATCATGCGGCCGCCGCTCTCGGGTTCGGTGCAGCGGCTGGCGATCAGGTCCACCACCGCGTCGTCCCAGCCGAACGGGATGCCGCGGGTGGCGGTGATGCGGGTGGCGATGCGGCCCAGCTGCAGGGCGATGATGCCGCGCAGCACGGAATCGGACAGCGGCAGGTAGGGGATGACGATCAGCCGGCCGAGCAGCGCCGGCGGGAACACCTTCTGCAGCGGCTCCCGCAACGCCTTGGCGATCTCGTCGATCTCCGGCATGAGGTCGGGGTCGCGGCACAGGCCCATGACGAGATCGGTGCCGACGTTGGACGTCAGCAAGATCAGGGTGTTGCGGAAGTCGATGGAGCGGCCCTCGCCATCCTCCATCACGCCCTTGTCGAACACCTGGAAGAAGATCTCGTGCACGTCCGGGTGCGCCTTCTCGATCTCGTCCAGCAGCACGACGGAATAGGGGCGGCGGCGCACGGCCTCGGTCAGCACGCCTCCTTCGCCGTAGCCGACGTAGCCCGGGGGGGCGCCTTTCAGGGTGCTGACGGTGTGCGCCTCCTGGAACTCGCTCATGTTGATGGTGATCAGGTTCTGCTCGCCGCCATAGAGCGCCTCCGCGACGGCCAGCGCGGTCTCGGTCTTGCCGACGCCGGACGGGCCGCACAGCATGAACACGCCGACGGGCTTGACCGGATTGTCCATGCCGGCGCGGGAGGTCTGCACCCGGCGGGCGATCATCTGCAGCCCGTGGTCCTGCCCGACCACGCGGCGGCCGAGGGTTGCGGCCAGGTTCAGCACCGATTCCGCCTCGTTGCGGACCATGCGGCCGACCGGGATGCCGGTCCAGTCGCCCACGACGGCGGCCACGGCCTGCTGGTCCACGCTGGGCAGGATCAGCGGCGTCTCGCCCTGCAGCGCGGCGAGCTCGGCCTGCACGTCCTTCAATGCCGCGAGCTGCGTCACGCGATCCGGCGGGGCTGCCTGAAGCGCCTCGGGCGCGATGGGGCCGTCCACCGGCTGCCCGGTGGCGCGGAGGGAGGCCCGCAGCGCCAGCAGCCGGTCCACGAGGCCCCGCTCCGTCTCCCACCGCGCCTCGAGCCCGGTCAGCGTCTCCTGCGCTTCCTCCAGGCCCGCGGCGACTTTCTCGCCGCGGTCGCCCACGTCGATGCCGACCTCGGCCTCGCGCAAGATGATGTCGCGTTCGGTCTGCAGCAGGCCGATGCGGCGGCGCGTGTCCTCCACGGCGGCGGGCACGGCGTGCTGGCTGATGGCGACGCGGGCGGCGGCGGTGTCGAGCAGGCTGACCGACTTGTCCGGCAGCTGCCGGGCCGGGATGTAGCGGTGCGACAGCCGGACCGACGCCTCGATCGCCTCGTCCAGCAGCAGCACCTTGTGGTGCTTCTCGAGGGCGGCGGCGATGCCGCGCATCATGTGGATGGCCCGCTCCTCGTCGGGCTCGTCCACCTGCACGACCTGGAAGCGGCGGGTGAGCGCCGGGTCCTTCTCGAAGTACTTCTTGTATTCGGCGAAGGTGGTGGCGGCGATGGTGCGGAGCGTGCCGCGGGCGAGGGCGGGCTTGAGCAGGTTGGCGGCATCTCCGGTGCCGGCCGCGCCGCCGGCGCCGATCAGGGTATGCGCCTCGTCGATGAACAGGATGATCGGCGTGGGCGAGGACTGCACCTCGTCGATCACCTGGCGCAGCCGGTTCTCGAACTCGCCCTTCATGCTGGCGCCGGCCTGCAGCAGGCCCACGTCCAGCACGTGCAGGCTGACGCCCAGCAGCGGCGGCGGCACGTCGCCGGCGGCGATGCGGAGCGCGAAGCCCTCGACGACGGCCGTCTTGCCGACCCCGGCCTCGCCGGTCAGGATCGGGTTGTTCTGGCGGCGGCGCATCAGCACGTCGATGATCTGGCGGATTTCGGCGTCGCGGCCGGTCACCGGGTCGATCTCGCCGGCCTTGGCGCGGGCGGTGAGGTCCACGGCGAACTTGGCCAGCGCCTCCTGCTTGCCCATCGCGGCCGGGGCGATGGCGCCGCTGGTCTCGCCCGGGACGGCGGCGCCGTCGGTGGCGGCCATCGCGGCCTCGGGCGAGGTGTTCAGGGCGGTGCCGATCGCGTCGGCCAGGTCGTCGGCGCGCACGCGTTCCCATTGGCGGGACAGGGCGAACAGGGCGTTCCGGAGCGGGGTGGTGCGCAGCATGCCGAGCAGCAGGTGGGCGGTGCGGACCTGGTGCACGCCGAACTGCAGGGTGGCGAAGACCCAGGCGCGCTCCGTCGCCTCCTCGATGACGGGGCTGAAGTCCTGGATGGCGGTGGCGCCCCGCGGCAGACGGTCGAGCGCCGCCGTGAGGTCGGCGGCCAGGCGGGAGGCGTCGAGGTCGAAGTGCTTGACGACGCGGTGCAGGTCGCTGTCGGCGGTCTGGAGGATCTGGTGCAGCCAGTGCGCCAGCTCGACATAGGGATTGCCGCGCAGCTTGCAGTAGACGGTCGCGCCCTCGATCGCCCGGTAGGCGAGCGGGTCGAGCTTGCCGAACAGGGTGGCCCGGCTGATCTCGGTCATGCGGCTGGCTCCTTGGGCTGGGTCCGGGTGTGTGCCCGGGCATGGCTGTCCGCGGCTTCAGAAGCTTCGGCGCGCCGCGCCCCGGCCTCGAGGAACAGGTCGGCGGCGTCGTCGGGTCGGCGGCGGGGCATGAGCCAGGTGGTCCAGCCGAGCCGGCCCTGGCGGCCGAGCCGGATGGCGGGCACCTCGTTGCGGGCGAGCACGAGGTTCACATCCCAGGCCAGCGTGTCGCCGGCCCAGTTGCGCACAAGGGGCACGAGGCGGTGGAAGCTCAGGCCGCCCGGCAGCAGGCGCTCGTACTCCACCAGGGTCAGCGGGCCGAACACCAGGCGGAACTTGTGCTGCCGGCTCCAGATCCGGCCCCCCAGGAGGGCGCTGCCGCCCAGCGCCGCCGTGCGCGGCCCGGCGCCCAGGCGCGTGCGGTCCTCGGGCGGGAGCGTCAACCAGGCGCCGATGAAGCTCTCGACCCGGACCGGCATCTGGAAGAACGCCGTCAGGATGGCGGCCAGGCCGGATGCATGGCGCGTCTGCCCGGCCAGCAGCCCGGCGAAATGCAGCTTCGTCAGGTCCGGCATGGCATCGCGGTTGCGGAGGCCGCCGCTGGACAGGCCGATCAGCGCGCCGAGGTAGTGGCCGAACCGGTCCTCGTCCGGACGGTCGAAGCTGACGGTGGGGCGCACGTCGGCCCAGGCGCGATGGAACAATGACAGGGTACGGTGGTGGAACAGGTCGATGAAGCGGCGCAGCGTCGGGTCGTTCTGGTTGCGCTGGCGTTCCCGGGCCATCTCGGTGATGTGCAGCGGTAGCGGCCCATCGGTGCCGAACAGGCCGAACATGTGGACGATGAGGCGGTCGGGCCGCCCCTCCGTGCCCGGCTCGACGCCGGCCAACGAGGTGGGGGCGTGGGTGACGCCGGGTTCCTGGCCCAGGCGGATCGCGTCCTGCGCCGGGCGGGCGCCGCGGCCCAGCCGCGGGCGGGTGGGGTCGCGCGCCTCCAGCAGGCGCAGCAGGGCGTTGAAGCCGAAGCGGTGCGGTGCGGTGCGGGCGGCCTCCGGCAGGGCGTGGGTCTGCGGCGCGGCGGGCGGTTCGTCGAGCGGCGTCACGACAAAGACCGCGTCACAAAACGGGCCGCCGGCCCAGGCGCAGCGGCCAGCGCATGACCTGGCCGCGGTCGGGGCTGGTCATCACCGTCTCGGTGAAGGCGTTGATCGAGACGTATTTGGCGAAGAACCGGTCGAGCACTGCCGCCAGCACGATGCCGCCGCCGCCCGAGAGCGTGTCGTCGATCGTCAGCCGGACCTGCAGCCCGCGCCCGGCGCAGACAGGGCCCGAGCCCGGGATGCGGCGCACGATCGGCTCGGTCGAGACCGACATCAGCCCCTCCAGCTGCCGGGCCGCCCGGGTGTCGTTGGGGGTCACGTACAGACGCAGCAGCTCCCGCAGGGCTGCCGCGCCCTGGACAGTGTCGGTGTCTGTCAGGCTCAGGTAGTTGAGCCCCAGATGCGAGATGAAGCGCCAGGCGAGGTCCCCGTCGCTGCGGCAGGGCCGGGGCACGGTGGGGCCGACCAGGCAGCGGATGGATGCGATGGGGGCGTTGACGACGACCGTGAAGTCCGTGTGCTTCTTGCCGACGGGCATCGAGATCGGCAGGTCCCGGTTGGTGCAGAGCAGATCGAGGCCCAGCTGGCGTAGCGTGTCGGGGAAGGGGGCGTTGTCGGCGTCGACCAGCGAGACGAACGTCTCGTGCCCCAGGTAGCTGGAGCGGGGGCCGCGCTGCCGCGCGCGGGACGAGAGCAGGTGGGGCTGCCGGGCGAGCATGTAGTAGCTGCGGTGGCCGGGGTTCCGGCTGAGGTCGTTGGCGGCGTAGAACGGCATGAAGGGCTGGGTCGGGCCGCCATCGACGGCGAACCCCTCCATGGCGGTGACGGAGAACACCTCGTAGTCCAGCGGGCGCATGCGGTCGGGCACGACGTGGTGTTCGGCCTTCGTCGGGTCGATGTTGACGCGGTCGCTGCGCTTGGGAAACAGGTTGATGGCCGGCGTGCAGTGCAGCAGCAGGTGGTCGGGGGCGAGGGACAGGAGGGCCGGGTCGCTGCGGTCCAGCAGGATGACGATCTCGAGCTCGGGCCCGGCGCAGCGGATGGCGGCACGGTCGAGGTTGCCGATGCCGAAGAACAGGAAGCGGCCGGGGAGGGTGTAGAACTCCTGCAGCAGACGGTAACCGTCGAAGGTCTGGGGCAAGGCGGGGAGCAGCGCCTGCTCCGGCTCGAACCCGATCGGTTCGACGGCGCTGGCGGGCAGGCGCTCGTGCCAGGGGATGGGCCGCTGGCCGGGACGGACCACGACGCCGGCGACGTGGGCGGACAGCTGCTCGTACAGCCGCATGCGGGCCAGCTCGGGGCCGCCGAGATAGAGATCGAGCCGTTCCAGCGCGACCTTGGCGAAGGGGATGCCGCCCATGGTGCGGAGGCGGAGGCGGATGGCGGCCTTGGCGCCCGCGCTGTCCGGCAGGCCGAGGGCGGCGACGGCGGCGGCGGAGGTGAGGTACTCGGCTTCGGCCACCTCGATCGGCAGCAGGTGGACGGGATGGGCGGTGCGGAAGACGCAGTTGGTCTGGTCCTCGGTGCCCAGCAGGCTGCGCAGCTCCGTGCCGGCGGGCAGGGCGACGCCGGCGGGGGTGCCGCGCAGCGCCTCGCTGGGGGTGATGGCCACGATGGTCATGGACGGCGTGGGGGCGGCGAAGTGCGGGTAGACCATCTGCAGCAGCGACTGCGTGAAGGTCGGGAACTCGGCTTCCATCTTCAGCTGGATGCGGGCGGTCAGGAAGGCGAAGCCCTCCAGCATGCGTTCGACGAAGGGGTCCGCGACCTCGGTGTTGGCGAGGTCGAGCCGGCCGGCGACCTTCGGGAACTCCTGCGCGAACTCCGCCCCCATCTCGCGGATATGGGTCAGCTCGGTTTCGTAGAACTGCATCAGCCGGGGGTCCATCAGCGGTAGTCCCCGGCATGGCTGGGCCGGGCCTCGGTCACCACGGCAAGGCGCGTCTCGACCTCGATGGTGGTTTCCAGGAACAGCTGTTGCGGCACGGGCTGCGCCCAGAGCTCGCCCTCGATCTCGAACACGAGGGCCGGGACGGCGTCGTCGCGCGTGCCGCGGGCCTGGACGCGGAGCGATTCCGGGCGGATGCGCGGCTCGAAGATACGGATGGCTTCGGCGAGCTCCCGTTCCAGCCCGCCGGACCGGGCGGAGCTTTCGAGCAGGCCGGCGAAGCCGGGGATGCCGTAGTTGAGGGTGGAGCGGGCGACGAGCGGGGTCGCCGACAGGTCTTCGAGCGTGGCGAGGTTCGAGGTGTTGAGCAGGGCTGCGAGGTCGCGGAGGACAGCCTGGCGCAGCTGGGCGGCGGTCAGCACCTGGGCGTCCGGCGGGTCCTTGCGGCGGCCGGGTTCCCGGTCGATGAGCCGGTCCAGCAGGGAGGGCTGCAGCCGCTCGCGGCCCTGGATGCCCGACACGGCTAGGCTGCGGGCGCTGGGGGTGCGGCGTGGAACCGGAGCTGGCGCAGGTCCATCAGCGCGATGTCGGCCTCGTCGGTGACCAGCATGCGCTGTCCGGTGGGGATGGACCAGTCATCCTGTTCCAGCCATTCGGTGCGCCGGGCGAGCAGGAGGGAGGGGTCGGCGCTGGCAGTCGTGCCGGGGTAGCGGGTGGGGATGAAGCCGACGGCCGTGCCTTCGTTCATCCAGGTGAAGCGGACCGGCATCCAGACCTGGTCGCGCAGGTCTGCCGGCGGTTCGATCGTGATGGAGGCGATGCGGTGGAAGGGGATCCAGACGTAGCGGCCGTCGACGACCGCTTCGGTTGCGGGGCCGAGGCGGGGGTCGGCGTCGGCGACCCATTCGGCGTCCGTGCCGTCGATGGTGGCCGGCGAGGGCGGGGCGGCGTCGAAGGCGGCGTCGCGCAGGCGCGCGGCCCGGGCGGGTTCGCCGGTGCCGAGCAGCCGTGTGGCCTCGATCAGGAGGGGCAGCCAGGGGCCGGGTTCGCCGAGGACGGTGGGGGTGCGTTCGCCGCGGAATACCTTGGCGCGCAGCACCTCGCACCGGATCAGGACTTCGTAGGTCTTGACCATGGGGTCCGTGGTGGGGTCCAGCTCACCGGCGAGGGCGAGCTGGGTGAGGGCGCGGTCCCATTCGCCGGTGATGCAGAACAGCTGGAACAGGAAGGTGCGAAGCTTCGCATCCCGGGGCGCCCGGCGGACCTCGACCTTGAGGAGGTCGAGGGCCTGGTGGACGTTCCCGGTCTGCAGCGACTCGCGCGCGGTCAAGGCGACTACTTGATCAGCTTGTCGTCCTGGTCCTTCACGTTCTTGACGCGGTTCCAGCCCCCGGGGATGACTGCGCCCAGGCTGCCGTCCGGGTTCTGCGGGGCATAGTGGACCTGCAGCCCGCCGTATTCGAAGGTCGCTGTCTCCTTCGGGGATTCGTCGTCGTAGGACCACGATATGGTCTTCACGGCGACCAGCTTGAAGCGGAAGACGAGGTAGATGATGCCGGACGTGTTGCCGCCTGCCGACTTGCGGAGGCCGAGGGTCACCATCTGGAACGGCGTGCCCGAGCAGGCCAGCTCGAACAATGCGGGCGAGAAGCGGTCGATCTTGCGGGTGATGGAGAAGGGATTGAACGTGACGCGCCCGGCACCGGCGCCGGTGCTCTGGCTGCCGATGTTGAGCGTCTGCTCGATGTCGAAGCTGAAATCCTCGATCTCGAACAGGCCGGGGACCGTATCGCCCTTTTCCGTCTTGCCGCCGGCAAGGGCGTCAGCGAACTTGAACGTCTTCCACATGCTGTCTTTCGCATTGACGATGCTTTTGTCGATCTGCGATTCGGAACCCTGATAGACGTTGCTGTAGTCCTGGAACCACATATAGCCGTCGACCGCCATGACCTATCCCTCCATGTTTCGCGCAAGAAATTATGATTTCGTCAAGAAATCACTTGGGCATTCTAGATACCAGACGCAACGAAACAGACAACCCCTCCAGCTGATAATGGGGCTTCAGATAGAACTTCGCGCTGTAGTAGCCGGGGTTCTCCTCGTCCTCCTCGATCTCGACGGCGGCGTCGGCCAGCGGGTGGGTGGCCTTGTACTCGTCCGTGCTCGAGCTGGGCGAGCCGTCCACGTACTGCAGCAGCCAGGTCTCGAGCCAGTCCTTCAGCTGCGACTGGGTCTTGGACGAGCCGACCTTGTCGCGGACCATGCACTTCAGGTAGTGCGCGAAGCGGCATGTGGCGAACAGGTAGGGCAGGCGGGCCGAGAGGTTGGCGTTCGCGGTGGCCGCGGAGTCCTGGTACTCCTGCGGCTTCTGCAACGACTGCGCGCCGATGAAGGCCGCGAAGTCGGAGTTCTTCTTGAAGATCAGGGGCATGAAGCCGTTCTTGGCGAGCTCCGCCTCCCGCCGGTCCGGGATCGCGATCTCGGTCGGGCATTTCATCGCGACGCCGCCATCGGCATCGGGAAAGGTGTAGGCCGGCAGGCCTTCGACCGCGCCGCCGCTTTCCACGCCACGGATGTTGGAACACCAGCCGTACAGCTTGAAGGCGCGGGTGATGTTGGTGGCCATCGCGTAGGCGGAGTTGCACCAGGCGAACTTCGAGTGGTCCGCGTCGCCCACGTCCTCCTCGAAGTTGAACTCCTCCACCGGCTCGGTCTTCGCGCCGTAGGGCAGGCGTGCGAGGAAGCGCGGCATGGTGAGCCCGATGTAGCGCGAGTCCTCGCTTTCCCGCAGCGAGCGCCAGGCGGCATATTCCGGGGTCTGGAAGATCTTCGTCAGGTCGCGCGGGTTCGAAAGCTCCTCCCAGCTCTCCATCTGCATGACGGTGGGTGCGGCTGCGGCGATGAACGGCGCGTGGGCCGAGGAGGCGACCTGGGCGAGGTCGCCCAGCAGCTGCACGTCCTGCGGCGAGTGGTCGAAATGGTAGTCGCCGACCAGCAGGCCGAAGGGCTCGCCGCCGAACTGGCCGTACTCCTCGTCGTAGATGCGCTTGAACAGCGGGCTCTGGTCCCAGGCGGTGCCGCGGAACTTCTTCAGCGTGCGGCCCAGCTCCTTCTTGGAGATGTTCATCACCTTGATCTTGAGCGTCTCGTCGGTCTCGGTGTTGTTCACCAGGTGGTGCAGGCCGCGCCAGGCGCCTTCGAGGGCCTGGAACTCCTCGGTATGGATGATCAGGTTGACCTGCTCGGTCAGTTTGGCGTCGATGGCCTTGATCATCGCCTCGATGCTGCGGAGGCTGTCGTCGGACACCAGGGCCGTGTTGGACAGCGCCTGCTGCGCCAGCGTGTGGACCGCCGTCTCGATCGCGTCCTTCGCCCGGGCGCTTTTCGGCTTGAACTCGCGGTTCAGCAGGGCGGCGAACTCGTTCTCGGCTTCGGCAACCCCACCGAGGGCGCTGGGCCCGGTTGCGGACGTCTGAGCTTCGGACATGCGTTACTCCTCCCCGGCGTCGGCGCTCGTCGGCGCGGGCTTGGCGGCGATGCTGGCCAGGAGCGCCGGGTCGTTCAGCGCCTTGGTGATCAGCGCCTCGGCGCCGCTTTTGCCGTCCATGTAGGTCAGCAGGTTGCTGAGCTGGTTGCGCGCCTCCAGCAGCTTGGCCAGGCTGTCGACCTTCTTGGCGACGGCTCCGGGCGAGAAGTCGTCCATGCTCTCGAAGGTGATGTCGACCGCGAGGTTGCCCTCGCCGGTCAGGGTGTTGGGCACCATGAAGGCGACGCGCGGCTTCATGGACTTCATCCGCTCGTCGAAGTTGTCGACGTCGATCTCGAGCATCTTGCGGTCGGCCACCGCCGGCAGCGGCTCGGCCGGCTTGCCCGACAGGTCGGCCATGACGCCCACCACGAAGGGCAGCTGCACCTTCTTCTCCGACCCGTACGTCTCGACGTCGTACTCGATCTGCACCCTTGGCGCCCGATTGCGGGCGATGAACTTTTGACTGCTCGCCTTGGCCATGGCCGGACCTCATCCCCTTCGCGTGGGGAACCTTAGGCGCAGTCCAAGCCGTTCTGCAATGGGATCGGTTCCCGTTGGCGCCGAGTTCTACTCCGGCGGCGTGCCGGCGACGGCGTGCGCCTGGAGCAGCCCGTCGGGCGCCATGTCGCGCAGGATGTCCATGAAGGGCAGCGGCGCCAGGCGCCGGGCCCGGTCGATGAGCAGCGGCAGCGGGCTCGAGGGCTCGTGCAGGCGGAAGTAGGCGGCCGCGAGCTCGAGCGCGTGCAGCGCGTCGTTGCGGTTATGGAGCGCCACGACCGAGCGGATCGCCGCGGGTGCGCGGGCCCGGGGTGCGGGGCTGCCGGGCTCGCCCGCCGGGGCATCCGGGCCGTTGCCGGTGTCGGCGTCAGGCGTGCCTTCGGCGTCGGCGTCGGCGTCGGCGGCCGGATCGTCCGTCGCCGCCGCGGCTGCGGCCGCTGCGAGGGTGCGGAAGCGGGTCAGGTCCTTCAGGATCTCGCGCAGCAGCTTGACCAGGTTGTCGAGGGTGGGCCCGTTGCCGGGGCCGGCCTGGCGGTCGAATGCGGCGCCGATGCCGGCGACGTCGGCCACCGCGCCTTCCAGCGCCGCCGCAGTGGCCGAAAGTGCGGCCTGGTCGGTCTTGACGAAGGTGTCGACGATCTCGGCCTCGCTCAGCCGTTCGCGGCCGGGCTCGGGCTCCATCGCGCCGTTCAGCACGGCCAGGTCGCGGTAGGTGACGGGCCGGATGCGCGGCAGGCTGGCCAGCGGCAGCTCCCGCAAGGGCCGCAGGACGCTCACGGGGTTCTGCAAGGCCAGCAGCGCGTTGGCCCGCGGCATCGGGTCGTTGTCGTCCTCGGGGTCCAGCAGCGGATGCACCGGGTCCCACAGGGTGTCCAGCGTCTGCCGCAGCAGCGCAAGCCCGGCGGCGAACCCGGGAAGGCCCGCCACATGCAGCCGGGCGACCGTCAGGAAGGCCATGACCCGGAGGTCCCGCGTGCGGGCCAGCAGGGCTTCGGCCAGGCTGGCCGTCAGCGCCCAGTCCGGTGGGACGGCCGGTTCGACGGTGGTGCCGAACTGGCCTTCCGGCTTGCCCTTTGCCGCCAGCTCCATCTCGCCGAACGTCGCATCCAGCCCCAGGTCGGGGCCGGCTGCGGTGTCGTCCTGCAGGTCGGGGAGGGGAAACGCCTCGGTCATGTTGTGTCGATCCTGGGTCGGAATGGCCGGGCTGTCCAGCGGGCTTGCCACCCCTGATGAGGTCCGGGGCGGCCCTTATTGCACGACCGGGCAGCGGAAGGCCGGCAGCAGCGGGCTGGTGAAGGGGTTGGGCGTGGCGTGGAGCTCGAGCCGGGCTTGCAGATCGCCCAGCGTGAACAGCAGCGTGGTGCGGTCCCCGGCCGTCGTCGGGCGGGCCTGGGCCAGGAGGCGGAACACCGCCCAGGGCCCGGTCGCCTCGGTGGTGGCCGGGGGGCTGCCGGCGACGTTGACGGTCAGGCGCGCCGTGGTGGCCGGGGGACGGCCGGGCCAGGCCAGGGCGGCCGGGCGGGCCGTCGTGCCCCGCGTGGCCGTCAGGGTGGTGGGGCCGAGCTCGAGCTTGAGGTCGGTGGCGCGGGGGTCGAGCGTGCCGGGCGACAGGTCGAAGCGGACCATGGGCTGTGCGGCGCCTGCGGGGAAGAACAGGTCGCGGATGGCTTCGGCGCGCTGGAACTGCGCGAGGTCGGCTGCGGACACCGGGGCATTCACGCCGTCCACGGCCCGCAGGCGCCAGGGCCGCGCCGTGGTGTCGACATAGGGCCGGAGCTGGGCGTTGAAGAAGGCGTCGATGGCGCCGCCGGGGCCGAGCAGGCGGACGAAGTCCGGCAGCGGGGCATCGGCGGTGGCGGCGGGGAAGAAGGGGTAGCGGTCGGCAACCACGGCGGGGGCACAGGCTGCCGGGCCCGCCGCCGGCGCTCCATGCGGCGATCATCGCGCCGCGGGGGCCGCCGTCGCGCAGCGATGCGCCGCCGTTGGCCACCGAGACCATCCAGCGCGAGAGGGGTTGCGGCTGGCGCAGCGCCTCGGACCGCAGCGCGAGGGCCGGGTCGTCGGCGGGGGCGACGCCGGCGGGCTTTGCGGTGCTGGCGGCCTGCTTGGCGAGTTGCTGCTGCAGGTCGCCGAGCGGGCGGAGCACCTGGTCGATGGGCGCGACGCCGCCGGTGCCGAACAGGGCGCGGAGCGTGCGGAACTGCTCGTCGACCGCCATCAGGGCGGCCTTGGCCGGCGCCTCGGGCCCGGTGGCCGACAGCGCCGCCCCGGGCGCCAGCTCCGCGGCCGCGGCGGCCAGAATGGTGCGGATGGGGGAATGGGGCGAGGCCAGGATATAGAGGTCCTGCGCGGCCTGCGTCAGGCTCCGCAGCGGCGCGACGTCCAGGTCGTCGAGCATGGTGCGCCAGGCGGCGGCGTAGTCCGCCGCATACAGGCGCATGACGTCGGCTTCCAGCGTGGCGCGCTGCGGCCCCTGCGGGTCGATCGGCGTGCCGACGACCCAGCTTTCGGCGGCGGCCGCCTGCACCGCGGCGGCCAGGGCCGGCAGCACGGCGGTGCGCAGGCCCGCGATGGTGTGGACGCCCGGGATCGGCTGCTCGAGTCCGGTGCCGGAGCGGCGGAGGAACACGCGCACGCCGGCCGGCCCCAGCGCCTCGGCGGGGCGCCATCCCGGGACGGCCCGCGCGTCCGCCATCGGTTTCAGCCGGGCATAGGCGCGCTGGGCCAGCGGCACGCGGGCGATGCTGGTGCGCGCCTGGTCCACCAGGGGCCCGTCGAGCGGCACGGGGGGCATGCGGCCGGCCAGCAGCGCGGCCAGGTGCCGGGCGAGTGCGGCGCGGGTGCCGTCGTTGGCGGCGCCGGGCAGGCTCGTGGCCCAGTCCTGCGCGAACCAGGCTTCGATCGAGGCGCGGTCCAGCGGCCCGGCCCCGCCCAGCATCAGATAGAGCCGCGTCGCCTCGTACAACCGGTCGGACTGGCCGAGCGCGCCGCGCACCTCCGCCTCCGCGCGCCAGACCAGGCGGGGCAGCAGCGCGTACTCGAGGGCGTTCCTGTAGGCGGCCTGGGCGCCGGCGCGGAGTTTCTCGTCCTGGTTGAAACCCAATCTGTCGTCATGCGCCGACTCAGGCGTGGGGATCGCGTTTGCCCGGCTTCCAGCCAGGGCAGCAGCGCGGCGAAATCCGCGTCGCCGACCGGCTCCGGCATGCCGGCTGCGTCGGTGATGGCGGGCCCCGGGCTTGCCGGATCGGGGGCGGTCAGCAGCCTGGTCCGGGCGGCATCGATGGTCTGCACCGCGCCGTGCCGCAGGGTCAGCAGCGCCGCGCTGCCCAGCACGGCCAGGAGGACACATGCGCCGAAGCCGCCCAGGCGGAGCGCCCGCCGGCGGCGTGCCGCGCCGGGGCGGAAGGCGACCAGCGGGGCTTCGGGGAAACACGACGTCGTGCAGCAGGTCGGTCAGGAAGTAGGAGCGGCCTGCAGCCGGCTGCAGGCGCGCCGCCCGTTTCTGGTCCAGCCCGAAGGCGCGCGAGAGCCCGCCGGTCAGGCGGTCGATGGGCGTGCCCTCCTGCGTGCCGGATGTCAGGTAGACGCCGCGCAGCAGCGGCGTCCGGCCTGCCGCGTCGGGGCCGAAGCTGCGGCCGAGGAAGGCGTGCAGGCCGGGCAGGACGCTGGCCACCTGGCCGGGAAATCCGGCGATCGCGGACAGGCGCTCGGGCGCCGTCTCGACATCCAGGCGGCGATACAGGCGGCGGTTCAGCCGGTCCAGCAAGGGGTCGAACAGGCCGTCGAGGATCGGGCGGGGTGGGGTCAGCGGCAGGGTCGTGCCCCAGACCTGCGCCCGGCCGGTGCGGTCCAGGTCGTCGAAGAACTCGCTGAAGCCGGCCAGCAGGTCCGCCTTGGTCAGCAGCAGGTAGACCGGGAGTCGCATGCCGAAGGCTTCGTCCAGCTCGTCGATGCGCGCGCGGACGGCGATGGCGTGCGCCGCCTCGGGCGCCCCGGCCCCCGTCGGTCCATCGCCGGCGGCCACGACGTCCCCGAGGGCGATCGCGACCAGCACGCCGTTGAGCGGCTGCTTGGGGCGGGTGCGGCGCAGCAGGGCCAGGAAGGCCTGCCAGCCCGCGCGGTCGATCGCCGCGTTGCTGTCTTGCGTCGTGTAGCGCCCGGCGGTGTCGATCAGGACTCCGGCCTCGGTGAACCACCACTCGCACAGGCGCGTGCCGCCCACGCCCGAGACCGCGCCCGGCCCCAGCGCGCCATCGAGCGGGAAGCTGAGGCCGGCGTTCAGCAGTGCGGTGGTCTTGCCGGCGCCGGGGGGGCCGATGATGGCGTACCAGGGCTGCTCGTTCAGCAGTCGGCGGCCCTTGGCCTTGCGCAGCAGCGCCAGGGCCTCGGCCAGGCGGCCCTGCACGGCGGCGGCCTCGTCCTGCGCGGCGGCGCCCATGCCGTGGGTCAGCTGCGCCTCCTGCCGGGTGCGGCGCCAGTCCAGGCCCAGGTTGGCCGCCATCCCAGGCGACCAGCATCAGCAGCACCAGCGAAAGGCGGGCGGGCACCGGTTCCAGCCAGGGCAGCAGCGGCCCCAGCACCCAGGCGATGCCGCACAGGACCTGCACGCCCACCAGCGTCACCAGCCAGCGCACGACGGACAGCTGCAGCGTCATGATGGGAGGGGCGTCATGCGGTGAAAGGCGTCATGGGTTGAGCGGGCCGGAGGCGACGATGATCTCGAGGCGGCGGTTCCGTTCCCGGCCCTCGGGGGTGGTGTCGGGGCCGAGCGGCTCGGTGTCGGCCCGGCCTTCGGCGACGAGGCGGGCCGGGTCGGGCACGCTGCGGGCCAGGGCGGTGCGGAGGGCGGTGGCGCGGGCCAAGGAGAGGGCGAACTTCGAGGGGTAGGCGACGCTGCGCGGGGGTTTGCGAATCGGTATGGCCGACGATGCGCAGCGGGCCCGGCTCCGCGCCCAGTGCCTGGGCCAGCCGGTCCGGCAGCGGCCCGCGGATCAGCACCGCGGTGGTGGGCGGGAACAGCGCCGCGGCCGAGACGCGCACGATCGCGGCCCCCGGCGCCTCGATCACCTCGACGCCCGGCAGGCCGGCCAGCGCGGCGCGGAGGCGGGTGGCGGGGCCGGGCGGGGGCGGCTCGGGCGCGGGCGGCGGCGGGGGCGTGGCCGGGGGGCGGACCAGGGCCGGCATGGTGGCCGGGGGTGCGGCGAGGGCCTCGGCGTAGAACATGTCGGACGCGCCGTTCAGGCTGGCCAGGCACCCGACGTAGACCGCGACGACGATCCCCAGCGCGGCGCTGCCCGCCACCCAGACCGGCACGCCGGCGCGCGGCGGCGGCGGCAGGCGCACCCCGGCCACCTCGGCCGACAGCGGCTCGGCCGGCCGCGCCCCACCTTCCCCGCCGCCGGCCTCGATCATGCCGAACACCTGGTGCCGAACCCGCGCCAGCTGCTTCGCCCCGTCCGGCACGGTCCGGTAGGGGCCCATCATGCCGAGCGAGAGGCAGACGAACATCAGCTCGACGACGGGCAAGTTGGCCGGCAGCGCGGTGCGCAGCGTGCGGAGCTGGTCGAAGAAGCCGGTGCCGGCCTTGTCGTCGTCGTGCAGCGCCCCGGGCCAGCGGCTCCTGCTGCCAGCGGCCCTGGCTGCCCCAGGGCGTGTGCAGCACGACGTCGTCGAGCGCGGCACACAGGGCGTAGTGGGCCAGGCGGACCTGGTCCATCGGCACGCCGCCGGCCTTGGCCCGGCGCTCGAAGCTTCGCAGCTCCCGCCGGGTGCGCTCGCGCATGTCGTTGGGGTCGGGCACGCTGGCGGTGTTGCGGAGGCGGGCGAGCAGCTGCAGCAGCGGGGCCGCGGCGACGGCGAGCGGGCCGGTGCCGGTGCCGACGGTCTCGAGGTCGGGGCCTGAAGGTGCAGGTGCGGGTGTTGGGGCCTGGATGCGGGGCGGGGCGCGCGTCCCGCCCGGGGCCGGGCGGATGACGGTGCGGTCCTGCTCGCCCGGTTCCTCGAACGGGTTGTCGATCATCGGCGCTCCCCGATGAAAAGGGCTAGCACCGCCGGGGCCGTTCGCGCAACGTTACGGATGGCCGGACCCTGCGGGGGCGGCCCAGCGAAGGAGTTCCGCCGCCGTGGCCCTGGTCCCGTCCGCCACCATCCTCAGCACGGACGAGATGGGCCGGATCGCGCCGCCCATCTTCTCCCCGGTCGGGCGCGATGCCGAGAACCGGCCCGGCGACGTGTTCGTCATCCAGTCGCTGTTGAACGACCGCCTGCCCCGCCCACACTCCGACGTGCCGGTGACCGGGGAGGCAGATGTCGGCACCGTGCTGGCGATCGAGGCCTACCAGGCCGTCGTGCTCCGCATGGTGCCGCCCAGCGGCCGGGTGGAGCCGGGCAGCGCGACCTATTACGCGCTGGCGGCACGCCCGCTGGTCGAGGAGGCGCGGCCGGCGGGGACCGGGCATTTCGGCCAGGTCCCGCCCGACGTGGTCGATGCCGCCATCCAGTCGCGCCTGCACTGGAGCGTCCCGGCCTCTGTCACGATCGCGCAGTGGGCGGTCGAGAGCGCCTGGGGCGCGTCCATGCCGCCCGACAGCAACAACCCGTTCGGCATCAAGGCGGTGGGTGACCAGCCGGCCGTCGAGAGCCCGACGCGGGAGGTGATGAACGGCGAGAGCATCACGATCCGGGCCAAGTTCCGCAAGTTCGCCACCCTGTCGGAGGCGTTCGACCAGCACGGGCGGCTGCTGGCGTCCAACCCGGTGTATCGGCCCGCGATGGCCAAGAAGGACGACGTGGAGGCGTTCGCCGACGCGCTGACCGGGGTCTATGCGACGGACCCGCAATATGGCGCGACGCTGAAGTACGTGATCCGCACCTATGGGTTCACGGTTCACGATCGGTAGCGGCGGGCTCGGGGAGTTCGGGGGGTTCGGGGGTTTCGGGGGTTTCGGCTTGGGGGTCCCCCAGCACCATCGCCACCGCCGCCTCGCGCTGGGGCAGGCCTTCGAACAGATGGCGGGAGGGCGGCACACGGTCGGAACCGGTCGTCCACCACAGGCTGTGGCCGGGCGCGAGCGGCGCCGGGCTCAGCGGGGGGCCCAGGCGGGCGAGTGCGGCATCGAGCGTCGCGGGCTCGAACCCGTCCTCGAGCGTGCCGAGGACCAGGGCCTCGATCCGGTCGGACCAGGCTGGTTCCGGCACGCCGCCGCTGGGGCCGATGATCGTGAAGGGGAACATGCGCCCGACCCGGTCGACGCTGCCGATCATGACCCCGGCGGCTGGGGTGTTGCCCAGGGTTTCAGGACGCAGGACACCCGTCCCGAGGGCGAAGTGCCACAGGGGCTGGGTCAACCAGGCCTCGGGCCAGTCCGTGCCGGCTGCGGCCCGGACGTCCTGCACGAAGCCGCCCAGCCAGGCGTCCCAGGCGGCGGCCAGCCCGGCCGGCAGGCGGCAGGCGAGGAAGTCGCCGCGGGCCGGGAGCTTGCCGAAGTAGCCAGGCGGATCGCATTGCATGCGTCGATGTATCCTGGCCCTGGCGTCCCTGGAAGACGTTACGGTAGGATCGGCGGCGCGGCGGCCGGTCCAGGCTACGGCGGTCGAGAGCGGAGGGGGCATCCGATGCGTGCTGCCGGGTCGTGCGTGGAGGGCGGGCGGCCGGGGTGTCGGTTGCAGCCGGGGCGGCGGTTGCAGCCGGGGCGGCGGTTGCAGCCGGGGCGGTGGGGCGGGTGACGCCGGCCGACCCCGACGAGACCGTCATCGTGCGGCGCGCGGGTGCGCGGCCGTGGCGGCTTGCCTGGGTCGGCGTGCCGCTGGCGGTCGTGCTCGGGCTGGGCGCGGGCGTCGGCTGGTTCGTGTGGCCGGCGCGGCAGGCGGCGCGCGTGGCCGCACCGGTCACGATCCCGCAGAGCCGTCCCGCGCCCGTCGCCGTGCCGCTGCATGCCGTCGTGCTGCCGCCTTTGGCGACGGAGGCCGAGATCCTGGCCGAGTCGCCGCCCGAGACACAGGCCCGGCGCTTCGCCCCGCAGCCGGAGATCATCGTGCTGCAGTTCGCGAGCCTCGCGGACCAGGCGCAGACGCTGAACCGGGCTGCGGCCCTGGTGGAGCGGGCCGGGTTCCCGCGCGACCGGGCGCTGGACAACGTGGAGCTGGACCGCCGCATCCGGGCCAGCGGCAACGTGCCGGACACGTTGTATTACGGCCACGACTACAGCGCGGCCGACCTGCTGCGCTTCTTTGCGGCGGCCGAGCGGGACGGCCTGGCGCTGACCCCCCAGGAGACGTGGCTGCGCGACGCGATGCAGCGCTGGGGGTGGACCGCCGGGGGGCGGGGGGCGCTGATCTCGTTGGTGCGCCAGGGCGCCGCCCCCGGGCTCGATGCGGCGGCACGGGCGACGATTCTGCGGCACGAGCTGTCGCACGGCCTGTATTTCACCAGCGCCGCCTATGCCGCGTATGCCAGGCGGTTCTGGGCGGAGATTCTGACCGAGGCCGAGCGCCGGCAGTTCCGCCGTTTCCTGGCCGACGAGGGCTACGACGCCGAGATCGAGGACCTGATGGTGAACGAGACCCAGGCCTATCTCATGCACACGCCGGACAGCCGCTTCTTCAATGCCGCCGCGGTGAAGCTGCAGCCGGCCCGGCTGGATGCGCTGCGGGTGCTGTTCCTGACCGGGATGCCGCCCTCGTGGCTGCGTGACTGCACGAGCGCGCCCGGGGTTGCCCCTGGTCCCGCTCCTGGTCCAGCTCCTGGGCCCGGCCCTGGTTCGGCTTCTGTCCCGGGGCGCGTGTCGGTTCCGCGGCGGCGGCGGCTGGCTCAGGGTTTCGGGCGGGTCCGCACGGGCAGGACGAAGGCGGTGACCCGGCCACCGTTGCGGGCGGCGGCGAGGGAGGCCTGCGCGAGGCCTGCGCGGAGTTCCGTCAGGTAGGGGCCGAGCGTGTCGGGCAAGGCCTGGCCCGGGCGGAACAGCGGCACGCTGGAGGCGACGGCGACGACCAGGTCGATCCCGAAGGGTTCATCCACCGCCCAGCCCTGGAAGCCCGGGCGCGGGTCGCCGAAGGCCGGGGCGGCATCGGCCGGGTAGGACGGGCCGGGCTTCGATTCGTGCATGTGCAGCACGCTTCCGTCGCTGGCGATGTAGTCCAGCTGCAGGTGGCTCGGGCCGCCCGGCAGCACGAGGCGCGGCTGCACCAGCTCCCCGGCGCGCAGGTCGGCCCGGCCGCCGGCCAGCGTGACCGACAAGGCGTGGTCGGCGCCGTAGGGGGGTGTGTAGGGGCGCAGCGCGTCCAGCAGGGTGCAGTAGCGTTCGTCCACCCCGGCGACGCGCCAGTCGATCGCCTGGCCGGGCGCGGCGGCCTGGACTGCGTCGTGCAGCGCCCGTTCGCCCGCACCCAGGCCCGCCGCACCGCGCAGGATCGGGCTTTCGCGCGAGGCCGGCGTGTCGTGCGGCTCGTCGCCGATGACGAAGCTGCAGGGGGCGGAGCGGGACGCGGCGGCGACGGCGCGGCGGATCACCTCGGGCGAGGGGGCGACGACGGCCGTCAGGAACGGGGCCTGCGGCTGCGGTGCGGGCGGCTGGGCGGGCGGCTGGGCGGGCGGCTGGGCGGGCGGAGGGGCGAGTGGTTGGGCGAGTGGGGCGGCGGCCGGGAACGATGGCGGGCGCAGCGGTTCCGCGGGGGTCGGCGGGGTCGGTTGCGCCAGCATTGGTTGGGCCGGGACGGGGTGGGCGGGGGCCGGACCCTGGATCGGAACTGGGGCTGGGGTCGGGACCGGAGCGGCGACCGGGGCGACGACGGGAGCCGGGGCGACGACGGGAGATGGGGCGACGACGGGAGCTGGGGCGACGACGGGAGCCGGCGTGACAAGAGGGGCCGGGGCGACGACGGGGACGGGGGTCGGCGTGGGGGCCGGGTCGGCTGTGGGGGCGGAGGGGGTCGGCTCGGCTGTCGCGACGACCGTGGGCGGGGCAGCGGCGGGGCGTTCCCGGCCTGACAGGGTCCACCAGGCGCCGCCTCCCAATACGGCCAACACGCCGAGCCCCGCCAGGACGAGCGGCAGGCGCGACGATGCGGGCCGCCTGACGGTTGCGGCCGAGGCTGTGGCCGGGGCGGGGCGTTCAGGGGCGGGGGTGGCGCTCGGCACCGGGGCGCGTGGTGGCGGACGGTTCGTGCCGGCGATGACCGTGTGGTCGTCGCCCAGCAGGTCGCCCAGGCCATGCGGCAACCCGGCGGGTGGCCCGGTCGTCGTCCCTGTCGTCAGCGTGGGGGGGAGGGGCGACGAGGGCGAGCGCAGGGCCGCCTGGAGTGCCTGATTGAAGGCGGCTGCGTCGGCGTAGCGGTCTTTCGGGGCTCGCGCGATGGCCCGGGCGACGACGTCGTCGAGCACGCGGGGCAGCGCCGGGTCCAGGCTCGAGGGCGGGGGGGCCGTGTCGTTCAGCACGGCCTGCATGATCGTGGCCATGGTGCCTTCGAAGGGCCGGGTTCCCGTCAGCAGCTGGAACAGCACGATCCCGGCCGAGTAGATGTCCGTCCGGTGGTCGATGCCGACGCCCTGGAACTGCTCGGGCGACATGTAGGCGGGGGTGCCCATGATGCTGCCGGCCTGGGTCATCGTGCTGCTCTCGATCCGGGCGATGCCGAAATCGGCGATCTTCACCTGGCCGGCGGGGGTGACGATGATGTTGGCCGGCTTGATGTCGCGATGGATCACGCCGTTCCCGTGGCTGTAGGCGAGGCCGGTCAGCAGCCCGTCCATCAGCCGGCCGACCTCGTCCAGGGCGGGCCTCGGCTCCTCGCCCGTGACGGCGCGGAGCGTGCGGCCGGCGACGAACTCCATGACGATGTAGGCCAGCTCCGTCGTCTCGGCGTAGTCGAAGACGCCGACGATGTTGGGGTGCTGCAGACGGCCCGCGGCTTGCGCCTCCTGTTGGAAGCGGCCGAGCTTCTCGCGCTCCTCGCTGTCGTCGCTGTCGGGCAGGCGGACCGTCTTGATGGCGACGCGGCGGCTGATGATGGGGTCCCAGCCCTCGTAGACGGTGCCCATGGCGCCGCGGCCGAGCACGCCGCGGACCTCGTACTTGCCCAGGCGATCCATCTCAGCGCTTGCCCATGCGACGGCGGGCGGCGTCCGGGGGCCCGGCCCCCTCGCCGCTTAGCTTCGATCGGACGTTCCGGCCCAGACTTGCCATCACCGCCGACGATAGCGGGTCCGTTGCGTCCTGCGAACCCTCAGTCGCGGGACGCGCAGCTCAGACCGATACGCAGCTCAGGGCGATACGCAGATCAGGGCGACACCGTGACGGCGACGGCGATCGCGTGGTCGCTCGGCTCGATCGTCACGGTGAACCGGTCGGGGCCTGCGTAGCCCGGTTGCGGCGTGTAGCGCACCACCGCCTGGCGGCCGCCCTCGGTCAACCCGGCCTGCGCCGTCCCGTGCGACGGCGTCGTGGTGACCAGGACGGCGGTGGGGAAGGCCTGCAGGTTGGGGTCGAGCACGGTGAAGGTGCAGCCCGGGGCGCCCCGGGACACCGTCATCGCCGTGTGGACCGCCGTGAAGCCGAGCAGGAAGAACTTGTCCACCTGGCAGGGCCCGTCGACGGATTGCGGTTGCAACCGGCCCTGGTCGCGCCGGGCCAACCCGGCCTCGCCGGATGGGGTCAGCGGGGCACAGCCCGTTGCGGTCAGCAGAATGGTGGCGATCAGCGGCCGGCAGATGACGTTACGGGTCAACGAGTTCATGGGGGCTCCTTTCCGGGTCAGGGCCGCACAGGCTTCGGCCGCATCTACGCGCCAGGGCCCCGGGCGTTGCACGGGTCGGCCGGCGCTTGCCCCGGGGCACGTGTCTTCCGGCGCTTGCGCCGGGGCCCCGAAGGGCGGAGGCTGGCCTGTCCCGCAGACGAGGCCCCGCACATGTCAGCCGACCCGATCGACGCCATCCGCGCCCAGCTTCCCGAGCTGACCGCCATCCGGCGGGACATCCATGCCCATCCGGAGATGGGTCTGGAGGAGGTGCGGACCGCCGCCCTGGTGGCGGCCAAGCTGCGGGAGTGGGGGATCGAGGTCACCGAGGGCGTGGGCGGGACGGGCGTCGTGGGGACCATCCGCGGGCGTCTGCCGGGGCAGCGGTCGATCGGGCTGCGGGCCGACATGGACGCGCTGGCCATCATCGAGGCGACGGGCGTGGCCCATGCCTCGACCGTGCCCGGCACGATGCACGCCTGCGGCCATGACGGGCACACCACCATGCTGCTGGGCGCGGCCCAGCATCTGGCCGCCACGCGCGACTTCGGCGGCACCGTGCAGCTGATCTTCCAGCCGGCAGAGGAGGGCCGGGGCGGGGCGAAGAAGATGCTGGCCGACGGGCTGTTCGAGCGGTTCCCGGTCGATGCGGTGTACGGCATGCACAACGTGCCGGGGCTTCCGGTGGGCGAGTTCTCCATCCGCACCGGGCCGTACATGGCCGGCAGCGCGCGCTGGAGCGCGGCGTTCCACGGCAATGGCGGGCATGGCGGGGCGTCGCCGGAGCTGGCGTCCGACCTGTCGATCGTCATGGCGCACTACGTGCTGGGCCTGCAGACGATCATCGGCCGCAACGTGCCCCCGCGGGAGACGGCGGTCATCTCCGTGGGGCATGTCGCCGGCGGGTCCGCGCTGGCGTTGAACGTGATGCCGGCCGCGCTGACGGTGTCGGGCACCGCGCGGTGCTTCACGCCCGAGACCCGGCTGATCCTGGAGACGCGGATGGCCGCGCTGGCCGAGGGGCTGGCCGCCCTGCACGGGGCCACGGCCACGTTCGAGATGCGCTGGGGCACGATCCCGCTGGTGAACCACGCCGAGCAGGCCACGGTCGCGGCGGGGGCGGCCCGGACCCTGGTCGGCGAGGCCGCGGTGGAGGTGAACGCGCCGACCGTGACGGGCGGTGAGGACTTCGCCTTCATGCTGGAGGCCAAGCCCGGCGCGTTCATCTTCATCGGCAATGGCGTGGGGCCCGACGGCGTCGCGCACGGGCTGCACACGCCGGCCTACGACTTCAACGACGCGATCATCCCGCTGGGTGCCGCCTGGTGGGTGCGGGTGGTGGAGGCCGAGCTCAGCCTGACCGGCTGAAGGCAGCGCGATACCGGGGCAGGGAGACGACGATGCACGAATGCCTGGAACGGGGACCGGTCGGCAGGGCGGCGGTGGTGGTGTCTGTCATGCTGGGCGTGGCTGGGCCGGCCCGGGCGGAGGCGCCGGGCAGCTGGCGGTGGGAGGCGGAGGGGCGCCAGGTGTATCGTTGCGTGACGGAGGGGGATCGCCCGGGCTGGACGCTGGTCGGGCCGGACGCCACGCTGCGGGATGCCGGGGGCGTGGTCCGCGCGACCCATGCCGCGGGCCCGATCTGGACCGCGGGGGATGGCAGCCTGATCCAGGCCGCGCCGATCCAGGCGATCCCTGCGCCCGACAAGGGGTCCGTGCCGTGGCTGATGCTGCGGGTGTCTCGGCACGAGGGCGCGGGCGTCATGGCTCCGGTCGCGTATGTGCTGCGGACCGAGACGCAGGGCGGCGCCGCGCCGTCCGGCAGGTGCACGGGCACCGAGCTGCTTGGGGTGCCGTATCGCGCGACCTACACCTTCGTCGCTGGGGACGCGCCGCCCTGACTGCGGGACGGCAGCGCGTCGTTACATCGTTGCGCCGAGGACCCAGGGGGCGAACTCCGCGCCGCCGGCGGCGAACATCTCGCTTTTGGTCTTCTCGCCGCTGGCCACGCGGATGATGTGGGCGAAGATGCGTGCGCCGCAGTCCTCGACCGTCTCGGCGCCTTCCAGGATGGTGCCGCAGTTGATGTCCATGTCGTCCTGCATGCGGTCGAACATGGGGGTGTTGGTAGCGAGCTTGAGGCTGGGGCTGGGTTTGCAGCCGAAGACGCTGCCGCGCCCGGTGGTGAAGCAGACGAGGTTCGCGCCGCCCGCGACCTGGCCGGTGGCGGCCACGGGGTCGTAGCCCGGCGTGTCCATGAAGACGAAGCCGCGTGCGGTGACGGGCTCGGCGTAGCGCACGACGTCGACCAGGTTGGTGGTGCCGGCCTTGGCCATGGCGCCGAGCGACTTTTCCAGGATGGTGGTCAGACCGCCGGCCTTGTTGCCGGGGCTGGGGTTGGCGTTCATCTCCGCACCCTCGCGCAGGGTGTAGTCTTCCCACCAGCGCATCAGGCCAACCAGCTTCTCGCCCACGTCCTGCGAGACGGCGCGGCGGGTGAGCAGGTGTTCGGCGCCGTAGGTCTCGGGGGTTTCGGACAGGATGACGGCGCCGCCGTGGCGGACGACGAGGTCGCTGGCGGCGCCCAGGGCCGGGTTGGCCGAGACGCCGGAATAGCCGTCGCTGCCGCCGCATTGCAGGGCGATGGTCAGCTCGCTGAGCGGTGCCGGCTCGCGGCGGACCTGGTTGGCCTCGGCCAGGACCTCGCGCACGAAGGCGATCCCGGCCTCGACCGTCTTGCGGATGCCGCCCATGGTCTGGATGTCCATGTTGCGGATGCGGTCGGACAAGCGTTGTTCCTCGAGCAGGCCGGCGATCTGGTTGACCTCGCAGCCGAGGCCGATGACGATGATGTGGGAGAAGTTGACGTGGCGCGCGTAGCCCGCCAGCACGCGTCGCAGCAGGCGCAGCGGCTCCCCGTCCGTCATGCCGCAGCCGGTCTTGTGGGTCAGCGCCACGACCCCGTCGACGTTGGGGTAGTCGGCCAGCGGGTTGAAGCCGGTGAAGGGGTTGGGCTTGAACTGGTCGGCGATGAGGTCGGCGGTATGGGCGCTGCAGTTCACGCTGGTCAGGATGCCGATGTAGTTGCGCGTGGCGACCCGGCCGTCCGGGCGCCGGATGCCCTGGAACGTGAGGCGGTCGTTGGCCATGGCGGTGGGCCGCGCATCGACGGTGTAGGCGTAGTCCTTGGCGAAGTCGCCCATGCCGCAGTTGTGGACGTGGACGTGCTGGCCGGCCGCGATGGGCGCGGTGGCGAAGCCGATGATCTGGCCGTAGCGGTGGATGGCGTCGCCCACCGCCAGCGGCCGGATCGCCACCTTGTGCCCGGCCGGGATGCGCTGGAGGGTGCGCACGCCGGGCGCCACCTCCACATCCTCCATCAAGGTGGACCGCGCGATGAGCACGGCGTCGTCCGGGTGCAGGCGGATCGTCTGGATCATCGTGCGGCTTTCGGTCAGGCGCGCGCGACGCCGACGGCGGCCTTGGCCGCGTTCAGCAGCAGCCCGGCGTCGTTGCTGAGCGTGACCATGTTGAAGCCCATCTTCAGCATGCGGGCGGCGTATTCGGGCTTGCCGCAATGGATACCGGCGAACTGGCCGCGCTTCTTGGTTGCGTCCAGGATCTGCTTGTAGGTGTCCATCGCCTGCTGGCCTTCCTGGTCGAGGGCGGGGGTGCCGCCGCGGCTGAAGGCAAGGTCGCTCGGGCCGATATAGACGGCATCGATGCCGGGGACGTCGAGGATGGCGTCCAGGTTGTCGATCGCCTGCTGCGTCTCGATCATGGGCATGCACAGGATCTCGTCGTTGGCGGTGGCCTGGTAGGCGCCGGCCGTGCCGTAGATGGCCGCGCGGATGGGGCCGTTGCTGCGGGCGCCCTTGGGGGGGTAGCGCATGAAGCGGACCAGGTTCTCCGCCTCCTCCTTGGTGTTGATCATGGGGCAGATCACGCCGTATGCGCCGGCGTCGAGCACCTTGCCGATGATGCCGGGCTCGTTCCATGGCACGCGGACCATCGGCAGCACCGGATGCACCTGCATGGCCTGGAAGCACGCGACCATGGACAGGTAGTCCTGGACGCCGTGCTGGAGGTCGACGGTGATGCTGTCGAAGCCGCCCTGGGCCATGGTCTCGGCCGCGAAGCCGCTGGGGATGGCGAGCCAGCCGTTGATGGTGGGCTTGCCTTGCGACCAAAGGGTCTTGAGCTTGTTCGGCATTCCTGAACGTCTCCCGCGTGCTTTTGCGGCAGGGTAGGCCCCGGGGGGCGGGCGATCAAGGAGGGGTCAGACGGCCAGGAAAGCGCTGCGGGCGGCGTCGTCGGCGTGCAGCTGGGCCATGGTGCCGGTCCAGGCGACGCGGCCGCTTTCGAGCACGACGGCGCGGTCGGCGACGCGGGCGGCGAAGTGGAGGTTCTGCTCGGCCAGCAGCACGGTCACGCCCTCGGCCTTCAGGGCCAGGATGGCATGGGCCATCTGTTCGACGATGACGGGGGCCAGGCCTTCGCTGGGCTCGTCGAGCAGGATCAGGCGGGGGTTGCCCATCAGGGTGCGGGCGATGGTGAGCATCTGCTGCTCGCCCCCGCTCATGCGGCCGCCGGGGCGGGTTCGCATCGCGCCCAGGTTGGGGAACAGGCGGAACAGGCGCTCGGGGGTCCAGGGGGCGAGCGGCGGGCGGGCGGGCTGCCGGCCGACCTCGAGGTTCTCCATCGTGGTCAGGTCGGTGAAGATGCGCCGCTCCTCCGGCACGTAGCCCAGGCCGGCGCGGGCGATGCGGTGGGGCTCCTGGCCGGCGATCGGCTGGCCGGCGAAGACGATGGTGCCGGCGGCCGGGCGGACGAGGCCGATGAGGGTCTTGAAGGTCGTGCTTTTCCCGGCGCCGTTGCGGCCCAGCAGGACGAGCACCTCGCCGGCGGCCACGTCGAAGCCGACGTCGTGCAGGATGTGCGCTCGGCCGTAACAGGCCTGCAGGCCTGCCACCTGAAGCATCAGTGGCCCCCGCTGGTGGCGCCGGTGCCGAGGTAGACGGCGCGGACGGCCGGGTCGGCGCGGATGGACTCGGGGGGGCCCTCGGCGATCAGGCGGCCGCGGTCGAGCACCAGGATGCGGTCGCTGACGGCGAAGACGACGTCCATGTCGTGTTCGGTGAACAGCACGGCGAGGCCGCGCTCGGTGGCCATGCGCCGGGTGAGCGCCATCAGGGCGGTGCGTTCCTGCGGCGCCATGCCCGCGGTGGGTTCGTCCATCAGCAGCAGGCGTGGCTCGTGGGCCAGGGCCATGGCGAGTTCGAGCCGCTTGAGGTCGCCATAGGCCAGGACGCCGGCGCCGCGGGTGGCCTGGGTTTCGAGGCCGATGCGGGCCAGCAGGGCCTCGGCTTCCCGCGCATACTGGGGCCGGGTCGGGCGCCACCACGAGGCCGGGTGCCACGAGGCCAGCAGCCCGGCGGCCGACAGCAGGGCCATCTGGAGGTTCTCCAGGACCGTCATGCTGGCGAAGGTGGCGGTGATCTGGAAGGTACGGCCGACGCCCTGCCGCCAGATGGCGCGGGGGCGGAGGCCGGTGATGTCGCGGCCCTCGAAGTGGACGGAGCCTGCGCCGGGGCGGAGCTGGCCGCCGACCATGTTGAAGCAGGTGCTCTTGCCCGCGCCGTTGGGGCCGATGAGGGCGAGCATCTCGCCGGCGGCGACGCCGAAGCTGACGGACTGGACGGCTGCCACGCCGCCGAACGACTTGGCGAGGCCCTGGACCTGAAGGACCGTCATGCGCTGCGCCTTGTCCGTCGGGACCCCGGGCGCTGGTCCCACAGCTTCTGGGCGGCGCCGGCGATGCCCTCGGGGAACAGCACGACCAGCAGGACGATGACGGCGCCCAGCACCAGGCGCCACAGGTCGGTGGCGCGCAGCAGGGCGTCGTAGAGGCCGACATAGGCCAGCGCGCCCACGATGGGGCCGCTGAGGGTGTCGACGCCGCCCAGCAGCACCATGAGCAGCGCGTCGACGGATTTCGGGATGCTGACATAGGTCGGGAAGACGCTGCCCTTGGCGAAGGCGTAGACGCCGCCGGCCAGGCCTGCGGCTGCGCCCGCGACGGTGAAGGCGGCCAGGCGGAGCGCCTGGGTGGGCAGGCCGATCGCCTCGGCGCGCAGCGGGCTGTCGCGGGTTGCGCGGATGGCGTAGCCGAAGGGGGCGTGCAGCATGCGGCGCAGCAGCAGGGTGACGCCGAGGCACGACACAAGGGTCAGTTCGTAGAACACGGCGGGGGAGCGGGCCCAGTCGGCGGGCCATACGCCCAGGATGCCGTTGTCGCCGCCGGTGAGGTCGACGGCCTGGAAGGCGATGGCCCAGACGATTTGCGCGAAGGCGAGCGTCAGCATGGCGAGGTAGACGCCGGCGAGGCGGACGACGAGGCTGCCCAGCAGCAGGGCGGCGAGGGCGGCGGCGACGGGGGCGGCGAGCATGGCCAGGAGCATGGGCGCGCCGAGGTGGCGGACCGTCAGGGCCGCGGCGTAGGCGCCGATGCCGAACCAGGCGGCGTGGCCGAAGCTCGCCATGCCGCCCGGGCCCATCATGAAGTGCAGGCTGGCGGCGAACAGCACGAGGATCAGCGTCTCGGTCAGGACGCTGAGCGCATAGGGGCCGGCGACGAGGGGGGCCGCGAGTGCCAGGAGGAGTGCTGCGGCCCCGAGGAGGAGGAGCGCGCGAGGGGCCTCTCGTGGCACGGGCAGGGCGTCGGGGGCGGCGCGGGCGAGGGATTGCGGTCGGCCGAGCAGGCCGTTGGGCCGGAACACCAGGACGACGGCCATGACGGCGAAGGTCAGCACGAGCGTCGCCTGGGGGATGAGCGCGAGGCCGAAGGACTGCAGCAGGGCGATGAGCAGGGCGGCGAGGTAGGCGCCCGTGAGGCTGCCGAGGCCGCCGACGACGACCACGACGAAGGCGTCGGTGATCACGCCGAGGTCGATGCCGAGGTTGGCGCTGCCGGACGGGAGCGACAGCGCGCCGCCCAGGCCGGCGAGCGCGGCGCCGAGGGCGAAGACGCCGGTGAACAGCCATCGCTGGTCGACGCCGAGGGCGGAGACCATCTCGCGGTCGAGCGTGGCGGCGCGGACCAGCGTGCCCCATCGGGTTCGGGTGAACAGGAGCCAGAGCAGGCCGAGCACGGCCGGGCCGATGGCGATGAGCACCAGGTCGAAGATGGGGAAGCGGATCGTGCCGATCTCGAGCGTGGCGCGGAGCCAGCGGGGCCGGGGCAGGGTGAGGTCGTTGGGGCCCCAGAGGTGCAGGGTGACGTCCTGCAGCATCAGGACCACGCCGAAGGTGGCGAGCAGCTGGAACAGCTCGGGCGCGCGATAGATGCGGCGCAGCAGCGTCGTCTCGATCAGCACGCCGATGGCGCTGGTCGCCAGGGCGGCGAGCAGGATGCCGAGGGTGAACCAGGCGGGGTCCCGCGGCAGGCGGGTCAGGATGCTCCAGCCGATATAGGCGCCGAGCATGCAGAGGCTGCCATGGCTGAAGTTCACCACGCGGGTGACGCCGAAGATGACGGTCAGCCCGGCTGCGACCAGGAACAGCGAGGATGCGCCGGCGAGGCCGGTCAGCAGCTGGGCGAGGGGGTCCATCGTGCGCGGCTGGGCGAGGTGCTAGGCGGGGCGCATGGCTTTCACGACGTCGTCGGATGGGAGGGCGGCGGCGCCGTCGATGTACGTCCAGTCGGTCATGGTGCCCTTGCCGTCCTTCAGGCCGAGCTTGCCGACGAAGGCGCCGAGCGTCGCCTGGTGGTCCTGCGGGCGGAACATGGCGCGGCCGAAGGGGGTCGCGAACTCGGCGCCCTTGAAGCCCTCGGCCATCTTCTCCGTGTCCGTGCTGCCGGACTTCGTGACGCCGGCGGCGATGCTGGCGACCAGGGCGAAGCCGACGACGGAGCCGCAGCGGGGGCCCTCGGCGAACTTGGCGCGGTAGGCGGCGGCGAAGCTCTTGTGCTCGGGGGTGGCGAGGCTGTCGTGCGGGTAGCCGGTGACGAGCCAGCCTTCGGGCGTCTCGTCGCCCAGCGGGTCGAGGTATTCGGGCTCGCCGGTCAGCAGGCTGACGACGGCGCGCTTCTCGAACAGGCCGCGGGTGTTGCCCTGGCGGACGAAGTTGGTGAGGTCTGCGCCGAAGGTCGCGTTGAAGATGCAGTCGGGCTTGGGGCCGAGCAGGGCGCCGACGGTGGCGCCGGCGTCGATGCGGCCCAAAGCGGGCCATTGCTCGCCCACGAACTCGACGTCGGGGCGCTTGGCGGACAGGAGCTGCTTGAACCATTTGACGGCGGACTGGCCGTATTCGTAGTTGGGGGCGACGGTGACCCAGCGCTTGCCGGGCAGCTTGGCGGCTTCGTCGACCAGCATGGCGGACTGCATGTAGGTGCCGGGGCGCAGGCGGAAGGTGTAGCGGTTGCCCTTGTCCCAGATGAGCGCGTCGCTGAGCGGCTCGCCGCCGACGAACAGCTTCTTGTTCTGGAGGGCGAAGTCGCTGACGGCCAGGCCGATGTTGGACAGGAAGGTGCCGGCCAGCACGTCGACCTTGGCGTCGTTGACGAGCTCGCCGGCGATGCGGATGGCGTCCTGCGGGCGGCCCGCGTCGTCGCGGCTGACGATCTCGAGCTTGCGGCCGAGCACGCCGCCGGCGGCGTTCACCTGGTCGAGCGCGAGCTGCCAGCCGTTGCGGTAGGGCAGGGTGAAGGCGGGCTGGGCGGTGTAGCTGTTGATCTCGCCGATCAGGATGGGGGCGCTGGTGGACTGGGCGCGGAGCAGGCCGGGCCGGGCGAGGGTTCCGGCGGCGGCGGCGGCGAGCAGGGTGCGGCGTTGGAGCATCGCGGATGTCCTTGTGATTGGGGGTTCAGCGCAGTCCGTCTTGGCCGGCGATGTCCTTGGCTTCGAGCCCGCCGATGCGGGGCAGGGGGCGGCCGCTGTCGGTGACGACGACCGCGACGACGATCTCGTCCCGCCGGGGTGCGTCGGACACACTGACCTCCATGGCGTCGAAGTGACTGCGGACGAAGGCGGCGTCCTTGTGGCCCAGCGGCACGTCGATGGCCGCGCCCATGCCGCCGCGCTTGTTGGCGGAGGGGATGAGGGCTGCGCCCTTCTCGACAGCGGCGCGGAGCGGTGCGCCGAGCTTCGGGTGCAGGATCGCCGCCGCGTGCTCCAGCTCGCCGTCCTCGCCGACGATGGCGGCCTTGCCGTAGCTTTGCACCTGGCCGGGTTCGATGCCCAGCGCCGCCACGGCGCGTTTGCCGAGCATCCAGCCGAGCCGCTCGCCGAGGTCGATCAGCACCTGGAGGTCGGGGGCGAACCGGCCGGCATAGGGGTTGGCGACCACGGCGATGGCGGCGGCCTTGCGCGTGGGCGGCAGGATGTCGTGCCCGGCCTCCTGGTGCGTCTCCTCCACGATGGTGAGGATCTTGCGGATCATGCGGCCAGCTCCATCGGCGATACGGTGGCGAACTGGCCCCGCAGCGCCAGCACCGCGCCGTGGATCAGCCCGATGTGGACCAGACCATCGGCGACCCGGCGCCCGGCGTCGAGGGCCCGGTGGATCTCGGGGCCGGACAGGTGCGCCACATCCCAGGTGACGCGGCGGGGGCCGAGGTCGGAGTCGGGGTCGATGGCGCAGGCGGGGCGGCGGGTGATGGCGGGGTGGCCCGGCAGGTCGACGGCGTTGGCGACGACGGTGGCGGCGGCGTCGGCGATGGCGGCGGTGCGGGCCAGGATGGTGACGGAGTCGGCGATGCCGAACGAGAAGCTGCGGCCGCCCCGGCCCTTGCAGGCGCGGCCCGAGGTCGCGATGCCGCGGGTCGGGCTGCCGGCGGTCAGCAGGAACGCGCCGTCGAGGGTGGGGTGAACGAGGTCGGTGACCAGGGCGCAGCGGAGCGACTGGCCGGGCACCAGGTGGAAGGCGATGTCGCCGCCGTTGTTGACGAAGGCGCGGTCGAGCGGGGCGGCGGCGCGCATCGCCTGCAGCACGTGGTCCGCGATGGCGCCCGCGACCGCGGCCATGGGGGTGACGCCTGTCGCGGCATATGGCGCGACCGCCTGCACCATGGCCAGGGACACCGGGTGCGTGGCCGCGCTTGCCCTCGAAGCGGTTGTTCGCCGCAGAAGGTCGCGCTGGGCACAGAGGGCGGGCAGCAGGGTGGGGAAGACGTTGGCGGCGGCCGTGGTGGCGGCCCGCACGGCGTCGGGGGTGCCCCAGGCCCGGCACAGGAGGTCGATGGGCCCGTGCTGCAGGTGCAGGCGGCCGTCGGGCAGCAGTGCGACCTGGTGGGTCATGCGATGCGGGTCTCGCGCTGGCGGAGCACGTCGTCGAGCGTCTGGATGCGGTCCATGTAGCCGCCGAGGGCGGCGTAGTCGGCCCGGGGCAGGGTGAACTCGATGGGGCCGACGAGGGCGGGGGTGGGCACGCTGCCGAAGGCGTTGTCGGGCAGGGTCATGACGTCGACCATGTAGGTGATGCCGCCGCCGGGCCAGAGGTAGACGGTTGCGCCGCCGGCGGTCACGCGGGTCAGGCGGCGCTGGACGCTGCGGGTGAGCAGGACGGGGTTGTCGGTGGCGCCGGCGCGGAGGCTGCCGCCGGCGCCGGCCATGAACAGGACGGTGCACAAAGCGGGCTCGCAGTTCTCGCCGATGCGGGCGACGGCCTGGTCGATGGCGGGGGGCATCGGGGCGGGGCGCGGTACCAGCTGGGCGTCGAGGGTGAACCAGGCGCTGTGCTCGCCAGTGGTGGAGACCATGAGCAGGCGGAGGCCGGGCCAGGCGAGGGTGGGGTCGATGCGCTCGATGATCTCGAGCGGGTCCTGGATGTCGGTGCCGCCCCAGCCGAGACCGGGGTTGGCGACCTGGAAGTAGCGGCCGGGGGTGGAGCGCCGGCCGCGCACGCGGATGCCGGCCGGGCGCATGTCGAGGAAGCGGCCCGCCTGGTGTTCGGTGAGGACGCCGGTGATGTGGTCGTCGACGACGATCACCTCGTCGGCGTGGTCGCGCCATTGCGGGCCGAAGATGCCGATGGTGGCGCTGCCGCAGCCCACGCGCATGCGGCGTTCGGGCACGCCATCGACCACGGGCGGCTGCCCGGCCTGGACGCGCAGGCGCGCGCCGCCGTCGATCGTCAGCTCCACGCCCTGCTTGTTCGCCAAAGCGAGCAGCGTGGCGCAGGTGGTGTTGCCTTCCTTCTTGCTGCCGCCGGTCAAGTGGTGGACGCCGCCGAGGCTGAGCATCTGGCTGCCGTACTCGGCGGTGGTGACGTGGCCGACCTGCTCGCCGTTCGCCCGCACGGGGGCGCATTCGGCGCCGAGGTGGCGGTCGGTGTCGATCTTCACCTTCAGGCCGCAATAGCTGAACACGCCTTCGCTGACGACGGTGACCATGTCGATGCCGTCGATGGTGCTGCCGACGATGAAGGGGGCGGGCTTGTAGTCGGGGTAGGTGGTGCCTGCGCCGATGGCGGTGAGCGTGACGTCGGCGGCGGCGAGCGGGTTGCCGTCCCATGCGCCGGCGGGGATGCGGGCCGGGTCGTGGGACAGGACGACCAGCGGGTCCATGCGGTGCAGCCGGCCGTCGATGTTGCCGTAGCGGTCGCAGGCGCCGGTCCTGCCGAGGCGGATGCGGCAGAGGACGGGGCAGGCGTCGCAGGTGACGACGTCGGGGGTGACGTGCCGTGCGCCGAGCAGGGCGGCTTCGTCGGGCGCGTCCGTGCCGGCGTGGGTGGTGGTCATGCGGTGGGGGCGGGCCGGGGGGCGGCGGCGAGCGCCGCCATGATGCGGGCCGGGGTGGCGGGGACCTGGGTCAGGCGGACCCCGATGGCGTGCTGGATGGCGGCCAGGATGGCGGGGGCGGTGGCGACGAGGGCGGGCTCGCCGACGCCTTTCGCGCCGTAGGGGCCGTGCGCGTCGCCGGCCTCGATCAGGATGGTGGTGATGGGCGGCACGTCGCCGATGGTGGGGATCAGGTAGTCGTGCAGGTTCTCGGTGCGGCCGGGGACGAACTCCTCCATGAGGGCGAGGCCGAGGCCCTGGGCGATGCCGCCGTGGATCTGGCCCTCGACCTGCTGGGGGTTCACGGCGCGGCCGACGTCGTGGGCGGCGACGATGTGGCGGACGGTGACGGCGCCCAGGCCGGGATCGACGTCGACCTCGGCGATCTGGGCAGCGAAGGCGTAGCTGGCGTAGGGAATGCCCTGGCCGTCCGGGTCCAGCACCGTGGTGGGCGGGTCGTAGCGGCCGTGGCCCTTCAGCAGCAGGCCCTGCGCGTCGGGGATGCCGAGCTCGAGCGTGTGGTGCGTGCCGTCGTGCTCGACGCAGACCCGGCCGTCGATCAGGTGGATCGTCGCGTCCGGGCCGGCGTTGGCGCGGCGGAGGATCTCGGCCCGCAGCGCCGCCCCGGCCAGGCGGGCGGCGTTGCCGCTGACCAGGGTCTGGCGGCTGGCGCTGGTCTTGCCGGCGTCGGGGGTGAGGTCGGTGTCGCCGGAGACGAGGCGGAGCGCGGCGGCGGGCACGCCGAGGGCGTCGGCGGCGATCTGGGTCATGACGGTGTTGCTGCCCTGGCCGATGTCGACGGCGCCCGAGAACAGGACGGGCCGGCCTGCGGCGTCGATGGCGACGATCATTTCGGAGGGGTTGGACATGCTGGTGTTGCCGATGCCGTACCACATGCAGGCGATGCCGACGCCCCGGCGTGCAAGGGGGGATCGGGCGTTGTGGGCTTCGGCCTGGGCCCGCATGGCGGTCCAGTGCGGGCGGAGCGCGTCGAGGCATTCGGCCAGGGCGGCACCCTGCCCCAGCACGTGGCCGGTGGCGGTGGCGTCGCCGGGGCGGAGCGCGTTGCGGTGGCGGAACTCGAGCGGGTCCGTGTCCGACGCGGCGGCCAGCGTGTCCATCAGGGCCTCGGTCGCCAGGGCGGCCTGGGGCACGCCGAAGCCGCGGAATGCGCCGGCCGGGGGGTCGTTGGTATGCAGCGCGCGGGTGACGGCGAGGACGGCGGGTATGCGATAGGGGCCGGTGGCGTGGACGGGGACGCGGTTGGCGACGGTGGGGCCCCAGCTGGCATAGGCGCCGGTGTTGAAGTCGGCGTGCAGGCGCAGCGCGGTCAGCCGCCCGTCGGGGCCGGCGGCGGCTTCGGCGCGGATGCGGGCCGGGTGGCGCTTGGTGGTGGCGGCCATGCTCTCGGGCCGGGTGTAGACCATGCGGACGGGCCGGTGCAGCAGCCAGGCGGCGAGGCAGGCGAGCGGCTGCATCGAGAGGTCCAGCTTGCCGCCGAAGCCGCCGCCGACGGCGGTGGGCACGACGCGCACCTGGTCTTGCCGCAGGCCGAGGATGAGGGCCAGCTCGTCGCGGTCCATGTAGGGGGTCTGGGTGGAGGCGACGACCTCGATCCGGTCGCCGACGCGGATGGCGTAGCCGGCCTCGGGTTCGATGTAGGCGTGCTCGACGAAGCCCGACTCCGTCTCGATGGTGGCCGTCGCGGTGGCGGTCGCGAAGGCGGCGGCCGTATCGCCGGTGGCGACCCGGCCGCTGCACAGCACGTTGTCCGGCGCGTGGGCGTGCAGCGGGAGGGCGGTGAGGGCGGACTGGAAGGTGACGGGGTCGAGCGGCGTCCAGGTGATGGGCAGTGCCGCGTCCGGCAGGGCGGCCAGGGTCTCGGCGTCGCCGACGAGCGCGCAGACGGCCTCGCCGCGGTGCCGGGCGGTGTGCCCGGCCAGGACGGGCTGGTCCTTGCCGGTGGGGTAGATGCCATAGAGGTTGCAGGGCACGTCGGCGGCGGTGAGGACGCGCACCAGGCCGGGGTGGGCGGCCAGGAGGGGCGCGAAGTCGCCCAGGGTGAAGCTTGCGTGCGGATGGGGGCTGCGGACGGCGCGGAGGGTCAGGAAGGCCGATGCGGGGAGCGCGTCGGCGCCGAAGCGTTCGGCCCCGGTCAGCTTCTCGGCCCCGTCCACCTTGGGCATGCGGGCGCCGACGGCCTTTCCGGCAGCCGGGGGCGGCACCGAGTTCTCGGCGGCCACGTCCAGCACGGCCTCGATGATCTTGCGGTAGCCGGTGCAGCGGCACAGGACGCCGCCCAGCGCGTCCTGCACCTGGGGTTCCGTGGGCGCGGGCGTGCGGGCCAGCAGGTCGGAGGCGGCCATCAGCATGCCCGGCGTGCAGATGCCGCACTGGGCCGCGCCGTGGCGGAGGAAGCTGCGTTGCAGGGCGCCCAGCGGGCCGTCGGGGGCGGCCAGGCCCTCGACCGTGGTGACGTGGAGGCCGGCGATGCGGGCGGCGGGCACCAGGCAGGCGCAGACCTGGCGGCCGTCCAGCAGCACGGTGCAGGCGCCGCAATCGCCGGCGTTGCAGCCGACCTTTGTGCCGGTGAGGCCGAGGTCGTCCCGCAGCACGTCCGACAGGCGCCGGGCCGGGGGCACCCGCACCTCCGTCGCGCGGCCGTTCAGGGTGAAGGCGACGGGTTCGGCGGGCGACCTCATGCGGCGATCCCGGTGTCTGCTGCGGCGCGGCCCGGGGCGAGGTCCGGGGCGGGTGAGAGGGCGCGGCGCAGCAGCTCGAGCGTGGCCTGCCGGCGGTATGCGGCGGGGGCGCGGAGGTCGTCGATGGGGCGGAGCGGGGCCAGGTGCCCGGGCTGGACGAGGTCTGCCGCGGGGTGGTGGCCGAGCAGGGCGGCTTCCAGCAGCGGCAGCCTTGTCGCGACGGGCCCGCAGGCGCCGACGGCGATGGCGGCGTGGGTGACGCGGTGGGACGCGTCCGTCTCGAGAACAAGCGCGACCATGCTGATGCTGATGACGAGGTAGCGGCGGCCGCCGAGCTTGTCGAAGCGGGTTCGGATGCGGGCGGGGTTCCGGGCCGGGCGGTCGGGGATCAGCAGGGCGGTGACCAGCTCGTCCGGGCGGCGGGCGGTGCGGCGGGGGCCCAGCACGAAGTCGGCGACGGGGATGCGGCGGGTGCCGGCGAGGCTTTGCAGCTCCACGACGCCGTCGAGCGTCAGCAGGACCGGGATGCCGTCGGCGGCGGGGCTTGCGTTGCACAGGTTGCCGACCAGGGTGCCGGCGTTCTGCACCTGCCATCCGCCGACCTGGTGTGCGGCCTGCTTCAGCCCGTCGAACAGGGGCGGCAGCGGCGCCTCGATCAGGTCCGTCCAGGTGGCGAGCGCCGGGATGCGCCAGACGCCGGCCGGGTCGCGGTCGGGGGAGGGGCCCTCGATGCGGCGCATGGCTTCGATGGCGGAGATGTCGAGGATGTCTTCGTCCGGCTCGATCGTGGCGCGGGCGGGGAAGTGGTCCGTGCCGCCGGCCAGCAGGGTGCGGGGCCCGTGCGCCAGGGCGGCGAGCGCCTGCGGCAGATGGCTCGGGCGCAGATAAGTGGCCAAGGGCACCCCCGGGGATCGACGAACGAGATCGTTCGTGTGCCTACAATCGAGCGGACGGGGCGGGGGTGTCAAGCGTCTTGGTTTGCCGGGCAGGGCAGTCGCTTGAAGCGGCTTCGCACGACCCTCCATGCCGTGCCGCCGCCTGTTCGAGCGATGGCCCCGCTGTGCCGGGGCCCTGCCGGCGGGTCAGTATCGGTTGGACCTGCGGGGGCCCAGGGCGTCGGACATGATGCAGGCCGAGGCGTCGCCGGCGCTGCAGGCGCCCAGCAGGAAGCTGAGCTTGGTGCGCGCCTTGTCGGGCAGGCCCATGACGTCCTGGATCAGCAGCCGGCGCCGGTCGAACAGCAACGGTTCCGTCCAGAGGTTCGCGTCGGCCCGGGCTTCCAGGACGATCGGCGGGCGCGCGGCCATCCTGCCCAGCGACGCACCGGTCACGGGGCCGGGTGCGCCGGTGCTGCCGATGAAGGCGGGACCGGGATCGGGGGCGGGCGAGGGTGCGGGGGCTGCCGCGAACTGGACGTCGGTCGCGGGCTGCAGACGCTCCCGATGAAAGCCGGATGCGACCATGCAGGATTCCGCGGCCGCGCTCTGCCGGATCGCATCGACGACGCCGTCGACCAGCGCCTCGCCCAAGGCTGCGCCCAATTGCCCGCTGGTGTGACGTCCGCCCCTGAAGTGCACGTCGGCATTCGGCGTGGCGGCCTGGGCCTGGAGGCTGCAGCGCTCCTGCTGGACGTTCGCCTCCTCGAGGCTGGTGCCCGGGCGCATCCACACCGTCTGGGCGCATCCCGCCAGCATGCCGGCCGCCATCACGCATCGTATCGCTTGCCACTTCGTTCGCATTGCCGCCTCGGGTTGTGCCGAGGAACGCTACTGCGCGGGGTGGCCCGGCAAAAATCGATAACTGTCAGGAATGGTCGCGGGCGAGCAGGCGGCCGTATCCGGCGATGCCGCCCTTCACCCCGGCGGTGGTGCGGGCGTGCCACATCATGGCGGCGGCGGCGGAGATGACGGGCTTGCCGAGGTCGGTCTCGAGGGCGGCGAGCGTGTCGATGGTGGGCATGCCGACGCCGCTGAGGAAGACGGCTTCCGCGTCCGGGTGGTCCACCTGGCGGCCCAGCTGGTAGGCGCGGGCGGGGGTCTCGTCGTAGATGTTCACGACGCCGGGCAGGACGCCGAACTGCACGACCTCGATGCCGTGCGCCTCGAGGTGGGCCTTGCCGCGGAGCGTCGTCTCCATGGCGTAGGGGGTGCCGAGGGCGATGCGGCGGACGCCGAGGGCGGACAGGGCGGCGAGGACGCTGCCGAAGGCGGTGACGAAGCGCAGGGGGTAGCGGGCTTCGAGGCGGGCGACGAGGGCCGCCTCGGCGTCGCGGCCCAGCGAGTAGCTGGTGGCGGTATGCGCCAGCACGACGACGGCGGGGTGCACCATGGCGAGCAGGGCGAGGCTGTCGTCGAGCCCGTCCAGCATCTGCTGGTTGCGCGCCTCCTGCCCCGAGAGGCTGCCGGTGACGCCGGTGGCGGACAGGCGGGCGAAGTGGAGGCTGCAGCCGGGGGGCAGGAGGGCCATCATCTCGGGCTCGACCGTGGGGTTGCCGGGCGGGACGAGGAAGCCGAGGCGGCCGCGCCATCCTATCATGGGCGGGCCGGGACGGGGTTCGTGAGGCCTGGGTTCGTCACGCCTGGGTTCGTGACGCCTGGGTTCGTGACGCCTGGGTTCGTGACGCCGGGGCTCGTGACGCCTGGGTTCGTCACGCCTGGGCTCGTCACGTCGGGGAAGAAGATGTCGGACCAGGTGGCGGGCTTGTTCTTGAGCGTGCCGATGTCGTGCATGAAGCTGGCGAAGCGCATGACGCTGCGGGGGGTGGTGCCGTAGACCGTGTCGGGGTCGGTGATGAGGGCCAGGATCTCGTCGACGGAGGATTTCCGGTCGCCCGACATCTCCAGGTACAGGGCGGCGGCGGCCCTGGGGTCCCGGGCGATGATGGCGTCGGCGTCCTGCAAGGCGGCCAGGGTGGCGGCCATCAGGCGGGGGTTGGCGTCGTGGAAGCGGGTGCCGGCGAACAGGATCATGTCCCAGCCGTCGCCCAGCACGTCTTTCGCGCGCAGGATCGGGCGCATGCCGGCCTTGACCTCGAGGGTGGAGAAGGGCGGCTGGGCGAAGTGGGCGGTGATGTCGCCGGCGCCCGAGAGCATGGCGGCGAGTGCGTCCGGGTGGCCGAGGGTGACGGTTCGGGCGTCGAGCCGGGCCCATTCCGCCGGGCCCCAGGCGGCGGCGGCGGCCATCTGGAGGATGATGGCGTTGAGGCCGATCTTGACGCCGGGCAGGGCGATGCGGTCGCGCTCGGTGAAGTCCCGGATGGTGTGGACGTCCGGGTTGCGGGTGACGAGCATGGAGGGGTTGGTGCTGATGTTGGCGAAGCCGCGGATGGGGTTGCCGCCGTTGCGCGTCTTGTCCCACATCTGCAGCAGGGCGGGTGCGCCGACCATGCCGATGTCGAGCGCGCCGCTGAGCACGCCGTCGGCCATGGGCGAGGGATTGCTGAAGTTGCGGTAGCTGACCGCGATGGTGCCCAACCCGGCGGCGGCGGCGTGCTTTTCCACCAGGTGCTCGTGCTCCATGACCATGAGGGGGACGATGCTGGTGCCGTACTGGATGCCGACATGGAGCGCGCTGGCCTCGGCGCGGGCGGGGCCGGCCGGGGCGAGCAGGGCCAGTATGACGAGTGCCGCCAGGTGCCGCATGGGCGTTTGCTCCGCGTTTTGCGGGGATCATGGCTGGGTTGGGGGGGTGGGGCTAGGGGGTGTTGGGTTGGGGAGTCAGTTCCGAGGTGGTTGGTGACAGTTCGTCAGCGGTTTGGGCAATTCGCCCAAGGGTAGTCGCAGTCTTGCGTCCTTGCGGGCTTTAAGCACGAGCCTCCTTGTTTCGGGCTGCGTGATATACTCCGATAGCTGGGCTTCGTTTTCGTTCAGCAAGGGACCGCTGAAGCCGATCAGAGCACGCCCCCAGGCATCACGCCGCGGGTCGCCGGCAACAACCATGGCGTCCACCGCCAACAACATAAAGTCGTACGCCGTGCGGACCTTGTATTTGTCGTTGTCGCTGTATCGAAGGTAACAATACTCTCCGGCGTTTAGTCCAGCATCCAACACGGACTGAAAAGAATCGAGATGCTTGATTATCAGATCCCGGACACGAACTGAGTCGTAATATTCCTTCTGCAATCTGTAAGAATAAACCGTGACGACAACGGCCAGCACGGGAATCACAAGCCTATGAACCGACGATATTATACAATAGTAGATTGTTTTCTTAAACCCTCTCCACTTCTCCATCTTCAGATGTTCCTTTGTAAGATTAAAAACTTGTGAAGACGGTCAGATCATAGAGTGATATAGCACTGTTGAGAGACCCTCAGCGACGACGTATGCGGATGCTTCCGTGGTCATGGCCGATGCATGTCAAGGGGCGTGGATCCCCGGGACCAGGGCCCGGGGATGACGATCTCGAGGGGTGCGCTGCTGGCGACCGAAAGGTAGGCCAGCGTTTGGCCTCGCGGGCCACGCGGCTTTGGACAGGGTGGTGCCCAGGGCCGGAATCGAACCAGCGACACTGCGATTTTCAGTCGCATGCTCTACCAACTGAGCTACCTGGGCACTTCTGGTGCCGGGGTGTGGTCCGGCGAGGTGGGGTGGTTAGCGCAGGCGGGCGGGCGGATCAAGTGTCGGAGTCGGGGTGGGGGGAATCCTCGTCGGCTTCGACGGCGGGGACGCTGTAGGCGCCGGTGAACCAGCGGCCGAGATCGACGTCGGCACAGCGGCGGGAGCAGAAGGGGGCGAGGCGGGCGGGGCCTTTCGGGGCGGAGGGTTTGCCGCAGATGGGGCATTGCGGGGCGGGGGTGGTTCGGGGCGTGGGGTCAGGCACGGGGAAGCGGCTCCGTGATGCAGGTGGAGGGGGGGAGGGCCGGGTCGCTGATCAGGACGAGGGGGCGGCCGGTGCGGCGGGCGAGCGCGGTGCGGGCGGTGGGGTCGGCGTCGAGCGCGCGGACGACGTCGGGGGCGGCGCGGAGGCGGCGGGGGGTGGCGGGGTCGGCGGCGGCGTCGCGCATGAGGGTGCGGAGGGCCTGGAGGCCGGCGGCGTGGGGTCCGGCGAGGAGTTCGTGCAGGGGGGGGTGGGCGCGCGGGCGGCTGATTTCCGCGAGGCCCAGGGCGGTGAAGCCGAGGAAGCGCGGGTGCATCGGATCGGTCGAGAGGGCGGCGGCGAAGGCGGGGGCGAGGGCGACGCGGGCCTTCGCGGCCATGCCGGCGAGGTCGACGAGGATTGCGCCCGAGAGGTTGCGGAGGCGGATGGCGCGGGCGAGGTGGGGCAGGGCGGCCTCGTTGGCGGCACGTTGGGCGGCGGCCTTTGGGCGGCGGTCGGCGGTGCCGGTGCCGGTGTCCATGTCGATGGCGACCAGCGCGGGCGTGGGATGGATGCTGGCGCGTGCGCCGCCCGGGAGGGCGAGGTGGGGGTTGGCCAGGGCGTCGATCTCGGCCTCCAGCGCCTCGGGCCAGGCGCGGCCGGTGACGGTGGCGTGGCGGGTGGCGGCTTCGGCCGGGTCGTCGACGAGGATGTCGGCGCCGGGGTGCAGCAGCAGCAGGCGGGCGATGGCGTCGGGGCCGGGGGCCAGGTGGGCGGGCGGGCCGGGGGGGGCCTGGTCCGTGCGGGCCGAGAGGCGGGGCCCTTTGCCGCCCTGGGCCGCGCGGGTGACGATGACGGTCACGCTGTCGCCGACGCCCAGGCCGCCGGCGCCCTGGCTGTCGGGCAGGAAGCCCTCTGTTGGGGCGCCGGGATTGCCGGCGATGGGCGGGAGGGCGACGAATGCGCCGGCCATGGCCGGGACTGCGGCGGTCACCCGGCCACGCATGCGGTCGCCGACGCCGTCGGGTGCGCCGGCGCGGTGGATGGCGTAGTCGAGCAGCCGGCCCTGGTCCACCGCGGCGGCCCGGAGCTCGCCGGGGCTGCAGGAGACCAGGATGCGGGTCACGGCACGGGGTAGCCGCGGCCCCGCAGCAGCTGCGCCGTCTCGAACAGCGGCAGGCCGACGACGCCGCTGTAGCTGCCGGTCAGCAGGCGGACGAAGGCGGCGGCGCGGCCCTGGATGGCGTAGCCGCCGGCCTTGCCCTCGCCTTCGGTCGAGGCGACGTAGGCGTCGATCTGGCTGGGCGTGAGGCGGTTGAACACCACGGCGGTATCGACCAGGCGGAGCGAACGCTGGCCGCCGGGGGTGAGCAGCACGACGGCGGTGATGACGTGGTGGCGGCGGCCTGACAGCATGGCGAGGCAGGCGCGGACCGCGGGCCCGTCGGCGGCCTTCGGCAGGATGCGGCGGCCGACCGCGACGACGGTGTCGGCGGCCAGCACGAAATGGCCGGGGGCGGCGACGGCGGCGGCCTTTGCCTCGGCCAGGCGGCGGGCATGCAGGCGGGGGACCTCGTCCCGCTGCGGCGTCTCGTCGATGTCGGGGGCGGCGACGTGGTCGGGCGCGATGCCGATCTGCGCCAGCAGGGCCAGGCGGCGCGGGCTGGCGGAGGCGAGGGTGAGCTTTGCTGCGGTCGCGTGCGGCGCTGGTCCGGGTGCGTCTACTTGAATCGGAATGTGATGCGGCCCTTCGACAGGTCGTAGGGCGTCATCTCGACGTTGACGCGGTCGCCGGCCAGGACGCGGATGCGGTTCTTGCGCATCTTGCCGGAGGTGTGGGCCAGGATGCTGTGCTCGTTGTCGAGTTTCACGCGGAACATGGCGTTGGGCAGCAGCTCCATCACCGTGCCGCTGAACTCGATCATATCTTCTTTTGACATACGGGTCTTTCTGGTGCGCGCCGGTCGCCTGGCGGGATGTGATGGTGGGGTCTACCCCGGTCAAGCCGGATGGGGAACAGGCCGGAGCCGGTTCACGGGTGAGGTGCGAGGCGGCGTGCGACGCTGGCGGCGTGGGCGTGCAGGCCCTCGGCCTCGGCCAGCAGCACGGCGGCGGGGCCGACGCGCTGCAGGGCGGCCGGATCGGCCTCGACCCAGGTGGTGCGCTTGAGGAAGTCGAACACGGACAGGCCGGAGGCGAAGCGGGCGGTGCGGCCGGTCGGCAGCACGTGATTGGGACCGGCCACGTAGTCGCCGACGGCCTCGGGGCAGGATGGCCCGAGGAAGGCTGCGCCGGCGTGGCGGATGCGGGCGAACAGCGCGCGGGGCTCCATGACCATGATCTGCAGGTGTTCGGGGGCCAGGCGGTTGGTGAGCGCGGCGCCCTCGTCCCAGTCGGAGACCAGGATGACGGCGCCGTGGTCGCGCCAGCTTGCGCCGGCGATGGCGGCGCGGGGCAGGGTGTCGAGTGCCGCGGCGACGGCGGCGACGACGCGGTCGGCGAAATCGGGGTCGGTCGTGATGAGGATGCTTTGGGCGCTCTCGTCGTGCTCGGCCTGGGCCAGAAGGTCCATGGCGACGTCGCCGGCGATTTGCCCGGCGTCGGCCAGGATCACGACTTCCGAGGGGCCGGCGATGCCGTCGATGCCGACGGCGCCGAAGACCTGGCGCTTCGCCTCGGCCACATAGGCGTTGCCGGGGCCGACGATGCGGTCCACCGGGGCGATGCTGGCGGTGCCGTAAGCGAGGGCGGCGACGGCCTGTGCGCCGCCGACCCGGTACACCTCGGACACGCCGGCCCGGCGTGCGGCCGCCAGCACCAGCGGCGCGAGGCGGCCGTCGGGGCAGGGCACGCACATGGCGATGCGGCCGACACCCGCGACCCGGGCCGGCATGGCGTTCATGAGCACGGAGGAGGGGTAGGCCGCCTTGCCGCCGGGCACATAGAGGCCGACGGCGTCGAGCGGGGTCCAGCGCATGCCGAGGGTGAGGCCGGCGGGGTCCGGGACCTCGATGTCTTGCGGGAGCTGGGCGCGGTGGAACGCCTCGATTCGAGTGGCGGCGAGGTCGAGCGCTGCGGCCAGCTCGGGGGGGATGGACTCGACGGCGGCGTCGATCTCGGCCGGGGTGACGCGGATCGTCTCGGGCGTGAGGTCCTGGCGGTCGAACCGGGCGGTGAGTTCGATGAGGGCGGCGTCGCCCCGGGCGCGGATGTCGGCGATGATGGCGGCGACCGGGGCGTCGACGCGGGCGGTGGTGTCGCGGGCGTCGTGCAGCAGGGCCTGGAAGGCGGCTTCGAAGCCGGGCTGGGCGGTATCGAGCCGGAAGGCGGGGCCGGTCATGCGGCCAGGGCCGTTCGGAAGCGCTCGATCCATGCGCCGACCTGTTCGGGGCGGGTTTTCAGCGCGGTGCGGTTGACGATGAGGCGGCTGGTGACGTGGGCGATGACCTCCGTCTCCTCCAGGCCGTTGGCGCGGAGCGTGCTGCCGGTCTGGACCAGGTCGACGATGAGGCGGGAGAGGCCGAGGCCGGGCGCCAGCTCCATCGCGCCGTTGAGGTGGACGATCTCCGCCTGCACGCCGCGGGCGGCGAAGTGGCGGCGGGCGGTGTTGGGGTATTTGGTGGCGACGCGGACGCGGGACCAGGTGGCGGGGTCCTCGCCCGGGGGGCGGCCGACCGGCTCGGCCACGCTGACGCGGCAGCGGCCGATGCCGAGGTCGAGCGGGGCGTAGATCTCGGAATAGTCGAACTCGTTCAGCACGTCCGCGCCGCAGATGCCGATATGGGCGGCGCCGAAGGCGACGAAGGTGGCGACGTCGAAGGGGCGGACGCGGACGACGTCGAGCGCCGGGTCGTTGGTGGGGAAGCGGAGGCGGCGGCTGTCGTCGTCGCGGTAGTCGGGCGCAGGGGTCAGCCCGGCGCGGGCGAGCAGCGGGCCGCATTCGTCCAGGATGCGGCCCTTGGGCAGGGCGAAGATCAGCGGTGCGTCGATCTCGGGCGCGAACGAGGCGGCCGGGAAGGGGGCGGTCATGGGGGCCTCGGGTGACTGGTGCGGCCCCTTAGCACCTGGCGGGCGATGCGAGAAGGTTGGGTGGGACGGGACTGGGGTGCGTGGGTGCGGCGGTCAGGTTTCCGGGCGGGTCAGCCGGTCACGCGTTCGATGGTGGCGCCGCAGGCGCTGAGTTTGGCTTCGAGGGCTTCGTAGCCTCGGTCGAGGTGGTAGACGCGGTTGACCATGGTTTCGCCGCGGGCGGCGAGGCCGGCGAGGACGAGGCTGACGGAGGCGCGGAGGTCGGTGGCCATGACGGGTGCGCCGGAGAGGCTGCTGACCCCGCGGATGATGGCGCTGGCGCCGTGGACGTTGATGCGGGCGCCCATGCGGTTGAGCTCGGGCACGTGCATGAAGCGGTTCTCGAAGATGGTTTCGGTGACCATGGCGGCGCCTTCGGCGACGGCCATGACGGCCATGAACTGGGCCTGCATGTCGGTGGGGAAGCCGGGGTAGGGCTCGGTCTTGGCGTCGATGCCGCGCAGGCCGTCCATGCGGCGGACGAGGACGTGGCCATCCTGCTCGGTGATTTCGGCCCCGGCTTCCGTCAGGGCGTGGGCGAGCGCGCCGAGGTGGGCGAGGTCTGCGCCGTGCAGCCGGACCTCGCCCCCGGTGATGGCGACGGCGCAGAGGTAGGTTCCGGTCTCGATGCGGTCGGCGACGATGGGGTGGGTTGCGCCGTGCAGCGACTTCACGCCCTCGATGACCAGGCGGTCGGTGCCTGCGCCCTCGATGCGGGCGCCCATGGCGACGAGGCAGGCGGCCAGGTCGCCGATCTCGGGTTCGCGCGCGGCGTTGGCCAGGATGGTCTGGCCGTCGGCGAGGCTTGCGGCCATGAGCAGGTTCTCGGTCGCGCCGACGGAGGCGAAGGGCAGCACGATGTGGGCGCCCTTGAGGCCCTGGGGGACGCGGGCATCGATGTAGCCGCCTTCGACGGCGATCTCGGCGCCCATCTGCTCGAGGCCCTTGAGGTGGAGGTCGACGGGCCTGGTGCCGATGGCGCAGCCGCCGGGGAGCGAGACCCGGGCCTCGCGCATGCGGGCCAGCAGGGGGCCGAGCACGAGGATGGAGGCGCGCATCTTGCGGACGATGTCGTAGGGCGCCTCGGTGTTGCCGATGGGGCCGCCGATCGAGAGGGTGCGGCCTTCGGGCTCGACCTTGCAGCCGTGCTGGGCGACCAGGGCCGACATGGTTGCGATGTCGGCCAGCCGGGGCACGCGGTCGAGCACCAGGCGGTCGTCGGTGAGCATGCCGGCGGCCATCAGGGGGAGGGCTGCGTTCTTCGCGCCGCCGACGACGATGTCGCCGTGCAGCGGGGTGCCGCCGCGGATGCGGATTCGGTCCATGGGATTGTTCCTCACATCCGGGGCAGGGCGACGCCGCGCTGGCCCATGTATTTGCCGGCTTTGTCGGCGTAGCTGATCTCGGGCGGGGTATCGCCCTTCAGGAACAGGAACTGGCAGATGCCCTCGTGCGCGTAGATGCGGGCGGGCAGGGGGGTGGTGTTGCTGATCTCGATCGTGACCTGGCCCTCCCATTCCGGTTCCAGCGGGGTGACGTTCACGATGATGCCGCAGCGGGCGTAGGTGCTTTTGCCGAGGCAGATGACCAGGATGTCCCGGGGGATCCGGAAGTATTCGACCGTGTGGGCCAGGGCGAAGGAGTTGGGCGGGATGATGCAGGCGGGGCCGCGGCGGGTGACGAAGCTGTCGGGGCTAAACGCCTTGGGGTCGACGATGGCGCTGTCGACGTTGGTGAAGATGCGGAAGTCGTCGGCGACGCGGGCGTCGTAGCCGTAGCTGGACAGGCCGAAGCTGATGACGCCTTCGCGGCGCTGGGTCTCGACGAAGGGCTCGATCATGGCGTGGTCGTTCGCCATGCGGCGGATCCAGTGGTCGGGCATGACGGGCATGGAAGACCTCTTGCGGGCACCGCCGGGCGGGCCGGCCGATGCGGATCGGACGGGTCAGGCGGGTGGCAGGAGGGCTCTAGCGCAGTCGCGGGGGCGGGGCAAACGCCATGAGGCCGGCTTGCGGGTGGCGGGGGGCAGCCGGTGTCTAGAAGACGGCGTGGACCGCGAGGTTGAGGACGTGGGCGAGCGCCGACCACAGCACGAGGCTTGCGGTGAAGGCGACGACGATGCCGATCGCCGGGCCGAAATTGCTCCGCGTGATGTCGCGACGCCCCGGCTCGAAGTCCGTCGGACCTTCGAGGGGAAGTGCGATGGAGCGTCTGACCACCTTCCGCACGGACATCTCCTTTGCTGGATCAGTGCCAATCGTGATCCTTTCGGGATCATGCACCAATCTGGCCAAACGCAATGTCAATCGTGCCACAATTTGTCGTTAATAATGATCAATCGTGGGGTCAGGCGTGGAGGGATCGCGTGGCGTGCCTTGTTGTTGCGACAATTCGCGCGCGCGGACCTGCACCTTGCGACGGCGCAGATTGGCCCGGAGCGCCTCGGCCTCCCGATCGACGCGGGCCTGCCGGTCCTGTTCGGACCGGGGAGTCGTGCCAGGTGGAGGGCGGGCCGGGGCGGCATGGCTTGCATGCGGCAGGTGGGGCTCCGGCGGCGTCGAGATATTCCGCGGCGATGCGGTGCACGATGTCTGCCGCCGGCTCGATCCCGTCCACCAAACCGGCCGACTGCCCGGCTTCCAGCTTGCCGCCCGTCATGTCGCCGTCCAGCGCCGCGGCCTTCAGGGTCGCCGCGGCGAAGATTTGGCGCCGTTCCTCCTGCGGGGCGGCGGCCTGTTCCAGGGCGGTCATGCGGTCGGTGAAGGCGTTGGACAGGGCGCGGATCATGCCGAAGCCGGTGCCGACGGTGCGGGTGTCGTCGGGGCCGGCGCGCAGGATGGCGTCCTTGTAGGCCGGGTGGACGGTGGCTTCGGGGGTGGCGATGAAGCGGGTGCCGAACTGGGCGGCGCCGGCGCCCAGCGCCAGTGCCGCGGCCAGGCCGGCGCCGTCGGCGAAGCCGCCCGAGGCGATCAGCGGCATCCCCGGCAGCGCCCGGGCGACGGCGCGCAGCATGACGAGGCTGGACACGAGACCCGCCGGGGGATGCCCGCCGGCCTCGCCGCCCACTACGATCAGCCCGTCCACGCCGGCCTCGGCTGCCTTCTGCGCGTGTTCCACGCTGGCGACCACGTGCAGGCAGATCGTGCCGACCGCGCGGAACGCCGCCAAATAGCGTTTCGGGCCGCCCTGCGAGGCGATCAGCACCGGGATGCGGCGTTCCAGCAGCAGGGCGATGACCGCGTCGGCTTCCTGCCGATAGAGCGGGAGGTTGACCGCGAAGGGCCGTGTCGTGCCGGCCTGGAGCGCATCGAGCGCAACGGCGAGGTCCGGCAGGCGCATGGGCCCGGCGGCCAGGACTCCCAGCCCGCCTGCAGCCGACACGGCCAGCGGGAGTGCGGCGCTGGATGAGGCCCAGGACATGCCGGCCTGAACGATGGGCAGGTCGATGCCCAGCAGGCGCGTGACGTTGGTTTCGATTCGCATCGTCATCGCCTTTTCACGATTGCAGGCCCAGCACGTCGATGGCGTGCTCGCGCAGTTGCTTCTTCTGGATCTTGGAGCTGGCGGTCATGCCGATGTGCTCGAAGCCGTCCACGATCCGGAGGTGCCGGGGAGCCTTGAAGCCGGCCATGTGGGCGCGGCCCCAATCCAGGATCGCCTCGGCGGCCCCGGGCGCGTCGTGGCCCTCGTTGAGCACGACGAAGGCGCAGGGCACCTCCATCAGGCGGGGGTCCGGCACGCCGACGACGACGGCCTGGCGGATGGCGGGGTGGCGGTTGAGGATGTCCTCGATTTCGGCCGGGGAGACGTTCTCACCGCCGACGCGGATGAGGTCCTTGGCGCGGCCGGTGAACTCCAGCCGGCCATCGGGGCCGATGCGGCCGAGGTCGCCGGTCGAGAGCCATCCGTCGGGGGCCAGGCTGGCTCGGGTCTCGGCGGGCTTGTCGAAGTAGCCCTGCATGACGGTGTAGCCGCGGACCTCGATCTCGCCGGTGTCCGACAGGCGGATCTCGACGCCGGGTTGCGGGCGCATGCGGCCGGCGACGCGGACGTCCTCCGGCTCCCACCAGCAGGACTGGGCGACGTTGGGGCTGGCTTCGGAGAGGCCGTAGCCGACGACGCACTCGCGGGCGCCCAGCTCGTCGATGACCCGGCGGATGATGGTGGGGGAGGCGGCGCACCAGGCGCCCCGCAGGCCGAGCCGGCGGGCGGCGCGGTCGGGGTGGTTGAGCAGCATGAGCGCCATGGTGTCGTTGCCGGAGAAGTGGGTGCAGCGCTCGGCTTCCATGAGGGCGAGGGCGGCACCGGGCTCGAAGCGGTCCATGGTGACGAGGGTCGCGGCGTGCTGGACGCAGGCGAGCAGGGAGAGGGAGGTGCCGGCGACGTGGAAGAACGGCCGGGCGCTGTGGAAGCGGTCGCCGACGCGCAGGCCCATGCGGCCGCCGGAGACGAAGCCGTTGCCGAGCATGGAGCGGTGCTGCAGCAGGACGCCCTTGGGGAAGGCGGTGGTGCCGGAGGTGTACTGGATAAGCAGGGTATCGGTCGGGCGGCAGGTCGCCGGGGTGGGGGTGCCGGCGGCCAGCATGTCGTCCCAGGCGAGGGCGGCGGGGGGGATTTCGGCACCGGTCACGACGAGGCGGTGCAGGTCGGGCAAAGCGGGGTCGGGAAGGGCGTCGGCGGTGTCGATGGCGGGGCAGATGGTGCGGAGGAGCTGGACGAAGTCGACACGGAGCAGGCGGTCGGCGAGGACCAGGGTGCGGACGCGGGACTGGCGGAGCGCGTAGGCGATCTCGTCGGCGCGCAGGCGCGTGTTGATGGGGACGCTGACGGCGCCCATCGAGCCGAGGGCCAGGAACAGCGCCATCCAGCGGGGACCGTTGCCGAGGCAGATGCCGACGTGTTCGCCATGCCGCACGCCCATGGCGGCGAGGCCGGCGCGGATGCGGTCGACCTCGGCGGCGAGTTCGGCGTAGGTGAGCCGGGCCTCCGGCGCAGCGGCGGTGCCCACCGCGTGGCCGATGATCGCCTCGACATCGGGGGCCAGGGCCACGGCCCGGCGCAGGGCGGCGTCGGTCGTCAGCGGGCAGAGGAGGGCCGGGTCGAACATCAAGGCCGGGACTTGTCGGCGAAGGCTTCGAGGCCGCGGCGCCAGTCGCCGGCGGCGAGGTTGCGCTCGATGGCTGCCAGCTCGATGCGGATGCCGGTGGCCAGGGGCACCTCCTCGCCCAGGTCCACGGCCTGCTTGGTCAGCGCCATGGCGAGGGGCGGGGCCTTGGCGATGGCGGCGGCGACCGCCTCGCCGGTCTCGACCAGCTGGTCGGCCGGGACCAGGCGGGCGATCACGCCGGCGGCCAGCGCCTCCTCGGCCGGCATGGCGCGGCCGGTGTACAGCAGCTCTTTCGCGCGGCGTTTGCCGATGGCGCGCTGCAGGCGCTGGGTGGCGCCGACGGTGCCCCATTGGGGTTCGGGGAAGCGGAAGCTGGCGGCGGGGCTGGCGATGGCGAAATCGCAGGCGAGCGCGATCTCGCCGCCGGAGCCGACGACGGGGCCTTGCAGCAGGGCGACAACGGGCTTGCGGCAGCGCTCGATGGTGTCGTAGGCGCGGAACGAGGCGAGGCGGCGGGTGCGGACCCAAGCCTCGTCGTGGCCGACGCGCTCCTTCATGTCGGCGCCGGCGCAGAAGACCGGGCCTTCGGCGTCCAGCAGCACGACGCGGACGGCGTCGTCGGCGTCGAGAGCTTCGAAGACTTCCGTCAGCGCCAGGCACAGAGCCAGGTCGACGGCGTTGCGGGCCTGGGGGCGGGCCAGGGTGACGCGGGCGACTTCGCCTTCGGTTCGGGTACGCAGGCTCATCACAGGGCCCCTTCGGCACGGAGTTGCGCTATGGCGACGGCATCGAGGCCCAGGCGCTCGTGCAGCACGGCGTCGGTGTCGGCGCCCAGGCCGGGTGGGGTGCCGAGTTCGGGGGGCGGGCCGCCGGCTTCGCGCAAGGGCAGGCGGAGCGCGGGGAAGGGGCCGGTGGCGGTTTCGAAGGCGCCGACCATGCCGCGGGCGCGGATGTGCGGGTCGTCCAGGATGGTGCCGACGCCGTTCACCTCGCCGGCGGGGACGTCGGCGGCGCGGAGGGCTTCGGCGAGCGGGGCGCGGTCGCGGGCGGCGATCGCCTGGGTCATGGCCTGCATGACGCGGGTGCGGGCGGCGACGCGGCCGGCGTTGGTTCGCAGCGCCGGGTCGGCGGCGAGGCCCGGGAGGTCCAGCACGGTGCAGGTGGCGGCCCAGTGCTGGTCGCTGCCGCTGATGTGCAGCCAGTCGCCGCCCCGGCACTGGAAGGCGGCGGAGGGGACGCGGCCCGGGTGCTCCGTCCCGGTGCGGCCGGGTTCCTGGCCCAGGGCCCAGAGGCGGGCGGCGGCGATGGTGAGCAGGGCGACCTGGGTGTCGAGCATGGCGACGTCGATGTGGCTGCCACGGTTGGTGACGCCCCGGCCGGCGAGGCCTGCGAGCACGCCGATGGTGATCCAGAGCCCGGCGGTGAGGTCGGCGAAGGGCACGCCGACCTTGGCCGGCGGCCCGTCCGGGTGCCCGGTCAGCGCCATGACTCCGCTGAGCGCCTGGAAGATGGTGTCGTAGCCCTTGCGGTCGCGGTAGGGTCCGTCCTGGCCGAAGCCGGTGTTGCTGACATAGACGAGGCGTTCGTTGATGGCCGAGAGGGCGGCGTAGCCGAGGCCGAGCTTGTCCATGTCGCCGGGGAGGAAGTTCTCGACGACGACGTCGGATTGGGCGGCGAGGTCGCGGGCGATCTGCTGGGCGCGGGGTCTCTTGAGGTTAAGGGTGATGGAGCGCTTGCCGCGGTTGAAGGCGAAGAAGTAGGCGCTGTCGGTCGTGCCGGGCAGGATCGGCTCCCACTGGCGGCTTTCGTCGCCGGTGCGGGGGCGCTCGACCTTGATGACCTCCGCGCCGAGCTCGGCGAGGATCTGGGTGGCCATGGGGGCGGCGAGGACGCGGGAGAAGTCCAGGACCTTGAGGCCTTTGAGGGGGGTCAACGGTTGGCCTTCGCGGCGTTCAGGCCGTTGTCCTGGTGGCGACAAGGCAAGATGGACCACGGAGACACGATAGGCACGGAGGGTGCAGTCCTCTTCGTCTTCTTCGTGGCTTCGTGGTTCGGCTTTTGGTTTTTCCCTGGCGGGGTCTTGGTCATGGGTTGGTTCGGAAGGCGCGCATGAGGGCGTTGACGTCGCGGCCGGCGGCCATGGCGGCGTCGTAGGGCAGGTCGGCGACGCGGTGGAAGAGGGATTTGGTGGCGGCCATGGCGGCGGGGTGGGCGGCGGCCCAGGTGGTCGCGATGTGGAGCGCGGTGTCCAGCAGGGCGTCGGGCGTAGTGACGCGGTTGGCGAGGCCGAGGGCGTGGACCTCGCCGGCGCCCAGGATGCGGCCGAGGCTGATCAGCTCGAAGGCGGTCTTGCGGCCGAGCTGGCGTTGCAGGCTGGTCATGACGATGGCGGGCACGACGGAGTGCTTCATCTCGGGGTAGCCGAACCTCAGGCCCTGGGCGACGACCATCATGTCGCAGCCGATCGCGAGGCCTGCGCCGCCGCCCATGGCGGCGCCCTGCACGGCGGAGACGATGGGCTTGGTCATCTGCTGCAGGAGCATCTGGGTGCGGGTGGTCAGCGCCGCGCGGTCCAGCACGGCCTGTTGGTGGGCGGGGGTCAGGTCCTTGAACTCGGCCAGGTCCGCGCCGGCGCAGAAGCCGCGGCCGCGGCCGGCCAGCACGAGGGCGCGGACGGCCGGGTCGGCGTCGGCGGCGCGCAGCCCGTCGTGCAAGGCGCGGGTCAGCGCGGTGTCGAGCGCGTTCAGCTTCTCCGGACGGTTCATCCACAGGATGCGGACGGCGCCGCGGTCCTCGGTTTCAAGCATGGGCGGGTTCCATCTCAGGTGCGGCCTCGAAACCAAGGCCGGCGCGGGCGACCAGGCTGTGCAGCTGGCGGCCAAGGCTGCGTTCACAAAGGCGGGAGGCTTCCATCATGCGGTCGAGGTCGATGCCGGTGGGCACGCCGCAGGCTTCCAGCAGGCGCACCAGGTCTTCGGTCGCGACATTCCCGGTCTGGCCTTCGCCGTATTGGATGCGGGCCGGGTGGCCGCCGACGCCCCCGAACGACGTGTCGAAGTGGCGGCACCCGGCATCGAGCGCGGCGATGCAGTTTGCGATGCCGGTGCCGCGGGTGTTGTGGAGGTGCGCGACGAAGGCGGTGGCGGGGTGGGCGGCGATCAGCCGGGCGAACAGGGCGCGGATGGCTGGCGGGGTGGCGAGGCCCGTGGTGTCGCCCAGCGCGACCAGCTCCACACCGAGCGCTGCGAAGCGGGCGGCGTCCTCGGCCACGCAGCCGGGGTCCACGGCGCCCTCGATGGGGCAGCCGAACGCGACGGAGATGACGCCCACCAGGCGCGCGCGGCCGCGTGCGGCGGCGGCCATGGCGTCCACCCGGGCCCATTGTTCGGCGCGGGTGGTGCGAAGGTTGCGTTCGGTGTGGCCCTCGGTCGCCGAGACCAGCAGGCTCAGCTCGTTGGCGCCGTGCCCGGCCTCGAGGTCCTTCAGGGCGCGCTCGACGGCGCGCAGGTTGGGGCAGGTGGCCTTGTAGTGGACGCCGGGGGCGCGGGCGATGCCGGCCAGGACGTCGGTGGCGTCGCGGAAGGCGGGGACCTGGGCCGGGTGGCTGTAGCTGGTGGCCTCGATGCGGGGGAAGCCGGCGTGGGTGAAGGCGTCGATCAGGGCGATCTTGTCGGCGGTTGCGACGAAGCCGGGCTCGTGCTGCAGGCCGTCGCGGGCGAAGCATTCGCACAGGGTGACGGCGTCGGTCATGCGAGGAAGGTCTCGAGCGCCGCGTTGAAGGCCTGCGGTTGCTCGATGCCCGGCAGGTGGCCTGCGCCTGGGATCTCGACGTAGCGCGCGCCGGGGATCGCGGCCTGGATGGTCCGCATGGTCTGGGGCATGACGCCGTCCTGCGCGCCGGCGATGAGCAGGGTGGGCTGGCCGATGGCGCCGAGGCCTGCCGTGAGGTCGTAGTCCTGCAGGGCGCGGATGCAGGCCTCGAGCCCGGCCAGGGGGGTGGATGCCACCATGGCCTGGGCTGTTGCGACGGCGGGGGCGGCGGCGGCGCGGGAGGCCGGGGTGAACCAGCGGGGGATGGTGAGGTCGGCGAAGGCCGGCATGCCCTGGTCGGTGGCGACGGCCAGGCGCTCGGACCAGCCGGCGGCACCGCCCGGGGGCGTCGCGGCGTTGCCGTCGGCGGCGACCAGGCGGGCGATGGGGCTGCCGACGCGGGGGGCGAGGCAGAGGCCGGTGGCGGCGCCGAGGGAGACGCCGACGAAGACGGCGTCCGCCACGCCGAAATGGGCCATGATGGCCTGGGCGTCGTCGGCGAGCTGCGGGAGCGAGGCGGGGGCGGTCGGGACGGTGGTGCCGCCGTGGCCGCGCTGGTCGTAGCGCAGCGTGCGCCAGCGGCCGGCGAAGGCTGCGACCTGGGGGTTCCAGAGCGTGAGGTTGGTGGCCAGGGAGTTGCTGAACACCATCCAGGGTGCGCCCTCGGGGCCGTCGACGCGGCAGAGGAAGTCGAGGTGGTCGTGGCGGACGATGTGGTCGGTCATGGCACGGTCTGGTCCCGATCGGTCCGGAGGGCGGCGAGGATGGCGGGCAGGCGGGCCGCGGCCTCGTCGTGCAGCGTGTCATAGAGGCTGTTCCCGTGGGCATCGATGCCGACGGTGAGGGGCCCGAGCGCCTCGACGCGGAGGGTCACGAGGCGGAAATGCGGGATGAGGTCCGTCCAGTGGACCGAGATGACCGAGCGGATGGCGTCCGACAGGAGGGGGCAGCCGCCGCCGAGGAACGACAGGTAGACGCAGCCCTGTTCCTGCATGGCGGTGGCGCAGGCGCGGTCGAGCCCGCCCTTGCCGCCGACGGCGCGGAGGCCGAGGCGACGGATGAAGCCGGGCATGAAGGCGTTGAAGCGGGTGGAGGTGGTGGGGTTCATGTAGAGGACGTCGAAGCCCTGCGGCCCGTCCTCGGAGTAGCTGCCGAGGTGGAACAGTGCGCCGCCCTGCAGGTCGACGGGCAGCGGGGTCCCGGCATCGAGGTATTCCTGGATGCGTTGGTGCGTGGGCAGGCCGGCGGTGATGGTGAGTGCGCCGTCGAGCACGACCATGTCGCCGGCGCGCAGGCTGCGGACGGCTGCCTCGGACAGGGGCAGCGACAGGCGGTGGGTGGTGACGGTCATTCCAGGCGCTCCGTCGTGCCGTCGTTGTGCAGGCGGGCGCGGGTGCGGCGGTTGATCCAGCAGTTGAAGCAGACGGCGACGGGCGTGAAGCCGTGGCCGGCGGAGAAGGCGACGTGGACGCCGAGCGCCGTGGTGTCGCCGCCGGTGCCCATGGGGCCGAACCCGGTCTTGTTGACGGCGCGGAGGAGCCGATCCTCCATGGCGGCCAGGATCGGCTCCGGGTTGGTCTGGCCGAAGGGGCGGAGCGCGGCCTGCTTGGCGATCTTGGCGCAGTGGTCGAAGCTGCCGCCGATGCCGACGCCGATGACCACGGGCGGGCAGTGCTGCGACCCGGCCTTCATCACGCAGTCCATGACGTAGGCCTCGATCGTGTCGAGGCTGGGGGCGGTGAAGATCTCGAGCGCGGCCCAGCGGCCGGAGCCGAGCGCCTTGGGGGAGCAGGTGACGTCGATGGTGTCGGAGCCGCTGACGAGGTCCCAGGTGACGATGGGCATGTCCTTGCCGGCATAGCCGCGCTCGTTGGTCAGCGGGTTGGCGACGTGCTTGAGCAAGGGCGGGCGGATGGTCCGGACGAGGTCGGCGAACCCGTCGCGGATGGCCTGCTTCAGGTCGCCGTCCATGCGGGCGCCGGTGCCGATCTCGACGACGTAGGTGGGGACGCCGGAGTCGGAGCAGACGAAGCGGTCTTCGGTCTCGGCCTTCTCGGCGCTGCGGAGCATGATCTCGAGCGTGCGGCGGGCGAGGGCGTTCGTTTCCGTCCCCATGGCCCGGCGCAGCGCAGCCAGCGTGTCGTCCGGCACCTTCTTCAGCGCGGCCTCGTACAGCGACGCGGAGGCGGTCTTCATCTGCTCGTAGGTGACGCCCATCGCCTCCGTCCCGAAAGGCACATGAACTGGCCTTTTGCTTGATGGAGCACCATAGTCCGGCGCAAGAAGACCGGCAATGCGGGGGGAGACAACGATGGACGTGGTGGTTTTGGGGGCGATCCCGCCGGAGCTGCGGGCGGCGCTGTCGGCGCGATTCACGCTGATCGAGGATGGGGGTGCGGCGGGCGTGGCGGATGTGACGGCGGTTCGTGCGGCGGTGACGACGAGCATGGTGGGGGCGGATGCGGCGACGATGGCGCGGCTGCCGGGGCTGCGGCTGATCGCCTGCAACGGGGTGGGGCTGGACCGGATCGACATGGACGCGGCGGCGCGGCGCGGGATCGTGGTGCGGCACACGCCGGATGCGGTGCGGACGGACACGGCGGATGCGGCGGTCGCTCTGCTGTTTGCCGTGGTGCGGCGGGTGGCGGAGGCGGACCGGTTCGTGCGGGCGGGGCGCTGGGGCCCGGAGCGGCTTTCGCCGTCGCGGCGGGTGAGCGGGATGAAGGCGGGCATCGTGGGGCTGGGCGCGATCGGGACGCTGATCGCCACGCGGCTGACCGGGCTGGGGCTGCAGGTGGCCTATACGGGGCCGCGGGCGCGGCCCGGGGGCTGGGCGTTCATGCCGACGCTGAACGGTCTGTCGGACTGGGCGGACGTTCTCGTGCTGTCCTGCCCCGGGGGGGCGGCGACGCGGGGGCTGGTCGATGCCGGCGTGCTGCGGCAGCTGGGCCCGGATGGGTACCTGGTGAACGTGTCCCGCGGGTCCGTGGTGGACGAGGCGGCGTTGCTGGATGCGCTGGAGACGGGCGGGATCGCGGGGGCCGGGCTCGATGTGTTCGCGCGGGAGCCCGGGCTCGATGCGCGGTTCCTGGCGCGGGAGAACGTGGTGCTGCAGCCGCATTATGCGGCGGTCACGCGGGAGGCGCGGGCCGAGATGGCAGCGACGCTGGTGCAGGCGCTCGGCGAGCTCGACGAACGCTAGCAGGCTGCTGAAAACTCTGCCACCAACAAGGGCTGTTGACGAAAGGTCCAGAGGGTGATCGGCGTGTAATCGGACAATGTTTATAGCTTGTCCTGTCTTCGGGTTGGCGTGTGATGGTGTAACGGCGTGCATCCCCGGTACGAGCCCGGGGATGACGACTTCAAGGGTGTTTCCCCTAAATTTAGGAGTTCTTCAGCGCTCTTCTTCTCGTGCTATGCGAGGGAGCCCTCGGCGTGGGTGGTGGCGCTGGCGGGGATGCGCTGGGGGCCGGTGCGCATGTGGGTGGCATAGAGGGTGAGGCCGGTGAAGGCGAGGCCGCCGAGCAGGTTGCCGACGACGGTCGGGATCTCGTTCCAGATGATGTAATCGGCAATGGAGAACTTGCCGCCCATGATGAGGCCGGACGGGAACAGGAACATGTTCACGACCGAATGCTCGAACGTCATGGCGAAGAACACCATGATGGGCATCCACATCGCGATGACCTTGCCGCTGACGGTGGTGGAGATCATGGCGCCGACGACGCCGGTGGACACCATCCAATTGCACAGCACGCCGCGGATGAAGAGGGTGAGCATCCCGGCCGCGCCGTAGTGCTTGTAGCCGATGGTGCGGGTCTCGCCGATGCCGGCGATGACCTTGCCGACGGCATTGGGTTCGGTCTGGAAGCCGAAGGTGAAGACGATCGACATCATGAGGGCGACGGTGAGGGCGCCGAGGAAGTTGCCGGCGAAGACGATGGCCCAGTTCTTCAGCACGCCACCGAGGGTGACGCCGGGGCGGCGGTCGATGAGGGCGAGCGGGGTGAGCACGAAAACGCCGGTCAGCAGGTCGAATCCGAGGAGGTAGAGCATGCAGAAGCCGACGGGGAACAGCATGGCGCCGATGATCGGGTAGCCGGTCTGCTGGGTGACGGTGACGGCGAAGACGGCGGCGAGGGCGAGGATCGCGCCGGCCATGAAGGCGCGGATCAGGGCGTCGCGGGGGGCCATGAGCACCTTAGATTGGCCTGCGTCGACCATCTTGACCACGAATTCGGCTGGCGAGACATAGGACATGGGTGGGATCCCTCGTGTTGCTGTGGTGCGTGCGGCGGGCCGATCGGGCTCCTGCCGCCTTGCTCCGCCCCTCGGCGTCGTTGCCGAAGGGCGGTTCTGGGCAGAAGGGCAAGCACACGCCGTGCCAGAGCACGAGGGGACGGTCAGCGGGCTTCGTCGACGGCCGCCCAACCGAATTGCAGGAGGGGGAGGCCTTCGGCAGCGAGGTCGACGATTGCGCCGACCAGGGCCGGGGTGCAGGCCAGTGCGTCGGGGACCGGGCGGCGCAGCAGGAGAGACTTGAGCTTGAGCACCGGGGCGAGGGGGGAGGCTGCCATGTCCTCGAAGCCACGGGGCATGCGGGCGAGGGTTTCGAGCGGCTCGAGGGCGAGGCCGGCTGCCTGCAACCTGGCCTGCATGGCCAGGAAGCGGTCGGGGTGGACGCGGATGAACTCGCGGATCGCGCCGAGCACCTCGGGGTGCGGCATGTAGAAGGCGACGGCGGCAAAGCATGCGCCGGGGGCCAGGTGGAAGTAGAGGATGCCGGCACCGTCCTTGCCGGAGCCCTGGCGATACCAGACGAGCCCGGCATTGGTCTTGTAGGGGCGCTTGTCCTTGCTGAAGCGGACGTCGCGGTGAATGCGGAAGCCACTTCGCTTCGGGTCGCCCTCGAGCGGGAGGTCGCGGGCGCGGAGCGCGTCGGCGACGGCGGTGACGAGGGCGGATGCGGGGGTCTTCACCGCGGTTTCGTAGAGAGTCCGGTTCGCCTCGAACCAGGGTTTCTCGTTATGGGCGCCGAGGTCGTGGAGGAAGGCGAGGGCGGATGGGGGGAAGCCGGAGAACGCTTGTGCCGGCTTCTTCAAGCGAGCGTTCTCCTGCGGCCCCTCATCCGACGCACGACGCCGAAGGGGAGTCGGTCAGGCGGCGGCCTGGTGGGCGATGCCCTTTTCGGTGAGCATCGTCTCGAGCTCGCCGGACTGGTACATCTCGGTGACGATGTCGCAGCCGCCGACGAACTCGCCCTTGACGTAGAGCTGCGGGACGGTGGGCCAGGAGGAGAACTCCTTGACACCTTCACGGAGGGCCGGGTCCTCGAGGACGTTGGCAGTCTGGAAGGGGACGCCGAGGTGGGTCAGGATCTGGACCACGCGGGCGGAGAAGCCGCATTGCGGGAACATGGCATTGCCCTTCATGTAGAGCATGACGGGGTTTGCGCCGAGATCGGCCTCGATGCGCTCGTGGACGGGGTTGCTCATGGCGTTCTCCTAGTCGGGGACGGAGGTTTGCAGGGCGAGGGCGTGCAGTGCGCCACCCATGCGGCCTTGCAGGGCGGCGTAGACCATCTGGTGCTGCTGGACGCGGGAGCGTCCCTTGAAGGCGGTGCTGACGACGGTTGCGGCATAGTGGTCGCCGTCGCCGGCCAGGTCGTCGATGGTGACGACGGCGTCGGGCAGGGCCTGCTTGATCAAGGCTTCGATGTCGCTGGCGATCATCGCCATGGATCAGGTCCCCATCCAGGCCGGGAAGAAGCGTTCATGCGCTTCCCGGAGGTGCATCAAGGATATGGGTTGGAGGCCGGGGAGTGTCAAATGCGTTCCGCCGGAGGTCCCGAGGGGGGCTGCCGGCACCTTGGCGGCCGCGGCTGCCGCGAGCAGGGCGGCGGGGTCCGGCACGGCGAGCACGTAGCGGGCCTGGTCCTCGCCGAACCAGAAGGCATGGTCGCCTGGGGCGGTGAGGGTCGCGCCGCAGTCGCCGGCGAGCGCCATCTCGGCCACGGCGACGAGCAGGCCGCCATCCGAGAGGTCGTGGCATGCGGCAACGGCGCCACTCAGGATCCGGTCGCGGACGAAGTCGCCGTGCCGGCGTTCCGCGACCAGGTCGACGGGCGGGGGCGGGCCGGCTTCCTGCCCCGTGACCTCCCGCAGCCACAGCGACTGGCCGAGATGGCTGGGCGGGCCGCCGACCAAAACGAGGGTGAGGCCGGGCGGCAAGGCGAGGCCTACGGCCTGGGCCGCGTCGTCCAGCACGCCCAGGCCGCCGATGGCGGGGGTGGGCAGGATGCCGCGGCCTTCGGTCTCGTTGTAGAGCGAGACGTTGCCGGAGACGACGGGGAAGTCGAGCGCGCGGCAGGCAGCGGCGATGCCGCGGATGGCGCCGGCGAACTGGCCCATGATCTCGGGCTTTTCGGGGTTGCCGAAGTTCATGTTGTCGGTGATGGCGAGCGGCCGTGCACCGGTGGCGGTGATGTTGCGCCAGGCTTCGGCCACCGCCTGTGCGCCGCCCAGCTCGGCGTCGGCGGCGCAGTAGCGGGGAGTGACGTCGGTGGTGAGCGCCAGGGCGCGGGCGTGGCCCTCCAGCCGGACGATGGCGGCGTCGGCCTGGCCGGGGCGGCGGACGGTCTGGCCGCCGATGGTGCTGTCGTACTGGTTCCAGACCCAGGCGCGGCTGCACAGGTCGGGGCAGGCGAGCAGGGTCTCGAGCGCGGGCAGCAGGCCGACGGGGTCGGGCACGGGGCCGAGCGGGGGCTGCTTCGGCGTTTCGGTCATGGAGCGGTGATACACCGGCGCCTGGTCGGCCAGGGGGTCGAGCGGGATGTCGGCCTCGATACGGCCCTGGTGGCGGATGACGATGTGGCCGGTGTCGGTGAGGTGGCCGATGACGGCGAAATCCAGCTCCCATTTGAGGAAGATGGCGCGGGCCACGTCCTGCCGGTCGGGGCGGAGCACCATCAGCATGCGTTCCTGCGATTCCGACAGCATCATCTCGTAGGCCGTCATGCCGGTTTCGCGCTGGGGGACGGCGTCGAGGTCCAGTTCGAGGCCGACGCCGCCCTTGCCGGCCATCTCGACGCTGCTGCTGGTCAGCCCGGCGGCGCCCATGTCCTGGATGGCGACGATGGCGTCGGTGGCCATCAGCTCGAGGCAGGCCTCGATCAGCAGCTTTTCGACGAAGGGGTCGCCGACCTGGACGGTGGGGCGCTTCTCCTCGGAGTCGGCGCCGAACTCGGCCGAGGCCATGGTGGCGCCGTGGATGCCGTCGCGGCCGGTTTTCGCGCCGACGTAGATGACGGGGTTGCCGATGCCGGCGGCGGCGCTGAGGAAGATGCGGTCGGCTTGTGCGATGCCGACGGTCATGGCGTTGACGAGCGGGTTGCCGTTGTAGGCCGGGTGGAAGTCGATCTCGCCGCCGACGGTGGGGACGCCGACGCAGTTGCCGTAGCCGCCGATGCCGCGGACGACGCCGTCGACGATGCGTTTGGTGCGGGGGTCCTTCGGGTCTCCGAAGCGGAGGGCGTTGAGGTTGGCGACGGGGCGTGCGCCCATGGTAAAGACGTCGCGGAGGATGCCGCCGACGCCGGTGGCGGCGCCCTGGTAGGGTTCGATGAAGCTGGGGTGGTTGTGCGATTCCATCTTGAAGATGGCGGCCAGGCCGTCGCCGATGGCGACGACGCCGGCGTTCTCGCCGGGGCCGTGGATGACCCAGGGGGCCGTCGTGGGCAGGGTCTTCAGGTGGACGCGGCTGGATTTGTAGCTGCAGTGCTCGGACCACATGACGCTGAAGATGCCGAGTTCGGTGAGGCTGGGCGTGCGGCCCATGATGGCGAGGACGCGGGCGTATTCCTCGGAGCTGAGGCCGAACTGGCGGGCGAGGGCCTGGTTGACGGCAGGAGAGGAGGCGGCGGTGGTCATGCGGCGAGGGCCTCGGTCATGCCCTGGAACAGCGGCAGGCCGTCCGTGCCGCCCATCAGCGGGTCCACGAGGTCTTCCGGGTGGGGCATGAGGCCCATGATGCGGCGGTCGGGGGAGAGGATGCCGGCGATGTGGCGCTGGGATCCGTTGGCGTTGGAGTCCGGGGTGAGCTCGCCCTCTGGGGAGCAGTAGCGCAGGGCGACGAGGCCCTCGTCTTCCAGGCGGTCGAGCGTCTGGGGGTCGGCGAAATAGTTGCCGTCGCCATGCGCCATGGGAGCGCGGAACACCTGGCCCGGCTGGTAGTGCCGGGTGAAGGCGGTGTCGGCCTGGTCGACGCGGAGGTGGCAGTCCTGGCTGAGGAAGCGCATGCCGGCGTTGTGCAGCAGTGCGCCCGGCAAGAGTCCGGCCTCGGTCAGGATCTGGAAGCCGTTGCAGACGCCCAGGATGTGGCCACCGCGGGCGGCGAAGGCGTGGATGGCGGCCATGACGGGGCTGCGGGCGGCCATGGCGCCGCAGCGGAGATAGTCGCCGTGGCTGAAGCCGCCCGGCAGCACGACGAGGTCGAGCCCGTCCAGCGTCGTCTCGTGGTGCCAGACCATCCGGGGCTTGTGGCCGGTCGCGCGGTGCAGCGCGATGGCCATGTCCCGCTCCCGGTTGGTACCGGGGAAGACGACGACGGCGGCTTTCAAGCGGGCGTTCCTACTCGGAGGGTGCCATGTGGCGGGCTTCGCCGGGGCAGACGTAGACCTCGTCGAGCGCGCGGAGGACGATGCCGCTGGCCTGGCGGTTGGCCTGGTCCTGGTGGTTGCGGTACCAGCTGATGATGGTGGCGCGGAGCTGGACGCCGGTGGTGGGGCCGGGGACGCAGATGTAGCCGGGCAGGGCGGCGCCCTTGCTGGCGTCGGCCGGGCGGAGGCGCTGGTAGAACTGGGCGGTGTCGGCGATGCCGTCGATGTAGGCGGTGCAGCCCTCGACCTGGCGGGCGTCCTTGCTGGTGCACAGCTCGACCAGCTTCTGTCCGGTCAGGTTCGACATGCGCTGGGCCTTCGCGGTGCCGCCGAGGGCGGCGACGGCCAGGGCGGCGAGCAGGATGGTCTTGATCGGGTCAGGCATTGGGGGCGATCTCCACGCGGAAGGTTTCGATGACGCTGTTGGCGAGCAGGCGGCGGGCCATGGCCTCGGCCTGTGCCTTGGCACCAGCGGCGTCGGTCGCAGAAAGTTCCAGCTCGATCACCTTGCCGGCGCGGACCTCTCCCACGCCCTCGAAGCCGAGGGTGCCGAGGGCCTGGCCGATGGCGCGGCCCTGGGGGTCCAGCACGCCGGGCTTGAGCATGACGGTGACGATTGCCTTCAAGCCTGGTGCCGTCATTGCATCAGCTCCGGCCCTTTCAGGTCGTTGTTCCCGGCTTCCGGCAGGATTCCGAGGCGGCGGGCGACTTCCTGGTAGGCTTCCTCGACCCGGCCGAGGTCGCGTCGGAAACGGTCCTTGTCCATCTTCTCGCTGGTCTTGGCGTCCCACAGGCGGCAGCTGTCGGGGCTGATCTCGTCGGCGACGACGATCTGCATGTCGTCCTCGTCCCACAGGCGACCGAATTCGAGCTTGAAGTCAACCAGGGTGATGCCGACGCCGAGGAACAGGCCCGAGAGGAAGTCGTTGACCCGCAGCGCCAGGGCGACGATGTCGTCCATGTCCTGCGACCCGGCCCAGCCGAAGGCGGTGATGTGCTCCTCGGCCACCATCGGGTCGTTCAACGCCTCGTTCTTGTAGTAGTATTCGATGATGCTGCGGGGGAGGCGCGTGCCCTCGGGGATGCCGAGGCGGGTGCTGAGCGAGCCTGCGGCGACGTTGCGCATGACGATCATCAAGGGGATGATCTCGACCTCGCGGATCAGCTGTTCGCGCATGTTGAGGCGGCGGACGAAGTGGGTGGGAACGCCGATCTCGGCCAGGCGCATCATGAGGTATTCGCTGATGCGGTTGTTGAGCACGCCCTTGCCGGTGATGGTTCCGGTCTTGCCGTCCTTGCCGTTGGAGGCGTCGTCCTTGAAGTACTGGACGAGGGTCCCGGGTTCGGGGCCTTCGAACAGGACCTTGGCCTTGCCCTCGTAGAGTTGCCGGCGCCGCGCCATCACCTATTCCCTGTGCTTCGGGGCCCGGTATAGCAGGGGGGGGCGCGGGTGACCACTTGTGCGGTGCGGTGCGGTGCGGAAGCGGGGGCGGGCTGGGCAGGGCAGGGTCGCGCTTGCGAGGCGAAGAGGGGCTCGTGTAGCCTTCGACACAGTGTCAGGTGGATGGGCATGAGCGGAAACGGGACGGACCAGGGTCATATCGTGGCGATGCTGGGCCAGTTGATCACTGCGGTGGAGCGGCTGCGGGTCGACCTGGACCAGGTGAACGTAGACCTGGCGCAGCATCGGGCCGACACGCGGCGGGAGTTTGCGGCGGTTCGGTCGACGATCACGCAGTATCATTCGTCGGTGATGGGGCATGGCTTCCTGATCACGGAGATCCAGGACAACGTGTTGCGCATCGCCGACCACGTGAACCTTCCGCCGGCGGCCTGACGGAAGGCTGGGGGGTTCCGGCATCTGGCGGCCTGACCTTGGAAGTTCTTTATCGCTTTCTGGCATTAGTTTAGCGCTTGTGGGTGCGGCACCGCCTGCATCCCCGGGACGAGCCCAGGGATGACGGACGTGGAGGCTGGGGCTTGGGTTACCAGCCGCGATACTGGTGCCAGCGGCGGTATTCCTCGTGGCGGTGCCAGCGGCGCCATTCCTCGTGACGGTGCCACTCGCGGGCGCGTTCACCCTCGTGGTATTGGCCGGGATAGTACTGGACAGGGCGGGCCTGCGGCACGTCGACCACGACGGGGACGTCGACGATGACGGGGCGGGCGTCGGCCATCGGGGCCATGACGATGGTGGCGCCGGCCAGAACGGTCAGGGACATCAGGATTTTACGCATGGGCGGGACCCTCCTCGATCCACATCCATGACGACGTTCGGAGCGTGACGGATTCAGGCCGCCTTGATGGCGACTTCGTGGCTGGGGAAGAGGCGCGCGAACACGTGATCGATGTGGGCCAGGTGCATGTCGAGGCCCATGGCGGAATCGAGTGCTGCGGGCGAGACCCGGCCGGCGACATCCGGGTCGGCCAGCAGGGTGTCGCGGAAGCCTGAGGCGCCGGGCTTGCCCAGCTGCGTCCATGTGGCCATCGCGCTGCGCTGGACGATGCGGTAGGCGTCTTCGCGCAGGATGCCGGCGCGGGTGAGGGCCAGCAGGACCTCGCCGCTGTGCACGACGCCGCCCAGGCTTTCGAGGTTGGCGAGCATCTGGGCGGGGTAGACGGTCAGCTTGTCCATCATGCCGGCCAGGCGGACGAGGGCGAAGTCGAGGGTGATGGTGGCGTCGGGGCCGATGGCGCGTTCCACGCTGCTGTGGCTGATGTCACGCTCGTGCCACAGCGCCACGTTCTCGAGCGCGGGGGTCGCGCAGGCACGGACGATGCGCGCGAGGCCGGTCAGGTTCTCGCTGAGCACGGGGTTGCGCTTGTGGGGCATGGCGCTGCTGCCCTTCTGGCCCGCGTGGAAGAACTCCTCGGCTTCGCGGACCTCGCTGCGCTGCAGGTGGCGGACCTCGGTGGCCAGGCGTTCGATGCCGCTGGCGACGACGGCGAGGGTGCAGAAGAAGGCGGCGTGGCGGTCCCGCGGGATGACCTGGGTGGAGACGAGCTCCGGCACCAGGCCCAGCTTGGCGGCGACGTGCGCCTCGATGGCGGGACCGAGATGGGCGTAGGTGCCGACGGCGCCGCTGACGGCGCAGACGGCGATCTCGGCGCGGGCCTGCACCAGGCGGGCGCGGTTGCGGGCGAACTCGGCCCAGTGGCCGGCGAGTTTCAGGCCGAAGCTGGTGGGTTCGGCGTGGATTCCGTGGCTGCGGCCGATGGTGGGCGTGTACTTGAACTCGATGGCCCGGCGCTCGAGGGCGGCCAGCACCAGGTCGAGGTCGGCCAGCAGGATGTCGGCGGCCTGGGTCATCTGCACGGAGAGGCAGGTGTCCAGCACGTCGCTGCTGGTCATGCCCTGGTGGACGAAGCGGCTGTCCGGGCCGATGCCTTCGGCGAGCCAGGTGAGGAAGGCGATGACGTCGTGCCGGGTCTCGCGCTCGATCTCGTCGATGCGGTCGAGGTCGGCCTGGTCGATGCGGGCGAGCTTGGCGGCGCCCTTCTCGCGGATGGTGCGGGCGGCGGTCTCGGGGATCATGCCCTGCTGGGCCATGGCCTCGGCGGCCAGGGCCTCGATCTCGAACCAGATGCGGAACCGGTTCTCGGGCGACCAGATGGCGGTCATCTCGGGGCGGGCGTAACGTGGAACCATCGTTGGCCTCAGGGGCTTACAGGAAGGGGCTCGGACCGTATGCGCCGTTACGCCCAGTGTTCAGCGAAGGCAAGACCATGAGCGCATACCTCCCGGAGCTGGTGGCCTTGCTGCAGGTCCTGCTGATCGACCTGGTGCTGGCCGGCGACAACGCGATCGTGGTGGGCATGGCGGTGGCGGGGCTGCCGGACGGGCAGAAGGCGCGGGCGATCCTGGTGGGGATCGCGATCGCGACGGTGTTCCGGATCGGGTTCGCGCTGGTGACGCTGCAGCTGCTGGCGATCGTCGGCCTATTGCTGGCGGGCGGCGTGCTGCTGCTGTGGGTGTGCTGGAAGATGTATCGGGAGTTGCGGCCGACCCGGCGGATGCGCGACGCGTTTTCCGGCCATGCGCCGCCCAAGACGATGCGGGCGGCGATGATGCAGATCGTGCTGGCCGACCTTTCCATGAGCTTGGACAACGTGTTGGCGGTGGCGGGTGCGGCGCGGGAGCATCCGTGGGTGCTCGTCGTCGGCCTGGGGATCTCGGTGGTGCTGATGGGGGCGGCGGCGCGGGTGATCGCCGGGCTGCTGGAGACGCGGCGGTGGATCGCCTGGGTGGGTCTGGTGATCGTGTTGTACGTGGCGTTGAAGCTGATATGGGAGGGGGGGCACGACGTCGTGGCGCGGTGGCCGTGGTGAAGGCCGGGGTTACGGCGGTGCCGGGCCGACGGGGAGGGCGGGGGCGGCCTTGGAGGCGAGACCGGCCAGCGCCTCCAGCATGCCGGGGGTGACGACGACGGGCAGGCCCTTGCTGGCGAGGCCGGCGCTCAGCCCTTCCTGCACCTTCAGCTGGGTCAGGGCGGCCAGGAGGGAGGCGACGGGCTGCAGCTTGTCGGCGACGTAGCGGTCGTTGATCGCCTTCTGGACATCGTGGTCGAAGGTGAAGGTGTCGGCCCAGCCGATGAAGTCGAGCGAGATGCCGACGGACCCCAGATACTTGCGCGCCTCCTGCTCGACGGCGGCCATCACGGCGTTCGCTTCCTCGTTGGCGCGGTCCAGCGTGCGGGCGGCGAACTCGCGGCAGACGATCGCCTGGATCTGCTTGCGGCCGACGTCGTCCATGACTTCGGCCAGGCTGCGGCTGAAGTAGACCGAGGTGAAGATGACGGCGCGGTCGCCGCGGTCGCCCGCAGGCCGCTTGACGCCGAAGCGATACAGGAACTTGGACGCCTGCGGGCCGTCGGCGACGGAGGTGCCGATGGTGACGCCGGCGGTGATGTTCAGGCCTTCCCGGCTTTGGCAGGGGAAGCCCTCCTTGCGGACGGAGGTGCCGCGGTCCGGGTGGTCGACCCACTCGCGGGTGAAGGGCGAGCGGTCGACGATGATGAGGCGGCCGGTGGGCACGTAGCCGTCGATGCCGAACCAGCCGCCGCTGTTCTGGAACTTGGCGTGCGGGATGACGAAGCGGGCGACGGAGATGCGGTTGGCTTCGAGGAAGGCTTCGGATTCGAGGCGGGACTGGTCGTTCTTGCGGTCGCCGGCGTCGGGGATCCAGAACGCGCTTTCATTGGGCAGGATCGTGTAGGCCTCGGCGCGGTCCGTCGTGTCGTAATAGGCGCGGGCGGGGCCGGGCAGGGCGGCGGTGCCGAGCAGGAGGGCGATCGAGAGGAGGGCCGCGCGGCGGCGGAGCAGCGGCCACCAGATCAGCAGCAGGATCAGCAGCAGGATGCCGGCGGGCAGGGCGGCGGCGCGCCACAGGGACATCTGCCCGGCCGCCATGGCGTAGGCCGCGTCGCTGGAGGCGAACTGCTGTCCGGCCGCCTTGGCCGAGTACAGCGTGCCGGCGATGCCCGAGACGGCCTCGTAGGCCCAGAACAGGGCCACTGCGACGATGGACAGCAACACGCGGGCGATCATCTCACGTCCTCCGATCCGGTTATTCGATCATAGCGGCATGCGGCCGGGCGCGGGAGGGCGGCCTTGCGGGGCAGATCAGCGCTTTTCGACGCCCCAGAAGACCGGGATGGTGGTCGCGCGGATGCCCTCGATGTTGGTGCGGAAGGCGGACAGGGTCCGGAACTGCCCGGCGTTGATGTAGGGCAGCACGTCGAAGGCGCGGGCGTGGACCTGGTCCAGCAGGCGGGCGCGGGCGGCGGTGTCGCCTTCCTCCCACCAGGCGCGGCGCAGCTCCTCCAGCTTGGGGTCGCAGGGCCAGCCGGCGATGCCGTTCTCGCAGGGGGCGGCGAGGTAGAGATTGGTCAACGGGCTGCTGCCGTCCAGGACGTTGGCGATGGTGATGAACAGGCTCCAGCCGCCCTGGTCCACCGGGTCCTTCTTGTTGCGGCGCTGGGTGACGGTGCCCCAGTCCATGGCGGGGACGTCCATGTTGAGGCCGGCGCGCGCGAAGTTCTGCGCCATGGTGAGGGTGGCGGCGTGGTTCACCGCCTGGTCGCCGGGGTCCATGAAGACGACCTTCTCGCCCTTGTAGCCGGCTTCGGCGAGCAGGGCCTTGGCGTGGGCGATGTCGATCCGTTGCAGGCCGCGGGCGCCGGCGGCGGTTTCGAGCGGGCTGCCGCACATGAAATAGGCCGGGCAATAGGGGACCTGCTCGGAGGGGCGGATGCCGATGGCGTCCAGGTTCTCTTTCTGGTCGACGAGGTAGAGCAGCGCCTGGCGGGCGGCGGGCTTGTCGAAGGGGGGCTGGGCGCTGTTCGGACGCAGCCAGATGTCGTAGCCGATGGGGTTGATGGCCATCAGCTTGATGTCGCGGCTGCCTTCCAGCACCGGGATCAGGTCCGGGCTGGGCTGCTCGAGGAAGTCGACCTCGTTCTTCTGGAGCGCGGCGGCGGCGGTGGCGGCGTCGGGCATGGAGAGCCACTCGATGCGGTCGACCATGGCGACCTTGCCGCCCGCGAGGCCGTCGGGCGGCTCCGGGCGGGGCTGGTAGGCGGGGTTGCGGTGATACACGGCGCGGTGCCCGGCCTGCCAGGCATCGGGCTCGAACACGTAGGGGCCGGAGCCGGTGGCGTCGGTGATGGCGACGGTGGGGGGCGTGTTGGCCAGGCGCTCCGGCATGACGAACAGGGCGCTGGCGGTAGGGCGGGCCAGCGCCTCCGTCACCAGGGCGAAGGGGCGGGAGAGGGTGAGGGCGAAGCTGCGGTCGTCGATGGCCTCGAGCGAGGCGGTGGCGGCCAGGAGCGCCTTGCCGACGACGTCGCGCTGACCCCAGCGCTTGATGCTGGCGACGGCGTCGATGGCGCGGACGGGGGTGCCGTCGTGGAAGGAGAGGCCGGGGCGGAGGGTGAAGCGCCAGGTGCGGCCGTCGTCGGATCTGGTGAAGGTGTCGACCATCTCGGGCCGGGGGTCGCCCTTGCTGTCGAGCGCGAAGAGCTGGTCGTAGACGAGGAAGCCGTGATTGCGGACAAAGGCGGCGGTGGACTGCACGGGATCGAGGCTGGTGAGGTCGTTGACGAGGACGACGCGGAGGGTGGTTTCGGCCTGGGCGGCAGAGGTTGCAACGGGGATGGCGAGCAGCGCCGTGGCAGCGAGCAGGCGGGTGATGGGGTGCATGGCGGTTCCGATCTTCGACGCAGGGAGGTTACCGCGGTTTTGGCGCGGGGTCGCGCGGTGTTGCGTCCCTGGTCTTCGTTTCAGGCGAGGCGCTTGCTCATGTGGACGGCGATGCCGTTGATGAAGGGTTCTTCGCGGTCGATGGTGTAGTGGCAGCGTTCGTAGAGGCGGATGTTCTCGGCGAAGGCCTTGTTGGTGTAGAGCCGGGTTTCTGTGTGGCCCAGGGTTTTGGCGAGATTTTCGGCGTGGGCCAGGAGCTTGCGGCTGAGGCCCTGGCCCTGGGCGCTTGGCAGGACGGCGACGTTCTCGATGAGCAGGTGGTCGGGTTTCGGGATGGTCTCGATGAGGGCGGCCAGGTGGCCGTCGCGGAACAGCAGGTCGATGCGGTGGTTGCGGAGGGCGGCCTCGACGTCGGCGGTCATGGGCCGGGGCTCGCGGCCGATGAGGGGAACCCATTTCGCGTAGGCGGTCCGGGTGAGGGTGCGGCAGGCTGCGGCGTCGGCGGGGGCGGCGGGGCGGATGGTGATGGTGCCGGGGGGATGGAGGCGTGGGGGGCCCATCTTGAACCAGGCTTGGGCGATGCGGCCGTCTTCGACCTGGTAGAGGGCGAGCACGTCGATCTCGCCTGGGCCTTCGGGGCCGAAACCTTTGGGGAAGGTGCGCGTGACCGTCTCGTGGTCGACGACAAGGTTGCCGATGGTGGTGCGGCTGTGGAGGTGGCCGAACAGGTTGGGTTCCCGGAAGCGGACGAGGTGGCGGGCCCGGACGGCGGGGGCGCCCTGGGCGAGGAGGCGGTCGGGGAACTCGCAATAGCGGCAGTCTTCGGACCAGCAGGCCATGAAGGCGTCGATGTCGCGGGCGTTGTAGGCTTCGAGCTGGTGGTGGACGGGCTGCTCGGGATCGGGTTGGTCCGCGTCGGTGGTCATGGTGGTCCTTGCTGCACATGAAAAAGCCCCTGCGACGTGTGTCGCGGGGGCTTGGGGCGTGTCCTCGATCGGGGCTGGGCCGTCAGGGGGGTGCGGTGACCCTGGATGGCTGTGGCGCTGAGGGCACGGCGGGGCCGCCGCGGGTTGCGGGGCGTCGGGCGGCGGTGTCCTGGGTGCGCGGCATGTGGCGGGAAGCTTCGACCCAGGGAAGGGGTGGGGTCAAGGAGTTTGGTCGGGAGGCCCCAGGGGCAGATCATACCGCAGTCCCGAGCCATGGTGATCAGCAGCTTGGGCAAAACAGAAGTTGATGCGAAAAGACGTTCCGGGCCGAACGCGGCAATGAAGTTGCCCCGCTCCCGGTCGAACGCTCATGCCAGGACGAGGTCGTCGCGGTGGACGACTTCGTCGCGGCCGCGCCAGCCGAGGAGGGTTTCGATTTCCTCGGAGCGGTGGCCGGCGATGCGGCGGGCGTCGGCGCTGGCATAGGCGCTGAGGCCTCGGGCAAGGACGGTGCCGGCGGGGTTTTCGATCAGGACGGGGTCGCCGCGTTCGAACTCGCCTTGGACGCCTTGGATGCCGGCGGGGAGGAGGGAGCGGCCGGCGGCGAGGGCGCGGGCGGCGCCGGCGTCGACGACGAGGCGGCCGGCGGGTTGGAGGGAGCCCGCGATCCAGCGTTTGCGGGCGCTGCGGCCGTCTTCGGCGGGCAGGAACCAGGTGCAGCGGGCGCCTTGTTCGAGCGCCTGCAGCGGGCGGTCGACCGTGCCGACGGCGATGGCCATGGCGCAGCCGGCCTGGGTGGCGATGCGGGCGGCGACGAGCTTGGTCCGCATGCCGCCACTGCTGTAGCCGGGGGGCGGGTCGCCGCCCATGGCCTCGATCTCGGGGGTGAGGGCGGGGATGACGGGGAGGTGCCGGGCTGTGGGGTCGCGCTTGGGGTCGGCGGTATAGAGGCCGTCGATGTCCGACAGCAGGAGCAGCTGGTCGGCCTGGACCATCTCGGCGACGCGGGCGGCCAGGCGATCGTTGTCGCCGAAGCGGATCTCGGCGGTGGCGACGCTGTCGTTCTCGTTGATGACGGGGATGCAGCCGAGGGCCATGAGGGTGGTGAGGGTGGCGCGGGCATTGAGGTAGCGGCGCCGGTCCTCGGTATCATCGAGGGTTAGAAGCAGCTGGGCGGCGATGAGGCCGTTGGCGGCCAGGGCCTCCGTCCAGGCCTGGGCGAGGCGGATCTGCCCGACGGCGGCGGCGGCCTGCTTCTCCTCGAGGCGGAGGCGAGGGTGCAGCAGGCCGAGCACGGGGCGGGCGAGCGCGATGGCGCCGGAGGAGACGACGATGACCGCGGTGCCGCGCGCCCGGGCGGCGGCGATGTCGGCGGCGACGCCCCGCAGCCAGTCCGTGCGAGCGGTGTCGTGGTCGACGACGAGCGCGCTGCCGATCTTGACGACGAGGAGGCGGGCCTCGAGGAGCGAGGGGGGAAGTGACGGGGGCGATGTCGGGGGGGCGGGCCGGCCGGTCACGCGTCGATCCGCTGCCCGGCCCCGCTGCGCAGGTCGGCCCCGCTCCGTTGCCCGGTCTTGTGGGCGTGGATGCGGTCCATCAGGGCACGCACGACCTCGGGCAGGCCGTCGCCGCTGACGCCCGAGAGGAGCATCACGTCCTGGCCCGAGGCCTTGCGCAGCGCGGCGCGGCGGACGCCGATCTGGTGCGGGGTCATCGCGTCGGTCTTGTTGAGCACCAGCAGCTCCGGCTTGTCGGCCAGGCCGGCGCCGTAGGAGCGCAGCTCCTCCCGGACGGTGCGCCAGGCCTTCACGGGGCTGGTCGCCGTGCCGTCGACGAGGTGCAGCAGGATGGCGCAGCGCTCGACGTGGCCGAGGAAGCGGTCGCCGAGGCCGGCGCCTTCGTGCGCGCCTTCGATGAGGCCGGGGATGTCGGCGATGACGAACTCCTCGGAGTGGCTGAGGCGGACGACGCCGAGCTGGGGGTGGAGGGTGGTGAAGGGGTAGTCGGCGATCTTGGGCCGGGCGGCGGAGACGACGGAGAGGAGGGTGCTTTTGCCGGCGTTCGGCAGGCCGACGAGGCCGGCATCGGCGATCAGCTTGAGCCGGAGCCAGACCCATCGTTCCTCGCCCGGGTAGCCCGGGGTCGCCTTGCGGGGGGATCGGTTGGTGCTGGACTTGAAGTGGGCGTTGCCGTGACCGCCGTCGCCGCCGCGGCAGAGCACGACGCGTTTGCCGGGTTCGTCGAGGTCGACGAGGAGGGTTTCCTTGTCTTCGGCAATGACCTGAGTGCCGATCGGGACCTGGATGACGATGTCGGGGGCGCCGGCGCCGGTGCGGTCGCTGCCGGCGCCGTTGCCGCCCTTGGGGGCGCGGAAATGCTGGGTGTAGCGGAAGTCGATGAGGGTGTTCAGGTTGTGGGCGGCGACGAAGATGATGTCTCCGCCGCGGCCGCCGTCGCCGCCGTCGGGGCCGCCGAACTCCATGAACTTCTCGCGCCGGAAGGCGATGGTGCCGTTGCCGCCGTCACCGGAGCGAACGTAGATCTTGGCCTGGTCGAGGAACTTCATGATGGGGGGACCTGAATGAAAAAGGGCCGGCTCGCGCCGACCCCTTTCCGCTGGACGGGTGTGGCGTCGGCTATTCGGCGGCGGCGGCCAGGGGCTCGACCGAGACGTGGACGCGGCCTTCGGCCTTGCGGGTGAACTTCACATGGCCGTCGGTCAGGGCGAAGATCGTGTGGTCCTTGCCCAGGCCGACGTTGAGGCCGGGCTTCATCTTGGTGCCGCGCTGGCGGATGATGATGTTGCCGGCGACGACGCTTTCGCCGCCGAACTTCTTGACGCCGAGGCGGCGGCCGGCGGTGTCGCGGCCGTTGCGGGACGAGCCGCCTGCTTTCTTATGGGCCATGGTCGGGTCTCCTCAGGCAGGGACGGTTTCGGCCGCCGGCTCGTGGGCCGGGGCCTCGGATGCATGCGCTTCGGCGGAGTCGGGCTTGCTGTCGGGCGGCGCGTGGTGGCCGTCGGCGGCGATGCCTGCGACGCGGAGCACGGTGACGTGCTGGCGGTGGCCGTTCTTGCGGCGGCTGTTCTGCCGGCGGCGCTTCTTGAAGATGATGACCTTGTCGAGCCGGTCCTGCGCGATGACGGTCGCGGTGACGGTGGCGCCGGCGACCAGCGGCGTGCCGATGGTGGTGCCGCCCGCGGCGCTGCCGACGGCCAGGACGTCGGTGAAGGTGATCGTCTCCCCGGCCTCGCCCGGCAGCTTCTCGATCTTCAACACGTCGTTCGGCGCGACGCGATACTGCTTTCCGCCAGTGCGGATGACTGCGAACATCGTCTCTATTCCTGGTTCGGCGGTTCCGGCCAAGGCCGGACGGCCCTTCTTGAGCGGCATGGGGCCCCGGACGTGCGCCCGGTGGCCGGAGGACGGGCGTTTAGACGGCAGGCGTCCGGCTGTCAACCGAAGGGGTGCGCGATCTTGCACCGCCCGGCCCGACCGCTTATAAGCCGGCGCCGCGGGAGAGGTGGCCGAGCGGCTTAAGGTGGCGGTCTCGAAAACCGTTGTAGGTTTACCCCTACCGTGGGTTCGAATCCCACCCTCTCCGCCATTTGCCCAGTAACTGCGTGATTTCAGGCGCGGCGGCGGCCTTCATAATTAGGGATGGCGGGTGAATGGTGAGATGGACACCGTTTGCGCCAGACCCGTTCTCCGCGCGTCTTGATGCCGCCGGTCTCGTTGCCGTCAGTAGGATTTGGGCTGGCCGAGGACGCGTTCGGCGATGAACGACAGGATGAGCTGTTCGGTGACGGGCGCGATGCGGGTCAGGATGGCTTCGCGGAACAGGCGTTCGACCTGGTATTCGCGGGCGTAGCCCATGCCGCCGTGGGTCATGACGGCGCGGGTGGCGGTGTCGAAGGCGGCGCGGCCGGCGAGGAACTTGGCGGCGTTGGCCTCTGCGCCGCAGGACTTGCCGCTGTCGTAGAGCCATGCGGCGCGCATGGTCATCCAGTAGGCGGACTCGAGCTGGGTCCAGCATTCCGCCAGGGGGTGCTGGATGCCCTGGTTCTGGCCGATGGGGCGGCCGAACACGACACGCTCCTTGGCGTAGGTGGAGGCCCGGCGCAGTGCGTCGCGGCCCAGGCCGACGGCCTCGGCCGCGATCAGGATGCGTTCGGGGTTGAGGCTGTCGAGGATGTATTTGAAGCCGTCGCCTTCCGCGCCGATCCGGTCCTCGTCGGGGACGAACAGGTCGTCGATGAAGACGGCGTTCGAGTCGACGGCGTTGCGGCCCATCTTGTGGATGCGGCGCACCTCGGTCTTGCTGCGGTCGAGGTCGGTGTAGAACAGGGTCATGCCGTCGGTCGGGCGCTTGCATTCCTTCTTGGGCGTGGTGCGGGTCAGCAGCAGGATCTTGTCGGCGACCTGGGCGGTGGAGGTCCACATCTTGCGGCCCTTGACCTGGTAGCCTGCGTTGGTCCGTGTCGCGAAGGTCTTGATGCTGGTCGTGTCCAGGCCGGCGTCGGGTTCGGTGACGCCGAAGCAGGCTTTCTGCCTGCCTTCGACCAGCGGCTTCAGCCAGCGCTGCTTCTGCGCCGGCGTGCCGTGCCTCACGATCGCATGCGGGCCGAACATGTTGATGTGGATGGCGGATGCGGCGGAGAAGCCGCCGTTGCTGGCGGACGCCGCGTGCATCATCACCGCGGCCTCGGTGACGCCCAGGCCGGCGCCGCCCACGGCCTCGGGCATCGTGATGCCGAGCCAGCCGCCTTCGGCCATCGCCTGGTAGTATTCCTGCGGGAAGTGGAGGTTGGTCTCGCAGTCGGTCCAGTACTGGTCGGTGAACCGGGCGCAGACCTTGCGCACGCCTTCGTCGATCGCGATCTGCTGCTCGTTCAGCTCGAATTCCATGGCCGCCCTTTCATGACCTGCAGTCAGCGCGGCCGGCCGGCGATCGGACGGTCGGCGTTGGGGTGTAGTCGTTCGCGGGCTTCGTGTCTTCCTGGGTTACGCTGGCTGGTTCCGCTGGCTGGTTCCGCGTCATGGCGCGCGTTCGGCGGTGGCGGCGTGGCGGGCCATGATGCGTTGGGCCTGTTTCAGGTGGGGGATGTCGAGCATGCGGCCGTCGAGCCCGACGGTGCCGCTGCCGGGTTGGGCGGCGAACGCCTCGATGATGCGTTGGGCGTGTGCGACGTCCGCCGGGGCGGGGGAGAATGCCTGGTTGATGGTGTCGACCTGGGCGGGGTGGATGGCGATGCGGCCGGTGAAGCCTTCGCGGGCGGCGGCGGTGCAGCTGGCGCGCAGGCCGTCCGTGTCGCGGAAGTCGGCGTACAGCGTCTCGATCGGATCGACGCCGGCTGCCTTGGCCGCCATCAGGCACATGGACCGCACCATCCTGTAGGTGAAGGCGAGGCCCCCGGCGTCGTCCTGGTTGGTGGCGGCGCCCAGGGCGGTGCTGAGGTCTTCGGCGCCCCATGTCAGCCCGTGCAGGCGGGGGAAGCGGCCGTTGGCGATGCCGGCGAGGCCGAAGGGTGCCTTGGCCGTCTCGGTCGCGACGGGCAGGATGCGGACGCTGCCGGGGGGCAGGCCTTCGCGGTGTTCCATCACGTCGAGGATATGGCCGAGGCGCAGGATGTCGGCGGCACCGTCGATCTTGGGGAGCATGATGCCGGCGAGGCCAGGGCGGACGATGCCGGCGAGGTCGGCGACGCCGCCTTCGTCGAGGGGGTTGATGCGGACCCAGTTCTGCGGGCCGGTATGGACGTCCGCTCCCGCGCGCAGCGCGTCGGCGACCATGCGGCGGGCCTGAAGCTTATGCGCGGGAGCGACGGAGTCTTCCAGGTCCAGGATGAGTGCGTCGGCGCCGGAGGCGGGGCCGCGCGCCAGCTTCTTGTCGCTGTCGCCGGGGATGAACAGGAACGAGCGCAGGGTCATGGCGCGGGCGGGATCGGGCGCGTCACACCGGGCGCTTCAGCTGCAGGCCCGAGCGTTTGCAGTGCGCGACGAGCTCGTTGCGCTGGTTGTAGGCGCGGTGGACGAAGGTGACGATCCCCGCCGTCGGGCGCGACTTCGACTCGCGCAGCTCGATGACCTCGCTTTCGACGCGGATGGTGTCGCCGTGGAAGATCGGCTTGGGGAAGCGGACCTCGTCCCAGCCCAGGTTGGCGACGGCGGTGCCGAGGGTGGTGTCGTTGACCGAGATGCCGACCATCAGGCCGAGGGTGAAGGCGCTGTTGACGATGCGCTGGCCGAACTCGGTTTCGGTGCGGCAGTATTCCTCGTCGAGGTGGAGCATGGCCGGGTTGTGGGTGAGGGCGCTGAAGAAGACGTTGTCCGCTTCGGTGACGGTGCGGCGGATAGGGTGCTTGAAGGTCTGTCCGATGGTCAGCTCGTCGAAGTAGAGTCCGGGCATGCTTGCCCTCCCAGGGTTCTGCCGGTGCGGCGCGAGTTGCTCCTATCACTTCGGGCGATGAAACGCGCCATCGACGGGCGAAGCGTCTGGACACGCCAGCATGCCGGTCACTGCATCCGTGCCTCGACCGCGCGACGGCCGGCGTCGTCCTCGGCCCAGAGCTGCCATTCCGTGTTCCCCGGCACGGCGCAGAGCCGCAGGGGTCGGCCGCAGAGCAGGGGGACCAGGTTGCGGACCGCCATCGACCCCGGCTCCCGCCCGGCGTGGTCGCGGAACAGGTCGAGCAGCAGCAGGACGGGGATGCCGCCGTTGACGACGAGCGCCGGGTAGCCCTCGTGGCCCGTCGTGTAGGGGGCGTCGTAATGGATGCGATGGGTGTTGAAGGTGATGGCGCAGTAGCGGAAGAGCATCGTTTCGTCGGGGGTGACGATCCGGCTGTGCAGGGGTTGTGGGGCGGGTCGGGGCTGGGCTGGGGGTTGATGTGGGGGGGTGGCACCGGTGGCGGCCGGGCGCTCCTCCAGCATGACGAAGTCCTGTTCCTCGATGATGGCGGGCGTGTTGCCGTCTTCGGCGAAGATGCGGTGCTCGATGACGACGACGGCGAGGCGGCCGGAGCGGCCTGCCTTGGGCGCCACCGAGAGGGTACGGGTGTCGCGCCGGACGGCGGCGCCCACGGGGATATCGGCAAGGAAGCGGGTGCGGCGGCCGCCGTTCACGAGGCGGGGCAGGCCGAGGTCGGGCAGGCTGACGCCGAGGCTGGCCAGGCCGTCCGGGCGCAGCTGCGACTGCCGGGTCGGTTGGGTGAACAGCGCCACGTGCCAGCCTCGGGGCAGGGTGGCGCCGTGGCGGATCCGGTCCGGGTCCTGGTCCAGCATCGCCGCGACCCGGCGGATCAACGGCAGGGCGCAGACGTCCTCGGCGGTCTCGACCGGGCCCGGTGTCGCGGCGGGGGTCAGGGGGCGGCCCCAAAGGCGCCGTCGGGCGCCGGGCGCCTGTGGGATGCGCGGGCCTGCCTGGGATCGAGAAGCCCTGAAGCGATCATGGCGGCGGGGCGCCGTCGACGATGATCCCGGCCCGGGCCAGCCGGGTGATCTCGTCGTCGGCATAGCCGAGCTCCTGCAGGACGGCCCGGCTGTGCTGACCCAGCATCGGCGGGGGCAGGGTGACGCTGCGGGTTGCGCCATCGAAGACCACCGGCTGGGCGATGGTGCGCAGCGGGCCGAGGGCGGGGTGCTGGTAGTCGAGGACGATGCCGCGGGCGGCGGTGTGCGGGTGATCGAGGGCATCCTGCAGCGAGTTTATCGGGGCGCAGGGGACGCCGAGGCCGGTCAGCAGCGCGACCCACTCGTCGCAGCGGCGCTGGCGCACGAGGTCCTGCACGAAGGCGATGGTTTCGGCGCGGTGGGTGACCCGGTCCGGGTTGGTGCGGAAGCGGGGGTCGTCCGCCATGTCCGGCTGGCCCACCGCGGCGCAGAACTTCCGCCACAGGTTGTCGTTCGCGACGCCGATCAGCACGTGCTTGTCGGACGCCTCGAAGGCCTGGTAGGGGCAGAGCGATTCATGGCCGGAGCCGCTCTTTTCCGGCAGCACGCCTTTTTCCCAATAGACCTGGAAGTTGTAGCCGAGGAAGGCCATCGCGGTCTCGTAGAGCGAGACCTCCAGCCGGCTGCCTTGGCCGGTCTGGGCCCGGTTCAGGAGCGCGGCCAGGATGCCGGAATAGGCGTGCAGGCCCGTCGTCTGGTCGATGGGCGAGAAGGGGCTGCGCATGGGATCGCCGCCCGGTTCCCCGCTCATGCCCATGATGCCGCTGAAGGCCTGCAGGATGACGTCGTAGCCGGGGGCGTTCGCGAGCGGGCCGCTGCGGCCGAAGCCGGAGATGCTGCAATAGATCAGGCGGGGGTTGAGGGCGCGCAGGGTCGGGGCGTCGATCCCGAGCCGCTCGGCGACGCCGGTGCCGTAGCTTTCGACCAGCACGTCGGCCTGGGTGGCCAGCCGGCGCACGATGGCGCGGCCTTCCGGTGTCTTCATGTCGAGCGCCAGGCTGCGTTTGTTGCGGTTGCAGCTGAGGAAGATGGCGCCGGTCTCGCCGCGGAACGGCGGCCAGCGCCTTGTGTCGTCGCCGACGAGGCAGGGCTCGACCTTGAGCACGTCGGCGCCCATGTCGCCGAGGGACTGGGTGCAGAGCGGGCCGGCCAGCACCTTCGTCAGGTCCAGCACGCGAAGGCCGGCCAGTGGCTTCATCGTCCGTTGCTCCCCCCGAGGCCTGGCCCGGGTTAAGCCCCGTTTTCGCGCGCCAGCCTTGGGGGCAGCATGGCAGCGCGGCCCCGACTGTCAACGACGACGCCTGCCTGGCTTGGGCCGGGTCCGGCTTGCTCAGCGGAGGCCGAGGCGGGAGATTTTCTTGATCAGGCCGACGCGGGACAGGCCGAGGGTGCGTGCGGCCTCGGACTGGTTGCCGCCGGATGCGGCGAGGGCGTCCCCGAGCATGCGGCGCTCGATCTCCTCGATCGCCTGGGCCAGGGTGGATGTGCCGCCGCGGGCTGGGACGGGCGGTTCGTCCAGCTCTCCGGCGACGAAGCGGAGCAGGGCGGTGTCGACGGGTTCGCTGCCGGGTCCGGCGAGGGCGGCTGCGGCTTCGACCATGGCCCTGAGCTCCCGGACGTTGCCGGGCCAGGATCGGCGGGCGAGCCAGTCGGCGGCGTCCGGGCCGAGCACGGCGGCGGGGTCGGCGCGGCGCAGGAAGACGTGGGCCAGGAGGGGGATGTCTTCCGGGCGGTCGGCGAGCGGGGGGGTGCGCAGGACCATGCCCTTCAGGCGGTAGAACAGGTCTTCGCGGAAGCTGCCTTCGGCGACCATGGACTCGAGGTCGCGGTGGGTGGCGGCGACGATACGGACCTGGGCCCGCTTTGCGGTGCGGGCGCCGACGGGGAAGAAGGTGCCTTCCTGGAGGAAGCGGAGGAGCTTCACCTGCATGGGCAACGGCATCTCGCCGACCTCGTCGAGCAGGAGGGTGCCGCCATGGGCGGTCTCGATCAGGCCGGGCTGGTCGCGTGTGGCGCCGGTGAAGCTGCCCTTGAGGTGTCCGAACAGCTCGCTTTCCAGGAGGCTGGCGGGCAGCGCGCCGCAGTGGATCGGGACGAAGGGCCCGGCGGCCCGGGGGCTGCAGGCATGGAGCGCGCGGGCCACGAGTTCCTTGCCGGTGCCGGTGGGGCCCAGCACGAGGATGCTGACCATGCTGGGGCCGAGGCGCCGGATCATGGCGCGCAGCCGGGTCACCGCTTCGGAGCGGCCGAGCAGGCCGAGGTCGTCGGCGACGAGCTGGTCGCGGAGGGTTCGGAGTTCCTGGTCGAGCGTGGCTTTCCGGAGCGCGCGGTCGATGACGAAGCGCAGCATGTCGGGCTCGATCGGTTTGGCGATGAAGTCCCATGCGCCGGCCTCGGTCGCCTTGAGGGCGATGTCGTGGGCGGCGTGTCCGGTCAGGACCACGACGGGGGTGGGCAGGAAGCCGGCGATCAGCTCGATGCCGGCGAGGGGGTCCATGCGGGGCGGCATCGAGAGGTCGAGCAGCACGAGGTCCGGGCGGGTGTCGGCGTAGCGCAGCTGGGCCTCCTCGGCGGACCCGGCGACGGCGACGGTGTGGCCGAGGCTGCGGAGCCATGCGCCGCCGAGCCGCTGGAAGGCGGGTTCGTCGTCGACCAGGAGGATGGTTCCGGTTGTGGAGGGCGTTCGGGTCATGGTGCTGGGGGGAGGCTGAGGGTGAAGCAGGTGGACCAGCCCGGGCGTTCGGTCAGGGCGATGCTGCCGTGGCTGGCCTTGGCAATGCGGGCGGTGATGGCGAGGCCGAGGCCGGTGCCGCCGGGGCTGCGGGAGACGAAGGGCTCGAAGATGCGCTCGCGCAGTTCGGGCGGCACGCCGGGGCCGTCGTCGCAGATGTGGAGGCGGACGGAGCCGGCGTCCTGCTCCGCCTCGAGCACGACGCGGCTGGCGGCGGCGGCGCAGGCGTTGTCGATGAGGTTGGCGAGGGCCTGTTCGGTCCGTCCGGGGTCGGCCAGCACCTGGAGGGTGGCGGGGAGGCGGACCTCGACGGGTTCGGGCCGGTGGGCGGCGAGGCGGCGGGCGAGGGCGGCGAGGTCCATGGGGGCGGGGATGACGGACCAGGGCTTGGCGTAGTCGAGCAGGTCGTCGGCGAGGCGGGCGATGCGGCGGACCTGGTCGGCGACCTCGTGCCGGATGTCGGGTGCGGCGGTGGCGACGGCCATGCCGATGATGTTGAGCGGGTTGCGGACGTCGTGGGCGACGCTTGCGGCGAGCGCCCCCAGCTCCGCCAGGCGGGCCTGGCCCTGGCGTTCCCGCTCCTGGTCGGCCAGGGCCTGGGCGCGCTCGAGGCGTGCGGCTTCCTCGGCGAGGACGAGGCCGAGCAGTTCGGCCACGCGGCGGGGGCCGGGCGGTGCGGCCTCCCAGCCGGTCTCGAGGTCGGTCTGCCAGCCGGCGGGGGTTTTGCGGCACCGGAGCGTGGGGGTGGTGTCTGGTGCGGCTGGGGGTGCGGGGTCGCCGACGTGGACGCGGACGGTGATGGACAGGCGCCGGGTCAGCAGGAATCCGGCGCGGCTGGCGAGGCCTGCGGTGTCCACGGCCTGGCCGAGCGTGGCGCGCCAGGCGGTCATGTCGTCGGAGGTGACGGCGCCGCCGGGGTAGACGATGCGTTCGGCGAGGCGGCGGACGGGGCCGCCGAGGAGGAGGAAGGCGACGCCGACCTCGAGCGCGGTGGCGAGGCGGCTGTCGAGCAGGGTGCCGAAGGGGAGCAGCGGGAGGGTGGAGACGATGAGGCCGGCGGCGCCGACGAGAAGGGTCCAGCCGAGGGCGCGGCGGGCCCAGGCGTTGGCGACCAGGGCCTGGTAGCGGAGGATCCCGTAGACGAGGAGCACCGGGTAGAGCGGCAGGCCGAGGAGCGGCCAGGGGTAGACGGGCAGGTCGAGGGCGGCGGCGGCGTATCCGGACATGCAGAGCAGGCCCCATGCGCTGGAGACGGCGATGGCGGCGAGTTGGCGGCGGGCGAGGCCGGACCAGGTGAGGAGGGCGCGGAGGAGCAGCAGCTGCCCGGCGCCGGCGAGCCCGGCCCAGACGAGGCTGGTACACCAGCCGACCGCGTTGGGTACGGCGACGAAGGCGAGGCCGGCGAAGGGCCGGTAGTGGCCGGGCAGCAGCACCATCGAGAGCAGCATCGCCGCGGTGCCCAGGGCATAGGCGGCCGCGATCGCCCGTGGGGCGGTCACGCGGGTGAATGCGGCGGCGAAGTGGAGGAAGAGGGCGGAGGTGAGTGCCGCGGTGGCCAGCATGGCGAGGCCGAGGCGCTCGGCGCCGGGGCCGAACCAGGTCGGCAGCTCGTTGCCGACGATCCAGACGGCGACGCCCAGGAGGAACAGGGTGAGTTGGCGCAGGCCCTGGCCGCGGTCGGCCCATCGCCAGAGGATGGCGGCCAGGACGAGGCTTCCGATCAGGGCGAGGACCAGGGCGATGTGGATGGCCATGCGTACACGATCGCTACAGCAGGCCAGGTGGGGTGTATACCGAGTATACGACCATCGGGGGATGGCGTCATTGGTAAGGTAGTTATATCAACCATTTAGCGCTGCGGCGCCGTCTGGCATAGCGGGTGCGGTGTCCGAGGCATGACCAGCCTTGGAGACGTTCGATGATGCCCAGCCTGACGATGACCGCAGCGGCCGCCGGGGCGGCATGGGGGTGCCCGGATCGGGCGCTCGACCTTTCACAGGCGGTGCACCCTGCCGACTGGGCGCGGTTGCCGCCTGCGCTGCGGCGGCGCTTCGCGGCCGGGCATGGGCCGGCCCGTTATGCTGGCAGCATGCGGTTCGAGCGGTCGCGGATCGGGCTGGTGTTCGCGATGCTGGCGATGGCGTTCAAGTCGCCGCTGCTTCGGGCGGACAGGGTGGAGCTGCCTGTCGTGGTCGATGTCTGGTCCGAGGGGGGCGCCGTCATCTGGTCGCGCCGGCTCGGGGCGGCCGTGGTGCGGTCCGCGAAGTCGGCGGGCCCGGGCGGCACGGTGCTGGAGCGCACCGATGGCGGGCTGGGGATGGTGCTCGATGTGTCGGTCGAGGACGGGACGCTCGTGTTCACCAGCCGGGCCTTCTTCCTTGCGGTCGGGGGGTGGCGGCTGCCGATCCCGGCGTGGCTCACGCCCGGGCGCTGCCGGGTCGAGCATCGTGCGGTCGATGCCGAGCGGTTCCGTTTCAGCCTTTCCATGACGCATCCGCTCTGGGGCACGACGTTCCGGCAGACGGGCGTCTTCATCAGCCAGGAGATCACGCCATGAACACCGTTTTCGCCATTTTGTCGGTTCAGGCGCTGATCGGCGCGTTCGACAATCTTTGGCACCACGAGCTGGAGGCCAAGCTGCCGCAGCACATCTCGGCCCGCTACGAGTTGGTGCTGCATGCGTCGCGGGAGGCGATCTATGCCGTGCTGTTCCTGGGTCTCGCCTGGGTGCGGTGGGAGGGCGGCTGGGCGTGGGTGCTGGGCGGGCTGCTGGCGGTGGAGATCGTGATCACGCTGGCCGACTTCATCGAGGAGGATCTGACCCGGCGGCTGCCGAAGCTGGAGCGGGTGCTGCACACGATCCTGGCGGTGAGCTACGGCGCGTTCGTCGCGGCGCTTGCGCCGGAGATGGTGGCGTGGGCTGCGGCGCCTTCGGGTCTGCCTGGGGTGGACCATGGCTGGGTGTCGTGGCTGTTCACGTTGTATGCCGCGGGGGTGTTCGCGTGGAGCGTGCGCAACTGGATCGCGGTGGCGCGGCTGTATCGGGTGGCACGGACGGCGCTGCCCGTGGTGGCGGCGGGGCCGGCGCGGGGGCCTGCGGTGCTGGTGACGGGGGGCACCGGGTTCATCGGGACGGCGCTGGTGCGCAGCCTGTTGAAGGATGGTGCGCGGGTGATCGTGTGGAGCCGCGATGCACGCCGGGCGTCGGCCGGGTTCGGGCCGCTTGTGCAGGTGGTGGAAAGCCTGAACGCGATCCCGTCGGAGACGCCGGTGGTGGCGATCGTGAACCTGGCGGGGGCGAGCATCATCGGCGGGCGCTGGACCGCACGCCGGAAGGCGCTGCTGCTGTCGAGCCGGATCGACACGACGCGGGCGGTGCGTGCGCTGGCCGAGCGGCTGGCGGTGCGGCCACGGGTGCTGGTGCAGGCATCGGCCGTGGGGTTCTACGGCGACCGGCCGGATGGCGGGGAGGTGGACGAGACGGCGCCGGCGCAGGCCGGGCAGTTCCAGTCGGACCTGTGCGCCGCCTGGGAGCGGGAGGCGAAGGCGCTGGGACAGGTGGGTGTGCGGGTGGTGTCGATGCGGTTCGGCGGGGTGCTCGGGCGGGATGGCGGGCTTTTCAGGCCGCTGGCGCTGGCGTCGCGGTTCGGCCTGGGCGGCATACTCGGGACGGGGCGGCAGGCGATGCCCTGGGTGCATCTGGACGACGCGGTCGCGGCCTTGCGCTGTGCCATGGAGAAGGAGGTGTATTGCGGGGCGGTCAACGTGGTGGCACCGGGGCTGGTGTCGCAGGCGGCGTTCGCCCGGGCGGTCGCGGGGCCGCGTGGGCTGTGCCTGCGGGTGCCGGGGTTTGCGGTCGCGGCTGTCGCGGGTGAGGCGGCGACGCTGCTGCTCGGGGGCCAGGCGGCGACGCCGCGACGGCTGCTGGCCCTGGGGTTCCGGTTCCGGCATGCGGCGATCGGGAGTGCGGTGGCCGACCTGTGTGCGGGGCCGGCGCGGCGGATTGCGGGGCCTGACCGGGAGGCGGCCGGGGTTCGCGGGGCCTGAGGGTGGGCCAGAGGGTGGGGGGGGTGGGCCTGTTCCGGTCAGTCCGGTTTTCGGGCGAGGGACTCGGCGAGGAGGTCGGCGAGGTCGGGCCCGGAATCGTAGGCGTCGCGGCCGTTGTCGCGGAGCGGCGTGTAGCCGTCGCCGCCGTTGCGGAGGAAGTTGTTGGTGGCGAGGAGGTAGTCGCGGCCGAGGTCGAGCGGGGCCCAGCTGCTGTCGGGCAGTTCGGTCTCGATCGTGCCGGCGAGGGTGAGGCGGAGGCCGGCCCATTGGGCGTATCCGCCGCGGCCGGTCATGGTGAGGCCGTGGCGGAGGAGGGCCTGCAGGTCGGCCCCGGTGACGGTGACGGTGGCCAGGGTGTTGGCGAAGGGCATGGTGTCGAGGACCTGGCCCAGGGTGACGGGTCCGGCGGGCAGGCCGACGCGCAGGCCGCCGGCGTTCATCAGGCCGATGGTGGCGCCACGGACGGATTGTCGCATGGCGTCGGCGACGCGGCGGCCCAGGGGGCAGGGGGCGATGCGGCAGGTCGCGACTTCGAGCGAGGCGGGGAGGGTCGCGACCGGCCGGTTGCGCAGCGCGGCGAGGGGGGCTGCGAAGGCGGCGACAATGGCCGCGACCTCGGGGTCGGGCTGGGTGTCCTGGCCGATATGGCGGCAGGCTGCGGCGTAGGCGAGGATGTTGCCCTGGGCGTCGAGGTCGAGGTCGAGGCGGCCGAGGTAGCGGCCATAGGCCTGGGCCTGCACGATGAGGGCGCCGGCGGGGTTCACGAGGGGGGCGGGGCCGACGGCGCCCGGTTCGTCGTTGCTGAGCAGCAGATGGGAGTGGCCGCCGACGATGACGGAGACGCCGGGGGTGTCGAGGGTGCGGTCGATGGGGAGGCCCATGTGCGACAGGGCGACGACGAGGCGGGCGCCTGCCGCGCGGGCGGCCTGCACGGCGGCGGCCAAGGCGGGCTTGGGCTGGCCGAAGCGGATGTTGGGCCCGGGGGATGAGCTGGTGACGGTCTCCCGCGTGGTGAGGCCGATGACGGCGATGGGCAGGCCGTCCTTTTCGAGAAGGGTCCAGGGCTGGATGAGGGGGGGGCGGCCCGGGGGGGCGAGCTCCGGCTCGGCGGACACGTCCACGTTGGCGGACAGGACGGGGAAGCGGGCGGCGGCGACGTAGCGGGCGAGGCTGGCCGGGCCGTTGTCGAACTCGTGGTTGCCGAGGGTCATGGCTTCGGTGCCGATGGCGTGCTGGACGGCGAGCTCGGCCATGCCGTGGTGGGCGGTGTAGAACAGGCTGCCCTGGAACTGGTCGCCGGCGTCGAGCAGGAGGACGGTGCGGCCATCGGCCTGGGCGGCGCGGCGCTGTTCCTTGATGGCGGTGGCGAGGCGGGGGCTGCTGCCGAAGCAGTCGGACGGGCCCGGCTTGCAGGTGATGGCGCGGCCGTCGACGGGGTCGTGGCGGGAGTGGAAGTCGTTCATATGGAGGATGGTGATGCGGTGGACGACCTGGCCCGCGGCCCGTCTGACGAGGGGCAGGGCGGCGAGGCTGCCCAGCATGATGCGGCGGGAGATCAGGGTCGGGCTGGGGGGCATGGCTGGGGTCGAGTATGGCCGGGGTTGCGCTTGGGGTCGAGGTTGGCCAAATCAGGCGGACATAGAGGGATCAGAGAGCCATGTTCATCGAGACCGAAGGCACGCCCAATCCCGCGACGTTGAAGTTCTTGCCGGGGCGGGACGTGATGGGCGAGGGGACGGCGGACTTCGCCGGGCCGGATACGGCGGGGCGGAGCCCGTTGGCGACGGCGTTGTTCGACCTGGTGGGCGTGTCGCGGGTGTTCCTGGGTGGCGACTTCATCACGGTCACGAAGAACGACCTGGTGGATTGGCAGGCGCTGCGGCCGCAGGTGCTGGGCGTGGTGATGGAGCATTTCGTCGCGGGGCGTCCCGTGGTGGACGGGGGCGGCGACGCGGTGCTGGAGGATGTGTCGCCCGAGGACGCGGACGTGGTGGAGCAGATCAAGGAGCTGCTCGACACGCGGGTGCGCCCGGCGGTGGCGAGCGATGGCGGAGATATCGTGTTCCGGGGGTATCGGGACGGGGTGGTGCGGCTGCACATGCAGGGGGCGTGCAGCGGTTGCCCGTCGAGCAGTGCGACGTTGAAGCATGGGATCGAGAACATGCTGAAGCATTACGTGCCGGAAGTGACGTCGGTGGAGCAGGTCGAGGCTTGAGCATGCTCGACGAGTCCGGGCTCGACCTGCTGTTCCGGTCGGCCCGGACGCAGTGGAGCTGGCGGTCGGACGGGGTCGAGGACGACACGCTGCGCCGTTTGTACGATTTATTGAAGCTGGGGCCGACGTCGGCGAACGCCTCGCCGGCGCGGTTTCTGTTCCTGCGGACGGCGGAGGCGAAGCAGCGGCTGAAGCCGGCGTTGTCGGCGGCGAACGTGGAGAAGTCGATGGCGGCGCCGGTCGTGGCGGTGGTGGCGCACGACCCGCGGTTCTACGAGGACCTGCCGCGGCTGTATCCGGGGGTGGATGCGCGGGCCTGGTTCGCGGGGAACGAGGAGCTTTCGGCGACGACGGCGTTCCGGAACGGGACGTTGCAGGGGGCTTACTTGATCATGGCGGCGCGGGCGGTGGGGCTGGATTGCGGGCCGATGTCGGGGTTCGACAACGATGTCGTGGACCGTGAGTTCCTGGTGGCGCAGGGGTGGAAGAGCAACTTCCTGGTGGCGTTGGGGCATGGGGATGGGGTGAATCTGCCGGAGCGGGCGCCGCGGTTGAGCTTCGACGAGGCATGTCGGCTGCTGTAGGGCGGCCGGGGCTGCAGCGGGAGCAGCCGGGGCGGCAGCCGGGTTTGCCGAAGCGGCAGACGGGGCGGCTGTGATCCTGACGTTGGATGCGGCGCTGGAGGGGTGTGGGGCCGGGCTGGTTCAGGACGGGGTGGTGCTGGCGGAGCTTCGGCATGTGGGGGTGCGGGGCAGTTCGGCCGCGTTGCCGGGGTTGGCGGCTGCGGTGCTGGGGGGGCTGGGCGCTGAGTTGCGCGGGGTTGCGGTGACGGTGGGGCCGGGGAGCTTCACGGGTGTACGGGCGGGGCTTGCCTTGGCGCAGGGGATCGGGCTGGCGCTGGGAATCCGGGTTCGGGGGGTCAGTGTCGGGGGGGCGATCCGGGCCGAGAGTGGGGCGGTTCAGGGGGGGCGAACGATCTGGGTGGCGGTCGGGAACCGGCGAGGCCGGGTCTTCCTCGATCGGGAGGGCGTGCGTGGCGGGATCGTGACGGTGGGGCTCGATGCGCTGCCGTCGCCGGTGGGGCCGGTGGCGGTCGCGGGGGATGCGGCAATCGCGGTGGCGAGCCGGCTGGCGGCGCGGGGGTTCGACGTGCAGCTGTTGGCGGGGCGGGGTGCCGGGGCCTTGGGGATCGCGCTGGGTGCGGCGCGTGACCCGTTGGCGGCGGTGCCGCTGTATGTGGATGGTCCGGAGGCGCGGGCCGGGGTTGGGCTGCGGCCTGCGCCGGTATGATGGCGGTGGGATGATGGGGGGTGGGATGATGGGGGTGGGGTGATGGAAGCGGTGGGGCCGCTGCACGCGGCGGCGCTGGCGGCGATCCATGGGGCGGCGTTTCCGGAGAGGGAGCGGTGGGGCCGGGACGCGATCGGTCTGCAGTTGGGGTTGCCGGGGGTGTTCGGGTTCATCGATGGGGCGGGGGGCATGGTCCTGGCGCGGGTGGCGGCGGACGAGTCGGAGGTGCTGACGTTGGGGGTGGTGCCGAGCGCCCGGCGGTCGGGTCTCGGGCGGCGGCTGCTGGATGCGGCGATGGCGGCGGCCGCGAGGGCCGGGGCGGCCTCGATGGTTCTGGAGGTCTCGGCGGCAAACGGGGCGGGGCAGGCGCTGTATCGTGGGGCGGGGTTCGTGGGGGTGGGGCTGCGCCGCGGTTACTATGCGGGCGGGGTGGATGCGCTGGTATTGCGGGCGACGCTTACTTCTTCTGGATAAGCAGGAGGGTGGTGCCGTCCGGGGAGTCGATGACGGCCTCGACGCGATGGCCGAGCTCGCGAGCGCTGGCGGGGATGTTGGTCCGGGGTTCCTCACCTTCGAGGCGGACGGCGAGACGTTGGCCTGATGCGAGGCGATCGAGGGCGAGTCGGGTATGGACGAAGGTCATGGGGCATCGTTGTGCGGTGATGTCGATGGTGGCATCGGGCGGCTGGAGTTCGGCCTGGGCGGGTTTCTGGACTACGCGGACCGGGGGGACGAGAGCGGAAGGCATGGATCAACCTCGATCTATTCTTGGACGGCGACCATTGCGGAACGCGGGAGGAGGGATGTATATATCGGTCAAGTGCAAGTAGAGGACGCAGGGTATGACCGAACCGGCTGAGACTGTCGACGTTCTTGGGCTTACGGCACAGATCGTGTCTGCTCACGTTTCGAACAACGCGATCGGGGCGGATGCGATCCCGAGCCTGATCACGGAAGTCTATCGTACTCTTGCGGGTGTGGGGAAGGAGCAGGTTCTTCCGGACAAGCAGCAGCCTGCGGTGCCTATCAAGAAGTCGGTGTTCGCGGATTTCATCATCTGCCTCGAGGACGGCAAGAAGTTGAAGATGCTGAAGCGTCATCTGAAGACGTCGTACAACATGACTCCGGAGCAGTATCGGGAGAAGTGGCAGCTTCCGCCGGATTACCCGATGGTTGCGCCGAGCTATGCGCGGCACCGGTCGTCGCTGGCCAAGAAGATCGGTCTGGGAACGAAGCCGCGCGGGCGCTGAGCGGGGCGCGGGTCCGGGACCAGGCCGGGAACAAGGCTGAGGACCAGGCCGGGGACGAGGCCGGGCGTTGCCGGAGCGCGCCCGAGGCGGCCGGAGCCGTCGCCCGGCGTATTGCGATTGGACATGCGGCGGGGTGTACGGCTACGCCATGACATGGCCGGGCGAGGCTGGCCGTCGACGCCGCCCTTTGGGACTCCATGGAATCACGCATCGAACGTCTTTGCGTCGAACGAGGGTTGAAGATGACCGGGCAGCGCCGGGTCATCGCCCGCGTGCTGTCGGATGCGGCCGACCACCCGGACGTGGAGGAGGTTTATCGGCGTGCGGCGGCGCTGGATTCACGCATGTCGATCGCGACGGTGTATCGGACCGTCCGGCTGTTCGAGGAGAAGGGCATCCTGGAGCGGCGGGATTTCGGCGGGGGGCGGGCGCGGTACGAGCCGACGGAGCATGGCAAGCACCACCACCTGATCGACGTGGAGAGCGGCCGGGTGATCGAGTTCGAGGATGGGGCGCATGAGGCGCTGATCGAGGCGATCGCCGCCAAGCTGGGGTTCGAGCTGGTGTCGTATCGGCTCGAGCTGTTCGGGCGCAAGCCGAGCCCGGCGGGAGCGCCGAAGGCGGCGGTGTCGCGGGCCCGGCCGCGCGCCGGCGACATCGACCCGCGGAGCGGCGATGCGCCGGCGCCGGAAACGACGGGCCGGCTGCCGTGACCCTGCACCAGGCGCGCATGCGTCCCGTGGAGGAGTCCGGGCACTTCCGGGAGCTGCGGGCGGGGAACCTGGGGGTGCGGATCGCACGGACGCCGGCGGAGGTGGATGCGGCGCAGGCGTTGCGGTATCGGGTGTTCTACGAGGAGATGGGTGCGAAGCCGAGCCCGGAGGTGGAGCGGGCGCGGCGGGACCGGGACGCATTCGACGCGGTGGCGGACCACCTGCTGGTGGTGGATCACGGCCTGGGCGCGGGGCCCGAGGGGGTGGTGGGCACGTATCGGCTGATCCAGAAGGAGGGCGCGTCGCAGGTGGGGCGCTTCTACTCGGCGGACGAGTACGACCTGGCGCCGATCGAGGTGTTCCCGGGGCGGGTGCTGGAGCTGGGGCGGTCGTGCGTGGACAGCCTCTATCGCGGCCGGGCGGTGATGCAGCTGCTGTGGCAGGGGATCGCGGCCTATGTGGACGAGCAGCAGATCGACCTGATGTTCGGGTGTGCGAGCCTGAGCGGGACGGACCCGGACGCGCTGGCGCAGGAGCTGACCTATTTGTACGAGCATCATCTGGCACCGCCGGCACTGCGGGTGCGGGCGATCGAGTCGCGGTACGTGGACATGCGGCGGATGGACCCGCGGGCGCTGGACGCGCGGCGGGCGCCCTTGCTGTTGCCGCCGCTGATCAAGGGCTATATGCGGCTGGGCGGGTATGTGGGGGACGGGGCGGTCATCGACCCGCAGTTCAACACGATCGACGTGGCGATCATCGTCAAGAGCGACCTGGTCACGGACAAGTACATGAAGCACTACGAGCGCCGCCGCCGCGACTGACCTGGATCGGTCGGTGCCGTCGTCCAGGGACGGTCCGTCATGAACACTGGAGACACGATGGACGTCATCATGACCTCGCCCCGGCTTGCGCCGGAGGCTGTCGCGCTGATCGAGGCGGCGGGCGGGCGGTTGCACTACATGGCGCCCTATCCCACGGCGGAGCAGGTGGCGGCGCTGGCGGCGCGGGTGGATCCGGTGGCGATCCTGTCGCGGCAGGGGCCGGTGAACGCGCTGGTGCTGGATGCGGCGCCGCGGCTGAAGATCGTTGCACGGCATGGGGTGGGCGTGGACGACGTGGACGTGGCGGAGGCGGTGCGGCGGGGGGTGGTCGTGGCGCGGGCACCGGGGTCGAACACGCGGGCGGTGGCGGAGCATGCGATGGCGCTGGTGCTGGCGCTGGCGAAGGAGCTGCTGCCGTTGTCGGCGGGCGTGGCGGCGGGGGGCTGGCGCGGGGCGGGGGCGAAGGTGCGGGACGTGGCCGGGCTGCGGCTGGGCCTGGTGGGGTGCGGGGCGATCGGGCAGGCGGTGGGGCGGCTGGGTGCGGCGTTCGGCATGGAGGTGGCGGGATATGACCCGAAGCCGGATGGGGCGGCACCGGACGGGATCACGCGGATGGACAGCCTGTCGGCCTTGCTGGGGCGGACGGACGTGCTGTCGCTGCACCTGCCGTTCATGGAGTCGACCCGGCACGTGATCGACGCGGCGGCGCTGGCGCGGCTGCCGCACGGGGCGCTGGTGGTGAACACGGCCCGGGGCGGGCTGATCGACGAGGCTGCGCTGCTGGCGACGCTCGGGACGGGGCAGGTGTCCGGGGCGGGGCTGGACGTGTTCGAGACGGAGCCGCCCCTGCCCGGGGACGGATTGCGCCGGCATGCGCGGGTGATCGTGACGCCGCATGTGGCGGGGGTGACGGATGGCAGCCTGGTGACGATGGGGGTGATGGCGGCGGAGTGCATCGTTGCGGTGCTGCGGGGGGCCGAGGTGCCGGCGGGCCGGCGGGTCTGGGCGTGATGTCCGACACTGTGGCGGTTCGGGCCGATCCGGTTCAGGGCGGGACGGCAGGCTGGCCGGCCTCGGTGCTGGGGCGGGTCGGGCGGCGTCCGGGGTTGTGGGCCCTCGCGTTCGGGGTGGCTTCGGCGCTGGCGCTGCCGCCGGTGCATGCGATCCCGGTGTTGTTCCTGACTGTGCCGGGGCTGCTGCTGTTGATTGGTGGGAGAAGCGGCTTCTGGGGCGCGGTTCGGCTGGGGTTCTGGTTCGGCTTCGGGCAGCATCTGGTGGGGCTCTACTGGATCACCGAGGCGATCCTGCTGGAGTCGGGACGGTACTGGTGGTTCGTGCCGTTGGCCGTGCCGGCGCTGTCGGCGTTGCTGGCGCTGTTCGTCGCGTTGCCGGCCGGTCTGGCGTGGCTGGTGCCGGCGGGCGTGCGGCGGGTTGCGGTGCTTGCCGGGGCCTGGGTCCTGGCCGACCTGGCGCGGCAGTTCATCGGGACGGGGTTTCCGTGGAACCCGTGGGGCAGTGTCTGGGCGGTGCCGGGCGGGTTCGGCGACGTGATGATCCAGCCGGCCGCGTGGGTGGGGACGCCGGGGCTGACGTTGGCGACGGTGTTCGTCGCGGGGCTGCCGATGCTGGGGCGGCGGGGCTGGGCCGTGGCGGCGGTGCTGCTGGCGGGTTGGGCCGGGGCGGGGGTGCTGCGGCTGCGGGAGCCGGAGCCGGCTGCGCCTGGAATGACGGCAGTGCTGGTGCAAGGCAATGTGGGGCAGGGACAGAAGTGGGACCGCTCGACCGCGGCCTCGGTGTTCGACCGGCATCTGCGACTGACGGCGGAGGGCATGCGGCGGGCGGGTGCGCGTCCGGCTGTCGTGATCTGGCCTGAGACGTCGAGCGTCTATCTGCTGCAGGCGGATGCCGGTGCGCGGGCGGCGATCATGGAGGCGGCGGGTGCGGCGCGGGGCGCGATCGTGGGGAGCCTGACGTTCACGAAGGGGATGCCTTCGGCGGATCCGGAGAACGAGCCGCGGAACTCCATGGTGGCGATGCGGCCGGACGGGTCGGTGGCGGGGGTTTACGACAAGTGGCACCTGGTGCCGTTCGGGGAGTATCCGCCGAGTTGGGTGCCGTTCGCGATCCAGATCGTGCCGGGGCATTTCGCCTTCGGGCGGGGGCCGGCGACGTTGCGGCTGGACGGGGTGCCGGCGTTCGGAGGGCTGATCTGTTACGAGGCGATCTTCCCCGGGCAGGTCGTGGATGAGTCGGACCGGCCGGACTGGCTGGTCAACATCACCAACGATGCGTGGTTCGGCAACTCGACGGGTCCGCGGCAGCATCTTGCGGCGGCGCGGCTGCGGGCGGTGGAGGAAGGTCTGCCCTTGATGCGGGCGGCGAATACCGGCATTTCCGCCGGGTATGATGCGAGCGGGCGGGAGTTGGGGCGGCTGACGGTGGGTGAGGCCGGGGTGCTTGTGCTCGATCTGCCCGGGCGCCGGGCGGCAACGCCGTTCTCGCGTTATGGATTGTTCATCTCGACCCTACTCGCGTGTTCCGTGTTTATCGCGGGATTTTTTCCAGGCCTGCGGATGCGGCGCCTTTTTTAAACGGCCACTTGTCTCAATAAGTTTGACAGATCGGCGTATTTTCGGTTGTGGTCGTCCTTGATTGTCGCTATTTCGGATTCGGGCGGGAGTGGTCTATGGCGCAGGTTCCTGGAGAAGCGTTCGAGAAGGAGACGCGGTCGAGCCCGATCGATGTTCACGTGGGGACCCGGATCCGGCTGCGGCGGACCCTGTTGGGGATGTCGCAGGAGCGGCTTGGCGATGCGCTGGGCCTGACGTTCCAGCAGGTCCAGAAATATGAGCGGGGGGTGAACCGGGTCGGGGCTTCGCGCCTGTTCGACCTGTCGCGGGTGCTGGATGTGCCGATCAGCTTTTTTTTCGACGACATGCCGGAGGCGTTGGCCGGGATCCATGGGACGGGACATTCGACCCGGGCGGCGGGCGGCTTCGCGGAGCGGCAGGAGGGGTTCGGGTCGGACGACACCATGAGCCGCCGCGAAACGCTGGAGCTGGTACGGGCCTACTACCGGATCACGGAGCCCTCGGTCCGGAAGCGGGTGTTCGAGCTCATCAAGTCGATGGGTTCGGCGGAGGCCTGAGCCGGGGCCTCAGGTCGGGCGGAGTTGCGGGTTGTCGAACACCGGGTTGCGTTGCCGATGGAGCGCTGCGGTCAACGCGGTGGCGAGGTCGCGTTTTTCGGCATCGCCCAAATCGGCACCGACTTCGAGCTGCCGATTCCGATGGACGAGCAGCAGGGCCGGGGTGCGGCCGGGGCGTTCCTGCAGGACGGCGTTGAGCCAGGCGCCCTCCAGCCGGCGTTCGCGCTGACGGCCGCTTGCGTCGGTGTGCACGACGCGGATGCCGGCCGGCGAGAGGAGAAGTCGTTCGGTCACGTTGCGCTGCCTGGCGTTGCGGCGGAGCAGGATGACGGCGAGCGCGACCTCGGCGCCGTTGAAGCCGATGACGGGCCATGCGCCGATGAACCAGAGGCCGGTCGATATGATGGCGCTGAGCAGGAGGATGACGGCGATGAGGCGCCGGAGCCCGGCGTCGCCGAGGCTGCGATGCGGGGTAATGACGGCCTCGAACTGCGGCGGTTCGCTCTGCATGACGGTCATCTGGTGCGTGTTCGGCTCGTGTCAGTGGGTTGCTCGTTCCGAGTGTACGGAGTAAGGACCGCGCACCTTCCGGGCGCCCTGCCTGCGACACCGGGTGCGTCCTGCGGGCGCCGGCTCGCCTCGTTGCAGGGCCGGCTCCTTTTATCCGGCACGGGAACCCTAGTTCATGGCACGCAACAAGATCGCGCTGATCGGCGCTGGCAACATCGGTGGAACCCTGGCCCATATGATCGGGCTGAAGGGGTTGGGCGATGTCGCGCTGTTCGACGTCTTCGGCGGCGTTGCGGCGGGCAAGGCGCTGGACCTGATGCAGTCGGGGCCGGTCGACGGGTTCGACAGCCACATGGTGGGGGGCAGCGACTACAGCGCGATCGCGGGGTCGGACGTGGTGATCGTGACGGCGGGGTTCCCGCGGGTTCCGGGGATGAGCCGGGACGACCTGGTGGCGAAGAACGCCGGGGTGATCGCGACGGTGGCGGAGGGGATCAAGGAATACTGCCCCGGGGCGTTCGTGATCGTCATCACCAACCCGCTGGATGCGATGGTCTGGGTGATGCAGAAGAAGTCCGGGCTGCCGCCGCACATGGTGGTCGGCATGGCGGGCGTGCTGGACAGCGCGCGGTTCCGCCTGTTCCTGGCGCACGAGTTCAACGTGTCGGTCGAAGACGTGACGGCGTTCGTGCTGGGCGGGCATGGGGACACGATGGTGCCGCTGGTGCGGTATAGCACCGTGGCGGGCATTCCGGTGCCGGACCTGGTGGCGATGGGGTGGACGACGCAGGAGAAGGTCGACGCGATCGTGGCGCGGACGGCCAACGGGGGCGGCGAGATCGTGAAGCTGCTGGAGCGGGGCAGCGCGTTCTATGCCCCGGCGGCGAGTGCGATCGCGATGGCGGAGAGCTTCCTGAAGGACAAGAAGCGGGTATTGCCGGCGGCGGCGCATCTGTCCGGGCAGTATGGGGTGACGGACCTTTACGTGGGTGTTCCGGTGGTGATCGGGGCTGGGGGGGTCGAGCGGATCGTGGAGATCAAGCTGGACCCGACGGAGCAGGCCGCGTTCGACAAGAGCTGCGACAGCGTGCGGGAGCTGATCGACGCGAGCCGGAAGCTGGTCGGTTGAGGCGAGGCATGCGTCTGGTGCAACCCTTCAGGGGTGTGGCCCCGGGTTCACGTGCCCTTATAAGTCTCGTCCAGGAAACGCCCCGAGGAAACTGACTCATGCCCGGCATCGATGTGATCGCCTCTGCCCTCAATGGCGGCAATGCCGCCTTCATCGCGGACCTGTATGCGCGGTGGGTGAACGACCCCGGCCGGGTCGACCCGAGCTTCGCGGAGCTGTTCGGGGCGTTGAACGACGAGGCGCGTGCGGTGCTGGAGGATGCGTCCGGCGCGTCGTGGGCACCGCAGAGCTACAGCGTGGCGGAGCCGGAGCTGCCGGCGTCGAAGGTGGCGAAGGAGGGCAAGGGTCTCGCGGCGGTCGTGGGCGCGACACCGGAGCAGGTCCGGGCCGCGGCGTTGGACAGCTTGCGGGCGTTGATGCTGATCCGGGCGTATCGGGTGCGGGGGCATCTCGAGGCGAAGCTCGATCCGCTGGGGCTGACGGTGCCGAAGTCGCATCCGGAGCTGGACCCGCAGGCGTATGGGTTCGGGCCCGGGGACCTGGACCGGTCGATCTTCATCGACGGGGTGCTGGGGCGGGACACGGCGACGGTGCGGGAGATCATCGCGATCGTGCGGGCGAGCTATTGCGGGCCGATCGGCGTGGAGTTCATGCACATCCAGGATCCGGAGCAGAAGACCTGGATCCAGCGCCGGATCGAGGGTGCGCCGTGGACGGCGAGCGGGAGTGCGGCGGCGAGCGTCGCGACGAAGCGGGCGATCCTGCAGCAGCTGACGGAGGCGGAGGGGTTCGAGGCGTTCTGCCAGAAGCGGTTCGTGGGGACGAAGCGGTTCGGGCTGGAGGGGGGAGAGGTGACGATCCCCGCGCTGCAGACGATCATCGGGACGGCGGCGGAGGCCGGGGCGGACGAGATCGTGATCGGGATGCCGCACCGGGGGCGTTTGAACACGCTGGTGAACATCGTGCGCAAGCCGTTCACGGCGATCTTCAGCGAGTTCGGGGGCGAGAGCTTCAAGCCGGACGACGTTCAGGGGTCGGGGGACGTGAAGTACCATCTGGGCACGAGCACGGATGTGGAGATCGCCGGGCACAACGTGCACATCTCGTTGCAGCCGAACCCGTCGCACCTGGAAGCCGTGGATCCGGTGGTGGTGGGCAAGGTTCGGGCGCGGCAGGACGAGGCGGGGGACACGGCGGGGCGGCGGAGCGTGATGGGCATCCTGATGCATGGGGATGCGGCGTTCGCGGGGCAGGGCCTGGTGTACGAGACGATGGCGATGAGCCAGTTGATCGGCTACCGGACGGGAGGGACGGTGCATGTGGTGGTGAACAACCAGATCGGGTTCACCACGGTTCCTGCGCACGCCTATTCGGGGCTTTATTGCACGGACATCGCCAAGGGCGTGCAGTGCCCGATCCTGCATGTGAACGGGGACGAGCCGGAGGCGGTGGTGTTCTGCTCGCGGCTGGCGGCGGAGTTTCGGATGCAGTTCGGGACGGATTTCGTGCTGGACATCGTGTGTTACCGGCGCCACGGGCACAACGAGACGGACGAGCCGGCGTTCACGCAGCCGATCATGTATCGGGCGATCAAGGGGCGGCCGACGAGCCGGACGCTGTATGCGGAGCGGCTGGTGGCGGAGGGGAGCGTTTCGGCCGACGAGGCGAAGGGTCTCTGGGACGGGTTCCAGGCGAAGCTGGAGGACGCCTACCAGGCGGCACAGAGCTACAAGCCGAACAAGGCGGACTGGCTCGAGGGGCATTGGGCCGGGTTGAAGCAGCCGGACGGGCCGGACGAGCGGACGGAGTGCTCGACGGCGCTGTCGACGGCGCAGCTGAAGGAGGTTGGCCGGGCGCTGAGCACGCCGCCGGCAGACTTCGACCTGAACCCGAAGATCGCCCGGCAGCTCGAGGCCAAGCGGGCGATGATCGAGGGGGGCGAGGGGATCGACTGGGCGACGGGCGAGGCGCTGGCGTTCGGGGGGCTGTTGCTTGAGGGGCACCGGGTTCGGCTGTCGGGCGAGGACTGCCAGCGCGGGACGTTCAGCCAGCGGCATGCGGTGCTGATCGATCAGACGAACCAGAACGAGTATGTGCCGCTGAACAACATTCTGGCGGACCAGGCGAAGATCGAGATCTACAACTCGCTGCTGAGCGAGCAGGGCGTGCTGGGGTTCGAGTACGGGTACACGCTGGCCGACCCGAAGACGCTGGTGCTGTGGGAGGCGCAGTTCGGCGACTTCGCGAACGGGGCGCAGGTGATCATCGACCAATTCCTGGCGAGCGGCGAGACGAAGTGGCTGCGGATGAGCGGGCTGACGCTGCTGCTGCCGCATGGCCATGAGGGGCAGGGGCCGGAGCACAGCAGCGCGCGGCTGGAGCGGTATCTGCAGCTGTGCGCCGAGCGGAACATGTCGGTGTGCAACCTGACGACGCCGGCCAACTACTTCCATGCGTTGCGGCGGCAGCTGAAGCGGAACTTCCGCAAGCCGCTGGTGATCATGACGCCCAAGAGCCTGCTGCGGCACAAGCTTGCGGTGAGCCCGCTTTCGGCGATGGCGGAGGGCAGCCGGTTCGAGTTCGTGATCCCGGAGACGGACTCGATCGTTGCGGCGGACAAGGTACGGCGCGTCGTGATCAGCACGGGGAAGGTGTATTACGACCTTCTGGCGGAGCGGCGGGAGAAGGGTGTCGACGACGTGGCGCTGGTCCGGCTCGAGCAGATCTACCCGTTCCCGGCGAAGTCGCTGGGTGCGGCGATCGCGCCGTATCGGAACGCGGAGGTGATCTGGTGCCAGGAGGAGCCCGAGAACAACGGGGCCTGGTCGTTCGTGGATCGGCGGATCGAGGCGGTGCTGGGGGAGCTGGGCGGGGGGTGCAAACGGCCGGTCTATGTGGGCCGCGAGGCGGCGGCGAGTCCGGCGACGGGCCAGGCGAAGGTGCATGTGCTGCAGCAGGCGAAGCTGGTGCGTGACGCGCTGGGCCTGAACTAGGGATTGGGACGAAGCGAATCATGGCCACCGAGATCAAGGTTCCTGCACTGGGCGAGAGCGTTTCGACGGCGACGGTCGCGCGCTGGCTGAAGAAGGCGGGTGAGGCGGTGGCGGTCGACGAGCCGCTTGTGGAGCTGGAGACGGACAAGGTGACGGTGGAGGTGCCTTCTCCGTCGGCCGGGGTGTTGGGCGAGATCCAGGCGGCGGAGGGGGCTGAGGTCGAGGTCGGGGCCGTGCTGGCGCTGTTGGAGGCTGGGGTTGCGAAGGCGGGGGGTGCGCAGGCGGGGGCTGCGAAGGCGGGGACGCCGGCGGCGAACCCGAGCTCGGGCGTCAATCCTCCGCCGACGCCACGCGGGCCGGTCTCGCGGCCGGCGACCCCGCCCGGGGATGTGGCGGCGGGCGGGCAGGCGGCGGCGACGAGCGCCACGCCGGTGCAGGCCCCGATGCATGCCCCGGCGCCGAGCCATGCGGCGATGCCGGCAGCGGCGAAGCTGATGGAAGAGCGCGGCCTGGCGGCGGGTGCGGTCCCGGGAAGCGGGAAAGACGGGCGGGTCACGAAGGGGGACGTGCTGGCGTTCGTGGAGCGGCCGGCGGCAGCGGCGGCGAAGCCGGTTGCGGCCAAGGCGGCGCGGGTGGACGGCGCGGGCGAGGAGCGGGTGAAGATGACCCGGCTGCGGCGGGTGATCGCGCAGCGGCTGAAGGAGGCGCAGAACACCGCGGCGATGCTGACGACGTTCAACGAGGTGGACATGTCGGCGGCGATGGCGCTGCGGGCCGAGTACAAGGACGCGTTCGAGAAGAAGCACAAGGGCGTCCGGCTGGGGTTCATGTCGTTCTTCGTGCGGGCCTGCGTGGAGGCGCTGCGGGAGTTCCCGGCGGTGAATGCAGAGATCGACGGCGAGGACATCGTCTACAAACGGGCGGTGCACATGGGCATCGCCGTGGGCGGGGCGAACGGGCTGGTGGTGCCGGTGGTGCGGGATGCGGACCAGATGAGCTTCGCCGAGATCGAAGGGGCGATCGGCAGCTTCGGGCGGCGGGCACGGGACGGGCAGCTGAAGGTTGACGAGCTTTCGGGCGGGACGTTCACGATCACGAATGGCGGGGTGTATGGCAGCCTGATGAGCACGCCGATCCTGAACGCGCCGCAGTCGGGGATTCTGGGGATGCACAAGATCCAGGACCGTCCGATGGCGATCGGCGGCAAGGTCGAAGTCCGGCCGATGATGTATCTGGCTCTGTCGTACGATCATCGGATCGTGGACGGGAAGGAGGCGGTGAGCTTCCTGGTGCGCGTGAAGGAAGGCGTCGAGGATCCGCGCCGGCTGCTTCTGGGGCTTTAGCCCGTTCGACGGTCGCTGCGCCGCGTCGTCGTTGCGCGGGGATGAGTTTAGGAGAATGTCGTGGCCGAGACAGCGTTCGACGTGGTGGTCATCGGGGGTGGGCCCGGTGGGTATGTGTGCGCCATCCGGGCGGCGCAGCTTGGGCTGACGGTGGCTTGCGTGGAGATGCGGGAGACGCTGGGGGGGACGTGCCTGAACATCGGGTGCATCCCGAGCAAGGCTTTGCTGCAGTCGAGCGAGAACTTCGACGAGGTGAGCCACCATTACGCGGAGCACGGGATCCACGTGACCGGGGTAACGCTGGACCTGGCGCGGATGCAGGCGCGCAAGGGCGAGGTGGTCTCGGCGAACGTGAAGGGTGTGGAGTTCCTGTTCAAGAAGAACAAGGTGACGTGGTTGAAGGGCGCGGGGCGCGTGGTGCGGCAGGGCGTGGTGGCGGTGGGTGACGTCGAGTATGCGGCCAAGCACATCGTGGTGGCGACGGGGAGCGAGAGCATCCCGCTTCCCGGGGTGGTGGTGGACGAGACGCGGATCGTGACGAGCACGGGGGCGTTGGAGCTGGATGCGGTGCCGGAGCACCTGGTGGTGATCGGAGGCGGGTATATCGGGCTGGAGCTGGGGAGCGTCTGGCTGCGGCTTGGGGCGAAGGTGACGGTCGTGGAGTTCCTGGACCGGCTGGTGCCGGGGATGGACGGGGAGGTCGGCAAGCAGTTCCAACGGACGCTGGGCAAGCAGGGCATGACGTTCCGGCTGTCGACGAAGGTGACGGGCGCCGTCGCTGGGCCGGACGGGGTGGCGCTGACCCTGGAGCCGGCCAAAGGTGGCGCTGCGGAGACGCTGCAGGCGGATGTGGTGCTGGTGGCGATCGGGCGCCGGGCGTTCACGGATGGGTTGGGTCTGGCGGAGGCGGGGGTGGCGCTGGACGATCGGGGCCGGGTGGTGGTGGACGGGCATTGGGCGACGAACGTGCCGGGGGTTTACGCGATCGGTGATGTGATCGCGGGGCCGATGCTGGCGCACAAGGCCGAGGAGGAGGGGGTTGCGCTGGCGGAGCGGCTGGCGGGGCAGGCGGGGCACGTGAACTACGGGGTGATCCCTGGCGTGGTGTACACCTGGCCGGAGGTTGCGAGCATCGGGCAGACGGAGGAGGCGGTGAAGGCCTCGGGCGTTGCCTACAAGGTCGGGAAGTTCCCGTTCACGGCGAACGGGCGGGCGCGGGCGATGGGCAGCACGGACGGGTTCGTGAAGATCATCGCGGATGCGGCGACGGACCTGATCCTGGGGGCGCACATCATCGGGCCGGATGCGGGGACGCTGATCGCGGAGCTGGCGACGGCGATGGAGTTCGGGGCGAGCAGCGAGGACGTGGCGCGGGTGTGCCATGCGCATCCGAGCCTGAGCGAGGCGGTGAAGGAGGCGGCGATGGCGGTCGAGGGGCGGGCGCTGCATATCTGAACAAGGGTGGGGGTTGCTGTCGTGCGACGGCGACCGGTCCCCGGACCCTTCCATCAAGGGGGGGAGAGGAAGGGTATTCATGTCGATCGAGGCGCCGCGGGACCATACGTATTCGGTGACGGTGACGTGGACCGGGAACACGGGGGAGGGGACGTCGGCGTACCGGACGTATGAGCGGGCGCACGAGGTTTCCGTGCCGGGCAAGCCGGTTGTGCCGGGGTCGTCGGACCCGGCGTTCCGGGGGGACCGGGCGCGCTACAACCCGGAGGAGATGCTGGTGGCATCTTTGAGCTCGTGCCACATGCTTTGGTATCTGCACGTCTGCTCGGCGGAGGGGATCGTGGTGGTGGGGTATCAGGATGTGGCCGAGGGGGTGATGATCGAACGGGCGGATGGCGGGGGTGCGTTCGCCGAGGTGGTGCTGCAGCCCGAGATCACGGTGGCGGCGGGGACGGACCTGGTTCGGGCGCGGGCGCTGCATGACGAGGCGCAGGCCAAGTGCTTCATCGCGAACTCGGTGAACTTCCCGGTGCGGCATGAGGCGGTGTTCCTGACGGCTCCGTCCGTCTGAGGGGGGCCCCGGCGGTGCTGGCGCTGACGATGGGGGACCCGGCGGGGATCGGGGGGGAGCTGACCGTCAAGGCGTGGGCGGCGCTGCGGGATGGCGGGCCGGGGTTCGTGGTTCTGGACGATCCCGGGCGGCTGGCGGCGATGGGTGTGCCGGTGCAGGTGGTGGAGGACGTGGCGGAGGCGCGGGCGGTGTTCGGCACGGCGCTGCCGGTGCTGCCGGTGGCGTTGGGGGCGGCCGTGGCGCCGGGGCGGCCGGACGGTGCGAATGCGGCGGCGGTGATCGGGTCGATCGAGCGGGCGGTGCGGCTGGTGCAGTCGGGTCAGGCGCGGGCGGTGGTGACGAACCCGATCGCGAAGTCGGTGCTGTACGGGGCGGGGTTCGCCTATCCCGGGCACACGGAGTTCCTGGGAGCGCTGACGGGGTGCCGGCTGCCGGTGATGATGCTGGCGAACCGGTATTTACGGGTGGTTCCGGTGACGGTGCATGTCGGGCTGCGGGCGGCGCTGGACCTGGTGACGACGGGGTTGATCGTGGAGACGGGGCGGGTGGTGGCGGCGGCGCTGCGGGGCTCGTTCGGGATCGCTGTGCCGCGGCTGGCGGTCGCGGGGTTGAACCCGCATGCCGGGGAGGGGGGCGCGATGGGCGACGAGGAGGCGCGGCTCATCGTGCCGGCGATCGTGGCGTTGCGGGCGGAGGGGATCGAGGTGCAGGGGCCGTATCCGCCGGACACGATGTTCACGCCGGCGGCGCGGGCGGGGTACGACGCGGCGCTGTGCATGTATCATGACCAGGCGCTGATCCCGCTGAAGACGCTGGACATGGCGAGCGGGGTGAACGTGACGCTGGGGCTGCCGATCGTGCGGACGTCGCCGGACCATGGGACGGCGTTCGACATCGCGGGGCGCGGGATTGCGGATGCCTCGAGCCTGATCGCGGCGTTGCGGTTGGCGGACGTTATGGGTGGGGGCGGGGTTTGAGCATCCGGTTGGGCGTGAACGTGGACCATGTGGCGACGATCCGGAATGCGCGGGGTGGCGCGCATCCGGACCCGTTCGGCGCGGCGCTGGTGGCGGTGGGGGCGGGGGCGGACGGGATCACGGTGCATTTGCGGGAGGACCGGCGGCACATCCGGGACACGGACCTGGAGCGGATCGCGGCGAGCCCGGAGATCCGGCTGAACTTCGAGATGGCGGCGACGGACGAGATGGTGGGGATCGCGCTGCGGCTGCGGCCGGCGGCGTGCTGCCTGGTGCCGGAGAAGCGGACGGAGGTGACGACGGAGGGCGGGCTGGACGCCGCCGGGCAGATGGGGGTGCTGGGGCCGAAGGTGGCGGCGCTGGTGGCGGCGGGGGTCCGGGTGAGTTTGTTCCTGGACCCGGATGCACGGCAGCTGGAGGCGGCGGCCCGGTTGGGGGCGGCGGTGGTGGAGCTGCATACGGGTGCCTATGCCGAGGGGCGGCCGGGCGAGCTTGCGCGGCTTTCGGAGGGGGCTCGGGTGCTGGCGGGGCTGGGGCTCGAGTGCCATGCGGGGCATGGGCTGACGTATGCGAACGTGGGGGCGGTGGCGGCCTTGCCGGAGGTGGAGGAGCTGAACATCGGGCACTTCCTGGTCGGGCAGGCGGTGTTCGACGGGTTGCCGGGGGTGGTGAAGCGGATGAAGGCGCTTATGGCGGCGGCGCGCGGGTAGGCTCCGGCGTCAGCCCGGTCGGGGTGAGCGGGCGGTGACCTTGCCGATGAGGGTGAGGGTGGGGCCGCCGGTGGACCAGGTGGGGGCGGCTGCGACGAGCTCGTCGAGGGTGCCGCGGAGGACGCGCTGTTCGGGCCTTCCGCCGCGTTCGATGAGGGCGGCCGGGGTTGCGGGGTCGAGGCCGCCGGCAAACAGGCCGTCGCGGAGGGCGGGGAGGGTGTGGAGACCCATGTAGATGGCCAGGGTGCCGCCGCGGGCGAGCCAGGGGAAGTCGAGGGAGAGGACTTCACTGCGCTGGTGGCCGGTGGCGAAGGTGACGGTCTGGGTGGCGTCGCGGTGGGTGAGGGGGATCCCGGCGGAGGCGGCGCAGGCGAGGGCGGCGGTGATGCCTGGGACGACCTCGAAGGCGATGCCGGCTTCGGCGAGGGCCTCGGTTTCCTCGCCGCCGCGGCCGAAGATGTAGGGGTCGCCGCCCTTGAGGCGGACGACCTTGCGGCCTTCGCGTCCGAGGCGGACGAGGAGGGCGTTGATCTCCTCCTGCGGCATGGTGTGGTTGGCGCGGGCCTTGCCGACGAGGATGCGGTCGGCGTCGCGGCGGGCCATGTCGAGGACCTCGGGGGTGACGAGGCGGTCGTGGACGATGACGTCGGCCTCGCCGAGGAGTCGCTGGGCGCGGAGCGTCAGGAGGTCGGCGCTGCCGGGGCCGGCGCCGACGAGGTGGACGATGCCGGCGGGGTTGGGGCCCTGGTCGAGCTCGCGTTCCAGTTCGCGTTCGGCGGCGTCGTCCTGCCCGGCCAACACGAGGTCGGCGACGCGGCCGGAGAGGGCGCGCTCGAGGACGCGGCGGCGGAGGACGACGTCGGGCAGGCGGGTGCGGATGCGATCCTTCCAGCGTTCGGCGAGGGCGGCGAGGCGGCCGTAGGCAGGGGGGATGAGGGCTTCGATGCGGGCGCGGAGGAGGCGGGCGAGGACGGGGGCGGCGCCGCCGCTGCTGACGGCGATGGCGAGGGGGGCGCGGTCGATGACGCTGGGGGTGATGTAGGTGCAGAGGGCGGGGCGGTCGACGATGTTGACGGGGATGCCGCGGGCGCGGGCGATGTCGTGGAGGTGGCAGAGGGTGTCGTCGGGGGCGTCGGCGCCGATGGCGATGGCGACGCCCTCGAGGTCGGCCGGGTCGAAGAGGGGGGTGGCGCGGACGAGGGCGCCGGCCTGGCGGAGGGCTTCGGCCTTGCGGGTCGCGGCTTCGCCCTGACCGACGACGAGGGCGTGGCGGCCGCGGAGGTCGAGGAAGATGGGGAAGTAGTCCATTGAGGGGTGGTGCTTCCCCTGTCGGACGGGCCGGGTCAAGGGTGGGGAAGGCCGAAGCAGGGCATTCTCCTGGCTCCGTAGTTCCGCCTCATCGTTCGCGCCGTCTTGCGAACGACGCTTCAGGCGATCGCCCTGATGGCCGGGGCGGGAGGGCTGGCCGGCGACGGGTGAGGCTGGTAGAGGCCGGGCATGACGCAGCAGCTTCGGATCGGGATTGCGGGGGCGGGACATTTCGGGCGGTTCCATGCGCTGAAGGTGGCGGCGAGCCGGCGGGCGGTGCTGGTGGGGTTGTACGACCCGGATGCGGGGCGTGCGGCGGCGGTGGGGAAGGAGGCGGGGCGGGCGCCTGCGATGCCGCTGGAGGCTTTGCTGGCAGCGTGCGACGCGGTGATCGTGGCTGCGCCGGCGGAGGTGCATCATGCGCTGGCGATGCAGGCGTTGCAGGCGGGGCGGCATGTGCTGGTGGAGAAGCCGATCGCGTCGAGCCTGGTGCAGGCGGACGCGTTGGCGGCCTTAGCGGCAGGGTCCGGGCTGGTGCTGCAGGTGGGGCATCTGCTGCGGTATTCGGCGGAGCACCGGGCGATCTCGTCGCGGATCACCCGGCCGTTGTATATCGAAGCGGCGCGGATCGCGCCGTACAAGCCGCGGGGCACGGACGTGTCGGTGATCCTGGATCTGATGATCCATGACCTCGATCTGGTGCTGGCGCTGGTGGACAGCCCGATCGCGAGCGTGGATGCGGTGGGGGCGGCGGTGAGCAGCCCGCACGAGGACATCGCGAATGCGCGGGTGCGGTTCCGGAACGGGTGCGTGGCGACGATCACGGCGAGCCGGATCTCGTTGAAGACGGAGCGGCGGATGCGGCTGTTCTCGGAGGAGGGATATCTTTCGGCGGACTTCGTGGCGCGCAAGCTGGTGATGATCGGCAAGGAGCGGGGATTGCCGCTGCCGGGGACGGGGGGGTACCGGCGGGAGGAGCTGTCGTGGGCGGACCATGACAGCATGGCCGCGGAGCACGAGGCGTTCGTGGCGTCGTGCCTGGACGGCGCCCCGGTGGTGGTGGATGCGGCGGCGGGTCGGCGGGCGCTGGAGGCGGCGCTGGCGGTGGGGGACAGCATGGCGGAGTCGCGGCGGCTGGCGATCGGTTCGGGGTTGTTGCGGGCTTTGGCGCAGGCCTGATCGCGGGGGGCGGGCTTGTTCTGGGCGGCGGCGGAAACATTTAACCTGGAGCTTGATGGGGACCGCGCATGCAGAACACGACGATCACGCCGCCCCGCGCCGTTGTCGAGCACAAGGTGGAGCGGCCGCGGCTGCACAAGGTGATCCTGGTGAACGACGACTTCACGCCGCGGGAGTTCGTGACGATGGTGCTGAACGCGGAATTCCGGATGGGGGAGGAGCAGGCGCGTCGGGTGATGATGACGGCGCATCAGCGTGGGGTGTGCGTGGTGGCGGTGTTCACGAAGGATGTGGCGGAGGAGAAGGCGACCAATGCCACGGATGCCGGGCGGAAGAAGGGGTATCCGCTGTTGTTCACGACTGAACCGGAAGAGTAGGGGCTACCAGAACCAGGGTTTGGGCCGGGTGGGGTGCGGAGCGGGGACGGGTTCGGCGAGTGTTGCAAGGATTTCTCGGGCGGCGGCTTCGGAGGGGCGTTCGGCGCCGGGGCGAAGGGTGGCGAGGATCTCGGCGAAGCCGGCGCGCTGGGCGGCGGCGATGGCGGGGTCGTGCAGGAGGGACAGCACGGTGTCGGCGAGGCGGCGGGGGTTGCAGTCCTGTTGCAGCAGCTCGGGGACCAGGGTGCGGCCGGCGAGCAGGTTGACCATTGCGACGTGGGGGACGCGGATGAGGCGGCGGGCCATGGCGGCGGAGAGCGGGTTGACGCGGTAGGTGACGGCCATGGGCACGCCGGCCAGGGCGAGCTCGAGGGTGGAGGTCCCGGACTTGGTGAGGGCGGCGGCGGCGGCGGCGTAGGCGTCGTGCTTGTCCTGCAGGGCGGTGACGATGATGGGTTGGACGGGCCAGGTGGCGGTGGCCCGGCGGACCTGGTCCTGCACGACCTGGGAGACCGGCAGGACGGGGCGGAGGCCCGGGGCCTCGATGGCGAGGATCTGCAGCATGCGGCCGAAGACGGGGAGGAGGCGGGGGACCTCGGACTTCCGAGAGCCGGGCATGAGGACGAGGAGGGGTACGTCGGGGGCCAGAGCGTGGGTCGCGCGGAAGCGGGCTTCGCTGCCGTCGCCTGCGCCGGATTCGAGTACGGGGTGGCCGGTGAAGGTGCCGACGAGGCCGTGGCGGGCGAACCATGCGGGCTCGAACGGCAGGAGGCAGAGGAGCTTGTCCCAGAGGCCGGGGTAGTGGGCGACGCGGTGCTCGCGCCAGGCCCAGACCTGGGGGGCGACGTAGTGGATGCGGCGGGTGGCGCGGGCGGGGGGCAGGTTCAGGACGCGGTGGGTGAAGCCGGGGCTGTCGATGGTGACGACGACGTCGGGGCGGCGGGCGGCGATGTCGGCTTCGGTCTGTTGCAGGCGGCGGCGGAGCAGGCGGATGCGGGGGATGACCTCGATGATGCCCATGACGGCGAGGTCGGCGAGGGGGAAGAGGGAGGCGAGGCCGTGTTCGGCCATGCGGGGGCCGCCGACGCCGGCGAAGGTGGCGTGGGGGCTGCGGGTGCGGATGGCGGCCATGAGGCGGGCGCCGAGGACGTCGCCGCTGGCTTCGCCGGCCATGAGGTAGACGAGCGGGCCTGACGGTCGGGGATGTCCTGGTGGGTCGGGTGGTCGGTTGCCAGGGGTCATGGGGGGCTGCATAGGGGGCTGGCGTGGCAGGGGCAACAGGTGGTGGGATGGGGGAAGGGGGTTCGGTGCTGCTGCATGTGACGACGGCGGAGGGGTGGGCGGCGGCGCAGGCGGCGGGGGTGCTGGGCGCGGTGCCGTTCCTGCATCTGTGCACCGAGGCGCAGCTGGGGTTCGTGCTGGAGCGGCATTTCGGCGGACGCGGCGGGTTGACGGTGCTGGAGATCGATCCCCTGGGGCTCGATGTGCGGTGGGAGGCGAGCGAGCCGGGGATGGCGCCGTTTCCGCATCTGTACGGGGGTGCGGCGTTGGGGTCGGTGGTGGGGTCGCGGCTGGTTTGAGCGGGTTGGGTGGTTCAGCCGGGGATCGGGCGTGGGGTGAGGACGATCTTCTTGTGGGTGCCGGCCTGGCCCTGGGCGCGGGCTTTGCGGAGGACTTCGAGGACGGCGGGCTTGTCCTTGGTGAGGACGGCGTGGCGCAGGGCGTCGGTGATGCGGGCCTGGCCGGAGGTGCGGCCCGGGGGGCCGGGGATATGCAAATAGAGGGGGATCTCGTTCACGACGGCGGCGGCGACGGTCTCGGCGAGGCCTTCGGCCTTCAGGGCGGCGGGGGTGAGGAGGGTGATGATGAGGGCGGGGCGGGTGCTGCCGTCACGGGGCGAGACTTCGTTGTGGAGGCGGACGAGGACGCCGGAGGTGTCGGGGCGGAGGGGTTCGCGGACCCATTTCAGCTGGCGCCAGCCACAGAAGAAGGTGCTGCAGGTCTTCGGGCGGGTTTCGTAGATGGCGCAGCCGTTGGTGCGGGTGGCGTTGCTGCAGCGGTAGCCCTGGGGCTTCTGCAAAGTGGGTTCGTCGATGGTGAGGGCGACGCAGCAGACGTTACAGGCGCCGCATTCGCGGTTGGGGACGAGGTTGGGCTGCACGGGGCCCTCGTTCGGTGATGGCTGGGCGGGAGGTTAGCGGGGTGCGGGGGAAAGGGCCACTTGTTCCGGTTGGGCGGCGGCTTCGAAGGCGCGGAGGCCGTTGTCGACGATGGTGGGGTCGAGGTCCCTGGTGATCATGACGATGCGGCTGGTGCGGGGGTCGTTTTCGGGCCAGGCGGGCAGCAGGGTGGGCGGGTGGAACAGGTGCTGGACGCCGTGGATGACGACGGGACGGTCCTGACCGCTGAGGTTGAGGATGCCTTTGACGCGGAGAAGCTTGTCGCCCTGGGTGGCGAGCAGCATCTCGAGCCAGGTGCCGACACCGCTCCAGTGGAGGGGCTGATCGTAGGTGAGGCAGAAGGCGCGGATGGCGGCATCGTGGCGGTTGGGGTGGTGGTGGTGGTGAGCGTGGGTGTAGGCGGGGTCGTATGCGTCGGCGGCGAGCCAGGCGCGGACATCGGCGGATTTGCTGGCCGGGTCGAAGCCGGCGCCGAGGAGGGTGGCGGCATCGATGCGGCCCTGATGGGCGACGAGGATGGGTGCGGCGGGGTTGAGGCGGGCGAGGCGGGCGCGAAGAGGGGCTTGGGCGGCTTCGGGGATTAGGTCGGTCTTGGTCAGGACGAGGCGGTCGGCGACGGCGACCTGCTTTGCGGCTTCGGGCTGACGGTCGAGCTGGTCCATGGCGTGCACGGCGTCGACGAGGGTAACGATGCCGTCGAGGGCGTAGCGGGTGGCGGCGTAGGGGTCGCCCATGAGGGTCTGGAGGATGGGGGCGGGGTCGGCGAGGCCGGTGGTTTCGAGCATCACGCGGCGGACCTGGCCGGTTTCGACGCGGGGTTGGAGGTCGCGGAGGGTGCGGACGAGGTCGCCGCGGATGGTGCAGCAGAGGCAGCCGGCGTTGAGCAGGATGGTGGTGTCGTCGAGGCGCTCGACGAGGAGGTGATCGAGGCCGATTTCGCCGAACTCGTTAATGAGGACGGCGGTGCCGGAAAGGGCGGGGTGCTGGAGGATGTGGTTGAGCAGGGTGGACTTGCCGGCGCCGAGGAAGCCGGTGAGGACGGTCAGAGGGATGGGGGATGGGTCAGCCATAGAGTTTCGCCGGGTCGATCTCGGGTTCGGTGAGGGTGAGGAGCGCGTCGTTGCGGATGGCGCGGTAGAAGCAGGAGCGGCGGCCGGTGTGGCAGGCGACGCCGGTCTGGTCGACGAGGAGGAGCAGGGTGTCTCCGTCGCAGTCGATGCGGAGGTCGACGAGGTGCTGGACCTGGTTGGAGGTTTCGCCCTTGCGCCAGAGTGCGGCCCGGCTTCGGCTCCAGTAGCAGACGCGGGTGGTGGCGAGGGTTTCCAGGATCGACTCGCGGTTCATCCAGGCCATCATGAGCACCTCACCGGTGTCGTGCTGCTGGGCGATGGCGGGGACGAGGCCCTGGGCGTCGAAACAGATGCTCGCGAGAAGGTCCGGCGGGGGGGTGGTTGGCATGGTGGCCTTGCAACGGGGGCTCGACTGCCAGACATAGGGTGGATGGCGGCCGAAACCCATCCTATCCCGAGCATCGCGGCCCAGATCGGGCGCGCCGCGGCTTTGTGCGCGCGGCATGGCACGCGGCTGACGGCGCTGCGGGAGCAGGTGTTGCGGCTGGTGCTGGAGGCGGGGCGGCCGGTGGGGGCTTATGACCTGTTGGACCGGTTGCGGGCGCAGCGGGAGGGGGCGGCGCCGCCGACGGTGTACCGGGCGCTGGATTTCCTGATGGCGGAGGGGCTGATCCACAAGGTGGAGCGGTTGTCAGCGTTCGTGGGATGCCCGTTGCACGACCATGCGGGCGATGAGGGGCATGTGCATGAGGCGCAGTTCCTGATCTGCGGGGGGTGTGGGACGGTGCGGGAGCTGGAGGCGGCGCCGGTCCGGGCGGCGTTGGAGGCGGCGGCGGGGCAGCTGGGCTTCACGATCCAGGGGATGACGGTCGAGGCCGAAGGGGTTTGTGCGGCCTGCGCGGCGGGGGTGGGCTGACCCGGTTGCGCTCTGAGGGTGGGGGGACCGGATGCGGTTGACGGCGCTGATCGTTGCTTGTGCGTTGTTCATGCAGAACCTGGACGGGACGGTGGTGGCGACGGCGTTGCCGACGATGGCTCGGGCGTTCGGGTCCGATCCGTTGCACATGAACGTCGCGTTGACGTCGTATCTGTTGAGCCTGGCGGTGTTCATCCCGGTGAGCGGGTGGATGGCGGACCGGTTTGGCACGCGGACGGTGTTCCGGGCGGCGATCGGGATTTTCACAATGGGTTCGGTGCTGTGCGGGTTGTCGACGAGCCTGCCGTTCCTGGTGGGGTCGCGGATCGTGCAGGGGATCGGGGGGGCGATGATGGTGCCGGTGGGGCGCCTGGTTCTGCTGCGTTCGGTGGCCAAAAGCGAGCTTGTTGCGGCGATGGCGTGGTTGACGACCCCGGCCTTGGTGGGACCGGTGGTGGGGCCGCCGATCGGTGGGTTCCTGGTGACGTATGCGGACTGGCGTTGGATTTTCTACATCAACGTGCCGATCGGAATCCTGGGCATCTATCTGGTGACGCGGTTCGTGGCGGATGTGCGGGAGCCTGCGCCGGCGCGGCTGGATTTCGTCGGGCTGGTGCTTTCGGGGGTGTCGCTGGCGTGCCTGATGGTGGGGTTCGAGTCGGCGGGGCGGGGGATGCTGGGGACCGGGGTGGTGGTGGGGCTGATCGGGGTGGGGGCGGTGGGGGCGGGTCTGTATGTGTGGCATGCCGGGCGGGTGCCGGACCCGTTGCTGGATCTGCGGCTGCTGGCGATCCCGACGTTCCTGGTGAGCGTGACGGCCGGGTCGTTGTTCCGGGTGGGGGTGGGAGCGGTGCCGTTCCTGTTGCCGTTAATGCTGCAGCTGGGGTTCGGGTTCTCGGCGCTGCAGAGCGGGCTGGTGACGTTCGCGAGTGCGGTGGGGGCGTTGGCGATGAAGCCTGCGGCGCAGCGGGCGTTGCGGTGGGTGGGGTTCCGGGGGGTGCTGGGGTGGAACGGGGCGCTGTCGGCGGTGCTGCTGGCGGCGATGGGGCTGTTCCGGCCGACGTGGCCGATGGCGGCGATCTATGGGTTGCTGGTGGTCGGGGGCTTCCTGCGGTCGCTGCAGTTCACGGCGTTCAACACGGTGGCGTATGCGGACATCCCGCGGGAGCGGATGAGTGCGGCGACGAGCTTCTATTCGACGCTGCAGCAGCTTTCGTTGACGTTGGGGATCACGGTGGGGGCGGCGGTGCTGGAGTTCGCGACGACGGTCTCGGGGCGGGGGGCGCCGAGTCTGGCCGATTTCTCGTTGGCATTCGGGGTGGTGGGGGTGTTCAGCCTGAGTGCGACGCCGCTGGCGCTGCGGCTGTCGGCCGGGGCGGGGGCGGAGATGTCGGGGCATCGGGTGCGGGGGGGATGACGGTGGGCGTGGCGGCGCGGGTCCGGCGGGTCCGGAAGACGCCGGCGATGACGCTGGTGCAGGTGCGGGGGTTCCTGGAGACGCTGGCGGGGGCGTATCCGGCGGCCGAGAGCGAGCTCGAGTTCGCCGATACGTACATGCTGCTGGTGGCGGTGGTGCTGTCGGCACAGACGACGGACCGGGCGGTGAACCGGGTGGGACGGACGCTGTTCGCCGCGGCGCCCGGGCCGGCGGCGATGGTTGCGCTGGGGGTGGAGGGGGTGGCTTCGCACATCAAGAGCATCGGGCTGTGGCAGGCCAAGGCGAAGAACGTGGTGGAGCTGTCGCGGCTGCTGCTGGAGCGGCATGGGGGGGTGGTGCCGGGAGAGCGGACGGCGCTGGAGGCGTTGCCGGGGGTGGGGCGGAAGACGGCGAACGTGGTGCTGAACGTAGCGTTCGGGGAGGACACGATGGCGGTGGACACGCATGTGTTCCGGCTGGGCAACCGGACGGGGCTTGCGCCGGGGAAGACGGTGCGGGCGGTGGAGGATGGGCTGGTGAAGCGGATCCCGCCCGAGGTGCTGCGGCCGGCGCATCATTGGCTGATCCTGCACGGGCGGTACGTGTGCAAGGCGCGGCGGCCGGAGTGTTGGCGGTGCGTGGGGGCGGCGTGGTGCCGGTTTCCGGCGAAGGAAACGCTCGGGTAAGTCTGGAGCGGAACTCGGTTTGCCGGTGGTCGTTGGTCAGTGCTCGGGTTCGGCGCAGGAGTTGGCATGAAGACAGACAAGGTTGCGGGACCCGAGGACCGGATGCGTCTGCTGGTGGCGGAGCAGAACCGGAAGATGGCGGCCTCGGCGCATGCGTACGTGCGGGGGAGCACGAAGCGGTTCTACGAGTGGCTGGAGGGGTCGCAGCGGGCGGCGCTGCCGGAGGGGCCGGCGGTGTGGATCTGCGGGGACTGCCATGTGGGCAACCTTGGGCCTGTGGCGAGCCGGGACGGGCGGCTCGAGATCCAGATCCGCGACCTGGACCAGACGGTGATCGGCAACCCGGCGCATGACCTGATCCGGCTGGGGCTTTCCTTGGCTATGGCGGCGCGGGGGTCCGACCTGCCGGGGGTGACGACTGCGCAGATGGTGGAGCGGATGGTGGACGGGTACGAGAGCGCCTTCGCGCCGGAAGCGCAGGCGCATGGGGACGACCCGGACATCGAGATGCCGCGGCTGGTGAAGCTGGCGATGCGCGAGGCGGCGGGCCGGTCGTGGAAGCACCTGGCCGACGAGCGGATCGAGGGGGTGGAGCCGGCCATTCCGCTGGGCAGCCGATTCTGGCCGCTGACGGACGAGGAGCGGGCCGGGGTGGACGCGCTGTTCGCCGACGAGGCGCTGCAGCGGCTGGCGACGTCGCTGCGGTCACGGGAGGATGGGGACGAGGTGCGGGTGGTCGATGCGGCGTATTGGCGGAAGGGCTGCAGCTCGTTGGGGCGGTTGCGGGTGGCGGTGCTGGTGGCGGTGGGGCGGGGCAAGAACGAGCGGCATTGTCTTATGGACGTGAAGGAGGCGATCACGGCGGCGGCCCCGCACAAGCCGGATGGGGAGATGCCTGAGGATGACGGCGTGCGGGTGGTGACGGGGGCGCGGCATCTGTCGCCGTTCCTGGGAGGGCGGATGGCCGCGGCGCGGCTGCTGGGCAAGGCGGTGTTCGTGCGGGAGTTGTTGCCGCAGGATCTCAAGCTGGAGATCGAGCAGGTGTCGCGGGAGGAGGCGATGGGGATCGCGGCGTTCCTGGCGCATGTGGTGGGCCGGGGGCATGCGCGGCAGATGGGTTCGGCGGACCGGGCGGGGTGGCTTGTGGAGCTGCAGGGGAGCCGGTCGGGGACGCTGGATGCGCCGTCCTGGCTTTGGAACAGCGTGGTCGATCTGGTGGGGACGCATGAGTCGGCGTACCTCGAGCATTGCCGGCGGTATGCGATGGAGGCGGCTTAGCGGGGGCGGGGGTTACTCCGTCACTGCATTTGGGGGCGGGTTATGGTCGTTGCTGAGTCTTCTTGGTCTGTCAGGCGTATTTTCAAGTCAAGCTGTCAGGTGATTAGATTTGTGATGGTGAGGCGGCGTGGATCCCCGGGACAAGCCCGGGGATGACTGTTCTTTGATGGGGGGATGGTTGATCTTCTACCTGGGATGGATGGTTGTCTCGATGGAGGTGGCTGATTCAGTTCTTTTCGAGCGGTGTTCTCCAGTGTATCCGGGACAGATACCGGACATGACCTAGGCCGAGGAGGGTTGTTAGGAGGAGGAGGGTGGTGGGTTCGGGGACGGGTTGGGGGGTGAGTTCGAAGACCTGGCCGGTGCTTTTGATGTCGAGGAGGATTTCGCCGTCGGGGCCTTGTTGGAGACGGGCGTCGACTCTGGGGCCTTCGAGGATGGGGCTGTCGTAGCCGTATTGGGCGTCGAGGTTGATGGGCTGGCCGTTCTGGCTGAGCATCAGTTCGGTGAGGGTGGCCTGGTTGCCGGGGAGGGTGGCGGCGGGGTCGAAGACGAAGATGCGGCCGGAGACGATGTCGGCCATGACGTATTTGCCGTAGAGGGCGGGGATCGCCTGGCCGCGGTAGATGAAGCCGGTGCCGAGGGCGTCGCCTTCGTTGTGACCGAACTCGGCGATGGGATCGGTGTAGCCGGCGCCGAGGCTGCTGGGAGGAATGGGGTAGATGTTTTCGTCGTCGGAGCCGAGGCCGTAGGCGTAGCCGGTCGCGAATGTGCCTTCGCGTTGGGACCAGCCGTAGTTGGCGCCGGCCAGGCCGATGTCGACCTCCTCGACGGCGGCCTGGCCGAGGTCGTTGATGTACATGGTGCCGGTGACCGGGTCCCAGCCGAAGGTCTGCGGGAAGCGGAGGCCGTAGGCCCAGATTTCGGGCAGGGCGCCGGTGTGGCCGACGAAGGGGTTGTCGGACGGGACGGTGTAGGGTTGGCCGTCGGGGCCGAGGAGGGGGTTGATGCGGAGCATCTTGCCTTGGGGGACGCCGAGGTTCTGGGCGTTCTGGTCGGTGTCGTTGTAGTGGCCGTCGCCGCTGCCGAGGTAGAGGTTGCCGTAGTCGGCGTCGCCGGGGCGGGCGGTGGGGTTGAAGGCGATGGCGGCGTTGGCGTGGCCGTCAGTGTATCCGTCGATGTCCATGACAACGCGCGATGTGCCCGAGAAGGTGGGGGCGAGGGGTGTCGCGGTATGCCACTCCCGGACCTCGACCATGTTGGTGCCGGAGCCGTTGCCGAGGGCGGCCGTTGCGCCGGCCGTGTTGACGACGTTGGTGGTGGTGTAGAAGTCGCCGTAGCCTGGTTTGGCGGGATCACCGGCGAAGTTCGGGTGGAAGGCGAAGCCGGCGAAGCCGGTGCCCGTCGGGAAGTTGACGGGGGTCGGGACGTTCTGGGCGGCCATGTTCAGGTAGGGGGTGGCGGTTCCGCCGGCCGGGCCGGCCACGTAGAGGATGCCGTTCATGTCGTTGGTGAAGAGGCGTCCGGCTTCGGGCACGGTGTAGTTGATGCGGGCCTGGGGGGCGGTGACGGAGTCGGGCGGGATGAGGATGAAGGGGGTGAGTGCGACGGTGATGCCGCTGGTGTCGATGCGGGGGAAGCCGGTTGCGACGGGTGCGGGGATGGGGGCGGCGCGGGCGGCCATGCCGGTGCCGAGCAGGATCGCGAGGAGGGGCAAGATCGCGAGGAGAGGCGGCGCGGTTCGGAGCATCGGAGCGTGTTAGAGGCAAACGGGGGCTTTATGCAACGTTGAGGGCTGGACGCGGTTTATCGGGGGGCGAAGCGGTCCAGGGCCCAGTCGATGCCGCTGGGGAGGAGGGCTGGTTTCAGCCAGGTTCGGGCGGCGGCGACGGTGACGTCCCAGGTGAGCCAGATGAAGGCCTGGCTTTCCTCCATGCGTTGCTGGGCCTCGATGACGAGGGTGGCGCGGCGGGCCGGGTCGAGTTCGGCGGAGGCCTGGTCGATGAGGGAGTCGAAGGTGGGGTCCGACCAGCGCTGCCAGTTCCAGTCGCCGATCTGGCTGGTGGTGAACCATTGGGCGAGGAAGTTGGGGTCCATCTTGCCGTTGAAGCGGATCATGACGGTGTCGAGGGTGCGGCCGGCGTCGCCTTTGCCGGCGGAGAAGAAGGCGCCGGATTCCTGGGCGTCGACCTCGAGCTGGATGTCGGCTTCGGCGAGGAGGGCGCGGGCGACGAGGGCCATGGTCTGGAAGACCGGCTGGTTCTGGATGGTGATGCGGCACTTGAAGCCTTGGGGCAGGCCTGCCTCGGCCAGGAGGCGGCGGGCTTCGGGGACGTCGCGTTTGTGGCGCGGGGCTTCTTTCCAGAAGCCGAGGACCTGGGGCATGACGAGGCTGTCGGCGCGGGGTGCCTGGCCGTCGTAGCCGGCGAGGAGCATCTGGTCGACGTCGAGGGCGAGGCGGAAGGCGCGGCGGACGCGAATGTCGTCGAAGGGTTTCTTCTCGACGTTGAGGCCGATCCAGACGTTGGCGATGCCGGGTTGGCTGGTGACGACGAGGCCGGGGACGCGCTGGAGCGGCTTGGCGGATTGGGGGGGGAGGAGGGCGAAGTCGATCTCGGTGCCGCGGAGGGCGAGCTCGGTGGTCTTGGGGTCCTGGACGTAGCGGACGGCGACGCGTTGGAAGCCGGCGGCGGAACCGGTGTAGAGGGGGTTGCGCTCGAGGGTGACGCCGCGCTGCTTCTCGAAACCGGTGACGCGGAGGGGGCCGGAGCCGACGGGGGCGGTGTTGTGGGCGGGGCCGCGTTCGAGGACGGCCTTTTTGCAGACGATGCTGCCGCTGACGTCGCCGATGGAGATCTGCATGAGGGCGGCGCTGGGCTTCTCAAGGGTGATGGTGCCGGTGTAGCGGCCGGTGACCTCGACGGATCTCAGGTTGGGCCAGTCGCCTTTGTAGGGGCTTTCCTTGCCGTCGACCGGGGCGACGGCGAAGCGTTCGAAGGAGAACTTGACGTCTTCGGCGGTCATTTCGCCGTAGCCGTCGGTGAAGGTCTGGCCGGGCTTGAGGGTGAAGTCGACGGTGGTGGGGCTGGTCTGGCGGAGGTCGCTGGCGGCGTCTGGGATGAGGCGGCCTTCGGGGTTGCCGGGACCGCTGGCATCGGGGGCGATGGTGTAGAGGCGTTGGAAGACGGCGCGGACGATGTTGCCGTCCTGCAGGCCGGTGCGGAAGGCGGGGTCGAGAACCTCGACATCGCGGTCGATGCGGACGGCGAGGGCGGGGTGGGATTGGGCGTGAGCGAGATGGGGGGCGAGGAGGGCGGCGGCGCCGAGGAGGGCGGTGCGCCGGGTGAGGTGGGGCGGGGTTTCGGTTCGGGGCATGGGGCTAGACCTGGAACCAGGGGGTGAGGTTGCGGCGGATGCGGTCGAGGGGCGGTTCGGCGGAGGCGGGGACGAAGGTGTTGCCGGTGATGGTCTCGTAGGCGTCGATGTAGACGTGGGCGGTGGCTTCGACGAGGGACCGGGGGATGTCCGGGATGGGGTCGTTGTAGGGGTCGCAGCGGGCGGCGACCCAGTTGCGGACGAAATCCTTGTCGAAGGATTCGGGTTTCTCGCCGGCTTCGAAGCGGGCTTCGTAGGTGGCGGCGCGCCAGTAGCGGCTGCTGTCGGGGGTATGGATCTCGTCGGCGAGGACGATGCGGCCCTGGGCGTCGGTGCCGAACTCGTACTTGGTGTCGGCGAGGACGAGGCCGCGTTCGGCGGCGAGGGCGGTGCCGCGGGTGTAGAGGGCGTGGGCGATGGCGGTGACCTCGTCCCATTGGGCTTGGGTGAGGAGGCGCTGCTCGAGGATGTCGTGCGGGGTGAGGGGGGCGTCGTGGGCGCCGTCCATGGCTTTGCTGGTGGGCGTGATGATGGGGGCGGGGAGGGGCTGGTTGTCCCGCATGCCGTCGGGGAAGCGTTGGCCGTAGAGGGTCCGGGCGCCGGCCTTGTATTGGGTGAGGATGGAGGTGCCAGTGGTGCCGGCGAGGTAGCCGCGGATGACGATCTCGACGGGCAGGATGTCGAGGCGCTGGCCGATGACGGCGTTGGGGTCGGGGTAGGCGCGGGCCCAGTTGGGGCAGATGTCGGCGGTGCGTTCGAACCAATGGCGCGCGGTGGCGGTGAGGACCTGGCCCTTGGCGGGGATGTTGGCGAGGATGATGTCGAAGGCGCTGAGGCGGTCGGTGGCGACGAGGATGCGGCTGCCGTCGGGCAGGTCGTAGTTGTCGCGGACCTTGCCGCGGTAGTGGCCGGGCAGCTCGGGGATGGTGGCGTCTGCGAGGATGGGGGGGAGCGCTCGGGTCATTGGGCGGCTCGGTCTCCGTATTCGTCGGTCCAGAAGCCCGGGTGGTCGCGGGCGGTTTGCAGGGCGGCGGGGCCGGCATAGGCGAGCAGGGCGGCGATGCCGGCGGGGTCGAGGCGGGTTTTGGCGGTGATGCCGGATTTCAAGGTCTCGATGGCGGCGGCGACGAGCTGGGGCTTGATGCGGGGGTAGAGGGCCGACTGGATGCTGGTGGCGGTGGCGGTGGCGGTGGTGGCGGTGGTGGTGGCGGGCCCTGCGAGGAGCTGGATGCAGGCGGCCTGGAGCGCCTTGCAGGTGGCGACGAGGCGCTCGGCTGTTTCTGGGGCGATGGGGGTTTTTGCGACGAGGACGAGGGCGGGGAGGTTGGCTAAGGCGGGGAAGTCTATGGCCATGCGGATGAGGACCTGGCCGATGCGGGCGTCCTCGGCGACGAGGGCTTCGGGGGAGCCGAGCAGGCAGGCGTCGATCTGCCCGGCCTCGAGTGCCGCCTGGATGGCGGGTGGCGGGCCGAGGGCGACGATGTGGAGGTCGATCTGGGGGTCGAGACCGGCCTGGGCGGCGAGGAAGCGGGCGGCGCGATCCTGGGGGGTTTCGGGGGCGTCGATGCCGATGGTTGCGCCCTTGAGGGCCTGGAGGCGGCGGGGCAGGGGGTCGTCGGCGGGGGCGATGCCGCTGGTCTCGATGAAGGTGTTGCCGGCGACGAGCTCGAGCGGGAGTTTCGACAGGAGGGCGGCGACGATCTGGACGGGTTGGCCGCGGGCGACGGCGTCGATCGTGGGTTCGGCGGCGAGTGCGGCGCAGTCGACGTCGCCGCGGTCGAGGGCGGCGAGGCAGGCGCGGTCATTGCCGGGGAGGGCGGCCCAGTAGGGGTCGAGTCCCTGGGGCGTGAAGGTGTCCAGGGCTCGGGCGGCGACGAGGGGGAGGTAGGCGAGGCTTGGGGTGGCCTGGGCGATGTAGATCTTTCGCAGGGGCTGGGCTTGGGCCGGATGGATCCGGGCGTGGGCCGTCAGGGCGAGAAGGGTTGCGAGGAGCGGGCGGCGGGGCAGCATGGGGCGGGGTCAGGCGGCTTTCTGGAGCTGGATCCCGCAGGCGTCGAAGGTGGCGAAGAGTTTCTGGGCGGCTTCGGCGCCGAGGATGGTGTGCGGGGGACGGATGTGTGTCCAGGCGGGGTTGCCGGTGTGGCGGGCGACGAGGGCCTTGAGACCGGGGATGAGGGGGGCGGAGGTGACGGCCGCGCGCATGGCGGTGAGGGTGGTCTGTGCTTCGTGCCCCTCGGGGTTGTTCCAGTTGGCGAAGACGAGGGCATTCTGGGCGACGCTGACGTTGCTGGCGGCGGAGATGGACCCGGCACCGCCGGCGTTGAGGTTCTGGTGCAGCGCGCCGTCGTCGCCGCAATAGACCTCGAACCCGTCGCGGGCGAAGTTGTCGATGTAGGCCTTGGTCTGGGCCCAGTCTCCGGTGCTGTCCTTGAGGCCCTTGAATGCGCCGGGGTGGGCCTTCAGGAGCCGTTCGATGAGGGGGATGGTGACGGGGACGGCGGACTGGGCGGGGAAGTGGTAGAAATAGAGGGCTGCTGCGCCGCCGACACGCTGGGCGATCTCGCTGTAGTAGGCGAAAAGGCCGTCCTCGCTGGGGTTTTTGTAGAAGAAGGGCGGGAGGACGAGGACGCCTCGGCAGCCGAGTTCGGCGGCGCGGCGGGCCATGAAGACGGTGTCGGTGAGGGCGGGGACGCCGCAGCCGGGGAGCATGCGGGCGGTGGGGAGGCCGCGTTCGGCGAGGCCTTCCAGCATGGCGATGCGTTCGGAGACGCCGAGGCTGTTGGCTTCGCCGGTGGTGCCGAGGATGCCGAGGCCGTTGCAGCCCTGGGCGAGGAGCCAGCGGCAGTGGGCGGCCATGAGGTCGAGGTCGACGGAGAGGTCGGCGCGCATGGCGGTGAGGACCGCGGCGTTGACGCCGGCGTAGAGGGCGTTGGGGATCATGTGGGTCCTTTCCGGGGCGACTTGCGGGTGCGGGGCATCTGGCCGGGCCAGTCCGCGAGATGGTGTTCGAGCGGGCCGGCGCGGCGTTCGTCGATGGCGCGGCCGCGGACGGAGACGCCGGCTTCGTGGACGGTCTCGGGGTCGTTCGAGACAAGGGGGTGCCACCAGGCGAGGCCCTTGCCTTCGGCGACTCGGCGGTAGGCGCAGGAGGGGGGGAGCCAGTCGATGGCGCGGAGGGTTTCCGGGGTGAGGGAGACGCAGTCGGGCACCCAGCGGCGGCGAGTCTCGTAGCGGCTGCAGCGGCAGGTGCCGGTGTCGAGCAGGCGGCAGCTGACGGTGGTGAAGGACAGCTCGGCGGTGTCGTCGTCGCGGAGCTTGTGGAGGCAGCAGCGGCCGCAGCCGTCGCAGAGGGATTCCCACTGCTCGGCGGTCATCCGGTCGAGCGGGGTGGTTTCCCAGAAGGGGCGCGTGGTGGCCATGGGGGTGTCTACCACTCCTGCGGATGGCGGACGAGGGTGGGTTATGGGTTCAAGGGAGCGCGGCGTGGAGGGCGAGGAAGGCGAGGGCGCCGCCGCCGAGGAGGATGAAGGGGTTGAGGCGGGTGGCGGTGAGGGCAAGGGTGGAGACGGCGGCGACGGCCCAGGCGGCGGGGCCGCCGCGGGCGGCCTGCAGAAGGGTGAGTGCCGCGGCGAGGATCAGCCCGGCGGCGATGGGGGCGAGGCCCTGCTCGATGGCGCGTTGCCAGCGTGCGCCGCGATGGCGGGCCCAGAGGCGGGCGAGGCCGTAGAGGAGGAGGGACGAGGGGACGAAGATGGCGACGCTGGCGACGATGGCTCCGGCCCAGCCGGCGACGACCCAGCCGATGAGGGTGACGAGGAGGGAGCCTGGGCCGGGGGCGAGGCGGGAGAGGGCGAAGAGGGTGACGAAGCCGTCCTCGGTGAGCCAGGCGTGGACGGTGACGACCTGGCGGTGGATCTCGGAGACGACGCTCTGGCCGCCGCCGATGGTGGTGAAGGAGAGGGGGGCGAAGATGGCGAGCAGGGCGAGGAGAAGGGCCGGGTTCATCGTCCGGGCCCGGCATGGCCCAGAGGGGGCGCGGTGCGGCGCCAGGCGAGGGCGACGCTGAGCGGGACGAGGACGGCCATGACGGCGAGGAGGGGGAGCTGCAGCAGGCCGACGGCGGCGAAGGTCGCGGCGAGGACGAGGATGGCGATGGGGGTGCGGCAGCGCCGGGCGGCGCGCAGGCCCATTGAGGCACTGAGGCCGACGGCGGCGGCGGCGACTCCGTCGAGGGCGATCCGGACGGGGACGTTCTCGGCGAGTCCGGTGAAGGCGGTGTAGAGGGCGACGATGACGAAGGCGGGGGGGATGATGATGGCGAGGGCGCCGATGAGTGCGCCGCGGTTGCCGTGCATGCGGTAGCCGAGCCAGATGGCCAGGTTGAGGACGTTGATCCCGGGGAACACCTGGCAGAGGGCGAGGCCGGTGAGGAACTCGGTCTCGGTCATCCAGTGCCGTTCGTGGACGACGAGGCGGAGCATCCATCCGCTGATGCCGCCGCCAAAGCTGGTGAGGCCGACGCGGGTGATGAGTGCGGCGTATTGGCCGAGGGTCGGGGTTCGGATGGGTTCCGGCATCGTGGGCAGGGTTCCCCCGGGCGGGCGGGTCTGTCAAACGGGACGGCAGCAAACAGGACGGCGGCAAACGGGACGGCGGCAAACGGGACGGCGGCAAACGGGACGGCGGCAAACGGGACGGCCGGTGCGGGGATCATCGGGAGTCGACGAGGGTTTTGGGAGACAGGTTCGTGGACACGGGGGTTGTGGGAGAGAGGAAGGCGCCGATCGGGTTCGTGCTGGCCACGATCGCGATCGATGCACTGGCGTTCGGGATCATCGTGCCGGTGGTGCCGACGCTGGTGATGGAGTTGTCGGGGCAGGGGGCGGCGGGGGCCTCGTTCTGGATGGGGGCGCTGCTGGCGGCGTTTTCGGGGATGCAGTTCCTGTGTGCGCCGCTGCTGGGGGCGCTGAGCGACCGTTACGGGCGGCGGCCGGTGCTGCTGGTGTCGTTGGCGGGGATCTGCGTGAACAACCTGGTTCTGGTGTGGGCGCCGACGATGGCGTGGCTGTTCGTGGGGCGGCTGGTGGCGGGGGCGACGGCGGCGAACTTCGCGGCGGCGACGGCGTCGATCGCGGACGTGTCGTCGCCGGAGCAGCGGGCGGAGCGGTTCGGGCTGGTGGGGGCGATGTTCGGGCTGGGGTTCGTGATCGGTCCGGCGTTGGGCGGGTTCCTGGGGGGGTATGGGGTCCGGGTGCCGTTCCTGGCGGCGTCGGCGCTGGCGGGGGCGAATCTGCTGTATGGGGCGCTGGCGGTGCCGGAGACGCTGGCGGCGGCGAACCGGCGGGCCTTCGCGTGGCGGCGGGCCAATCCGTTGGGGAACGTGGCGATCGTGGCGCGGGACCCGGCGTATCTGCGGCTGGTGGTGGCTTGGTGCTGCACGTGGTTCGCGCTGGGGGCGCTGCAGAGCAGCTTCGTGCTGGCGAACGACATGCGGCTGGGCTGGGGAGTGCGGGAGAACGGGCTGGCGCTGGCGGCGGTGGGGGTGGGTTCGGCGTTGGTGCAGGGGTTCCTGACGCGGCTGATCATTCCGCGGGTGGGGGAGCGGCGGGCGGCGCTGGGGGGTTATGCTTTGGCGTGCCTGGCGTACACGATGTTCGGTTTGGCGGACCATGCCTGGATCCTGTTCGTGGGGATCGGGCTGCAGTCGGCGTCGTCGTTGAGTGGGCCTGCGGTTCAGGCGATGGTCTCGGCGCGGGCTGCGGCGAACGAGCAGGGTGCGATGCAGGGGGCGTTGTCGTCGTTCCAGGGGCTGACGGCGATCGGGGCTCCGTTGTTGGCGGGTTGGGCGTTCGGGTATTTTGCGGGGCCGGCGGCGCCGGTGCATCTGCCGGGTGCGCCATTCTTCATGGCGGCGATGGCGTATGGACTGGCGTTCTGGTCGGTTCTGGGGTTGCGGGGGCGGTAGGGGGTTTGTTGGGTTCCCGGCACAAGGCCGGGGGTGACGGTTTCGCAATGGGTATTGGCGGCTTATCGGGTCAGATCAGGGTGGCGTGGGTTCGGGTTTCGACGGATTGGAGCGGGATCGGGTGGGGTGGGGTGGTTTCGGGTTCGCGGGGGTAGGTGGTCCAGGTGCGTTGGGCGTGCCAGGAGAGGAAGGCTGCGGGGGGCATGGGTCGGGCGAAGTGGAAGCCCTGGACTTCGTCGCAGTCGAGGCTTGCGAGCATGTCGGCGGCGGCCTGGGTTTCGATGCCTTCGGCGACGACGCGGTATCCGAGGTCGTGGCTGAGGGCGATCATTGCGGTGACGAGGGTGCGTCGTCGTGATTCGTCCTCGCCGTCCTGGGTGAGGCCGCGGATGAAGGACTGGTCGATCTTGACGACGTCGGCGGGGAGTCGCTGGAGGTAGGACAGGCTGCTGTATCCGGTGCCGAAGTCGTCGATGGCGATGCGGATCCCGGCGTCGGAGATGGCTCGGAGCTGTTGCATGGCGGGGCTGTGGTCGTCGAGGAGGGCGCTTTCGGTGATCTCGAGTTCGAGGGCGCTGGGGGGCAGTCCGGTGGCTTCGAGCGTCTGGACGACGTGTTCGGCGAAGTCGGGTTCGTCGAGGTTGGCGGGGGAGACGTTGACGGAGAGTTGGAGGAGGAGGCCGGCGTTGCGCCAGAGGTGGAGCTGGGCGAGGGCGTTGGCGAGGACCCAGCGCATCATGGGCCTGGCCATGGTGGTTTTCTCGACGAGGGGAACGAACTCGTTGGGGCCGATCTCTCCGAGGAAGGGGTGTTTCCAGCGGAGCAGGGCCTCGACGCCGAGGCATCTGCCGGTGGCGAGCTCGAGGCGGGGTTGGTAGACGAGGCGGAGGCCGGCCTGGCCGGTGAGGGCGGTTTCGGTGAGGGCGTGTTCGAAGTCGTTGAGGAGGGTGAAGGCGCGGCGGTATGCGCCGTCCTGCGCGGGGGCGTAGATGCCGAGGGGGGCGTGGCGGGCGCGGGCGTCGTCGAGGGCGGCGTGAACGCGGCGGAGGAGGTCGGCGGGCGGGGCTTCGCCGGGGGTGACGAGGGCGAGGCCTGCGGTGCAGGTGGTGGAGAAGAGGGCGTTGGAGCCGATGGCGCAGCGGAGCAGGTCGTTCTCGAGGAGGCTGACGAAGCTGTCCTGATCGGTTCCGGGTGGGGCGAGGAGGACGAACTCGGTGGGCCCGACGTGGTAGAGGCGGCAGCCTGCGGGGATGGCGGCGCGGAGGCGGGCGGCGTCGAGGCGGACGAGGTCGTCGAGGCAGGCGGAGCCGACGGCGCGGAGCATGTGCGCCCATTCGTCGGGGCGTGCGAGGTCGAGCAGGGCGATGAGGCGGGGGCGGCTGGGCTGCCGGCGGGCGAGGTCCTCGATCTCGTGGAAGAACTGGCTGCGGTTCGGCAGGCCGCTGAGGCGGTCGATGCGTCCGCCGGCGTGGCGCAGCTCGATCTGGGACATGACGAGTGCGGCGGTGTCGTGCAGGAGGCCCATCTCGGCGGGTGTGGCGGCGTGGATCTCGGGGCCCATGATGCAGAAGGCGCCGAGGACTTCGCCGTCGGGCAGGAGGAGGGGGACGCCGGCATAGAAGCGGACGCCGTGGGCGGCGAGGAGGCCGGTGCGGTAGGCCGGGTGCGCCAGGAGGTCGGGGACGGCGAGGGGTTTACGGGTCTCGGCCACGCGGGTGCATGGGGCGTCGTAGCTTGGGATCATGAGCGGGATCGGGCCGACGCGGGACCTGAGCCATTGGCAGGTGGCGTCGGTGAGGGAGATGGCGGCGAAGGGTTTCCGGAGTGCGTGGACGGCGAGGCGGGTGATGCGGTCGAAGGTGAGGCAGTCGGGCGCGTTCAGCAGGTCCCGCTGCAACGGGTGGGGTGGGGTGGGGCGCGACGACGCCTGCGGGTTGGGGGTTGAGAGCATCACGGCCATTAGGCGTGTGGCGGGTTAAGAAACGATGAGGCGTGGGTGCGGTGGGTTCGTTCGGTTGGGGGTGGGTCTGGGTGGCTTGGCTATACGGGTATCGCGTGGCCTGGAGCGGCATCTTATCCTTTTGGAAACATTGAGTTTTTGTGGCGCACTGTCAGTGGATTAGGCCTGTTTCGGCGGTGCGGCGTGGATCCCCGGGACAAGCCCGGGGATGACGGATTTGCGTGTTACGGTGGGTCGGGTTCGACCCGGGTGCTGGCGTCGGGGTCCCAGGCCAGGTGGATTTTGGTGCCGGGTCGGGGTTTGGTGCCGCGCCAGGTGGGGAGGACGGCTTGGAGGGTGCCGAGGGCGGGGGTTTCCACGGTGACGAGCCAGGATTCGCCGAAGTAGAGGCAGGTGGCGACCTGGCCTTCGATCTGGTTGATAGGGGCCGGGTCGTTGAGGACGAGTTGGAGTTTCTCGGGGCGGAGGGCGATGGTTGCCGTGGTTTCGGTGGGGGGTGGGCCGGCCTGGTGGAAGAGGTGGTTTCCGATGCGGTAGGTGAAGGCGTCGGGGTTTCGGGTTTCGATGGTGCCGGTCCAGAAGTTGCTGCGGCCGAGGAAGCCGGCGACAAATTGGGTGGCGGGGCGGTCGTAGAGGTCGGTGGGGGTGCCGAGCTGGGCGATACGGCCGCGGTGGAGGATGGCGACCTCGTCGGAGAGGCTTAGGGCTTCCTGCTGGTCGTGGGTGACGTAGACGAAGGTGAGGCCGAGGCGGGCATGAAGGGCCTTCAGCTCCGACTGCATGGCGACGCGGAGGTTCTTGTCGAGGGCGGAGAGGGGTTCGTCGAAGAGGAGGAGGCTGGGGCGGAAGACGAGGGCGCGGGCGAGGGCGACGCGCTGCTGCTGTCCGCCGGAAAGCTGGCGGGGCATGCGGGCGGCGAGGGGGGCGAGCTGGACGAGGTCGAGGGCCTGGTGGACGCGGGTGGCGGTTTCGGCGCGGGGGGTGCGGCGGACGCGGAGGGGGAAGGCGATGTTTTCGGCGACGGTGAGGTGGGGGAAGAGGGCGTAGCCTTGGAAGACCATGCCGAAGTCGCGTTTTTCGGGGGGGAGGTGCTCGATGGGGCGGCCGTCGAGGCGGAGGTGGCCGGAGTCGGGGTGGACGAAGCCGGCGATGACGTTGAGGAGGGTTGTCTTGCCGGAGCCGCTGGGGCCGAGGAGGGTGACGAAGCTTCCGCGGCCGACGTTGAGGGAGACCTCGTGGAGGGCGGTGGTGATGCCGTATCGTTTGGTGATCCGGTCGGCTTCGAGGGCGTGGGCGGTGGGTTGGGGGGTCATGGTGGGGGTTGGGGTAAGCAAGTGTGGGGCCAGGGGGGGCTCGTGTCGGGTGCTTGCAAGGAAGGGTGACCAGGGAGACGCGGAGGACACCGAGGGAGCGGTTTACGAGTGGCAGAGTGGGTTGCCGGTCGAGGCAGTGACTGGGCGCTGCCGCCGTATCGACTTTAGGGGTTGCCGGTCGGTTGCAGGACGGTAGACCTGGTGTCGATTGCCGGGCGGTTTGGGGGGCGGGCGGATGTTTCATTTGGGTTGGTTCTTGCAGGGGTCGAGCGTGCAGGCCTGGGGGGAGCCTTGGACGGGGAGCATCGGGCGGGACTGGCGGGTGCCGGACCTGTTCGTGGAGCTGACGCGGTCGTTGGAGCGGGCTTGTTTCGACTATGTGCTGATCGAGGACAGCTCGTATGTCGGGGAGAGTTTCGGGTCTTCGCGGGACGTGTACCTGCGGAGTGCGCTGAGCGTGCCGCGGCAGGATCCTTCGGTGTTGGCGAGCATCTTGACGCAGGTGACGCGCCGGATCGGGATCGTGCCGACGTTCGCGACGTTCGCTTACCCGCCTTACCTGCTGGCGCGGCTGATGGCGTCGCTGGACCAGGTTTCGGGCGGGCGGGCGGGGTGGAACATGGTGACCGGGAGCAGCGACATGGCTGCGCGGAACTTCGGGCTGGACGGGCTGCCGGAGCACGACCTGCGGTACACGATGGCGGACGAGTACATGCAGGTGGTGAACGGGCTGTGGGACAGCTGGGAGCCCGGGGCGATCGTTGCCGACGAGGAGAGCGGGGTGTTCGCCGACCCGGCGCGGGTGCACAGCATCGACTTCGAGGGGGAGTATTACCGGAGCCGGGGACCGCTGAACTCGGGGCCGTGCGTGCAGGGGCGGCCGGTGATCGCGCAGGCGGGGGGCAGTCCGCGGGGGCGGGCGTTCGCGTCGCAGCATGCGGACACGATCGTGGCGGCGTCGAAGGGGGTGGACGGGATGCGGGCGTACCGGGAGGACATCCGGCGCCGGGCCGTGGCGCATGGGCGGGACCCGGATGGGGTGAAGCTGCTGTTCCTGGTGGCGCCGATCATCGGGGAGTCGGAGGCGGAAGCGCAGTTGAAGAAGGCGGCTCGGGCGGCCTGGGCGGTGCGGCGGCTGGACGAGCGGCTGGCGCATTTCAGCAAGATCACGAACATCGACTTCGCGAAGCTCGATCTGGACGCGCCGGTGGGGGCGCTGACGACGAACGGGCACCAGGCGAGCCTGGACGAGTTCTTGAAGAAGGCGGCGGGGCGGACGCTGCGGCAGACGATGGGTGACTACGAGAGCACGGTGGGGTCGGTGGAACTGGTGGGGACGCCGGACGGGGTTGCGGCGCAGATGGGGGAGGTGATGGAGGCGGTGGGGGGCGACGGGTTCCTGTTCAGTCTGCCGAACGTGAGCCGGCGGGTCGTGGCGGAGGTTGCGGATGGGCTGGTGCCGGCATTGCAGCGGCGGGGGCTGGTGCGGCGGGCGTACGAGCATGCGTCGTTTCGGGATAATTTGCTGGCGTTCTAGGGGGTCGGCTGCGGGGAGGGGCGGCGTGCCACGGCATGTGCGACGTGCGGTTCGGTCTGAATGTGGTTTGTTATCAGTGTGGTCCGTCGGTGGGTTGGGGCGGTTCTTTGGGCACTGCGTGGATCCCCGGGACGAGCCCGGGGATGACGGGGTCAGTCATGATGCGAGGGATGTTCGGTTGAGGAGGGTGGGGAAGGTTCGGGTCATGTTGGTGGCGAGGATGGCGGTTCGGGTGGTGGGGTCGAGGGATTGGAGGAGGGGGATGGCGATGGCGCCGCGGGGGTCTCCGACTTCGAAGGGGAAGTCGGTTCCGAAGACGATGTTCTGGGGGCGTGCGAGGTCGATGAGGTTGCGGAGGAGGGTGGGGTGGGCGACGGCGGTGTCGAGGAGGATCTGGTTCAGGTAGGAGCTGGGGCGGCGGTTGATGTGGGCGTGGCAGGCCGGGTTGTATTCGTATTTGGGGGCGTCGTAGGCGAGGTCGAGGCGGCCGATGAGGGCGGGGAGGGCTCCGCCGCCGTGGGCGAGGATGAGGCGGAGGTCGGGGTGGCGTTCGAAGACTCCGGCGAAGATGAGGCGGCCGACGCAGAGGGCGGTTTCGGAGGGCCAGCCGACGGCCTGGAGCATGGTGAAGGATCGGAGGGCGGTGCGGTCGACGCCTGAGGTGGGGTGCATGAAGACGGGGCAGCGGCGGCGGGCGCATTCGGCGAAGAGGTCTTCGAAGGCGCCGTCGTCGAGGGGGCGGCCGGCGGCGGAGGTGGGGAGGGCGACGCCTGCGAGGCCGTCGTCGTCCATGGCGCGGCGGATCTCGTCGACGGCGTTTCGGGGGTCGGCGAGGGCGGGGACGGCGAGGCCGGCGAGGTTCTTTCCGGTCATGACGATCTGGGCGGTCTGGCGGTTCAGGCGGCGGGCGAAGGGGGCGTCGGCGCACCAGGTGGCGTCGGAGATGGCGCGGGGGGGTGGGGAGACGAGTTGGAGGGTGATGTTGCGGGCGAGGAGATCGGCGGAGCGGGCCTCGAGATCGAAGAGGAGGGGGTCGAGGTCTCCGTAGCCGGCGAAGCCGAAGGCCGGGGCGGCGGGGCTGCCGCGGGGTTCGATGCCGAGGGTGGCCTGGACGTGGGGATCGTTCAGGAAGTCCTGGTGGAGAGCGTGGGCGTGGACGTCGATGATCATGGCGGCTCGTTGCTGTTTGTGGGCGCCGGCGTTTCAGAAGGGTTTGCGGGGGTAGCGGATGGGGGCGGCCTGGATTTCGGTGGGGTAGACGGGGATGGCCTTGCCGTTCTGGACCTGTGCGACGACGGCGGAAGCGGCGGTGTCGACGCCACGGTCGTTGAACCTGACCTTGCCGAAGAAGGTCTCGATGTCGAGCTTGGACATGGCGTCGCGGACCTTGGGCGGGTCGATGGTGCCGGCGGCCTCGATGGCTTGCTGGAGGACGATGCCGGAGGCGGTTCCGGCGGCGCTGAGGTAGTTGGGGTCGATGTCGAACATGGCCTTGTAGCCGCGGGAGAAGGTGGCGCTGTCGGTGACGACCGGGTCTTTGTAGGAGAGGCTGGGTTCCCAGATGGCGACGCCGAAGAGGTCCTCGGCGGCGGGGCCGAGGGCGGTGAGGACGTCGGGGATGCCGACGGCGAAGGCGAAGCCGATGAGCTTCGGGTTCACCTTGAGGGCTTGGAGGGTTTTGACCATGAGGATGCTGTCGTTGACGTATCCGGTGAGGATGAGGACTTCGGGGTTGATGTCCTTGAGTGCGGTGGCGACTGCGGAGAGGTCGGCGGCGGCCTTGGGATATTTGGCGTTGTAGACGACCTTGAGGCCGAGATTTTCGGCCTTCTTGACGGCGGCGGTGGCGAAGACGTTGGGGAAGAGGTCGTCGGGCCCGGCGATGGCGATGGTGGTGGGGGGTGTGGGCAGGGTCTTCAGCAGGTCGAGCATGGGGTCGAGCGTGCCGCTGGCGATGGGGGACGGGCAGAAGATGTATTTGTAGCCGCGGGTGTAGAGGCTGTCGGCGGTGGCCATCGCGGTGATCATGGGGACGCGGTATTTTTCACTGATGCTGGCGGTGGCGGTGGCGACGCCCGAGGAGTAGGGGCCGAACATGAAGCCGACCTTGTCTTCGGTGATGCAGCGCTCGGTGAGGCGTGCGGAGACGCCGGGTTCGGATTCGTCGTCGTAGTAGAAAACCTTCACGGGGAGCTTCCTGTCGCCGACCTGGATGCCGCCGGCGTCGGCGACGACCTTTTCCCAGTAGACGTAGCCGTTCTTAAGCTGGTTGCCTTCGCGCGAGAGTTTTCCGGTGAGGCTGACGGCGGCGCCGATGCGGACGATGTCGTCCGTGGCTGCGCGGGCCGCGGTGGGGGCTGCGAGGATCGAGGTTCCGAGGAGTGCGAGGCCGTTGCGGCGGGTGAGCATGGGGGTGTCCATCGGGTCAGTGGAAGCCGAGATAGGCGGTTCGGATGTCGTCGCGACCGAGGAGGTCGGCGGAGGGACCTTCGATAACGATGCGGCCGGTCTCGAGGACGTAGGCTCGGTCGGCGATCTCGAGGGCGAGTCCGACGTCCTGTTCGACGAGGAGGATGGCGATTCCGCGTTGCTGGTTGACGGTTTGGATGGTTGCGGCGAGGCGTTCGACGATGACGGGGGCGAGGCCGAGGGACATCTCGTCGACGAGGAGGATCCGGGGCCGGGCCATGAGGGCGCGGCCGATGGCGACCATCTGCTGCTCGCCGCCGGAGAGGAGGCCGGCGAGGCGGTGCTGGAGGCGGACGAGTTCGGGGAAGTGGGTGAAGACGTACTGGATGTCCTGGGCGGCGCCTTCGGTGGTGGGGCGGGCGCGAACGCCCATCTCGAGGTTCTGGCGGACGGTGAGGCCGGCGAAGAGGCGGCGGCCTTCGGGTACCATGGCGATGCCGGCGCGGGCGCGGCGGTGGGGCGGCAGGGTGGCGATGGGCTGGCTGTCGAGGTCGATGGTGCCCTGGGATTTCACGAGGCCGGTGAGGGCGCGGAGGAGGGTTGTCTTGCCGGCGCCGTTGGCGCCGACGAGGGCGACGACCTCGCCGGGGTGGAGCTGCATGTCGAGTGACCAGAGGATGCGGCTGTCGCCGTAGCTGACGGCGAGGTCGTGGATGGCGAGGAGGGTCATCGGGGCTGTCCAGAAAGGGAGGATAGCGGGGGGGCCCGGTTCCCTTGGGCCTGGTTCTTTTGGGCTTGGGCGAAGCGGGTTCCGAGGTAGGCGGCGACGACGGCGGGGTTGGCGGTGACTTCGGCGGCGGGGCCTTCGGCGAGCTTCGCGCCGAAGTCGAGGACCATGAGGCGGTCGCAGAGGGCGAGGATGGCGCGCATGACGTGCTCGATGACGACGATGGTGAGGCCGTCGGATTGGAGGGTGCGGAAGAGCTCGATGCTGCGCTCGACCTCGGTGTGGTTGAGGCCGGCCATGACCTCATCGAGGAGGAGGATGCGGGGGCGCATGGCGAGGGCGCGGGCGACTTCGAGGCGCTTGCGTTCGGCGAGGGTGAGCTGGGGCGGGAGGAAGTCGGCCTTTGCCTCGAGTCCGGTGCGGCGGAGGGCGTCGTCGGCGGCCTTGTGGGCGTCGTGGCGGAGGTCGGTGCCGAAGAGTGCGCCGACGAGGACGTTCTCGTGGACGGTCATGTGGGCGAAGGGTTGGACGATCTGGAAGGTGCGGGCGATGCCGAGGCGGGCGAGGCGGTGTGGGGGGAGGCCGGTGATGGGTGTGCCGTCGAGGGTGACGGTGCCGGAGCGGGGGCGGTAGACGGCGGAGATGGTGTTGAGGAGGGTGGTCTTGCCGGCGCCGTTTGGTCCGATGACGCCGAAGACCTCGCCGCGGCGCACGGCGAAGCTGACGCGGTCGAGCGCGCGGACGCCGCCGAACCAGACGCTGACGTCGCGGGCTTCGAGGATGGGGTGGTCAGGTGGCATTGGCGGGGGGGCGGGCGGTGCTGGCGCGGGGCCGGAGGGCGCGGCGGGTTCGGCGGATGGCGTCGAGGAGGCCGTTGGGGGCGGCGAGGCAGACGGTGACGATGAGGATGCCGAGGATGAGCTGGTGGCCGCGGAGCATGTTGGCCCAGATGAAGTTGCCGAGGAGTTCGAGGAAGAATGCGCCAAAGACGGGGCCGATGACCGTGCCCATGCCGCCGAGGATGAGCATGATGTAGGCGCGGACGCCGATGGCGGGGTCGAAGGCGGAGCCGGGTTCGATGAAGGTGATCCACCAGGCCCAGACCCCGCCGGCGAAGCCGGTGATGGCGGCGCTGATGGCCCAGGCGGCGACCTTGGCCCGGCGGGTGTCGATGCCGACGACGGCGGCGGCGCGTTCGCTGTCGCGGATGGCGCGGAGGGCGTAGCCGAGGCGGGTGCGGAGGAGGGCGGCGACGATGGCGGTCGCGGCGAGCATGCCGGCGAGCATGGTCCAGTAGATGGCGGTGTAGAGGGGGCCGGGTTCCCAGTCGGAGAGGGGGAGGGCGAGGCCTTCCGCGCCGCCGGTGGGTCCGCCGATGGCGGGGATCAGCTCGATGAGGGCGAGGTTGAGGGCGACGGTGGCGATGGCGAAGTAGTGGCCGCGGAGTCGGAGGATGGGCCAGCCGAGGAGGGCGGCGACGAGGGCACAGGCGGGGGGTGCGGCGGCGAGGGCGACGGGGAAGGGGAGGCCCTGCTGCATGAGGACGGCGGTGGTGTATGCGCCGATGCCGAAGAAGGCGGCGTTGCCGAAGGCGTGGTAGCCGGTGAGGCCGACGATGACGTTCAGGCCCTGGGTGACGATGGCGTACATGTAGATGCTGGTGAGGATGCGCAGCCAGTAGGCGTTGACCAGGACTGGGGCTGCGGCGAGGAGGAGGGTTGCCGCGAGGAGGGCGATGCGCGCGGGTTTCACGCGTGTTCGCCGAAGAAGGCGCGGCCGAAGAGGCCTTGCGGGCGGATGACGAGGACGAGGAGGAAGAGGAGGAAGGCGACGAGATCCTGGGTGCTGGGGCCGAAGAACCAGGCGGCCCAGGACTGGGTGAGGCCGTAGAGGAAGCCGGCGACGATGCAGCCTTCGACGCTGCCGATGCCGCCGAGGACGGTGACGACGAAGGCTGCGCCGAGGAAGGTGACGCCCATGGAGGGCGAGACGGGGAAGATCATGCTGGCGAGGGTTCCGGTGGCGCCGGCGAGGGCTGCGGCGACGCCTGCGGTGAGGGCGTAGACGCGCAGGGGGTCGAGGCCCATGAGGCTGGCGACCTCGCGGTCGAGGGCGGTGGCGAGGATGGCCTGGCCCATGCGGGTGCGTCGGAGGACGACGTAGAGGGCGATGCCGAGGGCCACGGAGAGGCCGGCGGCGACGAGGCGGACGACGGGGAAGAGGCGGCCGGCCATCTCGATGGAGGCCTGGGCGTAGGAGACGTTCACGGCCCGGACGTCGGAGGTGAAGATCAGGCTGAAGAGGTCGACGGTGGCGAGGTTGACGCCGAAGGAGACGACCAAAGAGAGGAGGAGTGAGGTTTTCAGGATCCGGTTGAGGACGAGGGCCTGGAGGGCGTAGCCGAGGACGAAGGTGACGGCCATGGCGGCGGGGATGGAGAGGAGGGGATCGAGGCCGAGATGGGCGTAGAGGAGGACGGTGACGTAGGCGCCGATCATGATGAAGGCGGTGTGGGCGAGGTTGATGATGCCCATGACGCCCCAGACCATGGAGAAGCCGACGGAGGCGATGCCGTAGAGGCCGCCGAGGAGGAGTCCGTTGACGGTGGCCTGGAGGAACACGGGGGTTGGGTCCTTGGGTGACGGGTTTGTGGGATGCATGGGGTGTGCCAGGGGTTCGGGGGGCTTGGTGGTGTGACGGGTCTGGTCAGGCCGGGGTTCTGGGCGTGCCGATGCCGCGGTGTTCGAGGAAGCGGGCGACGCGGAGGAGGGTGGGTTCGGACCAGGGGGGGCCGATGAGCTGGATGCCGATTGGCAGGGCGAGGGGCAGGGCGGGGGGCTTGGCGGGGGGCAGGGTCGGGGTGGGGATGGGGGCGGCGAGGATCGGGAGGCCGATGAGGCTGAGGGGTTGGGTGAAGCGGCCGATGGTGGGGCGGACGGGGTGGGTGGTGCCGTCGATTTCCACGGTTTCGTCGCCGAAGCGGGGGGCTTCGTAGGGGGCGGTGGGGGCGATGATGACGTCGACGGTTCGGAAGAGGGCGTGCATCTCGGTGCGGAACCAGGTGCGGAAGCGTTGGGCGCGGATGTACCAGTCGGCGGGGAGGAGGCTGCCGGCGAGGAAGCGGTCGCGGGTCGCCGGGTCGAAGTCCTGGGGGCGGGTTCGGAGGTTGTGGAACTGGAGGCTGGTGCCTTCGATGCTGGTGATGACGTAGGCGGCGGCGCGGGCGGCTTCCGGGGCTGGGATGGAGACGGTGCGGGTGGTGCCGAGGGCTTGGGCCGCTTGGGCGATGGCTTGGTGGACGGGGGCGGTCATGCCGGTGGCGAAGTAGCCGTCGGCGACAGCGATGCGGAGGCCTTCGATGCCGTTTTCGAGGGTGGGGGTCGCGGGTTCGATGGGGCGATGGCTGCGGACGGGGTCTTCGGGGTCGTCGCCCTGGAGGGCGTCGTAGGCCATCGCGAGGAGGGTGGTGGTGCGGGCGAGGGGGCCGATGTGGTCGAAGCTGGGGACGAAGGGGACGATGCCGGTGCGGGAGAGGCGTCCGTAGGTGGGTTTGAGGCCGAAGATGCCGCAGAAGGCGGCGGGGACGCGGATGCTGCCGTTGGTGTCGGAGCCCAGAGCGAGGGGGACGAGGCCGGCGGCGACGGCTGCGGCGGAGCCTCCGGATGAGCCGCCGGCGGTGCGGGCGAGGTCGTGGGGGTTGCGGGTGCGGCCGTGATGGGCGTTGTCGGTGAGGAAGCCGTAGGCGAACTCCTCCATGTTGAGCGCGCCGACGAGGATTGCGCCGGCTTTGTCAAGCTGGCGGATGGCGAAGGCGTCCTGGGTGGCGGGGGGGGCGTCGGCGAGGATGCGGGAGCCGGCGAGGGTGGTGAGACCCTTGATGTCGAAGAGGTTCTTGACGGCGTAGGGGATGCCCGCGAGGGGGTGCAGGCCGGGCTGGGTTGCGCGGTCGGCGTGGGCGGCGGCGCGGGCGCGGTCGGTGGTGACGGCGGTGAAGGCGTTGATGGTGGGGTTGATTCGGGCGATGCGGTCGAGGGTGGTTTCGATGTCGGCCGGGAGATCGGGACGACTCATGGGTGGAAGACGGGGGCGGGCTGGACGTCGTCGGGGAGGTCGAAGGCGAGGAGGGGGGCTGCGAGTTCCTGGTTGAGGCGCCATTGGCGGAGGACGGATTCGCGGTATTCCGGGGGGATGGGCAGGCCCGGGTGTTCCGGGGGGTGTTCGGGTGGGTCCTGCATCCTAGACCAGGGGGCTGAGGGCGGCTTCGAGGCGGCGGCGGCTGGGTTCGTAGCGTTGGGTGTATTGGCCGGCGAGGGTTTGGGTGTTGCCGAGGCGGCAGGCGTCGATGGTGTCCTGGATGTCGGCGAGTTTCATCTCGATGGCTTCGCGGTTGCCGGCGGCGACGAGGGTGTCGATGTAGTCGAGGTAGAGGGCGCATTCGGCCGGGCCGATGCGGTCGAACTTGCGGAAGTAGTCGGCCTGGGGGGGCGGGGTGGTGAGGGCGATGATGGTGCGGGCCTCGGGGCTGATGGCGAGGCGGTCGAGAAGGGGCTGGTTGCCGCCGCGGTCCATGAAGGCGTCGTGGAGGAGGGCTGCCTCGATCTGGGGCCGGGTTGCGGCGGGGTTGCGGAAGATGGTGCGGAGGGCGACGCGTTCGAAGTGCTGGGCCCAGGGGCGGCCGACGTAGTCGGTTATTCCGGCCTGCTGGAGGGCGACTTCCTGGAGAATGGCGGTGTACCAGGGTTGGTTCGGGACGAGGGTCGGGGTGGAGGTCATGGCCGTTGTTCCGGAGTGGCGTGCTGGACGATGCGGCGTTCGGTGGCGAAGTCTTCGCCGGGGTGGACGGCGGTGGTGAGGCTGCGTTCGGCGGCGACCTGTTCGGCGTCGCGTTGCCAGCGTTCGACGAGGGGACGTGTGTTGGTCTCCCAGGCGACAAGTGCGGCTGGGATGGCGGTGGCTTCGGCTGCGACCACGGTTTGCACGAGGTGGAGGGCGTTGAGCATGCTGACGCCTGCGCCCTGGCCGAGGGCGGAGGGCATGGCGTGGGCGGCGTCGCCGATGACGGCGAGGCGGCCCTTCGACCAGTGATCCATGGTGGAGGTGGTGTAGCGGTCGTGGCGGCCGAGGGTGCCGATGCGGGCGAGGGTCGGGGCGAGTGCCGGGAAGCTGCGGCTCCAGAGGGGGGCGTCGACGGGGAGGGCGGTGGCTTCGGTGTCGGCGGCGGGGGCGGTGAGGCAGACGTAGAAGCTGTCGGGGCCGCAGGGGGTGTAGAGGATCCGCAGGGGGCGGCGGCGGTAGTCGTAGAAGTCGTGGACGGCGTCCCATTCGGGGCCGTGGAGGCCTTCGCGGTCCATGAGGACGCGGGTGATGCCGTCGTCGTGGGTGTGGCGGTGGAGGGGGAAGCCGGCGGCGCGGGCGAGGGTGGCGCGGACGCCGTCGGCGGCGATGACGAGGTCGGCTTCGTGGGTGGCGCCGTCCTGGAGAGTGAGGGTGCCCTGGGGGTCGACCTTGGCGACGTGGGAGCTGGTGGCGATCCGGACCCCGGCCTCGATGGCGGTGGCGAGGACGGCGGCGTGGAGATTGGCGCGGGTGGTGGTGAGGACTTTGACGGAGGCGGGGGTCGCGGCGGAGGGGTCGGCGGGGCCGGCCAGGGGGGTCATGGAGCGGCGGACGCCGTCGATGTGGATGTAGCGGGCGGTCGGGGCGAAGGCGGTGGCGGCGACGCGGGGGAGAGCGCCAATGGTGCGGAGGACGTCCTGGGCGAAGGGGTGGACGTAGATGCCTGCGCCGACGCTGCGGGGCCGTTCGGCGGCCTCGTGGACGCGGACGGACCATCCGGCGCGGGCGAGGGCGGTGGCGGCGGCGAGGCCGGCGAAGCCTGCGCCGGCGATCTCGGCGTGGGGCGGGCGCGCGTGCGGATGGGCGGGCGGGCGGGCTGTCATGGGCGGAGGGTATCACCAGTGGGGTGGCGGGGCGACGTCATGTGCGGCCGGAGACGGCTGCGCCGGCGTCTGGGGTGAGGCGGAGGGCGGTGAGGCTGGCGGCGACGGTGAGGAGGGCCAGGAGGACGAAGGCGGTGTCGAAGTCCGCCATGGTGGGAAGGCCGGTCCCGGCGTGGGTTGCGGCGGCGGTGCGGAGGGCGACTGCGCCGACGGCGACGCCGAGGCCGGTGGCGAGCTGGAAGGCGACGCTGAAGAGGGTGTTGGCGGGGGTCATTGCGGGTTGGGGGACGTCGGCGAAGGCGAGCGTGCCGAGGGCGGTGAACTGGAGGGAGCGGGATGCGCCGGAGAGGGCGAGGAGGAGGACGATGGCGATGGTGGGGGTGGTGGGGGTGAGGAGGGTGCAGCCGAGCATGGTCGCGGCCTGGAGGAGGCCGTTGGCGAGCATGGCGGTGCGGAAGCCCCAGCGGCGGATGATGGGGGTGGTGAGGGGCTTGATGCCGATGTTTCCGGCGAAGAGAGCGAGGACGAGGAGACCGGCGTGGAAGGGGTCCATGCCGAAGCCGAGCTGGAAGAGGAGGGGGAGGAGAAACGGCATGGTGCTGATGAGCACGCGGATGGTGGTTCCGGTGGTCATGACGATCTGGAAGGTGGGCGTACGGAAAGGGGCCGGGTCGAGGAGGGGGTGGGGATGGCGGGTGGAGTGTCGCCATAGAGCGGCGGCGGCGGCGAGGGCGATGAGGGTCAGGGCGGCGATGGCGGACCAGGGGGTTTGTTCGCGGCCGAGGAGGTCGAGGGCAATGGTCGCGCCGGCGAGGAGGGTTGCGCCGAGGAGGAAGCCTGTGGCGTCGAAGGGTCGGGGGATCGCGGCGCGGCCTGGGGGGACGAGGCGGAGGGCGGCGATGAAGCCGGCGAGGCCGAGGGGGAGGTTGACGAAGAAGATCCAGCGCCAGGAGGCGTGTTCGGCGATGAAGCCGCCGAGGGGGGGGCCGAGGAGGGGGGCGGAGAGGCCGGGCCAGGTGAGGACGGCGATGGCGCGCATGAGGCCGGCTTTTTCGGTGGTTCGGAGGACGGCGAGGCGTCCGACCGGGACCATCATGGCGCCGCCGAGGCCCTGGACGATGCGGGCGGCGACGAAGGTGGGGACGGAGTCGGCTGCGCCGCAGAGGGCGGAGCCGAGGGTGAAGACCGCGATGGCGGCGGCGAAGACCCGGCGGGCGCCGAAGCGGTCGGCGGCCCAGCCGCCGGGAAGGATGAAGACGGCGACGGTGAGGAGATATGCGGTGATGCCGACGTGGAGGTCGACGGCGTCGGCGCCGAGGGAGAGGGCCATGCGGGGCAGGGCGGTGGTGATGATGGTGCCGTCGAGGAACTCCATGAAGAAGGCGCTGGCGACGAGGAAGGCGAGAGGGGTCAGGTGGGGGTCCTTTTATGGGTGATCCGGGTGGGGTTGGGCGGCTCAGGCGAAGCGGACGAGGAGCCAGACGGCGGCGGCGGAGAGGGCGAGGACTAGGAGGGCGAGGAGCGGGCTGCGGAAGCGGGGCTGGGTCATGGTGGCGGGGAGGCGTTTGCGGCCGGTGACCATGGCGCGCACGAGGTCGTGCCGTTTGACGACAGCGTAGGCGACGATGGCGATGACGTGGAGGGCGACGAGGGCGAGGATCACGTTGAAGATGGTGCCGTGGAGGCCGGTGATGGCGTTGCTGACGTTCTTGGCGACGTGGTGGGCGAGGGGGCCTTCTTCGGCGACGTCGTCGTTGCTGAAGAGGCCGGTGACGACCTGGGCGGCGAGGGCTGCGAGCATGGCGAGGACCATCCAGCCGCCGGCGGCGTTGTGGCCGATCTCGGTATCGGGTTCGCGGCGGGTGAAGTGGGCGAGGTGCCGGAGGGCTTCGAGGGGATTGCGGAGGAACCGGGTGAAGCGGGAGGTCTCGCTGCCGACGAAGCCCCAGACGATGCGGAAGAGGAGGAGGGCGAGGATGGCGTAGCCGGAGTAGAAGTGGAGCTGGATCCAGTCTTTCTGGATGCTGAACCAGCTGAACGCGATGAGGAGGACGATGGCCCAGTGGAAGAGGCGGGTCGGGGCGTCCCAGACGCGCATCAGGAGGTTGGGCATTCGGGGTTTGGTGGACCCGATAGGGAGTTTCGCGGTCGGGCTTCGGGGCATCGCTGGGGTGTCCTGGTGTTGGCGGGCGCGGCGGTCGGGGTGGGTTCGCGTGTGGTCGTAGTGTGGTCGTATTTCGGTTGTATTGTGCCTGGGCGGGGCTTGACGGGGAAGCGGGGGGTGTTCATGCGGCGGGGGTGATGTTCGAGATTTTCGGTCAACGGGGTGGTGGCTGGGTCTGGGTGGGGCCTTTGGTGGCTCTGGTGGCTGGGGCGGGAGGCGCGTGGTCGTTGCGGCGGGGGGGCCGGGGCTTGTTGCCAGGGGTTTGTGCCGGGGCGGCAGTGGCGGGGTGGTTCGTGGTTTCGGGCGTGGTTTCCGGCGCCGTTTCGTTCTGGTCGTTATTCTGGCCTTTATTCTGGCCGGGGACGGTGCTGGACCATCTGCTGCTGCCTGGGGTGGTGCTGGTTGGGGCGGCGGTGCTGCGGCGGTGGGTTCAGACGCGTTGGTTGATGGTGGGGGCGGCGCTGTTCGCCTCGTCGTGGCTGGCGGGGGCCGGGGTGATGGCGGCGGGGGTGGCGCGGCCGGAATTCTGGCGGGTCTGGTTCGCGGCGGGGGCGGTTTGTTGGTGGATGGGGCGATCGGGTGCGGAGGAGGGCCGGCGGGGGCTGGCGGTGGCGTTGAGTTTGGTGGGGGGGCTGGTCGTGGGTGAGGCGGGGTCGGCGTGGGTGGCTGCGGGGCTGGTTTTGGCGGGGGCGGTGGCGGGGACGGGCTTGGTGGGCGGGGGTGTTGCCGGGGCGGGGAAGGGCGGCAAGGGTGTGGCCGGGGCGGGGCTGGCGGTGGTTCCGGCGTTGCTGCTTTCGATGGGGATCGTGGCGGCCGATCTGGGGGCGGGGCGTTCGGTGCGGGGCCGGGTCGGGGTGATGGACCTGGTTTGTGTCGGGGCGCTGGGGGCTCCGTTGGTGGTTGTCGCGGTCGAGCGGCGGCTTGGGCGAATGCGGCGATTGGCGCCTTTGGTGGTGGCGCTCGGGGTGACGTTCCTGGGGTGGGTGGCGGACCGGGTGGTGCGGTCTTACTGAGGCCACGTTCCCGCGCGGGGCGATCGCTCGAACAGGCGGCGGGGTGGTCGGGATGGTGGCGCGAAGCGAAGTCGGACCACTGAATTACGGAGAGCTTTCGCCGCGCCCTTCGCTTCTCCGTGGTTCCAGTTTGTCCTTCGCCCGTCTTGCGCGGCATGCTCCAACTGCCGTGGGTTCACGACTTCGCGATTGCCGTGGGCAGGCTGCGGCATTAGGACTGATCCATGGCGATGGCTGCACCCAAACGACGTTCGCTGATGTTGGCCGGGGTCGCGGGGGCGGTGCTGGTCTTGGCTGGTGGCGCAGCATTCCAGTACGGGTTGGGCGGGGTATTGCTCCGGGAGGCGGGGGTTCCTGCTTCGGGCGGGGCGGTCCCTGGCTTGGTTGCGGGTTCGGGGGTGGGGTCGATTGCGGAGGCTCCGGTGGCGTCGGCGCCGGCCGTTGTTGTGGCGCCGATGGTGGTGGCGCCCGTGACAGCTTCGGTCGTTCCGGCTCCGGTGGCTCCGGTGGCTCCGGTGGCTCCGGTATTGAGTGGCGGGACTTCGGGTGGAATCGGGCTTGGGACGGCTGGGGCGCTGCCGGAGTTCGATGTGGTCCGGGTGGGGCGGGAGGGGCAGGCCGTGATCGCGGGGCGGGCTGCGCCGGGGTCGGAGGTGGTGGTCTGGGATGGCGATGTCGCCATTGCGCGGGGGCAGGCGGATCGGCGTGGGGAGTTCGTGGTGTTGCCGGCTGCGCCGTTGGGGGCTGGGGGGCGGGAGCTGACGTTGTCGTCGCGGCAGGCCGGGGCGGTTGGGGCGGTGAAGGGCGAGGGTTCGGTGGTGCTGGAGGTGCCGGGGCGCGCGGCGGGGGATGGTGCGCCGGTGCTTGCGTTGCTCGTTCCGCCGGTGGGGGCTCCGCGGGTTCTGCAGGAGCCGGCTCGGCAGGAGGCGGGTGGGCGGCTGACGTTGGACATCGTGGATTATGACGGGGCGGGGGCGATCCGGTTCAGCGGGGGGGCTGCGGCCGGGAGTACGGTGCGGGTCTATGTGGACGGGGTCGGGATGGGGGATGCGCGGTCGGATGCGGCGGGGCGGTGGCTTCTGACGCCGCAGGGGGTCGTGGCGCCCGGGGTGCATACGATCCGGGTGGACCGGTTGTCGGCGGACGGGATGGTTGCGAGCCGGGTCGAGCTGCCGTTCGTGCGGGCGGCGGTGCCGAGCGCCGATGAGGCGGCGGGTGTGGCGGCGGGGCGGGTTGTGGTTCAGCCGGGGCAGAACCTTTGGCGGCTGGCGCGGTCAGCGTATGGGCGGGGGGTGCGGTATACGGTGATCTATCTGGCGAACAAGGATCAGATCCGCGACATACGGCTGATCTATCCGGGGCAGACGTTCTCGGTGCCTTCGCCGTAGTGGGCGCAGTAGCGGGCTCGGGTTCCGGCATGTGCCGGGCGTCGGGGGTCCCTGGAAGGCTGGGGGGAAGGGTGGCATATGTCTCCCATGACCTTCTCAGAGACGCTTCGTACTGTTCTGGCGCCGCCGCATCCGGCGGGGCGGCCGTTCCTTGTGGGGGGGGCGGCGGTTGCGTTGCTGGGGCTGGCGCTGGGGTTGTGGCTGAGCCTGATGGGGCTGCTGTTCGTATTGTTCTGCCTGTATTTTTTCCGTGATCCGGAGCGGGTTGCGCCGGGGCGGCCGGGGTCGGTGGTGGCGGCGGCGGATGGGCGGGTGGTTTCCGTGATGGCGGTTGCGCCGCCGGCGGAGCTGGGGATGGGGACGGCGCCGCGTTGGCGGGTGGCGACGTTCCTTTCGGTGCTGGACGTGCATGTGAACCGTGCGCCGGTGGATGGGACGGTGACGCGGATCGCCTACCGGCATGGGGCTTTCCTGAACGCGAGCGTGGACAAGGCGAGCGAGCTGAACGAGCGGAATGCGCTGTCGATCCGGATGGGGGACGGGCGGTCGGTTGCGGTGGTGCAGATCGCGGGGCTGATCGCGCGGCGGATCGTGTGCCAGGTGAAGGAGGGTGACGCGGTGCGGGCGGGGGGTCGGTTCGGGATCATCCGGTTCGGGAGCCGGACGGACGTCTACTTGCCGGAGGGGGTGGTGCCGCTGGTGGCGGAGGGTCAGACGATGATCGGGGGGGAGACGGTGATCGCGGAGTTGGGGGCCGGGCTCGATGCCGTGGCCGGGGTGGCGCGCGGGTGAGCGAGGCGCGGCCCTCGCCGGTGAGCCGGCTACGGACGCGGTTGCGGGCGCGGGCGCGTCCGCGGGTGACGGGGCCTTCGTTCAACCGGATGATCCCGAACATCATGACGCTGCTGGGGTTGTGCGCGGGGCTGACCAGCATGCGGTATGGGCTGGAAGGGCGGTTCGGGGCGGCTGCGGTGGCGGTGGTGGTCGCCGGGTGCATCGACGGGCTGGATGGGCGGTTGGCGCGTTTGTTGAAGGCGACGTCGCGGTTCGGGGCGGAGTTCGACAGCCTGGCGGATTTCTGCTGCTTCGGGGTGGCGCCGGCGTTCATCCTGTATCTCTGGTCGTTGCAGGCGTGGGGCGGGTTCGGGTTCGCGCCGTGCCTGATGTTCGCGGTGTGCATGGCGTTGCGGCTGGCGCGGTTCAACGCGACGCTGGATGCGGCTCCGTCGATCCGGCATGCGTATGCCTACAACTTCTTTACGGGGGTTCCTGCGCCGGCGGGGGCGGGGCTGGCGTTGTTCCCGTTGTTCCTGGGGCTCGAGGGGCGGTTGCTGGGGGTGGGTTGGATGCAGACGCTGGCGCATCATCCGTTGTTCTGCGCGGGGGTGCTGGTGGGGACGGCGCTGCTGCTGGTGTCGACGTTGCCGGTGTGGAGTTTCAAGAACTTCAAGGTGCCGGGGGCTTATGTGCTGCCACTGCTGCTGGGGGTGGGGACGTTCGCGGCGGTGCTGGTGGCCGATCCCTGGGCGGCGTTCGCGGCGGCTGGGGTGCTTTATGTGGGGATGCTGCCGTACAGCCGGCGGAGTTTCCATCGGTTGCGGGCGGCGGCGGAGGATGGGCGGGTCGAGGGGTAGTTCCGGGGTTGCGTTGGCTGGATCTCGTTCTGTTTTCGGATGGATTAAGTTCGGTTTGTCAGTGGGTCGAGCGTGTGGGGGTGGCACGGCGTGGATTCCCGGAACAAATCCGGGGATGACGGGTTCAAGCGGCGGGGGGCTCGTCGGAGGGGTTGGGTTCGACCCAGCGGGTTTCGCCTGAGTCCAGTTCTTCGGACTTCCAGAAGGGGGCTGCGGTTTTAAGCCAGTCTATGAGGAAGGCGGTGGCTTCCAGGGCGGCTTGGCGATGGGGGCTTGCGGCGAGGACGAGGACGATGGGGTCGTTGGGGAGGAGGCGGCCGATACGGTGGATGAGGGTGCAGCCGAGGAGGGGCCAGCGGGCCTCGGCCTGGGAGGCGATCCGGGCGAGGGCTCGTTCGGTCATGCCGGGGTAGTGCTCGAGCGTCATGGCACGAAGGGCCTGGCCGTGTGCGTTGCCGCGGACAATTCCGACGAAGCAGCCGATGCCGCCGATCTGGGTTTGCCCGGCGAGGAGAGCTGCGATCTCTGCGCCGGTGTCGAAGGGTTCGGCCTGGACGCGGATGTTGGGCATCAGCCGCCGGTGACCGGGGGGAAGAAGGCGATCTCATCGCCGTCGTGGATGGGGGTTTCGGGTGTGGCGAAGTCCTGGTTGACGGCGGCGCGGATGGCGGCTGGGTGGGCGAAGGCGCGGGCGCCGGCGCCGTCCCTGGCCTGGAGCCAGGTTGCGAGGGCGCCGACGGTTGCGATACCCGGTGGCAAGGGGAGGGTCTCGGCGGGGCGGCCCATGCGTTCCTTGACCCAGGCGAAGTAGAGGAGGTCGAGCATGATCAGCGGGGGGTCGGGACGGTCTGGACGGTGCCGTTCGGGTTAATGATGGTGCTCGTGCCGTTGCCGTTGGGGACCATGATCGCGCCGGGTCCCTGGGGGGTGGTGAGCTGGCGGTATGCGCTGGTGCCGCCTGCGTCGACGGCGGGGCCGGCTGGGGTCTGGACGACCTGGCCCTGGGGGCCCGGGCCGGGTGCGCTGCTGCGGGGGCGGGGGATGGGCGGGATGCCTGCGGTTGCGGCGTTGCCGATTGCGGCATTGCCGGGGGGCGATCCGGGCGGGGTGGAGCTGCCGAGGGGGCGTGGCTGACGGCCGGCGGGGAGGCCGGGTTCGGCGCCGGGGACGCTGGTGGGCGCGAAGCCACGGCGGTCTTCGGCGCCGGGGTTCTGCTGGATGTCGCGGAGGGTGGGCTCGGGCCCTTCGGCTGCGGGCCAGACGTTGCCGGCTTCGGGGGTGAGGGGGGTCGGGTCGGGTTGGTTGCCGAGGACGCGGCGGACGTTCTCGCTGTCGATCATGGGGATGTTCGGGTTGGTGCTGGGCAGGGTGAAGGTATGGGAGATGAACTCGCCGAAGCCGGTGCAGCCGCCGAGGAGGAGGGGCAGGAGCAGGATGGGGAGGGAGCGGGGTGGCGGCATGAAGGCTCCTGAAGTGGCCCGATGGCCGCGGGATCGACTGTGCATGTGCAGCATAGCGTGCTCAAGGGTCCGTGACGACCGGGGTGCGGGCGGGGGGCGAGGCGGCATGGCGGAGGCCGGCCTTGAGGTAGTCCCATCCCGTCCAGAGGGTGAGCCCGGCGGCGACCCAGAGCATGGCTTCGCCGATGCTGGATACGGGGAGGACATCGAGATGGAGGAGGGTTGCGGAGTCGTCGCCGGCGAGGAGGGTTCCGAGGGCGCCCATCTGGAAGCCGGTCTTCCATTTTGCGAGGCCGGTGACGGGTAGGCCGATTCGGAGGCCGGCGAGGTATTCGCGCAGGCCGCTGACGAGGATCTCGCGGAGCAGGATGACGATGGCGGGGTAGAGGCCCCAGATGGAGAGCCGGTCCTGTCCGGCGAGGACCATGAGGGACGCGCCGACGAGGAGCTTGTCGGCGATGGGGTCGAGCATGCGGCCGAGGTCCGAGATCTGTTGCCGGCCGCGGGCGAGGCGGCCGTCGAAGTAGTCGGTGATGGCGGCGATGCTGAAGACGACGCAGGCGGCGAAGTCGAAGGCGGGGGTGTGGAAGGCGACGAGCAGAAGCAGCAGCGGGATGGCTGCGATTCTGGAGAGGGTCAGGATGTTCGGGAGGTCGGTGAGCATCGCCGGGGCACCTTATAGCACCGGTGTGCTGGAACCAGGGGCTGGGGGGTCTTTTTCGGCTTGGGTGGCGGCGGGTGGGGCTTGCCGTTTGTGGGTACCGGATGGTTTTGGCGGGAGAAGGGGGAGCACGGAGTCACGGAGACGACGGAGGAGGAGGTTCGGATGGGCCGGGGAGGGTCGGGATGGGGACTTGGGGATTGGAGGTCAGACGACGAGGAAGGCGAGGAGGGCGCCGATGAGGGAGAAGGCGGCGAGGAGGAGGATGGCGCGGAGGGCGCCGGTTTGGAGATTGGTGCCGAGGACTGTCCGGAGGATTGTGTCGCTGTTGCGGGGCATGGTGTGATCCGTCGTTGGGTTCCCGATGGTAGCGGCCTGGTGGGGCGCTGCGAAGGGCTGGATGGGCCGGGTGGCGCGGGACTGGATTGGAGGCGGCGGATTGGTTGGGCGGGCGATCGGGGCGGGCGGGGTGCGGGTGCCTCGGGTGGCGGCGTTGACGATGATCTACAACGAGCCGGTCTGGGCACGGGTCTGGGTGCGGCACTATGCGCGGCAGGTCGGGGCGGCGCATTGCTTCGTGCTGGATCATGGGTCGGATGATGGGAGCACGACGGGGCTGGGCGTTGCGGTGGAGCTTCTGGCGCGAACGCCGCTCGACGAGGATGCCCGGGCGGAGCTGATCTCGGAGCGGGTTCGGGTGCTGCTGCGGGATTACGACGCGGTGGTGCATACGGATGCGGACGAGCTTCTGGTGGCGGATCCTGCGGCGTATCCGGACCTGGTTGCCTATGCGGCGGTGGCGCCGGGGGTTGCGACGGCGATCGGGTTGGACCTGCAGCATCTGCCGGATGTGGAGCCCGGTCTGGATGCCACGTTGCCGTTGGGGGGGCAGCGGCGGTGGGTCCGGTTCAGTGCGGCGATGTGCAAGCCGGCGCTGGTTCGGGAGGCGGTGCGTTGGACGCCGGGGTTCCACGGGTGCGACGGCGATCGGGCGTTCGGGGGGCTGTATCTGATCCACCTGCGGTATGCGGACCTTTCGGCGGGGCTGGCGCGGTTGCGGCGGACGCGGTCCCAGGCGTTCGCGCGGGCGGATGTGAACCTGCATCAGCGGGTGCCGGATGCGGCGTTCGAGGCGATGGTTCGGGCGATCGGTCAGTTGCCGCGGGTGGAGGGGGATCTTTCGCCGGGGGGTGCGGTCCTGGAGCCGTGGCTGACGCGGATGCGGGCGGGGTGGGCGCGGGGGGATGGGCAGCTGGCATTGGCGGGGGATGCGTTGTGGTCGCTGCCGGCGGCGCTGCGGGCGCGGTTGTAACGCGATCTTGCTCAGGGATGGGTCGCGGTATCCGGGCTGGGGACGTTAGTTCACGTCAGCGAGGGAGGAGTGCCGTGATGCGTCGGGGTTTTGGTGGGCGGTCCGGTCACCGGCGGGCGCGGGTCGCGGTGCGGCGGCGTGAGGCGGGGGTGCCGTGGTGGGCTTGGGCGCTTGTGGCGGGAGCGCTGATGGCTGGGGCCGGTCCGGGCTGGTCGCAGACGCCGGTTGCGCCCGGCGCTTCGGGTGGAGTGGTTCCGGAGGTGGTGAAGCCTTCGGGTCCTTCGGCGACGATCCCGCCGGGTGGCGATGGGATGGCAACGCGGCCGAACAGCGATCGAGCTTTGGTGGACGGAGGGGTGCGGCCGATCCCGGATGGCGGTGTGATCACGCCGCCGGCGTTGGGGGCGGGGAGCATGCCGGTGATTGCGCCGCCTTCGACGGGGGCGATGCCGGTGGTTCCGCCGCCTGGTAGTGTGGGCGGGGCGCGGGGGGTGGTGCCGAAGTAGAGTGGCGGTGTGGGTGAGTTAATGGACGGCTGAACACCGTTCTCAGCAACAAAGGCTTTGGTCGATGAGAGGCCTTAGGCGGTCATTAGCATTAATTCTGGTGCTTTTTGGCGTGTTTGTAGTTTGTTTTCTCAGCTGGTGAGCTTGTGATGATTTCGCGGCGTGGATCCCGGGACAAGCCCGGGGATAACTGGTTTGGAGAGGTCACAGAGACCTGCTGGATTTGCGTGCCGTGGGGCTGCGTGCCAGGAGGCGTCAGGATGCTGGCCGGGTGAGTTGGACCTGGAAGGTGCAGCGGGGGGTGGTGTAGGTCCCTTCGATGCGGGCGGCTGTGCGTTGGGCTGCGAGGGTGGTTTCGAAGGGGCGTTTGTCGGCGCCGATGGTGGATTTGCTGGCCTCGATCCTGCCCGTCGGTGAGATGTCGCCCTGGAGGATCCAGGTTCCTTCGTTCGGGGCGAAGGTGATGGTCTGGCCCTCGATGTCGAGTTGGGCTCGGGTGGGGATGCAGGTCGGGCCTGGGGTGGTGGGGGTGACGGGGCCGATCCATCTTCCGTCGTCGGGAGACCTGGCGGCGCAGGCTGCGATCCCCAGGATCGTGAGCAGGAGCGTGGCTTTTGCGGCAGGCTTGCTGACGGGCGGCATGGGTCAGCTCGGGACGGTGTCGAGTTCGGGGGCGGTGTGGGCGGCGAGGGTTGCCCGTGCTTTCGCGAGATCGAGCTGGCCTTCCCATTTGGCGACGAAGATGGTGGCGACGGCGTTGCCGTAGAGGTTGGTGATGGCGCGGGCTTCGGACATGAAGCGGTCGATGGGGAAGACGAGGGCGATGGCTTCGACGGGGATCTTGCCGGCGAGGGTGCCGAGGGTTGCGGCGAGGGTGATGAAGCCGCCGCCGGTGACGGCTGCTGCGCCCTTCGAGGTGAGGAGGAGGACGCCGAGGATGGTGACCCATTCGCCGGGGCTGAGCTGGATGTTGAGGGCCTGGGCGATGAACGCGATGGCCATGGTGAAGTAGATGCTGGTGCCGTCGAGGTTGAAGGCATAGCCGAGCGGGACGACGAGGCCGACGAGGGGGCGGGAGCAGCCCATGGCCTCGAGCTTTTCCATGAGGGTGGGGAGGGCGGCTTCGGAGCTCGAGGTTCCGAGGACGATGAAGAACTCCTCCTTCAGGTAGCGGAAGAGCTGGATCATGTTGAGGCCGCAGTAGGCAAGGACGCTGGTGAGGACGACGAGCACGAAGATGGCGCAGGTCGTGTAAAAGGCGAGCATGAGTTGCAGGAGGTTGCCGAGGGTGCCGATGCCGTAGCGGCCGATGGCGAAGGCCATTGCGCCGAAAGCGCCGATGGGGGCGACGCGCATAATGAGGGAGACGATGGCGAAGAAGGCACTATTCGCCTGGTCGAGGATGTGGACGAGGGGTGCGGCGCGGGGGCCGACCTTGGCGAGGGCGATGCCGAAGAGGACGGCGAAGAAGAGGACGGGGAGGACATCGCCCTTGGCGAAGGCGTTGACGATCTGGTCGGGGATGATGGCGATGAGGAACTCGGTGACGTCCTGGTGGGACTTCGGGTCCACGTATCGGGCGACGGAGGCGCTGCTGATGTGGGCGGGATCGGCGTTGACGCCGACGCCTGCGCCGTAGAAGTGGCCGACGGCGAGGCCGACGAGCATTGCCAGGGTGGTCAGGATCTCGAAGTAGATAATGGCCTTGAGGCCGATGCGCCCGACGCCTGCGACGTCGGTGAGCTTGGCGATGCCGGCGACGACGGTGAGGAAGATGATGGGGGCGATGACCATTCGGACGAGGCGGACGAAGGCGTCGCCGAGGGGCTGCATCTTGACGGCCCATTGCGGGTAGAAGTGTCCGAGGAGGACGCCGAGGATGACGGCGACGAGCACCTGGATGTAGAGGGACTTCGACCCGGTAACCTTCATGTCGCTTACAACTCCCGTGGGCGGCTTCGGCTGCGTCGGCGCGCGGGCGGCCGGACAGGCGGGCATCGTTGATCGATCACGATCCCGTTCGATCGCGGGTTGGCCATAGCGGAAGGGTGACGGCTTGGCGAGGCTTTTGCTGGGCGTTGGCGTGGTTTAAGTCTCGAGCGATCCGGGGCGGGCTGGTTGGGGCGAGTGTTTTTGACAGAGGATTTGGATTTGACCGATTTCGTGATCGCTGCGCCGGCGCAGTCTTATGTTCCGGTGGAGGGGGGTGGGCGGTTCCCGGTACGGCGGGTTTATTGCGTGGGCCGGAACTATGCCGAGCATGCGCGGGAGATGGGGCACGATCCGGATCGGGAGCTGCCGTTCTTCTTCAGCAAGCCGGCGGATGCTTTGGTGATCGATGGGGCGGACATGCCTTATCCGCCGGGGACCCGGGACATGCACCATGAGATGGAGCTGGTGGTGGGATTGAAGTCCGGGGGTGCGGATATCGCCGAGGCGGATGCGCTCGGGTGCGCATGGGGGTATGCGGCGGGGCTGGACATGACGCGGCGGGATGTCCAGGGGGAGGCCAAGAAGCTGGGGCGGCCCTGGGACATGGGAAAGGGGTTCGATCACTCGGCGCCGATCGGGGCGATGGTGCCGGCGGCCGGGTTCGATCCGACGAGGGGGGCGATCGAGTTGCGGGTGAACGGGTCGGTGCGGCAGAGCAGCGACCTTTCGATGCTGATTTGGTCTGTGGCGGAGACGATCGCCTACCTGTCGAAGCTGGTTCGGCTGGAGGCGGGGGACCTGATTTTCACGGGGACGCCGGAGGGGGTGGCTGCGGTGCAACGGGGCGACCTGCTGGAGGGGCGGGTCGCGGGCGTTCCGGGGTTGTCGGTTCGGATTGTTTGAGGCGGCCGTGGCTCGTTCCCCACCCTTATGGGTGAGGAACGAGAGTTGTCTGGGCTACTGGCCGTAGTAGTAGGGCTGCGGCGCGTAGGCGTAGGCGGGCGGCGGGTAGTAGGCCGGGGGCGGGGCGGCGTAGACGACCGGGGGACGGGCGTAATAGGGCGCCGCGAGGAGGGCGCCGACGCCCAGGCCGACGATCGCGCCGCCGACGATGGCGCCGGGGCCCCAGCCGCGGTGGTAGCCGTAACCTCCGCGGTACCCGTAGCCGTATCCGCCGCGGTATCCGCCGTAGCCGCGGTAGCCCTGGGCCTGGGCTGGGGCGGGCGCGAGCGCGATGGCCGCGACGGGGAGGGCGATGGCGGCGGCGAGAAGCCGGGTTGCGAGGGTGGCGGAGGCGAAACGGGCCATGATGACACCTGATCCGTAAAGGGTGGGGGACATTCCCCATCGACATGCATAGATACGCAGCAGGGGTGTCTAAGTTAAGGCAGGTTTGGGGCGAATTCGGGCAGTGTCGATCAACATTTGCTGTTCATAGGAAAAATTACCTTGATCGATGCCCCGTTCCGGAGTAAGGTCCTGGGCATGATCGGTGCTTCGCGGGGTGGGGCGGAGGACTGGTCGAGAGCCTGACCGGCGGGGGCCCCGCCGGTCGGGCTCGTTTTGTTTTGGGATTGACATGGGATGGCAATGCACCAGTCAGCGGAGGATCCAAGACGACCCTCCGCATGAAATCGGTCGTTTTCTGACGTGATTGTCGTTCACGCTATGCCTTGGTGAGCTTGTGATGGTGTCGCGGCGTGGATCCCCGGGACAGGCCCAGGGATGACTACTTTTCGCGGGAAGCTCCAGTTCAGGGATTTTCTGTGGGTTGCTCGGCATTGCGAGGGTTTGGCTGGAATGGGGATGGTATGGCCGAGATTCTGCCTTTGTACGTTCTGCTGACGGTGATGCGGCAGCGATGGGGATCGGGGGATCTGGAGGGTGCGGTGGCGTTGGCGCGGATCGCTGCGCCGTATCTGCACGGGAAGGCGCCGCTGGCGCGGTCGGGCGACGATTGGGCTGGGGTTTCGGATGAGGAGCTCGAGCGGGCCGGGTGGGCGGGCGAGCGGGGGGGTGGGGTTGGCGGACGTCCGGGTGAAGAGCTTGGAGCAGACGATCGCGGCGGAGAAGCGGCTGCGGACGCGGATCCGGAGGGGTCTGGGTGACTGGTCGCGGCTTGCGTTGAAGGCGCAGGGGATGGTTCCGGCGCGGCACCATCGGCTGATGATCGAGGAATTGGAGGGTTTGGCCGCGGGCCGGTTCGATCGGCTGATGCTGCTGTTGCCGCCGGGTTCGGCGAAGTCGACGTACACGTCCTTGAACGTGCTGCTTGGGACGCTGGGGGCCATGTCGACCAGCGTCGTGGGGTATTGGGTCGGCAGCAGTGCGGGTTCCGCGCGCAAGGACGCACGGTTGGCGAGTCTTGCGGACCGGGGGTGATCGCACCCCGGCCCAGCCCTGCAGGCCCCAGGGCTGGGCCGGGACCGCGTCCGCTCAGTGCCGGGCGCGGGCCGGGGCGGCGCGACGGGCCGGGGTGGCCGGTGCAGGCGCCGGTGCGGGTGCCATGCCTTCGCCCATGCTGGCCTCGACGGTGATCTGAACCATGGCGTCCGGGGCGTTGGGGACGCTGGAGCGCAGGGCGACCGTGAAGCGGTCGGCGCCGACGTGACGGTTCTCCGGCGTGTATTCGATGCGGGTCTCGCCGCCGATCTTCTGGATGAGCACGCGGCCGAACTGCGGGCGCGCCCGCACGAGGCCGAGCTGGAAGGGCTGGCCGTTCTTGTCTTTGGTGTGGACGGCGCACCAGCCATCGTTCGTCATCGTGATGGAGGCATTGGCCGTGGCGTTCGTCGTGAGGTCGATCGGCGTGGCCGTGCAGGTCTTGGCGATGCCGAGGTTGATGTCTTCACCAGCCGCCTGCGGGGCGGGGGTCTGGGCGGCGCAGCCTGCGAGGGCGAGGACGGCGGTGATCGCGATCGGATGCTTGGTCAACGTGGGCTCCTGGACGGTCTTTGGCGGCGTTGCTGCCACAGCCGCGGCGCGACGCCAAGCCAATCTGCGCGGCAGGCCCTGCTGTGGCGGCGTGCGATCAAGCCGGTTCCGGATCGAAGTCGAAGATGGTGGTGGCGGCAAACGGCTCGGCAGGGCGCAGGACCGTCGTGGGGAATGTCGGCTGGTTGGGGCTGTCCGGTGGGTGCTGGGCTTCCAGGCAGACCCCGTCCGATTGGCGGTAGACCCGGCCTGACGTGCCGGCCAGCGTGCCGGTCAGTGTGTTTGCGGTGTAAAGCTGCAGGGCGGGTTCGGTGGTACGCACGGTCAGGATGCGGCCGCTGACGGGGTCGTGCAGGCGTGCCGCCCGGCGCAGCCCGGTGCCGCGGATCAGATAGGGATGGTCGTAGCCGAGGCCGGCGACGATCTGCGGATGGGCGTCGCGGATATGCCGGCCGATGGGTTGGGCCACCCGGAAGTCGAAGGGCGTTCCGATCACGTCGCATCGTTCCCCGGTGGGGATCCCATCGGGGTGGACCGGCAGGACGGTGTCGGAGTCGATCGTGAGTTCGTGGCCGAAGACGTCGCCCGAACCTTCCCCGGCCAGGTTGAAGTAGCTGTGATTGGTCAAGTTCAGGATCGTCGGGCGGTCGGTCTCGGCGGTGAAGTCGATGCGGAGTGCCGGGCCCAGAAGGCTGTAGCGGACGCGGACCCGGAGGTTGCCGGGGAACCCTTCCTCGCCATCGGGGCTCGATAGGCCGAGCGTCACGCTGTCCTGCGCCCAGTGCAGGATCGTCCAGGGCCGCTTGCCGAAGCCGCGAGTGCCGCCGTGGAGGGTGTTCTGGCCCTGGTTGCGGGTCAGCTGGTATGTGACGCCGTCGAGCGTGAAGCGGCCCTGCGCGATGCGGCCGGCGTAGCGGCCGGGCACGGCGCCGAAATGCGGGCTTCGGGCCACGTAGCCTTCGAGGTCATCGAGGCCGAGCACGACGTTGGCCCGCGTGCCGTGCCGATCGGGCACCTCGATGGATTGCAGCACCGCGCCGAACTCCAGCACGCAGACGCGCAGCGCGTCGCTCCGGAGTACGGCGCGGTGCACTTGCGTGCCGTCCGGCATGTGGCCGAACAGCTCGGGGGGGTCAGCGTCGATCATCGGTCGAGCAGCGCCGGCGTCCGCGGGTCGGCCAACACGTCTTGCGTGCCGGGCATCGGGCGGCCAACGTGTCGGGTTTCGGCATCGGCAATGGTCCGGACGGGGGGCGAGCCTGGCAGCGTGCTTGGGAGCGTGCTTGGGAGCGTGCTTGGGGCAAGCGTGCCATGCACGTGCGGGAGTGGGCAACCCGGGGCGTGTTCTGTATGGCAGAGGCCTGGAGGGTCCTGCGCGATGGCGGTTGTGGTGGCTGAACGTGTCGATCGCCGGTCCCGCGCCAACGTCGCGCGGTTGGCAGCGGCGCAGGCGCTGGCGGGCGCCAACGCGACGGTCGTGTATGCGACGGGGGCCATCGTGGGCAACAGCCTCGCGCCGTCCGCCGCGATGGCGACGCTGCCGATTTCGGTCTTCGTGGTCGGCATGGCGCTGGGCACCTTGCCGGCGGGCTGGTTGGCGCGCGTGCATGGGCGGCGTGCCGCGTTCATGGCCGGTGCCCTGTGCGGGTGCCTGGCAGGGCTGCTGGGGGCCGTGGCGCTTCTGCTGCAATCGTTGACGGCATTCTGCGCGGCCACGCTGTTGGCCGGCCTCTATGGGTCTGTGGTGCAGTCATTCCGTTTTGCCGCGGCCGATGGCGCCTCGGCGGCGTTTCGCCCGCGTGCCGTGTCCTGGGTCATGGCCGGGGGCGTGTTCGCAGGCGTGCTGGGGCCGCAGCTCGTCACCTGGACGATGGACCTCTGGTCGCCGCACGTCTTCGTCGTCAGCTACCTGGCGCAGGCGGTGGTCGCGCTGGTGGCCATGGCGGTGCTGGCCGGCGTGGACCTTCCGGCCATCCCGGCCGCCGACGTCGCGCGGGGCCGGCCCATGGCCGAGATCATCCGGCAGCCGCCGTTCCAGATGGCCGTGGTGTGCGGGGTGGTCAGCTACATGCTGATGAACCTCGTGATGACCTCGGCGCCGCTCGCAATGCGGATGTGCGGCCTGCCGCTCGCCTCGTCCAACCTGGCCATCGAGTGGCATGTGGTGGCGATGTATGCGCCCAGCTTCTTCACCGGAGGGCTGATCGCGCGGTTCGGCGCCCGGCGCATGGCGGCGATCGGGCTCGTGCTGCTGGGCGGCGCCGGCCTCTGCGGGCTGCTGGGCATCACGACCCTCCACTTCATCGCCGGGATGGTGCTGCTGGGCGTGGGGTGGAACTTCAGCTTCGTGGGGGCCAGCGCGCTGGTGCTCGACACGCACCGGCCCGAGGAGCGGAACCGGGTGCAGTCCTTCAACGACTTCCTGATCTTCGGCACGATGGCGGTCGGCTCGTTCTCGTCGGGCGGGCTGCTGACCGGCTACGGATGGGCCGCCGTGAACTGGGTGGTCTTCCCGCCCGTCGTGCTGGCGTTGGCCTTCCTGGCCATGCCGTCGCTGCGGCGGAGGTTCGCATGACGTCGATCGCCGTCGTCGCGGCCGGCGCGATGGGCAGCGGCGTGGCCCGGCGCCTGTCGGACCATGGGGCGGTCGTGACGACGCTGCTGGCGGGGCGGAGTGCGGCGACCCGCGCCCGGGCCGAGGCTGCGGGCATGCGGGGCGTCGACGAGGCGGCGCTGGTCACCGCCGACGTGATCCTGTCGATCCTGCCGCCGGGCGAGGCGATGGCATTGGCCCGGCAGCTGACCCCGGCCTTGCAGGCCGCGGCGCGGAAGCCCGTGTTCGTGGATTGCAACGCGCTGGACGTCGAGACCGTCCGGGCCATCGGCGCGGTGGTCGCGGCGACCGGCACGCCGTTCGTCGATGCGGGCATCATCGGCTTGCCGCCCAGGCCGGGGTCGCCCGGGCCCAGCTTCTATCTTTCAGGCCCCGACTCCGCCGCGCTGGCGCCGGTGCTGGCCGGGTGCGGCCTGCAGGTCCAGGCGATGGACGGACCGGTCGGCGCGGCCTCGGCCCTGAAGATGAGCTATGCCGGGATCACGAAGGGCATCGCGGCCATCGCGTCGATGATGATCCTGGGCGCGGAGCGGGCCGGGGCGGCCGGGGCGCTGCGGGCCGAACTGGCCGCCAGCCAGCCGCAGCTGCTGGCGCGGTTCGCCACGAGCCTGCCGGACATGGTGCCCAAGGCCTATCGCTGGGTGGCCGAGATGCGGGAGACTGCGGCGTTCCTGGGCGACGACCCCGCCGGGGTCGCCGTCTTCGAGGGCATCGCGCAACTCTATGAGCGCATCGCACGCGATGCGGCGGGCGAACGTGCCGAGGTCGCCGTGATCGAGGCATTCGCGCAGAAGCCCTGAACGGCCGAAGCCCGGCAGCCCTGGACCGTCAAGGCTGCCCGCCGCCGGACTCGAACCGGCAAGCCCTCACGGACATCGGATTTTAAGTCCGCTGCGTCTACCATTCCGCCAGGCGGGCACCGCCGCATCATCCCGCGTTCGCGACCCCGCAGGCAATATCCAGCGCGCGACGGATCAGGGTCTCGCTCGCCTCGGGTGTCCGGAAGGCGCTGTGGGCCGAGAGCGTCACGTTCTCCAGCGTCGTCAGCACATGGCCCGGCGGCAGCGGCTCCGTGTCGAACACATCCAGCGCCGCGTGGCCCAGCGCACCGGACCGGAGTGCGGCCACCATGCCCGCCTCGTCCACCACCGCACCGCGCGCCGTGTTGACCAGGATCGCGCCACGGCGCATTTGCGCCATGCGGCCGGCATCGAGGAAGCCTCGCGTCCCGTCGGTCAGCAGCAGGTGCATCGACACCACGTCGCTGTCGGCCAGAAGTGTCTCCAGCGGCACGAACGACACCCCGGGCGCAATCCGGGGCGTCCGATTCCAGGCCAGCACGCGCATGCCCCCGCCGCCTGCGATCCGCGCCACCTCCGCCGCGATCCCGCCATAGCCGATCAGCCCGAGCGTCTTGCCGGTCAGCTGCATGCCCTCCGTGCGCAGCCACTGCCCGGCGCGCATTCCGCCGTCCATTCGCGCAAGGCCACGGGCGGCGGCCCACATCAGCGCCACGGCGTGCTCGGCCACGGCCGTGTCGCCATAGCCTTTGATGGTGTGCACCCGGATGCCGATCCCGGCCAGCGCCTCCGGGTCCATGTAGCTGCGGGCACCCGTGCCCAGGAAGATCACGTCCTTCAGCCCAGGGCAGCCCTGCATCATGTCGGTGGGCATCGCCGTATGGTCGTTCAGCACGAAGTCGTAGCCCGCCACCAGCGCCGGTACGCGTTCGGCGGGCACCTGGGCCTGCAGGTTGAGATCGAGCGGCGGATCGCCCGGCCGCGTCACGGCGTGATAGACTGCCGCCAGCGCCTCGCTCGCGTCCAGGAACAAGCCCTTCATGGTACCCCCTCGCATTGCCCCCACCCGGCGCCTCGCGTCTTCGGTCATGATCCTGGCGGTCTTTGCCGTGGCCGGCCATCCCGCCGCGGCGCAGCGTCCGGCCAGCCCCTTCGAGGCCCCGCCATCGCTCGGCCCGAAGCGCCCCTATGCCGGCCCGCAATACCCCGGCAAGCCGCCGCCCCTGGGCGGTTCGGACCGTCCCAGCCCCAATTCCCCCTCGCCCTTCGCCGAGTCGCCCCGCCTGCAGCCCGCGCCGGACGGACCGGACCGCCTGCCGCCCGCCGGGGTGCGGCCTGCCTCCAGCGGCACCGGCTTCGTCGTTGCGGAAGGCCGCATCCTGACCAACAACCACGTCGTCGCCGAGTGTGGCAGCATGGTGGCCCGCAACGCCCAGGGGGTTCGCCTGCCGGCCCGCGTGCTCGGCACCGACCGCCGGCGAGACCTCGCCGTCCTCGCCGTCCCGCCCGAAACCGGCCCGTCCCTGACGTTCCGGGACTCGCCCCCGGTCCGCCGGGGCGAGACGGTCGTCACCTACGGCTTCCCCCTCTCGGGCCTGCTGTCCTCCGGGCCCACGCTCACCAGCGGCGACATCAGCGCGCTTTCGGGCCTGCGCGACAACCCGCTCAACTTCCAGATCAGCGCCCCCGTCCAGCCCGGCAACTCGGGCGGCCCGCTGCTGGACACCCAGGGCAACGTGCTGGGCGTCGTCGTCTCGAAGCTGAACGCCGCCCGCATTGCCGAGATGACCGGCGGCGACATCCCGCAGAACGTCAACTTCGCCGTGAAGGGCAGCGAGGCCGTCGCCTTCTTACGCGCCAACGGCGTGCCGCTCCGCACCGCAGCCAGCGTCGGCCCGGACAAGCGCAACGTCGAGATCGGGGAGATCGCGAACCCCTCCACCGTCTATCTCCAGTGCTTCCGGTAGTGCGCCGTCCCGGCCACCCCACCGCTGGCCCGGATGCCGCCTGACCCGATGCTGACCGCCCGGGTGCCGCTCGGATACCCCCAGCCGCCCGCGCCCGTCCCTCGCCGCCGGCGCCTGCGGTGGCGCGTCCTGCGCTGGGCCGTCATCATGTCCATCTGGGCCGGCCTGTCCGCCGCCGCCGCCCTGCTCTGGCTGGCGCGCGACCTGCCGCGGCCCGAAACCGCGCTCGACACTGCGCGCCGCCCCGGCCTCACGCTGCAGGACCGCGCCGGTCGGCCCTTCGCCACCTTCGGCGACATGGTGGGCGAGCCGTTGCGCCTGGCCGACATGCCCAAGACGCTCCCCGCCGCCGCCGTGGCCGTGGAAGACCGGCGCTTCTGGTCGCACCATGGGCTCGATCTCGTGGGCGTCGCCCGCGCCATCGTGGTCAACCTGCGCGCCGGCCACCTCGTGCAGGGCGGCTCCACGCTGACGCAGCAGGTGGCGAAGAATCTGTTCCTGACCAACGCCCGCACCCTGCGCCGGAAGGTGCAGGAGCTGATGCTGACGATCTGGCTGGAACGCACCTTCTCGAAGGCCGAGATCCTCGAGATATGGCTCAACCGGGTCTATCTCGGCTCCGGCGCCTGGGGCATGGACGCCGCGGCCCACCTGTATTTCGGTGTCTCGGCCCGCAAGCTGAACCTGTGGCAGTCGGCGGTCCTGGCCGGGCTGCCCCGCGCGCCGTCCCGCTTCAACCCGCGCACCGACCCCGGCGCCGCCGCCACAAGGGGCCGCGAGGTCCTGGCCGCCATGGCCGACACCGGCGCCATCACGAAGGCCGAGGCCGAGGCCGCCGGCCAGCAGATCGCCTTCGCCCCCCGCACCGCCACCGCCGGCTGGTTCGCCGACTGGGTCGCCGACGCGTCCCAGACGATCGTCCCGCCGGGAGCCGACGCCGTGCTGCGGACCACGCTCGACACACGGCTGCAGTCCGTCGCCGAAGCGCGGCTTGCGGCCCTGCTGGAGGGGCCCGGCGCGGCGGCCGGGGTCGGACAGGGCGCGATCATCGTGCTCGACACCGCCACAGGCGCCATCCGCGCCATGGTGGGCGGCCGCGACTACCGCACAAGCCCCTACAACCGCGCCGTCTCGGCCCGGCGGCAGCCCGGCTCCTCGTTCAAGCCCATCGTCTGGCTCGCTGCCCTCGAGCACGGCATGCACCCCGACGACACCGTGCTGGACGCCCCGATCCGCATCGGCCCCTGGGCCCCGCAGAACTTCGACGGCACCTATCGCGGCACCGTCACGCTCGAGGACGCGCTGGCCCAGTCGCTCAACACCGCCTCCATCCGGCTGGCGCAGGAGGCCGGGGGGCCCCGCACCGTCGCGGCCCTCGCGAAGCGTCTCGGCATCGCCAGCCCGCTGCCGGCCGACCTCTCGCTGGCGCTCGGCACCGGCGAGGTCGGCGTGCTCGAACTTGCCGGGGCCTACGCCACGCTGTTCAACGGCGGCCGCCTCGTGACCCCCACCGGCATCGAAAGCGGCGAGGCCGATCGCCGCGCGCTGCCGATCGCCCACCCGCCCATGGACCGCGTGATCGAGCCCGAGCCCGCTGCCGAGATGATCCGCATGCTGGCCGCCGTCGTCAGCCGCGGCAGCGGCCGCGCCGCCGCCCTGCCGGGCCGCTTCGTCGCCGGCAAGACCGGAACCACCCAGGACTTCCGCGACGCCTGGTTCGTCGGCGAGGTCGGCACGACCGTCATCGCCGTCTGGCTCGGCAACGACGACGGACACCCGATGCACAACGTCGCCGGCGGCGGCCTGCCGACCGCCCTGTTCCACGAACTCGGCGCCGCCCTGAAATGACCGCATCCTGAGACAGCGGCCCGTCAGCCTCTCCCCGCCATCGCCCGCAGATCCAGCCGCCGCAGCTTCGGCGCCAGCACCGCCGTCAGCCCGACGATCCCCAGCGTGATCAGCCCCCCCGACCAGATCGCCGCCGACACACCCAGCAGGCTCGCCGCCATCCCGCTCTCGAACGCGCCCAGCTCGTTGCTCGATCCCACGAACACGCTCTTCACCGCCGCGATCCGCCCCCGCATCCCCTCCGGCGACGCCAGCCGCAGGATCGACCGCCGGATCACGACGCTCATGCCGTCGCACAGCCCCGCCACGAACAGCGCCGCCACCGACAGCCACAGCACCCGCGACACCCCGAACACCACGATCGACACCCCGAACCCGCCGATCACCCACAGCAGCGCCGCCCCCGCCCGCCGCTCCGTCAGCAGCCGCGCCGCCAGCAGTGCCGAGATCGTCGACCCGGCCGCAGCGGCGCTGCGCAGCACCCCGAACCCCACGGGACCCACATGCAGGATGTCCGTCGCCACCGCGGGCAGCAGCGCCGTGGCCCCGCCGAAGAACACCGCGAACAGGTCCAGCATCATCGAGCCCAGCAGCAGCTGGTCCCGCAGCACGAAGCGCACGCCCTCCACGATCCGTAGCACCGTGCCCTGGCCATCCACCTCCGCCACCGGCTGCGACGCGTCCGGCACCGGGACCAGCGCGACCAGCGAGCCCAGGAACAGCACCCCGATCGCCGCATACGTGCCCACCGGCCCCAGCCCGGCCCAGGCGAGGCCCCCCGCCGCCGGCCCCAGCACCTGCGCCAGCCGCCCCGAGGTCGCCAGCAGCGCTGTGCCACGCACCAGCGCATGCAGCGGCACCACTTGCGCCTCCATCCCCGCCGCCGCCGGGTCCTCGAACGCCCGCACCACGCCCTGCAGGAACGCCACCGCGAACAGCGGCCAGACCCGCCCCGGCGCGAACGCCGAAGCCACCGCCGCCCCGAAGGCCAGCGCGGCGAACAGCCCCGAGGTCAGCAACAATATCGTCCGGCGCCGATGCCGGTCCGCGACGTGCCCGCCGTACAGCACGAGCCCGATCCCCGGCACCGCCTCCACCAGCCCCAGCCAGCCGAGGTCCAGCGGGTTGCCGGTGATCTCGAACATCTGGAACCCCAGCAGCACGACCATCGCCGACGACGCGAACCGCTCCAGCACGTTCGACACCGCGACGGACCGGAACGCCACGTCCCGCAACAGGTCGGCAGGCGGCGCAGGACACGGATCGGGCGGCACGCTCACCCGATCCGCATCAGTCCGGCGCCGCCGCGCTCCAGCCAGCGCAGCGCGGCCGCCTTGTGCGGGGTCAGCTGCGCCACCAGCGCCCAGAACCGCGGCCCGTGGTCCATGTGCCGCAGATGCGCCACCTCGTGTCCCACCACGTAGTCCTGCACCTCGGGCGGTGCCATCACCAGCCGCCAGCAGAACATGAGCGTGCCATCGGCCGTGCAGCTGCCCCAGCGCGTGCTGGTGTCCTTCACCACCACGCGCCGCACGCGCAACCCGGCACCGGTCGCCTTCTCCAGCGCCGCCGTCGCCAGCCGCCGCCGGGCCTCGTTGCGCAGGTAGTCCACCACGCGCCGCGGCAGGAACTCCGCCGCGCCCGCCACCAGCAGCGTCCCTTCGCTCAGCCGCGTGCCGCGCCCCCCGGGCACGTGCCGCACCAGGACCGGGTGCCCGTCCAGCGGCACCGTCGCCCCATCCGCCAGCGCCACGGCGGTCGGCAGCCGCGTCAGCCGCTCCGCCACCCAGCCCGCATGGTCCAGCAGCAGTGCGCGGCCCGCCGCCTGCGCCGTCTTCATCGGCAGGGTCACGATCACGCTGCCCTCCCGCGGGTCGATCCGCAGGCTCACCCGGCGCGCCCGCGCACTCCGGCGCCAATGGACGCACGTCGGCCCATGCGGCAGCAGCAACGACTCGGTCGGCAGGGCAGGCATGGGCGACACCATGCGGGATGGCCGAACCCGTCGCAACGGGGTCGCCCGTCCGCCTACGGCCCGGCGGGCCCGCTCAGCGGACGGACCTCCGGCCCCGCCGCGCCGCCCAGCGCCGCAGCGATCCGCCCCGCCACCGCCTCGCGATAGTGCAGCGGGTCCCAGTAGCTCCCGCGGTCCCGCGTGATCGCGCTCGGGATCAGCAGGTCCAGCACCGTGGCCCCCTCCGAACCCCGCGTCGCCCGGGCGGCCTCCACCACCGCCCGCTTGCAGGCCGCCCACCGCACCGCCGTGCGGGAGCCGGGGTCGCCCTGCTGCTCCATGTGCGCCGGCGGGAAGAACAGCACCACACGGGTGGCGGCGGGCACGGCCCGCAGCACCGGCGCCAGCAAGGCGAGGCCGGGCAGCGCCACCGCCTCCCCCGGCGTGGCCGGCGTCTGGTCCGTCGGCGGCCAGCGGGCGAAGGCCGCGTCCACCCGGGCCGGGTCGTATTCGCTGTCGGGCGGCACGAACCGCGTGTAGCCGTCCAGCCCGTAGCGCCGCCGCTTCAGGTGCAGCATCACCGCCGCCTGGTTCGCCGCCTCCTGCACCGCATAGGGCGTGAGCATCTCGCGATACGCGCCCCACCGGCTCGCCCCATACATCCAGGCCGGGAACGGCCGCGCCGTCACCCGCTCCACCACCGGGGCGCACCAGGCGGCGTCCATGTCGATCAGCACGGCCCGGGGCTGCGGATGCGCCCGCAGGAACACCGTCAGCAGCTGCGACTGCTCCCAGGCCGTCGCGCTGTTCATGGCCAGGTTGACGAAGCGCGCCCCGAACGCCGGGTCCAGCTGGGCCGGCTGCAGCAGCCGCGCCGTCGACGTGCCCAGCACCGCGGAGTCGAACTCCAGGCTGCGGGCCAGCGCCGGGAACGAGTAGCGCGCATTGCTGCTGATCGGCACCCGCGGCAACGGCGGCGACAGCGGCAGCGTGTCCCAGGGGTCCACCACCACGACGAACCCGTAAAGCACCGCCAGAACTCCCAACGCCGTCAGAGCGCCGACCATCGCGAATCGCCGCCATGGGTCGCGCCGGGGTGCCGGGCCAACAGCCGGCAGGGCGGCAGGATCAGAACTGGAAATAGATGAACTCGTTCGGCACCCGCCCGCCCGCCAGCAGCAGCAACCCGGCCAGCACGACGCCCGCCGCCCCCGCCATCCACGGCACCGGCCGCACCCGGCCCAGCGCCACCGCCTGGCTGGACGGCCCCAGCACGGCCACCAGCGCGGCCAACGCCAGCACCGCCGGGCTCTCGACCCGGATCCCCCCTAGCCCCGCCACGCCCGCCATGCTTGCATAGACCCGCGCCGCCGTCCCGAAATCGGGCGCACGGAACAGCACCCAGGCCAGCACGACGAACCCCAGCGTCAGACCCCAGCCCAGCCAGGCCGGCAGCCGCCACCCCGTCCGCCCCCAGGCCCCGGCGACCGCCAGCGCCACCCCATGCGCCCCGCCCCAGGCCACGAAGGTCCAGGCCGCCCCATGCCACAGCCCGCCCAGCAGCATCGTCGCCACCACGTTGGCCGCCTGCCGCCCGGCCCCCGCCCGGTTGCCCCCCAGCGGCACATACACGTAGTCCCGCAGGAACCGGCTCAGCGTGATGTGCCAGCGCCGCCAGAAGTCCCGTATGCTCGTTGCCCGATACGGCGCGTCGAAGTTGAACGGCAGGCGCAACCCCAACATCAGCCCCAGCCCGATCGCCATGTCCGAATAGCCCGAGAAATCGAAGTAGATCTGCAGCGCATACGCCCCGGCCCCCGCCCAGGCCTCCGCCAGCCCGACCGGCCCCTGGGCGGCGTGCGCGAACACTGCGTCGCAGGTCAGCGCGGCGGTGTCCGCAAGCCCCGCCTTCTTCGCGAACCCGATGACGAACAGCACCAGCCCGCGCGACAGCGTCTCCCACGCCGCAACCCCCCGAGGGGCCCGGGCGAATTGCGGGATCAGCTCGTTGTGCCGCACCAGCGGCCCGGCAATCAGCGCCGGGAAGAACGTCACGAAGGCGAAGAACTCCAGCAGCCCATACACGTGCCGGTCCCCCCGCCGCAGGTCCACCAGGTAGGAGATTTTCTGGAACGTAAAGAAGCTGACCCCCAGCGGTAGGATGATCGGCAGCGCCGTCCACGACAGCCCCAGCGCCCCGGCCAGGTTCGATCCCAGGAAGTTCGCGTATTTGCAGACGACCAGCACGCCCAGGTTCAGCCCGATCCCCAGCCCGAGCACCCAACGGCCAGCACCGCCGCCCCGCCGCACCCGGTCCCACGCCTGCACGATCGCCCAATTGGCGAACGTCAACGCCACCAGCGCCGGCACGAACCGCAGGTCCCACCCCGCATAGAACGCCAGCGACGCCGCCACCAGCACCGCCTGCCGCGCCGCCACCGTCCGCACGGCGTAGTAGGCCGCCAGGACCAGCGGCAGCACGCCGAGCACGAAGGCCTGCGAGTTGAACAGCACGCCCTATCCCTGGCGCAGGAACAGCCCGACCGTCAACGCCACGCCCACAGCGACCACGCCGCCCCGCAGCACCCGCTCCGGCACCCGCGACAGCAGCCAAGACCCGCCCCAGCTGCCCAGCATCGACCCGGCGAACACCACCGCCGCCAACCGCCAGTCCACGTCCGGCGAGAACGCGAACACGACAACGGCAGCCAGGTTGATGAACGCGGCCAGGATGTTCTTGCTGGCCGTGGCCGCCCGCACCGCGACGCCCGCCAACGTCAGGACCGCGACCATCATGAAGCCGATCCCCCCGCCGAAATACCCGCCATACACGCCGATCGCCGCCTGGATCGCCAGCGTGCCACCCGCCCCCACCCGGATCGCGGCAACCTCGGTCTCTCCTGGCCCAGGCCGCCGTCCGAAGCTGCCCCAGGCGAACACCGCCGTCGCGAACAGAACCAACCAAGGCACCAGCCGCGAAAAGGCCGACACTGGCGTGCCCAGCAGCAGCAAGGCCCCGATGGCCCCGCCCCCCAGGCTCGCGGCACACAGCCACCGCAGCCGCACGCCGGGAGTCCCCTCCGCCAGGCTCTGCGTCAGGAAGCCCGAAACCGCCTGGCTCGGGAACAGCGCCACGGTCGAGGTCACGTTCGCCGCCCTGATGTCCATCCCCGCCAGCAGCAGCGCCGGAAAGGTCACGAACGAGCCACCCCCGGCCAACGCGTTCTGCGCCCCCGCCCAGCACGACGCCAGGAACAACAGGATCATCGTCGTCATGGATGCGCCCGCATCGGCCGGCCCATCCGGCTCACCACATGCATCGAAGCCCCCATCGTCTCGAACCCGCCCATTGTATCGAACCCTGTCATCGTCCCAGGACCGTCAGCATCGCAATCGACGCCGCAGCCATCGCCGCCGTCGCCACCCATCCCACAACACGCAGCGAAGGACCCAGCGTGAATGCCCCCATCACGTCGCGCCGGCAGGCCATGACGACCATCATGGCCATGATCGGCGCCGACACCACCCCGTTCACCACGGCACTCCAGAACAGGGCCCGCACCGGATCGATCGCCGTCAGGTTCAGCAGCGCCCCGGCCACCGTGGCCGCACCGATCGTCCCATAGAACGCCCGCGCCCGTCCGGGACGCCGCGCCAGCCCGACATGCCACCCCGCCGCCTCGCCCACCGCATAGGCCGCCGACCCCGCCAGCACCGGCAGCGCCAGCAGCCCCGTCCCGATGATCCCCGCCGCGAACACATAGAACGCGAAAGGCCCCGCGATCGGCCGCAACGCCTCCGCCGCCTGCGCCGAGGTCTGGATGTCCGTCACCCCATGCGCATGCAGTGTCGCGGCCGTCGTCGCGACGATGCAAAGCGCGATCAGGTTCGAGAATCCCATGCCGACATAGGTATCGAGTCGGATCCGCCGCGCCTCCGACGAAGCCTGCGAGGGCGTCCGGATCAACGGCCGGGCACCTGGCGTCTCCTTCTCGTCCTCCACCTCCTGCCCGGCCTGCCAGAAGAACAGGTAGGGGCTGATCGTCGTCCCCAGGATCGCAACCAGGGTCGTCAGGTATTCGCTGGACCAGGTCACCCGCGGAACCAGCACCCCCCAGGCGAGGTCCCGCCAAGGGACCCCCGCCGCGAACACGCAGGCCACGTAGGCGAACAGCGACAACGTCAGCCATCGCAGCACCGGGACATACCGGCTGTAGCGGACGTAGACCTCGAGGCCCACCGTCAGCACCGCGAATCCGGCGACATAGGGCAGCAAGCTCCCGCCGACCAGCAGCTGCAGCGATGCGGCCATCGCCCCCAGGTCCGCGCCGATGTTCAGCACGTTGGCCAGCAGCAGCAGCCATGATCCCGTGCAGCAGCGGGCGCGGGAAATGCCGCCGCATGTTCCCCGCCAAACCCCGCCCCGTCACGCGCCCGATCCACGCGCTGATCTGCTGGATGCCGCACATCAGCGGGAACGTGAGCAGCAGGGTCCAGCCCAGGTCAAACCCGAACTGCGCCCCGGCCTGCGAGTAGGTCGCGATGCCGCTCGGGTCGTCGTCCGACGCGCCGGTGATCAGCCCCGGCCCCATCATCTCGCGCAGCCGGGGCCGTCGGGGCTGCTTGACGTCGGCAACCATGTGCGCCGCCGGGTCCGTCGCCCGCTCGCCGCCCCGGGTCAAACCGCATCCTCCAGCAGCGCCAGCACGGCGAAGCTCGCCAGCCAATGCTCCCCCATGAAGTCGCCGACCACATGCGGCAGCGACGCCGCCCGATGCGCCGCCGCCGCCCGCTCCGCCGCCGGCACCCCGGCCGCGACCTCGGACCAGCACCAGGCGCGGCTCAGGTTCAGCCCGTCCAGATGCGCGATCTTCCCGTCCGTGCGGTCGGTGGGCACCGCCGGGTCGAACAGCGTGGTGGGCCGCCCCGACGCCAGCCCCGGCAGGAAGCCCGCGAGCCACGCCTCGAACCGCTCCGGCCACAGCCGCCGCAGGCACGCCGCCTCGATCAGCGCCGACGACAGGAAGTCGTCCTGCCCCGGCTCCCACGCCTGGCAATCCCGGTCGTCGCCATACCAGGCCCACGCCTTCTCCCGCAGCAGCGCCAGAAGCGCCGGGTCGCACGCCTCGGCATACCCTGCCGAGATCCGCAGCGCGAAGGCCGTGTTGAAATGCGTGCCCACCCGCACGGGGTAGCGCGACACCGGCAGGAAGGCCCGGAACCGCGCGGCGACGATGGCGCTCAACGGCCGCAGCGGCGCGTCCCATCGCGTGCCCGCCACGGCCTGCTGCAGCGCCAGCAGCCACGCCCAGCCGTAGGGCCGCTCGAACCCCTGCGCCGCCGGGCGCCGAAGATACGCGCACTCCCCCTCTACCGGCCCGTCCGCCAGGTGCGCGTCGAACACCGCCCCGATCGCGCCGGCCTGCGCCAGTCCAGGGAACCGCCGCAGCAAGGTCGCCAGCATCCAGTAGCCGTGCACGCAGGAATGCCAGTCGAAGCTGCCGTAGAACACCGGATGCAGCGCCCGCGGCGACAGCACCGCGCCCGGCCCGTCGAACACATGCACCACGGCATGCGGATACTCCCGCGTCACATGCCCCAGCGCCACCGCCGCCAGCCGCTCCGCCTGTGCCCGATCCAGCGTCACCGGTCCGGCGTCACAGGGTCCGGCGTCACAGGGTCCGGCATCACCCGGCCTCGCTCAACACGCGCCGCCGCCGCACCTGCTTCACCGGGATCGCCGCATAGGCGTCCTTCACCGCCTCCGTGATCGTGACGCCCGCCAGGTGCGGCACCAGCCACCGCCCGCCCACCTCCCACGCCCGGGCGCTTCGCAGCAGCATCCGCATGCGCACGGGCGGCACGAACAGCGCCGTGTCGCGCCGCTCGATCCGGAACATGTTGCCCGACAGCAGCCGCCCGATCTGCCCGGGCGAATACGGCTCCCCATGCCCGAACGGCGTGCTCTCGACATGCGCCCAAACCCCCCGCCGGTTCGGCGCCACCACCATCAGCCGCCCGTCATCCTTCAGCACCCGCCACACCTCCCGCAGCAGGGACCGCGCGTTGTGCACCGCCTCCAGCCCATGCACCAGCAGAACCCGGTCGAAACACAGGTCCGGAAAGGGCAGGGCGTCCCCCTCCGTCGTGCACGTCAGGTTGCCGCTGACCGTCGGCCAGCGCACCGCCCCCACCGTGGACGGCGTCGCCACGATGCACCGCGCCGCACTCCCGCTCCAGCTCCGCACGTAAGGCGCCGCGAACCCCACCCCCAGCACCGACATCCCGTCCAGCGATGGCCACGTCGCCCGCAGCCGCTCCCGCACCAACCCACATGCCACGACCCCCCGCGGACTGGCGTAGAACCGGGCAGCCATGTTCGCGTCCGCCGTCATGCCCCCCCTATAGCACGACAGCCGCCGCCGGGCAGAGATCGCCCCACCGCGACGGCAACCGAGGGGAGAGCCCCGATCCTGATGCCGAACACAAGCCGACGCCGATCGGCAGGGCGCCTGCGTCGAAACGCGACCGCAGAGCTCGGAACCAGCCAAGTTGTATGCCCTCCTCCCCAAGCACAGTCCCGCCGGCCCAGCCCCACAAACACCCCCCCCTTCGCGTCCTTCGTGGTTCATCTTGGAACGGTGGCAAGGCCGCCCCAAACACCGAAGCAAACGAACAACTCCGCGTCGTCCGCGTCCCCGTGGTCCGACTTCGCCTCGCGCGGCCATCCCGACCGTGCCGCCGCCCGTTCGAGCGATCGCCCTGGCCCAGAGTCCCCCCCGCTTGCGCCCCGCCTCCCCCTGGCACACCCTCCCGCCGGAATCGCCCCGGAACCCCCCCGATGCCCATCACTGCCCGGCCCGTGCCCATCCTGTCCGACAACTACGCCTGGCTGCTCACCGACGCCGCCACCGGGGCCGTCGCCATCGTCGACCCCGCCGACGCCGCCGCCTGCGCCGCCGCCATCGACCAGGCCGGCGGCCGGCTCGACGCGATCCTCATCACCCACCACCACGACGACCACATCGCCGGCGTCGACGCCATCCGCACCCGCTACGGCGCCCGCGTGGTCGGCGCCAAGGCCGACGCCCACCGGCTCCCACGCCTCGACCAGCCCGTCGTCGAAGGCGACACCGTGACCCTGGGCGACACCACCCTGCGCATCATCGACACCCCCGGCCACACCCGCGGCCACATCGCCTACTACGCCGCCGAGGGCAACGTCCTGCTTTGCGCCGACACCCTGTTCAGCCTGGGCTGCGGCCGCCTGCTCGAAGGCACCGCCGCCGAGATGTTCGACAGCCTGCGCAAGCTCGCCGCCCTGCCCGGCGACACCCTCGTCTGCTGCGGCCACGAATACACGCAGTCCAACGCCCGCTTCGCCCTGCACTCAGACCCCGGCAACGCCGCACTCCAGGCCCGCAGCGCCGAGGTGGACCGCCAGCGCGCCGCCCACCAGGCCACCGTCCCCACCCGCCTGGCCGACGAGCTGGCCGAAAACCCCTTCCTCCGCGCCACCGACGCCGCGGCCCTCGCCAGCATCCGGACCCGAAAGGACACCTTCCGATGAAGCTCTTCTACTCCCCCACCAGCCCCTACGTCCGCAAGGTCATGGCCGTCGCCATCGCCATCGGCGCCGAGGACCGCATCACCAAGGTCACCACCAACCCCCACACCTCCCCGCCCGACCTCATTGCCGCCAATCCGCTGTCCAAGGTGCCCTGCCTCGTCACCGAAGACGGCGTCGCCCTCTTCGACAGCCCCGTCATCTGCGAATACCTCGACGCCGTCGCCTCGGGCGGCCTGTTCCCCGCCGGCGCCGCCCGCTGGCGGGTGCTGAAGCAGCAGGCCGTCGGCGACGGCATCCTGGACGCCGCGATCCTGCGCCGCATGGAGCAGGGCCGCGCCGCGGAAGACGCGCGCACCGCCGTCATGGACCGGCAGAAGCAGATCGTCGCCCACGCGCTCGACATGCTCGAGGCCGACCCGCCCGCCGATCATCTCGACATCGGCACCATCACCCTGGCCTGCGCCCTCGGCTACCTGGACTTCCGCTTCGCCCACGAACCCTGGCGCGAAGCCCACCCGAAGCTCGACGCCTGGTACGCCAAGATGGCCGTCCGCCCCGAGCTGGCGAAAACCGCCCCGCCCTGAGGTCCGGCGCGTCTCGAAAGGCTGCCGGCCCGAAGCCCGGCCGGCAGCCCCGTCGCCTCAGGACAGTCGCCTCAGTACATATGCTGCCCGCCGTTGATCGACAGCGTGGACCCCGTGATGAAGTCCCCGTCATCCCCGGTCAGGAACACGACGCCCCGCGCGATGTCCTCCGCATGGCCCAGCCGGCCCATCGGGATCCGCGCGATGATCTTCTGCAGCACGTCCGGCGGCACCGCCCGCACCATCTCCGTGTCCACATAGCCCGGCGCAATCGCGTTCACCGTGATCCCGAACCGCGCCCCCTCCTGCGCCAAAGCCTTCGTGAACCCATGGATCCCCGACTTCGCCGCCGCATAGTTCACCTGGCCATACTGCCCGGCCTGCCCGTTGATGCTGCCGATGTTCACCACCCGGCCGAACTTCGCCGCCCGCATCCCGTCGAACGTCAGCTTGCACAGGTTGAAGCAGCTGCCGAGGTTCGTATCCATCACCGCGTCCCACATGTCGCGCGTCATCCGCGCCATCGTGCCGTCCCGCGTGATCCCCGCGTTGTTCACCAGGATCTCGACCGGCCCATGCGCCTCGTGGATGTGCTTGATCGCCGCCTCGCACGCCGCGAAGTCACCGGCATCGAACTTCATCGCCGGAATCCCGGTCGCGTCCGTGAAGGCCTTCGCCGCCGAGTCGTTCCCGGCATAGCTCGCCACCACGTGCCGCCCTGCCGCCTTCAACGCCACGCTGATCGCAGCGCCGATCCCCCGCGACCCACCCGTCACTAATGCAACCCGTGCCATTCGTTCCTCCCTGGCTTATCCCCCATCCTGTCCCGTCCGTGCCCCGGAGGCCAGCCTCGACCTGGTCCGACCCGGTGCGCGGCGGGCGCGCCGCCTACCGTTCGAGGCACATCGCGACACCCATGCCGCCCCCGATGCAAAGCGTCGCCAGCCCCTTCTTCGCGTCCCGCTTGCCCATCTCGTGCAGCAGCGTCACCAGCACCCGCGCGCCCGAGGCCCCGATCGGGTGCCCGATGGCGATCGCCCCGCCGTTCACGTTCACCTTCGCCGTGTCCCAGCCCAGGTCCCGGTTCACCGCACACGCCTGCGCCGCGAACGCCTCGTTCGCCTCGATCAGATCGAGGTCCGCCGCCTGCCAGCCCGCCCGCTCTAGCGCCTTGCGCGACGACGGGATCGGCCCCGTGCCCATGATGCTCGGGTCTACCCCGGCCGTCGCGAAACTCGCGATCCGCGCCAGCGGGGTCAGCCCCCGCCGCTTGGCCTCCGACGCCGACATCACCACCAGCGCCGCCGCCCCGTCGTTGATCCCGCTCGCGTTCCCGGCCGTCACCGTCCCGTCCTTGCTGAACGCCGGCCGCAGCTTGGCCATCCCCTCCGCCGTCGAGTCGTGCCGGATGTACTCGTCGTCCGACACCACCGTGTCGCCCTTGCGGCCCTTGATCGTCACCGGCACGATCTCGTCCTTGAACCGCCCGGCCTTCTGCGCCGCACTCGCCTTTTGCTGGCTGGCGGCCGCGAACGCGTCCTGCTCCACCCGCGTGATCTGATACTTCGTCGCCACGTTCTCGGCCGTGCTGCCCATGTGATAGCCGTGGAACGCGTCCCACAGCCCGTCCTTGATCATGGTGTCGATCAGCCCCAGGTCGCCCATCTTCGTCCCGGCCCGCAGATACGCCGCATGCGTCGACTGGCTCATGCTCTCCTGCCCGCCCGCGACCACCACGGCGCTCTCGCCCGACCGGATCTGCTGCGCCGCCAGCGCCACCGTCCGCAGCCCGCTGCCGCACACCTGGTTGATCCCGAACGCCGTCGCGCTGTCCGGGATGCCCGCCATCCGCGCCGCCTGCCGCGCCGGGTTCTGCCCCTGCGCCGCCGTCAGCACCTGGCCTAGGATCACCTCGTCCACCGCCCCGGCCTCGATCCCCGCCCGCGCCAGCGCCGCCTGGATCGCCGCCGACCCCAACACATGCGCCGGCACGCTGCCGAACGCGCCGTTGAAGCTGCCGACCGGGGTCCGAGCCGCCGCCACGATCACCACGTCTTCCATTGCCGAGCCTCCCTGTTTTGCCGGACTCTAGTCACTCACAGCCCTCGGAACCAGCCCAGCAGCGGCGACCACAGCCCCGCCTCCGCCCGCGTCCCCGCCACCATCCCGATATGGCCCGACGCCGGGCGGTGCACCACCGCGCCCGGGATCACGGCCGCCAAGGCCAGCGCGCTCCCGGGCGGCACGATCCGGTCCCGCCCGGGCACCGCGACGAAGCACGGCATCCGAATCTGCCCCGGCTGCACCGCCCGGCCCCCGATCCGCCACGCGCCCCGCGCCGGGTCGTTCGCGCCATACCAGCCGCCGATCGTCTCCCGCGCGACCGGGGCCGCCAAGGGCACCCCGTCGTTCAACCAGTCCTCCAGCGCCACGAAGTCCCGCGCCGCGTCGCTCCCCTGGTCCAGCGCCCCGAAGGCCCGGAACTTCGCCGGGATCCCCCCGGGGTCCGCCATCGCGAACAGCACCTGCAACGGATCGACCGGCAGCGTCCCCGTTGCCTGCAACAGCGGTTCCAGCCGGGGCAGGCACCCCGCCATCTCCCGTGCCGCCGCCGCACCCGCCGCATGGAAGTCCCAGGGCGTCGCCAGCAGCGCCAGCCCCCGCACCTGCGCCGGCTGCCGCAACGCCGCCGCCAGCGCCAGAAGCCCGCCCATGCAATACCCGGCCAGCACCACCGGCCCATCCGCCGCCGCCGCCGCCAGCGCCGGCTCCAACACCCCAGCGACATAGTCCGTCAGCGTGAACGCCCGCTCCGCCTCCGGCCAGCCCCAGTCCAGGAGCAACGGACGCACCCCGCGTGCCCCCAGCCACCGCATCATCGACCGCTCCGGCAGCAGGTCCAGGATGGTGGCGCGGTTCACGAGGCTTGGCACGAACAGCACCGCCGGGTCACCCGGCGCCCCGAAGTCCAGCAGCCGCGCCACCCCGCCCGCCCAGACCGCGCCGGGATCCGCCGCCATGCGCTGCCAGGGGTGCCGTCGATACGCCGCGATCCCACGGAGGAGCCCCGCATCCATGGCCGGCGGCAGCGCAGGGGCCGCCGCGTCAGCCTCGGGAACCGCCCAACTGTTCGACCCGGCGCTCCAGCTCGGCCACCCGCTCCCGAAGGGCGGCGACAACGGCCCCCCCATCAGATGCAGCAGCAGCGGCCGCGGTCCCCGTCGCCGCATCGGCCCCGGCAACTCCCTGCGGTCCCGCGTCACCGGGGCCGCCCCGCGGCCCCATCGCCCGCAGCCCCGCCCGCGCCTGCGCCGCCCAGCCATCCACCGCCCGCAGCATCGCCTCCTGCCACTCCCGGTCCAGGATCAGGCCGGCCGCCTCGCTCTGCCATACCGTGATCCAGTCCTCCCACAGCGCCACCATCGGCTGCGAGGCCGCGCACCCCGCCCCGCACCCCGCCCCGCACCCTGCGCCTGCCTGCTCCGCCGCTTGCGTCATTCTCTCGATGCTTCTTGTCGCTCATGCTGCAACTGCGTGGTATAGCCCACCCCCAACCCGCGATCAGAGGTTTCCATGGCCGAAAGTTTGGCTGCCCCCGCCGAAGATGTCCCGCAGCAGCCTCCCGTGGTGGTGAAGAAATACGCCAACCGCCGGCTTTATAACACCGAGACCTCCAGCTACATCACGCTCGAGAACCTGGCCGACATGATCCGCGCCGGCCGCGACTTCGTCGTCTACGACGCCAAGTCCAGCGAAGACATCACCCGCGGCGTCCTGACCCAGATCATCGTCGAGGAAGAGAGCAAGGGCACCTCCATGCTGCCCACCAACTTCCTCCGCCAGCTGATCGGCTTCTACGGCGACAGCCTGCAGGGCGTCGTGCCGCGATACCTCGAATCCGCCATGTCCAACTTCGCCCGCCAGCAGGCACAGATGCGCCAGGTGGTGCAGAACACCTTCAGCCCCTTCCTGCCCCTCGGAGTCGAGGAGATGGGCCGCCAGAACATCGCGCTGATGGAACGCGCGATGGCCATGTTCAATCCCCTGTTCCAGCCTACCAGCCGCCCCGACGGCTCGCCGCTCCCGCCCCAGCTCAGCCCCCCGGACGCCACCGCGACGCCGACGCCCGCGAGCGAGGCTGCTCCCAGCTCTCACGCCGCCAGCTCTCACGCCGCCAGCCCTCACACCGCCAGCCCGGAACTCGAGGCGCTGCGGCACGAGGTCGACAGCCTCCGCGCGCAACTCGCGATCGCCCGCGCCGAAGCCGTCATCCAGCACGCCCCCGCGGCAACCATGGCGGCCATGCCCAGTCCTGCCCCATCGGGTCCTGCCCCATCGGGTCCTGCCCCATCGGGTCCTGCCCCATCGGTGCCCGCCCCATCGGTGCTCGCCTCATCGGTGAGCCCCATCTTCACCACCAAGCCCGAACCGGCGCAGAGCACCGCATCCGAGGCGCCCGTGGCAGCCCTGGCGCTCCGGCGCCCGATGCGCAGCGCCAAGAAGCCGAACTGACGGCACCGCCAGCGCAATGACACAGGGGTGTGACGACCGCCCGGCAAGCTGAAATCCGGCGTGCCGCGTTCACCCCATATGACCAGCGAACACCCGCGCAGCACGGCCCGGCACAGCAGTCCGGCAAAAAACCCACCGGCGTGCAGGCCGTCCGCCGGCCCGGCCCCCCGGGCCATCGCCATGGATCGTCACGTCGGGATCCGGATCCGCGAACGCCGGACCATGCTCGGCCTGTCGCAGCAGCAACTCGCGCGCCGGGTCGGCGTGACCTACCAGCAGGCCCATAAATACGAACGCGGCCTGAACCGCATCTCCGCCGGCCGCCTGCACGAGATCGCCCTCGCCGCCGGCACTAGGGCTTCAGAACCGCCCGAAGCAGAAGACTGACGACGCCCACCGTCAACACCCCCGCCGCCCACAGCCCGACGAACCACAGAACCCGGCGCAACCCCGCCGGCATTCAGTGATACCCGGCCCCGGCCTTCACCTTGCCGCGGAACACCCAATACGCGAACCCCGTATAAACAAGGATGATCGGGATCAGCACCATGGCGCCCACCAGCAGGAACGCCTGGCTCGAATGCGGCGCCGCGGCGTCGTAGATGGACACGTCGGGCGGCACCATCAGCGGGAACATGCTGATCCCCAACCCGGCGAAACACAGCGCGAAGACGCCCAGCGTGCACAAAAACGGCGTCAGGTGGTCGCCCCGCTTCAACCCCCGCCAGAACCCGACGGCCAGCAGCAGCACCAGGACCGGCACCGGGCTGGTCAGCGCAATGCCCGGCCAGCCGAACCAGCGGGTCAGGAAGCGCGGGTTCAGGAACGGCGTCCACAGGCTGACCGCCCCGATCATGCCCAGCGTCGCCAGTCCCAACCACGCCGCCTGCCGCCGGGCGCGGTCGTGCAGCCCCCCCTCGGTCCGCCACACCAGCCACGTCGCCCCCAGCAGCGCATAGCCCACAACCACCGCCACGCCGCACAGCACCGTGAACGGCGTCAGCCAGTCCCACCACCCGCCCGAATAGGCGCGCCCGGTCACCTTCACCCCCTGCAGCAGCGCCCCCAGGATCATCCCCTGGCACAGCCCGGCCAACAGCGACCCCCCGAAGAACGCCAGGTCCCACAGCCTCCGGCCGCCGAACGCCTCCGTCCGGAACCGGAACTCGAACGCCACGCCACGAAAGATCAGCGCCAGCAACATGCCCGTCACCAGCGGATACAGCGCCGGCATGATGATCGCGTACGCCAGCGGGAACACCGCGAACAGCCCGCCACCGCCCAGCACCAGCCACGTCTCGTTGCCGTCCCACACCGGCGCCACGGAGTTGACCATCGTGTCCCGGTCCTCCGCCCCGCGCTCCGAGAAGAACAGGATGCCGACCCCGAGGTCGAACCCGTCCGCCACCACATAGGCCAGGACGGCGAACGCCAGCAGCCCCGCCCAGACGATCGTGAGGTCGACCCCGTCGAACATCAGCGCCGCCCGCTCATCGCGCACCCGCCTCGGCGGCGCCGCTGCCCGTGAGCGCCTGCGGCAGGCCGGGCGTGATCCCCGCCGTGCGCACCGGGGCCGAGGGCTTCGGATCGCTCTCCCCCAGCACCGGCGTCTTGCCCATCATCCGCAACAGGATCAGCAGCCCCGCCGCATACACCAGCAGATACACCACGGCGAACACCGCCAGCGACGTCGCCACCCCAGGCGTCCCGATCGGCGAGATGCTGTCCGCCGTCCGCAACAGGCCGTACACCGTGAAGGGCTGCCGCCCGACCTCCGTCGTCACCCACCCCGCCAGCAGCGCCACGAACCCCGACGGCCCCATCAGCAGCACCGCCCACTGCAACGGAGCGGAATCGTACAGCCGGCCCTTCGGACGCAGCACCAGCGCCACCAGCCCCACCAGCGCCATCGCCATCCCCAGCCCCACCATCAGCCGGAACGACCAGAACACGATCGCCGCGTTCGGCCGCTCCGCCCGCGGGAACGACATCAGCCCCGGCACCTCCCCATCCCAGGAATGCGTCAGGATCAGCGACGACAGATGCGGGATGGAAATCTCGTAGTCCGTATGCTCCGTCGTCATGTTGGGCAGCCCGAACAGGACCAGGGGCGCCCCCCGCCGCGTCTCCCAGTTGCCCTCCATCGCCGCGATCTTGGCCGGCTGGTGCTCCAGCGTGTTCAGCCCGTGCGCATCCCCCATCAGGATCTGCGCCGGCGCGACCAGGGTCGCCATCCACAACGCCATCGAGAACATCAGCCGCGCCGCCGGGTTCTGCGCCCGCCCCGCCGTCCTGTCCCGCAACAGGTGCCACGCCCCCGTCGCCCCCACGGTGAACGCCACCGACAGATAGCTCGCCATCAGCATGTGCGGCAGCCGCACGTGGAACGACGGGTTGAAGATGATCGCCCACCAGTCGGCCGGCAGAAACCGCCCCTCCGGCGACATCGTGTACCCCGCCGGCGTCTGCATCCACGAGTTCACCGACAGGATCCAGAACGCCGACGTGAACGTACCCCCCGCCACCATGCAGGTCGCGAAGAAATGCAGCCCCCGCCCCACCTTCTCCGTCCCGAACAGCATCACGCCCAGGAAACCGGCCTCCAGGAAGAACGCCGTCAGCACCTCGTAGCCCATCAGCGGGCCCACCACCGGCCCCGCCTTGTCCGAGAACACGCTCCAGTTCGTGCCGAACTGGTACGACATCACCAGCCCGGACACGACGCCCATCGCGAACCCGACGGAGAAGATCTTCAGCCAGAACCGGAACACGTCGAGATACAGCTGCCGGCCGGTCTTCAGCCACAGCGCCTCCAGCACCATCAGATAGCTCGCCAGCCCGATGGAGAACGCCGGCAGCACGATATGGAAGGCCACGGTGAACGCGAACTGCGCCCGCGCCAGGTGGAACGCGTCGAATTCAGGCATGCTCGGCTCCTCGCCCGGGTCCGCTGGGCTGCGCGGCAGATGGGTCTGGCACCACGTCCATCAAGCCAGGCCGTGAAGCCGGGCCGTCAAGCCGGGCCGTCAAGGCTGGGCCGTCAAGGCTGGGCCCAAGCCAGCGAAGGTAGCCGGATCAGGGGGAACTGCGCCAGCGAAACGGTCCGGTCCCGCAGCACCACCGGCAGGCTGATCGGGCCACCCCGGGCCGCCATCACCAGCAGGCCGAGCACCGCCCGCGCCGCAGACGCCGGCGCAGGCGCGACGACACCGGCCCGCACGGCCGAATCCAGCACCTCGGTCGCGCCCTTCACGCGCAGGCTGGCCCGGCCCTCGGGCTGCAGCTGGCCATCCAATTGGGCCGCGGCGCTGCCCGACGCCTCCAGCGTCCCCCATCGCACCAGGAAGCTGGGCACGTCGATCCGCCCCCCCGCTGCCTGCCACGCCGCCGCCGACGCGCCCGGCGTGTCCATCGCGGGGAACGGCACGTTGGTCTGGCCCTGGACCGAAAACCCCAGAGTGCCGTCGAACGGGGCCGGAAAGCCCGGCGTCAGCCCGACAGCCTCCCCGTCCGCAACGATCGACTGACCCGCCAACTGCGCCACGATCCGCCCGGCGGTGAACCGATGGCCCGCAGCCGCGACCGTCAGACCCTCCAGCGTCAGAGCCGCCGCCGCCTCGCCGGACAGCGGCACGCGAAGTTCGGTAACCCTCGCCTGCACAGGGACGGGCGGCCCGTCGGCCACCGTCACCGCCTGGTCGCCGGAAGCGGCCATCGTCAACGCCGACAAGTCCCACGGCGAGAGGCTCAGCTCGACACGGTCGGCTGTCCAGCGCAGGCGGACGCCGCCCACCGCCCGGCCCACGGACACATGCCGGAGCACCACACCCGCCGTCCCCGGCCATCCTCCGCGCACGGGCCCTTCCGCCTCGACCTGGAAGCCGGCCAGGGCGGCCCGGGCAAGCCCGTCCTGGAACCCCGCGGCGATCCGTCCGGTGACGATGAACCAGACTGCGAAATGCCCCACGGCCACCAAGAGGACCGCCAGCGCCGAAGCCCAGACGAGGCGGCGCGCTCCCGGAACCCGGTCTCCCACAGCGGTCAAATCGGGCTCGCGTCCGCACGTCGTCCACAATGGCAACGGGTTTCTGGCGGGGTCGCGCCGGCGATCGGCCCAAACAGATGTCGCTTGACACGGGATTTCAGTCGCTTAGCCAACTTATGAACAATTACAGAGTGGTAGATCGAACTGGAGCGGCGAACCACTGTCTCGAACCGACCCCGGTCGGTAACCTTTCCGACACAATAACGTGATGGTTGAGCGAGTTGCGACGCTTTACGGAGGGTTCCGGCCGGCGGCGGCAGAAAAACGTCCACAAACTTATCCACAGCCCCGGATGACCGTCTCACCCGCGTCCCAGCTCTCCCGCAATGCGCCCAAAACAGCGGACTGACCCTGGCCCGCCGGGATGGCCGGGCCGACGACGATGTGGATGATCCCAGGCCGCTTCACGAAGGCGTTGCGCCCCCAGAGACGCCCCGAATCCGTCGACACCGGGATCATCGGCAGCCCGGTCCGGCTCGCCAACGCCGCGACACCCGGCAGGATGGTCGCGACCACCCCCGGCGCCACCCGGGTCCCTTCCGGGAAGATCACGATCTGCCGGTTGTCCGCCACGGCCCGGTCGGCCCCGCGCAGCAGGCTCTTCACCGCGGCGAAGCTCGCCCCCCGGTCCAGCTTGATCTGCCCCGACGCCGCCAGCAGCGGCCCCACCAGCGGGATGCTGCCCAGCTCCGACTTGTAGACGTAGCTCACCCGCGGCACGAGAAGCAGCCAGATCAGCGTGTCGAACGCCGACTGGTGCTGCGAGGCGATCAGCGCCGGCCCCGTAGTCGGCAGGTTCTCCCGCCCGATCAACTCCGCCTCGATCCCGCAGATAAGGCGCGCGCCGCCGATCAGCGCCCTGCTCCATAGTTGCGCCAGCCACAGGGACCATCCGGGCGCCAGGAACCGCACGCCGACCCCGAACAGCCCGAGCCCGATCGTCGCCGCGACGAACCAGGTGTTGTACACCGCCGACCGGATCCAGATCACGGCCGCTCCCCCGGCGCCGGCACGCCTTCCGGTTGCGACCGACGGGTCAGGCCGAAGCGCACGGCCAGATACTTGTCATACTCGTTCGCCATCATCCGCACCGTCGCCATCTCCATCCCGCCCCGCAGCGCCGGTGGCCGCACCGGCACGGGATACAGCGCGACGTCCGGCAGCGCACGCCCGATCTCGATCAGCGCCCGCGGCATGTGGTACCCCGCCGTCACCACGATCAGCCGCCGGATGCCGTGCGCCCGCGCCCAGCCGGCCGTCTCCTCCGCGTTGCCGGCCGTCGTCGTGGCCGTCCGCCCCAGCGTGATGCGGGCCGCCTGTTCGGGCGTGAGCTGAACGCCGCGCTGCAGCTCCGCCAGGTCGGCACCCCGGCCCACGCCCGACACCAGCAGCAACGGGGCCGTCTGGCTCTCCAACAGGTGCAGCGCCGTCTCGATCCGGTCCGCCCCGCCCGTCAAGGCGACGATCCCGTCCGCAGCCTGCAGCCCGCCGCCCGAAACACCCGGCCGGCCCCGCCGGGCCGTGTCGTCGAAGGCGGCGAACCCCGCGCTCCAGACCCCGCCCACCAGCAGCGCCAGCGCACAGCCCGCCGCGATCGCCCGCGAGATCAGCCGATCCGCCTTCGATCGGGTCACGGCAGCCGCCGCAGCCAGCGCCGCACCGTCGCCTGCGCCGTGATCCAGCCGATCGCCGCAGCAAGCGCCGGCAGCACCGGCAATCCCAGCCACAGGCTCGCCGGCATCGCCGTCACCAGCCCGGCCGGGTCTGCCGGCGCGTCGCCCCCGACGAACGGCGCGGCCAGGGACGTCAGCTGCAACAGCACCGGCAGCGCCAACACCGCCCCCGCGACCGCCCCCGACGCCGCCAGCCGCATCGCGCGATCCGCGAACCGCCCCGCGATGAACCCGTCCGTCGCCCCCAGCCCGTGCACGATCTCGATCGCCTCCCGCCGTGACGACAGCCCGGCCCGCGTCGCCACCATCACCACCGCCACCGCCACCAGCCCGACCACGCCCATCGCCAACGCCGCACAGGCCTGCAGGCTCCGCGCCAACACGGACAGCCGCCGGATCCAGACATCCTGCGCCTCCAGCAGCGTGCCCGGTGCCACCTGCTCCAGCCGCGCCGCCAAGGCCGCCGTGTCCAGCCCCGGTGTGCTCAGCCGGACGCCCACCACGCCCGGCAAAGGCAACGCGATCCGTCCGCTGCCGCTGCCGAGCCACGGCCGCAGCAATGTCTCCAGCTCCGCCTCGTCCAGCGTCTGCGCCTCCACCACGCCCGGCGTGCCACGCAGGGCCTGCAGCACCCGCCCCAACCGGCCATCGACCTCGGGGTCCGGCACCTGCACCGTCAACGCGGATGCGGCGCCCTGCTGCCAATGCGCCGCCAGGCCCGCCGCCGCCAGCACGCCCGCCAGGGCCAACGCCGCCAGGAACGCCATCGCCCCAACAAGCACCGGAAGCAGCCGGTCCGCCACCCCGCGTCGCAGCCCGAGATCGTCCGATCCCGCCGGCCGCAGCCGCGCCGAGCCCCGATCCGGCCGCCGGGCCGTCCGCTGGGTCGCCTGACGGTCAGTCATCCCGCACCAGCTGGCCCTCGTGCAGCTGCAGCGTATGCGCCGGGTGCCGCGCCACCAGCCCGTCATTATGCGTCGCGACGATCACCGTGGCGCCCAGCCGGTTCATCTCCTGGAACAGCTGCATCAGCCGCTGCGCCTGCACGTCGTCCAGGTTCCCCGTCGGCTCGTCGGCCAGCAGCAGGGCAGGGCGCCCCACCACGGCCCGCGCGATCGCCACCCGCTGCTGCTCGCCCCCCGACAGCGTCGCCGGCCGCTGCTCCATCTTGCGCGCCAGCCCCACCCAGCCCAGCAGCTCCGTCACGTCCACCCGGATCTGCCCCTCGGGCCGCCCCGCCAGCCGCAGCGGCAAGGCGACGTTGTCGAACACCGAAAGGTGCGGCAGCAGCCGGAAGTCCTGGAACACCATCCCGATCCGCCGCCGCAGCGCCGGCAGCCGCCCCCGCCGCGCCGGCCCGATCCGCTCGCCCAGCAGCACCAGCTCCCCCTCCGTCGGCCGCACGGCCAGGTGCAGCAGCCGCAGCAGGCTCGTCTTGCCCGCCCCCGACGCACCCAGCAGCCAGCGGAACCCCCCTTCCGGCACCTCGAAGCTCAGGTCGCGCAGCACCGCCGTGCCCGCGCGCGCCGACCCATAGCGAAGTCCGACCCCGTCCAGCTCCAACATGTCCCGACTCGGCGCTCCGTCCAACCCGCCCCCCCGTTCTGCCATGTCCGCCCGCCCCGCGGGAACGCCCCCCGGCGATCGCGCGCGCTGGCCAACCGAGCGCGGTCCCCGCTGGTCAGCCGAAGGCGCTCATTGTATCCACCCGGCATGAGGATCGCCTGCCCCCAATGCGGCGCCGCCTACGAGCTGCCGCCCGAGCGCCTGCCGCCCGGCCGCACCGTGCGCTGCGCCCGCTGCGCCGTGCAATGGACGCCGAACCCCACGCCCCCGCCAGAGCCCAGCCCCACCGTTGATCCCACCGCCGAAACACCCGCGCCGACCATCGCGCCACTCTTCGTCGAGGCCGCCCCTCCCGCCATCGAAAACCCGATCCCCGCCGTCATGGCGGCCCAACCGCCCGCCCCGGCCGCACCCGTGCCACCCCCGCGCCGCACGGCCCTCGCCGCGGCATGGGCCGCCACGGCCGTCATCCTGGCCCTGCTCGCCTGGCTCGCCGTCACCCGCCGGGCCGACCTGATCCGCGCCTGGCCCCCCAGCGAACGCGCCTATGCCGCACTCAACCTGGTCCCCGCATCCCACTGAACCCCGCACCACACGTTTTCGAGTGCGCCGGCCCCGACCCTGGCCTTCTGCCCTGAACCGGCGTTACCCCCCCTGAAACGCGGTTGAGGACCCCCGGGATGACGACCAAGAAGCTCGACCTCGACGAGGGCAGCCAGCAGGACTACGCCGGGCCGTCCGGCGGCTACGGCTCGCTCCGCTCCGTCGCCGAGATCGTCATGCGCGAACGGGTCCCGGCCGCCGCGGCCGCCCTGCTGCTGCACCAGAATAAGCCGGGCGGCTTCATGTGCACCAGCTGCGCCTGGGCCAAGCCGGCCCAACCCCACCCCGCCGAGTTCTGCGAGAACGGCGCCAAGGCCACCGCGTGGGAGGTCACGAGCCGACGCACGGACCTCGCCTTCTTCCACAAGCACACCCTGTCCGACCTCGAGACCTGGCGCGACTACGACCTGGAGGAGGCCGGCCGCCTCACCCACCCCCTCCGCTGGGATGCCGAGACCGACCGCTACGTCCCCGTCCCCTGGCGCGCCGCCATGGAGGAGATCGGCCGCGAGCTGCGCGCCATCGACCCGCACGACGCCGTCTTCTACGCCAGCGGCCGCGCCTCGCTCGAAACCAGCTACATGTACCAGCTGTTCGCCCGCATGTACGGCAGCAACCACCTGCCCGACAGCTCCAACATGTGCCACGAAAGCTCCTCCGTGGCGCTGCCCGAGAGCATCGGCGCCGCCATCGGCACCGCCCTGCTGTCCGACTTCGACGACTGCGACTGCATCTTCTACATCGCCCAGAACGTCGGCACCTCCGCCCCCCGCATGCTCCATCAGCTGCAGGAGGCAGTGAAGCGCGGCGTGAAGATCATCACCATCAACCCGCTCCGCGAACGCGGCCTGGAGCGCTTCACCAACCCGCAATCCCCGAGCGAAATGCTGACCCGCAGCGAGACCCGCATCACCTCGCAATACATGCAGGTCAAGAACGGCGGCGACATCGCCGCCCTGTTCGGCATCTGCAAGGCGCTGATCGAGCTCGACGACGCCGCATCCGGGCACTCGAAGGTCGCGGGCGCCGACGCCACCCCCCGCGACAACACCGCGGCCGCCAGGGCCTTCGCCGCCTCCATCGAGGCGGCCGACACCAAGACCGTCCTCGACCACGAGTTCATCGCCGAGCACACCGCCGGGTTCGAGGAATTCGCCGCCACCACCCGCGCCCATGGTTGGGCGGAGCTCGAAGCCGTCTCCGGCCTGACCCGCGCCGAGATGACCGAGGCGGCCACCACCTACGCCCGCTCCAAGGCGACGCTCGGCATCTACGGCATGGGCCTGACCCAGCAGCTGATGGGCGTCCAGAACGTCCACATGGTCATGAACCTGCTGCTGCTCCGCGGCATGGTCGGCAAGCCCGGCGCCGGCGTCTGCGCCGTCCGCGGCCACTCCAACGTCCAGGGCCAGCGCACGGTCGGCATCACCGAAAAACCATCCCTCGTCCCGCTCGACAAGCTGCAGCAGCTCTATGGCTTCACCCCGCCGACCTGGGAGGGTCACAGCACCGTCGATGCGTGCAAGGGCATCCTCGAGGGCCAGGTCCGCGCCTTCATCGGCCTGGGCGGCAACTTCATCCGCGCCGTCCCCGACACGCTCGCCATGGAACAGGCCTGGCGCAAGCTCCGCCTCACCGTGCAGATCGCCACCAAGCTCAACCGCAACCACGTCATCCATGGCCAGGTCGCCTACCTCCTGCCCTGCCTCGGCCGGCTCGAGATCGACCGCCAGGCCGGCGGCGAGCAGGCCGTCTCAGTCGAGAGCTCCGTCGCCCACTTCCACGGCTCCCGCGGCAGGGCCGAGCCCGCCAGCACCGAGCTGCGGTCCGAACCCTGGATCGTCGCCGCCCTGGCCAAGGCCACGCTCGACCCCAACCCCCGCCTGGACTGGGACGCCTGGGTCGCCGACTACGCCCGCATCCGCGACGCGATCGAGGCGACCTACCCCGCCACCTTCAGCCGCTTCAACGAGCGCCTGTTCACTCCGGGCGGCATCATGCGCCCGCTGCCCGCCCGCGAGCGGAAATGGGTCACGAAGTCCGGCAAGGCCAACTTCCTGACCCCCGGCAAACTCTTCGCCGGCACCCGCCCGGACGACACCACCGACACGCTGCAGCTCATGACGCTGCGCTCGAATGACCAGTTCAACACCACCATCTATGGCTACACCGACCGCTTCCGCGGCGTCTCCGGCACCCGCCACGTCATCTTCATGAACACCGCCGACATGGCCCGGATGCACCTGGTCGAGGGCCAGGCCGTCGACCTCACCACCGCCATCGACGAAGCCAACCCCCGGACCGTCCAGGGGCTGCAGGTCATCCCCTACGACATCCCCGAGGGCTGCGCCGGCGCATACTTCCCCGAGTGCAACCCACTGATCCCGCTCTCCCACCACGACCCGCAATCGAAGGTGCCCGGCTACAAGGCACTGCCGGTCCGCGTTGCCCCGTCGGCTGCCCCCGGCACGCCCCACCCGTCGCATGACGGCCTGCAGGGGAAGGCGTGATGACCCCCTTGCCCTTGCAGTCGAGCCGTCTCGCCCCCCGCCTCGCCTGGCGCAGCGGCGCGCCGGCGCCCGGCCAGCGCATGGTCGCCGAGGAGGCGCCCGTCGCCCTCGGTTACAACGGCGCAACCCACGCCGTGATGCTCGCGACTCCCGCCGACCTCGAGGACTTCGCCATCGGCTTCAGCCTCACCGAAGGCATCGTCGCCAGCCCGGCCGAGATCGAGGAGATCGTCGTCGTCCCGCACACGGACGGCGTGGTCCTGCGCATCTGGCTCACCGGCGACCGCCACGACCGCCTGCTCCTGCGACAGCGCCGCATGGCGGGCCCGGCCGGCTGCGGCCTGTGCGGCATCGAGTCCCTCGCCGAAGCGGCACGGCAGGTCCCGCCCGTCGCCGCCACGACCCGGTTCCGCCCCGCCGACATCGAGGACGCGGTCGCCGGCCTCCGCCGCCACCAGCCCCTGGGCGAGGCCACGCGCGCCGTCCATGCGGCGGGGTTCTGGACCCCCTACGACGGCATGGTCGCGGTGCGCGAGGACGTGGGCCGCCACAACGCGCTCGACAAGCTGGCCGGCGCCCTGGCCCGCCGCAGCCGGACCGCGACCGACGGCATCCTGGCCATCACCAGCCGGGTCTCCGTCGAGCTGGTGCAGAAGGCCGCCCGCATCGGCGCCGGCGTCCTGGTTGCGGTCTCGGCCCCCACATCCCTGGCCATCCGCACGGCCGAGGCAGCCGGGATCACGCTGGTCGCCGTCGCCCGCGACGACGGGTTCGAGCTGTTCACCCACCCCGACCGCCTCGAAGCCCCCGCCCTGCTCGCTCTCGCCTGACTCCACCCGGCCTGACCCGGCCCGCTCAGAGGAACGCGCCGAACACCTCGCAAAGCGCCACGATCGCCAGCACCGCCACGGTCACCTGGCCGGCCGACAAGCCCCATTCGCGCTCGGGCAGGCCAGGCCCACCCCGGTGGTCCGGCCCCAGCTCGAAGGACGCCCGCGCCGCCTCGTCCCGGCCGGACGCCCCAGGCTGAAAGCCGAAACCCGCTCCGAAGCTACCGTCCATCGCCCACCTCCACATACCGCAGGTAAGGCGTCTGCGCGTCCCATCCCTGCGGGAACCGCGCCTTCGCGTCCTCGTCCGACACCGACGCCATGATGATCGCCCGCTCGCCCGGCTGCCAGTTCACCGGGGTCGCCACCTTGTGCTTGTCCGTCAGCTGCAGGCTGTCGATCACCCGCAGGATCTCCTGGAAGTTCCGCCCGGCGCTGGGCGGGTAGACCATCATCAGCCGCACCTTCTTTGCCGGGTCGATCACGAACACCGTCCGCACCGTGACGCTCGGGTCCGCCTCCGGGTGGACCATCCCGTACAACGTGCTCACCGAGCGGTCCCCGTCGGCGATCATCGGGAAGTTCGTTGCCTGGCCCTGTGTGCGCAGGATGTCCGCGTCCCACGCCGCATGGTTCGCCGTGGTGTCCACGCTCAGCCCGATGATCTTCACCCCACGCCGGTCGAACTCGGGCTTCAGCCGCGCCGCCTCGCCCAGCTCCGTCGTGCAGACCGGCGTGAAGTCCTTCGGATGGCTGAACAGCACGCCCCAGCTGTCCCCCAGCCATGCATGGAACCGGATCCGGCCCTGGCTGCTGTCCTGCTCGAAGTCCGGCGCGATCTGCCCGAGTTGGATGCTCATGCTGCTGCTCCCGCCGGCGCGAACGCCGGGCCTAAGTCGTCATGGAACCGGTTGCCCGCCGTCGTCGCCTGCACATGCCCGGCGCGGATGACGAAATCCCCGAACCGCTCCCCCTCATGGCGCGCGGCGGCATACTCGTGCAGCAATGGCGCAAGACTCGCAACGATCCCCGCTCGGTCCAGGTCCGCCCGATACAGCTTGTTCAGCCGCGTGCCGTCCGCCGCCGCGCCGAGATACAGGTGATACCGGCCCGGGCCCCGCCCCACCAGGCCGATCTCCGCCAGATACGGCCGCGCGCAGCCGTTCGGGCAGCCGGTCATGCGCAGCACGATCCCGTCATCCGCCAGCCCGGCCGCCGCCATCACCGCCTCGATGTCCGTCAGCAGGTCCGGCAGGAACCGCTCGCTCTCCGCCAAGGCCAGGCCGCAGGTCGGAAGCGCGACGCAGGCCATCGACCCCTCACGCAGGGCAGAGTGCCGCGTGTCCAGCCCATGCTCCGCCAGCAACGCCCCGATTGCCGCGGCGTCCCCGACCCCGGCCAGAACCAGGTTCTGGTTCGCCGTCAGGATGAAGTGCCCGCTATGCACCCGCGCGATCGCCGCCAGCCCGCTCAGCAGCCGCCGCGGCCCGACATCCGCGACCCGCCCGTTCTCCACGAACAGCCCGAACTGCGCCGTCCCGTCCGCAGCGTCGTGCCAGCCCAGCCGGTCGCCCGTCCCCGTGAACGCGAAGACCCGGCCCGGCGCCAAGGCATGGCCCAGCCGCGTCTCCACCTCCGCCCGGAACGCCGCGAGCCCCAGGCGTTCGATCGTGTACTTCAGCCGGGCGTTCTTCCGCACCGCCCGGTTGCCCAGGTCCCGCTGCGCCGCAAGCACCGCCGCCGCCACGGCCACGCACTCGTCCGGCAGGCAGAACCCCAGCACATCCGCCGTCCGCGGGAAGGTGTCGGTCTCGCCATGGGTCATCCCCATCCCGCCGCCCACCGTCACCGTATACCCCTCCACCACCCCGTCCCGCATGTGCGAGACGAACCCCAGATCGTGCGCCAGCAGGTCCACGTCGTTCTGCGGCGGCACCGCGATGGCGATCTTGAACTTTCGCGGCAGATAGGTCGGCCCATACAACGGCTCCGGCTCCGGCTCCGCCCCCGCCACCTTCTCCTCGCCCAGCCAGATCTCGTGCCACGCCCGCGATCGCGGCAGCAGCCCGTCGCTCAACGCCCGCGCCAGCGCCAAGGCCGCCGCATGCGCCGGTCCCTCATGCGGGTTCACGGTGCAGATCACGTTGCGGTTCACGTCGCCGCACGCAGCGATCGTGTCCAGCAGCGCCCGGTCCATCGCCGCGATCGCCCCGCGCAGATTGCCCTTCAAAATGCCATGGAACTGCACCGTCTCCCGCGTGGTCAGCCGGATCGTGCCACTGCCCCGCTCCCGCGCGATCGCGTCCAGCGCCAGCCACTGCGCCGGCGTCACCTGGCCGCCCGGGATGCGCAGCCGCGCCATGAAGCTGTAGGCCGGCTCCATCCGAGTCCGCCCCCGCTCGGCCCGCAGGTCCCGGTCATCCTGCTGGTAGATGCCGTGGAACTTCGTCAGCTGCGTGTCGTCGTCGTCCAGCGCGCCCGTCTGCGGCACGGCCAACCCCGCGGCGATACCGCCCCGCAGCGCCCGGCTGCGCGCCTTGATCGTCTCGTTCTTCGAAAACCCATCCGGCATCAGTACACATCCCGCAAATAGCGCCCGGCCGAGGCCAGGGCCGCCAGCTCCCCGCCCGCCCGCTCCATCGAAAGCCCCGCACCCTGCGCGATGATCGTCCGCAGCGCCGCGTCGACATCCCCAGCCATCCCCCGATCGCCGCACACATAGATGCGCGCCCCATCCTGCAGCCAGGCATGCAGCGCCGCCGCCTCGGCCAGCATCCGATGCTGCACATAGGCCTTCGCGGCCTGGTCGCGGGAGAACGCCACGTCCAGCCGGCCCAGCACGCCGCGCTTCAGGTAATCCTGCCATTCCAGCTGATACAGGAAGTCGTGCGTGTAATGCCGGTCCCCGAAGAACAGCCAGCTCCGGCCCTGCACGCCCGCCGCGTCCCGCTCCTGCATGAAGGCCCGGAACGGCGCCACGCCCGTGCCCGGCCCCACCATGATCAGCGGCACCGAAGCATCCGCCGGCAACCGGAAATGCGGGTTCGCCTTCACATACACCGGCACCCTGTCGCCCACCCGGCGGCGATCCGCGATCCAGCCCGAGGCCACGCCCGTCCGGTTCCGCCCCTGCGCGGCATAGCGCACCGCCCCCACCAGCAGATGCGCCTCGTCGGGCATCGCGCGCTGGCTGGACGCGACGGAATAGAGCCGCGGCGGCAGCGGCCGCAACGCCCCCAGCAACGCCTCGGCGTCCAGCCGCAACGGATAGTCATCCAACAGGTCGATCAGCTGCCGCCCCGGCAGATACGCCGCCAGCGCATCCCCATCCGACGCCAGGGCCGACAGGCGCGACCCCCCAGCCGCCGCCGCCAACGTCCGCACCAGGTGGGCCGACAACGTCGTGATCTCATGCCGCCGGGTCAGCGCCACGCGCACCCCGTCGTCATGCCCGAGCCCCACCGCGCCCAAGACCTGGTCCACCAGAGCCGGGTCGTTCTCGGGCACCACCCCGATCGCGTCGCCCGGCACGGTGCTGATCCCCGACCCCGCAAGGTCCAGCTCCACATGGAAGGTCTGCTTGTCCGACCGGCTCGAGTTCAGGTTCGTGTGCACCAGAACCTCTGCCAGGAACGGGTTCGCCTTGCCCGGCACAGCCGACGGCGGCTGCCCGAAGGCGACATGGATGACGCTGCCCGCCGGCTCCGCCTCCGTGGCCGGGCCGCGCAGCAGCGGCAACGTCGTCCCCAGCCACGCTGCGGCCGGCGCCTCATACTCCAGGTCGCATTCCAGCATCGGCACGACGCGCGTCGCCCCGAGCGCGGCCAGCCGCATGTCGATCGCCGCGCCCGTCGCGCAGAACTGCGCATAGGCCCGGTCCCCCAACGCCAGCACGGCATAGCGCAGGTCCGGCAGCGCGGTCGCCACGTCGTGCATCAGCGCCTGCATGAACCCGGCCGCCCGCTGCGGCGCCTCGCCCTCGCCCCAGGTGCTGGCGATCACCAGCAGGGTGCCGGCCGCCACCAGGTCCGCCAGCGTCGCCTCGGCCGCATCCAGCGTCCGCGCGGCGAACCCCAGCCGCCCGGCCTGCCGCTTCGCCTCCTGCGCCAGCGCCTCCGAGTTGCCCGACTCCGTCGCGAACAGGATGGTCAGCTTCGGCCGGCTCACGGGTGCCGCTGCACCTGGCATCTGGCCCGCCTCGACGCCCGCGAGGAAGCCCGACAACCAGGCGCGCTGCGGTGCCGATGCCGGGCCGATCACGCGGTTCAGCAGCGCGATGGCGTCGGGCGCGAAGGGCGCGTGGTCGGGCAGGCGGGTGGCCGCGGTCATTCGTCGTCCCAGACAGTCAGGACGTCAGATAGAATGTCTTTCTCTCAACCCGGCAAGATCGCGCCACAAAAAAGCTCAACCTTGCTCCTGAAAGCGCAATATCAGGAAACTTCATCTATCTGCGGGCAGTCCGACAGCAACCGGCCGCTCAGCGCGACACCGGCTCCGAAGGGTCCGGCGTCGCCCGGGGCCGCAGGCTGCGGCGCAGCAGCCCCGCCAGCTTGCGGCGCTGGCTCGCGGGCTCCTCCAGCGGATCGGGCCCCGTCGCCTGGCGCCGCAACGTCAGCTTGCGGGTGTGAAACGCCTCCAGCTCCGGACGATGCCCCACGCTGATCACCGTCGTGCCCGCAAGCTCCTCCTGGAACAGCGTCATCATCGACTCCTGGCTGTGCGTGTCCAGCGCCGCCGTCGCCTCGTCCATGATCACCAGCCCCGGCCGCTGCACCAGCAGCCGGGCGAACCCGATCCGCTGCTGCTCGCCCCCGGACAGATGCCGGTCCCACCGGTCCTCCTCGTCCAGCCGCGGCACCAGCCGATGCAGCCCGCACCGCTCCAGCGCGGTCACCAGCACCGGGTCGTCCACCGCCGCATGCACCGTCGGATACTGCAGCACCGACCGCAGCGTCCCGTTGGGGATGTACGTCCGCTGCGGCAGGAACGCGACCTGCACGTCGGGCGGCAGCAGCACCCGGCCCGAGCCCCATGGCCACAGCCCCGCGATCGCCCGGATCAGCGTGCTTTTCCCCGTGCCGCTCTCGCCCGTCAGCAGCACGCGGTCGCCGGGCTCGATCACGGTGTCGGCCTCGTCGATCATCACCCGGCCGTTGTATTGCGCGACCGAAAGCCCCTCCAGCCGCACATTCGCATCGGGGCTCTCGCCCACCACGATCCGGTCGCCCGCATCCGTGCCGACCGAGGCGTCCAGCTCGCCGAACGCCGTCCAAAGCTGGGTCACCCGCCCCGCCGAGGCCAGCCACTCGGCAATCCGCGGATAGTTGTCGAACAGCCAGTTGAGCGCGACCTGCACCTGCACGAACGCCGCCGCCGTCTGCATCAGCCCGCCCAGCGTCAACGTGCCCGCCAGGTAGTTCGGCGCCTCCAGCAGCAGCGGGAAGATCGGCGCCACCGCCCAGTTGCTGCCCATCAACCAGGTCATCCGGCCCAGCTGGCGGATCTGCAGCAACCAGGCCGCCACCAGCGCCTGCAGCGTCCCCCGCAGCGCCCGCGTCTCGTCCGCCTCGCCGCCCAGCATCGCGATGCTCTCGGCGTTCTCCCGAACCCGGCCCAGCTCGATCCGCAGCCGGGCCTCGGCCGCGTTCTTGTACTCGATCCGCCGGATCAACGGCCGGCCGAACAGCACCATCGACCCCGACATGACCGCCGAGTACCCGATCGCCGCGAACACCATGAAACCGGGAATCGTCACCCCGAACAGCTCGGCCTTCCCGCCCACCGTCCACAGGACCCCCAGGAACACGATGGCGGTCAGCACCGCATTCATGATCCCGCCGCAGAAGTCGACCACCGGCTCCGTCGCCACCCGGGCGTCTTCGGCGATCCGGAACTCCGGCGCATCGAGGTCGGGCGCCACGATCATCAGCCGATAGAACCGCTGGTCGGCCAGCCAACGCGCCGCCAGCCGCTCGGTCAGCCATTGCCGCCAGTAGACCTGCAGCCGCATCCGGCTGACCAGCTGGAACACCGCCACCGCCGACGACGCCACCGCCAGCACGGCGAACAGCCCGATCGCCGTGAGCACGACGTCGGACTTCTTCTGCTCGAGCGCGTTGAAGAAATAGGCGTTCCAGCGGTTCACCCCGTACTGCACGGAGATGTTCGCGACCACGAGCAGGATGGCGAGGGTGGTGAGCGTCCACGCCACCCGCGCGGTCGGGCCGCGCCAGTACCCGCCGGCGAGCCGCCAGTAGATTCGGATCGTGCCGCGCGCGCGGGGGCGCTTGTCCGGGGGCAGCGCCCCGGCCCCTCCATCACCCGGGGCGCCGGCGCGCGCGGTCGCCGGACTCACCGGCTCCAACGGCCGGTCCAGGCCGCCAGCCCAGCCTATCGGCCGGAGTCGAAGCCCAGGAAGCCCGCCTGCGGCACCGGTGTGCCGCCCCCGCCCACGAACAACCGGGCAGTCTGCGGAACCGGGGCCGCAGCCTCGGCCACGGCGCTTCGGCTTCGCGAGGAACGCTCCGCCCGGGCGGCCTGTGCCGCTGCCCGGTCCGCGGCCAACCGCTCGGCCCGCGTCGGCGGCTTCGCGGGCCCTGGCGGACCGCTGGTCGTGCTCCCCGCAGCCCCGCCACGCAGCGACAGCAGATAGAACGAAATCTGGTTCCGGCCGAGGTCGACCGCCAGCTCGATCGGCGTCAGCCCCAACACGTTGGTCCCGTTCAGGTCCGCGCCTCGGCTGACGGAATCGCGCGCGGTCTGCAGGTCTCCGCGGTTGATCGCGTCGAACAGCGCCTCGGTCGGCGGCATGTCCGTCACCACCTTCGTCGGCGGCGCCACAGCGGTCGGCTCGGCCCGGGCACCGGGCAGGGCAGGGGGGGCGGTGCCCGTCCTCTCACGATCGGTCTCGGTCTTCGAGCGGGGGCCGTTGCCGAAGGCAGGGGTCTTCAGCGAAGCCGGGTTGCCGCCCCCGGAGCCCTGGGCCCGCGCCTCAGGCGCCGCAAGAAGGGCAGCCCCCATGAGCGTTGCGGAAAGGATCGACGTCCATCGCACGGTATTCATCGTCCTATATTAACGCGTCGGTCGCGGAAGCGGAAGCCTGTCCGGCTCAACCCCGGTTGAGCCACCAGAACCCGGCATTCAGATAGGCGGCGAAGCACGCCCAGGCCAGGTAAGGCACCAGCAACAGCGCGGCGGCGCGCTGCAACGGCCAGAACGCCCGGATCGTCGCAACGATGCTGCCCAGCAGCAGCGCCATCACGACCAGGCCCCCGCCCAGGCTGTGCAGGCCGAAGAACACCGACGGCCAGGCCGCATTCACCAGCAGCTGCCACCCCCACACCTGCAGCGCCGACCGCTTCCGGTGCACCCCGATCTCGATCCGCCGCCAGACCAACCAGGCGGACACCCCGATCATCGGGTACAGCACGCTCCAGACCGGCGCGAATACCCAGTCGGGCGGCGAGGCCGGCGGCCGTGCCAGGCCACGGTACCAGCCCTGCACGCTGCCCGCCGTGACGTTGCCGTTGGTATAGGCCACCAGCACGCACAGACCGAGGAACCCGATCAGGGCAAACAGGCTGGCACGATGGGCCCGGCGGGAAGGGGGTTCGACAGTCTGGAAGACACGCTACTCCATCACGTCCGTCATGTGGGCGCGGGGTCGGCGGCTTGCACCCCTCAACCCACGCCTTCCTGGCGCCAGGCCACCACGACCAGAGTCAGCAGCAACGGCAAAGCCGCCCAGGGTGGCAGCAGCGGGATGGCGTCCAGCCCCGTCACCACGTGGTCCCGCCGCCGTGGCAGCCCGATCCAGCTCGCGCCCGACGCCTCCCGGCCCGGCTCCGTGCGCCGCAGCTCCGGCAGCTTCAGCGCCCCGTCCGGCCCGGCGACGAAGTGCACGCTGCCGCCCGACGCCTGCGCGACCGGCTGCAGCACCGTCGCCGTCGCCCGCAGGTCGGCCGTTTCCGCCGGGTTGCCGACCGTTGCCGCGGCATAGGCCGTCCGAACCGCCGCGGGACCCTGCGGATCGGACACCTGGTACACGCCCGGCTCCGCCGCCGCCGCCTCCGCCGTCGACACGCCGGGCCCCTGCGACGTCATGCGGATCGTCGTCGTCGTCCCCGAAGGCGTGACGACGGTCAGGCTGCCCGGCGCGCCATCCTGCAGGCTGCGCCGCTCCACCCGCAACACCCCGCCCTCCACCGTCGCCCGCAGCGCCTCCTCGTCCAACGCCGGCTCCTTCATCAGCCAGTGCGCGATCCGGCGCAGCAGCTCCGCCTGCGGGCCCCCACCCTCATGCCCGCGCGACCACAGCCAGATCTGGTCCGACAAAAGCAGCGCCACCCGGCCCTGCTCCACATGCTCCAGCAGCAGCAGCGGCGTCCCGTCCGGCGTCGCCATCAGCGACTGGCTCCCGGCAGCGGCCCCGCCTTGCGCTCCACCCGAGCCCCCGGCCGGGGAGATATGCCGGTACCACGGCCCCCAGCTCGGCTCCGCCCCCGGGCGCCACCCCGGCAGCCCCTCCGTCACGGGATGCCGCAACCCCAGCGCGGTCACCTGCGGCCGGAACGCGCCCTCCACGACGCCGCCCGGCCGCACCGGCAACACCCCCCCCAGAGCCGTCGGCGCCAGGCTCGTCGCCCCCGTGAACTCCGGCCCGGCACTCAGCAGCAGCCCGCCGCCGCCCCGCACATAGTCGGCGATGTTCCGCAGGTACACCGGCGGCAGGATGCCCCGGTTCTGGAAACGGTCCAGGATGATCAGGTCGAACTCCTTGATCTTCACCTGGAACAGCTCCCGCACGGGAAAGGCGATCAGCGCCAGCTCGTTCAACGGGGTCATGTCGTCCCGCTCCGGCGGCCGCAGGATGGTGAAGTGCACGAGGTCCACCGCCGGGTCCGCCTTCAGCAGCCGCCGCCACGTCCGCTCCCCCGCATGCGGCTCGCCGCTCACCAGAAGAACCCGCAGCCGGTCCCGCACGCCGTTGATCGTCACCACAGCCCGGTTGTTCACACGCGACACCTCCCCCGGCAGCGCGTCCGCCTGCATCTCCACCACCACCGGCCCCGCCCGCACGATCGGCACCTCGACCGACGTCTCCTGCCCCACCGGCACCACCATCGCCTCCGGCGGCTCCCCGTCCCGCCGCACCAGCACCCGCGCGGCGCGCCCCGCCATCCGCGCCACGCCCAGGTCGTCCACCGCGATCCGCAAGGTCACGCTGCGCCCCACCAACCCGAACGAAGGCGCCTCGATCACCCGCAGCCGCCGGTCCGTCTCCTCGCCGGATGCCGCCAGCAGCACGTGCAGCGGCGCAGGCAGCGCCCCCTCCGGATGGTCGTGCACCTGCCCGTCCGTCAACGCGACGATCCCCGCCAGGCGCGACCGCGGCAGGTCCGCCAGGGCGCGGTTCATCGCCTGGAACAGCATCGTCCCGTCATGCCCGCCCTGCGGCACCTCGATCGTCCGCAGCTCGAGGTCGCCCATCCGTGCCGCCTGCGCCTGCATCTGCACCCGCGCCTGGTCCACCAGCGCGGCCCGCGCCCCCACCTCCATCGAGGCTGTCCGGTCCACCATCAGCAGCGCGATGTCCGGCAGCGTGTCCCGCACCTCCCGCACCAGGCGTGGCCCGCTCAACCAGGCCAGCAGCACCGCAAACGCCAGGGCCCGCCACAGCGCGCCTCGGGCCCTGCGCACCAGCGCCGGCACCAGCGCCACCAGGCACAGCGCCGCCACGAGCCCCAGCGCCCACCAGGGCACCGCCGGGTCGAACCGCATCGCGGCATAGGCCTGTTCCAGCTTCATCGGCGTGCCCTCATTGGCCCAGGCGCTCCAGGATCGCCGGCACGTGCACCTGGTCGCCCTTGTAGTTGCCCGTCAGCGCGTACATCACGAGGTTCACCCCGAACCGGTAGGCCAGCGTCCGCTGCCGCGCCCCCCCGGGAATCGTGCTGTACGGGTTCCGCCCCTGCCCATCCACCGCCCAGGCCCCGGCCCAGTCATGGCCGCCGATGATGACCGGGCTCACGCTGTCGTTGCTGCGGTCCTGGTCCCGCTGCACCCAGACTGTGTCGCCCGTGAACCGGCCGGGGTAGTCCTGCAGCAGATAGAAGCTGCGCGCCAGCACGTGGTCGCTCGTCAACGGCGCCAACGGCGGCACGGCCAGGCCCACCGTCACCCGCCGCAGCGCCGCATCCGTCCCCGGCGCGAACCCCTCGCCGCTGCCGCCGCCCCGCGTGTCGATCAGGATGATCCCGCCCCGGCTGGTGAAGTCGTTCAGTGCCGCGATCGCCCGCCCGTCCGGCGCCGCCTCGGCCGTGATGGGCCAGTACAGCAGCGGATAGAACGACAGGTCGTCCGTGCCCGGGACCACGGCCACCGGGTCGCCCAGGCTGGCGGCCGTGCGGCGGTTCACATAGGTGCTCAGCCCGGCCAGCCCGGACTTCGAAACCCCGTCCACCGTCGCATCGCCCGTCACCACATAGGCCAGCCGGGTCGACACCGCCGGCAACTCCTCGGCCGCCGACCCGGCGCGCGGCATCAGCACCCCGAGCAGCACCATCGCCACCGCGGCCCGCCGCAGCAGCCCGCGCAACCCCAAGGACACCACCAGGTCGGCCGCCAGCAGCAGCACCGCCAGGGTGATCAGCGGCGGCCCGATCGCCCGCTCCCGCACCGTCCCCTGCAGCGTGCCCATCGTCGCCCCAGGCACCTCCGCCGCCACGGCCAAGGCGGGCAGGGCGGCCCCCAGGTTCAGCGCCCGCCGTCCGCTTTCGGGCCCGTACAGCCCCGGCGGGTGCCGCGGCGACACCACGGGCGCGGCCAGGTCCGCCGGCGTCAGCCCCGTCGCCGCAGGGGGCGGCCGCACCACCGCCCCGAATCCGTCCAGCGCCTCCGCCGGGCCCAGCACCGCGTCGTCCCCGGCCCCCGCGACCCCTGCCGACAAATCCACCAGGCGCCGCAGCATGTCCACGAACAGGCCCGACAAAGGCAGGTTCGACCAGTCGGCGTTCGCCGTCACATGGAACAGCACCACCCGCCCCGCCCCCTGCGCAGAGGCCGTCACGAGCGGTGTGCCGTCACCCAGGGTCGCCCAGGTCCGCGCCGCCACCTGCGCCGAAGGCTCGGCCAGCACCTGCCGGTTGACCAGCACCTCCTCGGGCACCGCCAGCCCGGCGAACGGCGACTCCGCCCCGAACCGGGCCAGATGCTGCGGCTGGCTCCACGACAACGCCCCGCCCAGCTGACGATCGCCCGCCAGAAGCCGCACGGGCAGCAACGGATCGGGCTCGCCCCCCGCATCGGCCTTCCCCCCCTCCGCCATACGCGGCCCGGCGAAGCGCAGCAGCAGCCCGCCCTGGCTGACCCATTGCCCCAGCCGCCGCGCCTCCTCCCCCTCCAGCGGCACGTCCGCCAGCACGATCACCGACACCGCCCGCGACAGCAACGTATCCAGGTTGCCCGACCGCAGCTCCGACGTCGGCCCCAGCGCCCGCGCGACATAGAACAGCTCGCCGATCAGCGGCGTGTCCGCCCCCTGCTCCAACGCCAGCATCCCCACCGGCCGCCGCCGCCAGCGCTCGTCCAGCAACGCCACCCCGGCCGCCGAAGGGCTGCCCTCCACCACCAGCCGGTTGATCGTGTTGCGCAACTCGGGCGGCAGCGGGATCGCCACCTCCGCCGCATCGGCGCCCGCCGGCACCGTGACCTCCGCCCGCGCTAACGTCCGGCCGTCCCCCGTCTGCGCCAGCACCGCCAGCGGCAGCGCGGCAGGCTGCGGCAGCTGGCTCACCCGGGCCACCAGCCGATCCGCCTCGGACCGCGGCGCCCGCATGACGCGCACCGCCACGGGGTCGGGCCGCAGCTCCGTCACCGGTGCCCCGATCCGCGCCAGGGCCGCCATGAACGCGGCATCGCCCGGGTCCGCCATGCCGTCGGCGACATAGGTCACGGCACCCGCCGTGATCCCCTGCAGCGCCGCCGTCGCCGCCGCGCGGTCCGGCCCCCACGCCTTGGGCCGCAGCGCCGCCAGCCGGGTCCGCAGCTCCGGCGCCATCAGGGCGGGCGACAGCGGCGGTGGCTGGTCCGCCTCGGTGCGCGCCGTCGTCAGCAGCCGGGCCTGCCGGCCGGTCCGGTCGGCCCGGTCCAGCGCGCCCTGCGCCGCCTGGATCCGCGCCGCCCAGTCCGGCGCCGCCGCCCAGCCGTCATCCACAACCAAAAGCAGCGGCCCCGCGCCGGGCAAAGCCCCCGCCGCGTCCAGCACCGGCCCGGCCAGCCCGATCACCACCAGCGCCGCCACCCCCATCCGCAGCAGCAGCAGCCACCAAGGCGTGCGCGACGCCGTCCGCTCCGGCGCATGCAGGCCCTCCAGAAGCCGGATCGCCGGGAAGCGCTGCACCCGCGGCGCGGGCGGCGTGACGCGCAGCAGCCACCACAGCAGCGGCAGGGCCGGCAAAGCCAGCAGCAGCCAGGGCGCGGTCAGGATCATGCCGTCCCCCTCATGCCGTCCCCGTCAAGCACGCGTCAGCATCGCGAACAATCCCAGCAACGCGGCCTCCGGCGCATGGTCCGTCCGATGCGCCCCGAAGCTCCATCCCGCGGCCGTGCACAGCGTCGACAGCCCGGTCAGCTGCTGCTCCAGCGCCGCCGCATACCCGGCCCGGATGCCCTCGACCCGCGGGACCACGCGGTCCGCCTCGGCCTCCAGCCCCTGGAACCGCACCCGCCCGCTGAACGGCAGCAACGCCTCCGCCGGGTCGAGCACCTGCAGCAGATGCCCCTGCACCGGCACGGCCGACATCGCCCCCACCGCGGCCCGGATGCTCTCCAGCGGCGACAGGAAGTCGCCGATCAGCACCACGCGCGAATGCCGGGCCAGGGGGGCATCGGGCGGCATGCCGCCTCCCGGCGGGATCTCGCCCAGCGTCTCCGCCAGCGTCTCCAGCGCGCCCCGCCCGCCCCGCAGCCGCGCCGGCCCGCCGATCAGCCGCACGCGCTCGCCGCCCCGCAGCAGCAGGGCCGCCAGCGCCAGCAGCAGCAGGTCGGCGCGTTCCCGCTTGAACGGCACGGCGTGGCCCGACCGCCAGTCCATGCTGGGCGACCCGTCCCGCCACAGATAGACGGTCTGCGCCGCCTCCCACTCCGTCTCCCGGACATAGGCGCGGTCGGTCTTGGCGCTCGCCCGCCCGTCGATCCGCCCGGGCGCATCCCCCGCGGCAAACGGGCGATACTGCCAGAAGCTGTCGCCCTGGCCCACCCGCCTGCGCCCATGCACCCCTTGCGCCACCGTCGACGCCACGCGCTGTGCCGCCACCAGCAGCGGCGGCAGGCGCGAGCCCAGCGCCTCCGCGCCCCGGGCCGCCGAATGGCTCTTGCCGACGATGCCGCTCAAACGAGCTGGCCGACGAGGCCGTCGATCACCTCGGACAATCCCACGCCCTCTGCCCGGGCCGAGAAGTTGAGCGCCATCCGATGCCGCAGCACCGGCTGCGCCAGCGCCGCGACATCCTCCAGGCTGGGTGTCAGCCGTCCGTCCAGCACCGCCCGCGCCCGCGCCGCCAGCATCAGCGCCTGCGCCGCCCGCGGGCCGGGGCCCCAGGCCACGTGACGCCGCACCTGGTCCGCCGCCGTCGTCTCCGGTCGGCCGCCGCGGACCAGCGCAAGGATCGCCTCCACCACGCTCTCGCCCACCGGCACCCGGCGGATCAGCGCCTGCGCCGCCACCAGCTCGCCCGCCTCCAGCACCGGCCGCGCCACCGCCCGCACGGAGCCCGTCGTCGCCAGCAGCATCGTCCGTTCCGCATCGAGGTCCGGATAGCCGACGCCGATCTGCAGCAGGAACCGGTCCAGCTGCGCCTCCGGCAGCGGATACGTGCCCTCCTGCTCGATGGGGTTCTGCGTCGCCAACACATGGAACGGCCGGGGCAGCGCATGGTCCACCCCGCTGACCGCGACCCGGCCCTCCTGCATCGCCTGCAGCAGCGCCGACTGGGTGCGTGGGCTCGCCCGGTTGATCTCGTCGGCCATCAGCAGCTGGCAGAACACCGGCCCGGGCAGGAAGCGGAAGCTGCGCCGCCCGGACTCGTCCTCGTCCAGCACCTCGCTGCCCGTGATGTCGGCCGGCATCAGGTCCGGCGTGAACTGCACCCGCTTGGGCGCAAGCCCCAGCACCGTGCCCAGCGTCTCCACCAGCAGCGTCTTGCCCAGGCCCGGCACCCCCACCAGCAGCGCATGCCCGCCCGCCAGCAGCGTGACCAGCACCTGCTCCACCACCTCCTCCTGCCCGAAGATCAGCCGGCCGATCTCCGCCCGTGCCGCCACCGCCCGCGCCCCCAGCGCCTCGATCCCGTCCATCAGCTCGGCGCCGGTCGCCATGTTCTCGCTCAATGCGGTCCCTTTCATGGGCCTGGACCGCTCGACGCGGTCCCTTTCATGGGCCCGGACCGCCCGATGCGGTCCTTTTCATGGGCCTTACCGATATCCCCTTGATGACAGGGGTTTCATCTTCGGGGGGGTGATCCCTATATCCACCACACGACGGTTGCACGGCCGAACCCGGAGACGTTGTCGTGAACGATGCCATGCCCGAACCCTTCACCGCCACCCTCATCGACCGCGCCCGCGTCGCGCCGGCGTTCAACAACCGAACATCGACCTTGGCGTCCGGCAGGCCGGCGTGCGCCGATGCCGCCGCCCGCCGCCCGCCCCGTGAATGTGGCGACATCCCCTTCGTCATCAAGCGGGACGGCACCTGGCTCTATCGCGGCAGCCCCATCGGCCGGCGGGAGATGGTCTGCCTGTTCAGCAGTGTCCTCAAGCGCGAGCCCGACGGATCCTACTGGCTCGAAACCCCCGCCGAACGCGGCCGGATCGAGGTCGAGGACGTGCCGTGGATGGCCGTCGAGATGGACTGGTGCGGCTGCGGTTCCAACCAGGTGCTCAGCTTCCGCACCAACGTCGACCAGGTCGTGGCCGCCGGCCCCGATCATCCCATCCGCGTCCGCACGGACCAGATGACCAACGAGCCGACGCCCTACATCCTGGTGCGCGGCAACGACGGCGCACCCCCGCTCGAGGCCCGCATCTGCCGCGCCGTCTATTATGAGCTCGTCGCCCTCGCCGTGCCCTGCACCTCCGGCGGCCGCAGCGTGCTGGGCGTCTGGAGCCAGAATCGCTTCTTCACCCTCGGCGACGTGCCCACCTGCTCGGACTGCGAGCCCGAGGACTGTCCCGAGGAACTATCCGAAGACCCCGGGGACTGACGGCTTGGAACTCGCGACGCTGCGCCGCCGGCTGAGCGGCGAGGAGGCGTCGCCCGAGTTGATCGCCGCCCTGGCCACCTCGGACGACGCAGCCGACCTCATCGACGGACCGCTCCGCCCCGCCGCGGTCCTGGTCCCGATCGTCCATGGCGCACAGCCCGGCATCCTGCTGACGCTCCGCACCGCCCATCTGTCCGCCCATGCCGGCCAGGTCGCCTTCCCCGGCGGCCGGATCGAGCCCGACGACGCCTCGCCCGAAGCCGCCGCATTGCGGGAGGCGCAGGAGGAGATCGGCCTCCACCCCGACCAGGTGGAGCTCGCCGGCCGCCTGCCCGACTACGTCACCGGCACCGGCTACCTGATCACCCCCGTGCTGGCCCTGCTGCCGGAAGGCCTGCCCTTCGTTCCCAGCCCCGACGAGGTCGCCGAGATCTTCACCCTGCCGCTCGAGACCCTGCTGGACCCCGATGCGCCCGAGCGCCGCACCCGCCCGTTCCGCGGCCGCGAGCGCAAGTTCTGGGTCTGGCCGCATGAACGGCATTACATCTGGGGCGCGACTGCCGCCATCCTCGTCCACCTGGCCGCACGCCTTCGCTCGCAGGCCCCATGAACACCAGGTCCGCGCCATGATCCGCGCCGCCGAGCTCGCCGTCTTCCTCGCCCCGCTCGCCGCCTTCCTGCTCTGGCGGGCCGCCCGCGCCCGGGGCCTGAACGCGCCCCCGCCACGCCAGCTGGCCCTCATCCTCGCCGCACTCGCCGTCCTCGGCGGCCTGCTGTTCGTCTTCTCCGACCGCGACCGGCTGCCCCCCGGCCGCTACGTGCCCGCCCACCAGGAGAACGGCCAGATCGTCGAGGGCCACACCGAGTGACGGACCGGCCGGCCCTGGTCCTCGCCCCGCCGGCCTTCCTCTCCGACCCGGCGCTCCAGGCCGTTCTCCGTGCCCTGCCCGCGGCCCGCATCGTGGGCGGCGCGGTGCGCGACACGATCGCCGGGCACCCCGTCGCCGACATCGACCTCGCGACGCCCGACCCGCCGGATGCGGTCATGCAGGCGCTGGAGGCGGCCGGGCTGAAGCAAGCGCCGACCGGCCTGCAGCACGGCACCGTGACCGCCATCAGCCATGGCCGGGGCTTCGAGGTCACGACGCTCCGCACCGACGAACGCACCGACGGCCGCCATGCCGAGGTCGCCTGGACGACCGACTGGACCCAGGACGCCGCCCGGCGCGATTTCACCATCAATGCCCTGTCCATGCGGCCCGACGGGGCGGTGTTCGACCCCTTCGGCGGCATCGCCGACCTGCGCGCCGGCCGCCTGCGCTTCGTCGGCGATCCCGCCCGGCGCATCGCCGAGGACTATCTGCGCATCCTCCGCTTCTTCCGCTTCCACGCCCGCTACGCCACCACGCCGCCCGAGCCCGCGACCGAGGCCGCGCTGCGCGACAGCGTGCCCGGCCTCGCCCGCCTGTCCGTCGAGCGGGTCTGGAGCGAGCTGAAGCGCATCCTGGCGATCCTGCAGCCCCCTGGCCGGCTCGGCACCGCGCTCCGTTTGATGGACAGCCTCGGCGTGCTCGAGGCCGTTCTCCCGGTACCCCCCGCATTGCCCGCGTTCGAACGGTTGCTGCAGGGCGGCGCCCCGATCGACCCGCTGCTGCGCCTGACCGCCCTCGCGCCCGGGGCCACGGACCTCGCCGACCGGTTCAAGCTGTCCCGCGCCGAGGCCCAGACCCTGCTGGCCCTCGCCGGACCCGCGCCCCGGCCCGAGGCCGACGACGACACGATCCGCCGCGCCCTGGCCACCACGCCCCGCTCCGCCCTGATCGGCCGGACCTGGCTCGAAGGCGGCGCAGCCCCGCCCTGGCCCGCGCTGCGCGCCCGGCTGTCCGCCCTGCCCACGCCCACCTTCCCCCTGCACGGCCGCGACGCGCTCGCCCTCGGGCTGCCGCCCGGCCCCGGGATCGGCACCCTGCTGGACCAGGTCCGCACCTGGTGGATGGCGGGCGGCTGCGTCGCCGACGCAGCGGCGTGCCGGGCCGAACTGGCGAGCCTGGCCGCCCGCTGATACACCGCCGCCCCATGGACACCGGCGCCATCCCCCCTCACGGTCCGCCCGCCCTGCCGCCCGCAGCCTCGGCCGTCGACGAACGCACGTGGGCGCTGCTCCGCCGCCTGTGGCGCGAGCAGGTCCGCCACCACCGCGGCCGCCTGCTGCTGGTCCTGCTGCTGACGGCCATGACGGCCGGGTTCACCGCGCTCTATCCCGTCGTCATCAACCGCGCGATTTCCATGTTCGTGAACCGGGACCAGCGGATCCTGTATCAGCTGCCCATCATCGTCATCCTCGTCACCGCCGCGAAGGCCGCGACGCAGTATGCCCAGAGCGTGCTGGTGCAGCAGCTCGTCCTGCTGGTCATCCAGGACCTGCAGAGCCGCATGTTCGGCCACCTGATGCGCGCCGACCTGGCCCAGGTGGAGCGCGAGGCGCCCGCCGCCCTGGCGACCCGCTTCACCACCGACGCCACCATCATCCGCGAATCGCTGACCCGCACCGTGAACGGCCTGCGCGACGGCGTGACCATCATCGGCCTGGTCGGCGCCATGATCTACATGGATTGGGCGCTCAGCCTGATCGCGGCCGTCATGTACCCCATCGCTGCCCTGCCGATCCAGCGGCTGGGCAAACGCATTCGCCGCGCCTCGGGCGGCATGCAGGAGAAGCTGGGCGAGACCGCGGCCCTGCTGCACCAGAGCTTCGCCCAGGCCCGCACCGTCCGCGCCTACCGGCTGGAGGCCGCCGAGACCGCCCGCGCCGCCCAGGCGTTCCGCGACATGTATCGCGCCCTCATGCGCATGACCCGTAACCGATCCCGCCTCGATCCCCTGCTGGAGGTGCTGGGCGGCACCGCCGTCGCACTCGTCATCGGCTTTGCCGGATGGCGGGCGGCGCTGGGCGACGGCGGCATCGGCAACTTCGCCGGCTTCGTCTCCGCCCTGCTGCTGGCCGCCCAGCCGCTCCGCGCGCTGGGCTCGCTTAACGCCGCGCTGCAGGAAGGGCTCGCCGGCCTGGCCCGCGTCTTCCACGTGATCGACGAGAAGCCCGGCGTCGCCGAGCGGCCCGACGCCATCGCCCTGCCGCCCGGGCCCGGACACGTCCGCTTCCAGGGCGTCGGCTTCGCCTACCCCGACGGCCGCATGGGCCTGCGCAGCCTCAGCTTCGACGCCGAGCCCGGCCTTACCGTCGCCCTCGTGGGACCCTCGGGCGCAGGCAAGTCCACCGCCCTGGCTTTGATCCCCCGCCTGCAGGACGTGCTGCACGGCGCCATCACCATCGATGGCACCGACGTTCGCGATGTCACCCTGGGCTCGCTCCGCGACGCCATCGCCTATGTCGGGCAGGACACGCTGCTGTTCGACGACACGGTCGCCGCCAACATCCGCATGGGCCGCCCCGGCGCAACCGACGACGAGATCGAGAACGCGGCCGCCGCCGCCGCCGCCATCGACTTTATCCGCGATCTGCCCGAGGGCTTCGCCACCCCGGTCGGACCCGGCGGCGGACGCCTCTCCGGCGGGCAGCGTCAGCGCGTCGCCCTGGCCCGCGCCCTGCTGCGCAACCCCCGCATCCTGCTGTTGGATGAAGCCACCAGCGCCCTCGATGCGGAAAGCGAGGCCGCCGTGCAGGCCGCCCTGGCCACGCTACGCGCCGGCCGCACCACCATCGTCGTCGCGCATCGCCTCAGCACCGTGCGCGACGCCGACCTGGTCGTCGCGCTGACCGACGGCGCCGTCGTGGAACAAGGCTCGCACGCCCAGCTCCTGGCCGAGGACGGGCTCTACGCCCGCCTCGTCCGAACCCAGGCCCTTGCGGCCTGAACCAACCGGGAAGCCTGACCTACCAGGCGACCAGGTCCTTCATCTTGTCGAACACGCCGTCGGTCAGCACCTTCTTCGTCACCAGGTCCTGCGGGCTCGCGTAGGGGCGGCCGGCCACGATCTCCTTGGCCCGGACCTCGCCGATGCCGGGCAGCGTCTTGGCCATCTCGGCCGCGGTCGAGGTGTTGATGTTGGCCAGCGCCATCCCGCCCTTGGCCTTGTCGAAGATGCCCTGGCTCAGCACCTTCTTCTTCACCAGGTCCTGCAACTCCTCATACGGCCGCCCGGCCACGATCGCCTTGGACCGCACCGGCCCGATCTGCGGCAGCGCGTCCAGCTGGGCCGCGGTCGCGCTGTTGATGTCGACCTTTCCCCCGGCGGCGGCCGGCTTCGTCGCCCGTGCGGCCGGCTTGGCGGCGGGGGTGGCGGCCGGGGTGGTCATCGGCGCAGCGACCGGGGCAGGCGGCTTCGCAGCCGGGGCCGGGGCCGGCGTCTGGGCGAAGGCCGGCGCGATCGCCAGCAGAAGCAAAGCGGCGGCGGTCCTGAACGCGTGGGTCATGATTCTACTCCCTGGATGTCTCACTCGTTACGGCCAACCAACCGCCGGTGGCAAGCTCATCAGGATCGCGTCGACGTTGCCGCCCGTCTTGAGCCCGAACAGCGTGCCGCGGTCGTGCAGCAGGTTGAATTCCACATACCGCCCGCGCCGCATCAGCTGGTGCGCCCGGTCCGCCGGGGTCCACGGCGCACGCATCCGCCGCCGGACGATGGCCGGATAGGCGCCGAGGAAAGCGAGGCCGACATCCCGCGTGAAGGCGAAGTCCGTCTCGGCGTTGCCGGTGAACACGTGGTCGTAGAAGATGCCCCCGGCGCCGCGCGGCTCGTTCCGGTGCGGCAGGAAGAAATACTCGTCGCACCACTTCTTGTAGGCCGGGTAGTCGCCGGGCCCGGCGCCGCCGTTCGCATGCCGGTCGCACGCGTCGCGATAGGCGGCATGAAAGGTCGCCGCATCCTCCCGCGCGTCCGGCGCTTCCAGCCGCATGGGCGTCAGGTCGCCGCCGCCGCCGAACCAGCCGCGCGTCGTCACCAGCATGCGGGTGTTCATGTGCGCCGCGGGCACCAGCGGGCTGCAGGGGTGCGAGACGATGCTGATCCCGCTGGCCCAGAAGCGCGGGTCCTCCTCCGCCCCGGGGATCGACTTGCGGAACTCCGGGCTGAACTCCCCCCACACGGTCGAGACGTTCACGCCCACCTTCTCGAACACCCGGCCGTGCATGACGCTGATCACGCCGCCGCCGCCCAGCGCATCCGCGGCGGCACCGGCCTCGATCGGCCGCGCCCAGGGCCGGCGCTCGAACCGCCCGGCCGGGGCGTCACCCCCGTTCTCGTCCTCGATCGCCTCGAACTCGGCGCAGATCCGGTCCCGCAGCGACTCAAACCAGGCCTGCGCCTGCGGCTTCAGCGCTTCATGCGGCGGCGTTGCGGCCCCTTGCGGCATTTGTGACCCATCCAATGTCTTCGGACATCATAAAGGCTTCTGCCCGCATGTTGCAGGGGGCAGGGCGCGTCTTTATGGTGCGCCGCAACTCCGGACGCCCAGGCGCCCGGCCCTTGCTACTTCTAGGCCCGCGCTTCGGGCGTAACTGAGGATTTCCATGGCAGAGACCGCCAGCGCCACCATCCGCGACGCCATCACCACGGTGGGTGCGCCCGACATCGGCAAACGTGACTTCCTGAAGCTTCTGACCGGCAGCGCGACCGTCATCGGCGCCGCGTCGCTCGCCTGGCCGTTCATCGACAGCATGAACCCCGCCAAGGACGTGCTGGCCCTGTCCAGCGTTGAGGTCGACACCACCCCGATCGCCGCAGGCCAAGCCATCACCGTCGTCTGGCGCGGCAAGCCGATCTTCGTCCGCAGCCGCACCGACGAGGAGGTGAAGGCCGCCGAGGGCGTCGCGCTGAAGGACCTGATCGACCCCGAGCCCGACAGCCAGCGCGTGAAGGCCGGGCACGAGAAGCTCCTGGTCGTCGTCGGGATCTGCACCCACCTCGGCTGCGTGCCGCTGGGCAACAAGTCGACCGACCCGCGCGGCGACTTCGGCGGCTGGTTCTGCCCGTGCCACGGCAGCCAGTACGACACCTCCGGCCGGGTGCGACACGGCCCGGCACCGGCAAATCTCGCCGTGCCCCCTTACGCCTTCAACGGCGACACCAAGATCAAGATCGGCTGAGGAGAAACCATCATGGCCGGCCTGCACAACAGCGAATTCAAGAATCCGGTGATCAACTGGATCGACACCCGTATGCCCGTCTTCACGATGATGCAGAAGGAATACGGTGCGTTCCCCACGCCGAAGAACTTCAACTACTTCTGGAACTTCGGCGCCCTGGCGATGATCAACCTGGTCATCATGATCGCCACCGGCATCTTCCTGGCCATGAACTACACGGCCAACACCACCATGGCCTTCGACAGCGTCCAGCGCATCATGCGCGACGTGAACTACGGTTGGCTGCTGCGCTACGTGCACGCCAACGGCGCATCGATGTTCTTCATCGTCGTCTACGTCCACATCTTCCGCGCCCTCTACTACGGGTCCTACAAGAAGCCGCGTGAGCTGCTGTTCATCCTGGGCGTCGTGATCCTGCTGCTGATGATGGCGACCGCCTTCATGGGCTACGTCCTTCCCTGGGGCCAGATGAGCTATTGGGGCGCCACCGTCATCACCAACCTCTTCTCCGCCATCCCACTCATCGGCGACAGCATCGTCACCCTGCTCTGGGGCGGGTTCAGCGTCGACAACCCGACGCTCAACCGCTTTTTCAGCCTGCATTACCTGCTGCCGTTCATGATCTTCGGCGTCGTCTTCCTGCACATCGTCGCGCTGCACATCACCGGGTCCAACAACCCGCTGGGCATCGACGTCAAGACGCCGCAGGACACGCTGCCCTTCCACCCCTACTACACCGCCAAGGACAGCGTCGGCATCTGCGTCTACCTGCTGGTCTTCGCAGGGCTGGTGTTCTTCGCCCCGACCTACCTGGGCGACCCCGCGAACTTCATCCCCGCCAACCCGCTTTCCACCCCGGCGCATATCGAGCCCGAATGGTACTTCCTGCCATTCTACGCGATCCTGCGATCGGTCCCGAACAAGCTGGGCGGCGTCATCCTGATGTTCAGCGCCATTGCCGTCCTGTTCGTCCTCCCCTGGCTCGACACCTCCCCGGTGCGCAGCTGCCGCTTCCGGCCCATCTACAAGCAGTTGATGGTCCTGCTCGTCGCCACCGTCGTGATCCTGGGCGTCGTCGGCGGCAAGCCGCCGGAAGGCATCTGGGTCGTCGTCGGCCGCGTCGCCACGGCCTACTACTTCCTGCACTTCCTGGTGCTGCTGCCGATCCTGGGCAAGCTCGAACGGCCGCTGCCGTTGCCCGAGAGCATCTCGAGCCCCGTCGTGAAGCGCCGCCCGGGCCCGCCCGGCGGCGGTGGGGGCCCCTTGCCCGCCGGTGCCACGGCAAAGCCGATGGAGAAGCCGTGATGCGTTGGTTCGTTCTCGCGGCTGCGCTCGTCGCAGCCGCCTCGACCCCGGCTTCTGCCCAGGAACATGAGCAGCCGGAGCCGCCGAAGCAGGCCTGGAGCTTCAACGGGCCCTTCGGCACCTACGACCGCGCCGCCATGCAGCGCGGCTTCCAGGTCTACAACGAAGTCTGCTCCAACTGCCACTCCATGAGCCTGATGTCGTATCGCAACCTCTCGGCCATCGGCCTGAGCGAGGAGCAGGTGAAGGCGATCGCCGCCAGCAAGCAGATCGGCGGCAGCACCGATGATTCCGGCCAGCCGATCGAACGCGCCGGCACGCCGGCCGACCGCTTCCGCGCGCCCTTCGCCAACGAGAAGGCCGCCCGTGCGGCAAACGGCGGCGCGCTGCCGCCCGACCAGACCCTGATCGTGAACGCCCGTGAGGATGGGTCCAACTACATCCATGCCTTGCTGAACGGCTACAAGGACGCCCCCGCCGGCGTCACAGTCCAGCCGGGCCAGTATTACAACACCTACTTCCCCGGCCACCTGCTCGCCATGCCGCCGCCGCTCAACGACGGCCAGGTGACCTATGCCGACGGCACCAAGGCCTCGGTCGAGCAGATGTCGCGGGACGTCGTGGAGTTCCTGACCTGGACGTCCAACCCCGAGATGGAGGCCCGCAAACGCATGGGGGTCAAGGCCGTCCTGTTCCTCACCCTTCTGACCGGCCTGACATACGCTGTGAAGAAAAAGGTCTGGAAAGACGTCCATTAGGGTCTGAGGCATGACCGACCAGGTGACGCCGGTGATCGGGATCATCGGCGGCTCCGGCGTCTACGACGTGGCCGGGTTGCAGAACCCGACTTGGCGCCGGGTCGAGACACCCTGGGGTGAACCCTCGGACGAGCTGCTCTTCGGCGATCTCGATGGCGTCCGCTGCGTCTTCCTGCCCCGGCACGGGCGCGGCCATCCGCTCAGCCCCAGCGGCCTCAACTACCGCGCCAACATCGACGCCCTGAAGCGCTCCGGCGTCACGGACGTTCTTTCACTGTCCGCTGTCGGCAGCCTGAAGGCCGAGCTGCCGCCCGGAAATTTCGTGATCGTCGACCAGTTCATCGACCGCAGCTTCGCCCGGGAGAAGACCTTCTTCGGCAATGGCTGCGTCGCCCACGTCTCGATGGCCGACCCGGTCTGCCCTCGCCTCGGCGACGCGCTCGAAGCCGCAGCGACCGGGCTCGGCCTGCCCGTCCACCGCGGCGGCACCTACCTGGTCATGGAAGGTCCGCAATTCTCCACCCGGGCCGAGAGCAATCTCTATCGCAGCTGGGGCTGCAGCGTCATCGGTATGACCAACATGCCCGAAGCCAAGCTCGCCCGCGAGGCGGAGCTCTGCTACGCGACCGTGGCCATGGTCACCGACTTCGACTGCTGGCACGACGACCACGACGCCGTCACGGTCGACGCCATCGTCAAGGTCATCATGGCCAACGCCGACAACGCCCGCGCCCTGGTCCGTGCCGTCGTCCCGGCCCTCGGCGCCCCCCGTGGCCCATGCCCGGCCGGCTGCGATCGCGTGCTCGAGCACGCCCTCATCACCCGCCCCGACCATCGCGACCCCCGCATGCTGGCCAAGCTTGACGCCGTTGCCGGTCGCGTCCTGCACCGATAAGCCTGGCAAACGGCCAGACAGGCCGTGATACTGTCCCCGCCATGAACCACGCCCTCCGCAAGCCCATGTCGCCCGAGCAGTATCTCGCCTGGGAGCGGGAACAGGAACTCCGCTGGGAGTTCGACGGGCTTCAGCCCACCGCGATGAACGGCGGCACCAACGCGCATTCGACCATTTGCATGAACCTTGCGGCGGCACTGGTGACGCGCCTGCGAGGCAAACTGTGCCGCCCGCATGGTGGCGCTCTGAAGGTCAGGATCGGATCGATCTACCGATACCCGGATGCCGTGGTCGCCTGCACACCGATCGCCAACGACGCCGATATGGTGACCGAGCCGGTCGTTATCTTCGAAGTCCTGTCGAAGAGCACCGAACGGACAGATCGAACGTCGAAGCTGATGGAGTACCGCTCGCTCGACTCCGTCCGCCGGTATGTTCTCCTGGAGCAGGACCAGATCATGGTCACCACCTACACCCGATCGAGCGGTGGATGGATCGTCGACCAACTCGTTGCGGCCGACACCCTGCGCATGCCGGAGATTGGGATCGAGATCCCCGTCGCCGAATTCTACGCCGACTTGAGCCTTCCTGACGAAGCAAGCTGACTCAGAGGTTTGCCCGGAAGAACGCCAGGCTGCGGGACTGCGCCAGCTCGGCCGCCGCCTTGTCGAAGCTGGCCCGTTCGTTGCAGCCGAACCCATGCCCGGCGCCAGGATAGACGAACACCTCCACCCCCGGCTGCGCCTCACGGATCAGCGCCACGTCGCTCATCGGGATGCTCGCATCCGTCTCGCCGAAATGCAGCTGGACCGGGCAATGCGGCGCTTCCGTCCGCGTCGCGGCGATGCCGCCGCCATACCAGCCGACCGCCGCGGCGAAGCTCCTGCTGCGCGTGCTGCCCCACCAGGCGACGCTGCCACCCCAGCAGTACCCGATGATCCCCTTGCTTCCCCCAACAGCCCCCGCCGCCGCCGCGATGTCGTGCATGACCGCGTCATCGCCGATCTTGCCCCGCAACTCCCGCCCTCGGGCCACGTCGTCGGCGGTGTAGCCGAGCTCGAGCCCCGGGCCCACGCGGTCGAACAGCGCCGGTGCGACGACCGCATATCCCTCGGCCGCAAAGGCGTCGCAAACCTCGCGCATGTGGCCGTTCACCCCGAAGATCTCCTGCACCACCACCAGGCTCTTGGCCGCCCCGGCCGGCCCCGCCGTGTAGGCGGAAAGCGTGTGCCCGTCGGCCGCCGTCAACTCGATCGTGTGGCCCATGATGTTCTCCGTCAGCGTGCCGTGCCACGATGACGCCATGGCAGAGATCGTCAACCTCCGGCGTGTGAAGAAGGCGCGCGCCCGCGACGACGCGGAACGGCAGGCCGCGGCGAACAGGGCCCTGCACGGCCGCAGCCGGATGGAGCGCGAGGCCGCCGCCACAGAGCAACGCCGCCAGGACCGTCTCCTGGACGGCTCAGCCCTCGACCGGGACGGCGAACCCGGCGAATGACGCTGCCAACGCCGCATAGATCGGCTGCTTGAATGCCACCGCCAGGCCCGGCAGCTCCTGCAGCGCGACCCAGCGCCAGGCGTCGAACTCCGGATGCGGGTCCAGGTCCAGCCGGACATCCGCGTCCTCCCCCGTGAACCGCAGCGCGAACCAACGCTGCCGCTGCCCCCGAAAGCGTCCCCCCAACGCCGTGCCGATCAGCGCCGGCGGCAGGTCGTAGTGCAGCCACTCCGGATGTTCGCCGATGATCGTGGCCCGCGCCGTCCCGATCTCCTCCTCCAGCTCCCGCAGCACGGCCGTCCCGGGGTCCTCGCCCTCGTCGATGCCGCCCTGCGGCAGCTGCCATTGCCCCGGCGCACCCTCGGCATGCGGCAGGTCTGCCCGGCGGGCCACGAACACCAGGCCGTTCCTGTTAAACAGCACGGCCCCGACATTCGGCCGATATGGCAGCGTGGTCATGGCCGGGCCTCTCCGATCAGGGCGCTCACGGGAACCAGCACGATGCCGCGCGCCTGCAGCGTCTTCGTCCAGGCCGCCATCCGCTCGACCGTGACCGGCCGCGGCTGCCCAGCCAACCCCAGGGCCGACCCATGCTCGCGCGCCACCCGCTCCAGGTCGCGCAGCTTCGCCTCGATGTCGGCCCGCGCCGGCGAGTCGTCGAGCACCACATCCACGGCGCGCACCGGTAGCCCCGGCCGCTCGACCGCCCGCCCCGGGCGCGGATCGACATACAGCAGCCCCCGCCGCCCGATCTCGTCCAGCACCGGCTCGAAGGCGGCGGACACGTCGGAGAACCGCTCCCCCCGCATGCCATCCGACGCCCCCGTCGCCCCGACCGCACCGGGCGTCCGGCTCAGCGCCCAATCCAGGTTCTGCCGGTTGTCCTCGGGCGGCAGTCCCGTCCGCAACGATCGGGTCCCCTCATCGTTCAACGGATAGCCCTGCGGCTCCATCGGCACCGACGCCAGCAGCTCGTGCCCGGCCTCCCGCGCCCCGTCCAGCAGCCCGGCCGTGGGCACCGCATAGGCCGAAACGCCGAACGACACGGGCCCCGGCAGCTGCTCCAGCGCCGACCGGCTGTCCCGGTCCGACAACCCGAAGCCCACCAGCAACAACGCGACCCGCGGCCCTGCCGGCGCACCCGCAGGGCTCGGCGCGGCATAGACCACACGAGCCCGCCGCCCGTCCGCAGCCACGCGCGGCAGCTGCGCCGGTCCGAACAGCTTCGATGTCTCCAGCAGCGCGGGGTCGGGTGCAGCGACACGTGCAAGGCGCGCATGTCCGTCGGCAACATCGGCCTGAGGACTGCCGGCCGACGGCGTGCTCGTCACATGACCCGCATCGGCGGTCGAATGCGCGTCCGCCACAGGGCGCGGCTGATGCTCGATCGGCCCCATCCACTGCAGCGTCCCGGCCCCGCCGGCCCCCAGCACCAGGATCGCAGTCCAGAACAGCGCCAGGCCGCGCCACCCCGCGCCGGGTGCAACCGCCATCGTCGCCGACTGGCCCCCGGCGCCCGCTACTTCAGCGAGGCGCGGCGCTGCTGGACCATCGACTGCAGCACCTGGACCGCTTCCTTCAGCTGGAAGTCCGTCTCGGGCTTGGCCGGGTCGAAGGCCGGGAAGTTCTCCGGCGGCAGCTTCGGGATGTCGCGCGCGATCGGCGGCAGGTCCGTCCGCGGCGCAGCCCCGCTCGGCGGCGTCGTGCCCCCCTGGTTCCGCAGCGCCTTGTTCAGGTCCGCCTCCCGCTCCGGCCCGAACCGCGGCGTCTCGGTGCGGGACGACGCGACCTCCACATCCGGCGCAATCCCCAGCCCCTGGATGCTGCGGCCGGACGGCGTGTAGTAGCGCGCCGTCGTCAGCCGCATCGCCCCGCTGCCGGGCAGCGGCATCACCGTCTGGACGGAGCCCTTGCCGAAGCTGCGCGTGCCGACGAGCACCGCCCGGTGATGGTCCTGCAGGGCGCCCGCGACGATCTCGCTCGCCGAAGCCGAGCCGCCGTTGATCATCACCACCAGCGGCAGTCCGCCGGTGATGTCTCCGTGCTTCACGAACCAGCGCTGGCTCTCCTCCGGGTGGCGTGCCCGGGTGCTGACGATCTCGCCCTCGTGCAGGAACTCGTCGCTGACCGAGATTGCCTGATCCAGCAGCCCACCCGGGTTGTTTCGCAGGTCCAGCACGAACCCCTTCAGCGCCGGGTTCTGCCGCCGCAAGTCGTTGATCGCCTTCTTCAGCCCGGGGTCCGTCTGCTCGTTGAAGCTCGACAGGCGGATGTAACCGGTATCCCCCTCCATCCGCGACTTCACGACCTGGATCTTGATCACCTCACGCTGCATCGACAGCTCGAGCGGCGTGTTGATCCCGTCCCGCTTGATCGTCAGCTTAATGCTGCTGCCCGGCGAGCCGCGCATCTTGTCCACCGCCTCGTTCAGCGTCAGGCCCTGCACCGTCTGCCCGTCCAGCATCGTGATCAGGTCGCCCGCCTTCACCCCGGCCCGCGCCGCCGGCGTGTCGTCGATCGGGCTCACGACCTTGATGATGCCGTTCTCGCTGCTGACCTCGAGGCCCAGCCCGCCGAACTCGCCCCGGGTCTGCACCTGCATGTCCTTGAAGCTTTTCGCGTTCATGTAGCTGCTGTGCGGGTCCAATCCCGTCAGCATGCCGTTGATCGCGTTCTCGATCAGCTCCTTGTCGTTCACAGGCTCCACGTACTCGGCCCGGATGCGCTCCACCACGTCGCTGAACAGGTCCAGCATCCGGTACATGTCGGCGTTGCGGTTGTCCTGCGCCCGGGCATGCGCAATCGGCCAGCCGAAGGTCCGGTCCAGCAGCCCCGTCGCGGGGCCGGCGGCAATGCCGGCGGCGAAGGCTGCACCCAGAAGCAAACCGCTACGGAACTTCATGCCGGATATTCCCCTCGGCGGCCGCCCGGGCCGCCTCGCCAAAAACCTAACACACGCGACCGATACTCTAGCAGCCACCTGTCAGCAGAATCTCAACGCCTTGCGGCAGTCTGACACAATTCCGACCTCACATGGCTATCCCTTGCCGCGGAGGAAAGGGGCCGGGTTCACCGCCACCCCATCATGCCGCAATTCCATGTACAGGGCCGGTCGGGCCGCCGCGCTGGTCGCGTCCCACCCCGGCATCGTGCCCACCGGCTCCCCCGCCAGGACCGCGGCCCCGACCGTCACGTCCAGCCGCTCGAGCCCCGCCAGCACGAAGGCGTAGCCCCCCCCGCAATCCAGGATCACGAGCGCGCCGAAGCTCCGGAACGGCCCGGAGAACCGGACCCGGCCTGCGCAGGGCGCCACCACCCGGGCCTGCGGCGCGGGGCGATACGAGACCCCGGTCGCCGGCCCCGCATCCGTCCGTTCGCCCCAGGCGCGCACCACGCTGCCGGCGACCGGCTGCAACAGCGTCCCGGCGTTGGGTGGGGCCTGCGGCCCGGGGCCGGCGTCCACCCCGGTGCCGGCCGGGCGCGACAGGCTGGCCTGAACCCGCCGTGCCTCGGCCGCTGCCGCCTCCTGCCGCTGCCGTTCGCCCCGCCCCGCCGCTTCGCGCAGGTTGCTCTCGCGCAGGTTGCTCTCGCGCAGCTGGGCCTCCGCCCGCGCCCGCGCCGCCTCCAGGACGGCCAGCGCACCCCGCAGGCTTTCGGACCGTGCCGCCTCCGCCGCCGCCCGGCGCTGCGCCTCGACCCCGGCTTCCTCCGCCCGCAGCCGCCGCCCCTGCGCCGACGCAATGTCGGCGTCCAGCGCCCGGGCCTGCTCGGCTTGCCGCGCCTGCGCCTGCCGCAACGCCGGCAACGCGGCGTCCAGCGCTGCAGACTCCGCTGCGAGCGCCGCCTGCTCCCGCCGCAGCCCGGCCGCCTCCTGCTCCAGCCGGCGCGCCATCCCGCGCAGCACGCCCAGCCCGCGCAACGCCTGCTCCGGCGGCGCCGGCACCGCCAGCAGCGTTTCGGCCGGGAACAGCGCCAGCCGCTCCATCAGCGGCAGCAGGGGCGAGAGTGCCGCCGCGTGCGCCGCCAGCCGGGCGCTCGCCCCCGCCCGCCGCTCGGCAAGGGTGGACACCTCTGCCGCCCGCTCCGCCACCTCGGTCTCGATGTGCTGCAGGGCCGACGCAGCGGTCACGCGCTGCGTCGCCAGCTGCTCCTCCTCGGCCGCCGCCGCCCGCGCCCGCTCCCCCGCGTCCCGGGCTTCCACCTGAGTGGCAGTCGGCACCGGTGCGCGGGCCCGCTCCTCCCGCAGCGGGCGTGCCTGGCCCGACGCCCGCGGGACCATGGGGCCAGGCGTCAACCCGGCGACGACCAGGCTAGCGAGCAGCAACCGCCGCATGTTGCTCGACCAGTAGCGACCGGCCGGTCATCTCGGCGGGCTGCGGAACCTGCAGCAGCGCCAGCAGGGTGGGCGCGATGTCCGCCAGGCGCCCGTCCCGCAGCCGGCATTCCGACAGGCCTGCGGCACCGTGGGCGGCCAGCAGGATCGGCACCGGGTTCGTCGTGTGCGCCGTGTGCGGGCCACCCGTCGCCGGGTCGCGCATCATCTCGCAGTTGCCGTGGTCGGCCGTCACCAGCAGCGCGCCGCCCTGCGCGGCCACCGCCTCCATGATCCGCCCCAGCCCCGCATCGACGGCCTCGACCGCCAGCACCGCCGCCGCCAGCTTGCCGGTGTGCCCGACCATGTCCGCGTTGGCGAAGTTCAGGATCACCAGGTCGTAGCGGCCCGACCGGATCGCCTGCACCGCCTTGTCCGCCAGCTCCGGCGCCGACATCTCCGGTTGCAGGTCGTAGGTCGCGACCTTCGGCGAGGCCACCATCGTCCGGTCCTCGCCCTCGAACGGCGCTTCCCGCCCGCCATTCATGAAATAGGTGACGTGCGGGTACTTCTCCGTCTCCGCCATCCGCAGCTGCTTCAGCCCGGCTTCCGCGACCACCTCGCCCAGAATCCGGTCCATCGTCTGCGGCGGGAACACCGCCTGCATGAACGGCGCCAGCGCATCGCTGTAGCGGGTCATGCCGACCGCGGCCGCCAGCTTCAGCATCCGGCGGCGGGGAAACCCGTCGAATGCCGGGTCCAGCAGCGGCGCCAATATCTCGCGGATGCGGTCGGCGCGGAAGTTGAACGACAGGATCGCGTCGCCGTCCTTCATCCCGCCGTAGCCGCCGATGCAGGCCGGCACCACGAACTCGTCGGTGACACCCTTGCCGTAGGCGTCGTCGATGGCGCTGGCGGCGTCGGCGAAGGATGCGCCCTGGCCTTCGGCCATCGCCAGATACGCCTTCTCCACGCGTTCCCAGCGGTTGTCACGGTCCATCGCGTAATACCGGCCGCACACCGTCCCGATCCGCACCCCCTCCGGCAGGGCGGCCTGCAGGCGCTGCAGGTCGTCCCCGCCCGACTGCGGCGGCGTGTCCCGCCCGTCGGTGAAGGCATGCACGCGCGTCGGGATGCGTGCCTCGGCCAGGATGCGCGCCAAGGCCGCCGCATGGTCCTGGTGCGCATGCACGCCGCCGGGCGACACCAAGCCCATCAGGTGGCAGGTGCCCCCGGTGCCCCGCAGCGCCGCGATCAGCCCGGTGATGGCCGGGGTGCGGGCCAGGCTGCCGTCGCGCACCGCCTGGCCGATCCGCGGCAGCTCCTGCATCACCACCCGGCCCGCGCCGATGTTCAGGTGCCCCACCTCGGAGTTGCCCATCTGCCCCTCCGGCAGCCCGACATCCAGGCCGAACGTCCGCAGGAAGGCGTGCGGCCCCTGTACCAGCGCGTCGAAGTTCGGCGTGTCGGCCTGGCGCACCGCGTTGTCCGCCTCCTCCTCACGCCAGCCCCAGCCGTCCAGGATGACGAGCATGACGGGACGCGGCAACGAGGCAGGCATTCGGCGCACTCCAGGCTATTCCGCTCTGATATGACCGGCTCCGCCCGGGCCCGCAAGCGACGCCCCGGCCCGGCCATCGATCGCGCCTGCAAGGATGGCCCCGAACGGCGGCGTTTCCACGACCCCGGCCACGACCCTGGCTTCCCCGGCCCGGCACCCGTCCACCGGATCGTAGAAGCATACCGTGCCATCCCATGCATCGGGCAGAAGCAGGCGCGGGCCGGGCCGCGGGCGCGCATCTACCCGCCCATCGTCGTGCAGCGGCGCGGTCCGCAGCAGCACGACCACCGCCTGGTCGCCGTCGCCGCAGGCGATGCAGGCGATGGCGGGGTCGTCGCAGGCCACGTCGATGGGCCGGCGCCGGAAGCGCTGCCAGTCGATCAGCGGCAGGAAGTCCGCCAGGCCGCGCTGGGCGCGCCGCATGCCGGGGGTCAGGCTGTGCGGGTGGCGGTTGGGCCAGCGCATGCCGCCGCCCGCGCCCCCCGCAGCCAGGTGAGCCCACTGCATGTGCCGGAAATACTCGTCGTCGAACGCCTCCGGCAGAATGATCCGGTGGTCCTTGAAGGTATGGATCGGCCCGTGCTCGGTCTCGAAGAACGGCCGGCCGTCGGCGATCTCGGCCAGCGCCTCCCGCACCAGCTTCGCTGCGGCCAGGGCCGCGGCCACGGTGTCGGCCGGATGGTCGATCGTGCCCTCTTCATAGAAGTGGTTGTTCGCGAAATCGAGCGCGGGGTGCCGGAAGATGGCGGCGTTCAGCCACGGCTTCCAATGCAGCTCCGGCCCGAACACGCTGACCGTCTGCAGGTGGGCCCGCCCGTGCAGCCGCGTCTCAAGCCCCCGCAGGAACGGCGCCACGTCGTCGATGTAGTCCTCCAGGCAGCCGGGCCGGTCCTCGCCCTGCACCGGGTGCATCTCGTTCCAAAGGTCCCAGGCGAACAACGCGCCGGACCCGCCCCAGCGTGTGGTCGCAAACGCCAGGCGGTCCTTGATCAGCGCCCGCACCCCGGGATGCACCATGAGGCTGGTCCGGTCGGGGCAGGGGCCGCCATTGGCCCGGTTGTAGGGGTGGATGTCCCACCGCACCCAATGGAAATAGGTGTCCATCGGCGTCAGCAGCACCCGCAGCCCCGCGGCCTCCACCAGGTCGAACAGGTCGTCCCACAGCTGCACCATCGCGGGCCGGACCTGCCCGGCCGGGTGCTCGAAGAAGAACGCCTCCGTCTCCGCATACTCCAGCATCAGACGCAGCACCGTCACGCCCTGCGATTTCAGCCACATCAGGTGGTTCCGCACGGCATCCAGGTCGCGCCGGGCGACCAGGCCGTTCAGCTCGTGCCAGCTGATCGCGTCGTTCTGCCCGATCGGCGTCCAGGTCTCGCCGGCCTCGGTCATGAAATAGGGGGCCCCCGGCGCGCGGACGATCCACGGCAGCGGCACTACTTCACCATGGCGACGCGCAGCGCATTGGTGGTGCCGGGCTGGTTGAACGGCACCCCGGCCGTCACGACGATCTCCTGCCCCGGGGCGGCGAACCCCTCGGCCCGGGCGATGCGGGTGGCCCGGGTGACCGCCTCCGTCATGGTGTGCAGCTCCGGCGTCTGCACCGCATGCACGCCCCAAACCACGGCCAGGCGCCGCGCCGTCGCCAGGTTGTTCGTCAGCCCCAGCACCGGCGCGTCCGGCCGCTCCCGCGCCATCCGCAGCGCCGTGCTGCCACCCTCGGTGAACGCGGCGATGGCCGCGGCGCCGATCGTGTGGGCGATCTGCCGGCTGGCCGCGGCGATCGCGCTGGGCGACACCCGCTCCGGCGACGGCCGCCCCGCCTCGATCGTGCTGCGCCAGCCGGGGTCGCGCTCCACCCGTTCCACGATCCGGTCCATCATGTTCACCGCCTCGTACGGGTACTGTCCCGCCGCCGTCTCGGCGCTCAGCATCACCGCGTCGGCGCCGTCGAACACCGCCGTCGCCACGTCCGACGCCTCGGCGCGCGTCGGCGCCGGGGCCGAGATCATGCTCTCCAACATCTGCGTCGCCACGACCACGGGGATCCCCCGCTGCCACGCGGCACGCACGATGCGCTTCTGCGCCAGCGGCACCTCCTCGGGCGGCAGCTCCACGCCCAGGTCGCCGCGCGCCACCATCACCGCGTCCGATTCCGCCAGGATCGCGTCCAGGTTCTCGAGCGCCTGCGGCTTCTCCATCTTGGTCATGATCCAGGCGCGCCCGGCTGCGATCGACTTCGCCTCCGCCACGTCCTCGGCCCGCTGCACGAAGCTCAGCCCGATGTAGTCCACCCCGTGCACCAGCGCGAACTCGAGGTCGATGCGGTCCTTCTCCGTCAACGCCGGGATGGGCAGCGCCACGTCCGGCACGTTCACCCCCTTGCGGTCGCTCAGCGGCCCGCCCGTCACCACCTCCGTCTCCAGGTGGTCGCCCCGCACCCGCGTCACCCGCAGCCGCAGCTTGCCGTCGTCCAGCAGCAGCGACGTGCCGATCGCCGCCGCCTGGATGATCTCCGGATGCGGCAGAGCCACCCGGCGCGTGTCGCCCGGCACCGGCGACAGGTCCAGCCGGAACTCCTGCCCGGTCTGCAGCACCACCCGCCCGGCCTGGAACCGCCCCACCCGCAGCTTCGGCCCCTGCACGTCCGCCAATATGCCGATCGGCCGCCCCGTATGCTCCTCCAGCGCGCGGATCATCGTGATCCGGGCCAGGTGGTCCTCATGCGTGCCATGGCTGAAGTTCAGCCGGAACACGTCCGCCCCGGCATGGAACAGGCGCGACAGCACCTCCGCCGAGCTGCTGGCCGGGCCCAGCGTCGCGATGATCTTGGTGCGCCGCCGGCGGCGGATCTTGATTCGAGCGGCCATGTTCTCTCCTCAGGCGACCAGGACGGCCCGGATGTCGTTGACGTTGGTCAGGGTCGGCCCGGTCTGCACCCGGTCGCCCAGCGCTGTGAACAGCGCGTCGCTGTCATGGCCCGCCAGCAGCGCCTGCGGATCGAGCCCCCGCGCTCGGGCGCGGGCCAGCGTGTCGGGCCCGATCAGCGCGCCGGCGGCATCCTGGTTGCCGTCGATGCCGTCCGTGTCGCCGGCGATCGCCCAGACGCCCGGCACGCCCTCCAGCGCCACGGACAAGGCCAGCAGGAACTCGGTGTTGCGTCCGCCCTTGCCCCGATGCCCCGGCGGCAGCCGCACCGTCGTCTCCCCGCCCGACAGCAGCACGCAGGGCGCCGGCAACGGGTGGCCGTGCGACCGGACGCTGCGGGCGATCCCGGCCATCACCGTCGCCACCTCGTTGCTCAGCCCCTCGATGGCGTCGCCCAGGATCAACGGCGTCAGCCCTTCGGCACGGGCCACGGCGGCGGCGGCCTGCAGCGCCATCAGCGGCGTGGCGATCATGCGGACGTCGGGCGTGTCCGGCCCGGGCTTGGGTGTCTCGGGACCGTCCGTCCGCGGCAGGTCCAGCCGGTAGCGCGCGGCGATGGCCCGCACATCGCCCCAGGTGGTCCGGTCCGGCACGGTGGGCCCGCTGCCGATCGTGCCCGGGTCGTCGCCCGGCACGTCGCTGATGGCCAGCGTCACGACCCGGGCCGGGGCGGCGGCCGTCGCCAGCCGCCCGCCCTTGATGGCCGACAAATGCTTGCGCACGGCGTTCATCGCGCTGATCGGGGCGCCGCTGGCCAGAAGGTCCGCGTTCACCCGCTTCAGGTCCTCGAGAGTCAGGCCGGGCGCCGGCAGCTCCATCAGCGCCGATGCGCCGCCCGACATCAGCACCAGCACCAGGTCCTGCGCCCCGAGCCCCTGCACCGTCGCCAATATAAGCCGGGCCGCGTCCTCGCTGGCGGCATCCGGCACGGGGTGGCTCGACTGCAGCACCCGGATGCGCGTCGTGGGCACGGCATGCTCGTACCGGGTGACGACGACGCCCTCGAGCGGGATGTCCGGCCAGGCGGCCTCCAGCGCCGCGGCCATGCTGGCGGCCGACTTGCCCGCGCCCACCACCACCACGCGGCCGGCCGGCCGCTCCGGCAGGTGGGCGGCCAGGACACGATGCGGGTCCGCGCTCGCCACCGCGGCGTCGAACATCGCGCGGAGCGCTGTCCGCGCCCGGTCGTCGGTCCAGTCCATGACGCCTCCCCCGTTGGGCGCGCACTATGGTCGGGCCGGGGCGGTTGATCCAGGGGCAGGGGCCGCCATCTTTCACCCATAAGGAGATCACCCATGATCGAGATGGACGAGGCGACGCGGACCGAGCTGGAGGCTGCGGCATTCCGCCGCCTGGTGGCGCACCTGCAGGCCAGGACGGACGTGCAGAACATCGACATGATGAACCTGGCCGGGTTCTGCCGGAACTGCCTGAGCCGCTGGTACCGCGAGGAGGCGGCCGGGAAAGGCCTGACGCTGGCCGACCCCGACGCGCGGGAGATCGTCTACGGCATGCCCTACAAGGAATGGCAGGCCAAGCACCAGACCGAGGCGACGCCCGAGCAGAAGGCCGCGCTCGCGGCCACCAACCCTGGCCACTGAGCCGACCCGGGCGCCGGGCCGGCCGGACCCTGCGGGACTGCGTTGACCCGGCCCTGGGTGCCCCGGCGCGTCCTCGTCACGCCAGGCGCGCTCGCCTGGCCCGAGGGCCAGGCCATGCTGGACCGGGCCGCGACCGCCGGCGCCGAGGTGGTGCGCCTGCCGTCCGACCGGCTCGCCGGCTTGCCCGACACCTACCGCGACGCCAAGACGACCATGGCGGTCATCGTCGCCAGCCCGAGCCGCCGCCGCCTGCAGCCCATCCCGCCCAGCGCCGACTGGCGGTTCGACCTGGCCGAGGGCTGCCCGGCCCACTGCGCCTACTGCTATCTCGCGGGCTCGCTCGCCGGCCCGCCGATCATTCGGGCCTACGCGAACCTGCCCGAGATCCTGGACACGCTCCCGCCCGCCCTGGGGCAGGGGCGCGTCACCTCCGCGTCCGCAACCCGGGCCGCCGAGGGCACCACCTTCGAATGCTCCTGCTACACGGACCCGCTGGCCATCGAGCACCTGACCGGCAGCCTGGCCGCCTGCATCACGCGGTTCGGCGCCTGGGACGCTCCGGTCCAGCTGCGCTTCACCACCAAGTTCCACGCGGTGGACAGCCTGGTCGGCCTGCCGCACCGCGGCCGCACCCGGGTCCGGTTCTCGGTCAACGCCAGGGGCGCCGAACGGCACGAGGGCGGGACGCCGCGCATGCCGGCCCGCCTGGGGGCACTGCGGGCCATGGCCCGGGCCGGCTATCCCGTGGGCCTGACCGTCGCCCCCATCCTGCGCCTGCCGGACTGGGCGGACGCCTATGACCGGCTGTTCGCCGACGTCGCCGACGCCCTCGACGGCATCCCGGGCGTCGATCTGACGGCCGAGCTGATCACCCACCGCTTCTCGCCGAAGTCGAAGGCCGTCCTGGCCGGATGGTATCCCGGCAGCGCGCTCGACATGGACGAAGCGGCCCGGGCCCGGAAGACCACGAAGTTCGGATCGGTGAAGTTCGTCTTCCCGAAAGAGGAGATGACGGCCATGCGAACGCACATCGAGGCCGCGGTCGCGCGGCGGCTGCCGATGGCCCGGGTGCTGTATTGGACATGAGACGCGGCGCAGCGACGGGAAGCGGCGTGGCGTCCGGCGCGCATGATTGACCCCGGCCGGGCCCCCCGCTAAGCCGCGCGCTCCCCATCCACTGAGGCTCCGCAATGGCCACCGACGTGTTCGAAGACGACGCCGACACTCTCGACAATCTCGGCAAGGATGGCGGCAAGGACGACGCGAAGGTCGGGGGCATCGCCGCCGATCGGCTCCGCAGCCTCATCGAGCGCATCGAGCGCCTGGAGGAGGAACGCAAAGCCCTGTCCTCCGACATCAAGGACATCTACGCGGAGTCCAAAAGCGCCGGGTTCAGATCGCCCGTGTCAGACATACTGTGTATGTATGCTCAGCGGGTTAGAGGCGGTATATATACGAACTCTGGGTACTATCCGCTCGGTTAGTACGTCTCATCTTCTATCCCGTGTTCGTTGCAGGAGACCACATGATCGCAGTAGACGACGCCACTGAGAGCCGCATGCGGCAAGAAGCCGACCCCGACCCGCAGACAGGGGGAATCGCAGCCGACCGGCTTCGTAGCCTGATCGAACGGATCGAGCGCCTCGAGGAAGAAAAGAAGGCTCTGGCAGGCGATATACGCGACATCATGGCCGAGGCTAAAAGTGCAGGGTTCGATCCGAAAGCGTTGAGGGCGGTTCTGGCCATCCGAAAGAAGGAGCCAGCCGACGTGGAGGAGCTCGACGCCCTAGTGCAGATCTACAAGCACGCCCTCGGCATGTAGCGGAGCGGCTGCCGTGAGCGGCGGCTTGATGCCGTACTCTGCGCTTCGAAGTGGAAAATGGTCGCCCGACGCGTTCCTAGTCCTTAATGCGCCCCGGGACAGGGTCTCAACGTAGGACCGGTGAACTACAATCAAGAGGATGCGACTCTCGGCGCAAGCGGCATACCAGTCCGGTGTCGGCCCCTCGCCCGCGGCCTCGATGGTCGTCCGCTTGAGGTGCTACTGACGTGAGCCCCTGAACTTCCTCCAGGAATGAGTAGAGTCCGCCCGAGTAGGAGGCGGACGAATGAAGCGTTCGAGGTTTACGGAGGAGCAGATCATCGGCGTGCTGCGGGAGCAGGAGGCCGGGTCGGCAACGGCTGATGTATGCCGCAAGCACGGGATCAGCCCGGCGACGTTCTACCAGTGGAAGGCGAAGTTTGGCGGGCTCGAGATGTCCGAGGCGCGTCGGCTGCGGACGTTTCGAGGCGGAGAACGAGCGGCTTAAGAAGCTGCTAGCCGAGGCGATGCTGGACAACGCGATGCTGAAAGACGTGGCTAAAAAAAATGGTGACGCCCGCCGCTCGGCGAGAGGCCGTGGCGCACCGCGGGAGCATCACGCGGTGAGCGAGCGTCGGGCGTGCCGGGTGCTGGGGGCGGATCGGACGGCGGTGCGCTACCGGTCGATCCGGCCGGACGACGCTGCTACACGTGCCCGGCTGCGGGCCTTGGCGAGCGAGCGACGGCGGTTCGGGTATCGCCGTCTGGGGCTGCTGCTGTCGCGCGAGGGCCTGGTGATGAACCACAAGAAGCTGCGTCGGCTGTATGCCGAGGAGCGCTTGCAGGTGCGGCGTCGTGGGCGATCCTGCGCTGGTCGCAGGAGCGGGGCGTGGGGTGGCACTACATCGCGCCGGGCAAGCCACAGCAGAATGCGTTCCTGGAAAGCTTCAACGGGCGGCTGTGGGACGAATGCCTGAACGAGACGGTGTTCACCTCGCTGCGGCAAGCGCGTGCGGTGCTGGCGGCTTGGCGGGAGGACTACAACCACGTCCGGCCGCACTCGGCGCTGGGGGGCCGGGCACCCGGCTGGCTCAGCGTGCCGCCGGGCTCGCCCGCGTCAAGGCCGCTTCGCGTCGCCTACGGCGATGGCCTCCGGCCAGCCTTGACCCAGGCTGCGCGCGACGGCTCGGGAGAGGATGGCCGGGACGGAGAAACGGCGCTCGACCGAACAGAGAAACACCGACACGATGGGCGTGGCGGTAACCACGGACTCTACTCATACCTGGAGGAAGTTCAGGGGCTCACGTCACCAGGCAGCTTGGGACAGCCCGGAACGAAGGTTGGCGAACTATGCCTGGAACTGGGCGTCAGCCGTCAGACCCTCTATCGTTACATGAACCCGAAAGGACAGCTCAGGCCGGACGGCGAGAAGCTGCTTGGCTCGAAACGGAGAGGCCCAACCGATATTGTCGGACTGAACCCGGCATCGGCATAAAGTCGTCTGTTGATTGCTGAATAGCACTGTGACGCGTCGCTGAAGCCGGCTTTGGAAAATGACACGGGGCCCTGCGTTTTCACCCTGGCAAAGGGACGTTTGACGAACTGATACATCAAACAAGCATGCCCCAGTCAACAACTGCACCGAAGCCATCGCTTGGTGAAAGAGCTATTTGGTCCTAAATGGACCTATAACTCGCTATGGGACTCGACAATGAAAACCATGTCGGCGCGAGAGGCGAAGAATGCCTTCGGGCTGATGATTGATACCGCACGTGCGGAACCGGTGCTGATCGAGAAGCACGGGCGCGGCGTCGTGGTGGTGGTCGCAGTGGAAGAATTCGACCGACTGTGTGTTGGGCAAACGCACGGTCGAGCACAGCCCGTCAGCGTGCGGACGACCAAAGTAGAAGGGAAAAAGAAGTGACTCGACAATCGCACCGCGATAAATTCGTTGCTGTTTTGACGGAGCTTGGCGGCTCGGCTGGGAATGGTCGGTTACGCGATACTCTTGGCTGGGCCGAGGCCACCTACGACACCGTCAAGGAGGAGTTGATCGGCGATGGCGTCGTGACGCCTGGCCGCGGTCGTGGCGGTTCGGTCGCCATCGCGGCAGCAAGTCCCCCAGCGGCGCCTGCAAAACCCGCCCAAACTGATCGCCCAGTGCGTGCGGAACGGCCAAACGGCACCGGCGCCAGCGTCGGCTACGAAGCTGAACTTTGGCGCATGGCCGATGCCCTGCGCGGCAGCATGGACTCGGCGGAATACAAGCACGTTGCGCTGGGCCTACTGTTTCTGAAGTACATCTCCGACGCCTTCGAGGAGAAGCACGCCGCGCTGCAGGCGGAAAAAGCGCACGGCGCCGACCCGGAAGACCCGGACGAATACCGCGCCGAAAACATTTTCTGGGTGCCGCCCGAGGCACGCTGGCCCCACCTCAAGGCGCAGGCCCGCAAGAGCACGATTGGCCAGATCGTGGACGAAGCGATGGCGGGGATAGAGCGCGACAATCCCGCGCTCAAAGACGTTCTGCCAAAGGATTATGCGCGCCAGGCGTTGGACAAGACCCGCCTGGGGCAGCTCATCGACCTGATTTCCAACATCAAGGTCGGCAACGCCGCCGCGCGATCGAAAGACGTGCTCGGCCGCGTCTATGAATATTTCCTGTCGCAATTCGCTAGCGCAGAAGGGAAGAAGGGCGGCGAGTTCTACACGCCACGCTGCGTCGTTAAGCTGCTGGTCGAGATGCTGGAGCCCTACCGTGGCCGTGTGTACGATCCGTGCTGCGGATCATCCGGCATGTTCGTGCAGTCGATGGAGTTTATTCGCGCGCACGCGAACGGCAATGGCAATGGTGGCAAGGCGAAGGCCGATATCTCGATCTACGGGCAGGAGAGCAACTACACCACCTGGCGGCTCGCCAAGATGAACCTCGCCATTCGCGGCATCGACGGCAACATCGCGCACGGCGACACCTTCCACAACGATCGCCACCCGGATTTGAAGGCCGATTTCATCCTCGCCAACCCGCCCTTCAACGTCTCCGATTGGGGCGGCGCGCGGCTGCGCGACGACAAGCGTTGGGCCTATGGCGTGCCGCCCTCCGGCAACGCCAACTTCGCCTGGGTGCAGCATATTGTCCACCATCTGGCGTCCGCCGGCGTCGCCGGGTTCGTGCTGTCGAACGGATCGATGTCATCCAACCAGTCGGGCGAGGGCGAAATCAGGAAGGCACTGGTCGAGGCGAACCTAGTGGACTGCATGGTGGCGTTGCCCGGCCAGCTTTTCTATTCCACCCAGATCCCCGCTTGCCTGTGGTTTCTGGCGCGCGACCGCAAGAACCATAAATTCCGCGACCGGCGTGGCGAGGTGCTGTTCATCGATGCGAGCAAGCTGGGCTTCATGGCCGACCGCACGCACCGCGACCTGTCGGGCGCCGACATCGCGCGGATCGCAGGCATCTATCACCTGTGGAGGGGTGAGAAGCACGTGCCAGCCGAGACGGTGGACGGACTGACCGCGTATGAGGACATTTCCGGCTTCTGCAAAGCGGCGAAACGGGAGGAGATCGAAAAGTACGGCTTTGTCCTGAGCCCCGGCCGCTTTGTCGGCGCGACCGAGGCGGAGGGCGACGAGGAGCCTTTCGAGGCGAAAATGACGCGTCTCATGGCCGAGCTACGCGTGCAGCATGCGGACGCCACCCGACTGGATGCTTCTATCGCCGCTAACCTGCGGGAGCTTGGATATGGCGGGTGAGTGGCATGAAGCGACCCTTGCGCAACTCGGCCGAATTGTCACCGGTAGGACCCCGCCAACCGCACAGGCGGAGTTCTATGGGGGCAAAATACCCTTCGTGACTCCAACGGATTTTGATGGTCGGCGGATTATTGACAGGACCGGCCGCAATTTGACGGATATTGGAGCCGACATTGTCGCAAGCGCTTGGATACCTGCGGATGCAGTAATGGTCTCTTGCATTGGCTCAGACATGGGAAAAGTTGCCCTTTCCTCTCGTGACTCTGTAACTAACCAACAAATAAATAGTATCATTGTGAATGAAGAACATGATGCACTTTTCGTTTATTATAATCTTAGCCAGAGAAGGGCGGAGATCAAGGCAGCAGCAGGAGGGTCAGCGCAACCAATATTGAATAAGACAGCATTCGGATTTCTTGAAATCCTTCTTCCACCGCTCCCCGAACAACGCGCCATCGCGCATATCCTCGGCACGCTGGATGACCGGATCGAGGCGAACCGGCAGATGGCAGCGACGCTGGAGGAAATGGCGCAGGCGCTGTTTCGCGCTTGGTTCGTCAACTTCGACCCAGTTCGCGCCAAGGCCGGGGGACGCTGGCGCCCCGGCCAAACCCTCCACGGCTTCCCCGCCAGCCTCTATGACGCCTTCCCGGACTGCCTAGTCAAAACCGAACACGGCGAGATTCCGAAGGGTTGGAAATTCAGGCCGCTATCAGGTATCGCGGAGTTTCTGAACGGCCTTGCGCTTCAAAAATTCCCGGCGACCACCCTTGCTGATAGTCTGCCTGTAATAAAGATTGCCGAACTTAGAAACGGGGTCTCCGCGAAATGCGATCGAGCATCGCGAGCGCTGCCTCCGCAGTATATTGTGCGCGACGGCGACTTCTTGTTCTCCTGGTCGGGGAGCCTTCTGGCTAAATTTTGGACCGAGGGAGACGGTGCCCTGAACCAGCACCTCTTCAAGGTCACGTCACAGCGCTATCCTGCATGGTTCTTTTCGAAGTGGGTTCAGCACCACCTCGAAGAGTTCCAGCGGATTGCTTCATTCAAAGCCACAACAATGGGGCACATCCAGCGAGGCCACCTGGACGCGGCGATGACGTGTTGCCCGCCGGATCAGACCATCGCCAGATTAGGCGCCTTCATAGCGCCGCTCGTCTCTCGTACGGTGCTCACGGCCCTTGAAACCCGTAACCTCACAGCGCTTCGCGACACCCTCCTCCCCCAACTCGTCTCAGGTACGATCCAAGTGAAGAACGCCGAAGCCTTTCTGAAGGCGCACGGGCTGTGAGCGACTTTCCGCCGCAACCTTTCCTCATGCATGGCGCCCGCGATGCCATGGCGGCGGGGCTGGCGCATATCGAGACGCAGGTGAGAGGCATCGAGCAGGCAGTGGTGGCAAACCCCGGCCTCGCCTTCGATCTCGCCAAAACGTTGGTCGAGAGCACCTGCCGCGCCGTGTTGATTGAACGCTCGATCCCGCACGCCAACACGGATGATCTGCCAAAACTTTTTAAAGTGACTACCACGCACCTTCCGTTCCTCCCCGCGACGGCGAGCGACGCGGCCGCGGTGCGCAAGAGCCTCGCGCAAACGTTGACTGGCCTGAACACGGCCATTCAGGGCATCTGCGAATTGCGGAACCAGTGTGGCTTTGCCTCGCACGGCTCCGGCGAGCCACGACCGGCGATGGAAAGCGTGCAGGCCTTGCTTGCCGCCGAAGCCGCCGACGCCCTCGTCGGCTTTCTTTACCGTGTCCATCGGCAGGACACCGCCAAGCCAATCGCCCGCCCGCAGGATGTAACCCGCAACGGGGCATTCGATGAAGCGCTGGACGTTGAGTGCGGCGCCTTCATCGTTCGCGACATCGGCCTTCGCCCCAGCGATGCGCTGTTCACGCTGGAGCCGGAGACTTATCGCATCTATCTCGCCGAATTCGATGGCAGCGCGGCCGACGCCGCAACATCGGTCGTAGAGGGAGCCTGACTCATGGACCATCCGGGCTTCAGCGAATCTGTCGTGGAACAGGCCACCCTCGCCTGGCTGGAAAGCGTCGGCTGGGCGATCGTGGGCGGCGCCGAGATTGCGCCGGGTGAGACGGGCGCCGAACGGGAGAGCTACACCCAGGTCATCCTGGAGCGGCGGCTGCGCGACGCGCTGGCACGGCTAAACCCGGCCCTTCCGTCCGAGGCGCTGGATGAGGCGTTTCGCAAGCTCATCCGCGTGGACGGCGCCGAGCTGATCCAGCGTAACCGCGCCCTGCACCGACTGCTGGTGGACGGGGTGACGGTGGAGTACCGCGACGGCCAAGGCGCTATTCGTGGCGCCCAGGCCTGCGTGATCGACTTCGATCAGCCAGAGGCGAACGACTGGCTCGCGGTCAACCAGTTTAGCGTGACGGAGGCAAAGCAGACACGTCGCCCGGACGTGGCGCTGTTTCTGAACGGGCTGCCGCTGGGCCTGATCGAACTCAAGAATGCCGCCGGCGAGAATGCGACGATCTGGAGCGCCTTCCAGCAATTGCAGACATATCAGGCGGAACTGCCGTCCCTCTTTACGGCCAATACGCTGCTCGTCGCCTCGGATGGCGTGGAAGCGCGCGTCGGTGTAGTCGGTGCGGGGCGGGAATGGTTTAAACCCTGGCGGACTATCGCCGGCGAGGCTCTGGCCGACCCGCACCTGCCAGAAATTCAGGTGGTGGTCGAAGGGTTGGGCCAAAAGCAACGCTTCCTCGACCTGATCCGCGACTTCATCGTCTTCGAGGCTGACGGCGGGAAAATCGTCAAGAAGATGGCGGGCTATCACCAGTTCCACGCCGTACAAGCAGCGGTGTCCGAGACGTTGCGCGCCGCGGCGCTGGCGCAGGCTGCGCCCACCGGCGTGCGGCATGGCGGCAAGCAGGGGGATCACCGCATCGGCGTCGTCTGGCACACGCAGGGCTCGGGCAAGAGCCTGACCATGGCTTTCTACGCAGGGCGCATTATCCGCGAGCCCGCGATGAAGAACCCAACTATTGTCGTTTTGACTGATCGCCTTGATCTGGATCAGCAACTTTTCGGAACGTTTTCACGCTGCGCGCAACTCTTGCGTCAGCCCCCAGAACAGGCCGAGACCCGAGAAAATCTGCGCAAGCTATTGGCCGTCGATGCCGGTGGCGTTGTGTTCACAACGATTCAGAAATTTCTACCCGAGGAAAAGGGAGACACTTACCCGACGCTGTCGGAGCGGCGCAACATCGTTGTAATGGCTGACGAGGCGCATCGGAGCCAATACGACTTCATCGACGGCTACGCGCGACACATGCGCGACGCACTACCGAATGCGTCGTTCATCGGCTTCACTGGCACGCCAATTGATCTGAAGGACGCCAGCACGCGGGCGGTTTTCGGCGACTACATCAGCATCTACGATATCCAGCGGGCGGTAAAGGACGGCGCGACAGTGCCGATCTATTACGAGAGCCGCTTGGCCAAGCTGGCGCTGGCCGACGCCGAGCGACCGAAAATCGACCCCGATTTTGAAGAAGCGACCGAGGGCGAGGAGGTAGAGCGTAAAGAAAAGCTAAAGTCGAGGTGGGCGCAGCTCGAAGCGGTTGTCGGATCGGACAAGCGACTGGAACTGGTCGCCAGCGACATCGTCGAGCATTTCGAGAAGCGGCTTGAAGCCATGGACGGCAAGGGGATGATCGTCTGCATGAGCCGCCGCATCGCGGTGGAACTCTATGGAGAAATCATCAAGCGGCGCCCTGCCTGGTACGGCGATGGCGATGACACTGGGTCAGTCAAAGTTGTGATGACCGGCTCGGCGTCGGATCCACCGGACTGGCAGCAGCACATTCGCAACAAACCGCGCCGCGAAACGCTGGCCAATCGCTTCCGCGATGCGAAAGATCCGTTTCGGCTGGTGATCGTGCGGGATATGTGGCTGACCGGGTTCGATGCCCCGTGCCTGCATACGATGTATATCGACAAGCCTATGCGCGGGCACGGGCTGATGCAGGCTATCGCTCGCGTGAACAGGGTATTTAAGGACAAGCCTGGCGGGCTTGTGGTTGACTATCTCGGCCTCGCGCAGGAACTCAAACAGGCGCTCGCTACCTACACCGAGAGCGGCGGCACCGGCCGGACCGCGCTCGACCAGGACGAGGCGGTTGCAGTGATGCTGGAGAGGTATGAAGTCTGCTGCGCCATGCTTCACGGCTTTGATTGGTCGAAGTGGACGACTGGACGCCCGCAGGAACGATTGGGCCTGCTGCCTGTAGCGCAGGAGCGCATCTTGTCGCAGGAGAACGGAAAGGATCGCTTCGTCACGGCCGTGCGCGAACTTTCGCAAGCCTTCGCGCTTGCGGTCCCGCATGAGCGAGCACTGGGTATTCGCGACGATGTGGCGTTCTTCCAGGCGCTCCAGGCCGTGCTCTCCAAGCGGGCGCCCAGTGACGCTCGGTCGGACGAGGAACTCGATCACGCCGTCCGGCAAATCATCGCGCGCGCCGTAAGTCCGGAGGGCGTGATCGATATCTTCGCGGCCGCCGGGCTCCGAAAGCCGGATATCTCGATTTTGTCAGATGAGTTTCTGGCTGACGTGCGCGGGATGCCGCAGCGGAACCTGGCTGTCGAACTCCTGGAAAAGCTACTGAAGGGTGAAATTAGGATCCGGAGTCACAAAAATGTGGTTCAGGCGCGGTCGTTCGCCGAAATGCTCGAACGAGCTCTGCGGCGATACCAGAATCGGGCCATTGAGGCCGCTCAGGTCCTCGAAGAACTCATCGCTCTTGCGAAGGACATGCGGGCCGCCTCGCGACGAGGCGAGGAACTCGGCTTAAACGACGACGAGATGGCCTTCTACGATGCTCTGGAAACTAACGACAACGCCGTCCAGGTTCTTGGTGACGAAACGCTTCGTACCATCGCTCGCGAACTGGTGGAGACTGTGCGAAAGAATGTCACCATAGATTGGACAATGCGCGAGAACGTCCGTGCGCAGTTGCGCGTCATGGTCAAGCGTATACTCCGGAAATACGGATACCCGCCTGATAAGCAGGAAAAGGCCACACAGACCGTTCTGGAGCAGGCCGCGCTTCTATCGTCCGGCTGGCAAGCGTGAGCACGCCGATTCATAGCTCTGGCCCTGTGCAGATATCACCGCCCAGCCCGCGCTCCTGCCCCTGCCGCTCGCGGTCCTGCTCCGGCCCTGGCGGTAGTCCGCGGCGCTCCCGTTCCTCAACTCGCGTGCGCTGCCGCTCGGCTTCGTTCGCCTCTCGCTCAACCCGCTGCAGATGGAACCGACCTTGAAAAATGAGTGTCCGTCCACGATCATGTTGAGTCGAGGGAATCAGTTGTGATTCCATGTGGCAGCCCCGATTCGCAGGAGCCGGCCAATGTGGACTGCCGAGAACCGCGCCCGCTACGACCGCAGCAAGCTGCGCTACCCGAGTGACCTGACCGACGACGAGTGGGCTCTGGCCAAGCCGGAGATCCCTCGTGCCAAACGAGGCGGAAACAAGCGGACAGTGGACCTGCGCGAGGTGTTGAACGGACTGATGTATGTCCTCAGCACAGGCTGCCAGTGGCGGGCGATCCCGAAGGACCTGCCGCCGCGCAGCACCGTCAACTTCTATTTCTGCCGCTGGCAGCATGATGGGACGCTCGATCGGTTGCACCATGCGCTTTACGTCCGCTGTCGGGAGCAGGCGGACCGCGAAGCCAGCCCGACCGCCGCGATCATCGACAGCCAGAGCGTCAAGAGCGCCGAAAAAGGGGGGCCCGCATTGATCCGCCGGGCTTCGATGGCGGCAAGAAGATCAAGGGTAAGAAGCGGCACATCCTCGTCGACACGCAGGGTTTGCTGATGCAGGCTATCGTCCACGCGGCCGACATCCAGGACCGTGACGGTGGCGTGCTGCTGATGGCGACGTTGTTCGGCATGTATCCCTTTCTGCTCAAGCTCTACGCCGACGGCGGTTACCAGGGGCCGAGGTTCCAGACGGGCCTGGCCCGTGTCTGCCGCCGCGTGAACGTCGAGATCGTTCGACGCTGCGACACCGGCAACTTTGTGGTGTTGCCCAAGCGGTGGATCGTAGAACGGACAATTGCGTGGCTCAACCGATGCCGCCGCCTGAGCAAGGATTGGGAGTGCCTGAACCGAAACGCGCTCGCGTTCCTTCAGTGGGCGTCAGTGCGGCTCATGCTGCGACGCCTCTGCCGTGCTTGCTAATGATCTTGGACGGACTCTGAGACCTGACAACGCAAGCTGCGCGGTCGGGGGCGAGTGCGAGTATAGGTTCTGAAAAATCTGCGTTGACTTCTGCGTTTGCGACCGTAAGGTGGAGCCCTTGAGAAGGGCGTCGCATGTCAGTTCCCACCTACGACGAGGCAAGGCGCCTGTTGAACCCTGATAGGGAGGGGCGGCTCTTCCGCGCCATCCTTACAGCGTGGGACGACTGGCATGACTGCCCGGCGCGCGGGGACTACAGCCGGTGGCCACGCACCCGCGCCAACATGGTATTCGAGCGTGTCGCAGCGAGGCTCCAGGAAGAGTTTGGCAGCGACACCGGCGTGCAGTGCGTGTTCATGGACGAGACGATCAAGGTCGTCATCGAGGATAGTATCGTGCTGAGGGTCAAGAAGGCCAACGCGCTAGGGCTCGGCCAGAACATTCAAACCCAGGCCGTGCTCGACTTCGTCGACGCGCAGCCGGATCTCCCAGGGATGTCGGGGCTGGGGAAGCTGGAGGTGGTGTATGTCCTCAACGACCTCCAGACCCGTATAGCCGCAGTCCAGGTCCACGCTCGCGACGGGGAAATGAAGCTCTACTCGTATGCGATTGGCGCCGCCTCCGAAGGCGCCACAATCCTGCCGTTCCCGTCGCCGTCCCGCGGACCTGACACCAGCGGCAGCTACGCCGACGACCTAGTCCGGCCCAAGCTTCCCGAATTCGGGGATACCGGAGCCGACCAGAAGCCTGGGTGATGGCTGCGACGGCCAACTGCGGGCTGCTTCGTGTCGCGCGGCACCGATCCGGCTTGGCCCAGGGCGAGGCCGCGAGCCGACTCGGCGTAACCCAGGTCTCCCTTTCGCGGCTGGAGAACGGAGTCTCCACCGCCACTGACGCGCTACTGGCGAAGGCCTCCAGCCTGTACGGCTTGCCGGCCTCATTCTTCTTGCAGCCCGACCAAGTGTTCGGCGCCCCGGTGAGCGTGCACCCGCTGTGGCGTAAGAAGCACGACGTCACCGCGCGTGAACTGGACGCGATTGTCGCGGAGCTGAACATCCGCGCGATGCACATGAGGCGACTTCTACAAGCCGTCGACTTCCAACCTCGCTTCGACATCCCGCGCCTCGATCCAGAGGACTACGACGGCGACATCGACCGGATCGCCGCCGTGGTGCGTTCCCACTGGCTGACGCCAGCAGGCCCATTCATCGGCTTGACCGAGGCCGTGGAGCGAGCCGGCGCCGTCGTCATCCAGTCGAGCATGGGCGGTAGCGCGGTGAGTGGCGTCACGGTGAGCGCTCCAGGCCTGCCGCCCATGATCGCGCTGAACGCCGATCAACCTGCCGACCGGATGAGGTTCACGCTCGCCCACGAGCTCGGACACATCGTCATGCACCGGTTCCCAGGGGCGGACATGGAAAGGGAGGCCAACGCCTTCGCCTCGGCCCTGCTGATGCCTGCAGCGGAGATCCGGGCAGCCATGTCCGGCCGGATAGACCTGAGGCGGCTGGCAGCCCTCAAGCCGGAATGGAGGGTGTCGATGCAGGGGCTGCTCTACCGCGCGCAGAGCCTCGGCCTCATCGGCAAGAGCGAGGCAGGCTGGCTCTGGCGCCAGTTCTCCTCGTTGAGGATCAAAGTGAGGGAGCCTGTCGAGCTGGACTTCCCGATCGAGGAACCGGGGGTGGTGGACCGCATCATTCGCGTCCACCGGGAAGCCATGCACCTGGGCTTGGACGACCTGGCGGTCCTCCTCCACGCCACGGAGCCACTCCTGACCGAGCTGTACGGCGTCAGGGCCGACGTGCTGCCGCCCGCACCCAGGCTTCGGATCGTGAAGTGACCGGCACGGGGTTGGGTGGCCGTCGGCGGTGGGCGTCGTGGCCTACAAACCGTTTCAACAAGCTTGCCGGACTGCGGCGCGGAGCCGATGAGGGAGACCAGAACGCGAAGTCTTCAGTCGCCTCGGCCGGCCTTCGCAAAGTTGTTCGATGGCGATACTCGCGGGATGCCGGGATCTGCTGGTCCGACAGGCCCTAGAGAAGCAGAGGCAGGCCGGTTATCCGCCGCTCCTCCCTCCCCACTGCTAGCTTGAAGAGGCGCAGGGGGCCGACGACAATCACTTGGTTCACGGCCCTGGTCAGGGCGGTGTAGAGCCACTGCCTCGATAGCATTCCGGACCCGTCAAGCAGGACGACGACCCTCGAGGCTTCCGAACCTTGGCTACGATGGCCGGTAAGCGCCCACGCAGGCTCGATCAGTGCGCCGACCTCGTCGTCAACCGGCGTCGGGACTTCGTTGGTCCCCCATAAGACCGAGACAGGCTCAAGGGTGGCTTTGCTATCGAACTTTGGCCCAGAGTGCTGACGGATTTTGGCCCAGCGTCCGTCCCTCAACCTAGGGTCTGCCCGGTTCTGCCGGGAGGCTCGGAGTGGATTGGAAAGCCAAAGTGGAATTGTTCGAGCAGCTCCGTCAGGAGCATGAGTTTGGGGTTGGCACGATCTCCGGTGTTGCGGCGAAGTTCGGCGTGCATCGTCGGATGGTGCGGCAGGCGATTGCGGGTGCGCTGCCGCCGGCGCATCGCTACCCGACACGGATCAAGCCCAAGCTGGATGGGGTCGCGGCCTTCATCGACCAGGTGCTGGACGAGGATCTGCGAGCCCCGCGCAAGCAGCGGCATACGGCGCGGCGGATCTATCGTCGGATTCTGACGGAGTTCCCGGACGCCGGGCTCGCTGAGTCGACGGTGCGCAATCACGTGCGGGCCCGTAAGCGTGCGATTGGCTTGGTCCAGCGCGAGACGTTCGTGCCGCAGAGCTACGTGCGGGGCCACGAGGCCCAGGTGGATTGGTATGAGGCCTGGGCGGACATTGGCGGTGAGCGGACTAAGGTTCAGGTGTTCGCGATGCGATCGATGGCCAGCGGGGCGGCGTTTCACCGCGGCTACCTGCACGCGACGCAGCAGGCGTTCCTGGAGGCGCACGAGCACGCGTTCGCCTACTTCGGCGGGGTGTTCCGGCTGTTGCGCTACGACAACCTGGCCAGCGCCGTGCGCAAGATCCTGCGGGGGCACCGGCGGGAGGAGACGGTCCGGTTTGTGGCCTTCCGGTCGCATTGGCGGTTCACGGCGGAGTTCTGCACCCCGGGCGAGGGTCATGAGAAAGGCGGCGTGGAGGGCGAGGGCGGCTACTTCCGCCGCAACCACCTCGTCCCGGTGCCCGGTGTCGCCGACCTCGACGCGCTGAACGCCTTTCTGCTGACGGGATGCCGTGCAGACGAGGCGCGGGTCTTGGACGGGCGCACGGAGCCGGTTGGCGTGGCGATGGTGGCCGAGCGCGATCACCTGTCGGCGCGCGTGCCGGAGGGGTTCGACCTGGCGGACGTGACGTTTCCGCTGGTGGACAAGCAGGGCTGCGCGATGGTCAAGACCAACGCCTACTCGGTGCCGGTCCACGCGGGCAGCCGGGTGGAAGCGCGTGCCTACCCGCTGCACGTTGAACTCTGGCACGCTGGGCGCAGGGTCGCCCGCCACGAGCGTTGCCACAGCCGTCGCCAGCTCGTGCTGGACCTCGAGCATTACCTTGACGTGCTGAGCCACAAGCCCGGCGCGTTTGCCGGGTCCAAGCCGCTGGCGCAGTGGCGCGAGGCCGGCCGCTGGCCGCCCTGCTACGACGAGCTCTGGACACGGCTGTTGACCCGGCACGGCAAGCAGAACGGCACCCGCGCCATGGTGGCAGTGGTGGGGCTGGGGCGGGAGTTCGGCCATGACGCGCTGCGCATCGCGATCACCACGGCGGTGTCGCTTGGCGCCTGCGACGTGGCGGCGGTGCGGTATCTGCTGACGGAGGCAGTGCTGCGCAAAAGCCCACCTGCCGAAATCGATGTCGGCGCCTTGGCGCGTTACGACCGGCCGATGCCAACGATGGCCGAGTATGACGTGCTGCTGTCCGCTCCCTGCGCAGGCACCGCATGATGGCGGATCTCCAGGACCAGGCCATCCGGCAGCATTGCAAGGCGCTGCGCATGCCGACGATCGGCGGCCAGTTCGCCCGCTTGGCGGATGCCGCCACCCGCGAGGGGCAGACCCATATCGGCTACCTCGAGGCGCTGTTGGCGGCCGAGATGGAGGAGCGCGAGAGCCGGGCGATTGCGCGCCTGCTGCATGAGGCGCGGCTGCCGCGGATGAAGACGCTGGACGAGTTCGAGTTCGACCGCTCCGGCGTTGCGGCCACCCAGCTCCGGACACTGGCCGAGGGCGATTACGTCACCCGTGCCGAGCCGATCCTGCTGGTCGGTGAGGCGGGCACCGGCAAAAGCCATCTCGCCACGGGCCTGTGCGTCGCCGCCTGCCGCCAGCGGCGCCGGGTCCGGTTCACGACAGCGACCGGGCTGATCAACGAGTTGGCGGAGGCGGCGCACGCCAACCAGCTCAGCCGGGCGCTCGGTCGATGGGAGCGGCTCGACCTGATCTGCATCGACGAACTGGGCTACGTGCCGCTGGCCGAGACGGCCTGCGAGTTGATGTTCCAGGTGATCGCCGACCGGGCGGAGAAGGCGGCGGTGATCGTGACGACCAACCTGCCGTTCTCCGAATGGTCGCAGGTGATCCCCAACCCGCGGCTGTGCAAGGCGCTGATCGACCGCCTGACGGACCGTGCACACATCATCACCACGGGCACGGACTCCTACCGGTTCCGCCGCACCACCGCTCAGCGCAGGGCGTCCAAACAATGACGGGAGGCACACAAGAAAGAGGCTAACGGGAGGTCCGGGACCACGGCCTGCGCCACGCGATCATCGACCGGAAGCTGGGCCAGAATTCATCAGCACAGATGGGCCAAAGTCCATTGTCATAGCCAAAGGGAGGCCAGAATTCCCAACTCGCCATTCATCAGCCCGGATCGGTAGTGGTTGCGAGAGACCACGACAGGGTCGCCCACTGAGATCCAAGGGCAGAGCGGACCGAGGCGCACGCCCTCCGCGCCCTCGATCTGCCGCCTGGCCGCTTCCGCTTGGTTGATGGCCCGAACGGTGCGGCGCCGGCCGGCAAGAACGAGCCGGCCGGAGAGGGAGCAGTCGTGGAAGGCGATACGAGCGACGCGGGTGATAGCGTCCGTGCTCGTGGTGGAATTTCGTTGATTGAAACGGTGTAGGCGGAGGTGGTCATCGGATCGGCTGGTTAAGGTGGAGGTGCGAGCTTCAACCCGAACCGACGAGGACCCGATGACCGAGGACAGACTACCGTTGGCCGAGCTGTTGGCCAAAGCCGGAGATGGCGACTTCCTGCGATCCGTGGCGGAGGCCGTGGTGCAGTTGCTGATGGAGACCGATGTGGAAGGCATGATTGGCGCCGGACGTCACGAGCGAACCGGCGATCGCCAGACCTACCGCAACGGCTTCCGGGATCGGACGCTGGACACGCGGCTGGGCAGTCTGCAGCTGCGGATCCCCAAGCTGCGGCAGGGCAGCTACTTCCCGCCCTTCCTGGAGCCCCGCCGGACGTCCGAGAAGGCCTTGGTGGCCGTCATCCAGGAGGCCTGGATCGGCGGCGTGTCGACAAGGCGCGTGGACGAGCTGGTGCAGGCGATGGGGCTGGGCGGCATCAGCAAGAGCACGGTGAGCAAGCTGTGCAAGGACATCGACGACCGGGTGAATGCCTTCCTCGAGCGCCCTCTCGTCGGCGATTGGCCATATTTGTGGCTGGATGCCACCTACCTCAAGCAGCGCGAGGGCGGCCAGATCAGGACGGTCGCGGTGATAATCGCTGTGGCGGTGAACACCGAGGGCAAACGGGAGATCGTCGGCCTGCATATCGGGCCGTCGGAGGCGGAGGTCTTCTGGTCGGCGTTCCTGAAGAGCCTGGTCCGCCGCGGCTTGCGGGGCACCAAGCTGGTCATCTCCGACGCGCATGAGGGATTGAAGGCGGCGATCCGGCGGGTGCTTGGGTCCACGTGGCAACGCTGCCGGGTTCATTGGATGCGCAACGCCCAGGCTTACGTGCCGAAAGGTCAGCAGAACATGGTCTCGGCCGTCCTCCGCCAGGCGTTCACCCAGTTGGATCACCAGAACGCCACTCAGACCATGCGCCACGTCGCCGACCAGCTCCGCGACAAGTGGCCCAAGCTCGGCGCGTTCATCGATGAGAGCGAGGCCGACGTGCTGGCCTACATGAACTTTCCTGCCCAGCACCGGGTGAAGATCCACAGCACCAACCCGATCGAAAGGCTGAACAAAGAGGTCAAACGCCGCGCCGATGTCGTCGGCATATTTCCGAATGAAGGTGCCATCATCAGACTGATCGGTGCTGTGCTGCTGGAAGCCAACGACGAGTGGCAGATGCAGCACCGCTACATGCAGACAGAGGCCATGGCCGAACTCATGCCGACCACAATCGACGTCGTGCCCACCGAGATCGCCACCATAGCAGCATGACCAATGGCCACCTCAACTACACCCCAATTTACACCACCTTGACGGACGTGATCACGCGGGTCGCCTCGGCAACGACCTCTCCAAGATCGCATTCAGCAGCCTGCACGCCCTCGGCGGGACCCGTGAAACGGGGCAGATCGGGCATGACGCCCCTCCGGACAGCGGACGCGACCGCGACGATCGGGTTCGCCGACGACTGCCTCACAACCTCCGTCAACTCCGAAACGCCTTGGCGGGCTGCGACCAAGTCGTGATAGCACTGACCTAGCCCGACCGGTGGGAGCTGTCCGGAGTCCCCCACCAGCACTAGGCGCCCACCCGACGGAAGCCTCTGGACGAGGGAGCACAACGAGCACAAATCGACCATGCTCGCCTCATCGACCACGACCATCGTTCGCGCCGTCAGAGTGTCGGGTGGACGGTGTTCACACGACTGGCCGACGTCACTATCGGGAGGCATCGGGCCTGCGGCGGAAGAGGGACCGACTGCAAGCCGTCCAGTGGGCATCGCCTTGCGCGCCGATAGGCTGTGCAGCAGGCGGGCAATGGTGAAGGCCGGGCGGCCGGCCGCGCTTGACAGCCTATGAGCGGCCTTGCCGCTGAGAGCAACAAGCACGACTTCGCCGCCACACTCCGACCAGGCGGCAGCAAGGACCCGCGTGACGGCCGTCTTGCCCACCCCGGCCCCGCCCTGCAGGAGGGACACTGACTGGTCGAGCAGGCCTTGCAGCGCACCACGCTGCTGGCCCGTCAGGCGCAGCCCGGTACCGCGCTCCGCCCGGCGGACAGCTGCTGGCCAAGCTGCGCGGACGTCAAGTCCTTGGCCGCCACAAGACCGCAGCCTAGACAGATGCGACACTAGGGAGGCCTCGAGGTGGGCGGCGCCCGGTGCGCGGAACATGTCTCGGGAACGCACCAGACGACCGGCGGACACGCCCGCCTCGACCGCCAGTGGCCCCGGCACCCCGCGGCTCGCCAACCTGGCCAGGAGATCCGCCGGTCGGATGGCCGTATCCCCAGCCGACAGCATCTCCCTGACGACGCTGTCGCACGCCCCGGCAAGGCGATCGGCGCGATCGTGGTCTAGGTTTGTGTCGGCAAGGTCCGCCAACCGTGCCGCCAGGCCATCGACAACGGCCCATGGAAGCAGGGCCGCCGCAGCATAGGGCCGGCGCACCAGGCGTTCCCAGGCATCAACCGTTCCAAGTAGCCTCCAGAGCTGGCGCGCAACGGCCGGGTCGGCCACGCCAGCCCGTTCGAGTTCCACCCTGAAGTCGGCCTCCGCGAGCCCGCCCCGCTCGTCTTCGCGCCTCCCGATGAAGCCGGCCTGGATGAATCCCGCGAGCTTGGCCCCTAACACAGGACGCCGGGGATCCAGCACCGCCGCGATCTCCAGCATGCGAGCACCGTCGAGGAGCACGCGGGGAAGCTCCGCGCCCCAACGGGCAAGAAGCCTGCGCGCCCTCGTCTCCCCAAGGCCCGGCGTTGCGCGAAGCCATGGCAGCAAGAGTGCGCCAGACGTCCGTATCCTCGTGGCATCCGGCGCAATCACGCGACGATGCCGTCGGCCCCGCCGATCAATCCAAGGATGCGTGTCGCCCTCGACCCTGTAAGCCTCACCCACCGCTACAGTGCGAGAGTGCCGTAGCACGACGATCGTTCTGTCCCCCCGTTCGTCCAGCCCCGAGAAGGCGACACCGGGTCCGGGCGAAGGCAGGAGACGATCCACAGCGATCTCGATCAGCCCGGGTCCCATAGCACCCCGTGCTCGGTCAGCATGCGGAGCTTCTCCTCAAGGGCATCCCGTTCAAGGCGGAGGTCGCAGACCTCCGCGCGGGCCTTCCTCAAGGCATCCGCCATGGCGTCCAGTGCCGCGGCGGCCTCCGCCGCAGCTCGACCGCTTGTAGAAGCTTCGTCCCGGGCCATCGCCATCCGGCGCTCCACGGCCGCATCGGCCGGCGTTGCCTCGACCCGCGCGCCGATCGGATGCAGCCGCTGCTCGGCAGCGATGGCGTTCACGTAGGCCTTGACTGCAACCTTGCGATGGAAGTGCTGGGCATCCTCAAGGGGAAGGCCGAGGTCCCGGCAGAGCTGGATCACGTTGACCTTCCCATCCCGGGTCGATGGAAGCCGACCGCCCGCCGACGCGAGCAGCTCCAGCCGGTTAAGGATATCGGCTTCCACCCTCCGCCGGCGAACTGAACATGCCTGGGCGGCATGTCCTTCTTCGTTCACGACACCCATCACTCCTCAGGGCTCGGCAAAGCTGGCAGGGCAGCCTTGACGCCCATTACTTGATCGGGGGTAGAGGCGGGTCCCAACAGCGCGGTCCGCAACGCTACGAGGCCGCCGATCAGCGCGGCGCCGAGGAATTCGGTATGGGGCGCTTTGGCACGCCGCAGGCGCTTGCCATCAAAGGTCAGCCCGTATGGACGCAGGGCATCGTCGGACGTCAGCACACGGAGCACCCCTTCGAGACAGGCGACGTGCTCTGCACCCGCCGGCCGCATCGGTGGACGGCCCGAAGTGCCGCTAGACCCGCCCCCGCGGACGAGTCGGTCCAGGTCTAATCCAGGGTCCAACTGTGCGAGCGCGGCAGCCACCAGCGTCCTCTCGCGCCGAAGGTCGGCATTCTCCGCCACTAGGACGCGCAGCCGGGCGCGGGTGTCCGGGTCCTTGATGGCCTCGACCATGTCGCCGATCGCCGATCGTCGTCGCTCGGGCCGCGGCCTACCGCCGGGTCTCTCGACATGCTCAGCGCGCCGAAGGGCGACGTAGGCAGCGAAGCCTGACGGGTCGTTCCGGATCGACTGCGCACCCGGACCCTTGCCGAACAACTCCCTGCAACGGCGCCCCACCTCAGCCGCAGTCAACTCGCCCCGAGCGCGGGCGATGGCGTCGCAGGCCTGCTCGAGCCTGTCGAGGCTCGCGTTCCGCTGGACCCCGCCCTCCGTCCGCAGTCGATTCAGGAGGAGCTTGGACTCGGGCGCCGTCGGCGTTGTGAGGCTCGGGTTCATGCCGGATCACCAGAGTCGGGCACGACGGGCCGCGGATGGGGAGCGGAGACGGACTGGCGAAGGATCCCAAGCCCAACGTCGGCATCTCCGCCTAAGACCGATGGGAGACGGTCGCAGATCGCGCGGAGCTCCGGCGACACGTCGATCGCCTCGGTCCCCGCACGCAGCGCCTCCAGCGAGGATTCCGGGACTAGGTCAAGGAAAGCTCGGCCGAGCATGTTGCCCGCCTTGAGCCGCAGTGCCTTGGGGAGGCGCAGCAGGAGCGGTCCGTAGCCGTTCGCGTCCAGGACGGCGTTGAGCCACTCGTCCCGCTCGTAAGTCGCCTCGCCCGCCCCCGGTTGGAATCCGGCCGTCACCTCCACGCCCTCGCAGACGGACTGAACGAGGGCGAAGCTTGGGAGAGACTCGACCTTGGCTCCGAACGCTGCCTCGCCCATAGGCGTCACAAGGGCCCTCTCGCCTTCTGCGCCAGGTGAGTCATTCAAGCGACGGACAGCCTCCTGTATGTAGGAATATTCGGCGGACCATTCGCCAGCAGCATCGTCGAAGGACCTCCGCGCCAACTCGAGGCTACCGTCGACGGTAGTTGTGCGATTCCCGGCATCCTCGAGGGCGTAGCGCTCGGTGGTGAGCGCGGCGATCTCCTCCCCGAGAGTACGCATGCGGTGCATCAGGATGTTGGCGTTAGTGACCATCCCGAGGAGGAACATCGGACCCGTGACACGATAACGGCATAGGGGGCACGCGCCCACCGCAACCGCGTGATAACTGTTCCTATAATAGCGTCCCCCGGAAGAGCAGTCGCCACCCGGGCAGATCCCGTGTGAGAACACCTTCCACGAGCCGCCCCGGTCCCCGAACCTCTCCCTAAGCATCCGCACGCCTTCGGAATCGTCCGCTTCCCTGAGGTTGAACACCGCGTCGGCCAGACGGTCGGCCCCTAGCTGCTCTAGGGACTCCACAGTGATGCCACGACCGCGGAAGTAGTCCTCCAGCTTACCGAAGATCGAGAGGGCGCGGACCTTGTTGTAGTATAGCGTCATGACAAGGCTGGCGTGCCCAACGACTTCGCGCACCATGTCGGGGGGCATGCCACGCTCGATCATCGCCGTGATGCCAGAAACTCGGAGGGTGTGGATGTCGTACAGCGGCTGGCGTCCACCTTCGAGGCACGGCCTGGTCAGGTAGACGTGACGCTCAGGCTCCATGGTGGCGTTGTGGGCATCCTCGACAGCCTCCAGCAGCTTGACCCAATACTTGAAGAGGAGTTGGCGGCTGACCGGCTGCCCGTTCTCGTTGATCGGGTCCCTGAAGATCGGGAACGTCTCAGGCACCAAGCCGAGAACCTCCTCGGAGCCGAACTCGTCGGTGTAGGACACCTTCCTGGCCTTAACCGGGCCTGACACGGGCACATACTTCGACGACCACGACGACATGCGCCTGAGGTTGGCTTCGAGCGAGGGCGGACACCAAGGGACCACCCACCCCTCGTCGGAGCCCAGTCGGGCCGTCTTGTTGGTGTTCACGAATATGCCGAGGATGCGAGTGTTGCCGTCCGCGGGGCGGCGCAACGCGCCCCCTCCGGCGTCAACCAGTTGGATCGCGCCTTGCCGGCGACCCCTCGTCGCGAGCGGAGACGGGTTGCCCTTCAACGAGCGGCTGACGGGATCAAACACGAACTCGTCGCCCTCGCCGCTATCGAGATAACGAACTTGGTGGCTTCGGAACGGGAGTTCGAGAAGGAGGTCGATCGCGATGGCAAGCGCCGGGTACCACACTGGGCCGAACCTCTTGGTTTCAGGATCCAAGACGTTACGGTAGTGCGACTTGACTCCCTTGGAGAACGCGAAGTCGTCGCGGGAGTTGAACGCCCGTATAAGGTCGAGCTTCTCCACTTCCATGGCGGGGCGCACGCTCTTGGAGCGCCGACCGCCGCCGGCGAACTTCACCCTGGCCATGTCGATCGGGTTAGCGATGGGGAGCGCGTGATGCGCTATGTGTTCCGCGAACATGGTCGCGACGTTGGAAAGGACCCGGGTCCTACGGTCCAGGACTGCCCGCGCACCGGAACCGTCCGACGGCGCCGGGAACCGCTGCACCAACCAAGTGCGGAAGGTCGAGCCGCCGGAGTCGCCATGGATGTGCGCACGAGGGCCGACGTCCGCCAGAGTAGGCGGTGGAGCCGATAGCGACGCGAGGTAGTGCAGGAACGCCTGAGCCGAGAAAATGAACGAGTTGAGATGCTTCACCTGTATAAGGGCGAGCACGTCAGTGAACATGTCAGCCCAGTAGAAGAGGGCTTCGCGCGGCTTGTACCCGACCGGAGCCTGGCCTGCTTGCACACCATCGTCGCTCCTTACCCAGGCGAACGGCCCCTGCACGTCCATCCGGATGCGGCCTGGACGCCGAATGGCGTATTCGTTGCGGCTCGCTGACAGTCCCAGCATGGAGATGCACGCATCGAAAGTGGCGTTTACCATCATGCCCACGTCGGTGCGGTCCGGCCAAGCGTCCTTGAACGCCTGCATGAGGCCGTCACTGAGGTGTCGCTCGTCCACGAAGGTCGACGTCAGCCGGAGTCCCCGAAGGGTACGCAATATGTCGAAGTCGCCGTAGGAGGTCCGGTCGGCGATGGCGCTCACCTCAACCACTCGGTCCCAGAACGCGAGGGTCGACTCACCGAAGCAGTGCCGCGGCCGGCCACCGATGGCGAACCAGTGGTAGACTAACGCGCGCTGTGGAAGGAGCAGGAGACCCTTTCGGTTGAGGTATGCTAGGAACATGGCCGGGACCCGGCGCTTCAACCCACTTCGAACAGCTTTCTCATCACCAGCGAACGCCATCTCCAGCAGGCCGTTGACCAGCCCGGCGCTCGAGCCTGCCTCCGCGACCATGCCATCAAGTTCCGCGTCCAGCATGCGCGTCCCGTAATCCCGAGTGACCGCCCGTTGCAACTCCGCAATGAAATTACGAGGCCGTCCCTCATACGGCGAGGTGCCTCGAGCATCGGGATGCTCACCGAACGCTAGTCCCGGGACAGCAACAAGCGTTCCGCCATCCTTGCTGTTCCTGACAGCCCAACCCTGCCGGCCGGCTCGGCGCAGAAAACTGGCAACCTTGACGCCGAGGCGGGCAGCCGCATCCAGCGGCGCCAGCCAAGTCACCTCATCAGCATCCACAGGGCAGAGGACGGCCTGCAGATACCTCCGCTGTTCCTCCACGCCCATGTGGTGGACCGCAACCGTGGCGGCGTGGTCCCCACCCGGCCTGGAAGCTTCGAGAATCGCGTTCGCCTGCGCGTTGTTCTTACGCCGTAGGTACAGGAACCTCCATACGCGGACGTCTGGCCGGCCGGACCGCGGTTGGCTGTCGAAGGCGCCAGACAGACCGAATATGAGGCCTTGCGAGTCGGTGCCTCGCTTGCGCTTCCCATCAGATGCAAGGTCTGAAGGCTCGATGGCCGTCCTAGGTGTCATCATGAGATCAACGAACCAGTCGTACTGCTCCTCCCGGAACCGCCCGAAGCACGCCTTGATCTCGGACAAGCTGACGTCCCGTAACAGGACGGCGTCGTCTTGGGAGCAGTTGAACAGGACCTCTCCCTCGCCCCGGACAAGGGCAAAGGGACGAACCGCCCCAACGCGCAGGGCTTCGCTGAGGGGGATGATCACGTCCGCGACGCCGTGCCGATCGCGGCCCTGCCGATCGCCGAATGCACGTCGCTAGCCGAGGGGCGGCCATAGGGATCCTGACCGCCGACGCTGGCGTGGTGCATCATCCGTTGAAGGTCCAGTTCCGAAAATCCGGCGTCGAGCGCCATCCGCCTATAGAGGCCCCGGAGCCGATGGATGGACGCGCCGCCCTTGTAAGGCGTCAACCCAACCCTCGCACAGTCCGCCTCGAAACCCTTTCGTACGTTGCTCATTCGCATCGGATCACCGTAGCGGGTGCCGGCGTCTCGATCACGGCCCACGTTAACGTACAGCCAGGGATGCGACCGAGCGCGCGATGAGGCTGCACGCAAGTCAAGGAGCTGCGCGTAGAGACGGTAATACTCCGCGGCCCAAGTAGGGCTTAGCCAGAAAATCTGGGCAATAACGCGGGCGTCGTTTTCCGGCACGACGCCCTTCCAGCCTGCGAACATCCCATCCCGCCTGTCGAGAAGCTTGCGCGGCTTGAGGTTACGCGCGTGGAGATGCTGGAGCCGTGACGCGCTGGCCTCAGGAAGTGAGCCCGTGTAGGTCGACTCCGCCGGTTCTGCCAGCACCACCAGACACTCCGCGGTCGCTGGAGAGTCCGGAAAAAGGCGCGGACGCAGCGTGCCGGGCAGGACGTCATCGATCCACAAGTTAAGCTGTTCGCTTAGGCGTGGTCCACCATACGCCGCTAGGATCCAGATCATCCTTCGGACCAAGTTCGGGGTCGCCCGGATGAAATCCTCCACGTGGGACGCGGGGAAATAATCTGAACCGTTTACGCCCCTGGGTCTTGCGGGGGGACGGGAATGCCCTGGGATGGGCACGACCGCCGCGGCTCTCCCAGTTCCCTGGCGCTTGTCCGCGAGATGGGACAAGAAGTCACGCTTACCCTGCCTCAACTGGTTAAGGACGCGACCAGGGAACTCCGGACGAAGCGACGGGCCTCGATCAACGAACGCCGGATAGTGGCCTAGCAGGTCGACGCAGTAGCGGAAGAACCGAAGGGCAGCAGCCATGTCGGCCTTCATCGTCCCCCACCGGATCGGACGCCACCGAAGGCCAACCTCTTCGTCGCCCTCTGAGGTCGGTTGGAGGCCGCGGTATCGGGCTTTGAGAAACCTGCCGAGGAACGCCCGAAGATCAGCCTCCGTCATCACCGGCTGGCGTAGCTCGACCGCGTGGAAGTCGGCCATTAGGCCGTAGACCCGAGCGACGCGGTCGAGCGCCTGGGGGGAGGCGCCTTCATCCTGCAGGGCCAGGACGCACCCAAGCGCATCCAAGGCTATGGACCCGGCGGTCCTCTCACCGCCGACCACAACAACTGGCACCATCAATCCGGTCGATTTCCGCCGCACTCGGAGAATGGCGTGGGCAACTCGTGGGGAGGGATCCTGTCCGTCAAGCATGCAGCGGGAATGACAGATAGTATGATAATGCGCAAGGGCGATATGCGACACCGGTTCAGTGTTGCCGCCTTGACGTTTCTTGCCCCCGTATGGTGTGTTAGTACATCTGGAGCACGGGCGATAAGGGTTCGACGTGAAGGTCATCCGCCAGCTGATCAGCATCCGCAAGAAGGAACCCGCCGAAGTCGAGGAGCAGGAGACGCTGCTCGACGTCTACCGCCGCGCCCTGGGGATGTGAGCCGCAGCCCCGCCCCGGGGCTGGCCCGCGTTGCCGAGAGCCAGTCGGCGTAAAGGCGTCAAACCCCGAGGCCCGCCCCTGGAGGCCCCGCCCATGTATGTCCCGACGCATTTCGCCGAAGACCGTCTGCCCGTCCTGCACCAGGCTATCCGCGAGGCCGGGCTGGCCAACCTCGTCACGACCGGGCCCGACGGCATCGTCGCCAGCCCGCTGCCGCTGATGCTGGATGCGGAGGCAGGCCCGTATGGCACGCTGTACGGCCACGTCGCCCGGGCCAACCCGCAATGGCGCACCGCCGGCCCGGGCACGGAGGCGCTCGCGATCTTCATGGGCCCGGACGCCTACATCACGCCCTCGTACTACGAGACCAAGCGCGAGACCGGCAAGGTCGTGCCGACCTGGAACTACGTCACCATCCACGCCTACGGCACGCCGACCTTCTGGGACGACGCAGGCCGCCTGCTCGATGTCGTCACCCGCCTGACCGCCCGGCATGAAGGCGGCCGCGCCACCCCCTGGGCGGTCGCCGACGCGCCGCCCGCGTTCACGCAGAGCCAGCTGAAGGGCATCGTCGGCTTCGAGATGCCGATCACCCGCCTGCAGGGCAAGTGGAAGCTGAGCCAGAACCGCAGCGAACCGGACCGCGCCGGCGTGGTCCTGGGCCTGCGGGCCGATGGCCAGCTGGAGGTCGGGGACCTCGTCGCGGCAGGGTTCGCCGGCCGCTAACCCGGCGCCGGGGCCAGCGCGCCCCGGTGTGTCCGCAGCACTGCCGCCCGCTTGATCTTCTGGCTGGGCGTCAGCAGCCCGTTCTCGATCGTGAAAGGCGGCACCAGCGCGTGCCGCCGGATGCGCTCCGTCGTCGACAGGCGCTGGTTCGCCCGGGCGACGGCCGCGGCCACGGTGCGGGCGTCCTGGTGCTCGGCCGGAACCAGAAGCGCGGACAGGCCGGACTGGCCCTCGCCGGTGATCACCGCCTGCAGGATCTCGGGCTCGGCCATCAGCAGGCTCTCGATGCGGGCCGGGCTGACGTTCTCGCCGCCCGACAGGACCAGAATGTCCTTCTTGCGGTCCGTGATCGTCAGGTAGCCGGCCGCGTCGACCACGCCGACGTCGCCGGTGTGCAGCCAGCCGTCCTGCAAGGCGGCGGCGGTCGCCTCCGGCTGGTTCCAGTAGCCGTCCATCACCAGGCCGCCCCGGACCAGGATCTCGCCGTCCTCGCCGATGCGGACCGTCACGCCGTCCAGCGGGATGCCGACCGTGGCATGGCGCGCGTGGCCGGGCGGGTTCACGCTGACCACCGGCCCGGCCTCCGTCTGCCCATACCCCTGCAGCACCGGCACGCCGAACGCCTGGAAGAAGCGCGCCACCTCCGGGTCGAGCCGGGCGCCGCCCGACACCAGCGCCACCAGCGCCCCGCCGAACCGCGCCTGCACCGTGCGGCGCACCAGGCGATCGAGCACGGGGGCGGCGATCCGGTCCGCCAGCGTCGCCTCGCCGTCGATCCGGCGCAGCCCGGCGGCCAGCGTCTGCTGGAACAGCCGCTGCTTCCACGGTTTCTCCCGCCCGATCTGCGACAGAATGCGGGAGCGGACCACGTCCAGGATGCGCGGCACGACCGTCAGGATCGTCGGCCGCACGATGGGCAGGTCGCTCGCCAGGTGCTCGATTCCGCGGCCATAGACGACGACACCCCCGAAGGCCGGGATGATGAAGTTGCCGACCGTGTGCTCGTAGCTGTGTGCCAGGGGCAGCACCGACAGGTAGATGCTGCGCCCCAGCTCCAGCGGCCGGGCCAGGCCGGCCACCCCGTTGATGTTCGACAATATCGCCCGATGCGGCAGCATCACCCCGCGCGGCAGGCCCGAGGTGCCGCTGGTGTAGATCATGCAGGCCAGCGCCCCGTCCGGGATCGTGGCCGCCTCGGCCTCGATGTCGTCGGGCGGCCCGGCCCCGTCCTGCAGCGGCTGGAACGGCGCGCGCCGGCCCGGTTCCATGCACAGCAGAAGGTCGATGCCGCCGATCAGCGCCGCCCCGGCGTCGATCCGGTCGGCCAGCGCGTTGCTGGACGCGATCGCCACCCGGGCGCCGCTGTCCAGCATGAGGTGGGCGTGGTCCTCCGGCGTGTTCGTCGTGTAGCCGGGCACGGGAACGGCGCGGATCGCCATCAGCGCCGTCTCGATGATCGGCACCTCCGGCCGGCTGTCCGACACCAGCAGCACGCGATCCCCGGCCGAGACCCCGGCCGCCCGCAGGCCCCGCGCCACGCTGGCGGCGCGCCGGGCGAACTCGGACCAGCTGGTCGTGTGCCAGGCACCCGCCGCATGATGCCGCAGCATGGGAAGCGGCCCGCGCGCCCGGGCCAGGCCGAACATCATGGCGGCCAGGTTCGGCCATTCGGGTGCGCTTCCACCTCCCTGGCCCCCAACTCCTTGGCGTGGCACGTTCGTGTTCCCCCGGGGCACAGCGTCGGGACGCTTGCCCTTGCTGGCACGCGTCCCACCTCTATCGCATGCACCTATCAGCAGGACAGGACCGGCACCAGATGCGCCATGCGCCCCCCTCCGCCTCACACGCCCCGGATGGGCTGCGCGCTCCGGACGGGCTCCACGCCAAAACCCCCGACCACGCGGGCGCGCTGCCGGACTGGGACCTGTCTGACCTCTACCCCGGGCCGCAATCGCCCGAGATTGAGGCCGACTTCGCCGAGGCCGAGCGTGGCTCCAAGGCCTTCGAGGCGACCTATGCCGGCACCCTGGCCACGTTGGACGGCGCCGGGTTGGCGGCCGCCCTGCTGGAATACCAGCGCATCGAGGAGATCCAGGGCCGGCTGATGTCCTACGCCCAGCTGCGCTTCAGCGCCGACGGCACGGACCCGGTGGCGGGCCAGTTCTACCAGCAGGTCAGCGAGCGCGTGACCACCATCAGCAGCAACATGCTGTTCTTCACCCTCGAGCTGAACCGGCTGGACGACGCGGCGCTCGACGCCCGGCTGTCCCACCCCGCGCTGTCCCGCTTCCGGCCCTGGCTGCGGGATCTGCGCGTGTTCCGGCCCCATCAGCTGAACGACGAGCTGGAGAAGCTGCTCCACGAAAAAGAGGTGACGGGCCGCAGCGCCTGGAGCCGCCTGTTCGACGAGACCATCGCCGGCCTGCGGGTGCCGGTGCGGGGCGAGAGCCTGACAGTCTCGGCCGCGCTGAACAAGCTTTCGGACCGGGACAGGGGCGTGCGCGCCGATGCGGCCGCCGCCATCGGCAAGGTGTTCGCCGACAACACGCGCCTGTTCGGGCTCGTCACCAACACCCTGGCCAAGGACAAGGAGGTCATCGACACCTGGCGCAAGTACCCGCGCCCGACCAGCTACCGCAACCGCTCCAACATGGTCGAGGACGAGGTGGTCGACGCGCTGGTGTCCGCCGTCTCGGGCGACTACGGCCGGCTCTCGCACCGCTACTACGCGCTGAAGGCCAAGTGGCTGGGTCTCGAGAAGCTGGAGCACTGGGACCGCAACGCGCCCCTGCCGGAAGATCAGGACGGCAGCATCCCCTGGGCAGAGGCGCGGGACCGGGTGCTGCGGGCCTATCGCGGCTTCTCGCCGGAGCTTGCGGCCGTCGGGCAGCGCTTCTTCGACAACGCCTGGATCGACGCCTCGTTGCGGCCGGGCAAGTCGGGCGGGGCCTTCGCGCATCCGACGGTGCCCTCCGTGCATCCGTACCTGCTGGTCAACTATCACGGCAAGACCCGCGACGTGATGACGCTGGCGCACGAGCTGGGCCACGGCGTGCATCAGATCCTGGCCGGCGAGCAGGGCTACCTGATGAGCGGGACACCGCTGACCCTGGCCGAGACGGCGAGCGTGTTTGGCGAGATGATGACCTTCCGCGCCCTGCTGGACGCCGAGACCGACCCGGCCCGGCGCCGCATCATGCTGGCGAACAAAGTCGAGGACATGCTGAACACGGTGGTGCGCCAGGTCGCGTTCTACCAGTTCGAGACCCGGCTGCACGACGAACGCAAGAAGGGCGAGCTGCTGCCCGACCGGATCGGCGAGATATGGATGCAGATCCAGACCGAGAGCCTGGGCGATGCGTTCCACTTCTCCCCGGATTACAGCGTCTATTGGGCCTATATCCCCCACTTCATCCACTCGCCGTTCTACGTCTATGCCTACGCCTTCGGGGACTGCCTGGTGAACGCGCTGTACAGCGTGTTCCAGGACGGCCATCCCGGGTTCGAGCAGAAATACCTCGACATGCTGCGCGCCGGCGGCACCAAGCGGCACCAGGAGCTGCTGGCGCCCTTCGGCCTCGATGCCTCGGACCCGGCCTTCTGGCGCCGCGGCCTCGACATCATCTCGGGCTTCATCGACGAACTGGAGCGTGCCTGATGGCCGAAGGTGGGGCCAACCTGTTCGGCGAGCTGCGGCGCTTCGCCAAGACCTCGGGCGCCGTCGGCGGCATCGCCGCCCGCGTGGCCGGCGAGAAGGTTTTCGGGTTCAAGACCAACCGCGCCTCCCACGCCGAGGACCTCAAAACGGTGCTGGGCGGGTTGAAGGGTCCGCTGATGAAGGTGGCGCAGATCCTGTCCACCATCCCCGACGTCTTGCCGCCGGAATACGCGGCCGAGCTGGCACAGCTGCAGGCCAACGCGCCCTCCATGGGCTGGAACTTCGTGCGCCGCCGCATGGCGGGCGAGCTGGGCCCGGCCTGGCAGGAGCGCTTCACCAGCTTCGGGCAGGAGGCAAGTGCCGCGGCCAGCCTGGGCCAGGTGCATCGCGCGACCCTGCCGGACGGCACCGACGTCGCCTGCAAGCTGCAATACCCCGACATGCCGAGCATCGTCGACGCCGACCTGCGGCAGCTCCGTGTGGCGATGCAGGTCTACAAGCGGATCGACAGCGTCATCCAGGGCGACGACATCTACACCGAGATCGCCGAACGCCTGCGCGAGGAGCTGGACTACGAGCGGGAGGCCGCGCAGATGCGGCTTTACGCCCTGATGCTGGCCGAAACGCCCGAGGTCAGCGTGCCCCGCGCCGTCCCGGAGCTGACGACGAAGCGCCTGCTGACCATGACCTGGCTCGATGGCCAGCCAATGCAGCAGCGCATCGACGAGGAGCCGCCGCTCGAAGTCAGGAACGACATCGCGCGCGCCATGTTCCACGCCTGGTACGTGCCGTTCTACCGATACGGCGTCATCCACGGCGACCCCCATCTGGGAAACTACCAGGTGCGCGCCGACAACGGCATCAACCTGCTGGACTTCGGCGCCATCCGCGTCTTCCCGCCCAAGTTCGTGGCCGGGGTGATCGACCTGTACGAGGCGATCCGCGACAACGACAACGCACGGGCCCGGCACGCCTACGAAGGCTGGGGCTTCCTCGGCCTCACGAACGAGCAGATGGAGGTGCTGAATCAATGGGCGCGCTTCGTCTACGAGCCCCTGCTGGACGACCGGGTCCGCCGCATCCAGGAGAACGGCGACGCCCAGTACGGCCGCAGCGTGGCCGAGAAGGTGCACGCCGGGCTGCGGCAGACGGGCGGGGTGCGCCCGCCGCGCGAGTTCGTGCTGATGGACCGCTCCGCGCTCGGCCTGGGCAGCGTCTTCCTGCGTCTGAAGGCCGAGCAGAACTGGTATCGGATGTTCCACGAGCTGATCGAGGGCTTCAACACCGCCGACGTCGCGACACGGCAGGCCGCCGCCCTCGCCGAGGCCGGGGTGCCGGCATCGGTCTGACGGCAGGCGTGCCGTGCATGGCCGGTCCTGACACTCACCCCTTGTGTTTTCCCAGCCCTCGCGCATCCTAGTGGACGCTAGGGGAAGGATAAACGCATGCGCCTTGCGGTGCTGAAGGAACGGGCCGCGGCGGAGACGCGGGTGGCGGCGACGGCGGACACGGTGAAGAAGCTTGTGGCGCTGGGCTTGACGGTCGTCATCGAGGCCGGCGCGGGATTGACCAGCGCGATCCTCGATGCGGACTACGTCGCAGCGGGGGCCGAGATCGCGGCCGACGCGGGTGCTGTGCTGGCCGGGGCGGGCGTCGTGTTCGCCGTGCAGCTGCCGGGCCCCGAGGTGCGGGCCATGATCCCGCATGGCGCGCTGGTGCTGTGCATCGCCGGCGCGGACGCGGACACGGTGCAGTCCCTCGCCCATGCCGGGATCGACGTGGCCGCCATGGAGCTGCTGCCGCGCATCACCCGGGCGCAGAGCATGGACGTGCTGAGCAGCCAGGCGAACCTCGCGGGGTATCGCGGCGTGATCGAGGGCGCAGGCGCGTTCGAGCGGGGGTTCCCCATGATGATGACGGCCGCCGGCACCGTGCCGCCGGCCCGGGTGTTCATCATCGGTGCCGGGGTCGCGGGGCTGCAGGCCATCGCGACGGCACGGCGGCTGGGCGCGATCGTGTCCGCCACCGACGTGCGGCCGGCCGCCAAGGAGGAGATCCGGTCGCTGGGCGCCACCTATGTCGGCGTGGACGACGAGGAGAGCGCCGGGCAGACGGGTGCCTACGCCAAGGAAATGACCGACGCCTTCCGCCAGAAGCAGGCGGAGCTGATGGCGACGACGGTCGCCAAGAACGACATGGTCGTGTGCACCGCGCTGGTGCAGGGCCGCCGCGCCCCGGTCATCGTCACGCAGGCCATGGTCGACAGCATGAAGCCCGGCAGCGTCGTCGTGGACCTCGCATCCGACAACGGCGGCAACTGCGCGGCCACCGTCCCCGGCGAGCTGTCCGTCACCCCGGGCGGCGTGAAGGTCCTGGGGTTCCGCAACTGGCCCGGCCGGATCGCGGTCGCCGCCAGCAGCCTCTATGCCCGCAACCTGCTGACGTTCCTGACCACCTTCTGGGACAAGGACGCCCAGGCCCCGAAGCTGCCCGAGACGGACGACATCGTGCGCGGCGTGATGCTGACGCGCGGCGGCCAGGTGGTGCACGCCCAGTTCCAGCCGGCACAAGCCGCCTGATCCATCCGCCTGCGCGAGCCGCTGGCCTCCTGAGGAAACGCCCATGAACCCGAACCTCTTTGCCGACGAGGCGGTCCGCATCGCCGCACAGGCCTCGGCGCTCGCCGACCAGCTGCGGGCCGCCAGCGCGGGCTACGAGCCGATCGCGACCGCGGTCGAGCCGTTCATCTACCTGCTCGCCATCTTCCTGATGGCCTGCTTCGTCGGCTATTACGTGGTGTGGAACGTGACCCCCGCGCTGCACTCGCCGCTGATGGGCGTCACCAACGCCATCTCGTCCGTGATCGTGGTGGGCGCCATGCTGGCGGCCGGGCTCTCCGACGACGGCTGGGCGCGGCTGTTCGGCTTCATCGCGGTCCTGCTGGCCAGCGTGAACATCTTCGGCGGCTTCACGGTCACCCAGCGGATGCTGGCGATGTTCCAGGCGAACAAGCCCAAGGCGGGGGCCAAGAAGTGAGCGCCTCCCTCACCTCGCTCGCCTACCTCGTCGCGGCGGTCCTGTTCGTCCTGGCGCTGCGCGGCCTCTCGAGCCCCGTCACGTCCCGCCAGGGCAACCTGTTCGGCATGGTCGGCATGGGCATCGCCGTCGCCGCCACGCTGCTGCAGCGGGGCATGTCGGGCACCGGCTTCATCCTGATCGGCCTCGCCATCGTGCTGGGCGGCGGCATCGGCACGGTCGTCGCCCGGCGCATCCAGATGACGGCGCTGCCGCAGCTGGTCGCGGCCTTCCACTCGCTCGTCGGCCTCGCCGCCGTCTTCGTCGCCGCGGCAGCCCTCAACGCGCCCGTGGCCTTCGGCATCGGCTCCCCCGGGCATATCCACCGTCAGTCGCTGGTGGAGATGTCGGTCGGTCTCGCGATCGGCGCCATCACCTTCTCGGGCTCGTTGATCGCGTTCGCGAAGCTGCAGGGCATCATGAAGGGCGCGCCCCTGCTGTTCCCGCGCCAGCACCAGCTGAACCTGGCACTCGGCGTCGTGCTGCTGCTGCTGATCGCGCTGTTCGTCAGCGGCGGCAACCAGGGCGTGTTCTGGCTGATCGCGCTGCTGGCGCTGGGCCTGGGCTTCCTCATCATCGTCCCGATCGGCGGTGCCGACATGCCGGTCGTCGTGTCGATGCTGAACAGCTACTCGGGCTGGGCGGCGTGCGGCATCGGTTTCACCATCCAGAACCTGGCCCTGATCATCACCGGGGCGCTGGTCGGCGCGTCGGGCGCGATCCTGTCGTACATCATGTGCAAGGGCATGAACCGCAGCATCCTGAACGTGCTGCTGGGCGGCTGGGGCACGGACACCGGGGCCGGGCCCGCCGCCGACGCCAGCGGTGCCGAGCGGTCCGTGCGGTCGGGCAACGCCGAGGACGCGGCCTTCATCATGAAGAACGCATCCAAGGTCATCATCGTGCCGGGCTACGGCATGGCGGTGGCGCAGGCGCAGCACGCGGTGCGCGAGATGGCCGACATGCTGAAAAAGGAGGGGGTGGAGGTGAAATACGCGATCCACCCGGTGGCCGGCCGCATGCCGGGCCACATGAACGTGCTGCTGGCCGAGGCGAACGTGCCGTACGACGAGGTGTTCGAGCTGGACGAGATCAACAACGACTTCAGCACCGCCGACGTCGCCTATGTCATCGGCGCCAACGACGTGACGAACCCGGCCGCCAAGACCGACCCGAAATCCGCGATCTACGGCATGCCGATCCTGGACGTGGAAAAGGCGCGCACCGTGCTGTTCATCAAGCGCAGCATGGCGTCGGGCTATGCCGGCGTCGACAACGAGCTGTTCTTCCGGCCGAACACCATGATGCTGTTCGGCGACGCGAAGAAGATGACCGAGGCGATCGTCAAGTCCCTCGGCCACTGACGGCTCGGGACAGGGAGCGGCGCCCGGTCAGCGCTGCTCCGTCCCGAACTTCAACCGGACGCGCAGCAACTCTCCCACGTCCCGTGCCAGTTGCTGCAGCTGGAAGCGTTGCCGGTCCGGCACGGATCGGGGGTGCCGGTCCTGCACGCTGATGCAGCCCACCACATAGCCGTCGGCGCTGAACACCGGGGCGGCGGCGCAGAACCGGACCCGCGGTTCCCGCACGACGCTGTCCAGGCGCGCGAACCGGCCGTCGTTGACGGCATCCTCGACGATCAGCACGTCCCGCCGCCCCACCAGCCAGGAACAGAAGCTCTGCTCGCGGTCGGACGTCTGGGCGATCGGGCCGACGCCCGCCTTGCTCCAGACCGTCTTCGCCCCGATCATCGTCACCATGGCGATCGGCACGCGGAACAGCTGGGCCGCCGTGAACACGATCCCGTCGAACGCAGGCTCACGCGGGGTGCCCACGATGGAGCAGGCGGCCAATGCGGCCAGCCGTGCCTCTTCGTCATCAGGCACCTCTGCCGTCAATACCGCATCCCTGAACGATCCCGGGCCGTCGTTGGCACCGTACGCACCTCCGATTCTACGGGGCTGGCCCAGCGCGCGCAATCCAACATTGGTGAGGTTTGGTTGGGGGGCGCCGACCCCTGGCATCCCCTTGGCATCCCCGGCCATCCCTTGCGGCCAAGGGAACCCTGGCTTCGGCGGAGTCGTTGACCCCTACCGACTGTTCAAAGGTCCAAGCCATGGCTCGCCCGGTCTGGGAGGGACACCTCCGCCTGTCGCTCGTGACGTGCCCCGTCGCCCTGTTCAAGGCGACGAGCGAGGGAGCGGGCGTCCATTTCCACCTGCTGCACCCGAAAAGCCACAACCGCGTCAAGCAGGCCTGGAAAGATCCGACCCTGCCGGAAGGCGAGCAGGAGGTGCCCCGCAACGAGCTGCTGCACGGCTACGAGCTGGAAAAGGGACAATATGTCCTGGTCGACGACGCGGACCTGAAGTCCGTCCGGCTCGAAAGCACGAAAACCATCCAGATCGAGCGCTTCGTCGATAGCACGAGCATCGATCGCCTCTATTGGGATCAGCCGTACTTCGTCGCGCCCTCCGGCAAGAAGGACCTGCAGGAGCCGTTTGCCGTCATCCGCGACGCCATGGAGCAGGCCGGCAAGGTCGCGCTGGGCCGGGTCGTGATGGGCGGGCGGGAACGCATCGTCGCCATCGAGCCGCGCCACGGCGGCCTGCTGCTGTCGACGATGCACGCCAAGGACGAGGTCCGCTCCGACGCCGACGTGTTCGACGGCCTGGGCTCCGTCAAGGCCGACCCCCAGATGGTCGAGATCGCCCTGGCGATCATCGGCAAGCAGGAAGGCGCCTTCGACCCCACGGAGTTCCACGACCGCTACACCGAAGCCCTGCGCGAACTCGTCGAGCAGAAAGCCGGCACCGCCACCGTGCAAGGCGAAACCGCCCCCGAGCCCGAAAGCAACGTCGTCGACCTCATGGAGGCGCTCCGCCGCAGCCTCAGCGGCGCCGGCAAGCCGGAGCCGGCCAAGCCAAGCCCGGCCAAGCCAAGCCCGGCCAAGCCGGCCCAGAAACCCGCCCGTGCAAAAGCCGCCCCGAAAACAGCCGACAAAACCGAAAAGCCACCAGCGCGTCGGGCCGCAGGTGCGCGCCGCTAGGCTGGGCGTCAGGGATGCTGGAGGTCCGGGCCGGAATCGAACCGGCATTCGAGGATTTGCAGTCCTCTGCATCACCACTCTGCCACCGGACCCCGAGGGTGCGGCGCCGCTTATCGTCGCCGCGCTGGCCGGGGTCAAGCGGGTTCGCCGCCGCCGCTGCCGCGTCCGGGCTGGTCAACCCGGCCGCGCCGTCCGATCCTGCCTCGGCAACGGAGGCGCGGGATGGACGAGTTTGATCTGGTGGTGTGCGGCGGCACGGTGGTCACGGCCGGGGAGCAGTTTCGGGCCGATGTCGGCATCCGCGCCGGCAGGGTCGCCGCCCTGGGCCAGGGCTTATCGGGCGGCCGCGTGCTGGACGCCGGCGGGCTGCTGGTGCTGCCGGGGGGCGTCGACACGCATTGCCACATCGAGCAGCTGCAGGACGGCGGCGGCGCGGACGAGGAGACGTGGGAGACCGGAAGCCGCTCCGCGCTGGCCGGCGGCACCACGTCGGTCGTCAGCTTCTCCACCCAGTTCAAGGGCCACCCGATCGGGCCCTCGCTCGACGAGTACCGCCGCCGGGCCCGGCGCGCGATGGTGGACCACGCCTTCCACCAGATCATCACGGACCCGACCGCCGCCGTGCTGGCGGAGCTGCCGGGCCTGGTCGCGCGCGGCATCCGCAGCCTCAAGGTGTTCCTCACCTACGATCCCCTGCGGCTCGACGACCGGCAGTTCCTGCGCGTGCTGGCCGCGGCGCGCCGGCTGGGCTGCCTGGTGACGGTGCATTGCGAGAACTACGACGCCATCGCCTGGCGGACGGAGGCGCTGCTGGCGGCCGGGCTGACGGCGCCGAAATACCACGCCTGGGCGCGGCCCCCCGTGGTGGAGCGCGAGGCGACGCACCGGGCCATCGCCCTGGCGGAGCTGGTGGACACGCCGATCCAGGTGTTCCACGTTTCGGGCCCCGAGGCCGCCGGCGAGATCGAGCGGGCGCGTCGTCGCGGCCTGAAGGTCTGGGGCGAGACCTGCCCGCAATATTTCGTCCTGACCGCCGACAGCATGGACAAGCCCGGTTTCGAGGGCGCCAAGTTCATGTGCAGCCCCGCCCCGCGCGACGCGGCGGCGCAGGCCGGGCTGTGGGACGCGATTCGCCGCGGCACGCTGGACGTCGTCAGCAGCGACCACAGCGGCTGGTCGTTCGAGGGGCCCCGGGGCAAGCGCGTGAACGGCGCCGACGCGACCTTCCGCGACATCCCGAACGGCTGCCCGGGCCTTGCCTCCCGGATGCCGCTGCTGTGGCACGAGGGGGTCACGAAGGGACGGATCAGCCCCTCCGACTTCGTGCGGCTGACCGCGACACGCCCCGCCGAGATCTTCGGGCTGCATCCGCGCAAGGGCAGCCTGATGCCGGGATCGGACGCGGACCTGGTGCTCTGGGACCCCGGCAGGAAGGTCACGATCACCAATGCTTTGATGCAGCAGGCGATCGACTACACGCCCTATGAAGGGATGGAGGTCGTCGGATGGCCGGTGGCCACGGTGCTGCGGGGCCAGGTGGCGATGCAGGACGGGCGCGTCATGGCCGAGCCGGGCCTGGGCGAGTACCTGCCGGTCGGGCCCTACGACCTCATCAAGCCGCGTGGCGTCCTGGCCGACGGCTTCGACGGAAGCCTGTCATGACGGCCCGGGTCCGCGGCCGCATCCATCGGGGGCCGGCATGAGCTGCGCAGTGCCGCCATTTCCGCTGCGCATGGCGCCCGAACTCGCCAAGCTGGCGAAGACGATGCCGATGTGCGACGGTGCCTCCATGCTCTATGCCATGTACGACGCTGCCGCGGCAGCCATGATCCCGGCCCGCATGTGGGCCCGCTCCGCCAGCACGATGATGCGCAACCAGGCCGGGCCCGACTACCTGACCTGGGCGAGCCGGGCGGCGGTGGCCTGGGCCGATGTCGCCGACGACGTGCTGCGGCCGCGCGGCAAGCCGGAATGGAACATCCGGATGAAGTATGGCTCGGAGGAGCCGCTGCCCGAGACAATCGAGCTCGACCTGCCGTTCGTGCGCCTGCTGCGTTTCCAGCCGCCGGGGGCCGTGGGTCCGCGCGTGCTGCTGGTGGCGCCCATGAGCGGGCATCATGCCACCTTGCTGCGCGGCACCGTGCAGGACATGGTCGACACGGGTCTCGAGGTGTTCGTCACCGACTGGAAGGACGCGCGGATCGTCCCTATGCTGCACGGCGACTTCGATCTGGGCAGCTACATCGAGACCATCACCGGCTTCATGCAGCACCTGGGCCCCGATGCGCACGTCGTCGCCGTCTGTCAGCCCGCGCCCGCGGTGGTCGCGGCGGTGTCGCTGATGGCGGCACGAAACGACCCGGCCCAGCCCCGCAGCATGACCCTGATGGGTGGCCCTGTGGACACCCGCGCGGCCCCTACCGTGGTCACGAAGCTGGCCGCCGAGAACCCCATCGAGTGGTTCGAGCGCAACGTCGTCGCCACCGTGCCGCCCTGGCATCCCGGCGCGTTCCGCCGGGTCTACCCCGGCTTCCTGCAGCTCGCCGCCTTCATGTCGATGAACCCAGACCGGCACATCGAGGCGCATAAGCGCATGTTCAACCACCTGGTCCGCGGCGACGACGAGAGCGCCGTCGCCCACCGCAAGTTCTACGACGAGTATCTCGCCGTCATGGACGTGCCGGCCAGCTACTACCTGCAGACCGTCGAGACATTCTTCCAGAAGCACGACCTGGCCCGCGGCACCATGACGGTCCGCGGCGAACCCGTGAACCCGGCGTTGATCGCCCGCACGGCGCTCATGACGGTCGAGGGCGAGCTGGACGACATCTCGGCCCCCGGGCAGACGATCGCCGCACAGACGATGTGCGCCGGCATTCCGGCCGACCGTCGGACGCAGTATCTGCAAACCGGCGTCGGCCATTACGGCATCTTCAACGGCCGGCGCTGGCGCGGCGACATCCTGCCGCGCATCAAGACGTTCATCGAAGCCAGCTGAACCTCCCGTAAGCAGCCGGGCGGCTTCAGCCGCGCGGGTGCGTGCGGCGCCACACGGCCATCAGCCCGGCTTCATCGACGTCGGTGTAGCGCTGCGTCGTTGACAGGCTCGCATGGCCGAGCAGCTCCTGGATCGACCGCAGGTCCGCCCCGCCGGCGAGCAGGTGTGTCGCGAAGCTGTGCCGCAACGCATGCGGCGTCGCGTGGTCCGGCAGCCCCATGCCCAGCCGATACGTCCGCAGCGTGCGCTGGGCCACCCCTGCGTTCAACCGGCCGCCCTTCTCGCCCACGAACAGAGGCGCCTGCGGCGAGGGGCTCGGGTGCAGCCCCACCCAGGCCTGCAGGGCGGTCCGCACCGCCGGCAGCAGCGGCACCAGCCGCTCCTTCCCGCCCTTGCCCCGCACCAGCAGCGGCCCGGCGCTGCGGACGTCGCCCACCGCCAACGACAGCGCCTCCGCAATCCGCAGCCCCGCCCCATACAGCAGGGTGAACAGGGCGGCGTCCCGCGCCTGCCAGCCGGGGTCCTCGGCCTGCGTCGCGTCGGCGGCGACGGCCTGTGCCTGGTCCGGGGTCAGCGCGCGCGGGATCGGCCGCTTCGCCCGCGGCGTGCCGAGCAGCGAGGCGGCGGGGTTCAGCACGCCGTGGTGTCGCGCGAGCCACTTGTAGAAGCTCCGGACGGCGGACAGGTGCCGCGCGCGGCTGGCCAGGCTCAGGCCCGGCCGGCGTCGCGACCCCCGCGCCAGAAACGACTGCCAGGCCCGCAGGTCGGCCTGCGTCAGGCGATCGAGGCACGCAAGATCGGGCTCCTGGCCAAGATGGCCGGTCAGGAAGCCGAGGAAGCCAGCCAGGTCCGTCTGGTAGGCCGCGACGGTCTTGATTGAGGCACGGCGCTCGCGGGCCAGCCAATCGAGGAAGGCGGCCTGCGCGGCATCGGCCCTCAATCCGACAACCCGGCCGGCGGGTCGAGCGTGGCGCCGACCGCACGGCCCAGGAACGCCAGCGCATCCGTGGTCGCGCCCGCCAGGCTCGTGCAGTCCCGGGCCGCGAGCGCCAGCAAGGCCGCCCCGCGCCGCAGCGGGATGCGCACCAGCGCCTCCTCGGCGGCCAAAGCCACGGCCTCGCCGTGCAGCATCGGGTCCGGGCACGCCGTGGCGGCCAGGGCAGGCCGGACCAGGGCCTGACGCTGGCCCAGCGTGGCGGCCACCGTGCCGACGGGAATGGTCGCTGTGCCAGGCGGGGCGGCTGACTCGAAGCACAGGCGCGCGGCATCGACCCGCAGCAGGCTCGCGAGTTCATGGATGGCGAGCCACGCGGGGTCGGGCGCGCGCATCATCGCGATGACGGCCTCCTGCACCCGGCGGGTGAAGCTTTCCGCGGCACGCCGGGTCGCGGCGGTCTCGGTGGCGGTGCGCTCGGCGTCCAGCGCGCGGTCGCGGGCGCGCAGCAGCATGGCCTGCATGTGGTCGGCCAGCGCCGGGCCATGGACGCGGGCAGGCGGGACGAGGTGGTCGTACAGCCCGGGGTGGCCGGCCAGGAAATCGGGATGGGCGCGCAGGAAGGCGACCACGTCCAGCGCCAATGCCTCGGCCGGTGCCTCGGCCGGGCCCTCGGCCGCGTCCCCGCTTCGTTCGGGGCTGCAGTCCTGTTGCATTCCGGCCGCTGCGGGGTCATCCAGGCGTATGGTCGGTCTCCGTTCAGGGCGGGCGCGTCGGGGGAAGGGGAGCGCTTCCGAGGACGGCGGGTTCCCGAGTCTAGCCGTGGATGCCCCCCACAGGAAGCGCGTTCCGGTCCTGCTGCCGCGGCCGTTCCGCGGGCCGTTCGACTACGCCGTGCCCCCAGGCCTCGATCTCCGTCCCGGCGACATCGTGCTGGTCCCGCTGAACCGGCGGGAGGAGGTGGGCGTCGTCTGGGATGCGGGCGAGGACGGCCCCGTCGTCGGCGACAACCGGCTGCGCGCCGTGACGGCCCTCCTGGAGACGCCGCCGCTGCCCGAGGCGCTGCGCCGCTTCGTGGACTGGGTCGCGTCCTACACGCTGGCGTTCCCCGGCGAGGTGCTGGCGATGGCGCTGCGGGTGAACGCGATGCAGCCGGACACGCCGGCGGCCGGGTGGCTGCGTGCTGCGGCGGCCGCGGGGGCCCCGACGGGCCGCGACACGCCCGCCCGCCAGCGCGTGACGGCGGCTTTGCACGACGGGCGGCCGCGCGGCACGGCGGAGCTGGCACGGGCCGCCGGCGTCAGCCCCGCCGTCGTGCGCGGCATGGCGGCGGCGGGGATGCTGGTGCCCGTCGCCCTGCCGGCCCCCCCCCCGTTCCAGGCCCCGGACCCGGACCATCCCGGGCCCAGCCTCTCGGACGAGCAGGCCGCGGCGGGAAGCGCCTTGCGGGCGGCGGTCACGGCGCGCCGCTTCTCGACGACGCTGCTGGACGGGGTGACGGGCTCCGGCAAGACGGAGGTCTACCTCGAGGCGGTCGCAGCCTGCGTCGCCGCGGGCCGGCAGGCACTGGTGCTTCTGCCCGAGATCGCGCTGTCGTCGCAGTGGCTCGAACGGTTCGAGCGCCGGTTCGGCGTGGCACCGGCCGTCTGGCACAGCGACCTGCCCTCGCGCGTGCGGCGGGTGACCTGGCGCGCGGTGGCCGAAGGCCAGGCCCTGGTGGTGGTCGGCGCGCGCTCCGCCCTGTTCCTGCCGTTCCCTGACCTGGGCCTGGTCGTGGTGGACGAGGAGCACGAGACGGCGTTCAAGCAGGAGGACGGCGTCGTCTACCACGCCCGCGACATGGCGGTGGTGCGGGCGCGGCTGAGCGGGGCGCCGGCCGTGCTGGTGTCGGCGACGCCCAGCCTGGAGACCCTGGCGAACGTGGAGGCGGGACGTTACGGCCGGCTGATGCTCTCGGCCCGGCACGGCGGCGCGTCGCTGCCGGCGGTCGCCACCGTGGACCTGCGCGACGCCCCCCCGCCGCGCGGCCGCTTCCTGTCGCCGGCGCTGGTGGCCGCGGTGGCGGAGACGATGGGCCGGGGCGAGCAGGCGATGCTGTTCCTGAACCGCCGCGGCTACGCGCCGCTGACGCTGTGCCGGGCCTGCGGGCACCGGATGCAATGCCCCAACTGCACGGCCTGGCTGGTGGAACACCGGGCGCGGGCGCAACTGGCCTGCCACCATTGCGGCCATACCGAGCCCCTGCCGCCGGTCTGCCCCAGCTGCGGCGCGGCGGACAGCCTGGTGCCGATCGGTCCCGGGGTGGAACGGATCACGGAGGAGGCGGTGGCGCTGTTCCCCGATGCGCGCATCCTGGTCATGGCCAGCGACACCATGCCCGGCCCACACGCGGCCGCCGAGGCGGCGGCCCGCATCTCGGCGCGGGAGGTGGACCTCATCATCGGGACGCAGATCGTGGCCAAGGGCTGGCACTTCCCGCATCTGACCCTGGTGGGGGTGGTGGACGCGGACCTCGGCCTGGCCGGCGGCGACCTGCGGGCGGCGGAACGGACGGTGCAGCTGCTGCACCAGGTGGCGGGCCGGGCCGGGCGGGCGGAAGCGCCGGGCCGGGTGCTGCTGCAGACGTTCAGCCCGGAACATCCCGTGATGCAGGCGCTGGTCGGCGGCACGCTGGAAGGGTTCATGGCGATCGAGGCGGAGCTGCGCCGGCCGGGCGGCTGGCCGCCGTACGGGCGGCTGGCCGCGTTGATCGTCAGCGCCGACACGGCCGTGCTGGCCGACGCGGTCGCACGGGACCTGGCGCAGGCCGCGCCGCACGGCGAGGGCCTGCTGGTGCTGGGCCCCGCACCCGCGCCGCTGGCCATCCTGCGCGGCCGGCATCGCCGCCGCCTGCTGCTGAAGACGAGGCGGGACGTCGCGGTGCAGCCCGTGCTGCGCGCCTGGCTCGCCCAGGTCACCGTCCCCGGCAATGCCCGCGTGGACGTCGACGTGGACCCCGTCAGCTTCCTGTGAGACTCTGTGCCACCACGTTCGACCCGGGAGCGGCGCTGATCATCGAACTGTCGGCTCGACAGGACTGTGCGTTGGTGATCCAGGCCGTCTCGGAATTCTACTCGGTCGTCACGCGCAAACGTCATGCCTCGCCGGTCGAGGCTGCAGCGACGAAGCGCGATGGCTCTGGCAGCCAGAGGTATGGCATCGTACTGGGATGCCCTGTTGATCGTGACAGCGGCAGAACATGGCTGCACGATGATCCTGACCGAAGATATGGCGGATGGAAGCGTCTTGGCTGGCGTGCGTATCGTGCATCCTTTCGGTCCGGAGGGTTTGACCAAAACTGCCCTGGCTCTGCTCTCGACATGGCAGCGTACAGGAACCGATCGTCGGGTTAGACAAAGGTGGCGGTCGTCGCTGCCCAGAGTAGGAGCAGACATGTTCAAGGTAGTGACGGCCAAGGGCGCCTCGGGCGACTTCGGGTACGAGATGGAGGCGCTGCAGCCGCACGGGTCCATCGTGGAGGTTCCGGCGGACGAGGACGGCTTCATCGCCGCCGCGCAGGATGCGGATGCCGTCTACTGCCGGGGCACGAAGGTGCCGGCGCGGGTGATCGCCGCCTTGCCGAGATGCCGGCTGATCGCGCTCGGCAGCGTCGGCGTGGACCTGGTCGACGTGGCCGCCGCCACGGCGAACGGCATCCCCGTCACGAACTGCCCCGACACCTTCATCGAGGAGGTGGCGGACCATGCCATGACCCTGCTGCTGAGCGCGTTCCGCCGGGTGGTCGAGCAGGACAAGATGGTGCGGGAGGGCCGCTGGAAGGAAGGGCGGCCGGCCTTGTATCAGGTGCCGCGGCTGATGGGGCAGACGCTGGGGTTCATCGCGTTCGGCCACATCCCGCGGGCGATCGCGCTGCGGGCCCGGGCGTTCGGGCTGCGGATGATGGCCTACGACCCCTTCATCGAGGAGACGATCATGTCCCCCTACGGCGTCGTGCCCGCGACGCTGGACGAGGTGCTGACGCAGTCCGACTTCGTCTCGATGCATGCGCCCGGCACGCCGGAAGCCAAGGGCATGCTGACCGAGGCGCATTTCCGCCGCATGAAGCCAGGCGCGGTGTTCATCAACACCGGCCGCGGCGCGACGGTGGACGAGCCGGCGCTGATCATGGCGCTGCAGGAGAAGTGGATCGCCCATGCGGCGCTGGACGTGCTGGAACAGGAGCCGCCCGGTCACAACAACCCGCTGCTGAGCATGGGGAACGTGACGCTCAGCCCGCACAATGCCTCGGCCTCCGCCCGGTTCGACCCGGCCCGGCGCCGGCGCGTCGGGCAGGAGCTCGCACTGGCCGCGCAGGGCAAGTGGCCCATGAGCTGCGTCAATCCCAGCGTCCTCGCCGGCGCGGCGCTGAAGCGGTGGCAGCCCGTCAGCATGGAGCGCGGCCCCAACTCCTGATCAGGCCACTCCTGACGATCAGGCCAGGGCGGCCGGGCGGTCGCTCTCGTCCTTCAGCGCGACGCCCGAGGTGCGAAGGTCGCGCATGCGCTGCAGCAGATGGTGCAGGCGGTGCGCGGCCTGCGCGGCGGGCAGGCCTTCCGGGCGGATGTTGCTGACGCAGTTCCGGTCGGCGTCCGTGGTGGCGGGGCCGGGGCCCCAGGTGAGGTAGGCGCCGAGGCTGTCCGGCGCCGTCAGCCCCGGGCGCTCGCCCAGCAGCATCAGCACGGCGCGGGCGCCCAGCGCCATGGCCACGGCATCCGCCACCGCCACCCGTGCGCCGTGCACCAGCACCAGCGGCGACAGCGTCCAGCCCTGGGCCAGCAGCGCGGGCAGCAGCGCGTGGACCAGCGGGGCCGCGTGGCGTTGCAGGGCCTGCGCCGAGAGGCCGTCGCCGAGCACGATGACCAGGTCGCGAGGGGCGGCGTGGGGTGCCAGGATGGCGAGGGCGTCGGGCGACAGGCGGCGGCCCAGATCGGGGCGCATCAGGTAGCTGCGGCGGTCCGCCGCCTGGCTCGACACGATCAGCGTGGGCGGCAGGGCCGCGAGCAAGGCGGCCTCGTCCAGCGTGGCGTGCACGGCGTCGCGGGCCCTGGCGTGGGCCAGGCGGAACTCGAGCAGGGGCTGCGTGCCCAGCGACGCACCGGCGCGGGGCAGGCCGATGCGGGCCGCGGTGAGGCGACGGAGCCCGGGCCAGGCGGAGGCGGGCGCGGGCAGGGTCATGACAGCGCAGCGGCCCCGGCTGGGCCGGGCACCGACGGCAGCAGAAGCGCCTGCATCCGATGGTCCGGCGGCGGGCGGATCCGGTTCTGGGCGTCGAGCAGCCCCTGGGCGGCAAGCCACGCCTCGAACTCCGGCGCGGGGCGGCGGCCCATCAGGTCCCGCATGGCCAGCGCGTCGTGGAAGCTGGTGGACTGGTAGCCCAGCATGATGTCGTCGGCGCCCGGCACGCCCATGACGAAGGTGACGCCCGCCGCCACCAGCAGGGCCAGCAGCGAGTCCATGTCGTCCTGGTCGGCCTCGGCATGGTTCGTGTAGCAGACGTCGGCGCCCATCGGCAGCCCCAGCAGCTTGCCGCAGAAATGGTCCTCGAGCCCGGCCCGGGTGATCTGCTTGCCGTCGAACAGGTACTCCGGCCCGATGAACCCCACGACGGTGTTCACCAGCAACGGGCTGTAGCGGCGCGCGACGGCATAGGCCCGGGCCTCCAGCGTCTGCTGGTCCACGCCGTGATGCGCGCCGGCCGACAGCGCGCTGCCCTGGCCCGTCTCGAAATACATGCAGTTCCGGCCGACGGTGCCGCGGCGTAGCGCGCGGGTCGCGTCGTGCGCCTCGTCCAGCAAGGACAGGCTGACGCCGAAGCTGCGGTTGGCGGCCTCCGTGCCCGCGATGGACTGGAATGCGAGATCGACCGGCGCGCCGCGGCCGATCAGCCCGAGTGTGGTCGTGACATGGGCCAGGATGCAGGACTGCATGGGGATGTCGAGGCGCTGCCGGACGTCGTCGAGCAGATGCAGCAGCGTGAGGGTGCGCTCTGGGCTGTCGGTCGCCGGGTTGATGCCGATGCAGGCGTCACCGGCGCCGAGCAGCAGGCCGTCCAGGATGCTGGCCGCGATGCCGCGGGGGTCGTCGGCCGGGTGGTTCGGCTGCAGCCGGGTGGACAGGCGGCCGGGCAGGCCGATCGTGGTGCGGAATGCCGTCGTGACGTGCATGCGGCGGGCCGCGACCATCAGGTCCTGCAGGCGCATGATCTTGGCGGTGGCGGCGGCCATCTCGGGCGTGATGCCCGGGGCCGCGGCGGCAAGCGCCGGCGTCGTCGCGGCATCGGACAGCAGCCAGTCCCGGAACGAGCCGACGGTGTGGTGCCGGAACGGGGCAAAGGCGGCGGCGTCATGCGTGTCGATGATCAGCCGGGTGACGTCGTCCTGCTCGTAGGGGACGACGGCGTCCGACAGGAAGGCGGCGAGCGGCAGGTCGGCCAGGGCGATCTGGGCGGCGACGCGGCGGGCCTGGGTGTCGGCGGCCAGGCCCGCCAGCTGGTCGCCGCTGCGCAGCGGCGTCGCCTGGGCCATGAGGGCGGCCAGGGTGGGGAAGCCGTGACGCTCCCCCCCGACGGTCGCGTGGTATGCCATCAGGTGCCGGTGAAGACGGGCTTGCGCTTCTCCATGAACGCCTGCCGGCCCTCGGTGTAGTCGTTGCTCTCGAAGCACGCCTTGACCAGGCTGGCGACGGCGGGGCTGTCGGCCTGGTGGCCGCGGGCCAACTCGGCGACGGCGCGCTTCAGGGCAAGCAGCGTCAGCGGGGCGTTGGCGGCGATGGTCCCGAGCTGTTCGGCGACGAAGGCGTCCAGCTCGGCCTCGGGCACCACGCGGTTGACCAGGCCCATCGCCATCGCCTCGGGCGCGGTGAAGTGCCGGGCGGTGAAGAAGATCTCCTTCGCGTTGCTCGGCCCCACCAGGTCCACGAGCGTCTTCACGCCGGGCATCGCGTACCCCAGGCCGAGGCGCCCGGCGGGCACGCCGAACTTCGCGGTGTCGGCCACGAAGCGCAGGTCGCAGTTGATCGCGACCGCCACGCCGCCGCCGATGCACCAGCCGCGGATGACGGCGACCGTGGGCTTGCCGACGGTCTTCAACGCGCTGCTGGCCCGTTCGGCCACCCGCTCGTAATCGGCCACCGCCTCGGGCGTGCTGCGCCGTTCCGCGAACTCCGAGATGTCGGCCCCCGACACGAAGGCACGGCCCCCGGCACCGGTCAGCGCAATGACGCGGATGGCCGGGTCGGCGGCGAAACGCTCGAGGATCGCGGGAATGGCCGCCCACATGTCGGTGCTGACGGCGTTGCGCCGTTCGGGGTTGTTGAAGGTCATCCAGCCGATGGGGCCCTCGACGTGGGCGAGCATCTTGGTCGTGCCGATCGTCGCGGCGTCCAGTCCGTCCATGGAAATCCTCCGTGCGCTGGGGCACGGTAACGGCGCGGCGGGAGAAGCGGAAGATGCTGGCGATCGGCTTGATGAGCGGCACGTCGGCGGACGGGGTGGACGCCGCGGTGCTGTGGACCGACGGGGAGCGGGTGGAGCGGTTCGGCCCGGCCGTCACGGTGCCCTATGCGCCCGGCCTGCGCGCGGAGGTGCTGGGGGTGATGGCGGACCCCGGGCGGGCCGAATCGGAGTCGCTCGGGCCCCTGGAGGCGGCGCTGACCGAGGCGAACGCCGCCGCGGCCCGGGCGGTCTGGGTCCCGGGGGTCGAGGTGGTGGGCCTGCACGGGCAGACGGTGCTGCATGCGCCGGCGCGGCGGCTGACCCGGCAGCTGGGCGACGGCGCGGCGCTGGCGCGGCTGCTGGGCACCGTAGTGGTGAACCGCTTCAGGGACGCGGACGTGGCGGCCGGCGGGCAGGGGGCCCCACTGGCGCCGCTGTTCCATCGGGCGTTGCTGCAACGGCAGCGCCACGGGACGGCCGCGGCGGTGCTGAACCTGGGCGGGGTCGCGAACGTGACCTACGTGGACGGCGACACGCTGCTGGCCTTCGACACGGGGCCGGCCAGCGCGCTGCTGGACGACTGGGTGCGGGCGCGGACCGGGGCGCCGTTCGATGCGGACGGGGCGCTGGCCGCCTCGGGGGTGGTGAACGAAGCCGTGCTGGCGCGCATGCTGGCCCACCCGTTCTTCGACCGGGCGCCGCCGAAATCGCTGGATCGGCACGCCTTCTCGCTCGACGCCGTCGCCGGCATGGGCGCGGCGGACGGGGCAGCCACCCTGGCGGCCTTCACCGTGCGCTCGGTAGCCCGGGCGCGGGACTGGCTGCCCGCGGCCCCGGCACGCTGGCTGGTGGGCGGCGGCGGGCGGCACAACGGTGGCCTGATGCGCGGGCTGGCGGGGGCGCTGGGCGTGCCTGTCGAGCCCGTGGAGGCGGTCGGGTGGGACGGGGACGCGCTGGAGGCGCAGGCGTTCGGCTTCCTGGCGGTGCGAACCCTGCGCGGCCTGCCGCTGAGCCTGCCCGGGACGACCGGCGTCGGGCAGGCGATGCCGGGCGGCGTGGTCTGGCGCGCCTGAGCCGCCACCAGACCCGCCAACCCGAGGGCGTCAGACCTTGTTTGCCGACGCCTGGTAGATCGTGTCGATCGCCGCCGCCAACGCCGCGTCGAACTCTGCGTCGGACATGCCGTGCTTCAGGCCATCGATCAGCGCGCGGGAGAAGCTTGCGATCACCCCGTGGTTGCGGCTCAGCCGGTCACACGCGTCATCCAGCTTGTAGCCGCCGGACAGCGCGACGACGCGCTCCACGCGGGGGTGCCGGGTCAGCGGCTCGTAGAGGTCGGCCTGGTCCGGCAGGGTCAGCTTCAGCATCACCCGCCCCTCGGTCATGGCGTCCAGGTGCCGCGTCAGCTCCTCGTGCAGCATCGTCTCGGCCGCGGCCTTGGTCGGGCTCTTGATCGACACTTCCGGCTCGATGATCGGCATCAGCCCGTGCCCGGCGATCTGCCGCGCCACCTCGAACTGCTGCGCCACGATGGCCGCCACGCCCGACTTCGACGCGCTGGCGATCACCGAGCGCATCTTCGTGCCGTACACATCGAGCGTCACCGCCTCCGCCAGCAGCGCATCGAGGCCCGGCATAGGCTTCATCATCTGCACGCCGTCGCCCTCGGCCTCCAGCCCCTTGTCCATCTTGAGGAACGGCACGACGCCCCGCTCCCGCCACAGGAAGTGCGGCACGGGCTTGCCGCCCGCCTCCCCCCGCATCGTGCGCTCGAACAGGATGGCGCCGATCACCTTGGTGCCGGTGAAGGCCGGGGCCGTGATGATGCGCACCCGCATCTCGTGCATCAGCTTGAACATCGCCTCGTCGTCGGCATACGACCCGTCCGGGATGCCGTACTGGCGCAGCGCCCCGGGCGTGGAGCCGCCGCTCTGGTCCAGCGCCGCTATGAAGCCGGATTTGCCCGCCATCTGGGCCGTCATCGTCTCGTTCATCGCTACCCTCGTTCTCGCCTCGGCGCCGGTATGGCCTGATCCGCGGATCATGGCACGGAGCCGGCGAACGAGACAGCCCGGCACGGCGATGGCTGCCCCGCCGACCCGTGGGCTGGTCCCGCGCTCAGCCGGCGATGAGGTCCTTGATCCGCCGGGCCAGGCCCACCAGCGAGAACGGCTTGGTCAGCACGTGCATGCCCGCCGCCAGATGGCCGTGGTTCAGCACCGCGTTCTCGGCATAGCCCGTGATGAACAGCACGTTCAGGGTGGGACGCGACAAGCGCCCGGCTTCCGCCAGCTGCCTGCCGGTCATGCCGCCGGGCAGGCCGACATCGGTGATCAGCAGATCGAGCCGGACGTCGGATTGCATGATCTTCAACCCCGACGGGCCGTCGGCCGCCTCGATCGCCGCGTAGCCAAGCTCCTCCAGCACCTCCGTCACCAGCATCCGGACGGTCGGCTCGTCGTCGACCACCAGCACGGTCTCGCCCTGCTCGGCCCGGGGTGCCCGCTCCGGTTCGGCCGCGGGCCCGTCCGGCTCCTCCTGCCCCAGGTGCCGGGGCAGATAAAGGCAGACCATCGTGCCGCGGCCCACCTCGGAGTAGATCCGGACCTGGCCGCCGGACTGCCGCGCGAAGCCGTAGATCATGGACAGGCCAAGCCCGGTGCCCATCCCGATCGGCTTGGTGGTGAAGAACGGGTCGAACGCCCGCTCCACCACCTCGGGCGCCATGCCGGTGCCGGTGTCGCTGACGCAGATCGCCACGTACTGCCCGGGCGGCAGCTCGCGTTGCCGACCGGCCGGCTCGTCCAGCCACTTGTTCCCCGCCTCGATCGTCAGTCGCCCGCCATCGGGCATCGCGTCGCGCGCGTTGATGGCCAGGTTGAGCAGCGCGTTCTCCAGCTGGTTCGGGTCGACGAGCGTGTTCCACAGGCCGCCCGCGGCGATGACCTCCAGCGCGACGGCCGGGCCGATGGTCCGCCGCACGAGCTCCTCCATGCCGGCGATCAGCTTGTTGGCATCCGTCGACTTCGGGTCGAGCGTCTGCTGGCGGGAGAAGGCCAGCAGCCGATGCGTCAGCGCCGCGGCCCGCTTCGATGCCCCCAGCGCCGCCGCCACATAACGGTCGATCTCGCCATGCCGGCCCTGCGTCACCCGGGTCTGCAGCAGCTCGAGGCTGCCGGCGATCCCGGTGAGCAGGTTGTTGAAGTCGTGCGCGAGCCCGCCCGTCAGTTGGCCCACCGCCTCCATCTTCTGCGACTGCCGCAGCTGTTCCTCCAGCAGCCGGCGGTCCGTGACGTCGGTCACGACACCGGCGATGCGGATCGGCCGGCCGTCGACGATGTAGGTGCGGCCCTCCACACGGAGGATGCGGATCGCCCCGTCGTTCGCGCGGCTGATCCGCTTCTCGAAGTCGAGCAGGCCGGACGTCCCGGCGCGCGCGAACGCCTCGGCGACGGCGTCGCGGTCGTCCGGCAGGAAATGCTGGACCGCCTGGGTCAGCGTCCATTCCGGGCAGCCCTGCGGATACCCGAAGATCTGGTCGTGGCGGAGCGAGCGCCAGGCGCTCCCGGTGACGAGATCGAGTTGCCAGTTGCCCATCCCCGCGGCATCGAGCGCGAGCTGGAGACTGTCTTCGGCCAGGCGCCGCTCGCCGATCTCGGCCGCAAGCCGCGTGTTCGCCGCCGTCAGCTCGTCGGCCCGCCTGCGGTTGTTGGTCAGGTCCGTCACGACCCCGCACACGACCCGCGGCATGCCCGGCTCCGCCGCCAGATCGACCAACGACAGATTGACGGGCACCTCCGTGCCGTCGCTGGCGCGCAGCGTCAGCTCGCCATCGGCGCCCATTCCGTCCAGCCGGGCCAGCCGGCGCAGGAAGACCTCCCCATCGGCCCCGGCGAAATACCGCCCCACCCCCTGGCCGATCAGCGTTTCCCGCCGGTCCCGCACGATCTCGGCAAAGCGCTGGTTGGCGTACAGGATGAGGCCGTCCGCGTTGAGGGTCACCGCGCCTTCCTGCATCTGCTCGATCAGCACCCGGTAGGGGCGGTCGGCGCTCTCCAGCGTATAGACCTGCTGGCCCTCGGGGCCGCCGACGACCACGGCGTCGACCTCGCCCTCCCGGATCGCGTCCAGCGTCTCCTCCGCCTCCAGAAGACGGGCACGCAGCTCGTCGACCGGCAAGGCCGCGACCGCCGCGGCCCGTTCGCGAATCGACGGGCTCACGGGCCCGGCTTGACCGGCGCGATGTGCAACCCGGCGAGCACGCGCTTCTCGTCCGACAGGTCGCCGATGACCCGGCGCAGCGGCTCGGGCAGCATCTTCACCAGCGTCGGCGTGGCCACGATCTGCATCGCCTTGGTCGCTTCCGGGTTCTGGTAGACGTCGATCACCTCCAGGCTGTACTGGCCCTTCAGCTTCTCCTCGCAGATGCGGCGCATGTTCTCGATCGCGCGGATCGACCGAGGGGTCGATCCCGTGATGAACAGCCGGAGGCAGTAGTGCCCCGGGCCCGTCGCCGGCACAATCTCCGGCGCGGGCAGGATGTCTGGCTCGCTCACGATGCAGGCGCGTCCCTGGTACGGATATCCAACCCGACCAGGACGCGCTCGACGTCCGAAAGGTTTCCGATGATCCGCTTCAACGGGGGCGGAAGATGGCGGACCAGGGTCGGCAAGGCCACGATCTGGTCCCCGGCCGCGAGCTGCGGCGTGACCAGCAGGTCCACGATCTCGATGTTGTAGCGCCCGGCGAGATGCTCCTCGCAGATGCGCTTCAGGTTAATGATGGCCGCCAGGGACTTCGGCGTCTGCCCGGCCACGTACAGCCGCAGGTTGTAGGTCTCGGGTTTGCCCGACGCGGACTCATCCGGAGCGGCGTTCGGCCCCGCGTCCTGCCCCGCGTCCTGCCCCGCGTCATGCCCCGCGTCCCCATCGCTCATGGGCGGGAGATCCGGCGCACGGCCATCGCGCTGCGGTCCGCCCCGAACGCGGTCTCCCGCGCTTCCTCCTGCTCGATGAGCGTCGCGACCTCCGCCTCCTCGGCCTCGATCGCGGCGTGCATCTCGGCGATCTCGCGTTCGATCGTGGCGCGTTTGCGGGCGACCTCCCGCCGCCGCCGCTCCGTCGCGTGACTGCGGGCCAGCGTGGCATGCACCTCGCGCGCCTCCTGCGCCAGCCGCGCCGTCCCGGTCAGCACGCCGTCCGGCCCGACATAGGCGTCGATCAGCGCGATGCCGTCATCCGTCAGCCGGTATTCCCGAAGCTGCTTCGAATGCCCCATGCCGCGAGACTTCAGGAGATAGAGCAGCCGGTTCAACTCCCCGTTGGCCTCCACGTCGCGCAGCGAGATCCATGTGTCCATCAACGACGACACGCTCCGGTCGTTCTCGGTCATCAGGTCGCCCGACGATGACAGGCTCGTGAACAGGGACGTGATCGTGCGGGTCTTGCAGATGTCCGCCAGGCGGATGAGGGTCGCGTGGATCTCGGCCTCCGGACCGCGGAACGCCGAGATGGGATCGACGACCACGATGGCGGGCTCGATCGTCTCGATGTCGCGGTTCATGCGGGCCAGGTGCATCTCGAACCCATAGACGCTGGGCCGTGTCGCCTCGAACTGCAGCAGCCCGCTCTGCCGGTGCCGGGCAAGGTCGATGCCGACGGAGCGCATGTTGCGCACGACCTGGTCCGGCGACTCCTCGAAGGCGAAGTACAGGCACCGTTCGCCGCGGTCGCAGGCTGCCGCGACGAAAGCGGCCGCGAAGGTGGATTTGCCCGTGCCGGCCAGACCCGAGATCAGCACGCTGGAGCCGCGGTAGTAGCCGCCCCGGCCCAGCATGGCGTCGATGCCAGGCACGCCGGTGGGCACCGCCTCCTCGGAGATGCTGTGCCCCAGCCCGGCCGAGGTGATGGGCATGACGCTGATGCCCTGGGCGTCGATGAGGAACGGGTACTCGTTCGTGCCATGGGCCGACCCGCGATACTTCACGACCCGCAGCCGCCGGGTCGTGACCTGGTCTTGTACCCGGTTGTCGAGCAGGATCACGCAGTCCGACACGTACTCCTCGATCCCATACCGCGTGAGCTGGCCGTCGCCGCGCTCGCCCGTGATGATGGCCGTCACCCCGCGGTCCTTGAGCCAGCCGAACAGACGCCGCAGCTCCGCCCGCAGGATCGTGCTGTCCGTCAGGCTCGAGAACAGCGCCTCGATCGTGTCGAGCACCACTCGCTTGGCCCCCACCTTGTCGATGGCGTAGCCCAGCCGCACGAACAGGCCCTCCAGATCGTATTCCCCGCTCTCCTCGATCTCTGCGCGCTCCACCCGCACATGGTCGATGGCGATCCGACCGTTCTTGACCAGCCTGTCGAGGTCGTAGCCGAGCGAGGCGACGTTGGCGGCAAGGTCGGTTTCCCGCTCCTCGAAGCTCATGAACACGCCGGGTTCGTCGAACAGGTTTGCGCCATTGACCAGGAACGTGAGGGCGAACAGCGTCTTGCCGCAGCCGGCAGCCCCGCACAGCAGCGTCGGCCGCCCGGTCGGCAGTCCGCCCAGGGTCAGGTCGTCCAGCCCGCTGATCCCCGTCGGGGTCTTCAGAAGCCGGGGTGCGTCGCCGGCTCCGTCGATTGTGGCGGTCACGTCAACCATGATCGGCCTTCCTGGTGCTGGACGCTGCGGCCCCTGAATATGCCTGCGGCCCCTGAGTATGCCTGCCTGAGTATGCCTGCGGCCCGGCAACGCAGCGAGACGCCCCTGTCGGTATGAGATGCGCTCCAGCCATCTGCTGCGCGAGAACGGTCCGGGCGGAATCGTACAGGGCAAAGTTCGTTAAATCGTGTATGGCCGCGCGCGCCGCTTGGCAATACGCGCGCCGCCGCTCCACGCCCGCGGCCCCGGCGTCAGCGCTCCCGCGCGTTCAGCGCCACAGCCGCCCGCACCAGGGCCTTGAACGCGGTGGCATCGATCGCGGCGCCTTCCCCGAGGTCGATCGCGCGCCGGGCGTTCCCGTCCAGGCTGGCGTTGAACAGCCCCGACGGGTCCTCGAGCTTCGCCCCCTTCGCAAAGGTCAGCTTCACCTTGCCCGTGTACTTCTCGCCGGTGCAGATCATCCCGCCGTGCGACCACACCGGAACCCCGGCGGGGTTGGTCGGCTTGCGCCATTTCACCTCATCGATGACGGCGGGCTCGGCCTCCCGGATCAGGTTGCGGATCAGCGCCAGCATCGTCTCGCGCCAATCGCCGCCATCACCATCGCCGCCGCCATCTTCGCTGCCGCCGGCGCCGATCGGTATGGCCGAACCGGGGGGTCGGTGCCGCTGCATCTCTACAGGACCGCCCGGATCAGCGGCGTGCGGCGTGCGACGAAGCCCACGAACCCGAAGCTGGCCACGACGGCGGCGGCGCTGGCGAGGGCGAACTTCACCAGGCTCTCCGCCGGCCATCCCTGGAGCGCCAGGGTGATCGCGATCAGGATCGGAGGATGGAACAGGTAGACTCCGAAGGCGTTTCGGGTGAGGAAACGCGCGACCGGGCCCTGCCTGTTGAAGTGGTCCCGATATAGCGTGACCAGACCCAGGCCCAGCGACACGCAGACGGCCGAGCGCCACAGGGCCATGGCGAGGGCCTGCCAGTGCCAGCCGCCGTCGAACAAGGCCAGCTGGCCCCGGAAGGCGCCGCCGAGTTCGAGCATGGCGAACCAGGACACGAGTCCGAACACGAGGCCGGACAGGGCGCCCGCCGGGCCATAGGCGCGGGGGAACCGGAGCAACCAGTCGCCGCGCTGCGCCAGGATGCCGGCCACGAACATGAACGGGTATTGCGGGAGATCGTGCACGACGAGGTTGAGGACCGTGCCGGCCCCGGGCGTGAGCGCGCCGACCAGGAATGTGACGGCCGCCATCAGTCCAGCGAACAGCGCCAGCGCTCCAGGCCCCGGGACGCGGCCAACGGCGGTGTCCGGATGGCGGGGCCACACCCGTTCGATGGCGGCGAAGACGAACGAAAGAACCAGCAGCACCAGGCAGAACCAGAGCGGCCCGGAGCCGCTGAAGATCTGTCCGTTCATCAGGTGGGCCATCAGCGCCTCGCCCAGCCCGAGACCAGGGCGGGCGTGCCAGGTGCGTGCGACGTAGTATTCGGTCAACGGCCCGATGACGAACATGTACAGCAGCAGGGGCAGGCCGAGCCGGTGGCACCGCTCCCGCAGGAACCGGCCAACGCCGTGTCGCCCGAGGGCTGCGCTGGCGAAATACCCGGCGATGCCGAACAGCAGCCCCATCGCGACCGCATGCTGGAAAGACTGGTAGGTCGCCAACCCGATGACGACGGGGCGGCTGGTGTTCACGCGGTCGCGGACATACCAGCTGCCGACCCCGGAATAGGTGACCGCCGCGTGGATCACCACGACCATCGTGATGGCCGACCAGCGCAGGTTGTCGATGAACAGAAGCCGAGATACACGCCGCTGGGCAGCCAAATCCGGGAATCCTTCAGCAACGGCTTGAACGTGGCGATCGGCCGTTCGCGATGCTCGCTGGCGATCCGCGCCGTCACCGCGTCGCGCTCCGCCGGGGTCAGCCAGTGCGCGTCCTTCGGATCATCGGTGATGAGGCGCGGCAACACCAGCCCGATCGCGACGCACGGCAGCGACTTCAGCAGGAACAGCCACTGCCACCCGGCCAGGCCGGAGACGCCGTCCATCCGCAGCAGCAGCCCGGACAAAGGTGCCCCGATCGGGAAAGTGCCGATCCATCCCGCGATGCGTCACTTCGCCCCCCGCACCAGCGGGCAGCGGCTGGCGGACAGGGGCGGGAAGACGTCGGAGGCCGGGATGGTGGCGACCCGGGTCCAGATGTCGGTCGCCGGGTCCTTCGACTGGTCCGGAGACTTCACCTGCATCAGGAACAGGTCCCGCACCAGCCGGCCGTCGGCCCGGATGTGGCCATCCTGCACATAGGCGTCGTTGACCGGCGTTTCGCGCATCCGCGCCGCCACGATGTCGCCATCGTCCGATCCCGTGTCCTTCACGGCCTGCAGCATGTGCCGAATGGAGGAGTAGACACCCGCCTGCACCTCCGTCGGCAGCCTGTGCGTGACGGCCATGTAGCGGGCGGTCCAGGCGCGGGCGGCCGGGCTCGCGTCCTCGAAGAACGAGGTGATGACCAGCTGCCCCTGCGCGGTGGGCAGGCCGACGGCGATGATGTCCTGGCTCTTGGGCGTGGTCACGACCATGGTCATCGTGCTGTTCAGGCCGAACTCCGCAGCCTGCTTCATCGTGGTCACGGTGCCGCCCAGCGTGTTGATGGCCAGCACCCCGGCGCCCGAGGCCTGGGCCTGCAGCAGGAACGAGCTGAAGTCGGTCGTGTTGAACGGCGCCTTCACGCTGCCGAGCACGGTGCCGCCCAGGCTCTTCAGCCGCGCCTGCGCCTGGTCGGACAGCTGCTGGCTCGGCCCCAGGTCGGCGTTGACGAAGAACCAGGGCTTCTTCGTGCGTTGCCACACGCCGTCCACCGTGCCGTTGGCGATGGAGTAGGTGTCCTGCACCCAGGTGAAGGCAGTCGAGGCACAGCTCTCCTGGAACATCGACTCGGCCGCCGCGCCCGAGATCAGCACGATCCGGTGGTTCTGCCGCGCGAGGTCCTCGACCCCCAGCGCCACCGGCGTCGGCACCAGGTCCGCGATGGCCAGCACGCCCTGGCGGTCGAACCACTCCCGGGCGATGCCGACGCCGATATCGGCCTTGTTCTGGTCGTCGGCCTGCAGGATCACGATCGGTTTGCCCGCGATCGCGCCGCCGAAATCCTCGGCCGCCAGCCGCGCCGCCGCCACCGAGCCCGTGCCGCCATTGCCGGAATACACCCCGGTCATGTCGTTCAGGATGCCGATCCTGATGCTGTCGCCCTTGATCTCGGCCTTGGTCACGGCCGGGGCCGCGGTTGCTGCCAGCAGCAGGGCGCAGGCCATTCTTGTCCCTAGGCGCATAGGGGTTCTCCCGTTATCGGTTGACGATCAGTGGACGGTGACCTCGAGCCGCGCGAGGCCGCGCAGCACGTTGTTCAACGCGTAGGTCGGCGTCCCCACCGTGAAGCCCGGCACATGGCGGATCAGCGCCGCCAGCAGCGCGTTCATCTCCAGCCGGGCCAGATGCATGCCGGCGCAGATGTGCACGCCGTGGCCGAAGCCCAGGTGATCCCCGTTGCGCCGGGTGATGTCGAAGCGCTCCGGCTCGTCCCAATGCCGCTCGTCGCGGTTGGCCGAGGCATACAGCACCAGCACGCGGGACCCCGCGTCCAGCATCGTGCCGTCCAGGTCATGGTCCCGCGTCACCAGCCGGGTGAAGCCGCGGATGGGCGATTCCACCCGCAGCGCCTCGTTGATGGCCGAGGGGATCAGGCCGGGATCGCGGCGCAGCGCCTGCCACTGGTCGGGGTGTCGCCCGAACAGCAGCATCATGCTGGCGATGGCGAAGATGGTGGTGTCGAGGCTGGGGCCCAGATAGTCGCGCATCAGCGCCGGGCAGCGGTCGGCCGAGACCTCGCCGCGGTCGGCGGCGTCGTAGATGCGCCGCGCCCAGCTGCCCGGGCGCAGCCGGTCGGGCGTGGCCTCCGTCACGATGTACTCGCGCATCTCCCGGATGCCGTCCATCGCCGCCTGGCCGCGCTCGTTCAGCACGCCTAGCACGTCGAAGGTCGCGGCGGCCCAGTCCAGCATGCGGGCGCGGCCGCTGTCGGGCAGCCCCACCAGCTCCGACACGATCGTCAGCGGCAGGTGTTGCGCGAGGTCCGTCACCGCGTCGAACCGGCCCCGCGCGGCCAGGCCCGCGACCAGCGTCTCGGCCTCCGTCTCAATGCGCGCCCGCACGTCCTCCAGCGCCGGCGGCCGCAGCGGCGCCACGATGACCCGGCGCAATTCGTCATGCAGCGGTGCGTCGCTCGCCAGCGTGTTGCCCGCCGACATGGCGTTCACCTTGTCGTTGGCGGCCACCCCCTGCGCGGAGGAGAACACGCCGGGGTTCCGCAGCACCGCCCGCACGTCCCTGAACCGCGAGACCGCCCACAGCGCGTGACGCGGCAGCCAGACCGCGGGGCCGAGCGCGCGCAGCCTTGCGTAGTGCGGGTAGGGGTCGCGGAGCACGTCGTCGGCATAGAGGTCGCAGTCGTAGGTGGCGGGCACCGCGGTCATGGCGGCATCCGGCAGTCGCCGCTGCCCTCCGGCCGGAAGGCCTCGGCGGCGGGCACGGTCCGGATCGGGGTGTAGTAGTCCCAGGGCGCGGTCGAGTCCGCCGGGGTCTTCACCTGATACAGGGTCATGTCGTACAGCGCCCGGCCATCGCCGCGGATGTGCACGGGCCGGCCGAAGAAGTCCCCGGGCATGCTCCGCATATGCGCCGCGACCGGCAGGGCGTCCGTGCCGCCCGTGGCCCCGACCGCGCGCAGCCAGTGCAGCGTCGACGCATAGGCCGCCGCCTGCGACTTGGTCGGCATCGCCTTGCGTTGCGCGAAGAAGCGGGCGGAGAACGCGCGGGAGGCTGCGTTCTGGTCCCAGTAGAAGCCGCTGCTGACGTAAAGCCCCTGCGCGCTGGCGAGGCCGATGGCATGGATGTCGGTGATGAACACCAGCAGCCCGGCCAGCCGGTGCCCCGACTGGGCCAGGCCGAACTCCGACGCCTGCTTGATGGCGGTGATCGTGTCGCCGCCGACGCTCGCCAGGCCGATCACCTGGGCGCCGGACCCGCGCGCCTGCAGCAACAGGCTGGAGAAATCCGTGTTGCCCATCGGGTGCTTCACCCCGCCCAGCACGGTCCCGCCGGCGCTCAGCACGGCCGCCGTCACGTCCTTCTGCATGGCCGCGCCGAACGCGTAGTCGGCGGTCAGAAAGAACCAGCTGCGGCCGCCCGCCTGCACCACGGCGCGGCCCGTCGAATTGGCCAGGGCATAGGTGTCGTCCGTCCAGTGGATGCTGGTGGGCGAGCAGGCCCGGCCGGTGAGGTCGGCCGAGGCGGCGGACGTGATCAGCGTCATCTTCTGCCGCGGCCGCGCCACCTCCACCACCGCCAGGGCGGCCGAGGTCAGCGGCAGGTCCATGATGACGTCCACGCCATCGGTATCGAGCCACTTCGCCGCGATCTGCGCCGCGACGTCGGGCTTGAGCAGCATGTCGGCGGAGATGACCTCGATCGGCCGCCCGGCGACCGTGCCGCCGAAATCCGCGACAGCCATCCGGACGCCCAGCAGCGTGCCGGGGCCACCCGCGTCGGCGGTGATGTTGCTCTCGTCGCCCAGCACGCCGATCCGCACCGGCCTCGCCTGTGCGGCAGCCCGGCCGATGAGCCCGGCCGCCATGGCCCCCGCCCCGAGCTGCGTGATGCAGCGCCGCGTCATGCCCATCCGTTCTCTCCCATCCGCTGTTGCCGCGGTATGCCGTCAACGTGGTGGCGCGGCGTGTCCGTAACGAGAAGAGATGTCGAACTGTCCACCTGGTGGACACATCGTGAAAGGCGCCGGGCCGCTATTCCCGGCGGATCACCTCGTCCGCCCAGGCGCAGCCCGTCATCGGCAGCGGGCCGGGAACGGGGTCCGGCGCCTGGATGCCCCGGGCTGCGGCATCCATCGCCAGGGCGCGCATCCGGGCCCGCGCCTCGTCCGGCAGATGGAAGCGCTCATGGCCCCAGTAGCTCGGCCCGTCATGCGTCTCGTGCGTCTGCCACGTCGCGGGGTCGATGGTCCGGGCGCCCCAGCCGTATTCGACGAAGAAGCCGGACGGCGTGTTGGCATAGAACGACGTCATATGGTCGTTGCTGTGCCGGCCCAGGCCGTAGGCCAGCCGCCCCTCCTCCATCCGCGCCAGGTCGTGGCCCTGGCCCACATCGTCGAGCGAACCCAGCTCCACCATGAAGTGGTGCAGCCCCGTGCGGCCGGAGCCGACCATGGCGAACGAGTGGTGCCGCCCGTTCATGTGGAAGAAGTAAAGCGGATAGGGGGTGCGCGACCAGTCCGTGACGGCGAAGCCGAGCACGTCGCGATAGAACGGCACCAGGGCGTCGGCGTCCGCGACATGCAGCACCGCGTGGCCCATGCCGAGAGCCCCGGTGCGGAACCCGGTGATCCGCCGGCTCGGCGCGAACGGCGCATCGGCCCGCACGGGGCCGTGGAACGCCTCGAGCGCGGTGCCCTGCGGGTCGGTGAAGGTGACGATGTCGGCAACCTGGCGCTCGCCGGCCAGCGCGCGGGACCCCGGCGCGACCCTGGTCCCCGCGGCCTCCAGCCGGGCCGCCAGCGCCGACAGCGCCGCGGCGTCCGCCACCTCCCAGCCGATCGTCGCCGGGGCGGCGGTCTTGGACACCAGCAGCCGTTGGGTGCGGTCGTCCATCCGGAACGCCCGCATCTGGCCGCCCCGGTCCACGCGCTGCATGCCGAGCAGCCTCGTCGCGAAGTCGTCCCAGCCGTCCAGCAGGTCCGAGCCGATCACCATGTAGCCGAGAGACTGGATGGACATGGCCCTACGCCTCGTCGATGACGGGATTGCGCAGGATGCCGATGCCCGAGATCTCGACCTCGACCGTGTCCCCGGCCTTCATCCAGAGCGGCGGCTTGCGCTTGGAGCCAACCCCACCGGGCGTGCCGGAGACGATGACGTCGCCGGGCAGCAGCGGCAGGATCGTGGAGATGTAGGCGATCAGCCGCGGCACGGACGTGATCAACATATCGGTCGTGGTGTGCTGCACGACCTGGCCGTTCAGCCGCGTCTCCAGCGTCAGCGCCGCCGGGTCCGGGATCTCGTCCGCCGTCACCATCCAGGGCCCGAAGCCGCCCGTGCCGGCGAAGGTCTTGCCGGCGAGGAACTGGCTGGTGTGCGACTGCCAGTCGCGGATGCTGCCCTCGTTGTAGCAGGCATAGCCGGCCACGTGGCGCAGCGCGTCCGCTTCCCCGATGTGGCGTCCGCCGGTGCCGATGATGACGGCCAGCTCGCCCTCGTAGTCGAACTGCTCCGAGGCGCGGGGCCGGATCATGGGCTGCCCATGGCCGACCTGGCTGCCGGGGTAGCGGGCGAACAGGGCAGGGTTCGGCGTCTCGGTGCGGCCGGTCTCTGCCACGTGGTCGCGGTAGTTCAGGCCGACGCAGATGATCTTGTCGGGATCGGTGACGACGGGAGCCAGGTGCAGGCCATCGAGGGCCACGTCGCCGGGCTCGCCGGCCGCGATGCGCCCGGCCTCGACCAGGCCATCGGCCGCCAGCAAGGCGCGCAGGGTGGGCCAGCGCCCGCCGGCCCGGGCCGAGAGGTCCACGACGCGGTCGCCCGTGACGATCCCGAATGCTGGGCGGCCCGCAGCGACATAGGAGACGAGCTTCATGGGGGTTCTCCGACACGGTGTGTTGGCAAGGCGGCCGAGACGAGGGCTTCGAACTCCCGGGCGGAGTGCGCGGCCCCCAGCGTGTAGCGGTCCGGGCGCACCAGCAGCGCCTCGGCATCCGCGGCATCGAGTATCGCCTCCGGCCCGGGCGCGCCATCGTCCAGGATGGCGATCCCGTTCCGGCGCAGGCGATCGAGCGTCCCGGCGGGCAGGGCGGCGGCAAATCCCGGTCGCAGCAGGGCGGCGAAGCGGTAGCCCACGCGGTCGTCCATGCGCGCCCCGTCGGACAGCGTCGGCTGCGCGGACACCTGGCGAGCCCAGCCGTTCCATCCGGGCGCCACACCCGGCCCCAGGCGCGGCTTGATGGAGCTCATCCGGGCCGCCGCCCCGCCGTCCAGCACCGCGCCCGGGACCGCCGCCTCCATGGCCTTCGTGTTGATCAGCCCGCCGAGGCGGACGGCCAGCTCGATATACTCCCGCACATGCGGCGACCGCTCCGTCTCGTAGGTGTCGAGCAGGGCGTCGTCGTTCTGGCCACGCAGCACCCGGGCCAGCTTCCAGGCCAGGTTGCCGACGTCGCGCATGCCGGCGCACATGCCCTGACCCAGGAAGGGCGGCGTCAGGTGGGCGGAATCGCCGGCGATCAGCAGGCGGCGGTCGCGCCAGCGCGTGGCGATGGCGGAGTGGAAGGTATAGAGCGCCGCCCGCTCCAGATCGACGTCCTCGGGCCCGACCCAGGGGGCCAGCAGCTCGAACACCCGGTTCGGCTCGGCGATGGCGGCACCATCCTCGGCCGGGTGCACCGCGATCTCCCACCGGCGGCGCCTGCCGGTGCCGCGGACATAGGTGGCCGGGCGGGCGGCGTGGCAATGCTGGATGCTGTAGTCGCCGAGATCGGGGCGGTCCCGCTTCAGGATGGTGTCGACCACGAGCCAGCGTTCGTGGAAGCCGAGGTCCTCCATCGGCGCGCCGATCAGGCGGCGCACCAACGACCGCGCGCCGTCGCAGCCCACGACGTAACGGGCCCGGCACGCGCGCAGGCCCCCGGTGGCCAGGTCCTCGTAGCGGAGCAGGACGTGGTCCGGCTGCTGCTCGATCGCGAACACCTCGGCCCGGCCGTGCATCGTCACGCACGGGAAGCGTGCGAACCCGTCGCGCAGCACGCGCTCCAGCTCCGGCTGGTGGAACCGGTAGCTGGCGAACCAGCCCTGCGGGCCGCGCTCCATCGGGCGCGACCAGTCGAGCAGCACGCGCCCGGCCTCGTCGACGAACCTCATCCCCGGCGAGACGTGCACCAGCGGCACCATCTGGTCCGCCAGCTGCACCGTCTGGAGCAGCCGCATCACCTCGTCGTCGAAATGCAGGGCGCGCGGCAGGGGATAGACCGCGGCCTCCCGTTCCAGCACGAGCGTGCGGATGCCCTGCAGGCCCAGCAGGTTGGCCAGCATCGCGCCGACCGGGCCGCAGCCGACGATGGCGACGTCGGCCACAGCGGCGTGGTCCTGCATCGGCTCACCCTGCTCCACCCGGCCGTCTCCTTCCCTGCTGTCCGGGCCTCGCTTGGGCGCCGATCCCTGCGTGTCGTTCGGCCGGACATCCCACATCCATCGACGCGGGTGCAAAGCCCGGCTACAGACTGTCCACACCGTGGACACAGGCCATGACACCCAAACCGATCCGGTCGTTCGCGCGGGGGCTCGCCGTGCTGACGGCGCTGAACCGGCATGGCACCGCCTCGGCCCTCGTGCTGGCGCGGGAGACCGGGATCCCGCGCCCGACGGTGTATCGCCTGCTGCAGACGCTGCTCGACGACGGCTACGTGGGCCGGGGCACGGCCGACGACCGGTTCCACCTCCGCCTGAAGGTCCGTAGCCTGTCCGGCGGGTTCGAGGACGAGCAGTGGGTGGCGGCGGTCGCCGGGCCCGCTTTGGTCGAGCTGACCCGGCGCCTGTCCTGGCCCTGCGACGTCGCGACTCTCGATGGGCTCAAGATGGTCATCCGCGACACCACACACCCGATCGCGCCGCTCTCGATCGACCGGAACATGGCCGGGCAGGAGCTGCCGCTGCTGGCGAGCTCGGCCGGCATGGCCTACCTCGCCTTCGTTCCCGCGGCCGAGCGGGCGGCCCTGCTGGGCCTGCTGGCGCAATCGAACGACCCGCAGGAGGCCCTGGCGCGCGACCCCGTGCAGGCGGCGCGCCTGATCGCGGCCACCAGGCGCCGCGGCTACGCGTTGCGCCAAGGCGGCACGATCTGGCCCCATACCGGCGCCGTGGCCCTGCCGATCCGCGTCGGGCGGCGGGTGATCGGCTGCATCAACATCATCTGGATGGCCCGCGTGCTGGGCTACCGCGAAGGGGTCAGAAGCTGCCTGGAACCGCTCCGCGAGGCGCAGGCCCTGATCGAGGCCCGGCTGGCCGAACAGGCTGACTGACCCTGAGCCTTACGCAGCCAAGGCGGCGCCCCTGGCTGCGGAGGTGGCGGCGCTCGGGATCGGTGCCCCGTCCTTCGTGTTCTCGACCACGCAGACCGGCCGCCACCTGGATCAGATTGCCGAGCTGATCGCGCCCCAGGGCCGCTTCGCGCTGATCGACGACCCGGCCACGCTCAACGTCAACCTGTTCAAGCGCAAGTCCGTCTCGATCCACCTGGAGCTGATGTACACCCGGTCCATCTACGGCACCGCCGACATGGCCGAGCAGGGCAAGCTGCTGAACGAGGTGTCGCGCCTGCTGGACGCGGCAAAGCTCCGTTCCACCATGACGCAGCAGGTTTCACCCACCGACGCCGCTAACCTGAAGCGGGTGCACGCCCTGATCGAAAGCGGAACGGCCCAGGGCAAGATGGTGCTGGAGGGCTTCCCGGCAACGGACTGACGCAAGCGCCGCCTGTTCGGCCGCATCAGGCGGTCCAGCGCAGGAGCCCGTCCTGGCCGGGTGCAAGCCGTCCGTCATGGCCGATCGCGCTTCGGTCCCGGGCCATCAGCAGGCCGAGCGTGGCGGTGTCTTCGGCGGGGATGATGGCCAGGGTGCGGCCGTCGTCCGCAAGGCGCAGGACGGCGGTGCCGTGGGCGACGCTGCCGTCCGGGTGGAACTGCACCGTGAACGTCTCGAGGCGCGCCGGGCCGCTGGCCTCGGCGGTCACGATGGGGGGTGGGGGGCGCCGGACTGTGGCGATGGCGTTGACGTCCGAGGGTTGCAGCATGGCATCCGAGGGGGCTGGGTCCCGCCCCAGCAGGATCGCGTGGTGCGCGGTGAGGTGGCCGCCCTGGCCGTACAGCAGGCCCCGCCCACTCCCGCCGCCTTCGCGCAGCCGGCGCACCATCACCGCGGCGGCGTGCGCCATGAAGCTGTTGAACGGGGCGCCATGGAAGGTGAGGCCGCCGGTGACGCTGATCGGTGCCGTGTCGGGCAGGCCCAGGACGCGGCGCGCCATCTTCGGCACGACGGGGAAGCAGGTGTACAGCTCCAATGGGCCGAACCCGTCCGGGCCGGCTGCGGCCAGCATGGCCTGGAGCACCGCCTCCTGCGCCGGGCAGGCATCGAGGCGGGGCCGGGCCATCCAGTCGCGCGGCTCCTGCGCGGATGCGCCGGCGTGGAGGAAGACCAGGTGCCGGTCCGGGATGCCGGCGACGCGCGCGGCGGCCAGGCTGGTGAGCAGGACCGCGGCGGCCTGGTTCACGGCGGGGTTGGCCACCATCAGCTTCGGGTAGGGCCAGGCGATCATGCGGTTCGCCGGGCCTTCGATCGCGACCGCGCTGGCGTCCAGGGGGGTGCCGAGCCAGGCGATCGGGTTGTCGGCCGCGACGCCGGACAGCCGGGACCACAGCGCCGCCGATTCCGCATGGGCCTCGGCGGGGCTCTGCCGCCACGCGGCCGCCGTCGCGTTCTCGTACAGCGGGTAGACGGTGATCGGCTCGGTGATGCCGTGGCGGCGGGCCAGCGCATGGATGGCGTCGCGGTTCCGGGCGGGCAGCCAGTCGCTGCCGGTCTGCTGTGGCCTGGCTCGCGGCTCGGTCCAGGGCAGGGGCGTTCCGGTGCGCCGGGCCCAGGTCGCGGTGTGGCTGGCCTCGCCGCCGCAGACCGCGGCCACGCTGGCCTCGCCGCGGGCGATCCGCGCCGCGGCCTCGTGCAGGAACTGCACGGGCGTGTGGCCGCCGATCTCGCCGTGCCGCCGCCACCGGGGTGCGGCGCCGACCCGGTCGGCCAGCAGCGCGGGCAGGTCGTCGTAAGCCCATGAGACGACGTTCACCACGTCCAGGCTGTCCAGGCGCTGCAGCAGCGCGGCGCCCGCATCCGCCTCCGCCCGCCGCAGCGCGGCTGCGATCAAGGCGGCGGGCTCCTGCCCGGCCGCGCGGTCGGTCGGCCGGTCCTTGACCTCGCCGACGCCGACGATCACGGGGGTCCGGCTGTCATCGTGCATGGGGAATCCGCTCCCTTCCACTCCGGGCAGGGTCTGGTTTGTCAACGCGCCCTGTCCGCCCCATGCTGTCCGCAAGCAAGCCGAAAGGGCAAGGGACCGACATGGAGGAGGCGATCACCCGCCGCGGACTGCTCGGCACGATCGGCTTGGCCGCCGGCGCCGCAGCCACGTCGGCCAGCCGCCCGGCCCGGGCGCAGGCCGCACCCTTGCGGATCGGGTTGCTGACCGATCTCTCCGGCCCCTACCGCGACTCCAGCGGCGCCAGCAGCGTGGCCTGCGCCCGCCAGGCGATCCGCGAGTCCGGTATGGCCGTGGAGCTGGTGGTGGGGGACCATCAGCAGAAGGCCGATATCGGCCTAGCCGTGGCGCGGCGCTGGTTCGACCAGGAGGGCGTCGACGTCATCATGGACGTCAACAACTCCGCCATCGCGCTCGCCGTCGCCGGCCTGGCGCGCGACAAGGACCGGCTGCAGCTCAACACCGGGGCCGCGACATCGGACCTGACGGGCGTCGCCTGCAACGCGAACACGGCGGCCTGGACGACGGACACGTGGTGCCGGGCCCATGCGACGGCGGGCGCCGTGCTGCGGGCGGGCGGCCGGCGCTGGTTCTTCATCACGGCCGACTACGCGTTCGGCAAGTCGATCGAGGCGGATGCGGCCGGGTTCATCGAGGCGGGGGGCGGGCGCATCGTCGGCGGCGCGCTGTATCCGTTCCCCGGCACGACGGACTTCTCCGCGTATCTGCTGCAAGCCGCGTCCAGCGGGGCGGACGTGATCGCCTTCGCCAACACCGGGGCGGATCTCGCCAACTGCATCAAGCAGGCGCGGGAGTTCCAGCTGCCGCGGGCGGGGCAGCGCCTGGCGGCGATGTCGGGCTACATTACCGACTTCCATGCGGTGGGCGTGGCGGACGCACAGGGCCTGCTGATGACGGAGAACTTCTACTGGGACCTGAACGACCGGACCCGCGCCTTCCTGGGCCGGGTGAAGGCGGAGGTGGCGGACAACTGGCCCAGCACCGCGCATGCCAGCGCCTACTCCGCCGTCATGCACTACCTGAAGGTGGCGCGCGCCATGGGTCCGGCGGCGGCCAAGACCTCGGGCGCGGCCACGCTCGCCGCCATGAAGGCCATGCCCACGGACGACGACTGCTTCGGACCCGGGTCGGTCCGCGCCGACGGACGCAAGATCCACCCGGCCTACCTGTTCCAGGTGAAGACGCCGGCGCAGAGCACGGGGCCGTGGGACCTGTTCACCGTCGCCGAGACCATCCCGGCAGACCAGGCCTTCCGCCCGCTGTCGGACGGGAAGTGCCCCCTTGCCCGTTGATCGTGTGCGCTAGCCCGGCGACCGGCCGGCGCCGAAGCGGCTGCCGGTCTTGCGGGGGATGCGGGGATGCGGCGGGTCCGTGGTCACGCCCGCGAGGTCCCGCAGGATCGGGCAGTCCGGCCGGCCGTCGCCGCGGCAGGCCTGCGCCAGGCCGGCCAGCGCGTCCTTCATCGCCGTCAGCTCCGTGATCTTGGCCTCCAGCTCCGCCACCTGCTGCAAGGCGATGCGCTTCACCTCCCGGCTCGGCCGCGACCGGTCCTGCCAAAGGCCCACCAGCAGCTTCACCCGGTCCATCGGGATGCCGAAGTCCCGGGCGCGGCGGATGAAGCGCAGCGTCTCCACCTCGGGCGCGCCATAGGTCCGGTATCCCGACGCGGTCCGCCCGGCAGCGGGGATAAGGCCGATGCTCTCGTAATAGCGCAGCATCTTGGCGCTGACGCCCGATGCCTCTGCCGCGTCGCCGATGTTCATCCGGCCCTCCTGCCCTTCATAAGGGTTGCCAGGGCGGGACGATCAACCGTCCGATGGCCCCTTGACCTTCCTACCATGGGAAGCCCCATCTTCCCGTCCAGGCCGCAAGCGGGGCCGCCGGGAAACCATGCCATGGCCGATCACGATCACACGAAAGCGTTGGGCTGCTGCGGGGGCGGGGGCGCCGCGGCGCTTGTCGCACCCACGGTGAAGGACCCGGTCTGCGGCATGACCGTCGACCCCAGCACCTCCAAGCACCGTGCGGAGCACCGGGGAACGACCTACCATTTCTGCTGCGGCGGCTGCCGGACGAAGTTCGAAGCCGATCCGGCCAGATATCTCGCCCCGAAGCCGGCCCCGAGCGAACCGCCCAGCCCGGCGAAACCCGGTGCCATCTTCACGTGCCCCATGGACCTCCAGATCCGTCAGCAGGGCCCGGGAAGCTGCCCGATCTGCGGCATGGCGCTGGAGCCGCTCGAGATCACGGCCGAGGCGCCGCCCAACCCCGAGCTGACCGGCATGACCCGGCGGTTCCGCATCGGCCTGGGGCTGACTCTGCCGGTCTTCATCCTGGAGATGGGCAGCCACATCCCGGCGCTCGGGCTGGACCGGCTGGTCCCGATGCCGATCTCGGCATGGATCCAGTTTGCGCTGTCGACCCCCGTCGTGCTGTGGGCGGGCTGGCCGTTCTTCCAGCGCGGCTGGGCCTCCGTGGTCCGCCGCAACCTCAACATGTTCACCCTCGTCTCCCTGGGGACGGGGGCCGCATACCTCTACAGCCTGGTCGCCATCGCGGCGCCCGGCGTGTTCCCGGCCGGGTTCCGCGGCATGGGCGGCGCGGTGGCCGTCTACTTCGAGGCCGCCGCCGTCATCACGGTGCTGGTGCTGCTGGGCCAGGTGCTGGAGCTGCGCGCCCGCGAGCAGACGGGCGGCGCGATCCGCGCGCTGCTGAACCTGGCGCCGAAGACGACACGGCGGCTCCGCGATCGCGGCGATGACGAGGAGATCCCGGTGGATCAGGTCGCCGTCGGCGACACCCTGCGGGTCCGGCCCGGCGACGGCGTGCCCGTGGACGGGATCGTCCTGAGCGGCAACAGCGCCGTCGACGAGTCCATGGTCACCGGAGAGTCCCTGCCGACCACGAAATCGAGCGGCGACCGGCTGATCGGCGGCACGGTCAACGGCACCGGCGCGCTGGTGATGCGGGCGGAGAAGGTGGGCTCGGACACCATGCTGGCCCGCATCGTCGCCATGGTCGCGGACGCGCAGCGCAGCCGGGCACCGATCCAACGGCTGGCGGACAGGGTGGCGGGCTGGTTCGTGCCGGTGGTGCTGGGGGTCGCCGTCCTGGCCTTCGCCGCGTGGGCGGTCTGGGGGCCGGCCCCGGCCCTGTCCTACGCGCTGGTCGCAGCCGTGTCCGTGGTGATCATCGCCTGCCCGTGCGCCCTGGGCTTGGCCACGCCGATGTCGATCGGGGTGGGGGTCGGCAAGGGCGCCGGTGCGGGGGTCCTGATCAAGTCGGCCGAGGCGCTGGAGCGGATGGAGGCGGTCGACACGCTGGTCGTGGACAAGACCGGCACCCTGACCGAGGGCCGGCCCAAGGTGACCGAGGTCGTCCCGGGCCCTGGTCTGTCCGAGGCCGAGCTGCTGGGGATCGCGGCCGCGCTGGAGCGGTCGAGCGAGCATCCGCTGGCCGCCGCGATCCTGACGGCCGCCGAGGCCGCGGGCGCCGCGGTGCCGGACGCCACGGGGTTTGCGTCCGTCACCGGGAAGGGCGTCACCGGACAGGTCGGCGGCCGTTCCGTGGCCCTGGGCAACGCGGCGTTGATGGCGGAGAGCGGTGTCGAGCTGGGAGCGCTGGCAGCGCAGGCCGACCGCATGCGGGCCGGCGGTGCGACCGCGTTGTTCCTGGGCATCGAGGGCCGGCCTGGCGGCGTCATCGCCGCCGCCGACCCGGTCAAGGCGACGACGCAGGCGGCGATCGACGCCCTGAAGGCGGCCGGCATCCACATCGTCGTGCTGACCGGGGACCACCGGACGACGGCGGAGGCGGTGGCACGCCGGCTCGGCATCGCGGACGTGCACGCCGAGGCGAGGCCGGACGACAAGCAGCGGATCGTCCGGGCGCTGAAAAAGGCGGGCCGGGTCGTCGCCATGGCCGGGGATGGCGTGAACGACGCCCCGGCCCTGGCGGAAGCCGATGTCGGCATCGCCATGGGAACCGGGACGGACGTCGCGATCCAGAGCGCCGGGATCACGCTGGTCCGCGGCGACCTCGCGGGGATCGTCCGTGCGCGCAACCTCAGCCGGCTGACCATGCGCAACATCCGGCAGAACCTTGTCTTCGCCTTCGCCTACAACGTCATCGGCATCCCGGTCGCCGCGGGCGTGCTCTACCCGGTGTTCGGCGTCCTGCTCAGCCCGGTGGTCGCGGCGCTTGCGATGTCGCTGAGCTCGGTCTCGGTGATCGCGAACGCGCTGCGGCTGCGGTCGGCGAGGCTGTGACGCCGATGCCCGTTTCATCCACAACCAGGAGTGCACCATGACGACGTTCCGCAACGCTGCAGCGGTTCTGGCTGCTTTCGCGATGGCGGCGCCCATCCCGGTCCAGGCCCAATCGCCGGGATCGACGCCAGGAATGACGATGCCAGGATTGACGATGCCAGGGATGGTCATGCCTGCGAAGCCGGGGGCCGTGCCGGCCGAGGGGTCGATGATGACGGCGATGGACAGGATGTCCAGGGACATGGCGGCCGTGCCGATGACCGGGGATGCCGACCGTGACTTCGTCGGCATGATGCTGCCGCACCACCAGGGCGCCGTCGACATGGCGCACTACGAGCTGGCCCACGGCAAGGACCCGGCGATGCTGAAGCTGGCCCGCGCCATCGTCGCGGCCCAGGACAAGGAGATTGCCATGATGAAGGCATGGCAGGCGAAGCACCCGCAACCGCGCTGACGGAACAATGTCGCCGCCCGGGCCTTCGACGCTGCTTCACCGGCGACATGGTCGAAGGCGGGTCAGGGCGCGATGCCGCAGAGGTCGAGGAAGTTCAGGACGGGTTTCGTGGCGGCATGGCGCGGCCAGGCGAGGATGGTGTCGATGCGGGTCTCGCAATCGGCGATGGGCCGGGCGACGGTGTTCGCCGGGCAGATGCGGCCGATGCTCTCGGGGAAGACGGTACCGCCCAGGCCGGCTGCGACCAGGCCCAGGATCCCGGTGGTGCTGGAGGCCTCGAAGGCCACGTCCATCGGAAGCGCGCGGTCGGCGAAGACGGTTTGGAGCATCTGCCGATACAGGTCCCACTCGGCCATGGTGCCCATGATGAGCGGCAGCCGGGACAAGGTTTCCAGCGTGAGGGCCGGGTTGGCCGCTTCGGGGTGGGCGCCGGGCAGCACGGCAACCAGGCGTTCGGAGGCGATCGGCGCGGTCGCCATGTCGGCGTTGTGGAACGGGCCGATCATGAAGCCGAGGTCGAGGCGGCGCCGCGCAAGCTCGATCTTTTGCGCCTGGGTCCGGTGATACAGAAGCTCGACGCTGACGTCGGGGTAGACGGCGCGGAACGCCCTGACCCGCTCGGGCATCGCTGCGATCGCGGCAAACGTCATGTAGCCGATGCGCAGCCGCCCGCTGGCGCCGCTTGCCGTGCGGCGCGCCAGGGACACCGCATCGCGCAGGCTTTCCATCAGCTGCGCATTGCTTTCGTAGAACGCCTGCCCGGCCTGGGTCAGGCTGACCTCACGGGTGGTGCGGTGGAACAGGGTGGCGCCGACGCGGCTCTCGAGATCCTTGATCCGGCGGGAGAGTGCCGACTGATCGAGGTTCAGCTGAACCGCCGCGCGGCGGAAGCTGAGGTTCTCGGCGACCATGAGAAACGACTCGATTGCATCCAGATCGGGCAGACGGTCCATGCGGCCAGCCTCATTGATGCAACGGCAGCCATAATCATGGCCGAATGACCAATTCCCTTGCAAGCACGATGCCTGCTTGGTGTGCACAGCGCGCCAACGGGGTGCGGCATGGCAGGATGGACGACATGGACAACGCGAGCCTGGACAGCGTTCTACAGCAGGCCTTCGACGAGAGCACCCGCATCTACAAGGAGCGTGGCTTCCAGCGCCGGATCGGCTTCGGGCGCCGCCCGGCGCTGATCAGCGTCGATCTGGCCAATGCTTGGACCCGGCCGGGGAACCCCTTCACCTGCGACGGGATGGAGGAGCGGATCATCCCGGGAATGCAGCGCCTGCTGCAGGCGTGCCGGGCGAACGGGCACGTGGTGGTGCACATCACGACAGCCTACCAGAACACGAACCGCCAGGATCCCGCCACGGACATGGGGCTGTGGCACTGCAAGATCCCGGTCGAGGCGGTGGACCTGTCGCAGCCGGAGCTGTGGGCGATCGACAGCCGGATCGCGCCCGTCGAGGGCGAGTACGTGCTGATGAAGAAGCGGGCGAGCGGGTTCAGCGGCACGCCGCTGGCAGGCTACCTGCGAGCGGCCGGGGTCGACACGATCCTGGTGACGGGGGTGACGGCGACCGCCTGCGTGCGCACCACGATCTGCGACGGGCTGGCGGAAGGGTTCCGGACGATCGCCGTGCGCGAGTGCATCGGGGATCGGGTCCCGGGTGCCGTCGCATGGAACCTGTTCGACATCGACGCCAAGTTCGCGGACGTGGAGTCCGTCGACACCTGCGTCGACTACCTTGGAAGCGTCAACAGCCGCGCCGCGGCCTGAGGAAGGGATTGCGCATGTCGATCTCACTCACGCGCCGGGGCGCGAGCTCACCCACGCGCCGGGGCGCGACCTCGCTCACGCGCCGGGGCGCGCTTGCCGGGTCTGTGGCAACCCTCCTTGCGGCCCGCACGGCCCGGGCCGCGGGGACCCTGGTCGTCGCGAACTGGGGCGGCGACTGGAACGACCGCACGGTGAAGTTCGTGGAGGCGCCGCTGGTCGAGGCCAAGGGCTACAGGATCGAGCGGATGCTGACGCTGGAGCCGGAGCGCAAGACGAAGCTGGTGGCGGAATCGCGGTTCCATCGGGGCACGATCGACGTGGCACACCTGAACGACGCCGACGCCTTCGAGATGGAGCACCAGGGGGTGCTGGCGACGCTGGACGCCGGGCGCATGCCGAACTACGCGGACACGGTCCCTGCGTTGCGGCAGCCGTTCTTCGTGCCGTGGCTGTATAGCGGCGTCGTCCTGGCATACAACACGAGAACGGTGAAAGACCCGCCCAAGAGCTTCGCCGAGCTGTGGGACAAGAAATGGACGGGGCGGCTCGGCCTCACGAACCAGCTTTACTTCATGTACGTGATGATGGCGGGCCTGGTCGAGGACGGGAGCATGACCAGCCCGAAGGCGAAGGAGAGGCTGGCCGCGCTGAAGGCCCTGACCGACCCGCGCATCTACACCACGCACCAGACGCTGCAGGCCGGGCTGGCCAACGGCGAGGTGGACCTGACGGTCGAGTACAAGGCCCGTGCGGCGCAGTGGGCGCATGACGGGATGCCGCTGGCCGTGACGGTTCCGCGGGAGGGGGCGATCGCCATCACGTTCGGGGCGGCGCTGCCGAAGCTGGCCCCGGACCCGGCCGGCGCCTACCTTTACCTGAACGCGCTGCTCGACCCCGCCGCCATGGGGCAGCTTTCGGCCGCCAGCTACTATGCGCCGGCCAACACCAAGGCGGTGCTGAGCCCGGACCTGCGGGCGGCGGTGGATTTCTCCGAGGCGGAGCGGAAGGCGCTGCGCTTCCCGGACCGCGACCACGTGGCGAAGAACACGAGCGACTGGCTGGAGTGGTGGACCAAGACGATGGCTGTCTGATGCCGCGGATTGGGCGAGCGCCGTTGCTGACGGCGCCCTTCTTGGCAGCGCCGGGGGCGCTGTTCGTGACGGCGTTCCTGCTGCTGCCGCTCTGCATGATGCTGCGCTACAGCCTCAACCGGTTCGTGCCGGGCGAACTGATGGAGGAAGCGTTCACCGCGGCGAATTATGGGCGCTTCCTGTCCGACCCCTACTACCAAGGGGTGCTGTGGACGACGCTCTGGATCTCGGCGTTGTCGACGGCGATCTGCGTGGTGACCGGGTTCCCGGTGGCGTTCTACCTGGCGCGGACGGCGAGCGCGCGCATGAAGCCGCTGCTGATGATGGCGGTGGTGCTGCCGCTGCTGATGGGCAACGCGGTGCGGACGGCGGCCTGGATGGTCGTGCTGGGGCGGGGCGGGCTGGTGCCGGCTCTCGTGGCCGGGCTCGGCCTGGGTGGGGTGGAGCTGATGTACACGCCGACCGCGGTCGTGATCGGCCTGGTCTCGGTGCTGCTGCCGTTCATGATCATCACGGTGCAAAGCGTGCTGGAGGGGGCGGACCGGAGCGTGGAGGAGGCGGCGGCGAACCTGGGGGCGCCGCCCGGGCGTGTGATGCGGCGGGTGGTGGTGCCGCTCGCGATGCCGGGGATCCTGGCGGGCACGGTGCTGTGCTTCGTGCTGTCGATGAACGCGTATGCGACGCCGGTGCTGATCGGCGGGCCGAAGATGCACATGATGGCGCCCGCGGTCTACGACCAGATCGCGAAGGCGATGAACTGGCCGTTCGGGGCGGCGCTGGCTTTCGTGCTGATGGCGGTCACGCTCGTGCTGACGGTCGGGTCCAACCTGGTGATCCACAGGCGATTCCGGGGTTGGGCCGCATGATGACGGCGGGCGGCGTGGCCTACCGCGCGTCCGTCTGGGCGGTGCTGGCCTTCGTCGCGGGGCCGCTGCTGGTGATCATCTGGGTGGGGTTCTTCGCGAACGGGATCATCGCGTTCCCGCCGACGGGCTACACGCTCGGGTGGTATGCGCGGGCCTGGGCGACCGACGCGTTCCGGGACGGGTTCCAGCTGAGCCTGGGCGTCGCCGTGGCGGCGGCCGGCGGCAGCCTGGTGCTCGGGGTCCCCGCCAGCCTGGCTATCGCGCATCACCGCTTTCCCGGGCGCGAGGCCATCAACACGCTGCTGCTCGCGCCGCTGGTGGTGCCCGGGATCGTCGGCGGCGCGGCCCTCTATATCGCGCTGCTGGCGTTCGAATTCGCGACGGGCGTGCGGGTCGCGGGGACCCTTCCCGGCCTGCTGATCGCCCATACGTTGATCGCCATCCCCTGGACGGTCCGGCTGGTGACGGCGTCGCTGCTGCGGGTGGACCGCTCGGTGATCGAGGCGGCGGTCAATCTCGGGGCGTCGCCGGCCCGGGCGTTCCGGCGCGTGACGATCCCGGCGATCCGGCCGGGGCTGGTGGCGGCGGGGCTGCTGTCGTTCGTCGTGTCGTTCATCGACCTGGAGAAGTCGCTGTTCCTGGTGGCGCCGGGGCGGACGACGCTGCAGATCGCGATCGTCAACTACTTGGAGTGGAACCTCGACCCGACCATCGCGGCGGTCGCCACGGTGCAGATCGGGATCATCGCCGCCGCCCTGGTGGTCGCCGACCGGATGGTCGGCCTGACGCGTGTGTTTGAGGAGGCTGGATGTCGAGCGTCGATCTCGAGGGGCTGAGCCGGGTCTATGGCGGGGCCGCGGCGGTGACCGGGCTGACGCTGTCGGTCGCGGATGGGGAGTTCCTGGCGCTGCTGGGGCCGAGCGGCTGCGGCAAGACGACGACGCTGCGGATGGTCGCGGGCTTCGTGGAGCCGAGCGCGGGACGGATCCGGATCGGGGGGCAGGATGTGACGCACGTGCCGCCGCACCGCCGCAACACGGGCATGGTGTTCCAGAGCTATGCGCTGTTCCCGCACCTGACGGTGGCCGAGAATGTCGGGTTCGGGCTGGAGATGCGCGGGCGGAACCGGGCGGAGATCGAAGGCAAGGTGCGGCAGGCGCTGGACCGCGTGCGGCTGGGCGCGCTGGGGGGTCGCCACCCGCGGCAGCTCTCGGGCGGGCAGCAGCAGCGTGTGGCCCTGGCGCGGGCGCTTATCATCGAGCCCGAGGTGCTGCTGCTGGACGAGCCGTTGTCGAACCTGGATGCGAAGCTGCGGGGGGAGATGCGGGCCGAGATCCGCGCCTTGCAGCGGTCCTTGGGACTGACGACGATCCTGGTGACGCACGACCAGGAGGAGGCGTTCGCCGTCGCGGACCGGTTGGCCGTGATGAACGCGGGCCGGGTGGAGCAGGCGGGCACGCCGGCGGAGGTGTTCGAGACGCCGCGCAACCGGTTCGTTGCGGACTTCGTGGGGGTCGCGAACCTGCTGCCGGGGCGGTTGGCCGCGCCCGGCGTGTTCGTGCTGGCGGGCGGCGAGCCCGTGCGGCTCGCCCAGCTTGCGGTTGTTGCGGCGGCGAGCCTTCTGGCGATCCGGCCGGAGCGGATAACGGTGCTGGCGGCCGCGGATGGAACATGGGCGAACCAGCTGCCGGGCCGGGTGCGAGAGGCGACGTACCTGGGCGGCGTCACGGAATACCGGATCGGGCTGGCGTCCGGCGCGGAGCTGGTGGCGCGGCAGACCCTTGCGCTTGAGGCCGCCGGGACGCGGTTCCAGGCCGGCGACGCGGTGGTCGCGGCCTGGACGGAGCACGCGCCGCGGCTGGTGGCGGAATAGGGCGGCGATTATAGGGTTGTCCGCCGGCCGAGGGGTGAAGCGAGCGATGTACGACGTGATCGTGGTGGGCGTGGGCGGCATGGGCAGCGCCGCGTGCTGGCAGTTGGCCCGGCGGGGGCAGCGTGTGCTGGGCCTGGAGCGGTTCGACATCCCGAACGCCATGGGCTCGTCGCACGGGATCAGCCGGATCATCCGCCTGCCGTATTACGAGCATCCGGCCTACGTGCCCCTGCTGCTGCGCGCCTACGAGCTCTGGCAAGAGATCGAGCAGGTTTCGGGCCAGACCCTGCTGGTGACGACAGGGTCCGTCGACGGCGGCATCGAGGACGACCCGCTGTTCCAGGGCGCGCTGGCCTCGGCGCGGCTGCATGGCCTGGCGCACGAGGTGCTGACCGGCACCGAGGTGAATGCGCGCTTCCCGGGATACCGGCTGGAGGCAGGGGCCCGCGCGGTGTTCCAGCCCCGCGGGGGCCTGCTGGCGAGCGAGCGGGCGATCGTCGCCCACGTGATGGCGGCGCAGGCGGAGGGCGCGGTCATCCAGGCGCGGGAGCGCGTGCAGGCGTGGGAGGCGGTCGGCGACGGGGTGCTGGTGCGGACGGACAAGGGGGAGTACCGCGCCAGGCGGCTGGTGCTGACCGCCGGCGCCTGGATGGCGGACCTGGTGCCGGCGCTGCGTGGGGTGGCGGTGCCGGAGCGGCAGGTCCTGGCCTGGTTGCAGCCACGTCGGCCGGAGCTGTTCAGCCCGGCGCGCTTCCCGGTGTTCAACCTCCAGGTCGCGGACGGCCGGTATTACGGGTTCCCGGTCTACGAGGTGCCCGGGTTCAAGTTCGGGCGCTATCACCACCGGATGGAGGCGACGACGGCGGAGGGGATGCGGCGCGAGGTGGATGCGGAGGACGAGGCGGTCCTCCGGGGCTTCGGCGAACGGTATTTCCCGGACGGATGCGGCCCGACGATGACGCTGCGGGCCTGCATGTTCACCAACACGCCCGACGAGCACTTCATCCTGGATCGGCACCCCGTCCACCAGCAGGTCGTCGTGGCCTCGCCGTGCTCGGGACATGGCTACAAATTCTGTTCGGTGATCGGGGAGATCGTGGCCGACCTGGCCACGGGCCATGGCGAGACCCGGCACGACATCGCGTTCCTGCGGATGCGCGGCGCGACCGTGCCGTAGCGGGAAGGCGGATCTTGCAGCGATCCACAGGCTTGCTGTTTGCCACGATCGCTGCGGCCCTCCCCGCAATGACGCACGGTCTCCGGCTCGCGTGCGCATCTGCCTGGCGCCGTGGGGTCTGGACAGCTTGCCCACCGGCGCTCACCGGATCTCTGGCATGATGGGCCGAGCCGCTGCAACGTCGGGGCTGGCGACGGTGTCGGCGCCTGTTTGAGGGAACAACCATGGATCATCACAAGATCGCCGTCGTCGTCGGGAGCCTGCGCCGCGACTCGTTCAACCGAAAACTTGCCGATGCCATCACGCGGCTGGGGCCGGCCGGGTTCGCGTTCGAGCAGGTGGAGATCGCTGGGCTCCCGCTTTACAACCAGGACGACGATGCGAGCCCGGCAGCCGCCGTCGTGCGCCTGAAGGAGCAGATCGCGTCCGCCCAAGGCGTCCTGTTCGTCACGCCCGAGTACAACCGCTCCGTTCCCGGCGTTCTCAAGAACGCCATCGACCACGCCTCGCGCCCCTACGGGCACAGCGCCTGGACCGGGAAACCGGCTAGGATCCTGGGCGTCTCGATCGGCGCGATCGGGACCGCGACGGCGCAACAGCACCTCCGAAACATCCTCGCCTACCTCGACATGCCGACGCTGGGGCAGCCCGAGGCGTTCATCCAGGCGAAAGAGGGCCTGTTCGACGAAGCCGGGAACATCGGCCCGGCCAGCAAGGGGTTTCTGCAGAGCTGGATGGACCGTTACGTCGCCTGGGTGACGCGGCACGCAGCCTGATCCGGGCCACGAGGGAGCGACGCATGGCTTCAGCGCACGAGATCATCCTGGTGGCCGGGCTCCTGTGCCTGGTCGCCATATTCGCGGGGCTGATCTCCTCCCGCGTCGGGACGCCCCTGTTGCTGGTCTTCATCGGCATCGGCATGCTCGCCGGGGAGGACGGGCCGGGGGGCATCCAGTTCGACGACTTCCGGGCCGCCTACCTGATCGGCAGCCTGGCTCTCGCGGCGATCCTGTTCCAGGGCGGACTCAGCACCGAGCGCGGCATGATCCAGCAGGCGCTCTGGCCGTCGATCGCCCTCGCGACGGTCGGGGTGGCGGTCAGCGCGGGCCTGGTCGGCGCCGCGGTCTTACTGCTGTTCGGGGTGTCATGGCCGGAGGCGCTGCTGCTCGGGGCCGTCACGGCCCCGACCGACGCGGCGGCCGTGTCCGTCCTGCTGCGGGTCTCCCGGATCTCGGTGCCGTCCCGCGTCACGGCGGCGCTGGAGGTGGAGTCGGGTCTGAACGACCCGATGAGCGTGTTCCTGACGGTGGGCCTGGTCGAACTCCTGACCGTGCCGGGGGGCCTGGGCGCGGGTCGTGCGGCGCTGCTTTTCGCCGAGGAGATGGGCGGGGGGGCAGCCATCGGGGTCGCCAGCGGCACCCTTCTGCTGTGGCTGTTCCGCACCCTGAACGTGGAGCGCTCGGTCTACCCCGTTCTGGCCGTCGGCGGGGCCCTCGCGATCTTCGGGGCGTCCCAGGTGTTCGGCGCAAGCGGGTTCCTGGCCGTGTACCTGGCGGGCGTGGTCCTCGGCAACGCGGACCACCCGGCCCGGCAGCCCATCACCCGCTTCTTCGGCGCGCTCGGATGGCTCGCCCAGATCGCGCTGTTCCTGATGCTCGGCCTGCTGGTCACGCCGCACGAGCTGCCGCCCGTGATCCTGCCCGCCCTCGCCGTGTCGGCGGTCCTGATCCTGGTCGCCCGGCCGGCCGGCGTGCTGGCGTGCCTGCTGCCGTTCCGTTGGACGGTGCCCGAGGCGGCGTTCGTGGCCTGGGCCGGGCTGCGGGGCGCCGTGCCGATCTTCCTGACCATCATCCCGCTGCTCGCGGGCGTCAGGAGCGGGAGGATGCTGTTCAACATCGTGTTCGTGGCCGTGATCGTCTCGGTCGCCGTCCAGGGATGGACCGCGGCCCCGGCCGCACGGCTGCTCGGGCTGAAGGAGGACGAGGCTCCCGGGCACTGAACGGGCTGCAAGGGTCCAGCCGACGAGCCACACGCCGGCGGCTGGACTAGGTGTTCGTCTGATCCGCAGGGATGCCGGGAGGCAGCGCCGCGGCCCCGGTCTCCTTCTCGCAGATCGCTTCGGCGCCGAGGGCATGGCACGTCATCGACAGCGAACCCATCGAGTAGCCTCGCATGATCGGCGTGGACTTGCTTCCCTCGGCCGCAGCGAGCCCGGCCAGGTACAGCAATGGGATGAAATGCTCCGGCGTGGGCACGGCCTGGGCGTAATCGGAATGTTCCGTGATCCTGAGGATGTCGGCCGGGTCTTTCGCCATCTGCGCGACCACCGCGTCGTCGAAGCGCTCCGCCCAGTCGAACGCGCTGTTCGGCTTGTTGCGTTGAACCTGGCGAAGATTGTGCACCACGTTCCCGCTGCCCAGGATGGCGATGCCCCTGTCACGCAGCGATGCCAGCCGCTGCGCGAGCTGGACGTGATATTCGAGCGAGCGCAGGGCGTTGATCGAGAGCTGCACGACAGGCACGTCGGCGTTGGGATAGAGGTGGGTCAGCACGGACCAGGTGCCGTGGTCCAGGCCCCACTGGTCCCGATCGAGCCCGACCCATTCCGGCTTGACGACCTCCTCGACCTCCTGCGCCACGTCGGGTGCGCCCGGTGCCGGATAGTCGAACGTCGCCAGCGCCTCGGGAAACCCATAGAAGTCGTGGATCGTTCTCGGCCGGGGCATCGCCGTCACGGCGGTCGCCCCGAAATACCAGTGCGCCGAGATGACGAGCAGAGCCCGCGGACGCGGCAGGACTTCGCCGAGTCTGCGCCAGCCTTCGGTGAAGCCGTTCCGCTCCAGCGTGTTCATCGGGCTGCCGTGCCCGATGAACAACGAAGGCATCCTGCCGGGGTGGACGATCCCGGAGGGCAGGTTCGTCATGGGTCCAGCCTTTCGTCGAGGGAGCTTGTTCTGTGTCTTAGTCCGAGGTTACGCCGGCGACCAGGGAGCAACCGGGCGCCGCCCGGCCCGAAGCCGTCGAGACCGGCGGCCGAGCCCGCTGCGGCACGCGGCAGGCGGTGCCATGGGCCGGGCTGCGCCCCATGATGCCGGACATGATGCCGCGGGTGATGCAGGGGAAGAACCCCCGTGTGTTCTACAACACCGGTCACGGGCATCTGGGCTGGACATTGTCGGCGGCGCCGGCCGATGCGGTCGCGGCTTTGGCGACGGGCCGGAGGAACGAGGGGGGACCGACGGGATGAACATGCCCCTGTCTCCGGTTGCAGGCGCCTTCATGACGGTGTTTGAAGAACACCACGTCATCGCGCTTCAATCCGAGGCGTTCGCGGTCCCGGCGACACCCTGACGCGACCGATCCGCCGCGGCCTGTCCGGCGATCGCGCCGAGCGACACCGCCGAAAGCAGTCCGTTTCCCGAGAGATAGCCCGAAGCGACCCGGCCGGACACGCCACAAGCGGCTCCGCCGGCCGCGAACAGGTTGGTGAACGGCCGGCCTGCCCGGTCGAGCACCGTGGCGTTCGCGTCCACGGCGAGCCCGCCCTGGGTGTGGAACAAGGCCCCCGTGACGCGGACCGCGCAGTAGGGCGGCTGCAATGCCGCAACGTTGGCGAAGCTGCGGCCATGGTGGTCCGTGCCGCCCGCCAGTTTCAGGGTCGCGACCTGGTGCAGGCTCGCCTCGAGCGCCTCGGGTGGCACCTTCATCGCGGCGGCGAGCGCGGCGGGGTCGTTGGCGGACAGGATGATGCCCGCGGCTTCGGCCTGGCGGAAGTCTTCGAACTGGCGGGCGATGCCCGCGATGCGGCTGTCGAACACCGTCCATGCGATGCCGCCGGGCTGCTGCAGCACGACGGCGGCCTGTTCCGAATAGCCGAGCGCCTCGTTCGAGAAGCGGGCACCGCCGGTGTTCACCTGGAAGCCGCCCTCGGTGATGGTGGCCCAGGTGATCAGGATCCCGGCGGGATGGGCAACGGAGCCATGGCCCTGATGGCCCGACAGGTCCCGCGTGGCGGCGCCGAGCGCCTCGCCCCATAGCAGGGCCTCGCCCTGGTTGCCGGCATGGCCGAAATACAGCGCGCCCGACAGCTCCGGCACATGCTGGGCCACCAGGTCGCGGTTGCCGCCGTAGCCGTTGCAGGCGAGCACCAGCGCGTCGCAGCCGACGTGCTCGACCGTGCCGTCGGGCCTGGCATAGGCAAGGCCGCGGATGCGCCGGCCGGCGTCGATGAACAAGGTGGTGACCTGGGCGTCGCACAGGACGTCGATCCCGGCTTTCGTGGCGGCGTGGGTCAGCCGGTCCATCAGCTCGGCGCCGGAGCGGGTGGGCAGGCCGTGCATGCGGCGAGCGCTGTGGCCGGGATAGTTGAAGTCGGCGATCACCGAGAAGGCCAGGCCGTGGGTGTCCGCGAGCCATTCGAGGACGGTGCCGCAGCGCCGGGTCAGGGCGTCGACGAGGACCGGGTCCGGCTCGTCATGCGCCTTGGCCATGATGTCGGCGGCGAAGCGGGCGGGGCTGTCCTCGATGCCGGCCGCGCGTTGCCACCGTGTGCCGGCTGCCGGCACCAGCCCGGCGGACAGGGCGGTCGAGCCGCGGGGCAGCGCATCGCGCTCCAGCACGAGCACGGCCGCCCCGTCAGCGAAGGCAGTGAGGGCGGCCACCAGGCCGGCCGCCCCGGCCCCCACGACGATCACGGGGACATGAGCCTCGAACACGATCCCCGCCGCCGGTGCGACGGTCATGCCAGCTCCTCCAAGATGGTCGCGATATCCGTCACGCGGCATACCGGGCGCAGCGCGTCGATCGCGGTCCGGTGCACGGCGTCGGTGAAGGCGGCGCAGCCATCCTCGAGCACGGTCACGTCGAAGTCGCGCACATGCGCCTCGCGCACGGTCGAGGCGACGCCGCCGTTGGTCACGATGCCGCAGGCGAGCAGCCGGGTGATGCCGACCCGGCGCAGCACCCATTCCAGCCGGCTCATGTAGAAAGCGGAATACGCGACCTTCTCCACCGAGAGGTCCGCAGGCTGCAGCCCGTCGATCATTTGGTGGCCCCAGGCGCCGGGGCAGAAGTCGCCCATGGTGAGGAAGGGTCGCAACGCCAGCAGATGCGGCGAGATCAAGGGCGCGCCGCCGCGGCCCGGGACCAGCGTGAACTGCGTCTGCACCACCCAGCCGCCGCCCGTGCGGAGTCGATCGGCCAGCGGTTTCAACCGGGCGGCCAGGCCAGCGATGCCGGGCGTGCCCAGCCCGGCGCGGCCATAGGCGCCCTCGGGGTGCACGAAGTCGTTCTGCAGGTCGCAGACCAGCAGCGCCGTGTGGGCCAGGGGAGCTGCCGGGGTCAAGCGCGCGTCACGATCACGTTGCCCAGCCGGTCCCCGCGGGCGACCAGGCCCGGGTCGATGACCGTCGTGGCGTCCGGCTGTTCCAGGATGGCGGGCCCGGGGATCTCGGCGCCCACGGGCAGGGCCAGGCGGTCGTGCACCGTCGCCGTGTGCCAGCCGCCGAACCACACCGGGCGGGTGCCGCGATCGGCCGCTTCCATCGAGGCGTCGGCGCCCGGCGCCAGGGCCGACAGATCGAAGTGCGGGCGGCGGCCGATGGCGGCGGTCCGCAGGTTCACGAGCCTGATCCCGACGCCGGGCAGCACGCGGCCGAACTGCGTGTGGTAGGCGCGCTCGAACGCGTCGCGGATCAGGGCCGCGGTCACGTGGGTGCTGCCGTCCCGCACCGTCAGCGGCAGCGGGACCGCCACCGTGTGGGTCTGTCCGGCATAGTGCATGTCCGCCTCGAACACCGTGTCGATGCGCTCCATCGCCAGCCCGGCCGCCTCCACGACGGTCCGGGAGGTTGCTTCCTCGGCCACCAGGCGGCGGTCGAGCGACGCGACGTCCAGCCCATCCAGCGTGAGGTTCACCGTCTGCACCTGGTCGTGGCGGATGTCGGCGATGATGCACCCGAGGGCCGAGGTGACGCCGGGGAAGCGCGGCACCAGCGCCGCCTTCATGCCGACCTCGCGGATCAGTGCGCCGACATGCAGGGCGCCGCCGCCGCCGAAGGGCACGGCCGCGAAGCGCTGCGGATCGTGGCCCCGCTCGATCGACACGAGGCGGATCGCCCCGGCCATGCGGGCGTTGGCGACGCGGATGATCGCCTCGGCCGCTTCCTCGGCACCCAGGCCCAACCGGGTGCCGACATGGTCCAGGATGGCGGCGCGCGCCGCCGCCACGTCCAGCCGGGCGAGGGCCCCGCCGATCGGCCGTTCCGCGTTGATGCGGCCCAGAACGACGTTCGCGTCGGTGAGCGTGGGCCGGGTGCCGCCCTGCCCGTAGCTGACCGGTCCGGGGCGTGAGCCCGCGCTTTCCGGCCCCACCTGCAACAGCCCGCCGGCATCGACCGACGCGATGGAGCCGCCGCCGGCGCCGATGGTGGTGATCTCGATCATCGGCGTGCGGATCACGAGGCCGAACTCGATGGTCGCCTGGGCCGCCAGCGACACGCCGCCACCCACGACCAGCGACACGTCGAACGATGTGCCGCCGAGGTCGCCGGTGATGACGTCCGGGAAGCCGGCCGCCCCGGCGATGGCCGCCGCCGCGATCACGCCGGCCGCAGGGCCCGAGAGCGCGGTGCGGACCGGCAGGCGGCGCGCCGTCGCCGTGCTCATGACGCCGCCGTTGGACTGCACGATGTGGAACTGGCCGGTGAAGCCCTGGGTTGCCAGGGCGGCATCGAGCTTGCCGAGGTAGCTGCCCACGACGGGCTGCAGGTAGGCGTTGAGCGCGGTCGTCGAGGTGCGTTCAAACTCGCGGATCTCGGGCAGGATCTGGCTCGAACAGGCGATGTTGCCGTTCGGCCAGACGGCCTCGGCCGCCGCCAGCGCCGCCAGCTCGTTGGCCGGGTTCGCGTAGGCGTTGATGAACACGATCGCCAGCGCTTCCGCGCCTTGCTCCAGCAGGTGCCGCGCGAGCGCCTGAACGGCAGCCGGGTCCACCGCCGCGCGGATGCTGCCGTCGGCCAGGGTGCGTTCCGCGACCTCGAGCCGCATGTCGCGGTCCACCACGGGGACGAAGTCGCCCCACAGGCCCCAGGTCTGGCGCCGGTCGCGCCGGCGCATCTCCAGCACGTCCCGGAACCCGGCCGTCGTGATGATCCCCACCCGCGCGCCCTTGCGCTCCAGCAGCGCGTTCGTGCCCACGGTGGTGCCGTGCACGATGGAGCCGAGCGCGGCGACGTCGCCGAAGGTCTGCAGCCCGCGCAAGAAGCCGACCGCCTCGTCCCCTCGGTTCGACGGCACCTTGGCGGTGCGAAAGGCGCGCGCCGCCTCGTCGAACAGGAACATGTCGGTGAAGGTGCCGCCGACGTCCACGCCCACGACGCGGCTCATGCTGCATCGCCGGACAAAACGCGGCTCATTGGGAGGCTCCGGTCACGTAGCCGAGGCGGGCATCTCGTTCGGCGGCCCCAGGGTCGCGGTCGCCGGGTGGGCCCCAGCCGCCGCCGCCGGGGGTTTCCAGCCGCACGCGGCGCCCGGCCCGCACCGCGACGCCCGTGACCTTCGAGACGAGTTCCGGGCTGCGGTCGCCGTCGTCGGATTGCCAGGTGAACCGGTTGAGCGCGCCCGGGCCGCCGCCCAGCACGCCGAACGGGCCGACGGTGCCGCGCTCGCCGAGCAGCGAGACTTCGGCGTCGGTCAGCACCTCGATCTCGTAGACGGCACCCAGCCCGCCGCGATGCGTGCCCGTGCCGCCGGAACCCGGCCGAAGCGCCCATTGCGTGAAGACGATGGGATAGGCCGCTTCCAGGATCTCGACCGGCGGGATGGTCGCGGTCGAGATGGGGTTGTTCGCGTGGCTGAGCCCGTCGGTTTCCGGGTTTCCACCCATGCCGCCGCCGAAGAAGCTGAACATCACCCAGCGCGAGCCGTCCATCCGGTGCCCGGCCATCGACAGCGCGTTGATGGTGCCGAACGGGGCGGCGGTGGCGCGGGCCGGGTCGGCCTCCGCGAGCGCACCCAGCACGACGCCGATTAGCCGCAGGATCGTCTCGGTGTAGCCCGCCATCGGCCGGGGCGCGCCGGCGGCCAGAAGGGTGGTGTCGGGCACCACGAAACGGATCGGCCGCAGGCATCCGGCATTGGCCGGCACGGCGGTGAACACATGCTTCAGCGCCACGTAGCAGGCGGCGATGGTGGTGGCGTAGGAGATGTTGACGGGCCCCTGGGTGGGCGGGGAGGAGCGGGAGAAGTCCATCACCATCGTGTCGGCCGCGATGGTGAGGTCCAGCGCCACCGTCAGCGGTGCGGCCGTGATCCCGTCATTGTCCAGCACGTCCTGGAAGGAATACCGCCCGTCCGGCAGGGCACCGATGGCGGCGCGCATCATCGCCTCGGCCCGGTCTGAGAACGCCTCGAACGCCTCGGCCACCACGGCGTCGCCATACTCGTCGAGCAGGCCGTGCAGCCGGCGCTCGCCCAGGTCCAGCGCGCCGAGCTGGCCGTTGAGGTCCCCCCAGTTCGACGTCGGCACCCGCGAGTTCGCCGCCAGGATGTCGACGATGTCGGTGTTCATGCGGCCCGCCGTGATCAGCTTCACCGGCGGGATGCGCATGCCTTCCTGGAAGCTCTCGGTGGCGCGCGGGTTGTAGCCGCCCGGCACGTTGCCGCCGATGTCCAGCCAATGCCCGGCCGACGCCATCCAGCAGAACAGCGCCTGGTCCCGGAACACCGGCCGCACCAGGCGGAAGTCGTTGAGATGGGTGCCGCCAGCATAGGGGTCGTTGAACAGGAAGGTGTCGCCGGGCTGAAGCCCGCCATCGCGAGCCACCTTGTCGATGACGGCTTTCACGGCGAAGGCCATGGCGCCGACGAAGATCGGCAGGCCGGAGGCGCCTTGCACCAGCGTGTCGCCGGTTTCGGCGTGATACAGGCCGTGGCAGGCGTCCTTGGCCTCGGCGATGATCGGGTTGAAGGCGGCGCGATACAGGGTCGCGTCCATCTCGTCGGCGATCTGCGTCAGGCGGCCGTCCAGGATGGCGAGGGTGACGGGGTCGATCATGCGCCGAACGCCCCGGCGTTCCTGGCGTCGCCCGCGGGTGCCCGGTTGTTGCGGTCTTCGTAGGTGAGGCCCAAAGCGAGCATCTCCGGTGTGCCGATCAAGGCGTTCAGCTGCGTGAAGTCGAACATGCGGTCGGCGAAGGGCAGGTTGCTGCCGTGCTGCGCGAGCGAGGCGTAGTAGGCCTGCGCCGTGCGCGCGATGGCCCGCACGATGCCACCGGGGAATATGACCAGGCTGAACCCGAGCGCCTCCAGCTCCGCGCAGGGCAGGGGGGGCGTGTCGCCGCCATCGACGATGTTGGCCATCAGCGGGCGCACGCCGGCCAGCCCCGCCGTCACCTCGGCGAGCTCCGCCCGGCTCTGCGGCGCCTCCACGAACAGCACGTCGGCCCCGGCCTCGGCATAGCGCCGCGCCCGCTCGATGGCGGGGCCGACGCCTTCCACCGCCACGGCATCGGTGCGGGCGATGATCAGCGTGTCCTCGCTGGTCCGGGCGTCGAGCGCCGCGCGCACCTTGCCGACCATCTCGCCGGTGGGGATCAGCGACTTGTCACGCAGGTGGCCGCAGCGCTTCGGCATCGTCTGGTCCTCGAGCTGGATGGCCGAGGCGCCGGCGCGCTCGAACACCCGCACCGTGCGCTGCACGTTCAGCGCGTTGCCGTAGCCGTTGTCGGCATCGACGATCAGTGGCGTCGGCACCCGGTCGCGCATGAGGGCGATGGTGTCCGCGACCTCCGCCATGGAGACCAGGCCGATATCGGGCCGGCCCAGCCGGGTATAGGCGATGGCGGCGCCCGACACATACAGCGCCCTGAAGCCCGCCGCGGCGGCCAGCGAGGCGGTGAGCGCATCGCAGATGCCGGGTGCGACGAGCAGGCCTGTCCGCAGGTGTTCGCGCAAGGTCGTGGGGCCAAGGGTCTGGGTCATGCTCACAATCCGAGATAGGTGCGTTTAAGGTCGGGATCGTCGCGTAGCGCCGCCGCGGGCCCCGACAGGACACAGAGGCCGTTTTCCAGCACGTAGCCGCGGTCCGCGAGATCGAGGGACTGCACCACGTTCTGCTCGACCAGCATGATCGCCAGCCCGTCGGCGCGCAGCCGCGCGATGAGGGCGAACATCTCCTCCACCAGCAGCGGCGACAGGCCGAGCGAGGGCTCGTCCAGGATCAGCAGCCGGGGCTCGGCCATCATGCCGCGCCCGATCGCCAGCATCTGCTGCTCCCCGCCCGACAGCGTGCCCGCGCGCTGGGCCGACCGCTCCCGCAGGCGCGGGAAGGTCTCCAGCACGCGTTCCAGGTTCGCGGCGCGGCGGGGGCGGCCACGGCGGTAGCTGCCCAGGATCAGGTTGTCGCGGACGGACATGTCGGGGAAGACACGGCGGCCCTCGGGCACGTGCACCAGCCCGGCGGCGACGATGCGCGAGGCCGGCAGCCGGTCGGTGCGCTCGCCCCCGAACCGCACCTCGCCCGAGCGGACCGGCACGATGCCGGACAGCGCCTTGTTCAGCGTGGTCTTGCCGACCCCGTTGGAGCCGAGCACCGCGACGATCTCGCCGGGATGCACGACCAGGTCGATGCCGCGCAGCACCTCCGTCGCGCCATAGCCGGCCCGCAGTGCGGCGACCGAGAGCAGGGGTTCGTCAGCCATGGGCCGCCATGCGCGCCGCGGCGCCCGCGCCCAGATACGCCTCGATGACGGCCGGGTCGGCGCAGACCTCGCGGGGGGGGCCCGACGCGGTCATGCGGCCCTGCGCCAGCACGTAGACGTGGCTGCACAGCTGCATCACCGCCTGCATCACGTGCTCGATCATCAGGATGGTGATGCCGTCCGCCGCCAATCCACGCAGCACCGGCAGCATGGCGGCGATCTCCGATGGGTTCAGCCCGGCCAGCACTTCGTCCAGCAGCAGCAGGCCGGGCTCGGTCGCGAGGGCCCGGGCCAGTTCCAGCCGCTTGCGCCCGGCGACGGTCAGCGCGGCGGCGGGCTTGTCGAGCTCCGCCTGGAGCCCGACGCGGGTGGCGACGGCGGTGGCGCGGTCCAGCGCCTCGGCCCGGCGGGCGTGGCGCAGGTGCGCGCCGACGGCGATGTTCTGGCGCACCGTCAGCCCGGCGAAGGGCTGCACGATCTGGAAGGTGCGGACGATGCCGCGGCGGGCGCGGCGATGCGCCGCCTCGTCGGTCACGTCGGTTCCGTCGAACGTGACCCGGCCGGCGCTGGGCTGGGTGAAGCCGGCGATGATGGTGAACAGCGTCGTCTTGCCGGCGCCGTTGGGGCCGATCAGCCCGGTGATGCTGCCCCGCTGCACCACGAGCGACGCGTCGGCCACGGCCAGCAATCCGCCGAAGCGCTTGCTGACGCCCTCGACGACGAGCAGCGGCGGGCTCATCGGCGACCGTTCGGGCCGACCAGGCCGCCGGGCATGAAGGCGATGGCGACCACGAGCAGCAGGCCGAACAACACCTGGTCGAGCCCCGCCACGGCGCCGGGCAGGAGCCGGGTGGCGTGGCCGAGTGCCTCCAGCGCCAGTCCGCCCAGCACGGGGCCGAGCACGGTGCCGACGCCGCCCACCACCGGGGCCAGCAGGGCCGCGACGGACACGCCGGTGCCGTAGCCGATGCCGGCATCGAGATAGAGGTAGTATTGGAGGTAGAGCACGCCGGCCGCCGCGGTGATGCCGGCCGACAGGATCATGGCCTGGAGCTTCACCGCGAAGGCATCGATGCCCAGGGCCCGCGCCGCCTCCTCGTTCTCGCGCACCGCGGCCAGCCGGGCGCCGAAGCGGGACCGGGTGATCCCGCGTGTCAGCAGCAGGGCGCCGGCGACGCAGGCGAGGGCGACATAGAAGAACTTGGCCCGGCTGAGGAACTGGAAGTTCTCAGGCCGTGCGTCCAGCTTGATCAGCAGGCCCGCGGCCCCGCCCGTGATGGGCGCGGCATTGACCGAGATCCGGAACACCTCGGCGAAGGCAAGCGTCACCAGCGCGAAGTACGAGCCCCGCAGCCCCGCCCGGAACACCAGCGCGCCGATGATGCCGCCCACCGCGGCGCCGGCCACGATCCCGGCGGCGGCGCCGGCCCATGCATTGACCCCGTAGCGCTGCTGCAGCACGGCGCTGACGTAGGCCCCGGTGCCGTAGAACGCCGCATGGCCGAACGAGAGCTGGCCGGCCAACCCGCCCAGGATGTTCCAGCCCTGGGCCGACAGCGTGACGATCAGCGCGCCGACGAAGAAGTTGAGCACGGTGTTGGCCGGAAGCAGCAGCGGCACCACCGCCAGCGCGGCGATCAGTCCCAGCATGGGCCACACGCCGAGATCCCGGCCCGTCATGCGCGCGCCCCGAACAGGCCGGCCGGCCGCAGCAGCAGCACCAGGATGAACAGCACGAAGATGCCCACCTGGCCCAGGCTGTCGCCCAGGAACAGCCCGCTCAGGCTCTCGACCACGCCGATCAGCAGCCCGCCGAGGAGCGCGCCGGGAATGGACCCCATGCCGCCCAGCACGACGATGGTGAAGGCGACCAGCACGAAGGCCTCGCCCGAGCGCGGGTTCACGGTGTAGCTCGGCATCAACAGCCCGGCCGCCACGGCGAGGCAGGCGCAGCCGATGCCGAAGGTGACGGCGAAGACGTGCGGCACATCGATGCCCACTAGGCGCGCACCCAGATCCTCCTTCGCCACCGCGCGGATGGCACGGCCGGTGTCCGTCCGCGCCAGCACCGCCCACAGCACGCCAGCGACCAGCACGGACACCGCGAAGCCGATCAGCCGCGGCGTCGAGAGCAACATCCGCCCCACCGCCACCACGTCGAAGGGGTCGCTGGCGTCCAGCGAACGGGTATCCGCATGGAACACCACCTGCAGCCCGTTCTGGATGGCGATGGCCAGGCCCAGCGTCACCAGGAGCACGTTGCTGTCCCGCCCGCCGCTGGCCGGGCCGATGACATAGCGCTGCAGCGCGTAGCCGAGCCCGAAGAACGCGGGCACCAGCGGCAGCATGGCCAGATACGGGCTGATCCCGAACAGCGTGCCCAGGCCCCACACGACGAACATGGCGCAGGTCAGCAAGGCGCCATGGGCGAAGTTGATGATGTGCAGCACGCCGTAGATCAACGTGAGGCCCAGGGCCACCAGAGCATACACGCCGCCGGTCAGCAGCCCGTTGGCAACCGCCTCGGCGATGATGGAGGGAGCGTACATCCGCAGGCTTCAGACGAGTTGGGTCAGGTGGCGGGGGTCAGATGACGGGCGGGTCAGGTGACGGGGAACACCGGTTTTGCATCGGCGAAGCTGTTCGGGAAAATCACCTTGATGGCGCCGCGTTGCACCTGCGTGTTGACCGGCGTCGCCCCCTGGTTCTGGCCGCCCACGAACTTCGTCGGGCCATAGGGCATGATGTGCCCGGCGAAGGCCGAGCCGGCGAGCGCCTCGGTCAGCTTCGCCCGGTCCGCACTGCCGGCCCGGCTGAGCGCGTCGGCCACCAGCAGGACGCAGGAGTAGTTCAGCATGACGTTGTAGGCGAAGATCTTGCCCTGGGCCTCGACCTTCTCCTTCAACGCGATGGTCTTCGGGTTGCGCGGGTCGGCCCAGTGGTTGCAGTCCATCAGGTTCTCGGCGATGGACGGGAACTCCTTGACGAAGCGGTAGTTGGAGGCGGCCCCGTTCAACACGCCGTAGATGCCCTTCGGCTTAATCCGCTGCTGCTGCAGCGTGCGCGCCAGCAGCACGAACTCGCCGTAATAGTCGGACGGCAGGATCAGGTCGGGCGTCAGCGAACGGATGCGCAGCGCGATATTGCTCATGTCGCGGGCGGGGGTGGGGTGGGCGATGGTGTCCAGGATCTCGAAACCCCGCTTGGGCAGCTCCGTCTGCATCAGTTTCGCCAGACCGCTGCCGAACAGCCCGTCCTCGTGCACCAGGACCACGGTCTTCGCCGGCTTGCCCGCTGCGTCGTTCAGCGTCACCAGGTTGTCGAGCGCCACCGCCGTCACCTTGCCGAAGCCGGGCGCGAAGCGGAACGTGTTGGTCAGCCCGCGCGACACGATGCTGTCGGACACGCCGACATCGACCACATAGGGCAGCTCGTAGCGCGAGGCGGCCTGGCTGGCGGCGAGGCAGATGGGGCTCGCGAAGCCGCCCACGATGGCGCACACGCCCTCGGCCTGCATCCGCTCCACTTCCTGCGTGCCGGCATCGGGCATCGAGCGTGCGTCGCCGAACACCATTTCGATCTTGGCGCCGCCCATGCCGGCGATGCCGCCCGCGGCGTTGATCTCGTCGATGGCCAGCTGCGCCCCCAACCGCCCGAGTTCGCCATCCTGCGCAAGCGCACCGGTCACGGGCTGCAGGATGCCGAGCTTCACCGATGCCGGCTGCGCCCGCAGAACCCTGGGTGCGGCGAGCCCGACCGAGACCGTGGCGGAGGCGGCAAGCACCGAACGTCGGGTGAGGGAGATCATGGCAGGCCTGGCCCTTGTGTCATGGATGCAGCGGCAGCGAAGTTGTCTATGTTATGGAACATCTCGGTTGCGTCAATCGGCTTTCTGCGGTGATGTCCCGGCTGGCTGATCGCACGATGCAGGGGGAAAGGAAGGCGCATGTCCGCGAAGACGATGTTCGACAAGGTCTGGGATCGCCACGTCGTGGCCGACCTCGGCGACGGGTGGTCGCTGCTGCACATCGACCGGCATCTGCTGCATGACCTTTCGGGCGGCCGAGCCCTGACGGACGTGCTGGAGCGCGGGCTCACCGTCCGCAATCCCGAGCTGGCCTTCGCGACGCCCGACCACGCCGTCTCCAGCGCGCCCGACCGCGGGCGCGCCGGGTTCGTCCCCGGCGAGCGCCTGCGGGCCAGCCTGCGCCGCCAGGCCGAGGCCACCGGCATCCGCTTCTTCGACCTGGGGCAGGAGGGGCACGGCATCGTCCATGTGATGGGGCCGGAGCTGGGCATCGTGCTGCCGGGCGTCACGCTGATCTGCGGTGACAGCCACACCTGCACCAATGGCGGGCTGGGGGCGCTGGCGTTCGGCGTCGGCTCGTCGGAACTGACGCATGCGCTCGCGACCCAGACATTGCGGCAGCGGCGGCCGAAGCGGATGCGCGTGCGGTTCGAGGGACGGCCCGGCCCGGGCGTGACGCCCAAGGACCTCGTGCTGCATCTGATCGGCCGGTTGGGTGCGGCGGCGGGCACCGGCTATGCCGTGGAGTATGCCGGCGAGGCGGTGCGCGCCCTGGGGATCGAGGGGCGCATGACGATCTGCAACCTGTCGATCGAGCTCGGCGCCAAGATCGGCATGGTGGCGCCCGACGACGCGACTTTCCAGTACATCGCCGGCCGCCGCTTCGCCCCCTCCGGCGCGTTGTTCGACCAGGCCGTCGTCGCTTGGCGCAGCCTGCCGACCGATGAGGCGGCTTCGTTCGACCGCGAGGTGGTGGTGGACGCTGCCGCCGTTTCACCCACCGTCACCTGGGGCACCAGCCCCGAGCACGCCATCGCCATCGACCAGCCCGTGCCGGACCCGCGCGACGCCGTGGACCCGGCGCAGCGCGCGGCCTGGCAGGCCGCCCTCGACTACATGGACCTGGTGCCGGGTCAGCGCCTGGCCGGCACCCGGATCGACTGGGTGTTCATCGGCTCCTGCACCAACAGCCGCCTGTCCGACCTGCGCGACGCCGCGGCGGTCGTGCGGGGCGGCCATGTGGCCGAGGGTGTGACGGCCTGGGTGGTGCCGGGTTCGGAGCGGGTGAAGCGCGATGCGGAGGCGGAAGGGCTCGACCGCGTGTTCCGCGACGCGGGCTTCGCCTGGCGGGAGCCGGGCTGCAGCATGTGCGTGGCCGCGAACGGCGAGCGCGTTCCACCGGGCCAGCGGTCGGTCTCGACATCCAACCGGAACTTCGTGGGGCGGCAGGGCCCGGGTGCGCGCACCCACCTGGCGTCCCCGGCGATGGCCGCGGCCGCGGCGCTGAGCGGCGCGCTGGTCGATGTGCGCCAGACGCATGGGGGGCGCTGACCATGGAACGGTTCACCACCCTCACCGGCGTCGCCGCCCCGCTGCTGCGCGACAACATCGATACCGACATCATCATCCGGGTCGAGCGGCTGACCGGCACCACGCGGGACAGCATGGGGGCGGTAGCCTTCGAAAGCTGGCGCTTCCTGCCGGACGGTGCGGAGAACCCCGGATTCGTGCTGAACCAGGCGGCCTATCGCGGCGCGCCGATCCTGCTGGCCGGGGCCAATCTCGGGTGCGGCTCCTCGCGGGAGGGTGCGGTCTGGGCGATGATGGGCATGGGCCTGCGCTGCGTGATCGCGGAGAGCTTCGGCGACATCTTCTTCAACAACTGCTTCCAGAACGGCCTGCTGCCGATCCGCCTGCCCGGCGACGTGGTGCGGCGGCTGGCCGCCTCCTCCAGCGGCGGCAATGCGCGGCTGACCATCGACCTCGAGCGGCAGGTGGTGGTGGCGGCCGACGGAGAGGCGATCGGGTTCGCGGTGGAACCGATGCGACGGACGGCGCTGCTGGAGGGCCTCGACGAGATCGGCCTCACGCTCCAGCATGCCGAGGCGATCCTGGCCTACCAGGCGGCGGACCGGGTCGCTCAGCCCTGGGTGTGGTCTCCGACCCGGTTCTGAGCCTCCGCTTCGGCGCGGGCCATGGTAAGCCGGAGCAGGGCACGCCGCCCGTGGGGGAGGGACGCATGGGATCGACGGTCAACGGACGCACGATCGGCGCCCGCGGCGCGGTGCCCATGCCGTTGTATCACCGGGTGTATGTCGTGCTGCGCCAGCAGATCGCCGAGGGTGGCTGGGCCGCGGACGAGGCGATGCCGGGCGAGCATGAGTTGGCGAGCGCCTTCGGCGTGGCCCGCATCACCGTCCGGCGTGCCCTGGACCGGCTGGAGCGGGAGAAGCTGATCACGCGCCGCCGGGGCAGCGGCACCTTCGCGCAACCCGGCGGCGACGTGGCACCGATCCGGCAGAACCTGAGTGGCCTGCTGGAGAACCTTCTGGTCATGGGGTTGAAGACAACCGTCCAGGTGCTGGACTTCAGCTATACCAGCGCGCCGGCGGACGTCGCGGCGGCGCTGGAGATGCCGGCGCGGACGCCGGTGCAGAAGTCCATCCGCGTCCGCTCCCACCAGGGTGTCCCGTTCTCGTTCCTGACGACCTGGGTTCCCGAGGATGTCGGCCGCCACTACCGGAGCGCCGACCTGGCCAAGCGGCCGCTGCTCGCGCTGCTGGAGGGGGCCGGCTACGCCGTGTCGCGGGCCGACCAGGTGATCTCGGCGAAGGTGGCCGACACCGTCGTGGCGCAGGCGCTCGAGATGGAGGTGGGGGCGGCGCTGCTCTATGTCCGCCGCCAGGTCCGGGACCCCGCGGACCGGGTGATCGAGTATATCCAGGCGCTGTATCGGCCTGAGCTGTATGAATACCACATGGGCATGCGCCGGGTGTCGCGCTCGGGAAAGTCGCTGTGGTCCGCGGACGGCGGCTGCTGACCCCTTCGGACGGGCCGGGTCCGGGCAGGCTACCCTGCGCTGCGCCGGAGGTGTTTGACCCGGTGCTTCTGGTAGCTGGCGATCTCGCGTGCTGCAGGCAGGCGTGGATCGAAGCGGAGGTGAGTGATCGACACGTGGACAGACTTGCCGGTCTCGTTCAGCAGGTCGAGTTTGCACATCACGCCGCCATCGTCGCCAGCGTAGCTGATCGATGTGACGACGCAGGCCGGGCCGATCCGCTGCCCGGCCGCAGCGTCGGCCTGGAGGGTTGCCGCGAGCTCCGGGGTCATTCTCGCTGGCACAGGCGGTGCGGCTTGCGGCTTGGCGAACAAACGCCCGGCCTGGTCCGGGTTGTCGATCATGCGGCGGCGGCCGATACGATGCCGTCGAGCGGACTCCGGTCCCACGGCAGTGGCGCCTTCAGTCGATGCGCTTCGTCTTGCCGGAGACTGTCTGCTGCACGACCACTATTGCCTGCCGCGAAAGTTCAACCAAAACACCCCAATATTTGCTTCCTTTGGAATGCGCCCCTGCGGATGGACAAGGTCAGGCCGCTGTTTTGACCGTCTGCTGGGCGTGTTGAAACTCGAACTGCACGGGGCTGAGATAGCCAAGAGCCGAGTGCAGCCGTCGGGAGTTGTAGACCTCGTCGATGAACCGCGGAAGGTCGGCGGTGACGTCCTCGAAGGTCTCGTAGGCGTTCAAGTAGACGGCCTCGACCTTGAGGGTCTTCATGAAGCTTTCTGCCTTGGCGTTGTCATAAGGGTTGCCGCGCCGACTCATGGAGCCGACCAGCTTGTGCATGGCTAGCAGCTCGCGATACGCCTCGGACGCGTATTGCGACCCCCTGTCGGAATGATGAATGCAGCCCTTCGGCGGCGCACGGTTCCGCAGGGCCACCTTCAGCGCAGCCACGGCGATCCGCGCGTCCATTGACCGGCTGATCGCGTAGCCCACCACCTTGCGCGACCAGGCATCCAGGATGGCAGCCAGGTAGACGAAGCCGCCCGGGATGGCCACGTAGGTCAAGCCCGCCACCCAGAGCTGGTTGGGGCGATCGGGAACAACATCCTTGGCCAGGTCCGCAAAGATCGGCCCACCGTGGTCGCTGTCCGTGGTTACCACGAAGCGGCGCCGTCGTTTGGGCTGCAGGCCGTGCTCGCGCATCAGGCGCCGGAGCTTCTTGCCGTTCACCACCACGCCTTCGTGCCGCAACGCCGCTCCGACCCGCCGGTAGCCGTAGCACTCGAACTCGTCGCAGATCGCACCGATCCGGGTCAGTACGCCGTCAGCGTCCAGCGAAGCAGGGACCGTGTCGTAGAAGGTCGAGCGGGACAGTCCCATCAGCTCGCACCCCCGGGCAGCAGTGAGGCCACGGGGCCGGTGACGACGGAGGTGTTCACGCTTCTGGGCCGGGGAGCATGCTTCAAAGCCCCCTTTAGCAACTCGAGCTCCAGCGCTTGCCGTCCGACCATCCGCTCCAGGGCCGCGATCTTGGCCTCGTATTCCTGGATCAGGTCCGCTGCCTGTGCGTCCTCGTCGAACGCGCCAGCCTCGAACTTTCCAACCCAGATCCGGATCAGCTGCCGCGAAACGTCGTGCCGCTTGGCCAACGCGTGCAGGGTGTCACCCGCGATGAACTCTCCTGCTACCTGCCGCTTGAACGCGATGCTGTGTGAGCGGTGTCGTGCCATGACTTCCATCCTCCGGAAACCCAGGCAGAGGGGTCAATCCAATTCAGCCATACTGTCCACCGTAAGGGGCGCACTCCAGTAGGGGGTCCTTTTTGGGTGCCGATTGACAGACGGGCGCCCGCGTCGCTTATGAACGGTATACCGGCTACGCGCCGCGCGCGAACGGCACGCCGGGCATCAGCTCCGGGCCGAAGCGGGCCCTAGTCGATCGGGTCGAATGGATCGTCATGCCTGAGCCCTCGACCGCTTCGGCCGGCTTGCAATCGGGCGAGGTCGATTGGTGGGAGCAGCCCTACCCGGATCTGCTCCCCATCCTGCGTTCGAACTCCAAGCTGACGGTTTCGCTGAAGGACGAGGGGGGCAGCGTTCCTGTCCTGCGCTTCAACTGCATCCAGCCCCCGTTCAACAACCCGACCATCCGCCGCATCGTCCAGCGCGCGATCGACCGCTCCGACGTGATGCGTGCCGTGGCGGGCGATGACCGTTCCATGTGGAACGACAACATCGGGATCTTCACCCCCGGCACGCCGATGGCGACTGACGTCGGCCTGCGTCAATTCGAGGGGCCGCGTGATCTGAAGGCTGCCCGGCAGGCGCTTCAGGAGGCCGGATACAAGGGCGAGAGGGTCGTTACCCTGTCCAGCACGGACATTCCGGCCAACAGCCTGAGCAGCGAGGTCGTTGCCGACATCCTGAAGCAGATCGGCATGAACGTCGACATGCAGATCATGGATTACGGAACGCTGGTTCAACGTCGCAGCAGCCGGCAGCCTGTAGCGAACGGAGGGTGGAGCGCGTTCATCACCCGCTTCGACGGTGCAACCCTGCTCAATCCGGCCGTTGCTCTCATCACCCGCGGCAACGGGACCAACGCATGGTTTGGTTGGCCCGAGAGCCCGCATCTGGAGGAGCTGTACGAAGCCTGGCTCCGGGCGGAGGCGCTGCCGCAGAAACAGGCGATCTGCCGCGATATCCAGGCACAAATGTGGGAGGACGCCACGGCCTTCCCGCTCGGACAGATCCTACTTCCCACGGCTTACTCGAACAGTCTTCAAGGCATACTGGAAGGGTTTCCAAAGTTCTACAACGTGGAGACATCCTGATCTGAAGCGTGCTGTGCTGAAGACTGTGCTTTTAGGCTGACATGGAATCTGAAGACATGTAAGTACTTGCAACAATCGTCCGTGAACGGCGGCTCACGAAAGGCAGGAGCCTTTGCGGGCATGCGTAGACCCCGACCTCCGCCTCGGTGCTGCTCCGGGAGTGTGTTTCAGGTTCGCAACGATACGCCACGGTTTGCCTGTGTTCACCGGCTAAAAGGAATGGAACCGATGTTATCGAAGATCAAACGTCGACTGCTGGGTTGTATCCTGCTCCCCGCGATCTGGGGCTTTGCCGCCGGAGGCGCCCGAGCAGACGACACGATCGGCATCGTGCAGAAACGCGGTACGCTGACCTGCGGCATCGGTGCGACGAACGTCGTCTTCGCCGTGGCCGGGAATGACGGCGTTTACCAAGGCCTTGAGGTCGACGAATGCCGGGCGATTGCCGCGGCCGTGCTGGGGGATGCCTCGAAGTTCAAACTGGCAGTCCTGTCGCCTCAGTCCAGGTTGACCGCACTGCAGTCCGGAGAAGTCGACGTGCTGTTCGCAAGCACGACCCTGACACTGGGGCGCGAAGCCAACAACGGTGTCGAGTTTGCAAGCATCTACTTCTACGATGGCCAAAGCTTCATGACCAAGAAGTCGAGCGGCGTCCAGAAAGCGACCGAGTTGAATGGAGCGTCGGTCTGTCTGCCGGCTGGGGGAACAGCTGAGCAGAATGCGAGCGATTACTTCCGGACAAACGGCATGAAGTTCACACCAGTACTGATCGAGAGCGTGTCGGAGCTGACCGGCGCGTTCCTGGCCGGGCGGTGCGATGCGATCGGCGGGGATAGTTCCGCCCTGGGGTCTCTGCACAGCAAGCTGGGGCGCAACGCGGACGATTACATCATGCTTCCGGGCCGGGTCGGCAGCGAACCCCTCGCCTCGGCCGTTCGGAAAGGAGATGACCGTTGGCTGGACGTCGTGCGCTGGACACACAATGCTCTTGTCGCGGCAGAGACGCTGGACGTGACTGCGGCCAACATCGAACAGAAGCTGATGTCGACCGATCCTGCCTTGAAGCGCCTGCTCGGCACCGAAGGCAACCTCGGCGAGCAAATGGGCCTTGACAAACGATGGGCCTATAACGCGATCCGAAGCGTTGGCAACTTCGGGGAGATGTGGGAACGCTCGGTCACGCCCACGGGCATTCCACGCGGCGTCAATCAGCTCTGGACCAAGGGTGGCCTGATGTACTCCCCACCGATCCGCTGAGGGAGCGCGACGGTGAAGCCCGCCGCGCTCGTCAGCCATTGACGGACACTGTTGTGACATGTGCTGAGCAGCTCCCTTGACTTGAAGCGCACACCACGGCCCGTGTGCCGCCCGTCCTTAAAGCGAACGCACAACGTCATCTCGATCGGCAGCTTGCCGCCGATTGCTTGCAGTCCCGCCCGTATGTCCAGCAGCCATGCCGTCAGGGCCGGTCGCGCCGTGAAATGCGCGAAATGGCCGACCTTCGACGCGCTGCCGTCGGGCTGCAGCGGAAGGCGCCAGACGGCGTTGTCGCGGGTCCGGTGTGCGCCGACAGAAACGCGCTGGCCGCTCGGAGTACCAGCCCGTCGGCGAACCGAGGGCCGGCGAGCTGAAGCCCGACCGGGAGGCCGTCCTCGGTCGTCCCGCACGGTATCGATATCGCGGGCCCGTGTGCGAGGTTGAACGGATAGGAGAATTCCGCCCAGGCAAGCCAGTCCCAATCGTGGTCCGGCCAGTGTTCGGGCCGCTGCCGCCCGACCGGGAAAGCGGCGACCGAAGCGGCTGGCGTGAGCAGAAGATCCCAGCTTCCCTCAAACCATGAGTTGACTGAGGCGGCGTAGGCATGGCGTCGGCCCTGGGCAGCAAGCCACTCGGCAAGAGTGAAGCCGATCGCTTCGGCCGCGCACGCAACCAATCCGGGGTCCATTTTCTGTTGATCGCTCGAATCTGTAGGCAGGCCTTGCAGCAGTGGAGGACCCCAGAGCGCCCGAATGAGTTCAGGCCCATCCACGCCCCAGGGGGGCGTCACCTGCTCGACGGCGGCGCCGAGCGCCTCGAAGACGTGGGCTGCCGCCGCAACGGTCGAGGCGATGCCTGGATCCACCCGGGCGTGGCCGAGGTCGGGGCTGTATGCGATGCGCAGGCCACGTACGCCGCCCGCCTGACCAGGCGTGGGGCAGAGCGGCAGGGTGGTATGGTCACGGCTATCCGGACCGGACATGACGTCCAGCATCACGGACGCGTCCTCAATCGTCCGGGCGATCGGGCCGATGTGGCTTTGGAAGCCGTTGTTTGGAACGGGAGCGTAAGGCACCGTCCCGAATGTCGGCTTGAAGCCGATCACGCCACAGAAGTGGGCGGGGAGGCGAGCGCTGCCCGCGCCGTCGGTGCCCAAATGGATGGGACCGCAGCGTGCCGCGGCAAGGGCGGCTGCTCCAGACGATGATCCTCCGGCAGTGAGGCCGTGGCGCCAGGGGTTGTGGGTGTGGCCCGACAGCGGGCCGCTGCTGACAGCGGTCCAACCCTGCTCGGTCGTCGTGGTCTTGACGAGGATGATTGCGCCTGCCGCCCGCAGCCGCGCCACCGCCGGTGAGTCTTCCGGCGAGGGCGCCGGATTGGTCAACCGTGAGCCCCGCCGGGTCGGCAACCCCGACACTGCGACGATGTCCTTGATGGTCACCGGGATGCCGTGCAACGCGCCCAGGACGTCTCCTCGGGACAGCGCTGCATCGGCACGATGCGCGGCTTCGATGGCGCGCTCGGCATCGAGCGCCACGATCGCGTTGAGCCGGGGCTCGAGTGCCTCGATGCGGCCGAGCACCGCACGTGTGATCTCGACGCATGATGCCGCCCGCGACCGGATCAGGCGTGACATGGACGCGGCGGTCTCGCAGGCGAGGTCGCTCATGGCTCCTGGCCAGGCAAGCTCGGGGAAAGAGCAACCAAGCCGAATTTGCTGTCTTCTCTGGCCGTCTTCACTTGAACGAGCACGTCGAGGGAGCGTCCCGCCGCCTGCAGCTTCTTGTCCAGCGCCACGGCGAGCGAGATTCGATCAAGGGATTGCACTTCTGTGGCGAAGGCGAGCACCTCCTCCACCTTGTTGCTTTGAACGTGGCCGATCATGCTCCAGCGCGCATCGCGCAACCCGGCGCTGCCCGCCTTGTCACATCCCTCGCGGCTGCGGTTCTCACCCAGCCGGGGCCTGTGTCCTCCGGCGTCGGCGAGGATGTCCTGCGCGAGCCGGATCGCTGGAGCGCTCTGCGTCTTGGTAGCAAGCAGAATCCCCACGGCATCGGGCAGCCGACTCGCTTTGCGGGCGGCGTTGGCGATCCGCGATCGGATCGAGAGCACCCGCTGACGCAGCACTTCTGCTTCAGGAATGTCCGGGGCGGCGGCTTCAGGTGCGACCATGATGTCGGGTAAGCCCGGCGCGCCTGTTCGGAAAGGTCCAGTAGGACAGTTCCGGACCTGCTTCGACGCCTGAGTGGTCCTCCCATCGTGCTGCACCACCGTGCCCGACCAGCCCTCCCACCTTAATTGACCACGCGCTGCTTGCCGATGAAGCAAGTGGACCCGCGGACGTTCCAACAGTGGTGGCGCATCCTGCCGGATGCCGGAACGGCGGTGTCGGCGCTGCGCCGGGGCGAGGTAGACCTGCTCGAGACGGCGCCATACGACCTGCTTTCCGTCATAGAGGGCGACCGGAGCCTCGCCTTGACCGTGGCCGACCCGTTGGGCCAGCAGGCCATCATTCGCCTTAACCACTTGATACCGCCTTTCGACGACGCAAACCAGGCATAGCCTGGCGCGCCCCGGGCCAGCACGAGACGGCCCGGAACTGGTCGCTGCCTCGGGCCGGAAGTGGACCTTTCATTGATCGCCATGTCGCGACCAATGTGCGCCGTCTACATTCAGGAGGATCTCAGATGTCAGAGGCGGAGACGCTCGCCTACCCCGTGAGCGACGTGAACAACGTCAAGCGTCGGCATGACCGGGGCTTCTACGACCATGAGACGGTCCATGCCCTGCTGGACGCCGCGACCCTGTGCCACGTCTCCTACGTCGTCGATGGGCTGCCCTACTGCACGCCGACGCTGTTCTGGCGCGAGGGCACGACGCTCTACTGGCACGGCAGCAGCGCCAGCCGGATGCTGCGCAACCAGTCGGAGGGCCAGCCGGCCTGCCTGACGGTCACGCACCTCGACAGCCTGGTGCTCGCGCGTTGCGGCTTCAACCACTCGGCGGATTACCGCTCGGTCATGGCATTCGGGCGGGCCCGGCTGATCGACGACCAGGCGGAGAAGGAGGCGGCACTGGTCACCATGGTGGATCGCCTGTTCCCCGACCGCACCGCGAGCCTGCGGCAGAGCTCGGTTCAGGAGATCAAGGGCACCGCGGTCGTGGCGATGGAGATCGAACGGGCGTCGGCCAAGATCCGGGCCAAAGGCGTCGTGGACGACGACGAGGACTACGAGCTGCCGATCTATGCGGAGCGGATCCCGGTGCGAACCATCATAGGCGAGCCGGAGCCTTGCCCGCGTCTGATGGAAGGGGTCAGGCGCCCGGAAACGCTTGCGGGCTACCGCGCGGGGCGCGATCTCGAGCAAGCGCTGATCGAGGCTTACGCGGTGACCTACCCGCGATGACGCGGCAGGGCGGCATCCTGCCCGTGCAGCAACTGCCATCGGCAGGGCGGGCAGGATGCTGACCGATGACATGATCCGCCTCATCCGGGAACAGAGGCTCGGCTTCGTGGCGACCGTAAACCCCGATGGCACGCCGAACCTCTCGCCCAAGGGCACCTTCGTCGTGATGGATGAGGCGACCGTCGCCTTCGCGGAGATCCGATCGCCGGGCACGATGCGCAACATCAGGGACACGGGCTCCGTCGAGGTGAACTTCATCGACTGCTTCACCCGCCGCGGCTGCCGAATCTTCGGCAGGGCGCGGGTCGTGCGCAGGGGCGAGCCCGGGTTCGACGGTCTGCTCGTGTCCTTCTCCGACCACGGGCGACTCGTGCCGCGCATCCGAGCCATCATCCTGATCAGCATAGCCCGCGCTGCAACGTTGACGTCCCCTGCCTATGATGACGGCGCAAGCGAAACCACGTTACGCAAGCACTGGACGGAGCGCTTCCGTGCGTTGCAGCCCGACGGGCACTTCGCAGAATAGGCGCAACGCTGTGCCCGAGATGCCTGGCAGACGTGGCACGCAACTTGCCCCTGGACGGTGTGGCTGCAATGCTCGTGCATATCGCGGAGTTTTTGAAGCCAGTTGAAGCCCGCCTCCCGCAGACAGGCCGCCTTGCCCATCACTCTGCCCCCGACCGGCGAGCGGCAGGGTTCGGAGGTTCTGTACCGAGAAGTCTACCTCGAGGTGCGAGAAGCGATCCTGTCGGGGCGGTGGGCTTCCGGGACGCGCCTGCCGTCCACGCGGCAGCTTGCCGCCGACCTGGACATCTCCCGCACGACGGCCGTCGCCGCGTTCGACCTCCTCTTGGCGGAGGGCTATGTCGAGGGCGTCGCAGGCTCCGGAACGTTCGTCGCACGGATCCTGCCGGACGCGACCGGGGACGGTCACGCCCGTGCGGGGGTCGCCATCCTGCCAAACCGGGGCCCCGAGCCCGGATTGTCCGGTCGCGGGAGCCTCATGTCCGCGCGGCAGCCTTTCTCGCTTGCGCCAGCGGCGGCGTTCGCGCCCGGGCGGCCCGACGTAGGCCTGTTCCCGTTCGAGCTGTGGTCGCGCCTGCAGGGGCAGTGCTGGCGAAACCCGCAGCGGACGGTCGTCGAATGCTGCGACCCTCGAGGATACCCACCGCTTCGGAACGCGATCGCCGCCTATCTGAGGACGGTGCGCGCGCTGAACTGCACCGGTGACCAGGTGATCATAACGTCGGGTGCGCAGCAGGGGCACGATCTGGCTGCACGGGTGTTGCTCGATCCCGGCGACGAGGCCTGGTGCGAGGATCCCGGGTATGGACCGGCCATAGCGGCGCTGGCCGCCTCGGGGGCCTCGGTCGTTCCGGTGCCCATGGACGGCTCGGGCATCTCGGTCGAGCAGGGGCGCAAGGTGGCGCCGATGGCCAGGCTGGTCTCGGTCGCGCCCTCGCATCAATACCCGTTGGGAGTCGTGATGAGCCTTGCGCGGCGGCTCGAGCTGCTGGGCTGGGCGGCCGAGGCGAACGCCTGGGTGGTGGAGGACGATTACGACAGCGAATTCCGCTACGACGGACGCCCGCTCGCGTCCCTGCAGGGCCTGGATCGCGACGGCCGGGTCATCTACGTCGGCACGTTCTCGAAGATCCTGCTCCCGTCGATGCGGCTGGGCTACATCGTTGTGCCCGATCATGCTGTTGAGGCCTTCGCGAGGGCACGGGCCGTGGGCGACCAGCACGCGCCAATGTGGCATCAGCCGGTGCTGGCGAGGTTCATCGCCGAGGACTACCTGGCGAGCCACCTGAGGCGGCTGCGGCGGACCTACGACGCGCGCCAGCAGGCCTTCCTCGCAGCTCGATCCCACCTCGACGGCCTTCTAGACGTGGCGCCGGACAGCGTCGGCATCCACCTCGTCGGCACTCTCGCTCCCGGCCTCCAGGCGAGGCTGGGCGATGTGGAGGCAGCATCGCGCGCGCGGCGGGGGGGAGTCTACACGTCGGCCCTGTCATCGTTCTACGCCGGGCCGCCAGCGCTTCAGGGCCTGCTCCTGGGCTACGCCTGCGTCGCGGAGGCTGAGATGGAGGCTCGGGTCAGGCAGCTCGCGGCAGCGTTGCGGTCCTGACACGTCCCGTCTCAGAGTCCGTCCAAGATCATTAGCAAGCACGGCAGAGGCGTCGCAGCATGAGCCGCACTGACGCCCACTGAAGGAATGCGAGCGCGTTTCGGTTCAGGCACTCCCAATCCTTGCTCAGGCGGCGGCATCGGTTGAGCCACGCAATTGTCCGTTCTACGATCCAGCGCTTGGGCAACACCACAAAGTTGCCGGTGTCGCAGCGTCGAACGATCTCGACGTTCACGCGGCGGCAGACACGGGCCAGGCCCGTCTGGAACCTCGGCCCTTGATAACCGCCGTCGGCGTAGAGCTTGAGCAGAAAGGGATACATGCCGAACAACGTCGCCATCAGCAGCACGCCACCGTCACGGTCCTGGATGTCGGCCGCGTGGACGATAGCCTGCATCAGCAAACCCTGCGTGTCGACGAGGATGTGCCGCTTCTTACCTTTGATCTTCTTGCCGCCATCGAAGCCCGGCGGATCAATGCGGGCCCCCCTTTTTCGGCGCTCTTGACGCTCTGGCTGTCGATGATCGCGGCAGTCGGGCTGGCTTCGCGGTCCGCCTGCTCCCGACAGCGGACGTAAAGCGCATGGTGCAACCGATCGAGCGTCCCATCATGCTGCCAGCGGCAGAAATAGAAGTTGACGGTGCTGCGCGGCGGCAGGTCCTTCGGGATCGCCCGCCACTGGCAGCCTGTGCTGAGGACATACATCAGTCCGTTCAACACCTCGCGCAGGTCCACTGTCCGCTTGTTTCCGCCTCGTTTGGCACGAGGGATCTCCGGCTTGGCCAGAGCCCACTCGTCGTCGGTCAGGTCGCTCGGGTAGCGCAGCTTGCTGCGGTCGTAGCGGGCGCGGTTCTCGGCAGTCCACATTGGGCGGCTCCTGCGAATCGGGGCTGACACATGGAATCACAATTGATTCCCTCGACTCAACATGATCGTGGACGGACACTTACGCGCCGTTGGCGTTCTTGAGCGGTATTCCCAGCTTTTGCATCGCAGCCGACAATGCCGCCCGCTCGCTGTCGCCGATTGGCTGGAGTGGACGCCGCAGCGGACCCGAAGCCTGGCCCTGCAAGTCCAGGGCGGCCGGAATGGTGCGAGCAAGACCCCAGCGCACCAACGACTCAAGTAAGGGAAAGAGCTCGCGGAACATGCGCCGGGCCTCGGCCATGTCACAGTCCCCTGTCAGTGCCTGGTGCATGTCCAGGAGGTGTCGGGGCGCCACCTGGGCCGCGGCCGAGCACCAGCCGTGGCAGCCGAGCGCGAAAGCCGCGAAGGACAGGGTGTTCTTGCCGACGAACACGCGAAGCCTGTCCTCCCCGTGCAGCAGCAGGTGCTGGATGCGCGTGATGTCGCCCGTGCTTTCCTTCACCATGGTCACGTTGGGGATCTGTGACAATTTCAGCAGGAAGTCCGCCGACATGTCCGTGCCGGATGAGGGGTTGTTGTAAGCCATGATCGGAATCGAGACTGCCTTCGCGATGCTGTCGTAATGGTCGAAGACCTCGCGTTCCGTCAGCTTCCAGTAGGCGAGGGGGGCGATGAGCAGCGCTGCGGCACCGGCCTTCTCCGCATAACGGGCGTGGCGGATCGCGCCCTCGGTCGTCATGCTCGAGGTGCCCACGAGCACGGGTACCCTGGCCCCGACCTGGCGGCAGACCGTGTCGACCACCAAATCGCGCTCCTCGTCGCCGAGGAGGGGTAGGATGCCGGTGCTGCCGAGTGGCGAGACGGAGTGGATCCCGGACTGCACCATGTCTTCGGTCAGCTCCGAAAGGCGCCCGGTATCAACAAGACCTTCAGCGGTTAAGGGCGTGCGTGATCAGGTAACCCACGATCCCGTGCAGATCTGCCTGAGCCTTGGCGTGTGACATTGAAATCCCTGCTTCGACGAACTTGGACGGCAACGGAAGAGCGGCCGGCTGCATTGAGGTCGATAGTCCAGGACTCGCCACTGCGGTAAAGGACCAGTTCAGCTGGGGCTGAAGGACCACTCCGGGGTCCGCGCCTGCATGCCCTGCAGGCTGACTGGACTTCACGCCGGCATCGTAAGTGGAGTTTTACCCTGAGGCGGATGCGACGCCGGATTGCCGGCCTGCACCCACGCAAGTGAGCCTGTCCTTGAGTTTTGAGCACGCGGCGAGCCCCGCAGCCCCTCCTCACCGTCCCGACCTGACCCCGTATGCGATGGTAGCGCCCGCCATGCTCATCGTGGGGCTTCTCTGCCTGTACCCGCTCGGGGTGATGGTCGAGCTCTCGTTCAGGCCTCATTACCCGGGCGCTTACGACTTCACCCTCTCGCGATACGCGGCTGCCCTCAACAGCGGCTACATCGTCCGCCAGCTCCTGACGACGCTGTCGCTGGCGGCCGTTGTGACAGCCGCATGCGCGGTGGTGGGCTACCCCGTCGCCTACTACATAGCGCGGGACGGCAGCAGGTTCCGCAACCTGGTCGTCCTCGGGCTCACGCTTCCGCTGCTGGTCAACATCGTTGTTCGCACGATTGGATGGACGATCCTGCTCGGCAGCGAGGGGGTGATCAACCGCATGCTGGTGTGGTCGCATGCCGTCACGGAGCCGGTCGCCCTGATGACCAGCTTCTGGCCGGTCGCGGTCGGGCTGGTGCACGTGATGCTCCCGTTCATGGTCATCTCGATCGCGGGCGTCCTGCAGAAGATCGACGTGTCGGTTGAAGACACGGCGCGCCTTCACGGCGCGGGGCCTCTCAAAACCTTCTTCCATGTCACGCTGCCGCTGACTGCGCACGGCCTGGCGGCCGGTGCGACCCTGGTCTTCTGCTTGACGGTGGGAGCCTATGTCACCCCTTACTGGTTGAGCCGCGGCATGCTCCCGACGCTGTCACGCGGCATCTACGAGCAGGCCGTCGTCCTTGCCGACCTGCCGGGCGCCGCTGCGACCTCCATGCTGCTGATCGTCGCGTGCGCCATCGCCGTGACCGCGTTCGCCGCCTTGGCGCGGCGCTACGGTGCGAAGGGCCGAGGGGCCGGGCTCCAATGAGAACGGCCCGGACTGCGGAACGATGAAGGGGCATCAGGGCGTAAGCGTGTAGCAGATCCTGCGCCGGTTTCATGTCGCGGCCGTCCTGCTGTTCCTCGCCCTGCCGCTCGCGCTCGTGCTCGGCTCCGCTTTCAGCGCAGGCGATGTCCTTGGCTTTGCTATCGAACTTTGGCCCAGAGTGCTGACGGATTTTGGCCCAGCGTCCGTCCCTCAACCTAGGGTCTGCCCGGTTCTGCCGGGAGGCTCGGAGTGGATTGGAAAGCCAAAGTGGAATTGTTCGAGCAGCTCCGTCAGGAGCATGAGTTTGGGGTTGGCACGATCTCCGGTGTTGCGGCGAAGTTCGGCGTGCATCGTCGGATGGTGCGGCAGGCGATTGCGGGTGCGCTGCCGCCGGCGCATCGCTACCCGACACGGATCAAGCCCAAGCTGGATGGGGTCGCGGCCTTCATCGACCAGGTGCTGGACGAGGATCTGCGAGCCCCGCGCAAGCAGCGGCATACGGCGCGGCGGATCTATCGTCGGATTCTGACGGAGTTCCCGGACGCCGGGCTCGCTGAGTCGACGGTGCGCAATCACGTGCGGGCCCGTAAGCGTGCGATTGGCTTGGTCCAGCGCGAGACGTTCGTGCCGCAGAGCTACGTGCGGGGCCACGAGGCCCAGGTGGATTGGTATGAGGCCTGGGCGGACATTGGCGGTGAGCGGACTAAGGTTCAGGTGTTCGCGATGCGATCGATGGCCAGCGGGGCGGCGTTTCACCGCGGCTACCTGCACGCGACGCAGCAGGCGTTCCTGGAGGCGCACGAGCACGCGTTCGCCTACTTCGGCGGGGTGTTCCGGCTGTTGCGCTACGACAACCTGGCCAGCGCCGTGCGCAAGATCCTGCGGGGGCACCGGCGGGAGGAGACGGTCCGGTTTGTGGCCTTCCGGTCGCATTGGCGGTTCACGGCGGAGTTCTGCACCCCGGGCGAGGGTCATGAGAAAGGCGGCGTGGAGGGCGAGGGCGGCTACTTCCGCCGCAACCACCTCGTCCCGGTGCCCGGTGTCGCCGACCTCGACGCGCTGAACGCCTTTCTGCTGACGGGATGCCGTGCAGACGAGGCGCGGGTCTTGGACGGGCGCACGGAGCCGGTTGGCGTGGCGATGGTGGCCGAGCGCGATCACCTGTCGGCGCGCGTGCCGGAGGGGTTCGACCTGGCGGACGTGACGTTTCCGCTGGTGGACAAGCAGGGCTGCGCGATGGTCAAGACCAACGCCTACTCGGTGCCGGTCCACGCGGGCAGCCGGGTGGAAGCGCGTGCCTACCCGCTGCACGTTGAACTCTGGCACGCTGGGCGCAGGGTCGCCCGCCACGAGCGTTGCCACAGCCGTCGCCAGCTCGTGCTGGACCTCGAGCATTACCTTGACGTGCTGAGCCACAAGCCCGGCGCGTTTGCCGGGTCCAAGCCGCTGGCGCAGTGGCGCGAGGCCGGCCGCTGGCCGCCCTGCTACGACGAGCTCTGGACACGGCTGTTGACCCGGCACGGCAAGCAGAACGGCACCCGCGCCATGGTGGCAGTGGTGGGGCTGGGGCGGGAGTTCGGCCATGACGCGCTGCGCATCGCGATCACCACGGCGGTGTCGCTTGGCGCCTGCGACGTGGCGGCGGTGCGGTATCTGCTGACGGAGGCAGTGCTGCGCAAAAGCCCACCTGCCGAAATCGATGTCGGCGCCTTGGCGCGTTACGACCGGCCGATGCCAACGATGGCCGAGTATGACGTGCTGCTGTCCGCTCCCTGCGCAGGCACCGCATGATGGCGGATCTCCAGGACCAGGCCATCCGGCAGCATTGCAAGGCGCTGCGCATGCCGACGATCGGCGGCCAGTTCGCCCGCTTGGCGGATGCCGCCACCCGCGAGGGGCAGACCCATATCGGCTACCTCGAGGCGCTGTTGGCGGCCGAGATGGAGGAGCGCGAGAGCCGGGCGATTGCGCGCCTGCTGCATGAGGCGCGGCTGCCGCGGATGAAGACGCTGGACGAGTTCGAGTTCGACCGCTCCGGCGTTGCGGCCACCCAGCTCCGGACACTGGCCGAGGGCGATTACGTCACCCGTGCCGAGCCGATCCTGCTGGTCGGTGAGGCGGGCACCGGCAAAAGCCATCTCGCCACGGGCCTGTGCGTCGCCGCCTGCCGCCAGCGGCGCCGGGTCCGGTTCACGACAGCGACCGGGCTGATCAACGAGTTGGCGGAGGCGGCGCACGCCAACCAGCTCAGCCGGGCGCTCGGTCGATGGGAGCGGCTCGACCTGATCTGCATCGACGAACTGGGCTACGTGCCGCTGGCCGAGACGGCCTGCGAGTTGATGTTCCAGGTGATCGCCGACCGGGCGGAGAAGGCGGCGGTGATCGTGACGACCAACCTGCCGTTCTCCGAATGGTCGCAGGTGATCCCCAACCCGCGGCTGTGCAAGGCGCTGATCGACCGCCTGACGGACCGTGCACACATCATCACCACGGGCACGGACTCCTACCGGTTCCGCCGCACCACCGCTCAGCGCAGGGCGTCCAAACAATGACGGGAGGCACACAAGAAAGAGGCTAACGGGAGGTCCGGGACCACGGCCTGCGCCACGCGATCATCGACCGGAAGCTGGGCCAGAATTCATCAGCACAGATGGGCCAAAGTCCATTGTCATAGCCAGTCCTCACCTTCCCGCCCCAGCGCCTGTCGCTGCGCTGGTTCCGTCAGCTCGGTGAGCAGACCGAGTTCCTCGACGCATTCTGGGTGAGCCTGTTTGTGGCCGCAGCGTCGACCGGCATATCAGTGGTCGTTTCCACGGCAGCGGCCATGGCTCTCGTTCGGCACCGGCCGCGTGGCGGCGGCCTGCTTGAGCTGGTCCTTACGCTCCCGATCATGCTGCCGTCCGTGATTCTCGGGACGGCGCTCCTCATCGTGTTTTCGCCGCTTGCCCTGGCGCAGACGATGGCCGGGCTGGTTCTGGCGCACACCGTGATCGCGACGCCCTACATGACGCGGCTTCTCGCGGCCACCCTCACGGCCATACCTGCCGACTACGATGAGATAGCACGCATAATGGGGGCGAACCCGCGCGATCCTTTGTGCACGTGACACTCCCGTTGCTGATGCCCGGCATCGTGGCCGCTTCGGCAATCTCGATGATCCTCTCCTTCGACGAGTTCACCATCTCCCTGTTCTTGACCGGTCCCGGTCTGAAGACCCTGCCGGTGCAGATCTACGACCACGTGGAGTTCAACATCGACCCCCTCGTGGCCGCTGTTGGGACGCTGCTGATCGCCGTCACAGTGTTCGTGGTGCTCGTGATTGAAAGAAGCCTGGGCCTGAAGCGTGCTTTCCGCATCTGACCTTCCCCGACCATCACTGCCCCCCCCTCAGAGGAGAGCCGGCCATGACGCATGAACGCGACAACCTGATCAGATGCTTCGACGGCTTTGCGTCGCGCCGTCTGCTGCTCGGGGCCGCGGTCGCCACCGGCGCGAGCGTCTCGTCGCTGGTTTCGTTCGCGGGCAAGCTGGCGGCCGCCGAGGAGGACCAGGTGGCTGCTCTGATCCTACAGGTCTGGCCGGGCCTGTTTCCGCCCGTGCTTAAGGATGCCGCGACGCCGGTCTTCGGACGGGCGCACCCAGGGACGAGGCTGCTGTTCGACATCGGCACGGCCGACACGATGTACCCGAAGCTGCTTGCAGGACGCGCTCGACCGGTCATCAGCGGTGGCATGATCGCGGACAGCGGCGTCCACCGGGCCATCTCCGACGGGTTGCTGGCCCCCGTGCTCGACGAGAGCGTGCCCAACAAGGCGAAGGTCTCGCCGAAGCTCGTCTTGCCGGGCGCCCTTGGGGTCGGCTTCGTCCAGAGCCCTTACGGCATCATGTACAACCCGGACCGCGTGGAGAAGCCGCAGTCCTGGGCGGACCTTTGGAAGCCCGAGTACAAGGGCCGGGTCGCAATGCGTGAATCCTACTTCGCTCAATATGTCGGAGCGGCGGTGGCGGCGGGCGGAGAGCCCGACGTCGAGGCGGGGATCCGGGCGTGGGCGCCGCACCGGGCCAACATCGGCGCCTGGGTCACGAGTTCCGCCAAGGCGGAGGACGACATCTCGCGGGGCGAGCTTTGGCTGGGTGCGAACTGGGGTGCCTGGACCGAGCAGGCACGCGCCAAGGGGAAGAAGCTGGCGTTCGCGCTCCCGAAGGAGGGCGGGATCGCCTACACCGGTCACATGGTCAGCTTCGGCGGCTTCAGCCCGAAGGCCACGGGATTGGCGCAGAGCTACCTCAATCTGTGGATCGACGACGAGGTGCAGGGGCGCTTCGTCAAGGACGGTTTCATGACGCCGACGAACCGGGCGGTCGCCATACCGCAGAACATGATCGGCATGGAGGCGGTGATGTCCGCCGAGCAGGCGGCGGCGAAGCTCATCCCCTACGACGTGAAGGGGACTGGCGAGCGAATGGGCAGCATCATGCAGCTTGTCGCCAGCACGTTGAAGTAGCGCATGTCGGAAGCAATTCGTCCGCCTGCAATCGAGTTGAGGCAGGTCAGCAAGTCTTTCGGGGGAGCCATTGCCGTGGACCGCCTTTCGCTGAGCGTGGCGGAAGGAGAGTTCCTGGCGCTGCTGGGTTCGAGCGGGTGCGGCAAGACGACCACGCTACGCTTGATCAGAGGTCTGGACTTCGCCGATTCGGGAACGATCGGCATCGGCGGGGTCCTGATGACGGGCACGCCGCCGCATAAGCGGATGCTCGGCCTGGTGCCCCAGAACTACGCCTTGTTCCCGCACCTCTCCGTCGCGGACAGCGTGGCCTTCGGGCTGCGGATGCGGCGTTGGGGCCGCCAGGAGATCCGCCGGGCCGTGGAGGACGCGTTGTCGCTCGTGCAGCTGCAGGACTTCGCCCGACGCTTCCCGTCCCAGCTCTCGGGCGGCCAGCAGCAGCGGGTGGCGCTGGCCCGGGCTCTCGCGGTGCGGCCGACCGTGCTGCTGCTCGACGAGCCCATGGCCGCGCTCGACCGCAGGCTCCGCACGCAGATGCAGATCGAGCTGCGCGCGATGCAGCGCAAGCTCGGGGTCACCACGATCATGGTGACGCACGACCAGGAGGAGGCGATGGCCATGGCCGACCGGATCGCGGTGATGGACAAGGGCGGGATCGTCCAGCTCGACTCGCCACGGGATCTCTACGACCGCCCCCGTACGCTGTTCGTGGCGAACTTCGTCGGGCTGTCGAATGTGTTCCGGTCGGAGGACGGCGGGAAGGACAGCATCGTCCGACCCGAGCACATCCGCTTGATACATGTGAATCCGAACCATCAGCGTGGGATCCGCGGAACCGTGACCGACATCGTCTTTCTCGGGCCTGCAGTGCACTACCACGTCAAACTTGCGGACGGGCGAACCATCCTTGCAGTCGACGGTGGCGGCTCGAGCGAAATGAAGCCGGGTTTCGAAGTCGGCAACCCGGTTTCCGTCTTCTGGGACCTGATCTTTCAGCATGCACTGCACGCGTGACCTGCAGGGAAGTGGTCACCCTTCCAGGCGTCGAGTGGTCCTTTCTCGGGGCAGGCGCTTCCCTTCCAATCTGGCCAAATGCGGCGGTGCTGCACCTGGACCGAGGAATTCCGAGATGAGAGCCAAGAATTCTAGGGGACGTTGCACCCTGCTTCCGCAGGAGAGCGGCTGCCGGGCGCTTCTGGCGCCGGGGCGTGGCCGATGAGGGTGGGCGTCGAAGCGGGCGGCACATTCACGGACCTGGTTGCCACGGACGGTGGCGTGCTGCGCGTCACCAAGGTTCCGAGCACGCCGGCCACGCCGGAGCGCGGAGTGCTGGATGCGCTGGCGGCGGCGTCCATCCGCATGACGGAGGTCGCGGAGCTCGTTCACGGGTCGACTGTCGCGACCAACGCCGTGCTCGAGCGCAAGGGCGCCCGGGTTGCGCTGGTCACGACTGCCGGGTTCCGCGATCTGCTGTGGATCCAGCGGCAGAATCGGCCTCGCATCTATGATCTTGCGTATCGCAAGCCTGAACCGCTGGTTGCTCGACAGCATGTGGTTGAAATCATCGAGCGCACGGGGACCGACGGCACGCCCATCACCCCGCTGGACGAAGGGTCCGTTCGCGCGACCCTGAAAGCCGCCTTGTCCGGCATGCGGCCCGATGTGGTTGCTGTCTGCCTGTTGAACGCCTTCGCGAATCCCGACCACGAGCAACGCGTGGCCGCCATCGTCGCCGAACTGGCGCCTGGGATCCGCGTCGTTTGCTCGCACGCCGTCAGCCCGGAGTTCCGGGAGTATGAGCGCTGTGCATTGTTTGGCGTGACGAGGGCGGGATGCTGCGCGTGGGCCCGAGTCGAGTGGCGCCATGCCTGGTCCCGCATGCTACGGGCGCGGCGGAACCCTTCCGACCATCACGGACGCGCACGTGGTGCGTGGCACCGTGCAGGCCGAGCGCTTCCTCGGAGGCGGGATGGCAATCGTCCGGGAGGCCGCGGTCCGCGCCTTCGAGCAGCTCGCGGACGCCTTCGGGTCGACGCCGGCCGCGCTGGCCGACGACGCAATCCGGCTCGCCAACGCCAACGTCGTGAATGCGATCCAGAAGTCAGCACGCAGCGGGGGCGGGATCCCCGAGACTATGCGCTCCTGGCGTTCGGGGGGGCCGGACCGCTGCATGCGGCGCGTATCGCCGAGGCGCTGATGATCGCCACCGTGCTGATCCCGCCGCATGCGGGGGTGCTGTCCGCCTTGGGCCTGCTCGCGTCAGGGTATGCGCTGTTCGAGACAACGACCCGCAGGCTGGTGCTTGAGGAGGCTCGCATGGCCGAGGTGCGCGAGGTGTTCGCACAGCTCCGCCGCACGGCCGCGCTGCGTTTCGCTCAGGCCGGAGTCGACGGCGAGCCGCTGCTCTCGGCGTCGCTGCAGATGCGCTACGTGGGGCAGGCGTTCGAGCTCGACGTACCGGTGGAGGTGGACGACCTCGCTTCGATGAATGCGGACGGGCTGGGAACGCTGTTTCAGGAAGCCGAGGCGATGCAGTTCCACCAGACCCGGACCCAGTGCCGCCCGATCGAGATCGTGGGCTTCCGACTAGGTGCGAGCATCCCATCGGACATGCCTCCTCCGGCCTGGAGCCCGGGCCCGGGCCGACCGGACTCGATCTGCACCGTGCAGGAGAACCGTGAGCGGTTCACCTGCAGGATGGTGTCGTGGCCACACCCCGGGGTCGTGCTCCCCGGTCCCCTGATCATCGATGCCGAGACTTCGACCGTCTTCGTCCCTTCCGGCTGGAACGCCGCGTCCGACGATGGCGAGAACCTCCTCATGACCCGCGCTGGCAAGGCCCCCTCATGACACTCGACCCCATCGACGCAGCCATCATCGGTCAAGCTTTGCTGGCAGCCGCTGGCGAGATGGGCGAAAAGCTGGTTCGCTCCGCCTTCTCGACCATCGTTCGGGAGGCGCGCGACGCCTCGACGGCAATCTTGGACGTTTCCGGGCGCATCATAGCGCAGGCGGAGATGGTGCCGATCCAGCTCGGCTCCATGGGAGCGACGCTGCTGCCCATCCTCGAGCTTTACCCGCTCTCCGAGATCGAGGAAGGCGACTTCCTGGTCAACAACCATCCTTACCGCGGCGGGCAGCACCTGCAGGACGTGTTCGTGTTCACCCCGATCTTTGCGGACGGGCGGCTGATCGGATTCTGCGGCTCGACTGCGCACCACCTCGACCTCGGCGGCGGCCGGCCGGGGCTGAACACCGCAGCCACGGACTACTATCAGGAGGGGCTCGCGATCCCGCCCTTGAAGTTCAGCTACGCGCGGGACTGGAATGGGGGAGCCTTCGAACGCCTGGTTTCCGAAAACGTCCGGGTGCCCGAAGTGACGATCGGCGACTTCAACGCCCAGTTCGCCGCCAACGCGCTGGGCGTGAGTGATGCCAGGCGCGCCGGACGCGGAGGCACGCTTCGACGAACTGGAGTTCCTGATCGCCATGCAGGTCCTACATCCGGAGGATGCGACGGATGGCGAACCCCGCTGGTTCCCGGCGGGAGGCTTCCAGTTCCGCCGCAGGGACGACATGACGCACGAGGTAACGGCTCTGCTGGCCAAGGCGAGGGAGGCGGGCGCGGACTACGGGCCGGTCAAGGCGGGGATGTTCGGCGGCAACGTCGCCCGCCTCGAGGCGGTCGCCAGGACTTCGGAGGCATCGGCGCAACGGATGCGCCGGGGGGCATACTGACCGTGTCCCTGATCCCCGTTGCCGGACGGTCCCGCGGCGACAGAAGCTTGAGATGGCGGTCGGCCCGAGCCCCAGCCCGGGGCGAAGCGGCACCCGTCGGCGCGTCTTTCCGCGGCTGCCGGGTAACGGGCGGGCGTGCACGGCTGGGTTCAGGAAAGTCTATTCGGTGTAAGTGCCAACTTTTGCCGTTGGAATCCCCACTTTTGCAGGTCTCTCCACTACCACTCGTGTAGCCCGCCAATTAGAGTGCACGTCCAATGTCCGCTAACCCATTGATAAATAAAGCGCAAAACGACAAATAAAGTGAAAATTCGCCACATAAAGGAAGAGTCCAGGTCGCTGGCGCCAGATAAAGTGTAATTTGCTGTTTTCGTAGTGTCGAGAGTGGAAAGGGGCGGATCGATGTCAGGCATGGGAGAGAGTTTTCGCATGCCTCGAACAGGCTACACCACGGTCCCACATCGTCACCGGCCAACCCCGGTGACGACCACCGTCCATATGCAATGCACGAGTAGGCTGCACTACTTCGCATCCGCCACATCACGCTGGCCGGCGCCCGCTTGGTCGACCCTCGACAAGCTTTCAACGCCCGGGGTCACCATGGCCAGCAGCCGGCGAGACTGCTCCTCGGTGTTCCCGGGTGCCGACAAAACCTTGGCCAGGAGACCAAGATCCTCGGTGTTGAAGGCGGACGAGGTCCGCCATAGCCAGTAAGCCAGGACCCTCTCGACATCATGGTCATCGAGACCGGCTGCCGCGGCCGCCCGGCGGAACAGCCCCTCGTACTCCTCGAGACGCTCGTCTTCCAATGTCGGTTCGGCAGCAGGGAAGCCTTGCCCCCGCGCGACACCGTTCCCCGGCCGCTTGTAGTTTTCTCCCAGCAGCTTGACCGCGGCGGCCTCGACAAGCGCTTGCGTCTCGGCAGCGACCCCAATCAGGCTGTCGAGCTCTGCTCGCGCGAGTGCCATTCCATCACCGTTCGACGGGTCAGCTACGTGCGTGTCCCAGAGACGCCTCCCGGTCAGCAGCATGTCGAGAAGCGGCCGCGATCTCACGAACCTGACGTAGCCCGGCTTCGGCGGCGGGCGTGGGGGATCGAGAATGTCATCTAGCTCTTGCGGAGTGGTGGCTCGCGCAGCCGCGTCGACCAGTACAATTGCACTGCCTTCGTCGCCGCCGGCACGAAAAATCTCGCCAGCTGCCCAAACGGCATATGTCTCCCGTTCCCGCAATCCAGCGGCAACGGCACCGGCCCGTTCGCGTGCCGATACGACCGCGCGGGCGGGTCGTGACACCGTCCCCTGTGTCAGCGGTAGCTCAGGCTGGCGGGAGCGGAGCGCCCAATCCGGAAGCGCCGAACGGCCGAAGCGTCCGGTTGCCGATGGTTCCGGAGCCTGCTCGACCCCGATGGCGTGCCTGATCGAGGCGGCAAGCGACCGCGTCCCCGGCGTGCCGATCGCCTCAAGCCGGAGGGCGCGCTCGAAGACCAGGGCCGCCTGCCGCCCGGAGAAATATGAATTCCACCGCGGCCCGGATCCGGTGCCCGATGCAAGGCCGCCTGTCGGCAGGTCGGATGCCGAATCCACGACGCGCATGCACTGCAACCGCGCGCGCATGGCCACGGCAGCGCTCCCTGCTTGGAGCAAGGCCAGCCCTTCCGACAGGGCGAATGTGGTGTCGGGACGCCGGGCATTCGGATCCAACGCGGACGAGCGGCCCGTAGCGAGGGCACCCGCCTCGTCCAGCACGTCGACAGCCTGCGGGAAGTGCAGCCCTTCAAGTCCGGGGGGAACGGGGACCGGCAGTCTCCGGAACAGTCCGTCCAGTAACGCCACAAGTGGGAGCGCGGTCACCGGGATGGGGACCGGCCTGGCGTGCGCCAGATCGAATCCGCATCCGCATGTCGCCAGCATCCCCGCCCGCCACGATTGGTCCACGAGACATGAAGGGCAGGACCATTGGAGAGACTGCCCGTGGGCGTGGCAGTGCTGGATCGCGCGGACATCCCATTCCGGCCGATGATGCCGGGAGAGGGCGAAACACGACGGACAGAAGCGCCTGGGAAGGTCCACCAGCTTTGCCACCTCCATCGCGTGCCCGCCCACAGCCGCCGGCCCGTCTACCAGCAAGCCCCACGACCCCGGTTGTCTGACCGAAGGTATCATTCCCGGGTTCCGCTCCAGCACGGCGTTGACAGACATGCCCGAGAGCGCGGCAAGGTCCTCGATCTGTTCAAGGCTCCACCGGAACAACGGCAGGCGCACGTCCCGGAGGATGCCTGCCTCCTCCAAGCCGTCGAGCTGGTTCCGTTCCATCAACCGCAGCAGGAAGCCGCTGGGTGTTTCGCCTTCCACCGGCTGGCACAGCAGCGCCAGTCGCCCGGGAAGCTTTCGCGCAAGGATATCCACGCGTGACGGGAGCACCGGGCGTCGGCGCACGCAAGGGGCGGCAAGGAAAACGAGGGCGACGAGTCCTTTGGCGCGCGCTCCCGTCGCCGGGGCGCGGCGGTTCCCGGGCAAGAACTGAAGCTGGATCTGCCGCCGCCGCGCCCATCCCACAAATGACGACGCAGCGGTCGCGGCCCGGCTCCCGGCAGGGCCCCCGGGCGTTGCCCCGGCGTGCCCTATAAGGTCACCTCGTTGGACGCACGGCGGGCATGGTAGCCGCTCCACCGGGCACACCTTCAACACGCTGATAACGCTGAGCTTTCGCCAAGGACTAAACTTTCACTTTGAATCAATATGTTATTGCGTGTTGCTGACGGCGGAAGTACCGTGGGGAAGGAGGAAAACGCGTGCCAGGGATCCCACCCACCTCATCCAACCCGGCCGGGGAGCGCCATGACGCGCTCGTCCGCAAGCTCGGATATGAGGGACGGCCGACGTTCATCACCGGGCAGCCTGGAGACAGGCTCCAGGTATCGAGCCATGTCGTCCGACAGGCACTCACGGCCATGCGGATCCAAGGTGTCTACGCGTTGGGCGACGGTTTCCCGGCATCCGCGTCCCTGAAGCCGATTGTCTACACTGCCTTCGCCCATGATTGGCAGGCGGTGCAGGCCATCCGAAAAGACGTGTGGAGCCAGGCTGCGGTACCGTTCCTCCTCGTCGCGACTCCGGATACCGTCGAGATCTGCAGCGGGTTCGCGCCACCCAGCGCGCCGACGCGTTCCATCCATTTCGATCGGCACGACGAGGTGTTGCCGGACGTGCTGGCAGACTTCTCGGCCGAGCGTATCTCGTCGTCGCTCACGTGGAACGACTTCGACATCCGCCGGAAGTCCAGCGTCGACAACGAACTCGTCGACGCGATCGAGGCGTTGAACGAACGGGCCCGGCACGAATTTCCCGAGCTCGAAGACGACCGCGACCTGATCAACGCGATGATCGGCAGGTTCATCTACACCTACGTCCTGGCCGACAGGCAGATACTTTCCCCGGATTGGCTTGCCGGCCGCCTGCCCGAGCCCGCTCCACGGGACGGCTCCCCGTTCGTGAACGCCGTGTTCGGGATCGGGGCCGTCGACGAGGATTGGACGGCCCGGGCCGCTTTCGAGGTGTTCGACATCGTGGACGAGGCGATAAACGGCTCGGTGTTCTCACTGTCGCCGGAACAGCGTTCGAGGGTGCCGGACGGGCTGTGCCGTCTCATCCATCGGACCGTGCGCCGCGGGGAAAAGCTCTACCGCGGAAGTTCCCAGCTCGGGTTTTTCGACGTCTCGTTCGCCATCCTCAGGACGGAGACGATCTCGGCCATCTACGAGAGATTCGTCAGCATAGAAGGTTCCGAACGCAGGAGGGATGACGGCGTCTTCTACACCCCGCCCCACCTGGCCGATCACGTGCTCGACCGGGTGGAGGCGGTCAGTCCCATCGACGAACGTTCGCGGCTGCTCGACCCGGCCGCCGGCTCGGGAATCTTCCTGGTCGGCGCCTTCCGGAGGGTGATGGAGAAGCATGCGCCCGATGGCGGATGGCACCCCGGCCACATCAACCGTGCCAAGTCGCTCCTGCTGCGCACGATCCACGGGATCGAGAAGCATCCCCAGGCTGCCAACGTCTGCCGGTTCAGCCTCTACCTCACGCTGCTCGATTACGTGGGACGCGCCCCCATCGAGGAACTCGTGGCCGCGGCCGGCAGCGAGAAGTTCCTGCCCGACCTGTCCGGCAACGTGCGGTCGTCCGATGCCTTCGAAGTCGGGGTCATGGCCGGGGGGTTCAGCCATGTCGTCGGGAATCCCCCTTGGACGTCCACGGCCGGTCAAAGGGACAGGTCGAACAAGCGCATCGACGCGCAGGAAGAACCCGCCGTGGTGACGAGCTTCGTCGCGGAACTCCGGTTCGAGCGCATCTCGTTCGCGCACAACCGCCTCTCGGACCTGTTCACCTGGCTCGCCCTTCGCCGCCATGCCGCGGACGGGGGGACGGTAGGTTTCGTGCTGCCCACGCGCTCCTTGATCGGAAGGTCCGCCCACGGCTTCGCGCACCAGCTGGCACGTGAAGCCACCGTGAGATGGGTGGGCAACCTCTCACACCTGCGTCGCAAGCTGTTCGAGGGCGGGGAGGCGCCGGCTTGCGTAGTGGTCGCGGTGAACCGCAAGCCCACCTACCTGGACCGGGCTGCCGTATACCGGCCGCTCCTGACTTCGCTGCCGGGCGGGCGAAGCAATGAGATCTGGGCTTTGCTAGCCTCGAACGCCGAGATCAGGACTATCAGGTCCGCCGACCTCCAGCATGGTCGGAGCGGCTGGTTCCTTCAGTGCATGCTCGGCGAGCTTGACCGCCGCATGCACGAGGCCCTCGTAAGCTGGTCGGTCATGAACCGGCGGACGGTCGGCGACTTTCTGAAAAGGTCCCGTCTGGTCATGAGCAAGGGCGGCAGCTTCGAAGAGACGGGCGTGCAAAGGGGCGAATTCGAAGGCAAGCGGAGCCGGATCCACCATCTCGGCCCGGAAGAGATGCTCGGCGTCACGCCCGCATTCAGGGGCTGGTTCTCCGGGAACGTGATCCTGGTCCCGCGGAGCCTTTCGGAAGCGACTTACGAGCGAAGGCCCGTCGCATACCCGTCGACGTTCAACGCGATCATCCCGGTGGCCCAGGAACGGGCGGGCGCGTCCGGGCCGATCGACAGCGACCGGATGCCCGTCCTGGGGCAGGAAGGCGTCACCGGGCTCCTGCAATACCTCAACTCGTCCGTCTTCAGGTATTTCGCCTCCGTGTTCGGCGCCAGCTACCTGATCGACAAGGCGAGGTTCGAGAAGAACGACCTCTTGTCCCTTCCCTGTCCCTTCGATGACCTGGACGACCGCAAGCTGACCGAGCTCGGGAATACGGGATCGGTCGACGACGCCATCCTGGACGCCATGGATGCGGGCGGGGACTTCAGGGCTGCCTTCGAGGAATTCAAAGCATACCGTAAGCACTACGCGAACGCGCAGGTGCCGCCCGGCAGCTTCTCGCCCGTGTCCGGGGAGAAGCGCCAGACATATCTCGGCCGACTGCGTGACGAGCTCGGGGCCTCGCTCGGCCGGACGCACGACATCCGGACGTCCGTCCGGGAGTCCGGGAGCCGCCACGCCTATGTCACCGTGGCGTTCGGCATCGAGCCGCCGACGGAGCCGCCCGAGATCGATGTCACGGGTCAGTTCCTGGCCTCCTCGATCGTGCTGCACGATCGCGTCGGCGGGACGTGCCTGATCGTGAAGAGCGTCGCGCGCCACGCCTGGACCATCGAGCAGGCCGTCACGGACGCGGTCGCGGTAACACGCGAGATGCGGGGTGGACGGTGACGGGGCAGGCAGCGGGCCCATGGGACGACTGGCGCGCCTTCCTGGGCAACGCGATCGGTGGCCTCCACCGTGCCGCGGAGGAGCTCCGTCTGCGGAGAGCGGACTACGAAGGCAAGACCGACTGGTTCAGGAAGGGCCGGGGACGAAGCGACGTGCCGCGCGAGGAGTCGGTCAGCGTCGCGTTGAAGGAGCTGTTTGACCTGATCCGGGCCCAGCAGCAGATTTCCGGGACCGGCGTCCAGGACCTGGACCTCCGCCACATCAGCATCCAGTGCGAGGTGCGTCGGCCCCTCGATCCCGGGATCAGCGCAAGGGCCAAGCCGACGGACCTCTCCATCGTGCTCATGAAGGATGGCGAACTCGACTTCCGCGTCGAAGCCAAAACTGTCCTAAACGACGCCGAACTGGCAACCGAGTATTTCGGGCCGAGGGGCTTGGAGCGTTTCGAAGACAGCGGAAACCCCTATACCGTCCAGCCCTTCGGCGGCATGCTCGCATACGTGGTCGATGCCGACGCCTCCACCTGGAACACGAGGATCGAAGCCGCGATAGCGACGGAATTCGGCTCCGCCCGTGCCGGGACACGGCACGTCGGCGGTCACGAGCATGCCGTGTCCCGCCACCAGGTCAGTCCCGCGGTTACCGACGCGTCGTCCCCGATCGACATCGAGGTCATCCACTTTGCGTTGGAGATCGACGCGTCGCCATCGAGACGCCAGTGAATTTGGCGCTCGACGTCGTGAAAGCGCCATGTCTGGTTAGAAACCGCGCGCCGTAAGGCCGCGCGGCGCAATCGCGCGCTCGGCCGGGGCCATTGCCCCGGCCGCCTCGAACCGTCTCGCGTCAGGGATTCGTCAACCCCGGGCGGCCCCTTCCGTCTCATCCGCCGCAGCGGCGCCGCCACCCTGGACTGGCCGAGGCACTGCCGGAGACACACCCGGCTCGGGCACATCCGGGTCGAAGGGATTTCGCCAGCCTTCGTCTGTCCCGCGCGTCCGTTCGGCGGCCGACCGCAGGACGTCGCGGGTCAGTCCTGCGCTTCCCGTCTCGCGTGCCACGGCTGCCGCATGGTCCATGAATTCGGACAGGCGTCCCACGAGGCCGCCACAATGCTCCAGCAGCTTTGTTGCCGTGCCCTCGTCGACGGCGTCCCCCGCGTCCAGGTCGGGGAGCGCGCGGCGGAACATTTTTAGAGCCTCCAGGAAGCACGACCGCTCCGCCGGGTCGTCGGCCCGGAGCCCGTCCAGGCAGATGATGTCTGCCACGTCCTTCGCACCCCGCCCGAAGCGGCCGGGAGCAGTGAGCGCACCAGGCAAGCCTGCGAGGACGACCGAACAAAGTCCCTGCCCGGACAGCTGGAGAGCCCATGCGGCGGCCTCCCCATCCGCGGGGCCGTCCCCTTGGAAGAGGTGGTGCGCCTCGTCCAGGACCAAAACGCGGACGTTGCGCCGCACCAGTTCTCCGGTGACCCGGTGGAAGCTTTGCGCGACGGTCGCGGAGGCCGGGAGCCGCGCACCGAGCGCCGTCGCGACCGCAACGGCAAGGGCCTTGCTGCCCGCATGGCCCGGGACGTCGACAATCAGGACAGGCATCGGGACGTCGTTCCCGGAAGCGGTCGGCCGCGCATGTTGCCGGGCGAATTCACGGAGCAATGTGGTTTTCCCGCTCCGCGGCGCGCCGACGATCACGAGGGCCCCGGCGTGCCCCGACCCGGCTGGACCGCTCCCCGTGATCTCGAGCCGGGCCGCCAGGGCCTGCAACGCCCGGTCGGCGGAAGGATAGCCGAAGAATGGTTCCGCGGGCGATGGCGGTGCGGCGCGCCGGTTGGCAGCGGCAGCAAGTTCCGTCGTGATTGGTTTAGGCATCCGTCGCGCTCCCTGTGACTTGTTTTTGTCGATGTTGCCCTTCCCGCTTGAGCCGGCCCGAGCACGTCGCGGAGAGGCGGTCGGGGCACGTGGTGCGGCATGCCCCGACCGCCTGCGAGTGCACATCGAGGCGTATGCGACGACGGCCACCGCGAAGGTGCGGCACTGATCAAGGTCGACGGGGCAATTACCGTTCGCGCGGATGACGATCCCGAGCGCTTCCCGGACGGCCGCCATGACCCGCTCGGCGCCGCCTGCCCGTGCCGGCAAGCGGGTGTCCGGGAAACGCACGCGGCAGCCCAGCTCCTCAAGGGTTTGGCCGGCCACCTCGTTCCCGGATCCGGCGTCGAGGCAGACGGTCACGGGCTCCCGGAGAAGGTAGCCACCGACGCCCTGGCCGCAAGCGTACGAGACCAAGGCATCCCCAATCCCGTCCGGCACGGACGCGGCAGCGTTCCGCACGATCCCCTGTCCATCCGCCAGGCACACGAGTTCCTTGAAGGGCTCGTTGGCGGGGCACACGGAAGCCCCGAGGATCAGCCGCGAGCAGTCGTCGAACGCCACGGTTAGGCAGGCGCCGTGCGATTTGCCTCCGGGCCCGATGGCAGGGAAGTACATGGGGACTGTCTCGAGCCGGACGACCGTCCCCTGCGTGGGGCCGGCGACGGGCGGGGTGACGGGAGACTGGTTGGTGCTAGAACGGCAAACGGACATGGACTGAACTCCTTCGGTGCTGCGCACGAAACGGGGGCTGGCGGGTTGCCGGCCGTTATTCGGGCGGAGAAGGAAGGACGGTTGGCCGAACGAGCACCTTCGTACGCGAGCCAACCAACGAGCGCGGCCGACCGGGTTGTCTGTGCAAGGTGGGATGCTGGTGTCATGGGCGCTCCGCAACTGACGGGTAGCCGCCGCGCGAGGTGCGCGGCCGGCAGGTCGTCAGGACGCTATGAGGAGCGCGGAAACTGCGCGCGAATCGAACGACCCGGAGCGGGTCGTCGGCAGCCCGGTGAAAGTGCTGTTGGCGTGCATTACGGCTCAATCGCAGAATCGGTGACCTTTGTCAATTCGTTGCCAATCCCGACAAGGCGGTCCGCTGCCGGGCATGTGCCCGTTGCTGCTTCACGGTCCCCGCTGGCGAGCCTCCCCCGCCCGCGGCGCCCGGCCCACCCCGACGGTGCTTTCTGGCCATCCGGCCGTCCAGTCCGGACGGGCACGCCGGCCGGGTCGCGCGATGCCATGCGGCGGGACCACCCCCATGAGGGCTCCCAGTAGCCGGGCAGCTTTCCGCCGTCCCTGACCGCGAGGAGCAGCGGCAGCGCGAACCCGGTGACCTCGGCAAGCACATCGGGGAACGCGAGCCCGGACGAGGGCAACTGGTTCCCGAGCCAGGTCCGCCACGCCCTGCACCGTGCCGGCGTCGCGAACTCGGGCCGGAGGGCACCCCTCCAGTAGTCGTCACCGGACGCCAGAAACGCGCCGGCGTCCCGCCGGGCGAACGTCGCCATTATGGCTTCCGCCAGGCCGTGTGCGGAAAAGCAATGGCGGCGGGACAGCTCCCTCAAGTCGAAGTAGTCGCGCAACCTGGTGCTGTCCCGCCCGAACTCGACGGCCACCGCCAGCTTCTCGGCCACCGCGGTTTCGCGCGGGTAGCAGGCGACGGGGATGGGATCGAAGCCCGGCAGCAGGCTCGGATACCAGCCGCGTTCAAGCCCGGGGGTGACCGCGTGCCCGAACCCGATGTCGACCTGCAACACCAGCCGCGCCCGTCCGAGGCTTGTCGGGATCGAGACCCGTTCGCCGTGAGCCTCGACACCTCCCAGGACAGTCCACCGCGCCAGGCCGGCCTCGAAGAGGACGCCGTCGTCCCCGCCCACGGATGTCGCGCAAACCTCGGTTACGATCTCCCGCATGCGGCCCAGATCCGACCCGTCCAGGCCGTGCAGGTCGATGTCGTTCGTGGCCCGCAGGAGGTTGCCGTGCCAGACCGCCATCAGCATTGCGCCCTTCAGGGCGAACCTGTCGCGGTATGGGGAAGCGGCGAGCCGCGCGAGGAACCGTTCCATGCAGTAGCGGAGCGTGAGGAGGTCCACCCTCATCCCCCTCTGCCTCGCGATGTCGCCCAACCTGTCCTGGGTCTTCTGCCCGACGCCCGCCATGGTCAGGTCCTCCGGACGGCCATGTAGTTGAACGCTGTAAGGTAGGCCGTCGCGGCCCCGCTTGCCCCGAGGCGCTCGAGCATCGCCCTGACCGCGGGAATGGAGCCCCCGCCGCCGACATAGTCGCGGAGCACCTCGAGCGCCCGTTCCTCGCCAACCGTGGACAGCATCCGCAGCATGTCGGCGGTCGTGCGGGCCGGATCCGTGACCCTGACAGGCACGCCGCTGAAATGCCGGGTTTCCACCCCTAGTGTAAGGCTGGCGGGAGAACGCCAGAAGACGGGCCGGACTGTCGGCCACCCGATCCTCGGCGGCTTGTGGTGCTGCGGGATGGCTAGCCAGACCTCGTTGGGACAAAGGTCGCCCAGGCCGTGGATGCTGGCCGCACTGGAAAGGCACACGACCCCGCCGGGCATCCGCGACGCCACCAACGCCAGGTCGGACCGCCCCTCCTCCGGAGTACCCGATCCCCGGTAGGTGCCGTGCGCGAGGCGCTCGACGACACCGGACCGCACGGCCCTTCCCACCGTCGCCCCCGTGATGCCGAGGCACCTCAATTCGTCCATCCGCCAAACATTGCCATTCGACAACAACTCCACCAAACGTTCGTGCTGGGTCACCCCGCCTCCAAACAACATGATACATCTGGCCGGTCGAGTCGAGTCGGCGACCGGCCGTTTGTATCACCACGCGTTCATTTTGTCCAATCCTTTGGGTTCCAACCCCCGGGTCAGCCCGGACGTGAATCCTTGTCGCAAGGCCGATGATGGCAGCCGCGAATCCTTGGAGCCCTGGGCAGCCCGTGGGCATCGCCCCGAAAGAGCCGAGGGGGGTGGAAGCCTCGTGGGAGCGCCGGGGCAGCGACGTGAAGTTGATCGCCCACCTCGTCGCGCTGCTCGAAGGTCGCGCATTCGGCACTCGGAGGCCTCCCCACCCGGTGTCCGACCCATTTGACGTGCCGGCCGCGTAAAGTCGCCGCCGGGCGGGTTGGCACAGGCCCGATCGCCCCGGCAGGTTCGCCGCTACTCGGGGTAGACCGCATGCAACCTATCGAGCCAGACAAGAAAAAACACCGACCCAACGAAAACGCCATGCACCCTGGCAGCATTTGACGGGTCGATTTTTAGCTCAAAGAACGACAGGTCTTCGCTCAATAGGTCGGGACGCGAAAATCTGGCTTCGGCTGGGGAATATTTGTGAGGCTCGCAAAGGGGTTTATATCCACGGAGGCTGTTAGCGGGAATCTGCTTGATCTTTTTTATCAATCCACTGAATTTTCGTAGCTCATCGGGGCGCCAGTCCGAAAAACATTCTGTCTCCTGCCGGAAGTATTTCAGGCTTATCGATACGCCCTCGTCGAGGCTCCCCAACTTTCTGGTCTCGATGTCGATGGGTGTAAGCTTCGGTTCGATTTCTGCCTTGATCTTGAACGACTCACGCCCAGGCTTTGCCGATTTCTTTCCCATAAAAGTCTCGCATCAACTGTTTCGGTATGACCTTCTCGCTGCGTGCTTCGGGGGCGAGATCGCCCCTCACCCTGCTCCAAGGTCCACCGTTCACATGGGTCATCTTCTCGAGTTTCTTCGCTCCAAAGCCACCGTACTTATCATAGACCATCCGAAGGAAACGACGGGTTTCACCCTTGATCGGCCTTGCCTCGGCGACTGGTGGAATGGCCTCCCAGGAAAGATGCTTGAAACGATCGAACAGGGAACGGATCACGGGCCCATGGGCCCATGCTTGGAAATCCTCTGGGAATAGCGGCTCGCCCTTGTTGGCGAGGTGCCACGCTTGCGCAAAGTAGACGAGCTTCTGCAAAGCTAGCGGGGTGACCGTCTCGCCTGCTTCCCTATCGACTTGGTTGATGAACCAGTTTGCCACGTCATCAGCCGAAATTTGGACTTTGCCTGCCAACGAGCCTCCTTGCCTGCTTCTGCATCGCCATCGCGCAGCCGGCGTATTGACGGTAGGCCGCATCGCCGCAAGTCATACCATATATGTGTCGTTGCCACACGAGCCAAGGGGATGGTCTGGACCCGTGCCGGGTTCATGCAGCGCCACCAACGTCGTGCGCCGTCCAAAGTATCGGGAGTGCAGGGACAAGAGTCGGCTCAACCCCGTGGACACTGTCCGATCCCAAGGTGGATCGGGACGCACGTTCCACCCGGTCGATCCGACCATGGTCCGCAGTAGCCCTCATAACCCCGTGGTGGCGAATTCGGTCGTTGCGCCGGCCGAATGCCCGGAGCGACGGACGACCGGGAGCGCCATCGCCTGGACAATGCGGCCGTCAACTGCCCGTTGTCGCTCCGGACGGTATCGCCTTGGCTCCAAGGCAACTTCATTTGACGCTTCATTCATCGCCCTGTCCGAGCTTCACGGAAGCGGGCAGGTCCGTGCGCGGCAGTAGAAGTCGGGACATCTGCGCGTCGCTGACCACGCAGCGCACCCGTTCGCCCTCGGGCCAGCAATAAATACCGATGCTCCATAACAGCCGTTCGACGTGGCGGCCGAGCGTCGTCACCACGGCAAGGTCGATCGCGTCGTCCTCCGTATAGCTTGCCGCAAGATCGCGGCCGAACAGCTCTAACCAATGGTCGAGCCCTGACGGCGCAAGCCGAAGGTGCAGGTCGTCGCCCGCAAATGGCCGGCCCTCCGGCAAACCCCGACGATGTCCCAGCCAATCCGCCGCATGGCCAAGCGTCGCCGACACGCACTTGAGCCCAACCCCGAAAGCCTCGCCAACATCGCTGTCGTCAGTCATGCGCGCGCGGGCTGCTGCAACCGCGGCCCGCGCGTGAGCGAGACTGTCGACCATCAGTTCCGCATAAATCTGCCCCTGATTGGGTGCGGCATACGCCGCATGCTTCGCACTCCAATAGGCGCACGGCGAACGGGCAACCGCCTGGTACAGCTCGCGATCCATCGCGTCAGGCGTGAACCCTGGGGTATCGGCGTAGCGCGCCGCGTGTGCCATGCCGGCAAGCATCCTGATCAGAAGGTGCAAGCCGCCTGCGCGGATTTCCACATCCTCGGAGGTCCAGGCTGCGGCAATCCCGGCGGCGAGAACGAGATGCACCCTGTAAGCTCCATCACGCACCACGGTCACGGGACATGCGACACCGATACCGTAGACGAGAGCCTCGCTGGCGGCTGGCGGCAGTGCGGGATCGCCACGGTCGAGCCCGACAAGCGCATCCTTGTAGTCAACGGCGATGGTTACGCCGTCGAGGTTGTGGAGCGGGAGCGTTCGCGACAGGATCCCGACGACGGACTGGACGATAGCAGCATATTCCTGCGCCAACGCATCGTCCCCGAAATCACGCAGGGTCACGCGATAGGAGAATTGCTGCTGAGCGAAGGGGCGGGGAGTGGATTGTATCAAATCGCCCGCCACCTGGGATCGTGCGTCGGCAGCATCGCTAACCGCTTCGGCGATTGCCTCGGCGAGCACCTTGGCGGGACCGGTGCCGATCGCGGTGCTGAAATCCTCGGTGTCGAATGCGCGCGCGCCGATGAAAAATCCCTGGCAGTGCGACGCCGCTTGGGCGCTGAAGGTAGACAGGTCCACGACAGCGTTCGGGTCGCGCCGGCCAACCAGCATGCGGTCACGCGAGACCGGCAGCAACACCAACTCCGCGTCGGCGGCGCTCGTGAAGAGCAGCGGGGCGAGAGCGTTCCCAGCTTCGCGTGCGAGGGCGACCGCATCGGGAAGTATGAGATCGCTTGCTCCCTCAACTGACCAATAGAATTTGCTCAACGCCGCCACCCAGCCATGATCGTCGAGCGGTTTGCCGACCATTGCATTATGGCTGTCGCGCACTCGGACGAGCAGGCTGGCCATGAGCGCCGGGAACAACGGCGTGAGGGTTGCCACCGCTTGCGTGGCCAGCTCTCCGCCGCGTTCGCGGACGAGGAAAGCCAGCAGTCGTCTGCTGAACGCGGCCGGGATCCCGGCCGAAGCGAGATCACCTGTCGTGCTTTGCATGGCGTCGGCCAGCGCCGGGGATTGCATCGGGCTGTCGACGCCCATCATCGTGGCGAGGCGTGCAGGATCGGTGAACATCTCCGCGATCTCGCCGGTGACGCCCTGTACCATGTCGGCCATGGTGCGGCGTAGATGTGCGGTGCGCATGACGAGATGGACCACGATGCGGGCGGCGTTGTCCGATTCGATGGCCGTCCCGGGGAGCGTGGCGCGCAACGCGGCAACATCCCTGCCGAGATCTTGCTCGAATGCGGTGACGGCATCATCAAGCGTCAGCTCGCCCGGCGCGCTTCTACGCGAATAAAACCAGTCCTCGGTTCCGACGTCCCCGATCCCGACGAGCCGCGGGGCAACGCCCGGACGATGCAGCCACGTCCGCTCCGCGTGCTCGGACATATCGGCGAGAAACCCTCGCTGGAGCAGCCGTGGGACATAGTGTTGACGTTTGCCGGCCACGTATGATCGAACTCTCTAGGCGCTAAACACTGGCACGATGCCATACCCGGGGCGCGCTCGCCACCATCAGACAGGGATCGTTCCTCAGCGAAAACTTTGGCCCTCTCCGGCTTGGGTCTCAATGCAACTCAACAGGTTCAGGACGGCAATCTGGCCCGGCACCGTTGCGCATGATAACGTTGAGAAGTGTGAGGTCCGAATATACAGATGCCTCGACGCAGGCCGCGTATTTCAAAGCATCAGCGGGGAACGCGCCCGCCCGGCCCGGATTGCGAGGTGTCATCGCATATCCAGCGCATTTCGAACCCAGCCCTCGCGACCTGTGACAGGTTCGGTCGGGGAATTTTCTGCCGTAAGGGTGTTGGCGGGCGCGGGCTGTTAATTGCTCAAGGGCGCCCCGCGATGGTCCTGGCCGGGGGATTGTCGCGCCCGCGGTGTTCCCGGTCCGATGCCCTCGATGTTCACTAGAAGGGCACGAAGTCGTCCCATGTCACGATCGGCACGTTGTGTCGTTTCAGCGCTTCAGACACCCAACTGGTATTTAGCATTTCGTAGATGCCGCCCTGGCCGCACCTGCTCTCTGACGTCAGCCCTCTTGACGTGATTCCAGCCAACATCAGCGGCACCTTGCTGGTTAGGAAATCGATCGTGAGTTTCTCCTCCTTGAAGGCTGTCTCCACGGACGACTTCTCGATCAGGAACACGGGACCGCCGCTGTCACCGCCGCATGTGTCGTTCCCCACCCCTTTCTTACCACCGATAAGGGGGGTGGGCCCGGCCGCGAACTCCCCGATACCGCAATCGTTGCAACCTGGTGCTCCTGCCAATGCCACCACTGTCGAAGGTGCCCAGCCATTGCCGGCCCGGTGCTGCCCGGCCGCGTCGGTGTCTCCGAACCCCGACACGATCGCTACTCGGGCCGCTGAAAGCTGGCCTGCGTTCGCCACCAGCGAAATCGGCGAGGCGACTTCATCTTCGATCCCGTTCTGAAGCTTCACGATTACGAGGTCGTGTCCCTTTTGTGCCTCCTGGACAGGATAGCGGGCGTAAGGCGATCCTTTGGTGTCCGGCTTGCATATTGCCTGCGGGGTCGAAGCATCATCGATCAGGCTATGCACCCCTCCGACGGAGACGTTGCGGACGTTCCCCTGCTTGTCGTTGTATTGGATGCGTGTGATTCGTCCCTCGCCGCCGCACTCGCAGTGGAGCGCTGTCAAGACGGTGTCCGGAGAGACCAGGACACCCGTGCAGACGTAGTCGACATTCGTGTAGACCCTGACAACAAAAGACCGTCGCATCAATGCCGCGTTTCCCACAATTCGGAAATTGGAGGTTCCGCCGTCTGCCGCGACAGGCGTGGCACGCTCGGGTGGAAGCCCGGATCCCGCGCGTTGACCGGTGCTGGCGAGGTGAAGGGCTGCCAGGGCAGCGAAGTTCTTCTGATATTCCGGGTCGGACGAAAGGATGTTCTCGATCGGGCCCAACGGTTTCCCAATGATGATCGCGTTGTGGGTCGTGTTGAATTTTATGCCGCTGAGCAGGGCCATGGCGGAGTTGACGGATGTGGGGGTCGGCGCATCCTTGATGCTGACCAGCTTACGATCGAGCGTCGATAGCGTGGGTGCCAGCCGGATGCCCTGGGCCGGCCTCAGCGGAATGGCCGACGGAACCGTTTCTGCCTGCTGTGACCCCGCTGCCGTCCTGGTCTGCTCACGCGTCCCGTTTTGGGCGTCGGCGGCGAACGGCCACAGACAGACTGCGAGGAGGGCAAAAACGAAACTCGCTGCCATCCGTCCCAGGTCGGAGCGGCATCCGCAAAAGGCAAGCCGGGACCGCCCGACCGACATCCCGTGTGTCCCCGTTTCCGAGGTCGGGGTTACCGCCTGACCAATTACCGCCAACCCTGACCCGACCGTCATTGCTGCGTTCCGGCAGCTAATGCCTGCTGGAGTGCAGCATTCTTCTGCTGCAATTCGATCTGGGACTGAATGGCTTTCGCCTGGGCATCGGTCCAGCCTTGTTCAGCCTGGAGCTGTTGCACCTTGAACGTAAGCACGGAGGCGGGGATCGCCAACAATGCTTTCAGCATGTCGACCGGCAGCGAAACGATGGCCAATATCTCACTGGGGCTTTCCACGTCGAGGCTCGTCAGCATGCCGTTCGTTATCCCGAGCTTGATGTCCTTCTTCACCAGGGTCGCCCGGCTCATGTCCTGCCAGAAGAGCCCGCCCGGGCTGGTGTCCGGAACCGTCGCGAACTGTTCGCTCTCTTGGACGCCGAAACCGCACGCCGCACTCGCCTTGGCATTCGGACTGACTTTGATTCGGTATGCGATCACTTTTGGCTTGCGAAAAACGACTCCTTCTCTCCTGGCGCCATCGGTTTCACCCGCAGGCTCCAGTGCCAGTTTTCCGGAACCCGGGATCCCACTCTCGGAGATCAAGCTTACGGAGACAGTCAGCTGCTGGTCGCCACCCCCTTCCACGAGACGGGACTCTCCACCTCGGTCAGGGAAGAACGGAAAACTCTGCGTGAAAGGAGGTAGCAAGCAAGCGACAGGCTTCGCCGCGGCCTTCGGGCGGCCCGTACTGCGGAAACCGACGGGGCCGGGGAAGCCGCCCGCTGCCTGTGCCAGCTGCCCGATGAATTCGATGACCTTCAGAGCAATCGCGCCGCTACGATCGGAGGAGCTAGTCGAGGACGTTTGAAGAAGGCCGTTCTGGTCAACCGCGACGTTGAAGTGGTCGTCAGCCCACCCGGAGTGTCGGTACGCCAGAAAGAGAGGGGCGGATGGGTCCCCGATGAAAGTAGTCGTGCCGATAGTCGACTCGACCTGGTAGGCACCGGCCGCGCTCGGCGTCCCGTCTTTGTCCTTGACGGGAGGACCGCCTTTGAACGTGATCGGCACGAAGGCGCGGGGCAAGAAATACGGGACACCCGTCACTGCCCTGTCGCTCACGGGAGGTGACATGGAAGACAGTGTCTGACCGCCACACGCTCCAAGCGACAAGCAGATGCCGACCCCGCCATATATCGCTTTCCACCCCATGCTTACTTCCGATCAGAGCAAAGTTATTGCGTATCCATAAATCGAATATGGTTATTGCGCAACCGTAACAGCAGGTTAGCGGTGTCCGGCAGTTTGCGCCTGCGCGAGGCATCTGCTGGCGAGCTGGCCTACAGTGCTGAGGTGCCGTAAGTCGACCCTATATTGTAGGTTGTTGATGCTATAGCTTGACAGATCGGCATCCATCTCAGGCAGATGGCTGGTTTAACGAACACCCCTGCGGCCGCTTCATGGCATCTCGGCCAGCCACAAGCGAAGCCGGCCGTCCGCGGAACCTGGCATGTCCACCCCTTCCGCATCGCGAAAAACATAGACTCGCAATACATCGGGATCGTGTAGATGGCGCAGCACTCAAATTGGACGGCAGCGGTTAACAGTTGCTGCCGTTGCGCAGGCACAATCGCAGTGGCCGTGCGCCCTACCGTACCGTCGAGTTCAGGATTGCTGATACCGCCCGCATTCCAGCTTCGGGCCGGGGTACCCTTGGTGCGCAATTTCAGGGATCGACTGCGAAGTCACTGCCCTGCCGACGGATAACCAAGCCCAGCCTGGAGGACAGGAGTTCTATCGCGCTCTCGAGCGTGTCCCTCTCGCCGGCGCCGGATGTGTCCGAGTGGATCGCCACCAGCAGATTGAGCGCGGCACGGTCGCCGTGGGCGGCGATCGCATCCACCCCCGCGTATGGCACGTTGGCCTGTTCGGAGCGGGCAAGCCGCTCTCCAAGGGCCAACGGTATCAAAGCGCGGCGCCGACGGATCTCTCTAACAGCCTCCCGCATCGTGGAACCCAGGTCGCCGTCCTCGATGTAACAGGGCGCGTCGGGGTTCTCGATTGCGAGCACCATCGCCTCCAGCCGGGCCTGTGCGTCCGGAGAGCCCAACTTTGCCGCTGCGGTGAGGATGCGGAACCGCTGCGTTTCCGTAAGGTCGGCCCGCTCCGACCATTGATCCACAAGCTGAGTCCAGATGTCAGTCGCGGCATGCGGCAGCGCATCGTGCAGGGAACCGCCGAAACCCCAGTCCATATCGAACACGTAAAGCATGCCGCAGGTGGCCGCCGCCGCCCATTTTCCCGCCTCCGCCGCCGTCATGGTGCGCGCTTGCACCAAGGCGGCTGCGCGTTCAGCGAGCGGGCGTCCGGGATGATGGCCGAACAACGAAACCACCTGCAACGCGATCACCGTGGGGAGGGTCGGCAGCATCTCGACAAGGCTCTCGAACGCCGTCCGATCACCTCTGGCGGCGGAGTGCAACATCGCCACGGCGGCGATGTCCCCGGGTATCTCGGTGTCGCACAGGCAGCGTTTTATAATGCTTTCGCGCGCCATGACTCCGGCGAACACTCGCGTGAGGCTGGCGGCAAGCTGGAACCGGCGCTCTTCGGGTATCGACGCGTCCCGCAGCACCGCCATGAACGCCTCCTCGGGATCTGCGGCCAGGGCGATGATGTCCGTTGCATGCCACGCGCCGCTTTCGGTCTCTCGCAGCATCAGGGCCGTCAATTGCGCCGCTTCCGGCAAGAGGGGCCGGCCGGCGATGCCGTAACAGCTCAGCCGGGCCTCAACGGGCAGGCGCGTGTCCCTCGCGGCGTGGAGGGCGCGGTCCCTCGTAACATCCCCGACCATGAAATGGCTCAGGAGACCGTCGATCCCACGATGTTCCGAATCTTCCAGCGGCTCGCCGTCGAGCAATGCGACGATGCGTGCGAAAGCCTCGTCGCCGACTGCACCAAGCGCCGGCTTCAGCGAGCGGTAGATGTGGAAGAACGGGAGAGGCCGACGCAGCATCCCGTCGAGCACGCTCATGGTCAGGGTCCGGTTCAAGGCGCGCGACAGGATGGCGCCCGCACCATCTTCCATCAGCCAAGGATGGTGGAGGGCTTGGCGAAGCCGAGGCGAGATCGGTCGGGCGAACCCGTCGAAAAGCATCTGCCCGACACGGCTCCGCACACCGTGGTGGGCGTGCGTCCAGTAATCGACCAGACGGTCGCCAACTTCCGCGCGCAGGGCCGGATCGACGGTCGCGCCGTTCACGATGCACCGCGCGACGAGCCGGAGGCCGGTCTGGAACGCATCCGCAGGCCTGTCGAGGATCAGGCGGATATAAGGCGCGGGAAATGGATGCAGCTCGAGCGTGAACTGGAGCGCCTGGGCCCAGGGCCGACGGACCGCGTCGTCGATCCGGGCCGGTAGCGTCCCGGCGGCATGCTCGACCAGATGCGTGGCAGCGAGGTACTCCTGGACGATGGGAAACGGAAACCGGAGCCTCGTCGAGCTCTGCCGTCGCAATATTCCATTCGCGACAAGCGCGGCCACAAGCTCGTCGGCCCCCTTCTGGCCCCCTGCCTGGGCAAATGCTACCGCCCGCACCTTCTGCTCCGTCGCACCGAGTTCGCCCGCTTCGAGCCTCTCGAACGCCAGTGTAGCCGCCACGGCCCTGAGCGAGGCAGGAGACGGCGGCGTCCCGCCGGCGGGTTTGTGCTCGTGCGGTGCGAACAGGGTTTTCAGGTAACGCTCGATGAGATCCGCGCGCGAGGTCGGAGAACCATCCAGAACCGCGCCGGTCGAGAGCATCATCGACAGGAACAGGGGTATCCGGGCAAGGCGCAAAAGGTCCGGGTGGCCGTCGAGCCGCCGTAACAGCTCCCCGCCGGCCAGGCCGGTGCGGCCGGCTGCGGTCGCATCGACGAAACGGACGATCTCGAAGTCCGAGAGGGGCAATATCTCCAGGATGCGCGCCTCGTCAGTGCCGGTGAGCACGGCCGGGTCACGGGCCGTCAACAGCCATGGGACGCGGGGATAACGGGCCGAGAAGGTCCGTAACCGTTGCATCAGTGGCGCGCGTTGGACTGCTGGCACTTCGTCCAGTCCGTCCAGCAGGAGCGCGACGAGACCCGTTTCCGCGAGCCGCCGCCAGTCGACACGCACGTCGAACTCCCGGTTGACGTTTTCGGTCAGGTAGTCGGCGACGCTGGCCTGGCTCGCCGCCAGGCTGGCCAGTGGCACCAGTACCGGGGTGACCGGCCCGCTCGCAAGACGCTCGGCGACTGCGCTCAGCAGGGCCGATTTGCCATACCCAGGGCCGGCAACAACGACGAGGCGGTCCATCAGTTCGGACGGGAAACTCTTCATGTCGATCACCGACCGCAGCGTATCCGGGCGGTCGGGTGGCAGTTCGTCATCGAAATCCGACGGAACCGCGCGATTGAGGTCGCGGAGGCTCGGCCACACGAGCACCTCCGAAGCCGGACGTGAGTTCCCGCTGCCGGGAACCTCGATGCGGGCCAATCGCCTGACGGTCTCGCGATAGGCGGAGAGACCCCACTCGATGGGTTCCGAGACCTGTATCGCGTGCTCCCGCTGCAGGCGGCTCCGTAGCGAGGGCGCGCGGAAAAGCTTCCGCGTGCGGGCTTGCCCTCCGGCGAGATCGCGCAAGACGGAAAGGATGGTCGCATCTGGCCCGCCTGCCACCTGGGCAAGCCTCTGCGCGACCTCGCGTTGGATCTCATGTTCCTGGAGCAGGCGGACATCGACGCGGCGCAGCAACCGGAACCGCTCTTCCGCGCACTGCATGTCCCGGCCTATCCGTGAAAGCAGCGTTGTCTGCGGGATGGTCAGGCGACTGGCAAATTCAAGGTGGTCCAGCGCGCTGCCGCCTCGGATGCAAAGCTCCCGCAAGTCGCGGGTCGTTTCCGTGTCGTCCGAGACGACGATGGTGATCCGATCGTCAGGCCGGGTTCGTACATCTTCCGCCTGGGCCCTGACGTTGCTCCACAGTGTGTCCCAGGCATCATCCCAGGACCTGATGCTCAGCTTCGCCGTCAGATAGCGGCAATGTCCGTCGGCATACCGCACGACGATGTCGTCGACGGCCGTGGGCGCCTCGACGCGCACCTCGACCACCTGCTCGCGCGGTGGCATCGGATCGAGCTGCAGTAGCTGCGCCAGGTAAAGGGCGGCAACGCTGTTCTGAAAGTAGATGCCCGCCTGGGTGCTGGCGCCGCCTGCCTCCGTCATACCGGCCTGATAGCGCCTCGCCCACCTCTTGACCATGGCCGGAGACCGAAGTGCGGCCGGGTCGGCCTGCGTGGTTTCGTGCAAACCTTGCAGTCCTCAGTTCCGTCACGACCGGGCGATCAGGGCGGCCCATGAGCCCAGCGGATCGAGCCATGCCGTATCTCCTCAGGCTTGCCGACCATGGCCTTATCCCGAAGGTATGGGGTCGGTGGGTGACGCCTAGACAACGCCATGGCGGAGAGCTTCTTCTCGACCCTGGCCGAGCTGTTGAGCCGCCATAGGTTCACAGCCCAGGCCGAAGTCCGTATGGCCTAATTCAGCTATATGGAGGGCTGGTATAAGCCGGCACGCCTGCACTCAGGCTTGGAATATCGGTCGCAGATGACCTACGAAGCCGAAAGATAAACCGCCGTGATCGAGCCGTAGCCCGAAAGCTTGAAAACTGTCCACGAGAATGGGGCATTCTCCATCCCACGATCGCCGGCAGCGTCTGCTTCCGAGAGGAGCGAAAAGACGGCTGAGTGGCAGCTATTGGGCGCTAAGCGGACAATAATACTCGAGCGGCATTTTATGTAGCGGGCCAACAAGCCGCACGCCCGTCGCGAACAGAACGGCCGGCCCCATACCTTCGGCCAAGGACCACATCAGCCAAGTCCACTCATGCGAAGGGGCCCAAGTCGGGTCGAGCCTAAACCCGCGTCATGGGACCGCCTTGACCAGTCCCGAGTAGATCCATCCCCACGGCTCGTCCTGCCCGACCTGCAACCAGCCAGTTTCCCGTGCGAAGACCTTCAGGGACGTGCCACGGGCTACGGAGCGGACGACAGGCGCACTGGTTCTCGCGGCAGAACGGATATTTCCCGCCTGCACGACCGTGACCCGATCTGGCTCCGGCGCTGGCGCCGGGCCAATTCGGTCCGGCGGCGCCGGTTGCGGGGTGGGCGACGGCAGCTGCCCTGTCGGCTGGGCCGGCTCCGGGGGCTGGCCGGCCGGCGCACGCACGGTCGCAGGCGGCATGAGCGGGGCAAGTGGGGTAGTGGGCCCCGGGACGTGCGGGATGGGTGGCTGACCAGGTGCCGGCCCCAGCTGCGCGGGCTGCCGGGCGCCGGGGGCGCCCAGCGCGGAGACGAGCGCGATCGCGCCCGCGATACCGGACCCCGCGATCATCCGGACGTTGGCCTGCCTGTCCTCGGTAACGACGGCCACGTCGGCGAGGGCCTGGGCGTAGCGGGGACTGAGCTCGGACAGCCTGCCATGTAGTGCCTGCCGTCTCGTCTCGATGCTGGCCGCCAATGTCCGCAAGCGGGACAGGCCGGCCTCCATCTCGCGCTCCAGCCTGCCCTTCTGGTCCGCCACGAACCTGTCCACGACGGCGACCTCGGAAGCCGGTACAGCCTGGCCGGGGTCGAAGCTGAACGACTGCTCCTGGACTTGCCGCCACGACAGCAGCTTGGCGACGGATGACGGACCGAAACCCGGTATCGCCTGGATCTTCGACGCGACGACGTCCCCCGCGGTGTCGATGCCGTAGCTCGCGAGCGTCGCGATCCTGGTGGGCCCGAGACCCGGTATCTTCGCTTTCGCGAGCAGGAAGCGATCGAGGTGCGCCTGGAGTTGGCGCGCCCGCCGCTGCTCGTGCAAGGCGTTGAGCCGCCTCGACCGTTCCGCAGGGAGCGCGTCGTATTCCGCCTTCAGCTTCGCCAGGCCGCCGCGGACTTGTTGGAAGCCTGGCCCGGCGACCTGGACCGTCCAGGACGAGCGCAGGGCTTCCCAGTCGCGCGAGACCTCGGCCAGGCGTTGTCGGAAAGGTCCGCTGCCCTGCTTACTTCTGTTGTGCTGGATGACGAAAACCGCGACGCCAATCGCCGGTATCAGCAGGGCGCGCGCCCCCGCCGAGGCAATGAAAGCCGCGGCGGCCAGCGCCACAGCCACCGACGCCCAGGCCGCGCGACGGAGCCCCCGTCCGCCCGCGGACGCCTTCATCGCCTCGGCCGACGGCGCCCTGCCCGCGGGCGGCGTCGCGGGCGCCGGTCCGAGCGGGGGTGGCTCGGGGGTGCGCGAGACCTCCTGCCACAGGGCGGCCATCCCGCGGGAACCCACGGAACCCGGCACGAACACGACGGGGAACAGCGTGACGCCGCTGGCGCCTTCGATGGCGCACCAGGGGCATACGGACAGCGCCCGGCGGAAGAAATGGGCACCGTTGGCCCGGCACGGCTTCAGCTCCCCCGCCAGCCCGCCGAGGGCTGGCACCCAGTGCTCGGCCCGCGGGCGTCCGCCCCGGTCCGAGCCGGGCGCGAACGCCCGCTCGAACAGGTCCCGTATCTCGGGCGACAGTGCCTCGAGGGGCAGGCTGCCCGGAGGGGCTTCCATGAGGGTGCGGGTGCGGTCGCGCGAGTAGGCATACCGCGATGCCTTGATCGCTTCCTCGATCGAGGGTGGCTCGCCCTGGCCCAGGAAACGTCCGGCGAACGGGTGCCGGGCGATGCAAAGCAGCTGGAACACGATGACGGCCAAACCGAAGCTGTCATGGTTTGGCGACCGGAGGACGTTCGCGTAGCTGTCCAGGCCCTGCATTTCCGGCGGCTGGTGCGTCCCCACGCCCACCGTGCAGAACCAGGTCTGCCGCCCGGCCGATACCTGGAAGCTGTCGCAGTCGATCATCCGCACGGTCGCGTCGTCCGCGACGACCAGGTTCCCGTGGTTGACGTCGCCGATGACGAGGCCCGCGGAGTGCACGGCCTCGAACGCCCGGGCGGTGTTCGCGGCCGCGTGGATCAGGAAGCGCCAGTCTGCCGTCGGGAAATGGCGGAGCCGCGGCTTGGGGAGGTACAGCTCGAATATCGGCCTGTGCCCGCCCACCTTCGGCATGGTGAAGCCCGCCATCGCGCCGGAGGGGTCGTGCAACGTTCCGGTCGGCCACGCCGCGACCCGCTGGAGCGCCCCGGTGGCCATGCCGGCCATGGCGGACAGCTTCGCAGCGAGCTTGGGCGTGGGTGTCTTCAGATACAGCTTGGCGACGGTGTCGGGCCGGCCGACGACGTCGTAGACCGCGCCCTCCCCGCCGCGGCCCAGTTCCTTCGAGACCTCGACCCGGTTGCCCGCAGCATCGACGAGGCGGCCTGGCGTCATGCGATCAGGGCCCGGCGGGTGGCGACGCCCTTGTCGCCATCACCAGGGTCTTGTCATCGTCCGTCCGGCGGTTGACGTGGTCCGACCCGAGATAGGCCAGCAGCCCGCGGGACGGCTCGCCCGAACGGTCCGGCTCGGTCCCCGCAAGCCACCCGAACATCGGCTGGAAGGCGGGCGAGTGGACCGTCCTCGCCGCCATGTCGAGCACCAGGCGTTCGATCCCGTCCGAGAATACAGCGATCTCGTCTACGGCCGGCCCGCTCTCGAACTGCAGCATGCCCTCCACGCAGTCCTGCGTGAGAAAGAAGGTGCTGTTCGCGAATTCGCCATGCTGCGGCCAGAAGATCCAATTGTATTGCCCGGGCTCGTCGCCGGACACCACGATCGCCCCGTCCCCGAGCTGGACGTAGGCGGCCGCGGACGCACCGATCACCGCGCCCAGCATCGTGCAGGCATAGTCCCGGAGATCCGCGCCGTCGGTCGCGGCCAGGGCCGCGAGTTCGCCCCTCACGTCCCGGAACCAGTTGTCGACGAAGGGACGGTCTATCGCCGTCAGGTCCGGCCCGGACCCGGCGCCCGCGGCGAATCGCTCCAGGAAATGCGCGACGGCGAGCGCCGATCCCGCGTCCGATCGTTCGGCCGTGCCCGCGCCGTCGCTGACCGCAACCACCAGGACCTCGCTGCCGTCGGTCGTCTCGACCACGCGGCATCCCCCCGCGTCCTGGCACGGGGTCCCGTTCCTGAGATGGGAAGTGCCGATCGAGCTGGCGAACGCCGTCCGCCAGCTCCGCGGCACGCTCAGACGGCCGACCACCCGGTCGGGGCGGGCAAGGCCACGAGCTGGCCGGGCTGGGAGCGGGCGACGCCGCCGAGCGAGCTGGACAACCAGGTGAACAGCTCGCGGAAACTCAGGCCCTGGAGCCGCATGGGCGGCCGGTCCGGGCTGCATATGCGGGAGAGGGTCGAAATGTCCGCGCCCTGCACGCCGACCGCGAAGAAGCTGAACGCCTTGCGGTTCGGGTTGTCGCCCTGGCGGACCCGCTCGGACGCCGCCGAATATGGGTCGGTCGGCGCGCCGTCGGTAATCAGGAACACCCAAGGCCGGTAGTATGCGATCCCCGCCTGCCTGTAGATGCCCTTGCGGGTCTCGAGCATGTCGAGGCCCTGCATGATCGCAGCCCCCATAGGGGTATCCCCGCCCGCCTGGAGCATGGGCGGCTCGAAAACGTCCGCCGTCTCGAAGTCGGAGAGGACGCGCACCGGCCCGAAGGTCATGATGCCGACCTCGACGCGCTGCGACGCCATGGCGTCGGAAGCGAGCTCCTCCTTGAAGGTCCGAAGACCCGCATTCAGTTCCGCGATCGGCTGGCCGTTCATCGAGCCGGAGGTGTCCAGGAGCAGGAGGCATGGACACCGCGGCTCGGGATTCTCGATCAGGCTCGGGGGGACAAAGGGGATCTGGTCCGAGTGGCTCATTGCACCGTCACTGGTTGTTAGCGTGAAATGATGCACGGGCCGGCGAACAGCGCAATCGCGCCGGGCGGCCGCGAACGGTTCATGACGCGGCCGGGCGCTCACGTTCTTGTAGGACCCGGGCGGCTTGCCGCCGCGTCGCGGTCCGTGTTGTGTCCGTGAGGAGGGGGTCGGCATGGGATGGCGTTTCAGGCGTTCGATAAGGATCGCTCCGGGGATCCGGCTCAACGTCGGCAGGCACGGGGTGACGAGCCTGTCGCTCGGCGGCAAGGGCGTCACGATGAACCTGAGCAAGCGCGGGACGAAGACAACCTACAGCTTGCCCGGGACCGGCCTGTCCTATCAGACGCGCGCGATGCAGCTGCCGGCCCAGAAGCAGCCCGCGGCCGCGCCGGTGCGAACCAGCTCGGTGTCACCGATCCAGCTCCGGCGCGGCGCAACCTATACCGGCGTAGGCGTCGCGGCCCTGCTCGGCTTTCTGGCGCTCCGTCCCGACCCGGCCCCGCGGCAACCTGTCCGGCAGGCGGCGACAGCCGAGCCTTCGCCCGCGTCGCTGCCGCCGGCGGCGCCCGCGACGCCTCCAACCGCCTCGCTGCCGTCGATCATCCCGCCCGCAATGGCCGAAAGTGCCGCGCCGCCGCAGGGATCGCCGTCACCGCCGACGGACGGCAGGCAGGTAGTGACCACGACGGGGGCAAATGTCAGGTCCACTCCCTCGACGACCGGAGCCGTGGTGAAGGTCCTCGGCGCGGGCACGTCGCTGAGGATTGTCGCGACCGAGGGCGGTTGGGCTCGCGTCGTTGGGCCTGACGGCGTGCGCCTGGGCTGGGTGCACGCTTCCCTGCTGAGATGACCAGGTCCGACCGGCATCACCGGCTTGCGGCGCCGGTGACGCCGCTCAGGGGCGCCCCAGCCGCCGTTGTTGCCCGACGGATTGCTTCGGATGGGAATGCGCCAGCAGCCCGCGCAGCTCGGCCGTCGCGACCGCGAACTGCCTGCAAGCTGCCGCCCGGCTGACCATGAAGACCTCGTTGAGGCCACTTTCCGCCGAGAGCTGCAACTGGCCGTAGCGCATGATCGGCAGCTCCCTGTTGTGGGCGAACCGGCGATCGCGCGAGCCGTTCTTGTTCGCCTTCGCCCAGGTCTTGTCCACCATCTCGGCATCCGCGGGTGGCGAGTCGGTTTCGGTGAAGTTCGTCTCGGCGCACGCCACTTCGACCTCCCGCAGGTCGAGCAGTGCAAACTCCCCGGACCTGCCCGCGACCAGGATGAAGCCGGGGTAGACATAGGCCGTCGACCGCCCGCCCAGCATGCCGAACGCGAGCGGCGCCTCGCTCGTGTCCACGAGCGGGTCGGCCGCCCGGCACAGCGTCGCCGCGACCCTCGAGACGACGGTGCCGGCAAACGTCCTGGCCTTGACGCGGTTGATGTCCTGTTTGGTGGCGACGCCCCACTTCCGGGCGGACCGCGTCATCTCGTCGAAGCTCGCCTGCATGCGGCGGTACGGCCCGGCGATCTCGCTCGCCAGGTCGAAGTCCACCCTGATGCGTGTCGCCTCGAGATTGGCCTTCAGGGTCGCGAGTTCCGAGCGCCTCGCCGTCAATGCGCCTGCCAGCGCCTTGCGCACCGGCGGTACTGCCGCGGCAAGCGAAAGCCACCCAAACGCGTGTCCGGCCCAGGCGAGGCCCAGCTGCACCCGCGCCTTCAGCGCGTCCGCCCGGATCTCGTCGCGGCGCCGCTTCGTGTCGGCCAGCAAGGCCTTGAACGGGCCGAGCCCCGGAGAGGTCATCCGGCCGACGTCACCGCCGCCATAGTCGACTCGCGTTCCCGGGATCAGGTGGGGATCGGTCGCGAGGGGCCCGGAATGCCGGGGGTCGCCGACGCTTCGCAGCGAGATCGCGGCGGCCGCGCCCTGGAGCGGGGTCCCTCCGTAGGAACGCGAGCCCGCCCGGCCGGCAGGCCCGACCGTGGTGCTTAGACCGTTCCTCGCGACGCGGATGCCCACGGCCGGAACGGGGCGGAATGACGTGCGGAACGAGTCACCCATGCCTCTTCTCCCGAGGTTCTCGGACGCAGCATCGGACGCGCCGGCGGCTACTGCAAGTTACGCCCAGGGGCCGAGGGAAGGAGCGAGGTAGTCGGGGACTACCCGCCGCCCGAGGTCCGATCAGCGGGGATCAGTAGTATCGAGGGATCGGTCCGTCCTTCGGGGTCGTGTCGTCGCCGAGATCGAACATGATCTCGTCGACGTAGCACCACGCCCACCCTTCGGGCGGGTCGTAGCCCTCAATGACCGGGTGGCCGGAGGCGTGGTAGTGCGCGGTCGCGTGACGGTTCGGGGAATCGTCGCAGCAGCCGACGTGGCCGCATTCGCGGCAGAGACGGAGGTGCAGCCAGCGGCTCCCTTGCTTCAGGCACTCCTCGCAGCCGCGGGCGCTCGGCCGGACCGCGCGGATGGTATTTAGATGCGAGCAGCGCTGGCCCATCGTGTCCTCCCTACTGCCTGCGTGCGGCCGTCCGTCGCCGCTGCATGGAGTTATTGGTCCAGCCATCGTGTTGTCACGCAACGTTTTCGCAACCCGCGTTGCGGCGTATCATGCGCGGGCCCACCTTTGTGCGATGTCGGACATTCAGGCGCCCCCCGTTTCCGAGCTCGACCCCACGGACCCCTATGCGCGCGAGACGCAGATCTTCCCCCATCTCGGCCCGGACATGGCAGCCCGGATCGCCGCCTATGGGACGGAAGTAGACGTGCCGCGAGGCGCCCTGGTCTTCGAGCGGGGCCAGCGGTCCGTCGACTTCTTCTATATCCGGTCCGGCTGCATCGAGGTGTTCGATCTGGACGCCCGGGGCGAGCCAAACGTGTTCACCGTCCACCGCGAGGGGCAGTTCACGGGCGAGATCGACCTGTTCAACGACCGCGCGATCCTGGTCTCGGGCCGCACCGGCGCGGACAGCACGGTGATCCGCGTGCCGCGCGCCGAGTTCCGCCGCCTCGTCAGCGGGGAGCCGGACATCGCCGAGATCCTGATGCGCGCCTTCATCCTGCGGCGGACCGGGCTGATCCTGCACGGGCAGGGAGGCGTCGTGCTGGTCGGGCCCGGCCACGGCGCGGACACGCTCCGGCTGCAGCGCTTCCTCACCCGCAACGGCTACCCCCACCGCGTCCTAGACACCGAGACCGACGAGGATGCGGGCGGCCTGCTCCAGGGTTTCGCGGTCGGCCCGGGCGAGCTCCCCGTGGTGATCTCGGGCGCCCAGGTGCTGCGGAACCCGACGACGGCGGCGCTCGCCGGGGAACTCGGCCTGACGGAGACGATCGACGAGGCGCACGTCTACGACGTGGCGATCATCGGGGCGGGGCCGGCTGGTCTCGCGGCGGCGGTCTACGCCGCGTCCGAAGGGCTCGGCACCATCGTCGTGGAGAGCACGGCCCCCGGCGGCCAGGCGGGGACCAGTTCCAAGATCGAGAACTACCTCGGATTCCCGACGGGCATCTCCGGCCAGGCGCTGGCCGGGCGGGCGCAGATCCAGGCGCAGAAGTTCGGCGCGCACCTGGCCATCTCGCGCAACGTCGTTGGGCTCGATTGCGCGTCCCGGCCCTACCGCGTGAAGCTCGAGGGCGGGGGATCCATCTCAGCATGCGCCGTCGTGATCGCGACCGGCGCCCGTTACCGCAAGATCGACGTCCCGAACTACGCCAAATACGAGGGCCAGGGCATCCACTATGCCGCCACGGCGATGGAGGGGCAGCTCTGCGGCGGCGAGGAGGTGATCGTCGTGGGCGGCGGCAACTCGGCAGGCCAGGCGGCCGTGTTCCTGTCGCGCACCACCGCCCACGTGCACATCCTGGTGCGGGCGGACGGACTGGCGACCACCATGTCGGACTACCTGGTTCGGCGGATCGAGCAGTCGCCCAAGATCACGCTCCATCCCCGGACGCAGATCACCGCGCTGGCGGGCGACGATCGCCTTCGCAGCGTGACCTGGATCGAGTGGGACAGCGGCAAGAGCGAGACGCGACGCATAGGCAACGTGTTCCTGATGATCGGCGCCGAGCCGAACACCGAGTGGCTCGGCGGCTGCGTCGTCCTCGACGCCAAGGGCTTCGTGAAGACCGGGGCGGGCGAAGACGGCATGGCCCTCGCTTCCCCCTATGCCGCGACCCTCCCCGGTATCTTCGCCGTCGGCGACGTGCGTTCCGGCTCGGTCAAACGCGTGGCGTCCGGCGTGGGCGAGGGCTCGGCGGTGATCCAGGCCGTCCACCAGTTCCTCAACCCCGGCGTCGCGTGACCGCCTCGCTCGCGGGGCCATGCGATCGCGCCGCCGCGGGGGCAACGCGGCACGCGGGGCGCGCCCATCCGCGTGCCACCCTGGCCGCGACCATCCTGGGTTCGAGCGTCGCCTTCATCGATGGCTCGGTCGTCAACGTGGCGCTGCCGGCACTCGGGCGCGACTTCGGCGCCGGCGCCGCCGGGCTGGCCTGGACGATCAACGCCTACCTCCTGCCGCTCGGCGCCCTTATCCTCATCGGCGGCGGGGCGGGCGACCATTTCGGGCGCCGCCTCCTTTTCCTGATCGGGCTCGCCACCTTCAGCGTGGCATCCGTCGCGTGTGCCTTGGCACCCGACCTGGCATGGCTGCTGGGGGGGCGCTCGCTCCAGGGGATCGGCGCAGCGCTCCTGATGCCGAACAGCCTCGCGATCCTCGGGGCCGCCTTCTCCGGCGAGGCGCGCGGCAAGGCGATCGGGACTTGGGCCGCAACGGGGGCGCTGGCCGGCGCGCTGGGCCCGCTCGTGGGGGCCTGGCTGGTCGATACGGTCGGGTGGCGGACGATCTTCCTCTTGAACCTGCCCATCGCGGCGGCCGCCGGCTACCTGGCCTGGGCCTACGTGGACGAAACCCGGGACGCTGACCGCTCGCCCCTGGACTGGGCCGGGGCGGCGCTCGCGACGGCGGCCCTCAGCCTGCTGACCTGGTCGCTCACGGCCGCCTCGGCTACCCCCGCCGCCTCCCCCGGCATCTGGATGGCCGCCGCCGCGGGGGCCGTCCTCCTCGGTGGCTTCGTGTGGCTGGAGTCCCGCCGGGGCGACCGGGCCATCATGCCGCTGTCGATGTTCGGCACGCGCGCCTTCGCGGGCCTGACCCTGCTGACGTTCTTCCTCTACGGCAGCCTCGGCGGCTTGCTCGTGCTCCTGCCGTTCATGCTGATCAAGGTGGCGGGGTGGTCCGCGGTCGCGGCCGGCGCCGCCCTGCTGCCCGTCCCGCTCCTGATCGGGGTCGGCTCACCCATGATGGGCGGCGTCACCGGCCGGTTCGGCGGCCGGTGGCCGCTCGCGATCGGATCCGGCGTCGTGGCGATCGGGCTGGCGCTCTATACGCGGGTCGGACCGGGCCCGGTCGGCTACTGGACGGATGTCCTGCCGGCGACGGCCTTCGTCGGTCTCGGGCTGGCGGTCACCGTTGCGCCGCTGACCACGACGGTGATGGCATCCGTCGAACCGGACCATGTCGGCACCGCGTCGGGGTTCAACAGCGCGGTCGCCCGCATCGCCGGGCTGGTCACCACGGCCCTGCTGGGGTTCGTGCTGGCATTGCAGGGCTCCCCGGAAGCATTCATGGCGGCCTTCAGGATCGCGGCGGGCGTGGGCGCGGCGTCGGCAGCGCTCGCAGCCGGTTGCGCAGTCGTACTCATTGGGTCGCGGGCGCCGATCCCGGACCGCCCGTCGTGATCCGCGTGGACGCCCGCAAGGCCTGCAACACGGCCAGCGTGTCGGACCTCCCGTAGAGGAGCCACCCGGGCTCAATCTCCCAAACCGACGAGAGTGGCCCGAGGTCGAGGAATGGAAGCCTATTCTGTCCAGGATCTCGGCCAAGCTGCGCTTCTGGTCACCGTCTCCGCCGCACGACGGTAGCGCGATCCAGTCCGCGGCGCCGCGCGGGCTGCCGCTCTCCGCAAGCCTTGCTGCATAGAGCGTGTTGAGCGTCTTCACGACCGGGCTGCCCGGCAACTTGCCAATGACGACCTCGCTCGATCCGCGGCCGCCGAGACAGCGCGCCGCCAAGCTGCTTGCAAATATGGCGTGCAGGTAGGATGCCGATCGGCGCTGATCGGGCTCCCCTCCCGAACGAAGTTCCGTCAACCCGTCAGTGAGCTTTGCGCAGAATTCGGTGCAGCTCCGTCTCCCCGGGGCTGCCCCCGCCGATGGCCTTGAGGTGCGTATCGAGCTCACGAGGCTATGGCGGCCTTCCGGAGCTGGGAGCTGAATGCTGTGTGAGGATGGACGCTTGAGGCTGTCGGGTGCCCCCTAATCCACGATGAACAGTCTGCAGCCCGTTCGTGTCGAGGTGCGGTGGGCGGCGTCGCCGAAGTCCGAAACCTGGAAGCTCATGCCGGGGGTGAGCTTGAACGTGCGGCCGTCGCGCAGTTCGCTGTCCAGCTCGCCGTCCAGGACCAACAGCACATGGCCGCGGTCACACCAGTGATCGGCGAGGTAGCCGGGCGTGTACTCGACCATGCGGACGCGCAGGTCGCCGATGTCGAGCGTGCGCCATGTCGCCTGCTCGGTCTCGCCAGGGTGGATCGTGGATGGGACCGCGGTCCAGTCGGTGACGGTGAAGGGGAGCGTGGGGATCTTCATCGGGGCGTCTCTGGGCTTCGTCCAGTCGGATAGAACAGGTCCGGTGGGGTCGGGCCGGCTTCGCTTGTCCTGGTGGTCATCCGTCTCACGTCCCTCGTTCGCTGAGGCGGATCAGGTTTACCGCCGAGGCCGTGGCCATCAGGCCATCGGTGCCGCCAACTTGTCCAGCGCGTCGGCGGACAACACCCAGCGGTGCCACTCGGGGTCTTCGGTCGCGCCGAGGCGGCTGTAGAACGATTGCGCCGGGGCATTGTCAGTCAGCACGAACCAGCAGAATTTGCTGTGCCCGGTTGCCAGCGCGTGCCGGGCCATCTGCTGCATCAGCTTCCGACCGACGCGACCGCCCCGGCACTGTGGCTCGACATAGAGCCATTTGAGCATCAGCAGCGGTTGCAGGGTGTGCATGAACGGGATCTCGTAGTGGACCGCCATGCCGGCGAGAGTGCCGGTGCCCGTGTCCGCGACATAGGCCCCGAACTCCGGGCGCTCGCCGAAGCCGCGGCGCATCAGCTCCGCCTCGTCGAGACGGAAGTCGTGGCCACGCTCGAAGATCACGAGCGCGCGCATGAGCCGGAGGAGCTCCGGGATGTCGACCTCCTGCATCGGCCGGATTGTGACCTCGGGCCCGACATGGTGGACGGAGGCTGGCGACTGTTCCATGGATCGGGTCCGCTCGTTCGTTCTGAGTGGCTATAGATCGCCGCGGTGGACGATGTGAACCTTGTTGCCGTCGGGGTCGCGCAGGTAGGCGCCGTAGTATCCGTCGCCGTAGTGGGGGCGCGGTCCGGGGGATCCCTCGCTGGTTCCCCCGGCCGCCATGCCCCCCGCGAAGGCGGCGTCGACCTGTTCGTCCGAGGCCGCCAGGAACGCGACCATGCTGCCGTTGCCCGGGCTGGCCGGCCGGTTGTCGAACGGATGGATCAGGTAGAACCGCGGCATGGCCTGGCCGGGCAGCACCCAGCATAGGGAGGCCGGTCCGCCGTCCGGATCGACCATCCGTTGCTTCATTCCCAGGGGTTCGAGCAGCGCGTCGTAGAAGCGGGCAGCAAGGGGCAGGTCGGCCGAGCCGAGCGTCACGTGGCTGAACATCGCGCGGCCTCCTTCGATCAGAGATGCAGGACGCCGGAGGACATGACCGTGGTGTTTCCGGCGACCCAGGTGGCGCCCCCAGCATCGCGCTCGATCGTGATCCGCCCGGCCCGGCCCAGCGCGGTTCCCTGCGCCGCAGTGTAGGACGATGGCGCGCGGCCGGTCGAGATCAGCCATTGCGCAACCGAGGCGTTGAGGCTGCCGGTGACCGGGTCCTCGCGCACCATCCCGGCCGCATCGGTGAAGAACGCCCGCAGCTCGAAGGCCACGGGGCTGCCGGGCGGGTGTGCGGCGACGACGCCGATGGCGGCGTAAGTACCGTGCCGTCCGACGGGGGTCACGGCCAAGGCGGCCTGCACGGTGTCCAGCAGGACGGCGATCCAGCCCGGTCCGTTGTCAGCCCATTGCGCGTCGACGATGGTGGAGCGGTCGATCTGCAGGAACGCCGCCACCTCGGACAGGGTGGGTTCGTCCACCGGGCCGTCGCAGAGCAAGGGCGGCGCTGCAAAGCCGAGCTGGCCGCCGATCCGTCGTACGGTGACGAGGCCGGCGCCGCATTCCTGCACGATCGCGTCCGGTGTGCGCGGCACGCCGCCGCGGGCGAGCCAGGCCTGGCAGCTCCCCAGGGTGGGGTGCCCGGCGAAGGGCAGCTCGCGGTCGAGCGTGAAGATCCGGACCCGGTAGTCTGCGCCGGGTTGCGTGGGCGGCAGCAGGAACGTCGTTTCCGACAGGTTCAGCCAGTCGGTGACGCGCTGCATCGTATCGGCGTCGAGGGCCGTTGCGTCGTGCACGACCGCCAGCGGGTTGCCGGAGAACGGGCCGCTGCCGAACACATCAACGAGGGTGAAGGGAAGGTCCATGTCTGCCTACTCCGCTTGCAGCGCCGACGCGAACACGGCCGCGTCGACGTTGGCGCCGGTGAGCACGACGACGACTGTGCGGCCCGCGACGGGATGGCGGCCGGCGAGTACCGCGGCGAGGGCGACGGCACCGCCGGCTTCGACGACGAGGCCGAACTCCTCGAAGGCGACGCGCATGGCGGCGAGGGCCTCGGGGTCGGAGACGCGCAGGCTGCCGCCGAGGCGGGGCTGGTTGATGGGGAAGGTGAGCGCGCCGGGCATGGGGGCCTGGAGGGCGTCGCAGATGGAGCGGGCGTCGGGTGGGTTGCCGAGGCGCTTGCCGGCCGCGAGGCTGCGGGCGGTGTCGTCGAAGTCTTCGGGCTCGACCGCGAAGACGCGGGCGGCGGGCAGCAGCGCCTCCCAGGCGAGCGCGCACCCAGCCGCCAGGCCGCCGCCGGCGCAGCAGACCAGCAGCGCGTCCGGGGTGGCGCCCATTGCCTTGGCCTGGTGTGCGGCCTCCATGCCGAGGGTGCCGGCGCCGGCGACGATGCTACGGTCGTCGTAGGGGGGCACCAACACCAGGCCGCGTTCGATGACCAGGCGGCGGCCGATGGCCTCGCGGTCTGCGGTGGCGCGTTCGAACAGTTCGACCTCGGCGCCCCAGGAGCGGGTGCGCTCGATCTTGCGGGCGGGCGCGTCGGCCGGCATGGCGACGACGACGGTGCCGATGCCGAGGCGCTGCCCGGCCCAGGCGACGGCCTGGCCGTGGTTGCCGGACGAGAAGGCGCCGACGCCGCGGGCCCGCTCCTCGGGGGATAGCAGCGACAGGCGGTTCCAGGCGCCGCGGGCCTTGAAGCTGCCGGTGCGTTGCAGGCCCTCGGCCTTGACCAGCAGGCGGCCGCCGAGCCGGGCGTTGAGGCGCTCGCTTTCGAGCAGGGGGGTTTCGACGAGCACGCCGCGGATGCGGGTCGTGGCGGCCTCGATCTCGGCTAAGGCGGGGGGCTGCAGGTGCCAGGGGGGTACGGTATCCATGGGCGGTAGCGTGGCTGCACTCGCGTTGTGAGACAATGGCGGTATTGTCGCAGCGACAAGGAAACACGAATGGGGATTCTAGCCACCGACATCGCCGCGACGCTGGCGGCGGATATCAGGGATGGACGCCTTGCCGCAGGCGCGCGGCTGCCCACGCATCGGGAGCTGGCGTATCGGCATGGCGTGGCGCTGAACACCGCGTCGCGCGCCATGCGGCTGCTGGCAGAGCGCGGGCTGGTGGTGGGTGAAGTGGGTCGCGGCAGCTACGTGCGGGCGCCGGGCCATATCGACGCGGCGTCTTTCCAGATCGACGCGCAGCCGGCGGGGATGATCGACCTGGGGCGCAACGTGATGCCTCTGCCGGGCTTGGCGGACCGGTTCGAGGCGGCGGCGCGCCTGGTCCTACGGCGCGAGCGGGGCGCCATGGCGGATTATCAGCCGCATGCCGGGCGGGCGGCGGACCGGGCCGCCGGCGCCGCTTGGTTGTCCCGCCGGGGGCACCTGCCGAACGACCCGTCGCGGGTGGCGGTGTGCGCCGGGGCGCAGCACGCTGTCATGGTGGCGCTGATGGCGGTGGCGCGGCCCGGCGACACCGTCGCGGTCGAGGCGCTGACCTGGCCCGGTATCCGCGCCAGCGCGGACGCGCTGGGGATCGAGCTGTTGCCGGTGCCGATGGACGCGCACGGACTGCGGCCCCGCGCGCTGCTGCGACTCGCGGCCCGGCACCGTATCGCCGCGTTGTACTGTATGCCCACCGTGCAGAACCCGACGGCGACCACCATGCCCTTCGCCCGGCGCCAGGCCGTCGCTGTCATCGCCCGCAAGCTGGATTTCCAGATCATCGAGGACGACGCCTATGGCTTCCTGGCCGAGGCGGACGCGGATGGCCTCCCGATCGAGCCGACGCCCTTGGCCGCGCTTGCGCCCGAGCGGACGTGGCACGTGCGGTCCACGGCGAAGTGCTTCACTCCCGGCCTGCGCGCGGCGTGGTTGATGGTGCCGCCGGGGCAGGAGGCGCGGGCGGCGACGCTGGTGCGGGCCACGGTATGGACGGCGCCGCCGCTGGGCGCCGCGATCGCCTCGTTGTGGGTGGGCGACGGCACGGCGGCGCTGCTGGAGCGCGGCAAGCGGGAGGAGGCGGTGCGGCGCCGTCAGCAGGCGATGGCGGTGCTGCCGCTGGATGCTCCGGCCGGGCAGCATCCGGCGTCGATGCATCTGTGGCTGTCGCTGCCGCGTGGGCTGCGGGCGCAGGATGCCACCGCGCGGGCTGCCGCGGCGAACGTGGTGGTGACCCCGGCCAGCGCGTTCGCTGTGACGGGGGCGCCCAACGCGGTGCGCCTTTGCCTGGGGGCACCGCAGACGCCAGCGGACCTCGACCGCGCGCTGGCCATCCTGCGCGGGGTATGGCGCTGACGGTCGGCGTCTTCAGGCGTGCATGCGGGCGCCCTTGGTGACCTTGTCGACCACCTTCTTGTCGTCGCGCAACGCCAGCCCGACCACATTCATGGCGTCGGGCATGTATCGCTTCACGGCGGCGCGGTTCGCTTCGTCGTGGCTGGTGGCGAACATGTCCTCGATATAGAGCGAGATCGCGATCCCCCGCTCCATGGCCCGGCGGGAGATCGTCTTGATCCCGTCCGCGTCCGCGCTGAGCACGATCATGGGCTGGATCGCCAGGGCTCGTACAAGCGCCGCTAAGATCACCAGCCAAGTTCAAAAATGCCAAGCGGTGCCCGCCGGACGGATACGAAGGATAGGCCCCGAGGTGCTGATCGACAGCTCCGCCGAGAAGTGCGCAATATTTGGGCATGTGACAAAATCACAATTTCGCGCCGAACTGGAGCAGCTTGGCGAAAAATCATCAGTTACGTTTGGTGGGACGTTGATGGTCACAATAGACATTACGATATTAAGGTTAAAGGTGCTCGTATCAAAGATTATGAGCGTCATGCGCGTCATGATCGCAATCAGCTGGTCGTGCAGGGTAGGTCTTTTGAGTGTAATTCTGGGGTTCGTAATTTTTGGCGATGTCCCGCAAGTACAGGACTTTTTCGCAGACACAGCCTCGTCGCCTTGGAACTGGGTCGCATTTTTTGCACTCGTTGCGATTGCCTGGGCTTTCCCGGTGTTCTATGCGGCACGGCAATCGTTGCGTTCCGATGTAGTACGGCGCCGACTTAGAAGAGCCGCCGCCACAAGAGGACGGCGCTTGGCTCTCGTCCAAGGTCCGACTTTTTCGCTGGCGATGCCGCTTCTGCTCGCCTGCTCGTGCTTCTATGCGATCGATCGGGGCCTTGTTAGCCTTGCCGCAAACATGGAGCGGTCCGGCTACCAAGAGCTTGTCGAGGTGCTCCCAGGCCTTGAAAGGCTTCGCTACGGCTGTTGGATCTCCGCGTGTCTGTTTGCTGTCAGCGTTTTAACCGGCCGACGCATCGTCAACCAGCTGGCACCCCTGGTTTCGCTCGCGACCTTACGGCGGGCCTACTTACTCCTGGGCGCGGTCGTCCTGCTTGTTATGGTGTGTGCACCGCATATCGCCTCGACAATGCTGCAACGTGCGGCGCTGCTGGTGGTCCTATTGGGCATCCCGGTCATACCGCTGAGCCATCTTGCGCGCTTGTCATATCGCTTCGGGCTACCTGTACTCTCCATCGTTGTGGCGACACTGTTCTTGGTGTCGGCACGGTTCAACGACAATGCGATGCGCACGATCCCCAGCACATCGCCTAGCCCGATACAGGTCGACTTCGACGTGGCAATTCGTCGCTGGAAGAATGCCAATTATTGCGAGGCCCACGAAAACTGTCCACGACCGATCATCATCGCCGGCCAAGGGGGAGGAAGCAGGGCAGCTTACTTTACCGGTAGCGTCCTTGGTCGACTGCTCGACGTCCAACTAAATGATGAAACACACAGCCGGGATATTGACCGCCGCATATTCGCGATCACCACCGCCTCGGGTAGCTCCTTCGCAGCCGTGATTCTTCGTGCTCTGTTGAAGGACAGCAAGCGGCGCGGCAGCTATCCCAAGCCGCCGCCATGCGGGCCGTCAGCGCCGAGATATGCTGGTATGGGCGATCTGACAAACAAGCCGGGACCGTGGCAGAGCTGCCTTGAGACGATCATCTCCACCGACGCCATAAGTTCCGTCGCGATCGGGCTCACGCTTCGCGACAACATCCCATTTTTCCCGGACCGTGCCGCGCTGCTCGAGCAGACTTGGGAAAGGCGCTATGAAGCCATCATTGGAAGCGATACGCTCGCCGAGCCGTTCGGACACGTGCAAAATGACTGGTCTCGATCCGATCTGGACTGGGTGCCTCTCCTGCTCTTAAACGGAACATCTCTTAGCACCGGTCGACGCGTGCTGATTTCTGACCTTGCGCCCTCGCATTGTGTCAATCCCTCGGACGGCTCGGGTGGATGGCGCGAGGGCCTCTTTCTCGAGGCGATCGATTTGATCGACCTGATGCACGCCGACACCAACGCAGCGAGTCACGAGGCAGACTGCAAGGTCGTCCCTCGCCATGCCAGCCGCGATTTCGGGTTGTCTACCGCCGCACTCCTCAGTGCTCGCTTTCCGGTGATTTCGCCGCCGGCCGCCATCTTCGTTTCAGGCGTGACGGCTGGACCGGTCGACTACGTGGTCGACGGTGGCTATTTCGACAATGATGGCCTGATCACGGCCCGCGATCTTGTGGTCGCGCTGAAAGCCGCCCAGCTTGATCCAATTGTGATCCATATCGCGAACCAGCCGCTCGACGTTTCATCGAACTACTATCGCACCCCATCTCCCGCCAGCGATAGCGAACCACAACTCGGCTACGGCCCCCCCCTGCCTCGCCGGACGCTGCCGAGCTATATCAATTCCCTCTATGTTCCGCTGTCGGCTTTGGCAAATGTGCGCGGAGCGCACGCGTTCGATTTAGAGAATGCCGTTATTGCTCTCGTTCCCGACACCTATTTTGAGGTTGCGACATGGTTCAATCGTGTCGAAGGGAAGCCATCCCAGCGCTTTGAAGTCCCAGTCAGCTGGTGGCTCTCCACCCCAATGCAGGACTATTTGCATAGTCAGGTCAACAATATGCACAACGGGCCGACGTGGGAAACGCTTGCCGCAAAAATAAGGCGTTAGTATTGAGAGCTGGGACTCTGTATCTATCCCTAGTCCCGCTCCAGAGAATCTCCTTAACAATTTGAGCGAAGTAGTATAGGCAAGAATTGGATTTGTCTCCAACCCAAGTTCCATTTGGAGCTTGCAATGCAACTACCTCCTTATACGCTGGTTAACGATACAGTCTGTTTGGTAGGTCGTCGAGCCGGGTTCGCCCAGTCGATGCCTGCGGTCGCAGTAGGAGCGTCGACATTCGGCATACGGCCCGAAACAGCGGAAGACCGATTTTTGGCGCAAAGCAGAAGGGAACATTGTGATTAGGGTCGCCTTGCGCCCTCGTCGTTCAAGGCCGATCCCGAGCCCGCGATGTCGCGGGTTGTTCGTCGCCTACGTTGAGGATGGTTAGATCCTGTCGGGGACCATCTTGTACCGGGCCCGGTAGGAGGAGACGAGTGCCTCGTTGATGGGAGTGTCCGCCCTCTCGAAGTAGTCAGCGACTACCCCTCCCAGCGCCTTGCCGCCTGCCCTGATGAAGGCCCGGGAGGCCATGGCGGCGGCGGGACGATGCGGACGGTTTCCGGGAGCCTGGCCTGACGCGCCTGGATGATGAGATTGCGCCCCGCCGCAGGGGTTGCCGACGTAGATGCAATCCGCAGCGCTGTTGGCAAGCTTCGTCGCGACGCCACAAAGTCGGTGTCCGACCCTTGGATCCTCTCCTCGCCGAAACCTGTGGCTCCCGCCGAGTTGTGACTTGCCTGGTGGAGTTTTCCGGGAAGAGCATCCCTGTTTCACAAGATGCCGCCGTTCGCCTGAAGGTTTTGGCCGGTAATCCAACGCGCGTCGTCCGAGGCGAGGAAGGCGACGACATCAGCGACATCGCCCGGCTGGCCGAGCCGACCAAGCGGCGTCATGCCGATGAGTTGGTCGATCTGCGGTTGCGGCATCACCAGCCCGTCGGTCTCGGTAACGCCCGGCGAGATGACGTTGACCGTCACGCCGCGATGCCCGAGTTCCTTGGCAAGATTGAGCGCGAGCAGTTCGCCCGCCGCCTTGGACGCGGCGTAGAGCCCGGCGCCCGCCATCGTCATCTTCGTGCCGCCGGTGGAAAATTGAATGATCCGTCCGTTATCGGCGACCCGGCGCGCGGCCTCACGCAGAACGTACATCGCGCCGCGCGCATTGACAGAGAAGGCCGCCTCATAGTCCTCGTCGGTCAAGGCCTCGGTCGGTTTGAAAACCGAGCGAGCAGCGGCATTGATGACGATGTCAATCTTGCCCCACCGTGCAAGAACATCGTCGTAAGCCGCCGAAACGACTGTCGCGTCGGCGACATCCGCCTGAAGGGCGAAAGCCTGGCCACCGTTCGCCGTGATCCCCGCGACGACCTCGGCGGCCTTTGTGGCGTTGCTGGCATAGGCGACCGCTACGGAAGCACCCTCGCCACCCAAGCGTTCCGCGATGGCCCGCCCGATCCCGCGCGAAGCGGCGAAGATGAGGGCGGTCTTTCCGGCAAATCGCGACATTGGCAGACTCCTTCTGGAAAACTCCTGTGGACTTCCAGGTGGATTGCTCCTCAGCACTAGGCTCGGGACTCATAACCAGTAGCAGACTGTGAAACAGCACCCAAGTGGGACCCCCCCGCAAATGTGACGCAAGTTCCTGTAATCGTTGGCTGAATTTCATTCGGGGTGGGGTCCCGATCGGCGCCGATCGGGACCCCACCCCGAACCAGTTTACCTAAGCCCGGCCAGTGACTTACATGTGTTTTGGCAGGGGGTCCCACTTGGGTGCTGTTTCACACACAGACCTTCGTGCTGGGGAACTCGCCCACGATCCCGGTGTGCGACCGGGTGACGATGCCCCGCACCGGCCAGTAGTGTTCCGTGCCCGGGTCGTGGATCTCCCGCATGGCGTCCGCGTAGATCTCCCCGGGGGTCCGCGCCTTCCGGGTGAGGAAGTAGCCCCCGGTGCGGGAGGGCGTCCGTGCCGTCCGGGCCTTCGCCGCGTTGCCTGTCCCCTGGATTGAAGCCTTCTTGCCGCTCGCCGCCATCGACCCTGTCCCTTCCCGAATGCCCGTCCAGTCCACCGCGCGGAAGCGCGGATATCGGGGACTGGCGGGCGACGCGGGCGGAGGACGGCCCGGGGGAAGATACCGGACGTGCAGCAAGGCGGGCGGGCGCTCGCGCGCCGCCGGTGGAGACGAAGTTTTCGTTCAGCCAGGAAACCAGGATAGGCAAGGCACACCCCGCGGCAAAAATACCGGCACGACCGACACGGACACCATGACGGCGCCGCAACTCAGTTCGGTATGGGGGAGACCCGCTCGTGAATGCGGAAGGCCGCCAGGAAGCGGTCATCACGGCCGGACGGGATGTCGCGGATGCACATGGGGCGGTCAATGCAACGAAATGGCGTAAATGTCAACAGTCGAGGCTCGCCGGCGGTCCGGGTCGTCGTCGGCGTCCCATGCATCGCCGGCGGCGATATTCGCCGTGAAGCCGGATCGAGAGCGATGCAACACACGAGCAACATGTCCGACGATGCAGACGACGATCTCGAGGCGATTGTCGATCCCGGCGAGCTGGCGCGGGCGCGCCGTGCGCTCGGCCGCCCGGAAACGGCCCGGACCCGGAATGCCAAGGTTCGTTTTGCCTGCCACCTCCTCGAACGTGCCCCGAACTCGATGTTCGCGCGCCTGATGCTGGCCCAGGTGAACGAAAGTCGTGAGGGTCGCCTCCACCTGCTCGGGGAGGCCGTCCGGATCGGCTTGAGACGGTGGAAACCCGAACTCGACGGCCGGCAGCCAGAGCCAGGGTGGACGGGGGACGGACCGCCCCGCCTGTTCGCGGCGTGCGTCATGGCCTACGGCTCCGTCCTGGCGCAGTCCGGCCGGGCGGACGCCTCCGCCGCCTGCCTGGCGATGATGGCCAGGCTCGATCCCGAAGACGAGCTCGGTGCGATGCGGACGGCCGAGAGGGAAGGCTGGGCCGGGGAGACGTCTCCGGCCGACCCGGCGCCGGGCGGATCCCCCATGGCAGGCGGCAACCGCTTCGGCGGCCGCTAGCCGCTTCCAGACACGCGCGGAGCATGTCGCGGAGGCTTTGTGGTCGTCGGCATGGCGGGTCTCCAGGCTTCTGCCCGTCCCGGTCAGATGCCGTCATAAACGACACCGACGATCAGGCGTGCTGCCGCAACCTCCATGAAGCCGGGCTGGGGCTTGCCCACCGCGAAGATTTGGGAGTCGCCGAGGCCACCCACGCTTTCGAATTGCCGCAAATGGCCCAGGGGTGCAGGCAGCGGGTCGGCGATCCGCTTGAAGACCCCGGAGCCGTCGTCCAGCACGATCGCGGCCATGCACCCACGGTAGGCGGAGATGGTTTCGAGACGGAGAGCCGGACCACCGAGCAGGACCTGTCCGGGAAGGGCGAGAGGCACCGCACTGTCGCCCCTGACCCTGAACGCGGCCTCCACCGGGACGCCACCGGGCAGCTCCTCGACGGCCACCGCCTCGCCCCGTCCCGCCGGCGGCGTGAGTCGGTTGTCGAAGAACGCCCCGACCACACGGTGGACATCGACCTCGTCGGCCGGCAACAGCAACGTCGGCGGGCTGCTCCTCGGGTCCGGGGTTTCCGCCGCTAGCGCCACCATGCCCGATCCCTTTGCCCTGAGAAGCCGCCTGGCGCGTACGTTGTCGCGGTGAAGCGCGACGACGAGGTCACGGTCGGACCCGGCGCCGGGTTCCGTCTCGACGACAGCCACCGAGCCCCGGGGTAGTTGGAAGCCCAGGTTGTCCGAGCGGATGTAGAAGAGCGACTTGCCTTCGAGCCACCGGCTTGAAAGCGTGCCGTCCGTGGCATCGCCGATGTGCCCGGCTGCGCCACCGTTCGTGAAGGCCGCCAGATCGGGATGTATCGCGACCGAGAAGGCCCGGACGGTCCTGACGGCACGGAGGGTCGCCGCATTGCCGGGCCGAGCCGGGCTGCGGTCTCCACCCAGCCTCCACCGGGAACTCCTCGTGCGCCCTCTCCACCAGCTTCCTCATCCGGACGAAATCCTCGAGAACGGGTCCCACGTCGCCCGGACGAATCTCGTGCTTGCGGTGGTGTGCCTTGTTGAGGATCGCCAATGCCGCCGAGCCGTCGGCGAGGGCAGGTTCCGCACACACGTCGGCGAAGGCCCGGCCGCGGAAGAGCTCGCCGGGTGGCCTGCTCACCAGGCCCCGGAGCCTGGCGAGATGGTCGACGAGGCCCGGCGCGCGCTTCGGCGTCGACCAGGCGGGATGGGCCGCACTGTCGAACAGCTCGCCAAGCCGGGTCTCGACGAAGACCCTGCACTCCGACGCGTATTCCTGCGCGGCATGAACATCGTCCGGATGCGACCGAAGGCGCTCCTCGCAAGCCGTCAACGTCGCCACGGAGACAGGGATCCGCAACGTCGGCTGGTATGCGGTGGCGGGATGGACGGATCGATGGTCGACGGCGACATCCTTCCTCCCCAGGTCGGCCACGCTTGCGGCGAAACGCCGGTCGTGGGTGGTCACGAGAAGCTGGGCACCGGCAGCCCGCAGGTCCAGGAAGGCTACCGCCAGCCTTTCCCGGTTCTCCTCATCCAGCAGTTCCTGCGGATCGTCGAGGACCAGCAACTCGAGGCCGCCCCGGTCCTGCACAAGGTGTTCCCAGTAAGCGAGAAAGAACCCGAACAATGCGGCGCGCAGGGCCGAGGCGTTAGCCACATGCTGGGCAGGGGCGGTCACGCGGTTGGTCCCGACCTTGAGGTCGATCTCGCCGGAGCTCCCCATCGCGGTACCCACCAGTTCATGGCCGGTCGACGGGAACGCACCGGAATAGATCCTGCCGCGCCATTTTGCGGCGCTGCCCGCCAGGGTCGATTGCAGGCTGTCTACCTGCCGCTGGGCCAGGGACCCGAGGCCTGTCAGCTCCTTCAAGGCAAGGCTGGCCCTCGAGTAGGCGGCTAGCCGCAACTCCGCGGTCCGCCTCTTCCCAATATCTTCCAGCAGCATCGAGCATGACCGGAGAGCAGCGGTCAGCGGCTCGGCGGCATCGACTGTCGCCTGGAGGCCGACCAGCCTACCGGCGAGCGTCGACGGCGCGGGATCGGACCCGGTGCCGACCACCTTGTTGACCATGGCGCCGACCAGGGCGCCGTGCGCCTGGCGCCATTCGGCGAACCGGAGCGCAAGTTCGAGGTTCCGAAGGTCGGTCTGGAGCGCCTCGGCGGCGCTGGACGTGAAGCCGAACGCCTGAAGCCCGCTCCCTGCAAGCGGGGGCCATGACGCCAGTTCGGCCTTGCACGCGCCGACGGTAGCTTCCTCCAGTGCCGCGAGCACCCCGCCGAAAGGGGCGCCCTGGAAGAGCTCGATACAGAGGGACTGGCGGACGAGGTCGCCGGGGTGGCCGGACAGCGGTTCCGCGATAGCAGCCTTCAACGGTCCGGGAAGGTCCCTGGCGAGTGCGCCCCGGGTCGTCTCGCTCCACTGCCCGATCGTCTGCGACAGGAGCGCCGCGTCGTCCCCTGACGCCTCCAGCAAGTGGTGCGCCACCGGCAGCCCGGTCGATGGATCCAGTATTCCGTCGAGATCGGAACCGCAGATCATGCAGGTGCCGTCCAGCTCACGGTCGTGCGGATGTTCCGCATGCCAGGCTGCAACCCGGGCATACAGCCGGACGCGGGATGCGACCGTAAGATCGGCCTCCAGCCGGGCGAGGGAGGCGGATTCACGCACGACGGCGGCGATGCCGGCCCGCGCGCCGGCAACTTCCTCCGGGGAGAGCTTCCCGAGTGCCGCGAGGCGGACCGCCGAGGGTAGCCGTCCGATCTGCCTGACTTCGGCCAGCGCCGGCCTCACGTTCATGACGAGGTCGTCGCGGGACGCGCGGTCGTCGGCGTCGAAGCTGGCTCCCAGCACCTCCCGCGCGCCCTCGAGCGCGCGCGCCTTCAGCGCCTCGAGCTTACCGGCCAGCGCTGCGATCACAGCCTCGATCGAGGGGTCCTCGGAAGGAGGCGGCACGGCAAGGGCCAGGCCTGACACCGGCGTCCCTTCACCCACCTGCCGCAAGCTGTCGCGCACCCGCCCGTAAGCCGAGTCCGCCGCCTCCACTTCGCGCTTCCTGACTTTGGTCGATTCGCCGTCGATCCGGCCTTTGGCCCGGCCGGCATGCGCCGACAACAGGACGATCTCGGACAGCCCCGTCAGCTCCGCGACCGCCTTGCCAAGTTCGGAGGCGGTGCCGACCTGGATGAACGGGAGCATCCCCGGCATCACCGTACCAACCCTCAACCCGGCGGGATCGACACCGAGCGTTTCGAGGTTTTCAACAGTTTCCTCCAGCTTCCCGCGTTGCGTCCTGGATTGCGTACGCCTGAGAGGCGGGAAGACCGTGCCTTCGCCGTCCACAAAGGTGAGCTCGACCCATGTCGAGGCTTCGACCCAATTGTTGGAAGGTCTCTTGGCAGCGGGCAGCGGGGTCACCGCGGACAGCCGGTGCGCCGTGCTGGCGCCACCTTCCCCATCGGGACCGACGTCGCAGAGAAATTCCGTGGCGCCCGGTTCCGGCATGCGTTGCGGGCGCAGGATTTGGCCCGTCAACGCCCAGATTACGCCGTTGAGGAGCGACGTCTTGCCCGATCCGTTCAGCCCTTCGAACAGCGTGACAGGATGGCCGGGTTCAAATACGAAATTATCGGCATCGGTCGCTCCAGGGGCGTGAATGCCAGCAAATCGATGAGCCTCGATCCGGACCAGCCGGAGCCCCCTCGTGGCCACATCCCCGCGCCTGCCGGAAGCCGGCGGCGTGCTTACAGGGGGCGAAAGGATCGAGTCGGCCAGGGACTCGGCATCGCTTGCAGTGACAGGGGCGGCCCATTTGCCCTGTCGTCCCAGATACCAGCCAAGCAGGATCCGGGCATCGGTCGAGGATAAGGAAAATGGTTCAAGGCCGTCGCCGACCAATACCGGCACGCCATTGATCAGATCTCCGCACAGGGAAATCACCGAGTGCAGGTGAAGGGGTCGTGGATGGGACGGATTCTGATCGGTCAGAGCACGGAACCTAGCTGAATCGGGATGAGGAGACGCAGGCGAGAATCAGATACATGCTTCGGGAATAAGCTACCGCTGTTTTGCACCGTCATCATCAAGGCAGTCTTCGAGGAGGTTCATCGGCTCGTCGGGAAGGTTGGCCGCGGGCGCGGGTCGCCGCCGAAACAGACCCTGCCGGGTCCTTGCGGCCGGGCAGGCCGATCGTCCACCCCGCCTTGCGCGTTAACGGCGTAAGGCGTGCGGTTGGCCTCCGGCGATCGCTCACGTGCCGCCTGCTCGCCGCTTCGGATATGATCTTGTGCAACCGGTCGAGTCGCAAGGAACCCGTTCCTTCCGACATCGAAGGATCGACACGGCCCGGTCAAACCTTAACGTCGAGGCGGTCCCCATGCAGGGCAAACTGCAGGAGTTCCTGGCCGCTGCACTCGAGTGCAGCATATACGTGTCGCCGACCGAGCCCGGGCTGACGCAGCACGAGCTGGTGGAGGTCTGCCTGCGGGCGGGATACAAGCAGGGTGAAATCAGCGACGCGATCCAAAGCCACGATTTCAATTCCTCGTCCGGCAGCCCGTCCAGGCTGCTTCCAGGCAGGGCGGGCGCGGCCTTCATTCACTGGTTCACCTCGACCGAAGAACCTGATTACCGCAACGAGAATGCCGCCGAGTTCGTGCTGGTGTCGGTCAGGGAGGTCGCGAGGGAGTGCGGCCTGGGCAGGGCACGGATCGACCGCGGCGTCCTGGTCGAGAGGGGCGTGCATGCAGGCATCAGCCGCCATGACATGGAAGTGGCGGTGACGATTTACTCCCTTGGAGGTGTCCTCGACGAAAAGGACGGCGTCCTGTCATTCCATCCGGGAAAGGATAACTGGGTGCTGCCGAGCGGGAACCCCCGCCAGGGGAGGCAGCGTAGGGACAGGCCGCTGCGGGCCGCAGCCCACCCAATCGTTGCAGATGTGATCGCGCGCCGGTCCGACGGACAACCGGTCTCTCCCGAGCCGCTGGACGCGTTCGCGGGGTGCCTCCTACGTCTCGGCTACCCGGGGTTCCGCATGTGGTGGACACAGCTGACAGGCGAATTCCGAAGGAGCAACCCCGAGAGCTCGCCCGTCACCGTGTGCGTGCTTGCGGCGGCGCTCGTCGAGGGCGCGCTCGCGTTCGTGGTCAGGCACGCGCGTGACACCGGCCTTGGACCGATGGGCTCGTCGGACTTCAACAAGGCCGCGACATCCTGGGGCATCAAGGAGCTGATCAGCAGTGCCGCCTCGGGGGGAGGAGCTGCCATCCTCGACAACAACGCGAGGAGCCGCGCCGAGACGCTTCTCCGCACGCGTCAGAGGATCCATGCGGGCAGGATGCTCGTCGATTTCCCGGCAGGACCCGAGGATCTGAGGCCTGAGGAGGCCAGGGATGCCAGGGAGACGGCCGAGCTGGTAGTCAGGCGCATCCTCGACTGGCTGGCGAAGCATCCCCCGCCGTCAGCCGGCGCCCGCAGCTGACCGGGCGCCCGTTGCACCAAGGCCCCGAACCGGCGGTGCCGGTTTCGCGCCACTGGAGAGCCTTCAGCCCGGCACGATCCGGCCAAGCAGGAACGGGACGGTCGAGGAAGCGGGTCAGCACCTCCGGCCATTTGCATCGGGCACGTGTTTGCCTTGCCCGTAAGGATGCACTCTGGCAATCCTCCGCCGACGAGGTGTCCTTATGGTAGCCGAAGGAGCGATGTGGAAGGGTTCGAAAGGTTGCGTCCTCGGCTGACGCCGGGTAACGCCCGCGATGCGCTCGATTGGTGGGCGGTGTATATATCCGCAACATCGATCCCAACGCAGCATGCGAAATCCTGTGCATGGACATCGAAGGTCTCGGCATCGGCAATGCTCTCTCGGCGGCTCGCGATGGTCTCGGCAGGCTTGTCGCGCGCGTCTGGGAAACGGAGGAAGATTCGTCTCCTGTCGCGAGGGCGGATCGCGGGCTTGACTACAACTGCGGCTTGGCGAGCCACGAGCGCATGGTGGTCGCCGAGACCTGGCAAGGTTGGGGGATCGGGCGGACCCTGGTGCGCAACCACGTGCGCCCCTATCGTCGGATGGGGTTTACGACCGTCTTCCTGACAGCAGCGAAAGCCGGAGGCGGCTATGCCTGGGCAAGGGCTGGGTTTACCGCGGACGAGATCTCCTGGAGCAATCTCAAGGTGGAGATAGACGCGAGACTTGGCGCGCTCTCGGATGAGATCGACGGGGACACTTTCCAGGAGTGCCTCTCCTGCCTTGAGCTGGGGGGACGCAATGGCCGATGGCGCCTTGCGGATCAGCGTATCATGATAGGGTCTGAGCCGCTCGGCTCGAGACTGCTGAGGGGAACGCGGTGGGACGGTGTGTTCGATTTGACCGAGGATGGCGAGGATGCAGCGATCGAGCGTCTCGAGGCTTGGGCTGAAGAGGGAATACGTCGATGGCGCGCGAGGTAGATTTTGGTGACCTGGACGACAGGTTTGAGAGCAGCCTCGCTGCGGAGGCCATCGCCGACCGCTCGCCGTCTCACTTGCGCAGCGCGATCAAAGCCATGAGGACGGGCACGCCTCCCGACGTTGCAGCAAGGGTCTACGGGGTCGAGCTCACTCCCGAGGAGCGTCTTGAGTATGTCCCGAGACCAGTTCTGAAATAGCGATGCGATCGGGGTCGCGAGGCCAACCGTAGAAGCGAACCTGCGAGATGCTGTGCGTGGGAATCGGCGGTCGTCTCGACCGTCAAGCGATTGGTAGAGGAGCCATAGCGCTCCGGAGCCTGACTTGGCTGCGTTGGAGACATTAATCTTACCGCGCGGCTGTCTCGCGTCGGTTCCTCTCAGCGCGGGCGCTACGCCGTGACAAGGGCAAAACGGCGAGAAACGAGGGCGCCATTTCGAGATTTTTGCCTTTATGCGTCGAATTTCCACACTTTATGCGTCGTTTTCTTCCTTTATGTGGCAGGCTACAACTCGCTACACGTCGAGGTTGGCGACCTTGAGGGCGTTGCCGACGATGAAGTCGCGGCGGGGTTCGACGACGTCGCCCATGAGGGTGCTGAAGATTTGGGCGGCGTCTTCGGCGTCTCCGATGCGGACCTGGAGGAGCGTGCGGACTTCGGGGTCGAGGGTGGTTTTCCAGAGCTGATCGGGGTTCATTTCGCCGAGGCCTTTGAAGCGCTGGATGGAGAGGCCTTTGCGGCCTTGGGCGAGGATCTTGTCGAAGGCGGAAGCGGGGCCGGCCACTTTCGATTCCGTCTTGTCGAGGGTGAGCAGGGCGGGTTCGGCGAAGCGCTTCTCCAGCGCGTCGGTGCGCTCATCGAGCCAGCGGGCCTCGCTGCTGCGGAGGGACCCGGCGTCCAGGCTATGGCGCTCGGCGACGCCGCGGACGATGCGGGCCAGGTGCAGGCCGCGGCTGTCGGCATGGGCTTTCCAGGTGCGTTCGTTGGGGGGCGAGTTGGCGTTGAGCCGGGTGACGAGATCGCCCGAGACCGCGGTGATCCGGTCGGTGTCGGGGGTGAGGGCACCGAGGATGGCGGCCTGTTCCACGAGCCAGCCGGGGACGGACGACGAGAGCCGGGCGACGTTGCCCGCGGCCTCCCGCAGCCAGGCGAGTTCCGACGTCATTTCGGCGCCTTCGTACCGGGTTCCGTCGGCATAGGTGATGCGGGCCTCGGCGAGTGCCTTGTCGAGCAGGAAGTCCTCGAGGGCCTTGTCGTTCTTCAGATAGCGTTCGTCGTTGCCGCGCTTGGCGCGGTAGAGGGGGGGCTGGGCGATGTAGAGATGGCCGCGCTCGATCAATTCGGGCATCTGGCGGAAGAAGAAGGTCAGCAACAGGGTGCGGATGTGGCTGCCGTCGACATCGGCGTCCGTCATGATGTTGATGCGGTGGTAGCGGAGTTTCTCGACGTTGAACCCGCCTTCGTCGATCGGCCCCTTGCCGATGCCGGTGCCGAGGGCGGTGATGAGGGTGCCGATCTCGACGCTGCCCAGCATGCGCGCGAGCTGCACGCGCTCGACGTTCAGGATCTTGCCCTTGAGTGGAAGGATCGCCTGGAACTTGCGGTCGCGGCCCTGCTTGGCGGAGCCGCCGGCGCTGTCGCCCTCGACGATGAAGATCTCGGATTTGGCCGGGTCGCGCTCCTGGCAGTCGGCGAGCTTGCCGGGCAGGGTGCTGACGTCGAGCACGCCCTTGCGCCGGGTCAGTTCGCGGGCGCGCCTTGCGGCTTCCCGGGCGGATGCGGCGTCCATCACCTTCTGGATGATGCCCTTGGCTTCCTTGGGGTGGGTTTCGAACCAATGGCTGACGACGTCGGCGACCGCGGCCTGCACGACGGGCTGCACTTCCGAGCTGACGAGCTTGTCCTTGGTCTGGCTGCTGAACTTCGGATCGGGCACCTTGACGGACAGGACCGCGGTCATGCCCTCGCGCATGTCGTCGCCGACCAGCGCCAGGCCTTCTTTCTTGCCCATGCCTTCGGCGTACTTGGTGACCACGCGGGTGAGCGCCTGGCGGAAGCCGGCCAGGTGCGTGCCGCCGTCGCGTTGCGGGATGTTGTTGGTGAAGCACAGCATGGTCTCGTGGTACGAGTCGTTCCAGCTGAGCGCGAATTCGACGCGGATGCCGATCTGGCTTTCCTCGGTCACGACGGAGATGGGCTCGGCGAGAACAGGCGCCTTGCTGCGGTCGAGGTACTGCACGAACGCGACAAGGCCGCCGTCGAAGCGGAAGTTGGTCTCCTGGGCAGGCGCGTGGCGTTCGTCACGCAGGGTGATGGCCAGGCCGGAGTTGAGGAAGGCGAGCTCGCGCAGGCGCTTCTCGAGGATGGCGTACTCGAACTCGGTCTTGGTGAAGGTGCCGGTGCTGGGCTTGAAGGTGACCTGGGTGCCGGACGGCTGTCCGCTCGGGCCCACGACCTCGAGCGGGGTGACGGTGTCACCGTGCTCGAACCGGATGAAGTGTTCGGTGGCGTTGCGCCAGATGCGCACCTCCATCCATTCGGACAGCGCGTTGACCACGGCGGCACCCACGCCGTGCAGGCCGCCGGACACCTTGTAGTTGTTCTGGTTGAACTTTCCGCCGGCGTGCAGCCGGGTCAGCACGACCTCGGCGGCGCTGATGCCTTCCTCGAGGTGGATGTCGGTCGGGATGCCGCGTCCGTCGTCGCGGACGGTGACGCTGCCATCGCCGTTCAGGGTCAGCTCGCAGCGGGTCGCGAACCCGGCCTGGGCCTCGTCGACGGCGTTGTCGATGATCTCGAACGCCATGTGGTGCAGGCCGGAACCGTCATCGGTGTCGCCGATATACATGCCAGGCCGCTTGCGCACCGCCTCCAGACCCTTCAGGACGGAGATGGATGCGGCATCGTAGGCTTCGGGAACGGCGTCTGGCGCGACGTCGGGCGTGACGGCGGGCGCGGCGTCTGGATTCGGGACGGACTCGGACATGCCGGGTGTTCGTCTTTCTGTTGTGGATCAGGGTCTGCATCATAGCCTGGACCCCTGGGGAATGACAGGGGTCCAGGCCGGGCCGGGCCGGGGGGTTCAGGCCTGGAGGGGCATGATGCCGGCCTGGTGGGCGGGGGTGCGGTAGGCGCCGTTCCGGTTGCGGAATCGGACGATCTGGCCGGCTTGCGGCTCGGCGGGTTGTGGCTCGTGGGTGCGGAGCTCGGTGGGGGGGCTCTCCTGGGGTCGTGGGTCGGGTGATGCCGGGCTGGCCAGGGACGGCTTGTCGTCGATCCGGTCGAAGCAGCCGGTTTCGGCGGCGACGCGGGCCGCGGGGGAGCGCTCGAGGTGCAGGCGTTCGGCGAGGCCGGCCGTCAGCCAGGGGGTGGGGCAGGCTGCCTGGTCGGGCAGGTCCAGCATGAGTTGCGCGAGCGTGCGCGCCCGGACCCGGGTGGCGCGGTCGACCGGGGCGGCGGCTTCCTGGGCATGCATGGCATGCTGGAGGCCGTTGCGGCGCAGGAAGTCGGCGTAGGCCAGGCGCTTGGCGGGGTAGGTCCGGGTGAACAGGCCGAAATCCGCGCGGTCCCGCAAATGTCGAAGGTCCATGCCGTCGTGGAACTCGGTGAGGGGCATGGTGGGCAGGTTGAGGTATTCGCAGAGCTCACGGGTCCGGGTGTCGAAGGGCATGTTGAGGGCAGGGACGCCGGCCTGGATGGCGGCCATGTTGCCGTGAAAGCGGGACCCGTAGACGAAGTCGTACTGGGTCATGCGGTCGAGCCATTCCTCGAGGTTGAAGAAGACGCGCAGCTGCCGGGTCAGCCAGCGCCGGAGCTCGGCCGGGTCGCAGCAGGGGTAGCTGTAGTAGAGCAGGCCTTCCTCCAGGGCTGCGGTGTCGTCGCTGGCGCCGAGCAGCGGCATCATCCACGCCTCCGATTGCAGGACGTAGTCGGCACCATGTCGCATGCCGTGGGCCATCAGGGCCGACACCTTGTCGCGGAAATGGCCAAGCGGGGTGGTGTGCACAGCGACGCGGGGACGCTGGGGCAGCGGGTTGGGACGGATGGCGGGCACGGTGTCGGACCAGAAGGCGGAGGGGCAGCCGACGACCTCGAGGTTGCGGATGCCGAGTTCGTTCAGGATTTCGGCGGTGTAGCAGCCCCGGACGCCGATCGACGTGCTCCGGTCGGCGACGAAGCGGAGGAAGCGGATGGTTCCGTCCGTCAGGGCGATGGGGTCGCCGTAGGCGTAGGCCTGGGCCCCGACTCCGATCATGACGACCTGGTCGATGCGGTGGCGGGCGAGCGCCTCGTGCAGGTAGCCGAGGTCGGTCGTGGGGCTGATGAAGTTGGACATCGAGAGGACGAGGCACTCGATGTGCCGGGGCAGGTCCTCGAGCGTGTTGGCGACGCGGACGCCGCGGAGCTGCCGCTGCAGGGATTTCTCGAAGAAGTAGTTGCCGGTGTTGCGCACGCAGGCATGGAAGCGGTCGGCCGTCGTCATCTCGGGCCGGCTGGGGGCGGTGGTCCGCAGGAAGATGGGGGTCCGCGGCGGCACGAGGTCGGCCGGGTGGCCGGGCATGCGCGCCGTCATGGGGCAGGTGCGGCGGCAATGGTGAGAGGGGGGGTGCCGGGGGAGGCCACTGCCTGGATCGACCCCGCCCCCGAGGCCGGGACGGGTGACGCCCCGGTGCCCCCGAGGGCGGCGACCGCGTCGCGGAGCCCGGCCAAGGGGGCCTCGACCCCCAGCTCCTCCTGGAGGACGGCGCAGAGCAGGGCAGAGCCGCGGAAGCCGCGCCGGCCCTCCAGGACACCATGGGCGACATAGTGGGCGAGGGCCAAAGCGAGGCTGCCGCCCGTGCTGGCCTGGACGTCGGGCTGTTCGGCGACATAGGCGGCGTGGTCGTGCCGCAGCATACCGTCGACGATGGCCAGCGTGGGCTCGGCTGCCCCTGCGCGCAGCAGGATGCGGAACAGCGTCGGCGCCAGATCGCGGTCGAGCGAGGCGCGGAGGGTCAGCCGCTGGAGCGTGTCGACCACCGGCTCCAACTCGGCCGGAGGGCAGGTCGGGGCGGCGGCGAGTGCCACGAGGAACCGCCGCTGTTCGGGCGTGAGCCGGCGTTCGCGTTCGACCGACAGGCGGAACGCACGCACAGCCTCAGGCACGCGACCCAGTTCGAGGTCGATCAGCGCGGCCAGGATATGCGCGTCGTGGACCAGGGCCGCCTGGGGATGCGCCTGGGGCCGGAAGGCGAGCTCGACCGCCGCAGGGCGCGGGGCGGGTGCGGTGGTGTCGGTGCGGGCGGCCTCGCGTCGGCGCGCGAGGGTCAGCAGGGCGCTGGCGAAGCTCTCTGCCTGGAGTGCGGCGGCGATGTCGCTGGCTCGCAGGGCATAGGTGACGCCGTCGGGCGGCAGTCCCGCCAGATCGTTGAGCAAGGCGGCGTGCGGGCTGGTCTGACGACGGTAGAGCTGCAGGTTCTCCACGTGTTCGGCCGCGCGACGCCCGGCGTTGAGCGAAGCGAGGTCCGCCCAGGCCGCGGGGCAGGCGGCAGTGTCGATGGCGCGCGCGACCCGGCGGAAGTTCTTCTGTTGGGAGGTGCCGGTGACCATGCTCGGGCGGCCGACCTCATACAGATAGAGCGGGACCGGGCAAATCTCGAGGCGGGCGCCGGCCTGCACGGCGCGGACGTAGAACTCGTAATCCTCGTGGCCGACGCCGTGCAGCTCGGTGTAGCCGTCCAGACGTTGGAACAGGCTGCGCCGGATGAGGGCGGTGGCGGAGGCGAAGACGTTGGCGAGCGGGGCGAGGGAGAGGGGGCCGCCCAGGGGGACGTAGCTGACCTTCTGCATGAAGCGGTCGGGGAACGGGTGGGCCTCGCCCCGGCGATGCTCCTCCATGAAGAGGTTCAGGCACCCCATGGCGTCGGCGCCCGTGGCCTCGGCAGCCTGGACGAGCGTGGCGACGAGGGTGGGAAAGGCGAGATCGTCGTCATCGAGGAACAACAGGTAGTCGGACTGGCTCTCCCGCGCCGCATGGTTCCGGGCGGCCCCGAGGTAGCGGTTGGGCTGGCGCAGCAGGCGGACGCCCAGACGGTCGAACAAGGGCTGCATCTGGCGCAGGGCGTCCTGCGTGCCGGGGCTGGCCGAGCCGTCGTCCACGACGACGATCTCGAGCTCCGTGTAGGTCTGGCGCGCCAGCGAGAGAACGGCGTCGAACAGCTTGGCCGGCCGTTCGAAATGGGTGATCGCGACGGTCACGCGCGGCTGGGCGCGGCGGCGCTGCGGGTCCGCGTCCCGCGCGGGGGGTGCAACAAGGTGAGGGGGGGCGCGCACGACCGGGCGGGGGGTGAGGCGGGTGTGCAGCGCGACCCAGAGGCGCTCCGTCTCGTCGCAGGGGATCGCGGGCCGCGGGATGGCGAGGCCGCGCGCCATCATGCGGCGGAGTGCGGCTGCGAGATCGGGACCGGTGATGCGGCAGGTCATGCGGCGGGCGGTCGCCGCGTCCAGCAGCTCGGGCGCGCCGCCTTCGGACGAGGTGAGCAGGGGCTTGCCGAGGGCCACGGCTTCGAGCACGGCATAGGGGCTGTTCTCGAACGGGGAAGGGACGACGACGAGGGAGCGGGGGTTGCCGGCCAGGTGGGCCGCCGCGTCCTGCCGGCCGTAGTCGGGCAGGACGTTGATGGCGAAGCGCCAATGACGGGCGCGGTTCGCCAGGTAGGTGAGCGAGGGCTCGCCGTTGATGGCGCCGAGCGGGCCGAGGAAGGTGACGCGGATGCCGGCGTCGGCCAGATCTTCCGCCAGGAGGTCGAGCGCGTCGCAGAACTGGGTGATGCCCTTGCGCTCCTCGTGGCGGGCGAACAGCACGATCTCGTCCAGGCGGCGCGGTGTCGCGGGGGCGGCGGGCAGGCCGGCGGGCAAGGCGGTTGACAGGGCGGTGGGCCGGGCGGCGGGCCGGGCGGCGGGCGGGACCAGGCGGCTGTCCAGCAGGCGGCTGCAGGGGTTCTGGATGACATGGACCTGGCCCGCCGGCGGCGTCGTCCAGGCATGACGGTTCAGCCAGTCGAGCATGTAGCGGCTGGGGCTGACCAGCTGATCGCAGCCCGCGATGCTGCCGCGCTCCAGGAAGTCGATCCGGAGCTGGTCCTCGTGCGAGAAGTCGTGGCCGTTGGCCTCGAGCGTCCAGCGGGTGGGGCCGTGCACCTGGACGACGAGGGTGGTGGCCGGAAAGGCGAGGCCCTGCTTCTTGGCGGCGACGCAGTAGTGGCCCAGGCCCTTGTAGTCGTGGAAATGGATGACGTCGTACGGGACGGCCTGGGCGCGGAGATGGGCGAAGGTGGCGTAGGCCCGGCCCTCCGGGCTCCCGGTGTTCCAGATATGGTCGGCGACCGGCAGCGGCTGCACCACGACGCCATGGGCGGCATAGATGCGGGCGAGCTCCTCGACCGCGGCCTGGCGCGGGCTGGTGGGCGCATACAGCACATCGACGGTGTGGCCGGTGCGGGCGAGCAGGAGCGCAAGCTCGTGGAACGCGCCCCCGATGCCACCGCAACCCTGACCCTGGGCAAGCTCCTCCGTCACGAGCGCGATCTTCATCGGGATGTCCTTCCACACGTTTTGTGCAGGCCCGATTAGACGCAGGGGGACTTTAAGCGCGGGTTAAAGAGGAACCCCGGTCCCGTGTAAGCTCGCCAGGACAGGGGGCCGCGGAATGACATTGGCGTTGGAGGCTGCGAGCGGCCCGATGCGGGACGCGCTGATCGTGCTGGGTGGGGCGGCGGTCGTGATCCCGCTGGTCCATCGGCTGCGGGTCAGCCCGGTGCTGGGCTTCATGCTGGTCGGGGTGCTGGCCGGGCCTTCGGGGCTGGGCGCGCTGGTGGGGCGGGCGCCCTGGCTGGCCTGGTTCACGATCACCGACCGGGCGCGGATCGGGCCCGTGGCGGAACTCGGGGTCATGCTGCTGCTGTTCATGATCGGGCTCGAGCTGAGTTTCGAGCGGATCCGGATCATGCGGCGCCTGGTGTTCGGGCTGGGGGCCCTGCAGGTGGTGCTGTGCACGGCCGGATTGGCGGGGGCGGCCTGGCTGCTGGGGCTGCCGCCCCGGGAAGCAGGGGTGGCGGGGCTGGCGCTCGCGATGTCGTCCACCGCGGTGGTGGCGCAGGTGCTGGCCGAGGAACGGCGGGTCACGGGCCTCGTGGGGCGGGCAAGCTTCGCGGTGCTGCTGTTCCAGGACCTGGCGGTGGTGCCGATCCTGTTCGCGCTGGGGCTTCTGGCCGGGGGCGGGCAGGACGGCTGGGCGGCGGTGGCGATCGCGATGGGGCAGGCGCTGGCGGCGATCGTGTTGCTGGTCGGCCTGGGGCGGCTGGGGCTGCGGCCCCTGTTCCGGGGGGTCGCGCGGACGGACGACCCGGCCTTGTTCATGGCCGCCTGCCTGCTCGTCGTGCTGGCGACCGGGCTGGGGGCGGCGGTGGCTGGCCTGTCGATGGCCCTCGGGGCGCTGATCGCGGGGCTGCTGCTGGCCGAGACGGAGTTCCGGCGGCAGATCGAAGTGACGGTGGAGCCGTTCAAGGGGCTGCTGCTGGGGGTGTTCCTGATCTCGGTCGGGCTGAACCTCGACCTTTCGCGGGTGGGGGCGCAGCCGCTGGCGGTGTTGGCCGGGGTGGCCGGCCTGGTGACGTTGAAAGCGGTGGCGGTCGCGGCGCTGGGACGCGCGTTCGGACTGCGGCTGGCGGTGGCCGGCCAGGCCGGGCTGCTGCTGGGGGCGGGGGGCGAGTTCAGCTTCGTCATCCTGGGGCTGGCCTCCGGCACGGGTCTGCTCGGGGCGGACCGGGCCGGCTTCGCCTACGTGCTGGCGGCATCGAGCATGGCTGCGATCCCGCTGCTGTCCTGGGTGGGGCGGCGGCTGCTTCCCCTGCCGGCACGGGCGATCGACCCGGCCATGCTGCCTGTGGCGGGCGAGGCGCCTTCGGTCATCCTGGCCGGGTTCGGCCGGGTGGGTCAGACGGTGGCGGCGCTGCTGGAGGCGCATGGGGTGCCATACCTGGCGCTGGACAGCGATGCGGGCCGGGTGGGCCGGGCGCGGCGGGCGGGCCGGCCGGTGTTCTACGGCGACGTGACCCAGCCGGCACTGCTGCGCCTGGTGGGGCTGGGGCAGGCGCGGGCGGTGGTGGTGACGATCGACGACCGGGCGCGCGCGGACGCGATCGTGCGCCTGGTGCACGCCGAACGTCCGGAGGTGCTGCTGATCGTCCGGGCGCGGGATGCGGCGCACGCGGCCTCGTTGTACGCGGCCGGAGCCTCGGACGCGGTGCCGGAGACGATCGAGGCGAGCCTGCAGCTGGCCGAGGCGGTGTTGGTGGACCTGGGTGTGGCGATGGGGCCGGTGCTGGTGTCGATCCACGAGCAGCGGGCGGCGTTCCAGGCGGAGATCCGCGCGCAGGTGCCGGACGCCGCGGTGCGGCCGCGGGGCCAGGCGCGGCTGCGCGGGCGTCAGGTCTGAAGGGCAGGCCTCGCCAATCCGGCGGATCGGTCATACGGTCATGAAAACGCATGAGGCTTGCATGGACCAGAACGTCGTACCGCCGCAGGGCCCCGCCTCCTATGCCGGCGGCAAGATGCTGGCCGAGGTGTCCGAGGGGGTCGGGCGGATCACCTTCAACCAGCCGGAGAAGCGGAACGCCATGTCCGTCGAGATGTGGGACGGGCTGACGGCGATCCTGGACCTGTGGTCGGGCGACCCGGCGGTGCGCGTGGTGGTGCTGACCGGGGCGGGGGACAAGGCGTTCGTCTCGGGGGCGGACATCAGCCAGTTCGCCAAGAGCCGGAGCAATGCGGAGGCGCAGAAGGAGTATGACAAGCTGACGAGCGCCGGGCGGCGGAAGCTGGCGGCGTTCGAGAAGCCGGTGATCGCGCGGATCCAGGGGTTCTGCCTGGGCGGCGGCCTCGGGATCGCCATGCAGGCGGATCTCCGCATCTGCAGCGAGGGGAGCGCGTTCGGGATCCCGGCAGCCAAGCTCGGGATCGCCTACGGGTTCGACATGGTCAGCCGACTGATCGGGCTCGTGGGGCACGCGCATGCGCGGACGCTGCTGTTCACGGGCGAGCGGATCGATGCGGCCGAGGCGGGGCGGATCGGGCTGGTGAACCAGGTGGTGCCGGAGGCGGCGCTGGACGCGACCGTGGAGAAGCTGGCGCGGGGCATCGCGGGCAACGCGCCGCTGAGCGTGACGGGCATGAAGTTCATCCTGGGCCAGGCGCTGCGCGACGCTTCGGAGCGGGACATGCCGGCCGTGCTGGCTGCCGTCGCGACGTGCTTCGACAGCGCGGACTATACCGAGGGCCGGACGGCTTTCATGGAAAAGCGCAAACCGGCCTTTCAGGGTCGGTGAAGGTCCGGCCGACCCGGCCGGCTGCAAGCCGTCGCTCGGGCTGCGCGGCGCCGGTTCGGGTTTGATCAGGGTGCGGGCCCGTGTGGGCCGGGGTCCGCCCGCACGTCATCTGTCCGCCGGCACGGTCGGCCGCCATGAGTTGCGCCAGGGCGTCGGCGCCGAGAAGATGGAGTCGCATCGTGACCTCCCTATTGAGAACGACTCTCATTCGCACTTTCGGCGGGCGGTGGCAACCTCGGCGCCCTCACATCGCTTTTGCGTGTGGTCGCCCGTTCCAGACACTTTCTCGCTTGCATCTGCGATCTCGTCTGATAATTTGTGCAGCGCAGCACGACGGTTCGCCGTTGGGCTGCAGGACGTTTCCTCCCTAAACTTGGCGGTGCCTTCGGGCGCCGCCATTTTTTTGTCCGGAGGTCGCCCATGTCGAAACGCGGTTCGCCCGTCACCCAGGACCCCGCGGACAAGCCCGGCTGCGATCGTGGCCCCATGACGATTGCGGAGAGGACCTGCCCATGACCGGAGCTGCGGACCTGATCGACGGGCTGGCGGAGATCCCGCCCGGAAGCGCGCTAGACACGCTGCGGCGCCAGCGGATGGAGATCCGCACCCATGCGCAGGGCGCTTATCGCGAGCTGGTGGTGCCAGCCAAGCCCGGTGGGGTCAGCCTGGCCGAGCGGGCGGCGCTGGCGATGCGGGTGGCCGCGTCGGAACAGGACGAGTCGCTGGCCGGCCACTACCGCACGCGGCTGTCCGACGTTGCCGGCCCGGAGGCCGTGCTCGCGACCCAGGCGACGCCTGCCGGGCAGGACCGGTTCGCGTTGCTGATGCGCTACGGCGACCTCGTTGCGGCCGACCCGGCCCGGGTGGACCAGGCCGGGATCGACGCGCTGACGGATGCCGGGCTGTCGCCCCAGGACATCGTCGCGGTGACGCAGCTGGTGTCGTTCGTGCCGTACCAGGTGCGGGTGCTGGCCGGTCTGCGGGCCATGCAGGGTCCGGGCGACCTGGTGTCGCCGCCCTCCGTGCTGGCCAAGCCGGGACCATACACCCTGGCGGAGGTCGGCTGGGCGCCGCGCATCCCGCCCGTGGTCGCGGAGTCGGCGACGCCCGAGCAGCTTGCGGCATTGGAGGCGTGCCCGCCGGCCGTGCGGCGTTCGACCTATTTCCTGACGCTGGCGCAGGACCCGGCCTCGCTGGGTGAGCGGGGCGCGCTGTTCAACAGCGTGATGTATGCGCCGAGGGGATTGCCGCGGGCGGAGCGCGAACTGGCGACGGCGACGGTCTCGATGGTCAATGGCTGCGTCTACTGCACCTCGGTGCATGCAAGGCGCTTCGCCGAGCTGACGCACGAGCCGGCCACGATGCAGCGCGTGCTGGACGAGGGCCTGGGTGCGCCGCTGGACCCGCGGCGGCGGGCCATCGTGGACTTCGCGGCACGGTTGACCGCGTCGCCGCAGGCGGTGTCGGGGGGTGACCTGGTGCCGTTGCGGGCGGCGGGGCTGGACGAGCTGCAGCTGCTGGACCTCGTGCATTCCATCGCCATGTTCGCGAATGCAAACCGGCTGATGCTGTCGCTGGGCGAGAGCACGCCGCCCTGATGGGTTCGGGCACGCCCGGTTCCGTGCAAGCCCGGTTCCGTGCGGGACGGTGACCTGGCCGCGCTCGAGGCCGGCCTGGCCCGGGCGATCGGGCCGCCGGCTTCGCTGGCTGTCGTGGCGGATCCCGGGCCGGGGCATGTGTATGACGTGGTGATCGTGGGCGGCGGCCAGGCGGGGCTGTCCGTGGCCTGGGGGCTGCTGCGCGAAGGGCTGCGCAACATCCTGGTGCTGGACCGGGGGATGGCCGGGTTCGAGGGCCCCTGGGCGACCTTCGCGCGGATGCCGACGCTGCGGACGCCGAAGGGGCCGACCGGGGTGGATGCGGGGCACCCTGACCTGACGATCCGCAGCTGGTACCGGGCCCGGCATGGCGCCGCGGCCTGGGATGCGCTCACCCTGATCCCGACGGCGCACTGGATGGACTATCTGCGCTGGCTCCGCCGGGTGACCGGCGTGCCGGTGATGAACGGGGCGGAGGTGCGCCGGGTCGAGGGTGGGTCGCCGCTGCGGGTCGAGTGCCGGGTCGCCGGCGAGGCTTGCATCGTGATGGCGCGGAAGCTGGTGCTGGCGATGGGATACGAGGGGGCGGGCGGGCTGCGCGTCCCGCCGATGGTGTCGCGGGGGCTGCCGCCGTCGCTGTATGCCCACTCCTCGGCGATGATCGACTTCGACCGGCTGCGGAGGCGCACGGTGGCCGTGCTGGGGGCGGGCGCCTCGGCCTTCGACAATGCGGCGACGGCGGCCGAGCGCGGGGCTGCGGTGGTGCATCAATTCGTGCGGCGGCCGGTGCTGCCGACGGTGAACGTGGTGCGTTGGATGGACTTCACGGCGTTCCTCCGCAACTTCCCGTCCCTGCCGGACCGGTTGCGGGCCGCATACGTCCGGCGCTTCCTGGAGGCGCCGATGCCGCCGCCGCCCGAGACGGTGCAGCGGGTGCAGCGGCTGGCGAACCACCGGCTGCACCTGGGGGCCGCGCTGCTCGACGTGCGGGAGGAGGCGGGGCAGGCGGTGATCGAGACCGCGGCCGGGGTGGTGCGGGCGGACCTGTTGATCTGCGGGACGGGGTTCGACGTCGACCTGTCCCTGCGGCCGGAGCTGACCGCGTTCTGGCCGGACGTGCTGCTGTGGCGCGATCGGTATGTGCCGGCGGGGCCGACGGACGTGATCGACCGGCTGATCGACGCCTACCCCTACCTGGGGGATGCGTTCCAGCTGCGGGAGCGGTCTGCGGGCCAGGCGCCGTGGCTGCGCGACATCCATGTGTTCTCCTCGGCGGCGGTGGCCTCGTTCGGGCCGCTGGGGGCGGGGATCAACGGGCTGAAGTTCAACATCAGCCGGCTGGTGGCGGGGCTGGCGCGGGACCTTTGCGCCGGCCGGGAGACGCTGCAGGCCGCTGCCGAATGAGGGCGAACCGGTGAGTGTGGCGGCGCTGGAGCGGCGCGCGGCGGACGAGATCGCGGGGTTCGACTACCCGAGCCGGGATTGGCTGCTGCCGGGCACGCGGCCGGAGGTGGCGATCGTCGGCCATGGGCAGGTCGGTCTCATGATGGCGCTGGCGTTGCGGCGGGAGCGGATCGACCGAATCGTGGTGTTCCGCGACCCGGTCGATCGGGCAGGGGTGTATGCGGCCTTGGCCGAGCAGCCCCGGCTGCCCCGGCTGGACTTCGCCGGGCGGGAGCTTTCGGCGCCGGCGCTGGGTCTGCCGGCCTGGATGGAGGCCCGGAACCTGGTGGCGGACACGATGTCCGGGCCGGCGCTGGCGGCGCTGTGGCTCGAGTATCTGGAGTGGCTGGCGCGGCAGGTGGGTGTGGTGGCGGTCGCGAGCGCCCGGTCGGTGCGGGCGGATGCGGATGGGGTCATGGTCGAGACGGGCGGGGTTCCGGTCCCGGCCCGGCGTGCCGTCGTGGCCTGGTCGTCATGGACGCAGGCGGGCTGCCTGGCGCCGGACCTGCCGCCGGGGGTGGCGGGGCGCCATGTCGCGATCAGGGGTGACGATGCGGCGGCATGCGACATGGCGCTGACTGCGTTGGCGCTGGGGGCGGCGGGGGTGACGCTGTGCCCCGGGCCAGCAGCCGATGCCGGGACTACGCTGGATGGGCATGAGGTGGTGCATGGGTTCGGGCAGCTTCCACCAGCGCGGCGGTCGGCCATCCGGGCGGCGGCGGCGCGCGTGGCTGTGCCGGCGCCGGAGGGCTGGCGGGCTCGGCTGGGCGGGGATCCCCGGGTGCGACGGGGCGCCATACCGGGCGCCGGGGCATTGGTGTTCACGCCGGGGGAGCCGTTGCCGCCGTTGCTGGACGCCGGGGCGATCGAGCGGGGCACGGATGACGAGCTGGCGGCGGCGGGCATCCCGCGGCTGTTCCTGCTGATGCCTGACCCGGCGGCGGCGGCCGGGCCGATCGTGCATCCGTCGAACCTCGTGCGGTACGGCGTGCTTCGGGTCGGCACGGCCATCAGCCGGGGCCTGTTCCTGGAGGATGCCGAGGCCTTGTTCGGGTCGTATCTGGCCGCCGAGGCGAACGGAGGCTGAGCCCTGCCTCGAAAAACCCGCAGCGTCTCCGCAATCCCGCCTTGCGGTGCGGGGAAGGTTCGGGTCCGGGGGGTGGCTGACGAACCGGCGGGGTGTCCCGGTGTTTGAGCCATTGTCGCAACAGGAGGAGGAACTGCCATGAAGACCGCATTGCTGGCGCTGGCGCTGCTGAGCGTCGCACCGTTGGCCCAGGCCCAGATCGTGATCCAGGCGCCGCCGATCCCGGGTATCGGGCTGGGCGGTCCGCCGCGCGGGCCCTACCAGGACGATTACTGGCGCCACAGGCGCGAGGGTGACGACGAGTGGCGCCGCCGCGCCGAGTTCCGCGAGGAGGAGCATCGGCGCATCGAGTGGCGGCGTGCGCATTGCGTTCGGGACTACCGCGGCGAGGAATACTGCCGCCGCTGAACCGACGGACCCGACCGCCCGGCCGATGCAGGCCGGGCGGACCTTGGCCGTTCAGTCTTCGGCGCGCACGACGTCGCAGGCGATGCAGATGACCCAGCCGTCGCGCTGGGCGCGTGCGGTCCAGGCATGTCCGACGGCGAGGCAATCCGCTGCTGCGGCACCCTTACGCCGGCGGGGCGCCTGGGTGGCGCGGTCCTGGCGGATGGCAGCGTGCGACACGAGGACGGTGTCGTACACGTGGTCCCGGTCGGGGTTCCGATCGGGACTGGGTTCGGGGCTGGCTTTTGCAGGCATGGCGGTCGTGGATCCCTGTGAGGGGATGGACTGAATCACAGCGACCCGAGTCGGGACTCGGCACAATCGCGTGTGCCGGCAAGAGGGTTGATGCGGCCGTTCAGGCGGTGCTGACGCAGCGACAGCGCCTGGACCACACAAGCGGCGAGTTGCACCAGTCCTGCCGCCTGGTGGGGCGTCACGGTCCGGGGCTGGTAGTCGAGGGCGCAGAGCGTGCCGATGCGGTAGCCGCCCGGGACGATGAGCGGGGCGCCGGCATAGAAGCGGAAGTGGGGCAGGTCGAGGACGGGGCCGTTCAGGGCCGTCCGGGGGTCCCGGGCGATGTCGGGGATCACCAGGAGTTCGTCGGAGAGGATGGTGCGGGCGCATAGCGCGGTGCCTCGCGCGGCCGGCCCGCCGGCCATGCCGATGGTGGATTTGAACCAATGGCGTTGGCCGTCGATGAAGGCCAGGGTGGCGACCGGGGTTTCGAACAGGCGGGCAGCCTGCAGCACGAACCGGTCGAAGACGAGGTCGCGCGGGGTATCGAGGATGCGGAGCTCCCTCAGATGGGCGATCCGGGCGCGCTCCTGCGCTGCGGGGCAGGGCACGCGGGTCGGCAGCGAGGCGACTGTCTCCATCGGCGGCGCTCCTGGCGGTCGGCGTCGGTGCCGTTCAGATCAAATTACGTGGGCGCACTATGGCCGGAGGAAAATGACGGGATCATGTCGGGAGTTTGGTGACGGCCTGTTCAGTTCGGCGGGGCGGTCGGCGGGGGCTGAAGACGGGGAGGGCGGCTTGCGGTGTTCGGGGCCGCCGCACATAGTCCGGGGCATGGACACGGTGCAGCGCAGTGGGCTTCAGGTGAACGGCGAGTGGGTGGACGTGCCGGACGGCGCGTCCGTCGCGGCGTTGCTGGCGTTGTTGCGGCTGGATGCATGCAAGGTCGCGGTGGAGCTGAACGAGGAGATCGTCCCACGGTCGCAGTATGCGGCGACGGTGCTGGCGTCCTCGGACCGGCTCGAGGTCGTGCATTTCATCGGGGGGGGTTAGGCCATGGACGGTTTCGCGGCGCCGGGTCCGGTGGACGGGCTGGACAGCTGGACCGTGGCGGGCCGGACCTTCCGGTCCCGCCTGGTGGTGGGGACGGGCAAGTACAAGAGCCTCGAGGAGACGGCGGCGGCGATCGAGGCTTCGGGGGCGGAGATCGTGACGGTGGCGGTGCGCCGGGTGAACCTGTCGGATGCCGGGGCGCCGATGCTGCAGGATTTCGTGGACCCGAAGCGGTACACCTACCTGCCGAACACCGCGGGTTGCCATACGGCGCGGGAGGCGGTGCGGACACTGCGCCTGGCGCGGGAGGCGGGGGGCTGGAATCTGGTGAAGCTCGAGGTTCTGGGCCCGCCGCCGCATCTGTATCCCGACATGGCCGCGACGTTCGAGGCGGCTGCGGCGCTGATCGCGGACAAGTTCGAGGTCATGGTCTACTGCGCGGACGACCCGGTCGCGGCCAAGCGGCTGGAGGAGATGGGGTGCGTCGCGGTGATGCCGCTGGGGGCGCCGATCGGGTCCGGGCTCGGGATCCAGAACCCGGCGATGCTGTCGATGCTGATCGAGCAGGCCGGGGTGCCGCTGCTGGTGGATGCCGGCGTGGGCACCGCATCCGACGCGGCGATCGCGATGGAGCTGGGGTGCGACGCGGTGCTGCTGAACTCGGCGATCGCGCATGCGCGGGACCCGATCGGCATGGCGCGCGCGATGAAGGCGGGCGTGGAGGCGGGGCGGCTGGCCTATCTGGCGGGCCGGATGCCGCGGCGGATGGGTGCGGACCCATCGAGCCCGCTTGCGGGGCTGATCCGTTAATCCCTGCGGTTCGGCGGGTGGGGGCGTAAGCGCCTCGTCTTCAATGATTTGTCAGATTTCGCCCCTGCCCTTGGCGTTTTGCCGCGGTAGAGAAGCACTATTTGCGTCGGGGGCGGCAATATTGAAGATCGAAGTCTTGTTGCGGTGGGACGGCGTGGCTGCGAACCAATGAAGGCTGGTCGTTACAGCATGTTGAGATTGGTTGGACTATTAAGAAAGGGCGATCTACAAGGGACGGAAAGGCCGATACGAAGCGTAAAGCTTTCGAGACTGTCGCTCGCTGTGGATTTAAAGCTTGATCTTTCGCGTGGGGAACGGCATCACGCTTTCATGAGCAATGGAACGAGGTCCCGCATGATCCAGTCGGCCAGTCGCTACCTGCCTGCCGTCGCCCCCGTGTTCGCATCGATGATGCTGGTGGCAGGGGTCGCCCGGGCGGCGCCCTCACCGGGCGTGGCCAGCGGGGCGTCGGCAGGCTGGGAAGAGAGCGGCGAGGCAAGCTGGTACGGCGGGCGGCACAATGGCCGGCGCACGAGCAGCGGCACGATCTTCAACGACCAGGAGATGACGGCCGCGCACGCGACGCTGCCGCTGGGAAGCAAGATCCGGGTGACGATGCAGGAGACGGGGCAGAGCGTCGTGGTGACGATCACCGACCGCCAGCCCTACAAGCTCATCCGGGTGATCGACCTGTCGCGCGGCGCGGCCTCGCGGATCGGGTTGTTGAACCGTGGGACGGCGATGGTGACGCTGGCCCGGGCCGCGGCGACCGAGACGATCGAGGTCGCGGAGGCGGTCGGCGCGGAAGCGGAGTCGGTCGGGGTGGACGACGGGGCGGTGTTCAGCGGCGCCTCTCCTCGGCGACGTGGTCGGCTACATACGCGCCACGCTGGCCGAGCGGTCGCGGGGGCCCGTCCGTGCTGTCGCGCACCGTCTGTAATTCAAGTTCGGCGTTCAGTTCGGCCCCCAGCAGCACCGCGAAAGCTGTGACGTAGAACCACATCATGATGGCGACGACGGTGCCGAGGGGCCCGTAGGTCGCGTCGTAGGTGGCAAACGTCGCGACGTACCAGGAGAACAGGGCCGACGCCCCGACCCACAGCAGGGTCGCGACGATCGAGCCGGGGGTGACCCAGTGCCAGCGGGGGGTGCTGCGGCTGGGGGCGTAGCGGTATAGGGCCGAGAGCGCCAGCAGCACCGCCAGCACGAGCAGGACGAAGCTGGCCAGGCGGATGAGCGCCCGCTGGTGGAAGGCGAACCCGACGATCTCGAGCCCGGCCGGCAGCGCGACCAGCAGGCCGAGGCCGACCGCGGTGCCGAGGATGGCGCACAAGGTCATGGCGAAGGCGAGCGCCTGGTAGCGCAGGAAGCTCCGCCGCTCGCGCTCCTCGTAGGCGAGGTTCAGGGCGCCGATCAGGGACTTCACGCCGCTGGCCGAGCTCCAGAGGGTGACGGCCGTGCTGAACAGGAGGCTGAGGCCGAGCGTTCGGGGCGGCTTGCCGACGAGGTCCTGGACGCGGTCCGCGATCAGCTTGAAGGCGGGTGGCGGCAGAAGGTCCTGCAGGACGCCGAGCTGGGGCAGGACGGTGGCCGGATCGGACAGGAGTCCGTAGACCGAGATGAGCATCGAGATGGCGGGGAACAAAGCGAGAGTGGCGTAGAAGGCGCACCCTGCAGCCACGAGCGACACGCGGTCGGTCAGCATTTCGACCATGGTCCGGTGCAGGACGGCGCGCCAGCCGGGCCAGGCGATCTCCGCCGGCGACTCGGCGAGGCGTCCGAGGGCCTGGGCGTCGGGATTGCGGAGCAGCCGCTCCGCCTCGGCCTCGGTCGTGGCGACAGGGAGGGCTTCGACGATGTCGGGACCGGGGGCCAGGGGCGGCAGCGGTTCAGACTGGGCTAAATTGCGTTCAGAACTCACGCCAATTCCTAATGAAGAAGAACGATTTGCGGGTGCCGGGCCGGGTTCAGCAAGGATGTCGGGCCCATGCTGCAACTTTTTACGGGGTAGGCCGAATTTTCTCTTGCGCTGCTGGGCATCGGGTCCTATCTGCGCCGTCACGCAGCAACGCACGTGCCTCTGGCCCGAGGGGGTTACGCAACGACGTCAAGCGTTCTGGCACTTTCACTTTCGCTGGTTCGTTCGACCGTTTCGTCAACCCCGCCCAGCCGCACCGATGCGGCAGGCAGCCCCGACTGCCGTTGCGCATAGCCATGCGCGACGCATTCGGTGCCCGACATGGAGCATGCGTGCCGATGACGCCCAAGATTGCGCAGTTTCTGGCCGAGCGCCTGCCGGCCACGCCTTGCCTCGTGCTGGATGTGGACCGAGTGGAGCAGAACTTCCGTGCGCTGAACCACGCCCTGCCGTTGGCGCATGTCTACTACGCGGTGAAGGCAAACCCGGCGCCGCCGATCCTGCAGCGGCTGGTCGGGCTGGGCAGCAGCTTCGACGCGGCAAGTTTCGAGGAAATCGCGTTCTGCCTCGAGGCCGGTGCGCAGCCGGAGCGGATCAGCTTCGGCAACACCATCAAGAAGATCTCGGCGATCCGCCGCGCCTTCGCGGCGGGGGTGGAGATGTTCGCGTTCGACAGCCGCGAGGAGTTGCACAAGCTGGCCGAGCATGCGCCTGGCAGCCGGGTGTACTGCCGGCTGCTGGTGGAGAACGACGGGGCGGAGTGGCCGCTGTCGCGCAAGTTCGGCACCACGGTGGAGACGGCCAAGGGACTGATGATCGAGGCGAAGTCGCTGGGGCTCGACCCCTATGGGCTGTCGTTCCATGTCGGCAGCCAGCAGACGACGACGGGCAGCTACGAGACGGCGATCGGGCGGGTGGGCATGCTGTTCACCGACCTGGCCGCGGCCGGGGTGTCGTTGCGGATGGTCAACCTGGGCGGCGGCTATCCCGTGCGGTACCGCGACGAGATCCCGGGGATCGACCGGTTCGCCGACGCGATCATGCGGGCGATGACGGCGCATTTCGGCAACGACCTGCCGGAGATCCTGATCGAGCCCGGGCGGTTCCTGGTGGGCGATGCCGGGGTGGTGCAGGCCGAGGTGGTGCTGGTGTGCACGAAGGCGACGAACGACCCGGTGCGCTGGGTGTACCTGGACATCGGCCGGTTCGGCGGGCTGGCGGAGACAGAGGGCGAGTCGATCAAGTATCGCTTCGCAACCCCGCATGACGGTGGCGAGACGGGCCCGGTGGCGATCGCGGGGCCCACGTGCGACGGCGCGGACATCCTGTACGAGAAGGCGAACTACCGGTTGCCGATGGCGTTGCGCAGCGGCGACATCGTGCAGATCGAGTCCACGGGCGCCTATGTCACCACCTATGCCAGCCAGCGGTTCAACGGGTTTGCGCCCCTCGCCGAGCACTACGTGTAGGACGCGGCCCGGGGCTGCCGGTTGACGGCGGCTCCAGGCTCGCGGATCATTCGCCTACGAATGATTGGGGCGCTGCAATGCTGGACGGCGCAGACCTGCTGGGCGGCTACGACATCGAGGCGCAGGTGGGGTTCCTGCTGCGGCGGGCGCATCAGCGCCACGCGGCGCTGTTCCTGGAGGCGATGACCGACCAGGGGCTGACCCCGACCCAGTTCAACGCGCTGGTGCGGGTGATCGAGCTGGGCGCGGTGACGCAGAACCATCTGGGCCGGCTGACCGCCATGGACCCGGCCACTATCCAGGGTGTCGTGCGCCGTCTGGTGGAGCGCGGCCTGGTGCAGCGGCGGCCGGACCCGGACGACCGGCGCGCGACGCTGCTGAGCCCCACGGCGGCCGGCCTCGCGCGGGGGACGGCGGCGGTGGCGACGGGCCGGGCCGTGACGGAAGCGACGCTCGCGCCGCTGTCGCCGGCAGAACAGCGGACGTTCCTCGCATTGCTGCAGAAGGTGAGTTGATGGCACTCATGGGCGCGCCGGAGCGGCAGGTGGGCAAGCTGGTGATCCGCAACATCGGGCTGCTGCTGTCGGGCCGGCTGGAGCAGCCGATCCTGGATGCGGACACGGTGGTGGCGACGGAGGGGCGGATCGCCGCGGTCGGCCAATTGAAGGACTGCGACATCGGCGAGGCCACGGTCACGATCGACGCGCAGGGCTGTGCCTTGTCGCCCGGGCTGATCGACAGCCACGTGCACCCGGTGTTCGGCGACTGGACGCCGCGGCAGGGCCAGCTGGGCTGGATCGACAGCACGATGCATGGCGGGGTGACGACGATGGTCTCGGCCGGCGAGGTGCATCTGCCGGGGCGGCCGCGGGACATCGTGGGTTTGAAGGCGCTGGCGATCACGGCGCAGCGGGCTTACGCGAACTACCGTCCCGGCGGGGTGAAGGTGCTGGCCGGCGCCCCGGTGATCGAGCAGGGGATGGTCGAAAGCGACTTCGCCGAGCTGGCGGCGGCGGGGGTGACCCTGCTGGGCGAGGTGGGGCTGGGCTCGGTGAAGGCCGGCACGGAGGCGAAGCAGATGGTGGCCTGGGCGCGCCGGTACGGCATCCAGAGCACGATCCACACGGGGGGCCCGAGCGTCCCGGGGTCGGGCTACATCGATGCCGACACGGTGCTGGAAGCCGATGCGGACATCATCGGGCACATCAACGGCGGGCACACGGCGCTTCCGCTGCGGCAGATCCGGTGCCTGTGCGAGGGATGCGGCCGGGGGATCGAGATCGTGCACAACGGCAACGAGCTGGCGGGGCTGTCGGCGCTGCGGTTCGCCAAGGAGCTGGGGCAGCTCGATCGGGTGATCCTGGGGACGGACGGGCCGGCGGGGTCGGGGGTGCAGCCGCTGGGCATCCTGCGGATGGTGGCGCTGCTGAGCAGCCTGGGCGACACGCCGGCGGAGCAGGTGTTCTGCTGTGCGACGGGGAACACGGCGCGGATGCGCAAGCTGGCGTGCGGGATCATCGAAACGGGGCGGGCGGCAGATTTCGTGTTGATGGACCGGGCGCAGCACTCGGCAGGGGCGAACCTGTTGGCGAGCGTGCAGGGCGGCGACCTGCCGGGGATCGGGATGGTGATCATCGATGGTCTGGTGCGGTGCGGCCGAAGCCGGAACACGCCGCCTGCCGAGCGTGTTCCGGTGATCGTCGGGTAGGGCAGTTTTCTCGCTCGGCGGGCTGGCAGCCTGGTGCGGTCAACGACAGGCGCCGGACGGTCACCGGGATGGACCCGGTCACTCCCTCGGCGTGGATCCCCGGACAAGCCCGGGGATGACCACTTCGGGGATCAGCGGGCGACCTGTCGCTTCATGGCATCGATCAGTGCCGCGACGTTGCGGCCGTTGTTCTGGAGGTAGGAGCTGTAGTCGGCTTTCTGGGTCAGGCGAAGGCTGGTGCCCTCGGCATAGACGTCCACGATCTTCGGCCGGCCGCCGACCGGCTCGACGACCCACTGCACGTTGTTGGGCTGCTGGTTGGGCCGGCTGATCAGCGTTCCGACATAGGTGTCGGCCTCGCGCTGGCTGGTGGTGGTGGGCTTGAAGGTGACGCCCTGGAACTCGCCGATCTTGCCGCTGATGTTGTTGACCAGGACGTCGTGGAACAGGCGGAGGTATTCGGCCTGCTGCTCGGGCGTCGCGGTGCGCCAGAAGGTGCCGAGGCAGAAGCGGCCGACACCATCGATGTCGACGGCCGATTCGATGAGCGGCTGCAGGCGGCGCTTCTTGGTGTCCGCGTCGCCCGGGCCGTTGACGATGGCCGTGAGATCGGTTCCGAGCTTGAGGACGAAGGCCGTGGCCTCGTTCCCGGCGGCCTGGGCGCAGGCACGGGGTCCGGCTGTCAGGAGCAGTCCGGCGGCGGAGGCGGTGATCAGCAGGGTTCGGCGTGTCAGCATGGGATATGGACGCTCTCGATCAATGGAACCAGGCGGGGACGGTGGGACGATCGGCGGCACGTGTCGCGTCGATCTCGGACTGGCGGTTCTGGCGATACAGGCTGCGGAACGTGGCGTAGGGGTCGAGCGCCGTCTTCTTGACCTGGTCGATGGGGTCGATCAGGCGCTCGCGGGCGTCCACGATGCCGAGGCCGTACTTGGAGTAGCGCAGGGTGTTGACGCCGCCGAACGACAGGTAGGTGAAGGGGTCGAGCGCGATGTTGCCCGCATACCCGGTGGCATCCCGCCCGTTGCTGGGGCCGAGCAGCGGCAGGAACAGGAACGGGCCTTCGCCGACGCCCCAGACAGCGAGCGTGATGCCGAAATCCGTGCTGTGGGCCGGGAAGCCGAGGCCGGTCGCGACGTCGAACAGCCCGCCGACGCCGGCCGTCGTGTTGATCAGGAAGCGCATCACGGTGTCGCCGGCGCGGCGCGGCTTGGCCTGCAGCACGTCGTTGGCAAACGCGGTCGGCGCGGCGAGGTTGGTGAGCAGGTTGTGGACAGGGCGGCGGACGGCGCCCGGGACCACGGTGCGGTAGGCGACGGCGATCGGGCGTAGGAGGTAGGTGTCGAGGCCGTCGTCGATCTTGTAGAAGAAGCGGTTCGTGGGTTCCAGCGGGTCGTTCGTCTGGCGGAACTCGGCGAGCGACTCCGTGTCGGTGGCCGGGGGGGCGGTCGCGCACCCGGCCAGGGCTGCAAGCAGGCTTGCGGCAGCGGCGCGGACGAGACGGGCGCGGAGTGGAAGTCGGGGCATCGGTTACCTTCGTTCGGGCGCCTTGAACCACGCCGGGAGCAGAAACGTCGTCGAGAGCATGGCGTTGCCGACGTTCGGTCCTATACTACCGGCAAGCCCGTTGGTGTTGCACGTTCACAACATAGATAGCAGAGATGAACCAGATCCTCCCCCCCTCGCTTCCGTCCGGTCCCGCAGGCGCCACGCTGGAGCGTTGGCTGACCGGTCCGCGCTTCGACGGGCTGCCGCCCCGGTCCTCGGCGCTGTCCGCCCCCGCCTTGAGCTTCGAGTTCTTCCCGCCGAAGAACGATGCGCTGGAGGCGCAGCTCTGGACCTGCATCCGCCGGCTCGAGTCGCTGGCGCCCCGCTTCGTCAGCGTGACCTATGGGGCCGGCGGGTCCACGCAGGCGCGGACGCACGCGACGGTGGCGCGCATCGTGACGGAGACGACGCTGACACCGGCCGCGCACCTGACCTGCGTCGGGGCGTCCCGGGGCGAGGTCGATGACGTGGCCCGGCAGTACTGGGATGCCGGGGTGCGGCACATCGTGGCGCTGCGGGGCGATGCACCGGCGGGGCAGGAGTATGCGCCGCATCCGGACGGCTATGCCTATGCGGCGGACCTGGTGGCCGGGCTGAAGCGGGTGGGCGACTTCGAGATCTCGGTCGCAGCCTATCCCGAGGTGCACCCGACGGCGGTGAGTGCGGGCCATGACCTCGACAACCTGAAGCGCAAGCTGGATGCCGGGGCGACCCGGGCGATCACCCAGTACTTCTTCGAGGGGACGATGTTCCTGCGGTTCCTGGACCAGGCCTTGGCGGCGGGGATCACGGCGCCGGTGGTGCCGGGGATCATGCCGGTGTCGAACTTCGCGCAGGCGGCCAAGTTCTCGGCGATGTGCGGGACATCGGTCCCGGGCTGGATGGGCGCGCTGTTCGAGGGCACGGAGTCGGATCCGGAGCTGCGGCGGATGGTGGCGGCGATCGTGGCGGCGGAGCAGGTGCGGCTGCTGCAGGCGAACGGGGTGGACGAGTTCCACTTCTACACGCTGAACCGGGCAGACCTGACCTACGCCATCGCGCATCTGCTCGGGGTGCGCGCCGTCAAGGCCGAGCCGGCGGCCTAGGCAGCAGGCGGCGGTACAGGGGCCGGAGCAGGAACGGGCTGAGGAACAGCGGGATCTGGCATAGGCCAAAGAAGAGTGTGATCCGCGGGTCCGTGCCGGCCGGCAGCACCGCGAGATAGAGCGCCATGTTGCGGTTGCCGGACATGAGGCCGGCCGTCGCGGCCAGTTTCGGGCCGAGGTGACGCAGGGCCAGGGCGGTGACGAGGTTGAGGCCGTAATCGGCCAGGAAGGCGGCGACCAGCGCCTGCACCACCCAGGCGGGGTCGGCAGCCATCCGGCCGGCAAGCCCATCCATGACGGCGAACCCGTAGAACACGACGAGCCAGACGAGCGCCCCGTCCACCGCGTCTGCCCAGCGGGCGAGGGCGTTGCGGCCGATGAGGCGGCGCAGCCCGAGCGACAGCAGCATGGGCAGACCCACGACGACGAGCAGCCGGGTCATGAAGGCTGCGGCGCCGATCGACAGGTCGAGGCCGAGCAGCCAGAGCGCGATGGGGGCGGCGGTGAAGGGCACGAGGGCGAGGCTGGCCAGGGTGGTGACGAGCGAGAGCTCGGGGTCGAGGCCGACGAGGCGGGCGAAGGCGGCCGAGGAGGTGGCGGCGCACCCGGTGGCCAGCAGCACCACGCCTGCGGCGATGCCGGGATCGAGCGGCAGGAGCCGGACGACGAGGAAGGCCAGGATGGGGCAGGCGAGCATCATGGCCGCCACGATCAGCGCGAGCTGCGCGGGGCGGCGCAGATGCGCCAGGGTGCCGGGCAGGTCGACGCGCAGCAGGACCAGCGTCGTCATGAGCAGGACGTCCGGCGTGATGAAGGTCTTGAAGGTTGCGGCAAGGCGGGGCGAGAGGATGCCGCCGAAGATGCCGACGGCGAGCAGGATGGGTCCGCGGCGGGCGGACCACGCCAACGCGCGCAGCGGCGCCTGGAGCAGCGGGTTGGCGGTGCCGGGCATAGGGGTTAGAAGCCTCGGGTGACGCGCCGCATCCTCCCATCATGACCGATTACCTCGTCCGGTTGAACCCCGAGCAGCGGGCCGCCGTCGAGGCGATGGACGGGCCGGTGCTGGTGCTGGCCGGGGCCGGCACGGGCAAGACGCGGGTGCTGACGACGCGGTTCGCACACATCATGCTGACGGGGCGGGCGGCGCCGGGTCAGGTGCTGGCGGTGACGTTCACGAACAAGGCGGCGCGCGAGATGCGCGAACGGGTGGGCGCGCTGCTGGGCCGCCCGGCGGAGGGGCTTTGGCTGGGGACGTTCCATGCCCTGTGCGCCCGGATGCTGCGGCGGCATGCGGAGCTGGTGGGGCTGACGAGCGGCTTCACCATCCTGGACGCCGACGACCAGCTGCGGCTGTTGAAGCAGGTGATGGAGGCCGCCCGGGTCGACCCCAAGCGATGGGCGCCGCAGGCCTTGATGGGCATGGTCCAGCGCTGGAAGGACCGGGGCGTGACGCCCGACCGGGTGCCCGCGTCGGAGGAGACGGACTTCGCCGGCGGGCAGGTGAAGGCGCTGTATGCCGCCTACCAGGCGCGGCTGCGGACGCTGAACACGGCCGATTTCGGCGACCTGCTGCTGCACATGACGGAGGTGCTGCGGACGCGGCCCGAGATCCTGGCCGAGTATGGCCGCCGGTTCCGCTACATCCTGGTCGACGAGTACCAGGACACGAACGTGGTGCAGTACCTCTGGCTGCGGCTGCTGGCGCAGGCACACCAGAACATCTGCTGCGTGGGCGACGACGACCAGTCGATCTACTCGTGGCGGGGTGCGGAGGTGGAGAACATCCTGCGGTTCGAGAAGGACTTCCCGGGCGCCGTGATCGTCCGTCTGGAGCGGAACTACCGCAGCACGGCGCCCATATTGGCAGCGGCGGCGGGGCTGATCGCGCATAACGAGGGCCGGCTGGGCAAGACGCTGCGGCCGGGCCGGGCGGATGCGGGAGGCGATCCGGTGCAGGTGGTCAGCCTGTGGGACTCGGACGAGGAGGCCCGGATGGTGGGCGAGCGGATCGAGGCGCTTCGGCGCGACGGGGAGCGGCTGAGCGAGATGGCCATCCTGGTGCGCACGACGGCGCAGACCCGGGCCTTCGAGGAGCGGCTGATCCTGCAGGGCACGCCCTACCGCATCATCGGCGGCCTGCGGTTCTACGAGCGGGCGGAGATCCGGGACGCGGTCGCCTACATGCGGGTGCTGCACCAGCCGGCGGACGACCTGGCCTTCGAGCGGATCGTGAACCTGCCGCGGCGGGGCGTGGGCGAGATGGCGCTGCGGACGATGCACGAGGCGGCCCGGGCACAGGGCGTGCCGCTGGCGCAGGCGGCGCTGGGGCTCGTGCAGTCGGGTGGGCTGAAGGGCAAGCTGCGGGAGAGCCTGGCCACGCTGTTCCAGGGCTTCGCGCGCTGGCGGGAGGCGCTGCCGCGCGACGGGCACGTGCTGGTGCTGGCGACGCTGCTGGACGAGAGCGGCTACACGGAGATGTGGCAGCAGGACAAGTCGCCGGACGCGCCGGGGCGGCTCGAGAACCTCAAGGAGCTGGTGCGGGCGCTGGCGGACTTCGAGAGCCTGGCCGGGTTCCTGGACCATGTGAGCCTGGTGATGGAGAACGAGGAGAACGCCGAGGGCGACCGGGTCAGCATGATGACGCTGCACGCGGCCAAGGGTCTGGAGTTCGACACGGTGTTCCTGCCGGGCTGGGAGGAGGGGCTGTTCCCGAGTCAGCGGACGCTGGACGAGGGCGGGCAGAAGGGGCTCGAGGAGGAACGGCGGCTGGCCTATGTGGGGCTGACGCGGGCGCGCAAGCTGGCGGTGGTGAGCCATGCCGCGAACCGGCGGCTGTACGCCAACTGGCAGAGCAGCATCCCGAGCCGCTTCGTGGAGGAGCTGCCGGACGCGGTCGTGGCTCGGGCGGGCAGCGCGGCGCTGCAGCGGGAGGCGCGGCTGCTGGCGGCGCCGAGCGTGTTCTCGGGCGGGCCGCTGATGGTGCGCCGGGCCGCGACCCCGCGGGAGATCGATGTGTGGGAGGCGCCGGCGCGCCCGGCCCGGACGGAGGCGATCCCGGTGGGCAGCCGCGTGTTCCACCAGAAGTTCGGCTACGGCCAGGTGCTGGCGGTGGATGACGACCGGGTGGAGGTGCTGTTCGAGAAAGCCGGCCAGAAGCGGCTGCTGGACCGGTTTCTGGAGAAGGCATGAGCCGGGGCATGTCGAGACGGCGGGCGGCGCCGCTGGAGACGGTGTGGGTCGAAGTCCCCGAGTCGGCGCTGGAGGCGTACGAGGCGGCGTTCCTGTCGGCCTGCGAGACCGTCGGCTTCTTCCTGGCCGACGAGGACGCGCGGATCTGGCGGGTGGAGGGGGTGCGAGAGGTCGGTGCCGACCCGGCGCCGCTGCTGGGCGCGCTGCTGCTGGCCGAGCTGACGAGCGGTGTCTCTGCAGTGCCCGGCCACACGGCGACGGAGGCGGACGGCTGGTTGCTGCGCACGCAGCAGAGCTTCCCGCCCGTGCGGGTGGGCCGGCGGTTCCTGGTGCGCGGCACGCACGAGGCGGGGCGGGTGTCGGCCGGGCTGATCGGGCTGACCCTGGATGCCGGGTTGGCCTTCGGGTCGGGGGAGCACGGCTCGACCCGGGGGTGCCTGCGGGCGCTGGAGGCGGTGGCCCGGCGGCGGCCGAGCCGGGCGCCCCGGCAGCGCGTGCCGCAGTTGCGGGTGCTGGATCTGGGGACGGGGTCGGGCATCCTGGCGATGGCGGCGGCCCAGCTGTTGCGGGTCCCGGTGCTGGCGACGGATATCGAGCCGTGGTCGGTGCGGGTGGCCGGGCAGAACGCGCAGGCGAACAGGGTGGGGCGGCTGGTGCGCCCGGCCCTGGCGGATGGGTGGCGGTCGCGCAGGGTGTCGGGGCGGTTCGACCTGGTGCTGGCGAACATCCTGGCCCGGCCGCTGTGCCGGATGGCGCGGGACCTCGCTTTGCACCTGGCACCGGGCGGCACGGCGATCCTGGCGGGCCTGCTGGACTGGCAGGCGCAATGGGTGCTGGGCGCCCACCGGCGGCAGGGGTTGGTGCTGGAGCGGCGGTTCGCCGAGGGGCCGTGGGTGACGCTGGTGGTGCGGAAGGCCGGGTAGGACAGCGGGCCCCGCCTTCGCCGGGCTGAAATCCGCCTTACCGCTGGCGAAGCGCCGTTTGCGCTTGACACCACGACCTCGGGCCGGAAAGTCGCGACGGTCAAAGACGAGGGCGCAGGATGCACGGCTATACGCTGCTTAGGCCGCTGCTCGTTGGCCTCATCCTCGCCGTGTCCCTTGCGTGCACGGCGCGAGCCCAGCCGGGCTTCTCCGCGGCCATGCCGAGTTTCGACTGTGCCCGCGCCTCGACGGCATCGGAGGTGGCCATCTGCCGCGACCCGGTGCTCGCCCGCGCGGACGCGGCCGTTGCGGCCGCCTTCTCCAGAGCGGCTGCTGCGGTGCAGGGCGCAGACGCCGCAGCGTTGACATCGGGACAGCGCGCCTGGTTGCGTCAGCGCAATGCCTGCCAGGCCGATCCCGGATGCCTGCAACGCGCCATGGCGCAACGCGTCGCGGAGTTGCTTGCGGCGCCGGGCCAGGCCGGTGCCGCCCGCGCCGCGGAGCTGCCCGCCCGGAACGGAACGGTTGCCCTGACGGGTGCAGGGCCGCTCGACTGTTCACGCCCGCTCCCCGGTGCACTGCGCCTGGTGTGCACCCAGCCCCGGCTGGCGGAGCTGGACCGGCGCATGGCTGCGACCTATGCCGCCGCTGCCGCCGCTCCGAACGCCCCACCGCAGCTTGCGCCGGAGCAGACCCAGTGGCTGGCCGCCCGGGACGCCTGCCCGACCGAGAACTGCCTCATTTCCACCTACGAGTATCGACTGACGCAGCTGGAGCTGGTGGCCCCGGCACCCGCAATCGGGCTACTGGACGAGATCGACAGCCGGAGCGCGGCCGCTGCCCGCGCTTGGGGTCTTCCCACCCTTCTGGGCCTGCCGTACCTGCCCCGTGTCGATCAGGCGGGATTCGGCTCGAGCACAGGCGGTGACAGCCCGGACCGTCCGATCGGCCTCGCAGTGCTTGGCTTGCTGCACCGGTCCGACTCGGGACCGCAGATCGACAGCGCCCCGCCCTCCGTCCGCGCCTGGACCCGTTTGGTGAATGCGATCGGCATCGCGACGTCGGCGGAGATCGTCGCCAAGCTGGACGATGCTGCGACGGTGTCGTTGGCCTGCCTTTACCTGCCCGCCACGGGTCCGAATCCAGCGGGCGGCCGCTCCTGCCACGATCTCACTTTTGCGACGTCCGGCGCCGGCCGGGACCTGTTCGCGCTGCGCGACCTGGCCACGAGCGCCCGATCGACCGTGTTCCCTGCGCAGACGGCAGCCGCCCCCGCACTGCCGTTCCGGCTTATGATCACGATCCCGGTCCTGCTCCGCTACAACATCAAGGCCGGTCAGTTCACCCTTGGCGCGCCGGAGCGGGTGACGATCTTCGGGTCCACGACGGACACCATCGTCCAGGGCCTGACCTGGGCGCCGCCGGAGGCGCAGGCGCGTGCGATGGTCGAAGGCCAGCAATCCGGCCAATCCCTGGTAGCCTATCTCGGCTTGCGGCTGACCCTGACCGGTTCGATGAGCCGGGAGACCACGACGACGGCAGACTGGAGCGTCTCGACCGGGTTGCCCACCGGACGGTTCTGGCGGATCGAGGGCGACAGGCTCGCGCTCTATGCCGATTCAGCGTTGACGCGGAAGCTGAAGGAGTTCGATCAGCCGAGGAGGCTTACGCTGCCGGCGATGGGATCGGCGCGAGAGACGGCTCCCCGGCCGTTCGGCCCGGTTCCCCTCAATGCCGATGCCGCCTTCCTGTTCATGCTCCAGTCCGGCCAGCTCGACCCCGCAACACAGCGATGGGGGGATTTGGCGCAGGTTCGCTACAGCGCCGAGCGGACTTGGGAGACGAGCGCGAGGTGGCGGGATTTCGATGCATGGGGGCTGTTTTTCAGTCGTCCGCCGTCGGACAACGCCAGCACGGCAGCCTTTCGGGAGTGGACGCTGCACCGTGCGGCCGCCCTGCCACCACAGCTGGAATACCGGCAGGCCGCCTTGACCGACGGCACGTCCACCCGCGTGGTGGCCTTCCCGCCCACGGTCGGCCTTTCGCTCGACACGGCGACGCGCGACGCCTTGAAGGCGCTTGGCCTGACCCAGGCCAACGTGCTGTCCATCAGGCTGAGCCAGCCGGGCCAGCGTGCTGCAGAGATCATCGCGGTGCTGCCCGCGCCTGTCGACACGTACGATATGCCCCTGCCGCAGGAGGGCAGGGGCATCTACAGCCTGCGCGGCGGGGAGGACCAGGCGACGATCCGCACTCTCCTCCATCCGGTCGATGCCAGACCCCTGCTTCCCGGCCTGACACTCCTGCGGCTGGAGCCGCAATCCGAGGCGCTGTATGCCGGCGACCGGCAGGTGGCGACGCGCGTGCTGCAGAGTGTCCCCTGGCCCGCCCCGCCTCAGGCTCCGCCGCCCATGCCGACCCCGCCCAGTGCTGCCGCGCGGTTCGCGGCCGGCGCGTTCGGGCCGGACATCGTGGGCCTGCGCCTCGGAATACCGGCCGATGAGGCGGAAGCCGCCATCCGCAGCCACATGCAAGTCGGGCAGGAGTTCGTCACCCAGGATCCGCGACCGGGACAGGCGCAGCCGCCGGCATGGTTACGGGGCCACCTGTTCGAGACCGCGGACGGCAGTGAAAAGATCGCCGTGTTCCGGAACACGGTCGGCGGACCGGCTCGCGTCGTCGGCTTATGGCGCCAGTTCGTCGTGCCCACCACACCCTTCGTCGTCGACCAGGCCAAGGAGGCGCTGAAGGCGAAGTATGGCGCGCCTTCGCTGGATCGGGGTGCGCAGATTGCCTGGAACGCGAACCCGGCGGTCTCCGCCTGCCAGAGCGGCCTGCTCACGACGTGGGAGTGGCACCGGACCGATCCCTCTGAAGGCGGGAACCCGGCAGACAAGCCGTCGGTCTTCATCGCCTACCCGCCGCAAGGGACACCGATCGACTACAACCGATGCGGACCATTGCTGAGCGTCAGCTTCGGCAACGTTCCCACGACCACCAACGGCACGCCGCGCACGTCGTTGATCGCCACGCTCAGCGACCTGGGGATCATGCAATGGCTGGCGGCACAGCCTGTCGCTGCGCCCGCCGCGCCGCCTCCACCGCCGATGAAATTCTAGGGAGCCATGCTCACGTCGAGGTTCGGCGGCATCGGATGAACCTCGGTGAGCGATACCAGCGGCATAAATCGAAGAAAGAGTCATCGGTTTGTGCCGCTGGTATCAGGTCATCGTCTCGCCGCGTCCAGGCTTACAGGGCTTACAGCCTTTCAGCGCCCATGATGCCGTCATGCGGGCTCGGTGTGCATCCCGGCTCATGACCTTGCCTGATCGCATCTCGGCAAGCGCATCGTCGACCAGGGAGCTCGACAGCGGGCACGGCCCGGCGGCACGGGGTCCGTCATGAGCCGCCGAGGTCGCCGGCTTCGGGAAAGAAGAGGTCGGCGAGGGCGGGGCGGCGTTTGAGGACGCCGGTGTTGGTCATGAAGTCGGCGATCTTCTGCAGGCCGCGGGGCTGGAGGGTGAAGGCGTTGCCGGGGCTGGCCATGGTGGCGAGCACGTTCTGCAGGGTGTCCTTGTCGCCGCTGTTCTTCAGGTAGAGCTCGGCAGCCTGGGTGGGCTCCTTGACGATGAAGTCGGTCGCTTCCTGGAAGGCGGCGACGCTGGCGCGCCAGGCGATCGGGTTGGCATCGCGGAAGCTGGCGTTGCCGTAGATGGTGTTGGGGGTGACCGACGGCAGGTCCATGATGGCGAAGCTGTCGGCGACCGCGTGGACGGCGGGGTTGGCGAGCTCGCGCTCCTGGAAGGGGCTCGTGGTCCAGTGGCAGTCGACCTCGGTCCGGGCGAGGAGCTGGGCCATGCTGTCCGGGTGGGCGCGGGTGATGGTCTGGGCGTCGAAGCGGGCCCATTCGGTGGGGCCGAACGCCTGGACGGCGGCCATCTGCAGCCAGATCGCCTGGGGGCTCGTCTTGACGGCGGGGAGCGCGATGCGGTCGGTGGGCACCAGGTCGCGAATGGTCTTCAGCTCGGGACGGACGGTGACGAGCTTCTGGTTGCTGGCGTTCATGGCGAAGCAGGACTTCACGGCGCCCTTGGTGCGGTCCCACAGCAGCATGGCGCCGGGGGCGCCGCCGCTGGCGAAATGCAGGCGGCCGGACAGCAGCCCGTCGGTGACCGGCCCGGACCCGGCGAGGCGGACGTATTCGACGACGAGGTTGGGCAGGCCGAGCCGGGCGGCGTGCTTCTCGATCAGGCGCTGCTGCTCCATCACGTCCTGCTGGAGGTAGAGCGTGCCGAACTGCTTGGCGATGCGCACCTCGGCGACCTCGGCGTGGGCCCGGCGGACGAAGGGGCTGGCGAGCGTGGGCAGCATGAGGGCCGCGCCCAGGATGGTCCGGCGTCGGGTGAGGGGCATCGCGTTCGTCTCCCGGTTCTTTTGGGGAGAGTTTAACCGAGGTCTGCCTAGCGTGCCAGGAAGTCGGCCTTGCGGTGGCGGCCTTCCTAGCGGGCCAGGAAGGCCGCCACGGTCAGGCCGGGTTGGTCGACGCCGAGGCTGGCCTGGACGGGGGGGCTGAGGACGAGCCCGGCCTTGCGCGGCCAGACGAGGGCCTTGGCTGCCTCCCAGGTTGCATTCGGCACCAGGTCGGAGCGGGGGCCGTGGGCGAAGGGGTTGATGTTGCTGTCGTCGTCCTTGAGCAGGTATTCGCCGATGATCGTGTCTTTCAGGCGGAAGCTGGCGGGGTAGCGGGCACACAGGCGCAGCAGGAAGTCGTAATCCTCGAGGGCGGCCAGGGTCTCGTCGAACCAGAGGTCCTCGGGGGCGATCCGCTGGCGGTCCAGGACGAAGCTGTGCAGCGGGCAGAAGTTGCTGTGCAGCAGCTGGCGCAGGCCCTCGCCCTGGAACAGGCGCCGCTTATGGGTCACGAGGGGCACGACCCCTTCCCGCACCACCTCGGTGTTCAGCACGCCGCCGAACGCGATGGCGGCACCGCTGGCCTCGAGCTCGGCGATCAGCAGGCGATGGCCCTCGGGGTAGATGAGGTCGTCGTAGTCCAGGAAGGCGGCCCAGCGGCCGGTGCCGGCGCGCAGGCCCTGGTTGAGCAGGGCGGCCCGGGCATCCGGCGGCTCGGCCTGCGGACGGTTCAGCACCTCCAGCACGACGTCGCCGGCGATGGCGATCAGGGGGGCGAGGGCCTGGGCCGTGGCATCGAGCGCCGCGTCGTCGAATCGCTGGCACACGACGAGGATGGCGAGCGGGCGGTGGTCCTGCAGGGCCAGGGAGAAGACGGCGCGCCCCAGCTCGTCGAGCCGGGCGGGGTCGTGGAAGCGGACGACGACATCGAGCCCGCCGGCGGTCGGGGCGGGGCGGCTCACCACCGTTTCGGCCCGAAGCTGTAGTCGTTCTCGAAGTCGGGACGGAAGCCCGGGGTTGCGGGCTCGGGGCGGAGGCCGGAGAGGTCCGGGGGGATGATCCCGGCGCGGACGCATTCGGCGCGGGTGCGGTCGGCGAAGGCCGGGTCGTTCCATTTGAGGGCGAGGCGCAGGCCGCTGTGGAGGTACATCGTCTCGGTCGGCAGGTCGAGGACGCGGTGGGTGGTGGGGTGGAACAGGAGGGCGGCGGGGCAGGTAAGGGTGCGGAGGCCTGCGGTGCGGGCGCGCCACGAGAGGTCGACGTCCTCGCAATACATGAAGAACCCCTCGTCGAAGCCGCCGATGCGGTCGTACACGGCGCGCGGGATCAGCAGGCAGGCGCCGGAAACCCAGGGTGTGTCGAAGGTCGCGGGATCGTAGGCGACGGTGTATTCGGCGGGGAACTGCGTGGTTTGCACGAGGGCGAGGTCGTCCGCGGCCCGGGCCATGCGGAGCAGTGCGCCGAGGGCGGAGGGGTGCAGGACGGCGTCGGGATTGAGGGCGAGGTAGTACTGGGCCCCATCCTCGAAAGCGGCACACATCATCCGGTTGTGCCCGGCGCCGAAGCCGACATTGCCGGCCGTGGGCAGCACCCGCGTGCCGGGGCGCGGCAGGACGGCGGCGCTGGACGGTCCGCCATTGTCGAGCAGCAGGACCGCGGCATCGATGCCGGCGGCGGCAGCGGCGGCGTCGGCGCCGCGAAGGGCGCGTGCGAGCATGGGGGCGGGCGTCTGATAGGTGACGATGCCGACCACGAGCCGGGTGTCGGGAGACAGGGTCAGTCCGGTGCCGAGGGCCTGGCTCTGCCGGGCCCGCAGGGCCTGGATGCGACGGCCGTTGGTTTCCTGGCCCGGCGTGTTGACCAGGTGGTGGACGAGGGGGTTCGCGTCGCCGATGGCGTGGCGGGCGCGATACCATGCGGCGTCGAAGTCGGGGTTGGGGTCGCCCTTGCCGTGGGCGAGGTAGTGGCCGAGCGGGTTGGCCGCGGCTTCGCGGAATTGGGCCCCGCAGAACTGCGCTGCGTAGTGGGCGGGGTCGAAGGAGGGGTTCGGGGCGCGGCCGGCCGGCATGCCGTGACGGAGATAGTGGATGATGGCCTGCGCGGGATCGACGCCCGCGCGTTGCGCATACCAGGCCGGGTCGAAGACCGGGTTGGGGGGCAGGCCCAGCTGGCGGCCGGAGAGGGCGTAGTGGGCCAGGAGGTCGGTGCCGGGGCGGGCGAGGCCCGGGTGCCGGGTTCGATACCAGCCGGCATCGAACAGGCCGTGGCGCAGCAGGTCGCGCACCAGGCGGCGGGCGGCCCATTGCTGGGCGAGGCGGTGGAACCGGAAGGTCAGCACCCACCCGAGGAGACGCAGGGTGCGGCTGCGGCGCACCAGCGCCCGGGCGCTGCCGGCGATGCGCCAGGCGGTGCTGCCCTCGATGTCGGACAGCCGGGCACGCAGGTCGGCCAGCTCGGCCCGGGCTTCGGCGAGGGCGTCGGCCAGGGGGCGCGGGGGATCGTCGGGCGTCATGAGGCCAGGGCGGGTCGGGGATCGTCGTCGAAGCTGGGGCGGCCGGTGATGTGGCGCCAGTGGTGCCAGAGCAGGCGCGCGGCGAGGGCGCGGCTGGGCCGCCAGTGCTCGGCGAGGCGCCGGAGCTCGACGGGGCCGGGCCGGGCCGGCAGGTCGAGCAGGTGGGCGGCGGCGCCGGCGACGGCGATGTCCCCGGCGGGGAAGACGTCGGGCCGTTGCAGGGCGAACAGCAGGTGGACCTCGGCGGTCCAGGGACCCATGCCGCGGACGGCGGTGATGGCGGCGACGGCCTCCGCGTCGGGCAGCGCCGCCAGGCCGGCGATGGAGAGGCGGCCCTCCGTGAACGCGGCAGCCAGGGCGCGGGCATGCGCGACCTTGGGGCGGGACAGGCCGGCGGCCAGGAGGATGGGGTCGTCGAGGGTGGCCAGGCCCGCGGGGTCGAGTGCCGCCGGGATCGCGGCGAGGCGGCCCCAGATGGCGGCGGCGGCCTGGTTGCTGATCTGCTGGCCGACGATGGCCTGCAGCAGCCCGGGATAGCCCGGCGGGCGGACACGCCAGGGTAGGGGGCCGGCCGCCTGCTCGATGGCGGCAAGGCGGGAGTCGTGCCGGATCAGCGCGTCCAGCGCGGCGCGCATCGGCGGCGGGGGATGCGGAAATCCCGGGGCTTGTGTGGGCGGCGGGGGCATGCGGAGGGGTTTCACCACGGCGGCGCCGGGCGTGTCGAGCCGTGGCGCGCCGGCGCCGGTTCATTCCGTGGCGCGCGGGCGCCGGTTTCATTATAATCCCGGAGCATGACCGGATCGCCGCACATCCTGCTGATCGACGACGACCGTGAGATCCGGGACCTGCTGGCGCGTTTCCTCGACCGGCACGGGATGCGGGTGACGGCCGGGCGCGACGGGCGGGAGGCGCGGCGGCTTTGGCCGGCGGGGCATTACTCGCTGGTGATCCTGGACCTGATGCTGCCCGGCGAAGGCGGGCTCGACATCGCCCGTTGGCTGCGCAGCGTGTCGGACGTGCCGATCCTGATGCTGACGGCGATGGCGGACGAGACGGACCGGATCATCGGGCTGGAGCTGGGGGCGGACGACTACCTGCCGAAGCCGTTCAACCCGCGGGAGCTGCTGGCGCGGGTGCGGGCGGTGCTGCGGCGCACGTCGGAACGGGGGGCGAAGGCGGCGGAGGCGGCGCGGTTCTACCGGTTCGCCGGCTGGAAGCTGGAGCCGGGGCGGCGGCGGCTGCTGGACCCGGACGGGACGGAGGTGCCGTTGACCGGGGGGGAGTACGACCTGCTGGCGGCGCTGGTGGACCGGGCGAACCAGGTGCTGACGCGGGACATGCTGCTGGACCTGCTGCGGGGTCGGCAGGCCGGGCCGTTCGACCGTGCGATCGACGTGGCGATCAGCCGTCTGCGGCGCAAGCTGGACCGGGACCAGGGGCCGGGCGGGCAGGATTCGCAGCTGATCAAGACGGTGCGCGGCGGCGGCTACGTGTTCGCCTGCGAGGTGGAGCGGGAATGAGGCTGTGGGAGTGAGGCTTTGGGAATGAGGCTGTGGGAGTGAGGCTGTGGCCGGGCAGCCTCGCGGCGCGGACGGCGACGGTGCTGGTTTTGGTGCTGGTCGTGGCGCAGGCGGTGGCGCTGACGTTCCAGGGGCTGGAGCAGGTGGAGCTGCAGCGTCTGGCGGACGGGCGGGACCTCGGGACGCGGTCGGCGTTGCTGTACCGGACGATGGTCGTGCAACCGCCGGAGGCCTGGGCGGCGGCCGTGCGGGACGCGGAATCGACGCCCGAGATCCAGTATTCGCTGGAGAACATCTTCCCCCGCGAGGACCTCGGCCCGGCCTCGCCCGGGGATCAGCGGCTGATCCGGCCCTATATCGGGTTCGGGGCGCTGCCGCTGGCGCTGCGGCCGAGGGCGGTGGCGCTGCGGGGCGCCTACACGCCGGGCCGCCTGCTGGTGATCGCGGCGCAGGCGCCGGACGACCGGTGGCTGGTCGCACGGGTGCGGGTACCGCCGTCGCGGCCCTGGCACTCGGAGCGCTTCCTGATCGCGTTCGCGGTCATGACGCTGACGGCGGCGCTGGTCGCGTGGTGGGCGGTGCGGCAAATGACGGCGCCGGTGCGGGTGCTGGCGGAGGCGGCGGAGCGGCTGGGGCGGGACGTGAACGCGGCGCCCTTGCCGGAGACGGGCCCCTCGGAGGTCGCGACGGCGGCGGCGGCGTTCAACCTGATGGCGGCGCGGATCCGTCGGTTCGTGGCCGACCGGACGTTCCTGCTGACGGCGATCGGGCATGACCTGAAGACGCCGATCACGCGGCTGAAGCTGCGGGCGGAGTGGATGGAGGACGAGGAGCAGCGGCGCAAGATGCTGGCGGACCTCGACGAGCTGGAGGCGATGGTGCAGGCGACGCTGGCGTTCGGGCGGGACGTGGCGGGCAGCGAGGCGGCGACGCGGCTGGACCTGCCGGCGCTGCTGCGGACGGTGCTGGACGAGGCGAGCGACGCGCGGCCGGGGACGAACACGTCGATCCGTTACGAGGGTCCGGAGACGCTGACGGTGGAGGCGCGGCCGGTGGCGCTGAAGCGTGCGGTGGCGAACGTGGTGGGCAACGCCTTGGCCTACGGCGGCAGCGCGCTGGTGGTGGTGAAGCCCGCCGAGAAGGGGCTGGTGGAGGTGCATGTGGACGATGACGGCCCGGGGATTCCGCCGGGGGAGATGGACCGGGTGTTCGAGCCGTTCCACCGGCTGGAGAACAGCCGCAGCCGGGAGACGGGGGGCACGGGGCTCGGGCTGCCGATCACGCGCAACATCATGCGGGCGCATGGGGGGGATGTCGTGCTGTGCAACCGGGCGGGCCGGGGTTTGCGGGCGACGCTGACCTTACCGGCCTGATCGGCGACGGGCCGGGCTGATGTGCGCGCATGTTCGGCGTGGGCTTTCGGCAGGGCTTCCTTAATCTGCCGCCGCGATACTCGGACGGGTTCTGTCCGATGAGGTCGCGATGCGGTTCAGCCTGCGTGTTCGCATATTCCTGGGGTTTGGCGTGATCCTGCTGATGCTGGCGGCGTCGACGGGGATCGGGGTGGTCCTGCTGTCGGGCATCGACGCCGATTTCGCGACGTTCCGGTCCGCCCTGGACCGAAAGTCGGCGGCGGTCGACATCGACCTTGTCATGCAGAAGGTGCGGGTGCGGGTGAACCAGTGGCTGCGCAGCGGCAATGCGGAGTTCGCGCGGCAGGCCGATGCGCTGCTGGTGCAGGATGCGGGGCTGGTGGCGCAGGCCGCGGCACGGGCCCGCGGCGATGCCGAGCGCCAGGTGGCCGGCGACATGACGCGGACGCTGAAGGCCTACACGGAGAGCTGGCAGGTGATCCAGGCGCTGTATGCCGAGGAGGCCGGCCTGTATCGGGACCGCGTGATGACGCCCGGGCCGGGCATCGATGCGGCGCTGCGGACGTTGCGGGACGACGAGCGGCTGGATGCGGGGACGCGTCGGCTGGTGGGTGAGAGCCGCGACAGGTTCATGGCGGCGGAGCGGCTGGTCCTGCTGTACCGGGCCTTCGGGCAGCGGGAGTCGGCGGAGGGGGTGGGCGCGGCGCTGGGCGCGGCGCGGACGGCGCTGGCGCAGGCGGTCGCAGCCTCGCCGTCCCTGGCGCCGGCCGCGGCGGGCATCATGCCGTCGCTGGCCGGCTGGCAGGAGGGGTTCGACGCTGCGGTGAGGACGGGACAGAGCAAGGCGGCGCGCCTGGTGAGCTGGACGATGCAGGAGGGCGAGGCGATGGCGGTGGGGGCGAACACGCTGCGCGCCGCGGCGGAGGCGGATTCGGCCGCGACGCAGGCGGACGTGGTGGCGGTCATCGGGCGCAGCCGGCTGAGCCATTATGCGTTGAACGGGGTGATCATGGTGACGGGGCTGGGATTGGGGCTGGTGCTGGCCCGGTCGATCACCCGGCCCCTGGTGCGGATGGCGTCGGTGTTGAAGCGGATCGCGGGTGGCGACGCGTCGCTCGAGATCCCGGACACGCAGCGCCGGGACGAGATCGGCGACATGGCGGTGGCGGCGCGGCGGTTCCGGGACAACGCGGTCGAGATGGTGCGGATGCAGTCGGCGCACGACGCGGCGGCGTCGAAGGCTGCGGCGGACCGGAAGACGGTGATGCACCGGACGGCCGACGCGTTCGAGGTGAAGGTGGGCAGCCTGGTGTCGATCCTGTCGTCGGCGGCGAACGACCTGCATCGGACGTCCGAAGGGATGTCGTCGACGGCGCGGCGGGCGGATGGCCAGGCGGCGACGGTGGCGGCCGCGGCGGGGGAGGCGAGCCTCGGGGTGCAGACGGTCGCGGCGGCGGCGGAGGAGCTGACGGCCTCGATCGCCGAGATCAGCCGGCAGGTGTCGCAGGCGTCCCGGATCACGCGCAAGGCGGTGGGCGATGCGCAGCGGACGAACGAGATCGTGCAGGCGCTTTCGGACGGCGCGGACCGGATTGGTCATGTCGTGGGGCTGATCTCGAACATCGCCGGGCAGACGAACCTTCTGGCGTTGAACGCGACGATCGAGGCGGCGCGGGCGGGGGATGCGGGGAAGGGGTTCGCGGTGGTGGCGAGCGAGGTGAAGAGCCTGGCGAACCAGACGGCCAAGGCGACGGACGAGATCGGGGCGCAGATCGCGCAGATCCAGACGGCGACGAAGGAGGCGGTGGAGGCGATCCGCGGCATCATGGGGACGATCGGGGAGGTCGACGTGATCTCGACGCACATCGCGTCCGCGGTGGAGCAGCAGGGTGCGGCGACGGCGGAGATCGCGCGGAACGTGCAGCAGACGGCGCAGTCGGCGCAGGACGTGACGGTGAACATCGGGGGGGTCAGTCAGGCGGCGGCGCAGACGGGGGCTTCGGCTTCGGCGGTGCTGAACGCGGCGACGGACCTGTCGCGTCAGGCCGGGGCGCTGACGAGCGAGGTGGGGAGCTTCATCGCGGACGTGCGGGCGGCGTGACCGGGCCGGTCGGCGCCCGCCGGTTTCAGGCGTCGAGCACCCGGCGGAGTTTGCGGATGGCGCTTTCGGGGGTGGTGAGGACGCGCTTGCCGGTCGCCGTGGCAACGGCGGAGGCGGCGCGGGCGAGGCTGAACTGGCCGAGGGCGATGACGTCGCACTCGTGCAGGGCGCGGGCGGCTTCGGCGGCGAGTTGATCGTGGCGCATGCCGTCGCCCTGGTCGAGCGCGTTGAGGGCGCCCTGGGCCAGGGCCGTGGTGACCTGCACGCCGGGGCGGGCGTGCTGGAACTCCGCCGGCAAGGTGTCGAGCGAGGGACCGAAGGTGGCGAGCAGGCCGATCCGGTTGCCGGCCTGCACGGCCTCCTCGATCATGGCCTCGTTCGGCTTCAGGACGGGGAGGGGGGCCAGCGCCTGCTGGCAAGCCTCGATGCAGGGGCCGAAGGCGCTGCAGGTGAACAGGATGCCGTCGGCCCCGGTGCCCGCGGCGTAGCGGGCCAGGGTGAGGAAGCGGTCCGTCATGGTGGGCGGCATGGTCCCTGCGCGGGCCAGGTCGGCCGACAGGCTGTCATCCATGAGGGTCATCAGCTGGGCTTCGGGCCACAGGGCGGCAAACGCGGCCTCGATGGGCGCGGCCGAGTGGCGCAGCGCGTGGATGAGGGCAATCCGCACGGGTCAGCGGCAGCGCACGAGCGGGTTGGGGAACTCGGAGCAGCCGGGGAAGCTGATCTCGTTCTCGCCGCGGCGCTGCACATGGAGGACGTCGGCGGTCTCGCAGCCGAAGCCGCCCAGGCGCCCGCCGCCCATGCCGAGCAGGCTGGAGTCGGGGGCGAGGCCGCCGAGCAGCCGGAACTCCATGCCGCCGGGGACGGCGCGGGCGGTCTCGATCTCGCGCTGGGTGAGGGTCTGCTGGGCCAGGGTGGCGCGCATGACCAGGTCGCGGGTGAAGATGACGACGGGCTGCGAGAAGCAGGCCTGACCGCTGACGTTGGCGGGGACGGGGAACATGCCGCCCGTCCAGGTGCCGAACAACCAGGCGTGGGGCGGTGCCCCCTGGGCGCGGGCCGGGGCCGGGGCCGCCGCGGCGGCGGTGGCGGTCAGGAAAACGAGGCAGAGGGCGATGCGGCGCATGGTGGACGTCCCGGCTGGTGGCGGCGGAGCTTAGCGCCGGGCGCGGCTTGGCGAAAGCGGGGCTTGGCGAAAGCGGAGCTTGTCCGAGGCGGGGCTTGTCCGAGGCGGGGCTTCTCCGAGGCGGGGCTTGTTCGAAGCGGGGCGCGGTTGTCGCGCGCATCGGGCCGTGGCAAGGACGGTCATGCTCCGCCGCCTCTATGACCGCGTGCTCGCCCTGTCAGCCAGTCCGCGGGCCCCCTGGTGGCTGGCGGTGGTCAGCTTTGCCGAGAGCAGCTTCTTCCCCATCCCGCCGGACGTCCTGCTGATCCCGATGGTGGCGTCGCGCCCGGCGCGGGCCTGGATGCTGGCGACGGTGTGCACGGTGGCGAGCGTGCTGGGTGGCTTGCTGGGGTATGCCATCGGGGCGGCGCTGTACGACCAGGTGGCGCTGCCGTTGATCCGCCTCTACCACTACGAGGCGGCGGCTGCGGCCTTCGTGGACAGCATCCAGCGGTATGGCGTGTGGCTGATCCTGCTGAAGGGCCTGACGCCGATCCCGTTCAAGATCGTCACCATCGCCTGCGGCCTGGCGCGGCTGGACCTGGCGCCGTTCGTGCTGGCCTGCGTGGCGACGCGGGGTGCGCGCTTCTTCCTGGAAGCGGCGGTGCTGCGGCGCTACGGCGCGGCGGTCCTGGCCCTGGTCGAGCGGCGGCTGGCGGTGGTGGCGCTGGGCAGCGTCGCCGCCGTGGTAGTGGGGTTCCTGTTGGTGAAGGTTCTGTAACAGGGGGCTGCCGTGACGGACCGGCACCAACGCGTTCGAGCGAGGTGCCGTCTGCCCACGATGCATGTTTATGCCTCCGACACCGGAGGACAGGCTCGTGGGGGCGGCGCGGCGTGGATCCCCGGAACAAGTTCGGGGATGACTGACTGCCAATCGATGCAACAGGTTAGAGCGGGCGGCAGGCGGCGGCGAGCCAGGTGCGTTCGGCGGGGGGGAGGGCTGGGCCGATCTCGGTCAGGACGCGGGCGTGGTAGGCGTCGAGCCAGCTGCGTTCGGGGGGCGTCATCAGCGTGGGCTCGAGCAGGCGGCGGTCGAAGGGGGCCAGGGTCAGGGTCTCGAAGGCGAGGAACGGCTTGCGGGCGCCCGGGATGTCGTGGGGCTGGACGAGCAGGAGGTTCTCGAGGCGGATGCCGTACTGGCCGGGCTCGTAGTAGCCGGGCTCGTCGGACAGGATCATGCCGGCGGCGAGCGGCACGGGCCGGGCGGCGCGGGAGAGGCTGACGGGGCCCTCGTGCACGGACAGGTAGCTGCCGACGCCATGGCCGGTGCCGTGGTCGTAGTCGAGGCCGACTGCCCAGAGGGCGCGGCGGGCGAGCGCATCGAGGTGCGGGCCGGCGACGCCTTGGGGGAAGACGGCGGTGGCGATAGCGATATGGCCTTGCATGACGCGGGTGACCCGGTCCTTCAAGGCGGGCGGGGGGTCGCTGGGGCCGGTCCAGACGGTCCGCGTGACGTCCGTCGTGCCGTCGGGGAACTGGGCGCCGCTGTCGATGAGGTAGACCTCGTCGGGGCCCAGGACGCGGTCGGTCCCGGGGGTCACGCGGTAGTGGATGATCGCGCCGTGCGGCCCGGCGCCGGAGATGGCGGGGAAGCTCTCGCCGCGGAACCCCGGGAGATCCGCGCGGAAGGCGAGCAGGCGGTCGGCGGCCTGCATCTCGGTGGTGTCCGGGCTGCGGCCGGTGTCGAGCCAGTGCAGGAAGCGGCACAGGGCGGCGGCGTCGCGCCGATGGGCGGCGCGGGCGCCCGCCTGTTCCGTGGGGTTCTTGCAGGCCTTGGGCAGGACGCAGGGGTCGGGCCCGTCGGAGACGTGGGCGCCGGCGGCCTCCAGCGTCTGGGCGAACCAGACCGGGGATGCGGTGCGGTCGACGCGGACGGTCTGGCCGGAGAGGGCGGCCAGGGCGGCGGGAAGGGCTGCGGGCGGGGCCAAGGCCACGCGGTTGCCGAGCCAGGCGCGGGTGTCGGGGCCGAGCTTGGCCGGGTCCATGAACAGCGCAACGTCGCCGGAGCGGTGCAGCAACGCGAAGCCGAGGGCGAAGGGGGTGAAATCGACGTCGCCGCCGCGGATGTTGAGCAGCCAGGCGATGGAGGCCGGGTCGGTCAGCACGGCGGCGTCGTCATTGGCGGCGGCCAGGGCGGCGGCGGCGGCGGCGCACTTCTCGGCGGCGGGCAGGCCGGCCTCGGCGAGGCCGTGCGGGACGGCAGGGGCGGCGGGCGCCGCGGGCCGGTCGGGCCAGGCGGCGTCGACGGGGTTGGCGGCCAGCGGGATCATGGCCAGCCCGGCCCCGGTGTAGCGGGCCAGGGCGTCGGCGCTGATCAGCCGGGGGTCGTAGCCGATCCGGGCGCCTTTCGGGGCGTGGGCGGCCAGCCAGGCGTGCGGCGGGTCGTCGATCAGGTGGTGGAGCTCGAACACGGCCGGGTCGGTCTGCGCGGCGAGTTGAAGCGTATAGCGGCCGTCGGTGAAGGCGGCGGCGCGGGTGGGAAGGAGGGCCGCGAGGCCGGCGCTGCCGGTGAAGCCGGTCAGCCAGGCCAGGCGTTCGGCAGATGGGGGGACGTATTCGCCCAGGTGTTCATCGGCGCGGGGGACGATGAAGCCGTCGACCCCCGCGCTGTCCAGGGCCGCCCGGACGGCGGCGAGGCGCTCGGAGTGGTTCGGGTTGCCGTTCATAAACTTTTCACAAATCACATAGCTGAGAGCAAGGTCATGCGCCTGACGCATGACAGTGACGGGTTGTTAGCAAGTGCAGCATAAGGGTCTCCGGCGCATATAGGCGGTGTTGCATGACAAGGCGGGGCCCGAGGCCGCCGCCGATACCTTGAAGAGGAAGACTACGATGAATGCCCCGCTTGCCAAGGAGCAGATTGCGCTCCTGATGTCCGAGAGCCTGACGTATCGCACGCCGGTCGTCGAGGGTACGGACGGCACGGTCGCCGAGCCCCGCCCGACGTTCCTGGACCGTGCCAAAGCTTTCCTGTCGAACCTTGCGGCGCTGCCGCGCCGCCGCGCCGTGATCGACGAGCTCGGGATGCTGAGCGACCGCGAGCTGGCCGATATCGGCCTGAGCCGGTCGGAGCTGTCGCGGGTGTTCGACCCGCGCTTTCATGGGCGGCGTGCCTGAGGACAGGCGCCTGATCGACTGAGAGGGGGCGGCCTTGCGGGGCCGCCCCTTTTCGTTGTGCCTCCGGGAAGGGTGCGGCATCGGCAGGGGAACCCGGGGAGGGGCGCCGGGTTAGGGGAGCGGCTCGCGACGGCGGGCGCAGACCTGGAGGATTCCCGTGCAGATGGACACGAACAGCATTGAACTCGTCGTGAACGGGATGTCGCGGACGGTTGCCGTGACGCCGTGGACCACGTGCTGGACCTGTTGCGGGATGGGCTGGGGCTAACCGGGACGAAGAAGGGGTGCGACCACGGGCAGTGCGGCGCGTGCACGGTGTTGGTGGACGGGCAGCGGATCAACTCCTGCCTGGCCCTGGCCGTCATGAAGGACGGATGCAGCGTGACGACGGTGGAGGGGCTGGCGGCGCCGGATGGGACGCTGCACCCGCTGCAGGCGGCGTTCATCGAGCACGATGCGTTCCAGTGCGGCTACTGCACGCCGGGTCAGCTGTGTTCGGGGGCCGGGCTGCTGGCCGAAGGGCGGTCGCATAGCCGGGACGAGATCAAGGAGCTGATGAGCGGGAATCTATGCCGCTGCGGCGCCTACCAGAACATCGTGGACGCCATCGCCGGGGTTCTGGACCAGCAGGGTGCGGGCCGATGATCCGGTATGAGTATCGCCGCGCGACCGACCTCGCGGGCGCGATCGAGACGGCCGCGGCACCGGGTGGGCAAGTGATCGCGGGCGGCCACGAACCTCGTCGACCTGCTGAAATACAACGTAGAGCGGCCCGGCACGCTGGTGGACATCACGCGGCTGCCCGGCTTGTCCGCGATCGAGGCCGGCGCGGATGGCGGGCTGCGGATCGGCGCCTTGGTCACGAACACGGCGGCGGCGACCGACCCCGTGATCGAGGCGCGGTACCCGCTGTTGTCGCGGGCCATCCTGAGCGGGGCCTCGCCGCAGCTGCGCAATGCCGCGACGATGGGCGGCAACCTGCTGCAGCGGACGCGCTGCTACTACTTCTATGACCCGGGCACCCCCTGCAACAAGCGGCACCCGGGCTCCGGCTGCGGGGCGGTGGGCGGGGTGAACCGACTCCATGCGGTGCTGGGCGCCAGCGCCGCATGCATCGCGACGCATCCGTCGGACATGTGCGTGGCGCTGGCGGCGCTGGAGGCGGTGGTGCACGTGGAGGGGCCGCACGGGGCCCGGGCGATCGCGATGGCCGACTTCCACCGGCTGCCCGGCGACCGCCCGGAGATCGACACGACGCTGAACCCGGGCGAGATCGTGACGGCGGTGGCGTTGCCCGCGGCGGGGTATGCGACCCATTTCACTTATCTGAAGCTGCGGGACCGCCTGTCGTACGCGTTCGCGCTGGTGTCGGTCGCGGTGGGGCTGACGCTGGAGGAGGGGCGGATCACGGCGGCCCGGGTGGCGCTGGGCGGGGTGGCGCACAAGCCGTGGCGGGTGCCGGAGGCGGAGGCGCTGCTGTGGGCGAGGCACCGGGGGACGCCGTGTTCGGCCGGGCCGCGGCGCGGTTGATGGAGGGTGCCGTGGGGCAGGGCCAGAACGACTTCAAGATCGGCCTGGCGCACCAGGCGATCATCCGGGGGCTGCAGCAGGCCGCGTCCGGCACGCCGCAGGGCGTCGCCGACAAGCGGATCGCATAAGGGAGCACGAGAGATGCCCGACACCCATATCGGCCAGGCGCGCAGCCGCATCGACGGCCCGCAGAAGGTCACCGGCACGGCGAACTACGCCGGCGACTTCCCGGCGGCGGGGCTGACCTACGGCTTCGTCGTCAACAGCACCATCGCGCGGGGCCGCATCTTGCGGATCGATCGCGCCGCGGCCGAGGCGATGGCCGGCGTGGTGCTGGTGCTGACGCACGAGAACCGGCCGCGGACGGCGTGGCGGGGCAAAAGCTACCAGGACGACGTGGCGCCGCCCGGGTCGCCGTTCCGGGCGCTGTACGACGATACCGTCGTCTATAGCGGGCAGCCGATCGCGCTGGTGGTGGCGGAGGATTTCGAGACGGCGCGGGATGCGGCGAGCCTTCTGGTGATCGAGTACGAGGTGGCGGCGCACGAAACGGACCTGGTGGCGGGGCGGGACCGCGCGGCGCCGCCGGGCAAGCTGCGCAGCGGGATCGCGCCGCCGCCCAAGGCGCGGGGCGACGCGGCGCGGGCGTTGCAGGGCATCCCGGTGCGGATCGACGCGGAGTACACGATCGCCGTCGAGCACCACAACCCGATGGAGCCGCATGCGACGACGGTGATCTGGCAGGAGGACGGGTCCCTGCTGGTGCACGACAAGATCCAGGGCGTGCAGAACACGCAACGCTACGTGCAAAACGTGTTCGGGCGCAACGACGTGCGGGTGGTCAGCCCGTTCGTGGGCGGCGGGTTCGGGTCGGGGCTGCGGCCGCAGTATCAGCTGTTCCTGGCCGTGCTGGCGGCCACCGAGCTGAAGCGGTCGGTGAAGGTGGTGCTGACGCGCGACCAGATGTTCACCTTCACGCACCGGCCCTGGACGATCAACCACGTGGTGCTGGGCGCCACGCGCGACGGCTCGGTGCAAGCGCTGGTGCATGACGCGGTCCAGAACACCTCGCGGTTCGAGGAGTATCAGGAGGTGGTCGTGAACTGGTCGGGGCTGCTGTACGACGTGGAGAATGCGTCGTTCAGCTACAAGATCCTGCCGCTGGACACCTACACGCCGGGCGACATGCGGGCGCCGGGGGCGCCGTCCGGGACGTTCGCGATCGAGTGCGCGATGGACGAGCTTGCCGTGGCGGTGGGGATGGACCCCCTGGCGCTGCGGCTGAAGAACTACGCGGAGAAGGACGGCAACGAGGGCAAGCCCTGGAGCAGCAAGGAGCTGCGGGCGGCGCTGCAGATGGGGGCGGAGCGGTTCGGCTGGGGTCGGCGGACGGCCGAGCCGCGCTCGATGCGTGACGGGCAGGAGCTGGTGGGCTGGGGCATGGCGATCGGCGCGTGGGAGGCGCAGATGATGTCGACCAAGGCTCGGGCGGTGCTGCGTGCCGACGGCACGCTGGAGGTGGCGAGCGCCACGGCCGATATCGGCACCGGGACCTACACGATCCTGGCGCAGATCGGGGCGGAGACGATGGGCGTGCCGATGGAGCGGGTGGACGTCAGGATCGGCGACAGCGACCTGCCGCAGTCGCCGGTGGAGGGCGGGTCCTGGACGGCGGCCTCGGCGGGCATGGCGGTGCAGACGGCCTGCTGGGCGGTGCGGGACAGGCTGTTCGGCTATGCGCGGAAGGCGCCGGGTTCGGTGTTCGCGAACGTTCCCATCGACCGGGTGGTGTTCGAAGGCGGGCACATCGTGCTGGAGGCCGATCCGGCGCAGCGGATGAGCTATGCCGCCGCCATGGCGGCCGGCGGCGTGGACACGATCGAGGGTGAGGGTGCCGGCGGGATGGACAAGACGGTCCAGGCCTTGATGTCGAGCTACACGCACGGGGCGTGCTTCGTGGAGGTGCGGGTGGACGAGATGCTGGGTGTGGTGCGGGTGTCGCGCATCGTGCATGCGGTGGCGGCCGGGCGGATCATCAACCCGAAGACGGCGCGCAGCCAGATCATCGGCGGCACGGTGTTCGGGATCGGGATGGCCCTGCACGAGGAGAGCATGACGGACCACGCGCTGGGCCGGTTCATGAACCACAACCTAGCCGAGTACCACATCGCAGCGCATGCGGACGTGCCGGAGATCGAGGTGATCTTCGTGGACGAGAAGGACCCGGGGAACACGATGGGGGTGAAGGGCCTGGGCGAGATCGGCATCGTCGCGACCCCGGCCGCGATCGCCAACGCGATCTGGCACGCGACGGGCAAGCGCCTGCGCGACCTGCCGATCACGATCGACAAGGTCTTCACCGGCTGAGCCCGGCCCGGCATCATGCGGCCAAAGGGGGGCGCATGGCCGGTCGGCGTGGGTGGAGTCGGGTCGCGTCGGTCCTCTGGCTCGGGATGTCGCTTGGGGGCTGCGCGCCGCCGACGTGCCGCCCGGCGCTGATGGCGACGCTGCTGTTCGGGTTGTCGCGGCCGGGCGGCGGCGTGGATGCAGCGGCCTTCGACGCGTTCCTGGACACCGCGGTGACGCCACGCTTCCCCGCGGGCCTGACGGTCGTGGATGCGGCGGGGCGGTATCGGGCGGCGGACGGGCGGCTGGTGCGTGAACCCTCGAAGATCGTGCTGATCGTGGTGGAATCCGGGCCGGAGCGGGGGCTGGGCCCTGCCGCCAAACGGGAGACCGAAGCGCTGGCGAAACTGGAGGCGGTGCGGGCCGAATACCGGGACCGCTTCCAGCAGGAGTCCGTGGGGCTGGTTTTGACGCAGCCTTGCGTGGCGTTTTAACGCCAGTTCGACACTTCATGACCCCCGGGGTGGGGCCTGGCCGAATAGACTTGCCGCCAGGCCGGGAGAGGGATTCATGGTGCGGTTTGAGGGCGTCCGGGGCTGGAGCGGCGCGCCGTCGGCTTGGGTGAGAGGCACGGGAGACCTGGTCGCGCGGACTTCGGTCCCGCCCGCCTCGGTTACGCGGGCCTTGGTCCCGCGGGCGGTGCTGTTGCGGATGGCGGCGGCCGGGATCGTCCTGGCGGCGGCCGGCTGTGCGGAGACCCCGCCCGCGGCCCCCGTGGGCACCCCCATCGTGCTGCAGCCGCCGCCGCACACCGGGCGCACGGCGTCGGTCGCCCGGCGGCGGCCGGCCGCGTCGGGGGCGTCGGTGGCTGCGACGACCGACACCACGGGATTGTCGCCCACCCAAAAGGAGGCGCTGTTCCGCAGCTTCATGGAAACCCGTCCGGTGGTCGGGGAGGAATAGCGATGCTGGACCAGACCGAAGCCGTGCAGTCGCTCGCGTCCGGCCACCCCTTCGTGGGTGTGCTGGACGCCGACGACGCGACCCGGGCGCTTGCGATCCAGCGGGTATCGCGCAGCGCGACGGCGGGGCAGGCGCTGCTGATCCGCGTGGGCAACCCGCGCCGGGCGCCGTTCACCCTGGAACGCCTGCGGGAGGGGTTGGCCGATGCGCGGGGGGACCGGGCGGCGGATGCCGGCATTCGGCGGCTGTGCCATCCGCGGCATGGCGAGCGGCGGATCGTGCTGATCATCGAACAGGCGGAGACGCTGGTGATGGCGGCGCTGGTGGCGTTGCAGTCCGCCGCGCTGGAGGCGGCGACGTCGGCGCATCCGCTGCAGATCGTCTTTGCGGGGACGCCGGCATTCCTGCTCCGGTTGCGACGGCCGGAGCTGTCGGTCATGCGCTACACGCTGGAGCCGGACCTGGACGACGTGGTCCCCACGGGCAGCCTGGCGGCGCTGCTGGTGCCGGAGGAGGCGGCGGTCGAGGCGGACGCCGCCCCCGCGCCGCCGCGTCTGCCGGAGGACCTGGTTTTCGCGGCTGGCCGCGGCGTCCGGTCGAAGGCCGAGCCGATGGAGGGGGCGTCGGCAACGGTGGCGTTCATGCCGCCGGGCCGCGGGCCGCGTCTGTGGCCGGCGCTGCTGTTGGCCGGGGCGGTCCTGGCGGGGGTGGGCGGCTGGTGGCTCTGGCCGGAGGAAAGGGCGGCGGGGCCGGCTGCGGTTGCGGGTGCGACGCCGGCTGCGGACGCCTTCACGGGCTCGGGCGAGGCGGCGCCCACGGTGGTGGCAGGGCTGACGCCGATGGCGGTGCCGGCTCCTGGGGAGGCAGTGGCCGTGGCCGTCGCGGCGGCCGAGCCGACCCCGGAGAAGCCGCCGGACCCGGTCGTCGTGGCAGGCGGCGGTCCGGAGACGCCGGCGCCGATCTCGGCTCCCGGTTCAATCGAGGGGCCGGCGGCCCCGGTGCCCACGCCGGAGCACAAGATGGCGCGGCTTCGGCAGGAGTTCGACGCGTTCCTGGCGCGCTCCGACCATGTCGCGGGGACGCTGGGGGATGCCCAGCGCCAGGCGCTGTTCGATCAGTTCCTGCAGTGGCGGGCCCGGGCCTCCCTGCGTCGGCAGGCGGAGCCGGCGACGATGCGGGGGCGGTAGGCCACCGCCAAGTCCGAGAAGGCGTCAGCCGGGGCGCATCGGGCCGTTGATCGCGGCGTGGGAGGGGACGGCGGCCATGGCCGCCAGGTCGCCCTCCGCGAGGGATCGGCCGAGCGCGATGACCTGGCCGTAGGCCGCCCGGGCCAGGCCGCCGCCGACGCTGACCCGGCGCACCCCGGCCTCGCGCAGCACGTCCAGCCGCACCAGGCCGTCGCGTGGGCCCAGCAGCACGTTCACCGGTTTCGGGGCGACTGCGGCGACCACCGCGCGCACGGCGGCGAGGTCCGGCAGGCCCGGCGCATAGAGGCAGTCCGCCCCGGCCTCCGCGAAGGCGACGAGGCGGCGGATCGTGTCATCGAGGTCCGGCTGGCCGTGCAGGAAGTTCTCGCTGCGTGCCGTCAGGACGAAGGGGTGCGGCGCCTGCCGCGCGGCGGCGACGGCGGCGCGGATGCGGGCAACGGCAGCGTCGAAGCCGTGCAGCGGGGCGCCGGGGTTGCCCGTCGTGTCCTCGATGGTGCAGCCGCAGAGCCCGATGCCGATGGCGGCACGGACGGTGTCGGCGCAGTCCTGCGGGTCGGGGCCATACCCGTCCTCGAGGTCCGCGGACACGGGCAGCGGCGTGGCGGCGATGATGGCGGCGGCGTTGTCCATGGCGGCGGCGCGGGTGACGAAGCCGGCGCCGTCCGGGCGGCCGAGCATGAAGGCGAGGCCGGCCGAGGTGGTGGCCAGCGCGGCGAAGCCCTGCTGGCTCAGCAGGGTGGCGCTGCCGGCATCCCAGGCGTTGGGAATGACGAAGCAGCCGGCCTGGTGCAGGGCGCGGAACCGTTCGGCCGTGTCGTTCATCATGCCTCCATGGTGCGGCGGCCACGCAGGGCGGCTGCCAGGGTTCCGTCGTCGAGGACGTCGAGCGCGCCGCCGATCGGCACGCCGTGGCCGACGCGGGTGATGCGGAGCGTCGGGGCGAGCCTGCGGACGCGCTCGCCGAGCCAGTGGGCGGTGGTAGCGCCGTCGACGGTGGCGCCCAGGGCGAGGATGAGCTCCGTGACCTCGCCGGCCTCGATGCGGGCCAGGAGCGGGCTGGTGTTGAGGTCGTCGGGTCCGGTGCCGCCCAGGGGGGAGAGCGTGCCGCCGAGGACATGGTAGACGCCGCGGTGGACCTGCGCGCGCTCCAGCGCCCAAAGGTCGCCGACGCCTTCCACGACGCAGACGAGCGCCTGGTCGCGGCCGGGGTCGGCGCAGAGGCCGCAGGGGTCGCGGCTGTCCAGGTTGCCGCAGCGGCTGCAGGGGCGGACGACGCGCGCGGCGTCGTGCAGGGCGGCGGCGAGCGGGATCATGCGGGTCTGCGGCTGCTGGAGCATGCGGAGCGCAGCCCGGCGTGCGCTGCGCGGCCCGAGGCCGGGCAGGCGCGCGAGAAGGCCGATCAGACGCTCGACTTCAGGACCGCCCATGCGGCTGCCTCGGCTTCGGGCGGATGAGACGCTGGTCCATCAGAACGGCAGCTTCATGCCTCCGGGAAGCTGCATCCCGCCGGTGGCCTTCTCCATCTCGTCGGCCATGATGGTCTCGATCTTGCGTTTTGCGTCGGCGTGGGCGGCGATCAGGAGGTCTTCCAGCATCTCGATCTCGGCGGGGTCGGCGAGCTTGGGGTCGATCTTGATGCGGCGGAGGTCCGACTTGCCGGAGAGGATGACGGTGACCATGCCGGCGCCGGCGACGCCTTCGACCTCCATGGCTTCGAGCTTGGCCTGCATCTCCTGCATCTTGGACTGCATCTGACTGGCCTGTTTCATGAGGCCGGCGAGGTTCTTCATCTATTCCTCCATGTCGGGGTAGGGAGAGTCCGCGTCCTCGGGATCGGGTGGGACGAAGTCGGGACCGATGGGCTCGCCGAGATGGATTTCGGGGATCAGCCCGTAGGCGTCGGCGCGGGTGTCGCTGACGCGGTCGATGGTGGCGCCGGGGAAGGCTTCGAGGATGGCGCGGACCAGCGGGTGTTCGGCGGCGTCGGCGCGGCGGGCGGTGTCGGCGGCCTGGCCCTGTTGCGCCAGGGTGGGTTCGCCGGGCTCGCGGGAGAGGGCGATGGTCCAGCGCTCGCCGGTGGCCTCGAGCAGGAGGCGGGCGAGGGCGGGGGCCAGGTCGCGGGGGGCGTCGGGTTCGGGGCGCAGCTCGATCTGGCCGGGGGCGAAGCGCACGAGGTGGACGTGATGGAGCAGGTTGGCGTGGAGCAGCGGCTCGCGGCTGCTGGCGGCCAGGGCGGCGACGTCGCGGAAGGACTGGAGCCGGGGTCCGGGGTCGGGCGCCGGCTGGGCGGCCGGGATGGGCGCGCCGTTGGCGACGGCACGCATCGGGCCGCCGCCGTTCTGGTGCGCGGTCGGCGCGAGAGAAGGCTTGTGCGGAGAAGACGGCTGGAGCGCCGGCGAAGCTTGGGCCGGGCTGTCCTGCAGGCGGCGGACGAGGTCGCCGGGGGGCGGCAGGTCGGCGACGTAGCAGCAGCGGATCAGCACCATCTCGACCGCGGCCCGGCGGTCGGGGGCCTGCTCGACCTCGGCCACGCCCTTCAGCAGCATCTGCCACAGCCGGCCCAGGACGGGGATGGACAGGCGGTCGGCCAGGGCGGCCCCGGTGGTCCGCTCGGCCTCGGGCAGGTCGTTGCCCTCGCGGAGCGCCGGGACGGCCTTGAGGCGGGTGATGGTGTGGGTCAGCTCCAGCAGGTCCTGCAAAACGAGGCCGAGGTCCGCGCCGCGTTCATGGGCGCGGGCGGTGAGCGCCAGCATCTCGGCCGGCCGTCCCGCGAGGATCGCCTGGAACAGGTCGTAGACGGCGGTGCGGTCGGCCAGGCCGAGCATCTCGACGATGGCTTGCGCGTCCAGGGGATCGCCGGCGGCCTGGGCGATGGCCTGGTCGAGCAAGGATAACCCGTCGCGGGCGGAGCCGTCGGCGGCGCGGGCGATCAGGTCGAGGGCGGCGGGGGCGAAGGCGGCGCCCTCGGCGGCCGAGACGCGGGCGAACAGCGCGGCCAACTCGGCGACGGAGATGCGGCGCAGGTCGAAGCGCTGGCAGCGGGACAGGACGGTGACCGGGACCTTGCGGATCTCGGTGGTGGCGAAGATGAACTTGACGTGCGGCGGCGGCTCCTCGAGGGTTTTCAGCAGCGCGTTGAAGGCGTTGCGCGACAGCATGTGGACTTCGTCGATGATGAAGACCTTGGAGCGGGCCTGCAGCGGGCGGTAGCGGGTTGCGTCGATGACCTCGCGCACGTCGTCCACGCCGGTGTTGCTGGCGGCGTCCATCTCCATGACGTCGGGGTGGCGGTCGGCCAGGATGGCGGTGCAGTTGGGGCAGACGCCGCAGGGGTCGATGGTGGGGCCGCCCTGGCCATCGGGCCCGGTGCATTGCAGGGCGCGGGCGATGATGCGGGCGGTGGTCGTCTTGCCGACGCCGCGGACGCCGGTCAGCATCCAGGCATGGGCGATGCGGCCGCCGGCGAAGGCGCTGCGCAGGATGCGCACCATCGCTTCCTGACCAATGAGGTCGTCGAAGCGGGTGGGGCGGTACTTGCGGGCGAGGACGCGATAGGCGGCGGGGGCAATCAGGGCCGGCGCCTGGGCGCCGGGGGTCGTGTTCGGCGGCGGCGGATTGGCCGGGTCGGTACCGAACAGCCCGGGTCCGGAAGGGGGCGGGTCCGGCAGAACGTCGTCCAGAAGGCCTGACATCGCGGGCGCCGGTCTCCTGAAGGGGATGGGTGGGAGGCCGAACGAACGACCCGAGCGAGAACTCGTTGCGGCTGCTTCCTTCCGGACCTGACCGGGTTGGCGAGGCGCCCGTCCGCCGCCGACCTCCCGCAGGGGTCTTAGCACGGGCCGGGCGGCGGGTGCCAGGGGTCGCGGGAACGCCGGCGGCCGGGTGAGGCGGATGGGGGGTGGAAGATTGGGGTCGGGCATGCGAAACCAGCGTCGCATGACGTCGATCCTCGCCAGCCGGCCGAACATCTACACGGGCAGCCCGCTCGACCGGGCCGGGCACCGGCGCGACGAGGCCGGGTGGGCGGAGGCGCGGCTTTCCGACCCGTCGAGCCTGTTCGTGCCGGTGTGGCGGGCCCGGACGCTGTTCCACGCGCGGGAGGGTGGCGCGCCGCGGGCGGTGTTCCTGCCGCAGGCGCAAGCCCGGGACGCGTTGGCGGTGGGCGGGCCGTGGGCGTTCCTGGGCATGCTGGACGAGCGGGCGGTGTTCGCTGTGGATGTCGGCACCGTGGAAGACCCTTTGTCGCTGCTGCCGTCCGGCAGCGGCACGTTCGAGGACCTGCGCGCGCTGGCCGGAACGCTGGAGAACGACGACGCGGCGATCCTGGCGCATGCGCGGGGGCTGATGCACTGGCGGGTGCGGCACCGCTTCTGCGGCGTGTGCGGCACGGCGTGCGAGGTCCGCAGCGCGGGGCATGCGATGAGCTGCCCCTCGTGCGGGGCGCAGCACTTTCCGCGGACGGACCCGGCCGTGATCATGCTGGTGCACCAGGGCGACCGCGCGCTGCTGGGCCACTCGCAGCGCTTCCCGAACTCGACGATGTACTCGACCCTCGCGGGCTTCGTGGAGCCCGGCGAAAGCCTGGAGGAGGCGGTCGCGCGGGAGGTGCTGGAGGAGAGCGGGATCCTGGTGGGCCGGGTGAGCTACCACAGCAGCCAGCCCTGGCCCTTCCCGGCGAGCATCATGCTGGGCTTCCATGCCGAGGCGCTGAGCGAGGCGATCACGATCGACGAGACGGAGCTGGTGGACGTGCGGTGGTTCACCCGGGCGGAGATGCGCGACTCTGAGCGGCACGGCTTCAGCCTGCCGCGGCGGGACAGCATCGCGCGGCGGCTGATCGAGGACTGGATGGACCAGGCATGAAGGCGGCGGTGCTGGGGGCGGGGCTGGCGGCGGGGTTGGCGCTGGGCGGCTGCGGGATGTTCGGGGGGCCCGCGGCACCCCCGCGCTCGCCGGACGAGGTGGCCTGCGCCGCGCAGGCGGACGACGACCCCACGGTCAAGCAGATGATCCTCAAGGGCGTGGGCAACCCGGTCTACCTCGCCGAGGGACAGGACGCGCTGAAAGCGGCCCGGCAGGACGCCCGGCTGCGCTGCCTGCGCGCGCGCGGCGTGGTGCGGCCCGGCGGCGTGGAGCGGCAGCGACCGCTTTAGCAGTGGGAGCGGCAGCGACCGCTTTCGCGACGTGGAGCGGCAGCGACCGCTTTAGCAGTGGGAGCGGCAGCGACCGCTTTGGCAACCTGGCGCGGCATGGGCTTGATGTCAGGGGCTGGTGCCGGTGCTATACGCCGGCCGATGAACGCCTCCTCTCGTGTTGCAGCATCCGTCTATGCGTCCGCCTTCGTGATCGGTGTCGTTGCCATGCTGCTGATCCTGCCGGTGGCGACGCTGTGGGGCGGGGGGCCCGGTTGGAACCCGCCAGGGCCGGACCAGGCGCAGTCGTTGACGGGGCATCTGGCGTTCCAGTCGGATGCGTGGCGGTGGCCGCTGCTGGAGACGCGGACGCTATTCTGGCCGCACGGGATCTCGCTGGCGCTGGTGGACAGCAACGCGCTGATGTCGATCCTGGCGAAGCTGTGGACCCGGCTGCGGGGCGGCGGGCCGGAGAACTGGCTGGGGGGGTTCATCGGGGCGTGCTGGGTGCTGCAGCCGGTGGCGGCGGCCTATGCGGCACGGGGCCTGGGCGTGGGGGCTGCGGGGGCGCTGACGGCCGGGGTGCTGTCGTTGGCCTGGCCGGCGCTGATGTTCCGGATGATGCACCTGAACCTGTGCGCCCACTTCCTGATCCTGCTCGCGCTCGGGCTTGCGTTCCGTGGGATCGCCCAGGTGTCGGGACGTGTGCCGGGGCGGGGGTGGTGGGGGGCGGTGGCGGCGCTGCTGGTGGGGTCGGTGCTGACGCATCCGTATCTGTTCCAGCTGTGTGCCGCGGTCTTGGCTGCGGTGCCGCTGGATGCGGCGGTGCGGCGCCGGCCGGGGTGGCGGCGGATGGCGGTGCTGTATGGGGCGTGCGGGGTGCTGGCGGTGGGGCTGCTGACGGTGCTGAGCGGGCCGATCGGCGGCGGGGACAAGGGGTTCACGTTCTTCTCGATGAACCTGGTGTCGCCGTTCTGGCCGCAACGCTCCGGGGTGTTCGGGGCGGCGCTGCCGATCGTGGATGCGACGGGGGGGCAGTACGAGGGGTTCAACTGGCTGGGGGCCGGGACGCTGCTGCTGCTGGGCGCGGCGGCGGTGCGGGCGGCGGTGGCGCGGGCATGGCCGCGGCCGGGGCTGGCGCTGGGACTGGTGCTGGGGGGGCTTGCGGTGCTGTCGTTGAGCAGCGTGGTTTACGCGGGGCCGGTGCGGGTGCTGAACCTCGGGACGAAGCCGTGGGAGGATGTGTTCGGGTCGTTCCGTTCGGCCGGGCGGGCGTTCTGGCCGGTGGGGTATGCGCTGATGCTGGGCGGGGTGGCGGCGGCGGACCGGCTGCCGCGGCGGGCCGGCCTGGCGCTGCTGGCGATGGCGGCGTGGCTGCAGGTGGTGGATATCGGGCCGCTGTGGCGGGATGCGCGGGCGGCATGGACGAACGGGTCGGGGGTGCTGGTGCCCGCGGTGCCGGCGGGCACGACGCTGTTCACGGTGGCGCCGCATCCCGGTTGCGCCAAGGAGATCGCGACCAAGTGGGGCGGGCCCGAGATGCTGCTGGACGCGGTGCGGCAGGGGGCGCGGACGGGGGATGTGGGGCTCGGGCGGTCGCCGCAGTGGTTCAGCTGCGAGCGGATCCTGTCGGATGCGCTGGAGCTGCCGCTGCTGGACCATGAGGCCCGCGCCTTCTTCGGCCCGGTGGCAGCGATGGTGCGTCCTGGCCTGCTGGGCCCTGGGGCGGCGTGCCGGCGGACGGCGGGGGTGCGGGCGGCCGGGCAGACGGCGGCGGTCGTGTTGTGCGGGCAGGCGGCGGCGGGTGTGGCGGGGAGCACGGAGGATGGGCTCGCTGCGGGGCAGCCTGTCGGGGCGATGGCGCTGCCGATGGCGCTGGACGGGGCGGCGTTGGGGCCGATCGTGGGCAGCGGGTGGGCGGCGGGCCCGGATGGGAGCGTGTGGTCGGAGGGGCCGCGGAGCAGCCTGCTGATCGGGGTGCAGCCCGGCCGGGCGCTGACGGTGCGGCTGTGGGCGGCGGGGGTCGGCTTGAAGGCGGGTGAGGCGCGCCGGGTCACGGTGACGGCGGGGCGGATGGCGGTGGGGGATGTGGCATTGCCGGACGGGGTGCGGACGGAGGTGACGGTCGCGGTTCCGGCGGAGGCGACGGCGTCGGGCGTGCTGCGGCTCGCGCTCGACGTCGTCCGGCCGGTGGACCCGGCGCGGCGGGGCATGACGGCCCCGGTGAAACGGGCGGCGATCGTGCTGACAAGCGTCGGGCTGGCGGAGGCGAAATGATCCGATCTCTGAAGTTTCCTTTCTAACGCCATAATTTGTGGGCTAGGTTGTCGGTGTCCGAACCGGAGAAACCCGATGCGCCGCCCCCTGTCTGCTTCGCTGCTCCTGCTGGTGTGCCTGATGACGTCCGGGGCCGCCCGGGCCCAGGGGGAGCAGCAGCAGGTCGTGGACCGGGCGACGCTGGCAGCCCAGGAGATGCTGAACAACCGGGACGGGACGGACGCGCAGTCGATCCTGCGGCAGGCGCGGGCGGTGATGATCTGTCCGCAGGTGTTCCGGGCCGGGTTCCTGCTGGGGGGCCAGGGCGGCAGCTGCGTGCTGGTGGCGCGGGATGCGGCGAACTCGTGGTCGGCCCCGGCCTTCTACGGGATGGGCGGCGGCAGCATCGGGTTCCAGGCGGGAATACAGGACGCGCAGGTGATGCTGTTCATCATGAGCGACAAGGGGCTGGTCGCGGTGATGGACAGCCAGTTCAAGCTGGGCGCCGACGCGAGCGGCACGTTCGTGGACATGGGCGGCGGGATCGAGGGCGCGACGACGGCGGCGCTGCGGGCCGACATCGTGGGGTTCACGCGGGCGCGGGGACTGTTTGCGGGGATCGCGCTCGGCGGCAGCCTGATGAGCACGAAGTCGGATTGGAACCAGGCCTACTACAACCGGGCGGTGGCGCCGCAGCAGATCGTGGTGGGGATGGAGGTGAGCAACTCGGCGGCCGACCCGCTGCGGGAGGTGCTGACGCGGTTCGGCGCGCAGACCGCGCCGGCTGCCGCGCCTGCATTGCCGGCGCCGGTGCCGATGGCGTCGGCGGCGCCGCGCGCACCCATTCAGCAGCACAGCTTGGCGGCGCCGCGCCGCTAGGTCATCGGTCGGTCCTTTCGAGGTCTTGCCGTTTTGGATCCGGGGGGTTGAGCTTGTGCTGGTTGAGCCGCGTGGATCCCCGGAACAAGTCCGGGGATGACGGTTTCAGGTGTTCTCTCCAGGCCGGACGGGCGTCAGCAGCACGCTTGAAGCCCGGGCTCTAGGGTGCCACGGCGCGGGCCAGCGCGGCGTGCCAGCCGTTGATCAAACGCTGGCGGGTTGCCGGGGCCATACGGGGGTCGAAGCGGTCCTGCATCGACCAGGGCGCGGCATCGAGGCCGGGGAGGATGCCGGCGCCCAGGCCGGCCAGCAGGGCGGCGCCCCAGGCGGTGGTCTCGAGCACCTTGGGGCGTTCGACGGGCGTGTCCAGGATGTCGGCGAGGAACTGGCACATCCAGGGGTTGGCGGCCATGCCGCCGTCGATGCGCAGGGTGCGGGGGACCGCGGCGCCGTCGGCCTTCATGGCGGCCACCAGGTCGAGCGTCTGGTAGGCGACGGCCTCGAGTGCCGCGCGGACCAGGTGGGCGGCGGTGCTGTCGAGCGTGAGGCCGGCGATGAGGCCCCGGGCGTCGGGTGCCCAGTGCGGGGCGCCGAGGCCGACGAAGGCGGGCACCAGATAGACGCCGTGGGTGTCGGGCACGGTGGCGGCGAGGGCCGCGGTCTCGCGGGCGTCGCGGATCAGGCCGAGCCCGTCGCGCAACCAGGTGACGGCGGCGCCGGCGATGAAGATGGCACCCTCCACGGCATAGGCGGTGCGGCCCGCAAGCCGGCTGGCGACAGTGGTGAGCATGCGGTGGCCTGAGGGGATGGCGGTGAGGCCGGTGTGGCACAGGGCGAAGCAGCCGGTGCCGTAGGTGGCTTTCATGAGGCCGGGTTCGAGGCAGGACTGGCCGATCAGCGCCGCCTGCTGGTCGCCCGCCATGCCGGTGATGGGCAGCGCCGTCGGGAACAGCCCGGGTGCGGTGGTGCCGAACGGCCCGGCGTTGTCCCGCACCTCCGGCAGGATGGCGGCGGGGATGCGGAACAGGCGGAGCAGCTCGTCGTCCCAGACCTGGTTGTGGATGTCGAACAGCAGGGTGCGGCTGGCGTTCGTCGCGTCGGTCGCATGCACCCGGCCGCCGGTCAGGCGCCACAGCAGGAAGCTGTCGATGGTGCCGGCCGCGAGCCGGCCCTGTTCGGCCGCCGCGCGGGCGCCGTCCACGTGGTCCAGCAGCCAGGCGAGCTTGGTGGCGGAGAAATAGGGGTCGAGCAGGAGGCCGGTGCGGGCCTGCACGAGCGGCTCGGCGCCCCCGGCCTTGAGGCGGGCGCACAGGGCGGCGGTGCGGCGGTCCTGCCAGACGATGGCGGGGTGGACGGGGGCGCCGGTGCCGCGGTCCCACAGGATGATCGTCTCCCGCTGGTTGGCGATGCCGATAGCGGCGGCGGGGTGCCGTGCCAGGGCGGCGCGGGCGGTGGCGAGCGTGGCGCGCCAGATGTCTTCGGGGTCGTGCTCGACCCAGCCGTCGCGGGGGTAGTGCTGCGGCAGCTCCTGCTGTTCGGTCGCCAGCACCGTGCCGTCGTGGGCGAAGACGATGGCGCGGGTGGAGGTCGTGCCCTGGTCGATGGCCAGAAGGGCGGGCCGCGCGAGCAGGGCGGGCGGGGCGAGCAGGTCGGGCGGGGCGAGCAGGGCGGGCGGGGCGTCAGGCATGCCGGTGCTCCATCCAGGCGGCGAGCGCGGCCTGGGCGGCCGGGTCGAGGCGCAGGCCGAGCTTGGTGCGCCGCCAGAGGACGTCCTCGGCGGTGCGGGCCCATTCGTGGCGGACGAGGTAGTCCACCTCCGCCTCGTGCAGCCCGGCGCCGAAGTCGCGGCCCGGGGCGGCGCCCAGGACGGTGTTCATGCGGGTGCCGTAGGCGTGGGCGAGGCGGCGCAGGGTGGGCTCGGGCAGGGCGGGCCAGTCGGCGCGGGCCTGCGCGAGCACGGCGGGAAAGGGGCGGTCGCCGCCGGGCAGGGGGGCGGTGGCGGTCCAGGGGGCGGGGCGGGGCAGGGGCAGCAGGGGGGCCAGGAGATCGAGGGCGTGTTCGGCGAGGCGGCGGTAGGTGGTGATCTTGCCGCCGAAGATCGACAGCATGGGGGCCGGGTGCGGCTCCAGGTGCAGCTTGTAGTCGCGGCTGACGGCGGCGGCATCGGCCTCGCCGCTGTCGTGCAGCGGGCGGATGCCGGAGAAGCTGTGCACGACGTGCTCGGGCAGCACGGGGCGGCGGAACGCGCGGGAGACGGCGCGGCAGAGGTAGGCGATCTCGGTGGCGTCGATGACGGGGGCGGAGGGGTCGCCCTCGTATGGCGTGTCCGTGGTGCCGATGAGCGAGAAGTCGGTCTCGTACGGCAGGACGAAGACGATGCGGCGGTCGTCGTTCTGCAGAATGTAGGCGTGGGGGCCGTCGTGCAAGCGGGGGACGACGATATGGCTGCCCTTGACCAGGCGGGCGTGTGGCCCGGCGTTCTGGCCCGCCAGCTGGTGCAGCACGCCGGGCACCCAGGGGCCGGCGGCGTTGACGACGGCGCGGGCGCGGATGGGCGTGCCGGCGAGGTCCGCCTGCCAGGCGCCGTCGGTGGCGTGCAGCGCGGTGCAGCGGGTGCGGGTCAGGATGCGGGCCCCACGCTCCTTGGCATCCAGCGCGTTCAGCACGACGAGGCGGGCGTCGTCGACCCAGGCGTCGCTGTATTCGAACGCGAGGCGGAAGCGGTCTTGCAGGGGCGCGCCTTCGGGGGCGTGGCGCAGGTCGATGCGGCGGGTGCCGGGCAGGTCGGCGCTGCCATCGTGCCGGCCGTTGCGGGGGCCGAGGTGGTCGTAGATGAACAGGCCGATGCGGACCAGCCAGGCCGGGCGCATGCCGGCGTCCTGCGGCAGGACAAAGCGGAGCGGCCAGGCGATGTGGGGTGCGATGCGCAGCAGCACCGCCCGCTCGGCCAGCGCTTCCCGCACCAGGCGGAACGCGCCGTGCTCCAGGTAGCGCAGGCCGCCATGGATGAGCTTGCTGGAGGCGGCGGAGGTTGCGCCGGCGAGGTCGCCCTGTTCCACCAGCGTGACCTGCAGGCCGCGGCCTGCGGCGTCGCGGGCGATGCCCGTGCCGTTGATGCCGCCGCCGATGATGAGGAGGTCGGTGGTGTCCATCGCGCCGGCTTGGCATGGCGGGGCGGGGCTGCCAAGGTCCGCCGCCTCGAGGGGGCGGAAGGGTGCCATGGCGGAGTATGCGTTCGAGACGGTGGACGTGTTCACCGCGCAGCGGTTCGGCGGCAACCCGCTGGCGGTGGTGACGGATGCGCGGGGGCTGGACACGGCGGCGATGCAGCGGATCGCGCGCGAGTTCAACCTGAGCGAGACGACCTTCGTGTTTCCGCCCGTGGACCCGGCGCATACGGCGCTGGTGCGGATCTTCACGCCGATGACGGAGCTGCCGTTCGCCGGGCACCCGAATGTGGGGACGGCCCTGGTGCTGGCCTGGCAGCGGCCGGAGCGGCCGGCGCGGATGGTGTTCGAGGAAGCGGCGGGGCTGGTGACGATGACGTTCGACTGGCCGGATGCCGGCGCAGGGGCGCAGGGGCGGGCGACGCTGGAGGCGCCGCAGCCGCTGCTGCTGGGCGAGGCGATCCCGGCCGAGACGATCGCGGCCTGCGCCGGGCTGGCGGTGGCGGACGTGCTGACGGGGCTGCATGCGCCGGTGGTGGCCGGGGTGGGCACGCCCTTCGTGCTGGCGGAGGTGACGCCGGAGGCGCTGGCGCGGGCGCGGGGGGATGCGACGGCGATGGAGGCGGCGGCAGGGCGGCATGCCGTGCGGCCGCTTGGGTTTCCGCTGCATCTGCATGCCCTGACGGCCACGGGGCGGCGCACGCGCATGTTCTCGCCGCTGACCGGCATCCCGGAGGACCCGGCGACGGGCAGCGCCAACGTCGCGCTGGCCGCGCTGCTGCTGTCGTGCGGCATGGCGGACGCGATGACGATCGAGATCGAGCAGGGGGTTGAGATGGGGCGGCCCAGCCTGCTCTCGGCCGGGGCGCGCCGCACCGCGGACGGCATCCGCGCCTGGGTGGGCGGCAGCGCGGTGCCGGTGATGAAGGGGACGCTGACGGCGTAGCGACCCGCGGCCCCATCATCCCGGCACGCACCGGGGACGCCGGGGATCGAGGGGTGGCGGCGTTCAGCCCTCCTCGAGGTCTTTCACGATCTCCTTGGGGGCGGACGGGTCGAGCTTCTTGGCCTGGTCGATCAGCTGGTCGGCCTTGGCCTCGTCGCCCTTGTCCATAGCGTCGAGCGCCTGCTCCGTCAGGTCGAGGGCCTTGTCGTGCTTGTCCTGCTTGGTGTCGGGCATCGGGGGTTTCCCTTCGGGTTCTCCGCCGAAGCGCGTGACGGCGCGGGTGGTTTCATCGGAAGATGCGGAAGCGGCAAGGAGGGTGGCACGGATGGCGCAGCGTTGGTTGAACCTGGTGGCGTGGGGTGTGCTGCTCGGGGTGGCAGGGCTGGCGTTGCTGTTCGTCGACCGGCTGGGGTTTGCCGGGTTGGCGGTGGTGGGGCTGCTGACACTGGTGGTGTGCACGCGCATGACGCTGGACGCGGACGTGCCGACCTGGGGGGAGCACGTGTTTCGGGAACGTCTGGCGCCGGGCGCGCGGCGCGGTGTGATGCCGGACTTGCGATTGTTCAAGTGGGGCGGGGTGCTGCTGACGGTGGTGGGGGTGGCTGGCTTCTTTTGGGTGTAGGCGAGTTCGACCGGGAGACTGCTCAGCTCGTGGTCTATTCCCCGTTCTCCGCGTAGGTCGTCTCCCAGCCGCCGCCGAGGGCTTTGTAGAGGGCGACGAGGTTGGTGGCGACGGTGGTGGTGCTGGTGGCGAGTTGTTGTTCGGCGGCGAGCACGGTGCGTTGGGCGGTGAGGACCTCGAGGAAGTCGGAGATGCCCTGGCGGAAGCGTTGGGTCGAGAGGGTCTGGGCGATGCGGGCCTGGGCGACCTGGGCGGCGAGGCGGTCGCGGCGCTGCTGTTCCGTGCGGTAGGCGATGAGCGCGTTGTCGACGTCGTGGAAGGCGCCGAGCACGGTCTTCTGGTAGTTGATCGCGGCTTCCTGTTGCTGGGCCTTTCGCAGCTCGAGCGTGCGGACCAGGCGGCCGCCTTCGAAGATGGGGATGCTGATGCTGGGGCCGAGGCCATAGGTCTGCGCGCCGAGGCTGCCGAGGTCCTTGAACTGGGTGGCCTGCAGGGCGAAGCTGCCGGCCAGCGTCACCTTGGGGAAGAAGTCGGCCTCCGCCTGGCCGATATCGGCGGTGGCGGCGTGCAGCTGGGCCTCGGCCTGGCGGATGTCGGGGCGGCGGCGCAGCAGCTCGGACGGCACGCCGACGGGCACGCGGGGCGGCACGGGCGGCACGGGGCGGGGGGGCAGCAGCTCGGTGGCCAGCGCGCCGGGCGGGGCGCCGAGCAGCAGGGAGATGGCGTTGACCGCCTGGTCCTGCTGCTGTTCCAGCTGCGGTATGTTCGCGGCCGTGCTCTCGATCTGGGCGCGGGCGTTCGCGACATCGAGGTCGGTGGCCAGGCCGCCCCGGGCGCGTGCGGCGGTGAGGCCGGCGGACTCGCGGGCGGTGGCCAGGTTGTCGCGGGTGATGCGCAGCGTCTCCTGCGTGCCGCGCAGCTGGACGTAGTCGCGGGCCAGCTCGGCGAGGCTCGCGACCAGGGTCTGGCGGCGGGCTTCGGTGGAGCTGTCGACCTGGGCGTCGGCGCTTTCGACGGCGCGGCGGACGCGGCCCCACAGGTCCAGCTCCCAGCTGGCGTCGAAGCCCTGTTGGTACAGGTCGAAGGCGGGGATCTTGCCGCTGCTGGCGAAGGCGCCGGTGCGGCCGCCGAGGCCGTTGCTGCCCTGGGCCGGGTTGCTGCTGCCGGACAGGGCGCCGCCCGCGGACCCGCCGGAGATGGCGCTGATGGCCCCCTTGGCGCTGGGGCGTTCGCGTGTGTAGGACCCGTTGCCGTTCAGCGTGGGGAACTCGTCGGCCGCGGCGATGCCGCGCTGGGCGCGGGCCTCGGCCAGGCGGATGCTGGCGGTGCGAACGTCCAGGTTGTTGGCAGCGACCCGGCGGATCAGCCCGGTCAGCACCGGGTCGGCGAAGACGGTCCACCATTCGGGGTCGACCGGCTCGGCCACGGGCAGGCTGGCGAGGCTGGGCTCGGGCGTGCGGCGGGAGAACCAGCTGGCGGGGGACCAGGGGCTCGGCCGCTCGAAGTCGGGCCCCACGGTGCAGGCGCCCAGCATCAGCGGCAGGAGGAGCAGGAGCGAGGCGGGGGTCCGGGAAGACGGGGTTGGACGGGATGGGGCGGGGACACGCACGGCGCTAGTGGCCACTGGCGGGGGCGCCTTTCTGGATGTTGGGCAGGAAGAAGATCAGCGGGATGACGGCGAGCGCCACGAAGGAGAGGATGGTGAACACGTCGAGGTAGCTCAGGATGGAGGCCTGGCGCTGCACGGCGGCGCCGATGGCGGTCAGGTTGGTGCCGAAGCCGTAGCCGTTATAGGGCGTGATGTGCTCGGCGAGGCGGGCGTGGTGGAACTGGGTGCGCCATTGCAGCTCCGTCGTGACGACCGAGACGCCGACGCTGCCGCCGAGGTTGCGCATGAGGTTGACGATGGCGCTGGCCTCGTTGTTGCGGGCCGGGGGAATGCCCTGGAACTGGACGGCCGAGAGCGGGATGAAGATGAACGGCATCCAGATGACCTGGATCACCCGGGAGAGGGAGATGTTGTAGAACGACGCCTCGAGGTTCAGGCCGGAGGTGTAGTGCAGGGCGGCCGCGGTGCCGACCATGGCCATCAGGATCAGCCATTTCGGCTGCACCACGCGGCCGGTCAGCACGCCGGCCAGCGGCATGAAGAACAGGGTGATGGCGCCGCCGGCGCCCAGGGTCATGCCGGCGGTGAAGGCGTTGTAGCCCATCAGCTCCTGCGTCAGCTGCGGCAGCAGCTGCGTGGTGGCGACGATCATGAAGCCGAAGCTGAACATGACGACGTTGCTGATGGCGAAGGCCGGGATTTTCAGCAGGCGCAGGTTCACGATGGGCTGCGGGTGGTTCAGCTCCCAGAACACCAGCAGCACGAGCGACAGGCCGCTGGCGATGGCGAAGCTCGAGATGAACAGGGACGAGAAGCCGTCGTCGCGCTCGAAGCGGTCCAGCACGACCTGCAGGCAGCCGAAGCCGATGGCGACCAGGACGAAGCCGACGTAGTCGATCTTGAGCCCGCGGGCGAGGCGTTCGGCGCGCTCCTTGATGACGAGGGGGGAGTCGTAGACGAAGGTCCAGGTGAGGAAGAGGGACACGAGGCCGAAGGGCAGGTTGATGAGGAACACCCAGTGCCACGAGAAGGTGTCGGTCAGGTAGCCGCCAAGGACGGGGCCGACGGCCGGGGCGGTGACGACGGTGAAGCCATAGAGGGAGAAGGCGAGCGCCCGCTGCTTGGGCGTGAAGCTGTCGGCGAAGATGGACTGCTCGGTGGGGGCGAGGCCGCCGCCGCCGATGCCCTGCAGGACGCGGAACAGCAGGATCATCCACAGGCTGGTGGCCAGGCCGCAGGCGACGGAGGCGACGGTGAACAGGGCGACGCAGCCCATGTAGAAGCGCTTCCGCCCGATGACGTTGGACAGCCAGCCGCTGATCGGCAGGATGATGGCGTTGCTGACGAGGTAGCTGGTGACGATGTAGGTGCTCTCGTCCTGCCCGGCGGCCAGGCTGCCGGCGATGTGGCGCAGCGCGACGTTGGCGATCGTGGTGTCCAGCACCTCCATGAAGGTGGCGATGGAGACGACGACGGCGAGCAGCCAGGGCGAGTTGGGGCCGGCTGCGGACCGCGGCAGGTCCGGGTTTGCGGCGCGCCGGGCCATCAGGGACGGACGGTGACGCGGGGCGAGACGGACAGGCCGGGGGCCAGGTTGCAGGTCTCGGGCGACGGCTTGTCGAACACGATCTTGACGGGCACGCGCTGGACGACCTTGACGTAGTTGCCGGTCGCGTTCTCGCTCGGCAGGCTGCTGAACACGGCCCCGGTGCCGGACTGGAAACTTTCGACATGGGCCGGGATGTCGAGGTCGGGGCAGGCATCGACCCGCACGCGGACCGCCTGGTCCTTGCGCATGTCGGCCAGCTGCGTCTCCTTGAAATTGGCCGTCACCCAGAGGTCGGGGGGCACGAGGGCGAACAGGGACTGGCCGGGGCTGACGTAGTTGCCGACCTCGACCGTGCGCTTGGTGACGCGGCCGTCGGTGGGCGCGGTGACCACGGTGTAGCTCAGCTGGAGCTTGGCGTTGTCCACGGCGACGTCGGCGACCCTCAGGTTGGCGACGGCGGCCTCGATCTGCGCCTTCTGCGACTCGATCTGGGCGCGGGCCCCCTCGACGGCCTGGCGGTTGGCGTCGACGCGGGCCTGGGCGGACTTGGTCTGGGCGGACGAGTTGTCGAGCTGCTGGCGCGTGATGGCCTTGGGGTCGATCGCGCGATAGCGGGCGAGGTCGGCGGCGGCCTGCCCGAGATCGGCCTGGGAAACGCGGACCTGCGCCTCGGCCTGGTCGGCATTGGCCTGCTGCATCAGCAGCCCGGCCTTGGCCTGCGACACCTGGGCGGCAGCCTGGGCGCGCTGCGCGACGGCCTGGTCCAGCTTGATCTGGTAGTCGCGGGGATCGAGCTGGAGCAGCGGGTCGCCGGCACGGACGCGCTGGTTGTCTTGGAAGGCGAGGGTGAGGACCTTCGCGCCGACCTGGGCCGAGACCTGGGACATGTGGCCGTCGATGAAGGCATCGTCGGTGTTCTCGAAATGGCGGGCGTGCAGCCAATAGAGGACGCCGGCGACGATGAGGACGGCGAGGACCGCAAGGCCGATGAACCAGTACAGCGCCTTCTTCCAGCCGGGCTTCGGCTTCTTCGGCTCGGCGTCGGTCTTGTCGCTGGACTCGTCCTTGCTGGCGGGGTCCTTCTTGTCCGAAGCCTCCTCGCGGTCGCGCTGCGGGGCGTGCCTTTGGGGTGTGGCGTCCGCTTGGGGAAGGGCGGTCAGGGGGTGGCCGGGGTCGGTGGGCAGCCGGGTGGAGTAGGACCAGGCCTCGCCATGCTCTGGCGCCGGGGTCGGTCTCGGCCGCTTCAGGTCTCCGTCCATCGTTCGTTCCAGGCTTCCGGGGGCCGGCATAGGCTCCGCGCCCCCTCTCTACGACAAGAGCGAACGATCGTTCCAGGCCTTGGACGGCGAGGCACGGGTTTGTGATGCGTGCTCTGCCCCGGGTTCAGGCCTTGCGGAGCAGGAACAGGGCCTGCTCGCCGAACAGGTTGGCGAGGCCGCGGAAGCGGCGCCAGGGCGCGCGGTTGCCGGCGTCGTCCACGGCCAGCCACTGCTCGACGGCGTAGCCTTCCTGGGCGCACAGGTCGAAGAAGTCCTGGATGGTGCAGGGATGGATGTTCGGGGTCTCGTGCCAGGGCCGGTCCCAGGTGGCGGTCATGGGCATGCGGCCGGACCACGCCAACTGGCAGCGGACGCGCCAATGGCCGAAGTTGGGGAAGCTGACGAGGGCGCGGGTGCCGATGCGCAGCATCTGGCGCAGCACCTCCCGCGGGCGCTCGACGGCCTGCAGGGTGCGCGACAGGACGACGTAGTCGAACAGGCCATCGGGGTAGTAGGCCAGGTCGGTGTCGGCGTCGCCGTGCATCACCGGCAGGCCGTGGGCGACGGCGTGGGTGACCTGGGCCATGTCGAGCTCGATCCCGCGGGCGTCGCAGCCCTGGGTGCGGAACAGGTGGCTGATGAGGGTGCCGTCGCCGCTGCCGATGTCGAGCACGCGGGTGTCGGGCTTGATCATCTGGGAGATGAGGCGGAGGTCGGACCGGATGTTCGCGGCCGGGCGGATGGCGGGGCGGGGCTGCAGCTTCATGCCAGGCCCGCGTGTTCGGCGCAGCCGTTGAGGAAGCCGCTGAGGGTGCGGTGCATGTCGGGCTCGTCCAGCAGGAAGGCGTCGTGGCCCTTGTCGCTGGCGATCTCGACGAAGCTGGCGTTGGCGCCGGCGCGGTTCAGGGCCCGGGCGATGGTGCGGGACTGCGCGGTGGGGAACAGCCAGTCGCTGTCGAAGCTGATGACGCAGAAGCGGGTGGGGGAGCCGCGGAAGGCGGCGGCCAGGTCGTCGCCGTGGTCGGCAGCCAGATCGAACAAGTCCATGGCGCGGGTGATGGTGAGGTAGGAGTTGGCGTCGAACCGGGTGACGAAGGTGCTGCCCTGGTGGCGCAGGTAGCTCTCGACCTCGAACATGTCGGAGAACAGCGTGACCTCGAGCGGGTTGGGCGTGCTGTCGCCGGCCGCCCCGGCCGAGACCTGGCGCACGCGGCGGCCGAACTTGCGGGTGAGCGCCTGTTCGCTGAGGTAGGTGATGTGGGCGGCCATGCGGGCGACGGCGAGGCCGCGCGCCGGAACCCGGCCGTCACGCCAGTAGAAGCCGCCCTGCCAGTCGGGGTCGGCGAAGATGGCCTGACGCCCGACCTCGTGGAAGGCGATGTTCTGCGCGGAGTGGAACGAGGCGGTGGCGATGGGGACGGCGGCGAAGACGCTGGCGGGGAAGGTCGCGGCCCATTCCAGCACCTGCATGCCGCCCATGGAGCCGCCGATGGCGGCGAACAGGCGGGTGATGCCCAGGTGGTCCACCAGCCGCTTCTGGGCGCGAACCATGTCGCGGATGGTGACGGTGGGGAAGTCGGTGCCCCATTGTTCCGCAGGGAACTCAGGGCTCGATGGACGAAGGGTGCGGGGGCCGGTGCTGCCCATGCAGCCGCCCAGGACGTTGGTGCACAGGACGAAGAAGCGGTCGGTGTCGACGGGGCGGCCGGGGCCCACCACCTGGTGCCACCATCCGGGCTTGTGGGTGAAGGGGTGGGTCTCGGCGGCGTACTGGTCGCCGGTCAGGGCGTGGCATACCAGGATGGCGTTGCTGCGGTCCTCGTTGAGCGTGCCGTAGCTGCGGTAGGCAACGGTGATGCCGGGCAGGACGGTACCGCATTCCAGGGCGAACGGGGCGTCGAACACCGCCTGGTCGTGCCCTTCGGCCGCGGCGGGCGCGGGTCCGGTGGGGTCGGTGCGTGGGATCGGGGTGTCCATGGCCGGGCAGAGCTTAGCGCAAGGACCGGGCGGCAGGTAGGCGTCTCATGGAAGAACGGGCCAGTAGGCAGGGGGGGGCGCATCGGCTATGCACGGTGGCCCCCGCCATGAGTGACCCGGCACCGATGCCCTCCGCCTCTGCCTTCCTTCCCGTCTTCCCGTCCGCGGCCGGTGCCTTGCCCACCGCGCCGGCACCGGCGCGCGAGCCCCTCACGCGCGCTGCGGGACCCGATGGCGGCCTGGCTGCGCTGCGGGCGGAGCTGGACCGGCTGGACGACATGCTGCACGACACGCTGATGCGGCGGGCCGAGGTGGTGGCGCAGGTCGGCGCGCTGGGGGTGAAGGGCCGGGTGCCGCTGCGGCCGGGGCGTGAGGCGGCGATCATCCGCCGGCTGTTGGCGCGCCATGCCGGCACCTTCCCCGCCGGCAGCCTGGTGCGCCTGTGGCGGGAGCTGCTGGGCGGCACGACGGCGATGCAGCGGCCGCTGCGGATCGCGGTGGCCGATGCGCGGGGCGACGTGGCCTACCTGGCTGCGGCGCGGGAGCATTTCGGGGCGCTGGTGCCGGTGCGGTCCTATCCCTCGCCGGCGCAGGCGATCCGCGAGATCAGCGACGGGCTGGCGGTGGCCGCGGTGCTGCCGGTCCCGCGCGAGGACGAGACCCCGCGGGAGGCGTGGTGGACGGCGCTGCTGCACCGCGACGACCCGCGCATCCACGTGGTGGCGCGACTGCCGTTCTGGGCCAAGCGGCCGGAGGGGGCGCCGGCGGTGCAGGCCTTCGTGGCGACGGCGGCGGCGCCGGACCCGAGCGGGGCGGACCGCTCGCTGCTGGGGCTGGAGCTGGCGCTGGAAACGAGCCGGGCGCGGCTGGGGTCGGACCTGGTTGCAGCGGGGTTCGAGGCCGGGACGGTGATCCTGCGGCGGGACGCGGGCGACAGCGTCGCGCATGCGCTGGTGGACGTGGCGGGGTTCGTCGCCGACGACGACGCGCGGCTTTCGGCGCTGCAGGCGGTGCTGCGGCCCCCGGTGGTGCTGGGCGCCTATGCCGTGCCGGTCGGGGAAGGCTGATGGGCCCGCGTCCCCGGCCGGAGGTGCTGGACATCGAGGCCTATGTCGGCGGCGAGAGCCACGCGCCGGGGCAGAACCGCACGATCAAGCTGTCGTCCAACGAGGGCGCGTTCGGCGTGCCGCCGGGGGCCCGGGCGGCGGCGGAGGGGCTGGCGAACGAGCAGCACCGCTACCCCGATGGCGGGGCGGGGGCGCTGCGGGCGGCGCTGGGGCGCACCTTCGGGCTGGACCCGGCGCGGATCGTATGCGGGGCGGGGTCGGACGACCTGATCTACCAGCTGTGCCTGGCCTATGGCGGCACCGGGACAGAACTGGTCATGTCGCGGCACGGCTTCAGCATCTACGCGATCTCGGGCCGGTATGCCGGGTGCCGGATCATCCAGACGCCGGAGCGCAACCTGACGGCGGACGTGGACGCGATGCTGGCGGCGGTGTCGCCGGCCACGCGGCTGCTGTTCCTGGCCAACCCGAACAACCCGACGGGCAGCTGCCTGCCGCAGTCCGAGGTGGCGCGGCTGCGGGCCGGGTTGCCGCCCGAGGTGCTGCTGGTGCTGGACGCCGCCTATGCCGAGTACGTGGACCGGCCGGACTACGACCCGGGGATCGCGCTGGTGAATGCCAGCGACAACACGGTCATGACGCGGACGTTCAGCAAGATCTACGGGCTGGGCGGGTCGCGCATCGGCTGGTGCTATGCGCCGGCCCCGGTGGTGGACGTGCTGAACCGGGTGCGCTCGCCGTTCAACGTCAGCCTTTCGGGCCAGGCGGCGGCGATCGCGGCGTTGGCGGAGCCGGGGTGGGTGGAGAAGGGGCGGGCGCACAACACGCGTTGGCGCGCCTGGATGGCCGCGGCGCTGGAGGCGGCCGGCATCAAGGCGTGGCCGAGCGAGTGCAACTTCCTGCTTGCGGATTTCGGGTCCGTGGCAGGGGCGGATGCGGCGGACCTGGCGCTGAAGGCGCGCGGGGTGATCGTGCGCAAGATGGGCGGGTATGGGCTGCCCGCCTGCCTGCGGATCACGATCGGGACGGAGGAGGAGTGCCGGCTGGTGGCCGAGATCCTGACCTCGCACATGGCCATGCAGCCTGTGGCCCTCGGCGTCCATGCCTGAACCGCTGTTCCGACGGTTGGCGCTGATCGGCGTGGGGCTGATCGGCAGCTCGGTGGCGCGCATCGCCCGGCAGCGGGATGACCTGGCGGGCGAGCTGGTGGTGAACGCGCGGACGCAGGCGACGCTCGACCGCGTGATGCAGCTGGGCATCGCCGACCGGGTTGAGCTGGACCCGGTGGCGGCGGTGCAGGGCGCGGACGGGGTGATGCTGTGTGCGCCGGTGGGGGCCTTCGCCGCGCTGGCGGAGCGGATCGGGCCGCATCTTGCGCCGGGCTGCGTGCTGACGGATGTGGGCAGCACCAAGATGTCGGTGATCCGCGACGTGGCGCCCTGGATGCCGGCGGGCGTGCATTTCGTGCCGGCGCACCCGATGGCGGGCACCGAGTATTCCGGGCCGGATTCGGGGTTCACGACGCTGTTCGAGGGGCGGTGGACGCTGTTGACGCCGCTGCCGGGCTCGGATGCCGGGGCGGTGGAGAAGGTGGCCGAGCTGTGGCGGCGTTGCGGCAGCATGATCGAGGTGATGGAGCCGGCGCACCACGACCGCGTGGTGGCCATCGTCAGCCACCTGCCGCATCTGCTGGCCTTCACCATCTGCGGCACGGCGGACGACCTGGCGGCGGAAGGCACGGCGGAGGCGAGCCGGTCCGAGGTGCTGAAGTTCGCCGCGGCGGGGTTCCGCGACTTCACCCGGATCGCGGCGAGCGACCCGGTGATGTGGCGGGACATCTTCCTGAACAACCGGGAGGCGCTGCTGGAGATGCTGGCGCGGTTCACCGAGGACGCGCAGGCAATGGCGCGGGCGGTGCGCTGGGGCGACGGGGCCTACATCGAGGACAAGATCGTGCGCGGCCGGGCGATCCGGCGGAGCCTGATCGCGCTGAACCAGGCGTGACCGCGCAGACGCTGTGGGATTGGCGGCGGCGTGTGTTCGCGCTGTATGCGGCGGTGCAGGCGGCCCCCGACGCCGCGATGGGGTGGTCGGCTTGGCGGGCGGGGCGGGATGCGCTGTTCGGCGGCCATCCGCAGACGCCGCTGGAGGCGCCGGATGGCTTCGAGGGGCTGGCCTACTTCCCGTACGATCCGGCACTTCGGTTCCGCGTCGCGCTGACCCCGGCCTCGGGCGCGATGCTCGCCTTGCCCGCGGGCACCGATGGCATCGTGCAGGCGGCGCCGTTCGCCACGACCTCCGGGCTGCAGGCGGCGCTGGGGGCGGAGCTGACGCTGTATTGGCTGCAGGGGTACGGGGGCGGCGTGTTCCTGCCGTTCCAGGACGCGACCTCCGGCCGGGAGAGCTACGGCGGCGGGCGCTATCTGCTGGACACGATCAAGGGTGCCGACCTCGGGACCACGCGCGACGGGCGGACGGTGCTCGACTTCAACTTCGCCTACAACCCGTCCTGCGCCTATTCCGCCCGCTATGTCTGCCCGCTGTCGCCGGCGGGCAACCGGGTGCCGGGGCGGGTGGCGGCGGGCGAGCGGGCGTTCTAGCTTGGTCGAAACAGACAGGGAGAGAGACGATGATCTATGACCACCGCACCTATACGTGCAAGGCCGGGACGGTGCGCAAGCACCTGGACATCTATGTGGCGCATGGATGGAAGCCGCAAAGCCGGCATCTGGGCACGCCCGCGCTGTATGCCTCGACGGATGTGGGAGATGTGAACACGTATGTGCATGTCTGGGCGTACGACAGCGTGGAAGACCGGGCGAAGAAGCGGGCGGCGATGATGGCGGACCCGGAGTGGCAGACGTATCTGCGGGTCAGCAGCGAGGCGGGGTATTTGCTGAAGCAGGAGAACAAGATCCTCGTGCAGGTCGCGCTGCCAGGTTAGTCCAGGCGGGTTTCCAAGACGTCGAGCCTGCCGCCCCAGTGCACCATGCCCTGGGGCGGCAGGCCGAGCAGGGCGGCGGGGACGTCGGAGGCCATGGCGATGGCGGTGGCCGGGTCGGCGATGCCCCAGGTGACGAGGTTGCGGACGGCTTGGTCGAGCGTGAGCGCGCTGCCGGCGAGTCGGGCGGTACCGGGGATGCGAACGCTGCCGTCGGCGGCGCGGTCGATGTCCATGCCGGCGAAGGCGTAGCGGCCGGGGGGTGCGGCGGCGGCGGCCACGGCGTCGGTCACGAGGGCGGCGCGGCCCTGGCCCTTCGCGCGCACCATGGCCCGCAGCGCCGGGACGGGCAGGTGGATGCCGTCGGCGATGAAGCCCGCGGTCAGCCGGTCCTCGGCGAGCTGGGCCATCAACGGGTTGTCGAGCTTGGGCAGCAGCGCCGGCAGGCCGTTGCCGAGATGGGTCGACATGCCGGCCCCGGCGGTCACGGCCCGGGCCACCACGGCGGTCCCGGCGTCCGAATGGCCGATGGCGACGAGGATGCCGTGTGCGACGGCCCAGCGGATCAGCGCCTCGGCCCCCGGCAGTTCGGCCGCGAGGGTGAGCAGGCGGACCGGACGGCGCAGCGGGGCGAGCAGGCGCGCCAGCAGCGGGATGTCGGGCGGCACCATCGCTCGTTCCGGGTGGCAGCCGCGGAAGCCGTCGCCCGGGTTGAGGAAGGGTCCTTCGAGGTGGTAGCCCGGCACCATCGCGGGGCCGAGCCGGCTGGCGGCGACCGCGGCGTCAAGGGCGGCGAAGCGGGCCGCGAGCGCCGCCTCGGGTGCCGTGATGAGGGTCGGCAGGCACCGGGTGACGCCCGCGCCCTGCATGGCGTGCAGGGCGTGGTCGAGTGCGGCGGGCGTCAGCCGCGCGTCGTTGAAGTCGACGCCGGCATAGCCGTTGACCTGGAGGTCGAACAGCCCGGCCGTCTGCATGGCCAATGGACGCCTACCAGGCGAGCTCGGCGCCGCTGTAGTCGAGGAAGACCGAGCCGGGCTGGCCGCGGCGCTGCTCGATGACGCTGGCGAGGCCGCGGACGCTGGTGGCGACATCGAGGTCGGCGCCGGGCCCGCCCATGTCGGTGGCGACCCAGCCGGGGTGCAGCGTCAGCACGGGGCGGGGCGTGGGCAGGCGGGCGACCAGGCCGCGGGTGAGGGAGTTGAGGGCGGCCTTGCTGGCGCGGTACATGCCCTTGTTGTCCTGGTCGGTGAGGGTGACGCTGCCCATGCGGCTGCTCATGAAGGCGATCATGCCGTCGGGCGCCAGCCGATCCAGCAGGGCTTCGGCGGCACGGACGGGGGCCACGGCGTTGGTGAGGAACAGGTGGCCGATGCCGGCTTCGTCGATGCCGGCGACATCGCCGGGCTCGGAGATGCCGGCGTTCACGAACAGGAGATCGAGGCCCGGGGGAACGTCGGTCTTGAGCGCAGCGAGGCTGGCAGGGTCGGTGATGTCGGCCAGGGCTGCGGTGGCGCCGGCGGCTTCCACGGCGCCACGGGCGGCATCATGCCGGACGGTCGCGGTGACGGTCCAGCCGCGGGTGACGAGCTCGGCGGCGAGGCCCAGGCCGAGTCCGCGGGAGGCTCCGAGGATCAACGCTCTTTTCACGGTCTATTTTCCTTTTCGCGGCATCAGAGGGTTTATAAAGCAAGTGTGTTCCAACCCGATCGGGTGGAGGAGCGTTCTTCCGGCATGTCGCCCCGAATCAGCCATCTGCTCGAGACATCGTTGTATGTCGATGATCTCGATACCTCCAAGGAGTTCTACCAGCGCCTGTTCGGCCTGGCGCCCTTGCTGGAGGACGAGCGCATGGTGGGGCTCGAGCTTCCGGGCAGCGCCGTGCTGCTGCTGTTCCGCCGTGGCGGATCGACGGAACCGAGCGTGGTCCCGGGCGGGGTGATCCCGTCGCATGACGCGAACGGGGCGCAGCATCTGTGTTTCGCGATTCCGCTGCCGTCGCTGCTCGAGTGGGAGCGTCATCTGATGGTCAACGGCGTCGCGATCGAGAGCCATGTCACGCAGACCCATGGCGGGACCAGCCTCTATTTCCGCGATCCGGACGGGCACTCGCTGGAGGTTGCGACCCCCGGCCTCTGGGACAACTACTAAAGCCTTCTCCAGGCGGCAGGTCCGGAGGCCGGGCGACAACCGGGCCGCCGGCTGCTACAGGCGAACGATGCGGTCCGCGTTCGTCGTCTTGGGAATGGCCCTGCTCGGGTTGGTGGGGGTTGCGCGTGCAGCGGAGCCCGAGGCTGCCGGCTGGACGGTGCAACAGGCCCGGTCGTGCACGGATGCGGTGCGGGTGGCCGAACAGCGGCACGGGACTCCGCCCGGGCTGCTGCTGGCGATCGCGCGGGCGGAAAGCGGGCGGCCGGTGCCGCCGTTGCCGGGCCTGCAGCCTTGGCCCTGGGCGATCAATGCCGACGGGGCGGCGCTGTATTTCGACAGCAAGCCTGCTGCGGTGGCCTGGACGCGGCTGGCGCTGGCGCGGGGGGTGCGCCAGATCGACGTGGGATGCATGCAGATCAACCTGCAGTCTCACCCTTCGGCCTTCGGGTCGCTGGAGCAGGCGTTCGAGCCCTCGTCCAACGCGGATTACGCGGCGCGCTTCCTCGTGCGCCTGCAGGGCGATGCCGGGGGCAACTGGTTCGAGGCGACGGGGTGGTACCATTCGCGGACGCCGGTGCTGGCGGCGGACTACCGGGAGCGGGTTGCGGCGATCGCGGCGGGCCGGGTTCCCGCGGCGGGCTTGGGAGTGCCTTTATATATGCGGGCGATCCAGCAGGGGACGCTGCGAATTCCGCTTGCCGGGGGCGGGGTGATGCGGATCAACGTGAACCGTCAGCCGGCGGCGCACGGGCGGCGCCGGATGACGGCGTGCCAGGTGGTGGCGGTGCTGGGACCGTTCATGGCGTCGCGGGCCCGTGCCGGGTGCGGGGGTGGGCAGACGGCGGCTCGGTAAGGGTGTGGTTTGTACGATGTCGTCCGGAAGCTCCGGCGGCCGAGGGTCGAAGCCGTACGGTTGTGCGGTGGAGACGCTGGCAAAATCCCGGCAGATCGTCTAACGTGCTTTGACGCGACAGGCTGCACCTCGGTGCGACCGTGCGCGAAGCATTCTTTCCCACACCGTCAGCCTGTTTGAGACACGAATATGAGCACACCAGACCGCCGTTCCTTCGACAGCCCCCGCCGTGGCGGTCGTGGCCGCAGCAAAGAAGACGATTTCATGGGGCGTCGCGACGAGCCCTATGTGCCGCGGGACGCGTTCGTTCCGCGCGGCGGGGATCGGCCCCCGTCCACGTCGTTCGGCGGCGGCCCGCCGCGCGGTTTCGGTGCGCCTGCGGGCCCGGAGACCGGGGCGGTGGTGAAGTGGTTCAACGCCGAAAAGGGCTTCGGCTTCGTGGAACTCGAGGGCGGGGGCGGCGACGCCTTCCTGCACATCAGCGTCCTGTCGCGCGCCGGGTATCAGACGGTGTCGCCGGGTGCCACGCTGCGGGTTCAGACGTCGGCGGGCCAGAAGGGTCCGCAGGTGGCCGAGGTCACGAGCGTGGACGAGACGACGGCGACGGCCTCTGGCCCGGGTGGCGGCGGTGGTGGCGGCGGCATGGACCGGGCCGGCGATCGTGGTGGGGACCGGGGTGGCTTCGGCGACCGGCCGCGTCCTGCGGCGCGGGCCCCTGTGGACCTCAGCACCGCGGTCGAGATGCGCGGCACGGTGAAGTGGTTCAATGCCGAGAAAGGCTTCGGCTTCGTGATGCCCGATGGTGGCGGCAAGGATGTGTTCGTGCACATCTCGGCGCTGAACCGCGGCGGGCTGAGCGGGCTCGAGCCGAACCAGACCGTTCGGATGCAGGTGGCCGACGGCCGCCGTGGGCCGGAGGCGGTCTCGGTCGAGAACGCCTGATCCTGCACAACGGCTTCCGGGCCGCGATGTCTTTCTGCAACGGCGGCCTTCGGGCCGCCGTTTTCGTTGCGGCCCTGCTCCCTGGGGTCGGCCCGGCCGATCCGCGCATCGGCGCCGACCCGGCCGTCATTCCCTGGGCGGCGATCGGACGGCTGCAGATCCCCGGGGCCTCCCGCTGCACCGCCGTGATGGTGGCCGCGCACTGGGCGGTGACGGCGGCGCATTGCCTGGGCGTGCGCCGCCTGGGCCACCTGGCGCCGGCCAGCGCGATCCATCTGCTGCTGGGCTACCGCGACGGCGCGTTCGGCCGCCACCTGGTGCCCGACCTGGTGCGGGTGGAGGCGCGTGCGGCGGTGGACGCGTTGGCGCCCGATATGGCCGGCAACCGGGGCCGCGACGTGGCATTGCTGCACTTCGCCGAGGCCGTGGGGCCGACCCTTGCGCCGGAGACGACGGCGCTGGCGCCGGGGACGCCGCTCGCGCTGGCGGGATACGGGCAGGACCGGGCGGAGCGGCTGGCCGTCGATCCCGAGTGTGCCGTTCGGGGCTATGCGGCGGATGCGCGCGGGCAGCCGACGCTGCTGCATGACTGCGCCGGCACGCGCGGCACCAGCGGCGGGGCGGTGCTGGCGCAGGCGGCGGACGGGAGATGGCGGCTGGCGGGCGTGCAGGTGGCCGGGCGGCTGGCGGGCCCGGGGGGCGAGGCCGTGCCCGGCTTCGTCGTCGCCCGGCTTCTCGGGGCTGCGCTGCCGATGCCCTGATTGCCACCGCCCGGCGCGCGTGGAACAGTCCTGTCGGCCCAGACGCACCGATCACGTTGAGGGGGACCCATGCCAGACACCCAGACCGCCGACCTGCACGCGGCGACGAGCCTGCCGCTCTCGCGCATCGTGGTGCTGGACCTGACTCTGGCCCGGGCGGGCCCGACCTGCGTGCGGCACCTGGCGGACTGGGGGGCCGACGTGATCCGGATCGAGCCGCCGGACACGGGGGGCGAGGAGATCAGCGGGGACCGGGACGGGCCCGACTTCCAGAACCTTCACCGCAACAAGCGCATGATCCAGCTGAACCTGAAGTCGCCGGAAGGGCATGCCGCGTTCATGCGCCTGGTGGCGACGGCCGACGTGATCATCGAGAACATGCGGGCGAACGTGAAGCACCGGCTGGGGATCGCCTTCGACGACGTGCACAAGGTGAACCCGCGGCTGGTCTATGGCAGCATCAGCGGCTTCGGGCAGTCGGGGCCGTACAGCGCCCGGGCCGGGGTGGACCAGATCGCGCAGGGGATGGGCGGGCTGATGAGCATCACGGGCCTGCCGGGCCAGGGGCCGGTGCGGGTGGGTATCCCGATCGCGGACCTGACCGCCGGTAACCTCCTGGCGTTCGGGGTCATGACGGCGCTGTTCGAGCGGGAGCGGACGGGGGTGGGGCGGTGGGTACACACCTCGCTGCTGGAGGTACAGACGTTCATGCTGGATTTCCAGGCGGCACGCTGGCTGATGAGCGGGGAGGTGGCGGGCCAGGCCGGCAACGACCATCCGACGGGGATCCCGACGGGGGTGTTCCCCACCAGCGACGGGCACATCAACATCGCCGCCAGCTCGGGCCGCCTGTGGACGCGGTTCGCGCAGGCGATCGGGCATGCGGAATGGGCGACGCGGCCGGACTGGGTGTCGCAGGCGCAGCGGAGCAAGGACCGGCAGGCGATCAACGCCGCGATCGCGGCCGTCACGCGGACGCAGCCGAGCGCCCACTGGATCGACCTGTTCGAGGGCGCCGGCATCCCGTGCGGGCCGATCAACACGATCGACCAGGTGTTCGCCGACCCGCAGGTCCGCCATCTGGGCCTGGCGACCCCGGTGACGCATCGCCGGCTGGGGCAGGTGTCGCTGGTGTCGTCCCCGGTGAACATCGAAGGCGTGCCGCGCACGGTGCGGACGGCGACACCGGAGAAGGGCGAGCACACCGGGGCGGTGCTGGCCGGGCTGGGCTACAGCGAGGCGGAGATCGCGGGGCTGCGGGCTGCAGGCGCGCTGTAAGTCATACCGCCATTCCGGCGCACCAGCCGCTCGACCAGGCCCATTGGAAGTTGTAGCCGCCCAGCCAGCCGGTCACGTCCACCGCTTCACCGACCACGAACAGGCCCGGCACGTCGCGGGCGCCCATGGTCTGTGACGAGAGGCCGCGCGTGTCGATGCCGCCGAGCGTGACCTCGGCCTTCGCGTAGCCTTCGGTGCCGGAAGGGTCGATGCGCCAGGCGTTGAGGCGGGTGGCCAGCGCGCGCAGGGCGCGGTCGGTCTGGTCGGCGAGCGGCCCGGGCGGCAGGGCAGCGGACATTGCGGCGGCAAGGCGCTGGGGCAGGAACTCGGCCAGCAGGGTGCGGGGCTCGGCCCGGGGGCGGCGGCGCTTGCCGTCGAGGAGGGCGGCGGCGGCATCGAGGCCCGGGAGCATGTCGAGGGTGACGGCGTCGCCAAGCTCGAGGTAGCTGGAGGCCTGGAGCACGGCGGGCCCGGAGAGGCCGCGATGGGTGAAGAGCAGCGCCTCGGCGAAGGCCAGGCGGCCGGCGCGGGCGATGACGGGCAGGGCGACGCCGCTGAGCGGGCGGACGAGGGCCAGGTCGGGGTCGGCGACGGTCAGCGGCACGAGGCCGGGGCGGAGGGGGGTCAAGGCCAGCCCGAAGCGGCGGGCGGCGTCGTGGGTGAAGCCGGTGGCGCCCATCTTGGGGATGGACAGGCCGCCGGTGGCGAGCACGAGCGCCGGCGCCTCGAAGCAGCCGGCATCGGTGTCGAGGCGGAAGGCGTCGGCGCGGCCGATGTCGGTGACGCGGGTGCCGAGCCGGACCGTGACGCCGCCCGCCGCGCATTCGGCCAGCAGCATGTCGACGATGTCGCGGGCGGAGCGGTCGCAGAACAGCTGGCCGAGAGTCTTGTGGTGGAACGGGATGCCGTGCCGCTGCACGAGCGCGACGAAGTCTTGGGCGGTGTAGCGGCTGAGGGCGGAGACGCAGAAGCGCGGGTTGCGGGAGATGAAGCGGTCGGGCTGCACGTCCTCGTTGGTGAAGTTGCAGCGTCCGCCGCCGGAGATCAGGATCTTCGCCCCGGCCTGCGGCAGGTGGTCCAGCAGCAGCACGCGCCGGCCGCGTTGCCCGGCGACGGCGGCGGCCATCAGCCCGGCAGCGCCGGCGCCGACCACGATGGCGTCGAAGCGTTCCAGGTGGGCGGATGACGTCGGGGTGGGGCCGGGCATGCGGGGCTTCTGCGCTTTCTTGGCGTCGGGCTCAACGGAACGCTTCGCCGCGCGTTGCAGGCGGGAACGACGGAACCGGACACCATGCCCGACGCGACCGCCCGACGCCTGACGGCGAACGCCTTGAAGACGAAGGTGGCCCCGGCGGAGCTGCCCAGCACGAACAGCCTGATGACCTTGGCGGTGTCGGTGGTGGTGATCGCGGCGCTGTATGTGGCGCGGGAGGTGCTGATCCCGATCACGCTGGCGGTGCTGCTGAGCTTCGTGCTGGCGCCGCTGGTGGGGCGGCTGCGGCGCTGGGGGCTGTGGCGGGTGCCGTCGGTGTTCCTCGCGGTCCTGGTGGCGCTGGGGGTGATCCTGTCGTTGGGGGCCGTGATCGGCACGCAGGTCGCGCAGCTGGGCAGCCAGGCGTCGTTCTACGCGACGACGGTGGGCGACAAGGTGCAGGCGGTGCGGGGCTTCGCCGCCGCGCAGTCGGCCGCGCTGGCGAACCGCTTCGGGCGGACGATGGATGGGCCCGCGAAGCCCCCCGAGACGCGCAAGGCCCGGGCGGACGACGCGCCGAAGCCGGTGCCGGTGGAGGTGCATCAGCCGGATCCCACCCCGCTCGAGATGCTGGAGCGGGTGGCGGTCCCGGTGTTGTCGCCGCTGGGCTCGCTGGGGATCGTGCTGGTGGTCGCGGTGTTCATCCTGATGCAGATGGAGGACCTGCGCGACCGGATGATCCGCCTGTTCGGGTCGGGCGACCTGCATCGGACGACGGTGGCGCTGGACGACGCGGCGGAGCGGCTGAGCCGGTACTTTCTGACGCAGCTGGCGCTCAATGCGGGGTTCGGGGTCATCGTGGGCCTGGGCCTGTTCGCGATCGGCGTGCCGAGCCCGGCGCTGTTCGCCATCATCGCCGCGTTGTTCCGCTTCGTGCCCTATGTGGGGGCGGTAGGGGCCGCGCTGCTGCCGGTGGCGCTGGCGGCGGCGGTCGACCCCGGTTGGACGATGGCGGTCGAGACGCTGGCGCTGTTCGCGGTGATCGAGGCCTTGACCGGCCAGGTGCTGGAGCCGCTGGCCTATGGGCACAGCACCGGGCTGTCGCCGGTCTCCGTGGTGATCTCGGCGATCTTCTGGGCGTGGCTGTGGGGGCCGGTGGGCCTGATATTGTCGATGCCGCTGACCTTGTGCCTGGTGGTGCTGGGGCGGCACGTGGAGCACCTGCAGTTCATCGACGTGCTGCTGGGCGACCAGCCGGCGCTGACGCCGGCCGAAAGCTTCTATCAGCGCATCCTGGCCGGGGATGCGGACGAGGCGCTGGACCAGGCGGAGGTGCTGCTGAAGGACCGGCCGCTGTCGGCCTATTACGACGAGGTGGCGCTGTGCGGCCTGCAGATGGCGGCCAACGACTCGCTGCGGGGCGTGCTGACGGACGAGCAGCTGCGGGACATCCAGGAGTCGGTGGGCGCGATCGTGCTGGACCTTGCCGACCGGGAGGACGCGGGCCCGCACGCCGAGGCGCATGAAAGCCAGGCCGGGACGGTGCTGTGCGTGGCGGGGCGGGGGCCGCTGGACGAGGCGGCGTGCACGATGCTGGCGCAGATCCTGGCCAAGCGGGGGGTGAACAGCCGCGTGGTGTCCAACGACGCGGTGGCGCGGGGGTCGATCGACGGACTGGACGTCTCGGGGGTCGACGTGGTCTGCGTCTCGTACCTGGAGGCGGCGGGCAGCCTGTCCGGGCTGCGTTACCTGATGCGGCGGATCCATGGGCGGGCCCCGGGCGTGCCGACGATCGTCGGGCTGTGGCAGGCGGAGGCGGAGCTTCTGAACCAGGAGCGGTTGCGGTCGGTGATCCAGGCGGACGACTACACGACGTCGCTGCGGGATGCCGTGGCGACGTGCCTGGCGCGGATGCCGGTCAGGGCCCCGGTCGTGATCGAAGCCGATCGCACGCCGATGCCGGAGGTGCCGGGGATCGCGCTGGCGCCGGCGTAGCAATCAGGTCGCGGCCAGGACCTCCTGCCGGATGGTGTCCAGCGGCACCTGCCGGCCGTCGTGGACCAGGTGCCAGAAGGTCCAGCCGTTGCAGCTGGGGGCGTTCTGCACGGCGGCGCCGACCTTGTGGATGCTGCCGCTGATCTTGCCGGAGGTGAGCGTGCCGTCGGCGCCGACGGTCGCGCTGATGCGGCGCTGACGGTCGGTCAGCACCGTGCCGGGGGGCACGAGGCCGCGCTCCACGAGCGTGCCGAAGGGCAGGCGGGCGGCGTCGCGCCGGGTGGGGGCGGTGGCCATGGCGCCGGGAGAGGCCGGGCGCTCGCTGCGGATGCGGCCGAGCGCGGCCTCGACATAGGCGGGGTGGCGCTCGATGCCGATGTAGTGGCGGTGCAGGCGCTTGGCGACCGCGGCGGTGGTGCCGGTGCCGAGGAAGGGATCGAGCACGACGTCTTCGGGCAGGGTGCTGCTGAGCAGGATGCGGTGCAGCAGCGCCTCGGGCTTCTGGGTGGGATGCAGCTTGAGGCCGGCCTGGTTGCGGAGCCGTTCGCCGCCCGTGCACAGCGGGATCAGCCAGTCGCTGCGCATCTGCAGGTCGTCGTTCAGGGCCTTCATGGCCTGGTAGTTGAAGCGGTAGCGGCTGTCGCGCCCGCGGGCAGCCCAGATCAGGGTCTCGTGGGCGTTGGTGAAGCGGCGGCCGCGGAAGTTGGGCATGGGGTTGGACTTGCGCCAGATGACGTCGTTGAGGATCCAGAAGCCGAGGTCCTGCAGGATGGAGCCGATGCGGAAGATGTTGTGGTAGGCGCCCACCACCCAGATGGTCCCGTCCTTCTGCAGCAGGCGGCGGCATTCGCCGAGCCAGGCGCGGGTGAAGCGGTCGTATTCGGCGAAGTCGGCGAAGCGGTCCCAGTCGTCGTCGACGCCGTCGACCAGGCTGTCGTCGGGGCGGCGGAGCTCGCCCCGCAGCTGCAGGTTGTAGGGCGGGTCGGCGAAGATGCAGTCGATCGAGGCCGTCGGCAGCATCTCCATCATGGTGATGCAGTCGCCCAGCAACACCTGGTCCAGCGGCAGTTCGCGAACGATGTCCAAATGATCCCCCGAGGGACCTATGGTGCCGACGGCCCCGAAGCCGCGTCAACCGCGGGAGCCCCGATCGCTGCGGGGGGGAATGCCGGGTCCGGTGTGGCGGTGCCGGCGGCGAGCAGCAGGCGGACGGTGCCGAAGGCGGCGCGGTGGTGGGGCGTGGGTCCGTTGCTGACCAGGGCGGCGCGGTGCCGGGTGGTGCCGTAGCCGGCATTGTCGTCCCAGCCATAGGCGGGGTGGCGGCGGGCGAGGCGGGCCATGGCGCGGTCGCGGATCACCTTGGCGACGATGCTGGCGGCGGCGATGGACAGGCTGGTGGCGTCTCCGCCGATGCAGCAGCGGGCCGGGCAGTCGAGGGGCGGGGTGCAGTTGCCGTCGATGAGGGCGAGGTCGGGCAGGACGGGCAGGCGGAGGACGGCGCGGCGCATGGCCAGCATGGCGGCGTGGAGGATGTTGAGCGAAAGGATCTCGGCGACGGAGGCGGCGCCGACGCCGATCTCGATGCCGGGGCAGCGGCAGAGGGCGGCGTAGGCCTCGTCGCGGGCGGGGGCGGTCAGGGCCTTGCTGTCGTCGATCAGGGGGCGGAGTCGGCGGGGGATGCCGCGGGTGAAAACGATGGCGGCCGCGACGACGGGGCCGGCGAGCGGGCCGCGCCCGGCCTCGTCCACGCCCGCGACCCGGCCGCCATGGGCGCGTTCCAGCTTGTCGTGCGGTCTCATGCACCTGGCATAGCAGAGGCGGCGCGGAGTCCCGAAGCGCGTTATCCGAACCTTCATCGCGGCGGCGCAGGGTGGGGTGTGATGTCCGCCGGACCACCACACGACCCGCCCTGCTGCCGCTTCGACCATCCGGGATTCGCGGCGCTGGGCCGTGTTGTGTTCCGGCGGACCCGGGATGACGGGGTGGCTGCGCTGGCGCTGGACCTGGGCGGGCCGGCGGCGGTGCTGCCTTTGGCCACGGTGGCGCAGGCGTTCGGCATCGGGCCCGACACGGGGGATGGGCGGATGCTTCGGCGGATCGCGGCGGCCCTGTGCTTCGTGGGCGAGATCCGGCTGGGGGACCCGCTGCCGAGCGAGGTGGTGACCGGGGAGGCGAGCTGGCGGCCTTCGCCGTATCACCGGCAGGTCGCGTCCGCCCGGCTGCAGATGGAGCTGGTCGCCTGGATCGGGCGGGACGGCCGGCCCCTGGGCGCGGGGGACGGGCGGATCACCTCGCGCATGCTGGTCGTGTCCATCGACGACCCGGCCGTGCGTCCGCGGGTGCAGGACGCGCTGCGGCGCATCGCGACCGAGCTGGGGCTGCAGGGCACCGACCTCGAGGCCGGGCGGCGGCAGGTGGCAGGGTTGCTTGACGCGCTGGCCGGGGAGCTGGCCTATGTCGAGGCGCTGCGCGAGCGCCTGCTGGACCCGGTGCGGGGGATGCTCTCGGGGCTCGGCCGGATCGGCGGGACGCCTGGGCTGCCGCCGGCCCGGCGGGAGACGCTGTTCCAGGTCACGCAGCTGACCATGACGGCGGTGGCGGACGTCGCCCGGCGGTTCGATGCGGTCGATGCGCTGACCCAGGCGATCGTGCCGGCGCTGCGGCATCTGGACCGCCGGCGTGGCGTGTTGCGGCGGCATCGCGATGCGCTGTTCGGCACGCTGCTGGAGTGGCAGCCGCTGCTGGATGCCTGGCGGGGGATGGGGACGGAGGCGGCGCACGAGGACACGTGGAAGGTGGTCGAGCAGGCGTACCGGTTCCTGGCGCCCCGCTACATGACGGTGCAGGAATGGCCGGGGCCGGCAATCGATCGCGAGAGGTCGGCCGGGCGATGAGCCCGGCCGAAATCAGGCGCCCACGTGCCCGAGCACCGCGCGCAGCAGCAGGAACAGCAGGCCGCCGACCAGAAAGCCCACGAGCGTGCCGTTGACGCGGACGAACTGCAGGTCGCTGCCGACCCGCAGCTCCAGCTTGTCGGTGATCGTCGCCGTGTCCCACCCGGCCACGACGCTGGCGATGAAGTCCGACAGCTGGGCCTGGGCGCTGGGCAGCAGGCCGGCGACGACGCCCTCGGTCGCGTGCTGCAGGCGGGCGCGGGCGCCCTCGTCCTCGGCGAGGAAGGCGCCGAGGTTGCCGAGCGCGCCTTCGATCACGGCCAGGGTGCGGCCGTTGGGGCGCGCGGCGTCGGCCTCCAACGCCACGCGCATGCGGGCCCACACATCCCACAGCCAGGCCTGCACCGTGTCGTGCGCGACCACGCGGCGGATGGCGCGCCCGATCTCGGCGGCCCGGGCGGGGTCGGTCTCCATGCGGTCCAGCTCGGCATGCACCCATTCGTCGAAGGCCTCGCGCAGGCCGTTGCCGGTGGCGTCGACGCGGTCGAGCTCGGCCCGCAGCACGCCGAGCACGCGGTCGGCGACCTGGGCGCCCAGCACCCAGCCGACGAGCTTGCCGCCCTGGGCGCGGACCTTGTCCTGAATGAACTGGTGCAGCGTGTCGTGCTTGGCGTCGATGCCCCGGCGCAGTTCGAGCAGCAGGAAGTTGAGCATCTCCTGGTGGCGTCCGCCCTCCACCAGGCTGCGGAGGGCGCGGGCGACGACCACGCCGGCTCCGGGTCCGCCGAGCAGGCGGGGGGCGAGCCGGGCCATGGTGCGGCGGGCGCGGCCGTCCTCCACGGTGGCGAGCAGGCGGGGTAGCATCTCGGCCAGGGCCTGGGCTGCGGGGCGGGCGGCGGCCTTGTCGAGAAAGAAGCGGGACAGGATGGCCGAGACGTCGAGGCGACCGAGCACGCGGCTGACCTCGGCCCCGGTGATGACGTGGCCGGCGACGAAGCGGCCGAGCGCGCGGCCGAGGCGCGCCTTCTGGCGGGGGATGATGGCGGTGTGCGGGATGGGCAGGCCGAGCGGGTGGCGGAACAGGGCGGTGATGGCGAACCAGTCGGCGATCCCGCCGACGAAGCCGGCCTTGGCGGCGGCCTGCAGCAGCTCGGCCCAGAAGCCGTCCGGGAGCGCGTAGCCGACGACGATGAGCCCGGCCATGGCGGCGAGCAGTCCGGTGGCGAAGGCGCGATGCCGGGCGAGGTCGCGGCGCAGGCCGAAGTCGGGGTCGGGATTCGGGATGGCGGGATCGGCTGGCATGGGAGGGGTCTAGCCCCGCGGCAGTTGGAGCGGAAGCGGGCCCGGCTTCGCATGGTGGGGAAAGCGGGCGCGGCTTCGCAGGGCGGGGGGAAGCGGGTAGGGTCGGGGAATGCCGGACTACGACACCGATTCCTATGGATGGACGACGGAGCAGGCGGCGCTGCTGCGGGCCGGGCGCCTGGATGCGATCGACGTGGCCAACATCGCCGAGGAGATCGAGAGCATGGGCCGGAGCGAGAAACGCGAACTCGTCGGCTGGCTGGCCGTGCTGTCCACGCACCTGCCGAAGTGGCAGGCCTACCCGGCATGACGACCTTCGTGCTTCTGCATGGCGCGTTCCATGGCGGCTGGTGCTGGGCGCGGGTGGAGCCGCTGCTGCGTGCGGCGGGGCACGAGGTGTTCACGCCGACGCAGACGGGGCTGGGGGACCGGGCGCACCTGCTGCACGCGGGGCAGACGCTGCAGGGGTTCGTCGAGGACCTGGTGGCGGTGCTGGAGACGGAGGAGCTGACCGACTGCGTGCTGGTGGGGCACAGCTTCGGCGGCCATGCGATCAGTGGGGCGGCGGAGCGCGTGCCGGGGCGGATCCGCCACCTGGTGTATCTGGACAGCGCGCTGCCGCGGAGCGGGGTCTCGCCGCTGGCCGCGTCCGTGCCGGCGATCGCCTGGTTGCGGCGCAAGCTGGCGGCCGCAACGGGCGGGGTCGCCATCGCGCCACCCGAGCCCGCGAGCTTCGGCGTGCCGGACGGGCCGGATGCGGACTGGGTGCGCCGCCGGCTGACGCCGCACCCGTTCGGCACGATGGATACGGCGCTGCAGCTGACGGCGCCGCTGGGCAACGGGCTGCCGTGCACGTATGTGGCCTGCACGGCTCCGATGTATGAAAGCCTGGAATGGGCGCGGGACCTGGCCCGGGCGCAGCCGGGCTGGGGCTGGCGGGAGCTGGCCACGGGGCACGACGCCATGGTCACCGCGCCGCACGAGACCGCCGCCCTGTTGATGGAGATCGCCCGATGATGATCCGCCGCCTTGCCGAGGAGGCCCGCCTGTCGGGGGCCGTGGTCCATGCCGGGACGGTGTACCTGGCGGGCCAGGTGGCCGACGACGCGACGCTGGATGTGGAGGGGCAGACGGCCGACGTGCTGCGGCAGATCGACGCCTTGCTGAACGAGGCGGGCACGAGCAAGGACTACCTGCTGACGCTGCAGATCTTCCTGGCGACGATGGACGACTTCGCGGGCATGAACCGGGCCTACGACGCCTGGCTGGACCCGCGGCACAAGCCGGCGCGCATGACGGTGGAGGCGCGATTGGCCAACCCGGCCTGGCGGGTCGAGATCACCGGGATCGCGGCGCTGCCGCCCGTGTATCCGCGCCCGCCGCAAAGCAACGAGAGTCAGTTCGCCTGACCGGAGACGCCCCATGCGAGTCCTTCTTTTTCTGTTGGTCGTGCTCATGACGAATCCCGCCCCCGCCTTTGCGCAGAAATGGGCCACCAGCTGGGCCGCCTCGGTCCAGGGCCCCTACCCCGTCGGGAACCCGACGGCGCAGCCGGACCTGCGCTTCGCCCTGCCGTCGCAGGAGACGGGGGCGAAGGACCAGACGTTCCGGCTGATCGTGAAGCCGGACCTGTGGGGGCACACGATGCGGCTGCGGTTCAGCAACGCGTTCGGCGTGAAGGCGGTGACGTTCGACGGGGCGTTCATGGGCCTGCAGATGAGCGGGGCGGCGCTGATCCCCGGGTCCAACCGGCCGGTGACGTTCGGGGGCAAGAAGGCGGTGACGCTGCCGCCGGGCGGGCAGGCGTGGTCGGACCCGGTGGCGCTGCCCTACGTGTCGAACCCGGTCGCGCCGGAGCTGCTGAGCCGCAAGATGGCGGTGAGCTTCCATGTGACGGGCGAGACCGGGCCGCCGACGTGGCATGCGAAGGCGCTGCAGACGAGCTACATCACCGCGCCAGGCGCCGGGTCGCTGGGCGAGCTGGAAGACGAGAGCGCCTTCCCGAACAGCACGACCAGCTGGTTCTTCCTGGATGCGCTCGACGTGCAGGCGCCGGCCGACACGCGGGTGGTGGTGTGCTTCGGCGACAGCATCACCGACGGCACCAGTTCCACCTTGAACGGCGACGACCGGTGGCCGGACGTGCTGGGGCGGCGGCTGCGGGCGGCGGGGCTGCACTACAGCGTGGTCAATGCCGGGATCGGCGGCAACCAGGTCCAGGGACCGGCGGAGTACGGGCCGACGAAGCCGTTCCCGGGCGGACCCTCCGCCCTGTCGCGGCTGGAGCGGGACGTGACGGGGCTTTCCGGGGTGACGCACGTGATCTGGATGGAGGGGATCAACGATGTCAGCACGAACGGGAACGCGACGCCGGACCAGGTGATCGCGGGGCTCAAGCAGGGGGTGGCGGCGCTGCGGGCGAAGCTGCCGGGGGTGCGGGTGCTGGGGGCGACGCTGACGAGCATCGTGGGCACCACCAGCCCGGCGCATGTGCCGCCCGAGGTGGAGAGGCGGCGGCAGGCGGTGAACGCCTTCGTGCGGGACAGCAAGGGGCTGTTCGACGGGCTGGTGGACTTCGACAAGGCGACGGTGGACCCCGCCAGCGGGGCGATGCGGGCCGAGTACATCCCAGGCAGCACGATCGGCGGCGTGGGAGACGGGCTGCACCCGAACCGGGCCGGCTATCTCGCCATGGGGGATGCGGTGGACCTGCGGCTGCTCACGGGACCGCTGGGCCGCCCGGGCCGGGTGGCGCGGCCTGCGGCGGCGGCGGTTGCTCCGGCCGCGTCCCCAGTGGTGCAGCCCACGCCTGCGCGCCCGGCGGGTTGACCGCCGGCGGGGCAGGGTCTGTGGTGCCCGCATGACGTATGAGGATGCGATCGGCCGCACGCAGACGCAGGAGGACGAGGTCTCGCCCCGGCTGCTGCGCGGGCTTGCGGCGACGCTCGACCTGCCGGTGCCCGAGGTGCTGCCGCCGCTGTGGCATTGGATGTTGTTCCAGGACTGGGTGGCCGGTGCCGGGCTGGGCGTGGATGGGCATCCGCGGCGGGGCGGCTTCCTGCCGCCGGTGCACGACCTGCCGCGGCGGATGTGGGCCGGGGGTCGGCTGCGCTTCCACGCCCCGCTGCGGCCCGGCGACGCGGTGCGGCGGACCAGCGTGATCAAGACGGTGACGGAGAAGCAGGGCGGCAGCGGGCGCCTGGTGTTCGTGACCGTGTCGCACCGGGTCGAAGGCCCGGCGGGGCTCGCGATCGAGGAGGAGCAGGACATCGTCTATCGCGGGGCCGAGGGTGCCGCGGTGAAGGCGGCGGGGGCTGCCGCGGCGTCCCCGGCCGGGGACCTGAAGGCCAGCGTCATGCCGGACCCTGTGCTGCTGTTCCGCTACTCGGCGCTGACCGGGAACGGGCACCGCATCCACTACGACCAGGATTACGTGCGCAACGAGGAAGGCTATCCCGGGCTGATCGTGCACGGGCCGCTGCAAGCCACGTGGTTGGCGGGGTTGCTGGCGGGGCGGCGGATCGAACGGTTCGCGTTCCGCGGCCGGCGGCCGGCGTTCCACGACCGGGCGCTGGCGCTGGAGGGCTGGAACCAGGTGGAACTTGGCGCGAACGCGTGGTCGCTGCGGACGCTCGACCCGGACGGCGCCGTGTGCATGGAGGCGGAGGCGGTCCTTGGTTAGCACCTTGGCTGGGCTGGCCGCTGCCCCGCATGCGCTGCGCGACGATGCGGCGGAGGCCGTGCGCGGCATCCTGCTTGTCGCCGTGGCGTATGCGATGATGACGCTGGGCGACGTGGCCGGGAAGTGGGCGCTGCTGCCGGCGGGCGTCGCAACGGTGATGCTGGGGCGCGGCATCGGCGGCAGCCTGACGGTGGCGGCGCTGGTGCTGGTCGAGGGGGACTGGCGGCGTCTGCTTCCGGTGCGGGTCGGGCTGGTGGCGCTGCGCTGCGTGATCCATGCCGGGCTTTCCATCTCGTGGTACCTGGCGTGGCAGATCATCCCCCTGGCGGACGCCTATGCGCTGGGGTTCACGGCGCCGCTGCTGATGACGCTGCTGGCGATCCCGATCCTGGGCGAGCGGATCCGCTGGCGGCGGGGACTGTCGGTGCTGGTGGGGTTCGCCGGCGTGCTGGTGATGGTGCGGCCGGGCGGGGCGTTGTGGCGGCCGGAGTTGCTGGTGCTGGTGCCGGGAATCGTGGGGACGGCGGTCTCGCGGATCATGGCGCGGGTGCTGTCCACGACGGAGACGGCGGAGAGCCTGACGTTCTGGCTGATGCTGACGCATATCCCGGCGGGGCTGCTGCTGTTGGGCTTGGGCTGGCCGCGGGCGGGGCCGCTGACGGCCGACGTGCTGGTGGCGCTGGGGCTGCTGGGGATGCTGAACGGGGTGGCGCACTGGCTGATGGCGCGGGCCTATGCGCTGGCGCCGGTCGCGGCGCTCGCGCCCTATGAATACACGATGCTGATCTGGGGCGGGATGCTCGGGTTCCTGGTGTTCTCCGAGGTGCCGCGGCCCTCGACGCTGGCCGGGGCGGCGGTGGTGGCGGCGGCCGGGTTGTACAACCTGCATCGGGAGCGGGTGCGCCGCGGCGAGGCGGCGGTGGTGACGACGGCGGCGATCCCGGAGGAGACGACATGGCATTCCTGACCGAGCCGGAGCCGCGGCGGGGCGAAGCGACCGACGTGCTGCCCGGGATCCGGCGCGTGGTGGCGGGCAACCCGAGCGTGATGACGTACTGGGGCACGAACACCTACCTGATCGACGCGCCGGGCGGGGTCCTGGTGCTGGATCCCGGGCCGGACGATGCGACGCATGTGGCGGCGGTGCTGGCGGCGGTGCAGGCTGCAGGGCGTGGGCCCGTCGTGGGCATCCTGCAGAGCCATACGCACCATGACCATCTCGGCGCGACGGCGGCGCTGAAGGCGGCCACCGGGGCGCCCGTGCATGGCTGGCACCAGCCCGACGTGCCGGACTTCCAGCCGGACCATGCGTTGCAGGACGGCGACCGGGTCGGCGCGTGGCAGGCCCTGCACACGCCCGGGCATGCGGCGGACCATCTGTGTTTCGCGGGCCCGGGGGGCGTGCTGTTCAGCGCGGACCACGTGATGGGCTGGTCCAGCAGCATCGTCAGTCCGCCCGGGGGCAACATGAGGGCCTACTTTTCGAGCCTGGAGCGGCTGCTGGGGCGGGACGACGCGGTCTACCTGCCGGGGCATGGACCGATGCTGCGGGACCCACAGCCCTATGTGCGCGAAATGCTCCGGCACCGGCAGGCGCGGGAGGATGCGATCACCGCGGCGCTCGGCACGGTGCCGCAATCGGCGACCGCGCTGATGGAGGCGCTGTATTCGCAGGTCGACCCGCTGCTGAAGCGCGCGGCGGAGCGCAACGTGATCGCGCATCTGCACAAGCTGAACGAGGAGGGCCGGGCGCGTCAGACGGCGTTGGGCTGGGTGGCCGATTAGAGCATGACCGGTTCACGCCTCCTTAGCGGGAAGCCTGTAAGATGCTCGTATCCCCAAAGAGCTAGAGCGTGCCCGGATCGAGTCGATCCGGTCACCCTCTCGGGTCGGCTCACCCGAGGTTCAGCCGCCAAACGCCATGAGGCGGGTTTCGAAGGGGTCGACGTCGACCCGCCGGGACGCGGTGGTGCGTCCGAAGGCTTTCGCGCCCGGTTCCGTCGCCCAGACGCCGGGCTGCAGCACCGTTGCTTCGGACGTTCCGGCTTGGCTGAGCGCGGATTGCGCCGCGGCGTTCTCGGACAGGCGCACGAGGCCGGTGACGCCCACGATCACGCCGAGCCAGACGGCCAGGGTCAGCGCGATGGGGTCCATCGCGTCGGTATTCGGGTCACCCTGCATCGTCTGTCACTCCGGCTGATGAACCAGGATATGACGATGGGATTAAACGGCGGTTGCGTCCAGCCGGAATTGCTGCACTGCACAATCGGAACGATCAATCAGGCGTGAGCGGCATCTTGAGGCTGAACCCGGCGCCGGGCCGGGCGCGGCGCTCCTGGTCGGTCTGGGCGGAGGAGCCTTTGCCGAACCCTTCGCCACGGTAGGAGTCGCCGCGGGTGAACAGGCTGGGTCCGACCGAGGTTCCGCTGGCGCGGGGGCCGGTCGGTCCATCGATGTCACGGTTGGGCAGCGGTGCCGGCCGGAAGCCGGTGGCGCTGCCCTGCTGCGGCGCGGCGGCGGGGGGCGTCGGGGGTACCGGCAGGTCCGGGTTGGAGGGCACCTGCAAGCTGAGGCCGCGCTGGACCGGGCCCGCGGCGGCAAGCAGCAGGACGAGCAGCGGCAACACCACGACTGGCACGGCGGATCTCATCGGGTCGTCTCCAGGCTCTCGGACGCCGGCGGGTCGAGGCTTCTCGTGCCCCGGCGGTCGGATGGGGGGTTGGTGGCCGGTGCGCCCAGCCGGGCGTCGCCGACGGCACGCCACGCCTGCAGCGCCCAATGGACGGAGGGGAAGGCGATGTCGTCCCAGGGGATCTCGTCCCACGCGAACAGCCGGACGTCGAGACTTTCGGGCCCGGCGGCGAAGTGCGGCGCGCCGTCGAAGCGGGCGCGATAGATGACCTGCACCTGGCCGATGCGGCTGATGCTGAACACGGCCAGGATGCCGTCGAGCACGATTCGGGCCTGGGCTTCCTCCCAGGCCTCGCGCATCGCCCCTTCCTCGACCGTCTCCAGCAGCTCGAGGTAGCCGGCCGGGAGGGTCCACCAGCCGCTTCGGGGCTCGATGGCGCGGCGGCACAGCAGCACACGCCCCTCGTGCACCACGACGGCGCCGGTGACGACCTTGGGGTTCTGGTAGGCGACGTAGCCGCAGGCGGTGCAGACGTCGCGCTCCACCTCGTCTCCCACCGGGATCTGACGGGCGAACACAGGGGTGGTGGCGGCGGACATGATGGAATGGTGGGTCAGCGCCCGATTTCTATCAAGGGCCGGGCACGGATTCGGGATGGAATGCTCAGGCCGTCCGGGCCTCGTGGACGCCCAGTTCCTCCTGCATCGACTGGCGCATGAGGAACTTCTGCATCTTGCCCGTGACGGTCATGGGGAAGTCGTCGACGAAGCGGACGTAGCGCGGGACCTTCTGGTGGGCGATGCGGCCGCGGCAATAGTCCTGCACCTCGGCCTGCGTCAGCGTGGCCCCGGCGCGCAGCTTGATCCAGGCGCACAGCTCCTCGCCATAGCGGTCGTCGGGCACGCCGAAGACCTGGATGTCCTGGATGGCGGGGTGCGCATACAGGAACTCCTCGACCTCGCGGGGGTAGACGTTCTCGCCGCCGCGGATGACGACATCCTTGATGCGGCCGACGATGTTGCAGAAGCCTTCGTCGTCGACCACGGCGAGATCCCCGGTGTGCATCCAGCGCGCCGCGTCGATGACGGTTCGGGTGCGGGCGTCGTCGCCCCAGTAGCCCAGCATGACGCTGTAGCCGCGGGTGCACAGCTCGCCCGGGGTGCCGCGCGGGACGATGCCGCCCTCGGCGTCGACGATCTTGACCTCGAGATGCGGGTGGATGCGGCCCACGGTGCTGACCCGGCGTTCCAGCGGGTCGTCGGTCGAGCTCTGGAAGCTGACGGGGCTGGTCTCGGTCATGCCATAGCAGATGGTGATCTCGGCCAGGTGCATGCGGTCCACGGCCCGGCGCATCACCTCGATGGGGCAGGGGGAGCCGGCCATGATGCCGGTGCGGAGGCTGCCGAGGTCGAAGCGGTCGAACTCGGGGTGCTCCAGCTCGGCGATGAACATGGTGGGGACGCCGTGCAGGCCCGTGCAGCGCTCCGCGGCAACGGTCTCGAGCACGGCCAGGGGGTCAAAGCCCTCGCCGGGGTAGACCATCGTGGCGCCGTGGGTGGTGCAGGCCAGGTTGCCCAGCACCATGCCGAAGCAGTGGTACAGCGGCACCGGGATGCACAGGCGGTCCTGCTCGGTCAGGCGCATGGCGTCGCCGATGAACAGGCCGTTGTTGAGGATGTTGTGGTGGGTGAGGGTGGCGCCCTTCGGCGCGCCGGTGGTGCCGCTGGTGAACTGGATGTTGATGGGGTCGTCGAACTGCAGCAGGAGCTGCAGGCGGGCCAGCTCGGCGTGGTGCTGCGGGCCGGCGAGGCCGGGGACGGCGGCGAAGGGAATGGTGCCCGGGCCTTCGCCGCCGATCTGGATGACGATCTCGAGGGCGGGCAGGCGGGCGGCGCGCAGGTGGCCGGGCGTGCTGCCCGGCAGCTCCGGCACCAGCTCGGTCAGCAGGGCGATGTAGTCGCTGGTCTTGAAGCGGGTCGCGGTGATGAGGGCGCGGCAGCCGACGAGCTCGAGCGCGAAGGCCAGCTCCGTCGTGCGGTAGGACGGGTTGATGTTGACCAGGATGATGCCGGCCTTGGCCGTGGCGAACTGGACGACGACCCATTCGGCGTTGTTGAGCGACCAGATGCCGACGCGGTCGCCCTTGGTCAGCCCCAGCGCGAGCAGGCCGGCGGCGAAGGCCTCGGCCTTCCGCACCAGCTCGGCGTAGGTCCAGTTAATGCCCTGGCTGCGGACGATCAGCGCCGGGGTGTCGGGCACGCGGGCGGCGGTGCGGTCCAGGTTCTGGCCGAGCGTCTCGCCGAGCAGGGGGGTGTTCACGGCGCCATGGACGTAGCTGGGTGCGTGACGGCTGGGTGCCGCGAGCGTGGTCATCCGATAGGTCCGCCCTATAGTATCGGAACCAGACAAAAGGAAACGCCCCGTGTCCGCAAGCCTGCTGAACCGCCCGCCCGCCCTGAACTTCGACCTGGGGGAAACCGCGGACATGCTTCGCGGCAGCGTGGAGGCGTTCGCCGCCGACGAGATCGCGCCGCGGGCGGCCGAGATCGACCGGTCGAACGACTTCCCGGCGGACCTCTGGCGCAAGATGGGCGCGCTGGGCGTGCTGGGCGTGACCGCCGACGAGGAGTACGGCGGGGCGGGGATGGGCTACCTCGAGCATTGCGTGGCGATGGAGGAGATCAGCCGGGCCAGCGCGAGCGTGGGTTTGTCGTATGGCGCGCACAGCAACCTGTGCGTGAACCAGATCAACAAGAACGGCAGTCCCGCACAGAAGGCCCGCTATCTGCCGAAGCTGATCAGCGGCGAGCATGTGGGCGCGCTGGCGATGAGCGAGCCCGGCGCCGGGTCCGACGTGGTGAGCATGCGGCTGCGGGCGGAGAAGCGCGGCAGCCGCTACGTGCTGAACGGCACCAAGATGTGGATCACCAACGGGCCGGAGGCGGACACGCTGGTGGTGTATGCCAAGACCGACCCCGAGGCGGGCCCGCGGGGGATCACGGCGTTCCTGATCGAGAAGGGGTTCGCCGGGTTCCGCTGCGCGCAGAAGCTGGACAAGCTGGGCATGCGCGGCAGCAACACCGGAGAGCTGGTGTTCGAGGACTGCGAGGTGCCGGAGGAGAACGTGCTGGGCGGCGTGGGCCGCGGCGTGAACGTGTTGATGAGCGGGCTGGATTACGAGCGCGCCGTGCTGGCGGCGGGGCCGCTCGGGATCATGCAGGCCTGCATGGACGTCGTGCTGCCGTACATCCACGAGCGGCGGCAGTTCGGCCGGGCGATCGGCGAGTTCCAGCTGATGCAGGGCAAGATGGCCGACATGTACACGACGATGAACGCCTCCCGCGCGTACGTGTATGCCGTGGCGAAGGCCTGCGACCGCGGGGAGACGACGCGCAAGGACGCGGCCGGCGCGATCCTGTATGCGGCGGAGAAGGCGACGTGGATGGCGCTGGAGGCGATCCAGGTGCTGGGCGGCAACGGCTACGTCAACGACTACCCGACGGGGCGGCTGCTGCGGGATGCCAAGCTGTACGAGATCGGGGCGGGCACGAGCGAGATCCGGCGGATGCTGATCGGGCGCGAGCTGTTCCGCGAGACCGCTTGAAGCCCGGAGCGTGACGGGCAAGGTCCTCGGGGTTCTGGCGGGCCTGGTGGTCCTGGTGGTCGCGGCCCTTGCGGTGGCGGCGGCGGTCTTGGACGCCAACGCGTTCAAGCCCGGGATCATCGAGGCAGTCCGGCAGGCGACGGGGCGGACGCTCCGTCTGAACGGTCCGTTGCGGATCAGCCGGTCGCTGTGGCCGACGATCGAGGTGAGCGACGTCGCGCTGTCGAACCTGGCCGGGGGCAGCCGTCCGGACATCGCGCGCGCGGAGCGGATCGAGGCGGCGCTGTCGCTGCCGTCGCTGCTGCGGGGCGAGATCGAGGTCGTGACGCTGACCCTGACAGGGCCCGACATCCTGTTCGAGGAGGTGGGCGAAGCGCCGAACTGGGTGTTCGACCCGCCGGCGTCCGCGGCGGCCGTCGCTGGCCCGGTGCCGGGCCCGGCTGCGGCGCCGGGCGCCGCCTCGCGCCTGCAAATCCGGGCGGTGACGGTGCGGAACGGCATGGTGACCTGGCGTTTCCCGGCGCGCACGAAGGTGGTGGGCATCCGGTCGCTGGAGATGCGGCAGCCGACGCAGGCCGGGCCGCTCGATATGTCGGCGGTGCTGGTCTATGGCGACAACCAGCCGTTCGGCCTGACGGCCGCGGCCTCTCCGACGCAGGGGCCCACCGGGGGGCTGCACGGGCCCTGGACCGCGACGATCGGGTTCCAGGCGTTCGACACGACGGCGACGGCCACGGGCACGATGGACCTGGCCGGCGGCTACGACCTGCAGGTGGACGGGCGATCCGGCACGCTGGAGCGGCTGAACGGGCTTTTGCCGGAGATGCATCTGCCGCCGGCGCACCAGGTGAGCCTGTCGACCCGGCTGCGGAACGGCAAGGCGTTGGGCGAGCTGCCGGTGATCGGGGCGACGCGGCTGCAGCTGGAGACGGCGGACCTTTCGGCCGCCATCCCCGGTCTGGTGCTGGGCCGGACCGAGGCGTCGAAGGCGGCAGGCGAGGCGGCGGAAGGGTCGGCAACCGTTTCCGGGAGTGGGCGGTTCGCGGGCCAGGCGTTCACGCTGACCGGCAGTCTGGGGGTGCCGCAGCGGCTCGACGGGCCGGTCAGCCTGCCGATGGACTTCGTGGTGAAAGGGGGTGGCGCGGCGTCCAAGGACAGCTTGGCGGTGAAGGGGCGGGTGGCGCTGAACGCGTTGCGGTTCGCCGGGTTGGACGTGGCGGCGTCGCTGCGGACGCCGGCGCTGGCGGGGCTGCGGCCGGTGCTGACGCCCGCGCTGCCGGCGCTGAAGGAGGTTCGGTTCGACGGGCGGGTGGTGATGCCGGGCGACGGCGGGTCGGTTGCGTTCAGGGGCGCCAAGCTGGCGTCGGCGGAGGGGGATGTGGAGGGCGACTGGACGCTTGGGTTGCAGGCGGGGTTGCACCTGGACGGCAAGCTGGCATCGGGGCAGCTGGACCTCGATGCGATGCTGGCGGCGTTCGGCGTCGCGTTGCCGGCGGCGCCGGCGCTGGGCGGGGCGGCGGGGCCCGCGATCTCGACGGTGCCGCTGCCCTGGGCGCTGTTGCGGGGGCCGGGGGTGGCGCTGTCGGCCCGGATCGGCGCGATGGCGTTCCAGGGCCAGGTCTGGCGTGACGTGCGGGTCACGGTGGCGCTGGAGGGCGGACGGCTGCGGGTCGCGCCGGTGTCCGTGGCCATGCCGGGCGGGGCGATGCAGATGTCGCTCGTGGTCGATGCTTCGGGAGGGGTTGCGCCGGGGGCGGCACCGGTCAGCCTGGAGCTGCATGCGCCCGACATCCCGTTGGCGCTGATCGGGCGCTATGCCGGGTTGCCGGGGCCGATGGCAGGCTCCGTGCGGGTGGATGCGGCGTTGCACGGGGTGGGCCGGACCCCGCACGAGTTGGCGGCGACGCTGGAGGGTCCGGTTTCGGCGACGATGGCGGGCGGGCAGATGACCAACGCGGCCTTCGTGATGCTGACCGCGGCCTCGTTGGAGGCGCTGGGGATCAAGGTCCCGGCGCAGGGCGAGACGGCGCTGCGGTGCATGGGGCTGGTCGGGTCGTTCAGCAAGGGCGTGGGGCAGTGGCGGACGATCGCGCTGGACACGACCTATCTGCAGCTGGAGGGCAAGGGCCAGGTGGACTTCGCGGCGGAGACGGTGGCGTTCAAGCTGCGGCCGATGGCGCGGATCTCGGGGGCGTCGGTGGCGGTGCCGGTGGTGGTGGAGGGCCCGTTCCACGCGGTGCGCGGCCGGCTGGACGCGGACGGGCTCGACAAGCTGGGCCTGTTCCTCGACGGGCTGTTCGGCGGCGACCGTTCGACGGCCTGTGCCGATGCGGGCCTGGTCCCCGGCCCGGCGCGGGGCGCTGCGCCGGGGTGAGGCCGGGCCCGGACGGTCAGGCGGCGCGGATGACCGAGGCCGGGTCGGTGGTGAAGGCCGGCATGGCAGCGGCGGGGTCGCTGGGGATGACGCCGGCGGATTGCGGTGTCGCCGGGCCGGGCGTGACCGTCGCGGCCATGGGTGTGGCCGGGTCGGGCGGCGCGGCGCCGGACTGCGCCGCGGCGGCCAGGGCGTCGTCTGCCGTGGGCAGCGTGGCGTCGGGAGCGACGCTGGAGGTGGTGATGAAGCCCGGGGGCGGGGCGGCCTGGCTGATGGCGGGCAGGGCGCCCGGCAGGGTGGGGTCGATCAGGTGCCAACTCAGGCCGGGGTTGCCCAGCGTGAAGCCGGCCGTCACGGCGTCGTTGACGACGGTGAACAGCGTCAGCGCGCCGTTGCTCGCCTGGGTGACGATGTCGGACGTGCCGTCGCCGTTATAGTCGCCGGACGCCACCACTTTGGTGTTGCCCAGCGTGCCGAGCGAGGTGCCGGCGGTGACAGTGCCGCCGTTCATGGTGAAGATGACGGCGGAGTTGTCGACCGTGCTCTGCAGCAGGATGTCCGACTTGCCGTCACCATTGTAGTCGCCGACGCCGGCCACCTTGAACCCGGCGAATGTCCCGATCGTATAGCCGGCGGTGAAGCCGTTGTTCTTGACCGCGAACTCGGTCAGCGTGCCGTCCGTGCCCTGGATCAGCATGTCGGACGTGCCGTCGCCGTTGAAGTCGCCGATCCCCACGACCTTCGACGTGCCGAAGTTGCCGTACGACGTGCCGGCGGTGACGCTGCCGCCGTTCATGGTGAACCCCACGACCGAGCCGTTCACGTTCTGCAGCAGGATGTCGGACTTGCCGTCGCCGTTGAAGTCGCCGGTCCCCGCCACGTTCCAGGCGGAGCCGTAGCTGCCGAGGGAATAGCCGGCGGTGTAGGCGGTGTTGCTGACGAGGAACAGTGTAAGGCTGCCGCCGGGTCCTTCGATCAGCGTGTCGGACGTGCCGTCGCCGTTGAAGTCGCCGGTGCCGACGACCTGGGTGCCCGGTCCGAAGACGCCGATGGAGGTGCCTGCGGTGATGAGGCCGCCGTTCATGGTGTAGACGACGGTCGCCCCGCTGCTGTTCTGCAGCACGACGTCCGACTTGCCGTCGCCGTTCAGGTCGTTGTTCGCCTTGACCGGGGCGATGTTGCCGGGGCCGCCCTGCTGGAGGGTGATGTTGTATGCCGTGCTGGAGTTGGCCTGGGGCGTGACGAGGAAAGTGGTGCCCGTGTAGTCGCCGGCCAGGGTGAGGCTGCCCAGGACAGTCTTGCCGCTTTTCACGGTCAGGGTTCCGGGGCCGGGCTGGTAGGTGAGCGTGGTGACGGGGTTGCTGTAGGAGCTGACGTTGATGATGTCGCCGAAGGTGAAGCCGGTGATGGTGCCAGCCTCGGTGAGCGCGTTCGTGTAGGCGTACGTGCCGGGATTGTACAGGTTGGTCACGTTCACCTGCAGCGTGCCGGCAGCGCCCACGAAGCTGACGGGCGTGGTGCTGACGCCGGAGGCGGACAGGGCCAGGGTGGCACCCGCCGCAATCTGCAGCTGGCCCGAGCCGGTTACGGCCGCGCCGAGGGTCAGCGTCCCGAGCTGCGCCATGATGGTGCCGTTGTCCACGATGCCGGAGTTGCCGTTCACCGTGCCATTGCCCGCGATGCCGGACCCGGCATCCACCGTGAGCTTGCCCGCCGCCGCGCCGCCCAGCGCGCCGACCTCCAGCGAGGACGAGCTGTCGGCCACGGAGACGGTGCTGGTCCCCTCGACATAGCTCTGTGATCCCCCCCCGGCGACCATGTAGGCATAGATGCCTGGCTGCATCGACACGCTGCCCACCTGGACCGCCGCGCCGCCGTTCACCGTCAGGACGTCGTTCGCGTAGATCGATCCGTTGCTGCGGGCGCCGCCGAGGTTCAGCGCGCCGGCGACGGTCAACCGGGTGCCGGGGCCGGTGATGGTCAGCGGCCCGTACAGCAGCGTCGCGGAGCTGGCCGTGAGCGTGGCGCCGGCGGCCAGGCTGAGCGCGCCCGCGCTGGCGGCGGTGCCGACGGCCAACGCCCCGGTGGCGAAGGCGCCGTTCAGCGTCGTGTTGCCCACCGCGGTCAGGCTGGCCGAGTTGCCGGGTCCGTTTACCACCTGGTACGTGTTGCCGGTCGGGCCCGTGATGGTCACGGCGTCGTTGACGCCGGGCGCGACGGCGGCGGGGTTCGCGCTGGTCGAGACGTCGGACCATTTGGTGGCATCGGACCAGTTGCCGCCCGTGGTGGGCAGCCAGGAATAGGTGTCGCGGCTGGTCGTGCCCGAGCTGAGCGTGCCGCCCGGGGTGCTCGGCTGGAGGATGATGTTGTAGGCCGTCGTGCTGTTGGCCTGCGGCGTAACCAGGAAGGTGAGCGCGCTGTAGTCGCCGGACAAGGCAAGGCTGCCCAGGATGATGGCGCCGCTTTTCACCGTCAGGGTGCCGATGCCTCCCGTGCCCGCCTGGTAGCTGACCGCGGTGACGGCGTTGCTGTAGGAATAGACGCCGATGACGTCCCCGGTCGTGAAACCGGTGATGGTGCCCGTCTCGGTCAGCGCGTTCGTGTAGAAGGTTCCGTTATAGACGCTGGAGGCGCTGACTTGCAGCGTACCGGCCGTGCCCGCGAAGTTGACGGCGGCCGTGCTGATGCCGGACGTGGACACGGACAGGGTGGCGCCCGCGCCGATCTGCAGCTGGCCCGATCCGGTCACGGCCGAGTTGAGGCTCAGCGTTCCGCCCTGGGCCAGGATGGTGCCGTTGTCGACGATCCCGGAATAGCCGCCGACGGATCCGTTGCCCACCAGGCTGGACCCGGCGTCCACCGTCACCTTGCCCGCGGCCGCCCCGCCCAGCGTGCCGATCTCGAGCGACGAGCCGGAGTCGGCCAGCGAGACGGTGCTGGTTCCCTCGACGTAGCTCTGCAATCCCACCCCGGGGACGGTGTAGGCGTAGGTTCCCGGCAGCAGCGTCAGGCTTCCCAGCTGGACGACGCTGCTGCCGCTCAGCACCAGGTTGTCGTTCACATAGCTGCTGCCGTTGCTGCGCGTGCCGCCCAGCGTCAGCGCGCCGCTGATCGTCACTTGGCTGCCGGTAACGGCCATCGGGCCGTACAACAAGGTGGCGGAACCCGCCCGCAGGACCGTGCCGGACGCCAGGCTGAGCGCGCCCGACGCGGCGGCGGTGCCGACAAGCAGCGCGCCGGTCGCGAAGGTGCCGCTCAGCGTCGTGTTGCCCAACAGGGTCAGGCTCGCCGAGTTGCCGGGCCCGTTCACCACCTGGTAGGTGCTGCCCGTCGGGCCCGTGATGGTGACCAGGTCGTTGACGCCCGGGGCGATGCTGGCCGGGCTGGCGCCGGTCGTGACGTCCTTCCAGTTCTGGACGTTGAACCAGTCGCCGCCGGTGGTGGGCAGCCAGGTGTAAACGTCGGGCGTCGAGGTGCCGGGGCTGGGGGTGCCGCCGCTGCCGCCGCTGCCCTGCAGGTTGATATTGTAGGTGGAGCTGGAGCCGGCCTGCGGCGTGATAAGGAAGCTGAGGCCGGTGTAGTCGCCGATGAGGCTGAGGGTGCCCAGCACGGTGGTGCCGCTGCGCACCGTCAGCGTCCCGATGCCGCCGACGCCGATCTGGTAGCTGACGCCGTCGACCGCATTGCCGTAGGACTGGATGCCGATCAGGTCGCCGAGCGCGAAGCCGGTGATGGGACCGGCCTCGGTCAGCACGTTCGTGTAGAAGGTGCCGTTATAGACGCTGCTGCTGCTGATCTGCAGCGTGCCGGCGGCGCCCACGAAGCCGACCGCGGTCGTGCTGACGCCGGAGGCGGACAAGGACAAGGTGGCGCCCGCGCCGATCTGCAGCTGGCCGGTGCCGGTCACGGGTGCGTTGAGGCTCAGCGCCCCGCCCTGCGCCAGGATGACGCCGTTGTCCACGATGCCGGAAGTGCTGCTGAGCGAGCCGGTCCCCGCGACGCTGAACCCGGCATCCACCGTGATCTTGCCGGCGGCCGCCCCGCCAAGCGTGCCGATCTCCATCGAGGACGCGCTGTCGGCCACGGAGACGGTGCTCGTTCCCTCGACGTAGCTCTGTGATCCCACCCCGACCGTGTAGGAGTAGACCGCCGGCGCCAGCGTCAGGTTGCCCGCCTGGACCGCCGCGCCGCCGCTGACCAGCAGGGCGTCGTTGACGTAGTAGGACCCATTGCTGCGCACACCGCCCAGCGTCAGGGCGCCGCTGACGGTCAGCTTCGTGCCGATTCCGGTGGCGGTCAGCGGCCCGTACAGCAGGGTCGCGGTGCTCGCCGTGAGCGTGGTACCCGACGCAAGGCTGAGCGCGCCTTGGCCGGCGGCGGTGCCGACGGCCAAGGCTCCCGTGACGAAGGCGCCGTTGAGCGTCGTGTTGCCCAGCAGCGTGAGGCTCGCCGAGTTGCCCGGGCCGTTCACCACCTGATACGTGCTGCCGGTCGGGCCCGTGATCGTCGCGTCGTCCGCGCTGGTCGCTGCCCCGTTGGGGGTCCACAGCCCCGCAGTGCTCCAATTGCCGCCGGTGGTCACGTTCCAGGTCTTTTGTGCCATCAACTCACGTCCCGCTATCCTGGGCGAAGTCTGTCACGGGCGCTTGAACTTGGACAGATCGAAACGACCGATCTGCAGGGGCGATGACAAGCGGGCGTTACGTCGGGGATGCGCCGTCGGGCAGGGGAACCTGCATCGCGTGGGGCTCGGCGAGCGCCACGGCAGCGGCCACATCGATGGAGTAGACGCCGCTGGTGTCGGGCCGGAAGAATGCCGTGGGGCTGGCGGTTGTCCCGCCGGTGTAAACGGCGGAGCCATCGACGCTGACGCCTTCATCGAGGTTGCCGCGGTGCCAACCTCGAGCGAGGCGTCGCTGCTCAGCCCGGACAGCGATGGCATTTCTGCCTGATCGCATCCCGCTTCAGGGGGTGCGACCGATGAGCGAGGGATCGGTCGCGGGGACCGCACCCATCTGCGACGGGTCGGTCAGCGTGAGTGCCGGGGAGGGTGCCGGCGCGGGGTCGGCCGCGGGGGAGGCGCCCATCGGTGCAGGCGCGGCACCGGCGGGGTCGGGCGGGGCTGCGGTGGCGCGGGACTGCACGGCGCTGGCCAGGGCGTCGTCGGCGGTCGGCATCGTTGCATCGGGGGCGACGCTGGATGTGGTGATGAAGGCGGGGGGCTGGGCGGCCTGGCTGAAGCTGGTGATGATGCCGGGCAGCATGGGGTCGACGGCATGCCACGAGGTGCCGGGGTTGCCGAGCGTGAAGCCGGCGGTGACGGCGTTGTTGCCCATCAGGAACAAGGTGAGGGAGCCGTCGGCGGCCTGGGTGACGATGTCGGACGTTCCGTCGTTGTTGAAGTCGCCCGAGGCCACGACCTTGGTGTTGCCCAGCGTGCCGAGCGAGGTGCCGGAGATGATGCTGCCGCCGTTCATGTCGAAGATGACGGCCGCGTTGGTGGTGGTGTTCTGCAGCAGGATGTCGGCGCGGCCGTCGCCGTTGTAGTCGCCGACGCCGGCCACGCGGTATCCGGTGAAGGTTCCGATGCTGGTGCCGCTGACCAACGTGTTGTTGAGCACCTGGAATTCGGTCAGCGCGCCGTCGGTGCCCTGGATGAGCATGTCGGCGGTGCCGTCACCGTTGAAGTCGGCGACGCCTGCCACCTTGGAGGTGCCGAAGTTGCCGTAGGATGTGCCGGCGGTGACCGTGCCGCCGTTCATGGTGAAGCCGACGACCGAGCCGTTTACGTTCTGCAGCAGGATGTCGGCGCGGCCATCGCCGTTGAAGTCGCCGGTCCCGGCCACGTTCCAGCTGGAGCCGTAAGCGCCGAGGCTGAACCCAGCGGTGTAGCGGGTGTTGGTGACGGTGAAGACGGTCAGGGTGCCGCCCGGGCCCTCGACGAGGGAGTCGGCGGTGCCGTCGCCGTTGAAGTCGCCGGTTCCCACGACCTGGGTGCCGGGCCCGAAGACGCCGATTGAGGTGCCGGAGGTGATCTGGCCGCCGTTCATGGTGTAGACGACGGTGCTGCCGTTGCTGGCCTGCAGCACGACGTCGGACTTGCCGTCGCCGTTGAGATCGTTCGGCTTGGCGCCGAAGCTGGGCCCGACGGTGATCAGCGTGCCGCCGGCGTTGTCGGTGGCGGTGCGGGCGATGAAGCTGGCGGTGGCGCCGACGAGCTGCTGCGTGTAGGCGACGCCGCCATTGGTGACCGTCAGCAGGCCCGTCGCGTTGATGGTGGCCGACGTCGTGGCGCCGTAGGCGACGGTGCGCAGGTCGATCGCGGCGCCGGCGAGCAGGGTAGTGCCGATGGCGGTGGCGCCGGCGAACAGGACCTCCGCGCCGCCGCTGCCGACGACCGCGCCGCTGGCGAGGCCGCCCGAGGACACGTACATCCCGGCGCCGCCGCCGACGACGGTGCCGATGGCGGTGCCCCCGGCGAAGATCGTCTGGGTGCCGCCGCCATAGACGGCGGTCGTGGTCTGCACGCCCCCGGCATAGATGAACTGGGCGGCCGACGCGCTGATGGTGGCGGCGCTGCCGATGCCGCTGAGGTATTGCAGCGAGCCGCTGTTCAGCGTGGTGCCGATGGCCCGGCCGCCGGCGGCGACCGTTTCGACGGAGTTGCCCAGCAGGCTGTCGCCGATGCCGACCGCGCCCGACATGATGAGGTCGGCGCCGCCATAGACGATGGAGGACGCGGACAGGACGGCACCCGAGGACACGAGGGCGGAGCCGAACAGGTTGATGACCGCGCCGACGGCGGTGGCCCCGCTGTTGATGACCAGCGTCCCGCCGCTGTTGACCAGGCCGCCGGACCCGGTGGCACCCGCAAGCAGGTACTCGTAGCCGCCGCTGCTGACGACCGTGCCGGACACGACGCCCCCGGCGGAGACGAGCTGCGCGCCGAAGACGGTGGTGGTGGAGACGATGGCCCCCGCGGAGACGAACTGGCTGCCCCCGGCTGCGATGAGGCCCGCGCTGGCCGTGGCGCCCGAGATCACGATCTCCCGGCCGCCGTTGCTGACGGTGGTACCGACGGCGCGTCCGCCGGACAGGATGTTCTCGGACCCGCCGCTCAGGATGGTGCCCCCGACGTCGGAGCCGCCGGACTGCACCTGGACCGAGCCACTGCCGGAAACCATGGCTCCGACGGCGGCGCCCGCGGCCGACAGAACGAGGCTGCCACCCGCGCGGATGACGGCGTTGGTCGCGACACCGCCCCCCGAAACGACCTCGAAGCCGCCGCTGCTCACGATGGATCCGGTCGTCATGCCGCCGGCGACCGTTTCGGTGCCGCTGGTGATGGTCGTCGAGGTGGTCTGGCCGCCGGCGTAGACGGTGTCGACGCCGTAGCTCACGTTGAGAAGGCTCGCGGAAGCGTTGGCGGAGATGAATTCAGTGCCGCTCGTGCCCACAGACCCGGAGGTCTGCGTAGCCCCTCCCAACAAGTAGACGACTCCCGCGCCTTGGCTGAACCCGCCTACGGAGGTGTTGATCGCGACCCCACCGGACGAGACATATTGACTGCCGCCGAAGATGCCTGTCCCCGACACCATGGCGCCAGCGGAGACGAACTGGGAAGCGGTGTTGCCGTACAGGTAGATTGCAAGTGCCGAGCCACCGCCATTGACAGTCTGGACGCCGGTGATGTAGCCGCCAGTGTCGGATCCACCGGCGAGGATCGTCTGGCTGCCGCCGCTGCTGATCGTATCATTGAGCGTGGATCCCGCCACGAATTCCGTCCCACCGGACTTAATTCCGGCGGCGCTTCCGGTCCCGCCAGCGGAGATGAACTCGGTCCCACCGCTGGAGACGGTATCGTATTTCGTCAGGCCGCCTGACGCGACGACGACGCTGACGCCGCTGCCGATGGCGGTGTAGATCGCCGTCCCGCCGAAGCCGACCTGCAGCGTGTCGCCGGCGTTGAGGGGAAAGCCGCTGCTCAGCTGGCCCGCGTTCACCGTGTAGATCGTCATGCGTGTCGCCTGTTCTCGGAGGCGTACAGCTTAGGCGCTGGTCCTTTGACAGGTCAATAACGGTGCTATGTGTGTCAAGTAATACTTAACATTTCCAGGGTTGGGCCATTGGTCAACTCGCCTGTCCTTACGACTGCGTGGTTTGCACATGCTGGACGGCGTGGATGACCGGGACGAGCCCTGGGACAAGCCCGGTCATGACGGGGTACTTGGGTTTCAGGCTCCGTGGAGGATGGCGAAGGGGTCTGTCGGGGCGGCGGTCAAAGTGGGGTCCATGGTGGAGGGGAATGCGGATGCGGCCGGGGCCGGGTCCGGGGTGGCGGTTGCGGCGGGGGGAATGGCCGGGTCGGGCGGGGCGGCGGTGGCGTTGGACTGGATGGCGGCGGCCAGCGCGTCGTCGGCCGTGGACAGGGAGGTGTCGGGTGCGGCGGCGCTGGACGTCGTGATGAAGCCGGGGGGCGGGGCGGCGTGGCTGACGCCGGGGAGGACGCCGGGCAGCGTGGGGTCGATGAGGTGCCAGGAGAGGCCGGGGTTGCCCAGCGTGAAGCCGGCCGTGACGCCGTTGTTGGTCATGGTGAACAGCGTCAGCGCGCCGTTCGCGGCCTGCGTCACGATGTCGGACGTGCCGTCGCCGTTGTAGTCGCCGGACGCCACCACCTTCGTGTTCCCCAGCGTGCCGAGCGAGAACCCTGCGGTGACGGTGCCGCCGTTCATGTCGAAGATGGTGGCCGAGTTGTCGACCGTGCTCTGCAGCAGGATGTCGGACTTGCCGTCGCCGTTGTAGTCGCCGACGCCGGCCACGACCAGGTTGGCGAACTTGCCGATGGTGAAGCCTGCCGTGAACCCGTTGTTTTTGACAGTGAATTCGGTCAGCGTGCCGTCCGTGCCCTGGATGAGCATGTCGGACGTGCCGTCGCCGTTGAAGTCGCCGATGCCCACGACCTTCGACGTGCCGAAGCTGCCGTACGACGTGCCCGCCGTCACGCTGCCCCCGTTCATCGTGAAGCCCACCACGTCGCCTGCGGTGTCCTGCAGCAGGATGTCGGACTTGCCGTCGCCGTTGAAGTCGCCGGTGCCCGCCACGTTCCAGACGGAGCCATAGCTGCCGAGGGAGTAGCCGGCCGTGTAGGCGTTGTTGACGACGGTGAAGACGGTCAGGCTGCCGCCCGGCCCCTCGATCAGCGTGTCGCTGGTCCCGTCGCCGTTGAAGTCGCCGGTGCCGACGATCTGGGTGCCGGGCCCGAAGCTGCCGAGCGACGTGCCGCCGACGATGGAGCCGCCGTTCATGGTGTAGACGACGGTGCTGCCGTTGCTGTTCTGCAGCACGACGTCGGAGTCGCCGTCGCCGTTCAGGTCGTTGGTGGGGGGGGAGGTGGCGGTGATGACGGTGCCGCCATTGCCGTCGGAGGCGAGCTTCACGTGAGTCGGGCCGGGGCTCGAGACGTTGAAGACGGCCGAGCCGGCGCGCAGCGTGTTGCCGGAGAAGGTGACGGCGGTCTGCCCGGCGAAGTCGATCGAGGCGCCATGGGCGAAGTTGGTGACGGTCGACGTGCCGCTCTCGCCGATGACCTTCAGGCTGGCGTCGGCGACGCCGAACTGGAAGGTGGTGCCGCCCGTGATGTTGCCGACGATCACGGCCCCGGCGAGCGTGACCGTGCCGGCGCCGGTCAACGTGGTGCCGACGGTGCCGCCATAGGCGGTGAAGTTGCTGCCGGCCTCGACCGTCAGTGCCCCGACTGCGCCGGCGGTGCCGCCGATGTCGACGATGGCCGTGGGGTCGACGGTGATCGTGCCGCCGGCGAACAGGGCGAGGGACGTGGCGTTGAGGCGCGCCCCGTTCATGATCGAGACCGTCGCGGCGCCGCCGGCGTTCGATCCGGAACCGAGGCTGTTCCCGCCGATGACGGCCAGGCCGTTGGCCTGGAACAGGCTGCCCGCCCCATCGATGGTCAGGGTGCCCGAGCTGCCGGCCGAGCCGGCGATCGAGAGCGCAGCCTCGCTGTCCGCGTAGGCCGCGCCAGACGTCACCTTGCCGCCTGATGAGATGTTGAGCGTGCCCGATCCCAGGTTGCCGAGGGTCAGCCGGTCCCCGCCGGTGTCGAGCGTGGCGCCCGTGCCGGCGACGGTGCCCTTGCCGACCGATCCCGCGTTGTTGCCGAACGAGATCGACGAGGTGCCGAGGACGTGCGGCCCTGACGACCGCACGGTCCCGCCGCTCGACACCAGCAGCGTGCCGCTGCCGAACTGGCCGACCCGGAGCGCCTGCGACACCGTCCAGATCCCGCCGGTGGACACGGTCACGGCGCCGGCCGCGAACTGCTCGTTGCCGATGAAGCCGCTTTTCGCGTCGGTCAACGTGGCGCCGTTCGTGACGGCCAGCGTCGCCGTGGGGCCGAGGGCGGTCGGGGTGACGGTGCTGTTGTAGGCGCCGACGAAGGTGTTGCCGGCGCTGGTGTTGGTGGTGGAGACGCCAACGTCGGCATAGGTCGTGCCCGCCCCCGTGATCACCAGCGACCCGGCGATCCCGGCCAGCGAGCCGATGAAGGTATACAACGTCTGGACGTGGCTGTTGTTCTGGACCGTCAGCAGGGCCGTGCTGCCGGGCCCGCTGGTGCCGATGCTGAAGAGCCCCGCGGTGCTGTTGACCTGGGAGTTGTCGATCAGGTCGTTGCTGCCCTTGACCGTGAGGCCGACCAGGCCGCCCGTCGTGATGCTGTTCGGGGCGCCGAGGAAGGTGACAGTGGACCCGCCGATGGCCTGGAACGTGCCGCCGGACATGACGCCCTCGTAGACGCCCTCGGCGGTCAGGCTGCCGCCGTTGACGGTCAGCTTGCCGCCATAAAGGTTGATCGCCTGGGTGACGTCGTTCTGGACGAGCGAGCCCTTCACCACCAGGGTGCCGTAGGCGTTGAAGGTGCCGGTCGTGATGGAGCCGCCGGCGGCCAGGATGAAGTTGGCGCCGTTGGAGTCGCTGCCGGCCTCCATGTCGAGGAACTGGACGCCGAGGTTGCCGGTCAGGGTCTGCGCGCCGGTCGCGCCGTTGTTGAGGAGCTGGGCCGCATCGGACGCGCCGGGGACGCCTTGTGCGCTGCCGGGCGTGCTGCCGTTCGTGAGGTACCAGAGCGAGCCGTTCGAGAGGGAGCCGCCGGTATTGGAGTACCAGGTCCAGTATTTTTGAGCCATGGTCGAGCGTTCCCTGTTCTGCGTCGGTCGTGGTGGGGGTGGTTAGTTGGAGCGTAGGCTTTCCGGCGCGTCCTGCCAGGGCACGGCCGCGGTGAAGGTGGGATCGGCGGGCGTGACGGCGGCGGGGGCGGGGGCGTCCGGGGTGGGGATTGCGGCCGGGGGTGCGGCGACGGCGGCCGGGTCGGGTGGGGCGGCGGTGGCGCTGGACTGGGCGGCGGCGGCGAGGGCGTCGTCCGCCGTAGGCAGGGTGGCATCGGGCGCGACGCTGGAAGCCGTGATGAAGCCGGGCGGCGGGGCAGCCATGCTGGTGGTGGGCAGGGCGCCCGGCAGGGCCGGGTCGATCAGGTGCCATGACAGGCCGGGGTTGCCCAGCGTGAAGCCGCCGGTGACAGCGTCGTTGACGACGGTGAACAGGGTCAGCGCGCCGTTGCTGGCCTGGGTGACGATGTCGGACGTGCCGTCGCCGTTATAGTCGCCGGACGCCACGACTTTGGTGTTCCCGAGCGTGCCGAGCGAGGTGCCGGCGGTGACGGTGCCGCCGTTCATGCTGAAGATGACGGCGGAGTTGTCGACCGTGCTCTGCAGCAGGATGTCCGACTTGCCGTCACCGTTGTAGTCGCCCACCCCGGCCACGTTGAACCCGGCGAAGGTGCCGATCGTATAGCCGGCGGTGAAGCCGTTGTTCTTGACCGCGAACTCGGTCAGCGTGCCGTCCGTGCCCTGGATCAGCATGTCGGACGTGCCGTCGCCGTTGAAGTCGCCGATCCCCACGACCTTCGACGTGCCGAAGTTGCCGTACGACGTGCCGGCGGTGACGCTGCCGCCGTTCATGGTGAAGCCGACGACCGAGCCGTTCACGTTCTGCAGCAGGATGTCGGACTTGCCGTCGCCGTTGAAGTCGCCGGTCCCGGCCACGTTCCAGGCGGACCCGTAGCTGCCGAGGGAATAGCCGGCGGTGTAGGCGTTGTTCACGACCGTGAACAGCGTTAGGCTGCCGCCCGGGCCCTCGATCAGCGTGTCGGACGTCCCGTCGCCGTTGAAGTCGCCGGTTCCCACGATCTGCGTGCCCGGCCCGAAGCTGCCCAACGACGTGCCGCCGGCGATCAGCCCTCCGTTCATGGTGTACACCACCGTCGAGCCGTTGCTGTTCTGCAGCACGACGTCCGACTTGCCGTCCCCGTTCAGGTCGTCTGACACAGCCACGGGCGGCGGGCCACTCGTGTAAGTGATCGTCGTGAGGCTGTTGTTCTGCGCCGTGGTGAACTGGGCCCCGGTGTAGTTGCCGACCAGGGTCTGCGTGTAAGCCTTGCCGTTCTCCGTCACGGTCAGCACGTTCCCGGCCCCCACGCTGGCCACCGCCGTGCCGCCGGACAGCGTCTGGAACAGGACGATCCGCCCGCCGACCAGAAGCCGCGTGCCCGTCGCCTGCCCGCCCGAGACGATCTCCTCGACGCCGCCGCTGCTCACGACCGTGCCGTTGGCAACCCCGCCGGACGTGATGTACAGGTCGCTGCCGGACGACACCACCGTGCCGTTCGCCGTGCCCGCGAGGGTTTCCTCCCCGACCAGGCTGATGACCGACCCGGTGGTCGTCCCTCCGGCCGTGACGACCTGTTCGCCCCCGTTCACGACGGTATTGTTCGCCACGCCCCCGGTGAAGACGGACTGGACGGGACCGTAGCTCCCCCCGCCGACGACGCTGGCCGTCGCGATCCCCCCGGAGAGCACGTACTGCACCGCAGCGTTGGGCACCATCGCGGACAGGGTGCTGCCCGCAACCGACACCGCACCGACGTCCGGCACGATCGCCGTTCCGGTCGACACCACGCTCCCCGCGCCCGTCACGGCGCCGCTGAGCGTCGCGCCCGGCAGCAGCAGCGCGATGGCGCCCCCCGCGAGGCTCGGGCCCACCAGCGTCCCGCCGCTGGACACGATCACGGCCCCGCCCCCGACGACGACGGTGCCGACGGCCGTTCCGGTCGAGCTGACCAGTTGCCGGCCGCCGCTGTTGACCGTCGTTCCGGAGGCGGAGCCGGTGTAGAAGATGTTCAGCTGCTGGTATCGGCCGCCGGCGACCGATTCACTGCCGCCATTGTTGACGACGGTGCCGCTGGTGACGCCCAGCACCAGACTGACCCGGCCGCCGCTGTTCACCACCGTGCCGACGGTGCCGCCGCCGGACACGAACTCGAAACCGCCGGACTGGACCGTGGTGCCCGTCGCGACCGAGGCCGCCTCGACCTCCTGGAACCCGGCCAGAAGGGTCCCGTGCGTGGTGCCGAAGGCGGAGACGAACTGATACGCGCCAGCGGCGATCGTCGTGTTGACATCGTCGCCGCCGAAGGCGTTGTCCGTCCCCTGGGCCAGGATCATGCCGTTGCTCAGCACCCCGGCATTTTCGAGCACGGTGCCGCCGGCGCTGACGACGGTGCCGATGCTGACGCCGGCGAAGACGACCTCCGTCCCGCCGCTGAGCACGGTGGCGTTGAACGACTCGCCGTTGGCGGGCGTGCCGTTGAGGCCGCTGGTGCTGCCGGAGTTGGGGCCCGAGGTGATGGGGACGCCGATGGTGCTGCCGACATACTCGCTGCCGCCGCGATAGATGAGCGTCCCGTGCGTGGTGGCGCCGATCCCCACCGTCAGCTGGCCATAGACCTGGCTCCCGCTGTAGTCGTTGCCGCTGGACACGCCGATGATGGTGCCGCTGCTGACCACGATCCCGGTGGCGTCGGTCGAGAACCCGATGGCGTCGGTGGAAAAACCGCCGGGGTCGGTCGAGGAACCGCCGGGGTCGGTCGAGCGGGTGATGTCCGGCTGGGTCATCGCGGCCTCTGCCAAGCTAAGCGTCTGGCCGGCATACGGGGTCGCTGCCGGGTCGGATCGTTCGGCCTAGACACTTAACCGGTGCATCGGAATTGAACATCCCTCATTTGCATGAGGGTGCCGGGGCGTCAGTTGGTGCGGGGGGCCTCCGGGGCGTCCTGCCAGGGTGCGGCTGCGGTGAGCGCGGGGTCGGCGAAAGTGATGGCGGCGGGCGAAGGCGTGTCCGGGGTGGGGGCGCAGGGCGGGGGCGCTGCGAGGGCGGCTGGGTCGGGCGGGGCGGCGGTGGCCTGGGATTGCACGGCCGCGGCAAGCGCGTCGGCGGCGGTGGCCGGGGAGTTGCCGGGCGGGGCTGTGGTGGATGCGGTGATGAACTGGGGCGGGGGTGCGGCCATGCTGGCGGTGGGCAGGGAGCCCGGCAGGGCCGGGTCGATCAGGTGCCAGGACAGGCCGGGGTTGCCCAGCGTGAAGCCGCCGGTGACGGCGTCGTTGACGATGGTGAACAGCGTCAGGGCGCCGTTGGACGCCTGGGTCACGATGTCGGACGTGCCGTCGCCGTTGAAGTCGCCGGAGGCGACGACCTTGGTGTTCCCGAGCGTGCCGAGCGCGGTGCCGGCGGTGACGGTGCCGCCGTTCATGCTGAAGATGACGGCGGAGTTGTCGGCGGCGCTCTGCAGCAGGATGTCGGCGCGGCCGTCGCCGTTGTAGTCGCCGACGCCTGCCACCTTGAAGCCGGCGAACTTGCCGATCGTGTATCCGGCCGTGAACCCGTTGTTCTTGACCGCGAACTCCGTCAGCGTCCCGTCGGTGCCCTGCACCAGCATGTCGGACGTGCCGTCGCCGTTGAAGTCGCCGATGCCGACCACCTTCGACGTGCCGAAGTTGCCGTAGGACGTCCCCGCGGTGACGCTGCCGCCGTTCATGGTGAAGCCGACGACGTCGCCCGCGGTGTCCTGCAGCAGGATGTCGGACTTGCCGTCGCCGTTGAAGTCGCCGGTCCCTGCGACATTCCAGACGGAGCCGTAGCTGCCGAGGCTGAATCCCGCGGTATAGGCGTCGTTGACGACGGTGAAGACGGTCAGGCTGCCGCCGGGTCCTTCGATCAGCGTGTCGGACGTCCCGTCGCCGTTGAAGTCGCCGGTGCCCACGATCTGGGTGCCCGCGCCGAAGCTGCCGAGCGAGGTGCCGGCGGTGATCAGCCCGCCGTTCATCGTGTACACCACCGTCGACCCGTTGCTGTTCTGCAGCACCACGTCCGATTTGCCGTCGCCGTTCAGGTCGTCGGGCTTGGCCAACAGGGGCGCGGAGACGCTGACGTTGAGGGTACCTATGGCGTAGGTGCCTGCGCCGCCGGCCACGGTGTAGCGGAAGCTGTCGAACAGCGGGGTGCCTTTCGCGGCGGCCAGGGCGGCAGCGAGGGTGGCCGGGCTGTTGGCGGCATAGGCGTAGGAGCCGTCGGCGTTCAGGGTCAGCGTGCCGTACTGCCCCGCCACCGGCGTGCCGGCCGGCGTGCTGGTGATGGCTTGCAGCGTCGCGCCGACCTGCACGGCCACGCCGTCCGGGTCGGTGTCTCCGGCCAGGCCGCCGGTGCCGGCCGCGCCTGCGGTCCCGGTGACGGTCTGCCCGGCCCGCACGGCGGCGGCCTCGGCCAACGCCGTGGGGTTGCGATAGACCGAGATGGCCAGGGTGGCGCTCGACGTCATGCCCTGTGCGTCCGACACGGTGTAGCTGATCGTGTCCACCGGGGGCGTCCCGGCGGGCGCGCCGATCAGCGTGGCGCCGTTGCTGGGAAAGTAGGTGTAGGAGCCGTCGGCGTTCAGCGTGATCGCGCCATAGGTGGTGGCCAGGGACATGCCGACGGTCCCGCCCTTGATGGCGCTGACACTCAGCGCGGTGCCGCCGGGGTCGCTGTCGCCGGCCAGGGCGCCGGTGCCGGACGTGCCGGCGGTGCCGCGGGCGGCCAGCGGCGTTCCCTGGTAGCCGGCGACCCCCGCGCTATTGGTTTCGGCCACCACGACGGGCGGCAGCGGGGCGGTGAAGCCGGTGCCCAGCACGGCCAGGGTGGGGGTGGCGGGCATCCAGCTGTCGTATTGCGGATTGGGGGCGCCGTTGAGCGTCGGGCTCCAGGTCGCCGGGTCCGGATCCCAGGCCCAGAAGTAGGCGCCGACGAGCGAGAAGGGGATGCCGTCCACCATGCCGCCATTGGCCAGGGCCGTCTGCTGGGCGTTCCCCCATGCGGTGAAGAAGGCCTGGTACAGCGAGGCCTGCAGCGTAGGATCCTGGACGTTGGTGGGGCTGCCGCCCGTGGGGTCGTTCGCCGCCCCGGTGTCGTTCTGGTAGCCGATCTCGGTGAACATGAACTGCTTGCTGATGGATTGCTGGGCAAGCTGGTCGAACGAATCGATGGCCGACAGGCCGCCCAGGGCCTGGCTGACGCTCGTGCCGCCGGAATAGGCGATCTGCACGTTCGATGGGGCGTTCCAGCCCGCCACCAGCGTGGCCTGCGATGGGTTGTTGGTGCCGGCCGCATTGGGGATGGTGTTGGACAGCGGGACGTAGCCGTCGATGCCCACGAAATCGAGCTTGTTCCAGAAGGTGACCTGGTTGGCGGTGGACCAGTTGGCGGAATAGGTCAGCTTGCCCGTGAACACCGCCCGCACCGCGGCGATCAGCGTCGTCCAGTCGGCCTTCACGGCGGGATCGGTGTCGTTGGCCAGCGAGTCGAGCTCGGTGCCGACGGAGAACAGGGTGGCGCCCGCCGCCTGGGCGGCCTTGGCCTGCGCGACAATCACGGCGTCGTAGCTGCCGGCCGTCGTCGGGCTGCCGAAGAAGGTCTTGAGGTTGATGTCGCTGGGGGAGAGCTGGCCGCGGTAGTTGACGGTGTCGCCGCTGCTGTAGGCGGATTGCGGGACGACCACGACCTTGGACGCACTGACGCCGGAGGGCAGGTCGGCCGGGTAGTAGCCGTTCGGGTTGTCGAAGCTGTCCTGGTTGGGCACGTAGTAGTTGCCGGGATAGGTCGACGAGGCCTGCGGATAGAGGAAGTCGATCAACGGGCGCACGAACGAGGTCAGGCCGTCGCTGGTCGCGCTCTTTGCGATCGCTGCGAGGTTGGCCGGGGTGTCCGTGGTGGCGCCCCCGGCATAGACGGTCGAGTTGCCGATCTGGATGCCGTAATCTGGGGTGAGTGCGACGGAGTTGGCGCCGGTGGTCAACAACGTCGCCAGGCTGTTGTTGCCGTACTCGCCGTTGTAGTAGTCGACGTAGTTGAAGCCTTTGTAGGCGAGCTTGAGAGTCATCGCGTCCGCACCCCTGCAGCCATGTCGCGCGCAAAGCGTCTGCCGCCTCGGGCGACGATCCGGCTTAGGAACGAATTACCTCCTATTCGCCCGGGGCGCATCACCCGTTCAAGGTAGATCGTCAATTTGGTGCTGACCCGGTCAGCCCCGGAACGGCGTGGCCGACGCGCTCAGCAGCTTCACGAGGTCGGACTGCCGGCCGAGCCCGGTCTTGCGGAAAATGGCCCGCAGATGGGTGCGGACCGTCTCCTCCGCCATGCCCAGCCCCCGTGCCGTCTCGGTGACCCCTCCGTCCCGGACGATCGATCCCAGGACGGCCGTCTCTCTCCGGGTCAGCCGGTACAGGGTCGCCAGCGTGTCCATGCTGTCCGGCATCTCGAACCGCATCTCCCGCAGGAACAGCGCGGCCACCGCGCCGTGCCGGCGGCCCATCGCCTGGCGCGCCCCGCGCTGTAGCGGGATCACGACACCGGTCATCATGCGGCCCTCGAGCCCGGCGAACGCGATCGGCGCGCCGCCATCCTCGGGCCCCGCATCCCCCAGGGCCGCGGCGGCCAGGGCAGCCTCCAACGCCGTGCGGGCCGTTGCCTGCCGCGGCGCGATCCGCCCGGCCGCCAGTTCGACGACCCTGCCATCCGCCAGCTCCAGCCGGCCCGCGTCGTTGACGTGCAGCACGGCGCCGCCCGGTCCCAGGATGACGACGCATCCGGTCATCCGGTCCACCAGCCCGGCCAGCGAGCGGGCACTGGCCGAGGCCTTGTCGAGCACGGTGCCGATCCCCGAGGCCCGGCGCACGTGCGGCGCCACGAGACCGATCCGCCGGCGCACCTCGTCGTCGGCCGGGCCCTGGCCATGGCTGCGCAAGGCGGACAGCACGGTGATGCAGGTCGCGTTCCGCTCGACGATCGATGCCGCGACGTCCGTGTGGCCGGACGGGTCGAGGAACTCCCGGTAGAAGCGTGTCTGCTGGTACTCCGCGCGCGGGATGTAGTCGGAGGTGAGCACGATGTCGCCGACCTGGACGTGCCCGGCCATCGCCATCCGCGCCGGGTTGAGCAGCATGAAGCCGTCGAGGTAGCGCGCGACGAGGGTCGATCCCGCATCGGACGCCATGAAGCGGCTTTCGTCCGGGGCGATGACGTTCTCCTCGATCAGGACGACGAAGCTCGCCTGCAGGAAGGCTGCCACGCGCTGGAGCGCGTCGGTCCACAGCCCGGGATCGAGCACGGTGTCGTACAAGGCGCCGAGCAGGAGGCTGAACTGTTCCAGAGGTGCGGTCTCCCGACATTTTCGTCGAAGCCGGTCCTTTGTCTCACGATCTGCTGAGATAGTCTTCATTCGTTAACGAGCCGACGCTACAGTGGCGTCAGAAGAGACGGCCGAAGGGCCGAAGCCGGAGCGGAGGCAGCATGAGCGACGACAGGTGGCCGCAGCCCCACCCCATTCCGTTCGGCCAGGTCGCGGAGACGGCGAACGACATCATCATCATCACGACGCCGGACCTCGATCCGCCGGGGCCGACGATCGTGTATGTGAACCCGGCCTTTTCGAGGTTGACGGGGTATGCGGCGAGCGAGGTGATCGGGCTTTCGCCCCGGGTGCTTCAAGGGCCCGGGACGAGCCGGGTGACGCTCGACGCGATCGGGGCCGCGCTGCGGGCCGGCCGGGCGGTGCACGAGAAGCTGCTGAACTTCGCCAAGGGGGGCGCGCCGTACTGGCTGGACCTGCGGATCGTGCCGCTGCGGGACGGCGCCGGGGCGGTCACGCACTTCGCCGCGGTCGAGCGGGACGTGACGCTGGACAAGCGGCGGCTGGACGAGCTGGAGTTCCTGGCCGACCGCGACACCCTGACGGGAATCCCGAACCGGCGGGCCCTGCTGCGCGGGATCGAGAGCGAGATCGAGGGCCGGATGGCGCGCAACGCAGGGGGGGCTGCGTCCGCGACCGGGCCCTGTGTGGCCTTCATCGACGTGGATCGGTTCAAACAGGTGAATGACGGGCTGGGGCATGCCGTGGGCGACGCAGTGTTGTACGGGATCGCGGACCGGCTTGCCGAGAACGTTCGCCGTTCCGACACGGTGGGCCGGGTCGGTGGGGAGGAGTTCGCGGTCTGCATGCCCGGCGTCTCGCTGGAGGAGGGCGAGGCGCTGGCGGAGCGGCTTCGGCGGTCGGTGGCCTCCACGCCCTTCGAGAGCCCGGCGGGTCCCATCTCCATCACGGTCAGCATCGGTGTCGCGTCGTTCCGGCCGGGGGACGGCCTGGCTGCGCTGATGGAGCGGGCTGACGCTGCGATGTACGACGCCAAGCGGGCCGGGCGGAACCGGGTGGCCGCCCATACCGGGGCCTTCGAGTGACCGGGGCGCGAGAGGTCGAACCAATAAAATGTAACAATTTTCGATAGGACAACTGGGCTTCCCGCCTGCAGGATCATCGGACCTGCAGCGTTGCAGCCTTGATCCGTCTTGACACCACGCTCAATGTTGTGAGGAACCCTGCATGGCGCGAGCATTCGTTCCCCCGAATGAGGCAGACCGATTGGCCGCCCTTCGCGCGCTCGAGATCGTCGACACGCCGGCCTCCGAGTTGTTCGACAGCTTCGTACGGGTTGCTCGGTCCTTGTTCGACGTCCCGATCGCCGCGATCTCGCTCGTCGAGGAGGACCGCCAGTGGTTCAAGGCGGTCGAGGGCTGGTGTGAACGGCAGACGCCCCGCAGCATGTCGTTCTGCTCGCACGCCATCCTCGATCCCCACAACGTCCTGTATGTGCCGGATGCGCGGTGGGACCCACGGTTCGCCGACAACGCCCTGGTGACGGGCCCGGCCGGGGTCCGCTTCTACGCGGGGGCCACCGTCGTCGGTCCCGGCAACTACGCCCTGGGCAGCCTGTGCATCATCGATCACCGGCCGCGCCAGATGACCCCCGACCAGCTTGCGCGGCTCAGCGACCTGGCTCGTGGCGTGTCGGCCGCGCTGCAGTTGCATGGGGCCGCCAAGCAGCTCGACCGGGAGGTCCGGTCCGACCCGCTGACGGGCCTGGGCAACCGGCGGGAGTTCGACCTCGTCATGCATCGCCTGGGCGCCACCGGGGTCAGCGTGCTGCTGCTGGACCTGGACGGCTTCAAGGCGATCAACGACCTGTTCGGCCATGCCGGCGGCGATGCCGCCCTGCGGGAGGTCGCGCGGCGGCTGGAGGCGGCGATCCCCGACGACTGCCTGTCGTTCCGGCTCGGCGGCGACGAGTTCGCGATCCTTGCACCCGGCACGACCGATGCGGCCGAGCGGCTTGCCCTGGCGGGCCGGCTGCACGCCTCGTTGGCCGATACGTTCGTGCTGGACGGCACGGTGGTGCCGATGCGGACCTCGATCGGCATCGCCACCGTCCCCGATGACGCGAGCACGCCCAAGGACGCGCTCCGCATGGCCGACATCGCGCTGTATCAGGCCAAGGCCGCCGGGCGGGGCACGACGCGGACGGCGGCGGAGTGTGCCGGGATGGCGTCCTCCCGCGGTCAGGCGACCGATCGGCGGTCCGTCCCGTCCGGGGCCATCGGCCGGATCGACCTCGGCAACCGGCTGCGCCAGGCGTTGGTGCCGGCGGGGTACGAGCCGTTCACCCTCGTGTTCCAGCCGATCGTCGACCTGCAGACCGGGCGCGCGACCACCCTGGAGGCGCTCATCCGCTGGGATGTGGATCAAGGTGTCTCGCTGCCTCCGGGCGAGTTCGTCACGGCGGCGGAGCGTCTCGGGCTCGTCTCCCACCTGGACCGCTGGGTGCTGAACACGGCGTGCCGGACGGCGGCCGCCTGGGACGGCGGTTGGCGGGTTTCGGTGAACATCTCCGCTGCTTCGTTCGCGCTCATCGACGTCGCCGCGATGGTCGAGAGCGCGCTTGCGGTGACCGGGCTGCCGGCGTCGCGTCTGGTGATCGAGATGACCGAGACCGCGCTCGCCGGCGACGCGACCCGCGTCAGGCAGGCGGTCGAGGCGCTTCGGATGCTGGGGGTGGGGGTGGCGCTCGACGATTTCGGGGCCGGGCATGGCTCGCTGACGACGCTGCGGCAGTTCCCGTTCTCCGCCATCAAGATCGACAAGGGCCTGATCGACGGCATCGAGGCCGATCGGGCGCAGATGCATCTCCTCGACCTCGTCGGCAAGCTCGGACAGTCGTTGGGCGTGGACGTCGTGATGGAGGGTGTGGAGACGGAGGAGGTGCTCCGCGCGGTGACCAGGCTGGGCGCACGGTTCGCGCAGGGCCGGCTGCTGTCTTGGCCGGTGGCGAATGCGGGGGTCGAGCGGGCGGTCGCCCAGGCGGAGCGTGTCGCGACGACCGCGCTGGCCCTGGATGGAGAGGCCGTATGACTGCTTCGCACGGGGTGACGGCGGAAGGGGGCGTTCGATGATCGGCGGCAGCGTGCACGACGCGGACCTGGACCCGGGCCGCCAGGCAGCGACGACCCCCCGCAAGACCGTGGCGCTCGGCGCAGGTGGGTGGGACCACGACTATGCCGGTGCCTCGGCAGACCCCGGGGGTTCGCCCCGCGTCATGGTGTCGACCCGGCAGCAGGTCAGGGCGACCATCGCCGTCGCCGGCTTCTTCGCAAGCCTCACCTTGGGCCTGCTGCCCTTCGCGAGCCGCACCGGGCCCGCTTTGGCCGGCTTCGTCCCGTCGTACCAGACGGCGGTGTTCCTGTTCTATTCGCTGTCGTCCATCCACCTCCTCAACCACTTTCGGCGCACGCGACTGATCGCCCTGCTGCACATCGCCGCCGGCTGCCTGTTTTCGGCAGCGATCCTGCTCATCCAGATGTTCTCCTTCCCGATCTGGGGCCCGCATCAGCTCGTCGGAAGCACGGCGCTGACCACCACCTGGCTCTGGACCTTCTGGCACCTGGGCCCGGCCGTCCTCACCCTGAGCTACCTGACCGTGCTGGGCCGGGCGCTCTCGCTGGCCGTGATGCAGCCGACGCAGTCCGCGGCCCCGGTCGTGCTGTGTACCGTGGTCGTGGCCGTCGGGCTGGCGGTGCTGGCGACGGCCGCCTCCACCTTGGCCCTGCCGCTGCTCCCGGTCATCTCGCACGGCGACGACTTCCACGCGCTGCTGACGTCCGGCGTGGGGCCGGGGGTGCTCGCGCTGACGGTGCTGGCGCTCGGGCTGCTCGTGTGGCGCACCCGATGCGTTTCCACGGTGGAGTTGTGCCTGGCGCTGTCGCTCGTCCTGCTCGTGCTCGACGATGTGCTCACGCTGATGGGCGCGTCCCGCCTCTCTGTCGGCTGGTATGCCGGACGGGCCGAAGCCGCCGCGTCCGCGGCCGTGCTGCTCGGCTTCTACATCATGGACATCGACCGCCGGTATGCGCGCGTGACGGAGCAGGCCCGGTTGCTGGCGGAAGATCGTGCGGTTCTGGGCGAGATCGTCACGGAGCAGCGGGATGCGAACGCCGCCTTGATGCTGCTGGCGCGGGAAGACGGGTTGACGGGGCTGGCCAACCGGCGGCGCTTCGACGAACAGCTGCGGCAGGAATGGCTGCGGGCCTATCGGGAAGGCCAGACGCTGACCCTGCTGATGCTGGACGTCGACTATTTCAAGAAGTTCAACGACCTGTATGGGCACCAGGCCGGGGACGTATGCCTGCGCACCATCGCCGGCCTGATGCAGGAGGTCGGGCGGCGGCCTGCGGACCTGAGCGCCCGGTACGGCGGCGAGGAATTCGTCATGCTGCTGCCCAACAGCGATGAGGCGGGCGGCGTGCGGGCGGCGAACGCGCTGCTCAGCCTGCTCGAGTGGCAGCATGTCGAGCATGCCACCTCGCCGATGGGCCGGGTGACGCTGAGCATCGGGATCGCGAGCTGCACCCCGTCGGACACCAGCCTGAACCCCGACGAGCTCGTCGCCGCGGCCGACCTGGCGCTGTATGCGGCCAAGCGGGGCGGCCGCAACCAGGCCAGGTCCCGGCAGGCCGAAGACCGCGCGGCCTGAGTGTCGGTGCGCAAAGCCAGCTCGAGCACGCGGCCGACCGGCTGGCCTACTCCGAAGCGGCGTCCTGCCGGGCCAGGGCCGATGCCGCCGGCACGAGGGACTGCAGGAGCAGACCGAGCTCGGCGGCGTCCGACAGGTCGCCCATCAGGACCAGACGCCGCGTGCTGCTGAACCCGATCAGAGTCGGGGTGACGATGACGCCGTCCCTGATCGCCCGCTTGGGTTCGGCGAAGACGTCAACGAGTTCCAGGAGGCGCTTCAGGTCCGCGTCGCCCAGGCGATCCAACGCCAGCCCCAGGTTCTGCTCTGCCCGGTTGGAGTTCGGCGTGCCGCGCGCCACGTAGAGGCGCAGCCCCGCCCCGGCGGCCGCGGCGGGCGGGCCGTTCGGCGGGCTTGCCGGCTTCCTCATTTCGCGCCCCGCCGTCTGCGGACCGGAACGACGATGGCGCGCGCCTCCTCCTTGGTCTGCCTCAGGTGGATCCGGTCCGTCGCCATGCCCTTCTCGCCAATCAGCCGCGCCTCCTTCAAGGATTCCAGGGCCGAGCGCTCCTCCCGCTTCAGGGCGAGCTCACGGCTTGCCGCCGTCGCCGTCGCCTCGAGCTCGACGATCTCCCATTCGAGACCGATGCAGCGTTGCTGGTAGTCCGCCTCCGCCTGCCGCTGCTCGCGTCCGAGCGAGGCTTCCTTCTGCGCGCGGGCGCTGCCCATCAGGACCTGCCCTTCTGCCGCGTAGACCTCGATGAGGTCGATCCCGCTCGAGGTCATCGTCAGCTCACGCACCTGGTTCGAATGGTCGGTGCCGCGTGATTTGACGATCGTCAGCGCGCGGTTGCGCTCGCCGTCATGGGCCAGGTACGAGACATGGATCCAGGTGTCCGCGATGGTGGAGATGTTGCTGGCCGAAAGCTCCTGGTCGCCGCTGACATGGTCGAGCAGCGAGGTGCAGAGCACGGTGATGCCCCGGGCCTTGGCGTAGTCGATCAGGCTTTCGGAGATGATGTCGGTGAACGGGTATCGCGCCTTCAGCAAGGACGAGAGCGGGTCGATCAGCAGGCAGCTGGGCGCGTGTTCCTGCACCAGGTTGCGGATCGTGACGAAGTGCTCCTCGGGGCTCCGCCCGCTCGACAGCAGCGATGCCATCTTCAACGTGCCGGCCTCGAGGCAGGACGCGAGCTCCAGTCCGATCGACCCCATGTTGGCGACGATCTGCGAGGCGCTCTCGTCGAAGCTGACGAACAACGCGCGCTCGCCGCGGCCGCACGCCGCCGACATGAAGTTCGCGCCCAGGCTGGTCTTCGACGTCCCGGGGCTGCCGGAGATCAGGACGCTGCTGCCGCGCAGGTAGCCGCCGCTCAGCAGCGCGTCGAGGCGCGGGACGCCTGTCGACACCCGGTCCGTGAAGGTCGGGTAGCTGACACGCATGCCCTTGCACGAGATGACGTCGAAGCCTTCGGGACCGATGACGACGGGCACGGGGTTGGCTGCGAAGCCGGAGCCACGGTATTTCGCCACCCGCAGGCTGCGGCAGGTCGTGGTCTCGGTGAAGCCGCTCTCCACGACGACGACGCAGTCCGTCATGTATTGCAGCACGTCCGAGCGGACCTGGTCGCGCGGACTGCTGCCGAACGACTTGACGGTCATCATGGCTGTCAGCCCGGCGCGCCGGGTCCATTCTTCGAGCCGTGCGAGCTCCTGCCGCTCCAACCGTTCGTCCCGCAGGCTGCTCAGCAGCACGTCAATGCCGTCGAAGACGATGTTGCGCGCGTCGATGTCGTCGCGCAGGGCACTCAGGCCGCTGAGCAGACCGCTGAGGTCGAAGGCGCCGGTGACGATCGTCGAGACCGGGACCCGGGCGTCGATGAAGGCGATGCGCGTCTCGTCCTGCCACGGGATCTGCCAGGCGAAGGCGGCCATGTTGCGCTTCAGGTCCTCGGCCGATTCCTCGAAGGTAACGAACAGACCGGCCTCGCCGAACGCCTGCAGCCGATGCACCAGCGTCTGTGTGGCAAAGACCGTCTTGCCGGCGCCGGGTCCGCCGACGACGGCGGTCAGCCGTCCGTCCGGCAGCCCGCCTTCGGTGATCTCGTCGAACCCTGCGATCCCGGTCGTCTTCTTGCCCACCGGGGGGTGACCGGCGCCCGGTGCGCGGCCTGAGGCGGGCGGCGTCTTGCCGGTGTGACCCGGCGCGCGCCGGGTTGGCTTGCTGTTCACGGTGTCACTTCCTCCCCGGTCTCGTGCAGGGCCGGCCGCATGGGCAGCATGGAGCCTTCCTTCAGCAACCAGCCGAAGTCTTCGCTGCTGAGGGGGATGCTGAACAGGTAGCCCTGCCCGGTGGCACACCCTTCCTCCAGCAGAAAGTCGCGTTGCATTGCCGTTTCGATCCCCTCGGCAACCACCGTCAACCGAAGGTCGCGGGCCAGGGAGATCATGGCACGGATGATCGACGCGTCGCTCGAATCGATCACCAGCTTGCGGACGAACGTCTGGTCGATCTTGAGCTTGTCGATGGGGAAGTCGCGCAGGTACTTGAACGTCGCATGCCCGGTGCCGAAATCGTCGATCGCCAGGGTGAACCCGAGATCCTTCAGGGCCTGGAGCTGCGACTTCACCTCGACGGCGGTCTCCAGCAGGGTCCCTTCCGTCAGCTCCAGCTCGAACTGATGGGCGTCGGCGCCGGTCGCCCGGAGAGCCTCCGCGACCATGGCCAGGAAGCCGGGCCGCTGCAGCTGGATGCTGGAGACGTTGACCGAGACGCGGATCGGCGGCAGCCCGGCGCTGCGCCATGCCTGGGCCTGCCGCATGGCGGCCTGGAGCACCCACGCGCCCAGGGGAACGATCAGGCCCGTCGATTCCGCAAGCGGGATGAACAGGTCCGGACGCTGCATGCCGAGCTTCGGGTGGTCCCATCGCAGCAGCGCCTCGGCCCCCACGATCCTGCCCGAAGCGAGGTCGTTGATGGGCTGGTAGTACAGCGTGAACTGCTCGTCCGAGATCGCCTGGTCGAGCGACTTGCGCAACGCCGGCAGGTCCCTGACGCGGTCGTCGCTTTCCTGCGAGTAGACGCGGTACAGCCCGACGCCCTCCCGCTTGGCGGACTGCAGCGCAAGCTCGGCGCGGCCGACGAGCTCGGTCGCCCAATCGTCGGCAGCGGCCACCTGGCTTACATCGCTCAGGTGCGGGAAGCAGGCCGCCCCGATGGACGCCTGGACGTAGGTCTGCATCTCGTTGATCAGCATGGGCCGGCCGATCTCGACGCAGAGGGCGGCCGCCAGGTCCTCGACCGGCGGGACGAGCGGCAGGTTCGGGAGCAGCACGGCGAACTCGTCCCCGCCCAGGCGCGCGGCACTGCCGCCATGCCGGGTGCTGAACTCCTTCAGCCTGACCGCGACCCTGCGCATGATCATGTCGCCGAACGTCTGGCCATGGGCGTTGTTGACGGTCTGGAAGCCATCGAGGTCCAGACAGAACAGGGCCGTCTGCAGGTCCTTGGCCGACACCGTCGAGACGGCGCCGACGAGGCTCGCGCTGAACATCGCCCGGCTGGGCAGACTGGTCATCTGGTCATGTCCGGACAGAAAGGCGATCTGCGCCGCCGACGCCCGTTCGGCGGTGATGTCGACGGCCATCCCGTCCCACACCACGTCGCCGTTGGGCTGCAGATGCGGGACGGACTGGCTCCGGAACCAGTGATCCTCGCCCGTGCTCGAGGTCATCCGGTATTCGGCACGGTGCGGCGTGACGGTGCGGCCCGATTCCACCATCTCGGCCAACGCCCGCTCCCGATCGATGGCGGACATGTGCAGCGTCAGGAGGTCTTCCCAGCCGGTGTCGTCCGACAGGCCCAGGATGCGGAAGACGGAGCAACTGAGATACGGGTAGCTGATTTCCTCCGACGGCGACATGACCCGGCGGAACAGATAGCCGGGGACGCTGCTCGCGATGTTGAGGAAGCGCTGCTCGGCCTCCAGGTTGGCCGCTTCCAGCTGCTTGCGTTCCGTGACGTCATGCTGCACGCCGACATAGCCGGTCACGATGCCGGCCGGGCTTCGGACGGGCTCGATGACGAGGTCGTTCCAGAACGACGTCCCGTCCTTGCGATAGTTGAGGATCTCACGCCGGATCGGCAGGCCGGCTGCCACGGCCTCTCGGATCTCCTGCACGACGACGCGGTCGGTGTCGGGCCCTTGCAGAAAGCGGCAGTTGCGGCCGACGATCTCCTCGGTGGAGTAACCTGACAAGATCAAAAAGGCTGTATTGGCAAAAACGATGGGATAATCTGGCTGGGTCGCATCAATCAGCGTTAAACAACCCGATATGGTCGACATAGCTGCGGTATACAGATGATTCGCATCAGTCAGCATGTCATTACGCTAACAAGCTCACGCACGGCACGCAAGCTTATGGCGCGATGCTCTTTTTTTGTACTTTCGTCATGATCGTACACTAATCGAGTCGAAATCGGGCACTGACCCCACCGCAGAGGCGCGGTTCATCGCCGGGATGAAGCACCTGGTGGGTGCCCGCGGGGGTCTCCAAGGAAGGTGCCGTTGGTCCGCGCAGGCGCGCCGCGGCTGTGGAAGCTGGGGCGCGGCAGGCCGAGGCTGCCGCGCAGCGTCCCGTCGCCTTCGTATCCCGTCTGGAACAGGCCGCGGCGCTGCAATTCCGGCACCAGCCACTCCAGGCATTGCATCGCCGGCCCCGGCACATAGGCCGGGATCAGGTTCCAGCCATCGCATCCGCGGGTCTCGAACCAGTCCTGCATCACGTCCGCGGCCTCGGCCGGCGTGCCGACGAACACGGCGTGGCCCGATGCGCCGGCCTGGGTCTGATACAGCCTGCGAATGGTCATGCCGGGCTGCCGGGCCAGGGCGACCAGCTTGTCGTAGGCGCTTTTCAGGGCGTTGCTGCCGGCCAGCGGCGGCGGCAGGGGCCCATCGAGGTCGTGGCCCGACAGGTCGCCGAACACGTCGGCCAGCATGGGCAGGCCGACCCTGGAAGCCTGTTTGATCCGCTCAGCGTGGGTCAGCGTGTCGATTATGTCAGCGGCAGCGTTGTCGCGCACTCTCCGCGCGATGAGCGGTCTCGATGGGAGGCCCACATCAGCGGGGCGAACCGTGAGAGCCTGAAGACGGCGGTTGCGGTGTGGTATGGCGCGTCGAAGCTGACCCGGAGCGTCTTCCGCCAAAAGCTCCTGGATCCGAATACGGGCGACGAAATCGTCGATCAGCTCAGGGCGGCGGCGAAGGGGATCGTGGACGCACGGACTCACGCGCAACTCGCAATTGCCGGAGAGAGCCTCGCCACGGCGGCGCAATCGGTTGGGCTATACAGGTGGCCTGGATTCCTGGGTGATGCCGAGCGGAAGGGCGTGCGCGCGGTCACTGAGGGTGCCATTCCTGGCGTCACGAACGCCAGCCTGGTGATCGGCGATCCTCGCGTGACTGCTGTTGGGATCATGTTGGGATTGGTCATCCTGGGCTATCAGTATCTGACCGGCCGGAGCACTGGTCCGTCTCGATCAACGGTCAGTCCGACCCAGCCGACGATCGTGCCTCAAGTGCCGCCGAAGGACGACAAGGCTGGTCAACCGTCGGCGGCCTCTCCCCCGGCCGGTTCGGCTCCAGACCTCATGCCGGGGCCAGGAGGGGTTGTCGTGTCCGACGACCGCCGCAAGCACATATTGGATGGCGATGATAAAGGGGGTGGGGGGCACGGACCCGGTCGAAATCAACCGAACAAGACCGAGTTTCCCTCTGGATGGTCTGATGATCAGGTCATCAATGCGGTTAAGGATGTTGCAAACGACCCAGAGTCGTCCCGGCGGGTTCAGGAGAATGGCCGCATTGCAGTGACCGGCACTCGCGACGGTGTCGAAATAGAAGTGATCGTCGAAGCAGACAAAAAGACGATGGTGACAGGATACCCGACGAACCTGCCTCGCAATCCGAAGAGGGAACGCTGATGTCAATCTCTGAGCAGGATGAAGACTTCATTGAAAGTGGCCTTGAGAGCCTTTGCAAATCCATTGTTAACCCGCCTGATAAAGGCTATTCCGACGTCCAGCAATTCATCCATGTACACGAATTTCAGCTTGCGCTGGATTTGCTGGCGCACATTCAGCTTAAGTCCGAAGTTCCGATATCTTCGGAAACACGGAACCTCTTCGAGGCCCTTGCGGTGAAGATGGGCATGACGGACGGCGATATGTGGCGAGGCGTAGCGAAGGTTCGGAAAGCCTGAATCGCCTGCTTGAGGCGCCGAGCGAGTTGGGAGGTGTTCTCTCAAACCAACGTTTCTGACGAGCCTCGGCGCGTGCTGCCCGAAGCTTCCTGGAAAGGCATTTTCCTTCTCATAGCTGTTCTTGATTGCTCTGTTCCGAAAAATTACCAATCAGACGGGTTTCGAGAACAAGGTCGCAGGATGCGGGTCGGGTATGCCAGGGTCAGCACAACAGACCAGTCCAGCCAATATGAGCACGATCCTTCGTTGGCGAGCACAGCCCGATGATGGCGAGCACAGTGGCAGATAATGTGCGCACGACGTGCGCTCCATTGTCACCTAATCCGAGCAGGAGTCGACGCTGTTTGCGAGCACGAGCTTCAATGTTTGCAAGCGTCTACAGGTACGGCTCGTTGGAGGTGGTGGACGCGCTGGCGACGAAGCCGAGGCGCTGGGTGACGGCAGCCAGGGCACCGATGACGCTGAGCGGCTCGAGCACGTCGATGCGGGGGTTGAACGACAGCTCGTCGTCGTCCTTGGCGGAGTGGCGCACTGCGACGCAGTCGGCCCAGAACATGAAGTGGATGCAGGCGCGCTCGGCGGCCCGCGCCATGTCCTGCCACAGGCGGATTTTCATGGCGGCGTCGGCCCGGGCCTCCGGCATCCGCCAGCCCGCCACATGGGCGCCGTTGGCGACGATGTTGAAGCCGAGCTTCATGCGCCGGGTCGGGACGTTGTGCATGGGGGTGCCTTGGGTCGTTTCGGGGCGCGGGACCGTCGAGGTGGCTCGACATCAGCGGTCCGGACACAGGACGCCAGCGGCGCCTGTGTGTCCAAGACGAAATTCGGCCTCTGCTGTTCTCATACCGACGGTCATGAAGAATGACCGCTGGCATGAGTCTTTGTTTGGCGCGCCGCCGCCCGCCAACCCGGCGCAGGGGTGCTGCGCGCGCCCGGCTGTGCGCCGGGTTCACGACGTCAGTTGGAGCGTAGGCTTTCCGGCGCGTCCTGCCAGGGCACGCCCGCGGTGAAGGTGGGATCGGCGGGCGTGACGGCGGCGGGGGCGGGGGCGTCCGGGGTGGGGATTGCGGCCGGGGATGCGGCGACGGCGGCCGGGTCGGGTGGGGCGGCGGTGGCGCTGGACTGGGCGGCGGCGGCGACGGCGTCGTCCGCCGTAGGCAGGGTGGCATCGGGCGCGACGCTGGAAGCCGTGATGAAGCCGGGCGGCGGGGCAGCCATGCTGGTGGTGGTCAGGGCGCCCGGCAGGGCCGGGTCGATCAGGTGCCATGACAGGCCGGGGTTGCCCAGCGTGAAGCCGCCGGTGACAGCGTCGTTGACGACGGTGAACAGGCTCAGCGCGCCGTTGCTGGCCTGGGTGACGATGTCCGACGTGCCGTCGCCGTTATAGTCGCCGGACGCCACGACTTTGGTGTTGCCCAGCGTGCCGAGCGAGGTGCCGGCGGTGACGGTGCCGCCGTTCATGCTGAAGATGACGGCGGAGTTGTCGACCGTGCTCTGCAGCAGGATGTCCGACTTGCCGTCACCGTTGTAGTCGCCCACCCCGGCCACGTTGAACCCGGCGAAGGTGCCGATCGTATAGCCGGCGGTGAAGCCGTTGCTCTTGACCGCGAACTCGGTCAGCGTGCCGTCCTGCCGCCGTCCATCCCATATTTCAGTTGGTGCGGAGGAACTCCGCGGCATCGACCGGCACGAGCCCGAGGGCGGCATCGGCCGGCGTCATGCCCATCGCACTGGCGGCGGCTTCGGCCTGCGGCGCGGCGGGCGGGGTCGGACTTGCGCCGGGGTCGGGCGGGGCCGCCGTCGCATCGGACCGGACCGCGGCGGCCAGGGCGCCGTCTGCAGCGGGAAGGGCGGCGGTTGTGGTCGGCGGTGGCGCGGCCTGGTTGGTGCCGACGACGATGAAGCCAGGCAGCGCCGGGTCGATCAGGTGCCAGGTGGTGCCGGGGTTGCCGAGTGTGTAGCCGGCCGTCAGCACGTCGTTGGACACGGTGAACAGGGTCAGCGCGCCGTTCGCCCCCTGGGTGACGATGTCCGACGTGCCGTCGCCGTTATAGTCGCCGGAGGCCACGACGCGCGTATTGCCGAGGGTGCCGAGGGACGTGCCGGCCAGGACGGTGCCGCCGTTCATGGTGAAGATGGTGGCGGCGTTCGTGGCGGTGTTCTGCAGCAGGATGTCGGCCCGGCCGTCGCCGTTGTAGTCGCCCACCCCGGCGACGACGCTGCCGGCGAAGGTCCCGATCGTGCTGGCGCTCCGCAGGCTGTTGCCGCCCACGGTGAACTCGGTCAGCGTGCCGTCGGTGTCCTGGACCAGCATGTCCGACGTGCCGTCGCCGTTGAAGTCGCCGACGCCCACGACCTTCCGGGTGCCGACCCCGAAATACTGGGTCCCTGCGGTGACCATGCCGCCGTTCATGGTGAACCCCACGACCGAGCCGTTGACGTTCTGCAGCAGGATGTCGGACTTGCCGTCGCCGTCGAAGTCGCCGGTCCCCACCACGGTCCAGGCGGAGCCGTAGCTGCCGAGGCTGAAGCCGGCGGTGTAATGGCTGTTCGTCACCAGGAACAGCGTCAGGCTGCCGCCCGGCCCCTCGACGAGCGTGTCGGCGGTGCCGTCGCCGTTGAAGTCGCCGGAGCCGACGATCTGCGTGCCGAGGCCGAAGCTGCCGATCAGCGTCCCCCCGGTGATGAGGCCGCCGTTCATGGTGTAGACGACCGCGTCGCCGTTGCTGTTCTGCAGCACGACGTCGGACTTGCCGTCGCCGTTCAGGTCGTCGGGGCGGGCCAGGGCGGGCGCGATGGTCACGAGCGTGCCGCCCGCGGCGTCGGCGGCCAGGCGCGCCGTCTCGCCGCCATAGTTGCCGGTCAGCTGCTGGCTGTAGGACTGCCCGCCTTCGGTGATCGACAGCAGGCCGGTCGGGCTGAGGATGGCGGCGGCGTCCGTGGCGAAGGCCAGGGACGTGAGGTCGAGCGTGGCGCCCAGCGCCAGCATGGTCCCGCTGGCGCTGCCGCCCGCGGACAACACGAGGGTGCCGCCCCCGTTCACGGTGGCGGCGATGACGGTGGTGCCCTGCAGCGCGGCCAGCGTGCCGCCCGACAGCACCGTGGCCGAGGTGACGGTCCCGACCGTGCCGCTGAACAGCCCGCCGATGATGGCGTTGCTGTCCTGCCCGAGGACCCCGTCCCGCACGCCCCCCGCGCCGACCACCGTGCCGGTGTCGAAGCCCGCGGCGGTCCCGGTCAGCCGTCCGCCGGCCAGGATGGTCGCACCCGCCACGTGGCTTCCTATATCGGCGATGACGAGGCCGCCACTGCCGATGACGGAGCCCGAGATCGTGCCGCCCGCGACACGCTCGAGGCCGCCGCCCAGCACCATGGTGCCGCTGGCGGTGGCACCCAGGAACTCCGACTGCGTGCCGCCGGACGACAGGACCGTGCCGGTCGCGCTGCCCCCGGCGCTGAGCAGCACCGAGCCGGCCGACACCGCCGCCCCGGCGAGCCTTCCGCCCGAGGACACGGTGAGCGTGGCCCCCGTGGCGGCCGCGCCCGACACGCTGCCGCCGGCGAACACCGTCAGGAACGAGCCCGCGGCGAAGCTCGCATTGGTGGCGGTGCCGGACGACAGGACGACGAGCTGGCCGCCCGCCCCGATCGCCAGCCCGGCGGTGCCGAGCGCGTAGCCGGTGGCGGCGCCGGGTTCGAGGTCGATCAGCCCCGTGCTGGCGACGACGCCGCCCGAGGAGGTGGTGGACAGCAGCGTGCCGCCGCCGAACAGCGCGATGGCGCCGCCCGACAGCAACGTGGCGCCGCTGAGCGTGCCGCCCGAGGAGACCAGCACCAGGCCGCCGGCGCCGATGGCCGCCCCGGCCTCGAGCCCGAACACCGTCTCCGTCCCGCGCACCGTCGTGGCGCTGGCGGCCGTGCCCGCGTTGACGAACAGGCCGCCGCCGCTGTTCACGACCGTCCCGGTCACGGTGGCCGGCCCGTAGATGTTCAGCATCGCCGTGGCGTTCAACGTCGTCCCGGCCGCCGTCCCGGCATAGGCCGTGATCACGCCGCCATTGCCGACCAGCCCCGACAACGTCCCGCCATAGAGTGTGACGCTGCCGGCACTGCCCAGGACGGTCCCGATCGCGGTCCCGCTCGAGATCGTCTCCGTTCCGCCGTTGATCTGGCTGGCGTTGACGGTGCCGCCCAGCACCACCTCGTTCGTGCTGGTGCCGACGACGGTCTGGGACGTGGACCCGCCGGCATAGACGGCGATCACTGCCTGGCTTTGCGCGGCCAGCACCGTCCCGATGGCGGTGCCGCCCGGCAGCACGTGCTGCGTGGCGCCCGACGACACCACGGCCGACAGGCTGCCGGGCGCCAGAACGACGCTGCCGGACAGCGGCACGATCGCCGTTCCGGTGCTGGTGACGGTGCCGCCGCCCTGGACGGGTCCGGCGACGTTGCCGCCCGGCAACACGAGCACGACGCCGCCGGCGGCGACGATGGGGTTCACGAGCATCCCGCCGCTGCCGACGATGGCGGCGCCGCCCGAGGCGACGGTGGTGCCGACGGCGATGCCGGTCGCACGGACGACTTCCTGCCCGCCGGCCCCGACCATCGTGCCCGCCGCCGAGCTGGCCTGCAGCACGTTCTGTTGCTGGAACTGTCCGCCGGCCAGCGTCTCCATGCCGCCGCTGCCGACGAGGGTGCCGCTGGTGGTGCCCAGCACGAGGCTGGCCAGGCCGCCCGCGCCCACGGAGGTGGCCAGGGCGCTGCCGCCCGACACGGTCTGCACGCCGCCGGCACCGACCAGGCTGCCCGAGCTCAGGCCGGCCAGGTCGATCTCGGTGCCGCCGCCCAGGATGACGGTGCCGAACGTCTCGCCGTTCGCGGGCGTGCCGACGATCGAGCCGGTGCCGCCGGATGGCAGGGGATAGGCGATGGGGCTGCCCACCACGTCCCTGCCCCCGGCCGAGATCGTCGTGCCGTGGGCCGTGGCGCCGGCCAGGACGGCGAGGCTGCCGAAGACCGAGCCGGACGCGAAATCGTTGCCGCTGGTGACGGAGACGACGGTCCCGCTGCCGACGACGGGTCCGGCGCCGGACGGGGCGGCATCGGTGGCAGAATTGGCATCGGGAAGGGGCATGGTCGCCTCTGCTGGGAGTCCGGGATTGGCGGGCCTGGTTGCCGCCGCCCTTCCGCCTGGCGGTAGGTTTAGACGAGACCGGGCACCGGAACATCCCTCAATTGAATGAGGGTCCGGTGAACGCCCGTCCGGGCCGGCGACCGTGCCTCGCGCCGCGGGTCAGGCGGCGCGAAGCATCAGGCTGCTGTCGGTGGTCAGCACGGGCTGCGTCGTGGTGGGGTCGGCGAGGGTGACGCCGGCTGCGGCCGGGGCAGCGTCGGCCGGGGTGGATGCGGCCGGGGCGGGTCCGGCCGGGTCGGCGGGGGCCGCGGTGGCGCCGGACCGGACGGCGTCGGCCAGCGCGTCGTCGGCGCTCGGCAGGGTGGCGGCGGGCACGGCGCTGGACGTCGTGATGAACGCGGGCGGCGGGGCGGCCTGGCTTGCGGTGACGATCGGGCCGGGCAGGGTGGGGTCGATGGCGTGCCACGACAGGCCGGGGTTGCCCAGGCCGAAGCCGGCGGTGATGCCGTTGCTGGCGATGGTGAACAGGGTCAACGTCCCGGTGCTGCCCTGCACCAGGATGTCCGACGTGCCGTCGCCGTTGTAGTCGCCCGACGCCACGACCTTCGCGCCGCCGATCGTGCCGAACGACGTGCCGGCGATGACGTTGCCGCCGTTCATGTTGAAGATGACCGTGGAGTTGTCGACCGTGCTCTGCAGCAGGATGTCGGCCCGCCCGTCGCCGTTGTAGTCGCCGACGCCGGCCACCTTGAAGTTGGGGAATGTGCCGATGCGGGCGCCGGAGGCGAAGCCGTTGTTCTTGACGCCGAACTCCGTCAGCGTTCCGTCGGCGGCCTGGATCAGCATGTCCGACGTGCCGTCGCCGTCGAAGTCCGCGACGCCCACCACCTTGGCGGTGCCGAAGTTGCCGTAGGACGTGCCGGCCGTGACCGAGCCGCCGTTCATGGTGAAGCCCACGACCGAGCCGTTCACGTTCTGCAGCAGGATGTCGGACTTGCCGTCGCCGTTGAAGTCGCCGGTGCCCGCCACGTTCCAGCTGGAGCCGTAGCTGCCCAGGTTGAAGCCGGCGGTGTAGGCGTTGTTGGTGACCGTGAACAGGATCAGCGTGCCGCCCGGTCCCTCGACCAGGGTGTCGGACGTGCCGTCGCCGTTGAAGTCGCCGGTGCCGACCAGCGCGGTGCCGGCGCCGAAGTTGCCGAGCGAGGTGCCCGCCGTGATCTGCCCGCCGTTCATCGTGAACACGATGGTCGTGCCGTCGGTGTTCTGCAGCACGATGTCGGACTTGCCGTCGCCGTTCAGGTCGTCGGGCTTGGCGATGGTGGGCGGGGGCGCGACGGCCGCCTGGATCAGCGTGCCGCCCTTCCCGTCGGAGGTCGCTGTCGCGACATACCCGGCGGCGTAGGCCACGGTGCCGATCTGGATGCCGCCCGACGTCAGCGTCAGCACGCCGTTGCTGAACGTGCCGGTGGCGGCCAGGCCCTGGATGTCGATCGCGTTGCCGACGGCGTTGCCCAGCACGGTCCCGTTGTAGAGGTTGGGTACGGCGGTGGAGGGCGAGACGATGTCGAGCGTGCCGCCGGTGCCCGTGAAGGTCACGGTCGTGCCGGATGCCGCACCGTTCTTCAGGACCAGCGTGCTGTTGGCATCCACCTTGAGCGCGCCCGACGCGCTTTTCGCCAGCGTCAGCGTGCCGCCCTTGGCCTCGATCACGCCGCCGCCGCCCAGGCCCGCATCCAGCGTCCCGGTGCCGTCGATGAGCCCCACGTTGTACAGCCCGGTCGCCGAGAGCGTCGAGGCTGACAGCCGGATCTCGCCGGCGTTGTTGAGCGAGGTGGTGCCGGCGAAGGTGTAGCCTTCCTGCAGCTGCAGCAGGCCGCCGGTCGTGACGAGGGTGAGGCTCGTCTGCAGCGCCACGCCGGCACCGGTGATGCTGCCGCCGTTGGCGCCGTCCAGGATGATGGTGGCGGTGTCGGTCGCCAGCGCGTCGGCAAACGCGATGGTGCCGCCCATCGTTTCCCACGTGCCGCCGGTCAGCACGCCGGAGTAGAGGTTCTTCACGGTGCCCGTGGCGAAGCTCGCGGTTCCCGTGGTAGCCAGGACGGTGCCCTTGTTGTTGAAGGCCCCGTTGAACGCCAGGCCGCCCGTGGCCAGCACCGTGCCTGCCACCTCGTTCGTCACCGCCGACGCAAAGGTCCCGATGCCGGAGATGGTGTTGTCCACGTTGTCGAGCGTGCCGCTGCTGACCACCTGGGTCCCGCCGCCGCCGCCGTTGCTGTCCGTCAGCGTCAGTGCGCCGCCGCCCGAGAGCGCCACGGTGCCGATCAGGCTCAAGGTCCCGGTCTGGTTATAGTACGAGTTGCCGGTGACGGCGACCGTGCCGAGGTTGTGCACCGGGCCGCCCAGCAGCAGCGTGGCCGTGGGTGCCACGGTGAGCGTGCCATCCATCTCGAGCGGGGTCGTGCTGGCCGCGATCGCCCCGGTGCTGCTGACGACAAGCTTGCCGCCCGTCGCAACGGTGATCGCACCGCCCGCCAGCGTGCCGCCGTCCAGCTGCAGCGTGCCGCCGCTCTCGGCCTTGACCGTGCCGCTGTTCGTGATCACCCCATGCACCAGCACGGTGCCGCCCGAGGCCGCGTCGATCGTCCCGGTGTTGGTGACGAAGGTGTTCGTCTCGAGCGTGCCGGTCCCCGCCGTCGTCAGCAGCCCGGCATTGGCGATGCTGCCCGCGCCTGCGTCCAGCGTCAGCACGCCGACCGTGCCCTGGATGACGCCCGACGCCTGGTTGACCAGGCTGAGGCTCTTGCCGCCCACGCGCCCCAGCCCGGTGATGGTGTTGTCCACGTTCGTCAGGCTGTCGGTGCCGGCGCCCGTGCCCTTGATCACCTGCGTGTCGGAGCCGGTCGCGTTGGAGTCCGTCAGCACCACCCGGCCGCCGCCGGTCAGGCTCACGGCGCCGCTGGCCACCACCGTCCCCGCCTGGTTGTAGTACGAGTTGCCCGTCAGGGTGATGGTGCCCGTGTTCCGGGTGGGGCCGCCCAGGGTCAGGGTCGTGTTGGTGTCGACGTACAGGTTGGCCGCGAGCGACTCGACGGTCAGGGCTGCCGTGCCCACGACGTGCACCGTGCCGCCGGCGCTGCTGGCGATGCTGCCGCCGGACAGGTTGACGCCATCGAGGTTGACGGTGCCGCCGGTGGCCGAAACCCGGCCGGTGCCGGAGATGACGCCCTGCAGGTCGAGCGTGCCGGTCGTGGCCTCCATCAGGCCGAGGTTGATGGCGCCCAGCGGCCCGGCGTTCACCACCATGGTGCCGCCGACCGCACGGATCGTGCCGCCCGCGCGGTTGATCAGCCCGATCGCCCCGTTGCCGATGGTGCCCACGCCGCTGATCGTGTTGTCCAGGTTGTCGAGCGTGTCCGCCTGCGTGCCGCCGATGACCTGGGTCGCGGCACCGGTGCTGTAGCCGTCGGCCATCGTGACCTGGCCGCCGCCCGCCAGCACCGTCGTGCCGGACACGGTCATGACTGCGGTCTGACTGTAGTAAGAGTAGCCGCTGAGGGCGAGCGTGCCGGTGTTCTGGATCGTGCCCGCGAGGGCGAGCGTGGTGCCGGTGTCGACGAACAGCGTGGTGGCGTTCGTCGCCGAGACCAGACCCTCCAGCGTGGTGAGGTGGATCGAGCCCTTGCCGCTGCTGGAGAGCGTGCCGCCGGTGATCGTGCCGCCGGCCAGGTTGACGATGCCGCCGGTCGCCGCGATCCGCCCGCCCGAGTTGGCGATGGCGCCATGCAGCTCGAGCGTGCCGGTCGTCGCCTCCAGCAGCCCGGCGTTGGTCAGGCCGACCTTGCCCGTGCTGACGACGAGCGTTCCGCCATTGAAGGCCCGGATCGTGCCGCCGCTCTGGTTGACCAGGCCCAACGTGCCGCTGCCCAGCGATCCCTGGCCGCGGATGGTGTTGTCCACGTTCACCAGCGTATCGGCCGCGGTGCCGTTCACGACCGACGTGGTGCCCGAGTTGTAGGTGTCCACCAGCGTGACGGTGCCGCCGCCGGTCAGCGTCGTGGTGCCCGACACGGTCACCGTCGAAAGCTGGCTGTAATAGGAGAAGCTGGCCAACGAGATCGAGCCCAGGTTGTTGACCAGGCCCGTCAAGGCGAGCGTCGCGCCCGCGCCGACGGTCAGCCCGCCCTTCAGCAGCAGCGCATGCTGCGTGCCGTCCAGCGACGCGGTGGTGCTGACGTCGATGTTGCCCATCGCCGTGCTGGAGACGCTCTGCCCGGCGCCGATCGTGGCACCGGCAAGAATCAATGTCCCGGTGTCGATCGCCGTGACCTTGCCCGTCCCGGTGACGGCCGCATGCAGCAACAGGAAGCCGCCAACGCCGGCATCGAGCTCGCCGCTGTTGGCCGTGTCGCTGCTGATCTCGAGGGTGCTGCTGCTGACGGCCGTCATCAGGTCGGTGTTGACGATGCCGTTCGTGCCGGTGTCGATCGTCAGCGTCCCGCGGTTGTTGGCCTGGACCACGAAGTCGTTGATGAAGTGGAAGTTGCCGGTGCCGATGCGGCCGAAGCCGGTGATCAGGTTCGTCGCGTTGTCCAGCGTGTCCGCGCTGGTGCCGGTGATCACCTGGGTGGCCTGCGAAGTGCTGTAGTCGTCGGCCAAGGTGAGGGTCCCGTAGCCCGTCAGCTTGGTCAGGCCCTCGATGCCGATCGTCGAGACCTGGCTGTAATAGGAGAAGCCGCGCAGGTTGATGAACCCGCTATTGGCGATCGTCCCCTTCAAGTACAGCGTCGACCCGTGATCGAACGTCGTCGTGCCGGCCAGCGTCACGGTCTGCGACGAGGCGTCGAGCGTGCCGGTGCTGACGACGTGCAGCGTGCCGCCGGCGGCGACGCTGAACGTGCCGCTGCCGAGCTGCGTGCCGCCGTCGATCGCGATGGTGCCGCCCGACAGCGCGCTCATGCTGCCGCCATAGGCGACGATGCCGTGCAGGATGACGGTGCCCGCCGCGCCGGCCACGACGCTGCCGGCATTTGACAGCGTGCTGTCGAATTCGAGCGTGCCGTTGGTCGCCTGCATCAGCCCGAGGTTGCTGGTCCGGGCGACGGCCCCGTTGTTGAACGTGAGCGTGCCGCCGGTGGCCGTGACGGTGCCGCCCGCGTCGTTGACGACGTTCATCGTGCCGCCGCCGATAACGCCATAGCCGCTGATCGTGTTGTCGACGTTCTCGAGCGAGTCGGCGGACGTGCCGGTGATGACCTCGGTGGCGGGCGTGCCGTTGTAGCCGTCGGACAGGACGAGATTGCCGCCCTTCGTCAAGGTGACCGCGCCCTGGACCACGACCGTCGAGATCTGGCTGTAATAAGAAAAGCCGGTGATCGCGATCGTGCCGTAGTTCTTGATCGCGCCGGCAAGGGTCAGGGTGGTGCCGGCGTCCACATGGATCGTCCCGTCGGTCGTGACCCCGGAGAGCGAGGCGGAACCGACCACGTGGACGCCGCCGGTGGGTCCGACGCCTTCGACGTAGCCGCCGGTGATGGCGGCGCCGACCAGGTTGGCCGCGGAGTTGCTGGTGAGGATGCTGCCGAACGTGCCCTGGGTGACGGTGCCGTGCAGCTCCACCGTGCCGCCATAGGCCTCGATCGTGCCGTTGTTGGTGAGCCCCAACGCGCCGGGGTTGATGACCAGGGTGGAACGGGTGGCCGTCACCTGGCTGCCGGCGCCCACGACCAGCCCGATCGTGCCGTTGCCGAGCTGGCCGTAGCCGGTGATGAAGCTGCCTTCGAGGTCCAGCACGTCGGCGGCGGTGCCGGTGATGATCTGGCCGAGCCCGTCGCCAATGCCGCCCGACTTCGGCACGTAGCCGTCGAACATGTTGATGGTGCCGCCGCCGGTCAGCACCAGCGTGCCGCTGACGTTCAGCGTGGCGACTAGCCCGTAATACGAGTAGCCCTCGAGCGTGATGCTGGACGTGTTGGTCACGGTGCCGCGCAGCGTCAGCCCGCCGCCGCTGATGGGCGCGCCGATGCCGCCGCCGTCGATCGTGAGCCCGTTGGTGTCTAGGCCGGCCGGCAGCTTCAGCGTCACGTTGTGCAGGTGCGCCTGGGTGACGTCGATTTTGCCGAGCGACGCGTCGATCGTGGCGTTGGTGCCGTAGATGTCGCCGATCAGGGTCAGCTTGTAGCCGGCATCCACCGTCACCAAGCCCGTCAGCGCCACGGCGTTCAGCGTGCTGTCGGCCGTGACCTCCAGAACGCCGCCCAGCGACGTGATGGCACCCCCCAGGATGGTGGCCCCGTCGATGGCGACACGGGTGGACGTGGCATAGGCGTCGATCTCGCCGCCGCCCGTCTGGTCGATGGTGCTGGTCAGGTCGAGCGTGCTGCCGCCCGAGGCCAGGATGCCGTTGTTGAAGGTGTAGGCGGAGACGGACAGCGTGCCGGGGCCGTTCGCCAGCACCAGGCCATGGACGCCGTTGATGAAGTTGATCGGCGAGGTGAAGTTGTAAAGCCCGATCGTGCCGGCGCCCGAAATGGTGTTGTCGACGTTGTAGAAGGTGTCGAACGGGTCGGCGCCGTTCGGGGAGCGGCCGCCGATCACGCTGCCGGCGCCGCCCAGATGGACCTTGCCGCCGCCGGTCAGGCTGACGAGCGGCCCGTAGGTCTGCAGCGTGGCCTGGCTCGGGCCGCCATAGATGAAGATGTCGCCGTTGTTGGTCAGGCCGCCTGCCTGGAACAGGGTGGTCCCGGACTCGATGTCGATCGTGCCCAGGTTGGTGCTGCCGGCGTTCTGGTTCTCGACGACGAAGTGGCCGCTCTGGATGTCGAGCGAGCCGTAGTAGTTGATCGTGATGCTGTCGACGATGTTGATCTGCTGCTGGACCACCACGACCGGGTTGGTGCCGATATCGACCTCGGAGGAGTCGTTCGGGACGCTGCCGTTGCTCCAGTTGCCGGCGGTGCCGAACGTGCCGTAGGCCTTTCCCACCCAGTGCACGCGGGACAGGTCGGCCAGCGCCGACGTCGTGCCGTCGGCGGCGAAGGTGTAGTTCTGCACGTTGGTGAAGCTGTAGGCGCTGCCCAGCCCGGTCTTGAGCGTCAGAATGGCGGCGGTGCCGTTCAGCGACAGCACGTAATCGCTGCGATGACCCACAAGCACGGCCGTGTTGGTGCCGCCGCCGCCGTCGATCACGTCGCTGCGGCCGTTGGTATAAATGGTGTCGTTGCCGCCGCCGCCGACGAAGTTGTCGATCTGGGTGCCGTATTCGATGAAGATGTTGCTGGTGAGGCCGTCGACGCTGCTGAACTTGCCGTCGTTGAGGTTCACCGTGTTGTCGGTCGTGTAAAGGGAGAGGTCCAGCTTGTTGTTGGCGCCGTAGTCGTACAGCGTGACGATGGGCTTCGTGTCCTGCGTGAAGTCGTACATCGACAGCTTCTTGGACGTCCCGTCGGTGTCGGTGAACATGACCGTCGAATTGAAGCCGAAGGTCTTGCCGCCGCTGAACATCGTGCTGCTCGGCGCGCCGTTCAGGCGCTGGGCGGCGAAGATGTCGAGCCCCATGGGCGTGAACGGCGCCTCGCCCTTGTAGTCGGCCGTCACCGCGTAGCTGCCGGAGTATTTCGGAACCAGATACGCGGTGCCGGCGGCGTTCGCGATGTCGGCCGTGGGATCGATGTACGACATGATCGACCAGGGGCGCTCGTCGTACTCGTTGCGCTGCTGCGTGCTGGGGTCGACAGCGCCGTTGTAGTTCCCGGTGTGCCCCAGCCCGAGCATGTGGCCGATCTCGTGCACGAGCGTGTCGATGCCGTAGCCGTTCTCGGCGGTGTAGCTGCCGATGTCGCCATAGGCCAGCGCCGTGCTGTTCTTCTGAAGGGTCGTCGCGTCGATGACGATCGCCCCGGTCAGCGTGTGCCCGAACCCTGTCACCCCGGTCGGGACGACCTTTCCCTTGTCGTACAGGGTCCCGGGGCCGACCACGACCTTGTTCACCGTGTCGCCGGTATGATCGAAGGTGAGCTGTGCGGAGGAGGCGTCCGCCTGGTAGGTGAAGCTGATGTTGGTCAGCCCCGACCAGAGCTGCAGCGACTGCCAGGCATACTCCTTGGCCGAGGCACTGAACTCCGCGGGGCTGAGGAAGCCCACCGACACCGAGGCGCCTGCCCCGAACGTGTCGATCGTCGCCGCCGAGCCGTTGAGGTAATGCGTGAAGCTGTCCGACTGGACGACCCCGTTCTGATCGACCCCGGCCTCGTAGTTGATCTCGCTCTGCTGGTCCGCAGTGAGGTTGCCGAGCTGGGTCGTGTTGAGGTTCGTCGCCATGGCGGCCTCTCCTTGCGCCAGCGTCGCCGCTCGCGGTTCTTTGATGAGTCGTTCACGTGTATATGTCACCTAAACGTGAGTAGGTCAATTTTGTTGCTAAATGTTGCTAATCTCAATTGGTACCGTCACTTAAAGGCGGTATTTCGCGTCCAGCCCCATGACCCCGCGAACGGAGCGCGTCGTGCCCCTCAAGCCTGACGCCGGCTTCGTGCGCGAGCGGTTCGGCGCCCTGCGCAACCTGCCGCCCTTTCTCGCCCTGATCTGGCGCACCAGCCCGGCGCTGACCGGGGCCACCCTGGTCCTGCGCCTGCTGCGCGCCCTGCTGCCCGTCGCCATGCTGTTCCTGGGCAAGCTGATCATCGACGAGGTCGTGGCGCTGTCCCGCCTGCCCACGCATCCGCCCGATCTCGCGGCCTGGGTCTCGGGCGGGCTGGCGACCCGCCTTGTCCTGCTCCTGCTGGGCGAGCTGGGGCTGGCGCTGCTCACCGACGGGCTCGGGCGGACCGTCACGCTGCTGGACGGGCTGCTGTCGGAGCGGTTCAGCAATGCGTCCAGCCTGCGGTTGATGGAGCACGCCGCGACGCTCGACCTGCGCGACTTCGAGGACAGCGAGACGCAGGATCGGCTGGACCGGGCGCGGCGGCAGGCGAGCGGACGCACCGGGCTGATCGGGCTGATGTTCGGCCAGGCGCAGGACCTGGTCACGCTGGCCGGGTTCGCCGCCGGGATCGCGGCCTATGCACCGGGGCTGATCCTGCTGCTCGCCGCGGCGCTGGTGCCGGCGTTCCTGGGCGAGGCGCATTTCAACACCCTGGCCTATGCGCTGAGCACCCGCCGCACCCGCGAACGGCGGGAGCTGGATTACCTGCGCCAGACCGGTGCCAGCACGGACACGGCCAAGGAGGTCAAGCTGTTCGGGCTCAACGGCTTCCTGATCGGGCGATACCGGCAGCTGTCGCAGGCGATGCAGCGGGAGAACCAGGGCTTCGCCATCCGCCGGGCCGGCTGGGGTGCCGCGCTGGCTGCGCTGGGCACGGCCGGGTACTACGCCGCCTATGCCTGGCTGGCGGCGCGCGCGGTGGCGGGGGGGCTCACCGTGGGCGACCTCACCTTTCTCGCGGCGTCGTTCCTGCGGCTGCGCGGCCTGCTGGAGGGGCTGCTGGGCGGCTTGTCGTCCATGGCGTCGCAGGCCCTGTACCTGCAGGACCTGTTCACCTTCCTCGAGGTGCGGCCCGGCATCGTCTCGCCCCGGGACCCGCTGCCCTTCCCCGAGGGCCTCGGCACCGGAATCGTGTTCGAGGGCGTGGGGTTCCGTTATCCCGGGGCGAACCGATGGGCCGTGCGCGGCCTGTCGTTCGCGTTGCACCCGGGCGAGGTGCTGGCGCTGGTGGGCGAGAACGGGGCGGGCAAGACCACCATCGTCAAGCTGCTCACCCGGCTCTATGACCCCGACGAAGGGCGCATCCTGCTCGACGGGCAGGACCTCCGCCGCTACGACCTCGATGACGTCAGGGGTGGCGTCGGCGTCATCTTCCAGGACTTCGTGCGCTACGACCTCTCGGCGGCCGACAACATCGCGGTGGGCCGGATCGAGGCGCAGCACGACCGCCCCCGCATCGAGGCCGCGGCCCAGCGCGGCATGGCCGACGAGGTCATCCGCCGCCTGCCGCGCGGCTACGACCAGATGGTCGGGCGGCGCTTCCGCGGCGGGCTCGAGCTGTCGGGCGGCGAGTGGCAGAAGGTGGCGATCGCCCGCGCCTACATGCGCGACGCCGCCCTGCTGATCCTGGACGAGCCGACGGCCGCCCTCGATGCCCGGGCGGAGTTCGAGGTGTTCCAGCGCTTCCGGGCCCTCAGCGCCGGGCGGACGGCGGTGCTGATCAGTCACCGCTTCAGCAGCGTGCGCATGGCCGACCGCATCCTGGTGATGGCGTCCGACGGGGAAGGCGGCGGCCGCGTGGAAGCCAGCGGCACCCACGCGGCACTGCTGGCCGAAGGCGGCCGCTACGCCGAGCTGTTCGAGCTGCAGGCCGCGGGATACCGGTAGGTTCGGCGGCCCGCTACGCGGCCGGCCCCCGCGCGGCCCGCAGCACGCTGGCGAGGCCGGCGCAGGCGCAGAAGCTGGCGGCCAGGCCGAGCGAGGGGGTGATGCCGTCGAGGCCCATCACGCCGAACAGCAACGCCACCAGCGCGGTGCCCATCGTCTGCCCCAGCAGGCGGCTGGTGGCCTGCATGCCGCTGGCGCCGCCGCTGCGGCTGGGCGGGGCCGAGGCCATCATGGTGCGGTTGTTGGGCGAGTTGAACAGGCCGAAGCCGATGCCGCACAGGCTCATGCGCCAGGCGATGTCGGTCAGGGCCGGGCCGGGCGGCAGCAGGGCCATCGCGACCAGGCCCGTCATCATCAGCGCCTGCCCGACGCCCCCCACCACGCCTGGTGAGAACCGGTCCGACAGGCGCCCGGCGAACGGCGCCATCAGCGCCACCGACAGCGGCCAGGGCGTCATCAGCAGCCCCGTCTGGCCCCGGGACAGCCCGAGCCCGCGTTCGAGGTAGAACGGCATCGTCACGAAGGTCATGCTCTGCGCCAGAAAGGAACAGACGGACGCGAGCACGGACAGCGCGAAGACCGGCCGTGCCAGCAGATCGACCGGGAGCAGCGGGTTGGTGCGGCTGAGCTGACGCCGGGCCAGCAGCCAGCCGGCGATGGCGGCGCCCGTGATCTCGATCGCCGCCAGCCAGCGGTCACCGCCATGGCCGATGCCGTCGACCCCGCTGATCAGCAGGCCGAAGGTCAGCGCGTTCAGCCCGGCGCTGCCCCAGTCGAACCGGTGGGACCCCCGGGGCGTCGCCGGCAGCGTGCGGGCGCCCAGGGCCAGCACCAGAATGCCGATGGGCACGTTCACGGCGAACAGCCATTGCCAGCCCGCGACGGACAGGATCGCCGCAGCCAGGCTGGGCCCCACCGCGGACGAGACGGACCCCACCATGACGTTCACGCCGAAGCCCCGCCCCAGCAGCCGCCGCGGGTAGACGAACCGCACCAGCGCGCTGTTGACGCTCAGCATGCCCGCGGCGCCGAACCCCTGGAACACCCGCGCCGTCGTCAGGCTGGGCAGCGAGTGGGACAGCGCGCAGCCCAGCGAGGCCAGGGTGAACAGCACCATCCCCACACGATACACTCGGCGGTAGCCCACGATCTCGCCCAGTGCGGCCAGCGGCAGCAACGAGACGGTGACGGCGAGCTGGTAGGCGTTCACCACCCAGATGGAGGCGGAGGCGGAGACGCCGAACTCGTGCGCCAGGGTGGGCAGCGCGAGGTTGGCGATGGAGCCGTCGAGCACGGCCATCATCAGCCCGAGCCCGATGGTGACGACGGCCCAGAAGCGGCGAGGCTGCGTCAGCCCGTCGGTGTCGGCCGACGCGGCCGGCTCCCCGGCCTTCTCCGTCATGGGCGGGAAGCCCCTGCCACGGGGCGGGTGGTGCCGGGGTGCTGCATCCTGTCGAGACCTCGACGGATGGGCGGGCCGTGTCAAGCCGGCGGGGGTGCGGCGGCTCCCGGCATGCAGCACTTCTTGTATTTCCGGCCGCTGCCGCAGGGGCAGGGGTCGTTGCGGCCGACCTGCCGGAGGGGGTTCACGGCGGGCGGCCGCGGCTCGGTATGGAACACCGCGCTGCCGGGGCTCGGCCGCAGCCATTCGAGCAGCGCCAGCGGGTCCGTCGGGTCGCCGACGTTCGCCTGGTCGAACCGGCCGGGGTCGTGGGGCGCGGCCAGGGCGTCGGCCAGCATCTCGCGGAACCGGCCGACGTCCTTCACCTCGGGCGGGAACCGGTCCCAGACGCCTTCGACCACCTCGGCCAGGTCGCGCAGCCCGAGCATGGCGACGGCCTCTCCCCAGCCCAACCAGGCGGCGTCCAGCTCGGGCGCCAGCGCCTCGGCATGAAAGCGGCGCATGAAGGCGTGCATGGCGGGCGCGTCGATCCGGCCCTGCGCGGTCAGGAAGGCTGCGGCCGCGAACAGCGACCAGCGGGCCGCCTCGTCGATGCGCCGGTCGGCCAGCGCCGCGAACAGGGCGGGCGCGTCCCCGTCGAACACGCCGACGACGATGCTGGGCAGGGTCTCCGTGAGCGCGTCGGCCAGGATGTCCTCGACCTGGTTCACCGGGCGGCGCAGCAGGCGCAACAGCGGCAGGCAGGCCGCCCGCGTGCGGGTGGCGGCCAGGACGGGAAAGGCGCGGAACATGAGCAGCCGGTCGCGCTCGCGCGACAGCCCATGCAGCGCGGCGCGGTGCAGCAATCCCAGCAGCAGCGGCGCGGCCTCGTCGATGCGCGCCGCGCACTCCCGCACGGCGGCGTCCGGAGTCTCCCGCGCCGTGGCCAGCACCTCCAGCACCCGGTCGATCGGGCGGGACGCTTCGGGGTCTGCGGCGTCGGGCCGTGCATGGTCGGGCATGGACGCTGTCTGCCCCTGGGGCGGTCCGCTGGCAAGGTTGCGCGCGACGCCGGCCGGGCCCGGCCGCCCCACCGCTGTGGACTGGCCGTGCGATTGCATCCGCGCCTACCATGGGCGGCAACGGCCCGGTGCCGAAAGGGATCATCGATGGACAGCGTCGGCCTTCCTTGTGAAGCGCAACCGGGGGCACGCGTGACGGCCCCGCAGCCGGGCGCGGCGGTGCGGCTGACCGGGCTGCACGACGCAATCCGCACGGGCCGTCCGGACAGGGAGGTGTTCGCCCTGCTGGAGCAGGCGGTCGCGGCGCAGATCGGCTTCAAGGTGCTGACCCTGCTGCGGATCGACCCGGCCTCGCTCCGGTCCGTCCGCCTGCACAGCAGCGAGCCCAGCTACCCCGTGGGCGGCACCAAGCAGCACGTCCGCAGCGCCTGGAGCGAGGCCGTGCTGGACCGGCGCACCTACTACCTGGCCCCCGGCCTGCTCGCGCTGCGGGCGACGTTCCCGGACAGCGCCGCCATCGAGGCGGTGGGCTGCGGCTCGATCGTGGCCGCCCCGGTCGTGATGGAGGGGCGGGTGCTGGGGACGTTGAACCTGTGGCACGAGGCCGGGTTCTACGACGCCGCGAAGGCCGAGGCGGCCCTGCCGTTCGCCGCCGCGCTGGCCCCGGTATGCGCGCGATGCTGAGGCGGACGTTCCTGGGCGCGGCGGGGGCGGGCGTGGTGCTGCCGGCCGCGGCACAGCAGGGGGCCGCCAGCTGGCCCACGCGCCCCGTGCGGATCCTGGTGGGCTTCGCGCCGGGCGGGACGGCGGACATCCTGGCGCGGCAGCTGCAGAAGCCGCTGACGGCCCTGCTCGGGCAGCCGGTCGTGGTCGAGAACCGCAGCGGCGCCAGCGGGATCACCGCCGCGTCCCAGGTGGCCCGGGCGGGCCCCGACGGCACCACCTTCGGCCTGGTGGTCAGCACGCATGCGTCGTTGCCCGCGATCCGCAAGACGATGCCCTACGATACCGAGAAGGACTTCGCGCCCGTCGCCTTCATCGGCAGCATCCCGCTGGTGCTGATGGTCGGCCCGCAATCGCCCTGGCACAGCCTGCCGGAGCTGGTGGCGGCGGCGCGGGCGAAGCCGGGCAGCCTGCATTACGGCATCCCGGGCGTCGGCCTGTCGCACCATTTCGCGGGCGAACTGCTGAAGCAGCGCGCCGGGGTGGACATCGTGCCGGTGTCGTATCGGGGCACGGCGCCCGCGCTGACGGACGTGATGGCGGGCCAGGTGGAGATGACGTTCGGCACGCTGCCGGCGGTGACGGGCGCCATCGAGGGCGGGCTCGTGCGGGCGCTGGCGATCACCGCGCCGCAGCGCTCCGCCCGGCTGCCCGCCGTGCCGACCGTGGCGGAGCTGGGCTACCCCGGCTTCGACGTCAGCGAGTGGTTCGGCATCGTCGCCCCCGCCGACACGCCGCCCGAGATCGTCGCGCGGATGAACGCGGCCGTCGACACGGCGCTGCAGGGGCCGGAGCTGCAGGCCTGGCTGGGCCAGAACGACGTGACCCGGGGCACGACGACGCCCGAGGGCTTCCGCGCGCTGATCGCCGCCGAGATCGCCAAGCTGTCCACGATCGCCGCCGCGTCGCACATCAGCGTCGACTGAGCCCGCAAACGAGACGCCTTCGGCGGTGGAGGCGAGCCTTGACCCTGGCCTGGCCTTCGGCTCAGGTGACGCGAAAGCACGGCACCGTGTGTTGGGGGGGCTGAGCCGCCCGCCCGAGGCCTCGGCCAGGGCCCCCGCCGCCGGATGCCGGGCGACACGACAAGGGGAACGCCGATGTCCGAAGACAGCGCATTGTTCGACAAGGGCCTGCCGATCCGCAGAGCGGTGCTGGGCGCGGAGTACGTCGATGCCGCGATGGCCAAGGCGGACGACTTCATGATGGCCTTCCAGCGTGCCACGACCACCATCGCCTGGGGCTGGGCCTGGGGCGACCCGACGCTGGACCGCCGCACCCGCAGCCTGCTGAACCTCGCCATGCTGACCGCGCTGGGCCGGTCGCCCGAGATCAAGCTGCACGTGAAGGGGGCCCTGACCAACGGCGTGACGGTGGAGGAGATCAAGGCGACGCTGCTGCATGCGACGGCCTATTGCGGCATTCCCGCCGGGCTCGATGCGTTCAAGGCGGCGCACGAGGTGCTGGTGGCCGAAGGCGCCCTGGGCCCCGCGCCCAAGCCATGACCCAGCCGGCGGGGCCCGGCCCCGCCTCGACCGAGGCGTCGTTCGACCCGGCGTTGCACCGGATGGTGCCGGAGCAGCGCTGGTTCGAGGACTTCACGGCGGGCATGCGCTTCGTCCTGCCCAGCCGGACGATGACGGAGGCGATCTTCCTCGCTTTCCAGGCCGCCAGCGGCGACAACCACCCGGTCCATTACGACGTGGAGTACTGCCGGGCCCGCGGCATGCCGCACATGCTGGCGCACGGGTTGCTGACCCTGATCCAGACGGCACCCGGGGCCGGGCTGTTCCCCTTTCTGGTGGAAGACTCGCTGGTCGGCTTCATCGAGCAGTCGAGCCGGTTCCACAAGCCGGTGTTCGTCGGCGACACGCTGTACCCGGCGCTCGAGATCGACGAGCTGACGCCCCGGCGCACCACCGGTGTCATCGGCCTGCGCAGCACCGTCCACAACCAGCGGCGGGGGCTGGTGCTGGACGGCACCATGCGCTTCGTCGTCCGCAAACGGCTGCCGAACAGGGGGACCGCCCAATGAGCGGCGCCGGCGGGCGAGGTTTGACGCCCGTGATGACTCAATAGGCGAGGGAACGGATGGAAACGCTTCAGGACACGCCCATGCTTGCGGACAAGGTGGTCGTCGTGACCGGCGCCGGCCGGGGCATCGGCCGCGACTTCGCGCTCGACATGGCCCGGCACGGCGCCCGCATCGTGGTCAACGACATCGGCACCTCCGTCAGCGGGCAGGGGCTGGACGCGGGGCCGGCGCAGTCCGTGGTGGACGAGATCGTGGCGGCCGGCAGCCAGGCGGTCGCCAACACCGACAGCGTGGCCGAGTGGCCCGCTGCGCAACGGATCGTGCAGACGGCGCTGGACGCCTTCGGGCGCATCGATGCCGTGGTCAACAACGCCGGCATCCTGCGCGACCGCTTCTTCTTCAACATGGATCCCGAGGAATGGCGCGCCGTCATCGACGTGCACCTGAACGGCGCCTTCTATGTCTCGCGGGCCGCCGCCCCGCATCTGCGGGCGCAGCAGTCCGGCAGCTACGTCCACCTGACGTCGACCTCGGGCCTGGTCGGCAACCTCGGCCAGGCCAACTACGCCGCGGCGAAGATGGGCCTCACGGCGCTGTCGAAGTCGATCGCCATGGACATGGCGCGGTTCAACGTGCGGTCCAACTGCATCTCGCCCTTCGCCTGGAGCCGCATGATCGGCGCGATTCCGGCCGAAACCGAGGAACAGAAGGCGCGCGTCGCCCGCCTGCAACGGATGGAGGCGGCCAAGATCGCGCCGCTCGCCACCTACCTGGTCAGCGACGCGGCGGCGGCGGTCAGCGGCCAGATCTTCGCCGTGCGCGCCAACGAGATCTTCCTGATGAGCCAGAGCCGCCCCACCCGGTCCGTGCATGACGGCCAGGGCTGGACGGCCGAGACCATCCGCGAGCGCGCCATCCCGGCGCTGCAGGCGAACTTCTACCCGCTCGACCGCTCGCAGGACGTGTTCTGCTGGGAACCGGTCTGACGACGGCCCCGAACCCGGCCCGCCGAACCTGAACGTCCCGCCGATCGGCTATGGCGTCTTCAGGCCGGACGCGGCAGGCTTCGTGCCGGGCGGCGCTCCAGCGCCGAGCGCCGCGACCGGCGCATCGATGTCCATGGGCGGGGCCTTCGCGAAGGTCAGGCGGAGATGGACGGTCTGGCCCTGCTTCAGCGGCGCCACCAGGTCCGTCAGCATGATGTGCAGGCCGCCCGGCATCAGCGTGACGGGCGCGCCGGCGGGCAAGGCCAGCCCGTCCGGCAGCTCGCGCATCCGCATCACCGTGCCGTCCATCCGCATCTCGTGCACCTCGGCCTGCCGGGACGCGGGTGACGACACGCCGGTCAGCCGATCGCCCGTGGCGCTGGTCAGCGTGGCGTAGACGGCCGCGGTCCTGGCGCTGGGCGGCGTCGCGCGCGACCAGGGTTGGTCGACGACGACCGGCGCGGGCTGCGCGAGGGCAGTCCCGGTCTGGAGGAGCATGGCGGAGAGGAGGGCCGCGAGCTGCGGCGTGCGGGCGATCGGCATGGCGGTTCCATCTGTTGTCTGCGGCGGCATCGAGGGGCCGGTGACGGGACCCCGGGCGGAGCTTCTCAGACGGATGGCGGCGCGTGCGCCCTGTAGGGCGGGGCAGGGGCGGGCCGCGCGTCCCCCATCCTGGGCGCGACTGGGGGGGCGAGGGCCGTCCAGCGCAGCGTGGCCTCGACCGCCGAAGCCGGGGTGGCCGCGATGATCGGCAGCTGGTGGCAGGCCGGGCAGCCCAACCCTGCGGCCCGCTCCGCATCCCCGGGCGTGCCGGGCCCGGCAGGCTGGCCGGCGCCGGAAGCAGAGCAGATCGCGCCGAACCCGCCGGTCCCCGTGGGATGCAGCTGCCGGCATTGCGCCATCGCCGCCGTCCATTGGGACAGCAGCACGACCGCAAGAACCAGCAACCAACGACGGCGAGCCATGCCGCAGATATCGCACCGCGCCCGGCCCTTGTCACGGGAGGCCCCGCGATGCCCCCGCGGTGCCCCTGCGGTGACGGTCTGGTGCGTCTGCCGATCGCCCATGCTAGCGTCCTGCCGGTTCAGACGTCGCATCGCCTGCCGACCTCTCGTCCAGGAGTCCCCGATGGATCACGCCCTTGCCGATGGCGCGCTGGCCAACAGCAGCCTGCCTGCCGTGCTGGCCGAGGCCCGCGAGCGCTTCGTCGCACGCAACCCGGCCAGCCTTGCCGCCCATGTCGAGGCGACCGCCGCCATGCCCGGGGGCAACACCCGCACCGTGCTGTTCCATCCGCCCTTCCCGCTGGCGATGGCGCGCGGCGCGGGCTGCCGCCTGTGGGACGTGGATGGGCATGCGTATGTGGACCTGCTGGGCGAGTACACGGCCGGGCTGTATGGCCACAGCAACCCGGTGATCCGCGCCGCCATCGACACGGCGCTGGACGCGGGCTGGAACCTCGGCGCGCATGGCCTCGACGAGGCGCGGCTGGCCCGGCTGATCGTGGACCGCTTCCCCTCCATCGACCTGGTGCGCTTCACCAACTCCGGCACCGAGGCCAACCTGATGGCCGTCGCCACCGCCATCGCCGCCACCGGCCGCCGCAAGGTCCTGGTGTTCGACGGCGGCTACCATGGCGGCATCCTGTACTTCGGCGGCGGCGGCATCCCGATCAACGCGCCGCACCGGTTCGTTCTGGGCCGCTACAACGACGCGGAGGGCGCGCTCGCCCTGACGCAGGCGCATGCCGCGGACCTCGCCTGCATCCTGGTCGAACCCATGCTGGGCAGCGGCGGCTGCATCCCGGCCGAGCCCGGCTTCCTCCAGGTGCTCCGCGACGCCGCGACCGCCACGGGGGCCGTGCTGATCTTCGACGAGGTCATGACGTCCCGCATGTCCGCCGGCGGTCAGCAGGCCCGGCTGGGCATCACGCCCGACATGACCACGCTGGGCAAGTACATCGGCGGCGGCATGAGCTTCGGCGCGTTCGGCGGCAGCCGCGCGCTGATGGACCGCTACGATCCCCGCCGCCCCGACGCGCTGCCGCATGCCGGCACCTTCAACAATAACGTGTTGACCATGGCTGCCGGGGTCGCCGGGCTGACCCGGCTGTTCACGCCCGCCGCGGCCGATGCGCTGTTCGCCCGCGGCGAGGCGTTCCGCGCCCGCCTGAACGCGCTCGGCACCCTCCAGTGGACCGGTCTCGGTTCGCTGCTGACGGCCCACTTCCACCAGGGCCCGATCCGCTGCCCCGCCGATCTGGTCGGGCCTGGCCTGGTCGGGGCCGACCCGGACCTGCGCGAGTTGTTCCACCTGGACATGCTGGAGCGCGGCTTCTACCTCGCCCGCCGCGGCATGATCGCCCTCAGCCTCGAGGTCGGCGACGCGGAGCTGGACCGCTTCGTGGACGCCGTCGCCGAGTTCCTGCAGGTGCGCGGCCGCCTGCTGCCCTGATCGCCCCCGCGGGACCCGTGGTTGTGGGGCCTGTGATGCGGTGATCTACTTCCGCGGCGTCGCACCGGCGGTGCACCCGCAACGGAGTGAGTTCATGGGTCTGTCGCGTCGGGGGTTGCTGACGTCCACCGGGGCCGCGCTCCTGCCGCTTGCGGCGCCGGCGCTGGGCCGCACCTCCGACGCCCGCACGCTCCGCTTCGTCCCGCAAGCCAGCCTCGCGGCGCTCGACCCCATCTGGAACACCGCCGCGGTCACCCTCGGCCACGGCTACTGCGTGTTCGACACGCTGTTCGGCGTCGATGCCGGCCTCACCCCGCGCCCGCAGATGGCCGAGGGCGCCACCGTCTCCGAGGACGGCCGCACGTGGCTCGTGACCCTCCGCGACGGCCTGCGCTTCCATGATGGCGAGCCGGTGCGCGCCCAGGACTGCGCGGCCAGCCTGGAGCGCTGGAGCCGGCGCGACACGTTCGGGCAGACGCTCGGCGCCGCCGTGGACCGCTTCGCCGCAGCCGACGACCGCACCCTGCGCGTCACGCTGAAGCGCCCGTTCCCGCGCTTCTTGGAGGCCATCGGCAAGCCGCATTCCTCGCCCGCCTTCATCATGCCGGAACGCCTGGCCCGCACGGACCCGATGAAGCAGGTGACCGAGATGGTGGGCTCGGGCCCGTTCCGCTTCGTCGCGTCGGAGTTCGTCTCGGGCGCCCGCGCCGTCTATGAACGCTTCGACGGCTATACGCCCCGGCCCGAGCCCGCCGAATGGACCTCCGGCGGCAAGCGCGTCGGGATCGACCGCCTGGAGTGGCAGGTGATCCCCGACCCCGCGACCGCGGCGGCCGCCCTGCAGCGGAACGAGGTCGACTGGTGGGAACAGCCGCTGCCCGACCTCATCCCCCTGCTGCAGAAAACCCCGGGGATCCGCGTGCAGCGGAAGGACCCTTACGGCGTCGTGGCGCTGGGCCGCTTCAACGCGCTGCATCCGCCGTTCGACAACGTCCGGCTGCGTCACGCCGTGCTGGCCGCCCTGGACCAGGACGACTACATGGAATCGATCATGGGCACCGAAGACCGCACCGCCTGGCGCCGGTGCCAGTCGTTGTTCTCGTGCGGGATGCCGGGCGTGACGGAGCTGGGTGCCGGGCTGATGCAGCCGCCGCACGACCTGAACCAGGCGCGCGCGGCGGTGAAGGCGGCGGGCTATGCCGGGGAACGGACGGTGGTGCTCAACCCGACGGACTACCCGACCATCGGGCCGCACGGGCACATCACCGCCGAGCTGCTGCGGGCGCTGGGCTTCAACGTCGACCTGCAGGACATGGACTGGGGCAGCGTCGTGCAACGCCGGCTGTCCAAGGAGCCGGTCGAGCGGGGCGGCTGGAGCATCTACCACACCAACCTGCCCGGGGTGTCGATCGCCAACCCGGCGCTGAACACCGCCATCCGCGGCGACGGCGCCTGGCCCGGCTGGTTCACCGACAGGGAGACGGAGCGCCTGGCCGCCGACTGGCTCGCCGCCACCGAGCCCACGCAGCAGCAGGCCCTGTTCGACGCCGTGCAGCGGCATGCGCTCGACGAGGCGCCGACGCTCCCGCTCGGGCAGTTCTTCCAGCGGACGGCGTTCCGCGACGACGTGAGCGGCGTGCTGGAGGGGTCGGTGTGCTACTTCTGGAACGTGCAGAAAGGCTGACATGGCGCACGACGATGTCTGCCGCCTGTCCGCGACCGACGCGGCCCGGCTGATCGCCGCCCGCGCGCTGTCCCCGGTCGAGCTGACCGAGGCCGTGCTCGCGCGGGCCGAGGCCGTACAGCCCAGACTGAACATCTTCGCCCTGTTGCTGGCCGACGACGCGCGCGCCGCGGCCCGCGCCGCGGAGGCCGCCGTCATGCAGGGCAGCGTGCTGGGGCCGCTGCATGGCGTGCCCATCACGATCAAGGACAACCTGGCCCTGGCCGGCAAGCCCATGCGGCAAGGCTCGTTGACGACGGAGGGCACGGTGCCCGCCCATGACGCGACCGTGGTCGCCCGGGTCAAGGCGGCGGGCGGCATCATTATCGGCAAGACCACCCTGCCCGAGTTCGCCCACAAGGTGCTGACCGACAGCCGGCTGCACGGCATCACCCGCAACCCGTGGGACCCCGACCACACGCCCGGCGGCTCCAGCGGCGGGGCCAGCGCGGCGCTGGCTGCCGGCGTCGCGCCGCTGGCCATCGGCACGGACGGTGGCGGCTCCATCCGCTGCCCGGCCTCGTGCACCGGGGTCGTGGGCCTCAAGGCCACCTTCGGCCGCATCCCCAACGATTCCACGCCGGACGGCTTCGCCCACCTGTCCTTCACCGGACCCATGGCGCGCACGATCGCCGACACCGCGCTGCTGCTGTCGGTGCTGTCCGGCCCCTCGCCGGTGGACCCCTACTCGCTCGCGGTGCCGGCGATGGCGGCCCATGTGCCCGCCCCCCGCTCCGGCGGGGCCGCCAAAGGGGTGCGGATCGGCTGGATCGAGCATTTCGGACGATACCGGACCCACCCCGACGTGGTCCGCCTGACCGGCGCGGCCATCGAGGTGCTCGCCGGGCAGGGGGCGGTCGTGCAACCGCTGCACGACCCCTGCTTCGACGACCTGTTCGAGGTCTATACCGTCATCGCCAGCACCAACCACGCGGCCCGCCAGGGTGCGCAGGCCGAGCGCGCCGGGGATGCCATGACGGACTCGTTCCGCCACAGCGTCGCCCGCGGCCAGACCTGGTCCGCCGTCGACTGGCAGCGCGCGCACGACCGGCGGACCGCCCTGTTCCGCGCGGTGCAGCGCCTGTTCACCCGCTTCGACGTCATCGCCACCCCGACCATGACGGCCCCGCCGCCCCTGGTGGACGCCGGCGGCTCCATTGCCACGGAAATGTACGCCGAATGGGCCGCGCCGCTCTATCCGTTCAACATGACCGGCCATCCCGCCATCTCGGTCCCGGCCGGCCTTGCCGCGGGCAACCTGCCGGTCGGCCTGCAGCTCGTCGGCCCCTGGTTCGCCGAAGCGGCCCTGCTCGACCTGGCCGCGTGCCTGGACGCGTGGGGTCCCGGCCCCGCACTTCCCGCCTGACCCGGGCAGCGTTAAGCTTGGCCCATACACCGGAGCCCGCTCCATGGACATCGCCCTCCATCCCGCCGAGTTCACCTGCGCCGACCCGGCCGAGCTCGAGACGCGCCGCAACCTGGCCGCCTGCTATCGCATCTTCAGCCGCCGCGGCATGGACGACTCGATCTTCACCCATCTCTCGGCGCGCATCCCGGGAACCGACCGCTTCCTGTTCATCCCGTTCGGGATGCTGTTCGAGGAGGTGACGGCGTCGAACCTGATGGAGGTGGACATCGAGGGCAACGACGTCGGGCACAGCGGGCAGCGGGTGAACCCGGCCGGCTGGGTCGTGCACCGGGTCGTGTACGAGAACGTGCCCTCGGCGCAGTCGGTGATGCACCTGCATACGATCTGCGGCACCGCGGTGTCGTCGCAACAGGCCGGGCTGCTGCCGGTCAACCAGTTCGCCGTCACCTACAGCGGCAAGATCGGCTACCACGACTATGACGGGCCCGGCCTGCGCCCGGCCGAGCAGACGCAGTTCATCGCCGACCTGGCTGGCCGCCCCATGATGTTCCTGCGCAATCACGGCACATTGACTCAGGGCCGCAGCATCGCCGAGGCGTTCACCCTGATGCACTACCTGGAGCGCACCTGCGAGATCCAGGTGGCCGCGCAGTCCGGCGGCGCAGCGCTCGCCTTGCCCGCGCAGCACGTCATCGACACCACGGTCGCGACCGCCCAGGGCGTGGGCGACCGCAGCTTCGGCGATGTCGGCTTCCAGGCCGTGCTGCGGAAGATCGATCGCGAGGACCCGTCCTACCGGCAGTGAGCGCCGCGCCGACGCCGCAGCTCAGAAAGCGCCCGGCAGCCGGGTCACGGAGGCGGTGAGCGCCTCCAGCAGCGCCTCGTCGTGGCTGACCAGCAGCACCGCCAGCCCGTCCCGCTCCGCCAGCTCCCGCAGCAGCCCGGCGATGTCGGCCTGCGTGACGGCATCGAGGCGCGAGGTGGGCTCGTCGGCGATGAGCGCCGCCGGCCGGAGCAGCAGCGCCCGGGCCAGGGCCAGGCGCTGCGCCTCGCCGCCGCTGATGCCCCGCACGGTGCGGTCCAGCACGCCGGGCCGCAGCCGCAGCCGCTCCATCAACGGGATCAGGCGGCGCAGGGGCGCGTCGGTCACGGCGGCCAGGTCGGCGAACACGTGGCGCAGGCGGCGGTGCGGCGGGAACGACGCGCCGGGGTCCTGATACAGTTTCTGGAAGCGACGCTGGCCGGCCTGCCGCGCCCCCCGGGCCAATGCCGCGACGGGCTCGCCGTGCCAGAGGACGCGGCCTGCATCCGGCGCCCGCAAGCCCAACAAGACGTCGCAGAGCGTCGACTTGCCGGCGCCGCTGGGCCCCGCGACCCCCACGATCTCCCCGGGGCGCAACGCCAGCGAGACGCCCTGGAACAGCTGCGGACGCCCCGGCCAGCCGAAGCCCAGACCATGGCCCTCCAGCACCGGCCGCCCCACGCCCGGTGAGGCGCTTCGGCGCGGCCAATGCGAGGGCTGCGCGGCGACCAGGCGCTGCGTCCACGGGTGCTGCGGCGCCGACAGCACGGCCTGGGCGGCCCCGGTCTCCACGACGGCGCCGTCGTGCAGCACGATCAGCTCGCCCGCCAGGGCGGCGGCCAGCGCCAGGTCGTGCGTCACCACGAGCAAGGCTCGGCCGTCGGCACAACCCTGGCGCAACAGGTCCACCACCTGGTGGCGCCGGGCCGCGTCCAGCCCCTTCGTCGGCTCGTCCGCGATCATGACGGGCGCGGGCACCTCGGCCGCGATCGCCAGCAGGCCGCGCTGCGCCATGCCGCCGGACAGGGCGGCGGGGATGCGCCGCGCCGAAGCCGGGTCGATCCCGAACTGGGCGAGGCGGCGCAGGGCCGCCTGGAGCCTGGCGGCCCGGCTTCGGCCGGGCACGGCATCCGCGACCTGGTCCGACAGCCGGGCCGTCGGGTCGAGCGCCTCGCGCGGCTCCTGCGGGAGCAGGAACAGGTCGCGGCCCCAGGCGGCCTGCAGGGTGCCGGGCCGGGCCAGGTCGAACGTGGCGCCGTCGGCGAGCACGAGTCGCCCTGCGGCATGCAGGCCAGGGGGCAGCAAGCCCAGCATCGCCTGCGCCACCAGGCTCTTGCCGGCGCCGGTCTCGCCGACCAGGCAGGTCACGCCGTCGCGGCGCAGCCGGAAGGAGACGTTATGGACGATGGGTCCGGCCGGGCCGTGGACCGCGAGACCCGAGACAGCCAGCGCCACGATCATGCCGACGTCGCGTCCTCGGCCAGCAGCGTGAGCCCGAGCACCGTGGCGGCCAACAGGCTTGCGGGGACAGCGACGGTCCACGGCGCCTCGGCCATGAACGGCATCGCCTCGGCGATCATCGTCCCCCATTCCGGGGTGGGCGGCGGCAGGCCGATGCCGAGGAAGCCCAGCGCCGCGATGGTCAGCACGGCATGCGCGACCGACAGCGCCGCCTGCGTCAGAAGCTGCGGCAGCAGGGGGGGCAGCACGTCCTTCATCAGGATCGTGCCGGCGCCCAGCCCGGCCAGTCGGGCCGCCTGCACGTACGGCAGCCCGATCGAGCCCGCCGCCAGCGCCCGGGATACCCGCGCCGCCTGCGGCCATTGCGCGAGCGCGATCCCCACGACGATCGCGCCGGCCCCGCCGCCCCACAACCCCGCGACCAGCATGGTCAGCAGCAGCCCGGGGAACGCCATGACGGTATCGGCCACGCGCATGGCCGCCTGGTCCAGCACCCCGCCCCACCAGGCAGCCGCCAGGCCGAGCGCCACGCCCACGCCCCAGGCCACCCCCACGGAGCCGAGGGCCACCCCCACGGACAGGTGCGCGGCATGGGCGGCCCGGGCCAGAATGCTGCGTCCGAGGTCGTCGGTGCCGAGCAGCCAGGTCGGACCCGGGGCCGTCAGGGCGGCCATCAGGTCCTGGTGCAGCGGGTCCACCCGCACCAGTGCCGGCCCGGCCATCACCAGGAGCATGATCGGCCCCAGCAACAGCAAGGCTGCAGCCCGGCGCGCCGGCAGCCTCATGCCAACGCCCTCGGCAGGCTCCGGCGGGGATCGAGCATGAGGCACAAAACATCGAGCAGGATGCCGGTCACGCCATAGATCAGGCCGAACAGCAGCGCCGCCCCCTGCACGACCGGGATGTCGCGGGCGACGATGGAGCGGACGAGCAGGTCGCCCAACCCCGGCAGGTTGAACAGCGTCTCGACCACGACGAACCCCTCCAGGATGGCGGCAAGGCGCAGCCCGGCTGCGATCATGACCGGGATGGCCGCGTTGCGCACCCCGTGTCGCCACCCGGCGCGGGCGCGCGACAGCCCCTTCAGCCGGCCGAACGCCATGGGGAAGGCGCTCCAGGCATCCATCACGGCGTGCCGGGTGACGCGAACGAGCAGGGCCGCGAAGCCGAGCGCCAAGGTGAGCACCGGCAGCACGAGGTGCCGCCACGACCCGGTCCCCGCCGCCGGCAGCCAGCCGAGACGGATCGCGAACCCGGCCACGAGCAGCAGCCCGACCAGGAAGGCCGGCAAGGCGGCGAAGACCGCGGCGAGGCCCGTCACGGCGGCATCCACCAGGCCGCCCGGCCGCAACCCCGACCACAGGCCGAGCGGCAGGGCCATCGCGAGCCCGACCAGGGCCGACGACACGCCGATCCCGACGGTCAGCCCGGCCCGCCCGGCCAGCTCCTGCACGACCGGGCGCCGGCTGACGAGCGACGTGCCGAGGTCGAGCCGGATCAGCCGGCCGATCCATGCCGCATACTGCGCCGGCACCGACCGGTCGAACCCGCCCTGCAGGCGGGCCCGGGCGATCCCGGCCTCGCCCACCGCCTCGCCCTGCCGCGCCACGGCCACCTGCAGCGCCGGGTCGCCCGGCAGCGCGTGCTGCGCCGCGAAGCACAGCGTGGCGACGGCCAGCATCATGGCTGCGGCCTGCAGCAGGCGGCCGACCGCGCCAGAAATCACTCGGCTCAGGTCACCAGGCCCCGCTCACTCTGCCCAGCTGATCCGCTCGACGAGGTAGCGGGTCTCGAACGGATCGACCTGCACGCCGCGGACCCGGTCCGAGACCGCGACCGTGTGTTCGAACCAGCTCACCGTCACGACCGGCAGCTGGGCCTGGACGATGGCGGCCATCCGGGCCCGCAGCGCCGGCTGGCGCGTGGGGTCAAAGCTGCCGACATACTCGGCCGCCAGCCGGTTCATCTCGTCGTCGTGCCAGCCCTCGCTCGCCCAGGTCGAGTTCGTGCGGGTGAAGTCGGAGATCACGGTGCCGATCGGGTCCGGCACGTTGGCGTAGGTGCGGGCCAGGAAGGCCGCCTCCAGCGTGCCGTCCCTGTGCGCCTGCGGGATGGCGCCCGTCGGTGCCACCTTCACCTGCATGTCGATGCCCACCTCGCGCAGCTGCGCCTGGATCGCCGCCGCCATGGGCGGAAGCTCCGGCCGGTTGTTCGGCACGAGGGTCGTGAAGCGGAACGCCTGGCCTGCCCGGCGCAGGATGCCGTCGGGGCCTGCGCTCCACCCCGCCTCCGCCAGCAGCGCTCGGGCCCGGCCCACGTCGCGCAGGATCGGGGGCAGCGCGGGATCGTGCCAGCCGGCCAGCACCGGGGGGAACAGCTGCGTGGCCGCGCTTGGCGGGTGGCGCAGGATCGCCGCGGCGATCCCCTGGCGGTCGATCGCGGCATCGATGGCCTGCCGGGCCCCGAGCTCGGCGAACATCGGCAGCGCCGTGTTGAACGCCAGCAGGCGCACGCGCGGGATGGTCAGGCTTTCGACATGGGCGCGGCGGCCGGCGTTGATCCGGGCGACGGCCACGGGCGCGAGCGTGAAGGCCAGGTCGGCGTCGCCGGCCTCGACCATGGCGGCGCGCGTCTCGCCCAGCGGGGCCGCCGTGTAGCGCACCCGCCCGATCGCCGCCCGGGTCCGGGATGTGTCGGCGGCCACCAGGTCGATGATCCGGTCGCCGTCGATGTGGGTCACCTTGTAGGCGCCGGTCCCGACCCACGCGACGACCTTGCCGTCCGGGGCGAACGAGGAGGGTGCCAGGATGATGCCGCCCCAATCCGCCAGGAACGCCGGAAGCGGCGAGAACGGCGTCTGCGTCGCGATCACCACCTCGTCCCCCTCGGCCCGCACCGAGGCGATCGGCAGCGTCTGCAGCGTCTCCGCATGGGGGCGCCCGCGCTCGAAGCTCGCGACGGCGGCAGACGCGGTCACGGGCGAGCCGTCGTGGAAGCGCAGGCCCGGGCGGATGCGGAAGCGCCAGGTCAGCCTGTCGTCCGAGACCACCCAGCTTTCGGCGACCAGGCCGACGATGCGCCCGTCCGGCTCGACGCCGGTCAGCGGTTCGGCGATCCCCATCCGGACGGCGATGTAGCCGGTGTCGGACGGCTCGAGCGAGCTGACCTGCCACGGCGACACGACCTGCAGGACACGCTCCTCCGCACGGGCGGAGGGGGCCGCCATCGCGAGGACGGCAAGACCCAGGACGGCAAGACTCGGGACGGCGCAGGGCAGGCGGCGGCGAGACAGCATGGGGGCACTCCGGACCGGTTCGGGGCGATGCGCAGCGGGGTGCGTATCATGATGGCATCCCGAGCGGTTCCGCGGGACGTTGCCCGGCCGATCGACCGGACGGTCGATCGCCGGACGCCGGCGTCACTCCCGGATGGCGGTCCGGGCCGCCCACTGCACGAGGGTGTAGGGCGGTGTGCTCTCGTCGTGCGGCTCGAACACGGCCCGCACCGGCGCCCCGATCTCGACGGGCTGGAGCGGGTCGCCGGCCAGGTTGCCGACCATGCGGATCCCGTCCGCCCCCGGCAGTTCCACGAGCACGACGAGATAGGGGCCGTGACCCTTCAGGGCCGGGTGCACGGGGTGGAACGGCCGCTGCCAGCTGTAGATGATCCCTTCGGGGCTGACCTCCTCCCAGCCGAGCTCGAAGCTGTGGCAGCGGTGGCAGATCCACTCCGGCCCCCACTGGAACCTGCCGCAGCCGCGGCAGCGCTGGACCACCAGCTTCCCGGCCCTCGTGCCGGCCCAGTACGGCTCGGCCAGGCCGTCCTGCGCCGGGGCGGGCAGGCCGTGGGGCAGGACGTGATCCATGTTGGGCCTCACAGGGTTGCCGCGGTGCCGAGCACCAGGCTGCTGACGGGGGTGACCATCGGGCCGCCGAGCACGGCCACGACCTCGGCGCCCTCGACCTGGTTGATCGCCGTGCCGCGCAGCTGCCGCACCGCCTCGTTCACCATCTCGAGCCCGTGCATGTAGCATTCGGCCAGGTTGCCGCCGCTGGTGTTCATCGGCATCGTCCCGCCGGAAAACACGAGCTTGTCCAGCACCAGCGTCTCGTTCGCCGTCGCCGGGTCGACGAAGCCGTGTTCCACGAGGCTCAGCAGCACGCCCCCGGTGAAGTTCTCGTAGGCCTGCACGACGTCCACCTCCTTCGGGCCGAGCCGGGCCATCGACCACATATTCTCCGCCACCGTCTTGAAGTGGGCGGACGCGTAGTCGGGCGCGTTGTGCACCGGGGCCGCGCTGCGATGGTGGCCGCCCTGCGCCGCGCCCAGCAGGTAGACGGGTTCGTGGGGAAGATCCTTCGCCTGATCGGCCGGCACCACCAGCACGGCCCCGGCGCCGTCGTTCTCCTGGCAGCAGTCGAACAGCCGGTGGAACGGCTCGATGATCCAGCGCGAGGCGTCGTACATCGCCTCGGTGAGCGGGCGGCCGTACATCACGGCGCGCGGGTTGGTCTGCGCATGGTGGTACGACGCCATCGCGATGGCGCGCAGCGCCTCGTGGCGGATGCCGTGCTCGGTCATGAAGCGGGTGATCTTCATGGCGAACTTCTGGGCCGGGGAGATCAGGCCGTAGGGGGCGAGGAACGCGTTGTCGCCCTGGGCCAGGGCGCCGACCTGGCTCAGCCCGTAGCGCGCGAACTGGCCCTGCGCGAGCGAGCGGAACGCCACGACGCAGTCCGCGGTGCCGGAATGGACGGCCGCCGCCGCGTTCGCGACCGCCGCCCCCACGCCGCCGCCGCCGCCGCCCCAGTGCATGTTGGAGAAGCGCAGCTGCTTGATGCCGAGGGCTGCGGCCAGGCGCGGCCCGTCGGACCGGTCGTCGCCGTACGACGCGAAGCCGTCGATGTCGGCCGGGTGGATGCCGGCGTCGTGGCACGCGGCCAGGATCGCCTGCAGCGCCAGCTTGAACTCGGCATCCGGAGACGCGCCGTGCTTGTAGTAGACGGTCTCGCCGATCCCGGCGATCGCCACCTTGCCCCGCAACGTTCGTTCGCTCATGGCCGCCTTGTCTCCCTGCGTCCGCATTACGGTATCGGCATGGTGCTGTGCAAGGCATGGCGGGTGCCCTGATACCGCAGCAGGGGCGGGTCGATGCCCGGGGAAGACACCGGTGTCAGATCGCCTGGATGAACCAAGCGCGCCCGCCGCCGCCGCGTCCGCAAGACCGGCCCGGGGCATCTTCGACGGCCTCGGGGTGGTCGAGGCCGCGACCTTCATCGCAGGCCCCGCTGCGGCGACGATCCTGTCGGACTTCGGCGCCGACGTCGTCAAGATCGAGCAGCCGGGCCTCGGCGACCCCTGGCGCGCGCAGTTCACCCGCCCGGAGCTTCCGGCCTGCGACGCCACCGGCCCCCACTGACCGCGGACCCGCGCTTCGCTCTGGATCGAGGGCGCGGACAAGGTCCCCCCGCGCGCGCCGCCCGAGCTGGGCCAGCACACGGACGCCGTCCTCGCGCAGCTCGACGACGATCCCGAGCAGATCGCCGCATTGCGGCGCGCCGGGGTTGTGGCGTGAACGCCCAGTGCCGACCGGTGCCGCGCCGACCGGTGCCGCGCCGACCGGTGCCGCGCCGGCCGGCCCGCGTCATGCCGCGCGCCCGCACAGGCTGACCGCGAGCGCCACCAGCAGGCGCGCGGTGCGGCCGTCCGGGTCGAGCAACGGGTTGAGCTCCACGAGATCGACGCTGCGGACCAGGCCGCTGTCCCGCAGCATCCGCATCGCGCGGTGGGCGCCCGCCGCATCCAGGCCGCCCGGCACCGGGGTTCCCGTGCCGGGGGCGATCATGGGATCCAGCACGTCCGTGTCGAAGCTGACGTGCAGCAGGCCATCGGCCGCGCGCACGCTGCCGAGGAAGCGGTCCAGGGCCCGGGTGAGCTCGACCGTCGAGGCCGGCCTCCCGGCTGGGATCTCGTGCACCTCGACGCCGGCCCCGTGCAGGGCCGCCCGTTCCGGGGCGTCCACGTCGCGCAGGCCCATCACGCACAGCTGGTTCGCCGCCTGCCGGTTCGTCAGCGGCGGAAGGTAGCCGGCGAACCCCGGCTGCCCCATGAGGTAGGCCATGGGCACGCCATGCAGGTTGCCGCTGACCGTCGTCTCGAGCGTGTGGCAGTCCGGGTGCGCGTCGAGCCACAAAACGAACAGGGGACGGCGTTCGGTGCGCGCCCGCCGGGCCATGCCGGACACGGTGCCGGCCGAGAGGCTATGGTCGCCGCCGATGAACACCGGCACGCCGGTGGCGCTGGCGGCGTAGGCGGCCCCATCGAGCACGGTCACCCAGGCGGCGACCTCCGCCAGGTTGCGAACCGCGGCATTCGGGTGCGGGATCGCGGGGAACGACCCAATGGACGATGCCGGGGACGACGCCGGGGACGATGCCGGGGACGACGCCGGGGACAACCCAGGCTTCGCAGGCTGCCCCGACGCCCATCCTGCATCGCCGCCATCGACGCACACCGCCCCGGCAGCCCGCAAGGCTTCGACCAGCCCAGCCGCCCGCAGCGCTTCGGGTCCCCCCGCGCAGCCGGGCCGCCCCGCCCCGGCCTCGACCGGTGCCCCGACGACGATGAGCGGACGTTCCATCCCGCGCCTGCGTGTTGCGACCATGCCCGACTGTAAACCCGGGCGCCGTCACGCCGCACGACGCATCTTGCGTTGTTGCTTCAACGATTTCGGCAGATTGTATGGTCAGATCATGCACGGTGCCTGAGGAAGCGCCGCATCAGGTCCACGGCATCCAGCCGGGCGTCCGCAACCAGGCTGTCGGCCAGCGCCAGCGCCATGGCGGTGTCGTCCGTCCATTCCCCGCGCTTCAACCCGTGCGGGCCGCCCTCCCGCACGGCACCGACGGCATCCGGCGGCTGACGGCACGGGTCCGCGGGGCATGGGCGCTTGCCGCCCCCGCAGCCCCGTGACACGGTCGGCACCATAAGAAGGGTTCGAGGGAACGAAGATGCCAAACGCCATCGTCCTCCGCGGCCTCGCCGCCGCGTGCCTGCTCGCCCTCCCCGCGACGGCCCAGACGCTGGCCCCGCGGGAGGTTCCCGCCCACACGATCCCGGTCCCCGGCACCGTCAGCCCCGAGATGCAGGCGATCATCGCCCAGCCGCTCCGCACCGACTGGGACAAGCCCCCCACCACGCCCGAGGGCTGGCGCGAGCTGGCCCGCGCCGGCGCCGCGGGTATGATCGCCAACGTGCCCGGCATGCTGGAGCGCATGCACGTCGCCCTCGAGGAGTCGACGATCGATGGCGTGAAGGTGTTCGTCCTCACCCCGGCCGACATCCCGGCGCAGAACCGCAACCGCCTGCTGATCCATGTCCACGGCGGCTGCTACGTGCTGAACCCCGGCCGCGCCGCGCTGCCCGAGGCGATCTTCCTCGCCGGGTTCGGCCGGTTCAAAGTGATCGCCGTCGACTACCGCATGCCGCCCGACGCCTACTACCCGGCCGCGCTGGACGATGCGATGACCGTCTACAAGGCAGCCGCCAAGACGACCGATCCCCGCAACATGGCCATCTTCGGCGGGTCCGCCGGCGGCGCGCTGACCCTCGAGATGGTGCTCCGCGCCAAGCGCGACGGCTTCCCGTTGCCGGGCGCCATCGCGCCGGGCACGCCGATGTCGGACGTGACGAAGAAGGGGGATTCGTTCGAGACCAACAAGCTCGTGGACAACGTGCTGGTCTCGCCCGACGGCTTCTGCGATGCCGCCACGCGCTTCTACGCCCATGGCGCGGACCTGGCCGACCCCATGCTCTCGCCCATCAACGGCGACATGGCGGGCTTCCCGCCCACCATCCTGACCACCGGCACCCGCGACCTGCTGCTGAGCAACACCGTGCGCGCCCACCGCAAGCTGCGCGCCGCGGGGGTCGAGGCGTCGCTGCAGGTCTACGAGGGGCAGGCCCACGCCCAATACTACCGCGACGACCGCACGCCGGAGACCAAGGAAGCCTTCGGCGAGATCGCCGCCTTCTTCGACAAGCATCTCGGGAAGTAGGAACGTCCGCGCTTCGGGCCCGCGCGGCGGAGCGATGCTCGAGCAGGCCCACGCGGAGGACGACAACCGATGGATGCCGACGGGTTCCGGGACAGGTCGCACCGTTGCAACAGGTGTGGGACCGGCAGAAGGCATCCCGCCGAACCAGCCCGGCCCACCTTGATCCAGGAGGGGCGCCGCCCTCTCGAGACGTTCCAGGCCACCCGGCCAGAGTTCCAGGCCGGATACGAGCGGTGGCTCCGCCTGCTCGATGCCGGGGTGTCGGCGGTCGTTGCCGCACTCATGGGTGACCAGGCCGGACGCTCGGCCGACCGAGGACTCAGCCCACCTCGACGTCCAGCAACGGCGCATGCTGCTGGGCGCCGAAGGTGTCGCGCTCGCCGACGCTGCCCTGGGCCCAGCGACGCCGGAGCGTCATCTTGAAGGCCATGGCCGGGTCGAAGAACATGCAGACGACGACATCGGCCGATGGCACGTTATACAGCTGCTCCATCTTGGCCTGATCGAGCGCACCGCTGGCCTTGACGCGTTGATACGCCGCCTCGTCATCGAAGATCACGTCGAAGGTGATCTCGAACGGCCCCGAGTTCTTGCTGCGGATGACCTTGGCAACGTCCTTCAGCGTGGCGTTGCGCATATCAGACCTCCACGATGCGGAAGGGGAACAGCTCGTGCGGCGACTCGACCTCCATCAGGTGATAGACGGTGAACCGGCACACCGGTCCGATCGGGTTCTCCGGCGGGTTGAGGGGCAGGGCGAAGTTGCCGGCCGTCGCCATCTGCCCGGGGTAGGGCATGTGCAACACGGTAATGCGCGCCTGGCTGCAGATCGCGTTGGCGAGCTCCTGCGTGGGGGCGGTGATCTCTCCGAGCAGACCGACCTCGTGCGGCACGACGTGCCGAAGCGGCTCCTGCTCACCCATGACGGCGTCGCGGCCGTAGACATGGAAGATCATCGTCGCCTCTCCCGAATGGAGCTGCGGGTAGAACGCCTCGACACGCTTGCGGACGTTCTTGAGGAAGCTGTCCAGCTGGCTCAGCAGGATGGAGTCCCGGATGCCGCCGATGAAGACGGTGCGGTGCCCGACCACGGAGGCGCCCTCCAGCTTCACGCTATACTGCCCGGAAGGGTGGAACACGCTCCCGCTGACGCGCACCCGCCGGTCGTCGAGCGCCTCGTAGCGGGAGTGCGTGAGGTCCAGCACGCCGCCGGGCCCGGGGAGCAGGTCAGGCCGGGTCTTCTCGTAGAGGGTGTGTGCCGCGACGGAGGCCGGGGTGCAGCGTTCGGCCGGGTTCATCGGCTCCAGGTCGAAGCTGTCGCGGCGGATGGTCGCGAGGATCACCCGGCCCTTCGGCTCCGCGCACACGGCACCGCACTCGATGATCTTGCCCATGTGCCAATACACGCCGGGGTCGATGCCGTGCCGCAGGCAGAACCCGGCATGTGGCGCCGGATCGTAGGCGCGGCCGGCGACGATGATGTCGATGTCGGGATGCTCGTTCAGCACACGTGCAAACGGCTCCGCCCCCATCTGCGCCACGATCGCGGCGGCGCCGTCGATGGCGTCGTGCGTCAGCTCGCCGGAGGAGCCGCATTCCGTCACCCGCCCGGCGTCCAGCCGCGCGTGGACGACGTCGCGGGGAACGTCCGCGTAGATCGCCGCGACCTTGAACCGGTAACCCTTCCCGATCGCGATGCCGCGGATGATGTCGATCATCTCGTCGACGTGGCGGTTGATCCCCGGACCGCCGGCGGAGCTGATGATCAACGGGATGTGCCGTTCAGCCGCGGCCTGCAGCACGAGTGCCAGATCCCGGGCGTAGCCCTGCGGGTCGACGATCATCTTACCCAGTCCGAGGAGGTAGGGTCCGGGGTCGGTGGAGCCAGCGTCCACGATCATGACGTCCGGCCCGCGCTCCACGCCGCGCCAGAAATGCTCGGCGGGAATGCCGTAACCCAGGATGCCGGCCGGGGTGAGGATCTTCAGCTCGTCCTTGACCTGGACCATTCAGCCTCTCTTCTAGGCAGCGTCGTCATCAACCTGCCCGGGCCGTTGATCGCAGGCCAGAGGCGGCCCGATAAATCGGTCGTTCCTGTAGGCCCATAGCGCCCGCCGATAAGCCGCGTCCTGCCCCGCGTCCATCGAGGCGCCCGAGAGGCTCATAGCCAAAATCGAATTGCAGGTAGGCTCCGTGGGCCGCTTATCTCGTGCCAATCGTTGGACGGAGAAGTGTCATGGGCTCGGACTTGCATCGCGGAGGCATCACGATGATCGCCTTCCTCCAGGCCCAGAACTGCAGCAACTTCCCGGGCTCGTGGCGTCATCCGGCCGCGATGCCGGACTTCCTCTCCGCCAAGCACTACCAGCGCATCGCCCGCACGCTGGAAGAGAGCAAGTTCCATATGGCGTTCTTCGACGACCGGCTGGCCATGCCGGACCTCAGCGGCGACTACTCGGCCGCCGTCCGCCACGGCGTGCGGACGGTGAAGATGGACCTCATCCCGATCCTGACCGCGATGGGCATGGTGACCAGCCACCTCGGTCTGGGCGGGACCTACTCCACGACCTACTACGAGCCGTTCCACGTGGCGCGCACCTTCGCGACGCTCGACCTCATGATCGAAGGCCGGGCCGCCTGGAACGTCGTCACTTCGCTCAACGATTCGGAGGCCGCGAACTTCGGCCAGGACGAGCATCTGGAGCACGATTTGCGCTACGACCGCGCCGACGAGTTCATCGAGGTCGTCATGGGCCATTGGGCGACCTGGGCCGACGACGCGATCGTGGCCGACCGCGGCACCGGCTTCTTCGCCGACCCGGCCAAGGTGCAGGCGCTCGAGCACGTCGGGACATGGTTCAAGTCGCGCGGTCCCTTCACCGTGCCGCGGTCGCCGCAGGGCCACCCGGTCATCATGCAGGCCGGGCAGAGCGGTCGTGGCATGGCGTTCGCGGCCCGCTGGGGCGAGGTGATCTTCGCCTCGTTGAAGACCGTGGAGGGGGCGCAGAAGCAGTTTCGCCAGCTGAAGGACGCCGTCGCCAACGCCGGACGCGACCCGACCAAGGTGAAGCTCGCGGGATCGATCTATTCCATCCTGGGCGAGACCCGCTCGATCGCGCAGGAGAAGCGCGCCATGATCGAGGCCCTGGCCGTCCCGGAGGACAGCCTGACGTTGATCTCCGAGGTGACGAACTTCGACTTCGGCAGCGTCGGCTACGACACGCCGCTCACCGACGCGGAGATGGCGAAGGTCGGCATCAACCTCGGCCTGAAGGGGCGCGTGATGGAGCGCAGCGGCAAGTCCAACCCGACGCCGAAGGACTTCGTCGACATCAGCAAGCGCGGTACCATCAACGAGAGTCCGGTGTTCTGCGGGACGGCGAAGGACGTGGCGGACGAGCTGGAACACTGGTTCCGCTCCGAGGCCTGCGATGGCTTCATCCTCTCCGCCACGCATCGCCCCGGGGGCTACGAGGATTTCGGCCGCCTGGTCGTCCCCGAGCTGCAGCGCCGCGGCCTGTTCCACCAGGACTACGCCGGCACCACGCTGCGGGAGAACCTCGGCCTGGATCGCCCGGTCGTGCTGCGGCCCGCTCTGCCGAGGGCCGCCGAGTAGCGTTCGACCTCCGCCAAAACCGCCCAGGAGATGCCGACGATGTCGAACACGCACCTCAGCTCGAAGCAGTCATCACAAATTTCTTCCCCAGCAGGTCGGACGGAAGCGGAAGCGATCGCCGGCTTCGCCCTTGGGCTCGACCTCGCCACCGTGCCGGCGGCCGTGATCGATCTTGCCAAGGAGCACTTCCTCGATGTGCTCGGCATCGCATTGGCCTCCTCGACCTGGGACTTCGGTCGTGCGGTGCTGCAGGGGGTGCGCGCGCTCGGTGAGGGCACGCAGGCGACCGGCATCGGCAGCGGGGCCAAGCTTCCCCCGGCTTCGGCGGCCCTGGTCAACGGGGTCCTGGCCCACGGTCTCGACTTCGACGACACGCATATCGGCGCCATCTATCACGCCAGCGCGCACGCCATGGCCGCCTGCCTGGCTTCGGGCGAGGCCAGCCGCGTGACCGGGCGCGAGCTGCTGACCGCGTTCATCGCATCGCTCGAAGTCGGCTGCCGCATCGCGATGGTCGGCGCGGGCGAGTTCCACGACCGGGGGTTCCATCCGACGCCGTTGTGCGGCGCGTTCGCCTGCGCCGTCGGCGCCGGCCGCCTGGCGGGGGCGGACCGCCAGGCGCTGGTCTGGGCCTTGGGCCTGTGCGGCAGCCAGGCGGCAGGCATCCTGGAGCAGAACGGGTCCTGGCTGAAGCGCTTCGGGCCTGGTTGGGCGGCCCACTCCGCCCTCTCCGCCGTGGCGTTCGGGAAAGCCGGCTTCATGGGCCCGGCGACCGTGCTCGAAGGTTCTCGCGGCTTCTACGCCTCCCACCTGCAGATGATCCCGAAAGGCGACGCGTTGCCCAGCCTGGATCTCGGTTCCACCTGGTTCACGCTCGGCATCGCGCTCAAGCCTTATCCGTGCTGCCACTACATCCACGCCTTCGCCGATGCCGCCCTCGAGTTGCGCAGCCAGTTCGCCCTCGACGACGTGGAACGCATCGAGTGTCTGCTGAAGCTGTCGCTGCATCGGGGCGTGGCGGAACCACGGGACCTGCGCATCCGCCCCCGCACCCCCTATGAGGCCTTGTTCAGCGTGCCCTTCGTGGTCGCCCTGGCCCTCGCCCGCGGCCGCGTGGATCTGGCCGCCTTCCACGACGAACCGCTCGACGCGGCGGACCTGATGGCGCTGACGGCCAAGACCTTCGTTCTGGACGACCCGAACAGCGACTACCCGCTGCACTTCCCGGGAGAGGTGATCGTGCATCTGCGGGACGGCCGCACGGTCCGATGCCGCAAGGCGGCCAGCTATGGCTCACCCGACCTGCCGATGGCGCGTGATGCGGTCGTTGCGAAATTCATGGCGAACGCGACCCGCGCCATCGAACCCGCACAAGCGGAACGGCTGGCGCAGTGCGTCCTCGAACTGGAGGATGCGCCGGCGCTCGATGGCCTGGTGCGCCTTTGCACGGCTTAGGCACCCCTATCGCGATGGCGCGCCGGTGACCTTCTGCGTCAGCAGCTCCGACCGCAGGGCCGCGGCAAAGGCCCGAGCGCCCGGCGACCACTCGCGCCCGGCCAACGAGGCGATGCCGTATTCCCGCGTCAAGACCACGCCGTCCAGCGACGCGATCGCAAACCGGGTCTCGTCGCCCATGCTCACGACACGCAGGATGATCCGGGGCAGCATGGTCAAGCCGAGGCCTTCGGCGACCAGGCCGAGCAAGGTCGAGACGTTCTTGACCGTTCGCACCGCCTGCAGCGTCAATCCCTGGGCGGCCGCCTCGCCGGCCAGCGCGTCGAACTGGCTCCGATGGGCGCCCAATATCAGGAACGGGTATCGCGTGAGCGCCGACGGCGACACGCGTCCGGTTGCAAGGGCCGGGTGCCCCCGCGGCCCGATGACCGCGAACGGGTCGGCGGTCACCGACTCGAAGGTGATCCCCTCGGCCGAGGGCTGCCGGGCCACAAGGGCGAAGTCCACCCGGCCCGAACGGATGTCGGATGACAGGCGCTCGGTGATCTGGTCCTGCAGCTCGACCTGCACGGTCGGGTTGGCCTTGGTGAACCGGTTGATGATCGGCGGCATGAGCACCGTCGCCAGCATCGGCGTGGCGGCGACGACGACCATCTGGCTCCGCGTGTCCGCCTGCTCGCAAAAGTCGTCGATGATCGACTGGAGGCTGCGCATCACTGGTTCCACGCGCGCGCGGAGCCGTTCGCCTTCCGGTGTGAGGGTGACCATCCGCGTCGTCCGCTCGAACAGCCGGGTGCGCAGGTCGCGCTCCAGGCGCTGCACCCGGTTCGTGATCGAGGGCTGTGCCAGGGACAGCCGTTCGGCTGCCTTGCTGAAGCTGCCCAGCTCGGCGACGGCGAGGAACGTCTCCAGTTCTTCGGCGCCGATGCTGAGCCTTGCCTTCCGAGGGGCGGCGGGCTCGCTCGTCATGCCGCGATCCCGCACGGGGCTGGCTGCCGGATCAAGCGTCCAGCCCTGCGCGCGGGACGTAGACGGTCCCATCCATGATCCGCCGCGCCGTCCGGCTGAAGCCGAGCATCGTGAAGGCCACGCCCCCCTCTGCATTCGACGGCTCGGCTTCGACGCTGACCGTCATGACCCCCATGGGGTGCCCGATCCGCAGGGTGCTTCTGGCTGCCGCCCCGGCGCCGATCACCTGGTTGACGACCGAACCCGGAATGCGGGACGCGGCCGCGGTGCACATCGAGCCGGTCCCGGCCATGCTCTCATGGCACTTGTCGTACCAGATCAGCCGGGCACGCAGGTCGGTGGACGCCGGGTCGACCGGCACGCCGCGCATGTTCGCGTAGGGTGCGGGCGGGGAGACCGCGACGACGAGCGGCAGGCTCGGCGATTGCCGATCGACATCGCGCCAGTCGGCCGTGAGCCCGATCCGTTCGGCCGCTTTGCCGCGGAGCTCGCGGATACGGTCGAGCAACGCTGGGTTGCGCGTGAAGACGTCCGGGAGCTCGCCACCCTCCAGCCCCAATGCTTCCGCGCGGACGAAGACGCAGGGGTTCGCGACGTCCACGATGCTGACCGCAAGGCGGCTCCCGTCCTCCATCCGGACCGTCTCGGTCACCTCGCCGGTCGGCAGCATCCGGCCGGTTTTCGCGCCGACCGTGCCGGAATAGTCCATCCGGATCTCGGCCCCGGTGCCCGGCACCCCGTCGATCGCGAAATCCCCCGTCACCTTCGCCCGGCCGTCAGCCACCGGGACATGCGCCACCAGGATCTTGCCCGTGTTCATGTTGTGGATGCGCACGACGGTGACGGGAGCCGTGACCGCAACCAGCCCGGCATCGATCGCGAACGGGCCGACGCCGGACGAGATGTTGCCGCAGTTCGACGTGTAAACGATCTGATCGCGCTCGGGATTCACCTGCGCGAACGTGTAGTCGACGTCGGCATCCGGCCGTTCCGACCGCTTGATGATGGCCATCTTGGACGTAATCAGCCGCGCGCCGCCCAGCCCGTCGATCTGCAGCAGGTCCGGCGAGCCCATGACGCGTTTCAGCAGCCGATCCCGCAACAGCCCTGGTGGCGGAATGTCTTGCTCCAGCAGATAGACGCCCTTGCTGGTGCCGCCGCGCAGGATCGTGCACGGGATCGCGACCTGCTCGCCCCCACCCTCAAACATGCCGCTCTCCGGTGAGGACCGGGTTGCCATCGTGGCCGGGCGGGCCAGCGGCCGATCCGGTCTGGCCCAGGAACAGCTGCCTCACGTTGGGATTCTCCAGCAGTTCCCGCGCCCGCCCCTGATAAGCGACCTGGCCCACATGCAGCACGTAGCCGTAATCCGCGACGGCCAGGGCGCGCGTCGCCTTCTGCTCCACCATCACGACCGTCAACCCGGCATCGCGCAGCTGCAGCAGCTTGGTGAACGTCAGCTCCACGTACTTCGGCGAGAGGCCCAGCGAGGGTTCGTCGAGGATGATCATCTTGGGACCGGTCATCAGCGCCCGGCCGATCGCCAGCATCTGCTGCTCGCCGCCGCTCATGGTGCCCGCCAGCTGCTTCATGCGCTCGCCGACGATCGGGAACAGGCCCACCACGCGGTCGATGGCTGCGGCGATGCGGCCGTGGTCGCGCCCCATGATGTGCGCGCCGATCACTAGGTTGTCCCGCACCGTCATCTCCGGCATCACGATCCGCCCTTGCGGCACATACGCGACGCCGCGTTTCAGGCGGAGGTGGGCCGCCTCGCGCGTCACGTCCTCGCCGCCGACCAGGATGCGCCCCGACCAGGTGCGGAGCAGCCCGGCCGCGGCCTTGATCACCGTCGACTTGCCGGCCCCGTTCGAGCCGATGATCGCCGTGATCACGCCCTGGCTGAACGACAGGCTTGCGCCCCGCACCACCGCCACATCGCCATATCCGGTCGTGACACCGTCCAAGGCCAGCAAGGACCCTCCTGCCGAAGGCTGCATCAGCGCTTCGACCATGGCTGCACCGGGATGATCGGGCTGGCGGTGCGCAGCGCCTCGGGCCAGATCACCTCCCGCTTGCCGCCCAGGATCTGCACCAGCAGGCCGGAGATGCCGAGCTGCGCCCCGGTCTTCGGGTCGACCTCGTGCCGCCCCATGACGGTATCGAGCCTGAGCGTCGTCAGCACCGTCCGCAAAGCATCCTGGTCCAGGCTGCCGGCCTTGTTCACCGCCGCCGCCAACACCGTCCCGCCGACATAGCCGAAGGCCGAGTAGTAGCCGGGGTCGGCCGCGTACGCGGCCCGGAAGGCGGCGACGAACTCCGCATTCCCAGGCGTCTTGATGATGGGCTCGTAGGCGGAGATCCCCACCGCCTGCTCCCCATCCTTGCCCACCGCCCTGATGAAGTCGTCCTGCACCACGCCGTTGCAGATGAACAGGCGCGGCAGGTAGTTCGCCGCGCGCAGCTGCCGCACGATCTCGATCGCCTCGTTCGGGTAGGCGCTCGAGAACCAGACGTCCGGATCCAGCTGACGCGCCTGGGCGATGAACGAGGAGTAGTCGGCCGTGCCTTGCGGGAAGTAGCTGTCGATCACCAGCCGGCCCCCGATCCGGCCCATGATGGCGCGCAGGTCGACGCCGGCATCGCGCGCGGCCGGGAAGTCCCGGGACACCCAGGCGAAGGTCTTGAACCCATAGTGCTTCGCCATCGGCTCCACCTGCTCCTGGTAGGCGTGGCTGGGGCAGGCGGTCTGGAACACATAGCGGAAGCCGCGTTGCTGGATCTTCTCCGCGGCCCCCCCGGCATTGATGAACACGCGCTTGTGCCGCTCCGCGACGGCCGACCCGGTGGCCGTGGTGCCGGACCCCAGCGAGGACATCAGCAGGTCCACGTTGTCGTTCGTGATCAGGCGTTCGTACAGCCGGGCCGAGGTCGCTGAGTCCGACCGGTCGTCATACGTGACGAACTCGACCGGCCGCCCCAGCAGCCCGCCGGCCGCGTTGACCTGGTCGCGCCACAGCTTCAGCCCATCGAAATAGTGTGCGGCGGAGTCGGCCAGATCCCCGCTCTGCGACAGCGCGACCCCGATCCGGACCGCGCCGGCCTTGCCTTGCGCCCGCGCCGTGCCCGACAAACCGAGCGCCGCGCCTGCCGCCAGAAGCTGACGTCTGTACATCGGTGGTCCTCCCTCGTTCTCGTCCCGCCATTGGCTGCGGGTACGCTTCAGAAATACGCCTCATTGACGCGGGCGTCGCCGCGGATCTCGGCGGGGCTGCCGCCCGCGATCACCCGGCCCTCCGCGAGCACGTAGACGACGTCGCAGGCGGACAAGACGATCCGCATCTCGTGGTCGATGAAGAACACGGTCAGCCCCTGGCTTCGCAGCGCGTTCAGGTGCTCGACGATCCGATTTTGCAGCCGCGGGTTGATGCCGGCGAACGGTTCGTCCAGCAGCATCAGCCGCGGCTGAAGCATCAGGGCGCGGGCGATCTCCACCAGCTTGCGTTGGCCATAGGACAGCTCGGAACCCCAACGGTGCGCGATGCCGTCGATCTCGAGGAAGGCCAGCAACGCGCCCGCCCGGTCCACCGCCTGCCGGTCCGTGACCCCGTGCGCGACGGCCACCAGGTTCTCGAGCACCGTCATCTCGCCGAACAGCCGGCTGATCTGGAACGTGCGCCCCACGCCCGCCCGGCAGATCGTGGCGGGCGAGGCGCGCGTCATCTCCCGTCCGGCGATCAGGACGCGGCCTTCATCGGCCGGGATGCTGCCCGCGATGATGTTGAACAGCGTCGACTTGCCGGACCCGTTCGGCCCGATTACGCCCGTCATGCTTCCCGGGGCGACCGACAGGCTTGCGCCGTCCAGCGCGACCCGGCCGCCGAAGTGCTTGCACACGCCATCGACGGTCAGGATGGGCGCCGGGTCAGACATGCGCCGTGTCCGTGGAGACCCGTGCGGCGGCGGCTTGCAGCCCGTCCTGCACCGCCAGCCGCCGGAACATGCCGCGGCCCGCCGGGAGCCAGCGGCGCCGGACCGCGAAGCTGACGAGGCCGCGCGGCATATAGAGCACCGCGCCGATGATCAGCAGTCCGACAAGTCCCGAATACAGCTCCGGGACGCGTGACCACAGCAGCTCGTTGACGATCGACAGCACGAATGCGCCAAGAAGGGGACCGATCACGGTGCCCATGCCGCCCAGCAGGACCGTGGCGATGGTGGTCAGCTCCATCGAGGCGGAGAACGAGGTCGCCGGGTCGATGAAGCCGAGGTAGGTGGCATAGAGGGAGCCGACCATCGCCGGCGCGACCGCGGATGCGACGAAGGCCGCGACCTTCAGCCGGGCGGTGCGGATGCCCAGCGCCTCCGCCGCCGTCTCGTCCTCCCGGATCGTGAGCAGCTTGAGCCCGAGGCGCGAATTGTCGAGCCACCAGGTCGCCGACATCAGGAGCAGCGCGAGGACGACGAGAACGGCATAGACGGACACCAGCGAGTCCGGCGCGGGCAGATAGAGGCCGGAGCCGCCCTGCGTCACGCCGTCGAAGCCCAGCGCGAGCGATTCGAACACCCGGGTCAGGCCGAACATGCCGATGGCGAAGAACGGGCCGCGGAGGCGAAGCATCGCTCCCCCGAGTGGAAGCGCCACAAGCGCGCCCACCGCGCCCGCCGCCAAGGCCGCCGGCAGCCAATGCCATCCGGCGTTCAGGATGAGCAGGGTGCCGGCATAGGCGCCGATGCCGAAGAAGCTCATCTGGCCGAAATGCGTGTAGCCGGCATAGCCGCCGATCAGGTTCCACGAATACCCGAGGGCGGTGAACACGAGCACCTGGATTGCGAACGAAACGCCGTAATCGCTGCCCGCCACAGGCACCGCCGTGGCCGCCACGGCGAACAGCGCGAACGGGAGCACCCGGAGGAGGCGCCCCCTCATGCCCTCACCCCCAGGCCAAGCAACCCCCGCGGTCGTATCAGCAGCGTCGCCAGCATCACGATGTACAGCATGGCCGAGCCGATCACGGCGCCCAGCCAGTAGCTGCAGAACACCTCGACCACCCCCAGCATCAACGCGCCGAGGACGGCACCGGGGTAGCTGCCGAGGCCGCCGACGATGATGACGGCGAAGGCCTTGACGATGAAGCGCGCACCCATCTGCGGGTCGGACGCGAAGGTGGGCGCCAGCAGCACGCCCGCCAGGCCCGCCATGGCCGATCCCAGGGCGAAGGTCGCGTTGCGGACCCGGTCGATGGAGATGCCCGATATGGTCGCCAGCTCGGGCGCCTGCGACACCGAGCGCACGGCCCGGCCGAACGAAGTCGCCTGCAGCATCCACCAGACGCCCAGGCTTGCTGCAAGCGCGACCCCGCAGGCCAGAAGCCGGGACAGCGGCACGTGCAGGCCGGCCACCGGAACAGACCCGTCGAGGATGCCGGGCAGGCCCCGGAACCCGCCGCCCCACAGCAGGATGGCGGCGTTGACCAGCACCGTGGACACGCCATACGTCGCCAACAGCGTCATGATGCCTGGTCCGTCGATCACCCGGCGGATGATCGTGACCTGGACGACATACCCGAGCGCCGCAGCCATGAGAGGCACCAGGACGAGCGCCGCGACATACGGCACCGAAAGCGCACCGACGAGGGTCACCGTCAGCAGCGCCCCGACCGCCAGGATGTCGCCATGGGCAAAGTTGACGACGCGCATCACGCCGAAGATCAGGTTCAAGCCGCTTGCCATCAGCGCGTAGATGCCGCCCAGCAACAAGCCACCGGCAAGCAGTTCAGCGGCAACGAGCAGTGTCACCGGCGGCGCTTGGGGACGGGGCCAACGCTGGACGAGGTCACGCGGCCATAACGAATGGCCCGTCCGACGATCAGACCCATAAGGCATGCGGACAGCATCGGCGTTCGGTCATGGTATCGATACCTCTCCAGTGCGGCGGACGCAGGGCACGTGACCGTGCGAGCCTTCGTCACCGTAGGACAATGGAAAAGCCCTGCTGATTGATAGTCCGGGATTATAGATGACAGCCGCCCGTCACAAGCGAGAGACCGCATGGTGCAAACGGTCCTCCGGCCCCGGTGATGGTCCCAACCCGCCTTGAGTATGGCGCGCCTTCCAAATGAGGCGGACGCAACGGGACATCGCGCCTCTGGGATTGGGATTGACCCGGATTGGTGGACACCCCGAACGCTTTCGCGAAAGGTGTCATCATGCCGAAAACCCGAGTTCCGTATTCTCCTGAGTTCCGTCGCCAGATGGTCGATCTGGTTCGTGCTGGCCGCGACCCTGACGACCTTGCCCGTGAGTTCGAGCCGACGGCGCAGTCGATCCGCAACTGGATTGTGCAGGCCGACAAGAAAGAGGGCCGACGGGAGGAGGCGATGCCCGGCGTGAGTGCTGCCGAACGGGATGAGTTGTCCCGGCTTCGGCGAGAGAACAAGCAGTTGCGCGTCGAGCGGGATATCTTGTCAAAAGCCGCGGCCTGGTTTGGACGGGAGACCGGGGCAGTGTCGTCCGGCTCTTCCGGTTCATGAGCGCGAACCAGGCCTGCTTCGGTGCTGGCTTGCTCACGGTCGTCCGGCAAGCGCTTCGCGACGACGCCCTCACGCATACAAAGGCTGCCCAAATACTGGGTGTGTCCCCGGCTGCCGTCGATCCGCTGCTTCGTGAGGATCGTCGCAGCGCATGACGCCCTACCTGATGGATGCGAACGTTCTGATCCGAGCAAATGCCGACTACTACCCGATCGAACGGTTCGGCCCATTCTGGGACTGGCTGTTGACGATGGCTGAAGGTGGCCAAGTGAAAATGCCGAGGGAAATCTATAATGAGGTCGCAGGCTCGGCAGACCTGCTTGGGCAGTGGCTGGCAGAGGCGACGGACGGGGCGCTGGTCAACCATGTCATCACTAGCGGCTACGCGCCGGACCTCGATGACATCGAGCTCGAGATGATCGGTTGCGATCCGTTTCTGGTCGCAGCGGCGTTGAATGGCACCAGGCGGGTCGTCGTCACACGAGAGGTATCGAAGTCCTCCAAGCGGCGGGCGAACCGCAAGGTTCCAGACGTGTGTTCCAGCCTCGGCCTTTCGTCGATCGACGACTTCGAACTATGGCGTCGGCTCGACTTCCGGATCGGATGATCGCAGCTTCCGACTTTGCGCGGGCTGCCTTGAACGCCATTACCTCTGGGCCTCCTGGAGGGCGGCCAGGCATCGCGCCCTGGCCGTCTCTCGCAAACGTTGCAAGCCGCAAGCGTCACGCATCCTGAGCAGCGCCGCCTCCTCGGACAGTCCACGTGTCAGGCACTCCCGGGCCAGCACGGTCAGTTCGGCCAGCGGCATCTCCATGGGATCGGCCGTCAGGCCCGGTCGGGGCGCCCGGAACCGGTCCCACGCAGCCGGGTCCATGCCAGGGGGCCAGACGAAGCTCCCAGCATCCTCCACCGTCGTGCCGCTCGTCTCGGGGATGACCGACATCACGCGATCCCTGATCTCCCGGCCCGACCGCTTGAACCCGTGCAGCCGGGCAACGGCATGGACCAGCCGGTCCTCGCGCATAGGCCCCTGCTCTGTCAGAACCCGTGCAACGATCGCAGCCAAGCTGTCTCGATAGGACGGCTCGTAGAAGCGTAGGGGCACCGCGCCAGCTGCGGCGGCAACAGGTTCGCTGTCCGGGCTGGGCGACCTGTCATCCAAGTCACCCATGGCCGGCTCAGCGATATCGATGGCGGGTTCTCCGGCGGCCTGCTCGGTAAAGACGGTGTGTCCCGCTAATTCCTGGTCTCGTGCTGCCCGCTTCGCCTGGGCGGCGAGAAGCCTCTCGCGCAGGGCCCCGTCCAGGCGCTCCGCCTCCCTGGCCGCCTTGGTCCACCAGTCCGTCGACCATACCCGAAGAGTGTTCCAACCCAGCGTCTCGAGCACCGCCTGACGCAGCCGGTCCCGATCGCGGGCCGTGGCGCCGCGATGATAGGTCGCGCCATCGCATTCCACACCGGCAAGATAGCTGCACGGCGCATCCGGATCGACGATCCCCAGGTCGATCCGAAAGCCCGACACACCGACCTGCGGATGCACGTTCCAGCCCAGCTGCCGAAGCCGCTCGGCAACCTGTACCTCGAACGGGCTCTCATGGTCGCCCAAGGGCCCCTGCGTGGCCGTCGCGAACGAGCGTGCGCCGTGCTCGGCGAAGGCCAGGAACTGCTTCAGGTGTCGCACGCCGATCGCGCCCGTGCGTGACAGATCCAGCTGATCCGCCCGAACGCTGCCGAACACCACGAGCCGCTCCCGCGCGCGCGTCACAGCCACGTTCAGCCGCCGCTCGCCGCCCGACAGGTTCAACGGCCCGAAGTTGAGCGCAATGCGGCCGGTCGAGACTTACGTCGTACAAACAAACGTCACAATAGTAGAGCGCTGCCTCCTCATGACTACAGACCCCGGCGACCTCGTGCTCGATCCCACCTGCGGCTCCGGCACTACCGCCACCGTCGCCGAACAATGGGGCCGCCGCTGGATCACCATCGACACCTCTCGCGTCGCCCTCGCGCTCGCCCGCACCCGTGTCATGGCCGCCCGACACCCCTACTACCTCCCCGCCGACAGCCCCGAGGGCCGCGCCAAGGAAGCCCAGCTCACCGCAACCCCCGCGCCCGACAGCCCGACCCACCGCGACCTTCGCCCCGACTTGCGGTTGGGCTTCGTCTACGACCGCGCGCCCCACGTCACGCTGAAATCCATCGCCAACAACGCCGAGATCGACGTCATCTGGGAAGCCGCCCAGCCCGGCCTTGAAGCCGACCGCGCGGCGCTGAACGCCGAACTCGGCACGTCCTGGGAAGAATGGCAGATCCCCCGCGACGCACTGCCCACCTGGTCCGGCCGCGCCACCCTGCATCACACCGCCTGGTGGCAGGCCCGCATCGCCCGGCAGAAGGCCATCGACGCCAGCATCGCCAAGCGCGCCGACGTCGAACTCCTCTATGACCGCCCCTACGAAGACAAATTCCGCGTCCGCGTCGCCGGGCCATTCACGGTGGAAAGCCTCTCCCCGCACCGCGCCGTTCCCGCCGGCGAGGCGGAACTGGCCGAGGAGCTGGACGCCGCCGGTGGCGGCCCCGCCCAGACCACGCCCCCCAAGTCGAAGTCGGGCGGCGCCGCCCCCATCACAGACTTCGCGACCATGGTGCTCGACCATCTCCGCACCGCCGGGGTCCACCAGAGCCAGAAATCCGACAGCATCCACTTCACCACCCTGACCCCCTGGCCCGGCACACACATCGGCGCCGAAGGCCGCTTCACCGAAGGCGAGGGCCAAGGCGGCACTGAGGAGAAGGCTCGCGAACGCCGCGCCGCCATCCTGATCGGCCCCGAATTCGGCACCCTCTCCCGGCCCGACCTGGTCGCCGCCGCCCGCGAGGCCAGCGACGCCCGCTTCGACGTGCTCGTCGCCTGCGCCTTCAACTACGACGCCCACGCCACCGAACTCACCAAGCTCGGCCCGCTCCCCATCCTCAAGGCCCGCATGAACCCCGACCTGCACATGGCCGAGGACCTCAAGAACACCGGCAAGGGCAACCTCTTCGTCGTCTTCGGCGAACCCGACGTCGAACTCCGCGACGCCGGCAACGGCATGATCGAAGTCCAGGTCAAAGGCGTCGACGTCTTCGACCCCCAAACCGGCGAAATCCGCAGCGGCGGCACCGACAGCATCGCCGCCTGGTTCATCGACACAATCTACGACGAAGAAAGCTTCCGCGTCCGCCACGCCTACTTCCTCGGCGCCAACGACCCCTACAAATCCCTGAAAGCCGCCCTGCGCGCCGAAATCGACGAAGAAGCCTGGTCCACCCTCTACCGCGACACCTCCCGACCCTTCCCCCGGCCCGAGACGGGGCGCATCGCGGTAAAGGTCATCAACCACTTCGGCGACGAGGTGATGAAGGTGTTCGGAGTGTAGCGAAATTGCCAACGTTCGAAGCCCTCAATTATGGTTATTCGCCAGAGCAGTTAAAGACTACTGCCGGAACTCCGCTATACAGACAGCTGAAATTAAGGTGGTGCGAGCCAAAGGCTTGGAAGTTAAACAAGTTGCCCTTGCTGAGCAAAAAAGAGTTCGCCGGACCGCTCTTGTATATTGCCATGACTGTTCAACATCCCGTAACAATGCCAGTTGTGCGGTATGTTGGGCTAACAAAAAGCCCTAAGATGCGGTTTCGAACCCATTCTACAGATAATTTAGTTAGTAGTAAGTCTATCCGATATATAAGTGTCGCAGTCGTAGAGTTCCGAATGAGTGACAATGTAAAATCACTGATCGAAGAGCTTGAGCATATATTCATATGGACGCTATGGACAGATAATTTGCTCAATGACAAGAAACGTATCACTATACCTGGCCAAGGTGTAAGAGTCCGTCCAAGATCATTAGCAAGCACGGCAGAGGCGTCGCAGCATGAGCCGCACTGACGCCCACTGAAGGAATGCGAGCGCGTTTCGGTTCAGGCACTCCCAATCCTTGCTCAGGCGGCGGCATCGGTTGAGCCACGCAATTGTCCGTTCTACGATCCAGCGCTTGGGCAACACCACAAAGTTGCCGGTGTCGCAGCGTCGAACGATCTCGACGTTCACGCGGCGGCAGACACGGGCCAGGCCCGTCTGGAACCTCGGCCCTTGATAACCGCCGTCGGCGTAGAGCTTGAGCAGAAAGGGATACATGCCGAACAACGTCGCCATCAGCAGCACGCCACCGTCACGGTCCTGGATGTCGGCCGCGTGGACGATAGCCTGCATCAGCAAACCCTGCGTGTCGACGAGGATGTGCCGCTTCTTACCTTTGATCTTCTTGCCGCCATCGAAGCCCGGCGGATCAATGCGGGCCCCCCTTTTTCGGCGCTCTTGACGCTCTGGCTGTCGATGATCGCGGCGGTCGGGCTGGCTTCGCGGTCCGCCTGCTCCCGACAGCGGACGTAAAGCGCATGGTGCAACCGATCGAGCGTCCCATCATGCTGCCAGCGGCAGAAATAGAAGTTGACGGTGCTGCGCGGCGGCAGGTCCTTCGGGATCGCCCGCCACTGGCAGCCTGTGCTGAGGACATACATCAGTCCGTTCAAGACCTCGCGCAGGTCCACTGTCCGCTTGTTTCCGCCTCGTTTGGCACGAGGGATCTCCGGCTTGGCCAGAGCCCACTCGTCGTCGGTCAGGTCGCTCGGGTAGCGCAGCTTGCTGCGGTCGTAGCGGGCGCGGTTCTCGGCAGTCCACATTGGGCGGCTCCTGCGAATCGGGGCTGCCACATGGAATCACAATTGATTCCCTCGACTCAACATGATCGTGGACGGACACTAAACGGCGGTCGGGCATGGCACATATATAAGGCATTTATATACGTGTGTGACCTAGCCGGAACAGAGGATCGGCGATGACGTGATACGGAGCATCGGTAGCGATTCATTGGATGTAGACATTTTAGCCGCTATATGAGTCTATGGAGCGCAACCAAGGAGGGTCGCAATGTATAAGGGCATAAGCGCGTCCCCGCTTCATGGGAGTTTCGCGCCTGGATTCATCGCGCCGCCGTCAGACCTGGAAAACCTTGTTGCCGGTCGGCAGCGTGAAGTTTCCCACCTCATGGACCAAGCCGAACGCCAGCGCCTCTTGCGCAGTGATGTAGACGTCCGTAGTTCTTCGTGCGTTGAGAACGTCATCGGGAATGCTCGTCCGCTCACGCAGAATGCCTTCGGTGCGAGCCTCGTCACGTTGGGCAGCATCAAGGGTTGCGAGTAGCACCCCCGATGCCATTGCACCCGTAGCTTGCACGGCAACGGGATGCATCATGAAGATGGCGTGGGCGCACGCGATCCGATATTCGCCGGCCACGAACAAGGTTGCAGCAATGGACGCGACTGTGCCGGTGTTGTGGATCGTGACAGGTATCGGTAAACTTCGGAGGTGGTGGTAGAGGTATATGCCATCACCCACATATCCGCCTGGGGATGACAGACAGAGGTAAACGCTGTCGAACTGCTCATTCACGGCGGCATTTACTGACCCCGCGATTCGGGTCACCCCCGCGGCATCAATGAGGCCGCAGTACCCAAGATAAGCGATCTTCGGACCAGCTAGATCAGGCATCTTCGCCGCCGCCTTGCTTCGGCGCAGGAGCCTCGTTTGCCATCTGGACAATGCTGCCGTCATGCATCAAATCGTGGTCCCGCGGGTCTTCATCGCCCCCGGTAGCGCGTATGGTCCAGCCGCTCCGTCCGTGGGGCTGGAAGACTCCCGAGGTTGAGATAATCGCGCTTAGATTGTTGAGCGGACTAGCGCCCCCAATCTCAATGCCCTTCGCGATTAGATGGTCTAAAACTTCGCGAGTTGGCACCATGCGCCCTGCGTTTTCCACGAACGCCCGCGCCTCTGCCAACGCAAGCACTCGGTTTGCAGAGGGTTGTCTGACAACTGGCCGGTCCCTTGCTGTTCCACTTGCCACGGATTGGTCTGACCTGGCTGTCGACACAGGGTCGGAAACATAGAGTGCCGATATGCGGCGCAATTCCCGAAGGCGCACATAGCGAACATCTTGTGTCAGCGCAGATTCCAGACTGGCTATCTCGGCCGCCAGAGCGGCGGAAAACTCGTGACTCATTGAACCCTCCAACCCACTGGTTGGATTGTGCCACGAATAGTGGTTCGTGGGAACATATTTCCGCATTGGCGTTGCCACGAACCTGCACGCCTGCTACAATGACGACGGCCAAACGAAAAACGGTCCGATTCGGGGTGCATCCCGGTCGGACCGCTTCGTGAGGCTAGTTCCTAGTGCCGGGCTTGAGACCCCGACGGCACTGGGCAGGTTAGACCGGCTGGCGCCGTGTCCAGATAAGGATCTAGCACCAGCCGGCCGCCTGATCAACGTGGGGCTTCCGAAAGGAGGCCACGATGACGGCATTTCGATGCTGCCATTGGGTTGACCCCTACACTCGCATTCGCTTCGGCAAATGCGAGTTTGTCTCGGGTCATTGGCGCTGCTGCGGGTAATCGCATAGGCGCCTAAGCTGAAGTGTCGGCCTAGCGTGTGCGGGCAGGCGACTTCGAAGCAGCCCTCAAAACTTTCCGCCGGAGGGACTCCTCCGGCGGTTTTTTCTGCTTCGCACGCTCCACGCTGTCCTGCACTTCTTTCGGATTAGTGCCACCGAATCGGTCTAGGGCTTCAAGGAAGTTAATTCCCAAACTCAATGGGGGCTCTCGCTTTCCGGCCATCACGCGATCAATGCCTTATAGGTCAACCGACCCTCCGTCTGTCCTAGCAGCGCATTGACCCGCGCGGCCTCGCCCATCGTGCGCCGGTTGTGGCGGAAGGTGAACTCGGAAAGGTAGCGGTCAAGGTGCTCGCCGCTCACGAAGTGATGGATGCCGTAAACCTTGCGCTTGAACAGGCTCCAGGCGTTCTCCAAGCCGTTCGTGTGGATGAAATAATGCTTCACGTATTCGCCGATGGAGTGGTTGACCGTGTAGTGGGCGAACCGCTCGCCGATACCGCGGTAGCCGCGGTTTTCGTCAGTCAGCACGTTGACGCCCGGTGCCACGTTGGCGTCCAACTCGGCATGAAGGGTCTTCGCCGTCGTGTCCGGCACCACCTTGGCCCGCAACTCGCCATCGCGCTCCATGATGCCCATGACGGCTACCTTGTTCGCACCGCCCTGGCTGCCGGGCGTCTTCTTGTTTGAGTGCTTGTTCTTCTCCTTACCGCCGACGTAGGTCTCATCGGCCTCAACCATGCCTTCAAGCGGTCGGTTGAACGACTTGGTGCGGGCCGCATGCCGAAGCCGATGCAGCACGAACCAAGCCGACTTCTGAGTGATATCCAGGTCCTTGGCGAGCTGCGTGGATGCGATACCCTTGGTATGGCTGGTCACCATCCAAACCGCCATGAACCACTTACGAAGCGGCAGTTTTGTGTCCTCAAAAATCGTTCCGACCTTGATCGAAAACCGCTGGCGGCAGTCGCCGCACTTGTGGGTCCGTTTGTCGGAGAAGTGGTAAACCTTGGTGCTGCCGCAATGAGGGCAATATGCACCGCCTTTCCAGCGGATGGCCCGGAGGTGGTCGATGCAGACCTGTTCGTCGCTGAACACTTCCATCATCTGCATCAGGCTGTCGAACTGTTGGATCATGGCGGCACCCTCTCGATGCAGCCTTTCTAGCCTAGGCCTACGCTCGGGTCAAGCACGTATATAAGTGCCATATATAACGACGGCTATCACTTTAGTGGCCAGGTTCCATCGGAAGTCGTATTTCCCTGGATCGCAGTAAAGAGACAAGATGGGCGAGGTCGTGGATGGTCAAAGCAGATCTAAAGCAAAAATATTTACGATATAGAGTTGCGCTTACTTGGGGTGTTTAGTAGTTAGAAACAACTTTGCACGATCGATCGCTTTATTCGCCAAGGGAGAGGCTGCCTGACCAAGCCTCCGAGCCTCAAACTTGGCTAGTGTCCTGATCGCGAAATATCTACGATCATCTGGCTGGTCAGCGGATGATGGTGGTGATGGGCAAGCCTGCAGTTGCAATTGAGCTTAGCGAGGCGGAGCGGTTTGAATTGCGGTCGCTTGCGAGGGCGCACAAGACCGGCCAGGCGATGGCGCGTCGAGCGCGCATCGTCCTGGCTGCCGCGGCCGGGCTGGAGAACAAAGCGATCTGCGTTGAGGTCGGCGCGGACGCGAATACAGTCGGCAAATGGCGCCGTCGTTTTGCCGCAGAGCGGCTCGATGGACTGCTCGACGAGCCAAGACCGGGCACACCGCGCAAGATCGGCGACGACGAGATCGCCGACACCGTCCGCCGAACCCTCGAAACGAGGCCCGCTGGAGAAACGCACTGGTCACTGCGCTCCATGGCCAAGGCGGTCGGCTATGCGCCGTCCACCATCCATCGCATCTGGCGTGCCTTTGGCTTGCAACCGCACCGAACCGAGACCTTCAAATTGTCGAACGATCCGTTGTTCGTCGAGAAGGTCCGCGACATCGTCGGGCTCTACCTCTCGCCACCCGAGCGGGCACTCGTGCTGTGCGTGGATGAGAAGTCCCAAATCCAGGCCTTGGATCGAAGCCAACCGCTTCTGCCGATGCGCCCGGGCCAGGTCGAGCGGCGCACTCATGACTACACCCGTCACGGCACGACGTCCCTTTTCGCCGCCCTCGACATTGCTACCGGCGCGGTCATCGGCCGCTGCTACCCCAAGCACCGTTCGAGCGAGTTCAGGAAATTCCTCGACCAGATTGAATCCAGCGTCCCAAGCGACCTCGACGTGCACCTCGTGATGGACAATTACGCCACCCACAAAACCAAGCCAGTTCGGGACTGGCTGGCAAAGCGACCACGCTGGCACGTCCACTTCACCCCAACGAGCGCGTCCTGGATCAACCAAGTGGAGCGCTTCTTCGCCCTCATCACCGACAAGCAGATCAGACGCGGCGTCCATCGGTCAACACAGCACCTCGAAGCCGACATCCGTGCCTTCATCGACGCCCATAACGTCGATCCAAAGCCCTTCCGCTGGACCAAATCCGCCGATGACATCCTGGCCGCAATCCAGCGATTCTGCGCCAGGACGATGCAGATCAGTCGGACTTCAGAATCGGGACACTAGTGCATTCTAAGATTGCGCGGGGCCGACAAGATTGCCGTTGGCTATGACCGAAATATTCAAACCGTATATAGCCGCAAACAGTTGTCATCTCCAGACTTCGGTCTGAGCTCCACGCAGTCCCGCCTACGGATGGTTGACCGTCGAGTGTCTTGTGGATAGGATGCACCGAATGACGACGACAACGTTGGTCACGGCTATCATGCTTTCTCTGACAAGCGCCGCTGACGCCGAAGATGTGGTCGCGTTCGGTGATCGCACGCCCTGCATCAACTGGCTGACCATGCCATCGGGAAACCCCGAACAATACAGGCAGATCTCCTCTTGGATCCTCGGTTTTTGGTCCGGCCTCAATGTCGCTGCCGCGATGCGCCACGAGCCTGCGGACATCGGCCGCACCTTGCTGAACGAAGATGCCTTGCGAGTGGTGTGGGCTGTGTGCAACGATAATCGGAGTATAACAGTGGGTCCGGCCGTTACCTTGGCATGGTCGCAAACACGAGCCCGTCAGCGCTGACGTCGCAACTCTGCCTCCACACACTGTTGTGCTCTAGCGGCGTCTAAGGAGGTAAACAATGCCGAGCTTCCGTCAGAACCAAGCGTATTTCTCGATTCTAATCGAGGGAAGATTTTCGTGCAATACCACTCGAGGAGCTTTGAATCGCTTTGTTTCCCAAAAACCCATGCCCTGTAGCCGTCCCGCAGCTCCGGATCGTTCTTCGGGGTAAAATTCCATATAATATGGATGAGTGGCGACAAGGGGTTTTCTTGATGGAGTGTTGCAATGGTAAGATTACTTAGGGTGATCTTGAGCTCACCAGGCTCACTACTGGCAAGCTCGTCATCGATAACATCAGCACCCTCGATAAGCGGGATCACCGCGCCGGAATTTAGGTCGATTAAACGGAGATCAACTCCATAACGGGTAAACATACCGCAGCGCCATACGCATCGATCTGATCTGATTTCAGCAACCCAGTTTGTCCCTTTAACTATTACCCTTTCCTCGAGAGTGGGAGCAAACCGCCAGGTTATTTCCCTAATGCCAACCCACCCTACCAGCATGCATCCGAGGATAAAGCCGAAGCTTAGAACTAAGCAGGGCCTCATGGGTGATCCAGGGTCACGGTGGTGCCATCGGCGACACCACGATGTTGGTCCCGTCCACCGTCACGGTCGACCCCGAACCGACCTTGATCTGGTTGTTGTTGCCGAGATCGCTGATCCGGCTGCCGACGCCCCCGGTGATGATGTCGTTCGAGCCGGAAACCGTGACAGTCGCCCCGTCCCCAAAGGTCAGCGAGACACCGCTCTGCGTGACGTTGATCGATCCAGACATCGCCCAGCGGTCTCCACGATCCGAGCGCCCCTCCGGAAGGCCGGGCGGGAAGCTTTGCACCACGTCCCGACACCTTACGGTTTCGGAAGCCCGAGCGTAAATGCCTGATGGTCCGGATTAACGCAACCCGGCTATGCCAGACTTTTTGGCAGTCGCTACGGCAGGCGACTTACCCACGGCTCCTACACCCCGGGCCGGCCTGCCCACACGACCGACATAGCCCCCTCCCGTGCCAGCCCTCAGCTGAGCCGCTGAGGTTGCCCCGTTCTCGTGGACATTTTGCAGGCTTGCGGGCTACGGCTTGGTCAGGGCGGCCTCCCTCTCGGCTTCGTAGGTCATCGGCGACTGTTAGCCCAGCCCGCGTGCAGGCGTGCCGGGTTATACCAGCCCTCGATATAGCTGAAGCAGGCCATGTGGGCCTCGGCCTGGGATGTAAAGCGGCGACGGCTCAGCAACTCAGCTTCCAGCGTAGAGAAGAAGTTTTCGGCCATGGCGTTATCGTAAGCATCGCCAACGGATCCCATCGAGGGCCGAACGCCTGCCTCGCCGCATCGCTTGCCGAACGCAACAGACGTGTATTGGCTTCCCTGATCGGTAAGCGTCCGGCCACGGCCGTCTTGTGTGGCTAGGGCCCGTTCGCATTTGCTGACTTGAGCCGGTTACGGGACGCCTGATTGGATTGGGCATCGGATTTGAGAGACGATGCAAGTCCTGACAGATGCTCAGTGGGCGAAGTTCGAAGCTGCGATTGCGGCTGCTGGCATTCGCGGAGCCCGGCCTCGGGTTGAGGAACGCCGCACCATCGAGGCGATCATCTGGCGGCTCGACAACGGGGCGAAGTGGCGTTCGATCCCGGCCGAGTTCGGCAACTGGCACCATGCTTATCTGCGATTCCGGCGCTGGGCCGTGCGCGGGGTTTGGGACAAGATCATGGCCCACTTAGCGGCGGAGGGAGAGCCGCAATTGGCATTCGCCTGCATCGACGGGACCATCGCGCGCGCGCATCAGAAGGCATCCGGCGCCCGGGCGGGCAAGGCATCGGGCAAGGCATCGGGCAAAGCGCCGCGTTGAGTCTGCGACTCACTCGCGACACAGCAGGTGCTGGCGAGGCGCTGGGCCGTTCGCGTGGGGGCCTCGGCACCAAGATCGTCGGCGTGTGCGATGCCGTTGGACGGCTGGTCGACTTCCTGCTGGTGCCCGGCCAGGCCCACGAACTTGCGCCATCGCTCACGCTGCTGCGCCGGCTACCCGAGCCACCGTCCTGGGCGCTGGCCGACATGGCCTGCGACGCCGCGGCATTCCGCGCAGAGGTGCGCGCGATGGGCGGCATCCCCGTAATACCCTCACGCAAGGGCGCCCGCGACCCGCAGCCTTGCCCGGACTACATCTACCGATCACGTCCGTCAAGGTGGTGTAAATTGGGGTGTAGTTGAGGTGGCCATTGGTCATGCTGCTATGGTGGCGATCTCGGTGGGCACGACGTCGATTGTGGTCGGCATGAGTTCGGCCATGGCCTCTGTCTGCATGTAGCGGTGCTGCATCTGCCACTCGTCGTTGGCTTCCAGCAGCACAGCACCGATCAGTCTGATGATGGCACCTTCATTCGGAAATATGCCGACGACATCGGCGCGGCGTTTGACCTCTTTGTTCAGCCTTTCGATCGGGTTGGTGCTGTGGATCTTCACCCGGTGCTGGGCAGGAAAGTTCATGTAGGCCAGCACGTCGGCCTCGCTCTCATCGATGAACGCGCCGAGCTTGGGCCACTTGTCGCGGAGCTGGTCGGCGACGTGGCGCATGGTCTGAGTGGCGTTCTGGTGATCCAACTGGGTGAACGCCTGGCGGAGGACGGCCGAGACCATGTTCTGCTGACCTTTCGGCACGTAAGCCTGGGCGTTGCGCATCCAATGAACCCGGCAGCGTTGCCACGTGGACCCAAGCACCCGCCGGATCGCCGCCTTCAATCCCTCATGCGCGTCGGAGATGACCAGCTTGGTGCCCCGCAAGCCGCGGCGGACCAGGCTCTTCAGGAACGCCGACCAGAAGACCTCCGCCTCCGACGGCCCGATATGCAGGCCGACGATCTCCCGTTTGCCCTCGGTGTTCACCGCCACAGCGATTATCACCGCGACCGTCCTGATCTGGCCGCCCTCGCGCTGCTTGAGGTAGGTGGCATCCAGCCACAAATATGGCCAATCGCCGACGAGAGGGCGCTCGAGGAAGGCATTCACCCGGTCGTCGATGTCCTTGCACAGCTTGCTCACCGTGCTCTTGCTGATGCCGCCCAGCCCCATCGCCTGCACCAGCTCGTCCACGCGCCTTGTCGACACGCCGCCGATCCAGGCCTCCTGGATGACGGCCACCAAGGCCTTCTCGGACGTCCGGCGGGGCTCCAGGAAGGGCGGGAAGTAGCTGCCCTGCCGCAGCTTGGGGATCCGCAGCTGCAGACTGCCCAGCCGCGTGTCCAGCGTCCGATCCCGGAAGCCGTTGCGGTAGGTCTGGCGATCGCCGGTTCGCTCGTGACGTCCGGCGCCAATCATGCCTTCCACATCGGTCTCCATCAGCAACTGCACCACGGCCTCCGCCACGGATCGCAGGAAGTCGCCATCTCCGGCTTTGGCCAACAGCTCGGCCAACGGTAGTCTGTCCTCGGTCATCGGGTCCTCGTCGGTTCGGGTTGAAGCTCGCACCTCCACCTTAACCAGCCGATCCGATGACCACCTCCGCCTACACCGTTTCAATCAACGAAATTCCACCACGAGCACGGACGCTATCGGCGGCGACCCGCTGCTGCTGCTGGGCCAAGACGCGCTGATCGCGCACCACCTGGACGTCATCGCGGCCGGCGTGAGCGTGCCGGCATGAGCACGACGAAGGCCATCGCCGGCTTCCGCCGGGCGGACACGCGGGTCGGCGACTCGATCCAGGTCATCGCGGTGCGCGAACTGGGCGATGCGGACCGCTGGCGCGACCTGGTGAACCTCAATGGCCTGACGCCGCCCTACATCACCGACGATCTGGCCCAGGCCGGCCCGTCCGTGCTGCTGGCGGGGCAGCAGTCCATCAAGGTGCCGAGCCCGGCGCCCGCCGCGACCGGCGTGGCGGACGTGGAGAGCGTGTTCGGCATCGACCTGAGCCTGGCCCGCGGCCGGCTGGCCGTGGCGCCTGGGGGCGACCTGCTGACCATCGCCGGGGTCCCGAACCTCGATCAGGCGCTGTCGAACCGCCTCGGCACGCCGCTGGGGGAGCTGATCCGGCACCCGGACTATGGGTGCGACGTCTACAAGCTGATCGGGCAGGGCGGGGGCGCCACGTCGGACCGCCTGGCCGTCAGCAAGGTGGTCCAGGCGATCCGCTCGGACCGCCGCATCGACCGGGTCGAGAACGCGACGGGGTCGATTGCCGGGGACCAGATCGCCGTCACGGCCGATGCCATCACGGTCGACGGGAAGCGTATCCCGACCGGGCTGCCCGGGGGCGCCACCCCGGCCCCCACGCTGCCGCAGTAGCCCCCGATGGCGTTCCAGACCAAGAACTTCCTGTCGATCCTGGCGAGCATGGTGAACCGCATGCGGATCACCACGCCGCTCCTCTCCGACTACTCGGTCGGCGCCGTCGCGCGGACGATGGTCGAGGCCCCGGCCCAGGAGATCGACGAGCTGTACCAGCAGATGGTGGCCGCGATCGTGGCCGCGGTGCCGGTCGCCACCTATCGCAGCTTCGGCTTCCTCCCGCTCTCGGCGGTGTCGGCAGGCGGGCTGCTGCGCGTATCGATCCTGCCCCAGCCGGCCCTGACGCTGATTCCGGCCACCTCGGTCTTTTCGCAGGCAACGTCGTCGGTCACCTTCGTGAGCACCGCCGATGCTGTGATCCCGGCCGGGAACAGCTACGTCGACGTGCCGGTGGTGGCGCAGACGACGGGGAGCCGACGCACCAGGTCCGTCGCCGACCGCAGGCCGGGGCGGTGCGCGAGGTTCCAGGTGTCGCCTGTGATGTCGTCCAGGTTCCACGGCGGGACTGCATCGAAGGCGGCCGTCTCATCGCCCGTCAAAGCGCGCGCCACACGCTGGACCCCGTCCCACGACAGTGGCTCCAGTCGGTATTCCGAATCCGCAGCGCGCCCCAGGGCACCCAGGTCCGCTGAGTCATGCGCGACGACGATCACCGGGCGACCGTCGGCCAAGAGCTTCATGGCTTGGTCCATGATCCCGTCCACGCCTTCGCCGCGCTGGTTCGGACTAATCGTGCCGAACCGCTGCAGCGCCTGGTGGAAGGGACACTTGCCCAAGGCTTGCAGGGCATCCAGCACGCCTTCCCAGGTGGCCGTCCTGAAGATGATGAGGGGCACCAAGGGATGCGTGTTCTCGTCGAACATCGCCTCACGCAGGGCTTCCTGGAACACCAGTTCGCACGGGTAGCGCGCCGCCGGGCGCGGCGGTAGGTCGGGGTCGTCTACCGTGTAGCTGCTGGTGGTGCGGTTACCAATGCGTCGCATGGAGCCTCGTGGGGCTGGAGGGCAGGTCTTCGCTCCAGCGTTATCGAGGCGATCAGCATGCTCATCTCATACATCAATGTTGTCAAAAACGCAATCGCATCATGACGTTGCAGTCCTCCCGATCACAACCCATCATGAGACAGAACGGAGGGGTACATGGTCCAGGGCAAACACATCATTACGCGCTGGGTCCGCTGCGCGGGCATGTGGGAGGGCCAGTATGCCCACCGCACTAATTCCGGGATCGCGCCGTCTTGGCTGACCTATGCGTGGGTCTACAAAGGGCTGGCCGGATACGAGCTGACACATGCCGGAATCGATTCATGCCGCAGCCCGGACTACTCGAGGCTGGAAAATGCTAAGAGGGTCGCCAAGGACCTGCTGCTGCGGAAGTTGGGGGAGTACTTCGAGGCCGTGGCGAGGGAGCAGGCGGCTGTTGCTCTTCAGCTGGCTGCCGAGGGTGACCACCATGCATGAGGACGCTGGGGGCGGTCGCACGCTCGTCGAGCTGCGGCTTGAGGATGGCACGCTCCGGCGTTTCTGGGGCTGCCCCGGCGAGCGCACCACGGCATACCGACTAGGTGGCGGGCCTGTGGACCTCCTGATCGTTCGGGACGCGGCAGAGATCGCCCACAAAAACCAACGTTCTCTGGTCAGCAGCAACCAGGTCCGGGACGATCTGCGCTTATCGCGGCGGTCGGCGAGGCAGCCCGGCTTGAGGCCAGCTGTGGAACCGCTGGGGGCGGGTGCTCACCTGGTTCGAGAGATGCTGGACTTCCGCGATGAGACGGTCGCCCGGTCCCTGTCCCCGGCACCGGAACCCCGCCGCGCTTGGGGCGAAGGGAAGGCCGCCGTCGCCGCGCTGGATGCGACGGAAGCCTGCGACAAACCAGTGTAGCCTTCTCGCTACAGCGCGGGCACGACGCTGGCTGCCTATGCCTCAGGGTTTGAGGCAGCCCATGACCCGGAGGCTAGGACGCCCGAGGGGCTGGAGGGTGATGCCCTGGCGGGGTGGTGGCATGGCCGGGCGGCTGGGAGGCCGTAGCTGCGAAACGCAGACGGATGACCTATTTTGTCTAGCAAGGCGGTCGCCTAGCCCGAAAACAGGGAAGGCAGCCGCAGCAGACTAACCCTCCGGGACGGCCGCAACGTGCGGTGCCTCTCGGAGGTCCATGAGGAGGTCGCCCAAGAAGAAGGACGCTGGGTGGCGATCCAGAAATCCGGGAGGCATCAGCCCGGCACCCTGCTACCCGATCATGCAGCCCTGCTCCTCTCCGCGAGGTCCAGGAACGCCGCCGTCACCGGCTCGGGATACTCGATGGCCCTCACCGTTAGGGCGAGGTTCTCCAGGTGGATCCGCTTCCGGTAGACGGTATCCCCCACGCTCTTGGCTCGGCTGGCCTTGTCCTCGTCGGTGCGATCATCCCAGCCTTCATGCCCCAGCAGGGCGTCCACCCAGCTCTCGCGGATGGTGGCATTCCGGTTGCGGATGATCGTGCTCAAGGAATGCCTGAACGAGTGGAAGGTGGTGGCCGGGGACACCCCGAGCTTCACCTTCAGGCGGGAGAACTCCCTCGACGGCGCGGCACCATACTGTCCCTGCGGCCCGCTCGGCACGAGGCCGGGAATGAGGCGGTCCTCGCCCCGCCGCTCCTCGGCCAGAGCAGGGATGCCCGCGTCCAGCAAGGCAGGGTGCAGGGGCACCAGGCGGACCCCTGCGGCGCTCTTGGGCGTCCAGCCTCCTTCGCCCTCCTGCGCACGGATGGCGACGCAGGGCATGTCTCCCACGGTCACCACGTCCTCGCTGCGGAGGCGGCATGCCTCTTCGATACGGAGGCCGGCAAACATTCCAAGGCTGACGAGCCACCAGTCCCGCGAGCGGGATGCAGCGGCCCGGCGCATATGGTCGGACCGGAGGAGCGAGAGCAGGTCGGCCTCGCTCCACTCGTCGCGTGCCTGCCGGTTGGCCCGCGTGCCCGCGAACTCGAAGCCTGCGAAGGGCAGGGACGTCACGTAGTCCCGCCGCTTCGCCCAGCGCCAAAGGCCGAGCATGCTGCTGAAGTGGCGCTTGGCCGTCTTCAACGTGAGGCGGGGGACCGCCACTCCCTGCGCCTCCTTCGTATCGGCGATCGTGACGGCCTCGGGCACAGTGGGCGTCCGACCCCGTGCCTTGCCATGGCTTGCCGGGAGCCTGAGCAGGAGGTCTCGGAAGCGACCCGCCTCCCTGCCGGACACGGCCGCCATGGGGATGTCACCCATGGCCTCGGTCCAGAGACGGTAGGTCAGCCTCAACTGGTAGAGCGCGTTCCCCGTCAGCGCGGCGCTGTCGCGAGTCTTGCGAGAACGCTCGGCGAGGTAATCCTCGGCGAGGGATGCGACGGTGACCGGCGGCGCGGCATCGGCTTGGCGCTCGGCCGCCTCAGCCAGGACGGCCCGGAAGTTTTTGGCTCTCCCGTAGGACTCCGTCGCATGCCGCGCGTGCGCCACGACCAAGCCGAAAGCCTGAGCATCGCTCGGCTTCTCGTCACCTACGAGGGCTGCCACCTGTTCCTGCCCGTGCAGGTCCAAGGCATCGAGCAAGTTGCGGATGTGCAGGAGCGCCCGCGCCCGGTCGTCGCGCGGCAGGCTCAGGAGGTCGGGACGGGCGACGGTCAGGAGGTCGTCCGCATCCCGGGCATCCCCAGCTGCGGCGCGTGCGTAGACGCGCCGCAGGTCAGGAGCGGGATTCCATGGGTCTTCCTGCGCGAACCGGCGCAGCAGGAGACGGGCTTGGTCGATGGAGAGATCGGGGGTGTTCATGGCTTGGAGCAGCTCCTCGGACTGCACCCATGCCTGTCGGGCACGGATGACCCCGACGCGTCTGTCGGTGGTCCGAACTGATTTGGCGACGTACGTTCCGAGATGGAAGGGCACCGTGCCGGCGGGTATCCGGCGGCGGAACCACCAGGTCTGTCCACGCAACTTGAGGAAGTCCGCCATCCCGCCCATATCCCTGCTCTGTGGGACAGTGGTGGGGTACAATGTCCCACACCAAAGGGCTTCCAGGTATTAAATCAACGGGTTACAGCATGTTGGCTGGGGGACCTGGATTCGAACCAAGGCTTTCCGAGTCAGAGTCGGAAGTTCTACCGCTAAACTATCCCCCAATCGCCGGTGCCGCTTTCGGGCTTCGTTCGACCGAGGCGCGCGGTGTAGCATGGGGTGGGGCGTGCCGCAACGTGATGCCGGGATCGTGAAAGTTCAGCTTGCTCCGTGGGGAGGGAAGGCCAACATTAGGGCGATGGACGGAGGGTCGGGCAGCATGGGGCGGGCGGACGGGCGGGCTGGCGGCGCCGGGCGCTCCTCGGACGTGTTTGCCGCCCTCGATCTCGGGACCAACAACTGCCGCCTGTTGATGGCCGTGCCGGAGCCGGGGGGCTTCCACGTCATCGACAGCTTCAGCCGCATCGTGCGCCTGGGCGAGGGGTTGCAGGCCAGCGGCCGCCTGAGCGAGGCGGCGATGGTGCGGGCCATCGACGCCCTGCGCGGCTGCGCCACCCGCCTGGCCCGCCGGCCTCCGCGTGCCGTCCGGGCCGTGGCGACCGAGGCCTGTCGCCAGGCGTCCAACGGCGCCGAGTTCCTCACCCGCGTCCTGGCCGAGACCGGCCTTGCCTTCTCCGCCATCTCGAGCCGGCAGGAGGCGCTTCTCGCGCTCGAGAGTTGCGCCCCGCTGATGCGTCCCTCCGCGCGCCGGGTCCTGTTGTTCGACATCGGCGGCGGCTCGACCGAGCTGGCCTGGGTCCGGCTGGACAACTCGGCCGACGGCCCGGCGCTGATCGGCACGGAAAGCCTGCCCATCGGCGTCGTCACGCTGGCCGAGCGCTTCGGCGCCGCCGCCGGAACGGAAGCCGGCTGGGACGCGATCGTGAACGAGGTCCGCACCCGGCTCGAGGCGTTCGAACGGGTGCACTGCATCGGGCAGGAGATGCGGCAGGGCGGCGTCCAGGTGATGGGGACCAGCGGCACCGTCACCACCCTGGCGGGGGTCGCCATGAAGCTGGTGCGCTACCGCCGCGCCCTGGTGGACGGCACGACGCTCTCGGCGGCAGCAGCGGACGCGGCCATCGGCACGCTGCGGGGCCTGGGTCCCGCCGGCCTCGGCCAGCATCCCTGCATCGGGGCGGACCGCGCGGAGTTCGTGCTGCCCGGCTGCGCCGTCTTCCAGGCCATCCGCGACACATGGCCGATGTCCGAAGTCACCGTGGCGGACCGCGGCCTGCGGGAGGGTATGCTGCTGCAGATGATGCGACAGCACGCCCAGACCCCGCCGACCGCCTTCGTCCGGCCCATCTTCGGCACCCGCCGCGCCGACCGTCTGCCGGTCGGCACGGCGCTGCCCGCCTGAGGGCGGCGGCCATGGGCAAGGCGCCCCCCGGCACCTCCCGCGGGGTGCGCGTCACGCTGAAGACCGCGCTGGGCCGCACCACCGGGCAGCAGAAATGGCTGCAGCGGCAGCTGAACGACCCCTATGTCCGTGCCGCACAGGAGCAGGGCTGGCGCTCCCGCGCCGCTTTCAAGCTGCTGGAGCTGGACGAGCGGTTCCACCTGCTGCGCCGCGGCGCCCGTGTGGTCGACCTGGGCGCGGCGCCCGGCGGCTGGACACAGGTCGCGGTCAAGGCAGGGGCGGCGCAGGTCATCGGCATCGACCTTCTGCCGATCGAGCCGATCACCGGCGCCACCCTCATCCAGGGCGACTTCATGGAAGACGCGATGGAGGCCCGGCTCAAGCACGTCCTGGGCGGCCGGGCGGACCTCGTGCTGTCGGACATGGCGCCCAACACCACCGGCCACAACATGACGGACCACCTGCGGATCATGGCGCTGGCCGACCTCGCGCTCGAATTCGCCGTCGAGATGCTGGAGCCGGGCGGCGCCTTCGTCGCGAAGGTGTTCCAGGGCGGCTCGGAACGGCAGATGCTCGACCGCATGAAACGCAACTTCGCCCAGGTCCGCCACGCCAAGCCGCCCGCCAGCCGCAAGGAATCGAGCGAGCTCTACGTCGTGGCGACCGGCTTCAAGGCGGGCTGAGCCGCCCCGCCGATCGACCCCGCGAGCTGGTCGCCCGACGCCCAGGCGCACTCCACCCGCGGCCCCAGCAGCCAGTCGCCGCACACGCCCAGCCGCAGTGGCGGGTTCCACAGTGCCTCCACCCCGCCCCGGCCGGACTTGGCGAAACGCCAGCGATGCGCCGCGGCCACCAGGGGAGCGGGCAGGGGAGCGGGCCCGATGCGGGTGGCGAACGCCGTCAGGATCAGCGGCAGCACCGCCTCCGGGCTCAGTTCCAGATGGTCCCGGCTCCACGCGGGCCCGGCCTGGATCACCCAGCTCTCGGGCCCGGTGCGTCCGGGCTTGGCGCTGTTGCGGGCGGCCCAGCCGATCGGTTCCGCGGCGCCCGGCACCGCCTCGCGCAGGATGTCGGGGCCGACATCCAGGCGGGCGGCGAAGGCGGCCATCACCGTCCAGCAGGGCTCGGCCCGGGTGGCCGCCGCCAGGGTCGCGGCTGCCGGGTCCCACGGGGCCAGAAGAGGGGCGGCCTGTTCGGCAGGCACCGTAACGACCGCCGCATCGAACGGGCCATGCTCGGCGCCGTCCACCTGCACGCGCCATTCGGCGCCGTCCCGGGCCAGGGCGGTGACCATGGCACCCCACTGCACCGGCAGCGGCCGGGCCAGCGCCTTCACCGGCGCGTTCATCGCGGGCGTGCCGACCCAGGCATCCGGTCCGGCCGCCGGCCACGGCGCCGCGAGCCCCTCCGCCTGCCAGCGCGCCACCTCTGCGATGAACCCGGGGTCTCGCGCGGTGAAGTACTGCGCCCCGTGGTCGAACCCGGCCTCCCCCAGCGGCGTCGGCATCCGCCGCGTCGCCATGCGACCGCCGGGGCCGCGGCCCTTGTCGAACAGCTGCACCCCATGCCCCGCAGCGGCCAGGCGCGTGGCACAGGCCAGCCCCGCCAGCCCGGCCCCGATGATCGCGATGTGCATGCCTCGTCCCCTGGATCGATCCGTTCAACTGTGCCCCCGCCGGGGAACGGCAACCATCGGCCCGGATTATCGCGTCGACATGGCAGGCATCCCGCGTCCGGCGCCCGGCATGCCTGCACTGCAGCATCGCGGCGCTTGCACCGCAGCATCGCGACGCTTATGTGGAACCGCCAAGGCAGGGGGACCGGCGGCCGGTTCGCGCCCCGCATGAAAGGTCCCTCCATGGCACCCGACACGACCCCGCTCTCCTCGGACGTCTCCAGCCGCATGCCGCGCGCGACGGACCGGGTGGAGGAGGCGCTGGCCTTCGACGACGTGCTCGTCGTGCCCAACTACTCGCAGGTCCTGCCCAGCAGCGTCAGCACCCGCACCCGCCTGACCCGCACCATCGACCTGCACATCCCGCTGATCGCCTCGGCCATGGACACCGTCACCGAGGCCGCGATGGCCATCGCCATGGCCCAGCTCGGCGGCATCGGCGTCATCCACAAGAACCTGGAGATTGCCGAGCAGGCGGCCCAGGTCCGCCGCGTGAAGAAATACGAGTCGGGCATGGTCGTGAACCCGCTGACCATCAACCCGGACGAGACCCTGGCGCAGGCCCGCGCGCAGATGGCCCAGCACAACATCAGCGGCTTCCCCGTCGTCGAGAAGGAAACCGGGCGCCTCGTCGGCATCCTGACCAACCGCGACGTCCGCTTCGCCACCGACCCCAACACCCGCGTCTACGAGCTGATGACGCGGGAGGGCCTGATCACCGTGTCGGCCGACGTGGACCACGAGGAGGCGCGGCGCCTGCTGCACCGCCACCGGATCGAGAAGCTGCTGGTGGTGGACGAAGCCTATCGCTGCGTCGGCCTGATCACCGTCAAGGACATGGACAAGGCGCAGGCCCACCCGTTGGCGAACAAGGACGGGCTGGGCCGCCTGCGCGTCGCTGCCGCCACCGGGGTGGGCGACGACGGCTATGCCCGCGCCGAGGCCCTGGCCGCCGCCGAGGCGGACGTCATCGTCGTCGACACCGCGCACGGCCATTCCGCCGGCGTCCTGGCCAGCGTCGCCCGCATCAAGCGCCTGTCCAACTCGCTGCAGATCATCGCCGGCAACGTCGCGACGCCCGAGGGCGCCCGCGCGCTGATCGACGCGGGGGCGGACGCCGTCAAGATCGGCATCGGGCCCGGCAGCATCTGCACCACCCGCGTCGTGGCCGGCGTGGGCGTGCCGCAGTTCACCGCCGTGCTCGAAACCGCTGCGGCGTGCCGGGAGCGGGGGGTGCCGGCCATCGCCGACGGCGGCATCCGCACCTCGGGCGACCTGGTGAAGGCCGTGGGCGCGGGCGCCGACTGCGTCATGATCGGCAGCCTGTTCGCCGGCACGGACGAGGCGCCGGGCGAGGTGTTCCTGTATCAGGGCCGCTCCTACAAAAGCTACCGCGGCATGGGCAGCATCGGCGCCATGGCCCGCGGCTCGGCCGACCGCTACTTCCAGCAGGAGATCAAAGACATGCTGAAGCTGGTGCCGGAGGGGATCGAGGGCCGGGTCGGTTACAAGGGCCCGGTCGCCGCCGTCGTGCACCAGCTCGTCGGCGGGCTGCGCGCAGGCATGGGCTACACCGGCAGCGCGGACATCGCCGACCTGCAGCAGAACGCCCGCTTCCGCCGCATCACCGGGGCCGGGCTGCGCGAGAGCCACGTGCACGACGTCGCCATCACGCGTGAGGCGCCGAACTACCGGCAGGACCTGTGACCACTCCCATCAAGGCCTTCGTCTTCGACGCCTACGGCACGCTGCTGGACGTGCACGGCGCCATGCAGCGCCATGCCGCCCTGCTGCCGCCCGACTGGGAACGCATCAGCCTCGAATGGCGGCAGAAGCAGCTGGAATACAGCTGGGTCCGCACGCTGACCGGCCCCGCCCACCATCGCGACTTCTGGCAGATCACCCGCGACAGCCTGGCCTACGTCGCCGCCCGCCACCGCATCACCGACCCCGTCGTGCTGGACACGCTGATGGATGCTTATCGCAGCCTGCCGGCGTACCCCGACGCCGCCCCGATGCTGACGGCGCTGCGGGCCCAGGGCATCCGCACCGCCATCCTGTCCAACGGCGAGCCCGGCATGCTGCACCAGGCGGTGGAGGCGGCGGGCCTCTCGGCGCTGCTGGATGCCGTCATCAGCGTCGAGGATGTCGGCGTGTTCAAGCCGCATCCCCGCGTCTACGGCCTGGCCTCGGCCGCGCTGGGGCTGTCGCTGCCGCAGATGGGGTTCGTCTCGTCCAACGCGTGGGACGCGCAGGCTGCCGGGGCCGCCGGGTTCCACGTCTTCTGGTGCAACCGCAGCGGCCAGCCCGCGGAATACGGGCTCGATGCCACGGCGACGGTCATGCCCGGGCTGTCGGACCTGCCGTCCCTCGTCACGTGACGCCGGCCGCCCGCCTGGCCGGCAGCATCGAGCTGCTGACGGACATCGCCGACCACCCCCGCCGCCCCGCCGACGCCGTCGCCAACGACTTCTTCCGGGCCCGCCGCTTCATCGGCTCCGGGGACCGCCGGGCCGTGTCGGACCGCGTCTGGCGCGTGCTCCGCACCCAGCGCCGCCTGACGTGGTGGCTGTCCCTGGGCGGCGGCGCGCCCGTCCCCCGCCTGCTTGTGGCCGCCAGCCTGCTGACGGAGGGCTGGACCCTCGCCGGGGTCGCCCAGTCCTACTCCGGCGGCCAATACGGCCCGGCCCCGCTGCTGCAGCCCGAAACGGCCGCGCTGCGTGGGCTGGAGGGCCATACGATCGACCACCCGCACATGACCGAGGCCATCCGGATCGAGGTGCCGGACTGGATCCTGCCGGCGCTGCAGGCCCGCTTCGGGCCGGACCTGGTGCCGGAGATGACCGCCGCCCTCGACCCGGCCCCGCTCGACCTCCGCGTCAACCTGCTGAAGGGCACCCGCGACGAAGGGCAGGCCGCCTTGGCCGCCGAGGGTGTGGACGCCGCGGCCACGCCGATCAGCCCCTGGGGCCTGCGCGTCGACGGGCGCCGCTCCGTCACCGCCGGCCCCGCCTTCCAGTCCGGCCTGCTCGAGATCCAGGACGAGGGCAGCCAGCTGGTGGCCGCCCTGGTCGGCGTGGCACCCGAGATGCGGGTCGTGGACTGGTGCGCCGGCGCCGGCGGCAAGACGCTCGCCATCGCCATGCTGATGCAGAACCGCGGCCACCTGGTCGCCTGCGACGTCTCGGCGCCCCGGCTGGAAGGGGCGGTGCGCCGCCTGCGCCGCGCCGGCGTGCAGAACTGCGAGCGGCACCTGGTGGCCCCCGGCGACAAGTGGGCCAAGCGCCGCGGCGGCACCTTCGACCGCGTGCTGGTGGATGCGCCCTGCACCGGCACCGGCACCTGGCGCCGCAACCCGGACGCCCGAAGCCGCCTGCGCCCGCAGGACCTGGCGGAACTCGTGCCGAAGCAGGCAATGATCCTGGACGCCGCCGCCCGCCTCGTCCGCCCGGGCGGGCGCCTGGTCTATGCCACATGCTCGCTGCTGCCGGACGAGAACGAGGCGCAGATCGACGCCTTCCTCGCCCGCCACCCGGACTTCTCCGTAATCCCGCTGCCCCAGGCCTGGACCCTGCCGAGCCCGGCGCCCGGGGAAGGCCCCTACCTCTCGCTCACCCCGCGCCTGCATGGCACGGACGGCTTCTTCGGCGCGGTGCTGGAACGCGCGGCATGACCGTCCGCCCCGCCGTGCCGTCGGACGCCGCGGCCATCGCGCTCGTGCACGTCCGCGCCTGGCGCAGCGCCTATGCCGGGCTGCTGCCGGCCGACTACCTGGCGGGCCTGTCGGAGGCGCGGCATGCGGCCCAGCACCGCGCCGCCATCGACAGCGGCCGGGGCGTGCTGGTGGCCGAGGCGGAGGGCGGGGTCGTGGGTTTCTGCACCGTCGGCCGGGCCCGCCGCGCCGGGTTGGGCGATGGCGAGGTCGAGACGCTGTACGTGCTCGACGACTGGCGCGACCAGGGCATCGGCCGCGGCTTGCTGCGGGCCGGTGCGGCGCTGCTGGAGGGCAGGGGTTGCCGGAGCGTCTTCCTGTGGGTGCTGGACGACAATCCCAGCCGCTGGTTCTACGAGCGCCTGGGCGGCCGGGCCGCCGCGCGGTCCAAGACCGAGGTGGCCGGCCGCCCCTTCGGCCAGACCGCCTACGCCTGGGACCCGGTCGGCCTGCTGACCAACGCCGCGGCCCAAGGCTGAGTCCCCGGGGCTCACGCGTGAAACCCGGTTGCCCTCGACCGCGCGCCATGCTGCAAGCTGCCCCATGACCCAGACGCCCGACACCACCCCGACCCAGCCCATCCGCGCACTGCCCGCCCGGGACCGCGTGCTGATCCTGGATTTCGGCAGCCAGTTCACCCAGCTGATCGCCCGCCGCGTCCGCGAATCCGGCGTCTACTGCGAGATCATGCCCGCCACCGCCGGGCCCGAGCGCATGCTGGACTTCAAGCCCGGCGCCTACATCCTGTCGGGCGGCCCCGCCAGCGTGCTCGACAGCGGCGCGCCCGCCGTCCCCGACCTCGTCTTCCAGTCGGGCCTGCCGGTGCTGGGCATCTGCTACGGCCAGCAGGCCATGTGCGCGCAGCTGGGCGGCGAGGTCAGCCTGGGCGACCACCAGGAGTTCGGCCACGCCACCCTGACCGTGACCGACGACTGCACCCTGTTCCACGGCGCATGGGAGCAGGGCGGCCGCGAACAGGTGTGGATGAGCCACGGCGACCACGTCACCCGGCTGCCCCCCGGCTTCCGCGCCGTCGCCAGCAGCCCCGGTGCCCCCTTCGCCGCCATCGCCGACGACGCCCGGCGCTACTACGGCGTGCAGTTCCATCCGGAGGTCGTCCACACCCCGCATGGCCGCCAGCTGCTGCACAACTTCACCCATGCCGTGGCGGGCCTGGCCGGGGACTGGTCCATGGCCGGCTTCCGCGACGTGCAGAAGCAGCGCGTCCGGGCGCAGATCGGCGCCGGCCGGGTCATCTGCGGCCTGTCGGGCGGCGTGGACAGCTCGGTCGCCGCAGCCCTGATCCACGAGGCCGTGGGCGACCAGCTGACCTGCATCTTCGTCGACAGCGGCCTGCTGCGCCTGGGCGAGGCGGAGGAGGTGGTGCGCACCTTCCGCGACCGCTTCAACATCAAGCTGGTGCACCGCGACGCCGGCGCCCTGTTCCTGCGGGAGCTGGAGGGCGTGACCGACCCCGAGACCAAGCGCAAGACCATCGGCCGCGTGTTCATCGAGGTGTTCGAGGAAGAGGCGGCCCGCCTGGGCGGCGCAGACTTCCTCGCCCAGGGCACGCTCTACCCCGACGTGATCGAAAGCATCAGCGCGCATGGCGGCCCCAGCGCCACCATAAAAAGCCACCACAACGTCGGCGGCCTGCCGGAACACATGCGCATGCAGCTGGTCGAGCCGCTGCGCGAGCTGTTCAAGGACGAGGTCCGCCAGCTCGGCCGCGAACTCGGCGTCCCCGAGCACATCGTCGGCCGCCACCCGTTCCCCGGCCCCGGCCTCGCCATCCGCATCCCCGGTGCCGTCACCGAGGAACGCCTCGCCATCCTGCGCCGCGCCGACGCCGTGTTCCTGGAAGAGATCCGCGCCGCCGGCCTGTACGACGCCATTTGGCAGGCCTTTGCCGTCCTGCTGCCCGTCCGCACCGTCGGCGTCATGGGCGACGGCCGCACCTACGACAACGCCTGCGCGCTGCGCGCCGTCACCAGCGTCGACGGCATGACCGCCGAAGTCTACCCCTTCGACATCGCCTTCCTCACCCGAACCGCCACCCGCATCGTCAACGAAGTCCGCGGCATCAACCGCGTCACCTACGACGTCACCAGCAAACCGCCTGGCACGATCGAGTGGGAGTAGGATAGCTGCTCAGGTTTAACCAAGTGGCCGCACCCGGGTCGAGCGAACGTCCCGTTCTGGCTTACACCCTCAAGCCACATTGGATCAGAATTGACTTCTTGCGAGGACGACGTAAATGTTGTTCACACAGAAGTGTGAACAGCGTTTCATCAGGAGTGCGTGATGCCGGCAAGCAGCCCAACAATGACCGACGAGGTCAACTTCCTTGCTGGCGTCACCGCAGGTGGTATCGTGGTAAGCCCGAGTTTCGCTACGCTCATGGGCGAAGCGACGGACAAGACGGCCGCGGCGCCGGGCACGGCCGCGACATACGACAACGCTTCGTCGAAAGCATTCAAGTACGGCAGTGCCACCCCCGGCACGTCGAGTGGTGTCATCACCTTCGCTTACAACCCGGCGTCGAACTACACCGCGGTCGAAGAGGGCCTATATCAATCGAGTATGGCGTTGTGGAGTGCAGAGGCGAACGTGACGTTCGTCCTGACGACCAACTACGCCAGTGCCGGCTTCCAGATCACCCGCGGGACCGACAAGTCTGCCTATGCGACGAACACCAACAATAGCCCGGTCGCAGTGGGCGGCAACGTGGTGGGCGTGACGACGACGGGTCTGTTGTCCATCGATACGAGTGCCACGCCGAGCTTCGGGCCGCTAGTTAGCGTAAATGCCGGGGACGGTTATCCGGCCGGTACGATCGTGCACGAGTTGGGGCACGTGCTTGGGTTGGGACATGCGGGCCCATACAACGGCAAGGTCAACGAGGCGACCCAGCAGTACTCGCAGTACGACACCGGCCTCTACTCGATCATGTCGTATATCGATCCGAAGACGACGACCTCGAAGTATTATTCCAGCTACTCCGTGGCTGGCACGAATTGGGGTGCCTACACCGGGCCGGAGACGCCGATGTCGCTCGACATTGCGGCGATCCAGAACCTGTATGGGCTTCCGACGACGACGCCGCTCTCGGGTGGCCAGGTGTTCGGGTATAACAGCAACATCACCGGCGCGCTGGGCTCGTATTTCGACTTCACGAAGAACACGACTCCGGTGCTGACGATCTGGGACGCCGGGGCGAACAACACGCTAGACCTTTCGGGGTATAGCGCGGCGTCGACGGTCAACCTCAATGCCGGCGCGTTCAGCAGCACGAGCGGGCTGGTGAACAACATCGGCATCGCGATGAACACCATCGTCAACACGGCGATTGGCGGGTCTGGGGACGATTCCTTCACCGTGAACAGCGGCGCCGACACCATCGACGGCATGGGCGGCAACAACACGGCCGTGTTCTCGGGCAATAAGGCGGACTACTCGCTGTTCAACACGGGCGGCGTGATTAAAGTAACGAAGCTGTCCAACAACGTGGTCGACTCGGCGTCCAACATCAGCACGTTCCAGTTCGCGGACGGGAACGTGGCGGCGTCCAGTGTCACATGCTTCTCGCACGGAACCCTGATCGCGACGCCGTCCGGCGACGTGGCGGTCGAGCATCTGAGCATCGGCGACCTGGTGGTCACGGCAACGGGCGACCAGCGGGCGATCAAGTGGATCGGGCGGCGGTCGTATACGGGTCGGTTCTTCCTCGCCAACCCTGGGGTCCGGCCCATCCGCTTCGCCGCTGGGGCATTGGGCGGCGGCTTGCCGCTGCGGGACCTGCTGATCTCGCCTGAGCATGCCATGCTGCTGAACGGGATGCTGATCCCGGCTCGGTGCCTGGTGAACGGAAGCACGATCGCGACCGACCGTGACTGCGACCGGGTCGACTACGTGCATATCGAGCTCGACAGCCACGATGTGATCCTTGCCGAGGGCGCGGCGTCCGAGACGTTCTTGGACGACGACAGCCGGGCCATGTTCCACAACGCGGCCGAGTATACGGCCCTGTATGGCGAGGCCGACACCCAATCCAGGTTCTGCGCCCCCCGCATCGAGCATGGCTTCGCGCTGCAGGCGGTGCTTGACGGACTGCCGGGCGCGAGCGCTCTGGCCGCCTAGACAGCGCCCGACCACCCGGAGCGAAACCGCGCGCCGGGTGGTCGGACGGTCGTTCAGTCCGGTCTGATCGCGGCCTGCATCAGGGCATCGATCCGGTGCGAGGCGAGCTCGGTCGCCACGTAGGACAGGCCTTCCTCGCGGCACGCGGCGTGGAGCTTCGGGTCGGAGTGCAGGCGGTGGATGGAGGCGGCAAAGCCCGCCGGGTCGTTCGCGACCAGGCTGCGCAAGGCCGGTCCCAACGCCAGCCCCTCCATCGCGACCCCCGTGCATACGCAGGGCACGCCGGCGGCGAGGCTGTCCAACACCTTGCCCTTGATCCCCGCGCCATACTGCAAGGGGGCGACGGTCAGGCGAACGCCACCGAACAACGCGGCAAGGTCGTCCACCTTCCCGAGGGCGTTGACGCCAAGGCGCGGCATTTCGAGCAGCTCGGGCATCGCCGTGCCGACCAGGTGGCAGACGATGCCGGGATCGAGGCTCCGCAGGACCGGCATGACGTCGTTGACCAGCCACAGCGCCGCATCGACATTGGGCATGTGGCCGTAATGGCCGACGAAGGCGAAGCCGGACCGACGGGCGAACGGCACCAGACCGGGACGTGCCGCGATGTCCCATGGGATGACGTGCACCCGGATGCCCGGGACGGTACCCCGCAGCAGATCCGCCTCGGCCGCCGAGTGGGTGATGACAGCGTCTGCGGCGCTTGCCGCCAGCAGCTCCTGCTTGCGGATCAGGCGGGACAGGTTGGCGATCTCCGGCCGGGCCTCGATGACGGACTGCCGGGCGAGGCGGAGATGGTGCAAATCCGCAACGCTATACAGCACGCGCGCCTTGGGAAGATGCCGACGGACCAGGGCCAGATAGGGCAGCGCCACGGCGACGCGATGGAGGTAGACCACGTCGAAGCAGTGCGACTGGGCGCGCAACACCTCCTCGATCGAGCCGAACCAGGGGGCATGGCAACAGGCGATGCCCAGGCGTTCGAGCACCTCCGCTCCCTTGGCAGACATGTCTGCCGCGGCCAGGACGACGTCGTACCCCAGGCGCTGCAGGCTGAGCGCGTGCGAGACCACGGCCGCCGACCCAGCGTCCCGCGTCATGTCCGGCAATGTCGCATCGATCACCAGGGCGCGCGGTTTCAGGGCCGGCATGTCTGCCTCGACAGGGCCGGACCACCGGGTCCGGAACTGTCGTTCGGCAAGGCGCCGGGTGCGCGTGGTTGCACGATCGGAGCGGCGTTGCAGCAAGCGCTGCATCTGCTCGGCCAGGAAGTCGAGCCGCTCCCGGAGGTCCTCGTCGGTTAGGGCCGTGTCCAGGGCGTCGGCGATGCTTTCTCGCAATGAGGCGTCGAACCGATCGGGCGTGGGCAGCGCGACCGGCGACTGCGCGAGGGCTGCGCCGTCTGCTTCCCGCGACAAGGCGATGACGTGCCGCAGCCTCGAGAGTGGCGGCTGGAACACGTGCTCGAATGCATGGCGGCCGTTGCCGATGGCGTGGCGCTCCAGGTCGTCGCGATAGGCGTTGGCGACCACGCGCCCGACGACCTCGCCATCGACGGCGATCGACAGGCAAACCGCTTGGTCCGGCTGCCCGGTGTCCTGCGCCCAGCCTCGCAGACGCTCCCGGTTGGCTTCGTCGATGTGGCCGCGCAGGCCGGGCAGCTCGACGGGATGGGCGAGCAGCGGCAAACCGTCGGACTCGCGCACGACGGCGACCGTGTGCGGGGCAGGGGGCATCGGCGGCTCGAGGCGAACGTCGATCGGCGTGCGCCCCGATGCCTGGATACGGGCCGCGATCATTCCGTCGACCGTGACGATGATCGAAGTCGGCTTGGCCGATATGTCCACCCAGCCGATGATCCGGGAGCGGGTGACGGAGTCGAGCGCGCATCGGGCGGTCTCCGCAGTCTCACCGTTCACGGGACCCGAATGCCCGGCCGTTGTCACGGTAATATCCCCGATCCTAAAAGGGGGAACACGGCGCGGCGTCGACGACCTGGCACCCCGTTCACCCCTCCGTCGGCGGGTGTGCGTTGATCAGCGGGGGCGGCGTGATGGCCGGCAGCTCGATCGCCTGGTCGGCCAACGGGTGCTTGGCCCGGTGATAGGGTTCGAGCGTCTGCGCCCCCCCGGTTTCCAGCGCACGCTCGATCGCCGCGACCACCCTCACGTCCAGCCGGCCCTCCTCCGCATCGGGCTCCGGGTCCCGGTCATGCAGGATGCAGTCGGAGAAGTAACGCGTCTCAGCGCCGAACTGGTCGAGCGCCTTGAAGGTTCGAGAGGTCATGGTGTCGCCGATCGTCAGCTGGTGGGTGAGGGGGCCCGGGAACGCGAAGCCCTTCTGGACCAGCAGGTCGCCCTTGTCGCCCACCACGCGATACTCGTTGACCGCGTTCGGACCATAACCCACGGTGAACTGTGCGATCCGGTTGCCGGGAAAGCGCAAGGTGATGGCGACGGTGTCGTCGAAGTTGTAGCCCAGATGCGGCTGCCTTACGCCCGTCGCGGACACCTCGATGGGTTCGGCCCGGAACAGGTTGCGGACCGCGTTGATGGGGTATGGCCCCATGTCCGCCACCGGTCCCGCCCAGAACCCGTGCCCGGCCCGGTGGTTCGACGCCGCCACCGCCTGCGTGAAGGTCGAGGTGAACAGCCACACCCGGCCCAGCGCGCCCGACTGCTCGATCCGGATCGCCTCCAGCGTCGCCGGCTCGAAATGCAGCCGGTAGGCGATCATCAGCTTGGCGCCCGACGCCCGGGCCGCCGCCTCGATCGCGCGGCACTCCGCCTCCGACACCGCCATCGGCTTCTCCAGCAGCACGTGGATCCCTGCCTCCAGTGCCGGCACGGCGAACTGCAGGTGCTGGTCGTTCGGGAGTGCCAGGTAGATCGCGTCGAAGCCGCCGCTGTCCAGCGCGGCGCGGTAGGCGTCGTAGTGATAGGTGCGCTCGATCCCGTAGCGGCGGCCCAGCCCCTCGGCCTTCTTCTGGTCGCCCGTGACGATGGCCGTCATGACGGAGTTGCCGGTCTGCGCCACCCCCGGCATGAACGCGGCCTGGCTGATCCATCCCGCGCCCACGACGGCATACCGCACCGTGGTGCTCTTGATTTCGCGTGCTGGCATTGGGGCGCGTCCGGCTGATTGTCCGGCCATAGCGTCGTGGCCCCGGCCGGGTTGCATGCGGGGACCTTCGGGTTTCGTAAACGTCTCGACGGTATCAAGGCGATGCGGCCTCATCCCGGCCGTCCCCCGGCTACCATCCAGGATGGACCCATGCTGCGCAACCGTCGCATCGTCACCAAGCTCGGCCTGTTGGTCGCCATCCTGCTGTTCGGCCTGTCGGCTGCGGGCCTGATGTCGCTGCGCCTGTCGTACGACGCTTTGATGGCGCAGCGTGTGGCCGGGCTGAAGTCGATGATCGAGGTGACGCTGGGCCTGGCGACGAAGCTGAACGACCAGGTGGTGGCGGGGAAGCTCACGAAGGACCAGGCGCTGGACACGCTGCGGTCCCGCCTGTCGGACATGCGGTATGACGGCGGGCAGGGCTATGTGGCGGCCTATGTCGGCGGAACCGTCATCTGGAACCCCGACCCGAAGCAGATCGGCACGGACCGGACGGCGATCCTGGTCAACGGCAATCCCTTGATCCCGAACATCTTGAAGGGTTTGGCCGAGAACGGCGGCACCTTCGTCTACCGCTACGAATACCAGAAGCCGGGCGAGACCGCGGCGAGCGAGAAGCTGTCCTACACGGCGCGCTTCGCGCCCTGGGACATGTGGTTCGTGACCGGCGTCTACCTCGACAGCATGCAGGCCGCGTTCCTGACCGTGTTCTGGTGGGTGACCCTGTCGTTTGCGGCGGTGATGCTGCTGTCCGCAGGCGCGGGCGTGCTGATCGCCACCGACATCGCCCGGCCCTTGCGGCAGCTGCAACAAGGGATGCATCGCCTGGCAGGCGGGGACACGGGCGCGCTGACCGCCTCGGGCGACCGCCGCGACGAGATGGGCGAGATGGCGCGGTCGGTCGAGGTGTTCCGGCAGTCGATGATCGGCTCCGCCCGCCTGCGTCAGGAGCAGCAGGAGGCGGCCCGGGTGACCGAGGCCGGGGGCAAGGCGATGCTGAACACGCTTGCCGACGGGTTCGAGACGGGGGTGCGTGCCTCGCTCGAGGTGCTGACCTCGGCGGCGGCGGCCATGCGGACGACCTCGGCCGGCATGTCGAACAATGCCGAGCGCACGAGCACACAGGCGACCAACGTCGCCAGCGCGGCCGAGCAGGCCTCGAGCAACGTGCAGGCGGTGGCGGCCGCGACGGAGCAGCTGTCGTCGTCCGTGACGGAGATCGGGCGCCAGGTCGCCCGCTCCACCCGGATCGCCGGCGACGCCGTGCAGCAGGCCGAGCGCACCGACGTCACGGTCCAGGGACTGTCGGCCGCGGCGCGCAAGATCGGGGACGTCGTGAAGCTGATCAGCGACATCGCGAGCCAAACCAACCTGTTGGCGCTGAACGCCACCATTGAGGCCGCCCGCGCGGGCGACGCCGGCAAGGGCTTCGCCGTCGTCGCCAGCGAGGTGAAGTCGCTTGCCAGCCAGACCGGCCGCGCCACGGAGGAGATCGCGGCCCAGGTCGCCGCCATGCAGAGCGCGACCGACGAGGCCGTCGCCGCCATCCGCGGCATCGGCGTCACCATCGGCGAGGTCAGCCAGACCGCCGCCTCCATCGCGAGCGCCGTCGAGCAGCAGGGCCTCGCGACCAACGAGATCGCCCGCAACGTGCACCAGGCCGCGGAGGGCACCGGCCAGGTCTCGGCCACCATCGCCACCGTCAACCAGGCCGCCAACGACACAGGCCGGGCCGCCAACCTGGTGCTGGTCTCCGCCGAGGAGCTGGGCCGCCAGGGCGACGTGCTGCGCCGGGACGTGGACCGCTTCCTCGCCACCATTCGCGCCGCTTGAGCAATACCGGGCTCAGGCGGCCGTGTAGCCCCCGTCCACCAGAAGGCTCTGCCCCGTCACATAGCCGCTCGCCCGCCCGGCCAGGAACACCGCCGCCCCCACGATGTCGGGGTCCGTCCCGAACCGGCCGAGCGGGGTCGCCGCCCGCAACCGGTCGGACATCGCGGGGTTCGCCAGCATCCCCGCCGTCAGGTCCGTCTCGAAATACCCGGGCGCGATCGCGTTCACCCGCACCCCCTTCGGCGCCCAATCCAGCGCCAGCGCCCGCACCAGCAACTCCACCCCGCCCTTCGTCGCGCAGTACGGCGCCGACTTCCGCAGCCCGACATGCCCGGCCACCGAGCTGATGCAGATGATCGACCCGCCGCCCGCCGCCGCCATCACCGACCCCATATGCTTGCAGCACAGGAACGTGCCGGTCAGGTTCACGGCGACGATCGTCTGCCAGTCCGCCAGGGTCGTCGCCTCGATCCCCTTGTAGATCGGGTTCACCCCCGCGTTGCAGACCAGGATGTCGATCCGCCCGAACCGCGCCAGCGCCGCATCCCGCAGCGCCAGCACGTCCGCCTCGTTGGCGATGTCAGCCGCATGCGCCAGGCATTCGGCGCCGCTCTCCCGCTCGATCTCGGCGGCCGTCGCCTCCAGCGTCGCCCCGGTCCGGCCCGCCAGCACCAGCCGTGCCCCGTGCCGCGCCAGACCCTGCGCGATCGCCCGGCCGATCCCCCGGCCGCCGCCCGTCACCACCGCCACCCGGCCCGCCAAATCGAACGTGTCGGCCGCCGTCATCGGTTCGCCCCATGCTTGACCAGGGTCCGCGCCAGGCTCCAGCGATGCACCTCGCTCGGCCCGTCATAGATGCGGAAGCCCCGCACCTCGCGGAAGATGCGCTCCACCACCGTCTCGCCCGTCACCCCCTGGCCGCCCAATATCTGCACGCAGCGGTCCACCACCCGCCAGATCGCCTCGCTGCACACCACTTTGGCGATGCTGCTCTCCGTCCCCGCCCGCTCGCCCTGGTCCAGCAACCAGGCGGTGTGCCAGATCGTCAGCCGGCTCGTGCGGATGTCCATGTCGTTGTCGGCCAGCATGAAGCCCACGCCCTCGTGCTCGGCCAGCTTGCGCCCGAACGCCTCCCGCCGCGCCGCATAGGCCAGCGCGATCTCCTGCGCCCGCCGCGCGGCGCCCAGCCAGCGCATGCAATGCGTCAGCCGCGCCGGGGCCAGCCGGATCTGCGCATAGCGGAACCCCTCGCCCACCTCGCCCAGCACGTCGGCCACCGGCACCCGCAGCCCCTCGATCCGCACCACCGCGTGCCCGCCCGGGAAGCTGCTGTCCAGGCTGTCCATCTGCCGCTCCACCCGGATGCCCGGCTGGTCCATGTCCGCCAGGAACATCGTGGCCCGCCCTTCGGCCCCTGTGATCTTGGCCATGATGATCGCGAACCCCGCCCCCTGCGCGCCGGTGGTGAACCACTTGGTCCCGTCGATCACGTAGTGGCTGCCGTCCAGCCGCGCCGTGGTGGCCAGGGCCGCCGGGTCCGACCCGGCCCCGGGCGGCGGCTCGGTCATGCAGAAGCAGCTGCGGATGGTTCCGGCCGCCAGCGGATGCAGCCAGCGCGCCTTCTGCGCCGGCGTCCCCACCACGTCAATCAGGTGCATGTTGCCCTCGTCGGGTGCGGCGATGTTCAGCGCCAACGGACCCAGCAGCGAGGTGCCCGCCTCCTCGAACACCAGGGCTTTGCCGACGTGGCTCAGGCCCAGCCCCCCCGCCGCGACGGAGACGTGCGGCGCCAGCAGCCCCTCCGCCCGCGCCAGCGCCTGCAGATCGAGCCGCAGTCCCTCGCCCGGCCCGTGCGGCGTCTGCCGCGGGTCCGCCTCCATCGGCACGATCCGCTCCCGTACCAAAGCACGCGTGCGCTCCTGCAGGGCAGCCAGGTCGGGGGGGATGGTGAAGTCCATGCGGCGTGTCCCAATGCGTTTTGTGGGCCAGGATACAGGGCTGCGCCGGTTGCGCCACGGCTGGAAGCCCGGCCGCATCTGGGCTATGGATCGCCCATCCGCGCGCGCCCGGTCCTGGGGCACGCCCCTCCGTAAGGTGTCCCCTATGACCCGCAAGACCGGCCGGCAGTTCTTCAGCAATCCCGGCCCGACCAACATCCCCGACAGCGTCCTGCGCGCGATGGACCGGGCGACGATCGACTTCAACGATCCCGAGTTCATCCCCGTCTTCAAGCAGGCCGTCGACGGCCTCAAGCGCGTCCTGCGCACCGCCGATCAGAACGAGCTGTTCTTCTACACCGCGTCCGGCCACGGCTCGTGGGAGGCGACGCTCGTCAACCTGCTCTCGCCCGGCGACACCGTGCTCGTGCTGGAAAGCGGCTACTTCAGCGAAGGCTGGGCCGAGATGGCCACGGCACTCGGCCTCGTGCCCCGCACCATCGCCGCCGACTGGCGCCGCGGGATCGACCCGGCCGCGCTCGAGGCCGCGCTCCGTGCCGACACCGCCGGCGCCATCAAGGCCGTGCTGACCGTCCACAACGAGACGGCGACCGGCATGGCGACCCCGCTGCCGGCCATCCGCCGGGCCATCGACGCCGCGGGCCATGCGGCGCTGCTGCTGGTCGACACCATCTCGTCCCTCGGCTCGCTCGAGTTCCGCATGGACGACTGGGGCATCGACGGTGTCGTGGGCGGCAGCCAGAAGGGCCTGATGCTGCCGACGGGCATGAGCTTCACGGCCGTGTCCGCCAAGGCAATGGCGGCCCATGCCACGGCGACCCTGCCGAAGCATTACTTCAACTGGTCCGAGATGACCAAGCGTTCGCACCGCAGCTTCGTCGGCACCATCCCGGTCGGCATGTTCTACGGCCTGCAGGAAAGCCTGCGCCTGATCGAGTTGGAGGGGCTCGACGCCGTCGTGGCCCGGCATCACCGCCTGGCCGAGGCCACCCGCCGCGCCGTCCGCGCCTGGGCGGGCAATGCCGGCCCGCAGCTGTACGGGCTCGACCCCGCGCGCCTGTCCGACAGCGTCACCGCCGTCCTGATGCCCGAGGGCCACAGCGCCGACGCCGTCCGCAAGACGGCCATGGACCGCTTCAACGTGTCGGTCGGCGGCGGGCTCGGGCCGCTCGGCGGCCGGGTGTTCCGCATCGGCCACCTGGGCGACCTGAACGAGCCGATGATCCTCGGCACGCTGGGCGCCATGGAGATGAGCCTGCGCATCAACGGCGTCCCGCACGGCCGCGGCGGGGTGGAGGCGGCGATGGACTACCTCGCGGCGGCCTGACGGCCCGCCATACTGGCAGAACCCGGCTGCGGCCCCATATTAAGCTGTAGTCCGGGGCGAAGTAGAGCCGCATGATCCACTACCAACTGATCTGTGCCGACGACCATGCGTTCGATGGCTGGTTCAAGGACAGCGCCGGGTTCGACCGGCAGGCGAAGGCCGGGCTGGTCGAATGTCCCCAGTGCGGCAGCGTGGCGATCCATCGGGCACTGATGGCGCCCGCCATCGGCCGAAAGCGCAAGGGCCCGGCCCCGGCCGAGGTCGCCGTGCTCGACCGCGCGGCGCCGGTGGCGCCGCAGCCGGCGGCCAGCCCCCCGATGTCCGGTGCCGTGATGCCCGACCAGGTCCGCTCCATGCTGCAGCGCCTGCGCGCAGAGGTGGAGAAGAACTGCGAGCCCGTGGGCGACCGCTTCGCCGAGGAGGCCCGCGCGATCCATCGCGGCGAGGCGGAGCCCCGCGGCATCTTCGGCGAGAGCACCCCCGAGCAGGCCGAAGCCCTCGCCGACGAGGGCATCGAGGTCTCCCGCATCCCTTGGGTCCCTCGTGCCGACGGGTAGCGCCGACGGGACGCGTTCAGGCCTGCAGCGCGGCGTCCGTCGTCTGGCGCACCCGGTTCGTCACCATCCGGTCGTGCAGCCGCCGAACGGTCTGGGAGCCCGTGGTGGTGCACAGGAACGGCAGGATGGCGTGGACGTAGCAGGCCAGCCCGCCCTTGATCATCGCGAAGCCGAAGCTCGAGGCCACGTGGAAATGCTCGCTGTAGCTCTCGCCGACCTCGTGCGGGTGTTTCGTGAAGGACAGGGACATCGGCGCGCTCCGTTCTGAGGACGCCAGTCTGCGGGAATGCGCGCGCAACATGGTTGCGAATGTCGCGGCGAACCGGCACAACTCCGGCAGAAATGACCGGGTCAAGGCCGTATGGCGGAATCTCATGCCCTGGATGACGTCGATCGGCGGATCCTGCATTGGCTGCAGCGTGATGCCGGCATGCCGGTTGCCGAGCTGGCGGAGCGCGCCGGCATCTCGGCATCCCCCTGCTGGCGCCGCGTCCAGCGCCTGACCGAGCAGGGCGTCATCCGCGCCCGCGTCGCCTTGCTCGATGCCGCCCGCGTCAACGTCGGCGTCAACGTCTTCGTCGCCGTCCGCACCAACCAGCACCGCAAGGAGTGGGCGGACGCCTTCTGCGCCTGCGTCATGGACATGCCCGAGGTCGTCGGCTTCTACCGCATGGCCGGCCAGGTGGACTACATGATGCACATCGTCGTCCCCGGCATCGCCGCCTACGACGACGTCTACAAACGCCTGATCGCCCGCATCGACCTCTATGACGTCAGCGCCTCGTTCGCCATGGAGGTGCTCAAGTCGACGACGGCGCTGCCGCTGGAATATGCGCCCCGCTTGTGAAAGGCTTGGGCGCGACCGGCTTTTCCGCCATCGCCAGGTAGTTGACGCCGAGGTCCCGGCTTTCCGACCAGGTGCCCGTCCGCGGCGCATAGACCATCCCCGTGCTGGCGGTCAGCCGCAGCCCGGCGCCTGCGGCATGCCGGGCCAGTTCGGCGGGGGTCACGAAGCGCCCCCACTCATGCGTCCCCACCGGAAGCATCCGCAGCACGTACTCGGCCCCCAGCTTGGCCACCAGCAGCGCCCGGGCCGTCCGGTTGATGGTGGAGACGAACAGCCGCCCCCCGGGCTCCAGCAACGCATCGAGCAGGACCAGGAACGCCCGGGGGTCCGCCACATGCTCGATCACCTCGAGCGCGGTCACGACCGGGAAGCGCCGCCCCTCCGCCACCAGGTCCTCCGCCGCACCCACCCGGTACTCCAGCGGCAGGTCCTGCCCCGCCGCATGCGCCCGCGCCGCCGCGACCGGGCCCGCCGCCGCGTCCAGGCCCAGCACGGCGTGGCCCTGCCGCGCCAGCGCCTCCGCCGCCAGCCCGGCGCCGCAGCCGATGTCCAGGACGCGGCTGCCGCGCGTGATCCGCCGGTCGATCCAGCCGACCCGCAGCGGGTTCATCGCATGCAGCGGACGCATCGGCCCCGCCGGGTCCCACCATTGCGCGGCCAGCCGGTCGAACCGCGCCACCTCGTCCGGCCGCACCGAAGCTTGGGTGCCCTGCATGCCCGCCATGTTGCCCGGTCCCCCTACGGCCGGTATGTGGACCCGGTTGGACGTCCTCGCAACCGGGAGTGGTCGGGGCAACCGGGAGTGGTCGGGCGGGCATGGCTGTCATCGTGATGAAGTTCGGCGGCACATCCGTCGCGGACCTGGACCGCATTCGCAACGTCGCCCTACGCGTCCAGCGCGAGGTCCAGGCCGGCAACCGCGTGGCCGTCGTCGTCTCCGCCATGTCGGGCGTCACCAACCAGCTGGTGGCCTGGTGTCAGGCACTCTCGCCGCTGTACGACCCGCGCGAGTACGACGCTGTGGTGGCCACCGGCGAGCAGGTGACCGGCGGCCTGCTGGCTATCGCGTTGCAGTCCCTCGGCATGCAGGCACGCTCCTGGGCCGGCTGGCAGATCCCGCTCCGCACCGATGGCGCCCATGGCCGCGCCCGGATCGAGAGCGTGGACGGCGCGGCGCTCCTGGCCGCGATGGCGGCCGGCGAGGTCCCGGTCGTAGCCGGCTTCCAGGGCATCGGCCCCGCCGGCCGCGTCGCCACCCTGGGCCGCGGCGGCTCCGACACCTCGGCCGTCGCCCTGGCCGCCGCACTCCGCGCCGATCGCTGCGACATCTATACCGACGTCGACGGGGTCTACACGACCGACCCCCGCATCACGTCCAAGGCGCGCAAGCTGGACAAGATCGCCTACGAGGAGATGCTGGAGCTGGCGTCGGTCGGTGCGAAGGTGCTGCAGACCCGCAGCGTGGAGCTGGCGATGAAGGAGCGCGTGCGGGTGCAGGTGCTCAGCAGCTTTGAAGACAAGCCGGGCACAATGGTGGTGGACGAGGACGAGATCGTGGAACAGGCAATCGTGGCGGGCATCGCTTATTCGCGGGACGAGGCGAAGATCACGCTTCGGCACGTGCCGGACCGGCCCGGGGTCGCGGCCGCCATCTTCGGGCCTTTGTCGGCCGCCAACGTCAATGTCGACATGATCGTACAGAACCTGTCGTCCGAGGGCACCACCGACATGACCTTCACCGTGGGCCGGGCCGACCTGCCGCGCACTCAGGCCATCCTGGCGGAGAACCAGGCCTCGATCGGCTCCAGCACCGTGCTCGCCGACCCCGATGTCGCCAAGATCAGCGTCGTGGGCGTGGGCATGCGCAGCCATGCGGGCGTCGCCAACACGATGTTCGCCACCCTGGCCGCCAAGGGCATCAACATCCAGGTCATCTCCACCAGCGAGATCAAGGTCAGCGTGCTGATCGGGGCGGAGTATACCGAGCTGGCGGTGCGGGCCCTGCACACCGCCTACGGCCTCGATGGCCCCTGACCAGACCATCGTCGAGGCAGGCCCCGCGCATCGGCTCGGGACACCGCGCGGGGCGCCGCTCGATCGGCTGTGGGCCCGCGGCACCGCGTTCCTGGGCACGCGCACCGCCATCCTGGGCGGCGCCATGAGCTGGGTCAGCGAGCGCAACCTGGTGTCGGCCATCAGCAACGCCGGCGGCTTCGGCGTCATCGCCTGCGGCTCCATGCGCCCCGACGCCCTGGCCGCCGAGATCGTGGCCACCCGCGCCCTGACCGGCGGCCCGGGCGGCCGCCCCTTCGGCGTCAACCTGATCACCATGCACCCCGAGCTCGATGCGCTGATCGGCGTGTGTCTCGCGCACGGCGTCGGACACATCGTTCTGGCGGGCGGCGTGCCGAAGGGCGCCACCGTCCGCCGCGTGAAGGATGGCGGGGCCCATGTCATGGCATTCGCCCCCGCTTTGCCCATGGCCCGGCGCATGATCCGCGCCGGCGTCGACGCCCTCATCGTCGAAGGCTCCGAGGCCGGCGGCCATGTCGGGCCGGTCTCGCTGAACGTGCTGGCGCAGGAGATCCTGCCCCATGTGCACGAGGTGCCGATCTTCGTCGCCGGCGGCATCGGCCGGGGCGAGGCCATCGTCGCCTACCTGCGCATGGGCGCCGCCGGAGCCCAGCTCGGCACACGCTTCGCCGCCGCCGCCGAAAGCATCGCCCACCCCCGCTTCAAGCACGCCTTCATTCATGCCCGCGCCCGCGACGCCCAGCCCACCGTCCAACTCGACCCGGCCTTCCCCGTCATCCCCGTGCGCGCCCTGGTCAACGCCGCCACCCAGCGCTTCGCCCAGCACCAGGCCGAGATGGTCCTGCGCGTCGCCGCAGGGGAGCTGACGCTCGAGGCCGCACAGCTCGGCATCGAACACTTCTGGGCCGGCGCGCTCCGCCGCGCCGTCATCGAGGGCGACGTGGAGAACGGCTCCGTCATGGCCGGCCAGTCGGTCGGCATGGTCACCGCCGAGCAGCCCATGGCCGCCATCATCGCCGAGCTGGTCGGCCAGGCTCAGGACGCCTTGGCCCAGGACGCCTTGGCTCACGGGTCCGCGGCTGCGAGCGTCATGGCCGCCGGTCGATGAAGCGCCCCTGATGTCGGGCACGAGGCGGCTGCTGGCGCGGCTGCGCGCCCTGATGGCCGGCGGGACCGCCGACGGCGTCGCCATGCTCGGCGCCCTCGCCCAGCTGGTCGCCGGCGAGCTCGTCGCCGAGGTCTGCACCATCTACGCCATGCGCCCGGGCGACCTGCTCGAACTCGCCGCGACCTTCGGCCTCAACCGCGAGGCGGTCGGCCGCACCCGGCTGCGCGTCGGCGAGGGCATCGTCGGCCTGGTCGCCGCCACCGGCATCCTGCAGAACCTGCCGGACGCCCAGAACCATCCCGCCTTCGCCTACCGGCCGGAAACGGGCGAGGAGCCCTACGCCTCCCTGCTCGCCATCCCGGTGCGGCGCGCCGGCCGCACCCTGGGCGTGATCGCCGTGCAGAACCGCGCCCCCCGCCGCTACGCCGAGGACGAGTGCGAGGTGCTGGAGACCGTCGCGATGCTGCTCGCCGAGGTGCTGCCGGGCGTCGGCGCCTCGGACGGCGCGGCCGAGGGCCTGGCCTCCACGCTGCCCCGCCGCTTCGCCGCCAACGCCATCGCCCCCGGCATCGCGCTCGGCCCCGTCGTGCTGCACGGGCTCGGCCTGCCGCCGCGCCGCCTGCTCGCCGAAGACGCCGGGGCCGAACTGAAGCGCCTCAACGCCGCCAGCGCCACCATGCGCCAGTCGCTGGAGGACCTGATCGAGCGCCGCCTGCCCGATGGCGAGGAACCGCGCGCCGTGCTCGAGGCCACGCGCATGGTCGCGGCCGATGGCGGCTGGATGCGCCGCGTGCGCGAGGCGATCGGCGGCGGCCTGTCCGCCGAGGCCGCGGTCCACCGCGTCACCAACGAGGTGCGCGACCGCATGCGCCGCATCTCCGACCCCTACATGCGGGAACGTCTGGCGGACCTCGAGGACCTGGCCGACCGCCTGCTCGCGGCGTTGGGCGGCGGCGGCGCGAAGCCGCCGGTGCCCCGGGGCGCGATCCTGCTCGCCCGTCGTCTGGGCCCCGCCCAGCTGCTGGAATGGCACGCCCGCGGCATCGGCGGCGTCGTCATCGAGGAAGGCAGCACCGCCGGGCACGCCGCGATCCTGGCCCGGGCGCTGGGCATCCCGGCCGTGGGCGGCGCCCGCGGCGCCGTGGACGCCGCCGAGGATGGCGACCTGGCCGTGGTCGATGCCGATGACGGCCAGCTGATCCTGCGTCCGGATCAGGAGGTGCGCGCCGCCTACGACCGCGCGATCCAGCTTCGCATTGAGACGGAGGCCGGGTTCGCCGCCCAGCGGCATCTGCCGGCCCGCACCGCGGACGGGACCGCCCTGCAGCTGATGCTCAACGTCGGCCTGGCGCTCGAGGTCGAGCAGCTCGACACCACCGGCGCCTCCGGCATCGGCCTGTTCCGCACCGAGATCGCCATGCTGGCCCGGGGCGCCATCGCCGACGTGCCCGAACAGGCCGCCATCTACGCCCGCGTGCTGGAGGCGGCGGGCGGCCGCACCGTCCGGTTCCGCACGCTGGACCTGGGCGGCGACAAGCTGCTGCCCGACGCCCCGCCGCAGGAGGAGGAGAACCCGGCCATGGGCTGGCGCTCGCTCCGCATCGGCCTCGACCGCCCGGCCGTCTTCCGCCGCCAGCTCCGCGCCCTGCTGCTCGCCGCCGCCGGCCACACCCTCAGCGTCATGTTCCCCATGGTCGCCACCGTCGCCGAGTTCCGGGCCGCCCGCGCCCTGCTGTTCGCCGAGGCCGCCCGCGTCCGCCCCGGGCCGCTCCGCCTGGAGGTGGGCACCATGATCGAGGTGCCCGCTTTGCTTTGGCAACTGCCCGCCCTGATGGAGGGCTGCGACTTCGTCTCGATCGGCTCCAACGACCTCATGCAATTCCTGTTCGCCGCCGACCGCGGCACCCCCGCGCTCGCCAACCGCTACGACCTGCTGAGCCCCGCCGCCCTCGACGTGCTGACCAGCATCGAACACGCCGCCCGCACCCGCGGCGTCGAAGTCTCGGTCTGCGGCGAACACGCGTCGCGCCCGCTGGAGGCCATGGTCCTGGCCGCGATCGGCATCACCACCCTCTCGATGCCCGCCGCCAGCCTGCTCCGCATCAAGGCCATGATGGCCCGCGTCGACCTGGTCGAGCTGCGCGGCCTGCTCGCCGCCCTCCGCCGCAACGACCGCGGCGCGGCCAGCCTGCGCGACCCCTTGCTGACCTGGGCTCGGGAACACGGGCACATGAAGTAACGCGCGCGACTCCGGCCGTTGGCAAGTCAAGCCAATCCGGGCTACATCGCACCCAGTCTACGAGGTGCCGTGTGCTGCAAGACCGCAAGCCGAGGTTTCAGGAGGCGACGGAGATGATGTCCGCTGCCGATGACGGGGTCGACGGGCCGGCGATGGGCGCATCGCGCGTCGGCGCCGAGCTGCGGGCGGCCCGCCAGCGCCTCGGCTGGTCCGTGCCGGACGTCGCCGCCACGCTTCGCATCCGGCTGCCGTATCTGGAGGCGATCGAGGAGGGGCGGCTGTCCGACCTGCCTGGGAACGCCTACGCCGTCGGCTTCCTGCGCAGCTACGCCACCTTCCTCGGCCTCGATGCGGCCGAGGTCGCTCGCCGCTTCCGGGCCGAGGCGCAGGAGGTCAACCGCAAGCCTGTGCTCGCCTTCCCCGCCCCGGTGCCCGACCGCGGCGTGCCCGCCGGCGCCGTCGTGCTGCTGGGCGTCGTGCTGGCCGCCGGGGCCTATGCCGGCTGGTACAAGTTCTCCGGGGACACGCCGGGCGCCGCCCCGGTCGTTCCCGCCGTGCCGGAACGCCTGGCGCCGCTCGCCCCCTTGGCCGACCGCGCCCCTCCATCCAACCCGTCGCCGCAGGTCGCCTCCATCCTGCCCGGCCCCGGCTCCATGCCCGGCCCGATGCCGAGCCCCGGGCCGGGTGCCGGCAGCGCCGCCCCGGCCGCCGTCGCACCCCCCGTCGTCGTTGCGGCGCCCAGCCCGCCGCCGGCCCCGGTTCCGCCCGCCGACGCCAGCCGCATGGTGCTGCGGATGAAGTCCGACTCCTGGATCCAGGTGCGCGAGAAGCAGGGCCAGGTCCTGCTCAACCGCGTCATGCGCGCCGGCGAGACCTGGCCCGTCCCGAAAGGCCAGCAGCTGCTGCTGACCACCGGCAACGCCGGCGGCACCGAGCTGGTGGTCGACGGCGTCGCCACGCCCGTGCTGGGCGCCACGGGCGGCGTGAAGCGCGACATCCCGCTCGATCCCGACGCATTGAAGCCCCCGGCCAAGGTGTCGGTTCCGTGACAACAGGCGGAGTCTCGACCGCAGGCCGCCCGGCGCGGTAGAACCGCCAGGGGCCCGGGCCTATGTTGAGGCCCGGCAAGAGGAGCTGAGGCATGAGCTATCGTCCGTACCAGCAGATCGAGCGCCGCCGCTCGCGGCAGATCCACGTGGGCGCCGTGGCCGTCGGCGGCGATGCGCCGATCACGGTCCAGACCATGACCAACACCCTCACCACCGACATCCCCGGCACGATCGCCCAGATCAAGCGCGCCGAGGAGGCCGGGGTCGACATCGTCCGCGTCTCCTGCCCGGACCAGGAAAGCGCGCTCGCGCTGAAGCACATCGTGCCCGCCGTGAACGTCCCCATCGTCGCCGACATCCACTTCCATTACCGCCGGGCCATCGAGGCCGCCCAGAGCGGCGCCGCGTGCCTGCGCATCAACCCCGGCAACATCGGCAGCGCCGAACGCGTCCGCGAGGTCGTCAAGGCCGCCCGCGACCACGGGTGCTCCATGCGCATCGGCGTCAACGCAGGCAGCCTCGATCGCCACCTGCTCGAGAAGTACGGCGAGCCGAACCCCGAGGCGCTGGTCGAGAGCGCGCTCGAACACGCCAAGATCCTGCAGGACCACGACTTCCACGAGTTCAAGATCTCCGTGAAGGCGTCCGACGTGTTCATGGCCGTCGCCGCCTACCAGCAGCTCGCCGAGCAGTGCGACCATCCGCTGCACATCGGCATCACCGAGGCCGGCACCAAGCGCGCCGGCACCGTCAAGTCGTCGATCGGCCTCGGCAGCCTACTCTGGGCCGGCGTCGGCGACACGCTGCGCGTTTCGCTGTCCGCCGAACCCGAGGAGGAGGTCTCCGTCGGCTGGGACATCCTGAAGTCGCTCGGCCTGCGCCACCGCGGCGTCAAGATCATCTCCTGCCCGTCCTGCGCGCGGCAGGGCTTCAACGTCATCGACACCGTCGCCAAGCTGGAGGACGGCCTGGCCCATATCCGCACGCCCATCACGCTCAGCATCATCGGCTGCGTCGTCAACGGGCCCGGCGAGGCGCTGATGACCGACATCGGCGTCACCGGCGGCGGCAACGGCCGCCACATGGTCTATGCCGCCGGGAAGACCGACCACACGATCGAGAGCGGCACCATGATCGACCGCATCATCGGCCTGGTCGAGGCCAAGGCCGCCGCGATCGAGGCGGAAAAGGAGCTGGTGAAGGCCGCCGCCGAACCCGTCGCCGCGGAGTAACAGGGGAGGGGCGTCAGGCGTCGCACCCCTCGCCGCGCAGCAGGTCCAGCACCGCATCCTCCGGCACGTCGGCACTCGTGAACGCCTGGCCGATCCCGCGCGCCAGCACGAAGTGCAGCCGCCCGTCCCGCATCTTCTTGTCGCGCCGCATGCCCGCGACCAGCCGCCCGGCGGAGAAGCGCCGGTTCAGCATGCCGGGCTCGCTCGGCAGGCCCACGGCGTCCAGGTGACCCGCAACCCGCAGCGCGTCGCCCGGGGCGCAGTGCCCCAGCCGTGCGGACAGCCGGAACGCGAGCCCCAGCCCCACCGCCACCGCCTCGCCGTGCAGCAGCCCGCCGCCATACCCCACCTCGGCCTCCAGCGCATGCGCGAAGGTGTGGCCCAGGTTCAGCAGCGCCCGGCCGTCGTTCGGTTTCTCCTCCCGCTCGTCGTCGCCCACTACGGCTGCCTTGAAGGCGCAGGCCCGCAGCACCGCCTCCGCCTGCATCTCCCGGTCGCCCGACAGCAGCGCCGGCGCGTGCGCCTCGCACCAGCCGAAGAACGCGGCGTCGCCGATCAGCCCGGCCTTCGCCACCTCCGCATACCCCGCCCGCAGCTCCCGCAGCGGCAGCGTGCCCAGCACGCCGGTGTCGGCCAGCACCATCCGCGGCTGGTGGAAGGCGCCCAGCAGGTTCTTTCCATGCCCCGTGTTGATCCCCGTCTTGCCGCCGACGCTGCTGTCCACCTGGCTCAGCAGCGTCGTGGGCACCTGCACGAAGGGCAGGCCGCGCAGCGTGACCGCCGCCGCGAACCCCGCCAGGTCGCCCACCACGCCGCCGCCCAGCGCGATGATCGTCGTCCGCCGTTCCACCCCCGCATCCAGCAGCCGGTCCACGAGGTCGGTGAACCCCGCCACGCTTTTGGACGCCTCCCCGGGCGGCACGATCACGTGCTGCGTCTGCACCCCCGTCTGCGCCAGGCCTTCCAGCAGCCGCGGCAGGTGCAGCGCCGCCACCGTCGCGTCCGTCACCACCACGGCCCGCTTCTGCGGCAGCACCGGCGCCAGCAGCGCGCCCGCCCGGTCCAGCAGGTTCTCGCCCACCACCACGTCGTACTGGGTGGAGGGCAGCGCCACCGACAGCCGCCGCGGCGCGCGCCACGCCGTCAGCGCCTCCAGCACCTTGGACGTCGTCTGCTCCGGCGGCTCGTCGCCGCAATCCACCACCAGGTCGGCTTCGGCATAGACCGGGTGCCGCGTGGCCATCAGGCCCGAAAGTACCGTGGCCGGGTCCGCATCCCGCAGCAGCGGCCGGTTGTGCCGCGACGACACCCGGCGGACCAGCGTCGGCAGCCGGCACCGCAACCAGATCGAGACCGCGTCCGTGCGGATCGCCGCCCGCGTCTCGGGGTCCATGAACGCGCCCCCGCCGGTGGCCAGCACCAGCGGGTCCCCGGCCAGCAGCCGCCGGATCACCCGCCGCTCGCCGTCGCGGAACTCGGGCTCCCCCCAGCGGCTGAACAGCTCGGGGATCGTGCACCCCGCCGCCAGCTCGATCTCGGAGTCGGCGTCGCGGAACGGCAGCCCGAGTCGCGCGGCCAGGCGCCGCCCGATGCTGGTCTTGCCCGCCCCCATCAGCCCGACCAGCACCAGGCTGCGCCCCGCCAGCCGCGGCGGCAGCATGGATTCCGGCAGGCCGGACGGCGGCACCGGCATGTCGGTCGAGCGCCGCAATGCTGAAATGTTGCGTGTCATGGTGCCCGAGGCTAGCACACGCACTCCCGTGGCGGCCAAGGATGGTGGATGAGCCGGATCATAGCAGCGCTGTTCGTCCTCGTTCTCCTCGTCGTCGGGCTGGGCATGCTGGTGCTCGGCGCATTCCCGCCCACGCCCCGCACCGAGCAGGTGGAGCGCGTGCTGCCCAACGACCGGTTCCAGCCGAGGTAGCGGCGGCATGGACCGCCACGAGGAAGCCTTCCTCGAGATGCTGACCGCCGAGCGCGGCGCCGCCCGCAACACCATCGCCGCCTACACGGCCGACCTCGCGGACCTCGGCGCGGCGCTGCACAGCCGCGGCCAGACGCCCGCCACCGCCGATGCCGCCGGCCTCGGCGCCTACATGCGCGGCCTGTCCGGCAGCGTTTCGGCCCGCACCGCCGCCCGCCGCCTGTCGTGCCTGCGCGGCTACTACAGGTTCCTGGCCCGCGAGGGCGTCCGCACCGACGACCCCAGCCTGCTGCTGGATGCGCCGAGGCTGCCGGCGACGCTGCCCAAATACCTCGCCGAGGCCGAGGTCGAGGCCCTGGTCGCCGCCGCCGCCGCCCGCAAGGGCGTCCCGGGCCTCATGGCCCGCGCCGCGCTCGAGATGCTGTACGCGACCGGCCTGCGCGTCAGCGAGCTGGTGGACCTGCGCCGCACCCACCTGGCTGGGGCGGCCGAGATGCTGATCGTCCGCGGCAAGGGCGGGCGGGAGCGCATGGTGCTCGTCTCGCGCGCCGCCCGCGACGCCGTCGCCGCCCTGGCCGCGGCCGTGCCCGACAGCCCGCACGTCTTCCCCGGCCGCGACCCCCGCGACGCCATCACCCGGCAGGGCCTGGCCCTCCTGCTCAAAAGCATCGCCCTCGAAGCCGGCATCGACCCGGCCCGCGTCAGCCCCCACGTCCTGCGCCACAGCTTCGCCAGCCACATGCTGGCCCACGGCGCCGACCTGCGCAGCCTGCAGACCCTGCTGGGCCACGCCGACGTCACCACCACGCAGATCTACACCCACGTCCTGGCCGAACGCCTCGCCGAGCTGGTGGCCCTGCACCACCCCCTGGGCCAGACCTGACCGGCCCACACAGCCGGCCGACACGGCAGCCGCGCGCGATTGCGGCTAGGAACCCGCCGCGCCAGACGCTAGACCGGCCCCCCATGCGCCACTTCCTGGAATTCGAGCGGCCGGTCGCGGAACTCGAGAGCAAGATCGAGGAGCTCCGCCAGATGCAGGAGCCCGGCGGCATCGATATCGAGGCGGAGGTCCGTCAGCTGCAGGACAAGGTCGAGGCCCAGACCCGCCTCGTCTACGCCAAGCTCTCCCCCTGGCAGAAGACCCAGGTCGCCCGCCACCCGGACCGGCCGAAGGCGCTGGCCTATATCGCCGGGCTCGTCACCGAATACGTCCCGCTCGCCGGGGACCGCGCCTTCGCCGAGGACGCCGCCATCGTCGGCGGCCTCGGGCGTTTCCGCGGCCGCGCCGTCGTGGTGCTCGGCACCGAACGCGGCTCCGACACCGAAAGCCGCGTCGCCCACCATTTCGGCATGGCCCGCCCCGAGGGCTATCGCAAGGCCCGCCGCCTCATCGCGCTGGCCGGGCGGTTCGGCCTGCCGCTGCTGACCTTCGTCGACACCGCCGGAGCCTTTCCCGGCATCGACGCCGAGGCCCGCGGCCAGGCCGAGGCGATCGCCCGTGCCATCGAGGCCTGTCTCGAGGCGCCGGTCCCCATCGTCGCCACCATCATCGGCGAGGGCGGCTCCGGCGGCGCCATCGCGCTGGCCACCGGCGACCGGGTGCTGATGCTGGAACACGCCGTCTACTCCGTGATCTCGCCCGAGGGCTGCGCCAGCATCCTGTGGCGCGACGCGGCCCAGGCCCCCACCGCCGCCGAGGCGCTGCGCCTGACGGCCGCGGACCTGCGCGGCTTCGGCATCGTCGACCAGGTGGTGCCGGAGCCGCTCGGCGGCGCCCACCGCATGCCCGCCACCATGGTCGCGGCGGTGGGCGACGCGATCGACGCCGTCCTGTCGCCGCTGCTGCCGTTGACCCCGGCCGCCCTGAAGGAGGCCCGGCGCGAGAAATACCTGGCCATGGGCCGGGACGCGGCCGCCCCATGACGGGACCGGTCTCGCCGTCGCCCCCGACGGTGGAGCCGGCCCCGGCGGCTGCGTCCAGCTTGGCGGCCGCGTCCAGCCGGCGGCTGTTCTTCAGCGTCTTCCCCTCCGTCATCCTGCCCATGTTCCTGGCCGCCATCGACGCCACCATCGTCGCCACGGCCCTGCCGAACATCGCCGCCTCGCTCGGCGACGTGGAGCGCATCTCCTGGGTCGTCGTCTCCTACCTCATGGCCACCACCATCGCCGCCGCCGTCTACGGCCGGCTGGGCGACGCGCTCGGCCGCAAGAAGCTGCTGGTCGTCTCGCTGATCGTGTTCATGCTCGCCTCTGCCGCCTGCGCCCTGGCCCCCACCCTGCTGGCCCTCGTGGCCGCCCGCGTGCTGCAGGGGATCGGCGGCGGCGGTCTTATGACCCTGTCCCAGGCGCTGGTGGGCGAGGTCGTGCCGGGGCGCGAGCGCGGCAAGTACCAGGGCTACCTGGCGTCGGTGTTCATGATCTCGTCGACCTTCGGCCCCGTCGCCGGCGGCTGGCTGACGCAGCATTGGGGATGGCGCTCGGTCTTCTGGATCAACGTCCCGCTCGGCCTGGTGGCGCTCGCCATGGCGCTCCGCCTGCCGGCCCGCCGCGGCAATGGCGGCCTGCGGTTCGACTGGCTGGGCCTCGCCTGCTTCACCGCCTTCGTCATCCCGCTGCTCCTGGCGCTGGAGCAGGCGCAACGCATCTCCTGGGCCGCCGCCCCGGCCATCATCGGCTGGGCGCTGTTCGCCGGCGCCGCCCTGTGGCTCCTGCTGCGGCAGGAACGACGCTCCAGCATGCCGCTCATTCCCGTGGGCCTGCTGCGTCAGGCGGCCATCTGGCGGGCGGACGCCATGGGCGCCTGCGTCGGCGCCACCATCGTCAGCTGCGTCACCTTCATGCCGATCTACCTCCAGGTCGTCCGCGGCGCGCCGCCGGACGAGGTCGGGCTCCTGCTGCTGCCCCTGACCGGCGGCATCGCCTTCGGCTCCCTGTTCACGGGGCGCATGATCAGCAAGACCGGGCGCACCGCCATCTTCCCGTCCTTCGGGCAGGCGATCGTCACCGCCTGCCTGGTCGGCCTGGCGTTCGGCGGCGCATGGATCCCCCTCCATCGGCTGCCCTGGCTGTTCGTGCTGCTGTCCATCGCCATCGGAACCACGATGCCTGTGGTGCAGATGACGGTGCAGACCGTGGCCGGGCCGAAGAACCTGGGCGCCGCCTCCGCGTCCGTCCAGTTCAGCCGCTCCATCGGCGCGGCCCTCGGCACCGCCATGGTGGGCGCTGTCCTGTTCGCCGTCCTGGCGCTGCGGGACCCGGCCACGGCGGCGCTGTTCGCCAGCGTCGTGGAACGCGGCCCGGACGTGCTGTCCGGCCTGTCCGAACAGGCGAGGTCCGCTTTGGGGCTCGAGATCGCCGGGGCCTTCCGCGCCGCCTTCCTGACGATCGCCTGCTTCAGCGCCGGCGCCATGCTGCTCGCGTGGTCGCTGCCGCTCCGCCGCATCTGACGACGACCATGCGTGCATCGGCCATGCCGATGATCGGATCACGCGAATCCGCTTAACGGCGTTTACAATTGCTTACCATACGAACCTTGGATCGGTGCAGGCGGCGCGCTAAGCCACCTCACGAAACAAGGAGCAGCCCCGTGGCGAACCCGACCACCGTGACGACGCTCGACGGCTCGACCATCCCGGCCACCATTACCGGGATCACGCCCAACACCTGGACCGCCGATGCGACGGGGCTGTTCACGACCACGACCGACCTGCGCGCGGTCTGGGTCGGCGCCTACTCCGCCATGCTGGCCGGCAACGCCGACCAGCTGACGCCGCTGCAGCGGCTCGAGGGCAACGCCGAGGCCGTGCTCGAGAACACCGCCGCGGCCAAGATGTCCATCGCCCTGCAGGCCGGCTTCCGGCAGGACGCCCAGCGCGAGTTCGACGCGGTGGCCGCCGCCCTGCAGATCGACAAGACGACCTACGGCATCGACCCCTCGGCCGAGTTCAACGCCGACACCTACCTGCTGATGGAACAGACCCTGCAGCAGAACGAGCAGCTCGAGATGCTGGCGCTGGAGGGGCACGGGCTCAACAAGCCCCCCACCCCCACCTATGACGGCTTCACCACCGACTACCAGAACAAGACGGACGGCAAGACTTTCTACGTCGGCGGCGGCACCGACAACGGCGAGAACGCCATCGCCAACTTCTTCGACGACATCGTCATCACCCATGCCTCCTTCCCGACCGTCCTGCACAACGGCGTCCTGACCCAGCTGAACCAGAACGGCGGCCTCGAGGATTCGCTCGCCAACGTCGTCGTCGCCGCGAACTCCATGATGTACGAGCGCGTGCTGGTCGCCAGCGACTTCAGCCAGTCCGCCACCGCGACGGGCGCCACCGTGCTGGTCCCCAACGTGAAGGCGGCGCCCCCGTTGCCCGCGCCGGCCGCCCCGCTGATGGGCGTCACGGCACTCGACGGCACCATCCTGCCCGAGACGGTCACCGGCCTGACCGCGCACACCTGGACCGCCGACGGCACCGGCCTCTACACCACGCTGACCGACCTCTCGAGCGAGTGGAAGCCGATCTACGCCGCCATGCTGGCCGGGGCCGCGGGGCAGCTGACGCCGCTGCAACGCATGGAGGGCAATGCCGAGGCGGTGATCGAGAACACCGGCGCCGCCCGCATCACCGTCTCCGCACAGGCCGCCTGCGCCAGGACCTGCAGCGCGAGTTCGACGCCATCGACGCCGCCATGCGGATCGACAAGACGACCTACGGCATCGACCCGAACGCCGCCTTCACCGCCTTCAGCTACCAGAGGATGGAGGAGACCCTCCAGGCGAACGAGACCTTGAAGGAGCTGGGCTACCAAGGCCATGGCGTGAACTCGCCGCCCGCCACCAAGTACGACGGCTTCACCACCGACTTCCAGAACCGCATCGACGGCACCACCTTCTATGTGGGCGGCGGTCCCGGCAACGGCGAGCTCGCCATCGCCAACTTCCTCGACGACGACGTGCTGACCCACGCGCCCTTCGCGGTGGTCGAGAACAATGGCGTGCAGACGCAGCTGAACCAGAACGGCAACCTCGAAAGCCCGTTGCTGACCGACGCGCTGGTCGCGGCCAACAACACCGCGTTCAACCGCGTCTACGTCGCCAGCGACTTCAGCACCGACAAGACGGCCATCGGCGCCGTGGTGGGCGTGCCGGCCGCCGTGGTCTCGAGCTTCGCCATCGCGCCGCTGGCCGCCGTGCAACCGGACTCCACCACCGGCACGACGGCCTACACCTTTGCTGTCACCCGCGCCGGGAACAGCAGCCAGGCCGTCACGCTGACCTACGGCGTCGCGGGCTCCGGCACCAACCCGGCCCCGTCCAGCGCGTTCGCCGCCACCAGCGGCACCGTCGCCTTCGCCGCGGGCGTCACCAGCGCCACCGTCACGGTCACGGTCGCCGGGGCCGCCGTGGGTGCGAACGAGGGCTTCACCACCACGCTTCTGGGCCCGCTCGGCACCACCATCGCCACGCCGACGGCCGGCGGCACCATCGGCGCAAACACCTTCGCCATCCACGACAACACGACCAACAGCTCCACCGCGATGGGCGGCACCGTCTATTCCGGTCCGGTCGCCAACCTGAACTGGCAGTTCATCGACCTCTCGCCCGACAACCTCAACATCAGCGCGACCGCCCCCAACTCGTTCATCCACACCGGATCCGGCTCCGACGCCATCAACGTCAGCACCGTGGGCGGCACCAACGTGCTCGACGGCGGCACCGGCTCCAACTTCCTCGTCGGCGGCACCGGGCCCGCCAGCCTGGACACCTTCTTCGTCGACGACCGCGGCGCGACCGCCGACACATGGAGCACGGTCGCCAACTTCCATGCGGGCGACGCCGCCAGCATCTTCGGCATCACGCCTGCCGGCAACACCATCAGCTGGGTCGATGGCGACGGCGCCGCCGGCTACACCGGCCTCAGCCTGCATGTGACCGGGGCAGGCCAGCCGACGGCCTCCCTCACCCTCACGGGGTTCACCAAGGCCGACATGGCGAGCGGCAAGATCCTCACCAGCTTCGGCAGCGAGTATGACGGCACCCCTTATCTGTACGTCTACGACGCGAAGTAGCGCGCGCTATTCCAGCACACCCACCACGCCCAGGGCGGCGGCCAGCCGGTCCAGCCGCCGCTCCACCCCCTCGCCGGCGAACAGCCCGGCCCCCTGCAGCCGAAGCACGAGCCGTCCCGCGTCCAGGCGTAACGCCGCGGCCTGCAGCAGGGCAGGGGTCCCGGCCGACAGGAAATACGCCAGCCGCAACGCCGTGCCCAACACGGCCGCCCGCGCGATCGCCACCGCATCCAGCAGCGCCCGCGCCGGCGCCGTGAAGCCCGTCTCGGCCTCGACCTCGTACCGGAACGCGACCACCAGCGCGAGGAACGCCCGCGTCGGATGATCGAGCCCTACCCCGGGCTGGCGCAGAACCCGCAGGAACGCCTGCTCGGCCCGGTACTCCGGGTGGTCGTGGCTGCCGATATCCGACACCCAGCACGCCGCATGCCGCAGCCGCAGCGCGTCGGCCGTCTCGGCGGGGAACAGCGGCGACGTCCAGTCCACCAGCGCCGGCGGCAGCCTGTCGTCCCGTCCCAGCTGCAGGGCGAGCTCCCGGCCTGCCGCCAGCAGCGGGTCCTGCCGCCGCACGTCGGGCTCGACGCGCTGCATGAACCAGCCTTCCCGGATGCCGTTGGCGCTGAACACCACCCGGCGCGCGCCGGACTGCCGCAGCAGCCGCTGCAGCACGATGGCGGCATAGGGCAGGTCCTCCGACCGCCGGCGCGTGGCGCCGGCCAGGCGTTCCGGCCCCCGGCGCGGCTCCAGGATCGTCGCCGCCAGGGTCCGCGCCGCCTCCCGGTCGATCGTGTAGTGGTGCACGATCGACATCGGGTACTGGGTCGCCTGCATATGCACCCGCGCCAGGGCCCGCCAGGCCCCGCCCACCAGGTATAGGTCCCGCTCCGCCGCCTGGGACAGCCAGGGCAGCTCGGCCAGGTCGTCGTCGGCCAGCGCGCGGGCCCGCACCAGGTCACCGTCGGCGCGTTCGGCCAGGCGGATCACCCCCAGCCGCAGCGTCGCCGCATGCCGCACCCCCTCGGCATCCAGCCGCACCAGCTCCAGCGAGCCACCGCCGATATCGGCCAGCAGCCCGTCCGCCCCGGGGATGCCGCACAGCAGCCCGGCCGCGGACAAGGCCGCCTCCTCCTGACCCGACAGGATGCGGATCACGGCGCCGGGCATCCGCGCCTGCAGGTCGGCGACGAAGGCCGGGCCGTTGCTGGCATCCCGCACCGCAGCCGTCGCCAGCACCTCGAGCGGCTCGGCCCCCATCGCGCCGGCCACCGCCGCATAGCGCCCCATCACCCGCAGCGCCTGGGCCACCCCGGCCTCGTTCAGCCGCCCCGTCGCCTGCAGGCCCCGCCCCAGCCGCAGCACCGCCTTTTCGTTGAAGATCGCCACCGGGTTGCGGCCCCGGCCCTCGAACACCACCAGCCGCACGGAGTTGGAGCCCAGGTCCACCACCGCGCAGCGCCGCGCCCCACCTGCCTCCTGTGCCGGCCCTGCCTCCTGTGCCATCGCCTCAGTCCTGGCTGACCGGGTCTTGCCGGCGATGGTGCGAGCTGGGCAGCAGCGCCGGCCCGTGCAGCGCCGAACCCCGCCCGGAGAGGGACGGGTTGGTCATGAAATAGTCGTGCGCGGACACCGGCTTCGGCCCGGGCGCGATCCGCCGCCAGGCGCCGTCCGCCCCCAGCTCCCAGGATTGCAGCGTGTCCTTCAGGTTCACCACCATGATCTGGTCCAGCACCTGCTGATGCACCGTCTTGTTGTGGATCGGCACCAGCGTCTCCACCCGCCAGTCCATGTTCCGCGCCATCCAGTCGGCGCTGCTGATGAACACCGCCGCATGCCGGTTCGGCAGCTTGTGCCCGTTCCCGAACGCATAGATGCGCGCATGCTCCAGGAATCGCCCGACGATGCTTTTGACCCGGATGTTGTCCGACAGGCCGGGCACGCCGGGCCGCAGGCAGCAGATGCCGCGGACCACCACCATCACCTGCACCCCCGCCATCGACGCCCGATACAGCCCGTCGATCAGCTGGTCGTCCACCAGGCTGTTCAGCTTCAGCCAGATGCTGCCGGGCCGCCCCGCCAGCGCGTGCGCCGTCTCCGCCGCGATCAGGGCGTCCAGCGTGCTGCGCGTCGTCAATGGGCTGAACGACAGGCTGTCCATCTTCTCGGGCTTGGCATAGCCGGTCATGTAGTTGAACAGCCGCGCGCTGTCCCGCACGAGGTCGGGGTCGCAGGTGAAGAAGCTCAGGTCCGTGTAGATGCGGGCGGTGATCGGGTGGTAGTTGCCGGTGCCGAAATGCGCGTAGCTGCGCATCAGCGGGCCCTCGCGCCGCACCACCAGGCTGAGCTTGGCGTGCGTCTTCAGCTCCACGAAGCCGAACACCACCTGCACGCCGGCAGCCTCCATGCTCCGCGCCAGGCGGATGTTCGCCTCCTCGTCGAAGCGCGCCCGCAGCTCGATCATGGCGGTCACGGACTTGCCCGCCTCCGCCGCCTCGATCAGCGCCTTCACGATCGGGCTGTCCCGGCTGGTGCGGTACAGCGTCTGCTTGACCGCGACCACGCTGGGGTCGGCGGCCGCCTGCCGCAGGAACTGCACCACCACGTCGAAGCTTTCGAACGGGTGATGGACGATGATGTCCTTGGCGCGGATCGCCGCGAAGCAGTCGCCTGCGAAGTCCCGGATGCGCTCGGGGAAGCGCGGGGTATAGGCCGGGAACAGCAGGTCCGGACGGTCGTCCACGATCATCTGCTTGAGGTCCGCCACGCCCAGGATCCCCTCCTGGATGATCACCTCCTCGCCGGGGATGCCCTGCTCGTCCACGTCCAGCTCGTCCACCACCAGGGCCTGCAGCGCCTCCGGCATCGCCGCATCCACCGACAGATGGATCGCCACCCCCCGCCGACGCCGCTTCAACGCGGTCTCGTACGACCGGACCAGGTCCTCCGCTTCCTCCTCGAACTCGACGCCGGTGTCGCGGATCAGCCGGAACATGCCCTGACTGACCACGCCGTAGCCCGGGAACAGCCGCCCCAGGAACAGCGTGACGATGTCCTCCAGCAGCACGAAGCGGATGCCGGGCGGCGCGTTCGAGCCCGACTGGCCCGGGGACTGGCCCGGGAACTGGCCCGGGGATTGGCCCGAGGACTGGGTCGAGGACTGGCCCGAGGACTGGGTCGAGGACTGGCCCGAGGACTGGGGCGAGGACTGGGGCGGGTGTGCCGCCGGCAGCCGCACGAAGCGCTCGACCAGCGCCGGCAGCGGGATCAGCGCCTGCATCGCCTGGTTGTCGTCGTCGCGCTGCAGGTTCAGCACCTTCACCAGCCCCATGTTGGGAATGAACGGGAAGGGGTGCGCCGGGTCGATCGCCAAGGGCGTCAGCACGGGGAACACCCGGTCCATGAACCACGCCTCGAGCCACGTGCGGTCCTCGGGCGACAGGTCCCCGATCTCGCACAGCGCGATCCCCGCCTCGCGCAGCCGCCCCCGCAGCATGTTCCACACCCGCTGCTGCTCCGCGATCAGCCGGCCGGCCCGCACCTGGATCTCGGCCAGCTGCTGCGCCGGGGTCCGCCCGTCGGCGCTGACGGCCACCACCCCCGCCTTCGCCTGCCCGATCAGCCCGGCCACCCGCACGGAGAAGAACTCGTCGAGGTTGGAGGCGGAGATCGAGATGAACCGCAGCCGCTCCAGCAGCGGATGCCGCTCGTTCTCCGCCTCCTCGACGACCCGATGGTTGAAGTCGAGCCAGGACAGCTCGCGGTTGATGAACCGGTCGGGGTCCGCGGGCCCGATCGGGCGCGGGGCAAGGGTCGGCGGGGCAGGCTTTCGTCGCGGCATGCAGTCCTACTCCGGTTCAGTTGAGGGCGCGTCCTGCAGCCCCAGCACGGCCGAGGCGAGCGCCCGCGTGATCGGCCGGCCAAACTGCAGCGCCGCCGCATCCAGGCGCGCGACCGCATCCCGCAGGGCGGCCGGCGCGCGGGGCAGGCGCGTCAACAGCCAGGATTGCAGCGCCATCGGCAGCCGCAGCTGCCGCTCCGCCAGCAGGTGGCCCAGCAACAACGCCAGGAAAGCCTCGTCCGCCACGCCGATCTGCACCGTGGAGGTCGCGCGCAGCCGGCTCGCCAGGTCCGGCAGCCGCACCGGCAGCCGCCCCGGCGCGGTGCGCGACACCAGCAGCAGCGGCTGCCCCGCCTCCGCCGCCGCGTTCAGCAGGTGCAGCAGCGCCGGCTCGTCCGGGACGGTGTCGATCGAATCGAGCGCCAGCGGCGTTCCGGGCCAGGCCGTATCGGGCGCCGCCAGCACCCGGCCGCCCAGCCGCTCGGCCCAGGCATGCGCCAGATGCGACTTGCCGCTGCCCGCCGCACCCCACAGCGCCAGGCGCCCCAGCGGCCACGCCGCCTCCCGCTGCAGCCAGGCCTGCGCCTCGGACTGGGCGGCGTTCGGCAGAAGGTCCCGCGCGGCGAACCCCGGCCTGCGCGGGAAGCGCAGCACCAGCTGGGCAGGACGGTCGTTCATGGGTGCGGGGGTGGGTCGAGGTACAAGGCGCTCGCGAGATAGCGCCGAAGCCAGAACCGCGCCAGCACCCCGATGGCCGCCGCCACCGGCACGGCCATCAGCACGCCCAGGAACCCGAACGCGGCGCCCCCGGCGAACAGCGCGAAGATCACCCAAACCGCATGCAGCTCCACCCGGTCGCCCAGGAAGCGCGGGTAGATGACATACCCCTCCAGCAGCTGCCCCAGCACGAACACCCCGGCCACGATCGTGACGCCCGTCCAGCTGAACTGCGCCAGCGCCAGCCCGATGCTCGCCACCCCCCCGGTGATGCTGCCGACATACGGGATGAACGACAGCAGCCCCGACGTGATCCCCACGATCAGCCCGAGGTCGAGTCCGACCAGCGATAGCGCGAAGGCGTAGAAGCCCGCCAGCACCAGGCAGCACAGCGCCTGCCCCCGCACCCAGGCCGACAGGATGCGGTCCACCTCCCGCGCCTGCGCCCGCAGCACGCCCGAGTACCGCCGCGGCAGCCAGCTGTCCACGCGCGCCACCGCCCGCCGCCAGTCGCGCAGCAGATAGAACGCCACCACCGGCGTCACGACCACCAGCGACACCACGTTGAACAGCGCGAAGCCGCCGCCCACCACCCGCGTCAGCGCCGAAGCCAGGAACGACAGCATCGACCCGGCCTGCCCGCCCACCAGGTCCCGCAGCTTGCCGTCCACATACTCCGGCCCGAACGTGTCCTGCAGCCGAAGGATCATCTCGCCTGCCCAGAGCCGGATGGAGCTGGCATAGGACGGCGCGCGCGAGATCAGCAGCCCCAGCTGCGCCAGCAGCAGCGGATACAGCAGCAGCGCGAACAGCAGGCAGGCCGTCAGCAAGGACACGACCATCAGGAACGCGGCGAGCCCGCGCGGCATCCCGGCCCGGGTCAGCCGCGTGGTCGGCGGGTCCAGGAAGTAGGCGATCCCCGCCGCCGCCACGAAGGGCAGCAGGATGGACGAGAACAGGTACAGCGCGAGATACAGCGCCACGAGCAGCCCGACCAGCAGGCCGAACCGCTGTATCCGAGTCGAGACCCGCGCCTCGGTCGTGATCACGATCTCCCGCCCCGACGGCGTCACGTCAGGTGTCATCGGGCCGCCCGCCGCACATAGGCGCCGGCCGACACCAGCGCCGCCGCCGTCGCTGCCCAGGTCAGCGCCCAGGTCAGGGCCCACGGCAAGGACCCGAGCAGGCGCGGCACCGCCCCGCCGAGGCCCGCCAGCAGCAGCGTCGTGCCCACCAGCAGCAGCTGCAACGCCGTCGCCACCTTCGACAGCAGCAGCGGCCGGATGGGCACCGCCGTGCCGCTCAGCCGCAGCAGCACCACCCCCCCCACGATCAGCCCGTCGCGGAACACCACCAGGATCGCGATCCAGTCCGGCAGCAACCCCATCACCGCCAGCGTCACGAACATCCCGATCAGCAGCGCCTTGTCGGCCAGCGGGTCCAGCAGCGCCCCCAGCGCCGACCCCCCGTTCCGCCGCGCCAGCCAGCCGTCCAGCGCATCGGACATGCCGGCCGCGGCGAACACGACGAACGCCACCCCGTACCGGCTGTGCAGCACCAGCCACACCGCCACGGGCGCCGCGCACAACCGGGCGAAGGTGACGGCGTTCGCCAGGTTCAGCACCGGTGCCGTCTGGACGCGGTTCATCCCGTCAAGCATTGCCTGCCCCACGCGCGGCGCGTGCCCGGCTTGCGCCCGGCAAGGCCGCCATGGTTCTGTCCGCCGCGATCGTCCGGGTGCCGCATGCCGGCACCATAGCCGATCGGCCCGCTTCCGAGGAACCGCTTATGACCCAGGCCCCCCCAGATGGCGCGATCCCCACCCGCAAACCCCAACCGGGCCAGGGCGCGACCTATCGCGAGGCCGGCGTCGACATCGAGGCCGGGGACGCGCTGGTCGAGCGGATCAAGCCCCTCGCCCAGGCCACCGGCCGCACGGGCGTCATGGGCGGCCTTGGCGGCTTCGGCGCCCTGTTCGACCTCCGGGCCGCCGGGTTCACCGACCCCATCCTCGTCAGCACCACCGATGGGGTCGGCACCAAGCTGAAGGTTGCCATCGACACCGGCCGCCACGACACCGTCGGCATCGACCTCGTGGCCATGTGCGTCAACGACCTCATCGTCCAGGGCGCCGAACCCCTGTTCTTCCTCGACTACTTCGCCACGGGCGCGCTTTCGGTCGAGCACGCGGCCCAGGTCGTCGCCGGCATCGCCGCCGGCTGCCACCAGGCCGGCTGCGCCCTCGTCGGCGGCGAGACGGCCGAGATGCCGGGACTGTATGCCGCCGGCGACTACGACCTCGCCGGCTTCAGCGTCGGTGCCGCCGAACGCCACGCCCTGCTGCCCAGCGGCGTCGCCCCGGGCGACACCGTGCTCGCTCTGCCCAGCAGCGGCGTGCACAGCAACGGCTATTCGCTCGTGCGCCGGGTCATGGACGTGGCCGCCGCCGCCTGGGACGACCCGGCCCCGTTCGCCCCCGGCCGCAGCTTCGCCGACGTGCTGATGACCCCCACCCGCATCTACGTCAAACCCGTGCTCTCCCTGCATCGCGCCGGGCTGCTGCGCGGGGCCGCCCACATCACCGGGGGCGGCCTGCCCGGCAACCTGCCGCGCGCCCTGCCGCCCGGCACCGCGGCCGAGCTCGATGCCGCACTCTGGACGCCGCCCGCTGTCTTCGCCTGGCTCGCCCGCACCGGCAACGTCGACCCCGAGGAGATGCTGCGCGTGTTCAACTGCGGCGTCGGCATGGCCCTGATCGTGCAAGACCCCGCCGCCGCCATCGCCCACCTGGCCGAACAGGGCGAGCAGGCCGTCGCCATCGGCCGCGTCGTCCCCCATGACGGCGAGCCCGAGGCCCGCATCGCACGCCCCGAGGGCTGGCTGGCGTGACGCGCGTCGCCGTCCTGATCAGCGGGCGCGGCACCAACATGGAGGCGCTGCTCGAGGCCGCCCGCGCCCCTGGCTTCCCGGCCACCATCGCCCTCGTGCTGGCCAACCGGCCCGACGCCGCCGGCCTGGTGCACGCCGCCGCGCAGGGGGTCGAGGCGCTCTGCATCGAGCACCGCCCCTTCGGCCGGGACCGCGAGGCGCACGAGCGGGCCATCCACGCCGCCCTCGAGGCCCGCAGCATCGGCCTCGTGTGCCTGGCCGGCTACATGCGCCTGCTGACCCCCTGGCTGGTGGAGGCCTGGCGCGGCCGCATGCTCAACATCCACCCGAGCCTGCTTCCGTCCTTCCCGGGGCTCGAGACCCATGCCCGAGCCCTGGCGGCCGGCGTGCGCCTGCACGGCTGCACCGTCCACCAGGTGACGGAGGTCATGGACGAGGGCCCGATCCTGGCCCAGGCCGCCGTCCCCGTCCTGCCGGGCGACACGGCCGAAGGCCTCGCGGCCCGAGTCCTGGTGCAGGAGCACCGCCTGTATCCCGTGGCACTCCGCGCCTTCCTGGGCGGAAGCGCGGCCTGGGCGGCCCCCGGAGACGCCCTGGTCAACGCCGGCGCTTTTCCTCCGGGGTCCTGATGCCCTACAAGGGCGGTCCGTCCAGAACCGAGGCAAGACCATGGCCATGACCCCGCAGAAGACCCCCGCCAGCATCGAAGACACCTTCATCGCCGATCGCGCCATGTTCTGGGCCCGCTTCACCGGCTTCACCAAGTACGCCGTCATCGCCCTTGTGGTCCTTCTGGCGGCGATGTGGCTCTTCCTGGTCTGAAAGCCGTCCGGGGTCTGAAAGCCTTCCGGGGTCTGAGCGCCGCCCGGGGATCGAGCGCCGCCAGGGGCCTGAGCGCCGTCAGGGCAAGGCTGTCCCCGGTCCGCTGCGCCTTGCCCCGCCCGCCGCAGATCGACCGCTACATCTTCCGCCAGCTCGCGATCGCCCTGGTCGCGGTCACCGGCGGCCTCGTGGCCCTCATCTGGCTCACCCAGTCCCTCCGCTTCGTCGAGCTGGTGGTCAACCGCGGCCTCTCGCTCGGCGTGTTCTTCGAGCTGACGGGCCTGCTCGTGCCCAACTTCGTCGCCGTCATCCTGCCCATCACCACCTTCGTCGTCGTCCAGTTCGTCTACCAGCGCCTCGCCGGCGACCGCGAGCTGACCGTCATGCGCGCCGCCGGCCTCTCGCCGCTGGCCCTGGCCCGCCCCGCCTTCGTCCTGGCCGCGGTCGTCATGCTCGCCTGCTACCTGCTGAACATCTGGATCGTCCCGACCAGCTACACCGCCTTCCGCGAATACCAGTTCGAGATCCGCAACCGCATGGCAGCGTTCCTGCTGCAGGAGGGCGTTTTCACCCCCGTCAGCGACGACCTGACCGTCTACATCCGCAGCCGCGATCGCGACGGCACCCTCCGCGGCATCCTGGTGGAGGACGCCCGGCAGCGGAACAGCCGCGCCACGATCCTGGCCGAGACCGGCCGCCTCATCAACGGCGCCGCCGGGCCGCGCGTGCTGCTGCTGAACGGCTCGCGGGAGGAGATCGATCGCACCAGCGGGCGGCTCAACGTCCTGACCTTCGCCGAGAACTCGATCGACCTGACCAGCGGCAACAAGAACGGCGAAACCCGCTACCGCGACAGCACCGAGATGTCCTTGCCCGAGCTGCTGAACCCCGATTCCGCGCTGAATGCCCGCGATATCGGCAAGCTGCGCGTCGAGGCGCACCGCCGCCTCACCGCGCCGCTGACCGCTGCCAGCTTCGCCATGGTGGCGCTGCTCTCGGTGCTGACGGGCGCGTTCCGCCGCCATGGCAACGTGCTGCGGCCCCTGTTCGCCGTCCTGTCCGTGGTGGCGCTGCTCGCCATCGGCCTCGCGGTCCAGAACCTAGCCGCCCGCGGCCCCGCGCTCATCCCGCTCATCTGGCTGCACGCCATCCTGCCCGGGGTCGTCTGCGCCTGGTTCCTGTTCGCCCCGCAACCGCTCCCGCGACGCCTCCACGACGAGTTGACCCGGCGCTTCGCGTGATTCCGCCCGAACTCCTCGCCGCGGGACTCGGGCTGCTGCTGCTGCTCGCCCTGGCCAGCGTGATCCTGCTCCTGCGCGGCGGCCCGGCCCGGGCGGCCCGCGCCGAGGGCGAGGCCCTGCGCGCCCACCTGGCTGTCGTGCAACGCACGATCGAGGCCGGGCAGCGCACCGAGGCCGAGGCGCTCCGGGCGGCGCTGGCCAGCACGGAACGCGCCCTGGCCACCCGGGCGGAGGACACGCGGCTGGAGGCGCAGGCCACGCTCGGCACGCTCGCCGCCGCCCTGGCCCGGGACCAGGGCGACCAGCGCCTGCTGCTGGAGCAGAAGCTGCGCGAGATGGGCGAGCAGTCCGCCAGCCGCCTGCTCGAAATCCAGCGCAGCGTGAACGAGAAGCTGACCGAAGGCATCGAGAAGCAGATGCAGGGCAGCTTCCAGCGCGTGATCGACCAGTTCGGCCTCGTCCAGAAGGCCATGGGCGACGTGCAGGCCGTCACCGCCCAGATCGGCGACCTGAAACGCATCTTCTCCAACGTGAAGACCCGGGGCGCCTGGGGCGAGATGCACCTGCGCGCTTTGCTGGAGGACGTGCTGCCGCAGGGCGCATGGGAGGCGAACCGCAAGCTGCGCGGGGACAGCGACGAGATGGTCGAGTTCGTCCTGCTCATGCCGTCCCGCACCCTGCCGCGGCCCGTCCTGGCCGTGGACGCCAAGTTCCCGGCCGAGGACTACGACCGCCTGGTCCTGGCCAGCGAGGCCGGCGACAGCGACGGCGAGCGGGCCGCCCGGCGCGGCCTGGAGCTGCGGCTGCGTCTCGAGGCGAAGAAGATCGGCCAGAAATACATCGCCCCGCCCGCGACCGTCGACTTCGCCATCATGTATCTGCCGACGGACGGCCTCTATCTGGAGGCGGCGCGCATGCCGGGCCTGATCGAGACGCTCAACCGCGAGCACCGCGTGCTCGTCATGGGGCCCACGCTGCTGCCGGCCCTGCTGCGCACCATCCAGCTCGGCGCGCTGACGCTGCAGATCGAGCGCCGGGCCGAAGACATCAAGCTGCTGCTCGGTGCCGTCCGCGGCGAGTTCGTGAAGATGGACGAGGTGCTCGCCCGGCTGGAGAAGCAGGCCGGAAGCGTCAGCAACACGATCGTCGACGCCCGGCAGCGCACCCGCGCCATGGACCGCAAGCTGCGCGACGTCACGACCCTCGCGGACGAGGAGGCCGCCGCCGTCCTGCAGCTGGAAGCCACGATCGGCGACGACGGTCCGTGACGCAGAGGCGGACCCCGAAAGCACAGAAGGCCCGGAGCATCGCCCCGGGCCTTCCCATGTTCGACAGACACGCTGCCGGACAGTGGCTGTTCAGCCGATGGTCAAACCGGCGTTCAGCCGACGACGACCGAGGTCACGGGCGTCCAGGTCACGGCAGCAGTCTGGTGGATCGAACGATGAGACACTGGATCACCTCCTTTCAGTAAGTTTCGGATGCACCGAGTGTGGGGTGAACCACGGCGCTCTGCAAGGGATTCGATGACGCGCCACGACCGATCCCCTGTGACCCCGCGGCAGGAGGCATCCACGGGTGTGGTGACGTTGCCCGACAACCCGATGCGGGTGATCGAGGCCCAGTTCTCGAAGGGGCGCGCCGCCGGACCCCGACCCCGAACCTCTTGCCGCCACCGCGCATCCTCGGGCAGCCAAGTTGGACTGCCGCCGCCGTCGTGTCCTTCATGTCTTCGTGGTTCCGCTTCCGGCCGCCACCAGCACGCGATGTCGCGGCTGCAAGACGTGAGAGGGACCACGAAGACACGACGATCACGACGGGTCAGCGCCCGGGCACCCTGCCGTGCCGCTACCCGATCGCCGGTGCCCGTTCGGCTGCCATACGGGACCACATCGCGCCGGCATCCTCGTCGAACAGCTCGGCCAGTTTCTTCATCACCGTGCCGCCCAGCTCCTCGGCGTCCACGATCGTCACGGCCCGGCGGTAGTAGCGCGTCACGTCGTGGCCGATCCCGATGGCGATCAGCTCGACCTGGTTGCGGCTCTCGATCTCGTGGATCACCGTCCGCAGGTGCTTCTCCAGGTAGTTGCCCGGGTTGACCGACAGCGTGCTGTCGTCAACCGGCGCGCCGTCGCTGATCACCATCAGGATGCGCCGGTGCTCCGGCCGGTTCACCAGCCGGCGGTAGGCCCAGAGCAGCGCCTCGCCGTCGATGTTCTCCTTCAGCAGCCCCTCGCGCAGCATCAGGCCCAGGTTCTTGCGCGCCCGCCGCCACGGCGCGTCCGCGGACTTGTAGATGATGTGCCGAAGGTCGTTCAGCCGCCCGGGGTTGCGCGGCTTGCCGTCCTGCACCCAGCGTTCCCGCGCCTGCCCGCCTTTCCAGGCGCGCGTCGTGAAGCCCAGCACCTCGGTCTTCACCGCGCACCGCTCGAGCGTCCGCGCCAGGATGTCCCCGCACATCGCCGCCACCGTGATCGGCCGGCCGCGCATGCTTCCGGAGTTGTCGATCAGCAGCGTCACCACCGTGTCGCGGAAGTCCGTCTCGCGCTCCCGCTTGTAGGACAGGCTCAGCATCGGGTTGACGATGATCCGCGCCAGCCGCCCGGCGTCCAGCATCCCTTCCTCGAGGTCGAACTCCCACGCCCGGGTCTGCTGCGCCAGCAGCCGGCGCTGCAGCCGGTTCGCCAGCTTGCTGACCACGCCCTGCAGGTGCTGCAGCTGCTGGTCCAGCTGTTGGCGCAGCCGGCTCAGCTCCTCCGGGTCGCACAGGTCCTCGGCCGAGATCTCCTCGTCGTGGCTGCGCGTGTAGGCGCGATAGGCCTGGTGGTCGTCGGGCACCGGCTTCTCGCGCCGCTGCTGCGGGCCGCCGGGGCGGTCCTCGCCGTCGGCCGCCGCCGCGTCCTCCTCGGCGTCGTCGTCGCCCTGCTCGTCGCTGCTGTCGCCTTCCATCTGCTCGGGCTGCGCGCCCAGCATGCTCTCGGCGTCGCTCTGGCTGTCGCCTTCGCTCTGCTCGGCGTTGTCCTGGCTGCCGGCCTGCTCGCCGCCTTCCTCGCCTTCGTCGGTCTGGTCGTCCGGCTCGCTCTCGATCTCCGCCTCGGCCAGGTTCAGCGCCGCCAGCAGCTTGCGCGCCGCCTTCGTGAACCCCTGCTGGTCGTCCTGCGTCCGGGCCATCTCGGCCAGCGCGCCCTCCGCATCCTCGCCCAGGGTCCCCCGCCACGATTCCAGGATCCGGCTCGCCGAGGTCGGCGACGTCTGCCCCGACATCCGCTCCCGCGCCAGCAGCGACAAGGCGGCGGGCAGCGGCAGCTGGTCCTTCCGCGTCATCCGGTCGTAGCCTTCGGCCTCGCACTCCTCGTGCAGCCGGGCCGCCAGGTTGGCCGCGACGCCCGACATGTGCTTGGCGCCCACGACCTCCACCCGCGCCTGCTCCAGCGCGTCGTACACGTCCTTCGCGTCGCGCCGGCCGGGGCTGCGGGCCGCATGCACGCCGTCATCGTGATGCCGCAGCCGCAGGGCCACGCTGTCGGCGGCCCCCCGCAGCTTCGCCATCTCGGTGGCCGGCAGCGCCCGCGTGGGCAGCGGCAGCCGCGCCCGCTTGCCCACCAGGCCCGAGGGGCCCGGCTGGAACGCCACCTGCACGTCAGGCTGCTGCGCGATCGCCCGCAGCACCCCCGCGGTCGCGCGCTTGAAGTCCTCCGTCCGGCTCGTGTCCTTGGTGTTGCCGCCGCTGCCGCTCATGCGCGTCAGATGCCCTTGCGCGTGCCCAGCAGCCCCGTCGGAAGCTCCTCGTTGAAGCACCGCTGGTAATACTCCGCCACCGTGCTGCGCTCCGCCTCGTCGCACTTGTTGAGGAACGTCAGCCGGAACGCGAAGCCGACCTCCTTGAAGATGCGCGCATTGTCCGCCCAGGTCATGACCGTGCGCGGCGACATCACCGTGCTGATGTCCCCGTTGATGAACCCGGCCCGCGTCAGGTCCGCCAGCGCCACCATGCTCTCGACCTGCTTCTTCATCGCCTTGTCCGTGCCGTCCACGCCCATCTTGGCCAGCACGATCGCCGTCTCCTGCGCATGCGACAGGTAGTTCAGCGTCGCCACGATATTCCAGCGGTCCATCTGGCCCTGGTTGATCTGCTGCGTGCCGTGATACAGCCCCGTCGTGTCGCCCAGGCCCACCGTGTTGGCCGTCGCGAACAGCCGGAAGCTCGGGTGCGGGCGGATCACCCGGTTCTGGTCCAGCAGCGTCAGCCGCCCTTCCACTTCCAGCACCCGCTGGATGACGAACATCACGTCCGGCCGCCCCGCGTCGTACTCGTCGAACACCAGCGCGCAGGCGTGCTGCAGCGCCCAGGGCAGGATCCCCTCGCGGAACTCCGTGATCTGCTTGCCGTCCTTCAGCACGATCGCGTCCTTGCCGATCAGGTCGATCCGGCTGATGTGGCTGTCGAGGTTCACCCGGATGCACGGCCAGTTCAGCCGCGCCGCCACCTGCTCGATGTGCGTCGACTTGCCCGTGCCGTGGTAGCCCTGGATCATCACCCGGCGGTTGAACGCGAACCCCGCCAGGATCGCCAGCGTCGTCTCCCGATCGAACTTGTACGACGTGTCGATGTCCGGGACATGCTCGGTGCGGACGGAGAACGCCGGCACGTCCATGTCCGAGTCGATCTCGAACGCCGCGCGGGCGTTCACGGTCGTGTCCGGCACGTCGATGGCCGAGGTCGGGGTCGTGCGCGCGTCGGCGAGGGCAGCGATATTGGTCATAGGCCTCGATCATCCTGTCTCTGGTCGGGGCGGGCGGCACCGCCCCCGGCGGCATGCCGGCGCATCCTAGCGCCGATCTGCTGCATTGCGAAAGCTCACCCGGTCGCCGCCATGCGCGGGGGGTCGGTCAGATAGTGCCGAACGGCGGCATAGGCCAGGTTGATCGACTTCAGCCGCTCCTCGGCCGCCCGGTCGCCCCCGTTCGCGTCCGGATGATGGCGCTTGGCCAGCTCCTTGTAGCGGGTCTTCAAAACGTCCAGCGCGACAGGCCAGTCCAGCCCCAGCGTCTGGATCGGCTCCCGCAGCTCCGTCGGCACGCGGCTCGCCTGCTTTTCCGCCGAGCCGCGCTTCAGCCGGCCGCTCGCCAGCATCTCCAACGGGTCGCGCAGATGCGTCTCGTCGAACGACGTGCGGCCCAGGCTGCCCAGCGGCCAGGTCGGCCGCTGCCACGACGTGTCTTCCCGCGTCTGCGCCTCGATCTGCCCGGCGCTCATGCCTTTGTAGTAGTCCCACGACGCGTTGTACGCGCGGACATGGTCCAGGCAGAACCAGTGATACTGGTTCAGCGTGGCCCGCGACTTCGGCGCGCGGTACTGCCCGTCCAGCCCGCAACCCGGATGGTCGCAGGGGTGCCCCGGCGTCGCGTCCGGGTCAGGCGCATAGGCCCGGGGGCGTGGCGTGCGTCGGGTCATCGTGCCGCTATATGTGCGCGCAATCGGGGATCGGGCAAGGGCTTCGCGACAGGGCGCCCCGGCCCCGCGCCCCGGCCCCGCGCCCCGGCCCCGCGCCCCGGCCCCGCGCCCCGGCCCCGCGCCCCGGCCCCGCGCCCCGGCCCCGCGCGCCGGGGGCCGGCCTGCCGCGACGGCGCGCTTGGCCCGCGCCCCTTATGGGATTAGACGCGGGGGCATGACCGACATGACCCGCCGCACCGACCGCATCCATGCCGCCCTCCAGGCGGCACTCGCCCCCATCCGGCTGGAGATCGTGGACGACAGCGCCAGCCATGCCGGGCATTCCGGGGCGCGGGCCGGCGGCCAGACCCACTACAACGTCCTGGTCGTCACGCCGGCGTTCGAGGGCCTCGGCCGCGTCGCCCGCCACCGCCGGGTGAACGAAGCCCTCGGCGCCGAGTTCGCCAGCGGCCTCCATGCCCTTTCGCTCGTGCTCAAGACCCCGGCCGAAGCCGACGCCACGAACTAGAGGGTCGGCTGACCGGCGGGCACGGCAGGCCCTGTGTAGAACTCGGGCCAGGCGCGCTGCACGACCGGGCTGTCCGGCGCGTAGGCGAGGCAGGTGCCCAGCATCGGCGGCCGCGCCGGCGTGGCGGGCTCGGGCGTGGTGACGGCGTTCGCCGTGCGGTTCTGCTTCTCCCGCACGGAATACAGCGTCTGGAACGCCACCGTGCCCATCTGGGCCAGCAGCTCGCGCAGGTGCGTGCAGCCGTGCACCCCGCCGATCCGCTCGTTCGCCGCCTTGATGAACCCCCGCCCGACCCGGATGCCGGCCAGCCGCGCGAAGTTGGGCGCCGCGGCGGGGCAGATCGCGTAGGGCCCGAAATCCGTCGCCGCCTCGAACGCCACGATCGTCATGTCCATGTCCAGCGTCATGCGGGCGAACATCCCGTGCAGCGGCGTGCCGGGCTCCACCGTGCCCCGATCGTGGTTGGCGAAGGCATAGGTCTTCGTGTCGACCAGGTGCGCCTCCACGTCATACAGGCCGTCCTCCCGGTGATAGCCCATCAGCTCGATGCTGCGGCGGTGCAGGGCCGTGCGGGCCACGGGCGCGCTGAGGGGCATCGTCAGGTCTCCAGGGTAAAGCGGGTGCTGCGGCGCAGCATAGCCGCCGGGCCCTCCGACGGGAACTACAGGAAGCGCGCCAGCCGCACGGCCGTGTGGCCGCGGCTGGCGCGCAGGCTCGGCATGATCAGCAGGCAGTCGTCGTGCGGCGTGCGGATCTCGGTCGCGCCGTCGATCGCGATCAGCGTGTTGCGCAGCGGGATCACCTCACCGCCCCGGTACGGCTGGACGAAGGCGAAGCCCGCCGTGGTCGCCGTCACCGCCATCGTCACCTCGGCACAGCGGGCCCGGGCGGACGGCCCGGCGGCCGTGGCGCCGGCCGCGGCCGGCAGCCTGCCCAACCCGGTATGCCGCAGCAGCCCATCCACCGCCCCCGTCATGACGTCGATCGTCTCGGGCTGCCAGTGCTGCCCGGCCTCCACCAGGCACGCCGCCGCCGCAGGATATGCCGCAGGGCCCGAAGCGGTGTCCGTCGCGGTGTCCGTCGCCGTGTCCGAAGCCGAGAACCGCGGGTAGTCGATCAGTCGCGGCCCGGTCTGATGCCCGTGATCCGCCACCACCAGACTCGGCACGCGCAACCCCTGTGCCAGCATCCGCCCCCGCGCCGAGGCCCCGCTCAGGATCAGCGGGTCCGACGGCCACAGCATCGAATGCAGGTCGACCAGAACGTCCACCGTGTCCACCAGCGGCCGGATCTCCCGCGCGCGATCCAGCTCCAGGCTGCACCGCGGCCCGTCCAGCACGGCCGGGTCCCACACCCGGTTCATGTCCTCGTCGATGAAGCGGGACGTCGTCGGATGCGCCGGGTCGAACCGGTCGAACGCGGCCAGGTTGGCGAACCCCAGCGTCAGCCGCCCCCGGGCAGGCTGCAGCCCCGAACGCAGCAGCCGGTCCAGGCACACCGCCCCCGCGATCTCGTTGCCGTGCAGCAGCGCCATCACCAGCACATGCGGCCCCGCCGCCGCCGCCCGCATCGTAGTGAAGCCCGCGACGCCGGTGTTGCCCCTTCGCCATGGCCCGATCTCCGGCACCGGGAACGCGACCGGGAACCGCGGAATGGCCATCGGCTCGATCGTCATCCGGGCGGCGGAGCGGGGCAGGGACACCACATGCGGCATCATCACCCGCCGCGCGGCCAGCGGCAACCGGCACGAAACCGGTGGCCGCCGCCCACACCGGCGCCCGCGCAACGACCCGGCTCCGGTCTGGTCGTGCGTCGGAGACCCGACTATGCTGCATAGCGGAACACCGCCGGAGGCATGGCAACCACATGGCATCGACACCCCGAACGAGCTCCGCTGCCCCGCCGCACGACCGTTCCGGGCTTGCCGCCTGATGGCCACATGGCTGATCCGCCGGCTGATCCAGGCCGTCTTCGTCGTCCTGGCCATGACCGTCATCGTGTTCGTCGGCGTCAACGTCATCGGCAACCCCATCGACATCCTGATCTCGCCCGAGGCGGATGCGGCCGAACGCGCCCGCGCCATCGCGGCCCTCGGCCTCGACAAGCCCCTGTGGCAGCAATACCTCGTCTTCGTCACCGGCCTGCTGCGCGGCGACCTCGGCCGCAGCTTCGTGTTCAACGAGCCCGCCCTCCGCGTCATCCTGCAGCGCCTGCCCGCCACGATGGAGCTGGCGGTCGCCGCGGTGCTCATCAGCATCGTCATCGGCATCCCCGCCGGCCTCTATTCCGGCCTCAAGCCCAACAGCCTGCTGTCCCGGACCATGATGGCCGGCAGCATCCTGGGCTTCAGCCTGCCGTCGTTCTGGGTCGGCCTCATGCTCATCATGGTCTTCGCCGTCCAGCTCGGCTGGCTGCCCAGCACCGGCCGCGGCACCACCGTGCAGCTGCTCGGCATCCAATGGTCGTTCCTGACCCGCGACGGCCTGGCGCACATGATCCTGCCGGCGTTCAACCTGGCTTTGTTCAACGTCAGCCTCATCATGCGGCTGACCCGCGCCGGCGTGCGGGAGGCGCTGCCGTCCGACTACGTCCGGTTCGCCCGCGCGAAAGGCCTCAGCCCCGCCCGCGTCATCGGCGTGCACGTCATGAAGAACATCCTCATCCCGGTCGTGACGGTCGTCGGGCTCGAGCTCGGCACCACCATCGCCTTCTCCGTCGTCACGGAAAGCATCTTCGCCTGGCCCGGCATGGGCAAGCTCATCATCGACAGCATCAACCTGCTCGACCGCCCCGTCATCGTCGCCTACCTGATGCTCATCGTGCTTCTGTTCGTGCTCATCAACCTCACCGTCGACCTGCTGTACACCGCGCTCGACCCCCGCGTCCGGCTGGAGGAACAGGGTTGAGCGTCAGCGTAACGAAGCCCGGGCCGCCCGCGGCACCCGTGCCGCCTGCGCTGCTGAAGGAGGAGTCGCCGGCCAAGCGCCTCGCGCTCGACTTCGCCCAGTCCCGCCTCGCCGTGCTGGGCCTCGTCGTGATGCTGCTCATCCTGGTCATCGCGCTCGTCGCCCCCCTGATCGCGCCGCAGAACCCCTACGACCTCGCCCAGCTCGACATCATGGATGGCCGGCTGCCCCCGGGCGCCGTCTCCGGCGAGGGCCTCAAGTTCTGGCTCGGCACCGACGACCAGGGCCGCGACATGCTCTCCGGCATCATGTACGGCCTGCGCATCTCGCTGCTCGTCGGCGTCGGCTCCGCCCTGATCGCCGGGATCATCGGCTCCTCCCTCGGGCTGGTGGCCGCCTATGTCGGCGGACGCACCGAGACGATCATCATGCGCCTGGTGGACCTGCAGCTCAGCTTCCCCAGCATCCTGGTCGCCCTCATGATCCTCGCCTTCCTCGGCAAGGGCATCGGCAACGTCATGCTCGCCCTCGTGATGGTCGAGTGGGCCTACTACGCCCGCACCGCCCGCGGCTCCGCATTGGCCGAGCGCCGCCGCGAGTACATCGAGGCCGCCGAGTGCCTCGCCCTGTCGAACACCCGCATCGTGTTCCGCCACCTCCTGCCCAACTGCATGCCGCCGCTGATCGTCGTCGGCACGTTCCAGATGGCCCGCGCCATCGCGCTGGAGGCGACGCTCAGCTTCCTCGGCCTCGGCGTCCCCGTCACCGAGCCCAGCCTCGGGCTGCTCATCGCCAACGGCTACCAGTACATGCTGTCCGGCAAATATTGGATCAGCTTCTACCCGGGCATCGCCCTGCTGGTGACGATCGTCTCCATCAACCTGGTCGGCGACCAGCTGCGCGACGTGCTCAACCCGAAGCTCCGCAAGTGACCGCGACCCTCGAGGTCCGGGGCCTGTCCACCCACTTTGTCACCCGCGCCGGCACCATCCGCGCCGTCGACGACGTGTCGTTCACCGTCGAGCGGGGCCAGGTGATGGGACTGGTCGGCGAAAGCGGCTCCGGCAAGTCGGTCACCGGCTTCTCCATCCTGGGCCTCGTCGACCCGCCCGGCCGGGTCGTCAGCGGCCAGGTGCTCTTCCAGGGCCGCGACATCGCCGCACTGTCCGACGCCGAGATGCGCAAGCTGCGCGGCCGCCACATCGCCATGGTGTTCCAGGACCCCATGATGACGCTGAACCCGGTGCTGCGCGTCGACACCCAGATGATCGAGACCGTGCAGGCGCACGAGAAGGTCAGCCGGGCCGAAGCCCGCGCCCGATCCCGCGACGCCCTGGGCCTGGTCGGGATCCCCAGCCCCGAGGAGCGGCTGCGCGCCTACCCGCACCAGTTCAGCGGCGGCATGCGCCAGCGCGTCGCCATCGCCATCGCCCTGCTGCACCGTCCGGCCCTGGTCGTCGCCGACGAGCCCACCACCGCGCTCGATGTCACGATCCAGGCGCAGATCCTGGCGGAGATGCAGGCCCTGTGCGCCCGCTTCGGCACCGCGCTGGTCTGGATCACCCACGACCTCTCGGTCATTGCGGGGCTGGCCGACCACATCGCCGTCATGTATGCCGGGCGCATCGTCGAGAAGGGCACCGTGGACCAGGTCCTGGACAGGCCGCTGCACCCGTACACCAACGGCCTGATCGGGTCCGTGCCCAGCCGCACGCCCCGCGGCGAGCGGCTGCGCGGCATCCCCGGCATGACGCCCAACGTGCTGAACCTGCCCGTCGGATGCGCCTTCCGCACCCGCTGCGCCCGCGCGACCGCCGAGTGCGAGCAGGACCCGCCCGAGTTCGTCGTGAGCGACACGACCCAGGGCGGACACGCCCACCGCTGCTTCCACCCCGTCCACGAATGGGCCGAGGTGCCGGCATGACGCCCGTTTCGGCACCGGCCCCCGTGATCGAGCTGCGGAACGTCAGCAAGCGCTTCGAGAAGAAGACCGACGCCGCCGCCCGCCTGGTCCGCCGCATGCGCGGCGCCATGCGCCCCCTACCGCCGGTCCAGGTCGTGCGCGCCGTCGACGACGTCAGCCTGGTCGTCGCCAAGGGCGAGGTCCTCGGCCTGGTCGGCGAGAGCGGCTGCGGCAAGAGCACCCTCGGCCGCATGGTCGCCGGCATCATGCCCCCCTCCGCCGGCCAGGTGTTGTACCACGGCACCGACCGCGCCAGCCTCGAGGGCGCCGCCGCGCGCCAGGTCCGCCTGCGCGTGCAGATGGTCTTCCAGGACCCCTACGCCAGCCTCAACCCCCGCCTGCGCGTCAGCGAGATCGTCGGGGAGGCTCCCCGCGTCCACGGCCTCATCCCGCGCGACCAGGCCGGCGACACCTACCTCGACGCGCAGCTCCGCCGCGCCGGGATCGACCCGGCCTACAAGCGCCGCTACCCGCACCAGTTCAGCGGCGGCCAGCGCCAGCGCATCGGCATCGCCCGCGCCCTGGCGGTGCAGCCCGAGTTCCTGGTCTGCGACGAGGCCGTCGCGGCGCTCGACGTCTCCATCCAGGCGCAGATCCTCAACCTGTTCATGGACCTCCGCCGGGAGCTGGACCTCACCTACCTGTTCATCAGCCACGACCTCGGCGTCGTCGAGCACCTCAGCGATCGCGTGGCCATCATGTATCTGGGCCGGGTCGTCGAGCAGGCGCCGACGGAGGAGGTGTTCGCCCGCGCCAACCATCCCTACACCCAGGCCCTGCTGTCCGAGGTCCCGCGTCTCGACCTCCGCGCCCGCCGCTTCACCGCGATCAAGGGCGAGATCCCGAGCCCGCTCGCCCCGCCCTCCGGCTGCCACTTCCATCCCCGCTGCCCCCATGCCTTCGCGCGCTGCAGCGCCGAGGTCCCGGCCCTGCGGGAGGTGGCGCCCGGGCACCTGAGCGCCTGCCACCTGAACGACGGTTGAGCCCCGGCATGGCCATTATGGCGGCCGGGTCCGGCGCGGAAGGGCCGTTCGCGGAGAAGCCGCTCCACCCGCTGCACCGCCTGTGGCGCGGCCTGCCGCAGGGCCCCCGCCGCGCCGTGCTCGGCCAGGTTGCCACCTGGTTCGCCCCCCGTCCGGATCACCCGGCCCCTGCGGCCCGGAGCGGCGTCGCCGTCGCGGGCGAGCTGGGCCGCGCCTCCGGCCTGGGCGAGGCGGCCCGGCTGTATCTCCGCGGGCTCGAGGCGTTGGGCGTGCCGTGCTGGCCCGCGGGCCCGGGCCATCCGGTGCCGCCGCCCTGCGTCCCGCTCATCCTGCACGTCAACGCCGCCGCGCTTCCGGCTGCCCTGCTGCGTCTCGGCCGCCCGCTGCTGCATGGCCGCCGCATCGTCGGCGTCTGGCCCTGGGAGCTTCCGGTCGCCCCGCCCGGCTGGGCGACGGGCTTCGGCTTCGTGCACGAGGTCTGGGCCCCCTCCCGCTTCTCCGCCGACGCCGTCACCCGTGCCATGCCGCCCGGCTTCGAGAGCCCGTCCGTCCGTGTCGTCCCCTATCCCGTCGCCTGCGGCGGCCCGGCCCCGCCGCCCGCCGCCCGCGAGTCGCTCGGCTTGCCCGCAACCCTGCCCGCCGACGCCGTCCTGACCCTCGTCGCCTTCAACCTGGCGTCCAGCTTCGAGCGCAAGAACCCGCTCGGCGCCCTGGCCGCCCACCAGGCTGCCTTCGGCACCCGGCCCGACCGCGTGCTGCTGCTTCGGGTGGGTGGCGCGGCCAGTTTTCCCGACGATCTCGCCCGCCTGGTCGCAGCAGCGTCCGGCTGGCCCAACATCGTGATCGACACCCGCACGCTGTCGCGCGACGAAGCCGGGTCCGTCATGGCGGCCTGCGACATCGTCCTGTCCCTGCACCGCAGCGAGGGATTCGGCCTGGTTCCGGCCGAAGCCATGCTGATGGGCAAGCCGGTCGTCGCCACAGCCTGGTCCGGCACCCAGGACTTCATCGACCAGGCCTGCGCCGTGCCGATCCCGTGCCGCCTGGTGCCGGCCATCGACCCGCGCGGCGTGTTCCAGGCGGCCGGTGCCGTCTGGGCCGAACCCGACATCGCCGCCGCGGCCGCCGCCCTGACCCGGCTTGCCGACGATGCGGACGAGCGCCGCCGGCTCGGCACGGCGGCCCAGGCTGCGGCGCGCCTGCGTCTCGGCCCCGCTGCCCTCGCCGACGCCGTTCGCGGGCTGGGTCTGCCCGTCCCGTGATCCGTGTCCTGGTCTGGCAATGGGGCCGTCGCGGCGCCGGCCCCTTGGTCGCAGCGGCCCTGGCGCGGGAGCTTGCGGCCGTCCCGGGCGTCGAGACCCTCCTGTCCCTGTCGACCGGGGCCGAGCTGCTCGCCTTGCCCGATGCCCCGCGCAACGACGTCCCGGTCCGCACCTACCACGACCAGTGGGGCTTCATGACCCGCACCCTCGAGGCGCCTCGCCTGATCCCCGCCGTGGCGCGGGCGGTCCGGGCGGCGCAGGCCGACGTGGCGCTGTGTGCCATGCCCGCGCCGCTCGACTTCGTCATGGCGGCCGCCCTGCGCCGGGCCGGCGTGCCCTACGCCGTGATCGTCCACGACGCGGAACGGCATCCCGGCGACACCTTCCCGCTGCAGATCGCCCTCCAGCGCTGGCTTCTGCGGGGGGCCAACACGCTGTTCGCCCTCACGCGCCATGTCGGCGACCAGCTGCGCCGCCGCGGCGTTCCTCGCGGCGTCCCTCTGTTGCCGGCCTCGCTCCCGCCCTTCGTCTTCGGGCCCGCGCCGGCCCCCGCCTGCCGGCATGGCGGCCCGCTCCGGCTGCTCTCCTTCGGCCGTCTCCTCCCCTACAAGGGTCTCGATCTCCTGGCCGGTGCCATGGAGCAGCTGGCCGGCCGCGACGACCTCGTGCTCCGCGTCGTCGGCTCGGGGCCGGAAGGGCCGGAGCTGGCCCGCCTCCGGCACCTGCCCCACGTCACGGTCGAGAACCGGTGGGTGCCCGAGGCCGAGCTGGGCGCCCTGCTCGCCTGGTCCGACGCGCTCGTGCTCTCGCACCGGGAGGCCAGCCAGAGCGGCGTCGCCGCGGCAGCCGTCGCCGCCCGGCGCTGGGTCGTCGCCACCCGCGTCGGCGGCCTGGCGGAACAGCTGCAGGACCAAGACATGGCGATCCTGTGCGAGCCCACCGCCGACAGCATCGCCCAGGCCATCGCCGGCCTGCCGGGCCGCGAGACGCCCGCGGGCGAGCCGCCGGCAAACTGGAGCGGCGCCGCCACCGCCATCGCCACGGGCCTCCGTCACATGGCGCGGCGCGCCCATCCGGACGACGCCTTCGCCCAGGCCGGGGTCGGGCCGGAGCAGCCGTCGCCCTGATCGACCGCGATCGACGGCAGCCGGGATCGACGGCGGCCGGCCGCTACAGCAACGAGAGCTGCGCCTCCATCCGGCGGGGAACACGGAACTGGGTGGAATCGAGCGTCTCGCGCCCTGCGAACCCCAGTTGCCGCAACACCCGGTCGAAGCGCTGCGCCAGCAGGTCCGCGTAGGGGCCCTGGCCGGTGAAGCGCTGCCCGAACCGGCTGTTGTTCAGCGCGCCCGCCCGGGTGTCCCGGATCAGCGCCAGGATGCGCCGCGCCCGGTCCGGCACATGCTCGTTCAACCAGGCCGTGAACATCTCCCGCAGTTCCAGCGGCAGCCGCAGCAGCACGTACCCGGCATGCCGCGCCCCGGCCTTGTGCGCCGCCTGCAGGATGCGCTCCAGCTCCGGGTCGTTCAGCCCCGGGATCATCGGCGCCGCCAGCACCCCGGCCGGCACCCCCGCGGCGGTCAAGGCGGTGATCGCCTGCAGCCGCCGGGCCGGGCTGCTCGCCCGCGGCTCCATGATCCGTGCCAGCGCGGGGTCCAGCGTGGTGACCGACAGCCACACCCGCACCAGCCCCTTCGCCGCGAGCCGCTGCAGGATGTCCACGTCCTGCAGCACGCTCGCCGACTTCGTCACGATGCTGACCGGGTGCTGGAACCGCTCCAGCACCTCCAGCACCGATCGCGTCAGCCGCAGCGTCCGCTCGACCGGCTGGTAGGGGTCGGTGTTCGACCCCAGCGCCAGCGGCGCCGCCCGATACCCCGGGCGCGACAGCTCCTTTTCCAGCAGCGCCGCCACGTCCGGCTTGAACACCAGCCGGGTCTCGAAATCGAGGCCGGGGGAGTAGCCGAGATAGGCGTGGCTCGGCCGTGCATAGCAGTAGATGCACCCGTGCTCGCAGCCGCGATACGGGTTGACCGCCCGGTCGAAGCCGATGTCCGGGCTCTCGTTCCAGGCCAGCGCCGAGCGGGACGAGTCACGCTCCAGCACCGTCTGCAACGGGGGCAGGGTCAACTCCTCGCCCGTCAGGAACGACCATCCGTCATCGACCGGCGCGCCCGTCGCGTGATCGTAGCGCGAGGCCGGGTTGGTGACCGCACCCCGGCCCTTGCGCGCCAGGCTCGGCATCGGTGCCTCGGGTGGCGGCTCCGCGAACCCGGCATACTCGAACGCCGCCAGGGCATCGCGCTCAGGCATGACGTGGGTGAAAGAGCCGTCGGGCATCTTGCCTGTTCCCTCTTTGTGCTGGAACAAGATGCCGAGTTCAGACCGTGTCCGTCAAGAACAAAACAAAAACGTGGGCGCTAAGCCAGCCCGTGCAGATGCTCCTGCAGCCGAGGCATCAGCTCCACCAGGTTGCACGGCCGGTGCCGCGAATCGAGCTGCCATACCAGGATGTCGTCCCAGGCATCCTTCACCGCGCCCGTGCTCCCGGGCAGCGCGAACAGCAGCGTTCCGCCCGCGACCCCGGCCAGCGCCCGCGACTGCATCGTCGATGTCCCGATCTTCTGGTAGCTCAGCATGCGGAACAGCTCGCCGAACCCCTCGATCCGCTTCTCCAGCACCCGCTCGAACGCCTCGGGCGTCACATCCCGCCCGGTGATCCCCGTGCCCCCGGTGCTGATCACCACGTCGATCCCGGGGTCCGCGATCCACCCCCGCAGCCGCGCCTCGATCGGGTCGGCATCGTCCCGCTCGATCGCCCGCGCCCCCACCACGTGCCGCGCCGCCTCGATCCGCGCCGCCAGCGTGTCGCCGGAGCGGTCATCGGCCAGGGTCCGCGTGTCCGATACCGTCAGCACCGCCACCGTCACCGGCACGAACCGCCGGCTTTCGTCGATCCCCATGGTCAGCCCTCCTGCCGAACGCTCAATGCAGCCGCACGACCGGCTCCCGGTGCGTCGGGCGGACCTGCACCTGCGGCCACAGCCCGGCCGACAACTCGTCCAGGCTCGGCGACGGCAGCCCCAGCTGTGCCGCATACAACCAGGTATACGCCAGCGCCCGCGGAACATAGGCACGGGTCTGCTCCCCCGGCAGCGCCTCGATGAACAGCAGCGGATCGTCCTCGGGCCGCATCGTGTCCAGCCAGCGGCCGAAGTTCCCCGGCCCGGCATTGTAGCTGGCCAGCATCCGGATCAGATCGGACCCGACGAGCGTCGACTGCGACAGCTGCAGCAGGTAGCGCTGCCCGATGTCGAGGTTCGTGCCGGGGTCATGCAGCTCCGGTGTCCGCCGCCCGGCCATCACGAAATGCGCGGTCCCCGGCATCAGCTGCATCAGCCCCCGCGCTCCCGCCGCAGACACGGCCCCGGCGTCGAAGTTCGATTCGAGGCGCGTCAACGCATAGACCAGCGCCGGGTCCAGCCGGAACCCGCCCGTGGGGCGCAGCCGGGTCGCCGGCACATGGACCGCCGTCGGCTGCAGCACCGTCCCCAGCTGGCCCGCCAGATCCTGCAGCCCGGCCGCGCGCGCCACCAGCAGGACGGACCGTCCGAACCCCGGCTGGTCCAGCGTCTCGCTGAACAGCAGCCGCAGCTCCGCCGCCGCCCGGGCCGGCTGGCCCACCTGCACCAGGGCCAGGGCACGCCAGCCGCGCGGCATCGCCGCCACGGCCTCGATATCCGCCTCGGCCAGCGTGTCCGTCTGGAAGGGCAGCATCGGCCGGATCGGCTCGCCCAGCACCCGCCGGGCCAGAAGGCCGTAGAACGTCCGCGGGTCCTGCGCCGCCCGCCGCATCCAGGGCCCGTGCTCGCCGCGGGTCACCAGCGTGGCGCGCGCCGCCCAATAGGCTGCCCCGGCCCGCTGGGCGGGCGCGATCAGCGGGGCCCGCCATGCCGCCTCGAACCACGTCCGCGCCAGCTCGAACCGCCCCAGCCGCCATGCCGCCAGCCCGCCGACCCACGGCGCCAGCCCCACCGCGCCATGCGCCTGCCGGTTCGCCGCCTCGGACAGCGCCAGCGCCTCGAGGTCGGCCCCCTGGCTGAACATCGCCCGCGCGATCTCCGCCCGCAGCAGCGCCCCGTAGGTCGGGCTCAGCCCCTTGGTGCGGGCCACCAGCCGCACCGCCCGTTCGAACTGCCCGGCCCGGGCCGCCTCGTTGATCGTGCGGTCCAGCGCCGGGTTGCGCGCCAGGCCCGTCTCCGCAGCCTCGATATCGTCGCCGGCCGGCGGCATCGCGAAAGATCGCAGGGCCAGGGCAGGGGGGGGCGCCACCCCCGGCGGCAGCCGCGACACCAGCAGGGCCTGGATCGCCGGCGCATCCGGCAGGGTGGGGAACCGCGAAAGCCAGGCCCGCAACTCGTCCATCGGCGGGCGGGTCTGTGCCGCCAGCAGCCGGTCGGCCAGGATATGGCCCAGCAGAGGATCGTCCTGCAGCGCCGCCAATGATGCGGCCGGGGTCTTGAACGCCTCCGTCACCTGCCGCGCCACCGCGGCGGACAGCGGCCGCAGCAACGACACCGGCGACCCGTCCGGCGTCGCCAGGCGCGGGATCGCCATGGCGGTGTCGTCGCTCGTCTCCTGCGCGCGGGCGGGCGATAGTGCGGGTACTGCGGCTCCGGCCAGGATCGCCGCGCCGGCAAAGAACGCGCGGGCGGCCGAAAGGCGGGATCGCGCTTGGGGGATCCCTCGCATGACGGGGCCGCCTACACGCTCAGATGTGGCCACGCAACGCACGCCATCGTGAGCTATGGTGCGGAATCGGGAACACCGTCCCGCAGCGCCCCGACCAGGCAGAGCAGCTCGGCCCAGGTCGACTGCCGGTTGGCCGGGCTCGACAGCCACAGCTCCGGCGGCTGCATCGGCATCAGTGCCACAGGGGTCTCCAACCCCTCGACGACCAGGTCGGTCCATCGTCCACGCGCCTTGCGGAAGCTGAGTTCCGCCCCGGCCAGGGCCCGCAGCGGCCCGGCGCCGAGCAGCACCAGGTGCCGCGGCCGGGTCAGGACCAGCAGGCGGCGCAGGAAGGGCAGGCAGGCCGCCACCTCCGCCTCGTTCACCGGCCGCCCCCCGGGCGGACGCCAGGGCACCAGCATCGTCAGCAGCAGCGCGTCGCGGGTCAGCCCGGCACTCCGCAGCACCCGGTCCAGCCGCTCCCCCGGTGCCCCGCTGAACGCCATCCCCGCCCGGTCGTCCTCGGGCCCCGGCGCCTCCGCCACCATCACCAGCCCGGCTGCGGGGTTCCCGCTGGGTGCCACCGTGCGCGACGCCGTGGCCCGCAACGGGCAGGCGCTGAACCCGTCCAGCGCCGCATGCAGCCCCGCCAGGTCGTTCGCCGCCCCCGCGACCGAAACCGCTCCCGCGGCGGGGCCGAAGGGCAGGGGGCCCGGTGCCGCCGCAGCACGTTCGACCCAGGCAGCGGGCCCACCGATCGCCGCAGCCGCTGCCCCGGCAGCCGGCAGTGGCGAGAACCGGTCGAGCGGCGCATCCAGCAGCGCCTCGTCCGCACCCCATTCCACCTGCAGCCGCAATGCGCCCCGATCGTCCACGTCGTCCCCCACCCGGCCCATCGGGGCAGCCCGAAGCCCGCGTCCAGACTTGATCCATCGCCCGCGGTTGCGCAACTCGGGCCAAAGGTTTTGCGCAACCCGGGAAAGACCCTACGTATGGAGCCGACGACAGGTAACGGCGGAGGCTCGGATGGCGGAACGCGAGGCGATGGAGTTCGACGTGGTGATCGTGGGCGCAGGCCCCGCGGGCCTCTCGGCCGCCATCCGCCTCAAGCAGCTCGCGCCCGACGCCACCGTCTGCGTGGTCGAGAAGGGGGGCGAGGTCGGGGCCCACATCCTCAGCGGCGCCGTCATCGAGCCCCGGGCGCTGAACGAGCTGATCCCCGACTGGCAAAGCCTGGGCGCGCCCCTGCTGACCCCGGCCGGCGAGGACCGCTTCCTGTTCCTGACGCAGAAGCGCAGCATCCGCCTGCCCACCCCGCCGCAGATGCGCAACCACGGCAACTACATCGTCAGCCTCGGCGACGTCGTGCGCTGGCTCGGCACCCAGGCCGAGGCCGCCGGAGTCGAGATCTACCCGGGCTTCGCCGCCGCGGAGGTGCTGATCGAGGACAACCAGGTCGTCGGCGTCGCCACCGGCGACATGGGCATCACCAAGGAAGGCGCACCCGGCGCCAACCACCAGCCGGGCATGGAGCTGCGGGCCGCCTACACCATCTTCGCCGAAGGCTGCCGCGGCAGCCTGACCAAGCAGATGATGACCCATTTCGACCTGCGTGCGGGCCGGGACCCGCAGACCTACGGCATCGGCATTAAGGAGCTGTGGGAGATCCCCGCCGAGCGCCACAAGCCCGGCCTGATCGAGCACAGCACCGGCTGGCCGCTCGACGCCGGCACCTATGGCGGCTCCTGGCTCTATCACTTCGGCGACCGCCTGGTGTCGTACGGCTTCGTCGTCGGGCTCGACTACCGCAACCCCTGGCTCTCGCCATTCGAGGAGATGCAGCGGCTCAAGACCCATCCGGCGGTGCGTGGCCACTTCGAGGGCGGACGCCGCATCAGCTACGGCGCCCGCGCCCTCAGCGAAGGCGGCTTCCAGTCCATCCCGAAGCTCACCTTCCCCGGGGGCGCCCTGGTGGGCGACGCGGCCGGGTTCCTCAACACGCCGAAGATCAAGGGCACCCACGCCGCCATGAAGTCCGGCATGCTGGCCGCCGAGGCGGTCGCGGAGGCGCTGGCCGGCGGCCGGCCCGCCGAGCCCGCCGCCTACGAGGAAAAGTATCGCACCAGCTGGCTGCACGAGGAGCTGCGCGGCGCCCGCAACGTCCGCCCGGCCTTCTCGAAATACGGCCTGTATGGCGCCATCGCCTATTCCGCCATCGACACCTACCTGTTCCGCGGCCGCGCCCCCTGGACGATGAAGCACAAGCACGCGGACCACGAGGGCTTGATGCCCGCCGCCACCGCCCCCAAGATCGTCTACCCGAAGCCCGACGGCGTGCTGACCTTCGACCGCCTCTCCTCGGTGTTCATCAGCAACACCAACCACGAGGAGAACCAGCCCGCGCACCTGCGCCTGAAGGACCCGGCCGCCTGGAAGGGCGTCAACTGGGACACCTACGCCAGCCCCGAGAGCCGCTACTGCCCCGCCGGCGTCTACGAGGCGGTGGGCGTGGAGCAGGGCGAGCCGCGCCTTCAGATCAACGCGCAGAACTGCGTCCACTGCAAGACCTGCGACATCAAGGACCCCACCCAGAACATCGACTGGCAGGTTCCCGAAGGCGCCGGCGGCCCCAACTACCCGAGTGGCATGTGAGGACCCCGATGCACCTGCGCCCGACGGCCGAACGTCAACGACGCCCCACAGGCCGGACATCCGGCTGGGGCCGCAGCTTCAGCCGCACCACCCTGCTCGTGCTCTCCATGCTGTCGGCCTGCGCGGCCAACGACTTCGGCCTCGGCGACGGCGCCCGCCCCTCCACCTTCAAGCCCACCGGGGCGTTCGGCGCGTACCTCGAGGGCCGGTTCGCCGCCCAGCGCTCCGACCTCGACGTCGCCGCCGACAAGCTCGGCCAGGCCGCCCGGGACAGCGGCCTGCGCGACGTGACCAACCAGGCCTTCATCGCCGCCGTGCTCGCCGGCCGCCCGGACGCCGCCAAGTTGGCCGAAAGCCTGCCCGACAGCCCCGTCGCCCAGCTGGTCCTCGCCGACGAGGCCGCCCGCGCCGGCCGGTGGGACGACGCGGAGGCCCGCTTCTCCGGCCTGTCGCCCCAGGGCATCACCCAGGTGCTGCGCCCGCTTCTGGTCGCCTGGGCCCAGGCCGGCGCCGGCCGCACCGCCGCGGCCATCGGCACCCTGCAGCCCTACTTCGACGCCGGGCAGCTCCGGGGCGTGATGGGCCTGCACGCCGCGCTGATCGCCGACCTCGGCGGACAGACGGTCGACGCCGACCGCCTGTACCGCCTCGCGCAGGTCGAGTACGGCGCGCTCAACCTCCGTCTCGGCGTCGTGCTCGCCAGCTGGCAGGCCCGCACCGGCTACGTGACCGAAGCCCAGCGCGTGATCCGCGAGATCGCCTCGGGCGGCGAGCTCGGCATGTCCCGCCTGGCGCTCGAGGCCGACGTCTCCAACCGGGCCGTCCGCAGCGCCAGCGATGGGATCGCCGAGACCTACCTCGCCATGGGCGCCACCCTGCGGCAGCAGAACGCCAACGACACCGCGCAGATCCTGCTGCGCCTCGCCCTCACCATGCGGCCCGGCCTCACCGCCGCCCGCCTGCTGCTGGCCGACATCCAGGATGCGGCCCGCCGCCCCCGCGCGGCGCTCGACACGCTGCAGGCCGTCCCGTCCAGCGACCCGCTGGCCGCCGTCGTGCAGCTCCGCATGGCCGCGCTGCAGGACAGCCTGGGCCAGTCCGACGAGGCCACCAGCCTGCTCGAGAACCTCGCCCGCCAGTACCCCGACCGTCCCGAGCCCCTGTCGATGGCCGGCGACATCATGCGCCGCAAGAACCGGTTCCAGGACGCGGTCCCGCTCTATGACCGTGCCATCGCCCGCCTCGGCACCCCCGTCCGCATCAACTGGCCGCTGTTCTACGAGCGTGGCGTCGCCTACGAGCGCGCCGGCGACTGGGCCCGCGCCGAGAGCGACTTCGAGTACGCCCTCCGCCTCGCCCCCGACCAGCCGAACGTGCTGAACTACCTCGGTTACGCCTGGATCGAGCGCAACGAGAACCTGGACCGCGCCCGGCAGATGATCCAGCGCGCCGTCGATGCGCGGCCCAACGACGGCTCGTTCATCGACAGCCTCGGCTGGGCCCTGCTCCGCCGTGGCGACGCGGTCGGCGCGCTGAAGAACCTCCAGCGCGCCGTGGAGCTGCAGTCCGAGGACCCCGTCATCAACGGCCATCTCGGCGACGCCCTGGCCGCCATGGGCCGCTGGCGCGAGGCGGAGTTCCAGTGGCGCCGGGCCCTGACCCTGAAGCCCGACGCGCCCGACGCCGAACGCATCAACGCCAAGCTGGCCACGCTCCCCGTCGCGTCCCCCACCCGCGTGGCGTCCCCCACCGCCCGCTGAACCTCCAGCCGATGCACGAGAGCGCCCGCGCCAAGGTCAACCTGTTCCTTCATGTCGTCGGCCGCCGCCCCGACGGCTACCACCTGCTCGACAGCCTCGCCGTCTTCCCCGCGGCGGCGGACCGGCTGCACGCCACGCTGGCCGCCGACCTGACGCTCCGCCTGGACGGCCCGTTCGGGGCCGGGTTGGCCGCCGAACCGGACAACCTGGTGCTGCGGGCCGCCCGCGCGCTCCGGGCGCACGCCCCCCCCGCCGGCTGCGTCCAACCCGGCGCGGCGCTCACGCTCGAGAAGCACCTGCCCATCGCCAGCGGCATCGGCGGCGGCTCTGCCGATGCCGCCGCTACCCTGCGGCTGCTGGCCCGCCTGTGGCGCCTGCCGACCCCCCCCGCCGCACTCGCCGCCATCGCCGCCACCCTGGGCGCCGACGTCCCCGTCTGCCTCCTGTCCGAACCCTCCCGGATGGGCGGCATCGGCGACATCCTGGGCGTCGCTCCCACGCTTCCCGGCTTCGGCATGCTGCTCGTCAACCCCGGCGAGCCCGTCTCCACCCCGGCCGTGTTCCAGGCCCGCACGCCCAGCTTCAGCGCACCCGCCATCCTGCCCCCCCGCTGGGACACCGCCGCCGCGATGGCCGACGCCCTCGCGACCCTGGCCAACGACCTCGAAGCCCCCGCCATCCGCCTGTGCCCCGCCATCGCCGCCACCCTCGACTGGCTGCGCACCCGGCCCGGCTGCCGCCTGGCCCGCATGAGCGGCTCCGGCGCCACCTGCCTCGCCCTGTTCGACACCCCCGACGAGGCCGCCCGCCAGGCCCCGCACGCCCCCCCGGGATGGTGGGCCTGGGGCGGCGCCGGCAGTGCCGGCCCGCACGAACCCGCCACATGACCCGCATCCCGGTCCACGCCCGAGGCTTTACGGCAGCCCCGCCACACGCCTATTGAAATCCCAGCTGGGGCGTCGCCAAGCGGTAAGGCAGCGGACTTTGAATCCGCCATCCGAAGGTTCGAATCCTTCCGCCCCAACCAACCCGGCAGCGGCACAGCCCGGGCCGATCGTGTCGTGACGTGGAGAAGTCAGTTCTGAAGATCACGAGGCCGTTATTACAATCGAGTGACCGATAATATGATAACAGTAAAAATCGTTTTAAAGCTCTGCTTCAACGATGCATGATGGTATATAGTGATATCTGGTCATAAATCGAATTTGTTCACAGAGTATAAAATATACACCTCTATTGTAAACTACCGACATATGTAACAAAAGTCTGATCCAAATAATTTACAATAGTTCCATTTTAAAAGCCGGTCAACGACCTGCGCATCAGCGTGACCACTTCCTCTCCGCGATTGAGCTCCGTTCCCACGCTCTTTCATCCCAACTGCCTGTAGAGGCACTCTGCGGTCCAGGTGTAGAGCCAAAGCGTCGATACGGACGTTCCCCGCGCGAAATCCTCTACACGGCGCACCAACGCGGTTGCATGTCCCCGTCCCCGGTATTGCTCCAAGACCAACATGCCGGCCAACCAAGGCGTCAGATCGGGTCTTGTCGTAAGATCGTCATGCGTGAGGCTCGCGGTTCCGATCGGTTTGCCATCCTCAAGCAAGACAAAGGTCTCTTCAGGCCCGTCTGGCGCGCGTCGAACGATGCGATGATCCGTTCCAACGACCTGCCGCCGGGTGGCTGAAAGCTTCATGCAGCCATTGCGCGACCAGGGGCACCAAGTCGGGCCGCGCGGACGTGGTGGTTATGTTGGTGACCATGCAACCGATTTGGCGTCCCGCCAGCGACGCTGTCCATCCACGCAGCGCACGCTTGATCTCGGAAGGGCGAAGGAGGTTTGGTCTAACCGGGAGCGGAGGACCGCTCCGGAGTGGCCGGCGGACAAGCGGACGGTTGCCGCGACTGCCTTTTACCGGCAGGACCGCGCCGATCGGGACGCTTCCGGCCAGCACTGTCGAGGCTTGCTACCCCGAGCAGATATCAGGCCGCGTATAACCTCGGGAATATGTTAAGCGAAAATTCGTCTTGGACAACATGCGTGCCCTCTTTCAACCTAGGTGGATCACTCAGGGCCGCGACCCCGTCGGTGCGGCATGAACCATCTGGCCTCCCCAAAGACAAAGCGCCTCCACCTCGCCGACAGGTAATCGGTTCCGTTGCAAACTGCCCAAGGTCCTAGAATGCATATCAGTTCGCGTCGCCTGATGAAGCTCGGGTTCAACATCGTGGCCAACGGTGCCCACGTGGCGGGCTGGCGCATGCCCGGCGCACAGGCGAACGGCGCCATGGACATACGCCTGTGGAAGGACATGGCCCGTGCCGCCGAGCGCGCCCGCATCCACTTCATGTTCTGGGCAGACGGCATCGCCGTGCGCCACTCCGCCAAGGACGACGACGAGCTTTCGTTCAATCCCCGGATCGACGTCTTCGAACCACTCACGGTCATCGGCGCCCTGGCTGCCGTCACCGAACGCCTGGGCTTCGTCGCCAGCGCGTCGACGACCTACAACGAGCCCTACCACGTCGCCCGCAAGTTCGCGTCGCTGGATTACGTGACGGAAGGGCGCGTCGCCTGGAACGTCGTGACGTCATGGAGCGAGCAGGAGGCCTTCAACTTCGGCCTCGACGCGCACGTGGAGCACGGAAAGCGCTATCGCCGGGCCGAGGAGTTCGTCGATGTCGTGTTCGGACTCTGGGACAGCTGGGAAGACGACGCCTTCATCCGCGACAAGCCCACCGGCCGTTACTTCGACCCCGGCAAGCTGCACACGCTGAACCATGCCGGCGAGATCCTGAAGGTGAAGGGCCCGCTGAACGTGGCGCGGCCCATCCAGGGCTATCCCGTGATCGCGCAGGCCGGGTCCTCCGGTCCCGGGCAGGACCTGGGCGCGCGGATCGCCGACCTGATCTACACCCAGCAGAAGTCCAAGGTAGAGGCTGTCGCCTTCTATGCCAGCGTGAAGGAGCATGGGGCCAAGGCGGGACGCGACCCCGACTCGATGCTGGTCATGCCCGGCATCCTGCCCGTGCTCGGCCGCACCCGGGCAGAGGCCGAGGACAAGTTCGCGGCCATGCAGGACATGGTGCACCCCCGCGTCGGGCTGCCGATGCTGGCGGAGGTGTTCGGCGACCTGTCGGGCCACGACCTCGACGGGCCGCTGCCACCGCCTTTGGCGGGCAGCAACGCCGTGAAGAGCGCCTACGACAAGCTGGTGGCGATGGCGCGCCAGCCAGGCATGACGATCCGGAAGCTATACCAGGCGCAGGCCGGGGCATCCGGCCACCTCGTGTTCGTCGGCACGCCCAGCGAGGCGGCCGACGTGATGCAGGACTGGTTCGAGAGCCGGGGCTGCGACGGATGGAACCTCATCCCGGCCTACATGCCCGGCCCTGCGCTCGAGTGCCTCGAGTGGCTGGTCCCGGAGCTGCAGCGGCGCGGCCTGTCCCAGACGGAGTACGAGGGCGACGGGACCCTGCGCGATAGCCTCGGCCTTGCCCGCCCGGCCTTCCGCAGTCGCGGCGTCCACGCCCGCGAAAACGGAACTTTCATCGGAGGACCCCGCCCATGAGGACGCTACCCCGCCTGCTTCTCTCCTTGGCACTGCTCGCCAGCATGGCCCCGTCCTCCCAGGCCCAGCAGCCTGCGCCGCAGCCAGGGGCCGATCCAGCCTTGACGCAGCAGGCAGACGCCGGGCTGGTGGGGATGGTGCCGCCCGACATCACGGGGAGGCCCTTCACGGTTGCCGTTTCGCTCGGCTCCCCGCCCGACGATTTCCGCAACGAGCGCGGAGAGATCGTCGGCTGGGAGATCGACATCCTGCGTGCCGCGACCCAGTCGCTCGGGCTGGCCCTTGAAATTCGCCCCACCACCTTCGACACCCTCATCCCCGGCCTGCAGGCGAAGCGCTTCGACGCGGCAGTCGGCCAGATGGGCGTCAGCATCGTGCGGGAAAAGGTCGTAGACATGATCGGCACCCTGCTGAGCAACGAGCTGTTCGCCGCCCATGCGGACAGCACCCTCGCCGTGAAGACCCTCGACGACCTTTGCGGCGTGACGGTCGCCACGACCCGGGGCTCCCGCGAGATGGTGTTCGCCGAGGAGCACCAGCCGAAATGCACGGCGGCCGGCAAGAAGCCGATCAACGCGCTGGCCTTCAACGACGGCAACGGCGCCGCCGAGGCGATGATGAGCCGCCGTGCGGACCTGTTCTGGCTGGGCTCCACTGCCGTCAACTACTTCGTGGCGCAGACGAAGGGACGCACCAAGGTCGTCGGCAGCTACACCGACATCTCCTACATCGGCGTTGCCCTGCCCAAGGGGTCGCACATGGCGATCCCCCTCCAGGCCGCGATCCAGCACCTGATCGACAACGGCACCTACGGCAAGATCGCCGCGAAGTGGGGCCTGGCGGACGCCGCCGTGAAGCAGGCTCCGCTGAACCCGACAAACGTCGAGAAATGAGCGCCGGCGCATCGGGCCCCGGGATGCGTGGGCTGCTGCAGCCGGCAGCGGACGGCCAGCTGCCGGTGGTCCCGCTGCGCCACCCCTGGACCTGGTCCGCCAGCGTGCTGGTCGTGCTCGCCACAGGCAGCGTCGCCTGGAGCGTGGCGACCAACCCGGCTTTCCAATGGCCGGTCGTCGCCCAGTACTTCTTCGACGCCCAGATCCTGGCCGGGCTGCGGCGGACTCTGGAACTGACGGTCGCAGCCATGGCGCTGGGCCTGATCCTCGGCACCGCGCTCGCCGTCATGCGGCTCGCGGACAACGCGCTGCTCTCGACGCTTGCCTGGATCTACATCTGGTTCTTCCGCAGCGTGCCCGTCCTGGTGCAGCTGATCTTCTGGTACAATTTCGGCGCCCTCTACGCGCGCGTCACGCTTGCCGTGCCGTGGGGGCCCGTGCTGTTCAGCGCCGCCACCAACGACGTGATCACGCCGCTGACCGCCGCCCTCGCCGGGCTCGGCCTCGCGCAGGCCGCCTACACGGCGGAGGTGATCCGCGCCGGCATCCTCTCGGTGCCGCGCGGCCAGGCCCGGGCGGCCAAGGCGCTCGGCATGGGTCCGGCGACCATCTTCATCCGCATCGTGTTCCCGCAGGCCATGCGCGTCATCATCCCGCCGGTCGGCAACGAGGTGATCTCGATGGTGAAGGGCACGTCCCTGGTCAGCGTGATCGCCATGGCGGACCTGCTCTACACCGCCCAGCTCATCTATGCCCGTACCTACGAGACGATCCCGCTGCTGATCGTGGCCTCGCTCTGGTATCTCGCCATCGTCTCGGTGCTGTCGGTGGGGCAGCATGCGCTGGAGCGCCATTACGGGCGGGGCGCATGAGCCCCGAACCGCCTGCGCCGATGGTGCGCATCCGCGGCCTGCGGAAGCGCTACGGGGCGAAGGAGGTGCTCTGCGGCATCGACATGGACGTGCGGCCCGGCTCCGTGATGTGCATCATCGGTCCTTCCGGGTCCGGCAAGAGCACGCTGCTGTCCTGCATCAACCACCTCGAGCGCATCGATGGCGGCCGCATGTGGGTCGACGGCGAGCTGGTCGGCTACAGGGAGCATGCCGGCAAGCTCCACGAGCTGCCCGAACGCAAGGTGGCCCGCATGCGCGCCCGCATCGGCATGGTGTTCCAGAGCTTCAACCTGTTCCCGCACATGACGGTGCTGCAGAACATCGTCGAGGCGCCGATCCGGGTGAAGCGGGAGCCGACATCCTCGGCCCGCGCCAAGGCGCTGCTCCTGCTTGACCGGGTCGGACTCTCGGACAAGGCCACCGCCTTCCCGTCCCAACTCTCCGGCGGCCAGCAGCAGCGCGTGGCCATCGCCCGTGCGTTGGCGATGGAACCGCAGCTGATGCTGTTCGACGAACCCACCTCCGCCCTCGATCCCGAGCTGGTCGGCGAGGTGCTCGCGGTCATGCGCGACCTGGCCGGCAGCGGCATGACGATGATGGTCGTCACCCACGAACTGGCCTTCGCGCGCGAGGTCGGCGACGACCTCGTCTTCATGGCCGACGGCATGATCGTGGAACGGGGATCGCCCCGCACCATGCTCGCCGACCCGCAGGAGCCGAGGACACGCGAGTTCCTGTCGCGCGTCCTTTAGGACCAGCTGCGCCTGAGATCCTCGGAGAGCCGTGCCGCCGTCGACTTCATCTCCTCGATGAAGTCGGTCACGAGCGGGGCGTTGCGGGCGTCCCGCGCGCAGCACAGCAGGAAGTCGAACGGCGTCGCGGGCTCGAACGGGCGGGAGACGACCAGGTGCTCCATTCCCGCGATGAAAAGTGGATGCACGAGCGAGACCCCGAGCCCGCCGGAGACGAACTGGCAGACGGTCGGGGTGACGCTGGCCGTCAGGACGATGTTGGCGCGCACCCCGTGCTTCTCGAACAGGCTCGCGATCCTCTGCCCGGTATAGCTTTCGTCGTTGAACGAGATGAAGGGGACGCCGCTCAGGTGCTCGGGCCGGATGACCTTCCGGCGCGCGAGCGGATGCCCGATGGGCATGATGCACAGCAGCGGATGGGCCAGCAGCGGTTCGGTCACCACGTAGGGGGTGTCGATCCGCACGGTGACCAGGCCGACGTCCAGCTTGCGGGCCAGCACGGCCTCGGCGATCACGCGCGAGCTGTGCGACTGGATCGAGCAGTACACGTTCGGTCGTCGCTTCAGGAAGTTCATCGTGGCGTCCTGGATGAACACCCCGGAAAGGGCAGGGAGGATGCCGACCGACAGGCGCCCCTGGCCCTCGCGCCGGATGACGGCGATGGCGGTCTCGACCTGCCGCACGCCAGCGAAGATGCGGTCGATCTCCTCGTACAGCCGCATGCCCTGCGCCGTGGGCACGAGGCGGCCCTTGGTTCGGTCGAACAGCTTCAGGCCATGGTCGCCCTCCAGGTGCATCAGCAGCTTGCTGGCAGCGGGCTGCGAGATCGCCAGCGCCTCCGCGGCCCGGCTGACCGTGCCGTGCTCGATGACCGCCTTGAAGAGCTCGACCTGCCGGAGGTTGATCGCACGCGCCATGCCATAACCTCCGGAATACGCGACAAGCCATTCGGCCTTGGACATTATAGCGATCGGCTTCCTACCGTCGTCAACAACGAGGGCGAGGACGGCGCATGTTCAGGAAGCGACCCGACCCGCAGGGCGAGACGATCACGGTCTTCCTGGACGGCGTCCCTGTCGCCGCATGGGCGGACGACAGCGTCGCTGCCGTCCTCCTGCGGCAGGACCCGGCCTGGTCGAGGACGACCGCGGTGTCGGGCGTGCCCCGTGCTCCCTACTGCATGATGGGTGTGTGCTTCGAGTGCCTCACGACGGTCAACGGCGTGACCTCGGTCCAGGCGTGCATGAGGCAAGCCGTGCACGGCATGCGGATCGTGCGCCAACGCGGATGCCCGGAGGTGACCCAATGATGCGTCGGATCGACGTGCTGGTCGTCGGTGCCGGACCTGCGGGGCTATCGGCAGCCATCACGGCGCGGAGGCACGGGCTGGATGTTCTGCTTGTGGACGAGCAGGCATGCCCCGGCGGCCAGATCTGGCGCAACGTCGAAGCGGTCGCAGGCACGCCCCGTGCAGCCCTCCTAGGCCGGGCCTACTCGGACGGCCTCGCCGTCATCGAGCGGTTCCGCGCGAGCGGGGCCTGCTACGCGCCGGCGACGCAGGTCTGGCACGTCGAGGCGGTGAACGAACCATCCGCCATCCGCGCGTTCATGACGCGGGACGGGGCGGCATCCTCCGTGGTCGCCGGCTGCCTGCTGCTGGCGACGGGTGCGCAGGAGCGGCCGGTACCGTTCCCCGGCTGGACGCTGCCGGGGGTGATGACCGTCGGCGCGGCGCAGATCCTGCTGAAGGCGTCCGGCCAGGTCCCGACCGCGCCGGCCTGGATCGCCGGCAGCGGCCCCCTGGCGCTCCTCTATGCTACGCAGCTCCTGAAGGCGGGCGGCCAGATGGCGGGCTTCCTGGACACCACGCCGCCCGGCAGGGTGATGGCAAGTATCCCGAAAGTCGCCGCCGCCCTCGCTGGCGCGCCCGGCGACCTCGCGAAGGGACTTGCCTGGCTCGCGGCGCTGAGGCGGCGCACGCGCTACGTCCGGCACGTCACCGAGATCGAGGCGCTCGGCGCCGACCGCCTCGAACGCCTCCGCTACGCGACGGCCGACGGCCGGGCCGCCACGGTCGATGCGGGCCTGCTGCTCGTCCACGAGGGCATCGTCCCCACGATCCACCCCACCCTGCTGCTCGGGTGCAGGCACCGCTGGAACCCCGGCCAGGACAGCTTCGCGCCCTCGCTCGACGAATGGGGCGAGACCTCGCTGGCGGGCGTTTTCGTGGCCGGGGACGGCGCCGCCATCGGCGGCGCCAGCGCGGCCTGCTTCCGCGGCGAGATCGCCGCGTTGCGGATCGCCGCCCGCCTCGGTCACCTGACGGAAGCCGAGGCCACTCGCGCGTCGCGATCGCCACGCGTAAGGCTGCGACGCGCACTCGCACCGCGTCCGTTCCTGGACACGCTCTACCGCCCGAAGGCCGCCGTCTTCGTGCCGGCCGACGGCACGCTGGCCTGCCGTTGCGAGGAGGTCACCGTCGCCGACATCCGGGCGCAGGCTGCGGCAGGCCGCCCCGGGCCGAACCAGGTCAAGGCGTCGACGCGTGCCGGGATGGGGCCGTGCCAGGGGCGGCAGTGCAACGCGACCGTCGCCAGCGTGCTCGCCCATGCGGAAGGGCGGCCCGTGCCCGATCTCGGCCTATTCAGGGTGCGTCCTCCGCTGAAGCCCCTAACGCTCGCCGAGCTCGCTTCGCTCGAGGCAGGAAGGCCGTCATGACCGTCCAGCCGATCGACATCCTGATCGTCGGCGGCGGCCTGCACGGGCTTTCGGCCGCGTTGCACCTGGCGCGCCTCGGCCGCCGGGTTGTCGTCCTCGAGCGGTCGTGGGTCGGCCGCCATGCCTCGGGTGCCAGCGCCGCCGGGGTCAGGACCCTCAACCGCGACCCGGCCGAGCTCGCTATCTCGCTGGAGGCCATGGACATGTGGCACCGCATCGAGGCCATCGTCGGCGACGACTGCGGTTTCCACGCCTGCGGCCAGATGAAGGTGGCCGAGCATGCGCATCACCTGCCGGCCCTCGAGGAGCGCCTCGCGGCGATGAGGGGCGCCGGATACCGGCACGAGGAGCTGATCGACCGGGCGGAGCTGCGGAGGCTCGTGCCCGCGATTTCGCCGCACTGCACGGGCGCGCTGTTGGCGAGGCGGGACGGGGCCGCCGATCCGCACCGGACCATCCGGGCGTTCCGCCGCAGCGCGGAGGTGGCGGGCGTCGTGATCCACGAGGGTCTCGGGGTCACCGCGATCGAGCGCCTGGGCCCCGACTGGCGCGTCCGCGCCGGACTTCGCGAGTTCGTCGCACCGACCCTCGTCAACGCCGCCGGGGCCTGGGCGGGGAAGGTCTCCGCCATGATCGGCGACGAGATTCCGCTCGGCTGCAAGGCCTCGATGATGATCGTGACGGAGCGGGTCATGCCGTTCCTCGGCCCCGTCGTCAGCGTCGTCGGCCGGCCGCTCTCGTTCAAGCAGTCGGACCAGGGGACCCTCGTGATCGGAGGCGGGCTGCAGGGCAGCGCCGACGTCGACGCGCAGAGGAGCGCCGTCGATTTCGTGGAGCTCGCGAGGGGAGCGCGGGCGGCCACCGACCTGTTCCCCGCCGTAGGGCCGTTGAGGATCGTCCGGACCTGGACGGGCATCGAGGCGAAGACCATCGACCACCTACCTGTCATCGGGGCCTCGCCCCGGGCGGACGGCATCTACAACGCGTTCGGGTTCTCCGGCCACGGGTTCCAGCTCGTTCCGGTCGTGGGATCCATTTTGGCGGACCTCATCGTGCATGGCGGCACGAACAGGTCGATCGCTCCCCTGTCTGCGCAGCGCCTCTTGCCGCCTATGGCCGCGTGAGGCGGCGCCCAGGGGTGGGAAAGGATATCGCAGCAAACCGCGACGGCGCAGCTGCCTTGACAAGACGGGTGGCCGCGGGGTTGCTCACCCCTCCGACGCTCCTGCATCGTGCCGCGGGCAATGCCGCCGACGATCAAGTCCCCGGTACGGGCAGGACCGGCATCACCCGCGCCGCGGGCCGCTCGGCGCTGCACGTGGTCACCGCGTTTGCCACCGACACCCGTATGGTCATCGGCCAGGTCGCGGCCGGCGACAAGGAAAGCGAGATCATCGCCGCCCGCACCCTGCTGGGCCTTCTCGACCTGAACGGCATGCTGGTCACCGGCGACGCGCTGCACTGCCAGGGCGGCACGGCGCAGCTGATCCAGGAGCGCGGCGGCGATTGGTTGTTCACGCTGAAAGCCAACCGCCCGGCGCAGCATGCCGAGGTCGCCACCTGGTTCGCAGACCCCAACGCACGTGCCGAGCCCGAACACACGACGACCGATGCCGACCACGGCCGTGCCGAGGTGCGCCGCCACGCGGTCAGCCACGCCGTCGACTGGATGCTGTCCGACCGGCGTCACCCCGACGAGGCCAGGCTGCCGGGCCTGGGCATGATCGGCATGGTCGAGGCCACCGTCACCCGCGGCGGCAAAACCAGCACCGAGCGGCGCTACTCCCTGTCCTCGGCCACGATGGACGCCGTCCGCTTCGCCGCTTCCGTCCGGGCGCATTGGCGGATCGAGAACAGCTGGCAGGGATGCGGCACCGGAGCCTACAGGCCGGCATCCCATGGCGGGACCGAGGCAAGCCGGGCGGAAAGGTCCTCCACGAAGCTGCGGACCTTGGGAGACAGGTGGCGGGCGGACGGGTAGACGGCATAGACGGTCAGGGCGTCCAGGGTGAAGCCCGGCAGCAGCGGCACGAGTTCCCCTCTCCGCAGCGCGTCGCCCACGATGAAGGTGGGTTGCGCGATGATGCCCGCGCCGTCCAGGGCCGCGGCCAGCAGAGCGTCGCCGTTGTTGGAAACGAGGTTGCCGTGCACCGTCACCTCGGACGGCACTCCATCGGGGTCCCGGAACGACCATCTGCTCCCGGTAGCGGAGTAGCTGTACAACAGGCAATTGTGGGCCCGGAGGTCGCCGGGGCCCGCCGGCGCCGCGTGCCGCGCGAGGTAGGACGGTGCGGCGCAGAGCACGATCCGGCAAGGTGCGAGACGCCGCGCGATCATGCTTGAGTCCACCAGGCGGCCGATACGGATGGCGAGATCGTAGCCCTCTTCGACCAGGTCGACCACGCGGTCGTTCAGGACCATCTCGACCCGGACCGCGGGGTAACGTCGGGTGAACCCGGTCACCATTGTCGCGAGATGGCGGACGCCGAACACCATGGGCGCGTTGATGCGCAGCACGCCACGGGGCTCTGCCTGCCGGTCAGCCGCGGCACTTTCGGCCTCGTCGAGCAGGTCCAGGATGGCGGACGCTTGCACGTGGAAATCCGATCCGGCGGCAGTCAGGCTCTGGGTCACCGTGGTCCGGTTCAGCAGGCGCGTGCCGAGCCTGTCCTCGAGCCCGCGGATGTAACGGCCGACCATCGCAGGCGTGACGCCAAGCGCCCTGGCGGCGGCGGCCTGGCTGCCCCGGTCGATGGTCTGGACGAAAGCCGACAGCTCGGTGAACCTATCCATCATTCGATACTACACGTATCGGCGTTCGGAACCATTCCGCCACTTTCGATACATTGACGGAGGGGCGATATATATCGCGAAGGAGAGTTCCATGGACGTGACAACGCTAGAGGCTCATGACGCCGGCGCGGCGCCGCTATCGGTTTCCGGTGTCGGGCTGGCGGTGCGCGACATAGGCAGCGTCGAGCGGTTCTACCGCGAAGCGATCGGCCTCGAGGCCCTGTCACGCACGAGAGACCGGGTGCGCCTGGGCGCGGGCGGTATCGCTTTGCTCACCCTGACGAGCCGGCCCGATGCCTTGCCGGACGCCGCCGCTGCGGCAGGGTTGTTTCATACCGCGTTCCTGTTGCCGGACCGGGCTGACCTGGGCCGGTGGCTGGCGCACGCCGCCGCATCCCACGTCCAGCTGGACGGGGCGGCGGATCACCTGGTCAGCGAGGCCGTCTACCTGCACGACCCCGAAGGGAACGGGATCGAGATCTATGCCGACCGGCCCCGCGCGGCCTGGCGCTGGACCGGGGAGGGCAGCGACCGCCGGATCACGATGGCCAACTCCCGCCTGGACACGGAGGGGCTGCTGGCGCTGGCGACGGATTCGTCATGGGCCGGCGCCCCCCCGGGCACGCGGATCGGTCACGTGCACCTGCGGGTCGGCGACGTCGACCTGGCCACCCGATTCTACGGGGACCTCGTCGGCATGGACGTGACCGCCCGCTGGGACAGCGCCGTGTTCCTGTCGACGGGCGGCTACCATCACCACGTCGCCTGCAACACCTGGCAGAGCGCGGCGGCAGGTATTCGTGACCCGAACCGCGCCGGGCTGGAGTTCGTCGAATTCGCCTCGTCCCGGCATCCGACGCTTCTCGGCATCCTCGAGGGCCGCGAGCCTTCTGGCACCGGCGGGAGGAGCCTCCGCGATCCATGGGGCAACCGGCTTCACTTCGTCACCGACAGCCATGACCAGGAGACCGACCGATGAGCACGACGTCCGCCATGCCGATGTCCGCCCGCGTCGGAGCATGGACGCCCGCCATGATCAGCGTCGTCCGGATCGTAGCCGGGCTCCTGTTCCTGGAGCACGGCACGCAGAAGCTGTTCGGCTTCCCGGCGCCGCCGGCGGGCGGCTTGCCTGCCATGTTCACAATGATCTGGTCCGCGGCCGCGCTCGAACTGGCCGGCGGCTTGCTGATCGTGGCCGGGCTGTTCACCCGTCCCGTGGCATTCATCCTGTCGGGGGAAATGGCCGTCGCCTACTGGATGGCCCACGCCCCCCGTGGACCGTTCCCGGTCCTGAACGGCGGTGACGCCGCCATCCTGTACTGCTTCGTGTTCCTGTTCTTCGCGGTCGCCGGCGCCGGTCCCTGGAGCGTCGACAGGGCGCGGTCCTAATCGCGATTCGCGGGACGGTGGCCCGGCCCGCAGCTGGGGACGGGCTTGCACGGGGGCGTCATCCCCGGACACGTCATTTGCCGTGGCTCGGTAGAAACGTGCAAGTCGCGACGTGGTCGACGCGGGTTTCTTTGCCGATTGCGTTTGCGGCCATCGGGCGCCGCCGCAAGGGCCGTCCGGCGTCTGACAAAACCAACCTGCCGATTTTACATGGCGCGAATGCCGCGCGCCCGGGGCTGGAGCATCGTGCTTGCGGCTCCGGTCGCCGGCGGATCACCACGAGGCCGCCGTCCCACTCCGACGTGGGTCCGAGGAAGCTCACCCCGCGATCCAGCAACGCGGCCATCGCCTGCTCCAGCCTGTCGGTGCGCATGAGCGTCGCCCCGGCCTCGTAACGCGCGATCAAAGCCCCGGGCCGGCCCAAGTTGATAATCGAAAAGCAACCCGGCCAACGCCAGCCGGCGCCGATTGCTGATTGCTAACAATCAATCCCTCGCCTATGACGGCTCTTGACGTCGGTCGAAACGACCTGGTGCCAGAGCGCAGAGCGAGCGGAGCAAACGTAAACGCCATGAAAGTCACCGGCGCCGAGATCTACGTGGTGAACAGCGGCCCCATCAAACCGATTTTGCTTGAGCTTCGGACTGACGAGGGCATCAGCGGAATTGGCGAGGCGGCGATCGCCTACGGCCTGGGGGCCACCGCCGCCGCAGCCATGCTCCAGGAGATGATCCAGCGGGACGTCATAGGCAAAGATGCGTTCCGGATCGAGGAGTTGTGGAACGTCCTCTATGACCAGTCATTTTGGACGAAGGGCGGCGGCGCCATCAGCTTCGCCGCCATCAGCGCAATCGAGACAGCATTATGGGACATAAAGGGCAAGGCGACGAACCTGCCCATCTATGACTTTCTTGGCGGTCGCATTCATGACGACCTGCCCGTTTATGCGAACGGATGGAACTACCACTGCCACAGCGCGCTCGACTGGGCGCGCGCCAGCGAGCGTCCGCTCAAGGACGGATATACGAGCCTGAAATGCTATCCCCTCGCGACGCAGTTGCCCGGCGGCACGCTCCGCCACGTCACGCGGCGCGCCCTCGACCGCGACCAGATGACCCTCGCCATGGACCGCGTGCGCGAATTGCGGAACGCGGTCGGCCCCACCGTAGAAATCCTGATCGACCTCAGCGGCGGACTTTCGACCGACCAGACGATCAGGCTCGCCCGATGCTACGAGGAGCTGGATATCGGCTGGCTCGAGGAGCCCGTCGACCCATTTCACACCGGCGCGCTCAAGAAGGTGTCGGATGCGGTCAGCACGCCCATCGCCTGCGGGGAGCGCCTCTATACCGCCCGTGGCTTCCACGAGGTCATCGCGTCGCAGGCCGTGGACATCGTCCAGCCCGACGTGGGCAACACCGGCGGTATTCTCGAAACCAAGAAGATCGCGGCCTTGGCGGAAGCCGCGAACATGCGGGTCGCCCTCCACAACTGTGCGAGCACGCTGTCGACTGCCGTGGCCCTTCAGGTGTCGAGTTGCCTGTCCAACGCGATCAACCTGGAGGTCTATCCATACTTCAAGGACTCGAACGCGTACATCGAGGTGCTGGAAGACTCCCCCCAAGACCGGATCGCGAACGGGCGGCTGAAGGTCGAGGGGCGCGCCGGGCTGGGTGTCACCCTCGCCAAGGAGCGCCTGCGGGACTCGCTCTGGGCGACCTGCAACTGAGGATCCGGCCGACGTCCCGCACCCCCGGGGGTGAGGCCGCCTCAAACTGGAGAACCACATCATGACCGCCAACAAACGTGCCCTTGCTTGGACTGCGCTGGCCGCAACCTTGGCGTGGGCGGGCCCCGCGCTCGCGCAACCGGCAGCCGGTTGCCTTCCCGCCCCGCCCAACCTGATCGAGCCCGGAACGTTGACTGTGGGCATCTCCCTGGCGACGCCGCCGACGTCGTTCATGAAGGACGACATTCCCAGCGGACTCGATCCCGACCTGGTCAACGGTCTGGCCAAGCGCATGTGCCTCAAAGCCAAGTTCGTCAACATGGCCTTCGCGGGCCTGTTTCCCGCATTGATCGCGAAAAAGATCGACATTATCCACTCGCAGGTCGGGATCACGGACGTGCGCCGGCAAACCTTCGATTTCGTCCCTGTCTTCGTGGGCGGCGTGCGGCTGATCGCCGGCGCGCGAAACCGGGTGGAGTTCGGCGGCGAAAGCGAAACCTGCGGGTCCACGGTGGCGATCATGGGCGGCTCTACCCAGCAGGCCGCGCTGGAGAAGGTGAGGGAATCCTGCCCGGCCGGGAAGCCGTTGGTGCTAAGGGCGTTCGGCGGCCAGGCGGAGGCGTTGAACGAGGTGGCGCGGGGTTCCGCCGAAGCCGCCTTCGTCGACTGGGGAGTTGCGGCCTATGCCGTCCAGCAGCGCCCCGGTGACTTCGCCATCGCGAGCCCGATCCTGAGCGGCAGGGGCCCGAACACGCCGCGCAACCGGATCGGGATCGTTTTCCGTAAGGATGAGATCCCGAACCAGGAGGCCGTCCGCGCGGCGTTCGACAAGCTCGTGAGCGACGGTGAGTACGATGCGCTGCTGGCAAAGTGGAACCTCGCGGAGGGCGACATCCGAAAGGCGAACTGACCAGAGCCAGACAGGCGCACCTGCATGCACTTCGACGTCGGCTACTTTCTGGGACTGCTGTTCTCGTTCCGGTTTTTCGAGGCCGTGTTCCTCGTCATCTGGGTGACTGTGCTCTCGATGGCGATCGGCATCCTGATCGGGACGCTCGGCGGGGTCATCCTGACCTCGCCGCTTCCCCGCGTGCATCCCTTCGTGCGCGGGTATGTCACCTTCTACAGGGGCGTGCCGGTGCTGGTTCAGATCGTGTTCTGGTATAATGGCCTGGCGGCTGTCACGAACGGGGCGATCAACCTTCCTGCGCTGGTGGCCGGGGTGCTGGCCCTGGGCGTCAACGAGGGCGCCTACATGACGGAGATAGTCCGGGCGGGGATCATCTCGGTCGACCGCAGCCAGCGGGAAGCGGCGCAAGCCCTGAACCTGAGCTATCTGACCATGATGAGGAAGATCATCCTGCCACAGGCTTTCCGTGTCGCCGTGGCGCCGACCGGAAACGAGGTGATCAACACGCTGAAGAACACTACCCTGCTGTTCACGATCGCGGTGCCGGAAATCTTTGGCACGGCGGTGATGATCTACAGCCAAAACTTCAAATATTTCGAAGTCCTCTGCGTGGTAGCGCTCTGGTACATACTCGTCGCGAGCACCTACACGCAGCTGCAGCGGCTCGTGGAAAAACGCCTTAACGCGGGGCGTTCGGGCCTGTAGGTTGGGCTGCGGCGTGAGCGCCGCCCAAACGATCATGTGTGTCAGGCAATGGCGCTTCGCGCGATAAAGCGATTTCCCGCAGAATTCCTCGTAGCCGAGCAGCTGCGGGCACAGATCACCGGCGGCGACATCCTTCCCGGGGCCAGGCTCCTCGAAACATCCTTGTCCGAGGAACTGGGAGTGTCACGCGGCACGTTGCGCGTCGCCCTTCATGCCTTGAGGAAGGAAGGGCTCGTCGTCCTGACGCCTTATACGGGATGGTCGGTCGCGACCATCGCACCGGAAGACCTGTGGGAACTATACACGCTTCGGGCGGGACTGGAGTCCATGGCCGTGCGACTGGCCTGCGAGCAACTCGACGAGGCCGGGTCGCGGGAGATGGAGGCGAGCTACGGCGCGCTGCTTACCGCGTGCGAGGGCGGGCGATACACCGCGATCGCCGAAAAGGACTTCCACCTGCATAAAAAGATCGTGGAGCTGGCCAGGCACAAGCGGCTTGCCGAGCATTACCGGATGGTCGAGCAGCAGATCAGGGTCTTCGTCGCCACGACATACCACTTCGTCAGCGCACCCGCGTCGGTCATCGAGCATCATGAGCCGATCGTCGCTGCCATCCTGGCCCGGGACGCCGACGTCGCGGCCAGGCTCATCAGCGAGCACGCCACTGGCGAAGGCCGAAAGCTCCACGACTACCTTCTCGATCGCGAGCGCGACATAGCGACGCAGTGACAGGCAGAGCCAGTGTCTTCCGGGGGGACCCGTAACCGCCGGCCCGAGTCACCGTTCAAGCTCGGGGTCGAGGAGTTTGGTGGTCGGGCCCGTCGCTCGCGGTGTGGCTCATCCACGATAAGGGGCGACGCGAACGGGCCGGCAGCGTGCATCGGCCGCTTCCCTCTCGCGGCCACCGCGGCTTGATCGGGATCTTCCCTCAGGAAGCCAGTGACCAGATCGTGTCGGCGAGCACGCGGGCCCCATCGGCGAGGTGCGTGGGTTCGGCCCACTCATCCGGATTGTGACTGACGCCGTTCCGGCACGGCACGAAGATCATGCCGGTGTCGCAGATGCCGTTCAGTTGCCGCGCGTCGTGGCCGGCCGCCGACGGCAGGTCGCGATGCGCGATGCCCAACGTGTCCGCGGCAGCCCGGATGGTGGCGCGAACGGTCGGCGAGAACGTCAGCGACGGGTTGTGCTGGATTTGCCGCAGGCGAACCCCGCATGGACCACGCTCGCGCTCCACCAGGGCCCTGATGTCGCGGTCGATGCGGTCCACGACGGCATTGTCGGGATGGCGCAGGTCGATCGAGAACAGCACTTCCGTCGGGATGACCGACGGCGCGTTCGGCACGACCTGGAACAGCCCGACCGTCAGCTTCACGTCGGCGGGTGCGCTTGCTGCCAGGTCGATGGCGGCCACCATCCGGACGGCGGCCATCAAGGCATCCCGCCGCTCGGCCCGGTCCGCCGTCCCGGCATGGGCTGCCTCGCCGGTCACCGTGACGCGGTAACGTCGCGTGCCCTGGATGCCCGTGACGATGCCCACCGGCACGCCCGCCCGCTCCAGCACCGGCCCCTGCTCGATATGCGGCTCCACATACGCGGCCAGGGGGCGTCGAAAGGCCCGGTGCGGGACGGCCCGGTCGGACGCGAGCACCCGCGCCAGCGCCGCGCCCTGCGCCAGCCCGGCCGCGTCCGTGATGCCCGCGACGTCATCCAGCGTGCGCAGGCCTGCATACAGGTCGGACCCGGTCATTCCCGGCGAGAAGCGGGATCCCTCCTCGTTGGTCCAGGCGACCACCTCGATCGCGTGCCGAGGCGCCAGCCCTGCCTGCTGGATCGCCTGCACCGCTTCCAGGGCCGCCATCACGCCATAGGCGCCGTCGAACTTGCCGCCGGTCGGCTGCGAGTCGATGTGCGACCCGGCCAGGACGGGCGGTAGGGTGGCGTCCCGGCCGGGAAGGCGCAGGAACAGGTTGGCCGCGGCGTCGGTGAACGGCTGCAGGCCCAGAGCGCGTGCCCAGCCGATGACCGCTGCCCGGGCCTCGATCTCGGCGGCCGACAGCGCCTGGCGGTCGACGCCGCCGTCGTCCCGCGCCCCGAACCGCGCGAGCGCCATCAGCCGGTCCCATAGGCGGGCGCCGTCGACACGGGCGGATGGCAGCGCGGGGCTCATGTGGTCCGCATGATCTGGCCAGGGTCGGCCCGCGCATCCCGTGGCAGCCAGCGCCCGGCCTCGACCTGCGCCAGGAACTCCGCGAGCAGGCCGTTGAACAGCGCCGGCTCCTCCAGGTTTAGCGTGTGGCCGGTCTTGGGCAGCACGGCGAGGCCGCAGGCGGGGACCGTCCTCTTCAGGAAGATGCCGGGCTGCAGGCAATGGTCGTCCTCGTCGCCGACCATGACCAGAAGCGGGACCCGCATGTCGCGGAACCCGGCTTCGAGGTCATACAGCGAGGGGCGGCGCATCTGCACGCCGCGCATGGTGTTGGCGGCCCCCGCGTCGGAATGCCGGCCCAGCCGTTCGGCAAACAGCGCCCATCCGCGTGGGTCCTTGGCCTGGAACTGCACGCGTGACGCGCCCTCGGCGTAGGTCGGCGCGAAGGCGGCGGCGCCCCTGGTCCGGAAGTTGGAGGCGACCTGGTCCGATATGTCGCGGAAATAGGCCTCGTGCGCTTTCTCCGCTCCGTAGCCGGCACCGGCGGCCGTGATGGACAGCACCCGTTCCGGCCGCCGCAGCCCCGCATGCAGGACGGCGAACCCGCCCATCGACAGGCCGACCAGGTGCGCCCTGGCCAGGCCGGCGGCGTCCATAACATCGAAGATGTCGTCGGCGGCACGTTCCTGCGAATAGGCGGCCACGTCGTCTGGCACATCGGATGGCGGGTAGCCGCGGGCGGCATATGTCACGCAGCGGTGCCGCCGCGCGAAGGCGGCCATCTGCGGCTCCCAACTCCAGTGGTTGCCGCCGAACTCGTGCACGAACACGATTGCCGAGCCCACGCCCGCCGCCTCGTGGAACAGCCGATACCCATCGGTCGTCGTCGCGAAGGCCATGCGCGCCTCAGACGACCGAGCGGCGGGAGGCGATCCCGCCGTCGACCGTCACGATGGTGCCGGACGTGTAGCCGGAGCGGAACGAGGCCAGGAACAGGAACAGGTCGGTGATCTCGTGGATATGGGCTGGCCGCTTCAGCGGATAGCGCTCCAGCAGCTCCTGGTAGCGGCCGGCGTCGCCGAGCCTGGTTTCCGCGAACTTGCGCAGCATGCCGTAGATGCGGGAGGTGTCCACGGGGCCGGGGTTCACGCCGACGACGCGGATGTTGTCGTCGAGGCTGGTTCCGCCCAGTGCCCGGGTCATGGCCATGATGGCGGCGTTGCCGGCCGCGCCCTCGATGTAGTTGGGATCGCAGACCTCGCCGCCGTTGCCGATGTTGTTCAGGATCACGCCGCCGCCGGCGGCCTTCATGCGGGGATACACGAGGCGCATCATGTCGGCATAGCCGAACCCCTTCAGCGCCCAACCGTCGCGCCATTGCTGCGGCCCGATGTCGAACAGCGGGCCGCTCGGGATGACGCCGGCGTTGTTGACCAGCACGTCCACCGCACCGGCCTCGTCCACGATCCGCTCGCAGGCGCCCTCCCGGGTCATGTCGATGGCCGTGATCCCCACGGCCACCCCGTGCGCGGAGGTGATCGCGGCTTGCAGCGCCGCCAGCCGATCGGCCGAGCGGGCCGTCAGGTGAAGGGCGCAGCCCTCGGCGGCGAAGGCATGCGCCAGGCCCTCGCCGATGCCCTGCGACGCGCCGGTGATCAGCACCGTCCTGCCTGCGAGTTGAAGGTCCATCAGCAGAATCCTTTTGGGTGATGTTCGATGCGGGTCAGAACAGCGCACGGCTGTCGTTCAGGCCGCGCGCCCGCTCGACGCAGGCGGGGAGGCGGTCCACGAACTCATCCGCCCAGGCCGGCGGCACGGTCACGGAGACCTTGACGAAGCGGTCGCCGAAAGTCGGCGTGTGATAGGCACCCTGGCGGATCATGATGCCGTGCTCGGCATAGGCGGCGACGAGCGCGTCCGGCCGGATGCCGAGCTTGTCGCATTCCAGAACGACGAAGTTCCCGTTCGAGGGATACACCGGCAGATCGAGGCCGGGGATGCCGTCCACCGCCTGCTTGATAAGCGCCTGGTTGCGCCGCTGCCCCGCGAGCACGCCAGGGAACCATTCATCGCGGATCGACAGGCCCGCCAGCGCCGCCCGCTGCGCCAGGATGCTGGAGCCCAGGTTGTTGGGCGGCGCCGCGGCCAGACGCTCGATCATGTCGGGGTTGGCGATGACCGCGCCGATCCGCAACCCCGCCAACCCCAGCCACTTCGAGAAGCTGTAGATAGTGATGGTCCGGTCCGGGTCGACCGCCGCGGCCAGGTGATGGTCGTAGGCGAAGTGCCGATAGGTGCAGTCATGGATCAGGATCGCGCCCGCCCTGGCCACGATGTCGGAGATCGCGCGGATCTCGGCAGCGGTGCAGGCGGTGCCGAGCGGATTGTTGGGATCGACGAGGTAGACGACCTTCGTCGTGGCATCCATCGCCGCCGCCAGGCGGGCGGGGTCCAGCCGGTAACCGTGCTCGGTGCCGTAGATGGGGATTTGCTTGACGACGGCCCCGACCGAGCGCGCGAAGGCCATGGGCCAGTTCCAGGTCGGGTCGGTGGTGACGAAGCCGTCGCCGGGGCGCAGCAGGGTGTGGCACACGTGATACAGCGACGCGACCGCACCGTCCGACACCAGTGCGGCCTGCCCGTGCAATCCGAAATCCGCGACGATGCCGGCCCGCAGGGCTTCCAGCCCGGCCGGGGGCGCGTAGGCATGGAACTCCTCATCCTGCGCGCAGCGGATAATCGCCTCGATCACCGCCGGGTGGGCGGGAGTATGGTTGGTGTTCTGGCCCAGCCACTTCAGGCCCGGCGTATGCACCAGAGCGTCGAAGTGAGCATTCCGTGCCTCGAACGTTCGCATGTGCTGTCCCAATCCACCGTTTGATCCGCTCGATGCCTGCTACTGCACTCTTGGTATACAAAAAAGGTGACTTGGCATACAGGATGCATCCGCCGGCACGACAGCATCCGCGTTGGCCGCGGGTGCACAGGGATGGAGCGGAATGATGGTCACACGGCGCGAAGCACTTCTGGGCCTAGGGGCCGGTGCGGTGGCAGGCTCGGGGCTGGCCAGTCCCGCAATCGCGCAGGGCGCCACGAAGGTCAGCTTCACAACGTCCTGGATTCCGGAAGGGCCTAACCTGTTTGCCTATGTCGCACGCGACAAGGGGTTCTGGAGCCGCAACGGTCTGGACGTCAGCGTGGCGCGCGGCTCCGGCTCCGGCTCGGCCGCACAGGCCGTAGCGGCCGGTACGTTCGACTTCGGCATGGCCGCGACGCCCACCGTCATGATCCAGGCCGCGCGCGGGCTGCCCATCACCTGCATCGGCCAGGTCAACTATGATGCGCTTATGGGCATTGCCGTGCTCGCATCCTCGCCAATCAAGACGCCGCATGACCTGGAAGGCCGAAAGCTCGGCGCCAGCGTATCGTCCGGCGAATATCCGTTCCTGCCGCTGTTCGCAGAGAAGAGCGGCTTCGCAATGAGCAAGGTCGAGCTTGTGCAGATCGACGCCAAGGTGCGCGAGCGCCTGCTGGTCGAGAGGCAGGTTGACGCAATCTCGTCGTTCGCCACCAGCACAGTCCCTTCGCTCGTGCCGCTCGGGACCGATCTGCGCTTCATGCTGTTCCGCGATGCCGGCCTGGCGTTCTACGGCCAGTCGCTGACGACCCAGCCCGCGCGCATCGCCAAGGATCCCGCGCTGTGTGCCGCCTTCGTGCAGGGCGCGATGGAGGCGATCAAGTTCACGATGACCAACTTCGATGAGGCTATCGCCATCTTCCTCAAGGCGAACAGCGAGGTTGCGATCAGCTCCACCGGCAAGGATTACGCCCGCATCGGCCTCGGGCTGACGAACCTGACCAACGCCGTTGCGGAGGTGAAGGAGCATGGCCTGGGCTACGCCGACCCGGCCAAGGTCGCTGCCATGACCGAAACGGTGATCAAGTACGGCGCAGGCGACAAGGCCGTGATGCCGGACACCGCGACCCTGTTCACCAACGGCTTCGCCGGCACGGTCAAGATGTCGGAGGCGGAGTTCGCCGCCGCCGATGCGAGCGTGGCACCCTACCGGAAGTATCTCGTCTGATGCATCCGGCAGCCCCGCCGCTGGTGCGGATCGACGGCGTCGAGAAAGTCTATGACGGGCGTCAAGGGCCGGTTCGCGCGGTTGCGTCGGCCACGCTCGATGTCATGCGGGGCGAGTTCGTCTCGCTGCTGGGGCCAAGCGGCTGCGGCAAGAGCACATTGCTGATGATGATTGCCGGGCTGGAGAGGCCGACCCGAGGCGCCATCGTGCTGGACGACACCCCTGTGCTGGCGCCCCGGCGCGACATCGGCATCATCTTCCAAGATGCGACCCTGTTGCCGTGGAAGAGCACGCTCGACAACGTGCTGTTCCCCATCCGTATCCTGAGGCTGCCGGTCGCCCGCTACCGCGAGCGGGCGCGGGAACTACTGGCGATGGTCGGCCTGACGGGGTTCGAGGAGCACAAGCCCGGCCAACTTTCGGGCGGCATGCGGCAACGTGTGGCGATCTGCCGGGCGCTGATCCACGATCCCGCCATCCTGCTGATGGACGAGCCGTTCAGCGCGCTCGACGCCATCACCCGCGACCAGATGAACGTGGCCCTCGCCGGGATCATGGAGCGCACGGCCAAGACGGTGATCTTCGTGACGCACTCCATCCGCGAGGCCGTGTTCCTGTCCGACCGCGTGGTCGTCATGGGCGGGCGGCCGTCGCACATCGTCCTGAACGCTCCCATGCCGTTCGGTCGGCCGCGACGCATGGAGGTGGAGGAGGAGCCGGAGTTCGGCCACATGGTCCGCCATCTGCGGCAGACCATCGAGCAGGCGCATGGCGCCGGGCCTTCGGCCACGGGAGAGGGTTGACGCATGGCACGCTCGATCGGCACCGAAACCGGGATCGCGATCCCGGGTCCGTCTACCGCCCGCCTGGGATTTGCGGGAGTCCGCGCCATCGTGCTGCCGGCCGGCCTTGCGGCTCTGGTGCTGTCGGGGTGGCAGGCCTTCGTGACGCTGGGTCATGTTCCGCCCGTGATCCTGCCCTCGCCGCTCGCGACCTTGGGCTACATCGTCGAGCACTGGGACATCCTACTTCAACAGGCGGTGCCGACCACGGTCGAGTCCATCGTGGGGTTCGGGCTCGCGACCGTGCTGGGCGTGTCCTTGGCTATCCTTATCACCTACTCGCGGCTGGCGCGGGAGGCGCTGTATCCGAACCTGGTGTTCTTCCAATTGATCCCGAAGATCGCGCTGGCGCCTTTGTTCATCATCTGGCTCGGAATAGGCGCGCAATCGAGGATCGCGTTCGCGGTGTTCATCGCGTTCTTCCCCGTGGTCATCGCGACGACCGCCGGGTTCATGAGCGCGGATCGCGGGATGGTGCGGCTATGCCGTTCGCTGACCGCGACCGAGGGCCAGGTGTTCTTGCATGTCCGCTTCCCGGCGGCACTGCCCTATATCTTCAGCGGCATGAAAGTGGCCGTCACGCTCGCGATCATCGGCGTCATCATCGGCGAGTTCATCACCGCCCAGGCCGGCCTCGGGTACCTCATCATCTTCTCTACGGCGCGAGCGGACACCGAAGTGTCGATGGCGGCGATCGTCGTGTTGTGCGCGTGCGGGCTGCTGCTGTACGGCGCGGTCGCTCTCGCGGAGTGGCTCATGAACCGCGTCTATGCGGCCGAGGGACGCTGATGGCAGCCAGCCCGGCACCCCCGGCACCCAAGGCGGCACCGTCCGTCCCGCCCAGGTCGGGCCTGTCAGGCGATATCGCGCAGCGCCTGGAACAGGACGTGCTGCTCGGCCGCATCCGCCCGGGTGAACGCCTGGACGAGCGCGATTTGTCCGACCGGTATGGCGTGTCACGCACCCCGGTGCGCGAGGCGCTGCAGCGCCTGGTGGCCGGCGGCTTGGCCGTGGCCCGCGGCCGCCAGGGATTGCAGGTGACGCAGTTGTCCGTGTCGGACCTGCTGGACGCGCTGACCGTGGTGGCCGAACTCGAGGCGCTTGCGGCCGCCCAGGCGTCCCGGCGCATCCAGCCCGCGCAGCGCGCGATGCTGCGGGCCGCCCACGAGGCTTGCGCCCGGGCGTTCGCGGCGGGCGACCACGACGCGTTTTACGACGCGAACATCGAATTCCACCGCGGCATAGCGGAGGGCAGCCATAACGCAATCCTGCAGGACGAGCTGCGACGCCTTTCACTCCAGACTGCGCCATACCGGCGCGCCATCACGGTCCAGCCCGGCCGCATGGCAGCGTCGCAGCCCGAGCACGCTGCCGTGCTCGACGCCATCCTCCGGGCCGACGGGCCGGCCGCATCCGCCTTGATGCGGACCCACTTGTCCTTGCTGGCCGAAGGGATCGGCGACTTCCTGCACTTCGTCCAGGCGTCCGGGCACGCAGGCCTGTTTACCGCCTGACGGATCGGGGCGCGGACACGCAGCCAGGCCGTTCCGCAGGTCCGGCGATTGATCGTGGCCATACGAGACGACCGGCGGGCTCTCCCGCAATGTTGAGGGTGTCGGCGTCTCGCCCTTGCCACGACGCTTGCTGCCAGCTCCTGAATCAACCCGGCGAACTCGGCCTTCCGACCTTAGCCGCCCCTCCGCGCCAAGCTGCAGGACGCGGCGGCGCTCCCGAGATCATGCAGTGCGTGAGGTCGTCCGGGGCCAGGTGCGGAGGCAGCCTCAGACTACCCGGTAGATGCTACGCGTTGAGACCGCGGAGTTTCCCCGGACGCTACTTGACGAGCCGCAAGCCTCTGCTTTCTAAGAGTCCGTCCAAGATCATTAGCAAGCACGGCAGAGGCGTCGCAGCATGAGCCGCACTGACGCCCACTGAAGGAACGCGAGCGCGTTTCGGTTCAGGCACTCCCAATCCTTGCTCAGGCGGCGGCATCGGTTGAGCCACGCAATTGTCCGTTCCACGATCCACCGCTTGGGCAACACCACAAAGTTGCCGGTGTCGCAGCGTCGAACGATCTCGACGTTCACGCGGCGGCAGACCCGGGCCAGGCCCGTCTGGAACCTCGGCCCCTGATAACCGCCGTCGGCGTAGAGCTTGAGCAGAAAGGGATACATGCCGAACAACGTCGCCATCAGCAGCACGCCACCGTCACGGTCCTGGATGTCGGCCGCGTGGACGATAGCCTGCATCAGCAAATCCTGCGTGTCGACGAGGATGTGCCGCTTCTTACCCTTGATCTTCTTGCCGCCATCGAAGCCCGGCGGATCAATGCGGGCCCCCCTTTTCCGGCGCTCTTGACGCTCTGGCTGTCGATGATCGCGGCGGTCGGGCTGGCTTCGCGGTCCGCCTGCTCCCGACAGCGGACGTAAAGCGCATGGTGCAACCGATCGAGCGTCCCATCATGCTGCCAGCGGCAGAAATAGAAGTTGACGGTGCTGCGCGGCGGCAGGTCCTTCGGGATCGCCCGCCACTGGCAGCCTGTGCTGAGGACATACATCAGTCCGTTCAACACCTCGCGCAGGTCCACTGTCCGCCTGTTTCCGCCTCGTTTGGCACGAGGGATCTCCGGCTTGGCCAGAGCCCACTCGTCGTCGGTCAGGTCGCTCGGGTAGCGCAGCTTGCTGCGGTCGTAGCGGGCGCGGTTCTCGGCAGTCCACATTGGGCGGCTCCTGCGAATCGGGGCTGCCACATGGAATCACAATTGATTCCCTCGACTCAACATGATCGTGGACGGACACTAAGTATTTGCGCTTCGAGGTCCGCTGCCTGAATGTCCTTCAGTAGCGATAAAAGCCTTTTTGTATCGGCTGAAGCCAAATGGGCCTCAAAGGCGGCCTTATTCCGGTATTCTTCAAAGCTGTAGAACACCAGCGGATCGGACGAGGATGCAAGGACACGAAACGCGAGAACGCCGGGCTCGGCGCGGCTCGCGTCCATTTGGGCCTTCATAGGCTTAACGAAAATTCCTTCCTGCCCGGCCTTGATGGTGATCTTCGCGATCAAGGCGAACGCTCGCGCGTCTTCCTGGGCTGAAGCGGGAAGCGCGTTGAGGACGACGGCCAAGGCTGCGGCGGAGGCGAGCAACGCGCTCCTGCTAATGATGGTGATCATGATGTCTGTTCCACGAGTTGCTTGATGAGAGTCAGATCCGTCAAACCGGCCTAGCCGGCCACGTCGAACCCGAGTGACGCGAGAGCCGCTTCAGCGATATCCTGATCCTGTCGTGCGTTCCCCCCGGACACTCCTATCCCGCCGACGAGCTTGCCGCCGTGCCTGGCCGGGTTGCCTCCGCCCACGGGCATGAACCGCGGTATATTCCCGAGCGGCGCGAGCTTCGGATCGGCGACGTGGCCGTTCCAGTCGTGGGTTGCCAGGCCGTACGATGCCGCCGTCCAAGCCTTGTTGATCGCGACCTCGGTCGTCAGGAACGGCGCACCGTCCATGCGCTCGAACGCCGTGAGGTGACCGCCGGCATCGGTGACCGCGACGGCGACCTCGACTCCAAGACTGCCGGCCATCGCGCGTGCCGCGGCAACGAGGGCAGCGGCTGCGTCACGGGTGATGGACGCGGTGGCAAACGAACGTTCAGGCCGTGCCGCGCCGGTCATGCCGACACTCCACCGCTGCCGGTGGACGAGGGGCCAAAGCCTTCCAGCACGATCTTGCCCCGGGTGGTGCCGCGCTCAACCTGGGCGTGGACGCGCTTCAGGTTCGCTGCGGTGATGCCCGCCACATGCTCCGTCATCGTGGTGCGGAGCGTGCCGGCGTCGGCCAGGCGGGCGATCTCGGCCAGCAGCTTGCCTTGCTGGTCCATGTCGGGCGTGCCGTAGATCGAGCGGGTGTACATCAGCTCCAGGTGGATCGAGACGGACTTGCGCTTGAACAGGTTGACGTTGAGCGTGGCGGGATCGTCGATCAGCGCGAACCGCCCCTGCGGGGCGATCAGCTCGGCGATCTCGTCGAGATGGCGGAACGTCTGCGTTGTCGAGAACACGAAGGCCGGTGCGCCGATGCCCAGTGCGGCGACCTCTGCCGCGAGCGGCTTGCCGTGATCGACAACGTGGTGCGCGCCCATCTGGCGCACCCAGTCCGCGGTTTCGGGCCGTGACGCCGTGGCGATGACGGTGAGATCGGTCAGCGCCCGTGCCAGTTGGATGGCGATGGAGCCGACCCCGCCCGCTCCGCCGATGATGAGGATTGCGGGTGCGGCGCCCGGCACGGGCTTGCGGACATCCAGCCGGTCGAACATCGCTTCCCATGCGGTGATGGACGTGAGCGGCAGGGCGGCGGCCTCCCCCCAGCCGAGCGTGCGGGGCTTTCGGCCGACGATGCGCTCATCGACGAGGTGATACTCGCTGTTGGCGCCGGGCCGAGTGATGGCGCCGGCATAGAACACTTCGTCGCCGGGCTGGAATAGGGTCGCGTCCGGCCCAACCGCGCTGACGATGCCGGCCGCGTCCCAGCCGAGCACCTTCCACGTGCCGGGTTCGGGCTGGTTGCCCTTGCGCACCTTGGTGTCCACCGGGTTGACCGACACGGCCCGCACCTCGACGAGGATGTCCCGGCCGCTGGGCTCGGGCGTCGGGAGTTCGATGTCGACCAGCGCGTCGGCGCGGCTGACCTCGCCGGGCTGCTGGTATCCGATGGCACGCATGATCCCGCCTCGCTGTTGCATAGGGGGGAAATGGCGGCTACCCGCAGGCAGCGAGAGTACGCACAAGCGTCGCCCCTAGTGCAGAAAAGGATACCGTCATGGCCCAGGCTCGTCATAACCGCCTTGATTGTAGCCCGGGCTGTTCGGTCGAGGCGGCGATCAGCCTGATCGACGGCAAGTGGAAATGCGTGATCCTGTTTCAGCTCCTCCGCGGCACCCTGCGCTTCAACGAGATCCGCCGCCGCGTGCCGGGCGTGACGCAGCGCATGCTGACCAACCAGTTGCGCGAGCTGGAGGCGGATGGGCTGATCGTGCGCCAGGTGTATGCCGAGGTGCCGCCCAAGGTGGAGTACAGCCTCTCACCCCTCGGCCGCAGCCTTGAGCCGGTCCTCCTGTCGCTGAAAGGCTGGGGAGACGCGAACATCGGGCTGTTCGCGAAGGCGGTGACCCCGCTGGCAGCGTAGATCCGGACGTTCTTCCGGTCATCCGGGGCGGCCCTGAACGATCGCGGACCGGGCTAACCCGACGGGGCGCCCGCGCGCGCCATGTTCGGCAATGCCCCGCGGCGCCCATTGCCGGAAGACGTGCGGTCATAGCCTTCGGCGGCTACCTTCGTCTGCGATGGGTGGGCGGGGACATGGCTCATCCATCGGCTCGCCAAAGTCGTTCGCATCGAGCAGGTCAGAGGATGGCCTCGAGGTCCGCGGCCATTCGTGCAGCTTCCGTTGTCAGCCGACGCACCACCATCGCCCGGCGGGCACCGGCCAGACGAGACGAAATCGCGGCCACGCTCAAGGCCGCCACGGGTACATTTGCGGCGTTTCGAATTGGTACGCCAATGCCGCTCATGCCAGGCATCACATGGCCCTCGATGCTGGAAAACCCGTCCGTGCGCGTCCGTGCGACCAATGCCGCGAGAGGCAGCGTTTGCCGGTTGTGCTCGGCTCGGGTGCCGAGTTCCACAAGACGTTCCACGTCTGCATCCGGCAGGAACGCGAGAATCGCCAGGCTCGCCGTATTCGTTCCCAGCGCACGCCGCTCGCCGATGTCCATGGTCAACGTCTTGATGGGGAATCGGCCTTCCTTCCGCCCAAGGCATACAGCCTCGTCGCCCCGGCGGACCATGAAATATGCGGTGTCCTCGGTCTCCTCGGCGACACGTTCCAAGTACGGCATCGCCCGCTCGGCAAGCGCGAACCGGTCAACGGCCATTATCGACCAGGCGTAGATTTGGTCACCTAGGAGGAACCGGCCACGGTCCTCGTCCAAGACGGCCAGCCCGTGACGGGTAAGCCCGGCCAAACAGCGATATGCAGCGGTCTTGCTCAACTTCGTTGCCCTGGTGACGTCAGCAAGCCGCAACCCGTGCCGCCCCGCATGCGCCAGTGCAGTCAAGACGAGGGTCATACGAGCGATGTTCTGGTGAGCGCCGGTGCCGGCGCCGTCCGGGTGTTCTGGCTCTTCTTTCGGCATCGAGACCGCCTGTCCGTCAAAGTTGTGGACTTGACACGAACGACGCCTGACACAAAGGTCCGATTAGCGTTAAAGCAATTCCGATAATCGGAACATTCTGGAGTGCCGATGGCTTCTTGCCCGATAGTCGTTGCCGACTCAGTGACAGCGCTCGGGATCGATGCGGACGGCGCCATCGTGATCGCGGCGTCGCACGGCGGCGTATATGCCGTGCACGTCGCACTGCAAGCAGGTGCCCGTGGCTTGATACTCAGCGATGCGGGCGTCGGACTGGATGCGGCCGGCATCTCCGGCTTGGCCTACTGTGACCGCCTGGATGTGCCCTGCGCCACGGTCGGGTATGCGTCGGCCCGGATCGGTGATGGAGCCGACTGCTCCACTCGAGGCGTTCTCTCCCACGTAAACGACATGGCTGCCGGCCTCGGGATCCGCGTCGGGATGGGGGCGCGGGGGGCGGCCGAGCTCATGTGCACGGCAACCCCGACGCCGCGCCGCCCGTCGACTCTACCGAACGAAACGCGGCGCGCGCTGGGCCCGGACCCCGGCCTCCCCCCCGGCTCCGGGCGGCGGCAGGTCTGGCTGGTGGACTCCGCGTCCCTGGTGAGGGCCGGCGATGCCGGTTCGGTGGTGGTCACGGGGTCGCATGGCGGGTTGCTCGGGGGTCGCGAGGAAAGCGCCTTGAAGGCGCCGGTCTTCGCTGCCGTTTTCAATGATGCCGGGGTGGGGATGGACCGGGCCGGGATCGGCCGGCTGCCTGCCCTGGACAAGCGGGGCATTGCAGCGGCGACCGCCTCCGCCGCCACGGCGCGCATCGGCGATGCGGGCTCGGCCTACGACACCGGGCAGGTCAGTTTCGTGAACGACTGCGCGGCACGGAGAGGCGCCTCGCCCGGCATGTCGGTCAGGTTCTTCGTCCGACTGATGACGTTGCCCAATTGAGAAGACCCGATCCCATGGACAGCACGACACCCGCGGACGACGCTTCCATGAACTCGACGTTGGTGATGCAGGGTGGCGAGGCCGTCGCACGCATCATCCGAAGCTTCAACGGCGGGCCCATGTTCGGGATGGGCGGGTTCCAGCTCCTACCGCTGTACGAGGCCTTCCGCGAGTTCGGCATGTCGCACCACCTCATCAACGATGAGAGGTCCGGCGTTTTCCTGGCCGATGCCTACGCCAAGGCGACCGGGCGGGTGGGGCTTGCCGATGCGACGCTCGGTCCGGGCGCTACCAACCTCGTGACCGGACTTGCGGAAGCGCTCAATGCCGGATCGCCGATCGTCTGCGTGGTCGGAGACACGCATCGGGACCACGCCTGGAAGAACATGACGCAGGAGTGCCGACAGACCGACCTGCTGCGACCGGTCTGCAAGGAATTGATCCGCGTAGAAGCGATCCAGCGCATCCCGGAGCTGATGCGTCGGGCCTTCGCCGTCGCCACCACGGGCAGGCCCGGACCTGTCGTCGTCGACATCCCCGAAGACATCATGCACGCCACCCACCGGTTCCAGGCTAGCGACTTCGAGGTAAACCCGACCTACGAAAGCATCCCGGCCCTGCGCTGCAGGCCGGGTGCCGCTGCAATCGCCGCAGCCGCCGAGATGCTCGCGGGGGCCGCGCGGCCGATCGTTTTGGCCGGGGGCGGCGTTCACCTGTCCGGCGCGGCCGACGCCCTGACGAGGTTCGCCAACGCCTTCAACCTGCCCGTGGCGCACACCCTGACCGGCAAGGGGGCGATCCCCTGCATCGATCCGCTGAGCGCCGGGCTATTCGGCCGCTACGACCGGATTGCCAACAAACTCATCGACGAGGCGGATGTGGTGCTCGTCGTCGGCTGCAAGCTCGGCGAGATTGCCACGAAGCGATACACGATCCCGGCGCCGGGCAAGCGCATCATCCACCTGGACATCGTTGCCGAGGAGTTCGGACGCACGCTGGACCCCGAGATCCTGCTCTGGGGCGATGCGCTGTGCGGCATCGAGGACCTGCACTCCGCCCTTGCCGCGCGCGATCCCGGCTTCGCCCAGCGGCACGGCTCCTATGCGGCGGAGATCCCGCAGAGGATGGCAGGCTGGCGCAAGGACGTTTCGGAACGGCTGAACTCCACGGAAGCGCCGATCAACGTCGCCAGGCTACTGACCGAGATCAACCGCGTGCTGCCGCCGGACGGGTATCTCGTGGCCGACGGCGGGTTCGCCGCGCATTGGGCCGGGCTCCTGTTCGACACCAAGCGCGCGGGCAGAAGCTTCATCCCGGACCGGGGTTTCGCCTCGATCGGCTACGGACTGCCCGGCGCCATGGGCGTGGCGCTCGCGGCACCCGGCAAGACGGTGTTCAGCATGACGGGCGACAGCGGCTTCTGCATGGTGCTGGGTGACCTGGAAACCGCCAAGCGGCTCAACCTGGATTTCACGGTGATCGTCGTGAACAACGCCGCTTCCGGCTACGTCAAAGCATTGCAGCACCTCGTGTAAGGCGCCGGGCACTACCATTCGTCTGACCTGACCGAAATAAACTTCGCCGAAGTGGCCACTTCGTTCGGCTGCACCGGTATCCGCGTGGAAGATCCCGAGGAGATCGAAGGCGCGTTGCTGCGGGCGATGGCGATCAGGGGGCCCGTGGTGCTGGACGTCATCGTGACCCGCGACCCGGCGAAGATGTTGCCCGGCGTCGACAACCGCGCCGCCATCATCAAGAAGGGTGACCGCATTGCCTGAGGACCTCACCCGCACCTTGCCTGGCCCGGCGGGCCTGGGTCGGCTGCGCGACCGGACCGTCCTGGTTTTCGGCGCCGGGTCGTCCGGCCCCGGCTGGGGAAACGGCAAGGCTGCCGCCGTGCTGTATGCGCGCGAGGGTGCCAGGGTCATGGCGGTGGATATAGACGTCTCCGCGGCGCAGGAAACACGCGACATCATCCTCGCCGAGGGCGGGACTTGCGAGGCGTGCAGGGCGGACGTGACGGCAACAGCCGAAGTCGAGGCGGCGGTCCAGCGGACGGTCACGGCATTCGGCGGCATCGACGTGCTGCACAACAACGTCGGGATCACTCACATGGGCGACGTAGTCCAGGCGAGCGAGGAGAGCTGGCGGCGGGTCCTCGACACCAGTCTCACCAGCGTCTTTCTCACGTGCAAGCACGTGGTCCCGATAATGCTGGCGCGGGGAAGGGGAGCGATCGTGAACATCTCCTCCCTCGCGTCCATCCAGATCAATGACTACCCCTACGTATCCTACTACTCGGCCAAGGCCGGTCTCAATCACCTCACGCGCTCGTTGGCCGTGCAGTATGCGTCTCGCGGCATCCGGGCGAACGCCATCCTGCCCGGGGTCATGAACACGCCCCTGATCCACACCCAGATCGCCGGACAGTATTCTGATCCGGAAGAGATGCTGCGACGCCGCCACGCGGCGAGTCCCATGGCACGCATGGGGGAGTCGTGGGAGGTCGCGAAGGTGGCCGTGTTCTTGGCCAGCGACGAGTCCAGCTACGTCACCGGGGTTTGTATCCCGGTCGATGGCGGCAAGAGCTGCGCCGGCCGATGACGACCGCGTTGGTCCAAACCACAGTCAGGAGGTAATATGTCAAATGTAATGCGTCGCCAGCTCGTTGTTGCTGCCGGGGGAGGCCTTCTCGCCGCACCGTTCATTTCGGCTCGGCCGGCCAGCGCCGCGGAATTCACGCTGAAGTATGCCAACAACGTTTCTGCGGTCCATCCGCTCACGGTTTGGGTCTCCAAGGCGGCGGATCGCGTGCGCGAGCAGACGGGCGGCCGCGTCGACATCAAAATCTTCCCGAACAGCCAGCTCGGCTCCGACCAGGACATGTTCAACCAGCTCCGCGCCGGGGCCATCCAGTTCTACACCATGTCCGGCGTCCTGCTTTCGACCCTGGTGCCGTTGGCGGCCATCAACGGCGTCGGCTTCGCGTTCCCCGATCATGACAGCGTATGGAAGGCGATGGACGGCGACCTGGGCGCCATGGTGCGCAACAACGTCGAAAAAGCCAACATCGTCATATTCGACAAGATATGGAACGGCGGCTTCCGGCAAATCACCTCCTCGTCCAAACCCATCAACACCCCTGCGGACCTCCGCGCATTCAAGATCCGCGTGCCCGTCAGCCCTCTGTGGACCTCGCTGTTCGAAAAGCTCGGCTCCTCGCCCGCCAGCATCAATTTCGGCGAGGTCTATTCCGCCCTTCAAACGCACGTTGTCGACGGGCAGGAAAACGCGCTCGTGGGGATCGAAGCGGCGAAGCTCTACGAGGTCCAGAAGTATTGCTCGCTGACCAACCATATGTGGGACGGCTTCTGGTTCCTGGGCAACAAGGCCGCCTGGGGAAAATTGCCGCCTGACCTGCAGTCCAAGGTTGCCGACATCATCAACGGGTCGGCCCTGGAGCAGCGGGCGGACGTAATCCGCTTGAACAACAGCCTGCAGGAGACGTTGTCCAGGCAAGGCATGACCTTCAACACGCCCGATGGCGCGCCGTTTCGCGAGACCCTGGTCAAATCCGGCTTCTACCGGGATTGGCAGAAGCGTTTCGGCGGCGATGCATGGGACCTGCTCGAGAAGTCGGGCGGCAAGTTCGGCTGATGGGGATGGAGCTCTCTTCACTGCCGGGGGAGAATTCCGCGCGCGGAGCACGGTCCGGCTCACGCGCGGCACGGGGTGCGGCCAGCCTGGAACGGGTCATCGGGAGCGGTCTCGAGCTTGTGGCGGCGTTCCTTGTCGTTGCGGAAGTCGTGATCCTGTTCGCCGGCATCTGCGCACGCTACGTCCTGCGGGCGCCGCTCGTTTGGTCCGATGAACTCGCGTCGATCCTTTTCGTGTGGCTCGCCATGTTGGGCGCGGCCGTTGTGGTGCGACGTGGCGAGCACATGCGGATGACGGCAGTCGTAGGCTACCTGGGTCCGCGCGGACGTGCGTTCGCCGATTCCGTCGCCATCGCTGCCAGCCTCCTGTTCGTCATGCTCGTGCTTTATCCCGCGTATGACTACGCCAGCAGCGAAAGCGACATCGTCACCGCCGCCCTGGAGATCTCGACCGCCTGGCGCGTGGCAGCGCTGCCGGCCGGCTTTGCCCTGATGGTCATGCTGAGCCTGCTCCGCCTGGTCCGCACGGACGCCTGGGCACATATCTCGGCAGCATGCGCCCTGGTCGCGGCATGCGCCGGCGGGTTCGTGCTCCTACAGCCGCTATTCGCCGGTCTAGGGAACGCCAACCTCGTCATTTTCTTCGTGGGCGTGGTTGCGGCCGGCGTCCTTGCCGGCGTGCCGATCGCGTTCAGTTTCGGACTCTCGACATTCGGCTACCTGAGCTTGGCCACCGACATGCCGTTGCTGGTGGTGGTGGGACGGTTCGACGAAGGAATGTCAAACCTGATCCTCCTTGCCGTGCCGATGTTCGTGCTGCTGGGGGCGCTCATGGAAGCGACCGGCATGGCGCGCGCGCTGGTGCGCTTCTTGGCTTCGTTGTTCGGCCACATGCGCGGCGGGCTGTCCTACGTGATGCTCGTGGCGATGTACTTGGTGTCCGGCATCTCCGGGTCCAAGGCGGCGGACATGGCGGCGGTCGCGCCGGTGCTGTTTCCGGAGATGATCGACCGGGGCGCGAAACCCGGTGACCTGGTGGCACTGCTTTCGGCCACTGGCGCGCAGACGGAGACGGTTCCGCCAAGCCTCGTGCTGATCACCATCGGCTCCGTCACGGGCGTGTCGATCGCCGCCCTGTTCACCGGCGGCCTGTTGCCCAGCCTTATACTGGGCATCTCGTTATGCGGCGTGGTCTGGCTCCGGTACCGCAAGGAGAACCTGAGCCACGTCAGTCGCCCGTCGCGCCGGGAGATCGGGCGGGCCATGGCCGCGGCTGCGCCCGCGCTGGTGCTGCCGTTCATCATCCGGGGCGCGGTCATCGAGGGTATCGCTACCGCCACGGAAGTCTCGACCATCGGAATCGCCTACCGCCTCGTAATCGGTATCCTGTTCTACCGCAGCCTGGAATGGCGACGCGTCCTGCCCATGCTGGTCGAAACAGCGTCGCTGTCGGGCGCCATACTCCTGATCATCGGTGCCGCCACGTCGATGGCCTGGGGGCTGACGCAATCCGGCTTCTCGCATTCCCTGGTAGCTGCGATGAAAGAACTGCCCGGAGGGGGCGCGAGCTTCATCGCGATCTCGATCGTGCTCTTCATCGTTCTCGGCAGCGTTCTGGAAGGCCTCCCCGCGATCGTGCTGTTCGGTCCGTTGCTGTTCCCGATCGCAAGGGGGCTGGGCGTGAACGAGGTGCACTATGCGATGGTCGTCATCCTCGCCATGGGCCTCGGCCTGTTCGCGCCGCCATTCGGCGTCGGCTACTACTCCGCTTGCGCGGTCGGGCGGGTGGACCCGGTGGAAGGCATGAAACCCATCTGGGGATACATGTTGGCGTTGCTGATCGGGTTGGTGGTCGTTGCGGCGATCCCCTGGCTCTCCACCGGCTTTCTATAGCCCCGGGAGCCCCGGGCTACGCCCGCCTGCACGGGACCGGCCCGGCATCGCCTGCAATGGCCACGACCATGCCCCACCATGGGGCCGGGGCAATCGCGCGCCGTCCATGGTGGGACCTCCGCAGCATCGAGGATGCGGCGAAGACGGGATCTGTATCCCTGCCAACCGGCCACACGGTTCCGGGGGCCGACGCCTCCGGCGGCGGGTCATTATCGCAGCTTCGTCGAGCAGGCATCGTGAAACCACTGCGAGAAGGCGACATGCCGGGCAAGCCGCACGGCCTGCTCGACCGTGCGTGTGCCGGTGCGGCCCTCAGCCACGCCGATTTCGAGCAGCAGGTTGAGAGGACGCGAACCGCGCGACCGTACCGCTGCCGCCAGCGCGTCGGCGTTCTCCAGGCTGTCGACCAGGCAGTAGAACACGAAATTCGGATGCGCCTCGGTCGCATCGAGCGCGATCCGGATGTTCTCCTCGCCGACCAGCTGATTGGCGAGGATAACCCGGTGCATGCCGAGATGAGCGAAAAAAGCGAGTTGTTGCGATGTCGCGGCGGTCAGTCCCCAGGCCCCGTCCTGCATCTGCATCCGGAAAATCTCCGGCGACATGACGGTCTTGCCATGGGGGGCGAGCGACAAACCGGAAAGGTCCAGGAAGCGGCGCATCCACTCACGATTCGTCAGCATCGCTGAATGCTTCAGGAGTGCGACCGGCATCGGCAGGTTCCCGCCGGCGAGCGAGAAACCGGCGGCACCGATGTCCGAGAAGCGGCCACCGAAGGAAGGCGGCACGCCTTTGCAGCAGGCGCCCGGCCTCACCGCCCGATAGGCGTCGACCCTGTCGTCCATGACTGCGGCTTCGAACGCGGGCGGGTCCTCAGGACAATGCGGCAAATCTCGACGAAAACACCGGGTCAGTTCTCAGCGAAAATCAACACACTTGACCTACAATCTCGCAAGGCCGGCTCGCAGGTGCCGCCGGCTGCCGCGGCGATCCGACAGCCAGGGCTGGGCTGGCGGCCAGACGCGCGGGCGGCCGGTGATGCCCATGCACGGCAGGGATCCAGTCGGGCTCGCATGCCGGGGTGAACTTGGTCGCGTCGGCCGTCGATGGTAAGAAGAACTTAGAAATCCAAACATCGGAACTGGCACCTCCGTCCGAAATCCGTCACCTAGAAGAACGGAGGCCTACGATGCTGACGCCGATGCGTGTGCGCTTCACTTCAGGCGCGAACCTCGTCGCGCTCCTCGTCCTGGCCTGCGCGGCCGCGGCTGCCTGGCAGACACTCCAGGTGCTCGACGGGCGCGAGGCGGAGCTCAGGAGCGCCCGCACGATCAACGTCAATCTCGCCCGTTCTCTCGCCCAACATGCCGAGGGCCTGGTCACTGCCGCGGACACCGCCCTGGTCGGCGTGCGATATCGCGTCGAGACGATGCCCGAAGAGGCGCGTGCAGGAAGTCCGCTGTACGAGCTGCTCCGGGAGCATGTCGCCTCGCTGCCGCCGCTGCACGGCCTCTTCGTCTTCGATCCCCGGGGTGACGTGCTCGCGAACGCGCTGGCGCCCCGGCCCTCCCCGATGAACTACGGCGACCGCGACTATTTCAAGTTTCATCGCGCTGATCCCAGCCGAGCCCTCCGCGTAAGCGGGCCGTTCCGCAGCAAGACCGACAATGGTTGGATCCTGGTGCTCTCGCGACGGGTGGATGCCTTGGACGGGTCATTCGGCGGCGTGGTCGAGGCAACGATCGCCGCGGCCGATTTCCGCGCCTACTACGCCACATTGAACCTCGGGTCCGACGGCGTCGTCACGTTGTTGACGCTGGACGGGACCACGGTCGTGAGGCAGCCCGACGCTCCGGGCGCGACCGGCGGGACCAACGGGGCCACTGATCTGTTCCGTCAGTTGGCGGCCTCTACTGGGTTCGGCGACTACGAAATCGTGAGCCCGTTCAGCGGCCAGCCGCGGTTGGGCGGCTTCTCGCGGGTGGGTAGCCTGCCCTTGGTGGTGGCAGTCGGCCGCTCCCGGGCGTCCGTGCTCGCGCGATGGCAGAACGAGCTCGGGACCCGGGCCGCGGGGATGGCGTTCCTGCTCGCGGTGATCGGTTGGATCCTGTGGCGGCTTTCGAAGCAGATGGCTGCACGCCGACGCGCCGAGTCGCTGTATCGGCTCCTCGCCGAGAACTCGTCGGATGCCATCGTGTGCGCCGACAGGGCGGGGCGGCTCCGATACGCATCGCCCTCCCTACTCGCCATGACCGGATGGTCGGCGGAACAAGTAGGCGGGCGGTCGTGGTCGGAGCTGGTGCTTCCGGAAGACCGCCAGCTCCTCCTGGACGCGCTCGATGCCGTGCGCTCGGGTGCGCCGGACCCGATCGTCTGCTTCCGGCAGTTGCTGCGCGGGGGCGGCGACCTATGGGTGGAGGCGAGACTTCGCCGCGCGGGGGCGGGCGGGGAGGAGGTAGTCGGGAACGTCCGGGACGTCTCGGTCCGCCGACGGCTCGAGACGAGGCTTACCAGGGCCAACCTCGAGCTGACCGCCCTGGCCGAGACAGATGGGCTTACGGGCATCGCCAACCGTCGCGTCTTCGACGACACACTGACGCGCGAGTGGGCCAGGGCGCGGCGAGAGGCGACTTGCGTCTCGGTGGTCCTGCTGGATGTCGATCATTTCAAGTCCTACAACGACCAGCACGGCCACCTCGCGGGCGACGTGGCGCTCAAAGCCGTCGCGCAATGCCTCGATGGCGTGGTACGCAGGCCGGGCGATTTGGCCGCTCGCTTCGGGGGCGAGGAGTTCGCCGCCATCCTCCCGAATACCGGGCGGGATTCCGCAGTCGCGCTGGCGGAGGACGCGAGGAGGGCTGTCGCGGCCCTCGCGATCCCGCATGCGGGCACCGTCTCCGGCATCCTCAGTGTAAGCCTCGGCGTCGCGGCCCGCGTGCCGGTGGGCCCGGGCCAGGTCGCAGGCCTGCTGCATGAGGCGGACACCGCCCTGTACGCAGCCAAGCGGCAGGGCCGGAACAGGGTAGCCGCCGCGGAGCGCCGCGACGAGACCCTGGAGGCGCCAATCTAGCGAACGACCCTTTGCACGATCCCGATCGCGAAAGCATCCGTCAGGGGGTCGCGGGAGAACCACCGCCTGTAGAAGAGTGGTCCGGTGAGCGCCGCTATGAGCAGGGCCGCATCCGTGTCTCCCGGCAGTTCGCCACGCGCTACCGCCCGTAGGATGACTGTGTGCAGCGGTGCCGAATAGCCGAGCTGAAGCTGGCGGTACATGTCGGCCACGTCCGGGTCCCGCTCCGCGGCATCGATGATCGAGGGCAGAACCGACGTCCACCCGGCAGTCCGCAGCAGCCGGGCGAGGTCGGTCATCAAAGCGGTCACGTCTCCCTCGAATGTTCCAGTGTCCGGCACATTCTGGGGTGTGCCTATCGTCAGACAGGCATCGCGCAAGAGGTCGGCGCGGTTCGGCCAATGCCGGTAGATCGTGGTCCGGGCAACCCCCGAGCGCCGTGAAATCTCATCCACGGTTGCGCCGCCAAATCCGCGCTCGAACAACAACTCTGCCGTGGCGGCGAGCACGGTCCTACGCGAGCGGCGCACCCTTTCGTCGAGCGGCCGCGCGACACCGGGACGTGAAGGCTCACCGGTCGGCTCAGTCAACGAGAGCCCCTTCTCGAACGACAGAGTGGACGGATATGATACGCTACAGTAGCGTAGCGTAAACCAATGTTCAGGGGAATCATCATGAAGTTCGCTTCCACTCGCCTGATCGCAGCCGATATCAACAGCATGGTTTCCTTCTACGAGTTGGTGACGGGTTTGACGGCCGAATGGCTCGCTCCCGTCTTCGCCGAGATTGTCACGCCCGCTGCGACCCTTGCCATCGGAAGTGCCGAAACGGTCCCCCTTTGGAAGGACGGCAGCGGGGAACCCGGCGCCAACCGTACAGCCTACATAGAATTTCAAGTCGAGGACATCGATGCAGACTATGCACGTCTGAAGGACAAGGTTCCGCTCGTTCACGAGATGAAGGTCATGCCTTGGGGCAACAAGACGTTTCAGTTTCGGGATCCCGAAGGAACGGCCGTCTCACTTTTCATGCCGGCCACCGACCAGGCCAAGAGACGTTTTGGCCTGCGATAGACCACGCCGAATCGAAACCACGCGCGGTAGGCTTTACCGTCGCGAGCCGTGAGCCCAGTGCGCAAACGCGAGCCATATGGCGCGGCAGGTCCGTACCCCCGGATCCGGGCATCCCGACCCGGCACGCACGGGCCGGAGTCGCTGGCTCCACCGTGCGGGGGCGGGCGCTCTCTCAGTGCCGAGGATTCGACTGCAGCCTAGCCTTTGGCCCGGCTGTCGCGGCTTGAGTTTGACGCGCGAACCTGAGATCGGAGCGTTTCCATGCTGGACAAATGCGGCTGGACGCGAGCGATACCGCCCGGATCCAGCCGGTGCAGCTGCCCGGCTTAGGAAACGGGCAGCGACGCCCGGCCCGTGGTCCGGATGCGGCTGCCACAACCATCAGCACATTCCGAATGTCGGCTACCGTGTCCGCTGTCGCACGCGGGAACCCTGCCATGCCCTCGATTGCGTCGCCCAAGTCCGGCCTATCACCCGCATTCGCAGTCTCGTGTCCCGGGAGGCCCCGGCCCCGGGGTCGGCGTCGTTGCCGACCGCGGAAGCCAGACCGTTCATCGGCGAAAGGCAAGCCCTTCCCGCTATGAACGATCCCAGGAACGGTGCCGACGACGTGCATGTCTGTCCTGCGAGCGGCCGGATCTGGCGCAAGCATTGAAGAAAATTGCGTGCGCCGGTGACGCTCGAGGCCCGCAACATGTCAGCCTGCCATGGCCGAAAGCATCGCAACTCGGCGATCAGGCACTTTGAAGGGTGATGACGAACTCGCTCACGGCCGCCCTCAGAGTGGTCGACTGGGTCGCGAGGTCCCCGGCGACGGCCAGCGTGCGGTCCTTGGCGGCTGCGGTGCTGTCGCTCGCAACCCTGATGCGAGCGAGACCTTCGGCGACGTCACCGCTGCCCGCCGCGGCCTGTTGCATGTTCCGGGCAATTTCCTGGGTTGCGGATTGCTGCTCTCTCACGGCTCCGGCGATGGCGGTCCCGGCGTCGTCGATACGGTGGATCGCGTCCACGATGGCACCGATGGCTTCCACGTTGCCCTCCGTCATGCCTTGCATGCCGCCGATCTGAGTGCGGATTTCTTCGGTGGCGGGCGGTCTGATTTGCAAGAAGCTTCACTTCGGAGGCGACGACGGCGAAACCCTTGCCGGCTTCGCCGGCGCGGGCGGCTTCGATGGTGGCGTTCAAGGCCAGCAGGTTGGTCTGGCGGGCGATGTTGTCGATGACGGCGATGATGGCACCGATGTTCTGGGCGCCTTCGGCGAGCCGCTTCATGCTGCCGTTGGGGCGGACGGCGAGGGTGGAAGCGTCGTGGGCGAGGCCCGCGGAACGCGACACCTGGGCGTCGACCTCGCCGATGGAGGCGGCGAGCTGTTCGGACGCGGCGGCGACGGTTTGCACGGCGGCGCTGGTCTGGGTGGCAGCGGAGCCGACCACGGTGAGTTCATGCTGGACGCGGGTGCACGCGTCATCGACGGCGCGGGCGGCTTCGTTGGCGGCCTCGGAGCCCGTCTCCACGCCGTCGACGACGCTGCCGACACGGGCTTGCAGGGCACGCGTCAGATTGTCCGTGATGGCGCGACGGCTCGAATCCCGCAGCTCCGCCGCCTCCCGGCGTTCGGCTTGAAGAAGGCGGTTCTCTCGAGCCTGCTCCCGGAACACGGAAACCGCCTGCGCCATCTGGCCGATCTCGCTCTTGGATGAGGGGTCGATGGGCGCTTCCAGATCGCCCGCGGCTACCCGCTCCATGGCAACACTGAGCCGCCTCAGGGGGCGGGAGATGCTGCGCGCGATCAACCAGCCCGTCGTCGCCATCAGGGTGGACGCGGCAAGGCCCACGAGCATCATGTTGAGCGCCTGTGGCCAGAACGCGGCCACGATGTCGTCGGTGTAGGACGCGGTTGTGATCAGCAGCCCGAGCTTGGGCTCGCCGATCGCGTAGCCGACCTTGCCGATGAGCTCCGTCCCGCCGGGTCGCGCGTATCGGTAGTAGAGGACCGTGTATCCCCGTTCCTTCACGCCGGCCAGATATTCGGCCGTGATCCTGATGCCCGCGGTCACCACTGCAAGCCGGTTCTGGCCGATCAGCTTCAGGTCGGGGTTGGTCAGCACGACCCCGTCCATCGTGTGGAGTGCGATGTAGTTTTCCCCGTTGCTGAACCGGAGCGCTTGTGAGCTTTCGGCGATGCGCGCGATCGCCTGTTCACGGGTCATGCTGCCGGCCTGCACTTTCGCCGCGAGCGCTTCCGCCTGAGATTTGACGCCTTCGGTCATGGCCCGAAGCAGGGCCACACGGCCGTCGAGCGCCCCGAGGTAGGAGCGGTAGAGCGTGTAGGCGCCCGTTCCCATCGCGGTGATGCAGGAAAGCGCGATGAGGATCGCGAGCCGCTGGCCGACACGCAGCGCGGTAAGACGTCGTAGGATCATCAACTTCCTGCCATTCCGTGGCTGGCAGGTTACGCGCGAGATGCTTCCAGGTGGTGAAGTTGCGGCGTCAAAGCCGTGCGGCGATCCTCACGGCCGCAGTCTTCGCCCTGTCCGCGCAGGCATCCAGGTCGACGAGCCGTGCGACCGGACCGGCGACCGACACGGCGCCGACAAGCCGCGTCCGCACGAGCACGGGCGCCGCGACGCAGACGAGCCCGGCGATCAGCTCCTCACGATCGACAGCGTGGCCATTCTTTCGGACCTTCTCGATCTCTGCAGACAGCTCCGCTTTTCCCGTCAGGGTGCAGGGCGTGTAAGCCTCCAGCTTTCCGCCAAGGACTCGTCCGAGGAGCGAGGCATCCGACCACGCAAGGAGCACCTTTCCGACGCCGGTCGCATGAAGGGGGCCACGCCATCCGACATGGCTGAACATGCGGATCGGGTGAGGCGAGTCGACCTTGGCTACGTAGCCGACCTGGTCGCCATCCAGAACCGCGAAGTGCGCGGTCTCTCCCGTTTGCGCGGCGAGGTCGCTCAGGACGGGATGTGCGGCCACCTGCAGGGAGGAAACGTCCAGGGCTGTGCTTGCAAGCTCGAGGAGGCGCAGGCTCAGCCGGTAGGACGTGCCCTCCTGCACGAGCAGGCCGTGGCTGCCGAGCGTTCGGAGCAGCCTGTAGACCGTCGGCCGGGGCAGCCCCAGGCGGCGCGCGAGCTCGCTGACGGACAGCGGCTGGGCCGCGTGAAGCGCCTCCAGAAGGCGTAACGCGTGATCGACGCTGTTGATCGTACCTGTGTCGGATCGCCTGACCACGCTGGACACCCGGAGCGTCTCGGACGTACATGTCCGTTGAGAATGCATCCGTGTCCACTACTGATACAAGGTGTGTGATGTCAAGAAGCGCGATGATCGTGATCAGCTGGAGCGTGGCATGATCGGGAAGGCGGAGATCGAGGCGGCTCGCGAGCGGATCGTCGGCCGCGTTCGCCGCACCCCCGTGCTGTCGTTGCCGGATGGCGCGCTGGCGGGCCTGCCCGGCGCGCTCGCCTTCAAGTTGGAGAGCTGCCAGGTCACCGGGTCGTTCAAGCCGCGCGGCGTGTTCAACCGCGTGCTGTCCGAGCCGTCGCTGCCCCGCTCGGGGCTTGTCGCGGCGTCGGGCGGGAACCACGCCCTTGCCGTTGCCTTCGCGGCACGCGCGCTCGGACTGCCCTGCGAGGTGTTCCTTCCCTCGATCGCGCCGGCCATCAAGCGTGAGAAGCTGCGCAGCCTCGGTGCGACGGTCACGGTCGTGGGGGACGTTTTCGCGGAGGCGTTGGTGGCCTCGGACGCGCGCGCGCGCGACACCGGGGCCCTGTCCGTCCACGCGTTCGACCACCCGGCCGTCATCGCGGGCCAAGGCACGCTCGCGGCCGAGCTGGAGGAGCAGCTGCCCGACTTGGACACGGTGCTGGTCGCGGTGGGCGGCGGCGGCCTGATCGGTGGCATCGCGGCCTGGTACGCGGGTCGCGTGCGCATCGTCGCGGTCGAGCCGGAAGGCTCGCCCTCGCTGGCCCGGGCCCGCCAGGAAGGCCGACCCGTGGACATCCAGACAGGGGGGCTGGCAGCCGACTCGCTCGGCTGCCGACGTGTCGGCGAACACGGCTTCGAGCTCGCGCAACGCTTCGTAGAGCAGTCGCTCGTCGTGACCGAAGATGCCATCCGCCGGGCGCAGCGTCTGCTATGGGACGAACTTCGGATCGTGGCGGAACCCGGCGGCGCGGTTGCCCTCGCGGGGCTGTTCGACGGCTCATACCTGCCCGTCCGCGGGGAGAGGGTTGGGATCGTCGTGTGCGGCGGCAACACGGACCCAGCCTCACTGGGCGTCTAGTCGTGGCGGCATGGCGGCCGACGCCGAGGGCAACGTGCTGCTGGCGCACGCCTCGCTCAGGCGCGTGTTCGTGCTGGGACCGCAGGGGGAGGTGATCGCAACGATCGTCCCCTGCCGCGGCGCCACGGTGACCAACATCGCGTTCGGCGGCCCGGCCTCGCAAGCCCTGTTTGCGAAAGAGTCGAGCAGCGGCACGATATTCGCCGCACGATGGCGAGCGGCTGGACTGCCCACCGCTGGCTTCCAGGGCCGGATGACCGCGTTGAACTCGGACGCACCGGTCGCTCCTGCTCTCCGCGTTGATCGGGGTCCGGCGCGCGCTCGTTTCCCGCCGGTTCCAGGCGATGGCAAGGGCATGAACTCGCCCCCCTGGATGGCTGGCTCGACGCCTCCGCGCTCCGCCTATGCGCCGATGCCGTGATCGAGAGACGGTGGCGGGCCCTCTGCACAGGGACCTTAGCCTTCAGGCGGACCGTGTATCGAGCGGCCGGCCACGGCTTCACGCACCGGGCCAGCAGTCTTGGACCTGTAGAGAGCCGCATCGGCGCTCTGGAGCAATTCATCTGCCGTGACGCCCTGAGCCGGGTAGCAGGCGACGCCTACGCTCGCGCTGATAGCGATTTCAAGGTTGCGAAGCCGATACGGCTGACTGAGGACATCGACGATTCTCGTTGCAAGCGCCGCTGCCGAGGCCGCAGTGCCGACTTGCTCCACCACCACGAACTCGTCTCCGCCGATGCGCGCGACGACCTCGCAATTCGACCGGGTTGCCCCTCGCAGCCGCTCGGCGACGGCGCGTAGCAGGAGGTCACCCACGGCATGACCGTGGGTGTCGTTCACTGGCTTGAAGCGGTCCAGGTCGAGGTAGAGCACCGCCAGGCCCGACTCCCCACGGCCGGCGCGGTCGAGCGCCCGATCCAGGCACTCCGAGAGCAGCACCCGGTTTGCGAGGCCGGTGAGGCCGTCATGGTGCGCGAGGTGTCGGATGCGCTGCTCCGCCTTGCGGCGTTCCGTGAGGTCGCGGATGGCCGTCACCTGGGTCGCCTGCCCGCCCAGGAGGAGGCTACGGGTCAGCACCTCCACGGGGATCAACTCTCCTGTCGCGGCGCGGATCTCGGTCTCGCCGGTGCGGCGGCCCTGGGCCTCGTCATCGGGTGCCAGGCGTGGAAGGTCGGGGAACAGCTCGCTCAGCCAGGCGCCCCGCATGTCGGAGGCAGGCACGCCAACCAGATCGGATGTCGCCTGGTTCGCATCGAGGACCTGGCCCTGGCGATGGATCACCAAGCCCTCCATCGCGCTGTCGGCGAACTGGCGGAGCCTAGCGGCCTCCTCGACAGCGAGCCGGTCGAGCTGCGCCTGCATGTCCCGTGCAGCCAGGAGACGCTCCCGCAGCGTCGCGATGGCGCGCGCCACCAGCCCTATTTCGTCGGTGCGCTGCTGGCCGCCCCCGACATCGTCGAGGTTGCCGTCCGCAAGCTCCCCGACCGTCGCGGCCACGCGCGCCAGCGGGCGGACCACGCCGAACAGCACGATGACGACGCTCGCGACCATGACGGTGACGGCGACCGCGGCAGCGCCGAGCGAAAGCAGCATGGCCACCAGCGCGGCGCGCTCCCGCTCGCTGGACATCCGGAGCGCCTCCCGCAACGCCGCATCGCGCAGCGTGAGCGCCTGCGCGAGCATGGGCTCCGTGAACGGCCTGAACTCTGCGAAGCTCATCGCGGGGGGGCCCGTGCCGGATCGAGCCTGGTCCAGCAGCGACCGGTAGGCAGGCTCGCCGATCCCCACCAGCGTCCGTTCGGCTTCGGCCACGGCGGCCGCAAGCGCAGGCGGATAGCCGAGAGCCTCGATGGCGACCCCGATCCGCTCCCAGAGCGCGAAGATCTGCCCGGTATACTCCGTCGCCTCGACGAGCTGGGTGGGTTCCAGCCGCTTGCCCGACAGATGCAGGGACAGGAGCGTCGACCGGGCTCCCAGAGCCTCGCGCAGGGCCGCCGAAATCCGTGCGATCATGACGACCTGTGCCATGGCGGGCTCAGCCCGGCCCGCCGCCGATTCTGCTGCGGTCGCCGGGGCGTTCATGGCGAGCTGGACGCGGTTGAAGTCGCGCAGCATCGTCGACGAAGCCAGCGCCGACCGTTCCTGCAAGGGCTTGCTCAGCTCCGCGAAGGCGCGGGTGCGGGCGGCGGCCAGCCGTGTACGAGCCTCGGCAATGGTGGAGCGCGGCGCCGAGTTGCCGACCAGCGACGCGATCGACTCCTCGGCCGCCGCGAACGCAGCGTCCGTGGCGGCGCCAGCCCGCACCGCGGCAGGAAGGTCGGGTTCGGCCAGGGATAGCCCTATCCCCACTGCCCGTCGCTCGAGCTGCTGCCTCTCCCACGCCTTGAGGACGGTGCCGAATGCCTGGACAGCCCTGCCGCTGGTTCGGGCTGCGGCGAAGTCTCCGTAGGTTCGCAACGCGAGCGAACCGGCCGCGGCGACCGCGACGAGCCCGATGGTAGCGACGACTGCCGGAAGCACGACTCCTATCCGCATCCCTGCTCCTCACGCTTGTCCCGACCTTGGACGGTATCGGCTTAATGAATTAACAACAGGCCAGCACGTCAGATTCTGTCGCCCGAGGGGCATCGGGACTGATGATTGCACCTGGCTCCGCCTGTTGATGGAAACGTAAGCCCGTCCGCCGATTACCTCCCTGACATTAGAGGGTTCGGCATCATGCGCGTTGGAACGATCAGGCACTGGCCGTCAAGCTTGCCAGCGTCTGCGCAACATTCTTTGCGTTGATGCTCTCCCTTGGTTTGTTCAGCCTGGTACGGATGGACACCATGAACCGGCGATCCAGCGAGATCCGCGACAATTGACTGCCGTCGACTGCCCATATCGGCAAGGTCGTGAGCGCCATGAAGGAATACCGCCTTCGTGTGAACGGGTTCTTGATGGCGGCCATGCGCGACGTCGCGATCATCCCGCTCCATCTCCAGAAAAGCGTCTGGGCCACACGGCGGGGGCTGAGCTACGAGCCACGGATCGACGAGCTCACGCTCGCGACCAGTGTCAGCCTGGGTTGAGGGTCCGGCTCGATGCGCCCTCCTGCGCTGCCTGGCCGCTTGTCCCGGCCCGGTTGCGCGCCAACCAATCCGCTGTCGCGCCGTTCCATGATGCGATAGACTGCCCGGGCGCCCGCACTCCTGCCGGCCGCCTGGGCCACACGGGAGAGCCATGCCGGACCCTACGCCGCACCGGGTCGTCGTCGTCGGCGGAGGCGCTGCCGGGTTGCAGCTCGCGACGCAGGCCGGCGACCGCCTCCGCCCCCGGGCGCACGTCACGCTGGTGGAACGCGCGCGCACCCACCTGTGGAAGCCGCTGCTGCACGCGGTGGCCGCCGGCAGCATGGACCCCGGCAAGCACGAGCTGAACTACCTCGCCCATGCCCACGAACACCATTTCGACTACCGCCTGGGCGAAATGGTCGGCCTCGACCGCGCTGCCCGGCGCGTCCGCCTCGGCCCCTCGCTCGACGATGAGGGCCGCGAGATCACGCCCGCCCGCGCCCTGCCGTACGACACGCTGGTGATCGCGGTCGGCAGCGTCACCAACGACTTCGGCACCCCCGGCGCCGCCCGCTTCGCCGTGCCGCTCGAAACGCCCGAGCAGGCGGCGCGCTTCAACCGCCGGCTGGTCAACGCCTGCCTCCGCGCCGACTCGCAGGAGGGCGAGGTCCGCCCCGGCCAGCTCCATGTCGCCATCATCGGCGCCGGCGCCACCGGCACGGAGCTGGCGGCCGAGCTGCACCACACGATCCGCGAGATCGTCGGTCAGGGCCTCGATCGCATCGACCCTGTCCGCCATGTGCGCATCGTGCTGATCGAGGCCGCCGGCCGCATCCTGCCGGCGCTGTCGGAACGGATCGCCGGAAAGGCCGGGGAGATGCTGGCCAAGCTCGGCGTGGACGTCCGGGTGAACTCCCGTGTCTCGGAGGTGATGGCCGACGGCGTGAGGCTCTCGGACGGCACGGTCATCCCCTCGGAACTGGTGGTCTGGTCCGCCGGCGTCAAAGGACCGGACTTCCTCCGCAACCTGGATGGGCTCGAGGTGACGCGCAGCAACCAGCTGGTCGTCCAGCAGACGCTGCAGACCACGGCAGACCCCAACGTGTTCGCGATGGGCGACTGCGCCGCCACCCCGCGCCCCGGCCACGACACCATGGTCCCGCCCCGCGCCCAGGCCGCGCACCAGCAGGCGAGCCACCTGCTGAAGCAGCTCCGCCGCCGGCTCGACAACGCCCCGCTGCAACCCTTCCACTACCGGGACTTCGGCTCCCTCGTGTCGCTCGGGCGCAACCACACCGTCGGCAGCCTCATGGCCCGAACCGCCAGCAACATGTTCATCGAGGGCCTGCTGGCCCGCATGATGTACCGCTCCCTGTACAAGATGCACGAACATGCGCTGCACGGCGCCACCCGCACCGCCATCCGCGCGCTGGGCCGCAGCCTGACGGGCCGCAGCGAGCCGCTCGTGAAGCTGCATTAGCCTGCGGCACGGTGTCCGACAGGGTCGGTGTCGGTCCGGCGCACATGGCCGGGACGCACCCCGGCCATGAAGACGGCGGGCGGCGCGGTCAGGCCTTCGGCGGCAGCTGCGTCTTCTCGCACATCATCGCGGCGCTGCCGACGTTCTTGATCGTGAACTCTGTCCCGTCATCCGACTTCGACACGAAATAGGCCGCACCCGCCTTGTGGTCCACCGTCTCCGTCTTCACCACGGCATCGCCGCGGTAGGTCGTCTTCACCAGGGTCGTGTCCTGCCGCGGGTGCACCACGTAGTCGTGCGCATGCGCGTGCCTGGGCGTCTCGTGCCCTGCCGACAGGTGCACGTCGGTGATGATCACATGGGGATGCTTCAGCACGACTTTGACGGCGTAGGGTTCGGTGGGCATCCTGTTGTCCTCATGGGCGGTGGAAGGGAAGGGGGGCAGGTCGTCCGGGCACCCTAGCTGCCCCGGGGCCAGAGTGAAACAATGCCGGGTACGAAATGGGGAACGGTCTGATGCCGGCCTGCCATGCCTGCGGAACGATGCCGCCCCCGGGCGGCCGGTTCTGCGGCCAGTGCGGCACGCCCTTGGCCGACCTGCAGCCGGCCGCCCCAGGCTCCTCCTCCCCAGGCTCCTCCTCCCCAGGCTCCTCCTCCCCTGCGGCCGCACTGCCCGCCGAAACCGCCTCCGCGCTGCGCCGGTCCGAGCGCAAGCTGGTCACCGTGCTGTTCGCCGACATCAAGGGTTCGCTCGCCCTCGTCGCCGGGCAGGACCCCGAACTCGCCGGCGAGCTGCTGGGCCTCGCCGTCGCCTGCATGTCGGACGCGGTGCGGCACCATGGCGGCCTGGTGAATCAGGTCATGGGCGACGGCATCATGGCCCTGTTCGGCGCCCCCATCGCCATGGAGGACCACGCCGCCCAGGCCTGCCGCGCCGCGCTGGCCATGCGGACCGCCATCCACGACCAGGTCCGGCCCCGCATCCAGCTGCGCGTCGGCCTCGGGTCCGGCGAGGTCGTCGTGCGCGCCGTCTCGGGCGACCTCACCCTGCATTACAGCGCCGCCGGGGAAGCCGTGCACCTCGCCTCCCGCATGGAGCAGGGCGCGGGGCCCGACCGGATCCTGCTCACGCCGGAAACCGCCCACCTCGCCGCGGCCGCCATCGTCACCCGCCCGATCGACCCCGTCGTCGTGAAGGGTCTCGAGGCGCCCATGCCGGTCTTCGAGCTGCTGGGCCCCGCCCTCGACGGCGGCGCCCCGGCAGCCGACCACCTTGCCCGGGCGCCCACCCGCATGGTCGGCCGCGGGCGGGAGATGGCGCTGCTCCGCGCCGCCCGCGACGACGCCGCCCGCGGCAACGGCCGGGCCATCCGCCTGCACGGCGAGGCCGGCGCCGGCAAGTCCCGCCTGGTGGCCGAGTTCACCGCGAGCGACCTCGGCGACTGGCAGCTCTGCCGGGCGGAGGCCGTGCCGCATCGCCGCACGAGCCACGGCGTGACGGGCGTCCTGCTGGAGCGTCTGTTCGCCCTGGCCCCTGGCGACGACGCCCCGGTCCGGCGCGACAAGGTTGCGGCCGGCCTCGGCGTTGACAGCAGGCACGCCACCGAGGCCCTGGCCCCGCTTTCGGCCCTGCTCGGCCTCGATGCGTCCTCGCCCGGCTGGGCTGCGCTCGATGGCGTGCAGCGGCGCGAACGCACCATCCGGGCCAGCGTCGGCGCGTTTGCCGATCCCCGCCGCGGCACCCCCCTGGCCGTCGTCGTCGAAGACGCCCATTGGCTCGATCCCGAAAGCGCCACCAGCCTCGCCCGCCTCGCCGCCGCCGCGCCGGACCATCTGCTGCTCGCCCTCCTGACGGAGCGCACCGCGCCGCCGCCCGGCACGGCCCCCTCGGCCTCGGCCGGTCCAGGCGCAACGAGCGCCGGCGCAGCCTGGGATGCCTTGGCCTGGACCGACTGCCAGGTCGATCCCCTCGACGAGACCACGACCCTCGTCTTCCTCCGCAGCCGCCTCATCCCGGGGCCGGACGTCGCCGACCTCGAGCGCAAGCTGATCGAGCACACCAGCGGCAACCCTCTGTTCCTCGAGGAGTGCCTGCAGGCGCTCGTCGAAACCGGCGAGCTCGCCCGCGTCGGCGACGCCTTCCGTCTCGATACCCCGGTCCAGGTGCTCCGCATGCCCAACAGCCTGCGCGGCCTGCTCGATGCCCGCGTCGACCGCCTGCACGACGCCGACAAGGCCGTCCTGCAGGCCGCCGCCGTGGTCGGCAGCACCGTCCCGCACGATCTGCTCCAGCCCGTCATGGGCCTCGATGCCGCAACGCTGGCGGCAGCGCTCGAGCGGCTGTGCCGCGCGGGCTTCCTCCGCCCCGGCTCCGCGGGGCCCCGCGCCGAGCCGTCCACCCACGTCTTCCGCCACGGCCTGGTCCGCGAATCCGCCTATCGCGGCACTCTGCTCCGCCGCCGGGTCCACATGCACGGCGCAGTGCTCGCGGCGCTCGAGGCCCGGCCGGGCCCCGACGACCCCGTGGTCGACGTCCTGGCCGACCACGCCGTCCAGGCCGAGGACTGGCCCAAGGCCGTCCACTATGCCCGCCGCGCCGCCGTCCGCGCCTTCGACCGCTACGCCAACCCGGAGGCCCTCCGCTACTACGAACAGGCGCTTCTCGCCGCCCGCGCCCTGCCGGAGACCGAGGCCCGCGACGACACCCTCCATCGGCTGCATCTGGGCGTCCGCGGCCCGCTGTTCCGCCTGGGCCAGGTGGCGGCGCTTCGCCCCAACCTCGACGAGGCCGTCCGCCTCGCCGGCCGGCAGCCGGGCCATGAAGGCCTCGCCCAGGCCCTTATCATGCGCAGCCACGTCCATTGGCTGCGCGGCGACCCCGCCAGCGCCATGGGCGACGTCGCCACCGTGCTCGCCCTCGCCCGGCGCCATGGCGATGCCGAGCTGCAGGTGCGCGCCCGCTTCCAGCGCGGCCTGGTCAGCCTGTCGCAGAGCAACGTCGCCGAGACCGTCGCCGACATGGATGCCGTCGTCGCGCACATGGGTCCCCGCATGGCCCGCGGCCGCTACGGCCTCGATGCCGACCTCGTCGTCAACGCCCACTGCTACGCCGCCCGCGCCCATGCTGCGGAGGGCGACCTCGCCGCCGCCCGTGCCGCGTGCCGCGCGGCCCTCGAGCTTGCCGCCAGCTGCGCCCGGCAGACCCGGATCTATGCGCAGCTCGCCGACAGCGTCGTGGCCCTCGCCGAGGGCCGCACCGCCCGCGCCCTGAGGGCGGCCATCGAGGCCGACGATCTCTGCCGCCAGGCCGACGTGCGCCTGCTCAGCCCCGTCGCCGCCGCCCTGCTGGCCGAAGCCCGGCTCGCGGCGGGCGAAGCCGGGCAGGCCCTGCCCTTGGTCCAGGGGGCGGTCCAGGACGCCGCCCGCATGGGCTTCATGGCCCTGCAGCCCCAGCGTCTGGTCGTCCTCGGCCGCGCCCTGCTGACCCTGGACCGGCCGGCCGAAGCCTTCGCCAGCGCCCAGGATGCCTTGGCCTTGGCCCGCAGCGGCGGCGAATCCGGCGCCGAGGCCGCAGCCCTCGGCCTGGTTGCCGCCGCGATCACAGGGCAGGGCGGCAATGGGGAACCCCTCCGGCAGGAAGCCGCGGCGCTCGCCACCCGCCTGGGCCTGCGGCCCCTCGCCGCCGCGCTCGGCCTCAACGCCGCCGGCGTCGCTGGGCCGGCGTCACCGTGTGCCGATCGATGAACTGCCGGTGCGACAGCCCGTCCTGCGTCGTCGCCGTCGTGTGGTCCGGCAGCGCCACGATCGCCGGCGTCCCGAACCAGCGCAGCTGCTCGATCCCGCCGCCGGGCGTCAGCCAGCTCACATAGCCGTTCGGCTTCACCTCCCGCGGGCGCACCAGGCTTCCGGTGAAGCTGTAGCGCGCCCCGGCCGTCCAATGGTCGTCGAAGTACTGCGGCGTGTAGAAGTCGCACACCACCGTCCCGTCGATCATGTAGGCGTGGCTCGGGTCCTCCAGCGGGTCGCAGGCCTCCACCACGTAGCGCACGCGGCCCGGGCCGTCCTGCACGGCGCCGTCCGCCACCGTCAGCGCCACCCCGTCCTGCATCCGGTTCCCCGTGGGGTCCACCAGCATCTCGACGCACTCGTGGCTCGCGGCCAGCGCCCAGTCGCGGCTGACCAGCACCACTGCGAAGGGCCGCCCCGTCTCGGTGTTGGTGTGCAGCCCGCCCACATGGTTCGGCGTGTCCGGCACGATGAAGATGGGCTGCATGTCGGGCGGGATGTGCGCCGGGTCCGCCACCGCCTCCACCGTGGCGTCCGTGTCCCAGAGCGGCCCGAGGTCGCGCACCGCCTGGGTGTGCAGCGCCGCCGCCACACGCTGCACGTCGGCGAAGCTGGCATCGGGCGACTTGCTCGCAAGGCCGATCCGGATGGGCATGGCGCGCTCCTTTGCTCCGGATGCTATAGCGGCCCCGCCGCCCGAGGAACCCATGCTCATCCCCATCGCACCCGGAATCGCCTTCGACCCGCGCGAGCTGGAGGAAAGCTTCATCCGCGCGTCCGGCCCCGGCGGCCAGAACGTCAACAAGGTCTCGACCGCCGTCCAGGTCCGGCTCGACCTGCGCCGCGACGGCTCGTTGCCCGAGCGGCTCCGCGCCCGGCTGGAGCGCCTGGAATCCGGCCGCGTCACCACCGAGGGCGTGCTGGTCCTGACCGCCCAGCGCCACCGCTCGCAGGACCGCAACCGGCAGGAGGCGCTGGACCGCGTGGTGGAGATGCTCCGCGCCGCCGCCGTCCGCATCCCGCCCCGCATCGCGACGCGCCCCAGCCGGGCGGAGAAACGCCGCCGGGTGGAGGGCAAGGTCAAGCGCGGCGAGACCAAACGCCTGCGGACCACCCCCGACCAGGACTGAGCTTAGGCGGCCCGCACCTCCGCGGCCTTCGTTTCCCCGACCCCGAGGCGCGCCACCGCCCAGGCCGTCGCCGACATCGCCGACCACACCGGAATGCCCAGCCGCTCCCGCAGCGGGCCCAGCAGGTTGACCGTCGGCAGCTGCGTGCAGGCGATGAACAGCGCGTCGTGCATGGCGCCGGCCGTCGCGATCGCCTTCTCGAACACCTCCCGCTCGGTGACGGCGCACAGCGCCTCCACCGTCGGGCACTCCAGGCTTTCCAGCACGTCGACCGTCACCCCGCCCGCCTCCAGGTAGTGGCGCAGCCCCGCGTTGATCGGCGTCAGGTAGGGCGTCACCACCGCGACCCGGCGCGCGCCCGAGTGCCGCAGCGCCTGCACCATCGCGTCGGACGTGCCGACCACCGGCACCCCGCAGCGCGTCGCGATCCGTTCCACGATGACCCGGTTGCCCTCGGGCCCCGCCAGGAACCCCGCCGCCGTGCAGCAATGCACCGCGACGTCCGGCCGGTTCTGCAGGAACGGCGCCACCGCCTCGACCGTCGCATCGGCATAGGCCGGGATCGACGCGGCGCTCAGCCCGCCCGGCGGGTTCGGCACCCGGGCCACCAGCTGCCGCCCATACCCGGGCAGCAGCGCCGCCATCTCGGGCTCCACCGTCGTGTTGCTGGCCGGGACGATCAGCAGGGCGGTGCGGGGCGTGGTCATGGCGGGGCTCCGGCAGGAAAGGGGCAGGGGAAGCATGCGGCAACCGGCTGGGCTTGCCAAACCGCCCGCCGGAGGCAGATGCTGCCCGCGCTCGAAAACCGCGGAAAGGGATCGAACGATGCCGCTGGACAGCACGGGGGGAAGCCAGTCGTTGAACGTGCTGGGCGGCACGCTCGAGACCTGCTCGATCGAGCCCCGCACCGGCTTCACCCGCACCGGCTGCTGCGAGACGGGTCCCGAGGACCAGGGCAGCCACACGGTCTGTGCCGTCATGACCGCCGACTTTCTCGCCTTCAGCCGAAGCCGCGGCAACGACCTGGTCACCCCCCACCCGCAGTACGGCTTCCCGGGTCTGGTTGCCGGCGACCGCTGGTGCCTGTGCGCCCCCCGCTGGGCCGAGGCGCTGGATGCCGGGTGCGCCCCCCAGGTCCTGCTGCGCGCCACCCACGCCGGCGCCCTCGCCTGGTGCCGCCTGGAAGACCTGCAGGCCCACGCCGCCCCCTGACGCCGTTTCAGCCGGAAAGCACCCGCCCGAGCAGCGCCTCCAGCGCCGCGGTGTCGATCGTGAACGGCATCGTATGCGGCTCGCCTCCCACCCCGCCCGGCGCCCCGTCGGGCACCCCGTCGGGCACCCCGTCGGGCACTGCGCCGTACAGCGCGGCATACCGGTGCCCGCAGCCCGCGGCCAGGTCCCAGTAGAACGGCTCCATCCACCCGGCCGGGGCCAGATGCAGCACCGCCGTTCCCGGCGCCGAGAACACGGTGTTCGTCATCGCCGCCCCCATCGTCCCGGCCACGACCCGTGCGTCGCGGAACGCCGCCAACTGCTGCCCGAACGACATCCCCTCGACGTCCAGCACCGCGAAGCCGCGCGCCCGGAACACCGCCGCCACCGCCGCCCCGTTCAGCAGCGCCCGCCCGTGCTGCGCCGCCCGCTGCACGTAGACCCGGCCGCTTCCCGGCACGCCCGCCCGGAACGGGTAACGGGCCCCGCGCGCCTGCAGCAGCCGCAGCGCCGGGATGGATTTCAGCGCCGGGTGGTAGCTGACGGGCGTCGGGTAGTACAGCTCCTCGAAATGCAGCAGCCGGTCGGGCGGCACGAACGTCATGCGGCCGCCCGGCGTGCCGAAGCCCAGCGCCTTCAGCGACGCCGCCTTCGCCGCGTCCAACGCCGGCCCGAACCCCGGCATCACCACGTCCACCGCCGGGCGCCCCGCCGCCGCAGCCACGGCCGCCACGCCCAGCCCCCGCGGCAGGTCGTCCACCAGCCAATGCCCGTAGTTGAACGACCCGGCGGACCCCAGATACAGCGTCGGGTGCGGGCACGGGACCGTCGTCGCCTCCGCCCGCAGCCGCGCCGCCGTCCACTCGGGCTGCTGGCTGTACGGCCGATCGATCGGGCGCGCCGTCTCGTACACCCGCTGCACGCCATCCGCTTCGGCATGGAAGATGGTGCTGGCGAACACGAACACGTCCCGCAGCCGGACCAGGTGCGCGGCCGGCGCCCGGGCGAACACGGCCTCCACCCACCTGAAATGCGCCAGCAGCCGCTCCAGGAACGCTGCAGGCCCGACGATCAGGCCGGGGTCGATCCCGCGCACCGGGCCGCAGCCCGGGAACAGCTCCCCCAGATCGGTCATGAACCCCGCCGGCTCGGCCTGCATCCGCGCCAGCAGCCCGGCATCGTCGTAGAACCCGCCCTCCCGATACAGCGCGCGAGGCACGCAGGACACCGCATCCATCTCCAGCGGCCCGGCCCCGGTCACGGCAACCGGCCCGCCCATTCGTCGCGCCGGTAGCGCAGCGGCGGCAGCGCCTCCGCCCGCAGCGCCTCGGCCGACAGCTCCAGGAAGATGCCGCCCTGGGTCGAGAAGTTTGGGTTGTAGAACGGGTCGGCCGCGATCTCCGCCCGCCAGCGCGAGAGCAGCGCCTCCTGCTCGTAGACGAACCGGCTCAGCCGCTCGCCCTGCATGTCGTCGCCCCTGCTTGCCGATTCGTGGTGCTCGGCGATGACCGCCGGGCAGTAGACGACCTTGCCGCCCGCGCGGCGCAGCTTCAGGCACAGGTCGACGTCGTTGTAGGCCACCGCCAGGTCCTGCTCGTCGAAGCCGCCCACCGCCCGGAACGCCTCCGCCCGGCACAGCATCAGCGCCGCCGTCACCGCCGAAAGCTCCTGCGCGCAGATGCCCCGGCCCACGTAATGCGGGTCGTTCACCGGCCGCCCCCGGTTCGCGTGGTCGCCCACCCCGTCCACGCCCAGGATGACCCCGGCATGCTGGACCGACCGGTCGGGATACACGAGCTTCGCCCCCACCGCCGAAACCGCCGGGTCCGCCAGCGCCTCGTCCACCATGCGCCGCAGCCAGTCCGGCTGTTCCACGAGCACGTCGTTGTTCATGAACACGAAGAACGCCGCGTCCGACCCCGCGCAGGCCAGGTTGTTCAGCCGCGAGTAGTTGAACGCCTCCTCCACCCGGAGCACCCGCACCCGCCTGTCCCGCGCCGCCTCCCGGCAGAACGCAGCCGCCTCGTCGCTGCTGGACCAGTTGTCGACCAGCACCACGTCGAACGCGGCATAGTCCGTCACCGACAGCAGCGCGGCCAGGCAGCGCGCCGTCATGGCCGCCTGCTCCTTGAACGGGATCACCACCGTCACCCGCGGCTCCGCCTTGAAGCCCCAGGCCACCTCGTACGTCGTGACGCCCAGCATCGGCGACACCCGCCCCGCATGCCCCCGCCGCTTCAGGTGGTCCCGCACCGCCGCCGCCCCGGCCTTCACCGCATACGACTTCGCCGAGATCGCCACCGCGGTCGATCCCGCCGTCTTGCGCCAGTGATAGATCACCTCCGGCACGTGCACGATCTCCTGCGGCGGGATGATCTCCGACAGCCGCAGCACCAGGTCGTGGTCCTGCGCGCCGTCATACTTCTTATGCAGCGGCCCCGCCTGCCGCAGCGTCGCCGTGTGCACGACCAGGAAATGGCAGACGTAGTTCTGCCCCAGCAGCAGCCGGTGGTTCCACGCCGACTTCAGGTTGGGCTCCGAGAAGCGGCCCTGCGCATCGATCTTGTCCTCGTCGGAGTACAGCATCTTCGCCCCCGACCGGACGGCCGCCTCCATCATCACCTCCAGCGCCACGTCCAGCAGCAGGTCGTCGTGGTCGAAAAAGGCGGTGTACTCGCCCCGCGCCGCCGCGATGGCCGCGTTGGTCGCCGCGCTGATCCCGCCATTCTTCGGCAGCACGATCAGCCGCACCCGCTTGTCCTGTGCGGCATAGGCCTCCAGCACCGCCGTCAGCGCCGGCTGCCCGCTCTGGTCGTCCACCAGGATCAGCTCGAGCGCGGTCCAGCTCTGGGCCAGCACGGAGTCGACCGCCGCCCGGAAGTCGGTCAGCTGCGGCCGATACACCGGGCACAGCACGCTCACCAGCGGCCGGGCCACCCCCTCCGGCCACACCGCACGCTGCCGCCGCGCCCGCAACGCGACCTGATATTGCCGCGCCCAGCCGTCATAGTCGTCCAGCGTGATGGCCGTGCTGGCCAGCATGCCCGCCAGCTCCCGCTTCAGCTGGAACAGCTGCGTGCTCATCGTGTCCACCGCGACGAACAGCCGCGCCAGCTGCGTCTGCGGCAGATGCGGCGCAGACTCGTAGACGGCTGGGCTGTTGTCGAGCGCCTCGCCGGTGGAGGCCAGGCTGAAGTCGAAGCGATAGGTCCGGCCGTCGCGGTAGCGCGGCGGCGGCATGAACTTGAACCCGCAATGCGCGTCGCACCCCGTCGCCTGCGCGACGTCGGGCCGATTCTTATCCGCCTTCACCGTCCCCAGCGTCACACCCCCGCATTGCACCACGATGTCGAGCCCCGTCCGAAACGCCGTCTGCGACCCATGCGGGTCCCGCAGGAACGCCCAGCCGCGCAGGGTGCCAGCGGTCAAGCCGTCGACATGGCTCACCAGGGTCAGCAGTGGCCGCAGCGTCATGAGCGCCACCGGCGCGGTCCGGCCGGTGTCGTCGGTGATCGGCAGATACTCCCCGCCGGCGAAGCGCACGCAGATCCGGTGCGGCGTGTCGTCGAACCACTGTGCGGGGATCGTCACTGCAAAACCGGGCCGCATGTCGGACGTCTGGCCATCCGTCACATCCGGGCGGGCGATGTCGCACACGAAGTTGGCCGCAAGCTGGTCGTCGATGAACAGGAACAGCCCCACGGGCCCGCGCGGCTGCCGCGGGTCGATCGCCCAGCCGATCACCTGGCCGCCGCGGATCTGCTCCACGTATCCACGCTGTCCATGGTCGGCCACTTCATCTGCCTCGATGGGGGTGGATGTTTCCGCCAGGTGCACGCCCCGGCAACGAACCCCCGCTACCGGGGGCCCGCCGATCCGTCAAGCGGCCCTATTCGGCGGCCAGCAGGTCCGCACCCACCGTCTGCACCGCCGCCACCGCCCGCATCCACACCGCGGTGTCGTGGAACACCGCGCCGCCGTTCGGCGCCGCCGGCGCGTCGGAGATCAGCGCGTTGATCCCCATCCCGTCCGCGAAGTCCGCGTTCGGCCACAGGCTTTCCACTACCACCGTCCTCGGCTGCTGCCCGGCCGTGATCCGCGCCTCCACCCGCACCTCGCCCTGCCGGTTGCCCAGCACGATCGCCGCCCCGTCCTCGATGCCCAGGCGCTCCGCGTCGTCCGCATGGATCATCGCCACCGGCCGCCCCTCGCGCTTGCGGCTCGTCGGCGTCTCGCTGAACGACGTGTTGAGGAAGTTGCGCGCCGGCGCCGCCACCAGGCGGAAGGGATGGGCGGGCCCCGCATTGTCCGTCGCCGCCCAATGGTCCGGCAGGCTCGGCATGCCCGCATGGAACGGCCCCAGCGCCGCCCAGTCCGGCGCGAAACGGAACCGGCCGTCCGCGTGCCCGAACCCGTCGAAGAAGTGGCTCCGCTCGAACGTGTCAGCCGCGTCGATCCACTTGCGCGCGACCACCTCCGCCGCCCCCGGCCAGCCCGAGCCGCGCAGCGTCGCATCCGCGACCTCGAACGCCGTCATCTGGAACCCGGCATGCTGCGCGCCCAGCCGGACCGCCAGCCCCTGCAGCACCTCGTGGTTGCTCCGGCACTCGCCCGGCGGCTCCACCAGCTTAGGCCCCACCTGGATGTGGGTGTGGCCGCCCGCGTGGTACAGGTCGTCGTGCTCCATGAACATCGTCGCCGGCAGCACCACGTCGGCGAGCTTGGCCGTCTCGGTCATGAACTGCTCGTGCACGCACACGAACAGGTCCTCCCGCAGCAGCCCGCGCCGCACCCGGTTGCTGTCGGGCGCCACGACGGCCGGGTTGGTGTTCTGGATCAGCATCGCATGCACCGGCGGCCCGTCGCCCAGCTCCGCCCGGTCGCCCGTCAGCACCGCCCCGATCCGGCTCATGTCCATCCGCCGGATGCTCATGTCGCGCGCGTCCAGCCCCTCGATCAGCGTCTTGTCCCAGTGATAGATGCCGTCGCCGCGGTTGCTCCACAGCGCCCCGGCGCCGCGCGTCTTCCACTTGCCCGTCACCGTCGGCAGGCACGTCACCGCATGCATCGCCACCGCCCCGTTGCGGCTGCGCGCGAACCCGTAGCCGACCCGCAGGAAGGCCCGCGCCGTCTGCCCGTACAGCGTCGCGAAGGCCTCGATCTCCGCCACCGTCAGCCCGGTGATCCCGCTCGCCCAGGCGGGCGTCCGGGACACGAGGTGCGCCTCCAGCCGGTCCGGGCAGTCCGCATACTCGGCCATGTAGGCCCAGTCCGCATGCCCGTCGCGGAACGCCACGTGCATCACGGCGCAGGCGAGCGCCGCATCGGTGCCCGGCCGCACCGCCAGGTGGATGTCGGCCGCCGCCGCCGTCGGGCTCCGATACGGGTCAATCACCACCAGCTTGGCCCCCCGTTCCTTCCGGGCCCGCGTGATGTGGGTCATCACGTTCACCTGGGTCGAGACAGGGTTGCCGCCCCACACCACCACCAGGTCCGACTCCGCCATCTCCCGCGGGTCCGGCCCCGCGAACCGCCCGACGCCGGCCGCCCAGCCCATCTCCTGGATGCTCGAGCAGATCGTGTTGTGCTGGCGGGAGTACTTCATCACGTGCCGCAGCCGGTTGATCCCGTCCCGCTGCACCAGCCCCATCGTGCCGGCGAAATGGTATGGCCAGACGGACTCGCTGCCATGCGCCGCCGTCGTCGCCTTGAACGCGTCCGCGACCCGGTCCAGCGCCTCGTCCCAGCCGGCGGTGCGGAACTGCCCGCTGCCCTTCGCCCCGGTGCGGATCAGCGGGTGGGTCAGCCGGTCCGGGTGGTGGATCCGCTCGGCATACCGCGCCACCTTCGCGCAGATCACGCCGGCCGTGTAGCTGTTGTCCCGCGCGCCCCGCACCGTCCCGATCCGCGTCGTGCCGGGGGCGTCGACATGCACATCCACCTCGAGCGCGCAGCAGCTCGGGCAGTCGTGCGGGCAGGCGCTGTTGCGGACCGTGACACTCATGCTGCCGCCCTCGCCTCTGTTCCCGCCCGGGATGCCACGACGACGCCCAGCGCCGCCCGGTTCGCCGCCCAGGCCCGGTCGTACTCGATCGCCCGGGCCACGTCGTCCGCCGCATCCGGCCCATACAGCCGCCCGAGCAGGTGCAGCGTCGTGTCCGTCGCCAGCGTCACCCCGCCGCCGGTCACCACCGCGCCGTTGTCCACCAGCGTCGCCTCGCAGCCCCCCGGCAGCCGCGACAGCGGCGCCGCGGCCTCGGCCCCCAGCGCCACCCGGCGCGTGGTCGCTGCCATCCCGTCCAGCAGCCCGGCCGCGGCCAGGATCATCGCGCCGGTGCACACCGAGGCCACGATCGGCGCCGGCCGGCCGCGCAGGAACCCCAGCATCGCCGGGTCCGCCGCCGCTTCCGGCCAGCCCGCGCCGCCGGTCACGATCACCACGTCCAGCCCCGAGACCTCGTCCAGCCGGTGATCGATCCCGACCCGCAGCCCCCCCGCCAACACCAGGTCCCCGGCATCCGCCGCCAGCGTCACCGCCCGTAGCCCGGGCAGCAGCCGCCGCGCCATCGACAGCACCCCGTAGGTCGCCCCGATGTCGATGGGCTCGACGCTGGGATAGAGGACGATCCCGAACAGGGCCGGGGCGGAACGATCACGATACATGCAGGGCACGCTAAGGTGTGTGCAGGTGCGGAATCAAGTGGGTTCCGCCGCCGCGGTCGTGGTCTCGGCAGGCACGAACACCGTCACCGCGCGCGGCAGGATGCTGAACCGTGCCGGCGTCACCGTCACCACCTCCCCATCCGCGCTGATCGGCTGCGGCAGCCGGGTCACCACCTCCACCACCGGGCTGCGCGCCACCCGGGTGTCCGGCACCTCGTCCGTCTCCCCGGCCGTGAACGCCGCCGACAGGAACAGCAGCCGCCACTTCGTCGCCGGTTCCAGGCTGTAGACGCCCAGGAAGCTGTCGTGCGGCCCGTTCGCCCCGCGCTGCGGCATGCCCGCCCCGCGCTGCGGCATGCCGGCCTTGTAGTAGCTGCCGTTGCCGACCGTGATCTGCATCGTCCGCACCCGGTGCACCACCGACCCGCAGCGGATGATCGCGCTGAACCGCGTCGCCGCGAACGCCACCCGCGCCGCCGTCCACATGTACGACAGCCGCCCCAGCCGGCCATGCGCCGCCTGTTCCAGCCGCCGGGCCGCCTGCACCGAAAGACCCACGGTCGCCACGTTGAAGAACGGCCGGCCGTTCACGCTGCCCAGGTCCAGCAGCCGCGTCTGCCCGCCCAGGATCACCGCCGCAGCGCCCGCCGGGTCTTCCGGGATCCCCAGCCGCTGCGCCAGCTCGTTGCCCTCGCCCAGGGGCAGGATGCCCAGCGGCAGCCCCGTGTCGCGCAGCGCGATCGCCCCTGCGCTGATCGTGCTGTCCCCCCCGCCCAGGATCACGCAGTCCACGTCGTTCTTCATCGACAGGATCAGGTCGTTCATCTTGGCCCGGGTGCTGTCCCGCCGGACCAGCGTCATGCCGCCCGCCTCCAGCGCCGCCGCATAGCGCTTGGCGTCGCGCCCGCCATGGCTTGAGGCGTTGACCACCAGCAGGGCCGTCCTGCCGCTTTCACTCATCCTGGTGGCACGTCCTTCGGTTCCCTGCCCTCGGTACACGCAAGCACCGCCCCCCGGCAAGCAACCCGCCTTTGCAGGGCAGGGGAACCAGCCCACATACCTTTCCATGACACTCCGTCCCGGACGACCCGCCGAGCCCCACGAGATTCCCATGGCCGGCCGCCGCCGCCGCGCCCGCGCCGCCTGGGACGAGAAGCTCCAGGGCCCGCTCGACCTCGCCCCCGCCGCCGTGCCCGCCCCGGGCGCCCCCAGCGCCCATGGTGCGGCCGGACGCACCGGCGGCGCGCCGGAGGCCTGGTTCCTCGGCCCCCGCGCCGAGAACGTCGCCCTGCTGCACGAGCTGGTCGACGCCGCCATCGACAGCCATGCCGCCTTCCGACGCGGCTTCCATCCCGAAGACCCGACCCATCTCACCGAAGCCGTCCGCAGCAGCCCCGAGTTCGCGCACGGCGTCGCCCGCCTGCGGGAGGAGTTCGGCGTCCTGCTCGAGAAGCTGCGCCTGTCGGCCCCCTTCTCCAGCATGCGCTACCAGGGCCACATGCTGTGGGACCAGGCGCTGCCGGGCCTCGTCGGCCTCGTCGCCGGCTGCTGTACAACCAGAACAACGTTGCCGCCGAAGCCTCCCCCGTCACCACACGGCTCGAGATCGAGGCCGGCAACGACCTCTGCCGCATGCTCGGCTACCACGCCCCCACCAAGGGTGCGGACCCCGCGGCCGGCACCCCCGTCGCCTGGGGCCACATCACCAGCGGCGGCACCGTCGCCAACATCGAGGCCATGTGGGCCGCCCGCAACCTCAAGCTGTTCGGCGTCGGCGTTCCGCCAGGCGATCCGCGAAGTGCCCGCCCTGGCCGCGGCCCGCGGCATCGAGGTCCCGCTCTGGGGCGGGGAGACGGCCCGCCTCGTCGAGCTGGACACCTGGACGCTGCTGAACCTCGACGTGGACGTGGTTGCCGGGCTGCCCGCCGCGATGGCCGCCTGCGGCATCGAGCCTGAACGGCTCTCCCAGGCGCTCGCCGGCTACAGCAGCCGCAACGTCGGCCTGATCGCCTTCTACCGCGACTTCATGCGCGACGTTTCGGAGCCGCCCGTCTTCCTCGCCCCGGCCACCGGTCACTACTCCTGGCCCAAGGCCGCCACCCTGCTCGGCCTCGGCCAGAATGCCGTCTGGGTGCAGCGCGTCGACCTCGACGCCCGCCTGTCGCTCGACGCCGTCGCGGAGTCGCTCGAGGAGGCGATCCGCCGCCGCGTGCCCGTGCTGTGCACCGTCGCGGTCATCGGCAGCACGGAGGAGAGCGCCGTCGATCCCCTCGAGGGCCTGCTCGAGCTGCGAGACCGCTACCGCGCCCGCGGCCTCAACTTCATGATCCATGCCGATGCCGCCTGGGGCGGCTACTTCCGCGCCATGCTCCGCGACGGCGAGGACGGTGCCGTGGCCCCCGCCGCGGGCATCCCGACCTATGCGATGAGCGACTACGTCCAGCGCCAGTACGAGGCGCTGGGCCGGGCCGACACCATCACCGTCGACCCGCACAAGGGCGGCTACATCCCCTATCCCGCCGGCGCCCTGTGCTACCGCAACGCGGCACTTCGCGATGCGATCTCGCTTCGGGCGCCCGTGGTGTTCCACAACCAGACCGAGCCGACCATCGGCGTCTATGGCGTGGAAGGCAGCAAGCCCGGCTCCGCCGCCGCCGCCGTCTGGCTCGCCCACCGCGTCATCCGCCCCGACAAGACCGGGTACGGGCGCATCCTCGGCCAGTGCATGTGGACCGCGCGCCGCCTGTTCTGCCGGCTCGCCGCGCTCGAGGATGGGCGCTTCACCATCACGCCCTTCAACCAGACCCCGGCCGAACGCGCCCACAAGCCGGCGGGCGTCGTCGCCGCCGAGCGCGCCCTGCTGCGGGAGCTGGTGCCGTTGCCCAACGCCGCCCTGGTGGCCCGCCTGGCCGCCGACGCCACCGCGCGCCGCCTGTTCTCATCCGTCGGCTCGGACCAGGTCATCCTCGCCTTCGCGCTGAACCCCAAGCTGCCGGACGGCCGCCCCAACGAAAGCCTGGCGCGCGCCAACGCGCTGAACGAGGCGGTGTTCGGCCGGCTGCAGCGTCATCGAGCCGCGCGAGGACATGGCCGGGCTCGACCTCGTGCTCACCAGCTCCCGCTTCGACCCGGCGGTCTATGGCCAGCACTTCGTCGACGCGTTCTGCCGCCGCATGGGCGTCATCCCCGAAGCCGGCGAGGGCGTCGACTTCCTCATCTGCACCACGATGGACCCCTGGACCACGGAGACGGAGGCTGGAGACTTCCAGGCGACCCTCGTGGAGATCCTCCGGACCGCCACGCACGACGCCCTGAACGACCTGTCGGCCTCGTGAGGATGGCGCTTCAGAGACCCCGCCGGATCACCTCGCGGGCGAAATACGTCAGCACCAGGTCGGCCCCGGCCCGCTTGAAGGCGCCCAGCGACTCCGCCACCACCCGCTCCTCGTCCAGCGCGCCCGCCTGGGCGGCGAACTTGATCATCGCGTACTCGCCGCTCACCTGGTACACCGCCAGCGGCAGCGCCGTCCGGTCCCGCAGCCGCGCCAGCACATCGAGGTAGGGCATCCCCGGCTTGACCATCAGCAGGTCGGCCCCCTCCGCCTCGTCGGTGGCGCTCTCCCGCAGCGCCTCCCGCCCGTTCATCGGGTCCATCTGGTATTCCTTGCGATCGCCATCGAGCTCGCAGCCCGCGGCCGCCCGGAACGGACCGTAGAAGGCGCTGGCGAACTTGCTGCTATATGCCATAATCGGCGTCTCACCGTGCCCCGCCGCGTCCAGCGCCGCCCGGATGGCCCCGATCTGCCCGTCGATCATGGCCGAGGGCGCCACCAGGTCCGCCCCGGCCTCGGCAGCCACCACGCATTGCCGTGCCAGGTTCGCCAGCGAGATGTCGTTGTGCATGTGCCCGTCCACCAGCACGCCGCAATGGCCGTGTGCCGTGTACTCGCAGAAGCAGTTGTCGGTGATCACCACCAGCTCGGGCGCCGCATCCTTGGCCACCCGCGTCATGCGCGCCATCAGCCCGCGCGGGTCCATCGTGTCCGCCCCCACGTCGTCCTTGTGGTGGCTGATCCCGAACAGCAGCACCGACCGCACCCCGTCCCGCGCGATCGCCTCGATCTCGCGGGCCAGGTGCCGCTCCGGGATGCGCGACACACCCGGCATGGACCCGATCGGCACCGCCTCGTCCGCGCCCTCGTCCACGAAGATGGGCAGGATCAGGTCGTCGGCATGCACCCGGCACTCGCGCACCAGCGCACGCAGGGGACCGGTTCGGCGAAGGCGGCGATGGCGGGTGGTCGGGAACATGCAACAGGCGTCCGGGCGGCGGGATGCCGCCCGGCGGACACTGCCAAAGTGCCGGAGCTCTGGCTAGACGGGCTGCTACTCGGGACCCGGCCCCGCGATCCCGCCCGGCCGCTCGCCGCGCTTGGCCTGGCTCTGGCGGACCTTGAAGAAGTGGAACACGGCATACCCCACCACGATCACCAGGGTGACGAGCGACAGGGAGCTGAGCAGGGAAACGTCTTGCATGGCAGTTCTCCTTCGGCCCGCTAGCGCAAAAGGGCCGGGTGCGGTTGCGCAGCGTCGGCAACCCGGCGCAAATGTGAAGACCGAGGAGGGTAGATGGCGTACGGAACTGGACGGAACGGGAATGGCTGAGGCGTTTCCGTTTGCGGCGATCGTCGGACAGACCGAGATGCGACGTGCCCTGATCATCGCAGCCGTGGACCCCAGCGTGGGCGGCGTCCTGGTGTTCGGCGACCGCGGCACCGGCAAAAGCACGGCTGTGCGGGCCCTGGCCGCCTTGCTGCCCCCTGTGCCCGTCGTCGTCGGCTGCCCCTACCGCTGCAGCCCGGACCGTCCCGCCGGCCTGTGTGCCGGGTGCGCCGGGGCGATTGAGGCCGCGACCGTCCCCGTGCCCGTCGTCGACATGCCGCTGGGCGCCACGGAGGACCGCGTCGTCGGCGCGCTGGACCTCGAGCGGGCGCTGACCCGGGGCGAGCGCGCCTTCGAACCCGGCCTTCTCGCCCCGCGCCAACCGCGGCTTCCTGTATATCGACGAGGTCAACCTGCTGGAGGACCACCTCGTCGACCTGCTGATCGACGTCGCCGCCTCCGGCGAGAACGTCGTCGAGCGCGAGGGCCTCTCGGTCCGCCACCCCGCCCGCTTCGTCCTGGTCGGCAGCGGCAACCCCGAGGAGGGCGAGCTGCGCCCCCAGCTGCTCGACCGCTTCGGTCTCGCCGTCGACGTCTCGACGCCGTCCGACATCCCGTCGCGCATCGAGATCGTCCGCCGTCGCGACGCGTTCGAGCGCGACCCCGCCGCCTTCCGCGCCCGGTGGGAGCCCGAGGAGGGCGCGATCCGCGCCGACATCGTCGCCGCCCGCGACCGCCTGCCCGCCATCGAGACGGCGGACGCCGTCCTGGAAGACGCGGCTCGCCTCTGCATGAAGCTCGGCACGGACGGGCTACGCGCCGAACTCACGCTGCTGCGCGCCGCCCGGGCCGCCGCGGCCCTGGCCGGCGACGCGGCGGTCGATCGACGTCACGTGCTGGAGGTGGCGCCCATGGCCCTGCGCCCACCGCCTCCGCCGCGACCCGCTGGACGAGGCCGGCAGCGGCACCCGCGTCGCCCGCGCCATCACCGAGCTGTTCCCGTGATCCGGCGAGCCTGATGGACGCCGTGCCCGACGCGACACCCGACGTCCTCAAGGCCGCCGCGATCCTCGCCCTCGACCCCACGGCCATCGGCGGCGTCGCCCTGCGCGCCGGGCCCGGCCCCGCCCGCGACCAGTGGCTCGCCTTCCTCGCCGCCCTGGCCGGCGGGCCGGTCCGCAAGCTGCCGCTCGGCATCTCCGACGATCGCCTGCTCGGCGGCCTCGACCTTCCGGCCACCCTGGCGGCCGGCAGCCCGCGACATCGCCGAGGCCTGCTGGCCGAAGCCGAGGGCGGCATCCTGCTGGTCGCCATGGCCGAACGCGTCCGCCCGGGCACCGCCGCCCGGATCGCCCAAGCCTTGGACGGGGTTCCCTTGGACGGGGTTCCCTTGGACGGGGTTCCCCTGGTTGGGGCTCCCCTGGACGGCTTACCCCTGGATATTCCGTCGGCGGGCCCGGCCGGCCCGGCCCGCTTCGGCCTCGTGCTGCTCGACGAGGGGATCGACGACGAGACCCCTGCCGCCTGCCTGCGCGAGCGCGTCGGCATCCATCTCACCCTCGCGCCCACCCCGCTGCCGTCCCCGGCGCCGCCCTCGCCCGAGCACCTGGAAGCCGCCCGCGCGCGCCTGCCCCACATCCGCACCGAGGATGCGGCGCTCGAGGCGCTCTGCACCGCCGCCGCCGCGCTGGGCATCGACTCCGCCCGCCCGCCGCTGCTCGCCCTCCGTGTCGCCCGCGCCGCCGCCGCCCTCGATGGCCGCGAGGATGTCGGCCCCGGCGACGTCGCCCTGGCCGCACGCCTCGTCCTCGGTCCCCGCGCCACCACCCTGCCGGCCGACGCCCCACCCGAACCCGAGCCCGACGCCGAGCCTGATCCCCCGCCCGAAGGCGACGACGATCCCGCCCCGCAGAATGGCGAGACCCTCGCCGACCAGGTGCTCGAGGCCGCCCGCGCCGCCATCCCCCCCGGCCTGCTCGCCCTGCTGCAGTCCGGCGCCCCGCCGCGCGCCCGCACCCCGGGCCGCGCCGGCGCCCTGGTCCGCGGCGCGCGCGGCCGGCCCGTCGGCGCCCGGCCCGGCCTGCCCCGCGACGGCGCCCGCCTGGACCTCATGGCCACCCTGCGCGCCGCCGCGCCCTGGCAGCGCCTGCGCGGCGGCGGCCCGCCCATCCGCCTGCGCCGCGACGACCTCCGCATCGCCCGCCGCGAGCAGCGCGCCGAGACCGTGACCATCTTCCTCGTCGATGCCAGCGGGTCGTCGGCGCTGAACCGCCTGGCCGAGGCCAAGGGCGCCGTCGAGCTGCTGCTGGCCGACTGCTACGTCCGCCGCGACCAGGTCGCCGTCATCGCCTTCCGCGGCAAGGCCGCCACCCTGCTGCTGCCGCCCACCCGCAGCCTGGTGCGCGCCAAGCGCGGCCTCGCCGGCCTGCCGGGCGGCGGCGGGACGCCGCTGGCCGCCGGGATCGAGGCCGGGGCGCTGATGGCCGACGGGGTGCGCCGCCGCGGCGCCACCCCCACTCTGGTGCTGCTGACCGACGGCCAGGCCAATGTCGGGCGCGACGGGCGGGGCGGCCGCGCCCAGGCGCAGCTCGACGCCACCGCCGCGGCCCGTGCCGTGCGCGCCGCCGGCCACGCCACCTTGTTCATCGACACCTCGCCCCGCGCCAACCCGGTCAGCCGCGACCTGGCCGCCGCGATGGGCGGGCGCTACCTCGCGCTGCCCTATGCCGACGCGGCCTCCCTCTCCCGCTCCGTCCGGGGCCTTGCATGACCATGAAAAGCACACAGGCATGAGCGACCGCCGCGCCGGGCTGAAGGACTGGCCCAACCGCGACAGCAGCCGCTTCGTCCGCGCCGCGGGCTTCCTGTGGCACGTCCAGGTCATGGGCAGCGGCCCCGTCCTGCTGCTGCTGCACGGCACCGCCGCCGCCACCCACTCCTGGCGCGACCTCGCCCCGCTGCTTGCCCGCCGCTTCACCGTCGTCGCCCCCGACCTGCCCGGCCACGGCTTCACGGAGACCCCCGCCAGCAGCCGCATGTCCCCTCCCGGCATGGCCGCCGCCGTCCGCAGCCTGCTGCAGGTGCTGAACCTCGAGCCCGTGCTGGCGATCGGCCACTCCGCGGGCGCCGCCGTCGCGCTTCGCATGACGCTCGACGGCATGATCCACCCTGCCGGGATCGTCAGCCTCAACGGCGCCCTGCAGCCCATGGCGGGGGTCGCCGGACAGATCTTCGCCCCGCTCGCCAAGCTCCTCGTCGGGGTGCCGCTCGTGCCCGAGCTGTTCGCCTGGCGCGCCCGCGACACCGCCGTCGTCGAGAAGCTGCTCACCGACACCGGCTCGCGCATCGATGCCGCGGGCGTGGCACTCTATGCCCGCCTCATCCGCGACAAGCGCCACACCGGCGCCGCGCTCGCCATGATGGCGCGCTGGGACCTCGCCCCCATCGTCGCCGACCTGCCGCGCCTCGCCTGCCCGCTGCTGCTGGTCGTCGGCGAGGCCGACCGCGCCGTGCCCCCTGCCGTGTCCGACACCGTCGCCGGCCGCCTGCCCCGCGCCCGCGTCGCCCGCATGCCCGGCCTCGGCCACCTGTCGCACGAGGAAGACCCCGCCGGCACCGCTGCCCTGATCCTGGCCTTCGCCACGGAGTGCGGCCTGTGACCCTGCCCGCCAACCACCCGCAGCGCGTCCTGCTCAACGACGAGGTCCACGCCCGCCCGCCCGAGCCCATGGCCGCCCCCGGCCGCCTGTCGTACCTCGCGCTGCTGTGTGATGCCGAGGCGCGCGAGGCCAGCTACCAGGCCGTCTGCGCGCTGGCCGCCACCTGCGGCGTGGCGCCTCCCGAACCCGGCGAGAGCCACTTCAGCGCCGACCTGTTCGCCTTCCGCATCAAGTGGGAGAAGCACACCGAGTTCGTCCGGTTCACCTTCTTCGTGCCCGGCGCGTCACCTGTGGCGGGTCCGGGCACCATCGACGAACCCTTCGCCCGCACCGCGCTGGCCGCGGTCCCGGCCGAATGGGTCCGCAACCTGCCGGGCCAGGTCATGGTGGCGGCCCACCTTGTCCTGGTTGCCGGAGGCGTCGGCGACCCCGGCACGGTCGGCGCCGGGTCCTTCCCCCGCAACGCCGTCGTCGGCGCCCTGGTCGCCGGCGGCATCGGGGCCGCCTTCACCGACTTCCACATCTATCCCGACGGCTTCAGCCGCATCGTCGTGCAGGACGACCCCGGCGGCACCGGCGGCATGACCCGGTGGCAGGCCGGCCGCGTCGTCCAATGGCTGCTGGAGATCGAGACCTACCGCATGATGGCCCTGCTGGCCCTGCCCGTCGCGCAGGGCCTGGCCCCCGTCATCGCCCGCTGCGAGCAGGAGCTGGCCCGCATCACCGCCGCCATGGTCGTCGCCGGCGAGGCGGACGAGGCCGTCCTGCTCGACCGCCTCACCCGCCTGGCCGCCGAGATCGACAGCCGCCAGTCCGACACCCTGTATCGGTTCAGCGCCGCCGCCGCCTATGACGACATCGTCCAGGGCCGCATCCAGGAGCTGCGCGAGGGCCGCATTCCCGGCCTGCAGACCATCCAGGAGTTCACCGAACGCCGCATGGCGCCCGCCATGAACACCTGCCGCTCCGTCTCCACCCGGCAGGAGGAGCTGTCGCGCCGCGTCGCCCGCGCCACCCAGCTGCTCGCCACCCGGGTCGGCGTCACGCGCGAGCGACAGAGCCAGGGCCTGCTGGCGGCGATGAACCGACGGGTCAAGCAGCAGCTGCATCTGCAGTCCACCGTCGAGGGGCTGTCCATCGCCGCTGTCACCTATTACGTCGTCGGCCTCATCGGCCACCTCGCGGAGGGCCTGCACGCCAGCGGCCTGCCGGTGCAGCCCGCCATCGCCATGGGCCTCAGCATCCCCGTGGTCGCCGTGCTGATGGCGCTCGGCCTGCGGCGGGTGCGGCGCATCGTCAAGGACGATTGAGGGACCGGCGCGCATGCTGAGCTGGTATGCCGACGGCGGCATGATCCCCGTCATCCTGGGTGGCATGGCGCTGGAGGCCGTCATCCTGGTGCTGCTGTTCCGCCGCACGGGGCAGGGGGTCCCGCCCCGCAGCCTGCTGCCCGGCCTGGGTGCCGGCGCATGCCTGATCGGCGGTGCGGGGCTTGCCATGCAGGGCACCTGGTGGGTCTGGACCGGCCTTCTGCTGCTGGCGGGCGGCCTGCTGCACGCGGTGGACCTGCGGGGCCGGTGGCAGCACGCGCCCCGCAATCCGCCACAATCCCGCGCCAACGATCGCCCATGACGAACCCCGCCTCTCCCGAGGACCACGCCGAGGCGCTCGCCGCCCGTGCCGCCGCCGACCCGGCCCGCGCCGTCGCCGCCTGGCGCCGCCTGCTTGCCGCCAGCCCCGACGACTGGCAGCTCGCGCTGGAGCTGAAGCAGGACCTGAAGGCCGGGCACCACTACCCCGACAGCGACCCGCAGTTCCGCCGCGCCGCCCGGTCCTTGCCCGACGCCCCCTGGCTCGACCATTACAGCAATCTGTACGCCTTCCACGGCAGCGACCTCGAATCCATCGACGCCCGCGCCCGAAGCCTGCTGCGCGACCGCCCCGACGACCCCCTTCTGCACGCCATCTGCGGCGACGTCGCCCGGCAGCGCCGCGACTGGCCCGCCTCCGTCAGGGGCTTCGAGGCCGCCCACCGCCTGCACCCGGCCCAACCCCACTACGGCATCCAGGCCGAGGCCGCGCGCCGCTACCAATCGCTGGCCCGGCATTCCTGGCCCGACGCCGGCCCCGAGTACGGCGTCTGGATGGTCAACCTGGACCGCAACGCAGAACGCATGGTCGAGATCGCCCGCCAGTTCGCCGGCTCGGCAATCCAGCGGGTGCCTGCCCTGGAAGGCAGCCGCCTGCCCGCCGCCGCCGTGCACCGCCTGACCGGCGACCCCGCCGCCCCCCGCGGCACCCTGGGCTGCTTCCTGAGCCACGCCGCCGCCTGGGAGGCCCTGCTTGCCAGCGGCCACACCCACGGCCTGATCCTCGAGGACGACGTCATCCCCCTCCTCGACCTTCCACACCGCCTCGGCGGCCTCGGCCTGCCCGCCGACTTCGACCTCTGCTTCGTCAACGACCGCATGGAACCCCGGATCCCCGCGCAACCGGTCGGCCCCCACGCCCACCCCCTGAGTGCCGTCATGCGCGCCTTCCACCCCGAGGAGAACGCCCCGGGCGGCGACGCCTACCTGCTCGGCCGCGCCGGCGCCCGGAAACTCCTGGACTGGGTCGCCCTGGACGGCTTCATCGACCACGTCGACTGGCGCATGCTCGCCTATGCCCTCACGCCGACGGAGATCGCCTCCATCCCCGCGCCCAGCCTCGCCCGCAGCGAGCTCACCCGCCTTTCGGCGCTGGTCCCCCGCGACGACCGCCTGCACGCCTTCGCCCTCTGGCCCGCTTTGCTGCGCACCGTCGGCGTCAGCAGCGACCGCGAGGACGAAGACCGCGCTGCCGCCGGGTAGATTGCAAAGAGAACGCGATGGATGGCCGGATGTCTCTGAACGCAGCATCCTGCCGGGGGAGATGAACAATGGTCGAACGGGTCGAATGCGTGGTGGTGGGGGCAGGGGTCGTGGGCCTGGCGGTCGCCCGTGCGCTGGCGCTGTCCGGGCGCGAGGTCTGGCTGCTGGAGGCTGCTGCGGGCATCGGGACCGGCATCTCGTCGCGCAACTCCGAGGTGATCCACGCCGGCATCTACTATCCCGAAGGCAGCCTCAAGGCCCGCTTCTGCGTCGAGGGCAAGCAGCGGCTCTATGAGTACTGCGCCGAGCGTGGCATCGCGCACAGCCGCATGGGCAAGCTGATCGTCGCCGCCGACGAGGCCGAGGTCCCTGTCCTCGACACCATCCGCGCCAAGGCGGCGGCCAACGGCGTCCACGACCTCAGCCTGCTGTCCGGCGCCGAAGCCCGCCGGCTCGAGCCCGAGCTGCGCGTGGCGGCGGCCCTTCTGTCCCCCAGCACCGGCGTCATCGACAGCCACGCGCTCATGCTGGCCCTGCAGGGCGACATCGAGAACGCCGGCGGCGCCGTGGTCTTCCACGCCCCCGTCGTGTCGGGCGAGGTCCTCAAAGGCGATGTGGGCTCCAGCCGGGTCCGCCTGCAGATCGGCGGCGAGGAGGCCATGGCGCTGGAGACGGAGGTGTTCGTGAACGCCGTCGGCCTGCACGCGCCGGACCTGGCCCGCGCCATCGGCGGCATCCCGCCCGAGTCCATCCCCACCGCCCATCTCTGCAAGGGCAACTACTATTCCCTCACCGGCCGCGCCCCCTTCAGCCGCCTGATCTATCCTGTCCCGGAAAAGGCCGGGCTCGGCGTCCACCTCACGCTCGACCTGGGCGGCCAGGCCCGCTTCGGGCCCGACGTGGAATGGATCGAGCACGAGGAGTACGACGTCGACATCCGCCGGGCCGATGGGTTCTACGCCGCCATCCGGCGCTACTGGCCGGGCCTGCCTGACGGCGCGCTGGCCCCCGGATATGCCGGCATCCGCCCCAAGATCAGCGGCCCGGCCGAACCCGCCGCCGACTTCCTGGTCTCGGGCCCCGCCCAGCACGGCATCGGCGGACTGGTGAACCTGTTCGGCATCGAAAGCCCGGGCCTCACGGCCTCGCTGGCCATCGCCGCCCATGTCGCGGGGGTGGTGAACCGCGCGAACGCGGCGTAGCCTTCCCGCAAAACAAGACGAGGGGACGGGCGATGCGCATCATGTTCAAGGGATTGCTGGCGGCCACCATGTTGGCCGGCCTGTCCGGCGGCGCCGCCCGGGCCGACATCGCCCTGTCGTCGAACGACGCCCACACCGTGCTCGACAACGGCAACCAGGTCGCGGACAAGAACGCCAAGCCCGACACGATGGACATCATCGACCTCCAGGGCGCCCCGCGCATCCTGGGCTCCCTCGTGGTCCCCGGCAGCGTCGTCGGCCCGCCCACCGCCGTGGCCCTGGCCTCCGACGAGAGCTGGGCCATCGTCACCGGCGCCACCAAGGCGGACCCCGCCGGCCCGGGCGGCCTCGCGCCCGACGACAAGGTCTCCGTCATCGACCTGAAGGCCACGCCGCCCGCCGTCGTGCAGACCCTGTCCGCCGGCGCCGGCGCCGCCACGGTGCGGATCAGCCCGGACGGCACGCTCGCCCTCGTTGCCAACCGCACCGCCGGCACGCTGTCGGTCTTCACGATCAAGGATCGCCGCCTCACCCCGGCCGGCACCCTCGCCATCGATCCCAAAAGCCTGCCCAGCGGCATCGGCTTCCTGCCCGACGGCAAGACCGCCCTGCTCAGCCGCTACGGCGACCACCAGGTGTCCGTCCTGCGCATCGACGGCACCACCGTCACCATCGACAAGCGGCCCATCACCACGGCCCTGGCGCCCTACACGGTCGACATCACCCGCGACGGCACCATGGCGGCCGTCGGCAACATGGGCCGCGGCGACGGCGACGTCGACACCGTCAGCCTCATCGACCTCACCGTCTCGCCGTTCCGCACCGTCCAGACCGTCGCGGTCGGCCGCTCGCCCGAGGGCCTGAAATGGTCGCCCGACGGCAAGATCCTCGCCATCGGCGCCCAGAACGGCACGACGCGCCCGCCGGCCGACGGCCTCTACAACAAGGCCGGGCGCCTGATCCTGCTCGCCCTCGAGGACAAGCAGCTCCGCATCGTCGCCGAAGCCCCCATCGGCGGCTGGAACCAGGGGATCGCCTTCTCCCGCGACGGGCGCACGCTGCTGGTCCAGAACATGGTCGAGCGCACGCTCCAGGTCTTCGCCTGGGACGGCCATGCCCTGAAGCCGCAGGGCGAGCTGGCGACGGCGGGCGGCCCCGCCGCCATCGCCACCTCCTGGAAGTAGGCGGTGTGGCTGGCTGACCCTTCAGGGTCAGCCGGTCTCGCCGACCAGCCCCGCCGCCTCGATCCCCGCCAGCGCCGCCAGCTCGTCGTTGTCGCTCGTGTCGCCGCTGATCCCGACCGCGCCCAGCAGCGTGCCCAGCACGTCCCGCACCAGCACCCCGCCCGGCACCGGGATCAGCGCATGCCCGGCCACGTGCGTCACCGCCGCGATGAAGGTCGGCTGCTCCGTCGCCCGCTTGCCGATCGCCCGCGACCCCATGCCCAGCGCCAGCGCCCCGAACGCCTTGCCGTGCGCGATCTCCGCCCGCCGCAGGCTCGTCCCGTCCTCCGCCGCCAGCGCCTTGTAGGCCCCCCGCGCGTCCAGCACCGCCACCACCATGGGCTTCAACGACCGCTTGCGGCTTTCCGCCAGGGCGGCGGTGACGATGGCCTGGGCCTGGGTGAGCGTGAGGTCGGGCATGGGCGTTCCTTCGATGGGTCGGGCCTTCTGGCATCCGCGTTGACAGCCGGCAAGGCGGCGGGGACAGTCGCCCCATGTATAATCGTCTCCACGTCGAGAAGCTCATCGACCTCTGGCTCCTGGAGGATGTCGGCCACGGCGACCTCACGGCGACCCTCATGGTCGACCAGGCCGCCCAGGCCCGCTTCGACGTGGTCGCCCGTGAGCCCATGGTCGTCGCCGGGATCGACGTCATGGCCATGGTCTTCCGCCGGTGGGAGGCCGGGGTCACGGTGGAGATCATGCGCCAGGACGGCACCCGCGCCCCTGCCGGCGACATCCTCGCCCGGGTGCACGGCCCCGCCCGCGGCATCCTGACCGCCGAGCGCACCGCGCTGAACATCCTCCAGCGCCTCAGCGGCATCGCCACCGAGACCGCCCGCTACGTCACCGAGATGGGCGCCACCACCGCCCGCCTGGTCGATACCCGCAAGACCACGCCGGGCCTCCGCATGCTGGAGAAGCACGCCGTGCTGTGCGGCGGCGCCAGCAGCCACCGCCTCGGCCTCGACAGCGGGGTCATGCTGAAGGACAACCACATCGTCGTCTGCGGCAGCATCGCCGCCGCCGTCGCGCGCGCCCGCGCCGCCGTGCCCATCCTGACCCGCATCGAGGTCGAGTGCGACCGGCTGGACCAGGTGGACGAGGCGTTGGCCGCCGGCGCCGACGTCATCCTACTCGACAACATGACGCTCGACACGATGCGGGAGGCGGTGGACCGCGTCGGCGGCCGCGTCCCGCTCGAGGCGTCGGGCGGCGTGCGCTTCGACCGCATCCGCGCCATCGCCGAAACCGGGGTCGACTACATCTCCTGCGGCCGCCTCACCCAGTCCGCGAGCGCCGTCGACATCGGCCTGGACGCTCCCGCATGAGGCATCCCGCCCTGCGACGCCGCCGGTTGCTGGTCGGCGCCGGGGCCGCAGCCGGGACCGCCCTGCTGCCCGGCGCCGCCCGCGCCGAGGAGATCAGCGTCACCCAGTACGGCACCAGCCTCTATGGCCTGCCCTTCACCGTCGCGCAGGAACAGGGCGCCTTCGACCGCGCCGGCATCCACCTCACCGGCTTCATGGGCTCGGCCGGCGGCGGCACCACCGTCCGCAACCTGTTCGCCAGCGACACGCCCTATGGCGAGGTCGCCGTCGGTGCCGCCCTGGCCGCCGTCGCCGGGGGCCTGCCGGTCGCCATCGTGAACGTCGGCACCCGCAGCGTCGCCGAGGCTTCGCTCGTCACCATGCCCGGCTCCGACATCCGCAGCCTCGCCGACCTCGTCGGCCGCAAGGTCGCGCTGACCTCGCCCAAGGGCGTTTCCGAGATGCTGTTCCTGCTGGCGCTCCGCACCGCCGGCATCGACCCGGCCCGCGTCACCCGGGTCTATTCCGGCGGCTACGGCCCCAGCCTCACCCTGCTCGAACAGGGCGCCGTCGCCGCTGCCGCCCTCATCGAGCCGCTGTCGATCCAGCGTGCCGACCGCTACCGCACCGTGCTCGCCTACCGCGACGTGCTGCCGCCGATGACCACCTCGGTCGGCATCACCAGCCCCGCCTTCGCCGCCGCCCAGGGCGCCAAGCTGCGCGCCATCGTGGCGGGCCGTCGCGAGGGCGTGCGGTCCATCTACGCCGACCCGGCCAATGCCGGGGCGATCTGCGCCCGTGCCTACGACCTGCCCCCGCCCGTCGCCGCCATCGCCGTGCAGAACATGGTGGGCCCCCGCATGTGGAGCGAAGGCGGGTTCGTTCAGCCCGAGCTCGACCGCATGGTCGACGCCCTGCGCCTGATCGACCAGGTGAAGGCCACCCCGGACTGGGCGGCGCTGATCGACCGCCGCTTCCTGCCGGACGACCTGCGGGGTTGATCCTCCTCCTCCGCGTCCTGCTGGTCGGGGCAGGGGTGCTGGCGCTGGAGGCCGCCTGCCGCGCGGGATGGGTCGCGCCGACCAGCGTGATCGCCCCCAGCGCCATGGCCGGCGCCCTGGCCCGGCTGCTGGCCTCGGGCGCCGAGACCGCGGACCTCCTCGCCACCATCGGCCGGGTGGCTGCCTCCGCCTGCCTCGCCGCCGCCGGGGGGCTCGCGCTCGGCCTGGTGCTGCATGCCCGGCCGCGGCTGCGCGCCGCGTTGGAGCCGGTCCTGTCGGCCTGGTACGCCGTCCCGACCATCATGTTCTACCCCATCCTGCTCGTGCTCTTCGGGGTCGGCGGCGGCGCCATCGTCGCGGTCGCGGTCCTGCTCGCCATCGTGGCGATGGTGGCCGCCACGCTCGCCGGGCTCGACCAGGTGCCGCGCGTGCTGATGCGCACCGCGCGCAGCCTGCATCTCGGCTGGGCCGCCACGGCGTTGCGCATCCGGCTGCCCAGCGCCGCGCCGTTCCTGTTCACCGGGCTCAAGCTCGTCGTCGCCTACGCCTTCATCGGCGTCGTCGCGTCGGAGTTCATCCTCTCCGGCTCCGGCCTCGGCTACGCCATCGCCAACGCCTACAACGACTTCGACAACCCGACGATGTACGGGCTGATGCTGCTGATCGTCATCCTGGTCACGACCGTCAACACGGCGCTCGCGGCCGCCGACCGCCGGCTGCGCGCCCGGATCGGCGCATGACGCGCGACCGCCTGCTGCTGCTGGTCGCGGTCCTGCTGCTGTGGCAGGCGCTGCACGCCCTGGTCGGCGAGGCCGGGCTCGCATCCCCCGCCGCCACGATCGCACGGCTCGGCGTCCTGGCCGCGCGCCCGTCCTTCCAGGCCGACGCCTCGGACACCGTCCTGGCGTTCCTCGCCTCCGCCGCGCTCTCGGTCGCCGGCGGCCTGGTGCTCGGCGCGGCCCTCGGCCTGGGCCGCGTCCTGGGCCGCGTCACGGAACCGGTGCTGTCCGCGTTCTATGCCCTGCCCAAGGTCACGCTGTATCCCGTCGTGCTGCTGCTGTTCGGGCTGGGCGGCGCGGCCAAGATCGCCTTCGGGGTGATGCATGGACTCGTGCCCGTGGCGCTCGTCACGATGGGCGCGGTCCTGCAGATCCCGCCCGTCCTGCTCCGCACGGCCCGCGCCCTGCGACTCACCCGGGGCCAGCTCGCGCTCCGGGTCGTGCTGCCCGCCATCCTGCCGCAGCTGCTGGGCGGCATCCGCATCGGCGTGCCGCTGGCGCTGCTGGGCGTGCTGATCGGCGAGATGTTCGCCAGCCGCCACGGCCTGGGCGCCGTCGCGATGCGCGCGATGGAGGCCAATGACGGCCCCACCCTGCTCGCGGTCGCCACCCTCGCCACCGCCGCCGCCCTGGCCGTCAACGCCGCCCTGAAAGCCCTCGCGCACCGCTGAGCCGCGACAGCCAGGGTCCGGCGGTCAGACCCGGCCCTTCCAATCCTCCAGCACGTCCCGCAGCGTCTGCTCCCACGGGATCTCCGGGCGCCAGCCCAGCTGGTCCTGGGCCCGCTGCGCATTGCCGGCCGCCCGCGGGATGTCGCTCGGCCGCAGCCGCGCCGGGTCGGTCCGGACCTCCGCCTCCACCCCGGCGATCGTCAGCAAGCCCTGCAGCACGCTGCCGATCTGCCGCGGCTCGCCCGAGGCCAGGTTCAGGATCGTCCCCGGCTCCAGCGTCGCGCCCAGCGCCAGCGCATAGGCCCGGCACACGTCCCGCACGTCCAGGAAGTCCCGGTACGGTGTCAGGTCGCCCACCTCCAGCAGCGGCGGCTGCAACCCGGCCGCGATCCGTGCCACCTGGCGGGCGAAGGCGGGCACCACGAAGGCATCCGTCTGCCCGGGCCCCGTATGGTTGAACGGCCGCAGCCGCACCGCCCGCAGGCCTTCCGCCGCCATTGCGCCCAGCGCCAGGTCGGCCGCCGCCTTCGTCGCCCCATAGGTGTTCTGGGGCGCAAGCGGCGCCGTTTCGTCGAGCGCCGCCCCGCTGCGGAACGACGTCCCGTAGGCGTCGGCGGTGCCCACGAACAGGAAGGCGGCGGCCGGCACATGCGCGATCACCGCGCGGGCCAGCCGCAGCGTACCGTGCAGGTTCACCTGCCAGGCCAGCGCCGGGTCACGGCGCGCATCCATGGGGGCGGCGATCGCCGCCAGGTGCAGCACGGCGTCGGGCGCGGCCGCCGCCACCGCCTGGTCGACCGCGTCCTCGTCCGTCACGTCGAAGAATGGCGACAGGACCTCCGCGTCCGGATACGCCGCCGCCAGCACCGGCAGCAGGTGCCGGCCCACGAAGCCGTCGGCCCCGGTCAGCAGGATGCGCCGCGGCGGCATGCCCCGTCGGCTCCCCGAACCCCCTATCGGGCCTGGCGCGCGCGGTGCCGGGCCAGGTCGGCCTCGACCATCTCGGCCACCATCTCGGCCAGCGGCGTCGCCGGGGTCCAGCCCAGCGCCTGCTGCGCCTTGGACGAATCACCCAGCAGCACCTCGACCTCGGCCGGCCGCAGGAACCGCGGGTCCACCTTCACCTTGTCCTCGTAGTTCAGGCCGACATGCCCGAACGCCAGCCGGCACAGGTCGCGGATGCTCGTCGTCACCCCGGTCGCGATCACGTAGTCGTCGGCCTTGTCCTGCTGCAGCATCAGGTGCATCGCCTGCACGTAGTCCCGCGCATGGCCCCAGTCCCGCGTTGCGTCCAGGTTGCCCAGCGGCAGGTGGTCCGCCAGGCCCAGCTTGATGCGCGCCGCCCCGTCCGTCACCTTGCGCGTGACGAACTCGATCCCCCGCAGCGGGCTCTCGTGGTTGAACAGGATGCCCGAGCTGGCATGCAGCCCGAAGCTCTCGCGGTAGTTCACCGTCATCCAGTGCGCATAGAGCTTGGCCACGCCATAGGGGCTGCGCGGATAGAACGGCGTCCGCTCGGACTGCCGCGGCTCCTGGATCAGGCCGAACATCTCCGACGAGCTCGCCTGGTAAAACCGCGCTTCCGGCCGTACCAGCCGCACCGCCTCCAGCACGTTCCCGGCGCCCAGCGCCGTCACGTTGCCCGTCAGCAGCGGCTGCTGCCACGATGCCGCGACGAAGCTCTGCGCCGCAAGGTTGTAGACCTCGTCGGGTTTCGAGTCGTTCAGGATGCGGATCAGGCTCGACAGGTCCGTCAGGTTGCCGTCCACCAGCTCGACATCGCCCAGGATGCCCAGCCAACGCAACCGCTCCCCGATCACGTCGGAGCTGGCGCTGCGGCGCATGAGGCCGACGACGCGGTAGCCTTTCCCCAGCAGAAGCTGGGCCAGATAGGCGCCGTCCTGGCCGGTCACGCCGGTAATGAGAGCTGTCGGCATCGGGATCCTGTCTCGCTGATACGGAAGAAGGCACGTCGTCGGCCGTGGGTTAGCGCAGGCGGCTTGCCCCGTCCAATCTTCCGCCGCAGAAGGGGGGCTACAACGACACGAGGCCGCGCCGCACGTCGCCATGCAGAACGAACGCTTCGTCTCCTACGCACAGAACCTCGAGGACGTCATGCTCTGGCGCGCCCTGCACGACGCCGTGGAGGGCCCGGGGTTCTATATCGATGTCGGCGCCGCCGATCCGGTGGCGCTGAGTGTCACGAAGGCCTTCTACGACCGCGGCTGGCACGGCATCGATGTCGAGCCGCTCCCGGACGAGGCAGCCCGCCTCGAAGACGCCCGCCCGCGCGACATCGTCGTCCAGGCGGCCCTCACCGACGCCGCGCAGGCCGTCGCGGGGACGGCCACGTTCCATCGCGTGACCCAGTCCGGGCAGTCCGTGGCGCCGACCGGCCTCTCGACCCTCGATCCCGCGGTCGCCGACGCCGCGGTTGCCGGCGCTGGGGTCGCCGGCGCTGGAATCGATGGTGTGGCCGGCGTCCTGGTCGAGCGCATCGACGTCCCGCTGACCACCCTGGCCGCCGTCTGCCGCGCCCATGTCGGCGGACCCGTCCACTTCCTGAAGATCGACGCCGAGGGGGCGGAGGCCGCCGTCCTCGGGGGCGCCGACTTCGCCGCCTGCCGCCCCTGGATCGTCCTGGTGGAGGCTACCGCACCGGGCTCCGGCGAAGGCACCGCCGCCGCCTGGGAGCCCGGGCTCCTGGCCGCCCGCTACGACCTCGTCTGGTTCGACGGCCTGAACCGCTTCTACCTCGCCCGGGAACACGCAGACCTCGCCCGCCACTTCACCGTCCAGCCCAACGTCTGGGACGACTACCGGGTCGACGATCCCGCCGGCCGCGCCAGGATCGAGGCCGCGGAGGCCCAGGCCTACACCGACCGCATGGCCCTGGCCGTCCTGCGGAAGGAGGCGATCAGGCTGGCGAGCCTCGCCCCCTCGTCGCCCACCCCTCCTTCGTCGCCGCACCCCCCACCATCTCCGCCTGTCTCGTCGCCCAGCCCCGCGGACACGACCCGCCCGGGCGCCAAACGCCGCCTCGTTCAGGCGGTCTACCGCGTCCTGCGCCCCTTGCTGCGCCCCATCCTGTGGCGGGGGCGCCAGTTCCTGGTCGGCGACATCCGGCGGGAGCTGTTCGAACTCGGTCAGCGGCAGGACCTTCTGCTGGCCCAGGCCGGGGCCCGCGTGCCCAGCCTCGGCTCGACCGATGCCGACATGGTCGGCGCCATGGAACGGCTGCTGCTCACCCTGGCGCTCGAGCAGGGCCGGACCGGCACGGTGCCGCCCGCCCCGGCCCCTGCGGCCGCCCTTCCAAATGCCGGGATCGATGGCTAATTTACCGGTAGCCACCCCGGGGACTGCCGTCATGCCGCGTCTCGTCGCAGCCCTGCAGCGTGCGATCGCATCGCTGATCGTCGAACTGATCCTCACCCTGGGCACCGCCCTGGTCATCGCCACGGCCGGGGTTCCGCAACCGGCGCACGCGGCCGACCGCGTCGTCAACGTCTACAATTGGACCGACTACATCGACCCCGCCGTCCTGGAACGCTTCACCGCGGAAACCGGCATCCGTGTGCAGTACGACGTCTATGACAGCCTGGAGACGCTCGAGGGCAAGCTCCTCGCCGGCCGCTCCGGCTACGACATCGTCGTTCCCACCAGCGAGCCCACCTTCGCCCGGCTGATCGCCGCCGGCGCCCTCCAGCCGCTCGACCGGGTCCGCGTGCCGAACCTCGCCCGCCTCGACCCCAAGCTGATGGCCCTGGTGGCCAGCAGCGACCCCGGCAACCGGTTCGGCGCCATCTACCTGTGGGGCACGATCGGGATGGGAATCGTGCCCGCCCTGGTGGCCCCGTTGGCGCCCGACGCCCCGCTCGACAGCTGGGACCTTCTGCTCAAGCCCGAGAACGCCAGGCGCCTCGCCCCCTGCGGCATCTCGATGATGGACAGCGCCACCGACACCATCCCCACGCTGTTGCGCTACCTGGGCCACGATCCCGGCAGCACCGACGCCAAGGACCTCTCCGAGGTCGAGAAGACCCTGATGGCGATCCGGCCCTACATCCGCACCTTCGCCTCGGGCGGCGCCGTGGAGGCATTGGCCGGTGGCCAGACCTGCCTTGCCATGACCTATTCGGGCGACGTGATCCAGGCCGCGGTCCGCGCCCGGGAGGCCGGGCAGAAGCCCGTCCGCTACGTCGCCCCTGCCGCCTTCGCCGAACTCTCGTTCGACATGCTCGCTGTCCCGAAAGATGCGCCGCATGCGGTCGAGGCCATGCAGCTGATCGACTTCCTGCTGCGCCCCGAGACCATGGCCGCCATCACCAACAAGGTCCATTACGCCAACGCCGTCCCGGCCAGCCTGCCCGCCATCGACCCGGCCATCCGCGACGACCGCAGCGTCTACCCGCCCGACGACGCCGTGGCCCGCGCGTTCACCGCCAAGGCCGTGCCGCAGGCCGCCGAGCGGGCCCGCACGCGCATGTGGGCCCGGTTCAAGGCCGGCGGCTGACGCCTTGGCGGACCCCTCCGCAGGCGAGCTTCGTATCGAGCGGCTCGTGGTCCGCTACGGGCCCGTCATGGCGCTCGATGGCCTCGACCTCACCATCGCCGGCGGCGAGATGTTCGTGCTGCTCGGCGGCTCCGGCAGCGGCAAGACGACCCTGCTGCGCTGCCTCGGCGGCTTCATCGCCCCCGATTCCGGCCGCGTGATCCTGGGCGGGCACGATGTCACCCGGCTGCCGCCGCACCGCCGCCCGGTCAACACCACCTTCCAGTCCTACGCGCTGTTCCCCCACATGTCGGTCGCAGACAACGTCGCCTTCGGCCTGCGCCGCCAGGGCGTGCCCAAGCCCGAGATCGCCGCCCGCGTCGCCGCCCTGCTCGCCCTCGTCCGCCTGCAGGACTTCGCCGCCCGCCGCCCCGATGCGCTCAGCGGCGGACAGCGCCAGCGCGTGGCCCTCGCCCGCGCGCTCGCCCCCCAGCCCCGCCTTCTGCTGCTCGACGAACCCATGTCCGCCCTCGACCGCAACCTGCGCGAACAGACCCGGCAGGAGCTGCTCCGCGTCCAGCGCGAAACCGGCACCACCTTCGTCCTGGTCACCCACGACCAGGACGAGGCGCTGGCCATGGCCACCCGCATCGGCCTGCTCCACGGCGGCCGCCTCGTCCAGGTCGGCACCCCGGCCCAGGTCTACGAGCAGCCCGCCACCCGCTTCGTCGCCACCTTCATGGGCGGCGCCAACATCCTCTCGGGCACCGTCGGCCAGGCCGGGCCCGACGCCGTGGTCGAGGTGCCCGGCATCGGCCCCGTCCAGGCGCGCGGGAGCACCCCGGCGGCTGTGGGCGCGACCATCCACCTGGCCATCCGCCCCGAACGCATGGCCCTGAACGGCGCCGGCCTGACCGGCCCCAATCGGGCGGCGGCCCGCGTCGCCGACGTGGCGTATCGCGGCGACGCGCTCCACGTCTCGGTCCTGCTGCCCGACGGCACCCGCATCGCCATCCTGCAGCCACTGCACAACGGGCTGGGCGCCTTGCCGCAACCGGGCGACCTCGTCGGCGTCACCTGGCCGCCCGAGGCCTGCGTCCTTCTGCCAGAATGAGTCCCGCCCTTCGCCGGGCGGCTGTCCTCGTCCCCCTCTGGGCCTGGCTCCTGGTCTCCGTCCTGCTGCCGCTGGCTATCGTCGTCGCCCTGTCGTTCAGCACCAGCGTCGCCGGCGTGCCCCCCTACACGCCCCTGCTGCATCAGCCCGACCTCGGCAACTTCGCGGCCCTCGGGGAAGACGGCTTCTATCTCCGGGCCGGGCTCCGCAGCCTCGAGATCGCCGGCATCGCCACCGCGATCTGCCTGCTGCTCGGCTACCCCATGGCGCTGGCCATCGCCCGGGCAAGCGAACGCCGCCGCGGCCTGCTGCTCCTGCTCGTCATGCTGCCGTTCTGGACCGGCTTCCTGCTGCGCGTCACCGCCTGGATCGGCCTGCTGCGCGACGGCGGCTGGGTGAACGCCGCACTCGGCCTGCTCGGCCTGGGCCCCGTCAGCCTGATGTACACCGACTTCGCCATGTATATCGGCATTGCCTACGCCTACCTGCCGTTCATGATCCTGCCCCTCGTCGCCCGCCTCTCCCGCCGCGACCCGGCACTCGAGGAAGCCGCGGCCGACCTCGGCGCCTCGCCCGCCGTCGCCTTCTGGACCGTCACCTGGCCGCTGTCGCTGCCCGGCGTCGCCGCCGGCATCGCCCTCGTCTTCATCCCCGCCGTCGGCGAGTACGTCATCCCCGAGCTGCTCGGCGGCCCCGGCGCACAAACCATCGGCCGCGCGCTGTGGAACGAGTTCTTCGCCAACCGCGACTGGCCCATGGCCGCCGCCGTCGCCACCGCGCTGCTCGCCGCCCTGCTGGTCCCCATGATCCTGCTGCGGGCCCGGGAATGAGGCGTGGCCGGCTGCCCACCGGCGCGCTGGTGCTCGGCTACGCCTTTCTCTATGTGCCGATCGCGCTGCTGGTCGCCACCAGCTTCAACCCGTCGCGCCTGACCACGGTGCTGAGCGGGGTCTCGCTGCGCTGGTACGCGGCACTCTGGGCCGACGGCCCGCTGCTGCAGGCCGCCTGGCTGTCGCTGCGCATCGCCGCGCTCTCGGCCACCGTCGCCACCTGTCTCGGCCTGGCTGCCGGCACCGCCCTCGCCCGCTTCGGCGCATTCCGGGGCAGGGGCGCTTTCGCGGCACTCCTCGGGGCCCGCCTCGTCCTCCCCGACGTGCTGGTCGGGCTCTCGCTGCTGCTGCTGTTCGTGCAGATGGAACAGGCGATCGGCTGGCCCGAAGGCCGCGGGGCCCTGACCATCACCCTCGCCCACGTCTCGGTCAGCCTGTCCTACGTCGCCGTCGTCGTCGAAGCCCGCCTGCGTGGCGCCGGGACCGAGCTCGAGGACGCCGCCATGGACCTCGGCGCCAGCCCGTTCCGCGCCTTCCTGCTCGTCACCCTGCCGCTCGCCGCCCCGGCGCTTGTCGCCGGGTGGCTGCTCGCCTTCACCCTCTCGCTCGATGACCTCGTCGTCGCCACCTTCGTCTCCGGCCCCGGCGCCAGCACCCTGCCCATGGTCGTCTTCTCCGCCCTCAAACTCGGCGTCACCCCCGAGATCAACGCTCTCGCCACCGTCATCCTCCTCCTCGTCTCCACCGCCCTGTTCGGCGCCTGGTGGTTCCAGGGAAGGAGGAGGGGCGAGAGGGGTGGCACCGAATGACGGCCCGTTGGATCTGGTATCCCCAGAAGGCAGCCCGCAACTTCGCCAAGCACGGCGTCCGGTTCGAGGCAGCCGTCGAGGCGCTGCTCGATCCCTTGCACGTCGTCGCGCAGGACGGGTATCCGGGCTCGCCATCGAACCGATCATCTCGGCCCGGAAGGCAAGCCGTCGGGAAAGGACGATCTATGAGGAGGGTGGAGACTGAGCCGTCGCCGGGTCAGAGGCTCGTTGCGTTGGAAGCGTTGGCCGCCTTGCCGGACGATGCCATCGATTTCAGCGGTATCCCCGAGATCATGGAGAGCAAGGGCTTCGTCCGCGGCCACCGGTCCGTAACGCCGCTGCATGAGGTCGTCCTGACGATCGATGCCGACGTGGTCGAGTACTTCGAGAGGGACGGCGCCGGGCGGGAGGCCAGGATGGCCGAAGTGCTGCGCCACTGGGTGGCTGCCCGAAAGCGCGAGACCGCATGACGGTTGTGCCCCCGCTGCCCCCGGCCTAGGGTGCGCGCCGTCTTCGACCGCCGAAAGCACCCCATGCCCCTCACCGCCGCGCGCCTCGACAAGGTCAGTCCCAGCCAGACCATCGCCATCAGCAGCAAGGCCCGCGCGCTTAAGGCCGCCGGGCGCGACGTCATCAGCCTCAGCGCCGGCGAGCCCGACTTCGACACGCCCGACAACGTGAAGGACGCCGCCATCGCCGCCATCCGGGCCGGCGAGACCAAATACACCGACGTTGCCGGAACCATGCCGCTGCGCCGCGCCGTCGCCGAGAAGTTCCGCCGCGACAGCGGGCTCGACTACAAGCCCGAGGAGATCATCGTCTCCACCGGCGGCAAGCAGGTCATCTTCAACGCCATGATCGCCACCATGGACCAGGGCGACGAGGCGATCATCCCCACCCCCTGCTGGGTCAGCTACCCCGACATCGTGAGCCTCGCCGACGGCACCCCCGTCTTCGTTCCTTGCGGCCAGAACAACGGCTTCAAGATGCGCGCCGAGGACCTTGAGGCCGCCATCACCCCCCGCACCAAGTGGCTGCTGCTGAACTCCCCCAACAACCCGACCGGCGCCGCCTACTCGGCCGCCGAGCTGCGCGCGCTCTGCGACGTGCTGCTCCGCCACCCGCACGTCTGGGTCTTCACCGACGACATCTACGACAAGCTCACCTACGACGGCTTCACCCCGGCCACCATCGTCCAGGTGGAGCCGCGCCTGCGCGACCGCACCGTCACCATGAACGGCTGCAGCAAGGCCTATGCCATGACCGGCTGGCGCATCGGCTTCGCCGGCGCCCCGCTCGCCCTCATCAAGGCCATGGACAAGCTGCAGAGCCAGAGCACCAGCAACCCGTCCAGCGTCAGCCAGGCCGCGGCGCTCGAGGCGCTGAACGGGCCGCAGGGCTTCATCGGCGAGATGGTCGCCGTCTACCAGGCACGCCGGGACCTCGTCGTGTCCATGCTCAACGCCGCACCCGGCCTACACTGCCACACCCCCGAGGGCGCCTTCTACGTGTTCCCCGGCCTGCACGGCTGCATCGGCAAGACCACCAAGGCCGGCACGCGCATCGACACCGATGAGGACTTCGTCGTTGCGCTGCTGGACGAAGAAGGCGTCGCCGCCGTCCATGGCACCGCCTTCATGTACCCCGGCCATTTCCGCATCAGCTATGCCACCGACACGGAAAGCCTGCGCGAGGCCTGCTCCCGCATCCAGCGCTTCTGCCAGGGCCTGCACTGACATGCCCGCGCTGGCCGAACGGCTGAACCGCGTCCCGGTCGCGGCCACCGTCGCCATGACCATCAAGGCCCGCGCCATGCGCGCCGCCGGGACCGAGGTCATCCAGCTGACCATCGGCGAGCCCGACTTCGACAGCCCGCCCCACGCCATCGAGGCCGCCCACCAGGCGGCCCTGCGCGGCGAGACCAAATACCCGCCGCAGGACGGCGTGCCGGCATTGAAGCAGGCCGTGCAGCGCAAGTTCCGCCGCGACATGGGCGTGGAGTTCGCCCTCGACGAGATCATGGTCGGGAACGGCGGCAAGCAGGTGATCTTCGACGCCCTGATGGCGACCATGGACCCGGGCGACGAGGTGATCGTCCCCGCTCCCTACTGGGGCGCCTACCCGTTGATGACGAAGGTTGTCGGCGGCGAGCCCGTCATCGTCACCTGCCCGCAGAACAACGGCTTCCTGCCCCGCCCCGAGGATATCGAGGCCGCCATCACGCCCCGCACCAAGTGGCTGATCCTCAACTCGCCCAACAACCCCACCGGTGCCGCCCTGACCCGGGCCGACCTCGTGGCGTTGGGCGCCATGCTGATCCGCCACCCCCATGTCTGGATCATGTCCGACGACATGTACGAACACCTGGTCTTCGACGGCACCCACGCCACCATGGCCGCCGTCGTGCCGGAGCTGCGCGACCGTGTCCTGACCGTGTCGGGCGTGTCCAAGACCTACGCCATGACCGGCTGGCGCATCGGCTTCGCGGCCGGGCCGAAGGCGCTGATCAAGGCCATGGTCAACATGCAGGGGCAGATCTCCGCCGGCGTCTCCAGCATCGGCCAGGCCGCTGCCGCCGCCGCGCTCGACGGCCCGCAGGACAACGTGCCCGTGATGCAGGCGGCCTACCGCCGCCGCCGGGACCTCGTCGTCGCCGCCCTCAATCGCGCCCCCGGCATCCAGTGCCACAAGCCCGCCGGCGCCTTCTACGTCTACCCCAACGTCGCCGGCTGCCTCGGCAAGACCACCCCGGCCGGAACCCGCCTCGAAACCGACGAAGACTTCGCCCTCGCCCTGCTCGAGGAGAAACACGTCGCCCTCGTCCACGGCAAGGCCTTCGGCATGTCCCCCTACGTCCGCATCTCCTACGCCACCGGTGACGCCGAGCTCGAACAGGCCTGCGAGCGGATCGTGGAGTTCTGCCAGCACCTCACCTGACAGACACCGCTCAACCTCTTGCTTAAGTACCTGCAACGATCTTAACGTTGCAGGTGTTAGTGTCCGTCCACGATCATGTTGAGTCGAGGGAATCAATTGTGATTCCATGTGTCAGCCCCGATTCGCAGGAGCCGCCCAATGTGGACTGCCGAGAACCGCGCCCGCTACGACCGCAGCAAGCTGCGCTACCCGAGCGACCTGACCGACGACGAGTGGGCTCTGGCCAAGCCGGAGATCCCTCGTGCCAAACGAGGCGGAAACAAGCGGACAGTGGACCTGCGCGAGGTGTTGAACGGACTGATGTATGTCCTCAGCACAGGCTGCCAGTGGCGGGCGATCCCGAAGGACCTGCCGCCGCGCAGCACCGTCAACTTCTATTTCTGCCGCTGGCAGCATGATGGGACGCTCGATCGGTTGCACCATGCGCTTTACGTCCGCTGTCGGGAGCAGGCGGACCGCGAAGCCAGCCCGACCGCCGCGATCATCGACAGCCAGAGCGTCAAGAGCGCCGAAAAAGGGGGGCCCGCATTGATCCGCCGGGCTTCGATGGCGGCAAGAAGATCAAGGGTAAGAAGCGGCACATCCTCGTCGACACGCAGGGTTTGCTGATGCAGGCTATCGTCCACGCGGCCGACATCCAGGACCGTGACGGTGGCGTGCTGCTGATGGCGACGTTGTTCGGCATGTATCCCTTTCTGCTCAAGCTCTACGCCGACGGCGGTTATCAAGGGCCGAGGTTCCAGACGGGCCTGGCCCGTGTCTGCCGCGGCGTGAACGTCGAGATCGTTCGACGCTGCGACACCGGCAACTTTGTGGTGTTGCCCAAGCGCTGGATCGTAGAACGGACAATTGCGTGGCTCAACCGATGCCGCCGCCTGAGCAAGGATTGGGAGTGCCTGAACCGAAACGCGCTCGCGTTCCTTCAGTGGGCGTCAGTGCGGCTCATGCTGCGACGCCTCTGCCGTGCTTGCTAATGATCTTGGACGGACTCTTAGACGCATGGGGGTTTGTCGTGCCTGAGATAATTTGGATTAAACTTGCGACAATACCGGTTTTACTTACTTTATCTGGTTGTGCCAGTTCCGATTTTGGTCTCAATCCATACCGCGCCGAAGAGAACTGGCGGATCACCGACAACGTTCCCCTGGGTACGCGCCAGATGCGGGGAGGGGTGCCCACGATCCCGGAAAATCGCACCTTCGACCGATTGACCCATGATGCAGCCGACACCAACCAGGCAGCCCCCATTCGCCTGTTCCTTACCTCCGGCATGGCCCTTTCCGACGATCTCTGCTCTCAATGGTTCCAGCGCCTCGGCGCCGCGCAGGCCAAGGCAGAGTTCGCCAAAGGCTTAGTCGGCAATCTCGGCGCCCTCTCGGCCGTGCTTCTGGGCGTCACCGGGGGAGGCACTGCCGCCGTCAGCGCCGTCGCTGCCGGAACGACCTTCACGCAGAACTCGATCGACTCTGGTGTTGCGTCGTTCATCGTCGCCCCGGACGTCGGCGTCGTTCAACGTGGCGTGCAACTCCTCCGTGACAGCAAGCGGACCGAGATCCTTCAAGCCCTCGACTCTGCAGAAGGCCCCGAGCGCCGCCATTTCGACTTCTTCCAAGCCCGCTCCGCCCTAATTTCCTACGATAATCTTTGCTCGCATAACGAAATCAAGAGGTATGTGGACGCAGCGGTCAAAAATACCAACGACAAGGCCGCATTGATCAATCAATCGGCTTTCTATCAGCAAATCTCCGCCGTCGTCGTCGCTCAGGTCCAGGGCCTGTTCCCTGCTGCGGCGACCATCGATGAAAACGCCCTGGCCGAGTTGTGGGCTCTTAATGGATATACCGGCACCCTGTCGGCGGCAGATAAGGACAAGATAAAGGCCGAACTCGTCACCGCCCAACTCTACAAAACAGCCAAGGCGAAGACGCCGAACTTCAAGGACGGGAAAGATCATACGGCCCAGCTCCAGAGCTACCTTCTCAGCCTGAACGCAGCCGGTGACCTCGATCGGACCCTTGTGGGGCTCGTGAGCCCATCGACGGCTGCCGAGGGGTCTGTCAGCCCAGCCACACCCGGGAAGCCGCCCGCTCCAGCGCCCAAACCTGCGCTTTCACTGGGCAATGCGAACCATCTGCACCCCGCCAGCCTCTCGGCCACCGTCAGCGGCGCCGGGCGCTCTGTTCTCGAATGACGGAGTAGTCTGTCAAAGCTGTCACGTCCCACCGCGCCGGACGCGTCTGCACGAGTGCATGGATTCCCTCTGCCGCGTTCAGCGCCGCCTCGGGATCCGACGTATCGCGTCAGTCTCAGGAACGTGGCAAACCCGCTGTCGACACCTCGACCACGTCGAGGCCGGTCGCCACGATCGACGGCCTCGATGCCCAGCGGTCGAGCATCGTCGCGATGCCGGGCCAGCGGTCCGGCGGGGCGGTGATGACGCCCCGGGCCATGCCCCACACCATCGGGCAGAGCAGGTTCAGGTCCATGACCGAGAACGTGCCGGGCCAGAACCCTTCCGAACCGATCCGCGCTTCCAGCCAGTCGAGGCACGACGTCACGCGATGGCGTTGGCGGCCGATGTAGGGCGCGTCCAGCGGACCGTCGGCCAGCAGCAGCCGCAAGCCCACGATCGTGTTCGACAGCGTCTCGATCGCCTCCAGGATCAGCAGGTCGTCCCAATGGCGGTCGGCGCGCGTGATCGTGGGTGAAAGCGGGGGTGAAAGCGGGTGTGAAAGCGGCGGCGGGGCAGGGGGCGTCTCGTAGGTCGCATACAGGTATTGCGTGATGAGGCCGGTGCCGAACAGGCAATGCCCCGCGTCGTGCAGCACCGGCACCTGCAAGGCGGGGTTGTGCGGCTCGATCGCCTCGATCGGGCGCACCGCGTCGAGCACGTCGGCGGCGTAGACCAGGTGCTTCTCGTGCAGCAGGACCCGGATGCGCCGCGCGAACGGCGAGCCGTTCGAGAACAGCAGCCGGCGTCCACCGCGGTCCATGGTCCCGACGTCCATCGGCGCCCCGCCCGGCATCAGGATGCCGAGCCCCATTGCGCCGGACGCTTCTGCACGAAGGCGTCGATCCCCTCCGCCGCGTCGGGCTCCTGCATGTTCCGCACCATCACCCCGGCCGCATAGGCATAGGCCTCCGCGACCGGCAGCTCCGCCTGCGCGTAGAACGCCGGCTTGCCCAGCGCCACCACCGTGCGGCTTTTCCCGGCGATCCGCCCCGCCAGGTCCCGCACCGCGTCGTCCAGCGCCGCTTCCGGCACCGCCGCGTTGACCAGGCCCAGCCGCACCGCCGTGTCCGCGTCCACCGCATCGCCCGTCAGCAGCATCGCCATCGCCGCCTTCCGCCCGATGGCCCGCGACAGCGCCACCATCGGCGTGCTGCAGAACAGCCCGATGTTCACCCCGGGCGTTGCGAAACGCGCCGTGTCGGCCGCCACCGCCAGGTCGCACGTCGCCACCAGCTGGCAGCCCGCCGCCGTGGCGATCCCGTGCACCCGCGCGATCACCGGGACCCGCAGCCGCGTGACCGCGAGCATCAGCCGGCTGCACCGCGCGAACAGCGCTTCATGCGCCGCCGTGTCGCCCGCCCGCACCTCCTTCAGGTCATGCCCGGCACAGAACGCCGGCCCCGCCCCGGCCAGCACCACCACATGGATCGCCCGATCGGCCTCCACCGCTGCCAGCGCGTCCTCCAGCGCCGTCATCAGCGGCACCGACAGCGCGTTCCGCGCCCCGGGCCGGTTCAGCGTCAACCAGGCTACCGCGCCCTCGTCGCGGCGCAGCAGCAGCGCGTTCGTGTCGCCCATCATGCGGTTCCCTTCCCGGCGTGGCCACACTAGCCTGGCCCCGGAGGTGCCGCCATGGCCGTCAACCGTCAGGTTCTGCTGCGCGAACGCCCGGTCGGAATCCCGCAGGCGCATCATTTCCAGGTCGTGGACTCCCCCATGCCCGAGCCCGGGCCCGACCAGGTCCTGGTCCGCAACGCCTTCCTGGGCGTGGAGCCCGCCATGCGCGGCTGGGTGAACGATGCCCCCAACTACCTGCCACCCGTGGCGCTCGGCGCGGTCATGCGGTCCTATGCGGTGGGCCGGGTCGAACGCTCGAACCATCGCGGCTTCAAGCCGGGCGACGCCGTGACTGGCATGTTCGGCTGGCAGGAATGGGCCGCCGTGCCCGCCGCCGCCATCGAGCGCGTCGTCGATGACGGGCTGCCGCTGTCGACCGCGCTCGGCGTGCTCGGCCTCAACGGCCTGACCGCCTATTTCGGCCTTCTCGAGGTCGGCGAGCCCCGCCCCGGCGACACCGTCGTCGTCAGCACCGCCGCCGGGTCGGTCGGGTCCGCCGTGGGCCAGATCGCCAAGATCGCCGGCTGCCGCACCGTCGGCATCGCCGGGGGCCCGGCCAAGGCCGCCCTGTGCCGCGACGCCTTCGGCTTCGACGCCGCCATCGACTACCGCGCCCCGGACTTCCAGGCGCAGCTGGCCGCCGCCTGCCCGAACGGGGTGGACGTCTACTTCGACAACACTGCGGGACCCATCAGCGACGCCGTGCTGCAGCATCTGGCCATGCGGGGCCGGGTCGTCGTCTGCGGCACCGCCTCCGTCGCCGACTGGTCGCCCCCGCCGCAGGGGCCCCGGGTCGAGCGCGTCGTGCTCGTCAAGCGCGCCCGCATCCAGGCCATCCTCGCCTTCGACCACAAGGCCAAGTACCCCGCCGCCCTGTCGCGCCTGGCCGCCTGGATCCGCGACGGCCGCCTGGCCTACCGGGAAGACGTGCTGCACGGCATCGAGCACGCCCCGGGCGCCATCGCCGGGCTGTACAAGGGCGACAACATGGGCAAACGCCTCATCGACGTCGGTCCCGCATGATCGCTCCCAGCTGGGTCCAGATGATGGCGGCCTACAACGCCGAGATGAACCACCGCCTGTATGACGCCGCCGCCCGCCTCGACGACGCGGCCCGGCGGCAGCACCGCGGCGCCTTCTGGGGCTCGATCCACGGCACCTTGGCCCACCTGGTCTGGGGCGACCGCCAATGGATGAGCCGGTTCGACCACTGGGAAAAGAACACCACCCCGATGGCCGGCAGCAACCAGGACGCCAGGGACTTCCCGGCGCTGCACGCCGAACGCCGGGACATCGACGTTCGCATCGCGCAGTGGGCCCAAGGTGTCACCCCGGCCTGGCTCGCCTCCGACCTCACCTGGTACAGCGGGGCCGCAAAGGCCCAGCGGACCAAGCCGCTCGGCATGCTGGTGACGCATTTCTTCAACCACCAGACCCATCATCGCGGCCAGGTGCACGCCATGATCACCGCGGCGGGCGAGACCACCGCGGACACGGACCTGATGATGATCGTGTGAAGGGTCAGGCCGGCATCAGTCCGGCCGGTTCAGGTCGAACCGCGCCGAGGGCCCGACCTCCGCATAGGCCGTCGGGCCGCCGGCGCGCATGATGATCCCCGCCCCGAACGTGTCGAAGATGCCGTCCTTCAGCAGCGCCTTGTCGATGTGCACCGCGACCACCTCGCCCAGCACCAGCAACCCCGGCGTCAGGGCGCCCGTGTGCGTCTTCAGCTTCACGATCTCGGTCACGCGGCACTCGAACGTCACCGGGCTTTCGGCCACGCGCGGCGGCTTCACCAGATGGGATGCGACCTTGGTAAGGTGCCCCAGCCCGAACTCGTCCGTCCCGTAGGGCACGGTGGCGCTCGTCTGGTTCATCGCAGCCGCCATCGACCGCACGGCCAGGTTCCAGACGAACTCGCCCGTCTCCTCGCAGTTGCGCACGCTGTCCTTCATCGAGGTGCTGGAAAACCCGATGATCGGCGGCTTGTAGTTGAACGCGTTGAAGAAGCTGTACGGCGCGAGGTTCACCGAGCCGTCCTTCCCCTGCGTCGACACCCACCCGATCGGGCGCGGCGCCACGATCGCGTTGAACGGGTCGTGCGGCAGCCCGTGGCCCTTGGCCGGCTCGTAGGTGTGCGTCTCGGTGATCGGCATGTCGTTCATCGCATCGGGCTCCACGCGCCATCCGGCATTTCAGCAATCCAGGGTGTTGTCCCGCTCCCATTGTGTCAAATGCCGCATAGACCCGTCCCGCTCCTGCCGCTTCAGCTTGGCATACGACCCGGCGAACGACGCCCCCAACGCCGCCCCCAACGGGCTGCCCTCCAGCGCGCGGATGGCGTCGAGCAGGTTCAGCGGCAGCCGCCGCGCGCCCGCGACCGTGCCCGCCACGTACATGTCGAGGTCGAGGCGCGGGCCCGGGTCCAAGGCCCGCGCCACCCCGTCCAGCCCCGCCCCCAGCAGTCCGGCCCTGCAGCAGGTACGGGTTCGCCGCCCCATCCGCCAGCCGATACTCGATCCGCCCGGGACCGGGCACCCGCACCATGTGCGTGCGGTTGTTGCCGCCCCAGCTGACCGTGCTCGGCGACCACGTCGCCCCCGACAGCGTCACCGGCGCGTTGATGCGCTTGTCGCTGTTCACCGCCGGGTTGGTCAGCGCGCACAAGGCCTCCGCATGCGCCATCAGCCCGCCCAGGAGATGGTAGGCGAGCGGCGACAGCCCCAGCGCGTCGTCACCGGGTGCGAGGCCAACGCCCAGGCCCTCCTCAACCTCGGCCACACCTTCGCCCACGCCCTCGAGTCCGAGGTCGGCTACGGCGGGGGCCTCCTCCACGGCGAAGCCGTCGCCGTCGGCCTCGGACTCGCCTTCCGCCTCTCCGCCCGCCTCGGCCACTGCACCACCCAAGACGCCACCCGCGTCGCCACCCACCTCGAAGCCGTCGGCCTCCCCAGCGAACCCGGCATGCTCAACCGACGCTTCTCCGCCTCCCGCCTCCTCGCCGCCATGCGCCGCGACAAGAAGATGCGCGACGGAAAACTCCACCTCGTCCTCGCCCGCGGCATCGGCCAGGCCTTCACCACCCCCGAAACCCCCGAACAAGCCGTCCTCGACCTCCTCCAAGCCGAAGGCTGCGAACCCTGACCGGAGCAGCCCGCCGCCTCGTTGAAGTCCGACGAATTTTGATGAACCCCCTAATCAGCTCTGCTAAGGATTGATTGACGGAAAGCTTGGCGCGGCAAATGACGGGCGGAGGGGTGGGAAGCCATGAGGAAGTTTTTCTTCGCGGTAGCCACGATCATCATGCTGCTGCCCCGCGCGGGCGCCGCACAGACCGTGGCGACGGTCCCCACCAACGCCGCCCTGAAGGTCGCCAGCACGACATCCAGCCCCGTCTTCCGCGCCGGCTTCAACTTCGCCGGAGACGGCGGCGGCGCCACCTACAACTTCTTCCCCACAAATTGCGCCATCCCCGATGACGGGGCGGAGGTTCAGCCGACCGGCGTCACCGGCTGCTGGATTGCCGACCTCATGCTCGTCCGACCCACCCCGATGATTTGGGGATGCAATGGCACGGCGAACACGCCGCCAGGCCACGACGACCACGACTGCCTGCAAGCCGCCATCAACGCCTCCTCCTATTCCACCCTCTACAACGGTCCGCACGTCTATTGCATCAAGACCGCCGTCGCGATGAACTTTCCTATCACCTACATCGGGGACGGGAACTATGTGAACCCAATCTCGCTCCCGGACCTGGGTCATGGCATACGCCAGTGCGCACCGAATATTAATCTTATTAATATAAACGGAAACTCTGTCGCAATCAAAAAGCTGTTCCTGCGAGCTTCCGATACGCCAGGGTCCAACACGGGCGGAACATCAATCACAATCGCAAAATCAACCAATGGTGTCGTGATTGAGGATGTGACGGTCCAGTCACCCTGCATCGGCATTGACCTCGACGGCTTCAATACGAATCTTAATCGCATCTATGCGATGGAAACTTCGGGCACGGGTTGCTATGGCGTCAGGGTTGGTCACCATGGAATCGCTGGGCAGACGCAGGCGCCTATCACTACGAACAGCGTGATGACCGGCCCAGACGGCGGCACGCCTCCAAGCGCCGGGCTCTTCATCGAGAACTCGGGCGGTCTTTACATGTCCAACGTCGGGTTAGTCTACACTGGTACCAAGATCTGTCCCGGGGCAGGACAGCAATTTGCGTTCTCCTTCGTGGTCAACACCGAATTTGGTGATACCTCTCCAACGCTGCCTCTCGAGATCAACACCTGCGACTCAACCGCGACCGTTCTCGGTAACGTATTCAGCTCAGTCTGGGCATCGTCTGCAAAGTCCACAGCTGGCATTGCTATCGCGAATAGCGGAGGTGGGTTTCTGAGCGGTCTTCATTTCAGCAACCTTCTCGCTTACAATAACTTTGCGAATGGTTTGCTGTACTCCGGCGTCAACGTCACTGATGTGACCTTTGACCGGTCATCCTTCTGTGGAAACGGCCAATCTGGCGCTTTGACGCCGATCATTTTCGTTGGATTTGGACAATTCACTCTGCAAAACAGCCGCGTTGCAAACGTTTGCGACGGTTTACCTCCCCCATCTGTCACGCAGATACCACTCCAGATTGGTAACGGTAGCGATAATCTTCTAATCGTTGGCAACGACTTCACCGGCTATTATGCAGGCTCTCCCATCGTGGGCCTACCGTCCGACAGCGCTGTGAACGTTACCGTTTCGAAAAACCTCGGTGTTGACGGCGCTCTACCAACAATCCCGAGCGGCGCTACGATCACCTTGGGATACAATCCCGTCTATGCGCTATCCGCCACGACGAGCATCCAGACTATTTCGGGCCATCCCAGTAATTGGACGGTCACTCTCATTCCCCGCGACGGTCCCATAAACTTCGTCACAGGCGGCAATATCTGTCGCGCAATCACCGCAGGCCAGTTCCAGCGGATCACGATGACATGGATTTCCGGCTTCGGATGCTGGTCGAATTGACCACGGCTAACTCGCTCGCGCCGCAGAAGCCTGCCCTGGGTGCTCACCCTCAACGCGACTGTTCTCTGTCGCGTGCCTCGAAGTGGACATCGGCGGCATGACGAAACTCTTTACACCTCCGAATGGAAAACTCACGCTCACAAGCTCGGCGACCTACGAGAGCGCCGAGATCAGCGACCAGAGCACGCTTGATGTTCAGGGGCCCGGCACCGTTGTCACGGTGACCGGCGCGACGAAGATCGACACGGCTTCGGGGACCGGCATTACTGTCGAGAATGGCGGAGCGCTTCGCCTCCTTGGAGCCTATTCGAGCCCAGGCGACCTCGGTGGATACGGACAAATCTCCCTGCAGGGCGACGGCGCAACCCTCGAAGTCACGTCAGGTACCGTCGACGTCAGCGAACTCCAGTTCCTCGGCCAGAGAGGCAGCCTCTTCGCCACCAACGCAACCATCGTCATCGATGGGACGGCCGCCTCGGTTTCCGTCGTCGGCTTCGGCCTCACCGATACCTTCCGGTTCGACAGCCCGGCCGTCGCCGTCGTCTACACACCCTACGACTCGAATTACAAGAACTTTGCCTACGTCATCGGCGTGCTCACCGTCATCGAGGCGAACGGCGCCTACGTCTACATAGACCTCAGTGCCATCAATGGCGGCCTCTCGGGCGGCCAATACAACCCCAACTACACCCAGGGCAACTTCGTCATCGTCAACGGCGCCGTCACCTACCAGACCGTCGCACCCCCCGTGAAACCCACCATCACCTACCCCCCCAGCCAGTCCATCCGCGAGGGCGTCAGCATCGCCCCCTTCTTCAATACCGTGGTGTCCGACGCCAACGCCGGCGCAACCGACACCGCCACCGTCCAGCTCGCCCCCGTCACCGGAACCCTCACCGACCCCAACGCCGCAACCGACGGCAGCACCGTCGGCAGCGGCGTCTACACCGTCCGCGGCACCGCCCAGGCCGTCACCGCCGCCCTCCAGTCCCTCCTCTTCACCCCCAACGCCTACACACTCCCCCAAGGCGGACAGTTCACCACCAGCTTCAACCTCACCGTCACCAGCACCGCCGGCACCACCGCCACCGCCTCCCCCACCGTCAGCACCTTCGCCCCTCTCACCCCAAGCAACTTCGCCGCCAACGGCAACTCCGCCCTGCTCGTCCAGAACACCAGCGGCGCCGTCGTCCTCTACACCACCAACGGCCCGGCCGTCACCGCCGCCACCTCCCTCGGCAACCCGGGCCCCGCATGGCACCTCCTCGCCAGCGCCGACCTCAACGGCGACGGCCAGGCCGACATCCTCGACCAGAACGACTCCGGCGCCCTCGTCGCCTTCCTCATGAACGGCACCGCCATCGCCGCCGGCGCCAGCCTCGGCAACCCCGGCCCCGCCTGGCACCTCCGCGGCACCGGCGACTTCAACGCCGACGGCGACGCCGACCTCCTCATGCAGAACGACAACGGCAGCCTCGTCATCCTCGAGACCAACGGCACCAACCTCGTCGGCAGCGCCGCCCTCACCACCCTCCCCCCCGGCTGGGCCGTCGAAGGCGTCGCCGACTTCAACGGCGACGGCCGCCCCGACATCCTCGTCCAGGCCCCCGACGACACGCTCGAGATCTTCCTCATGAACGGCACCGCCATCGCCACCAGCGGAGTCGTCGGCAACCCCGGCCCCAACTATACCGTCGCCGGAACCGGAAACTACAACGGCGACACCAAGGCCGACATCCTCCTCCACAACGACAACGGCGTGAACGTCGTCTGGGACATCGCCGACACCACCCTCGCCGGCAGCGCCTTCGTCGGCAACTCAGGCGCCGGCTCCACCGTCGTCGGCGGCCTCGACCTCGACGGCGACGGCCGCTCCGATCTCGTCGCCCAGAACCCCGCAACCTCGGCCATCACCGCCAGCACCATCGCCGGCACCCCACCCGGCACCACCTCCGTCACCGCCACCGCCCCCCTGGGCACACCCGGCACCGGATGGAACATCGTCGGCACCAACCCCGTCACCTTCCTCGACGGCACCGGCCCCACCCTCGCCATCGCCGCCACCCCCGGCCCCGACCAGGTCAACCTCACCGCCTACCAGCCCGGCGTCCACACCATCACCGGCCTCGACCCCGCCCAGGACACCATCGCCCTCAGCCGCGCCACCTTCCCCACCTACGCCGCCGTCCAGGCCAACGAACAACTCTACCAGGGCGGCACCTTCATCAACCTCACCCCCGCCGCCGCCATTCCCACCGCCGCCATCGTCATCCCCGGCATCACCCCCGACAAACTCACCGCCGCCGACTTCGTCCTCCGCTGAAACCCATGCCGCCCAACGCCGTCTCAAACCAGCTCCCACCGCGGACGGGGCGTGGGCGGATCAAGGTCGTGTTGCCGGATGGGGTTGTGCTGCTGCGCGTCGACGGGGCGTCGGCACGGCAGCACTCCGCCGGGTGCTTGCGGCGTTGCGCGGGTGCTTCCGGTCCCAGCTGGGGTGCGGGTGTGGCTCTCCGTGGGCCAGACGGACATGCGGCGCGGCTGCCTCCAGAACCTACCCCGGCCGCCGTATGTCGAACCGCGCCTCCGGCCCGATCGCCGCATAAGCCGAAGGACCCCCCGCCCGCAGGATGATCCCCGCCCCGAACGTGTCGAATACCCCGTCCTTCAGCAGCGCCTTGTCGATGTGCACCGCAACAACCTCACCCAACACCAGAGACGCCGGCGTCTCCACCCCCGCATGCGTCTTCAGCCGCAGGATCTCCGTCACCTTGCACTCGAACGCCACCGGGCTCTCCGCCACCCGCGGCGGACCCACCAGCCGGCTCGCCGCTTTCGTCAGCCCCCCAGCCCGAACTCGTCCTCCCCATACGGCACCGCCGCGCACGTCGCGTTCATCGCCTCCGCGATCGCCCGCACCGTCAGGTTCCACACGAACTCCCCCGTCTCCTCGCAGTTGCGCACGCTGTCCTTCCGCGACGTGCTCGAAAACCCCAATATCGGCGGCGTGTAGTTGAACGCGTTAAAGAAGCTGTACGGCGCCAGGTTCACCGACCCGTCCCGCCCCTGCGTCGAGACCCACCCGATCGGCCGCGGCCCGATGATCGCGTTGAACGGGTCATGCGGCAGCCCATGCCCCTTCGAAGGCTCGTAGAAATGCATGTCCTTCACGGCAAAGTCGTTCATCGCCTCATTCCTCAGACCTTCAGCAGTCCAACGTGTTGTCCCGCTCCCACTGAGTTAAATGCCGCATGTACCCGTCCCACTCCTGCCGCTTCAGCTTCGCATAGCTGCCCGAGAACCCCGCCCCCAGCGCATCCCCCAACGGGCTCGCCTCGAACGCCCGGATCGCGTCCAGCAGGTTCAGCGGCAGCCGCCGAACCCCCGCAGCCGCCCCCGCCGCATACATGTCCCCCTCCAGCAGCGCCCCGGGGTCCAGCCCCCGCGAAATCCCGTCCAGCCCCGCAGCCAGCAACCCGGCCTGCAACAGATAAGGGTTCGCCGCCCCGTCCGCCAACCGATACTCGATCCGCCCCGGACCTGGCACCCGCACCATGTGCGTCCGGTTGTTCCCCCCCCAGCTCACCGTGCTCGGCGACCACGTCGCCCCCGAAAGCGTCGGCGGCGCGTTGATCCGCTTGTAGCTGTTCACCACCGGGTTCGTCAGCGCGCAAAGCGCCTCCGCATGCGCCATCAGCCCCCCCAGGAACTGGTAGGCGAGCGGCGACAGCCCCAGCGCGTCGTCGCCCCCCTCTTCGCTCTTGAACGCGTTCGTCTCGCCCCGCCACACCGAGACATGCGCATGGCATCCCGAACCCGTCAGGTGCTGGAACGGCTTGGGCATGAACGTCGCCCGCATCCCGTGCCGTTCGGCGATCGTCCGAACCATATACTTGAAGAACACGTGCCGGTCCGCCGTCACCAGCGCCGGGGCATAGGCCCAGTTCATCTCGTACTGGCCGTTCGCGTCCTCGTGGTCGTTCTGGTACGGCTCCCAGCCGAGCGCGTCCATCGCGTCGGCGATCTCGGCGATCACGTCGTAGCGCCGCATCAGGGTCAGCTGGTCGTAGCAGGGCTTGGTCTGCCGGTCCGCCCCGTCAGCGATCGCCTGGCCGTCCGGCTGGATCAGGAAGAACTCCGGCTCCACCCCCGTCTGCATCGACAGGCCCTGCGCCGCGCCCGCCTCCACCAGCCGCCGCAGCACGTTGCGTGGCGCCTGGTCCACCAGCTGCCCGCCCATCCATGGATTGGCGGCCATCCAGGCCACCTCGGGCTTCCACGGCAGCTGGATCAGGCTGTCCGGGTCCGGCACGGCCAGCACGTCGGGGTCGGCCGGCGTCATGTCGAACCAGGTCGCGAAGCCCGCGAAGCCCGCCCCGTCCGCCGCCATGCCGTCGATCGCCCGGGCCGGCACCAGCTTGGCCCGCAGCACCCCGAACAGGTCGGTGTATGCGATCAGGAAGTAGCGGATCCCGCGCTCCCGGGCGATTTCGGACAGGCTCATGACGCGCTCCCCGGGATCCACGATGTCCCGGCCAGGGGCACCCGCGCCATCGCCGCCGCCTCGACCGTGAGGGCCACCAGGTCCTCGGGTTCCAGGTTGTGCACGTGGCTCTTGCCGCAGGCCCGCGCGATGGTCTGCGCCTCCAGCGTCAACACCGAAAGGTAGTTGGCCAGCCGCCGCCCGCCCAGCACCGGGTCCAGCCGTGCGGCCAGAATGGGGTCCTGCGTGGTGATCCCCGCGGGGTCGAGACCCTCGTGCCAGGCGTCGTACGCGCCCGCCCGGGTGCCCAGCGCCGCGTACTCCGCCGCGTAAGCCGGGTCGTTGTCGCCCAGGGCCGCCAGTGCCGCCGTGCCGATGCTGACCGCATCCGCCCCCAGCGCCAGCGCCTTCGCGACGTCCGCCCCGTTGCGGATGCCGCCGGACACGATCAGCTGGACCGTCCGGTGCAGGCCGAGATCCTGCAATGCCTGCACCGCCGGCCGGATCGCCGCCAGGATCGGCAGGCCGACGTTCTCGATGAACACCGTCTGCGTGGCCGCCGTGCCGCCCTGCATCCCGTCCAGCACCACCACGTCCGCCCCGGCCTTGGCCGCCAGCGCCGTGTCGTAATAAGGCCGCGACGCGCCGACCTTCACATAGATCGGCTTCTCCCAGTCCGTGATCTCGCGCAGCTCCAGGATCTTGATCTCGAGGTCGTCGGGCCCCGTCCAGTCCGGGTGCCGGCTGGCGCTCCGCTGGTCGATCCCCGGTGGCAGCGTCCGCATCGCGGCCACCCGGGGCGTGATCTTCTGCCCCAGCAGCATGCCGCCGCCGCCGGGCTTGGCCCCTTGCCCGATCACCACCTCGATCGCGTCCGCTGCCCGCAGGTCGTCGGGGTTCATGCCGTAGCGGCTCGGCAGATACTGGTAGACCAGCGTCCGGGAGCTGCGGCGCTCCTCCTGCGTCATGCCGCCGTCACCGGTCGTCGTGCTGGTCCCCGCGATGGTGGCCCCCCGGCCCAGCGCCTCCTTCGCCTGGGCGGACAGGCTGCCGAAGCTCATGCCGGCGATGGTGATCGGAATCTTCAGCACCACCGGCTTTCGCGCATGCCGGGCACCCAGAACCACCTCCGTCCCGCAGCGCTCCCGGTAGCCTTCCAGCGGATACCGGCTGATGCTGGCCCCCAGGAACAGCAGGTCGTCGAAATGCGGCAGGGCCCGCTTCGCGCCGTAGCCCCTGATGTCGTAGATGCCCGTCGCCGCCGCCCGGCGGATCTCGGCCAGCGTTCCCGCATCGAACGTCGCACTCTCCCGCGGCGCCGGCCGTGGCAGGCCAGGAGAAGGGGCAGGCGGCTGCTGGTCCATCAATAGTCCCCGGCGTTGTCGACATGGAAGTGATACAGCCGCCGCGCCGAGCCGTAGCGCCGGAACGCTGCCGTCGGCACATCTGTGAAGCCTGCCGCGTCCAGCCGGCCCCGCAGCGCCGCCCGGTGCTCGTCCCGCATCGGCTTCTCGACGCAGTCCGCCCCCAGGCTCGCCACCCGCCCCCGCACGAACAGCTGCGCCTCGTAGATGCTGTCGCCCAGGCTCTCGCCCGCATCGCCCAGCACCGTCAGCGTGCCCGCCTGCGCCATGAAGGCGCTCATGTGCCCCACATTCCCGCCCACCACGATGTCGACCCCCTTCATGCTGATCCCGCACCGCGCCGCCGCGTTGCCGTCGATCACCAGCAACCCCCCATGCGCCGTGGCGCCCGCCGCCGCACTCGCATCCCCCTGCACGTGCACCCGGCCGGACATCATGTTCTCCGCCACCCCGTTCCCGGCATTCCCCGCGATCACCACCGTGGCGCCCTTGTTCATCCCCGCGCAGAAATACCCGGCATGCCCCGCGATCTCCACCCGAACCGGCGCGTCGATCCCGACCGCCAAGGCGTGCTGCCCCCGCGGGTTGAGCACCCGCCACAGCGTCCGGTTGGTGTCGGCCCCCAGCCCGTGCAGCGCCCCGTTCAGGTCCCGGATCGTCGCCGAACCCAGGTCGACCACTTCCGCATCCGCCGTCACGCCGCGCGCTCCCACGCATAGACCCGCGCCGGTTCCGGTTCCCACACCCGCGCGCCGGCGATCCCCGGCAGGTCCACGAGCGCGCGGTACTCGCTGCCGAACGCCACCCAGTCGTCCGTCTCCGCCATGACGGCCGGCTTGCAGCACACGGGGTCCCGCAGCACCGCGAACCCGGTGCGCGTGCCCACCACGAAGGTGTAGAACCCATCGAGGTCCCGCAGCCCCGCATGCAGCGCGCCCTCCAGCGTGTCGCCCTCGCGCATCCGCCACGACAGGTAGGCGGCCGCCACCTCCGTGTCGTTCTCCGTCTCGAACCCGTATCCCTCGCGGACCAGGCGGCGCCGCAGCGCGTTGTGGTTCGACAGGCTGCCGTTATGCACCAGGCACTGGTCGGACCCGGTGGTGTACGGATGTGCCCCGTCCGTCGTCACCGCGCTCTCGGTCGCCATCCGCGTGTGCCCGATGCCGTGCGTGCCCGACATCCCCGCCAGCCCGAAACGGCGCGCCACCGCATCGGGCAGCCCCACCTCCTTATACAGCTCCATCCGCCGGCCCTCGCCGACCACCGTCACCCCGGCCGCATCCAGGGCCGCCCGCACCGGCGCCACCCGGGCGGCCGGCACGCGCAGCACCGCATGCGTGTCCCGCAGCTCCACACCCACGCCCAGCTGCCCGGCCAACGCCTCGAGCCCCGTGCCCCGCACCGTCAGCTTCACGACCGCCGCCTCGTCGCCGCCGCGCGGATGGCCAGGCGCCTCGGCGCCATAGACCGCGAACCCCGCGCTGTCCGGCCCCCGGTCCCGCATCGTGCCCAGCATCGTCGCCAGATGCTCACCCAGCGCATCCTCCATCCCCGGCCGCTTCAGGAACAATCCGACGATCCCGCACATGCGCACGCTCCGTGTTGCGGGCGAACCCTGGCCACTCCCGCCGGGCGCGTCAAGAAAACTACTTTCTCATGACGAAACCCGGTAGCGTTCCCGGATGCAGAAGCTTCTCGCGACCGGATCCAACGCCCCCGACGTGGGCGACGGGCCCGACACCATCGAGCAGCGCCTCGGCCGCGAGGTCCGCCGCCTGCGCCGCCGCCTGGGCCTGACGGGCGCCGCCCTCGCCACCGCCGCCCGCATCAGCCACGGCACTCTTTCCAAGATCGAGACCGGGCAGCTCAGCCCCTCGCTCGCCACCATCGAGGCCTTGGCGAGCGTGCTGGCCGTCCCGGTCGCGGCGCTGTTCGCCGACCCGGCGCGGCCCCCCGGCGCATCCTTCGTCGCCGCAGGCCAGGGCGCCGCGATCGAACGGCGCGGGACGAAGGCCGGGCACCGGTATCAGCTGCTGGGCCAGACGCTCGAGGGTGCGGTCGCGCTCGAGCCCTACCTCATCACCCTGACGGAGGAGGCCGTCCCCTACACCGGGTTCCAGCATGCCGGGCAGGAGCTCATCCATCTGCTGACCGGCCGGCTCACCTATCGGCACGACCACCGCCTCTATCCCATGCGCCCGGGCGACACGCTGCTGTTCGACGCCACCGCCCCGCACGGCCCGGCCGAGCTCACCCAGCTGCCGACCACCTACCTGTCGATCATCACCTACCCGCGCCACTGAACCGGGCACCGGCCCCGGGCCGCTTCAAGTCCCGCCCGCCCCGCGTTAGGCTTCCCCATCCCCGGTTCCAGGACAACGCCATGCCAGCTCTGCCCCTTGCCAGCCCCGCCCTCCGCGCCGTCTTCATGGAGTGGCTGACCCGCTTCTCCGACTTCGTCCGCACCGTCGACTACGGCGCCGCCCGCCCGCTGTTTCACCCCGAGGTCCTGGCCTTCGGCACCCATCGCGACGTCATTCCCGATCTCGAGGCCTGGATCGCCACGCAGTGGGACAACGTGTGGCCCCGCACCACCGACTTCACCTTCGACCTCGAGGGCACCCACGTCCTGGCCGCCACGGACGAGAGCATGGCCGTGGTCGTCACGCCCTGGACCAGCACCGGCTACCACCCGGACGGCACCCGGTTCGACCGCCCCGGCCGCGCCACCCTGGTGTTCTCCCGCCTCGACGGCGCGTGGATCTGCACCCACTCCCACATGTCGTTGAACCGCGGCGTGCCCCAGACCAGCCACGCCGACCGCCCCGTGAAGTCGCGGTAGCCCTCCGTCTCCGCGCCCTGTCGTGCCTTAATCCTGACGCACCCGCCGCCGATGCTGCACCTGCGAACACAGGAACCATGCCCATGGCCGGCTTCTTCGACGGGTTCAACCTGACCACCCATGCCGTCCAGGACGGCACGCTGCGCCTGCGCACGGGCGGCAGCGGCCCGCCGCTTCTGCTGCTGCACGGCAACCCGCAGACCCACGCCATGTGGCACGCCGTCGCCCCCGTGCTCGCCCGCACCCACACCGTGATCTGCCCGGACCTGCGCGGCTACGGCGGCAGCTTCAAGCCGGCTCCCAGTGCGGACCACGCGCCCTATTCCAAGCGCGCCATGGCCCGCGACATGGCCGAGCTCATGACCGAACTCGGCCACGACCGCTTCGCCGTGCTGGCCCATGACCGCGGCGCCCGCGTCGCCCACCGCCTCGCGCTCGACAACCCCGCCCGCGTCACCCGCCTCGCCATCCTCGACATCGTGCCCACGATCGAGCACTTCGAGCGGACCGACATGTCGTTCGCCCTCGGCTACTACCACTGGTTCTGGTTCGCCCAGCCCCACCCCTTCCCCGAGGAGCTGATCAATGCCGCCCCGGCCACCTGGTTCAACGCCCACACCTCCCGCGAGCCCAAGCCCCCCGGCTTCTTCCACCCCGAAGCCCTGAAGGACTACCTGGCCGCCGCGCACGACCCCGAGATGATCGCCGGCATGTGCGAGGACTACCGCGCCGCCGCCACCATCGACCTCGACCACGACCGCATCAGCCGCGCCCAGGGCCTGCGCGTCCAATGCCCCATGACCGTGCTGTGGGGCGCCAAGGGCAAGATCGGCGGCTGGTACGACCCGGTGAAGCTCTGGCAGGAGTACTGCAGCGCCCCCGTGCACGGCAGCCCGGTCGACAGCGGCCACTACCTGGCCGAGGAAGCCCCGGATGCGGTGCTCGCCGCCGTCCGCCCGTTCCTCGCCGAACCCCACCCCGTTGCCGGCGCCGCCTGACCCGGCAAGCCACCCCTCCGGCACGCGGTTGAGTCGCCGCCCGCATCGCCCTATGCAGGCGGCGTCGTCGGAGGTGTCGAGAAGGTGGCCGAGTTGCAACCCGTGCGCGGGACCAGGGACCTCATCGGCGAGGAGCAGCGCCGCCACTCCCGCGTCGTCGAGACCGCCCGCCACATCGCCGGCCTCTACGGCTTCGACGAGTGGTCCACCCCCTTGCTGGAGGAAACGCGCGTCTTCGCCCGCACCCTGGGCGACACGTCGGACGTCGTCACGAAGGAGATGTACACCTTCCAGGACCGTGGCGGCGACAGCGTCACGCTACGGCCCGAAGGCACGGCCGGCGTCTGCCGCGCGCTGATCAACAACGGCCTGACGCAGAGCCTGCCGCAGAAGGTGTTCTACGCCGGGCCGATGTTCCGCTACGAACGGCCGCAGAAGGGCCGCTACCGCCAGTTCCACCAGATCGGCGTCGAGCTGATCGGCGCCGCCGAGCCCGCCGCCGACGCCGAGGTCATCGCCATGGGCTGGGCCATCCTGCAGGCACTGGGCGTGTCGGACCGCGTGGCGCTCGAGGTCAACACGCTGGGCGACGCAGCCAGCCGCGACGCCTACCGCCAGGCGCTGGTGACCTACTTCGCCGGCCACCGCGACGCCCTCTCGCCCGAGAGCCGCGACCGGCTGGAGCGCAACCCGCTCCGCATCCTGGACAGCAAGGACCCGGGCGACCGCGCCCTGGTCGCCGGCGCCCCCACCATCGCCGCCTCCTTGACCCCCGAGGCCACCGCCTTCTGGGACGGGCTGCGCCGCGGCCTCGACGCCTTCGCGCTGCCGTGGCGCGAGAACCCCCGCATCGTCCGCGGCCTCGACTACTACAGCCACACCGCCTTCGAGTTCACGACGGAGGCCTTGGGCGCCCAAGGGACCGTGCTGGGCGGCGGGCGCTACGACGGCCTGGTGCAGATGATGGGTGGCCCCCCCACCCCCGGCATCGGCTGGGGCGCCGGGATCGACCGCCTCGCCATGCTCGTCGAACCCCCGCCACCCCCCGCCGCCGTCGCCGTCATCCCCGCCAGCCCGGCCGAGGAGCCCGCCGCGATCGAGGTCCTCCAGGCACTCCGCGCCGCCGGCGTCCGCGCCGAGATGGCCTACCGCGGCAACCTCAAGCGCCGCATGGAACGCGCCAACCGCATCGGCGCCCGCACCGCCGTCATCATCGGCCCCGCCGAACGCGAACGCGGCACCGCCCAGGTCAAGGACCTCGCCACCGGAACCCAGCAGGAAGTGGCACTCCCCGCCCTGGCGGCCCATCTCGGATGAGCGAAGGTGAGGTCATCCTTTATACGACCGAGGATGGGCAGGATCAGATCAAGCTGCGGACGATCGGCGGGACTGTTTGGCTGACCCAAGCCGAAATGGCTTATCTTTTCGATACGACACCGCAGAATGTGACTCAACACCTGCGGACGATCTCCACGCAGAACGAGTTGAAGGAGGATGCAACTTGTAAGAACCTCTTACAGGTTGCGGACGAAGGCGGCCGCCGTGTCGAGCGGGTGGTCCGCGGCTATCACCTCGATGCGATCCTTGCCGGGCGGGTTCCACGCGAGACTAAGGAGGAACTTACAGCGGAACGGTTTGCAATTTTCGACGCAGCGCGGCGTCGGTCCGAGGCTCAGGCGGCCGAGTTGGACGCCGACATCGACATTGAAGGCCTGCGAATGCCAGCCAAGGGCTCGCCAAGGACGAACGAGCCATGAGCGCATCCCTCGACAACAAGCTCGACCGCATCGTGGGCCGGGCTGCCGAGCTGCGCAGCCTGCTCAGCGAAGGGGCAGGGGAGGGGTTTGCCCGGCTCAGCAAGGAGCTGTCCGACCTCGAGCCGATCGTCGCCCGCATCGGCGAGTTGCGGGAGGCGCAGCAGGCTGCCTCGGACGCGCAGGCGCTGCTGGCCGACCCCGAGATGAAGGACCTGGCCGAGGCCGAGCTGTACGAGCTGAAGGACCGGCTGCCCGACCTGCAGATGGAGATCCGCCTGGCGCTGCTGCCGCGGGACGAGGCGGACGCCCGTAGCGCCATCCTGGAGGTGCGGCCTGCCGCGGGGGGCGACGAGGCCGGGCTGTTCGCGGCCGAGCTGTTCCAGATGTATCAGAAGTATGCCGCGACGAAGGGTTGGCGCTCCGAGATCCTGGAGTACGACGCGACCGAGCTCGGCGGCATCAAGCAGGCCGTAGCCGAGATCACCGGGCGCAACGTCTTTGCCCGCTTCAAGTATGAGAGCGGCGTCCATCGCGTGCAGCGTGTCCCGGCCACCGAGAGCCAGGGCCGCATCCACACCTCCACGGTGACGGTCGCGGTCCTGCCCGAGGCGGAGGAGGTCGATGTCGAGATCAACGAGACCGACCTGCGCATCGACGTCTATCGCGCGTCCGGCGCCGGCGGCCAGCACGTCAACAAGACGGAAAGCGCGGTGCGCATCACCCATCTGCCCACGGGCGTCGTGGTCGCGATGCAGGAGGAGCGCAGCCAGCACAAGAACCGCGCCAAGGCCATGAAGATCCTGCGGTCCAGGCTGTACGACGCCCAGCGCAGCAGCGTCGACGCCACCCGCGCCGCCGACCGCAAGAGCCAGGTCGGCACCGGCGACCGCAGCGAGCGCATCCGCACCTACAACTTTCCGCAGGGCCGGGTCAGCGACCACCGCATCGGGCTGACCCTGCACAGCATCGAGCGCGTCATGGCCGGCGACCTCGACGAGATCGTCGACCGCCTGACCGCGGAAGATCAGGCGGCCCGCCTCGCCGCCCAGGAGTGAGTGGGGGAGTGAGTGGGGGAGTGAGTGGGGGAGTGAGTGGGGGAGTGAGTGGGGGAGTGAGCGGGGGAGTGAGTGGGGGAGTGAGCGCTTGCCTGGCCCTCTCGCCGGGCGCCACCATCGCCCAGGCCTTGCGGCACGGTGCCGCCGTCCTCCAGGCCGCCCTGGTCGACAGCCCGGCCCTCGATGCCCGCCTTCTGCTCGCCCACGCCATGGGCCTCGATCAGGCCACCCTGCTGCGGTCCCGCCAGGACCCGGCCCACCTCGACCGCTTCCTCCCCCTGCTCGCCCGCCGCGCCGTGCACGAGCCCGTCGCGCTCATCCGCGGCCACCAGGAGTTCTGGAGCCTCGACTTCGCTGTCTCGCCCGCCACCCTCATCCCCCGCCCCGACAGCGAGACCCTGATCGAGGCCGCCATGGCTGCCCGGCCCGACCCCCGCCGCGTCCGCCGCATCCTCGATCTCGGCACCGGCACCGGCTGCCTGCTCTGCGCCGCGCTCACCGTGTTCCCGGACGCCTGGGGCCTCGGCATCGACCGGGTGCCCGAGGCCGCCGCCCTCGCCGCCGCCAACGCCCGCGCCCTCGGCCTGCAGGGGCGCGCCGCCTTCATCGCAGGCGACTGGGCCACCGCCCTGCAGGCCCGCTTCGACCTCGTGCTGGCCAACCCTCCCTACATTCGCGCAGCCGACATCGCGACCCTGATGCCCGACGTCCGGCAGTTCGAGCCCCGCCGCGCCCTGGACGGCGGCCCCGACGGCCTCGATGCCTACCGCGCCCTTCTTGCCGCCATGCCCGGCCTCCTCGCCCCGGACGGCCTCGGCATCCTCGAGCTCGGCATCGGCCAGGCGTCCTTCGTCGCGGCCCTGGCCGACGCCGCCGGCCTCGATGCGACATCCCGCCCCGACCTGGCCGGCATCCCCCGCGCCTTGCTGGTCGAGAAAACAGTTGGCACCGCCGCGGCTCCGGGCTAGCGTGCTGACGGCGTAGCGGGATCCGCGTGTCGGTCCGCCTTTGTCTGTCGTGGTGCTCGTTCACCCAGACATGCGCCACAACAGGGACTTTGGTTCAAAAGATCGATCGTGCGCGGGGCCGCAAGCCCGGGCGCAGACCATCGGTCCAGACGGAAAGTGCGCCAGCCAGAATGAACATGAAACGCATGCGGGGACGCAACCATCGCGGGAACGGCGGCGCGAGCGGCGGCGGCGGCGGCGGCGGGCCCATCCGCCAGCAGGGCGGCAACGTGCCCATGAACCGCAACCACGTCTTCGACAGCAGCGGCCCGGACCTGCGCATCCGCGGAACCTCGCAGCAGTTGTTCGAGAAGTATCTGCAGCTCGGGCGCGACGCCACGGGCTCCGGCGATCGCGTGATGGCGGAAAGCTACTTCCAGTATGCCGAGCACTACTTCCGCATCCTCAACGCCATGAACCAGGCCGCGCAGCAGAACGAGCGCCCTGCCAGTCCCCAGCAAGGCGGGCAGCAAGGCGGGCAGCAGGGCGGTCCGCAAGGGGGCCAGCAGGGTCAGGCCCCGGGCCAGGGCTCCAGCCAGCCGTACCGCCGGCAGGAGCATCATTCCGAGCAGCAGCCGGACCAGGGCGGATACGACGACGACGAAGGGGCCGAGACGATCCAGCCGGACGCCCGGCCGATCCCCATCGCCGCCGGCTCGCCCGAGTAGGTCAGCCCACCAGTCGCAGGAGTTCTGCCGGCCCGACCCCATCGAGGTTCAGGGCCGGCAGAAGGTCGTTCTCCGCGCGCAGGTCCCGACCGGTCAGCGCGCAGAACATGGCGGACCCGGCGCTGTGCAGCGGGGTCGGCACGCCGGCCACCCGCCCCAGCCACTCCGTCGCGGCGATCCCGTACGGGATGTCCTCGGTGATGTAGCGCGTATCCAGCGTCGTCGGCCCCATCGGCGCATCGCCCCGCGCGTCCACGGCGGCCGCCTGCTCCCACACCGGGCCCATCGGCACCTGGAACGACAAATGGAAATGCTCCCGCAGGCTGCGGACCTGCACGCCGAACGCCGCCGCCAGCGACAGCCGCTCGGCATCCAGCGCCTCCATCAGCCGCCCGACGGCCGGCGTGATCGCCCAGTAGTTGCCCCAGGCCTCGCCCCGCTCCGCCCGCGTCAGGTTGCACAGCAGCATGCCCACATGGTTCTGCGGGTTGACGTTGCTCAGCTGTATCGCGACCAGGTTCGCCCGCGGCACGAACCGGTCCCCGAACAAGGCCCGGCACCGCGCCAGGCCAGCCTCTCCATCGCTCGGCACCGCCGCCGCATCCACCTTGCTCCGCAGGTTCGACAGCGTGCATTGGGACGCCCCGGTCCGCCGCCCGGTCACCGCCGTCGTCCCCCACGCCACCACCGCCGCCCCGCATCCCCGGGCATCCAGCAGCCGCCGCAGATACAGCCCGCCCAACGACACGTGCGACCCGACGACCACCATCTGCCCCGGCTCCAGCACCGGCGCGATCGCCTCCATCAACCCCCGATGCGCCCAGCCCGGCACCGCGAACAGCACCGCCTCCGCCCCCCGCACCGCCTCCATCAGGTCCCGGCTCGACCGTGCCGCGAAACGCCCCGCGATCGCCCCCCGGCTCTCGATCTCGATCGCCCCATCTGCCCGAGTCGGCGACCACACCGTCGGCGCGTGCCCGTTCTGCGCCAGCAGCGCCGCGCTCCCGAGCCCGACTCCGCCCGCCCCCAGCACCGTCACGTCCATGCAGCCCTCCCTGTTTGCGCCCATCGGGGAAGCGTGGAACCATCCCGCATCCTTGGGATGGAGCGTAGCGGGATGCAGGTGTGCAGGCGATGGCTGCTGGTGGCGCTGATGGCCGTCTCCGGCACGGCGGGTCTGGTCCAGACTGCGGCGTACGCCCAGGACAGCGACCTCATCCTCGCCAAGCTCCGCGCCACCAACGCCGTCACGATGGGCTATCGGGAGACGATTCCCCCTACCAGCTTCCTCGATGAGCAGCAGAAGCCCGCCGGCTACGCGGTCGATTTCTGCCACCGCATCCTGGACGCCATCAAGACCGAGCTGAAGCTGCCGGCGCTGAAGATCAACTACGTCCCCGTCACCCTGCAGACCCGCCAGGCCCTGGTGGCCAACGGCACGGTCGACATCGAGTGTGGCGGCACCGTCAACACCTGGGCCCGCAGCCGCCAGGTCGACTTCACCCCCGTCACCTTCGTCGCCAGCAGCCAGATGCTGGCCCTGAAGGCCTCGGGGATCGCCGCCTTCAAGGACCTGTCCGGCAAGGTCGTCGCCGTCGTCACCAGCGGCAGCGGCGAGCCCGAGATCAAGGAGATCATCGAGCACGAGAAGCTGCAGAACGTGCGCATCCTGCCGGTCGAGGACCACGCCGCGGGCCTGATCGCCGTCGAGAGCCGCCGGGCCGACGTGTACTACAGCGACAACTCCGCCTTCTTCGGCCTGGTGAAACAGAGCCGCCGGCCCGAGGCGCTCGCCATCGTCGGGCCGGAATACGGCTACTCGCCGCAAGGCTTCATGATCCCCAAGAACAACCCGGCCTTCCTCTGGATGGTCGATCACCAGATGGCCCGCATGTTCAAGTCGGGCGAGGCTCAGGCCCTGTTCGACAAGTGGTTCGGCCCCTTCGGCCTGGGCGTCGGGCCCCGTCTGCGTGCCGCGTGGGACACGGCGACGCTGCCGGAGTAGGACGGCGGACGCAGGCCGGGGCGCCGGCCGTTGAACTATCGCTGGGACTGGGGGGTCCTGCTCCGCGCGCCCTATGCCGAGTGGCTCCTGTCGGGCCTCGGCTCCACCCTGCTGGTCGCGGTCGGCACCTGGATCGTGGCGATGGGCCTCGGCCTTCCGCTGGGGATCGTGTCGCGTCTTCCGGGGCGGTGGGGCAGGGCAGGGGTCGTCCTGTTCGTCGAGCTGTTCCGCGCCGTCCCGCCGCTGGTCCAGCTGTTCCTCTGGTATTTCGTCGTCCCCGACCTGCTGCCCGACCGCTTGGGCCTGTGGGTCAAGCGCGACCTGCCGGACCCCGAGATCTGCACCGCCTGCCTTGCCCTGGGGCTGTTCGCCGCCGCCCGGGTCGCGGAACAGGTCCGCGCCGGCCTGATCGCGATCGAGGCGCGGCTGCTGCCCACCGCGCTCGCATCCGGCCTGCGGCCCGCCCAGGCCTTCCGTCTCGTGCTGCTGCCGCTGGCGCTGCGCCGCCTCGTGCGGCCGCTCGCCGGCGAGAGCCTCGTCATCCTCAAGCTGTCCTCGCTCAGCCTCACCATCGGCGTCCTGGAGCTGACCGCGCAGAGCCGGCACGTCGAGAACGTCACCTTCCAGGGCTTCGAGGCCTTCGCCGCCGCGACCGTCGCCTACCTGGTGCTCGGCCTGGCGCTGGCCGCCGGCTTCGCCGCCCTGGCCCGCCGCACCGCATGATGCCGGCCTTCGCCGCCGTGCCGTGGTTCGACACGGCGGTCGTCTTGCGCAACCTGCCCTTCCTCGCGCAGGGCCTGGCGCTCAGCCTGCTGCTGGTTCTCGTCGCCACCGCCGGTGGCCTCGTGCTGGGCACCCTGCTCGCCTGCCTTCGCGCCTACGGCCCGGCCCCGCTCCGCGCCGCCGCCGCCGCCTACATCGCCGTCATGCGCGCGCTGCCGCTCATCCTCGTGCTCTTCTGGTTCTATTTCCTCGTCCCGCTCCTTCTCGGCCGCCCCGTCGGCGCGCTCGCCTCCGCCCTCACGGCCTTCGTCCTGTTCGAGGCCGCGTTCTATGCCGAGATCGTCCGGGCCGGGCTCGAGGGCATCCGGCCCGGCCAGCGCGAAGCCGCCCTCGCCTCCGGTCTCCGCCCCTTTCAGGCCCTCCGCCTGGTCCTGCTGCCGCAGGCCGCGCGCGCCATGGGTCCCCTGGTGCTCAACCAAGTGGTGCTGGTGTTCCAGGACACCTCGCTCGTCTACGTCGTCAGCCTGCGGGACCTTCTGACCACCGCCAACATCGTCGCCACCCGCGACGGCCGGGCGCTCGAGATGTTCTCCACCGTGGCCCTGGTCTACCTCGCCATCTGCCTGCCCGCCGCCCTGCTCCTGCGTCACGCCATGCACGCCCGCACCGCATGATCAGCCTGCGCGCCGTCGGCAAGCGCTTCGGCGCCACGGCCGTCCTGCAGGACTGTTCCGCCGAGGTCGCCCGGGGCGAGGTCGTCGCCGTGTGCGGGCCCTCCGGCAGCGGGAAAAGCACGCTGGTGCGCTGCATCAACGGCCTCGAACCCTTCCAGCAGGGCGAGATCCTGGTCGACGGCGTCTCCGTCGGCGCCCGCGGCACCGACCTGCCGGCCCTGCGGCGCCGGGTCGGCATGGTGTTCCAGTCGTTCGACCTCTATCCGCACATGGACGTGCTGGCCAATGTCAGCCTGGCCCAGGTGCACGCCCTGGGCCGCAGCCGGGCGGAAGCCGACGAACGCTCCGCCGCGCTGCTGCGCCGCGTCGGCCTCGCGGACCACATCCGGGCCCGCCCGGCGCAGCTGTCCGGCGGCCAGCAGCAGCGCGTCTGCATCGCCCGCGCCCTCGCGCTCGACCCGGCCGCCATGCTGTTCGACGAACCTACCAGCGCCCTCGACCCCGAGCGGGTCGGCGAGGTCATGGACGTCATGCGCGCGCTCGCCGAGGGCGGCATGACGATGCTCGTCGTCACCCACGAGATGGCGTTCGCCCGGCAGGTGGCAAACCGCGTGCTGTTCATGGACCAGGGCCGCATCCTGGAAGACACTCCCAGCGCCGCCTTCTTCGACACGCCCCGCACCGACCGCGCCCGCCTGTTCCTCGCCCGCGTCCTCCGCAGCTAGGCCTCGGACGAACCCGGCAGCAGCCCCCGGCGCCGGAACAGCTCGATCAGCACCAGGTTCACGTTGAACTTGAAGTCGTCCGTCTCCCGCACCCGCGCCAGCACCGCGGGCAGGGGCCACAACTCGAACGCCTCCACCTCCCCGTCCCGCGCCTCCGGCACGAAGCTGTCGGGCAGCACCACGTCGTAACAGTGCAGCCGGTCACGCCGCAGCCCCTCCGGCCGTTCCAGCGCGTAGTCCACGATCCCGACGGGCTGTGCTGCCGTCAGCAGGGACGCCGGCAGGCCCGCCTCCTCCAGCGCCTCCTTCTCCAGCGTCTCGGCCGGGCCCAGGCCGGCCGGGACGCCGCCCGCCACTAGGTGGTCCAGCTTGCCCGGGTCCAGCAGCTTGTCCCGGGCCCGCCGCGCCACCCACAGCCAGTCCTGCCCGTCCCGCTCCACCAGCGCGTTCAGGTGCACCCCCGTCGCCCGCACGCCGAAGCCCGGCAGCGCCCCCCGGTCGATCTGGGACAGCACCGGCCCCTCCGGCGCGGCCCGCACGTCGAACGCCTCGTCCCGCCAGCGGAAGTGTCCGGCCTCCGCCAGCGCCTTCGCGGCCACCGGCAGGCCCGCCGCCGTGAGCGCCATCCCGCCCGGCACCAACGTCCCGCCGAGGTCCAGCAGCGGCGCGCGCAACGCCGGGTCGAGCCACCCGACCGGGTGCCCCGCGACATGAAGCGGCACCCGCCCGCCCGGCAGAACCGCGTTGTTGCAGGCAGCGATGTGGCGATAGATCGGATCCATCCGCCTGATATGGCCAGCCCCGACCGCCCCGCCACCCTGCCCGGCACACACCCGGGCTTTGCATGCGCGCCCGGAGCCGCCACATAGGGGTCATGCGACCTGCCGACACCAGCCCGCCCGTGATGCACTCCACCCGGAGCGGCCTCCAGACCATCCGCTCCCTGATGCCCTACATGTGGCCGAAGGGCGAACCCGTGGCCCGGCTCCGCGTCGCCAGCGCCGTCGTCCTGCTCGTGCTCGCCAAGGTCGCGACCGTCTACATCCCGCTCGTATACAGCCACGCCGTCGATGCGCTCTCGCCCAAGGGTTCCGTCATTGCGGTCCCCATGGCGCTCATCGCCGCCTACGCGCTGCTGCGCGTCGCCTCCGCGGGGTTCGCCGAAATGCGCGACGCGGTGTTCGCCGCCGTCCAGCAGCGCACCATCCGCAAGGTCGCGCTGCAGACCTTCAAGCACCTGCACGCCCTCTCGCTGCGCTTCCACCTGGACCGCCAGACCGGCGGCCTGTCCCGCGCGCTCGAACGCGGCACCGGCGGCATCGAGGCCGTGCTGCGGCTCGCCGTGTTCAACATCCTGCCGACCCTGTTCGAGGTCCTGCTCGTCACCGCCATCCTGTGGCACCTGTTCGACTGGCGGTTCGCCGCGGTCACCCTCGTCGCCGTCGTGCTGTATGTCGGGTTCACCGTCGGGTTCACCGACTGGCGGGTCCGCTTCCGCCGGACGATGAACGAGATGGACAGCGACGCGCAGACCAAGGCGATCGACAGCCTGCTCAACTTCGAGACGGTCAAGTATTTCGGCAACGAGGCGCACGAGGCAAGCCGGTTCGACGCCGCCCGTGCCCGTTACGAGCGGGCCGCGGTCAAAAGCCAGGTCACGCTCAACATGCTGAACCTGGGCCAGGCGTTCATCATCGCCGCGGGCCTCGGGCTCGTGATGCTGATGGCCGCCCAGGGCGTGCAGGCCGGCACCATCACCGTGGGCGGCTTCGTCCTGGTCAACACCTACCTGATGCAGCTGTACGGCCCGCTCAACTTCCTGGGCTTCGTCTACCGCGAGATCAAGCAGGGGCTGGTCGACATGGAAAGCATGTTCCAGCTGATGGATGTCGGCCAGGAAGTCGCCGACCGGCCCACCGCCCGCCCGCTGCCGGCCCGCCTGCTGCCGGCCCGCCTGCTGCCGCACGACCTCCAGCCCGGTTCCGGCAGCAACGAGGCGGCCGGGACCGTCGCCTTCGACGACGTGCAGTTCGGCTACAACCCCAACCGCGCCATCCTCAAGGGCGTCAGCTTCTCCGCCGTCGCCGGCTCCAAGCTCGCCATCGTGGGGCCGACGGGCGCCGGGAAGTCCACCATCAGCCGCCTGCTGTTCCGCTTCTACGACGTGACCGCCGGCGCCGTGCGGATCGACGGGATCGACGTCCGTGACCTGACCCAGGCCAGCCTGCGCGCCGCGATCGGCGTCGTGCCGCAGGACACCGTGCTGTTCAACGACACCATCGCCTACAACATCGCCTATGGCCGCCCCGGCGCCACCCAGGCCGAGATCGAGGAGGCCGCGCGCCTCGCCCAGGTCCACGACTTCGTCCTGCGCCTGCCCGAGGGCTACGCCACCCGCGTTGGCGAGCGCGGCCTGAAGCTGTCGGGCGGCGAGAAGCAGCGCGTCGCCATCGCCCGCACCATCCTGAAGGACCCGCGCATCCTGATCCTGGACGAAGCCACCAGCGCGCTCGACACCCGCACGGAACGGGACATCGAGACGGCCCTCCGCACGGTCGCGCAGGACCGCACGACCCTCGTCATCGCCCACCGGCTGTCCACGGTGGTGGACGCCGACGAGATCCTGGTGCTCGACGAAGGCCGGGTCGCGGAGCGCGGGACCCACGCCTCGCTTCTGGCGCAGGGCGGCCTCTATGCCCGCATGTGGGCCCTTCAGGCCGAGCAGCAGGCCGTGCAGCACGAGGTCGAGGCGGAACCCGCACTCGCCGCGAATTGAGGACGCCCGGATGAGCACCATCGACCCCCCCGCCGATCTGAGCCATGCCGGCGCCGTCGTCGACAAGGCCATCGAGTACATGCTCGGCCAGAAGCTGTCGCCCATCGCCGTCGCGTCGGCGCTTCTCGGCGGCTCCCTCGGCCTGCTGGCGCGGAGCATGGGCGACGACTCGATCGTCCAGGTGCTGGAGAACGCCATGTCGAGCGTCCGCTCCGGCGAGCTGCGCGCCGAATACGGCGAACCGCACCACTGACGGCCACCGCCGACACCCTGCCCTTGACCAACCCACCCCCGACCGCCATAACGCGCCCCTCGACCGACGGGGCCTCCGCCCCGCACCCGTTCACGTCCCGCCCTCCGCCATCGATCAGGATCATCACCATGTCTCGTCGCTGCCAGTTCACGGGCAAGGGCGTTCAGTCTGGCAACAACGTCAGCCACGCCAACAACAAGACCCGTCGCCGCTTCCTGCCCAACATGCAGCAGACCTCGCTGGTGTCCGACATCCTGGGCACCACCGTCCGCGTCCGCCTGACCACCCACGCCATGCGCACCATCGAGCATAATGGCGGCCTCGACAGCTTCCTGCTCGGCACGCCCAACCGGAACCTTCCGGAGGAGGCGCAGGTGCTGAAGCGCCGCCTGGTGCGTTGCAGCGCCAAGCGCGCCGCCGCCGCGCCGGCTGCCGCCGTCTAGCCAGACGATCCTCCTCCGTGATCGCCCCCCTTCGGGGTGATCCGGGAGCGTGATCGGCGGGATGGTGCGGGACATGGTCCCCTTGCTGCTGAAGCGGTTCGGACCCAGAGTCCGGTTCCGCCCGGTGTCACCGCCCGCCTCGCTGCTGGTGCGCCTGCCCGACAACCGCAGCCTCGCGGTCGAGGAGTATGGAGACCCCGGCGGACCCCCCGTCTTCTACTTCCACGGCTGGCCCGCCTCCCGGCTGGAGGCCGGGTTGATCCCCGGACTGCCGGTGCGTCTGCTGGCCTTCGACCGGCCGGGCTATGGCCGGTCCACCCCGCATCCCGGGCGCACTCTGCTGGACTGGGGCAGGGATGTCGCCGTCGTCGCCGACCGGCTTGGGCTCCGCCGCTTCCACGTGGTCGGCCTGTCGGGCGGCGGCCCCTATGCGGTCGCCGCCGCACACGCCATGCCCGACCGCGTCCGCAGCATGGCCCTGGTCAGCCCCGTGCCGCCCGCCGACCACGTCCCGCACCGCACGCCCGGCATCGGCCATCTGTTCCGCCTCGGCCGCCACCCCCGGCTGGCCCACCGCCTGTTCGCCGTCGCCCGGCCGCTGCTGCGCCAGCGCATCATCACGCCGCGCACTGTGGTCGGCCGCAACCTGCCGGCCGCCGACCGCGTCGTCATGACCCGGACCCTCATGGCGGGCCTGGGTGCCGTCTGGCGCGAGGGGTTCCGCCGGGGCATCCACGGGGCCCTGTCCGACGCCCAGGTCTATGCCCGCCCCTGGGGCATCGACCTCGCCCGCATCGCCGTCCCGACCAGCCTCTGGTCAGGGACCGCCGACAGCCTGGTTCCGGAACCCGCGCTCGAGCCCTACCGCGCCATCCCCGGCATCCGCTGGCACATGCTGCCCGACGAGGGTCACTACTCCCTGGCGCTGCGCCATGCCCACGCCATCCTGAGCGAACTCGTCGGCCCCATGTAACCAGGCGCGCCAGCCTCACGGCTCCAGGGCGCTGTCCCAATACAGGAAGTCGAGCCAGGTCTCGTGCAGGTTGTCCTTGGACGCGTTCCGCTTGGCCAGGTCGTCGAGCTGGTGCGGCGTCGGCTCGGACGGCATCCGGCGCAAATGGAACCCCGACTCCTTGAGCGACTTGCTGCCCTTCGCCAGGTTGTCCGCCTGGCAGCAGGTCACGACGTTGAACCAGGACGTCTGACCCCCGCGGCACCGCGGCACCACGTGATCGAACGTCAGTTCCGACACCGACGGCGCCTTGCCGCAGTATTGGCAGCGCATGCCGTCGCGCAGGAACACGTTATACCGGGTGAACGCCACCTTCTTGCGGCGGTGATACTTCTTCAGCGCGACGACCGACGGCACGAGGAAGGCCGCGCTCGCCGAATGGACCTCGATGTCGTAATGGCAGACGGGCTGCACCCGCTCCTGCAGGACGGCGACGAACGCATCCTGCCAGGGCCAGACCGAGAGCGGCCCCCAGCTCAGCGGCTGCATGTCGGCGTTCAGCACAAGCGTGTTCAGGTTCGACAGGTGGCTCATGCCGCGCCCGCCCGAAGGACGGCGTCACTCGCGGTCAGGATCAACGCTGGACAGGGCAGTCCGCCGTCGGGCAATGCGCACTCCTTCGTCACGGAGGCGCAAGCTGGCAGGAAGTCCAAGACGAATCGCCAGTGTCGTGCGCCGCCAAACCAGATGGTTTATTGCACTGCACCGCCGAACCGGCAAGCGAGCCGGCCCGCGCCGCACCGGGGTGTCACGGCTTCGTCACGGCGCCGGGCCGAGAACGCCGCGCAGGAAGGCCAGCCCGGCCGCCAGCCCCGCCGCATCGATCCAGTGTCCCGTGCCGGCACACCAGCAGGTCTGCACCGGGACGCCGAGCCCCGCGAGCGCGACCGACGCCTCCGGCCCGCGCGTGAACGGCACCACCTCGTCGTCCCGCCCATGCACCAGCAGCACCGGCGGGTGGCCCACCAGCTCCGCCTCCAGGCTCGGGCCGGCCAGCAGCGCGCCCGAATAGGCCAGGATCGCCGCGGGCGGCGGGGTCCGGCGCAGCCCCGCATGCAGCACCATCATCGCGCCCTGGCTGAAGCCGGCCAGCACCACCCGGCCTGCCGCCACGCCCAGCCGGGCGCACTCCGCATCCACCGCCGCCTCCAGCACCGGCGCCGCCCGTCGTGCCCCGGCCGCCAGCACCGAGGGTGTCCGGTCCTTCAGGCTGAACCACTGGTGCCCTTCCGGGTACTGGTCGAACGGCTCCGGCCCGTCGGGCGCCAGGAACGCGACACCCGGCAGGGCATCCTGCCAGGCGTCCACGAACACCTCCATCTGCGCCGCCTCAGCGCCCACCCCGTGGCACAGCACGACCAGGGCGCGGGGCCTGGCCTGCTCGCCCCAGCGCAGCACGTTCAGCATCCCGCTCACGGGACCGAAGCGCCCGGCCGTCAGGCCGCGATCACCCGCTGCGTCTGCTGACCCAACCCTGCGATCCCCACCGTCATCGTCTCCCCGCCCTTCAGGAAGCGTGGCGGCTTCATGCCGAGCCCCACCCCGGGCGGCGTCCCGGTGCTGATGATGTCCCCCGGGTGCAGAGTCATGAACTGGCTCGTGTAGCTCACCAGCTTGGCCACGCCGAAGATCATCGTCTTCGTGCTGCCGTCCTGCATGCGCTTGCCGTCCACGGCCAGCCACATCGCGAGATTGCCGGGGTCCGGCACCTCGTCCTTGGTCACGAGCCACGGGCCCGTCGGTCCGAACGTGTCGCAGCCCTTGCCCTTGTCCCAGGTGCCGCCGCGCTCGATCTGGAATTCCCGCTCGCTGACGTCGTTCACAACGCAGTAGCCGGCCACGTAATCGAGCGCCCGATCCTCCGGCACGTAGCTCGCGGTCTGGCCGATCACGATCGCCAGCTCCACCTCCCAGTCCGTCTTGGTGCTGCCGCGCGGGATCCGCACGTCATCGTCCGGGCCCTGGAACGCGCCCAGCGACTTCAGGAAGATGATCGGCTCCTTGGGGATCGGCGCCCCCGTCTCGGCCGCATGGTCGGCGTAGTTCAGCCCGATGCACACGAAGTTCATGGGCCGCGGCACGCAGGGCCCGATCCGCCCGCCCACCACGGGCAGGCTGCTTGCATCCAACGCCGCCAGCTTCGCCAGGCCTGCGGGCGAAAGCACCTCTGCCGTGAAGTCCCCCACATGGCCCGAAAGGTCGCGCACGCTGCCGTCGGCGGCCATGATGGCAGGCTTCTCGGCGCCCGGGGCGCCCACACGCAGCAGTTTCATCGTTCATCCAACTCCTAAAGGGTCCAGCCGCCGTCGATGACGAAGGCCTGCCCGGTCACGAACCGTGTCTCGTCCGAACCCAGATACACCGCAAGCGCCGCGATCTCGTCCGGCGCGCCCAGGCGGCCCATCGCCTGCCGCCCGATGAAGTCGCTCCGCGCCTTCTCCACCGAGCCCGAGACCGCCGCGTTCGCCGCGATCCGCTCATCGAGGCTCGGCGTCTGCACCGTCCCCGGGCAGATCGCGTTGCACCGCACCCCATGCCGGACGTAGTCCGCCGCCACCGACTTCGTCAGCCCGATCACCGCAGCCTTGCTCGTGCCGTAGATGCAGCGGTTCGGCGCCCCCTTGATGCTGCTCGCGGCACTCGACATGTTCACGATGCTTCCGTGCCCACGCTCGATCATCCCCGGCAGCACCGCCCGGATCGTCGACACCATGCTGCGCAGGTTCAGCGACAGCGCGAAGTCCCACTCCGCGTCCGTGCTGTCCAGGATCGTGCCCTGGTGCACGAACCCCGCGCAGTTGAACAGGATGTCGATCGGCCCGGCCCCGTGCACCAGCCGCTGCACGTCCATGGCGCTGGTCGCATCCAGCTTGTGCACCACGACCGACCCGCCGCCCGCCTCCCACACCAGGTCCGCGAGCTTCGCCTCGTTGAGGTCGGTCGCGATCACCCGCGCCCCCTCCGCCGCATAGGCGATGGCCGTCGCCCGCCCGATCCCCTGCGCCGCCGCTGTGATGAAGGCGGTCTTGCCCGCCAGACGTCCCGACATCGACTTCGTTCCTCTTCCCCGTTGCGTTCAGTTTCTTGATTGGTCGTGCCGCATCGTCGCGCTCAGTGGCTGTCCCGCGCCTCGCCACGGGTCTCGACGATGTTCAGGTACAGCGTCGCCGGTTCGAGGCAGGCACCCGTGCTGTGCTGCCCCACCATGCTGCGGCTGATCTCCTCCCAGGGGGTCTGGTTCGTCAGCACGGGGGCCGTCCAGGCCCCGCGCCGCGCCGCAAGCTCCTCGGCCGGGATCAGCACGTCCACCTTGCGCGTGTTGAGGTCGATGCGGATCCGGTCCCCGCTCTGCAGCAGCGCGAGCCCGCCGCCCACGACCGATTCCGGCGACACGTTCAGGATGCTCGGGCTGCCCGAGGTCCCGGATTGGCGCCCGTCGCCCAGCGTCGGCAGCGCGCTCACCCCGGCCTTCAGCAGCGCGGCCGGCGGCTGCATGTTCACCACCTCCGCCCCGCCCGGATAGCCCACGGGACCGCAGTTGCGGATGATCAGGATGCTGGTCGCGGTCACGCCGAGGGCCGGGTCCTCGATGCGGTCGTGGTAGTCTTCCGGGCCCTCGAACACCACGGCCTCGCCCTCGAACACGTTCGGCCGCTCGGGGTCGGACAGGAAGCGCGCCCGGAACTCCGGGTCGATCACGCTCAGCTTCATCACGGCCCCGTCGAAGAAGTTGCCGGACATCACCGCGAACCCGGCCTTCTCTTTCATCGGCGCCGCATAGGCCCGGATCACCTCCCGGTCCACCAGCGGCGGCCGCACCAGGTTCTCCGCCAGCGTCCGGCCGGTGCAGGTCATCGCCGAACCATCCAGCTTGCCCGCGTCCAGCAGCTCCTTCAGGACGGCCGGCACGCCGCCCGCCCGAAAGAAGCCCTCGCCCAGGAACCGCCCCGCCGGCTGCACGTCCGTCAGCAACGGGATGTCGGCGCCCACCCGCTCCCAGTCCGCCAGCGTGTGGTCCACCCCCATGTGCCGCGCGATCGCGATCATGCTGATCGGGCAGTTGCTGCTCGCCCCCAGCGCCGTCGCGGCCACCACCGCATTCTCGAACGCGGCCTTGGTCATGATGTCCGACGGCCGCAGGTTCTCGTGCACCATCTGCACGATCCGCCGCCCCGTGTGGTACGACATCCACCCCCGCTCCTTGTGCGGTCCCGGGATCGCGGCACACCCCGGCAGCGACATCCCGAGCGCCTCGGCCAGGCTGTTCATGCTCAGCGCCGTGCCCATCGTGTTGCAGTGGCCGACCGAGCTCGCCGACGCCGCCACCATGTCGATGAACTCCGGATACTCGATCTTGCCTTCGGCCAGCAGCTTGCGCGCCTCCCACACGATGGTGCCCGAGCCGGCCAGGCGGCCCTTGTACCAGCCGTCCAGCATCGGCCCGCCCGACAGCACGATGGCGGGGATGTTGACCGTCGCCGCCCCCATCAGCACCGCAGGGACCGTCTTGTCGCACCCGGCCGTCAGCACGACGCCGTCGATCGGGTAGCCGTGCAGCACCTCCACCAGGCTGAGGTAGGCCAGGTTGCGGTCCAACGCCGCCGTCGGCCGCTTGCCCGTCTCCTGGATCGGATGAATCGGGAACTCGAGCGGGATGCCGCCCGAATCCCGGATCCCGTCCCGAACCCGGCTCGCCAGGTCCACCAGGTGCCGGTTGCAGGGCGACAGGTCCGAGCCCGTCTGCGCGATGCCGATGATCGGCCGCCCCGACTGCAGCTCCTCCCGCGTCAGGCCGAAGTTCATGTATCGTTCGAGATACAGCGCCGTCATCGACGGATTGGACGGATCGTCGAACCAGCGCCGGCTGCGGAGCGGCGCGGCGCCTGAGGTCGCGTGGTCGGGCATGGACGTTTCCTGATGGGCCGAGCGGGCATCCGAGGCTGGTCGCAGGCACATGTCCTGTCAATCTCGGGCCACCGCTGGACGATTTGTCGGGCTTGGCCGCTATGCTGGGCGGCAGGCCGGGGCCGCCCCGGCGCCGGGAGAGTGTCGTGCGACCATCCGTCCTGGGCGCCACAGCCCTCACCATGCTTGCCTTCGCCGCCAACTCCCTCCTGACCCGCGCCGCCATCTCGGCCCCGGACGCGTCCGGGGCCGCCCTCGACCCCTGGAGCTTCACCGCCATCCGCCTTGCCGCCGGCGCCGTCGCCCTCGCGGCCCTCGTCCTGGGGCAGGGGGGCTGGCCCGCCCTCCGCCGCCGCCCCGGCACCTGGGTCTCGGCTGCGTGCCTGTTCGCCTATGCGCTGGCCTTCTCCCTCGCCTACCTCCGCCTGGGTGCCGCCACCGGCGCGCTCGTGCTGTTCTCCGCCGTGCAGGCCGGCATGATCGCCTGGAGCCTCGCCCATGGCGACCGCCCGGGGCCGGTTGCCCTGATCGGGCTGATCGTCGCCTTGCTGGCCTTCGTCGCACTCCTCTGGCCCGGCCTCCACACGCCGGACCCCGCCGGCACCCTCGCCATGGCCGTCGCCGGCTTCGCCTGGGCTGCCTACACGGTCCGCGGCCGCACCAGCCGCGCGCCCCTGGCCGACACCGCCGGGAACTTCGTCCGGGCCGCCCTTCTCGGCCTGCCGCTCGTGCTTGTCGCGGCCGATCCCGCCCGGGCCCGCAGCGGCCAGGGTCTCGCCCTCGCCGTCGTCGCCGGGGCCGTCACGTCCGGCCTTGGCTACGCCCTGTGGTATCGCACCCTCCCGGCGCTCCGGCCCATCCAGGCCGCGAGCGTCCAGCTGACCGTCCCCGTGCTCGCGGCGATCGGGGCCGGCACGCTGCTTGCCGAACCGCCCTCCCTGCGCCTGGTCGTGGCCGGGACCTTCATCCTGGGCGGCGTCGCGCTGACCATCTTCGGCCGTGCTTGAGCCCGCACCCCGACCCTGCGCCATTGCCCGACCACGCCACGCCGCCTATCTCTCGCCCGACCAGCCCCGGAGCCACCCCGATGTACGGCCGCCGCCCCCTCCTCTGCCTTGCCGCCCTTCTCGCTCTCGCCCCAACCTTCGCCCCGGCTGTCGCCCGCGCCCAGCCGGCCGCACCCGGGCAGAACGACGCCCGGCCCCTCACCGTCATGGCCGCGGCCAGCCTCACCGACGCCATGCGCGAGCTCGGCCAGGCCTGGGCGGCCAAGGGCCACCCCGCCCCCCGCTTCTCGTTCGGCGCATCCTCCGCCCTTGCCCGGCAGATCGAGCAGGGCGCCCCGGCCGACCTCTTCGCCTCCGCCGACGAGCCTTGGGCCGACTACCTCGAGCAGCGCAGCCTCCTGGCCGAGGGCACGCGCACCAGCCCGCTCGGCAACGCGCTGGTCCTGATCGCCCCCGCGGACCACGCCGAGCGCCTCGCGATCGTGCCCGGGCCCGCCCTGCTCCCCAGCCTGCTGGCCCGCCTGGGCAGCCAGGGCCGCCTCGTCACCGGCGATCCTGCCAGCGTGCCCGTCGGCAAGTATGCCCAGGCCGCGCTCACCACGCTCGGGGTGTGGGACGCCCTCGCGCCCCGCCTGGCCCGCGCCGACAACGTCCGCGCCGCTCTTCTGCTGGTGGAACGCGGCGAGGCCCCGCTCGGCATCGTCTATGCGACCGACGCCGCGGCCTCCGCCGCCGTCCGCGTCGTCGGCACCTTTCCCGAGAACACCCACCCTCCGGTCAGCTATCCCCTCGCCATCCTCCGCCGCGGCGACACGCCGGCTGCCCGCGAACTGCTGGCCTTTCTGACCGGCCCCGAGGCCGCGCCCGTCTACCGCCGCCTGGGCTTCTCCGTCCGCGAGTGACCCCACAGGGCGGCATGACCCTCCTCGGTTGGCTGACGCCTGACGAGTGGCAGGCCGTCCGCCTCAGCCTCTCCGTCGCCGGCCGCAGCGTCGTGTTCGGCCTGCCGGTCGCGGTGCTGGTCGCCTATGTGCTCTCCCGCCGGCGCTTCCTCGGGCGGCCGCTGCTCGACGCCGTGGTCCACCTCCCGCTCGTCCTGCCCCCCGTCGTCGTCGGCTGGGGGTTGCTGCTGCTGTTCGGCATCCGCGGGCCCGTCGGCGCGCTGCTGCAGGACTGGTTCGGCATCCGCCTCGTCTTCACCAGCGCCGGGGCCACCCTGGCCACCGCCGTCATGGCCTTCCCCCTGATGGTCCGTGCCATCCGCCTCTCGCTCGAGGCTGTCGACCCCGGGCTCGAGGCTGCTGCCCGCACCTTGGGCGCCGGGCCGCTCGACCGCTTCGTCACCGTCACCCTCCCGCTCATGGCCCCGGGCGTGCTCGCCGGTGCCGTGGTCGCCTTTGCCGCCGGGCTCGGCGAGTTCGGCGCCGTGATCACCTTCGCCGCCAACATCCCCGGCGAAACGCAGACCCTGCCGCTGGCCATCTATGCCGCGACGCAGGTCCCGGGCGGCGAGGCGACCGCGGCCAAGCTCTCCGCCGTCTCCTTCACCCTCGCCATCACCGGGCTGCTGCTGGCCGAGCTCATCGCCCGGCGCATGCACCGCCTGCTCGGCCAATGACCCCGTGCGCATGACACCCGCCGGATGACGCTCGAAGTCGCCGCCCGCCACGCCTTCGGGCCGTTCCGCCTCGATGTCGGCTTCGCAGCGCCCTCGGGGGTCACCGCGCTGTTCGGCCCCTCCGGCTCCGGCAAGAGCACCATCCTGGCCGTGATTGCCGGGCTGCTGCGCCCGCAATCCGGCCGGGTCGTGCTGGGCGGCACCGCCCTGCTGGACACCGCCGCCGGGGTCGAGGTCCCGGCCGAGCGCCGCCGCTGCGGCGTCGTCTTCCAGGATGCCAGGCTGCTGCCGCATCTCTCCGTCGCCGGCAACCTCCGCTACGGCGAGCGTCGCGCCCCCCCGGGGGCCACCGGGCCCGGCTTCGACGACGTCGTGGCCCTGCTCGGCATCGCCCCCTTGCTCGCCCGCCGCCCCCGCGCGCTGTCGGGCGGCGAACGCCAGCGCGTCGCCCTCGGCCGCGCCCTGTTGTCACGCCCCCGCCTGCTGCTGATGGACGAACCCCTCGCCGCCCTCGATGCCCCGCGCCGCCAGGAGATCCTGCCGTTCCTCGAGCGCCTGCGCGACGCCGCCGCCCTGCCGATCCTGTACGTCACCCACGCCCTCGACGAGGTCGACCGCCTCGCCGACACGCTGGTCCTGCTGCAGGACGGCGCGGTCCAGGCCGCCGGCCCGCTCGAAACCCTGGCCGCACGCACGGACATCCCGGTGCTGGCCGCCCGCCGCGACGCCGGCGCCGTGCTGCCCTGCCTCGTCCAGGCGCACGATCCCGCCCGCGGCCTCAGCCTGCTCGGGTTCGACGGCGGCGCGCTGCAGGTGTCGCTCCGCCCCGAGGGCGTGGGCACCCGCCTCCGCCTCCGCCTCCGCGCCCGCGACGTCGCCCTGGCGACCGAGGTCCCCCGCGCCATCAGCATCCACAACGTCCTGCCCGGCACCGTGACCGCCATCGTCCCGGCCGGCCCGCACGAGGCTTTCGTCACGCTCGCCGTCGGCCCGACCCCCATCCTCGCCCGCCTCACGCGGGATGCCGTCGGCACCCTGGGCCTGGTGCCGGGCCGCCCCGCCCTGGCGCTGATCAAGTCCAGCGCCTTCGACCACGCCTGACCCCAAGGATGCGCCGCCTCAGTGGGCGTTGCCCCGATCCTCCCGGAACAGGTGCAGCGCTTCCTGGATCGGCCGGTCGCTGAACGAGAACAGCACGCTGTCCTCCGCCGCCTCGTGCCGCACCCGCGCCCATGAGGGCACGACGAACACGTCCCGCCGCACCCAGTCCACCACGAAGTCCTCGCCCCCGGTCCGGGACGAGACGATGCTGCGCCCCCGCCCCTCGATGGGCACGAAGGTGGTCGCATCCGTCGCGCGATAGGCCGCCGTCGAGAAGCCCTGGGGCAGCAGCTGGATATAGGTCCCCATCGTCGCCATCGCGTGGTTGCCGGTGACCGGGTTCGCGTAGCGCATCTTCAGGCCGTGGCACGGGTCCCACGCCTCCAGCCGCCGCATCCGCTCCAGCGCGTCCCGGGTCCGGGCATAGGGGTAGTTGAACACCGGCGAGCTGCCGCCGCCGCCACGGTGGTCCACCGGCAGCAGGTTGGCCCCGTAACGCGCGTCGCTGTCTCCGGTCGGCCGCGTGATCGCCTGCTCGTCCGCCGCCCCGTGTTCCGCGAACGAGCAGTCCAGGAACTGCACCACCGGGATGTCGAGCCCGTCCAGCCAGAAGATCGGCTCGTCGCTGTGGTTGCCGTGGTCGTGCCACGCCATGGGTGGCGTGATGACGAAGTCGCCCTCGTTCATGATCGTCCGCTCGCCGTTGACCGAGGTGTGCGCGCCCCCGCCCTCCAGCACGAAGCGTAGCGCGCTCTGCGTGTGCCGGTGCGCGGGCGCCACCTCGCCCGGCAGCACCAGCTGCACCCCGGCATACAGGTCCGTCGTGATGCGCGACTGGCCCCGCAGCCCCGGGTTCTCCAGCACCAACACCCGGCGCTCGGCCTCCTTGGCTGTGATCAGCGCCCCGGCTTCCATCATCGCCGCCCGGATGTCCGCGAAGCGCCAGCTCGCCGGCTCGCAGGGGCTGCGCGGCTCCGGCGTGACCAGGTTGGCCAGCGACGTCCACAGCGGCGTCATGTTCTGCTGGCCGATCCGCTCGTAGAACGCCAGCCGCTCCGGCGTGTCCGAAGGCTTGCCCGTGATCGCGTCGCTCGGCATCGCGTCCCCCGCCCAGGTTCCATTGACGATTGACAGCATACTGTCAGTCGGTTCAACGTCAATCCGCCGAGAAGCCGGGGGCAACCGGCCGCGCGGAAACGGAGACGACGCCATGAAGAACCCCGCCCTGGCCACCGCATGCGCCCTGCTGCTGCTTGCCGGCACAGCCCGCGCGGAGATCCCGGGCGGCGTGCTCAAGGTCGGCGTGCTGAACGACATGTCGGGGCCGTTCGCCGACCTCTCGGGCAAGAACTCCGTGCTCGCGGCCCAGATGGCGGCCGAGGACTTCGCGCGGGAGGCCGGACCGGGCGCCCCGAGAGTCGAGATCGTGGGCGCCGACCATCAGAACAAAGCCGACGTGGGCGCCGCCATCACCCGCCGCTGGGTCGACCAGGAGAACGTGCAGGCCGTCGTCGACGTCCCCAACTCCGCCGTGGCGCTGGCCGTCAACCAGGTCATGCGCGACAAGGACCGCACGTTCCTGGCCAGCAGCAGCGCCACCAGCGACCTGACGGGCAAGGCCTGTGCACCCACCACCGTGCAATGGACCTTCGACACCTGGGCGCTGGCCAACGGCACCGCCCGCGCGCTGGTGAAGGCGGGCGGCGACACCTGGTTCTTCATCACCGCCGACTACGCCTTCGGCCAGGCGCTGTCCCGCGACGCGACCGCCCTCGTCACCGCCGCCGGGGGCCGGGTGCTGGGCGAGGCGCGGCACCCGCTCGACACCACCGACCTCTCATCCTATTTGCTGACGGCGCAGGCGTCGGGCGCCAAGGTGATCGCGCTGGCCAATGCCGGCACCGACACCAGCAACACCATCAAGCAGGCCGCCGAGTTCGGCATCGGCCGCGACGGCAAGCAGCGGCTGGCCGGGCTTCTGGTGTTCCTCACCGACGTCGATGCCCTGGGCCTGCCCGCCGCGCAGAACCTGGTGCTGACGGAGGCGTTCTACTGGGACCTCAACGACCGCACCCGCGCCTGGAGCCGCCGCTTCGCCGAGCGGGCCGGGGGCCGCATGCCGACCATGAACCATGCCGGCGTCTACTCCAGCGTCCTCGCCTGGTTGCGCGCCGCCAAGGCGGCCGACAGCGTGTCCGGCGCCGCCGTCGTCGCCAAGATGGTCGCGACGCCGATGGACGACCCGCTGTTCGGGCCCACCACGATCCGCCCCGACGGCCGGGCGGTGCACGACATGTTCCTGTTCCAGGTGAAGACCCCGGCCGAGAGCACGGGGCGCTGGGACTACTACAAGCTGTCCGCCACCATCCCCGCCGCGGAGGCGTTCCGCCCCATGGCCGAAGGGGCCTGCCCCCTGGTCAAGCCGCGGTAAGTGCGGCCTGGCCCTTGACCGGGATGGGCGCTGGTGCCTTGGATGACCTTGCCGGTCGTTCTGGCGGACCCACGTCGCGACCGAAGCGAGGATGATCCCATGAGCCTGAGCCGATGAGCCTGAGCCGATGAGCATGAGCCTGCTGGACCGGTCCACCGCCGCCCCCGGCCCTGCCGCCGCGCCGGACCTGATGGCCGACCCCGCCCATCTTCTCGCCGTCACCGCCCGGGCGGGTGAGGCCCTGGCGCGCGTGCTTGCCACCGCCCGCACGCGCGTCGGCGCCGCCGTCCAGGCCGCCGAGACGGCGGGCCTCGGCCTCGATTCCGAGCAGACGGCCCTGCATGGCCTCGCCTGGCTCGCCACCTACGCCCAGGCGCTGCGCCAGATGCACGGCTGGTTCGCCGCCCTGCATGAGCGCGGCGGCGCCTCCGAGCTGGACCGCGCGCTGCTGCTCGCCGCCCATGGCGAGTACCTGGCCCAGATCGAGGGCGGCCTGCCGATGAGCCAGACCGAGCTGCTCCGCCCCGCCCATCTCCACCTCACGCCCGCCGACATGGCGCCCCTCGACATCGCCGAGGTCCCCGCCCTGGTCGCCGCCGGCACCGCTCCCGGCCTGCGCCTCCGCATCGCAGCACTGGTCGCGGAGGGCGCGTCCGGCAGCCGGTTCGGCACCCCCGGCCTCGAGGACGAGATGCTCCTCGCGCTGCAGGACCAGGTCCGCCGCTTCGCCACGGACAAGGTCGAGCCCTACGCCCATCAGTGGCACCTCGACGACACGCTGATCCCCATCGAGGTCGTGCGCCAGATGGGCGAGATGGGAGTCTTCGGCCTCACCGTCCCCGAACAGTACGGCGGCCTCGGCCTGGGCAAGCTCGCCATGTGCCTCGTCTCGGAGGAGCTGTCCCGCGCCTATATCGGCGTGGGCTCGCTCGGCACCCGGTCCGAGATCGCGGCCGAGCTCATCCAGCTCGGCGGCACCGAGGCCCAGAAGGCGCATTGGCTCCCCCGCCTCGCCAGCGGAGAGGTGCTGCCGACGGCCGTGTTCACCGAACCCGACACCGGGTCCGACCTCGGCGCGCTTCGCACCCGTGCGGTGCATGACGGCGACACCTACCGCATCACCGGCAACAAGACCTGGATCACCCACGGCAGCCGCTCGGACCTCATGACGCTGCTGGTCCGCACCGGGCCCGCGGACAGCGGCTACCGCGGCCTGTCGATGTTCCTGGCCGAGAAGCCGCGCGGCACCGACGCGGACCCGTTCCCCGCGCCCGGCATGTCCGGCGGCGAGATCCGCGTGCTCGGCTATCGCGGCATGAAGGAATACGAGATCGGCTTCGACGGCTTCACCGTGCCCGAGACCGCCCTGCTCGGCGGCCAGGAGGGGCAGGGGTTCAAGCAGCTCATGGCCACCTTCGAATCCGCCCGCATCCAGACCGCCGCCCGCGCCGTGGGCGTGGCGCAGAACGCGATGGAGCTGGCCCTCGCCTATGCCCGGCAGCGCCGCCAGTTCGGCCGCACCCTCGACAGCTTCCCCCGCGTCGCCAGCAAGCTCGCGCTGATGGCCGTGGAGACCATGGTCGCCCGCCAGCTCTGCTGGTTCGCCGCCCGCGAGAAGGACCAGGGCCGCCGCTGCGACATCGAGGCCGGCATGGCCAAGCTGCTCGCCGCCCGCGTCGCCTGGGCCAATGCCGACAACGCCCTGCAGATCCATGGCGGCAACGGCTACGCGCTGGAATACCCGATCAGCCGCGTGCTGTGCGACGCCCGCATCCTCAACATCTTCGAGGGCGCCGCCGAGATCCAGGCCCAGGTCGTCGGCCGCGGGCTCCTCGCCGGCCGCAACTGACGATGCCGGTATCCGAAAGCGGCACCGGGCAACCCTGGTTCGACGGGGAGGACGACCAGCCCATCCGCTACATGCAGCGCACCCGCGACTACTACGCCGCCCTCGGCTACCCCACCCCCTATCGCTGGGCCAGCTTCGCCACCGTCCCCTTTGCCCACCTGCGCCAGCCGCTCGCCCGCTCGACCGTCGCCCTCGTCACCACCGCCGCCCCCTTCGACCCGGCCCGCGGCGACCAGGGTCCCGGCGCCGCCTACAACGGCGCCGCCAAATTCTTCGTGCCCTACGACCTGCCCTCCGACACCGATCCCGACCTCCGCATCGCCCACGTCGCCTACGACCGCGACAACACCACCGCCGCCGACCCGCGCAGCTACAATCCGTTGGCCGCCCTGCGCGCTGCCGCCGCCGCCGGGCGTCTTCGCCTGGCGCCCCGCCTGTTCGGCGCGCCCACCAACCGCAGCCAGCGCGCCACCCTCGGCACCGACGCGCCCGCCATCCTGCGCCGCTGCCGGGAGGACGGGGTCGATGCCGCCATCCTGGTGCCCAACTGCCCCGTCTGCCACCAGACGACGTCCCTCGTCGCCCGGCACCTCGAGGCGGCGGGCATCGCCACCGTCATCCTGGGCTGCGCCAAGGACATCGTGGAACATTGCGGCGTGCCCCGCCTGTGCTTCAGCGACTTCCCGCTCGGCAACGCCGCCGGCAAGCCGCACGACCCGGCGTTGCAGGCAGCCACCCTGGACCTCGCGCTGTCGCTGCTGGAGGCGGCACCCGCCCCGCGCACCACCGTCCAATCCCCCCAGCGCTGGGCCGATCACCCGGCCTGGAAACGGGACTACGCGAATCCTGACCGCCTCTCCCCCGCCGACCTGGTAGCCCGCCGGCAGGAGTTCGACCGCCAGAAGCAGGCGGCGCCCTCCACCCGGCAGAGCGCCGCCTGACCCCCGGAGCCCCCTGCCGATGCCCGCTTCTCCGCCCCCCGCCACGCCAGGCACTGGCACGTCAAGCACTGGCACGCCAAGCACTGGCACGCCAAGCACTGGCACGACCGTGCTCGACTCCTTCCTGTTCCGCGACGCTTTCGGCACTCCGGCCATGCGCGACGTCTTCTCCGACCGCGCCACCGTCGAGCGCTACATCGAGGTGGAGATCGCGCTCGCCCGCGCCGAGGCCACCTGCGGCGTCATCCCCCAGGATGCCGCCGACGCCATCGCCGCCGGCGCGCGCTTCGAGACGCTCGACCTCGACCGCCTGCGCCAGGAGACGGACAACGTCGGCTACCCCATCCTGCCGCTGGTCCACCAGATGGTCGAGCACTGCGGCGCCGGCAGCCGCTACGTCCATTGGGGTGCCACCACCCAGGACATCATGGACACCGCGACCGTCCTGCAGTTCCGCGCCGCCCTGTCGATCATCGACGCCGATCTCGAGGCGCTGCGCACCATCCTCGCCGACCTGGCGCAGAAGCACCGCGATACCCCGATGGCCGGGCGCACGCACCTGCAGCAGGCCCTGCCGATCACCTTCGGCTACAAGGCCGCCATCTGGCTCGCCATGATCGACCGTCACGCCGAACGCCTTCGGCAGCTGCGGCCCCGCGTGCTCGTCGGCCAGTTCGCCGGGGCTGCCGGCACCCTCGCCTCATTGGGGGATAAGGGCCTTCAGGTGCAGGCCGCGCTCATGGCCGAGCTCGGTCTCGGCATCCCCGTCACCACCTGGCACGTCGCCCGCGACGGGTTTGCCGAGACGCTCAACCTGCTGGCCCTGATCACCGCGACGCTGGGCAAGATCGCGCTGGACGTCATCCTGCTCGCCGCGACCGAGTTCGCCGAGCTGTACGAGCCTTTCGTGCCGGGCCGTGGCGGGTCGTCCACCATGCCGCAGAAGCGCAACCCCATCTCCTCCGAGCTGATCCTGGCCGCGTCCAAGGCCGTGCGGCAGCAGGCCGGCCTGATGCTCGATGCCGTCGTCCAGGACCTGGAGCGCGCCACCGGCCCCTGGCACGCCGAATGGGTCGCCATCCCCGAGAGCTTCGTCCTGACGGCCGGCGCCCTGCATCAGGCGCGGTTCCTGCTCGCCGGGCTGATCGTCGACGAGGAGCGCATGCGCCGGAACCTCGGCCTCAGCAAAGGCCTGATCGTCGCCGAGGCCGTCATGATGGGCCTGGCGCCCCACACCGGCCGCCAGGAAGCCCACGACCTGGTCTACGCCGCCTGCCGCATCGTCAACCAGTCGGGCGGCACCCTCGCCGAGGCGCTGGCGAAGGACCCGGCCATCACCGCCCACCTGACCCCGGCGGAGATCGAGCGCCTCACCGACCCCGTCCACTACCTCGGCATGGCCCCGCAGATGGTCGACCGGGCCCTGGCGACCTGCCGACCCTAAATGCTCAGCGGACCAGCCGCGGCAACCAGGTCGAGAACGCCGGCACCAGCACCAGCAGGATCACGACAACCTTCTCGGCCAGGAAGAACGGCCACAGCGCGCGGAACAGTTGCCACATGCTGATCCGCCCGATGCGGCAGGCGATGAACAGGCACAGGCCGATGGGTGGCGTCGACAGGCCCAGCGCCAGGGTCAGCACGAACACGATGCTGAACTGCAGCGGGTCGATGCCCATGCTGCGCGCGACCGGCAGCAGCAGGGGCACGAAGATCACGATGGCGGGCCCCGGCTCCAGAAAGGCGCCGATCAGGATCAGGAAACCCACGATCGCGAACAGGAACAGCGTCGGGTGCCCGGCGAACAGCCCGCCCACCTGGCGCACCCAGCCGGTGATGCCGCCGCTGGCCAGCGCATAGGCCAGGATCTCGCTGGCGGCCAGGACCAGGTAGATGCTGGCGCTGATCCGGGCCGTGACGACCAGGGCGCCGAACAACGCCCGCCAGCCCAGCCGCCGGAACACGCAGGTCGCGAGGAACAGCGTGTAGAGCACGGCCACCCCGCCCGCCTCGGTCGCGGTGAACACGCCCGACAGCGCGCCGCCCAGCAGGATCACCGGCAGCAGCGTGACCAGCAGGCCTTCCGCCAGCGTGCGAACGATCCCCACGTCGCCGACCCGGAACCGGCTGCGCGGCAGGTTGCGGGTGAACACGTGCACCGTGACGATGGCCGCGATGCTGCCGGCCAGCAGCAGCCCCGGCACGATCCCGGCGACGAACAGGTCGATCACCGAGATCTGCGACACCGCCGCGAAGATCACCAGCGTCACGCTGGGCGGAACGATGGGCCCGATCATGCTGCCGGCGACGACCAGCGCCGCGGCATACTCGGTCTTGTAGCCCTCCTTGGGCATCTGCTTGATGAAAATCTGGCCCAGCGCCGCCGCATCGCCCACCGCGGTGCCGCTGATGCCGCTGAACAGCACGGCCGACAGCACGCTGCCATAGGCCGTCCCGCCGCGCACCCAGCCCGTGACCAGCATGGACAGGTTGACCAGGCGCTGCGTGATGCCCGCCCGGCCCATCAGCTCGCCCGCCAGGATGTAGAACGGGGCGGCGAGCAGGATGAAGCTGTCCACGCCGTTGAACATCCGCTGGGGGATCAGCATGGACCGCAGCCCGAGGTCCCACAGCCCGGCCGATCCCGCCACACCCATCACGAAGGCGATCGGCACGCCCAACAGCAGCAGACCGAGGAACGCGAGCCCGGCAACGATCAAGCGCCGTGTTCCGTCTCGTCATCCGCCGGCAGCGCGAACGCGTCGAGCCGGCCCGCGGCGGACAGGACCAGCAGCCATGCGGCGTAAAGCGCCATCAGCGCGCCGCCGACGGGCACGGCGACATAGGGCCAGGCCATGGGTATCTGCGCCGAGGGCGAGAGCTGCCGGGCATTGCGGAGCGCGAGCGGCCAGCCGAACCAGGCGAGCGCCACCGCGAAGCCCAGGATGGCGATCAGCACCACGGCCGCCATGATCCCGCGCAGGATGCCGAAGCGGGGATTGTCGAACAGGTTGGCCGCCATGTGTTCGCGCCGGAACACCAGGGCGCTGCCGGCCAGGAACGCCACCCACACCATGCTGAAGCGCATCGCCTCGTCGGTGAAGCTCAGCGGCCGGATCAGCACGTAGCGGCAGAAGATCTGGGCCGCGTTCGCGATCACGACGAAGCCGATCAGGACCGCGGCCATCCCCTCGGTGACGCGCACGAGACCGAGGATCAGGCGATGGATGCGGAGCATGCCCCCGACCGGCCCCCGCCTGCCGCCCCCTGCGTCCGGCTACTGCCCGTACACGACGGCTTCCGCCTGCGCGGTCGCCGCCATCAGCTTGTCGACCAGCTCCTTGCCGACCTGCTGCGTGATGTACTCCACCACGGGGCCCTGGGCCGCCTGCTTGAACTGCGCCTTCTCGGCCGACGTCGTCATGTAGACCTGGACACCCTTCTTGCGGATTGCCTCGATGTTGGCCTGCGTGCTGCGCGCCCGGTCCGAGTTGCTGGTGGCGGCATGCACGACGGCCCCGTCCATGACGATGCGGCGCAGGTCTTGCGGCAGCTTGTCGTAGCTCTCGGCGGCGATCATCAGCAGCATGGCGCTGAACACGTGGTCGTCGAGGCTCATGAACTTCTGCACGTCGGCGATGCCGAACTGGAACACGGTGCTGGGCGCGTTCTCCTGCCCGTCCACCACGTTCTGCTGCAGCGACATGATCAGCTCGCTGGTGCCGATCGGCGTCGCGGCGGCGCCCAGCGACTGCATCATCCGGATGAACACCGGGCTCTCCATCGTCCGCATCTTCAGGCCCTTCATGTCCTCGGGCGTGCGGATGGGGCGCTTGTTGTTGGTGAAGTCGCGGAAGCCGTTCTCGCTCATGTTCAGCACGCGGATGCCGGTGACGGTGCGGATGTCGGCTGCCATATCGCGCCCGAACGGGCCGCGCAGCACCTCCCACGCCACAGGCGCCGACGTGAACAGGTACGGGATCGCGAGCACCTGCAGCTTCGGGTAGAACCCGGTCGCGGCGCCGTCGGCCACATAGGCGATGTCGAGCGCCCCGTCGCGGACCTGCTCGGTCATCTGCCGCTCGCTGCCGAGCTGCCCGCCGGGGAACAGCTGCACGCGGAGCCGCCCGCCGCTGCTGAACTCGACATACTCCTTGAACGCCGTCGCCGCCTTGAAGTCGGCGCTGTCGCCCTGCGGCAGGTTCATGCCGAACCGCAGCGTCGTCTGGGCCGATACGCCCGCGCCGAACGACGTTGCGGACAGGCTGAGCAGGGCCGCCATCAGGATGCGCTTCACGGTTCCTCCGTCCGCCCATTCGGGCTTGTTGTCATACGACTTGCACTATGCCGGGTTCTGGTCGGCGCTGGCAAGCACCCGCACCCGTCCGTCGCGCAGGTGCCGGCGAATCGCCCACCGGGCCTCCTCCGCATCGCCGTGCCGGATGGCCTCGGCCACCGCGGCATGCTCGCGCGCCACCCGGCGCAGCAGGGCCGCGCGTGCGGCGCCATCCAGGCGGAGCGCATGGATGCTGGCCCGGTAATGCTCGCCCAGGAAGGTGACGAACAGCGGGAACAGCGGGTTTCCCGTGGCTTCGGCGATCGCCTGGTGGAAGCGCAGGTCTTCCTCCACGCCGTCGGCCCCGGTGCCGGCCACGGCGCTCAGGGCCTCCACCGCGGCCTCGATCGCCGCCTTCTGTGCCGGGGAGGCGCGCATCGCCGCCAGCGCCGCCGCCTCGGTTTCGACCCCCATCCGCAGCTCCAGGATGTCCAGCACCCGCGCCGGCGTCGCCATGGTCGCGGGGTCGAACCGCAGCGGCCGCCCCGCGAGCCCGGCCACGAAGGCCCCGCTGCCCTGCCGCGTCTCGACCAGCCCGTCCGCCTGCAGCCGGGCCATTGCCTCCCGCACCACGGTCCGGCTCACGCCGAAGCGCCGCGCCAGGGCATCGGCGGAGGGCAGGCGCTCCCCGGGGGTGCTGCGCGCCGCATGGATGCTCGCGGCCAACGACGCCGTGACGTCGTCGACCAGGGACCGCGCCCGCTGTGGATCGGCCCGCTTTGAGTCGGGTTGACTTGTCATACGACCTGATACCACGATCCCGCCATGCGCGTCACCGCCATCGAAACCATCCGCCAACCCGACCGGCCCGCCTACCTGTGGCTGCAGGTTCATACCGACCAGGGCCTGGTCGGGCTCGGCGAGGCCCAGCGCGGGATCGAGGCGGTCGACGCAATCCTGCACGGGCCGGTGGCGGCCGCCCTGCTGGGCGAAGACCCGCGGGACATCGAGCGGCACAACCAGCGGCTGCTCGGCGGCTATCTCGGGTTCAACGCCTCCTCGGCCGAGACCAGGGCCGCAGGCGCCGTCGACCTCGCCTTGTGGGACCTGCTCGGCCAGGCCCTGGGCCAGCCCGTCAGCCGACTGCTGGGGGGCACCGTCCGCGACCGGATCCCCACCTACAACACCTGCGCCGGCGACGGCTACAACCGTCGGCAGGAGCGCCGGGTGGTGCGGCCCGGCGACCCCGTGCCGGCCGAGATGGACGACCAGGCCTGGTTCATGCACGCCGCCGACGAGCTGGCGGGCAGCCTGCTGGACGACGGCTTCACCGGCATGAAGATCTGGCCCTTCGACCCCTGGGCGATCGACACCGGCGGGACCTATGCCTCGGCGGCGGCGATCCGCGCCGGGCTCGCCCCGTTCGAACGCGTGCGCCGGGTGCATGGCACGGCCATGGAGCTGCTGGTGGAGTTGCACTCGATGTGGACCGTGCCCGCGGCCCAGCGCATCTGCGCGGCCCTCGAGCCGCTGGACCCGCTCTGGGTCGAGGACCCGGTGCGCCGCATGGACGACGTGTCCGCGGTCGCGGCGGTCGCGCGCGCGACCCGAATCCCGCTGGCCGGCGGTGAGACGCTCGCCAGCCGCCCCATCTTCCGCGACCTGCTGAACCGCGACGCGCTGGGCACCGTCATCGTCGACCTCGGCTGGTGCGGGGGTCTCAGCGAGGCGCGGCGGATCGCCGTGCTGGCCGATAGCTGGGCGCGGCCCGTGGCGCCGCACGACTGCTCCGGCCCCGTCTGCTTCGCCGCCTCCGTGCATCTGGCCATGCATGCCCCCAACGCCGCGTTCCAGGAGTGCGTGCGGGCCTTCCTGCGCGGCTGGTACCGCGACGTCGTCACCGAGCTGCCGCTGGTGTCGGGCGGCTTCGTCCACGCGCTGCCCGGCCCGGGCCTGGGCACGCGGCTGCTGCCGGGCTTCGCCGACCGCCCCGGCGCCGTCGTGCGCCGCACCACACCGGAGACGCTGCCGTGAAGATCACCCGCATCGAGACGCTCCGCCTCGACGAGTTCCCCAACATCCTGTGGGTCGAGGTGCATACCGATGCCGGCCTGGTGGGCCTGGGCGAGACGTTCTTCGGCGCCCGCGCGGTCGAGGCCGCGATGCACGAGACGGTCGCGCCGCAGGTCCTGGGGCAGGATGCGCTGGCGATCGAGCGGCACAGCCGGCGGCTGCTGCAAAACTACGTCGGCTTCAACAGCACCGGCGCCGAGGTGCGGGCAGCATCGGCGTTCGACATCGCGCTCTGGGACATCTTCGGCCAGGCGACGGGGATGCCGGTCTATCAGCTGCTCGGCGGCAAGGTGCGCGACGACCTGCGCACCTACAACACCTGCGCGGGCTACAGATACGTCCGGGCCAAGCCCATCCAGCGCACGGAGAACTGGGGCCTGGGCGGCAATGACGGACCCTACGAGGACCTGGACGGCTTCCTGCACCATGCCGACGACCTGGCGGAAAGCCTGATCGCCGAGGGCTATACCGGCATGAAGATCTGGCCGCTCGACTTCGCCGCGGAGGCGACGGGTGGGACGGACATCAGCCCGGCCGACCTCAGGCGCGGCCTGGAGCCGTTCGAGAAGATCAGGAAGCGCGTCGGCGACAGGATCGACATCCATGTCGAGCTGCATTCGCTGTGGCAGCTGCCCGCCGCCATCAAGATCGCCCGGGCGCTGGAGCAGTTCGAGCCCTACTGGTTCGAGGACCCGATCAAGATGTCCAACCTGGACGCGGTCAAGCAGTTCAAGGACAGCACCCGAATCTGGACGACGGCCAGCGAAACGCTGAGCACGCGCTGGGGCTTCCGCACGCTGTTCGAACGCCAGGCGACGAGCGTGTGCATGCTCGATGTCGGGTGGTGCGGCGGGCTGTCGGAGGCCAAGAAGATCGCCACGATGGCGGAATGCAACGAGCTGCCGCTGGCGCCGCACGACTGCACCGGCCCGGTGCTGCTGACGGCGGCGGTGCACCTGTCGATCGCCAGCCCGAACACGCTGGTGCAGGAAGTGGTGCGCGCGTTCTACTTCGGCTGGTATCAGGAGCTGGTCGAGGGCCTGCCCCTGCTGGCCAAGGGCCGCATCGCCCCGCACGACACGCCCGGCCTCGGCGTCAAGCTGCGGCCCGGCACCCGGGAGCGGCCGGACGCGCACCGGATGGCCAGCGCCGCCTGAAGGGCAGCAGCCCCCTCCGGCGCCGGCCGAGGGCAGGGCAGGGCAGGGCGGGGCATGGCAGGGCGGGGCATGGCAGGTCGGGGCGAACTCCGCGTTATAGTGCCGGATGACCGAACCCAATCCCCTGCTGCAGCCTTGGACGACCCCGTTCGGCCTGCCTCCTTTCGACCTGATCCGCCCGGAGCATTTCGCCGGGGCGTTCGAGGTGGCGATGGCGGCCCATCTCGGCGAGATCGCCGCGATCGCGCGCGACCCTGCGGCACCGACCTTCGCGAACACGATCGAGGCGCTGCAGCGGAGCGGGCGGGCATTGTCCCGGGTGGTGTCCGTGTTCGAGAACCTGGCTGTCAGCCTGGGCGGCGCGGCGCTGGAAGAGGTCGACCGGACGATGTCGCCGGTGCTCGCGCAGCACGGGATGCAGGTGGCGCTGGACCCGGGCGTGTTCGCGCGGGTGGCTGCGTTGATGCCGCAGCGGGACGCGCTGGGCCTGGCGGAGGACCAGGCACGGCTGCTGGAGCGCACGCACCTGAACTTCATCAGGAGCGGGGCGGCGCTGGACCCGGCGACGAAGGCACGGCTGACCGGGATCTCGGAGCGGCTCGCGGTCGTCCACACCGCCTTCGGGCAAAACGTGCTGCATGACGAGAAGTCGTGGTTCCTGCCGCTGCGCGAGGACGACCTCGCCGGCCTGCCCGACTTCGTGCGGGACGGGTCGGCGCGCGCGGCGGCGGAGCGGGGCATGCCGGGCCATGTCGTGACCCTGTCGCGGTCGCTCATCGAGCCGTTCCTGACGTTCTCGACGCGGCGCGACCTGCGGCAGGCCGCGCATGACGCCTGGGTGGCGCGCGGCACGCATCCTGGCCCGCACGACAACCGGGCGCTCATCCCGGAGATCCTCGCGTTGCGGCGGGAGCGGGCGGCCTTGCTGGGCTATGCCAGCTTCGCCGCGTTCCGCCTGGCCGACGCGATGGCGGGCACGCCGGACGCGGTGCACCGGTTGCTGCGGGAGGTATGGCGGCCGGCGATGGGCAAGGCGCAGGCCGAGCAGGACCGGCTACTGCTGGAAGCCCGGCGCGACGGGTTCGCCGGCGTGCTGCAGCCGTGGGACTGGCGGTTCTATGCGGAGAAGGTGCGTCAGGCCGACTACACGCTGGACGAGGCGGAGATGAAGCCGTTCTTCGCGTTCCAGTCCATTCAGCAGGCGGCGTTCGACACGGCGACCCGGCTGTTCGGGCTGACGTTCCTGCCGATCGAAGGCGTCACGCTGTATCACCCGGATGTGCGGGCCTATGAGGTCCGGGACGGCACCGGGCATGTGGGGGTGTTCTTGGCGGACCCGTTCGCGCGGCCGGACAAGCGGTCGGGCGCGTGGATGAGCAGCTACCGCGAGCAGGAGGCGATGGACGCCCCGGTCTCGCCGGTCGTCGTCAACAACAACAACTTCGCGCCGTCGGCCCCCGTGCTGCTGAGCTTCAGCGATGCGGAGACGTTGTTCCACGAGTTCGGGCACGCGCTGCATGGGCTGCTGAGCCAGGTGCGGTATCCCGGGCAGTCCGGCACGTCGGTGCGGCGGGACTTCGTGGAGCTGCCGTCGCAGATCTACGAGCATTGGTTGTCGCTGCCGGCGACGTTGCGGCGGTATGCACGGCACCACGAGACGGGGGAGCCGCTGCCGGACGCGACGATCGCACGGCTGCTCGCGGCCCGCGGCTTCAACCAGGGGGCCGCGACGCTCAGCTATACGTCGGCGGCGCTGATGGACATGGCGCTGCACCTGCATGCCGCGCCCGCCACGCTGGACGTGGACGCGTTCGAGGCGGAGGTGCTGGCCGGGCTCGGCATGCCGGCCGCGATCGCGACGCGGCACCGGCCCGCGCATTTCCAGCATCTGTTCGATGGCGGCGGCTATGCGGCAGGCTACTACTCGTACCTGTGGGCGGAGGTGCTGGACGCGGACGGCTTCGAGGCGTTCACCGAGGCCGGCGACCCCTTCGACCCGGCGCTTGCGGGACGTCTGCGGAGCCTGCTGTCCGCCGGCGACACGCGCGACCCCATGGCGCTGTACGTCGCCTTCCGCGGCCGGCCCCCGAGCACGGCAGCCTTGCTGCGGCACCGGGAGCTCGCACGAGATGACGCGCCTGCCGTCGATGGGCTTCTCCGGTAGGTTCGGCCGGTGCGCGGCCCCGTGCCGGCTTACTGGCAGAGCTTCGTGCCGCACCGTCCGGCCTGCGCGGGTTATCGCGACGTCTATCCGGCGCCGATGCCCGACGGGCGGATGCTGGACCTGCCGTTGCGCGACTTCGGCGCGTTCGCCGTGGCCGGGTTGATCGCGAACCAGGCCTCGTTCACCGTGCTCGACCAGCTTGCCGCCTGGACGGCTTCGGGCTGTGCGGCATGGGGCGCGGAGGTGGTGGTCGGCCTGCCGACGCTCGGCCATGCCGTGGGGGCGGCGGTGGCGCGGGCGTTGGGGCACCCGAACTGGGTCGCGCCCTCCACCACGCGGAAGCGGTGGTACGACGACGCGCTCTCGGCCCCGCTGCACTCGATCACCGCCTCGCCCGGTGGTGCGAATGCGGCACGGCGCATGTGGCTGGACCCGCGGCTGCTGCCCCGCCTGCAGGGGCGCCGGGTGCTGCTGGTCGACGACGTGATCAGCACGGGCAGCTCTGCGCGGGCCGGGCTCGATCTGCTCCGGGCGGCCGGCGTGGCGCCGGTCGGGGTCGCTGTGGCGATGGTACAAGGCAGCCGATGGCAGGAACGGTGGCCCGGCCTGCCCGTGGCTGCGGCATTCCGGACGCCGTTGTTTCACCCGACCGCGGCGGGTTGGCGGCCTGCATAGCGCGGCACGTGCGGCCGGCCTGCTGCACTCGGCAGTCGGTCAGGTGGCCTGGGTCAGGGTGCGCGCGGCCTGCCGCAGCACTTGGACCATGGTCTCGGCGGGCTGGGCGCCCGAGAACAGCAGGTGCCCTTCCAGGATGAACGATGGCACGCCGTCGAGATCGTTCCGGCGGGCGGCGGCCTCCTCGGCGCGGACGGCCTCGTGCGCGGCCGGGTCGGACAGGGCGGCGGTGTCGATGCCGGCGGTGGCCCCGATCGCGGCCAGGATCGCGGGGTCGCCGATATCGGCGCCCTCGTTGAAATAGGCGGCGAACAGCGTCTCGGCGAGCTGGTCCTGACGGTCACGGCCACCCTGATCGAGGGCGAGCCGCAGCAGGACATGGGACGCGATGGTGTTGGGCGTGCGGACCATCCGGTCGAAACGGAAGTCCAACCCGGCGGACGCGCCGGCGCGGGCGACCTGGGCGTCCATCGCCTGGCTGCGCTCCCACGAGCCGAACTTGGCCGTGCGATAGGTCCGGCGGTCGACCCCGCCCTGGGGCATGGCCGGGTTCAGCTGGAAAGGGCGCCAGGCGATGGCGAAGGCGAGACCCTCATCGGCCAGACGAGGCAGGGCGGCAGCGAGGTGCCGCTTGCCGATCCAGCACCAGGGGCAGATCGTGTCGGAAACGATGTCGAGCTGCAGGGTGGGGTGGGGCATGGGACGCTCCTCGTGCGGTTGTCGGCGGAGATCAGGATACCAGAATCGCCACCCCTCCCTGGAATTGCCCGGCCTGCAGGTAGTCCTGCAATGGGTCGACATGGGCTGCGCGCACGTCGGGGTAGGCGTTCAGGTACTTGTTGGTGCCGAGCGCCGCCGAGGGGGCGCGGCCCTCGGTCCAGCCCTGGTTCCGGTACTGCGTCAGCGGGTCGATGTGAGCGTTGGCGATGTCCGGGTTGTGGCTGCGGCGTAAGCGTCGTGTGCTGACTACGGCGTTGTGCTCGGCGGTGGTAGCGGTGTGGCGGTCAGTTTGCCCCGCAGCATTTTTTATATTTTCCGCCCTGATCCGCACGGGCACGGGTCGTTGCGGCCGACCTTGCCGCTTCCCGAAGTGCTCGACGAGGCCGCGGTCGCGCGGGGCTGCGCGGCTCGCCAGGCGTGGAGGTCGTCGACCCAGGTTGGGATGAGGTCGGGGGCCATCTTGGTCAGCTCGTCGATCTCAGAGTCTATCCGAGATCATGCTGTTGCCCGGCATAGCTTTCGAAGCATCAGCCGCACTGATGCCCAGCGGAGAAAGGCGAGCGCATTCCTGCTCAAGCACTCCCAGTCCTTTGCCAGGCGGCGGCATCGGTTGAGCCAAGCGATCGTGCGCTCGACGGTCCAACGCTTCGGCAGCACCACGAACGTGCTCGCGTCTGAACGCTTGACGATCTCGATGTTCACCTGCCCGCAAACCCGGCGTAAGCCCTGCTGGAACTTCGGCCCTTGATAGCCGCTGTCGGCGTAGAGCTTCAACAGAAAGGGGACATCCCGAACCACGCTGCGGAAGAACCTGAACGCCTGAGGTTCCGGAAGCCGTCCACCCGACGCGCGGTGGAGAGGGTCGGGGGGTCTGACACGCTGAAAGAAGTGCGCCTTGCTGTAAATTCCCGGTTGTGTGTAAAGATTTCTTGTCACTGGCACACTAGTAGCCAATTTTATCTTGTTTGTAGGCAAAAGAATCAGCGTGTCGATCATCTATAATTATTACAGTAACGCATTACGCGTAATCGTCGATCCCGTTAACTTTTCGGTTGTTTACCTCTTTTTAATTCCCATTACTATCTACCTTCTCGGTCCTCCGCTTCTTGGGGCTTATGCCTGTCTTCGCCTGGATGGGCCCAAAAGCTCCTACGGCCGCGTATTGAAGATTGGCACAGCGCTCTCAATAGGCATTCAGGCTTGTTGGTTGGATGCCTGGCTTGATCCCCGTAACGACTGGCTATGGATGTTCGTCGACCCACATTACATCGTCTACGGCCAACTCGGAATCCGTGGATCTGCACCAACCTATTATCCGTATGTCGAGTTTATCATCTCCGCCATGCTTATCGCGTTGATCACCCCCGCCTCATGGCTGGGCAAAACCGCGCCCGCCCAGCACCCGAAAGGAGAACGCAATGCGGCGTGACAGTCCGCCCAGAACTTTCCGGCAGCCAGCCGCCCGCGCCGTGAGCGCCGTCGCCCTGATCTCGGCGCTCGCTATTACCCCGCCCTGCGCCAAAGCCGAGGAAACCGTTATGACCTTTGGCGGCAACGTCCCCTGCCAGACCTGGCTGGGCAGCGGTCCCTCCCCGGTGTTCGACCAGGGCCTGGTCTGCCTCCTCGGCTTCTGGTCGGGCATGAACGTGGCCGGCGCGTTGCAGCACCAGGCCTACAAGGTCGGGGAGACGATGGACTCCCGGGACATCAGCCACGCCGTGCAGCTCACCTGCCGGGAGGAGCCGGGCCGCATCCTCAGCGTCGCGGCAGGCCTGGCCTACACCCGCGCCAGGTCCGCCGGCCGCTGACCCCGCCCCCCTGCAACCCGCAGGGCGGCGGTCCCGCTTCGTCCCGAGAGGCCCCCGCTCACCCGATCAGCTGCTCCAGCGTGATCGGGAACCGCCGCGCCCGCACCCCCGTCGCGTGCCACACCGCGTTGGCGATCGCGCCGGCCGAGCCGGTTACGCCGATCTCGCCCACGCCCTTGATCGCCAGCGCGTTCACGTGCACGTCGCGTTCCTCCACCAATATCGCCTCGATCGAGGGCACGTCGGCGTTCACCGGCACGTGGTACTCGCCCAGGTTCGGGTTCAACGGCCGGCCGCTGCGCGGGTCCATCACCGCCTGCTCGTGCAGCGCGAACGACATGCCCCAGAGCATGCCGCCGTAAAGAAACGCCTTAGCGCAGCTTCGGCCACCAGTGGCTCGTGCGCTGACCGGTGGGATGCATGCCTCGCATGACTCGGCGATCAGATTGCTAGTCGGTGCCCGTTGCTTCGTCTCGAAAGCCTTCCCTTGCAAGCATGCCCGACCGCGACCGATTCGTAGTCGTCGGCGCCAGACAATGCCGCTTGCCGCGAGGCTTACATGCTGCCAAAGCCCGTGTGTGTTCGCCGATGATCGCCAACAATCACCCGAAAATTACACCCAGTCCTGCACCCAGGCCAAGAATACGCTTCGGCACGCCCGATCGGGAATGCCTTTAACCCATTGTGCTACAAAAAAACCTGGAGCGGGCGAAGGGATTCGAACCCTCGACCCCAACCTTGGCAAGGTTGTGCTCTACCCCTGAGCTACGCCCGCGCTCCAGAGCGGCGGTGTTTAGGCTGGTCCGGTATGGGATGCAAGGGGGGCTCTACGGTGTGTTCGGGAGCCCTCGATGTGTCCGGATGCCGGGTGGCACGACTTCGGGGTTCGGCTTGCTGGCCAGGGGTAGCGGGTTGCTGATACAGGGAGGGGCAGCCTTGGGAGTTCACATGCGCCTGTTCGCCTTGTTGACGTTGCTGCTGGGGCTGTCGGTTGCGGTGCAGGCCGAGGGCGTGGCGCCGGCCCAGGGGCCGGTTCGGCTCACGGTCGTGGAGCTGTTCACGTCGCAGGGGTGTTCGTCCTGCCCGCCGGCGGATGCGCTGTTGGCGGAGCTGGCGACGGCGGACTCCTCGCTGCTGCCGCTCGGGCTGCACGTCACCTATTGGGACCGGCTGGGGTGGAAGGACCCGTATTCCTTTGCGGGCGCGACGGAGCGGCAGCGGGCGTTCAGCAGCAGGCTGAAGCTCGAGACGGTCTACACGCCCCAGGTCGTGGTCGATGGGCGGCTCGAGGTGGTGGGGTCGGACCGTGCTGCCGTGCGGCGGGCGATCGGGGCGGTCCGGGCGGCGCCGCGGGCGGGTGTGGCGCTCGCGCTGTCGGCCGCGCCGGGCGGCGTGACGGTGCATGCCGGGGCGGGCGAGGGGCGCGGGATGCTTCTGCTGGTGGGGTTCGACCGGCAGCACACGACGCCGGTGCGGGCCGGGGAGAATGGCGGGCGGACGCTGACGGAGGTCAACGTGGTGCGCGCGATCGCCCCGGCGGGGACATGGGACGGCGCGGCGCTGGACCTCGTGGCGCCGCGCCCCCTGGGTGAGCGGACGGCCCTGCTGCTGCAGGCCGAGGATGGCCGGATCCTCGGCGCGGTGGCGCTGCCTTAGTGCTCTGACGCATTCGGGTGGTGTAGAATGAGCCGGAGCACGCGGTTGTTGTGGTGGGCCGCTTCAGCGCACGGGCAGAGATGCCCGTCAGCATCGGACCACTAGCGTGTTCGACACGGTCGTCCGCGATGCCCTGTTCGCCGGGGTGGATGGGCTGCAGCGGGCCGATGTGGGGATCTCGGCCGGGCGGATTGCCGCCATCGGGCCGGATCTGCCCCATGCCGGGCCGTCGGTCCCGGCAGCGGGCCGCCTTCTGGTGCCGGGCCTGCTCGAGACGCACATCCACCTCGACAAGACCTGCATTTTGGACCGCTGCCGGACCGAGGAGGGCACGGTGGCCGAGGCGGTGCGGGAAACCAGCGCCGCCAAGCGGGGCTTCACCGTGGATGACGTGATTGCGCGCGGCCGGCAGACGATCGAGCGGTGCATCGGCTGGGGCACGATGGGCATGCGGACGCATGTGGAGGTCGATCCCGGGATCGGCATGATCGGGTTCGAGGGCGTGCAGGCCCTGGCCCAGGAGTATGCCTGGGCGCTGGACATCGAGCTGTGCGTGTTCCCGCAGGAGGGCCTGCTGAACAACCCGGGGACGGAGGCGCTGCTGGTTGAGGGGCTGCGGCGCGGTGCCCGCGTGCTGGGCGCGGTGCCCTACATCGACACGGACCCGCGGGGGCAGATCGACCGGGTATTCGCCCTTGCGCGGGACTTCGACGTCGACATCGACATGCACCTCGACCTGGCGGACGGCACGGACGGCATGCAGGTCGAGTATGTCTGCCGCAAGACGGAGGAGTACGGCTGGGGCGGCCGGGTCGCGGTGGGGCACATGACTCAGCTAAGCCTCGTGGACCGGCCGCGTTACCTGTCGATCGCGGCGCAGCTGGCCCGGGCGGGCGTGGCGGTCACGGTGCTGCCGGCCACCGACCTGTATCTGATGGGCCGCTCGCACGACCATGCCGTGCCCCGGGGCGTCGTGCCGGTGGAAGGGCTGCGCGCGGCGGGGGTGTGCTGCTCCATTTCCACCAACAACGTGCTGAACCCGTTCACCCCGTATGGCGACGGCTCGCTGATCCGCATGGCGAACCTGTATGCCAACGTCTGCCACGTGGCGCGGCCGGACGCGCTGGCCGCCTGCCTGGCGATGATCACGACGGACAGCGCGCGGCTGATGCGCAAGACGGGGTACGGCATCGCGGTGGGCAACATGGCCGACCTGGTGCTGCTGGACGCGGCCGGGCCGGATGACGCGGTGCGGACGCTGGCGCAGCCGCTATGGGGCATGAAGGCTGGCCGCCGCACCTTCACCCGGCCCCGCGTCGCGCTGCACCGGCCGGCATAGGGCAACGGCGCGCCGTTCAGGCCTTCTGGACGCCCCAGAACTTCGCGAAGCCCGGCGGCATGCCGGTCACGGTCCGGCGATGCGCGGTGGGCTGGACGATCTGCCCGAGCGGCAGGTACGGTGCCTCGCTCAGCGTCTGCCGCTGCATCTGTTCGCACACGGCGCGCTGGGCCGCGCGGTCGGGCGCGTCGAACCAGGCCTGGCGCAGCCGCTCCAGCTCGGGGTCGGACGGCCAGCCATACCAGGCGTCCTTGCCGTTGCCGCGCGCCAGGAACGAGACGGCCGGGTTCAGCACGTCGATGCCGGCCACCGCGGAGGGGAAGACGCTCCAGCCGCCGCGGTCCAGCCCCTCGCGGTTGGCCCGGCGCTGGAACATCGTGCCGGCGTCCATCGCCTGGAAGTCCACGTTCAGGCCCAGCCGCTTCAGCAGGTCCGCGCCGACCTGCGAGGTGACGCTGTTCACCGGGTGGTCGGTCGCGCCCAGCACGACCACGCGCTCGTTGCGGTAGCCGGCGGCCAAAATCGCCTGCCGCGCCGCCTCCACGCTGGCCGTGCCGACGGCCTGGTCCAGCCCGACCGTGGTGGCCATGGGCGTGCCGGGACAGAAGCAGCCGAAATCGGTGCGCCAGTTCGTGCTGTCGTCCGAGAAGGCCGTCATGAAGTCGCGCTCGCTGGTGGCGCTGAGCACGGCGCGGCGGATGGCCCGGTTGTCGAAGGGCGGATGCAGCATGTTGAAGCGCAGGATGGGCACGACCCCGGTCGTATCGTTGGTCCGCACGACGACGTTGGGATCGTTGCGCAAGGGGGGCAGCAGGTCGGGCGGCGGCGCCTCGATCCAGTCCACCTCGCCGGAGCGGAGCGCGCCGATGGCGGTCGCGGGCTCGGGCATCGTCAGCCATTCCACGCGGTCGACATGGACGGGCTTCGGCCCGCTGGTGAAACCCACGGGGCCCGGCGCGGGGATGTAGCCGGCGAAGCGCTCGTAGACGACGCGGGCGCCGGCGATACGCTCGTGCTCCAGGAAGCGGAAGGGGCCGCTGCCCACCATCTCGGGCACGGGCTTCGTGTGCGGCAGGCGGGCCAGCCGCTCCGGCATGATGACGCAGACATGGGGCGAGATCTTGCCCAGCGCGTCGGGCAGCAGCGGGAAGGGGTGCTTGAGGCGGAAGCGGATCGTGCGATCGTCCGGCGCGTCCAGCTCGTTCGTGGCGGCCATCAGGGTCAGGCCGAAGCTGTCCACCGCGCCCCAGCGGCGGATGCTGGCCACGGCGTCGCGGGCCAGGACGGGCGTGTCGTCGTGGAAGCGCAGGCCGGGCCGCAGCGTCAGCAACCAGGTGAGGCTGTCGGGCGAGACGGTGTGGCCCTCGACCATTTGCGGCTGCGGCAGGTAGTCGGTGTCGAGGCCATAGAGCGTCTCGAACACCAGGAAGGCATGGGTGCGGGTCTGCGACGCGGTGTTCGCTACGGGGTCGAGCACGGCCAGGTCCACGTAGGGGACGAAGCGCAGCACCCGGGCCGGCCGGGCGATGACCGCTTGGGCACGGACGGCCGGCAGGCGCAGGGTCGGGGCGGCCGCGACCGCGCCCAGAAGGGTTCGGCGGAGCATGGATGGTTTCCTTCCCGTGCCGCCCCGTTGGCCCGGGGCGTTCTGACCCGGCAGCTTTCGGCAACATGACCGCCCGGTCAAGCCGAGGCGGCTTGCGTCTTCGGGCAGCCTACCGCGGCATGCTGTTGGCGGGCTGGAAGTCGGAGTTGCCCGACGCGTTCTGCGGCAGCGGGCGAGACATGCCGGAGACGCCCGGATGGTAGGCGGGGCCGCAGCCCGACAGCGCGGCCGCAGCCATCAGCAGCAGCACCTTCATCATGGTCAAACGCCAGTCCTCCCGTGGCTTACGCCTTCTTCAGGCCCCAGTAGATCGGCAGGCCCTTCTGCAGGCCGGTGATCTCCTTCCGGATGGCGGTCGGGATAGAGTATTCGCCGAGCGGGAGATAGGGGACGTCGATGAAGGCCTGTTCCTGCATCTTCACCGCGGTGGCCTTCTGCGCAGCCAGGTCCGGGGCCTGGAACCACTCGTCGCGCAGGGTCTCCAGCTTCGGGCTCTCGCACCAGCCGAACCAGCCGTTCACGCCGTTGCCGCGCAGGCCCAGGTGCCCGGCGGGCGTCATCTGGTCCAGGCCGAAGAAGCTGGTGAAGAACACGCTCCAGCCGCCCTTCTCCACCGGCTCCTTGCTGGCCCGGCGCTGGATGACGGTCCCCCAGTCCGACGCCTGCACGTCGATGTTCATGCCGGCCTGCTTCAGCATGTCGGCGCCGACCAGGCCGAGCGCCGCGAGCGCCGGCAGGTCGGTGGCGACCATCACCGCCACCTTCTGGCCGTTGTAGCCGGCCGCGGCGAGGTCAGCCTTGACGCGGGCATAGTCGGGCTTCTCCTTGATGGCCGACATCCCGACCGGGCTGGCCAAGGGCGAGATGGCCGGGAAGAAGCCGGTGCCCTGCTTCCACAGCTCCCGCTCCGCGCCGGCCACGGCCTCCATGAAGGCGGACTGGTCGACGGCACCGAGCAGGGCGCGGCGGATGGCCGGGTTGTTGAAGGGCGGCTGCAGGTGGTTGAAGCGCATCATGGCCGGCGCCCCCGTGGGATCGAGGTCCACGACCTGGATCGCCGCCTCCTTGCGCATGGCCGGCACCAGGTCCAGCGCCGGCTCCTGCCACCAGTCCATCTGGCCCGACTTCAGGGCGCCGAACGCGGTGGAGGCGTCGGGGATGACGGTCCATTCCACGCGATCGACGTAGGCGATCTTCGGGCCGCAGGTCCAGTCGGGCTTGCCTTCGGGCCGGGGCACGTAGCCCTCGAACCGGGCATAGACGGTGCGGGCGCCGGGCACGCGCTCGTTGGCGAGGAAGCGGAAGGGGCCGCTGCCGACCGCCTCGGTGATGCTGGTGAAGGGGTCGGTCATGGCCAGGCGCTCCGGCATCATGGGGCACATGTTGCTGGCCACCTTGCCCAGCGCGTCGGGCAGCAGCGGGAAGGGGCGCTTCAGGCGGAACACGATCGTCTTGTCGTCGGCGGCGGACAGCTCGTCGGTGGCGGCCAGCAGCGCCTGGCCGAACGCGTCGCGCCGGCCCCAGCGGCGGATGCTGGCCACGCAGTCGCGCGCCAGCACCGGGGCGCCGTCATGGAACTTCAGCCCGTCGCGCAAGGTCAGGCGCCACAGCTTGCCGTCGGCTTCGGTGGCCACGGCGCCCACCATCTGCGGCTCGGCGGCGAAGCTGCTGTTCTGCCCGAACAGCGTGTCGAACACGGCAAAGCCATGGTTGCGCGCGATGTAGGCGGTGGTGGTGACCGGGTCGAGGATCGACAGGTCCACCTGGGGAATGAACCGCAGGACCTTCGAATCCTGCGAGCGGGCGACGCGCGGCATGGACAGTGCCGCGGCACCGGCGGCGGCGGTCAGAAAGGTGCGGCGCTGCAGCACTGGGCTCATGGGGCGTTCCTTGCTTTCGTGGGAGCAGCCAAGCAAGTTGCGGGCCGTGGCTGGACGGGTGGGGGATTGGGGCAGTGTGGGACCGGGTCTGGACGAACGCCACCCTCGCCACGATGCAGGACGGCGGTGCACCCTTCGGCCTGGTCACGGAGGGCGCCGTGGCCGTGCGGGACGGCCGCATCGCCTGGGTCGGCCCCGCGGCGGAGCTGCCGGGCGGCGCGGCCGTCGAGACGGTGGACTGCCGCGGCCAGGTGCTGACGCCCGGCCTGTGCGACCCGCACACCCATGTGGTGCATGCCGGCGAGCGCCGGGGCGACTGGGAGCTGCGCCTGGCCGGCGCCACCCGCGACGACCTGGTCCGGGTGAACGGCGGCGTGCGCGGCACCATGCTGACCACCCGCGCTGCGCCCGAGGCGGCGCTGCTGGCGCAGTCGGCCAAGCGCGTCTCCGCCATGATCGCCAACGGCGTGACGACGCTCGAGAGCAAGTCGGGCTACGGCCTCGACCTCGAGTCGGAGCTGCGGCTGCTGCGGGTCTCGCGGGAGATCGGGCGGCGCATGCCGGTCAGCGTGGTGTGCACCTTCATGGGCGCGCACGGCGTGCCGCCGGAGTACGAGGGCCGCCCCGACGACTACACCGACTTCCTGTGCGCCGAGCTGCTGCCGCGGGCGGTGGCCGAGGGCCTGGTCGACCTCGTCGACGGCTATTGCGACACCCCGGCCTTCCGCGGCTTCACCCATGCGCAGACCAGCCGGATGTTCGAGGCCGCGGCCGCGCACGGCAAGCGCGTCACGCTGCATGCGGACCAGTATTCCGAAGCCGGGGCGAGCGCCCTGGCAGCGCGGCACCATGCCCTGTCGGCGGCCCACCTCGAATACGCCAGCGAGGCCGGGGTGCGCGCGCTCGCTGCGGCCGGCACCGTCGCCGTGCTGCTGCCGGGCGCCAACTACACCCTGTTCGAGGTGCAGAAGCCACCGGTCGCGCTGTTCCGCAGCCACGGCGTGCGCATGGCACTGGCCACCAACAACAACCCGTCCAGCTCGCCCTGCTCCATGCCCACCGCCATCATGGGCCTCGCCTGCACCCTGTTCCGCCTGACCGCGGAGCAGGCGGTGGCCGGCTTCACGCGGGAAGGCGCGCGGGCGCTGGACCTGCTAGCCGACCGCGGGACGCTGGAGGTGGGCAAGCGGGCCGACATGGTGCTGTGGGACCTCGCTCACCCGGCGGAACTGCCTTACCGCATCGCCCACAGCCCGGTGCGCGCCGTGGTGCAAGGCGGGCAGACGGTGTTCCGGGCCGAAGCGCCGGACCTGCTGGGCGAACCGGCATGAGCGGCACCGTGGATGGGACCCGCGTGCTGCGGATCGCCGCCCTGCTGGTGGCGCGGCGGCAGACGCTCGGTGTCTCGGAAGCCTCGGCCGGTGGCCTCGTTTCGGCCGCGCTGCTGGCCGTCCCCGGCGCGTCCGCGTTCTATCTGGGCGGCGCGGTCATCTACACGGGCATCTCGCGTGAGGCGCTGCTGGGCATCCCGCCGGAGGCGCTGGGCGCGATCCGGTCCTCCACGGAACCGATGGCCGCGCTGCTGGCCCGGACCATTCGCGCGAAGCTGGGTGCGGAGTGGGGCCTGTCGGAGACGGGTGCCGCGGGCCCCTCCGGCAATCGTTACGGCGACGCGGCGGGCCATTGCTGCCTGTCGGTGTCGGGCCCGCGAAGCCTGAGCCGCACGATCGCGACCGGGTCCGCCGACCGGGCCGAAAACATGGTGACGTTCGCCGATGCCGCTCTGGCGCTGCTGGAGCAGGCACTGACCTTGCCGCAGGACGGTGCCTGACCTGGCGGCGCCGGACCGGTCCGGCCGGGCACCATCCGGGACACCGTCCTGGACGCTGCCCGTCGGCCTGTGTGTGGCGGCCTATGCCCTGACGCTCGGCGTGTTCTTCCCCGGCTTGATGACCGGCGATGCCGAGTTCGTCCATGGCGACATCGCGCGCGGCTTCCGGGGCGACTGGCAGTCGCCGGTCATGACGCTGCTGTGGTCGTGGATCGACCCGATCGCGCCGGGACCGGGCAGCATGATGCTGCTGACGGTCACGCTGTACTGGGCAGCCTTCGCCCTGGTGGCGCTGGCCGTCGCGCGGCGGTCACGCGGGCTGGCGCTGGCCCTGCCGCTGCTCGCGCTGTCGCCGCCGGCCATCATCTTCGTGGGCGTGGTGTGGCGCGACATCCTGTTCGCGGCGTGCTGGCTGTCCGCTGCCGCGCTGGTGTTCGCGGCGGGCCGAGGGCCCGGACCGGCGCTGGGGTGCAGGGCGGCCCAGGCGGTGGGGCTCGGCCTGGTGGTGCTGGGCGTGCTGCTGCGGCCGAACGCCCTGGCCGCCGCACCGGTGCTGGCGGCCGCGCTGGTGTGGCCCGCCCGCTTCGTCTGGTGGCGCACGGCGCTGTTCACCCTCGCGGCCGGGCTTGCCTTGTTCCTGCTGGTCCCGTTCGTCTATTACGACCTGCTGGACGCGACCCGGCAGCACCCGCTGCACTCCATCCTGGTGTTCGACCTCGGCGGCATCTCGCACTTCGCCAAGCGCAACGTCTTCCCCGGCCATTGGACGGCGGCCGAGGACGCGCTCGTGGTGGCCGGCTGCTACCACCCGACGGCGTGGGACATCTACTGGACCCTGCCGCCCTGCACCTTCGTGATGGAGACGCTGGAGCGGGAGGCACTGTTCGGCTCGCCCGCTTTGGCCGAGTCCTGGCTTCGGGCCGTGCTGCACCACCCCTTGGCGTATCTGCGGCACCGGGCGGCGTTCATGGCGACCTTTCTCGTCGAGTCCGACCTCACCATCGGGACGACCCTTCCCCCGGATCCCGGGACAAAGTCGATCCCGCTGCAGCTGCGCCGCTTCATTCTCGTGACCTTGCCCGGGGCGCTGGCCCCGACGCCGCTATCGCGGGGCGGCACCTGGGTCCTGCTGGACGCCGCGGCATGCGCGCTGGCCTGGGGCGCACGGGGCACGCCTGCGGGGACGTTCGTCCTCGGGGTGTGCGGCGCGGCGCTGGTGTATGTGGCGAGCTTCGCCGGCCTCGGCGTCGCGACGGACTTCCGGTATTGCTACTTCGCGGTCATCGCCGGGCTGGCGGGCATGGTCGTCGCGCTGTCGTCGAGGCCATTGCTGCCATAGAGCCAGGCGAGGGTGTCGTACCAGCCGGCGTCGGTCTTTGCCGACATGATGGCGTTGCGCAGCGCCGCATGCGCGCCGGCCGGATGATAGATGTGCTGCCCGATTTCCCGGCTGAGCAGCTGGACGCGGGCGGTCCGCAGCACGCGGCGGCGGCGATAGGCTTCGAGCGCGGCCGTGGGGTCGCCGGGCCGGGCCGCCATCTCGTGGGCCAGGGCGACCGCGTCCTCCATCGCCATGCAGGCGCCCTGGGCCAGGTACTGCAAGGTCGGGTGCGCCGCGTCGCCCAGCAGCGCCACCCGGCCGTCGGTCCAGCGCTCCACCGGGTCGCGGTCGCACAGCACCCACTGCTTCCAGTCGCGGCCGTGGCGGATGATGTCCTGCGCGCGGGGATGGACGTGGCGGAACCCCTCCATCACCTCCTCGTCGGGCACGGGCTTGCCGGCGACCGGCTCCGGGGCGTCGTTGTGGTAGGTGACGACCAGGTTGAACACCTTCCAGCCCGAGAGCGGGTAATGGACGATGTGGCACTTCGGCCCGGCCCACAGCGTGGCGGCGTTCCACCGCAGGTCCTCCGGCATCTGGTCGGTCGGGATGACGGAGCGGTAGGTCGTGTGCCCGGTCACGCGCGGCGGCCCGTCGCCGACGACCTGCTCGCGGATGCGCGACCACAGGCCGTCGGCGCCGATCAGCACCGACCCCTCGACCGCCTCGCCCGAGGCGAGGCGCACGGTGACGGTGGTGCCGTCCTGGTCGTAGCCGGTGACGGCGCTGCCGGTCCGCAGGTCGATCGCCGGGTTGTCGCGGCAGGCACGCAGGAAGACCCCATGCAGGTCGCCGCGATGGACGACGGCGTAGGGGTTGCCGAAGCGCTCGCGGAACGGGGCCGTGAGGTCGATGGCGCAGATGTCCGCGGCGGTCATGGCGTCCATCAGGCGGAGCTTGTCCACATAGACCGCCATCGCGCGTGCGGCGTCGCCGATGCCGAGCGTGTCGAAGGCATGGAAGGCGTTGGGGCCGAGCTGGATGCCGGCGCCGATCTCGCCCAGCGTGGCGGCGCGCTCCAGCACGACGACGCGGAACCCGGCCCGGGCGAGGCCGAGGGCAGCCGCCAGGCCGCCGATGCCGCCGCCGGCGATCAGGATGGGTTTGTCGTGCTGCATCAGCGTGTGTCCTGCGATGGGCGAGTCTGGCGCGGCTCGATCGGGGCGAACGTCAGTCCGGGTCTGGCATCGGCGCCGTGTTGCCCGCGTCGTGCACGGCGGCGAGCTGACCCAGCAGGCGCAGCATCGCCGCGCGGTCCGCCACGGCCAGGGGCGCCAGCAACCGCTGCTGCACGCGCTGCACGGCGGGCCCCACCTGGTGCAGCAGCTGTACGCCGGCCGCGGTCAGGCGCAGCAACTTCACACGCTTGTCTGCCGGGCTCGGCACGCGCAGGACCCAGCCCTTCGCCTCCAGCCGCTCCAGCACGCCGCCGATGGTGGAGCGGTCGAAGGCGATGAGGGTGGACAGCCGGGTCGCATCCACCGCGGGGTTCGCCCCGATCGCCGCCAACGCCGCATACTGCACGGACGTCAGGTCGAACCCGGCACACTCCTCGGCGAAAATCGCGCCGCTGATCTGGTGGGCCCGGCGGATCAGGTGTCCGGGCATCTGCGTGAGGCTGTCCATGACACCGATCTTGGGCCCGAAGCGGCGGCGGGATGCAAGCGAAGGGTGGCAGGGGCGAGGGATCGTAGGCCAGGACTGGGCTCCTATGAGCCCGAGGGCCGATCGACAGCATCCATCCATTCAGCATGCTGTCAATCTTGTTGACCGCCTTGGTTCATGTGCCAGGCCGCAGATGCCGAGTTAGAGTGTCTGCGGCTATGCGCTTGCCGGCTTCGGCCCAGTGCGCATCGCCTGGAAAGTAAACGTCTTGGACGCCCGCCGCCACCGGTAGGCGTCGACGTCGAGAAACTCCCAATGGAAGGTTCCAGTGCGAAGTCCAGTGCGCTGGACGAACCAGTCGGTCCAGAAGTCGCGGTCGACCTTCCAGGAGGAGCCCGGCCGGGACCGCGCGCTGCCCGAAAAAAGGAGTCGCCGAACACGGCCACGTCGAGCCGATCGTCCGGGCTGGCGACGCGCGCGCGCCGTGGGTCGAACCGGTGCTGGAGACTGTGCCAGCCATAGTCGCGTTCCAGGTAGCCGCCGAGCCGGGTCAAATCGTTGGCGGCGGGCTGCAGCCAGAACCCGAAGCGGCTCGACCATAGGCGTCCCCGTTCGGATCGGACAATGCCGGCTGCAGGAGCCGGCGCATGTCGCTTCCGCCTGGGCGTGCTTGCGCCTTCAGACGCCTGCGCCGAGTGTGCATCCCTGGCGATTGCCGGACGTTGTAGGCGGGAACGAGTGGGAGAACGTCGTGGACCAGCCTTTCATGAGCCGCCGCCGCCTGGTTGGGGGTGCCGCGTTGTCGCTGCTGTCCGTTTCATTGGCCGGGTGCGTGGGCACGGCCTACCCGTTGATGGTGCGGCCGGTTTCGCCTGGGCGGTATGCCCTTCCGTCCGACGTGCTGTTCGGGTTCGGCAGTGCGGCGTTGCGGCCCGAGGCTTCGGCGGCGCTGCAGGAGACGCTGGCGGCGATCCGGTCGACGTTCCAGTATCCGGCGATCCGGGTGGAGGGCCATACCGACAGCGTCGGCTCCGACGCGGCCAACATCGCGCTTTCGCTGCACCGGGCGGAGTCGGTGCAGCAATGGCTGATCGGGCAGGGCGTTCCGGCCGCGGCCATCTCGGTCGAGGGGTTCGGCAAGCGCTCGCCGGTGGCGCCGAACACCCTGGCGAACGGGGCCGACAACCCGGAGGGCCGGGCGCGGAACCGCCGGGTGGAGCTGCTGGCCAGCCCCGCCTGACGATCTCAGAAGGGCAGCAGGATATCGAGGATCTGCTGCCCGTAGCGCGGGGTCTGCACGTCGCTGATCTGGCCGCGGCCGCCATAGGCGATGCGCGCCTCGGCCAGGCGGTCGTGCTGCACCGTGTTGTCGCTGGCGATGTCCTGCGGGCGGATGACGCCGCTGACCTGCAGCTCCCGCAGCTCGCTGTTGACGCGGACCTCCTGCCGGGCAGCCAGGGCCAGGTTGCCGTTGGGCAGCAGCTGGGTGATGACGCCGGCCAGGCGCAGCTGGACCGATTCGGCCCGCTTGATGGTGCCCGTGCCGTTCGAGGTGTTGTTGCTGGTGGTGGACAGCAGCGAGCTGGGGTTGCCCTTGGCGAACAGATGCGGGATCGAGCTTTCGAGGCCCAGCAGGTTCGGCGTGCCCATCGTCTGGGCGCCCGTGCGGCCCCCGGTGCTCTGGTTCTGCAGGTTGGCGGCATCGGTGATGTTGACCAGCACGGTGACGATGTCGCCCACCTGCGCCGCCCGCTGGTCCTTGAAGAAAGCGCGGCTGCCGGAGCGCCACAGGCTGTTGGCCTGGGCGGGCTCGGTCTGGCCGCGCGGCATGGGCAGGCTGATCGGGCGATAGGCCGGGTCCCGAGTCGGGTCGCCGGCGGGGGTCATGGCGGGGGGGTGGCCCACCTCCGACAGGCGGCCGAGCGCGCCGCAGCCGGGCAGGGACAAAGCCAGCGACAAAAGCGCGAGCAGCGGCGTCGGAACCAGAGGCCTCATCGTCCGGCCACCTGTTGCGAACCGGCGGGCGGCGTCTGACCCGGCACCACCCGGGCGCGGCCGGACCCGGTGATCTCCGCCTCGATCACGGCGCGGGAATAGGGATTTGTGACGTGGATGCGCTCGCCGATGCCGCCGGGCTCGGCGGCGACTCCCTGCGCGGTCAGCTGAAGGCCCGGGCCGTCCAGCAGCAGCAGCAGCGGCGTGCCCTTCTGCACGATGATGGGACGGCCGAGATCGGCCAGCGCGATCGGCTGGCCCGGCTGGATGGACCGGCGCACCGCCTGGTTCTCCGCCTCGGCCGGCTGCCGCACCAGCGCGCCCCGGGCCAGGCCGACGCGGAGCCGGGTCCATTGCAGGTCGGCCGCGTGCAGCACGTCGCCGGGCAGCAGGGCGCGGCGCGCCACCGGCAGCTCCACCATCTCCTGCACCCGGCCCGACAGGCGGAGCTGCACGGGGGGCACGCCGTCGACCGCGACCTGCATGAGGGTGGTGAACCGGCCGGAGCCTGCGTCGTATTCGGTGCCGGTGAAGCCGAATTCCGGTTGGGCGCCGGCCGGCAGCGGCGCCGTGCTGGGCACCGGCAGCTCGATCTCGCTGTCGCGCGGGGCCCCGGCCTCCTGCAGCAAAGCGCGGAGCGGGGGGAGCACGTCGTCGCGGGACAAAAGGCGGCCCGGGCGTTCCAGGATGGCGCGGTCGCCGGGCCCGGCCGAGTGCCAGTCCACGCCGAACATGCGGGCGATGGCCGAGAGCTGCGGCGCCTCGACCGTGATGCGCCCGCCGGGGGGCGGCGCGGGGCCGAGCGGGCGCTGGTCGGCACCGTCGAACAGGTCCGACAGGCGCACCACCGCACCGCCCAGCGCGGTGTACGGCTTCAGCGTGGCGGCCTGGGTGCCCTGCCAAGGTGTAGGGAGCAGCGGGACCATCGCGACAAGCAGCGGGAGGAGGCGGGTCATGGCGTTCACCGCAGGTTCGTCAGGGTGGATTGCATCTGGTCGCTGGTGGTGATGACCCGGCTGTTCATCTCATAGGCGCGCTGGGCGGTGATGAGGTTGGTGATCTCGGTGACGACGTTGACGTTGCTGCTTTCGACGAAGCCCTGCAGCACGCTGCCGAAGCCGGGGGCCGAGGGGTTGCCGGTGACGGGGTTGCCGGAGCCGGCGCTGGCCAGCAGCAGGTTGTTGCCCTTCGCCTCCAGCCCCGCCTCGTTCGGGAAGGTGGCCAGCTGCACCGTGCCCACGGTCTGCGGCGCCACGGTGCCGTCGATCTTCACCTGCACCTCGCCGGCGGTGTTGATGGTGACGTCGGCGGCGTTCGGCGGCACGGTGATCCCCGGTGCCACGGCATAGCCCTCGGCGGTCACGATCTGCCCGGCCGGCGACAGGCTGAACGTGCCGTCGCGGGTATAGGCGGTCTCGCCGGTGGGCAGGGTCACCTGGAAGTAGCCGTTGCCCTGGATGGCGACGTCCAGGCTGTTGCTGGTCTGCTGCAGGTTGCCCTGCTCGTTGATGCGGTAGATGGCCGCGGTGCGCACGCCGAGCCCGACCTGCGCGCCCGAGGGCACGACGGTGCCGTTGTCGCTGCTGTTGGACCCGACCCGGCGCAGGTTCTGGTAGATCAGGTCCTGGAACTCGGCCCGGCGGCGCTTGAAGCCGGTGGTGGTCATGTTGGCGATGTTGTTGGAGATCACCTCCACGTTGGTCTGCTGGGCCTGCATGCCGGTGCCGGCGATGTCGAGCGAGCGCATGCCTCAGCTCCTCGCCTGGGTCAGCTTGTCGATGGCGGATTGCTGCCGGTCGCCTTCCTTCTGAAGCAGCTGCGCGGTGAACTCGAAACTGCGCAGGCTGGACATCATGCGGTTCATCTCGAGGATGGGCTGGACGTTGCTGTCTTCCACGGCACCCTGGACGATGCGCGGCTGTTCGACCGGGGCGGTGGCGGCGTCGGCCCGTAGCGTGGTGGCGCCCTCGGCCTGCATGCGCAGGGGGTCGGACGGCTGCACGACGCCGATGCGGCCGATCGTGCCGTTCTCGCTGCCGAGGGAGCCGTCGGCAGCGACGGTCAGCTGGTTGTCGGCCGGGGAGAGGCGGAGCTTCTGCCCGGCCGTGTCCAGCAGCGCGTTGCCGGCGCCGTCGGCGATGGTGCCGTCGGGCTGCGGCGCGAACCGCCCGGCCCGGGTGAGGCGGGGGCCGCGCGGGGTCTGCACGGTGAACCAGCCGTCGCCGGCGATGGCGAGGTCGAGCGGGTTGCCGGTGTGCTGCAGCGGGCCCTCGGCCGCGTCGCGCCATGTGGCGCGGTCCTGCACGAGGGCCACCGGGGCCGGGCCGCGGGAGCCGTCGGTGCCGGGCTGGCGGGCGAGCCAGTCGCTGAACAGCACGCGCTCGGCCTTGAAGCCGGAGGTGCCGGCATTGGCGAGGTTGGCGGCTGTGACCTCGATCGCGCGCTGCTGGGCGGCGAGGTAGGAGAGGGCAACGTAGCTGGTGAGTTCCATCGGGGTTCCTGACGGCGGCCTGTGCGGGTTAGCGCAAAGGGCGTGCCGGGGCTGATGGGCTGTGGAACGGGCGGTTTGGCGGGGCGGGGGGTGGGCAGTTGCTGCCGGGGGGCGGGCGGTGCCGGGGCGCGGGCACGTTTAGTTAACCTTTTGCCGCCAGGGTGGCGTGCCAGGGTGGCGTGGCACGGAGGGGGCGGATGAGCGCGGCGAAACCGGCAGCGGGCCCGACGAAGGGCGGCGGGAAGAAGAAGCTGGTGCTGGTGGCGGCCGCGGTGCTTCTGCTGGGCGGCGGCGGGGCGGGGGCCTGGTTCTCGGGCGTGCTGCCGAAGCTGCTGGGCCGCGGCGGGGACGATACGGCGGAGGCGCACGGGGCTGTGGCGGAGAAGCATGCGGAGAAAGGCGAGAAGCATGCGGAGAAAGGCGAGAAACCTGGCGAGAAGGGTGACAAGCACGCGGAGAAGGGCGGCGTCGCCCCGGTGCATACGGAAAAGCATGGCGACGCGAAGCCCGACGGCCATGCGGCCAAGGGCGATCCGTCGTTCATGGACCTTCCGGACATCGTGGCGAACCTGAACACGGGCCAGCGCCGGGCCGCCTACGTGAAGCTGAAGGCCAAGCTGGAGCTGTCCCGGCCCGAGGACCAGGCGACGATCCAGGCGGCGATGCCCCGGGTGCTGGACCTGTTCCAGGGCTACCTGCGGGAGATGCGGCCGGAGGAGCTGCGTGGCACCGCCGGCACGTACCGCCTGCGGGAGGAGCTTCTGGCGCGCACCAACCTGGCGGCGCCACCAGCCCGTGTGGTTGCGGTGCTGTTCACCGAAATGATCGTGCAATGACGTGCTCCCCGCCGCCGATTGCGGCGCGGTGCCGGTCCCACTGAGCGAGGAGGCCCAAAATGGGTGGTGTCGAGACCCTGGTCGAACTCGTGCTGGTGGTGCTGCTGGCGGCGACGCTGGTCTACGCGATCCGTCTGCACCGGGCGATCGCGTCGATGCGGGGCGATCGGAGCGCGTTGGGGGCGGCGGTGGCCGGCTTCGACAGCGGGACCCGGCATGCGGAGGCCAGCCTGACGCGGCTGCGCGAGACGGCGGAGGCGCTCACGGTCCAGCTGAGCCACGCGGCGGCGCTGAAGGATGACCTGGCCTTTCTCTCGGACCGTGGCGAGCAGCTGGCAGATCGGCTGGATGGGCTGGTCCGGGCGGCGCGGGAGCTCGGCACGGCGGGGACGGCGCTGCGGTCGGGAGGGGGCTCCATGCCGGCGGCCCGGGCGGCGGGCGGGCCCGGGGACGGGCCGGTGCGGAGCCAGGCCGAGCGGGACCTCCTGCTGGCGCTCCGAGGCTCGCGATGATGCGGATGGCGGCGCGCCTCGCGCCCCGGCTGTTGCCGCTGCTGATTGCCGCGATGGGGCTGCTGGCCGTGTTGAAGCTGGCGGGACTGATGCACGGAAGCGGCGGGCCGGCGATGCTGGCGAGCGCCGGGCAGGCGATGGTGCCGGCGGCCCGCGCCGCGAGCGGCCCGAAGGCGGAGCAGAAGCCGGACGAGGCGGCATCGCCGGCGCGTGCGTCGCATGGTGTTTCGGCGGCAACCGCGCCGGCCACAAATGCCCCAGCCACAAACGCCCCAGCCTCGACTGCCCCAGCCTCGACTGTCCCGGCCTCGACTGTCCCGGCGGCACCGGGCCTGCAGCCGCCCGTGGTCGATGCGGCGGAGCTTGGCCTGCTGCAGGATCTCCGCTCCCGCCGGGATACGCTGGACGGTCGGGGCCGGACCCTGGAAGCGCGGGAGGCGGTGCTGGCTGCCGCCGAACGCCGCTTGACGGAGCGGGTGGAGCAGTTGGCCGCGCTACAGGCCCGGCTGGAGGCACTGGACCAGACGCGGCGGGAGCGGGACGAGGCGAACTGGCGCGGCCTGGTGAAGACCTATGAATCGATGCGGCCGAAGGATGCCGCCGCGATCCTGAACGATCTCGAGCCGGCGGTGCTGATGCAGGTGCTGGACCGGATGAAGGAGGCGAAGGCCGGGTCGGTCCTGGCGGCGATGCAGCCGGATCGGGCGCGGGCCGCGACCAGCGACCTGGTGAAATGGCGGGTGCGGGCGCTGGCGGGGGCGACGCCATGAGGCGGGGGTGGCTGAACGCGGTCGCGGTGCTGGTCTGCTCCGTTGGCCTCGGCGGTGTTCCCGGCCTCCGGGCGCAGATGCTGCATGCGCCGGACGGCTCGATGGATGTTGCTGGCGCAGGAGCTGGCGCAGGGGCTGGCGGGTGGGCGGGCGCGTGGGCTGGCACGGGTTCGGGCGGTGCAAGGAGCGGCGCGGGGGTCGCGGGGCCGGTCGGCGTTCGGGTGGGCGACCACCCCGGATTCGGGCGGTTGGTGTTCGACCTGCCCGCGGGCGTGACGTCGCAGGCGGCGATGGAGGGCGACAGGCTGCTGCTGGTGTTCTCGGCCAACGCGACGGCGGGCCGGCCGGGCGGGCTGCCCCGGAACGTGGTGGGGTTCGAGGCGCGCCCGGGCAGCGCGACGCTGGTCGTTGCCCCGGGTGCCCAGATCCGGCCGCTGCGTATCGGATCGCGCATGGTGGTCGACGTGCTCGACCCCCCCGATGCGGCGCCCGTCGCGCCGGTGTCTCCGGCGTCGCCCAAGCCGGCGGGGCGGTCGCGCCCCGGCGGCCGGTGGAAGGCGGAGCCGAGGGCGCAGGCGCCCGAGCCGGCGAGCGAGGGGCTGGCGCCGAACACGTCAGCGTTGACCCTGAACCTCTCGGCCGATCTCGAGGCGACGCAGCGGGCCCAGGCTGGGGAGCAGGTTCGGGAGCAGATTCGGGAGCAGGCCGAGGCCGGGCGTCCCGTGGCGGAGGCGGCACCGACCGTGCCCGTCGTGCGGGAGGCGCTGGCCGGGCGGGGCCTGCCGCAAGCCGAGGACGCCTCAAGCGCCGGCGCGCCCGGGCCGGAGCCGGGCCGGGAGGTTGCGGCCCCCGCGGTGGCTGCGTCGCCTGTGGGATCGCCGGCAGGGGGGCCGTCCGTGCGTCCGGCGGGGTATGCGCCGTTCGTCGTGCCAGCGGATGCCAGCGTCGGGGCGGCGGCGTTTCGACGGGGCGGGTTCGGGCTTGTGGTGTTCGATCGACGGCTCGGCCCGGTTGCGGTGCCGTGGGCCGACGGTCAGGCGGTCCCGGGTGCCGTCACGACCACGATCCAGGTGCCGTTGGGGGCGGAGTGGCGCCTGCGGCTGGCCCGGGTGGCGTCGGGCTGGCGGATCGAGACGACGGAGACCGAGTGGGACGGGAGCCAGGCGGGCGGGCTGCTGGCGGGCGGTGTCGAGGCGGCAGAACCCGCGCCGGGCCGGGCTTCGAAGCCTTCGGGCGAAGTCAAGGCTGGCGAAGCCAAGGCGGGCGACGCAGCGACGCTGTTCGGGCTGCCGCGGCCAGGGCGTTCGGTGGCGGTCGTGGACCCGACGACCGGGGGGGCGTTGCTGGTCGGCACCAGCCTGACGGATGGGCCGGAGTCGGGGTTCGCCGGGACGCGGCGGGCGCCGGACCACGTGGTGCTGCCGAGTTGGCTGGGCGTGGTGGTGGAGCCGCTGTCCGATCAGCTCGAGCTTCGGGCCGGGGCAGGCGGGTTCGTGCTGCGGGGCTCCGCCGCGGCGCCGGCGGGGCCGATGGCGCGGGGCCGCCAGTTCGACCTTCCCGACGAGCCGGTGGCGGCGCTGTCGAACCGACTGAAGGGGGCGCTGGCCAGTGCGGCGGCGGCGGCGCCCCGGGCGCGCAGCCGGCCGCGTGTGGCCGCGGCGCAGGCCTATATCGCGCTGGGCCTGGGGATGGAGGCGCAGTCGCTGCTGTCGCTGGTGGCGGCCGAGGATCCGCAGATGATGGCCGATGCGCGCTTCGTGGCGCTGGGCGGGATGGCGGCGGTGCTCGCCGGGCGACCGGAGGAGGCGGACGGGCTGGACGATCCCCGCCTGATGGACCCGGCGATGGAGGGCGGCGCGGAGATCGGTCTCTGGCAGGGCCTGCGGGACCGTCGCCTGGGGCGGGAAACCCCGGCGGCGCTGGGCCTGGCTGCCGGGTCGGCGCTGGCGTGGTCGTATCCGCCGACTCTGCGCCGGTCGGTGTGGCCGGACGTTGCGGAGGCGGCGGTGGAGGCGGGCGTCGCCGTTCCCGAGACGCAGCTGCCCCGGTTCGCCCGGGCGTTGCGGCTGGAGCGGGCGGGGCGGGTAGAGGAGGCGCTGGCGGCCTATGCGGCGCTGCGGGCCGGGACGGACCGGCTGGACCAGGTGCGCGCGACGCTGCGGGAGGCGGAGCTTGGCCTGGCCAGCGGGCGCATCGGCCCCGGCGCCGCGGCCGACACGTTCGAGCGGCAGGGTTTCGCCTGGCGGGGCGACGCGATGGAGGCACGGACCCGGATCCGGGCGGCGGAGCTGCGCGCCGCGGCCGGGGGTTGGCGTGCGGCGCTGGACCAGCTGCGGGCGACCGAGGCGGCGTTCCCGGACCAGCGGGCCGTCGTCGCGGCCCGGAAGGCGGCGGTGTTCCAGTCGATGCTGGCCGCCGACGGGGCGGGCCTGTCGCCGCTGGAGGTGGTGATGATGGCGTCCGACTATGCGGACTGCGTGCCGGAGGGCGCGGCGGGTGGCGTTCTGGCGGCGCTGCTGGCGGACAAGCTCACGGCGCTGGATCTGCCGGCACGGACGATCCCGGTGCTGCAGGGGCTGGTGCGGGCGACGGTGGCCGGGCCGGGCCGGGCCGAGTTCGGGGCCAGGTTGGCGCATCTGCTGCTGGAGGCGGGGGATGCGCCCGGGGCCGCGCTGGCGCTGCGGTCATCCGAGGCTCCCGGGCTACCGCCTGCACTTCTGGATCGGCGCGCGCTGCTGGTGGCCCGGGCGCAGGCCGCCCAGGGCGACGTGGCGGCTGCGGCTTCGGGTCTGGTGGCGGCGGGCACGCCGGCGGCGGACGAGCTGCGGGCAACGCTGCTCGCCGGCGCCGGGGATTGGCGGGGCAGCTACGCGGCACTGGGCGCGCTGGCGTCGAAGACGGTGCCTGCCCTCGGCGTGCTCTCGGACAGTCAGCAGGACGTGTTGCTGCGGCAGGCGAGCGCTGCGGTCCAGATGCACGACCCGGCCGCGCTGGCCACCCTGCTGGGTCACGCTGCGCGCATGACGGGAGCGCGGGCCGACCTGTTCCGGGTGCTGACGGCGCCCCCGGTCGGGCAGGTGGCGGAGCTGCCCCGGGCGGCGACGGAGTTGAGGTTGGCCCGCGCCATCCCGCAGCGCCTGGGCGAGATCGGGGGTCGCTGACGCCCGCGGCGCGCTCGGCGGGCCCGTCTTCAATGCCGGGGAGATGACATCGTTTCTATTTTGTTTGCACCGCGAAGCTCATCTTTTCACTTGCCATTTCCTGCCCTAAGCCATATCTCCCCCTCTCTTGGCCCAAGGGGGCGATCCCGCCCAACAGGCTATCTACTGGTTTGGGGGTACGTGATGAACGCACTTGCTCAACTGGGGATGGTCTCGGAACTTCCGAGCGAAAACCAGACGACGATTGCAGCGGCGCCTTGCCACGATGGCGAGGATCGGAAGGATTATTTCGTTGAGAGGGACGGCGAGCGTTTCGCCGGCACGCACCTTCTCATCGATCTGTGGGATGCGACCAACCTGGCCGATCCCGACCATATCGACGTGGCCCTGCGGGAGGCGGCGGTGAAAGCCGGCGCCACGATCCTGCACAGCCACTTCCACCACTTCACGCCCAATGGCGGCGTGTCGGGCGTGGTCGTGCTGGCGGAAAGCCATATCTCCATCCACACATGGCCGGAGCGGAACTTCGCCGCGATCGACATCTTCATGTGTGGGGCGTGCGACCCGCATGACGCGATCCCGGTGTTGCGCCGGGCGTTCCATCCGGGGCGCGTGGACCTGAACGAGGAACGGCGCGGTCGCGTCGTCTGAGCCGGTGTGCCGGGGCCCAGGCCCCGGCAGCGCCCGCGCCTGGAACCCATCCATGACCGAATGGCTCGAGGAGACGCTGTACCCCGGCTGGGGGCAGCGCTTCCAGGTGACGAAGGTGCTCGCCCGCGAACGGACCGACTACCAGGACATCGTGGTGATCGAGACCGCGTCGCATGGCCGCGTGCTGATCCTGGACGGCAACGTGCAGATCACCGAGGCGGACGAGTTCGTCTACCAGGAGATGATCGCCCACGTGCCGCTTCTGGCGCATGGCGCGGCACGACGTGTGTTGATCATCGGGGCCGGGGATGGCGGCGTGCTGCGCCGCGTGCTGCAGCACCGGGATGTCGAGGCGGCGGTCATGGTGGAGATCGACGGTGCGGTGATCCGCCTGTCGCGCGCGCTGCTGCCCGCGATCGGCGGCACGGCGTGGGACGACCCCCGGGCCCGCGTCATCGTCGGGGACGGCATCCGGCACGTCGCGGAGGCGGCGGCGGGCAGCTACGACGTCATCATCGTGGACAGCACGGATCCGGTCGGCGTGGGCGAGGCGCTGTTCACCGAGGCGTTCTATGCCGACTGCGCCCGCATCCTGGGCCCGGGCGGCCTGGTGGTGAACCAATGCGGCGTGCCGTTCATGCAGGCGGACGAGCTGCGCGAGACCAGCCGGCGCCGGGCGCTGTCGTTCCCGCATGTGGGCGCCTATGTGGCCGCGGTGCCGACCTATGTGGGCGGGTTTATGGCCCTGGGACTCGCGGCCAAGCTGCCGGGCATGGGCCAGGTGCCCATCGAGGTGCTTCGGGACCGGGCCAGCGTGGCCGGCATCCTGGGCACCACGCGCTACTGGAGCCCCGAGGTGCAGGCCGCGGCATTCCAGCTCCCGCCCTATATCGCGCAGCACCTGCCGGGCTGAGGTCGAGGCTTGCTGCATTGCAGCATCTCGACACCGGGTCGCGCCGCGGCCACCATGCACCGGCAGGGCAGGGGTTCCGGATGATTATACTGGTCAACTCGGGGGGCGAGGCGGCGCTCGGGGAATGGCAGAGCCTCTTTGCCGAAAGCGCGCCGCACCTGCAGGTGCATTGGGTCTACGACCCGGCTGTCGCGCCCGAGGCGGTTCGGTACGCATTGCTGTGGGACCCGCGGCCCGGCTTCCTGGCCGGCCTGCCGAACCTGCGGCTGATCGTCAGCAGCGGTGCCGGGGTGGACCACATCACCGCAGACCCGGCCTGGCCGCGCCATGTCCCGATCGTGCGGATGGGCGGTGAGGAGCCGGGGCAGCGGATGGCGGAATACGTGTGCCTGGGCGCGCTGTCGCTGCTGCGGGGCATGCCGCGCATCCTGGCTGGGTCGCGGGCGCGGTCGTGGGACCATTTCGCCACGACGCGGATGGCGACGGAGACGCGGGTGGGCGTGATGGGGCTGGGCAATCTGGGTGCGCGGGCGGCGGAGATGCTACGCGGGCTCGGCTTCCAGGTGGCGGGCTGGTCGCGCACGCCGAAGTCGCTGCCGGGGATCGCCTGTTTCGCCGGGGCGGAGGGGCGGGATGCCTTCCTGGCGCGGACGGACCTGCTGGTGTGCCTGCTGCCGGACACGGCGGAGACGCGGGGGGCGATCCGGGCCGAGACGATCGCGCTGCTGCCGGCGGGCGCAGGAGTGATCAATGCGGGCCGGGGCGGCCATGTGGTGATGGCGGACCTGGTGGCGGCGCTGGATGCTGGCCATCTGTCCGGCGCGTTCCTGGACGTGTTCGAGACGGAGCCGCTGCCGTCCGACGACCCGGTATGGACGCACCCGAAGATCATCGTGACGCCGCATATCGCCTCGTTGGCCTCGCGGCCGTCGCGGGCCCGGTACGTGACGGACGTGATCGCTGCCTTCGAGCGGGGCGAGACGCCGCCCAACCTGTACGACCCGGCCCGGGGCTACTGAACGCGCGCCGCTTGCTGCCTGCATCGGGCCGGCACTACATTCCACGTCACGATCGATCCGGGTGGGGGGCAGGATGGCCAAGGACGACAAGGGTGCCAAGGGCGTCGGGGGCACCAAGGAGGACAAGGATGCCGAGGGCGGGGCCGGCGACGATGAGGATGCCCAGGAGGCCGTCGAGGATGCCGGCGTCGCGATCGGGACGTTGAAGAAGCACGTGACGAAGCTGCTGAAGCTGCACGCCACGGCGGCGAGGAAGCCGGACGACAAGGCGGTGCAGCAACTCGCGCACGAGATGGCGAAGATGCGGCGGCTGTTCCTGGCGTTCGAGAAGACGGCGAAGGCGGTCGCAGCCAGCGCCAAGTAGGGTTTTTGGCGCGAAGCTTGCTTGACCCCTCGGGACCGCCGCGCGAACACTCGGGGACCGCAGGAGAACCGCCATGAACGTCGCCACCCCGCCCGCCGCCCATCAGGGAATGTCCGAGGAGGAGTGGCGCGTCCGCTGCGACCTGGCGGCGCTGTACCGCGTCGTGGCGCACCATCGGATGACGGACCTGATCTACACGCACATCAGCGCGCGGGTGCCGGGCCCCGAGCATCACTTCCTGATCAACCAGTACGGCGTGATGTTCCACGAGATGCGGGCGTCCGACCTGGTGAAGATCGACGTGGACGGCAACATCGTGGACGGGCCAGGCATGAGCGGGGGGGCTGGCATGAGCGGGAGCCGGCGCCGGGTGAACGCGGCGGGGTTCACGATCCACTCGGCGATCCACATGGCGCGGGAGGACCTGGCCTGCGTCATCCACACCCACACGGCGGCCGGCATGGCGGTGGCGGCGCAGAAGCAGGGCCTGCTGCCCATCAGCCAGCACGCGCTGAAATTCTACGGGCATCTGGCCTATCACGGCTACGAAGGCGTCGCGCTGGACCTCGATGAGCGGGAGCGGCTGGTGGCGGATCTCGGGCAGCACCGCTCCATGATCCTGGCCAACCACGGGCTGCTCTGCGCCGGGCGGACGATCCCGGAGGCGTTCCACAACATCTACTACTTGGAGCGCGCGTGCCAGGCGCAGGTGGCGGCGCTGTCCGGCGGGTGCGAGCTGATCATGCCGCCCCCCGAGGTCTGTGCGCGCACGGCCCAGCAGTTCGAAGGCGACGGCGACCCGGCGCGCTACGAGTTCATGTGGGAGAGCTGCCTGCGGCTGATCGAGGGCGACCGGTCCGACTATCGGGCCTGAGGGCATGTCCTACGCCGACACGCTGATCGAGGGCCGTATCTGGTGCGGCCTGCATGAAGGCTGGGCCGAGGCGCTGGCCATGAAGGGCAACCGGATCGTGGCGGTCGGCGCGCGCCAGGCGGTAGCGGCGCTGGCCGGCCCCGGCACGCGGCGGATCGACCTGGGCGGCCGGGTCGCCATCCCGGCGTTCAACGACGCGCACCAGCATCTGCTGCCGCTGGGCCTGGGCATGCTGCACGTCAACGTGCGGCCGGAGCAGGTGCGGACGCTGGACGCGTTGCTGGCGCGCATCCGGGACGCGGCGGCCCGGGCGCCGCGTGGCAGCTGGGTCCTGGCCCGCGGCTACGACCACAACGAGCTGGACGTGCGGCGGCACCCCACGCTCGACGAGCTGACGGCGGCGGCGCCCGACCATCCCGTGCTGGTGCGGCGCACCTGCGGGCACATGGCGGTGGCCAACCAGGCCGCCCTGACGCTGACCGGGGTGGGGCACAACACGCCGGACCCGGAGGGGGGCGTGATCGAACGCCGGGCGGGCCGGTTGACGGGCCTGTTCCAGGAACGGGCGATGCGCCTGTTGTACGACCATGTGCCGGAACCGGACGATGCAGCATTGGTGGATGCCATCGAGCGGGCCGGGCGGCACATGAACGGGCTGGGCTTCACCGCGGTGATGGACGCCAATGTCGGCATGGCGGGCGGCGTGCGGGAGATCGCGGCCTACCGCACGGCCCTGGCCACCGGGCGGCTGCCGGTGCGGACCTGGATCTGCCTGGCCGGCAACCCCGAGGGGATCGCCGAGGCGGCCTGGACGATGGGCATCCGGCCCGGCGACGGCGACGACATGCTGCGCTTCGGGGCCATGAAGGTGTTCGCCGACGGGTCGGCCGGCGGTCTGACGGCCGCCATGCACGACCCCTACGAGCAGGGCGGCACGGGCGTGTTCTGCTTTCCCGAGGCGACGATGCACAAGCTGCTGGCCCGCTACCACGCGCAGGGCTGGCAGCTGGCGATCCATGCCATCGGGGACGCCGCGATCGAGCAGGTGCTGAGCGGGATGGAGGCGGCGGACACGGCGGGCCAGCCCGTCGCGGGGCGGCGGCACCGCATCGAGCATTGCGGCTTCCTGTCGCCCGGGCAGATGGCACGCATGGCGGCGCGCGGGATCGAGCCGGTGCCGCAGCCGGTGTTCATGTATGAGTTCGGCGACCTGTATGTGACCAACCTGGGCGCAGCCCGGGCGGCGGCGGCCTACCCGATGCGGAGCTGGCTTGCCGCCGGGCAGAACCCCGCCGCAAGCTCGGACGCGCCGGTCAGCAGCACGGACCCGTTCCAGAACCTGTACACGATGGTGACCCGGCGGACGAACAAGGGCACCGTCATCGGCGCCGAGGAGGCGATCCCGCTCGAACAGGCGGTGCATTGCCTGACGTATTGCGGCGCCTACACCCAGTTCGCCGAGGACCGTCGCGGGCGGCTGCGCCCCGGCATGCTGGCGGACGTGACGGTCCTGTCGCGCGACATCTTCGCCGACGGGCCGGAGAGGCTGCGGGATACCCAGGCCGACCTCGTTCTGCTGGACGGCGCGCCGGTGTTCGATCGGAACGGCGAGATGGGATGACGCGCCGTGGACCGCGCCCGGCTTTGACAAGGCTCGGAGGGCATTGGAGGCTTGCGCCAACGGCGGCCCGGTCCCGAACAGGGGCAGGTTCGGGATCGCCGAGGGGGGTGCGGCATGGCGGGCACAGGGATGGATTCGGCACTCCGGTTGCGCCGGCGGTTGGTGCTGGGCGGCGGCGGCCTGGTGCTCGGTGGTGCCGCGGCGCCCGCCGTGCCGTCGGCGATGGACCTTCTGGCGCCCACCGGCACGCTGCGGGGGGCCTTTCTGGGCACGAACGCAGTTCAGGGCGTGGTCGACCGGCAGACGCATGGCGTGACGGGCGTGGTGGCCGAGATCACCCGGGGGATGGCGGCGGCGCTGGGGGTCGCATCCGACATCTACCCGGCGGCGAACGCGGCCGACATCGTGCACCGGCTGGAGAGCGGGCAGGCGGATATCGGCTTCATGGCCTACGACCCCGAGCGGGCGGGCGAGCTGGACTTCTCGCAGGCCTATGCGGTGATGCTGAACACGCTGGTCGTGCCGGCGTCGTCGACCGTCCAGGCCTCGGGCGAACTGGACCGTGCGGGGCTGATGTTGGCGGCCGTCCGCGGGCAGACGCAGCAGATCGTGCTCAGCCGGACGGTCCGGGCCGCGCGGGTGCGGGTGCTGGACCGCAAGCCGACGCAGGCCGAGGTGGAGGCGATGCTGGCCTCGCACGAGATCGACGCCTATGCGGGCAACCGGCACGACATGGAGACGATCGCCACGGCGTCGCGCGGGGCGCTGCGGGCGCTGGCGGACAACTTCATGTCCGTCGATCAGGAGGTCGTGGTGCGGAAGGGGACCCCGGGGAAGATCGAGGCGGTGAACCGTCTGCTGTCAGGGTTGCGGGACAGCGGCCTGGTGGCCGACGCCCTGCTGCGGCAGGGGATCGGCGGGGTGGTCGTGGCGCGGACGGACTGAAGCCGCGCCACGAGGGGTCTGGGCGGGGGCGCGTCGCTTGATCCGGCACGTCGTGCATCGGCTGCTGCTGAGCGTGCCGGTGCTGCTGGGCGTGCTGCTGCTGGGGTTCCTGCTGATGCAGGTCGTGCCGACCGATCCGGCCGCAGTGCGGGCGGGCCCGATGGCGACGGCCGAGGTGGTGGCGGTGATCCGGTCGGACCTCGGGCTCGACCGGCCCGTGCCGGTGCAGTTCCTGCTGTATCTCGGGCGCCTCGTGCAGGGGGACCTCGGCGTCTCGATCATCAACAACATCCCGGTCTCGCAGGAGCTGGGCAACACCATGGGCCCGACGGTCGAGCTGATGGCGGCGAGCCTGGTCTGGTCCGTGCCGCTGGGCATCTTTGCCGGGACGGTCGCGGCCTATCGGCGCGGGCGGGCGCTGGACCGGGTGGTGATGGCGATCAGCGTGGCCGGGGTTTCGGTGCCGGTGTTCTTCCTGGGGCTGGTGCTGATCTGGTTCGTGGGGTTCCGGTGGCAGCTGCTGCCGTTCACGGGCCGGGCCGGGCCGCTGTGGTCGTGGGACGGGTTCCAGGGGGTGATCCTGCCGGCGCTGACGCTGGGCGGCGTGTTCGTGGGGCCGGTGGCGCGCATGACACGGACCTCGGTGCTGGACGGGCTGGGGGCGGAGCACGTGCGGACGGCCCGGGCGAAGGGGCTGGGCGAGCGGGCGGTGGTGGTGCGCCATGCGCTGCGCAACGCCATGATCCCCGTGGTCACGCTGATCGGCCTGCAGATCGGCTTCCTGTTGGGCGGCGCGGTGGTGACGGAGACGATCTTCTCCTGGCCGGGCATCGGCCGGCTTGCGGTGGGCGCCATCCTGTCATCGGACTTCCCGATGGCGCAGGGCACGATCCTGGTGCTGGCGGGCGGGTTCATCCTGATCAACCTGGTGGTGGACCTGCTGTATTCGATGCTGGACCCAAGGGTGCGGATGTGACGCGGCTGTTCCGGGACCGGATCGCGCTGGCGGCGCTGATCCTGGCCGTGTTGATCGTTGCCGCCGCGGTGCTGGCCCCCTGGCTCGCGCCCGGAGACCCGGCGGAGAACGACCTGTCGCTGGCGATGGCGCCGCCTGGGGACGGGTTGCTGCTGGGGGCGGACGACCAGGGGCGGGACATGGTGACGCGGCTGCTGTACGGGCTGCGGCTGACGTTGCTGATCGGTGCGGCGGCGGTCGGGCTGGGCGGCGGGGCTGGCGCGGTGCTGGGCCTGGCGGCCGGGTTCTACCCACGGCTCGATGGGGTGATCATGCGGTGCATGGACGTGCTGCTGTCGTTCCCGGCGATCCTGTTCGGACTGGCCATCGCCGCGATCTTCGGGCCCGGGGTGCTGGCGGTGGTGCTGGCGCTGAGCGTCGCGACCGTGCCGCTGACGGCCCGGATCGTGCGCGCCTCGGCCGGGGTCGAGATGGCGCGGGACTACATGGAGGCCGCGCGTGCGGTGGGGATGCGCGACCGCCGGCTGATGTGGCGGCACCTGGCGCCCAACTGCGCCAGCGCGCTGGTGGTGTTCGCGACCTTGCGCTTCGGCCAGGTGATCCTGCTGGGGGCGGCGCTATCGTTCCTGGGGCTGGGCGCGCAGCCGCCCACGGCGGAGCTGGGCGCCATGGCCAGCCAGGGCCGCACCTTCCTGTTCTTTGCGCCGCACATCGCCATCGTGCCCTGTGTCGCCATCTTCGTCGTCGTGCTGGTATTCAACGTGCTGGGGGACGCGCTGCGCGATGCGCTCGACCCGCGGCTGACTTTCTGAGGAGCTGGGATCATGAAGCGTCTGTTGCTCGCCGCCTTGCTCGCCACCACCTCCGCCGCGCCGCCGGTTTCGGCGCAGATGGCGCCTCCCGGCACGCTGGTGGTGCTGCGGTCCATCGATGCCGACAACTACGACCCGGCGAAAAGCACGGCCCGCAGCGCCGGCGAGACGCTGTACATGCTGGCGGACACGCTGACGTCCATCGACTGGGACATGAAGACGGTGAAGCCGGGCCTCGCGTCGAAGTGGACGGTCAGCGAGGACGGCACGCTGTACACCTTCACCATCCGGGACGACGTGAACTTCTGCGACGGCCGCAAGATGACGGCCGACGACGTGGTCTACAGCCTCAAGCGCTTCATCGACCCGGCGACCCGCAGCCCGGTGCGGTGGCGGGCGGGGCCGGTGAAGGACATCCGCGCCCCCAACGCGACGACGGTCGAGTACGAGCTGGCGCAGCCGTTCAGCGAGCTGCCTTACCAGCTGGCGCTGTTCTTCATGTCGATCGTGGACAAGGCCTCGGTCGAGGCGCTGGGCCCGAACTTCGGCGTGCAGGGCTTCAACGGGACGGGGCCGTTCTGCTGGGTGAGCTGGACGCCGCGCGGCGACCTCGTGATGAAGAAGCACGACGGCTACGTCTGGGCGCCGCCGATCTTCAAGAACCCGGCGCCGCAGGTGGACCGGGTGATCTGGCGGGTGATCCCCGACGACAACACGCGGCTGGCGGCGCTGCAGTCGGGCCAGGGGGACGTCACGCAATACATCCCCTACGTGGCGCTCGAGACGCTGAAGCGGACGCCCGGGGTGCAGCTGAGCCAGCAGCCGAACTACTTCTGGGACTACTTCCTGGGGTTCAAGATCGACAAGCCCGCGGTGAACGACGCGGTGATGCGCCGGGCCATCGTGATGGCGGTGAACCGGCCGGCGATCGCCAAGGCGGTGTTCTTCGGCGCCGGCGACCCGGCCGACGCCTATCTGAACCCGGCGACGCAGGACTTCGACCCGGACAGCCGCAAGTACCTGGCCGCCTTCGACCCGGCGGGTGCCCGCAAGCTGCTGGACGAGGCGGGCTGGGTGCCGGGGGCCGACGGCGTGCGGGTGAAGGACGGGGTGCGGGCCAGCATCCTGCTGTACGGGATCACCGACGCGCAATGGACGCGCATGACGGAGGCGGTGCAGGCCGACCTGCGGCGGATCGGGGTCGAGCTGAAGATCCAGCTGTGGGACGCGACCGTGGCCTGGGGCAAGCTGGCGACGCAGGAGTTCGGGGCGTTCGTGATGTCGTACCCCTACGTCTCGGCGTCGGACGCGCTCAGCCTCTACTTCGCCAGCGCGAACACCCCGACGCCGAACCGGATGAACTGGAAGGACGCGGACACCGACAAGTGGCTGGTCGAGGGCCGCACCGCGCTGGACCCGGCGGTGCGCCGCGCGGCACTGGCCCGCGTGCAGGAACGGGTGACGGAGGCGAACGTGTGGATCCCGCTGGTGCGGGAGCAGCTGTGGCTGGCGTCGTCGCGGCGGGTGCAGGGCGCGCGGGCCCACGGGATCTACGGCGTCGGCATCTACAAGGGGCTGGACATCAGCGTGTCGAAATGAGCGCGATGCTGGAGCCGCTGCCGCCGACGACAGTGATCCGCGGCGCCGCGATGGTCGTGGCCTGGGACGGCAAGGGCCACGTCTACATGCCGGACGCCGACGTGGCGTTCCAGGGTGGCACGCTGGTGTTCGTCGGGCGCGGCTATGCCGGGCCGGCGGATACGGAGGTGGACGGGCGCGGCATGATGGTGATGCCGGGCCTGGTGAACATCCATAGCCACCCGAGCAGCGAGCCGATGAACAAGGGGCTGATCGACGAGATCGGCAGCCCCGGGCTCTATAACTCGTCCTTGTACGAATACATGCCGATCTTCCGTGCGGATGCCGAGGCGGTGCCGCATTGCGTGCGGGTGGCGTTGAGCGAGCTGCTGCTGTCGGGCGTGACGACGGTGGCCGATCTGTCGATGGCGCATCCCGGCTGGCTCGACCTGCTGGCCGAGAGCGGGATGCGTGTGTGCATCGCGCCGATGTTCAAAAGCGCCAAGTGGTCGACGAAGAACGGCCACACCGTGCAGTACGAGTGGGACGAAGCGGCGGGCGAGAAGGCGATGGGCGAGGCGCTCGGCCTGGTGGAGCGGGCGCAGCAGCACGCGTCGGGCCGGCTGTTCGGCATGGTGGTGCCGGCGCAGATCGACACCTGCACCGAGGGGCTGCTGCGGGAGAGCCACCAGGAGGCGACCCGGCGCGGGCTGTCGTGGCAGATCCATGCGGCGCAGTCGGTCGTGGAGTTCCACGAGATCACCCGGCGGCACGGGATGACGCCGATTGGCTGGCTGGACGAGATGGGGCTGCTGAGCGAGCGCAGCATCATCGGGCACGGCATCTTCCTCGATGACCACCCGAGCACGCGCTGGCACACCGACCGCGACCTGGCGCGGCTGGCCGAGACGGGGACGACGGTGGCGCACTGCCCGACGGTGTTCGCGCGGCGGGGGATCACGCTGAAGGATTTCGGGCGGTATCTGCGGGCCGGGGTGAACATGGGGGTGGGGACGGACACCTATCCGCACAACATGCTCGATGAGCTGCGGCTGGTGTCGTACCTGGCGCGGACGCAGGCGGGCAACCCGCGGACGATGAACAGCACGGACCTGTTCGACGCCGCGACGATCGGCGGGGCGAAGGCGCTGGGCCGCGACGACATCGGGCGGCTGGCGCCCGGGTGCCGGGCCGACATGGTGCTGGTGGACGTGACGCACCCCATGATGCGCCCGGCGCGCGACCCGGTGCGGAGCCTGATCTACGCCGCGGGCGACCGCGCGGTGCGCCGGGTCTATGTGGACGGCGCGATGGTGGTGGACGAGGGCCGAGTGCTGACGATGGACTATCCCGCGGCCGCCGAGGCGCTGGAGGAGGCACAGAGGCGCGTGCTGGACCGGGCGCCCTCGCAGGACTGGGACCATCGCCCCGTGGACGTGATCAGCCCGCCGACGTTCCGGACGGCTTGAGATCGCCGCGGCCACGCTGTGGTCGGTTGAACCTGCATGCGATTGCAGGAGTTGCCCGGAGATGCGACCAGTGACAGCCACACATCGCCGAGCTTGGGATGGAATTGGTCTTACGATCGAACGATGGTGCAGGGGGAGGTAACGATGACGAGGATCACGATCCGGCTGCGCGTCGACGAAGACGGACGCATCTCCACTCGTGAGCCATTGCCGCCGGGGGAGCACGTGGATCGGTCGCGATCTCGCGTCAGATCGTCCGTGAATGCCTCGCCGTGATGACCCGTCCTCAGACCGATCGGCCGCCCTTGAGTCTCGCAGACGCCAAAGGCGAGATCGAGCGTTTTTTGGGCTCGGTCGACATGATCGAGGACGGGCCCGAGACATGGACGGAATTGCTTGGGCTCAGCCGACGCTTCAAGTTCGGCGGCAAGCAGGTCCATGACGCCGACATCGTGGCCACGATGCTGGCCCATGGGGAAACTCGGCTGCTGACGTTCAACGGGGCGGATTTCAGGCGGTTCGAGCCTTTGATCGAGGTGGTGATGCCATGACTGCCCTCCTGCAGATCGAGGACGTGCGGACGGTGTTCCGGGGCGAGAAGGGCGATGTGCCGGCCGTCGACGGCGTGTCGCTGTCGGTCGAGAGGGGCAAGACGCTCGGCATCGTGGGCGAGAGCGGGTGCGGCAAGAGCATGCTGTCGCTGTCGGTCATGCGGCTCGTGCCGCCGCCGGGGCGGGTGGCTCACGGCCGGGTGCTGTTCGAGGGGCGGGACCTGCTGACGCTGCCGGCGTCCGGCATGCGGGCCATGCGGGGCAACCGGATCGCGATGATCTTCCAGGAGCCGATGACCAGCCTGAACCCGGTGTATACCGTGGGCGACCAGATCACGGAGGCGATGCGCGCGCACGACCGGGGGCTGTCGCGGGCGGCGCTGAAGGCGCGGGCCATCGCGGCGCTGGACCGGGTGCGCATCCCGTCTGCGGCGCGGCGTTTCGACGACTACCCGCACCAGATGAGCGGCGGCATGCGCCAGCGGGTCATGATCGCCATGGCGCTGTCGTGCGACCCGGACCTGCTGATCGCCGACGAACCGACCACGGCGCTCGATGTGACGGTGCAGGCGCAGATCCTGGACCTGCTGCGCGACCTGCAGAAACAGAGCGGCATGGCGATCATCCTGATCACGCACGACCTGGGCGTGGTGGCGGAGATGGCGGACGAGGTGGCGGTGATGTACGCCGGCCGCGTGGTGGAGCGCACGGGCGGCACGGCGATCTTCGACGATCCGCAGCACCCCTACACGCTGGGCCTGCTGGGCAGCATCCCCAAGATCGAGGAGGACCGGACGCGGCTGCTGGCCATCGAGGGCACGGTCCCCGCGCCGTTCGACCTGCCCGCCGGGTGCCGCTTCCATCCGCGCTGCGTCTTCCGGGCGGAGGCGTGCACGCAGGTGGACCCGCCGCTGCGGGAGCTGGGACCGGACCATCGCGCCGCCTGCATCCGTGCCCCGGTCGAGGATCTTGCGGCATGACGGGAGTGCCCGGCCCGCTGCTCCAGGTCGAGGGGTTGCAGAAGCACTACCCGATGCGGCGCGGCCTTATCGTGTCGCGCGTGGTGGGCACCGTGCGCGCCGTGGACGGGATCGGCTTCTCGCTCGGGCGCGGCGAGACGCTGGCGCTGGTGGGCGAGAGCGGCTGCGGGAAAAGCACGACGGCGCGGCTGGTGCTGCGGCTGATCGAACCCACGGCGGGCACGGTGCAGTTCGAGGGTGCCGACATCACCACGCTCGACGGTGCGGCGCTGCGGCGGACGCGGCGGCGGATGCAGATCGTGTTCCAGGACCCCTTCGCCTCGTTGAACCCGCGCATGACCGTGGGCGAGATCCTGGAGGAGCCGCTGGTCGTGCATGCGATCGGCGACCGCACCGCTCGGCGGGCGCGGGTGGCGGAGCTGCTGGCCCTGGTGGGCCTGGCCCCCTACCACGCCGGGCGGTATCCGCACGAGTTCTCGGGCGGGCAGCGGCAGCGGATCGGCATCGCGCGGGCGCTGGCGGTGGAGCCGGCGCTGGTGGTGCTGGACGAGCCGGTCAGCGCGCTCGATGTCAGCATCCAGGCGCAGGTGGTGAACCTGCTGAAGGATCTGCAGGCGCGGCTGGGCCTGTCCTACCTTTTCATCGCGCACGACCTGGCGGTGGTTAAGCACGTGGCCGACCGGGTGGCCGTCATGTATCTGGGCCGGATCGTCGAGATCGGGCCCAAGGCGCAGGTGTTCGCCAACCCGCGGCACCCTTATACCCGTGTGCTGCTCTCGGCCATTCCGCGCCCGGACCCGCATCGGCGGCTGGCGCGCCAGGTGCCGGGGGGCGACGTGCCCAGCCCGGCCGACATCCCGCCCGGCTGCCGGTTCCACACCCGCTGTTCCTTCGTCATCGACCGTTGCCGCATCGAGGATCCCGCCTTGCGCCCCATCGAGACCGCCCATCTGTCCGCCTGCCACCGCGCCGAGGAGCTGCCGGAGGCGGCGAACCTGGCCGAGGTGCACGCCGCCCCGCCGCTCGCCGCACGGCGGCTGGCGCTGTATGCCGAACGGCGGAAGGCGGCCGGGGCAGGCGTTGTCGCAGGCGCCGGGGCATGATCGCGTCGTTGGTCTCGCCGCGGATGATGCGGGTGGGCGGCGGCGCGGTGGCGCAGACGGCCGAGGTGCTGGCGGCCTTCGGGCTGACCCGGCCGCTGGTGGTGACCGACCCCTACATGGTCTCGTCCGGGCTGGTGCGGCGCTGCCTGGACCCGATGGAGGCGGCCGGGTTGAAGCCCGTGGTGTTCAGCCAGACCGTGCCGGAGCCGACCGACGTCGTCATCGCGGCCGGGGTGGCGGCGCTGGCCCAGGGGGACTTCGACTGCCTGGTGGGGTTCGGCGGGGGATCGCCGATCGACACGGCCAAGGCGATGGCCATCCTCGCGACCCGGCCCGGGGCCGCCATGCGGGAGTTCAAGGTGCCCTTCGCCGCCGACCAGGCCCGCCTGCCGGTGATCGCCATCCCGACGACGGCGGGCACGGGCAGCGAGGCGACCCGCTTCACCGTGATCACGGACACCGAGCGGGGCGAGAAGATGCTGATCGCCGGCATGGCCGCCCTGCCGCTGGCCGCGATCGTGGATTACGAGCTGACGTTCACCGTGCCGCCGCGGATCACGGCCGACACGGGGGTGGACAGCCTGACGCATGCGCTGGAGGCCTATGTGTCGAAGCGGGCGAACCCCTATTCGGACACGCAGGCGGTGGCGGCCATGCGGCTGATCGGGGCCAACCTGCGCACAGCCTATGCGGAGCCGCGGAACGCTGCGGCGCGGGAGGCGATGATGCTGGGCGCGATGCAGGCCGGGATCGCGTTCACCAATGCCTCGGTCGCACTGGTGCACGGCATGTCGCGGCCGATCGGGGCGCAGTTCCACGTGCCGCACGGGCTGAGCAACGCGATGCTGCTGCCGGCGATCACGCGCTTCGGGCTGGAGGCGGCAGAGGCGCGCTACGCCGAGGCGTCGCGGGTGATCGGGTTCGCCCAGGCGGGCGACGCCGACGGGGTGGCGGCGGAGAAGCTGGCCGATGGCCTGGCGCAGCTGAACACGGAGCTGGGGGTGCCGACGCCGGGCGGCTTCGGGATCGATAAGGCCGCCTGGGATGCGACGCTGTCCCTGATGGCGGACCAGGCGCTGGCCAGCGGCAGCCCGGCCAACAACCCGCGCGTGCCGACGAAGGACGAGATCGTGGCGCTGTATCAAGTGGTCTGGTCGGGCAATCGGGTGTAGGCTCGGCGCCTTGAATGTGGTGACACGCCACCGGATCATGAGCATCGAGGACTTCCTGGCCTGGGAGGCCCGGCAGGAGGTCAAGTACGAGTTCGACGGCAATGAGCCGGTGGCGATGGTGGGCGGCTCTCTGCGGCATTCGGCGATCCAGCGTAACCTGGCAATCTCTATCGGTGGCAGATTGCGCGGATCTGGATGCAGTTTCTATGGCAGCGACACGAAGCTGCTTAGCGCGATGCGGTCGCGCTATCCCGATGGACAGGTGATTTGCGGGGCGGTGGACGACGAAGCCACCTTCACGACATCTCCGGTGGTGGTCTTCGAGGTTCTCAGTCGCAGTACGCAGGCCACGGACCTGGTCGACAAGGCTCGGGAATACCAAGGGATCCCCTCTGTGCGACAGTATATCGTCCTGGCGCAGGAACGGATGTCCGCCACGGTGCTGACGCGCGTGGGCGAGACCTGGGCCACGTTGACGCCTGGGGCCCAGGACACGCTGGCAATGCCGGAAATCGGGATCGAGTGCACGGTGGCGGAGCTCTACGAGGGCGTGAAGTTCCCGGCGGAAAAGGACATAGCGGCCGAATAGTCGGTCGTATCAGCCCGGCGCCTTCTTCGCCGCCGCCGGCACGGGCGCCTGGGCGTCGCGGCGCAGCTTGTTCTCGCCCAGCAGGAGAAGGATGGGCGCGGCGATGAAGATGCTGCTGCTGGTGCCGACGACGATGCCGAACAGCATCATGAGCGCGAAGCCCGACAGCGACGCGCCGCCGAACAGCGCGAGCGGCAGGCTGGCGAGGAAGACGGTCATGGAGGTGCCGAGGGTGCGGTTCAGCGTCTCGTTGATGCTGAGGTCGATCAGCTGGCGCAGCGGCATCGTCTTGTACTTGCGCAGGTTCTCGCGCATGCGGTCGTAGACCACGACCTTGTCGTTGGTGGAGTAGCCGATGACCGTCAGGATGGCGGCGACCATCACCAGGTCGAACTCGATGCGGGTGATGACCAGGAAACCGACGGCCTTGGTCACGTCCAGGATCAGCGTGACCACGGCGCCGACGGCGAACTGCCACTCGAAGCGGAACCAGATATAGACCAGGATCATCAGCAGGCTGATGCCCAGCGCCAGCATGCCGTCGCGGAACAGCTCGGCCGAAACCGACGCGCCGACGGCGTCGGTGCGGACGATGCGGATGCCGGGTGAGGCCTGTTCCAGCGCGGTTCGGACGCGGGTGACGGTTTCCTGGGTGGCGGCTTCGCTGGATTGCGGGTCCAGGCGGATCAGGGCCTGGTCGTCGGCGCCGAAGCGCTGCAACCCGGCCTCGGGCACGCGGGCGGCAGCCAGGCCCGCGCGCAGCTTGCCGAAATCGGATGGGCCCTGGGTGCGCACCTCCATCACGATGCCGCCGCGGAAGTCGATGCCGAGGTGCAGGCCCGGGTAGAAGAACAGCAGCAACGACGCGAGCGACAGCACGGCCGAGGTCGCGAGGCCCAGGTAGCGGCCGCGCATGAACTGGATCTTGGTGTCGTCGGGCACCAGGCGGAACAGGGGGCGGATGAACATGCGCGCTATACCGGCAGCAGTGTGGGTCGGGTGCGGACGTACCATCGCACGGTCAGCAGCCGGGCCACGACGGTGGCGGTGAACAGCGTGGTGACGATGCCGACGGTGATGGTGACGGCGAAGCCGCGGACGGGGCCGGATCCGAAGATGAACAGCATGACGTGGGCCAGGAAGGCGGTGGCGTTGCTGTCGATAATGGTGCCGAAGGCGCGGCGGTATCCGGTTTCCAGCGCGTTGAACGGGGTGCGGCCGTTCCGCACCTCCTCGCGGATGCGTTCGTTGATCAGGATGTTCGCATCGACGGCGACGCCGAGCGTCAGCAGGATGCCGGCCATGCCGGGCAGCGTGAGCGTGGCTTCGAGCAGGCTGAGGATGGCGATCTGCAGCAGCAGGTTGACCAGCAGGGCGATGTTCGCGAACCAGCCGAACAGGCCGTAGAACACCGCCATGTAGACGATGACGAGGCCGAACCCGATCGCCAGCGAAAAGGCGCCGGCGCGGATGCTGTCGGCGCCCAGCTCGGGCCCGACGCTGCGTTCCTCCACCACGGTCAGGGGGGCGGGCAGGGCACCGGCCCGCAGCAGGACGGCCAGGTCGTTGGCGGACTGGGCGGTGTAGGTGCCGCTGATCTGGCCGCGGCCCGCCAGGATGGGTTCGTTGATCACCGGCGCGCTGATCACCTTGTCGTCCAGCACGATGGCGAAGCGGTGGCCGGTGTTGGCGCGGGTGACGTCGGCGAAGCGGCGGGCGCCGATGCTGTCGAAGGTGAAGTTGACCACCCATCCGCCGGGGCGCTGCTGGTCCTGGCCCGGGCGGGCGTCGGTCAGGTTGGCGCCATCCACCTCCACCCGGCGTCGCACCGGCTCCTTCACGGCGGGCTGGCCCTCGACCGGCAGGAAGTCGACGCCCGGAGGCGGCTGGCCGGCCACGTTGGCCGTCTCGTCCAGCAGGCGGAAGGTCATGCGCGCAGTCTTGCCGATCAGCGCCTTGACCCGGTTCGGGTCCTCGATCCCCGGCAGCTGCACCACGATGCGGTTGTCGCCCTGCCGGGTGATCTGCGGGTCCAGCACGCCCGTCTCGTCGATGCGGCGGCGGATGATCTCGATGGATTGCACGACGGCGCCGGTTGCCCGCTCCTTCAGCGCAATCGCCGAGAGGCCGAGCGCGATCTCATTGCCCTGGGCCGTCACGTCGTATTCGGCCGTGCCGGTGCCGTTGCCGGCGTCGCGCAGCAGCTTGACCGCGTCGTCCTGCTGCGGGCCCGGCGGCATGCGGATCAGCACGCGGTTCTGCGGCGGCTGCGCGACCGGGGGCTGGTAGCCCGTGACCTTGCCGCGGAGCACGGTGCGGGCGCCATCGGCGATGCTGTCCAGACGCTCCTTCAACACGGCGGCCATGTCGACCTCGAGCAGGAGGTAGCTGCCGCCCCGCAGGTCGAGCCCCAGCCGGACCTGGCGCCAGGGCAGCCAGCCATTGGGGGCCGCCACCAGGTTCGGCAGGCACAGCAGCACGCCCAGGACGCAGACGGCGAGGATCGTCGCGGTCTTGAGGCGGCTGAAATACATCATGGGCGGCGCGCGTCTCCGGCAGGGAGCGCCGGATATGCCGGGGTGGGGGCCGGGGCGCAACCCTGGGGGGCTTTGCCGTGGGCCGGGGTCGCTCGGAGGGGCTTCGGGTCGTGCAGGCGTTTTGCCTGGGGTCGTGCGGTCAGGCGGCGTTGCGCGAGGCGGCCGTGGTGGCGGTGTAGGCGTCGATCGCCCGGGCGATGCTGTCGCGCAGGGTAGTGGCGGCCGGCGTGACTGGGCTGGCGCCTGGGTCCGCGCTGGCCAGGGCGGTGCCTGGGGCGGTCAGGGACGCCCCGCCGGCGTCGTTCGCCTCTGGCCGGTGGTGATGGTGGTGGCCGTGGCCCGGCTTGACCGGAACATTGGCCAGGGTGGCTTGCGCGGCGGCGGCCGGGTCCGTCGGGGTGGTTGGGGCATCTGTGCCCCCGGCCGTCGTTTGGCCGGCCGCCGTGCCCGCCGGCGCCGAGCCGGACTGCAGGCCGAGCAGGAAGCTTTTGACATCGGTGATGAGCTTGGCGGCGGCATCGGTGACGGTGGATGGGGGCGACGGCCCCGTCGACGTGACGGGGTTCGAGGCGGAGGGGGTGGGTGTCGGGCTCGACGGGTCGGGCGCTCCCTGCCGGAAGGCCTGCCAGATGTCGGAGGCGGCGCTGATGGCACCGATCATGGGCGAATGCTCCTGCGCGGAATGGCGCTGACGTCCCGGTGCAAGCGGCAGGCCTGGTCGGGGCCGCTGTTATCGTTGGATTGTGGATCGTCCGCCGGCCGGCAGAACCTGCCGGGCTGCATGAACGACCTTGCAGGACCGGCAAATCTATGGCCCTGGCGCGAGGCCCTTGGGCTGGGCGGACCGGGCGGACCGGGCGGACCGGGCGAAAAGGATGTGCGGTGAAGGTGCTGGAGGTGACGAACGTCGATTTCTCGCTGCGGCACTTCCTGCTGCCGTTGATGCGGGGGGTGCGGGCGCGCGGGCACGAGGTGGTGGGCGTGTGTGCGGACGGGGCGCTGCTGGATCAGGTACGGGCGGAGGGGTTCCGGGTGGAGGCGCTGCCGCTGGTGCGGGGGCTGTCGCCCCTGGCGCAGGGCCGGGCGCTGCGGGCGCTGGTGCGGCTGATCCGGGCGGAGCGGCCGGACCTGGTGCATGCGCACATGCCGATCAGCGGGTTCCTGGCGCGGGTGGCGGCCTGGTGGTGCGGGGTGCCGCGCGTCGCCTACACCTGCCACGGCTTCCTGTTCCATCAGCCGGGGCCCTGGCTGCGGCGCGCCGTCGCGTTCCTGATGGAGTGGTTGGGCGGGCGCCTGACCCGGGTCTACCTGACAGTCTCCGAGGAGGAGGCGCGGGATGCGCGGCGGCTCATGATCCATGCCGGGGCGACGGGCATCGGCAATGGGCGCGACCCCGCCCGCTTCCACCCGGACGCGGCCGTCCGGGCCCGGGTGCGGGACGCGCTCGGGTGCGCTCAAGGCCGCGTCGTGATCGTGATCGTCTCGCGCCTGGTGCGGCACAAGGGGTATCCGGAGCTGCTGGCCGCCATGCCGGACGTCGTCCGCGCCTGCCCGGCCGCCGAGCTTTGGGTTGTGGGGCAGCGGCTGGACTCGGATCACGGCGCGGACATGGCGCCGTTGTTCACGCAGGCGAAGCTGGGTCCGAACCTGCGGCTGCTCGGCTACCGGGCGGACGTGGCGGACGTGCTGGCGGCCGCCGACGTGTTCGTGCTGCCAAGCCATTTCGAGGGGCTGCCGATGTCGGTCATCGAGGCGATGCTGACGGGGCTGCCCGTGGTGGCGACCGACATAAGGGGCCCGCGGGAGCAGGTGGTGGATGGAGAGACGGGGCTGCTGGTTGCAGCGAGCTCGGTCGAACCTCTCGCGGCGGCGCTGACGCGGCTGGCCGGGGATGCGGGGCTGCGGGCGCGGATGGGGGCTGCGGGCCGGGCGCGCGCCCTGGCCCGGTACGACGAGGCCGTGGTGGTCGGGCGGACGCTGGACCTTCTTGGCCTGTAGGCCTGGTGCGGGCTTCAAATGTCGGTGGAAGGGCGGTATGGGCCGGGCATGAACGAGCCATCGCCAGTCCCACTGCCAGTCTGCCTTCCAGTCCCGCTGCCGGTCCCACTGCCAGTCTGCCTTCCAGTCCGGCGCGCGCTGATCTCCGTCTCCGACAAGGCCGGCATGGTGGCGCTGGCGCAGGCGCTGGTGGCGCATGGGGCGGAGGTGCTGTCGACCGGGGGCTCGGCGCGGGCGCTGCGGCAGGCCGGGGTGCCGGTGACGGAGGTGGCGGACCACACGGGGTTTCCGGAGATCCTAGACGGGCGGGTGAAGACTCTGGTGCCGCAGGTGCATGGCGGCCTGCTGGGGCGGCGGGACTCGGCGGCCCACCTGGCGCAGATGGCCGAACACGGGATCGCGCCGATCGACCTCGTGTGCGTCAACCTCTACCCGTTCGAGGCGACGGTCGCGTCGGGGGCGGCGACGGCGGACTGCGTCGAGAACATCGACATCGGCGGGCCCGCGATGATCCGTTCGGCGGCGAAGAACCATGACGGCGTGGTGGTGCTGACGGAGGTTGGGCAATATGCCGAGTTGATCGCCGCCCTGGCGACCGGCGGCACGACGCTGGCGCAGCGGACGCGGCTGGCCGGGGCGGCCTATGCGCGCACGGCGGCCTACGACGCGGCCATCGCGGCCTGGTTCGCGCGGGCCGAGGCCTTCCCGCCGCGGATCACGATCGGCGGCACGCTGCGGCAGACGCTGCGCTACGGCGAGAACCCGCACCAGCAGGCGGCCTTCTACGTGCAGGACGGGGCGGCCGACCCAAGGCGGGGGATCGCCACGGCGCGGCAGGTCCAGGGCAAGGCGCTGTCGTACAACAACCTCAACGACACCGACGCGGCCTTCGAGTGCGTGGCGGAGTTCGAGGGGCCGGCGGTGGTGATCGTGAAGCATGCGAACCCGTGCGGCGTGGCGGTCGCGGGGGACCTGACCGCCGCGTGGGAGGCGGCGCTGCGCTGCGACCCGGTCAGCGCCTATGGCGGTATCATCGCCGTCAACCGGACGCTGGACGGCGCGACGGCGGAGCGGATCGCGGCCATCTTCTCGGAGGTGATCATCGCGCCGGACGCCGATGCGGCGGCGCAGGCGATCCTGGCGCGCAAGAAGAACCTGCGGCTGCTGCTGACCGGCGGGCTGCCGGACCCGGCGGCACCGGGGATGATGGTGCGCAGCGTCTCGGGCGGGTTCCTGGTGCAGTCCCGCGATGCCGGCCGGGTCGATGTGGAAGCGCTGCGATTGGTGACGCAGCGGGCGCCGTCGCGGGCGGAGCTGCGGGACCTGGTCTTCGCGTTCCGGGTCTGCAAGCACGTGAAGTCCAATGCGATCGTGTATGCGAAGGATGGGGCGACGACGGGGATCGGGGCCGGGCAGATGAGCCGGGTGGACAGCGCGCGGATCGCGGCGTGGAAGGGGCAGGAGGCTTCGAAGGCGGCGGGGCTCGATCGGCCCATGACGGAGGGCGGCGTGGTGGCGTCGGACGCGTTCTTCCCGTTTGCGGACGGGCTGGAAGCGGCGATCGCGGCAGGGGCGACGGCGGTGATCCAGCCCGGCGGGTCGATGCGGGATGCGGAGGTGGTGGCGGCGGCCGACCGGGCGGGGGTGGCGATGCTGGTGACGGGGATGCGTCACTTCCGGCACTGAGCGGGCGGCGACCGAAAAGCGGACACTGACTGGCCGAAGATGGACATTGCACAGTAACGCCGCAATTGCGAACCACTTGCATAAGTCTTGCGGCGGGTTGATTTTCCGCCTGGACTGGTCATGTTTGCCGCATGCGACGATTCAACGATCTGGATGAACGGGAAATCCTGGCCCTTGCCATCAGCAGCGAGGAGGAGGACGGCCGCATCTACCTGGACTTCGCGGAGGGGCTGCGGGCGGAGTACCCGGACAGCGCCGCCGTGTTCGACGACATGGCGACCGAGGAGAGCGAGCACCGCCGCCGACTGATCGACGCGTATGTGGCGAAGTTCGGCAACCACATCCCGCTGGTGCGCCGGGTGGACGTGAAGGGCGCGGTGGTCCGCAAGCCCGCCTGGCAGATCCGCCCGCTGGGGATCGAGGCGGTGCGGCGGCATGCAAGGCAGATGGAGATCGACGCCAGCCGGTTCTATGGCGAGGCGGCGGGCCGGTCGACCGACGCGTCGATCCGCAAGCTGCTGGGCGACCTGGCCGAGGCCGAGATCGAGCACCAGCGCGCAGCGGGCGCCATCGAGCTGAAGCGCCTGCCGGGCGAGAAGCGGACGGCGGAGGACGAGGGCGCACGGCGCCGCTTCATCCTGCAGATCGTGCAGCCCGGCCTCGTGGGCCTGATGGACGGCTCCGTCTCCACCCTGGCCCCGGTGTTCGCGGCGGCGTTCGCAACCCAGAACAGCCGGGACGCCTTCCTGGTGGGGATCGCGGCCTCGGTCGGCGCGGGGATCTCGATGGGGTTCGCCGAGGCGCTGGCGGATGACGGGAAGCTGTCGGGGCGGGGCACGCCGCTGCTGCGGGGCTTCGTCTGCGGGCTGATGACCGTCGCGGGCGGCATCGGGCACACGTTGCCCTACCTGATCCGCGACTTCTGGACCGCCACGGCCTTCTCGGTCGCGGTCACGGTGGTGGAACTGCTGGTGATCGCCTGGATTCAATGGAAGTACATGGACACGTCGCCCGTGTCGGCTGCGGCCAAGGTGATGCTGGGCGGGGCGCTGGTGCTGGCCGCGGGGATCCTGATCGGCAACGGGTAGGGGCGGCAATCGGCAGTCACGCCTGGCCGCGTCAAAGGACGACGAATCTGGGTCGGCGATTTCTTGCTTAAGGTCGAGAGACGGCTGTGGGAGGTGGCGATCTCGTCATGGATCAGTACCGATGCGCGGGGTCGTTTCCCCGAGATCATCGGCTTGTACAACCCCTTTCTCGATCTCTGGCTGCGGAAAGCCCTTAGTACATAAGCCGCGTGTCGAGGATGTTGCGCATGTCGGCGCGGCGGGCGTCGATCCAGCAGGCCAGGTTGTGGGCGAAGATCTGGGTGATGCGGGCGTTCTCGCGGCGCACGGTGCTGGCGCTGTGCGGGCTGAGCAGGACGTTGGGCATGGACCAGAGGGGATGACCGGGCGGCAGGGGTTCGGGGTCGGTGACGTCGAGGGCGGCGAAGGCCACCTGGCCTGAGCGCAGCGCCTCGACGAGGGCATCGTGGTCCACGGTCTGGCCACGGCCGATGTTGATGAACAGGGCGCCGGGCTTCAGCGCGGCGAAGGCGGCGGCGTCCAGCATGGCCTCCGTGGCCGGGGTGTGGGGCGCGGTCATGACCAGGAAGTCCGCCATGCCGAGGGCGACGTGCAGCTCGGTGGCGGGCATGACGGCGTCGAACTGGGCGTTGTGGGGGCGGGGGCGGGCCGGGTCGCGTGCGACGGCGACGACGCGCATGTCGAAGGCGCGGGCGACGCGGGCGCAGGCGCGGGCCAGCTCGCCGGCGCCGATCAGCACGAGGGTGCGGCCGGCCAGATCCTCGCCGCTGTGGCGTTCCCATCGGGCGTAGGCCTGTTCGGCCTTGAGGTGATCGAGGCCGCGCATGTGGCTCAACAGGGCCATGAACACCCATTCGGCCAAGGGGCCCGCGTGCACGCCGCGGGCCGTGGTCACCAGCACGCCGGCCCGGTCGAGCCCCAGCCGGGCGACGGCGGGCCCGACCCCGGCATTGGTGGTCTGCACCCAGGCCAGCCGCGACAGGAACGGCAGGTCCGCGGGATCCGGCAGGCCATAGAGCACGGTCGCGCGGGTGAGCATCGCCTGCCAGCGGGCCTGCTGCTGCGGCGAGCGCTGGAAGGGGCCGCCCTGATGATCCCCGGGGAAGCGCGGCGTGGGCAGCAGGGTCTTGTCGTGCAGCACCTGCAGGCGGTCGGGGGCCAGGGCGCGCAGCCGGGCGACGTGTTCGTCCTCCAGCGGGGAGGCGATCAGCAGGATGGACGGAGTCGGGGCCATTGCAGGACCGGACCATGCGAGGGAGGGGGCGTCAATCGGCGCAGCGGGGCAGGGATAACCGGATCAGGGCACCGCCGGGCACGCGGCTCAGGCCTGGTTCACACCGGGGCCGGCTCCAGGCTCCGGCCCAGGCGTTCCTGCCCGGCACGTGTCAAGGTGACGCGCGTGAAGGCCTGTGCCGCGGGCCCTGGTTCCAGTGTGACCAGGCCCTCGATCAGGGCGTCCTCCCATACGGAGATGCGCGGGCAGGAGGTGCGCCAGGCGTCCATCGTCTCACCATAGGTGCGCGGCCGGACGGCAACCCAGGCCAGGAACTGGGCGAGCAGCCCCGCCGAGCGGTCGAGTGTGCCTGGATGCATGATGATCTTCCTGTGCTGACGGATCGCATCATGCGCGGACAGGAATCGTGCCGGTAGTGTATGCCAGGCGCGACAACGATACCCCTGGAGTATGGCATGATCGACGTGCGCCGGCTGGAGGCCTTCGTCGCCGTGGCTGAGGAAGGGCAGCTGACCCGGGCTGCCGAGCGCCTGCACATGGCGCAGCCGCCGCTGAGCCGCCTCATCCAACGGCTCGAAACCGAGTTGGGCGCGCCGCTGCTGCGCCGGCTGCCCCGCGGTGTCGAGCTGACCGCGGCGGGACAGGCCCTGCTCGATGAGGCGCGCGTGGTGCTCGCCCGGGCTTGCGGGATCGAGGACGTGATCCGGCGCGTGGTGCGGGGGGAGCAGGGGCGGATCGCCATCGGGTTCACCAGCTCCGCCGCGCTGCACCCGTTCGTCTCGGCAGCGCTGCTGGCGTTCCGGACGGCCCGGCCAGGCGTTCACGTGACCTTGGACGAGGCCGGCACGACGGAGCTGGTCGAGGCGATGCTGCAGGGCCGGCTGGATGCGGCCTTCGTGCGGTCGCCGATGGCACCGCAGCACCGGCTGGTGGCCGATCCCGTGCTGGACGAGCCCATGCTGGCGGCCTTGCCCGCCAACCACATGCTGGCGCGCGACTCCGACGCGCCGCTGCCGCTGGGGGCGCTGGCGGGCGAGCCGTTCATCCTCTATCGGCGGCCGTCCGGGCCGGGGCTGTACGACGCCATCGTGGCGGCGTGCCGGGGGGCGGGGTTCGCGCCCGTGGTGGCGCAGGAGGCGCCGCGGCTGCCCTCGACGCTGAGCCTGGTCGCCGCGGGACTCGGCGTGTCGATCGTGCCCGCGTCGATGCGGCGCGTCGCGATCCCCGGGGTGACGTTCCGTGCCGTGTCGGACTGCCCGGGCCTGTCGGCGCCGTTGCACCTCGCGTCGCGCCGCAGCGGGCTGGGCCCGATCGCGACCGCGTTCCGCCAGACGGTGCTCCGGGCCGCCGCGGCGCTCCGCCGCGGTCCCGGGTGAGGCGGCTTGACAGCGGGCGTGGCCGGGTCATGCATCGTCCCATGCCGCAACTCTCGTTCCGAACCTCGCTGCTGGATGCGCTGACGGTCTCCGAGGAGGATGGGGCGATCGTCGCCCTGGACTGGGGCTGGGCCCGGGACCAGGCCGAGACGGCGCTGCTGTGCCGGGCGCGGGAGCAGATCGAGGCCTACCTGGATGGGGAGCTGCAGACGTTCGACCTGCCGCTGGCACCCGCGGGCACGCCGTATCGGCAGAAGGTCTGGGCGGCGCTGTGCGCGATCCCGTATGGGGCCGTGCGAACCTACGCGGAGGTGGCCGTGGTGGCGGGCGGCGGCAGCCGTTCGGTGGGCGGGGCGAACGGCGCCAACCCGATCCCGATCCTGATCCCGTGCCACCGGGTGGTGGCTGCCCGCGGGCTTGGTGGCTTTTCCGGGGGGGATGGGCTGGAAACCAAGCGACGCTTGCTGCAAGTTGAGGGCTGGACGGCTTCGGGCACCGGCGAATTGGCCGTCTGACGCGGGCGTTTCGGGAGAAGGTTCGATGTCCAAGGCTATCCGCATCCACGCCCATGGCGGCCCCGAGACGATGCACTGGGAGGACGTGCCCACGCCCGAGCCCGGGCCGGCCGAGGCGCTGGTGCATCACACGGCGGTCGGGCTGAACTACATCGACGTGTATTTCCGCACCGGGCTGTACAAGATCCCGTCGCTGCCGGCGACGCTGGGCATGGAGGCGGCGGGCGTCGTCACCGCCGTGGGTTCGGATGTGAAGAACGTCGCGCCGGGCGACCGGGTGGCCTATGCCACGGGGCCGATCGGCGCTTATGCGACGGACCGGGTGATCGCGGCGGACCGGCTGGTGAAGGTGCCGGACGGGGTAGCCGACGAGACCGCGGCGGCGATGATGCTTCAGGGGATGACGGCGCAGTACCTGTTGCGGACGACGCACCGGGTGAAGGAAGGCGAGACGATCCTGGTGCATGCGGCGGCCGGCGGCGTCGGGCTGATCCTGTGCCAGTGGGCCAAGGCGCTGGGCGCCACGGTCATCGGCGTGGTGTCCACGGAGGCGAAGGCGGAGCTGGCGCGGGCGCATGGGGCCGCGCACGTGGTGGTCGGGCATGAGAAGCTGGCCGCCGAGGTGAAGCGCATCACCGCGGGCGCGATGGTGCCGGTGGTCTATGACAGCGTCGGGCGCGACACGTTCTCGGCCAGCCTGGATTGCCTGGCGCCGCTGGGGCTGATGATCACCTTCGGCAACTCGTCGGGTCCGGTGCCGCCGTTCGACCTGGGCGTGCTGTCGGCCAAGGGCAGCCTGTACATCACCCGGCCGACGCTGGCGACCTACACGGCCAAGGCGTCGGACCTCGCGGCCTCCGCGGCCGAGCTGTTCGAGGCGGTGAAGTCGGGTGCCGTGAAGATCCGGGTGAACCAGACCTTCGCGCTGAAGGACGCTGCCGCGGCGCACGTGGCGCTGGAGGGGCGCAAGACCACGGGCAGCACCGTGCTGCTGCCCTGATCGCCTGCGGCCGGCTGCAAACCGGCTTCAGGCCGGCGGGTAGTTGGTCAGCGCCGTCATGCCCTGCTCCAGGTCGGCGATCAGGTCGCTCGGCTCCTCCAGGCCGATGTGCAGGCGGCAGACGGGGCCGGCGAAGCTGCCGGAGCCCGCGGTGCGGGTGAGGTTGCCCGTGGTGGGCAGCACCAGGCTCTCGAAGCCGCCCCAGCTGGCGCCGATTCCGAACAGCTGCAGCTTGTCGATCATGCGGTGGGTCGCCTCGGGCGGGATGCCGGGCTGGAACTCCACGCCGAACAAGCTGCACGCCCCGGTGAAGTCGCGCTTCCAGATCTCGTGGCCTGGGGCGCCGGGCAGACCGGGGTGCAGGACGGTCTTCACCTCCGGGCGGCCGCGCAACCAGGTGGCGACCTCGAGCCCCGAGCGCATCTGACGGTCGAGCCGGATGGCCATGGTGCGGACGCCGCGCAGCGCCAGCCAGCAGTCGTCCGGGCTGGCATACTGGCCCATCTGCAGGGCGGCGGTGCGGACCCGTTCCCATTCGGTCGGAGTCGCGACGGTGATGCTGCCGAGCAGCACGTCGCTGTGGCCGACGACGTACTTGGTCAGCGCCTGGATGCTGACGTCGACGCCGTGGCGGAAGGGCTGGAAGAAGTGGATGCCCCAGGTGTTGTCCAGCAGCACCTTGGCGCCGCGGCCACGGGCGACCGCGGCCAGGGCCGGGACGTCCTGCACCTCGAAGGTGTGGCTGCCGGGACTTTCCATATAGAGCACGGTGGTGTTGGGGCGGAACAGCGCGCCGATGCCGGCGGCGTCGATGCAGGGGTCGTAGAAGCTGGTTTCGACGCCCAGCTGGGCCAGCAGTCCCGTGGCGAAGGTGCGGGCCGGGCCATAGACGCTGTCGGGCATCAGGCAGTGTTCGCCGGCCTTGAGGTAGGCCAGCAGCGGCGTCACGACGGCGGCGAGGCCGGTCGAGACGATCTGGCAGCGGGTGCCGCCCTCGATCTCGGCGACGACGTCCTCCAGCATGTGGTGGGTGGCGTTGCCCTGGGTGCCGTAGGCCTTGCTCTGGTCCAGGCGGCGGGTGCTGGCGGCGGCGCGGTCCGCGACGTCTGCGTGCAGCATGGTGGAGCCGCGGTGGACCGGCGGGTTGACGAAACCGCGGATCTTGGTGCCGGCCCGGCCGGCATGGGACAGGCGGGTGGCGAAGGACTGCGTCGGGCTGGGGTCTTGCGCGGGGCGGGCGCCGCTGGACTGGTCGTCGGGCATCAGGTCGTCTCCTTGATGGTGTCGGGCCGTCCGGCCCATTCGGTCCAGGAGCCGTCGTACACGGCCCCGATCGGCAACCCGGCCCGCAGCAGGCCGAGGGAGAGGATGGTCGCGGTGACGCCGGTCCCGCAGCTGGTCACGACGGGCTTGCTGCCGTCGGCGCCGGCTTCGGCGAACAGGGCGCGCAGGCGGTCGGGCGGCAGCATGGTGCCGTCGGGGGCGAGCAGGCCGGTGCTGGGCAGGCTGTGGCTGCCGGGCATGTGGCCGCTGGGCAGGCCGGGGCGGGGTTCGGGGACGGCCCCGGTGAAGCGGCCGGCAGGGCGGGCATCGAGCACGATGCGGGCCGGGTCGGGCGTCATCATGTCGCCGATGCCGCGCAGACGGGCGGCGCGGAACGTCGCGGTGAAGGTGGTGGGGGCGGGCGGCGGCGGCGTGCCGGCCTCGGTCGGCCGGCCTTCGGCCCGCCATTTCGGCAACCCGCCGTCCAGCACGGCGGCCCGGTCGTGGCCGAACAGGCCCATCAGCCACCAGCCGCGGGCCGAGCTGGCGATGCCTTTCTGGTCGTAGAACACGACCCGGCTGTCCTGGGCCACGCCCATCCTGCGCATCAGCGTCTCGAACCTTCCGGGGGTGGGAACCATGTGCGGCAGGGCCGTGTCGGGGTCGGCGACCACGTCGATGTCGAAGAACGCCGCCCCGGGAATGTGCTCCCCGGTGAACAGCGCTGCGCCGTCCTTGCCTTCGTTGGGCAGGTACTTCGTCGCGTCGAAGACGAGGAGGCCGGGCGAGCCGAGCTGGGCGGCCAGCCATTCGGTCGAAACCAGGGGGTCCATCAATCCTCCAGCATCAGCGAGATCCGGCGGTTCTGCCGGCCCTTGTTTTCGATCTTCGCAACCCGGACGCGGCCGACCAGGCCGGTGCGGGCGACGTGGGTGCCGCCGCAGGGCTGCAGGTCGACGGGCGTGTCGCCGGTGCCGATCCGCACCAGCCGGAGCCGCCCGGTCCCGCGCGGCGGCTGGACCGACAAGGTGCGAACGAGGCCCGGATTGGTGTCGAGCACCGATTCGTCGACCCATTCCGTGCTCACCGGGTGGTCGGCGGCAACGAGGGCGGCGAAGCCCTGTTCGAGCGCGTCCTTGTCCGGGGCGGCGGGCAGGTCGACATCGAGGCGCGAGCGGTCGGCGCCGATCTGGCCCCCGGTGACCGCGACGCCCGGCAACAGGCTGCACAGCAGGTGCAGGGCGGTATGCATGCGCATGTGCGCGGTCCGGCGGGGCCCGTCGAGCGTGGCCGTGACTGTGGTGCCGACCGGCGGCAGCGGCGCATCGGGCCCCGGCACGTGCAGGACGGCGTCCCCTTCGCCCTTGCGGGCCTCCAGCACCGGCATGCTGCCCCCGGACCAGGTGAGCGTGCCGGAGTCGCCCGGCTGTCCGCCGGCGCGGGGATAGAAGGGCGAGCGGTCGAGCACGACGCCCTCCGGCCCGGCCTGCAGCACCGTCGCCTCGGCCTCGTGGATCGTGGCGTCGAGCAGATAGAGGCGTTCGGTCATGCGGCCCACGCGGCGCGAAGCCGGTCGCGTCGCACGCCGAGCCAGAGCAGGGCGAGGGCGGTGACCGAGTTGGCGTACTGCCCGTCGGCCGCGTTCTCGATGGCCAGCGCGGCGGGCAGGACGCGGACGCGGATGTCCTCGTGTTCCGATGTGAGGCCGCCCTGGCCGGCGATGCCGTCGGGGCCTGCGGGCGGGGCATGGACCCGGCCGGCGAACAGGGTGCAGCGCTCGTCGCTGCCACCTGGGGTCAGGACGACGTCGAGCATGGGCACGAGCAGGTCGGCGGTGAGGCCCATCTCCTCCTGGGTTTCGCGGCGGATGGTGGTCTCGGGGTCCTCGCCGGGTTCGCAGAGGCCGGCCGGGACCTCGATCATCACGGGATCGAGCCCTGCGGCGAGGGCCGGGAGGCGGAACTGCTCGATGAGGACGACCTGGTCGGTGCGGGGGTCGTAGGGCAGCAGCGCGGCGGCTCGGCCGCGGCGGAACAGCTCCCAGGTGCGCAGGCCGGACTGGGTGCCGTCGAAACGGGTGTGCCGGAAGCGGACCACGTCGAGGGCGAAGCGTCCGGACCAGACGGTCTGCTGCTGTTCGATGGTGACGGTCGGGCTGCCGGGGATCGGGGGGAAGAGCATCGTGCCACCTTATGGTGGCGGGCGCGTGCCGACCAGAGCGGCGGAGCAGCTGAGCTGAACCAGAGCGGCGCAGCCGCTGAGCTGAACCAGAGCGGCGCAGCCGCTGGGCGCGAGGGCGGCGGAGCCGCTGGGCGCGAGGGCGGCGCTATCGCGCGAGCGACCAGATGGAATTGCAGTAGCGGCCGGTCGTCCCGCCTTCGATCGTGCCGCTTCCATCTTGCCCTGCGCGAAAGTCAGTGCGTTCTGGGCGTTGAAGCTGCCGTCCTTTGCGACGGGCACGGTGACGTTTTGATCTCTGGTGTATTACTTGACGCTGCCGTCGACGACGTTGAGCTTGAACGCTGCGCCGGCGGGGCAGCTCGGCTGCCCGCCGTTGAGGGTGTAGGTCGCTTTGTAGACGCCATCGAGCGGGGAGGCGGACCAGGCGACCTGCGGCAGAAGGAGGGCCGTCAAGACGGTCAAGGTTCGAAGCCGCATGCCGCCACCTTTTCCGGAGTCGGAACGATACGGGGTGCCTGAACCGGGCGTCAACGCGGGGGGCCCCGCGCTGCGATCAACTCGCGCACCGCGGCCGCGGCGGGGGGGCCGCGTAGAGCGTCGCGCCACAGGGACTCGGCCACGCGTTGGTGGGCGGCAACCGCCTCGTCGGCACCGGTGATCATGGCGACACCGGTCTGCTGCAAGGGGACGCCGTCGCCGTGGAAGGGATTGACGGCCAGCGTCGCGCGGTCGCGGGCTCGCAGGATGACGAAGCCGCTGGTGGGCTCGGCGTTGGTGAGCAGGCCGAACTGAAGGCCCATGGGCTCGATTTCCATCTGTGAGGCGATGCGCTCGATTTCGGCCCTGGCGATGGCGCGGCCTTCCTCACGGACGGAATCGGGTAAAGCGACGCCCGGGGTCAACCCCTGCTCGAGGAACGCGCGGATGCTGCTGGCGGAAATCAAGGCGATGATGCCGGGCTTGCGCTGCTGATAGGCGCGCTTCCGCGCGATCAGCAACGACAGCACCTGCTCGACCGTGACCTGGGCGGCGCTGCGGTCGATGCCCGGGAGGCGTGCGGCCTCGTTGAGAGCGCTGGCGAGCGCGTCATCGTAGCGGTCCGACGTCGTCAGGTAGCAGATGGGTCCGAAGGCCTGGAGGATCTGGTCGGCCCCCTCCTCAATCTGGCGAAGCCGCTCAAAGTAGCCGGGCGGCCGGCTATAATATTCGACACCGATCCCCAGCAGAGACAGTGGCGAAACTTTGAGAAGCTCCGCCAGCCGCTTCACCGTGTCGAGCTTGATGACCTCGCCCTTCTCATACCGGTAGAGCGCCGCCCGCGAGACGCCTAGTCGCGATGCGATTTCTTCGGCACGAAGGCCGGACTCCATCCTGTAGGCGCGCAATTGTTGCCCGATTTCGGCAAAGCGCATTCCTTGCTCCATTCCCGCACTTCCTCGCCCTATTGTTACTCAAAAGTAGGGACGACTGTATGTGATAGGAACGTCAAGAAACCCTTAAGAAAGCTTTTTTCTTGATCCGAAGCGGCAGGATTGCGTCATACGATCCCAAATTTGGCGCGCCATCCCAAACCCGACACGGTGTCGCCCGCAGGACGGTACTCGCAGCCGACCCAGCCCGTGTAGCCCAGCCGATCCATCGTATCGAACACCAACGGCCAGCCGATCTCGCCCGTGCCGGGCTCGTTGCGGGCCGGGACGTCGGCAACCTGCATGTGGGCGATGACGGGCATCAACGCGGCCATCCGGGTCGTGATGTCGCCCTCGGTGACCTGGCAGTGATACACGTCGAACTGCAGACCGAGCCTGTCCCGCCCGAGCGCTTCCACGACAGCCGCGCCTTGCGCCATCGTGTTGAGAAAGAAACCCGGCATGTCGCGGTGGTTGATCGGCTCGATCACCAGGGTCACGCCGCGCGGGGCAGCCTGGTCTGCGGCCCAGTCGAGGTTCGCGGCATACAGCGCTGCGGCGGTGCCGGGGCGCAACCCGGCGGGGGGGATGCCTGCCATCACATGGACCATGGTGTTGCCCAGGGCCCCGGCGTAGTCGAGCGCCTTCTGGATGCCGTCGCGGAACTCCTGCCGGCGGCCGGGCAGGCTGGCCGTGCCGCGCTCACCTGCGGCCCAGTCCCCGGGCGGCGCGTTGAACAGGACCTGGGTCAAGCCCGCGGATTGCAGCCGTTGCCGGATGGTGTCGGCCGGGTGGTCGAACGGGAACAGGAACTCCACGCCCTTGAACCCGGCGTCGGCCGCGGCCTGGAACCGGTCGAGGAACGCGTGCTCGTTGAACATCATGGACAGGTTCGCGCACAGGCGTGGCATGGTCTCTGGCCTCCCGACAAGTCATCTGACCCGTCGAGAGATCATGCGCGCGCCTTGGGCGCAAGCGGGGCCGGGCGCTCGCTTGACCCTTACATGCGTCCCAGGGAGGTGGAGCCGATCAGATCGGTTTAACCGGGTAGCGCATTCCCAGGTTGTTCAGGAGCGAGAGGGTCCCATCCGCGTTCCTGACGATCGAGTCGCAGCGTGTGCCACGAACGACGCGTCGAAATCCACGCACATCTGGCCGTCCGCCCGGCGCCGTGCCGATGCGGTGTGCCGCGCGCCGGGGGCGTCGCCGACGCGGATCGCCGGACGGTTGCACGCCGCGGGCCCCGATGGTACCGCGGCGGCATGAGACAGGGAACCGACGGGGTGGCCGAACGGGTGCTGGCCGGGGCACTGCTGGTCGGCCTGGCCGTGGGCTGCGCGGTCGTGCTGCTGCCGTTCCTGTCGGCCATCCTGTGGGGGGCGATCCTGGTGTTCACCACTTGGCCGCTGTTCGCCTGGGTGCGCGGGCACCTGCATCTGGGCAGCCGCGGCGCCGCGGGGGTCATGGTGCTGCTGACGGCGGTGCTGATCGTGCTGCCGATCGCGGCGGCGGTGCCGGCCGGGGCGGATGACGCGAACGCGCTGCGCCGGTCGGTGGAAGAAGCGCTGGCCGCGGGGCTGCCGGGTGCGCCGACATGGCTGCAGGCGGTGCCGCTCATGGGCACGTCGCTGGCGGAGTCGTGGAACCAGTGGGCGGCGGACCTCAGTGTCATGGTCCGCTTCTTCAGCCCTTATTTCGGCATGCTGGCGGAAAACGGGCTCAAGATCCTCCTGGGCGTGGCCGGCGGCCTGGTGCAGTTCCTGATCGCGTTGATGGTGGCCTTCTTCTTCTGGGCGTCGGGCGACACGCTGAAGCTTTATCTGGACCGGATCGCGCAGCGGATCGCGGGCGACCGTGCGGCCCGGCTGGTGCGGGTGACCGGCGTCACGGTGCGGGGGACGGTCTACGGCATCCTGGGCACCGCCTTCGTGCAGGGCGTGCTGACGACGATCGGGCTGACGGTCTCGGGCGTGCCGCGGGCCCTGCTGCTGGGGCTGATCGCCGGCCTGCTGTCGGTGCTGCCGATCGGGGCGCCCGTCATATGGATCCCGGCCTTCCTGTGGCTGCTGGGCACCGGTCATACCGGGTGGGGCATCTTCCTGGGGCTGTATGGGCTGCTGATCATCAGCGGGTCCGACAGCGTGATCCGACCCTACTTCATCTCGCGCGGTGCGCAGCTGCCGTTCCTGTTGACGATCCTGGGCGTGCTGGGCGGTGCGCTGGCGTTCGGCCTGCTCGGGATCTTTCTCGGCCCGGTGCTGCTGGGCGTCGGCTTTACGCTGGTGGCCGAGTTCGCCAGCGGCGAGGATGGCGCCGCCCCCGTTCCTAAGCCACTCTGACTCCGGAACCGCTCTGACCACCGCTCGCCACGCCCCCGGGAGCCCCAGGAAAGCCGCATGCTCGCGTTCATCGTTTCCCGCATCCTCCAGGCCATCCCGGTGCTGCTGATCGTCGGCTTCATCGCCTTCGCGATGTTCAAGTTCGTCGGCGACCCCGTCGTGATCATGCTCGGGACGGAATACACGGAGGCGTCGAAGGCGGCGCTGATCAAGTCGCTCGGGCTCGATCAGCCGTTCTTCGTGCAGTATTTCGACTTCATGCTGAACGCGCTGCACGGGCGGTTCGGCGTCAGCTACCGCCTGGCGCGCCCGGTGATGGAGCTGATCGAGGAGCGGCTGCCCGCGACGCTGGAGCTGGCGGGCACGGCGGCGGTGCTGGCCCTGGCCGTGGGCGTGCCGATGGGGGTCTATACCGGCATCAGGCGGACGGCGTGGTCGTCGCGGGCCTTCATGATCTTCAGCCTGATCGGGGTCTCGTTGCCGACGTTCCTGATCGGCATCCTGCTGATCCTGGTGTTCAGCGTGCTGCTGGGCTGGCTGCCGAGTTTCGGGCGCGGCGACGTGGTGCGCTTCGCGTATTGGAGCACCGGGTTCCTGACCGTGTCGGGCCTGAAGGCGCTGGTGCTGCCGGCAATCACCCTGGGGCTGTTCCAGATGACGCTGATCATGCGGCTGGTGCGGGCCGAGATGCTGGAGGTGCTGCGGTCCGACTACGTGAAGTTCGCCCGGGCGCGGGGGCTGTCGCGGCGGGCGATCAACTTCGGGCATGCGTTGAAGAACACGCTGGTGCCGGTGATCACGATCGCCGGGCTGCAGATCGGCGGGATCATCGCGTTCTCGATCGTGACGGAGACGGTGTTCCAGTGGCCGGGGATGGGGCTGCTGTTCGTGCAGTCGGTCCAGGTGGCCGACATCCCGGTGATGGCGGCGTACCTGATGCTGATCTCGGTGCTGTTCGTGCTGATTAACCTGATCGTGGACCTTCTCTACTATGCGGTGGACCCACGGCTGCGGATGGCCCGGCCCGGGGCTGCGAAATGAGCGCCCCTCCGGTGCCCTGGTTGCGTCATGTCGCCCAGGGGTGGGCCAACGCGTGGGACAGCGATCTGGCCTATGGCTTCCGGCGGTCGCCGATCGCAATCGTGTCCGTGGTCGTGCTGGTGGCGCTGCTGGGCGGCGCGATGTTCTCCCGCTGGGTGGCGCCGTACAATCCGTTCGACCTGGCCAGCCTGAGCCTGATGGACAGCCTGCAGCCGCCGGCCTTCATGCCGGAGGGCACGCGGGCGCATCTGCTGGGCACGGACGACCAGGGGCGCGACGTGCTTTCGGGCATCCTGTACGGGATGCGGATCAGCGTGATCGTCGGCGTGTCGGCGGTGGTGTTCGCGGTCGTCGTAGGGATCACGGTGGGGTTGCTGGCCGGGTATGCCGGCGGCACGACGGATGCGGTGCTGATGCGGATCGCCGACGTGCAGCTGAGCTTCCCGGCGATCCTGATCGCGCTGCTTGTGGACGGGGTGGTGACGGCCGCCCTGCCGCCGGCGATGCACGAGCAGCTGGAGATCTATGTGCTGATCTTCGCCATCGGCATCTCGTTCTGGCCGCAGTTCGCCCGGACGGTGCGGGGCTCGACGATGGTGGAGCGGGGGCGGGAATACGTCATGGCGGCCCGGGTGATCGGGCTGTCGCCGTTGCGGATCATGGCGACGCACATCCTGCCGAACGTGGTGGGACCGGTGCTGGTGATCGGGACGCTGACGCTGGGCCTGGCGATCTTGAGCGAGGCGACGCTGTCGTTCCTGGGGGTGGGGCTGCCGCCGACGCAGCCCTCGGTCGGCACGCTGATTCGCATCGGGAACGACTTCCTGTTCAGCGGCGAGTGGTGGATCACGATCTTCCCGGGGCTGTCGCTGGTGCTGATGGTGCTGGCGATCAACCTGCTGGGCGACTGGCTGCGCGACGCGTTGAACCCGCGGCTGCGATAAGGGGGCGGGCATGGCGCTGCTGGATGTCGAGGATCTGACGGTGGAGTTCCCGTCGCGCCGGGGGGTGCTGCGGGCGCTGGATGGGGTGAGCCTGTCGATCGCGGCGGGCGAGGTGCTGGGCGTGGTGGGCGAGAGCGGGGCCGGCAAGTCGTTGACCGGGGCGGCGATCATCGGGCTGCTGGAGCCGCCCGGGCGGATCGGCGGCGGACGGGTGCTGCTGGACGGGCAGCGGATCGACAACCTGCCGGACGAGCGGATGCGGCGGATCCGCGGCAAGCAGATCGGGGCGATCTTCCAGGACCCGCTGACGACGCTGAACCCGCTGTACACGGTGGGGCGGCAGCTGACCGAGACGATGCAGGCGCACCTGCCGCTGTCGGACGCCGAGGCGCGCAAGCGGGCGGTCGGGTGGCTGGAGGCGGTCGGCATCCCCGCCGCGGCCCGGCGGATCGGCAGCTATCCGCACGAGTTCTCGGGCGGCATGCGGCAGCGGGTGGTGATCGCGCTGGCATTGTGCGCGGAGCCGCGTCTGGTGATCGCCGACGAGCCGACGACGGCGCTCGACGTGTCGATCCAGGCGCAGGTGATCGCGCTGCTGAAGCGGATCACGCGGGAGCACGGGACGTCGGTGATGCTGGTGACGCACGACATGGGGGTGATCGCCGAGACGGCGGACCGGGTGGCGGTGATGTATGCGGGGCGGGTGGTGGAGGTGGGTCCGGTGCGGGACGTGGTGCAGCACCCGGCGCACCCGTATACCGAGGGGCTGATGGGCAGCATCCCGTCATTGGAGGTGCGCGTGGAGCGTCTGCGGCAGATCGACGGGGCCATGCCGCGGCTGACGTCGATCCCGCCGGGGTGCCCGTACAACCCGCGCTGCCCGAAGGTGTTCGACCGCTGCCTGGTGGAGCGGCCGCCCTTGCTGGATGCAGGGCCGACGCGCGCGGCCTGCTGGCTGCACGCGCCGGGGTCCGCGCCGGAGCTTGCCCATGTCTGACACGCGGATCGTGCTCGAGGCGGACAAGCTGAGCCGCAGCTTCGACGTGTCGCGCCCCTGGCTGCAGCGGGTGCTGGCGCGGGAGCCCCGGCAGACCTTGCGGGCGGTGGACGAGGTGACCTTCGCGATCCCCGTGGGCACGACTCTTTCTCTGGTGGGCGAGAGCGGCTGCGGGAAAAGCACGGTGGCGCGGCTGGCGGTGGGGCTGTACCCGCCGAGCGGGGGAAGCATCCTGTTCGAGGGGCAGAGCCTTTCGGTGGCACGGGCGCAGCCGGCGCTGCGGCGGCGGATGAACATGATCTTCCAGGACCCCTATGCCAGCCTCAACCCACGCTGGCGGGTGCAGGACATCGTGGCGGAGCCGATCCGGGCGTTCCGGATCCTGAGCGGGCGGGCGGCGGTGCTGGACCGGGTGGGCGCGCTGTTGTCGCAGGTGGGGCTGTCGCCGCGGGACGGGGAGAAGTTCCCGCACGAGTTCAGCGGGGGCCAGCGGCAGCGGATCAGCATCGCGCGGGCGTTGAGCAGCGAGCCGGAGTTCCTGGTGGCGGACGAGCCGACGAGCGCGCTGGACGTGTCGGTCCAGGCGCAGATCCTGAACCTGATGCGGGAGCTGCAGCAGCGGCTGCGGCTGACCTATCTGTTCATCAGCCATAACCTGGCGGTGGTGCGGCACATGTCGGACCAGCTGGGGGTGATGTATCTGGGGCGGATCGTGGAGATCGGGCCCGGGGAGAGCGTGTTCAGCCAGCCGCGGCATCCGTATACGCGGCTGCTGCTGGATGCGATCCCGGATCTGGCGATGACGGGGCGGGTGCGGACGCCGGTGGGGGGCGAGGTTCCGAGCCCGATCGCGCCTCCGCCGGGGTGCCCGTTCCATCCGCGCTGCCCGTTGGCGAACGAGCGGTGCCGGGTCGAACGGCCGGGCTACACGCGGGACGTCGACGTGCTGGTGGCGTGCCATGCTGTGGAGGAGGGGCGGGATTAGGAACTTGTTAAGGATTTGGTGTTTGATTGAAGACGGTTGTGAAGGGGTTGGAGATGGGTGGCACGGTGGCGCGTCGAAGCCGGGGCTTGGCAGCATACCAGCGGGGGCATCGGGCGGAAGCGCGGGCGGAGGATGCTTTGCGCCAGGATGGTTGGCGGGTCGTGGCGCGCCGGCTTCGGACGCCGGCCGGCGAGATCGATCTTGTCGCGGAGCGTGACGGGCTGACGGCGCTGATCGAGGTGAAGGCGCGTGGATGCCTGGCGGATGCGGCCTTTGCGCTGCAGCCCCGGCAACAGGCACGGTTGATGGCGGCGGCCGAGATCGCGCTGGCGCAGAATCCCGGATGGGGGCAGGCCGGGCTGCGGTTCGACGTGATGCTGGTGGATGAGGCGGGTTCGGTGCGACGGGTCAAGGATGCGTTCCGCGCCGAAGCTGCCTGATCGGCGAAATCAGGGCTTCGGTTCGAGGGGTAGCGGGGTTCGGCGGGCTATCGCCAGGATGCCGGCGCCCAGCACGGCGGCCAAGGTGGTGACCACGCCCAGCATCAACCGCGTCCGGTAAGCCAGGCTGCGCTCCTCGCGTTGCTGCTCGTCCAGCACGACCGCTTTCGCGGCGGCAACCCGGCCCGCCATCGGCCCGGTTCCATCGAGGACAGCCGCGGCCAGGTCGCCCAGGCGGGGGCGCAGCCGCTCCAGCCGCGCCGGCGCGTCCGGGGCGGCGGAGTCGGTCAGCACCGAATCCAGCGTGGCGGTGCGGACCTGGCCGCGTTCCAACGGGATGCTCCCGGCATAGCTCGCGAAAAGCCCGCACAGGCCGACCACGGCGAACAGCATGAGCAGGAAGGCGGTCCAGGCGTCGAAGCGGGGCATGTGCCATCCATCGGGCGTGGCGCGGTCCCGGTCAACCCGTCTGGCAATGTGCCGAGGCGTCGGTTAGCGTGCCGGCATGACCGACAGCCCCTACCTGTTCCGCGCCGCCGACCATCCCCTGACGCCGCACGGCGAAAAGCTCAAGGTGCGGGAGGCCGTGTCGGGCTTCGGTATCGCGCTGCGCTACCAGGAGCGGGCGCCCGATGCGCCGGGTGCGCCCGAGAGCGACTGGTGCCTGACGGGGCACAGCATCTTCGTGCTGGAGGGGCGCATCCGCTACCGCTTCGACACCCATACGGTGGAAGCGGGACCGGGCGACATGCTGCACATTCCCGCGGGACCGGAGCACCGCCACAAGCCGGGTGTGGTGGGTGACCGACCGGTCCGCTACGTGTTGACCGAATTCGGCTGACCGAACCCGGCTCCGCGGCCTCTTGACAGCGGCGGGGCCGCTGGGTAGCAGACCGCCTCCCGAACGTATCCGGCCGATGGCCCACAAGGTTGAAGATGAAGATCCGCAATAGCCTGAAGTCGGCCAAGCTCCGCGACAAGAACTGCCGTGTCGTGCGCCGGCATGGCCGCGTCTACGTCATCAACAAGAAGAACCCGCGCATGAAGGCGCGCCAGGGCTGAACGGCTTCGGCTGAACTCACGAGGCGGCGCCCGGCGAACCCGGGGTCCGGCCTTGCGGGCACGGCCAGGCGGTTCCATCTTGCAGGGATAAGCAAGGGGAACCCGGACATGATCGCGCAGCCGCCGCCTAAGGCCGACGTGCTCGCCCGTCGCGACGAGATCGTGGAGGGACTGCGCCGGCTGGTTCCCGAGAACGCCGTCATCGCCGAAGCCTTGCGGCTGAAGCCGTACGAGACGGACGGGCTACCGGCCTATCGCCAGACCCCCATGGCCGTCGTGCTGCCGGCGACGACCGAGGAGGTTTCGGCCGTCCTGCGCTTCCTGCATGCGAACGGCGTGCGCGTGATCCCGCGCGGGGCCGGAACCAGCCTGTCGGGCGGGGCGCTGCCGCTGGAGGACAGCGTCGTCGTCGGATTGATGAAGATGAACCGGATCGTCTCGATCGACTATGCCGACCGCTGCGCCACGGTGCAGGCCGGCGTCACCAACATCGGCATCACGACCGCCGTCAGCGCCGAGGGCTTCTTCTACGCGCCGGACCCGAGCAGCCAGCTGGCGTGCATGATCGGTGGCAACATCGGCATGAACTCGGGCGGCGCGCACTGCCTGAAGTACGGCGTGACGGCGAACAACCTGCTGGGCCTGCGGATCGTGACGATCGAGGGGGAGATCATCGACCTCGGCGGCGCGCACCTCGATGCGGCGGGCTACGACTGGCTGGGGATCATCACGGGCAGCGAGGGCATGCTGGCGATGGTGACCGAGGTCACGGTGCGGATCCTGCGCAGTCCCGAGGGCGCGCGGGCGATGCTGGTGGCGTTCGACGCCAACGAGACGGCCGGGCGCGCGGTGGACGCAATCATCGGGTCCGGGATCATCCCCGTGGCGCTCGAGTTCATGGACCGGCCGGCGATCCATGCCTGCGAGGCGTTCGCGCATGCCGGGTATCCGCTGGATGCCGAGGCGCTGCTGATCATCGAGGTGGAGGGCAGCGTCGCCGAGCAGGACTGGATGCTGGCGCGGATCGCGGCGCTGTGCGAGCCGTTCGCGCCGCTGAGTTTGCGGGTGAGCCAGTCGGCCGAGGAGAGCCTGGCGATCTGGAAGGGCCGCAAGGGGGCGTTCGGCGCGGTGGGGCGGATCAGCCCGGACTACCTGTGCATGGACGGCACCATCCCCACCGGCCAGCTGCCCCTGGTGCTGCGCCGGATCGGCGAGATGAGCGAGCAGCACGGGCTGAAGGTGGCCAACATCTTCCACGCCGGCGACGGCAACCTGCACCCCCTGATCATGTTCGACGCCAATGAACCCGGCTGCTTCGAGCGGGCGGAGCGGTTCGGGGCCGACATCCTGCGCCTGTGCGTGGAGGTGGGCGGCTGCCTGACCGGCGAGCACGGCGTGGGGGTGGAGAAGCGGGACCTTATGCCGGTGCAGTTCACCGCGATCGAGCTGGACCAGCAGCGGCGGATCAAGTCGGCCTTCGACCCGGATTGGCTGCTGAACCCCAGCAAGGTGTTCCCGCTGACCGACCCGCCGATGGGGCGCCCGGCCCTTGCCGCCTGACCTGGTGCTGGTGGCGCCCACGATCGAGGCGCCGCGGGACGAGGCGGGGATCGTCGACGCCGTGCGCGAGGCCGGGGCACGGCGGGAGCCGCTGCTGATCGAGGGGCGCGGGACGAAGCGCGGGATGCTGCGCCCGGTGCAGGCGGCGCGCAGCCTGTCGACGCGGGACCTCGTGGGCGTCACGCTGTATTCGCCGCAGGAGCTGATCGTCTCGGCGCGGGCGGGGACGACGATCCCGGACCTGGAGAAGACGCTGGCCGAAGGCGGGCAGGGGCTGGTGGCCGAGCCGCCCGACCTGTCGGCGCTTCTCGGGACCGCCGGCCCGCAGACGATCGGCGGCGCTGTCGCGGCGAACCTGTCGGGGCCGCGCCGGGTGGCGTGGGGCGCGATGCGCGACCATGTGATGGGGGTTCGGGCGGTGAACGGCGCGGCGGAGCTGATCCGTTCGGGCGGACGGGTGTTGAAGAACGTCACCGGGCTCGACCTGTGCAAGCTGATCGCCGGCAGCCACGGCACGCTGGCCGTGCTGACGGAGGTGACGCTGAAGGTGCTGCCGGTGGCCGAGCGGACGGGCAGCGTGCTTCTGGCCGGGCTGGACGCGGTGCAGGGGGTGCGGGCGCTGTCGGCGGCGCTGGGCTCGCCGTTCGGCGTGTCCGGCGCGGCGTGGCTGCCGGCGGCGGCCGCGGCGCGCGTGCCGGAGCTGGCGGGGCGCGGCGCGGTGACGCTGGTGCGGATCGAGGATTTCGCCCCCAGCGTCGTGTACCGGCTGCAACGGCTGGTGACGCTGCTCGCGCCGTTCGGGGCTGCGGACACGCTGGATCACGAGACGAGCCAGGCCGCCTGGCGCGCCGTGCGGGACGCGACGCCGCTGGAGGCGCTGCCGGGCGACGCCGTGTGGCGCGTCTCCGTCCGCCCGTCCGCCGGGCCGGCCGTGGTGGCGGCCGTCGACCAGGCGGGGGCGCGCTGCTTCCTGGACTGGGGCGGCGGGCTGGCCTGGGTGGCGGGCCCGGCCGCGCTGCACGACCGGATCATGGCCGCGGCCCGGGCGGGTGGCGGCACCTGGACGGTGTTGCGCGGCCCCGACACCATGCGGGCGGCCGTCGAGGTGGTTCCGCCGGAGCCGGACGCGCTGCAGCGGATCACCCGGCGGGTGAAGGCGGCGATGGACCCGCACGGCATCCTCAACCCCGGCCGCCTCTACGCAGGATTATAGCCCCCAGTGCAGACCACCTTCACCGCCGACCAGCTCCGCGACCCCGACACCGCCAGCAGCAACCAGGTGCTGCGGACCTGCGTGCATTGCGGCATGTGCACCGCCACCTGCCCGACCTTCCTGTTGCTGGGCGACGAGCTGGACAGCCCGCGGGGCCGCATCTACCTCATCAAGGACATGCTCGAGAGCGGGCGCCCGGCCACCGAGGAGGTGGTCCGGCATGTCGACCGCTGCCTGTCGTGCCTGAGCTGCATGACGACCTGCCCGTCCGGCGTGAACTACATGCACCTCGTCGACCATGCCCGGCACCGGATCGAGGAGACGTACGAGCGGCCCTGGCCGGAGCGCCTGCTGCGGTCCGTGCTGTCGGCCGTGCTGCCGCGGCCCGGCCTGTTCCGCATGGCGGTGTGGGGCGCCCGGCTGGCGCGCCCGTTCCGCGGCCTGGTTCCCGCCACGGGGGTCATGGGGCCGCGGCTGCGGGCGATGCTGGAGCTGGCGCCCGGGCGCCTGCCGCCGGCCGGGACCTCGGCCCGGGCCGGCGTCCACGCGGCGGTCGGGGTTCGGCGCGGCCGGGTCGCGCTGCTGACGGGGTGTGCGCAGACGGTGCTGGACCCCGCGATCAACGAGGCGACGATCCGGCTGCTGACGCGGCTGGGGGTCGAGGTCGTGGTGGCCAGGGGCGTCGGCTGCTGCGGGGCGCTGACGCACCACATGGGCCGGCATGGCGCGGCGATGCAGGCGGCGCGTTCGGCGATCGCGGGCTGGACCGCCGAGATGGACGGGACGGGACTGGACGCGATCATCGTCAACACCTCGGGCTGCGGCACGACGGTGAAGGATTACGGGTTCATGTTCCGGGCCGAGCCCTCGCCCTGGCGGGAACAGGCGGAGCGGGTGTCGACGCTGGCCAAGGACATCTCGGAATACCTGGTGACGCTCGACTACGCACCGACCCGGCCGCCGCCCGGGCTGCGCGTCGCCTACCATGCCGCCTGCAGCCTGCAGCATGGGCAGCGGGTGCTGGACGCGCCGAAGGCGCTGCTGCGGCGGGCCGGGTTCACGGTGGCGGAGCCGGCCGAGGGTCACCTGTGCTGCGGGTCGGCCGGGGTCTACAACCTGCTGCAGCCCGAGATCGCCTCGCGGCTGCGGGCGCGCAAGCTGGAGAACATCGCGCGGACGCAGCCGGACCTGGTGGCGGCCGGGAACATCGGGTGCATCACGCAGCTGGGCGGCGGGGTGCCGGTGGTGCACACGGTGCAGCTGCTGGACTGGATGGCCGGGGGGCCGGCGCCGGCGAACCTGCCGGTGCGTGCGGCGTCGATACCTGCGCCGATGCCCGACCCGACACCCGCCCCGACACCTGCCCCGACACACGCATCGGATCCGGCGCGGGACGCTGCGGTCGCATGAGGCGGGCTGCGGGTCTGCTGGCGTTGATGCTGGCTGGCTCGGGCCCGTCGCTGGCCCAGGCGCCGACGGCAGCGCCCGCCCCATCGCCAGGTGCGCCGGGCAATGCTGCGGCCTCTCGCACCAAGGCGGCCACGGACCCGTTGCTGACCGCGCTGCGGGCCGCGCCCACCGAGGAGGCGGCGGCGGCGCTCGAGGCGCAGATCCAGGCCTTGTGGGCCAACGCGGCCTCGCCGGCCGTCCGGCTGCTGCTGGCCCGCGGCGGGCGGGAGCTGTCGGAGGGGGCACCGGGCGACTCGCTCGACAGCTACGACGCGGCGCTCGACCTGGAGCCGGAGCTGCTGGAGGGCTGGCGCGGCCGGGCCCGGGCACGGCTGCGGATGGGCGACCCGGCCGGTGCGGTGCGGGACATCCAGGAGCTGCTGAAGCGGGAACCCCGCAGCTTTGCCGCCTGGATGGACCTGTCGCGCATCGCCGAGGCCCGGGGCGACTGGCGCGGCGCTCTTGCGGCCTGGCAGAAGCTGCTGGAGAGCGATCCGCGTTCGCCCGGGGCCCAGGCGCGGCTGAAGGAGCTTCGGCGCAAGGTGTTCGGCGAGGACGCCTGATCGGGACAGGGGTGCCGGCAGGGTGCCGCTGGTGACAGCCCGGCTTCGTCGCCGCAAGCAATCAGGAAGTCGGAGCGCCATGCCAGAGATCCATCCGTATTACGAGGCACACCGGCCGGCGATGGAGGCCTCGATGCGGCAGCGGCTGGACCTCGTGGACGACCTGCTCGCGGCGCGCCTGGGCCAGGCCGGGGCGGCGGCGGCCAAGCTGGACGTCATGGGCGAGTTCGGGATCGTGCTGGGGCAGACGCCCTATGTCGGCGGCGCGGCAAGCCGGATGAGCGACTTCTTCATGCGCCTGATCGGCTTCATGGCGATCGGTCGCGTCCTGCACCGGCGCGGCGTGCCGAGCGCTGCGATCGGCGAGATCGAGCTTGAGAGCTTCCGACGGCAGATGCTGACCCTGCCGGAAGCCGAGCGGATGCAGGCCGGACGGCAGTTCATGTCGCCCGAGAACCGGGCCTTCATCCGGCAGCAGGCGGAGCAGAGCCGGCACGAGGGATATGCCGGTGACTTCGTCTACGACTACGTCGAGCCCGGTCCGGATGACCGGTTCGACTTCGGGGTGAACTACCGCGCCTGCGGGTTCTGCCAGTTCGCTGCCCGGCATGGCGATGCGGACGTCCTGAACCTCTGTGGCCTCGATTTCGCGGCGTATGCGTTGCGCGGCATCCGCCTGGACCGGACGCAGACGCTGGCGGGCGGCGCGCCGCATTGCGACTTCCGGTTCACCGGCACGCCGGGTCTCGACCCATCAGAGGCCCCCGTGTTTCAGGCTGACTTGGCGCCGCGCGGCCGGTAGGCTTCGCGATGCGGCCGGGCTCGGTGTGTGACCACGGGTCATCGTCTGCGGCCGCTACGGAGATGACGCCTGGTGCAGCTCAACCTTTTGCCCGTGCCCGTGGTGGCGGCCCTGTTCGTCATTGGCGGGCTCGGTGCGGCGGCGTCGGCCGGGGCGGCGTCGGCCCGGCTTTTCCCGCGAACGGCCGAGCCCTCGGTGAAGTCCGATGCGTTCGAGGTGTTCAAGCTGATCGGCAGCATATTGGCGCTGTTCATGATCTTCGTGATGACGCAGTGCATGACGTACTACCGGGCCGCGGAGGTCGCGACCGCGAAGGAGGCGGGCGACGTCCTGCAGCTGGACCACGCCCTGGCTGCGGTCACGCCGTCCCACGACTCCGTCGCGCGGCTGCGGCTGCAGGCGTATGTGCGGTCGCTGATCGAGCAGGAGTGGCCGGCGATGCAGCGCGACGTGGCCAGCGGCGAGAGCGAGCGCAAGCTCGACCTGCTGCAGCAGGCGGTGTCCGAGGTGCTGAGCGAGTACCCCGCGACGGCGGAGCTGCGGGCGGTGCAGAAGAACTTCGACGACCTCGAGGATGATCGGACGGCGCGGATCGGCACCGCGAAGGGCGGTGTGCCGGATGCGCTGTGGTGGACGATCTCGGCCCTGTTCATGCTGCTGCTCGGCACGATCGCGCTGCTCCGGCTCGATATCAGGGAGTTCCGGACCCACGGGCTCTATGTCGTCAGCCTGCTTCTTCTGGCGGCCTTGCTGTTCATGCTGGACGGGCCGTATCGCGGCACGCTCAGCGTCAGCTCACTGCCGCTGCAGCACGCCTTGAGCCGGTTCGCCGCACTGGCGCCGGCCGACGGCGCACCGCCGGGACCATCCCTGCCGAAGTGATCGGCAGACCTGCCGCTGCTTCAGGGGCCCTGGATGCGCGAGGTCTTCTTCGTGTCCGGCATGATGGCGTAGATCACGAGCGAGGCCGCGATGAGCGCGGTGACGTAATAGAAGAAGTACTCCTCGTGGCCGGCCCGCTTGAAGGCAAGGCCGATCAGCGGGGCCGTGCCGCCGAAGATGCTGGCCGCCAGTGCGTAGGGCAGGCCCACGCCCAACGCCCGCACCCCTGCCGGGAACAGCTCGGCCTTCACCACGGCGTTGATGCTGGTGTAGCCGGAGACGATGACCAGGGCGAACATCAGCAGCAGCACGATGCTGACCAGGTTCGTGGAGGCCGCCAGGGTCGTCATGATCCAGACCGTGCACAGCGTGCCCATGATGCCGAACCACAGCAGCACGGGCTTGCGGCCCACCCGGTCGCTGATGGCGCCGAACAGCGGCTGGATGCAGATCGCGAACAGCAGGCTGAGGAACGACAGCGTGTTCGCCTGCTCCTTCGACAGATGGACGGTGTTGGTCAGGAAGGTCGGCATGTAGGCGGTGAAGGTATAGAAGGCCGTGGTGCCGCCCATGGTCAGTCCGAAGACGATGAACAGCTCCTTCGGATGGCGGAACACGCCGCGAAGCGGGCTTTCGGTTTGCGTCTTCCTGGCGTTCAGGAACTCCGGGCTCTCGTCGAGGTTGCGGCGCAGGTACAGCCCATACACCGCGCACAGCGCGCCCAGCACGAAGGGCACGCGCCAGCCCCAGGATTCGAGCTGCGCGCCGGTCAGGACCTGCTGCATGACCAGCAGCACCAGGGCTGCGAGCACCTGACCGCCGAGCAGCGTCACATACTGGAACGAGCTGTAGAAGCCGCGATGCTTGCTGACCGCGATCTCGGACAGGTAGGTGGCGCTGGTGGCATACTCGCCGCCCAAGGAGAGCCCCTGCAGCAGCCGCGCCACCAGCAGCAGGATGGGCGCCCCGATGCCGATGACGGAATAGCCGGGGATGACGGCGATCATGGCGGAGCCGGCGCACATCAGCACCACGGACAAGGTCAGTGCGGCGCGGCGCCCGGCGCGGTCGGCATAGTTGCCCAGCAGCAGCCCGCCGACCGGGCGGATGAAGAAGCCGACGGCATAGATGCCGAACGTCGTGAGGTACTGGACTGTCGGGTCGTTGCTGGCGGACATCTGGCTGGAGAAGTACAGCGCGAAGGCGTTGTAGACGTAGAAGTCGTACCACTCGATCAGATTGCCGATCGACCCGGCGAAGATGTTCTTGATCCGCCGGCCGACCACCGCCGTGCTCTCGTCGTCCAACGGGTTCAGCGTGGAGTGGCTCAACGGACGATCCCCAGGTGATGGCTGCATCCTGTGTACGTGGGGCCGCTTCGCGATGCAATCGGACCGATGACCGCGGGCCCTTGCCGTTGCTAGAGTGCGGACGATGCTCGCCGAACCCCACTCCTCCGCACCTGTCGATCCGTCCAGCGGTCCCGCTGCAGGCCTGCCCGACGGGCGTGCCGAGGGTGCCTCGCCGACCATGGCGCAATGGTTTCAGCTGAAGGCCCTGAACGAGGACGCCCTGCTGTTCCTGCGCATGGGGGATTTCTACGAGCTGTTCTTCCGGGATGCCGAGGCGGCCGCCGCGGCACTCGACATCGCGCTGACCCGGCGGGGCGAGCACCAGGGCGCGCCCATCCCGATGTGCGGCGTGCCGGTGCATGCGGCCGAGGCGTACCTCGCGCGGCTGATCCGCCGCGGCTTCCGCGTGGCGGTGGCCGAGCAGATGGAGGACCCCCGCACCCGCACGGGCAAGGCCCCGCTGAAGCGCCAGGTCGTGCGCCTGGTGACGCCCGGCACCCTGACCGAGGACAGCCTGCTGGAGCCGCATCGCCCCAACCTGCTGCTCGCCTTGGCTCAGCCTGGATCGGGCGCAGCGCTCGGCGCGGCCTGGCTCGACGTGTCGACGGGCCTGTTCGAGACGGCTGCCCTGTCGGCGGCCGACCTGCCGACGCTGCTGGGGCGGTTGGAGCCGGCGGAGATCCTGGCGCCGGCTGGGCTCGATCTGGGCGAGTGGGCCGCGCGGCGCGGGCCGCTGGTGCTGGCGCCCTCTGTCCGCGACGCGCCGGGCCGGGTTGCGGCCGCGTTCGGGGCCGCGAGCCTCGAGGCGTTCGGCACGTTCAGCGATGCCGAGGCGGTGGCGGCGGCCATGGCGCTGGACTATGTGCAGACGACGGCCGCGGGGCAGATGCCCCGGCTGTCCCGCCCGGAGCCGGCCGGGATCGGCGGTCAGATGCTGCTGGATGCGGCGACCCGCGCCAGCCTCGAGATCACGCGGTCGCGTGACGGGGGCACGACGCATACCCTGCTGTCGGCCACGTCCCGCACCCTGACCGCGCCGGGGGCCCGGCTGCTGGCGGCCTGGCTGGGTGCGCCGCTGCTGGACCCCGCGGCGATCGCGGCGCGGCAGGACGGCTGGAGCTGGCTGCTGCTGCAACCCGGGCCCCTGAAGGCGCTGCGTGACGCATTGCGCGGCCTGCCGGACCTGCCACGGGCGCTGGGCCGCCTGGGCCTGGGCCGGGCGGCGCCGCGCGACCTGGGTGCCGTGCTGGCGGCGTTGCAGGCAGCCGCCCTGGCCGATGCGGCCGTCACCGATGCCGCGGGGGCCAATGCGGGTTTCGCCCCCGCACTGCAGGGGGTGGACCCCGATTTGGCCCCGCTGCTGGCCCGTGCCCTGGCCGACCCCTTGCCCGCCCGGTTGGAGGATGGCGGCGTCGTCGCCCCGTCGTTCGATGGCGAGCTGGACGCCCATCGCGCGCTGCGCGACGACAGCCGCCGGGTGATCGCCGGGCTGGTGCTGGACTTCGCCCAGCGCTACGGCGTCGCGGCGCTGAAGATCAGGCACCACGCGCAGCTCGGCTACGTGATCGAGGCCCCGGCCGGCGCGGTCGAGACGCTGCGGGCCCACCCGGACCTGACGCTGCGCCAGTCGATGGCCAACGGCGCGCGGTTCAGCAACGCCGAGCTTTCGGCGCTGGACCGCCGCATCACCGAGGCCGCGGAGGCCGCGGCGGTGCGGGAACGGCTGGTGTTCCGCCACCTGGTGGACCAGGTGCTGGCGGCCAGCGATGCGCTGCACGCCTGCGCCGCCCGCCTGGCCCGGCTGGACGTGCTGCAATCCTGCGCCCGCCTGGCCGAGGGCGGGCGCTGGTGCCGCCCCCTGGTCGATGCCTCCGACGCGTTCTGCATCCAGGGCGGCCGGCATCCGGTGGTGGAGGCGGCGCTGGGCAGCTCGGCGGCCTTCGTGCCGAACCATTGCGACCTCTCGCCCCGGCGGCGCGTGCTGCTGCTGACGGGTCCGAACATGGCGGGGAAAAGCACCTACCTGCGGCAGAACGCGCTGATCGCCATCCTGGCGCAGGCCGGTCTGCCGGTGCCGGCGGAGCGGGCGGACATCGGGGTCGTCGATCGGCTGTTCAGCCGCGTGGGGGCGGCCGACGACCTGGCGCGCGGCCGCAGCACCTTCATGGTCGAGATGACCGAGACGGCGGCGATCCTGAACCAGGCGGGCCCGGCGAGCCTCGTGATCGTGGACGAGATCGGCCGAGGCACCAGCACGCTGGACGGACTGGCGATTGCCTGGGCGGTGCTGGAGGCGCTGCACGGGCATGTGCGCTGCCGCACGGTGTTCGCCACGCATTTCCATGAGCTCGGCCGGCTGGCGGGGCAGATGCCTCGGCTGTGCCCGCACACCATGCGGGTCAAGGAATGGCGGGGGAGCGTCGTGTTCCTGCACGAGGTGGCCGAAGGGTCGGCGGGCCGCAGCTGGGGCGTGCACGTGGCCGGGCTGGCCGGGGTGCCGCCGGCCACGGTGCGGCGGGCGGCGGCGCTGCTGGCGGCGCTGGAGAAGGAGGGGCACGGCGGGCCGGCGGACCTGCCGCTTTTCGCGGCCCTGGAGCAGCCGCCAGCGGGTGACGCGGACGTGGCCGAGCCTGCCCCCGACCCGTTCGGCGCGGCGCTGGCGGCGCTGGAGCCGGACCGGTTGAGCCCGCGGGAGGCGCTGGAGGCGTTGTATCGCCTGAAGGCACTGTGGGCTGTATCGAACCCGCAGACCCCGGTAGACTGAACCCGATGCTTCATCCCACCCCTTGGCCCGCGCGGCCCGAGGACGCGACCCTGCAGCTGACCTCGGCGCTCGAGGCGCTGCGGATGCCGGGCCGTCCCCTGCCGCGCGACGGCGTCCTGGCCGTGTTCCGCCGCCATCTGGCCCGTGCCCAGCAGCATGTGCAGGAGGAGTTCGAGTCGGGCGCCCTGAGCGGCCTGCAGTCGGGCCGGCTGCTCGGCCGCCTGCTGGATGGCGTCATCGCCGCCCTGCAAGCTTGCGCCGCCACGCAGGCCCGGGCCGACGCGCCCGGGGCGGAGGACGAGCCGCTGGCCATCGCGGCCACGGGCGGCTACGGGCGCGGCGTGTTGGCCCCGTTCAGCGACATCGACCTGCTGTTCATCACCCACGACGCGCCGCGCCCGGCCACCCATGCCGCCGTCGAATACATGCTGTACTTCCTGTGGGACCTGGGGCTGAAGGTGGGCCACGCCACCCGGTCCGTGGCGGAGTGCATCGCCGAGGCCGGGCGGGACCTGACCGTGCGGACCAGCATGATCGACACGCGCCTGCTGTCGGGCGACGAGGCGCTGTTCGACGAATTTCAGGGCGCGTTCCTGGCGTTCTGCCGGCAGGATGGCGCAGGCGCGTTCATCGTCGCCAAGCAGGCCGAACGCGATGCGAGGCACCACCGCTACGGCGAGAGCCCGTTCCTGGTGGAGCCCAACATCAAGGAGGGCCGCGGCGGCCTGCGTGACCTGCAGACGCTGTACTGGATGACCCGCTACGTGTTCGGCACGCAGGTGATGGGCGAGCTGGTGGGCCCGGACAGCCCGGGCGGCGGGATTTTGACTCTGCTGGAGGCCAAGCACGCCAAGCGGTCCTGGGATTTCCTGTGGACCGTCCGCTTCCATTTGCACTACGTCGCCGGCCGGGCGGAGGACCGCCTGACGTTCGACATGCAGCCCGTGGTGGGCGCGCGCATGGGCTACACGCGGCATGGCCGGCAGGACGGTGTGGAGCGGTTCATGCGTCACTACTTCCTGACGGCGCGCGAGATCACCCGGATCACGGCCGTGCTGGAACCCGCGGTGGTGCGCGCGGCGCTCGGCCCGCCCGCCATCGAGGCCGAAACCGACCCGGGCCTGGTGGAGCAGGGGTTCGTCCTGGCCGGGGGCAAGCTGCTGTGCGCCCCCGGGCGGGACTTCGCGAGCGAGCCGATCCAGATTCTACGCATTTTGCAGGTGGCACGGGACCGGGGGCTGCAGCTGCACCCGCTGACCATCCGCGGCCTGATCCGCCAGGAGCGGCAGGCCATCGCGCTGCGGTCCGACCCGGCTGCCGCTGTTTTGTTCCAGGACCTTCTGTGCAGCACCCATGCCGGCGTGATCGCCCACTCGGGGTCCCACGCCGGGTCGCACCCTGGGTTGCATATGGGCGCGCATTCCGGAGGTCATGGGGAGCATGGCCGGGCCGAGGGGGCGAAGTGGCTCACGATATTGAACGAGAGCGGATTCCTGGGGCGCTACATCCCCGACTGGGCCCGGATCGTCGGCCAGATGCAGTTCGACACCTACCATGTGTTCACCGTCGATGAGCATACGATCGAGGCCGTGCGGGTGCTGAACTCGCTGGAACGCGGCGACCTGTCCGACGTGGCGCCCATCGCCAGCGGCCTGGTGGAGGACCTGCAGTCCCGCCGGTCGCTGTACAGCGCGATGCTGCTGCACGACATCGCGAAGGGCCGCGGCGGCGACCATTCGGAGCTGGGGGCCGAGCTGGCGCTGCAGATCGGCCCGACGATCGGGCTTTCGGCCGAGGAGACCGAGACGGTGAGCTGGCTGGTGCTGCACCACCTGCTGCTGAGCCAGACCGCGTTCAAGCGCGACATCGACGACCCCAAGACGATCATGGACCTGGCCGACACCATCCAGTCGCCGGAGCGGCTGAAGCTGCTGCTGGTGCTGACGGTCGCGGACATGCGGGCCGTCAGCGCGAAGGTGTGGAACGGCTGGAAGGCGACGCTGCTGCGGGAGCTGTATGCCCGCGTGGCCGACGTGCTGGCGGGCGGGCTGGCGACGACGGAGCGCGACGTGCGGGTTGCGCGCGCGAAGGACCACGTGGCCGCGCTGCTGGAGGATTGGCCGGCGGCGGACCGCGACATGTTCCTGGGCCTCGGCTACCCGGCCTATTGGCTGAGCTTCGACCCCGATACCCACGCCCGCCACGCCCGCCTGGTGCGGGACGCCGAGACCCGGCACGCGCCGCTGACGGTCGATACCCAGCCGCTGCCGGCCCGGGCCGTGACGGAGGTGACGGTCTATACCGCGGACCATGCCGGGCTGTTCAGCCGCATTGCCGGCGCGCTGGCCGTGGCGGGGGCCAGCATCGTCGATGCGCGGATCCATACGCTGACCAACGGCAGCGCGCTCGACACGTTCTGGATCCAGGACGCGGCCGGAGGCGCCTTCGACGCGCCGCACCGGCTGGCGCGGCTTCATGTCTTGGTGGAGCAGGCGCTTTCGGGCCGGCTGGGACTGGATAGTGAGATCCGCCGGGCCTCCAGCGCGCTGATCGGGCGGCGGATGCGCGCCATCCATGTCCCGCCGCGGGTGGTCATCGACAACCGGGCGAGCAACACCCACACGGTGCTGGAGGTGAACGGGCGGGACCGGCTGGGCCTGCTGCACGACGTGACGGCGGCGATCAGCGAGCAGGGGCTGCAGATCGCCTCGGCGCACGTCACCACCTATGGCGTGCGTGCGGTCGACGTCTTCTATGTGAAGGACGTGTTCGGCCTGAAGGTGGAGAACGAGCGGAAGCTGGCGACCTTGCGTCTGGCGCTGCTGGCGGCGTTGCAGCCGCCCGACGAAAGCCCCGCCCCGAGCCGGCGGGTGGTCCCGGCACTTTGAGCGTCGACGTGCGACGGGGCGCTTGACTCTGCGGGCAAGACAAGAACAAATGATGAACGGACGCCGGAACGGTGGCCGCAGACCCAGCCATAGCAGGTGACCGATGTCCACCGCCAGCCTCGCCCTGTCCCCCTTTGCCCTGCCCACGGTTCCCACATTGTTCCCGCTGCTGGCCGCGCTACGCCGGGCCGGCCGGGTTGCCCTCGGGGTGACGCTGGTGGCGTTGCAGAGCGCGACGCTGGCAGCCGGGCTATGGCTTGTTCTGGCCAGCCCTGGACTGACGGACGGCCCCGAGGCGAAGCTCGTTTCGGTGCACGCCAGGGCCCGGTAGGTTCGGCCCGATACGCCTGAAGGCCCCGTCAAGTTGGACTTGCAATGCGCTCACTTTCTCGTAATAGCTTCGTACACAACCTGCTCCTGCAGGAATAAGGACGACTCGGCCAAGGGCCGGCGAGCAAGGGACGAAACGGGATGAGTGTCACCACTGCGGGTACCGCGCTCGATGCCACGCGCCCCATGACTGGCGAGGAGCGCAAGGTGATCTTCGCCTCGTCGCTCGGGACGGTCTTCGAGTGGTATGACTTCTATCTGTATGGGTCGCTGGCGGCGATCATCGGCGCGAAGTTCTTCGGGCAGTTCGACGTCAACACGCGGAACATCTTCGCGCTGCTGGCCTTCGCGGCCGGGTTCCTCGTGCGGCCGTTCGGCGCCCTGGTGTTCGGCCGGATCGGCGACCTGGTGGGACGCAAGTACACCTTCCTGGTCACCATCCTGATCATGGGCACCAGCACCGTGGTCGTCGGCCTGCTGCCGACGTCGGACAGCATCGGCATCTCGGCCGCCATCATCCTGATCGCCCTGCGCCTGCTGCAGGGCCTGGCGCTGGGCGGCGAATACGGGGGTGCCGCCACCTACGTGGCCGAACATGCCCCGGCTGGGCGCCGCGGCTTCTACACCAGCTGGATCCAGACCACGGCGACGCTCGGCCTGTTCCTCTCGCTGCTCGTGATCCTGACCACCCGCAGCATCATCGGCGAGGTCGCCTTCGCCGATTGGGGCTGGCGCGTGCCGTTCCTGCTGTCTGCCGTGCTGCTGGTCATCTCGCTCTGGATCCGGCTGCAGCTGAATGAAAGCCCCGCCTTCCAGAAGATGAAGGCCGAAGGGACCGGCTCCAAGGCGCCGCTGACCGAGGCCTTCGGCCAGTGGAAGAACGCCCGTGTGGCATTGATTGCGCTGTTCGGCCTGACGATGGGCCAGGCGGTGGTGTGGTATACCGGCCAGTTCTACGCGCTGTTCTTCATCCAGAGCATCCTGAAGGTCGATGGCGCGACGTCGAACATGCTGATCGCCTGGGGCCTGCTGTTGGGCACCGGTGGGTTCGTGTTCTTCGGCTGGTTGTCGGACAAGATCGGCCGCAAGCCGATCATCCTGGCAGGCTGCGCCCTGGCGGCGCTGACCTACTTCCCGCTGTTCGCGAAGCTGACGCAGGAAGCGAATCCGGCGTTGTACAAGGCGCAGCAGACCATCCCCGTCACCGTCCTTGCGGACCCGGCCGACTGCCACTTCCAGTTCAACCCGGTGGGCACGGCCGTGTTCTCGTCGTCGTGCGACATCGCCAAGCAGGTGCTGGCCGGGCTTTCGGTGCCCTACAAGACGGTGGACGGCCCGGCGGGCTCGACCGCTGCCGTGAAGGTGGGCGATCGGAGCGTCAACGCGTTCGACGCGGTCAAGGCCGGGGGCGGGGCTGCCGCCGCGCGCGCCGCCTTCGCCAAGGACGTGGGCACCGAGCTGACGAGCGCCGGGTATCCGCCTGCGGCCAACCCGTCCGTGGTCAAGATGGCCGGTTTCTTCGACATCTTCCGAGAGCAGACCGCCGTGACGATCGGCATCCTGTTCATCCTGATGATCTATGTGACGATGGTCTACGGCCCGGTCGCCGCGGCCCTGGTGGAGATGTTCCCCACCCGGATCCGCTACTCCGCCATGTCATTGCCGTACCACATCGGCAATGGCTGGTTCGGCGGCCTGTTGCCGGCAACCACCTTCGCCATGATCGCGGCGACGGGCGACATCTATTACGGCCTTTGGTACCCAATCGTGTTCGCCGCCATCACCGTGGTGGTCGGGACGCTACTGGTGCCGGAGACCAAGAACGTGGACATCTTCGCGAACGACGGAGCACCCACGCGGGTCTGAGGCTCTCGGGCCCCCAACTCGAAAGGGCGTCCGGTCTTTACCGGGCGCCTTTTTTCGTTGGAAAACGTCTTGCACCCGCCATGATCGTGCCATGGCGGGGCCGCGCCCGGGGCGCTTCATCTGTGCACCGGCGATCCAGCCGGCCTCACAGGGACAACGGTCATGAAGTTCTCTCGCCTGACGCTCTCCGCAGCACTGCTCTCCGCGCTGGCGATCCCGGCCATGGCTCAGGTGATCGCGCCGCATCACGCGGCCGTACACGCCGCCAAGGTGCACACGGTCAAGCATCCGTCGGCCGGCATCCAGCGCGCCGCGGCCACCGGCACCGAGGCGGTCCGCACCCCGGCCGTGACGACCGCCCCCCTGGTCACGGCCCCGCTGGTCACTGCCCCGCTGGCGACGGCGCCTCTGGCCACTTCCCCGCTTCTTTCGGCCAAGGCCGCGCCGGTCCCGGCCGTCACCGCCGCCCCGGCGGCTGGAACGACGATGGCCGGCCCCGTTGTCACGAAGCCGGCCATCAAAGCCAACTGAGCCCCGGCATCGGCGCCGAGCTCCCCGTCCAACCCGTGACCGGCTCCACGCGAGCCGGTCACGGGCTACGCCGCGAGGGCCCGCACGACATCCTCGGGCGCCATCCGCACGATCTTCTCGTAATCCCCCAGCAGCGTCGCCGTGATCGGCCCGGGCGTGTAGCTCGTCCCGGCGATCTCCCGCACCGGGGTCACCTCCGCGGCCGTGCCAGCCAGGAAGACCTCGGTCGCGCGGACCAGGTCGCTTTCAGGGATCGCCCGCTCCACCACCTTCATCTGATGCTTGCGTGCGATGGCCATGACCGTCCGCCGCGTGATCCCGTCCAGGAAGCAGTCGGGCGTCGGCGTGTGCACCTCGCCGTCGATCACCAGGAAGATGTTGGCCCCGGTCGCCTCGGCCACCTGGCCGCGCCAGTCCAGCATCAGCGCGTCGTCGAAGCCCTGGGCCTCCGCCGCGTGCTTGGACAGGGTTCCGGTCATATAAAGCCCGGCCGCCTTGCTGGCCGTGGGCGCCGTCTCCGGATGCGGACGCTTCCACGGGGCCATGCCCAGACGCACGCCCTTCATGCGGTCGTTCCCGAACAGGTTCGGCCAGGCCCAGCAGGCGATCGCCAGGTGGATGCGCGTCTGCTGCGCCGACACGCTCAGCTGCTCCGTCCCCCGCCAGGCGATCGGCCGGACATAACCCTCCGTCAGCCCGTTGGCCGCCAGGACGGCCTTGCACGCCGCATCGATCTCGGCCGGCGTGTACGGGATCTCGAACCCCAGGATGCGGCCCGAGACGATCAGCCGGTCCGTGTGCTCGCGCAGCTTGAAGATGTTGCCGGCATAGGACCGTTCACCTTCGAACACGCCGCTGGCATAGTGCAGCCCGTGCGACAGCACGTGCAGCTTCGCCTCCCGCCACTCGACCATCGCCCCGTCCATCCAGATCACGCCATCCCGGTCGTCGAAAGGAACAAGCGCCATAAGTTGCCTCCTGGTAATTTTATTGCTCTAGACACGCAAATCGTAATATGCCGTCGCTAACTAAGTCAACAACGCTGCCCTAAGCGGTGGGAAACCCAGCCATGCAGAATCGCAGTGCCATCCTCCAGCCCCAGCGCCCGGCCTCGCTCGAGACCAAGCCCGCTGCCGGGGTCGACCACCTGTTCCTGCGCGAGGAGCAGATGCGTCACGCCCAAGACCTGCTGTTCTTCGCTTATCGCGACTTCACGGCTGCGGCGGACGTCATCCTGGAGGAACTCGGCCTCGGCCGCGCGCACCATCGCTCCATCCACTTCATCGGCCGTCAGCCCGGCATCACCGTGGGCGACCTTCTGGGCATCCTGCGCATCACCAAGCAGAGCCTCGCCCGCGTGCTCGGCACCCTGGTCGAGCAGAGCCTGGTCGACAGCGCGCCCGGCCGCAACGACCGGCGGCAGCGCCTGCTGACGCTCACGGAGTCAGGCCGGGCGCTTGAACGCCGCCTGTTCGAACGCCAGCGCGAGCGCCTCGCTGCTGCCTACCGCGAGGCGGGCGGCCCGGCAGTGGATGGGTTCCGCCGGGTCATGCGCGGCATCATGGAGCCGCCGGCCCGGGCGATGCTGGACAAGGCCGCCCCCCCATGAACGCCGGCGGCCCGCCCGAGGCGCATATCCTGGTGGTGGATGACGACGTGCGCCTGCGTGGCCTGCTGTCCCGCTACCTGGCCGAGCAGGGGTTCCGCGTGACCATGGCCGCCGATGCGGCCGATGCGCGCGACAAGCTGCGCTTCCTGCAGCCGGACCTGCTGGTGCTCGATGTCATGATGCCGGGCGAGACCGGCCTCGCGCTGACCGCCGCGCTGCGGGCGGAGCGGCAGGACGTGCCGATCCTGCTGCTGACGGCCCGGGGGGCGCCGGAAGACCGGATCGCCGGGTTCGAGTCGGGGGCCGACGACTACCTCGGCAAGCCGTTCGAGCCGCGGGAGCTCGTCCTCCGCCTCCGCGCCATGCTCCGCCGCACCGCCCCGGTGCCGGTCCCGGCGGAGCCGTCCGGCCCGCTCGCCCTGGGGCCGTTGCGCTTCGATGTGGAGCGTGCGGAGCTGCTGGATGCGGCGGGCGCCGTCGTGCACCTGACGGGCGGCGAGTCGTCCCTGCTGCAGGCGCTGGCCCGCAGGCCCGGCGAGGTGCTGTCGCGCGAGGCGATCGTCGAGACGCTGGAGATGGACGAGGCCGGGGAGCGCGCGATCGACGTGCAGGTGACCCGTCTGCGCCGCAAGATCGAGGCGGACCCGCGGGAGCCCCGCTTCCTGTATACCGTCCGCGGTCGCGGCTACGTGCTCAAGCCCGGGGTGTGACCGCGCTCCGCCTCAAGCGCCTGCTGCCGCGGGGGCTGCTCGGGCGCAGCCTGCTCATCGTGCTGGTGCCCCTCATCGCGTTGCAGGCCGTCGCCTTCACCTTCTTCTATGGCGCCCATCTCGACCTCGTGTCCCGCCGCCTGTCCGCGGCGGTCGCCGGCGAGATCGCACAGACGGTCGACCTGCTGCAGCGCTTCCCGGCCGAACGCGACACCACGCTGCGCAGCGCCTGGCTCTTGTACGAGATCCCGATGCGGCTGACCCCGGGTGCCGCCTTGCCGCCCGACACGCACGTGAACCAGTTCGGCCCCATGGACGACGACCTGGCGGCGGCCATCCAGGCCAAGGTGGGCCGCCCCTTCGTGATGGACTGGTCGTCCGACGCGCGCAACGTGCTGGTCCGGGTCCAGCTTCCGGATGCGCTGCTGGAGGTGGAGGCCCCGCGCAAGCGGCTCTACCCCAGCTCGCTCTATATCTTCGTCATCTGGGTCGTCGGCACCGCGCTGGCGCTGTTCGGCATCGCCGCCCTGTTCCTGCGCAACCAGGTCCGGGCCATCAAGCGCCTGGCGATGGCGGCCGAGATCTTCGGCATGGGCCGGGACCACGGCCCCATCAAGCCCGAGGGCGCGACCGAGGTCCGCATGGCCGCCGCGGCCTTCAACCGCATGCAGGCGCGGATCGTCCGCTTCCTGGCGCAGCGGACGGAGATGCTGGCCGGCGTCAGCCACGATCTGCGCACGCCGCTGACCCGCCTGCGCCTGGCGCTCGCCGTGCTGCCCGCCACCCCGGCGCTGCGGGACGACGTGGCGGACATGACGGCGGACGTCGAGGAGATGGAGCGGATGATCTCCGGCTACCTCGCGTTCGCCCGCGGCGAGGGGTCGGAGCAGGCGCAGCCCGTGGACCTGACGGCGCTGCTGGAGGAGATCGCGGCCGGCGCCCGCCGGGCCGGGGCGGAGGTGACGCTGGATGCGCCGGAGGGGCTGACCGTCAACCTGCGCCCCAGCGCCGCCCGCCGGGCGCTGACCAACCTGGTCGACAACGCCCGCCGCCATGCCCACCACATCCGCCTGGCTGCGGAGGCGCAGGACCGTGCGATCCAGCTGACGGTGGACGACGACGGACCCGGCATCCCGCCCGACCGCCGCGAGAGCGTCTTCCGGCCGTTCGAGAGCGGCGCCGACGGCGGCACCGGCCTCGGCCTGACGATCGCCCGCGACATCGTCCGCGGGCATGGCGGCGAGATCATGCTGGAGGACAGCCCGATGGGTGGGCTGCGGGCGCGGCTGCGCCTGCCGGTGTAAGCTTAGTGGGCGGCGCCCAGATAGGCGGCGCGGACCGCCGGGTCGTCGCGCAGCTGTGCCGCGGGGCCCTCGGCCGAGAGGCGGCCATTCTCCATGACGTAGCCGTAATCGGCGACCTCCAGGGCCGCGGCGGCGAACTGCTCGACCAGCAGCATGGTCACCGCAGCCTCCTTCAGGCGCGCGATGGTGGCGAAGACGTCGGCCACCAGGCGGGGTGCGAGGCCCATGCTGGGTTCGTCCAGCAGCAGCACGTCGGGGTTCAGCATCAGGGCGCGGGCCATGGCCAGCATCTGCTGCTCGCCACCCGACAGCGTGCCGGCCAGCTGGGTGCGCCGCTCCGCCAGGCGCGGGAACAGCGCGTACATGCGGTCGAGGTCGGCCGCGACATCACCGCGGGCGCGGCTGCCTGTCAGGCGCGGGAAGGCGCCCATGACCAGGTTGTCTGACACGGGCAGGGTGGCGAACACCCGCCGTCCTTCGGGCGAGTGTGCCAGGCCGCGCCGGGTGATGACATGGGAGGGCAGGCCGCCGATCGGCTTGCCGGCCAGCAGGATGGTCCCGCTTTCCGGTTTGATCATGCCCGACAGCGCCCGCAGCGTTGTGGTCTTGCCGGCCCCGTTGCTGCCGATCAGCGTCACCAGCTGGCCGCGTTCCACCCGCATCGTCAGCCCATGCAGCACCTGCACCTTGCCGTAGCCGGCCACCAGCCCCGTCACCTGCAGCATCAGGCCGCCTCCATCACGGCGCCACCCAGGTAGGCGGCGATCACCCGTTCATCCGCCTGTACCGCGGCCGGCGCGCCCTCGGCGATCTTCTGGCCGAAATCCAGCACCGTGACCGTGTCGCACAGGCTCATGACCACATCCATGTGGTGCTCGATCAGGATCAGCGTGACGCCGTGGTCCCTGATCTTGCGGATGATGTCGACCAGCACCTTGATGTCGGGCGCGGTCAGGCCGGCTGCCGGCTCGTCCAGCAGCATCAGCTTGGGGTCCAGCGCCAGCGCCCGGCCGATCTCGAGCAGGCGCTGCTTGCCGTAGGGCAGGTTGCGCGCTTCCTCGTTGGCCAGCGCCTCGAGCCCGACGAAGCGCAGGATGCTGGCGGCCCGCACCTGGGCGTCGGCTTCCTCGCGCCGGGCCCGCGGCGAGGCGAGCACGACCTCGGCCAGGGATCCGCGATAGGCGTGGTGCAGCCCGACCATCACGTTTTCGATCAGCGTCAGCTCGCCGAACAGCTGCACGTTCTGGAACGTGCGCGCGATGCCGGCGGCGGCGATGTCGGGCGAGGGCTTGCCGGCGATGCTGACGCCCTCCAGCAGGATCTCGCCCCCGGTCGGCACATAGATGCCGGTCAGCACGTTCATCATGGTGCTTTTGCCGGAGCCGTTGGGCCCGATCAGCCCGTGGATGGTGCCGGGCATGACGGAGAGGTCGACCTGGTTGAGCGCCTTCAGCCCGCCGAACTGCATCAGCACGGCCTTCACCTCGAGCAGCGGGCGCCCGGCCTCCACCACCGGTGCCGCGGCCGACCACACCTTGTCGGCCTCGCCGCGGGCGGTGATGACGGCATGGGCGTGCACCAGGCCCGGCCGCAGCCGGCCGACGGCGGTGCGCAGGAAGCCGTAGATGCCCTCGGGCAGGTAGTAGACGACGAACAGGATCATGGACCCGAAGATCGCCAGCTTGAAGTCGGTGATCTTCTCCAGCGCGAGCGAGAAGGCGAAGAAGGCGACGCACAGCCCCGTGGGGATCAGCAGCGCCGCCTTGCTCTCGGCCCGGCGGTAGCTGGCCGCCGCCGCGACCACGGCCGCGGCCGCGATGATGCCGGCGATGATGCGGAACAGCTCGATGTCCGCCAGCAGGTTCGGCAGCACCACGATGACGACGGCGCCCAGCACCGGCCCCACGCGCGACTTCCGCCCGCCCAGCGTGACGGCCAGCAGGAACTGGATCGCCAGCTCGACCGAGAAGTTGTTGGGCGCGACATACTGCTCGGAGTAGGCGAACAACGACCCGGCGAGCCCGGCCATGCCGGCGCTGAACGCGAACGCGATCACCTTGTGCTTGTAGACGCTGACGCCCATGCAGTCGGACGCGATGGGCGCGTCGCGCAGCGCCTCGAACGCGCGGCCGTAGCGGCTGGCGATCAGCCGGTTGATGGCGACGACGCTCAGCAGCAGGCATGCGGCGACGATGAAGTAGAACTCGAACTCCTTCAGCCGCGCGGTCGACATGTCGAAGAACGAGCCGTCGGCGGCGTAGTCGCGGAAATCCCAGAAGATGGGTTTGACCAGCGTGATGCCCATGGGGCCGTTGGTCAGGAAGTCCATCTCGTTGATCAGCGTGTAGATGATGGTGCCGAAGGCCAGCGTCACCATGGCGAGGTAGGGGCCTGTCACCCGCAGCGCCGGCAGCGCCAGCACGAGGCCGAACAGCGCGGCGGCGACGATGCCGACGGGGATGGAGGCGAGCAGGCCTATGCCGAACTTCAGGCTGAGGATGCCCGCCGCATAGGCGCCGATGCCGAGCAGGGCCGCATGGCCGAGCGAGACCTCGCCGGTGTAGCCGAATACGATGTCGAGCCCCAGCAGCAGGATGGAGTAGATCAGGATGACGACCAGCAGGTGCAGGTAGTAGGGGTTCGTCACCAGGAAGGGCAGTGCCAGAAGCGCCGCGACCAGCAGCAGGGGCTTGATGAAGCGGGTCATCGCTCAGACCTTCCGGATCGTGCGCTTGCCGAACAGGCCCGACGGCTTGAACGACAGCACCAGCAGCAGCAGCACCAGGCCCGGCACGTCCTTGTAGCCGGTGGAAATGTAGAACCCGGTCAGCGTCTCCGTCACGCCCAGGATCAACCCGCCGGCGATGACGCCGAACCCGCTGTTCAGCCCGCCGATGATGGCCACCGCGAAGGCCTTCAGTCCCAGCGCCGCGCCCATCTGCGGCCCCGTCAGCGTAATGGGCGCGATCAGCACCCCGGCGAACGCCGCCGTCATGCTGCTGAGCGCATAGCTGAAGGTGATCACAGCACCCGTGTTGATGCCCATCAGGCCCGCGGCCTCGCGGTCGTTCGCCGTCGCCACGACCGCCTTGCCGAAGATGCTGCGGCGGTTGAACACCTCCACCGCCAGCATCAGCGCCAGCGCGCCCACCACGATGGCGATCTCCATCGGCTGCGCCCGCACGCCCATGACGTCGATGGCTTCCTCGGGCAGCGGCGAGGGGAACTTCAGCGCGTCGCGGCCCCAGATGTTCTCGGCCAGGTTCTTGAAGATGATGCCCAGCGCGATGGTGGCCATGATCCATCCGCTTTCCGACTTCAGCTTCATGGCCTGCCGCACCGCCAGCCGCTCCACGACCGCGCCCTGCAGCAGCCCGAAGGCCAGCACGATCGGCAGCATCGCCCAGTAGCCCACGAGGTACGTGGCCGAGAGCCCGACCAGCGAACCCAGCATCAGCGCCTCGCCCTGCCCGAAGTTCAGCGTCTTGGAGGTGGCGAAGGTGAGCTGATAGCCGAAGGCGATCACGCCGTAGATCATGCCCACGGCGATACCACTGACGATGAGCTGGGCGAGGATCTGCATGCGTGGGGTCCTGGATAAGAAAAAGCCCTCCTGCCCGGGGGCAGGAGGGCTGTCGCGGCGGTGTGGCGCCGTTCAGCTGCGGGGTTTGCTGCGGGTCGCCTTGTCACCCGCGATGTCCTCGGCATGTGCCGGCTGGACCCGCGCGTCCTTGACCTCGCCGAACACCGGGATGTTGGCGGTGATCGCCTCGTGGTCCGTCTTGCTGAACGGGTGGTCGTAGGTGGTGACCACGCCCTCGACCTTCTCGTTGAGGTTCTCGAGCGCATCCTTGATCTTGCGACCCTCGGTGCCGCCGGCCTGCTTGATGGCGGCGGCCAGCAGGTAGACGCTGTCGTAGCCCTGCGCCGCCGAGACCGGCGACGGCATGCGGTCGATCTTGTAGGCGTCCTGATAGGCCTTGATGAACGCGGCCCGCTTCGGCGTGGTCGGCAGCTGCAGGAAGGTCTGCGGCATCATCGCGCCATTGCCGTTGGTGGCGGAGGTGTCGATGAAGCTTGCCATGCTCAGCGTCCAGCTGCCGACCAGCGGCACCTTCCAGCCGAGCTTGGCCTGCCCGTTGGCGATCTGCGCCAGCTCGGGCCCGATGCCGTAGGTCAGGATGACGTCCGCCCCCGCTTCCTTGGCGCGCAGCAGCTGCGCCGTCATGTCGGTGTCGCCGATGTTGAACTTCTCTTCGGCGACCGGCTTCACGCCCTTGGCGGACAGCGCCTTCTCCAGGTCTTCCCGCCCGAGCTGACCGTAGTTGGTGCTGTCGGCCAGGATCGCCGGCTTCTTGAAGCCGCGGCGGGTGATCGCCTCCTCGACGATCATCGGGGCCTGGATGTTGTCGGGCGCCGCGTTGCGGAACACGTAGTTGGCGCGCTCCTTGGTGAACTGCTGCGTGATCACGGTGCCGGTGGCGACGTTGTTGATCACGGGGATCTCGGCTTCCTGGTAGAAGCGCTGCGAGGCCAGGGCGACGCCGGTGTTGATGAACCCGAGGTCGGCGACGACCTTCTCCTTGTTGATCAGCTCCTGCGCGATCTGCACGCCCAGCTCGTTGCGGGCCTCGTCGTCGCGTTCGACGGCCAACAGCGGGCGGCCCAGCACGCCGCCGGCCTTGTTGATCTCGGCGATGGCGAGCTTCACGCCGTCGCGCATCGACACGCCCATGCTGGACGATCCGCCGGTGAAGGGGCCGGACACGCCGATCTTGATGGGGTCGGCGGCCCAGGCCGGGGCGGTGAGGGGGCCTGCGGCAAGGGCGACGGCGGCAACGGCCGCGAGAAGGGCGGTACGGCGGGTCGAAGACATCGGACGGTTTCCTCATTCACGGGGCGCGGTTTGCGCCGGGTGCCCGGTTTCGGGGTTGGGAGGGCTATAACACGGGCGACGCGGCCCGTCATCGCGTCCATGACGGGCATGTGCAATAATCGTCCGCTCTTTCGCAGGGGCGGCGGCAGGCCCATTATCGAGTGATGAAACCCCCATGCTGACCCGACGACGCGCCCTTCTGCTGGCCCCGGCCGCCTTGCTGGCCACCGGGCTTGCCGGTGCCGCGGCCTATCTCGGCCTGCGGGCGGAGCCGGCGGCCATCCCGATCGGCGGACCCTTCACCCTGCAGGACGGCAACGGGCACCTGGTGACCGATCAGCAGTTCCGCGGCCGTTGGATGCTGGTGTATTTCGGCTACACCCACTGCCCCGATGCCTGCCCGACCGCGCTGCAGGACATGGCGAACGCGGTCGATCAGCTCGGGCCGCGCAAGAAGGATGTGGCGATCGTCTTCATCACCGTGGATCCCGACCGCGACACGCCGCCGGTGATGAAGGACTACGTGGCGGGGTTCGAGGCGGGCATCACGGCACTGAGCGGCAGCCCCGAGGCGGTGGCCGCCGCGGCGCGGGCCTACCGCGTCTATTATGCCCGCCACGCGACCAAGGACGGCGGTTACGACATGGACCACAGCAGCATCATCTATCTGATGGACCCGCGCGGCCGGTTCGTCGGCAACTTCACCCACGAGACCCCGCCCGACCAGATCGCAGCCCGGCTGAAGGCGGTCGTCTGACATGCGCCCGAGTGCGATCTTCCTGGGCGCGGCCCTGCTGGCGGCCTGCCCCCGCCCGGTCTGGGCCGACACGCATGGCGTGACCGTCGTGAACAGCGGCACGGAGACGATCCGGCGGATCGAGATCGGGTCCGGCGACAACCGCCTGCGGTCCCAGGTGCCGCCCGGCGCGCAGGCCCGCATCACCTACAGCACGGGCTGCAAGGCCGATATCCGCATCGGCTACGACGGTGGCCGGACCGAAGCCTTCGCCGGGGTCGACATCTGCGCGGACCCGCGGATCGTGACGGGGCAGGGCGTGGTCTCGGTCGACACGTCGAGCCATGCCACGTCGCCCGGCAGCGGCAAGGTCGCCGCGACCAAGGCCGCGGCACTCGGCACGCCGGTCAAGGCGCCGCCGCCGATCGTGCCGCCCTGGACGGGCAAGAGCATCACCAAACGCTTCGGCGGGATGGAGTGACGGGACCATCTTCGGCGTGATGGGAATGGACGCCTAGGGGTTCGGCTGAGCGTCCTTCACGAACAGGAAGGTGTTGCTGATCCATTCCCCGGGCCGTCCGACGCACCAGTCGGGCTGCACCTCCAGCGGGCGCAGCCCGGCCCGGTGCGCCAGGGCGAACACCGCATGCTGCGGCACGAAATGCATCTCCATCGTGCCCGGGCTGGCCGCGGGCTTGGGATAATCATAGTCCAGCGCGTAGGTCGGCACCTGGAAGAACGCGAAGCCGCCCGGGCGCAGCCCCGCGAAGGCCCGCGCCAGCACATCGAGGATGATGGGCGGCGGCGAGTGCTGCAGCGAGATCACGGAGAAGAACAGGTCCGCCCCTTCCAGCTCAATCAGGTCGGCCTGGCCCCGGATCTGGGCCAGCTCGACATTCCCGATCCCCTCTGCGGCCATCTGCGCGGCGGCGGCCCGCAGATGCGAGGCCGAGACGTCCAGCGCGACCACGCGGGTGAAACGCCGGGCCAGGCTGCGGGTGATCCGCCCGACGCCGCACCCGAGCTCGATGCAGGTGCCCTCGGCCGGCAGCGCCATGCCCGAGCGCCGCAGCCAGGCGTCCAGCCGATGCACCTCGCCTTCGCCGGCTGCGAGGAAGTCGGCCAGCGCCGCCCCGTCCAGCGCCTCGGCGCGATAGCGGTCCTCGGTCAGCACGGACCAGTGCGCGTCCGTCTCGCCCAGGGTCGACCAGGTCGCGGCCACGTGGTCCCACAGGGCCTGCAGCGCCGCCGGTTCGGTGGCGGCCTCAATGTGCATCGGCGGCGCGCTGTCCAGCGGGTAGGGCAGCACGGGCGGCGGCGGCTCGTTCAGGGTGCGGTATTCCTGCGAGTCGGTCAGCGACTCGACGATCCAGAGGAGGTCGCGCCCCTCGCCGAGGAGGCGCAGGTAGGTCGCCAGGCCTTCGGGGTCGACCTCCCGATGCAGGACCACCCGGAAGGCCAGCCGAACCAGGTCCGCGGGATCGGGGGTCGCGGGCAGGGGCTTGCGCCGGGGCAGGAGAGATTTCAGCACGTTCGTTCCCCAATATTCCTTACTTTCGCGAAACCCTAGGGGCGGCACCGCCACGCGTCGATCCCCGGCCCGTGTTCAGGGCGCGAGCCGCGTCATGATCCGCTCCAGCCCGGCCGCGGCGCAGCCCTCGTCGCCCGCACCGCCCGCGCCGCCCACGGGCACGCCGGCCACCCCGATGCCGCCCAGCACGTCGTCGCCCAGACGGATCGGCAGGCCGCCCCCCAGGGCGGTCATGCGGTCGAAGGCCATCAGCCCGGCCGCGCCGGGGCTGCGTGCGACGATCCCGCCCATCTGCACCGTGCTGATCCGCAGCATGGCCGCGGTGTATGCCTTGCGTGCCGCCCCTTCGAGCAGATGCGGGTTCGCCCCATCGGCCCGAAGCGTCGCCTTGATGTGGCCCGCCCGGTCCACGACGGTGACCGCGACCCGGTAGCCGCCCGAAAGGCACGCCGCCATCGCCACCTGCGCGCCGTCCAGCGCCACGGCCAGCGGCAGCTGCTGTTCCATGTAGGGTGCCTCGGCCCGGGCCGGCGCGGCGAACGCCAGCACGGCGAGGCAGGCCAGTCGTGTTGCGCGCATGGACCGATCCTCGCTCCGGGTTGGTTCGAGCCTGCCCGCCAGCATCGCGCCCGGCAAGCCATGCCGCTGCGAAGTCGATGCGGCTGCGTTGACACCCCACCGGCCCCCTGCGACGGTCGGCCTCGGGGTGAGTCCGATGGCCCGGCTTTTCCAGGAGCGGTTGATGTCCCAGCCCGCCCCTCCCCTGCCCAGTCTGCGCGAGGCCATCCTGGTTTGGGCCCGCATCGGCTGCCTATCGTTCGGCGGCCCCGCCGGGCAGATCGCACTGCTGCACCGGGAGGTCGTGGACCGGCACCGCTGGATCAGCGACCGCCGGTTCCTGCAGGCGCTCAACTTCTGCACCCTGCTGCCGGGGCCCGAGGCGCAGCAGCTGGCGACGTATCTCGGCTGGCTGATGCACGGGGCCCGGGGCGGCTTCGCGGCCGGGCTGCTGTTCGTGGTGCCGGGCGCGCTGGTCATGGGGGCGCTGTCGATCGTCTATGCCACGCTGGGCGACCTGCCGCTGGTGGCGGCCCTGTTCTTCGGCCTGAAGTCCGCGGTGCTGGTGCTGGTGATCGAGGCGCTGCTGCGGGTCGGGCGCCGGGCGCTGAAGGGGCCGGCGGCGTGGTCCCTGGCGGCGGCGGCGTTTGCGGCGCTATTCCTGTTCGCCGTGCCGTTCCCCGTCGTGGTGCTGGGGGCCGGGCTGGTGGGCTATGCGGCGCCGGGCCGGTTCGGCGGTGCGGGGCATGGCAGGGCGCAGGATGGCCCGGCGGCCGCCATCGATGCCGCGCTGGACGCCGACCCCACCCGCGCCGGGCGATTTGCCGCGAGCGGACGCCGGGCCGGCCTGGTTGCCCTGGCCGCATGGCTGCTGCCAGTGGCGCTGCTGATGCCGGGCGGCGGCGTCTATGCCGACATCGCCTGGTTCTTCTCCAAGATGGCGGTCGTGACGTTCGGCGGGGCCTATGCCGTGCTGGCCTATGTCGCGCAGGATGCGGTCGGTTTCTATGGCTGGCTTTCGGCGCCCGAGATGCTGACCGGGCTGGGCCTGGCCGAGACCACGCCGGGTCCGCTGATCCTGGTGCTGCAGTTCGTCGGCTTCCTGGCCGGGTTCCGGGCGCCTGGAGCGTTGACGGGCCTGGCGGGCGGTGTCGCTGCCTCTGCCCTGACGCTGTGGGTGACTTTCGCGCCCTGCTTCGTCTTCGTGTTGATCGGCGCACCGCTGATCGAGCGGCTGCAGACGAACCGTGCCCTGTCAGGCGCCTTGGCCGCCATCACCGCCTCTGTCGTCGGCGTCATCGGCAACCTGGCCGTCTGGTTCGGTCTGCACGTGCTGTTCCGCCAGACCGTCCCGGTGCGCACGGCCCTGTTGTCGCTCGACGTTCCCGTGCCGGGCAGCCTCGATCCCGGGGCGCTGTTGCTCGCCGTTGGGGCCGGGGTCGCGCTGCTGGGGTTCCGGCTGGGCCTGCTGCCGACCCTGGCGGGCTGCGCGCTCGGCAGCCTGCTGCTGCATTTCGTCGGAGTCGGTTGAGCCAGAGGGCAGGTCGGGCGCTTAGACCAGGCGCATCTCCGCGGCGTTGGCGCGCAGGCCGTAGGCGCCGAGCGTGTGGTCCTGCACGCGGCGGTCGGCGAACGCGATCCCGTCGAGTTCGATCAGCGGCAGGATGTTCAGGTCCTGCATGGCCAGCACCTGGAAGCGGTGGAACAACGCGATGCGTCGCGCCGCGTCGGGTTCGGTCGCGGCGGATTCGAGGATGTCGTCCATGGCGGGGTTGGCGTAGCCGGAACCGTTGGTGAAGGGGGCGCCCTTCTGGATGCTTTTCGACCACCAGAAGCGCTGCAGGCCCATGGTGGGGTCGGCGGTGCCCGAGGCATAGAACAGGCTCATGTCGAAGTCGTTGTCGGTGTAGACCCGGCGGATCCAGCCGGCGAAGTCCATCGAGCGGATCTCGCCGTCGATGCCCACCGCCCGCAGCGCCTGGCGCAGGTAGTCGGCCGTGCGCTGCACCGTCTCGCCATAGGGCGCCCAGTCGATCGTCATGTGGAAGCGCACGCCGCCGGCCCCGCGCGGCATGCCTGCCTCGTCCAGCAGGCGGTTCGCGGCGGGCACGTCAAAGGGCAGGGCAGGGACGTCCGGCGTGTAGAACGCGGCCATGGCGCGGGAGACGGGGCCGGTCGCGGTCCGCCCCTGGCCGAACCAGATGCTGCGGGCGATCAGGTCGCGGTTGCAGGCCATGCCGATGGCGCGCCGCACGCGAGGGTCGGCTAGGGCCGGGCGGCGCAGGTTGAACTCGGCGAACAGGACGTTGTTGGCCGAGTTGAAGCCCCGGTGCTCCACGCGAAGGTTCGGCAGGGCCGAAAGGCGCCCGATCTCGCTGAGCGGGACCGGGTTGTCGCCGGCGAGCTGGACCTCGCCGGTCTCGAGTGCCGTGGCGCGGGCGGCGCCGTCGGGGATGATGCGGAAGATGATGGTGTCGAGCGCGGGCTTGCCGGTGTCCCAGTAGGTCGGGTTGCGCTCGATCGTGATGGAGGTGCCGCGCTTCCATTCCTTGAAGCGGAACGGGCCGGTGCCGATGGGCGCGTTGTTCAGCGGGTTGGTCAGCGGGTCCGTGCCGTCGTACCGGTGGCGCGGCAGGATCTGCGATTCGGCGCTGGCCAGGGCGTTCATGATGGCCGGGCTGGGCTTGGACAGATGGATGACGAGGCGCAGCGGGTCCGGCGTGTCGACGGCGGTGACGTTGGCCCAGGTGGCGCGGCCGCGGCCGTGCAGCGGCTTCCAGGCGTTCAGCAACGACCAGGCGACGTCGGCCGAGGTGAACGGCTGCCCGTCGTGCCAGGTGACGCCGGGGCGGAGCGTGAAGCTGAGCGTCAGGCCGTCGGCGCTGGTGTCCCACGCGGTGGCGAGCTGGGGGCGGGGCCGCATGTCGAAGTCGTAGTCGACCAGGCCGTCGAAGATCTTCGGCGACACGACCTGGATGGGCCCGGCCGTGTTGAAGGCGCTGGTGAGGGAGGGCGGCTCCGGCTGCACGAGCTCGACCAGCGTGCCGCCGCGGCTGGGCTGGGCCTGGCCCGGGCGGGCGGACAGGGCGGCGAGCAGGCCGGTGGTCGCGGCGCGGCGGCCGATGGGGTGGAGTGGCATGGGGCGTAGCATGCGATGGCCGCTTGCTTCACGATAGAGCCGATGGACGATGAGGGTGGAATGGACGGCTCGGACGGGATCATGCGGCCGCACAGCGCCCATTGGGGGGCGTTCCGCGCCGGCTGGCGGGATGGCGGCCTGGTGGTGGAGCCGCACCCCGGCGACCCCGACCCCAACAGGCTGCTGGACAACTTCGCCGGCGCGCTGCGGCATGGCGCGCGCGTGGCGCGGCCGATGGTGCGCCGCGGATGGCTGGAGCGGGGGCCGGGCCCCGATGACCGGCGCGGCCGGGACAGCTTCGTGGCCGTGCCGTGGGACGAGGTGCTGGACCGTCTGGCGGCCGAGCTGCAGCGCGTGGCGGCGGCGCATGGGCCGGCGGGGGTGTTCGGCGGCTCCTACGGCTGGTCCAGCGCCGGGCGGTTCCACCATGCGCAGAGCCAGCTGCACCGCTTCCTGAACACGGCACTGGGCGGGTACGTGCGGTCGGTCAACAGCTACAGCGCCGGCGCGTCGAACGTGATCCTGCCGCACGTGTTCGGCACCTACGACGCGAGCGCCGGGCGGAACGTCACCTGGGACCAGATCGCGGCGCATACCGATCTGGTGCTGGCCTTCGGCGGCATGGCGCTGAAGAACACGATGGTCGGCGCCGGCGGCATCAGCCGGCATGTGGAGCGGGGCGCGATGCAGGCGGCGGCGGCGCGTGGCTGCGCCTTCGTGCTGGTCAGCCCGCTGCGGTCGGACCTGCCGGCCGAGGCGGGGGCGGAGTGGGTGCCCGTCCAGCCCGGGACCGACACGGCGCTCATGCTGGGCCTGGCGCATACGCTCGTGCGGGAGGGCCTGCATGACCAGGACTTCCTCGGGCGGTGCTGCACCGGCTGGGCGGAGTTCGAACGCTATCTGATGGGCCGCGACGACGGCACGCCGAAGGATGTGGCCTGGGCGGCCGGCATCTGCGGCATCGGGGCTGCGGCGATCGAGGCGCTGGCCCTGCGCCTGTCAGGCAAGCGGGTGCTGGTGGTGGTGGCCCACGCCCTGCAACGCTCCGAGCACGGGGAGCAGCCGGTGTGGATGGGCGCCGTGCTGGCGGCGCTGCTGGGCCAGGTCGGACTGCCCGGCGGCGGCTACACCTATGCGCTGGGGTCGCTCGCGCATTACGGCAAGCGTGCCAACCAGGTGGCCCTGCCGACCTTGAACCAGGGGGTGAACACGGTCGACGCCTTCATCCCGGTGGCGCGGATCGGCGACATGCTGCTGCACCCGGGCGCGCCGTTCCAGTACAACGGGCAGGACCGGGTCTATCCGGATGTGCGCCTGGTGTATTGGGCGGGGGGCAACCCGTTCCATCACCACCAGGACCTGAACCGGCTTCGCCGCGCCTTCGCCCGGCTGGAGACGCTGGTCGTGCACGAGATCGGCTGGACGGCCACGGCCCGGCACGCCGACATCGTGCTGCCCTGCACGATGACGCTGGAGCGGGAGGACCTGGGCGGCAGCGCCACGGACCCGCTGCTGGTGGCGATGCATCGTGTGGCGGAGCCGTTCGCCGAGGCGCGGGACGACTACGCCATCTTCTCCGCCCTGGCGCATCGGATGGGGTGCGAGGCCGGCTTCACCGAGGGGCGCACCGCGCATGAGTGGCTGCGCCACCTGTATGCCGGGCTGGCGGCGCGGATGGCGGCCGTGGGTGCCGAGGCACCGGCGTTCGACGCCTTCTGGGCGGCGGGCGAAATGCGGATGCCGCAGCACCCGGATGACGGCGGCGCACTGCGGGCGCTGCGCGCCGACCCGGCCCTGCACCCGCTGAAGACACCCAGCGGCCGGATCGAGCTGTCCTCCGCCGTGGTCGCCGGGTTCGGCTACGACGACTGCCCGGGCCATCCCGCCTGGTTGCCGCCGGACGACGCACCGGGGCCGCTGCATCCGCTGATCCTGGTGTCGAACCAGCCGGCCACGCGGCTGCACAGCCAGCTCGACTACGGTGGCCACAGCGCCGGGATGAAGCGCCGGGGGCGGGAGGTGGCGCGCATGCACCCGGACGACGCGGCGGCGCGCGGCATCGCGGACGGCGACATCGTAAGGCTGTTCAACGACCGCGGCGCGTGCCTCGCCTGCGCCGCGCCGACCCCCGACGTGCGGCCGGGCGTCGTGCAGCTGCCGACCGGCGCCTGGTACGACCCGCTGGACGCCAACGACGACAAGCCGCTCTGCGTGCACGGCAACCCGAACGTCCTGACGCGCGACGTCGGCACGTCGCGCCTGGCGCAGGGCTGCACCGGCCAGCTGACCACGATCCAGGTGGAGCGATGGGATGGCGCGCTACCGCCGATCCGGGCGTTCGACGCGCCGGACTGAGGAACGCGGTGGTTTTGACGGAACCGGCTGAGCACGCGCACAGTCACGTAACAGAACGAGGGAGAGCGCCGTGAGGCTGTTCGGGGTGGCGATGGCGTGCCTGCCGGTGCTTGCGGCGTTGTCCGGCGCGGCGGGGGCGGCGGAGTATCCGAAGCCGGTCGAGGGGGACTGGGTGGCGCGGGACTTCCGGTTCCATGACGGGGCGGTGTTGCCGGAGGTGAAGCTGCATTACGTGACGGTCGGCAACCCGGCGGGGCAGCCGGTGCTGGTGCTGCACGGGACGGCGGGCTCGGCGGCGACGATGCTGACGCCGGGCTTCGCGGGGACGCTGTTCGGGGCCGGGCAGCCGCTGGATGCGACGAAGTATTTCGTGATCCTGCCGGATTCGTTGGGCGCCGGGCAGTCGGCCAAGCCGTCGGACGGGTTGCGCGCGCGGTTCCCGGCCTACGACTACGCCGACATGGTGCTGGCGCAGTATCGGCTGGTGACGGAGGGGCTGGGCGTGAAGCACCTGCGGCTGGTGATCGGCAATTCGATGGGCGGCATGAACGCCTGGGTGTGGGGCGTCGCCCATCCCGGGTTCATGGACGCGCTGGTGCCGATGGCGTCGCAGCCGACGGCGATGTCGGCGCGGAACTGGATGATGCGGCGGACGCTGGTGGAGTCGATCCGCACCGACCCCGCGTGGCAGCATGGCGACTACACGGTGCAGCCGCCGGCGGTACGGCTGGCGAACGTCATGTTCGGCATCGCGACGAATGGCGGCACGCTCGCGTATCAGGAGATGGCGCCCTCGGCCGCGAAGGCGGACCGCATGGTGGAGGAGAGGCTGGCGGCCCCGGCCCCCCCGGATGCCAACGACTTCCTGTTCCAGTGGGACGCCTCGCGTAACTACGACCCGTCCGGCCGGCTGGAGGCGATCGAGGCGCAGGTGCTGGCGATCAACTCGGCCGACGACGAGCGGAATCCGCCGGAGACGGGGCTGATGGACCGCGCGATGGCCCGGATCAAGCATGGCCGGATGCTGCTGATCCCGGCCAGCACCGAGACGCGGGGGCATGGGACGACGGGGAATGCCGGGTTCTATGCCAAGGAGCTGGGCGCGTTCCTGGCGGGGCTGCCGGGCTCCTGAGGATGCGCCTCGTCCTGCTCGGGCTTTGCCTGCTGTTGGCTGCGCCGGCCGGGGCGCAAACCCCGATGGGGGTTCAGCCAGGTCGGGCGGGTGAGGACCGGGTGGTGGTGGCGATCTTCGGCGGCCTGCTGGGGCGGGCGATCCGGGAGAACGTGGCGCTGTGGGCCCGGCCGCTGGGGGTGCAGACGGTGTTCGTCGAGGGGTCGAGCGGCGATCTGCTCGCCAAGCTGCGGGCGCAGCGGGGTGCGCCGCAGTTCGACGTGGCGCTGCTGAACGACCAGAGCTTCGTCATCGCGCGCAACATGGGGCTGATCGACAAGCCCGACCCGGCCGTGGTGACCAACCTCGCCACGTTGCGGGCGGGGTTCGGGCGGGCGGACGGGTTCGGCGTGCCGTACGAGGTGAACCCGGTCGGCTGGGGCTACCGGCGCGACAAGCTGACGGAGGCCGGGGTGCCGCCGCCGGTGCGCTGGCGGGACGTGCTGGACCCGCGCCTGGCCGGCCGGGTGCTGACCTTCCCGCCGTCGCTGATCTACGGGCCGTTGCAGGCCGCGGCCATGGTGCTGTCGGCCGGGGGCACGCTGCGGGCGGACGATACGGCGTACTGGACGTTCCTGGACCAGATGAAGGCCGGCCGCACCGTGGTCGCGTCGACACCCGGGCAGGCGGAGGACCTGGCGAAAAGCGGCGAGGTCTGGGTGTTCCCGGCCATCGCGCAGCGGGTGCAGCTGCTGCGGAACCAGGGCGTGGACGTGGGGTTCGCGCCGCCCGTGGACGCGCGGATGACGCAGATCAACTACGCGACGCCCGTGCGCGGCGCGCCGCATCCGGTGAACGCGCAGCGCCTGGTCAACTGGTTCATCGGGCCGGAGATCCAGGGGCGCTTGGCGGCCGAGGCGGCGGTGGTCCCGGTGAACGCGGGCGTTCCCGTCAGCCCCGCGATGAAGGAACGGATGGGCTTCGCCGGCGACGCGGACCTGCCGCGGTTCGAGGCGCTGGACGTCGATGCAGTGCTGGAGCGCTTCGACGGCTGGCTCGAGCGGTTCGGGCGGCTGATGGCGCGCTGACAGCCCGCCAGCTTTGGCGGGACGCGCCGGTTCAGGTCTCCGCGGACCAATGGGCCTTGGTCCAGGGGGCCAGGCGCTCGATATCGAGCGTGAAGCCGAGGCCCGGGGCGGTGGGGATGGCGATGGCGCCGTCGGCGTCGGGCCGGATGTCGCCGAGCAGGGCGAGCAGCGGGTTGGGGGTGACGTCGACTTCCATGAAGGGGAAGGGGGCCGGGCCGCCGCCGCGGTGGCCGGTCAGCACGGCGCCCATGTGCAACGAGGCGTGGTAGTTCACCACGGTGCCGAACACGTGCGGCATGGCGGGGATACCCCAGGCGTCGGCCAGGGCCGCGATGCGCGCCATGCCAATGAAGCCGCCGCAGACGGAAAGGTCGGGCTGCACCAGGGAGAAGGTGCGGGCGCCCAGGAACTCGCGGAAGGCGGCCAGGCTGCCGAGGGCCTCGCCGCCCGAGATGGCGACGGGCACGGCGGCGGCGACGGTCTGGTAGCCCGGAAGGTCCTCGGGCGGGACCGGCTCCTCGATCCACAGCAGGTCGGCGTCTGCCATGCGGCGCGCGGCCTCGATCGCGGCGCGGGCGGTGTAGCCCTGGTTGATGTCCACCATCAGCGCGCGGTCGGGGCCGATCTGCCGGCGCAGGGCGAGGGCGGCGGCCCCGTCGGCGCGCGGGTCGTGGCCGCTGCGGGGCTTGAAGGCGCGCCAGCCCTGTTCGAGCAGGTGGTCGGCGTCGGCGGCGAAGTCGCGATAGGGGTCTTCGGGGCCCGCCTTCATGAAGGGGCCGCTGGCATAGGCGAACATGCGGTCGCGCAGGGCGCCGCCGAGCAGCGCATGCACCGGGACGCCCTGGGCGCGGGCCGCGAGGTCGTGCAGGGCCATGTCGATGGCGGAGATGGCCATCATGGCGGCGCCGCGCCGGTCGTAGCCGACGGTGGCGGCCATGGCGTGGAACAGGCGGCCCGTGGCGGCCGGGTCCTGCCCGAGCACGAGGGGGGCGAGCTTGGCCCGGATGAAGGCGGCGGCGGCATGGGGCGAGGCGACGGTCTCGCCCCAGCCGACCAGGCCGGTATCGGTCGTCAGCCGGACCAGCAGCGCCTCCCGCCGGCGGAACACGACGATGGAGTTGGCGAGCGGCTCCGGCAGGGGGTAGGCCAGGTGGAAGCCGCGGATGGCGGTGACCTTCATGCGGCGCCGGGCCCTTTCGACAACAGGCGGAAGTTCGCGGGCGCGAGCACGTCGTGCATGCGGCGGCCGAGCAGGATGGCGACCAGGGCCGCGCCGGCCACGACCGCGGCGAGGAACAGCAGCGACAGGGTGAACGAGCCCGTGGCGTCCCGCACGTAGCCGATGACGAACGGCCCGGCGAACCCGCCGGTGCTGCCGGCCGAATTGATCAACGCCAGGCCCGCGGCGCTGGCGGTGCCGGTCAGCAGCGCCGTCGGCAGCGTCCAGACGGAGGGCGACGCCGCCGCGATGCCCGCGGTGCCGATCACGAGGCCGAGCAGCCCCAGGACCGGCGACGTGGTCATGGCCGTGAGCACGAAGCCACAGGCGGCGCACAGGAACGGGACGGCGACATGGGCGACGCGCGCGCCGGTGCGGTCGGCGTTCCAGCCGGCGAACAGCGTGGCCCCCACGGCGGCAGCGGCGGGGATGGCGGTGACCCAGCCCACCTGCATGGTGGTGAGGCCGAAGCCTTTGACGATCTGCGGCATCCAGATGGCCGCCCCGGTCGTGCCGATGACCAGGCCCAGCGCGATCAGGCACATGGCCAGCACGCGCCCGTCGGTCATGGCGCCCCAGATGGAGAATTTTTCCACCGTCTCCCGGGCTGCCCGTTCCCGGGCCAGCAGGTCGATGAGCACGGTCTTCTCGTGCGCGGTCAGGAAGCGGGCCTCGGCGGGGCGGCTGGGCAGGGCGAACCACACGACGACGCCCATGACGACGGCCGGCGCGCCCTCGATGACGAACATCCATTGCCAGGCGTGCATCCCGGCGATGCCGTCCATGTGCTCGAGGATGAACGACGACAGCGGCGCGCCCACGACCGAGGACAGCGGCGGCGCGATCTGCGTCAGGCCGTAGATGCGGGCGCGGTAGGCGCGGGGGAACCACAGCGTGCAATAGAACAGCAGGCCCGGGAAGAAGCCGGCCTCGGCTGCCCCCAACGCCACGCGGATGGCGTAGAAGCTGTCGCGGTCCCACACGAAGGCGGTGCAGGCGGAGATGATGCCCCAGGTGATCATGATCCGCGCGATCCAGGCGCGGGCGCCGACGCGGGCCAGGACCAGGTTGCTCGGGATCTCGAACAGCACGTAGCCCAGGAAGAACAGGCCGGCGCCGGTGCCGAAGACGGTGGCGGAGAAGTGCAGGTCGGCGTTCATCCTCAACGCGGCGAAGCCGATGTTCACGCGGTCGAGGAAGGCGGCGAAGTAGCACAGCATCAGCAACGGGATGATGCGGTTGCGGACCTTGGCCAGAATGGCGACGTGTTCGGCAGTGAGCCCGCCGGTCGGTTCCATGACGCCTCCCGGGCGTGGTTCTAGTGGCATCGATGCGGTCGTTGCCGCCGCGCCATGAACGCACCGCGGCCCGAGGCTTGTCAACGCTGCGGGCGGGCGCAGGATGGCGGCGGGACAGGGAGGTGCGGCGTGACGAAGCCCGGGGAACACGAAGTCTACGCCATCCGCTACGCGAGCCGGATGGCGCGGCGGTCGGACATGTTCATCGGCGGCGACCCGCATGACGGGCCGCTGGCGATGGACTACTTCGTGTGGCTGATCGTGGCGGATGGGCGCCCGGTGGTGGTGGACACCGGCTTCAATGCCGAGGTCGCGGCGCGGCGGCAGCGGGCGCACCTGCGTTGCCCGATCGAGGCGCTCAGGCTGCTGGGCGTGGACCCGGCCTCGGTCGCGGACGTGGTCCAGACGCACCTGCACTACGACCACGTCGGCAACTTCGACAAGCTGCCGAACGCGACGTTCCACCTGCGGGAGGCGGAGATGCACTTCGCGGTGGGGCGGCACATGCGGCATGGCCACCTGCGGCAGTCCTACGAGGTGGAGGACGTGGTGGGGATGGTGCGGGCGAACTATGCCGGGCGTGTGCGGTTCCACGATGGCGTCGTGGCGTTGGCACCGGGGATCGAGCTGCACCCGGCGCCGGGGCATTCGCCGGGGCTGCAGTTCGTGCGGGTGCATACGGCGCGCGGCTGGGTGGTGCTGGCGTCGGACGTGACGCACTACTACGAGAACATGGAGAGCGGCCGGCCGTTCACCGTGGCGGTCGATCTGGCGCAGATGCTGGACGGGTTCGACCTGCTGCGGGCGGCGGCGCCCACGCCCGCCCATATCGTGCCGGGCCATGATCCCCAGGTAATGCAGCGCTATGCGCCGCCCCGCCCGGAGCTGGAGGGAATCGTGGTCCGCCTGGACGTGCCGCCCCGCGCCTGACGGAGCGGTCCCGGGGTCAGGCCGGGCTGAGGGCGGCGTCGGCCGTGGCGTCGAGCACGTCACGGATGCATCGTGCGAGGTCATCGGCGCCGATGGGCTTGCGCAGCACGACCACGTCGGACGGGACGGTGGCGAGCCCGTCCGCCTCGGCGTATCCGGTGACGATGATGGCGGGCAGGCCCGGGCGGAGTTGACGGGCCTGGCGCACCAGCGCGCCGCCATCGATGCCCGGCATGGCGAAGTCGGTGACGATGATGTCGAGTTCCAGGTCCTGCCGAAGCAGCGCGGCCGCGGCCTCTCCGCTTCGGGCCGGGACGACGGTGAAGCCGGTCGTGCGCAGGACCTCGCTCATGACGGCCAGGAGGTCGGGCACGTCATCCACCAGCAGGATGCGGCCGGCACCCTGGAAGGTTGGCTTGGACCGCAGCGGCTCGGGCGCGCCGGCCGCGGCGATGGGCAGCCACAGCTCCACCCGCGTGCCGAGCCCTGGGGTGCTGCGGACGCGGAGCGCCCCGCCGGACTGGCGGGCGAATCCCTGGACCATGGACAGGCCGAGACCCGATCCCTTGCCGACGCCCTTGGTGGTGAAGAAGGGTTCGCAGGCCTGCGCCAGCGTTTCCGGCGACATGCCCATGCCGTCATCCGACACGGTGAGCCGGATGTGACGGCCGGGCGCCAGGCCGTCGGGTGCGTCGGACGTGGCCTCGGCACAGCGCGCCTCGATCCCGAGGCGCCCGCCCTCGAGCATGGCGTCGCGGGCGTTAATGGACAGGTTGAGCAGCGCCGCCTCCAGCTGGGCCGCGTCGGCGAAGACGGGCGGGAGGTCCGGCTCGACATCGAGCTGGAGGGCGATGCGGGGCCCGAGGGTGCGCGACAGGATGCGCGTCAGCTGCGCCAGAAGCGCCGGGACCTCGATGGCGCGGGGTTCCAGCACCTGCTGGCGGGAGAAGGCGAGCAGGCTGTGGGTCAGGCGGGCCCCGCTTTCGCTGGCGGCCAGCGCCATGGCGGCGAAGTCGAGCGCGCGCGGCCGGTCCTGCACCTCGTCGATCAGCAGCTCGAGCGCGCCGAGCTGGGCCTGGAGCAGGTTGTTGAAGTCGTGCGCGACCCCCGCCGTCAGCTGGCCCACCGCCTCCATCCGTTGTGCCTGATAAAGCTGTGCCTCCGCTTCCCGCCGCTGGGTGATGTCGCGCATGACCAGGACGAAGCCCTGCCCGCCATCGAGCCTTCGGCCGGCCGCCTCGACCCAGAGCGTCGTTCCGTCCCGCCGCCGGGCGCGGTAGCCGACCGGCGGCGCGTGGCCGTGTGTGGCGATGCTGGCCAGGTTGGCCAGGAGCATCGGCCAGTCATCCGGATGGGCGATCGCCTTCAGGTGGTCGCCCAGCAGCGCCTGGGGTGGGGTGAAGAGCAGGCGTTCGCTGGCCGGGGAGACCCAGATGTGGCGGAGGTCCGGGCCCAACTGGATGATGAGGTCCGTGCAGTTGTCGGCCAGCAGCCGGTACCGGCTTTCCCGCTGGTGCACCTCGCGCTCCGCCGCGTCCTGCAGTTCCAGTTGCCGGGCGAAGCGGATGCCGAGCACGGCGATGATCCCGGCGGTGCAGAGCGTCACGACCAGATGGAACAGGGCGTCGGCACGCCAGAGCGCCAGCACTTCGTCATGGCCATGGGCGACGGTGATGACGAGGTCGTACCCCTCGACCCGGTGGTAGCTGCCGCGATGTTCGACGTCGTCGATCACGGAGCGCGTCGCCCACGGACCATGTGGGCTTTGTTTCAGCAGGGTCCGGTAGACGGGCCGCTCGCCGAGGTCTGCGCCGATGGCCGGCGTCTCCGGGTAGCGCGCCAGCAGGATGCCGTCGCTGCGTGACAGACCGATCATCCCGTCGGTCCCCAGGACGAAGCTGCGGTAGATCGCGGCGAGGGCTTCGGTCGGGATGGTGGCCACCACCACGCCGTTGAAGCGCCCATAGGGGCCATCGACCCGGCGTGACAACGTGATGATCCAGGTGCCGTCCACCATGCTGCGAAGCGGACGGCCGATGTGCAGGCCCCGATCGGGCTGTGCGCGATGACGCTGGAAGATGGCGAGGTCGGCGATCTCGCTCCGCCGGGCGGTGGTCGTGGCAGCCCAGGAACTGCCGGCGGCCGACACCCTGTCGCCCTGCGCATCGAAGGCCGAGAGGCCTCGCAGCATCGGGACGGAGGCCCCCTGGCGGGTGGCGATCGGCGGGTGGGTGGTGGCCGGTGCGGGCCCCGCCTCGAGGTCGGAGCGCATGTCGAGCAGCAAGGCGTCGGTCACGCGCAGCAGGTCGTGCGCGTGCAGGGCCAGCGACTGCGCCAGGTTCGCCGTCTCCACTTGGTTGGCGGCGAGCTGGATCTGCCGCGCCTGCCAGGTGCGCCACAGGTCGAGCCCGAGCAGCACCAGGCAGATGACGACCACGCAGGCGGCAAGCGTCCGGGGCGATGCCCCGGCACGCTTGGCCACCTCGTTCGGTGCGTCCGTCGGGTCGCGAGGGCTCAGCGCGTGGAGCCGCACAGGCTCGGCCCGGCGAGGGCCACGGCCGGCCCGGTGGTGTCGAACAGCCTGCGGATGCGCGCGAAGAACTCTGCCCGGCGGAACGGCTTGGCCAGAAGATGCACCGATGGCGGCAACGATTGCAGCTCGTGCAGGTCCGGATAGCCGCTGATGACCAGCGCCCGAAGCCCCGGGTCGTTCTGGCAGGCCTCCATCACCAGGTCCCGGCCGGTCATGCCGGGCATCGCGTGGTCGGTCACCAGCAGGTCCACCGGCCGCGTCGCCAGGATCTGCAGCGCCTCTTCGCCGCTGGAGGCCACGGCGACGTCGAAGTCCGCCGCTTCCAGGAAGGCGCCGACCGTGACCAGAATGTCGGACGAGTCGTCGATCAGCAGCGCCTGCCGTCGGGTCTGCCCGGCTGGCACAGCCGTCGCGGCCGCGACGCCGGCCACCTCCGTCATCCAGCTGACGATCGCCTGGGCCTCCCGCGCCTCCCACTCCCGGCGGAGCGCGATATGGGTCCGCACCGCCTCATCCAGCAGCGCGGTGCGACGGTCGTTGCCGAGGTGTGGGGCGGGATACCCCAGCGACGTGTGATACCACTCCGTGATGGCGCCGGCCGCGTGGGCCAGGTCGGTCGGCGGACGGGCCGGGCCCCGCGTCACGGCGTCGGCAGCACGGCGGAAGGCAGCCACCAGCGCCTCACCCGCCTCGGTTCGGGGCTGCTCGGGACGCATGGAATGGTCGGTGTCGGGCATGGTCGGGCCTCCGGGCTGGGTGGGTGGGGGCGGTTCAGGCGATCGCGGGGAACGCCGGCTCGCTGATCGGGACGGGAAGCGCGGGGGCGTCATCGTCGTTCAGGATCAACGCCAGGAGCCGGAGCGCGTCCGGGCCGTCGAACGACGGCACCGCGCCACGCTCCATCTGTTCGGCCAGCATCTGGGCCTGTGCGCCAATGATCAACCGCGCCCGCCGCAACGCCTCCGTCGAAAGGGAGACCTGTAGCGCGGGCGAGGATCGTTGCCATTCGGAATGCATGCGTCCATCCTTCGGGGCCGTCCTGGCCGATGCGGTGCGGGTGACACCACGGCAGACCTTGACCCGAAAAGGTTAAGGAAGCCTTGCCGAACCCTCCGTCCCGTCGAGCGTCGCCACCAGGCCCGCGAGCAGCCGCCCCCGCGTCACCAGGCTGTCCACCAGCAGATGCTCCTCCAGCGTGTGCCCGCCGTTGCCGAGCACCCCCAGGCCGTCCAGCGTCGGGATGCCCAGCGCGCCGGTGAAGTTGCCGTCCGAGCCGCCGCCGGCGCTGCGGTGCGGCAGCGGGATCCCGATCCGGCGGGCCAGGGTCAGCGCCTGGTCGTAGACGCCCATCGTGCCGGGCCCCGGCTCCCATACCGGGCGGGTCACGCCGCGGCGGACGGCCAAGGTGACGTCGTCCGCCGTGCCGGCCAAGGCAAGCATCCGGGCCACGCCGGCCTCGAGGTCGGGCTGCCGCTTGGCCATGCTCAGCACCTCGGCGGTGCAGGTGGTCGCCACGCAGTTCACCCATTGGCCGCCCCGCACGACACCCACGCTGAAGGTGCAGTCCTCGGTCGTCATCCCGTCGATCTCGATCATCCGGCGTGCCATGGCGCGGATGGCCGACCGGCCTTCGGACAGGCGGGCGCCGGCGTGGCTCGGGCGGCCGGTGGTGCTGATGTCGAACCGGGCGATGGCGTAGCGGCCGGTGGTGACCTCGTGGCCGGGGCCGCCGGGTTCGGGCACCAGGACGCAGGCGTGCCGGGCGGCCTCGGCCTCGATGAGGTCGCGGGTCGAGGGGGAGCCGACCTCCTCGTCGCTGGTGAACAGTATCGTGACGGGCAGCGGGGTCTGAATCCCTGCGGCGGCCAGCTGCCGCATCGCCTCCAGCAGCAGCAGGTTGCCGCCCTTCATGTCGTAGATCCCAGGCCCGTAGCAGCGGTTGCCGTCGTGCCGCCAGGGCAGGGCCGCGAGCGTGCCGATGGGGTGGACGGTGTCCATGTGGCCCATCAGCAGAAGGCCGGGGAGGGCGGGGCTGGGGTGGGGAAAGGTGGCGCGGACGCAGCCGGCGAAGCCCATGCGGCCCGGGATGCGCTCGATGCGGGCGCCCATCATGGCCAGGTCGCGGGCGGCCAGGTCCATCATCCGTTCGACGGCGGCGGCGTCGAAGGTGGGGCTCTCGCATTCCACCCAGGGCCGCAGGTCCCGCAGCATGCGGGCGGAGTCGAACGGGAGCTGGGTGGGGTCCATGGCGGCACCTCGCGGGGGTAGGGCAGGCGAACGGGACGGGCCCCGGTCGACAGGCCGAGTGGACCAGAGTACGGCGGCCCTCGCCAGCGCCCGGGCGGCTGGACAGGAGGCCGGCGACTGGCTACCGCTGTCGGGAACTCGTGCCGAACGATTCCGGCCTGCGCATGGAACCACTATGACCCGCATCCCGACCCGGCACCGCCGCCTTCCGGCCCTTGTCGTCCTGCTGGCTTCCGGCTGCAGCAGCCTGCCGACCTCGGGCCCCAGCAACACCCAGGTGGTGGACGAGCTGACGACGGGGCAGAACCCGCTGGGCGCCCGATTGGTGGAGATGACGCCTGCGGTGGTGCAGGCGCTGCGGGACCGGCCCGAGCGGTCGTTCAGCGTCATCGACCGGCTGCGGTCCAACCGGGCGGTGGACCGGCTGGGGCCAGGCGACGTGCTGACGGTGTCGATCTACGAGGCGGGAAACGCGCTGTTCGCGCCGCGCCGCACGTCGGCCGATGGCGACACGCCGACTTCGGGCTCGACGGCGGAGACCCTGCCGCGGGTGACGGTGGACCGGAACGGCACGATCATGGTGCCCTATGCCGGCGAGATCAAAGTGTCGGGGCACACGACGACGGAGGTGCAGCGCATCATCCAGTCCCGCCTGGCGGATCGGACGGCGCAGCCGCAGGTGCTGGTCAGCCTCGTGCAGAATGGCAGCAACATCATCTATGTGTCGGGCGACGTTCGCAATCCCGGACGGTATCCGCTGACGCTGGCGCACGAGAACCTGCTGGACATCGTGGCGCTGGCCGGCGGGCCGACGCATAGCCCGCAGGACACGGTGGTGAAGGTGAACCGCCGGGGCAAGGAGGCCTCGACGTCGTTGACGCGGGTGCAGACGATCACCGAGGAGAACATTCCGGTGGAGCCGCAGGACCGCATCCAGGTGGACTACCTGCCGCGGTCGTACCTGTCGTTCGGCGCGACGGGCCGGGTGGCGCAGATCCCGTTCGACGCGGCGCAGGTGTCGTTGGCCGAGGCCGTGGCCCGGGTGGGCGGGCTCGATGACAACCGGGCGAATCCCGAGGCGGTGTTCCTGTTCCGGTACGAGCGTCCGGCGAATGCGCAGACGCTGGGGCTGACCGCGCCCGGCACGGGTCTGCCGGTGCCGACGGCCGTGATCCCCGGCGCGATGCCTCAGGGCGTGCCGGTGGTCTACCAGGTCAACATGCGGGACCCGCAGACGTATTTCGCGATCCAGCAGTTCAGCATGCAGGACAAGGACCTGATCTACATCGCCAATGCGCCGACGGTGCAGATCTACAAGTTCCTGCAGCTGCTCTACACGCTCGCCAGCCCGGCCGTGACGGCGCGCGCCATCACCAACTGAGGCCGATGCGGGCCAGCCTTTAGAGCGCGTCGTAGAAGCTGGCCGCCTCGTTCACGCCGTCGAACATGGTCAGCTTGCCGTCGTGGATGACGGCACCGGTGTCGCAGGTGTCGCGGATGAAGTTCATGTCGTGCGAGACGATGATGAGCGCGCGGTCGCTGCGGCGGTCGAACAGCTCTTCCCGGCAGCGCTGGTGGAAGCGGGCGTCGCCCACCATGATGACCTCGTCGATGAGGTAGCATTCGAACTCGATGGCGATCGACAGGGCGAAGGCGAGCCGGGACCGCATGCCGCTGGAGTAGGTCCGGACGGGTTCGGCGAGCTGGCTGCCGAGCTCGGCGAAGTCGTCGACGAACCTTCGGGTGGCTTCGTAGGGCAGCCCATAGATGCGGGCGATGAAGCGAAGGTTGTCGAGGCCGGTCAGGCTGCCCTGGAAGGCGCCGCTGAAGGCGAGCGGCCACGAGACGGACATCGAGCGCTCGACATGGCCCGACGTCGGGAACTCGACCCCGCCGATGATCTTGATGAGCGTCGACTTCCCCGCGCCGTTCCGCCCGAGGATGCCCAGCTTCTGCCCGCGATGGACCTGGAAGTTGACCCGGTCGAGCACCCGACGGGTGCCCTGGTGCGCCTTGAAGTCTTTCGAGATATCGATGCCGCGGATCATATGACGAGAATGTGCTTCCGGACGCGGAGGACCAACGAGAGCCCGATCAGCACCAGAAGCGCTGTCATCCAGGTGTCGTAGATGAAGTCGTAGTGTGGGTGGACACCCGGTCCGAACTGCCCGGCGCGGATCATCTCCAGGTTCTGGATGCTGGGCGACCAGGCGAGGATCCTCTGGAAGCTTTCCGGCACCCAGTCCACCATGAAGAAGGTGCCGGAGAACGGGATCGACAAGTAGCTGATGATACCCACCGAGCGCTCGACGATGTCGGACATCTCGCTCAGGCTCGAGATGATGAGGGCCGTCGCGTAGCTGAAGAAGATATGGTAGAACAGCCCGGCGTACATGAGCGAGACATCGACCGGAAGGTCCATGTAGCCGGTCACGATGGCACCCGTCATGACGATCCCGCCCGCCATCAACGTGCCGATCACCTCGAGCGCGACGCGGGAGGTGATGATGTCCAGCGGCGTGACCTGGCGATGGAACAGCAGGCTGCCGTTCGATTCGAAGGCCTTCACGCCGCGGCCGATGCAGTGCCGCCACATGGTGAGCGGCACATACCCGGTGACGACGATGGCGGTGACGCCGACGCCGTGTTCATGGGCAGGTCGCAGCAGGCTCCAACCGATCGTAACGCCGGCGCAGAACAGGATGGGCTCGCCGATGATCCACAGGAAGCCGATGTTCTCCCGGCCGTAGCGGGTGTTCATCTCGCGGATGACCAGGGCACCGAGTACGCGGAACTGGACGACGAGCGACATCCAGAGACTGGTGCCGTTCGGCTCGTAGCGCCGCATGCCCTGCGTGGGGCGGATGAAGGCGGACACGGGGGCTGCCTTCAGACCAGACGGTGCTCGCGTGCGCCGGCCAGCAGGAGGCTCGCCATCAGGTAAATGCCGAGCAGGCTCACGAACGCGACCCCGGTGGAGACGAACCGCTTCGGATACGCCGCATAGTCGGCCAGGTTCGGCTTCACGATCTCATCCAGGTACAGCTGCTGCCGCTCGGCCTGGATGCGCGCCGACTCGAGCGACGTCGTGGCGGAGGAAAGCTGCTTGTCGGCGAACTCGCGCTGCAGGTTCAGCATGTCGTAGGCCGTGATCTTCGGCACCAGCGAATTGTCCGCGCCGGTCACCTTGGACTTCAGCTCGTTGATCTGACTCTGCAAGGCGTTGGCCCGGCGCTGATAGTCGGCGATCAACGGCGAGTTCGGTGCCGAGACCTTCAGTTGCGTCAGCTGAAGCTCCGTGCGGGACAGAAGGGTCTGCAAGTCGCTGATCCCTTGCAGGATCGGCACCGACTGCTTCGTCGGGTCGAGCAGCGACTCGCGGTTGCGGAACTCGGCGATCTGCCTGGCCACGACCTGGACCCGCTCCTCGGACAGCGCGACCTCCTTGCGGGCATCGCGCATCGCGTTCTCGCGCTGGCGTTCGTTCATGCGGTTGACCAGCCGCTCGGCCGAGGCCAGCAGCGCCGTCGCGATCCGCTCCGAGTCGTCCGGGCGGAAGGTGCGGACCATGATCGTGGAAACGCCGGTGTTGGAGTCGAGAAGCACGTCGACGTGCTTCTGATAATATTCATAGAAGTGCTCGAACGACTCGCCCCGGAAGATCTGCGGGAACCGGGAGAGCGGGTCGGCCTCCGGACGCTCGAACACGTCATGCAGGCCGTTGACCTTGATCAGCTCGGCCAGCGCGTCGCGGGAGAGCATGAAGTCCTGCACCGCGTAGGTGTCGTCCTGCGCGCGGGAGACGCCGGCGGTCTGCAGCAGGCTGCTGAGCATCCCCGGCGACTGGGACGTCGGGCCACGAACGACGAACTTCGCCTCGGACACGAACTGCTCGGCGGCGAAGCCGAAATAGTAGGTGCCGACCGCGATGGTGGGCAGAACGACGAACAGCAGGAACCCGAGCAGCCGGCCGGACAAGCGCCTACGACGGCGGCGCGGCTGGTGAGACAGCGCATCCTGGTAATCGATCCGGGCTGTCGTGGAGCCGGGAGCAGTGAGATCTACGCCATCCATGAAGCAATCCTTGCCCGAGACGACAGGAAAAAACAAGGAGAGTGTCGCCCGGCCCATTCAACAACGCTTCAGCGCGCCGGTGTGTTCCCGCGCCACCAGGCCACCGTTTCGGCCAGCCCGGCCGCGCCCCGGTAGCTCGGGCGGAACCCAAGCCGGGTCCCGAGCACCGCCATGGAGGCTTCGAGCCGGGGGGGATCGTCGGGCGGGCTGGGCCGGGCGCCGAGGCGAACCAGCTCGGGGCGGCCCACGATCCCGGCCAGATCCATGATGATGTCACGGATCGGGACGCAGGCGCCCGAGGCGATGTTGACCGGCCCCGCATGGGTGCTGGCCAGGACGGTCACGAGGGCCCGGGCGGCGTCGGCCACGTGCATGAAGTCGCGCAGACCGGTCCCGTCGCCGCACAGGGCGGGCTCGCCACGCAACAGCGCCAGCGTCACGTCCGGCACCAGGCGAGACGGCGCCTCGTGCGGGCCATACAGGAAGAACAGCCGGCCCCAGGCGAGGCTGACGCCGTCCTGCACGGCGGCCGCGCCCAGGAGCTGGTGCAGCGCATGCTTGGCGACCCCGTACAGCGTGGCCGGCCGGCAGGGTGTGGTCGCCTCGTCCAGCAGGCCGTGGGTCCAGTCGTATTCCGCGCAGGTCCCGACGCCCAGCACCCGGCGGCCGCCCGCGCCGACGAAGGCCCGGTACAGCAGGAGGGAGGCGGCGACCCAGTCCAGGTTCTCGGGCGCCCGCCAGAACCGGCCGGGCGTGACGGTCCAGGCGAGGTGGACCAGGTGGCTGGGCCGGATGGCCGACAGGATCGGCGGCATGGCCGCCGGGTCCAGCAGGTCGGCGCGGTGCTGGACGACCCCGGCCGGCGCGTCCGGTAGCGGCCTGCGGGAGACGGCGTGCACCGCGAACCCGCGAGCGAGCAGCTCCGGCAAGACGGCGCGGCCGACGAACCCGCTGCCGCCGGTCACCAGCACGCAGCCTCCCGTCATGCCGGGATCGCCGGATGGGCGGTGTCGCGTTCGGACAAAATGGGGTCGTGCAGGGGCCAGGCGATGGCGAAGGCCGGGTCGTCCCACCGGGCGCCGCGGGCCAGGGCGGGCCAGTAGGTCTCAGTCATCATATAATAGACCTCGGCATCGTCGGTCAGGGTCTGGAACCCGTGCGCGAAGCCGGCCGGGATATACAGGCTGTCGCCGTTCTCGGCCGACAGGTCGAACCCGAGCCATCGGTGGCGCGTCGGCGACGACGGCCGGATGTCCACCAGCACGTCGTGGATGGCACCGCGGGTGCAGCGAACGAGCTTGCCTTCCGGATGCGGGTCGTCCTGCCAGTGCATGCCGCGCAGGGTGCCGCGCGTCTCGTTGTACGACAGGTTGCATTGCGGGAAGACGGAGGGCAGGCCGTGGGCGATGAACTCCGCGCTGCAGAAGGTTCGGGCGAAATGTCCGCGGGGGTCCCTGCGGATTTCCGGACGAAGCAGCCAGGCGCCCTGCAGGTGGAGTGGCTGGAAGATCAAGGCAGGACCCGCACCGTCGGGATCGGGACGACGAACCGGCCGCCCCAGTCGCGGATGCCGGCCATCTGGGCGGTGATCTCCGCCTCCAGGTTCCAGGGCAGGATCAGCAGGTAGTCCGGCCGGGCTTCCATGATGGCCTCGGGCGCGCGGACCGGGATGCGGACGCCGGGCAGGAGCTTGCCCTGCTTGTGGGGGCTGCGGTCGACGGTGAAGGCCACCAGCTCGGGGCCGACGCCGCAGTAGTTGAGCAGCGTGTTGCCCTTGGCCGGGGCGCCGTAGGCCGCGACCGTCTTTCCGGCCGCCCGCGCGTCGATCAGGAAGCGCAGCAGGGCGACCTTCGTGTCGATCACCTGGCGGGCGAAGGCGGCATAGGCCTCCGTCGTCTCCAACCCGGCCGCCAACTCCTCCGCCAGCACGGCCGCCAGGGCCGGCATCTCGGGATGCGTGGCGGCGGCGTGGCAGGCGAAGACGCGCAAGGAGCCGCCATGGGTGGCCAGCTGCTCCACGTCGAACACCCGCAGGCCGTGGGCGGCGAAGATGCGCTGCACCACGTGCAGCGACAGGTAGGAGAAGTGTTCGTGGTAGATCGTGTCGAACTGGGTGAACGCCATCAGGCGCAGCAGATGCGGGAACTCGACCGTGACGACGCCCTGGGGGGCGAGCAGGACGGCGAACCCCTCCACGAAGTCGTTGATGTCCGGCACGTGGGCCAGCACGTTGTTGGCCGCCATGACGTCGGCCGAGAGGCCGCCCGTGCCCGTGCCCGTGCCCGCGCCGGGCCCCTCGGCCTTCAGGCGGCGCGCGGTGGCTTCGCCGAAGAACGCGACCTCGCTCGGCACGCCGTTCTGCACCGCGACGGCAGCGACGTTGGCCGCGGGCTCGATGCCCAGGACGTTGATCCCGGCGCGGACGAAGTATTGCAGGAGGTATCCGTCGTTGCTGGCCACCTCGACGACGGTGGAGGCCGGGGTCAGGCCGAACCGCCGGGTCATCATCGCGGCGTAGGCCTCCGCGTGCTTCAGCCAGCTCTCGGAGAAGGAGCTGAAGTAGATGTAGTCGCTGAAGATGTGCTCGGGGCTCTCGAACTCCTCCAGCTGCACCAGGCGGCAGCTGCCGCAGACATAGGCGTGCAGGGGGTAGAACGGCTCCATGGCGCCGGCCTTTTCGGGCGCGATGAAGGAGTTCGACATCGGCGTCATGCCCAGGTCGGCGAAGGTCTGGGTCAGTGGGGCGCTGCAGAAGCGGCACTTGCTCGTCATGGGGTCATCCGGCCTGTTGCATAGCGTTCGATGTCGGCGTCGATCAGCGCCGCCGCGTCCTGCCCGGCGGCATGGGCGCGGTACCAGCGCCCCGTCCAGTCCAGCGCGCCGGCCAGGCCGAGGCGGGGGCGCCAGTCGAGCCGGGTGCGGGCCAGCGCCGGGTCCACGGCCAGGAACCCGGCCTCGTGCGGGTGGTCGCCGTCCTCGATCGCCCAGCCGGCGCCGTCGCCCCAGGCGCGGGCCAGCCCGTCCACGACGTGCGTCACGGGCTGCACGTCGTCCATCGCCGGACCGAAGTTCCAGGCTTCGGCGAAGCCCTGGCCGTCGTCGTGCAGGCGTTCGGCGAGCAGCAGGTAGCCGCACAGCGGTTCCAGCACGTGCTGCCAGGGGCGGGTGGCGTGGGGGTTGCGGATGGACACGGCGCGGCCGGCGGCGAAGGCGCGGATGCAGTCGGGCACCAGGCGGTCCATGGACCAGTCGCCGCCGCCGATGACGTTGCCGGCGCGGGCGGTGGCCAGGGCCAGGCCAGGCTTGCCGGGCCGCTCGCCGGACAGGAACGAGCGGCGCCAGGAGGCGGTCACCAGCTCGGCACAGGCCTTGCTGGCGCTGTAGGGGTCGTGCCCGCCCAGCGCGTCGGTCTCGCGATAGGCCCAGGGCCATTCGCGGTTCTCGTAGCACTTGTCGGTCGTGACGCTGACGACGGCGCGCACGCCGGGGGCGTGCCGGGCGGCCTCCAGCACGCGAGCGGTGCCGATCACGTTGGTTTCAAAGGTCCCGATCGGGTCCTGGTAGGACCGGCGGACCAGGGCCTGGGCGGCCATGTGCAGGACGATGCCGGGGTTCGCGTTCTGCATGGCGCGGGCGACGGCGCCGGGTTCACGGATGTCGCCGCGGACGGAGGCGATGCTGGCCTCGATGCCGGCGTCGGCGCACAGGCTGGGCACCTCGGGCGCCAGGGCGAAGCCCGTGACGTGCGCGCCCATGCGCCGGAGCCACACGGCGAGCCAGGCGCCCTTGAAGCCGGTGTGGCCGGTCAGGAAAACCTGTTTGCCGGCCCAGAACGCCGGGTCGGGCAGGCGGCCCGAAGCGTTCGAATCGGGGCGGCCGTTCAGGCGATCCATGCGGCTTTCCAGGGGGCGGCGCCCGAGGCCCAGAGGTCCTCCAGCACGCGCTTCTCCCGCAGCGTGTCCATCGGCTGCCAGAAGCCCTCGTGCTGGAAGGCCATCAGCTCGCCGGCCTGCGCCAGGCGCTCGAGCGGTTCGCGCTCCCAGGTCGTCGCGTCGTCGTCGATGAGGTCGATGACGGAGGGGTTCAGCACGAAGAAGCCGCCGTTGACCCATTGGTGGTTGCCCGCCGGCTTCTCCTGGAAGCCGCGGACCACGCCGTTGTTGATGTCCAGCAGGCCGAAGCGCGCCTGGGGCGAGACGGCGGTGACGGTCGCGGCGCGGCCGTGGCCGCGGTGGAAGGCGAGGGATGCGCCGATATCGACGGTGCTGACGGCGTCGCCGTAGGTGAAGCAGAACGGCCCCTCGCCCAGGTAGTCGCGCACGCGCTTCAGGCGGCCGCCGGTCATGGTCTCGGGGCCGGTCTCGACCAGAGTCACCGTCCAGGGTTCGGCCATCGCCTTGTGCAGGGTCGTGGTGTTGGCCAGCAGGTCGAACGTCACATCGGCGGTGTGCAGATGGTAGTTCTGGAACCACTCCTTGATGACGTAGCCCTTGTAGCCGAGGCAGATGACGAACTCGCTGACCCCATGGGCGTGGTAGCTCTTCATGATGTGCCACAGGATCGGCTTGCCGCCGATCTCGACCATGGGCTTCGGCCGGCTGCCCGTCTCCTCCATCAGGCGGGTGCCGAGCCCGCCTGCCAGTATGACCGCCTTGATCCCCACGCGCCGTTCCTTCCGGGATACGCCCGGGGTGGTGGAGTAGGTGCGATTGGCGGTGCTGACAACCCGGCAGCGCCGTTTCCGTGACCAGCGCGGGCTGGTCAGGTCCTCGGGAACATGGCGCTGAACTTGGACTGCAGGTCGTGTCGCTTGTAGGGCTTCATGAGGAAGTCGACGTCGGGCGAGATCATGTCCTCGGCCGACAGGCTGTGCTCGGTGAAGCCGGAGGTGAGCAGGATCCGGGTGGAGGGCGAGCGGGCGCGGACCTCCTCGGCGAGGCCCACCCCGTCCATGGCGCCGGGCAGGACGATATCGGTGAACAGCAGGTCGAACGGCTGGTCGTCGTCCAGCTGGCCGAGCGCCGCGTCGGCCGACGTGGCGGCGGTCACCTTGAAGCCGAGCTGCCGCAGCATGCGGGTGACGGTGTGCAGGACGCTTTCCTGATCCTCGACCACCAGGCATCGCAGCCCCTCGGCCGACCATTCGGTCAGGACCTCGACCGCGACCTCCGGCTCCTCGGCGGGGCCCTGGGCCACGGGCAGGAACAGGCGGACGGTGGTGCCGCGCCCCTGCGTGCTGTCAAGGGTGACGTGGCCGCCCGACTGGCGCGCGAAGCCATAGACCATGCTGAGGCCCATGCCGCTGCCCTTGCCGGTGGCCTTGGTGGTGAAGAACGGCTCGAACACGCGGGCCAGCAGGTGGGCGGGGATGCCTTCGCCGCGGTCGCTGACGCTGATTACCACGTAGCGCCCGGCGGTCACCTCGTCCTGGAAGCCGGGGCTGTTGGCGGCGAGGGTGACGGACCGGGTCTCGAGCACGATGGTGCCGCCCTGGGGCATGGCGTCGCGGGCGTTGATGACCAGGTTCATGATGGCGCTGTCGAGCTGCGCGGGGTCGACCATGGCGCTGCCGCCGTTGTGCCGCAGCAGGACCTGCAGCTCGAACCGTTCGCCCAGCACGCGGTTGAGCAGCGGGCGGAGCGCGCCGAAAAACTCGTCGGGGCGGACGCGCTCGGGCCGCAGGGTCGCGCGGCGGGCGTAGGACAGCAGCTGGCTGGTCAGCTCCGCGCCGCGCACGGCGGCGTGCAGGGCAGGGGCCAGCACCTCCTGCATCTCGTGGGTCTCGGGCAGCACGTCCTGCGCTTCCTCGAGGTTCAGGATCACGACGGTCAGCAGGTTGTTGAAGTCGTGGGCGACACCGCCGGTCAGCTGGCCCAGCGCGCGCAGCGACTCGTTGCGGAGCAGCGCCTGCTCCGTGCGCTTGCGGTCCGAGATATCCTGGCTGTAGCCGAACAGCTCCACCACCTGGCCGTTCTCGTCCAGCACGGGGCGGACCTCGGCGCGCAGGTGGCGGACCTGCTCGTCGGGCAGGATGACGCGGTATTCGAAGTGGCGGCTGGTGCGCTCCTGCGGGGCCGCGGCCAGGGCGGCGCGGACCGACTCGCGGTCGTCTGGATGGATCTTCTGGATCAGGCTCTCGGCGCTGAGGCCCGCGGTGTCGCGCGGCAGGCCCATCAGCTCGTACATCTCCTTGGACCAGCTGGCCTCCTGCCGTTCCAGCGAGATGCGCCAGGTGCCGAGGCGGGCAAGGCGCTGCGCCTCGGCCAGCTCCTCGGTGCGGGCATGCAGCTGAAGGGTGCGCTCGCGCAGCATCTCGTTGGCGTGGTGCATGTCGCGCCGCGCGGCCTCGAGGTCCGTCACGTCCCACAGCACGGCCAGGGTGGCGTGCTGCCCGGCATAGACCGTCTCGTGCACGAAGGCGCGCACCTCCAGCACGGAGCCGTCGTCGCGCATGTGGGTCGCCGACGCGCCCTCGTTCGGCGCCCCCGGTGCGTTGCCGGCGCCGAACATGTCGGGCCCGAAGCCTTGGGCGGCCACGTTCACCCCGGCGGCTGCGGCCAGCAGCGCGCGGGCCTGTTCCATGTCGCCGTCCTGGTCGAGGTCGCCGAGCGTCTTGGACAGCAGCTCCGTGTGCGACCAGCCGTACTGGGCGACGGCGGCCTCGTTGACCTCGAGGAACTGCAGCGTCTCCCGCTCCATCACGACCATGGGCAGCGGGTTGTCCTGGAACAGCATGCGGAACGACGCCTCGTGCCGGCGCTGGGCCGCCTCGATCGCCCGGCGCTCGGTCACGTCGCGCTGGATGCTGATCCAGTGGGTGGGCAGCCCGGCCTCGTCCGTGATGGGTGTCAGGTCCATCTCGGCCCAGAACTCGGTCCCGTCCTTGCGGACGTTCAGCAGCTCGGCGCGGGCCGGCTTCCAGCGCCGCATCTCCTGCCGCAGCCGCATCACGGCGGCGGCGTCGGTCCCGGTGCCGTGCAGCATGCCGTGCGCCTGGCCGATGATCTCCTCCAGCGCATAGCCGCTCTCGCGGCAGAAGCTGGCGTTGGCATAGACGATGCGGGGTCCGCTGGCGCCCAGCGGCCCGGCCTCGGTGATCAGCACCGCGTCGTTGGCCCGGTCGAGTGCCGTGCCGAGCAGGCGCATGCGGCGCTCGGCCGCCTTGCGGTACAGCGCGGGGCGCACCAGGCGGATCATGGTGGCGACGTCCTCGGCCACCGCCTCCAGGTCGCCGCGGATCGTGTCGAACATCAGGACGATGCCGAACTTCTCGTCCAGCAGGTGCACGGGGTGGATCACCTCCGCGCGCAATCCGCCGCGGGTGGCGCCCGCGGACTCGGGCGGGGCATACGGGGTGGCTGTCCCGGCGGCCGAGAAGACGAGGGTCCGCGCGGACCCCGCCTGGATCGCCAGGGCGGCGTGGGAGGTCTCGGGCGTGACCGCGATCGCGGCAGTCCGGGCGAAGTAGTCGCCCAGGCCGGAATCGTCGTTGTAGTGGCAGACTTCCTGCATCACGCGCGACGTGCCGGCGAGCTTGCCGACGAAGCCTGCGGTGGCGCCGTGGTGCTTGCACAGGCTGACGAGCATGGCGGCCAGGGCCAGCTCGCAGGATTGTGCGCGGATGACCGCGGCCTCGATCTGCTCGGTCCTGGCGTTGTCGCGGCTGCTGCGCGCCTCGGCCTCGGCCTCGGCCGCACGCTCCAGCATGCCGGTGGCCAGGGTGGCCAGGTCCGCCAGCGCGTCGGCGTGTTCGTCGGACAGCCGCAGGCGCGGTCGGACGTCCATGACGCACAGCACGCCCAGGCTTTCGCCCCGGCTGCCGGTCAGGGGCACGCAGGCGACGAAGCGCAGGTGCGGGGCGCCGCTGACGTTCGGGTTGTGCCACAGGCGCGGGTCTTCGGTCGCGTCCGGGATGACGGCGGCGGCCGGCGAGCCATCGAGGTGCCGGCAGATGTCGCGCAGGTGGCCGAGCTGGGTGGGCCCGAGCTCGAGCGCCGGGTCGGACCAGGCCTGGTGGAGGCTCTCGTTGCCGATCAGCCCGATGGGGGTGCGGGCCAGGCGGGCGGCCAGGCGGGCGATGTGGATGAAGTCGGCGGATTTTGCGGCATCGGCCGGGCCGGACAGCGGGGTGCGCCCGGGCAGGCCCCCGGTCGACAGGCCAGCCGGCACGCGGGCACCGGCGCTGGACGCCCCGGCGGGCGTGGCCCGGGGTTCGCCGGACGGATCACGCCGGGGCCGCTGGCCTTCCGGCCCAGCGCGCTCGTCTATGCCGTCCAAGATGCCACCGGTCCGTAACCGTCCTCTCGCGTCGATCGTCCGGGCGGTCGTCGGGCGACCGCTCACGCTGCCACGCCCTTATAGCCGATTCCCATAGGTCCTGTCCCGCTCTGCGGCCGTGCCGGGCAAAACACCACCTTTGGCAATTCTTCCTGACTTGCCTGGCGCGGGGTGCTGGACCGAGAACGATACATGCCTGGGATCGACGACTTTCAATCAGGAACAGGGCAGGGCGGCGGGTCGGTCGCATCGAACGGGAGCAGGACTGTGGTCCAGCCTTTTAAGAGTCTCGAGCCGGGTTGTCCAACGTCCCGGCATTCCGCACGGCGGGGGCGGGCATGATGCGCCCCGGCCTGGTCGTCGCCGAGGAGATGGCGTTGGTCCGCGCCGGGCTCGTGGCGCTGCTGACGCCGTCATGGGCGCCGGGGCTGGTCGCTTCGGCCGGCACGCTGCGCGAGGCGCTGGACCTCGCCGCGCAGAACGCCTCGTGCGTGCTGCTGCTCGACCTCGGGCTGCTTGGCGACCTGTCCAACGGGGCGTGCGGGGCGGAGGGCTATGCCGCGTTGCAGGCCGTCCGCCAGCGTCTGCCGATGGTGGGCATCGTGGCATTGGCCGGGCAGGAGACCCGGGACGGGATCGTGCAGTGCCTGGCTGCCGGCGCGCATGGCTACGTGGGCAAAAGCGCTCCGGCGGCGGATTTGCTGCGGGCCGTCGCGGTGGTGCGGGCCGGCGGGGTGCACGTGCCCCTGGCGCTGGCCGGCACGCCTGTGCCGAACCTGGCGACGGCCCCACCGGTCTTGCCGGTGGCGCCTCCCGTGTCGCGCGTGCTCACCGGCCGGCAGCGCGACGTGCTGCGGCTGATGGCGGAGGGCCGTTCGACCAAGGACATCGCCCGCACGCTCGACCTCGCGGTCTCGACCATCAAGGTCCACCTGGCGGCGGTCTACCGGGCCGTCGGCGCGCGCAACCGGGTGGAGGCGCTGTGCCGGGCCGGGCTGCTGCCGCACGAGCCGCTGCTCTCGTGACCGGGCAGGCGCTGCACTCCCAGCCCCGGCTTCGTGCTCCCAGTCTGGCTTTGTACTCCCAGTCTGGCTTTGTCAGGATTGGGCATGAAGCTTCGGATCGTCTTGCCGATACTGCAGTATTGGCGTTAATGACAGCGTAGTCAGTCAACGGAGACTTACCGACATGAACTATTCGACAGTCTCGGCCCTCGCTGCCCACCTGCTCGCCGGATCGGTCCTGCTGGCTGCCGCCTTCGGCGCCACGTCGGTTCGTGCCGCGCCCATCGGCTACGGCACCGCCCTGGCCAACCCCACGCTGACGATCGACTTCTCCGGTCTGGCCGACAACACCTACGTCGGCAGCACCTATGCCGCCCAGGGGGTCACCTTCGCCGGCCTGTACAGCACCAGCTACTTCGGCAACGGGCTGTCGGGCACGACGGCGCCCGATGTGGTCAACTACGCCGGGGGCGACCCGTCCACCACGTTCGGCATCTCCATCCGGTTCTCGACCCCGGTCACGACGGCCCAGTTCTACCTCTACACGGACGGCTACGGCACCACCATCACCAGCCTGCTGAACGACGCCGTGGTCGAGACCGTGACGGCGCAGGGCTACCACAACAACGGCTCGGACTACTTCGGCTTCAGCAACAGCCGATTCGACGAGATCATGCTGACCGTCAACGGCACCGGGACGGCGGTCATCGACAACCTTCAGGAGGCGGCCGCCTCGGACTCGCCCACCAGCGTGCCGGAGCCGGGGTCGAGCACGATCATGGTCATGGGCCTGGTGGGGCTGGCGATCGCCGGGGGCCGCCGCCGCGCCTGAGCCCCGCCCGAGCCCCGAGACGAGAAAGCCCCCCTGGCGACAGGGGGGCTTTTTCATGTGCGGAGGTCGGGTCGCCGGGACCCTTGCCGGCGCCCGGGTTCAGTTGACGACGCGCATCGAGGCGCTGGCGTTCAGGGTAACCGGCTGGAACAGCGTGACCCCGGCGTTCGACTTCGTCGTCGCCGGCGCCGACCAGGCGTAGCTGACGGCGATGACGACGGTGTCGCCGGCCTTGAAGCCCGCTGCGGGCGTGACGGTGACGACGGCATTGGCGCCGACGGCCGGCCAGACGACGGAGGCGGCGTTGGCGAAGGCGGTGCCGACCGCGGTGTTGCCGCCGGTGCCGCCGCCGCCATGCACGACCGCGTAGCGCAGGGCCTTCTCGACGCCGTAGTCCATGGCGCGCCGGGCCGAGATCAGCGTGTAGACGGCGAACATGCCGAAGATGAACAGCAGGAACGTCGGGAACACGAGTGCCACCTCGAGCGAGGTCGCCCCGTTCCGGCCGCGGGCCAACGCGCTCCAGGCCCGGCGGATCGGGGCGGCAGCGGCAAGGAAGCGGCGCATGCGGCGGTTCACGAGATCCGCACCGTGCCGGCGATGGTCAGGGGCCAGCTTGCCGAGCCCTTGTAGTTGACGAAGATCGTCGGGATCGTCGCGCTGAGCGACAGGTTGACCCAGGTGCCGACGACCTGGCCGTTGGGGCAGGTCGAGGTGCTGGACGCCACGGTGCTCGCGCCATGCGTGCCCACCGTCGGGTCGATGCAGTAATACAGGATGGAGGCGACCGGCGTCATGACCGCGCTCTCGTAGGGGCCTGTGCCGCCATTGGTCTGGAAGCCGGCGGAGGCCGCGCTCTGGATCGTCGTGACGGTGGCGCTGGTCGGGGCGCCCCAGGCGTACATCAGCCCCGCATGCAGCGCCCGGCTGAGGCGGTACTGCGTCAGCAGCGCCTGCCCGACCTCCGTCGTGAAGGCACAGAGCGGCAGCAGCAGCACGGTGGCCACCAGCGCCATCTCGACGGCGGCGACGCCCCGCCGGTCGCGCCCCAGGGTATGCATCGGGTTGGGTGGCAGGCCCGTCACTGGGTCAGAACCGGGCCGGCCGAGGCGGTGCCGCCGCTGCTGCTGGCCGCCGTGCGCAGGCCGGCGCTGCCGTTCACCGTGAGGGTCTTGGAGACGATGCTGAAGCCCTTGCCGATGGGGGCGTTGAGCTGCGCGTTGTTGTCGATCGTGACGTTGGCGCAGGGCATGTAGACGATCCCCGTCATGTTCAACGTGCTGCCGCCGTTGAAGGTCGCGGTCTGGCTGCCGCTGCTGTTGCACGCCTGCCAGATGGCGATCCCGCTCGAGCCGGCGGTGATGGGGTTGCTGGTGTTGGAGTAGTTGGTCCAGGCGAAGTTGCCGGGGCTGGTGCCCAGAAGGTTGAACGTGACGCCCGCGGCGAAGGTGACGGTCGCGTTGTTGAAGGTGATGTTGCCGTTGACGACGGTGTAGGCCCCGCCGCCCGACAGCTGGATGGTGTTGCCGTTGCCGCCGAAGCTGACGTTGACGTTGCACCAGGTCTGCGGCGGGATGACGTAGGGCTGCCCGTTGTGGTTGTCGGTGAAGTCGGACTGGCCGCCGCCGCAGGTCCCGGCGGCGGGCGCCGTGTTCTGCGCCGCCACGTAGTCCGGCGTGACGGCCCCGCCCGGCGTGATCGTGCCGGCGCTGATGGACCCGCCGTTGTCGGCCTGGATGGTGCCGACCGCGCCGATGTCGGTGCCGCTGATGGCGCCCGATTCCGAGATGGAGCCGCTGCCGGTGGCGTGGATGCTGGGCGACCCGTTGGAGTTGGCGAAGATGGGGCAGCTGGTCGCGGCGATGGTGCCGCTGTTGCCCACCTGGATGTCGGTGCCCGAGGTGCCGAGCGTCAGCACGCAGGCCTTGGGGCCGCCCTTGACCGTGACCCGCGCCGTGGCCCGCAGCAGCGGCGGGTTCACCGCGCCGTTGGGTGGCAGCATCTTGATGATGCCGTTCAGGTATCCGGGCGCCTGGCTGGTGACGACGACATCGACGTAGGAGAAGTCGGCGGCGGGCGTCACGACCGGCGCGTTCATCGTCCCCACCAGCTTGGTGGCGGCCCGGGTCGCCTCGAACAGCGCGGCGGCGTTCAGGTTGGTCTGCTGGGTCGCGGCGCTCTGATTCTTCAGGTTGCTCGTCAACAGCTGCCCGGCGCCCATGGCGGCGGCGTCGGCCGCGACCTGCAGCTGCGTCGAGCCGACGATCCAGAACCCCGCATCGGCGATCAGCGCCAGCACGGCCAGCAGCGCCGGCGCCATGACCGCCGTCATGAGCGCCACCGCAGCCTTGCGGTCGGTTCGGAAGCCGGGCCGGCCGGCGGTCAGGGGGGGGCGGCGCGGCATCGGATCAGGGCGCGACGGCATAGAGCACGTAGCCGCCGGGCCCGGCATCGGCGAGGCGGTGCAGCCAGGCGGGCGGGTCGTCGGCGATCAGGCGGTCCAGCAGGGTGGTCTTCGGCAGGTCGTCGAAGACGGAGGGCCGGGGCTCGTGCGGGCAGCCCAGCACGAGGGTGGCGCCGGTGGCCCGCATGGCCGCGTCGGGCGCGGGGCCCGGAACGGCGCGCCAGGCGGCACGCAGCCGGATCGTGGCCTGCGGGTTGCGGTGGTAGAGCGAGCCGACGGTCAGGGCGCGCGTGCCATACAGCAGCTCGGGCGACTGGTTGACGCCGCTGAGCACGACCTCGCCCGGGTGGCTGGCCAGCAGCGCGATGGCGCCGGCGATCTTGCAGGGCATGTCGATCGGGCGGCGCGGCCCGGCCTCGGCCGCCAGCGGCGCCAGGATGGGCCCCGCGACCAGGCCGACGATGACGGCGCTGCGGGCGAGGGAGCGGATGGCCGGGGCGACGATGCCGGCGCTGATGGCCGAGAGCACAACCGGCAGCAGCACCGCACCGGCCGAGGCGGGATAGACGGTGAACCGGACGTGCTGGGCGGCGAGCCAGACCAGAGCGAGGCTGGCGGCGGCGGCATAAAGCAGCGGGATCTGCACCACCGGCGTGGCGCGGTGCCGCCAGGCGAAGGCGGTCAATGCCGCCCCGGCGAACACGCCGCCGAGCAGGCACTGGAAGACTTCGTCGAGCCCGGTGACCGGTTGCATCTCCTTGATGCCCTTGAAGAAGGCGTGGGCCTCCTCGGCGGTCATCAGCCCGTTCGTGCCCAGCATGAACTGCGGGAATGCGGCCAGCCACAGCAGGGCCAGGGCACCACCGCACACCAAGGGCGGGACACGGCGGGCCGTGATGCGGGCCACCCCGGCGGTCGCCGCAGCACCCAGCGCCAGGAGCACGAAGGGCAGCGAGATCCGGTCGGGCTCGACGGCCATCCAGCCGGACGCCGGGGGATCGGCGGCCCAGGCGAGCGTGACGACGGCGGCGAAGGTGCAGCTGCAGGCGAGCAGGGCCTGGAGCAGACGGGGCCGGGTCAGGTGAGCCGTGGAGGAGGGGGTGGAGAGGGACGGGCAGGTCGGCAGGGCGAACCAGGTGGCCCAGAGCGCACCGACGGCGAGCAGGGCGAAGGGCAGGGCTTCGGGGCTGAACCAGAGGCCGGTGGCCGTCCAGGCGCCCAGGGACATGCCGCCGCTTGCCATGCCCGATGCGTCGGCGGCGCGGCCCGCGGCCCGGCGGAGCAGCCGCAGGGCCCAGCCGGCGGCCATGACGGGGACCAGCGCCAGCATGACGTGGTGATGCACGACCCCCAGCATGCCGTAGCCGCCCAGGACCGGGGCCACGCCGGCAGCGAAGGCCCCCATCCACAACCACCCGCGGGAGGCGACGGGGGCGGCCGCCCAGGCCACCGCGATCCCCAGCCCGGCCATGGCCAGCGGGCCCGAGGCCATGCCGGCCAGATGCAGTGCCGTGGGCCAGCCGAGCAGCCCCGACAAGGGGGCGGCCAGCAGCAGCAGCAGGCTGTCCAGCAGGTGCGACCAGGGCAGCAGGTTCCCGGCCCCCGAGGCGTCGCGCATCACCGCATGGAGCGGCGTGCCGGATGCGACGATGTCGTTGAGCCGCACCAGGCGCATGGCGCTGTCCGGGTTGAGCAGGCCGCCGGACCAGAGGTTTTCGTTCAGCCGCAACCCCATCAGCGCGCCCGGCACGGCGGCGGCCAGGGCTGCGGCAACGATGGTCGGGCGATCGAGCGGGGGAACGGCGTCGGTGTCGGGGGTCATGCGGCCTGTCCGAAAAGATGCGCACGATCATGCCCCAGCGCGGCCACGGATTTCACTTCGGCCAAAAGGACTAGTCCTCCTGGCCGGCTCGTGCACGCGAGGAGGGGCCGGTTACAAGGGTGCCATGGTCGAGACCCGCCTGCGTTCCCTGCTGTTGGCCGGTGCCCGTTGCCTGGGTCTGTCCCTGGGTCTGTCCCTGGGCCTGTCGTCCCCTGCGATGGCGCAGGAGGCGGCGCAGGCGTGCGAGTCGGCGGGCACGACGGCGGAACGGCGCTACGACCTGCCGGCCGGCCTGCTGCTGGCGATCGGGCGGATGGAGAGCGGGCGGCGCGATCCCGCGAGCGGCCGGTTCGCCGCCTGGCCCTGGACGACGAACGCGGAAGGCCGCGGCCACCTTTACGACAACCAGCCCGAGGCGCTCGAGGCGACCCGGGCGCTGCAGCGGTCGGGGGTGGCGTCCATCGACGTGGGCTGCTTCCAGGTCAACCTGCTGCATCACCCCAACGCCTTCGCCTCGCTAGAGGAGGGATTCGACCCGGCGCGCAACGCGGACTACGCCGCGCGCTTCCTGCAGTCGTTGAAGGCCAGGACGGGCAGCTGGGAGGCGGCGGTCTCGGCCTACCATTCGGCAACGCCGGAGCGGGGCAACCCGTACCGGGACAAGGTCCTGGCCTTCTGGACGGGCGGCGGGGCCTTGCCGGCCGGCGTTGCCGCGCCAGCACTTGCGCCCGCCGCACCGGTGCCGTTCGTGCTGCGGGTCGTCACCTGGTCGCCTTCCGTGGTGCCGATGGTGGCCCCTGGCGGGCGCGTGGCCGCTGGGGCGATGCGGGTCTGGACGCCGAGCTCGGCGGGACAGGGCGCCGCAGTCATCAAATTGGGCCGTTTCTGAGCTCAATTCACGGCCACGTGAGTTTATTGGCCGCGCTTCGCACGAAAAATATGTTGCGGGATTGACGATCGTCAGGTGGCGAACTCAACGGATTCAGCAACCTAGCATTCCGCGACCCAGTGTGCAGAAACAAACTCCGACATTTCTCGTCCTTTTCAGATTAGCAAACGTCGGTCGGCTGCGAATACATTCCATCTGCACGCAGTCGGCGGGTCGATCAAGTAACGGCCCCCAGCGATCGTGTCGTGGAACTGATTAGAAGGAACCAACACATGTACGCATACATCAAGACCTGGCTCGAGCTGAAGACCGACAAGCGCGCCGTGACGGCCCTGGAGTATGGCCTGATCGCCGCCGTCGTCGTGGTGACCGGCCTCGCGACGTTCAGCGGCATCGGCACGAACCTCGCGTCCAAGTTCACCAAGATCTCGACGAATCTCGGCAGCTAACGCGTGACCGAACCTCTCAGCCGGCCACTTGGATTGCCGGCCGGCTGGGAGGGTCGAGCGTGCCGAGACCTTGTCATGACCTGATCCGTTCGGAGCGCCCCACCATGTCGAACCTGCTTTCCCTCTTCCAAGTCTTCAGGCGCGACCGCCGCGCCGTCACGGCCCTCGAATACGGGCTGATCGCCGCCGTGGTCGTCGTCACGGGCCTGGCCACCTTCAGCGTGATCGGCGACGATCTCGCCAGCAAGTTCTCCACCGTCTCCAACTCCGTCGCCGACGGCGAGTAGCGGAGATGGGCGGCGCCATGATGGACGTCGTTCCTGCCGCGGCGCTTGGAAGCGGCCTTCTCGTCCTGCTGGGCGCCGCGTTGCATGACGTGGCCGCCCGCACGGTCCCGAACCGGGCCTGCCTGCTGATTGCCGCGGCCGGGTTGGTCGTCCAGGCCGTCCAGGGCTCGCTGCTGGTATCAATCCCTGCCGCCCTTGCCGTGTTCGTCGTGGCCGCCCTGTGCTGGCGCCGCGGCTGGATGGGCGGGGGTGACGTGAAGCTGTTCGGCGCCGTCTCGTTGCTGATCCCGCCCGAAGGCATCCTGGCCATGCTGTGCGCGACCGCGCTGGCGGGCGGTGGCCTTGCCGTCGTCTACCTGGTCGGCCGACGGTACGGCCGCGGGCGGAGCCGATCGGGCCTCATGCCCGCCTTAGGTCGAAGTCGGCCTGCGACGGTCCTGCGGCGCGTGATGCGCGCCGAAGGCTGGCGCCTGCGCCGCGGCGGCCCGATGCCCTACGCCGTGGCGATCGCCTGCGGCACTTTCTACGTTCTGTCCCATGGAGGACTCTCATGATCCTACGCGTTGCATTGCTCGGCCTTATCGCTTGCGGGCTGGCCGGATTCGGCACGATCGTGTGGATGGTGATGCCGCACGGCGACGTGGCCATGGCCGCGTCCGCGCCCGTCGAGAAGCTGAAGGTCCTGATCGTCGCCAAGCCCCTCCGTGCGGGCGCGCTGCTCAAGACCGACGACGTCGCCTCCAAGGAAGTGGACGTGGACAAGCTCCCCGAGGGCTACATCGCCGACGAGACGAACGCCCGCCGCGGCATCATGGGCGGCATGATCCGCCGCACGATGGTGCCGGGCGACGTTATCTCCACCGCCGAGGTCCTGCGCCCCGGCGACCATGGCTTCCTGGCCGCGGTGCTGCGCCCCGGCTTCCGCGCCGTCACGGTGGCGGTGGACGCGATCAGCGGGACGGCCGGGCTGATCTGGCCCGGCGACCACGTGGACCTGATCCTGACGCAGCAGATGGACGAGAGCATGGCGACGACCCCCGGCCGCAAGATCGCCGCCGAGACGGTGCAGCGCGACGTCCGCGTGATCGCGATCGACCAGCAGCTCGTGCAGGGCGCGACCGGACTTGCGGACTCCATGCAGGCCCGCACCATCACGCTGGAGGTCTCGTCCACCAACGCCGAGCAGGTCCAGGTGGCGACCCGGCTGGGCCGCCTGTCGCTGGCGGTGCGGTCGGCCGAGCGCGGGCCGAGCGAGGACAAGGACGGCACGACCTGGGCCGGGGACGTCAGCGGCGCGCTGGCCAACCACGCGACCAAGCCGGTCGGCTCCTCCATGAAGGTCTTCGCCGGCAGCGGCGAGAGCAAGGAGTTCAAGTTCTGATGGAACTGAACCACACCTCCCCTGCGACATATCCGCCCTTCGCGGCTCGCTCCGCCTGGTCGCCGCCGGCCCTGGCCCGCCTGTGGCCCGCCTTCGGCCTGGTCGCGCTGCTCGGCACGCCCGTCCATGCGCAGGGGCTCCGCAAGGCACCGGTGCTGCAGCCGGTCGTCGAGCAGTCGGGCAACCGGCAGACGATCTCGCTCGAATCGGGCAACGGCCGGGTGATCGCCCTGCCGGGCCCGGCCACCAACGTCTTCGTGGCCGACCCGCGGGTGGCCGAGGTGCGGCCGGCCAGCACGAACAGCCTGTTCGTGTTCGGCGTGGGGGCCGGGCGCACGACGATCGCCGCCATGGACAACGAGGGGCGCGCGGTGGCGCAGTTCGAGGTGACGGTGCGGCCCAGCACCTTCGTCGCCGCCGAGGCCGAGGCGATGGTGGCACGGCTGGTGCCGAACGGCCGGATCAAGGTGACGCCGCAGGCGCGCGGCATGATCCTGACGGGCTCGGTCGCGTCGCCGGCCGAGGCGGCGCGGGCGGTGGCGATCCTGAAGGGCTACATCCCCGAGGGGCAGTCGGTCGAGAACCAGCTGAGCGTGCAGGCCTCGATCCAGGTGAACATGCGCGTCCGCGTGGTGGAGATGCAGCGCAGCGTGACGCGGGCGCTGGGGATCGACTGGCAGGCGATGGGGTCCGTCGGGCGGTTCGCGCTCAACTTCGGGTCCACCACCGGGCTCGGCGGTCTGGCGAGTGCCGCGGCCGGGGCGCTCAAGGTGGGCACCAAGGACGCCAACGCCCTGATCGACGCGCTGGCGCAGGACAACCTGGTGCGCGTGCTGGCGGAGCCGAACCTGACGGTGATGAGCGGGCAGCCCGGCAGCTTCCTGGCTGGCGGCGAGTTCCCGGTCCCGGTGGCGCAGAGCCCGGCGACGGCGGGTGCCGGGTCCACCATCACGGTCACGTTCAAGAAGTACGGCGTGAGCCTCGACGTGGTGCCGACGGTTCTGACGGACGGGCGCATCAACCTGCACATCGCGCCCGAGGTCAGCCAGCTGACGACGACGGGTGCGGTGACGCTGTCGTCGGGCAGCGCAGGCGGGACGGCGCTGTCGATCCCGGGGGTTGCGGTGCGCCGGGCTGAGACGTCGGTGGAGCTGGGCAGCGGGCAGAGCTTCGCGATCGCCGGGCTGCTGCAGGACACGGTGACGCAGAACACCAGCGGGCTGGCGTTCCTGGGCGACCTGCCGGTGCTGGGCCCGCTGTTCCGGTCGTCGAGCTTCCAGAAGCAGGAGACGGAGCTGGTGATCATCGTGACCCCCTACATCGTCCGCCCGGTGGACGACCCGGCGCTGCTGCATACGGCGGAGGACCGGTTCAAGGCGCCGAACGACCTCGAGCGCATCCTGCTGCTGCGCCAGGTGGGCGCGTCCAACGCTGCCGTGCCGGGCCGGATCCCGGGCGCGGCCGGGTTCATCGTGCAATGAGCGGGGGCGCCATGAACAGAAGTGTGATGGGCGGCACGGCGTTGATCTCGGCGCTGCTGCTGGCCGGGTGCGCGGATACGGACCCGTATCGCCGCGCCGGGCAGTGGCAGCCGACCGGAGCCAATTCGCTGAACCTTGCCGCCATGGTCGTCAATCCGCGTGACCTGATCCGCGGCCACGGCGACCGCGCCAGCGACGGCAGCGAGTCTGTGGCCGGCGTGACCCGGCTGTGGTCCGGAAGAGTGACGCCGCTGCCCGGGGGCTCGTCGTTGTCGGCGCCCGCCGGGCCTGCGTCCCTGGCGCCGCCCACGGGTGCGCCATGACGCCGCTCGACGAGACCGCGGGCGGCGGCGCGCTGCTGGACGAAGCGCGGCCCGAGCGTGCGACCTGCCTGTCGTTCGTCGTGGATGCCGGGACGGAGGCGGCGATCCAGGAGGGCCTGGGCGAGCTGATGCCGGGCGGGATCGAAACCCGGCGCGGCGGCGTGCGGGCCGCCATCGCCGCGATGCAGAAGGGTTCGACGCCCCGGGTGCTGATCGTGGACCTGGGGGGCGAGGAGTCGCCGCTCTCGGCGCTGGAGGAGCTGTCGGACGTCGTCGAGCCGCATGTGTGCGTGCTGGTGGTGGGCGACCTGACGGGGCTCGACTTCTATCGCGAGGTGACGCGCGGCGTGGGTGCGATGGAGTATCTGGCCAAGCCGCTGTCGCGGGAGATCGTGGCCCGGCATTTCGGGCCCCTGGCGCAGGGCCGTGCGCCCACCGGCGAGGCCGCGCTGGGCGGGCGGCTGTTGACGGTGACGGGCGTGCGGGGCGGGGTCGGTGCGAGCACGATCGCGGTCAACCTCGCCTGGTACTTCGGCGTGACGGCCCGGCGGCACACGGTGCTGCTGGACACGGACCTGCACTTCGGCACCACCTCGTTCCTGCTCAACGTGCCGCCCGGGCGGGGGCTCAGCGCCGTGCTGCAGACGCCGGAGCGCATCGACACGCTGCTGGCCGAGCGCGCGGCCCAGCCGGTGACGGAGCGGTTGCACGTCCTGGCGACGCAGGAGCCGCTGCACGAGGTGCAGGATCCCGTGCCGCAGGTGGCCGAGACGCTGATGACGGCGCTGCGCCGGCGCTACAACTTCGTGGTAGCGGACGTGCCGTACCGGCCGATGGCGCTGAACCGCGATCTGATGGATCTGGCGCACCGGCGGGTGCTGGTGATGGAGCCGACGCTGGCGGCGGTGCGCGACGCGATCCGTCTGATGGCGATGAAGCCCGGACCGCACCAGAAGAGCCGGCCCATCCTGGTGCTGAACCGGCAGGGGCTGCCGGGCGGGCTGAACCGCCGGCAGTTCGAGGATGCGCTGAAGTCCAAGGTGGACATCATCATCCCCGACCTGCCCAAGCAGGTGGGCCACGCGGCGACGCTGGGCAAGCCGGCCTGCACCGTCCAGGGCCCGTTCCAGCAGGCGATCAAGGACCTCGGCAACCTGGTGGCCGCCAGCCGGCTGCTGGATGCGGCGGAGGCCGACGTGCAGGCGGGCGGCAAGAAGAAAGGCGGCCTGGCCCGGCTGTTCGGCCGCAAATGACCCCCTCGTTCGGTCGTCGCCGCCTGGACGCCAACGGCAACCTCGCCCCGGAACCGGCCGCGGCCGCACCGGCCAACGACGTGGTGGTCGAGCCCGGGCGCACCACTGCCCCGCCCGAGGCGATCGTGGAGCTGCGCGCCCTGTGCCTGAGCCAGCTCGAGCCCAGCACGGTGGCGATGCTCAGCCCCGAGCGGCTGGAGCGCGAGGTCGAGCGGCTGATCGGCGACCTGGCAACGCAGCGGCGCATCCAGCTGAACGCGCGCGAGCAGAAGTCGCTGGCGATCGAGCTGGTGCACGACATGATCGGGCTCGGCCCGCTCGAGGTGCTGCTGGAAGACCAGACGATCAACGACATCATGATCAACGGGCCGCAGCGCATCTTCGTCGAGCGGTTCGGCAAGGTCGTGCAGTCCAACGTCGTGTTCCGCGACACCGCGCACCTGTGCAACATCTGCCAGCGCATCGCGGTCGCGGTGGGCCGGCGGGTGGACGAGAGCAGCCCGATGGTCGATGCGCGACTGAAGGACGGCAGCCGGGTCAACATCGTGTTCCCTCCGCTGGCGCTCGACGGGCCGTACGTGTCGATCCGGAAGTTCAGCAAGAAGTCGATCGACTTCGCGCGGCTGATCGAGTTCGGGGCGCTGACCAAGCAGGTGGCGGCGTTGCTGGAGCTTGCCTCGGCGATTCGGCTGAACATCATCATCTCGGGCGGCACGGGTTCGGGCAAGACGACGCTGATGAACGCGCTGTCGCGGCTGATCGACCCGACGGAACGGGTGTTGACGGTGGAGGACGCGGCGGAGCTGCAGCTGCAGCAGCCGCATGTGGTGCGGCTGGAGACACGGCCCGCGAGCCTCGAGGGGCGGGGCGAGATCAACCAGCGCGACCTCGTGCGGAACGCGCTGCGGATGCGGCCGGACCGGATCATCATCGGCGAGGTGCGGGCCGGCGAGGCGTTCGACATGCTGCAGGCGATGAACACCGGCCATGACGGCAGCATGAGCACGATCCATGCGAACACGACGCGGGATGCGCTGACCCGGGTGGAGAACATGGTGCAGATGGGCAACATGGGCCTGCCGTCCAAGGCCATCCGGCAGCAGATCGCAGGCGCGGTGAACCTGATCATCCAGGTGGAGCGGCATCGCGACGGCGGCCGGCGGGTGACGCAGGTGACCGAGGTGTGCGGGATGGAGGGCGAGGTCGTGACGCTGAACGACATCTTCCAGTACGAGCTGCAGGGCATGGATGCGAACGGGCGGCTGCAGGGCGTGTACCGCGTCAGCAAGGCGCGGCCGAGCTTCATGCCGCGGCTGGTGTATTTCGGGCTCGAGGAGGCGTGGATGAAGGTGCTCGAAGGGAACTTCGAATGACGCCGACGGTCCTGCTGGGCCTGGCGACGCTGCTGTTCGCCGTTTCGGCCCTGGCAGCCTGCCTGGTGATGCGGACCAGCACCGAGGAGCGGGAGATCCAGGCGCGGATCGAATCGGTGTCGCTGCTGGGCCGGCCGAAGGCCGCGCAGGCCGCGATCTCGTTGACCCGCAAGGACACGCTGGCGCGGCCGGGTTGGAAGGAGACGCTGACCGGGTTCTTCGGCTTCTCGATGTCGCGGGTCGATCAGTATTCGATGCGCTGGTACGTCGTGCTCATCATCGCAGCGGTGGTCGGGCGGGTGGCGGTGCTGCTGGGCTCCGGGCTGTTCGGCACCGTGGCCTGGGTGCTGATGCCGGTCGGCATGGTGGCGGTCAGCCGGTCGATGTTCAGCACGATGGCGATGAAGCGGGTGAACCGGCTGCGGGCGCAGTTCCCGGATGCGCTGGGCCTCGTGGTGCGGGCGGTCCGCGTGGGCGTGCCGGTCAGCGAGGCGCTGCGGGCGGTGGGGCGCGAGAGCATGCCGCCGACGGCCAGCGAGTTCGACCGGCTCGCCGACCAGATCGCGATCGGCGTCCCGCTCGAATCGGCGCTGCGGGAGATGGCGGAGCGCAACAGCCTGCCGGAATACGGGTTCTTCGCCGCGGCGCTCAGCCTGCAGGCGCAGACGGGCGGCGGGCTGGCGGAGACGCTGGACCTCCTGGCCGACGTGACCCGCAAGCGCGTCGCGATGCAGTCCCGGGGCCACGCGCTGTCGGCCGAGGCGCGCACCAGCTCCATGATCCTGGGCGGCCTGCCGGTGGTGGCGGGGCTCGGGCTGTATGCCGTGAACCCGGACTACATGACCGTGCTGTTCGTGGACGACACCGGGCGGATGGTGCTGGGGGCGGCGATCCTTTCGCTCTCGATCGGCATGTTCGTCATGCGGATGATCATCCGCGCGAGCCTGGCGGCATGAGCGGCGGCACGGGCATGACTGCAACTCGGAGGATGTCGGCGTGAGCATAGGTGTTCTGATCGCGATCGCGGCCTTCAGCGCCGTGCTCCTGACCTTGGCGGCGGTGCTGCTGTTGCGGGTGTCGGACACCGACGCGCTGGTGGCGGCGCGGTTCGAGGCGGCGCACGGCCGCTGGGCGCCGCCGCGGATCGAGGTGGGGCCGCTCGCCTCGTCGGGCGCGGTGAAGGCGCTGCAGCGCGCGGTGACCGGGGTCGGGCGCGGGGTGATGCAGAGCGGCGTGCTGCCGGGGCGGACGCGGGCGGAGCTGCAGCAGACGCTGTCGGCGGCCGGCCTGCGCGGGCCGAACGTGCTGGCCCTGTTCGTCGGCAGCAAGCTGATGATGCTGTTCGGCCTGCCGCTGGCCGGATGGGTGGTCTCGCAGAACATGGGCCTGCAGTCGCTGACCGCGACGGTGGTGACGGCGGCCAGCGGCATCTGCGGCCTGGTGGCGCCCGACATGATCATCCAGCGGATGCGCAAGCGATACCTGGCCAAGATCGAGCGGGGCCTGTCGGACGCGCTGGACCTGATGGTGATCTGCGCCCAGGCCGGGCTGAGCCTCGAGCCCGGGATGGCGCGGGTGGCGGTGGAACTGCGCTCGGTGCATCCGGAGATGTGCCTCGAGCTGGCGACGACGGTACGGGAGCTCGAGATGATGTCCGACAGCGCACAGGCCCTGGGCAACCTCGGCCGCCGCACCGGGCTGGAAAGCCTGGGGCGGCTGGTGTCGACGCTGACGCAGACGATGCAGTACGGCACGCCGCTGTCGGAGTCGCTGCGGACGCTGTCGAACGAGATGCGGACGGCGGCGCTGACGAAGTTCGAGGAGCGGGCGGCGCGGCTGCCGGTGCTGCTCACGCTGCCGATGATCATGTTCATCCTTCCCTGCGTGTTCATGATCGTGGGCGGCCCGGCCGCGATCCAGGTCGGCCGGGGGCTGGCGGCCGGGTAGTCGCCCGGCCCGGCGGTGCCCCGGAGCGCCGGCCGGGCAAGACGGCCCTTCCGCCTTTGCGCACGGGGGGGTATCCACGATGGACCGATGTCCGATTCGCGCTCCATACCCGGGATACTGGCTGCAGCGTTGATCGCGGTGTCGCTCGGCGGCTGTTCGGCGACGGACACGACGCTGTCCGGGCAACCGAGCCTGACCACCGCCCGGGCGGCGCTGGGGGGCGGGTCGGCGGATCTGGCGCTGAACCTGTGCACGCTGCTGCTGACCCGGCACCCGAGCGACGCCCCGCTGCTCGTGTGCAAGGGCGACGCGCTCATGCTGCTGGGGCGCAATGCGGAGGCGGTGTCGTCCTACGAGGCGGCGCTGCTGGTCGACCGGAAGTCGGGCGATGCGAAGGTGGGGCTGGGCCGGGTGAAGCTGGCCGTGGACCCGGCACGTGCGGAGGCGCTGTTCCTGGATGCGCTGACCAGCGACCCGCGCAACGCCGCCGCCCTGAACGACTTGGGGATCGCCCGGGACCTGCAGGGCCGGCACGCCGAGGCGCAGGTGGCCTATGGCGAGGCGATCGCCGCAGGGCCGGACGTTCGGGCGCCGCAGGTGAACCTGGCGCTGTCGCTGGCGATGACCGGGCGGGCCGGGGAAGCGGTGCGGATCATGCGGCCGATCGGCGGCCGGTCCGACGCGACGCCGCGCGAACGTCACGACCTGGCTGCCGTGCTGGCGATGGACGGCAAGGCGGACGAGGCGTCCCGGCTGCTGCGGACCGATCTGGACGGGCCGCAGACCGACGAGGCGCTGAGCGGATTCCAGTCGCTGCCCCGTCGCTGAGCTTCGATTCGCCAGGTCAAGTCGGCGAGGCAATTTAACAGACCGGCTTCGGGCCATCAAAGCATTGATTACGCTGGCGACTTTGTCTTGCCTGGCGGGCTCAGGCGCTGAAAGTGGCTGAAATGTCGCTGATTGATGGCTGAAATCTGCGGTTTTCTATCAATAGGTGACAATTCATTGCCAGTGTTTGACACCTTTTTCACGTAATAATTGTCAAGTCATTATTGGCGCTTCGTCGTATTCTGCTAGTTAGGGTCATCATTGCCGCCCAGGAGAGGTCGGATGCACGTATCCAAGCCTGACACAGATGGTTTGCTGACCAACCCGCGTGTTCTGCTGATCGAGGACGACGAAGCCGTCGCCCAGGCGATGGTCCGAGGGATCGAACGGGCCGGGATGAGTGTGGCGCTGGCGACGACCGGCGCGAAGGGGATGGCGCTGCGCGCCAGCTTCAAGCCGGACGTGGTCCTGGTGGACCTGGAGTTGCCGGACGCCAACGGGGTCGACCTGATCGGCTGGTTCGCGGAGAACAAGAGCTGCGGCGTGATCGTCGTCAGCGGCATGGGCGAGGAGGCGGACCGCATCGTCGGGCTCGAGCTCGGGGCGGACGACTACATCGTGAAGCCGCCGCGGATGCGCGAGATGATCGCGCGGATCCGGGCGGTGCACCGCCGGATCAACCGCAAGGAGGAGCCGAAGCTTTCGCCGCGGGCGCGGGACAGCTTCGTTGTTGGGCCGATCCGGATCAACCTCCTGCTGCGGACCGTCACCACGACCGACGGCAAGCGCATCGCGCTGACCTCGGCCGAGTTCACCCTGTTGGAGGTGCTGGCCAACGCGAACGGCCAGGCCGTCTCCCGCGACACGCTGTCGGAGACGGCGTTGCGGCGGCCCTGGCGGCCCGAGGACCGCAGCGTGGACCAGCTGGTGTTCAGCCTGCGGCAGAAGCTTCCGGTCGACGAGGGCGGCGGCGCCCTGATCCACAGCATCCGCGGCGCCGGCTATCTGCTCCGCGCACCCGACGAGGCCTGATCACGCAAGGCCTGATCACGCGTCGGCGGCCCGGTCGACGGCTCCGTTGACGGCGTCGACCCGCAGGTCGGCGTCGAAGACCACGAGCGTGCTGACGGAGGCCGGGTCGATCGTCAGCCGGTAAAGGTGATCGAGCGAGAGGCCCAGCGCGGGGGCCAGCAGCGCCTTGATGATGTCCGCGTGGCTGACGACCACCACCACCTGGTCGGGGTGGCGGTGCCGCAGGGCCTGCAGCGCCAGCAGGGCGCGCGACTGGGCCTGATGCATCGTCTCGCCGCCCGGGCATGACGACAGGCTCCGCAGGCGGTTCCAGGCGGACCAGGCGGGGTCGTCCTGCAGCGCCTCGAACCGGCGGCCGGTCCAGGCGCCGAAATCGATCTCGGTCACACCCTCCGCGATCTCCGGCACGAGGCCGAGGCGCCGGGCGATCGGCGCCCCCGTCTCCCGCGCCCGCTGGATCGGGCTGGTGACCACCGCGGCGATGGGATGCCGGAAGCGGCCGGCCAAGCCCAGCGCCTCGGCCACGCCCTCGGGGCTGAGCGGCACATCCGGCATGCGCCCGGCCAGCGTATGCGGCAGCAGGCCGTGCCGGGCATGACGGACCAGGTGGAAGGTCGTGGGACCGGGGATCGGGAGCGCCCCGTCAGGCGGAGGCCACGGGCGCCGCTCGGTTCACGAAGTCCTCGTCCAGCTTCGGGTCCCACAGGCGCACCCCGCCCGTGACGCCGGCGCTGTTGGACACGATGCGGATGTCGGGCGGCAGGTCGAAGTCGATCAGCCGCGCGTCGCCGCCGCCGATGTAGAGCGTGTCCCAGTTCACCAGCACGCGCAGCTGCACCAGCATCTTCTGCACCCGGCGCCGCCAGCGGCGCTTGCCGACCTTCTCCAGCGCGGCCACGCCGAGATAGGCGTCGTAGGTCTTGGTGCCGCGGAAGATGTGCTGGCTCAGTTCCAGATGCGGCGCCAGCCGGCCGTTCTGATACAACGCGAAGCCGAAGCCGGTGCCCAGGGTGATGACGCATTCCACCCCCTGGCCGACGATGACGCCCAGCCCCTGGACCGTCGCGTCGTTCAACAGGCGGACGGGGCGGCCGAGCCGTTCGGCCAGGATGCCGCCCAGGTCGTAACCGGCCCAGGCCTCGGTGCCGAGATTGGGCGCCGTCAGCACCTTCGTGCCGTGCACGACGCCGGGGAAGCCGACGGAGACGCGGTCGAAGCCGCCCAGGCAGTGCGCCAATCCGACCAGGGCCGGCACGATGGCCTCGGGCGGCGAAGGGTGCGGCGTGTCGACACGGGCGCGGGTGCCTACCATCAGCCCGTCCGCATCCAGCAGCCCGGCCTTCAGCCCGGTGCCGCCGATGTCCAGCGCGAGGGTCAGGGGGCCTTTCGGGGTGGCGGCCTGGGGTGTGGTCGCAAGGTCGGTCATGCGCGTTCCAGTATCTTCAGGCCGTCCGGGGTGGCGGCGATGACGGTGGTGGCCAGGCCGACGAACAGGCCCGTCTCGACGACGCCGGTGATGGCCTTCAGCAGGTCTTGCAGGGCAGCCGCGTCGTCGATGCCGGCATAGGCGCAGTCCAGGATCAGGTTGCCGCCATCGGTGCGGAACGGGTCGTCGGAGCCGCCGCGCAGCAGGGCGTCGGCGCCGGTGTCGCGCAGGCGCCCGGCGGTCAGCTGCCAACCGAAGGGCACGACCTCGACCGGCAGGCGCACGGTACAGCCAAGGCGGGACACCAGCTTGCCGCCATCGACCACGACGGTCATGCGCCGGCTGGCGGTGGCGACGATCTTCTCCCGCAGCAGCGCGCCGCCCAGGCCCTTGATCAGCCCGAGCGTGCCGGTATGGACCTCGTCGGCGCCGTCGATCGTCAGGTCGATGGTCGGGTGTGTGCTGAAGTCCACCAGCGGGATGCCGAAGCCGCGGGCCTGGGCCGCGGTGCGTTCGGAGGTGGGGATGCCCACGATGCGCAGCCCGTCCTGCACCCGGCGGCCCAGTTCCTCGACCATGTAGGCGGCGGTGGAGCCGGTGCCGAGGCCCAGCACCATGCCGTCCTGCACGTGGGCCAGCGACGCCTCGGCCGCCTGGCGCTTCAGCGCGTCGGCATTCATGCGTGCAGGCTTTCCAGGATGGTGCGGACGATGGCGGGCGGGTGCGGCACGACGGAGACGGTCAGCGGATGCTCCTCCGGGCCGGGTTCCTCGAGGGTGGCGAACTGGCTGCCGACCAGGCTGGCAGGCATGAAGTGGTTGTGCCGCCCGGCCTGGCGGTCGGCGATCAGGGCGGTGTCGCCCTGCAGATAGACCAGCCGCACGTCGGGGCGGTCGCCGATCAGGATGGCGCGGTAGCTGTGCCGCAGCGCCGAACAGGCGAGCACGCCGTGGCGGCCGATGGAGCGGGTGGCGTCGATCCAGGCGGCCATGGCCCGCAGCCAGGGCCAGCGGTCCTCGTCGGTCAGGGGCGTGCCGCCGTGCATCTTCTGCACGTTGGCCGGGGGGTGGAACTCGTCGGCGTCGGCGTATTCCCAGCCGAGCCGCCCGGCCAGCAGGGCGGCGACGGTGGTCTTGCCGGAGCCGGAGACGCCCATGACGACGAGAACGGCGGGAAGGGCGGCGTCGGTCATGGCCGGACAATAGCGGCCTGGTCCGGCCGCGCCAGCCCCCTGGCCATGACGCTTCATGGACGGGACGCTCCGTGGACGGGATGCGTGGAGGAGGGGCTACCTGGCCGGCTCCAGCGTGCGGGCCGGGGTGTCGAAGAACTTGTTCTTCAGGCCTTTCTGGTTCTCGTAGATGGAGCCGCCGAGATCGGCCGGCGGCAGCGGCAGCCGCACCGGGACGGCGGTCAGGCGGGGCACGATGCTGTCCGCGTGCCCGGCCGCCATCAGCGCGTCGTACTCCGCCATGCCGGGCGGGAAGCCCAGCAGCGGCCAGGCGTCCGCGGCGCGGAACTGGAACAGCAGCAGGCGCCGCGCCTTGGCCGAGGTGTTGGGCGCGGAGCCGTGCACGGCGCGGACGTGGTGGATGGTGATCGACCCGGCGGGCCCCAGCAGCGGAACGGCGCGGGCGTAGTCCACCTCGCGCTTGCCGGGGTCCATGGCGCCACAGAAGCGGCCCTCTGCGTGGTGGTCGAACACCGGGCCCTTGTGCGTGCCGGGGATGACCATCAGCGGCCCGTTCTCCAGCTCCATGTCGTCCATCATCAGCCCCACGGCGCACAGGTCGTCGTTCGTGTGGGGGTAGAAGGCCCAGTCCTGGTGCCATTCCACGGCGGCGCCGAAGCCTGCGGACTTCATGTTCAGCTTGGCCGTGTCGAACCGGATGTCGGGCCCGAGCAGCGGCGAGAGCGCGGCCATGACCTTCGCGTGCTTCACCAGGCGGCCATAGGCCTCGTGGTGCAGATGCGGCGTCTTGATGCGGCGGACGCGGGGTTCGGCCGCGGTATGGCTGTCCTCCAGGTCGTAGACGGCGTCGTGCCTGTCGATGGCGGCCGATTTCCGCACGAAGTCGTCCGTGACGGCGCGCAGTTCGGTGATCTCCGCGGCCGAGAGGATGCCGGGGACCACGATGGCGCCGACGTCGTGGTACTCCGCGATCTGCTGACGGGTGAGCATGTCGGTCTCCCTACTTATAGTAGCGGCTGACGCCGCGGACGGCCTGGCGGATGCTGTCGTCGGGCGTGCTCTCGCCGGTGACGACGCGGGCGAACATGTCCACCAGCACCCAGTCGTTCAGCACGGAGCCGGCGGCCGCGTTGATCGGGCCCGAGAACCCGTCATGGAACGGGGTGTCCATCGCGCCCCTGAACACGGCGAGCTTCGGGTCGCTGTCCCACACGGCGCTGCCGGCATAGGCGCGCAGCGGCTGCGACCAGTAGCCCAGGCAGCCCGTCAGCCATTTGTCGTATTGCGGCGCCTCCATCATGAAGCGCAGGTACTGCTTGGCGGCGTTGGGCGCCTTGCTGTGCTTGAACACCATGGCGTTCAGAACCAGGCAGGACTCCGGGCTTTTGGTCGCGGCGCCGAACGGCATGGAGCTGTGGTCCATGTCGGCCGCGACCGCGTTCTGCTTGGCGTCCTTCGACGTCTTCGCGCTGTAGTAGATGCTGACGCCGTTCTGGGTCAGCGAGATTTCGCCCGCCGCGAAGGACTGGTTGTTGCTGGCGCCGTTCCACGACATGGTGCCGGGGATCATCGTCTCCTGCATCGCGCGGGCGTAGTCGATCGCCTGGCGCGTCTCGCGGCTGTCGAGCGCCACGTGGCCGTCATCGTCCACCAGCCGTGCGCCGTGGGCCCAAAGCAGCCAGTTGGCGTAGTTGGGCGCGTCGCCTGGGGCGTGCGACAGGGCAAAGCCGCAGGGGTGGCCGTTCTTCTTCAGCGCGCGGCAGAGCGTCAGGAACTGCTGCAGGTCGTCCGGCACCTTGTCGAACCCGGCCTCCTTGATGTGCGAGACGCGGTAGTTGCAGGGGCCGGTCGTGCCGCCCATGGGAAGGCCGATCCAGTCCTTGCCGCGCCACGCCTTGCCGTACAGCTGCGCGAGGTCCGACCAGCCGCCGTATTTGCGGCCCAGGTACTCCGCCGTCTCGGTCAGCGGGATGATGCTTTCGGCGAAGATGTGCGGGTCCGGGCCGAAGCCGATGACGATGTCGGGCCCGGCGCCGGTGTTGGCGACGACGGCGGTCTGCACCGGCATGTCGGGCCAGGCGACGTAGTCCACGCGCACCTCGACCCCGGTCTTGTCCGTGAAGGCGCGGCTGTTGGCGGTGAAGATCGCCTCGTCGGGGTCGATGTACTTGGCGGGGCGCAGCACGCGCAGGCGGGCGCCGGGTTCGATCGGCAGGTTGGGCTCCGGCGTGTCGGCGATGGCGACGGCGGCCTGGGCCCCGCCCGGGACGGCCGATGCGGCGAGCAGTCCGGCCCCGAGCCCAAGCGTGCCCCGGCGGGTGATGATGGCCATGAACGTCCTCCAGTCTTTCGCGGTCTTGCTGCCGCGCGGGGAGTTTAGGCACGCGCCCGGGCGGGCGTCGATGACGAAGTGCCGGCCGTCCGCGGCTCCGGCCCGTCTTGACAGTGCCGCTACGAACGCTTGGATGGGGGCATGCGCCGTCTTTTCATTCCCGCCTGCGTCCTGGGTCTACCTTTGCTCGTTGCCGCGTGCGGGGCGGACGCGCCGCCGTCGCCGCGCCTGGCCGACCGCGAGGCGTGCAGCGCGGGGGCGACGGCGGCGGTGGACAAGACGAACGCGAAGCGGGCGCTGACCTGGTTCGCGGCCCCGGTGACGCGCTGGGGCCAGGTGGACGACAACCGGGACGCCTGCATGGCGGCCAAGGGCTGGGGGCGGACCCGGGCCTGCACGGACGAGGAGCGGCGGCAGGGGAGCAAGGTCGCCACACGGACCGTGACGGCGGACGGGGTGCGCTGCACCGAGCCGGACCGCCCCGTCTTGAGCATCAGGTCTTGAGCATCAGGTCTTGAGCGTCAGGCCGTGAGCATCGGGCCGTGAGCATCAGGCCGCTCGACGGGGTGCGGGTGATCGAGATCGCCAGCTTCATCGCGGGGCCGTTCTGTGCCGCGCAGCTGGCGGAGTTCGGGGCGGCGGTGACGAAGTTCGAGCTGCCGGGGGTGGGCGACCCGCTGCGCCGGTTCGGCACGCCCTCGCCCGCGGGCGACTCGCTGCCGTGGCTGAGCGAGTGCCGCAACAAGCGGGCCGCCACGCTGGACATCCGCACGCCCGAGGGTGCTGCGCTGCTGCTGCGCCTGGTGGCCGACGCCGACGTGCTGGTGGAGAACTTCCAGCCGGGCACGCTGGAGCGGTGGGGCCTGGGGTGGGACGTGCTGCATGCCGCCAACCCGCGCCTGGTGATGGTGCGGATCAGCGGCTACGGGCAGACCGGGCCCTATGCCGGCCGGCCGGGGTTCGGGCGGATCGGCAATGCGTTCGGGGGCCTGTCGTTCCTGGCCGGGTATCCCGACCGGGCGCCGGTCACGCCGGGGTCGGCCACGATCCCGGACTATCTGGCCGGGCTGTACGGCGCGCTGGGCGCCGTGATGGCGCTGCGGGCGCGGGACACGACGAACGAGGGCCAGGTGGTGGATATCGGGCTCTACGAGCCGGTGTTCCGCATATTGGACGAGCTGGCGGCCAAGTATCACCAGGACGGCACGGTGCGGCAGCGGATGGGGCCGGGGACCGTCAACGTGGTGCCGCACAGCCACTATCCCACGCGCGACAACCGCTGGGTGGCGATCGCCTGCACCAGCGACAAGATTTTCGCCCGGCTGGCCGGGGCCATGGCGCAGCCGGACCTGGCCGGCCCCGGCCGCTGGGGCACGCTGGCGGCGCGGGAGCGGGACCGGGCGCAGGTGGATGCCAAGGTGGGCGCCTGGACCGCGGACCTGTCGCGCGACGACGTGCTGGCGGTGTGCGCGGAGCACGAGGTGCCGTGCGGTCCGGTGTATGCGATCGACGAGATTTTCGCCGACCCGCATTACGCCGCGCGCGGCAACATCGCTTTCATCGACGACGCCCGGGCCGGGCGGACGGCGGTGCCGGCGCCGGTGCCGCGCCTGTCGGCCACGCCGGGCCGCATCGACCATCTGGGCCCGGCGCTGGGGGCGGACACGGAGGCAGTCTACGCCGCGCTCGGCGTGCAGGCGGCCGAGCTTGCGATGCTGCGGGCGAAGGGGGTGGTCTGAATGTCGCCATCGACCCAGGTGATCCTGAGCGGCCTGCTGACGTTCGGCGCCCCGCTGGCCCTGGCGGTGCGGGAGCTGTTCGTGCTGCGCCGGCCGCCGCGGGGGGGTTGGACCCCGCCGCCGCCATCGCCCGAGCCGACACCGGTGGGACCGCGGCCGCTGCCGGACTGCCTCATCCCCAGGCCGTGGCCGCAGGAGACCGAGCCGACCCGTCCGCGCGTGCTCGAGGACGCCTGAGCCGACAGGGGCGTGCGGGGGGTTGAATGCTCCTGGCGAGGGCTTATGTTGCACTGCAACAGAGGTTGGAAACGTTCTTGGTCACACCCCCGGCACGCCGGATGACGAAGGATGATGCTCATGTCAATGCCCGACCTCGCTGGCCAGTCGCTGTTCCAGCTGCATGACGCGAACCGCATGATCGCCGAGACGATCGCCGCCGCGTTCCGGCGCCGGACGCCCGTCGTGGCGCAGTCCGACAGCCTTTCCGGGCCGCGGCTGCTGGACCAGGAGCCGGGGCTGCGGCAGGAAGCCGGGATGGCCGCCCGTCACGGCTGAGGCTCCGTAGGGTGGCAAGCTGGGGCGAGCACTTCACCCAGCCTGCCGCCGAGATCAGTGCGCAGGTGCGAAGGGCATTCCCGTCTCGATGGGCAGCGCCGGGTCGCGGCTCCATTCGTTCCAGGACCCGAAGTACATCCGCACGTCCGTGATCCCGGCTGCCTTCAAGGCGACAAGGGTGTTGGACGCCCGCGCGCCCTTGAAGCAGTACAGCACGACCGGCGTGCCGGGGCCGACGCCCGCCGTGTGGGCTTCGGCCAGGATCTCGTCGGGCGTCTTGAACATGGGGCCGGCAGCGGTGGGCTTCATCAGGCGATACCATTCCAGCCAGCGGGCACCGGGGATGCGGCCCTTGCGGGGGCAGAAGTCAGGTCCGTAGGGGCTGGAGCTGGTGCCGATCCACTCGTCGACGTCACGGACATCGAGCTTGACGACGGCCGGGTCGGCGATGGCGGACAGCATGCCGGCCACGTCGACCATCATGCTGGCGCCCTTGTCGGACAGCGGGAAGGTCTTGGGCGTGGGGGTCGTTGCGTCCGTGCTGACTGGCATGCCGGCTGCGGTCCAGGCCTGGAAGCCGCCATGCAGGACCATGGCGCTCTCGTAGCCGAGCCAGGTGAGCAGAAAGTAGCCGCGGCAGGACTGGCCGAAACCGGAGTTCATGCTGCCCTCGTAGCAGACGGCGGTCTCGGCGCCCGAGAGGCCCAGGGCGCCGAAGGCCTCGGCGAACTTGCCGCGGAGCTCCGCCATGCCCTCGGGCGTGGACGTCGCGAGAAAAGTGAAGATGTCGTGCAGGTTCACCGCGCCGGGGATGTGACCGGCAGCGTAGGCCTCGGGCGACCGCGTGTCGATCACCACGACGTTCGGCCCCATCATGGTCTGCAGCTCGGCGGGCGTCACAAGAACCTTGTCGGTCATCGGCTCGTCTCCTTGGTGGGCGTCAGTGACGGGTGTGTCAGGCGGGCGTGTGTCGGGACGGGCTAGGTCAGGGCAGGCTTACCCGGATGCCGTCCAGCGCCGGAACGAGGCGAATCTGGCAGCTCAGCCGGGAGGTGGGCTGCAGGTCGAACACGGTGTCGAGCATCGCCTCCTCGTCGTCGTTCGGCGCAGGGAGCTTGGCCGCCCATGCGGGATCGACGACGACGTGGCAGGTGGCGCAGGCCAGCGAGCCCTCGCAGTCGCCGGTGACGAGCCCGGCGCGCTGGGCGGCGATCATGAGGCTGGTGCCCTCGGGCCCCTGCAGGGCCGTCTCGCCAGTGGGGCCGGCGACGATGGCGCTGATCATCAATGCACCGCCACGCGGAGCTCCGGCCGATGCAGCTCCTGCCGCAGGTGGCGGACCGAAGGGGTGATGATCGCGACGAACTGCGCCTCGCGGATGCGGCGATTGACCGGCGAGCCCTCGAGATACCCGCGGGAGCCCGCATGCATCAGGGCGGCCTGCGCGGCATCCAGCGCCAGCTCGCTGCAGCGCAGCCGGGCCTGCAGGACGGCGCGGAGGTATTCGGGGGCCTGCTCCAGGGGGGTCGCGGCCAGGCGGTCGACCTCGGCCTCGAGCGCGGCGAGGTCGGCCGAGACGTCGTCGGGGCGGCGGGCGAGGTACTTGTTGCTGTGGCCGTGGGTGATGTCGGCCTGGTGCATCAGGCCGATGCAGGCGCGGATCACGCCGAGGCCCATGCCGGTCTGCAGCAGGATGAAGCCGGCCTTGATGCGGCGGACCATGTCGCCCAGCGGGTCCGCCAGCAGCCGGTCGTCGGCGATGAAGGCGTGGCGGAACAGGACGGTGTAGGTCCCGGTGCCTTCCAGCGCCACGAAGCGGGCGTTCTGGCGGATCTCGACCCCGTCATGGCCGCAGCGGAACATGGCCATGATCCGGTGGCCCGGCCGGTCCGCGTCCTCGAACACGGTGCCGAACAGGTGGCCGTCGCCGAGGTTGCTGACCCAGGGCAGCACGCCCGACACGTCGTAGCCGCCGGGCACGCGGCGGCCGCGCAGCTTCAGCGGCTCGATGCCCGAGAAGGCCTTCATCGGGTTGGACAGGCCGGTGCCGCCCATCGTCTCGCCACGGGCCAGGCCGGGCTGCAGGGCATGGCGGAGCGCATGGTTGTCCGACTGCTCGAGATACCAGCCGGCGGCGTCCTGGCACCAGGTGCAGAACGCGGTGGACATGCAGGTTTCGCCGACCTGCGCCATGCGTTGCACCGCGGTGCCGATGGACGGGCGCGCCGCATGCCCGGCCAGGTGGGCGGAGAACAGCCCGGCCCCGCCCAGGGCCCGCATGGCCTCGGCGGGGTAGAGTCCCTCGTGGTCGATGCGCCGGACCAACGGCTCGAGGTCGCTCGCGATCACGGCGGTCAGCCGGTCGTCCTGCCTCTCTGTCGCGGTCTCGGCCATGCGGTTGCTCCTGGGTGGGGTCAGGCGGGTCTCAGGCGCTGGCGACGTCCAGCGCGACCGGCTTGATGAAGGTGTTGGCGACAGGGGACCATTTGGTGGCGTGGGCGATCAGCGCATCCACCTCCGCCTTCGGCGCGTCCGCATCGAGGTGCACCTTCACGCGAACGGCGTCGAAGCCGACGGGCTTGGGCGAAGTGTCGCCGGTGCCCCAGACGGCGGTGATGTTGATGTCGGCCTCCAGCTCGATCTCGAGGCTGCGGACCAGGATGTCGCGGCTGACGGCGTTGGCGTGGATGCCGACGGCCAGGCACGAGCCGAGTGCGGCGAGCGACGCCTCGGACGGGTTCGGCGCGGTGTCGTCGCCCAGCAGGCCCGGCGGCTCGTCGACGATGTAGGGCGGCAGGTCGCGGATCATGTTGAGGTGGCGGAAGCGGCCCTCGGCGACGGTGCGGCACTTGAGGGTCTTGATGGCGGCCGGGTTGGCGCGGCCCTTGGCGATGAGGTCCTCGAGGCCGCCCTTGTCGATGGGGGCGAGGCAGCCGGTCATGGCAGTGGGCGGGGTCTGCTTGATGGTGGCGCTCATGGCGGTTTCCTTGTTACGGGTTGGGGTTCGTGGACCGGACAGACCGGTCAGTCTAGTGTAGGCTTTAGCAAGCCTTGTGCCAGTCACAAGCCGGCCAGCGGCCCGCCCTTGTTTGACCGGCAGGGCCTGTGCAAGGGAGAATGGAGATGTCGGCACGACCCGGGGCCGGCCCCGGATCGACGATGCGACGATGCACGCGCGATGGGCAACGACGCCCACCCTGGAGGCACGATGCCTGCGTTACGCCCAAAGCCTAACGACAAGGCGGCCCCGCGCCCCGCCCCGCACGACCGCATCCTGGAGGTCGCGCGGGAGCTGTTCTGCCGGGACGGGATCCACGCCACCGGGATCGACCGGATCCTGGCGGAGGCCAATGCCTCGAAGATGACGCTGTACAGCCGCTTCGGCTCCAAGGAGGCGCTGCTGCGCGAGGTGCTGGACCGCGAGGGCGCGGCGCAGCGGGAGCTGATCTTCGCCACCATCGAGGCTGCCGGCCCTGACCCGGCGGCGAGCCTGGCCGCCGTGATCGGCGCGCTGCGGACCTGGTTCGACAGCGACCGGTTCTATGGCTGCGCCTTCATGAACGCCGCCGCCGAGCACACGAAGGGGGCGGCCGGGGAGCCCTGGCTGCGCGACGTCACCCGGGCGCACCATGCAGTGATCCTGACCCGGCTCGAGTCGCTGGCCCGGCAGGCGGGTTACGACCGGCCCGACCTGATGGCCCGGCAGGTGCTGCTGGTCATGGACGGCGCCATCGCCGCCTTGATGGTCAGCGGCGACAAGGACGTGCTGATGATCTCGGAACGCAACCTGCGCGCCATCCTGGCCCGCTGACCCCCGGAGCCCCGGCGCATGTCAACCAAAACGAACGCCTTTCACCTGGCCGTCATGCCCGGCGAGGGCATCGGGCTCGAGGTCATGGACGCGGCCGCGGCGGTGCTGGACGCGGTGGAGCGCCGCTTCGGCCTGTCGTTCCGGTCCGAGACGATCCCGGGCGGGGCGGCACACTTCCGGGACACCGGGGCGACGCTGCCGCCCGACGGGCTGGAGCGGGCAGGGGCGGCGGATGCCATCCTGTTCGGCGCCATGGGTTCGCCCGACATCCGCCTGGCCGACGGGACGGAGATCGCGCCGCAGCTGGACCTGCGGATGGGGCTCGACCTTTATGCCGGGGTGCGGCCGATCCGGGCGATCCCGGGCGTGCCCTCGGCGCTGGCCGATCCCCGGGCGGCGCGGATCGACCTGGTGATCGTGCGGGAATCGACCGAGGGCATGTTCGCGTCGCGCGGGAAGGGCACGGTCGTCGACGACGAGGTGGCGCGGGACACGCAGGTGATCACGCGGGCCACGACGGCCAAGCTGACCGACTTCAGCTGCCGGCTGGCCCGGCGGCGCAAGGCGACACGGGGCACGCCGGGCCGGGTGACGCTGGTGGACAAGGCGAACGTGTTCCGCTCGTTCGCCTTCATGCGCCAGGTGTTTCACGAGACGGCGGCGCTGCACCCCGACATCGCGGCGGGGCACCACTATGTGGACGCGATGGCGCTCGACCTGGTGCGCCGCCCCTGGGACTTCGACGTGCTGCCGACCGAGAACCTGTTCGGCGACATTCTGTCGGACCTGGCTGCGGGGCTCGTGGGCGGCATGGGCTTCGCGCCCTCGGCCGATATCGGCGACACGCATGGGCTGTTCCAGCCGAGCCACGGCACGGCACCCGACATCGCGGGGCAGGGGATCGCCAACCCGACGGCGATGATCCTGTCGGTGGCGATGATGCTGGACTGGCTGGGCGAGACGCGGGACAGCCAGGCGGCGCGGGATGCGGGCCGGGCGATCGAGACGGCCGTGGACCAGGCGTTCGGCACGGACGGCCTGCGGACCCGCGACATAGGTGGCCAGGCGGGCACGGCGGCGGTGGCCGGGGCGGTGGTCCGGAACCTGCTTGCGACAGGAGGGTAGGGTTTGGGAGAGCGCACGATGCAAACGACACTCGGCCGCCGCGCGGCGATGCTGCTGGCCGGGGGCGCAAGCCTCCCGCTGCGGGCCATGGCGCAGACGGAGCCCGCGATCCGCATCGGCGTGCTGGGCGACCAGTCGGGCATGTACAAGGACAACTCGGGGCCCGGCGCCATCGCCGCGACGGAGATGGCGGTCGAGGATTTCGGCGGGACGGTGCTGGGCGGCCGGATCACGGTGCAGAGCGCCGACCACCAGATGAAGGCCGACATCGGCTCGGCCATCGCGCGCCAGTGGTTCGACGAGGGCGTGGACCTGGTGACGGACCTCACCAACTCGTCCGTGGCGCTGGCGGTGCAGCAGCTGGCGCGGGAGCGGGGCAAGGTCGCGATCTTCACCTCGCCCGGGTCGACGGACCTCACGGGGAAGGCGTGTTCACCGACGGGCTTCCACTGGGTGTACGACAACTACTCGAACGGGCACGGGCTGGCGGCCGCGGCGGTCAAGCAGGGATTGAAGACCTGGTTCTTCATCACCGTGGACTTCGCCTTCGGCCGGTCGCTGGAGGACAATCTGGGCCGTGCGGTGAAGGAGGCGGGCGGCACCGTGCTCGGGTCCGTCTATCATCCGCTGAACACGACCGACTTCAGCGCCTATCTGCTGCAGGCGCAGTCGTCGCGCGCCCAGGTGGTGGTGGTGGCGAGTGCCGGGGCGGACCTCGTGAACACCGTCAAGCAGGCGGCGGAGTTCGGCCTGACCACGAGCGGGCAGCGGATGGTGACGCCGGTGATGTTCCTGGCCGACGTGCGCGGGCTGGGGCTGGGGGCCGCCCAGGGCCTGACGTTCGTCAACGGGTTCTACTGGGACACGAACGACGAGACGCGCGCCTGGTCGCAGCGCTTCCTGCAGCGCCGGGGCGTGATGCCGGAGATGACGCAGGCCGGCACCTATTCCGGCGTGCTGCACTATTTAAAGGCGGTCCGGGCGGCCGGCACGAAGGACGGGCCGAAGGTGGCCGAGGCCATGCGCCGCGTGCCGGTCGACGACTTCTTCGCGCATGGCGGCACGATCCGCGCCGATGGGCGGATGGTGCACGACATGCTGCTGATGGAGGTGAAGGCGCCGGCGGACAGCCGGGGCCCGTGGGACCTGCTGAAGACGGTCAGCGTGATCCCGGGCGCCGAGGCGTTCCTGCCCTTGGCGCAGAGCGAGTGCAGCCTGGCCCGCACCTGACGCGCGTCATGCGCCGGCGGGGCGGGGCTCCGCGGTGCTGTCGGGGCCGGTCATGCCGAAGCGGCCGAGGCCGGGCAGCTTGATGGCGGGGCGGTGCAGGTCGAGCCCGGCGACGCCGCCCAGAATGTTCAGCTCGATGCCTTCGATCCAGGCGAGGGTGACGCCGGCATAGCCGCCCAGGCTGAGGCGGATGCCGGTGCGGGACGGGGTCAGGCGCAGCCAGTGCCCGTCATAGGGGTAGTCCTTGCCGATCGCGGTAGGGGGCAGCGCGACCCCGGTTTCGGGCACCGCGTCCAGCACGGCGGCGACGAAGGTGTTGGAGTTGGGGCCGGGCCAGGCGCGGTAGTCGCCCAGGTTGCGGAAGGCGTAACCGGCAATGGCGGCCTGCATGCGCGGGATCAGGGCGGCGGCGGCGGGGCCGTCGGCGGCGAACACCACGTCCGGCACGCGCCCGAACCAGCGGCCATCGGGCTCGAACCCGTTCAGCCGGATGGGATCGCCCCAGGCGGTGTAGTCGTAGCGGGTGTAGGACGCGGCGCCCTGGGGCTTGAAGACGATCCAGCAATGCACGGCGAACACGCCGCGCCAGCGCACGGTGGGCGCCGCGAACACCCGCACCACGGCGCCCGGCGTGGCGGCTGCCGGGGGCAGCAGCCCGGCGCTGGAGCGGTCGGCGGTGCGCCATCCCGCGCCGATGCCTTCGAGCCGGTACAGCACGGCGGAGACGCCCAGCGGCAGGAGGTAGAACAGGGAGAAGAGCAGAAGCCCGGTTTTCAGCAGCGCCATGCCGCCGATGTTTGGTGGCCGTGCGCTTGCCGCAAGTCCTGCCGCGTGTTGGCCGCGGTCACTACAGCGCGGCCCAGCCGCCATCGACGGGCAGGTCGATCCCGGTGATCTGCCGGGCCGCGTCGCTGGCGAGGAATATACAGGCTGCGGCGATGTCCTCGTCGGTGGAGATGCGCTTCAGGGCATAGTCGGCGCCGTGGCGCGCGATGGCCTCCGCGTCGGTGATGCCGAGGCGGCGGGCCATCTCGGGGATGACCTTCTCGCGAAAGCGGGGCCCGTCGACCATGCCGGGGGCGACGCAGTTCACGTTGACGTTGTGCATGCCGACCTCGAGCGCGAAGCTTTTGGTGATGCCGCGCAGGCCCCATTTGGACGCGGAATAGGCCATGCGCCCGGCCCGGCCGCGCATGCCGAAGGTGCCGCCGACGTTCACGATCTTGCCGTAGCGCTGCGCCACCATGGCCGGCAGCACGGCCCGCATGGCGTGGAAGCAGCCGTTCATGTTCAGCGTCACGATGTCGTCGAACTCCTCGGGCGTCGTCTCCATGCCGGACTTGCCGATCGGGCCGGAGCCGCCAGCCACGTTCACCAGCACGTCGATGCGACCATAGGCCCCGAGCGTGGCGGCGGCGGCGGCCTCGCACTGGGCGGGGTCGGTCAGGTCGCAGGGGAGCACGATCGCCGTGGCGCCTCGCGTGCGGATGTCGGCCGCCACGGGCTCGATCGCGGCCGTGTCGCGACCGGCGAGGGCCAGGCGCGCGCCTTCGGCGGCGAAGGCCCGGCTGATGGCGGCGCCCATGCCCTTGGCTGGGCCGACGATCAGGACGGATTTGCCGGCCAGGGCCAGGTCCATGGGAGGCACCTTTCGCAGTGGACGGTCATGCTGCCGCAGCCGGGGCGACGCGCCAAACGTCAGGCGGTTTCGGCGGGCTCCGGCGTCAGCACGGCCCGGGCCAGGGCGGCGTCCACCGCCTGGCGGGAATGGGTCCGGTCCATGTGTTCGAGCCCGGCCTGGGCGGCGCGGGCGTTCAGGGACGCGTCGGCATGCAGGCGCAGGATGGCGCCGGCGAGCTGCTCCGCGCTGGCGGCAACCAGGCCCTGCAGCACGGACGGAAGGTCCATCCCCTCGGCGGCGACGGTCGTGCATGCGCCAGGCAGCCCGCCGGCCATGGACGCCAGCAGCTTGCCCTGCACGCCGGCCGGGTAGCGGAGCGGTGCGACCGTCAGCCGGACCCGGTCGAACAGGCCGGGGCGCAGGTGCTCGAGGTAGCCGGCGATCACGATCCCCGGGCGGTCGAGGCCCGTGATCTCGCGCGGCATGCCGCTGCCGGCGAGCACGCAGGGGATTGTGGGGTCTTGCGCCCAGACCAGCGGCATCACGGCCTCGACCAGCCAGCGGGCCGCGTCGACGTTCGGCGGGTGGCCGTAGCAGCCCAGGAAGCCGACGCCCTGCCGGTCCGCCAGGGGCACCCGGGTGGGGTCCGTCGCGATTTCCCACGGGACGACGTGCACGGTGGCCTGCGGCACGGCCCGGCGCAGCAGGCCGGCCTCGGCGATCGAGTGGGTGATGACGGCGTCGGCCGACCAGGCGGCCGTCATCTCGGCCAGGCGGACCCGGCTGCCGAAGGTGGCCAGCTCCGGCCGGTCCTCCAGCGCCGCCTGGCGGGCGAGGCGGACGTGGAACAGGTCCGCGACGCTGAACACGATGCGGGCGCGCGGACACCAGTGCCGGGCCAGCGCCATGTAGCGCGTGGCCATCTCCACCCGGTGGAGATAAACGAGAGCGAGGTCGCCGCCGCGCCGCATCAGGACCTCCTCGACGGCGGCGTAGAACGGGGCGGCGCAGACCTCGAAGCCTTCCGCCTCCAGCGGGGCGGTGTTGGCGGGGGCGCCGGCCATCTGCTCGGTCGCGACCAGGGCGACGTCGAAGCCCAGGCGCTGCAGGCCGCGCATGTGCGACAGCAGCGCCTCCGACCCGGCGTCGCGGTGGGGGACCGGCACGTCGGGGTTGAGCACAAGCGCCCGGCCGCGGGGGGCGACCCGAGCGGAGGCGGGCTGGCCGCCGCGGCGCCGGTGCAGCCGCTCGGCCTGGTCGCGGAGGACGGACAGCAGGCGGGCCTGCGCCTCGGCCGCATCCGGACCGACGCCCTCCCGGGAGACGGCGGCGGTCACGGCCTGGGTGACCGTCAGGGTCAGGGCGGCCTCCGCAGCGGGGTCGACGTCCCCGGTGGGCTCGATCACCCAGGGCGAGCCGGGCAGCGGGGCGCCGTCGCTGTCTCGCCGCAGCTCGATCTCGTGACGTTCCCCGAGGGAGAGCGGGTGCGGGAAGCCGGTCTGGAAGCCGTGCCGCCCGGTGCCGATGCCGTGGGCCTCGAGGTCGGGGCGGTGCCGGTCCGCCAACAGGCGCGCGACCATGTTGCCGTCGACGATCAGCTGCAGCGCCACCGCCCTGTGCGGTGTGGCGGCGTTCCATGCCCATCCGACGACCCGGTCCCGGGTCGCTTCGTCCAGGTGGCCGCGCCATGCGCCGGGCGCGTCGTCCACCGCGGCCACCGCTTCGATTAGGCGGGGCGAGCTGCCCAGCTCCGCGCCGTCGCGCATCCGGATGACGCGGATGACGTGCGGCCCCGGCGGCAGCCCGCCGGCGGGGGCGTACTCGAAGCCCAGGCGGCCCGTGCCGAAGCCGGCCTGCACCAGGTCCGGGCGCAGCAGGTCGGCGAGCCGCTCCGCGACCGGGACGTCGTTGTCCAGGATCTGGATGCGGACGGGCCGGCCGGGGATGGTCGCGTCCCAGGCCCAGCCGAAGACGCGGGCGTGGTCGGCGCCGTCGATCTGCCCGGTGAGGCCGGGGTCGGCGGCGGCCGGGGCGACGATCGGCGCCCGCGCGAAACGGCCCGGCGCGAGGGAGGCCGGCTGGGTGGGCGGCATCAGCGCTTGGCGGCAACGGCCCGGGGTGGCGGTGCCGTGCGGGCGGCGTAGTCCGGGATGCGCTGGATCACCTGCTTGACCTGGTCGGGCGTGATGAGGCGCGTGCACTCGAAATGCCGGGGCGTGTCCTTGTGGCGGGGGCACCAGAAGAAGTCGGCATGGTCGAACCGGTGGCCCGGGTCGTTCCAGCAGGAGTTGCAGGCGTGCCAGTTCACCACGCGGTACGGGGTGTCGAACTCGTTGGTGGGGTGGGTGAAGCCGCTGATCATGACGGTGGGGCAGCCGGCGGCCCAGGCGAGCCAGGCGAGGCCGCTCGAGAGCCCGACGAAGAAGGCGGCGTGCCGCAGATAGCGGGCGCGCTCGGCAAGGGGGCGGTCGCCCGTCAGGTCCTCGGCCCCGTGCGGGAGGTGGGTCCACATCAGGCCATGGCCGTGCTCGGCCTTCTGGTCGATGCAGATCACGCGGTAGCCGGCGGTTTTCAGGAAGGCCACGACCTCTCGCCAGCCGGTCGGGTTGTTCCAGTACTTGCAGCCGCTGCTGGACTGCACGGCGATGCAGACATAGGGCTCCTCGATGGGCCGGGTCTCGTCCGGCAGCACGAGGCGGGGCGCCTGCTCGGTGGGATCGACGCCCAGGATGTAGCCGGCCGTCCGGTGCAGGCCGACGTGGCGGAAGTCCGTGGGCTGCCAGACGTTGGCGGCGTCGTCGAAGAACAGGCCCAGGCTGTAGGTGGCGTAGAAGGTGTCGGCCAGCTTCAGCTCCACCACCTCCTCGTGCGTGACGAAGCGGATCTGCGGGTAGGCGTCGCGCAGCAGCGGGATGATGAGGCCCGAGAGCGCGCAGGTCAGGCGGCAGCCGCGGACCTCGGCGAGGCGGGCGGCATAGGGGAACCAGGCCAGGATGTCGCCGAGCGTGCCGACGGGGAACTGGACCAGGACCTCCTTCCCGGCCGGGTCGAAGGTGTGGCTCATGACGGGCTTGTCGTCGCCGTCGTGCACCTCGATCAGGAAGCGGACGTAGTAGCGCTTGCTGCTGGCGACGAAGGCACCCTGGTTCTCGCTTTGGAACAGAATGTTGCCGGTGTCGAGGTCGCGCAGGCGGATGCGCCACACCCCTTCCGTGCGGGGCGGCAGCAGGACGCGGGCGCCCATGTTGAAATCGAAACGGATGCCAGCCGCGCCCACCTGGGTGGGGGTGGCGGCACAGGGCGGGTAGGCGGACTTCTGCGCCGCCGGGGTGTCGACCTGGGGCGGCGCGCCGGCCGCGGAGGCCGCGTCGGCGGGCGTCTCCCCGGCCGCCGTCGGCTCCATGGCGGAGAAGAGCGGCGCGGGCATCACGCTCGGGGTCGGGCCGGGTGCGTTCAAGACGATGGTCTTTCGTTGCAGGCCCACCCTCTATGCCGTGCGAAGGCGCAACGGGGCAAGCCGGGCCCGACCGCAGGTGATCGTGAGTGGGCCGCAGACGTTCGCGACGCCTAGACGACAGCTCCCGAGGCAGGAGCGGTGCACCTCCTCCAGGACCGCCGCCATGGGACAGCAACACGATGGGGAACGATCCCTGGGCGATGGGAACGTCCCGGCTGGCCGGGATGGTGAATGGGCCTGAAATCCGCCGCGGCCCGACCGATGCCCCGGGTGCCGGTGCCTTGCACCCGGCGCGCTTGCCGGCCCATCGTGTCGCCATCCGGAAGGGATGGCCATGACCGACGCCGAGCTGCTCGCCTCCATCGACGCCACTGCGGCGATCGGGTTCCTCAGCCGGCTGGTGCAGATCAAGAGCTACAGCCAGACCCAGGGCGAGCAGGACTGCGCCGCGTTCATGATGGAGCGCATGCGGGCGCTGGGCCTGCAGTCCCGGCTGGAGGCGTTCGGCGACACGGGGCGGGTGAACGCGGTGGGCCGGCTGGCCGGGGCGGGGGGCGGCCACAGCCTGCTGTTCAACGGGCATGTGGACACCAACCCGGTGACGGAGGGCTGGACCGTCGATCCCTGGGCGGGGAAGGTGGACGACCGCTTCGTCTACGGCATCGGCGTGTCGAACATGAAGGCGGGCGACGCCGCCTGCTACTGCGCGCTGCGCACGCTGATCGACGCCGGGGTGCGGCTGAAGGGCGACGTCATCCTGACCTATGTCGTGGGCGAGCTGCAGGGGGGCGTGGGCACGCTGGCCCTGCTGCGGGGCGGGCTGCGCGCGGACTACTTCGTCAACATGGAGCCGACGGACCTGCAGGCCGTCACGCTGCACGCCGGCTCGTTCACCTTCGAGATGGAGCTGGTGGGCCAGTCGCGCCACCTGTCGAAGCGGGAGCAGGCGGTGGACGCCATCGCGGCCGCCTGCGACCTGATCCCGCGGCTGAACGCCATGACGTTCTCGGGTGCCCGCAGTGCGGAGCATGCCACGATCAACCGCGTGCACGTGGGGGTGGTGCGGGGCGCGCTGAGCCGGGACTTCCATGAGTGGCGTCCGTCGCAGGTGGCGGACTTCGTGCGGCTGCGCGGCTCCGGCCGCTATGCCGCGGGGCAGACTCAGGATGCGGCGGTGGGTGAGCTGCAGGGCGCGCTGGACGGGCTCGTGGCCCGCTTCCCCGGTCTGCAGACCACGCTGGGGGTGGAGGCCGGGCGGCCGGTGATGCCGCCGTTCGAGGTGTCGCGCGACAGCCGGATCGTGCGGTCGATCAACCGCGCCTACCATGCCGTGCGCGGCGAGGACCAGCCGACCGGGGCGATCACGCCGCCCGGCTTCTATGGCGGCGATGCCGGCCATCTGTATGCGGAGGCGGGGATGGAGGGCATCATGTGCGGCCCGGGCGGGCGGTTCAACACCATGCCGGACGAGCGGGTGGAGATCGTGGACTTCCTCGACATGATCCGCGTCTATGTCCTGGTGATCCTGGACATCTGCGAACGGGCCTGAGCAGGGGGGGCCTGAGCAAGCGGGGCCTGAGCAAGCGGGGCCTGAGCAAGCGGGGCCTGAGCCCTGCCGTTCCCGCCGGCTTTGCGGTATCGTCGGCCGTCCGAACCCGGAGTGTCCGTGCCGCAAGCCGAGCCCAACCAGAGCGCCATCGGGCTGCTGCGACTGCTGCTGGTCGCGTCCGTGCTGATCCCGCTGCTTTTGTTCGGGGGCGCGGCCTGGTTGAACTACGAAAGCGCCATGGCCGCGGCCCAGCGCGACCTGATGCGGGCGACCGAGGTGGCGCGCGAGCATGCCGCCCGGGTGTTCGACGGGCAGAGCCAGGTGGTCGACCGGGTGACGGACCTCGTGCGCGGGATGGACCCGGCCACGATCCGCCAGGCGCAGAAGCCGCTGCACGAGGGGTTCGCCGCCATCATCGCTCGCCTGCCGCAGGTGCAGAGCGTGCTGCTCGCCAGCCGGGACGGACGGCCCCTGGTCAGCGCCGGGACATATCCGGTGCCGGATGTGGACCTGTCCGGCCGCGACTACTTCCGGGCCGTCGTCGAGGGGTTCAGCGGCACCTACATCACCAGTCTGCAGGTGGGCGACGTGAACCGGCAGCTGTTCTTCGGCCTGGCCCGGCCCTGGACGAACGAGTCCGGGGTGCTGGCGGGCCTCGTGGACGTCGCGGTGTCGCCGGCCTTCTTCCAGGACTTCTATCGCCTGGTGATCGGCGAGGCGCCGGAGGATGCGGCCGGCAACGTGCTGACCCTGATGCGCGACGACGGCCAGGTGCTGGTGCGCTACCCGCCGCTGCCCGGGCCGCCGCCGCGGGCCGAGCCACGCTCGCCGTTCTTCATCGCGATCCGCGCGCGGCCGGACAGCGGGCTGTACGACAGCCGCTCGATCGTCGACGCCGCGGCGCCGGCCCGGCTCTATGCCTATCGGAAGGTGCAGGGGTTCCCGCTGTATGTGGTCGCGGGGCGAAGCCGGGCAGAGATCGTGGCGGGGTGGCGCCGGACCATGGCGGGCCACCTGACGTTCGGCGTGCCCGTCACGGTCGCGCTGCTGGCGGTGACCTGGACGGCGCTGGTGCGGACCCGGCGGGAAGGCGTGGCGCTGGCCCGGGCGCGGGGCGAGATGGAGCGGCGGGAACGCGCCGAGGCCGCATTGCTGAAGACGCAGCGGCTGGAGGCGGTGGGCCAGATGACCGGCGGTGTCGCGCACGATTTCAACAATCTGCTGACCGTGATCCTGGGCAGCGCGGACCTGCTGGGCCGGCGTGCCGACGACCCGGCCCGGGTGCGCACCATCGCCGGACAGATCATGCTGGCAGCCCAGCACGGCGCGCGCATCACCCAGCAGCTCCTGACCTTCGCCCGGCGCACCCCGGTCAAGGCCGAGACCGTCGACGTGAACGCGCTGCTGCAGGCGTTCAAGCAGCTGCTGGACCGTGCCGCGAGCGAGGCGGTGCAGATCGAGCTGCATCCGGGGCCGGCGCTGCGGCCCGTGCACCTGGACCCCAGCCATTTCGAGGCGGCGGTGCTCAACCTGGTCGGCAACGCCCGCGACGCCATGCCGGATGGCGGGCGGATCGTCATCACGACCGATGAGGTCGCTGTGCCGGCGACGAACGAGGTTCCGCTGCCGGCGCCGTCGAACCCCGAGCTGAAGCCGGGGCCTTACGTGCGCGTGGCCGTGACGGACGAAGGCTGCGGCATGGATGCGGCGACCGCGGCCCGGGTGTTCGAGCCGTTCTTCACCACCAAGGAGGTCGGGCGCGGGACCGGGCTGGGGCTGAGCCAGGTCTATGGGTTCGCCAAGCAGGCCGGGGGCGACGTCCGGATCACCACGGCCCCCGGGGCGGGCACGACGGTGGAGCTGCTGCTGCCGGCCCACGACGCAGTGGTGGCAGCCCCCGCGCCGCAGCCCCAGACGGCCGAAGGCGGTGGCGGGGAGGTGGTGCTGATCGTGGAAGACGAGGCGGCCGTGCTGGCGATCGTGGTCGAGAGCTTGCAGGAGCTGGGCTATGCCACCCTGACGGCGAACAGCGGCCGGCGGGCGCTGCGCTGTCTCGAGGGGGACGCGCGGGTGGACCTGCTGTTCTCCGACGTGGTCATGCCGGGCGGGATGAACGGGCTGCAGCTCGCGACGGTGGCGCGGCGCCTGCGGCCGGGGCTGAAGGTGCTGATGACGTCAGGCTACACGGCGGGGGCCGACGCGCCCGATCTGTCGCACTCCGGCTTGTCGCTGCCCGACCTTCCGCTGCTGGCCAAGCCGTACGACCGCCAGCAGCTCGCGGCGGCGCTGGCCGCGGCGCTGGCAGGCTGATCGGCGGAGGGTTGATCCGGGATCGGCGGAGGGCTGATCCGGGATCAGGGGCCGCGGCGGCGCTTCCCGCCGGACTTCCGCTTCTCCGGGTCGTAGCCGCCGCCTCCCGGCCCCAGCGGCTCGGGCGTGCGGTCCTTCTTGCGGCCGCCGAACGCCGTGCTGGCCGGCGGCGGGTCCAACCCCAGCTCGAGCGCCTCCAGCCGCTTGATCTCGTCGCGCAGGCGCGCGGCCGTCTCGAACTCCAGGTCGGCGGCGGCGGCGCGCATGCGCTTCTCCAGCTCCGCCAGCGAGGACTTCAGGTCGCGGCCGACCATCTCGACGACGCCCGCGTCCTTCACGGGCGAGACGGTCACGTAGTCCTGCTCGAACACGCTGCTCAGCGCCTCGCCGATATGGCTGCGGACGCTGGTGGGGGTGATGCCGTTCGCCTCGTTCCAGGCGCGCTGCTTGTTGCGGCGGCGCTCCGTCTCCTCGATGGCGAAGCGCAGGCTGCCGGTCATGACGTCGGCATACAGGATCACCCGGCCGTCCACGTTGCGGGCGGCTCGGCCGATGGTCTGCACGAGGCTCGTCTGGCTGCGCAGGAACCCCTCCTTGTCGGCGTCCAGGATGGCGACCAGGGCGCATTCCGGGATGTCGAGCCCCTCGCGCAGCAGGTTGATGCCCACCAGCACGTCGAACACGCCCAGGCGCAGGTCGCGGATGATCTCGATGCGCTCCAGCGTGTCCACGTCCGAGTGCAGGTAGCGGACCTTGACGCCATGCTCGGTCAGGTAGTCCGTCAGATCCTCGGCCATGCGCTTTGTGAGCGTCGTGACCAGGATGCGGCCGCCGCGGGCGATGACCAGGCGGCTTTCGGCGAGCAGGTCGTCCACCTGGTGCTCGACCGGGCGCACCTCCGTCACGGGGTCGATCAGCCCGGTCGGGCGGATCACCTGCTCGGCGAAGGCGCCGCCGGTGCGCTCCATCTCCCAGGGGCCCGGGGTCGCGGAGACGAAGATGGTCTGCGGCCGGAACTCCTCCCATTCCTCGAACCGCAGCGGGCGGTTGTCGAGGCAGCTGGGCAGCCGGAAGCCGAACTCGCTGAGCACGCCCTTCCGCACGGCGTCGCCGCGGGCCATGCCGCCGATCTGCGGCACCGTCACGTGGCTCTCGTCCACGATCAGCATGGCGTTCTCGGGCAGGTACTCGAACAGCGTGGGCGGCGGCTCGCCGGTCTTGCGGCCCGAGAGGTAGCGCGAGTAGTTCTCGATCGACTTGCAGCTGCCGGTGGTCTCGATCATCTCGAGGTCGAAGGTGGTGCGCTGCTGCAGCCGCTCCACCTCCAGCAGCTTGCCCTGGGCGGTGAACTCCTTCAGGCGCTCCTGCAGCTCCACCTTGATGTCCTGCACCGCCTGGTTGAGCGTGGGACGCGGGGTGACGTAGTGGCTGTTGGCATAGATGCTGACGGCTTCCAGCGTGCCGGTGATCTCGCCGGTCAGCGGGTCGAACTCGCGGATCGCCTCGATCTCGTCGCCGAACAGGGCGATGCGCCAGGCGCGGTCCTCGAGGTGGCTGGGATAGACGTCCACGATCTCGCCACGCATGCGGAAGTTGCCGCGGGCGAAGGCGACGTCGTTGCGGCGGTACTGCAGCTCCACCAGGGCGCGGGCCAGGGTGTCGCGGTCGATGCGGCCGCCGGTCTCGAGCTTGACGACCATGCGGCCGTAGGTCTCGACCGAGCCGATGCCGTAGATGCACGACACGGAGGCGACGATCACGACGTCGCCCCGCTCCAGCAGCGACTGGGTCGCGGCATGACGCATGCGGTCGATGGCCTCGTTGATCTGGCTGTCCTTCTCGATATAGGTGTCGGTGCGGGGCACGTAGGCCTCCGGCTGGTAGTAGTCGTAGTAGCTGACGAAGTACTCGACGGCGTTGTCGGGGAAGAAGCCCTTCATCTCGCCGTACAGCTGGGCGGCCAGCGTCTTGTTGGGCGCCAGGATCAGGGTGGGGCGCTGGGCCGCCTCGATCACCTTGGCCATGCTGAACGTCTTGCCGGAGCCGGTGACGCCGAGCAGCACCTGGTCCCGCTCCCCGGCCACCACGCCCCGGGTCAGCTCCGCGATGGCGGTGGGCTGGTCCCCGGCGGGGTCGTAGGCGGAGACGACCTTCAGGGGGCGCTGCATGGGCTTGGGGCCCTGCTTGACGTGCCGGAAGGTGACGGGCTGGGCGTCGCGGAGCTTGACGGCGAGGGTGGAGGACATGGAAGTAGAATTGGCGATCCCGGGGCGGAAATCCAGACATCTTCGGCTGGGCGACGTGGAGGCTGGGCGACGTGGAGGCTGGGCGACGCGGGACCCCGGGCGTATAGCGAGGCCGTTCTCGGAGATTGTCATGCGCCTGTTTCGAACGATGTTCGCCGGACTCGCTTGCCTTGCGGCCGGCGTCGCCCAGGCCCAGGCGCAAGGCCCAGCCGCGCTGCCCGTCCTGTTGCCGCCCGACCTGTCGGTATGGGGGATGGTGCAGAACGCGGACTGGGTGGTGAAGGCCGTGTTCGCCGGGCTGACGCTGGCCTCCGTCCTGACCTGGACCGCGGCGCTGGCCAAGGGGATCGAGCTGCTGCTGGAGGGCCGCCGGGCCCGCACCGGCCGGGCCTGCCTGCAGGTGGCCGGCAGCCTCGATGACGCGGCCGCCCGCATCGGCCCGGCCCCCGGGCCCTGCGCCGAACTGGTGCAGGCGGCGCGGCGCGAGGTCGCGGCATCCTTCGGCCTTGCGCCCGAGGGCGTGAAGGAGCGGGCGGCCTGGGCGCTGGAGCGCCTGGTGGCGGGCGCCGGACGCAGGCTGGGCCGCGGCACCGGCGTGCTGGCGACCATCGGCGCCACAGCACCCTTCGTCGGCCTGTTCGGCACCGTCTGGGGCATCATGAACGCCTTCGTCGGCATCGCCCGCAGCCAGACGACGAACCTGGCTGTCGTGGCGCCCGGCATCGCCGAGGCGCTGCTGGCCACCGCCATCGGCCTGGTCGCGGCGATCCCGGCGGTGGTGATCTATAACCTGTGCGCCCGCGCCATCGCCGGGCAGAAGGCGCTGCTGGCCGACGCGGTGGCGGGAACCATGCGCCTGCTGTCTCGCGAACTGGACCGGGCGGCGGACGCGCACATTCGGTTGCAGGCGGCCGAATAGGCCCGTGGCGATGAACCCGGGCGGCGGCGATGACGGCAGCGATCTCGCGGAGACGCACGAGATCAACGTCACCCCGTTCATCGACGTAATGCTGGTGCTGCTGATCATCTTCATGGTGGCCGCGCCGCTGGCGACGGTGGACGTCAAGGTGGACCTGCCGGCCTCGACGGCGCAGGCGCAGCCCCGGCCGGACAAGCCGCTGTTCCTGACGGTGAAAGCCGACCTGTCGCTGGCGCTGGGCGACGCGCCGCTGACCGGGCCCGGTTTGGCGTCCGCGCTCGACGCGGCCACGGGCGGGGACCGCGGGCAGCGTGTGTTCCTGCGCGCCGACAAGGGCGTGCCCTATGGCGAGGTGATGACCGTGCTGAACCTGCTGCGCGGGGCCGGCTACCTGAAGATCGCGCTGGTCGGGCTGGACACGAGTCCGGCGGGGCGTTGAGGCAGCGGCGATGACCCGGCGGGTCGATAACGGCACGGCCGCCCCCGGTAGGGAGGGGCCCGTGTTGGTGCGCTGGGCCCTGTGCCTGGCGCTGGTGGCCGGCCTGCATGGCGGGGCCGTCGCGTTGCTGCTGCGCCTCGCGCCGCCATCGACGCAGCGGCCGGCGCAACCCGATGCCGTGCTGCTCGAGCTGCCGCCCGAGGCGGCGCCTGCCCCTGGACCCACCCCTGGACCCACCCCTGCGCCCATCCCATCACCCCCACCCGAGCCCGAGCCGCCCCCGCCGCGGGAGGCGCCGCCCCCACCGCCGCCCCCACCCGAAGCTCCGCCTCCGCTGCCCGTGCCGCCGCTTCCCGTGTCGCCGCCGCCCGAGCCGCCGCGGCCCGAGCCTCCGCTGCCCGAGCCTCCGCCGCCCGTGCCGCTCGCGCCCGTGCCGGAGGTGGCGCTGCCCGTCCCGCCTCCACCCCCGCCCCGTCCTGCGCCGGCGGAGCTGCCGAAGCCTGCCCCGCCCCGTGCGGTCCCTCGTCCCGTTCCGGCCCGGCCCGCGCCGCCTCGCCCGCGGGAGCCCCAGGCCGCGCCGCCCGCCCCGCTGCCGCCCCTGCCGCCGCGCCCCCTGCCGCCGCGCCCCCTGCCGCCGCTCCGTCCGCGCCGCCGGCTGCGGCGCCGGCCGCCGCGTTGTCCAACGCCGTGCCGGGGTGGCGTGCCGCGCTGGTCGGCAAGCTGCAGCGGGCGAAGCGCTACCCGGACATGGCGCGCGCCCGCGGTGACCAGGGTGTCGCCACGGTCACGTTCACCATGGACCGCAGCGGCCACGTGCTCGCGGTGGCGCTGGCCCGCAGCACGGGCTCGGCGGCGCTGGACGAGGAGGCGGTCGCCATGATCCGCCGCGCGGAGCCGTTGCCGCCCTTGCCGGCCGAGATCCCGGGCGCGACCGTCACCCTGACGGTGCCGGTCAGCTTCGCCTTGCAATAGCAGGCCACGGCGAGTGGCGGCGGCACGCCGGGCCCCCTATGTTGGCGGACGACGCGGAGAACGCCCCATGACCCTTGCCCGCACGACGCTGCGCCGCTTCCTGCTCCGGCCTGCCCTGTTGCTCGCCCCCGTATGGCTGTTGGCTCCCATTCCGTCCTCGGTCCCCGGCGCGCGCGCGGCCGGGCCTGCCGACATGCCGGGCGGCGCGTGCCCCGGCCGCGAGCTGGCCTGCGCCAAGGCCGTCAGCCCGCTGCTGCTGCCGGACGGCACGCTTTGGCTGGCCTGGACGGCCGGGGGCA
>CBDCAI010000006.1:0-14287 GCA_965213845.1 Acetobacteraceae bacterium
CGGCGGGCCGGGGCCTTCCTCGCGCAATTCACGCGCGACAACCCCGAGAACCGGCTGATCGTCACCTCGAACCTCACGAACGCGGACATGATACCCGCCCTGTTCGGCGCCTACGAGCCGGAGGAGGGCGATCCGCCCCCACGGCCCATTCCACGGTCGGAGAGGAGGGCGCGGGTCGTGGACCTCCTCGAGCTGGCGGCGCCCACCAGCGCGGTGGCCCTCGTCGGCAACCGCTACCGCGACCTGCTGGACCGGGCGCTGTTCCCTCCCCACGGGATCGCGGAACCGGGCCTTTGAGCGAAGCCGACGCGATGGCGGGATGGATGGCGGGTGCAGGGCCGCGCGTCCGCCGCCGCATCCGCCTTCTCATGCTGCTCGATTCCGCGGACTACGCGGTCATCTCGCCGATCGGCACGGCCCGCTTCCACGCGCTCGCCTACCTCGCGGACGTCCTCAGTCCCATCTACGGCCTCTCGGAGCTGGCAGGGGTCATCGTCAAGCGGCGGATCGGCCCCTACTTCCCGCAGCTGCAGGAGGAACTCGACCGGCTCGTCGGCCTTGGCCTGGCCGACGTGACCGACCTGCGGCCGGTCGTCGAGGCGTCCCGCGCCTACGTCGATGCCAGCTTCAGCCTGCGACGGGAGCTCGCGGGGCCGATCCTGGACGAGGTGCATCGGGACGAGACGTTCTCGGGGATGCGCGACTTCCTCCGGGAGGTGGCAGGTGCGCTGGGGGCAGTCCCGGAGGAGGACCTCGATGCCACCGCGCAGGCGGACGTGACGTGGGGGACCGGGCATGCGGGCACCGTTATCGACTACGCCGATTGGCGCGCGCGGAACTACTCGAGGATGTCCGCCGAGAGGATAGAAGAGCTGGCGCGCGAGCGGTTCGGCCACACGGGGCTGAAGCTGAGCGCAGGCGCGAAGGTGAACCTCTACGTGCAGTATCTCAGGCGGGTCGCCCATGGATGACCCGCTGTCCGAGCGCCTGAAAGGGACCGCCCTGAAGGAGGCCGTGCTGGGCGCGGTCGCCGCCGACGGGCTTGACCGCATACCACCTGACTTCGACGACACCGCACGCTTCGTCATCTGCGCGGTCCGCGCTGTCGCGACGAGGCCGGACGCGCGGGACCTGAGCCTGTTCGTCTACAGCGCAGCCCCGCTGTCAGATGGCAAGTTGCATCGGTTCACCCGCGTCATGCACATGCAGGATGGGCTGGGCGAAGTGGCAGGAATGGTCATCCTCACGGGACGGGACGCGAACAACGGGGCAGCGCGTGCTTTCGAGGGCCGGCCGCTTGAGAGCCTCATCGACGACCTTGAGGAAATAGGGCTGGATAGGAGGGCTACCGTCATCTGGGATCCGGCGGCGCGCACCGCGACGGTCTACCCGGACGGGACGAGGGAAGACCAGGTCCACGTCCGATTCGCGGTGCCGGCGGTGGCCGAGGACCTCACGCAGGACGAGGTCTGCGTGGCGCTGGACGCGGCCTACAACGAGAACCTCAAGAACCCGAGCGCCCGTACGGTCAGGCTCTGGATCAAGGGTAAGCTGGTCGACACGGCGGAGGACGAGATCGAGCGGCACATCAAAGGGCAGATGACGGTGTTCTTCCTTGGCCGACGTCGCCCCATACGCGTGCTGAGCCAGACCAACACCGCAGCCGGGAGGACCGATCTGATGTTCTTCCAGCAGGAGCCGCCCGGGGGGCCGAGACTATGCGGGGTCTTAGAACTGAAGGTGCTGCGCGGGCCCCCAGCCGTAGACCTTGAGGTCACGGCGGAGGGCCTCAGCCAGGGCTACCACTACCGCGCGGAGCTAGAGCTACCGTTCTCCACGCTCGCGCTCTACGACGTGACTACAGCGCCTTCGGCCGAGACCGCGCCCCTACTGGCCGCGCAAAACCCCGACCACCTCAACATGGTACGAGTACGCAGGTTCCCGCTGTTCAGCGCGCCTAAGGCCTGGCGCGACGCAGGCGGCCCGAGAGCGCCCTAGCTGATCGGCAAAGGAAGTTATGGCTCCGGTCCGGCGGTCCCTCGCCCGGCAAGGAAGCCCGCCAGAGGCCGATTGGGGGCCGCGGCGTGAGGGTTGCTCCGCCGCGGTCGCATCAAGCGCGTCGTTGATGCCTAACGATGAATCGGTTGGTGTGCTAAAGTGTGAGCGGCTGGCATTGTGGATCAGCGCCGTCCGGCCCCCTGATCGTCGCGAGGTCCCAAATGGCTTTCAAAGTTCGCCAGCGACTTACGGGAGGAACTCTGGCGCCGATGATGGGCCCTTTATGAAGCCGGTTCACACCCCCCGTAGCGCAAGCGCCTTGTCAGACAGCTCATGACGACCGTCATCCTCAAACCTGTCATGTGGAACCCGGAAGGTTATGTCGGGGCCTGCAGGTCGCCTGGCAAAAGGTTTTCCGGAGGAAAGCGGATTCGGTCACGAGGAGTGGAACAACTCACCCCGGCTGCGATACACAAAGGGCGGCACGCCTATGCGGGCCTTCCATACCGAAGCTGTGTGGAACTACGACGAGGACGAGGCGATCGGCAACGTGATCGTACTGATGTATGCGTCGTATGAGAGGGTCCAGGTTCTGGTCGGTGCCGCAGCACGCGCGAGATGCCTGATGCATCGCGAACCGGAACGGCTCGCCTTATCTAAAAGGCTTCAGATAGCCACTCTGAATGCTAGTGCCTGGAAGCAGCCAACAGTCAGAGCCGCCTTCCACGAGGACCGGAGCGCATTCGACGCGAGGTGGGAGTCAGAGCATACTTGGATACCAAATTGGACTTGTCCGTCCGAGTATTTCTTCCAGCCGCACGCGCCGGTTGCCCTCGATCCCATGCGTATTCGGAACACGTCGAAACTTCTGACGATGTTCGGAAAATACACCAAGTTAGATGTGGCTGAAGGGCTCCGCGTCATGCTTTCGGTGCCCCATTCCGATCGCGACAGCAACTGGGCAAGGATCGCTGCGGCGCTCGGCGGGCAGGAGGACGGAAGTGCCACGCTGCCCGACGACGTAGGAGATGTGCTCAGTGATCCTTCAACAAGCAAAACGACGAAGCAGGCTCTGGTGGACGCTAGGCTCGGACAGGGCAGGTTCCGCAAGCAGGTAGCCGCAAAGTGGGAAGGGGCATGCTCGGTCACGGGGTGCACTCAACAGGAGCTGCTTCGTGCATCTCACATGAAGCCTTGGTGGCAGAGTTCCTGCGTCGAGCGACTTGACCAGGCAAATGGGCTGTATCTCTGCGCGAATCTCGACGCGCTCTTCGACCGATATCTCGTCAGCTTCAGCACAGATGGCCGCATGATGGTCTCGTCGAAGATCGAGCAGGAAACCCGTGACCTCCTAGGCCTTCCCGCCCCCCTACGTCGGAAGCCGACCGACCAGGAACTCGTCTTTCTTCAGCATCACAGGACTGTATTCGAGGAACGCGAGGCCGCGGCGGTCGCTGAAATCTAGGCCACGCCTACCATGCATGGTGAGCATCGGGCTGTCGTCGATGACCCGGGCAGGGCGGCGCGGCGCACGTCGCCTAGGGTGAGCTGCGGCCCCAGGCCCCTGTAGTCGACCACTGCCTCGATGCCGCCCAAGTAAGGCTATATCCAGGGACAGTTTATGGGCCTGAATAGCCAACCAGGGACATCTTATGACCCCATCACTGAAGCGAGACGCTTCTGGCAAGCCAGGAAAACCATGGGTTTCTCATTCGGCTAGAGACGCCTTATGGGTATTCCTACACTGATGCCGTGTATGGTCAGGTATTATGTTGGCGACTTGAGCGCGTTCACAATGAGCTCGGGCGGATAGGGAAGTGAAGTATGGTAGAGCCAGCGATGTCGTCGTCTCAGGTGGTGCCGCCGGGCACGCTGCGGAATCCGAAGCCGGTCGGCGTGGGATATGTCGTGCTCGGCGGCCTGGTGCTGTTGGTCGTTGCGGGCTGCACGGCTTTCCTGCTCGACGGCTTTGTCGCCGAGCTGACCACCTTCGAGGTCCTCGCGCTCGTGGAGGCCGGCCTGATCGGGGTTTGTAGTATCGCGAACGGCATCCACGTCCTTCGCCGCCGGCGCCAGAGCGGGGTGTTGCGATCGATCAGCTTGTTCGCCGGGGTGCTGTTCATCGGCACGATGATGGCCGAGAACCGCCTGCACTCCGGATCGTAGCCGGCTCCGTCCGACAGTTCCCGGCCGCGGCGCGCCATGCCCTCTCGTGCCTGCGTGAGACGGTGAGGCCGAGGGTTTCGCGGCAGGCACGAACCCATCGCGTAACAGCACGTTCCCCACCCATGCCGCACACCACCCTGGCCCACGAAGTCGATTGGGACACCTGGCGCACCGCCGCACGAACCCTCGCCCTCCAGGACGTGCCGCCCGAACAGACCACCTGGTCCGTTGGCCACCCCGACGATCTCTTCGCCGATGCGGCAGGCCAAGCGCCGTCAGCCCCGCCGCAGGGAACGTTCACCGTCCACCGCGCCCTCGTCACCCTCGCCGAGACGGTCATCCAGCACAGCGACCCCGAGCGCTTCGCCCTGCTCTACGGCCTGATCTGGCGCGCCCACCGCGGCGAAAAGCATTTGTTGGAGATGACCACCGACCCCGACGTCGACCGCGCCAACCGCCTCGCCCAAAGCGTCCGCCGCGACACCCACAAGATGCGCGCCTTCGTCCGCTTCCGCGAAGTTCCGGACGAGGGTGGCCTGAAGCACGTCGCCTGGTTCGAGCCCGACCACTACATCGTCGAGGCCAACGCCGCATTCTTCGTCCGCCGCTTCGCCACCATGACCTGGTCCATCCTGACCCCTTATCGCAGCGTTCACTGGGATGGCGCCGATCTCGCCTTCGCGCCGGGCGCCAGCAAGGCCGACATCCCGGACGACGACCGCCTCGAAGCCTACTGGCGGGCCTACTACAGCAGCATCTTCAATCCGGCCCGCCTCAAGATCGGCGCGATGACGTCCGAGATGCCGAAGAAATACTGGCGCAACCTTCCCGAGGCAGCCGTCATTCCCGAGCTTATCCGAACCGCCCAGGCCCGAACGGACACCATGGTCGACCAGCCCAAGTTTTCCCCCGCCCGCGCCCCGTCCCCGAACCTGGCGCCGGCCACGACGATCACCGCCGACCCGGACGCCCCCCTGAAGGCCGCCGCCGCCACGATCCACGACTGCCGCCGCTGCGACCTCTGGCAGCCCGCGACCCAGCCCGTGTTCGGCGAAGGCCCGCCCGACGCTCGCGTCATGTTCGTCGGCGAGCAGCCTGGCGACCAGGAGGACCTCGCCGGCCGCCCCTTCATCGGCCCGGCCGGCCAGCTGTTCGACCGCGCGATGGCCGAAGCCGATTTCGACCGCACGGCTGTCTACGTCACCAACGCCGTCAAGCATTTCAAATTCGTCCCGCGCGGGAAGCGCCGCATCCACGAGAAGCCGGGCACGAGCGAGATCGTCGCCTGCAAGTTCTGGCTCGACCTCGAACGGACGGCGCTCGCCCCCGCCATCACCGTCATGCTGGGCGCCACTGCCGCCCGCGCCGTGCTGGGCCGCACCGTCACGATCGGCCGCGAACGCAGCCGGCCGTTGCCGCTGGAGGGCAACAGCACCGGCTTCATCACCGTCCACCCCAGCTACCTCCTCCGCCTCCCCGACGAGGACGCCAAGGCGCGAGAGTACGCCGCCTTCGTCGCCGACCTCCGCGCCATCAAAGACCTGGCGGGCTGACGCTCCCTCTCCCGCCTGCGGGAGAGGGCTGGGGTGAGGGTCCCAACCCTAGCCCCATGCTTGACCACGAAACTCCGACCCACCCAACCTTCCCGCATGACCCCCGCCCAGATTGCCGAGACCTTCGACCTCGCCGCACTCCCGCAAGCGTTCCACGACAACCCCTATCCGACCTATGAAGCCCTCCGCACCCACGCCCCCTTGAAACGCCTTCCTAACGGCCACCTCCTCCTCACCCGCTATGCCGACTGCCTCCAGGCCTATCGCGACCCGGCCTTCTCCGCCGACAAGCGCGCCGAGTTCGGCCCCAAGTTCGGCCCCTCCCCGCTTTTCGACCATCACACCACCAGCCTCGTCTTCAACGACCCGCCGCTGCACACCCGCGTGCGCCGCCTCATCGCCGGCGCCCTCACGCCCCGTGCCATCGCCGCCATGCAGCCCGGCTTGGTCGCCACCGTCGACCGGCTGCTCGATGCCCTCGCGATCGAACCCGCCCCCGACCTGATCGAGCACTTTGCCGCTGCCATCCCCATCGAGATCATCGGCAACCTTCTCAACATCCCCGCTGCCGGCCGCGCGCCGCTGCGCGACTGGTCGCTCGCCATCCTCGGGGCGCTCGAACCCAGCCTCTCGCCTGAGCAACAGGCACGTGGCGACACAGCCGTCATCGATTTCCTTGCCTTTCTCGAAACCCTCGTCGCGCACCGCCGCGCCCACCCCGGGAATCCGGCGACGGACGTCCTCACGCGCCTCATCGACGGCGAAGCCGGCGAACGCCTCACCGCCCCCGAGCTGCTGCACAACTGCATCTTCCTGCTCAACGCCGGGCACGAAACGACCACGAACCTGATCGGCAACGGCCTTGTCAGCCTGCTCGCCCATCCCGGCGAAAAACGACGCCTTATCGAGAACCCGTCCCTCGCCCGCACCGCCGTCGAGGAGATCCTCCGCTACGAAAGCAGCAACCAGCTCGGCAACCGGGTCACCACCGTCCCCACGACGATCGGCGGTGAAGCCTGTCAGGCCGGTACGTTCGTCACCATCGTCATCGGCGCCGCCAATCGCGACCCGGCCGTGTTCGATCATCCCGACACGTTCGATATCGCCCGGTCGCCCAACCGTCACCTTGCCTTCGGCACCGGCATCCACCAATGCGCCGGCATGAGCCTGGCCCGTATGGAAGGCCAAGTCGCCCTGGCCCGCTTTCTGGAACGCTTCCCCGATTATCGCCTGACCGCCCCGCCGACCCGCGGCAACCGCGTTCGCTTCCGCGGCTTCACCTGCATCCCGGTCAGCCTACAACCGTTCTGAACTTCCACGCTGTGTGTCGCTGGTGGATGTCTTCGGAATAGGCCAGCCGTGGGCTTGACTCCGCCCGGTAAGCCCGGCGGTGACGGTCTTGGCTTGTGACTAGCCGCGTCCAGGCTCTTTCAGCACGCCCTCAGCGATGCCCGCCGCCGCTTAACCCGCCGCCCCCGAAGCGGCCCCCCCCGGACCCGCCGCCTCCGAACCCGCCGCCATGAAAACCGCCGTACCCTCCGGTTCCTCGAAAGCCCTCGCCCCCGCGGAAACCCTCGCCCCCGCGGAAACCCTCGCCCCCGCGGAACCCATAGAAGCGGCCATAGCCATAGCCGCGTTCATAGCCAAAACCCCGGCCAAAGCCGTACCCGCCAAAGAACCCGATCCCGCCGTAGAACCCCCCGAAGAACGGGTAGTCGAACGCCCCGCCATACAGCCACGGGTAATAGTCCCCACCCCCGTAGTACACGGGATAAGGCGCATAGGACGCATAACCGGCCGGCTGGCTGGCCAGCACCGGCTGCACGATGTTTCCGTGCACCACCATGCAGCGCAGATAGACCATGCCCGGCGTGAACGCCGGCTGACCCGCGCCCTGCCCGGGCGACGGCGCTCCGCCCGCTGGGCTCGCCTGGCCGGCCCCACCCGGCACCGGTCCGGCGCTTGCCGCGGAACCGGCTGCCGGCACGATGCCCGGCAGCAACGCCGGCGTCGGCTGCGATGCCGCAGCCTGGCACGCGGCGTCATCCTGGACGAACGTGGCCTGCGTCTTGCCCAGCCCCGGATAGGCGCCCAACATGCTCTGCTGGCCAGGCTGCGGCGCAAGCTCGGGCACTTCCACACAGCCGCTCAGCACCGCCGCCACCGCCAACGCCACCAGCCGTCCCCTGCTCGCCATCCGCCACCCTCCCGCGCACGCCATCCGTAACGCACGGCGCCGCTTTCCGACGCATCGCCCCCAACTGGCGCGCGCCGCCGCCCACAGATACCGTCCGGTAAACCGTGGGAAGCCCGTCTTATGTCCTCGACCGTAACCCGCCGCGCCGTGGTCGCCGCATCGCTCCTCGCGGCGGCACGCCCCGCCCGCGCCCAAGCCGCCATCCCGGCCGGTCCCGTCCGCATCGGCGTCCTCACCGACGAGGCCGGCCCCTATGCCAGCAGCGGCGGCGCCGGCTCCATCTTCGCCGCCCGCATGGCCGCCGCCGAGTTCGGCCCGACCGTCCTCGGCCAACCGATCGAGATCATCCACGCCGACACCCAGAACAAACCCGATAGCGCCAGCGCCACCGCCCGCCAGTGGTACGATTCGGGCGTGGACGCCATCACCGACCTGCCGGTCACCCCGGTTGCGCTGGCCGTGCAGCAGATCGCCCGGGAAAAATCCCGCACCGTCATGATCACCGCTGCCGCGGTCACCGAATTCACCAGCAAGCTGTGCGCTCCGATCAGCAGCCATTGGGCAGACGATACCCATGCGATGGCAGCAGGCACGGGCGAGCTGCTCACCAAGCCCGGCGGCGCCACCTGGTTCTTCGTCACCGTCGATTTCAGCTTCGGCGCCGCGCTCCAGGCCGAAGCCACCAAGGTGATCGAGGCGAATGGCGGCCGCGTGCTCGGCGCGTCGAAGTTCCCGCTCGGCAACACCGATTTCTCGTCGCAGATCCTGCAGGCCCAGACCTCGGGGGCGAAGGTGCTCGGCCTCGCCAGCGTTGGCGGCGACCAAGTCAACCTGGTCAAGCAGCTCGCGGAGTTCGGCCTGCAGGGCAAGACGGGCCAGACCCTTGCGGGTTTCCTCGTCTACATCACCGATATCGACGCCCTCGGCCTCGATGTCGCCCAGGGCCTCCGCTTCCCGTCCAGCTTCTACTGGGACCAGTCGGACGCGACCCGAGCCTTCTCGAAACGCTTCTTCGCGGAGCGCCGGGCCATGCCGACCCAGAACCAGGCCAACATCTATGCCGCCACCCGCCATTTCCTGCAGTCGATGGCCCAGGCCGGAACCCGCGACCCGGTCGCCGTGAACGGCGCCATGCGCGCGCGCCCGCTGGACTACTTCGCCCAGCCCGCCAGCATCCGCGCCGACGGCCGCGTCCTGCACGACGTCACCCTCTGGCGCGTGAAGTCCCCAGCCGAGAGCCACGGCCCCTGGGACTACCTCGCCCCGATCGGCACCATCCCCGCAACCACCGCCTTCCTCCCCGCCACCCCCGCCTGTGTGACGGCCTGACCCCTGTCGCCCCTCTTCCCGTCTGCGGGAGAGCGCCGGGGTGAGGGTGCGCGCGCGCCATCGGGTTGCCCGCTTCGACATCCCCCGCTAAACGCCCCCCTCGACCCGCAAGGACATCCGTGATGATGAAGCTCAGCGCCCGTAACCAGATCAAGGGCAAGGTCACCGAGGTGATCAAGGGCGCCACCAACGGCCACGTCCACATCGACATTGGTCACGGCATCACCGTCCACGCCTCGATCACCAACGAAGCCATCGACGATCTCGCCCTGAAGGTCGGCGACGACGCCATCGCCGTCATCAAGGCCTCCGACGTCATGGTCGCCAAATAGCGCCAGCCCGCGCCAGCGGCCCGGCTGCCGGCACTCTGCCCTCGACTCTTCGCATCACCGACCGGCTCCGCCCCATCCTCGACCATGCGGGCCTCGGCCTGGTGCTTCTGCTCCCGCTATTGCTGCTGCACACCCGGTCGGGCGCCGAGATCGTGATCGACGCCGTCGGCATCCTGTTCCTGGCCTCGACCGCGCTCACCAACCGTTGGGCCTGGCTGCGGCAGGACTGGGTCGTGCTCGCCCTGCTCTGGTGGGGATGGCAGCTCCTCTGCACCCTCCTCGCCGGCGCAGCGCCGGCCCGCATCCTGCAATCGGCCCTGCTGCTCCGCTTCCTGGTCTTCACCGCCGCGCTGCAGGTGCATGTGCTGGCCGCTGGACGCGCCCGCCGCTGGTTCCTCGCCACGCTGTCCGTCATGACCGCCTACGTCGCCGGCCAGACCCTGCTGCAGTTCGCCACCGGCCATAACCTGTTCGGCGCGCCTCGCTTCGCCGATGGCTCGCTCACCGGCCCGTTCACCAAGCCCCGCGCCGGCCCGACCTTCACCCGGATGCTGTTTCCGCCCTTGCTCGCCGCCGTCGGCCCGCTGCTCGCCCGGCGCACGCTCCCGGCCCGGGCCGCCGCCGCCGCCATCGCCCTCCTGGCCGTCGCCACCGCCGTGCTCATCGGCCAGCGCATGCCGCTCCTCCTGTTCGTGCTCGGGCTGGCGCTCGCCGCACTGTTCCTCCCCGCCCTGCGCCGCCTCGCCATCGTCGCCATCGTCGCCAGCGCCGCCCTGGTTGCCGCGTCGGCCGTCATTGCGCCCCCGACCTTCTATCGCCTGGTCACGAAGTTCTCCGACCAAATGGAGCATTTCCCCAGCAGCCATTACGGCCAGATCGCCCGGCGCGCCCTCGTCATCGCCGGCCAGAACCCCTGGACCGGGTTGGGCTTCGACGCCTTCGACGTCGGCTGCCCCGATCCCCGCTACCAGCACGGCTGGTCCTGGCCGACCGACCCGGCGGACGACGGCGGCGGGGCCGCGATGTGCGTCGCCCACCCCCACAACCACTACCTCCAGGCCCTCGACGACGCAGGCATCCCCGGCCTGCTGCTGTTCGGCGCCCTGATCCTCGCCTGGCTCCGCCGCCTCGGACGCGGCCTCTGGCGCCGCCCGGACCCGCTCCGCGTCGGCCTATTCGTCGCCGCCATCATCCAGGAATGGCCGATCGCCTCCACCAGCCCGATCATCTCGCTCCCGATCGGCGGCTGGTTCTTCCTCCTCCTCGGGTTCGGCCTCGCCGTCGCAGATGCCGCTCGGGCCTGACGGTCAGCCGCGCGCCCCACCCAGCGCCACCCCGTCCAGCGCCGCCCCATCCAGCAACGCCGCCACCGCCGCGAGCACCCGGTCGGCCCCGAGATCAGCGAGATCAGCTTCCCGCAGCATCGTCGCCCACTCCCCGTTCGGCCCCCGCGGCGCCACCTGCGTCCAGGCATAGGCGCCCGAGAACAACGCCACCGTCGGCCCCCCCATCGCGCATGCCAGTTGCAGCGGCCCGGTGTCGTTGCCCACCACCACCACGGCCCCGGCCCCGAGGGCCGCGATGTCGAACATCGTCGTCCGCCCGGTCAGGTCCACCGCGCCCGGGCACGCCCGCCCGATCGCCGCCGCCAGCCCTGCCTCATTCGGGCCGCCGACCACCACCGGTGTGACGCCGCGGCCCGTCAGCATCCGTGCCACCGTCCCATAGCCGGCCACCGGCCACCGCTTCGGGCTTCCCTCCCCCTTGCTGTCGCCCGGGATCAGCAACGCGTAGGGCGCCGCCACCCCATGCCGGCTCCCCCGCGCCACCAGCCACGCCCGGTCCGGCTCCGGAAACGCCGTCAACCCCGCCGCCAGCAATTGCTCCCGCTGCCGCTCCAGCGTGTGCATACCGTCCCGCGCCGGGTTGCGGTGCGGGAACGCGCTCCCCCGCGCGATCCCCGACCACGGCGGCCGCCCCGCCAGCCGGAAGTACCGCCCCGACCGCCCCGACGTCTGCAGGTCATACACCCGATCGTGCCCACGCAGGATGCCGCGCAGCCGCCGCAACGCCCGCACGTCCCACCACGGCGGCCGCGTATCCACGTGCACCCCGTCGAACCACGGCGACCCGAGCGCCATCGCCTCGAACGGCGCCGTCGTCAGCAGCTCGATGCGCGCCTCCGGATGGTGCGCGCGGATGGCGGCGAAGCCGTGGAAGGCATGGATGAAATCCCCGAACGCGCCGAGCTTGATCACCAGAACCCGCGTGTCCGCTGCCTCCCCGGCCTGCCTCGGCGGAAACCGCCGACCGTCGCGCCCCATACCACTCCCCTCTTCCAGGCTCCGCCCGATACCGGCCGACAAAGCTCCACGCCAGGAGAAACCGGCACGCCGGCCGCAGGTGAGCGGACATTTTCGCAGGAGGAGGCCCTGTCCACCCCCTTCGGAAGCGGGGATGGACCGTTCCTAGACGAACAGGTCTTGCTGTTTCGGTTTGGGGGTGAGGCGGGCTTGGAGGGCGGGGCTGTCGAGTTGGGCGCCGGGGGTGTGGTCGGGCGTGGTGATGAAGGGAGCGATCTTCGACAAAGGGAGACGGAGGCGGGCGAGATCGTCCATGCGAAGGGTGCGGTGGCGGCGGGCCTGGAGCAGGCGGGTGACGGTTTTGACGCCAAGACCGGGGATGCGAAGCATGGCTTCGCGCGGGGCGCGGTTGATGTCGACGGGGAAGCGGTCGCGGTGCTGGAGCGCCCAGGCGAGCTTGGGGTCGATCGCGAGGTCGAGGTTGCCGGTCGTGTCGAGGGCGAGTTCGGCCGCGTCGAACTCATAGAACCGGAGCAGCCAGTCGGCCTGATACAGGCGGTGCTCGCGGACGAGCGGGGCCTTTTGCGGCGGCAGGATGGCACTTGCGTCGGGGATCGGGCTGAAGGCGGAGTAGTAGACGCGCTTCAGGCCATAGCTGCCATACAGGTTGGTGCTGAGGGCGAGGATGTCGCGGTCGCTGCTGGCATCGGCGCCGATGATCATCTGGGTGGATTGGCCAGCCGGTGCGAAGCGGGGCGCGCGCTTCTCGGCGCGGGCCTCGTCGATCTTGAGGCGCATGCGGCCCATTGTGCGGCGGATGCCGGACATGTCCTTTTCCGGGGCGAGGCGGCCGAGGCTGGCCTCGGTCGGGAGTTCGACGTTGATGCTGAGCCGGTCGGCCCAACGGCCGGCCTCGGCGAGCAGCTCCGGTGCGGCGTCGGGGATGGTTTTCAGGTGGATGTAGCCGCGGAAGCCGTGGGTCTCGCGCAGCAGGCGGGCGACGCGGATGACCTGTTCCATGGTGTAGTCCGGGTTCTTGATGATGCCGGAGCTGAGGAACAGGCCCTCGATACAGTTGCGGCGATAGAAGCCGAGGGTGAGGGTGACGACCTCCTCGGGCGTGAAGCGGGCACGCTGCACGCTGCTGCTGCGGCGGTTGATGCAGTAGAGGCAGTCATAGACGCAGCTGTTGGTGAGCAGGATCTTGAGCAGGCTGATGCAGCGGCCGTCCGGGGCGTAGGCGTGGCAGATGCCCATGCCCTCGGTGCTGCCGATCCCGGTCGTCTGGCCGGCCGAGGACCGTTTCGCGGTGCCGGACGAGGCGCAAGAGGCGTCGTACTTGGCGGCGTCGGCGAGGATCTCGAGCTTCTTGCAGCAGGTCCATAGAACAGATGTTCTCCTGGAGATCACGTGAGGGGGCAAGAACGATTTTCAACCGTCCAGCGGTTGGGGTTTACAGGTCGGGGGATGAACGATGCGCCTGGGCTACGCGACTGTCGAGGGTGCTACGGCGCCGAACTTCTCGGATGGATGGGCGGACGCTGTTCCATCTGCGGGGGAGCGGGCTGGCGCAGGTCCGGGCACTGGACCTGCAAGACTGGGGACGAGCCGGCAGCTGGCGGCGCATGACGAGACGGGTCAGCGTGCTGCGGCGGGCGCCGGGGGACGATCGGCTGGTTTATGCGATCGATGCGGGCGGGGACGAGCGGCATCAGCTCTGGCTGTGGGAGGAGCGGGGTTTCGCGGGTGCTGACGGCACGGCGCCTGAGGGTCGATCCATGGGCTGGGGGCGTGGTCGCCGGACGGCACGCGGGCTGAGCTTTTCCGCCAACGACCGGGAAGAGGCGCATTTCGACCTGGTGATGCTGGACGTGGCCTCGGGCGAGCGGACGCGGCTGGCCCAAGGCGTGCACGAAGCGGTGGCGGGCCTCTGGAGCAAGGACGGGCGGCAGGTGCTGTTCGTGCAGGACCGCAGCACCGGGGATCAGCGGCCGTTCCTCGCCGGCCTCGACGGCGCGGTGCGTGCGGTGCCGCGGCCGGGCCCCGGGCGATACGCGAACCTGCGGTGGGACGGCGAGGCGCTGCTGGGGCTGGCCGAAGTGGACGGGTTCATGGCGCTGTGCCGGGCTCGCGCCCGATATGGGCGTGCTGGCGGTCGAGTATGCCGCGCGCGCGTCCGACGGAACCGGGCGGGACGTCGAGGCGTGGGCGCTGTCGAATGGCGGGATGCTGGGCGACGATCGACAACGACGCCGGGTTCTCGGCCCTGCGCGTGGGGCCGCGGGGCGGCAGGCGGGGCGTGGTGGCCCTGCCGGAGGGTGTCGTGTCGGACCTTGCCTGGGGCACGGACGGACGGTTGGCCTTCGCGCTGAGCGGGCCGACGCGGCCTTCTGGGTTGTGGATGTGGAA
>CBDCAI010000007.1:0-84707 GCA_965213845.1 Acetobacteraceae bacterium
TGGGCCCGGCCGGCACGCCGAAGCCGGGCAGCCCCGGCGGGGCCGCGGCGCGGGCGGGGTCGCTCGCCGGCCGCGGCGTGGGATCGAAGCTCGGCCGCAGCACCCGCGGCCCATCCGGCCCCAGCACCGTCACCTGGCCCGTCTCGATCGACTGCACGCGGAACCCCGCGACGTCGGCGCCCTCGGCCACCACCAGCGGCTTGCCGCCCTCGGCCGCGGCGAAGATCACGCTGCGGCGGCCGCCATCGACCAGGATCCCGGCGACGCGCGGCAGGCTGGCCGGCGCCGCACCGCCCGCCGCGCCGGCCGCCGGACGGCGGTTGGGCGCGAACAGCGGCCGGGCGAGCACGGTCTGCACCCAGTCCTTGGTCGGGCTGCCGGGCCGGGGCGCCGCCGCTGCGGGCGGCGTCGGGGGGGCGGCGCGGAGCGTGGTGGCGTTCATGCCCCCCTCATCCCCGGTCCCGTCATACAGTTCAAGCCCGACCACCGCCGACAGGCCGAGCGCCAGCACCCCCAGCGCGACCAGGCTCGCCCGCGTCATGGCCGCACCGGCTTCACGGCCCCGGCGCCCCGGCACGGAACCCCATCACGGCCAGCGAGGCAGTCAGCGGCGCATTGGCCTCACGAATGAGGCCGTAGGCCCCGTGGATCTGCAGCTCATCGACCAGCATCTGCGGCGACCCGTCCTCGATCGCCCTGAGGAACGCCACCAGGGCCGCCCAGGGCGCGTTGATCGCCACCCGCACGCCGACCTGGCGGTAGGCGCCCATCTGCAGCGGCGGCAGCGCCTCGATGCTCGAAAGGCTGGTGCCCGCCGTGGCCGCCATGTCCTGCAGCCTCTGCTGCAGCGCAGCCCCCGCCACGGCGTCCGACCGGCCCTCGAACGGCACGATCGTCTGCGGGCCCACCTGGGTCCCGGCCGCCGCCTGCTGCTGCAGCCGCGGCAGGTCGGCCGCCACCTGCGCCATCCGCCGCGCCAGCGTGGACCGGCGCTCCAGCAGGTCGGCACGGTCCGCGTGCCAGTCCAGCAGCGGCGACACGACCGCGGCCCAGGCCGCCGCGGCCACGACCAGCAGCAGCAGCAAGGCGAGCGCCTGCCCCGCGCGGCCCGTCGGCAGGCGTGACGCGGCGCTCACGGTGCCGCCGCCTCGGCCCGGATGGAGAAGATGTCGGTGTGCTGGGTGTCCGTTCCGGGTGACGGGGGCGGTGAAGGCGGGGTCGCGCAACGCCGGGTCGGCGGCGAGCGCCGGGATCAGGCGCGCTGCGGCCGCCGACTGCCCGGTCAGCGCGAGCACCCGCTGGCGCATGGCAAGGTCGGTCAGCACCGTGTCGTCCGGCAGGATGTCGGTCAGCGCCGCCATGGCCGCGAGCGGGTCGCCCAGCCGGGCCCGCTGCGCCGCCAGCACGTCGACGCCCGCCACGGCCTGGCTCATGCCCCGGCGCAGGGCGTCCACGCGGTCCACCGCCGGCCGGAGCGCCGCGATGGTCTGCTCGATCCGCTGCCCGGCCCAGGACTGCTGGACGAACGGGATCGCCACCGCGGCCACCGCGAGCAGGCCGCACACGCCGGCCAGCGCCGCAGCACCCCGCTGCCGCCACGGGCCTGGCCGGGCGGCGTCGAGCGGGATGATGCGATCGCCCTCGCCGACCAGGGCCCGCAACGACAGCCCGGCCCGGCGCAGCACGTCGATGACCGGGTCGACCTGCGCGCGCACCACCAGCGTCAGCCGCAGGTCCAGCTGCGCCCGCGCCCGGTCCCGCCGCAGGACGGCCCAGGTCCAATACAGCTGATCCGCCGCGAAGGGCGTCAGCCGGTCCATCTCGTAGCGCAGCACGCTGTCCGGGTCCCGCTCGGCCGCGAGCGGCAGGGTGACGCCCTGGTCCAGCATCGTGCCCTCGGGCAGCTGCAGCTCCAGCGGCGCGCGGCGCGGGCCCAACGCCCGCGACAGCGCGGTCGCCAGCGCCGCCGCCCCGGCATCGGTCAACGGAAACGCCCCCAGCGCGCCCAGCCGGCCCCGGCGGCGCACCGACACGTCGAGCGAGCCGCCGCGCTGCGTCGCCAACACGGCGTCGCGCTGCCCCGCCCAGCCCCGCGCAGGGACCAGCGACAGAAGCTGCTGCCCCCACCATGTCAGCACCTCGCCGATCATCATGCCCCTCCCCGGGGCCGCGTGCCGCGACCCCCAGGGATAGGACGGCCGAACGCGGTCATTGGATGCGGCCCCGCACCGGGGCGGCCACGATGTCCGGCCAATGGCGGGGGTCGCCGGGCGGGAACACGATGCGCAGGCGCACCAGCGCCGGCATCGCGTTCTCGTCCCAGCCGGCCTGCCAACCGTCCTTCCAGTAGGCGATCTCGAGCCGCTGCACGTCGCGCAGGATCTCGGTCTCCTGCACCGGCAGGGACGGCCGAGGCCCGCCGCCTGCGGGCCGCCCGACATGCAGGTGCGGCGACCAGCGCAGCACCAGGCGCCGGGCCGCATCGAGGCCGAGCGCCACGTCCGCCTGCTGCCCCACGAACCCCGAGACGGCCCCCGGCAGGACCGACACGAAGCTGATCCGCCCCGCCGTGCCGCTGAGCGTGGGACCGTCGCGGGAGCTGCCGGGATCGGCCTCCACCAGAAGCCGGCGCAGCGCCCGGTCGACGGCATCGAGCTCGCCGTTGCGGTCCACGAGGCGCGTCTGCGCGGTGGCGGCCCGCAGCCCGTAACGGACGCCCTGGGTCAGCCCGGCGAGGATGAACCCGAACACCACCAGCCCCACCAGCAGCTCCAGCAGGGTGAACCCGGCCGCAGGGACCCGCGCGCGCCTCATGGCGGCTCCGGGGGCGCGATCCCCAGGCGTTGCGTGGCCAGCACGACCCGGCGTGGCGCGCCGTCCGACTGCCACGACAGCGCGACGGTGACGGCATAGAGGATGGTCCGGTCCCGATCCCCCGGCGGTGCCCCCCGCTGTGTTCCTGGCGGCGATGCGGCGGCCGGGCGGGGCACGGCGATGGCAGGCCCCGGCTGGACGCTGACGCGCCAGAGGAAGCCCCCGCCATCGTCCCCGCCCTGTTCGCCGGGCTGCAGGCTGGCCGACAGCGCCGCCAGGCGGGACTGCGCGCGCGCCACCGCCTCCTGCGTGTGCGACGCGACCCGGGCGTTCTGCAGCCCGCCGGCCGCACCCTGCAGCAGGGCGCCCACGGCCAGGGCGGCGATGACGAAGGCGATCAGCACCTCCAGCAGCGTGAACCCGCCCTCGTCCGGCGCCGCCGCGGCAGGACGCGGGCGGCTCCTGGGGCGGAGGCGCACGATCCTCACGAGTCCGCCGCGAGGCTGACCCGGCCGGTCAGCCAGTCCACCCCCACCCGCGCCGTTCGGCCCTGCCCCGTCAGCTCGACGCGCCCGCCGGTCGAGCTGCCGTCCGGCAGGAAGCGGATCGTCGGCGTACGATCCCCGTCGCCAGTTGCCGCATCGCGGGCCGTGACGATTGCCATGCCGATCCCCGCCGGCAGCGCCCGCGCGGGGTCCGCCCCGACCTGCAGGGTGGCGCGTCCGGCATCGAACCGCACCAGCGTCGGCCGGTCGGTCGCGATGGCCCGGCTGCGCGCCAGGCGCAACGCCCCTACCACGGTCGTGGAGGCCGTCCGCAAGTCCAGCGCGGCGCTGCGGCCGGGCCCGCGCACCAGCACCACCGCCCCCACCATGCCCAATATGGCCAGCACGACCAGCATCTCGATGAGCGTGAAGCCCCGCGGCGCGGGCTCAGGACGCGGCAAGGTCGTTCAACCCCAGCATCGCCAGCAGCAGCGACGACACGATCCCCGCGATGGCGACGCCCATGACAATGGTGATCAGCGGTACCAGCAGCGCCACCAGCCGCTGCACGCCGAGCCGGGTCTTCTCCTCGTGGATCTCGGCCGCCCGCAGCGCCATCGCGCCAAGCTGCGCGGTCTCCTCGCCCAGCCGCAGCAAGTCGGTGGTGCGCAGCGGGAAGATGCCGCTGTCCTTCAGCGGGCGCGAGAGACCCGCGCCGGCCTTGGCGCTGATCGCCGCCCGCTCGATCGCCTGCTCGCCCGCCGTGTTCCCCACGGCGTCGCGCACGATCCCCAGCGCGCCGATCAGCGGCACCCCGTTGATCAGCAGCGTGCCCAGCGTCCGGGTGAACCGGGCGGCCAGCACCTCCCGCGCCAGGCTGCCGACGACCGGCAGGTGCAGCAGCAGCCGGTCCGCCGCCAGGCGCGGGCCGGGCCGCCGCAGCGCCTGTCGCGCCACCAGCGAGAGCACGAACGCCACCAGCAGCGCATACAGCCCATAGCCGGACACGGCATCGCCGGCCGCGATCATCCATTGCGTCGGGCGCGGCAGCACGGCCCCGTTCTGCTCGAACAGCGGCACGAACTGCGGCAGCACCTGCGTCAGAAGCAGGGTGATGGACCCGACGGCGACGACCGTCAGCAGGGCCGGGTAGATCATCGCCGACTTCACCGTCGAGGCCAGGGCGCGCTCCCGCTCCATCAGCAGGGCCAGCCGCTCCAGCGTCGGCGCCAGGGTGCCGCCCGCCTCACCGGCGCGCACCAGGCCGACATACAGGCGCGGGAACGTCTCCGGATGCTCCGACAGCGCGGTCGCCAGCGCGCCGCCGTCCCGCACCCGGCGGCGCAGCGCCTCGACGGTCGCCAGCACGCGCGGATTGGGTGCCGTCTCGGCGATGAAGCGCAGGCTGCGGTCCAGGTCCTGCCCGGCCGCCAGCATCACCGCCAGCTCCCGCGTCATGTCCGTGACCGCCTGCCGCCCCATGCCGCGCCGTCCAAACTGCAGGTCGAGCAGCCCCGACAGCGCCCCCCCGGCCGGCACGGCGCGGATCGGGATGCTGCCGTCGCGCTGCAGCCGCGCCACGACCTCCGTGTCGGAGGCCGCGTCCATCACCCCCCGCTGCGTCTGTCCGGCGGCATCGATCGCGACGTAGCGGAACGCGGGCATCCGTTCCTAAGCCTCGGAACGGATGCTGCGCATGACTTCCTCGATCGTCGTCTGGCCCTGCAGCGCCGCGTCCAGTCCCGCGTCGAACATCGTCACCATCCCCGCCTCCACCGCGGCGCGCTCGATCTGGGTATGCTCGGCCCGGCTGAAGATCAGCCGTTCGATGTCGGCGTTGGGCCGCAGGAACTCCGCGATCGCGATCCGCCCCCGGTAGCCCGTGCCGCGGCAGTGCGGGCAGCCCACGGCGTGCCACAGCCGCACCGGCCGCGCCTGCGTTCGGCGGTCGAGCCCGAACCGGGCCACGAGCTCCGGCGCGGCATCGTCCTCCCGCCGGCACTGCAGGCACAGGCGCCGCACCAGGCGCTGCGCCAGGATGCCCCGCAGCACCGCCGTCAGCAGGTAGTCCTCGAGCCCCATGTCCCGCAGGCGCGAGATGGTGGCCGCCGCCGAGTTGGTGTGCACCGTGCTCAGCACCAGGTGCCCGGTCAGCGCCGCCTGCACGGCGATCTGCGCCGTCTCGATGTCGCGGATCTCGCCCACCATGATCACGTCCGGATCCTGCCGCAAGATCGATCGCAACAGGCTGGCGAAGTCGAGCCCGATCTGCGGCTTGACCTGGATCTGGTTGACCCCCGGCAGCTGGTATTCGATCGGGTCCTCGACCGTCACCACCTTCCGCTCGACCGAGTTCAACGACAGCAGCCCGGCATACAGCGTCGTCGTCTTGCCGCTGCCCGTCGGGCCCGTCACCAGCACGATCCCGTTCGGCAGCGCCAGCGCCGTGTCCAGCCGCGCGACCACCCCTCCCGGCAGCCCCAAACTCCCGTAGTCCAGCGCCATGGCGCTCCGGTCGAGCACCCGCAGCACCACCGTCTCGCCATGCAAGGACGGGATCGTCGAGACCCGGAAGTCGACCTCCTGCCCCCGCACCGCCAGCTTGATGCGCCCGTCCTGCGGCAGCCGGCGCTCCGCGATATCCAGCCGGGCCATGATCTTGATGCGCGAGGTGATGGCGGCGCCCAGCCGCGCCGGCGGGCTGTCCGCCTCGTGCAGCACCCCGTCGTAGCGGTAGCGGATGCGCAGCCGGTCCTCGAAGGGCTCGATATGGATGTCGGACGCCTGCGTCTCGACCGCGCGGCCGATGATGCCGTTCACGAGGCGGATGACCGGCGCCTCGGAGGCCAGGTCCTTCAGCCGCTCCGCATCGTCCTCGGACGGGTCGGCGGACCCGGGCTCCTCCGCCGGGGTGCGGGAGGGGTCCGGATACAGCCGGTCCAGCGCCGCATCCACCTCGATCGGCACGCCGACCAGCAGGGTCACCTCGGCCCCCGTGGCGGCGGCGATGGCGGCGGGCACGAACCGGTCGAGCGGGTCGGCCAAGGCCACCAGCAGCCGCTCACCCTCCATCGCCACCGGAAGCGCCCGGGCGTTGCGCAGGAAGCGCGCGGGCAGCCGGTCGGCGAACAGGGGTTCGTCCTGCGGATACTGCCCGGGCGTCGCCAGCGGGATGCCGAGCAGCGCCGCGAACGCCTCCGCCAGCCCCCGCTCGCCCACCAGGCCCAGCTGGATCAACACCTTGTCCAGCCGCCGCCCGCTCTCGGCCGCCACCCGGCGGGCGCGGTCCAGCGTGCGGGCGTCGCAATGGTCCTGCGCCAGCAACAGCGCGGCCAGCGCGTCGATGGGGTCGGTCGGGTCGTTGGGGTGAGTGAGGCCGGGCGCGGCCTCGTGTCCCTGGACGTCCATGCGGGCCTTCTTGTGGGTGTCGCCGGCCCAGCATACATGGGTCGCGGCGCGGGCGGGAGAAGCCGGGACATGGATTGGCTCTGGCCGGTGCTGGCAGCGCCCTTCGTGGGCAGCTTCCTCGGCACCCTCATCCGCCGGCTTCCGCGCGGCACGATGCTGTCCCCCGCCCGCTCGGGATGCGAGGCCTGCGCCACCCCGCTCCGGCTGCGCGACATGGTCCCGCTGGTGAGCGCGCTGCTGCTGCGGGGGCGCTGCCGCGCCTGCGGGGCCCGCATCCCGCCCCAGCACTGGCACGTGGAACTCGCGGCCTTCGGCATCCCCGCCAGCGCGGCGCTGGCGGGCGTGGCGCCCCCTGCCTTGTGGCCCGTCTGCGTGTTCGGCTGGACGCTGCTCGCGCTGGCATGGATCGACTGGGACTGGCTGCTGCTCCCGGACGCGTTGACCCTGCCCCTGGTGCTGGCCGGGCTCGCCGCGACCGTCTGGCTGGAGCCGGAGGCCGTCACCGACCATGCGGTCGCGGCCGCGCTCGGCTACGGCGCGGTGACGGCGCTGGCCGCCGTCTACCGCCGGCTCCGCCACCGCGAGGGCATCGGCACGGGGGACGCCAAGCTGCTCGCCGCGCTTGGCGCCTGGACCGGGCTCGAGGCGCTGCCCTGGGTGGTGATGGGCGCGGCCCTCGCCGGGCTGCTGCTGGCGGCGGCGATGGCGGCGCGGGGGCTGACCATAGGCGCGAAGACCGCCCTGCCCTTCGGCACCTGCCTGGCCCTCGCCGGGTGGTGCGCCGCGCTGGCCGTCTGGCGGTAGAGGATCACGGGAACAGCGGCAGCGCGTCATGCTGCTTCACGACGTCCTTACTCGCGCCATCCTCCTTCGCGCCGCGTGCGACGACCCGCAGCATCCCGTCCGGCAGGGGCCGCTGGAGCGTGAGTGCCTCGGGGATGTCGGCGTTCAACCAGGTGTCCCACTCGGCCTCCGTGGTCAGCACCACCGGCATCGCCTTGGGATGGATGGGCCCGACCTCGGCGTTGGGCGCGCAGGTCAGGAAGGCGAACAGCCGATGGAAGCCTTCGGCCGGGTCGGCCTTCGTGCCGCGCAATCCATGCCAGGGGCGCCACAGCCCGGCGAACGCGAACAGCGGGCGATCCGGCCCCAACGCGAACCAGTGCGGCACCGCGGGCCGGATGCCGGCGTACTCGCAGAAGCTGGTCGCCGGCACGAGGCAGCGGTTCGCCGGCTGCATCCAGGCGCGCCAATAGCCCGAGGCGGTGTTGCGGATGTTCGTCACCGGGCGGCCCGGCACACCGGGCGGCGGCGGGAACCCCCAGCGCATCATCGTCAGCGCCCGCCCCTCGCCAGCAGGACCGCCGCACACGACCGGCGCCATCTGGTCCGGGAACAGGCCCGGCTGCGGCGGCAGGTTCCCCGTATCGTCCGTCATCGCCCGGAACGCCTCGCGGATCGCCTGCTGACCCTGGGTGATGCTGTACAGGTTGCACATGGCCCGACCCGGCGGCTCAGGCCCCGACGCGATCGAGGAACGCGCGCACCAGGGCGGCGCAGGCCTCGGGGTCGGTCGCGGCAACATGGTACGAATCGCCGGGCAGCACCTCGAGCACGGAACCGGGGATCGTCTCCTGCCAGGCCCGGACCGACGCCACGTCGCCCAGCCCGGACCCGGTCGTGGTGATTACCAGCGCGGGGCAGCGTATGGCCGGCAGCAGGGGCCGCACATCGACGGTCGGCACCATCTGCAGGAACGCCTCGAGCGTCGAGGCCGGCGTGCGGGACATCATCTCGACCCACCAGGCGATCGCGGCGGGCGGCAGCGATGTGCCGAGGCGGCCCGTCGTGGTTTCGCGCACCCAGGGCTCCACCCCCTGCTCGCGGATCTGCCGGCGCCAGGCCGGTGCGCGCTCGGAGAACGACGTCAACGAGGCCGGCGCGCCCACGGCGGCCACCGCGGCGACCCGGTCGGGGAAGCGGGCCGCCAGGTGCAGGGCGAGCGCCCCGCCGATCTTGGCGCCGACCAGGAACGCCCGGTCGAGCTGCAACGCGTCCAGCAGCCGGATCACGTCCTCGCCCAGCGTCGCGAAGCGGTACGGGTAGTCGGCCGCCATGGGCGTGGAGCTGCCGTAGCCCCGCAAATCCGGCCGGACCACACGATGCCGCCCGGCGAAGCACGGCACCCAGCGCCGGAACGTCTCGCCGCTCTCGGCCAGGCCGTGCAGCATCACCACCGGCGCCCCCTGGTCCCAGGGCAGCGCATAGTCGTCGACCCGGACGGCCAGCTCGGCGCCGTCGGCCAGACCCACCATGGTCACCTGGTTCGTCAGATGCATCTCGTGCCCCCGCCGTCGATGTCGATGCAGGTGCCGGTGATGAACGCGGCGCGGTCGGAACACAGGAATGCCACCATGCCGGACACGTCGTCCGGCCGCCCGATCCGCGACAGGCCGACCGAGGCCAGCGCCGCGGCATGCGCCGTGCCCGTGTCCGTGGCGGCGATCGCGGCCCCCTGCGCGACCAGCGTGTCCCAGCGCGGCGTCTGCACCGGCCCCGGGTTGACGCCGGTGACGAGCACGTTGTCCGGCGCACACTCCTCGGCCAGGGCCAGCGTGAAGTTGAGCAGCGCCGCGTTGACCGCCCCGCCCGCGAGGTAGGCCGCGCGGGGCTGGTGGCCGCTGCGCCCGATGATGTTCACGACCCGGCCCCAGCGGCGCGCGCGCATGCCGGGCAGCACGGCGCGGGCACAGCGCACGTAGCCCATCAGCTTCAGCTGCAACGACTTCTCCCACACCGCATCGGCGGTCTCGGCGATCCGCCCCATCGGCGAGGCCCCGGCATTGTTCACCAGGATGTCGATCGGCCCGAGCGCCTGGTGCGCCGCCGCCATCGCGGTCTCGATGTCGGCCGGACGCGTCATGTCGCCGGGGCACGCCAGCACCCTGCCGCCGCCCCGCCCGGAGATCTCGGCCGCAGCGGACAACAGGCGGGCGGCGTCGCGGGCCACGATCGCGACCTGGACCCCTTCGGCCGCCAGCTCCTCGGCGATGGCCCGGCCGATCCCGAGGCTGCCGCCCGTGACGACCGCGACCTTGCCGCCCAGCTTCAGCTCCATGGCGGGACAGCCGTGCTGGGCCGCCGGGCGAACGAGGCGTCCATTCAGGTCCCTTTCGCGCCCGAGGCGCCGATGATGGCCGCCCAGGTCAGCCGTTCCGTGGCGAGCGCGCGGCGGAACTCGTCGCCCGACACCGTGCCCGCCTCGGCGCCCAGCGCGGCGAAGCGGGCCAGCACGTCCGGGCTGACCAGGACCGCGGCGGTGTCGGCGATCAGCCGGCCGAGCACCGCATCGGGCGTCTTGGCGGGGGCGGCCAGGCCGAACCAGGCGGCGGCCCCGAAGCCCGGCACGCCGGATGCGGCGACCGTCGGCACGTCCGGCAGCGCCGTCGCCCGGGCGGCGCCGGCGGTCGCGATGATCCGGACCGTCCCCGCCTGCATCTGCGGCAGCATGGAGGGCAGGTTGTTGAACATCATCTGGGTCACGCCGCCCATCAGGTCCACGATGGCCGGCGCCTCGCCGCGATACGGCACGTGGACGATGTCGATCCCGGTTCTCGTCTTGAACAGCTGCCCCGCCAGGTGGCCGGTCGAGCCGATGCCGGCGGACCCGAAGCTGATCGCGCCGGGCCTGGACCGCGCGAGGGCGACCAGCTCCTGCACGGTCTGCACGCCAAGCGCCGGGTTGACCGACAGCACGATCGGGACGGAGGCCACCAGCGAAACCGGGGCGAAGTCGGTCCTGGCGTCGTACTTCATGTCGTCATACAGCGCGTTGTTGATCGTCAGCGGCGGCGGCGCCGTCAGCAGCAGGGTGTAGCCGTCCGGATTCGATTCCGCGACGAGCCGGGCGCCGATGTTGCCGTTGGCGCCCGAGCGGTTGTCGACGATGAACCCGCTGCCGGTCCGCTCGGCCAGCTTCTGTGCGACGATCCGCGCGACGATGTCGTTCGACCCGCCGGCCGGGTAGGGCACGACGATGCGCACGACGCGGGACGGGTAGTCGGCCGCCCGGGCCCGCGGGACGATACCGAGGGCGGCGGCGCCCAGCAGGACGCCCCGCCGGCCTGGCCTGGAGCCGATCATCGTTCCCCCCGAAGACGTTGTCGCCCGCTTATGAGGGCGGCTGAGCTCCGAGCGCGCCCTCGCACGGACCGCTCGGACCCGAGACTAGCCCGTCCGCCCCGAGGCTCCAAACGCCGGCACCACGACGGCCCGACGACCCGGCCCTACGATCCCGGCCGGGGCTGCCGACGCATCCGGCGCAATAGCCGCCAGCGTTGCAGCCGCGTCCAGACGCTGCGGCAATAGAGCCACGTCAGGCTGCCCGTGATCAGCGTGCCCGTGACGCCCGCGCGGAGGCTCGATTCGAACTGGCCGCCGATGAAGCCTGCCAGCAAGCAGAGGCCCAGCAGGCCCAGGACCAGCCGGACCAGCCGGACCGAGCCGCGGCGCCGCGGGGGCGCGTCCATCAGGCGCGCCACCTGTTCGATGCGGTCGGGATCGAAGGCGTCGGCCAGCTGCGCGGCGTGACGCCGATACTCGGCGAATTGGCGGTGCAGGACCTTGTCGCCCCGCATGAGCGACAGGCCGCGCATCGGGCCACGCCCCAGCAGGATGTGGGCGGCGGTCGCGTCGCGGTCGGCCACCCACCCCGCCCCGGTCGCGGGATGCCGGCGCAGCTGCATCAACCAGGCCTCGGCATCCAGGCGGGCGCGGAGCGGGGCGGCCCAGTCGCTGGCGCCGGCGCTTTCGGGCCAGTCCAGGGCCGCGGCGGCGGCACACACGGCGGGGCCGGGCAGGCTGCGGTCGTCCGCCATCGCCCGGCCGAGGCGGTCGGCGAGCTGGAGGCCGCGCTCCAGGCTGAGCGTGCCGGCGTCCTGGGCGGCGCGCAGCCAGGCCGCGGCGGCGGCGACGTCGTGGCGGGCCAGGTGCTCGGTCAGCGGGTCGGGCCCAGAAATGGCGGGATCGGGCGGGGCGGGGCGGGTCGCACTCTCGGGGGAAGGCGGAGGGGGGCGGGGCACGACCGGGCCGGGCGGCGGCTGTCCCGGACCCTGTCCCGGCGGAGGACCGGGCCGGCGGTCCGCAACCCCCAGCGCAAGGTCATAGGCCTCGCGCAACCGGGCGAACCCCTGCGGATCGGCATCCGGCTTCAGCGTCCGCAGCCGCCTCGCATAGGCCCGGCGGATGGCCGTTGCGTCCGTCGTCGGCGCAATGCCCAGCTCGGGCCAGGGCAGGTCCGTCATGCGGGTCAGAAGACGGAGGTGTCGATGGCCTCGAGCCAGGTCTCGAGGCTTCGGCGCGCCTCCTCGATCGCGCGGGGGTCCTGGCCCTTCAGGACAAGCAGGAACGCCTCCAACGCGTCGCCGACGGAGTCGCGCTGCGGGCCCAGCCGCTCGCTGTACAGGCGTTCGGCATAGGCGATCACCGCGGTGTTCTCGGCCTGGTCCGCGGGGTCCACCTTCAGCGCGGCCAGCTTGGCCAGGCGCCGGTCGATCTCGGCCTCGGTCAGCACGCCGCGCTGGTTCTGGATCACGGTGCGGCGGCGCACGCCGGTGCTGCGGACCAGCGCCTCCACCTCCAGCAGGCCGCTGGTGTCGTAGGTGAACCGGACCTCGACCGACTGCACCCCGGCGCGGTCGGACGGGACCGGGATGTCCAGCGTGCCGAGCGGGATGTTGTCCTTCACCAGGCGCGCCTCGCCCTGAAAGACGTTGAGCTGGATCCGCTTCTGGTAGTCGGCCGCGGTGACCAACCCCTTGGACCGGCTGGCGGGGATGACGGTGTTGCGCTCGATCAGCGGCAGGAAGATGCCGTCGAGGATCAGGCGCCCGTTCTCCGTGCGGGACGTCTCGACCCCCAGGGTGAAGGGCGCGACGTCGGTCATCACGCGGTCCACCAGCGCCGCGTCCTCGGCGGCCAGCCCGGCCTGGATCGCCGCACCCCGCGCCACCACCTGGTCCGGGTCGACGCTGGCGATCGGCAGGCGGTCGAACAGCTGCACCGCCATGCGGCGCACCATGGGCATGCGGGTGGCGCCGCCCGCCAGCACCAGGTGGTCGATGCGGTCCGGCGCCAGGCGGGAGTCGCGGATGGCCCGCTCGATGGGCGCACGAAGCCGGGCCACCAGGGGCTGGGCACGCGCCTCGAACCCGTCACGGGTCACGGGCCAGGCGAGTTCCTGGCCCTCGTGCACCACCGCCATGATGTGGTCGTGCCCGGACGTCAGCGCGCGCTTGGCCGTTTCGGCCGCCCGGCGCAGCGCGCCACGCACCTCGTCGTCGTGCCGCAGCGGCGGCAGCCCGGCCTCTGTGCCGACGGCCTGCATGAAGCCCTCCATCAGCACGCCGGTGAAATCGTCGCCGCCCAGCCGGTTGTCGCCGGCGGTCGCGCGGACCTCCATCACGCCCTCGAACACCTCGAGGATCGACACGTCGAAGGTGCCGCCACCCAGGTCCAGCACCAGGATGCGCTCCTCGGCGCCGGACCGGTGCAGGCCGAACGCCATCGCGGCGGCCGTGGGCTCGTTCAGCAGGCGGCGAACGCGCAGCCCGGCCAGCAGGCCCGCAGACTTGGTCGCCTCGCGCTGCGCGTTGCTGAAATAGGCCGGGACGGTGATGACCGCATCCGTCACGGCCATGCCCAGCGCCCGCTCCGCATCGGCCTTCAGCGCGCGCAGCACGAGGGCCGACAGCTCCTCGGCCCGGAACGGGCGATCGGCCAGCTCGAACACGTGGTCGGTGCCCATGGCCCGCTTGAACGAGGCGGCGGTGCGCTGCGGATGGGTCGACAGGCGGTCGCGCGCCGCCTGGCCGACGAGGGTGACGCCGTCCTCGGCGATGCTGACGACCGACGGCGTCAGGAAGCCGCCCAGCGGGTTGGCGAGCAGCTCCGACTCGCCGTTGCGCCAAACGCCGACCAGGCTGTTGGTGGTGCCGAGATCGATGCCGATGATCACGCGGTTCCCCTCCTCGCTCGGACGGTCGTAGTCTATGGCACGGCCGGCGCGCTGTGGCACAGCCCGGCTGGGCGCTGGCCCTGCCCGGCTGGGCGCTGGCCCTGCCCGGCTGGGCGCTGGCCCTGCCCGGCTGGGCGCTGGCCCTGCCCGGCTGGGCGCTGGCCCTGCCCGGCTGGGCGCTGGCCCTGCCCGGCTGGGCGCTGGCCCTGCCCGGCTGGGCGCTGGCCCTGCCCGGCGACACATTGACGCCCGCGGCGTCCCGTTCCTACCATCCCGGATGCAAACCGAACCCGCCTGGGCCCTTGCGACCGTCGAGGTCGGGGGCCGCCCCGTCGCCGTGATCGAACGAGGGGGCGCGTCCTATGCGCTGGCGCCGACCCTGGCGCGGGCCGGGGTGCCGGGCATGGACGGGCTGGCGGCGCTGTTCCCCATCTGGGACCGGGTGCTGACCGCGCTGGACACCGCCGCGTTCGACCCGGCCGACATCGTGGTCCCCGGCCGGACCCTGGCGCCGCTGCTGTATCCCGGCAAGATCCTGTGCGCCGGCGCCAACTACTACGACCACCTGGCCGAGATGGGCATGCCGGGGGCCAAGAAGGCCGACCAGCGGCTGTTCTTCTTCATGAAGCCGCCGCGCAACGCCGTCGTCGGCCCCGGCGACACCGTGCACATGCCCATCGGCACCCAGGCCTTCGACTGGGAGATCGAGCTTGCCGCCGTCATCGGCCGCCGCGCCCGCAACGTGCCGGTCGAGACCGCGATGGAGCACGTCGCGGCCTACACCGTCGGCATCGACTTCTCCGCCAGGGACCACAACCGCGCGCCCGAGACGTTCTACAAGCTCGACTGGGTCGCCGGAAAGGCCAACGACACCACCTGCCCGCTGGGCCCCCGCCTCGTGCCCGCCCGCAGCTTCACCGACCCGCAATCGATCCCGCTGCACCTGTCCGTCAACGGCCAGACCAAGCAGGACGGCAACACGTCGGGCATGATCTTCTCCATCGCCGAGCAGATCGCCATCGCGTCGCGCATCATGACGCTGGACCCGGGCGACGTGATCCTGACCGGCACCCCGGCGGGCGTCGGCGTGCCGAAACAGACGTTCCTTGCGGTCGGCGACACGGTCGAGGCCAGCGTCCCCGGCATCGGCACCCTGTCCGTCCGCATCCAGCCTCCCCTAGACCGGTGAACCCCATGATCGCCCGCCGCACCCTCCTGGCCGCAACGCTCGCCACGCCGCTCGTGGCCCGCGCCCAAACCACCGCGACCCAGGTCCGCATCTCCACCGCCGCCCCGCCCAGCGACTTCCTGGCCCGGGCGCTGGAGCAGCTGAAGACCGAGGCGATGGCCGCCGAGCCCTCGCTGAAGATCGAGACCTACCCGGCCGGCGCGCTGTTCAAGCAGGGCACCGAGGTGCCCGCCATGCAGCGCGGCAACCTCGAGATGAGCACCATGACCACCTTCGAGGTGGCGCAGCAGCTGCCGGAATACGGCTTCTTCAACCGCGGCTACCTGTTCCATGACCACGCGCACATGCGCCGGGTGTTCGACGGGCCGATGGGCGCCGAGTACGCCGCCGTGGTCGCCGAGAAGATGGGCATCCGCATCCTGGCCACCGCCTACCTCGGCACCCGCCACGTGAACCTGCGCAAGAAGCGGGACGTGCATGCCCCCACGGACCTGGCGGGCGTGCGGATGCGCATGCCGGCGGGGCCGGAATGGCTGCTGCTGGGCCGGGCCATCGGCGCAAGCCCGGTGCCGTTGGGCATGCCGGAAGTCTACCTGGCGCTGAAGACCGGCACGATCGACGGGCAGGAGAACCCGCTGAGCATCCTGAACGCCGCCAAGCTGTACGAGGTGACCGAGCAGGTGGTGCTGACGTCGCACATGATCCAGCCGGTGTTCATCAACATCGCCGCCCCGGCCTGGGCCCGGCTGTCCGCGCCGCAGCAGAAGGCGCTGGAAGCCGCCGCCCGCAACGCCGCCCAGGCCAACGACACCGGCCGCCTGGCGGACGAGGCCGGCATCACGACCGCGCTTGCGACCCGCGGCCTGACGGTCGACAAGCCGGACCTCGCGCCGTTCCAGAAGCAGGCCGACGCCGTGTACGGCGAGTCCGACATGGCCAAGACCTGGGACAAGGCCTGGACCCGGCGCGTGCTCGACGCCTGACGTGCGGGCGCTGCGGGCGCTGCGCCTGGTGGCCGACGGCGTCGCGGCGCTGATGTTCGCCGCCGTGTTCCTGATCTTCTGCTTCAAGATCGGGCTGCGCTATCTCGCGCACGACTCCATGGCCTGGGCCGACGAGGTCTCCATCATCCTGTTCGTCTGGATCGTGTTCTGGGCCAACGCGCTGATCTTGCGCGAGCGCGACCATATCCGGTTCGACCTGGTGTATATCCTGCTGCCCCCCGGGGGGCGCCGCGTGCTGGCCCTGCTGCGCGCGCTGCTGCTCGCAGGCATCTTTCTGTGGGCGTTCCCGCCGACGCTCGACTACGTGCTGTTCCTGTGGCGCGAGAAGACGGCCGTGCTGGGGCTGCGGCTGGACCGCGTGTACCTCTGTTTCCCGCTGTTCGTCGGCGCCGTGGCCGTCCGCGCCGCCACCAGCTTCGCGCTGCTGCTGGGCCCCCGCTGGCGCGCCCAGGTCTAGGAACGATCCCCCATGTCGCACGGCCTGACGATCCTGCTCGCGGTGTTCGCCGTGCTGGCCGTGCTGGGGGCGCCGCTCGGTGTGGCGATGCTCGCCTCGGGCTTCGCCTACCTCGCGGCCACCCACCAGGACCTGGGCCTGGTGGCGGACCAGACGATGAACGGGCTGTACAACAGCTACCTGCTGCTTGCGGTGCCGCTGTTCATCTTCGTCGCCAACCTCATGAGCGCCAGCGGGGTGATCGAGCGCCTGCTCGCCCTGGGCGCGGCCATGGTCGGGCACCTGCCGGGCGGGCTGGCGCAGGTGAACGTCGTGTCGAACCTGGTGTTCTCCGGCATGAGTGGCAGCGCCGTCGCCGACGCCTCCGGCCCCGGCCTGCTGGTGGCGCGGATGATGACCAAGGACGGGCGATACCCGCCGGGCTTCGCCGCCGCGACGTCGGTCGTGTCGGCCACGCTCGGGCCGCTGATGCCGACGTCGATCCCGATGATCTTCTACGCGCTGATCGCCAACGCCTCCGTCGGCGCGCTGCTGCTGGGCGGCCTGGCGCCGGCAGCCCTGATGGCGGCGTCGATGATGACGGTGGTCGCCGTCGTGTCGCGCCGGCGGAACTTCCCGCGGGAGGTGCGGACGCCCTGGGCCGCCGTGCCGCGCATCCTGGGCCGGTCGCTGCTGCCGCTGGCGTTGCCGGGCCTTCTGCTGGGCCTCATCTACTCCGGCGTGACCACGCCCACGGAGGCCGCCGCCATCGCCGCCGCCTATGCGTTGCTGCTCGCCTGCGTGGTCTACCGCACGCTAAGCCCGCTGCAGCTGGTGCCCGTGGTGGTGGAGACGGTGCGGGCGACGGCGATGATCGCCATGATCATGGCCGGCGCCTACGTCTTCAACTACGCCATCGCCAACGAGGACGTGCCGCAGGCGATCAGCGCGGCCCTGCTGGGCATGCATCTGGGCCCGACCGCCTTCCTGCTCTTGGTCGACGCGCTGATGCTGCTGCTGGCGATCGTGCTGGACGAGGTGACGATCCTGCTGGTGATCGTGCCGCTGCTGGTGCCGATCGCGGCCGGGCTGAACATCGACCTCGTGCATTTCGGCATCCTGGTCGTGCTGAACATGATGATCGGGCTGACGCTGCCGCCGCATGGGCTGCTGCTGTTCGTGATGAGCGGCCTGACGGGCACCCCGCTGGCCGCGATCTTCGTCGAGGTGCCCCCGTTCATCCTGGGCATGGCGGCGGTCGTGCTGCTGGTCACCTTCGTGCCCGACGTCGCCCTGATCCTGCCGCGCTGGGCCGGGCTGCTGCAGCCCTGACGTCGTTCTTGCTGGGGTGCCGACCACGGAAAGAGGACCACGGAGACACGAAGACGACGAAGTTGAACCCCTCGTCCACCAGGCATCTTTGGCCAAAATCGAATACAAATCTCTTCGCGGTTCTTCGTGCCTTCGTGGTCCCTCTTACTGTCCGCCCCGCTGACCACCCGGCCCAACCCCAGGAACCACCCCTCCGTGTCCTCCGCGTCTCCGTGGTCCCGCTTCCTGCTGCGGCGCAGACCGCGGCAAAGCGCCCGGCGCCGCACGCCCCGCTGCGCCCCCGCTGCGCCACGCCGATTGACCAACGCGCCGAACCGGGGTTTCTGCCCGGGCCATGGCACCCCCTGCTCCTGAATCCATCGACGCCCCCATCGGCCTCGTCATCGGCGCCGACAGCCTGCTCCGCCGCCGCTCCGGCATCGGGCGCATGACGCTCGAGATCGCCGAGGCCGTGCGCCACCGGCCGGAGATCGCGACGCTGCGCCTGCTGATGGAGGGCCGCCTGCACGCGACGGAGCCGGTGCTGGCCCGCCTGACCGCCTCCGAGGCGCCTGCCCCGCCAGGCCCGCCCGCGGTCCCCGGCCTGCTGCGGCGGGTGAAGATCCAGATCGGCGGCATCCCCGGCGTGCAGCGGCTGCGCGCGGCCCGGCGCCGCTGGGCCCAGCGGCGGGACATGGCGGACATGGCGGCGGCGGCGCAGGGCCGGGTCGTCTACCACGAGCCCAACATGATCCCGCAGCCCTCTGATTGCCCGACCGTCGTGTGCGTGAACGACCTGTCGTGGCACCATCACCCGGAGTACCATCCGGCGGAACGCCTGGCCTGGATCGACCGCAACCTGCGCCGCACGCTGGACCAGGCAACCCGCTTCGTCGCCATCTCCCGCTTCACCGCGGACGCCATGGTGCGGGACCTCGGTGTGGACGCCGCCCGCATCGACGTCGTGGCGCTGGCCGCCGGCGCGCAGTTCGTGCCGATGGACTCGGCGGCGGCGGCGCCGGCCCTGGCGCGCCACGGGCTGCAGGACCGCGGCTACGTGCTGTCCGTCTCGACGCTGGAGCCGCGGAAGAACTTCGACCGGTTGATGGCGGCGCACCTGGCCCTGCCGCTGTCGCTGCGCCGCCGCTTCCCGCTGGCCATCGTGGGCGGCGCGGGCTGGGGCAGCACCCTGGCCAGCCCCGGTGCCGAGCGCGCCCGGCAGGACGGCACGCTGCGCCTGCTGGGCCATGTCGCGGACCAGGACCTGGTGCCGCTGTATGCCCGGGCGGCGCTGTTCGCCTATGTCAGCGTCTACGAGGGGTTCGGCCTGCCGCTCCTGGAGGCGATGGCCGCCGGGACCCCCGTCGTCGCCTCCGCCACCACCGCCACGGGCGAGACCGCCGGGACCGCGGCGTTGCTGGTGGACCCGCTGGACGTGGACGCCATCGCCGCCGGGCTGCGCCGCGTGTTGGAGGACCCGGCGCTGGCCGAACGCCTGCGCACCCAGGGCCTGGTTCATGCCGCGGGCTTCACCTGGGACGGCACGGCCACCACGCTGATCCGCAGCTGGCGCCGGGCTTTGGACTGAGCGCCCCGGCATGATCAAGCTCGGCCTTTCCATGCGGCAGCTCGGCTACCACGCCGGCGGCTGGCGGCACCGCGACGTGCCGGCCGGCGGCGCGATGGACATCGACCACTTCGTCCGCAGCGCGCAGACGGCCGAGCGCGGCCTGTTCGACATGGTGTTCCTGGCCGACGGCGTGGCGCTGCGCCAACGGGACGAGCCGCCGGGCTCGTTGTCCCGGTCCAACCAGAACGTGGAGCTGGAGCCGCTGACGCTGCTGTCGGCGCTGGCGATGGTCACGCGCCGGGTCGGTTTGGTGGCGACGGCCAGCACCACCTACAACGAGCCGTTCCACGTCGCCCGCAAGTTCGCCTCGCTCGACCATATCAGCCACGGCCGCGCCGGGTGGAACGTCGTCACGTCGTGGTCCCAGGCGGAGGCGCGCAACTTCAACCGCGAGGAACACCTGGACTACGACAGCCGCTACGACCGGGCGGCCGAGTTCGTCGAGGTGGTGTGCGGCCTGTGGGACAGCTGGGACGCGGACGCCTTCGCCCACGACAAGGACACGGGCCTGTTCTTCCATCCGGAGCGCATGCACCGGCTGGACCACCGCGGCCGGCACTTCCAGGTGCAGGGCCCGTTGACGGTGGCGCGCAGCCCGCAGGGGCGCCCGTTGATCGTGCAGGCCGGCACGTCCGAGCAGGGGCAGGAGATCGCGGCGGCCCGCGCCGACATCGTCTTCACCGCCATGGACGACCGGGCCGCGGCACAGGCCTACTACGCCGCCGTGAAGGCGCGCCTGCCCCGCCACGGCCGCGCCGCCGGCGACCTGCTGCTGATGCCCGGCCTGCTGCCGGTGGTCGGCCGCACACAGGCGGAGGCTGCGGAGAACTTCGAGCACCTGCAGGGCCTGACGCACCCGCTGGTGGGCCTGCAGAACCTCTGGGGCCCGATGGGCGACCTGTCGGGCCACGACCTGGACGGGCCCGTGCCGGAACCGCGCGACCCCGAGATGCGCAGCCGCGCCCACGTGCTGCTGGAGCTGGCCCGGCGCGAGAACCTGACCATCCGCCAGCTGTATCAGCGCGCCAGCATCGGCCGCGGCCACCGCACCCTGGTCGGCACCCCCGCCACCATCGCCGACGCCATGCAGGACTGGGTCGAGGCCCGCGCCGCCGACGGCTTCAACATCATCCCGACCCACCTCCCCGGCGGCGCCGACGACTTCGTCGACCTCGTCGTGCCGGAACTCCAAACCCGCGGCCTGTTCCGCACCGCCTACGAAGGCACCACCCTGCGAGAGAACCTGGGCCTTCCCAGCCCCTCCAGCCGCTACGCCGACAGGGCCCGAGCCTAACGCGCAATCGCCACAGCGCAGCGGGACCCGTGCCCCCTTTCGGCCTGCCAGCCGTTGCGCCACACTCTATCGCGCGTGAAGGAGGGGCCGCGATGCGCTGGTTGCTGATGCTACTCCTGCTCGCCGCCGCCGCCCCGGCCGGGGCCGCCACGCTCGAGGTCGCGGCCTCGGCTGACCTCGTGGGGCTGGACCCGATGGCCCCTGGCGCCACCGGCACCTACATCCACGGCATGCTGGTCTACGACACGCTGTTCGCGCAGACCGAGGCGCTGGAGATCCGGCCGCAGATGGTCGGCGACGAGGTCGTCTCGGCGGACAAGCTCACCTACACCCTCACGCTCCGCCCCGGCCTGCTGTTCCACGACGGCAGCCCGGTCACCACGCGGGACGTGATCGCGTCGCTCAAGCGCTGGATGGGGCTCGACATCGTCGGCCGCACCATGGCGCTCGACGTGGCGGGGATGGAGGCGGTGGATGCGCGCACGTTCATGATCCGGCTCCGGCGCCCCTTCCCGGTCGAGCAGGCGTTGGCCAACAGCGGCAGCGGGCTGGCCGCCATCCTGCGCGCGTCGGAGGCGGAGGGCGGCGCCTTCGGCCGCACGACGGCGGTGGTCGGGTCGGGCCCGTTCCGCTTCCTGGCGGACCAGTGGGCCCCGGGCGACCGGTTCGTCTACGAGAGGTTCGCCGGCTACGTGCCGCGGGCCGAACCGCCGGACGGGCTGGCCGGCGGCAAGGTGCCGAAGCTGGACCGCATCGTGTTCCACGTCATGCCCGACGCCAGCACCAAGTCGGCCGCCCTGCAAAAGGGCGAGGTGGACTTCATCGACGCCCTGGCCTTCGACCAGGCGGAGGTCCTGGCCCGGCGCCCCGGCGTGACCGTCGGCCGGCTGTCCAACACCTACAACACCTTCTTCATGCGGCCGAACGCGCTCCATCCGCCATTCGACAAGCCGGAGGCGCGGCAGGCGCTGGCGCTGGCCATCAACCAGGTCGACTACATGACCGTCTCGTTCGTGCAGCCGGATTGGGGGCAGCCCTGCCTCTCGTTCTTCGTCTGCGGCAGCCCCAACGGCATCACCACGGGCAGCGCCCCCTATGCCGCGCAGGACCTGGTGCGGGCGCGGGCGCTGCTGGCCGCCAGCGGCTACAAGAACGAGCGCGTCGTGCTGATCAACTCGCACGAGACGCTGTTCGTGGGCATGGCCGGGGACTTCGCGGCGGAGAACCTCAAGCAGATCGGGCTCAACGTCGAGGTTGCCGAAAGCGACTGGGGCACCTTCATGACCCGGCGCAACAACAAGGCCGCACCGGACCACGGCGGCTGGAACCTGTTCATCACCAGCGTCTCGGGCAGCGGCACCTTCTCGCCGCTCAGCAACTCCGTCGCCGACACCACGTGCGGCGCGCGCAACTTCGCCGGCTGGACGTGCGACGAGGCGGCGGCGGCGCTGCGCGACCGCTGGATCCACGAGCCGGACCCGGTGGCCCAGCGGGCGATCCTGGAACAGCTGAGCGCCCGGCTGTGGGCCGTGATGCCCACCGTCATCCTGGGGCAGCGGGCCCAGCTCTATGCCTGGCGCAACACCATCCGCGGCTTCGTGCACCCGCCCTCGCTGGTGACGGTGTTCTGGAACATCGAGAAGACAGCCCCATGAAGCACCTGCTGGAACAGATGACCTACCCGGAGTTCCGGGACCGCATGGCAAGCGACCCCGTGATCCTGCTGCCGTTGGGCAGTCAGGAGGTGCAGGGCCCGTGCAACCCCATGGGCGACTTCATGCTGGCCGCCGCACTCGCCGCCCGCGTCGCCGAACGCACCGGGGCCATCGCGGCGCCCACCATGCCGTTCGGCTGCGCCGACTACTTCCGGGACGTGCCGGGCGGCATCCAGGTCTCGGCCGCGACGTTCCGCGGCGTGCTGCGCGACATGGTCTGCGCCTTCCTGGACCACGGGCTCGAACGGCTGCTGGTGTTCAACGGCCACACCGGCAACAACGCGCTGATCGACCAGGTGCTGCGCGAGGTCCGGCGCGAGCGCGGCGTGATCGTGCCCTGGATCAACATCTGGCCCATGGTGCCCGCCGCGCTGAAACAGCAGGCGCACGGCGAGAACGCATCGCGCGCCACCGGCCACGGCTCGGACCCGATCGGCTCCGTCTATGAACACCTGTTCCCCGGCCTCACCCGGCGCGAGGCGGCCGGGCAGACGGAACCTGCGAAGACCCTGCTCGGCCTGCCCACCGCCGGGCTCGCGCACGTCCGCTTCGGCGCCGTCGACGTCGGCGTGCCCATCAACATGCTCGACCACTGCGACACCACCGTGGGCGGCGACCCGGCACTCGCCAACGCCGAAGCCGGGCGCCTGTTCGCCGACTACATCGTCGACACCGCGGCCGCCCTGGTGGAGCACCTGAAGACCGCCCCCGTCCGGGGGTGATGCGGGGGCGCGGCCACGCCTTCCCCACTCGCCGTCGTCATGGCCGGGCTTGTCCCGGCCATCCACGCCGTGCCGCCGAGGGTCGGCGTAACATGCTGGCGGGCAACGATCCTTTACGAAGCACCCACAGGCCCGGCGGCATCACACCGATAGGCGGCGGCGGACCTCGTTCTCGTCCAGCGTGTCCGGGGCGCCGTTCAGCACGATGTCGCCGCGGTCCATGATGCACAGCGTGTCGGCCAGCGCGCGGGCGAAGTCGTAGTACTGCTCCACCAGCAATATCGCCATGCCGCCGCGGCTGCGGAGCAGCGTGATGACCCGGCCGATGTCCTTGATGATGCTGGGCTGGATGCCCTCCGTCGGCTCGTCCAGCACCAGCAGGCGCGGTTTCATGATCAGGGCGCGGGCGATGGCCAGCTGCTGCTGCTGCCCGCCCGAGAGGTCTCCGCCACGGCGGCGCAGCATGGTCTTCAGGATGGGGAACAGCTCGAAGATCTCGTCGTCGATGCGGCGTTGGCCGCGCGGCAGGACGGCGAACCCGGTTTCCAGGTTCTCGCGCACGGTCAGCAGCGGGAAGATGTCGCGGCCCTGCGGCACCCAGGCGATGCCGCGCTGGGCCCGGGCGTAGGTGGGCAGGCGGGTGATGTCCGCGCCCTCCCAATGGATGCTGCCGGCGCTGACCGGGTGGGCGCCGGTGATGGCCCGCAGCAGGCTGGTCTTGCCGACGCCGTTGCGGCCCAGCAGACACGTCACGCGGCCCACATCGACGCTGACCGACACCTTCCGCAGCGCGATGGCGGCGCCGTACAGCAGGTCGACGCCCTTCACCTCGAGCTCAGCGGCCAAGATAGACCTCGATCACCCGGGGATCCTCGCTGACATGGTCGATCGTCCCCTCGCTCAGCACGCTGCCCTCGTGCAGGCACGTCACCTTCACGCCCAGGGCCCGCACGAAGGCCATGTCGTGCTCCACCACCACCACGCTGCGCGTGCGGTTGATCTCGACCAGCAGCTCGGCCGTCTGCTCGGTTTCCGCGTCGGTCATGCCGGCGACGGGCTCGTCGACGAGCAGCAGGCGCGGGTCCTGGGCCAGCAGCATGCCGATCTCGAGCCACTGCTTCTGCCCGTGGCTGAGGTCTCCGGCGCGGCGGTGGCGGTGTTCGAACAGGCGGATGGTGACCAGGATGGCGTCGATGCGCTCCCGCTCCTGCGCGGTCTGGCGGGCACCAAGGGTGAACCAGGGGCGGCGGTCCCCGGCCAGCGCCAGCAACAGGTTGTCCCACACCGTATGCGGCTCGAACACGGTCGGCTTCTGGAACTTGCGCCCGATACCCAGGCTGGCGATGCGGGGCTCGTCGAGCCTTGTGAGGTCGGTGTCGCTGCCGAACACGACGCGGCCGGCATCGGGCCGGGTCTTGCCGGTGATGACGTCCATCATGGTGGTCTTGCCGGCGCCGTTGGGCCCGATGACGGCCCGCATCTCGCCGGGGGCGAGCACGAGGGCCAGGTTGTTGAGCGCGCGGAACCCGTCGAAGCTGACGCTGACGCCGTCGAGGTACAGCAGGGACCCGGTGGGCGCGCCGATCGGGGAACTCATGCCTCGACCTCGGTCACCGCCGATTCCTCGCTGACATGCGGCACCGGCGGCTCCGTGCGGCGCGGCGCGCGCACCAAGCCCACCAGGCCGCGCGGCAGGAACAGCGTGACGGCGATGAACAGGAAGCCGAGCGCGAACAGCCACAGCTCCGGCAGCTGCCCGGTGAACACGGTCTTGGCGGCATTGACCAGCACGGCGCCCAGGATGGCGCCGTACAGCGTGCCGCGTCCGCCGACGGCGACCCAGATCACCGCCTCGATCGAGTTCTGCGGCGCGAACTCGCCGGGGTTGATGATGCCGACCTGCGGCACGTACAGCGCGCCGCCGATGGCCGCCATGACGGCCGAGAGGGTCCAGACGACCAGCTTGTAGTGCTCGGGCCGGTAGCCCAGGAACCGGGTGCGCGATTCCGCGTCGCGGACGGCGATCAGGATCTTGCCGAAGCGGGACCGGGTGAGCCAGCGCGCCATGGCGAACAGCGCGCAGAGCACGACGGCGGTGACGACCAGCAGCCCGCACCGGGTCGTGTCGGCCTGCAACGGGAAGCCGAGCAGCTCCTTGAAGTCGGTCAGGCCGTTATTGCCGCCGAAGCCCATGTCGTTGCGGAAGAACGCGAGCAGCAGGGCGTAGGTCAGCGCCTGGGTGATGATGGACAGGTACACGCCCGTGACCCGGCTGCGGAACGCCAGCCAGCCGAACACCAGCGCCAGCACCGCCGGCACCAGCAGCGCCATCAGCATGGCATAGCCGAACCAGTCGAAGCCCCACCAGGTCCAGGGCATGGCCTTGTAGTTCAGGAACACCATGAAGTCCGGCAGGATGTTGCCGTACTGCCCGCGGGTGCCGATCTGCCGCATGAGGTACATGCCCATGCCGTAGCCGCCCAGGGCGAAGAACGCGGCATGGCCCAGGCTGAGGATGCCGCCGAAGCCCCAGACCAGGTCCACCGCGAGCGCCAGGATGGCGAACGACAGGTACTTGCCGAACAGCGACACGACATAGGTGGGCACGTGCACGGCCGAGGCCGGGGCGACGCCGAGGTTGAGCGCGGCCAGCAGCAGCGCGCCCCCCAGCACGATGCCGATGGTGAGCGGGGTGGCCAGCCTGCCCACGCCTCCCCTCATGCCTCCACCGCCCGGCCCTTGAGCGGGAAGATGCCGCGCGGCCGCCGCTGGATGAACAGGATCAGCAGCACCAGCACGACGATCTTGCCCAGCACGGCCCCGGCCACCGGTTCCAGGAACTTGTTGACCACCCCCAGCGTGAGCGCGCCCACTGCCGTGCCCCACAGGTTGCCGACGCCGCCGAACACCACGACCATGAAGCTGTCGATGATGTAGCCCTGGCCCAGGTTGGGGCTCACGTTGTCGATCTGGCTCAGCGCCACCCCGGCCATGCCCGCAACACCCGAGCCCAACCCGAAGGTCAGCGCATCGATCCAGGGCGTGCGGATGCCCATGGCGGCCGCCATCCGGCGGTTCTGCGTCACCGCCCGCATCCGCAGACCGAGCGCGGTGTAGCGCAGCACCGCCATCAGCGCGGCCAGCACGAAGACGGCGAACACGATGATGGCCACGCGGTTGTAGGTGAAGGTCACCTGGCCGAGCTTACCGGCGCCGCTCATCCAGGCCGGGGTGCCGACCTCGCGGTTGGTGGGGCCGAACAAGGACCGCACCGCCTGCTGCAGCACGAGCGACAGGCCGAAGGTGGCGAGCAGCGTCTCCAGCGGGCGGCCATACAGGAAGCGGATCATGCTGCGCTCGATCAGCACGCCGAGCCCGCCCGAAACCAGAAAGGCGAGCGGGATGGCGATGAACAGGCTGGCGCCGAACAGCCACGGCGCGTGGGCGCGGATGACCTCCTGCACCATGAACGTCACATAGGCGCCGATCATGACCATCTCGCCATGCGCCATGTTGATGACGCCCATCACCCCGAAGGTGATGGCGAGCCCGGTCGCGGCCAGCAGCAGCACGGAGCCGAGGCTGACGCCGTAGAACACGCCCTGCGCCAGGTTCCACAGCTGCAGCCGCCAGTCGATGGCTGCCACGGCGGCGGCGGCGGCGGCGCTGACGGCCGGCGGCTGCGGCCCGGGCAGCGAGGCGAGCACGGCCCGCGCCTCGAGGTCGGCCCGGTCGCCCAGGGTCGCGACGGCGGCCAGGCGGTCGGGCTCGGTGCTGTCGGGGCTGGCGAGCAGGGCGGCGGCGCGCGCCTGGCGCATGGTGGCCAGCACGCCCGGGTCCTTCTCGGCGGCGATGGCGCGGTCGAGCGACGGCAGGGCGGCGGCGTCGCGGGACTTGAACACGGCCGCGGCGGCGTCGCCCCGGATGGCGGCGTCGGGGTCGAATAGGCGCAGGCCGCCCATGGCCGCGTCGACGGCGCGGCGCACGGCGTTGTTCAGGCGCAGCGGACGCAACCCGGCGGTGTCGGCCACGGGGACACCCGTCTCGGCATCGAAGGCCTCGCCCGCCGGGTCCTTCAGCACGGGCCCCGCCCCGGGTCGGGTGAACAGCCGCCCGGCCTGCAGCGCATCCAGCACCGGGGCCGCGCGGGGGCTGCCGGAGGTGGCCAACGCCTCGATCCCGCGGCGGATATCGTCGAACCCGCCCGAGAGCTGGGCCAGCCCGGGCACTTCCGCCCGGGCCGCGGTCGCGAACAGCAGAACGGCTGAGATCACACCGATCGACGCCCTCCAGAGACGCCGCGGCGCGGTGGGGGGCCGCGGATCGCCCGCGGCCCCCCACCCCTGCATCGCGGCTACTTGCTGGCGCCGCCGCACTTGCCGGTCTTCACGTTGAAGTTGCCGCAGGACAGCGGGGACCGCCAGTCGGCGATCAGGTCGCGGGAGCCCTCGAGGTAGGGCGACCACTCCTGCGCCACGATCGTGCCCGGCGTCGTGGACACGATGTTGAACTGCCCGTTGCCCTGGATCTCGCCGATCAGCACGGGCTTGGTGATGTGGTGGTTCGGCATCATGGCGCTCAGCCCGCCCGAAAGGTTCGGCACGGACACGCCGATCATGGCGTCGATCACCTTCGCCGGCTCGAACGTCCCGGCCTTCTCCACCGCCTTGACCCACATCGCGAAGCCGATGACATGCGCCTCCATCGGGTCGTTGGTCACGCGCTTGGGATTCTTGGTGAACGCCTGCCACTTGGCGATGAACGCCTTGTTGTCGGCGTTGTCGACACTCATAAAGTAGTTCCACGCCGCCAGGTGGCCCAGCAGCGGCTTGGTGTCGATGCCGGCCAATTCCTCCTCGCCGACGCTGAATGCCACGACCGGAATGTCGGTCGCCTTGATCCCCTGGTTGCCCAGCTCCTTGTAGAAGGGCACGTTGGCATCGCCGTTGATGGTCGACACCACGGCCGTCTTCTTGCCCGCGCTGCCGAACTTCTTGATGTCCGCCACGATGTTCTGCCAGTCGCTATGACCGAACGGGGTGTAGTTGATCAGGATGTCGTCCTGCTTGACGCCCTTGGCCTTCAGGTAGGCCTCGAGGATTTTGTTCGTGGTGCGCGGATAGACGTAGTCGGTCCCGGCCAGGACCCAGCGCTGCACCTTCTCCTCGGCCATCAGGTAATCCACCGCCGGGATCGCCTGCTGGTTCGGCGCGGCACCGGTGTAGAAGACGTTCTTGCTGCTCTCCTCGCCTTCGTACTGCACCGGGTAGAACAGGATGTTGCCCGTCTCCTCGAACACCGGCAGCACGGACTTGCGCGAAACCGACGTCCAGCAGCCGAACACGGCCGCCACCTTGTTGACGGTGATCAGCTCGCGCGCCTTTTCGGCGAACAGCGGCCAGTTGCTGGCGGGGTCGACGACGACGGCCTCGAGCTTGCGGCCGAGAACGCCGCCCTTCTTGTTCTGCTCGTCGATCAGCATCAGCATGACGTCCTTCAGCGTCGTCTCGCTGATGGCCATCGTGCCGGACAGGCTGTGCAGGATGCCGATCTTGATCGGCTCGGACTGGGCGTGCGCCGGGACCGAAGCAGCAACCACGCCCGCGATCCCCACGGCGGCCAGGCCCGCGCCCCGCAGCCAACTTGCCATTCGCATTGTCGTCTCTCCCCTTGCGCCAGCGGCGGCATGCCGGCGGCCAACGCCACTCACGTTTGCAACTTGTGTGCCAATCCGGTCGGATGAGTCACGGAATGGTGAATGCGGGGGTGGCGGGTCCCGCCCCGCATCCCGCCTGCATGTTCCGCGGTCTGAATGGCCAAGAGTTGTGCATGCCAGCCACGGCCGCCATTGTTTCTGGTTCCAGCGCACCACGCCGTCTTTTCCCGGTTCCGCAAGGCTGGCACCCTGCGGCCGATGACGATGGAAGCGGGATCCCGAACTTGAACGTCTTTGCGGTAGACACGTGGCTCCCGCCCGCCAGCCTGGGCCTGACGGCCCTTCTCCTGCTCCTGCTGGGCCGTCGCGGACGCACGCTGGGGATCGTCGCCCTCGGGCTGCTCGTCCTGCTGTCGCTGCCCATCGTGTCCTTGCCGCTGATGGCAGCGCTGGATGTGGAGGAGCCGCCAGCCGCCGACCAGCCGGTCGCCAGCGGCACCGGGCCCGGGGCCATCGTCATCCTGTCGGCCGACGTGCAGCGCACCGCCATCCCCGGCCTGGCCGAGATCGGGCCGCTGACGCTGGAACGCGAACGGGCCGGGGCCGCCCTCGCCCGGCGCACCGGGCTGCCCGTCCTCGTCACCGGCGGCCTGGTCACGGCGCCGCCCCCCGTCGGCGCGCTGATGGCCGCCAGCCTCGCGACCGACTTCGGCGTGCCCGTACGCTGGGCCGAGACCAGGTCCGGCACCACCTGGGAGAACGCGACGATGAGCGTGCCGCTGCTGCGCGCCTCGGGCATCGACCAGGTCTATGTCGTCACCCACGCCTGGCACATGCGCCGCGCCCTGCTAGCGTTCCGCCGGGCCGGCATGAAGGCGGTCGCGGCCCCCGTCCGCCAGGACCTCTGGCCCACGCCCGACGCCGACGACCTCCTGCCGCGCACCACGTCGTGGGAACGCAGCGCCCGGGCGCTGCATGAGTGGGTGGGCCTGCTGTACTACGCGACGCGCTCATGATCGCCGTCGAGACCGCCCCGGGGATCGCGGCGCTGGGCCCCGAATGGGACGTGGTGTTCGCGGCCGGACCGGGCGTGCAGTCGCGCCGGGACTGGTTCGAGGCGACGGAGAACACGGCGCTGGACGGCCCGATGCGCCCGCTCTGGCTCACGGTCCGGCAGGACGGGCGGCCCCTGGCGCTGCTGCCGCTGCAGGCCGGGCCAGGCAGCGAGGCGGTCAGCCTCACCTCCCCCTACACCGTGCTGTTCCAACCCCTGCTCGCCCCCGGCGCCGACCCGCGGGCGATCGGCATCGCCCTCGCTCCCGTCCTGCGCCGCTGGTCCACCATCCGGCTCGAGGCGCTCGACCCGGCCTGGTCCGGCCTCGACCCCCTGCTCGCCGGGCTGCGCCGCGGCGGCCTGCTCGCCAACCGCTTCGACCATTTCGGCAACTGGGTCGTTTCCACCGCCGGCAAGGACTGGCCGGCCTACCTCGCCGCACGCCCGGGCGCGCTGCGCGAGACCATCCGCCGCCGGGGCCGCGCCGCCGCGCAGGACAAGACGATCCGGTTCGAGGTGGTGCAGCAGCCCGATGACCTGCCCGGCGCCATCGCGGCCTACGAGGCCGTCTATGCCCGAAGCTGGAAGGTGCCCGAGCCCTATCCGCTGTTCACCGAGGCCGTTCTGCCCCGGCTCGCGGCAGCCGGCCTGCTCCGCCTTTGCGTGCTGTGGCGGGGCGAGACGCCGCTCGCCGCGCAGTACTGGACGGTCCAGGACCGGGTCGCCACCGTGCTCAAGCTGGCGCACGACGACGCGGTCAAGGCGCTCTCGCCCGGCACGCTGCTGACCGCCCACATGATCCGCCGCCTGCTGGACGACGAGCACGTGGACGCGCTGGACTTCGGCCGGGGCGACGACCCCTACAAGGCATCCTGGACCACCGATCGGCGACAGCGGATCGGTGTCGTGCTGGCCAACCCGCTGCGGCCGCAAGGGCTGAAGACCCTGCTGCGGCACCAGGCCGGGCGGCTGGTCCGACGGCTGCGCGGTGGTCGAGGCTAGACCAGCCCGGTCGCCCCCAGCAGGACCAAGACGATACCCGCCATCGCGACCCCGAAGGCGAGCGTCCGAACGCCGACGACGTTTCCTGCATACAGGAAGACGAACGCCAGGCGGGCCCAGACATACAGCTGGGCCCCCAGCACCGTCGCCCAGCCATGCCGGCCCAGCGCCTGGGCCATCAGCACGGACGCGGCGAAGAACGGAAACGTCTGCATGTAGTTGGCGAAGGCCCGCTGCACCCGCCCGCCCACACCCGTGACCGGCTTCGTCTCGTCGCGCGAGCTCAACCCATAGCCGAGACCGTTCTGCGACGTCGTCACGACGCCGGTCGCCATCACGTGCACCAGGCCGAGCACGACCGCCCAGGCCAGCATCGTCAGTTCGGTCGTCATTCCAGCCTCCATCAGCCCTACCGCAACGCCGCCCCGGGCGCCGGGTTGCCCCGGCCTCGCGCCCGTCTCAGGCCCGCCTCACGCCAGGACGGCGACCAGGACGCGCGTCGGCACGGTTGCGGTGTGGCGGGCGACGGTTCGGCTCAACCGTTCCGGGCGGCCACCGATGGCGTATTCCCTATCCCTGGCTCATTGGAGCGTGATCCCGTTCTCGGTGACGATCTTGCGCCACCGGGCCACCTCCGCCTCCACCAGCCGGTCCAGCGCCTCCGGGCTCCCGGGCGCGACGCGCAGCCCCTCCTCCTTCACGCGGGTCTGGAATGTTTCCGTCGCGACGGCCTTGTTGGTGGCATCGTTCAGCCGGGCGATGACCGCGGGCGGCGTGCCGGCCGGGGCATACAGCCCATACCAGCTGTCGACCGCATAGCCCGGCAACACCTCGGCCAGGCTGGGCACCCCGGGCGTCGACGATTGCCCGGGCGGCGCCGTCACGGCCAGCGCGCGCAGCTGCTGCCCGGCGACCAGCCCGGCCACGGCGGCCGACGTCGCGAACATCATGTCCACCTGGCCGCCCATGACATCCGTCAGCGCCGGCCCTGCGCCACGGTACGGCACATGGGTCATCGTCACGCCCGCCAGGTTGGTGAACAGCTCCCCGGCCAGGTGCGCGGACGTGCCGATCCCCTGCGAGGCATAGCTCAGCTTGCCGGGTGACGCCTTCGCCGCGGCGATCACCTCCTGCGCCGAATGCAGCGGGCTGTCGGCGCGCACGACCAGCACGTTGTTCGACCGGCCGACCAGGCTGACGGCCACGAAGGCTTTCAGCGTGTCGTAAGGAAGCTTCTTCTGCAGCGAGGGGTTCACCGCATGGGCGAAGGTGGCCATCAGCAGCGTGTAGCCGTCGGGCGCCGCCGCCGCCACGAACTGGGAGCCGATGATGGTGCCGGCCCCCGGCTTGTTGTCGACGATGACGGTCCGGCCCAGCTGCTCCGTCAGGCCCGCGGCCAGCGTGCGGGCGACGAGGTCGGTGCCGCCGCCCGGCGCGAAGGGCACGACGATGCGGACGGTCCGGTCCGGAAACTCCGCCCGGGCCTGCGTCAGGCCGCCCATCGCCAGCAGCGCCAGCAGGGTGCAAAGGGCCGAACGACGATGCTGCATGGCTGCCTCCGTTCTTCGCGTCGGGTCGATCGCCTTGGGCCGGAGATAGCGCAGGTCGGCGCCGGCCACCATGGCGGCTGTGGCCCGGCGCGGCGCCGTGGTACGGTCCGGGCCAGGGCAGACAGCGGGGACACGGTCGGATGGCAGGCACGCCGGATACAGCAACAGCGCGGGACCGCCATGTCGTCGTGCTCAACGGGCCCAACCTCAACCTGCTCGGCAAGCGCCAACCGGAGATCTACGGCCATGAGACGCTGGCCGACGTGGAGGCGGCCTGCCGCAGCTTGGCGACCGAGCTGCGCCTTTCGGTGCAGTTCGGCCAAAGCAACCGCGAATACGAGATCATCGACTGGATCCACGCGGCGCGAGACACGGCCGCCGCCATCGTCATCAACCCCGCCGCCTTCACCCACACCTCCATCGCCATCCTGGACGCGTTGAACGCCTTCGACGGCCCGGTGCTCGAGGTGCACGTCTCCAACGTGCACCGGCGCGAGGCCTTCCGGCATCACTCCTACGTCTCAACCCGCGCCGACGGCGTGATCGCGGGGTTCGGCACCCAGGGCTACGGCCTGGCGCTGCGCCGGGTGGCCACCCTGCTGGACATGGCGGGTAGCGGTTGACCCGGCCAGGGGTTGGACGGAGTTTAGAGGCGCAACCAGGTCCGCGGCCGGGAGAGAACGAAGCATGTCACTGACGATTCCGCAGCAATCGGCGATGGACGGCGCGGTTCGGCACCTCGTCGGCAACTACAACCCGAAGGGTAACCGGATCGGGTGGCTGATGATGTCCTCGATCCTGGTCGAGGCCTGGGACCTCTATTCGATCGCCTTCGTGCTGGTGTTCATCAAGGAGCAGTACAACCCCGACCCGTTGATGCTGGGCCTGGCTGCGGCCGGCACCCAGGGCGGTGCGCTGATCGGCGCGCTGATCGGCGGCTGGCTCTCGGACCGGATCGGCCGGCGCGTCATGTTCCTGGCGACGATGATCATGTTCATCATCCTGGCGCTGGTGCAGGCCTTCGTCACCAGCGTCGGCTGGCTGGTGGTGGTCCGCTTCCTGCTCGGCGTGCCGCTCGGGTCCGACATCTCGAACGGCTACGCCTACATCATGGAGTCGATGCCCAAGGGCAAGCGCGAGGTGATGGGCAACCGCTGGCAGTTCATGTTCGCGATCGGCGAGGTGATGACGCTGGCCGTCATCGCCGTGTTCATCGTGGCCGACATGAACCACGAATGGATCTGGCGCGTGACGCTGGGCATGGGCGCCCTGCCCGCGCTGATCATCCTGCTGATGCGGCACGACCTGCCGGAGACCGCGGTGTGGCTGGTGCGCCGCGGCCGCTTCCGCGAGGCCAAGCAGGTGTCGCTGGCCATGTACGCCGACGACCTCGCCATGCTCCCGAACGAGGACGTCGACGTGCCGCGGCCCCGCCCGGCCGACTTCCTGGCCGACATCCGCCGCGACCCCATCCGCTGGCGCGCGACGCTCTATGGCTGGATCGCCTGCTTCTGCCAGGGCAGCGAGTTCTCGACCTTCGCCTTCTACCTGCCGGTCCTGTTCATCATGGTCGGCGTCTCCTCCGTGCTGGGGACGGACCTCGTGACCATGGCGCTCTATTGCGTCGCGGCACTCTCTGGCTGGGTCGGGCCGTTGCTGACGCCCCGCATCGGCCAGCGCGGCATCAGCATCGCCGGCTTCGCGATCGTACTGGTGTCGCTGCTGGTCGCCGCCTGGGCGCTTTACACCAACACGACCTGGATCCTGCCGTTCGCCGCCGCCGCCATGCTGTGGGGCCACTACTGGGACGCGTCGAACTGCATGACCATCCCGACGGTGGTGGCCCGGCCGGAATATCGCGCCACCGCCAGCGGCTTCGCCTACATGTTCGTGAAGCTGCCCTCGTTCCTGGCGATCTTCCTGTTCCCCAGCCTGTTCGTGGCCGTGGGCCAGGCCACCGCGACGCTGATGGTGGCCATCTTCCCGCTGGTCGGCCTGCTGGCGGCGATCTTCATCCTGCCCGAGATCTACGGCTTCGAGAGCGACTGAGCCCCGGCCCGTGACCCCGCTGCGCCCGATCGCCTGCATCGGCGAGTGCATGATCGAGTTGCGGGAGCGGCCGGACGGGCGGATGGACCGCGCCTGGGGCGGCGACACGTTGAACACCGCCGTCTACCTCGCCCGGCTCGGCCTGCCCGTGGAATACGTGACGGCGCTGGGCGACGACGGCTGGAGCGACGAGATGGTCGCCGCCTGGGCCCTGGAGGGCGTCGGCACCACGCTGGTGCAGCGCCTGCCGGGGCGGCTGCCGGGGCTGTACGTGATCCAGACCGACCCGGCGGGCGAGCGCCGCTTCCTGTACTGGCGGGACAGCGCGGCGGCGCGCCGCCTGTTCGACCACCTGGACCCGGCGGCGCTGGACCGCTTCGGCCTGCTGTACCTCTCGGGCATCACGCTTTCCATCTTCGACGCCCGCGCCCGCGCCACGCTGCTGCGCTGCCTGGAGGCCGCGCGCCGTCAGGGCGCGCAGATCGTGTTCGACACCAACTTCCGCCCCCGCGGCTGGCCGGATCGTGCGGAGGCGCAGCAGGCCTACAACGCGCTGTTCGCCCTGGCCCACCTGGTGCTGGCCTCCGTCGAGGACCTGGGCCTGCTTTATGGCACGCCCGAGCCGCCCGCCCTTCTGCCGACCGCCCTGATGGACCACGCCGCGACGACGGAGATCGTGCTGAAGCTGGACACGCCCGCCTGCCGGCTGTTCCACGGCGGCCGGCAGGACCTGGTCCAGGCCGCCGCGGTCGATCGCGTGGTCGACACCACCGCCGCCGGAGACAGCTTCGCCGCCGCCTATCTCGCCGCACGGCTGCGGGGCGCCACCCCGCCCGAGGCGGCCCGGGCTGGGCACGCCCTGGCCGCCGCCGTCATCCGTCACCCCGGCGCCATCATCCCCCTCGCCGCCATGCAGCACCACCCCGAGGCCCCGCCATGACGCCCAACGACCCCCTCCATGCCCTGCTGGCGCTCGGGCGGGTCATCCCCGTCATCACCATCGACCGGCCGGAGCACGCCGTGCCCCTCGCCCGCGCCCTGGTCGAGGGCGGCATAAGGCTGCTGGAGATCACGCTCCGCACCGCGCACGGGCTCGAGGGCGCACGGGCGATCATGCAGGCGGTGCCCGGGGCGGTGGTCGGCATCGGCACCGTGCTGACTCCGGACGACATGGCCCGCGCGGTCGGCATCGGGGCGCGTTTCGCCCTCAGCCCGGGCGCCACGCCCGACCTGCTGCGCGCCGCCGCCACGGCCGGCATCCCCTTCCTGCCCGGCATCGCCACCGCTTCCGACCTGATGCTGGCCATGGCGCATGGCTTCCAGGCGGTGAAGTTCTTCCCTGCCATGGCCGCGGGCGGGATCTCAGCCTTGAAAGCGCTCGCCGGCCCCTTCCCGCAGGCGCGCTTCTGCCCCACGGGGGGCATCACGGAGGCCAACGCCGCCGAATGGCTGGCGCTGCCCAACGTCGTCGCCGTCGGCGGGTCGTGGCTCACGCCGGCGGCCGAGGTCGCCGCGGGCGACTGGGCCGCCATCACCGCACGGGCGCAGCGGACGCAGGCGGCCCTCGGCGGCTGAGGCGGGCGTCCGTCCCTCAGAGTGCCAGCTGCACCTTCATCGCCCGGCTTTTGTCGCCAGCCAGCTCGAAGGCGCGGACGGCGTCGTGCAGCGGCACGACCTCCGTCAGCAGCGGGGCCGGGTCGATGGCGCCGGAGCCCAGCAGCGCCACCGCCCACGCGAACTCCTCGTGGAAGCGGAAGGTGCCGCGCAGCGTGATCTCCTTGCCCACCAGCATGTTGACCGGCACCGACATCTCGCCCCCGGACAGGCCCAGCTGGACGATGGTGCCTCCGGGCCGCACGACCTCCAGCGCCGAGGCCAGCGCCCGCGCATTGCCCGACGCCTCGAGCACCACGTCGAACCAGCCCTTCTCCGTCTTGAACCCGTCGAGAGACCCGGCGTCCGCCGCGGTGTTCAGCGCCTGGTCCGCCCCCAGCCGGCGCGCCATCGCCAGCGGCGGCTCCAGCACGTCCGTCACGATCACCGTGCCGGCCCCCGCATGCCGGGCCACCATCATCGCCAGCGCGCCGATCGGGCCGGCGCCCGTCACCAGCACGCGCTGCCCCAGCATCGGGCCCGCCTGCCGCACCGCATGCAGGCAGACGGACAGCGGCTCGGCGAACGCCGCCATCTGCACCGACAGCCCCGCCGGAAGCTTCACCGCCTGCTGCCCGTCGCAGACCAGCATCTCACAGAAGCCCCCATCGACATGCGGCATCCGCATCGCGCTGCCGTAGAACCGCATCTCGAGGCAGTGGTTCGGCTGACCCTGCAGGCAGAACCGGCACCGGTGGCAGGGCAGGCTCGGGTTGACCGCCACCGCGTCGCCGGGCCGGACGGACGTGACGGCGGCACCCACCTCGGCCACCTCCCCCGCGACCTCGTGCCCCAGCACCATGGGCTGCCGCAACCGCACCTGCCCGAACCCGCCATGCTGGAAGTAGTGCAGGTCCGACCCGCAGATCCCCCCGGCGCGGACCCGCACCGCCACCTGGTGCGGCCCGACCGGCGGCGCCTCCCTCTCCTCGATGCGAAGGTCGTGCGGGGCATGGATCACTGCGGCTTTCATGCACCCGACCCTAGGCCAGCCCGCCGCGCCGGGAAAGCGATGCCGCTACTTCGGCTTCCAATACTCGATCCACAGCGTCGGCTGGCTGATGGAGCGGGGCGGCATCATGCCGCTCATCCACTTGGGCGACAGGTAGGCGCTGTAGTCGTTGTAGAGCGGGATCAGCGGCAGGTCGTCCATGACCGCCGCCTGGATCTCGTCCCACATTCCCTGCCGCTTCGCCGGGTCGAGCTCGGCCAGACCGTCCTTCAGCAGCGTGTCCACGCGGGGGTTGCTGTAGCCGGTCACGTTCCAGCCGCTGAAGGCGTTCGACTCCCGCGGGATCCCGGCTGTCCCGATCCGGGAGACCGGCAGGCTGCCCGGATCCTTGGTGTCCCATTCGATCACCATGCCCTGATACTGCCGCCTGCGCAGCGTCGTCCCGTCCAGTACCCGGAACGGCTCCGACTTCGCGACGACCTCGATCCCGATCTGCTTGAGCTGCGACTGGACCACCTGCTGCACCAGCCCCGCCGTGGCAGCGCCCGCACCTGCGATCAGGTCGAGCGACAGCCGGGTGCCGTCGGCGCGCTGCATGATGCCGTCCGGCCCCGGCGTCCAACCGGCTTCGGCCAGGCTCGCCCGCGCCCGCGCCCGGTCGAAGGGCCAGGGCTTCAGCTGCTTGTTGTAGTTGGGATCGGACACGGCCACGATCGAGTTCGCCACCGGGATGCGGCCGGCGAACAGCCGCTCGACGATGGACTTCTTGTCGATCCCCATCGAGACGGCCTGGCGCACCCGCTTGTCGGCCAGGATCGGGCTCTCGATCTGCAGATACAGGTAGTTCGTGACCAGCGTGCTCGCCGTGATGACGACGTCGAATCGGTCGGCATGGTGCTGCTCGAGGTCGGTATACTGATCGAACCCCATGCCGGTCGCGAGGTCGATGTCGCCGGACAGCAGGTTCGCTTCCAGCGCGGCGCCACTGGGGATCAGCCGCATGACGATCTGCTTGAACCCTGGCCGCTCCCCGTCCCAATGCGGGTTGGCGGCGAAGGTGACGCTCTCGTTCGCCTTGAACTCGGTCAGCACATAGGGACCGTTCCACAGGCCGGCCTCGCCCGGCGCACGGTTGAACGCGGACTTGTTGGCATAGTCCTGCGGGTCTTTCGCCGCCCGGAACAGCGGCTCCTCGATCGTGGCGTTCAGCGGCTGCGGGCTCATCTGGTTGAAATCGAACCGGACGGCGTCCAGCGTCACCGTGTAGCGCCGCGCATCGAGCGCCACGACGCCCGTGACGTTCATCGGCGGGTTCACGCTGCGGGCGACTTCCGCGCCGAACAGGATGTCGCGCGTGGTCAGCGGGGAGCCGTCGCCCCATTGGAGGCCCGGGCGCAGGGTGAACGTCACCGCCATGCCTTTGCGGCCGTCCGGCAGGTCGATCACCTTCGCCTGGCCGTTCGCCACCGACGGCACCTCGGTGCACAGCTGACACATGAGATCGCCCGCGGCATCGAACCGGGTCACGGCCCGGCGGGAGACGGCCAGGATGTAGTTGCGCGACGCCTGCCCGCCGATCAACGGATGCAGGCTGGCGGGCGCGGACCCCATCCCCACCACAAGCCGGTCCCGCGTCTGCGCGCGGGCGGATGCACCCGCCAGCCCCGGCATGAGGACCGACAGGGTCAGGAGTGTCGCCGCCCGCACCATGGTTCGCATTCCGGTCCCCGTCTCGTGGCCGACAGCCCCGGCTGCCTATCATTCGGTTCGGTGCCCGGCTATAGCCCGCCCTGGTCCCTGCATGAGCGGCACCGTCCGATGTCGAGGTTCCGCTTCCTGCTCTCCCGACTTCTCGCGGCAGGCATCGTGCTGGTGGCCATGTCCTTCGTCATCTTCGCGCTGATCGGCCTGATGCCGGGCGACCCCGTGGCGCTGGAGACCATGGCAGACCCCGATATCACGCCCGCCGGCATCACACGGCTGCGGCAGATCTACGGGGCCGACACGCCGCTGATCGAGCGCTACCGGCACTGGGCCGGCGCCGCGCTGCAAGGCGAGCTCGGCTTCTCGCGCACGCAGCACCGCCCGGTCATGGAGATCGTTCCGGCAGCGCTCGGCAACACCATCGTCCTCACCGGCACGGCATTCGCCTTGGCAACCGTGGTCGCCATCGCGCTCGGCACGCTCGCCGCCGTCCATTCCGGCAGCTGGCTGGACCGGATGATCGCCCTGCTGACCTATGTCGGCATCTCGATCCCCACCTTCTGGCTCGGCCTCATGCTGATCTACCTGTTCGCCGTGCGGCTCGGCTGGCTGCCCGCGGGCGGGATGCCGCAGCCCACCGAGGGCGCGGGCGGCCGGATCGCGCACTTCGTCCTGCCGGTGCTGACGCTGGTGATCGTCGAGATCGGCGCACCCACGCGCTATGTCCGCGCCGCCATGCTGGAAGTGTTGAACCAGGACTACGTCCGGGCCGCCCACGCCAGGGGCTTGCCGCGGTGGCGCGTCATCCTGCGGCACGCGCTCCGGAACGCCATGATCCCCGTGACGACCATCATCGTGCTCGGGCTCGGTCACCTGTTCTCCGGTGCGCTGCTGACGGAGACGATCTTCGCCTGGCGCGGTATGGGCCGGCTGATCCTGGAGGCGGTGATGGACAACGACTACAACCTGGCCCTCGTCTGCCTGCTGTTCATCACCGCCACCGTCCTGGCGGCCAGCATCCTGACCGACGTCGCCTACAGCTGGCTCGACCCGCGCATCGCTTTGGACGATCGACGCCGATGAACCAGGCGCCGGCCTCGCTCCGGCAGCTGCGCTGGCGCCGGCTGCGGCGTGACCCCGCGGCGATGGCGGCGGCCGTTGCGCTGGCCCTGCTGTTCGCCGCGGTCCACAGCGTCGTCCCGCTGGAACGCTTTCTCGATGTGTCGGGCGTCGACGCCGACCTGCTGAGCCGCTTCGAACCTCCGACGACACAGCACCCGCTGGGGGCCGACAACCTCGGGCACGACGAACTGGCCCGGCTCCTGCGCGGCGGGCAGACCTCGTTGGCCATCGGCGTCATGGGCGCGCTGGGCGCAAGCCTCATCGGCACGCTCGTCGGCGCCGTCAGCGGCTACGCCCGAGGCCGCACCGACATGCTGCTGATGCGCTTCACCGACTTCCTCAGCGCCCTGCCGCATCTGCCGATCCTGATCATCCTCGGCGCCCTGGACCTCGGAAAGCTCGGGTTCCACGACGACGTCATCCGCTCCGGCGCCGCGGCCTATTGGCGGATCGTGGCGATCGTGGTCCTGCTCGGCTGGACCGGCGTGGCACGCCTGGTGCGCGCCGGGACGATGGCGCTGGCCGAACGCGAGTTCGTGCTGGCCGCCCGCGCGATCGGGGCACCCGGCTGGCGCATCCTGTTCGTCCATATCCTGCCGAACACCATCACGCCCGTGCTGGTGGCCACCACCATCAGCATGGGGCACGTGATCCTGGCGGAATCGGGCCTGTCGTTCCTGGGCCTCGGCATCCAGGCGCCAGCCACCAGCTGGGGCAGCATGCTGAGCGACGCACAATCCCTGTTCAGCCAGGCCCCGCTCCTCGCCATCCTGCCCGGCGCCCTGATCCTGGTCACCGTCGTCGCCGTTAACGCGCTGGGGGACGGGCTGCAGGCCGTCCTCGACCCGCAGGGCGGCACCGAGCGCCCGGCCGCGCGATAGGCGTGCCGCGGGCACCGAATTGCGATTGACCTGCGGCGCACGCGGGGCGAAGGCATTCGGAAACAGGGAGATCGCAACCGCCATGACTCAGATCGCCGACGCAACCACCGTCCTGAGCCCCCGCCGGTCGGCCCGATGACGCTGTTCGATCTCGGTGGCCGCACCGCGCTGGTGACCGGCGCCTCCCGCGGGTTGGGCCGGGCGATGGCCGAGGGGCTGGCGGTGGCGGGCGCCCGCGTGGTGCTGAACGGCTCGGATGCGGGGCGGCTGGCCGAGGCGGCCGGGGCGATGCGGGCGGCAGGCCACACGGTGCTGGAGGCGCGGTTCGACGTGACGGACGAGGCCGCGGTGGTGGCGGCCTTCGCCGCGTTGGACGCGCAGGGGGTCGAGGTCGACATCCTGGTCAACAATGCCGGGATCCAGTTCCGCAAACCGATGATCGAGCTGGAGACGGCCGATTGGCGCCGGGTGATCGAGACGAACCTCACCAGCGCCTTCGTCATCGGGCGCGAGTCGGCGCGGCGCATGATCCCGCGCAAGCGGGGCAAGATCGTCAACATCGGCTCGTTGACCAGCGCGCTGGCCCGGGCGACGGTCGCGCCTTACACCGTGGCCAAGGGCGGCATCAAGATGCTGACCCAGGCCATGGCTGCGGAATGGGCGGTGCACGGCATCCAGGCCAACGCGATCGGGCCGGGCTACATGCTGACGGACATGAACGAGGCCCTGGTCAACGACCCGGCCTTCGACGCCTGGGTCAAGGGCCGCACGCCCTCGCGCCGCTGGGGCCGGCCGGACGAGCTGGTGGGCACCGCGGTCTTCCTCGCCTCCGCCGCCTCCGACTACGTCAACGGGCAGATCATCTACGTCGATGGCGGCATGCTGGCCGTGCTCTAGCGCCCCGCCCGACGTCTTGCGAACCGAGCCCGGGCGGCCGCGAACACATCGAGCTGCCCCTGGCTCGTCGCATCCCAGCTGAACGCCTCGGCATAGCGGCGCACGGCCGCCCGGTCGGGGGGATCGGCCCAGAGCGCCTGGACGGCCGCGGCGAAGCCTTCAGCCGTGTTCTCGCCCACGATCAGCCCGGCGTCCCGGCCCTGCACCACCTCGGGGTTGCCCGGGATGTCGCTCGCCACCACAGGCGTCCCGCAGGCCATCGCCTCCAGCAGGACGTTGGCCCAGCCTTCGCGGGATGAGGCCAGCACCAGCAGGTCGGCCGCGCCATAGAAGCGGCCCAGCGCCGCATGCGGCTGCGAACCCATCAGGCGCACGCGGGACCCCACGCCCAACCTGGCCGCCAGCGCCTCCAGCCCGGCGCGCTCCGGCCCCTCGCCCAGGATCAGCAATTGCCAGCCCGGGAGAAACGGCAGCGCCGCAATGGCGTGGTGATGACCCTTGCGCTCGATCAGGTGCCCGACCGACAGCAGCGTCGGCCCCTCCAGGCCCAGCTCCGCCCGCATCCCTGCCCGCGCCGCCGCGTCGGCCGGCGGCTGGAACTGCACGAGATCCACGCCGTTCCGCAGCACCGTGATGCGGTCGGGCTCGGCCCCCAGCGCCACCATCGCCCGCTTCAACCCGGCGCTGACGGAGATCATGGCGTCCGCCCCCGCCATCGCGCCCTGGATCATGCGCCGGGGTGCCGCGAAATCCGGCAGCTGCGTCACGTCGGACCCCCGGGCGGTCATCACGACCGGCAACCCGAAGCGGCGCCCGAGCGCCACGGCGACGACCCCGTCGGGATAGAGGTAGTGCCCGTCGATCAGGTCCACCCCGAGCCCGCCGCGGATCATGCGGCCGAGTGCCCGACTTGCCGCGGCATACAGGAGCCGGGGCGCGACCGACATGCCGACCCGGGGGATCACGGCATAGCGCGGGTGCAGCACGCGCAACCCGTGCCGCGTCTCCTCCGGCGCCGCCAGGGCGAAGCGGGCCCAGGGCCCGAAGCGCGGGTTCACGCTGGGGAACCACGGCACCGGCGCCAGCACGGTCGCGGACACCCGGCCGGTCCCGACCAGATGCCGCAGCCGGTTCTCGACGAAGACCCCCTGATTCGGCATCCCCGCATGCGGATAGAGCGTGGTGAACGTCAGCACCCGCAACGGTGCGTCCGCCGCAATCGCCGTCACCAGCCCGGGCCGGCTACGGCTTCGTCGTCAACTCGGTCAGCAGCTTGCGGGCGGCCGGCTTGTCGTCGAAGTCCGCCGGGTTGGCGACGATGGCCTGCAGGATCTTCGTCGCATCCTCCGGCTTGCCGTTGTCCTTCAACGCGACGGCCAGGTGATACTTGACCGAGGCATCGTCCGGGCGCTGGGCACTCGCCTGCGACAGCAGCGACAGGCCGGATTTCGCCTCGCCCTGGCTGAGCATGATCCAGCCCAGCGTGTCGGCCGTCTCGGGCGTGGGCGACTGTAGATAAGCACGCTGGGCCAACGGCCGGGCGCGCACGTCGCCCCGGCGCTGATACAGCCAGGCCATGTTGTTCAGCGCCACCGTGTCGCTGGGCCGCTTGGCCAGCACGACGACCAGGTTCTTCTCGGCATCCGGATAGCGCTTGGCACGAATGTCGAGCAGGCCCAGCATCTGCGACAGGTCCGCGTCCTCCGGCATCCGCTTCAGCGCGTCGCGCAGCACGTTCGCCGCGTCGTCGTCCTTGTTGGCCGACGCATAGGCGTTCGACAGGCGCAGGGCCAACGGCGTGCTGGGGGTCAGCCGGTATTCCTCCTGGAACGCCTGTGCCGCGTCGGCATAGCGGCTGGCCCGCATGAGCGCGTCGCCTTTCAGCACCGTGGAGTTCGGCAGGTTCGCGGTGTTGCGGCGCAGGTCGTCGGCCATCCGCAACGCGCCATCGAGGCCGGACGTCTGGGATTCGAGCGTCACCATGGCCGACATCACGCCGATATTGCCCGGCGAGTTGGTCAGCGCATCCTTCAACGAGGCCTTCGCGGCGTCGGTGTCCTTCATCCGCAGCAGCAGGTCGACCTGGCCGCGGCGGGCATCGAGGTCCGTGGGCGTCGCCGTCAGGATGTCGCGATAGGTGCGCCGCGCCTCGTCGTTCAGCCCGGCCGCGGCCTGTGCCCGGGCCATCGCCCCGAGCAGAACCGGCGGCAACTCCTCGGAGTCACGCATGGCCTGCAGCATCGCCACCGAGCGTCGCGGATCGCCGGAGCGGACGATCAGGTCGGACATCATGGCGGTGAAGGCCTTGTTCGCCGGGGCGGCCGCCCGGGCCGCCTCGACCGCCTGGATCGCCGGCCCGACCTGGTTGTCGCCCGACAGCAGCTGCAGGTAGGTGTTCAGCGTGGCGATGTTGGCCGGGTCCTTGGCCAGGATCTCCCGCAGCAGCGCGGTGCCCTCGGCCTTGCGCGACTGCAGGATCAGCACCTTGGCGAGGTTGAGCTTGGCGTTGATCGAGCCGGGATACTGCTTGAGCGTCTCGGCGAAGGCGGCCCGGCCGCCCTCGAGGTCGAGCCGGCCGAGGCGGATCATGCCGGTCAGCAGACCCACCTGCTCGGACTGGCCCGCCTGGGCCCGCAGCTTGGCCAACGAGGCGTCGGCCTTGTCGAGGTCGCCGGCGCTGAGGGCCGCGGCCACCAGGCTTTCGGCCGCGTTCGGCTGCGACGGCGCGATGTCGACGGACTTCTGGAGCGTGATCTCGGCATTCGCCGGGTCGCCCTGCTGCATCTGCGACGAGGCGAGGTGCGTCAGGATCTGCGCGTCCTCGGGCGCCAGGTCGACAGCCTTCTGCAGCGTCTTCACCGCCTCGGGCGCCTTGCCCATCAACGCATAGGCCCGCCCCAGCAGATCGAGCGTCTGGCTGTCGTTCTGGCCTTCGGACACCGCCTTGGTCAGCACCGTCACCGCCGCGTCCGCCCGCTGCGCCGTCAGCTGCGTCCGCGCGAGCAGGCGCACCCCGTCGGAATCGCCCGGCATCCGCGCGACATACCGGTTGGCGTAGTCGATCGCCTGCTCCGTCTGTCCCAGGTTGGCCGCCACCAGCGCCTGGAAGTACAGCGCCCGCGGGAACCGGGCGATGACCGGCCCCAGCTTGGTCAGCTCCGTCCCGGCCTCGGCATAGCGCCCGGCCCGGACCATCAGGACCGCGTTGATGTAGGTCGCGCCGGCGTTGCGCGGCTGCGCCTTGAGCACGGAGTTCACGTCCTCCTGCGCCTTCTGGTCGTTGCCGGCCAGGATTAGCTGGTTCGCCCGGTCGAGGCGGGCCGAGGCGGACTCAGGCGACAGCGCGACGACCTTGTCGGCGATCTCCATCGCCGCGGCCCGGTCCCCCTTGGCCAGGACGATCTGCCCCTTCATCAGCAATCCCTCGATCGCCTTGGGATCGATCTGCAGCGCCTGGTCGACCTTCTGCTCGGCCAGCGCCGTGTCTTTCAGCGCCAGCGCCAGGCGCGACGCGGTCAGCAGCACCTCCACGTTGCCCGGTGCCGCCTTCTCCGCCGCCGCCAGGGTCGTCTTGGCCCCGTCGATGTCGTTCAACGCCACCTGCGCCATGGCGCGCAGCATCAGGTTCTTCGCCGCGATCTCAGGCTTCGGCCCGTCGGGCGGAACCTCGGTCAAAACGTCCTTGTAGCGGCCCTGCGCGATGTAGGCCTGCCCCAGCTGCGGCAGGATCGCCCAGCGGTCGCCCCCCAGGTCCCGCGCCGTCTTCAGCTCCTTCTCGCCCGCGACGGGGTCGCCGAGCTGCATCTGCAGCAGACCCAGCCGGAGATGGGCGTCCGCGCTGTCCGGGCTCTGCCGCACGGCGTTGCGCAGCTCGATCTGGGCGCCGCGCAGGTCGCCCTTCTGGGACAGCGCCTGGGCTGCCTTCAGCGGGTCCGTGCTGCGCAGCAGGAACCAGCCGCCGGCGGCCGCCACGGCCACGCCCGCAACGACCACGACAGGGATGATCGCCTTCTGGTTCTTCTTCATGTCTGGCCCATACTTTCGCCGCTCACTCGTTCGCCGTTGTCGTCGTCGCGGTCCCGCCCGTCACCGGCCGATGCCGACGACGCCGTCGCTTCGGACGACATTCCATGCGTCTCAAGCAATGAATACAACGTCGGGCGACTGATTCCCAGTAGACGCGCCGTTGCCGAGAGCTGGCCGTTGCTGCGGGCCAGCGCCTTCTGCACGACCTCGCGTTCCGCCCGGGCCCGCGCCCCACGCAGGTCGTAGATCCCCAGATCTTCCTCAGGGGCCGCCAATTCAAGGTCCGCGGCCGTCAACAAGCGGTTTTCCGACATCACGACGGCCCGTTTCACGCGGTTCTCCAGCTCCCGCACGTTGCCGGGCCAGGCGTGCGCCGCCAGGGCCGCGACGGCATCGTCGGCGAAACCCTTCACCGAACGGCCGAACTCCCGGTTAAACATCGACAGGAAGTATCGCGACAGCAGCACCGCGTCCCCGGCCCGCTCCCGCAGCGGGGGCACGCGCAGCGTGATCGGGTTCAGCCGATAGAACAGGTCGGACCGGAACGAGCCGCCATCCACCTGCGACTGCAGCATCTGGTTGGTCGCCGAGACCACCCGCACGTCCACCTGGATCGGCTGGCGCCCGCCGATCCGCTCCACGAGCTGGTCCTGCAGGAAGCGCAGCAGCTTGACCTGCAGCTGATGCGGAAGATCGCCGATCTCGTCCAGGAACAGCGTGCCGCGGTTGGCCGTCTCGATCTTGCCCGGCGTCTGCTTGACGGCCCCGGTGAACGCCCCGCGCTCGTAGCCGAACAGCTCGCTTTCCAGCAGGTTCTCGGGGATGGCGCCGCAGTTGATGGCGACGAACGGCTGGCGCGCCCGCGGACCCAGGTCGTGCAGTGCCCGCGCCAGCGCCTCCTTGCCCGTGCCGCTCTCGCCCAGCACCAGCACCGTCACGTTGGCCCCGGCCAGCTTCTCCACGTCGCGGCACACCTTCAGCATGCCGTCATCGGCCGTGATGATGCGCTTGATCGGCGACACCGCGCCGGTTTCCGACAGGCGCCGGTTCTCCGCCTCCAGCATGCCGAGCTTCAGGCCGCGCTCGGCGATCATGCCCAGCACCTGGATGTCGATCGGCTTCTCGCAGAAGTCGTAAGCCCCGGCCGCGATGGCGCGCAGCGCGTGGCTGCGGTCGGCATGGCTGGTGGCGACGATCACCTTCGTCTCCGGCGCCTGGCGCTGCAGGCCATCGAGCGTGGCGAACCCCTCGCTGACCCCGTCTGGGTCGGGCGGCAGGCCCAGGTCCATGATGGCGAGCGGCGGCTGTTCCTTCTGCGCCAGCGCCAGGGCCTGCGCCCGATCGTGCGCGAACAGCACCTCGAAGGCCGGGAAGGCCCAGCGATACTGGCCGCACAGGCCCATATCGTCCTCGATGATCAGCAGCTTCGGCTTGGTCGCCGGTGTCACGGCCATCGCCCTACGGCTCCGCGCCGGACAGGATCGGGGTGCGCGCGGCCTGGACCTGCAGGGCCCGGATGTCGGTCCGCGGCAGCTGCAGTCGCATCGTCGTGCCGCGGCCGGGCTCGCTGGCCACCGTCAACTCCCCGCCCGCCGTTCGGATCAGCTGCCGCGCCTGGTAGGCCCCGATCCCCGAACCCCCGCTTTTCGACGTGCTGAACGGCTGGAACAGCTTGTCGCGCAGGAACTCGGGCTCCATGCCCGGACCGCTGTCCACGATCTCGACGACCACCTGGTTCACTTCGTGCCTGACCCGCATCACCACCCTTTGTCCGGCCGAGGCTTCCACGGCGTTGTTCAGAAGATGGGTGACCGCGGTCTCGAATGCATCATGCCCCATGGAGATGCTGGCCGTCGATCCGTCATGCTCCAGCACCAGCTGCGCCTTGCGGACCCGCTGGTAGGTCCGCACCAGCGCCTCCAGCAGCGGAAGCGGTGCGAGCGAGGTGGGCGCCAGGCTCGGCTCCGGCCGCTCCAGCCGTTGCAGCAGGTCGGTGATCTTGCGCACGGAGGCGCGCACGGTTTCCAGCATGTCCTTCTGAAACTCGGGGTTGGCCAGGTGGTGCTCGGCGTTCGACACCAGCAGCGCCAGCTGGCTCGAGACGTTCTTGATGTCGTGCGCGACGAAGGCGAACCTCTGGCTGTAGTCGTGCAGCTGGCGCGTCTGCAGCAGCGTCTGGGTCGCGCGCTGCTCGGCGATGAAGGTCGCGACCTCCTGGGCCACGATCCGCAGCAGGTCGAACACCTCCTGCACCAGGTCGAAGGGCGCGCGCGGCGGGGCCGTCACCACGAAGCCGATCAGCATGCCCCGGTGCACCAGCGGCACCGCGAGCCAGACCGGCCCGACGCCGTCCAGCGGGGCCGTGCGCAAGGCGGCGCGTTCCGGGCCGTCCAGGCGCGGGACCCATGCGCCGTCCTGCAGGGCCTCGACCAGCGGGTGAACGGCCGGGACCGCCTCCGTCGCAGGCAGGTTCCACGAGCCGGCCCAGGAGAACGGCCCGACCCCCAGGCGCGCATCCGCCGCCTCGCGCAGGAACAGGATGCCGGCCGAGCTGTCCACCACCGAGACCACCGTCCGGATCGCCCGCATGGCGAGCGCGCTCTGCAGGTCGCCGTCGTCGCCCGACAGCATGCGGATGCAGGCCTGCCATTGCCGGCGATAGTCGAAGCGTTCGGCGAAGAAGTGGTCGACCACCAGGCGCTGGAAGCGCGACCGTGCGGAGCCCGACGTGACCAGAAGCGCCAGGGCCATCAATGCCGCGAAGGCGAGGCTGACCTCGGCGAGCCACCCCCATTCGCCCCCCAGATGGCGGAACACCTCGCCGGCGGAGCCCAGCGCCAGCAGCACGCCGCCGCTGAGAACGAGCGTCGCGCTGTGGAACACCGCCGTGCGGGACAGCTTCACCTTGCCCCGCCAGCGCTGGCCGCGCACGCCCGCCACCATCAGCAGCGGCGCCACCATGATCATCACGAGCGTCCGTGCGCCCTCCAGCGCGCCGCTGGGCTGGTGGAACAGCACCAGCTCCGCGCACAGCAGGATATCGAAGCACGCCAGGCCGCCGAGCAGGACGGACGGCAAGGCGACGTGCCACCGCGCATGGTCGGGCAGGTTGAGGTAAAGGTTCTCGATCAGCAGCAGCTCGGCCACGGCCAGGGTCAGCCGGGCCATGATGGCCAGGGAAAATGCCGAGCCCGGCAGGTGCACCGACTGGTCGACCAGGAACGATGACACCCCGACGCCTGCCGCCACCAGGGCGGCCAGCGCGAAGCCCGCCTCGTGCCCGGGGCGGCCGAGCCTCGCGTCGTGATAAAGATAGAATACGAACCCGTACCAGGCGAGCGCGCGCACCAGGTCGGCACCGCCCTGGACGCCGCCGCCCCAGACCCCGCTCGGCATCGCACCGCTGGGACCGGGCCCCGCGACCATGACGATGACGGCCCAGGCGGCGGTGACCAGGCAGCAGAAGGCGAGCAGCATCGGCGCCACCCGCCGGCTGGCCCAGGCGATCCAGACCCCGATCCCGGCATACAGGACGGCGCAGCAGCTGACGAGGAACTGGCCAGCCGTCATGGCCGGGTCCGCGACGGCGACGGGCGTGCCACCCGACGCAGCGGCCGCAGGGTGACGGGGGCCCCGGCGGGCCGGGTCACCGCTACCGGGCCCCTTCCTGGAACAGGATCACCCGCACGGTCGCGAACAGGATCAGCAGGTCCAGGAGGGGGCTGCGGTTCTTCACGTAGAACAGGTCGTAGGACAGCTTGGCCCGCGCATCCTCGACGGAGGCGCCATAGGGGTAGTTGACCTGCGCCCAGCCGGTCAGGCCGGGCTTCACCCGGGCCCGTTCCCGGTAGTGCGGGATCGCGGCCGCCAGCTTCTCGACGAAATGCGGGCGCTCGGGGCGGGGCCCGATGAAGCTCATCTCGCCGCGCAGCACGTTGATCAACTGCGGGAGCTCGTCGATCCGGGTGCGCCGCATGAACGCGCCGACCCGGGTCACCCGGGGGTCGCGCGTTTGGGCCCAGGCCGGGCCCCGCGCCTCGGCATCCCTGCGCATGCTGCGGAACTTCAGAAGCACGAAGGACCGGCCGCCGAGCCCCACCCGTTCCTGCCGGTAGAGCACGGGTCCCGTGCTGTCGACCCGCACCAGCAGGGCGACCAGCAGCATCAAGGGCAGCGTGAACACCAGCAGCGCCAGGCTGATCCCGATGTCGCCGATGCGGTTGACCCAGGCACCCACGGGCAGCGGCAGGCTGGCGCGGCGGGCCGGGTTCGTGTCCAGCTCGTCGAACCAGGACTGCGTCAGATGATCGATGTCGACACGCCGCAGGTGGCGTTCCCAGAAGGCGGGCTCGGCTTCCACGTCGATGCCGGCCGCCTGGTAGGCCTCGAGCAGCGCCGGGTCGAGGGCGCGGTAGCTCTCGGCCGAGATCAACGCGTTGCGGACGCCCATCGCGCGCAAGGCAGCCGGCGCAGTCTGGCCGCCGGGGGCTGCGACGACCTGCAGGAAGCCGTCGCGGCTGGCATGGATGGAGGCCACCGCCCCGGCGACGAGCGCCGGCGGCCCGAGCACGACGACCGGGCGCACGAACAGGTTGGACCGGATGGCCAGGAGGAAGGCCATGCGCACGGCGAACAGGGCGGCGATCCAGACGATCAGGATCTTGGTGGGCCAGACCCGGTCATGCCCGACGATCCAGTCCTCGTTGATGCCCAGGGCGGAGCTGACCAGCCACGCCGCGGGGAACGCCAGCACGCCGCCGAGCGCGGTGTTGAGCAGCAGGCTGCGCACCCGCATGAAGGACTGGGGACGATAGAGGCCGAGCAGGAACGAGGTGAACCCGACACTGGCGGCGATGACGACGGATCGGTTGACGGCAGCCATGCTGAACGCCTCGGACGCGACGGGCGCGAGCACGATATAGGCCAACGAGAAGGACAGCAGCATCTCGAGCGACACGAGCGCGAGGATTTCTGGGGCGACGTGACGGTCGAAGAACCTCGGCATCCCTATCCTCGAAGCCAATCCTGCGTTCACGGCGCCCGTCCGCCCAAGCCCCGCCGGCCCAAGCCCCGTCTGCCCAAGCCCCGTCGGCCCACGCGCTGTCAAAGCCTTAACCCCGGACACGACACAGTCCCGGGCATGCCACGACCGTCTTCGACGACACGACCGTCTTCAACGAGACAAGGATGCGCGACTGCCACGCCCCGGCGGGGCACGACGGGACCAACGTCCTCGTTGCACATCGGTTCATAGCGGATTGCTCATGTCCCTGCAAACTCCACCGTCATCGTCCGTTAAATCGCCATTTGGGAACACGCGGGACTTGTTAGTTTTTGCCATGAACCTGTCAATCCATACCGGCAGGGGCTCCTGCCATCGTGACGACCCCGCCGCGAAGTGGTACACAGGCTCCATGGAAACGAGCTTGCCTTCGAACGCAGAGTGTCGCCCGTCCCGCTTGTTTTCCTTGCCGAACCCGGGCAAGGGCGAGTACTCAGAATCATGAGCGACCGATCCGAACACCTGATCGAGCGGGCAGCGGCCAAGCTGCGGGCGACCGGCCCCACCTTGCTGCCCGACCGGCTGCCGCCTGAGCCTGTTCAGGGTGCCGCTCCGCCGCCCGAGCCGGCGCCGGACGTGCCGGCTGCAGCCCCGGCCCCGCCTGCCCCCCGCGGAACGGCCCCGCCCTTCAGGCCCATCGCCATGCCGCCCGGGGCGAACACCCCGCCGCCCGTCATCTCCCTCGGGACCGGGCAGCCGCCCGGCGACACCGGGTTCCGCGCCTTCGAGCCGATCCGGCTCCCCAACAACGGCGCCGTGAAGCTTCCCCCGGGCGAGAACGGCCGGATGCCGGTGGGCCCGGCCGACGGGTTGCCGCCGGGCGGTCTCACGGTCCCTCCGGGCGGGCTCACGGTCCCTCCGGGCGGGCTCACGGTCCCGCAGGCCGGTCCCGGGTCCGAACCCAGGGTGCAGGCGCCCCGTCCGGTGCCCGAACGGCCCGAGACGGAAGCGGTCCCGGACAGCTTCGCAGGCCCGATCCCGACACCTGCGAAACCCCTGACGCGACCCGTGCTGACCGCGCCGCCCCCCGCGCTGTCGATCGCCGCGGGGCCCACGCAGGCCAACCTCTCCTATGCGCCGTCGGCCATCCCCAGCTTCAGCGCCGTCGGGATGGAGCTGCGGGCGCCGAGCCAGGCGGGCCCAGGCACCACGCTGGCCCTTCAGCCGCCCCCCATCGTGCAGCTCGACGCGCTGGAGCGGGCCGGCATGGTCGTCGCCCGCACCACGCGCACCCGGATCTCCGAGGAATACCGCATCGCGATCGGCCGGATCCTGCGGGTGCTGCACGAGACGGTCGACGTGCAGGGCGCCCGCAACGTGCTGATGGTCACCAGTGCCCGCCCTGGCGAAGGCAAGAGCTTCACCGCACTCAACCTGGCGGGCAGCATCGCCCAGAACGGGACCGACGCCGTCCTGCTGGTCGACGTGGACCCGAAGGTGAAGCCGCTGTCGGACCAGCTCGGCCTGGGCGAGGTGCAAGGCTTCCTCGACCTCGTCTCCGACCCGTCCCTGCGTCCGGAAGACCTGCTGCGGGTCACCGCCATCCCCAACCTGGCCATCATGCCCGTCGGCACCCGCCTGGGCGGCGCCGCACAGACCATCGGCGGCACCGCCAGCATGCGGCCGATCATCCCCACCATCACCCGCCTGGCCCGGCGCTTCCCGAAGCACCTCATCATGCTCGACGCGCCGCCCTGCCTGTCCACCAGCGACCCGCACACCCTGGCCCCGCACGTCGGCCAGGTCGTGCTGGTCGTCGAGGCCGAGCGCACCCAGCGCAGCGAAGTCGAGGCCGCGGTCGACCTCGTGCGCGTCTGCCCCAGCATCACCCTGCTGCTCAACAAGGTCCGCATGACCACCAGCCACACGTTCGGGGCATACGACTACTTCGGCTCCTACACCTAAGCCGATGCGCGGCTGACGCGATGCCCCGCCGCCTTTCCTTCCGGGCGCCCGCCCGCGTGGGTGCGGGCCTCCCGTACGTTGGGCTGATCGTGCTCGGCGCCACGAGCCTCGCACCCGCGCCTGCCCTGGCGCAGGGTGCCGGGCTCGGCAACCTGCTGCCCGGGCTCGGCGCTGACGCACGGGTCGGCAACCTCCGGCCGCAACTCGAACGCTTCTTCCAGGGCGAGCCCTCCACAGCCCGGCCCAGCTGGCTGATCCAGCCCGGCATCGACGTCCAGGTGGGCGCCACGGACAACGCCGTCCGCAGCGCCAGCGCGCCGCGGGCCGACGTGTTCACGATCATCACCCCGCAGATCGCCCTCAGCGGCGACACGCCCCGGCTCAAGCTGAACCTCAGCTACGCGCCCCAGGTCACGGAATATGCCTCGACCGCCAGCCAGAACCGCATCAGCCAATACGGCAACGCCACCAGCCTGCTGACCGTCGTGCCCGACCTGTTCTTCATCGACATGCGCGGCAGCATCACCCAGCAGTCGCTGACCACGGGCGGCTTCAACCAGGGCCAGGTCCAGAGCTATAACCAGCAGAACGACGTCCAGACGGCGACCGTCTCGATCAACCCCTATCTGGAGCGCAGCTTCGGCGGCTGGGGGATGGGCCGGGTCGGCTACACCTACAACCGGACCTTGCAGGATCTGCAGAGCAACCAGAACCAGAACAGCCTGCTCAACAACCAGAACACGTTTGGCACCCCGGCCTACGGCACCACCGGCAACCTGACGACCCAGACCGAGCGGGCGTTCTACTCGTCGGGCGAGAACCTCGGGCGCTTCAACGACCAGGTCGTCATCCAGGCGACGCAGTATGCAGGCGGCGCCTCCTATGTCGGCGCGCACCGCAACGAGGCCTCGAACCAGCTGAGCTTCGCCGTCGACCACACCTTCACGCTGCTGGCGTCCTACGGCTACCAGGACGTGCGCTATGGCGGCACACCCGGGGTGCGGATCAATCAGCCGAGCTACAGCGCCGGATTCCGCTATGCGCCGAACCCCGACACCTCCGTCACGCTGCAGTACGGCAAGCAGGACGGGCAGGCCAACCTGTCGCTGGACAGCCAGGTGGCGCTGACTGCCCGCATCCGGCTGATCGCGCGCTACAGCACGGGCGTGACCACGGACCTCGAGCAGTCGCAGAACCAGCTGAACAACACATCCGTCGGTGCCAACGGCGCGTTGACGGACCGAACCAGCGGCGCCCCGGTCAGCGGGGTGAACGGCTTCTCGGGCCTGCAGAACGGCGTCTATCGCGTCAAGCGGTTCTCGGCCGAGGTGCTGTTCCTGCAAGACCGCGACAGCTACGACCTCTCGCTCACCAACGAGAACCGCACCTCGCTCACCAGCAGCCCGACGCTGCTGGGCAACGGCGTCGTGCCGTCGGGCACCAGCACCACGAGCACCTACGGGACCGTGACCTGGCAGCACGACCTGGCGCCCGACATGAGCACGAACGTCGCCCTCCAATACGGCGTGACGAGCAACACCTCGCAGTTCGTCAGCGGGGGCGGGAACGGCGGCAGCGGAGACCAGACGACGCTGTCCTTCTCGGCCTCCATCAACAAGCAGTTCAGCCAGACACTCGGCGCCAGTCTGCGCTATACCTACACGGACCAGTCAGGGGGCCAGGTGTTGACGACGAACGGATTCAATTCAGGGACCTACTCGTCCAACATCGCGCTGCTCAGCCTGCACAAGTCGTTCTGAGCCGCACCGCATCGTGTACGAGAAGTTCTACAACCTCACGGGGATGCCCTTCCAGCTGACGCCGGACAGCCGTTTCTTCTTCGGCAGCCGCGGGCACAGCAAGGCGATCGCGCACCTGAATTACGGGTTGGCCCAGGGCGAAGGCTTCATCATCATCACCGGCGAGGTCGGCGCCGGCAAGACGACCCTGGTCGAGTGGCTCCGCTCGCAGATGGACCGGACGGCCTACACCGTGGCGCGGGTCAGCACGACGCAGGTGTCCGAAGGCGACCTGTTCCGCCTGGCCATGGCCGGCTTCGGCCTGGCCGACGAATCGCTCACCAAGGCCGCCCTGCTGCACCGGTTCGAAGACGTGTTGCGGCAGCACCAGGCTTCGGGCCGCCGCTGCCTGCTGATCGTCGACGAGGCACAGAACCTGTCCCTGGCCGCGCTCGAGGAGCTGCGGATGCTGTCCAACATCACCGTGGACGGGCGCACCTCGCTGCAGACCATCCTGCTCGGCCAGCCGCAGTTCCGCCGCATGCTCGCCAGCCCCAACCTCGAGCAGCTGCGCCAGCGCGTGCTCACCAGCTACCACCTGGGGCCGCTCAGCCAGGACGAGACCCGCGCCTACATCGAGCACCGCATGAACGCGGTCGGCTGGAACAACGACCCGCATTGGGAGGACGACGCCTTCACCGCCGTGTTCAGCCACACCGGCGGCGTGCCCCGGCGCATCAACCGCCTGTGCTCGCGCGTGCTGCTGTACGGCGTGCTGGAGGAGACCCACACCATCAGCGCCGCCGTGGTCGACACGACCGCCATCGAGCTGGCGCAGGACCTGGAGGGCGTCCGCAAGGACTTCGAGGACGGTGCGGCCCTCGAGGCGAACAGCGATGGCGGCCTCGTAGAGAACGACATGTCCGGCCAGGGCGACCTCATGAGCCGGGTCGAGGCGCTGGAGCAGCAGATGGCGATGCGGGAACGGGTGTTCCGGCGCCTGACGCAGATGCTGGGCGTGCAGGGGTGAGCCTCGTCAACGCGGCGACGGTGGACGTGGAGGACTACTTTCAGGTCCAGGCCTTCGCCGGCGTCATCGACCCGGCGCAATGGGACACGATCCCGTGCCGGGTCGAGGCGAACATGGACCGCATGCTGGGCCAGTTCGCGGCGGCGGGCGTTCGCGGCACCTTCTTCACCCTCGGCTGGGTGGCCGAGCGCTTCCCCGCCCTGGTTCGCCGGATCGTGGCCGACGGGCACGAGCTGGCCAGCCACGGCCACGGCCACCAGCTGGTGCACAGCCTGACCCCGGACGCCTTCCACGACGACGTGCTACGCGCCAAAACCGTGCTGGAACAGACCGGCGGCGTTCCCGTGCAGGGCTACCGCGCGCCCACCTTCTCCATCGGACCCCGCAACGCCTGGGCGTGGGACGTGCTGGAGCAGACGGGACACCGCTACAGCAGCAGCGTCTTCCCGGTGAAGCACGACCTGTACGGCGTGCCCGACGCGCCCCGCTTCCCCTATCGCCCCGGCCCGGGCACGCTTACCGAAATCCCCATGACGACGCTGCGGCTGGGCGGCCGCAACATCCCCGTCTCCGGCGGCGGCTACTTCCGGCTGATGCCCTACGCCCTGTTCCGCACCCTGCTGCGCCGCTACCACACCGTCGAGGAACGCCCCAGCGTGTTCTACATCCACCCCTGGGAGATCGATCCCGGCCAGCCCCGCGTTCCCGGCACCAGCCGCCTTTCGCGCTTCCGCCACACCGTCAACCTGGCCGCCACCGCAGGCCGCATCGACCGGCTGCTGCAGGACTTCCGATGGGGCCGCATGGACCAGGTCTTCGCCGCCGACCTGGCCCGGCCGCTCGAGCGTCAGGCGGCCTGACACCCCCATGCCCAACGCCACCCTCGTCTCGTCGCTCGATCCCGCAAGGATCCCCGCCTGGGACGCCTTCGTCGCCGCCCACCCGGACGGCACCTTCTTCCATCGCGCCGCCTGGGCCGACATCCTGGCCCGCGCCTTCCGCCACACGGCGCACTACCTGGTGGCCGAACGCGCCGGCGCCGTGGTCGGCGTGCTGCCGCTGGTCCGGGTCAAGACGCTGCTGTTCGGCGACAGCCTGGTGTCGGCCCCGTTCTGCGTCTATGGCGGGCCCCTGGCCGCCGACGCCGCCGCCGCCACCGCCCTGGCCGACGCCGCCGACGCCCTGATGCGCCGCCTGAACGTGCCCGTCATGGAGTGGCGCTTCCGCGACCCTGTCCCGGACGGCTGGCTCGACCCGTCCTGGCAGTCCCGCGACGACCTCTATGTCACCTTCCGCAAGCCGATCGCGGCCGACGATGCCGTCAACATGAAGGCGATCCCCCGCAAGCAGCGCGCCATGGTCCGCAAGGCGATCGACCTCGGCCTGGTGTCGACGGTCGGCACGGACATCGACACGCTGCACGCCATCTACAGCGAAAGCGTGCGCAACCTCGGCACGCCCGTCGTCTCCCGCCGCTACTTCCAGATGTTGGCCGAGGCCTTCCCCGGCGAGATGGACGTAGTGATCGTGCGTGACGCGGCCGGCGCGCCCGTCTCGGCCGTGATGAACTTCTACGACCGGGGCGAGGTGCTTCCCTATTACGGCGGCGGCCTGGCTGCGGCCCGGCAGCTGGCCGGGCACGACTTCCTGTATTGGGAGGTGATGCGCCGGGCCACAGCGCGCGGCTGCACCGGCTTCGACTTCGGGCGCAGCAAGCTCGGCACCGGCTCGTTCGCGTTCAAGAAAAACTGGGGCTTCCCGCCCGCCCCGCTGCGGCACCGCTACCGCCTGGCGCCCGGGCGCAGCATCCCGGACCACAACCCGCTCAACCCGAAATACGCGCTGTTCATCGCCGCATGGAAGCGCCTGCCGCTGCCGGTCGCCAACCTGGTCGGCCCCCACATCGTGCGCGGCGTCGGCTGATGCAGGACCTGCTGCTCATCAGCCACCGCATCCCCTACCCGCCGGACAAGGGCGAGAAGATCCGTGGGCTGCACCTGCTCAAGCACCTCGCGAAGTCCTACCGCGTCCATCTCGGCTGCCTGATCGACAGCCCCGAGGACGTCGCCCACATCGACACCCTGCGCGAGTGGTGCACCGACGTCGCCGGCTTCACCATGGACAAGCGCCGCCAGAAGATCGCCGCCCTCGCCCGCTTCCGCCCGGGCCGGCCGCTGATGCTGGACTACTACCGGCAGCCGGACCTGCAGCGCTGGGTGGACGCCAAGCTGGCCGCGCAGCGCTTCGACGTCGTCTACGTCTTCTCCGTTGCCATGATGCCCTACGTGCAGACGTTGCGGCAGCCGGGAATGGTGCTGGATGCGCAGGACATCGATAGCGAGAAGTGGTCCACCTACGCCGAGACCGCCCCCTTCCCGATGCGCCTGGTCTGGGCCCGCGAAGGCCGCACGCTGCTGGCCTACGAGCGGCAGTCCGCCATGGCCTGCGACGCCACCCTGTTCGTCTCCCCGCAGGAAACCGCGCGCTTCGCCCACCTGGCACCCGAGACCGCCGGCCGCATCCACGCGGTGGAGAACGGCGTCGATCTGGAACGGTTCTCCCCCTCCCACACCTTCGACACGCCCTTCGACACGCCGGGCCCGCACCTCGTCTTCACCGGGAACATGGATTACTGGCCCAATGCGGACGCTGTGATCTGGTTCACAGCCGAAGTCCTGCCCGGCCTCCGGGCTGCGCGGCCTGGCCTGCGGTTCCACATCGTCGGCGCCAATCCCGGCAAGGACGTGACGCGCCTGGCCGGGCCCGGCGTCGTGGTCACGGGCCGCGTGCCCGACGTCCGGCCCTATGTCGCCCATGCCGACGTCTGCGTCGCCCCGCTGCGCATCGCCCGCGGCATCCAGAACAAGGTGCTCGAAGCCATGGCCATGGCGCGCCCCGTCGTCGCCTCCCCGCAAGCCTTCGAGGGCGTCCGGGCCGTGGCAGGCCAGGACCTTCTGGTCGCCGACGGGGTGCAGCCGACGATCGCGACCATCCTCTCGGTGCTGGAGGGCGCACACCCCGGCCTCGCTGCCGCGGGGCGCCGCGCGGTCGAGGGCGGGTACGCCTGGTCCGCCACCCTGTCCCGCCTCGACACCATCCTCGCCGCCCTGCCGCCCGGCCATGCAGGCGCACCGGCGCAGGCAGAACCGTGATACAACGGCGGCCATGAGCGCCTTCCTCACCCGATCGACCACACGCGGCACCACCGCCGTCAGCTACCTCGCCCTGACCGGCGGGCTGGGGGTGCTCGTCGGGCTGTTCTGGCCCGAGTGCCGGGCGGCGGTTTCCGTCTGGATCGCCTCCACCGCCTACGGTCACTGCTTCCTCGTGGCGCCCATCTCCGCCTACCTGATCTGGGAGCGGCGCGAGAGCCTGCGCGGCCTGGTTCCGCAGATCACGCCGGCCTACGCCCTGCTCGGCCTGCCGCTGCCGCTCGCCTGGCTCGCAGCGGAACGGCTGGGCATCATGGAAGGGCGGCAGCTGGTGATGCTGGCCACGGCCGAGGTGCTGTTCCTGACCGTGCTCGGCTGGCGGCTGTATCGCGCGCTGATGGGCCCGCTGCTATACCTTGTGTTCCTCGTCCCGTTCGGCGCCTTCATCACCCCCCTGCTGCAGACGTTCACCGCCCACTTCATCGACATCGGGCTCAACGTGCTCGGCGTGCCGCACTACGTGACGGACATGACGATCGAGATCGGCGCCGGCACCTTCTATGTGGCGGAGGCCTGCGCGGGGCTGCGCTTCCTCATCGCCTCCATCGCGTTCGGCGTCTTCTTCGCCCTGCTGAACTACAACAGCACCGGCCGGCGTGTCGCCTTCATGCTCGCCTCCATCGCCATCCCCGTCGTCGCCAACGGGTTCCGGGCGCTCGGCATCGTCGTGCTGGGCGGTATCCTGGGCAGTGCCGAGGCGGCGGCGGCGGACCATATCATCTACGGCTGGGTGTTCTTCTCGTTCGTGATGCTGCTGCTGGTCGCGGCCGGGCTGCCATTCCGGGAGCCGCTGCCGCAGGCCCAGCCGCAGCCGCCCGCGCCGCCGCTGCACGCCCCGGCCTGGGCCGTGGCCGTCGTGCTGGCCATCGCTGCGCTGGGCCCGGCGACGGCTCTGGCGCTCGACACACGCGTTGCCCCGGCGCAGCTGGCGGCGGCACCCCGTTTCGTCGCGCCCGCCGGATGCACCCTCCGCACCGCCGAGGACGGCATGCCGGACCAGGCCGGCTTCGCCATGGACTGCGGCGCACGGCGCTGGTCCATCACCGTTCGGGCGATGCCGGCGCGCAGCACCGCCGCCGCGGTGAACGACGCCCGGACACGGCTGATCGGCCCGCTGGACGGCGACGAGGTCGTGACCGGGCCGCTGAGCGGTGCGCCGGGCTGGACCTCCATCGTGTCCCATGTGCCCACGCAGGTGACCGGCCTGTCCACCTGGGTCGATGGGCGTCTGGCGACCGGCGGGGTCGCGCAACGCCTGCTGCAGGCCCGCCAGTCCATGACCGGTGGCGACTACCAGCCCGCCGTGATCGCCGTCACCGCGCGCCCGCCCGGCCTGGCCACGGAGACGGAGCTCCACGCCCTGGTCGCCGACCTCGGCCAGTTCGTCGCGGCCCAGCCGGACCTCGGAGCCCAGATGGCCCGCGTCACGGCGACCAGCTCTCCGCCCCCTCGGCCGTGAAGTGAACGCCGCCGGCGGTGCCGCCGGCTTCGTTCAACGCGCGGATCACCTGCATGCGCCGGGGCGGCGGCACCAGGAACATCATGAACCCGCCCCCGCCCGCCCCCGAAACCTTGCCGCCCAAGGCCCCGGCAGCGCGCCCGCTTTCCCACAGCGTCTCGATCAGCGGCGTGCTGATGCCATCGGCCGTCCGCTTCTTCGCCGCCCAGGAGCGGTTCAGCACCGCCGCCATGTGCGAGACCTCGCCCCGCAGCAGCGCCAGCTTCATCTCGATCGCGTCCGACTTCAGCTGATGCAGGTCGGCCAGGTCCTTGCCGGGACCGGTCATGCGGCGGGTCTGGTCCTTGATGATCGTCTCGGACTGGCGGGACACGCCGGTGAAGCAGATGACCGTCGACGTCTCCAGCTCGTTCAGCAGCCCTGTCGACACTCGTAGCGGGTTCACGATCACGCGGCTGTCGGCCAGGAACTCGATGAAGTTGGCCCCCCCGAACGTCGCCGCATACTGGTCCTGCTTGCCGCCCGCCAGACCCAGCTCCACCCGCTCGACCTTGAAGGCGGTGTGCGCCACGTCGTAGCGGCCCAGCGGCAGGCCGAGATAGGTGCGGAACGCCTCGACCAGCGCCACGACCAGCGCCGAGCTGGAGCCGAGCCCCGACCCGGCGGGAGCATCCACGAACGACGTGATCCGCAATGGCGACACCCGGCCCTCGCAGAACGTGCGGACCATATGGCCCAGCACCCCGGCATGCAGCTGCAGGCCGGCCCCGGCGATGGCGTCCAGGTCCGGCGCGAAACACTCCTCCGTCGCCATGTCGGGCGCGATGAAGTGCACCTGCCCGTCCTCCGACGGCTCGATGAACGCATAGGCGTAGCGGTCGATCGTGATGTTCAGCACCGCGCCGCCATGCTCGTCGCAATAGGGGCTGAGGTCCGTGCCACCGCCCGCCAGCCCCAGCCTGAGCGGAACGCGGGCACGGACGACGGGCGAGCGTGGGATCATGGAACGGCCTCGGGTGCGGGCTGGAGGTGGGAGGCGGCGTCCAGCAGCGGCCCCACGAAGGCGGCGAGGTTGCCACCCGTTGGGAACAGGTGCCCGGGCATCCCGGCGGCGGCGGCGGCCTGCATGTCCGTCGGTTGGTCGCCGACGAACAGGCAGCGGGCCGGGTCCAGCCGCCACGCGCGCAGCAGGTCCAGGATCATGCCGGGCGCGGGCTTGCGCCAGTCGCTGACCCGGCGGTACTCCGCCACCTCGGCCTCGGGGTGATACGGGCAGTAGCGCCAATCGTCGATCGTACCGCCCGCCGCGAGCACCTCGTCCAGCATCCAGCGGTGCAGCGCCTGCAGCTGCGCCTCGGTGTAGAAGCCGCGCGCCACGCCGGACTGGTTGGTCACGATGAACACATGCCAGCCGCGCCGCGTGGCCTCGGCGATGGCCGCCTTGGCCCCCGGCACCCACTCGAACCGCTCCCGCGTGCCGACCCAGCCGTGGTCCAGGTTGCAGACCCCGTCACGATCCAGGAACAGCGCCGGCCGCCCCAGCCGATCCGGCAGTTGCTGCTGCGCGCGGGTCAGGTCGTCGGGGATGCCGATGTCGATGAACCAGCCGTCCTGCGCCACCCCATCCAGCCGCCCGGCCTCGGCCAGCTGCGGCAGCACGTCCTGCTCCAGCGAGCATTGCGGCGTCACATGATCCAGGATCTGCCGCTCGAACACATAGACCCCGCCGTTGATGATTCCGGGGCGCCCTGCCTGGTCCGGCCCGGGCCGGGGCTGGAACCGCGCGATCGCACCGTCCGGGTTCAGCGACACCAGCCCGTAGCGGGACGCATCCGCGACCGGGCGCAGCATCAGCACACCCAGCTTGCGCAAAGCCGGATCGCCCGGGGCCCCGGCGTGCAGCGCCGGACCCAGGATGCAGTCGAGGAACGAGTCCCCGTTCACCAGCAGGAACCGGTCGTGCAGCAGCGCCCGTGCATGGTGCAGCGCCCCGCCCGTTCCCGCGCGGACGGGCTCGCGGCTGAGGCGGATCGCCATCGGTTTGGGCAGGCTCGCGAGCAGTGCCGGCAACGACTGGGCCACGACCTCGGACAGGTGCCCGGTCAGCAGCACCGCCTCCTCGATGCCGAAGCGTGACAGCTCCTGCAGCAGCCATGACAGGAACGGGCGTCCGGCGACGGGGAGCATCGGTTTCGGCACGTCGGCCACCAGCGCACCCAGCCGGGTCCCGAGGCCGCCGACCAGCACGGCGCATTGCCGGACGGCCGTCACGCCGGCGGCGCCGCCGTCCCGTGCCGCCGCGGCATCAGGCGGCCTGGGGGAAGACAGCGCGTTCGACCAACGAGCAGACGATGTGCGCGGCGATCATATGGATCTGCTGGATCACCGGGGTCAGCGTGGAGGGTGCGCGCAGCAGAAGGTCCGTTCTGCCCAGCATCGCGCCCCCATCCGCCCCGGCGAAACCCACCGTGGTGAGCCTGCCCGTTGCCGCCGCATCGAGCGCCAGCATCACGTTGGGCGAGTTGCCGGAGGTCGACAGGACCATCAGCACGTCGCCAGGCCGCCCGATGGCCCGGACCTGCCGTTCGAACACCTTCTCGAACCCGTAATCGTTGCCGATGGCAGTCAGGGCGGAGGTATCGGTGGTCAGCGCCACCGCGGCCAGCGGGTCACGGTTGTATAGCATGCGGCCGGTGAACTCGGCGGCGATGTGCTGCGCGTCCCCCGCGCTGCCGCCGTTGCCGGCGATCAGCAACTTCCCGCCCTGCCGGAGTGACTGCACGATGGCGGTGGTGATGCGGTCCAGCAGCGCCGTCTGCGCCGGGTCGGTGCTGTAGGCCTGCACGGCCGCCACCGACTGCGCGAGGTAATCGGCGACGAAGGCCTGGTCGGCGGCAAGCATGGGCGACCCCGGCTGACGCGGGCTTAGATCGTGCCGCCCGGTTTCAACAGCCGGATCATGAGCCCGCCATAGACGACGGCCGGCACGGCCAAGGCCAGGCCAAAGCTCGACACCGCGATCAGCCGGCGGCTGAACGGCACGGAGGCCGCCAGCATCGACACGCCGCCGACCACGGGGAACCCCAGCTCCCGCAGGTCTTCCAGCGAATGGAACGACTGGTCCATCTGCACCAGCAGGAACGCGAGCGCCGACCCGGCCCCCAACGCGGCCGCCAGCACGCCCGACACGAGCAGGATGCGCTTCGGCGCAACCGGGATCTGCGGCACCGAGGGCGGGTCGATGACCTGGATCTTTACCTTATCGCCCTCCGCGTCGGCTGCGGTCGAGATGCGCATCGACTCCCGACGGCTCGTCAGGTCGTCGTAGTTCCGCTTCAGCACGTCGTAGTCGCGGTTGAGGTTCGTGAACTCGGCCGCCAGGCCCGGCGCGCCGCGGGCGATGTCCTGCAGGCGGTCCCGCTCCTTCAGGCCTTCGGCGATCTGGCGCTGCAGCGACGACACCACGGCGTCGTTCTCCACCAGCCGGACCTTCAGCTGCTCGAACACCGGGTTCGGCGCCGACCGGCTGCGCGCCGGCGTTCCGGCCGAGGAGGTGGGCGCGCCCGGCTCCGGCCCCATGGCGCCCGACTTGATGCTGGCGATCAGGTTGCGCTGCGAGATGACGTCCGGGTTGGCTTCGGTGTACTTCAGGCGAAGCTCCGCAAGCACCCGCTCGGCCTCGCGCAGCCGGACGGACCCTGCGGTCACGCCCGCCACCGCGGCGTCGGTCTCCGTCACCACCATCGGCGAGGTCGTCGACAACTCCTTCGCGAGGGTCTCGCGCCGGGCCAGCGCGTCCTGCAGCTGCCCCTGCAGCAGTCGCACGCTGCCGTTCTGCGCATCGAGCTTGTTCACGCCGCCGTCGCCCGGCAGCAGGTCGATGTACCGCGTCCGGAACTCCGCCCGGCGCCGCTCCGCGTCCCGCAGCTGCCGCTCGTACGACGCGATCTGGTCGGTCAGGAACTTCGTCGCCGTCTCCACCTCGGACCGGTTGGTGCCCGTCTTGCTCTCGACGAACGTCGCCAGCATCGTCCGCACCACGTCGTACGCCAGGCGCGGCGACTTGTTGCGGTAGGTGATGCTGAACAGGTTGCGGGTCTGCGGCGTGATCCGGATCTCGGTGCCCAGGCGGTCGATCATCTGTTCCCGGTCGGCCAGGTTCGTCAGCTCCAGCTCCAGGTTCGTCTTGCTGATCAGCTTGTCCAGGTTCGGCCGGCTCAGCAGCGTCCGCTGCAGCATGTCCACCTGGCCCGAGTTGGTCGTGTCCACCGCCAGCCCGCGCAGCAGCGGCGTCAGCACCGCGTCCGCGTCCACATACATGCGGGCGCTCGACTCGTACTGGTTCGGGATGGCGAACACCGCCGCCCAGCCCACCGCGCACACCAGCCAGGCGAACAGGACGGCCTGCCAGCGATAATGCCAGGCCGCCGTGAGCTGGCGATAGACCAAGATGCGCAAGCCGTTCATGACGCACGTTCCTCGTTCGGTGGGCTCAGGCTCGGAAGGCCGCTCTCGCTCAGAAGTAGCTCTGGGGGATGATCAGCGTGTCGCCCGGCAGCATGGCGACGTTCTGGTCGATCTCCCCGTCCTTGATCAGGTCCGACAGCCGGACCGGGATGGTCTGCCGCTTGCCCGCCAGCTCCCGCACCAGCACCGCGCTGTTGCCGGCGGCGTAGCGCGTCAGGCCCTTGGTCAGGATCATCACGTCCAGCAGCGTCATGCCGTCGCGATACGGAATGGCCAGCGGCTCCGTCGCCTCGCCGATCACCCGGATCTGCCGGTTCAGCGGTCCCTGGAAGCCGCTGACCATGACGGAGACGTTCGGCTCCTTCACGAACTCCTTCAGGCGGCCCTCGATATCCTTGCTGAGTTGGGTCGGCGTCTTGCCCGCTGCAATGAGGTCGGGGATCAGCGGCAGCGAAATCCGCCCGTCCGGCCGGACCATCATGGACGCGACGCTCAGCTGCGGCGACTGGTAGACGAAGACGCTCAACGCATCGCCCGGCCCGATCTGATAAGGCGTGTTGCTCACGAACCCGGCCGGCGGCGCCTCCGGCAGCGGCGTCGGCCCGCGGATGAACGTCGAGACACTGCGATAGGCGCTGCTGCAGCCGCCCAGCAACGGAACCAGCATCGCGGCCAGCATCAGGTTGGTACGAAGGCCGCGCATCATGTTCCCACTTTCCAGCTTTTTGGGGTCCGACGACGCAACAACGCCGGACCCGGCACCCGGATGCCGCTCAGGCAGGACTTTGTCACACATGTTCGAGCGCCGGCAGCAAAGATGCCGGGATCGCCAGGGTCTTTTCGAGCCCCGAGGCCAGCGGCACCTCGGCTGCGATCCCCAGCAGCGCGGCGGCCCGCCCGGGATCCCCGACCGACCGCTTGATGTCCCCGGCACGCGGCGGGCCCGGCCGGATCGTCGGCCGATGCTGCAGCAGCCCGCCGATCGTCTCCGCCAGCGCCCGGATGGACGTCTCCCGCCCCGTGCAGGCATTCAGCACCGCGGCGCCGGGCTGCGTCGCCGCATGCCGCATGCCGCCCAGCAGGAAACGCACGATGTCGGCCACATAGACGAAGTCGCGGGTCTGCGAGCCGTCGCCATGCACCGTCACCGGCCGCTGCGCCTGCAGGGCCGCGCTGAACAACGAGATCACGCCGCTGTAGGGCGAAGACGGATCCTGCCGCTGCCCATACACGTTGAAGAAGCGGAAGCCGACCGACGGCACCCGATGAACCTGCCACCCGGCGGCGGCGTGCAGCTCTGACGCCAGCTTGTCCGCGCCATACGCCGACGAGGGCGCGGTCGGGCTGCCTTCCGAAACCAGGCCCGAGGCGGCCCCATAAACCGCCGCGGACGAGGCATAGACCACGGGCAGGCGGGCGGACCGCGCGGCGTCCAGCACCGCCACCGTCCCGCCCAGGTTCACCCGGCTCGTGCCCGCCCAGTCCTCGTTCGCCCGCGCCACCGAGGCGATCGCCGCCAGATGGAAGCAGCCCTCGACGCCGGCCGCAGCGGCGCGGACCGTGGCACCGTCCGCCACGTCGCCCACCATCAGCTCGGCGCGGGGGTCGAGGTTGCACCGCTTGCCCGTGGAGAGATCGTCCAGGACCCGCACCCGGTGCCCCGCCGCCAGCAACGCGTCCACCAGGTGGGAGCCGATGAACCCGGCCCCCCCGGTCACGAGGTAATGCGCGGGGGTCATTCGACCGTCACCGACTTGGCCAGGTTGCGCGGCTGGTCCACATCGGTCCCGCGCAGCACCGCCGTGTGGTAGGCCAGCATCTGCACCGCCACGGCATACAGGATGGGCGCCACGAACGGGTCGACCGTCGGCAGCTCCAGGCACTCGGCCGAGATCGAGCGCAGCTTCGCACAGCCCGCCGCGTCGCTGATCACCACCACCTGGCCGCCCCGGGCCCCCGCCTCCTGCACGTTGCTCGCCGTCTTCTCGAACAACGGGCCCGACGGCACGATCGCCACGATGGGCACCTGCCGGTCGATCAACGCGATCGGCCCATGCTTCATCTCGCCCGCGGCATAGCCCTCGGCGTGGATGTAGCAGATCTCCTTCAGCTTCAGCGCCGCCTCCAGCGCGATGGCGTGGTTGGCGCCACGGCCCAGGCACAGCACGTCCCGCGACCCGGCCATCCGCTCCGCCAGGCGCTTGATCGGCGCCTCCAGCCCCAACACGTCGGCAGCGCGGCTCGGCAGCTCCAGCAGATGGTGCACCAGCCGTGCCTCCTCCGCCGCATCGATCGTGCCCCGCGCCCGGCCCGCCGAGATCGACAGGCACGCCAGCACCGTCAGCTGCGCGGTGAACGCCTTGGTGCTCGCCACCCCGATCTCGGGCCCCGCCACCGTTTCCAGCACCACGCCACTCTCGCGCGCCATGGTGCTCTCCGGCACGTTCAGAACGCTCATGATGTGCTGCCCGGCCCCGCGCATGTAGCGCAGCGCCGCCAGCGTGTCCGCCGTCTCCCCGCTCTGGCTGACCAGCAGGCCCACCCCGCCCGCCGGCAGCGGCGGCATGCGGTAGCGCAGCTCGCTCGCCACATCGATGTCAACCGGCAGCCGCGCCAAATCCTCCATCCAGATCCGCCCGGCCATCCCGGCGTAGTAGGTGCTCCCGCACCCGCTCATGGACACCCGGGGCACCTGGTCCCACGTGAAGGGCAGCGCCGGCAGCGTCACCGCCCGGGTCGCCGGGTCCAGCATGCGCGCCAGCGTCTGCCCGATCGCGGCGGGATGCTCGTGCAGCTCCTTTTCCATGAAGTGGCGGTAGCCGTCCTTGCCGACCACGGCACCGGTCTGCACCGTCAGGCGCACGGGGCGGTGCACGGCGTCGCCGGCCGGGTTGAACACCGCCGCGCCGGTGCGCGACACGACCGTCCAGTCCCCGTCCTGAAGATAGGCGATCCGCCGGGTCAGCGGCGCCAGCGCCAGGCTGTCGCTGCCGAGATACATCGCCGTCTCGCCGAACCCGATCGCCAGCGGCGCCCCGTGCTGGGCCCCCACCATCAGGCCGGGCTGGTTGGCGAACACCATCGCCAGCGCATAGGCGCCCTCCAGCCGCACGAATGCGGCCCGCGCCGCGTCCACCGGATCCATGCCGCGCTTCAGCAGCAGGTCCACCAGCTGCGCCACCGTCTCCGTGTCCGTCTCGGTCTCGAACACCTGGCCCTCGGCCTCCAGCTCGGCCCGCAGCTCCGCGTGGTTCTCGATGATGCCGTTGTGCACGACGCTGACCCGCGACGTGCCGTGCGGGTGCGCGTTGCGCTGCGTCGGCGCCCCATGCGTCGCCCAGCGCGTATGCCCGATCCCGGTCGTGCCCGGCAGCGGCTCCCGCGCCAGCACCTCGGTCAGGTTCACCAGCTTGCCCGGGGCCCGCCTGCGCTCGATCCCGGCCCCCACCAGCGTCGCGATCCCCGCGCTGTCATAGCCCCGGTACTCGAGGCGCCGCAGCGCTTCCAGCAACAAGGGTGCCGCCTGTTCCGACCCGACCACGCCCACGATGCCGCACATCAGCCCTTGCCTCCCTTGCCGGCCTTGCTGGCCCGGTACGTCGCCGCACGGCCCGCCCTGTCCGTCTGTTTCGCCCGGCCGAACGCCATCGCGTCGGGCGCCACGTCCCGCGTGATCACGCTGCCCGCCGCCACGAAGGCGCCGTCGCCCAGCGACACCGGCGCCACCAGGGTCGCGTGGGTGCCCACGAACACCCCGGCCCCGATCACCGTCCGGTGCTTGGCATAGCCGTCGTAGTTGCACGTGATCGTCCCGGCGCCGATGTTGGTGCCGCTGCCGATCGAGCTGTCGCCCAGGTAGCTCAGGTGGTTCGCCTTCGCTCCGTCACCAAGCCGCGTCGCCTTCAATTCCACGAAGTTCCCCACATGCGCCGACCGTCCCACTTCCGTGCCTGGCCGCAACCGGGCATAGGGGCCGATCACCGCGCCCTCGGCGACGATGCACCCCTCAAGATGACTGAACGGGCGGATCTCGGCGCCGGATGCAACCGACACGCCGGGGCCGAACACCACGTGCGGGCCCACCACCACGTCGGGCGCCAGCGCCGTGTCCACGCACAGCGTCACCGTGTCGGGCGCGACCAGGGTCGCGCCGCCCTCCATCGCGTCCCGCCGCAGCCAGCCCTGGACCGTCGCCTCCGCCTCGGCCAGCTCGACGCGGGAGTTGATGCCGCGCAGCTCCGCCTCCCCGGCCTCCACCGCCACCACGCGGCCCCCCTCGGCCGCCGCTTCGGCCACGCAGTCCGTCAGATAATATTCGCCCTTCACCGGGCTGGGCTGCACCGCCGCCAGCCACCGCAACAGATCGGCCGCCTGGGCGCAGAACACCCCGGCGTTGCACAGCGGCTCCGCCCGCTCCGCCTCCGTCGCGTCCGCCCACTCCACGATGCGCTCCACCGTGCCGTCCCGCGCGATCACCCGGCCATACCGGCCGGGGTCCCGCGGCCGCATCGCCAGCAACGCAAGGCGCGCACCCTGTTGCGCGTCCAGCAGCCGCCGCAGCGTCGCGGGGCGGATCAACGGGTTGTCGGCATACAGCACCGCCACCGCCCCGTCGCCGAACAGCGGTGCCGCCTGGCGTGCCGCATGGGCGGTTCCCAGCCGCTCCTGCTGCACCACGATCGCATGCGGGGCGGCCGCCCGGGCCACCGCCTCCATCCCCGGCCCGACCACGACGACGATCTGGTCGAACACCGAATAGCAGCTGCCGATCAGATGCTGCAGCATCGGCCGCCCCGCGATCGGGTGCAGCGCCTTCGGCATCGCGGACTTCATGCGGGTGCCGAGACCCGCGGCGAGCAGAACGGCCGTCGTTGTCATCCCACCGGGGTAGCGTCCCGTACCGGCCCGTGTCAAAGCAACCTCTGTCAAATTTGGTATCAGAGTCCGACAGATGGCCAACACTCTCCTGCTGGACCTCGATGGAACGCTGGTCGACTCCATCCCGGACCTGGTCGCCAGCTGCAACCGCATGATGGTGCCCCGCGGCCACGCCGCGTTCACCCGCGCCGAGGTCACCCCCATGGTGGGCGACGGCGCGTCGGCCCTGGTGCGCCGGGTCATGGCCGCCCGCGGCCAGGTCGCGACACAGGCCGACGTGCAGGACTTCATCGCGGACTACACCGCCCATGCGGCCGATGAGACCGTGGCCTACCCCGCGGTCGTCGAAACCTTGGCGCAGCTGACCCGGGCGGGCTGGCGCCTGGCCGTCTGCACCAACAAGCCCGTCGCGCCGGCCCGCGCCCTGCTCGCCCGCCTCGACCTGCTGGACCGCTTCGCTGTCGTCGCCGGCGGCGACAGCTTCCCCGTCCGCAAGCCGGACCCGGCGCACCTGCTGCTGACCCTGGAAGCAGCGGGCGGCACCCCGGCACAGGCGGTCATGGTCGGCGACCATCACAACGACGTGGCCGCCGCCAGGGCCGCCGGCCTGCCCTGCATCTTCGCCGCCTGGGGATACGGCACCGCAGCCATGGCCGCGGATGCCCAGGCGACCGCCCAGGGCTTCGCGGACATCCCGGCACTGGCAAACAGTCTGCTCACCCCCCCAGGATGACCGAACCCTCCGAACGCAACGTTAACGCCGACCCCCGGCCGCTCAGCCTTTCGGCTTGGTCGCCAGATACATCGTCGCGTCGCCGAACCACCGCGTCTTGAACACGATCCGCACCGGGATCTTCGGACCCCCGGGCGTGACCGCGGCGAACCAGGCCGAGCCCGCCTGCGGCCGCTGCAGCCGTTCCCGGTCCTCGTCCAGCAGGAATCCCGCCAGCTGCCGACCCACGAAGTCGCAGCGCAGCGCCGGACCCGAGAAGCTCGAGCGCCCCGTCGGCTCCAGCACCTGCTCGCCCGAGGTCCGCGCCTCCAGCGTCGAGAGCCGCCGCCCATCGAAGGTCGTCGCCCGACCCTCGCAGCGGCCCGTCGTGTTCACCTGGTGGATCAGCTCGGCCACGGCGCTCAGCGTGTCCACCGTCTCCGCCTGCTGCGCGGTCGGCACCGCCTCCCGCTCCGTCTCGTTCGGCGGCACCAGCTGCCGTATCACCGGAAGCCCGGCCTGGTAGTCGATCTGCGTCACCCGCGGCCCGCCCCGCAGCGTGCCGGCGCTGTAGAACCGCTCCGGCATCGGCCGCGCCCCCATGAACCGGCCCTCCACCGTCGTCTCCTGATGGCTGCGCATGACCAGGTTGAACGCGCCCACGGTGCGGTAGTCCAGGCGCATCCGATACCGCTCCGGCGCCACATCGAGCGACGCGTCCATGTCGATGACCTCGAGCCCGGCGGCATAGGCCTCGTAATATGCATCGATCGCCCGGGCCGGGGTGGACGCGACAAGCGAGCAGAGCAGGAGCCAGCGGATCATCGGACCTATATAAGGACACCGCGGATCGCTTGACAGGGTTGCCCTGCCTGCGCGACAAGCCCGCTCCCGCCACGGCGGGCGCGTAGCTCAGCGGTAGAGCATTCGCTTCACACGCGAAGGGTCACAGGTTCAATCCCTGTCGCGCCCACCAACTTTCCAGCAGATTTCAAGAAACCGGCGTGCCGGGCGCGCCCATGTCCCACCACAGGCCGGCGAACGCCGCGATCCCCTCCCGGGCCGGCGCCACCAGCAGGTGCTCGTCCGGCCCGTGCTGCTTGCAGCCGTTGTAGCTGTGCGGCACCCACAGCAGCGGCGTGCCCAGTATGTCCAGGAACACGTCGTTCGGCAGCCCGCCGCCGCTGTTCGGGATCACCTGCACCGGCTTGCCCAGGCTCCGCTCCATGCTGTCCACCGCCCAGCCGACCCAGGGGTTGTCCGGGTCGCTGCGCCGCGCCGGCATGCGGATGCCGTACGGCACGATCGTCACCTCGGGGAATCCGGCCTCGTCCAGATGCCGCCGCAGCGACGCCTCGAAGGTGGTGGGGTCCACGTCCACGGTGTAGCGGATCTGGCAATGCGCCACCGCGTTCGGCGCCACCGCGTTCACCGGGCGCTCCGGCCGTCCGGAGATCAGGCTCAGCACGATGAAGCTGGTCCAGGCATAGACCTTCTCCGCAGGCGTCAGGCCCGGCTCGCCCCAGCCGGGATCGATCGTCGCCGCCTCGGGGTCGCTCTCCAGCGTGCAGCCGTGCAGCACCGACCGCACGGCGTTGCTGATGCCCTGCGGCACCCAGTCGCGCACCAGGATGCGCCCGTTGCGGTCGGCGATGGAGGCGATGGCGTGGCTCAGCACGATGGCCGGGTCGGTGGTCATGCCACCCCAGTTGCCGGAGTGCACGCCGCCCGGGCGCACATCGAGCCGCAGGTCGAAATGGAAGCTGCCACGCGTCCCGGTCGACAGCGTGGGCACGGCGGCGGCGCTGCGCGGCCCGTCGCTGGCCAGCAGCACGTCGGCCGCCAGAGCCTGCCGGTGCGCAGTCACGATCTCGCCCAGGCCCTTCGACCCGCTTTCCTCCCCGGTCTCCACGATCAGCTTCAGGTTGAACCCCAGCCGGCCGCCACGCTCGGCCAGCACCGCCTCCAGCGCCGAGAGGTTGATGACGTGCTGCCCCTTGTTGTCGGCGCTGCCGCGGCCGTACCAGCGGTCGCCGGCGCGGGTCAGCGTCCAGGGATCGAGCCCCTCCCGCCACTGGTCCTCGAGGCCGCGCACCGTGTCGCCATGGCCGTAGGTGACGACCGTCGGCCCGGCACCCTCGAGCCGTTCGGCGATCAGGATCGGCCCGCTGCCCTCGATCGGGTTCGGGTGGATCGTCTGGGTGAAGCCCAGCCCGTCCAGCAAGGGGCGCATGCCCTGCTCCAGGTAGCGCGGCAGCTCGGCCGCGTGGTCCGGGTCCTGGCTGGTGCTGCGGATGGCCACCAGCTTGGCGAGCCGGTCTTCGAAGCCGCCCCCGTCGAAGAACGCCAGTGCCCGGTCGATCGCCCCCTGCCTGCTGCCCATCGGTCCCTCCTGGTTCCGGCGCAGGCTGGCCGCTCGGCCCGCCGGCAGCAAGAGGCCGCTTGCCAACCGAAATCATTTTTGTGACGATAACGGGACGTAAAGCTATAAAGGCGAGTGTTCGTTGCTGGCGATGCGGCCGGCGGGGGAACAAGGTCGAGGCAGATGGTTCCAGAGTTCGTCCGGTTCGTTTGGTCCCGGGGCGCACGGGCCCCCGCCTGCCGCCTGGCCCACTCCACGGGCTCGGCCGGGTTCGGCGTGCCGGCCGCCCTGGCGCTGCTCGGCGTGGCGCTCGGCGGCTGGGACATCGCGTGGGACCGGCCGGTGGCCGTCCTGCTGGTGACGGCGCTGCCCGCCTGCGCCCTGCTGCTGGCTGCAGGCGTCGTGGTGGTGCGCCGCATGCGGCGGCTGCGCCACGCGCTGCGGGTGCTGAGCGACGCGGTCGAGAACATCAGCCAGGGCCTGATCCTCATCGACGAGCAGGACCGGGTGCCGCTGATCAACGCCCGCGCCATCGAGCTTCTGTCGATCACGCCCGAGATCCTGGCGGAGAACCCGACCTTCACGCGCCTGGTTCAGTGGCAGATGGACCGCGACGACGTGACGTGGGACGCCCGGACCGGGGTTCGCCTGCCGGGCACCGAAGGGGCGGAAGACCGCTACGAGCGGGTCCGGCCGAACGGCGCGGTCCTGGAGGTTCAGACCAAGCGCCTGCCCAGCGGCGGCCACGTCCGCACCTTCAGCGACATCACCGACCGCAGGCAGGACGAACGCCGCATCCGCCATATGGCGCATCATGACGGCCTGACGGGCCTCGCCAACCGCACCCTCCTGGCCGACCGCCTCTCCCAGGCCGTCAGCCAGGCCCGGCGCCCCAAGGGCGGCGGCGGACATGAGGGCTTCGCCGTCCTGGCGCTCGATCTCGACCGCTTCAAGGCCATCAACGACAGCTTCGGCCATGCCGCAGGCGACGAGCTGCTGCGGCAGGTGGGCGAACGCCTGGCCGGCACGCTGCGGAGCGGCGACACGCTGGCGCGCGTCGGCGGCGACGAGTTCGTCATCATCCAGACCGGCGTCCACCAGCCCACGTCCACCGCCGACCTGGCAGCCCGCCTCGTCACGCTGCTGACCGCGCCATTCCACCTCGGTGCCAACCGGGTGCAGGTCGGCGTCAGCCTCGGCATCGTCCTCTCCGATGCCGCGGACCGGGACGAAGGCGGGGGCGATGTCGGCGGGGATGTGGACCAGCTGCTGAAGAACGCCGACACCGCACTGTACCGCGCCAAGACGGCCGGCCGCGGCGGCTTCTGCTTCTTCGAGCCCGAGATGGACCGGCAGCTGCAGGCCCGCCGCGCGCTGGAGGCGGATCTCCGCCAGGCCATCGGCACCGACCAGCTCTGCCTGCACTTCCAGCCCATCGTGAAGGCGGACACGCGGGAGATCACCGGCTACGAGGCCCTGCTGCGCTGGAAGCATCCGGTCCACGGCATGGTGCCGCCCGCCCGCTTCATCCCGATTGCCGAGGAGTCCGGCCTCATCGTCGGGATCGGCACCTGGGTGCTGGAAGAGGCGTGCGGGCAGGCCATGCGCTGGCCGGTGCGGCGCCGGGTCGCGGTCAACCTGTCCGCCGTGCAGCTGCGCAGCGGAGACCTGCCGGACTTGGTGGCGGGCATCCTGCGCCGCACCGGCCTGCCACCGCAGCTGCTCGAGCTCGAGATCACCGAATCCCTGCTGATCGAGAACCCCGAGAAGGTGCTCGAAAGCCTGGTCGCCCTGCGTGCCATGGGCGTCCGCATCGCCTGCGACGACTTCGGCACCGGCTATTCCAGCTTCAGCTACCTTCAGAACCTCGCCTTCGACCGGCTGAAGATCGACATGTCGTTCACCCACGCCCTCGGCACGAAGCCGGCGGCGCTGCGCATCGTCCAGGCCATCTTGGCGATGGCCACCAGCCTGGGCATGGATGTCACCGCGGAGGGCGTCGAGACCGAGGCGCAGCTCGCCATCCTGCACGGCGAGGGCTGCGGCGAGCTGCAGGGCTACCTGCTCGGCCGCCCCGCCGCCGGGGATGCCGGCCCGCAGCCGACGCCCCCGGCGCATGCGGCCCGGCTGTCGCCGAAGCGGCTCGCGCCCCATGTCTGACCGACACGTCGAGCGGCATACAGGGAACAAAGCACCCATGCACCCCAGTCGCCTGCTCTGTTGCGTCGCGCTCTGCCTCGCCTCCGTCACGGCCGCGGCGCAGCCGAACGCTCCGTTGCGGGCCGCCTACATCGTCACCAACCTGGCCCAGGGTACGCGGGACCCCGCCACCGGCGCCATCCGCGGCCCGATCGCCGACATCGCCGCCGAGCTCGGCCGCCGTGCCGGGCGGCCCGTCCACATCACGCCGGTGCAGACCGCCGCCGACGTGCTGGCCGCCGTCCGGACCGACGAGGCCGATATCGGCTTCGTCGCGCCGAACCCGGCCCGCATGGTCGTGCTTTACTCGCAGACCTACATGCTGGTGCAACAAAGCTTCGTCGTGCCGGACGGCTCGCCGCTCGTGTCGGTCGGGCAGATCGACCGGCCCGGCCAGGTGGTGGGCGCCAACACGGACGACTCCATCAGCCTCTACATGAAGACGCACTTCACCCAGGCCACCGTCCGGGAAAGCCCGGACTACACGCTCGCCGAAGCCGCCACCTGGTTTGCCCAAGGGGGCGTCGTCGCGTTCGGCGGCAACCGGCAACGCCTGCGCGCCGCCATCGCCGACAAGCCCGGCCTGCATCTGCTGCCCGAAAACCTGTATGGCGTGCCCCAGGCGATCGCCGTCGCCACCGGCAACCCGGCCCTGCTCGCCACGATCGACCAAGCGCTCGACGCCATGCGCGCCTCCGGCTTCCTGGCCGCCGCCCTCCAGCGCAGCGGTATCGACGGGATCGAGGTCGCCCCCCCACCCGCCCGCCGCTGACCCCTACTTGATGAGGGCCACCGCGGCGCGGAACCGCGGATGGCGCGCCGTCCCCACCCACTCGAACACCACCATCTCCGTCGTCACCAGCGCCGCCCCGTGCGCCGCCATCCGCGCCAGCGCCGCCGCCTTGCTCTCGGCACGGCGGCTGCCCACCGCATCCTGCACGACAAAGACGCGGCGCCCGGCCTCCAGCAGGCCCAGCACCGTCTGCAGCACGCAGACATGCGCCTCGCACCCCGCCACCACCAGGTCGGGCGCGGCCGGCAGCGCGGCCAGGCCCCCGTCGCGGCAGGCGTCAAAGCTCATCTTGTGCAGCACCCTGCCCCCGGCCAGCGCCGGCACCGTGCTGCCGAGCCCTTCGGCATTCTGCTCGGTCAGCAGCGCCGGCACGTCCAGCAGCGCCGCCGCGTCCAGCAGCCGCCGTGCATTCGCCACCGCTGCCGCGCCCTGGTCGATGGCGGGCATCAGGCGCGTCTGGAAGTCCACCACCAGCAGCGCCGACCGCGCCCGGTCCATCGTCGGCATCGCATGACCCCTTCGTATGCCCGTGCTATAGGCGGAACGCCCGCTCCGCAGAAGCCGGCATCGAGGACATCCGCCCATGCTCATGACGTCGGCCGACTACCGCGAGTCCCTGCGCGCCTACAGCCCCCGCGTGTTCGTCAACGGCCAGGCGGTCGAGAGCGTCGCCGACGCGCCGTCGCTGGCCCCCGGCGTCAACGCGGTCGGCATCACCTACGACCTGGCGCACCAGGCGCCGCACCAGGCCCTCATGACGGCGCGGCAGGGCACGTCCGGCAAGACCGTCAACCGCATGCTGCACATCGACGAGACCACGGACGACCTGCTGAAGAAGCTGGAGGCCGTGCGCCTCGTGTGCCGGATCAGCGGCTGCGCCCAGCGCTACCTGACCCACGACGCCTTCAACGGCATCTTCCAGGCCACCCACCGCACCGACGCGGCGCACGGCACCGACTACGGCCAGCGCTTCCGGGCCTACATGCACACCGTGCAGGACCAGGACCTGACGCTGGGCATCGCCATGACGGACGCGAAGGGCGACCGGTCCCGCCGACCCGGCCAGCAGTCCAACGCCGACGTCTACGTGCACATCAGCGAACGCCGGCCGGACGGCATCGTCATCCGCGGCACCAAGGCCATCGTCACCGGCGCGCCTTACATGCACGGCTTCCTCGTCATGCCCTGCCGCACCCACACGGCCGAGGACGCCGCCTTCGCCGTCTGCTGCGCCGTGCCGGTCGATGCGCCCGGCGTCACCATCGTCGCCCGCCCCGCCGGCCGCCCGAACGAGGCCGCGGCCAAGTTCAGCGCGAAATACGGCCAGTCCACCGGGGTCGTGATCTTCGACGACGTCTTCGTCCCGCACGACCGCGTCTTCCTGGCCGGCGAGACGGAGCAGGGCGGGTTCCTCACCACCACCTACGCCACGCACCACCGTCATTCCTGCATCGGCGCCCGGGCCGGCTTCGGCGACCTGCTGATCGGCGCCGGGGCGCTGATGACCGAGGCGAACGGCCTCGACCCAGACCGCGTCGGCCACGTGCGCGACGCACTGGTGGAGCTGATCACGATCACGGAGGGCTTCTACGCCTGCGGTATCGCCAGCTCGGTCCATGGCACGCAGGACCCGGCCGGCTCGATCATGCCGGACGCCGTCTTCTCCAACATCGGCAAGCTGCTGCTGGCCACCAAGATCTACGACATGCATCGCCTGGCCCACTACGTCTCGGGCGGACTCATCGTCGCCCTCCCCGGCCCCGACGAGGACCACAACCCCGAAACCGCCGCCTCGCTCTCCGCCGTGCTGGCCGGCCGCGCCGACATCCCGGCCGAACAGCGGCTCGAGGTGTCGCGACTCATCGAGGACCTCACGGTGTCGCACCAGGCGGGCTGGTACTCCGTCATCTCGCTGCATGGCGGCGGCTCGCCCGAGGCGATGAAGCGCGAGATCTGGCGCAACTACCCCGTCATGGAGAAAAAGGCGCTGGTCGAGACGCTGCTGAACCGCGGCATCGCCGCCGACGGCACCCGCCCCGACAAGCAGCCCGGCCGCTGCTGCGCCACCGGCTGCGAAACGCCCCTGGCCAACGCCGCCGAGTGACCCGCTCCCCCTTCGACAAGACGCTGCGCGCCCCCACCGTGACCTACGCCGCCATCTATGCCGCCTGGCAGGCCGACCCCGACGCGTTCTGGCTGGACGCGGCCCGCGCCATCGACTGGGTCATTCCCCCCACCGCGGCGTTCGACCCCGGACAGGGCGCGTATGGCCGGTGGTTCCCCGGAGCCACCTGCAACACCTGCCACAACGCCGTCGACCGCCACGTGGCCGCCGGGCACGGCGCGCGGGCGGCGCTGATCCACGACAGCCCCGTCACCCATGCGAAGCGGACCCTGTCATACGACGACCTGTTGACCGAGGTGCAGGCCTGCGCCCGCATGCTCCGCGAGCTGGGCGTTGGCCAGGGCGACCGCGTGCTCATCTACATGCCCATGGTGCCCGAGGCCGTCATCGGCATGCTCGCCTGCGCCCGGCTCGGCGCCGTCCACTCCGTCGTCTTCGGCGGGTTCGCCGCCCCGGAGCTCGCCACCCGCATCGACGACGCGACCCCCCACGCCATCCTGTCCGCCTCCTGCGGGATCGAGCCCAGCCGGGTCGTCGCCTACAAGCCGCTGCTGGACGAGGCGATCGCCCTCGCCCGGCACAAGCCCGCCGCCTGCATCGTGCTGCAGCGCCCGCAGCTGCAGGCCAGCCTGCATCCCGGCCGCGACCACGACTGGGCCGCCCTGCGTGCCGCTGCCCTCGCCGAACGCCGCACGGTGCCCTGCGTGCCCGTCGCGGCCACCGACCCGCTCTATATCCTGTACACCTCCGGCACCACGGGTCGGCCCAAAGGCGTCATCCGCGACAATGGCGGCCACATGGTCGCCCTGCGCTGGACCATGGACGCCATCTACGCCACCGCCCCCGGCGAGGTGTTCTGGGCCGCATCCGACGTCGGCTGGGTCGTCGGCCACAGCTACATCGTCTATGCCCCGCTGCTGGCCGGCTGCACCACCCTTCTGTACGAGGGCAAGCCCGTCGGCACGCCCGATGCCGGTTCGTTCTGGCGCGTGGTGGCCGACCACCGCGTCCGCACCCTGTTCACCGCACCCACCGCCTTGCGCGCCATCCGCAAGCAGGATCCGGACGCCCTGCTGCTGGCCGGCCACGACATCTCCTGCCTCCGCGCCCTGTTCCTGGCCGGCGAGCGGGCCGACCCCGACACGCTCCGCTGGGCCGAGCGCACCCTGCGCGTGCCCGTCATCGACCACTGGTGGCAGACGGAGACCGGCTGGTCCATCGCCGCCAACCCGCTCGGCCTGGGCACGCTGCCCGTGAAGGCGGGCTCGCCCACCGTGCCGATGCCGGGCTACGAGGTCGCGGTGCTCGACCCCGATGCGAAGCCCGTCCCTTGCGGCGAAATGGGCACCATCGCCCTCCGCCTGCCCCTGCCCCCCGGCGCATTGCCGACGCTGTGGAACGCCGAACAGCGCTTCCACGACAGCTACCTCGCCGAGTTCCCCGGCTGGTATTCCACCGCGGACGCCGCGTTCATGGACGCGGACGGCTACCTGTTCGTCATGGGCCGCACCGACGACGTCATCAACGTCGCCGGCCACCGCCTCAGCACGGGCGCGATGGAGGAGGTCGTGGCCCTGCACCCAGCCGTCGCCGAATGCGCCGTGATCGGCGTGCACGACGCGCTGAAGGGCGAGACCCCCTGCGGCTTCGTCATCCTGAAGGACGGCGCACCGGGCACGCACGCCGCCATCGCCGCCGAGATCGTCCGCCTGGTTCGCGACACCATCGGCCCGGTCGCCGCCTTCCAGCGGGTCGTGGTCGTGGATCGCCTGCCCAAGACGCGGTCCGGCAAGATCCTGCGCGCCACCATGCGCCGCATCGTCCAGAACGAGCCCTACACCCCGCCGGCCACCATCGAGGACCCTGCCGCGCTGGACGAGATCGCCCGCGCCGCCCATCTGCTGGCGAACCCGCCGCCCTGACGGGTGCGCTCAGAAGTCGGTGCAGCGACCCTTCTGTTCCCAATCGCCGAAGCGGGTCGGCTCCGGACCCTTGGGGCCGCCGATCTCCTTGGGCAGAACGGGCGCCTTCGGTGCGGGGGTCTCGTTGGGCTCGGGCGGGGTCGCGTCATCCATGGACGACAGATGGGGGCCGCCGCAGCACGCGCCAGAGCCATAATGTCAGAAGCATGATCCCTGCGGCGTCGGTCAGGAACGCCGTCCCATAGCCGAAGCGGGCGATCATGCCGCTGACGGTCAGCGCGCCGACGCTCTGCCCCAGGAACAGCAGGCATGCGAAGGTCGCCACCGCGGTGGCCCGCGACTGCGGCAGGATCTCGGTCGCCTGCGCCTGCAGCACCCCGTGCAGCATGAAGAACCCCAGGCCGAGCATCAGCTCCAGCACCACGAAGGGGCCCCAGGCCGGGCTCGCCACCGCTAGAGAAAGGGCGGTCGCCATCATCGTGCCGCCGCCCAGCGCCATGCCGCCCTCGCCCAGCCGGGGCAGCAGCCAGGAGGCGAGCCGTGTGTACAGGAACGACCCTACGCCGAAGCAGGCCAGCACCCCGCCCACATGGGCGTAGTTCAGGCCGAACCTCTCGTGCAGGTAGGGCGCCAGGAACGGGAAGCACCCGATGAACAGCATGCCGTCCAGCGCCGCCGCGATCAGCACCAGGCGCCCGGTCGGGTGGCGCGACATGGCGGCGTAGTTCTCCGGCCTGAACATCCGGCCCGGCCGCCTGGGGTCGGGCAGCCCGCGCACCCGCCAGGCAAAGGCCGCCGCCACGCCCACGGCCAGCAGGCCCAGCAGCACGAACACCCCGCGCCAACCGATATACTGCCCGAACACGCCGCCGACCGGCCCCGCCAGCACCTGCGCCAGCACGATCCCGGTCAGGAACCGGCTCAGCGTTACCTGCCGCTGCTCGTACGGGACGGAATCGCCGATATAGGCCATGCCCACCGGGATGATCCCGGCGCTGGACGCCCCAGCGAACGCCCGCAGCACCGCCAGCCCCGGCAGGTCGCTGGCCAGCGCGCAGGCGGCGGTGAACAGCGCATAGAACACCAGCGAACACAGGATGACCCGCAGCTTGCCGAAGCGGTCGCCGAACGGGCCCAGCACCAGCTGGTTCAGCCCGTACGGCAACGTGAACGCGGCGATCACCAGCCACAGATCGGTCACGTTCACCTGAAAATCGACAGCGATGGCGTGCAGCACCGGGTCGACCACCCGCGTCCCCGCCGAGGACAGGAACCCGGCCATCGCCAGCAGGCCGAGCGGGATGGCCGTCTTGCCTGGCTTCTCCGCCCCCACCCTCATGGCGCCGGCCTCACGGCGCCACCTGCGTCAAACCGGGCGCGCTTTGCGGCTTTCCGTCCGCAGCTGGCCGCAGGCGGCCAGGATGTCCTGACCGCGCGGCGCACGGATGGGGCTCGCGAACCCGGCCTCGGAGATGATCGCCGCGAACCGCCCGAGCTGCTCGCGGGTGCTGGGCAGGTAGGCGCTGCCGGGCCACGGGTTGAACGGGATGAGGTTGACCTTGGCCGGGATGCCGGCGATCAGCTGCACCAGCGCCCGCGCCTCCGTCTCGCTGTCGTTCACGCCGCGCAGCATGACGTACTCGAAGGTGATCCGCCGCGCGTTGCTGGCCCCGGGGTAGCGCCGGCAGGCCGCGATCAGCTCGGCGATCGGGTATTTGCGGTTCAGCGGCACGATCTCGTCGCGCAGCGCGTCGGTCACGGCATGCAGGCTGACGGCCAGGTTGACGCCCAGCTCCGCCCCGCAGCGGTCCATCATCGGCACCACGCCCGAGGTGCTGAGCGTGATCCGCCGCCGCGACAGGCCGATCCCCTCGTTGTCCATGACGATCCGCATCGCCTTGGCCACGTTCTCGTAATTGTACAGCGGCTCGCCCATGCCCATCAGCACGATCGTGCTCAGCAGCCGCGGCGTCTCGCCCCGCGGGCTCGGCCACTCGCCATAGCCGTCGCGCGCCGCCATGAACTGGCCGACGATCTCGGGCGCGCCCAGGTTGCGCACCAGCGTCTGCGTCCCGGTATGGCAGAACCGGCACGACAGGGTACAGCCCACCTGGCTGCTGATGCACACGGCACCGCGGTCCTCGTGCCGATCGGGGATGTAGACGGTTTCCGCCTCCTGCCCGTCGCGGAAGCGGAACAGCCATTTGCGCGTCTCGTCGGACGAGGTCTGCACCGTGGCCACCTCGGGCCGGCCCACCACGAACCGCTCCGCCAGGCGCTGCTGCAGCGGGCGCGCGATGCTGGACATCAGGCCGAAGTCGGTGACGCCCTGGTGGTAGATCCAGTGCCAGAGCTGCTTGGCGCGGAAGGCCTTCTCGCCGATCGCCTCCAGCTCGGCCACCAGCTCCTCGCGCGTCAGGCCCACAAGCTCCCGCCGGCCATCGGGCAGCTGGACGGGCGGCGGGTTGAACAGGGCGGACTTCGCCAGCACCCGGTCGCGCTCGGCAGCCGTCAGCAACGCGTTCATCGGATGCGGCCCGGGTTCATGCGCCCGGGCTCATTTGGCGGGGCAGGCCTTGTTGATGGCGGCATACGCCAGCGAGAAGCCGCGCAGGCTGAACGTGTCCGTCACCGTGGCGGCCTTCGGCCCCGGGGACCGCATCACCGCCTGCCGCCCCTTGTCGAAGGCTGCGGTCACGGCGTGCCCGTCGCGCGCGAAGGCCGAGCGGCCGGCCGTGTAGAAGGGCAGCTCCGTCTTGTCCACCGTCAGCTGCACCTCGGCATTGGCCTGGTAAGGGAAGCCCGCGCTGAGCGCCACCGCATCGCGCCCGCTGGGCCGCTGCGTCACCGTCAGCACCACGTCGCCCCGCCCGGGCACCGCAGGCCCCGAGGACTGAACCCGCGTGAACGCGTAACACACCGCCTGCCCGGCCTCCGCATGCGTCGCAGCTATCCAGTCGTCGAACTTGCCGATCGACTTGGCGGCGTTGGCCGACGGCCGGCTGGGCGGCTTGGCCGCGGCGTGCGGCGGCCGGGTCTGCGCCTGCGCGGCGCCGGACGCGGGTGCCCGAACGGCGGGGAAGGTGGCAAGCACGGTGCCCGCCAGAAGGATCAGGTGTGGTCGCATGCCGCGAGAGATACGGCGGCCCCTGCCGCAGGACAAGGCGAGCTATCGCCAATCCGGTATGTGCCGCCGGAACACGGGGTCGCCATGCCCCTCCGCCGCCGGCAGCGCCTGGGCCGGCCCGCCGCTGGCCACCGGCCGGTCCGCGAAGCGCCCATGCTGGAGCAGCCGGTCGTACAGCACGAGCGCCCCCGCCACGGCCAGGTTCAGGGCGAACCGCGTCGGGATGCGCACCACGTGCCGGCACCGCGCCAGCATGGCGGCCGACAGCCCGGACCGCTCGGGCCCCAGCACGTAGGCCGCGTTCAACGGATGCCGGAACGAGGGCAGGTCCGCCGCCTCGTCCAGCAGTTCCACCCCCACCAGCACGCAGCCCTGCGGCAAGGCGAGCGCGGCCGGGTCCGCGAAGCGCCACAGCGGCACTTGGGCCGGCGTGTCCGCCGTGTCGGCCGCGCGCGACGCCCTCGCATCCCACCCCGCCGCCACGGTGAAGCAGAACGACGCGCCGAACGCGTGCCCGGTCCGCAGCAGCGCGCCCATGTTGGCCGATTTGGACACGCCCTCCGCGCCCAGCCCGAAATAACCCCGTGATCTCGCCACCTGCATGAGGGCGGGATATGCCTTCGCCATGCCGAGCACAACCGATACCGGACCAGATCCGACCGACGAGACCGACGCGCGGCTGGCGGCCCAGTACGAGGCCTACCCCTATCCGGCCCGCGACCCGCGCGACGAAGCCCGGCGCCTGATCATCGGCAGCCCCAGCCACCTGCGGGAGATCGACCACTGGGTCTTCGCCGCCGCCCGCCCGCGCACCCGCCCGCTGCGCGCCCTGTTCGCCGGCGGCGGCACCGGCGACGCCACCATCATGCTGGCGCAGCAGATGGCCCGGGACGGACCGGCCGGGCAGCGTGACGCTGGCTGGACCGGCGGCGCCGCCGCTGCAGTCCGTCGCCCGCGCCCGCGCCGTGGCACGCGGGCTCGACCATCGACTTCCGCCAGGGCAGCAGCTCGCTGCTGGACCTGGCCGGCAGCGGCCTCGGCCCGTTCGACTACATCGACTGCTGCGGCGTGCTGCACCACCTGCCCGACCCGGCCGCCGGGCTGCGCGCGCTGCTCTCGGTGCTGGCGCCGGGCGGGGGTCTCGGCCTGATGGTCTATGCGCCGCATGGCCGCACCGGCGTCTACATGCTGCAGGACGCCCTGCGCCGCCTGGCCCCCGCGGACATGCCGCCCCCCGCCCGGCTCGACATCGCGCGCCGGGTCATGCGGCATCTGCCGGAGACGGCCTGGTTGCGGTTCAACCGCAACTTCGGCGACCATCTGGAGGGCGGCGACGCCGGGCTCTACGACCTGTTGCTCAATCCACGGGACAGAGCCTATGACGTTACGCAACTGGCTGACTTGCTGGACGGTGCCGGATTGGCGATGACGTGCCTCATGGAGCCCCTGCGCTATGACCCGGCCGCCCTGCTGCCGGACCCGAAGCTGCGCGCCCGCCTCGACACGCTCGGCCCGGTCGCGCGCGCCGCCCTGGCCGAGGAGCTGGCGGGCAACATGAGCACCCATGTCGTCTACTGCGTCCGCGCCGACGAGGCCCGTCCGCCGCCCGACCCCATGGCGCCGGCGGCGGTGCCGGTCGCCCGCGAGATGCCGGCCCCCGAGATCGCCCGCAACATCCGCCCGGACGGCACCCTGCCGTTCGTGTTCGACGGGCTGCGCGTGCCGGTCGCCCTGCCGCCGCTGGCCAGCGCCATCCTGCACCAGGTCGACGGCACCCGCCCGATCGCCGCCATCGCCGCCGCCATCGAGGCCCGCGGCAGCGGCCCCGCCGCCTTCACACGGGCCTGGCGTCAGACCTACGACGCGCTCAGCGCCGTCAACCGCATCCTGCTGGCCGCGCCGGCGACCGGGCCCTGATGTTCGACCAGCCCTTCATCGTGATCTTCGGCGCCGCCGTCCGCGAGGACGGCACCCCCAGCGGCGCCCTGAAGGACCGCGTGGGCGCCGCTGTCCGGTTCGGCCGGCGCATCCTGCCCCACCCCATCTACGTCGTGACCGGCGGCCAGGGCCAGTACGGGCCCCCGGAGGCCGAGGTGATGGCGGAGCTGCTGATGCAGCGGGGCGTCCACCCCGACTACATCGTGCT
>CBDCAI010000008.1:0-214404 GCA_965213845.1 Acetobacteraceae bacterium
GCTCCCGTCCGCCGCCGCCTGCACCGTTGCCAGGCCCAACGCGCCCACCAGCCGCTCCCCCGCATGCGCGACCAGCAGGTCCGGCGCCTGCTCGGCCGAGAACATCGGCGCCAGCAGAACCCGGCACGACCGCGCCTCCGCATCGCGCGCCGCCCTGACCGCCACCTGCGCCCCCATGCCCTCTGACACCCGCACCCTCCTGATCAACTGGGCCTCGGCCGACTGGCTCACCCTCCATCCGCTCATCGATGCCGGACGGATGCCGAACCTTCAACGCCTGATTGAACGCGGCACGATCGCCACGGTCGCGAGCGCCGAGCCGCTCGTGCGCGAATGCCTTGCCGCCACCCTGGCCACCGGCCTGCTGCCCGACCGCCACGGGGTCCTCGGCCCCGCGCAGGTCCGCGCCGACCTGGGCGGCATTGAGCCCGTCGGCCACCGGTCCTGGCGCGCGCCCGCCTTCTGGGAAGCCCTGGCCGCCGAAGGCCTGCGCACCCGGTGCATCGGCTGGCACGCCACCGGGCCCGCCGATCGCTGGCCCGGCATCCATGTCGACGACTCCATCGCCTTCCCCAGCGGCGCCGACTTCGGCAGCTGGGCCGTCCCGCCCCACAGCGTCTCGCCCGCCAGCCTGGCCGCCGAGCTTGCCGCCCTCCGCGTCCATCCGAACGACGACCTCCGCCCCGAGCTCGCCGCCTTCATGCCCAACCCGCCGAGGCTTGACGAGGCCGCGGGAACGCGCATGGCGATCCTCCGCACCGCCCTCGCCCGGGCCGCCACCCTGCACGGCATCGCCGCCTCCCTGGCCGCGGACCCGGACTGGGACGTGCTGTGCGTCGCGCTGGAGATGCCGACCGACATCAAGCTCGCCTTCCCGGTCACCCCGCCCTACGAGCACGTCATTCCGCAGACCTTCGCCCTGATGGACATGATGCTCGGCCGCCTGGTCGAGCTTGCCGGCCCGGATGCGGCGGTGTTCGTCGTCTCGCCCAACGGCCTCGGCCTTCTTCCGTCCGGTGCCACCACCACCCTGCCGCGCGGCATCCTGGTCGCCGCCGGCCCCGGCATCCCCGCCGACGCGATCCTGCCCGGCGCGCGCCTGGTGGACATCGCCCCCACCTTGCTCGCCCGCCACGGCCTGAGCATGCCGAGCGACGGCGAGCCCCTCGCAACCCTGTGCCCCAGCGGCCCCGGCCGCGCCGTCACCGTGTTGCGGCCGGCGCCCGAGCCGCCCGACCCGATCGGCCCCTTGTTGGCCCAGGGCTACGTCGAGACTCTCACGGCCGCGCAGAACCGCGCCATGGGGGACACGGAGGCCGAACACCTGCTGAACCTCGGCATCGCGCTGGCCGCCCGTGGCATGCTGGCGGACGCCGCCGACGCGCTGGAGGCCGCCCTGCAGCGCCGCCCCGAACACGTCGGCACCCTGCGGCGGCTGGCACGCGTCCGAGTCATGCTCGCCCAGTACGACGCCTGCCTTCCCCTCGGGCGGCGTTTGCTCGCCATCGACCCGGCCGCCCCCTGGGGCCATCTGGTCCTGGCCACCTGGTCCGCCCTCGGCACGACTGGAGCCGATGCCGAGCCCTATCTCGTCAGCGCCCGCGAGCTGGGGAACGACCGGCCGGAGGTCCTCGTCCGCATCGGCGGGCTGGAGCTGCTGCGCGACAACGTGGCCGCCGCCGCCGGGGATTTCGGCGCCGCCCTGGCGCTGGAGCCCGCCAATGCCGAAGCCGCGTTCGGGCTCGCCCTCACGCGCCTTGACACCGACGACGCGGAACCCGCCCTGCGCCACGCCATCGCGCTCGAGCACCACCAGCCGCTGGCGCACGTCCACCTCGGCGCCCTCCTGCTCCGCCAGGGCAGGCTGCGCGAGGCGATCCCCGTGCTGGAGACCGCACTGGCGCAGGACCCGGCACATGCCGAGACGGTCGCCGCCCTCGACCATGCCCGCGCCACCCTGGCCGCCGAACTGACCCGGACCGCGCACGACGCGGTCGCAAAACCCCCGGCGCGTTGACCCCGGCCTCAGGCGGGGGCGAGCTGGTCGCGCAGGATCTCCCGCAGCTCCGGGAGGCAGGAGCCGCAGTTGGTGCCGGCCCGCAATGCGCCGCCGATCTCGGCCACGGTGGTCAGGCGTTGCCCATTGATGGCGGCCCGCAGCGTCTCGAGTCCGACGGCGAAGCAGGCGCAGACGGTGCGTTCGGCCGCACGCGCCGGGCCACCGCCGGACAGGACGGTGCTGCGCGCCGCATCCGGCACCGGGCCCGACAGCAGGGAAGCGAGCGCCTGGTGCGACGGCAGGGTGGCGCCGCGGCTGGTCAGGAACAGGCAGGCCACAACCCGGCCCTGGCGCAAGGCGGCGAACCGCCAGACCCCGCGGCTCGGGTCCGCCATCTCCATCATTTCGGCGTCGCCTGCCGCCATCATGCGCCGGGCGAACTCCGCCAGGGCGACGGCTTCGGGCAGGGGCTCGAAGCCGGCCAGGGTGAAGGCGTGGCCGTGGTCGAGCGGGATGCGGGACCACACGGCGCCCTCCGGCCGGATCGCCTGGGCGTGCAGCAGCAGGCCCTGCCATTCGGCGGGCAGGACACTCAGCGACAGGGGTGTTGCCTTCAGTTCGGGCTGGCCCGAGACGGGATCGCAGGCCCCGGTCACCAGTCGGTCGATGGGGCCGGCGGAGCTGAAGCCGTCCGTCCAGTGCATCGGCACGAACACCTCGCCCCGGCGTTGCCCGGCATCGATAGCGGCCGGCAAGACCGTTCGGCCGTGCGGCGTGGCGAGCTGCAGCAGGTCGCCGGCGGCGGCACCCAGGCGCTGGGCGTCGTCCGGGTGCAGCGTCGCGTGCGGCGCGGGAACGTGCTGCATCAGGCGGGGCACGACGCCGGTGCGGGTCATGGTGTGCCACTGGTCCCGCACGCGGCCGGTGTTGAGCAGGAAGGGAAAGCGCGGGTCGGGTCGGGCGGCGATGGGGCGCCAGGTGGTGGGCACCAGGCGGGCGCGGCCGTCGGGCATGGGGAAGCCGCCCTGGGCGAACAGGCGGCCGCCCGTGGGCGCGCCGGTTGGGGCGGGCCACTGGACGGGGTGCATCGTGTCGTAGGCCCCGTCGTCGAGCGTCGCGAGGTTGCCGAGGTCCAGCGGGCGGGCGCCGTCGTTCTCGAAGGCGGTCAGGGCAGCGTGCTCGCGGAAGATGGCCGCCGGCCCGTTCCACGCGAAGGCTTCGGGCCAGCCCATGCGGCGGCCGACCTGGGCCAGCATCCACCAGTCGGGGCGCGCCTGGCCGGGGGCGTCGCGGAACGGGCGCTGACGGCTGATGCGGCGCTCGGAGTTGGTGACGGTGCCGCTGCGCTCGCCCCATCCGGCGGCGGGCAGGATGACATGGGCGAAGCGGGTGGTGTCGGTGGGCCAGATGTCGCTTACGACCACGAAGGGGCAGCCGACCAGGGCGCCGCGGACGAGGTCGGCGCGCGGCATGCTGTCGGCCGGGTTGGTGCAAATGATCCACAAAGCCTTCACGCGGCCGTCGTGCACGGCGTCGAACAGGTCGACCGCCTTCAGCCCGGGCGCGGTCGCCATGGCCGGCGCATCCCAGAAGCGGCGGACGCGGTCCACCGCGCTTGGCTGGTCGAACCGCATATGGGCGGCGAGCTGGTTGGCCAGGCCGCCGACCTCCCGCCCGCCCATGGCGTTCGGCTGCCCCGTCACGCTGAACGGCCCGGCGCCGGGCCGGCCGATCCGCCCGGTGGCGAGGTGGACGTTGAGGATGGCGCTCACCTTGTCCGTCCCGGACGAGGACTGGTTCACCCCCTGCGAATAGACCGTGACGGTGCGCGGCGTTTCGGCGAACCAGCGGTAGAAGGTGGCGATGGCGGCGGGGTTGAGCCCGGTGATCCCAGCCACGTCGACGCCATGGGCCGCGGCGAGCGCTGCATCGAGCCCCGTGGTGTGGGCGGCGGCCCAGGCGTGGTCCAGGCTGCCCTCGTCCGACAGGTGGCGCAGCAGCCCGGCGAACAGCGCCACGTCGCTGCCGGGGGCCAGCGGGAGGTGCAGGTCCGCGTCCTCGCAGGTGGCGGTGCGGCGGGGATCGATCGCGACCACGCGGGTGCCGCGGCGGGCGCGGGCGGCCTGCAGGCGCTGGAACAGGACGGGGTGGCACCAGGCGAGGTTGCTGCCCACCAGCACCACGAGGTCGGCCTCGTCGAGGTCCTCGTAGGTGCCGGGAACGACGTCCGCCCCGAAGGCCCGCACATGCCCGGCGACGCTGGACGCCATGCACAGGCGGGAGTTGGTGTCGATGTTGGCGCTGCCGATGAAGCCCTTCATCAGCTTGTTGGCGACGTAATAGTCCTCGGTCAGGCACTGGCCCGAGACGTAGAAGGCGACGCTGTCCGGGCCGTGCGCGGCGATGGTGTCGCGGAAGCGGGTGGCGACCCGATCGAGCGCCGTGCCCCAATCCGCGCGCGCACCGTCGATGGTGGGGTGCAGCAGGCGGCCTTCGTCCTGGATGCTTTCGGCCAGGGCGGCGCCTTTGCTACACAGGCGGCCGTGGTTGGCCGGGTGGGTGGCGTCGCCCGCCACGGCGCCGTCGGGCCGGGCGACGACGCCGCAACCGACGCCGCAATAGGGGCAGGTCGTGTGGATGCCCTGCACGTCCGGCACAAGGTTGGCGGTCAGGTCCACGAGGGGCGTTCCAGCTGGACGCGCCCGTCGTGCAGCCGGGCCGGGATGCGGTGCACGCAGCCCGCGTCCGGCGCCTGCGCCTGCCCGTCCGCGAGGCCGATGACCCAGTTGTGCAGCGGGCAGGTGACGCTGTGGCCGTGCACGATGCCCTGGCTGAGCTTGCCCTGCCGGTGCGGGCAGGCGTCGTCCAGCGCGAACACCTGGTCGTCATGGGTGCGGAACACCGCGACGTCGCCGCGGGCGGTCGCGACCACGCGGGCGCCCTGGCGGGGGATGTCGTCCAGCGCGCCCACGTCCATCCAGCCCATGGGCTTGGCGTATCCGTCCATGCCGCCTACTCCGCCGGGACCAGGGTGCGGTAGGGCTCGACGCGGGTGCCCTCGGGGGCCCGTTCGGCCCAGGGGTCGGTCTGGGCGAAGCGCTGGGCATACAGGAAGCGGGCCTGCAGGGCGTGGCGGTTGGCCGTGTCGTCCACGCAGCGGGCCTTGACCCACGCGATGCCGCGGCGTTCCACCCAGGGCGCCGTGCGCTCGAGGTATCGGGCGTCCTCGCGATAGAGCTGGAGGAAGGCGGCGCAGTATTCCAGCACCTGGTCCGGCGTCTCCACCTTGGCCAGCGCGTCCGTGCCGCGGAGGTGGATGCCGCCATTGCCGCCCACGCTCAGCTCCCACCCGCTGTCGACGGCGACGACCCCGAAATCCTTGATGGTGGCTTCGGCGCAGTTTCGCGGGCAGCCGGAGACGGCGAGCTTGACCTTGTGCGGGTGCCAGGAGCCCCAGGTCATCTTCTCGAGCGCCACGCCCATCGCGGTGCTGTTCTGTGTGCCGAAGCGGCACCATTCGGAGCCGACGCAGGTCTTCACGGTCCGCAGCGCCTTGCCGTAGGCGTGGCCGCTGACCATGCCGGCGGCGCCCAGGTCCTTCCAGACGGCCGGAAGGTCCTCGCGCCGGACACCCAGCAGGTCGATGCGCTGGCCCCCCGTCACCTTCACCTCCGGGATGCCGAACTTGTCCACGACGTCGGCGATGGCGCGCAGCTCCCGGGCGTTGGTCAGGCCGCCCCACATGCGCGGGATGACGGAATAGGTGCCGTCTTTCTGGATGTTGGCGTGCATGCGTTCGTTGACGAAGCGGGACTGGGCGTCGTCGATGTATTCGCCGGGCCAGGCACAGAGGAGGTAGTAGTTGAGGGCGGGGCGGCAGACATGGCAGCCGTCGGCGGTGCGCCAGCCGAGGGCGCGCATGGTGTCGGGAATGGTCTTAAGATCCTGCTGGACGATTTCGGCCCGGACGGCGTCGTGGCTCGTGTCCGTGCATTTGCACAGCGGCTTCTCGCCTTCTGGCGCCTTGTAGCCGTCGCCCAGCGCCAGGCCGAGCAGGCCCTCGACCAGCGGCGTGCAGCTGCCGCAGGAGGAGGACGCCTTGGTGTGGGCGCGCACCGCCTCGAGCGTGTTCAGGCCCTTGCCGACGATGGCGGCGGTGATGGCGCCCTTGCAGACGCCGTTGCAGCCGCAGACCTCGGCCGTCTCGGCCATGGCGGCCAGGGCGGCATGCGGGTCCACGCTTCCGGCGGCCTGGGCCACGGCCTGGCCGAAGATCAGGGTCTCGCGCAGGGCGCCCAGCTTCTGACCGTCGCGGAGCAGGCCGAAATACCAGCCGCCATCCTGTGCGTCGCCATAGAGCACGGCACCGACCAGGACGTCGTCGCGCAGCACGAGGCGGCGGTAGACGCCGCGTGCCGGGTCGCGGAAGACGACGTCCTCCGTCGAGGCGTCGGGGATGAAGGTGCCGGCCGAGAACATGTCGATGCCGGTCACCTTGAGCCGGGTCCCGGTGACGCTGCCCTCGTAGATCGAGTCCGCCACGCCCGACAGGGCGTCGGCGCACACCTTCGCCATGTCCCACAGCGGGGCGACCAGGCCGTAGGTCTGCCCGCGATGCTCGACGCATTCGCCCACGGCGAACACCGCTGCGTCGCTGGTCCGCATGCGGTCGTCGACCACCACGCCGCGCCCGACCTGCAGCCCGGTGGCCCGCGCCAGGGCCACGTTGGGGCGGATGCCCACCGCCATCACCACCAGGTCTGCCGGCAGGATCGTGCCGTCGCGGAGTGCCACGGCCGTCACGCGGTCCGTGCCGTGCAGCGCCGCGGTATCGGCCTGCGTCAGCACGGCGATGCCGCGGCGCTCCAGGTCGGCCTTGAGCATGGCGCCGGCCGCCTCGTCCAGCTGCCGTTCCATCAGCGTGGGCATCAGGTGCAGGACGGTGGCGTGCATGCCGTTGGCCGCCAGGCCGTTCGCCGCCTCCAGGCCCAGCAGGCCGCCGCCGATGACCACGGCCCGGCCGCCCTGCGCCGCCGCGGCCAGCATGGCATCCACGTCCGCCATGTCGCGGAAGGTGATGACGCCCGGCAAGTCGTGGCCGGGCACCGGGATGATGACGGGGTCGGAGCCGGTCGCGATCAGCAGGATGTCGTACAGGCGGACGGTGCCCCGCTCGCCCGTCACTCGCCGGGCCTCGCGGTCGATGTGCGTCACGCGCTCCCCGGCGATCAGCTCGATGCCGTTCTGCTCGTACCAGGCGCGGGGGTTGATAACGATGTCGCCGAAGTCCTTTTCCCGGGCCAGGACGGGGCTGAGCATGATGCGGTTGTAGTTGGGGTGCGGCTCCGCGCCGAAGACGGTGATGGCGAAGCGCTGCGGCGTGCGCTGCAGCACTTCCTCGACGGTGCGCATGCCGGCCATGCCGTTGCCGACGACGACGAGGCGGAGGCGTGGCGTCGCAATCATGTTCATGGGGGAACTCCGTGCGGGGGCACTGGCCGGGAGGGCGCCACCGCGTGCGGGGTGGATCGAACGAGGGACGGGTGCGAGACGGGGTGTCGATCGCCTGGACCGGGCCGCGGCGGCCATCCGTCGTCGTTGACGGACGCGCCCGGCGCATGCGGGTCGCTCAGGCAGAATAGAGCCGGCTTTTTCGCCGGGCGACGCAATTCCGGTGCGGGCGGGGCAGTATTTCTGTCGGAAGACCCTCAACCGCCTTGATCGAAGGCATTTGGCACGGATAATGCCCTCGGATCGGTCATCGACGTTCATCGGAATGTGATCGACCAGGTGGGCGCCGGGCTTGATCCCGCACCCTGGCGGATCATCTATGCCTGGTCGGCGGCGCCCGGATGGGGCCGCGGACACGCATCGGGCCGGCCCATGTGGGCGACCCAGTCGACTGACCTTGCTTTCAGGAGGTTTTCCATGACCTACGATTTCACGCCATTGTTCCGTACCGCCATCGGCTTCGACCGGCTCGCGCGCCTGGCGGACTCCGCGCAGGAAAGCGCCACGGCCCAGGCCTACCCGCCCTACAACATCGAGCGCACCGCCGAAGACAGCTACCGCCTGACCATGGCGGTCGCAGGCTTCAGCCCCGACGACATCGAGATGGTGGTGCGGGACAACACGCTGGTGATCAGCGGCCGGGTGAAGGCCGAGGCCAGCAAGGGCGAGGTGCTGTATCGCGGCATCGCCGGGCGGGCGTTCGAGCGGCGTTTCGCGCTGGCCGACCACATCCAGGTGGATGGCGCGGACATGCAGAACGGCCTGCTGCACGTCGGCCTGAAGCGCGTGGTGCCCGAGGCGCTGAAGCCTCGCCGCATCGCGATCGGCTCCGGCCTGTCGGCGCAGGCGGCGCCGGCCATCGCCAACGACGCCGCGGCGAGCAGCCAGGCGGCGTAACGCTCTGAAACGGGAGGGGGGCCGGAGCGATCCGGCCCCTTTTCGCCGTTCAGGGCGTGCGGAACACGCTTTGGTTCAGGGCGTGCGGAACACGCTTTGGTTCAGGGCGTGCGGAACACGCTGTCAGCCAGGCCGCGCAGACCGGTCTTGCGGGCGATCTCCGCTTCGGCGCGGGCGATCTCGGTTCGCAAGCCCGTGATGTAGCTTTGCAACTCCGCGATCCCGAGCCGGTCGAGCGGTGGCGTGGCAACGGCCTGGTTCCTGGCTCGGGGCTCGTGCGGCCAGTCGTTCGGTTCCTCGTTCCCCATCATCGGCTCCCTTTGTGCCTGCCTCGTGCCTGCGTGGGATTAATAGCAGGTGCGGAACCCTTGACCCGTCCGGTGGTGCAGGTCCATATCCCGGTCACTCATCGACCTTTTGCGGTGCCCGCCCGGCCGCCTCGCGACCCGCGGGCCAGGACAGGAACACCTCATGACTCTTCCGTTGATGCCGAAGGCCACCGCCGTGTGGTTGATCGAGAAGACCGCGTTGACCTTCACGCAGATTGCGGATTTCTGCGGCATGCATCCGCTGGAGGTTCAGGCGATCGCCGATGGCGAGGTGGCTCAGGGGATCGTCGGCTACGACCCCGTCGCGAACATCCAGGTGACGAACGAGGAGATCAAGCGCTGCGAGGCCGACCCGGCCGGACGGCTGAAGCTGATCCCGCCGTCGAACCCGATCAACAAGCGCGGCAAGGGGGCCCGCTACACCCCGGTGGCGAAGCGGAACGATCGGCCGGACGCCATCGCCTTCGTGCTGCGGAACTTCCCGCAGCTGAGCGAGGCGCAGATCATCAAGCTGCTGGGCACGACGAAGGACACGATCCAGAAGGTGCGCGAGCGTAGCCACTGGAACAGCGCCAACATCAAGCCGCGCGACCCGGTGATCCTGGGCCTGTGCAGCCAGACGGACCTGAACGGCATGGTGCAGCACGCCAACGACCGGCTGACCCGCGAGGGCCTAGCCGTCCCGGTGCCGCCGCCGCCGGAAGCCGAAGAGGCGGCCTGACCGCCGCCGATGCCGAGGGAGGGGGCGGCGTAACCCGCCCCGCACCTCGGCACGCGTCAGTTCTGGGTGCGCAACCGCTCCATCTCCTCCTTGAGGCGGAGCTTCTCCATCTTCAATCGCGACAGGGCCTGCATATCGGGGCGGGGCCGGTGATCCTCGTCCAGGATCCGGGCGTCCAGGACGGCGTGACGGCCCTTCAGGCTTTCGATACGCGCTTGCAGACTCATGATGCCTCCTTCAAGGGGAACGGCGAAGCGGGCCCGGGGGCGTGCCTGACGTCGGATGGCTGGCTTGCCCAGGGGCCTGCAAGGCGACGGTAATACCACCCCCACCCTGAATGCCATCTGAATCGTGCGGGGCCGGGTGACGGCCGTGCGCGCCCCATGATAGAAGCCTCAGAATGTTGATCGACCGCGACTCGCTGCTGCGCCAGCTCCATGAACTGCGCAGCGAGCACAGGGACCTGGACACCGTCATCGCCCGCCTGGCCGAGGCCGGGACCGACCAGCTGCACATGCAGCGCCTGAAGAAGCGCAAGCTGCTGCTGAAGGATGAGATCTCCTGGCTGGAAAGCCGGCTGATCCCGGACAGCATCGCTTGACGGCTGGGCGTCCCGGCGGCGTGCCCGGCGATCCGCCTTTGGTGGGCATCATCATGGGCAGCCAGTCCGACTGGCCGACCCTGCAGCACGCGGCCGGGGTGCTGGACACGTTGGGGGTGTCCCATGAGGTGCGGATCGTCTCGGCGCATCGGACACCGGACCGGCTGGCGGCCTATGCCAAGGGGGCGCGTGGCCGGGGGCTGCGGGTGATCGTGGCCGGGGCCGGCGGGGCGGCGCATCTGCCCGGCATGTGCGCCGCCTGGACCCCCCTGCCCGTCCTGGGCGTCCCTGTGGAAAGCCATGTTTTGAAAGGCTTGGACAGCCTGCTGAGCATCGTGCAGATGCCGGCCGGCATCCCGGTCGCGACACTGGCCATTGGCCGCGCGGGCGCCGTGAACGCGGGGCTGCTGGCGGCGGCGATCCTGGCCGGGACCGACCCCGCGCTCGCCGGACGGCTGGACGCCTGGCGCGCCGCACAGACCGAGGCGGTGGCCGAGGAGGTCGGCCCCCCCGCGCCAACCACGCCTTGAGCTTCACGGCATGACGTTCCTGGCGCCCAACGCCACGATCGGCATCATCGGCGGTGGACAGCTCGGCCGCATGTCGGCCATGGCGGCGGCCCGGCTGGGCTATCGCGCCCATATCCTGACGCCCGAGCCCGACAGCCCCGCCGCCCAGGTCTCGGCCGCGGTCACCTGCGCCGAGTACGAGGACGTGGCCGCGCTGCGCCGCTTCGCCGAGGCCGTGGACGTCGTGACCTTCGAGTTCGAGAACGTCAGCGCCGAAGGGCTGGAGACCCTGGCCTCGATCCGCCCGGTGCATCCCTCGCCGTTCGTGCTGCGGATCAGCCAGGACCGGATCGCGGAGAAGGCGTTCCTGCGCCAGGCCGGCGTGCCGACGGCCCCCTGGCGCGGGGTCGACAGCCCGGCCGCGCTCGAGGCGGCGGTCGAAGCCCTGGGACTGCCCGCGGTGCTGAAGACGACGCGGGGCGGCTATGACGGGAAGGGCCAGGCGGTGCTGCGGGACAGGGCTGCGCTGGAGCCGGCCTGGGCGGCGCTGGGCGGCACGGCCGAAGGGGCGCCGCTGGTGCTGGAGGGTTTCATCGACTACGCGATGGAGATCAGCGTGATCGTGGCGCGGGGGCAGGACGGCGCCGGGTCGTTGTTCGACGCGGTGGAGAACCGGCATCGGGACGGCATCCTGGACCTGACGCTGGCCCCGGCCCGGGTGGCCCCGGCCACGGCGGCGGAGGCGGCGCGGGTCGCCTGGCGGATCGCGGAGGCGCTGGAGCTGGTCGGCCTGCTGGCCGTCGAGATGTTCGTCGACCGCACCGGCCGCGTGCTGGTCAACGAGATCGCGCCCCGCCCGCACAACTCCGGCCATTGGACGATCGAGGCCTGCCCGGCGAGCCAGTTCGACCTGCACGTGCGGGCCATCGCCGGCCTGCCGTTGCCGCCGGGACTGCGGCATGCCGATGCGGCGATGAAGAACCTGGTCGGCCCCGACGAGGTGGCGCTATGGCCGGCGATCCTGGCGACGCCGGGGCTGATCCCGCATCTGTATGGGAAGGCGGAGGCCCGGCCCGGGCGCAAGATGGGGCACGTGACGCGGCTGTTCCCGCGGGGCACCCTGCCGGACGATGCGGGCCTGCGGGCGGCGCTGTCGGTGTTCCCGCAGATGCAGGGGCCGGCTGCGTGACACGCCGCCGGCCATGTCGGCCGGCCGGGACAAAAGCTGACGGAAAACGAAGTGTGGCACGACGGCTTCCATGCCATTCTTCGTTATTCTACCGTTAGTTGAAGGTGTCCCGACACGATGGGCTTCGTTGCACGACATAGGGCCCGGGACCTGGTCCCGCCGCCGTTGCGGCACCTGCCCCGGCGCCTGAGGCGGGACACCCGAGGCGTGGTCGCGCTGGAGTTCGCGATCGTCTTCCCGGCGTCGCTGATGTTTTTCATGTCCGTGCTCGGCGTCGGCCTCGGCGGCTTCTACCAGCTGGCGCTGGATGACGCAGTCCGGTCCGCGGCACGGCAGCTGCAGATCGCGGGGCCCGCGAGCACGAGCAGCGCCGCCTTCGTGACGGAGGTATGCCGCGAGTTCGGGCTGCTGGCCGGCAACTGCACGACGACGCTGAGCTACAATTTGCAGGTGAGCGTGCCGCCGGCCACGTTCGGATCGCTGTCGCCGGTCGCCCTGCTGCCCAGCGGCGTCCTGTCCAACGGGTTCCCGACCTTCCCACCCGGCAGCAACGTGCTCGTGCAGGTCGCCTATCCGCTGCCGTTCCTGCTGCCCTACATCGGCAGCGCCATCACCTTCACCGGCACCAACTCCATCTTCTCGACGACGACGGTCCGCATGGAGCCGTTCGGATGAGGCACGAGCAGCCGCACGGGCGGTTGGGGTCGGCAGGGGTCGCGGCGCTCGAGTTCGCGCTGGTGGCGCCGCTGCTGCTGCTGATGCTGCTCGGCACGGTTGACCTGGTGAACGCCATCCGCATCCAGATGAAGCTGAACGTGACCGCCGGGCAGTTGGCGGAGATGATCGCCGGGCAGCCGAGCGTGACGATGGGCTCGTCCGACGGCCCCGGCGGCTCGTTGGGCGACATGTGCGCCGCGGCGGCCTACAACCTGAAGCCGTACAGCGCGGCGCCGCTGTCGGCCTACATCGAGTCCACGACCGTCGTGCAGGGGTCCGGCATTGCGACGGCGCAGGATTGGGCGAGCGATCGGGCGTGCCCCTCGGCCAACCCGATCGGCAGCTTCTGGGAGACGATCATCCTGACCAGCATCGCCGACACGCCGCGGTCGCTGTTCACCATCGACGGCACGCCGAGGGCCTCGGGCGGCACGCTGGTGAAGGGCTACTCCGCCATCTCGCTGCAGCTGACCTACCTCTATCGGAACGTGTCGCCCTTCCTGCTGGGGCGGTTCATCACCTTCACCGCGGTGGCGGCGGTGCGCCCGCGGTCCAACACGACGGTGGGTTGCACCTTTCCATCCGGCAACGCGACCGCACCCTGCCCCGGCGTTTACTGATGCTTCGTCTTTTGATGCCGACGCGGCGCGCGTGGTGGACGGACCGGCTGGGCGAGCGGGGCGCCGTGGCGCTGACCGCCGCGGTGATGCTGGTGCCGCTGATCATCGCGATCTCGACGGCGGTCGACTTCTCCCGGGTGGCCGCGATGCGGGCGAAGCTGCAGAGTGCGGTCGACAACGCGGCATTGTCGGGGGCTGCGGCCTATTCGGTGAACGCCGCGGCAGCGCGGACCCGGGCCGTGGTCATGGCGACCTCCACCTTCTGTACCATGGCCACCAGCATGCCCTCGGGCGTCGGTCTGGTCGGAACAGGCGCACAGCCGTGCAACGTCGACGGCGCGACGGGGCCCGTGGTCACCACGCAGATTGCGGGCTGGCGGGCGGGAACCCCGGGGATCACGCCATCGAGCTGCAGCGCGACCACGCCGGTGGTGAGCGGCGTACGCTGCGGCTTCGTGGTGACGGTCTCGGCCAGTGCCACCGTCTCGTCCTTCGCGCCGGCGTTCCTGGGCGGCGGGCGGACCTATACGGCGACGGGGATCGCGGCGAACCCGTTCATCGACCTCGGCTCGGTGATCACGGCGCAGATCAACGGCAATGCCCGCTACACGAACAGTCTTTGGGTCTACCCTTTGCTGCTGGACGTGAACGGCAACCCGGACTTCAGCACCAACGCCGGCGCCATCCCGGGCCTGACAGCCGGCGTCTACCCGGCCGATGCGGCCCCGAGCGGCTGCCCCACCCTCACCACCTGCGGATCGCTCGGGACATCCGCCGGGGTCAACTGCACCAGCGACCCGACGCAATGCGGACAGACGCCGCCCAGCGGCTGCACCAGCAGTCCCAGCCAGTTCACCTGCGGCGCGTTCACGATGGTCGCGAGCACCTACTACAACACCCTGACCCATCCGTGCCTGCCGGCCGCACCGTGCTACCCGAACGGGCCCGGCACGTATCCGCAGATCATCCAGGGCGTCATCCAGAACCCGAGAGCGCCCGCCGCGATCATCACCGCGACGACACCGCTCGGCATCGCCTTCATGAGCCTGAGCGGCGGCAACACCGGCTACCCGACCGGGGGCTACCAGGCCAACCCGGCCAACGGCTGCAAGTATCCGGGCAACACGGTCTATTCCACCGTCTCGCAATATTTCAGCAACACGCTCAACAGCATCGATGGCGGCAGTCCCGCCCTGGACTGGCCGAAGGTCACGCACTGGTTCTACTCGTCGTATCTGGTGAACGGTTATCCGCCGAGCCAGGGGGAGATCCTGTCGCAAGGCCAGCTGCTGACCTTCAAGCAGAAGGGCGTCGACATCACCTACAACACCCGCATCCCCTCGATCGGCGTCGACACGACGGGCAGCTTCCAGCCCACGCTGGCCGCCTGCGCGGCCAAGGTGCAAGGCGAGATCTACGACGAGTTCCTGACGACGTCCTACCCGGCAACGGGTGCCACCAACGGCAGCCTGTTCGTCCTGAACCAGCCGGCGAACACGCCCTATGTGGCGCCGGCGAGCACGGGCTATGCCTATCAGCGCTACACCCCGGGCGCGACGCCCGGGGCGCAGTATGCGGCGCCCAGCTGCCAGAGCTACGGGTCCAACGTGTTCACCTTCTACTGGAACGACATGGGCGGCAACGCCGCCTTCTCCGACGATCTGGACTACAACAACGGCACGCTGCGGATCGCCTGCAGCGGCACGTCGTTCGTCCTGCTGATCGGCTGAGCGGGCGCGCTGCCTTGCCGCTGCGGGCGGCGGGTGCGATGCTCCGTCATCGCGTTCGCCCCGCCTGCCCCTCCGTCCGGCGGGGGGACAACCCCACGAGGACTGGATGGCCAAGATCAGGGTGAAGTCCCCCGTCGTCGAGCTCGACGGGGACGAGATGACCCGGATCATCTGGGGCTTCATCAAGGCCAAGCTGATCCTGCCCTACCTCGACGTGGACCTGAAGTACTACGACCTGAGCGTCGAGAACCGCGATCGGACGGACGACCAGGTGACGATCGACGCGGCCCACGCGATCCGCCGACACGGCGTCGGCGTGAAGTGCGCGACCATCACGCCCGACGAGGCGCGGGTGACGGAGTTCAACCTCAAGACGATGTGGCGGAGCCCGAACGGCACGATCCGCAACATCCTGGACGGCACGATCTTCCGCGAGCCGATCATCTGCAGGAACGTGCCGCGCCTGGTGCCGCACTGGTCCAAGCCGATCGTCATCGGGCGGCATGCCTATGGCGACATCTATCGTGCGGTGGAGATGAAGGTGCCGGGCGCAGGCCAGGTGACGCTGACGTTCCAGCCGGAGGGGGGCGCCGCGCCGCAAACGCTGGAGGTGTTCGACTTCAAGGCGGCCGGCATCGCCATGGGGATGCACAACACCAAGGAGTCGATCGACGGCTTCGCCCGGGCCAGCTTCAACTACGGCCTGGCGCGGAAATACCCGGTATACCTGTCGACCAAGAACACGATCCTGAAAGCCTATGACGGCTTCTTCAAGGACCGTTTCCAGGACATCTTCGACACCGAGTTCAAGGCGAGGTTCGACGCGGCGGGGCTGACCTACGAGCACCGGCTGATCGACGACATGGTCGCCAGCGCGCTGAAATGGGAAGGCGGGTACGTCTGGGCCTGCAAGAACTACGACGGCGATGTCCAGAGCGACATCGTGGCGCAGGGCTTCGGCAGCCTGGGCCTGATGACGAGCGTGCTGATGAGCCCGGACGGCAAGACGGTCGAGTCGGAGGCGGCGCACGGCACGGTGACTCGTCACTATCGCGAGCACCAGAAGGGCCGGGAGACCAGCACGAACCCCATCGCCTCCATTTTTGCCTGGACCCGCGGCCTGGCCTATCGGGGCAAGTTCGACGGCACGCCCGACGTGACCGCGTTCGCCGCCACGCTGGAGCGGGTGTGCATCGCGACGGTCGAGAGCGGGCATATGACGAAGGACCTGGCGAGCCTGATCGGCCAGCAGCAGACGTGGCTGAACACGGAAGACTTTCTCGACAGGATCGACGAGAACCTGAAGACGGCGATGGGCCATGCGAAGGCAGCCTGAACCGACCCCACCCCAGAACGGAGACGTGACGATGGACGGAATGCAGGGCCTGAAGGACTACCCGCTCGCCCGGCGGGGCATGCTGATGAGCGGCCTGATCAGCGGTTTCACCCTGGCGACAGGGGGCGCCAGCGCGCAGGCCCTGCACACGGACCCGGCCGGGCTCGATGCCGGCGAGATCAAGATCCCGGTCGCGGATGGCGGGATGCCGGCCTACTACGCCCGGCCGCAGGGCGCCGGGCCGTTCCCGACGGTGCTGGTGATCGAGGAGATCTTCGGCGTTCACGAGTACATCAAGGACGTCTGCCGCCGCTTCGCCAAGCTGGGCTACCTGGCCGTGGCACCGGAGCTGTATGCCCGTCAGGGCGATCTGTCCAAGATGACGGATATTCCGACGATCATCCGCGACGTCATCAGCAAGGCGCCGGACGACCAGATGCTGAAGGACCTGGACAGCGCCGCGGCCTGGGCGACGGGGAACAAGGGCGACTCCGGGCGAATGGCGGTGATGGGCTTCTGCCGGGGCGGGCGCGACACCTGGTTCTACGCGGCCCACAACCCGGCGCTGAAGGCGGCCGTCGCGTTCTACGGCCCGGTCGGCGGCGAGCCTTCCCCGATCCAGCCGCATGTGGCCGCGGACCTCGCGGACCAGCTGAAGTGTCCGCTGCTGGGCCTGTATGGCGGCGGGGACACCAGCATCCCGGTCCCGGCCGTGGAGGCGGCGGCGGCAAAGGCGAAGGCCGCGGGCAAGACGGTCGAGATCGTCGTCTTCCCCGGCGCCCCGCACGGCTTCCATGCGGACTACCGGCCCAGCTACCGCAAGGACGCGGCCGACGAGGCCTGGGGCAAGATGCTGGCCTGGTTCAAGAAGTACGGCGTGGCCTGACGCGCGGCCCGATCGACGGAGGGCGGGGCGGCGGTTGCGCCGCCCCGTTTCGTTCAGGCGGCCAGGGCTTGCCGGACCGCGTTCAATGCGGCGTCGGCGGCGGTCCCGTCGGGGCCGCCGGCCTGCGCCAGGTCGGGGCGGCCGCCGCCGCCCTTGCCGCCCACGGCCGCACTGGCGCGGCGCACCAGGTCCACGGCGTTGAACCGGTCGACCAGGTCGCTGCTCACCCGGACGACGATGCTGGCCTTGCCCTCGGCCGTGGAGATGACGGCCACCACGCCGCTGCCCATGTCCGTGCCGATCGCCTCGGCCACGCCCTTCAGGTCCTTCGCGGGGATGTCGCCCAGGTTCCGGGCGGCCAGGCTGACGCCGCCATGCTGCTCGATCTCGGTTGCGGCGCCGCCGGTCGCCAGCTTCTTCTGCAGCTCGACCACCTGGCGCTCGAGGCGGCGGCGGTCTTCCTGCAGCTGGGTGATGCGTTCCGGCACTTCGGCCGGGTTGGCGCGCAGGATCGCCGCGGCTTCGAACAGGCGGCGGTCGGTCTCGATCACCGAAGCCAGCGCCGCCGCCCCGGTCACCGCTTCGACTCGGCGCACCCCAGCGCTGACGGCGCTCTCGCCCAGGATGCGGAACAGCCCGATGTCGCCGGTGCGGCCGACATGGGTGCCGCCGCACAGCTCGACGGAATAGACGGTGCCCTCACGGGTGCCCATCGAGACCACGCGCACCTCGTCGCCGTACTTCTCGCCGAACAACGCCATGGCTCCTTCGGCGACCGCGGCCTCGGGCGTCATGAGCCGGGTGGTGACCTCGGTGTTGCCGCGGACCTGGGCGTTGACCTCGGACTCGACGGCGGCCAGGTCGTCCCGCCCGATCGGGGTGGGCTGGCTCACGTCGAAACGCAGGCGGTCCGGGGCGTTGAGGCTGCCCTTCTGCGTGACGTGCGGGCCCAGGCGGCGGCGCAGGGCCGCGTGCAGCAGGTGGGCGGCGCTGTGGTGGGATCGGATGGCGGACCGCCTCGCGTGGTCGACCACGGCCTGCACAGGCGTGCCGACCCGGGCCACGCCGGCTTCCACGGTGCCCAGATGCACGAACAGGTCGCCCAGCTTCTTCTGTGTGTCGTCGATGCGGATCGACAGCCCGTCAGGCCCCGCGATCCGGCCGGCGTCGCCGACCTGGCCGCCGCTTTCGGCGTAGAACGGCGTCTGATTCAGGATCAGCGCGACCGCGGCCCCGGCCGGGGCTTCGGATACCGCGGCGCCGTCCAGGATCAGGCCGAGGATCTCGCCTTCCGCTGCCTCGGTGGCGTAGCCGAGGAATTCGGTCGCGCCCAGTCTTTCCCGCAGGTCGAACCACACGCGTTCCGTGGCGGCGTCGCCGGTTCCGGCCCAGGCAGCGCGTGCCCGGGTGCGCTGTTCGGCCATGGCCGCGTCGAACCCGGCCACGTCGACGGCCCGGCCCTGTTCCCGCAAGGCATCCTGCGTCAGGTCGAGCGGGAAGCCGAACGTGTCGTAGAGTTTGAACGCGACGGCGCCCGGCAGCGCTCCGCCCTCGCCCAGCCGCGCCGTCTCCTCCGACAGCAGGCCGAGGCCGCGGTCGAGCATGGCCTTGAAGCGGTCTTCCTCGAGCCGCATCGTCTCCTTGATGAGCGCCTCGGCGCGCGACAGCTCGGGGTAGGCGGTGCCCATCTGGCGGAGCAGGGCCGGGACCAGCGTGTGGAACAGCGCCTCCTTGGTGCCCATCATGTGCAGGTGGCGCATGGCCCGGCGCATGATGCGGCGCAGGACGTAACCCCGGCCGTCCTTGGACGGCAGCACCCCGTCGGCGATCAGGAAGGCGGTGCTGCGCAGGTGGTCGGCCACCACGCGATGGCTGGTCAGGAACGGCCCGTCGGGGTCCTGCCCCGTCGCGTCGGCGCTGGCGAGGATGAGGGCGCGGAGCGTGTCGGTGTCGTAGTTGTCGTGCTTGCCTTGCAGGATGGCGGCGAACCGCTCGAGACCCATGCCGGTGTCGATGGACGGGCGCGGCAGTGCGGCGCGGGTGCCGGGCGGCCCCTCCTCGAACTGCATGAACACCAGGTTCCAGATCTCGATGAACCGGTCGCCATCCTCGTCGGGGCTGCCAGGGGGGCCGCCGGCAATGGAAGGGCCATGGTCGTAGAAGATCTCGGAGCAGGGTCCGCAAGGCCCGGTGTCGCCCATCCGCCAGAAGTTGTCGGACGTCGCGATGCGGATGATCCGCTCGTCCGGCAGGCCGGCGATGTCGCGCCACAGGGCGGCGGCGTCCTCGTCGTCGGCATAGACGGTGACGAGCAGCTTGTCTTTCGGCAGGCCGAAGTCTCGGGTCAGCAGGGTCCAGGCATGCTCGATGGCCTGGGGCTTGAAATAGTCGCCAAAGCTGAAATTGCCCAGCATCTCGAAAAAAGTGTGGTGGCGGGCGGTGTAGCCGACATTGTCGAGGTCGTTGTGCTTGCCGCCGGCGCGGACGCATTTCTGGGCCGTGGTGGCCCGGCTGTAGGCGCGGCGCTCCTGGCCCGTGAAGACGTTCTTGAACTGGACCATCCCGCTGTTGGTGAAGAGCAAGGTCGGGTCGTTGCGGGGCACCAGCGGACTGCTGGCGACAACCTGGTGGCCGTTGCGTCCGAAGTAGTCGAGGAAGGTCGCGCGGATGTCGTTGCTGCTGGCCATGTCGGCGCCGGGGTATCCCTGGTGGAAGAATGACCCCGTGGGTAGCGCAGGCCGGGCGCGCTGTCATCCAGTGTCCCGGCCTGAAGCGCGCCCGCGTCCCTAGTGGTTCTTGCCGCGGCCCGTCTTGTTCTGCAGCTCGTCGATCCGCAACGAGGCCTCGGCCTTCGTCAGGCCCTCATCGAACGGCTCGCCGGCCTCCTCCGACAGGGTCTTGAGATAGCTGGCCTGGGCCCCGGTCATGGTCTCATCACCGGTCGTCCAATCATGCGGGTCTTTCTCAGCGTTCGACGGCGTCGCCTGCTCGGGTGCTGATCGCTTGGGGTTGTTGCTCATGATGGGTGAACGTGGCCATCCCTGTTTTGTTCCCTAGCGCTGATAAGGAATTGGAAGAAGTTGACGGACCGGTATCTTCCATAACCCGGAGGCATTCTGGACGATCACCAGGGCGCCGTGGTCGTAGTCCATCAGGTTCTCGCGGCAGGCTCCGCAGGGCGGGACGACGGCGATGGTCTGGTCCGGTTCGTCCGGTTTCGGGTGTCGAAGGGCAACCGCGCACTCGATGCTGCCATCCCCGTCCATCACCGCGCGGCCGAGGGCCACGGCTTCGGCACAGATCGAAAGGCGGCCGACGGTCGCGCCCAGATGAATGCCGGTCCAGACCCGGCCGTCACGCCCCCGCAGGGCCGCGGCCACCGTGTGCCAGAACGGGCGGTAATGCCGAAGCAGGACCGCCCGCGCCGCAGCGATCAAGGCATGGTCGTCGTCGGTCAGAGACAGGGCGCCGGGCAGGTCCGGCGCCGGACGCCGATCCGGCATCAGTCCGCCGCGTCGGAGTCTTCGCTCGTCTGCGGCGCCAGCATGGAGTTGGCCACCACCCCCGACTGATCCCGCACCTTCTTCTCGATCGCGTCGGCCATCTCGGGGTGGTCACGCAGGAACTGCTTGGCGTTCTCCCGTCCCTGGCCGATCCGTGTGCTGTCGTAGCTGAACCAGGCGCCCGACTTCTCGACGACGCCGGCCTTCACGCCGAGGTCGACCAGCTCGCCCACCTTGCTGATGCCCTCGCCATACATGATGTCGAACTCGACCTGGCGGAACGGCGGCGCCAGCTTGTTCTTGACCACCTTGACGCGGGTCTGGTTGCCCACGACCTCCTCGCGGTCCTTGATCTGGCCGATCCGCCGGATCTCCATCCGGATCGAGGCATAGAACTTCAACGCGTTGCCGCCCGTCGTCGTCTCGGGGTTGCCGAACATCACGCCGATCTTGAGGCGGATCTGGTTCAGGAAGATCAGCATCGTGTTGGATTTCGACACGCTGCCCGTCAGCTTGCGCAGCGCCTGGCTCATCAGCCGGGCATGCAGGCCGACATGGGTGTCGCCCATCTCGCCCTCCAGCTCGGCCCGCGGCACCAGGGCCGCCACGCTGTCGATGACGACGACGTCGATCGCGCCGGAGCGAACGAGCGTGTCGCAGATCTCGAGCGCCTGCTCGCCGCCATCGGGCTGGCTGAGCAGCAGGTTGTCGACGTCCACGCCCAGCTTGCGGGCGTAGATCGGGTCCAGCGCGTGTTCGGCATCGATGAAGGCACAGGTGCCGCCCCGGCGCTGCGCCTCGGCGATCGCATGTAGCGCCAGCGTCGTCTTGCCCGAGCTCTCTGGTCCATACACCTCGAGGATGCGCCCGCGCGGCAACCCGCCGATGCCCAATGCAAGGTCGAGCCCCAGGGAGCCGGACGGGATCGTGGCGATCTGCTGGTCACCCGCCTTGGCGCCCATCCGCATGATGGAGCCCTTGCCGAACGCCCGTTCGATCTGGGTCAGCGCGGCGTCCAACGCCTTGTTCTTTTCCATGTCGGGCCCCTGCTCGACGGGGCTTTCCCGCCGCTTCTGGGGCGTATCGTATCCGGCGCCTGCCAAGCTGACCACGGCCATGTTGCCTGTCTCCATTTTAGTTCCGGGGCGGGGCGCCCGAGAGTGTTAAGGATGTGGTCACCATACGTTCCAGTTTATCCACAGACAAGAACGAAACTCGAACATGACGATTTTAAACGCCGGCTGTCATCGAGACCCAGCCAATCCCTTCAAACGCCAGACGTAGGCGATGATCCCAGCCACCGCCCTGAAGTGCTCGGCAGGCACCTCGCTATCCAGCGAGACGGTGTAGAGGGCCCGCGCCAGCGGTGGGTCCGCCACGACAGGTACCCCGGCCCGGGCCGCCGCATCGCGGATGCGCGCCGCGACCTCGTCCGCACCCTTCGCGACCACCCGCGGCGCCCCCTGCACTCCCCGACGGTAGGCGAGCGCCACGGCATAGTGGGTGGGGTTCGTGACCACCACGGCGGCATGGGCCACCGCCGCCAGCATGCGACGCCGGGCGCGCGCCTGACGAAGCTGCCGCAGCTTGGCCTTGATGCGCGGGTCACCGTCCGATTCGCGCTGCTCCTGCCGCAGTTCCTCGCGCCCCATCCGCATCCGTTGCGCGTAGCGCCACCGGGTCCAGCCGACATCCAGCAGGGCGATCCCGGTCTGTGCCGCCAGCACGAGCAATACCAGCTGCACCAGGCCGCGCTGCAGATGGTCGAGGAAGGCAGCCGACGTCCAGTCCAGGGCGGCGCGCGCCTGCGGCACGATGCCCGCCATCGCCTGCCACAGCACCCAGGCCAGGACGCCCAGCTTGGCCGCGGCCTTCAATGCGGCCACGGCGTTGTCCGGCCCGAACAGCCGCCCGAGGCCGCGGCGGGGACTGACCCGGCCGGGGTCGGGGGTCAGCGCCCGTGTGTTCAGCAGGAACCCGGTCTGCAGCAGCACCGCGGCCGCCCCCGCCAGCACGACGGCCCCCCCCAACGGCAGCACGGCGGCCACCCACGACGCCGCGGCCCGGTCCCATCCCTGCAGCGGTCCTGCGCCCGGCGCCGCCAGCATGTCGCGGAGCGCCGTCCCGAGCCGGGCCGCGATGCCGGGGCCGCCCAAGGTCAGCAGCAACGCCGCCGCGGCCAGGCCCGCCGCCGACACCACTTCGCGCGACAGCGGGGCCTGGCCGTCGTCGCGGGCCCGCTGCAGCCGCTTTTCGCTGGCCGCCTGTGTCCGGTCCTCTCCCTCGGCCACGCCTCAACTGCCAGGCAGCGCGGACCAGGCCTCGCGCACCGCCTCGGACCAGGTGGACAGCAAGGGCGCCGCGAGCAGGCCCAGGAGCACGAGCCCGCCCAGGATCTGTCCGGGCACGAGGGCGGTGAACACCGGCAGCTGCGGCACCAGGCGCGCCAGCAGGCCCAACCCGGCCTGCAGCAGCAGCCCCGCCAGCAGAAACGGCGCCGCCAGCCGCAGGGACAGGCCCAGCGCCACCGACGCTGCCTGCTGCACCGCATCGGCCAGCGGCCCGGCCGGGAGCAGCGTCCCTGGCGGGATGAGCTGGTAGCTGCCGGCCAGGGCGGACAGCGGCAAGGCATACAGCCCGGTCGACAGCACGAGCACCGGCGCCATCACGGCGAACAGCCGGGCCAGGGCGGAGGACTGGCCGCCCAGCGCCGGGTCCGGCTGCACCACGCTGCTGAGCCCCATCATGGTGGAGGCGACGGCGCCAGCCATCGAGAGGGCCAGCGCCGGCAGGCGTGCCAGCCACCCCAGCGCCGCGCCCGCCAGCAGCTCCGCCCCCACCATGCCCGCGGCACCCCAGCCGGGCCCGGCAGCCGGAACCAGCGGAGCCACCGCGGGCAGCAGCAGCAACGTCAGTGCCAGTGCCAGGCCGGCACGCACGACCGAGGGCAGCTCGGCCTCGCCGATGCCGGGCAGCAGCATGACGGCGGCGCTCGTGCGGCAGAGCACGAGGGCGAAGGCAAAAGCGAAGCCCGGCAGGGCTTGCAGCAGGGCGGCCTCGTTCAGTGGGTCGAGGCCCGATCCGGTCAATGCGCGCCCACGCTGACCAGGCGGTCCATCAGGCCCTGGGCGAAGCCGGTCAGCTGCTCGGTCATGAACGGCCCGAGCAGCGCCAGGGCGGCGCCCAGCACCATCAGCTTCGGCAGGAACACCAGCGTCGGCTCGTTGATCTGGGTGATCGCCTGGACGAACGACACGACCAGGCCCACGGCGAGCGTGGCCAGCAGCAGCGGCCCCCCCAGCCGCACCAGTAGCCACAGCGCGTCGCGCAGCGCCCCCGCCGTCTCGGCGTCGCTCAAAGCGGCATCCGCATCACGTCCTGGTAGGCCTGGACCATCTTGTCCCGGATGGACACGGCCGCCTGCAGCGACAGCTCGGCGCGGGAGACGGCGGTCACGACCTCCGTCACGTTGCCGCCGCCGGCGATGGCGGTCATCGCCTGCGTGTCCGCGGCATGCCCGGCCTGCACGACACCCTGGAGCGCCTGGCCCAGCATGGCGCCGAAGCCCTGCCCGGCCTCCGTGCCGGCCTCTCCCGACGCCACGCTGGCATAGGCCTGCGCCGCGCCGGCCGGCGAGACGGTCAGCATCGGGATGCTCATGCCGGGATCACTTCAGCATCTCGCCCACTCACTTCAGCATCTCAATCGTGCGGGTCAGCATGCCGCGCGTGACCTCCAGCACGTTCAGGTTGGCGCTGTAGCTGCGCTGCGCCTCCCGCATGTCCATCACCTCGATGAAGCTGTTGACGTTGGGCGTCTTCACGTAGCCCTGGGCGTCGGCGGCGGGGTGCGACGGGTCGTAGCGCTGCGGCAGCGGCCCCTCGTCGCGCCCGATCCGCTTGACCCGCACCGCCTCGGTGCCCAGGGAGTGGTCCAGCCGGTTCTCGAAGCTGACGACCTTCCGGCGATAGGGGTCGGCGCCCGGGGTCGATCCCGTGGTGTCCTGGTTGGCCAGGTTCTCGGCAATGACGCGCAGACGTGCGGTCTGCGCATCCATGCCCCGGGCCGAGACGGCCAATGCCTTGGCGATTTCCATCCCCGTCAGCCCGCCCGGCCCAGCGCAACCCGCATCATGGATTGGTAGCTGCGATGCAGGTTGACCACGAGCGCCTGCACGCTGGCGGTGTCGGCCACCTTGCCGAGCTGCTCCTCGAGCCCGACGGCGTTGCCGGCCGGGGCACGCTCCGCCGGGCGGCCGGCCCGCGACCCCGCCGGAAGGCCCGAGCCATTGCCGCCCGGTGGGCTCAGGTGACCCGGCGCCGTCTGGGCCAGGCTTCCTCCAGCGGCCGCGCCGAGCGCCAGGGCGAAGGGCGCCACGTCCCGCGGCTGGTAGCCCGGCGTGTTCGCGTTCGCCACGTTCTGCGCCAGCACCTGCTGACGGCGGTCCACCCATTGCAGCCGCTGCTCGGCAGCGCGGAACAGGCCAATGTCGGTCGGGTCCATGCCATCCCTTTGCGGCGGTCGATGGAGGCAGCATGGCCGGCAGAGGTGAAGAAAGCGTTTGCGAGGCGTCCGACCGCTCCGAAAGGGTCCATCAACCTTTTTGCCGCAGCCTTCCTCCATGGACTTCCCCTGGTCGAACCCCTTGCCCAGCCAAAGCGTCGCCGTGCAGGCCATCGTGCGGCGCATGGCGGCCTCGGTCGCGATCGCCAGTGGGCTGGCGGCGACGGGCCGCGCGATCGACCTGGCCGGGTTGGACCGGGCCGCCGGGCTGCTCTGCGCGCAGGTGCTCGACCTGGAACCGGCGGAGGGCCGGGCGCTGCGCCCGGCGCTGGCCAACCTCGGCGAAAGCGTCGCCGCCCTGATCGACACGATCCAGACCCGTCGCCGCGCATGATCCACCCCGGCAAAAGGCCGCCCCATGTTCCTGCCCCTCGATAGCGTCCTGCCGTCTCTCGCCGCGCTGGCCGCCGTGCTCGGCCTCGCGGTCCTGGCCGGGCGGCTGGCCCGGCGGGGCGGCTTCGCTCAGCCGCCGGGCGCGCGGCGGCTCGCGTTGCAGGACACGCTGCCGCTGGACCGCGCCCGCCGGCTGCAGATCGTCCGGTGCGACGGGCAGGACGTGGTCCTGCTGACCGGGGGCGGCGCCGACCTGGTGGTGGGCTGGTTGCCACACGGGCCGCCCGCGGTCGCGGACCCGGCATCGGCTGGCGCGCAAGGGCTGCACCATGATCGCGCGGCACCTTCCGCTGCTGCTGGCCTATGCCGTGCTGTTCGGGCTCGTGCTGCTGCTGCCGGGGCTGGCGCATGCGCAGGCGGTCTCGATCGACCTGGGCGTGGCCGGCCAGGCCGGCGCCACGGGCCGCCTGGTGCAGCTGACGGCGCTGGTGACCGTGCTGTCGTTGGCGCCCAGCCTGCTGGTGATGGGCACGGCCTTCACCCGCATCGTGATCGTGCTGTCGTTGCTGCGGAGCGCGATCGGCGCGCAGGGCACCCCGCCCAACACGGTGCTGATCGGCCTGTCGCTGTTCCTGACCTTCTATGTGATGCAGCCGACGCTGGAGCAGGCCTGGCAGTCCGGCGTCGTGCCCATGACGGAGGGGCGGTCCACCGAGATGGAAGGGCTGCAGCGCACGGCGGCGCCGTTCCACCGCTTCATGGCGGCCAACGTCCGCCCGGCCGACCTGCAGCTGTTCCAGGACCTGGCGGGCCTGCCCTCGCCCGAAAGCGCCGCGCAGGCCTCGTGGCGCGCTTTGGTGCCGGCCTTCATGATCGGCGAGATGCGGCGGGCGTTCGAAATGGGCTTCCTGCTCTATCTGCCCTTCCTGGTCATCGACCTGGTCGTGGGCAGCATCCTCATGTCGCTCGGCATGATGATGCTGCCGCCCAACGCCGTCTCGCTGCCGTTCAAACTGATCTTCTTCGTCCTGGTCGACGGCTGGCGCCTGGTGTCCGGCAGCCTGGTGCAGGGGTTCGTGCCCTCATAGCGCCGGGAAACCCGGGCCGGGCGCCGCGTTGCGTCCTGCAGGCGCAGGAGGCCGGCATGGAACAGAAGCACACGGAACAGACGATCGAGCACACGGACGGCCAGCAGAACACCGGCAACCACAAGGTTCCGGGCGCGCCCGATGCGGGCGGGGCGGACCGGTTCGGCGGGACGCGGACGGGCGCGGAGAACCTGGAGGAGACCGGGCCGGCCAAGGACGAGCACGGCAGGGTGTAGTCCGCGGACCCGGCGGCGGGGGCGGTGGCGGCACGTGATGGCAGCCGCCGCCCATCGTTCAGGGGTTCAGGGGTTCGCTGGTCGTCTCGTGGAAGCGGCCGTAATCGATCAACCGGCCGCGGGCGTCCTCGACGAAAATGTCCTGGAAGCGGTGGCCGAACCGCATGTCCTGCGGCAGGTAGCTGTGCCGGGCATGCACCGTCTGCGACGTGACCTCCTCGAGGCCGGTCACGCTCACCAGCAGTTCGGCATCTTCCGCCGCCAGGGATCCGGGCGTGGCGCCATGCAGCGGGCTGGTCGGGTCGATCACGTGCATGATGGTGAAGCTGAGCGCGAACACCGGGGTGTGGGACCGCACGAGGGGCAGTGTGTAGAACCGCCGCATGCCAACCCCCTCGGCGCTGCGTTCATAGCGCAACAGCGAGACGGTGACGTCGGCCTCCAGGATCTGGCTGCGGCGTTCGTTGGCCAGGCGGAAGCTGAGCGTGGGCACGCCGTTATAGGGGCTGACGACGGCGCGGGTGGCGAACAGCACTCGGGCGGTGGGGCGGCTGATGCGGGCGAAGGTGATGCCGGTGGCCAGCGCCAGGAACACGAGGCCGGTCATGGTCTCGATCGTGACCAGCACGTTGCAGTAGAACGTGGCCGGCGACATCTGGCCGTAGCCGATCGTCGCGATCGTCTGGATGCTGAAGAAGAACGCGTCGGAGAAGCCGGGCTGGGCGCCGGAGATGCTGCCGGGCTGCAGCAGGTAGGCGCAGGCGAAGATGACGTTGACGACCAGGTAGGTGGCGCAGCCGATTGCCAGGAACACGTACCATTTCAGGGTCAGCGCCCGGTGATACAGGTCGTGGTGCCAGCGCACATGCAGGTTGCGCCGCCTGATGTTCGTCAGGCGGACAAGCGGCACATCCCGGGGCGGTGGGGTGTCGGGCATGCGCCGGGGTTCGCACGGGTGCGGCTTTGACACAATCCCCACCCGTGCTACCGGGCGGGCATGCCGCAAAGCCCCTTCCTGATCGAGGCCCGCCGCCCGCGGCTTCATCCACCAGTGCACCGACGAGGCGGCGCTCGACGCCGCCCTGCAGCTGGGCCCGGTCGGCGGCTATATCGGCTTCGACTGCACCGCCGACAGCCTGCACATCGGCAGCCTGGTGCAGATCATGCTGCTGCGGCTGATGCAGCGGCATGGGCACCGCCCCGTGGCCCTGATGGGCGGCGGCACCACGCGCATCGGCGACCCATCGGGCAAGGACGAGGCGCGCCAGATGCTCGACGACGCCCGCATCGCCCACAACATGGCCGGCATCCGCGGCTGCATCGAGCCGTTCGTCCGGTTCGGGTCGGGGCCGACGGACGCCCTGATGCCGAACAACGCCGACTGGCTGGACCGGCTGGGCTGGATCGAGCTGCTGCGCGACGTGGGCCCGCACTTCACCATTAACCGCATGCTGACCTTCGACAGCGTGCGGCTGCGGCTCGACCGCGAGCAGCCGCTCACGTTCCTCGAGTTCAACTACATGATCCTGCAGAGCTACGACTTCCGCGAGCTGAACCGCCGCAACGGCGTGCTGATCCAGATGGGCGGGTCGGACCAGTGGGGCAACATCGTCTCGGGGGTCGAGCTGGTGCGCCGCACCGACGGGCGGCAGGTGTTCGGGCTGACGACGCCGCTGATCACGACGGCGTCGGGCGCGAAGATGGGCAAGACGGCCCAGGGCGCGGTGTGGCTGCGCGCGGACCGGCTGTCGGCCTACGACTACTGGCAGTTCTGGCGCAACACAGAAGACGGGGACGTCGGGCGCTTCCTGCGGCTGTTCACCGACTTCCGCTGGACGAGATCGCCCGGCTGGAGGCGCTGCCCGGGGCGGCGGTGAACGAGGCCAAGAAGGTGCTGGCGACGGAAACCACGGCACTGCTGCACGGGCGCCCCGCGGCCGAAACGGCGGCCGAGACGGCGCGCCAGGCCTTCGACGAGGGGCTGGCTGCCGAAAGCCTGCCCAGCCATGCCGTCGACGCCGCGGCGCTCGCGGCCGGCATGCCTGTGGTGCGGCTGCTGGTGGAGTCGGGCCTGGTGGCCAGCAACGGCGAGGCCCGGCGGCTGATCCGGGGCGGCGGCGCGCGGGTCAACGACGTGGCCGTGGCGGAGGAGTCGCAGATGGTGACGGCGGCGGACCTCCGCGACGGCGCGGTCAAGCTCTCGGCGGGCAAGAAGCAGCACCGGCTGGTGCGGCCCACCTAGGGCCGGACCTGGTCGACGTCAGACGAGGCGGTCGGCCAACTCCTCGATGCTGCCCACGGCGAGGTCCCAGTCGCTCTCGGGGCCGAAATCCCGCGACTGGTGCGGGCCGTACTCGGTCGGGCGGGCGATGAACGCGGTCCGCAGGCCGCACTCCCGCGCGGCCGCGAGGTCCTGGTTGTGGGCCGCGCAGAGCATTACCTGGTCGGGCGACAGGCCCAGCAGCGCCGCGGCGCCGAGATAGGCCTCGGGATCGGGCTTGTAGTGGCGGAAGACCTCGGCACACAGCACCAGGTCCCAGGGCAGGCCGGCCTGCTTGGCCATGTTGGTCAGCAGCGCCACGTTGCCATTGGACAGCGGGCCGATGATGAAGCGCTGCTTGAGCCGGGTCAGTCCGGCGACGCTGTCGGGCCAGGGGCGCAGGCGGTGCCAGCCGCGGTTCACCCAATCGAGCGCAGCCTCGTCCAACCCGACCAGGCCGAAGCGCGGCGCCAGCGTCTCCAACGAGGCGCGGTGCAGCGCATCGAGGTTGGTCCAGGGCAGCGCGCCGCGACGCACCCGGTCCATGGACGGCGCATAGGCCGCGCGCCAGGCGTCGATCAGGCCCGTCCAGTCCGCCGTGATTCCACGGTCACGCCCCCAGGTCTCCAGCTCCTGGACCAGGCTGCCGCGCCAATCCACCACGGTGCCGAACACGTCGAACAACAGCGCCTTGACGTTCATCGGCCACCTCAATCCAGGATGTGGAACAGTCCCCGCAGGAAGCCCGGCGTCAAGGCCGAGAGCGGGTTGACCAGCACCGTGGGGTCCGCCGTGGGGCCGCGGACCGAGTAGTTCATCGCCAGCAGCCCACCGCCCTGTTCGGACGTGAACAGCCGGCCCACGAGCGGAATGCGGCCCAGCAGCGAGTTGAACACATAGAGCGGCACGACGGTGCCCTGGATCGCGATCGTCTTGCGGTCGGTGTCGACCCGGCCCCGCGCAGTCAGGCCCAGCGAGGCGCTGAACGCCTGCGCGTCGTTCACATCCAGCGCCGTGCCATCCCAGCGGAACGGCATCTCGAGCCGGCTGAACGACAGGCCGGGGCCGCTGAGCGCGTCCACCACGCCATAGATGGTGACGGCCTGCAGCAGCTTGCCCAAGGCTGCGGCGTTGCGGACGTTGAAGCCCGCCATCCGGGCGGTGCCGGTCAGGGGCGAGCCGGGCTTGGTGTCGTCGTAGCTGGCGTCCAGCGTCAGCTGCCCGCCCTGCACCGTGTCCAGCAGGTCCGCCCCGCGCAGCAGCCCGCCCCCGTCGGCGGCCTTCAGCACCAGGCGCCGCCCGCCGGCCTGCGGCTGGATCGTCGCCTCCACCCGTTCCGGCCCCGTCGTGCGCGCCGCCAGTGTCGCGAGGCGCCGGCCGTCGTGCTCGGCATGGGCCGTCACCCCGGTCAGCCCCCGCTCCTTGGCGAACAGCACGCGGTCGAAGGCGATGTCGGCCACCCAGGGCGTGTCGACGGCGGCGGCCGGGTCCGGTTTGCGGGCCAGGGCGTCCGACAGGTCCAGCACCGTGCCGGACAGGGTGGCACGGATCGGCTCGTTGGGCCCGGCCGGGAGCCGCACCTGGCCGCGCCCCTGGGTCGCGCCCAGCACGATGCGGTCCATCACCAGCGACAACGGGCGATTACCGACCATCTCGGCCCGCCCGGCCAGTTCCATGCCGGACCCCTGGGCGCGCAGGGCGTCGATCCCCAGAAGCTTGTCGCCACGGATGGTCAGCGTGGCCGAGGCCTCGGCCGGCTGCCCCGGTGGCTTCTTCCAGCCCGCAAGCGCAAGCGCCGCGTCTCGCAGGTCCGCCGTCACCTGCACGTCGGCCGAGTTGTCCCGCCGCTGCTGGTAGCGTGCGGTGAACTGCCCGGCGCCGCCCGCGATGATGCCACCCGCGTCGAGCCCCGCCGCGGCGAGCTGCGGGCCCGTGGCGCGGCCCGTGGCCTGGGCGCGCTGCACGACCTGGGCGGGCCCGCCGGGCTTGAAGTCCATCTCGACCAGGATGTCGGAGGGGATGCCGCCCACGGTCGCGGCCCCGGCCGCCCGCAGCGAGTCGGAGCTGGCATCCAGCTGGATGTCGCCGCGGTCGAGGTCGCGTCCCGCCACCAGGCCGCCCAGGCGCAGGCCCGTCAGCCGGGTGGTGGCCTGGATATGGACGTCCTCGAACTCCAGGTGGTCCTTCAGCATCATGTCGACGTTCATCCGCCCGACCATGGCGCCGGCGGGGTTGCGCATCGGGATGGGCTTGCGCGACAGCAGCTGCAGCCGGGGGTGGCGCAGCAGCGCGAGCACGTCGGGCACGGCCCCCTGCACGGTGGCACCGAGCGCCATGTACTGGTCCTTGTCCTGCAGCCCGGTGATGCGGATCAGGCCGTCGCGGAGCGCCAGCGGGCCCTGGCGGGCGGTGGGGATGACGATCTCGAGGAACTTCGGGTCCTTGATGGTCAGCTGCGCCTGGGCGCCCTCGACGGGCGGCACGGGCTGCACCCACCAGACCGTCACGTCCTCGCCGCGGACCCGGCCGTCGATGGCGGTCACGACGACGTCCGACAGGTCCGACGGCGCCTCGAAGCTGAGCTTGATCGCCCCGTCGCGGGCGGTGCCGCCGGTCAGGTTGGGCACCATCCACGGCCGCAGATGGCCGCCGAGCCGCGCGGGCCACAGCGCGCCGATGTCGGCGAACGCCAGGTGGTCGAGCCCGGCCTCGACCGTCCCGGCGATGCGGCCGGGGGTCAGCGCCAGGCCGCCTGCGACGGTCAGCGTCGTGGGCCAGCTGCCGCCGGGCGCGTGCAGCACCGCCTTCGACCGCACCAGGTCGACCCGCTGCGGCATCGCCCAGCGCGGCGGGTCCCACGTGGCGCCCCCTTCGAGCGAGACGCTGTCGAACCCGATCGCGGCGCCGGCCAGGCGAAGCTGCCCGGTTCCGGCCTCGAGGCGCAGCGTGGCACGGGTCGGGTGCAGCGCCGCGTCCAGCTCGAGCCCCGCGACGCCCTGGACGGCGGCATCGAGGCTGTCGGGCCCGGCGATCTCGGGCGCTGCCTCCTGCGCGACGCGGGCATTGGTGGGCGCAAGCTCCAGCCGCAGAACGGTGCCGCCGGCCGGGGCCAGGTCGGCCTGCAGGGCGATGGTGGCGCGGGCGGACCCGAGCGCCAGGCCGGCATGGGCCGCGCCGACCACGCCGCCACCCGGCCGCCGCCGCAGGTCGAGCTGCTCCAAGTCCATCCGCACCACGCCGCGCAACCCGGCCACGTGCAGGCGAAGCACCGCGTCGTCGATGCGCACGCTCTCCAGCTGCTCGATGTGCCGCAGGTCCGGGCGGACCGGGCGGCTGCCATCGTGCCGGACGGGGCGGGCCAGCTCGGCGAGGGTCTCGGCGACGGTGGGGCCGGCGTCCCCCTTGTCGTCCGGCAGGTCCAGCGTGGCGAGGTCCAGCCTGACATCGCCGGCGGCATCCCGCACCAGCCGGACGTCCAGGCCGCGGACAGCGAGGGCGCGGGGCACGACTTCGCCCATCAGCAGGCGGCCGAACGAGACCGAAAGGTCGGCGCTGTCCACCTTCGCGACGGGTTGCCCGGCCTGGTCCACGACGCGCACCGCCTCCAGCAGCAGCTGCAGCCCCTGCCCCGGCCCGGCCGCGAAACCGCCCCAGCGCAGCGCGGCACGGCCGATCGACAGGCGGGACTGCCCCGCTGTCCCGGGGGCGGCCGCGTCAGGCCCGGCGTCGGCAGGAGGGGCGGCGGCGGCATCCGCGTTGGCGGCCGCCTCGATCCGTCGCGCCGCCCAGTCCACGTCGAGCGGCCCTTGCGACAGGCGCCAGGCCAACACCAGCAGCAGCGCCAGCGCCAGCACACCCCCGGCCAGCAGCAGCCGGAGCAGGCCATGCACCATCCGGCCACAGAAGGCGGCAAGCGTCAGCACGGGCCCGCCGCGTTGACGCGACCAGGGGCGCGCCTGCATCGTCCGCCCCGATGACCCCATCCCCCACCTGGCCCGCCGCGGCCGACGCGGGTGCCGCGGCCCGGCTGACCGAGCGCTTCGCCGCCCGGAGCCCGGCCGCGCACGCCTTGGCCGGGTCCGCCGCCGGGGCGGCCATGCTGGACGCGGTCGGGGGCGGCAGCCCCTTCCTGGCCGACTTGGTGGTGCGCGAGCACGAATGCGTGGTGGCATGGGCCGAGCGCGGCCCGGACGAGGTAGTGGCGGGCACGATGGCGGCGCTGGCCCAGATCACCCCGGGCGCGCCCCGCGCGGCCGTGGCCGCCGCGATGCGCCGGGCCAAGCGCCAGGTGGCCCTGGTGACGGCGCTGGCCGATATCGGCGGCACCTGGGGGCTGGCGCGCGTCACCGCGGCCTTGTCGGACCTGGCGGAGGCCACGCTGCGGCTGGCCACCGCCCACCTGGTGCTCGCGGCGCACCAGGCCGGCGCCCTGCACCTGACCGACCCCCTCCACCCGGAGCAGGGGTGTGGGCTGATCGTGCTGGGCATGGGCAAGCTGGGCGCGCGCGAACTGAACTATTCCAGCGATATCGACCTCGTCCTGTTGTACGACCCCGAGGCCCATCCGGGCCGGGAGGGGCTCGGCGCCACCTTTACCCGAATCGCGCGCGCGCTGGTGACGATGATGGAGACGCGGGACGCCGACGGCTATGTGTTCCGCACGGACCTGCGCCTGCGGCCCGACCCGGCCGCCACGCCGCCCGCCGTGGCGCTGCCGGCCGCCATCACCTACTACGAGAGCATGGGGCAGAACTGGGAACGCGCCGCCATGACGAAAGCGCGACCGGTGGCGGGCGACATCGGGCGGGCCTACGGCTTCCTGGCCGCCATCCGCCCGTTCGTCTGGCGCCGCGGCCTGGACTTCGCCGCCATCGCCGACCTGCATGCGATGAAGCGGCGGATCGACAGCCATCGCGGCTTTGCTGCCTCGTCCGACCGCGGGTCCATCGGGATCGCGGGAAACGACCTGAAGCTGGGGCCGGGCGGCATCCGGGAGATCGAGTTCGCGGTCCAGACCCTGCAGCTGGTCTGGGGCGGACGCACTCCGGGGCTGCGCGACCCCACCACCCTGGGCGGGCTGCGCCGCCTCGCCCGGGCGGGGCGGCTGACCCGGCGGGCCGCGGCGGAGCTGACGGTCGCCTATCGGGTGTTGCGGCGGGTGGAGCATCGTTTGCAGATGGTGGCCGACCGGCAGACGCACACCATCCCGGAGAAGCCGGCCGACCTGGCGCGTTTCGCCGTGTTCCTGGGTTGCGCCGATGCGGATGCCCTGGCCGCGCTGCTGGGCCGGCACATGGCCCGGGTGCGCGCCGGCTATGCGGAGGTGTTCGAGACCGTGCCGGACGTGCCGGACGGCCAGGTCCTGCCGCCGCTCGACCTCGCCGGGCCCGACCTGCCGGACTCCACGGCGGCGCGCCTGCAGGCGACGGGCTTCCACAATGTGGCCGGCATGGTGGCGACGCTGCGGGGCTGGCAGGCCGGACGGCTGCGGGCGCTGCGCAGCCCCCGCGCGCGGGAGCTGATGGACGCGGTGTTGCCGGACCTGCTGGCAGCGCTCGGCCGGCAGGCAGACCCCGACACGACGTTCAACCGCTTCGACACCATGCTCTCGCGCCAGTCCGCCGGCGTCGGCCTGCTGTCCATGTTCCAGCGCAACCCGGCGCTGCTCGAGCGTGTCGCCGCGGTGCTGGGCGCCGCCCCCATGCTGGCGGACCACCTGGCCACCGTCCCCTCGGCGCTGGAGGGGCTGCTGACCCCGGGCCCGGTCGCCCGCTGCGACGCGGTGCTGGCCGGGCGCCTGGCCGATGCGCGGACGCTGGAGGACGTGGTGGCGATCACCCACGACCTGGTGCGGGCCGACGAGTTCGGCCTGTGCGTGGGGCAGATGCAGGGCGCGATCGACGTGGACGAGGCCGGCTTCGCCCGGACGGCGCTGGCCGATGCGGCGCTGCAGGCCCTGCTGCCCGCGGTACTGGCGGAGCAGGAGCGCCGCCATGGCCGGGTCCGCGGCGGCGACATGGCCGTGGTGGCGCTGGGCAAGGCCGGCAGCCGGGAGATGATGGCCGGGTCCGACCTGGATCTGATGCTGCTGTACACCTTTCCGCCGCACGTGACCGAAAGCACCGCCCTGCAGCCCGGGGCCCGCACCCTGCCGCCCAGCCAGTGGTTCATCCGCGCCGCCCATGCGTTCGTCGCGGCGCTGACGGCCCCGGGGCCGGAAGGCCCGCTGTACGACGTCGACATGCGGCTGCGCCCCTCGGGCAACAAGGGGCCGGTGGCCGTGCCGCTCTCGGGCTTCGCGCACTATCACCGGTCCGACGCCTGGACGTGGGAGCGGATGGCGCTGACCCGCGCCCGGGTGGTGGCGGGGCGGCCGGCGGTGCGGGCGCGCGCCCGCCGCGCGATCGCCGCCGCGCTGGCCACCCCGGCCGACGTCGCCCGCACCCGGGCCGACGCCGCCGAGATGCGCGGCCGCCTGCTGCGCGAGCTGCCGCCTGCCGGCCCCTGGGACGTGAAGATGCGGCCCGGCGGCGGCATGGAGGTGGAGTTCGTCGCCCAGGTGCTCCAGCTGCTGCACCGCGTGGCCCCGGTGCGGCAGAACACGGCGGAGGCGCTGCGCCATCTGGCGTCGATCGGCGCGCTGACGGGCGCCGAGTCGGCCGCCCTCGTGCGGGCGGACCTGATCTGGCGCACGGTGCAAAGCATGCTGCGGATCACCGTCGGCCGCGCGACGGACTCGCTGCCGGAGGCGGCGATGGCCGCGCTGCTGGCCGCCGTCGGGCAGGCCGCGGGACAGCCGCACCTTGACCGCGGCGTTTGGGATGCCACCCTGGACGACACGGCGCGCACGGTGCGGGCCATCTTCGTCGAACGGATCGGAGCGATCGGATGAGCATCACCGAGGGGGGCGCGGCCCCAGCCTTCAGCCTCGCTGCCAGCGGCGGCCGGACCGTCAGCCTGGCATCGATGAAGGGCAAGCCCTTCGTGCTGTATTTCTATCCCAAGGCCGACACGCCCGGCTGCACGAAGGAGGCGCAAGCCTTCCAGGAAGCGCTGGGCGAGCTGGGCGGCATCGGCGTGGACGTGATCGGCCTGTCCAAGGACAGCGTGAAGGCCCAGGACAAATTCGCCGAGAAGTACGGGCTGAGCTTCCCGCTGGCGTCCGATCCCGACGGGGCGGTGGTGGAGGCCTATGGCGCCTGGGTCGAGAAGTCGATGTATGGCAAAAGCTACATGGGCATCGACCGCAGCACCGTGCTGGTTGACAAGGCGGGCCACGTGGCGCGGATCTGGCGCAAGGTGAAGGTCCCGGGCCACGCGGCAGAGGTGTTGAAGGCGGCGCAGGCTTTGACATAGCGCCTGTCGGTCAGAGCAGGGTCACGGCACCGTAGGCCAGCAGGATCCCGAGCGGCACGACCGCCAGCGCCACCGGGCGCGACCTCGTCCAGAGGCGCTGGCCGAGGAACACCGACAGGCCCAGCATCAGCACGGCGAAGGCGACGCCGGGGCTGAGGTCGCCGGTGCCGAGCAGCACGACCTGGTACACGACGCCCGACAGCCACAGCGTGTCCAGCAACCGGCGGCGCCAGGAATGCCGCAGGCGCCAGCGGGCCAGGCCGAGCAGGCCGAACAGGACGATCCACGCGCCATGAAGGGCGAGCGGCGACGGAAGGTCGGGCAGGTTCTCGTCGTACGACCAGCCCTGGAACAGCGCAACCAGGTCGTCGACGAAGGCGCCCGCGGCGAAGGCCAGGATGGTGAACACCGGCCCCTGCCCGAACGACGTCTGCCCGGCACGCCGCAGCTCGACGGCGCCGGTCGCCAGCACGCCCAGCATGGACACCGCGACGGCCGGATGCAGCCCGTACAGGATGTCGGCCTCGCCCCGCACGACCTTCAACGGATCGATGCGGGTGCCGAAGCGATACCACAGGTACTCGTAGCCCAGCGTCAGCAGCCCCGCGGCGAGGCTCAGCCCCAGCAGCACCGGCCACGTCCGGTCCCGTCCGGCCGGCAGGGCGCGCCACAGCATCAACCAGGTGAACACCCCCAGCGCCACCTGCGCCTGCGACACGTCCAGCTTGGACTGCAGCAGGTAGTGCACGAGCCCCAGCACCGCGATCCCGTAGACCACCCGGTGCAGGCGCTTCCAGGCCTTGCCGATCGCCCAGATCCAGCCGTCCGTCGAGGTGAGGCCGAGCACGACCAGTCCCAGCAGCGCCACGAAGCCGAGGGTGAGATAGAAACGCTGCAGGATCTCCGACACGATCGCGGACAGCCGCCAGTTCTGCTCCGTCGCGTACAGCGTCAGGTGCAGCAGCGCGTAGCACAGGGCGGCGTTGCCGATCATGCGGCGCACGACGACGACGTTCGGGATGGCGGTCAGCGCCTTGGCCGGCGTCACGACCAGCGAGGCGATGAGCAGCCAGATCGTCCAGTATCCCGTGCTGTGGACGGCGGCATGGACCGGTTCCGGCCCCAGCGCGTGGGTGACCCCGCGCCAGGCCAGCCACGCGGCCGGCCCCAGCAACAGGGCGAACACGACGCCGCGCAGCGGGTTGAACCGGCCGCGCCGGTCGGTCCAGGGCACGAGCTCAGCCCGGCTGGGCGCCAGCGTCAGCAGCGGGATCATGGTTGCTTCGCGACCCTGTTGTAGCCGGCCGGCACCGTGAACAGCGACTGGTCCATGGGGCCGTAGACGACGCGGGTGGCGATGGCGAGCACCTGGGGGCCGCGGCGGGCCCGCAGCAGCACGCCGTCACCGGTGAAGCAGGTCAGGGCGGGCTGGCCCTGGGTGTCGCGCGACTCCCATTCGGTGCAGGCGAGGCCCGCGACCTGGTCCTGTCCACGGCGGACGAAGCTGCCGCCCGCCGGGTCGGGGGCGCCGGGGATGCTGCCGGGCGGGGCCGGCATGTCGAGCACGCCGCGGTCGGCCTCGCTGACGAGCGACATCTGCCGGGTGCGGTAGTCGACGATCACATACAGGCCCGGGGTGGGGGTATCGAGCCGCATGCGCTGTGCCGTGATGGCCCAGCGGGAGCGTTGTTCCAGCACCTGGCCGCCCTGCTCCGACCGGTAGGTCACGTCCACGTCGCGGGACGGCACGGCCGCGGGACGGTCCTGCGATGAGGCGACGCCGGCGCAGAGCAGCGCGCCCACGATGACCGCCGCGCCCAGCTTCAACGCGCTTGTCCCAAAAGTCTGCGAACGTCGGACAAGCTGCCGCCGCCCAACTTCCTGGCCAGGCCCACCAGGCCCGACTGGTCCCCGCCGGCGAGGAACATGTAGCCGGGCGGTGCCTCGAACAGCGACGCCGGAAGGCGGCCATAGGTGACGGACAGCGCGGTGAAGTGGCCGGGCCTGCCCTGGACGGGCCCCTGCCCCTGCAACGGCACGCCGTCTGCCGTCAGGCAGACCGTGCCCGGGCCCTGCGGCGTGTCGAAGCCATAGGTGGTGCAGGCCTGGCCCGCCACCGTCTCGCGTCCGCGGGGGGTCAAGGCCAGCTGATCCAGCGTGAGCGGCTGCAGATCCTTCTCGCGGATCGGCAGCGGCAGCACGACGCGCAGCCCCGTGTCGAGCAGCTGCCCGCCGTGCGCGCGCAGGTCGAGCAGGGCAACCTGGGGCCGCCCCTCGGCCTCGGCGCGGACCCGCTGGCCCGCGGCATCCCACGACAGGCGGACGGGTCCCTTGACGCCCCCTGGCACCAGATCGAGCGCCGGGCCGTCCATGCGGTAGGTGACGACCACGTCGCGCGAGGGGCGGGTGCGCGGGCCGGCGGGCGGGGTTTGCGCCAGGGCCGGGCCGCCGAAGGCCAGCAGCAGAAGGAACGCGCGGGTGAGGCTGACCCAGAGGTGCCGGCCGCGCGCGGCGGCCCTCATCGGGCCTGGTCCGGCGGCGCGGCCCGCAGGCGCTCGAAGTCCAGGGGAACCACGAAGTCCACCTCGGCGGCGGCGACCTGCTTCACGCCCAGCGCCTCCACCACGCTGCGGCGGCCCTGCCCGTCCAGGAACTGGTTGCGCAGCATGACGCCATCGGGCGTGACGCAGATGGCGTTGCGCGACGGCTCCTTCAGTGCCTCCCATTGCGTGCAACGCTGGCCGGCGACCGTGGCCTCGCCCTTGCGCGTGAAGCCCATGTGCGGATCGGGCAGGAACAACGGCTGCGGCCCTTCCGACCAGGACAGGTCGGCCGCGGTCCGCTCCAACGGCACGACCAGCACGAGGGAGCGGGTCGATGGGGTGGCGATCATGTAGGTGTGGTCCGGCAGGTCCATGCGGAGCGCCCGGCCGCCGGCGCGATAGGTGACCAGCACGTCGATCGCCTCGCCGCGCGACGGGGCCAGGTGATAGGCGACGACGGTATCCCGCATCGGCAGCAGCGTCAGGGTCGCCGGGGGCGCGGCCGGCGCAGCGGGCGGCGGCGTGGCCGCACCCAGCGGCAGCACGCCCAGCGGCAGCACGCACAGCAGCAGCAGGGCCCGCACGGCCGGCGGCAGGCGGATGGTCATGCCGGAAGCTCCGGCCGGTGCAGCAGCTGGATCTCGGCCAGCAGCGCTGCCGGGTCGGGCTCGGACCAGATGGCGGTCTGCTGCACGGCGCTGGCCAGCATCGCCTTGTAGGCGTCGCGCGGCACCTCGATCGCGCCGAACTGGGCCAGGTGGCTGGTGACGAACTGCGTGTCCAGCAGCGCGTAGCCGCCCAGCCGCATGCGGGCCACCAGGTGCACCAGAGCGACCTTGGAGGCGTCGCGCCCGACGCTGAACATGCTCTCGCCGAAGAACACGCCGCCGAGCGAGACGCCGTACAGGCCGCCGACCAGGGTGCCCTCGGACCAGGTCTCGACCGAATGGGCGTGGCCCTGGCGGTGCAGCTCGAAGAACAGCCGCTCGATGTCGGCGTTGATCCAGGTATCCTCGCGGCCCGGCGCGGCGGCGGCGCACTGGGTGATGACCTGGGCGAAGGCCTGGTTGGCCGTGACTTGATACGGGCCCGAGACCACGGTGCGCAGCAGGCGCCGCGGCAGGTGGAAGCCGTCGAGCGGCAGGATGCCGCGCTGCTCCGGGTCGAGCCAGTACAGGCGCTGGCCGCGGCGGGTCTCCGCCATCGGGAACAGCCCGACGCGATAGGCCCGGAGCATCAGCTCCGGCGTGACCTCAATCGTGCGGCGCGACATGGAGGCTGACGAGGGTCCGGAGAGCGGGCACGCGTTTCATCCTGAAGGCCGGCCGGGCCGGTGTTCAACTGGTGCTGCACTATAGCAGGACGACAACGGGCTGCACCATGAAGCAATCTTGATCTGCCCCGGGCTTCATCTGCCCCGGGCTTGATCTGCCCCGGGCTTCATCTGCCCCGGGCTTCATCTGCCCCGGGCGTCATCGCGTCGAGTTCAGATCACGGCCCGGATCCCCTCCGCCACGCGGTCGAGCGAGCTTTCCGTCAGGGCCGCCATGCAGAACCGGCCGTCGCTGACGCCGTAGATGCCGAACTCGCCCTTCAGCCGGTCCATCTGCGCGGCATCGAGGCCGGAGTAGGAGAACAGGCCGCGCTGCGTCACCAGCCGCGTGAAGTCCCGCGCGTTGTTGCCCTGCAGGCGGCTGACCAAGCCCACGCGCATGCGGCGGATGCGTTGGCGCATGCTCTCCAGCTCCGCCACCCATTGCGCCCGCAGCGCGGGGTCGGTCAGGATCGCCGCGACCAGGAGCGCGCCATGGGTCGGCGGCGTCGAGTAGTTGGTGCGGATGGCGACCTTCACCTGCTCGGACACCAGCTTCGCCTGCCCGGCATCCGCGGCGACGACGGACAGCGCGCCCACCCGCTCGCCATAGAGGCCGAACGACTTCGAGAACGAGGTCGCGACGAACAGCGGCACGCCGAGCCCGGCCAGCATGCGGGCGGGCTCGCTGTCCTGCTCCAGCCCGTCGGCGAACCCGGCGTACGCCATGTCGAGGAAGGGCACGAGGCCGCGGGCGCGAATCAACCCCGCCAGCTCCGTCCATTGCGCCGCATCGAGGTCGGCGCCCGTCGGGTTGTGGCAGCAGGCGTGCAACAGGATGACGGTGCCAGCGGCCATGGCGGCGACGGAGTCGCGCATGGCGGGCCAGTCCACCCCGCCCGTGGCGGCGTCGAAGTAGGGGTATTCGACGACCGTCAGCCCGGCGCCGGCGAAGATGCTGGGATGGTTGCCCCAGGTGGGCCGGCTGAGCGCCACGACACTTCCGGGGGCGATGCGCCGGATGACGTCGGCCCCCAGCTTCAGCGCGCCGGTGCCGCCCAGGCTCTGTGCCGTCGTGATCCGCGCGCCGTCGCTGTCCACCAGCGCGTCGCCGAACACCAGGCGCTTGGCGGCCTCCCGCAGGGCGGGCATGCCGTCGGGCACCAGATAGGTCCAGGACTGCACCTGCCCGACCAGGCGCCGCTCGGCCTCCTGCACCACGTCCAGCACCGGGATGCGGCCGGCCTCGTCGTAATACATGCCGACGCCCAGGTTGATCTTCTGCGGCCGCTCATCGGCCGTGAACTCCTGGAAGCCCGCCATGATGGGGTCGAGCGGCTGCGGCTTCAGGCCATCGAACAACGACATTCGTGCTTCCTAGAGGTTGGCGGCGAAACAGATCAGGTTCCCGTCGGGGTCGCGGACGATGAAGCTCCGCATGCCCCAGGGCTCGTCCCGCGGCAACTGGTGCATCACGGCGCCGGCAGACTGCATCGATCGGCAGAGCGCGTCCACGATGGTGGCGGCGCCGCCGGTCACGTCGATGAAGGCGCTCAGCACGTCTTCGGCCAGGCTGTGATCGAGCGCCGGGCGAACGAGGCAGCGGAGGGCCAGCACCGCGTCGTCGCGGCGGACATGCGCATAGAAGGGCGGCGTGCCCCAGGTGAACAGGGCCGTGAACCCCAGCGGACCCGTGAAGTAGGCCAGGGTGCGCGGCATGTCGGTGATGAAGACGTTGGGGATGGCCCTGGCCAGCCTCGCCGCACCCGGGCTCGCTTCATCGACCATGCCGACGTTCCTTTCGCGATGCCGAGCATCATCCGGGGGGCACGGGATCGCAAGCCGCGGCGGCGGCGCGGCCCAGGACCAGCATGCGCCGCGCCGCGACCCCTGCCCCGGCCGCCTCGCCCAGCGCCTTGGCCAGCAGCGGGCTGGACAGCAGGCCGTGCGCCAGCGTGTTGCCGGCGATCTCGGCCGCGCCGACCAGGGTGGCGGCCATGGCGGTGCGCCGCAGCAAGGCGAGCGTGCCGAGCAGGCCGGGCCGCACGCCGTACAGCGCGGCCACCTGGCGCACCAGGCGCACGCCCCGCCAGCCGACCAGCAGCACATCGAGCGCCGGGGACGGCATGGCGGCGATGCCCGCGACCACCTGGACCGCCGCACCCCGGGCGAGCGCGTCCGCCGCCTCCCGCAGGGCCTGGCCGGGCCCGGCGCGCAGCAAGGCCAGCGCGGCGTCTGGATCGTTGACGGCCTGCAGGGCGGGCGCCAGGGCCGGGCCGCCCGGCACGCGGGCCGACCATGTACGCGCCGCCCGCATGATGCGGTCCGCCTCGCCCGAAGCGAGGTCCCGGCGGCAGGCGTCCACCCGATCGATGGCCAGCAGCGCCGCAAGCTCCCGCCAGAGGCCGGCCGCGACCAGCCCGAACCCGGCAGCCGCCACGCCAGCCGTCAGCCAACCCAGCCAGGCCGCGCGGGCGAACTGGTCGGCGATGAAGTTGGCCGCGCCCAGGACGGAGAAGCCCGCCACCAGGACCACGACGCCGCCCAGCATCAGGGCCGGCGTGCCCCAGCGCGGCGCCGGCTCCAGCGCCAAGGGCACGGGCGCGAGCGTGATGCGCGGCGTTTCGACCGTCTCGTACTCGATTCGGGGCCCGATCACGGCATGCCGCTCACAGCACGTCGTCCAGCAAGGCCAGCAGGACGGCGTCGAGCCCCAGGTTCGGCACGCCGCCCCGGCCGCCATCGGGGATGCGGACGGGCTGGAAGTCGGGCAGGCCGTAGAACGGGTGCGCCCAGAACGCCGCGTCGGGCGGGCTCGACGGCACCTCGCCCGGGTAGGACTTGCCGGCCGCCGCCTTGCCCGGCAGATGGCCGCGCACGGCGGAGACGGGACGGCCATCCAGCAGCATCACGTCGTCCGTGGTGCACAGCACCGACGCAAGGGCGAGGTAGGCGGCCCGCACCGGCACGGCCGGCTCCACCACCCGGCGCAGCAACGAGACCAGGTTCTCCCGCTGCCGCTCCCCCACATGGTCCGCCTTCGTGGCGGCGAAGACCACGCGGGACACGAACCGCGGCGGCGCGCGCAGCCGGCCCAGCGCGGCCGCCGTCTCCAGCAGGGAGCGGCGCCAGCGCAACGCCCCGGCCGCCTCGGACAGCGCGACGCGCATGTCGGCAAAGGCGGCGGGCCCGGCAGACAGGGCCGAGAGCACGTCGACCAGCACCAACAGGCGGTCCAGCCGGCCGAACAGCGGGTCCGACAGGTCGCGCTCCACCGCCTGGACATAGGCCTGATAGCGCCGGTCGAGCAGCGCGTGCAGGCCGCCGCTGCCGGCATGGGGAAAGAACGGCATCCACCCGGGCTCGGGCCCCGGCGCAGGCATCAGGAAACGGCCGGGCTGCAGCAGCGACAGGCCCGCGTCGCGCAGCCGCGCCAGGGCGGCGCGATAGAGGCGATGGCCCGCGGCGGCGAGCGCCTCGTCGGCCGCGGCGCCGGCAGGCAGGGCGAGCGCGAAGGCCAGGAACTCCGCGGCCTCGGGCCGGCCTTCCAGCCGATGCAGAGTACGCGCGGACCAGGTGGCGAAGTCCATCCGCAACAAGGGCAGGTCCAGCAGCCACTCGCCGGGATAGTCGAGGAACTCGAGCCGGACCCGCTGCGGCGGCAGGGCCTGGGTGAAGCCGGTGCGGGCGACGGTCAGTTCGAGCGCGAGCAGGCCGACGGAGTCGGTGCGGGCGGGCCAGTGCGGCGGGTCCTGCGCCAGGGCGGCCAGGTGCGCCGCGTGGTCGAAGCGGGGCACGGCACCGGCGCCGACCGGTGCCAGGGCGACGGCGGGGCGGCCCCCCAGCGATTGCACGATCAGCGGCAATACGGGCCGGCCGGCGCCGAGGGCCAGCAGGTTGGCGGCCACCGAGGTCAGAAAGGCGGTCTTGCCCGCCCGGGCGAGGCCCGTGACCCCGACGCGGATCGTGCGCCGGGGCAGCAGGCGGGAGACGCCGAGAGGGATCAGGCGCGCTGCACCAGCTCCACCTTGTAGCCGTCCGGGTCCTCGACGAAGGCGATGACGGTCGTGCCGAACTTCACCGGCCCCGCCTCCCGCGTGATCGTGGCGCCGGCCGCCTTCATGTCGGCGCAGGCCTTGTAGACGTCCGGCAGGCCGACCGCGAGGTGGCCGAAGCCGGTGCCGAGGTCGTAGGGCGTCGTCTGGTCCCAGTTGTAGGTCAGCTCGATCACGCTCTCGCTGCCCTCGTCCCCATAGCCGACGAAGGCCAGGGTGTACTTGCCGTCCGGCACCTCGCGCCGGGCGCAGCTCCTTCATGCCGAGCAGCTTGGTGTAGAAGGCGATGCTGGCATCGAGGTCCTTCACGCGGAGCATCGTGTGGAGCAGGCGGGCGTCGGGTCATGGCGTGTCTCTCTTCATTCAGGCGGGCAGCATATCGGGTTCGATGCCGATGAGGAAAAGCCCCGCGGCGTCGGCTTCGGCGATGCAGCCGGCGCGGTCGGTCAGCAGCGTGCCCCCCGCTTCGAAGGCGACGCCGCGCAGGCCCGCGGCGGCGGCGGCGCGCAGCGTGGCGGGCCCGATGGTGGGCAGGTCGGCGCGGCGGTCCTGCCCGGGCTTGACCAGCTTCAACAGGATGCCGCCGGGGCCGGGGCGGGAGAGGCCGGCGGCGCGGGCGAGCATGGAGTCGGTGCCCTCGATGGCTTCCACCGCCAGCACGATCCCCTGCTGCACCACGCAGCCCTGGCCCACATCCACCCGGCCCAGCGCCCGGGCGACCTCCGCCGCGCGCGCGATGTCGGACATGGCCGCCGCGTCGGGCGCCACCCGGCCCATGACTCCGGCGGGGCCCACCGCCTCGGTCAGCACCTCATGGGCACCCAGGATGCGGAACCCCTCCTCGCCCAGGACGCGGACCACGGCGGCGAGCAGCCCGTCATCGCCGCGGAAGGCGGCACGCCCGATCCGGGCCAGGATCCGCGTGCCTTCCGCATCGGGCCGGAGGTCGAGCAGCGAGGGGCGGCGCACGGGGCCCACCAGCACCAGGTCCTTGCAGCCGTGCCGCCGCAACGATGCCAGTATCTCGCCGGCCGCGCCGATGCGGATGAACTGGTGGGGGTAGGCGGCGATGACCGCAGGCTCGGCGAAGCCGCGCAGGGCGACCACGAACACCGGCCGGCCTGCCGCCACGGCGGCGGCCGCGACCCGGCCGGGGAACGGTCCCCCGCCGGCCAGGATTCCCAACATCTGCGTTTCCGCTTGCATCCTGCCAAATCCGCCCGTTAGGCTTCGACTGTCACGTTTTTGTGAGGCACGGCCACGTGCCTGCCAGGGAGCATGCCGCGATGATCCAGGACGAGAAAATCCAGGACGAGAAGACGACCCCGATCGGCCTGCTGCACTGCCTGCGCATGCTGGCCGATGAAGCGTCGTCGATGCAGCTGACACGGACCCTGGCGGCGCTGCAGCAGGCCATGGAGACGTGCCGGGTGGAGGCGGTGACGCGCGACCGGCCGCACAGCTCGGCCCTGCACTGACACGGCACCAGCTTCCCTAGCCGGAGGGCTCGGCCTCCTCGGCGGCCAGGCCGGCCCGGATCAGGCCGCGCTTGCTGGGCGTGTCGATGAAGGCCAGCACCTCGGCCACCAGCGGATGCGCGCCGTGCTGGGCGCGGACGGCGGCCAGCCGGTCGGCGAAGACGCCCTGGTTCGAGAACAGCGCCCGGACGGCGGCGCGCACGGCATGGACGCTCGCGCGGTCCGCCCCGCCGCGGCGCAGGCCGATGATGTTGAGCCCGGCCAGCCGGGCCCGGTTGCCCAGCACGCTGCCGAACGGGATCACGTCCGCCTCCACGCCCGAGACGCCGCCCACCATGGCACCGCGGCCGATCCGCACGAACTGGTGCAGCGCCGCGGACCCGCCGATGACGGCGCGCGTCCCGATCGTGACGTGCCCGCCCATGACGACGTTGTTCGCGATGACGACGCCGTCGCCGATCTCGCAGTCATGCGCGATGTGCACGACCGCCATCAGCAGGCAGTCGGCCCCGACCCGGGTAACGCCCGAGCCGGTGACGGTGCCGCGATGGATGCTGCAGTGTTCGCGGACCTGGGTGCGCGGCCCGATCTCGCAGCGGGTCGGCTCGTCCTTGTACTTCAAGTCCTGCGGCGCGAGGCCGACCGTGCAGAACGGGAACAGAACCACCTCGGCACCGATCGTCGTGTGACCGTCGACCACGACGTGGGACACGAGGCGGGCGCCCGCCCCGATCTCCACATACGGGCCGACGTGGCACCAGGGCCCGATCTGGACGCCGGCGCCGATCCGGGCACCGGGCTCGACGATGGCGGTGGGGTGGATCATGGCATCCGGCATGGCAGGTTCGGCCGGACGGAATCCGAGGATCTGAGGCATGGGTTCGATCCTACGGGCCGCGTCGGCAGCGGGATACACAAGGATTGTGTCTTCGGGTTACGGGGACGGAGTGGGCGTCAGGGGTGCGTGCCGTCGTGGTCCATCAGCATGGCGGCATAGGTGGCCTCGGCCACCGACGTGCCGTCCACGCGGGCGACGGCGCTGAACTTCCAGACGTTGCCGCGGTTGCGGACCTTCGTGACGTGCACCCGCAGCTGGTCGCCCGGCACGACGGGGCGGCGGAACTTGGCGCCCTCGATCGTCATGAAATAGACGACCTTGCCCAGCGCCTGCGGCCCCAGCGTCTCCACCACCAGCACGGCGGCGGTCTGCGCCATGCTCTCGATGATCAGCACGCCCGGCATCACGGGATGGTGGGGGAAATGCCCCGAGAAGAAGTTCTCGTTCACCGACACGTTCTTGATGCCGGTCGCCGAGCGGTCGCGCACCACGTCCACCACGCGGTCGATCAGCAGGAACGGGTAGCGGTGCGGGATCGCCCGCATGATCCGGGCGATGTCGAGCACCTCTCCCCCGGTCTCGGCATCCGAGAGGCCCTTGTCCGCAACCCTGTGTGTCGTTGGCGTGCCGTCCATCATCTATTCCGTCGCACCGGGCCGGACTGTGGGCCGCCGCGCCAGCTTTCGCAATGTGGCGACTCCACGAAAAAAGTCCCGCAGCGGCTCGGCGGGGCTGCCGACCACGTCCGCCCCCGCCGGCACGTCCGCCATCACGCCCGCCTGCGCGCCGATCCGCGCCTTGCGCCCGATCCGCAGATGCCCCGTCAGCCCGGCCTGCGCCGCCACCACGACGAAATCCTCGAGCACGGTGGAGCCCGAGATCCCCGCATGCGCCACGATGACGCAGCACCGCCCGGTCACGACGTTATGGCCGATCTGCACCAGGTTATCGAGCCGGGTGCCGGCGCCGATGACCGTGTCGGGCACCGAGCCCCGGTCGATGGTGGCGTTGGCACCCACCTCGACATCGTCCTCCAGCAGCACGCGGCCGAGTTGCGGGACCGTGAGGAAGCCTTCCGCCGTCTGGGCGAAGCCATACCCCTCCTGCCCGACCCGCGCGCCCGGCAGGATATTGACCCGCGCGCCCAGGATGGCGTGGCTGAGGCTGACATGGGCGCCGATGCGGCAGTCCGGCCCGATCCGCACGTTGGCGCCGATGACCGCGCCGGGGCCGATGCGGGTGCGCGCGCCGATGACGGCGCCCGGGCCGATCACCGCCTGCGCCCCGATCTCCGCCGTGGGGTCGATCTCCGCCCCCGGCTCCACGACGGCGGAGCGGTGGATGCCGGGCGCGACGGGCGCGGGCGGATGGAACAGCGCCGCGACCCGCGCCCAGGCGGCATACGGTTCCGGCGTGACGATCGCCGCGGTGCCCCCGGGCACGCGGGCGGCGAGGGTCGGATGCACGATCACCGCCCCGGCCCGGGTGGCGGTCAGCGCATCCACGTAACGGCGGTTGTCGATGAAGCCGACATGCGCCGACAAGGCCGTCTGCAACGGCGCGACCCCCAGCAGGGGGCCAGCCGTGCCCCGCACCTCACCCTGGGCGGCCGCCGCGACCACGTCCAGCGTGTGGGGACCGCTCCGGGCGAAGAACAGCGCATCGCCGGCGGCGGCTGCGATCGCGAGGCCGGACAAGGCTACCGACGCTGCGGCGGGACAGTGGGCGCCGAACCCGGGGCCGGGGCGGGGGCCGGGGCGGTGGCAGAAGCCGGCGAGGCGCCGGGGGCGGCGGCCGGGGCGGGTGCGGCGACCTGGGCCGGGGCGAAGGTGGCGGGCGACACCCCGTCGGGCGGCAACGTCACGGTCGCCAACACCTTGTTCAGCTGCTCCACCACCTGCTCGGTGATGTCGAACTCGTTGACGTTGAGGGCCACCTGCGCCCGGTGCAGCACCAGGTTCATGCCACGGCTTTCGGACACCTGGCGGATCACGGCGATCAGCATGCGCTCGATCTGCGCCAGGCCGTACTGCCCGGACTCTTGGATGATCCGGTTGCGGTCGCGGAAGGTCTTCTGCGCGTTGGTGATGCGCTCCTGCAGCTCGCGCTCCTTCGCGCGGATCTGGTCGGCGCTCAGCGTGGCGCGCTGGTTGGCCAGCGTCTGCTGCATGTCGCGCCAGCCCGCCTGCTCCTTCTGGGCGTCGGCGTTCAGCTTCTCGCGCCGCTCGGCGATCGTCTTCTCGATCTGCTGGGCGGCGGTCGAGGTGCGCATGATGTCGGGGATGCCCAGCACGCCCACGACCGCGGCCGGCGGCGTGGTGCCGCGTGGCAGGGCGGGCAGGTCGGGAACCGGCGGCAGCTGGACCTGCAGCGGCGGCGGCTCCTGATCCTGCTGCTGCTGCTGTTGTTGCTGCTGGGGCGACATCGCGTTGTTGGGCGGGACCAGCGGCATCGGGATGGGGCGCTGGACCGGGCGGGACTGGGTGGGCCGCGGGGCCTGGGTCTGCCCCCCGCCGCCGGCGCCGGGCGGGATGAAGTAGCCGGGGTTCTGTGCCTGAGCCGGAAGCGCGGCCAGGCCGAGCGGCAGCACGACAGCGACGCGAAGCGCGCAGGAAACGAAGGACCGGACTGTGTGGGACATGTTCAAGCTAGAACCTCGTGCCGAAACCAAATCGGAAAAGCTGGGTCTGATCGAACTGCTTCTTCACCACCGCCTGCGCGATGTCGATGTTGATCAGCCCGAACGGCGTCTTCCACGCCACGCCGACGCCCGCGCCCACCCGGGGCGTCGCGCTGTCGGTGATGTTCACCTGGCTGCCGTCGGCGTTGCGCAGGCGGCTGACCTCCGTCAGCGATCCCACGTCGACGAAGGCCCGGCCCGACAAACCGAGGTCGGGCGAGATCGGCAGCGGGAACCGCAGCTCGGTGGATTGGGTATAGATCAACCGGCCGCCGATGCTGTCGATCGTGCCGCTGCCCTGCGCGTGGGGCCCGGCGCCGCCCGACTGGAAGCCGCGCAGGTTGTCGCCGCCCAGGAAGAACCGGTCGATGATCTTCTCCTGCCGGCCGAGCTGCGCCAGGTAGCCGCCGCCGGCCGAGATGGCGATGTTCCAGTCGGCATCCCCCGTGATCGACTCGAGCGGCACGAAGTAGGTGCCGTCGAGCTTGGCGCGCACATAGCGGGTCGTGCCGCCGATCCCGGCGAAGTCCGTGCCCAGCCGCACGATGAAGCCGTTGCGCGGGTCCGTCCGGCTGTCCCGGTAGTCCAGCGACAGCGTCTGGCCCAGCTGCGACAGCAGCGAGCTGCCGGCCTGGTTCGTGACGTAGATGCTGGCGCCGCTCTGGATGTTGTACACGTTCCGGTCGACCAGCGAGTAGGTCAGCGCCTGCCGCAGGTGCTCGTTGAACTCGTACCCGATGCGGACGTCGCCGCCCGTCCGCCGCTCGCTGTAGGCGGCGATGGAGGCGTTGTTGTTGCGCACCAGGAAGGCGTCGAAGCCCGCGACCAGGTTGCGGTCGAGGAAGTAGGGGTCGGTCACGCCCAGGTTCACCTGGCTGCGCGTCTGCGCCAGCACGCCGCTGACGTTGGCATCGATGCCGGTGCCGATCAGGTTGCGCTCGCGCAGGCCGGTCTGCAGCAGCGCGCCCGAGTCGGTGGAATAGCCGCCGCCCAGCGTCAGCTCGCCCGTGGCCTTCTCGTCCACCTGGGCCGTGACAACGGCCTTGTCGGGGGCCGAGCCAGGGCTTGGCTGCACCACGACGCTGTTGAAGTAGCCGAGATCCTGCAGGCGCTGCCGCGAGCGGCGCACGGTGGCGGCGTTGAACGCGTCACCTTCCGCCAGGCGGAACTCCCGGCGGATCACCTTGTCCTTGGTGCGGGTGTTCCCGACGATGTCCAGCCGCTCGATGTAGACGCGGGGGCCCTCCCCCACCTCGAACACCAGGTCGACGGTCTTCTTCTCCTTGTCGCGCGCGATCTCGGGCTTCACGTCCACGAAGGCGAAGCCGCGGCTCTGGACGGTGTCCTGCAGCGACTGCGAGGTCTTCTCGACCGCATCGCCGTCATAGGTGTCGCCGGGGTCGATGGGCACCAGCGGACGCAGGTCGTCGCCGCTGATCTTGGCCAGCTTGCTGTTCACCTTCACGGTGCCGACCTTGTACTTCTCGCCCTCCGAGATGGTGAACGTCACGAAGAAGGCGCGCCGGTCGGGCGACAGCTCGGCGACCGCGTCCTTCACCTCGAAGTCGGCATAGCCGTTCTTCAGGTAGAAGCGGCGCAGCAGCTCCTTGTCGAAGTTGGTCTTCTCGGGGTCGTACTCGTCGCTGGTGGACAGGATGCGGTAGAACGCCTGCTCGCGGCTGTTGATGATCTCGCGCAGCCGGCTCTCGCTGAAGGCATGGTTGCCCACGAAGGCGATGCGGCTCATCAGCGTCGTCTCGCCTTCGTTGATCTCGAAGACGACGTCGACCCGGTTCTGGTCCAGTTTGATGATCTTGGGCTCGACCGCGGCGGCGAACCGCCCCTTCTTGGCATAAAGGTCGAGCAGGCGCTGGCGGTCGGCCGCGGCCAGCTGCGGCGTGAACACCGCGCGGGACCGCAGCTGCAGCTCCGGCCGCAGCGTGTCGTCGTTGAGCTTCTTGTTCCCCTCGAACGCGATCCGGTTGACGATCGGGCTCTCGACCAGCTTCACGATCAGCGTGTTGCCGTCGCGGGTCAGCGACACGTCCTGGAACAGGCCGGTGGCGTACAGCGTCTTGAGGCTGCGGTCGATGCGGTCGGGGTCGAACGGATCACCGGCCTGGACCAGCATGTAGGAGCGGATGGTGCCCTCCTCGATGCGCTGGTTGCCCTGGATCTTGATGGCGCCGATCGTGCCCTCGGCGCTGATACGGGCCGCGGGCCGGCGCAGCAGCGCGGAGCGTGTTGCCCGGGCGGCCGGGACGCTCGCGCCCTGACGGGCACCGGGCGGCGGCTCCTGCGCCTGCGCGGGGGCCAGCGCGGGGCCGGCCAGCAAGGGCAGCAGGCAGGCTGTCGCGAGCAGCGTGGCGCGTTTGGAGTGCAACAGGCGGTCCCTCCGAAATCCCGGATCACAAGTCTCGTGCCCGCCGGTCGGGCGCCGCCATGGCCAGACTCGGCCGGTGGGCGACCCTCGTCTCGGCGTATGCGACAGGGGCGCTTCTAGACGCCGCCGCGGCATCCGCCAAGGGCTTCCCGGGGCCGGCACGCAATGCCTGGATTACAACGAAGCAACCGCGGCGGCTTCAGGCCGGCACGGACGCCCGTCAGCCGATCAGCCCGGCCACCCATCGGAACAGGCCCATATGGGTCAGATCGTTCCAGGTGGCGAACACGAACAGGCCTGCCAGCAGAGCGAACCCGGCGCGGAACCCATACTCCTGGAAGCGCGTCGGCAGCGGACGGCCCCGCAGCGCCTCGGCCGCGTAGAACATCAGGTGCCCGCCATCCAGCACCGGGATGGGGAACAGGTTGATCAGGCCGAGGTTGACCGACAGGACCGCAATGAAGCTGATCAGGGTGGGCAGGCCGAGCTGCGCCACCTGGCCGGAAAGCTGCGCGATTCCCAGGGGCCCGCTGAGCTCGTCCGTCGTGCGGCTCCCGCTCAGCATCTGTCCCAGCCCGACGACGGTGGCGACCGTCACGTCCCAGGTCTGCTGCACCCCGGCGATCATCGCGCGCGCCGGGTCGACGTGCTCGTACTCGACGGCGCCGCCGCGGACGCCCAGGACGCCCACCTGCGCGCCGCGGACCGTCCGCGCCCCGACCGGCACCTGCATGTCCGTCAGCTTGCCACCCCGCTCCACCTGCATCGGCAGGGTCTTGTCGGGGTTGGCCGTCACGATGCGCTGGATGTCCTCGAACCGATGGACGGTCACGCCCTCGATGGTGCGGATACGGTCGCCGGCGACCAGCCCGGCCTTCTCCGCGGCGCCGCCCGGCACCAGCTCGCCCACCACAGGCACCGCGACGGGCCGGCCCACCGCCATGAACAGACAGCCGAACAGAACCATCGCCAGCAGGAAGTTGGCCACCGGCCCGGCCGCGACGATGATCGCGCGGGAGGCCACGGACTTCGCGTGGAACGTCCGCCCCGGCATCCAGGCCGCCCGCACTTCGGGGGCCGCGTCCTCGGGGCGCTCCTGCCCATGCAGCTTCACGTAGCCGCCCAGCGGCAGCAGGCTGATCTTCCAGACGGTGCCGACGCGGTCCTTCCAGCTCGCCAATGCCGGGCCGAAGCCGATGGAGAACGCCTCCACGTACACGCCCCGCCACCGGGCCGCGAGGTAATGGCCCAGCTCGTGCACGAACACGAGGGTCCCCAGCACCACCACGAAGGAGGCGCCATTCCGAATGAGGTCGATCAGGTGCGTCATGCCTCGACGTTACCCTAAATCCCGGCGCTGCGAAACCAAGCCGGTGATGGTGTCGTGTCAGGAATGTTCGACCACCGCGTCGTTCTGCGCCCGTGGGGTCGAGCGGCGGGATCAGGCCGCGCGGGCGGTGGCGATCGCCTGCGCCATCCGTCGCGCCCTGCCGTCCAGGTCCATCACGGCGTCCAGGCTGTCGGCGGGCGGGCTGCCCAGGGCGTCCATCACCCGGGCCACCAGCGTCGCGATCTCGGTGAAGCCCAGGCGCCGGGCCAGGAAGGCCTCGACCGCCACCTCGTTCGCCGCCGACAGGATGGCGGGCGCTCCGCCCCCGGCCCGCAACGCCTCCCGCGCCAGGCGCAGGGCCGGGAAGCGGATGGGGTCGGGCGGGAAGAAGGTCAGCTGGCCGAGCGCTGCGAGGTCGAGCCGGGGCGAGCTTGTCCGGATGCGGCCAGGCCAGGCCAGCGTGTGGGCGATGGGGATCCGCATGTCGGGCGAGCCCATCTGCGCCAGCATGCTGCCGTCCTGGTAGTGGACGATGCCGTGCACGACCGATTGCGGGTGCACCAGCACGTCGATCCGCGACTCCGGCAGGTCGAACAGCCGCGCCGCCTCGATCAGTTCGAGCCCCTTGTTGAACATGGTCGCGCTGTCGATGCTGATTTTGGCGCCCATGCTCCAGATCGGGTGGCGCAGCGCCGCCTCGGGCGTCGCGCGCGCCATCTCGTCCGGCGTCGCGGTGCGGAACGGCCCGCCCGATGCGGTGAGCACGATCCGCTCGACCGCGTGATGGTTGCCGTCCGCCAGGGCCTGGAAGATGGCGTTGTGCTCGGAGTCGACCGGCAGCAGCGTGGCGCCGGCGTTCCGCACGGCACGCAGCATCACCTCGCCGGCACAGACCAGCGCCTCCTTGTTGGCCAGGGCGACGGCGCCGCCGTTGCGGATGGCGGCCAGGGTGGACGGCAGCCCGGCGGCCCCGGTGATGGCGGCCATGGTCCAGTCGACCCGGGCCGCGCCGGCCCGCAGCACCGCGGCGTCGCCGCAGTCGCAGTCGATGCCGCTGCCGGCCAGGGCGGCCTCCAGCGCCGGAAGGCAGGACGGCTCCGCGATGACGGCGACGGCCGCGTTCAGCTGCCGCGCCTGCCGGGCCAATAGCTCCACATTGCGGCCGCCCACGAGCGCGTGCACCCGGAAGCGGTCGGGGTTCGCGGCCAGCAGGTCCACCGTGCTGGTGCCGACGCTGCCGGTGCTGCCCAGGACAGTGACGGACCGGACTGTGACAGACCCGGCTGGGACGGACCCGACTGTGACGAACCCGGCTGGGACGGACCCGACTGGGACGGACCCGACGCCAGACGACAGGCCTTCGACAGGCTGAACCGACGCGCCCGGCACGGGCTTCAATTCCATAACGCGCCTCCCCGGCCCACGGCCAACATGACACAGGCGGCAGCCGGGGCCGCGCCCAACACGCCGTCCAACCGGTCCAGCAGGCCGCCATGGCCCGGGATCAGATGGCCGGAATCCTTGACGCCGAAGCGCCGCTTGATCCAGCTCTCGAACAGGTCGCCCGCCTGCGACGCGATGCCCAGCAGCCCGGCCACCGCCGCCGCCCGGCCCGGCGCGCCCGGCGACAGCAGGTGCGCCACGACGGCGCCCGTCAGCATCGCCGACACCAACCCGCCCGCAGCACCGGACCAGGTCTTGCCGGGCGAAATGGCCGGCGCGAGCTTCGGGCCGCCCAGCAGCCGGCCCGCCACATAGGCGCCGATGTCGCTGGCCCACACGACCAGGATCAGGAACAGGATGTCCGCGCGCCCGTCCTCCTGCCCGCGCAGCCAAGCCAGGGCCGCGAGCGGCACGCCGAGATACGGCACGCCCAGCGCCAGCCAGCCCGGGCGGCGCGCGCCGCACAAGGTGAACCACTCGAAGGCCAGCCCGACCGCCGCCACCGCCATCAACACGATCCAGGCGAGGCCGCCGAACCAGATGCAGGCCAGGACCGCCGGGCCAAGCACGACGGCCGACAGCGTGCGCAGCCGCAGGTCGCCCCATCGTCCCGCAGGCCGAGACGGGGCGGCGGCGCTGCCCGATGCAGGGATCTCAGCCAGCGCGCGCACCGAAGCGGCGCTCGCGGCGCGCGAACTCCGCCAGCGCGTCCTCGAAGTGCGCCTGCTCGAAATCCGGCCACAGCACGTCCATGAACACCAGCTCGGAGTATGCGGACTGCCACAGCAGGAAGTTGGACAGCCGGCGCTCGCCGCTCGTGCGGATCACGAGGTCTGGGTCCGGCATCCCCGCCGTCGAGAGGAAGCGTTCGAAGCCCGGCACGTCCAGCTGGTCGAGCGACAGCTCGCCACGGGCGGCGGCGGCGGCGATGGCCCGTGCGGCCGCCACGATCTCGTCCCGCGCGCCATAGGACAGCGCCACGTTGAGGTTCAGCCGCGCATTGCCGATGGTGGCGAGCTCGGCGCGATCGAGTTCCGCGCGGGTGGCCGGGTCGAAGCGGTCGCGGTCGCCGATGATGCGGACCCGGACGCCCTCGCGCGCCAGCTCGTTCAGTTCCTGCCGGATGTAGTGGCGCAGCAGGCCCGTCAGGTCGAGCACCTCGTCGGCCGGGCGGCGCCAGTTCTCGCTGCTGAAGGCATAGAGCGTGAGCCATTCGGTGCCGGCCGCCATGGCCGCCTCGATGGTGCGGCGAACGGCCTGCGCGCCGGCGCGGTGCCCGGCGACCCGCGGCAGGCCCCGGGCCGAGGCCCAGCGGCCATTCCCGTCCATGATCACGGCCACGTGCCGGGGTACGCAGGACGTGGTGCCGGCCTGCATGCGGGTGCGGAGCTCGGGCTTGATCAGGGACATGCGTCAGACCTGCCGGATTTCCTTGTCTTTCTCGGCCAGCGACTCGTCGATGCGCCTGATGTAGCCATCGGTGAGCTTTTGCACCTCGTCGGACCAGTCCTTCAAGTCGTCCTCGCCGATCTCGCCCTTCTTCTCGAGCGTCTTCACCTGGTCCATGCCGTCCCGCCGGACGCCGCGGATGGCGATGCGCGAACCCTCGGCATAGCGCCCCGCGGCCTTGGCCAGCTCGCCGCGCCGCTCCGCGGTCAGCTGCGGGATCGGCACGCGGACGATCTGCCCGTCCGAGCCGGGGTTGAGGCCCAGGCCCGAATCCCGGATGGCCCGTTCGACGGCGCCCACCAGGGTGCGATCCCAGACCTGGACGGTGATCATGCGCGGCTCCGGCACGCCGATCGTGCCGACCTGGGTGATCGGCACCTCGGTCCCGTAGGCCTCGACCTTCACGGGCTCGAGCAGGCCGGGGCTCGCGCGCCCGGTCCGCAGCCCGCCGAAGTCACGCCGCAACGTCTCCATCGCGCCGTCCATCCGGCGCGTCAGGTCCTGCTTCAAGGCATTGCGGTCGGCCGGCAATTCCATCCTCCTGTCGTCCGGACCCGCGCCGATCGTGCCGGCCGCGCTTCCCCATGCAACCTTCTCGGCGGATTCGGCCGTTCCATCAAGCCGCTTCGTATATGCGCGTGAACGGACCCTCGCCGCGCAGCACACGGGCGAAGCTGCCGGGCGCGTGGATGTTGAAGACGATGATCGGCAGCCCGTTCTCCCGCGCCAGGCTGATGGCGGCGGCATCCATGACGGCCAGGTCGCGGGACAGCACCTGGTGGTAGGTGAGTTCCTCGTAGCGCTCCGCGTCGGCCACCTTGCGCGGGTCTGCGGAATAGACGCCGTCCACTTGCGTGCCCTTCAGCAGCAGGTCGCAATCCATCTCGTTCGCCCGCAGCGCCGCCGCGGTGTCCGTCGTGAAGAACGGGTTGCCGGTGCCGGCGGCGAAGATCACGACCCTGCCCTTCTCCATGTGCCGTTCCGCCCGTCGCCGGATATAGGGTTCGCAGACGGTGCTCATGGGGATTGCCGACTGCACCCGCGTCGGGACACCCCGGCGTTCCAGCACGCTCTGCATGCCCAGGGCGTTCATGACGGTGGCCAGCATGCCCATGTAGTCGGCCTGCGCGCGGTCCATGCCGCCGGCCGCGCCCGAGATGCCGCGGAAGATGTTGCCGCCGCCGATCACCAGGCACACCTGGGTGCCGGACTCGACCACGTCGGCCACGTCCTTGGCGATGCGGGCCAGGGTGTCGGTGTCGAGCCCGTAGTCCCGCCGGCCCATCAGCGCCTCCCCGGATACCTTGAGGAGGACACGCTTATAGGGCTGCTGCGGAGGCATCGGATCCTTTCGGGCGGGACGTCACGCCCGGGCGCGCGACGGGGAAGCGGGCGGCGGCAACCTAGTGGCTGCTGCCGCCCGTCACAAGCCGGTGTCCCCGTCAGGCCGGCGGGGTTGCCGACCCCTTGGGCCCGGGCGGTGCGACGCCGGCCGCGGCGGCGACCTCGGCGGCGAAGTCGCCGGTCTGCTTCTCGATGCCTTCGCCCAGCTGGAAGCGGGCGAAGCCCACGAGGTCGGAGCCCGACTTCTTGACCACGGCCTTCACCCTGCTCTCGCCGTCGTGCACCCAGACCTGCTCGAGCAACACGACCTCCTCGTAGTATTTCTGGATCCGGCCGGTGACCATCTTGTCGATGATCGCCTCGGGCTTGCCGGAGGCGCGCGCCTGTTCGGACAGCACCGCCCGCTCCCGCTCGAGCGCCGCGGGGTCCACCGCGGACGAGTCGAGCGCCTCGGGCCGGGTGGCCGCCACATGCATGCCGACCTGGCGGCCGAGCGTCTCGAGCGCATCGATCTCCGACGCGCCCTCGAGCGCCACCAGCACGCCGATCTTGCCCAGGCCGGGCTTGAGCGCGTTGTGCATGTAGGTGGCGACGACGCCGTGCTCGACCTGCATCACGCGGGCGCGGCGGAGCGTCATGTTCTCGCCGATGGTCGCGACCAGGTGGGTGATCTGCTCGGCGACCGTGCGGCCCTCGCCCGGGAACGGAGCCGCCTTGATGGCCTCGATGTCCTCGCCGACCTCGAGGGCGATCTTGGCCACCCCCTCCACCAGCGCTTGGAACGCCTCGTTGCGGGCGACGAAGTCCGTCTCGGCGTTCACCTCGACCATCGCGGCCCGCTGCGGCCCGCTGGCGACGCCGACCAGGCCTTCCGCGGCAACCCGGCCGCTCTTCTTGGCGGCTGCAGACAAGCCCTTCTTGCGGAGCCAGTCGACCGCCGCCTCCAGGTCGCCGCCGTTCTCGGTCAGCGCCTTCTTGCAGTCCATCATGCCGGCCCCGGTCTTCTCCCGGAGTTCCTTGACCAGCGCCGCGGTGATCTCAGCCATGTCTACTCTCCACTCACGCGCCGGCCGCGGCCGTCTCGGGCTCGGGGTGCGCCGCAGGGCCCGCGCCGGGGGGTGCCTCGGCCGGAGCCGCGTCCAGGGACGGCGCCTCGGGGGTCGATGCGGCGACGCTCTCGCTGGCCATCGGGGCGGGCTCCGGCTCGAACGCGACCGGGTCGGGCAGCGCTTCGGGCGGCAGCTCCTCGGAGGCGCCGATGTCGCGGCCCGAGGCGACCATCTCGGCGCTGATCCCGTCCAGCACGGCGCCGGCGATCAGGTCGCAGTACATCGTGATGGCGCGAATGGCGTCATCGTTGCCGGGGATTGGGAAGGTCACGCCCTCGGGGTCGCTGTTGCTGTCGAGCACGGCGATGACGGGGATGCCGAGCTTCGTGGCCTCCTCGACGGCCAGCTTCTCCTTGTTGGTGTCGATGATGAACAGCACGTCGGGCAGCCCGCCCATGTCCTTGATGCCGCCCAGCGCGCGCTCCAGCTTCTCCTGGTCGCGCGTGATGTCCAGCACCTCTTTCTTCGTCAGCCCGGCCGTGTCGCCGGCCAGCATCTCCTCGATCTGGCGCAGGCGCTTGATGCTGCCGGTGATCGTCTTCCAGTTGGTCAGCATGCCGCCGAGCCAACGGTGGTTGACGTAATACTGGCCACAGCGCTTGGCGCTCTCGGCGACATACTCGGCCGCGGCGCGCTTGGTGCCCACGAACAGCACGCGGCCGCCGGCGGCGGTGATGTCGCGCACGGCCTTCAAGGCGCGGTCCAGCATGGGCACGGTCTGCTGCAGGTCCATGATGTGGACCTGGTTGCGGATGCCGAAGATGTACGGCGCCATCCGGGGATTCCAGCGGCGGGTGTGGTGTCCGAAATGGACGCCAGCCTCGAGGAGCTGACGCAGCGTGAAGTCGGGCATCGCCATCGGGCGTGTCCTTTCCTGTGTTCCGGTTGATCCTCTGCGGGGCCTGGCCTCTCGGCACCGGAACCCGGGATGGTACTCCCGGGAAAGGCGCCCCGCATGTGAATTACCCCCGACGATCGGGGGCGCGCGCGGTATGACGGAATGTGCCCCCAGTGGCAAGGGCCGTCTTGCGATCGCGCGTGCGGCGGCTGACGGCACGGCAAGGAGGCCGACCATGGACGCGCCGCTTGCCGACACAAGCTCGACGGTCACCGCGACCGATCCCGAGGCGCATGGCTCGCCCCCCTCTCGACACCGAACGCGGCGTGCCATGCGCCTGCAGCGCCTATGTCGAGCGCCTGGAACATGCAGGCATTCAGCCGAGCATGAGCCGGGTCGGGTGCCCCCGGGACGATGCGATGGCTGAAGGCTTCATGCGTCCGCTGAAGCACGAGGACGTAGACGCCCGGGCCTGTCGTGCCCGAAGCGATTGTTCTGGGCTCGGCTGGAACGAGGCTTGACAAGCTTGGGCTGCTGCGACCGCTATCGGGGCACACAGGCAGGACGAGACCGCCATGCGCCAGCGTTCCATGATCGTGTTGTCGATGACCGCGCTGTTGTTGGGGTCGGGGCCGGGCTGGGGGCAGCAGGTGATCCGGATCGGGGTGGTGGGTCCTTTGACCGGGAGTTTTGCGGCGGGGGGGCAGAGTCAGCTGAGCGGGGCGCAGTTGCGGGCGAAGGAGCTGAACGAGGCGGGGGGGCCGTTCAAGATCGAGATCCTGGCGCAGGATGACGGGGCGAACTGCGACCAGTCGGTGAACGCGACGGTGAAGCTGATCACGCAGGACCGGGTCCAGGCGATCATCGGGGCGCTGAACTCGCCGTGTTCGCTGGCGATGATCCCGCTGACGCGGCGGTACAAGGTGCCACAGTTCACCTCGAGCGTGGGGACGTCGATCACGCAGCAGGGGTCGCCGTGGGTGTTCCGGGTGGCGGTCGGGGCGATCGCGCAGTCGGCGGAGCTGGCGCGGTTCGCGACGGGGCCGTTGAAGCAGACGAAGATCGCGGTGGCGTATTCGGACGACGAGTACGGGGCGTCGATGGCGACGGGGTTCAAGGACGCGCTGGCTCGGATGAACCTGGTGCCGGTGGATTTCGCGAGCTTTCCGCGGGAGGACCAGGACTTCACGGGGCAGCTGACCCGCATCAAGGCGTCCGGGGCGACGAGCCTGTATGTGATCGGGGCGTACACGGCGGCGGCGCTGTATGCGCGGCAGGCCAAGCAGCTGGGGATGGATCTGGTGCTGCTGGGCGACACGGGGAATGCGACGCCGAAGTATATCGAGCTGGGTGGGGATGCGGTGAACGGTGCGGTGGTGATGGAGCCGTTCACGCCGGTGGACCCGGCGCCTGCGGTGCAGGAGTTCGTGAAGAAGTTCCGGGCGCAGTTCGGGCGGGACCCGGATGGCTGGTCGGCGGAGATGTACGACACGGTGCAGATCATCCATGACGGGGCGGCCAAGGCGGGCAAGGCGGATGCGGAGGCGATCCGGGCGTATGCGGCCGGGTTGACGGAGGCTGCGCCGTTTCGGGGGCTGCTGGGCGATTGGGCGTTCGACAAGGCGGGCGAGGTGCATTTCCCGTTGTACAAGGTGCAGATCAAGGACGGGCAGAAGGTGATCGTCGGGCACTGAGCGTGGCGCACTGAACGGCACGGGCGTCCGGTCGTGTTGCCGGACCTGGCCACCGCGGGGCAGCTGGCGGTTTCGGGGCTGACGATCGGGTGCGTGTACAGCCTGGTGGGGCTGGGGTTCGCGCTGACGCTGCGGGCCACGGAGCTGATCAACTTCGCCCAGGGCGAGATGGTGATGCTGGGCGCGTTCATCGGGCTGAGCGTGCTGACGCTGACGGGCCTGCCGTATGCCGTGGCGTTTCTGGTGGCGCTGGTGGTGACGGGGCTGGTGGGGGTGGGGATCGAGCGGCTGGTGCTGCGGCGGATCCTGCGGCGGCGGTCGCCGTTGTTGAACCTGCTGATCGCGACGCTGGGGCTTTCGATCGGGATCCAGGCGGTCTCGGTGCTGGTGTGGGGGCGGGAGCCGATCGCGTATCCGCGGATCTTCGACGAGACGCCGGTGCAGCTGTGGGGGCTGCGGGTGCGCTCGCTGAACCTATGGATCCTGGGGCTCAGCCTTTCGGTGATGGCGGCCTTGCAGTTCTTCTTCCGGCGGACGCTGACGGGGATCGCGTGGCGTGCCGCCTCGCTCGACCCGGCGACGGCCTCGTTGTACGGCGTGAGTCATAACCGGACGGTGTCGTTGACGTTCGGCATCTCGGCGGCGCTGGGCGGGGGGGCCGGGGTGTTGATCGCGCCGCTGTTCTTCGCGTCGACAGGGCTGGGGCTGGCGGTGATCGTGAAGTCGTTCGCTGCGGCGGCGTTGGGCGGGTATGGGGTGGTGGGCACCATGCTGGGCGGGCTGGGGCTTGGGGTGATCGAGACGTTCACGGCGGGGGTCGTGTCGTCGGCGTACAAGAACGTCATCACGTATGGGCTGCTGATCGGGGTGCTGATGGCGGCGTACCGGCCGCGGCTGCCGGCAGGGCGGTCCATCACGGAGGGGCCGCGGGTGGCGGGGACGGGGGCGTCGCTGATCGGTGGGAGGCGGTCGCGGGTGGCGGTGGGGGTGGTGCTGCTGGCGGTGTGGCTGGCGGTGGGGCTGGGCGGCGACACCTATGCGCTGCGGGTGGTCAACATGGCGCTGATCGCGGGGGTGGCGGTGCTGGGGCTGCAGGTGATCGTGGGGCTGACGGGGCAGTTCTCGTTCGGGCATGCGGCGTTCTATGGCGTGGGGGCATACACGTCGGCTCTGGTGACGACGAAGTTGGGGCTGGGGTTCATCGTCGCGGTGCCGCTGGCCGGGGTGGTTGCGGCGCTGGCCGGGCTGGTGGTTGCGCCGATCCTGCGGCTGAGCGGGCATTTCCTGGCGATGGCGACGTTGGCGATGGGGGAGATTGTGTTCCTGCTGATCGTGAACCTGAAATGGCTGACGAACGGCGCGTACGGGATCTACTCCATCCCGGCGCCCGGGCTGCTGGGGTACGAGATCGAGAGCGAGCAGGCTTATTTCGTGCTGATCTCGGGCGCGCTGCTGCTGGTGTATGCGGCGCTGTGGCGGCTGGTGCATTCGCGGTTCGGGCGGTCGTTGGTCGCAATCCGGGAGAACGAGCTGGCGGCGATCGCGTGCGGGGTGCCGACGGGGCGGCAGAAGGTGAAGGCGTTCATGATCGGCAGCGCGTGCGCGGGTGTCGCGGGCAGCCTGTATGCGCACTACCTGGCGTACATCAACCCGGACAGCTTCACATTCGGCACGTCCGTCCAGTTCTTGACGATGGTGGTGATCGGCGGGCTGGGGTCTTTGCCGGGGGGCATCGTGGGGGCGCTGGTGGTGACGTTGCTGCCGGAGTACCTGCGGGGTTTGGCCGAGTACCGGCTGCTGGTGTATGGCGCGCTGATCGTGTCGTTCATGATGTACCTGCCGGGGGGCGTGGTGGAAATCGCGGGGCTGGTGGCGGGGCGGTTCCGGGTGGCGGGGGCAGCGGGCCTGGTGCCGCGCGGCCGATGAGCGAGCCGGACGGTGCCGTGCCGGAGGGTGCCGTGCTGGAAGTGGGGGGACTGAAGAAGCGGTTCGGCGGGCTGCAGGCGCTTTCGGGGGTGTCGCTGGCGCTGGAGCCCGGGGTGGTGAATGGGCTGATCGGGCCGAACGGGTCGGGGAAGTCGACGTTCTTCAACGTGGTGACGGGGGTGATGCCGGCCGATGCGGGGACGGTGATGCTGGGGGGTGTGGCGCTGCACGGGCTCTCGGCGGAGCGGCGGCAGCATGCGGGGCTGGCGCGGACGTTCCAGGAGAACCAGCTGTTCTACGACATGTCGGTGCTGGACAACGTTCTGGTGGGGGCACACCGGACGGGGCGTGCCGGGGTGGCGGGGGCGCTGTTCCGGCCGGCGGGGGTTCGGGCGGAGGAGCGGCGGCTGCGGGATGCGGCGATGGAGTGCCTGGGGTTCATGGGGCTGGGCGGGCTTTGGGCGGCGCGGGCGCGGGACATCTCGTATGGGCATCAGCGGCGGCTGGAGATCGCGCGGGCGCTGGCGTCGGGGCCGCTGGCGCTGATGTTGGACGAGCCGGCGGCGGGGATGAACGGGACGGAGACGGCGTCGCTGATGGCGCAGGTGGCGCGCATCGCCGAGCGGGGGGTGACGGTGCTTCTGGTGGAGCACAACATGCACATGGTGATGGGGCTGTGCCGGAGCATCACGGTGCTGCACCACGGCGAGGTGATCGCGCGGGGGCGCCCGGCGGAGATCCAGGGGGATCCGCGGGTGATCGAGGCCTATCTCGGGCGTGGCCCCTCGCCTGCCCCGGACCCTGGCGTGACCCCAACGGGGCGTGGCTGATGTTGCATGTGTCGGGGTTGCAGGTGGCGTATGGGCCGATCGGCGTGTTGGCCGGGGTGGCGCTGCATGCGGCGGCCGGGCGGATCACGGCGCTGATCGGGGCGAACGGGGCGGGCAAGACGACGACGCTGCACGCCATCTCGGGGCTGGTGCGGCCTGTGGCGGGGACGATCCTGATGGAGGGCATGGAGCTTGTCGGGCTGCCGCCCGAGCAGGTGGTGCGGCGGGGGGTGGTGCACGTGCCGGAGGGGCGCCGGGTATTCCGGAACCTGACGGTGCATGAGTGCCTGCGGGTGGGGGGCTACACGCGGGCGAACAAGCGGGAGGTCGCGGCGAGCATCGAGCGGATGTATGGGCTGTTCCCACGGCTGGCGGAGCGGAGGCGGCAGTTGGCGGGGACTTTGTCGGGCGGGGAGCAGCAGATGCTGGCGTTTGCGCGGGCGCTGGTGGCGCAGCCGCGGCTGCTGTTGCTGGACGAGCCTTCGATGGGGCTGTCGCCGAAGATCGCCGGGGCGTTGGCGCGATCGATCGTGGATATCCGGGATGAGGGGATCACGGTGTTGCTGGTGGAGCAGAACGCGATGCTGGCGCTGGAGATCGCCGACCAGGGGTATGTGATGGAGGGGGGGCGGATCGCGCAGAGCGGCCCGGCGCGGGAGCTGCTTGCGGATGACCGGGTTCGGCAGGCGTATCTGGGCGTCTAGCCGTCAGGGGCTGGCGTCGGGGGCCAGGGCGCGGAGCATGGCCCAGTCTTCGGGTGGGAGGGTGATGCCTTCGAGGCGGGTGCGGGCGCGGCGGGCAAGGCGTTTTTCGCCGGGGAGGCGAGCGGTTCCATTGCCGACGATCCGGGCCAGGAGGGTCTCGACGCGGGCGGGGAATGCGGTTGGGGCGTCGGGGGTGATGCGGGCCGGATCGATGGCGAGGAGGAACTGGCCGCCGGCGGAGGTGGCGGCGCCGGGGACGGTGTGGGAGGTGTCTTCGAAGCCGAACGCGCCGCCGGTGAGGGCGGCGGCTAGCAGCTCGACCATCAGGGCGATGGAGGCGCCCTTGTGGCCGCCGAAGGCGCATTGCGCGCCGCCTTGCAGGATCCGGGCGGGCTCGGTGGTGGGTTTGCCGTCGCGGTCGACGCCGACGCCTGGGGGGACGGCGCGGCCGGCACGGAGTGCGAGCTGGACGTCGCCGCGGGCCATGGCGCTGGAAGCCTGGTCCCAGACCAAAGGCGGGCGGTTCTGGCGGGGGCAGGCGAAGGCCATGGGGTTGGTGCCGAAGACGACGGTGTGGCCGCCTTCGGGGATGACGAAGGCGCGGGAGTTGACGACGGCGATGGCGATCAAGCCGGCTTCGGCGAGAGGTTCGACGTCGGGCCAGAGGGCGGCGAAGTGGTGGGAGTGTCGGATGGCGAGGGTGGCGACGCCCTGGGTGCGGGCCGTGTCGATGAGGGGTTGGAGGCCGGCGAGCAGGGCGATGCGGGCGAAGCCGTTGGCGGCGTCGATGGCGAGGGTGCCGGGGGCGGTGGTTTGCAACCTGGGGACGGCGTGGCCGTCGACCCAGCCGGCGCGGAGGGAGGAGACGTAGCCGGGCATGCGGAAGACGCCGTGGCTGCGGGCGCCGTCGCGTTCGGCGGCTGCGACGACGGCGGCGATGGCCTGGGCGGCGACGGGGCCGGCGCCGTTATGGGCGAGGATGCGGGTGGCCCAGGCTTCGAGTTCGGATGTCTGGAGGGGTGGGTTTTCGTCTGGCATCGGCGGGACGTCCTTGTGGTTGGGCCCCTGCCCTTCTTCGCGGGTTTGTGGCTTCGGGGTGGACTACGAGGACATGTGAACGCGTTCGTTTCGCTTCTCCGCGTGCGCGTGTCGTCGACGGTGGATGACGTGTTGACCGCCAGCGGTCTGGGCCGGCTCTCGACGGCATGGCGTGGATGGCCGGGACGAAGCCCGGCCATGACGGTCTTTCGAGGCGGCGGCGATGGGTGGGCTAGTTCGGGTTTTGGGTGGGGGGGGTTTGAGGCGAGCGGTTGCCGACCCAATGCCAGTCGCGGCGGACTTTTCGGGCGTCCTTGGCGCGGTCGGCAATGGCGAAGTAGAGGCGCATGGCGTGGCCTTTGATGGCCTGGGGGAGGGCGATGTCTCCGGCAGCCCAGGGGAGGAAGGGGTTGCTGCGGCTGTAGGCCCAGATGGAAACTCGGGTGGAGGGTCGTTCGGTGGTGCTGCGGCGATGGATGCCGCTGGTGTCGGCGATGACGAGGGTGTTGGCGACGACGGGCACCTTGCGGGGCGGGCCATAGCCGAGCTGGAGGATCTCGGCCTCGGAGATCCGGAGGGAGCCTTCGGCGGTGAGGCGGTCGCCGGCCTGGCCGGCGGTGATGGACATGCGGCGTTCCCAGGCGAGGCGGCGGGCGTTGGCGACGTGGGAGCCGGGGACGTAGGCGAAGGGTGCGGCGTCTTCGGCGACGTCGTGGAGGAAGAACCAGGATTTGAGGGTGGGGTGGAAGGTGTCGGAGTGGAAGAAGGACTGGACGTCGGGTTCGGCCTGGGGGGCGAACTGGCTGAAGACGGTCTGGACGTAGAGATGGGGGCGGCGGCGGAAGGAGCCGACATAGGCGAGCAGGCCGCGGTATGCGGGACCTTCGAGGACGGCGCGGACGGTGGGGAGGCGGAGGAGCGCCGGGCCGTCGAGGGGGATGAGGCGGGTGAGGGTGTCGCCGATGAGCGCCTCGCGGGCGGGCATGTCGAGGTTCATGATCTCGTCGTGGAAGGCCTTGAAGGTGGCCGGGTCGAGGAAGTTGGGCTTGATGATGAAGCCGTCGCGGTCGAAGGCGGCGCGGTCCTCGGGGGAAAGGAGGCTGGCGAGGCTGGCGCGGCGGCGGGCGCCCATGCGGGCGGCGAGGTTGCGGCGGGCGATGTGGAGGCCGCGGCGGTTGAGCTCGGGGTTGCCGAGGACGGGGTTGTCGCGGAAGGACTTGGCGGAGGAGAGGATGGCGAGGAGGTGCAGCGGGAGGGCCAGCACCTCACGCCAGGTGCGCGGCTTGCGGGCGGCGGGGGCGGTTCGGGCTTCGGACATGGAGGTCTTTTAGCGCGGCTTGGGGGGTGGGGGCAAAACATTCGCTTGGTGGAGGGTCAACTGTGGCGGCCGCCATCGAGGAAGAGCTCGATTCCGACGAGGCGGTCGACGGCGGCGAAGAGGAACATGGTGAGCAGGACGAGGCCGCTGGAGACGGCGGCGACGGCGGGGGTGCCGCTTTCCTGGATCTCTGTGAAGACGAGAACCGGGAGGGTGGTGGCGTTGGGGCCGGCGAGGAACATGGAGACGCTGACCTCGTCGAGGGAGATCATGAAGCTGAAGAGGAACCCGGCGGCGATGCCGGGGCGGAGGAGCGGGAGGATGATGCGGCGGAGGGCGTAGAGGGGGCGTGCGCCGAGGCTCATGGCGGCTTCCTGCATGGCGGGGTCCATGCGGCGGTAGGCGGTGAGGACGGGGCGGTAGGCGAAGGGGAGGCAGAGCAGGACATGGGCGGCGGCGAGGCCTGGGTAGGTGCCGATCCAGCCGATGGCGGCGAGTGCGCCGAGGAGGGCGATGCCGATGGCGGCGTGGGGGAACAGGAGGGGGGACTGGACGAGCGCGTCGAATGCGGCGAGGGCGGGGGTGCGGAGGCGGTGTCGGGCGTGGGCGGCCGACACGGCGATGGTGGTGGTGACGAGGGCGACGACGGTGGCGAGGAGGAGGCTGACGCCGATGCCGTGCATCCATTTGGCGCTGCCGAGGACCGCCTCGTACCAGCGCCAGGAGAGGGCGCGCGGGGGGAACTGCAGGACGCCGCTGGCGGAGAAGGAGGAGGCGACGACGACGAGGATGGGGAGGGGCAGGAAGAGGAAGCCGGCCGTGACCCAGATGCGGGCGAGCGTGCGGGTCAGGAGGCGGGACGGGGTCATGCCCCTGCGCCGTCGGGCGGGCGGAGGCGGCGTTCGAGCCAGCCGAGGGGGAGCAGGAGGGCGGCCGCGAGGGCCATGAGGACGAAGGCCAGGGCGGCGGCGCGGGGATAGTTGTACAGCTGGGAGACGTCCTGGTAGACCTGCATCGCCAGCATGGGGTCGCGGGGGCCGCCGAGGAGCAGGGGTGTGACGACGGCGCCGGTGGAGAGGAGGAAGACGACGGATGCGCCGGCGGCGAGGCCGGGTGCGGTAAGGGGGAGGAGGACGCGGCGGAAGGTGCCGAAGGGTCCTGCGCCGAGACTCATGGCGGCCTCCTCGAGCGCGCGGTCGAGGGTGACCATGACGGCGAGCAGGGACAGGATCATGAACGGGCAGAAGACGTGGACGAGGCCGACGGTGACGCCGACCTGGTTGAACAGCATGCGGACGGGGGCGTCGGTGATGCCGAGCGCCTGGAGCAGGCTGTTGAGGGTGCCGCGGTTGCCGAGGAGCACGACCCAGCCGTAGGTGCGAACGACGACGCTGACCATCCAGGGCAGGAGGACGAGGACGAGGAGCTTGCTGCGCCAGCGGCGGGCGCGGGCGATGCACCAGGCCATGGGGTAGCCGATGACAACGCAGAGGATGGTGACGGTTGCGGCGATGCGGAGGGTGCGGATGAGGGTCGCGATGTAGTCGGGGCGCTGGAGGAGCGCCTGGTAGACGGCGAAGGGGCCGCCGGGTGCGCCGGGGGTGAGGGAGCGCCAGGCGAGCAGGACGAGGCAGGCGAGGAAGGCGAGGATGACGGCGGAGGCGGGCAGCAGGAGGAGGGCGAGGCCGCGCTTGGGGGGCATCGGGGTCAGCGGGCCGCGGCGGTGAGCTGCTCCACGAGGTCTGCCCGGCGTTGCTGGTCGGCGGCGATGACGAACCAGTCGGGCTGGATGAGGCGGGATTTCAGCTGGTCGAGCGACATGCCGAGGCGTTTGACCTGGTCGGGGGACAGGGTGGCGCTGGCGTTGAGGGGGAAGTAGCCGGCGAGGTCGGTGACGGCGGCCTGGGGCTCGGGCTCGGCGACGTAGGCGAGGAACTGGCGGGCGGCGTCCTGCTCGAAGGCGCCCTTGGGGACCATGGCGATGTAGGGGAGGATGAGGGCGCCTTCGGTCGGGATGACCATGTCGACGCCCTGGGTGCCGTCGCGCTTCATGCCCCAGATGCGGGTGGAGTAGTAGGGCGCGGCGGCGATCTCGCCGCGGGTGAGCAGCTGGTTCATCTGGGCCATGGAGCTGTAGACGGTGGCGGCGTTGGCGGCGATGCGTTTGAACAGGGGGAGGCCGGGCTCGATGTTGCGCTCGTCGCCGCCCTCGGCGTAGGCGCAGACGGTGAGGTCGTAGATGGAGGCGTAGACGGGTCGGGTGACGCTGAGCTGGCCTTTCCAGCGGGGGTCGGCGAGGTCTTTCCAGGACTGCATCTGGGCGGGCTTGACCTGGTCGGTGGCGATGGCGATGCCGTAATAGGCGAAGTAGACGGGCATTCCGAGCAGGCGGCCGTCGGGGGCGGTGAGTCGGTAGCGCGGGGGGATCTCGGCGATGCGGGGAAAGGCGGCGGGGTCGAAGGTCTCGATGAGGCCGGCGCGGTGGAGGTTGACGGCGTCGACGTAGGTTCCGACGAAGGCGTTGTATTGGGGGGCGCCGGCCTGGGCGCGGACCTGGGCGGTGGGGTCCGGGACCTCGTTGATGGTGACGGGGATGCGGGTCCGGGCGGTGAAGCCCTTGGCGAAGCCTTCGCGCCAGGTGTCGCCGACGCCGCCGCCCCAGGTGGCCATGAGGATGCGGGGGGTGGTCTGGGCTTTGGCGGCGGGGGGCAAGGCGGCGGCGGCGAGTGCGGCGGCGGCGAGGTGCCGGCGGGTAAGGTTCGTCGTCGTCGGATCGGCCATGGTCCCTGCCCTTTCTTCGCCGTGGGTGATGGAAGCACTGCGTGGGCTGGGGGACAACGGTGAAAGACGTGGGGGCGCGGCCGGGTTTCCAAGGGGAACCACGACGACACGTCAGGCGCGACGGGTGGGGTGCTTGCGGGGGTCGGCGGGAGTGGGCTTGGGGAGGAGGGTCCGACGGTCGGGGGTTTTCGCGTTTCGTGGGGGTCTTGTGTGGCGGGGGGGCTTTGGCCACGATCGGGGAATGCGCATCGGGATCGAGATCGGCGGGACGTTCACGGATCTGGTGGCGGAGGGCGCGGACGGGGTGTTGGTGGCGAAGGTGCCCAGCACGCCGCGGCGGCCGGATGACGGGGCGTTCGCGGCGCTGGCTTCGGCGGGGGTTGCGCCGCGGTCGATCAGCGCGTTGGTGCATGGGTCGACGGTCGCGACCAATGCGGTGCTGGAGCGCAAGGGGGGGCGGGTCGCGTTCCTGACGACGGAGGGGTTCGGGGACCTGCTGCTGTTGCGGCGGCAGGACCGGTTGCGGATCTTCGACCTGTATTACCGCAAGCCGGAGCCCTTGGTGGCGCGGGCGGACGTGCTGGAGGTGCCGGAGCGGACGCTGGCGGACGGGTCGGCGGAGCGGGCGTTGGACGTGGTGGCGTTCGGGCCGGTGCTGCTTGCTTTCCTGGCGCAAGGGCCGTTCGACGCGGTGGCGATCTGTCTGTTGAACAGTTTTGCCGGGCCGGCGCATGAGCGGGCGGTGGCGGCGCTGGTGCGGGCGGCGGTGCCGGGGCTGCCGGTGACGTGCAGCATCGATGTGACGCGGGAGTTCCGGGAGTTCGAGCGGGCGAGCACGACGGCGATGGCGGCGTATGTGCAGCCGGTGCTGGACGCGTATCTGGGACGGATCGAGCAGCGGCTGGCGGCAGAGGGGTTTGCCGGGCAGCTGGCGGTGATGCAGTCGAACGGCGGGAGCGCGCCGGTGGCCGAGATGCGGCGGAACGCGGCGACGGCATTGCTGTCGGGGCCGGCGGCGGGGGTCGCGGGGGCGGTGCGGCAGGCGGGGCTTTCGGGGGAGCGGGACCTGATCACGCTCGATATCGGGGGCACGAGTGCGGATGTGTGCCTGGTGGAGCAGGGGCGGCCGGGGCTGTGCCGGGCGAGCGAGGTGGACGGGCTGCCGGTGCAGATGCCGATGCTGGACATCACGACGGTGGGGGCGGGCGGCGGGTCGCTGGCCTGGGTGGATGAGGGCGGGTTGTTGCGGGTGGGGCCGCGGAGCGCCGGGGCGGATCCGGGGCCGGCGTGTTACGGGCGGGGCGGGCTGGCGCCGACGCTGACGGATGCTCAGGTGCTGTGCGGGCGCATCCCGGCGGGGCGGCATCTGGCGGGGGGGCTGGTGATGGATGCTGCGGCGGCGCGGGCGGCCTTCGTGCCGCTGGCGGAGGCGTTGGGTCTGACGGTGGAGGACGCGGCGGAGAGCGTCGTGCGGATCGCGGTGGGGAACGTGGTGGCGGCGATCCGGCTGGTGTCGACGCGGCGGGGGCGGGATCCGCGGGATTACGTGTTGGTGCCGTATGGCGGGGCGGGTCCGTTGCATGCGGCGGCGGTGGCGGACGAGCTGGGGATCGGGCGGGTGCTGGTGCCGCCGAATGCCGGGGTGTTGTCGGCGTATGGGTTGCTGGCGGCGGACCATAGTCTTTATGCCGGGGCGACGCGGCGGATCCGGGTCGATGCGGCGGCGGCGGGCGTGGTGCGGGCCGGGATCGCGGCGCTGGAGGCGGAGCTGGAGGAGCGGTATCGGGCCATGGGGCTGGTGGGGGCGCGGCGGCTGGATGTTTCGCTGGAGATGCGGTTCGTCGGGCAGGCGTTCGAGATCGCGGTGGAGTTGCCGGCGGGGGCGTTGGCGGGGCCGGACGAGGCGGGGCTGGACGAGGCGGGGCTGCTGCGCGGGTTCAGCGATGCGCATCAGCGGATCTACCGGCAGCCGGCGGACACGGCGGCGCGGGCGGTGGAGGTGGTTTCGATCCGGGTGGGCCTGCATGTGCCGCAGCCGCATGTGCCGGGGCTGGGGCGGCATACGCATGCGCCGTGCGTGGGGCCGGCGGTGCTGGAGGGGGCGACGGCGACGGTGTGGGTGCCGGGGGGCTGGGCGGCCGCGCCGGATGCGGCGGGGAACCTGATCATGCGGAGGCAGGCTTGAACGATGGGACGACGACGCGTTCGGCCGCCTTGCCGCCGGGGGGCATCCACCCGGCGGATCAGGCGGTGATCGGGCAGGCGTTGCTTTCGGCAGCACGGGAGATGGGGGCGACGCTGTACCGGTCGGCGTACTCGCCGATCGTGCGGGACGGGAAGGATGCGAGCACGGGGCTGATGGACGCGGGCGGCGGGGCGGTGGCGCAGAGCGACGAGCTGATCCCGATGCTGGTGGGATCGTTGTCGCTGACGTTGCGGCGCTGCATGGCGCTGTTCCCGCCGGAGACGCTGATGGCGGGGGACTTCTACGTCACGAACCATCCCTACGAGGGGGCGCACCACCTGCAGGACCTGTTCATCTTCATGCCGATCCGGGTCGGGGGGGTGCTGGTGGGGTTCAGCGCGGCCGTGGCGCATCACCTGGACATGGGCGGGGGTGCGCCGGGGATGAACAGCTCGGCGACGGACCTGTACGGCGAGGGGCTGATCGTGCCGCCGAGCGTCTACAACCTGCAGCGGGACTGGTCCGGGGGGCCGTTCCAGCGGCTGGTCGCGGCGAACATCCGGGTGCCGGACCAGACGGTGGGGGACATCGACTCGCAGTTCTCGGCCTGCCTGACCGGAACGGCGCGGGTGGAGGCGCTGTGCGCAAAGTATGGGACGGAGACCGTGCAGGCGGCGATGGCGGGGATGATCGACTATGTGGAGCGGCGGGTCCGGGCGGCGATCGCGGCGATCCCGGACGGGGTGTATGTGGGCGAGGACTGGGTGGACGATGACGGGATCGGGTCTGCGCCGCTGCTTGTGCGCGCAACGGTGACGGTGGCGGGCGATGGGCTGGCGGTGAATTTCGCCGGCACGTGCGACCAGGTGCGGACGCATCTGAACGCGCCGTTCGCGTCGGTGGTGTCGGCGACGCTGGCGTGCCTGAAGGGGGTGCTGACGGGGGAGGAGGTGCCGTTCAACGAGGGGGCGCATCGGGCGATCCGGATCTCTGCGCCGCTCGGGAGTTTGCTGAACCCGCGGTTCCCGGCGCCGGTTCGGGCGCGGATGGAGGCGAGCTACCGGGCGTATGACGCGGTGCTGCGGGCGTTGGGGACGGCGGTGCCGGAGCGGGCGGTGGCGTGCGGGTATGACTGCACGACGGCGTTCTGCCTGAGTCTGCTGGACGAGAGCGGGGGTGGGCGGCGGTATCGGGTGTTCGTGGAGCTGCGGGATGGCGGGTATGGGGGTTCGGCGCAGGGGGATGGGTGCGACGCGGTGGCGGGGCCGTTGTCGAACTGCACGAACGTGCCGGTGGAGGCGATCGATGCGGATTACGACTTCTTCCGGGTGATCGGGTATGCGTTGCGGCCGGGGACGGGGGGCAGCGGGCTGCATCGGGGCGGGCTGGGGTCGTCGCGGACCTATCGGGTGCTGCGGGACGGGGTTCGGCTGTCGTTGTATGCGGACCGGTTCCGCATTCCTGCGCCGGGGTTGTCGGGCGGGGGGCCGGGTGCGGTGGGGGGGTGCGAGATCCAACGGGACGGGGCGGTGATCGCGGTGCGGTCGAAGGACGACGTCGCGTTGATGAAGGGGGATGTGATCGTTTTGAACTCGGGCGGCGGCGGGGGGTGGGGGAGCCCCCTGCCCGGCCGTGACTCCGGTGCTGGGTTTGGAAGGGGTTGATGGGAGGGTCGTTGCCCGTTTCGGGGATGACGACTTCCTCTGGGATGACGAGTTTTCTTGGGATGACGGGTTCTTGTTCGAAGTAGGAGGGTTTGTCTTTGCTTGATACTGGTCGGTTTCTTGGGGACCTCGAATTCTTGCGGGGGATCGGGGCGTATCGGACGGGGGTGCATCGGCCGACTTATGGGGCGGAGGATATGGAGACCCGGCGTTGGCTGGTGGGGGAGTTGGAGGGGCTGGGGTATTCGGCGGGGATCGATGGGATCGGGAACGTGTTCGGGCGGCATCCCGGGGTGGGGCCGCATCTTCTGGCGGGGAGTCATCTGGAGACGCAGAACCATGCGGGGTGGCTGGATGGGGTGCTGGGGGTTGTGGGCGCGCTGAGCCTGGCGCGGGCGGGGTTGGCGGTGGACGTGTGCGCCTATGCGGACGAGGAGGGGCATTTCGGGGATTTCCTGGGCAGCCGGAGCCTGGTGGGGACGCTGAGCGAGGCGGAGATCGACCAGGCGGCGAACCGGCATCACGGGATGCCCTTGCGGGAGGCGTTGCGGGGGGCCGGGTTGGCGGGGCTGGCTCGGCCGACGTTGGACCCGGCGCGGTACAAGGGCGCGTTCGAGATGCACATCGAGCAGGGTACGCAGCTGGAGCGGGCAGGGCTGCGGATCGGCGTGGTGAGCGGGATCGTGGGGATCCGGCAGTGGCGGATCGTGGTGGAGGGGCAGCAGGACCATACCGGGGGGACGACGATGGCGGAGCGGCGGGATGCCGGGTTGACGGCGGTGCGGCTGCTGGGGGCCATCGACCGGGCGTTCCCGCTGGTGTGCGGGCCGCGGAGCGTTTGGACGACGGGGCGGATCGTTCTGGAGCCGAACGCGCCTTCGATCATCCCGGGGCGGGCGGAGGTGTCGTTCTCGTTCCGCGACCTTTCGCCGGAGGTGATGGCGGCGATGGAGGCGTGCCTGCATCGGCTGGTGCAGGAGAGCAACCGGCGGGAGCGGTGCCCGGCGCGGCTGGAGGCGGTGGGGCACTCGGCGCCGGCCCCGTGCGATGCGGCGATGCAGGCGGCGCTGGCGGGGGCGGCGGAGGCGCTGTGCCCCGGGGCGTGGACGACGATGCCGAGCGGGGCGATCCATGACAGCCAGATCCTTGCGAAGGCGGGGGCAGGTTCGATGCCGGTGGCGATGCTGTTCGTGCCGTCGATCGGGGGGGTGAGCCATCATTGGGCGGAGGACACGGCGCGGGAGGACCTGGTGCTGGGGATGGAGGTGTTGTTCGAGGGGGCCCGGCGCTTTCTGGGGTGATGGGGTCAGGCAGGTGCGACCCTGTGCCGAGAGGGGGATGCCTGACCGCCTATGAGGAACGGGGGTCCAGGGCTTCGTTGAGGGCGTCGCCGGCGAGGTTCAGGGCGAGGACGGTGAGGGCGATGGCGGCGCCCGGGATGGCGGCGACGAACCATTCGGTGCGGAGCAGGGCGCGGCCGTCGCCGATCATGCTGCCCCAGCTGACGTGGTTGGGGTCGCCCATGCCGAGGAAGGCGAGGCCGGCTTCGGTGAGGATGGCGTTGGCGACGAGGACGGAGGCCATGACGATGACGGGAGGCAGCGCGTTGGGCAGGATCTCGCGGAGCGCGAGGTGGAGGGGGCCGACGCCCAGGGTTCGGGCGGCGAGGACGAACTCGGCATGGCGGAGGGCGCGGAACTGGGCGCGGACGAGGCGGGCGACGAGGGGCCAGGAGGCAAGGCCGATGGCGAGCGCGATGGTCTGGATGGAGGGGGCGCCGATGGCGACGAGGACGATGACGAGGAGGAAGCTGGGGATGGTCTGGACCAGCTCGGTGAGGCGGAGCAGGAGGGTGTCGACCCAGCCGCCGCAGAAGCCGCCGACCGCGCCGACGAGGGTGCCGAGGAGGGTGCCGAGGGCGGCGGCGGCGATGCCGACGAGGAGGGAGACGCGGGCACCGTGGACGAGGCCTGCGGCGATGTCGCGGCCGAGGCTGTCGGTGCCGAGGGGGTAGAGCGGGTCGGCGCCGGGCCATTGGGTGGGGGCGGCGACGATGTCCTGCGGGTCGTCGGGGTAGAGGATGGGGGCGAGGAGGGCCGCGGCGGCGACGGCGAGGAGGATGAGCAGGCCGGCCAGGAAGGCGGGGTTGCGGAGGAGAAGGCTCCATCTTGGCCTGGCTGTCGGGTGGGCGGTCATCCGGCGATACGGGGGTCGATCCAGGCTTGCAGGAGATCGACGGCGATGTTGGCGACGATGACGAGCAGGCTGGAGAAGAGGAGGACGCCGAGGAGGAGGCCGTAGTCGCGGCCGAGCACGGCCTCGAGCGCGAGGCGTCCCATGCCGGGCCAGCCGTAGACGGTCTCGACCACGACCGCGCCGCCGAGGAGGTTGCCGACGTGGAGGCCGGCGACGGTGGTGAGGGGGATGAGTGCGTTGGGCAGGGCATGGCGGGCGATGAGCGCGACGGGGTGGACACCCTTGGCGGCGGCGGTGCGGATGAAGTCTAAGCGGCGGACCTCGATCAGGCTGGTGCGGACGAGGCGGGCGTAGATGGCGACGAAGAACAGCGCGAGGCTGGAGGCGGGGAGGACGAGATATCGGGCGCGGTCCCAGGCGGCGGCGAGGCCGTGGAGGCCTGCGCCGACCGTCTCGTTGCCGTTGCCCGGGAGCCAGCCGAGTTTGACGGAGAAGAGGACGATGGCCATGAGGCCGACCCAGAAGCCGGGGGTGGAGTAGCAGAGGAGGACGACGAGCTGCAGCACGCGGTCGGGCCACCGGCCGGCGAAGGCGGCCATGGTCGCGCCGAGCAGGAGCCCGGCGGCGAGGGCGATGCCGAGGGCGGTGACCATGAGCAGGAGGGTGTTGGGCAGGCGTTCGAGCACGAGGGTGGAGACCGGGAGGCCGAAGCGGGCGGAGAGGCCGAGGTCGAGATGGGCGAGGTGCCACAGGTAGGTGGCGAGCTGGGCGAGGATGGGCCGGTCGAGGCCGAAGCGGTCGCGGAGGGCGGCCATGGCATCGGCGCCGAGGCCGCCCGATTGCCCGGCCAGGACGTCGGCGGCGTCGCCGGGCATGAGCTGGAGCAGCAGGAAGTCGAGCACGAGGATGCCCAGGACGGTCGGGATGGCGGAGGCAATGCGTTTCACGCGGGTTGTGCCGTCGGATGGGGGTCGATCAAGGGGTGGGGGCGATCCCGGCTTCCTGGACGACGTGGCGGTATTTCTGCAGTTGGGCGGCGATGGTGGCGGCGAGGTCGGCTGGGGTGCCGGGGCTGACGGAGAATCCCTGGGCGACGAGTTTCTCGCGGACGGCGGGGTCGGCGGCGGCCTTCACGATCTCATCGTGCAGGCGGTCCAGGATGGGTTGGGGGGTGCGGGCGGGGGCGACGACGGCGAACCAGGTGGAGAAGGTGAAGCCGGGCTGGCCGGAGGCCGTTACGGTGGGGGTTCCGGGGAATTGCGGGATGGGTGCGTCGGAGGCGACGCCGAGGAGCTTCATCTGGCTGCCGCGGACGAGGCCGGCGACGGCGGGGAGGCCCTGGAAGCCGGTATCGACCTGGCCGCCGGCGATGTCGGTGGCGGCCTGGGTGGCGCCGCGGTAGGGGATGTGGCGGAGGCGGATGCCGGCTTCCTGGGCGAACATGACCATGGCGATGTGCTGGGGGCTGCCAATGCCGCCGGAACCATAGGTGATGGTTTCGGGGGCCTTCTTGGCGGCGGCGATGAGGCCGGCGGCGTCGGTGTAGGGGGCGGCGTTGGTGGCGACGAGCCCGAACTCGATGGTGCCGACGCGGGAGACGGGGGCGAAGTCGCGGAGGGGGTCCCAGGGGAGCTTGGCGATGGTGACGGGCAGCATGGTGAGGATGCTGTCGTTGAAGCCGCCGATCGTGTAGCCGTCGGGGGTTGCGCGGGCGACCTGGTCGGCGCCGATGACGCCGGATGCGCCGGGTTGATTGATGATGACGATCTGCTGGCCCATGTTCTCGGCCATCTTCTGCGTGACGATGCGGGCGGCGTTGTCGACGGAGCTTGCGGCGGCGAGCGGGACGATCATTCGAATAGGGCGGTTGGGGTAGTCGGCTGGGGGGCCGGACTGGGCGTTTGCCGGCAGCGCCGCGAGGCTGAGGACGAGGGCTGGGATCAGGAGAGGGTTCATGGGAGCCATCCTGGCACGGGCAGGTCGAGTTGGGTGGCGAGGGCGTGGAGCTCGTTGCGGAGGACTTCGGGGAGGGGGATGCCGCTGCGGAGGCGTTCGTCGCGGAGGGCCTGGCTGCGTTCGCCGGGCATGCGGATATCGTCGAAGCCGGGCATGAGGGGGGAGGCTTTCATGTCCCGGATGACGGTGTCGACCTGGCGGCGGAAGGCTTCTGCGCCGCCGAACGCCTCGAGCGAGAGGGCGCAGACGAACTGGCCGGTGTTGGTGACACTGGTGGTGTCGGCGTTGAAGTCGATGACGTCGCGGCCGAAGGCTGCGCCGTTGAGGGTGCCGGCGAGGAGGCCGAAGACGAGGGCGAGGCCGAAGCCCTTGGGTCCGCCGATCGGGAGGAGGAAGCCTTCGGCGGCGCGTTTGGGGTCGGTCAGGGGCTTGCCGTCGCGGTCGATCATCCAGCCTTCGGGCATGGTCTGGCCGCGCTGGGCGGCGAGCTTGACCTTACCGTAGGCGGCGACGGTGGTGGCCATGTCGAGGAGGATGGGGCGTTCGGTTTCGGCGGGGATGGCGACGGCGATGGGGTTGGTGCTGAGCAGCATCTCGGCGCCGCCCCAGGGGGGCAGGTGGTTGGCGCTGCCGACGGCGACGTAGATGCCGATCATGCCGGCCTCGAGCGGGATCATGGCGTAAGGGGCGGCAGCGCCGGCGTGGTTGCTGTGGTGTGCGCCGACCCAGCCGATGCCGTTGTCGCGGGCGATCTCGACGGCGAGGGCGGCGGCGCGCTGCATGACGAGCTGGCCCATGCCGTTGTCGCCGTCGAGCAGGGCGGTGGCGCCGGTCTGGCGGTCGATGCGGATGTCGGCGCGGGGGTTGACGCCGCCGGCGCGGAGGCGGGCGATGTATCGGGGCAGGCGGAAGACGCCGTGGCCGTCGCCGCCGAGGGTGTCGGTCTTGGCCATGATGGCGCCGACGGATTGGGCGTCGGGTTCGGGGAGGCCGACCTTCTGCAGTGCGGCGGCGATGAAGCCGGCGATCTCGGCCACCGGGACGTGTGTGACCCCTTCCCCATCCGGCATCGGCTTGTCCTTGCTGCGTTGGTTGGCGGGGAGGGTGTCGCAGACGGGAGGGTTGGGCAAGCGGGAGGGGGAGCCCGATCAGGGCATGGGGGTCGGTTCGCCCAGCGTTCGTTGCACGATGGAGCCGGAGCGGCTTTCACCGGCGGCTCTGGCCAGGGCGTCGAGGCGGCGGAGCACGCGGCGCGGAAGGGTGAGGTTCACACGTTCCGTGGTGTCATCGATGAGGGCGGAATCGAGGGTGACGACGCCGGACGTCCATCCGGGATGGGCCGGGAAGATGACGCCGTAGCGCGTGGTGTCGTTCCCGATCTCGATGACGACGGGATAGCGCATCTGATTTTCTCAACGGTCGGCTTGGCGTGGGATGGCTGCGACGGGGCCGACTTCGACGTCCTTCTTTGGGTGGGGGACCACGACGAGCATGGCTGGTTGCAGGAAGCAAAGGTGGACCACGGAGACACGGAGATCACGGAGCCTATGACGCGCAGGCTCGATCGATGCGGCTGCGGTGGGGGTGGATCGTTGACGCGAGAAGTTGGGCTGCCCACAGTCTATCGATGAGTGAACGGGTCTTCTCAGCGAGTCAGGTCTGCGACGGCGGCACGGCGTGGAACCCCGGAGCACGTCCGGGGATGACCGACATCGTGCGTTACGGCGGGGTTCGGTGGGGTCTGCGTCCATTTGCGCGCTTGTTGACGTGTCGTTGATCACGGTCCTGCTGGTTGCCCTGGGGGGGGCGTTGGGGACTTTGGGGCGGTATGGGCTTGGGGTGGCGGCTTCTGCGGTGTTGGCGGGGCCGGTGGGGCGGTCGCTGCCTTGGGGGACGATCGGGATCAACGGGGTGGGATCGTTCGTGATCGGGTTGTTCGGGACGTTGACGGTGGCCGCGGGGCGGTATCCGGTTTCGGAAAATATGCGGTTGTTCGTGATGGTGGGGTTGTGCGGGGGGTTCACGACGTTCTCGTCGTTCAGTTTGCAGACCTTGGATTTGTTGCGGGCGGGGGCTGTGGTTCGGGCGGCGGTGAACGTGGGGGGGTCGGTGGCGCTGTGCCTGGCGGCGGTGACGGTGGGGCATCTGGTGGCGGTGCAGATGAACGGGCGGTAGCGGCCTAGATCTGGTCGGCTTCCTCGCCGAGGGTTTCGCGGACCCAGCGGTGGGCGCCGTTGCCGGCGGGGATGCCGGCATAGACGGCGCAGTGGGTGAGCAGGGCGCGGAGTTCGGGCAGGGTGACGCCGTTGTTGAGGGCGGGGCGGATGTGGAGCTTGAACTCCTCCTCGCGGTTCAGGGCGACCATGAGGACGAGGGTGACCATGGAGCGGGTCTTCCAGGGGATGGTGGGGTCGCCCCAGACCTCGCCCCAGGCGATTCGGGTGATGAAGTCCTGCCAGGGGGCGGCGAAGGCCCCTGCCCTGCTTCCTGCTCCCGACCCGGCCAGCGAGCGGGCGACGTGGGCGGCGCCGAGCACGGCTTCTCGGTTGATGAGGCCATGCTCGAAGGCGGCGGGGCCGGTCGGGGCTCCGGTTGGGGCGAGGTCGTCGAGGAAGGTTTCGAGGTGGCGATTGACGCGGCCGGGCTGCTCGAGGTTGAGGATGTGGGCGGCGTAGGGGAGGACGAGCATCTGGGCACCCGGGATGCGGGTGCGGATGTCTTCGGCGAGGGGAACGGGGGTGGCCGGGTCGTCGGCGCCGGCGATGATGAGCGTCGGGGCGGTGATGGCGGCGAGGCGGGGGCGCAGGTCCATGGCGCCGATGGCTTCGCAGCAGAGCGCGTACCCGGCGGGGTTTTGGGCGAGGAAGCGTTCGCGCAGTTCGAGGGCGGCGGGCTGGTGCTGGAAGGCGGGGGTGAACCAGCGGGTCATGACGGCGTCGGCGATGGCGGCCATGCCGCTTCGGCGGACTAGGGCGGCGCGTTCGGTCCATCCGCCCGGGAGGTGGGCGGCGGTGGCCATGAGGACGAGGCCGTGGACGCGGTGGGGCCAGGTGGCGGCGAAGGCCTGGGCGACCATGCCGCCGAGGGAGAGTCCGACAATGTGGGCGCGGGTGATGCCGAGGGCGTCGAGCAGGCTGGCGAGGTCCTGGGCGAGGGTGTCGATGGTGACGGGGGGTGCGTCGGACAGGCCGTTCGCGACGGGCGAACGGCCGTGCCCGCGGGTGTCGTAGCGGAGGATGCGGTACCGGCCCTGGAGGGCGCGGCGTTGCGGTTCCCACATCTCGAGCGTGGTGCCGATGGAGTTGGAGAAGACGACGACGGGGGCGCCGGGGGGGCCCGCGAGGTCGTAGAAGAGGTGGGCGCCGTGCGCCGGGACGAGGGGCATCAGATGTCCAGGAAGACGGTTTCGCGGTCACCCTGAAGGCGGATGTCGAAGGTGTAGACGGGCGTCCCGTCACGGTCGCTGCGGGTGGCGAGGAGGGTCTCGCGGCGGATGGGGGGGTCGACGAGGCGAAGCACGGGGTCTGCGGCGTTCAGGGTGGGCTCGTCGGGAAAGTACATGCGGGTCGCGAGGCCGAGGTTGAGGCCGCGGGAGACGACGTAGAGGCTGACGTGGGGGGCCATGGGGGCGTCGCCGTGGCGGGCGTCGGCGTGGCGGCCGGCAACGGGACCGGGCTTGACGGTATCGAAGCGGAACAGGCCGGTCTCGAAGTCGGTCCCGGCGCGGCCCCAGCCGCGGAAGGCGGGATCGAGGGGCTTGTCCTGGGTGTCGGCGGGATGGGCGTAGCGGCCGGCGGCGTTGGCCTGCCAGAGCTCGATGAGCGCGTCGCGGATGGGCTGGCCGAGGCCGTCGAGGATGCGGCCCTCGATGACGATGCGTTCGCCCTTGGTGTCGGGTGTGGTCATGATGCTGCCGAAGTTGTCGGCGAAGATGTCGAACCCGGCCTGGTGCGGGATGAGGCCGATATGGACGTAGGGCCCGGCGGTTTGGGAGGCGGTTTCGGACAGGGTCATCAGCTGCCTTCCGGCTTGTTCTCGAACAGGGTCTGCCGGGAGCCGCGCAGGACGATGTCGAAGCGGTAGGCGAGGCTGTCGAGGGGGATGGAGGCGTCGAGGTCGAGGGTGGCGACCAGGCGCTGGCGGGCGGCGGCGTCGGGAACGGTGTTGAGCAGGGCGTCGTGCGGGATGAGGGGGTCGCCTTCGAAATACATCTGGGTGATGAGGCGCTGGGCCCAGCCCTGCCCGGAGAGGGAGAAGTGGATGTGGGCGGGGCGCCAGGAGTTGGCGAAGTTGCGGAAGGGGTATGCGCCGGGTTTGACGGTGCGGAAGCAGTAGCTGCCGTCGGCGCCGGCGATGACGCGGCCGCAGCCGCCGAAGTTGGGGTCGATGGGGGCGAGATAGGTGTCGTTGCGGTGGCGGTATCGGCCGCCGGCGTTGGCCTGCCAGATCTCGACGAGGGCGCCCGGGACGCCGCGGCCGGTCTCGTCCAGGACGCGGCCGTGGACGATGGTTCGTTCGCCGATGGGCTCGCCCGATTGCGCGTAGTTGAGGATGAGGTCGTGGTCGAGGGGTCCGAGGCGTTCGGCGCCGAAGACGGGGCCGGTGACCTCGGACAGGGAGCCCTGGAGGGAGAGGAGGGCGAGGCGGGGGGAGCGCAGGACGGTGGTCTTGTAGTCGGGGGTGTGGGCGGGCGGATGGACCGACCGGTCGCGCTGGAAGAACTCGTATCCCGGTGTCACGGCACAGCCTCCTGGTCGTCCGTGTTCGGGCACGGACGTTGGGCTTGTCATCGGCTTGCGGGGTTGGCGCGTCAAGGTTGGGGGGATGGCCGGCACGGACCACGGAGACGCGGAGTGCTGGGGCGGGCGGAGGTGGCGGGACGGTCGGCGCGGGACGCTGCCCATGGCCCACAGGGTCGGCTTGCCCGGTTGGGGCAAATCGCGGAGTGTCGGGGGGACCGAAGTATGGGGAACCCGATGACCTTGCGCCGCCGTAGCCTGATCGTTGCTGCCGGGAGCTCGCTTGCGATGCCGGCGGTGGTGCGTGCGCAGCCTGCGCCGTACCGGATCGGCAGCCTGACGCCGATCACGGGGGCGGGGAGCACGTTCGGGACCGGGATGAACCTGATGATCCTGGCGGCGGTGGAGCAGGTGAACGCGGCCGGGGGGGTTGCGGGGCGGCGGATGGAGGTCGTGTCGGAGGACACTCAGACGAGCCCGCCGGCGGGGGTTCTTGCGGCGAAGAAGCTGATCGAGGTGAACAGGATCCAGGCGTTGCTGGGGACGTGGTCGTCGGGGGTTTCGCTGGCGGTGATCCCGCTGACGAACGATGCGGACATGCTGCTGATGAGCACGTCGGGCGCGCCGGCGCTTTCGGTGCCGCCGGCGAACGCGAAGGGGCTGGGGTTCCGGTTCCAGGCGACGAACGACCGGTTCGGGCGGGCGTTCGCCGAGGTCTGCGTGAAGCAGGGGTATAAGCGGCCGGCGACGATGGCGTTCAACAACGCCTCGGGCATCGGGAACGCGGAGGGGTTCAAGAAGGCCTGGACGGCAAAGGGCGGCGCGGTGGTCGCGGGGGTAGTGTACGAGCCGAACCAGAGCAGCTACCGGTCGGAGCTGCAGACGGTGCTGGATGCGAAGCCGGACGTGATCGTGACGGGGTCCTATCTGGCGGACACGACGATATTGATGCGGGAGTGGTTCCAGAGCGGGGTGGACACGCATTGGATATTGCCGGGCTGGGCGGGGAACCCGGACCTGGTGAAGGCTGTGGGGGCGGAGGTGGTGGAGGGGGTGATCTCGGTCGACTCGACGTCGAACCTCGGGGCGGCGTCGTTCGCGGCGTACGACCGGGCGTATCAGGCGGCGATGAAGCAGCCGGGAGCGTCCAACGTCTATGCGGCGATGGCGTGGGACATGGTGGTGACGCTGGCGCTGGCGATCGAGGCGGCGGGATCGGTGGAGACGGGGGCGATCAAGGCGAAGATCCGGGAGGTGGCGAACCCGCCGGGGCAGGCCGTGTACAGCTTCGCGGAGGGGAAGGCTGCGTTGAAGCAGGGTAAGATCAACTACGAGGGCGCCAGCTCGAAGCTGGACTTCGATGCGTATGGGGACGTGACGCCGGAGTTCGCGGTGTCGTTCTTCGAGAAGGGCGCGCTGGCGCAGAAGTACGTGGTCTCCATCTGACCGGATGACGCCGTACCTGCAGCTGCTGGCGAACGGGGTGAGCCAGGGGCTGCTGATCGGTATCGCGGCGGTGGCGATCACGCTGGTGTTCGGGATCGCGCGGTTCCCGAACGCGTCGACGGGGGATGTGATGACGGCCGGGGCCTATGCGGGGCTTGTGGTGCACCGGGCGACGGGGTCGTTGTGGCTGGCGGGGCTGGGGGCGGTGGGCGTGGCGGCGCTGGTGGCGGTGGCGGCGCATTGGCTGGTGTTCCGGCCGTTGGCGGCGCGGGGGGGCGCGTTGGGGGCGGGGCGTTCGGTGGTGGGCCTGCTGGTGGCGTCGATCGGGGTGGCGTTCGTGCTGCGGGCCGGGGTCGGTCTGGCGTTCGGGCAGGCGCAGGCGGTGTTCGCGGTGCCGCTGACGCGGGCACAGAACTGGTGGGGGGTGCGGCTGACGCCCTTGGACCTGCAGGTGGCGGCGGTGGCGCTGGTGGCTTTGGCTGCGGTGTTCGGGGTGCTGTACCTGACGCCGATCGGGCGGCAGATGCGGGCGGTGGCGGATGACCGGGAGCTGGCGCGGGTGTCGGGCATCCGGATCGGCCGGGTGCTGGTGGTGTTGTGGGTCCTGGCGGGGGGAATTGCGGGGCTGGGCGGGATGATGCTGGGGTTGAAGTCGGTGGTGGAGCCGGAGCTGGGGTGGAACACGCTGCTGCCGGCGTTCACGGCGGCGATATTGGGCGGCATCGGGTCGGCGCCGGGGGCGGTGGTGGCGGGGGTGTTGCTGGGGATGATGCAGGAGCTTTCGACGGTGGTGGTGGGGTTCACCTACAAGACGGCGGTGGCGTTCGCGGTGATGCTGGCGGTGCTGCTGGTGCGGCCCCGCGGGCTGTTCGGGCGTGGGGAGGCGGCGCGGTGATCGGGGCGGCTGGGCGGGTTCGGGCGTGACGGCATACCTGGTCGCGATCGGGACGATCAGCCTGATCTACATCCTGTTGGCACTGGGGCTGATGGTGCAGTTCGGGCTGACGGGGCTGATCAACTTCGGGCATGTGGGGTTCTTCGCGATCGGGGCCTATGTCAGCGCGCTGCTGTCGTTGCAGGGGGTGCCGATCGGGATTTGCCTGGTGGTGGCCGCGGTGGTGCCGGCGCTGGTTGCGGTGCCGATCGGGCTGGTGACGCTGCGGCTGCGGGAGGACTACTTCGCGATCGTGACGCTGGGGTTCTCCGAGGTGGTGCGGTCGGTGCTGACCAACGAGCGATGGCTGACGCAGGGGACGCAGGGGATCCCGGGCATTCCGCGGCTGTATCCGGGGCTTTCGGGGCTTTTGGGGCAGCTGGCGGTGTTGGGGACGATCGGGGTTGCGGTGGTGGTGGCGGCGGGGGTGATCCACCGGGTGGCGGGCTCGCCGTTCGGGCGGGTGCTGCAGGCGATCCGAGACAACGAGGTCGCGGTGCAGGCGCTCGGCAAGCAGCCGGTGGCGTTCAAGGTTCAGGTCCTGGCGCTGGGGGCCGGGTTGGCGGGGCTGGCGGGGGCGTTCTATGGGCACGACATCACGTATGTGGTGCCCGACCAGTTCGTGCCGCTGGTGACGTTCTACGTGTGGATGGCGATGATCATGGGGGGTGCCACGCGGATATCGGGCGCGGTGTTCGGGACGGTGCTGCTGATGGTGTTCCTGGAGGGGTCGCGGTTCCTGCGGGATGTCGCGCCGTGGGTGTCGGGGGTGGACATGGCGTCGGTGCGGATGGGGGTGGTGGGGCTTCTGCTGATCGGGTTCGTGATGAAGCGGCCGGAGGGCCTGATGGGCGTGCGGCGGTGATGCTTTCGGTCGGGGGAGTGTGCCTGGCGTATGGCGGGTTCCGGGTGCTGGAGGGGGTGAGTCTGGGGGTGCCGGCGGGGGGGCTGGTGGGGCTGATCGGGCCGAACGGGGCGGGCAAGTCCAGCTTGTTCTCGGTGGTGTCGGGGTTCCTGCGGCAGCGGTCGGGCACGGTGCGGTTCGACGGGCGGGCGATGGACGGGGTTTCGGCGGCGGCGCGGGCGCGGGCGGGGATGGTGCGGACGTTCCAGGTGCCGCGGGAGTGGGGCGGGTTGACGGTGCGGCAGAACCTGATGGCGGCGGCGCCGGGGCAGTCGGGGGAGCGGCTGGTGCGGCTGTTCCTGCAGCCCCGGCGGGTGGCGCGGGAAGAGGCTGCGGTGGCGGCGCGGGCGGAGGCCGTGATGGCGACGCTGCGGCTGGGGGGCGTGGCGGGGCTTTCGGCCGGGCAGCTGTCGGGCGGGCAGAAGAAGCTGTTGGAGCTGGGGCGGGCGCTGATGCTGTCGCCGCGGCTGATCCTGCTGGACGAGCCGTTCGCGGGGGTGAACCCGGTGCTGATCGGGGAGATCGTGGAGCGCATCCGGGTGCTGAACGCGGAGGGGATCGCGTTCCTGGTGATCGAGCACGACCTCGAGGCGCTGACGCGGCTGGTGCCGCATCTGGTGGTGCTGGACCAGGGCCGTGTGATCGCGGAGGGGACGCCGGGGGCGGTGCTGGACGATGCGCGGGTGCGGGACGCGTATCTGGGCGGGGCGGCGTGACGCTGCTGGAGCTGCCGCTTCTGCAAGTGACGGATCTGCGGGGGGGGTATGGGGGGCCGGACATCCTGAACGGGGTGGGGTTCAGCCTGGTGGCGGGGGAGATCGTCACGGTTGCGGGGACGAACGGGGCGGGGAAGTCGACGCTGGCGCGGGCGATCCTGGGGCTGCTGCCGGTGGTTCGGGGCGGGGTGGTGTTCGGGGGGCAGGATTTGTTGGGCGTGCCAACGGAGGCGCGGGTGGCGGCGGGGATCGGGTATGTGCCGCAGGTGGCCAACGTGTTCCCGTCGTTGACGGTGCTGGAGAACCTGCAGGTGGTGGCGGGGGTGCGGGACCGGCGGGCGCGGGTGGCGGCGCTGTTCGAGACGTTCCCGGCGCTGGCGGGACGGCGGGGGCGGCGGGCGGGGAGCCTGTCGGGCGGGGAGCGCCAGTCGCTGGCGTTCGCGCGGGCGTTGATGGCCCGGCCCCGGCTGCTGATCCTGGACGAGCCGACGGCGGCGCTGTCGCCGGCGAAGGCGGCCGAGGCGTTCCGGACGATCCGGTCGTTGCCGGCGCTGGGGGTGGGCATCCTGATGGTGGAGCAGCGGGCACGGCAGGCGCTGGCGATCTCGGACCGGGGGTTCATCCTGGATGGGGGGCGGATCGCGCTGGGCGGGACGGCGGCGGCGCTGCTGGCGGACCCCCGGGCGGCGGAGCTTTATCTGGGGCGGGGGTAAGCGTTGGGGGGTTGCCGCAGCCTGCTTTCGAGCATGGCCTGGGTGCGGCCGAAGGCGGTGGGGTCCATGAGGGCGCGGGCGAGGACGATGCTGCCCTGGATGCCGGCGATCGTGTCTTCGGCGCGGTCCATGGCGGTGCGCTCGTCGTGGCCGGCGCGGCGCAGGGTGAGGGCGAGGGCCTCGACCCAGCGGGCGAAGTCGCTGCGGACCGGGGCGGCGAACCTGTCCCGTGCGGGGTCGGCCAGCGCCAGAACGCCGACGAGGCATATGCGGCCACCGGAGCGGAAGTCGGTGTCGAGCGTGCGGACGATGTGGGCCAGGGCGGCGTCGGGGGGGTCGATGCGGGCCAGGGGCTCGAAGACGTGGGTTTGGAACCAGGTGTCGATCTGGTGGAGGACGGCGGCCAGCATCTCGTATTTTGAAGGGGTTGGCGACCGGGGTGGGCGGGGCGGTTTTGGGCGCGGCTGGCTCAGTAGGCCAGGGCTGCGGCGGGGAAGATTTCGGAGCGGGCGCCGCGGGGGTCGCAGGCGGCTTCGAGCATGGCGGTTTCGGGGTGGCGTTCGGTGGCGCAGAGGAAGCCTTCGGTCCAGTCGGGGGCGATGTCGGTGGTGTGTCCGGCTTGGCGGAGGGCGTCGATGGTTCGGGGGCCGACGGCTCGTTCGATGCGGACGCGGTTGAGGGCGTATTCGTGGGGGTGGAACTGGGCGGGGAAGTGGTCGCTGCTGAACTTGGGGGCTTCGATGGCGGCCTGGAGGTTCATGCCGAAGACGGCGCGGTTCAGGAAGAACTGGAGCTGCCATTGGTCCTGCTGGTCGCCGCCCATGCTGCCGAAGGCGAGCCAGGGCAGGCCGTCCTTCATGGCGAGGGAGGGGCTGATGGTGGTGCGGGGGCGTTTGCCGGGGGCGACGACGTTGGGAAAGCCCTGGGTGAGGTTGAAGTTGGAGAGGCGTGCGCCGAGGGGGAAGCCGAGGTTGGGGACGATCTCGGCGGCGCGGATCCATGCGCCGCTGGGGGTTGCGGCGCAGGCGTTGCCGGCCTGGTCCATGGCGTCGACGTGGACGGTGCCGGGGCCCCAGGCGGCTCCGCCCAGGCGTTCGTGGGATGGGAGCAGGGGCAGGTTGCGGCGGGGGTCGCCGGGGCGGAGGGAGGGGTTTGCGGCGGGTTCGATGAGGGTGGCGCGGGCGGTGCCGTAGGTGTCGGACAGGAGGGTGTCGAGCGGGACGTCGATGAAGGCGGGGTCGCCGTAGAACTGCTCGCGGTCGGCCCAGGCGAGCTTCACGGCCTCGATGACGGTGTGGAGGTAGGGGGCGGTGTTGTGGCCCATGGCGCGGAGGTCGAAGCGCTTGAGGATGGAGAGGGCCTGCAGGAGGGCGGGACCCTGGTTCCAGGGGCCGCATTTGTGGAGGACGGCGCCGGCGAAGCCGAGGCTGGCGGTGGGCTCGACGGGGACGTGGAAGGCGGCGAGGTCGGCTGCGGCGAGCAGGCCGTCATGGGCGGCGGCGTAGAGGGCGATCTCGTGGGCGATGTCGCCCTGGTAGAAGGCGCGGAAGGCGGCATGGAGGCCGTCCTGGCGGGAGCCGGGGGCGCGGCGTTCGGCGTCGGCGAGGTGCTGGAGGGTGCGGGCGAGTGCGGGGTTGCGGAGCGGCGCGCCTTCCTGAGGGACGTGGCCGCCGGGGAGGTAGAGGGCGGCCGAGCCGGGCCATTGGGCGCGGAACTTGTCGGCGAGTGCGGCGATGCCGTAGCCGTGCTGGCGGAGGAGGCCGGCGTGGACGGGGAAGCCGTCCTGGGCGAGGGCGATGGCGGGGACGAGGATCTCGGCCAGGGAGAGGCGGCCGAAGCGGATGAGGGCCTCGACCAGCGCGCCGAACGCGCCGGGGACGCCGGCGGCGAGGATGCCCTCGGGGGGGATGGCGCCGAGGCCGCGGGCGCGGAAGGCCTCGGGCGTGGCGCGAGCGGGGGCGACCATGTTGCCGTTGATGCAGACGACGCGCGCGGTGCCGGCCTCGTGGACCAGGATGGGGCATTCGCCGCCGATGGTGTGCATCTGCGGGTTGACGACGCCTTCGACGAAGGTTGCGGCGACGGCGGCGTCGATGGCGTTGCCGCCGGCCTGGAGGATCTCGATCCCGGCGAGGGCGGAGAGGGTGTGCTGGCTGGCGACGGCACCGCGGCGGCCGAAGATGCGGGGGAAGACGCCGACCGGGTCTGTGGGCAGGACGCGGTAGCTGCGGGTGGGGACTTGGTGGGGGGCGGCTTGGTCCATGGCGCGATCTTGCCCCGTCGACCGTTTTCCGCAACCCTCGGCCGCTTTCCGCAACCCTTGGCCGCTTTCCGCAACCTTTGGCCGCTGGCAGGGGGGTTCCGGCTCGGGGAGGACGGGATGGCGGCGCGGGCGTGGGTGGCGGCGCTGGGGACGACGCTGCTGATGCAGACGGTGACCAGCTTCATGAACCAGAGCCTGCCCATCATCGCGCCGCTGCTGACGGCCGGGGCGGGTCTGGCGCCGGAGCGGATCGGCAACATCCAGTCGTTGAACTCGCTGGGGTCGATCCTGTTCCTGACGTTCGGGGGGCCGCTGCTGCTGCGGTTCGGGCCGGTGCGGTCGTTGCAGGCGGGGGCGGTGCTGACGACGCTGGGGCTGCTGGTGGCGGCGAGCGGGTGGTGGCCGTTTTTGGCGGTGGCGGGGCTGGTGATGGGGGTGGGGTATGGCCCCTCCCCGCCTGCGGGCAGCCGGATCTTGGCGGCGACGGCGCCGGTGCGGCACCGGACCCTGATCTTTTCGATCAAGCAGGCCGGGGCGCCGCTGGGGGGTGCGCTGGCGGGGCTGCTGCTGGCGCCCGCGGCGGCGCGGTTCGGGTGGCCGGCGGCGCTGCTGATCTCGGTGGGGTCGGGGCTGGGGGCGGCGCTGCTGATCGGGCCGATGCGGGGGCGGCTCGATGTGGAGCGGGACGCGACGCAGCCGATCGGGCCTGGCACGCTGCTGCGGTGGCGGAACGTGCGGGCGCCTTACGTGGTGCTGCGGGCCAACCTGCCTTTGGCGACGGTGACGGCGCTGGCGGTGTCGTTCGCGCTGGTGCAGGGGTGCCTGTTCGGGTTCACGGTGACGTATCTGTCGGTGGACCGGGGATTGTCGTTGCCGGAGGCGGGGGCGGCGTATGCGGCGATGCAGGGGGCCGGGGTGGTGGCGCGGGTCGTCCTGGGGTGGCTTGCGGACCGGACGGGGGCGCCGGCGGTGAACCTGACGGTGCAGGCCGGCTTGGCGGCGGGGGCGGTGCTGGTGCTGGCGGTTTTGCCGGCGGGGTCGTCGTTGGGCGTGGTGGCCGGGGTGTGCGGGTTGTGCGGGTTTCTGGCGGCGAGCTGGAACGGCATCTATCTGGCGGAGGTGGTGCGGTTGTCGGCGGCGAACCAGGTGACGGAGGCGACGGCGGGCAGCTCGGTGTTCACGTTCCTGGGCTACATGGCGGGGCCGACGATCTTTTCGGGGATCGTGACGGTCTCGGGGAGCTGGCGGGGGGCGTTCGTGGCGATGGCGGGGCTGCTGGCGGTCATGGCGGGGGTGCAGGCGGCGCTGCTGGTGCGGGGGCGGCGGGGGGGTTGATGCGGCTGCGAGCCCGGTTCAGACGTCGACCTCCCAGAAGATGGGGAAGCTGCTTTGGGGGAGGTTCTTGAGGCGGTTGCGGTAGGCGGCGGGGCGGCTGAACTGGCCCCACATGACGCTGGGGACGATCTCGTAGCAGATGGTCTGGATGTCGGCGGCGATGGCGCGGCGGGCGGGCAGGTCCTCGGCCTTGGCGAAGCGGGCGAGCAGCGCGGGGATGCGGTTGTCGCAGCTCCAGCCGGGATAGTCGGCGCAGGTGCTGGCGACGTAGAAGTGGTTGAGCGGGCTGACCATGTCGACGCCGTTGGAGTAGACGCCGAAGAGGCTCCAGCCGTCTTTCTTCGCCCGGCGCGCCAGCACGGTGCCCCAGTCCATCGGCTGCTCGTCGACGGTGAAGCCGGCCTGGCGCATCCCCTGGGCGAGGACGCGGCAGGCGGTCTCGCTGATGGAGCCCGAGGTTTCGAGCATGACGACGGGCTCGCCGGCGTAGGCGGTCTGTTTGAGGGCGGCGCGGGCGGCCTCGATCGAGAAGGGTACGCCGGCCGGGGTGGGCGCGCCGGCGGCGGACTGCAGCGGGGAGTCGCACATCCAGAACGAGGGGCATGGGGGGGCGGCGAAGCGCTTGGGAATGCCGATGGCGCCGAGGATCTCGGCCTGGTCGACGAGCGACCAGAGGACCCGGCGGACGGCAGGGTCGGTGAACGGGCCGGTGGCGTGGTTGAGGCGGAAGTTGCCCTGGAACATGTGGATGCCGCCGAGCGTCATCAGCGAGACGTCGCGGGCCTTGGCGAGGCGGTCGATCTGGTCGAACGAGACGTATTGGACGTAGTCGACCTCGCCGGCGGCCAGGGCGTTGGCGGCGGTCGCGTCGTCGGGGATGACGCGGAGCACGAGGCGGTCGATGCGGGGGATCTTGCCGCCGGCGAGAAAGCTGGCGGGCTCCTCGCGCGGGAGGTAGGCGGGGTTGCGCTCGAGGATCATGCGGTCGCCGGGGCGCCACTCGTCGGGGCGGAAACGGAAGGGGCCGGAGCCGACGATCTCGGTGATGCGCTTGTCGCCGGGGGTGGCGGCGAGGCGTTCGGGAAGCATGAAGGGCACGACGGCGTTAGGCTTGCCGAGGACGTCGAGCATGAGGGGGAAGGGTTCGCGCAGGTGGATGACGAAGGTGCGGGCGTCGGTGGCGTCGATGGCGGTGCTGGCGGCGGCGAGCATGCGGCCGAGCGGGTCCTTGGGCATCCAGCGCTTGAGGCTGGCGGTGCAGTCCTGGGCGGTGACGGGGGTGTTGTCGTGCCACAGGAGGCCGGGGCGGAGGGCGAAGCGCCAGGTGAGGCGGTCGGGCGAGGTTTCCCAGTTGGCGATCATCTGGGGGTGGATGGCGCCGTCGTCGGCGGTGGCGAAGAGGGTGTCCCAGACGTGGTAGCCGAAGGTGCGGGTGATGGCGGCGGTGGTGGCGTAGGGGTCGAGGATGACGGCCTCGGATTCGAGCACGAGGTCGAGGGTGCGGCCGGCGGCGCGGGCGGGCCGGGCGAGGGTGGCGGCGGCGCTGGCGGCGAGGACGGTTCGGCGGTTGAGCATGGCGCGGGCCTCCTGGTCGGTCTTGCAGCGCTGACGTCCGGTTCAGCAACGCGATGGCGATTCCGGGCAGTCGGTTGTTTGTTTTCGTGTCGTGACCGATCATGCGTCCGGCGCACACGGCGACGAACTCCTGATCCAGGACACTAGGCGCAGGCTTGTCGAAGCGTCCACAGAAACGGAGAGAACCATGACCGAGCTGCTGTCCTTGTCTGCGAGTCAGGCGGCTTCGTTGATCCGGCGGGGAAAGATCTCGCCGGTGGAGCTGACGGCGGCGGTGCTGGGGGCGATCGAGGCGGCGCAGCCTGTGTTGAACGCGTTCGTGACGATCACGGGCGAGCAGGCGATGGCGCAGGCGCGGGCGGCCGAGCGGGCGGTGATGGATGGGGCGGCTTTGGGCCCGCTGCACGGGGTTCCGGTGAGCATCAAGGACCAGGTGGAGACGGCGGGGGTGCTGACGACGCATGGCAGCGCGATCTTTGCCGGGCATGTGCCGGAGCGGGACGACGCGATCGCGGTGCGGCTGCGCGAGGCAGGGTGCATCCTGGTGGGCAAGACGCGAATGCCGGAGTTCGGGCACAAGGGGCTGACGGACGGGCCGAGCTTCGGAGTGACGCCGAACCCTTGGGATCTGTCGCGGACGTCGGGCGGGAGCAGCGGGGGGGCTGCGGCGGCGGTGGCGGCGGGATTGGGGCCGCTGGCGCTGGGGACGGACGGGGCCGGATCGGTGCGGATCCCGGCGGCGGCGTGCGGCGTGGTGGGGCATAAGCCGACGTTGGGGGCGGTGCCGTGGGAGAGCGCGCTGGATGCGTTCGGGAACTACACCTATGGCGGGCCGATCACGCGGACGGTGACGGATGCGGCGCTGATGCATGTGGCGCTGTCGGGGCCGAGCGGGCGGGATCCTTGGAGCCTGACGAACCGGGAGCAGTCTCGGCTGACGGCGGGGTTGATCGGGATGGATCTGTCGAGCCTGCGTATCGGGATCGTGGCGCTGGCGGCGAACCTGCATGTGGACCGGGACGTGGCGGCGAACACGGCGCTTTCGCTGGGGGCGCTGGAGGCGCAGGGGGCAGTGGTGGAGCCGATCGGGACGGCGGTGGATTGGATGGAGCTGCCGGGGCGGGTGATGTACCAGGGCAACTTCGCGGTGGCGATGGAGCCGCACCGGGCGCGGTGGGAGAACCAGATGGACCCGTCCCTGCTGGCGTTCATGGAGCGCGGGCGGGCGTTCAGCCTGACGGAGTTCCGGGAGGGGCAGTATGCGCGGACGCGGCTGTTCCGGGCGATCCAGGATCTGCTGACGCGGTTCGACATGCTGGTGATGCCGACGCTGACGCGGAGCGCGCTGCCGGCGGACTTCGATGCGGCGCACGACCAGGTGGAGATCGACGGGGGGCGGTGGGGGATCACGCGGCAGGGTTGGACCGCCTATGTGTATCCGTTCAACCTGACGGGTCACCCGGCGCTGACGGTGCCGTCGGGGTTCGCGGCGGACGGGCTGCCGACGGGGGTGCAGATCGTCGGGCGGTGGGGGGCGGACATGGACGTGCTGCGGGTCGGGGCGGTGCTGGAAGCGGTGCGGCCTTGGGCGGATCGGCGGCCCACCGCTTACAAGGATGCGGCGGGTTATCAGCATGCGACTGCTCACAAGGCAGGCGTGCCGGCGCAAGGGTAGGCAATCCCGGTCCGCGACCGGGATTTGGGCCCTGGCGGAGGGTGTTTTTGCGTTGCGCTGCCGGTTCGTGCTTGCCAGGTTTGCGGCTTGTCTGCTGGAGGCGCTGCATGGTCCGGTTCTCGTTGGTTTCCCGTCTGGCTGCGGCCGGGCTGCTGCTGGGTGCGGTGCAGGCGCCGGCGCGGGCGCAGGGCGTGCTGACGGTCGCGATGACGGCGGGCGACATCCCGGTGACGGGCGGCAACCCGGACCAGGGGTTCGAGGGGTTCAGGTTCGTCGGGCTAAGCCTGTATGATTCGCTGATCAACTGGGACCTGAGCAGCGCCGACAAGCCGGCCGAGATCAAGCCGGGCCTGGCCACGGAATGGAAGATCGACCCGGCGGACCACACGAAGTGGATCTTCACCTTACGACAGGGGGTGAAGTTCCACGACGGATGCGCGTTCGATGCGGATTCGGTGGTGTGGAATTACGGGCGGTTCGACGAGAAGGCGCCGCAGTGGAACGCGCAGCAGTTCGCGCTGTCGCGCGCGTATCTGCCGAACTTCGCCAAGGTGGAGAAGATCGACGACCACACGGTTGCGCTGTACACGAAGGTGCCGAGCTCGTTGTTTCCTTACGAGATGAGCTTCGTGGTGTTGACGAGCAAGTGCCGCGCCGAGGCGGTGAAGTATGACTGGGCGGCCTATGCCATGCAGCCTTCGGGCACCGGGCCATACAAGTTCGATCGCATGGTGCCGCATGAGCGGTTGGAGTTCGTGCCGAACAAGGATTACTGGGACAAGACGCGGGTTCCGAAGCAGGACCGGCTGGTCCTGTTGCCGATGCCGGAGGCGAGCACGCGGACGGCGGCGCTGCTGTCGGGCCAGGTGAATTTCGTGGAGGCGCCGAGCCCCGATGCGATCCCGCGGCTGAAGTCGTCGGGAATGAAGATCATCACCAACACGTATCCGCATGTGTGGCCGTATCAGCTGAACACGGAGGTTGGGCCGTTCAAGGACGTGCGGGTACGGCAGGCGGCGAACTTCGCGATCAACCGGGATGATGTGGCGGAGCTGCTGGGCGGGACGGCGATCCCGGCGCCGGTGGCGTTCCCGCCGGGGACGCCTTGGTTCGGCCATCCGGTGCCTTACACGCACGACGTGGCGAAGGCGAAGGCGTTGTTGAAGGAGGCCGGGTGCACGCCGTGCAAGGTGACGCTGGCGATCAGCACGTCGGGTTCGGGGCAGATGCAGCCGCTGCCGATGAACGAGCTGGTGAAGTCTCAGCTGGAGGAGGCTGGGTTCCAGGTGACGCTGCAGCCGATGGACTGGAACGCGCTACTGGCGATGAGCCGGGTGCCGCCGCCGGCGGGGGTGGACGCGAACAACGTCAGCCGGTCGATCCAGGACCCGATCGCGGGCATGACGCGGTTCATGCAGAAGGCGCAGTGGTCGCCGAACGGCAGCAACTGGGGGCATTTCTTCACGCCGGACATGGAGGCCCTGATCACCCAGGCGTTCAACGAGTTCGACGCGGGCAAGCGTTTGGGCCTGTTGGAGAAGATGCATGAGCTGATGGTGCAGCAGGCGCCGTTCATCTGGGTGGTGCACGACCTGAACCCGCGGGCGCTGTCGCCGAAGGTCAAGGGGTTCGTGCAGGCGCAGAGCTGGTTCCAGGACCTGACGCCGATCACGGTGGACAAGTAGCCGCACCCGTCGGGCGCGCGGAGGGGCGATGGCCAAGACCATCCTGTGGCGGCTGATCTACGCCCTTCCGATCGCGTTCGGGGTGAGCCTGGTTTGTTTCATGCTGGTGTATCTGGCGCCCGGGGACCCGTTGCAGACGGTGCTGCCGCCCGATGCGACGGCGGAGATGATCGAGGTCGTGAAGAAGGCGTACGGCTTCGACAAGCCGCTGCCAGTGCAGTTCGTGAACTGGATGTGGCGTGCGGCGCACGGGGATTTCGGGTTGAGCGTCGCGACGCGGCGGCCGGTGTCGCTCGAGGTGGGCGGGGCGCTGGTGAACACGCTGGAGCTTGCGATCTTCGCGGTGCCGATCTCGTTCGCGATCGGGGCGACGCTGGGGACGGTGGCCGGGTGCGTGCGGCCGGGGCGGCTGGGGCGGACGATCGACCGGCTGGTGACGGGGACGGCGGTGCTGGGGGTGAGCGTGCCGAACTACTGGCTGGGGCTGGTGATGGTGATCATCTTCGCCGTGGAGATGGCGTGGCTGCCGGCCTCGGGGATGGGGAGCAACGGGTCCGACAACTTCTCGGCGTTCCATCTGGACGACCTGCGGTATCTGGTGCTGCCGGTGATCACGCTGGCGATGGTGCCGGTGGGGATCATCGCACGGACGACGCGGGCGGCGGTGCTGGAGGTGCGGGGGCAGGACTTCGTGACGACGCTGCGGGCCAAGGGGCTGAGCGAATGGGCGGTGGTGCGGCACGTGCTGAAGAACGCCGCGCCCGGGATGCTGGCGGTGATGGGGCTGCAGTTCGGCTACCTGATGGGCGGGTCGATCCTGGTGGAGCCGGTGTTCGCGTGGCCGGGCTCGGGCACGCTGCTGGGGCGGGCGATCGTGAACCGTGACGTGCCGGTGCTGCAGGGGGCGATATTGTCGTTGGCGCTGGTGTTCGTCGCGACCAACCTGGTGGTGGACCTGATGCAGGCTGCGATCGACCCGCGCGTGCGGCGCAGCTGATGTCGGGGGCGGTGCTTCCGGCGGCGGCGATGCCGCGGGCGCAGGTTGCGCCGGGCTATTGGGGGATGGTGGGGCGGCGGCTGCGGCGGGACCCGGTGACGGTGATCTTCGCGGTGCTGGTGGTGGCGATCGTGCTGTCGGCGATGTTCGCGCCGCTGCTGGCGCCATTCGACCCGTTCAAGGAGGGGATCATCCTGCGGCTGAAGCCGTTCGGGTATCGCGGGCACCCGCTGGGGACGGACGAGCTGGGGCGGGACGTGCTGTCGCGGATTTTGTACGGCGGGCGGACCTCGTTGCTGATGGGGGTGGTGCCGGTTGTCATCGCGGGGCTGGTCGGGGGGTCGCTCGGGATCACGGCGGGGTATGCGGGGGGCTGGGTCGCCACGCTGATCATGCGGACGATGGACGTGTTCTATGCGTTCCCTTCGGTGCTGCTGGCGGTGGCGATCTCGGGGGCGATGGGGGGCGGGATGGTGAACGGGATGCTGGCGCTGACGCTGGTGTTCATCCCGCAGGCGTGCCGGGTGGCGGAGACGGCGACGACGCAGGTGCGAAACCTGGATTTCGTGGAGGCAGCGCGGGCGACGGGGGCCGGGCACCTGATGATCATCCGGTATCACCTGCTGGGGAACGTGCTGGCGCCGGTGCTGGTGTATGCGTCGAGCCTGGTGAGCGTGAGCATCTTGCTGGCGTCGGGGCTGTCGTTCCTGGGGCTGGGCGTGCGTCCTCCGATCCCGGACTGGGGTCTGATGCTGTCGACGCTGCGGCAGGCGATCTATGTGCAGCCCTGGGTCTGCGCGATGCCGGGGGTGGCGATCTTCCTGACGAGCATGTGCTTCAACCTGGTGAGCGACGGGTTGCGGTCGGCGATGGACGTTCGGCTGAAATGAGCGACGGCGCCGAACGCGGGCGGGCGCCAGACGTGCGGGACCGGGGGGGACCGGGGCAGCCGATGCTGATCGCGCGGGACCTGAAGAAACATTTCCCGATTGCGGGCGGGGGTGCGGTGCGGGCGGTGGACGGCATCTCGTTCACGGTGGGCAAGGGCGAGACGCTGGGCGTCGTGGGGGAGTCGGGCTGCGGGAAGAGCACGCTGGCCCGGCTGCTGCTGCACCTGATCCGGCCCGACGCGGGGGAGTTGGTGTTCGACGGCGATGCGGTGGGCGAGGCCGGCGGGATCGCGCTGCGGGACCTGCGGCGGCAGGCGCAGATGGTGTTCCAGGACAGCGCGAGCTCGTTGAACCCGCGGATGCCGGTGCGGGACAGCGTGGCGTTCGGGCCGCTGGTGCTGGGGCGCTCGCGGCGGCAGGCGGCGCAGGAGGCGAACGAGGCGTTGCGGCGGGTGGGGCTCGATCCCGTGCAGTTCGGGCCGCGGTATCCGCACGAGCTTTCGGGTGGGCAGAAGCAACGGGTGAATATCGCGCGGGCCTTGGCGCTGCAGCCGCGGCTGGTGATCCTGGACGAGGCGGTGAGCGCGCTCGACAAGTCGGTCGAGGCGCAGGTGCTGAACCTGCTGGCGGCGTTGAAGCGCGATTTGGGGCTGACCTACGTGTTCATCTCGCACGACCTGGCGGTGGTGCAGCATGTGAGCGACCGGGTGCTGGTGATGTACCTGGGCTGGGTGGTGGAGAGCGGGGCAGCGGACGCCGTGTTCTCCCGCCCGCAGCACCCGTATACGCGGGCGTTGCTGGCGTCGCGGCTGAGCATGGACCCGGACCACCGGGTGGAGCAGGCGCCGATCACGGGAGACCCCCCCTCCCCTGCCAACCCGCCGAGCGGGTGCCGGTTCCGGACGCGGTGCCCGCATGTGGAGGCGGTGTGCGGGGAGGTGATCCCGGTGCCGCCGAGTTGGGAGGGGCACCAGGCGGCGTGCCACATGCTGCATGCCGGGTCCGGCCATTCGGCGGCGCCTGCTTTGCAGGACGCGGCGTGATGACGGGCGGCACGCCGCTGGCGGAGCTTTCGGACCTGCGGGTGCGCTTCGGGGTGGGGCGGGACCAGGTGGAGGCGGTGCGGGGCGTGAGCCTGCAGGTGATGCCGGGCGAGGTGCTGTGCCTGCTGGGGGAGAGCGGGTCGGGCAAGAGCGTGTCGCTGCGGGCGTTGATGCGGCTGCTGCCGCCGCAGACCCGAGTGTCGGGCGGGCTTCGCGTGGAAGGGCGCGAGGTGATGGGGCTGAACGGGAAGGAGCTGCGGGCGCTGCGGGGCGGTGCGGCGGCGATGGTGTTCCAGGAGCCGATGACCGCGTTGGACCCGGTGTACACGATCGGGCAGCAGATCACCGAGAGCGTGACCCGGCATCTGGGGCTGTCGCGCGGTGCGGCCCGAGCGCGGGCGTTGGAGGTGCTGGACCTGGTGCGGGTGCCGGATGCGGCGCGGCGGCTCGATGCGTATCCGCATGAGTTGAGCGGTGGGCTGCGGCAACGGGTGGTGATCGCGATGGCGCTGGCGTGCCGGCCGCGGCTGCTGCTGGCCGACGAGCCGACGACGGCGCTGGATGCGACGGTGCAGATCCAGATCCTGGTGCTGCTGCGGGGGCTGCAGCGGGAGCTGGGGATGGGCATGGTAATCGTGACGCACGATCTGGGGGTGGCGGCGGAGGTCGCGGATCGGGTGGCGGTGATGTATGCCGGGCAGATCGTGGAGCAGGGCCCGGTCCGGGATGTGCTGCGGCGGCCGACGCATCCCTACACGCAGGGGCTGCTGGCCTCGGTGATCCGGGAGGGCGGATCGGAGATCATGGCGATCCCGGGGTCGCCGCCCGACCTGCGGCAGCCGCCGCCGGGGTGCGCGTTCGCGCCGCGCTGTCCGCTGGTGGTCGAGGCGTGCCATGCTGGCATCCCGGAGGAGCGGCTGGTGGCGCCGGGGCGGACGGTGCGGTGCATCCGGGCGGGCGAGCGGCTGGCGGCATAGGCGGTTTGGGAGAATCGGGATGGACGAGTTCGGAGAGATGGCGGGCGTTCGGATGCCCGGCTGGGCGATCGAGCGGGCGATGGGGCGGCGGGGGACGGCGCATCCGTTCGCCGATCTGACGGCGCAGGCGACGGCGCTGGTGGTGATCGACATGCAGGTCGGCTACCTGCACGAGCGCGGCGGCTACATGGCGTGTGCCGCGGCGCGGGAGGCGGTGCCGGCGATCAACCTGCTTGCGGGGGCATTGCGCGACACCGGGGGGCTGGTGGCGTGGGTGCAGAACACGCATGACGAGAGCTGCCTGCGGGACTGGACGGTGCAGCAGCGGATGAACTCGGCAGAGGGCAATGCGCGGCGGAACGCGGCGATGACGGAGGGCGCTGTGGGGCACGGGCTGTGGCCGGAGATGGACGTGCGGCCGGGGGATGAGACGGTGCTGAAACGGCGGTACAGCGCCTTCATCCCGGGGACGTGCGACCTGGCGCCGCTGCTGCGGTCGCGCGGGGTCGACACGGTGCTGATCGTGGGGACGCTGACGAACGTGTGCTGCGACAGTTCGGCGCGCGACGCGATGATGCTGGACTTCCGGACGGTGATGGTGAGCGACGGGTGCGCCACCACGAGTGCGGAGGAACACGACGCGGCGCTGGCAGCATTCTACGCGACGTTCGGGGACGTGATGGACACGGCGCACCTGGTGGCGGGGCTGCGGCAGCGGCAGGCGCGCGCGGCATGAGTGGCGGCGGGAGCGGGGGCAGTCGGCCGAAGGTCGCTTTCATCGGGACGGGGGGGACGATCGCGTCGTTGGGGTCGGGGCCGCTCGACGTGCAGGATTACGGGCGGGCGAACAACCGGATGCACGCCGAAGAGATCGTGGCGATGGTGCCGGTGCTGGCGGACGTCGCCGAGGTCATCCCGGTGCGGTACGACAACATCGTGAGCCCCGCCATCGGGTTTGCGGACTGGCGGGGGCTGGTGCTGGCGTGCGACGCGGCGGTGGCGGCGCACCCCGACCTGGTGGGGATCGTGATCGGGCACGGGACGGCGAGCCTGGAGGAGACGGCGTATGCGCTGAACCTGACGGTGAAGGTGAGCGTGCCGGTGGTGCTGGTGGGGTCGCAGCGGCCGTCGAGCGGGCTGAGCACGGACGCGTTCATGAACCTGGTGAGCGCGGTGCGGACGGCGGCCAGCCCGGCGGCGCGCGGCATGGGCGTGCTGGTGTGCCTGAACGAGGAGATCCAGGCGGCACGCGAGGTGACGAAGACGAGCACGCTGCGGATGCAGACGTTCCGGACGCCGGATTTCGGGGTTCTGGGGCATGCGGATGCGGACCGGATCGCGTTCTACCGTGCGCCGGTGCGGCGACGGGCGCCGGACACTGCGTTCGACATCCGGGGGCTGGACGCCCTGCCCCGGGTCGATGTGGCGTATGCGTATGCCGGGTCGGACGGGGTGGCGGTGCGGGCGTTCGTGGCGGCGGGGGCGCGGGGAATCGTTTCGGCGGGGTTCGCGCCGAGCTTCCCGACGCCGGCCGACACGGAGGCTTTGGCGGAGGCGGCCAAGGCCGGGGTGGTGGTGGTGCTGTCGACGCGGGCGGGCAGCGGGCGGGTGTTCCCGGGGCAGAAGATGCGGGACCAGGGGTTTCTGTCGGCCGACAACCTGAACCCGCAGAAGGCGCGCATCCTGCTGGCAATGGCGCTGACGGTGACGGACGACAAGGCGGCGATCGCCACGATGTTCGAGACGTATTGATGAGCGGGCACAGCGACGGGTTCCTGGCGGCGACGGAGGCCTATGTGGCGGCTTGGCACGGGATACAGGCGCCGAACGAGGCGGGGCGACGGCTGGCGGTGGAGCTGATGGCGACGATCCGGGCGTTCGAGGCGCAGCGGGGACGGCTGCGGTTCGAGGACGAGCCGAGCAGCTTCGAGGCGGCGCTGCAGGCGACGAAGGAATGACGCCGAACCATCTGAGCCTTGTGGACGCGGCCGAGGCGGTGGCGACGCGGCAGGTGACGGCGGTGGCGCTGCTGGAGAGCTGCCTGGCGGCGATCGATGCGCATGAGGCGGTGGTGAACGCGACGATCTGGGTGGATCGGGACGGCGCGATGGCGGCGGCGGAGGCGGCGGACCGGGCGGTGGCGGACGGTATGCCGCTGGGGCGGCTGCATGGGGTGCCGTTGGCGCACAAGGACATGTACTACCAGGCGGGGCGGGTGAGCACGTGCGGGTCGTCGATCCGTGGGGAGTGGGTGGCGGACCGGACGGCGACGGTGCTGGACCGGCTGCATGCGGCGGGGTCGATCACGTTCGCCGGGTTGAACATGGCGGAGTTCGCGCAGAACCCGACGGGGCACAACCGGCATCATGGGGATTGCCACAACCCGTGGAACCCGCCGTACATCACGGGCGGGTCTTCCAGCGGGTCGGGGGCTGCGGTGGCGGCGCGGTTCGCGTTCGGGGCGCTGGGTTCGGACACCGGGGGGTCGGTGCGGCTGCCGGCCTCGGCGTGCGGGGTGACGGGGTTGAAGCCGACGCAGACGCGGGTGAGCCGGGCTGGGGTGATGCCGTTGAGCTTCTCGGCGGACAACGTGGGGCCGCTGGTGCGGTCGGCGCGGGACTGCGCGGTGCTGATGGGGGTGATCGCGGGGCACGACCCGCTGGACCCGACGTCGTCGCATGAGGCGGTGCCGGATTACGAGGCGGGGCTGACGGGCGATGTGCGGGGGCTGCGGGTCGGGCTGGTGACGAATGCCGGGCTGTGCGGGACAGACGCGCCGGTGGTGGCAGCGGTGGCCGAGGCGGCGCGGGTTCTGGCGGAGCGTGGGGCGGTGGTGACGCCGATCGCGTTGCCGGAGATGGAGGCGGTCGCGGCGTATTCGGGGATCGTGTCGCGGTGCGAGGCGGCGGCGATCCATGCGCGGTGGATGCGGGACCGGCCGGAGGATTACGCGGTGCATCTGAGCGCGCGGCTGTATGCGGGGTATGCGATCCCGGCGGTGTATTATGTGGAGGCGCTTTCGGCGCGGGGGCCGCTGTTGCGGTCGTTCGTGGATGGGGTGTTCGGGGAGCTGGACGTGATTGTTCTGCCGACGATCCCGACGGTGTTGCCGACGCTGGAGTCGACCGACATCGACCATGGCCCGGCGGGGACGGAGACGCGGTTCATGGCGGTTTCTTCGAGCACGCGGCCGTTCAACTATCTTGGGTTGCCGGCGATCAGCGTGCCGTGCGGGTTCGACCCGGCGGGGTGCCCGGTGGGGCTGCAGATCGTGGGCCGTCCGTTTGCAGAGGGGCGGCTGATGGCGGTGGCGGACGCTTATCAGCGGGATACGGACTGGCACGCCCGGGTGCCTTTGCTGGGCTGAGGGTTGGGGCTGAGCCGCGGGCTGCGCTCTCGGGTGTTCGTGCTCATCCCCATTGGACCGCGTGGATACCCGGGACAAGCTCGGGCATGACGATTTTGCTATATTATTGAACGGATTAGGCGGCAAGGCGGACTTCGGTGACGAAGCGGTCGACTTCTCCGGTGAGGCGTTTGGCTTGGCGGGAGAGGTCTCCGGCGGCGGCGAGGACTTGTTCGGCGGCGGCTCCGGTGGAGTTGGCGGCGGTGCTGACGCCGGTGATGTGGGCGGTGACGTCCTGGGTGTTGGTGGCGGTTTGTTGGACGTTGCGGGCGATCTCGGCGGTTGCGGCGCCTTGCTGCTCGACGGCGGAGGCGATGGAGGTTGCGATGCCGCTGACTTCCTCGATGGTGGCGGCGATGCCGCCGATGGCCTCGACGGCCTCGCGGGTGGCGGCCTGGATCTGGTTGATCTGGCCGGCGATCTCCTCCGTGGCGCGGGCGGTCTGGCTGGCGAGGCCTTTGACTTCGCCGGCGACGACGGCGAAGCCTTTGCCGGCGTCGCCGGCGCGGGCGGCCTCGATGGTGGCGTTGAGGGCGAGGAGGTTGGTCTGGCCGGCGATGCCGTTGATGAGGCCGACGACGTGACCGATGCGTTGGGCGCTTTCGGCGAGGGCTCGGACGATTTCGTCGGTGCGGCGTGCCTCCTCGACGGCCTTGCTCGACATGCGGGCGGACTGGGCAACCTGGCGGGTGATCTCGCCGATGGAGGCGGCGAGCTGTTCGGAGGCGGCGGCGACGGTCTGGACGCCGGCGCTTGCCGCCTGGGCGGCCTGGGCGACGGCGCCGGCCTGGCCGTTCGTCTGCTCGGCGGTGGCGGTCATGGAGCGGGCGGTGCCTTCGAGTTCCTGGGAGGAGGAGGAGAGTTCGCCGACGACGCCGCCGACCTGGGATTCGAAGCCGAGCACGAGGGAGGAGAGGCGGGCCGCCCGCGTTTCGTTGGCGGCCCGCTGGGTGTCCTGCGAGGCGGCCAGGTCGTCGGCCTGGATGCCCTGGCGGCGGAACACCTCGACGGCGCGGGCCATGTCTCCGACCTCGTCCTTGTTGGCCTGGGCGGGGATGGGTGTCGTCTTGTCGCCGGCGGCGAGCCTCGTCATGGCGAGGGTCATGGCGGTGACGGGGCGGACGATGCTGCGGCCGATCAGGAGGGCGATGGCGGTGCCGCAGACGAGGAGGAGGCCGGCCAGAATGGATTGCTGCACGGTGGACCGGGCCGCGATGGCGCGGGCTTCGGCGGCGCCGGCGTCGAACTGGGCCTTGAGCGGCTCCTCGATCGCGCGGAGGGCCTGCTGCATGACGATGATCTGCGGCAGCAGCTCCTTGTCATAGGCTGTTGCGCCGTCGATGGCGGCCTCGGCGTAGGAGACGAAGGCGTGCATGTAGAGGCCGAGGGCGGCGCCGACGGGGACGATCAGCGCCTTCACGTCGGGCGAGGCGACGGCGTCGAGGGCGGCGATGGAGGCGAAGGCCTGGGCTGCGTTGGACTTGAATGTCGCGAGTCCGTTCGTGTCCTGGCTCGCGATGAAGCGCCAACTCGCGACACGGAGCAGCATGATGGCGGTCTGGACGCGCGAGGCCACGACCGCGACGTTGGTGGTCAAGGTGGCGGTGGTGAGGGGGGTATTCTCCGCCGTGCGCCGGGCGTGATCCAGCAGGCGGTCGGTTGCGGCCGTGAGGCCGTCGCCCCCGGTCAAGATGCGGCTTTTCGCTTCACCGGCGGTTTCGGACAGGGTGGTGAAGCGGGTCAGGACTGCGGCATGGAAGCCGAGGCTTGCCCGGATCTGCTGCAGCGCGTCCCGCTCAGTGGGGTGGGTGGCGGAGCCGGACAGGTCGTCCAGCAAGGCCGCGACCTTCGATTCGGCCTCGATGGTGTCCTTCTTGGCGCTGGAATCGTTGTCCAGGCGGTAGCGGAGTTCAGCCCGCCGCACGATCTCGAGCGTGTGGGAGGCTTCCATCGCCAGGCGCATGCGCCCCGCCATGGCGTCCATGCGGCTGACCTCGGCGCCCACGCGGGCGAACTGCCAGGTGCCGGTCAGGGCCACCGACAACCCCAACAGGACCAGGATGGCGAAGCCTGCCGAGATGCGGGTGCGCAGGCGCAGGTTGGAAAGCCGCATGAGATCATCCTGTGGGAAGGCGCCAGGATGGTGGAGACGGGTGAAGAAAGGATTGCCGAGAGTGTCAGACGGTGAACTGCTCGGCGATGATGCGTTCGCTGAGGCCGTGTTCGGGGTCGAACAGGACGGTGGCGGTGACGGTGCGGTCCTCGCGCACGGCGACGGAGGCGACGTCGCGGACCTCGGTGAAGTCGGCGACGGCGGCGACGGGGCGCTTGTCGCGCTCCAGGACCTCGAACAGGACCTGTGCCGTGGCGGGCAGCAGGGCGCCGCGCCAACGCCGCGGGCGGAAGGCGCTGATGGGCGTGAGGGGCAGGAGGTTGGCCGAGAGCGGGACGATGGGTCCGTGGGCCGAGAGGTTGTAGGCGGTGGAGCCGGCGGGGGTGGAGACGAGAACGCCGTCGCAGATCAGCTCGGCGAGGCGGACGCGGCCATCGACGGTGATGCGGATCTTGGCGGCCTGGCGGAGCTGGCGGAGGAGGGAGACCTCGTTGAAGGCGACGGCCTCGCTGGTGGCGCCGGCGGAGGTGACGGCGTGCATGCGGAGGGGGTGGAGCAGGGCGGACTGGGCGCGGGCCAGGCGCTCCACGACGTCGGCTTCGTCGAAGGCGTTCATCATGAAGCCGACGGAGCCGCAGTTCATGCCGTAGACGGGGGTGGTCAGGCCATGCCCGTGCAGGAGGTGGAGGGTTTCGAGCATGAAGCCGTCCCCGCCGAGGGCGATGATGGCGTCGGCGTCCGTGGAGGGCACGGTGCCGTGCGCGGCCACGAGGCGGCCGAGGCACTCCTGGGCGAGCACGGTGGGCGCAGCGACGAAGGAAATCCGGGTGGGCGGGGCTGCGAAGTGCGGGCCGGGGGGCGCTGTGTCGGACACCGGCTCAGCCTGGCGCCCCCGTGTCGAGGGCCGGACCGTGGCGGCCGTCAATCCCGAGCGCCCCGATATCGGGGCGACGGTGTTCGAGGACGGGCATGTTGGCGCGGGTGCGGCGGGTGAGGGCCGGGTCGATGCGGGCGGTGGTCCAGCCGATGCCGTCCGAGACCTTGGCGACGACGGTGCCCCAGGGGTCGCAGACGAGGGAGTGGCCGTAGGTGTGGCGGGCCTGGTTCTTCGCGTCGCGGTGCTCGCCGAAGGTGGCGGGGGCGACGAGCCAGCACTGCGTCTCGATGGCGCGGGCGCGGATCAGGACCTCCCAGTGGTCGCGGCCGGTGGCGACGGTGAAGGCCGACGGGAGGAAGATGAGGTCGGCGCCCTTCTGGCGGAGAGCGAGGAAGAGCTCGGGGAAGCGGACGTCGTAGCAGACGGCGCAGCCCATGGTGAGGCCTCCGGCCTCGAAGGTGACGAGGTCCGACCCGGCGCCGTAGGTGGCGCTTTCGCGGTATCCGGTGCCGTCGGGGGTGGTGATGTCGAACAGGTGGATCTTGCGGTAGCGGGCCTGTTCGGTGCCGTCGGGGGCGAAGACGACGGTGGTGTTGTAGAGGCGGCCTTCGGCGGCCTCGCACAGGGAGCCGCCGTGGACGTGGATGCCGCGGGTCCGGGCGACCTGGCGGAGGAACTCGTAGGCGGGGCCGCCGGGGGCGTTGCTGCCGGGAGTCGGGAGGATTTCGCTTTCGGCGAGCTTGGTGGCGCGGTCGCCACCGAGGCAGGTCCACATCTCGGGGAGGCCGACGAGGTCGGGGCGGTCGGCGTCGACGGCGGCGTCGATCAGCTGGGTGGCCTGGGCGATGTTGGCGGCCTTGTCGGCGCCGGGGGTCATCTGGAGGACGGTCACGCGCATGGGTGTCATCCTTGGGTGATGCAGGCTTCGTGAGAGGCTCAGTACAGGCGGGGTTCGGTGCGGCCGGCGTCGCGGCCGGGCCTGACGATCCGGGGTTCGTCCCGGTAGGTTGCGGGGCGGTAGGTTGCGGGGGGGATCGGGGGGCGGGGTTCGGCCAGGTCGTATGCGCGGGATTGGGATGTGATGGCGTGGGCGGCGGTGTAGGCGTCGTCCATCCCGCCGGGTTCGGGAAGGCGGAGGGCGAGGCTGCGAATCTCGCCCTGGATCTCGTCGAGGCGGACCTCAATGCCTTCGAGGCGGGCCTTCACGCCGAAGACGCTGAACGGCATGAGGAGGAAGAGCAGGGCGAAGAGCAGCGCGCCCAGGAGCACGACCAGGTGCACCCACCAGGGGACCCATTCGGGAAAAGGCAGGGGCGAGGTCATGGTTCCGTTCTAGCAGACAGGCGGGGCGGCGGGACAGGGGTCGTGGCGGGGGGGGTCGTGGCGGGGCGGGGGTTGTGGCGGGGGGGGTCGTGGCGGAGCGGGGGTTGAAGTCCGGGCGATTCCGGGCCTCTATCCGGCGTAACGAACAACGCCGGGCGGCCTGATGTCTTCCTTTCCGATGCCTTCGATGATGCTTTTGATCCCTGGTCCCGTGACGACGGATGCGCGGGTGCGTGCCGCGGCGGCGCTGGATTATGCGCCTTGGGACGACGAGTTCCGGGCGGTCTATGCGCGGGTGCGGCGGCGGGTGACGGCGTTGGCGGGGGGTGTGGAGGGACGGCATGCGACGCTTCCGCTGCCGGGGTGCGGGCATTTCGCGATGGAGGCTGCGGTGCGGAGCTTCGTTGCGCCCGGGGGTCGACTGCTGTTGCCGAAGACGGGTCAGTATGCGGACCGGATCGGGCGGCTGGCGACGGAGGCGGGGCGGGTCGTGGTGCCGTTGCCGGTCGCGGAGAGTTCGGCGGTGGACCCCGATGCGGTGCGTCGGGCGCTGGAGGCGGATCCGGGGATCGGGCACCTGGCCTGCGTCTACAGCGAGACGTCGACGGGGGTGATCCATGACGTGCCGGCGCTGGCGCGGGCGGCGGGGGCCGTGGGGCGGCGGGTTCTGGTGGATGCGGTGTCGGCGTTGGGCGCCCTGCCCTTCGACCTCGATGCCTTGCCGATGGTCGACAGCGTGACGTTCACGTCGAACAAGTGCGTGGAGGGGTTGCCGGGGACGTCGTTCACGGTCTCGCCGGTGGATCGGCTGGTGGCGTGTGCCGGGCAGGCCGGGAGCTGGTCGTTCGATTTGCCGGCGTTGTATGCGCATGCGCTGCAGTCGGGATGGGGCAGCCACCGGTTCACGCCGGCGGCGGGGGTGATCGCGGGGTTCGACGTGGCGCTGGACTTGCTGGAGGCGGAGGGTGGGCCCGTGGCGCGGCTGGCGCGCTACACGGCGAACATGCGGGCGCTGCACGAGGGGGTGCAGGCGATCGGGCTGCGACCGAGCCTGCCGGCGGCGCTCCAGGGGCCGATCGTGGTGAACGTGGATGCTCCGGCGGACCCGGCCTGGGATCTGCAGCGGTTCGTGGACGGGCTGAAGGGGCATGGGTTCGTCATCAGCAACTTCTTCAACACGCGTCAGCCGAGTTTCCGGGTGGGGTGCATCGGGGCGGTCACGCCGGCGGACATGCGGCGGGCGGTGGCCGGGATGGAGGCGGTGCTGACAGACATGGGCATCGCGCAGCGGCGGGCGGCATGAGCAGCGACCTGGAGATCGCGCGGGCGGCCACGCTGCGGCCGATCGGGGAGATCGCGGCGCGGGCGGGGATCCCGATCGAGGCGCTGGAGCCTTACGGGAAGTACAAGGCCAAGATCGGGCTGGATTTCGTGGCCCGGCAATCGGCCCAGCCTTCCGGCAAGCTGGTGCTGGTGACGGGGATCAGCCCGACGGCGGCCGGCGAGGGGAAGACGACGACGACGATCGGCCTGGGCGATGCGCTGAACCATCTGGGGACGCGGACGATGATCTGCCTGCGGGAGCCTTCGCTGGGGCCGTGCTTCGGCATGAAGGGCGGGGCGACAGGGGGTGGGCGGGCGCAGGTTGCGCCGATGGACGACATCAACCTGCATTTCACCGGGGATTTCCACGCGATCACGTCGGCGAACAACCTGCTGTCGGCGATGCTGGACAACCATCTGTATTGGGGGAACGCGCTGGAGATCGATCCGCGCCGGGTCAGCTGGCGGCGGTGCCTGGACATGAACGACCGGGCGCTGCGGCAGGTGGTCGCGAGCTTGGGTGGCGTGTCGAACGGCAGCCCGCGGGAGGACGGGTTCGACATCACGGTGGCGAGCGAGGTGATGGCGGTGTTCTGCCTCGCGACCGACCTTGCGGACCTGCAGGCGCGGCTGGGGCGGATCCAGGTTGGGGTGCGGCGGGACGGGACGCCGGTGCATGCGCGGGACCTGCAGGCGGACGGGGCGATGGCGGCGCTGCTGCGGGACGCGTTCGCGCCCAACCTGGTCCAGACGCTGGAGGGCAGCCCGGCGCTGGTGCATGGGGGGCCGTTCGCCAACATCGCGCATGGCTGCAACTCCGTGGTGGCGACGCGGCTGGGGCTGGGGCTGGCGGAGGTGGTGGTGACGGAGGCCGGGTTCGGGGCGGACCTGGGCGGGGAGAAGTTCCTGGACATCAAGTGCCGCAGCGCGGGGCTTGCGCCGTCGTGCGCCGTGGTGGTGGCGACGCTGCGGGCGTTGAAGCTGCATGGGGGGGTCGCGAAGTCGGCGCTTTCGGCGGAGGACCCGGCGGCGGTGGCGCGGGGCATGGTGAACCTGGCGCGGCATGTGGAGAACCTGCAGAAGTTCGGGCTGCCGGTGGTGGTGGCGCTGAACCGGTTCACGTCGGACACGACGGCGGAGTTCGAGGTCGTGCGGGCGGCGATGGCGCTGCGGGGGGTGGACACGATCCTATGCACGCATTGGTCGGATGGTGCGCCCGGGGCGGCGGAGCTGGCGCGGGCGGTGCTGGCGCGGATCGAGGGCGGGACGGCGCGGTTCGAACCGCTGTATCCGCTGGAGATGCCGCTGGCGGAGAAGATCCGGACGGTGGCGCGGGAGATCTACCGGGCGAGCGACGTGGCGCTGCCGGCGGCGGTGGCGAAGAAGCTGGCGGGGTTCGAGGCGCAGGGATTCGGGCATCTGCCGGTGTGCATCGCCAAGACGCAGTACAGCTTCAGCGCGGACCCGACGTCGATGGGTGCGCCGGACGGGCATGTGCTGCCGGTGCGGGAGGTCCGGCTTTCGGCGGGGGCGGGGTTCGTGGTGGTGGTGTGCGGGGACATCATGACGATGCCGGGGCTGCCGCGGACGCCGGCGGCGAACGCGATCCGGCTGGATGCGGCGGGATTGATCGACGGATTGTTCTGAGTCGGTTCAGGGGACGCCGGTGACGGCGTGGTTCAGGGGGCCGTGGCCGGTGCCGAGGCCTGGGGCGGCGGCGATGGCGGCGTGGACGTAGCGTCTCGCGCGGTCGACGGCTTGCGGGAGGGGGAGGCCTTGGGCGAGGCCGGTGGCGACGGCGCTGGCGAGGGTGCAGCCGGTGCCGTGGGTGTGTCGGGTGTCGATGCGGGGTGATTGCAGGACGGTGATGCCGGCCGGGGTGGCCAGGATGTCCTGGACGATGGGGCCCGGGAGGTGTCCGCCCTTGAGCAGGACGGCGGGGGCGCCGCGGCGCAGGAGGGCGGCGGCGGCTTCGAGGGCGGCTTCGTGCTTCGGGATGGGGTGGCCGAGCAGGGCTTCAGCTTCCGGGACGTTCGGGGTGAGCACGGTGGCCATGCGGATCAGGAGCCAGAGGACCTCGGTGGCGGCGGGGTCGAGCAGGGGAGAGCCACCCTTTGCGACCATGACGGGGTCGAGCACGAGGGGGAGGCCCCTGCCCTGCAGGACTCCGGCGACGGCGTGGATGATGGCGGCGTCGCCGAGCATGCCGGACTTTACGGCGTCGGCGCCGATGTCGTCGAGGGCGAGGGCCATCTGCCGGGCGACGAACTCGGGCGGAACGGGGTGGACGGCGTGGACGCCCCGCGTGTCCTGTGCGGTGAGGGCGGTGATGGCGGTGGTGGCGTAGCCGCCGAGGGCCATGACGGTCTTGAGGTCGGCCTGGATGCCTGCGCCGCCGCCGGAGTCGGAGCCGCCGACCACGAGAATGCGGGCGACGGGAACGCGGGCGATCATGTCAGGTTCGGGGCGGGGCTCATGCGGTGACGCCGGCGATGACGTCGCAGAGGGTGGCGACGACTTCGGTGATGACGGCTTCGTCCTCGCCCTCGGCCATGACGCGGACGAGGGGTTCGGTGCCGCTGAGGCGGAGCAGCAGGCGGCCCTTCTTGCCGAGGCGGGCCTCGGCGGCGCGCATGGCGGTCTGGACGACGGGGGTCTCGAGGGGCGAAGGCCCGGCGAAGCGGACGTTGCGGAGGAGCTGCGGCAAGGGCTCGAACAGCTTGCAGACCTCGCTGGCGGGGCGGCCGACCTCGACGAGGACAGCGAGCACCTGGAGGGCGGCGACCAGGCCGTCGCCGGTGGTGGCGAAGTCGGACATGACGACGTGGCCGGACTGTTCGCCGCCGAGGTTCATGCCGTGGGCGCGCATGTGCTCGACCACATAGCGGTCGCCGACGCGGGTGCGGTGGAGCTTCAGGCCTTCCTTGGCGAGGTAGCGCTCGAGGCCCAGGTTCGACATGACGGTGGCGACGACGCCGGCGCCGTGGAGGCGGCCGGCGCGGCGCCAGGAGCGGGCGATGAGGGCGAGGATCTGATCGCCGTCGACCGTCTCGCCGCGTTCGTCGACCAGGAGCAGGCGATCGGCGTCGCCATCGAGCGCGATGCCGAGGTCTGCGCCGTGCTCGATCACCTTGGTGCGGAGGAAGCCGGGGACGGTGCTGCCGCAGCCACGGTTGATGTTGAAGCCGTCGGGCTCGACGCCGACGGAGACGATGGTGGCGCCCAGCTCCCACAGGACGGTGGGGGCGACGCGGTATCCGGCGCCGTTGGCGCAGTCGACGACGATCTTGAGGCCTTCGAGGGTGAGGCCGCGCGGGAAGGTGGCCTTCGCGGCCTCGATGTAGCGGCCGGCGGAGTCGTTGAGGCGGACGGCGCGGCCGAGGCGGTCCGATGCGGCGAGGCGGTGGGCGACGCCCTGCTCCATGAGGGTCTCGATCTCGATCTCGGTCTCGTCGGAGAGCTTGAAGCCGTCGGGGCCGAACAGCTTGATGCCGTTGTCCTCGAAGGTGTTGTGGGAGGCGGAGATCATGACGCCGAGGTCTGCGCGGAGGCTGCGGGTGAGCATGGCGATGGCGGGGGTGGGAAGCGGGCCGACGAGGGTGACATCCATGCCGGCGGCGATGAAGCCGGCGACCAGCGCAGGCTCGATCATGTAGCCCGAGAGGCGGGTGTCCTTGCCGATGACGACCTGGTGGCGGTGCGCGCCGCGGACGAAGAGGACGCCGGCGGCCTGGCCGAGGCGGAGGGCGGTCTCGCCGGTCATGGAGCCCTGGTTGGCGGTGCCGCGGATGCCGTCGGTGCCGAACAGGCGGCGCTGCGCCGTCATGTCAGTGGATTTCCCCGGCCTGGCGGATGGCGTCGCGGAGGCGGGCGGGGGTGAAGTTCGGGGCGGCGCAGAGGTCGAGGATGACCTTCTCGCGGCGGGAGACGAGGTCGATGGCGGCGGGCAGCCGGCGGACGGCGTCGGCGGGGATGACGACCGCGCCATGGAAGTCGGCGTGGATGACGTCGTCGTGGACGGTGTGCATGCCGAAGACGTCGACCGGTCTGCCGAAGTCGACCATGTGGACGTGGGCGTGGCTGGGGCCGATGCGACCGCCGATGATCTGGAAGCCCGGGGCAAGCATGTCGAGGTCGCGGAAGGAGCCGTTGGTGACGCAGCCGATGACCTTCAGTGCGCGGTGGACGGTGGTCTGGACCTCGCCCCAGAAGGCGCCGTAGCCGGGGCGGTCGTCGATGTCCTGCAGGACGGCGATGGTGGGCAGGGCGGTGGCGGCGACGTAGTCGTACCAGTCCATGCGGTCGGTGACCTTGGATCGGGGCGCCTCCTTCGCGCGGATGGTGCCGACGCGGGCGAGGCCGACGATGGGGGGGAAGGCACGGTCGACGGCGAGCATGGGTTCGACGGTGAAGCCGATGGCGCGGCGTTCGGGGGCGATCAGCTCGAGGCCGTTGCAGATGGTGGGGGTGTCCCACTGCCTGAGGATGTCGAGGTCGGCGATGGTGAAGGGGAAGTCGGTCATGGACGATCCTCGGGCCGCTGGATGCGACGAGACTGGAAGCGATGAGGCTGGAAGCGTTGGGGGCTGTAGGGGGCGGGGTCGATGGTGGGGGGGTGGCCGGACAGCAGGTCGGCGACCAGGCGGCCGGTCATGGCGCTGCCGGCAAGGCCGACATGGCCGTGGCCGTAGCCGTGGATCACGTCGGGGGATGCGCTGCCGGGGCCGATGACGGGCAGGCCGTCGGGGGTGCTGGGGCGGTGGCCCATCCAGGTCTTGAAGCGGTCGTCCGGCAGGGTCTCGATGCCGGGGATACCGGGGATGGTGTGGCGCATGACCTGGCGGAGCGCCGCGGCGCGGGCCCAGTTCGGGGCGGCGTCGAGGCCGGCGAGTTCGACGGTGCCGGCGACGCGGAGGCCGGCGCGGGTGGAGACGACGGCAACCTTGGTGTCGCTGGTGAGCATGGGGTGCCGGAGCTCGACGCCGGGGGTGTCGAGGACGACGTGGTAGCCGCGTTCGGTTTCGAGGCTGACGGGGTCGCCGAGGCTTCTGGCGAGGGCGGCGGAGCGAGCGCCGGCGGCGATGACGGCGGCGTCGCATTCGATCTCGCCGGCTTCGGTGCGAACGGCCTTGAGGCGGGTGCCGTGGAGGCGGAAGCCGGTGGCGCGGCCGGTGGCCAGCGTTGCGCCCTGGGCCTGCGCGTGGGCGACGAGGGCTGCGACGTATGCGCCGGGGTCCGTGACGTTGCCGGCGTCGGGAACGAAGGCGGCGAAGGTGTAGCGCCGGTCGAGGGCGGGTTCCTGCTGGCGGAGCGCGCCGTCGTCCAGCTCCGTCCAGGCGACGCCGTTGTCCCGGCGGAGGCGCCAGGCGAGGGCGTCGGCCTGGTAGGCGGCGCGGTCGAGGTAGGGGTAGAGCAGGCCGCGGCGCTGGACGAGGTCGGCGACGCCGGCCTGTTCGGCGAGGGCGCGGTGGCGGGCCGGGCAGTCGGACAGGAGGGCGCGGAGGGCGCGGGCGGTGGCCTCGACGCGGGGGAGCGTGGCGCCGGCGCGGAGGAAGCGGGTGAGCCAGGGGAGCAGGCGCGGCAGGTAGGCCCAGCGGATGGTGAGGGGGCCGAGCGGGTCGGACAGGTAGCCCGGCACCTTGCGCCAGACGCCGGGGGTGCTCATGGGGACGACGGAGCCGGGGTTGAGGATGGTGCCGTTGCCGTAGCTGGCGGCCTGTTCGCCGCCGGGGGGCCCGGGTTCCAACATGGTGACGCGGTGGCCGTCGCGGACCAGTTCCACGGCGCAGGCTGCGCCGACGGCGCCGGTGCCTATGACGATGACGTGTTTCGTGCCGGGGTCAGCCATTCGGGGCGCGGGTGACGGTGGCGGCGTCGGCGGAGGCGAGGAGCGAGACGTGGGCGGAGACGACGTGCCAGCCGTCGGGAAAGCGGGCCATGATCTTGGTCTCGCGGCCGACTGCGCCGCTGCCGACGCGTTCGTAGACGAGGTTGGTGACGGCCATGTCGGGGCCGAACGCGGTGATGGTGACGCGCTTCTGGACCCGGGCGGCGTAGGTTCGGATGCCGGCGCGGAAGGCGCGGATGGCGTCGTGGCCATAGAGGAGTTCGGTGATGCCGAAGCGGACGGTCCGGGGGTCGGCCCAGAAGATCTCGTCGAGGGTGGCGGTTTCGTTGGCCATCAGCGCCGCCTCGTAGCGGTCCAGGAGGGCCTGGGCCGCCGCGAGAACGTCGGGCCGATCGATGTCCACTGGGGGCGGGGCGGAGGTGGGCGGGGGCGTCAGGCGGCGGCGACGGCGCGCCGGGCCATGACGCCGACGAGGTGGGCGCGGTATTCGGGGCTGGCGTGAATGTCGCCGTTGAGGCCGTCGCTGGGGGTGACGATGTCCTTGATGGAGTCGGGCGACCAGGTGGCGGTCAGGGCCTGTTCCATGGCGTGGTGGCGGAACACGCCGCCCTGCCCTGCCCCGGTGATGGCGACGCGGGTGCCGGCGGGGCCCTTGGCGACGAAGACTCCGACCATGGCGTAGCGGCTGGCGGGGTTGCGGAACTTCTCGTAGTTGGACTTCTCGGGGATGGGGAAGACGATCATGGTGATGAGCTCACCGGGCTCGAGGGCGGTGGTGAACATGCCCTGGAAGAAGTCGTCGGCGTGGATGGCGCGCTTGTCGGTGTGGATGGTGGCGCCGATGGCGAGCACGGCGCTGGGGTAGCAGGCGGAGGGGTCGTTGTTGGCGAGCGAGCCGCCCATCGTGCCGCGGTGGCGGACCTGGTTGTCGCCGATCCAGGAGGCCATCTTGGCCAGGCCCGGGATCTTCGCCTTGATCTCGGCCGACTCGGCGATGTCGTGGTGCGTGGTCATGGCGCCGATGGTGATGCCGGCCGCGTCGGAGGTGATGCCGACCATGCCGAGGCCCGAGAGGTCGATGACGGCGCTGGGCTTGTTGAGGCGCTGCTTGAGGACGGGGATGAAGGTCTGGCCGCCGGCGAGCGCTTTTGCGTCCATGTCGGCCGAAAGGAGCTTCAGGGCGTCGGGCAGGCTCGATGGCTTCGTGTAGGTGAAGTCGTACATGCGGGTGCTACTCCGCCGCCATGCGCGGCTGCTGGGATTGGATGATGGTCCATATCTTCTGCGCCGTGGCCGGCATGTCCAGATGGCGGACGCCGAAATCGCGCAGGGCGTCGACGACGGCGTTGACGACGGCAGGCGGACTGCCGATCGCGCCGACCTCGCCGCAGCCCTTGGAGCCGAGCGGGTTGTGGGTGCAGAGGGTGTTCTCGGTGGCGACGGTCATCGGCGGGAAGTCATGCGCCCGCGGCATCTGATAGTCCATGAAGGATCCGGTCACGAGTTGGGCCTCGGCGTCGTAGACGGCGCCCTCCATCAAGGCCTGGCCGATGCCCTGGGCGACGCCGCCCTGGACCTGGCCTTCGACGATCATGGGGTTGATGACCCGGCCGACATCGTCGACGGCGACGAAGTTCACGACGGCGACGGTGCCGGTATCCGGGTCGATCTCGACTTCGCAGACGTGGCAGCCGCCGGGAAAGGTGAAGTTCTTGGGGTCGTAGAAGGCGGTCTCGTCGAGGCCGGGCTCGAGCTCCTCGATGGGGTAGTTGTGGGGGACGTAGGCGGCGAGGGAGATCTCGGCGAGGGCCTTGCTGCGGTCGGTTCCGGCGACGGAGAAGCGGCCGTCCTTGAACTCGATGTCCTCGACGGCGGCCTCCATGAGGTGGGCGGCGATCTTCTTGCCCTTGGCGATGACCTTGTCCATGGCCTTGACCATGGCGGAGCCGCCGACGGGGAGGCTGCGGCTGCCGTAGGTGCCCATGCCGAAGGGGATCTTCGCGGTGTCGCCGTGGACGACGTCGACCTGGTCGATGGGGACGCCGAGCTGGCTGCAGACGAGCTGGGCGAAGGTGGTCTCGTGGCCCTGGCCGTGGCTGTGGGTTCCGGTGAAGACGGTGACGCTGCCGGTGGGATGGACGCGGATCTCGGCGACCTCGTACAGGCCGGCGCGGGCGCCGAGCTGGCCGACGAGCTTGCTGGGGGCGATGCCGCAGGCCTCGACATAGGTGGAGATGCCGATGCCGCGGAGGCGACCACGGGCGGCGGCGGCGGCGCGGCGGGCGGGGAAGCCGTCCCAGTCGGCGGCGAGGAGTGCGACCCGCAGCGTCGTCTGGTAGTCGCCGCTGTCGTATTGGAGGGCGACAGGGGTCTGGTAGGGGAAGGCGTCGGCGGGGATGAAGTTCTGGCGGCGGAGGGCCACGCGGTCGATGCCGGTGTCGTGGGCGATGACGTCCATGAGGCGCTCGAGGAGGAAGGTGGCCTCCGGGCGGCCTGCGCCGCGGTAGGCGTCGACGGGGACGGTGTTGGTGAAGACGGCCTTGACCTCGGCGTGGATGGCCGGGGTCCTGTAGCAGCCGGCGAGCAAAGTGGCGTGGAGGTAGGTGGGGACGGCGGGGCCGAAGGTGCTGAGGTAGGCGCCCATGTTGCACAGGGTGCGGGTGCGCAAGGCGAGGAAGTTGCCCTGGGCGTCGAGCGCCATCTCGGCGGTGCTGACGTGGTCGCGGCCATGGGCGTCGGAGATGAAGGCCTCCGAGCGGTCGCTGGTCCATTTGACGGGGCGGCGGAGCTTGCCGGCGGCCCAGGTGACGATGGCTTCCTCGGCGTAGTGGTAGATCTTGCTGCCGAAGCCGCCGCCGACGTCGGGGGCGACGACGCGGAGCTTGTTCTCGGGGATATGGAGGACGAAGGCGCCCATCAGCAGGCGTATGACGTGGGGGTTCTGGCTCGTGGTGTAGAGGGTGAACTCGCCCGAGGAGGGGTCGAACATGCCGATGGCGGCGCGGGGCTCCATGGCGTTGGGGACGAGGCGGTTGTTGGTGAGGTCGAGGGCGACGCGGTGGGTGGCGCGGGCGAAGGCGGCGTCGACGGCGGCCTTGTCGCCGATCTCCCAGTCATAGCACTGGTTGGCGGGGGCGTCGTCGTGGACGGCGGCGGCGCCGGGCTTGACGGCGTCGCGGACGGAGGCGATCGCTGGGAGGTCGTCGTAGTCGATGAACAGCAGTTCGGCGGCGTTCCTGGCCTGGTCCTTGGTTGCGGCGATGACGACGGCGACGGGGTCGCCGACGTGGCGGACCTTGCCGATGGCGAGCACGGGGTGTTTCGGCTCCGCCATGGGCGAGCCGTCCTTGCTGTGGATCTGCCAGCCGCAGGGGACGCCGCCGACGCCGTCGGCCTCGAGGTCGGCGCCGGTGTAGACGGCGGCCACGCCGGGGGCGGCGCGGGCGGCGGTCGCGTCGATGGCGAGGAGGCGGGCGTGCGGGCGGTCGGAGCGCTTGATGACGGCGTGGAGCTGACCGGGCTGGTTGATGTCGTCGGTGTAGTTGCCGCGTCCGTTCAGGAAGCGGTGGTCTTCCTTGCGGCGGACGGATGCGCCGATGCCTTCGAAACCCATGTCGCAGATCCTCCCGAACGATCCCGCCGGCGTTGTGCCGTGTCGGGCAGGCTCATGCCGACGATCTTGAAGAATGACCGCCGGCATGGGTCTTTGTTTTGGCGCGCCGCCGCCCGCCGACCCGGCGCGCGATCCCAGCGGCGGCAGGTCTCAGGCGGCGACGGGCTGCTTGCCGTGCATGAGCGGCCATGCGGCGGCGATGGCCTTGACGATGTTGTGGTAGCCGGTGCAGCGGCAGAGGTTGCCTTCGAGCCCTTCGCGGATTTCCAGCTCGGTCAGGCCCTCGGGGTGCATCTTGACCAGGTCCACGGCGCTCATGACCATGCCCGGGGTGCAGAAGCCGCACTGGAGCGCGTGGTGTTCGCGGAACATCTCCTGCATGGGGTGCAGGGTGCCGTCGGCGTCGGCCAGGCCTTCGATGGTGAGGATTTCGGTGCCTGCGGCCTGCAGGGCGAGCATGGTGCAGCTTTTCACCGAGTTGCCGTCGACATGGACCACGCATGCGCCGCACTGGCTGGTGTCGCAGCCGACATGGGTGCCGGTGAGGCCCAGCTTCTCCCGCAGCAGCTCGACCAGGAGGGTGCGGCCCTCGACCTCGACGCTGTGCGTCTTGCCGTTCACCGTCAGCTGAACTAGCGGCATTCCATCATCCCCATTCCGTGCGCGACGTGCTGCGCCGGGTGGTCCCGGCGCGGCACCCGTGCACTTTGGTGCCGCAGCGGGTCGGGGGTCAAGTCGGGGCGTGCTGGCCTTCTGCACGAGCCGTCACCCACAGGAGGTTCGGGGCGCGCGGCATTCCGGCAATCGTCTTCTCGCGCGATCGGGTTCGTGACCCGGACACGGCGTGGATCCCCGGAACAAAGTCCGGGTCTGACATGCTTTCCCGTGGGGTGCCGTCGCTGTGAGGATCTCAGCGCGTGCGGGTGGCCGCCATGATCGGGAGGGTGCCGTTTGCGGGGGTGGTGAGGGCGATGGCGTAGCCGTCGGTGCCGGTTCTGGCGGAGCCGGTGAAGACCTCGACGGCCACGAGGGCCCGGGCGGTGTTGTGGGCGTCGGCAGCGATGGGGGCGTTGGCGATGGCGGCCTGGGTGCCGGGGCGGCCGATGCGGCTGATGGCGCAGTCGCCCTGGGCGCGCTGCCATTTAACGATGGGGGTCGGGCCGCTGGCGTCGATGCCGCTGATGACGATCTCGCAGGCGGGGGAGAGGCCGGGGGTTGCCATGGAGTCGGCGACGCCGCGGGCGATGGGGAACAGCGTCGCGTTGAAGTCGCCATCGACCAGGCGGACGTATTTGGCGACGAGTTCACTGGTGCGCTTCGCGGCTTCGTCGGTGCGGCTGGTGGCGGTGAAGGCGGTGATGCTGCCGAGGTAGGCTGCGCCGACCGCGATGGCGAGGGAGAGGGTGAAGACGACCGAGGCGGAGCGGCCCTGGCGGCCGCCGACGCGGGGGCCGAGTTGCGAGACCGCGGTGAAGGAGGTTGCTGCGCCCATCTGACTTATCCTGACGGTAACGGAGGTTGCAATGAGGCCTCAGGGCCCTGTTGCTCCTCTTCTACGACAGTTTTTGACGGTCGAATAACGCTTTCTAACGGCTGGCGCGTCAGGAATTGTCAGGCGGCCACGGCGGCGGGCCATTCCGCCTGGAAGGCGGCGATGACGGTGGCGATGGCGGCCTGGTCGATGTGGCGGTGGGTGACGGCGCGCATCTGCCAGGTGTCCCAGGCGCCGACGCCGACGCCGTGCCGGGCGAGGCGGGCGACCCAGTCGGCGGCGGGGATGCCGCTGGACCGGGTGTCGATGCGGACGATGTTGGAGTCGGTTTCGGTGGGGGTGCAGAGGCGGGAGTCCAGGGCGGCGATCCCGCGGGCCAGGTGCTGCGCGGTGGCGTGGTCTTCGGGCAGGCGGGCGGTCATGGTCTCCATCGCCAGCAGCCCGGCGGCGGCCATGCCGCCCGCCTGCCGCAACGCGCCGCCGACCATGCGGCGGAAGGCACGGGCGCGGAGGATGAAGTCGGCGTCGCCGACGAGCACGCTGCCGATGGGGGCGCTGAGGCCCTTGCTGAGGCAGAAGGTGACGCTGTCGGCGGTGGCGGCCAGGGTGGCGGGGGCGATGCCGAGAGCGGCGGCGGCGTTGAAGAAGCGTGCGCCGTCGACATGGGTGGGCACGCCGGCGGCGCGAGCGAGGCTGCCGACGGCCTGCATGTGGGCGAGCGGCAGGACTGCGCCGCCGGCGTCGTTGTGCGTGGTTTCCATCCAGACGAGCGCGGTGGGGAGCTTGGCCTTCTGCCAGCCGGGCTGGATGGCGCTGCGGATGGCGTCGAGGTCCATGGCGCCGCGGCGGGCGGGGACGACATGGGGAAACAGGCCGCCGATGAGGCTGACGCCACCGAGTTCGGAGCGGAGGAGGTGTGCGCCGGCGTCGACCAGGACCTCACCGCCGCGGCGGGCGTGGGCGAGGAGCGCGACCAGGTTGCCCATGGTGCCGCTGACGACGAACAGCCCGGCCTCCTTGCCCAGGAGGGTGGCGGCGGACTGTTCCAGGCGTTGGACGGTGGGGTCGCCGTCGCGGCTGTCGTCGCCGCCGGTGGCGGCCTGCTGGGCGGCGAGCATGGCCGGGGTCGGCTGGGTGAGCGTGTCGCTGCGAAGGTCGATCATGGGGAGCCCCTGCCCTGCTGCTGTGATTACCGGAGCGGCGGCGAATACATGAGGCCGCCTTTCTCCCAGAGTTGGTTGAGGCCGCGCGGCAGGCCGGTCACGGCGACGTTGCGCTGCCACATTTCGCCGTAGTTGCCGACGGCGCGGATCGCGTTGGCGGCCCAGAGCGGATCGAGGTCCATCGTGGGGCCGATGCCGCCCTCCTGGCCCAGCAGGCGGCGGATGTCGGGCGAGGGCGAGGCGGCCATGGCGTCGAGGTTGGCCTGGGTGACGCCAAGCTGTTCGGCCCAGACGAGGGCGAAGGCGGTCCAGCGGACGACGTCGAGCCAGGCGTCGTCGCCTTTGCGGACGAACGCGCCGAGGGGTTCCATGGTGATGACCTCCGGCAGGACGACGAAGTCGGCCGGGTCCTTCTGGCGAATGCGGAAGCCGGCGAGGCCGGTCATGTCGCGGGTGTAGGCGTCGCAGCGGCCGGAGAGGAAGGTGGCCTGGATCTGCCCGGGGTCGTCGATGACGACGGGCTTGAAGGTCTTGGCGTTCTTGCGGAACCAGTCCTGCAGGATGACTTCGGTGGAGGAGCCGGGGGGCACGCAGATGGATGCGCCGTCGAGGCCGGCGATGGTGGAGACGCCGAGGGTGCGGCGGACGAGGAAACCCTGGCCGGAGTAGTAGTTGGGGGCGGCGAAGAGGAGGCCGAGCGCGCTTTCGCGGGTGGTGAGCCAGGTGGTGCTGCCGAACAGCACGTCGATCTCGCCGCCCTGGATGGAGGGGAAGCGGGTGAGGCCGGTGATGGCGCGGAAGGTGACCTTCGCGGGGTCGCCGAGGATGGTGGCGGCGAGGGCGCGGCAGCTGTCGACGTCGAGGCCGCGCCAGACGCCCTGGCTGTCGGGCAGGGAGAAGGGCGCGTTCTCGGCCTGGACGCCGCAGACGAGGGTGCCGCGGGCGCGGATGGCGTCGATGGTGGGGGAGCGGCCGGCGGCGTGGGCGGGCGCGGCGAGGGCGGCCATAGCGATGACAGCCGTCCGCAGCATGGCCGGCAGCGCCGCCCGGAGCCGTTCAGCGCGCGACGGCACCGCACCAGCCCGGCAGGTGGTCGGCGTCGCCGCTTTTGGCCATGTTCAGCGCGGTGGCGAGGGCGGTGTCGAAGTCGGTGGAGACGGCCCGGGCCTTCAGGCGGTGACGGAGGAAGTCGGCCCAGAGGAACTCGCTGAAGGGGGTCGTGTCCTTGGCGTAGCCGCCGGCCAGACGGAGCTCGCCGGCGAGGGAGCGGAAGGGGTCGTCCTTCAGGTCGGCCATGGCTTTCGGGATGGCGTCGTAACCCTGGCGGACACCGTTCTCGTCGAAGGGGTGCATCCAGCCGCGATTGTCCATCATGAACCAGAAGGAGTCGGGTTCGAGGCGCTGGAGGTCGGCGACGACGGTGACGGCGACGGTGTCCTGGCCTTCCTCCAGGAGGGCGCGGCAGAGGTGGTGGTGGTCGATGACGTAGTTGCGGCCTTTGGGTCCGACGATGACGGGGACCATGTGGGTGCCGAGGAAGGTGGCGCCCTTGTCGGCGGACTTGGCGGCCCAGGCGCGGCGCTTGGCCTCGACCTCCCGCATGCCGACGGTGATCTGCGTCGGGCGGAGGTCGGCGATCGGGACGGGGTGGAGCAGCGGATCCCGGATGGTCATGGGCCGAGGTTAGGCCGCGACGGGAACCGCGTGCAACTCGGGCAGCTCGTCGAGGTGGCAGGCGGCCTTCTGGCCCGGCGCCATGTCGCGCAGCACGGGTTCCTCGGACCGGCAGCGGTCGAAGACGTAGGGGCAGCGGGTGTGGAAGCGGCAGCCGCTGGGGGGGTTGATGGGGCTGGGGACGTCGCCCTTGAGGATGATGCGGTCCCGCTTGGCCAGGGGATCGGGGACGGGGACGGCGGAGAGGAGGGCGCGGGTGTAGGGGTGGCGGGGGCTGGCAAAGAGGGTGCGGCGGTCGGCGATCTCGACGATCTTGCCGAGGTACATGACGGCGACGCGATGGGTGAGGTGCTCGACGATGGCGAGGTCGTGGCTGATGAACAGGAGCGCGAGGCCGAGCTCGTCCTGGAGGTCGGACATGAGGTTGACGATCTGGGCCTTGACCGAGACGTCGAGGGCGCTGACGGCCTCGTCGCAGATGATGAGGTCGGCCCCGGGGGCGAGGGCGCGGGCGATGCCGATGCGCTGACGCTGGCCGCCGGAGAACTCGTGGGGAAAGCGGCGCATGGCGTCGCGCGGGAGGCGGACGGTGTCCATGAGCTTGGCGACGCGGTCGTCGGTTTCGGACGCGCTGCCGGCCATGCCGAAGTTGCGGAGGGGTTCGGCGATGATGTCGCGGACGCGCATGCGGGGGTTGAGGCTGCTGAATGGGTCCTGGAAGACGACCTGGACGCGCTTGCGGAGGGGGCGGAGCTTGCTGGCGGGGATGTTGTCGATGCGCTGGCCGTCGAGGAACACCTCGCCGTCGGTGGGTTCCACCAGGCGGAGGATGGCCTTGCCGACCGTGCTTTTGCCGCAGCCGCTTTCGCCGACGAGGGAGAGGGTCTCGCCCTTGGCGATGCTGAAGGTGACGCCGTCGACGGCGTAGACCTTGGCGGTGACGCCGCCGAGGAGGCCGCCGTGGATGGGGAAATGCTTCTTGAGGGCGTTGACCTCGAGAAGGGGGGTCGGTTTGTTCATGCTGCCATTCCTCCGGCCATGCCCATGGCGTATTCGGCGTAGTGGCAGGCGACGCGGTGGCCGGGTCGTTTTTCCTCGACGGCGGGGGCGATGGTGCGGCAGAGGTCGGTGGCGCTGAGGCAGCGTCCGGCGAAGGCGCAGCCGATGATGGGTTTGCGGAGGCTGGGGACGAGGCCCGGGATCTCGGCGAGTTTGGAGCGGCCTTCGGACGAGAGGCTGGAGCCGAGCTTGGGGACGGCGCCGAGGAGGCCGCGGGTGTAGGGGTGTTGGGGGTTGGCGAAGATCTCCTCGGCGGTGGCTTCCTCGACCTTGCGGCCGGCGTACATGACGACGACGCGCTGGGCCATCTCGGCGACGACGCCGAGGTCGTGGGTGATGAGCATGATGGCGGAGCCGAGCCTGGTTTTCAGGTCGCGCATGAGGTCGAGGATCTGGGCCTGGATGGTGACGTCGAGGGCCGTGGTCGGCTCGTCGGCGATCAGGAGCTTCGGGTTGCAGGCGAGGGCCATGGCGATCATGACGCGCTGGCGCATGCCGCCGCTGAGCTGATGGGGGTATTCGCGGACGCGGCGGCCGGGGGCGGGGATGCCGACGAGGGTCAGCATCTCGACCGAGCGTTCCTCGGCCTGGCGGGCGTTCATCTTCTGGTGGAGGCGGAGGGTCTCGCCGATCTGGCGGCCGATGTTCAGCACCGGGTTGAGGCTGGTCATCGGCTCCTGGAAGATCATGCTGATGTCGTTGCCGCGGAGCTTGCGCATCTCGCCTTCCGAGACCTTGAGGAGGTTGCGGCCCTGGAAGCGGATCTCGCCGGCCATCTTGCCCGGCGGTTCCTGGATGAGGCGCAGGATGGACATGGAGGTGACGGACTTGCCGCAGCCGCTTTCGCCGACGATGGCGAGGGTTTCGCCGGCGTCGATGTGGAAGGAGAGGCCTTCGACGGCGCGCACGACGCCGTCCGGGGTGCCGAAATGGGTCTGGAGGCGGTCGACGACGAGAAGGGGTTCGCCGGGCGTCGGATGACCCGTGGCGCCGCTCACAGTCGTTTGGCCATGCGGGGGTCGAGCGCGTCGCGGAGGCCGTCGCCGAGCAGGTTGACGGCGAGGACGGTGATGGACAGGAAGACGGCGGGGAAGAAGACGATGTAGGGCTTGACCTGCCAGAGCGCCCTGCCCTCGGCCATGATGTTGCCCCAGCTGGGGATGATGGGCGGGGTGCCGGCGCCGATGAACGACAGGATGGCTTCGGTGATCATGGCCGAGGCGCAGATGTAGGTGGCCTGGACGGTGATGGGGGCCAGGGTGTTGGGCAGGATGTGGCGCCAGATGATGAGGGGGACGCGCGTGCCGGAGGCGATGGCCGCCTCGACGTAGGGCTGTTCGCGGAGGCTGAGCACGACGCCGCGGACGAGGCGGGAGACGCGGGGGATCTCGGCGATGGTGATGGCGGTGACGACGTTGCCGACGCTGCCGCGGGTGAGCGCCATGAGGGCGATGGCGAGCAGGATGGGCGGGATGGACATGAGGCCGTCCATGACGCGCATGATGATGCTGTCGGCCCAGCGGACGAACCCGGAGACGAGGCCGATGGTCATGCCGACGACGCTGGCGAGCGTGGCGACGGAGAAGCCGACGATCAGCGAGACGCGGGCGCCATAGAGGACGCGGGAGTAGACGTCGCGGCCCAGCATGTCGGTGCCGAACCAGTATTGCGCGGAGGGGACGCGGGTGCGGCGTGCGGGGGCGAGTGCGGTGGGGTCGGCGGTGAACAGGATGGGTGCGGCGACGGCCATGAACAGGATGAGGAACAGCAGGATGCCGCCGATGGCCATGGTGGGGTATCGGTTGATGAAGGTGCCGATGCGTCCGCGCGCCTTGGCCGGCGGCAGGACGTCCGGCAGGTCGGGGGCGGGTGTGACGTGGGCGACCGTGGAGGCGGCCACGGGTTCCTCGACGTGTCCCGCCGTGTGGGGGGCGGCGTGGATGTCGAGGGGTCCGTTGATGGTGGTCGTGCTCAATACCGGATCCTCGGATCGAAGACGGTGTACAACAGGTCCACACCGAGATTGACCAGCACATAGGTGAAGCTGAACAGCAGGACGACCCCTTGGATGACGGGGTAGTCGCGGCGCAGGATGGCGTCGACGACGAGGCGGCCGAGGCCGGGGATGGCGAAGACGCTTTCGGTGACGACGGAGCCGCCGATCAGCAGGGCGACGCCGATGCCGATGACGGTGACGATGGGGACGGCGGCGTTCTTCAGCGCGTGGAGGAACAGGACGGTGCTGCTGCCGACGCCCTTGGCCTTGGCGGTGCGGACGTAGTCCTGGCTGAGGACCTCCAGCATGGTGGCGCGGGTGATTCGGGCGATGAGCGCGATGTAGACGCTGCCGAGGGAGATGGCGGGCAGGACGAGGTTGCCGAGCCAGGGTTTGAGGCCGGTGGCGATGGGCGTGTAGCCCTGGACGGGGAACCAGTCGAGTTCGAGGGCGAAGACGTAGGCGAGGATGTAGCCGACGACGAAGACGGGGACGGAGAAGCCCATCACGGCGAAGACCATGATGAGGCGGTCGACCCAGGTGCCCTGGTTCCAGGCGGCGAGGACGCCCATGGGGACGGCGATGCCGATGGAGAGCACGAGGGTGAGCGACATGAGGCTGACGGTGGGCTCGATCCGCTGGGCGATCATGCGGGTGACGGGCAGGTTGGTGAAGATGGAGACGCCGAGGTCTCCGTTGACGATGTGCCAGGCCCATTCGCCGAAGCGGATCAGGAAGGGCCGGTCGAGGCCGAGGCCGGCGCGGATGCGGTCGACGTCGGCCGGGGTGGCCTGGTCGCCGGCGATGATGGCCGCGGGGTCGCCGGGGGCGATGTAGAGCAGGCTGAAGACGAACAGGGCCACGATGGCCATGACCGGGATCGTCGAGAGCACGCGACGGAGGGCATAGCCGAACATCAGGTCTTCTGCACGCCCCAGAAGACGGGGAACGGCGCCTTGACGACGCCGCTGATGTTCTTGCGCCAGGCCTGATACATCAGGAAGAAGCCGGTGGGGCCATAAAGGACGTCTTCGAAGGCGGCCTTGTTGATGTCGGCGCAGGCGGCCTTTTCGGCGGCGAGGTCGGGCGCGTCGTACCACTTGCTGATGCCGGCCTCGACGCCGGCGGAGGTGGGCCAGCCGAACCAGGCCTTGTCGCCGTTGGCGGCGAGCGCGGTGTAGGGGGCCGGGTTCACGCAGTCGGCGCCGGCGTGCCAGGTGTGGAAGATGTGCCATCCGCCCTTGTCCGGCGGGTCTTTCTTGGCCCGGCGTGCGCCGACGGTGCCCCAGTCGAGCGCCTGGTAGTCGACGTTCATGCCGATCTTCTTGAGCAGGTCCGCGGTGACGTCGCCTTCAGCCTTGGTGATCTGGACGTCGGTGGCGACGCACAGGACGATGCGCTCGCCCTTGTAGCCGGCCTCGGCGAGCAGCTTCTTGGCTTCCTCGTACTTGCGGGGGCCCTTGAGGATGTCGCCGCCTTCCTCGGTGTAGGAGTCGGTGCCGGGGGTGAAGAAGCTGGGCAGCATCTTCCACAGCGTCTCGTCGTCGCCGACGACGGAGCGCATGTAGTCTTCCTGGTTGAGCGCCAGCATGATGGCCCGGCGGGCGCGCACGTCGTTGAAGGGCGGGTGCAGGTGGTTGATGCGCAACGAGCCGATGTTGCCGAGCGGGTCCGAAATATCGAGGTTGATGTTGCGGTTGCGCTTGAGCAGGGGGACGAGGTCGGGGACCGGGTTCTCCCACCAGTCGACCTCGCCGTTCTGCAGGGCGGCGGCCTTGGTGGCGTCGTCGGGGAGGATGAGCCATTCGATGCGGTCGAACAGCATGCGCTTGCCGCCCGAGATCCAGTTGGCGGCCTCGGGGCGGGGCACGTAGCCCTCGAACTTCTTGAAGACGGCGAGGCTTCCGGGGACCCATTCGTCCTTGGCGAAGGTCATGGGGCCGGAGCCGATGTACTCGGTGATGAGCTGGAAGGGGTCGGTCTTGGCGATGCGCTCCGGCATGATCTCGGCGACGGGGGCGTTGCTCTTGCCGAGGGCGAACAGCATCTTGGGGAAGGGTTTGTTGAGCTTGATGCGGACGGTGCGATCGTCGACGGCGACCATCTCCTCGAGGCTGGCGCGGATGCGCTGGCCCATGGAGTCGCGGACCATCCAGCGCGCGAGGCTGGCGACGACGTCCTTGCTCAGCACGGGCTCGTTGTCGTGGAACTTGAGGCCGGGGCGGAGCTTGAAGGTCCAGACCTTGAAGTCCGGGCTGTTCTCGTAGCTTTCGGCCATCTGGGGGTGGGGCGTGATGGTGTTGTCGATGCCGAACAGCGTGTCCCAGATGAGCAGGCTGGCGTTGCGGACGACGTATTGGGTGCCGGCGACGGCATCGAGCGTCGAGAGGTTGGCCTGGGGGACGAATTTCAGGACCCGCGTGTTCTGCGCGAGAGACAGGCGGGGGGCCGCCAGAGTGCCCGCAACGGCGGCAGTCCCGGTGGCGAGGAAATCACGGCGCTTCATCGATCCCAGATCCTTAGTCAGTTCGGCGTCAGTTCGGCGTCAGTTCGGCCCGAAGGTCCGGCCGATGCCTAGCACATCTCATACCATCCCGGTGACACCCTGCACCGGGCGGGGGGCTCAGGCCCGTTTCACGTTCCAGAACAGGGCGAAGCCTGGCAGGACATCGACCAGGTCGCTGCGGTAGGCGGTGGGCTGCAGGTACTGGCCCATGGGGACGTAGGGGACGTCGATGAAGGCCTCGGCCTGGATGTCGGCGCAGATCTTGGCCTGGGCGGCGACGTCGGGGGCTACGAACCACTGGTCGCGGAGTGCCTCGATCTTGGCGTCGGTGGGCCAGCCGAACCAGGCGGCGTTGCCGTTGGTGCGGAGCGAGAGGTGGCCGGCCGGGTTCAGGTGGTCGGTGCCGGCCCAGGCGGTGCAGAAGGCGCTCCATCCGCCCTGGTCCACCGGCTCCTTCTTGGCGCGGCGGGTGACGACGCTGCCCCAGTCGGTGGCGACGTAGTCGACTTCGAGGCCGATGCGCTTGAAGACGTCGGCGACGACGTCGGCCATGGCTTTCAGCACGGGGAAGTCGGTGGCGGCCATGAGCACGACCTTCTCGCCCTTGTATCCGGCGGCCAGGATGTCGGCCTTGACGCGGGCGAGGTCGCGGGGGGCGGTGAGCGCCTCCATGCCGACGTCGCTGGCCATGGGGGTCTTGGGGCAGAAGAAGCCGACGCCGGTGTTCCACATGCGGTTGTCGGTGCCGACGACGGCGGTGACGACGTCTTCCTGGCTGATGGCGCGGGTGACGGCCTGGCGGATGGCCGGGTTGTCGAAGGGCTTCTGCAGGTGGTTCATGCGCAGGATGCTGATCTGTCCGGAGGGTTCCTGGACGACGACCTTCACGCCGCGGGACTTCTGCAGCAGGGGCATGAGGTCGACGGTGGCGTAGTCCCACCAGTCCTGCTCGTTGTTCATCAGGGCCTGGGCGGCGGTGGTGGGGTCGGGGATCGTGGTCCATTCGACGCGGTCGAAGTTCACGATCTTGGGGCCGGCGGTCCAGTCGGGGCGGCCGGATTCGCGGGGCTTGTACTGGGCGAACCTCTCGTACACGGCGCGGGCGCCGGGGACGCGCTCGTCGGCCTTGAAGCGGAAGGGGCCGCTGCCGACCATCTCCGTCACCTGGGTGAAAGGGTCGGTGCGGGCGAGGCGTTCGGGCATGATGACGGGGTTGTAGCCCGGGGTTTTGGCCAGGGCGGAGGGCAACAGGGGAAAGGGTCGGTTGAGGCGGAAGACGAGGGTGCGGTCGTCCTTGGCCGAGAGCTCGTCGGTTGCGGCCATGAGGGCGCCGCCGAAGGCGTCGCGCTTGCCCCAGCGCTGGATGCTGGCGACGCAGTCCTGGGCGCGGACGGGGGTGTTGTCGTGGAACAGGAGGCCGGGGCGGAGCACGAGGGTCCAGAGGCGGCCGTCGTTCTCGGTGGTGAAGCCTTCCAGCATCTGGGGGCTCGGCTGATATTGGCCGTCCTGGCCGAAGAGGGTGTCGAAGACCATGAAGCCGTGGTTGCGGGTGACGTAGGCGGTCGTCCACATGGGATCCAGGACGGTGAGGTCCGCCTGGGGGATGAAGCGCAGGAGCCGTGTGCCCTGGGCGCGGGCCAGCGAGGGTGCGGCCAGCCCGGCAGCTGCCCCGCCTGCGATGAACGATCTGCGCCGCATAATTCCCCCTTTTGGATCGAGCGTCCTGACTTGCGGGGAGCAAACCACTTCCGACGGCGGCGCGCCAGCGTGGCCCTGAGTGCCGGGGACGATCGCCCGGCCGAGCGGCGTGGCACGGTTCAAGCGATTGCCGTGGCTGAGTGCCCCGTGGAGGCACGTGGCCCATCGCGGTGGAATCGGTTACAGGGGAGGCATGTATGCCCCTGTGCTTGCCGAACCAGGCGTCGCTCCCCGAATCGCGGTGTTGATCCCCTGCTACAACGAGGCGGTGGCGATCCCGGCCGTGGTGCGGGACTTCCGGGCGGCGCTGCCGGGGGCGACCGTGTTCGTCTACGACAACAACTCGACCGACGGGACGGTGGCGGCGGCGCGGGCGGCGGGTGCGGTGGTGCGGACGGAGCCGTTGCAGGGCAAGGGACATGTGATCCGCCGGATGTTCGCCGACATCGAGGCCGACCTTTATGTGCTGGTGGACGGCGACGACACGTATGACGCGACGGCGGCGCCGCGGATGATCGACCGGGCGCTGGATGACGGGCTGGACATGGTGAACGGCACGCGGGTGACGCAGATCCAGGCGGCGTACCGGCCGGGTCACCGCCTGGGCAACCGGGTGCTGACGGGGCTGGTGCGGCTGGTGTTCGGCGACCGGATCACGGACATGCTGTCGGGGTACCGGGTGTTCTCGCGGCGGTTCGTGAAGTCGTTCCCGGCGCTGTCGAGCGGGTTCGAGACGGAGACGGAGTTCACGGTGCACGCGCTGGAGCTGCGGATGCCGGTGGGCGAGGTGACGACGAACTACAAGGACCGTCCGGAGGGGTCGACCTCGAAGCTGCGGACCTACAGCGACGGGCTGCGGATCCTGCGGACGATCATGATCCTGGTGAAGGAGGAGCGTCCGCTGCCGTTCTTCTTCGCGATCGCGGCGTTTCTGGTGCTGGCGGGGCTGGTGCTGGCGGTGCCGCTGGGGGTGGCCTACGTGAAGACGGGGCTGGTCCTGCGCTTCCCGACGGCGATCCTGGTGACGGGGCTGATGCTGCTGGCGGCGCTTTCGACGACGTGCGGGCTGATCCTCGATTCCGTGGCGCGGGGGCGCAAGGAGATCAAGCGGCTGGCGTATCTGGCCATTCCGGCCCCGCCGCGGCGCGATGCCTAGTGTCTGTCCGGAACCACCATTGCGGCGGTCATCCGACGGCGATCTTCTGCGCTCCGGTGCTCACGGCCCGAACGGCCGCTCCGCTCCGGTGTTCGCAGATCACCGCCGGGCGGCGCCCGAGCGCGCCTCTGGCCTGCCACAGCGACGTTCCGAACAGACACTGAGGAAACTTCGCCCTGGCTCGATGATGCTGCCTTTACTGGTGGTCCTGCTGCTGGTGGGTTGTCCCGTGCGGGCGGAGGAGGCGCTGCGGATCGTGGGGGGACCCGGGGGCGGGTGCATCGCCGGGGCGGTGGCGCTGCCGGAGCGGGGGCCGGGGTTCCTGACGATCCGGGCGAGCCGGAGCTTCTTCTGGGGGGCTCCGTCGACGATCATGGCGCTGGAGGCGTTGGGCCGGGGGGCGCAGGCGGCGGGGCTGCCGGAGCTGTACATGAACGATATCTCCAAGCCGCGCGGGGGCCCCTTCCCCGGCGTGCATGCCAGCCACATGCTGGGGCTCGATGCGGATGTGTGGCTGGACCTCGGGGCGCGGCCGGTGTTGAGCGCGGCGCAGCGGGACGCGATCGAGCCGGCGTCGCTGGTCCGGCCGGATGGGCGGGGGGTGGACCCGGCGCGGTGGACGGCGTCGCATGTGCGGCTGCTGCGGTTGGCGACGTCGCTGCCGGGGCTGGACCGCATCCTGGTGAACCCGGCGATCAAGCGGCAGCTGTGCACCGAGGTGTCGGGCGACCGCAGCTGGATCAAGCGGATCCGGCCCTGGTATGGGCACGCGTCGCACATGCACCTGCATTTCCGGTGCCCGCCCGGGCAGGCCGAGTGCACGGACCAGGCGCCGCCGCCGGACACGGACGGCTGCGACGCGTCATTGCAGTGGTGGTTCGACCAGCTGGACGTGCCACCGGGTCCGGCGGGGCCGGTGCGGCCGGTGCGGCTGCCTGCACCGTGCGCGGCCATCATGGGCCGATGACCCGGCTCGAGATCGGGGTGCTCACGGCGGGTCTGACGACCTTCATCAACCTGTATCCGACGCAGGCGCTGCTGCCGACGCTGGCGCAGGAGTTCGACACCAGCCTGGCGCATACCGGGTTGACGGTCACGGCGTGCCTGGTGGCGGTGGCGCTGGTTGCGCCGTTCGTGGGCGGCATCTCGGACGCGGTGGGGCGGCGGCGGCTGATACTGGGGGCGGCGTTCCTGCTGGTGCTGCCGACGTTGGCGGCGGCGTTCGCGCCCACGCTGGGCGTGCTGGTGGCATGCCGGTTCGCGCAGGGGCTGCTGCTGCCGTTCATCTTCGCGGTGACGGTCGCGTACATCGCCGAGGAATGTCCGGGGCCGGGGGCGGTCCGGGCGACGGGACTGTATTCGATCGGCAGCATCGTGGGCGGGTTCTTCGGGCGGTTCGTGGCGGGGTGGACGGCGCAGTTCCTGGGCTGGCGGGCGGCGTTCGTGGTGCTGGCGCTGATGGGGCTGGGGTTTGCCGGGGTGATCGCGGCGTGCCTGCCGTCGGAGCAGCGGTTCCGGCCGGTGCGGGGCTGGCGGGGCAGCCTGCGCGGGTTCCGCGACCAGTTCCGCAACCGGCAGGTGATGGCGACGTGCGGGATCGGGTTCGCGGTGCTGTTCTCGATCGTGGCGACGTTCACGTATGCCAACTTCCTGCTGGCTGCGCCGCCCTATCGGCTGGGGCCGGCGCAGCTGGGGACGGTGTTCGTGGTGTATCTGCTGGCGGCGGTGGCGACGCCGGTCGCGGGGCGGCTGGCGCTGCGGGTGGGGCGGGCGCGGACGGTGGTGCTGGGGGGCGGGGTTGTGGCGGCGGGTCTGCTGCTGACGCTGGCGCCGAGCCTGCCGGCGATCATCGGCGGGATGGGTCTGGTGGCGGCGGGCATCTTCATCGAGCAGGTGCTTTCGATCGGGTACGTGGCACTGGCGGCACGGCAGGCGCGGTCGACGGCGGTGGGGTTGTATGTGACGTGCTACTACGTGGGGGGCAGCCTGGGTGGCGTGTTGCCGGCGTGGATCTGGACGCATCTGGGCTGGCCGGGCTGCGTGGCCCTCGTCTTGCTTGTGCAGGTGGGCACGCTGACGCTGGTCTGGTCGTTCTGGCCGCGTGATGGTGCGGGGTCGGGCAAGGCTTTAACATGAGCGGACCGGCCCCACGTGACCGCTCTGACTTCGAGGAATGCGCAAGATGAACGTCGCCTTCACCCCGACCATCGAGAAGTTCGCCATCGGCCAGCCGGTCTCCCGCAAGGAGGACCCGATGCTGCTGCGTGGGGAGGGGCGTTACAGCGACGACCTGCACCTGGCGGGGGAGCTGCATGCGGTGGTGGTGCGCAGCCGGCACGCGCATGGGATGCTGCGCGGGGTGGACCGCGATGCGGCGCAGGGGATGCCGGGGGTGCGGATGATCCTGACAGCCGCGGACCTGGAGGCACATGGCATCCAGCCGATGCCGGCGGCGGGCGGGAAGAACGCCGATGGGTCCCCTGCCCCGCGGCCCCGGCAGATGGCGCTGGCCGGCGAGAAGGTGCGCTATGTGGGCGACCCCGTTGCGGTGGTGGTGGCCGAGACGGCGCAGCATGCGCGGGACGCGGCCGAGGCGGTGCTTCTGGACATCGATGCGCTGCCGGCGGTGACGACGGGGCGCGCGGCGGCGGCGGCGGGTGCGCCGCAGCTGCATGCGGATGCGCCAGGGAACGTGGCGCTGGTGTTCCATCATGGCGACACCGCGGCGGTGGATGCGGCGTTCGCCCGTGCGGCGCATGTGACGCGGCTGCAGCTGCGCAACAGCCGGGTGGTGGTTGCCGCGATGGAGCCGCGCTCGGCGCTGGCGACCTACGACGCGGCGGACGGGCGCTACACGCTGCGGGTGGGGACGCAGGGCGTGTGGGGGATGCGGGCCGGGCTGCACGGGATCATGGGGGTGCCGGTGGAGAAGCTTCGCATCCTGACGGGGAACGTGGGCGGGTCGTTCGGGATGAAGGCTGCGCCGTATCCGGAGTATCCGTGCCTGCTGCTGGCCGCCAAGCTGCTGGGGTGTCCGGTGAAGTGGACCGACGAGCGGTCGGACAGCTTCCTGAGCGACGCGCATGGGCGGGACCATGAGTGCGCGGCGGCGCTGGCGCTCGATGCGTCGGGCAAGTTCCTGGCGCTGCGGTTCGACGTGTATGGGAACCTCGGCGCGCATCTGAGCAACGCGACGGTGATCCCGTCGACGGCGAACACGACGAAGAACGCGATCGGGGTGTATGCGACGCCGCTGATCGAGGTGACGACGCATTGCATGTTCACCAACACGACGCCGGTGGGCCCGTATCGCGGTGCCGGGCGGCCCGAGGGCAACTACTACATGGAGCGGCTGATCGAGACGGCGGCGGCCGAGATGGGGATCGATCGGCTGGACCTGCGGCGGCGCAACCACATCCAGCCGGAGCAGATCCCCTACAAGACCCCGGCGGGGACGGAGTACGACAGCGGAGACTTTCCGGCGGTGCTGGAGAAGGCGCTGGCGCAGGCGGATTGGGACGGCTTTCCGGAGAGGGCGCGGGCGAGCCGGGCGGCGGGCAAGCTGCGGGGCCGGGGCGTTGGGCAGTATCTGGAGGTGACGGCGCCGCCGAGCCACGAGATGGGCGGCATCCGGTTCGAGGAGGACGGGACGGTGACGATCGTCACGGGAACGCTGGATTACGGGCAGGGCCATGCCTCGCCCTTCGCGCAGGTGCTGTGCGACCGGCTGGGCGTGCCGTTCGAGAGCGTGCGGCTGCTGCAGGGGGACAGCGACCAGCTGATCGCGGGCGGCGGGACCGGCGGGTCGAAGTCGATGATGGCGAGCGGGGCGGCGATCGTGGAGGCTTCGGCGATCTGCATCGACCAGGGGCGGGCGCTGGCGGCCGAGGAGCTGGAGGCCGCGGTGGTGGACATCGAGTTCGAGGCGAAGGCCGCGGGACGCGGGCGGTTCCTGGTGGCCGGGACGGACCGGTCGATCGACATCATGACGCTGGCGGCCCGGCACCCGGGCGCGCTGGACGTCAAGCACATCCACGAGCATGCGCCGAGCGCCTACCCGAACGGCTGCCACATCGCGGAGGTGGAGATCGATCCGGAGACGGGGATCGCCGAGGTGGTGAAGTACAACATGGTCAACGACTTCGGGGTCATGATCAACCCGATGCTGGTGGAAGGCCAGGCGCATGGCGGGATTGTGCAGGGGATCGGCCAGGCGTTGCTGGAGGCGATGGCCTATGACGAGGACGGGCAGCTGCAGACCGGGTCGTTCATGGACTATGCGATGCCGCATGCGGTGCACGCGCCCAACATGTCGATGGGCAGCCATCCCGTGCCGGCCAAGACCAACGTGCTGGGGGTGAAGGGGTGTGGCGAGGCCGGGTGCGCGGGGGCGTTGCCGAGCGTGATGAACGCGCTGGTGGACGCGCTGCGGCCACTCGGGATCACGCATATCGACATGTCGGCGACGCCGCAGCGGATCTGGTCGGCGATCCAGGCGGCGGGTGCGCGCGCTGCCTGAGGCGATGGCGGTGGGGCCGACGTTCCGCGACGCCGATCTTACGGATCTGCCGGCGATCGTGGCGCTGCTGGCCGACGACGTGCTGGGCGGCGGGCGGGAGGCGTCGGGCGAGGCGATCCAGGCGGAGGCGGCCTATGCGGCGGGGTTCCTGGCCATGCAGGCGCAGGGCGGGCGGATCGTGCTGGCCGTGCTGGGGGGTGAGGTGGTCGGCTGCCTGCAGCTGAACATCCTGCACGGAGTGTCGCAGCGCGGGATGACCCGGGCGCAGGTGGAGGGCGTGCGGGTGGCTGGGGCGCTGCGGGGCCGTGGGCTGGGGGCGGCGCTGATGCAGGAGGCGATCCGGCGGGCTCGGGCGGCGGGGGCGCGGAGCATGCAGCTGACGACGAACCAGGCTCGGACGGACGCGCAGCGGTTCTATCGCGGGCTGGGGTTCGAGCAGACGCATGCGGGGTTGAAGCTGACTTTGAAGTAGGGCTGGGTGGTCTTGCGCTTCGTCTCGGCAACGGTGGGGCAGCGCTTTGGCACGGGCTGTGCTTCTGTGGGCGGGTGATCGGGTGATCGGACGCTTTTGGCCCTTCTTCGTTTCCTTGTGTTGCGGGTGTTGAAGATGGTGGCGATCGTGTTGGCGATCGTCGTGATCGACTTCATGCTGATCCATGCGGCACCGGGGGACCCGGCGACGGTGATCGCCGGGCAGTCGGGGGCGGCGGACCCGCGGTTCATCGAGCAGCTGCGGCATCAGTTCGGGCTGGACCGGCCGTTGTACGAGCAGTTGGCGATTTACCTGAACGGGATCCTGCATGGGGATCTGGGCACGTCGCACCGGCAGCAGCGGACGGTGGCGAGCCTGATCCTGGAGCGGTTGCCGGCGACGCTGCTGCTGACGGCGACGGCGTTCGCGTTCGCGTTGACATCGGGGATCGCGCTGGGGGCGGCGGCGGCGCGGCAGGCGGGGCACTGGGCGGACAGCGTGATCACGGTGCTGGCCCTGGGGTTCTACGCTACGCCGATCTTCTGGGTGGGGCTGATGCTGGTGCTGGTGTTCAGCGTTTGGCTGGACTGGCTGCCGAGCTTCGGGATGGGGACGGTGGGGGTGGAGCTGCACGGGCTGGCGATGGTGGCGGACGTGCTGCCGTATCTGGTGCTGCCGTCCCTGACGCTCGGGCTGTTCTACATGGCGGTGTATGCGCGGCTGACACGGGCGAGCATGCTGGAGGTGTCGGACCAGGATTTCGTGAAGACGGCGCGGGCGAAGGGGGTGCCGGAGGGGCGCATCCTGCGGCGGCACGTGCTGCGGAACGCGCTGCTTCCGGTGATCACCTTCGCGGGCATCCAGGCGGGGCAGCTGATCGGCGGGTCGATCCTGGTGGAGACGGTGTTCGCCTGGCCCGGCATCGGGCGGCTGGCATTCGAGGCGCTGCTGGCGCGCGACTACCAGGTGCTGCTGGGCGTGTTCCTGTGCACGTCCGTGCTGGTGGTGGTGTTCAACCTGGTGACCGACCTGGTGTATCTGGTGGCCGACCCGCGGATGGAGCTGGCGTGATGCGGACGTTCCTGCGCAACCGCGGTGCGGCGGTCGGGCTTGTGCTGCTGGCGCTGGTGGGGGTGCTGGCGGCGGTGGCGCCGATGGCATTCCCGTTCTCGCCTTGGGACATGCAAGGGGCGCCGTTCAGCCCGCCGGGGGAGGACGGGTTCCTGCTGGGCTCGGACAGCCTGGGGCGGGACGTGGCGGCCGGGATCGCGCATGGGGCGCATGTCTCGTTGCTGGTAGGCGCCGTGTCGACGGTGGTGGCGCTGCTGTTCGGCGTGACGCTGGGGGCGCTGGCGGGGTATGCCGGGGGGTGGGTGGACGACGCGGTGATGCGGTTCACCGAGCTGTTCCAGACGGTGCCGGGGTTCGTGCTGGCGGTGGTTATCGTGGCGATCTTCACGCCGAGCCTGTTCAGCATCGTGTTCGCCATCGCGGTGGTGTCGTGGCCGCCGGTGGCGCGGGTGGTGCGGGCGGAGTTCATGTCCTTGCGGGCGCGGGAATTCGTGCAGGCGGCCGAGGTGCTGGGGCGGTCGCGGCTGTCGATCGTGGCGCAGGATATCCTGCCGAACGCGCTGGGGCCGATCGTGGTGTTGGCGAGCCTGATGGTGGCGAGTGCCATCCTGCTGGAGTCGGCGCTGTCGTTCCTGGGGTTGGGCGACCCGAACCTGATGAGCTGGGGGTTCATGATCGGCCAGGGACGGAGCGTGATCCGGCTGGCGTGGTGGATGAGCGTGTTCCCGGGGGTGGCCCTGTTCCTGACGGTGCTCGCGCTCAACCTGGTGGGCGAAGGGCTGACGGACGCCCTCAATCCCCGGATCGCGAGGCGCCGATGACGCTGTTGACCGTCGAAGGGCTGACCGTGGCGCTGCCGCGGGGGGCGGACCGGGCGCATGCGGTGGAGGGCTTGTCGTACAGCCTGTCGCCGGGGGAGATCCTGTGCATCGTGGGCGAGAGCGGGTCGGGCAAGTCGGTGAGCGCCAACGCGGTGATGCGGCTGCTGCCTTCGGCGCTGCGGGTGACTTCGGGGACGATCCGGTTCGAGGGCAAGGACATCCTGAAGGCGAGTGCTTCGGAGATGCGGGCGCTGCGGGGGGCGCGGCTGGGGATGATCTTCCAGGAGCCGATGACGGCGCTGAACCCGCTGATGCGGGTGGAGGACCAGGTGGCGGAGGTGTTCCGGGTGCATGGCGCGCCGGTCGGCAACCGGGTGAAGGACCTGCTGGACGCGGTGCATCTGCCGGACCCCGCGCGGATATTGCGGAGCTACCCGCACCGGCTTTCGGGCGGGCAGCGGCAGCGCGTGATGATCGCGATGGCGCTGGCGCTGGAGCCGGCGATATTGATCGCGGACGAGCCGACGACGGCGCTGGACGTGACGACGCAGATGCAGATCTTGCGGCTGATCCGGGAGATCCAGCAGCGGCGGGGGACGGGGGTGCTGTTCATCACGCATGATTTCGGCGTGGTGGCCGAGATCGCGGACCGGGTGGCGGTGATGCAGCGGGGCGTGATCGTGGAGCAGGGCCCGGCGCGGCAGGTGCTGGGCGACCCGCAGCATGCCTACACGAAGGCACTGATCGCCGCGGTGCCGCATGGGCGCCGGGAGGCGCGGGCCGTGGCCGAGGGGGATGCGGTGCTGGCGCTGTCGCATGTGGGCAAGACCTATGGCGGCGGCTGGCTCCGCAAGGGGGGCGGGACGAAGGCGGTGGACGACGCGAGCCTCGAAATCCGCCGGGGCGAGACGCTGGGGCTGGTGGGGGAGAGCGGTTCGGGCAAGTCGACGCTGGCGCGGTGCGTGGTGAACCTGGTGCACGCCGACACGGGGCAGATCCGCTTCCATGGGGAGGACCTGGTGCCGCTGTCGCGTTCGGCGTGGCTGCCGTATCGGCGGCGCATTCAGATGGTGTTCCAGGACCCGTATGCGAGCCTGAACCCGCGGCGGCGGGTGGGCGACATCATCGCGGAGGGGCCGATCGCGCATGGGACCAAGCGGGCAGTGGCGCGGGCGCGGGCGGCGGAGCTGCTGCGGCTGGTGCAGCTGGACCCCTCGGCGGCGGACCGGTTCCCGCACGAATTCAGCGGCGGGCAGCGGCAGCGCATCGGGATCGCTCGGGCGCTGGCGATGGACCCGGAGCTGCTGATCGCCGACGAGCCGGTCTCGGCGCTGGACGTGAGCGTGCAGGCGGAGATCCTGCGGCTGCTGGAGGATCTGCGGGCGCGGCTGGGGCTGACGATGCTGTTCATCACGCATGATCTGCGGGTGGCGGCGCAGGTGTGCGACCGGGTGGCGGTGATGCAGCGCGGGGTGATCGTGGAGCAGGGGCCGACGGCCGAGGTGTTCGCGGCGCCGCAGCATGCGTATACGCGGGCGCTGCTGGACAGCGTTCCCGGGCGCGGCTGGTCGGCGACCTCGGGCGCGGCTGGTGGGACGATCGGGCCGGAGGGGATGGTTTGAGGATCGCGGTGGGGGGGTTCCTGCACGAGAGCCATTCGTTCGCGCCGCGGGCGACGACGTTCGCGGATTTCCAGCGGCCGGGGGGATTCCCGGGGTTCGTGCAGGGGCCGGCGCTGCTTGCGACGCTGCGGGACAACGCCAACGCGATCGGGGGGGCGATGGCGGTGGCGGAGGCGGAGGGGGCGGCGCTGGTGCCGCTGGCCTGGTGCATCGCCAACCCGGCCGGGCCGGTGCAGGACGCGGCGTTCGAGCGGATCGCGGCGTCGATCTGTGCGGCGCTGTCGGACGCGCTGGTGGAGGCGCCGCTGGATGGAATCTATCTCGACCTGCACGGGGCGGCGTTGGCGGACTCGTTCCCGGATGCGGAGGGGGAGCTGCTGCGGCGGGTGCGGGCGATCGCGGGGGAGGTGCCGGTGACGGCGAGCCTCGACCCGCATTGCAACCTGACGGCGGCGATGACCGAGTTGACGGAGACGCTGTCGCCGTACCTGACCTATCCGCATGTGGACATGAAGCAGGCCGGGGCGCGGGCGATGGGGCAGCTGGTGGCGCGAATCCGGCGCGGGCGGGGGTTGGCGAAGGCGTATCGGCAGATCGACTTCTGGACGCCGCTGACCAGCCAATGCACGCTGATGCCGCCGATGCAGCCGGTGATGGCGGCGCGGGAGGCGATCCTGACGCGGACGGGGGCGGCGGAGATCGCGTGGTGCTTCGGCTTCCCGTATGCGGACTTCGAGGGGTGCGGGGCGGCGTTGTGCGCCTATGCCGAGACGCAAGCGCAGGCGGACGCGGCGGCGGACGCGCTGGTGGCGGAGGTGAATGCGCGGGAGCCGAGCTTTGCGCTGCCGATCGCGGAGGCGGCGGCGGCTGTCGCAGAGGCGATGCGACTCGCGATGGGGGAGGTTGGGGGTCCGGTGGTGATCGCCGACACGCAGGACAACCCGGGCGGCGGGGGGCATGGGGACACGACGGGGCTGCTGTCCGAGCTGGTGCGGCAGGGTGCGGCGGGGGCAGTGGTGTGCCTGATCAACGACGCGGAGTCGGCGGCGGCGTGCCATGCGGCCGGGGTGGGTGCCGCGCTACCGCTGCAGCTGGGGGGCAAGTCGGACGGGGTGCCGTTCGCGGCGGCGGCCACGGTGCTGCGGCTGACCGACGGGCGGTTCACCCTCACGGGCCCGATGTCGCGCGGGAACCCGGCAGTACTGGGGCCGACGGCGCTGATCGAGGTGGCGCCGGGCGTGCGGGTGGTGGTGGTGAGCCGGAAGATGCAGGCCTACGACCAGGCGATCCTGCGGCATGTGGGGCTGGAGCCGTCGGAGATCGGCATCCTGGCATTGAAGAGCAGCGTGCATTTCCGGGCCGATTTCGGGCCGATCGCACGGGCGATCATCGTGGCGGCGGCGCCGGGCCCGGTGGTGGCGGACCCGGCGACGCTCACCTTCCGGCATCTGCGGCCCGGCTTGCGGCTGCGGCCGGGGGCGAACCACGGGGCGGAGCGGTAGCAGGCTGCCTCTGGGCACGGCAAACGGCACGGTGGTGTCGTCCGGAACCGACCTTACATCGCGTCCGGGGGGGGGGCAGGCGACGGGCACGCGGCTTCTGGTCGGCGGGCGGATCAGCCTGTTCCAGACGCTGTCCGGCGGCACGGCGGTGGCCAGCGTGGGGGCCGGGACCCGAAAGCGATCTCGGGGCCGATCAGACCTCAGCGGAGCCCCTGCCCTTCCTTGGCTGGTGGAACACTGCGTCAGGCACAAAGGCTGCAGTCACCGGAAAGCTTCTGCCGGTAATCGGCACGAAATCGCTCGTTTTTCGTGTCCTTTGGCGGTTGGTCAGAGTTGCGATGGTGTGGCGGCGTGGAGCCCCGGGACAAGCCCTGGGATGGCACCTTCCGAGGGGTTTCCTCAGCAGCCTGTCAGGGCCGGCGCGGGCCGTGGGAGTGCCGCGGCGAGGTTGAGGGCGCGGTCGGCCTCCAATGCGGCGATGCGGTTCTGGGCGGCCAGGAGCTCGATGATGCGGAAGGGGTCGAGCTGGCCGGCAAGGTCGTGGAGGTCGCGGGGCTCGATTCCGGGGGTGCCGGCCTGGAGCATGCGCTCGACGGTCTCGAGGGCGAACCAGTGGCAGCCGGGGTCGGCCTGTCCGGCGGCGGCGAGGGCGAGGCGGAACAGAGGGGGGCGGTCTTCTGTCCCGGCGGGAAAGTCGGCGGTGAAGGCGGCGACCAGGTCGGCGTCGCCGAGCGTCCAGAACAGGCGGCGGATGCGGGCATGTTCCCAGGCGGTGCGGCGCATGACGGCGCTGGTCATGCCGCTGGTGTTGCCGCTGGTGTTGCCGGGGCCCCAGACGCGGTACTGCAGGAGCGGCTCCTCGATCATGCGGAGCTCCGCCCGGAGCGCGATGCGGAGGTAAAGGTCGAAGTCGTAGAGCTGGCGGAGCGAGGTGTCGAAGTGGCCGACGGAGTCGAGCAGGTCGCGCCGCATCATGAAGGACGGGTTCAGCGCGTTGCCGCGAAAGAAGAAGAGGCGCAGCCAGGCGGCGCGGTCCGGCTGGACCACGCCGAAGATCCAGCCGTAGGGGTGGGAGGCCGGGTCGGGGCAGTCCCCTGCCCCATCGATGAACGACGCCTGGGTGAAGACGGCGCCGGCGGCCGGGTCGGCGTCGAGGGCCGCGACCTGGCGCGCGAGCTTCTCGGGCAGGTAGACGTCGTCGGAGTTGAGCAGGGCGACGTATTCGCCGGTGGCGCGGGAGAGGCAGTCGTTGAGCGCCGAGCAAGCGCCGCGATTGGTCGGGAAACGGTGCAGGCGGATGCGGGGATCGTCGAAGCCGGCGACGACGTCGGCGGTGCCGTCGGACGAGCCGTCGTCGGTGACGACGAGCTCGAAGTCATCCAGAGTCTGCGCGAGCACGCTGCGCACGGCTTCGGCCGCGAACTGGGCGTGGTTGTAGGATGCGAGGATGACGCTGACGCGGGGCATCGGTGTTCTCAGTCCAGGGCTGCGAGGAGTGTGGCGACGACGCGCGCCTGCTCGGCTTCGCTGATGGTGGGATCGAGTGGGAGACGCACAAGGCCGGCGGCGGCGGCGGCGGTGACGGGCAGCGGGCCGGTGCTGTGACCATAACGCCGGCCGGCCGCGGACAGATGCAGGGGCGCGTAATGCGGGCGGGCATCGATGCCGCCGTCGCGGAAGGCTGCGAGCACGCGGTCGCGGGCGGCGCGGCTGGGCAGCTGCACGGAGAAGATGTGGCCGTTATGGGCGGCCTCGGGCGGGGGTTGCAGGAGCAGGAGGCGGCCCTGGGTGGCGGGGCCTTCGAGCAGGCCGGCGTAGCGGGCCCAGGCCTGACGCCGGCGGGCGGTGATGGTGGGTTCGGCCTCCAGCTGGACGGCGAGCCAGGCTGCGGTGGGTTCGCTCGGCAGGAAGGAGGAGCCGACGGTCTGCCATTCGTAGGCCGAGACCTCGCCGCGGAGGAACCGGGCGCGGTCGGTGCCCTTCTCCCACATGCGTTCGGCGGCCTCGTGCAGGGCCGGGCGGTTGACGAGCAGCGCGCCGCCTTCGCCGACGCTGACGTTCTTGGTGGCGTGGAAGCTGAGTGCGCCGAGGGCGCCGACGCTGCCGAGCGGCCGGCCCTGCCAGGTCGCGCCGTAGCCGTGGGCCGCGTCCTCGATCAGCGGGGTGTCGTGTGCGGCGCACAGGGCCAGGAGAGCATCGAGGTCGCAGGCGATGCCGGCGTAATGGACGCAGAGGACGGCGCGGGTGCGGGGCGTGAGGGCGCGTTCGGCCTGCAGGGGGTCGATACCGAGGCGGTCCTGCTGGACGTCGACGAAGACGGGCACTGCGCCGCGCAGGACGACGGCGTTGGCGGTGGAGGCGAAGGTCCAGCTGGGCATGACGACCTCGTCGCCGGGCTGGAGGTCGAGCAGGAGGGCGGCCATCTCGAGCGCGGCGGTGCATGAGGTCGTGAGGAAGGGACGGGTGGGCGGGGTGCCGGCGAGTTTTTCATGGCAGCGTGCTGTCGCGGCCCCGCCGCCTGCGGTGGAAGGGGCTTGCAAGGCTGCGGCGACGGCGGCGGTCGCGGTGTCGGCCAGGTAGGGTCGGCAGAACGGGATCGGTTGCTGCATCGGTGTCGACGGTTCCGCCCATGTTTCTTGTTGGGGAACGGTACAGGATTACGCACCATTGTGCGAATGCGGGCTTAACCGAGCGAACGGGGCTACCAGCCGTTGACCCGGTCCCAGACGGCGACGACGTCCTCGGTTCCGTCGAGGACGAAGTAGCGGTCGTGGGCGGCGGCGGTCATGCAGGTGTGGTTGGGGACGATGCGGACGAGGGTGCCGACCGGGGGCATCGGCGTGCCGGGGCCGCAGGCGACGACGCCGTGTTCCTGGTAGGCGGCGACGATGGTGGCATGGCCGAAGCCGGGAGTGCCGTCGGCGGCCCGGACCAGGCCGAAGCCGAAATCGACGGGGCCTGCGGCGGTGCTGCGGTCCTTCGAGAGGGCGAGGCCGCCGGCGTCCACGAGGAAGCGGTTCTCGTCGGGGCGGCGGCCGACGACGCTGGCAAGCACGGTCAGGGCGATGTCGTCCATGCCGTGGGTGCCGATGCCGGCCTGGAAGAGGTCGCCGAACATGGTGACGCCGGCGCGGACCTCGGTGACGCCGTCGAGTTGCCGGGCGTGGCGGAGGGTGGGGGAGCTGCCCATGGAGACGATGCCGGATGGGTGGCCGTCTGCGTGCAGGCGGGACGCGGCGCCGACGATGGCGGCGCGCTCACGCTCGGCGATGTCGGCCATCTCGTCGTCGCTGCGGCCGGCGTAGCTGTGGCCGGCGTGGGTCATGACGCCGGCGAGGCGGGGGCCGAGGCGAGCGGCGACGGCCAGCAGGCGGGCGTCGGTTGCGGCCATGCCGCCGCGGTGTTCGCCGCAGTCGACCTCGATGAGGGCGCGGAGGGGGCCGGGATGGGCGGCGATGGCGGCGGCGGTGTCGGGGTCGTCGGTGATGACGGTGCAGTCGGCGCCCGCGGCGTTGAGCGCGGCCACGCGGCCGAGCTTCCGCGGCGTGATGCCGACGGCATAGAGCATGTCGTGGACGCCGTGCCGGGCGAAGTATTCGGCCTCGGCGAGGGTGGAGACGGTCATGCCGCGGGCGCCGGCGGCCTCGGCCATGCACCAGACGTCGATGGACTTGGCGGTCTTCATGTGGGGGCGGAGGGCGACGCCGAGGCGGCGGGCGCTGGCCGTCATGGCGTCGATGTTGCGGGCGAGGAGGCGGCGGTCGAGCAGGAGGCAGGGGGTGGCGAGGTCGTGGATGTTCATGGCCATTGCACGCCTTCGTCGAGCGGGAGCACGGGGCGTGGCAGGTGTTTCCAGTCGAAGCGGGACAGGACGGGGCTGCTGAGTCCGGGGACGTCGACCTCGACGATGTCGGCGGGGCCGAACAGCTGGTCGAAGCCGCCGCGGAAGTGGCCGCGGGACTTCACAACGAGGCAGCGGACGGCGGCGAGGTCGATGCCGAGCGCCTCAAGGAAGGCGGGGTCGGCGCATTGGACCCGGCGGGAGGCGACGGCGACGCGGAGGCCGTCGAGGTCGAGCAGGGCCATGCGGCCGAGGGGGACGGTGTTGCCGGCGAAGATGCCGCGGCGGCCGAGGACCGGGGCGTCGTGCAGCGCGAGGACGCGGGCCGGCGTGTCCCAGGCAGTGTCGGCGTTGCGGCCGAAGCGGGCGGTGAGGGCGGCGCCGATGCCGGCGTGCCAGGCGTCGTCGGCGAGGGCCGGGTCCCAGATGAGGCCGATGACGGCGTGCTGGACGCGCGCTTCGTGAAAGGCGCGGAGGATGTGGAGGGTGTTGCCGCGGCCGCCGCCGCCGGGGTTGTCGGCGACGTCGGCGAAGGCGAGGGCGCGGCCGCCGGAAGCGGTCGCGAGGGCGCGGCGGACGGCTTCGTCGAGCGGGGTGAGTGTGGCGCGGAACTGGGCGCGGCGGGCCCAGCCGGCCTCGGCGAGCTCCTGGGCCAGGGCTTCGGCGGCGTCCTTGTCGGTTGCGGTGACGACGGCGGTGAGGCCGTTGAACGGGGTGTCGGCGAAGGCGAAGCCGCCCATGACGGAAACGTTGAGGACGCGGCCGGCGTAGGGGGGTTCGTGCATGCGGCGCTGGCCGAGGTCGATCAGCTCGCCGTAGGGGCGGGAGGGCGCGGTGGGCTCGGTGAGCATGGTGACGGTGGGGGGGACGATGGGCAGGCGACGGCGGGCGAGGTGGGTGCGGAGGCCCTGCATGAGGCGGCGAAGCAGGGCGGCGCTTTCCGCGCCACGCTCGCGCATGTCCATGTGGGGGTTGGTGCGGTAGCCGACGAAGCCGTCCAGCAGGGCGACGTCGCGGTCGGAGACGTTGGCGTGGAGGTCGAGGCTGGCGACGACGGGCGTTGCGGGGCCGACGAGCCGGCGGACGAGGGCGAGGAGCGCGCCTTCGGGGTCGTCCTCGACCGTGGTGAGGCCGGCGCCGTGCAGGACCACGTAGACGCCGTCGAGGGGTGGGGCGCCGGGGCGCAGGGCGTGGCGCAGGCCGGCTTCCCAGATGGCCATCATGCGGAGGAACAGGTCGTGTTCGACGGGGCCGTTGGGCTCGGCCATGGCCAGCATGATGGGCACGGGGGTCCATGGCGTGAGGGGCGGGGATCCGGCGGCGTCCATGTCGGCGACGAAGCCCGGCATCTCGGCGAGCATGCGGGGGGCTGCGGCACGGGCCTCGGACAGCAGGGCCGGGCCTTCGAACCAGGTCCGGTCGCGGAAGTCGGGTTCGGTCGCCAGGGGGGCGAAGCGGTTGCACTCGATGGAGAAGCCGAGGATGGCGACGCGTTTGGGAGCGGCGGGTGGGGTGGGCGTCACAGGGCGATGCCCATCAGCTCGGCAATGCGGGGGGTGGCCTTGAGGCCGGTGCCGGTGAGGACGACGACGGTCGTCTCGTGCGGCGCGATGCTGCCGCGGGCGAGGAGGGCGGCGAAGGCGGCGGTGGCCTGGGCGCATGTGGGCTCGACGTAGATGCCGCGGGTGGCCAGGAGCAAGACCTCGGCCGCGATCTCGGCTTCGGTCAGCAGCACTGCGCCGCCGCCGCTGTTCCGGAGTGCGGCGACGACCTCGGGCAGGCGGATGGGGGCGGCGATGGCGGTGCCCTCGGCGATGGTGGGGCGGATGGGGGGCGGGGACAGGTTCAGGGCGGCGGCGGCGATGGGGCCGCAATGGACGGGCTGGGCCGCGAACAGGCGGGGCATGCGGGCGATCGCGCCGGCGCGGAGCAGCTCGGTGAAGCCGATCCAGCAGCCGAGCACGTTCGACCCGGCGCCGCAGGGGACGACGACGTTGTCGGGCGCGCGCCAGCCGAGGTCCTCCCACAGCTCGTAGGCGAGAGTCTTCGTGCCCTGGAGGAAGAAGGGGTGCCAGTTGTGGCTGGCGTAGAAGATGGTGGCGGCGCGGGCTTCGGCGGCGGTGCTGGTGTCCTGTCGCGTGCCGGGGACCAGCTCGACGGTGGCGCCGTGGGCGCGCATCTGGACGGTTTTGGCCGGGCTGGTGGATGCGGGGGCCATGATGGTGGCGTTCATGCCGCCGGCGGCGGCGTAGGCGGCGACGGCGGCCCCGCCATTGCCGCTGCTGTCCTCGAGCACCGCCGTGATGCCCTGGGCGCGGAGCAGGCTGAGCATGACGCTTGCCCCGCGGTCCTTGAAGCTGCCGGTCGGCATGAACCACTCGCATTTCAGGTGGGCGGTCGCGCCATGCAGGGCGGTGGGCAGGAGGGGGGTGCAGCCCTCGCCCAGGGTGATGGGGTCGTTCACCTGGAAGGGCAGCGCCGCGCGGTATCGCCAGAGGCTGCGCGTGGCCGGGTCGACCCGGGTGCGGTCGAGGCCCGGCAGGGGGGCGAGCAGCAGCGGCTGTCCGGCGTCGCCGCACCAGCGGGGCGGGTCGAGCGGATAGGACTCGCTGCTTCGCGGATCGACGTAGCGTGACATGGCGCAGCCTTGCCCCCCTGCCCGCGCCGGTGCAAGAGGGGCCGGTCACCAGGAATAAGACCGCTGCATGGATCACCCCACCCGCGTCGTTGCGACGCTTGCCCAGGATCTCGTGCGGCTGGACAGCCGCAGCAGCGTGTCGAACCTGAAGATCGCCGAGCGTCTGGCGCAGGAGCTGACGGGGTTCGAGGTGGAGCACCTGCCGTTCTCGGACGACAACGGCATCGAGAAGATGGCGATCGTGGCGACGCGGGGCCGGGGCGGGCTGGCGTTCAGCGGGCATATGGACACGGTGCCGGACACGGGGTGGCTGACGGACCCGTGGGCGGGGCGGGTGGAGGACGACACGCTGTTCGGGCTGGGGGCTGCGGACATGAAGGGGCCGGTGGCGGCGCTGGTCGTGGCGGCGCAGAGCCTGCCGGGGCGTATCCCGATCGCGCTCCTGCTGACGACCGACGAGGAGACGACGAAGCAGGGCGCGCGGGTGGTGCTGGGCAGCGAGCTGGCGCGGCGGTATGCGCCCAACAGCATTCTGGTGGCGGAGCCGACGCGCCTGGTTCCGGTGCGGGGGCATCGGGCGCACATCGAGTTCACGGCGGTGGCGACGGGCACGCAGGCGCACAGCAGCACGGGGCGGGGCCGGAACGCGAACTGGGACCTGATCCCGTTCCTGACGACGTTGCGGGCGATCCATGACCGGCTGCGGACCGACCCGTCGTTGCAGGACCTGGCTTACGAGCCGCCGTTCAGCGACTTCAACCCGGTGATCGACAACCATGGCGCCGCGGTGAACGTGACGGTGCCGCGGGCGACGGTCCGGGTGAAGTTCCGCTACAGCGCCGGGATCGACCCGGGGCCGATCGTCGCTGCGGTGCAGGAGGCGGCGGACAAGTCGAACCTGAAGCTGTCGCAGCGGAGCGAGGGCGGGCCGCCGGAGCTTCCGGCCGAGCACCGGCTGATCCGTGCCGCGACGGAGCTGACCGGGCTTATGGCCCGGACGGCGCCGTATGGGACCGACGCCTCGGTGCTGCAGGCGCTGGCGCCGTGCCTGGTGATGGGGCCGGGAGATATCGGGGTGGCGCACTCGCCGCACGAGTGCGTCAGTTTGTCGGAGCTGGCGGGGGCGGTTCCGCTGTTCCAGCGGATGGCGGAGCTGATGGCGCGGGGCTGACGCCGGGTGCCTGGCCGGCCGGGCTGTGATCGGTGCGTGACACGGCGGGGTGCCGCGGGTTGAATGCTTGCATGGACCACCCGCTGCCCTTGTCTCCCCCGGCGTTCGAGGTGTTGCTGCCGGAGCGGCAGACGGCGCCGGTGGTGTTCGCGTCGGCGCATTCCGGGCGGAACTACCCGGCGGCCTTCATCGAGGCGGCGCGGCTGGACCCGCTGGGGCTGCGGCGGAGCGAGGACAGCTTCGTGGACGAGCTGTTCGCCGGGGTGCCGTCCGTCGGTGCGCCGCTGCTGTCGGCCACGTTCCCGCGGGCGTACTGCGACCCGAACCGGGAGGCGTGGGAGCTGGACCCCAGCATGTTCGCGGACGACCTTCCGCCGTGGGTGAACACCACGAGCGCGCGGGTGGGCGCGGGGTTGGGCACGCTGGCGCGGGTGGTGGCGACGGGGGAGACGATCTACCGCGACAAGCTGACCTTCGCCGATGCGGAGTTCCGGGTGGAGTCGTGCTGGAAGCCGTATCATGAGCGGCTGTCGGGGCTGATCGCGGAGACGCGGGCGCGGTTCGGGGCGTGCCTGCTGATCGACTGCCATTCGATGCCGGCGCATGCGAGCCGGGGGGCGCCGCCCGATTTCGTGCTGGGCGACGTGCATGGCACGGCGTGTTCGGCGCGGGTGACGCGGCTGGTGGAGCAGGTGCTGGCGGACCAGGGGTATGCGGTGCGGCGCAACGACCCTTATGCCGGGGGCTATGTGACCCGGCATTACGGGCGGCCGCGCGAGGGGGTGCACGCGCTGCAGATCGAGATCGCGCGGCGGCTTTACATGGATGAGGCGACGTTCAGCCGGCGGGCCGGGTTCGACCGGCTGCGGGGGCACCTGACGGCGCTGGCTGCGGCGCTGACCGCGGCATCGGCGGAGCTGCTGGAGCCCTGAGGCTGCCAAAAAAGTGGCGGCACCCGAAGGCGCCGCCAAGTTTAGGGAGGAAACGTCCAGGCACAGGCCTAAGCCACATGCCTGGGAGTGTTCTACCTGGGCAAGGCTCCGGGATCAACAGATTTTTTGCAGTGCAGCATTGTTTCGGTTCCACTGTTAACTCTGCTGCAAGGTCGGGGTGGGACGATGGGGCATGCGATCCTGGGGTCTCCTGATTTCGATGTTGGTGTCGGCCCCGGGTGCGGCGCTGGGTCAGGCGTGGGGTCCGTGCCGGGCGGCGCTTGCGATGACGAAACGGGCGACGGGGGTGCCGGACCGGCTGATGCAGGCGATGGCGGTTGTGGAGAGTGGGCGGCGGGACGGCACGGGGCGGGTGGCACCCTGGCCGTGGACGATCAACGTGGAGGGGACGGGGGAGGTGTTCGAGAGCAAGGCGGCGGCGATCGCGGCGGTGACGGCGCATCGGGCGGGGGGGGCGCGGAGCATCGACGTGGGCTGCATGCAGGTGAACCTGATGCATCATCCGAATGCGTTCCCGTCGCTGGAGGATGCGTTCGACCCGGCGATCAATGCGCGGTATGCGGCGCGGTTCCTGCAGCAGCTGCTGGCGCAGACCGGGTCCTGGCCGCGGGCGGTGGCGGGCTACCATTCGCTGACACCCGAGGTGGGCGGGGACTATTCGCGCAAGGTCCTGGCGATCTGGGCACAGCCCGAGGTGGTCCGGGGGGCGGCTGTGGCGCAAGCCGGGACCCAGGGCGGGGCTGCCGGGCTGGCGGGGGTGCAAGCGTTTGCTTCGCCGGGGTTGCCGCCCCCTGCCCTGCCGCCCCCTGCCCTGCCGCCCGCTGCCCTGCCGTCCGCTGCGGCGGGCGCGGGCGGGATTTCGGTGGGGAGTGGCGCCAGGCCGGGGTCGGGGGGTGGCCCGAATGGGGGCGTAGGCGGCGGCGTGGGGATGACACGGCGGGGTCTCGACTCCTATCGTGCGGCCCCGGTGCGGTTGGCGACGGCGGCGCCCATACGGCGGTCTTGACCGCGGAGGCTTACGCGTCCGGCAGAGTTGCGCGGATTTCCGGCACGGTGCCGCCACATCGGGCAGCGTGCGTCAAACTGCTGTCAACGGACGGTGGATTTCTTACCCTGTGACACATTGAATGCTGGCATTCGCCGATGCCGCCCCTTTAGATAGGGACACAGCTTTCTTGCCGGGGATGCGAGTGACAGCACCGAACCGACTGTGGCCCAATGCATGGTGGCTTGCTTCGCTGGCGCTGCTCGGGCTGGCGCTGCCGGCGGCGATGTCGTGCCCGGCCTGGGCGCAGCCGGCACCAGGCAACGGCGTTCCGGTTTCAGCCGTGGCGGCGGTGCGGCAGGATGTGCCGGTGGTGCAGCGGGCGATCGGCACCGTTCAGGCATTCCAGTCCGTGCTGGTGCGGGCGCGGGTGGACGGGACGCTGGACAAGGTGCTGTTCACCGAGGGGCAGTCGGTGAAGCCGGGCGAGATCCTGGCGCAACTGGACCCGCGGCCGTATCAGGCGATCCTGGACCAGGCGGTGGCCAAGCGTGCCTCGGACGAGGCGATGGTCGTCAGCGCGCGGTCGGACCTGGTGCGCTACAACGACCTGGCGCAAAGCCAGGTGGCGTCGCGGCAGAAGCTGGAGCAGATCCGGGCCAGCGTGGCGCAGGGCGAGGCTGCGGTGCGGGGCGACGAGGCGCAGATCGCCGCGGCGATGCTGAACCTGGACTTCACGCGCATCACGTCGCCGCTGGCCGGCCGGGTCGGGCTGCGGCAGATCGACCCGGGCAACTTCATCCGCGTGGCGGACGTGAACAGCACCGGGCTGGTGACGATCGCGCAGATCGAGCCGATCTCGCTGGTGTTCACGCTGCCGCAGGACATGCTGCCGCGGGTGCAGGCGGCGATGCGCGTGGGGAAGCTTCCAGTGCAGGCCTTCAGCTCGGACGATATGACGAAGCTGAGCGACGGGGAGCTGCTGACGATGGACAGCTCGATCGACACGACCACGGGCACGATCAAGCTGAAGGCCGTGTTCGCCAACAAGGACGACAGCCTGTGGCCCGGGCAGTTCGTGAACGTGCGGATGCAGCTGAGCGTGAACAACGGGGTGACGACGATCCCGAGTGCGGCGGTGCAGCGGGGCCAATCGGGGATGTATGTCTTCGTCGTGAAGCCCGACAGCACCGTGGCGGTGCAGCCGATCGAGGTGACCCAGGATGACGGCCAGACGGCGATCGTGAGCAAGGGCGTGGCGCCGGGGGACCGGGTGGTGACGGCGGGGCATTCGCGGCTGACGAGCGGGACGCGGGTGACGGCGACCGAGCCGAAGGCCGGAACGTGACCGGCATCATGGGGTTGGACGAGACGAGGCCATCCGACATCAGGCCAGGGGACAGCAGGCGATGAGCATCTCGACCCCCTTCATCCACCGCCCGGTGGCGACGTCGCTGCTGATGGCGGCGATCCTGCTGGTGGGGATCGCGGCATATCCGCTGCTGCCGGTGGCGCCGCTGCCGCGCGTGGAGTTCCCGACGATCCAGGTGACGGCCAACTTCCCGGGGGCGTCGCCGGAAACGATGGCGTCGACGGTGGCGCAGCCGCTCGAGCGGCAGTTCTCGCAGATCTCGGGCGTGTCGCAGATGACGTCGGTGAGCGTTGCGGGCAGCACGCAGGTGGTGGTGCAGTTTGACCTTGAGCGGAACATCGATGCGGCGTCGCTCGATGTGCAGGCGGCGATCAACAATGCCGGCGGTTCGCTGCCGAAGAACCTGCCGAACCCGCCGCTGTTCCGGAAGGTGAACCCGGCCGACAGCCCGATCCTGATTCTTTCGGTGCAGAGCGACATCCTGCCGTTGATCACGGTGGACGACTTTGCCGACAACATCCTGAGCCAGCAGATCTCGCAGATCTCGGGGGTGAGCCAGGTTTCGATCGGCGGGGAGCAGAAACGGGCGATCCGGGTGCAGGTCGACCCGGCGCGGCTGGCGGCGATGGGCCTGACGCTGGAGGATGTCCGGCAGTTGCTGGTGACGGCGACGGTCGACGCGCCGAAGGGGACGGTCGACGGGGTCGAGCGGTCGTTCTCGGTCTATGCGAACGACCAGCTGACGAAGTCGTCCGAGATCAACAACGTGGTGCTGGCGTGGCGCAACGGCGCGCCGGTCCGGGTGAGCGACATCGGGCAGGCGGTGGACGGGCCGGAGAACGCGCGGCTGGCGGGCTGGCAGAACGGCAAGCGCGGCATCCAGCTGTTCATCTTCAAGCAGCCGGGCGCCAACGTGATCGACACGGTGGAGCGGGTGAAGGCGGCGCTGCCCGGGCTGCGGACGGCGATCCCGCCGTCGATCCAGGTGGAGACGGTGGTCGACCGCACGGTGACGATCCGCGCCTCGGTGCATGAGGTGCAGTTCACGCTTCTGCTGTCGATCGCGCTGGTCGTGATGGTGATCTTCGTGTTCCTGCGCAACGTCTGGGCGACGGTGATCCCGAGCGTGACGGTGCCGCTGGCGCTGGTGGGGACCTTGGCGGTGATGTACCTGCTGGGGTACAGCCTGAACAACCTGACGCTGATGGCGCTGACGATCGCGGTGGGCTTCGTCGTGGACGACGCGATCGTCATGCTCGAGAACATCTACCGCTACATCGAGGAGGGCATGGACCCGACCGAGGCGGCGCTGAAGGGCGCGGGCGAGATCGGGTTCACGATCATCTCGATCAGCCTGAGCCTGATCGCGGTGTTCATCCCGCTGCTGCTGATGGGGGGGATCGTCGGGCGGCTGTTCCGCGAGTTCGCGATGACGGTGGCGATCACGGTGATGGTGTCGGCGCTGGTGTCGCTGACGCTGACGCCGATGATGTGCTCGCGCTTCCTCAAGCACCACCATGGGACGCATGGATGGCTGTACCGGGTGGTGGAGCGGTTCTTCGACGCGCTGCTGGGCGGGTATCGGCGGACGCTGGACATCGCGCTGCGGTTCCAGTTCACGACGCTGATGGTGTTCTTCGCGACGATGGCGGTGACGGGCTACCTGTATGTGATCATCCCGAAGGGGTTCTTCCCGAACCAGGACACGGGCGTGCTGGTGGGGATCACGAAGGCGGCGCAGGACGTGTCGTTCGGCGAGATGGCGCGCCGGCAGGTCGAGATCGCGGCTGTGGTGTCGAAGGACCCGGCGGTTGCCGGGCTTTCGTCCAGCATCGGGGCGGGACTTGGCGGGCAGACGGGCAATAACGGGCGCATCTGGGTGACGTTGAAGCCCTTCGAGGACCGGACGGACACGGCGCAGCAGGTGATCGCGCGGCTGCGGCGGACGACGACCGGGGTGCCGGGCATGGTGATCAACTTCCAGGCGGCGCAGGACATCAACGTGGGTGGGCGGCTTGCGCAGTCGCAGTTCCAGTACACGCTGCAGGATGCAGACCTGAGCGAGCTGTTCGATTGGGCGCCGCGGATCCTGGAGCGGATGCGCAAGCTGCCGATGTTGCGCGACCTGGCGACGGACCAGCAGATCGCGGGCACGACGGCGACGTTGACGATCGACCGTGACCGGGCGGCGCGGTTCGGCATCCAGCCGCAGGTGATCGACGACACGCTGTACGACGCGTTCGGGCAGCGGCAGATCTCGCAGTATTTCACGCAGCTGAACACGTACCACCTGATCCTCGAGGTGCCGCCGGCGATGCAGGGCGACCTGTCGACGCTGAACAAGCTGTATGTGAAGGCACGCGACGGAACGGCGGTGCCGCTGTCCACCTTTGTCAAGGTCGACACGGCGCCTGTGCTGCCGCTGGCGATCAGCCATCAGAGCCAGTTCCCGGCGGTGACGCTGTCGTTCAACCTGGCCGATGGCGCGGCCCTGGGCCAGGCGGTGGATGCGGTGAACGGGGCGATGGCCGAGATGGGCGTGCCGTCCACGCTGCGGGGCACGTTCCAGGGGACGGCGCAGGCCTTCCAGTCGTCGCTGAGTTCCCAGCCGTATCTGATCGCGGCGGCGCTGGTTGCAGTGTACATCATCCTGGGGGTGCTGTACGAGAGCTACATCCTGCCGATCACCATCTTGTCGACGCTGCCCTCGGCGGGCGTGGGCGCGCTGCTGATGCTGATGATCTTCCACTACGACCTGTCGGTGATCGCGCTGATCGGCGTGATCCTGCTGATCGGGATCGTGAAGAAGAACGGGATCATGATGGTGGACTTCGCCATCTCGGCGGAGCGGAAGGCGGGCACGCCGCCGCGCGAGGCGATCCGGCAGGCGTGCCTGCTGCGGTTCCGCCCGATCCTGATGACGACGATGGCAGCTTTGCTGGGCGGGTTCCCGCTGGTGCTGGGCGACGGGGCCGGGTCCGAGCTTCGCAAGCCGCTGGGCTATGCGATGGTGGGCGGGCTGATCCTGAGCCAGGTGCTGACGCTGTACACGACGCCGGTTGTCTACCTGTACATGGACCGGGTGCAGCGCTGGTTGACGCCGAGCCGGCGCAAGAGCCTGCCGCGGCTGGCGGAGACGATGGGCGCGGGCGACATGGTGGCCGACAAGTTGAGCCCGGCGGCCGAGTAGGCGGGGCTGCCTGGCGCGCCTGATTTGAGCAGCCTGGCTGCGTTGGCGCCGCACCTGGACGCGATCGCGTCGCGTGCGGCTGCCTTGGACGAGACCGGGGCTTTTCCTGCCGTGGATGTGGCGCTGCTAGCCTCGGCCGGGCTGGCCACGGCCCCCCTGCCCCGGGCCGAGGGCGGCGAGGGTGCTGGGACCGAGGCAGCGGGGCTCGGGGCGATCCTGGGGCTGCTGGGCGCCCTGGGGCGGGCGAACCTTTCGGTCGGGCGGCTGTTCGAGGCGCACGTGAACGTGGTGCGGCTGGTGTTCCGGTACGGCGGGCCCGGCCATCGCGCGATGGTGGTGGAGGGCTGCCGGGCGGGCGCGCTGTTCGGGCTGTGGGTGACCGATGCACCGGGCCAGGTGCTGCGGCGGGAGGGCGGCGTGCTGGTGGGGTCGAAGGGCCCGTGCTCCGGCGCCGGGCACCTGGGGCGGGCGCTGGTGACGGTGACGGAAAAGGACGATGTCCGCATGGCGCTGGTGACGCTGACGGGGCGGGAGGCGGTGGAGCCGTTGGGCCCGCGGCTGCATGGCATGCGAGCCAGCGCGAATGGGACGATCCGGCTGGATGGGGTGGTGGTGCCCGATGCGGCGGTGTTCGGGAGGGATGGCGACTATCTGCGGGAGCCGGACCTTTCGACCGGGGCATGGCGGACGCTGGCAGTGACGTCGGGCGGGCTCGATGCATTGGTGGACGTCGTGCGCGGGCAGCTTCGCCGGCGCGGGCACGATGGGGCGCCGCTGCAGCGGGCACGGTTCGGCGAGATGCTGATCGCGCAGGAGACGGTGCGGCTGTGGACGCGCCGGGCGGCGGAGGTGGCGGAGCAGGGCGAAGCCCCGGTGGCGGACCAGGTCGCCTACGTCAATCTGGCACGGATCGCGGTAGAGGGTGCGTGCCTGGACGCCATGCGCCATGCGCAGCGGGCGCTGGGGCTGGGTGCGCTGCTGCGGCCGCACCCGGCGGAACGGCTTGTGCGGGACCTCGCCACCTATCTGCGGCAGCCGGCGCCGGACGACGTGCTGACGGAGGCGGCGGGGCATGCGCTGGCGGGACCTTGATCCGCGCCGGAGTGGCGCTGGAGGCGATGGCGCGGTTGCCGGAGCGGCCGTTGTCGTACCTGACGGCGGGGGGCCCGTTGCTGGTGCTGGCGCCGCACCCGGACGACGAGAGCCTGGGGTGCGGCGGGACGATCGCGGCCTGCTGCGCCGCCAGGGCTCCGGTGCAGGTGCTGGTGACGACGGATGGGGCCGGGTCGCACCCGCGGTCCCTGGCGTATCCGCCGGCGCGGCTGCGGGCGGTGCGCGCGCAGGAGGCGCGGGATGCGGTCGCGGCGCTGGGGTTGGCGCCGGGCCGGATCGGGTTTTTGGACCTGCCGGACACGCGCAGCCCGATGGAGGGGCCGGAGTTCGAGTCGGCGGTGGCGGCGATCCTGGCCGTGGTCCAGGCGGGCGGGGTCCGAACGATCCTGGCGACCTGGGCGCATGACCCGCATTGTGACCACCTTTCAGCGCACCGCATGGCGGCGGCAGCGGCGCGTGCGGCCGGGCTGTGGCACCTGGCCTATCCCGTTTGGGGCTGGACGCTTCCGGGGGACGCGGCGTTGCCGGGGGGAGTGCCGCGGGGGTTCCGGATCGGGATTGCAGGGGAACTCGATGCGAAGCGGCGGGCCATCGCGGCGCATCGAACGCAGTATGCGGGGCTGATCACCGACGATCCCGAGGGGTTCCAGCTTCCGGCGGGGTTCGTGGCGCGGTTCGAGGGGGCGTTCGAGACCTTCCTCGAGGTGGACGGGTAGGCTGGATTCTTCGGCAGGACAGGTCGGCTTGGAGCTCGCGGCGGGCTGACGGCGGTTTCTGCGCCCGTGCGTTGGGGGCTGGCGCCTGCTGACCGGCGTGGATGGCCGGGACGACGCCCGGCCATGACGATTCCTGGGGGGTGGGCAGCGGCGGGTCGCTCGGGAGGGGTTTGGACGCCTTCGGCGGCAATACGCTCAGGCGTTGGAGGGTGACGCCTGCTGACTGGCGTGAATGGCCGGGGCGGGGTCTGGCCAGGACGACACCGAGGGGACGGTGATTGCGGCGAGGATGCGGGCGGCATCGGCGCTGTGGCGGGGCAGGTCGGCGACGGGCACGCCGGTGCGGGGCGCGGCTGCGTCCAGCTGGGCCCAGGCCTGGCCGAAATAGGGGAGGTCGACGAGCAGGGCGGCCTGCGGTGCGGACAGGCCCGCCTTCGTCGCCAGGTGCCGCAAGGGCGCGGCGTTGCCGGCGCGGGCGGTGGCATGGGCGATCCGGGCGATCCGGCGGCGGGTGATCCGGGCCAGGAAGTCGGCCGCGGGTTCGAGCCGGTCGTCGAGCATGACGTCGGGTGCGACGAGGCGGCGGCGGATGGTGTCGGCCATGCCGCCGACGGCGCGCCCGAGGATGCGGCCCGAGACGACGACGCTGACGTCCATCGGGTGCCGCACGCGCGCATCCACCTGGCGCAGCGCGGCGGCGAACGCGCGGTCTTCGCCCAGGGCGATGGCCGGGATGCCGCCGGCCCGATGATAGGCGGCGCGGGTGACCGCGATGCTGGCGCCGGAGTGTTCGACGTGGCGGGGCCAGGGGTCGTCGGGGTCGGGGTCGGCGCGGTGCTCGATCTCGTCCAGCAGGGCGGCGTAGGCGCATTCCTGCGCGTCGGCCTGGTGCAGGGCGGGCGGGATGCGGGCGGCCTCGACGGGGTCGATGACGGCGCGGCCGAACACCGCCTCGGGCCCGGCGCGCAGGTGGGCCAGGTTGGCGGCGAGCCAGCCGGGCGCCGCGCGGCCGTCGGCATCGGTGCAGAGCAGCGGGACGTGGGGCGGCGCCAGGCGGTCGGCCGCTTCCATGGCCATGCGCCGGGCCTGGCCGGCACCGGCGAGTTCCGGAGGCAGGTCATGCTCGATGACGATGAGCGGCAGATCGAGCGACAGGTCCTGGACGGCGGCGATGGTGCCGTCGGTCGTGTTGTTGACGAACAGCAGGACGCCGGGCGGCGCGGTGTGTTGCTGCCGGGCAAGGGCGATCAGGCAGTCCGCGATACGCTCGGCCTCGTCCCGGACGGGGATGGCCACGACGGCGGGAATGGGCGGGAACGGCGCGGGCAGTCGCATGGGGCTGGCAACGGGGGGACGGGCAGGCGAGTTCCCGCACGCAGGTGGAACGATGTCAGAAGCGGACGGAGCCTGCGAGGGAGCCGAAGTTGAACAGGCCGGAGCGCTGGCCCTTGAACGACGTGGTCTGGAACGTCTGGGTATAGGTCAGGCGGACGCCGTAGAACATGACGGCGGCGCCGGCCTCCATCTCGCCGAGCAGGGGCTTCTTCTGCACGTGGCGGGCGTTGCCGTTGAAGGTGCTGCCGTCCAGGAACTCGTCGCGGGCGATGGCCTGGCCGTCGAGGCCGGCGAAGATGTACCAGGCGAAGGGGCGCGTGGGCGTGTAGGCGTCGCCGCCGCTCATGCCGGGCCGCATGCGGGGCGTGCCGAAGTCGCTGGCCAGGCCCTGGCCGAGGCGGATGGTGGCGCCGACCTGGACGTAGTCGCGCACGGTGCCGATGCCTGCGGTGAGCGCCGGAAGGGTGTCGACCTCCAAGCCGCTGAAGCGGGTGACGGGGATGCGGAAGGTGCGCTCGCCCAGCAGCTCGAAGGCGGGCTCGTTCTTGAGCTGGGTGCTCCAGCCCTTGTTGGGGGTGTCGCCGATGAGGTTGTGGAAGCCGTTCTGGACCTCGCGCCCCAGGGCGGCGGGGCCGACGACGCCGATGCTGACGCCCAGGGTGCCGCGGCTGTCGTCGTTGTCGTGGATCAGCATGCCGCTGGCGCGCAAGTAGGCGGCGTAGGGGCGGTCGCGCGGGTCGGGCGGGTTGATCTGGGTGTTGCGGGGCGTGAAGATGGATTGGCTGAGGTCGATGCTGACGCGCTGGACGCCGTCGCCCCAGACGGCGTTGCCGAAGCGGTTCAGGACGTCGGGCAGGCCGGTGGTGCCGGTGGTGTAGCCGATGCGGAGGCCCGAGGTGTAGTACTCGTCGGACGTGCCCTTGTAGGTGGAGACGGCATCGTTCTCGACCTGCATGGTGAAGATGCCGTGCGGGTCGGCCGGGGGCTCCGCGCGGGCGGGGGCTGCGGCGACCATGGTCAGAGCGGACAGGGCCAGGCCGGCGACGGCGGCGCGGGTCGGCAGAGAGTTGGAACGACTCATGCGGCGGGGTCCCCTCAAGCATTGCTGGCATACCGGAGTTGCCGGCTGCACGGAACCCCCCGGGGTCATCTCTGGCTCGCGGGGGTGGGGCTGGCCGGGGTTGGGCTGGCCGGGGTTGGGCTTGCCGGCAGCACGATCGCTCGACCGAGCGGCGGCGCGGTCGGGATGGCCGCGCGAGGCAGAGTCGGACCACAGAGACGCGGGTGACACGGAGTGCTCGGGTTTGTCGCGCCTTTGTTCTTGGAAGACTTTTTAAGTCTTGTTCGCTTGCTTCGGTGTCTCAGCAGTCCTGCCACGTTTCCAAGGTGAACCACGAAGGCACGAAGGATGCGAAGGGGGGTGGTCATGGGGATCGGGCTGGCGGGACTGCGCTTGGTGAGGGGGCATGCAGCCTGGGGATTTAGAGCTTTGCGCTTCTTTCTGGCTCCGTGGGCGTGCCTGGGTGGGGCTTGCCCGCGTAGGGCGGGGCCCTTAGGACGATGGGGCGGGATGGGTGGCCGAGCGGTTGATGGCAGCGGTCTTGAAAACCGCCGGGCGTGCAAGCGTCTCGTGGGTTCGAATCCCACCCCATCCGCCACCCTGAGAGTCTGTCCAAGATCATTAGCAAGCACGGCAGAGGCGTCGCAGCATGAGCCGCACTGACGCCCACTGAAGGAACGCGAGCGTGTTTCGGTTCAGGCACTCCCAATCCTTGCTCAGGCGGCGGCATCGGTTGCTGCCAGCGGCAGAAATAGAAGTTGACGGTGCAAGACCTCGCGCAGGTCCACTGTCCGCTTGTTTCCGCCTCGTTTGGCACGAGGGATCTCCGGCTTGGCCAGAGCCCACTCGTCGTCGGTCAGGTCGCTCGGGTAGCGCAGCTTGCTGCGGTCGTAGCGGGCGCGGTTCTCGGCAGTCCACATTGGGCGGCTCCTGCCAATCGGGGCTGCCACATGGAATCACAACTGATTCCCTCGACTCAACATGATCGTGGACGGACACTTAGGTTTACCATGACTTAGGTCCTTCGGTCGAAGTTGAGGCACCGCGAGCGGCGGAGAGTGGGCTGAGACGCTTCCTGCCCCCTACTCCCGCTTCGCCGCTAAATCCTGGGGAGGGCCTGCCCCTCCTTCTCCTCGACCTCACCTAATCTGCTGGGACAGAAGTCATGCCCCAAGTCTCCACGATCTCTGTCTTTCTGATCCCTTAACCGTTATAAAACGTTTATGGCTATCGAAGTGATCCCTTATGGTGCATCGCCAGACGAGGCTGCCCGCGGCATTGGTGAGCGCCTTCAGCAACACCGTCTGGCGCAGAACCGAAGTCAGCGCGACGTCGCGCAACGGGCTGGCGTGTCCGTGCCCACGGTCAAGCGGCTGGAGGCGACCGGGCGCGGCTCGATCGAGCATTTGCTGCTGATCGCCTGGACGCTCGGGCTCGAGCACGTCTTCATCGACCTCATCCCCAAGCCGGCGCCGGGCAGCATCGAGGAGATCGTGGCGCCTGCCCGCCGGCAGCGGGCGTCGTCGCCTCGGAAGCGAGTCTGACGTGTCCGGCCCTGCGCCGCCACGTGTCGCCCGCCTGTCCGTGAGGCTGGAGCTGGAGCGGGAGACCGTACCGGTGAGAGCGCTCGCCTGGTCGGAGGCGGACCGGGTTGCGGCATTCCAGGCCGACGCCGGTTTCGCGGCGCGAGGGCTCGCACTCTCGCCCTTCCGGCTGCCCCTGCGCGATGGGCTCGTGATGGGGCCGCCGACGCCGTTCGAAGGTCTTCACGGGGTGTTCGCAGACAGCCTGCCCGATGGCTGGGGGCGGCTGCTGGTGGACCGGAGCATCGCCTTGCTGGGCGGCGCGCCTGCCACGCTGTCGTCGCTGGACCGGCTCGCCTTCGTGGGGGGCCGGGGCATGGGCGCACTGACCTACAGGCCGGAACGGGTGCTGGGCGTTGGGGGCCGATCCGGCGAGGCGGACCTCGACTGGTATGCACGCCAGGCTCGGGCGTTGGAGGGGGGCCGGGCGGCGGAGGGGATCGATGCGCTGTTGCGAGCGAATGGCGGCTCGGCCGGGGCACGGCCGAAGATTCTGGTCTTGCGGCATCGGATGACCGGGGCCGTGAGGGCCGATACGGGGGAGCCGGCCGGGGACGAGGATGCGTGGCTGGTGAAGCTGCCGTCTCGCGCCCAGGGCCGGGATGCGGGCCGGGTGGAGCACGCCTACGCCCTCATGGCGTCAGCGGCGGGGATCGACATACCGGCGACGATGCTGCTGCCGGGCCGGGCGGGCGCCGCATTCTTCGCGGTGCGGCGGTTCGACCGCGGTGCCGCGGGCCGGACGCATGTGCACACGCTGGCCGGGCTGCTGCATGCGGATTTTCGGGTGCCGTCGCTGGACTACATCGACCTTCTGAAGGTGGCCCGGCTGCTCACCCGCGACACCGCGCATGTGGAGCAGGCTTTTCGTCGTATGGTGTTCAACGTGCTGGCCGGCAACCGCGACGATCACGCGAAGAACCATGCGTTCACGATGGACCGAACCGGCGAGTGGCGGCTGTCTCCGGCCTATGACCTGACGCCTTCCGACGGGCCAGGTGGACAGCATAACCTGTCGGTGGCGGGCGAGGGCCGGGCACCCGGCGCGGCGCAGTTCGCGACGGTCGCGTCGCGCAGTTCCATCGGCCCGGCCGTAGCCCGGCGGATTGAGGGAGCGGTTCGGGGCGCCCTGGATCGGTGGCCGGAGTGGGCGGCGCAGGCCGGGCTGACACGGGCCCGTGCTGCGGCGATCCCTGCACTTTGGGGGCGTTGACGGGTTTTCACCGCCGATCGAGGAACCGGCCGATCCACTGCCCAACCCGGGCGCAGTCGTCGGGCTGCGCATAGGAGGCGATGGCCGGGTCAGCCAGCACGCCGTAGCGGTCCCGACGCGTCTCGATCAGGGCGGTGCCGAAGGCCGACCCGAATTCGGGGTGGAACTGGAACGAGATGGCGTCGCCATAGTCCAGCCCGGCGTAGGGTGTGAACGCGCTGGAGAGGGTCACCGCGGCGCCCGGTGGTGGTGTGACCACCTGGTCCTGGTGCGAGGCGGGGATGTCCACGTGGTCCGCCCCATCCATCCACCACGCGCGGTCGACCACGTCGTAGCGTTGCAGGCCGATGCCCCAGCCCTTGGGCGACTGGATCACTTGGCCGCCGAACGCCTCGGCCATCGCCTGATGCCCGAAGCAGATGCCCACCAGCTTCGCGCGCCCGCGCACGTTTCGCAGGAACGCCATCAGGTCAGCGATCCACGGCAGGTCGTCATAGACGCCTGCCGTGGAGCCGGTCAGGAGATAGGCGTCGCACGATCCCGGTTCGGGCCACACGCCCGCGGTGACGTCGAAGACTGTGGTCTGACGCTCCGGGCCCAGCATGCGCCGCACCATGGCGGCGTACGGGCCATGTGCCGCCTGCAGCGGCTCCGGGATTGCACCGCACTGAAGGATTCCGATGGTCATCCGTCTCCCCTCAGAAGCTCAGCTTCACGACCTGCTGCCCGGCCGCGTCGAAGTTCTCCGGCCGCAGCCACGCCTGGTAGCCCGCCCGGAGCCGTGGCCGGTCGGCGTCTATCATGGCGAACCAGGCGGTGTCGCGGTTGCGGCCTTTCTGGATCATGTGCTGGCGGAAGATGCTCTCGAACTGGAAGCCGAACCGCAGGGCCGCGCGCCTCGATGGTACGTTCAAGCTGTTGCACTTCCACTCGAACCGCCGGTAGCCCAGCGTGTCGAACGCGTACTGCGAGGGAGGAACAGCGCCTCCGTGCAGATGCGCGTGCGGGCGATCGCGGGGCCCCAGAGGATGTGGCCGATCTCGATCAGGCACCGGGCCGGCGGCGGGCCGGGCGGGTGATGGGTGCCGCAGCCGGCGCAGAGAGGCAGGTCATCCGCGGCGGCGGGGGAGCGTCGCTGGGCCCATCACGGCGGACCGCCTTGCTCCGCCGCCGCGAAGTGCCGGGCGATGGCCTCCCCGGTCGTGATCCAGACATCTCCCTTCTCCTGTGCGTAGGTAAGGAACTCGCGCAGCAGGCGCAGGCGGAGGGGCCGGCCGCTGACCTGCGGGTGCAGCACGGTGGTCAGCATCGCGCCCCAGTCGCGCAGCTCGTCCAGCTCGTCGGTCCACATCGACAGCACCTGTTCGCGGGTCAGCAGGGAGCGTGGGCTGAACCGGGCGCTGAGGCCGTGGCTCCAGTCGTCGCAGACGGCGGTGGGGGGCAGCTCGATGACGCCGGGGGTGCCGTCCGGCAGCTGCTGGCGGTAGGGGCGGACGTCGTCGCGCCAGGAGCTGCTGTAGAGGAAGCCGCGGCGGGCCAGGCTGGTGCGGAGCGCGTCGGTGCTCTCGCCGTAGGGGGCGCGGTAGCCGACGGGGACCACGCCGAGGCGGCGCTTCAATGCCTCCAGGCCGCGGTCCAGCTCGTACTCGATCGCGGGGTCGCCGGGGTCGGGGATCAGGTGGAAGTAGCCGTGATGCGCGATCTCGTGCCCGGCATGCAGGATGCTCTCGCACATGGCGGGATGGGCGTCGGCGGCCCAGCCGGTGGTGAAGAACGTGCCCTTGAGGCCGAGCTGGTCCAGCAGGGCAATCAGCACCGGCACGCCGACCCGGGCCTCGTAGCCGCCGTAGGACATGGTCACCAGGCGGCCGGCATGCTCCGGGTCCTTGCTGGTCCAGGCGCTTTCGGCGTCGACGTCGAAGGACAGGAACAGGGCCGCGCGGTGTCCGTCGGGCCAGGGGATGCGGGGGGCCGGCGGCGCCTCGTTGGCCGGGCGGATCGGCACCTGTTCCCAGGCGGTCGCGCCGTTGGGCGCCTCGCGCTCACTGCCCGGCATTGACCGTCGCCTTCTCGAGTCCGTTCACGCCCAGGTTCCACTTCTTCAACAGCCGGCCATAGGTCCCGTCGGCGATCAGCGTATCCAGCGCGGCCACCAGCGCGTCCCGCAGGGCGGCATCGTCGGTGCGGACCAGGATGCCCGTCAACTGCCGGCCGATGACGCTGCCGATCATGGCGTAGGTGTTCGGCTCCTGCGTCATGATCCAGGGCAGCGTCTCGTTCCCCTGCACCGCCGCGTCGATCCGCCCCTGCCGCAGCTGGCCGCGGGCGTCCACGCTGCCCTCCGTGCCGACCACGCGGATGGGCGGCTTGCCCGCGCACATCCGGTCGCTCCATTCGGCGATCTGCTTCGGGTAGTTGGTGACGCGGCTGGCGCCCACGGCCTTGCCGCAGAGCGCCGCGGGGTCCGCGAGCTCGGCGGCCCGGGCGGCCTGGACGAAGAATTGCGGGCCGGTTTGCATGTAGTCGACGAAGGTAGCGCTCTCGTGCCGGGCCGGGAGGTCGGTCATGGAGAAGACGAGGTCCACGCGGCCGGTTTTGAGGGCGGAGATCATCTGCTCGAACCGCGTCTCCTGCCACTCGATCGTTGTGCCCAGGCGGGGCGCGAGGGCGGAGACGAGGTCCACGTCGAAGCCGGCCAGCTCCCCGGTGGCGGGGTCGCGCAGGTCGAGCGGCGGGTAGTTCGGCATCATGGCGGCGACGACCTTCGGCCGGCCCGGCAGCAGGGGGTCGGCCCAGGCGGGGACGGCCAGGAAGGCGGCGAGGAGGAGGGGAAGGATCGTGCGGCGCATGGGATCTCCTTTGGGGGTCAGGGGAGGACGGCGGACAGGAAGACGCGGGTACGGGGTTCGGCCGGGCTGGACAGCACGGCGGCGGCGGGGCCGGCCTCGACGACGCGTCCCTGGTCCATGAACACCACGCGATCGGCCACCTCCCGCGCGAAGGCCAGCTCGTGCGTGACCACCAGCATCGTCATGCCGTCCCGGGCCAGCTCGCGCATCACGGCGAGGACTTCGCCGACCAGCTCGGGGTCCAGCGCGCTGGTGGGTTCGTCGAACAGGATCAGGCTAGGTCGCATGGCCAGGGCGCGGGCGATCGCGACCCGCTGCTGCTGCCCGCCGGAGAGGGTGGCGGGGTAGGCGCCGGCCTTGTCGGCGAGGCCGACGCGGTGCAGCAGCACGCGGGCCTCGTGCTCCGCCTCCGCGCGGGGGCGGCGCATGACCTGCACCGGGCCTTCCATGATGTTGCCGAGGGCGGTCATGTGGGGAAACAGGTTGAAGCGCTGGAACACCATCGCCGTCGCCCGCCGCTGCCGGGCGACCTCCGCCTCCCGCAGTGGATGCAGGGTGGCGCCGGCCAGGCGGTAGCCGACCAGCGCGCCATCGACCCAGATCGCGCCGGCATCCGGGCGGACCAGTTGGTTGATGCAGCGCAGCAGCGTCGTCTTGCCGCTGCCGGATGCGCCGATCAGGCACAGCACCTCCCCGGCCGCGACCTCCAGCGACACGCCGTCCAGCGCAAGCTGCGCGCCGAACCGCTTGCACACCCCGGCCACGCGCACCAGCGGCGTCATCGCGGGACGCCCACGCCGCGGGCGAACCGGCGTTCCAGCAGGGCTTGCAGCGGCGTCAGCACGGTTACGGCTACCAGGTACCAGAGCCCGGCGACCAGCAGCAGCTCGATGACGCGGGCGTTGGCGAAGTAGATGTTCTGCGCGGCGTGGAGCAGCTCCGCGAACTGGATGACGCTGGCGAGCGACGTCAGCTTGATCATGGAGATGAACTCGTTGCCGAGCGGCGGGATCACGACCCGCATGGCCTGCGGCAGGATGATGCGGCGGAGGGCATGCAGGCCGGTCATGCCGATGGAGCGCGCGGCCTCGTACTGCCCGACATCGACGGACAGCAGCCCGGCGCGGACGACCTCGGAGGTGTAGGCGCCCTGGTTGAGGCCGAGGCCGAGCAGGGTGGCGACGAAGGGGGTGACGAGATCGACGGTTCGCGCGGACCACAGGCCTGGGACGCCGATGGTGGGGAAGATGAGCGCCAGGTTGAACCACAGCAGCAGCTGCAGGATGACCGGCGTGCCGCGGAACAGCCAGGCATAGGCGATGGCGAGGGCCTGCAACACCGGGTTGGCGGACAGGCGCATGATGGCCACGGCGACGCCGAGCAGGACGCCGAGCGCCATCGCGCACACGGCCATCAGCACCGTCTGTCCCAACCCCGCGAGGATGGTCGGCGCGGTGAGGAACCGCCCGACGACGGTCCACTCGATCTGCCCGTGGGCAAACGCCCGCGCCAGCAGCCCGGCTACCGCCAGCGCCGCCGCCCCCGACACCCAGCGCCCCACGTGGCGCCGCCGTGCGATACGCCACCCGGCGACCTCGGTTTCGGTCGTGGCGCTCACCCGGCCGGCGCCGTCTCGAAAGCGTTCGCCTTATAGAGCTTACGCAGGCGATGACCGCCGCTGGTCACGGGTTCGTAACGGGCGGGGCGATCGGCCGAGACGCAAGTGGGCACGCAGCCGATCATCGCGTCGTAGTTAGGCTGGTGGAAGAAGGCCAGGCTCAGCCGCCCGCGGTCCACCCCCGGCGCCGCGCCCGGGGCAGCGGCGGGCGGGTTCACCACGCGATGAAGGGTGCTGGCCCAGCGATCGTTCGTCCAATGTCGCATCAGGTCGCCGAGGTTGACGACGAATGCTCCCGGTATGGTCGGCACACCGATCCAGCGGTCCGTCCCCGGCACTGCGACCTCAAGCCCGCCCGGCGCGTCCTCGGTCTTCAGGACGGTGATGCAGCCGTAATCCGTATGGGCGCCGGCCCGCAGCTGCCCCGGTGCCGGCGTTCCGGGCTGGGGCGGGTAGAACAGGGCGCGGAGCGAGCCGCATTGGCGGTCGATGGCGGCGTCGAACCAATGTTCCGGGAGGTCGAGGCCCAGGGCGAACAGCCGCATGAGGTCGGCCGACAGCGCCTCGACCGCGGTGAAGTAGTCGGTGAGCACGGGGCGCAGTTCGGGGGGCTGTTCGGGCCAGCGGTTGCGGGCGAAGTGGGGGAAGGCGTCGGGGCGGGTGTAGTAGTCGGTCTCGGGCACGTCGGGCGGGCCCATGGTGAAGCTTTCCTTGAGGTCGTTCGGCGCGGCGGCGCCCAGAGTGGCGCCGAGGGACTCGCTTTCCGGCGGTATCCAGCCGCGGTTGAACTCCGGCGGGCGGCGCAGGACGGCGTGCTTTGCGGCGGGGCCTTGCGTGAAGAAGGCGCGGGCGGTCGCCTGCGTGTGCGCCACCTGGTCGTCGGGGATGCCGTGGCCGCGCAGCGCGAAGAAGCCGATGCGGGCGCAGGCTTCGGCCAGCGCGGCGGCGACGGCGCGGCGACCGGCAGGGCCGCCGGTGTGGGCCGGGGTCATGTCGATGACGGGGATCGCGTCCATGGATGCCTCCTGGTGTCAGTAGCCGGTGCCGGCCGCGAATGGCAGCGCCGGGGGGAAGAGTTCGTCGGGCGTGCGGTGCGCCCAGTCCCGCGTGGCAGCGTCGATGCGGGCGCGGGCCTGGCCCTCGCGCATCAAGGCGGCGTCGCCTTCCATATCGACCGTCAGCACGCGGCCGTCGCGGACCACCGCCTCGCCGGCGACGAAGACGTGCCGCACCGGGCGTTCGAAGGCGCCGAACACCAGGCTGCGCAGGGGGTCGAGCATGGGCTGCATGCTGGGGTGGGCGAGGTCCACGAGCACGAGGTCCGCGCAGGCCCCGGGCGCGAGGCGGCCGAGGTCGTTGCGCAGCAGGGCCGCGGAGCCGCCGATGGTGGCGGCGTGGAACACGCGGTCGAGCGTGGTCGCCTCGAAGCTGCGGCCCATCACCTTCGCCAGCGTCAGCGCAAGGCGCATCTCCTCGAGCATGTTGTGCGGGAAGCTGTCGGTGCCGATGGTCATTCGGATGCCCATGCGGTCGTAGCGGCCGAAATGGTTCAGCACGATGCCGCGCCGGGCATAGACGTTGGGGCAGTGCGCGACCCCTGCCCCGCTGCGCGCCACCAGCGCCACGTCGCCCGGGGCGCCGGGGGCGATGGGGTGCATGACCCAGGGGTGGTCGTCGACGAAGATGCAGTGGCCCAGCGTGGTGTCGGGCCCGAGGAAGCCGATGCTGTCGAGCCAGCCTACGGGCGTGAGGCCATAGCGGCGCAGCATCTCGCGGAACTCGATGCTGCCGAACGCTGCGTGGATCTGCAGCGGGAGGCCGCGGGCGCGGGCCAGCGCCGCCGCGTCCTGCAGCAGGGCTTCGTCGCAGGTGTCGGTCTGCCCGGGCGAGACCATGCCGGACAGGCGGCCGCTGGGGTGTGCCTCGGCGGCGTCGATCAGCGCGATGGCCTGCGCCATGCCCTCGCGGCCGAGGCCTGCGTCCCATTCGTAGATCAGGTCCCGCCCGCCCTCCGCCCGCCACTTGCCGGCGCGGAACGACGGCGCGATCACGCCGCGCACGCCGGTGGCGGCCATGTCCGCCACCCAATGGCCGCGCGGGGCGGAGTAGTCCACGACGGTGGTGCAGCCGGACAGCAGCAGCTCGCCCATCGCGAACCGCGCGGCGGCCCGGCGGGTGGCGTCGTCGGGTTGGAACAAAGCCATGTATTCGAACAGGGCGCTCATGCCCATCAGGGGGCTGCCGCGCTCCTCCATGATGCCCTTGTAGAGCGGCTCGGTGGTGGGGTGGCTGTGCACGTTGACCAGGCCGGGCATGGCGAGCAGGCCGGCGCCGTCCAACTCCGTGTCCGCCACGCCGGGCCAGGCGGGGGCGGCGTGGACGATGCGGCCGTCCTGCCAGACCAGGTCTGCGTCCCGGATGTATTCGTGGCGGGCGGCGTCCGGGTTCCAGCGGATCATCCAGGCGGCGCGGCGTAGGGCGGTGGTGCTCATGGCGTGCTCTCTCGGTCAGAAGGTCCGCCCAGGCGCAGCCCGGCCCATGCGAGCAGGAGCAGCAGCAGGGTGGCGGCGATCAGCAGGGTGGAGACGGCGGCGATGCCGGGGTCCAGCTCGGTGCGCAGGCTGGCGAACATCCGGCGGGTGAGGGTCTGGCGGTCGCCGCCGGCGATGAACGACACGACGACGACCTCGTCGAACGAGGCAAGGAAGGCGAGAATGGCGCAGGCGGCCAGTGGCTGGCGCAACTGCGGCAGGGCGACGGTCAGGAAGGCGCGGAGGGGGTGCGCGCCCATGCTGCGCGCCGCGAGCAGCTGGTCGAAGTCGAAGGGGCGCAGCGCCGCCTCCATGGCGAAGGCGACGACCGGTAGCGCCATGGCGGTGTGCACCAGGACGATGCCGCCCAGCGTGTTGAGCGCGCCCAGGGCGGCCAGCGCGAAGTAGGCGGCGATGGCGACCAGGATGGCGGGCAGCGCGAACGGCACCACCAGCGTCGCGCGCAGCACGGCGGCCAGCGGCGCGGGCCCGCGCACGGCAGCCATGGCGGCGGCGAGGCCTATCGGGGTGGCTAGCGCGGCGGTGCCGAGGGCGGCCAGCAGCGACGTCTCCGCGGCCCGGCGCCACTCGTCCGAGCGCCAGATGGCCTCGTACCACCGCGTGCTCCACCGCGCCGGCGGGAAGGCGAGCAGGCTGGTGCCGGAGAACGACATCGGCACGACGATCAGGGTCGGCAACGCCAGCAGCGCCAGCAGGACGGCGCTGAGCGCATAGAGCCAGAGCCGGCGGCGGTGCGGCACGCCGGTCATGCGAACCGCCGGGCGACGCGCAACGCCCCCTGCCCGGCCAGCAGCAGCGCGGCGGTGGCCGCCAGCAGCAGGGTGGCCAATGCGCTCGCGACGCCCAGTTGGCGTTGAACGACACGGCGCGCTCGATCGCCATGCTGGCCGTGGTGACCCGGCCGCCGCCCAGCACGACGGGCGTCACGTAGAAGCCGAGCGCCTGGACGAACACCAGCAGCAGCCCCGCCGCCTGCCCGGGCAGCGTGAGCGGCAGCGTCACGGTCCAGAAGGCGCGGGTGGGCGATGCGCCGCAGGCTGCCGCGGCGCGCACCAGCTCCGGCCGGACCGCCCGGAACGCGGCATAGGCGGGCAGGACGTGGAACGGCAGCATGACGTGCACCATGCCCACCAGCACGCCGAACTCGTTGTTGATCAGCTGCAACGGCTCCGTGATCCAGCCGGCCAGCAGGGTGTTCACCAGCCCGCGGCGCCCGAGCAGCACAAGCCAGGCGTAGGTTCGCACCAGCAGGCTGGTCCATAGCGGCAGCAGCACCAGGAACAGCCCGGCCGCCGCCACCCGCCGCGGCGCCAGGGCCAGCGCATAGGCGAGCGGCGTGCCCAGCAACGCGCACAGCGCCATGGTGACGACGGACAGCCGCAGCGTGGTGCCGAGCATGACGGCGTTGGTGTCCGTCATGACGCGGGCGTAGTTGGACAGGCCGATGGCGCCGGCCGCGTCCACGAACGACAGCGCGAAGAGCCAGGCCAGCGACGCGCCGAGCACGACCCAGACCAGCAGCAGGGCGGGCGCCGCGAGAGCCGTCATGCCGGCGCGATCAGGCATCCGGCAACACGAGTACCCGCCGTTGCGGCAGGCCCAGGACGATGGCGGCGCCCGGCAGCGGCGCGTCGGTGTCGGCAGGTAGGCGGATGGCGAGGCGGTGGCCAGGCCTGGTTGTGGCGAACACCAGGCGGCTGTCGCCCTGGAACACCTGGTCGGCGACGCGCGCGTGCAGCACCGGGCCGTCCGGGCAAGCGCCGAGCCGCAGGTCCTCGGGGCGGACGCGGAGGGAGGCGGGCCCGTTGGCGGGGTCCGGGCCGACCGCCGCGCCGTCGTAGTGGAGCGTGCCGCCGCCGTGGTCCAGCGGCAGGAACGCAGCGTCGCCGATGAACCCCGCCACCCAGCGGCTGGCCGGGCGGTCATAGACGTCCTCGGGCCGGCCGACCTGGTGGATGCGGCCCTGGCCCATGACGGCGATGCGATCGGACAGGGCCATCGCCTCCCGCTGGTCGTGGGTCACATAGACGGTGGTCGCGCCGGTGGCGGCGTGCAGGCGGCGGATCTCGTGCTGCATCTCCTCCCGCAGCTGCCGGTCGAGCGCGCTGAGCGGCTCGTCCATCAGCAGGATGGGCGGCCCGGCCACCAGCGCGCGGGCGAGCGCCACCCGCTGACGCTGCCCGCCGCTTATCTGGTCGATGCGGCGGTCTCCCATCCCGTCCAGCCGCACCAGCGCCAGCGCGTCGGCCACGCGGCGGTCGCGCTCCGCCCGGCCCATCCCGGCCATGCGGAGGGGGTAGCCGACGTTCCCGGCGACGCTCAGATGCGGGAAGAGGGCGTAGCCCTGGAATACGACGCCGAGGCCGCGGCGATGGGCCGGCACGTCCCGCATCTCCCGCCCGTCGAACCGCACGCTGCCGCTGTCGGGCCGGACGAAGCCTGCGATCGCCATCAGCAGGGTGCTCTTGCCGGAGCCGCTGGGGCCCAGCAGGGTCGTGAAGGCGCCGGGTTCGATGTCGAGCGAGACGTCATCCAGCGCCGCGACCGCGCCGAAGCGGCGGCTCACGCCCTGCAGGGTGATGCGGGAGGGCAAGGCCTATTTCTGGCGCAAGCGGTCGAACCGCTCCTGCATGGCGGCGGTGTTCTTGTAATACCAGGCATTATCCACGATCACCTGGTTGGCCATCTTGTCGGGGCTGGTGGGCAGCTCCGCGGCCTTGGCGGGGGCGATCAGGTCGAAGGCGCGGCGGTTGGTGGGGCCGTAGGGCAATGCGTTGCTGAGCGCCGCCTGCACTGCGGGCGACGTGAGGGCGGCGAGCGCCTTCATCGCGCGGTCCTTGTTTGGCGCGCCTTTGGGGATGGCGTAGCAGTCGAACTGCACCACGCCGCCGTCATAGCTCATCTTCGCGTTCGCGCCGTCGTTCACCGCCGCGGTGATCCGGCCGTTCCAGCCGGTGGTCATGTCCACCTCGTCGTCCTTCAGCACCTGGCTCTGCTGCGCGCCGCTGGCCCACCAGACCGCGACGTTCGGCTTCAGCTCCTCGAGCTTGCGGAAGGCGCGGTCGATGCCGGCCGGGGTGTTCAGCAGGGAGTAGACCTCGGCAGGCTTCACCCCGTCCGCTTGCAGGGCGATCTCCAGCACGCTGATCACCCGGTTGCCGTTGAAGGCGCGGCGGCCGGGGAAGGTGCGCACGTCCCAGAAGTCGGCCCAGGTGCGGGGCGGGTGGGCCGCGTACTTCTGCGCGTTGTAGGCGAGCACGGTGCTGTAGGCGATCGTGCCGAGGCAGTACTTGGCGGCCATGCCCGGCAGGAAGTCCGCGGAGTCGATGCCGGCTGCCTTGTAGTCGATCTCCTCCAGCAAACCCTCGGCGCCGGCCTGGTCCATCTCGAAGCTGCCGATCTGCACGATGTCCCAGGTGACGGCGTGGGATTGCACCTGCAGCTTGATCTGGGCGTAGCTGTTGCTGACGGTGTCCTCGCGGAAGGTGAAGCCCTGCGCCTTGGCCGCCGGCTCCCACTGCAGCTCCCGCTGGGCCTTCTGGTAGGTGCCGCCCCAGGACACCAGCGTCAGCGGCGCCGGCTGCGACAGCGCAGGCGTGGCGGCGAGGAGGAGGACGGCAAGCAGACTCTGGCGCATCACGCGGGACTCCCGAACGAAGTTTGCCTATACAAACAGGCGAGGGAACCAGGCGCAATGAATTTGTCTATGCAAACTCCGGGCAAGGCCGGCGGGTACCGCGAGATCTTCGCCTGGATCGCCGACGGTATCCGCAGCGGCCGCTGGCGCCCCGGCGACCGCCTGCCGACCGAGGCGGAGCTGGTCTGCCAGTTCCGCGTCAGCCGCATGACGGTGAGCCGGGCGCTTACCGACCTCGCCGGCCTCCGCCTGGTCGAGCGCCGGCGCGGCGCCGGCAGCTTCGTCGCGGAAAGCGGCGGGGCCGTCCCGCTGTTCGCCGCACGAGACGTGGCGGAGGAGCTGCGGACCACGCGGGAAGGCTTCTCGGTGCAGGTGCTGCTGCGCGCCTCCGAACCCTGGCCGGCCGCCCATCGGCACGCCGGGGCGCCGGCGCGGTGCGTCCACTCCGTGCTGGTCTACGCGACGCTCGAAGGCCCGGTGCAGGCAGAGGAGCGATGGGTCAATCCGGCCGAGGTCCCCGCCTACGCCACCGCCGACCTGGCGCACACCAGCACGTTCTCCCTGCTTGCCGCGGTGCGCGCGGACGAGATCGAGACGCGGCTGACGGCCACCCGCCCCAGCACCGTGGATGCCAGGCGCCTCGCCTGCTCCCGCGCCCAACCCTGCTGGATGCTCGAACGCACGAGCTGGCGCGCGGCCGTCCTGGTATCCCACAGCCGCATCGTCTCCCGCGGCGACCGCTACGTGCTGCGCGACCAGGTCAAGCGGGAGCGGAGCCCCCACCCGGGCCGGGCCGTGTAGGGCGGCGCGTGCGACGGGCGGGCTTGGGCCCGCGCGCGACCGGCCGGCGCTGTTCGGCGCACGCGCGACCGGACGCAGGAGGGCGTTGCCGCGCGGGCCGGTTCCGGGCAGAAGATGGCGGTGATGAACCGTAACCGCCCTGGCAGCGCGTCCGAGCCCGGCATGGTCCGTATGCTGGTGGCGGTGCTCGTGCTGATGGCACTGGTCGTGGGTCCGGTGCGGGCCTTCGCGATGGCGGCCGCGGCGGCGCCCACGGCCGATCTGTTGATCTGTCACGCCTCGGCGGCTGACGCGGACCAGACGCCCGCGCAGGCGCCGGTCCACGCGCATGATTGCCAGCTTTGCCCGGCCTGCCACCTTGCTGCGCAGCCCGCGCTCGCCGCGGGCGCTGGAGTGTTCGTCTCGGCGCCGGCGATCACCATGGTTGCCGACACGACCTTGCTTCCGCCCGCGACCGGACCGCCAAGCCCGGTCGATGCCGCAACACCATCCACGGGACCACCTGCCTCCGCCGTCTGATCGCTCGTCTCCGCCGATGCCGTGCGCATGGGCGGGTTCCGCAGTCCTGATGGAAGAGGCCCGATGTTGCATGACACGATCGGCCGCCGCCGCGCGCTGTCGCCGCCGCACGGTTCGCGGACCGGCTGGGGACGATGCGGCAGGGTCGGATGATCGGCCGCGGTAACCCCGCCGCGGCGGCCATGCCGGGACACACCAAGTGATGGACCGGACGTGCCCTCGGTGGGCGGCCCCTTCAGCTTTCAGGCCGCCACCGGACGGGAGGTCACGGATGCGGACTTCCGCGGACGGTGGATCCCCGTCCCCGTCGGCTACGCGCAGCCCGCTCGTCGCCAGCTTGCTGGCCTGACCCGCCCATTTTCCAGGAGAACAACGATGCGCTTCCTCACCACCTCTGCCGCCCTCGCCCTCATGCTGACCGCTGGGCCCGGGCAGGCTCTTGCCCACGCCCACCTGCGCACCGCGACCCCCGCGGTGGACAGCACCGTCGCCGCCCCCACCGAGGTGGCGATCGTCTACTCCGAGGGCGTCGAGCCGCGGTTCAGCACGATCGAGGTGAAGGATTCTACCGGCAAGCGGGTGGACAAGCAGGACGTGCATACCGCGCCGTCCGACAACAAGGTGCTGAGCGTCGGCCTGCCCCAGCTCGCCCCTGGCGTCTACACGGTGGAGTGGCACGCGACGGCGGTGGACACGCACAAGACCGAGGGCACGTTCAAGTTCACGGTGAAGCCCTAGCGGCGTAGGGCCGGTGTCGGGGGTCGAGGGCGGGCTTCTGCTCGCGCTCGCCCGGGCGCTGGCCGTCGCGTCATTGCTGTCGGCGTTCGGCGCCCAGGTGTTCGCGGCCTGGGTGCTGCCGCGGGTGGGCGTGCGGTTCGGCGCGCTGACGGGCCTCGCGCGCGGGAGCCTGGTTGCGGCGGCGGTGCTGCTGCCGGCGTGGGCGGTGTTGCAGGCGGCCGAGCTGGTTGGGGCCGGGTGGCGTTTCGCGGCGCTGCCGGATGCGCTGCTGCATACGCTGTTCGGCCGGGTGCTGCTGGTTCAGCTGGCGGCGGTGCTGCTGGCGCTGTTGGTGCGGCGGCGGTGGCCGGCGCTGGCGCTGTCGGCGGCGGCGCTGCTGCTGCAGGCCGGGCATAGCCATGCGTGGTCGATGGAGGGTGGGCCGAGCCTGTTGCTGGTGTCCGACTGCGTGCATCTGCTGGCGGCGGGCGCCTGGTTGGGCGGGTTGGCGCCGTTGCTGATGGTCGTTCGCGGTGCGTCGCTGCGGGATGCGGCGCTGGCGGCGCGGTGGTTCTCGCCATTGGGGAAGGCCTGCGTGGTGGGCCTGGTGGCGTCTGCGGCCTATCAGTTCTGGGCCTTGATCGGCGGCCTGCCTGGCCTGGTCGGGACGTCGTATGGATGGGTCGCGGGGGCGAAGCTTGTGCTGCTGGGTGTCCTGCTCGGGTTTGCCGTCGTGAACCGCTACCGCCTCGCGCCGGCGCTGCTGCGGGATGCCGGGGCTGGCCGGGACCTGGTGCGGGCCATTGCGGTGCAGACGGGGTTCGGGCTGGCGACGGTGATTGCGGCCGGGGTGCTGGCGCAGCTGCCGCCGTCCTTGCACGAGCAGCCGGTCTGGCCTTTCGCGTGGCGGCCGAGCCTGGTTGCGATGGCGGAGCCGGACCTGGCGGACGAGGTCTGGCTGGGCGTCGCCTGGATGATGGCCGCGGCCGTGCTGCCGATGGCCCTCGGGTGGCGGCGGCTGCGGCGGCCGGGGCCGGCTTGTGCCCTGGTGGCGAGTGCGGCGGTGCTGGCCTGGTTCTCGGCGCCGCACCTCTCGCTGCTGCTGGTGGAGGCCTACCCGACCAGCTACTACGCCTCTCCCTCGGGCTTCGCGGCGCGCTCGATCATGGCGGGGATGGCGCTGTATCCGCAGCATTGCGCAGGGTGCCATGGGGCGGGCGGCCGGGGGGACGGGGCAGCGGCGCCGGGGCTGGCCGTGCCGCCGGCGGATCTCACGGCGGGGCATCTGTGGGACCACTCGGATGGCGAGATGTTCTGGTGGCTCTCGCACGGCATGGCGGCGCCGGATGGAACGGTGGTGATGCCGGGGGTCGCGGGCACATTGTCCGAGGACCAGCGCTGGGCGTTGATCGACGCCATCCGGGCGCGGAATGCGGGGCTGGCGCTGCGGGAGGGTGGAGCCTGGCCGGCGCCGGTGCGGCTGCCCGGCTTCAGCGTGGCGTGCCCGGGGCGCGATGCGATGACGGTCGAGGACCTCCAGGGCGCTCCGCTGTCCTTGGTGGTCGGCCCCCTCGCGATCACGATCACCCGGGGCGCTATCTCCTGTGCCGCCGTCGATCCGACTGCCCGGGACGCCCTGGCCGTGGTCACCGGCGCGGCGGCGGAGAGACTGGCGGGCAGCCGGATGATCGTGGATGCGGCCGGCTGGATGCGTGCGTTCCGCCCGGCGGGACGCGCGGCCGAGTGGGACGACCCGGCCGTGCTCGCGGCGGCCATGCAGGCGGCGGCGGCGCCTTTGGCGGTCGGGGGTGGCCACCATCATCACTGAGGCCGGATCGGGTCTTTACCCCCGGAACATGCGCCGGCTATGAGCCTTCCGTGATATCGCCGAACCTGACGCTGAAGGACGAGATCGCCGCCTACTGGTCGGCGCGGGCGGCGAGTTTCGACGCATCGCCGGGTCACGGCATCGCGCCAGGCGCGGAGCGGGACGCCTGGCTGGCGTTGATAAGCCGCTGGCTTGGCCCGTTGCATGGGCAGCGCGTGCTGGAGCTGGCCAGCGGGACCGGCGAGTTCACGCGCGTGCTGCTGGACGCGGGGGCCGCGGTGACGGGGCTGGACCTGTCGGAGGCGATGCTCGCCCGGGCGCGGGCGAAGCTGGCGGGGCGGCCTGCATCCCTGTTCCTGGGCGACGCGGAGGACACGCGGGAGTCGCCGGCCCGTTACGACGCCGTCGTGTGCCGCCATCTGGTCTGGACCCTGCCGGACCCGGCGCGCGCGGCGGCCGAGTGGTTCCGCGTGCTGCGCCCGGGCGGGCGGCTGATGATCGTCGACGGGGACTGGGTGCGGCTGCCGTTCTGGGGCCGGGTGCGGCAGGCGGTTGGACGGGCGTTGCTGCGGGCGCTGGGCCGCCCGCTGGAGCCGATCGACTGGGCGGCGCATGCGCGGATCATGGCGCAGGTGCATTTCAGCGGCGGGCTGCGCCCGGCGCCGCTGGTGGCGGTGATGCGGGACGCCGGGTTTGCGGAGGTGGCGACGGGCTCGATCGCGCCGATCCGCCGGGCGCAGCGCCAGGCGACCGGGTTCGCGCGCGGGCTGACGGTGGGGGCGTACGACGAGTTCTGGATGACGGCGGTGAAGCCGGCGTAAGCGTGGCGTGCCGACCGTCGATGTCACGCCGGCCCGGGTGAGAGCCGGGCCATCCAGTTCCTGACCGGGCCGGAGGCGACGCCCGTGTACAAGCGGCTCGGCTTTTCCGTGAAGGAGTGAGCCCGCTCTCGCCGGAGGAGTGGAGGCGGTCCGGCTCAGCCTGTCCGTCGCGGGCCGGAGCGTCGCCTTCGGATCGCCGCTGGCCGTGCTGGCCGCCTATGCGCTGGCCGGCGGGCGCTTCTGGGGATGGTCGCTCCACCACGCGGAAGTCCATCTGCCGCTCGTCATGCCGCCGATCCTCGTGGGCTGTGGCCTGCTGCTGCTGTTCGGCGTGCGGGGCCCGGTCGGGGCGTTGCTGCCGCCTCGGCGTGGGCGTCCGCCGGGATGAGGGCCAGCCCGGCGATAAGCAGCAAGGCGCGTACTGCGACGCCGGGCTGCATTGCTACGTTGCGACCATGACGTCTGAGGCCTTGATGACCGCCCAGGCGTCGTCGCCCACCTTCAGCTGGAGGTCGTCGATCGCCTCGTTGGTGATGGAGGCGTGGACGGTCACGCCGTTGCCGATGTCGATGTGCACATGGCCGGTGGTCTGGCCGCGGATGACTTCGGTGACCCTTCCCTTGATCTGGTTGCGCGCGCTGAGCTTCATCATGGAGTTCGCCTTCAGTTGCTGCGGCATTCTACGGCGGCTCGGCCACCTGTTCCACCAGTTCGGGCGCCAGGGCGCGTTCAAGCTTGCTGAGGCGCCGGGCCAGGGCGTCGCGTGCGTCCTGCTCCATTGCGCGGTAGTCGGAGACCAGGGAGGTTCCGAACGCGGTCAGGCTGGCACCGCCGCCGCCCACGCCGCCGCCGCGGGTTTCCACCACCGGCATGCGGAAGGTCTGGTTCAGCGCGTTCACCAGCATCCAGGCGCGGCGATAGCTCATGCCCATCGCGCGCCCGGCCGCCGAGATCGAGCCGGTCTCGCCCAGCAGTTCGAGCAGCCGGATCTTGCCGGGTCCAAGGGCCCGGCTCTCGTCGAAGTCGATGCGTAAGGTGAGCCGCGTCATGGGGCCAGGCTAGCAGGGTGCACGCTGGACTTCGACAGCGAGTAGCCGCTATATTTCTTCAGATATAGCGATAGGTTCGGATCCATGGGCGTCGTCGCGTCATCTCGTGTTCCGGCCAAGCCCGTCGCGGCGCTGCGATGAGCGCCACGACGCACCCAGCCGTGTTCGTCACCCGAGCCGCTGTCCTGTCCCGGGTGCCGGTGCGCCCGCCGGTGAGGACTCGTTCGAAGCTCTGGGAGCTGAACGCCTCGATCCATTGCTCGATCATCGGCACGTGCCTGACAACGGCGGAGTTGCGCCGGGTCTTGGGCAAGGTGCTGGCGGGGGACGTGTCGCGGTCCAGCGACCATGACCTGCATGCGCAGGCCGTCGGGCTCTGCACCCATCAGGGCCCGGCGGCGAAGCTCTTGCAGAAGGCGCTGGACCAGCGGCACGAGGTCGTCGTGAAGCGGTTCAGCCGCCTTGAGGGCGAGGCCGCCGTACTCGCGGCATGGGCCGAGGCGCGGGCGGCCGGCGACATCCCCGGAGCCTACTGGTCGGTGCTGACGCATCCTGATACCCGGCACGAGGGCCTGCGGCGGGCGTTCGGCGACGTGCATATGCTGTCACATCTGGTCGGGGCGGCGAACCGCGCGGACATTCGGCGGCTGACGGCGCTGGAGGAGGAGAACGCGGCGCTGAGAGCCAAGGTGGAGCGGCAGCAGCAGCGGATGCGCGAGGCGGTTACGACGCGGGACACGCGCATCCGGCAGCTGACGGGTCTCGCGGCCGAGCGCAGCCGAGCGGTGCAGGTGGCCGGTCCGGATGATGCCCTGGAAGGGCTCCGTCACCTGGTCGCCGACCTGGGGTCCCGTCTGACGCGCGAGTTGGCCCGGCGTCGGCGGCTGGAACAGCGCCTGACCGAGGCCGCCGATCGGTCCTCACGCGCCGAGCGTCGCGTCCAGCTGGCGGAGGCGCAAGGGGACGCAGCCCGGCAGGAGGTTCGCGTGCTGGAACGGGCAATGAGCGCGCCGGGGCAGGCACGACCTGAGCCGCTGCCGGCGCAACGCATCCTGTATGTCGGCGGCCGCCCTACGGCGATCCAGCAGATGCGTGCCGTGCTGGAGGCGGCAGGCGGCAGGCTGCTCTCCCATGATGGCGGCCGGCACGACCATCCGTCGCTGCTGGCCGGGCTGATCGGCCAGGCGGATCGCGTCGTGTTTCCCGTGGACTGCGTCAGCCACGATGCCGCCCTCACCGTGAAGCGGCTCTGTCGACAGGTCGACAAGCCTTACGTCCCCCTTCGCTCGTCCGGCCTCGCCTCCTTTCTGACGGTTGTGAGCGGACCAACTCCGGAGCTGCATCCATGACCATCACAGCGCCACGCTCCAGCCTGCTCTGTGTCTTCCTGTTGAGCGCTGGCATAGTCGGGGCGGCGGCGCCGGTTCATGCGCAACCCACGCTGCGCGTGTTTGCCGCGGGCAGCCTGACGGGCGCTTTCAACGCGTTGCTCACGGCGTTCGGGACCGCGCCGGGCAGCGCGGCGCAACCTGTCTATGGCCCCTCCGGCGTGCTGCGCGAGCGGATCGAGCAGGGAGAGCCCGCCGACCTGTTCGCCTCGGCGGACATGGGACAGCCGCTTCGCCTCGCTACGGCCGGCCGGGGCACACCCGTCGTGATGTTCGCCCGCAACCGCATGTGCGCCCTGGGCCGTGGCGCGCTCGGCCTCACCCAGTCCAACCTGCTGGATCGCCTGCTCGACCCCACGGTCAAGCTCGCGACCAGCACGCCCGTCGCCGATCCCGGTGGCGACTACGCCTGGGCCGTCTTCGACCGCGCCGAAGCGCTCCGCCCGGGCGCCAAGGCGACCCTTGTAGGCAAGGCGCAGCAACTGGTCGGCGGTCCTTCGATGGCGCCGCTCGTCCCGGGCCAGGGGCCGAGCGAAGGCGTGTTCCTGTCCGGCCGCGCCGACGTCATGCTCGGCTATTGCAGCGGGACCGAGGGCATCCGGCGAGCCGTCCCGGATCTGGTCGCCGTGCCGCTGCCGCCGGAGCTGGAGGTGGGCCCCGAGTATGGGCTGACGCTTCTGTCCGACAACCCGGCCGCCGCCCGGTTCGCGCTGTTCGTGTTGTCGGAGCAAGGCCAGGCCATTCTTGCGAGGAGCGGCCTGCTGCCGGTGGCGGGAACGCAGTAGCCCGCCGATGGCGGGGGTGAGACACTGCGCCCTCGACGCCGCACGGAGGCAGGATGCTCGACGCAGCGCCAAGCCCACCGAGAGTCGGCCGACCACCCGGATTTGAGAACGCGACGGCCTGTGCGTTAGTGGGACCTTGAGAGCGGCGGAGGGTTCGATGCTGGCCTGGGCAGTCGTGCGGCAACGGGCGCCCCTGGAGTGCGTGGAGCTACCAACGCCGGTTCCGGTCGGCACCGAGGTGATGATCGAGGTCGAGTTCTGCGGCTTGTGCCACTCCGACCTGCATACGTGGGAGGGAACGCGCGACCTGGGGCGGCCGGGCGTCGTGCGCCGCGAGCTGCCCGGCCCCATCGCATTCGGGCACGAGATCGTCGGCAGGGTGGCCCGCATCGGGCCCGAGGCCGCAGGCGTGGAAGTGGGCGAGCGCAGGATCGTCTACCCGTGGCTGGGCTGCGGGCGGTGCGACGCCTGCCGGACAGGCAACGACAACGTGTGTGGGGTGGAGACGCGCAGCCTTGGCTCCCGGCAGCAGGGCGGCTTCGCCGAGTTCGTGATGGTGCCGCATCCGCGCTACCTGGTGGACCCGGGTCCGCTCGATCCCGCGCTTGCTGCGACCTATGCATGCTCGGGCGTGACCGTCCTGTCGGCGATCCGGAAGGTGCTGCCATTGCCGCCAGACTCACCCGTGGTGCTGATCGGCGCTGGCGGGGTCGGGCTGCAGGCGATCGCGATGCTGCGCACCTTCGGGCATCAGGCGATCATTGCGGTCGACGCGTCCGGGGCCAAGCGGGCCGTGGCGCTGGATGGGGGGGCGACAGCGTTCGTGCACGCTGAGGGAGAGGCCGTCACCGAGGCCATCATCGCAGCGTCGGGAGGCAAGGTCGCAGCGGTGCTCGACTTTGTCGGCAGCAGCGCGACGGCGGCGACGGCCTTCGACTGCCTTCGCAAGGGGGGCAAGATGGTCCAGATCGGGTTGTTTGGCGGGGAGCTGGTGGCGCCCCTCCCCCTCCTGACCAGCCAGGCCATCACGATCCAGGGCAGCATCACCGGCAGCCTGCAGGACCTGCACGACGTCGTGGCACTTGCGCGGAGCGGAAGCCTGCCGCCGACACCGATTTCGCAGCTGCCGATGGATCAGGCGAACGAGGCCTTGCAGCGGCTGAGACAGGGTGTGGTCGAAGGTCGGCTGGTGATGCGGCGCTGAGACCTACTGCTCGGGTAGCGGGCCGGTATAGGCGGTCCTCAACCGCAGCATCGGGCCGCTGGCCATCTGCTCCCAGGCGTGGGCGATCCAGCCGACCAGGCGGGCGATGAGGCTGAAGGACGATTCCCGATCCGGGAACCCGAGCCTCGCCTCGACGGCGTAGGACAGCAGCGACAAGTCCGGCTCGACCCCGATCTCGTCGTGGGCCACGTCGATCGCCTGGAACAAACGCCGGAACAGGTCGTCGTCGGCCAGCCGTTCGCGCAGCAGCGGCAGCAGGGCCCGCGCCCGGGCGTCCCCGTTCGCATACATGTAGTGGGAGAAGCCGGGGATGCGCTCCCCGGCCCGGTAGCGCTCGAGGACGGGGCGGCCAGGATCCGTCTCGGCCAGGATCTCCTGCACGATGCGCCGGACCGAGGGCGCCCTGCCTTCCGCGATCCTGCGGCCGCGACTGGCGATCAGGCCCGTCATGACGGCCTGGTAGGGGGTGCAGCCGGTGTTCGCGACGGCGCGCACGGCGTAAGTGGCGGCAGTGAGTTCGTGGTCGGCGAACAGCACGAGGATGCGGCGGATGATGTCGTCGTAGCCTGCGGGCGCGCGCAGGCCGCGAGCCAGAACCAGGTGGATCGGCTCGCCGGTCGGCTGCCCGATGCCGACCACGGACGACGCATACCACCGCAGCACCTGCGCCCCGACGGTGGCGAAGCCTGCGGCGGACTGATCGTAGTTCCGCGTGCTGGACGCCTCGAGGATCGACAGCAGGCTGATGGCCTGCACGGACGACGGCAGGATGCTCATGGCCGCCCGGGCTTTCCGCACGCCAGCCGGCAGGACCGGCCCGGCATCCGGGAAGATCGTCGCTCGGTCGTGGCCCCACAGCAGGGCCGCCACGTCCTCCAGCGTGTTGTCCGCGGATAGTGCGACGGCGGAGCGGCCCCGGAAGTATAGGCCGTTCTCTGTGATGAGGGTCAGCTTGGTGTCGGGGACGAGAATCGAGTCCGATGGCACACGGGGCTGCTCGGGCTTGCCGGCTGACAACCGCTCGATGTCCTCGCGCCAGTATAGCCGGGCGCGCTTGCCGGGGACCGGCTGCGACCGAATGCCTTTCCGGCTGACATAGGCATAGAGCGACGGGACGCTGATCCCTAATGCGGCTGCCGCGGCGTCTGCCGTCAGGTAGAGACGCTCAACATCTACCTCTGCACTTGGCCGGGCGACGGATACCGACACGATCGTGGTGGATGCAGACTTCACTCTCATGAGCCGTCACTACAGACATTGACGGATTTAATCAAGATTGACGGATAAGGTGCGAGTGGAGGATTGGTGATGACCATTGATGGTTCACGGTCGGAGACACGGCCGAAGTGAAGGAGGAGGTCACCATGGACACCGCTCAATCCGCCCTTATCGGCAACCGTGCCTGGTTCCCCGCAGAACTCGATGAGCACGGCCGATGGATCCACACCCTCTCGCCAGCCGAGATCGCCGACATCGCCCAGGCTCTGGCGGCCGCGAAGCGGGACGGCCTGACCTTCGAGACGCTCACGAAGGAGAACTTCCGGCTCGAGGTGCTGCCCGAGGCGCTGTCGAAGACGCTGCACGCGCTCGAGCACGACCTCGGCCTGTATGTCCTGCGCGGCTTGCCCGTGCAGGACTACACGAAGGACGAGTTGCGCCTCATCTACTGGGGCATCGGCCTGCACCTCGGAACCCCGCTGTCGCAGAGCAGCAAGGGCGACGTGCTCGGCGACGTGAAGAACTTCGGCGCCAAGGTCCATTCCGCGACGGGCCGGGGCTACATGTCGCGCGAGCGGCTCGGCTATCATACGGACACCGCGGACGTCGTCGCCCTGTTCGTGCTGCAAGTCGCCAAGAGCGGCGGCCTCAGCATGTTCTGCAGCTCACTCGCGATCCGGGACGAGATCGCCAAGACCCGGCCCGACCTGCTGCGCGTGCTCTACGAGCCGTTCACCTGGAGCTGGAAGGGCCAGGAGGCGCCGGGTGAGAAGCCCTACTACACGCAGCCCATCTACAGCGAGATGGATGGCCGCTTCTCGTCGCGCTACATCCGTCCGCACATCATCGCCGCCCAGGACTGGCCCGAGGTGCCGCGGCTCACGCCCGCGCAGATCGAGGCGATGGACCTGATCACCGAGCTCGCGAACGACACGCGCTTCCACTACGCGATGATGTTCGAGCCCGGCGACTTCCAGTTCCTCAACAACCACATCACCTACCACGCCCGTACCGAGTTCGACGACTTCGAGGAGGAGGAGCGCCGCCGGCACCTGCTGCGGATGTGGCTCGCCGTTCCCAACAGCCGCCGACTCAGCCCGCTGATGTCGGGCATCTACAGGGACCAGAGCCCCGGCTCTCTTCGCGGGGGGTTCCCCTCGCGGACCGGCGGCCACGTCTACGAGACGAAGGTCTCCGAGTTCTAGGCCGCGCTCCAGGAGGATTCGAACATGGATATCGGCATTGCCGCTCAGGATACCGCGACCGTTCTCGAGCGGTTGGCCCATCGCGTCGCGACATTCGAAGACGGCGAGGTCACTGCGCGCGGGCGGAGCCTTGTCCACGCGGCTATGGCCGACACGCTCGGCGTGGGGCTTGCCGGTGCGTCGACCGATCCTGTCCGGATCCTGGCTGCAGCACTCGGGGCCAAGGCGCCCGGCGACAGCCTGGTGCTCGGGACGGCGGAGCGCATCAACGCGCTCGACGCCGGGATGCTGAACGGCGTGGCCGCGCACGCGCTCGACTTCGACGACGGCAACTCGCTGATGGCGGGCCATCCGTCGACGATGCTGGTCCCGGCCATCCTGGCACTGGGAGAGGAGCTGGGCTGTTCGGCTGGCCAGGTCGTCGCCGGGTATGCGGCGGGATACGAGGTCATCGTGCGCCTGTCGCGGGGCATCAACATGCATCACTACGAGAAGGGCTGGCACCCGACCGCGACCATCGGTGTGTTCGGCGTTGCCGCCGCCGCATCCCGCATGCTGGGTCTCGATCCCGCCCGGACAGCCACGGCACTCGGGATCGCATGCTCCATGGCGAGCGGCGTGAAGGCGAACTTCGGGACCATGGTGAAGTCGCTGCACATCGGCCACGGCATCCGCGACGGCCTGCTCTGCGCCAGGCTGGCCGCGGGCGGCTTCACCGCGAACGCGCGGGCGCTGGAGGCCCCGCAAGGCTTCCTGTCCAACTTCAACGGCGCGGGGAACTTCGACATTCCCGCCATGCTGGACGGCCTGGACGAGGGCCTGGAGGTGAACCGCGAGACCAACAAGATCAAGCTGTTCGCCTGCTGCGCCAGCACGCACGCCTCGGTCGACGCCGCCCTTTCCGTCCGCGCGGCGCACGGGCTCCGCGCGGAGCAGATCGACGGGGTCACGCTGCTGCTGCATCCCCGCCGCATTCCGCATACCGACCGCCCGCGGCTGCAGGAGGCGCTGTCCGGCAAGTTCAGCCAGCAGTATCTCGTCGCGCGTGCGTTCCTGGACGGCGATGTCGGCCTGCGCCACTTCGAGGGGGAGGCGCACCTGGATCCCGCCGTCCTCGCATTGATGCGTTGTGTGGAGGTCCGTCCGGCGCCGGACGGCATGCTCCCGCACGCCTTCGCGGCCCGGATCGCGGTTCGCCTCCAGGACGGCACGCTGCTCGAAGGGTCGGGCGACCGGCGCAACGCCGGGGTGACCGGAGCGGAGCAGATGGCGTCGACGGAATTCTGGTCGAAGTTTGCGGACTGCGCCGGGCGCGTGCTTCCCGCGGTGAGTATCCAGGCCGTGACGGACGCGCTGCATCGCTTCGACTCGTTCGCCGACATCCGCGACTTCACTTCCCTCCTCGCCTCGGCGGAGCCGGGTTGATGGGCAAGTACAACGCGACCGTATTGGTGCCGCTGGGCGCGCTCGGGTCCGGTGTGGACGCCGCCCTGATCGAGCGCGGCGTCCAGCTCGGCATCGACGCCATCGCCTGCGACGCGGGCTCGACTGACAGCGGCCCCTCCTACTTGGCCCGCGGTGTGTCGAAGGTCAGCCGGGAGAGTATCAGGGCCGACCTTTCCGTGCTGATCCCCGCCGCGATGCGGGCCGGCGTGCCTCTGTTGATCGGCAGTTGCGGCACGGCGGGCACCGACTCCGGCGTGGACTGGACGCGGGACATCGCCATCGAGGTCGCCAACGAGCAGGGCCTCTCGCCGCGCATTGCGCTGCTTTACAGCGAGCAGTCGGCCGAGACGATCCATGGCAAGATCAGCGACGGCCTGGTGCAGCCGCTCGCACCGTCCCCGCCCCTCACGCCCGAGACGGTCGCGGGCTGCAACCACATTGTCGCCCTTATGGGCGTCGAGCCCTACATCGACGCGGTCCGGCGCGGGGCCGACATCGTGCTGGGTGGCCGGACGACGGACACAGCGGTGCTCGCGGCCGTGCCGCTGATGCGGGGGGCAGCCCCGGGTCCGGCATGGCACGCGGCGAAGATCGCGGAATGCGGGAGCCTGTGCTCGGTCAAGCCGCGTGGCGGCGGCGTGCTGATCCGCGTGGGCACGGACGCGTTCGAAGTCGAGCCGCTCAGCCTCGACAACCAGTGCACGCCCTACACCGTCTCGGCGCACATGCTTTACGAGAACAGCGACCCCTTCCTGCTGACGGAGCCCGGCGGCGTGCTGGATGTCACCGACTCCCGTTACGAAGCCGTGGATGCGCGCATCACCCGCGTCACCGGCTCCCGCTGGACCGACAAGCCCTACACCATGAAGCTGGAGGGCGCCGGGGGCGAGGCGTTCCAGACCATCATGATCATCGGCGTCCGCGACCCTAAGGTTCTGGCGGCCCTCGACGTGTTCGAGGAACGGCTGCTGGCGGCGCTGCACGCCCGGATCGGCACCGCCGTCGGCCCGGCAGCAGGCGAGTACGGCCTCTCGCTCCGGCTGTATGGCTGGAGCGGCGTCACGGGGCACACGCCGCCCGCGGGCACACCGCCCCCTGTGGAGGTGGGGGTCATGCTGGTGATCACGGCCGCGACCCAGGCGCTGGCGACGCGGCTCGCCAAGACCTGCAACCCGCAGTTCTTTCACTTCGCGATGGAGAAGGGCCAGGAGCTGCCCAGCTACGCCTACCCGTTCAGCCCGGCGGAGATCGAGCGCGGCCAGGTCTTCGCCTTCCGCCTCAACCACGTTGTGCAGGCGGGAGACGGGCACGAACTCGTCCGGCTGGCCTGGGCGCCCGCCCTGGAGGCAACATCGGTGGCGGAGGTGGCCCATGCCGACGCTCGCTGAGGTGACCCGGCACGTCCGGTCGAAGAATGCCGGGCCGTTCTGGGTGACGGTGGACTTGTTCTTCCGGGACCGGGCCGTATTCCAGGCGCATAAGGACGACAAGGCGCTGTCGCCCGAGACGTTCGGCCGCTGCTTCGGCGCCGACGCATCGCAGGTGAAGGTGTTTGCCGTCCCGAGTCTGAACGTCGTCAAGATTTCCTACCCGCGGCCGCGCCCGCAGGGCTGGCACGGCGAGCGCGACATGCATGCCGGGCAGCAGTACGTGACCCTCCTGGGCCTGGAGCTGGGAGCGGTCTAGGGCCAGGCAGACCGGACAAGCAGGCCGACGCAGATCGGCGCTGAACCACATGGAGGAGCCCGTGCCCGTCCTGAAGTTGATTCAACCGCAAGACGGCACGGACGCCCCGGGCCGTGACGTCCCTGTCTTCGTCCCTGGCCCCGCAACCGAGATGATCGGCTTCGAGGATTTCGGCAAGGCGTTCGGCCGGGGCACGAACCGGGTGATCGCCACCAGTGGCGTGACCCTGTCGATCGCCGAAGGCGAGTTCGTGACGGTGGTGGGCCCGTCCGGCTGCGGCAAGTCCACGCTGCTGAACGCGGCGGCGGGGGTGTTCAAGCCGTCCGAGGGTGTCGTGCGTTACCGAGGTGCGCCGGTCGTCGGCTACAACCAGCGGGTCGGCTACATGACGCAGAGCGACCACCTGCTGCCCTGGCGCAAGGTCGCGGCCAACGTCGCGGTGCCACTCGAGATCCGGGGCCTGTCGAAGCCGGCCATCAAGGACAAGGTCGATGCGCTGCTCGAACTGGTCGGTCTCACCGGCTTCGGGGCGTCCTACCCGTCACAGCTGTCGGGCGGCATGCGCAAGCGGTGCGCGCTGGCGCGGCTGCTTGCCTACGACCCGGAGACGTTGCTGCTGGACGAACCCTTCGGCGCGCTGGACGCGCAGCTCCGGATCGAGATGCAGGGCGAGCTGCGCGACCTGTGCATCCGGCTTGGGAAGACCGTGCTGTTCGTGACCCACGACCTCGACGAGGCGATCGCGCTCGGCGACCGCTGCGTCGTGTTCTCGGCACGGCCGGGATCAGTGCGGGAGATCATCGACGTCGACCTGCCGCGGGAGCGCGACCTCTACAGCCTGCGGCTCAACCCCGGCTATATGGCCGGAACCGCACGGCTCTGGACGCTGCTCACGCCGCCTGCCAACCGCCCGCGGAGGGCAGGCTGATGCTGCTGGTCTGGTCCCTCCGTCTGGCACTCGTTGCCGGGCTGCTGCTCGGCTGGGAATACGCCTCGGGCGATGTCGTCCCCGAGTTCTTCGTGAGCCGCCCGTCGGCGATCGTCGAGGTGCTGGTGGGCTGGATCGCCAGCGGCAGGCTGTTCCTCCACGCCGGGATCACGCTGGTCGAGGCTCTGTCCGGCTTCATCCTCGGCGGCCTGTCCAGCATGGTCGCGGGCGTCGTCCTGGCCCGCAGCCGGCTGTTGGGTCGCGTGCTCGATCCCTTCATCCTCATGTTCTACAGCCTGCCGAAGGTGGCGTTGGCGCCGCTGTTCGTCATCTGGTTCGGCATCGGCATGGAGATGAAGATCACGCTGACGGCAACGATCGTGTTCTTCCTGGTGTTCCTCAGCACCTACACGGGGGTCAAGAACGTCAGCCGGGAGCTCGAGGCCATCCTCCACCTCATGGGCGCCAAGGAGCGGCACGTCCTGGCCAAGGTGGTGCTGCCGTCGGCGGTGACATGGGTGTTCACGGGGCTTCGGCTGTCGGTGCCGTATGCGTTGATCGGCGCCATCGTCGGCGAGCTGATCGTGTCGAACCGCGGGCTCGGCTACCTGCTGTCGAACGCGGCCGGGCAGTTCAACACCGCGGGCGTGTTCGCCGCCCTGGCCGCGATCGTTGCGTTGTCGCTGCTGCTCAACTTCGCCGTGCGCATCATCGAACGATTGGTGATGCCGTGGCAGCGCGACCAGGACGTGCGCGAGATGTCCATCTAGCCCTTGTTGAACAAGAAGACGCCGGGCCTGTCCACGGCGCTTGGGAGAGACCGATGATCGAGACGCACCTCCGGCGCCGGCTGATCCTGGCGGCAGCACTCGGGGCAACAACGGTTGTTTCGGCAAGGGCCGCCGACCCGGCAGCCGATCGCGTGACCTTCGCGACGGCAGCGGTGACGATGCTGTACCTGCCCATCTATGTCGCCGACGTCATGGGATATTTCACCCAGCAGCGCATCGACGCCGAGATCACCACGTTTCAGTCGGGCACGACGGCGTTCGCGGCCGTGCTGGGCGGCAGCGCCAACATCTACCTCGGCGCCCCCTCGACTGCGATCTCCGCCATCGACCGGGGCAGCGACGCCGTCATCATCGGCGCGGTGCTGACGGAGTTCGCGCTCGACCTGGTGCTCAGCAAGGACGCAGCCGCCAAGCGAGGGATCACCGCGGCCAGCACGCTCGAGCAGCGGCTTGCCGCGCTACGAGGCCTGCGGATCGGCGTGAGCGGCCCGGGCAGCGGGACGCACCAGATCGCCCAATACGTGCTGAAGCTGGCGAAGCTCGATCCCGAGCGGGACGCGACGATCGTGTTCGTCGGCAGTGGGCCCGAGATGATGACGACGATGCTCGCCGGCCGCACCGACGCGGTCGTCAGCGCGAACCCGAACAGCGATCTCGCCGCGGCGCGCTTCGGGGCGGTGATCCTGTTTCATGGCGCGGCCGGCGGGTATCCGGGGCTGGGCGGCACGCCTAACGTCGTGCTCGTCACCACACGCCGCTGGGCCGGCTCCGCGCCGGACCGCACGCGGCGGGTGCTCGAGGGGCTTCGGTTGGGTGAAGTCGCGATGAAGGACCCGTCCGTGTCCGACACGGCGCGCGATCGCGTGCACGCGAAGTACTTCGAGCAGATGGATAAGGCCGTGTTCGACGTCGCCTGGAAGTCGGTCGCCCCAGCGTTCCCCAGCAGCCCGGCCCTCACGGTCGAGCAGATGAAGAAGAACCTGGACTTCCTGCGCGAGTTCTCGGACGCCCGCTACCGGGTCGCCCCGGAGAAGGTCTTCACGAACCAGTACATCGGGGGGCCCAGTCATTGAGCCCGGCACACGCGGCCCTCGCGCTCGGATTGGCAGCGTGCCTTTCGAATGCCGCTCTTGCCGATTCGGTCAGGAGCGAGAGCTTCTTCGTTGGCGGCGAGTATGCCGGCCCGCCCAACGCGCAGGTGATGCACGGGCAGATGTTCGTGGAGGTGCTCACCCCGGAGCATCCCAGCCACCCCTACCCGCTCGTGCTCATCCACGGCCTGGCGCAAACCGCCACGAACTGGATGACGACGCCGGACGGCCGGCCCGGCTGGGCCGAGTGGTTCGTCGCCCACGGCTGGACGGTGGTCATGGTGGATCAGCCCGCCCGTGGCCGCTCAGCGTGGCAACCCGGCGTCGACGGCAAGCTCTCGGCCATCCCGGCCCAGCGTGTGGCGGAGCGCTTCACTGCGCCCGAGGCATATGGGGCATGGCCGCAAGCCCAACTCCACACGCAGTGGCCCGGCGGCGCGAACAAGGGCCGTCCCGGCGACCCCGTGTTCGACCAGTTCTACGCCAGCCAGGTGCCCTCGGTTGGATACGGCGAAGCCGAGGCGCAGATGCGCAAGGCGGGTGCGGCCCTCCTGGACCGGATCGGGCCGGCGATCCTCCTCACCCACTCCCAGGCAGGACTGTTCGGCTGGCTCATCGCCGACGCGCGGCCCGCCTTGGTCAAGGGCATCGTGGCACTGGAGCCCAGCGGACCGCCCTACAAGGACACCCCGGCCCAGGCAGTGCCCTCGAAGCCCTGGGGCCTGACCGAGACGCCGCTGGCCTACAATCCGCCGGCGAGTGCCTCGGACCCGCTGCGATTCCAGCAGCAGGAACGACCCGACGGTCCGGACCTCGCTGCCTGCTGGTCCCAGACGGAGCCCGCGCGCCGGCTGGCGAACCTCGCCGAGATCCCTGTCCTGCTGGCGGTGTCCGAGGCGTCCTATCACGCGCCGTATGACCACTGCACGGCTCGCTACTTGGCGCAGGCCGGCGTGACGGTCGAGTTCGTGCGTCTCGCCGACCAAGGTATCCGAGGTAACGCGCACATGATGATGCTGGAATTGAACAACAACGCGATCGCGCAGCTCTTGGAAGATTGGATGACGAAACACGTGCTGTAGACGACCGAGCGTTCGCAACGCGCGCCGGCTGCTCGGCCCCGGGGTCCTCCCGACAACGGTGTGAGGGGAGGCTGACCGGCTCGAACATCGATGCGAACGGGCTCGGGGCGAACTCCTGGACTTCGCACCCTGCCCGGTACAACCCGAGCGCCAGCGCGACATAGGACTGAACGCCGCCCCGGCCAATTAACAGCCGACCCCGATCCGCATCACAGGATTTCGGTTCTGCCGGTGTGACGAGGACCCTGCGGTAAGGTTCCTCGATGGCGTTGGCTCTCCGGTTCGTTGCGGTCGTTCCGCTCTTTGGCTCGATGGGAGGGAGTGGATCGCTGGAGGGCCCTCCCGGCGCCCCCTCATCATGCAACCCGCTGGCAAGAGCGAGGCTACGGCAGGGAGAGTTGCACCGCGTCGCAGCGCACCGAGACGATCACACCCGAGTGCGTCGCTCGATGAGGTTGCGTCGGATTAGGGGAAACATCAGCGTAGGTCGCCAGCCTGACGGGCCGGCCGAACCTGCCGGTGTGGCGGCATCGGGTTTGCATGGTGTTTCGGGCGCACCGATGCGATCCGTCACGCCGCTTGCGGCTGCAGCAGACAGGAGCTGTCCATGACGCCTTCCAGCCTCGTTATCCGCAACGGCACGATCATCGACGGGACGGGGGGAGAGCCGTTCGTGGGGGACGTGCTGATGGTGGATGGGCGGATCGTCCAGGTGGGGCGGGTGCCGGAGCGGGCTGGTCGGGAGATCGATGCGACGGGGAAGATCGTGACGCCGGGGTTCGTGGACATCCACACGCATTACGACGGGCAGGCGATCTGGTCGAACCGGTTCGACCCGTCTTCTTGGAACGGCGTGACGACGGTGATGGTGGGGAATTGCGGCGTGGGGTTCGCGCCGTGCCGCCCGGCGCAGCGGGACATCATGGTGGCGCTGATGGAGGGGGTGGAGGACATCCCGGAGGTCGTGCTGACCGAGGGTTTGTCGTGGGACTGGGAGACGTTCCCCGACTTCCTGGACCGGCTGGACGAGCGGCAGTACGACATGGACGTGGTGACGCAGGTGCCGCATGCGGCGGTGCGGGTCTATGTGATGGGCGAGCGGGGCGCGAACCTGGAGCCGGCGACGGCGGCGGACATCGCGGAGATGGCACGGCTGACGGTGGAGGGGATCGAGGCCGGGGCGCTGGGGTTCTCGACGTCGCTGGCGATCTTCCATCAGACGCTGGATGGGCGGCACACGCCGACCTATGGCGTGGCGGAGGAGGAGCTGGGTGCGATGGCGGAGGCGATGGGCCGCCTGGGGGCCGGGTGGTTCCAGCTGATCAGCGACTTCGACGACCCGGCGGTGGAGTTCGCGATGCTGCGCCGGGTCGCGGCGCGGGGCGGGCGGCCGATGAGCCTGACGCTGGCGCAGCGGGAGGGCAAGACGGGGCACTGGCAGCTGCTGCTGGACCTGATCGCGCAGGCGAACGCGGACGGGGTCCCGATGATGGCGCAGATCATGGGGCGGCCGATCGGGCTGAACCTGGGGTTCGAGATCTCGCAGAACCCGTTCACGGGGCGGCCGAGCTACAAGGCGATCGCGCATCTGCCGTTCGCCGAGCGCATCGCGGAGCTCGAGAAGCCGGCGGTGCGGGCGGCGATCCTGTCGGAGACGACGGCGGACCCGGTGACGAGGAGGCGGTTGGAGAAGTTCGACCGGATCTTCGTGCTGGCGGACCCGCCGGACTACGAGCCGCCGCTGGAAGCCAGCATCGCGGCGCAGGCGGAGCGGCTGGGGCTGGAGCCGCAGGCGCTGTGCTACGACATGCTGCTGGCGAACGGCGGCAAGACGCTGATGTATCGGCCGATGACCAACTACGTGGATGGCAACCTGGATGCCTGCGCCACGATGATGCAGCACCCGAACACGGTGATGGGGCTGGGCGACGGAGGGGCGCACATCAGCATCATCTGCGATTCCGCGACGACGACGCACACCATCGTGCACTGGACGCGGGACCGGACGCGGGGGCCGAAGATGGAGCTGCCGTGGATCATCCATCGGCTGACGCAGGACCCGGCGGCGCGGATCGGTCTGCACGACCGGGGGGTTCTGGCGCCCGGGTTCAAGGCGGACGTGAACGTGATCGACTACGACCGGCTCAAGATCGAGCCGCTCGAGGTGCATTACGACCTGCCGGCGGGCGGGCGGCGGCTGATGCAGCGCGCGACGGGGTATGTCGCGACGATCGTCAACGGCGTGGTCGTGACGGAGAACGGGGTGCCGACGGGTGCGCTGCCGGGCCGGCTGGTGCGGGGGGCGCAGCAGCCCGACCGCGTCAGCCTGGCTGCCGAATAGAGGGAGCCGCGCATGACGCAGGACACCAGCCGCCGCCGCCTGATCGCCGCTGCCACGGCCGCCTCGGGGCTCAGCCTCTCGCCGGCCTGGTTGCGGCAGGCGCAGGCGCAGGGGCAGGTCCAGATGAAGGGCGGCACTCTGACAGTGGCGCTGTCGACCAACCCGGTGACGTGCGACCCGATCAACATGTCGAGCCACGACACGGAGATCCTGAGCCAGACGGTGTGGGAGAACCTGGTCGAGTTCGATGTGGACGGGGTGTTGCGGCCGCAGCTGGCCAAGGCGCTGCCGGTGATCTCGGCCGACAAGCTGACCTATGCGTTCGAGCTGCGCGACGACGTGACGTTCCACAACGGCCAGAAGCTGACGGCCGAGGACGTGAAGTACAGCATCGAGTATGCGATCGACCCGGCGCACAAGGCGTCGCGCGGGTCGCTGTTCAACCGGATCGCGCGGGTGGAGGTGGATGGGCCGCTGAAGCTGCGGGTGATCCTGAAGACGCCGTATGCGCCATGGACGTCGTTCCTGACGAAGTTCATGGGGGTCTGGCCCGCCGGGTCACGCGAGAAGTACGGCGAGGACCATTTCCGGCTGACGCCGACCGATGTCGGCACGGGGCCCGGAATCTTCGAGGAGTGGAAGCCGAACGACTACGTCAGCTTCAAGAAGAACCCGAACTATTGGCAGAAGGGCCTGCCGCACTGGGACCGGTTGGTGGTGAAGGTGGTGCCGGAGGAGGCGACGCGGGTGGCCTACCTGCTGGGCGGGCAGGCGGACATCATCGGGGCGCCGCCGCCGCGGGACTTCGCGCGGCTGAAGACGCGCAAGGGCATCCAGGGCGGGGCGCGCAGCACGATGGGCGGCTGGTGCGTGATGCTGCAGAACAACGCGCGGCCGCCGTTCGACGACGTGAACTTCCGCCTGGCGGTGGCGCATGCGGTGGACCGCCGGACGATCGCGGAGAAGGTATATTTCGGGCTGGTGGACCCGGCCACGGTCCCTGCCCCGCCCTCCAGCTGGTGGTACGACAAGGCGGCGGATTCGATCCTGACGTACGATCTCGCGGTAGCGAAATCGTATCTGGCGAAGTCCAAGTATGCGACCGGGGGCGCCGAGTTCGAGCTGCTGACCTCGGCCGAGACCTACCTGCTCGACACCAACGACTGCGCGGTGTTCCTGCAGTCGGAGCTGGCGAAGATCGGGATCAAGGTGGTGCTGAAGAAGGCGGCGTTCGCGGTGGCGAACCCGATGGTCTTCCGGGGCGACTATCAGTGCTCGATCGTCAACTTCATGTCGCCGGGCGAGCCGACGTACATGGTGAACGTGAGCAGCACGCCGGGGCAGTTCCTGTCGTTGTCGACGCATTTCTCGGACCCGAAGGTGACGGCGCTGCTGGACCGGGCGTATGCGGAGGACGACCGGGCGAAGCTGAAGCCGCTGTATGCGGAGCTGATGACGACGCTGGCGGAGACGTCGCCGCTGACCTGGATCGGGTTCTTCGCTTCGGCCAATCTGTGGCGGGACCGGGTGAAGAACTTCAAGATCAACCAGGGCCTGACCATCACGGTCCGCGACGTTTCCCTGGGCTAGAGCGGGACGGTGCTGGCGCTGTTCGTGCGGCGGGCCGGGTTCTCGCTGCTGTCCTTGCTGGTGGTCAGCCTGCTGCTGTTCGTGCTGACGCGGTCCATCCCGGACAGCCCGGCGCGGATCGTTCTGGGGGACGAGGCGACGGCGGCGGAGATCGCGACGTTCGACCGGGACCATGGGCTGGACCGGCCGATCCTCGTGCAGTACGGCGTTTGGCTGCTGCGGCTGGCGACGCACGGGGACCTCGGGCGGTCGTACCTGACCGGGCTCGACATGAACCGGCAGATCCGGGAGACGCTGCCGGTGACGCTGGAGCTGGTGGCGGTGGCGTTCACGGTGTCGGTCGGGCTGTCGTTGGCGCTGGGCACGTTGTCGGCGGTGATGCGGGACAGCCCGCTGGACTATGCGGCACGGCTGGTGGCGGTGCTGGGGGTGTCGATCCCCGGGTTCTGGCTGGCGCTGATCCTGATCCTGACGTTCGCGGTGGAGCGGGAGTGGTTTCCGCCCGGGGGCTACACGCCGCTGTCCGAGGGGTGGGAGGAGCACCTGCTGTCGATCGCCCTGCCCTGCGTGTGCCTGGGGGTGTTCTACATGGCGGTGCTGACGCGGATGACGCGGTCGAGCCTGCTGGACGTTCTGGGGCAGGACTTCATGCGGACGGCGCGGGCCTCGGGGCTGGGGCGGGGCCGGGTGCTGCTGTATGCGCTGCGGAACGCGTTGGTGCCGGTGGTGACGATCGCCGGAGTGTCGTTCGGGCACATGTTCGGCTGGGCGCTGATCATCGAGCAGGTGTTCAACATCAGCGGCATGTCGCATGCGCTGCTGACGGCGATCCAGCAGCGGGATTACGCGATGGTTCAGGCTGTGGTGATGGTGTTCACGCTGGTGTTCGTCGTGGCCAACCTGTGTGCCGACCTGGCCAACGCGTCGTTGAACCCGCGGCTGGCGCGGGCATGACCGGGTTGCGGCGGCTGGTGTACTTCTTCGGGGGTGCCGCGGGGTTCGTGGGGACGCTGATCGTGGCGGCGCTGCTGGGGGTGGCGGCGTTCGCGCCCTGGATCGCGCCGCACGACCCGTTGCAGGTGGACATCGTGAACGCGCTGCAGGAGCCGAGTGCGGCCAACTGGTTCGGCACGGACCAGTCGGGGCGGGACGTACTGAGCCGGGTGATCTGGGGCACCCGCGCGTCGATGGAGGTGGCGGCCTTTGCGGTGCTGATCGGGCTGGGGTTCGGGGTGGGGCTGGGGCTGGTGGCCGGGTTCTACCGCGGCGGCTGGCTGGAGCAGCTGATGATGCGGCTGCTGGAGGCGGTGGGGGCGATCCCGATCCTGATCTGGGCGATCGCGCTGGTGGGGATCATGGGCATCAAGGACATGCGGGTGGGGCCGTTCACGCTGGGGAACGAGGCCAAGCTGCTGATTTTGTTGGGGCTGTTGTACATCCCGACGCTGGCGCGGGTCACCTACACCACGGCGCTGGGCGAGTCGGTGGCCGGGTATGTGCTGGCGCGGCGGCTGCAGGGGGTGGCGGGACTGCGGATCATGGTGTCGGACGTGCTGCCGAACTGCCTGTCACCGGTGATCGTGCAGGCGACGCTGCTGTTGGCGATCGGGATCATCATCGAGGCGTCGGTGAGCTTCGTGGGGCTGGGCGTGCAGCCGCCGACGCCGAGCTGGGGCAACATGCTGGCGGATGCGCGGAGCTACCTGATGTCGGGCGAGTGGTGGCTCTCGGTGTTCCCGGGGGCGGCGATCTCGTTGACGGTGGTGGGGTTCAACCTGCTGGGCGACGGGCTGCGGGACCGGCTGGACCCGCGGCACGCGACGGCTGCGCTGTCGACGTGAGCGAACCGCGCTTCCGAGAAGTCTTCTCTGCCATGACGCTCCTTCGGAAAGTCATTCGTAAGTGACGCTCCTTCGGAAAGTCATTCGTAAGTGACGCTCCTTCGGAAAGTCATTCGTAAGTGACGCTCCTTCGGAAAGTCATTCGTAAGTGACGCTCCTTCGGATCGATGGCCTGCACATCGCGTTCGGGGCGCGGTCGACGTGGCGCGACGTGGTGCGGGGCGTGGATTTGCGGGTGGAGCCCGGCGAGGTGGTGGGACTGGTGGGCGAGTCGGGCTCGGGCAAGAGCCTGACGGCGCTTTCCGTGATGCGGCTGCTGCCGCCGGGGTCGCGGGTCAGCAGCGGGCGGATGGTGTTCGACGGCGAGGACCTTCTGGGGCTGACGGAGCGGGCGATGAACCGCAAGCGGGGGCGGGACATCGGGATGGTGTTCCAGGACCCGCTGACGGCGCTGAACCCGGCGATCCCGGTGGGGCGGCAGATCTACGACAGCATCCGCACGCACCAGGACCTGGGGCGGGCGGCGGCGAAGGCGCGCGTGGAGGAGCTGCTGGCGCTGGTAGGCATTCCGCACCCCCGGGCGCGGGCGCTGGCGTATCCGCACGAGCTGAGCGGCGGGATGCGGCAGCGGGTGATGACGGCGCTGGCGGTGTGCAACGACCCGAAGCTGCTGATCGCCGACGAGCCGACGACGGCGCTGGACGTGACGGTGCAGGCGCAGGTGATGGACATGCTGGACCGCATCCGGCGGGAGCTGGGGATCGCGGTGCTGTTCATCAGCCACAACCTGGACCTGGTGGCGTCGATCTGCGACCGCGTCTCGGTGATGTATGCCGGGCGGGTGGTCGAGAGCGGCGGGGTGGAGCCGCTGTTCGACGCGCCGCAGCACCCCTACACGCGGCAGCTGCTGCGCTGCATCCCGCGGCTGGACGGCGCGACGGGGCCCATGCCGACCATCCCCGGCCTGCCGCCGCGGTTCGGGACGACGCTGGAGGGCTGCCCGTTCAGCCCGCGCTGCGACGTGCCGCAGCTGCGCTGTGCGACGCAGGAGCCGCCGATCCGCCGGGTGGCGCGGGCGGACGGCCCGCCGCAGGTCTCGGTGTGCTGGGAGGGGATGCCGTGACGCTGCTGGAGCTGCGGGACATCCGGAAGGCGTATGCGCTGCGGCGCGGGCTGCTGGCGCGCTTCCGGGGAGGGGCAACGATGCTGCAGGCGGTGGACGGGGTGTCGTTCCAGGTGAAGCAGGGCAGCATCTTCGGGCTGGTGGGCGAGAGCGGCAGCGGCAAGTCGACCCTGGCGCAGATCATGACCCGGCTGATCGAGCCGACGTCGGGGACGATGCTGTATCGCGGGCGGGACGTGGCCGGGCTGGACGCGGCGGGGCGGCACGCGTTCCGGCAAGGGGTGCAGATGGTGTTCCAGGACACGCATTCTTCGCTGAACCCGCGCAAGCGGGTGCGGCGGGCGATCACGGAGGCTTTGGCGGCCCGGGGGTTGCGGGGGGCGGCGCAGGCGGCGGCGCTGGCGGCGGTGGCGGACCAGGTGGGGCTGGACCCGGCGCTGCTGCGGCGCTTCCCGCACGAGCTTTCCGGCGGGCAGCGGCAGCGCGTGGGCATCGCGCGGGCGCTGGCGATGGCGCCGGACCTGCTGATCGCCGACGAGCCGGTGTCGTCGCTGGACGTGTCGCTGCAGGGGCAGATCATCAACCTGCTGCAGGAGATCAACCGCTCCCTGGGGTTGACGATCGTGCTGATCAGCCACGACCTGGCTGTGGTGGCGCGGGTGTGCGCGGACATCGCGGTGATGAGCCAGGGGCGTGTGGTGGAGGCGGGGCCGCCGGGGCGGGTGCTGGTGACGCCGGAGCACCCGTACACGCAGGCGCTGCTGGCGGCGGTGCCGCGGGGGCTGGCGGGGCGGCGGGCGGCGGCGGGCCATGGGTCCGGCGGATAAGTCTTCGGATGATGGCTGGCGTGAACCCGGTCGGTGTTTTGGCCTGTTTATACTGCCCCTATCAGTCGGTTGAGCTTGTGATGGTGTCGCGGCGTGGATCCCCGGAACAAGTCCGGGGATGACTGATTTTAGAACGATGTCTTGTCAGGGTGCGGCTTGTTGAGGCGGTTTGGGGACGAGGAAGTCGAAGTCGCAGCCTTCGTCCGCCTGGAGGACGGAGCGGAGGTAGAGGTTGAGGTAGCCGCGGTCGGCACCGGGCGGGGGGGGCGGGGCGGTCCAGGCGGCACGGCGGAGGTCGAGTTCGGCGTCGTCGACGAGCACGTCGATGCGCCGGGCCTCGAGGTCGAGGCGGATGGGGTCGCCGCTTCGGACGAGGGCGAGCGGGCCGCCGTTCTGCGCCTCCGGCACGATGTGCAGGACGATGGTGCCGAAGGCGGTGCCGCTCATGCGGGCGTCGGAGATGCGGACCATGTCCTTGACGCCGGCGCGGGCGAGCTTCTTCGGGATGGGCAGGTAGCCGGCTTCCGGCATGCCCGGCGCGCCGCGGGGGCCGGCGTAGCGCAGCACCAGGACGTCGTCCTGGGTCACGTCGAGGTCGGGGTGGTCGATGCGGGCGGCCATGTCGTCCACGCCGTCGAACACGACGGCGCGGCCGGTGTGCTGCAGCAAAGCGGGGGTGGCGGCCCCGTGCTTGATGACGGCGCCGCCGGGGGCGAGGTTGCCGTGCAGCACGGCCATGCCGCCGACGGGGAAGACGGGGTTGGCGGCGGAGCGGATGACGGTCTGGCCGGGCACGTCCTCGGCGCCCGCGATGGAGTCGGCCAGGGTGCCGCCGGTGACGGTGCGGGCGGTGGTGACCAGCAGTGGCTCCAGCTCCTGCATCAGGCGGGGCACGCCGCCGGCCCAGTGGAAGTGCTCCATGTAGTGCTCGCCGGTGGGCTTGAGGTCGATCAGGACGGGGACGCCGCGGCCGAGCCGGTCGTAGGAGTCGAGGTCGAGCTTGATGCCGCGGCGGCCGGCGATGGCGCAGAGGTGGATCAGGCCGTTGGTGGAGCCGCCGATCGCCTGCAGGATCACCTGGGCGTTGTGGAAGGCGGAGGGCGTCAGGATGTCGGCGGGGGTGCGGCCGCCCTGGTGGATGGCAGCGACGGCGGCGGCGCCCGACTGCTCGGCGCAGCGCATGCGGTCGGCGTGGGTGGCGGGGATGGCGGCGCTGCCGGGCAGCGCCATGCCGAGGGCTTCGGCGACGCAGGCCATGGTGCTGGCGGTGCCCATGACCATGCAGGTGCCGGCGGTGGGGGCCAGGCGGCCGTTGATCTCGTCCATCTGCGTCTCGGAGAACTCGCCGGCGCGGTGGCGGCCCCAGAAGCGGCGGCAGTCGGTGCATGCGCCCAGCACCTCGCCCTTGTAGTGGCCGACCAGCATGGGGCCGGTGACGAGGGCGATGGCGGGGATGTCGAGGCTGGCGGCGGCCATGAGCTGGGCGGGGACGGTCTTGTCGCAGCCGCCGATCATGACGACGGCGTCCATGGGCTGGGCGCGGATCATCTCCTCGGTGTCGATGGCCATGAGGTTGCGCAGGAACATGCTGGTGGGGTGGGCGAAGGATTCGTGGATGGAGATGGTGGGGAAGGTCATGGGCAGGCCGCCGGCCAGCATGACGCCGCGCTTCACGGCGTCGAGCAGCTGGGGGACGTTGCCGTGGCAGGCGTTGTAGGCGGAGCCGGTGTCGACGATGCCGACGATGGGGCGGGCGAGCGCGTCGTCCGAGTAGCCCATCGCCTTGATGAAGGCGCGGCGGAGGAACAGGCTGAAGCCGTCGTCGCCGTAGCTGGTGAGGCCTTTGCGCATGCCTGTGGTCATCGGGGTGTTTCCTCGGGGCGGTCTTGTTGCGCCTGTTGTAGCGGGGGGTGGTGCCGGCTGGAACCGGTCAGTGCTGGCCGAGGAAGCCGACGAGCTCGGCGTTGAACGGGGCCGGGTCGGTCACGGTGAAGGCGTGGCCGCCTTCGGGAACGACCCACAGGCGGGCGTCGGGCAGGCCCTCGGCCAGGCGGGCGGACGCTGTCCAGGGCACCAGCAGGTCGTCGCGGGCGGCGGCGACCAGGACGGGGCAGGCGATCTGTCGCAGGCGGGCGGCGACGTCGAAGGCCTCCAGCGCGCCGATGCGCTTCAGCAGGGTCTCGGTGCCCTGGAAATGGGCGACGCCATGGGCGTGCTCCGCCTCCAGCCGGGCGGCGTTGGCGGACATCCAGGGGGCGGGATACAGGAACAGCGGCTGGGCGCGGACGTAGGCTTCGGGGCCGGCGTGAAGCAGAAGCTCGCGCCGGACGGCGAAGCAGCGGCGGGTCTGGCTGTCCATCTTCGCCCAGGCGTTGACCAGGACCAGGCTGCGGACCCGCTCCGGCCGTTGCAGCGCGAGGGCGAGGCCGATGGCGCCGCCGAGCGCGTGGCCGACGACGTGGCAGCGTTCGACCTCCAGCGTGTCCATGATCCCGGCCACGTCTTCCGCCATGTGGGCGATGGCGTAGGGCTCGGGCAGGGTCTGGGCGCTGCGGCCGGTGCCGCGCTGGTCATAGAGCACGACGCGGAACCGGGGGATCAGCGCGGCGAGCTGGGGCTGCCAGAAGGCGCCGGCGCCGCCCAGGCCGGATGACAGCAGCACGGTGCCGGCGCCGCCCTCCGCGGGGCCCAGGACCTCGAAATGCATGGTCAGGCCGGCTTGCCGAGATGGGCGACGCTGGCGATCTCGACCAGTGCGCCGGGCTTCACGAGGCCGCACTGGATGCAGTAGCGGGCGGGTTTGTCACCGGGAAAGAACTCGGCATAGACGGCGTTGACGGCGGCATAGTGGGCCCAGTCGGTGACGAAGACGTGGTTGAAGGTTACGTCGGCCATGGTGCCGCCGGCGGCGACGATGACGGACTGGATGGTTTCCAGCACGTGGCGGGTCTGGGCTGCCGGGTCGTTCAGGTGGATGACGTTGTTGTCGCGGTCGAAGGGCAGGGTCCCGGAGACATAGACGATGCCGTCGGCCAGGACGCCCGGCGAGTAGGGCGCCAACGGCTTGCCGCTGCCGGGCGGGATGATGGCGGTCTTGGGCATGCGGAGGCTCCTTGCTGCCGATCCAGCATAGGACGGCATCGGACGGGGTGGCCAGGATGGTAGCAGCGGAGGGATTTGAACCCCCGACCAAGGGATTATGATTCCCCTGCTCTACCACTGAGCTACGCTGCCATCTCACTTGCCCCCAGGTCTTCTCCGGGTCCTCGGCAGATCCCTGGCGGGGCCTTGCCGGGCCGGGGTGGGGCCGTCTCGGGCGCGGGGATATGACGTGTTCCCGGGCCGGCGTCAATTGTGGCCCGGCCGCGTTACGCTTCGTCATGCCTGGACTACCAAAATATGCTCTCATCCAGCTATGATGGGTTGACGGATGGGATCGATGAGGCCGGGGAATGCTCGAGGGACTGGCGAACTGGCTGTTTGATCCTGTCGGACTCACGGCCCACGGCTTCTGCCTGCTGTGGGAGCCGGGGCTGATCTGGACGCATGCGCTGTCCGATGGGGTCATCGGCGTTGCGTACTTCTCCATCCCGGTGATGCTGGGCGTGGTGGCGCGGCAGCGGCAGGACCTGGTGTTCCGGCCGGTGTTCTGGCTGTTCGCCGCCTTCATCCTGTTGTGCGGCCTGGGGCATTGGCTGACGCTGGCGACCTTGTGGGTGCCGATCTATGGGCTGGAGGGCGTGGTGAAGGCCGCGACCGCCGTGGTGTCGATCGGGACGGCGTTCGCGCTGTGGCGGCTGCTGCCGCACGCGCTGGCGCTGCCGTCGTCGCGCCAGCTGGAGGAGGCGAACCGGGCGCTGCAGGAGAGCGAGGCGCGGCACCGGATCAGCTTCGAGCACGCGCCGGTGCCGTCGTACATGCTGGACGAGCGGGGCGTGGTGACGGCCGTCTCGCGCAGCGGTCTGGAGCTGCTGGGGTTGGATGCCGGTGGGATGATCGGGCATCCGTTCACGCAGTTCGCGCTGGAGGGGACGGCGGGCGCGCTGTCGGCCGACCTGGCGGGGCTGGCGGGCGGCACCGCGCTGCGCGACGTGGAGCGGCAGTTCCAGTCGCGCTCGGGGGACAGGGTCGATGCGCTGGTCTCCGCGCGGACGGAGCGGCAGGGGGGCACGACGCTGGTCCTGTGCAGCCTGGTCGACGTTTCCGCCCGGCGCCAGGCGGAGGCGGCGCTGCGGGCGACGGAGGACCGGCTGCGGCAGTCCCAGAAGATGGAGGCGGTGGGGCAGCTGACCGGCGGGATCGCGCATGACTTCAACAACATGCTGCAGGGGATCGGGGGCGGTCTGGACATGATGGAGCGGCGGATCGCGGAGGGGCAGCCGCAGGAGGCGGCGCGGTTCGTGCAGGCGGCGCGTCAGTCGGTGGATCGGGCGGCCGGGCTGACCCGGCGGATGCTGGCCTTCGCGCGGCGGCAGGCGCTGCAGCCGCTGGCGGTCGGCCCCGACGCGCTGGTGCGCGGGATGGAGGAGCTGATCCGGCGCACGATGGGCCCGGGCGTGCGCGTGCGGCTGCTGCTGCAGCCCGGGATCGGGCCGGTGCTGTGCGACGCGAACCAGCTGGAGAGCGCGCTGCTGAACCTGGCGATCAACGCCCGGGATGCGATGCCGGACGGGGGGGAGCTGACGATCGCTGCCCATGACCGGCTGCTCGACGCATCGGCCCTGGCCGACCAGGACGGGGTGCGGCCCGGGGATTTCGTGGAGATCGCGATCACCGACACCGGGGAGGGCATGGGCGCCGACGTGCTGGGCCGGGCATTCGAGCCGTTCTTCACGACCAAGCCGATCGGACGGGGCACCGGGCTGGGGCTTTCGCAGGTGCATGGGTTCGTGCATCAGTCGGGCGGGTGCCTGCGGCTGGAAAGCCGCGTGGGCCAGGGCACGACGGTACGCATCCTGCTGCCGCGCCATGAGGAGGCAGGGCACGGGGAAGCGGGGCATGAGGAGGGGCAGTCGGCCAGCCGGGACGACCGTGCCTTTGCGGCGTTAGTGCCGGCCGGGCGGCCGCTGGGGACGCTGGCGCGCGGGACGGTGCTGGTGGTGGAGGACGAGGAGGCGATCCGGTCCTTGATCGTGGAGGCGTTGCGCGACACCGGGTGCACGGTGCTGGAGGCGGGCGACGGCGCGACGGGGCTGGGCATCCTGCAGTCTGGGCGGCAGGTGGACATGCTGCTGACCGATGTGGGCCTGCCGGGGCTGAACGGGCGGCAGCTGGCCGATGCGGCGCGGGAGCGGCAGCCGGGGCTGCCGATCCTGTTGATGACGGGGTATGCGGGGTCGGCGTTGGACGCCATGGAGTTCGCGCCGGGGATCGAGCTGATCGGCAAGCCGTTCACGCTGGACACGCTGATGGGGCGGATCGGCGCGCTGCTGGGGACGGTGCCGGCGACGTCCGCCTGATCAGGCGGGGGTTCCATCCGGTGGGGTGGGCGGGCGGATGAAGCCGCCGCCCAGGACGCGGTCGCCGTCGTACAGGACGCAGGCCTGTCCGGGGGCGGCGAGGGCCGGCTGGTCCAGGCGGATGATGGCGCCATCGCCCTGCGGCTGCACATGCGCGCCGTGCGGGGCCTCGCGGGCGCGCAGCTTGACCGTGCAGGACAGGGCGGTGGGCGGGACCAGCCAGTTCATCTCGGACAGATGCAGGGTGCGGGTGCCCTGGTCGCGGGGGCCGACCACGATCCGGCGGCGGCCGGCGTCGATGGCCAGCACGGCCTGCCGGGCGCCGGCGTCGTGGCTGGCCTGGCCGAGGCCCCTGCCCTGGCCGACGGTGTAGCCCGAGACGCCGGGATGGCGACCCAGCACGCGCCCGGCGCGGTCCACGATGTCGCCGGGGGTGGCGGCATCGGGGCGCAGCCGGGCCACGAGCGCTGCGGTGCGGCCGTCCGGCACGAAGCACAGGTCCTGGCTGTCGGGCTTTTCGGCCACGGCGAGGCCGAGGCGCTGGGCCTCCATGCGGACCGCGGCCTTGTCCGGCATGTCGCCGAGCGGGAAGCGGGTGTAGGCGAGCTGGTCGGGCGTGGTGGCGAACAGGAACCAGCTTTGGTCGCGGGCCGGGTCGCGGGCCCGGTGCAGCTCGGGGCCGGCTGGGCCGTCGACACGGCGGACGTAGTGGCCGGTGGCCATGGCGTCGGCCCCCAGGTCCCGCGCGAGGGCGAGCAGGTCGGTGAACTTCACGCTCATGTTGCAGCGGACGCAGGGCACGGGGGTCTGGCCCGCGGCGTAGCTGTCGGCGAACTCCTGGATGACGGCGGCGCGGAAGCGGGCCTCACGGTCGATGACGTAGTGGGCGATGCCGAGCCGGTCCGCCACGTCGCGTGCGTCGTGAATGTCCTGCCCGGCACAGCAGGCCCCCTTGCGGGATGCGGCGGCCCCGGTGTCGTACAGCTGCAGCGTGACGCCGATCACCTCGTGCCCGGCCTCGGCCAGCAGGCCGGCGACCACGCTGCTGTCGACGCCGCCCGACATGGCAGCGACGATGCGCATGCTACCCCTGGGCGTTCCGGGTCGCGGCCGGCAGCCTCACGACCAGGCCATCGAGGGCGGCGGTCATGACGATCTGGCAGCCGAGCCGGCTGGTCTGTTCCAGGCCGAAGGCGAGGTCGAGCATGTCTTCCTCGTCCTCGGTGGGCTTGGACAGCTTGGCGAACCAGCCGGCGTCCACGATCACGTGGCAGGTGGAGCAGGCAAGCGAGCCCTCGCAGGCGCCCTCGATATCGACGCCGTGCTTGTGCGCGATCTCGAGCACGGAGAGGCCGAGCGGGGCATCGACTTCGCGGGGGGCGCCGTTCCGTTCGACGAAGGTCATCTTGGGCATCTAGGCCTCGATCGTTTGCAGGGCGGCGTCCGCGAGCGCCGACGCCGCGAAATCCACATCGGCCGCGGAGGTAAAGCGTCCGAGGCCCAGGCGCAAGGTTCGTGCGGCCTGGGCGTCCGAGAGGCCGAGGGCGCGCAGCACGTAGCTGGGCTCGATGGCGGCCGAGCTGCAGGCGCTGCCGGTGGAGACGCACAGGTCCGGGATGGCGCGCATGAGGCCGATGGCGTCGGCAGGAAAGGTCAGGTTGAGGTTGCCGGGGATGCGGCGGTCGGTGCTGCCGTTGATGTGCAAGGTGGGCAGGCGGGCACGCAGGGCGTCCAGCAGGCGGGCGGCGAGAGCGGCCAGGCGGGCGGCTTCCTCGGCCATTTCGAGGTGTGCCAGGCGGCAGGCTTCGCCGAGGCCGACGACGAGGGGCGTGGGCAGGGTTCCGCTGCGGAGCCCCCTCTCCTGCCCGCCTCCGGAGAACAGAGGGGCCAGGCGCACGCGGGGGCGGCGGCGGACCCAAAGCGCGCCGACGCCCTTCGGCCCGTACAGCTTGTGGCCGCTGAGGCTCAGCAGGTCGACGGCGCCGGACGCCATGTCGAGCGGGATCTTGCCCACGGCCTGCGCGGCGTCGGTGTGGAACAGCGCGCCGGCGGCGTGGGCCTGCGCGCCGATGGCGGCCAGGTCCTGGATGACGCCGGTCTCGTTGTTGACGGCCATGACGCTGACCAGGAGCGTGGGGACCGCCAGCGCCTGGTCCAGCACCGCGGGGTCGAGCAGGCCGTCGGGGCGGACCGGCAGGATGACGGGCTCGAAGCCCTCATGGGCCAGGTCGGCGACGCTCTCGAGGACGCATTTGTGTTCGGTGGCGAGGGTCACGATGCGGCGGGCGGTGGCCCCGCAGGAGGCCGCGTGGCGGGCGGCGCCCTTGATGGCCAGGTTGTTGGCTTCCGTCGCGCCGGAGGTCAGCACGATCTCCCGCGGATCCGCGCCGAGGAGGGTGGCGATCTCGCGACGGGCGGCCTCCACGGCCGCCTCGGCTTCCTGGCCCATGCTGTGCTCGGCACTGTGCGGGTTGCCGAACTTCTCGGTGAACCAGGGCAGCATGGCGGCCAGCACGCGCGGGTCGCACGGGGTGGTCGCCTGGTTGTCGAGGTAGACGGGGCGGTTGGGGCGCATGGGGCAGATATAGGGTGGCGGGCGAGGCGTCGAAGTGGAAAGAAGCGGCATGACGCTGACGGTCGAGGAATACGGGTCCGGCAACCGCATCGAGATCGGGCGGGCCGAGCACGCCGCCCTGGCCGGGCGCATCGTGTTCACCGGGGACGGCGCGGTGGTCTCGATCGGGGCCGGGACGGTCGACACGGGCGTGTGGCTGGAGGTGGGCAGCGGGGCGACGGTGCGGATCGGGGGGGACAACCACCTGGGCGCGCTGTTCGTGCATGCCGCGGCCGGGACGCATGTGGCGCTGGGCAGCGGGATGGGGCTGAACGGCACGGTGCGGCTGCTGCTGCACGAGCCCGGGCGGATCACGGTTGGGGATGGCTGCCTGATCGCGGACGGGGTGGACATCAGCGTCAGCGACATGCACCCGATCTATGACGCCGTGAGCGGCGCGCGGATCAACCCGGCGGCCGACGTCGCGATCGGGGCCCGGGTCTGGATCGGGGCGCGCAGCCTGGTGCTGAAGGGCTCGGTAATCGGGGCGGACAGCGTGATCGGCGCGGGGTCGCTGGTCGCGGGGCGGATCCCGGCGGGGTGCATCGCGGCGGGCAACCCGGCCCGGGTGGTGCGCCGGGGCGTGCGCTGGGCGATGGACCTGCCGGGGTGAACGGCGCGGTCGAGGGTCCCTGGGTCAGGCGGCGCGGCGGGCCTGGCGTTCGGCCATCGCGGCATAGGCGTCGCTGAAAGCCGCGACGTCGGCCCAGGTCGCGTTCCAGGGCAGGCTGACGCGGATGGCTTCGCCGGCCAGGGCGCCCAGGCCCATGGCGGCGAGCACGTGGCTGCGGGCGACCTTCCCGCTGGTGCAGGCGGCCCCGGCGCTGACGGCGACCCCGGCCAGGTCGAGCGCGATGACCTGCGTCTCGGCCGGGACGCCGGGGAGGGCGATGCAGGCGGTGTTGGGCAGGCGGCCGGGGCCGCCCAGCACCTGCCCGCCGCGGGCCGTCGCCGCGACCTCGATCGCGTGGCGCATCGGGAGGGTGTCCGTGGGGTCGGCGCATGCTGCCGCGGCAAAGCCGGCGATGGATGGGAGGGCCGGGGTGCCGCCGCGCCGGCCCCTTTCCTGTCCGCCGCCCATGCGGGATGGCGCGATCTCGACGCCGGGGCGGAGCAGGAGTGCGCCGGCGCCCTTGGGGCCACCGAGCTTATGGGCCGAGACGGCCAGGCTGTCGGCGCCGAGCGCCACCAGGTCGACCGGGATGCGGCCGGCCGCCTGCACCGCGTCCACGTGCAGCAGTGCGCCGTGCTGCCGGCACAGGCGCGCGGCTGCGGCGACGGGCTGGATCGTGCCCGTCTCGTTGTTGGCGAGCATCAGGCAGACCAAAGCGGGGCCGGCCTGCAGGAGGGTTTCCAGCGCTTCGAGGTCGGCCACGCCCGCGGCATCGACCGGCAGGATGGCGGCGGCGGGGGCGGCGGCGCGGATGGCGTCGTGCTCGACGGCGCTGACGATCAGGCGGCGGCCTGGACCGAGGGCTGCGATGGCCAGCGAGTCGGCTTCCGTGCCGCCCGAGGTGAACACGAGGTTCGCCGGCGATGCGCCGTAGCGTGTGGCGACGGTGCGCCGGGCGGCCTCCAGCAGGCCACGCGCGGCCCGGCCGGCGGCATGGACGCTGGAGGGGTTGCCGACCAGGTCGAGCGCCTCGATGGCCGCGCGCCGCGCTTCGGGGCGGAGCGGCTCGGTGGCGTTGGCGTCGAGGTAAGCCACGGCTACTCGGCGGCCGGGGACCGCTGCTGGATGGCGGTGACACGGGCCTCGAGCGCCAGCATCTCGGCCCGCAGCGCCTCGATGGTGCAGACCAGCGGGTCGACGGTGTTCTCGCAGGGGGTGCCGTAGGCCATGAACACCTGGGCGCGGCCGGGCTGCCGGCGCAAGGCCGCCAGTTCTGCAGCCGTGGCGCGGCGGGTGGGGTCGCGCTCCACGGGGCGGGCCGGGATGCCGACCACCGTCTCGTTGGCGGCAACGGGCTGGACGACGACGGCGTTGGCACCGACGCGGGCATTGTCACCGACGGTGATGCCGCCCAGGATCTTCGCCCCGGCACCCACGATGACGTTGTTGCCCAGGGTGGGGTGGCGCTTGCCGTGCTCGCTGCTGGTGCCGCCCAGGGTGACCTGGTGATAGAGGTAGACGTCGTCGCCGACCTCGGCCGTCTCGCCGATGACGACGCCCATGCCGTGGTCGATGATGAGGCGGCGGCCGATGCGGGCGGCGGGGTGGATCTCGATGCCGGTCAGGAACCGCCCAAGATGGGAGGTGAGGCGGGCGGGCAAGCGCCAGCCGCGCCGCCACAGGCCATGGGCGAGCTTGTGCCACACCACGGCGTGCAACCCGGGGTAGCACAACAGGACCTCCAGGTCCGATCGGGCGGCGGGGTCGCGCTGGCGGTAGGCTTGGATGACCTCACGCAGAAACATGAATGCCATGCGTCATTTCCAATATCAAAAGCGGGCCGGGACCGACTATATACTGCCTTTACCCGGCCGTGCCGAGCGGCGCCCGGGTGTCGAGGAAGGGTGCTGGCTTCAGGCTGATGGACGGGCTCGATCGCTGGGTTTCGAGGGGTTCGTCCGGTCGTCGAAAAGCTAGGCTGGTTTGTGCTGCAGGGTCAAATGGGCCTGCAGCGTGGTTTATCAATTGCTGCGCACGGCCGCCCGTCGGACGGACGTGATGCAAAATGAGATGGGAACGCCATGCCTGAGGTGATGTTTGCGGGTCCGGATGGACGGCTTGAGGGCCGCTATCATCACAGCAAGGAGCAGAACGCTCCGCTGGCCCTGATCCTGCACCCGCACCCGATGCACGGCGGGACGATGAACAACCGCATCGCCTACACGATGTATCAGTCGTTCCAGAAGCTCGGCTTCTCCGTGATGCGGTTCAACTTCCGTGGGGTCGGGCGCAGCCAGGGCAAGTACGACGGCGGCTTCGGCGAGATCAGCGACGCGGCGGGCGCGCTGGACTGGATGCAGATGGTCAACCCGAACTCGGGCGGGCTGTGGATCAGCGGCTACTCGTTCGGGGCGTTCGTGGGCATGCAGCTGCTGATGCGCCGGCCGGAGATCTCCGGCTGGGTCAGCGTCGCGACGCCGGCGAGCCATTACGATTTCGGCTTCCTGGCCCCCTGCCCTTGCGGCGGGCTGATGCTGCACGGCGACTCGGACGAGCTGGTTCCGGAGCCTTCGGTGCGCAAGCTGGTCGACAAGCTGAACACGCAGAAGAACGTTCAGGTGGATTACCGGGTGTACCAGGGCGCCGACCACGTCTTCGCGTCGCATGCCGAGACGGTGGGCGAGGCGATCGAGGACCACGTGGGCAAGATCCTGGCGCGCAAGGCGATGGCGCTGGCCGCGGACTGATCCGTTCGGGCGCGTTGCGGCCGGGTTGGTCCCGGCCGGGCGTGCCCTTCAGCGCGGCAGGGCGGTCAGGCCCTGCCAGACCTTCACGGCCTGCACCGTTTCGGCCACGTCGTGGACGCGGACGATGCGGGCGCCGCGCGTGAGGGCGAACAGGGCGGCGGCCACGGAGCCGGGGCCGCGGTTGCGGGCTTCGGGCTCGTTGCTCAGCATGCCGATGGCGGCCTTGCGGGAGATGCCGACCACGATGGGGCGGCCGAGGGCTGCAAGGGTCGGCAGGCGCTGCAGCAGCTCGAGGTTCTGGTCGGCGTCCTTGGCGAAGCCGAACCCGGGGTCGATGGCGATGTGGCGTGCAGCGACGCCGGCCGACTCGGCGCGGGCAACCAGGCCGGACAGCTCATCGGTGACCTCCGCGGCCACGTCGGCATAGACGGCTTGGGCCTGCATCGTGGCGGGCGTGCCGCGCATGTGCATGAGGATGACGGGGCAGCATCGCGTTGCAACCAGCGACGCTGCGCCGGGGTCGTGACGGAGGCCGCTGACGTCGTTGACGATGGTCGCGCCCTCGTCCAGCGCCCGTGCCATGGTGCCGGCGTTGCGGGTGTCGATGGACATGCGGGCGCCTTGCCGGGCCAGGGCGCGGATGACGGGCAGCACGCGAGCCTGCTCGATGTCGGGTTGGGTGGGCAGGGATCCCGGGCGGGTGCTCTCGCCGCCGATGTCGAGGATGTCGGCCCCCTGCGCCAGCATACGCTCTCCGGCGGCGACGGCGTGGGCGGTGCCGAAATGGTCGCCGCCGTCGCTGAAGCTGTCGGGGGTGGCGTTCAGGATGGCCATGACGTGGGGGCCGGGTCCGAGGCCGGCCCAGTCGGGCGGGGCGGCGGACAGGCGGGCAAGGCCGGGCTGGGCTGTCGCGTCGAGGTCTCGCAGGGGATGGACCCGACCGTCGACGGCGATGAGGGTGAAGGCTGCGGGTCCGCCGGCAAGCCAACGGCCGAGCCCGGCCTGCACGGCTGCGGCGGCATCAGCCCCGAAGAGAAGGCCGAGCGGTTCGAGAACGGGAGGCACCATAAGAAAGGGGCCGGTCCCCTTCGAGACCGGCCCCCTTGTTCCGATCAGCCCGGCTGCGGTGCCGGACCGAGGCCACCCGGCGTCGGCGTCGGCCAGCCGCTGGTCGGGACCGAGGCGCGGCGGGACTCGGGCGCAGGGTCGTCGACCACCTTCTTGATCACGGGGTCGCCGCGCAGGACCGTGCGGATGTCGTCGCCCGAGAGCGTCTCGTATTCCAGCAGACCTCGGGCGAGGCGATGCAGGTCCTCGAGGCGTTCGGTCAGCAGGGTCTTGGCCCCGAGATAGGCGGCGTCGATGATCGACTTCACCTCCGAGTCGATCTCTCGCGCGGTCGCCTCGGAGACGTTCTTGGCCTGGGTGACCGAGTGGCCGAGGAACACCTCCTGGCTGTTGTCGCCATAGGCGATCATGCCGAGCTTCTCGCTCATGCCCCATTCGGTGACCATCGTGCGGGCGATGTTGGTCGCCTGCTTGATGTCGCCGGCGGCGCCGTTGCTGACCTTGTCGGGGCCGAACACCAGCTCCTCGGCGACGCGGCCGCCCATGGCCATGCGCATCCGGGCCAGCAGGCGGGCCTTGTTCTCGCTCAGGCGGTCGCCTTCCGGCAGGCTCATCACCAGGCCGAGGGCCCGGCCGCGGGGGATGATGGTCGCCTTGTGGACCGGGTCGCACTCGGGGTCGTTGATGGCGCACAGCGCGTGCCCGGCCTCGTGGTACGCCGTCATGCGCTTCTCGCCTTCGCTCATGACGAGGCTGCGGCGTTCCGCCCCCATCATGACCTTGTCCTTGGCGTGCTCGAACTCCGCCATGGCGACGACGCGCTTGCCGAGCCGTGCGGCGAGCAGGGCCGCCTCGTTGACCAGGTTGGCGAGGTCCGCGCCCGAGAAGCCGGGCGTGCCGCGAGCGATGACCTTCGGGTCGACGTCGCTGGCCAGCGGGACCTTGCGCATGTGGACGCGGAGGATCTTCTCGCGCCCGTTCACGTCGGGGTTCGGCACGACGACCTGGCGGTCGAAGCGGCCGGGTCGCAGCAGGGCCGGGTCCAGCACGTCGGGGCGGTTGGTGGCCGCGATGAGGATCACGCCCTCGTTGCTCTCGAAGCCGTCCATCTCGACCAGCATCTGGTTGAGCGTCTGCTCCCGCTCGTCGTTGCCGCCGCCGAGGCCGGCGCCACGGTGGCGGCCGACGGCGTCGATTTCGTCGATGAAGATGATGCAGGGGGCGTTCTTCTTGCCCTGCTCGAACATGTCGCGCACGCGGCTTGCGCCGACGCCGACGAACATCTCGACGAAGTCGGAGCCGGAGATGGTGAAGAAGGGCACGTTGGCCTCACCGGCGATGGCGCGGGCCAGCAGCGTCTTGCCGGTGCCGGGCGGGCCGACGAGCAGCACGCCCTTCGGGATCTTGCCGCCCAGGCGCTGGAACTTCTGCGGGTCCTTCAGGAACTCGACGATCTCCTGAAGCTCCTGCTTGGCTTCGTCGATGCCGGCCACGTCCTCGAACGTCACGCGGCCCTGCTTTTCCGTCAGCATGCGGGCGCGGCTTTTGCCGAAGCCCATGGCGCGGCCGCCGCCCGACTGCATCTGCCGCATGAAGAAGACCCAGACGCCGATCAGCAGCAGCATGGGGAACCAGCTGAGCAGGATGTGGACGAGCGGGTTCTCGCTGTCCTCGGGCTTGGCGACGACGCGGACGCCCTTGTCGGTCAGGCGGCTGACGAGGGCGGGGTCTTCGGGGGTGTAGGTCTGGAAGGTGCGCCCGTCGGTCAGCTGGCCGGAGACGGTGCGTCCCTGGATCACGACATCGCGGACGTGCCCGCTGTTCACCTCGCCGATGAAGTCGGAGTAGGCGACCGGCGTTGCGGCGCGTTGGGTGCCGCCGGGCTGAAACAGGTTGAACAGGACAACGAGCAACAGGGCGATGATCACCCAGAGCGCGAGGTTACGTCCGAAATTGCTCATCATTCGATCCCAGTGGTCTCGTCGTCTTCCAGGCCGGCGCCCCTGCGCCTGCCTGTCTCACCCGGCCCGGGAGGCACGCCCCCTTTCGCCTTGACCACGACATAGGGTGTCCCCGCCCTATGTGCATCCCCTGCCTCGGCTCGCCTTGGCCGGGACAAACGGCGCGCCCGCCAAGGGACGGGCCGGCCGGAAGTCCATCGCGACGCTAAGCCAGGTTTCGTCGGCATGATAGGCTAGATAGGGACTGCTGAACAATTCCGTACCGAAGCGCACGGCAGGCGACACCCGCGCGGCGGCGAAGGGCGCACCGGACACGTGGCGGAGGCCGGCGGCGGCGTCCGCCATGGGGCCGAGCCAGCCGCCGTCCAGGCCCGTGCGCAGGGTCCATCGCCCGTCCCATCGGGCGCCCGGCTGGGCCGGCACCGGGGGCGGCAGGCCTGATGTCTCGCGCACGAGAAGCCCCTGCCCCGCCTGCACGCCGTGCAACGTGCCGCGGCCGGTTTGCGCGAGGCGGCGCACCGCGGCCGGGGCGGGCGGGTGGTCGCGTCCGGAGACGGTCCAGAGCAGGGCGGACCAGGCGGCGTCCGACAGCGGTCCGTCGAGGCGGGCATACCCTAGCGGGTGCAGGCCGATCCCCTGCCCGGCCTCCTCCGCCAGGGCCGTCTCGGACGCCTGCCGCGCCAGGCCGACCGCGGTGCCGGGCTGTGCGGCAGCGGGCGTGCTGGCGCCGGACGCACGCAGCGCGCCGCGGGCGGTGGCGGGATCGTGATTGGTCGGGTCCTCCACCCAGCCGAGGTCGGCGGCGCGCAGGGTGGCGCGCAGCCGGGCGGGGGGCACGGCGAGCAGGGGGCGCAGGAGCCGGGCATCGGCGTGCCAGGCCATGGCCGCCATACCGGCGAGCCCGGCGGGGCCGCTGCCGTGGGCCGCGCGCAGCAGGATCGTTTCGGCCTGGTCCTGCGCGTGGTGGGCGACGAGAAGGTCCGGGCGGCCGGCGCTGCGGCAGGCGGCGAACAGCGCGTCGTAGCGGGCGCGGCGGGCGCGGGCGCCGAGGTTGGGGCCGGGGTGCAGGGTGTGGAGAGTGACGAGGTTTGCCGGCACGCCGATGCGGGCGAGGCGGAGGAGCGTCTGGGCGGCCTCGCGGTCGGAGCCCGGGCGCAGGCCGTGGTCGACGACGACCGCCAGCGGGTTGC
>CBDCAI010000009.1:0-47907 GCA_965213845.1 Acetobacteraceae bacterium
CCAACAGCGCCTTCAAGCCGGCATTCCGTTTTGGAAAGGTTCCATGCCGCCACTCTGACCCGCGAGGCCTTTCCGACAGGTTAAAAGCCCGGCAGAAGCTGCCTACCCACCCCGCCTAACCAACCCGCCTCACTGCGTGCCCACCGACTGGACCGACGCGAAATCGACGTCCAGCGCGCCCAGCTGCACCTTCATCGCCGTGCCCGACCGCTCCACCCCCGTCGCCGTCGCCTGCACCGTGAACGGCACCACCGTCCCGTCCGCGCCGGCCACCACCACCCGATACGCCCGTCCGGCAACTGCGTCCCGCCCGCCGTCTGGCCGTTCCAGGACCAGGCGTTGTCGCCCGCGGTGCTGGACACCCTGGCCTGGACCAGCTTCGTGCCCGACGCGTCGTAGACCGAGATGTCGACCGGCTGCGGCGTCGCCGTCGTGAACCGCACCCCCGCCTGGCCGCCCTGCAGGCTCAGCTGATCCGACGTCACCTGCACGCCCTTGCCCACCAGGCTCGAGGACTGCAGCAGCGTGTTGCCCTGCGTCGCCTGGATCAGCGTGTTCAGGCTGGTGTTGGTGTTGATCTGCTGCTCCACGCTCGAGAACTGCACCAGCTGCGTCGTGAACGTGTTCGTGTCCATCGGCGCCGTGGGGTCCTGGTTCTTCAGCTGCGTCATCAGCAGCTTCAGGAAGTCGTTCAGGTTGCCCGACAGGCTGCTGAGCGCCGTCTTGCCGGACCCGGCGGCGGCGCTCCCCGCTGCGCCCGCGGTCGCGCTGGGGATGGTCGGCGTGGCAGCGGAGATGGTCATGGCTGGGGTCCTTCAGGTGTCATGCGGTGATGTCGACGCCGCGGCGCCCGTCCCGCCGGTCCCGCGCCGGGACGTGCGGGGGCGGGGCCGTCTCGGGGGCGGGGCCGCGGTCCGCGCGGGCCCCGGGCGGCGCCGGGTGCGACGGGTCGCGGCCGCCCTCGCCGCCCGAGGACGCCAGGCTGAACTGCAGGGTGCGGCCCTCGGGCGGGATGCCGGCCGCGTCCAGCGCGCGGGTCCAGCTGCGGCCGGTCCTGCAGCAGAAGCATCAGCGTGTCCGGCCGCTCGACCGCCAGGGCGACATGGGCCGGCCCCTGGGTCGGGCGCTCGACACGGACCTGCACGTGGCCCAGCTCCGCCGGGTCGAGGCGCACGACCAGGCGCTGCGGCCGGTCCGGGGCAGCCCCCGCCAGGGTGGCGAACACGGGGCTGAGCTGGGCCGCGGGCGACCCTCCCGCCCCCGGCGGCAGGCCGGCCCGGTCGGGCGCCGCCGCGGCATGGAGCGGCACCGGCACCGCAGAAGCCGGCGGCGGCACCGGCGCGGCAACCGGGACCGCAACGCCGGCGACGGCAGGGGATGGCGACGCTGGAAGCAGCGGGGCGGGCACCAACGCCGGCACCAACGCCGGCACCAACGCAGGTGCCGGAGCGGGCGCAGGACCCGCCCCGGAACCCGCCGCGAAAACCGCAGGATGGCCCGGCTCGGCGGCGATGGCGTGCAGCGCATCTGCATCGGCCGACACGGCCGATCGGCCCGCCGGCGCGAGGGCCGCATGGCCGAGGCCCGGGCCCGGCACCGCCGCGGCAGCCGCCGGATCGATGTGGGCACCCGCGGGCGGAAGCCCGTCTGCCGCACCCGGCGCCGGCCTGGCCGGCGTGTCCGCCGCCGCGCGGCTGCCCCGATCGGTGGAAGCCGGGCCGGACGCCGGACCCGCGACCTCCGGAATGCGCGTTCGCACCGACGCGGACGTCGCCGCTTCGCTCGTCCGGCCCGATGCCGGCCCCGCCACACCCTGCGAAACCGGCGTGGACGAGTGCACGACGGCGGGGGAAGACGGAGCCGACAGCGACGGACCGACGATCGGCAGCCCGGCCGGAACCGGCTGGGACACCGCCTGCGGGATCGCAGCTGCCACGGAAATTGCCTGCGCGATGGACGTCTCGGCGCGGCCAGCCGGGATCGCGCCGGCCAAGGCCGTGGCAGGGTGTGGCGTGGGGGTGCTGGAGATGAGCACCGGGCCTGTGAGGGACGGATCGCCAGGCAATCCGGCGGGTGGCGACGGAAGCGGGGTGTCGGCGCCACTCGGGGCGGGTTGACCGATCCCCGCGATCCCCTGCTGCGATGCCGGCTCTGCCGGCCCGGGGCCCGAAAACGCAGGTTCGAGCATGGATGTGGCGGCGTCGACGACGGCCACAACACGGGCCGGCAAAGGGGGCCGGTCCCGGGGCGGTGCAGGCGTGACGGCCACAGACAAGCCAAGGTCCGCCGCGCCCGGCGAACCCGCCGCGACAGAGAGCCCGTCGGGGCCTGCCGACCCAGAGCCGGCCGGGGCCGGGTTGGGCAACCCGGCGGAAACGTCCACGGCCGGGGCCGGGGCGGAGACCGAGGCGACGCGGCCCGGGCTCGACACCGCGACAGGCGCCGGACCCGCCGGAACCGAAGTGGCTGATGTCAGAGTGGCTGATGTCGAATTGGCTGATGTCGAATTGGCTGATGTCGAAGTGCCCGGGGCGAGTGGGGCCACAGGGGGCGTGGCGGCACCCACCGGTGCACCGGGCGCCGTCGGCAGCGCCGGCAAGGATGGCTCCGGCTCACCGATCCGCCCGGAGAGCACCGTTCGTGCAAGAGGAGCCGGCACCAAGGCCGCCGCCGGACCAGCGACCGGCTCGCCAGTTGGCTCAAGCGAAGGCGCAACGGGCCCCGCAGGGGCAGACGGCTGCCCAGACGGAATGCCTGCAACCTCCGGCGCGGCCAGGAACACGGCCGCAGGCGAAACGTCGGACACGCCGGCCGGCAACCGGGCCGAACTCCCGTCCGCCTCAGCCCCCCCGGGCGGACCGCCCGGCCCGTCCGGCACGGCAGGCGCCGGAACGCCCATGTCCCTGCCCACTCCGCCCGGCGCCGCACGTCGTGGCGCTGCAAGTGCAGCAGCCGGCGCGGGAGACGGCGCTCCGGATGCCTCCTCCAGCCCGGCGCCCGGAACCGGCCCGGAGCCCAGGGCCGGCACCCCCGCCGAGGAACCCGCGCCCCACGGCCGAGGCTGGGGCCCATCCTGCCGCGGGCCGGACCCCGGACCGTCCGCCACCGGCACCGGACCGGGCGACGGACGCCGCGGCGCCGCCACGTCCGGGGTCGTCCGGGGCGCCACGCCCGCCCCGAGTGGCAGCGGGCGTGCAGCCGCAAGCGGGGACGCCACGGCACCGGCAGAACCGCGGCTGACGGAAGCAGGAACAGGCCTCGTCGGGGCAGCACGCACAGGCCCAGCCTGCCCCGTCTGCACCACGGGAGCCGGGATCGGCTCAGCGGCGGCCGGGCCCGTCCTCGGCCTGGATGCCCGGCTTCGACGGAACATGGCCGGCCTGGGCCGGCCCCGACCCCGAGCTGCCCGACACCCCGACAGGGAACACGGCAACCGCGGCGGCCTCCGAAGTCGAGCTTCCCGCGGCGGGCACCCCGTCCGGCACCCCGGGCGACGCCCAACGCGGCATGCCGGCGGGCTCGGAGCCCGCCACCGCCGCCAGGACCAGCCGCCCCGCTGGCGCCCGGCCAGACGCTTTCCCCACGGCCGGCACGCCCGCGACCGGCGCTGCCGCACCCGCAACCGCTGCACCCGGAACCACTGCAATCGAAGGCAGCGCCCGAGGCCCGGCCGCCCCTGCGGTCACACGATCGATCGTGCGGGCGAGCGTGCCCGCAAACCCGGTTGCGGCCGCATCGAGGCCGGACGCCGCCCACGCCGTCGCATCCAGCGCGGCAAGACGAGCCGGCAGCGGCGCAGCGGAGGGGGCCGCGGACACGGCCGGGAGCACGGCCGGAAACACGGCTGAGGGGAAGGGGAGCGACGGGGCCATGGCCGCCACGGCGCAAAAGCCGGGCCAGCGCCGGAGCCCCGGTTCCACGGGGTGCGCGGCCCCCCGGCCCGCCCGACCCGGCACATCATGCCGGGCGAACGCTGCCGGACCGGCAGTTCCGCCCCGGCGCCACCCCACCCGAAACCCAGGCCGACCGGGGCGCATCCCATGGCACGCTTCCTGCCATGCACCCCGGCATCAACGCAGGAGACCCCCATGTCGCTCTTTGGTGCCATGAACACCGCCGTCAGTGGCCTCAGCGCCCAGTCCAACGCCTTCGGCAACATCGGCGACGACGTCGCGAACAGCCAGACCGTCGGCTACAAGCGCATCGACACGACCTTCGCCGACTACCTGTCCACCAGCACCACGACCGACAACCAGCCCGGCGCCGTCGCAGCCCGGCCGAACTACATCAACACCGTCCAGGGCACCATCACCCAGACGGACAATCCGCTCGACCTCGCCATCTCCGGCCAGGGCTTCTTCTCCGTCAGCCGACCCGTCGGCACCAGCACCAACGGCGTCCCGGTCTTCGCAGCCCAGGGCGAATACACGCGGGAAGGCGACTTCTCGCTCGACAAGAACGGCTACCTGGTGAACGCCAGCGGCAACTACCTCAACGGCTGGCTGGCGGACCACACCGGCACGCTGGACCAGACCCAGACCTTCCCCATCCAGATCGGCCAGTCCGGCTACAGCCCGGTCCCGACGGGGAACGCGACGCTGTCGGCCAACCTGCCGGCCTCGCCGGACGGCACGGCGATCGCGACGCAGATCCCGATCGTGGACGCGCTCGGCCGGTCGCAGACGCTGAACCTGTCCTGGACGCCCGTCACGGGGGTGAACAACACCTGGACGGTCGCCATCACCCAGGGCGGCAGCAGCACGCCGCTGGGCACCGCCACCGTCGCCTTCGGCACCGACGGCGCGCCCACGGCGCCGCAAGGCACCATCGGCAGCGTCGTCGCCAACAGCGGCACCGTCACCGGCAGCGCCTTCACCCTGGGCTCCATGGCCACGCTGGGCATCACCGCCGACTTCGGCGCGGGCACCCAGGCGATCTCGCTCGACCTCGGGCATTTCGGCCAGGCGGACGGGCTGACGCAATTCGCCGGCACCACCTACAACCCCCGCTCCCTCACGCAGGACGGCGTCGCCCCCGGCAGCTACAACGGCGTCGCCATGAACCCGAACGGCGACGTGGTCGTGAAATACGACAACGGCCAGTCCCGGGTCGTGGCGCGGGTGCCGGTGGTCACCTTCGGCAACGCCGACGCCCTGCAGCGCGAGGACGGCCAGGCGTTCAAGGCGACGCGCGACAGCGGGGCCGCGCAGACCATGCAGGCCGGGGCCAACGGGGCGGGCACGCTGGTCGCTAGCTCCACCGAAAGCAGCAACGTGGACATCGCGACCGAGTTCACCAACCTGATCGTCGCCCAGCGCGCCTACACCGCCAACACGAAGCTGGTCACGACCGCCGACGAGCTGCTGCAGGCCACCATCGACATGAAGCGCTGAGCCGGGCTGAGGCCCCGCCATGCGCCTCGATTCCGCCCTCACCGACGCCGCCTCGGGCCTCGATGCCATCAACCGCCAGCTCGCGACGGTGGCGCAGAACGTGGCGAATGCCGGCACTGCCGGCTACTCGCGCGAAACCCTGGCGCCCCAAAGCGTCGCGGCCGGCGGCGATGGCATGGGCGTGCGCAGCGGCGTCGCGACCCGCACGGTCGACGCGGCGCTGCAGCAGGCGCTGCGCGGGGTCGGCGACCAGGTGGCGGGCGGGACGCTGCGCGAGGCGACGCTCGCAGGGATCGACGCCGCCTCGGGCGCACCCGGCGCGGGGCAGGATCTGTCGTCGCTGCTGGGCGCGCTGCGCGACGGCTTCTCCACCCTGCAGAACGATCCGGCCAACCAGACGCAGCAGCGACAGGTGGTGAATCAGGCCGCGGCCCTGGCCCAGGGGGTGAACGGCCTGGGCCAGGCGATCGGCGATGCCCGGCAATCGCTGCAGGACGGCCTGGTCGCCGACGTCGCCACCGCCAACGCGGCGCTGCGCACGGTCGGGCAGCTGTCCGACCAGATCATCGGCGCCAGGATCGACGGGCAGTCCACCGCCGACCTCGACGACAAGCGCGACGCGGCGATGGACGTCGTGGGCCAGCTGACCGGCGCCCGCTTCCTGGCGCAGCCGAACGGCGACGTGCTGGCCGTCAGCGGCGGCACGGTGCTGCAGACCCGCGCCGCTACGGGCCCGCTGGCGATCGCCGCAGCCACGCTGGGGCCCGACACCCCGCCCGCCGCCGTGCCGGCCCTGAGGGTGAACGGCAGCGCGGCGCCCCTCGCGGGCGGGCGGATCGGCGCCGCGCTCGACCTGCGAGACACCGTGCTGCCGGGGTTGCAGGCCGGGCTCGACGGCTTCGCGCAGGGGCTGGCCGCGACCTTCGCCGGGCAGGGGCTCGTCCTGTTCACCGACCCGCAGGGCGCGGTTCCGCCCGCCGGCACGCAGGGCCTGGCGCAGACGATCCAGGTGAACCCCGCCGTGCGCGCCACCCCGGCCATGCTCCGGGACGGCGCGGGCGCGACGACCGCCGCAGGTGACACCACGCTGATCGGCGCCATCCTGAAGACCGTGCTGGGCACCGGGTCCGGCACCCTGGCGGGCACCGCGTCCGACTTGGTCGCCACGCACGCGAACCTGGCCAGCGAGGCGGCGGGCCGGCTGGCGACGGACCAGGCGATCCAGACCAGCCTCGGCACGAAGCTCGACGCCGCGACCGGCGTCTCGGTGGACACCGAGCTGTCGGCGATGGTGCGGCTGCAGAACAGCTACGGCGCGAACGCCAAGGTGGTGGCGACCGTGCAGGCGATGTGGACCCAGCTGCTGAACTGCGTGCCATGACGACGGTGGGGGCGGCGGGGCCCGGCTTGCTGGGGCGCCTGGCCGACGACAGCGCCCGGGTGAAGGCCCAGCTGGACGCGGCGCTGGCGCAGCAGTCCACGGGCAAGGTGTCGGACGCCTATGCCGGGCTCGGCACGGGCCTGCGGACCAGCCTCGACCTGCGCCCGGCGGTCCAGCATGCGCAGACCTGGCAGAACAACATCGACCAGGCCTCGAGCCGCCTCTCGGTCACGCAGTCCGCCCTGTCGCAGATCGGCGCCATCGCCCAGAGGTTCGAGGCCGCCACCGCCACCATCAACACCATCGGCACGTCGGAGGTGGCGGGCGTGGCGGCCGAGGCGAAGCTCGCCTTGCAGCAGGTGGCCCAGCTGCTGAACACGAGGGCCGGCGACGTCTACGTCTTCGCGGGCCAGGACACCGGCACCCCGCCCGTGCCGGACACCGACCCGGCCGTCCTCGGCGCCGCCCTGCTGGCCAGCGACACCGCAAAGCCGCCCTTTTCCGCCAGCATCGGCCAGCCGGGCGGTGCCGCCGTGCCGCAGATCGAGGTGGGCGAGGGCCAGACGGTCGCCGTGGGCGTGCTCGCCAACGCCAACACGCTCGCCACCTCCCAGCCCCCCACCACCGGGTCCTACATGCGGGACATCATGCGGGGCCTGGCGACCCTGGCGGGCCTGACGGACGGGCCGGGCGCGCAGGCGACGGCCGCCGACACCCGCACGCGGCTGGCGAGCGCGGTCGGCGCCATCGCGGACGAGGCAGGCGCGCTGGGCGACGTCCAGGCCGGGCTCGCGACCCGCAAGACGACGCTGGCCGCGACCCAGACGAGCCTCAGCCAGCAGGTCTCGAACGTCGAGGACGTCGACATTGCCGCGATCCTGACCCGGGTGTCCGCGCTGCAGACGCAGCTGCAGTCGTCCTACCAGGTGATCGCGCAGGTGAAGGGCCTGTCGCTCGCCAACTATATCTGAGGCCGGTTCGGCCTACAGGCGGCCCATCACGAGCAGGACGATGACGATCAGGACGATCAGGCCCAGGCCGCCACCGAAGGCGCCGCCGCCGTAATAGCCGGAGCGCCAGCCATACCCGCCGCCCCCCGCGAGCAGGACGACGATGATGATGATGAGAAGAAGCGACATCCCTGGTCTCCATCGATGATCGTTGCCAACGCGCGATGGGCCGGAAAGATCATTCGTCGCCGGACAGCCGGCAGGAGGGCGGCCCCGGTGGGCCCGGGGCCGCCCTTTGGATTACCGCGCCTTGTAGTTCCGGTGGCAGCCGCCGCAGGACTGGCCCGTCGTGGTGAAGGCCGCGGCGAAGGCGGCCTTGTCGCCCGACTTGGCGGCCTCCGCCAGCTTCTCGGCGGCCGCGACGAAGGCCGCGTTCGCCTTCTCGAACCCGGCACGGTCCGACCAGATCTCCGGCTTGGCCTTCGTGTCGTGCCCGGTCTGCGTCCCGTCCGGATACAGCGTCGGATACACGCCGCCCCACTTCACCATCGCGGCGGCGCCATCGGCGAAGGGCTTCACCTCCGCCCCCGCGGCGACGCCCGCCTTCATCAGGTCTGACAATCCCCCCGTCAGCGCCATGCCGGCCTGCCGGGCCATGATCACGTCGTCGGGCTTGAACGCGATCGCCGCCGGGGTTTGCGCGCCCAGCGGGGCGGCAGCCCATAGCGTCAGGGCGGCGACTGCCAAGACAAACCTCTTCATGCAATGCTCCATCATCGTTCGTTGAAACACGTCTGCGGACCCGGATGCCTGCGCGGAGGCTGCCGCGACCACCGGTCGCGCAGGATCGCCTCCGGTGCAGGCCAGGCCGGCACGGGAGCATCGTTGCACCCCGGGCGCCGATCCGCCATGGAAAACCTCGGCCACCCAGGCCGACCCGCCCACCGTCACGCCGCTGCCATCAAAAGGACGTCGATGCCCACCACCCCTGCCCCGTCTCCCGCTCCCGGCCCCACCCTGTCCGTCGCCGTCTTCTGCGGATCCCGCCACGGCGTGCACCCGGCCTATGCCGCCGCCGCCGCCGCGCTGGGCCGCGGCCTGGCGGCGGCCGGCATGCGCCTGGTCTACGGCGGCGGCCAGGTCGGCCTCATGGGCGTCGTCGCCGACGCCGCCCTCGCCGCGGGCGGCACCGTGCTGGGCATCATCCCCGACTTCCTGAAACGGCGGGAGGTCGCGCACCAGGGCCCGGTCGCGCTGGTCGTGACGGACTCCATGCACGACCGCAAGCGCCAGATGTTCGACGCCGCCGACGTCTTCGTGACCATGCCCGGCGGCCTCGGCACCTTCGACGAGACCATCGAGATCACCACCTGGCGGCAGCTGCGCCTGCACGACAAGCCCATCCTGATCTGCGACGTCGAAGGCTGGGCGCGGCCCTACCTCGCGATGATCGACGCCGCCGTCGCCACCGGCTTCGCCGACCCCCAGACCCGCCGGCTGTTCGACGTCGTGCCCGATGTGCCGGCGCTGTTGGACCGTCTGTCGGCCCTGGCTCCCATCCCTGCCCCGCCCGCCCAGCCCGACCGGCTCTGACCCCCTGCCCGTGGACGCCGGCCCCGCCCATCAGCGCGCCCGCGGCACCCTGGCCATCGCCTTCAAGCGCCGCGGCAACGCCACGGTGCTCGACGTGCTGCGCCAGGAAGGCTGCCTGAAGGCGCGCTTCCCGCACACCGCGCCACCCGACTGGGCCGCGGCCATCACGCTCAACACGGCGGGCGGGGTCGCGGGCGGCGACCGTCTGGCGACCACCCTCACGGCCGGGCCCGGCACGGCCGCCACCGTCGCCGCCCAGGCCGCCGAGCGCTTCTACCGCGCCCTGCCCGGCTCGATATCCGACGTGCAGACCACCCTGCACGTCGCCGCCGGCGCCACGCTCGAGTGGCTCCCGCAGGAAACGATCTTCTTCGACCGCTGCGCCCTGCAGCGCCGCCTCGACATCCATCTCGAACCCGGCGCGCGGTTCCTGGGCCTCGAGATGCTCGTCTTCGGCCGCACCGCGATGAACGAGACGGTGCACCAGGCGTCGATCCGCGACCGCATCACCCTGCACCGCGCCGGCCGCCTGGTGCTGCACGACGCCATCCGCCTGGACGGGCCCGTGGCCGCGACCCTGGACCGCCCCGCCGTCGCCCGCGGCGCCCGCGCGGTCGCGACCCTCCTGTTCGCCGCCCCCGAGGCCCCCACCCTGCTCGACCCGTTGCGCGCCGCCCTGGCCCCGTTCGAGGCCGGCGTGTCGGTGCTCGACGAGGCCGGAGGCCCCCTGCTGATCGTGCGCATCGTGGCCGCCGACGGCGCGGTCCTGCGCCGGGCCGTCGTCGCGGGCTTGAACATTCTCCGCGCGGGCCGCACGCTCCCGCGGGTGTGGCTCTGCTGAGGACCGGATGAACCTGACCCCGCGCGAGAAAGACAAGCTGCTGATCAGCATGGCCGCCACCGTCGCCAGGCGGCGACTGGAGCGTGGCGTGAAGCTGAACCACCCGGAGGCCATCGCGCTCATCACCGACTTCGTCGTCGAAGGCGCCCGCGACGGCCGCTCCGTCGCCGACCTGATGGAGGCGGGCGCCCATGTCATCACCCGCGCCCACGTGATGGACGGCATCCCCGAGATGATCCACGACGTCCAGGTGGAGGCGACGTTCCCCGACGGCACCAAGCTCGTCACCGTGCACGAGCCGATCCGTTGAGCGGACCGATGATCCTCGCAACAAGATCGCGGGTGGCCCGATGATCCCCGGCGAAATCCTCACGCAGCCGGGCGAGCTGGTGCTCAACGAGGGCCAGCCCCGCACGACCCTCACGGTGGAGAACACCGGCGACCGCCCGATCCAGGTCGGCAGCCACTACCACTTCGCCGAGACCAACCCGGCGCTGCGCTTCGACCGCGCCGCCGCCCGCGGCCAGCGCCTCGACGTCGCAGCCGGCACCGCCGTGCGCTTCGAGCCCGGCCAGTCCCGCGACGTGACGCTGGTGCCGTTCCGCGGCGACCGCATCGTGCACGGCTTCCGCGGCGAGATCGGCGGCGAGCTGTGACCCGCCCCCTCCCTGCCCATCCCCGCGAGGCGCGCCCATGATCACCCGCCGCGCCTATGCCGACATGTACGGCCCCACCACCGGCGACCGCGTCCGCCTGGCCGACACCGACCTGTTCGCCGAGGTTGAGAAGGACCACACCATCTACGGCGAGGAGGTGAAGTTCGGCGGCGGCAAGGTCATCCGCGACGGCATGGGCCAGTCCCAACGCAGCCAGGCCCAGGGCGCGGTCGACACCGTCGTCACCAATGCGCTCATCATCGACCACTGGGGCATCGTGAAGGCCGACGTCGCCATCCTGGACGGCCGCATCCACGCCATCGGCAAGGCCGGCAACCCCGACGTGCAGCCGGGCGTCACCATCGTCGTCGGCCCGGGGACGGAGGTGATCGCGGGCGAAGGCAAGATCCTGACCGCGGGCGGCATCGACGCGCACATCCACTTCATCTGCCCGCAACAGGTCGAGGACGCGCTGGCCGCAGGGTTCACCACACTGGTGGGCGGCGGAACCGGGCCCGCCACGGGCACCTCGGCCACCACCTGCACCCCGGGGCCCTGGCACCTGGCCCGCATGCTGCAGGCCGCCGAGGGCCTGCCGGTCAACCTGTCGTTCAGCGGCAAGGGCAACGCGAGCCAGCCCCAGGCGCTGGAGGAGATGCTGCGCGCCGGCGCGTCCTGCCTCAAGCTGCACGAGGACTGGGGCACCACCCCGGCCAGCATCCGCTGCGCCCTGGGCGTCGCCGACCGCTTCGACGTGCAGGTGATGATCCATACCGACACGCTGAACGAATCGGGCTTCGTCGAGGACACCATCGCCGCCTTCGAGGGCCGCACCATCCACGCCTTCCATACCGAAGGCGCCGGCGGCGGCCATGCGCCCGACATCATCAAGGTCGCCGGCCTGCCCTACGTCCTGCCCAGCAGCACCAATCCCACCCGGCCCTACACGTCCAACACGCTCGACGAACACCTCGACATGCTGATGGTCTGCCACCACCTCGATCCCGCCATCCCGGAAGACGTCGCCTTCGCCGAATCCCGCATCCGCCGCGAGACCATCGCCGCCGAGGACATCCTGCACGACCTGGGCGCGCTGAGCATGATCTCGTCCGACAGCCAGGCCATGGGCCGGGTCGGCGAGGTCGCGATCCGCACCTGGCAGACCGCCCACAAGATGAAGCAGCAGCGCGGCGCCCTACCCGGCGACGGCGGCAGCTCGGGCGGGGCCGACAACGCCCGCATCAAGCGATACATCGCGAAATACACCATCAACCCCGCCATCGCCCAGGGGTTGAGCCACGAGGTCGGCTCCGTCGAACCCGGCAAGCTCGCCGACCTCGTGCTGTGGTCGCCCGCCTTCTTCGGCGTGAAGCCCGACCTGGTGCTGAAGGGCGGCATGATTGCGCTCGCCCCCATGGGCGATCCCAACGCCAGCATCCCCACGCCCCAGCCGGTGCACTACCGCCCCATGTTCGGCCAGTACGGCCGCGCCATGCAGGCCACCAGCCTCACCTTCGTCAGCCAGGCGGCACTGGACGACGGGATCGGCGCGCGGCTCGGCCTGCAGCGCACCCTGTCGGCCGTACGCAACACCCGCGGCGGCATCGGCAAGCGCAGCATGATCCACAACGACGCCACCCCGCAGATCGAGGTGGACCCCGAGACCTACGAGGTGCGCGCCGACGGCGTGCTGCTGACCTGCGAGCCCGCGACGCTGTTGCCCATGGCGCAGCGCTACTTCCTGTTCTGACCACGCTCGTTTCCGAGGAGAAACCCATCCATGCACGCCGTCCTCCTCTTTTCCGCCACGCTGCACATCGCCGCGGTCGGCCTGGTCGCCGCCATCGCGCTGCGCACCTGGCTCGATGTCCGGCGGCCGAAGGAGCCGAGCCTGCCCGAGACGGCCATGGTGGCCGCCGCCCTCGGCCTCGTGACCTGCGCCATCGCCACGGTGCTGGTGTGGATGGGGCGCGGCTTCGGCCATGCGTTGCTGACCGGCATGGTCGCCGGGCTGCTCGCGGCGCTGGCCTTCATCCTGGCGCTCGGCGCGCTGCCCCAGGCCCGGCCCTCCCATGGCGGCCCGCCCAGCTACGCCGCCCGCATGACCGCCGCCGCCTTCGTCGGCGTGCTGATCCTGACCGAGCTCGTCGCCTTCAGCTTCCTCGTCACCGGCGCCGGAAGCCTGGCCCGGACATGAGCCCCGCCGCGGGCGCCGCCCCGCCGGGCGCCGGCCAGGCCAGCCAGGCCGGCGCCCTCGTCCAGGCGCTGGAATGGCTGTTCGACCGGGTGACCGCCCTGCCGGACGGCACCGGCGCAAAGTCCGACCGCGAGATCGACCGGCTGATCCGGATATACACGACTGGGGCCGGGGCGGCGGGGTTCCTGACCAACCTGGGCGGCGTGCTGACCCTTCCCGTGGCGCTGCCGGCCAACCTCGTCGGCGTGGCCGCCATCCAGCTGAAGCTGATCGCCGCCATCGCCGCCGCCCGCGGGCACGACGTGCACAGCGAGGAGGTGCGAACGCTCGGCATCGCCTGCCTGACCGGCGGCACCGCGATCGAGCTGCTGAAAAAGGCCGGCATCCAGGTGGGCGAGCGCCTGGGCCAGCGCGCCGTCGCCGGCATCTCGGGCGCGGTCCTGGCGCGGGTGAACCAGGCCGTGGGCTTCTCGCTGCTCGCCAAGGCGGGCAGCCAGGGCGTGGTCAACCTGACGAAGATCGTGCCGATCCTGGGCGGGCTCGTGGGCGGCGGCATCGACGCCGCCAGCACGCGGGCCGTGGGCGCCATCGCCAAGCGCGTGTTCCCCACGATCGAGCCGCTTCCCCCGCCCCGCCTCTCCCCAGGTCCCGCACCGGAGCTGATCGCATGATGCACGCCAGCGCCGTCCTGCCCGCGGGCACCTGGTCCGCCGCCGCCATCGACACCGTGCTGATCGACTTCGACCGCCGGCACCGCCGCCGCATCCAGATGCTGACCGTGGCCGGCGCCGAGCTGCTGCTCGACCTGCCGCAGGCCGCCCGGCTGCGCGACGGCGACGGGCTGCAGCTCGCCGACGGCCGCATCGTCCAGGTCCAGGCACAGCCCGAGCCCCTGCTGGACATCCACGCCCACGACGCAGCAGGCCTGGTCCGCATCGCCTGGCACCTGGGCAACCGGCACCTGCCCGTGCAGCTGCTGGGCGACCACATCCGCATCCGCTGGGACCACGTGATCGCCGACATGGTCCATCAACTCGGCGGCCACGCCGACCGCATCGACGCCCCGTTCGACCCGGAGGCCGGCGCCTATGCCGGCGGCCATCACCACCACCACGACGACGACTGAGCCCGGATGGCGCCCGATCCGCTGCAACCCGACCTGCTGAAGCTGCTGACCTGGTTGTCGCCCTCTTTCCCGACCGGCGCCTTCGCCTACAGCCACGGCCTGGAATGGGCGGTCGAGTCCGGCGACATCGCCAACGAGGCCGCCCTGCTGCCCTGGCTGCAGGACACGCTGTCCCATGGCGCAGGCCGCAGCGACGCCATCCTGTGCCGCCATGCCCATCGCGCGAACGATGCCGCTGGGCTCGCCGCCGTCACCGCGCTGGCCGAGGCCGCGACGCCGGGCCGGGAACGCCGGGCCGAGACGCTGGACCAGGGCGGCGCCTTCGCCATCGCCGCCCGCGTCTGGGGCGTCCCGCTGCTGGACGGCCCGTCCTTTGGCCCGAACTCCGGCCCGATCGCCTACCCCGTCGCCCTCGGCGCCCTCGCCCGGGCCCACGCCGTGGACGAGGACAGCACGACCCTCGGCCTGCTGCACGCCTTCGCCGCCAACCTGGTCGGCGCAGCCGTCCGCCTGGTCCCGCTCGGCCAGACGGCGGGGCTCCGCACCCTGGCGGCGCTGGAACCCACCCTGCGTGCCGTCGCCGCCGACACGAAGGCCGCCACGCTCGACGACCTCGGCGGCGCATGCTTCCGCGCCGACATCGCCGCCATGCGCCACGAAACCCAGTACACGAGGCTGTTCAGGACATGACCCTCCCCCCGGATGCGCCATCCAACGGCCCCCTCCGCGTCGGCATCGGCGGCCCCGTCGGCACCGGCAAGACCGCGCTGATGGACGCGCTGTGCAAGCGCTTCTCGCCCCATTACGACATCGCCGCGATCACGAACGACATCTACACCAAAGAGGATGCGGAGTTCCTGACCCGCGCCGGCTCCCTGCCGCCCGAGCGCATCATGGGCATCGAAACCGGCGGCTGCCCCCACACCGCCATCCGCGAGGACGCCAGCATCAACCTGGCCGGCGTCGCCACCATGCGCCGCCGCTTCCCGGCCCTCGACCTCATCCTGATCGAATCCGGCGGCGACAACCTGGCCGCCACCTTCAGCCCGGAGCTCGCGGACCTGACCATCTATGTCATCGACGTCTCGGCCGGCGACAAGATCCCCCGCAAGGGCGGCCCCGGCATCACCCGCAGCGACCTGCTGGTCATCAACAAGATCGACCTGGCCCCGCATGTCGGCGCCAGTCTCGAGGTGATGGACCGCGACAGCCGGCGCATGCGCGGCGAACGGCCCTTCGTCTTCTCCAACATCCGCGCGGGCCAGGGCGTGGCCGAGGTCGCGGCATTCATCCAGAAGGCCGGCGGCCTCCGGGCCCACGCCATCCCTTGATCCCCGAGCCGAACGGCGGCTCTTGTGCGCCGCAGCGGCCGGGCCGACGATGCGTCGACCCCATGCAGGAGCGTCCCATGCACGACATCGCCATCCGCGGCGGCTCCATCATCGACGGCACCGGGCAGCCCGCCTTCACCGGCGACGTCGCCATCGACGGCGACCGCATCGTCCAGGTGGGCGGCACCGCCGGCCCCGCCCGCCGCGACGTCCCCGCCCAGGGCCGCATCGTCACCCCCGGATGGGTCGACGTGCACACCCATTACGACGGCCAGGCCACCTGGGACTCGATCCTGGCACCCTCGTCCTGGCACGGCGTCACCACCATCATGTTCGGCAATTGCGGCGTCGGCTTCGCCCCCTGCCGCGCCGAGCACCGCGCCGCGCTGATCGACCTCATGGAAGGCGTGGAGGACATCCCCGGCATCGCCCTCGCCGAAGGCCTGAAGTGGGACTGGGAGAGCTTCCCCGAATACCTGGACGCGCTGGAACGCCTGCCGCGCGCCATCGACATCGCCGCCCAGGTGCCGCACCACCCGCTCCGCGTGTTCGTCATGGGCGAGCGCGCGATCAACCGCGAGGTGGCGACCGCGGCCGACATCGACCACATGCGCCGCCTGACCGAAGACGCGCTGCGGGCCGGCGCATGGGGCTTCACGACGTCCCGCACCGACATGCACAAGACCCCCGCCGGCGAGCTGGTGCCGGGCCGCCACGCCGAGGACATCGAGCTGCTGGGCATCGGCCGTGCCCTGGGCGACGTGGGCCGCGGCGCCTTCGGCATGCTGTCCGACTTCGACGACGAGGACACGGAGTTCGCCTGGATGAAGCAGCTGGCGCAACAGACCGGCCGGCCGCTGTGGTTCCTGATGACCGACCGGGTGAAGGACCCGTCCCGCTGGCGCCGCCTGATGGCCGCCATCCGCCAGGCCCGCACCGAAGGCGCCACCATCGTCGCCCAGATCGGCGGCCGCCCGGTCGGCGTCATCCTCGGCATCGCCGCCACGCTGAACCCCTTCGCCATGCGCCCGAGCTACCAGCCGCTCGAAGCCCTGCCGCTGCCGGAGCGGCTGGAACGGCTGCGCGACCCCCTGACGCGCCGGACCATCCTGGCCGACCAGCCCTCGCCCGAGACCGTGGCGAAGCTGCCGCCGCTGTGGCAGAGCCTGACCACCCGCTGGGACGGCATCTTCCTGATGGGCAACCCGCCCGACTACGAGCCGCCGCCCGAACAGAGCGTCGCCGCGGTCGCCGCCCGCGAAGGCCGCTCGCCGGAGGAGGTCGCCTACGACTATCTCGCCGGCGGCGCCGACAAGCTGCTGTTCTTCCCCGTCGCGAACTACGTCGGCGGCGACCACGCCCCGGTGCGCGAGATGCTGCTCGACCCCGACACCGTGCTGGGCCTGTCCGACGGCGGCGCGCATTGCGGCGCCATCATCGACGCCAGCGTGCCCACCTACATGCTGACCCACTGGGCGCGCGACCGCACCCGCGGCCCCGGCCTGCCGATCGAGATGCTGGTGAAACGGCAGACCAGCGAGACCGCGGCGTTCTTCGGCATCGAGGACCGTGGCCGGCTCGAGCCGGGCCTGCGCGCCGACGTCAACGTCATCGACTTCGACAAGCTGCGCCTGCACATGCCCGAGATCGTCAACGACCTGCCCGCCGGCGGCCGCCGCTTCATCCAGAAGGTCGACGGCTACGACATGACGATCGTCGCCGGCATCCCGGTGTGGGAGCACGGCGTGCACACCGGCGCGCTGCCGGGCAAGCTGCTGCGGGCGCGGTGACCCGGTCGGGCGGCCCGTCGCAGGCCCGCGTCGCCCCACGCGACCTGAAGCGGCACATGGCTGCCGGCCACGCCGTCGTCTCCGGCTGGTGCATGCTGCCCGGCGCCGTCACGGCCGAGCTGGTGGCTGCCCAGCCGTTCGACGCCGTCACCATCGACCTGCAGCACGGCTTGATCGACTACCAGGCGGCGCTGTCCATGCTGCAGGCGATCGACCGCTTCGACGTGGCGCCGCTGGTCCGCGTGCCCTGGAACGAGCCCGGCATCATCGGCAAGACGCTGGATGCCGGGTTCATGGGCGTGATCTGCCCCATGGTGAACACCCGGGACGACGCCCAGCGCCTGGTCGACGCCTGCCACTACGCGCCGCACGGTCGCCGCTCGTACGGCCCCACGCGGGCCCGGCGACGCCACGGGGCCGACTACGGCGCGTCCGCCCGCGATATCGTCGTCACCCTGGCCATGATCGAGACGGCGGAGGCGCTCGCCAACCTCGACGCGATCCTGGCCGTCGACGGCATCGACGGCGTCTATATCGGGCCCGCCGACCTCGCCCTCTCGCTCGGCCACGCGCCGACCCTCCTGTCGGACGAGCCCGAGGTCGTCGCGGCCATCGCATCCATCGGCAGCCGCACCCGCGCCGCCGGCAAGGTCGCGGGCATCCATGCCGGCGACGCCGCCTCCACCCGCCGCCTGCTGGACCAGGGCTTCGGCTTCGTGGCGCTGGGCACCGACATCAGCCTGTTCGAACGCGCGATGGCCCGCGAGCTGGCCTCGGTCCGGGCCCTGGAAACCACGACCACGCCTCGGTCGACACCAGCCGGTCAATACTAGGATGCACGCCATGGACCACGGGATGATCGTCGCCGCCCAGCCGGAGGCGGTGGAGGCCGGCGCGGTGGTGCTGCAGCGGGGCGGCAACGCCGTCGACGCCGCCATCGCCTGCGCGCTGATGCAGACGGTCGTCGACCCGCAGATGGCGGGGATCGCCGGCTTCGGGATCATGCAGGTCGTGCTCCCGGGCCGCGGCATCCACGAGTGCCTCGACTTCCACGCCCGCTGCCCCGCCGCCGCCACGCCCGGCATGTGGGCCGGCATCGTCGAGGGCGAGACGCCGGACGGCTTCGGCTTCATCCTGCGCGACCGCGTCAACGACACCGGCTATGGCAGCATCGCCGTCCCCGGCAGCCTGCTCGGGTACGCCGAGGCCATGCGGGACTACGGCACCATGGACTGGGCCGACGTCGTGGCCCCCGCCATCGCCCGCTGCCGCCGGGGCGTGACCATCCGCCCGCATCTGTACGCCCGCTGGGTGCAGAACGACGCCCGGCTCGGCCGCATCAACTACGACGACAAGCTGCGCTTCACCGCCGAGGGCCGCCGCATCTACTTCCACCCCGACGGCACCCTGCGCCGCCCCGGAGAGGTCCTGCACAACCCCGACATGCTTCATACCCTGGAGCGCATCGCCCGCGACGGCCCCGAAACCTTCTACACCGGCGCCATGGCGGACGAGATCGACGCCGACATGCGCGCCAAGGGCGGCCTGCTGCGCCGGGAAGACCTGGCCGCCTACCGCGTCCGCCGCAGCCAGCCGCTATGGGGCGACTACCGCGGCGCGCGTATCGCGGCGCCGCAGCCCCCGGGCGGCGGCGTGATGGTGCTCGAGATTCTCAACATCCTGCGCCACTTCGACCTTGCGGCCCTGGGCCACAACAGCCCCGAACACATCCGCATCGTCGCCGAGGCGCAGAAGCGCGCCACCATCGACAAGGACCGCTTCGTCGGCGATCCGGAGTTCGTCGACGTGCCGCTCGACCGGCTGCTGGGCGACGACCACGCCGCCGCGATGGCCGACGAGATCCGCGCCGGGACGAAGGCCCATGTCGAGCGCCTGGTCGCCGAGCCCCGCGACACCACCACCATCCATGTCATGGACCGCGCGGGCAACGTCGTCTCCATGACGCATTCGCTCGGCTCGCCGTCGGGCGTGATCTCGCCCGGGCTCGGCTTCATGTACAACGGCTGCATGGCGGTGTTCGACCCGCGCCCCGGCCGCACCGGCTCCATCGCGCCCGGGAAAAGCCGCTTCGGCTCCATGGCGCCCTGCATCGGCTTCCGCGGCGACCGCCCCTTCCTCAGCCTCGGCGCGCCCGGCGGCACCCACATCACCCTGTCCATCGCGCAGGTCATCTCCAACCTGCTCGACTTCGACATGTCCATGCTGGAGGCCGTCTGCGCCCCCCGCGTCTCGGCCACCAGCGACGTGATCGAGGTATCCAACCGCGTGCCGGAGTTCGTGACGGACCAGGTGGAGTCCATGGGCTACCAGGTCGCGCGCAGCCACCTGACCTACGCCTTCGCCGCCGTGCACGGCATCCTGCGCACCGGCGACCGGCTTTCGGGCGGGGCAGACCCGCAGCGTGACGGCATGGCGCTGCGGGTCTAGCCTTCCCCCGACAGAGAACGAGGCCCGCCATGGCTCCCATGATCCGCCTGCTGCTGACCTTCCTGCTGGCCCTGCCGGGCGGCGCTTCGGCGGCCGACCTCCGCGTCGGCATCCGGGCCGACCCCACCATGGACCCCCACGTCAACTACCTCGCCCCCAACATCGCCATCGCCCGGCATATCTTCGATCCGCTGGTGGTGCTGGACGACCAGGAGCGCCCGGTGCCGGCGCTGGCGGAATCCTGGAAGCTCGTCGCCCCGCTGGAATGGGAGTTCAAGCTCCGCCCCGGCGTCCGCTTCAGCGACGGCACGCCGCTCACCGCCGACGACGTGATCTTCTCGTTCGACCGCGTCCGCAACTTGCCCAACAACCCGCAATCCTACATCTCGGGCCTGCGCAGCATCACCGGCGCCCGCGCCCTCGACGACCTGACGCTCCGCGTCTCGACCGACGTGCCCAACCCGCTGCTGCCGCTGCAGCTCCGCATCGTCTCGATCGTGTCCCGCAAGCTGACCGGGACGGCGGGGCCGGGCGAGTTCACCGCAGGCCGGGCCACGATCGGCACTGGCCCCTACCGCTTCACGGAGTTCCGGCCGGGCGACCGCCTGCTCCTGGCGCGCAACCCGGCCTATTGGGGCCCGCCCCCCGCCTTCGACACCGTCACCTTCCGCGTGCTGACCAATGACAGCACCCGGGTGGCCGCCCTGCTCGCCGGCGACGTGGACGCCATCGACGTCGTGCCGCCGCAGGATGCGGCCCGGCTGCGCACCACCCCGGGCTTCCAGGTGTTCAGCCGCGAGAGCGACCGGATCATCTACCTGGGCATGAACGTGCCGCCCGACCGGATGACCTGGTTCACCGACAAGGACGGCAAGGAGCTGCCGGCCAACCCGTTCCGCGACAAGCGGGTGCGCCTGGCGGTCAGCAAGGCCTTCGACCGCCGCGCCCTCGTGGAGCGGGGCCTGGACGGGCTCGGCGTGCCGGCCGGACAGATGGTGCCGTCCAACTTCGGCGGCTTCGACTCCGCCACGAAGGCCGACGCGCCCGACCCGGCCGGCGCCCGCGCCCTGCTGGCCGAAGCCGGCTACCCCCAGGGCTTCGGCCTGACGATCCACTGCAGCAACGGCCGCTACGTCAACGACTCCGGAGTCTGCCAGATGCTGGGCGCCATGCTGTCCCGCGTGGGCATCGCCACGAAGGTGGAGGTGCTGCCGCCCAACATCTACTTTTCCCGCATCCCCGCCGCCGCCCCGCAATTCGCACTGATGCTGCTCGGCTGGGGCCTCGGCACCGGCAGCGCGCTCAGCACGCTGACCGACGCGCTGCACAGCTACGACGCCGCCAAGGGCCTGGGCAGCAACGCGCGCGGCACGAACAGCGACGAGCTGGACGCGGTCATCGAGCAGGCCAGCACGACCATCGAGGAGCCGGCCCGCCTGGCCTTGATCCGCCAGGCCATGGCGGTCGTGCGCCGCGACAGCATCGCCATCCCGCTCTATTCCGAGATGACGGTGCTGGCCGCGCGCCAGGGCATCACCGCCATCCCGCGCGCCGACCAGCAGACCATCGTCAACTCCTGGAGCCCGGCGCCATGAGCGGAGACGCCGCAACCGGGCCCGAGGGCGTCTACGCCGGCGCGGAGGCGCGCGCCCTGCACGACACCATGCTCGTCTGGGACTGCCTCAGCCTGAACTACGTGATCGACCCGCCCTACGTGGACCAGCTGCTGGAGGGCGGCGTCACCGCCACCAACCTGACCTGCGCCACCGAAGGCGAGACCTGGGACCAGCTGCTGCACACCATCGACCGCTCCATGAACAAGGTCGCCCGCCACCCGGACATGCTGCTGGCCACCACGGCGGCCGACGTGCGCCGGGCCAAGACCGAGGGCAAGCTCGCGATCGTGCTAGGCACCCAGGGCTCGGAGTCCATCGGCAAGGAAATCTACCGCGTCGGCCTGCTGCACGCGCTGGGCTTGCGCTTCATCGGCCTGGCCTATACCGGCGCCACCATGCTGGGCGACGGCTGCGGCGAGCCGCGCAACGCCGGGCTGAGCTTCCTCGGCCAGGACTTCGTGGACCTGGTCAGCGAGAAGCGCATGCTGCTCGACCTGTCGCATTGCGGCCACCAGACCCGGCTCGAGGCAGCCGAGCGGGCACGCTTCCCCGTCTGCACCCATTCGAACGCCTATGCCGTGAACCCCAACGACCGCAACACCATGGACGAGGTGGCCGACATCGTCGCGGCCAAGGGCGGCGTCATGGGCGTGTGTGGCCTCGTGCGCTCCGTCTGGCCCGAGGGCGCGACGATCCACCACATGCTGGACCACGCCGGCCACTACCTCCGCCGCCTCGGCGCCCGCCATGTCGGCCTGGGGCTCGACTTCACCGCCGCCTACCAGGACGCCTACCGCGCCGGCCGCTCCATGCCGCAGACCCACCGCTGGCGGCAGCGCCGGCCCGACATCTTCGGCACGTCGGACGAATTCTTCACCGTGCCCTACCCGCGCGGCCTCGAGACCATCCAGAAGCTGCCGAACTTCACGCAGGAGCTGATGAACCGCCAGGTCAGCCACGCCGACATCGCCGAGATCATGGGCGGCGCCTGGCAACGCTGCTTCGAGAACGCCGCGGGATAGAACCCCGCCTGAACGTCAGCCGAACGCGCCGACCTCGTGCGACAAGGCCGCCGTGATCTCCCGCGTCAGGCCGAACAGGCGGCGCATCGGCTCGAAGACCCGCTCATGCTCCGTGTCGTACGACGCCCGCAGCGCGTTCCCGGCAGGCTCGCCATAGTCCCGGACGCTCGTCTCCCCGGCCTCGCGCGGGAACACCTGGGCCAGCAGATCCAGCGTCGCCGGCACATCGAGGCGGAGCAGCCGCGCCCGCAGCCCCTCGGGCGTGGCGCCATGCCGGGGCGAGAAGTCCGGCACCTCGACCGCCAGCAGCCACAGCCGCCCGATGATCGCCAGGCGCAGCGCATGCAGCAACGCCTCGCGGTCCGCCATGTGCGGCAGCGTGGGCCAGGCCTGGCGCAGCCGCACCTGGTCCGCCTGCGCCTGGCGCACCGTCGCCTGCACCGGCATCCATAAACCGAGCGCCTGCAACGCCGTCGCCACCTCCGCCAGCTTGCCGGCCCGCCCCGGCCGCGTGGCATGCGCCGCTCGATCGAGCCACGAGCCGGGATCCAGCATCGACACCGTCGCCCGCAGTACATCGAGGTCCGAATGCCGCGCCGCATGCACAGCCAGATCCAGGGCCCGGCGGAACCGCGGCGAGATCTCCAGCAGCTCCGCGAACAGCTCCGGGTCCCGCGCCGCCGCCGACCCCAGGCCGTGCAGCACGTTGGCGCACCAGCCGAGCTGCTGCAGGATCGCGTTGTTCGGGATCGCCCGCAGCTCCCGCGGGTGCCGGATCGCGGCGGGCCCGCCGCTGTCCGACTGCCGGGCACTGGGGCGGGAGCCCGTGGGGTCCAGCAGCGCCGGCCCGAAGGCACCCAGCAGCGCCGCATAGCCCGGGTCCTCCACCAAAGCCTGCATCGCCTCACTGGCGGCGGCGAAGAACCCGGCGGCGAAGTCGCCCTCGGCATACACCGGGTCCTGCCGCGTCGGCGGGGCCTGGAACGCGTGCTCCGTCACCCGCGCCACCGTCGCCAGCGCCAGCGCGGGCGTGCCGAACAGCATGTACCCGTCTCCGCCCTGGAAGCTGCTCTCCTCCCGGATCGACAGGCCGCTGGCCGAAAGCGCCACCCGCGCCGCCGACGGCGACAAATAGGCCAGCCGGTCCCGCAACGAGCCCGGGTGCGACCCCCGCCCGATGCTCTCGCCATGCGTGTCGAACAGCACGACCTCGATGTCGCCCAGCCCGTGCCGGCCCAGCGCGTCCACCAGCCGCAGCTTCAGCCGCTCCACCAAGTAGCTCGCCGGAAGCTGCCCGAGGTACCGGCCGGAATCCGAATAGCCGAACTGCAGGCACACCCGGCCGATGTCGCGCACATAGGCGCGCCAGTGCGGCGAGCGCAGCGCCTCCTCCAGCACGCGCACGCCGCCCTCCAGCGCGTCCGGCGTCTCGAACAGCGGGCTGATCTCCACGTGGTGCTCGGCACCGCAGATGCGGGCCAGCCACAGCGCCGCCAGCAGCGAGTAGCCGCTCTCCGTCTCGGCCACCAGGAACCGCGCCTTGCTGTGCCGGTCGACATGCTTGGCCGTCTGCGCGATCAGCATCATCAGCCGCGTGGCCGAGGACTGCTCGGCGATCAACGATCCGAAGTCGAGCGGCTGCGCCTCCGCCTGGCTCAGCGCCTCGTCCATGGCGGCCAGCAGGGTCCGCCGCCGCGACAGGTCGGCCGGCGGGTCATCGAGGCCCAGGCGCAGGCGCGCGGCATTGTGCAACTGCGCCGAATTCAGGCGGTAATGCGCATGCGTGATGCTCAGCCCATGCGCCACCACCCCGGCCCGGGCGATGCACAGCCGCCGCTGGCCCGCCGCGTCGGCCCCCGCGATGGCGCCAGCGAACAGCGGCAGCAGCGGCTCCGGCGACAGCAGCGCCTGGTCCCGCCCCTCCACCAGCGCCCGCGCGAAAGGCTCCACCGCGTCGGGGTCCGGCCCCGCGGGCGCCAGCGCGATCTGCCGCTCCACGACCGCCAGCGCCTCCGTCACCCGCGTCGCCAGGGTCTCGGCCGAGGCGAGCCCCACGAGCTCCGCCTGCAGGCGCGCCAGGCCCTGCGCCTTCATCCGCAGCCGCAGCCGCAGGCTGTCCCACCAGCCGATATCCGTGCGCCCGTCGGTGTCGAGCCCGACCCACGACGCCAGGATGACCGGGGCCGGGTTCAGCCCGGTCCAGGCCTGCGGGAACACCGGCCGGGCGGCATCGAGCAGGGCGCCGCACAGCACATCGAGCGCGTCGCGACCCCGGGCGATCGCGGCGGCTGCGGCATCGAACTCCTGCTCCAGCGTCGGGCGATGCGGGCGGTGCGACCAGGCGCACTGGACGGCGTCCTCGCCGCTGGCCATGGCGGTGATGGCGGCATAGGCCTCGGGCGCCGCGGCGAAGGTCGGGTGGGCGGTGAAGACGCAGGCGTACCGCGGCCGCTCCATCAGGGCACGCACCTCCCGCAGCGGCAGGGGGCTGTCATCCGGGTCGGGGCGGACCATGCGGGCGGCCAGCGCAGCCAGCACCGTGCGGGCGGCCGCCGGGTCCGTGCCGCCGACATAGGCCGCCAGCCGCTTGGCCCGGTCCGCCGCCCCCTGGTCCCGCAGCACGGCGACGATGCCCGCGATCTCGGCGTCGTCCAGGCTGCCGTCGTCGATCTGCCGGCTGATCGCCAGCGCCGCCGCCAGCACGGGGTTGCCGAACGGATCCTGCGCCGCCCGCGCCCGCGCCGCCGCGATCAGGCCGAGCAGGGTTTCCGCGTTGTGCACGGGTCCGGGGCGCGGCCGGGGCGTAGGGGGCAAGGATTGGTCCACGATCGGACATGCACGCAAGAAGCGGACCGCGCCACGCGACGCTTGCATCGGTATCCGCCCCACTAGCCGTGCATCCTGCTTGAAGATGGAGGCGCTTCAGGATGGACGGAACGCCCCACCGCGACGCGCCCTGTCTGTCCCTGTCGATCGGCCCCTCGCCCGAACCGCGAAATCTCGGCTTGTCGTCGCATGTGGCCACGGCAGCGTCGAAAATTGTCTCAGCCTGGGTCGCCGAGAACCACCCGGCCCTGCTCGCCTTCTGGGCCGAAGGACACTCCTGAAGCGGGCAGGAGGTCGGGCGATACATCGATGGCCTGAAGAAGCGTCGAGGCCGCGCCGAACCCGATCGGGCCTGAGCCGCGGAGCCCCGTCAGCCGACGCCCAGCCGCTGCGCCCGCGCCTCTGCCCAGCGCCCCAGCCGCGCCACCGCCTCGTCCAGCACCGCTTCCCGCTTGCAGAAGGCGAAGCGGGCATAGTGGGTCGGCGCCTCGCTCTCGTAGAACGCCGAGACCGGGATGGCCGTCACGCCCGCCGCCTCGGTGATGTGCCGGCAGAACGCGACGTCGTCGCCCGCGTAGCCCAGCGGCGAGAAGTCGGCCGTCACGAAGTAGCTGCCCATCGCGGGTAGCACCCCGAACCCCAGCCGCGCCAGCCCGGCCGAGAGCAGGTCCCGCTTGGACTGCAACCCGGCCGACAACCCGGCGAAATACGCCGCGTCCTTCGCCAGGCCCACCGCAATGCCGCGCTGCAGGTTGGGCGCCGTCGTGAACGTCAGGTTCTGGTGCGCCTTGGCCACCACCGACGCCAGTGCCGCCGGCGCGGTGACGTAACCGATCTTCCAGCCCGTCAACGAGAAGGTCTTGCCCGCGCTGCCGATCCGCATGCACCGCTCCCGCAGCCCGGGCAGCGTCATCAGCGGCACGTGGCGCCAGCCGTCGTACGTCAGATGCTCATAGACCTCGTCGCACACGGCATAGGCGTCGTGCTTGGCCAACAGGTCCGCGATGAACGCCAGCTCCGCATGCGTGAACACCTTGCCCGTGGGGTTCATGGGCGTGTTCAGCACGATCGCCTTGGTCTTGGGCCCGAAGGCTGCGGCCAGCTCGGCCCGCGGCAGCTCCCACTTCGGTGGCGACAGGCGCACGATCCGTGGCACCGCGCCCAGCATGCGGATGATGGGCAGATAGGTGTCGTACACCGGCTCGATCACCACGACCTCGTCGCCGGGGTCGATCAACGCCATAAGGCAGGCGGTGATCGCCTCCGTGGCGCCCGATGTGACGACGACCTCCGTGTCCGGGTCGGCGGTGATGCCATAGAACCGGGCATTGGCGGCCGCCACCGCCTGCCGCAGCTCCGGCACGCCGGTCAGCGGCGGATACTGGTTGCGCCCGTCCTTCAAGGCCGAAGCCGCAGCCTCGATCACGTCGGCCGGCCCGTCCGTGTCGGGAAAGCCCTGCCCCAGGTTGATCGCCTGGTGCTGCGTGGCCAGCGCCGACATCGTGGTGAAGACGGTCGTGCCGATGTGGGACAGCAAGGTGTTCACGGTCTTCAACGCAGGCACTCCGTGTGGGACGCTGGCCGGGCACTATGGGCAAAGCGGCCGCAGGGTTCAACAGGCCCCGGCGGCGTCGCGTGCCTGAAACGCCGGGACAGGGCGACCGCTCCGCGGATTGCCGCCTGGCACGGCCCATGCAACCCTCGCTTGCCGCCCTGCGCCGGGTGGCCAACAGGGGGGATGCCGGCATGTCCGGCACAAGGCACATGAAGAAGATCGAGGCGGTCATCAAACCCTTCAAGCTCGACGAGGTGAAGGAGGCGCTGCACGAGGTGGGCCTGCAAGGCATCACGGTGGTGGAGGCCAAGGGCTTCGGGCGCCAGAAGGGCCACACCGAGCTGTACCGCGGCGCCGAATACGTGGTGGACTTCCTGCCGAAGGTGAAGATCGAGGTCATCTGCGACGACGACGTCGTCGAGCGTGCGGTCGAGGCCATCACCCATGCAGCGCGCACCGGGCGCATCGGCGACGGCAAGATCTTCATCACCGCCATCGAGGAGGTGATCCGCATCCGCACCGGCGAGCGGGGACGCGACGCCATCTGAACGGAGCCGAGCGGGGACGCGACGCCATCTGACCTCACCCGCTTGCGCAACCGACATGCAATCGTGATTGTCCGCCCGCAAGCCGCAGTCTATGGAAATGGGCAACGGTGCCGCAACGGGCGGCCCATGAAGGACTGGACACAGGATGAGCGATAAAGACGCCAGCGTCGCCAAAGTGCTCGAGCTGATCAACGAGAACAGCGTCGAGTTCGTCGACCTGCGGTTCACCGACCCGCGTGGCAAGTGGCAGCACACCGCCCAGCACATCTCCACGATCGACGAGGACGCGTTCCGCGACGGCATCATGTTCGACGGCTCCAGCATCGCCGGCTGGAAGGCGATCAACGAGAGCGACATGATCCTGATGATGGACCCGACGACCGCCGTCATGGACCCCTTCGCCGCCAAGCCAAGCCTCATCATCTTCTGCGACATCTTCGAGCCCAGCACCGGCCAGCCCTATGCCCGTGACCCGCGCAGCACCGCCAAGAAGGCGATGGCCTACGTCACCAGCAGCGGCATCGGCGACACCGTCATGTGCGGCGCCGAGGCCGAGTTCTTCATCTTCGACAGCATCCGCTTCGGCACCGGGCCCAACTACGGCACCTACCAGATCGAGAGCATCGAGGGCCCCGATGCCAGCATGAAGGAATACCCCGAGGGCAACATGGGCCACCGCCCGGGCGTCAAGGGCGGCTACTTCCCCGTCCCCCCGGTCGACAGCGAGAGCGACCTGCGCGCCGAGATGCTCAGCTCCATGGGTGAGATGGGCCTGCCGATCGAGAAGCACCACCACGAGGTGGCGCAGAGCCAGCATGAGCTGGGCACCAAGTTCGGCAGCCTGCTGACCATGGCCGACCAGATGCAGATCTACAAATACTGCGTCCACAACGTCGCCCACAGCTACGGCAAGACCGCGACCTTCATGCCCAAGCCCATCTACGGCGACAACGGCAGCGGCATGCACACCCACCTGTCGATCTGGAGCGGCGGCAAACCCTCGTTCGCCGGCAACGGCTATGCCGACCTGTCGGAGATGTGCCTGTACTTCATCGGCGGCATCATCAAGCACGCCAAGGCCTGCAACGCCTTCACCAACCCCACCACCAACAGCTACAAGCGCCTGATCCCCGGGTTCGAGGCGCCGGTGCTGCTGGCCTACTCCGCCCGCAACCGCTCCGCCTCGTGCCGCATCCCCTACACGACCAACCCGAAGGCCAAGCGGGTCGAGGTGCGGTTCCCCGACGCGATGGCCAACCCCTACCTCGCCTACTCCGCGCTGCTGATGGCGGGCCTGGATGGCATCAAGAACAAGATCCACCCCGGCGACCCCATGGACAAGGACCTCTATGACCTGCCGCCCGAGGAGCTGAAGGGCATCCCGACCGTCTGCGGCAGCCTGCGGGAAGCCCTGGGCGCGCTCGAAGCGGACCATGAGTTCCTGCTCGCCGGCGACGTCTTCAGCGAGGAGCAGATAAAGAGCTACATCGAGATCAAGTGGGCCGAGGTCTACCGGTTCGAACACACCCCGCACCCGGTCGAGTTCGAGATGTACTACTCCGCCTGATCCCGGGGACGCAGGTGTGCCGGGGATTTCACCCGGGCACGCCTGCGGCCGCCGGTCCCGTGGGGCTGTTCGGCCGTCCACTTCGACGCAGCCCCAGCAGCACGGTTGCCGGGTCGATCACCCACACCGTACGGTATGCTCCTGAACATGCCGACCCTGTTCCCCCCCCTGCACCCGCCGACCCTGATGGTCGTCACGGCGTTGGCAATCGCCTTCTCCGGCGGCTTGCTGATGTCCGTGCGGCGGCCCGGCAGCAAGTCCGACGTCGCCCTCATCTGGGGCGCCTCCATGCTGACCGGCGCCTTCGGCTTCATCGTCGGTGCCGTGGGGCACGACATCCCCTGGATCGGCGACGGCGTGAGCACGGCCTTGTTCCTCAGTGCCGTCTCCCTGTCCTGGGTGGGCGCCCGAGCCTTCTCGGAAAGGCTGCCCCTGCCCTGGCTGGCGGTGGCCGGGCCGCTGCTCTGGGTCGCCTCGCTTCCCCTGCAGAGCCTCACCTGGCCCAGCGCCGGCCCGTTCTGGGCCGCCACGGCGTTCTTCATCGGGACGGCCTATTCCGTGGGCGTCGTGGCCGAGCTGGGCCGGGAGCGCACCGAGTACCTGCCGTCCCGCCAGCCCGCCCTGATCCTGATGGCGGTCCATGCCGCGATCTATGCCGCACGCGGCATGGAGGCGCTGCTGGGCGTCGGCACACGCCTGTGGAGCGAGCACCTGGTCGTCGGCCTGACCCTCGAGGCGCTGCTGCACTCGATCGGCATGACCTTCCTGCTGCTGGCCATGATGAAGGAGCGGATCGAGCTGCGTTCGACCGAACAGCTCCGCACCCTGGCCCGGCAGGACGGGCTGACCGGCATCGCGAACCGCCGCCACTTCGACGAGCAGCTGCCCATCGAGATGCGCCAGGCCGCCCGGCTGCGGCAGCCGATCTCCCTGCTGATGATCGACGTCGATCATTTCAAGCGCTTCAACGACGCCTGCGGACACCAACAGGGCGATGCGTGCCTGATCGCGGTCGCCCAGGCGCTCGCCGGCTCGCCCCACCGCCCGCGGGACCTGGTCGCGCGCTACGGCGGCGAAGAGTTCGTCGTCCTCATGCCCGAAACCGACCTCGCCGGTGCGCTGCACGTCGCCGAGGCAGCCCGGAAGTCCGTGGAGGCCCTGGGGATGGTCCACCCAGGCCCAAGCCAGGTCGTGACGATCAGCATCGGCGCAGCCTCATCGATCCCGGACGATAGTCCGAAGTCGGGGCGCCTGCTGGTCCACAGCGCCGACGCAGCGATGTACGAAGCGAAAGCGGCAGGCCGCAACGCCGTGCGATCCGCCGAGACGAACAGGATGCACGAATTCCAAAGCTGAACCCCAGCCACCCCAAAACCAATCATTCCCGGACTTAAGGTCGTCATCCCCGGCCTTGTCCCGGGGATCCACGCGGCGACACCATCACAAGCTCAACCGCAGGTAAACCTGGATGTAAACACGCGTGGAAGACGAAATCCGGCCTATGCAGTAGCGCCAGACGCCTCACTGACTATGGCAAGCAGTCGTCCACCTGCTGCAACAGCCGGCCAAATCGCGCCTCTACTGCTGCCGAAGCAGCCAGCGCGCATCACGCCGGTTGCGCGATACCTCGGCCCGTACGACCACAGCAACCGAGACGAGCCCGGACATCACCATGGCGCAGAAGCAAAACCCAGTTAGAGCGATCATGTTCATAACTGAATCCTGCTCCGACACACCCGAAAGCACAAGCACGCACCACTCTCCAGCCATGCACATTCCCGCGATGAACCACCTGAAGCAGAGAACACTTTGGAAAAAGGTCTGGTTACCATAAACACAGAGTTACAGATGCTATCTCTAACGTGAAAACTGCGTTTCTAAATAGCTTTGGCTGGACGCTCCCCTGCCCCACACTTCAGAAGCCGACCGGATAAACCTCCCGAGTCGACGAACCGCCTGGGTCCGGAACCGCGGCGGGAATGGTGCTGCACGAGGGGATTGAACTCTCGACCTCTCCCTTACCAAGGGAGTGCTCTACCACTGAGCTAGTGCAGCGCCGGGGGCGTCGAAGCCCGTGCCGTATAGGGGGTCCGCAACCCCTGGGTCAACCCGCCCGGCACAGAACCACGGCCCGCCCCGTCGCCTCGCTGCAGAACCGTGGTCTCCCGGGTTTCACTTCGCTTCAGGCGACCACCCACACCGTATCGCCGCTTGCTCGAGCAATCGCCCTGCCAGCGATCGTGAGCGCCTTGACATCCCCACCAGTTCTGCAACGATGACCGATAACAGAACAACGTTCTGCAAAACAGAACACTGCCGTTGAACGGCGCCGCATGGGAGCGAACACGATGTCTGCCACACTCGGGTCCACGCCGGACACGACCCCGACGCCCATCCTGGATCGGGAGGCGCTCGAACGCAGCGCGCTGACCAAGACCATCTGGCGGCTCGTCCCCATCCTGGCGCTCGGCTACTTCTTCAACTACGTCGACCGCACCAGCGTCGGCTTCGCCGCGCTCACCATGAACCGGGACCTTGGGCTGACCGCCACCCAGTTCGGCTGGGGCGCCGGCATCCTGTTCACCGGCTATTGCCTGCTGGAGGTCCCCAGCTCGCTCATCATGTACCGGGTCGGCGCACGGAAATGGCTGGCGCGCATCATGATCACCTGGGGCATCGCGGCGGCCGCCTCCGCCCTGGCCACCGGGCCGCTCAGCTTCTACTTCACTCGTTTTCTCCTGGGGATCGCCGAGGCCGGGTTCTTCCCTGGCGTGATCTGGTACCTGTCGATCTGGTTCCCGGCCCGCTACCGCACGCAGGTCCTGGCCTGGTTCATGGCCGCCACGCCCGTCTCGTCGCTGATCGGCGGCCCCGTCTCCGGCATGCTGCTGGAGATGAACGGGCTGCTGGGCCTGGCCGGCTGGCAATGGATGTTCATCGTCGAGGGCCTGCCCGCCACCCTCCTGGGCGTGTGGTGCCTCCGCCGCCTGGCCGACACGCCGGAGCAGGCGACCTGGCTCACCCCCGAGGAGCACCGCGTGTGGCTCGAAGCCCTCGCGGCCGAGAAGCGCGAGCGGCCGAAGAAGGACATGTGGGCCGCCCTGCGGGACCCCCGCGTGCTGATCCTGACCGGCATCACCTTCTCCTTCACCATCGGCAGCTACGGCATCGGCATCTGGCTCCCGCTGATCTTGCGCGGGCACGGCCTCGGCAATCTCGCGATCGGCTTCGTCTCGGCCATTCCCTACTTCTTCGCCACCTTGGGCATGCTGCTCTGGGCACGGCAGGTGGACCGGCGGGGCCGCGCCATCACCAACCTGGCGCTCGCCTGCCTGCTGGGGGCCGTCGGGCTCCTGCTGTCCGTGCTGTTCGCGGACCTCGTGCCGGCGCTGGTCGGGCTCACCTTGGCGCTGATCGGCACCATCTCGGCCCGCACGGTGTTCTACACCATCCCGAGCCGCTTCCTGACCGGAGCCGCGGCGGCGGGCGGCCTGGCCTTCATCAACTCCGTCGGCGCGTTCGGCGGCTTCGTCGGCCCCTCCATGGTCGGCTTCCTGAAGGACGCGACCGGATCGTTCTCCGCGGGCATGCTGGGTCTCGCCGGCGTGCTGGTGGTCGCCATCGCGCTCACGCTATCGCTGCGCCTGGTCATGACGGAGGAATAGGCCGGTGCAACACGACGACACCACGCCGCCGACGGGTCGACCGAACCCGGGGGGCGAGCCCCAAGGCGGGGCGCCAGGCGGGGCCGCGGCGGTCGACCGCGCCCTGTCGATCCTGGCCGCATACGGGTCCGACGACGACGCGCTCACCCTGGCCGAGATCGCCGCCCGCACCGGCCTCTATAAAAGCACGCTGCTCCGCCTCATCCAGTCGCTCCTGCATGCCCGGCTCCTGCTGCGGCTCGATGACGGCCGGTACCGCATCGGGCCGGAGGCGCTGCGGCTGGGCGGCCTCTACCAGCGGGCCCACGACGTGGGCGACGTCGTGCTGCCCGCCATGCGCGCGCTGATGGAGGCCACGGGCGAGAGCGTCGTCTTCCACGTTCGTGCCGGCCGGGCCCGGGTGGCGCTGCACCGGGTCGAAAGCCGGCACATGGTCCGCTACAGCGTGCGCGAGGGCGACGTCCTGCCGCTGGAGGCAGGCTCCGGCGGCCGCGTGCTGCTGGCCTTCGCCGCAACCCCCGGCGAACCCTACGCGGCGATCCGCCAGCGCATGTTCCACGCCGCCTACCGCGAGCGCGACCCCGACACGTCCGGCCTCTCCGCACCGGTCTTCGGCCCCGACCAGGCGCTCGCAGGCGCCGTCACCGTCGCCGGCCCCGCCTCGCGCGTCACCCAGGCCTTCGTCACCCGGCACGCGCCGACCCTGCTGCAGGCCGTCGCGCAGATGACCCGCGACCTCGGCGGCGATGCGGCCGCCTTCGTCCCCGCGCTGCACGCCACGGCCGGGAACCGCGCATGACCCCGCTCGCCGGCGTGCGTGTCCTCGACCTGACGAACGTGCTGGCGGGCCCGTTCTGCACCTACCAGCTCGCCCTCATGGGCGCCGAGGTCATCAAGATCGAGCAGCCCGGCCGCGGCGACCTCGCCCGCCGCCTCGGCGCGGACCCAGAGGCCGCCGAGCGCGGCATGGGCGCGTCGTTCGTCGCCGTGAACGGCGGCAAGCAGTCCATGACGCTCGACCTCAAGCAGGCCCAGGGCAAGGCGATCCTGAAGCGCATGGTGGCCGAGGCCGACGTCCTCGTAGAGAACTACCGGCCCGGCGTCATGGGCCGCCTCGGCCTCGGATACGACGTGCTGCGGCCGCTGCGCCCGGCCCTGGTCTACTGCGCCATCTCCGGCTTCGGCCAGGACGGCCCGCTGGCGCACCGCCCCGCCTACGACCAGATCGTGCAGGGCATGGCCGGCGTGATGAGCATCACCGGCGACGCCGCCACCGCGCCGCTGCGGGTCGGCTTCCCCATGTCCGACACCGTCGGCGGCCTGACCGCGGCCTTCGCCGTCGCGGCGGCCCTGCTGGGCGCCCGGCAGACCGGCCAGGGCTGCCTGATCGACGTTTCCATGCTGGAGGCGACGCTGGCCACGATGGGCTGGGTCGTGTCGAACCACCTGAATGCCGGCACCGCGCCGCAGCCGATGGGCAACGCCAACTTCACCGCCGCCCCTTCCGGCACCTTCAAGACGGCGGACGGCCCGCTCAACATCGCCGCCAACGAGGACAAGCAGTTCGTCGCCCTCTGCGCCGTGCTGGGCGCGCCGTCCCTGGCAGACGACCCCCGCTTCGCCGACCGCCATGCCCGCAAGCGTCACCGCACCGCGCTCACCGCCGCCATCGAGCCCTTGCTGGCCCGGCAGGGTGCCGCCGCATGGGACGCGCTGCTGGTCGCCGCCGGGGTTCCCTCGGGCCAGGTGCTGAGCGTGCCCGAGATCATCGCCCACCCGCATCTCCAGGGCCGCGGCTTCGTGGCCGACATGGCGGCCCCGGACGGGCTGCAACGGGCCACGCGCTGCGGCTTCCGCTTCGGCGACTCGAACCCCGCGCCCGCGGGCCCCGCCCCACCCTTGTCCGCCGACACGCGGACCTGGTTGCGCCGCCTCGGCTACGACGACGCCGCCATCGAACGCCTCGAACAGGAGAACGTCACATGACCGACGCCACGCGCGACCTGGCGGCCGACTACTGGCGCACCGACATCATCGACATCGCGCCCGGCGTCATCCGCGTCCGCGGCTACCCCATCCAGGAGCTGATCGGCAACGTCGGCTTCCCCGAGATGATCTGGCTCATGCTGCGGGGCGACCGCCCCAGCGCCGCCCAGGCCCGGCTGCTCGAGGCGGCGCTCGTGGCCGCCGTGGACCACGGGCCCCACGCGCCCTCCATCGCCATCGCCCGCATGGCCATCAGCTGCGGCCTGCCGCTCAACGGCGCCATGGCCTCGGCCGTCAACGTGCTCGACGACGTGCACGGCGGGGCCGGCGAACAGGCGGTGGAGCTGTACGAGGACGTCGCGGGCCGGGTCGAGGCCGGCTTGGCGCTGGACGAGGCGACGGCGCAGGCGCTCGACGCCTTCGTGGCCGCCAAGGGCAAGTTCATCCCGGGCTTCGGCCATCGCTTCCACCCGATCGACCCCCGTGCGGGCCGGCTGCTGGACCTGGTCGACGAAGCCGTCGCGGCCGGCGCCGTCGGCGGGCGGTTCGCCGCGATCGGCCGCTCGGTCATGGCCGTGCTGCAGGCCCGCAAGGGCAAGCGCATCCCCATGAACATCGACGGCGTCACGGCCGTGATCTACGCCGAGCTCGGCTTCCCGGCCCCCCTCGCCCGCGGCATCTTCTGCCTGTCCCGCAGCGTCGGCATCCTGGCGCATGCCTGGGAACAGACCAGCCGCCACGAGCGCAACAAGGGGCCCATCCCGCGGCAGATGCCCTACCGCTACACCGGCCCCGCCGAACGCCCTTGGACGGCCGGCACATGAGTTTCGACACGCCGCCCCGCCGGGTGGAGACCCGCATCCATACGGAGATGCCCGCGCGGTTCCGGCGCGCCGTCGTGACCGACTGGTCGCGCGCCAACAAGCGCGGCGCCCCGGTCGACTGCTTCCTCGAAGGACCCTGCCTCGACCCGGCCGGCGCCCTGTATGTCACCGACATCCCGCATGGCCGCGTGTTCCGCATCCGGCCGGACCTGGAATGGGAGCAGATGGCCGAATACGACGGCGAGCCCAACGGCCTGGCCCGGCATCCGGATGGCCGCCTGTTCATCGCCGACTATAAGCAGGGGCTGCTGGCACTGGATCCCGCCACCGGCGTCATCGAGCCCGTCCTGCCCCGGCGGAACAGCGAGCGCTTCAAGGGCATCAACGACCTGCAGTTCGCCCGCAACGGCGACCTCTACTTCACCGACCAGGGCCAGACCGGCCTGCAGGATCCGACCGGGCGGGTGTATCGCCTGGCCGCCTCCGGGCGACTCGACTGCCTGCTGTCCAACGGGCCCAGCCCGAACGGCCTCGTGCTGTCCGCCGACGAAGACGTCCTGTTCGTCGCGATGACCCGCGACAACGCCGTGTGGCGCCTGCCGCTGCTGCCGGACGGCAGCACGGCCAAGGTCGGCCGCTTCGCACAGTTCCACGGCACCAGCGGGCCCGACGGCATGGCCGCCGATGTCGCGGGCAACATCCTGCTGGCCCACGCCTCCCTAGGGGCCGTGCTGGTCCTCGACGCCCAGGGCACGCTGATCGCCCGGCTGGTCTCGTGCCGAGGCGCCACCGTCACCAACCTGGCCTTCGGCGGCCCAGGCCGGCGCACCGCCTACATCACGGAGTCAGCCACCGGCGCCATCCTGGCCGCCGAATGGAGCGCGCCCGGGCTGCCGCTCGCGCAGTGATCGGACCCTCGGCCAACCCGTCAGACGTGGAAGCTCTCGCCGCAGCCGCAGCGGCCCTTCTCGTTGGGGTTCGTGAAGGTGAAGCCGCTGGTCAGCGTGTCGACCTTGTAGTCCATCTCGGACCCGATCAGGAACAGGCTGGCCTTGCGGTCCACCAGCACGGTCAGGCCCTTATCCGTCACGACCTCGTCGCCGGGGCCCGCTTCGGGCACCCAGTCCATGACATACGACAGGCCGGAACAGCCCTTCGTGTTGACGCTGATCCGCAGCAACATCCCCGCCTGGCCCTTCGTGTACAGCCGGGCCAGCCGCTCGGCGGCGGCGTCGGTCAGCCGCATCAGCGGCGGCAAGGCACGGCGCACCCGGGGCGCCGGGGCAGCTTGTGTGGTGGAGGCCTGGATGGCAGTCATCGGTCGGGCTCCCTCTCAGAACATGTTCAGCGCAAGGCGCGCGTCTTCGGTCATGCGGCTCGGGTCCCATGCGGGCTCCCACACCGTGTCGACCTTGCAGGACGCAACCCCCGCCACGGCCATGATGGCGTCGTGCACCATCACCGGCAACTCCTGGGCCGAGGGGCAGCCGGGGGCGGTCAGCGTCATCTCCACCTTCACCGCATGGTCGTCGCCGATCTCCACGGCGTAGATCAGGCCGAGCTCGTAGATGTTCACCGGGATCTCCGGGTCGTACACCGTGGCGATCGCCTCCAGCACCGCGTCCTCGGACGGCTTGCCGCCCGCCGGGGTCACGCCGGCCGCAGCCGCCTCGCCCTCAGGGATCCAACTGGTCACGTCATTCACTGCTCGCCTCCTCCACGCCCTCGAGCGCCGCCATCAGGGCGGCCCAGGGCAGGGTCACGCACCGCACGCGCGACGGGTAACCATGCACGGCGCTCAGCGGCTTCAACGCCTGCAACGCCGCGTCGCACGCCTCGCACCGCCCGGTGCGCGCCATGCCCTCGACCTCCACCGCCATGCGCCGGACGTCCTCGGGCGCCTGGCCCACCACCGCCGCGCACATCAGGTCGGCGCTGGCGACGGTGATCTCGCAGCCCCGCGCCTCGAACCCGGCCTCGTCCACCCGCCCGCCGGCCCGGCGCACGAACACCGTCACCCGGTCCCCGCACATCGGGTTGTCGCCCCGCGCCTGGCCGTCGAACCCCGCCGGCCGCCGCGCATGCAGCGGCGCCCGCCCGTGCTGGCGAATCTCGGCGCTGTACAGGTCCTGCAGCTCCTCGAACATCAGGCGAAGAACTCGCGCACGCGCAGCAGCGTCTCGGCCAGCGTGTCGATCTCGGCCTCGGTCGTGTAGATGCCGCAGCTCGCCCGCGCCGAACTGTCCACACCCAGGCGCCGCGACAGCGGCTCCGCGCAGTGATTGCCCGCCCGCACCGCGATACCCTGCCGGTCCAGCAGCGTGGCCATGTCGTGCGCATGGGCGCCCTGCATGGTGAAGCTGAACACGCCGCCGCGGTCCTGCGCCGCCCCCAGCACGCGCAGCCCGGGGACGGACGACAGCCGGGCCAGCGCGTGCTCCGTCAGCCGGGCCTCGTGCGCCGCGATCGCCTCCATGCCGATGCCCTCGACGTACTCGATCGCGGCCTTCAGCCCGATCGCCTCCAGGATCATCGGCGTCCCCGCCTCGAACTTGTGCGGCACCTCGGCCCAGGTGCTCCGCTCGAAGCTGACGGACCCGATCATGTCGCCGCCCCCCATGAACGGCGGCATCCGCTCCAGCAGCTCCCGCTTGGCATACAGCACGCCGATCCCGGTGGGCCCGTACAGCTTGTGCCCGGTCCACACGTAGAAGTCGGCGTCGATCGCCTGCACGTCCACCGCCCGGTGCACGATGGCCTGGCTGCCGTCGAACATGACCTTCGCGCCATGCGCATGCGCCAGGGCGGCGATGCGGGCGGCCGGGTTCACCGTGCCCAGCACGTTGCTCATGTGCGTGATCGACACGAGGCCGACGCGCCCGTCCTGCAGCAGCGCCTCAAGCCCCGCCATGTCCAGCTCGCCGGAATCCGTGATGGGCGCGATCCGCAGCTCGATGCCCGCGGCGTCCCGCAGCATCTGCCACGGCACCAGGTTGGCGTGGTGCTCCATCGCCGACACCACCACGGCCTGGCCCGGCTGCAGCACGCCCCGGCCATAGCTGTGCGCGACCAGGTTGAACGCCTCGGTCGCGTTCTTGGTGAACACGATCTCCTCACGCGTCGGCGCGTTCATCAGCCGGGCGATAACGTCCCGCGTGCTCTCGAACGCGTCCGACGTCCGCTCGCTCATCCAGTGCACGCCGCGATGCACGTTGGCGTACTGCGTCTCCATCGCGTGCACCATCGCGTCGATGACCGGTCGCGGCTTCATCGCACTCGCGGCGCTGTCCAGGAACACCAGCGGCTTGCCGCGGACGGTCTGCGTCAGGATCGGGAAGTCGGCCCGGATGCGCGCCACGTCGAACGTGGGCTTGGTCATGGCGTTCATGCGGGTTCGTGCTCCCACCAGGCGTCGATCGCCTCTTCCATCATCGCGCGGGCCGCCGGGTCATGCACCACGTCCAGCGCCTCGGCCAGGAAGGCCCGCACCAGGATCGCCCGCGCCGCCGCCAGCGAGATGCCGCGGCTGCGCAGGAAGAACAGCTGGTCCGCATCCAGCGCGCCCACCGTCGCGCCATGGCTGCACTTCACGTCGTCGGCGTAGATCTCGAGCTGCGGCTTGCAGTCGATCTCCGCGCCCTCGCTCAGCAGCAACGCCTGGTTCATCTGGTAGCCGTCGGTCTTCTGCGCCACCCGCGCCACCTCGATCTTGCCCTGGAACACGCCGCGCGACCGGCCCCCCAGCACGTTCTTGATCGTCTGGCGGGACGCACAGTCCGGCGCGTCGTGCGACACCACCGTCGTGATGTCCCCGTGCTGCTGCCCGGCCAGCAGCTGCGCGCCGTTCAGGTGCACCGCCGCGTTCGGCCCGGCCAGGCGCGCATGCACCTCCGTCCGCACCAGCCGCCCGCCCAACGTCAGCACGAAGGCGTCGTACGTCGCCCGCGCGCCGATCTGCACGAAGGTGCTGTTCACGTGGAACGCCTCCGCACTCTCCTGCTGCAGCCGCACATGGGCCAGAACCGCGTCCTCGGCCACCGAAACGTCCGTCACCGCATTGTGCAGGTAGGTGCCTTCGCCCCGCGTGACCTCGATGATGGAAAGCCGCGCCCCGGCCTCCAGCCGGATCTCGTGGCGCGGATGGAAGTCCACGGGGCGATGCCCGTCCGGCGCGATGGACAGGATGACGACCGACCCGGCGTCGACGCCCGCGGCCACATGCAGCTGCAGCCCGTCTTCGGCCAGCATCGTGTTCAGCGCGACCATCGGCTGGTCCGACGCGGTGGCGAACCGGGGCCGGTCCGCGAAGGTGTCGACCGTCAGGCCGGCCGGCGGCGTGGACAGGCCCGGCTGATACCGGCCGTCGACCAGCACCAGGCGCGGCAGGTCCGGCAGCGTCCCCAGGATCGGCGCGGTCGAGACCTCGGTCAGCGGCTCCTGGAAGGCGGTGTCGGCCAGGGGGCGCAGGCTCGTGTACTTCCAGGCCTCGTCGCGGATGCCGGGCAGCCCGGCCGCCTCGAAGGCCGCCGCCGCCTGTTCGCGCGCCGTGTGGTCGCCCGGCATGCGGCTGATCAGGCCGCGGAACCGCGCCAGGAACGCGTCCGCGCCAAGGGGGGCGGGATGGGTCATGCCGCGGCCGCCACCACGTCCGCGTAGCCCTTCGCCTCGAGCTCGCGCGCCAGCTCCGGCCCGCCGGAGCGGATGATCCGCCCCTGGCTCAGCACGTGCACGCGGTCGGGCACCAGGTGGTCCAGCAGCCGCTGGTGATGCGTGATGACCAGGGCCGAGAAGTCGGGGCTGCGCAGCGCGTTCACCCCATCGGCCACGATCCGCAGCGCATCGATGTCGAGCCCGCTATCCGTCTCGTCCAAAATGGCGAGCTTCGGCCGCAGGATCGCCATCTGCAGCACCTCGTTGCGCTTCTTCTCGCCACCGCTGAAGCCCACGTTCACGTTGCGCTTCAGCATGTCGTCGGGGAAGTGCAGCCGCTTGCCCTCGGCCCGGGCCAGCCGCAGGAACGACACGGCATCCAGCTCCGCCTCGCCCCGCGCGCGGCGGATGGCGTTCAGCGCGGTGCGCAGGAAGTTGGCGTTGTTGACGCCCGGCAGCTCGATCGGCGCCTGGAAGGCCAGGAACAGCCCGGCCGCCGCCCGCGCCTCCGGCTCCATCGCCAGCAGGTCCGCGCCGTCGAACGTCGCCGTCCCGCCCGTCACGGCATAGCCCTCGTGCCCCGCCAGCACATACCCCAGCGTGCTCTTGCCCGAGCCGTTCGGCCCCATGATGGCGTGCACCTGGCCCGACGGCAGATCGAGGTCGAGGCCGCGCAGGATCGGCTTGTCGTCGATCCCCGCCGCGAGATTCTTGATGGAAAGCATTATCCGACAGACCCTTCGAGCGAAACGGCGAGCAGCTTCTGGGCCTCCACCGCGAATTCCATGGGTAGTTCCTTCAGGACCTCCTTGCAGAAGCCGTTCACGATCAAACCGACCGCGTCCTCTTCCGACAGGCCCCGGCTGCGGCAGTAGAACAGCTGGTCCTCGGCGATCTTGGACGTCGTCGCCTCGTGCTCCACCTTCGCCGTCGGGTTGCGGCTCTCGATATAGGGCACCGTGTGGGCGCCGCACTGGTCACCGATCAGCAGGCTGTCGCACTGCGTGTAGTTCCGCGCGCCCGAGGCCCGCGGCAGGATCCGCACGAGGCCACGATACGTGTTGTCGGACCGCCCCGCGCTGATCCCCTTGCTGACGATCGTGCTGCGCGTGTTCTTGCCGATATGGATCATCTTGGTGCCGGTATCGGCCTGCTGGCGGTTGTTCGTCACCGCAACGGAATAGAACTCGCCCACCGAACCCTCGCCCTGCAGGATGCAGCTCGGGTACTTCCAGGTGATCGCGGACCCCGTCTCGACCTGCGTCCAGCTCACCTTGCTGCGCGCGCCCCGGCACGCCGCACGCTTGGTGACGAAGTTGTAGATGCCGCCACGCCCGTTCACGTCGCCCGGATACCAGTTCTGCACCGTGCTGTACTTGATTGTCGCGTCGTCCATCAGCACCAGCTCCACCACCGCGGCATGCAGCTGGTTCTCGTCGCGCATCGGCGCCGTGCAGCCCTCGAGGTAGCTGACGTAGCTGCCCACGTCGGCGACGATCAGCGTCCGCTCGAACTGCCCGGTGTTCTTGGCGTTGATCCGGAAGTAGGTGCTCAGCTCCATCGGGCAGCGCACTCCCTTGGGGATGTAGACGAAGCTGCCATCGGTGAAGACGGCGCTGTTCAGCGCGCTGAAGAAGTTGTCGGCCGCCGGCACGACCGTGCCGAGATACCGCTGCACCAGCTCCGGATGGTCGCGCACCGCCTCGCTCATCGGGCAGAAGATCACCCCGGCCTTCGACAAGGTGTCCTTGAACGTCGTCGCCACCGACACGCTGTCGAACACCGCGTCGATCGCCATCGGCCGCGCCTCGTCCGGCAGCGCCTCCGCACCCTCGACGCCGGCCAGCAGCGCCCGCTCCTTCAACGGAATGCCCAGCTTCTCGTACATCGCGAGCAGCTCGGGGTCTACGTCGGCCAGGCTCTTCGGCGCAGCCCGCTTCGGCGCCGCGTAGTAGTGGATGTCCTGGAAGTCGATCTTCGGGTAGCCCACCTTGGCCCAGTTCGGCTCCGTCATCGCCTGCCACGCCGCGAACGCCTGCAGCCGCCACTCCAGCAGCCACGACGGCTCGTCCTTCTTGGCGGAGATCATCCGGATCGTGTCGGTGGTCAGCCCCTTGGGGGCGATGTCCATCTCCACGTTCGTCTCGAAGCCCCATTTGTAGCCGGACTGCGTGAGCGACTGGACGGTATCGAGCGTTTCGGTGGCGACGGACATGCGGGACCTATTCGGCAGCGAGGGGAACGGGGACGGCGGCAGGCGAGCGGGTTTGCAGCGGACGGGCAGGCAGCGCCGTCATGTCGGCCAGGGTGATGCGGTTCAGCGCCTCCAGCACCGCCTGGTTCACCGGGTCCCACCGGCCGCGGACGGGGCACAGCGCCTCCGCCTCGCAGTTGCCGGCGCCGCCTTCGGTGCAGGCGGTGATGGCGATGGGCCCGTCGATCGCGGCGACGACCTCCGCCACCGCGATGTGCTTCAGCGCCCGCGCCAGGCGGTAGCCGCCGCGGGCGCCGCGCTGGCTGGTGACCAGCCCGCCGGACGCCAGGGTCTTCAGGACCTTGGCCACCGTCGGCTCTGGCAGCCCCGTCATGGCGGCGACGCAGGGCGAGGTCTGGCACCCGTCCGCGTGGGACAGTCGTACCAGCACCACGACCGCATAGTCGGCGAGCTTGGACAACCTCAACATGTGCTTGCTACCATATGTGGACCGTAGTGGTCCTGATTGACCTCAGATGGGCCATCCGGCCACGACCGTCAAGGCATCGGGCTGCACCCATCCCGCCCCCGGCACCCGTCGCCGCCGCCTGCCCGGCACCGCCCCGCAACGAAAAGGCTTGCCTGCACCCGCCCCGTGGGCATGGTGGGCCACGCAAGCCCGACCGGAGTGGCGCGTTGAGCCGTGAGCGGATTTTCTGCCTGTCTGCCCTGCTGGTCGGCGCATTGCCCTTGCTGCTCGGCAGCCCGGCCCCTCTGGAGGACTGGCCCAGCCACCTGGCCCGCGCGGACATCCTGGGCGCCATCCTGAAGCACGACCCGTTCTGGTCCCGCTTCTACACGGTCAACTCCGTCCTGATCCCCTACTTCGCCCAGGACTTCACCCTCGCGGCGCTGTGCAACGCCGGGCTGGGGCTCGATACGGCCGGCCAGATCGTCCTCGCGGGCACCTTCGTCCTGTTCGTCGGCGGCGCGGTCATGCTCGCCCGGGCGCTCGGCGCCTACGACGACGCCAAGCTGCCGCTCTTCGCCCTGCTGTTCTACAACGGCCCGCTGGCCGGCGGCTTCGTCAACTTCGCAGCCGGCTCGGGCCTCGCCTTCGGACTCGTGGCCCTCTGGATCGACGCCGCCCGGCGGCCGCTGCTGCGGGTGGCCGCCGCGGTGCTCGGCGCGTTGCTGATCTTCTTCTTCCATCTCATCGCAGCCTGCCTGGCCATCTTCGCCATCGGCGTGCTGGAGCTTGCCGCGCTCTGGCAAATCCGCCGCGACGGGCCGCAGGCCTGGATCGGCCATCTCTCGGCGCCAGCCGCCCTCTGCGCCCTCGCCGCCGTGCTGCTGCACTCGCCCGTTGCGGGCGAGGTGTCCCAGGCCTCCGGCACGGCGATGACCTACTCCGGCGGCCCCTCCCTCGCGGGCGTGCTGGCCGCCAAGCTCGCCTTGCCCGCGCACGGGCTGCTGGACGGCAGCGACGGGGCCGGGCTCGCGGTCCTCGCGGCCGGCCTCGGCCTCGTGGTCCTTCTCCTGGCGGTGGGCCTCCTGCGGCGCAGGGTCGGCTTCCATATCGGTCGCGACGGCGCCGTGCTGGGCACGGGCCTCGTGGCGCTCGCGCTGCTGCTGCCGAACGGGATCGGCGGCGCCGGCCTCGGCCTCGACTACCGGGTGGCGCCGTTCGCCGTCACCGTGCTGGCCTGCGCCCTGCGGTTCGACTGGCGCTCGGTCTGGCTGCAGCGGACCTGCGCCGCCCTGCTGGCCCTGACCCTGCTCGGGCGCACCGCGGCCCAGGTGCGGCAGGGCCAGCGCGCCGCGCCAGGGTTCCGCGACTTCGAGGCCGCCGCACGGCTGATCCCGGCCGACAGCGCCCTGCTGACCGCCATGGGCACAAGGCGCGAGGCGATCGCCTGGGAGCGCTTCTGGAACCCGCCCACCGAATACATCGGCACCCGCGCCGTCGCCGACCATGTCTTCGTCGGCACCGTCTTCGCCATCCGGTCCCAGCATGGCCTGGTGGTCGATCCCCGCTGGGCCCGCTGGAGCCGCATCCTGGACGTGTCGGACCCCGCCCGCACCGCCGAGACCTGGACGTTCCTGTCCGAAGGGTGCACGGCGTGGCGCGCGGCCGGCCATGCCGGCACTGTCACCCTGCTGATCGTCTATCCCTCCGACTACAGCAGGACCCTGCCCCTGCAGGGGCCGGCGGCCAGCGCCCACCCCGACTTCCAGATGACGGATGCCTGCCTTGGCCCCTGACACGCCGCTGCTCAGCCTGACGCGCCGGCAATCGCGGACCTCATGGGCCTTCTTCTTCGTCCTCTGGCTGCTCTACGCCTGCATCGGGCCCGGCCCCACCGTCACCAGCCCCAACACCGTCAGCCGGCTCGCGCTGCCGTTCGTCATGCTCCAGCAGGACAGCCTTGAGATCGACGCCTTCGCGCCCTACACGATCGACCGGGCCATGGTCGGCGGCCATGTCTTCCTCGACAAGCTGCCGGGGCAGTCGCTGATGGCCCTGCCGGCGGTGGCCGGCGCGATCCTCGTCGGCCAGGCGAGGGGTGCCGCCGTCGCCCCGCTCGACGGCACGGGCCCGACCGGCTTCTTCGACCTGTGCGTCTGGCTCGCCGTCGCCATCACCTCCGCCCCGCTGGCAGCGGCCGGCGCGGCCTCTGTCTACCGCTGCGCCCTGCGCCTCGGGTTCGGCGAGCCCGCCGCCCGCGTCGCGGGGCTGCTGCTGGGCCTGTGCACCCCGTTCCTCGGCTGGGCCACCGTGCTGTTCAGCCACGTCATGGCCGGCGGCATGCTGATCCTGGCGTTCGAGGCGATGCTGCTGCTCACCCTCGGCCCCCGCCCCCGCCCCCGCCCCGGCTCCCGCCCCCTGCTCGCCGTGGTGACCGGCCTGCTGATGGCCGCCGCGCTGACGACGGAGCTGGTGACCGCCGTCCCGCTGTTCCTGATGACGCTTGCAGGCCTGTGGCTGATCGTGCGGCAGCATCCCCGGCAAGTGACCCGGTCGCTGCTGTCGGCAGCGCTGCCCATGATGGCGGGCGGGCTCGTCGGCCTGCTGCCGCTCGCCCTGTACAACCAGGTGGCCTTCGGCTCGCCATTGACGCTGGGCTACAGCAACGTCGTGGGCTTCGACGGCATGCAGACCGGCTTCTTCGGCATCGCCCTGCCCCGGCCCTGGGTGCTGGTCTCGATCCTGGCCGCGCCCCGAAAGGGCATCCTGTGGCTCTCGCCCGTGCTGGCGGCCGTGCCCTTCGCCTGGGCGGCCACGCTGCGGCGCAGCCCCGGGCCGGTCGGGCTCGTCCTGCTCGGCGTGCCCGCCTTCTACCTGGTCCTGAACAGCGGCTACTACTATTGGGACGGCGGCGGATCGACCGGGCCGCGCCACATCGTCGCCGCCCTGCCCTTCATCTGCCTTGCCTTCGCACCCCTCTGGGCCCGGGCGCCGCGCGCGCGGCCCCTGCTCGCGGCCGGCATGGCCCTGGGCGCCGCATCGTCGCTGGCCTGGGCGGTGGTGGACATGAACGCCGACGCCCGCATCCTGTGGCCGCTGCGCGACATCCTGCTGCCGCACCTCCTGACCGGCGACGTGCACGGCGTGTTCGCCGCGGCCGGCCTGCCGGGCCTGTGGTCCGTCATCCCCATCGGCCTCGTCGCGCTCGTCGCCGCCTGGATCGTGTGGCCCGCCGATGCGGGGCCCGAGTCGGCCCGATGACCTCTGGACCGAGCCTGCCCATCCTGAGCGTCGTCGTGCCCGCCTACAACGAGGCGCCCGTCCTCGGCGCCTTCCTCCAGCGCACCCGCGCCGCGCTCGAGGCGACCGGCCTCGCGTGGGAGATCGTCTTCGCCGACGACGGGAGCACCGACGCCACGCCCAGCCTGATCGCCGCCATGCACGACGCCGACCCGCGGATCGGCGTCGTGACGCTCAGCCGCAACTTCGGCAAGGAGATCGCGATGACCGCCGGGCTCGACCATGCCCGGGGCGAGGCCGTGATCGTGATCGACGCGGACCTGCAGGACCCGCCCGAGCTGATCGGCACGCTGGTCCGCCACTGGCACGACGGCCACGACGTCGTCTTTGCCCGGCGCCGCGCCCGCGCGGGCGAATCGCTCGCCAAGCGCCTTACCGCCCACCTGTTCTACCGCCTGATCAACACCCTGGCCGACCGCCCGATCCCGGAAGACGTCGGCGACTTCCGCCTCATGAGCCGCCGGGCCGTCGACAGCCTGCTGCGCATGCGCGAGCGGCATCGCTTCATGAAGGGCCTGTTCGCCTGGGTCGGCTACCGCCAGATGGAGGTGCCCTACGACCGGACGCCCCGGGCCGCCGGCGCGTCCAAATGGAACTACTGGCGGCTGTGGAACCTGTCGCTCGAGGGGATCACCAGCTTCTCCATCCGCCCGCTGCAGTTCGCCTCGTATTTCGGCTTCGCCATCGCCCTGGTCTCGGTGTTCTACGGCGGCGTGATCGTCGTGCGGACCATCGTCTACGGCAACCAGGTGGCCGGCTACCCGTCGCTGGTCACGATCGTGCTGTTCCTGGGCGGCGTGCAGCTCATGACCCTGGGCGTCATCGGCGAATACATCGGGCGCATCTTCAACGAGACCAAGCAGCGCCCGCTCTATCTGCTCAGCCACGCCCTTCCGTCCGCCCAACCCGTGGCCGCCCCCGGACCTATCTCTGATGCAGCCAAAGCCCCGGACGCGGCTGGCTGACGCGCGGATAAGCCTCCCGCAAGGCCTCGTCCACCGCCGCCGTCCGCCGGTCGCTGTCACCCCCCAGGTCGTCGCCGGTCAGCACGAAGGCGAAGCCGCCGCCCCGCACCAGCTGCACCAGCGGCGCGTCGTCCCAGCGATGGACATAGGCCAGCTCGCTCACGATCGACGGCTCGAACCACACCGGCTTGCCCGCCCGCATCAGCAGCGACATGTCGTCCGACCACACCGGCAGCTCGGCCGCCGCGATCCGCTGGACCAGTGCGTCCTGCACCGCCAGAAGCGCCGGGTCCGGATGGTCGGCCACCTGGCGGAACGGCAGCAGTCCCACCCCCGCCGCCAGGGCCAGCACCAGGACGCCCGCCGGCCGCTGCGATGCCGGGCGCTGCACCAGGTCCGCCAGCAGCACGCCGATGACGGCGCAGCCGGAGCACAGGAATTCGAGCATGTAGTTGAAGTTGCCGCCGGCCTTCAGCAGCGTGGACAGCATCAGCGTGCACAGGCCGAAATGCAGCAGCAGCAGGCCCCGCGCCGCCATGGCGCGCGGCGCCCGCCGCAGCGCCGCGACCTCGGCCAGCGCCGCCCGCGGCCGCAGCCGCAGCAATGACGGCACCACCCCGTTCGCGATCCACAGCGCCCCGGCCGCCATCATCGCCATCATCGGCAGGCTGCTCCCCTCCGCCCGCAGCGCGACAAGCGCGCGCCACGGGGTCATCCGGTTGATGTTGCTGCCGACGACGTTCTGCAGGAAGCCGCCGCCGGTCGCGTGCTGCAGAACCAGCACCAGCGCGACCCCCACGCCCAGCACGACGGCCCCCGCAGCCAGCCCCGCGCGAGGCCGCCGCAGCACCGCCATCACCGCGACCGCCACCCCGGCCGGCAGCAGCGTCTGCTTGGTGAACACCGCCGCCAGGCACAGCAGCAGGGCGAGCACGGTGCCCGGGAAGCGCCCGTCCGCCCGGGCCGCCACCGCGACCCCGGCCAGGGCGAAGGCCACGCCCAGCATGTCCACCC
>CBDCAI010000010.1:0-4838 GCA_965213845.1 Acetobacteraceae bacterium
TCCCGGTCGCATGACGAGAAGGTGGTTCGCTTGATCCAGTCCCGCATCCTCGTCATCGACGACGAGCCGCAGATCCACCGGTTCCTGCGCCCGGCGCTGGAGGCGAACGGCTATACCGTGGAGCGCGCCGACACGGCGGCGGAGGGGCTGCGGCTGGCGGCGGCGCGGGCGCCTTCGGTGATCCTGCTGGACCTCGGCCTGCCGGACATGGACGGGCAGGAGGTGCTGAAGCGGCTGCGGGCCACGAGCGCGGTGCCGGTCGTGGTGCTGTCGGCGCGGGACCAGGAGAGCGAGAAGGTGGCGGCGCTGGACAGCGGGGCGGACGACTTCATCGAGAAGCCGTTCGGCGTGGCCGAGCTGCTGGCGCGGATCAGGGCGGCGCTGCGGCATGCGCGGCCGGCGTCGGGGACGGCGAGCGAGCACTTCAGGGCCGGGCCGCTGGAGGTGGACATGGCGCGGCGGGTGGTGCGGGTGTCGGGGCATACGGTGCAGCTGAGCCCGCGGGAGTATGCGCTGCTGACCCTGATGGTGCGGGATGCGGGCCGGGTGATGACGCATCGGCAGCTGCTGACGGGGGTGTGGGGCCCGGCGCATGTGCAGGACGTGCAGTATCTGCGGGTCTATGTCGGGCACCTCCGGCAGAAGCTGGGCGCCGCGGCGGGGCTGGTGGCGACGGAACCCGGGGTGGGGTACCGGCTGCTGGAAGACGCGGATGCGGAGCCGGAGCGCCAATCCTGATGCGGGGTCTGCTCGGGGCCGTGCTGGCGTTGTGGATCGGGGGCGCACAGGCGGCGTCGGCGCCGGCGGTCGAGGCGGCGCAGGGCATGGTGGTGACATCGCAGCGCCTGGCGTCGGAGGTGGGGGCCGCGATGTTGCGGCAGGGCGGCAACGCCGTCGATGCGGCGGTGGCGGTGGGATACGCGCTGGCGGTGGTGGACCCGTGCTGCGGCAATATCGGCGGCGGGGGGTTCATGACCCTGCACCTGGCGGACGGGCGGGACCGCTTCCTGAACTTCCGGGAGATGGCGCCGGCGGCCGCGACGGCGACGATGTTCCTGGATGCGGCGGGCGAGCCGCAGCGGGAGGCGAGCCTGTTCGGCTCGCGCGCGGCCGGGGTGCCGGGCACGGTGATGGGGCTGGAGACGGCCCGGGTGCGCTACGGCACGATGGACCGGGCGGCCCTGCTGGCGCCGGCGATACGGCTGGCGCGGGAGGGGTTCGTGCTGGTGCGGGCGGACACCGACATCCTGGACGCCAGGGCCGGGCGGTTCCGCAGCCGGCCGGCGGTGGCGCGCGTGTTCCTGCGCCCCGACGGCACGCCGTTCCAGCCCGGCGACCGGCTGGTACAGACGGACCTGGCGCGCACGCTGGACCGGATCGCCGCAGAGGGCACCGACGGGTTCTATCGCGGCGTCGTGCCGGACGCGGTGGCGGCGCTGTCGCGGCAGGACGGGGGCGTGCTGACGGCGGCGGACTTCGCAGCCTACCGGGTGGAGGACACGGAGCCGCTGCGCTGCACGTATCGGGGGGCGCTGGTGCTGTCCTCGCCGCCGCCCTCGTCGGGCGGGGCGGCGCTGTGCGAGATCCTGAACATCCTGGAGGGCTACGACATGGCGGCGCTGGGGTGGCATTCCGCGCAGTCGGTGCACCTGATGGTGGAGGCGATGCGGCACGCCTACTTCGACCGCAACACGCATCTGGGCGACCCGGCGTTCGTCGCGAACCCGCTCGATCGGCTGCTGTCGAAGCCGTATGCGGCGGCGATCCGTGCCACGATCGGCGACCGGGCCGGCGTCTCGGCGGCGCTGCAGCCCGGCACCGTGCCGCATGAGCGGCCGGAGACGACGCATTATTCCGTGGTGGACAAGGCGGGCAACGCGGTTGCCGTGACCTACACGATCAACGGGGCGTTCGGCGCCATGGCCATCGCGGCGGATACGGGGTTCCTGCTGAACGACGAGATGGACGACTTCACCGTGAAGCCGGGGGCGTCGAACCTGTACGGGCTGGTGCAGGGGGCGGCGAACGCGATCGCGCCGGGCAAGCGGCCGTTGTCGTCGATGGCGCCGACGGTGGTGTTGCGGGAGGGCAAGGTGCTGCTGGTGGGCGGGTCGCCGGGCGGGTCGCGGATCATCACGATCACGCTGCAGACGATCCTGAACATGCTGGACCACGGGATGGCGCTGCAGGAGGCGGTGGATGCCGGGCGGATCCATCACCAGTGGCTGCCGGACGTGCTGTATGCCGAGCCGTTCGCGCTGTCGCCGGACACGCAGGCGGCGCTGCGGAGGATGGGCTACACGATCCGGGAGCAGGTGCCCTGGGGGGCTGCGGAGATGGTGGCGATCGGGGCGGAGCGGCCGGCCAGCGCCTTGCCTGTGCCCGCCAACGATGCGGCGCTTTCGGGACGGATGCGGCCTGGCTTGTTGTACGGCGCGAACGACGACCGGCGCCCGGCGGGGGCTGCCGTGGGGTACTGACCGGCTTCAGTGCGTCAGGATCTTCGAGAGGAACTGGCGGGCGCGCTCGCTTTGGGCGCCTTCGAAGAAGGCCTGGGTGGGCGTGTCCTCGACGACCTCGCCCTGGTCCATGAACACGACTCGGTTGGCGACCTTGCGGGCGAAACCCATCTCGTGGGTGACGACCATCATGGTCATGCCGGACCGGGCGAGGCCGACCATGACATCGAGGACCTCGCTGACCATCTCGGGGTCGAGGGCGGAGGTGGGTTCGTCGAACAGCATGACGACCGGGTCCATGGCGAGGGCGCGGGCGATGGCGACGCGCTGCTGCTGCCCGCCCGAGAGCTGGCCGGGATATTTGTAGGCGTGGGTGGCCATGCCGACGCGGTCGAGCAGCGCCTCGGCCTTGGCGCGGGCCTCGGGGGCGGGGCGGCCGAGCACCTTGCGCTGACCGAGGCACAGGTTGTCGAGCACGCGCATGTGGGGGAACAGCTCGAAGTGCTGGAAGACCATGCCGACGCGGGCGCGCAGCTTGGGCAGGTTCACGCCCTTGGTGCCCAGCACGACGTCGGCGACGGTGATGCGGCCCTCCTGATAGGGTTCGAGGGCGTTGATGCACTTGATGAGGGTGCTTTTGCCGGAGCCGGAGGGGCCGCAGACGACGACCACCTCGCCGCGCTGGACGGTGAGGCTGCACTGTCGCAGGACCTGGAGGGCCGGGCCGTACCACTTGCTGACGGCTTCGAGCTGGATGACGGGCGGCGTGGACATGGCGGGCCTCTCAGCGCGGGACGGCGAAGGCGGTCTGCAGGCGCCGGACCCCGCGGGAGGCGGCGAAGGACATGACGAAGTAGACCAGGGCGACGAAGCTGTACATCTCGACCAGGCGGCCGTCGCGCTGCGCGACCTGGCTGGCGGCGCCGACGAAGTCGATGAGGCCGAGGACGTAGACGAGCGAGGTGTCCTGGAACAGCACGATGGTCTGGGTCATCATGACGGGCAGCATGGTGCGGAACACCTGGGGCAGCACGACGTAGCGGGTGACCTGGAGGGGGCGGAGGCCGATGGCCTGGCCGGCCATGAACTGGCCGCGGGGGATGCTGCCGATGCCGGCGCGGACGATCTCGGAGAAGTAGGCCGCCTCGAACACGATGAAGGTGATGAGTGCCGAGGAGAAGGCGCCGACCTGCACGGGGCGGCGGCTGCCGGTGACCCATTGGGCGAGGTAGGGCACCATGAAGTAGAACCAGAAGATGACGAGCACGAGCGGGATGGAGCGGACGAGGTTGACGTATAGGGTGGCGACGATGGCGAGGACCCGGTTGCCCGAGAGGCGGAGCAGGGCGATGCCGGTGCCGAGCACGAGGCCGCCGGTGGCCGCCAGCAGGGTCAGCATCAGGGTGAACCGCATGCCGTCCAGGAACAGGTAGGGCAGGCTCCGCCGGATGACGTCGAAGTCGAAGTTGCTCACGCGCGGCTGTATCCGGGGATGACGACCCGCCGCTCGAGCCAGCGGGCCAGGGTGGTGGCGACCAGGTTGACCAGCACGTAGGCGAGGGTGGCGGCGGTGTAGGCCTCGAACACCTGGAACGAGAACTCCTGCACCGCGCGGGCGCGGGCGGTGAGCTCGGCCAGGCCGATGGTGAGGCCGACGGAGGTGTTCTTGATGGTGTTGAGCATCTCGCTGGTCAGGGTGGGCAGCATGATGCGGTAGGCGACGGGCAGCAGGACATAGCGGTAGGTCTGGGCGGTGGTGAGGCCGAGGGCGGTGCCGGCGGCGCGCTGCCCGGCCGGCAGGGCGCCGATGGCCGCGCCGACCTGGACGGCGACGCGGGACGACATGAACAGGCCGATGCCGACGGCGGTGGTGTAGAAGGCGGCGTTGGGCAGCTGCTTCAGCGCGGTGCCCCAGGTCTTGGGCAGCAGCTCCGGCAGGACGAAGTACAGCAGGAACAGCTGGACCAGCAGCGGGATGTTTCGGAACAGCTCGATCCAGCAGGTGGCGAGGCTGGGGGCCACGCGGCCCGGCAGCGTGCGGGCGATGCCGACCGCGGACCCCAGCGACAGCGCCAGGAACCAGGCCAGCAGCGCCGTCTGCAGGGTGGTGCCGAGGCCATGGAGCAGCATGTCGAAGTAGGTGCCGTCGCCTTCCGGCGACATGTCCCAGTAGATGCCCCAGTTCCAGTTGTACATGGTGGCGGGTGCGGGCCGCCGGGATCAGCCGCCGTAGCTGGCGGGGTCGGCGCTGTCGCTGGGATGGTCGAAGGCGTGCTGCAGGGCGGGGGCCACGGGGATGTTGAAGGTCAGGCCCTTGGGCGGGACGGGTGCCAGGAACCACTTGGCGTAGATCGTCTTGATCTCGGGGCTGCGATAGAG
>CBDCAI010000011.1:0-9773 GCA_965213845.1 Acetobacteraceae bacterium
GGCGGTAGCCGTCGATATACGCCTCCGCACCGGGCTGCACGGCAGGCACATAGACGCCGGGCACGTCGCGGTCCGGGGTGAAGAACTCGACGGCGCCGGTGCGGCGGCGGTCTGACCTCCGCCATCTCCTGCGCCAACACCCGCGGCGTCATGCCCAGACACAGCGCGAATGCCGCCTGGTCGCGGACGAGCCACTCCTCGGTCACGACGCCGTCCACCACCCAGCAATCGGCGATGATGCGGGTGCGGACGACGCGATTGGTCGCCGGGCCGTAGCTGCCGTCGCCCTGGTGGCGCATGACGGAGCTGAGCCGGTGCGACGACAGGAACGAGCCGTCGGGGTAGCCAGCCCAGATCACATCCTCGCCCACCAGCTGCCGGTCCGGGAACTGATGCAGCGTCTGCAAGGTCTGCGACGTCACGCCGCCATTGCCAACCGTGAGTCCGGTCGCGGCGCGCAGCAGGATGCCCGGTGCATAGAGCCCCTCCAGCTTGCCGCCGACGCCACGGTCTTCCCAGATCTCGCGGGTGATGCCGTAGATGAAGTCGGGGACGCTCCCGTAGGCGCCGGTGGCCGGCTTCATGGGTGCAGTGCGCTACGGCCGGCGTGGATCTGGGCGAGGATCGCGAGTTCGTCGAAGATGCGCCATTCGCGCAGGATCTTGCCGTCGCGCATCTCGAAATGGCTGGCGCCCAGCACGCTCACCGGCGTGCGGGTGATGGGGCCATAGGTCGGCACCCCGGAATAGGTGCCGCGCAACAGCCAGATGACGGCGATGCGCAGCCCCAGCTCCGGCCCGTCGAGCACGGCGATGTCCCGCACCTCGACCCGGTAGTCGGGGAAGGTCGCCAGCAGGTTCAGCAGCTCGATCTGGTAGGGGTCGATACCCTGCACCCGCTTGAGCCGGACCGAGTTGCAGACGATCTGGCGGTCGAAATAGGCCGGGACGCGGTTGAACAGGCGCTGGTTCCAGACCTCCTCGAACAGCGCCTGCACCATCGCGCACTCGGCCGCATGGCGCGCCGGGCGGGCGCCGGAAACGCCGAGCCGCGCCGGGTCGGCGATGTGCCCGGCAAAGGCGCCGCGGTCTCCGCCGGGGACGATGCCGTGGCCCGTGACCGGGCTCGCGGCAGCCAGGTCGGCGGCGATGGCGTAGGGATCGAGCCCGAGATGCTCCAGCACCGCCCACTCGTCGCGGACCAGCCACTCCTCCAGGATCTGGTTGTCCTGCACCAGGCAGTGGGCGATCGTGCGCGACACCCAGTCCTTGCCCGTGGGCGGCCCGTAGGTCCAGAAGCCGGTATGGGTGCCGGACTTGAAGACCCGGTGCGAGCTGATGAACCCGTTGGGCCCGCGCTGCTCCCAGATCACGTCCTCGCCGTGACCGCCGCCGCCGTTGGGGAAGGCGGCGAACTTCTGCAACGAGTTGCTGACGACGTGGTCCCAGTCGTACGTCTCGCCGTAGGCGGTATGGACCAGCACGCGCTTGTCGTAGTGCTCGGTCAGGCGCCCAAGGCCGCGGTCGATCCAGATCGCGTCCGTCCAGCTCAGGATGTAGTCGCGTGGGTCGCGATAGGGGGCGTAGGCCGAGGGCAGAAGTGTGCCCGCCTGGGTGTCTGGTGCCCCATCGCTTGACGCAACGTCCACGCCGGTCCTCCGCCGCATTCGAATGCAGCGTAGGGTCCGGCGCTATCCCGGTGCAAGCCCGCTTGCGCCGGCCGTCCCGCGCCATCATTCATCGCCCATGTCGAACCTCAGGCCGAAAGCCCCGCTGGGCCGGCGCGCCACCTCCTATGACGTCGCGGTCGCGGCCGGCGTCGCGCAGTCCACCGTATCGCGCTGCTTCCATCCGGGCAGCGAGCTGTCCTCGGCGACCCGCGCGCGGGTGCAGGCGGTCGCGTCGGAGCTGGGGTATGTGCCGAACGCCATCGCGCGGTCGCTGATCACCCGGCGGTCGGACATGGTCGCGGTGATCGTCACCGAGTTCACGCTCCGCACGAACCCGGCCATCATCGGCGGCATCGGCCGGGCGCTGGCCGAGCACGGCAAGCAGCTGCTGCTGATGACGGTCGAGACCGACGCGGACGCAAGCGCGGCCGCGCAGGCGGCGGAGCGCTACCCGCTGGATGGGCTGGTCGTGGCGGCGCTGCTGGACGGTGACGACGTGCAGCCTTTCGTGCGGCGCGGCGTGCCGGTCGTGTTCTTCAACCGGCCCACTGCCCTGCCCCGCGTCGACCGGGTCGCGACCGACCATGCGGCCGCCGCGGCGCGCGTGGCGGGGTTGCTGCACCGGGCCGGGCACCGGCGCTTCCTCTGCCTGGGCGGTCCGCAGGGCTGGCCGGTGAACCAGGAACGGGCGGCGGGCTTCGCCGCCGGGCTGCGGCAGCATGGGCTGGAGCGCGTGCCGATCCTTGCGTCAGGCCCGGACTACGCGGCCGGGCGCGACGCCTTCGCCGCCCACGTGCAGGCCGAGGGCGCGCCGGACGCGGTGTTCTGCGTCAACGACCCGCTGGCGTTCGGCGTGCTGGACGCCTGCCGCTTCGACCTCGGGCTGCAGGCCCCGCGCGACCTGTCGGTGGTGGGCTTCGACGACGTGGCCGAGGCCGGGCACCAGAGCTACGACCTGACGACGATCCGGCAGGACATCGGCGCGCTGGCGACCGCCGCCGTCACGATGCTGGTACGCCGGCTCGAGGCTCCTCAGACGAAGGGGCGCCGGCTGTTGCAGCCGGGCGCGCTGGTGCGGCGGGGATCGGCGCGGCTCTAGGTTATGCCGCGCGCTGCATCAGGGCCGTGACGGCGGCACGGGTGGGCGGGGGCAGCAGGCCAAGCGGGGCGACGTGGCCGTCGTGGTCGAGGACGGCGCCGGCGGCCAGTGCGGCGGCGGCGATCTCGGGCGCCCAGACGATGCGCTTACGGGCGTCGCCACTGGTGATCAGCGCCGCCTCCATCGGGCCGTCGCCGGCCGAGACCAGGCTGCGCCACACGCCGGGCGGCGCCGAGAAGCATTCGCCGGTGCCCACCTGCACGGGCAGGTCGTCGTCGTTGAGGAGGACTTCGAGCGCGCCCTGGAACACGATCAGCACCTGCTTCTCGGCAAGGCGATGCCGGCCGACGCGGTTGCCGGGCTGCAGGCGCAGCCACTCGACGGAGAAGCCGTGCGGGTTGCCGATCGGGGCGGCATGCGCGCGGTCCTCGGTGATGCCGTGGCCGATGACGGGGGCGAGCTCGCTCGCATGGCCCGGCAGCCCGGCGTCGAGCAACGCTGCGCGCGACCAGGCCCGGTCCGTCGCGGGCACGACCCGGCGCAGCATGTCCGGCACCGTGTAGCGCGGCAGAGAGGCGATCTGGTCGGGGCTGAGCGGTGGCATCAGCGCGTCCGCGCCGGGCCGTGCGATGCCCCCGTCAGTGTCGACGAGCATGTTGTCGCGGGTCAGGAACAGGCCATACTGGGCCGCCGTGTCCAGGATCGAGGGGTGCCAGATGATGCCGCCCGTGTCGTCACCGCCCAGCGCGGTGAAGATCCAGCCATCCTCGGCGCCGGTATTGGTGAACCCGCGGAAGATCCAGGTCGGGATCGACACCACGTCGCCGGGGTGGCCGACGACCTCGCCATCCCTGCCGTTGGCGCCCCAGCGGAACGTCCAGGTGCCGCGCTGGATCATGAACACCTCGGCGGTGAAGTGGACGTGCAGGTTGTTGACCGTGCCGGGCGGCATGGCGGCGACGCCCAGGCTGAAGCCATGCGGCTCGGTGATGTTGACGACCTGGTCCCGCGACTGCGTGACCCCGGCGCCGACCAGGGAATAGTTCTCCTTGTTTTCCGAGCCAGGCATCTTGCAGTCGATGAAGGCGAGCTTGCAGGCCACCATGTCCGACCGCCGGATCAGCCGGGCCCGTGCCTCGTCGGCGGTTATCACCTGGGTCATCGCCAAAACTCTCCTGACAGCGGCCGCATTCGGATGCGGCAAGCCTATACGCCGCGGCCGGATCAAGCTCAAATGGAAACCCGAACCCTGCCCGAGCCGTGCCGAAGTCCTGGAGGAACACCGATGTCCGAGCCGCACCCCCTCGCCAACGCCGCCGCGGCGCCGGGCCCGGACCCGTCGTTCGACGGCGGCGCCGCCGAGGTGCTGCAGGTCGAGCGGCGCGACTACGTCGACCTCGCGCCGACCGACCGGCCCCGGCGGCAGAGCCTGCGCGGCTTCGACCCGGTCTATACCGACATCGTCGACTACATCGTCCGCTGCACCCACCGCATCTGGGACGAGCGCGACATCGGGCTCATCTACAGCCACTACACGCACAACGCCGTGGTGTATTACCCGATCGGCGCCGTTTACAACCGCGAGGACATCGTGCGCGACACCATCCAGCGGCTGGTGACGTTCCCTGAGCGGCGCGGCATGGCGACGCAGGTGATCTGGCGCGGCGACGACGTCGACGGGTTCTACACCTCCCACTACGTCACCGGATCGGGCCGCCACACGCAGGATGGCGCCTATGGCCCGCCGACGGGACGCAGCTTCACCACGCGGACGGTGGCGGATTGCATGATTCTCGAGAACCGCATCTACCGGGAGTGGATCGTCAGCGACAGCATGGGGCTGCTGCGGCAGCTGGGGATCGATCCGCATCCGGTCGCTGAGGCGCGGGCGCGCGAGCTGCTGGCGCGCGGCCAGCCGGCTCTGGACATCGGCGAGACGGGCCGGATGGCGGGGCAGTATCCGCCGGACGCCGAGGCGGACGTCTCGATCGCGCATACCGATCTGGAGCGTCACGTGCTGCGGGATCTGCACGAGATCTACAATCTGCGCATGTTCGGCCGGATCAAGACGACGTATGCGGCGAACGTGCAGTGGCACGGGCCACTGATGAAGGAGGTCTATGGCCGCGCCGGGGTGTTGCACCAGGCGCTGGCGCTGGTCGGCTCGATCCCGGACTGTCATTTCGTGCCACAGCACATCTGTTCGGTGCCCTGTGCCGAGGGCGGCGACAAGGTCGCGGTGCGCTGGACGATGGAGGGCCACCACACCGGCTGGGCGCTGCTCGGCCCACCGACCGGCCATCGCATCTTCGTCCTGGGCGTCACCCACCTGCATATCGTCGATGGCAAGGTGATCGAGGACTGGACCCTGTATGACGAGCTGGCGATGCTGACGCAGATCAAGCTGGGCGAGTTGGCGAAGGGATAGCGGTCGGCAAGCCCACTCCCGCAGGCGGAGGGCGGGCGGCTCCTGATGACCCGCACGGCCCCCGAGGATCGCCCGAGATTCGAGGCTTTTTTGAGACGGCAGCAAAACGATTGCGCGGGCTTCAGGACCTTGCTACCGCGGCTTTCATGGCCGCACGGTTCGCCCATCTCGATGGCCTTCGCGGAGTGGCCGCCCTGAACGTCGCGGTCGGGCACGCGGTGCTGGCCTTCGACTTCGCCCTCTATAGCGGCAAGACGGCGGACAGCCATGGCGGGTGGGACGTGGCGGCAGCGTCCTGGCCGCTGCTGCTGCCGGTCGCTGGGCAGAACTTCTCGGTGTGCGTGTTCCTGGTGCTGAGCGGGTTCGTGCTGGCCCACGCCTTCGGCGCGAGCCCGCTGGGCGCGGCCGGGCTCGTCGCCAAGCGCTACGTGCGGCTGGGCCTGCCGATCCTGGCTGCGACGCTGTTCGCCTGGTCGCTGCTGCGGCTGGGGCTCGTGCCGAACCATGAGGCGGCGGCGCTCACCCGGTCGGCCTGGCTCGACCTCCAGATGGCGCATGGCGCGAGCGGGGCGGCTGCGCTCCAGGAGGGGTTGTTCGGCAGCCTGCTCGGGCCGTGGACGTATATGGCGTCGTATGACAGTTCGCTCTGGACGATGTCCGTGGAGTTCGCGGGGTCGGTGCTGCTGATCGTGATCTGCAAGGCGCGCGCCCGCACCGGGCCGGGTGGGCGGGCGGCCCTGCTCTGGGGCGCGGCGCCGCTGGTGGTGGGCGCCGTCCTATATCCCTGCTATGTCGGCTTGGTGCTGGCCGGGGCCGGGCTGCAGATGCTCGGCGCGCCACAGTGGCTGCGGCACCGGGCCGCGCATCCCGCGATCGGGGCCGGGCTGGTCGGGTCCGCCCTCCTGGCAGGCACCATCCCCTATGCCGACGGCGCGGTCTGGGACGCGCTGCGGCAGGTGGTGCCGTCCCAGGCACTGCCATTGCCGTCCGCGCTGTCTGCCCTGCCCGGGGCCGCGGCCATGGACCGGACCTCGCTGTGGCACGGCTTCGCCGCGGTCATGCTGCTGCTCGGCGTGGAGGCCAGTCCGGCACTGCGGCGGCTCTTGTCGCAGCCGTGGGTCGGCTTCCTCGGGCTGGTTTCGTTCCCGCTCTATCTGGTCCATGTGCCGGTCCTGCTCTCCGTGGGCTGCGGCGTCTTCCTGCTCGGCACCGGGGCGGGCCTGCCCTACCCGGCTGCCGTCGCGCTCGGCGTGGCCGCCTATGGCGCCATGGCGCTCGCCCTCGCAACGGCCGCGGTCTGGCTGGTGGAGCGGCCGGCCGTGCGGGCGGCCAACTGGCTGGGCGCCGCGACCGACGCCCTGCTGCGGCGCGCGCCGTTCGCATCGCCCGCGTCCCGAGCCTCGAACGGCTGAGCGCCGCCCGGCCCTTCCCACCCTCGCCCGGCCCCGTTAGACACCCCCCATGTATCCGGTCCGTACCCGCTTCGCTCCGTCCCCAACCGGCCTGCTGCATATCGGGGGGGCCCGCACCGCCCTGTTCAACTACCTGTTCACGCGCCACCACGGCGGCGAATACCTCGTCCGGATCGAGGATACCGACCGTGAGCGCAGCTCCGACGCGTTCACCGCCGCCATCCTGGACGGCCTCGCCTGGCTTGGCCTCTCGCCCGACCAGCCGCCGGTGTTCCAGTCGACCCGGCAGGCGCGGCATGCCGAGGTGGCGCGCGAGATGCTGGCCCGCGGCCGCGCCTACCACTGCTATTGCACGCCGGAGGAGCTGCGCGTGATGCGCGAGCGCGCCGTCGCCGAGGGCCGTCCGCCGCGCTACGACGGCACCTGGCGCGACCGCGATCCGGCGCTTGCCCCGGCCGGCGTCGCCCCCGTCATCCGCCTGCGCGCACCACGGGACGGCGATACCGTCGTCGACGACCTGGTGCAGGGCGAGGTGCGGGTGAACAACGCCGAGATCGACGACCTGATCATCCTGCGCAGCGACGGCACGCCGACCTACCTGCATGCCGTCGTGGTGGACGACCACGACATGGGGATCACCCACGTCATCCGCGGCGACGACCATTTAACCAACACCTTCCGGCAGGTGCAGATCTTCAAGGCGATGGACTGGGCGCTGCCGCGGTTCGGCCATCTGCCGCTGATCCATGGGGCGGACGGCGCCAAGCTCAGCAAGCGACATGGCGCGGTGGGGCTGCTGGAGTTCAAGGAGCAGGGCTACCTGCCGGAGGCGCTGTGCAACTACCTGCTGCGCCTCGGCTGGGCGCATGGGGACACGGAGATCATCGACCGCGAGAGCGTCATCCGCGTGTTCGACATGAGCGGGGTGGGCCGCAGCGCCGGGCGGATGGACTACACGAAGCTGCTGCAGGTGAACGGCGTGTATCTGCGAGGTGCGGATGACGGCCGGCTGACGGAGGAGACGGTGGCGCGGCTGGAGGCCGATGGCCTTCCCGCGGCCGCGCACCGCGGGCGGATCGCCCGGCTCATGCCCGGCCTCAAGGAGCGGGCCAAGACCCTGGTCGAGCTGGCTCACTCCGCCGCCTTCCTCGTGCGGACGGTCCCCTTGCCGTTCGAGCCCAAGGCCCAGGCCCTGCTGACCTCCGACTGCAAATCGATGCTCGCCAACGTCGCCGCGGCCCTTGCCGGAGCCGAGTTTGCGCCCGAAGCATTGAACGAAACGTTAAAAACCTACGCCGAAGCGCACGGCAAGAAACTCGGCCAGGTCGCCCAGCCGCTCCGCGCCGCGCTGACCGGCAGCACGATGTCGCCCGGCATCGACGAAACCCTCGCCGCCCTCGGCCGCGACGAAGCCCTCGCCCGCATCGCCGCCGCGATTGCATGAAGCCATCGATGTGTCCCTACGCCACGCTTCCCCCCTTCCTGACCCAGGGAGGGAAGTGGCAGTGAGCGGTCTCCACTATCCCCACCGGCACCTCCTCGCCATCGAAGGCCTCCACCCCCCCGAGATCGCGTTCCTGCTCGACCTGGCCGAGAGCTACGTGCTGTTGAACCGCAGCGGCAAGACACAGCGGGACCTGCTCCGGGGGCGGACGCTGATCAACCTGTTCTTCGAGGACAGCACCCGCACCCGCACCAGCTTTGAGCTCGCCGGCAAGCGCCTCGGCGCCGACGTCATCAACATGTCCGTCAGCACCAGCAGCGTGAACAAGGGCGAGACCCTGCTCGATACCGCCAGCACGCTGAACGCCATGCGCTGCGACCTGCTGGTGGTGCGTCACGACCAGTCCGGCGCGCCGAATCTGCTGGCACAGAAGGTCTCCTCGGCCGTCATCAACGCCGGCGACGGCACGCACGAGCACCCGACCCAGGCGCTGCTCGACGCGCTGACCCTGCGCCGCCGCCGCGGCACGTTGGAGGGGCTGGTGGTGGCAATCTGCGGCGACATCCTGCACAGCCGGGTGGCCCGCTCGAACATCCATCTGCTGTCCGCGATGGGCGCCGTCGTCCGCGTCGTCGGCCCGCCCACCCTCATCCCCGCCGCCGCCGCAGCCCTCGGCGTCAGTGTCCATCACACCATGGACGAGGGGCTCGCCGGCGCCGACGTGGTCATGATGCTGCGCCTGCAGCGCGAGCGGATGAAGCGCGGCCTGGTGCCCAGCGAGCGCGAGTATTTCCGCTTCTACGGCCTCGACCGCGCCAAGCTCGCCGGCGCCGCCAAGGACGTGCTGGTGATGCATCCCGGCCCGATGAACCGCGGCGTCGAGATCGACAGCGCGGTCGCGGACGACCCGGCCCACTCCGTCATCGGCGAGCAGGTGGAGATGGGCGTCGCCGTCCGCATGGCGGTGCTGGACACCCTCTCTCGCCGCAGCCAGCGCAATGCCTGACCTCCTGTTCACCGACGTCCGCCTGATCGACCCAGCGACCGCGCTCGACGAACCAGGCAGCCTGCTCATCCGGGACGGCGTCATCGCCGACGCGGGAAATAACCTCGGCCGGCCGGACGGCGTGCCCGTGTTCGAAGGCCGGGGTGCCATCCTATGCCCGGGCTTGGTCGATATGCGCGCCAGCCTGGGCGAGCCCGGCTTCGAGTACCGCGAGACCGTCGCCTCCGCCGCCCAGGCGGCCAGCGCCTCCGGCATCACCACGCTGGCCGCCCTGCCCGACAGCCGCCCGGCCCTGGACGACCCGGCCCTCGTGCACCTGATGCACAGTCTCGGCGCCGAGACCGGCGCCATCACCGTCCTGCCCTACGGCGCCGTCACCCGCGGCTGCCGCGGCGAGGAGCTGGCCGAGATCGGCCTGCTGCGCGAGGCCGGCGCCGTCGCCTTCACCGACGGACAGCGCGCGATCGGCGACGCGCGGCTGATGCGGATCGCGCTCAGCTACGCGCACGGTTTCGGCGCGATGATCGTCCAGCACCCCGAAGACCCGGCGCTGGCCGCCGGCGGTGCGGCGACCGAGGGGGAGCAGTCGACCCGAATGGGCCTGCCGGGGATACCTGCGGCCGCGGAGGCCATCCTCGTCGCCCGCGACATCCGCTTGGCGCAGTTGACCGGCGGCGCCATCCATTTCGCGCATGTCTCGACGGCGGAGGCGCTG
>CBDCAI010000012.1:0-118942 GCA_965213845.1 Acetobacteraceae bacterium
CGCCCGGGCGAGGGCGGGGTTCAGGTCGGGGAAGGGCATCGGGGTCCGATCGGGGTTCCCGGAGCTATAGGCCTAAATGGCGGCGGGGGGTGAATGCTGCGTTTGCGGGGCTGGGCGGCGATGGCGTATCGGTCCAAGGATGCGCTGTGGCTGGCCGAGGCGTGGTTCGGCAGTTCGGAGCGGGCTCATTCACGTTCGTCGCGCGGGTGCCGGCCGATCTGCATCGGCGGCTGGTGATCGAGCCCGCTTCGTCCCGGGTCAGCCTTAATCGCCTGGTCAGCTACAAGCGGGCGCTGCCAGTCGGGGCCGTTCCCGGCCGGCGCCGGCGGCCTGTCCGCTCGCCGGTCTGAGCCGATCCGCTCGTCAGCCTTATCAGCTCCGCTCGCCAGTCAGGTTCGCTGTGCTCAGGCCCACTCTCCCTTGCGCATCACCGGTTCGGTCCCGCCGCCCGGCAGGACGCCGTCCACGTCGATGTCGCCGCTGCCGATCATCCAGTCTATGTGGATGAGGCTGCTGTTGGCGCCGCGGCGGGCGAGTTCCTCGTCGGTTGCGGTGGTGCCGCCGGTGAGGCAGGTGCGGTAGGCCTGGCCGAGGGCGATGTGGCTGGCGGCGTTCTCGTCGAACAGGGTGTTGAAGAACAGCAGGCCGCTGCGGGAGATGGGCGAGGAGTGGGGCACGAGCGCCACCTCGCCCAGGCGGCGGGCGCCCTCGTCGGTGCCGAGCACCTTGTTCAGCACATCGAGGCCGGCGCTGGCCTGCGCGTCGACGATCCGGCCGGCCTCGAAGGTGACGGCGATGTCCTTGATGAGGGTGCCCTGGTAGCTGAGCGGCTTGGTGCTGCGGACATGGCCCTCGATGCGGGCGGCGTGGGGGGTGGTGAACACCTCCTCGCTGGGGATGTTGGGGTTGCAGACGATGCCGGTTTTGCTGGGTTCGGACCCGCCGAGCCAGAGGTGGCCCTCGGACAGGCCGACGCGCAGGTCGGTGCCGGGACCGCGGAAGTGGAGCGCGCCGTATTGCTTGGCGTTCAGCGCGGCGGTGCGGGCGTGGAGCGCGGCGTTGTGCTGGGCCCAGGCGGCGACCGGGTCCGGCTGGTCGACGCGGGATGCGGCGAAGATCGCGTCCCACAGCCGGGCCGTCGCCTCATGCTCCGGCAGGTCCGGGAACATCAGCGCGGCCCAGGCCGGGGTGGCGTAGCAGACGATGCTCCAGTTCGTGGCGAAGCTCGTGATGAGCTCCATGGCGGGACGGTAGGCGACGGAGCGGGCGCGGTTGGCGCGGGAGACGCGGTCGGGGTTCTGCGCGGCGAGCAGGGCCGGGTTCTCGCCGCCGATGGCCATGCGGGCGGCGCCGTTGCGGAAGGCGGCGGCCATGCCTTCGAACAACCAGGCGGGCGCGTGGTCGAACGCGGCGTCGGGCGCGTGCTCGAAGCGGGCCAGCGTGGTCACCTCGTCCGAGAGCAGGGTGGTGACGAGGCTGGCCCCGGCCTTGTAGGCGTGTTCGGTGATGCGCCGCACGAGGGGCACGGCCTCGAGCGGGGCGGTCAGTACGACCTCCTGCCCGGGAACGAGGCCGAGGCCGACCGAGACCGCGACCTGCGCCAGGCGATCGAGGCGCGCCTCGTGGGTCATGTTGGGGGTGGTCAGGGGGGGCATGGCGTTCATCTCGGCTCTCCGGCGGGTGGGGCGTAGTTAAGCATGCGAAGGGGATGGTGACAGGGGCCGGAATGCGGGCAAGATGCCGCATCGCAGCAGACAACGAGGTCCAGCATGGCCGTCACGCGCCGGAGTTTCGCCACCCTCAGTCTCGGGGGCAGCCTCGCCGCCAGCGTGGGGGGCGTGCTGGCCACGCCGTTCATCGGGCGGGCCTGGGCGCAGGAGAAGTCGATCACCTTCTCGGGCTACAGCGGCATCTACCAGGACAACTACCAGGCCGCGGTCATCGACCCGTTCACCAGGAAGACGGGGATCAAGGTGACGTATTTCGGCTTCCCCAGCTCCGCGCAGGTGCTGGGCACGCTGCGGGCGCAGAAGGAATCGCCGCAGGTGGATGTGGCGATGATGGACGTGACCCTGGCCAAGGCCGGGACGGATGAAGGCCTGTTCGACATGCTGGACCCGGCGCAGGTGCCCTCGGTCAAGCAGCTCGACAAGCGGGCGCTGCAGCCCGGCGTCGCCGGCGCGGCGCTCACCTTCGACACGCTGGTGCTGCTGTATGCGCCGGAGGCCGTGAAGCCCGTGCCGACGTCCTGGAAGACGCTGTGGGACAAGCAGTATGCGGGGCGGATCGCGATCCCCGGCATGCCGGACATCACGGGCATCGGCCTGCTGCTGCTGGCGAACAAGATGTACGGCGGCGGCGACTACCGGCAGAGCCTGGAGAAGGGGATGGAGGAGGTCACGAAGATGGCGCCGGGGGTGCTGACCTGGGATCCGAAGCCCGATTCCTATTCTTTCATCACCAACGGGCAGGCGGAGCTGGGGGTCGGCTGGAACGCCCGGGCGCAGCTCTATTCGGCGCAGAGCAACGGCAAGATGGCCGTGGTGCTGCCGGACGAGGGTTCGATCTTCCAGATCAACATGATCGAGGCGGTGAAGGGCAGCAAGCAGCCGGAGGCCGCGCGGGCCTTCATCGACTACGCGTTGGGGACGGAGGCGCAGACCGCCTTCACCGACCGGATGTTCTACGCGCCGACCAACGCCTCGGCGACGCCCAGCGCGGCGGCGCTGGCCCGCACGGCGGCCACGCCGGAGCGGATGGCCAAGATGCTCGACGTGGACTGGATGATCCTGGCGAAGATGCGGGACAAGCTGGGAGACGAGTGGCGGCGGCGGGTGCTGACCGCGCATTGAGCCACCTGGTTCTCGAACGGCTCGAGAAGCGGTACGGGCCCGGGCCCGCCTCGGTCGCGGCGCTCGATCTCGCGGTGGAGAAGGGCGAGCTGGTGGCGCTGCTGGGGCCGTCGGGTTGCGGCAAGACGACGACGCTGCGGATGATCGGCGGGCTGATCCCGGCCACGGCGGGGCGGATCGTGGTGGCGGGGCGGGACGTGACGGCGCTGCCGCCGCACCGGCGCGACATGGGGATCGTGTTCCAGAACTACGCGCTGTTCCCGCACATGACGGTGGCGGGCAACGTGGCCTTCGGGCTGGAGATGCGCGGCCTGTCGCGGGCCGAGACGGCGGCGCGGGTGCACCAGGCGCTGGAGATGGTGCGGCTGCCGCATCTTTCGGCCCGGCGGCCGAAGGAGCTTTCGGGCGGGCAGCAGCAGCGGGTGGCGCTGGCCCGCGCGCTGGTGATCGAGCCCAGCATCCTGCTGCTGGACGAGCCGCTGTCCAACCTGGACGCCAAGCTGCGCGACGAGATGCGGACCGAGATCCGCGACATCCAGCAGCGGCTGGGGATCACGGCGATCTTCGTGACGCACGACCAGGCGGAGGCGCTGGCGATGTGCGACCGGGTGGCGGTGATGCGGGCCGGGCAGCTGGAGCAGGTGGGCACGCCCTCGGCGATCTACGAGCACCCGGCGAGCCTGTTCGTGGCGGACTTCGTGGGCCGCACCAATCGGGTGGAGGGTGAGCTGGGGGCGGACGGGGTGGTGCGCGCGGGTGCGCTGGCGGTGCGGGTGCCGCAGGGGACGGGGGTGCCGGGCCCGGTGACGCTGGCGGTGCGGCCGCACCGGATCGGGCTCGGGCCGGCGGCGCCGGACGATGCCGCCGGGTGGAACCGGGCGGAGGCGACGATCGTGCGCACGACCTATGTGGGCGACGTGCTTTCCGTGGTGGCGGCGGTGCCCGGCGGGCCGGTGCTGACGATGGAGCAGCACACGCGGCCGGACCTCGTGATCCCGGGGCCGGGGGAGGCGGTGACGCTGGCCTGGCGCGTGGCGGACACGCTGGTGTTTCCGCGCTGATGCACGCCTGGGCGTGCCCGCGCTGATGCGCCCCGTAGCGTGCCCGCGCTGATGCGCCCCGCTGCGCTGCTGCTGCCGGTGCTGCTGGTGAATCTCGGGACGTTCGTGTGGCCGGTGCTGAGTCTCGCGTCGCTGTCGTTCCGGCCGGCGCTGCCGGGGGGTGGCATCGGGCGGGGCTGGACATGGGAGACCTGGGCCGGGGTGCTGACGGACGGCTATTATCGCGACCTCGTGGGGCATTCCGTCCTGGTGTCGATGGAGATCACGGGGTTTGCGCTGCTGGCGGGGTATCCGGTGGCGCTGTTCGTGCATCGGGCGCCGGCGCGGTGGCGGAACGTGCTGGTGGTGCTGTGCATCTCGCCGCTGCTGGTGTCGGCGGTGGTGCGGACCTATGGCTGGCTGGTGATCCTGGGCGACCGGGGGTTCCTGCCGAGCCTGCTGCGCAGCGTCGGGATCGCGCCGCCGCGGCTTGTGTTCAACGAGACGGGGGTGGTGATCGGGCTGACGGAGATCCTGATGCCGTACATGATCCTGGCCTTGCTGGCGGGGTTCGGGCGGCTGGACCCGACGTTGGAGGATGCGGCGGCGAGCCTGGGTGCGTCGCCCTGGACGCGGTTTCGCCGGATTGTCGTTCCCTTAACCCTGCCTGGCATATTCCTGGGGTGTCTGCTGGCCTTCGTGCTGGCGGTGAGCAGCTTCATCACGCCCAAGCTGCTGGGCGGGGGACGGGTCAACTTGCTGGCGACGGAGATCTACGACCAGGCGATCGTGACGTTGAACTGGCCGGTGGCGGCGGCGCTTTCGGTGGTGGTTCTGCTGGTGTTCGGTCTGGCGCTGGTGGTGTACGGCCGGATCGTGCGGGCGGTGGCGTGATGCGGGCCTTGTCCCGGCTGGGGGTGGCGGCGCTGTTCGTCTTCCTGCTGGCCCCGGTGATCCTGGTGGTCCCGCTGTCGTTCAGCGCGGCGAACAACCTGGCCTGGCCGCCGCCCGGATGGAGCTTCCGCTGGTATGGGGCGATGGTGCAGCAGGCCGGGCTGATGCATGCGGCCTGGACCAGCCTGGTGCTGGCCACGGCGGTGGCGGGGGTGTGCCTGGCGCTGGGGCTGCCGGCGGCGCTGGTGCTGGAGCGCGGGCGGTTCCCGGGGCGGGAGGCGCTGACGGCGCTGGTGACTGCGCCGCTGCTGTTGCCGACGATCGTGCTGGGTCTCGCGCTGCTGCTGGTGTTTGCCGGCATGGGGATGCTGGGGAGCTGGACGGGGCTGGTGCTGGGGCATCTGACGATCACGCTGCCCTATGCCGTGCGGGTCCTGTCGACGGCGCTCGGCACCTTGCCGGCGGGGATCGAGGATGCGGCGCGGAGCCTGGGGGCCGGGCCGTGGCGGGTGTTCCGGCGGGTGACCCTGCCGCTGCTGCTGCCTGGGATCGTTGCGACGGCGGCGATCACCTTCCTGGTGTCGTTCGACGAGGTGGTGATCAGCCTGTTCGTCGTGGGCCCGCAGCTGACCACGCTGCCGGTGGCGCTGTACCGGTATGTCGAATCACACACGGACCCCCTGGTGGCGGCGGTGTCCACGTTGCTGGTGGGACTGACGCTGGGCGTGGTTCTGGTGCTGGACCGTGCCGTGGGCCTGCGCCGGGCGGTGGGTGGGGGTTGAGACGCGGGCGGGCGGAGCAGCGGCCGTGCGGGGACGGGATCGGATGACGCGCCTCATGCCCGGCGTATCGGTTCGGCAGCACCGGGTCGCAGCCTGGGCTGTCGGCGCCACGCTTGCCATCGCGGGTGGGGTCGCGTTCGCCTACGGGACGGTCGGCCTTCCCGCCAACCAGGGGTTCATGCCGGCATTCGGAAGCGTGACGTTCTTCGCCGACGCGATCACGGCGCTGCTGCTGTTCAGCCAGGCGCGGTCCAGCCGGGACGAGAGCCTGGCGTCGCTCGGGGTCGCCTACCTGTTCTCGGCCCTCGTGATCGTGCCGCATCTGCTGGCGTTCCCCGGCGTGTTCGCACCGCAGCCGCTGATCGGCGGGTCGGCGAGCGCGGTGTGGCTGTGGTGCGTCTGGCACGGCGGCTTCGCCTTGTGTGTGCTGCGCTTCGCCTGGCACCCGGCGCCGGTGCCGGGGCGGGGCATCGCGCCGGCGCCCGTCTCCGTGCTGCCCAAAGTCGTCGGGACGATGGCGGTGGTGGCGCTGCTCAGCGTGGTGGCGACGGCCGGGCTGCCTTTTCTGCCGACGATCCTGGTGGGCAACAGCTTCGCCCGGCTGAACAGCCTGGGGATCGGGCCCGGCGTGGTGCTCTGCCATGCGGCCGCCCTGGTCGCGGTCGTGGTGCGGCTGCGGGCAAGGAGCGTGCTGACGGCGTGGCTTGCGGTCGCCATGGTGGCCGCGACGCTCGACTCGGTGCTGACCCTGTATGGGGCCGGCCGCTTCACGGTCGGGTGGTATGCCGCGCGCGGGCTCAGCCTGGCCACCGGCCTGATCGTCCTGTGCGTGCTGCTGTATGAGCTGGTCGCCCTGTTCGGCCGGGTGACGGAGCGGAACCGGCGTTTGCAGGTGTTGTCGATGACCGACGGGCTGACGGGCCTGGCCAACCGGCGCGCCTTCGACGACGCGTTGTCGGTCGAATCCCGGCGGTCGCAGCGCGAGCAGACGAGCCTGTCGCTGCTGATGATCGACATCGACTCCTTCAAGGGGTTCAACGATCGGTATGGCCATCCGGTCGGGGACGAGTGCCTGCGCCGGATCGCCCAGGCCTTGCAGTCGGAGGCGCGCCGCGCCGGCGACGTCGCGGCACGGTTCGGCGGCGAGGAGTTCGCGCTGCTGCTGCCGGTGACGGAGGAGGCCGGGGCGGTGCGGGTGGCGGATCTGGTCCATGCGGCGGTCGCGCGGGTGGCGGTCCCTTACGAGATTTCGGTCTGGGGCGTGGTGACGGTCAGCATCGGCATCGCGACCGTCGCGCACAGCCAGTCCTCGCTCGACGGCACGGCGCTGGTCCGGTCGGCGGACGAGGCGCTGTATCGCGCCAAGCAGTCCGGCCGCAACCGGAGCTGCGGCGCATCGACGCCGCGCGCCGCCGACCTGGCGTTCTTCGCGGAGCATCGGAGCGGGGTGCTGGAGAAGGATGTGGACCGCTGACGGCAGCGTGGCCGGGCGGTTTCGCAACCTGGCCGTGATCGCGGGTAGGCATACTCCTGAATCCGTGAGAGTGTCTGCTTTCGTTATGACTGTCGATCCGACCCGAAGGGACTGAATTGTGTTGTTGCCCCGCTTGATGCTCGGCCTGGTCCTGCTGTCCGTGGTGGGCTGCGCTGCCACGCCGCCGGCCGACGACCCGACGGCGATCGCCGACGCACGGGAGCAGAACGACCCGATCGAGCCGACGAACCGGTTCTTCTACCAGGTGAACGACGGCCTCGACACCTACCTGCTCCGCCCGGTCGCGGTGGCGTATCGCAAGGTGCCCGAGGCGGTGCGGACGCCGCTGCACAACGTGCTGTCGAACCTCGGCACCCCCGCGGGTTTCGCCAACGAGGTGCTGCAGACGCATCCGCGGCGTGCGGGTGACCTGATGATGCGGTTCGTCATCAACAGCACGGCCGGCGTCGGCGGGCTGTTCGATGTGGCCAAGCGGGTGGGGTTCGCCGACCACGACACGGATTTCGGTCTGACGCTGGCGGTCTGGGGCGTGGGCGAGGGGCCGTTCCTGTTCCTGCCGGTGCTGGGCCCGAGCAACCCGCGCGACGCGTCGGGCTTCGCCGGGCAGTTCGGGCTGGACCCGCTGACCTATGCGAGCTTCGGCGGCAGCGCGACGCTGGGGACCAGCCGGGCCGTGCTGAGCGCGATCGACACGCGGGAGCGGTTCCTGGACCCGATCGACCAGATCAAGCGCAGCGCGTTGGACCCGTATGGCACGTTCCGCAGCCTCTATCGGCAGCATCGCGCCGAAGAGGTGACGAACAGCCGCAAAGACGACCCGGCCACCGTGCCGGCGTGGTTCGCCCGATAGCAGGCTGCGTCAGGTCGCGGCCAGCCTGAGGCGTTCGGCGACACGGGCGCGGCCCATGAGGGGCAGGAGTTCGCTCAGCTCGGGCCCCTGGTCTTCGCCGGTGAGGGCGAGGCGGAGCGGCAGAAAGAGCATCTTGCCTTTACGGCCGGTGGCCTGGCGGATGGTGTTGGTCCAGTTGGGCCAGGTCCGGTCGTCCCAGGGTTCGGCGGGGAGCAGTTCGAGCGCGCGATGCAGGAAGGCGGTGTCTTCCTCGATCAGGGGCGGGACGATCTCTCCGGCGACGACGTCCCACCAGCCTCGCGCCTCTCGCAGCAGGTCCAGCTTGCCCCGGATGGCGCTCCAGAAGGCCGGGGTGGCGGCGGGCGGCAGGCGGTCGCGTGCGGCTTCGAAGGGTGTCGCCTCCAGCGCGCGGCGGTTGAGCGCCAGCAGCTGCTTCATGTCGAACTTCGGCGCGTTGCGGGAGACGCGGGCCGGGTCGTAGGTGGGGGCGAGAAGGGCGGGGGGCTCGGGGATGAAGTCCTCGTCCGTGCCGAGGCGGGCCAGGTAGCCGGCCAGCGCCGCGGGTTCGATCCCGTCGGTGCGCAGGGTGCGGAGGGATGGCAGGCCGTCGCGCCGGACCAGGCGCCCGCCTTCGGGGGCGGCGAGCGCGGGCAGGTGGGCGAAGCGGATCGCGCCGGGCCGCTGGCCGAGTGCGGCCATGATCTCGAGCTGGAGGCCGGTGACGCCCAGGTGGTCCTCGGCCCGGACGACGTGGGTGGTGCCCAGCTCCATGTCGTCGACGGCATCGGTGAAGGGGGGCAGCGGCGTGCCGTCGGCGCGGACCAGGACGGGGTCGCTCATGGCGCCCAGCTTCACGTCCCGCCGCCCGCCGACGCTGTCGTTCCAGGTGACGACGGGGCTTTGCAGCCGGAAGCGCCAATAGGGCCGCTTGCCGCCGGCCTCGGCGCTGGCGCGCTGGGCGGGGGTCAGCTTCAGCATGGCGCGGTCGTAGATCGGCGACTGGCCGCGACGCTGGCGCTGTTCGCGCTTGGCGTTCAGCTCCTCGTCGGATTCGAAGCAAGGGTAGAGGCGGCCGGCTGCCTCAAGACGCAGGGCGGCGGCGGCGTAGCGCTCGCTGCGGTCGGACTGGCGGACCTCCTCGTCCCATTCGATGCCGAGCCAGCGGAGGTCGTGCAGCAGATGGTCGGCGTGTTCGGGGCGGCTCCGTTCGGGGTCGGCGTCATCGAGGCGGAGCAGGATGGGCGCGGCATGACGCCGGGCCACCAGCCAGTTGGCGAGGACGATGCGCGCACTGCCGACATGCAGCAGGCCGTTTGGCGTGACGGCGCAGCGCAGCTTCAAGCGCCGTCCTCGTCGTCGGATTTGCCAAGCCCCGGTTCGTCGTGGCCTGGCTCGTCATCTGCATCGCCCGATGCGGGGCCGTGCAGGCGGGGGTCGAGGGCGCGCCAGTCGCGGTCGAGCGCCTTGGCCCGGCGGGCGGCGAAGTCGGCAAGCTCCGTGCCGCTGCGCCAGGCGTGGTCCCCGGCGTCCGGCACCGTCGCGTCCTCGCCGAAGGCGAACCAGGCGTCCAGCACGGCCTTGGCGTCCATGCCCTGGGCCCGGCAGCGCTCGACGCTGTCGCGGACGTAGCGGCGGGCGAACAGGTTGGCGTCGGCGATGGTGGGGAAGGGGCCGATCTCCTCGACCACGCTGTCGGCGGAGTCGTCCGACAGGTCGATGATGCGGACGCTGAGGGCGGTGGCTTTGGGGGCAGGCGGCGGAGTGGTGGTCATGAGACGAGGCTGGTGAATCCATTGGTGATGGGGTAGCGGCGGTCCCGGCCGAAGGCGCGCGGCGTGATCTTCACGCCCGGGGGGGCCTGTCGCCGCTTGTACTCCGCGCGGTCCAGCATGCGCCAGACCCTGAGCACGGTCGAGCGGTCGAAGCCGCGGGCGACCAGGGCGTCGACGGACTGCTCGCCCTCGACCAGGCCCTGCAGGATGGCGTCGAGGTCGGCGTATTCGGGCAGGGTGTCCTGGTCCGTCTGGTCGTGCTTCAGCTCGGCGCTGGGGGGCTTGGTAATGACGCGTTCAGGCATGACGGGACCGTGCGGGCCCCGCGTGCCGGCCGGAACATGGGCGTTGCGCCAGCGGCACAGCTCGAACACGGTGGTCTTGTACACGTCCTTCAGCACGGAGTAGCCGCCGCACATGTCGCCATACAGGGTGGCGTAGCCGACGGACATCTCGCTTTTGTTGCCGGTGGTCAGCACCATGGCACCGAGCTTGTTGGACAGCGCCATCAGGGTCAGTCCGCGCAGGCGGGACTGGATGTTCTCCTCGGTGCTGTCGGCCTGGTGCCCGGCGAAGGCGGGAGCCAGCGCCTGTTCGACGGCCTCCATGGCCGGCGAGATGGAGATGGTGTCGCAGCGTATGCCCAGGAGGTGCGCGCATGCGGCGGCGTCTTCGAGGCTGTGGGCGCTGGTGTAGGGGCTGGGCAGCATCACGGCATGGACGCGGTCGGGGCCCAGCGCGTCGGCGGCGACGGCGGCCGAGAGCGCGCTGTCGATGCCGCCCGACAGGCCGAGCAGCACGCCGGGGAAGCGGTTCTTGTCCACGTAGTCGGCCAGGCCGAGCATCATGCAGCGGTAGATCTTCTCGAGCCGGTCGGGCTCGGGCGGCAGGGGCTGGGGCGTGCACACCAGCGTGTCGCCGGCGCGGGTCCATTCCGTGATCGTCAGCGCCTCCTCGAAGCTCGGCATGACCAAGGCGAGGCTGCGGTCGGCGTTGAGCGCGAAGCTGGCGCCGTCGAACACCAGCTCGTCCTGGCCGCCGACCTGGCCGAGAAAGACGAAGGGGAGCCCGGTCTCGACGACGCGGGCGACGGCGATGGAGAGGCGGATGTCGGTCTTCTGGTCCTCGAACGGGGAGCCGTTGATGCTGAGCAGCATCTCCGCCCCGCTTTCCGCCAGCGTCTCGGAAACCGCGGGCAGCCAGAAGTCCTCGCAGACCATCAGGCCGATGCGGATGCCGCGAAAGGCGACCGGGCCCGGGCTGGGGCCGGGATCGAAGACGCGCTTGTCGTCGAACACGCCGTAGTTCGGCAGCTCGTGCTTGGCCCGGCGCGCGACGATGCGGCCGCCATCCAGCACGAAGGCGGCGTTGTACAGCTTGGCGCCGTCGCGCCAGGGGCCACCCACGATCAGGCCGGGGCCGCCATCGGCGGTGTCGAGGGCCAGCGCCTCGATGGCGGCCTCGGCGGCCTCGATGAAGGCGGGCTTGCGGACCAGGTCCTCGGGCGGGTAGCCGCCGATCGAGAACTCGGGGGTGACGACGAGGTCGGCGCCCAGGGCTGCGGCGTCGGCGCGGGCGCGGCGGATGCGGGCGAGGTTCGCCTCGACCTGGCCGACATGCATGTTGAGCTGGGCGAGCGCGATCTTCATGGGGGGTGGGCACCCGCGATGGGAGGGGCGGAGATCGGCATGGCCGGGGCGGGTTCAAGGTCGCGCAGCAGGAACTCGCGGCCGACCTTCACGCGGCGTTCGCCGTCGTAGGCGACGATGTCCGCGGTGGCATAGGTCTCGTGCCAGTCGTCCGGGATGAAGCTGCCGGTGCCGACGGTGTCGATGGGTGCGGCGGTGTCGGCCATGACGCGGCACTTCGCGACGCCGAAGCCCGAGGAGGCGACGATCCGGACGGCGGGGAACCCGGCCTCGTCCAGCGCCTCGCGCATGCGCCAGATGGCGGCGGCCGAGACGCCGGTGCCGACCAGGTGGCGCAGCTCGGTCTCGGAGCGGTAGTGGCGGATGGCGCCGGGGGCGTGGCGTTCCAGCACGGCATAGCTTGCGGCGGGGTCGAGGGATTCGAGGTAGCGGCCGCCATGGGTGTCGAGGCGGACGGCCAGGCGGCCCTCGGCGGCCATGCCGGGGAAGCGGCGGCAGACCTGCAGCCCGTCGGTGATCTCGCGACCGAAGTAGTCGGTCAGCACCGTCAGGCTTTGGCCCGGGCAGGCCTCGACGAACATCTCGGCCGCGCGGAGAGTGCTGCCGGCGTAGCCGACCAGGGCGTGCGGCATGGTGCCGAGGCCCGCGGCGTCGCCGTATTCCGCGGCGCCGAGAGCGGAGCTGCTGCCGACGAAGCCGCGCGCCCCTTCGCGCCGGGCCGCATTGCCGCCGACCCGGGCGGCGTAGCCCATGAGCGCCTGCATCTCGGCCCCGGCGCAGTGCCGCGCCTCCATGGCGAGGAAGCTGGCCTGCGGCAGGGCGGCGCACATCTGATAGGCGTTGTGCGCGGCGACGCAGGCGGCACCGAGCTTCTGCAACAGGATCGTCTCGGCTTCCGCCAGCGCGATCAGGCTGCCGGTGATGGTGACGATGGGCTCGCCCGCGCCCACCCAGGTGCCCTCGGGGAAGCGCAGGCCATAGACGAAGCGCGTCGCCCGGGCCTCGGCGACCTGGTCGAGCCATTCGAGCATGGGGCGCGGGGCGGAGATGACCGGCCGGCGCAGGAAGACGGCGTAGGTAACGGTGGCGTCGCCGAACCTCTCGGCCACCTCGCGCGTGCGGCTGAAGTAGGCGTCCGTCCGGCGGGCGATGTCGTCGAGGATGGGGGTCATGGACGGGATGGGCCCTGGGTGAGGCCTGGCAGCCTCATTGCGCGGCGATGGCGGGGAGGCGGGGGGGGAGGCGGCGCTGCTTGAGTTCCTCGGCGACGAGGAAGGCGAGTTCCAGGGATTGTTCGGCGTTGAGGCGGGGGTCGCAGAAGGTCTCGTAGCGGTCGCCGAGGTCGGCTTCGGTCAGGCGGTGGGCGCCACCGACGCATTCGGTGACGTTCTGGCCGGTCATCTCGACGTGGACGCCGCCGGCCCAGGTGCCGGCCTCGGCGTGGGCGTCGAAGAAGCCGCGGACCTCGCCGAGGATCGAGTCGAAGCTGCGGGTCTTGACCGGTGCGCTGTTGCTGCCGGAGGTGTTGATGGTGTTGCCGTGCATGGGGTCGCAGAGCCAGACGACCTTGGCGCCCTCGGCCTGGACGGCGCGGAGCAGGGGGGGCAGCTTGCGCGCGACCTTGTCGGCGCCCATCCGGCTGATGAGGGTGAGGCGGCCGGGCGTGTTGTGGGGGTTGAGGGTCTCGATCAGGCGCAGCAGGTCCGGGATGTCGGAGGTGGGCCCGACCTTGATGCCGATCGGGTTGCGCACGCCGCGCAGGAACTCGACATGGGCGCCGTCGGGCTGGCGGGTGCGGTCGCCGATCCACAGGAAGTGGGCGGAGCAGGCGTACCAGTCGCCCGAGGTGCTGTCGACGCGGGTGAGGGCCTGCTCGTAGGGCAGGAGCAGGGCCTCGTGGCTGGTGTAGAAGTCGGTTTCGCGGATCTGCGGGGTGTTGAGGCTGCTCATGCCGCAGGCGGCCATGAAGGCGAGCGTCTCGTCGATGCGGGACGACAGGTCCTGGTAACGGGCGGCGAGCGGGGAGCGGGCGGCGAAGTCGAGGTTCCAGCGGTGCACCTGGTGCAGGTCGGCGTAGCCGCCGCCGGCGAAGGCGCGCAGCAGGTTCAGCGTGCCGGCGGACTGGAAGTAGCCGGTCTCCATGCGGGCTGGGTTGGGAATGCGGTCGGCGGCGGTGAACAGGGGCCCGTTGACGATGTCGCCGCGGTAGCTCGGCAGGGTCTCCCCGTCCTGCGTCTCGGTGTCGGACGAGCGCGGCTTGGCGAACTGCCCGGCCATGCGGCCCATCTTCACCACGGGCACGCTGGCGCCGAACGTCAGCACGACGGCCATCTGCAGCAGCACGCGGAAGGTGTCGCGGATGACGTTGGCGGTGAAGTCGCCGAAGGATTCCGCGCAGTCCCCGCCCTGCAGGACGAAGGCGCGGCCTTCTGCGGCCAGGGCGAGCGCGGCTTCGAGCCGCCGGGCCTCGCCTGCAAAGACGAGCGGCGGGTAGGCGCCGATGCGCTGCTCCATGGCGGCCAGGGCGACCGCGTCCGGGTAGGCCGGCAGCTGACGGGCCGGCTTGTCGCGCCAGGTGGCCGGAGTCCATCCAGCATGGGGGCCGGCTGGGGTGCCGGCTGGAATAGGGGTCATCGTCGTCTCCGTCGGCGTTCGGTGCCCGGCAGGAAGAAGGGGGCCGAAGCCGGCGTTATCGTCCGAAACCGCGCGGGATGCCACCTTTCGGATGGGCGCTACTGGATGGCGGCGCGCATCAGGGCGTCGATCCGGTCCTGGGCGAAGTGGTTCGCGATGGTGTCGAGGCCTTCCTGGCGGCATGCGGCGTGCAGGCCGGGGTCGGTGTGCAGGCGGTGGATGGAGGCGGCGAAGCCTGCCGCGTCGTGGGCGATCAGGCTTCGCAGCGCCGGGCCCAGCTCCAGTCCTTCGGCGGCGACCGGGGTGCAGACGCAGGGGACGCCGGCGGCCAGGCTGTCCAGCACCTTGCCCTTGATGCCGGCGCCATACAGCAGCGGCGCGACGGTGAGGCGGACGCGGGCGAGCAGGGCGGGCAGGTCGTCCACGGCGCCGACGATCTCGACCCCGGGGTGGGGGCGCTGCAGCTGCCCGGGCATGGCGGTGCCGACCAGCTGGCAGGTGATGCGCGGGTCGATGGCCTGAAGCCGGGGCATCACCTCCTCCGTCAGCCAGAGCGCGGCCTCGATATTGGGGGGGTGGCCGTAATGGCCGATGAAGGCCAGCCCGGAGCGGGCGTCGAAGGACGCGTCGCGGGGGGCCAACGGCACGGCCCAGGGGACGACGTGCACGCGCAGCGAGGGCATCGCGTCCCGCAGCAGCGCCGCCTCGTGCGCGGAATGGGTGATGACGCGGTCGGCCTGGAGGGCGGCGAGCAGCTCCTGCCGCTTGAGGTCCTGCGCCTCGTGATGCAGTTCCGGCCGGTTTTCGACGTCGGCCTGGCGGCCGAGGCGGAGGTGGTGCAGGTCGGCGACGCTGTAGATCAGCTTCGCCCGCGGGAAATGGCGGCGGACCAGGGCGGTGTAGGGCAAGGCGCAGGAGACGCGGTGCATATAGACGAGGTCGAAGCAGTGCGACTGGGCGTGCAGCAGCTCCTCGACCGAGCCGAACCAGGGCGCGTGATAGCAGGCGATGCCGAGCCGCTCGAGCGCGCCGGCGCCCTTGGCCGACAGGTCTGCGGCGACGAAGGCGACCTCGAACCCCAGGCGCTGCAGCGTGACGGCGTGCGAGACGATCGCGGCGGAGCCGGCATCCCGGCCGAGGTCGGGCAGGGTGGAATCGATCATCAGGGCACGGCGGGTCAGCGGGGCCGTGCCGGCGCCGGGGGCGGTCGCGGGTGCGGCGCCGGCCCAGCGGTGCTGGAAAGTCTGGGCGGCCAGGCGTTCGCTGCGCCGGACCTGCCGTTCGGAGCGCCGCAGCAGCAGGCGGCCCATCTGCGCGACGAGGAAGTCCATGCGGACCCTGATCTCCTCGTCGGTGTCCGCGGTGTCGAGCGTGGCGGCGATGCTGGCCTGCACGGAGGGGTCGAAGTGCTGCGGCGTTTCGAGCGAGATGGGGGACTGCGCGAGGTGGGCGCCGTCGCTTGCCCGGCAGATGGCGACGACGTGGCGCAGGCGCGACAGATGCGGGGTGAAGGTGACGTCGAAGCTGTGCCGGCCGTTGCCGATCTCGTGCCGGACCAGGTCGTCGCGCATGACGTTGGCGACGGCTCGGGCGACCGGCTCGCCATCGACGGTGATGACCAGATCGACGGGCGCGTCGGGATGTTCGGTGTCATAGGCCCATCCGCGGGCGCGCTCGCGGGTCAGCTCGTCGATCTGTCCCCGCAGGCCGGGCAGCGTGACGGGGGAGCCGGCGAGCGCTGTCCCGTCTGCCTCGCGCGAGACGGCGATGCGTTGCGGGTTGGAGGCGAGGGGGGGCACGAAGTCGATCTGGAAACCGCAGGGTGGGCCGTGCGGGCCGCGGTCGCGCAGGTCGGGCCGGGGCCGGTCGGCCTGTGTCCGGGCCACGACGTGTCCGTCGACGGTGACGACGAGGCGGACGGGGATGCCGGGGTGGCGCAGATCGACGGCCCAGCCGGCGACGCCGGACCGGGTCGCGGATTCGAGCGTCCCATGGAACCAGGGACCGGTCCGGGCGGCTGGTTGGGCCGGTGTTTGGACCGGTGTCAGGGCCGGGGCCGCCGCAGCGGTGTTTTGGCCTGACGCCCGCTTGGGGCCGCGGCGCGCGATCTCGTCCAGTGCCGGCTCCCTCCTGAAGCCGGGCGACGCTGCGCCGCCCGGCAGACCAGACCATGCACCGGCTCGTGCAGCTCGGAAAAGCCCCCGCAGGCTGCGGGGTGGGCTGGCCTCGTTATTCGGCGACCGCCACGGCGCGTTGTGCGCTGCGGCCCATCATCAGGACCGTGAACCCGGCGACGAAGGCGAAGCCGATCAGCGGCAGCAGGCCCAGCACGAAGCTGCCGGTCTGTTCCTTGATGTAGCCGATCATGAACGGCCCGACGAAGCCGGCCAGGTTGCCGATGGAGTTGATGGCGGCGATGCTGGCGGCCGAGATCGACAGCGGCAGCGCCTCGGTCGTCAGTGCCCAGAAGGGTCCCTTCAGCGCGTAGACGCCCATCAGCGTGACGGTCAGGGCGATCATGGTCGGCCAGAGCGTGGTGAACATCAGGCAGGCGACGAGGCCGCCGCCGCACAGGAACAGCGGCAGGGCGGTGTGCCAGCGGCGTTCCTGCACCTGGTCGGACCGGCGGCCCCACCAGATCATGGCGACCACGCCGAAGGCGAAGGGCAGGCCGTTGACCAGGCCGACCTGCATGTTGGTCAGGCCGAAGCTCTTGATGATCTGCGGCTGCCAGAGCGTCAGGCCGTAGTTGCTGGCGGTGCTGCCGGCATAGACCAGGGCGAGCAGCAGCACCCGCGGGTGGGTGAGCACCTTCCACAGCGAGGTCTTGGGGGCGGCGGGGATCCGCGCCTCGTCATCGGCCAGGCGGCGCGCGAGCCAGTCGCGTTCGGCCTGCGGCAACCAGGTCGCGGTGGCGGGGCGGTCGGGCAGCCATGCGAGGGTGAACAGCCCGAGCACGACGGAGGGGATGGCCTCGATCATGAACAGCCATTGCCAGCCGTGCAGGCCCATGATGCCGTCCATGCCGAGGATGGCGCTGCTGACCGGGGAGCCGAGCAGGCTGCTGATCGGGATGGCGACCATGAAGATTCCGACGATCCTGGCGCGGTGGGCGGAGGGGAACCAGTAGGTGAGATAGAGGATGATGCCGGGGAAGAACCCAGCCTCCATGGCGCCCAGCAGGAAGCGCAGCCCGATGAACGACCAGGTGCCGGTGACGAGTGCCGTGGCGCCGGAGACGATGCCCCAGCTGATCATGATGCGCATGATCCAGCGGCGGGCGCCGAAGCGCTCCAGCATGATGTTGCTGGGGACCTCGAACAGGAAGTAGCCGAGGAAGAAGATGCCGGCGCCCCAGCCGTAGATGGTGGGGGTGAAACCCAGGTCCTTGTTCATCTGCAGCGCCGCGAAGCCGACGTTCACGCGGTCCACGAAGGCGATGAAGTAGGCGACGATCAGGAAGGGCAGCAGGCGCCAGGTCATACGCTTGATGGCCGAGCGCTCCAGCTCCGCATCGCCTGGTCGAACCATGAGCCGTCTCCCCGTTATCCTTGATTTCTTATCGGGCGATGGCCCGGAAGAAGCAACCGTGATGGAGGCGGGCTGCGACGGGTCGAGGATGCTCCGTCATGGCCGTCCCGGCAGCAGGGCGGCGGGGGCGCCGGGGCGGAGAACGACGCGGTACAGGCGGAACGACTCGGCGGCCGGTCCGGCGCCCCGATCGAGCGGTGCGAGCGGCTGGGCGGAGAGCCAGAGCGCCGGGTCGGGGGGTTCGCGGCGGCGGGCCGACTGCAGCAGGAGGCCGGAGCGGCCCGGTGCGGTCTGGTCCGGACGGATACGGGGCAGCGCGACGAGGCTCCAGCGAGGTCCGGCGCCCCAGACCGGGGGTGCGTCCTGTGGAGCGGACCACCAGGCCAGCAGCGCGGCGGTGCCGTATTCCTCGCAGGCGATGAAGGCGGCGCCGTCCTGCCGGGCGGCCTGGTGGGCCTGCTGCGCCAGGCGGTCCCATCCGGCGATGCGCCGCATGGGGTCGATCCCGGGCGGGAGCGGCAGGGGCGCCACCGTCTGAAGATAGAGCAGCGCGGTCAGGGCGAAGCCGAGGCCGGCGGCGACCCGCCATGGGATCAGGCGGAAGAGTCGATGAGGCGCGGCGGCGGCGAGGGCGGCACCCGGGTAGAGGATGGCGACCCAGTTGGCCTGCACGCGGTCGCCCAACGCGTGCTGGACGAAGACGGCCGCGGCGGGCAGCACCAGGCTGGCGGCCAGGCCAGAGGGCGGGTCGCGCCAGCGCCGGAGGCAGGCGGCGGTGCCGGCGACGAACAGCACGGCGATCAGGGGTGTCATGAGGGCGGCCTGGCCGCCCAGCAGCTCGGCCACGAAGCGCAGGGCGCGGGCCGGGTCGAAGTCGGCGGTTCGGCCGCCCTGCTTCAGGAAGCTGACCCAGCCGTGCGCCGCGTTCCACTGCACGACCGGAAGGAACAGCAGCAGCGCGACGGCGCCCCCGGCCCAGGGCCATGGCGTCCGCAAGCGGGGCCGCATGGCGGGGGTGAAAAGCCAGCCGGCGATGCCGAGCCCGAGAAGGGCGGCGGTGTACTTGCTGTCGAGCGCCAGGCCCGCGGCTGCGCCCACGACCAGCCAGGTCTGGGGCCGGGCGCCCGCGGCGATGCGGGCCAGGGCCCAGATCGCGGCCGTCCAGAAGAACAGCAGCGGCGTGTCCGGGGTCATGGTGACGGCGCCGACGCCGAACAGCAGCGTGGCGTTCAGCAGGATGGCGGCGCGCAGCCCGGCGCCGCGGCCGGGGAACAACGCATCCCCGGTCCGGGCCAGCAGCACCGTGCCGAGCGCCGCGGCCAGCGGCGCCAACAGACGCACGCCGAGCGCGGTCTCGCCGGCCAGCGCGGTGCCGAGGCGGATCCAGAGCGCCACCATGGGCGGATGGTCGAGATAGCCCGGCGCCAGCGCATGCGACCACGTCCAGTAATAGGCTTCGTCGGGCGAGAGCGGCGCGTGGGCCGCCACGACCAGGCGGATCGCGGTCAGGAGCAGCAGCGCGAGCAGCGGCAGGACGGAACGCGAGGGCGCGGCCGGTGTTGTGGTGGTGCCACCAGTCAAGGATCAGGGTCCATGCGGAAGAGTATCGTCGTGTTCATCGGCGGCCTGGTGCTGGCGGGGTGTGGCGGGCCTGGCGGCGTACAAGGCAGCGTGCAGAGCAGCATCCTGGCGGGTGTGCCGGGCGGGGCGCCGCTGGTGTCCGGCCAGAGTCCGCCCGGGACGGGCCTGGTCAATGGCCGGAGTCAGCCGCAGCCGCTGAACAGCCTGCCGCCCGGGGCTGCGAACCTGGGCAATGGCGGCCCGACCGAGGTGCAGCGGAACTACTCCAGCTGGACATTCGTCACGCCGTAGACGGAACCCGGAATGGGGGCTGGGCTCAGAGGGGGACGCCGGCCAGGTTGCGGCTGGTGCGGATGGTCTGCAGGGTCTGGACGCGGCTGACGGAGGCGGCGCCGGTCAGACGCTGGGTCAACTGGTTCTCGTGCGCGGTGTCGCGGGCGACGAGGCGCAGGAGGAAGTCACCGCCGCCGCGGATCATGTGGCACTCCCGGACCTCGGGCCATTCGGCGGCCATCTGCTCGAAGGCGCGCAGGACCGTTTCCTTCTGGCTGTCGAGGCCGACGATGGCGAAGAAGGTGATCTCCCACCCCAGCAGCTGCGGGTCCGTGTCGGCATGGTAGCCGCGGATGACTCCGGACTCCTCCAGCCGGCGCATGCGGCGCAGGCAGGGCGGGGCGGTGATGTCGGCGCGCCGGGCCAGCTCGACGTTGGTCATGCGGCCATCCACCTGCAGCTCGGCGAGGATGCGTCGGTCGATGGAGTCCAGCTCCGGCTGTTCGGTCCCCGATCTCATGTTGGAATGCGTCGCCCCTCCCTCGCGCAATAATATTCCAACAGGGCTTGCCTCTCAAGCCCCGGTCCGCCTGCGTTCCTTGCACGGCCCTGGAGGGGGACCTATCTTCGGACACCGCCGGGGCGTGATTCTCCTGCAGCACGGCGGGGGCACGGCGGGGGCACGGCGGAGCGCGACGATGACCGAGACCATCCACACGAAGGTGCTGATCATCGGGGCCGGGCCGGCCGGCTACACGGCCGCGATCTACGCGGCACGGGCGAGCCTGGAGCCGGTGCTGGTGGCCGGGCTGCAGCCGGGCGGGCAGCTGATGATCACGACGGATGTCGAGAACTATCCGGGGTTCGAGCACGCGATCCAGGGGCCCTGGCTGATGGAGCAGATGCAGAAGCAGGCGGAGCACGTGGGCACGCGGATGATCTCCGACCTGGTGATGCAGGTGGATTTCACCCGGCGGCCGTTCCGCTGCGTGGGCGATGGCGGGACCGTCTACCTGGCGGACACGGTGGTGATCGCGACGGGGGCGCAGGCGCGCTGGCTGGGCCTGCCGTCGGAGTCGCGGCTGCAGGGGGCCGGGGTGTCGGCGTGTGCGACGTGCGACGGGTTCTTCTACCGCGGCAAGACCGTGTGCGTGGTGGGGGGCGGCAACACCGCGGTGGAGGAGGCGCTGTATCTGACGCACCACGCGTCGCGGGTGACGCTGGTGCACCGGCGCGACAGCCTGCGGGCCGAGAAGATCCTGCAGCGGCGGCTGTTCACGCACCCGAAGATCGACGTGGTGTGGGACAGCGCGGTGGAGGAGGTCCTGGGGGCCGGGCAGCCGGAGGTGGTGGTGGGGGTGCGCCTGCGGAACGTGCGGACCGGGGCGGAGCGCGTGCTGGACGTGGATGGGGTGTTCGTGGCGATCGGGCATACGCCGAACACGGGGGTGTTCCAGGGCCAGGTCTCGCTGGATGCGGAGGGGTATGTGCTGACGCAGCCGGGCCTGACGCAGACGTCCGTGCCCGGGGTGTTCGCGGCGGGCGACGTGCAGGACAAGGTGTGGCGGCAGGCGATCACGGCGGCGGGGACGGGCTGCATGGCGGCCCTGGAGGCGGAGCGTTTCCTGACGCTGGCCGAGATGCCGGGGCAGGGTGCCGGGCAGGAGCCTGCGCCGGGATTTGCGGCGGCCAGCCTGGCGGCGGAGTAGAGGGGCTTCTTCAGTCGGGCTTAACCGGCCGGGTGCAGGGTAGCAGCTGGACGGAGGCTCGGGATGGCTGCGAAGGACGGAAAGGCGACGATCGTCATCCGCAAGGAGGAGGTTGTCGAGGGCGGGCATCACGGCGGGGCGTGGAAGGTGGCGTATGCCGACTTCGTGACGGCGATGATGGCGTTCTTTCTGCTGATGTGGCTGCTGAACGCCACGACGGAGGAGCAGCGGAAGGGGCTGGCCGACTACTTCACGCCCCACAACGAGCTGGCGCGGAGCACGTCGGGGTCCGGCGCGCCGTTCGGCGGGCTGACGCCGAACAGCGACGGGGCGCTGGCGTCCGACCGCGGGGCTGTGGAGGTGTTGAAGGCGCCGATCATCACCAAGCCGATCCCGGACGAGGATGAGGACCTGGCGGACAGCCCGGCAGAGCCGCAGCCGAAGGCGCCGGCGGCCAAGCCGAATGGCGGGCCGGCCGGCCAGGCCGCCGCGGGCAAGGGGGAGGCGGGTTCGGCAGGCGGGACGGCAGGCGGGACGGCAGGCGGGACGGCAGGCGGGGCAGCGGGCGGGGCGGCGGGCACGGTAGCAGGTGCGGGAGGGGCGGCTGCCGCGGGGGTTGTGCCGATGGCCCGGGCTGTGCCGGCCCCGGCGGACCCCACGGCAGGGGCACGTGCCCCGTCGGACAAGGATCTCGCGGCCGAGATGGAGCGGCGGGAGCGTGCGTCGTTCGATCGAGCGGCGCAGCAGATCCGGGATGCCATGGCGTCCGATCCGGGCCTTGCGGACCTGGCGCGGCAGCTGATGATCGACGTGACGCCCGAGGGTCTGCGCATTCAGCTGGTGGATGCGGAGCGGCAGCCGATGTTCGCGACGGGCTCCTCGGCGCTGAACGAGCGGGCGCGGGCGGTGTTGGCGAAGATCGCGCCGGTGCTGCAGCGGCTGCCGGAGTCGGTCAGCATCACCGGGCACACGGACGGGACGCCGTACAAGGGCGGGGAACGTTCGAACTGGGACCTGTCGGCGGACCGGGCGAATGCGACGCGCCGGATGCTGGTGGAGGCCGGGCTGCCGGAGCAGCGGATGCGAAGCGTGTCCGGCATGGCGGACCGCGACCTGCTGGTGACCGACGACCGGCTGGCGGCGGTGAACCGGCGGATCGCGATCGTCGTGCTTCGCGGGACGCTGGGGGACAGGCTGGGGGACAGACTGGGGGACGGACTGGGGGGCAAGCTGGACGGCAAGCTGGGCGGGGCGCGGCCTTGATGGTGCACGGGCGCGCCGGGGCGGACTGCCCGTGCTGACGATCGGCGGGTTGGGGTTTCTGCTCGTCTGCGTGTTCGGCAGCTATATCCTCTCGGGCGGTAGCCTCGAGCCGCTGATCGAGGCGATGCCGTTCGAGATGCTGACGATCGGGGGTGCGGCGGTCGGCACCTTCCTGATGTCGAACAGCATGCACGACGTGAAGCACACGCTGGGCGGGTTCAAGAAGATCCTAAAGGGGGCGAGTTTCAAGAAGGCGAGCTACGTGGAGCTGCTCAGCCTGCTGTACTTCTTCGTGCGCCTGGCCTCGAGCAAGGGGGCGATGGCGCTGGAGCCGCATATCGAGAAGCCGGAAGGCAGCAGCGCCTTCCAGCTGTATCCCAACATCCTGGCCAATCATCATGCCACGGCGATGATCTGCGACTATCTGCGGATGCTGGGCATGAATGCCGATGACCCGCACCAGACCGAGGACCTGATGGGTCGGGAGCTGAAGAAGACGCTGCACGAGGAGCTGCATGGGCCGCATGCGCTGCAGAACATGGCGGACGGCCTGCCGGCGCTGGGGATCGTGGCGGCCGTGCTGGGCGTGATCAAGACGATGTCGCATATCAACGAGCCGCCGGCGGTGCTGGGCGAGATGATCGGGGGGGCGTTGGTGGGCACGTTCCTGGGCGTGCTGCTGGCCTATGGGATGGCCGGACCCTTCGCGGCACGGTTGAAGGGCGTCATCGAGGAGGAGAGCAAGTATTTCGAGGTGATCCGCGCGGTGCTGGTGAGCCACCTGCACGGCAACGCCCCGCAGGTCAGCGTCGAGACCGGCCGCAAGATGGCGCCGAACCAGCATATGCCGAGCTTCCAGGAGCTGGAGGAGGCCGTGCAGTCGGTCAAAATCGGGTAGGTTCGGCGCTCAGCCGGGGATGGGGCGGGTGCCGAGTTTCTCCGCGAACCGGAGCAGGTAGCCGTCGGGGTCCTGAACCAGGAACTCGCGCTGGCCGCCCTGGCGGTCGCCGGTCGTGTACCAGGCTTCGGTCGGTGCCTCGTAGAGCGGCCATCCGGCGGCTTGCAGCGCGGTCAGCAGCGGGGCCAGGGTTGGCACGGTCATCTGCAGGTTGATGCCGCGGCCGAGCGGGCGGGCCATGTCGGCCACCTCCCACCGTCCGTTCAGCTGACACAGCATGACCTGGATCGGGCCGCGCTCAAGGTAGGCGAACCCGGCGGCGGGCCGGGCGTAGGCGACCTCGAAGCCCAGCACCCGGCACCAGAAATCGAGGCTGGCCGTGATGTCGGTCACGCCCAGCTCGGGCGCGAGGACGGAAAAGCCTGCCGCAGGAGGGCGGCCGGTGCCGGGTGATCGCGCTCGGCCCACGGGGTCGACGATCCCCGTGGGCCGAGCCGGCGGCTTCAAGTCAGCGTCGGGGCAGCTCGACCCCTGCATCGTCGAAGGGGCTGCCGCTGGCGGAGGACGGGACCTCGCCGTTCGGCGTCATCTTGTCGACGGCGTGGGGGAGGAACTGGGAGAGCTGGGTGAGCAGGTCGTGGGCCGGCATGCCGGTCTGCTGCGACCACTGGTTCACCTGGTCCTGGCCGAACACGTGGGACAGCGCGCCGGGCTTGGATCGGCTGGTTGGCGCCGTTTCCGATCCAGGAGTTCATCGCGTCGCCGTAACCGGCCTGCTGGAAGCGCTGGAGCAGGCCGCCCAGGCCGGGCTGGGTCGCGCCGGGCTGACCGGGCTGGCCCTGGCCACCCAGGATGGAGGCGAGGATGGACTGGATGGGGGCCGCGGCGGTGTTCCCGCCCAGCAGGCTGCCGACGATCGAGTCGAGGATACCCATGTGAGAACTCCATTTGTGACGACGCCCCGGCGATGCGCCGGGGCGTCGTGTGATGCTGTCGATGGCGTCGTTTTGGCGTGCCGCCCGGGGCTGGGACGTTCGGTGGCGGGGACGTTCAGTGGCGGGGACGGTCAGTGGATGGTGCGGCGCCCCGTGACGGCATGATAGATCACCAGGACGACGATGGCCCCCAGCACTGCGACGATCATGCTGTAGACGTTGAAGCCCGTGACCCCGTCATAGCCGAACCGGGTGAACAGCCATCCGCCGAGCACGGCCCCCACGATGCCGAGGCAGAGGTCCATGATGATCCCCTCCCCCGACTTGTTGACGACCTTGCTGGCGATGAAGCCGGCGATGATACCAAAGACGATCCAGGCTAGAATCGACATGTCCGGCTCTCCTGCGATCGCGGCCCGTTGCCGCATTGACGGGGTTAGAACCCGGCTGGGGCCACGGGGTTGCAGGGACGTTTGATCAAACGTTGAACCGGAACAGCAGCACGTCGCCGTCGCGGACGGTGTAGTCGCGGCCTTCGACCCGCATCTTGCCGGCCTCCTTGGCCCCGGCCTCGCCTTTCAGCGCGACGAAGTCGGGGTAGGCGATGGTCTCGCAGGCGATGAACCCGCGCTCGAAGTCGTTGTGGATCACGGCGGCGGCCTGGGGCGCCTTGGTGCCCTCGACGATCGTCCAGGCACGGGCCTCCTTCGGGCCCACGGTGAAGTAGGTGACGAGGCCGAGCAGGGCGTAGCCGGCGCGGATCACCCGGTCGAGGCCGCTGTCGGGCAGGCCGAGGCCGTCGAGGAACTCGCGGCGGTCGTCTTCGGGCAGCTGGCTGACCTCGGCCTCGATGGCGGCGCTGACGGTGACGACGCCGGCGCCTTCTTCCCGCGCGCGCTGGGCGACCCGGGCGCTGAACGCATTACCCTCGGCGGCGCTGGCCTCCTCGACGTTGCAGACATAGAGCACGGGCTTGCTGGTCATAAGCTGCAGGCGCTTGGCTGCCTCGATGTCGGCGGGGGCGATGGCGGTCCGGGCGGGGCGGCCGGCCTGCAGCGCCGTGACGATGGGCTCCATCAGGGCGGCCTGCTGCTGGCTCTCGCGGTCGCCGCCGCGGGCCTTCTTCTGGAGGGCGGGCAGGCGCCGTTCGAGGCTGTCGAGGTCGGCCAGCATCAGCTCCGTCTCCACCGTCTCGGCGTCGCGGATCGGGTCGACGCTGCCCTCGACATGGGTGACGTCGCCGTCCTCGAAGCAGCGCAGGACGTGGATGATGGCGTCGACCTCGCGGATGTTGGCGAGGAACTGGTTGCCGAGGCCTTCACCCTTGGAGGCGCCGCGGACCAGGCCGGCGATGTCCACGAACTCGAGGCTGGTGGGCACGATGGAGCGGGATTTGCCGATCTCGGCCAGGTTCGCCAGGCGCGGGTCCGGGACGGCGACGCGGCCGACGTTGGGCTCGATGGTGCAGAAGGGATAGTTGGCGGCCTGGGCGGCGGCGGTGGCGGTCAGCGCGTTGAACAGGGTACTCTTGCCGACGTTGGGCAGGCCGACGATTCCGCAGTTGAAGCCCATTTCAGTGTCCTAGGAAGGGGTGGAGGCGAGAATGGCGACCTTCGACATGAAGGCCTCGGGCTGACCTTCGGCCAGCAGCGGGGCCGCGTCGGCCACGGCGTCGAGCAGGAGCGGGAGCCAGCGCTGGTCGTCCTTGCCGAAATCGCCCAGCACGTGGCCGGTGACGCGGTCCTTGTCGCCGGGGTGGCCGATGCCGAGGCGGACGCGCCAGTAGTCGGGTGTGCCCATGACGCGGTCCATGCTGCGCAGGCCGTTATGCCCGGCCGCCCCGCCGGCGCGCTTGACCCGGACCTTGCCGGGCGCCAGGTCCAGCTCGTCGTGGAAGGCGGTGATGGCGTCCGACGGCACCTTGAAGAAGGCGGCGGCGGCCTGCACGCTGGTGCCCGAGAGGTTCATGTAGGTGGCGGGCTTGAGCGCCAGGATGCGTTCGCGCCCGACGGTGCCCTCGGCGGTCCAGCCCTTGAAGCGCTGCCGCCACGGGGTGAAGCCGTGGCGGCTGGCGATGCGGTCGAGCGCCATGAAGCCGATGTTGTGACGCTGCCGCGCCATGCCGGGCTCGGGGTTGCCGAGCCCGACCCAGAGCAGCACGGGTTATTTCTTGGCGGCGGGCTTCGCGGCGGGGGCCTTGGCCGCGGGCGCCTTGGCGGGCGCCTTGGCCGGGGCGGCACCCTTGCCACCCTTGGCCGGGGCGGCGGCTGCGGCCGGGGCGTTCGGGTCGGCGACCGGCTCGGCGCCCTTGGTCGGGGCGGCGACGGTGGCGATGACGAAGTCCCGTCCGGTGATCATGGGCGCCACGTTCTCGGTGCCCACGAGGTCCGACCAGCGGACGTTGTCGTTGATGTCGAGCGTGGACAGGTCTGCCGTGAGGGTCTCGGGCACCGTGTCGGGATCGGCCATGCACTCGACGCTGTGGCGGACGACGTTCAGCACGCCGCCGCGCTTGAGGCCGGGGGAGGTCAGTTCGCCGATGAAGTGGACGTTGACGGCGACGCGGATGCGCTGGCCGGGCGCGAGGCGCTGGAAGTCCACATGGATGGGCTTGTCGCTGACGGGGTGGAATTGCACCTCGCGGATCAGGGCGCGGGTGGGGGCGTCGCCCGCCTTGCCCTCGCCGACCTTCACCTCATAGAGGCGCGAGCGCCAGCCGCCGCGCTGCAGTTCCTTGACCACGAGCTTGGGTTCGAGCTGGATGAGGGTCGGCGTCTGTTTGGCGCCGTAGATGACGGCGGGAACCATCCCCGCCCGCCGAGATGCGCGTGCCGCCCCCTTACCTGCATGCTCGCGCGCCTCGGCCGAAATCGTCGTGTAGGTGGCCATGGTGTGCTCCAAATGCGTAAACGCCGGCCTCCAGGGGTGCCAGCGAAGCGGCGCGTTTAGCGGATCGGGGCGAATGGGGCAAGATGGCTTGCAGCCGGCCGTCGAGAGCGAAGGGTGGCAGCAGGGAGCGGGTGCGCAGGCATGGACTGGGTCGTGGCAGTGATACTTCTGGTTCTGGTGGTCATCGGCGGAAGCCTTGCCGGGCTGGTCGCGCTTTCGAAGGCCCGGCGGGCGCTGCGGGAGATCGCGGCGCTTCGGGTGCTGGTGGGGTCCATGCAGGCAACGGGCCCGGCGGCCTATGCTGCCCCGGAGCCTGCGGCCGTCCCGCTGCCTGCCGTGCCGCCGGAGCCGGTGTCTCAGCCTGAGGCGGCGCTGGCCTTCGAGGTCCCGCCCGACGTTCCGCAAGCGACGGCGGAAGACGGGCCGCCCTTGGCCGCACCGGCGCCGGTTGCCGCGCCGGCGGGCATGGACCTCGAGCTGCTGCTGACGCAGCGCTGGGGCGTGTGGGTGGGGGCGGTGGCGCTGCTGCTGTCGGCCGTGTTCCTGGTGCGGTACGTGGTGGCGCATTCGACCGTGGGGCCGGGGGCGCGCTGCGTCATGACGGGGTTGCTCGGGGTGGCGCTGGTGGGGGCGGCGGAATGGATGCGGCGGCGGCCGACCCCTGCCTTGGCCCTGGTGGACTACGCGCCTTCGGCGTTGGCGGCGGGCGGGGTCGGGGCGCTGTTCGCGGCGGCCTATGCGGCGGGGCCGCTCTATGCATTGGTCTCGCCGGTGGCGGGGTTCGTGCTGCTGGGGGCGGCGGGCGTCGCGGGGTTGGCGCTGTCGTTGCGGTTCGGGCCACTGGTGGGGGCGCTGGGGCTGGCGGCGGCGTTCGGCACGCCGGCGCTGGTGGCGACGGACGACCCATCGCTGCCGGGGCTGTTCGCCTATCTGCTGGTGGTGACGGCGGCGAGCTGGGCGGTGGTGCGGCTGACGGCCTGGACCTGGTTGGGCTGGGCGGCAGCGGCGGGCGGAGCGGCCTGGGTGCTGCTGGTGACGCTGGGTGTCAGCGCGCCGTCGGGCGTGTGGGCGGCCGGGCTGTTCGTGCCGGCGGCGACCGCGCTGTCGTTGGCGCTGCTGCCCGGGGCGGCGTTGGAGCACCCGGTGGGGCGGCGGTTCGCCTGGGCGCCGATGCTGATGCTGGGGCTGGCCGGGGTGGCGCTGGCGGCGGCCGCCGGTGCGCGGGGGGGTGACCCGGTGGTGCGGGCGGGGCTGCTGCTGCTGGCGCCGATCGCCATGGCTAAGGGCTGGCGGGAGCCCCGACTGGCCTGGTTGCCGCTGGTGTCGGCCGGGCTTGCGGTGTTGACCCTGCTGGTGTGGGCGCTGCCGGCATGGCAGGCGGCGGGCGAGGCGGTCAGCATCGAGGGCGTGGTGCAGGCGGTGCTGCCGGGGACCTGGGCGCCCGGCGTCATCCGGCCGCTGCTGATCTGCGCGGCGCTGGTGGCTCTGCTGCATGCGGTGGTGGGGCTGGCGGGCGAACGGATGACGCCGCGTCCGCTGCCCTGGGCGGCGCTGGCGGCGGGCGTGCCGGTGGTCGTGCTGGGGGTGGCCTATGCCCAGGTCGGCGCGTTCCAGTCGCAGCCGGCCTGGGCGGTGCTGGCGTTGGCCTGTGCGGCGGGGCTTGCCTTCCTGGCGCGGTTGGCCCGGCGTGGGGCGGTGGTGCCGGTTCAGCGGGCCGGGGTGTATGCCACCGGGGTGGTGGCGGCCTTGGCGCTGGGTGCCGCGATCTTGCTGGACGACGCGTGGCTGACGCTGGCGTTGGCGTTGCTGCTGCCGGGGCTGGCGTGGATCGAGGCGTCTGCCGACCTGCCGCCGTTGCGCCGGGTCGCGCTGGTGGTGGCCGGCGTGCTGCTGGTGCGGCTGATCCTGAACCCCTGGGTTGCGGCCTATGCGGTGGGAACCACGCCCATGTTCAACGGGCTGCTGGTGGCCTACGGGTTGCCGGCGCTGTGCTGCGGCGTTGCGGCCTGGCGGTTCCGCCGCCGTGCCGACGACCGGCTGGTGGCGGTGCTGGAGGCCGTGACCTGCGCGTTCGGTGTGCTGCTGCTGGTTCTGGAGGAGCATCATGCGGCGCATGGAGGCCAGTGGGTGGACTGGGATGTCGGGCCGGGCGAGCAGGCGTGGCAGGTGTCGGGGCTGGGGGCCGTGGCGGTTCTGCTGCAGGCGGTGGCGGCGGGGCGGGGCCGGCCAGTGCTGGATGCGACCTGGCGCCTGATCGGCGGCGTGGCGCTGGCCGGGGGGGTGTTCCTGCTGGTCCGCAACCCCTTCATGGTCAGCGACGGGGTCGGGACGGGTCTGGTGCTGAACGGGTTGCTGCCGGCGTATTTCATTCCGGCGGCGCTGGCCGCGCTGGCGTTGCGTGGCGGCAACGTGCCGGTGCGGCTGCTGGGCGGCTACGCGCTGTTGGCGGTGTTCGTCGGCGTGTCGGCCGAGGTGCGGCAGGTGTTCCATCCCGGGACGACGGCGTTCGAGGAGGCCGACATCGTCGATGCCGAGCTGTGGGCCTATTCGGGGGCCTGGCTGCTGCTGGCGGCGGCCCTTATGGGGGCGGGGGCGGCGCTGCGCTGGCGGAGCCTGCGGCTGGCTGGGCTGGCGTTGACCGGGCTGGTGGTGGCGAAGGTGTTCCTGGTGGACATGTCGGGGCTGGACGGGCTGTGGCGGGTGCTGTCGTTCCTGGGGCTCGGGTTGGGGCTGATCGGGCTGGGCGCGCTGTATCGGCGGTTCGCCGCGAAGGCGGCGGTTTAGGAGGGGCCGCGTGGGGCTTGGGTCTTGCGGCGCGTATCTGGAGGGAGCGCCCGTTGACGGGCGGTGTCAGGAGATCGAACGATGAAGACGATGGGATGGGTGGCGACCGGGGTTGGCGTGGTGCTGGCGGCGGGGGTTGCGGTGGCGCAGGTGCCGAACGCGCCGCCGCCCGATGCGCCGCCTCCGCAAGCGCCGGGCACACGGGGCCCGATGGCCGAGATGGGCGGCGACATGGGGCCGGGCGAGCATCGGCACGGCTGGGGCGGCATGATGCGCGGCATGCGGCATGGCCCGCCGCCGAGCAAGGCGGCCCGGTTCATGATCCGCAGGGGCGACTCGGTCGTGGCGATCAAGTGTGCGGATGACGAGCCGATGAAGGCCTGCGTGGATGCCGGGTCGGCGCTGCTGGACAAGCTGGGCGCGATGCCGAAGTAAGCGGCGGCAGGGGGGCAGGGCCTGCCCCCCCCGCGGGGCGTCAGGCGGCTTTGGCGAGGCCGATCTGGGCCCAGACTTCGGCCAGGGCGGTGACCAGGTGGTCGATGTCCGCCTCCGTGTGCAGGGGCGAGGGCGTGATCCGCAGGCGTTCGGTGCCGCGGGGCACGGTGGGGTAGTTGATCGGCTGGACGTAGATGCCGTACTGATCCAGCAGGGTGTCGCTGACCTGCTTGCACAGCACGGGGTCACCGACCATGACGGGCACGATGTGGCTGGGGTTGGGTGCGTGCGGCAGGCCGGCCGCGTCGAGCTTCTCGCGCAGGATGGCCACGTTGCGTTGCTGGCCCTCGCGTTCGGCGCTGCTGGTCTTCAGGTGGCGGATGCTGGCCAACGCGCCGGCGGCGACGGCCGGGGGCAGGGCGGTGGTGAAGATGAAGCCGGAGGCGAAGCTGCGGACGAAGTCGCACAGGGCGGCCGATGCGGCAATGTAACCGCCGATCACGCCGAAGCCCTTCGCCAGGGTGCCGTTGATGCAGGTGACGCGGTGGGCGAGGCCGTCGCGCTCGGCGATCCCGGCGCCGCGGGGGCCATAGAGGCCGACGGCGTGCACCTCGTCGAGGTAGCTCATGGCGCCGTGACGCTCGCAGACGTCGAGGATCTCGTCGAGCGGGGCGATGTCGCCGTCCATCGAATAGACGCTCTCGAAGGCGACGAGCTTCGGGGCCTCCGGGTCGAGGGCGGCCAGCTTGCGGTCGAGGTCGGCGGGGGAGTTGTGGGCCCAGACCTGCTTTTCCGTCCGGCTGTGGCGGATGCCTTCGATCATGGAGGCGTGGTTGAGGGTGTCCGAGAGGATGATGCATCCGGGCATCATGGAGCCGAGGGTGCTGAGTGCGGCCCAGTTGGCCATGTAACCGGAATTGAACAGCAGCGCCGATTCCTTCTGGTGCAGGTCGGCGAGCTCCTCCTCGAGCAGGACGTGGTAGTGATTGGTGCCGGCGATGTTGCGGGTGCCGCCGGCGCCGGCGCCGCAGCTGTCGAGCGCGCCGTGCATGGCGGCCAGGACCTCCGGGTGCTGGCCCATGCCGAGGTAGTCGTTGCTGCACCAGACGGTGACGTCGTTGTTGTTGCGGCCGTCCATGTGGGTGGCGCGGGGGAAGCTGCCGCGCTTGCGCTGCAGGTCGGCGAAGGTCCGGTAGTTGCCTTCTTGCCGGAGCGTCTCGAGCTGCTTACGGAAGAAGTGCTGGTAGTCCATGGTTGGGTCCCCTCCGGGGTTGGCCAGTGATCGCCGGACGCCGCGGCTTCGGCTTGAAACGCAGCGACCAACCCCAAAGCCGCGCGAAGGGCAGGGGCAGGATGAGGAACCAGTGCTCGACGACTGCCAAGCCGAGCATGGTGGCGAGCATCGCAAGCCCGGCCGCCTGGGTGGGCGAGGCAGCGGCGAGGGCCGACTTGGTGTGCTCGGCGGCGTCGAGCGCCGCCTGGCTGAGCATGACGGTGGCGACGGTCCCGCCGGTGAGCGAAAGCGGCATCAGCAGGTTCATGGGCCGCCGCGCCATGAAGCTCAGCAAGTAGCGGAGATGGGCGGGGATGAACTCCTCGCCCAGGTTCAGCACGCCCAGCACGACGTTGAGCTTGGCACTGGTGCGCATGAGCCAGAGCAGCAGGAAGGTCCAGGTGCCGACCTGGTTGGGGGCTTTCCAGGTGACGGCGACGATCAGGATGGCGGTGCCGAGGATCGCCAGCTCGTGCCAGAGGCATGCGGCGGTGCCGAGGCGGAAGCGCTGGGCCATGGTTGCGCCGGGGGGCGCGGGCTTGCGGCGGGGACCGGTGACGAAGCCCATGAAGAACGACATCTCCTGCCAGGCCCAGGCGATGACGGCGTACATGAAGGCGGCGTAGGCCCCGGCCTCCGACGTGTCGGCGGCGCTGGCGGCCAGGCGATGGAGCGACAGCGCGAACAGCAGGGTTCCGGCCGCCATGCTCCAGCGGAACGTGCGGCGCGGCAGGTTGTCCAGCAGCAGCACGAGACCCGTGCCGAACCACCAGACGAACAGCGCGTAGCCGGCGGGGTAGAGCAGGCTCTGCACTCTACCAGGCCGGGGAAAGGCGGACGCCGGCGGGCATGGCGTTGCGCCGCACCGGAAGGACGAACAGGCGGAGGAAGGTCGCTGCCGCGCCGAGGGTGAGGCCGGCGAGCTTCACCTTGCCGATGATGCCGCCCTGCCGCCGGGCGAGGCGCTGGGCGACGGTGATGCGGCGCATCCGTTCTAGCCCGGCCCGGAACACCGGGTGGTCGATGTCCAGCTCCACGGGAAAGACCTGGCGCGCGATCTCCGACGTGATGCGGAAGACCGTGTAGTCGTATTCCGTGGGGTCGAGGCCGAGGGCGGCGTGGAAGGCGGGGCGGGCGTGGTCGCGGACGTACATCGTCGCGAAGACGGCCAGCAGGAAGAAGCGGATCCACAGCTTGTTGATGCCGGACAGCAGCTTGGGGTCCGAGCGCATCAGCAGGGCGAAGGCCTCGCCGTGGCGGAATTCGTCGTTGCACCACTCCTCGAACCACTGGAAGATCGGGTGGATCATGCGTTCGGGGTGCCGCTCGAGGTGGCGGAAGATGGTGATGTAGCGGGCGTAGCCGATCTTTTCCGACAGGTAGGTGGCGTAGAAGATGAACTTGGGCTGGAAGTAGGTGTACTTCTTGGCCTTAGTGAGGAAACTGAGGTCCACGCCGACGCCGAAGTCCTTCAGCGTGTCGTTGATGAAGCCGGCGTGCCGGGCCTCGTCGCGGGCCATGAAGCTGAACAGGTCGTGGATGTCGCCGTCCTTGATGCGCTTCTTGATCTCGGCATACAGCACGCAGCCGGAGAACTCGGCGGTGACGGAGCTGACGAGGAACTCCAGCAGCTCCCGCCGCAGCTCGGGCTCGAGGCTTTCGAGCTTGATGTCAAAGGCTTCGGTGCGGATGAAGTGGCCGCGGTTCGGGTCGGCGCGCAGCTCCGAGATCAGGCCGTTCCACTCGGCCCGGACGCCGCCGACATCGATCTTCTCCATGGCGGCGAAGTCGGTCGTGTAGAAGCGCGGGCTGAGGACCGTGTCTTCCTGCGCCAGCCGCGTGGTCTCGGCATCGTAGGATTCCGCGATGGTGGGCGTGCCTTGCGGCCGGGTTGCCACGTTCATGGCGTCTCCTTCGGCTCGAAGCCGACTTCATACAGGTGGGTGAGCTCGAACAGGGCCGTGAAGCTGGTCCAGGCGCGGACCAATGCGCCGGCGCGGCTGACGGTGGCGGGGCATTGCAGGACGAGGTGGTCGCCGAAGTCGATATGGGAGGGGGCCCCGTGGATCTGCACCACGTCGCCGGGCCGGATGTCGACGCCGTCGGGGATGGCGTAGGCATGGAAGCTGGTGGGGGTCTTCTCGATGTCCAGGTCCACGCGCGCCTCGATCGTGCGGCGGCCGAACAGCCAGTCGTCCTTGGGGCCGGTCATCGCATGTAGTCCGGCAGCTTGGGGGGTGCGACGGGCAGCAGGGTGGCGAAGACGGCGGCGTTGGTGGGGCCGAACGCCTCGAGGTCCAGGCGCTGCCCGGTGGCCAGGTCGTCGAGCGTGATGCGGCCGTCGGCCCAGGCGGCCAGGCGGAAGGGCGGGCTGGCGGCAAGGCCGTCGCCGCGGCGCTGCCGGGCCATGCTGCGCAGGATGCCGCGGATGAAGCCCTGCTCGCCTTCGAACACGGCGACCTGGTGGCTGTTCTCCGTCACCACGACGGCGCCGTCGGCCCTGTCGGCGAAGCTGAGCGTGCGTTCCGCGACGAGGGCGCTGGGTGGCGGCGTGGATGGGCCGCCCACGGCTGCGGGGCCGGTGATCGCCACTGCGAGGGCTGCGCCGACCGCCACGATGACCAGGACCTGTGGAAGGTGCCGCAGTATGCGGGGCATCACACGGGGCCGGGTCGGATGGGTCGCGGTCTGCAGCACGGTCGGTTCCCCTGGTTTCAGGCCGCCACGGCGTTGGGGCCGTGGCGTCGGGGCGCAGTGTCCACAACTCCGGAGGTTTGCGCTACAGGAACCTGCATGTCGGCCGAGGCGGCCAGCGCGCGGGAGAGTACCATCCCGGCGGTTGCGGCGTTCGGCAGGCCGCGGAGCAGGGGCTCGGCGCGGCCGAAGCGCCAGGGGCGGGCGTGCGGCCACAGCATGGGCCAGCTGAGTTTCCGGCCGGCGTCGACCAGCTTGAGGGCGATGTCGCCGGAGCCGTCGCGCTGCATGCGCAGGCCGGCATCGACGACCTCGGCGAAGGGCAGGTTGATCGTCATCGGCAGGGCGATGCCCATGCGGAGCAGCACGCGGTGGGTGGTGATGGTGTATGTGGTGCTGCGGGCCGAGGCCCAGGCATAGAGCAGGCCGAGGGCGACGGGGATGGATGCGGCGCCGGCCGCCCTCAGCGTGTCGAGGCCGATGGCGGCGGGGGCTTCGTGATGCAGGGCGGCCGACACGCCCACCCAGGCGGTCAGGATGCCGAGATAGATCGACAGGCCGCGCAGGTGCAGGGCGTTGCGGGCGAGGGCGCGCCAGCCGGGCGCCCCCTGCCACAGGATGCGCTCGCCGGCGGGCAGGCGGCCCGGCAGGGGGTGCAGGGTCACAGCAGCGGGTCCCCACGGCCGGCCTTGGCGTACATCGTCCCGCCGGCGTAGTAGGCCAGGATCTTGTCCTCCTCGAGCAGGGTCACGACCTCGGGCAGCTTCGTCGTGGGTACCGTCTCGAACTGGGCCGCGGTGATGAAGTCCGTGCCGACCACGCGGGCGGCCTTGTCGATGCTGATGTAGTTCATCGGCAGCAGCACGCGTTTGGTGTCGGCCAGCTCGACCTCCAGGTAGCGGACGACGACCTCCGAGCGGTCGATCCAGGAGTCGACGACCCGGCCGGCGACCAGGCCGTCGAGGCCCTGGACCTCGTAGCCGTGGATGTCGGGGTCTTCCCAAGCCAGGAAGAAGGCCGGGGCGGCGCGCAGCGGCACGATCTTGGGCAGCTGGTCGTCCCAGGCGAGGTCCGGGATATCGGCGCGGCGGGCCCATGCGCCGGGGCCCATGCCGGACAGCATGGGGTTGCCGAGCGGGACGTAGGGCGCGCCGAGGAAGTTGGCGGAGGGGACGGCGTTCAGGATCTCGGGCTCCTCATGGCGGGGGGCGTAGGCCACGTGGCCGCCCGGCATGTGGAAGGCCTTGGGCGCCGGCATGAAGGGGAAGCCCTCGACGACCACGTTCTTGCGGTCGGACACGAGCGGGTAGCCCTCGCGCTTGTTCTCGCGCAGGAGGTAGTAGATTAGCCCGGCGAAGAACAGCCAGAAGGCATACAGCGCGAGCTGGGCGACGTCGATGTAGCTGGTGATGGCGCCGGGTTGCATCGTTTTAGACCTCAGCTGGGTTGCAGGTTGGCGGAGAACGGGGCGGGCGCGCGGACCAGAGGCCCGACCGCGACCAGGGTGGCGAACAGCAGCGCGATCTCGATCGCGTAGACGGCGACGTAGCCGGTGGCGGGCACGGCCAGGGTGGGGCCGAGGCGTCCGGCCTCGGCCAATAGCGCAACGCCGTCGCGCAGCAGCCCGCCCGAGGCGACCGCGGCCCCGGCGGCCGAGGCCTGGACGGCGCCCCAGATGCCCAGCGTGAGGCCGATATGGCCGCGGGGGGCCGACGCCATGGCGGCCGTCAGCGTGCAATGGGCGAACAGGCCGGCGCCCATGCCGATGCCGGTGACGCCGGAGGCGAACAGCAGGCTGGTGTCGAGCGGGGCGGCGAAGATGACGGCGGCGAAGGCGGCAAGGCCTGCCAGCGCCGCGAAGCCCGCCAGGCGGTAGGGGTCTGCGCCGTGGCCCAGCAGCCGGGCACCCACCGCGAAGCCGCCGAGGCCGCCGGTGGCCAGCAGCGCCGTCATGGCCGTGGTGGCCCCCACGGTCAGGCCCATCACCTGGCCGCCATAGGGTTCGAGCAGGATGTCCTGCATGCTGAACGCGACCGTGCCCAGCCCCAGCGCCACCAGGCGGCGGCGGGCCTGGTGCCCGGCGGCGAAGATGCGCCAGGTCTGGCCGAAGCTCATCGTGGTGCCGGTGGTGCGCGCGGGGTTCCGCGGCTCCTGCTTCCACAGTGCGATGGCGTTCAGCACGATGGTGGCGACGGCCGAGCCCTGCACGACCTGGATGAGGCGGATCTGGCTGAAGTTGTGCAGGAACAGGCCGAACAGCAGCGCGCTGGCGACCATGCCGAGCAGCAGCATCATGCACAGCAGCGCCACGACCCGCGGCTGGGACTTGGGCGGCGCGATGTCGGTGGCCAGCGCCAGGCCGACGGTCTGGACGGTGTGCATGCCGGCGCCGACCAGCAGGAAGGCGAGTGCTGCGGCGGCCTGGCCGATCCACAGGGGGCCGTTGGTGTCGCCCGACAGCAGGATCAGCGCGAACGGCATGATGCTGAGGCCGCCGAACTGGATCAGCGTGCCGAACCACAGATACGGCACCCTGCGCCAGCCGAGCACCGAGCGGTGGGTGTCCGACTTGAAGCCGACCACGGCGCGCAGGGGCGCGAACACCAGCGGCAGGCTGACCATGACGGCGACGAGCCAGGCGGGGACACCCAGCTCCACGATCATGACGCGGTTGAGCGTGCCGATGAGCAGCACGACGGCCATGCCGACGGTGACCTGGAACAAGGAGAGGCGGAGCAGGCGGCCGAGCGGCAGCTCCGCCGTGGCGGCGTCGGCGAAGGGCAGGAAGCCTGCGCCCAGCTTGGCCCAGTTGCGGCCGAGTCGCTGGTTGGTGCCGGACAGGGTGCGGGCGAGGCCCTGGACGGTCCAGGCGGGGATCTCGGGCCGCTCGCTGCTGCCGGGTCTCATCGGCGCACCAGCTCCAGGGCCTGGGACTTGTAGAAGCCGCTTTCGATGCGCTGGGTGCGGGCGGGGGCCCAGCCCTGCATCGCGGGGTCGGCGGCCAGCAGGCCGGTGATGCGGCCGGGCGTGATGGGTTCGATGAAGGGGGCGCGGTTGCCGCGGGGGAACAGGCGGCCGGCGGCGTGCATCACCGTCAGCAGCGGCGTGCGGGGGGCGAAGGTGAACAGCACGGAGCCCGTGGCGTGGGCGGCGAGGTCGGCGACCACCCGGGCCATGTCGGGCGCGCGGTAATGGATCAGGCTGTCCATGCCGACGACGTGGTCGAAGGTGCCGAGATAGGGGTCGATCATGTCGCCGACCTGGAAGCTGATGTCGAGGTCGCGCGGCGCGCGTTCCCGCGCGAGGTCGACCAGCGTGGGCGAGAGGTCGATGGCGACGACCTGGGCGCCGCGCTGCGCCGCCTCCACCGCCAGGGCGCCGGTGCCGCACCCGGCATCCAGCAGGCGGCGGCCAGTCAGGTCCTTGGGCAGCCAGGACAGCAGCGTCTGGCGCATGGCGTCGCGGCCGGCGCGGACGGTGGCCCGGATGCTGCCGACCGGGGCGTCGCTGGTCAGGCGCTTCCAGGCTTCGGCGGCGGTGCGGTCGAAGTAGGTCTGCAGCTCGCCGCGGCGGGAGAGATACGTGGTCATCAGTCGTAGCCGAGGAGGTCGAAGATGTCGCGGTCGCGCACCGGAGTGGTGTCGAGCGGCGCGACCCCGGCCCAGAGCGTGGCGGCGAGGCGGAGATACTCGGTCTTGACCGCCTCCAGCTCCGGCGTGCTGTCCATCTCGAACAGGGTGCACTTCTTCAGGCGGGAGCGGCGGATGGCGTCGAGGTCCGGGAAGTGGGCCAGGGTCTGCATGCCGGTCGCCTGGTTGAAGCGGTCGATCTGGTCCGTGCCGGCGCTGCGGTTGACGATGACGCCGCCCAGGCGGACGTCGTAGTTGCGGGCCTTCGCCTGGATGGCGGAAACGATGCGGTTCATGGCGAAGATGCTGTCGAAGTCGTTGGCGGCGACGACGAGGCCGAGGTCCGCGTGCTGCAGCGGGCTGGCGAAGCCGCCGCACACGACGTCGCCGAGCACGTCGAAGATCACGACGTCGGTCTCTTCCAGCAGGTGGTGCTCCTTCAGCAGCTTCACCGTCTGTCCCACCACGTAGCCACCGCAGCCGGTGCCGGCGGGCGGCCCACCGGCCTCGACGCACATGACGCCGTTGTAGCCGGGGAAGCAGAAGTCCTCGACGCGCAGCTCCTCCGAATGGAAGTTCACGCCCTCCAGCACGTCGATGACGGTGGGCAGCAGCTGCTTCGTGAGGGTGAAGGTGCTGTCGTGCTTGGGATCGCAGCCGATCTGCAGGACGCGCTTGCCGAGCTTGCTGAACGCGACGCTGAGGTTGCTGCTGGTGGTGCTTTTGCCGATGCCGCCCTTGCCGTAGACGGCGAAGACCTTGGCGCCCTCGATCTTCATCGTGGGATCGAGCGCCACCTGGACGCTGCCGTCACCGTCTCCGTCACTGGCGGGGCGGGATTGGACCTTGTTGCGGATGGGGTAGGGAAGGGTGGCGACGGTCATGCTGCGATTCCCACTTCGATTCCTTCAAGCCGGTCTTCCAGGTCTTCCCCGGCCCGGCGCAGCGCCAGAAGCGTGGCGGCGTCGGGCGACCAGTACTTGCGGTCGGTTGCCTCGATGAGGCGGTTGGCGATCTTGAGGCTGGCCTTCGGGTTCAGCTCGGCCAGGCGTTCCCGCATGGCGGGGTCCAGCACGTAGGTCTCGGCGAGCTGCTGGTAGACCCAGGGGCTTACCTCGCCGGTCGTGGCCGACCAGCCGAGGGTGTTGGTCACGTGCGCCTCCACCTCGCGCACGCCTTCGTAGCCGTGCTTGAGCAGGCCCTCGTACCATTTCGGGTTGAGGGCCCGGGTGCGCGTCTCGAGGTCGACCTGCTCGTTGAGCGACCGGACGGTGCCGTCGCCGCGGGTCTGGTCGCCGATGTAGACGGCGGCCTTTTCGCCGCCGCGGGCCCGGCGGACGGCGCGGGTGATGCCGCCCAGCGTGTCGAAGTAGTGGTCGACCGTGGTCACGCCCAGCTCGATGCTGTCGAGGTTCTGGTAGGTGACGTCGACGCTGGCCAGGACGTGGCCGAGCAGCTTGTGGGCCTTTTCCGGCCGGCCGTCGGGGCCGTAGGCGAAGCCCTTGCGGGCGATGTAGGCGTCGGCCAGCTGGTCCTCGTCGTCCCAGACGCCGGCGCCGACCATGGAGTTGACGTTGGCGCCGTAAGCCCCGTCGGCATTGCCGAACACCCGCAGCGCGGCCTCCGCGATGCTGCCGCCGTGCTCGGCCTGGAAGGCCAACGCGTGCTTACGGATGTTGTTGTGCTCCGCGGGCTCGTCGGCTTCGGCGGCCAGCAGGGCGGCTTCGGCGAGCAGCTTGGTCTGCAGCGGCAGCAGATCGCGGAAGATGCCGGACAGGGTGATGACGACGTCGACGCGCGGGCGGCCGAGTTCCTCGAGCGGGATCAGCCGGGCGCCGGTGAGGCGGCCGTAGCTGTCGAAGCGGGGCGTGGTGCCCATCAGCCAGAGCGCCTGCGCGATGGGTCCGCCCTCGGTCTTGAGGTTGTCAGTACCCCACAGCACCATGGCGATGGTTTCCGGGAAGGGTTTGCCGCCCGTCTTCGCGGCATCCTGGGCGTGGCGGGCGAGCAGGCGGTCGGCCTGCCGCGCGCCGTCCTGCACCGCGAAGGCGCTGGGCAGGCGGAAGGGGTCGAAGCCGTGCAGGTTGCGGCCGGTGGGCAGCACCTCGGTGGTGCGGAGCAGGTCTCCGCCGGGGGCGGGGCGGGTGTAGCCGCCATCGAGCGCGTGCAGCACGGCGGGGATCTCGTGGTCTTCGGCGAGCAGGGCGTCGAGGCGGGCCCATTCGGCCGGGTCGGTGACGCGGGCGGCCTCCAGCATCTCGCGCCGTTCGTCGGGCGTGGGGGGTGCGCCGATCACGTGCAGGCCGTGCGGGATCAGGGTGTATTCCAGCTCGATCAGCGTGGTGGTCAGGCGATCGATCTCGGGGGCCGGGTCGGGCCAGAGGGGGGTGCCGGGCGCCAGCTCCACGGCGGCGGCCTGGGCCTGCACCAGCTCGGCCAGGCCCTGGCGCTGGGTGGCGTCGGCGTCGGGTTCCAGGGCGCGCCAGCGGTCCAGCGAGGCCTTCAGGTCCAGCAGGCCGCGATAGAGGCCGGCGTGGGCGACGGGCGGGGTCAGGTAGCTGATCAGCGTCGCGTTGGCCCGGCGCTTGGCGATCATGCCCTCGCTGGGGTTGTTGGACGCATAGAGGTTGATGTTGGGCAGGTGGCCGATCAGGCGGTCGGGCCAGCATGCGGCGGACAGGCCGGCCTGCTTGCCGGGCATGAACTCGAGGGCGCCATGGGTGCCGAAGTGCAGCACGGCGTGGGCGGCGAAATCGTCCCGGAGGTAGCGGTAGAATGCGTTGAAGGCGTGGGTGGGGGCGAAGCCGCGCTCGAACAGCAGGCGCATCGGGTCGCCCTCGTAGCCGAAGGCGGGCTGCAGGCCGATGAACACCTTGCCCAGCTGCAGGCCGAGCACGAACAGGTGGCTGCCGTTGGACAGCTGCTTGCCGGGGGCCGGGCCCCATTGCGCCTCGATCTCGGCCAGGTGGGTCTCGCGCCGGACATGGTCGTCGGTTGGGATCATGACGGCGACGTTGGCGTCCGTGCCGTGCAGGGCCGCGTTGCCGCCGGTGATCGCCGCCCGCAGCGCATCGGCGTCGGCGGGCAGCGGGCCCGTGTCGTAGCCCGCGTCCTGCATGGCGGACAGGGTGTTGTGCAGCGAGTCGAAGACGGCGAGGTAGGCGGCGGTGCCGGTGGCGCCGGCGTTGGGCGGGAAGTTGAACAGGACGATGGCGACGCGCTTGGTCGCGCGGGCGGTGCGCTTCAGCGCGACCAGCGCCGTCACGCGTCCCGCCAGCGTCGCGGCGCGTTCGGCGTGGGGCACCATGTCGCGGGCGCAGGACTTGCCGTCGCAGCCGGCGCAAGGGCTGGCGGTGCTGGCGCGGCCGCAGCGGCCGCCGAAGGTCATGGGGGTGATGCCGCCGTCCAGCTCCGGCAGGGCGACCATCATCGTCGCCTCGACGGGCAGGAGGCCGCGCGGGTCGGCCTGCCACTGGTCCAGCGTCTGGAATTCGACGGGGTGGGCGGTGACGTAGGGGACGTCGAGCCGGGCGAGCAGCTGCTCGGCGGCGCGGCTGTCGTTGTAGGCGGGGCCGCCGACGAGGGAGAAGCCGGTCAACGAGACGACGGCCTGGACGGTGGGGACGCCGTCCTTGAGGAAGAAGCTCTCGATGGCGGGGCGGTTGTCGAGGCCGCTCGCGTAGGCGGCGACGACGCGGTGGCCCCGGGCTTCGAGCGCGCGGATGACGCCGTCGTAGTGGGCGGCGTTGCCGGAGATGAGGTAGGACCGCAGCAGCAGGACGCCGACGGTGCCGGCCAGGCCGTTGCGAGGCAGGTCTTCGAGCCGTTCGGTGATGTGGCCGGGGATGTCGGGGTGATAGAGGCCGACATCGGGGTAGACGACGGGGGCGGCGACGCGCAGCGGGGCGCCCGGGCGGCGTTCGGCGGCGGCGTATTTCTGGACCAGCATGCGGACCATGTTGGCCAGGTTGTCCTCGGACCCGGCGAGCCAGTACTGCAGGGCCAGGAAGTAGCTGCGGACGTCCTGGGCGGTCCCCGGGATGAAGCGCATGATCTGCGGCAGGCGGCGCAGCATCTTCATCTGCGACTTGCCGTCGGAGCCGACGCCGCCGGTCTTGCCCGCGTCTTTCTTGGCGCCGCGCATGCGCTTCAGCAGGGCCATGGCGCCGCCCGGCTCCTGCGTCATGTCGAAGCGGCCGAGGCGGGTGAGCTTGGTGACCTCGCCGGCGGACATGCAGCACAGCATGGCGTCGCAGGAGTCGCGCCGGGCCTGGAGCGCCGGCAGGACGGCGCGCACGTGGTCTTCCAGGAACAGCATGGCGGCGACGACCAGGTGGCCGCCGGCGATGTCGCGGTTGCACTCGGCCAGCGCATGGGTGTCGTTGCCCCATTCGTCGGCGGCGTGGACGACGATGCTGAGGCCGGGGATCTCGGTCCGGAGCTTCGCCTCGGCGCGAGCGATGGCGCCGGAGAGGTGGCTGTCCATGGTGACGACGACGACGCGGACGGGCACGACGGGAACGGGCACGACGGGGACGGGCACGACGGGGACGGGCGCGGCGATCATCGTGTCAGCGGCCATAATGCGCCTTCGCCTCATAGAGGGTTTCGAGCGTGATGGTCGTCAGGCCCCGCTCCTGCGCGTATTTCTCGGTGTTGCGGCGGGCCTTGCCGCGGACGAAGAAGGGGATCTTGCCCAGCTCGCGATCGGCTTCGCTGGCCCAAGCCGCGGGTCCGGCGGGTTGGGCGGGGGCGTTCGTGGCGGCGGGCACGGCTTCGACAACGGACGATGTCTCGTGCGCCGCCGGGGCGGCGACATGGGGCACGCCGTGGCCGAGGTGGGAGGGGGCCTGGTCGGCGCCGAACTCGAAGTCGTCGCGGAACATCGCGACCAGGTGTTCCTCGAGTCCCATCATGAGCGGGTGGACCCAGGTGTCGAACAGGACGTTGGCCCCTTCCCAGCCCATCTGCGGCGAATAGCGGGCGGGGAAGTCCTGGACGTGCATCGGGGCGGAGATGACGGTGCAGGGGACGCCGACGCGCTTGGCGATGTGGCGTTCCATCTGGGTGCCCAGCATCAATTCGGGCTGCAGGGCGACGACGGCTTCTTCGACTTCCAGGTAGTCGTCGGTGATCAGCGCCTCGAGGCCGAGCGCCTTGGCCGCGTCGCGGACGTCGCGGGCGAACTCGCGGCTGTAGGTGCCCAGGCCGACGACGGTGAAGCCGAACTCCTCGCGGGCGACGCGGGCGGCGGCGATGGCGTGGGTGGCGTCGCCGAAGATGAAGACGCGCTTGCCGGTCAGGTAGTTGCTGTCGACGGAGCGGGAGTACCAGGGCAGGCGGGAGGATGTGGCGAGCGCAGGGGCCGGGTCGACGCCGGCGAGGGCTGCGACCTCGGCGATGAAGTCGCGGGTGGCGCCGACGCCGATGGGCACGGTTCGGGTCTGCGGCTGGCCGAAGGTGCGGGTGAGCCAGCTGGCGGCCAGGCCTGCCGTTTCCGGATAGAGCACGACGTTGAAGGCGGCGTTGCCGAGGCGGGCGAGGTCGTGGGGGGTTGCGCCGAGGGGGGCGGTGACGTTGACCTCGATCCCCATGGCGCCCAGCAGGCCCGCGATCTCCTTCACGTCGTCGCGGTGGCGGAAGCCGAGCGCGGTCGGGCCCAGGATGTTGCAGCGGGGGGCCGGCGCGGCCTTCGTGCCGGGCGGCGGCGCATGGGGGCCGGCGCAGGCGCGGACCAGCTGATAGAAGGTCTCGGCCGCGCCCCAGTTCTCCTTCTTCTGGTAGGCCGGCAGCTCCAGCGGCACGACGGGGATCGGCAGGTTCAGCGCCTTGGCGAGGCCGCCCGGGTCGTCCTGGATCAGCTCGGCGGTGCAGGACGCGCCGACCAGCATCGCCTGCGGCTGGAAGCGGGCATAGGCGTCCCGGGCCGCGGTCTTGAACAGGTCGGCCGTGTCGCCGCCGAGGTCGCGCGCCTGGAACGTGGTGTAGGTGACGGGCGGGCGCTTGGGCAGCCGCTCGATCATGGTGAAGAGCAGGTCGGCGTAGGTGTCGCCCTGCGGCGCGTGCAGGACGTAGTGGACGCCCTCCATCGCGGTCGCGACGCGCATGGCGCCGACATGGGGCGGGCCTTCATAGGTCCAGAGGGTGAGCTGCATGGCGCTAGACCCGCAGCCGGTCGCGGCGGACCAGCGGCCGGGCGAACAATTCGGCGAGGTCGCCGGCCTGGTCGTAGCCCTGGATGGGGGTGAAGAGCAGCTCGATGCTCCATTTGGTCGTGATGCCCTCGGCCTCCAGCGGGTTGGCGAGGCCCAGCCCGCACACGACGATGTCGGGCCGGGCGGCCCGGCAGCGGTCGAGCTGGCGTTCGACGTCCTGGCCCTCGCTGAGCGGGGTGCCGGCCGGCAGCTCGGCCAGGTCGGCGGCCATGTGGGTGCGATGCAGATAGGGGGTGCCGACCTCCAGCAGGCGCATGCCGAGTTCGGTCGCGAGGAAGCGGGCGAGCGGGATCTCAAGCTGGCTGTCGGGGAAGAAGAAGACGCTTTTGCCGGCGAGCAGCGGGCGGAGCCGGTCGAGTGCCTCGTGGGCACGGGCGCGGGCCGGGGCGATGACGGCGTCGAAGCGGGCGGGGGGCACGTTCCAGGCCTCGGCGGCGGCGCGCAGCCAGCTGGTGGTGCCTTCGGCGCCGAGCGGGAAGGGGGCGGGAAGCCGCTGGGCGCCCCGGACCTCCAGCGCGCGGGCGGTCTCGGTCAGGAAGGGCTGGGCGAGCAGCAGGCGGGTGTTGGGTCCGACGGGGGGCAGCTCGGTGGAGCGGCGGGGCGGCAGGAAGTGGACGGGGCCGATGCCCATCGCGTCGAAGGTGCGGCGCATCTGGTCTTCGACGACCTCGGCCAGGGCGCCGGCGACGAGCAGGGCGGGGGGCGCCGACTCGGGCTCCCGCGGCAGGATGGGGACGAGGGCGGCGAGGCAGGCGTCCTCGCCCTGGGTGAAGGTCGTCTCGATGCCGCTGCCGGAGTAGTTCAGCACGCGGACCTGCGGCATGTGCGTGGCCGACAGGCGTTCGGCGGCGCGGGAGAGGTCGAGCTTGATGACCTCGCTGGGGCAGGAGCCGACCAGGAACAGCATGCGGATGTCGGGCCGGCGTGACAGCAGGCGGTCGACGACCCGGTCGAGCTCGTCGTTGGCGTCGGCGAGGCCGGCGAGGTCGCGCTCGTCGATGATGGCGGTGGCGAATCGGGGTTCGGCGAAGATCATGACGCCGGCGGCCGACTGGATGAGGTGGGCGCAGGTGCGGGAGCCGACGACGAGGAAGAAGGCGTCCTGGATCTTGCGGTGCAGCCAGATGATGCCGGTCAGGCCGCAGAACACCTCGCGCTGGCCCCGTTCGCGCAGGATGGGCGCGTCGAGGCAGCCGAGGCTGGGGGCCAGGGTGGCCGGTGCCGTCATGCCTGCTGGCCGAAGCCGATCTGGCCATTGCCGTGCCAGGCGCAATCCTGCCGGCGGGCGGCCCTGAGTTTCAGGATGAACTGCCCGGCGTTGACGAGGTAGGTGGCGTAGGCGGCAAGGGCGAGCAGCATCAAGGCATGGGTTCCGAGGGCGCCGGTGGCGAGTGCGGCGAGGTAGACGGTGTGGAGCGCCAGCACGAGCATGCTGAACACGTCTTCCCAGTAGAAGGCCGGGGCGAAGAGGTACTTGCCGAACACGTCCTTCTCCCAGATCGCGCCGGTGACCATGATCGCATAGAGGGTGAAGGTCTTGGCGACGACGCTGGCCGTGGCGGAGGCTTCGCCGGTACCGGTGGCGAGGAATCGGAGCACGAGCGCCAAGCTGAGCAGGAAGACGGCGAACTGGACGGGTGCGAGGATGCCCTGAACGAGCGTCCAGGGTGAGCTGTCGCGCCGAAGCCGTTGATCTCGTGTGTAAAGCGGGGTGCGCCGCTGGGTGACGATGGGCCGTCCGATGCCGCCGCCCCAGGGACATGCGTCATAGGGAGCGAGGATACGTCCGAGAATTGAGGTCAACATTGCTGACATTTTCTCCCGATTTCGGACGCTTCGGTGCGGAAATCGCTTTCCAGCTCCGCCTCCGACTGCTCACTATCTCTCGACCGGGCGCCACCAGAAACTCATCCCGGGCAGGTCGTGGCGCTCCGACCTGCCGGCAACGAGAAGGCTAGGCTGTGACTAAAGCGACTGTCAAGCACGCCTGACGTAAATCGCGATTGACACTGCCGGTTGGGATCGAAGAAGGTTAGGGAGACGAAGCGATGGGATCGATGTCCGAACACATCTCCGAGCACAGTGGCTGGACCGAGGGGGTGGGCAACAAGGCCCGGCATCCCCGCGGGCAAAGCGCGCTCGGTTCGGAAGGGCGCAGGCTCCTGATGTCTGCGGTCAAGCAGTCGGTGATCCCCCGCCTGGTGGCGTTGCCCTGGGTGGCCAGGGCGGTGGTGCCGACCGGCCCGACGCCCACGATCGACGGCGACATGGTCGGCAAGCTGCTGTCGCTGTGCTTCGAGACGGACGGACAGGGTGTGGCGGCGTACGTGGTGCAGCTGCATCGGAGCGGCATCCCGGCGGAGTCGCTGTATCAGGATCTGTTGACACCGGTGGTCCGGCAGCTGGGCGTGATGTGGGAGAACGACGACTGCTCGTTCGCGGACGTGACGATCGGCGTGCTGCGGCTGCAGAACGCGCAGCGGGCGCTGGCCCCTGAGTTCGTCGGCGACCGGGTTCCCGGTCTGGGTGCGCCGCGCGCGCTGCTGCTTCCGGTGCCGGGCGACCAGCATACGTTCGGGCTGTCCATCGTGCTCGACTATTTCCTGCGCGCCGGCTGGAACGCGAAGCTGGGTGCGCCGGGAACGGCGGCCGAGGCGGTGGCCCAGGTGCGGCGCGAGCGGATCGAGCTGGTCGGCCTGTCGTTCGCCTGCGACGACCACCTGGCGTCGGCGACCACGCTGATCCGGTCGTTGCGGGCGGCTTCGGCCAACCCCGACGTCTCCATCATGGTGGGGGGCCCGCCCTTCCTGGCCGACCCCGCCCTGGCCGCGCAGATCGGCGCGGATGCCACGGCGCTGGACGGGCAGCAGGCGGTGACGCGTGCCAACGAGCTTCTTTACCCCGTGGCCGGGACAGCCTGATGTACAAACGGGTGCCCCTTGGCTGAGGATCAAGACCACAAAGCCAAAGGCATCCGTGCCACCAAGCCCCTCAACGGGCAGTTCACTTCGCCGGCGACAGCCCTGGCCGGGCTGGACGCAGGCTCGGTCGCGGCGCTGATCGCGGCGGCGTCCGACCTGACCCTCGTCATCGATGCCGACGGCACGATCCGCGACCTGTCGATCCAGAACCCGGAGCTGCAGGCCGACCTCGATGGCGGCCGCCAGTGGATCGGGATGAACCTGCGGGACATCGTGTCGGCGGACAGCCGGCCGAAGGTCGCGTTGCTGCTGCAGGACGGCGCCCGGTCTGAGACGCGGTGGCGGCACATCAACCATCTGGCTCCCGAGACCTCTCCTGGGGCCGAACCCGGCGCGGGCGGGCTGGGGCGGTCCATCCCCGTGCTCTACAGCGGCGTGACGCTGGGGCAGGAAGGCCGGATGATGGTCTTCGGTCGGGACATCCGGGCGGTTTCGGCGCTGCAGCAGCGCCTGCTGAACGCACAGGCCTCCATGGAGCAGGATTACGGCCATCTGCGGGACGCCGAGACGCGGTACCGCCTGCTGTTCCAGACCTCGTCGGAAGCGGTGCTGATCCTGGACCCGGCGCGGCAGCGGATCGTGGAGGCCAACCCGGCCGCACGGGAGATGCTGGGTGCCGACCTGCGCGACATCGTGGGCCATGCGCTGCTGCCGCGCTTCGCCGACCAGGACGCGGCCGGGGCGTACCTGGCGGCGGTGCGGAACGGCGACTCGCCCGAGGGGCTGCAGGCGCGGCTGCTGCATGGCGGACGCGAGGTCCTGGTGCGGTGCTCGGCCTTCCGGCAGGACCAGGCGACGATGCTGCTGGTGCGGATCAGCTCGGCGCATGCGGTGGCGGCGGCGACGTCGCTGAGCGATGTGAAGACCAAGCTGCTGCGCGCGGTGGAAAGCGCACCCGACGGGTTCGTGGTGGCCGACAACGACGGGCAGATCCTGACGGCGAACGCCGCCTTCCTCGACATGGCGGGGCTGGTGGCGGAGGAAGCGGCGCGGGGCCGGCCGCTGGACCGTTGGGTGGGCGAGTCGGGGGTGGACCTGACGGTGCTGATCGCGAACCTGCGGCAGCGGGGCAGCGTGCGCTTCTTCGCGACGACGCTGCGGGCCGAGACGGGCGGGCTGTCGCAGGTGGAGATCTCGGCGGTGACCATCGCCAACGGCGGCAAGCCGTCGTTCGGCTTCGCCATCCGCAACGTGGGCGCGCGGCTGCGGGTGCCGGCCTCGAGCGGGGCGGAGACCCGGGCGGGGCGGGCGCTGCCGCGTTCGGTGGAGCAGCTGCAGGAGCTGATCGGCCGGGTCGCGCTGAAGGACCTGGTGCGGGAGGCGACGGAGGTGATCGAGCGGCTGTCGATCGAGGCGGCGCTGGAGCTGACGAACGACAACCGCGCCTCGGCGGCGGAGATGCTGGGGCTGAGCCGGCAGAGCCTGTACGTGAAGCTGCGGCGCTACGGGATCGGCGATCTCGAGCCGACGGAGCGCGAGTGATGGCGGGCCAGGCGCGGATGGCGCGTGACAAGGCGCCGGGCGTTGCGCGCGAGAAGGCGGCGCGGACGCCGCGTCGGGGGGCCGGGGCGGCGCTGGAGCTGCTGAAGCCGATCACGTGGTTTGCGCCGATGTGGGCCTTCATGTGCGGGGCGGTGTCGGCCGGGGTGCCGCTGAGCGGGCGGTGGTGGACGGTTCTGGTGGGCGTGGCGCTGGCGGGCCCTCTGGTGTGCGGGACGAGCCAGGCGGCGAACGACTGGTTCGACCGGCATGTGGACGCGATCAACGAGCCGCAGCGGCCGATCCCGTCGGGGCGGCTGCCGGGGCGGAGCGGCTTGTTTATCGCGGTGGCTTGGACTGTCGTGTCGCTGGCCGTGGCAGCGTGGCTGGGGCGGCTGGCGTTCGACGCGGCGATGGTCGGGCTGGCGCTGGCCTGGGCGTACAGCGCGCCGCCGCTTCGGCTGAAAGCGAATGGCTGGGTGGGCAACATGGCGTGTGCCGCCTGCTACGAGGGGCTGCCCTGGTTCACCGGGGCCGCGATCCTGGCCGGCGGGATGCCGGGGCCGCACGTGCTGTGGATGGCGGCGCTGTACAGCCTGGGCGCGCACGGGATCATGACACTGAACGACTTCAAGTCGGTCGAGGGCGACCGGCAGATGGCGATCGACAGCCTGCCGGTGCTGCTGGGCCCGGCTCGGGCGGCGCGGGTGGCCTGCGTGGTCATGGCGGTGCCGCAGGCGGTGGTGATGGTGCTGCTGCTGCGCTGGGGTGCGACTTGGTCGGCGGCCGCGGTGGGCGTGCTGCTGTTGATGCAGGCGGGGTTGATGCTGAAGCTGCTGGGCGATCCGCGGCGGCTGGCGCCCTGGTACAATGGAACGGGCACGACGCTTTACGTGCTGGGCATGCTGGTCGTGGCGTTCGCGCTGCGGGGCGGCGCTTGATGGAGAACGCGATGCAGAACCTGATGACGCCCGCGACGCAGGCCGGGTCTTCGCAGGTCGACCCTTCGACGACATGGGATGCCATCGTGGTGGGTGGCGGGCCGTCGGGCGCGGTGGCGGCGGCGGACCTGGCTCGGGCCGGGCACCAGGTGCTGTTGCTGGACCGGGCCGGGCGGATCAAGCCGTGCGGCGGCGCGATCCCGCCGATCCTGGTGCGGGAGTTCGGCATCCCGGACAGCCTGATCGTGGCGCGGGCGACGGGGGCTCGGATCGTGGCGCCTTCGTTGAAGGAGGCCGACATGCCGATCCCTGCGGCAGAGGCGGGTCCGGGCGGCGGGCCGGCTGATAGCGGCTATGTGGGCATGGTGGATCGGGAGACGTTCGACGAATGGCTGCGGGACCGTGCCGTGGCGGCCGGGGCCACCCGGGTGAACGGGACGTTCGAGGCGGTGGAGCGGGACCCGGACGGGGTTGCGGTCGTGTGCTACGCGCCGAAGGATGGTGGGGCGCCGGTGCGGGCGCGGGCGCGGGCCATCGTGGGGGCGGACGGTGCGAAGTCCCAGGTGGCGCGGCAATGCGTCAAGGGGTGGCAGCGGGTGAAGTATGTCTTCGCCTACCACGAGATCGTGGAGGTGCCGGAGGGGTACGACGGGTCGCGCTGCGACGTCTATTACCAGGGGCACCTGTCGCCCGACTTCTATGCCTGGATATTCCCGCACGGGAAGGTGGCGAGCATCGGGACGGGGTCGGCGCAGAAGGGCTTCGGGCTGCGGGGCGCGGTGGGGGCGTTGCGCAAGACGGCCGGGCTCGATGGCATGCGGACGGTGCGGCGCGAGGGGGCGCCGATCCCGCTGCGGCCGATGCGCAAGTGGGATAACGGGCGGGACGTGGTGCTGGCGGGCGATGCGGCGGGCGTCGTCGCCCCGGCCTCGGGCGAGGGCATCTACTACGCCATGCTCGGCGGGCGGCTGGCGGCGGAGGCGGTGGTGAAGCTGCATGCCACGGGCGACGTGCGGTCGCTGCAGCATGCGCGGGCGCGGTTCATGAAGGCGCATGGCAAGGTGTTCTTCATCCTGGGGATCATGCAGGCCTTCTGGTATTCGAGCGACAAGCGGCGGGAGAAGTTCGTGAAGATGTGCCGCGACAAGGACGTGCAGCGCCTGACCTGGGAGGCCTACATGAACAAGGCCCTGGTCCGGCGCGACCCGATGGCGCATGTGCGGATCTTCTTCAAGGACCTGGCGCAGCTGGTCGGGCTGGCCCGGGCATGAAGCGGACGTGGTCGCCCATCCTGATCGCGGCGGCATGCGCGCTGGTGGTGGCGGCGCTGGGCGCCAGCGCCACGGATATCGGGCCGTGGTATGCCGGGCTGGTCAAGCCGTCGTGGCAGCCGCCCGACTGGCTGTTCGGCCCGGCCTGGACGCTGATCTTCGGCCTGGCGGCACTCGCGGGGGCCATGGCCTGGCGCGCGGCGACGACCACGGCGCAGCGCCAGCGCATCATCGGGCTGTTCGCCGTCAACGCGCTGCTGAACATCGGCTGGACGGAGCTGTTCTTCCGCTTCCGCCGGCCGGACTGGGCATTGATCGAGGTCGTGCCGTTCTGGATTTCGATCGTGGTGCTGATCGTGGCTCTGGCGCCGATCTCGCCGGGTGCCAGCCGGGTGCTGGTGCCGTACGCGCTGTGGGTGGCATTCGCCGCCGTGCTGAACCTGACCGTAGTGCGGCTGAACGGGCCGTTCGGCGTATGACGCTGTTTTTTGCAAGACTCACCAAGACCGCAGGGCTGACCAAGACCGCAGGGCTGACCAAGAACGCAGGGCTGACCAAGAACGCAGGGCTGACCAAGAACGCAGGGCTGACCAAGAACGCAGGGCTGACCACCACCAAGGGCGCGTTGCAGCGCCCCCATCAATAGGTATTTGGGGAAGACAATGGACCAAATTCTCGAACTCGCGGCGCCGGCCGCCCAGCGTGTGGCGCGGACCGTGCCCGCGCCCGTGCAGGCGCCTGTCAAGCCGCATCATCATGGGCTGCCGTTGCGCGTGGGCACGCGGGCCTCGCCGCTGGCCTTGGTGCAGACCCGCGCGTTCCTGGCGCTGCTGACGAAGTTCTGTCCGGTGCTGCGGGGCATGGACGTGTTCCATGAGCACGCGATCCGCACCACGGGCGACGCGACGCAGGCGAGCGGGCAGCGCCTGGCCGACCTGGGTGGCAAGGGGCTGTTCGCCAAGGAGATCCACGAGGCGCTGCTGGACGGGCGGATCGACTTCGCGGTGCACAGCCTGAAGGACCTGGAGACGGAGCTGCCGGCGGGCGTGGTGCTGGCCTGCGTGCTGCCGCGCGAGGACCCGCGCGACGTGCTGATCCTGGGCCCGGACCTCGATCTGCCGGACGCCGATGCGCCGTATTCGACGCTGCCGCAGGGGGCGATCATCGGCTCCAGCAGCGTGCGGCGGCAGGCGCAGCTGCTGGCGGCGCGGCCGGATCTGCAGGTGCGGAACATCCGCGGCAACGTGCACGGCCGTTTGGACAAGGTGCGGCGGGGCGACTACCAGGCAAGCCTGCTGGCGTTGGCCGGGATGAACCGGCTGGGCCTGGCCGAGGAGGCCTCGGTGGTGATCGACGCGAACCTGATGGTTCCCGCGGCCTGCCAGGGGATTGTCGGGATCACCGTGCGGGCCAGCGATGCGGAGCTGCATGCGCTGCTGTCCGCCATCGCCGACCCGGCCGCGACGGTCATGGCGTCGGCGGAGCGGGCGTTGCTGGGGGCGCTGGACGGGTCGTGCCACACGCCGATCGGGGCGTTCGCGCGGCTGCAGGAGGGCGGGCGTATGACGCTGACCGGGCTTGTCGCGCGGCCGGATGGCAGCTTCGTGCTGCGCCGCGCCGTGGAGTGCGCGCAGGGTGATGCGGCGGCAGCAGGGCTGGCGCTGGGCGACGAGCTGCGGCGCGACTGTCCGTCGGATTTGTTCGGCTGAACGGCGGCGGGCTCCTTTACCCGGGGATCGTCGCCGGGGTGGCGGCCCTGGTGCTGGCCGGTGCGGGCGGGTTGCTGACGGAGATCGGGCCGTGGTACCGCAACCTGCGCAAGTCGCGGCTGCAGCCGCCGGACTGGGCGTTCGGCCCGGCCTGGACCGTGATCCTGACGCTGACGGCGATCTCGGCCGTGCTGTCGTGGGACGGGGCGCCGGATGGCGCGGCCCGGCTTCGGGTCGTGGTGGCATTCGCGGTCAACTTCTGCCTGCACCTGCTCTGGAGCCCGTTGTTCTTCAAGTGGAAACGGCCGGACTGGGCGATGGTCGAGATGCCGTTCCTGTGGGCATCGATCCTGGCGATCATGGTGGTGGTTGCGCCCTACTCGGCCTGGGCGCCCTGGCTGCTGGTGCCGTATGTCGTGTGGGTCAGCTTCGCGATGTGGATCAACTTCGCCATCTGCCGGCTGAACGGGCCCTTCGGACGTCACGGACCCGCCTGATCGATCGCGCGGGTGGCGGATGGCGGCCTCTGGGTTAGCCGAAGACCTCGTGCCAGGCTGATTCCAGGGCGCGGTCGGCGTCCGCCATGGTCACGGGCAGGCCGAGGGCGGACAGGCTGGTGACGCCGTGCTGGCTGATGCCGCAGGGAACGATGCCGTCGAAATGCGTGAGGTCGGGCGCCACGTTCAACGCGACCCCGTGCCAGCTGACCCAGCGGGTCAGGCGTACGCCGATGGCGGCGACCTTGGCTTCCGTGCCGCCCTGGGCGACCCAGATGCCGACCCGGCCGGTGCGCCGCTCGCCGTGGACGCCGAGGCGGTCGAGCGTGCGGATCAGCCACTCCTCGAGGCCCGCGACATAGCGGCGGACATCGCGGGCGGGCACGGTGCCGTGGGCGTGCGTCAGGTCCAGCATGGGATAGGCCACGCGCTGTCCGGGGCCGTGATAGGTCCATTGCCCGCCGCGGCCGGCGTGGTGGACCGGGAAGCGGTCGGGGTCGGCGAGGTCCTGTGGCTGGGCGGAGGTTCCGGCGGTGTAGAGCGGCGGGTGCTCGACCAGCCAGACCTGCTCGGGCGCGGTGCCGGCCCGGATGGCGGCGACCTGCGCCTCCATCCGGGACAAGGTGGCGGCGTAGTCCTGCAGGCCCTCTGCGATCGTCCAGTGTGGGGCGGTTGAACCCGGCGCGTCCATCGGCTATACGCGCGCTTCCCGTGGCTTCGGCCCGGTGCGGTCGTGGCGAAATGGTAGACGCGCAAGCTTGAGGTGCTTGTGGGGGAAACCCTGTGGAAGTTCGAGTCTTCTCGACCGCATTCCTTCATCCTTTCCAGTGTTCGATAGATGGGCGCCCGCGGGCCCCGTGTCCATGTGTCTGACCTGACGCTGAGGGACCCGGCGCCGCGGACGCTGTGCACGGATTGCGGCGTGTCCCGCATGGCGGAGCCGAAGCGCTGCGCCACGGCATGCCAGTTCATCCAGCCGGACTATCCTGCGGCGGAGGCCCGCGTGCACGGGCGGGCCCGCGACCCGTTGCGGCCGGACGAGCTGTTCTTCGGGCCGTTCCGCCGCATGCTGCGGGCCTCGCTGGCCGTGCCGTCCCCCGGCGCGCAGTGGACGGGGATCACGACCCGGCTGGCGGAGCGGCTGCTGGAGACGGGGGCGGTGGATGCGGTGCTGACGATGGCGCCCGACCCGGCCGATCGCTGGCGGCCGATGGCGGTGCTGGTGACCGAGGCGAAGGACATGGCCGCGTGCCGGGGCATGCGGATGGGGTATGCGCCGCTGCTGGCGCTGCTGGAGCCGGCGCGGGCGCGGGGCTACCGGCGGCTCGCGGTCGTCGGCATCCCGTGCCAGGTGTATGCGCTGCGGGCGCTTGAGGCGGAATTGGGGTTCGAGCGGCTGTACGTCATCGGGACGCCGTGCTCGGACAACACGACGACGGCGCGGTTCCACGATTTCCTGGCGCTGCTGGCGGACGATCCGGACAGCATCACCTACCTGGAGTTCCGGGCGGACTTCCGGGTGGAGCTGCGGTTCACGGACGGGCGGGTGAAGACGATCCCGTTCCTGAAGCTGCCGATCTCGAAGCTGCCGCCGGATTTCTTTCCGCTGACCTGCCGGACCTGCGTGGACTACACGAACGTGCTGTCGGACATCACGGTGGGCTACATGGCCGGGCAGGGGGAGCAGTGGCTGCTGGTCCGCAACGCGCGGGGCGAGGAGCTGCTGGGGCTGCTGGGCGATGAGGTCCGGGTGGCGGCGCCGGGCAGCGCGGGGAAGCGGGCGTCCGCGGTGCGGGGCTTCATCGCCAATGTGGAGCGGGCGGCGGGCGGGCTGCCGCTGCGGTCGATGCCGGACTGGCTGCGGCCGCTGATGGGCTGGCTGATGCCGCGCGTGGGGCCGAAGGGCCTGGAGTTCGCGCGGACGCGGGTGGAGATGAAGGCGGCCGAGACGATCCTGCATCTGCGGCGGGAGAAGCCGCGGCGCATGCGGGCGATGATCCCGGCCCACATCTGGGCGCTGATGAAGCCGTATGGCCTGCTGCCGCGGGACGGGGAGGAACCCTGAGCCGCTGGCCGAACGTGCTGTTCGCCGTTCTCGCGCTGGGGGCCGTCGCGGGCAGCCTGTGGCAGCTGGCGCGGACGATGGATGGCGTGGTGACGGGGGCGGTGGACGTGGGCGGCACGCCGGCGCGGGTGTTCCGGCCGGCGGGGGCGGGACGGACAGCGGTGGTGGTGGTGGCGCATGGATTCGCCGGGTCGCAGCAGCTGATGCGGCCCTTCGCCGTGACCCTGGCGCGGAACGGGCTGACGGCGGTGACCTTCGACTTCCTGGGGCACGGGCGGAACCCGGCCCCGCTGACCGGCAGCATCACGGAGGTTGACGGCGCGACGCGCGCCCTGGTGAGGCAGACGGCCGCCATGGTGGCTTATGCCAAGGCGCTGGGCGACGGGCGGGTGGCGATCCTGGGGCATTCCATGGCGTCCGACATCATCGTGCGGGTGGCGGAGGCGGATCCGGCGATCGCTGCCACGGTCGGGGTGTCGCCGTTCTCGCCGGCGGTGACGCGGACGGCGCCGCGTCTTTTGCTGACGATCGTGGGCGAATGGGAGCCGGGGCTGCGGGAAGAGGCGCTGCGGGTGACGGGGCTGGTTTCGGCTCCGGCGGCGGCTGCGCCGGGCGTCACCTATGGGGATGTCGCGGCGGGGACGGCCCGGCGGATGGCGGTGTCGCCGCACGTGGAGCATGTCAGCGTTCTGTACAGCCCCGCCAGCATGCATGAGGCGGCGGCGTGGCTGGACGCGGTGTTCGGTCTGCCCCCGCCGGACTATGCGGATGCGCGGGGGCCGTGGGTGCTGCTGCTGCTGGCGGGGGTCGTGCTGCTGGTGCGGCCCGTTGCCGCGTGCCTTCCGGTGGTGGTGACAGGCCAGGCGGGGGCTGGGCTGGGCTGGCGACGGCTCTGGGCGCCGCTGGCGCTGGCCACGGTCGTCACGCCGCTGGTGCTGCGGATCGTGCCCACGCATTTCCTGCCGGTGCTGGTGGGCGACTACCTGGCGGTGCACTTCCTGCTGTTCGGCCTGCTGCTGGGCGCCGGGGCCTGGGTTGGGCGGGACCGGGCGCGCGTGCACCAGAAGGCGGATCGGGGGCGGCTGGCAGTGGCGGCGGCGGTGCTGACGCTGGTGACGACGGGCGGGCTGGGCTGGGCGTTGGACAGGCAGGTGACCTCGTTCATGCCGGGGTCTGGGCGGGGGGTGCTGATCCTGGCGCTGCTGGGCGGCACGCTGCCGTTCTTCCTGGCGCTGGAATGGACGACGCATGGGGTGGGCGCGGCGCGGGGTGGCCCGGCCGTGGCACGGCTGGCCTTCCTGGCCTCGCTGGCGCTGGCGGTGGCGCTCGACTTCCAGGCGCTGTTCTTCCTGGCGATCATCGTTCCGGTGATCCTGCTGTTCTTTCTCGTCACCGGGTTGTTCGGGCGTTGGGCGACGCGGCGGACCGGGCATCCGGCGGTGGCGGCGCTGGCCCATGCGGTGCTGTTCGCCTGGGCGATCGGCGTGACCTTCCCGCTTCTGGCGCGATAGCTCGGATCGGGCATTGCCTTCCGGCCGGACCTGACCAATCGTGCCCGCCAGTGGAGGACGATGAGAATGGACGAGGATTTCCGCAAGGCGGCGCTGGACTACCATCGGCTGCCGCGGCCGGGGAAGCTTTCCGTGGAGCCGACGAAACGGATGGCAACGCAGCGGGACCTGTCGCTGGCCTACTCGCCGGGGGTGGCGGCGGCGTGCCTGGAGATCAAGGCGAACCCGGACACGGCGCGCGACTACACGGCGCGGGGCAACCTGGTGGGCGTGATCTCGAACGGCACGGCGGTGCTGGGTCTGGGGAACATCGGCGCGCTGGCGGGCAAGCCGGTGATGGAGGGCAAGGCCGTCCTGTTCAAGAAGTTCGCGGGGATCGACGTGTTCGACATCGAGGTGGATGCCGAGGACCCGGACCTGTTCTGCAGCGTCGTGGCGGCGCTGGAGCCGACGTTCGGGGCCATCAACCTCGAGGACATCAAGGCGCCCGAGTGCTTCGAGATCGAGCGGCGGCTGCGGGAGACGATGAAGATCCCGGTGTTCCACGACGACCAGCACGGCACGGCGATCATCGTCTCGGCGGCCATCCGCAACGGGCTGACGCTGCAGGGCAAGCGGCTGGACCAGATCCGGCTGGTGACGTCGGGTGCCGGGGCGGCGGCGCTGGCCTGCGTGGACCTGCTGGTGACGATGGGGTTGCCGCCGGGGAACGTTACGCTGACGGACGTGAAGGGCGTGGTCTACGAGGGGCGGGAGGAGAACATGCCGCCGAACATGGCGCGCTACGCCCGCAAGACCGACGCCCGCCGCCTGCCGGACGTGCTGGAGGGGGCGGACGTGTTCCTGGGCCTGTCGGCCCCCGGTGTGCTGAAGGAGGAGTGGCTGGCCATGCTGGCCGACAAGCCGCTGATCCTGGCGTTGGCGAACCCCGATCCCGAGATCATGCCGGAGCTGGTGCGTGCGGCGCGGCCCGATGCGATCGTGGCGACGGGGCGGACGGACTACCCGAACCAGGTCAACAACGTGTTGTGCTTCCCGTTCATCTTCCGCGGCGCGCTGGACGTGGGCGCGACGACGATCAACGAGGCGATGAAGGTGGCGGCCGTGGAGGCGACGGCGGAGCTGGCGCGGGTGGAGGCGAGCGAGGTGGTGGCGGCGGCCTATGGCGGCGCCGCGCCGGTGTTCGGGCCGGAGTACATCATCCCGAAGCCGTTCGACCCCCGGCTGATATTGCAGATCGCCCCGGCGGTTGCGCGGGCGGCCATGGCCAGCGGGGTGGCCACGCGGCCGATCGAGGACTTCGCGGCTTATCAGCGGGAGCTCGAGAAGTTCGTCTTCCGCTCGGGCCAGCTGATGCGGCCGGTGGTCGAGAGCGCCAAGAAGGACGTGCGCCGCATCGTCTATGCCGAGGGCGACGACGAGCGGGTGCTGCGCGCGGTGCAGACGATCGTGGATGACGGCATCGCCGTGCCGGTGCTGATCGGGCGGCGGGATGCGATCGCCCGGAAGGTGCGGGATATGGGGCTGCGGCTGAAGCTGGGCGACGCGGTGGAGATACTGGACCCGGAGGCGGACTTTGCGGTGTTCGGGCCGTTGATCGAGACGTATCAGCACCTGGTGGGGCGCCGGGGCGTGCCGCCGGATGCGGCGGCGCGTCGGCTGAAGCGGCGCAACACGGTGGCGGCGGCGATGCTGTTGCAGTCGGGCCGGGTCGATGCGGCGATCGTGGGCGGCACCGGCGACTGGTGGCGGCACATGACCTACCTGATCCCGATTATCCCGAAGCGGCCGGAGGTGTCGCGGGTCTATGCGCTGAGCGCCATCATCTTGGCGGCGGGCAACCTGTTCGTGTGCGACACGCATGTGAACGTGGACCCGACGGCCGAGGAGATCGCGGAGATGACGATCCTGGCGGCCGATGCGGTGCGGAACTTCGGGGTGGTGCCGAAGGCGGCGCTGATGTCGCATTCGAGCTTCGGCAGCAGCACGAGCGAGAGTGCGCGCAAGATGCGGCGCGCGCTGGCACTGGTGCGCGAGCAGGCGCCGGAGCTGGAGATCGACGGCGAGATGCACCCGGACGCGGCGCTGGTGCCGAGTCTGCGGGAGCGGATGATCGGGGACAGCCGGCTGGAAGGGGTGGCGAACCTGCTGATCATGCCGAACCTCGATGCGGCCAACATCTCGTTCAACCTGCTGAAGGCCGGGGCGGACGGGCTGCCGATCGGGCCGCTGCTGCTGGGGATGAGCAAGCCGATCCATGTGGTGGTGCCGACGGTGACGGCGCGGGGCATCGTGAACGTGAGCGCGGTGGCGGCGCAGGAGGCGCAGCTGCTGGGTGCCGAGGCCGTGCCGGCATGACGCTGCCGCCATGAGTGTCCCGGGATGATCGCTCCCGCATGATCCTGCTGGGGATCGGCGCGCTGGCGGTGTTGGGCCTGATGTGGGGGGCCAGCGCCTTCTCGCGCGCCAGCCCGGCGGGCATCAAGGGGCTGCTGGCCTGGGTCGCGGCGCTGGCCGGGCTGAGCCTCGCGGCGCTGCTGTTCCTGACAGGGCGGGGTGCCGCGGCCATCGGGGGGCTCGTGTTCTTGGGCCCGCTGGCCTGGAGCTGGTGGCAGGAGAGCCGGCAGGGTCCTTCGTCGGCCCGCCCCGGCCCCGGGGGGCCGCGGGGTCAGGCCGGGAAGCGCATGGGCCGGGCCGAGGCCTTGGCGGTGCTGGGGCTGCCGGTGGGGGCGTCCGATAGCGACGTGCAGGCGGCATGGGTGCGGCTGATGCGGGTGGTGCACCCGGATGGCGGCGGGACGGACGACCTGGCCAGCCGGGTGAACCAGGCGCGGGACGTGCTGCTGCGGCGCTGACGTTTCGGGGCCTTGTGCCAGCAAAGGCGGGCGGCGGTACGGTCGAGTACACTACAGACTGGACGGTTCGAGCAAAGGCGGTGATGACACCGCGTCTGAACCAGTGTAGTCAGGTTCGGGTGCGGCAACGATGCCGCGGCCTGGCCGGGGCAACCGTGGGTTGTCCTTCGTTGGATCGAGCAGGGTGCACTCCGGTGGCGGGACGCCATGCGGCGGGGCCATGAGGTGATCGCGTGAGTGGATCGAGAGATGCCAGGACCGATGCCGAACGACTGGCCTTCGAGGTCGTCCGTTCGGTGTTCCATTCGGAGCTCGGGCGAGAGCCTGCCGCCGAGGAGTATCATTACCAGGCCGAGTTCATGCTCGAGCGGCGACTGACCGTCGAGGAGTTCGGGGTGGCGATCCGGACGACCGGCGAGGGCCTGGCGCGCCAGGCCAGGGTGCGGGGGTTCGGGCCCAATCAGAGCCTTCGGTTCGACGGGTGCAGCTTCGTCCTTCCCGGCAACTCGTTCCTGGCGGACAGCCTGCAGCTGCCGGGCGGGTACGAGCCCTGGGCGCTGCCCTTGTTCCTGGAGCATTGCCGGCCGGGCAGCACGGTCATCGACGTGGGCGCGAACTGGGGGATCTACGCGATCCCGGCGGCGCGGCGGGTGGGGCCGGCGGGGCAGGTGTTCGCGTTCGAGCCGAACCCGAAGAATGCCAAAATCCTGATCCGGAACACGCTCCGGAACGATCTGCGGAACCTTCAGCTGTTGACCTGCGGCGTCTCGGACCGGTTCGGGTTGGCCGCACTGCCGCATGACGAGGCGCAGAACAGCGGGTTCGTCATCACCGACCCGGGGGTCGCCACCCACCAGGCGCTGGAATGGGAGCCGATCTCGACCGTGCCCCTGGCGGCGATGCGCGGTTCGTTCGGCCGGGTCGATTTGGTGAAGATGGACATCGAGGGCGGGGAGTATCGTGCGTGCCTGGGGGCGTTGTCGATCCTGCGGGAGGATCGGCCGGTCGTGTTCCTGGAGTTCACGCCGATCCTGCTGCGCGGCATCTCGAAGGTGGAGCCGGCGGCGCTGCTGAAGCTGTTCCTCGATCTGGGCTACACGATCGACGTGCTTCCGCAGGTGGGCGGGCCGGTGCGGCTGCGGGGCGACGACAGCGCGGTGATCGAACGCGCCTGCGCCTGGTGCGACGACGTGGTGACGCATGTGGACCTGCGGATCATGCCGGCGGTGACCTAGCATTACAGTTGCACACCGATCGAGACAACGTTGGAGCTGTGGGCGTCTGGCCTTCTTCTGGCGCGCTTATAGTTGGCCTTATCATCTGGTCGAGCTTGTCATGGTGTCGCGGCGTGGATCCCCGGGACAAGCCCGGGGATGACGATTTGGGCGTTTTTAGCCTGTCATCGTACATCTAGTCGCAGACGTATCGCTGGACCTGGTAGGGCGCGGCGGCGAGGCCCGGGCAGTGGCTGTTGACGACGAGGGCCAGCTTCTCCGTCAGGCGCTTCACGTCGGCGGTGGCGCCTTCCAGCCGGTCGCGGGCGGCTTCGGCCTCGCGGGCCAGCTTGGGCAGGTCGATGGTGGTGAGCTTGCCGTCCTGCACGATCATCGTGCCGGCGACCATAACGTGGCGGACGGCGGTGCCGTCCTCGACGTGGACGATCTGGTTGACGGTCCAGTTGTGCGGGATCCAGTTGAGTGCATCGAGGTCGAGGAAGACGAGGTCGGCGGGGGCGCCCGTCTCGATCCGTCCGCCCGGGAGGCCCATGGCCTGTCGGCCGCCGACGGTCGCGGCGTGGTAGACCTCCTCGACGGAGGCCCAGTTCTCGCTGCGGGGGGTTTGGCCCTTCGAGACGAACGAGGCGTAGCGCATGGCTTCGTAGACGTTCTGGTTGTCCGAGCAGTTGGCGCCGTCGGTGCCGATGCCGACGGTGACCCCGGCGTCCAGCATGCCGCGGAGGGGGAAGAAGCCGTTGCCGAGCTTCATGTTGCTGCCGGGGTTGTGCGCGACGCTGGCGCCGCGCGCGGCCATGATCCGCATGTCGGCGTCGTCCAGCCAGACGGCGTGGGCGGCGGTGAAGTCGGGCCCGACCAGGCCCCAGGCGTCCATCTCCTGCAGCAGGGTGCGGCCGTAGAGGCGCATGCCGGAGACGGCCTGCACCTTGCTTTCGCCGACATGGGTATGCAGTCGGACGCCGTGGGCGCGGGCGAGGCGGGCGCAGCCGCAGGCGAAGTCGGGCGAGCAGTGGTGCGGGATGGTGGGCGCGACGGCGGCCTGGATGCCGGCGCCGTTCCAGCGCCAGCCTTTCAGGATTCCGTCGATGGCGGACAGGCAGGCGTTGCCCTCGCCGGGGCGGAGGCCTTCCACAGCCTTCTGCAGGGCGGGTGGCAGGGCTTGCATCAGGCCGGGGATGGCCTCGTAGAACGAGCGGTCGGCCACCATGGGGGCGATGGTGGCGCGGATGCCGACGTCGGCGTAGGCCTCGGCGGCGGCGTCCATGCCGTCCTGGGTGGGCAGCGGGAACTCGGCGAACAGGTCGTAGGCGGCGGTGCAGCCCTTCAGCGCCATCTCGGCGGCGCAGATGGTGGCGCTGAGCTTCTTGTCGGCCAGGGAGCGGTTGCCGCCGATCCAGGGGGCGGCGACGAGCAGCAGCTCCAGCGTCCAGCGGTCGCCCTGGCCGCGGGCGAGGCCGCCATGGCTGTGCATGTGGGCGTTGACGAGGCCGGGGTGGACGACGAGTCCGCCGGCATCCATCTCGGGCGCGCCTTCGGGGGTGGCCATGCCGGGGGGGCCGACCTCGGCGATGATGCCGTCGACGATGAGGATGTCGGCGGGTTCGGCGCGGCGGCGGGCCGGGTCGGCGGGGCGGGCGCCGCGGATGACCTGTGCGCCGGGGCGGGTGGTGGCCATGGGGGTGTCCTTTACGGCGGGGAGGGGGCGGCCCGGACGGACCAGGGGAACAGCAGGCGCTCGGCGGCCTCGACCAGGGCGAACAGCACGATGCCCAGGATGGCGAGCACGAGCACGGCGCCGAAGGCGAGCGGGACCTTGAAGAAGGCCATCGAGGTCTGGATCAGGTAGCCCAGCCCTTCGTCGGCGCCGACGAACTCCGCTACCACGGCGCCGACGACGCAGAGCGCCACCGCGACCTTGAGCCCGGCGAACACGAAGGGCACGGCGAAGGGCAGGCGGATGCGGATCAGCTGCTGCCAGCGGGTCGCGCGGCAGGACCGGGCCATCTCGATCAGCTCGGGCGGGGTCGCGAGCAGCCCGGCGACCGACGACACCACCAGCGGGAAGAACGCGACCAGCACGGTGACGATGACCCGCGGCAGAGCGGTGGCGCCCAGGGCCACGATCAGGATGGGCGCCAGCGCGACCTTCGGGACGGACTGGGTGACGACCAGCAACGGATAAAGTGCCGCGGCGACGGGGCGCGACGCTGCGATGGCGATGGCCAGCGGCAGGCTGATGGCGACGGAGGCGGCGAAGCCCAGCAGGACCGTGACGAGCGTGGCGAGGGTGTGCCGCAGCATGGTGGGATAGACCGACACGGTCGCGCGCCAGATGGAGGAGGGGGGCGGCAGCAGGAACTCCGGCACGTGGAAGGCGCGGGTCAGGCCTTCCCACAGCAGCAGGGCGGCCAGCAGCGCGATGACGGGGGCGGCGGCCTCGCGGAGCGGGCGCGTCATGCGGGCTGCTTGTTGAAGATGAGCGCGCGCAGGTGCTGGGCGCGGTCCTGGAACTGCGGCAGCGCCTCCTGCGCGAAGCTGCGGGGGCGGGGCAGCGGGATGTCGACGATCTCGGCGATATGGCCGGGGCGGCGGCCGAGCACGACGACGCGGTCGGCGAGCAGGACCGCCTCGGCGATGGAGTGGGTGACGAACAGCACGGTCATGCCGGTTCCGGACCATATCTGCAGCAGCTCGAGGCTGAGCTCCTCCCGCGTGAGGGCGTCGAGTGCGCCGAAGGGCTCGTCCATCAGCAGGACGCGGGGGCGCTGCACGAGGGCGCGGCAGATGGCGACGCGCTGCTGCATGCCGCCCGAGAGCTCGGCGGGGCGGGAGGCCTCGAAGCCGGCGAGGCCGACCTTGGCAAGCAGCGCCCGAGCCCGCTCCGTGTCGGCCGGGGTGCGGCCTCCCTGGAGGCGGAGGGGGAAGGTGACGTTGTCGAGGACGGTGGCCCAGGGCAGCAGGACCGGGGCCTGGAAGACCATGGCCATCTCGGGGTGGGCGCCCCGCACGGGCCTGCCGTCCACCAGGACCTGCCCGGCGCTGGGCGGCAGCAGCCCGTTCACGAGGCGCAGCAGGGTGGACTTGCCGCAGCCGGAGGGGCCGATCAGGGCGACGAACTCGCCCTCCTGCACCTCCAGCGAGACGTCGTGCAGCGCCGGGACGGCCGGGCGGCCGCCGGTGTGGAACGTCTTGGAGACGGAGTGCAGCCGGATCACGGCAGGTGGGAGGTATCCACCGCCTGGTTGGGATCGCGGCCGGCGTCGAGCTCCTGGCTTTCGGCGACGATCTTCCAGGTGAAGGCCAGCTCCTCCGCGTCGAAGCGGCCGGTGCCGGCGCGGGCCTGGATGGGGTTGAAGACGTATTCGACGACGCGGGCGAGCGAGTGTTCGCAGTCGTCCTGCTCCACCTCGGGGTTGCGTTGGATGTGCAGGCGGCAGGCCTCGACGGGGTTGTCGCGGGCCCAGGCGAAGGAGTCCTCGACGGCGGCGGAGAAGCGTTTCACGAGGTCCGGGTTCTTGGCCAGCATGGCGTCGGTGGTGACGATGGTGGCGGCGTAGATGGTGAAACCGGTTTTCACGAAGGGCAGGGCGACGATGTGTTCGCCGGCCTTTTCCGCGGCCTTGTTGATGTAGTATTCGTGGATGGCATAGAACGGTGCGGCGTCGACCCGCTTGGCGATCAGCATCGCGGCCATGGCAGAGGCGTCGGTATTGACCCAAGTGATTCGCTCCGGGTCCGTGCCCGCGCGTTTGGCGACTTCGGGGAAGTAGAATTTGTGGCTGTTGCCCGGGGTGATGGCGATCTTCTTGCCCTCGAGCCCCTTGAATCCGGTGATCCCGGAGCTTTGCAGCACGAACAGCGAGTGCGGCGAGTAGGTGTAGATGGCCATGATAGACTTGACCGGCACGTTCGCGCGCATGCGGGCGGTGAGCACGGCGGCGATGTCGGCCACGCCGAACTGTGCGCTGCCGGCGGCGACCTTCGTGACGGTGTCGCCGGATCCGTAGCCGCGGGTGATGGTGACGTCGATGCCGTGGCGGGCGAAGGCGCCGCGCTGCCATCCGGCGTAGTAGGCGGCGTGTTCGCCGGTGGGGATCCAGTCCATGAGGAAGGCGACCTTGTCCGGCTCGGCGCGGGCGGGGGACGGGCCCGCGCCGACCAGGGCGGCCAGCGCCAGGAGGGCCGGTTTGAGCAGGGCGGCGACACGCAGGCGGGAGGCGATGCGGCTGGTCATGGTCGGGCGCTCCGTCGGGTGGCAGGAGCTTCCCGAGAGGGGCGGGCGGGCGCAAGGGCGGAATGGCGGGAGAACGACGCGCGGAGGCGGGAACTGCACGGCAGGCGGGCAAGTGCCTGTGCCGGCGGTTGTTGCCGCGGGCAGGTCGTCGCGGTCGGGGCAAGTTCGCGTCCCGTGTCCTGCGCCCGGTGTGGCATGGTGCTTGCTCGGCTCCCCTCATCCCATTTGCAAGGCTCCTGCCATGACCGACTCCTCATGCCTTCGCCGTCGCAGCCTTTTGGCCGGGGTGGGGGCGTTGGCGATGCCGGCGATCGCGCGGGGGGCGGGGAAGCTCGAGACCGTGGCGGTCGAGATCGCCGGGGTGCGGGACCCGCAGCTGGGGGCGCAGCTGGCGGTATGCGAGACCTACGGCTACTTCAAGGAGGAGGGGCTGGACGTCAACCTACACTGGAACCAGTCGGCGGCGGACACGCTGACGACGATGGCGAGCGGGGTGCCGGTGGGCGTGGGGGGCATCTTCACGCAGGTGGTGTTCGGCGGGCAGAAGCTGCCGATCAAGACCATCAGCTATCTGGCCGACATCTCGGAGACGCAGGGGTTCGTCATCTCGCCGGGCGTCACGCTGTCCAGCCCCAAGGAGCTGGAGGGCAAGAAGCTGGCCTTCACCCAGGGCAACTCGCAGGTGCTGCTGCTGGCCAAGCTGGCCCGCGATTTCGGCTTCGACACGCGCAAGGTGACGATGGTCAACATGCAGCAGTCCGAGGGGATCGTGGCGGCGTCGAAGGGCGACGTGCAGGGCCTGCTGGGCTGGCAGCCGAACCTGTACCGGCTGGAGCAGCTGGGCGGCAAGATGTATGCGAACGGCACGACGCTGTACGTGTCGGGGCAGGAGCAGAAGCTCGCCTACCCGGAGTGGCTGCAGTACAACCACTCCGTCCTGCTGGCGAGCCAGGAGTGGATCGACGGCAAGCCGAACACGCTGGCCGCGCTGCTGCGGGCGATGAAGAAGGCGACGGACCTGATCAAGTCGGACTTCCCGAAGGCGCTGGCCGCCATGAAGGAGAAGCTGAAGATCGACACGGACGCGCTGACGGTGATGGCGACGGCGAACAAGTACGGGCTGGGGCTGGACGACCGGCTGGCCAAGAGCCTGGCGTTCCAGTCGGGCTGGGCGATGGAGATCAAGCGCATCACGGCCCCGGTGACGCCGGCCGAGGCGTTCGCGCCCTCGATCCTGGCGATGGTCGACCCGAGCCTGGTGAGCTTCAGGGCGTAGGGCGCGCCCGCCATGTCGGGCGCGATCGAGGTTGCGCAGGGGCAGGCTCAGGCGCCAGGGCGCGGCCTGCGGCTGGAGGGGGCGGCGCGGTGGCGGCGACCCCTGTTGCGGGTGCTGTCGGTGTGCCTGTTCTTCGGGCTCTGGTATGCGGTGACGCTGCTGAACCTGCGGATGCGGTGGTTCAACCCGCTGCTGCTGCCGCGGCCGGACCAGGTGGTGGCGGCCGGCGTGGACCTGGTGCGCAGCGGAGAGCTGCAGCGCGACATCCTGGCCAGCCTGTATCGCGTGGTGGTGGGGTTCGTCATCGCCAGCCTGCTGGGCGTGGCAGTGGGGCTCGCGGTGGGCACCTGGCGCACGCTGGAAGACCTGCTGGACCCGATGATCGAGCTGCTGCGGCCCATCCCGCCGCTGGCGTTCCTGCCGATGATGGTGCTGTGGTTCGGCATCGGCGAGGGGTCGAAGATCGCGTTCATCGCCTATGCCGCGTTCTTCCCGGTGTTCACGACGACGCTGGAGGGCATCAAGTTCGTGGACCCGCTGCTGCTGCGGGCCGCCAGCAGCCTGGGGGCGACGCGGGGCGAGCTGTTCCGCCACGTGGTGCTGCCGGCCGCGCTGCCGTCCATCATCACCGGGCTGCGGCTGGCGTTCGGGTTGTCGTTCTTCGTGATCGTCGCGGCGGAGTTCATCGCGGCCGATTCCGGGCTGGGCTACCTGATCAACGATGCACGGACGTTCTTCATGGTGTCGCAGATGCTGCTGGGGGCGGCGGTGATCGGCATCATCGGGTTCAGCTTCAACGTGGGGCTGCGGCGGCTTGAAGCCTGGTTGCTGCGCTGGCGCCGGCCGGCGCAGCCATGATGGTCCTGGCCGGCGCAGCCATGATGGTCCTGGCCGGCGCAGCCATGATGGTCCTGGTGGCGCGGCCATGACGATCTTGGCCTCGCCGAAGGTCAGCATCGAGGGCGTGTCGAAGAGCTTCGCGCCCGGCAGCACGGCGCTGCTGGGGGTGGACCTGCAGCTGGCGGAGAACAGCTTCACCTGCCTGCTGGGGCCGTCCGGCTGCGGCAAGTCCACGCTGCTGAACATGATCGCGGGGTTCCTGCCGCCCAGCACCGGGCGGGTGCTGGTGGACGGCCGCGCGGTGGACGGGCCCTCGGCCGACCGGGGGGTCGTGTTCCAGGAATACGCGCTGTTCCCATGGCGCACGGCGGCGGCCAACGTCGCGTTCGGCCCCATGCTGCGCAAGCTGCCGCGGGCCCGGCAGGACGAGGTGGCGCAGCACTATCTGGCGCTGGTGGGGCTCGAGGGGCACGGGGCCAAGTATCCGAACGAGCTGTCGGGCGGCATGAAGCAGCGGGTGGCGATCGCGCGGGCGCTGGCCAACAACCCCTCGGTCCTGCTGATGGACGAGCCGTTCGGCGCGCTGGACGCGCAGACGCGCGAGGTGCTGCAGGAGGAGATGCTGCGGATCTGGCAGCACGAGCGCAAGACGGTGGTGTTCGTCACCCACAGCATCGGCGAGTCGCTGTTCCTGGCCGACCGCATCGTGGTGATGGCGACCCGGCCCGGCGCGGTGAAGGAGGTGCTGGACGTGACGCTGCCCCACCCGCGCGACCGCAGCAGCCCCGCGTTCATCGAGCTGGAGCGGCACATCAAGCGCCTGGTGCGGGAAGAGGTGCAGAAGCTGGGAGTGAGCTGATGCGGCAGATCAAGCTGGGCGTCTCGATGATCGGGCTGGGCTACCATCCGGCGAACTGGCGCCACCCGGACGCGCCGGCGGCCGGCAACATGGAGCTGCGGCACTACGTGAACGTGGCGCAGAACGCCGAGCGCGGGCTGTTCGACATGGTGTTCCTGGCCGACGGTGTGGGCATCCGCGCCTATGACGAGCCGAAGGGCAGCCTGTCGCACATGGCCAACAACGTGCATTTCGAGCCGCTGACCCTGCTGTCGGCGCTGGCGATGGTGACGCAGCGGGTCGGCCTGGTGGCGACGGCCAGCACCACGTACAACGAGCCGTATCACGTAGCGCGGAAGTTCGCCTCGCTGGACCACATCAGCGGGGGGCGGGCCGGCTGGAACGTGGTGACGTCGCGCACCGAGATGGAGGCGCAGAACTTCAACCTGGACGACGCGCCTTCCTATGACCGCCGGTATGACCGGGCGATCGAGTTCGTGGAGGTGGTGCGGGGCCTGTGGGACAGCTGGGACGACGACGCCTTCGTGCGGGACAAGGCTTCGGGCCTGAACTACGACCCGGCGAAGCTGCGGCTGCTGAACCACAAGGGGCCGCACTTCTCGGTTCGGGGGCCGTTGAACGTGGCGCGGGCGCCGCAGGGCCATCCGGTGGTGGTGCAGGCCGGCGCCTCCGAGCAGGGGCGGGAGCTGGCCGCGGCGACGGCGGACGTGATCTACGCCGCGTCGCAGACGATCGAGGAGGCGCGGGCCTACTACGCGTCGGTGAAGAACCGGATGGGCCGGCTCGGGCGGGACCCGGACCAGCTGAAGATCATGCCGGGGCTGCTGTGCGTGACGGGGCGGACGCGGCAGGAGGCGCAGGACAAGCACGGCTTCATGCAAGGCCTGATCGACCCGCAGGTGGGGCTGTCGCTGCTGGCCGGGTCGATCGGGGATTTGTCGGGCTATCCGCTCGATGGCCCGGTGCCGCTGCTGCCGGAGTGGCGGCTGCGGAGCCGGGGGCAGCTGATGTACGATCGGGCGGTGCGCGACGGGCTGAGCATCCGGCAGCTGTACATGGCGGTGGCGGCGGGCAACGGGCACCGCCAGGCCATCGGGACGCCGGCGGACATCGTGGACCACATGGAGGAGTGGTTCGAGAACGAGGCGGCGGACGGGTTCAACATCCTGGCCGAACACATGCCGGGCGGCCTGGAGGACTTCGTGGCCGAGGTGGTGCCGGAGCTGCAGCGGCGCGGGCTTTTCCGCAAGGCGTATGAGGGTGCGACGCTGCGGGAGAACCTGGGCGTGGCGCGGCCGGCCAGCCGATGGGCGGGGCGGCTCGTGGCGGAGTTGGACGTCGCGACCCTATGACGACCGGGGTTGTATGGCGGCGAACGTCATCGCATGCGCTTACGGCGTATAATACGTCTTGAGCAGAAGGTTGGGAAGGATGGCCATGCCCCATACCGACATCACGATCGGGAACAGGCGCAGCATATGCCAAGTCCACGTTCGGATGGAGTGTGGCGCTTCGATGGGCGGGATAATCATGGGAATCAAGGCTGCCAGCGGCAGGAAGTAGCGCCCTTGCAGCCCTTCGATATGGCTCCAGCCCACTGGCGTCCAGGTCAAATAGAGGGACATGCATATTGCCCAGAACCCGAACAGCGTTCCGAGACCACAGCGGACGCCCTGCCATCTCGTCCTGGCAGGCCGTCCCGGCTCTATCGAATTTGCGAACAGGGCTGCTGCAATTGCAATACCCCATCCATCATAGATTGCGTCAGGAAGGTTCAGGTTGACCCAACCTAACACTCCAACGGCTTGCCGAAGTACAGCGCCGCAATTCGATACGAAGTCGAGCGGAAGGGTCAGCCACAATGCTGGGTGTGCCGTCAACACGGCCCATTGAGCAGTCCCATCGATGCTGTCGAACATCTGAGCGCTTTGGCCGGGCCATAGTGGGCCAGCTGCATAGGACACCCGCTCTGGTGGGGTTGCAACCGTGGCCGCCATCGTGGCGGCCCATGCAAGCCCCGGGATGACGGCCAGACATACCAGGGAAGCCCGGCCGATGTTCGTGCCGCGCTGATGCGGTTTCCAGGCAAAATCCAACAGCGCGGCAAGCGCGATGTAAGGGAGCTTCACTGCACCAATGCACGCTATGATCGCTGCGATCGGCAGCGAGCTTTGCTTGGTTTGACGGCTTGCCAGTGCGAAAGCGAGGAGACTGAAAGCGATCAGCAATCCGTCAGTGTTCATCGAAGCAGCGAGATTGAGAGTCATCGGCAGCATGAGGACCGAAAAGAGAAATGCTGTGCCGTAGGCGGCGGTTTGCAGCACTGACGCGCCAACAATCACGAAAACCACCAGATTCGCCAGCCGACCTGCAACCACGGCGAGATACGGTGATCCACCGAAAAGCTTTACGGTTCTCATGCTGATAGCGCTGGGAACGTATAAAACCGGGAATAAAGTGCAGGGCCATTGATGGAGATAAATGAATCGCGGATGCCCCAGTCAAGCGATCGAGCGTATTCTATGTCTGATTGACTAACCGGTCTCGCCCTACCAGCCGCATCGGGAAGACCTAGGCTGGTGGCAATCGCTAGATTTGGGTCGGACAATACACCGGTGGCCACAATGGGATGACCGTTCGGACCTGGCCACTCACCAAGACGACCCACCAACTGAGGTAAGAACAGGCTCTCAGACCTTAGAACGTGGGATGTTTCATCGGGAGCTTGCCCCAGAGGAGCAAGGAAGACGAAGGTTCCTCCTGAAATCATCGCGAGAAGTATAAATACGGCAGTCACATATCGGAATCTAGCGTGACCGCCGAACATCAAGCCGCTTTTCATTAAATCAAGAAGCCTTGCACCGAATGGGCCCCTGTGATCGACGCTGGCGAGCCGAGCGTGATGCCCAGAAAGATGTTGTAGTCACCCGGCGCCACCTCGGTAATGTTTGCAGTCAGCCCAGGGCATTGATACTGGCCACCAACGATCTGTGACGTAAACGAATTGATGCACATATCATTGTTAGTATTTGCAAGAGCAATACAGCCGTTGATCACGTGATAAGAACCTTCAATGCACGCCCATTTGGCGATCCACCAAGATCGACGTCGCCAAAGATCCACCCTGGCCCCATCGAGTCATTGCTAGGGATGTAGACCGGATTGCCCTGATTGGTAATGGTCTGAATGATTGCCGTACAATCAACACCAACGACAGCAATTATGGCATCAATGCTGACATAATCACTGTATCCCGGCATGAGAACGCTCCTGTCTGAGTGGGAGTAGTTGACGTGCTCCTCAATCGAATCTCCAGCCATAAATGCATGAATATCATTTCAAGCCCGTGAAGTACGTGTTAGGCGTATATTGCCTTAGAGCGACTTCTGTGCGTTCGCAAGGCCTGTAAAAGCCTGATACAAGGATAAACTCTCGAATTCTCGCTTACGCAGCCAAGGCCGCCATCTCGGCGTAGAGGTCGGCTTTTCCTTCGAAGCCGATGCCGGGGAGGTCGGGCATGGTGATGTGGCCGTTCTCGACGCGGACGGTGTCGGGGAAGCCGCCGTAGGGTTGGAAGAGGTCGGGGTAGCTTTCGTTGCCGCCGAGGCCGAGGCCGGCGGCGATGTTGAGCGACATCTGGTGGCCGCCATGCGGGATGCAGCGGGCGGGCGACCACCCGGCGGCGTGCAGCACGTCGAGCGTGCGGAGGTATTCGCACAGGCCGTAGGACAGCGCGCAGTCGAACTGCAGCCAGTCGCGGTCAGGGCGCATGCCGCCGTGGCGCAGCAGGTTGCGGGCGTCCTGGTGGCTGAACAGGTTCTCGCCGGTGGCCATGGGGCCGGGGTAGAACTCGGCCAGGGCGGCCTGCAGCTGGTAGTCGAGCGGGTCCCCGGCCTCCTCGTACCAGAACAGGGGGAATTGGCGGAGCATCTTGGCATAGGCGATGGCGGTCTCGAGGTCGAAGCGGCCGTTGGCGTCGACGGCGAGCTGGGCATCGGCGCCGATCTCGGCGAGCACGGCCTCGATCCGGGCGCGGTCTTCCGCGATCGGCGCGCCGCCGATCTTCATCTTGACGACGGTGTAGCCGCGGTCGAGGTAGCTGCGCATCTCGGCCCGCAGCGCGCCGGTGTCCTTGCCCGGGTCGTAGTAGCCGCCGGCGGCGTAGACGAAGACGCGGGGGTCGGCGGTGCGGCCGCCGCGTTCGGCCAGCAGGCGGAACAGCGGCTTCTCCTCCAGCTTGGCGCGGGCGTCCCACAGCGCCATGTCGATGGTGCCGACCGCGACGGAGCGTTCGCCGTGGCCGCCCGGCTTCTCGTTGCCCATCAGCGCGGCCCAGGCGCGGTGCGGGTCCAGCAGGCCGTGCTCGTCGAGCAGGGTGTCGGGGGCGGCCTCGGTCAGGCGGGGGGCGAAGCGTTCGCGGATGAGGCCGCCCTGGCCGTAGCGGCCGTTGCTGTTGAAGCCGTATCCCACCACGGTGCGGCCGTCGCGCACCTGGTCCGTGACGATGGCGACGAGGCTCGTCGTCATCCTGGTGAAGTCGATGTAGGCGTTGCGGATGGGCGAGCTGATGGGTCGGGTGATCTCGCGGACATCGACGATGCGCATGGGCCGGGTCTCCTGGCAGGCCGGCGTACAACGTGCTTGAGTGCCGGACCTGTCAAGCTCACGGAGCCCGTTGCATGACCCCTGTCCTGCCCCGCCGCCTTCTCATCGCCGGCGCCCTGGCCATGCCGGCCATCGTGCGCGCGCAGGTGCCGGGGACCGACGGGCCGATCATGCTCGGCACGCTGACGCCGCTGACCGGGGCGGGCGGCAGCTACGGGCCCGGCATGCGGGACATGGCGGCGGCGGTGGTGAAGATCGCGAACGATGCGGGCGGCATCCTGGGGCGGCCGGTCAAGCTGATCAGCGAGGACGACCAGACCAACCCCGATGCCGGGGTGCGCTCGGCCCGCAAGCTGATCGACGTGGACCGCGTGGTGGCGCTGATCGGCACCTGGGCCAGCACGGTCACGACGGCGGTGGCGCCGCTGTGCTGGGAGAGCAAGACGTTCCTGACGACGGTGTCGGGGGCGGACACCATCACGCAGCTGCCGCATGGCGGTTACCTGGTGCGGACGCAGCCGAACTCGGTGCTGCAGGGCCAGGCCTTCGTGCGGCTGGCGCGCGAGTTGAAGATCAGGAAGCCGTATTACCTGGGCCCGCAGACGCCCTATGCGGAGCCGACGATCCGCAGCATGAACAAGGCGTTCGAGCCCGACGGGGTCGTGATGGGCAGCACGATCTACGACCCGGCGAAATCCAGCTACCGGTCCGAGGTCGATGCCGCGCTGCGCACCCAGCCGGACGCGATCCTGGCGGGGGGGTTCGTGACGGACACGGCGGTGCTGCTGCGGGACCTGTACCGGGCGGGGTTCAAGGGCAAGGTGATGGGCTTCGGCTACGCGATCAACGACAAGTTCGTGGCCGACCAGCCGAAGGAGATCACGGACGGCATCACCGCGATGTCGCCCAGCCCGGCGCTGGACGCCCCGGCCTACAAGGCGGCGGCGGCGCTGCTGGGCAAGAAGGAGATCGACACCTATGCGGCGCAGGTGTTCGACCAGACGACGATGGTGCTGCTGTCGATGCAGCTGGCCGGGGTGGCGTCGGGCACGGCGGTGAAGGACCTGATCCGCCGGGTGTCGCAGGGCGACGGGCCGAAGGTGACGGGCCTGGCGGAGGGTCTGGCGGCTCTGAAGGAAGGGGCCAAGCAGCTGGATTACGACGGCGCGAGCGGCCCCTGCACCTTCGACACGATCGGCGACATCCAGGACGTGAAGTTCCGCTACGACGAGGTGAAGAACGGCAAGCTGGTGCTGCTGAGCATCGGCTGACCCCCGGTGTCGCCGCCTCTGCTGGAGGTGTCGGGCCTGGTCCGCAGCTTCTATGGCGTGCAGGCGCTGCGGGGGGTGGACCTGGTGGTGCAGGCGGGCACGATCACCGCGCTGATCGGGCCGAACGGCGCGGGCAAGACGACGGCGTTCCAGTGCATCAGCGGCGTGGTGCGGCCGGATGCGGGCACGGTGCGGCTGCTGGGGCAGGACATCACGGGGTGGCGGCCGGACCGGATCACGCGGGCCGGGCTGGTGCGGACGTTCCAGCTGGCGCGGGGCATCGGGCGGATGAGCGTGCTGGACAACCTGATGCTGTATGCGCCGCACCAGCGGGGCGAGGGGCTGGGCGCGGCCGTGCTGGGGCGCGGACGCGCGGACGAGGCGGCAGCGCTGGAACAGGCCTGGGCGGTGGCGCGGCGGCTGAACCTGGCGCCCGTCGCCAACAACCCGGCGGCGGCGTTGTCGGGCGGGCAGAAGAAGCTGCTGGAGCTGGGGCGGGCGTTGATGGCCGGACCGCGCCTGGTGCTGCTGGACGAACCGATCGCCGGCGTGAACCCGGCGCTGGCGGAGGGCATCGCCGACCACCTGCGCCAGCTCCGCGACGAGGGCATGAGCTTCCTGGTGATCGAGCATCACATGGACCTGATCGCCCGGCTGTGCGACCCGGTGATCGTCATGGCGGAGGGGCGCCGCCTGACCCAGGGCCGCTTCGCCGAGGTTGCGGCCGACCCGGCGGTGCAGGAGGCCTACATGGGCCAGCGTCGGGCGGCCGCCTCGTGACGGAAGGGCTGGTCGCCGAGGGGCTGGTCGCGGGGTATGGCGCGGCGGACGAGATCCTGAAGGGGGCCAGCCTACACGTGCCGCCGGGGTGCCTGGTGGCGATCGTCGGGCCGAACGGGGCGGGCAAGAGCACGCTGCTGAAGGTGGTGGCCGGGCTGCTGCGGCAGAAGTCGGGCCAGGTGCGGTTCGATGGGATGGAGATCGCGGGTCTGCCGCCGCGGGCGCGGGCCCGGGCCGGCATCGCCTTCGTGCCGCAGGAGGCGAACGTCTTCCCGACGATGACGGTGCGGGAGAACCTGGAGATGGGCGGCTTCGTCGCCGGGCGCGCCGCCCTGCCGCGGATCGAGGCGCTGTTCGCGCGCTTCCCGATGCTGGCCGAGAAGCGGCGGCAGGCGGCGCGGACGCTGTCGGGCGGGCAGCGCCAGGTGCTGGCGATGGCGATGGCGCTGATGGTGGCGCCGCGCCTGCTGCTGCTGGACGAGCCGAGCGCGGGGCTGAGCCCGAAGGCGGCGGATGCGTTGTTCGAGGGGATCGTGGCGATCCATCGCGAAGGGACGGGGATCGCCATGGTGGAGCAGAACGCGCACGAGGCGCTGCAGATCGCCGATGTGGGGGTGGTGCTGGTGGACGGGCGGACGGCACGCACCGGCCCGGCACGCGCGCTGGCGGCCGACCCGGACATCCGCCGCCTGTTCCTGGGGGGCTAGGCGATGCTGGGGACCGCTGCCCAGCTGGTGCTGAACGGGCTGATGGCTGGCGCCGTGCTGGCCGTGCCCGCCATCGGGTTCACGACCATCTACGCGGTGCTGCGCTTCCCGAACTTCGCCGTGGGCGGGCTGGCGACGCTGGGGGCCTATGCCGGGCTGGCGGCCAACACGCGGCTCGGCTGGCCCTTGCCGGCGGCCCTTCTGGTGGCGGCGCTGGCGGGGGGCCTGCTGGGGGTGGTGGTGGACGAGGTGGCGCTGCGCCGGCTTCGGCCCGCATCCGTACGGGTAGGCGGGGCGGCGTTGACGGCGGCGATCGGGTCCGTGGCGTTGACGATCGTGCTGGAGAACGTGGCGCGGTTCGTCTGGGGCAACGACCTGCTGTCGTACGACCTGCCGATGGAGCGGGACTGGCAGTGGGGGCCGTTGCGCCTGGGGCCGCAGCAGCTGACGAACGCCGTGGTGGCGGTGGGGGTGATGGCGGCGCTGTTCGCGGCGCTGCGCTTCACCCGGGTGGGCAAGATGATGCGGGCGGTGGCCGACAATGCGGGGTTGGCGGACCTGAAGGGCATCGACCCGGTGCTGGTGGCGCGGCTGGCGACGGCCACCGGCATGGGGCTGGCCGGGCTGGGCGGCATGCTGTCCGGCCTCGATACCGGGATCGACCCGCTGACGGGCTTCCGCATCATGCTGTCGGTGTTCGCGGCCGCGGTGGTGGGGGGGCTCGGCAGCATCCCCGGTGCGGTGCTGGGCGCGGTGCTGGTGGGGGTGGGCGAGGAGCTTTCGCTGCTGGTGCTGGCCCCGGCGTATCGGACGGCGGTGGGGTTCGTCGCGATATTGCTGGTGCTGTCGCTGCGGCCGTCCGGCCTGCTGGGGGAGCGGGCGTAATGGAGAACTACGTCATCGCGACGGCTGTGTTCGCAGGGCTGTATGCGCTGATGGCGTTGGGGCTGAACCTGATCTGGGGCCTGGCGGGGATGGTCAACCTGGGGCTGGTGGGGTTCGTGGCGATCGGCGCCTACACGACGGCGCTGCTGACGACCGGGACGGGTGGCTGGCCGATCCTGGCCGGGTGTGCCGCGGCGACGCTGGCGGCGGCGGCGGCGGGGGCGCTGGTCGCGCTGCTGACGGCGCGGCTGCGGGGCGACTACCTGGCCATCGTCACGCTGGGGTTCGCCGAGATCGTGCGCCTGGTGGCGGCCAACGAGATGGGGCTGACGCGCGGCACGGACGGGATCAGCGGCGTGCCGGGTCCGTGGCGCGGCGTGCTGTCGCCGGCGGGCTTCAACCTGGTCAGCCTGGTGGTCGTATGGGTCGCGGTGGCGGGGGTGGGCCTGCTGCTGGCCCGGGTTTCGGCGGCGCCCTGGGGCCGGGTGCTGCGGGCGGTGCGGGAGGACGAGATGGTGGCGGCGGTGGCGGGCAAGCCGGTGCTGCGGTTCAAGGTGCAGGCTTTCGCCGTGGGGGCCGGGGTGCTGGGGCTGGGGGGCGCGCTGTATGCCCACTACAACGCCTATGTCGTGCCGGACGCCTTCGGGCCGTTGGTGACGATCAACATTGTGCTGGCGCTGACGGTGGGGGGCACCGGGCGCATGTCGGGCGCGGTGCTGGGCGCGGTGCTGGTGACGGCGCTGGCCGAAGCGGTGCGCTTCCTGGGTGGGGCGCTGCCGATGTTGGCGCCGGTGCAGGTGGCGGCGCTGCAGCAGGGGCTGATCGGGCTGGTGCTGCTGCTGGCATTGCACCTGCGGCCCGAGGGCGTGCTACCGGAGCGGACGCGTCGCCACGTACTGAAGGACTGACCATGGACATTGCCGGCAAGTCGTTCCTGATCACGGGGGGTGGCAGCGGCCTGGGCGCCGCGACGGCCCGCATGCTGGCCGGCGCGGGGGCGGAGGTCGTGCTGGCCGACATCGCCGACGCCTCGGCGCTGGCCGACGAGCTGGGCGGGGCGTACATCCGCACGGACGTGACCAGCGAGGCGGACGGGCAGGCGGCGGTGGCGCTGGCGATGGAGCGGCATGGCGGGCTCGATGGGCTGGTGAACTGCGCGGGGATCGTGATCGGCGAGCGGATCGGCGGGCGGGACGGGCCGCACGACCTGGCGCATTTCGCTCGGGTGGTGTCGATCAACCTGGTGGGCACGTTCAACATGCTGCGGCTGGCGGTGGGTGCGATGAAGGCGAATGCGCCGGGGCCGGAGAACGAGCGGGGGGTGGTGATCAACACCGCGTCGATCGCCGCATATGACGGGCAGATCGGCCAGGCGGCGTATGCCGCGAGCAAGGGCGGGATCGTGAGCCTGACGCTGCCGGCGGCGCGGGAGCTGGCGCGGGACGGAATCCGGGTGATGACGATCGCACCCGGCTTGTTCGAGACGCCGATGATGACGGGGCTGCCGGCCGACATCCAGGCCTCGCTGGGCGCGGCGGTGCCCTATCCGCCGCGGCTGGGCCGGGCGACGGAGTATGCGGCGCTGGTGCGGCACATCCTGGAGAACGTCATGCTGAACGGCGAGGTCATTCGGCTGGACGGCGCGCTGCGGATGGCGCCGAAGTAGGGGCAGGTCACCGGCCGAGGTCGAGCAGGGGGTAGGCGCTGAGGGTGTGCGCCTCGCCGACGGCCTCGACGGCGCGGAGGTAGGTGCGGTCGAGGGCGGCGAAGCTGGTGACGCCGAGCAGGCCGAGGCATTCGACGACCTCGATCTCGAGCAGCTCGATCACGCGGGCGATGCCGGGGGCGCCGCCTGCGGCCAGGCCGTAGCAATAGAGACGGCCCATCCCGACGAGGTCGGCGCCCATGGCCATCATCTTGACGATGTCGCTGCCGCGGCTGACGCCGCCGTCGATGATGGTGAAGGCGCGGCCGGCGACGGCCTGCAGCACCTCGTCCAGCACTTCGACGGCGCCGGCGCCGTGGTCCAGCTGGCGGCCGCCATGGTTGCTGACGTAGATGCCTTCCACGCCCAGGTCGCAGGCGCGGGCGGCGTCCTCGGCTGTGGCGATGCCTTTCAGGATCAGCTTGACGCGGTGCTTGTCCTTGAAGCGGGCGATGTCGCCCCAGTTCAGCCCGGCCTGGTAGTTGACCGCGGCGCTGGCCCGCCAGGGCTTCTGGAAGCGCTTGGCGATGTCGCGCTCCCGCCGGCTGTACAGCGCGCTGTCGACGGTGATGCAGAAGGCGTCGAAGCCGGAGTCGACGGCGCGGTGCACGTGGTCGTCGACCCAGGCGGCGTCGCCGCGGACATAGAGCTGGAAGACCTTCGGGCCGGTCGAGACTGCCGCCACGTCCTCCATCCGCAGCTCGGTGACGGAGCTGAGGAAGTAGGGCACCCCCGCGAGCCCTGCGCCCTTGGCGACGGTGGCGCCGCCGCCCGGCGCGATCTGGTCGAGCCCGCCGACCGGGGCGAGGGCGAGGGGCAGGCGGATGGTGTGGCCCAGGAACTGCGCCGTGGTGTCGATGGACGAGACATCCTGCAGCACGCGGGGGCGGAAGCCGATGCGGTCGAGGGCGAGGCGGTTGCGCCGGGCTGTGGCCTCGGTGACCGCGGCGCCCGCCACGTAGTCCCACATGTTGCGGTTGAGGTTGTTGCGGGCGGCTTCCACCACCTCGTGCAGCAGTTGGAACCGTTCCTCGAAGCCGTTGTCCATGCGTGCGTTCCCGTCGTTGCGGGCCCGCGTTGCGGCCCATCGTTGCGGGCATTGTGCCGCCTGTGGCGGGCGCGGGCCAGCCCCCTCAGGGCCGGCCCGTCAGGGACAGATGTAGGCGGCGCTGCCGGGTGGCTTGAAGCAGCCGACCGATTCCGGGAACAGCGTCTTGGGCAGGAACAGGATGACGTCGGGCAGGAAGATGGTGAAGGCGATGACGCCGAAGAAGACGATGTAGATCGGCAGGGAGGCCCGGAGTGCCTTGGGGAAGCTGACGCCCACGAACTTCGACGCCATGAGCAGCGCGAGTCCATAGGGCGGCGTGATCAGCCCGAAGGCGAGGGTCACGATCAGCACGACGCCCATATGGACGCTGTTGATGCCGGCGACCTCGGTCAGCTGGGTGACGACGGGCATGAAGATGATGATGGCGGGGATCGGCTCGATGAAGTCGCCGACGATGACGAAGACCAGGACCAGCAGGAACATGATGGCCATGGGGTCCGTTCCCGCGACGCTGCCGATCCATCCGGCGACCACGATGGGTCCGCGCAGGTAGGCGACGAGCCAGCCGAAGGCGCTGGCGGCCGCGATGGTGATCAGCGGCAGGCTGAACACGAGGCCGGCCTGGACGAAGTCGCGCGGCAGCTCCCGCCAATGGCCGGGTTTGAGCAGGGGGAGGACGATCAGCAGGATGTAGGCGACGGCGACGACCCCGGCCTCGGTGGGCGTGAACCATCCGGTCATGATGCCGCCCAGCAGGATGGCGGGGATCATCATTGGCAGCGCCGCCCGCTTCGTGGCGGTGCCCAGCTGCAGCAGGGTGGAGCGCTTCCGCTGGAAGCCGACGGGCCCGAAGAAGTAGCAGTACAGCATGAGGCCGATGCCGATCAGCAGCCCCGGCACGATGCCGCCCAGGAACAGCCCGGCGATCGAGACGTTGCCGATGGCGCCGTAGACGACGGCCATGATGGAGGGGGGCACGAGCGCCGCGATGGTGCTGGCCGCGGCGATGAGGGCGGCCACGAACTCCGGCCGGTAGCCCTCGCGCGCCATGGGCAAGGCCATCGTGCGGGACAGGACCGCGACGTCGGCGGAGGACGAGCCGGACATGCCGGAGAAGAACATGCTGAACACGGTGGTGACCTGGGCGAGGCCGCCGCGGACGTGCCCGACCATGGCCTGCGACAGCTCGGCGATGCGCACGACGACGTCGGCCGAGGTCATCAGCTCGCCCACCAGCAGGAAGAACGGGATGGCCATCAGGCTTTCGGAGTCGATGCCGTTGAACAGCTGCCCGGCCATGGACTGGAAGCTGATGGGCGTCATGGCGGTTCCGACCATGACGCCTGCGATGAGGCTGAAGGCCACCGGCACGCCCATGTAGCCCAGGGTGAGGAAGCAGGCGGTCATGAGGCCCAGGACGAGCGCGTTCTCGGCAACCATCAGGGGCTGCCCGCGGAATGGTGGTTCATCGGAGGGGGCGGTTCAGGCCGGGTCGGCAAGGGCGGCGGTGGGCATGCCGAGCTTGTCGGCGGCGAAGCCGTTCCGCAGGCCGTTGGCGATCTGCTCGAAGCTGAACAGCGCGACCAGCACGCCGCACACGGGGATGGGCCAGTAGAGGTAGGCGATGGGGGTCATGGAGGGCATGCGGAAGCTGGCGAAGCCCGAGAGGAAGTTCTGCCAGCCGAAGACGGCCATGCCGATGCCGGTGGCGAGCACGACGGAGCGGTTCACGACCTCGATGACCTGGCGCCAGGTGCCGGTCATCGCGTCGGCCATGGCCGAGAGGCAGAGATGGTCCTGCCGACGGACGGCGACGGCGGTGCCGAAGAAGATGCCGTAGGTGAAGAAGGCGCTGGTCACCTCCTGCAGCCAGAGCCACGGCCGGCCGATCTCCCGCGTGACCACATCGGCGAAGACCGAGGTGCAGAAGGCGGCGAGGCACACGCCGCAGAGCACCATCAGCAACCGCTCGAGCCCGTCCAGCGCCGGCCATTTGAGGTGGCGGCCGCTGGACTGCACGATCTCGAAGGTGCCGGGTGCCGCGCCTCCGGCGGCTTCGAGCGAGACGGTCATTTGTCGGCGCGGACCAGCGCCAGGATCTTGACCGCGTTGGGGCCCAGCGCCTGGGCCTGGCTGTCCTGGAAGGGGGTGGCGATCTTGATGAAGCCGGTCAGGTCGGGATCGGTGACGAACTTCACGCCGAGCTTCATCAGCTTGGCCTGGCTTTCATGCTCGAGGCCCAGGGCCAAGGCCGGCTGGCGGGTGGAGACCTCGTCGGCGGCAGCCTGGACCCACTTCTTCTGGTCGTCCGAGAGGCTGGTCCAGACCTTGTCGGACACCCAGATGACCGAGTTGTTGGCCTCGTGCATGGTCATCGAGAGGACGGGGGCGACCTCGTAGTGCTTGTTGGCCTGGTAGACGTTGATGCCGTTCTCGGCGAAGTCGACGACGCCGGTCTGCAGGCTGGTGTAGACGCTGCCGAAGGGCATGTGGACGGTCTGGGCGCCATAGGCCGGGAAGATCGCGTCCTCGGTCGGGGTCGCCTGGACGCGGACCTTGAGGCCCTTGATGTCGCCGATGTTGTGCAGCTCCTTTTTGCCGTACATGTAGCGCAGTCCGAGCGTGGCCATGCCGAGCACGTGGGCGCCGGTGACGGTCTGGTCGAACATCTGCTTGACGGCACTCACGACGGCGGGGTCGCCGAGCGCCTTGGTGAGGTGCGCCTCCGACTGGAACAGATAGTGCAGGCTCATGATGCCCGACTCCGGGGAGACGGTGGCGGCGTTGGCGGTGCTGGTGATGGTGAAGTCGATGTCGCCGGTGCGGATCTTCTGGAGGGCCTGCGGCTCCTGCCCCAGCTGGGCCCCGGGGAACTGGTCGATGATCATCTGTCCCTTGCTGCTTTTCGCGAGGGATTCGGCGAACATGTCGCCGGCGATGCCGTACCCCGTGGTGTGGGGCTGGTCGTAGCCGAAGCTGAAGTGCCGAGTCTGGGCGTGGGCGGGCAGCGGCAGGGCCCAGGCGGACAGGGCGCAGCCGGCCAGGGCCAGAAATGGAATGTGACGCATGCAGCCTCCCTCGGGCCGCCACATTCTCCGGCGGGGCCGGGCGGGCGGGCTTGTGGCGGCAGGCTAACAAGCGGCTGCGCGGGCGTCACTCTATTTCACGCGGGCAACCCGCGTGCTTCTTTACGTTCAAACGAAGCCCGGGGGAGGACGCTCGATGGACGACAGGACTTATGACCACGCGGGGCTGATCGGGCATGCGGCGGCGCTGCTGCAGGCGGCGGGGTTGGGGGCAGACCGGGCGCGGCTGGTGGCGAGCACGCTGGTGGAGGGCGACATGATGGGCCACACCACCCATGGGCTGGCGTTGCTGCCGGGCTACCTGAACGAGATGATGAACGGGACCATGCAGCTGGAGGGCGAGCCGCTGGTGCTGTCCGACCGCGGTGGCACCGTGCTGCTGGACGGGCGGCGGCTGCCCGGGCCGGTCCTGGTGCATCACGCGATCGGGCTGGCGCTGGACCGGGTGGCGACGCAGGGGACCGTCACGGTGGTGATCCGTCGCAGCCACCACATCGCCTGCCTGGCGGCATACCTGGAGCGGGTGACGCTGGCGGGGAAGGTGATCCTGCTGATGAGCTCGGACCCGAACGTGGCGAGCGTTGCGCCGTTCGGGGGCACGCGGCCGTTCATCACGCCCAACCCGATCGCGGCGGGGATCCCGACGCCGGGGGCGCCGATCCTGATCGACGTCAGCAGCTCCACCACCACCAACGGCCTGACGGGGCGGCTGCGGGCGGAGGGGCGGACGCTGGACGCGCCCTGGCTGATCGATGCCGAGGGGGCGCCGACGGACGACCCGGCGGCGCTGTTTACCGATCCGCCCGGCACGATCCTGCCCCTGGGCGGGCTGGAGAGCGGGCACAAGGGCTTCGCGCTGGGCCTATTGGTGGAGGTCCTGACGGCGGCGCTGGGCGGCTTCGGCCGGGCCGACCCTGGCGAGGGCTGGGGTGCCGCCGTCTACCTCCAGGTGATCGATCCCGCCGCGTTCGGCGGAATGGAGGCCTTCCTGCACCAGACCGGCTGGCTGGCGGCGGCGGCCGTCGGCAACCCGCCACGCGCCGGCGGGCCGCCGGTGCGCCTGCCCGGGTCCCGCGCGCTCGCCTCGCGGGACCGGATGCGGCGGGAGGGGGTGACGCTCTATCCCGGGATCATGGAGGCGTTGCGGCCCTGGGCGGAGCGGCTGGGCGTGCCGCGCCTTGGTTGACGCGCTGACGTAATGGTGCGGATCGACCGTGCCGAAGGAATGAACCCACGGGGTGCTGCGACGTTCCGGGCCCCAGGAGGTATCCCGATGACAGACACCGTTCACCTGGCGCCGCACGACCCGATGCCCGACGGCCCCGGCCGGCAGATCGTCGTGCTGCGCCGTTTCGACGAGGATGACCCGGCGGTCACGTCGATCCAGATCATCCTGACCGGCAAGCCGGAGCAGTCCACGTATCCCCGCCGGCCGGACGGTAGGCCGATGACGCTGGACGAGGCGGTCGCGGTGGCAGGCCAGGTCGCGGCGGAGGAGGGGATCGGGACGATCTATGTGCTGGACCGGCTGGAAGGCGGGCGCGAGCAGGATATCCTGCAGCATGGCGGCGACCACAGCGTGCACATGGGCGGCCTGGTGGACACCGACGAGGAGGATGGGGAGCGCGGGCCGGACATGCGGGACGTGCTGCGCCGTACGGGTTGATTGCGTTCGCCGGCACGCCGGGGTTGCGGGTGCGGATGCCGCATTGTAGCCACACGGCCTGTGCATGACATCGTCTCGGCTGGCGCCGCCGTTGCCGCCTGCTGCAGGGATCACGGGCCTGTCATTCGGCACGCGCGGGTTCCGCTTTCTTCATGCGACCCTAGTTGTTGAGACATCCTTTGGCCGCCCATTCCGGCGCGGCCTTGAACCTAGAAGAGATTGATCGATGCCTGATACCGGGTTGGACGCCGCACTTACCGGACGTCGCGTCGGAGTGATGGTGGTGGGCCTTGGTGGCGCGGTTGCCACGACGGCTGCGGCTGGCATCGAGATGCTGCGGGCCGGATCGAACGACATGGCGGGCCTGCCGCTGGCGGCGGTGTCTGCGCCGGGGATCGCCGCGTACCGCAACCTGCACTTCACGGGCTGGGACTTGCATGGCGAGGACCTGGACGGTGCCGTGCGCGAGCACCGGGTGCTGGACCGGGAGCAGGCGGCCCTGGTGGCGCCGGCGATGCAGCGCATGAAGCCCTGGCCTGCGGTGGGCAGCGTGGACTTCTGCAAGAACGTCGACGGCGCGAACAAGGTGGTCGCGAACGGGCATCGGGAGGCGGTGGAGCGTATCCGCGACGACATCCGCCGGTATCGCGAGGAGTCCGGGATCAGCAACCTTGTGATGGTGAACCTGGCCTCGGTCGAGCGTTGGCCGGACAAGAACGCGCCGGCGTTGCGCACGCTCCCGGGGTTCGAGCAGGGTCTGGACTGCAACGACCCGGCGATCAGCCCGGCCATGCTCTATGCCTATGCGGCGATCGCGGAGGGGGTGCCCTACGGCAACTTCACGCCCAGCCTCGCGGCCGACATCCCCGCCCTGACGGCGATGGCGGAGCGCGAGAACGTGCCGGTGGCGGGCAAGGACGGCAAGACGGGCCAGACGTTCATCAAGACGGTGCTGGCGCCGGCGTTCCGGTCGCGGTCGCTGTATGTGGAGGGGTGGTTCAGCACGAACATCCTGGGCAACCGCGACGGCCTGGCGCTCGACAACCCCGACAGCCTCAAGAGCAAGCTGAACACGAAGGGCTCGGTGCTGGACGATATCCTGGGCTATCCGGTCGAGGACCACATCGTCGACATCCGGTACTACAAGCCGCGCGGCGACAACAAGGAGGCCTGGGACAACATCGACCTCGTGGGCTTCCTGGGCCAGAAGATGCAGATCAAGGTGAACTTCCTGTGTCGCGACAGCATTCTTGCGGCACCCTTGGTGATCGAGATCGCCCGTGTGCTCGATCTGGCGCGGCAGCGCGGCCAGGGCGGGATCCAGGAGCAGCTTGGCCTGTTTTTCAAGGCGCCGATGACGCCGGCGGGCAAGCGGGAGGAGCACAGCTTCCCGACGCAGGAGCGCGTTCTGCTGGACTGGCTGGCGGCTTGAGGCTGGTGGATTGAGGCTGGCGGCATGCTGGATGCTCCGCACGCGGGGTTGACCGGGACGGCGCCGGCGCTGGCGGGGTTCGTCCCGCTGGCGACGGAGCTGTGCGACCTGAAGCGGGTCCGCGATGCATCCAGCCCGGACAGCCTGGCCTCGCGCGGGTTCCGGGCGGCCTGGGGTGCATTGCAGGCCGGGCAGGACGCGGCGGACGTGGCGGCGGTGTCGACGGCCTCCGCGGTCGCTGCGGCGCGGCTGGGCGGGATCGACCGGGACGTTCTCAAGGCGGCCGGGCTTGCCGAGGCCGAGGCGGTCGCGGTGTTGGGGCGTTCGTTCGACGAGGTGTCGGGGCCGCTGGATGCCGAGCAGGCGCGGATGCTGCGGTCCCGGCTTGGGGACGCGCTGCCATCGGGGCCGGCGCCTGAGTTCGCGGCAGCGTTGATCCGGCAGCCGCGGGCAGGTGCGACGTGCCCGGGCAAACCTCGGATCGTGCTGGAGCCGCCGGAGGGGCATGGCGACCACTGCTTCGTGGTGGCGGTGCTGGGGTGCCTGTTGGCGCCGGGTTACGGTGCTGACCCGACGACCGTGTTCCTGGCCGGGCTTTCGCACCATCTGCACAACGCTGTGTTGCCGGATAGCGGCTTTGCCGGCGAGATCCTGCTGGGGGACCATCTGCAGCCGATCCTGCGGACCTTGTTCGACCGGGCACTCGCGACCCTGCCCGAGGGGCTGCGGGCCCGGACCGCGGCGGCGCTGGACGTCATCCCGGATGCCGCGCTGCCGGAGGGGCGGGCGTTCCATGCGGCGGACGTGATCGACCGGGTGTTGCAGATGCGGCATTTCGACGACGTGGCGCGGTTCACGATCGACCAGGCGTTGGAGGACATGGACCTGGTGCATGCCGGGCCGACCCAGGCGTTCCACCAGGCCGTTCTGCGGGACGCGGGGCTGCCGTGACCGGCTGGCCCGGCGGTTCCCTGCGCAGCCCGGCGAGCGGGCGCGTGCTGGAGCAGGACACGCCGCACTCGCTGGCGGACGGCATGGAGCGCTGGCCGGTGCTCGACGGCATCCCGTTCCTGCGGGCCAACCGTCGCGGACTGGCGGAGGCGGCGCTGGCGGCACTGGACGGGGGCTCGGCCGAGACGGCGGCGTTGCTGCTGCTCGCCGACCAGGATGACTGGGCGCGCACGCCGCCCCCGGCCGAAGCCGACCGGCGACGCCTGCTGGGCGCGGTGGCGGCCACCAGTTTCCGGGAGGCGATGGAGCTGCTGGCTTTCGGGCCGGTCGGGACCTACTTCGCGCATCGCTGGTCCGACCCGACGTTCCTTTCGGGCCTGGCGCTGGCGGAGGCGCATGGGCTGCGGGGCCCGGTGTTCGAGCTGGCCTGTGGGGCCGGGCACTTCCTGCGGGAGTTCGCGCGGCAGACGCCGATGGTCGCGGGCGGGGACATCGTGTTCGCCAAGCTGTGGCTGGCGCGGCATTACCTGGTGCCGGGCGCACGGCTGGTCTGCTTCGATGCGGCGGCGGCCTGGCCGTTCGCCGATGGCGCGTTCGGGACGGTGTTCTGCCACGACGCGTTCTATTTCCTGCCGGACAAGCCGTCGGTCGCTGCCGAGATGCGCCGGGTGGGGGCCGGGCGGATGCTGGTGGGCCACATGCACAACGCGCTGGTGGACAACCTTTCCTCGGGCAGCCCTTTGCCGCCGGCGGCGTATGCGGCGCTGTTCGGGGAGCCCCTGTTGTATGACGACCGGGAGCTGACGTCGGCGTTGGTGGAATCCCGGGCGCCCCGGCCCTGCACGGCGGACGCGCTGGCCGATGCGCCGGCCGTCTCGCTGGCTGCCGGTGCGGGACAGCCCGGCGCGGTCCTGGGCGGGTTGGCGCTTCCGCCGGCCGGGGCGGCGTTGCGGCGGAACCCGCTCTATGCCGGCACGAGGATCGCCTGGCCGTCGGAGCGCTACGCCACGGAATACGGGCCGTTGGCCACGTACCCGGCCGAGGCGACCGGCCCCGCGACGGCGGTGGCGGGGGCGACGCCTGCCATCGACGCGCTGGCCCGGCGCCGCGTGCTGCTGGACCTGCCGGCCCAATGGTGATGCCGCGCCTCGGCTGGGGCATCGCCGGCTGCGGCTGGGTGGCGCGCGACTACGTGGCGCCGGCGATCGAGTCCAGCGCCAACGGCCAGCTGGTCGCGATGTTCGATCCGGACCCGGTGTCGCGCCATCGCATGGGGCAGTCGTTCGGCGCACCGGTGCATGGTTCGATCGAGGCGTTCCTGGCGACGCCGGGGCTGGGTGCGGTGTATGTCGCGGCGCCGAACCATGCGCATCGCGCCCTGGTGGAGGCGGCGGCCGGGGCAGGGCTGCCGGTGCTGTGCGAGAAGCCGATGGCGACGACGATGGCGGATGCGGAGGCGATGGTCGCGGCCTGTGCGCGGGCCGGGGTGCGGTATGCGACCGCGTTCGACCAGCGGTTCCATGCGGCGCACCAGGCTTTGGCGGCACTGATCGCCGAGGGGCGGCTGGGCACGGTGACGGCGGTGCGGATCGTGTATGCCTGCTGGCTGCCGGCAGACTGGGCGGGCGACAACTGGCGGATCGATCCGCGGCGGGCGGGCGGCGGTGCGCTGATGGACCTTGCGCCGCACGGGCTGGACCTCGCGGCCTATCTGCTGGGCGAGCCGCTGGTCGATGTGCTCGCGATGGGCCAGGCGCGGGTGCACCATTACAGGGTCGAGGACGGGGCGTTGCTGATGGCACGCAGCCGGTCGGGCGTGATGGTGCAGATGCACGTGGCGTACAACTGCCCGGAGACGCTGCCGCGGCGGCGGCTGGAGGTGGTCGGCACGGCGGGCCAGGCGGTGGCGACGGACACGATGGGGCAGATGCCCGGCGGCACGCTGGAGCTGATCGACGCGGCGACCGGGGTGGCGGCGCCGGTGCCGGTGCCGGGGGCGGAGCGCTCGCCGTTCCTGAACCAGGTGGAGGCGTTCGCCGGGGCGATCCTGGGCAACGGGGCGTTTCCGTTCCTGCCGGGGCAGGACCTGGCGACCATGGCGCTGCTGCTGCAGGCGCAGGCGATGGCGCTGCCGCCCGGGCGGGGCGTGCCGGATGTGGCCGACCATGCCGCTTAGCCCGTTCTCGTGCACCAACTGCGGGCATTGGCAGCGCTATTTCGCGGTGCCGCCGGACTGCCCGATCTGCTCGGACGTGCGCAACGACCTGCCGGCGGACGGGTGGGAGTTCCTGACGCCGGAGCAGGTGTTGCCGCGGCTCTCGCACCATTGGCGGGAGGTGATGCCGGGCTTGTGGGAGTTCTGGTCCACGCCGCGGTACGGACTCGATGGGCATGGCTGGCTGCTGCTGCACCCCGAGGGGAACGTGGCGTTCGAGGCGGCGCCGCTCTATTCCGAGGCGGCGCTGCAGAAGATCGAGGCACTGGGCGGAATCCGCTGGCTGGGTGCCAGCCACCCGCACGGCTATGGCGCGCTGTATCAGCTGCAGGACCGGTTCGGGCCGGACCTGCTGATCCAGAAGGACGACCTGCAATGGACCAAGGCGTTCCGGGTGACGATCCCGTATGACGAGGTGTACGAGATACGCCCGGGGCTGACGCTGCATCACACGGGTGGGCACTACGAGGGGCACTCGGTCCTGTACGATGCCGAACGGCGGGCGGTGTTCTGCGGCGATGCGCTGAAGATCGACTTCGACGCGGCGGGCGTCGCGCAGCGGATCAGCTGCCACAAGGCGTATCACAAGCAGATCCCGCTCAGCCGGGGCGAGGCGCTGCGGTATCGTGCGGTGTTCGCGCGGCTGGACTTCACGTCGGCCTTCACCCCGTTCGAGTATGCGACGGACCTCGACACGCGGGCGGCGCTGGCGCTGCTGGACGAGGTCATCGAAGGCCCGCCGCACACCCGGCCCATCCCCATCCTGCGGACACCATGAACCAGCACGTCCTGCCGCCCGACATCCCCGACGCCGCTTCCGCCTATATAGATTCGATGCCGGAGGGCCGGGTGGAGCTGTTCCCGCTGGGCGCGCTGGACCGCACGGGGGTGTCGTGCTGGAACGCGTTGTTCCTGAACAAGGACGGAACGCGCTGGCATGGCGTGGCGCCGCATGGCGTGGGCTACGGGGTGGACGACGCGGGCGCCATCATCGGCACGACGGGCGAGCTGGCCGAGGCGGTGCATTCGGCGACCGAGATCCACCGGACGGAGCGGCGGACCGCGACCTACGCCTCGTTGCGGGACCGGCTGGGCGCACGCGCCGTGGCGGACCCCTTGACGCTGTGCCTGCCTGCCGGCAGCCCGGTCGACCACGAGACGGCGCTCGAATGGGTTCCGGCCCGGCGCTGGCCCGGCGGCGAGACGGTGTGGATGCCGATCGACATCGCGGCGTGCTCGGTGGGCGACCTGTCGCCGGGCTACGTGCCGTTCACGACACCCATCACCAACGGGCTGGGGGCCGGGCCGACGCTGGACTTCGCCATCGGGCACGGGCTGTGCGAGCTGCTGCAGCGGGACGGCAACGGGGTGGGGTTCCGTGCGATGGACCGGGGGATCGCGCTGGATTTGGGCGACGGCCCGCAGGACCCGCGGACGCGCGCGCTGCTGGACCGGCTGCGGGACCTGGGGATCGACGTGATCCCGAAGTTCGCCGGGACGGAGTTCGGCACGGCCAACGTGTATTGCGTGGGGGCCGAGCGGGACGGGGTCGCGGCGGCGTTCCCGATCATGGTGACGGCAGCGGGCGAGGCGGCGTCGCTCGACCGGGAGCACGCGTTGCGCAAGGCGGTATTCGAGTTCGCCGCGGCCCGGATGCGCAAGGTGTTCAGCCACGCGCCGCTGCGTGCGATCGAGGGGGTGGCGCCGCCCGGGTACCTGGAGCGGTTCAGGGACTATCACACGCTGGACGGCGAGGAGTCGCGCAGCCTGCGGGAGATGGTGGGCTGGCTCGGGATGGACCAGCCGACGTTGAAGGGGATGCTGGCCGACACGGTGCTGAGCCGCCGGGGCACGCAGGCGTTCGACGCGCTGCCGACCTGGGACGGGCCGCTGGCGGGCACCGGGCTGGTGCAGGAGCTGGCGCGGCGGTTTGCGGCCCACGGGATGGAGATCCTGTATTTCGACTGGTCGCCGCCGCATGCGCCGGGGGTGCACGTGGTGAAGGCCTTCGTGCCGGGGCTGGAGGTGGAGACCATGAGCTATCACCGGATCGGGGCGCGCGGGGTGCGCAAGCTGCTGGAGCGTGGCAGCCCGCTGGTGGGGCTGGGTGCGCCGCCGCCGGGCGCGGCGCCGGTGCGGCTTCCGGCCGATCTGGCGGCTGGGTTCGACGCGCCGCCCTGGCTGGAGGTGGCGGAGGTGGACCGCATCGTGGGCCGGCTCTATCCGTTGTATCGCGAGCCCGAGGTGCACAGCGCCCCCATTTCCATGGAGCGGCCGTGACCCTGCGCTTCGCCTACAACACCAACGGGGCGGCGAACCACCGGCTGGACGACGCGCTCGGGCTGATCGCCGATGCCGGGTATGACGGGGTGGCGCTGACGCTGGACATCCATCACCTGGACCCGTTCGGGCCGGACTTCCCGGCGGAGCGGCGGCGGGTGGCGGCGCGGCTGCGGACGCTGGGCCTGGGGTGCGTGGTGGAGACGGGGGCGCGCTTCCTGCTCGATCCCCGCATGAAGCACGAGCCGACGCTGCTGAGCGCGAGCCCGGAGGGGAGGGCGCGACGGATCGGGTTCCTGGTGCGGGCGCTGGAGGTGGCGGCCGAGACGGGGGCGGACGCGATGTCGTTCTGGGCGGGGGTGCCGAAGCCGGGCGTGGGGCGGGCTGAGGCGTTCGACTGGCTGCGGGCGGGGGCGGACCAGGTGGCGGAGCGGGCGGTGCAGCTGGGCACGGTGGCGGCGCTGGAGCCGGAGCCGGGCATGCTGGTCGAGACGGCGGACGACTGGGCGGCGCTGGCGATCCCCGGGCTGCGCCTGGCGCTGGACACCGGGCACTGCCTGGTGACCGGCGAGCGTGACCCGGCCGAGGCGGTGCGGCACTTCGCCGGGGATCTCGGCACGGTGTCGATCGAGGACATGAAGCGAGGGGTGCACGTCCATCTGCCGTTCGGGGAGGGCGACATGGACATCCCTTCGATCCTGCGGGCGCTGGACGGGATCGGGTTCGACAAGCTGGTGTGCGTGGAGCTGAGCCGCGAGAGCCATCGGGCGGACACGATCATCCCGGCGTCGTTGGCGTGGCTGAAGGCGCACGGCTGATGCGGGTCTGCTTCGTCAGCCGTCGGTTTTTCCCGGCGATCTCGGGCATGAGCGTCTATGCGCTGAACCTGCTGCGGGAGCTGGTGGCGGCCGGGCACGACGTGACGATGATCAGCCAGTATCGGGGGGACGCCTTCGGGCGCCGGGTCTATGGCGGGGGGCCGCCGCCCGAGGTGCCGGGCGTGCGGGTGATCGGGCTGGAGCAGCGGGGCGAGCAGGAGGTCGGCGACTTCGAGCGCGACGTCGACGTGATGGTCGCGACGATCGTGCAGGAGCATGCGCGGCAGCCGTTCGACGTGATCCATGCGCAGTACGGCTATCCGTGCGGCTGGGCGGCGCTGCTGGCCTCGCAGCAGACCGGGGCGCCGAACGTGGTGTCGATCCAGGGCGGGGACGGGCACTGGGTGGGGGATTGCTGCGAGACGCACCGGCAGGCGATGATCCGGGTGCTGGACAACGCGAATGCGGTGCTGATCGGCTGCGACAGCTTCCGCGACGAGGTGGTGGGCCGGCTGGGGACGGACCCGGCCCGCTTCACGATCGTGCCCGGCGCCGTCGACACCGGGCGGTTCACCCCGGGCCTGCCGCCTTCGGACGAGCCGCCGGTGATGCTGTACCATGGCCGGGTGGATGCGCGGAAAGGCGTGCTGGACCTGCTGGAGGCGTGCAGCCTCCTGCGGGACTCGGGCGACGCGTTCCGGCTGCTCATCTCGGGCATCGGGCCCACCTTCGACGAGACGGCGGCCGGGATCGAGGCGCGCGGGCTGCGGGACCAGGTGGAGATGACGGGGTACATCGACTACGCGGACGTGCCCACCATCTACCGGCGGGCCGGCATCTTCGCCTCGCCGACCTATGCGGAGGGGTTCAGCAACACGATCCTGGAGGCGATGGCGAGCCGGATGGCGGTCGTGTCGTGCCGGTCCGTGGGGGTGGTGGACTGCATCCGCGACGGGGAGAACGGGCTGCTGACCGAGCCGGGCGACGTGCCGGCGCTGGCGGGGGCGCTGCGCCGCGTGCTGCGCGACAAGGCGCTCCGCCACGGGTTGGCGGCGGCGGCGCTGGATGAGTGCCGGGCGGTCTATTCCTGGCAGAAGGTCGGGCGGCAGATCATGGACGTGTACGCCGACGTGGCGGGGCAGCAGCCGCGGGCGGTCGATCCCGCGCTGCCGATCCTGCCGTGCCGGTTCCGCACCGACCCGCATCTGCTGTGACGGTGACCGCCGTGCGCCACCCGTCCTGATGCCGACCGTGCTTGTGCTGTCGCCGCATCTGGACGATGCGGCGTTCTCCTGCGGGGGCACGATGGCCCGGATGGCGGATGCCGGCTGGCGCGTGGTCCTGGCGACGGCCTTCACGCGGTCGGTTCACCCGGCGACGGGGTTCGCGCTGGCCTGCCAGCTGGACAAGGGGTTGCCGGCGGAGGTGGACTACCTGGCGCTGCGGCGTGCGGAGGACGAGGTCGCGGCCGACATCCTGGGCGTGGCGGAGCTGCGCTGGCTCGACCTGCCGGAAGCGCCGCACCGGGGCTATGGCTCGGCCGCTGCGCTGTTCGGAGAGCTCGGGGCGGACGACGAGGTCTGGCGGCCGTTGGCGGCCATGGTGGACGACCTGGTGCAGGCGGTGCATCCGGCGCTGGTGCTGGGCCCGCAAGGATTGGGGGCCCATGTGGACCACCGGCAGATGATTCGCGCCGTTCAGCATGCTGCACTGCACGCGCCGCTTGCCTATTACCGCGACACCCCTTACGCGATCCGGAACCCGGACGCGTTACCGTTCGTTACTACGTTCGAGAAGGCTCTGTCGGTCGTTGATGTGGGGTCCGGGTTGGATCGCAAGGTGGCGGCATGCTGTGCCTATGGAAGCCAGGTGGGGTTCCAGTTTGGCGGCTCGGCACAGGCGGGGGAGATCCTGCGGGCCTTTGCGGTCCGGGAGGGTTCCGGGGTCGCTGCGGAGCGGTTCCTGGGTGACGTGCCTTTTCCATTCCATTGACGGGCCATGACCCGGCCATATTCAGGAGGTTTAAACGTCGTTGAGACCCTCCAGCACGAATGGGCCGGCACGGCAATGAAGATCGATCACGCTCTCGGTTCTGTCCGGCTCGATGCGATGTCGCTGGCGTCGGCCCATGTCTCGACAGGCTCGGGGCAGCTGCCGCACCCCACGCGCCTGGCCCTGCGGCGCGCGGCGTTCTGGGTTCCGGTCGCGTCGGCAACGGTGCTCGGCACGGGGCTGGGCGTGGTGGCGACCGCGGGGGTCGCGAGCCCCATGCGCCTGCCGCTGCTGGTGCTGCTGGCGTTCAACCTGTTCTACATGGCGTTGACCGGCACGCCGGCCGTCATCGGATTCGTGCTGCATCTCCTCGGGCGCAAGCTTCGCGTGGCGGCGCAGCCCTCGGGTCTGTCGCGGACGGCCATCCTGATGCCGGTGCATCGGGAGGACCCGCGGGCCGTGTTCGCGGCCATCGAGGTGATGGCGCGGGCGATCGGCGAGGCCGGGCTGCGCCGGACCGACCTGTTCGTGCTGTCCGACACGCAGGATGCGGCGATCGCGGCGGAGGAGCAGGCGGCGTTCGAGGCGATGCGCGCGCGGGCGTCGGCACCGGGGCTTGAGGGGCCGGGCCTGCATTACCGGCGGCGGCCGAACAACGCCGGGCGCAAGGTGGGCAACCTGGCCGAGTTCTGCGAGCGCTGGGGCGACGCCTACGACTACATGGTGGTGCTGGATGCCGACAGCCTGATGGGGGCTTCGGCGTTCTCGACGCTGATCGGGCTGATGGACGCCAACCCGGAGACGGGCATCATCCAGACCGTGCCGTACGCGGTGGGGCGCGGCACGCCGTTCGCGCGGCTGCAGCAGTTCGCGGCCCGGCTGTACACGCCGCTTCTGGTGGAGGGGTTGACCTTCTGGCAGCAGGGGGACGGCAACTACTGGGGCCACAACGCCATCATCCGGATCGCGCCGTTTCGCCAGCACTGCACGCTGCCGGTGCTGCCGGGGCGGGAGCCGTGGGGCGGGGAGATCCTGTGCCACGACGTGGTGGAGGCGGGGCTGATGCGGGGGGCCGGCTGGGGCGTGTGGGTACTGCCGGAGGTGCTGGAGAGCTACGAGGCGGTGCCGGCGAACATGGTGGACTTCACCGCGCGGGAGCGGCGGTGGTGCCAGGGGAACCTGCAGCACAGCCGGGTGCTGCCGCTGCGAGGCTTCCGGCCGGTGGGCCGCTTCCACCTGGCGTACGGCATCGCGCACTATCTGGCCGCGCCGGCTGCGCTGCTGTTCGTGCTGCTGGCCAGCCTGGACGCGGTGACGGGCGGCGGGGTGGCCGGCGCGCTGCTGGCCGGGGGACCCGCGACGCCTACGGCGTGGATGGGGCTCTCGGCGGGTGCGGCCTCGACGGGGCTGGTCGTGCTGGGTGCGGTGCTGCTGTATGCGGGCAAGCTGACCAGCCTTGGTGTCGCGCTGGCCGACGGGGCGGAGTCGCGGCGGTATGGCGGGCGGCTGGCCCTTCTGGGCAGCGCGGTGCTGGAGCAGCTGGCGTCGTGCGTGATCTCGGCCCTGCTGATCGTGTCGTACACGCAGTTCGTGGTGGACCTGGTCCGCGGCCGGACGGTGCGGTGGGACACGCAGGCGCGCGACGACCGTGGGGTCGGCTGGGCCGAGGCCTGGCGCCGGATGCGGGTGCCGGCGGTGATCGGCGCGGTGTGGCTCGGGGCCATGCCGGCGATGCCGGCGGAGCTGTGGGCATGGACGCTGCCGTTGCTGCTCGGGCTGCTGGCGGCGTGGCCGATGACGGTGCTGGGCAGCCGCACGGCGCTGGGCACCAAGGCGCGCCGGCTGGGCCTGCTGCTGACGCCGGAGGAAGCGGCGCCGACCCTGATCGTGCGGGCCTTCCAGCGGGCGGTGCTGTTGCCTGCGTCCCCGGTGCGGGCGCTGGCGGGCGTGGGTGTCCTGCAGTTGGCGCCACAGGCCGGGGACGCGGATTGATGGATCTGCGCCGGGTGGCCTTTCTGCTCGGCCTCGTTCTGGCCGGCCCGGTGCTCGCCCAGGGCGTGCCGCCCGCCGTCACGATGCCCGATGGGACGACACAGGACCTGACCGCGCCCGACCGGACGGCGATCCAGGGCGTGATCCTGCGCCAGCTGGATGCGTTCCGGACCGACGACGCGGAGGCGGCCTATGCCCAGGCGGCCCCCAACATCCGCGCGTTGTTCCCGACCGCGGACGGCTTCATGGCCATGGTCCGCCGCGGCTACCCGCCGGTCTACCGCCCGCGCAGCGCCGAGTTCAGCGAGTTGGCGATGCGCGATGGCGAGCTGGTGCAGGAGGTGGAGCTGGTCGGCCCCGACGGCCAGGCGGTGCTGGCGCTGTACACGATGCGTCGCATGCCGGACGGGACGTGGGCCATCGCGGGCTGTGCGTTGATCCCGAGCGCACGGCTGGGTGTCTGACCCGGTTCGGTTCACGAGCGGATGGTTTGTGAGCGGGCGGCAGCTGGTCTAGGCTTCGGCGCCGACGTTCTCGTTCCCCGCGACCCTGCCCGCTGCCACCGGAGCATCTGATGCGTGTTTTCAGCCCCACCGTTCTTGCGTGCATCCTTGCGGTCGCCCCCGTCGCCGTGCAGGCCAAGACGCTGGAGGTGGGGGCCGACAAGGAGTTCAAGCAGCCATCGGCCGCGATCGGCGCGGCCAAGTCGGGCGACACCGTCTCGATCCAGCCGGGCGAATACTTCGACTGCGCGACGGTGCGGGCGAGCAAGCTGACGATCGAGGGGGTGGGCGACCCGGAGAAGGTGGTGCTGACCGACAAGGTGTGCGGCGGCAAGGGGCTGCTGATCGTGACCGGGAACGGCACGACGGTGCGCAACCTGACGCTGACGCGCGCGCGCGTGCCGGACGGCAACGGGGCGGGCATCCGCAACGAGGCGCCGGACCTGACGGTGGAGCGGGTTCGGTTCATCAACAACCAGAACGGCATCCTGTCCACGCCCTCGGAAGCCGGCACCATCATCATCAAGGACAGCCTGTTCGACCGGAACGGCACCTGTGCCAACGGCGGCGGCTGTGCGCATGGGCTGTATTCGAACCTGGCCCACGTGCTGCACATCGAGGGCACGACATTCACCGGCACGAAGAACGGCCACCACATCAAGTCGCGGGGCGAGCGCACCGAGATCATCGGCTGCACGATCGAGGATGGCGAGGAGGGCACGGCGAGCTACCTGGTGGACATCTCGAACGGGGGCAGCCTGGTGATGCGGGGCAACAAGCTGGAGAAGGGGCCGGAGGCCGAGAACCACAGCGCCGCCGTGGCGATCGGGGCCGAGGGGGTGACCCAGCCGACGCGGGAGATCACGATCGAGAACAACACGTTCCGCAACGACGGCGGTTACTCGACGATCTTCGTCAACAACCTGACGGCGACCGACGCCATGCTGCGCGGCAACGTGATGAGCGGCAGCAGCGTGAAGACGCTCAGCGGCGACGGCAAGGTCTCGGCCGGGCGCTAGATGCGCGGGTTCCGGCACGGTCTGGCGCTGCTCGCCTGCGGGTTGGCCGCGGCGGGTCCGGTCCCCTCGGCCTCGGGCCGCACGCTGGATGTGGGCCGGAACGGGCCACTGCACTCGTTGGCCGAGGCGGTGGCCGCTGCGGCGGATGGGGACACGATCCGGCTGGGGCCGGGCACGTATTTCGAGTGCGCTGTGCTTTCACAGACCCATCTGGTGATCGCCGGGGCGGGACCCGACACCGTGCTGACCGATCATGTCTGCGAAGACAAGGCGCTGCTGGTGGTGCGCGGCGACGGGCTGACCGTGCGCGACCTGGTGCTGGCCCGGGCGCGCACGCCGGAGGAGAACGGGGCGGGCATCCGGCTGGAGGGGCAGGGGCTGACGCTGGAGCGGGTTGGGTTCGACAACGACCAGGTGGGCGTGCTGGCCGCGATGGGCGGCGCGGGGCGGATCTTGGTGACGGACTGCGCCTTCACGGGCGGGGGCGTGGGGGGTGACCGGGCGAAGTCGGCGCTGATGGTCGGGCCGGTGGCGCTGCTGCGTGTGTCGGGCTCGCGGTTCAGCGGCGGGCGGGGCGGCCAGGTGGCGAGCGACGCGGTGCGGACGGAGCTGGAGGGCAACCGGATCGAGTCGGCCAGCGAGCCGGGGACCGCGTTCCCGGTGCGGGCCGGGGGCGCGCTGGCGATGCGGGACAACGTGATGGTGCTGGGCGCGGCGCCGCCGCCGCGCGGGTCGGCCGTGCTGGCGACCGGGCCGGGGGTCGAGATGCGGGGGAACCGGCTGGAGAACGGGACCGGCGCGGCGGCGCGGCTGCTGCTGGACTGGAGTGGCGGGGCGCGCCTCGACGACAACGTGGTGCCGGCGGGGGACAGCGTGTCCGGCAGCGAGGGCTCGTGGCGGCACCAGGCGGGGACGCTGGTGCGCGGCCTGGTGGGGGATGCGCGGGCGGCGGCGGGGCAGGCCAAGCGGGCGGTCAAGGCCGCGGTCGGCCGATGAGGCGCGCCGCCCTGCTGCTGATGGTGGTGGCGGGACTGGCGGGCCGGGCGCACGCCGAAGCGCGGTGGGACGGGTGGCAGGTGCTGATGTGGCAGGACCGGACCGCCGCGCAGCTGCAGGGGTTGCCGGCGCTGGGCTTCACGGGCGCCAAGCTGCGGGCGACCGGGGGACCTGTGGACACCGAGGGCAAGGCGCTGCGGGTGCAGGCGGGGCTGGCCTACTACCTGGAGAACATCGCGACCGACTTCTATGCCGCCTATCACCGGTATACGCCGGGCAAGGAGGTCACCTGGTTGTTCGATGCTGCGCGGGCGCGGCATCGGGCGGCGCCGGACGACCCGGCGGTGTTCGTCCGCACGCCCGGCCTGTCCGACCCGGACTGGCTGGCGCGGGTGCGGGCGCGGCTGGACCAGGTGGTGCGGGCGGAGGCGGCGGGGCGGCCGCTGTTCTACAATCTGGCCGACGAGAGCGGGACGGCCGACCTGGCCGCGGCGTGGGACTTCGATATCGGGCCCACGAGTGTGGCCGGGTTCCGGCGCTGGCTGCGGACGCAGTATGCGGACCTTGCGGCGCTGAACCGGGAGTGGCGCACGGAGTATGCCCTGTGGGACGATGTGCAGCCGGCGCTGACCGACGCGGCGGTGCAGCGGACGGACGGGTGCTTCGCCGCCTGGTCCGACTTCAAGGCCTGGATGGACGTGGCGTTCGCTGCGGCCGTCGGGGCGGGGACGCAGGCGGTCCATGCGGCGGACCCGGCGGCGCTGGCGGCGCTGGAGGGCGGCCAGGTGCCGGGGTGGGGCGGGTACGACTATGCGCTGCTGGCGCCCGCGGTGGACGTGATGGAGATCTACGACCTGGGCGAGTCGCTGGACCTGGCGCTGGCGTTCAACCCGGCGCTGATCCCGCTGCGCACCAGCTTCGACCGCGGGCCCCGCGAGGTGCATGCGGCGTGGCGCCACCTGCTGCATGGCGGGCGGGGGATGGTGGTTTGGGACGAGGCGGACGACGTGGTGCGCGCCGACGGCACGCCGGGGCCGCGCGGGCAGGAGATCGCTGCGCTGACCCGGGCGCTGGTGCCGGTGGCGGCGGCGTTGCGCCAGGCTTCGCCCTGGCCGGATGCGGTGGCGGTGCTGCAGAGCCAGGCCAGCTTCCGGGTGCGCTGGCTGCTGGATCGGCAGGCCGGCGACCGGGATTGGGCGGCGCGGAATGCCGAGCGCGAGTACGACGACAATGCGTGGCGGGCGAGCCGCCGGGTGCTGGCCGGGCGGCTGGCCGAGGTCGGCGTGCAGCCGCGGTGGGTGTCGTCGGCAATGCTGGAGTCGGGGGCGCTGCGGGATGGCTCGGTGCGGGTGCTGCTGCTGCCGCATGCCATCGCGCTGTCCGATGCGGAGGTGGCGGAGATCGGGGCGTTCCGGCAGGCGGGGGGGACGGTGCTGGCGGACACGGAGCCGGGGCTGTTCGACGGGCATGGCTGCCGGCGGGCGTCGCTGCCGTTGCCGGACGTGGCGCATCCGCAGGCGATGCGGCCTGATGGCGAGGCGCCGGGACCGGCCATGCTGGCGGCGCTGGTGGGCCTGTTGCGGTCGGCGGGCGCGGCGCCGCGGGCCTTGCTGCTGGGGCCGGACGGGGCGCCGGCAACGGGGGTGGAGGCGCGGTGGTTTCGACATCCGGCGGGAACGATCCTGGCGTTGCAGTCCGGACGCCCGTGGGGTGCCGCGTCCCGTCTGCGGGTGCGCCTGCCGGTGGCGGTGCGGGCGACCGACCTGCGGACCGGGGCGGTTCTGGCGGAAGGCGACACGCTCGGGATCGGGCTCGACCCCATCGAGCCGACGATCCTGCTGCTGTCGGCGCCGGGCGGGCGCTGACGGCAGGTTTGCGGACGAGGCGCAACTCGGGGCGGGTTTCCGGGTTTGCATCGGCATCACACCACGAGGGATGACCACGATGGACACGAGCGCTGCGACCCCGGAGATCCGCGAGAAGCTTTGGTCGATGATGAAGGGCATCCAGTTCGCGATGCTGACGACCGATGACGGCGGCCATCTTCGGGCCCGGCCGATGGCGGCCAGCCAGCAGGGGTTCGACGGGACGCTGTGGTTCTTCACGCGCGCCAGCAGCCACAAGGTGACCGAGGTGGGTGCGGACCAGCAGGTGGGGATCACCTACGCGGATGCGGGCAAGCAGGACTATGTGAGCCTGTCGGGAACCGCGGTGCTGGTGACGGACAAGGCGAGCATCGAGGCGCACTGGTCGGAGTATGTGCGCACCTGGTTCCCGAAGGGGAAGGACGACCCGGAGATCGCCCTGCTGAAGGTGACGATCGCGGCGGCGGAGTACTGGGATGCGCCGAACAGCACGATGGTGCATGCCTACGGCTACCTGAAGGCGGTGCTGACCGGCGAGTCGCCGCATCCTGGCGGGAACCAGAAGGTGAGCTTCGCCTGATGGGGTGAACCCGGGCGTCCGCGAGGGCGTGATTCGATCGATGTGGCGCGCAAGCGGATCGTTGTGGTAGAAACCGGTGTTCGTCGGGTCTGGCTGGGTCAGACGTGCCGCCGCAAGCTGCCCATGATCGACGAGGACGCCAGGTGCCTTTGCAGACTGCCGAGACGCACATCGATGACGAAGCTGCGGAGCCGGCGCTGGAGCGGGATGTCCGCTCGGCGCTGGATGCCGGGTTGTTCCGCATCCACTGGCAGCCGATCGTGGCCTGCGCGACGGGCGAACTGCTGGGGTTCGAGGCGCTGATCCGTTGGGACCGGGCCGGGTATGGCGAGGTGTCGCCAGCGGTGTTCGTGCCGGTGATCGAGCGGATCGGGCTGTTCCGCAAGCTCGACACCTGGGTGCTTCGGCAGGCCTGTGCGGCAGCGGCGCGCTGGCCGGTGCATCTGCGGGCCGGGATCAACGTCTCGGCCTGCTGGTTCGACGGGGTTGGGCTGACGGCGGCGGTGGCGGCGGCGTTGGAGGAATCGGAGATCGATCCGGCCCGGCTGGAGCTCGAGGTCTCGGAGACGGTCGTGATCGCCAACAAGAGCACGGCGGCGATCGAGCTGGCGCGGATCAAGACGCTCGGGGTGCGGCTGTCGCTGGACGATTTCGGCACGGGGTATGCGTCGCTGGGCTACCTTCAGGAGATGCCGTTCGACAAGTTGAAGCTGGACCAGTCGTTCGTGCGGCGCCTGGGCGAGGACCGGCGGACGGAGGCGATCGTGCGGGCGGTGCTGCAGCTGGGCGCGGGGCTGGGGATGACGGTGTGTGCCGAGGGCGTGGAGCGGCCGGACCAGCTGGCGATCCTGCAGGCCTACGGGTGCGACGAAGTGCAGGGGTTCCTGATCGGGTACCCCGAGCGGTCGTTGCCGAACATGCTGGACTTCTACGACCGGCTGGACGAGAGCATGATGTTCATGCCGCCGGACACCCCGGTGCGGGAGCCTCCGAAGCCTTAGCGGGCGATCGTTGCGAGCACCCGGCGTCAGGAAGTGGCGGCCGGACATGAAGGTGCACTCAGGTCCTCATGCCCGGCCTTGCCATGCCGGGAGACCCGGCGATGGCTAAGGGTTTGTTAATTCCCACTTACGGCGAAATTGCGACGACCGTCTTGGTCAGAACGGCTTGAGCAGCCGGTCGATGTAGTCGAGCTCCGGCTGGGGGCGGGTGCGTTCGGCGCCGCGGCGGCGCAGTTCGTCCTGCAGCGCGCGGGTCCGGGCCTGTTCCATCTCCGTCGGCACGGGCCCGGCGCCGAGCGCGGTGCCGTCGGTGCCCTGATCCCGGCCGTCGCTCTCCTGCGGCATCGGGCGGCCCAGGGGATCGCGCCGTGTGGTGCGGCGGCGGCCGGCCTCGCCCGGGCGCGGGCCCGTCGTCTGGCCGTCGCGGGTGCCGGTCGCGTCGTCGCCCTGGCCCTGGTCGCCATCGGACATCTCCTGGCCGTCCTGGCCGTCCTGGCCGTCCTGGCCGCCCTGGCCGGCTTCGCCTTCGCCGGGTTGCTGGCCGCGGCCGAACTGGCGGGCGAGTTGCTGGCCCATGGCGCGTCCCCCTTTCTGCAGGGCCTCGATCGCGCGCTGCTGGGCGGCGCCGGCGGCGGCGTCGCGGCCCTCGGCCATCGCCTGCCCGGCATCCCGCATCGCGGTATCGGCGTCGCTGAGGGGCGCCGGGATTTGACCGGTCAGATCGCCGAAGCGCTGCATCAGCTCGCCCAGGGCGCGCCGCATGGCCTGCTGGGCTCGTTGGTCGCCGTTGCGGGCATTCGGCGGCTCGTTCCGGCCCGGTGCCGCCGGGGGTGCGGACGGCGACGCGGGGGACGGCGGGGCGGAGTCGCGGCCCGGTTCGGTCCGGGCGCGGCTGCGGTCCAGCAGGCCGCCTTCGCGCTGCACCAGGTCCTGCACTGCGTCGGTCTGCTGCTTGCCCTGCTGGCGGCGTTCGGCGTTGCGCTGCTCGCGCTGTTCGCCATGCTCGGGCCGGGCGTTCTGCAGCTGCTCCAACAGCTTCTCGAGTTCGGCCATCTGCTGCTTGGCGTCGTCCATGCGGCCTTCACGCGCGGCGTCCTCCATGCGCTGGGCCATCTTGTCCAGGTCGCGAGCGTTCAACTGCGGGACGCTGGGGTCGAGCGGCATCTCGGTGCCGTCGCGCCGGGCCTGTTCGGCCAGGGCCTCGATGTGCTTCTGGATGGCCTCGCGCAGCTCCTGCATGCGGCGGTCCAGCTCGGTCTTGGCGGCCTGGTCCGCCGGATTCTTGCGGGCGTTCTCCATGGCGTCGCGCATGGCCTGCCGGGCCTGTTCCAGGGCCCGGGCGGTTTTGTCGGTCGAGACTTCCTCCAGCGCCAGGGCCAGGGTCCAGAGCCGGGCCTGCGCCTCGTCGACCGCGGGCTGGCCGCGGCCGCGCATCAGCAGGGCGCCGGTGGCGTGCAGCTGCAGCAGCACGCTGCTGGCACCGCCGGCGCCGGGGCCGCCCAGCAGGTCGGGCCGGCTGGCGATGGCGTTCAGCGCCTGGTTGGCGGCGCGGCGCTCGTCCGGGGTGCGGCTGAGCTGCTTGCGGACCAGGATCAGGGCCTGTGCGGCGGGGTTCTGGAAGGAGCGTTCGGGCAGGTCGAGCGGGGCCGGTGCGCTCTCGCCGCGTTGGCCCGGCGAATCCTTGGCCACCATGCGGGCGATCACCGGCAGGCCGGCCCAGGGGTGTGCCGACAGATCCTGCAGGGTGGTGCCGTGTGCCTGCTTCGGGCTGCCGGACAGCGGCGCCGGGACGATCAGCGGCGGGGCGTCGGGGCGGTCGCGCAGGCGGAGCTCGGCCTGGACGGACGTCAGGCCGTAATCGTCTTCGGCGGTCCAGGCGAGGCGGGTGCGCAGCGTGGCGCGGCCGCCGGCCGTGGCCGGGCCGGGCGGGTCGACGAAGGCGACGAGGGGCGGCCGGTCCGCCAGGATGACGATGGTCCAGTCGGCCAGGTCGGTCCCGCCGCGCCGGACGAGCAGCCGGCCGGGGGCCCCGAGGTCGCGCTCCGCCTGCCAGCTGGCGGGGTCGAGCGCGCGGAAGGGCGTCGGCGGCGAGCCCGGGCCGGGGGTGCCGGGCACGTCGGACATGAAGGCGAGGTCCGGGGTGCCGCTGCCGCCGGTGACGCCGACGGTGAGGTGGGAGCCTGCGGGGACGGGCGCGGCGGGCACGCCGGGCCGAAGGAAGACGGGCGGCAGACCGGTATAGGCGGGCGGGGCGATCCAGGCCTGGACGAGGGTGCCGGGGGTGGCGGGCCCGGCGGGCAGCCCGGGCAGGATGGCAGCGCGCAGCAGCTGGGGCGCGTCGCCCCCGGCCACGACCAGGGCGGCGGCGAGTGCGACGAGAACGAGGCCGCGCAGGGCCCAGACGTCGCGCCGGGCGAGGCCGGGGCGGGGCCGCCCGGCGCGGAGGCGGGCGAGTTGGATGCGCAGCCTCTCCTGATGCATCGCCCAGAGCGCGTCCGATTCCGGCGTGGCGGCGGCGGGCCGGTCCTGCAGGGCGGCGAGCGGCCGGTGCCGCAGGCCGGACTCCCGCTCGAGCCGCCGGTCGACGGTGTCGGCGGTGGGCCGGACCATGCGTCGGACGCCGCGGGTCAGCAAGCCGGCCATGCCGAGCAGCACCAGGACCGGCAGCGCCAGCCGGGGCCAGGGCGGCAGGGCGCCGGGCAGCTCCAGGAGGGCGGCGACGCAGAACGCGCCGAGCAGGCCGATGGCGGGCCAGGCGGCGGGCCAGAGCTGTTCGAACCACAAGGCGGCGCGGGCGATGCGGCGCTTGCCCGGAAGCCTGGGCAGGTCGGCCGGAGGAGGTGGGGGCGGTTGGGGCGGGGTCAGGTCAGCCATGCCGGGACCTGTTCGGCGGCCCAGAGCGCCTCCTGCGGCTGCCGGGGGCGGATGGTGGCCCAGCGTTCGCCATCGACCATCACGACGGCGGCGAGCGGGCGGGCATTGTAGGTGGAGCTCATGACCGCGCCGTAGGCCCCGGCGTCCAGGATGGCCATGCGCGCGTGGGTCGGCAGGTCCGGCAGCATGCGGTCGCGGGCGAAGGTGTCGCCGGTCTCGCAGACCGGGCCCACCACGTCGGCCGGGGAGAGCGGGGTGGGTGCCAGCGATGCGGCGGCGAGGGGGACGATGCCGTGCCAGGCGTCGTACATGGCGGGGCGGAGCAGGTCGTTCATCGCGGCGTCCAGCACGACGAAGCGGCGGGCACCCGTGCGCTTCTGCAGCAGGACGGTGGCGAGCAAAAGCCCGGCCTGGCCGACGATCCAGCGACCGGGCTCGACCGCGACGCGGAGGCCGAGCGGGCCGAAGGCGGCGCGGATGGTGCCGACGAGGGCGGCGGGCAGGGGCGCGGGCTCGTTGCGGTAGCCGATGCCGAGGCCGCCGCCGCAGTCCACGGTCTCGACCGTCTGCCCGGCGTCGCGCAGGCCGCGCACCAGCTCGGCCGTGCGGGCATAGGCGGCGTGGTAGGGGGTCGTGGACAGGATCTGGCTGCCGATGTGCAGCGCGAGGCCGACGGGGCGGATGCCGGGCAACGCTGCGGCGTGGGCATAGAGCGCGGCGGCTGCGCCGTAGGCCACGCCGAACTTGTTGTCGGCCTTGCCCGTGGTGATCTTGGCGTGGGTTCCGGCATCGACGTCGGGGTTGATGCGGAGCGCGATGGCGGCCGTGCGGCCCATGGGGCTGGCGATGGCGGAGAGCATCGCCAGCTCCTCCGCGCTTTCGACGTTGATCTGGCCGACCCCGGCGTCCAGGGCCAGCCGCAGCTCCCACTCGGCCTTGCCGACACCGGAGAAGACGATGCGTGCGGCGGGGATGCCGGCCAGCAGCGCGCGCTTCAGCTCGCCGCCGCTGACCACGTCGGCGCCGGCGCCGGCCTCGGCCACCAGGCGCAGCACGGCGAGGTGGTCGTTCGCCTTGACGGCGTAGTGGATGCGCGCGTGCAGCCCGGCGCCGTCGAGGGCGGCCGCGAGGTCATGCAGCCGGGTGCGGATGCTGCCGGCGGACAGGACCCAGCAGGGGGTGCCGACCGCGTCGGCGATGGCGTCGAGGGGAACACCCTCCATCATCAGGCCGTCCATGGCGTGCCGGCCGAGATGGGGGCGGGCGGCGACGAGCTCGGCGGCCGTGGGGTCCGCGTCGGGGTGGAAGGCGAGGGAGGATGCGGCCATGCGGCGAGCTTAAAGGGCCGGGTGGCCGGACGCTACCGCGATGGATAGCCCTTCGGGAACGTGACCTCGTCGGGGGGCCCCGGCACGAGCGGGGCACCCTTCTTGCCGCAGCCGGCGAGCAGCGCCAGGGCCAGCAGCAGCGCGATCATGGGTTTCAAAGGGGCGTCCTCATGCGAGGGCCCGTTGCCAGCGCTGCGCCTGGGCGGCGACGTTGGCGGGGGCGGTGCCGCCGAAGCTGGTGCGGCTGGCGACGGAGGCGTCGACGGTCAGGACGCCGAAGATGTCTTCGGTGATGCCCGGCTCCTCGGCCTGCATCTCGGTCACTGTGAGTGCGGCCAGGTCCACGCCACGGGCTTCGGCCCGGGCGACCAGGCGGCCCGTCACGTGGTGGGCCGTGCGGAACGGCAGGCGCAGCACCCGGACCAGCCAGTCGGCCAAGTCGGTCGCGGTGGCGAATCCGCTGCCGGCCATGGTGCGCATGCGTGCGGTGTCGGGCTGCAGGTCGCGGACCATGCCGGCCATGGCGGCCAGGCTGAGGGACAGGGCGGCGGCGGCGTCGAACACCGGCTCCTTGTCCTCCTGCATGTCCTTGGCGTAGGCGAGCGGCAGGCCCTTCATGACGGTCAGCAGCGCGACCAGGGCGCCGACGACCCGCCCGGTCTTGGCGCGGGCCAGCTCGGCGGCATCGGGGTTGCGCTTCTGCGGCATGATGCTGCTGCCGGTGGTGAAGGCGTCGGACAGCCGGATGAAGCCGAAGGGGGCGCTGCACCAGACGACGATCTCCTCGGCGAGGCGCGAGAGGTGGACGGCGCAGATGGCGGCGGCGGCCAGGAACTCGAGCGCGAAGTCGCGGTCGGAGACGGCGTCGAGCGAGTTGGCGGTCGGGCGGTCGAAGCCGAGGGCGCCGGCCGTCATGGCGCGGTCGATGGGGAAGCTGGTGCCGGCGAGGGCGGCGGAGCCGAGCGGGCATTCGTTGAGGCGGCGCCGCGCATCGGCCAGGCGGCCGCGGTCGCGGGCCAGCATCTCGACATAGGCGAGCAGGTGGTGGCCGAAGGTGACGGGCTGGGCCGTCTGCAGGTGGGTGAAGCCCGGCATGGGATCGGCGGCGTGCTCGGCGGCGCGGTCGGCCAGGGCGCGCATGAGGTCGGCGGTCTGGGCATCGAGCCCGTCGATGCTGTCGCGCACCCACAGGCGGAAGTCGGTCGCCACCTGGTCGTTGCGGCTGCGGGCGGTGTGCAGCCGCTTGCCCGGCTCGCCGACGCGCTCCACCAGGCGCGCCTCGATGTTCATGTGGATGTCCTCGAGGTCTTCCACGAAGGGGAAGCGCCCGGCCTCGATCTCGGCGGCGATCTCGGTCAAGCCGTGCCGGATCGCCGTCTCGTCGGCCGGCGCGATCACCCCGGCATGGGCGAGCATTGCGGCATGGGCGAGGCTTCCCCTAATATCCTGGCGCCACATCTTCCGGTCGAAGCCGATCGAGGCGTTGATGTCCTGCATGATGATCGAGGGCCCGCGGGCGAACCGGCCACCCCACTGGGCATTCGCCTCGGCATTGCGAAGGCTGTCGTCGTCTGTCGTGATCTTGTTCAAGGACGCACCATGATTCCACTGCATCGCCGCGTGTTTCTGGCGGCCGGCGCGACCCTAGCTTCGGCCCTTGCAGCGCGCAAACTGTGGGCGGCGCGCAAACCATGGGCGGCGGTCCCGGACGGGATGGCGGTCCGGGAGGAGACGATCCGGTCGGAGGCGGGCGCGCTGCCGGCCGATTTCCGCTTCACGCTCGCGGACGGGACGGTGCGGACGATCGGGGATTATGCGGGCAAGGGGGTCGTGCTGAACCTGTGGGCGACCTGGTGCGTGCCGTGCGTGGCGGAGATGCCGGCGCTCGATGCGCTGGCGGCGGCGGTGAGGTCGTCCGGGGTGGTGGTGCTGCCGATCTCGTCGGACCGGGGCGGGGCCGTGGCGGTGGAGCGGTTCTACCGGCAGCACGAGGTGAAGAACCTGCCGGTCGTGCTGGACCCGATGGGCGCGGGCGCGCGGATGCTGGGCGCGCGGGGCATCCCGACGACGCTTCTGATCGATGCGCGGGGGATGGAGCGGGGCCGGATGGAGGGTGGGGCCGACTGGGACAGCCCGGCGACGATCGCGATGATCCGAAAGCTGGCGAACGCGTAAGGTCAGCCCTTCTTCACGTCGTAGAACAGCGCGAGGCCCGGGAGGATGCCGGTGATGGTGCTGCGCCAGGCAGCGACGTCCGTCAGCAGGCCGAGCGGGTAATAGGGGACGTCCCGGAAGGCCTGGGCCTGCATGTCGCGGGCGATGGCCTGCTGGGCCTGCAGGTCGGGGGCGGTGAACCAGGCGTCGCGCAGCGCCTCGATGCGGGGGCTGTCGGGCCAGCCGGCGATGGAGGCGGCGCCGTTGCCGCGCAGCCAGTTGTGCGGGGCCGGGCTGACGACGCTGGAGCCGTAATAGCCGGTGATGTACAGGCTCCAGCCGCCGCGTTCGACGGGCTCGCGGGAGTTGGCGCGGCTGAGCACGCTGCCCCAGTCCGTGGGCTGGTAGTCGACGTTCATGCCGACCTTGCGGAGCATGTCGGCGGCGACCTCGGCCATGGCGTTGATGATGGGGCGGTCGGTCCCGCCCATGAGCACGGTGCGTTGCCCGGCATAGCCGGCGGCGGCCAGGTCGCGGCGGACGCGGTCCAGCCGGGCCGGGCTCAGCGGGTCGGGCGAGAGGGCGGCCATGCCGGCGTCGTTGGCCATCGCGGATTCCGGATGGAAGAAGCCGACATGGTCCCGCCAGAGGGCGCGGTCCTCGCCGGAGGCGGCGGTCATGAAGTCGGTCTGAACGATGCCGCCCATGACGGCCCGGCGGATGGCCGGATTGTCGAAGGGGGGCTGCAGGCAGTTGGGGCGCATGGCGGCGGCATAGCCGGGGTAGGCCTGGACGCGGACGACGATGTCGCGGCGGGCCCGCAGAGTCGGCAGGTTGTCGACGCTGGCGGCTTCCCACCAGTCCATCTCGCCGGACTGGAGCGCGGCTGCGGCGGTGGCAGAATCGGGGATGGTGTGCCACTCGACCCGGTCGAGGTAGGCGCGCTTGGGGCCGGCGAGCAGGCTCGTGGTGCCTTCCCGGGGGACGTAGGCGGCGAACTTCTCGTAGGCGGCGAGCGAGCCCGGCACGCGGTCGGCGGCGACGAAGCGGAAGGGGCCGCTGCCGACCATCTCCGTCACCTGGGTGGCGGCCGGGGTGCGGGCCAGGCGTTCGGGCATGATGACGGCGGTGTTGACGCCGACCTTGCCGAGCGCCTCGGCCAGCAGCGGGAAGGGCCGCTTGAGGCGGAAGACGACCACCTTGTCCGACGGTGCGGCGATCTCGTCGAGGGCCGCGGTCAGGCCGAGGCCGAAGGCGTCCTTGCTGCCCCAGCGCCGGATGGAGGCGGCGACGTCGCGGGCGAGCACGGGGGTGCCGTCGTGGAACAGCAGGCCGTCACGCAGCGTCATGCGCCACACGTGGCCGCCATCCTCGATCGTGTGGCCGTCCACCATCTGCGGCTGGGTGCGGCCATGTTCGTCGACGCCGAACAGCGTGTCGAACACGAGGCAGGCGTGCTGCATCGTGACGACGGAGGTGCTCTGCACGGGATCGAGCACGGCGAGGTCGGCCTGGGGCATGAAGCGCAGCACGGTGGCGGCGCGGGCGACACGCGGGGCGGCGAGCCCGGCGCCGAGCGTAGCGGCGGCGCCCCGCATCAATCCACGCCGGCTCGTTGCGATCAAGGCAGCCCCTTTCCCCGTGCGGGTTGGAGCCTGCCGCAGCGTGCGGTCAGAAGTCCAATGAACTCGGGGCGCGATGGCCGATCATGGACAGCAGCTCCCGCCGGGTCTCCGGGTCGTCGCGGAATGCGCCGAGCATGCGGCTGGTGACCATGCTGACGCCGGGCTTGTGGACGCCGCGGGTGGACATGCACTGGTGCCCGGCCTCGATCACGACGCCGACGCCCCGGGGCTGCAGCACCTGATTGATGGTGTCGGCGATCTGAACGGTCAGGCGTTCCTGGATCTGCAGCCGCTTGCTGAAGGCGTCGACCAAGCGGGCGAGCTTGCTGATGCCGACGACCCGGTCCCGGGGAAGGTAGGCGACGTGGCAGCGCCCGATGATGGGCACCATGTGGTGCTCGCAATAGCTTTCCAGCCGGATGTCGCGCAGCAGCACGATCTCGTCGTAACCCTGAACCTCCTCGAAGGTGCGTTCCAGCAGGGCCACGGGGTCGATCCCATAGCCGGCGAACAGCTCCTTGTAGGCCTTGACGACGCGCTTCGGGGTGTCGCGCAGCCCTTCGCGGGCGGGATCGTCGCCCGCGAGGCGCATGAGGGTGCGGACGGCCTCCTCGGCTTCCTCCTGACTGGGCACGCCGACGCAGGTCCGGACGGGAACAGGGGGCTTGGTGATGCTGTTCAAGGCAGGCGCCTTCGTTCTTGAAGAGGGCATGTGGGCAGGATGGCCGGGGTCGCAAGATCGACGCGGCCGGGGTCCGCTATCCCGGCTAGTTCAGGTGGCGGCCTTGTGAGGGGCAGTCCAGGCTGAAGGCCGGGATCTCGACGTCGAACGGCTCCCGCGTCAGGGTGGCGATCATGTGGTAGGCGCCGGCCATGATGCCGGAGGAGGTCTCGAGCGGGGTGCCCGAGGTGTATTCGAACGCCTCGCCCGCCTCGAGCACCGGTTGTTCGCCGACGACGCCGTCGCCCTGGACCACCTGCATGCGGCCGTTGGCGTCGGTGATGTGCCATGTGCGGCGGAGCAGCTGGACGGTCTCCGTGCCGCGGTTCTGGATGCGGACCTGGTAGGCCCACACCCAGCTGCGCTGATCGGGGTTGGACTGGTCGGCGAGGAAGCGGGCGCGAACCGTCACCTGGATGTGGCGGGTCGTGGCGGTGTAGTCGCCCCGCATCATGGCTATTCCGCTGCCTGGCGGGCGGTGCCGTGCGCCTGGCCGTGCGCGCCGACCTGGTCGAGCGCGGCGAGCAGGTCCTCGATGATGTCATCGGGGTCTTCGAGCCCGACGGACAGGCGGATGGCGCCGTCGGCGATGCCGAGGCGTGCGCGTTCCTCGGCGCCGATCTTCATGTGGGTGGTGGTGGCGGGATGGGTGGCGAGCGACTTCGAGTCGCCAAGGTTGTTCGACACCGCGACCAGGCGGAAGGCGTTCATGGCCTGGAAGGCGGCGGCCTTGTCGGCCAGCTCGAACGTGACCATCGTGCCGCCCCCGCTCATCTGCGCCATGGCCAGGGCATGCTGGGGATGGTCGGGCCGGGTGGGATACAGCACGCGGCGGACCGCGCCGTGCCCGGCCAGCGCATTGGCCACGCGGGCAGCGGCGGCCGAGGCGGCCTGCACGCGCAGGTGCAGCGTCTCCAGCCCCTTCAGCAGCAGCCAGGCGTTGAAGGCGGAGAGGCTGGGGCCGGTGTTGCGGATGAAGGGCTGCAGCACGTCCTCGACCCAGGCCTTGCGGCCCAGCACGGCGCCGCCCAGGACACGGCCCTGGCCATCGATGTGCTTGGTGCAGGAATAGACGACGACGTCGGCGCCGAACTCGAACGGCTGCTGCAGCAGCGGGGTGGCGAAGACGTTGTCCACCACCACCAGGGCGCCGGCGGCGTGGGCCAGGGTGCTGATGCGGCGCAGGTCCAGGATCTCGAGCATGGGGTTGGACGGCGTCTCGAGCAGGACGAGCGTCGTGGGCGTGGACAGCGCGCGGGCCCAGGCCTCGAGGTCGGTGCCGTCGACGAACTCGGTGGTGATGCCGTAGCGGGGCAGCAGGGTGGAGACGATCCAGTGGCAGGAGCCGAACAGCGCCCGGCTGGCGACGACGCGGTCGCCGGTCTTGAGGTGGCTCAGCATGGTGGCGTGCACGGCGGCCATGCCGGTGGCGGTGACGCGGCAGGCCTCGGCGCCCTCGATCCCGGCGAGGCGGGCCTCGAGCATGGCGACGGTCGGGTTGCCGAAGCGGGAGTACTGGTAGTGCTGGACGCTGCCCTGGAAGGTGGCCTCGGCCTGCTCGGCGCTGTCGTAGATGAAGCCCGAGGTCAGGAAGAGCGCTTCGGAGGTCTCGCCGTACGGCGAGCGCACGGTGCCGCCATGGACCAGGCGGGTGGCCGGGCGGTAGGTTTGGATGGGGTCGGACATGCCACTTGCCTCAGTTGACGGGCCGTGAATGCCGGCGGCTGCCAAGCGGGATCGGGGCAGACGCTGGCCTCTTTAGCGCGATTCTTTCACCTCGCCGCAATCCGGCCGGACAAATCACGAGGGCCGCCCCCGTGGCGACGGCCCTGTGTAGGCCCGGGGGCGTTGCGCGGTCAACGGCAGAACCCTATAACGGGGCGCTGCGACGCCGGCACGCGGGTGTAGTTCAATGGTAGAACGGCAGCTTCCCAAGCTGCATACGAGGGTTCGATTCCCTTCACCCGCTCCAGCCCCTTACTCGATCCAGCCTCGCTGGGGAGGGGGCTCAGAAGCGTTTCGCGATCCCGGAATAGAGTTGCAGGTTCGGCGCCGCGCGGTTCAGGCCGAGGTTGATGCCGGCGTCGAGCTGCATCGAGGGTGTCAGCGCGTAGGCGACGGCGGCGTCGGCCGTATAGACGGGCGGGGTGCGGGCGTCGGTGCCGAGGGCGGAGTAGAGTTCGCCGTAGAGGGTGAGCTTGGGCCCGACCGGGTGGGAGACGTTGACGAGCTGGGTGAAGTTGACGTGCCGTCCGGTGTCGGCCTGGTTCCGCAGCACGTCCACCTCCGCCATCAGCAACAGGGAGAACCCGAGCGGCAGGGGCAGCACGAGGGGGGCGATCAGCCCGCCTTCGGTGGCGCCGTTGCCGAGGTTCGGGGAGGCGGTGGGCAGCTTGACATAGGGGATGAGGGCCAGGCCCGGGGCGCCCCGCTCGCCGAACAGGTTGAGCTTGACGCGGAGCACGAGGTCCCCGGCGCCACGCGCCGTCTGCAGGCGGGCGCCGGTGCCAGGGTCGAGAAGGGCCAGGTCGTTGTAGCCGCCGAACTGCGCTGCGACCTCGATGCGGTTGGTGATGCCGAGCTTGAGGACGGGGTCGGCGACGGTCGAGAGTCGCGTGGTGACTCCGCCGGCGTTCGAGTGGGTGTAGCTGTAGAAGTCGGTCTCGACCTGGACATGGCCGGGGTCGACGGTGACGGGCGAGAAGCTTTTGGTCGGGCGGTCGGCGCTGAACGGGCGCAGGGCGGCATCAGGTGTCGGGTTGAACAGGTTGAAGCCGCTGCGGTCGATCGGGGCGGGCGCAAGCTGGGCCGGGCCCTGGGCGGCGGCGGGCGGCGCCATGCCGCCGAGGATGCTAAAGCCGATCAAGAGAATTGCTGGACACGATCGGAACATGGTGGACCCTTGGGCAAGTCGCGGGGTGGCAGGTCGCGAGGTTTATACGGCCTTTACGTCGCTCGGCAGCATCCGGTGTGGCGTCTTTATGCGTGGCGCGTGCATACGGTGCCTCAATCGACCGGAGTTTTCCACGTTGACCGACATCATCGTCCTCGTGCTCGGCACGGGCGGCATTTTGCTCATGGCGGGCTACGCCATTCTCTGCGAGCGGATCTAGGCCGGTGGTGGACCTGGTGCTGGGCGGCGCGGTCGCGGCCGGGCTGCTGATCTATCTCGTGTGGGCGCTCGTGCGACCCGAAGACTTTTGAGGACCATCGCATGACCCTTATCGGCTGGGCGCAGATCGCGCTCGTGCTGGCGCTCGTGTTCCTGGCGGCGGTTCCGCTCGGGGGCTACATCGCCGCGGTGCTGCAGGGCAGCCGGACCTGGTTGGCGCCTGTGCTGGGGCCGGTGGAGCGCGGATTCTACCGGCTGGCCGGGGTGGATCCCGCGGCGCAGATGGGCTGGCGGAGCTATGCCGCGGCGCTGATCGTGCTGAGCGCGCTGCACTTCGTGGTGCTGTACGCCATGCTGCGGTTGCAGCAGTTCCTGCCGTTGAACCCGATGGAGCAGGGGCCGATGACGCCGCAGCTGGCGTTCAACACGGCGATCAGCTTCGTCACCAACACCAACTGGCAGGCCTATGGCGGCGAAACCGCGCTGTCGTACGGGACGCAGATGTGGGGGCTGACGGTCCACAACTTCCTGTCGGCGGCGACCGGCATCGCGGCGGCGGCGGTGGTGGCGCGGGCGTTCGCGGGTGGCGGGCTGAAGACGCTGGGCAACTTCTGGGTCGATCTGACGCGGATCACGCTCTATGTCCTGCTGCCGATCTGCCTGGTGTACACCGTGGTCCTGATCGCCGCGGGGGTGCCGCAGACGCTTGCGGCCAGCGTGGACGCGACGACGCTCGAGGGGGCCAAGCAGGCCATCGCCGTGGGGCCTGTGGCGTTCCAGGAGTCGATCAAGCTGCTGGGCACCAACGGCGGCGGCTTCTTCAACGCCAACTCCGCCCATCCGTTCGAGAACCCGACGGCGCTGAGCAACGTGGTCGAGACGTGGTCCGAGATCGTGATCCCGTTTGCGCTGGCGGTGACGTTCGGGGTGATCGTGCGGGACCGCCGACAGGGGTTCGCGCTGATGTGGACGATGGCCATCCTGATGGTGGGGTTCGTGGTGTGCTGCTACTGGGCCGAGAGCTCGGGCAACCCGCTGCTGACGGCGGCGGGGGTCGATCCGTCCATGGGGAACATGGAGGGCAAGGAGGTCCGGTTCGGCACGGCTGTGTCGGCGCTGTTCGCGGTGACGACCAGCGCCACGTCCGATGGCGCCGTGATCGCGATGCACGACAGCTTCACGCCGCTGGGCGGGATGGTGCCGATGTTCCTGATCCAGCTGGGCGAGGTCGTGCCGGGCGGCGTGGGCTCGGGGCTGTACGGGATCATCGTGTTTGCGCTGCTGGCGGTGTTCGTGGCCGGGCTGATGGTGGGGCGGACGCCGGAGTATCTGGGCAAGAAGGTGCAGGCGCGGGAGATCAAGCTGGCGATGCTGGCGGTGCTGATCTTGCCGCTGTGCATCCTGAGCGGCACGGCGCTGTGCCTCGTGCTGCCCGACGGCGTGTCGTCGCTGTCCAATGCGGGTCCGCATGGGTTGAGCGAGATGCTGTATGCCTTCACCTCGGCCACGGGCAACAACGGCAGCGCGTTCGGCGGGCTTTCGGCGGACACGCCGCTGCTGGATTATGCGCTGGGCACCTGCATGCTGCTGGGGCGGTTCGCGTTCATGATCCCGGTGCTGGCGATCGCCGGGTCGCTGGCGGCCAAGCCGAAGCTGAACGAGAGCGCCGGGACGTTCCCGACGCATGGGCCGCTGTTCATCGGCCTGCTGATCGGGGTGATCCTGATTATGGGCGGGCTGCAGTTCCTGCCTGCGCTGAGCCTCGGCCCCTTGGCGGAGCACTTCTCGATGCTCGCCGGCAAGACCTTTTAGGAACCTCCCATGGCTCAGAATGCCGACAGCATCGCCCTGTTCGACGGTGCGATCCTGGCCCGGGCGTCGCGCGACGCCTTCGTCAAGCTCAACCCGCTCCAGCTGATCCGCAACCCCGTCATCTTCGTGACCGAGATCGTCTCGATCCTGGTGACGGTGCTGGCGGTGCGGAACCTGGCCACCGGGGCGCCCGCGGCCTTCCCGGTCGCGATCGCGGTGTGGCTGTGGCTGACGGTGCTGTTCGCGACCTTCGCCGAGGCGGTGGCCGAGGGGCGGGGCCGAGCCCGGGCGGAAAGCCTGCGCCGGGCGCGGACGGACACGATGGCCAAGGTGATCGCGCGCCCGCAGGACCGCACGTGGAAGGACGTGCCGGCGTCGGACCTGAAGAAGGGGACGCTGGTGCTGGTGGAGACGAACGACCTGATCCCGTCGGATGGCGAGATCGTGGATGGGGTCGCGAGCGTGAACGAGAGCGCCATCACCGGCGAGAGCGCGCCCGTGATCCGCGAGGCCGGCGGTGACCGCAGCGCCGTGACGGGCGGCACGCAGGTGGTGTCGGACTTCCTGGTGATCCGCATCACCGCCGAGCCCGGCAGCACGTTCATCGACCGCATGATCGCGCTGGTGGAGGGGGCCGAGCGGCGCAAGACGCCCAACGAGATCGCGCTCGACATCCTGCTGGCGGGGCTGACGATCATCTTCCTCATCGCGGTGGTGACGCTGGTGGGGCTGGCGAAGTATTCGGGCACCGACCTTGCGGTGCCGGTGCTGGTGGCGCTGTTCGTGACGCTGATCCCGACGACGATCGGTGGGCTGCTCTCGGCGATCGGGATCGCGGGGATGGACCGGCTGATCCGCTTCAACGTGGTGGCGACGTCGGGCCGCGCGGTGGAGGCGGCGGGCGACGTGGACACGCTGCTGCTGGACAAGACCGGGACGATCACGTTCGGCAACCGCGCGGCGGCCGGGCTGTATCCGGTGCCCGGGGTGGACGAGGCGAGCCTGGCGGAGGCGGCGATGCTGGCCTCGTTGGGCGACGAGACGCCGGAGGGGCGTTCGATCCTGTCGTATGTGCGGGACCGGCATGGGCTTTCCGTGGAGCGGCCTTCGAATGCGACGGTCGTGCCGTTCAGTGCCAACACGCGGGTCAGCGGGCTCGATTCGGGGGGGCATGTGTGGCGCAAGGGTGCGGTTGACAGCGTGGCGGCGCTGGCCGGGAGCGAGGCGCCGGCAGCCTATACCGCGGCGGTCGACCGCGTGGCGCGGGCGGGCGGCACGCCGCTGGGCGTGGTGCGCGACGGGCAGCTGATGGGCGTGATCGAGCTGAAGGACATCGTGAAGCCGGGCATCCGCGAGCGCTTTGCGGCGCTGCGGGCGATGGGCATCCGGACCGTGATGATCACGGGCGACAACAAGGTGACGGCGGCGGCGATCGCGACCGAGGCGGGGGTGGACGACTTCCTGGCGCAGGCGACGCCGCAGGACAAGCTGGACTACATCCGCAAGGTGCAGGCCGACGGGCGGCTGGTGGCGATGTGCGGCGACGGCACGAACGACGCGCCGGCGCTGGCGCAGGCGGATGTGGGTGTCGCGATGCAGACCGGGACGCAGGCGGCGCGCGAGGCCGGCAACATGGTGGACCTCGACAGCGACCCGACGAAGCTGATCGAGATCGTGGAGATCGGCAAGCAGCTGCTGATCACGCGGGGCAGCCTGACGACCTTCAGCATCGCCAACGACGTGAGCAAGTACTTCGCGATCCTGCCGGCCATCTTCGCCGCCACCTATCCGGAGCTGGGGGCGCTGAACATCATGCACCTGACCAGCCCGCAGACGGCGATCCTGTCGGCGGTGATCTTCAACGCGCTGATCATCGTCGCGCTGGTGCCGCTGGCGCTGCGGGGCGTGAAGTTCGTGCCGATCGGGGCTGCGGCGCTGCTGCGGCGGAACCTGCTGATCTACGGGCTCGGCGGCCTGGTGGCCCCCTTCGTGGGCATCAAGGCGATCGACCTGATCCTGACCCTGATGGGAGTGCGCTGACGTGCAGCACCTACGCCCGGCGATCGTGATGATCGTGCTGTTCACCCTGCTGACCGGCATCGTGCTGCCGCTGGGGTTCACCGGGCTGGCCGGGGCGGTGATGCCGTTCCAGGCCGGCGGCTCGCTGGTGGTGCGGGACGGCAAGGTGGTGGGGTCCGCGCTGATCGGGCAGAACTGGACGGCGGACAAGTATCTGCAGGGCCGGCCGTCGGCCACGCTGATGCCGGACCCGGCGGATGCGGCCAAGACGGTGTCCGCGCCGTACAACGCCTCCAACTCCGGCGCGTCGAATGCGGGCCCGACGGCGAAAAGCCTCGTGGACCGCGTGACGGAGGATGTGGGTAAGATGGGGGCGGGCCCCGTGCCGGGCGACAGCGTGACGACGTCGGCCTCGGGGCTCGACCCGCATGTGTCGCCGGCGTTCGCGGCGCGCCAGGTGGCGCGGATCGCGAAGGCGCGCAACCTGGGCGAGGCGCAGGTGCAGGCGGTGGTCGCGGCGCATACCGAAGGCCGGCTGCTGGGGCTGATCGGCGAGCCGCGGGTGAACGTGCTGGCGGTGAACCTGGCGCTCGATGGGGCGCGGTAGCAGGGTCCTCGAGCCCGGCCTTTGACCGCGGGCATGATGTCGCGCCCGTGGATTCCGTCTACAACGCCGTGATGGACGATCGTCGCCCCGACCCCGACTCGCTGATCGCCGACGCTGCGGCGGAGGGGAAGGGGAGTCTGAAGGTGTTCCTGGGGGCGGCGCCCGGGGTGGGCAAGACGTGGGAGATGCTGGCCGCGGCGCGGCTGCGGCGGGCTGCGGGCGAGGACGTGCTCATCGGGATCGTGGAGACGCACGGGCGGGCGGGGACGGAGGCGCAGGTGGACGACCTGCCGATCCTGCCGCGGCGGGCGGTGCCGTATCGCGGGCAGGTGCTGGACGAGTTCGACCTGGAGGCGGCGCTGGCGTTGCGGCCGGGGCTGATGCTGATCGACGAGCTGGCGCACACCAACGCGCCCGGCAGCCGGCACGCCAAGCGTTGGGAGGACGTGCGGGACCTGCTGGACGCCGGCATCGACGTGTGGGCTACGCTGAACGTGCAGCACCTCGAGAGCCTGAACGACAGCGTGGCGCGGATCACCGGGGTGCGGGTGACGGAGACGCTGCCGGACAAGGTTCTGGAGATGGCGGACGAGATCGAGCTGATCGACCTGCCGCCGGCCGAGTTGCAGGCGCGGTTGCGCGACGGCCGCATCTACCGTCCCGACGTCGCGCGCCGGGCGCTGGACGGGTTCTTCCGCGAGGGCAACCTGGCGGCGCTGCGCGAGATCGCGATGCGGCGGGCGGCCGAGCATGTCGATGGCGACGTGCGCGACTACATGCGGCGGCATGCGATCAGCGGGCCCTGGCCGGCGAACGACCGGGTGCTGGCGCTGGTGTCGCCCGACGGCACGGCGGGACCGGTGATCCGGCAGGCCAAGCGGCTGGCGGATGCGCTGCACGCGCCGTGGATCGCGCTGCATGTGGAGCGGGGCGTGAACCCGATGGCGCTGGTCGCACCGCTGGAGCTGGCGGCGCAGCTGGGGGCGGAGGTGGATGTGCGGGCCGGGCCGGACCTGGTGGCGGTGGTGCTGGAAGCGGCGTCGCGGCACAACGTGACGCATCTGGTGATGGGCCGGGCGCGTCCGCAATGGCTGCGGCGGATGACCGGGCGGACGCTGGCCAGCCAGCTGCTGTTCCGGGCGCCCGAGCTGGCGCTGCATGTGGTTCCGGTGACCGATGCGCCGGCGCGCCGCCCGGTGGTGGAGGCGTCGCCCTGGTATGCGTGGGCGGCTGCGGCGGCTCTGGTGGGCGTGTTGACGGGGGCGGCATCCCTGCTCGGCGACGCGGTTCCGGCGCGGGCGCTGGGCATGGTGTACTTGGCGTGCGTCGTGCTGGCGGGAAGCTTCGCCGGGCTGTGGATCGCGCTGTTCACGGCGGTGCTGGGTTTCCTCGCATGGGATTTCTTCTTCCTGCCGCCGATCTACCGGCTGTCGATCGGCAGCATCGACGACGTGATCGCG
>CBDCAI010000013.1:0-190398 GCA_965213845.1 Acetobacteraceae bacterium
GTAACGCCAGCCAGGAGTCACCGCCGTCCTGGCCGCTTCGCCGCCGCGGCGGGGGCCGCCGGGGCGAAGGTGCCGAACGCGCCGAAGGCCGTCGAGGGCGCGAAGGCACCGAAGGACTGGCTGGCCGGCGGGAACGCCCCGAACATCGCGCTCGCCGGCGGGATGGCACCGAACACCACGCCCGCAGGCGGCCACTTGCCCCCCGGCACCGCAAACCCCGACGGCGGGCCCATCGGCGTCATCACCCGGCCGAACACCCGCCGCTGGTAATCCTCGCCCTCCGCCTGCGCCTGCGAGTGATAGGCCGCCGTCGCCAGCCCCCAATCCTTGAACTGGCCATGCAACGCCGTCAGGAACGTCACGGCATAGGCCGCGTTGGTCGGCGGATCGAACGCCGCCTCGACCGACGGGAACGCGTTCGGATGGTAGTACAGGTTCACCTGCATGCAGCCGATGTCGATCGACCTCGTGCCCCGCGCCTGCAGGGCCAGCACGGTGGCCACCGCATCCGCCTTCGTCTCGAAGAAGGTGCCCACGCCGTCCACGTTGATCGTCCAGGGCCAGGAGCGCACCCGCCCGGTCGCGGGATCCAGCCGCCCGCTCTCCACCCGGGCGATCGCCGGCAGCAGCGTCTCCGGGATCAGGCGGGTGCGGGCGCCGGCCGTCGCGGCGTCGCACTGGTCGTAGGGCGACGGCGGCGGGGGCGGCCCGTACACCGGGCGCGGCGCCTGCCGCTGCGGTGCCGCCCCCAGCAGGGCCAGCAGCGGCACCGCGCACGCCGTCCGTCTGACGAGGCCGCGCGCGGTCACGGCACCTCAGGCGGCGATCAGGCCGCCGAGCCGCGCCAGCGCGCTCAGATGCGTCTGGGTGTCGCCGAAGCTCCGCTCGATCATCGTCATGCGCTTGAAGTAGTGGCCGACGCTGTATTCCATCGTCACGCCGATCCCGCCATGCAGCTGCACCGCCTCCTGCCCGATGTGCCGCCCGCTCTGCCCGATCTGCACCTTGGCCGCATGGATCGCCCGGCGCCGTTCCGTCTCGTCGTCCGACCCCGCCATCATCGTGGCATACAGCGCCATGCTGCGCGCCTGCTCCAGCGAGACATACATGTCGACGGCGCGATGCTGCAGCGCCTGGTTCTCGCCGATCGCCCGGCCGAACTGCTTGCGGGTCTTCAGATAATCCACCGTCAGGTCGTGCATCGACTGCATCACCCCCACCGCCTCGGCACACAGCGCGGCGATCGCCTCGTCCTCCACCCGCTCCATCGCCGGCAGCGCCTGTCCGGGCACCCCCAGCGGCGTCCCGGGCGCAGCCTCGAAGCCGATCTCGGCCGCCCGCAGCCCGTCCTGCGTCGGGTAGCCGCGCCGGGTCACGCCCGGGCCCTCGGCCTTGACCAGGAACAGGCCGATCCCGTCGCGGTCGCGCTCCTGCCCCGACACGCGGGCGCTGACGATCAGCATGTCCGCGCTGTCGCCCTGCAGCACCAGGCCCTTCGCGCCATCGATGCGCCAGGCCCCTGCCTCCTGCCGTGCCGTCGTCTTCACATCGTTCAGGCTGTAGCGGGACTGGCGCTCCGCCTGCGCATAGGCGAAGCACGTCTCCCCGGCGATCAGGCCGGGCACCAGCGCCTCCGTCTGCTCGGCCGAAGCGCAATGCCGCAGCAGGCCGCCCGCCAGCACGACGCTCGCGAAATAAGGCTCGGTCACCAGGCCGCGGCCGAACGCCTCCATGACCAGCCCGACATCGACGGTCCCCCCGCCGAAGCCGCCCGCACCCTCCGGGAATGGCAGGCCCAGCAGGCCCAGCTCGGCCATGGCCGCCCAGGCCTCCCGATTCCAGCCTTCCGGGTGCGAGCGGTTCGCCTGTCGTGCCGCGAAGCCGTAACGGTCCAGGACCAACCGGTCCACGCTGTCCTTCAGAAGGCGCTGGTCGTCGCTGAGGTCGAAGTCCATCGGGCGGTCCCTGCTCGTCTTTTGCGGCAACCTAACGGTTTCCACGCGACGTGCCAGCCCGGGACCGCGCCCGCCCCGCTGAGGGCAAGCAGCAGCCCCGGGTTTATCACGGAACGCCCGTTCCGCAGCCGGCCTAGAGGCCCTGCTTCACGTCGTTCGCGCCCCGCGTCACGGCCCGCCCGGCCGCGCTCACGTCCTGCCCGGCGCCCGCCGTCGTGTTGCAGGCCACCAGGATCGGCGCCAGCGTCGCCAGGGCCAGGGTCAAGATCACGGCGCGGATGGTGGAGGAAAGTCGCATCGAAAGCTCCTGTTCATAAGGGATGATCGAAGCAACGCGGCATCGCCTAGTCGGGTTGCCAGCCCTCGATCAAGCGCATCAGCGTGTCCAGCCGGTCCGCCTCGGCCGCCGGCTTGTCGAAGCGCAGCCGGGCCACACGCGGGAAGCGCAGCGCCACGCCCGACTTGTGTCGCTGGCTGCGCTGCGCCGCATCGAAGGCGATCTCCAGCACCAGGCCGCGCTCCACTTCGCGCACCGGCCCGAACCGGTTCGTCGTGTGGTTCCGCACCCAGCGGTCCAGCTGCACCAGCTCCGCGTCGGTGAACCCGGAATACGCCTTGCCGACGGGCACCAGCTCCCCATCCGCCCGCCACAGCCCGAACGTGTAGTCGCTGTAGTAGCTGCTGCGCTTCCCGTGGCCGCGCTGCGCATACATCATCACCGCGTCGATCGTCAGCGGGTCGCGCTTCCACTTCCACCACTGCCCCTTGGGCCGCCCCGGCACATAGGCGCTGTCGCCCCGCTTGAGCATCAGTCCCTCGATGCTGGCGGCCCGCGTGCCGTCGCGGATGTCCGAAAGCGCCGCCACCGTCGTGAACGGGATCAGCGGCGACAGGTCCATCCGCGCCGGCTGGGTGCGGGCGAACCACGCCTCCAGCCGCTGCCGCCGCGCGTCGAACGGCAGCGGCCGCAAATCCTCCGTCCCGTCCATCAGCAGGTCGTACAGCCGCACCCCCACCGGAAAGTCCCGCTGCAGCTTGGCCGAGGGCGCCTTGCGGTTCAGCCGCTGCTGCAGGTCGGCGAACGGCGCCACCTCGCCGTCCCGCAGCACCAGCAGCTCCCCGTCCAGCACCGCGTCGAAGTCCATGACCCCTACGATCTCCGGGAACGCCGCGGAGATGTCGTCCGCCCCCCGGGAATAGACCCGGCGCCCGCGCGGTGTCGCCACCAGCTGCACGCGGATGCCGTCCCATTTCCATTCCGCGCGATACGCCGCCGGGTCCAGCGCCGCCAGGTCCGGCGCCTCCAGCGGGTGGGCCAGCATGGGGGGGCGGAACACGGGCGCGCCCGCCGGGTCCGGCCGCGGCGCATGGCCCTCCAGCCAGGCGAACAGCGGCACGTAGGGCGGAACCAGCCCGTGCCACACCTCCTCGATGTCGTCGGCCGCGATCGTGTCGTCGGCCAGCTCCGCCAGCGCGACCTTCGCGATCCGCGCCGAGGCCCCGACCCGCAGGCTGCCGGTGATCAGCTTCAGCAGCGCATACCGCACCGACGCGTCCGAGGCATCGAGCCATCCGGCCACGACGCCCGGCAGTTCGGCCTTGGGCGTGCTCAGCAGCGTCTGCACCACGTCCGTCAGGGTGGGCGTCGGCGCGTTGGTCGGCCGCACCGGCCACATCAGCGCGACCGTCTCCGCCAGGTCGCCTACATAGTCATAGGACCAGGCGAACAGCGTCGGGTCCGTGCGCTCCTCCGCCAGGCCACGGATCAGCGCGGGCTTGGCGGCCTGGAACGCCAGCTCGCCCGTCAGCGCCGCCAGGCCGAAGCCGCGGTCGGGGTCGGGCTGCGTCTCGAAGTAGCGCCGCAACAGCGCCACCTTCGCCAGCCGCCCCGGCGAGAAGATCAGCCGCTCCAGCAGCTCGGCAAAAGCGATCATGGGGCTGCAGCGGCCGCGGGTTCGTCCGAGGCTGCCACCGCAGGCTCCGCATCCTCGTCGTCGTCGCCATAGCCGATCAGCCGCAGCGCCCGGCCGCGGATGCCGCGCTTGGCGGCCTCGTGGATCAGCGCCTCCTCGCGGCCATGCGTCACCCACACCTCGGGGGCGCCGACGTCGTCCAGCGTCTGCAGCAGCTCGTCCCAGTCGCTGTGGTCGCTGATCACCAGCGGCAGCTCCACCCCCTTGCTGCGGGCGCGCTGCCGCACCCGCATCCAGCCGCTCGCCATGCAGGCCAGCGGCTCGGCCAAACGCCGGGCCCAGCGGTCGGCGATGGCGCTGGGCGGCGCGATCACCACGGCCCCGGCCAGCGCCGCCTTCTCGGAGACCGTCGCGGGCAGCAGCGGCCCCAGCGGCACGCCCAGCCTCTCATAGGCGGCACACAGCGGCAGCATCGCCCCGTGCAGGTAGATCGGGCGGTCCCACCCGGCCTGCCGCAGCAGCGCGATCACCCGCTGCGCCTTGCCCAGCGCATAGGCCCCGACGACGTGCGTCCGCGTCGGGAACAACGCCAGGCTGTCCAGTAGCTTGGCCACTTCCCCGGCGGCCGGCGGGTGGCGGAACACCGGCAGGGCGAAGGTCGCCTCCGTCACGAAGACGTCGCATGGGATGGGCACGAACGGGCGGCAGGTCGGGTCGGTCACGCGCTTGTAGTCGCCGCTGACCACGGCCCGGCTGCCCCGCCATTCCATCGCCACCTGCGCCGACCCCAGCACATGGCCCGCCGGCTCCAGCCAGACGCGGACCTCGCCCACCTTCAGCACCTCGCCGTATTCCAGCACCTGCTGCACGGCGCCGGCACGGCCCACACCCATGCGCACGTCCATCAGCGCCATCGTCTCGGGGCTGGCGAGCACGGCGTCGTGGCCCGGGCGGGCGTGGTCGGCGTGGGCGTGGGTGATGATGGCCCGCGGGACCGGGCGGACCGGGTCGATGAAGAAGCCGCCGGGCTCGCAGAACAGCCCGGCGGGCAGCACCTTCAACCAGGTGTCGGGATGCACCTACCCCGGCTTGCGGGTCGAGTCGGACGTCAGCGGAACCGGAACCCAGCGCAGGCCCTCGCCGCTCTGGATCAGCATCAGCACGGTCTTGCGGTTCTGCTTCTGGTAGCGGGTCATCAGCTCGGCCACGGCCGACGGCGTCGTCACCGGCTGCTGCTGCACCTCCACGATCACGTCGCCCGGCTTCAGCCCGCGAGTCGCCGCGGGCCCGTCGGAGTCCACGTCGGTCACGACCACGCCCTTCTGGTCCGGGCCCAGCTTGAACTGGGTCCGCAGCTCGTCCGTGATGGGCGACAGCTTGGCCCCCAGCCCCGCGATGACCGCGGTGCGGTCCGGCTTGACTGGTGCCGCAGTCGGCGCGGCGCTCGCCTGCTGGACATCCTCCGGCAGCTCGCCCACCGAGGCCTGGACCGTCGCCTCCTTGCCGTCCCGCCACAGCAGCACCGGGACCGCCTTGCCCACCGGCGTCTCGGCGACGATCCGGGGCAGGGTCCGCATCTCCTTCACGTCCTGGCTGTTGAACTTCAGGATGATGTCTCCGCCACGGATCCCGGCCTGGTCCGCCGGCCCGCCCTCGTTCACCCGGCCCACCAGCGCCCCCCCGGCATCCTTCAGCCCCAGACTCTCGGCGATGTCCGGCGTCACCTGCTGGATGCTGACGCCCAGCCAGCCCCGGCGCGCCTTGCCGTATTCGCGCAGCATCGCGATGACGGGCTTGGCGAGGTTCGACGGCACGGCGAAGCCAATGCCGACCGACCCACCCGACGGCGAGTAGATCGCCGTGTTGATGCCGATCACCTCGCCCTTCATGTTGAACAGCGGCCCGCCCGAGTTGCCGCGGTTGATGGCGGCGTCGGTCTGGATGAAGTCGTCGTAGGCGCCCTGGTGGATGTCGCGCCCGCGGGCGCTCACGATCCCGGCGGTGACGGACCCGCCGAGCCCGAACGGGTTGCCGATCGCCAGCACCCAGTCGCCCACCCGGCCCGTGTTGCTGTCGCCGAACGACACCGAGGTCAGCGGCTTGTCGCTCTCGACCTTCAGCAGCGCGAGGTCCACCCGCTCGTCCTTGCCGACCAGCTTGGCCTTCAGCGTCGTGTTGTCGGTCAGCGTGACCGTGATCTCGTCGGCGCCGTCGATCACGTGGTTGTTGGTCACGATGTAGCCGGCCGGGTCGATGATGAACCCGCTGCCCAGGCTGACGGACCGGCCGGCCCCCGGACGCTCCGGCGCCTCGCCGGGCGGCCCGCGGCGGCCCTGCCCGCCGGGACGGTTGCGGTCCAGGAAGTCGCGGAAGAACTGCTCGAACGGCGAGCCCGGTGGGAACTGCTGCCCCTCCGGCGCGGCGCGGTCCGCCCGTTGCTGCGAGGTCTGGGTGCTGCTGACGTTCACGACCGCGGGCGACAGCGTCGCCGCGAGGTCCGCGAAGCTCTCAGGGGTGCCGGCGGCGAGCGCCGGGTGCGGGATCCCTGCGGGAAGGACCAGGGCAGCGGCGAGCACGGCGGCGCGCAGGGGGCGGAGGCGCATGGGTTCTCCCTCGGGGACAGGCGGTATGACGACGGTTCTGACACTCAGGTGGTGACGAATAACGTTCGCGCTAAGGCCCGGGTTCGGTGTGGCCGATGACAGTTGCCGGTTCCGGCGGCGTATCAGGGTTTCGGCGCCTCCCGCAGCAGCTTAAGGAAGTCCATGTCGGGCGTCAGCACCAGGCGCGACCCGCTGTTGGACCCGAAGGCCTCGCGATAGGCCTGCAGGGTGCGGTAGGTGGCGTAGAAGGCCGGGTCGCGTTCGAAGGCGTCGGCGTAGATCTTGATCGCCAGGCGCTCGCCGTCGCCACGCAGCTTGTCGGCATTGGCGCGCGCCTCCGCCAGCAGCACCGTCCGGTCCCGATCGGCGTCGGCGCGGATCCGCAGGCTGGCCTCGGCCCCCTCGGCGCGGGCCTGGCTCGCCACCCGCTCGCGCTCGGACTTCATGCGGCCCAGGATCGCCTGGGTGTTCTCCTGCGGCAGGTCCGCCCGGCGCAGCCGCACGTCCTCGATCGTCACGCCGAAGCCGCGCATCTCGTCGGCCACCTGGCCCTTCACCAGGGCGGTGATCCGCGTGCGGTCGTTGCTCAGCACGTTCAGCAGCGTCTCGTTGCCCAGCACCCGCCGCAGCGACGACGTCACCACGGAGTTGAGCCGCGCCCGGATGCCGTTCTCCTGCGCGCCGACGGCCTGGAAGTATTTCAGCGCGTCCGCAATGCGGAACCGGGTGAAGCTGTCGACGATCAGGCGGCGCTGGTCCGCCAGGATCACCTCCTCGCCGCCGCTCTCGAAATCCAGCAGCCGGCGGTCGAAGCTGATCACCGTCTGCACGAAGGGCAGCTTGGCGTTCAGGCCGGGCTTGTCGATCACCCGGATCGGCTGGCCGAACTGAGTGATCAGCACCTGCTCGGTCTGTTCGACCGTGAACAGGCTGGCGGACAGCACCAGCAGCAGAAACGCCGCGATCACGGCGCCGCCCAAGGCGAGGCGGTTCATCGCGGCATCCCCGGGCTGGATTGCGGGGCAGCCGACGGGGCCGCCCCCGGCCGTGGTCCGTTCACCCGGGCCGGGTCGAGCGGCAGATAGGGGACGATCCCCTGCAGCTTGTCGTCCACCACGATCGACGGCGTGTTGGACAGGATCTGCTGCATCGTCTCGATATACAGGCGCTTCAAGGTGACGTCCTTCGCGAGCGTGTAGGCCTGATAGACGCTGAGGAAGCGCTGCGCCTGACCGGAGGCCTCGGCGATGCTGGACTGGCGGGACCCCTCGGCCTCGGCCGAAAGCCGCGCCGCGTCGCCGCGGGCCCGCGGGATGATGTCGTTGCGATAGCTCTCCGCCTCGTTGCGGACGCGCTCCGCATCCGTGTTGGCCCGCTGCACGTCGCGGAAGCTCTCGATGACCGCCGCTGGCGGGTCGACCCGCTGCAGCTGCACCTGCGTGATTTCGACGCCGGCGCCGTACTGGTCCAGGATCGCCTGGCTCCCTGTCGTGACATCCTGCTCGATCCGCGCCCGCGCCTCCGTCAGCGCCGGCTGGATCGCCGTGCGCCCGATCACCTGGCGCATCATGCTCTCGGCCGCGGAACGCACCGTCTCCTCAGGGTTGCGCGTGTTGAACAGGAAGGCCCCGGCGTCGCGGATGCGCCAGAAGACGGAAAAGTTGATGTCGATGATGTTCTCGTCCCCGGTCAGCATCAGCGCCTCCTCCGGCACCTCGCGCGCCGAGCCCGAGCCGCCGTCGCGCGGCGAGCGCAGCACCACGGTCTGGTCGCCGCTGCCGCCGCGGAAGCCGACCTCGACCCGGTTGATGCGGGTCACGGCCGGCGTCAGCGCCTGCTCGACCGGCCACGGGATATGGTAGTTCAGGCCGGGTGCGGTGGTCTTGCCGTCGAATGCGCCGAAGCGCAGCACCACGCCCTGCTGGTCCGGCTGGACGCGGTAGAAGCCGCTGGCCAGCCAGATGGCGACCGCCACCAGCGCGAGCAGCCCATAGAGCCGGCCGCTGCCACGCCGGCCGAACGGCCCGCCGGGCCCGCCGGGCACGAAGCGCCGCGCTTTGTCCTGCATGCGGGCGATCAGCTCGTCCAGGTCCGGCAGCCCGCCCGAGCCCGGGCCACGGTTGCCGCCGCCGCCGCCCCAGGGTCCCTGCGGGCCTTGCGGACCCTTCGGGCCCTGCGGGCCGCCGGGACGGGGGTTCTGGTTGCCGCCGCCGGGGTTGCCCCAAGGGTTGGGGCCGCCGCCGCTGTTCCAAGACATGGGGAAAGGATGCTCCTGTTGGCAGCCGGGCGCGCGCGGTCCATATGCCGCGGGCAGGCCGCCGGCATATTGACCGGACCTTCGAGGTTTACAAGCGATGTGGGGTTTACGAAGGATGACGGCACCGACGGTCGAGAGCCTGCGGGCGGCCCTGAAGGGGCTGGCCCTGCCCCCAAATGTCGGGTCGGGCGGCGACCTCGCCACGGCCATCGACAGCCTGGAGCTGCGCGGCGGCCTGGTGCACCTGGCCCTGCGCGCCGACCGCGGCAACGCCGGCGCCATGGAGGCGGTGCGCCAGGCCGCCCAGGACCTGCTCGCCCGCCAGCCCGGCGTCGTCAACGCCACCGTCGTGCTGACCGCGCACCGGGCCGAGGCGCCCCCCGCGCCCAGCCACGCCCATGCGCACGCCCATGCGCACGCCCATGCGCACGCTAAGCCTGCGGGCGGGCCCGCCGGGGCAGACCGGGCCAAGCTGCTGCAGGACGTCGGCCACGTCGTCGCCGTCGCCTCGGGCAAGGGCGGAGTCGGCAAAAGCACGACCGCCGTCAACCTGGCCGTCGCCCTCGCCCAGCAGGGCCTCCGCGTCGGCCTGCTCGACGCCGACATCTACGGCCCCAGCCTGCCCCGCATGCTCGGCCTGTCGCGCAAGCCGCTGGTCCAGGACGGCAAGATGATCCCGCTCGAGGCCTGGGGCCTGCAGGTCATGTCCATCGGTTTCCTGGTCGACGCCGACACCGCGATGATCTGGCGCGGCCCCATGGTGATGGGCGCGCTGGAGCAGATGATGGGCCAGGTGCTCTGGGGTCCGCTCGACGTCATGGTCGTCGACATGCCGCCCGGCACCGGCGACGCCCAGCTGACCATGGCCCAGCGCGTCAGCCTCAGCGGCGCCGTCATCGTCAGCACGCCGCAGGACATCGCGCTGATCGATGCCCGCCGCGGCGTCCGCATGTTCGAGAAGACCCTCGTGCCCGTCCTGGGCATCGTCGAGAACATGAGCGTGTTCTGCTGCCCCAACTGCGGCCACGAAACCCCGCTGTTCGGCCATGGCGGCGCCCGGCGCGAGGCCGACGCTCTCGGCGTGCCGTTCCTCGGCGAGGTGCCGCTGCTGCTCGACATCCGCCTGACCGCCGACGAGGGCACCCCCATCATGGCCAGCGCCCCCGACAGCCCGGCCGCCGCCGCCTACCGCGCCATCGCCGCCCGCGTCTGGGACGGCCTGGCCGGCACGAAGCCCGCGGCGGGCCCCCGGATCGTCATGGACTGACCATGGCCGTGTCGCTGGCCCTGGTGGAAGCCCCGCCGCCCGAGCTGCGGACGGCCATCCTCGGCCCCTCATCGCCTGCAACGAACAGGCCGGCGGCCCCTCCGGCTACACGGAGGTGGCCGTCGTGCTGCGCGACGACGCCACCGGCGCACCCCCGCAACGGCGCGCGGTTCTTCACGCAGAAGCGGTTCTGACGTCGCCCTGCGTCAACGGCCAGGAGATTGCGGCGTGACACGAATGTTTCGAAGGCTCGACTATAGAGTGCGCCAGAGTGCGCCGGTCGCACCGCGGCCGTCGCTCATTTTCTGTGAACCGAGGCGCTCACGGTTCGTAGGACGTTCTCTCGCATGGTCATCAGCTTCGTGCCATTCGGCAGCGTGATGCTTCCGAAGATCTTGTTCGATCCAGCCTGAAGGCCGCCCGTCCCCGAAGCTGGCATGGCATCGGGCCGGCTCGCCACAGGGGAGGTGGATGACTTTCCCATGGGCGAAATGTCGTCCTTGCCAGGGCGTAGGGTCAACCACGGCCGCAACAGATCAGAACCGCTCCACCCAGGGCCGCACCGCGATCTCGTCCGTCCAGCAGGACCGGGGCTGCCGCACGACGTCCAGCATCGTCTGTGCGATGGCGTCGGGGTCCAGCAGGCTGTCCGGCTTGTCCGCGGGCTCGGGCCGGGCGGCGGCGCGGATTCCGCCATCCACCACCACGTGCACGACGTGGATCCCCTGTGGATGCAGCTCCCGCGCCATGCTCTGCGCCAGGCCGCGCAGCGCGAACTTGCCCATGGCGAATGGCGCCGACTGCGGGTAGCCCTTCACCCCGGCCGAGGCGCCGGTCAGCAGGATTGTCCCCCCGCTCATTGTCCCCGCACCCGCCGCCAGCATCCGCCGCGCCGCCTGTTGGGCCACCAGGAACCCGCCATACGCCGAGACCTGCAGCGTCTTTGCGACATCGACGGGATCGAGGTCCACGAAGGGCCCGCGCACCCGAAAGCTGGCGTTGTACGATACGATCGAGGGCGACGGGATCGCATCGAACAAGGCCGCCACCGCCGCCGGCTCCGCAGCGTCGCATTCATGCAGGCTGGCCCCGATCTCCCGCGCCAGCGCCGCCAGCTTGTCCGTCCGCCGCGCCGCCAGCGCAACCGGGTGCCCGGCCCCGGCCAGCAGCCGCGCGAAGCTCGATGACAGTCCGGGGCCCACCCCCACGATCAAGGCCTGGCTCATGCGTAATGCGCCTCCACGATGCCGCAATGGGCGAAGCGCATGCAGACGGCCGCCCCCTCCGCCACGAAGTCCTTGCCCGTCCAGGAGCCCGTGGTCACGAACTGCCCGGCCTTCAGCCCGCCCGCCCAGACCGCACCCGTGTCCGCCAACCAGGCCAGCATCGGCAGCATCGCCCCCGCGGGGTTCCCCACGGCGCTTTTCACCACCTGCCCGTCGACCTCCACCGCGACAGCCTCCGCCACCAGGTCGATCTCCTGCCAACCCGGAATGGCAGCGCCCCAGACCAGCCCGTAATGGCTCAGGCTGTCCGCCAGCGCCGACAGCGGGTCGACCGCGTCCACATCCCGGTAGCGGCTCTGCAGCAGCTCGATCGCCGGGTGCGCGGAGCCCACCGCCGCCGCGACCTCGGCCGCCGTGTAGGGCGCCGGCCGGGGCGGCAGGTCCGCCGAAAGGCGCAACGCAATCTCGGCTTCCACGCCGCGGTCCGGGCATTCGGCCTGATGCACCACGGCCGGGCTGGCCATCACGGCGGCGGCGGGCAGCGGCGCGCAGGTGAACTGGCCCGTGGCCGGCGAGAACCCGACCTTCCAGCCGCCGATCGGCCCCAACGTCGCCATCACCGCCCGCTGCACAGCATAGGCGGCGTCCCTGTCCGCGGGCGGGACCGGCAGGGCGCGCGGCCGCTGCGCCGGATCGTACCGGGCCGCCAGCAGGATGGCCGCGGCGCTCACAGCGTCGCCAACAGGTCGGCCAGCATCGCGGCCCGGGGCGCCAGCGCCTCCCACAGGATGTGCTCGTGGTCCGCATGCGCGCCGGCGCCGGGGCAGCCGAGCCCGTCGAGCGTCGGGATGCCCAGGGCGGCGGTGAAGTTGCCGTCGGACCCGCCGCCGCGGTGCTGCTTTCCCAATTCGAACCCCGCCTTCGCCGCCGAGGCCCGCGCCTTCTCGAACAGGGCCAACCCGCCCTCCGACTCCGCCATGGGCGGCCGGTTCATCCCGCCGCCGATCTTCAGCGTGCAGCGGGGGTCGATCGGCGTCAGCGCCAGCAACGCCGCCGCCATGCGCTCGCCCGCCGCGACGCTGGGCACCCGCAGGTCGATCTCGCAGCCCGCCCGGTCCGCGATCACGTTCGGCCGCGTGCCGCCCCAGATGGGGGCCGGGTTCAGCGTGATCCCGGCGGCGACGTCGACCATGGCGTGGATGCGCCCGATCTGCTGCGCCAGCTCCACCACCGCGCTGGCGCCGTCCGGGAAGTTGCCCCCGCTATGGGCGCCCTTGCCCGTCACCTCCAGCGTGAAGCGCCCGACCCCCTTGCGCGCCGTGACGCACACGCCCTTGGGCCCCGCCGGCTCCAGGATCAGCACGCATTCGGCGCCGCGCGCCTCCGCCTCGATCAGGTCCCGGCTGGTCGGGCTGCCCACCTCCTCGTCGGGCGTCAGCAGCAGCGTGATCGGCCGCTTCGTGCGCACGCCGCTGCGCAGGATGGTCCGCAGCGCGTTGAACCCCAGGAAGCTGCCGGCCTTCATGTCGTAGATCCCCGGCCCATGCGCCGCCCCGCCGCGCACCACGAAGGGCATCGTCTCCAGCGTGCCGTGCGACCAGACGGTATCGAGGTGCGCCACCATCAGGATCGGCTTGCCGTTGCCCGTCCCGCGGGAGCGGGCGACCAGGTTGTCGCCGTAGCCGTCACGCCCCGGGATGCGCTGGAGCTCGGCCCCGGCCGCAGCCAGGTCGCGCTCGGCCATGTCCATGAGCCCGTTCACCGCGGCCGCGTCCGTCGTCGGCGTCTCGTGCGTCACCCACGTCGCGAGCTCGTCCAGCAGGGTCTTCGATTCCAGCGACATGGCGGTTCCTTGCAGGGGGTGCCTTGCTTTTCGCACCGGGGTTTGGCCTTGTCCAACCGCAGGCCGAAGGCCGGGCATAGAGGGACAGCAGGCATGGATGGCGTCGCGTTCGAGGACCTCACGGTCGGGCAGACCGCTCGGCTCGGCAAGACGATCACCGAGGCGGACATCCTGCTGTTCGCCGCCGTCAGCCTGGACACCAACCCCGTGCACATGGACGCCGAAGCCGCCGCCGGGTCGATGTTCGGGGAACGCGTCGCGCACGGCATGCTGTCGGCCGGGCTAATCAGCGCCGTGCTCGGCACGCGGCTGCCGGGCGCAGGGACCGTCTACCTGGCGCAGACGCTGCGGTTCCGCGCGCCCGTCAAGATCGGCGACACCGTGGTGGCCGAGGTGGAGGTGACCGAGCTCGATCCCCGCCGCAAGCGCGCCACGCTGAAGACGACCTGCACCGTGGCGGGCAAGACCGTCATCGAGGGCGAGGCGACGGTGATGCCGCGCAGCCGGGCCTGAGGCGCAAGCCGATGCGGATCGTCCGAGACTGGCGCAGCCTGCCCGCCGCGATGCGCGGCGCCACCGTGGCGCTCGGCAACTTCGACGGCGTGCACCTGGGCCACGCCCACCTGCTCCGCACCGCGCACGCCGCCCGTCCCGGCGCCCCTCTCGCGGTATTGAGCTTCGAGCCGCATCCGCGCGAGTGGTTCCGCCCGGAAGACCCGCCCTTCCGCCTGACCCTGGCCGCCGAGCGCGCCGACGCCCTGGCCCGGCTCGGCGTGCAGCTGCTGTATGAGCTGCCCTTCGACGCGGACCTCGCCGCCCGAACCGCCGAGACCTTCGTCGCCGAGGTCCTGCACCAGGGCGTCGGCGCCGCCCACCTGGCCTGCGGGGCCGACTTCGCGTTCGGCCACCGCCGCGGCGGCGACGCCCCGTTCCTCGCGGCCCGGGCCGAGGCGCTGGGGATCGGCCTCACCATCGTGCCCAAGCTGTCCGACGCGCAGGGCCCCATCAGCTCCACGCGCATCCGCCGCCTGCTACAGGACGGCTACCCCGAGCGGGCCGCCACCGAGCTGGGCCGCCCCTGGTCCATCCGCGGCCCGGTGACCCATGGCGACAAGCGGGGCCGCACCATCGGCTTTCCCACCGCCAACGTCCCGCTGGGCCGCCACCTCGAGCCCGCCCGCGGCGTCTATGCCGTGCGCGTCACGCTCCCGGACGGCCGGACCGTGACCGGCGTCGCCAACATCGGCCGCCGCCCGACCGTCAACGACGGCACGGAAAGCCGGGTGGAGGCGCATGTGTTCGACTTCGCCGAGGACCTCTATGGCCAGGACATCGGCGTGGCGCTGGTGGGGTTCCTGCGCGCCGAACGCAAGTTCGACTCCTTCCAGGCCCTGAAAACCCAGATCGAGCTTGACGCCCAGGCTGCCCGCGCCCTGTTCGCCGCGCCTTCCGTGCTTGACCCCGGCCCATCCCCGTCGCCATAACCCCTGCATGACGCACAGGCAGCCCGCGCGAATTATCCGCTCGGCCCGGTAGACACGGGCCGTCCGCCGCCGCTCCCCCGCTCGCCGCCCGCTCCGCACGGAACCCGTCATGACCGCCGAAACCAAGTATCCCGTCTTCCTGCCCACCACGCCCTTCCCCATGCGCGGCGACCTCCCGAAGCGCGAGCCGGACATGCTGGCCCGCTGGGCCCGCATCGGCCTGTGGGACCGCACCGTCGCCGCCATGAAGGGCCGGCCCCGCTTCGTGCTGCACGACGGTCCCATCTACTCGAACGGCCACCTGCACATCGGCCACGCCCTGAACCGCATCCTGAAGGACGTGGTGATGCGCGCCCACCGCATGGCCGGGCAGGATGTCGGCTACATCCCGGGCTGGGACACGCACGGCCTGCCGATCGAGTGGAAGGTCGAGGAGGAGTACCGCAAGACCGGCCGCGACAAGGACGCCGTGCCGGTGCTCGACTTCCGCGCCGAATGCCGCGAGTACTCGGCGGGCTGGATGGCGATCCAGGCGGAGGAGTTCCAGCGCCTGGGCGTGACCGGCGACTGGGCCGGGCGCTACGCCACGATGGACTTCTCGTCCGAGGCCGCCATCGCCGGCGAGATCGGCAAGTTCCTGCTCAACGGCGCGCTGTATCGCGGCCTGCGCCCGGTCATGTGGTCGCCCGTCGAGAAGACGGCGCTGGCCGAGGCCGAGATCGAGTACCACGACCGGGTCAGCGACACCGTCTACGTCCGCTTCCCCGTCATCGCCGGCCCCCTGGTATCGCCCGCCTGCTCCGTCGTGATCTGGACGACGACGCCCTGGACCATGCCGGCCAACCGCGCCCTGGCCTACGGGCCCGAGATCGAGTACGCCCGGGTCCGCGTCGACGCCGTGGCCGAGGGCAGCCTGGCCGTCGTCGGCGAGGCGCTGCTGCTGGCCCTGGCCCTGGTCCCCGCCGTCTGCGCCGCTTCCGGCATCACGCTGCACCACATCGAGCACGTCTATCGCGGCACCGAGCTCGCCGGCACCGTCTGCGCCCACGCCCTCCGCGGACAGGGCTTCGACCACGACGCCCCCCTGCTGCCGGCCGACTACGTCACCACGGACCAGGGCACCGGCTTCGTCCACATTGCCCCGGCCCATGGCGAGGAGGACTTCGCCCTCGCCCGCGAACACGGCATCGAGGTGCCGGAGGCGGTCATGGACGACGGCGCCTACGCGACCTGGATGCCCCTGTTCGCAGGCCTGCACGTGTTCAAGGCCGCCGGCCCCGTCGGCGCGGCGCTGGAGGCAGCGGGCGGCCTGCTCGCCCGCGGCAAGCTGACGCATTCCTACCCCCACTCCTGGCGCAGCAAGGCCCCGGTCATCTACCGCGCCACCCCGCAATGGTTCATCCGCATGGACGGCCCCGAGCACCTGCGCGCCCGTGCGCTGGAGGCGATCGCCCACACCGCCTTCATCCCCGAAGCCGGGCGCAACCGCATCAACGCCATGGTCGCCGGCCGCCCCGACTGGTGCATCAGCCGCCAGCGCGCCTGGGGCGTGCCCATCCCGGTCTTCGTGGACCGCCGCACCGGCGAGCCGCTGCGCGACCCCCAGGTGGTCCAGCGCGTGGTCGACGCCTTCCGGGCCGAGGGCGCCGACGCCTGGTACTCCGGCGATCCCAGCCGGTTCCTGGGCAACGACCGCGACCCCGCCCAGTACGAGCAAGTCATGGACATCGTCGACGTCTGGTTCGAGAGCGGCAGCACGCACGGCTTCGCGCTCGAGGACCGCGGCGGGCCCTGGCCGGCCGACCTGTATCTCGAAGGCAGCGACCAGCACCGCGGCTGGTTCCAGTCGAGCCTGCTGGAAGCCGTCGGCACGCGCGGCCGCGCGCCGTTCAAGGCCGTGCTGACCCATGGCTTCGTGCTCGACGAGACCGGCCGCAAGATGAGCAAGTCGCTCGGCAACGTCACCGCCCCGCAGGAGGTGACGGACAAGCTCGGCGCCGACATCCTGCGCCTGTGGGTCGTCAACTCCGACGTCTCCGAGGACCTCCGCATCGGCCCCGAGATCCTGAAGCAGCAGGCCGAGCTGTATCGCCGCCTGCGCAACACGCTCCGCTGGCTGCTCGGCAGCCTCGCCGGCTTCGAGGACGCCGAACGCCTCGAGGTGGCGGACATGCCGGAGCTGGAGCGCTGGGTGCTGCACCGCCTGACGGAGCTGGACGCCCGGATGCGCCGGGCGCTGGACACCCACGACTGGACCGGCGTCTATCCGGAGCTGCACAATTTCTGCTCCGCCGACCTCTCGGCCTTCTACTTCGACGTGCGCAAGGATGCGCTGTACTGCGACGCGCCCGACAGCCTGCGCCGCCGGGCCGCCCGCACCGTGCTGGACATCCTGCACCGCTGCCTGACCACCTGGTTGGCCCCCGTGCTGTGCTTCACCGCCGAGGAAGCCTGGCTCGCCCGCTTCCCCTCCGAGGACGGCAGCGTCCACCTGCAGCAGTTCCCCACGGTCCCGGCCACCTGGTCCGACCCGGCGCTCGCCACACGCTGGGCCGAGCTGCGCACCCAGCGCGGCACCATGACGGCGGCGCTGGAGGCCGCCCGGGCCGACAAAATGATCGGCGCCTCGCTGCAGGCGGCCCTCGTCGTGCCGCCCGCCGCGACGGACCTGCTGGACGCCAACGGCTGGGCCGAGCTCGCCATCGTGTCCGCGGTGCGCCCGGGGGCCGCCCTGGAGGTGGAGCGGGCCGAGGGCGAGAAATGCGCCCGTTGCTGGCGCGTCCTGCCCGAGGTGGGCACCGCGCATGCCGGGCTGTGCCTGCGCTGCACCGCGGTGGTCGGGCCCCTGCCCGCCCGGACTGCGGCGGAATAGCCGGCGATGACGGTTCGGGCCTGGGGCCTGCTGGCCGCCTTACTGACCCTGGTTGCCGACCAGCTCAGCAAGTGGTGGGTCGTCGATGTGTTCGACCTGCCCCGCCGCGGCTCCGTCCCGCTGTTGCCAGTGCTGAACCTCACGATGGTCTGGAACCAGGGCGTCACCTTCGGCCTGTTCCACCAGGAAGGGGCGTTGGGTCCCTGGATTCTGACCGGCGTGGCGCTGGCCGTCGTCGTCGCGCTCTGGTTCTGGCTGCGCCGGGCCGAGACGATACTGGTAGCGGTGGCGCTGGGCACCATCTCCGGCGGCGCCGTCGGCAACGTGCTCGACCGCATGCGCTTCGGCGCCGTTGTCGACTTCATCCACGCTCACGCCGGGGGCTGGTCCTGGTACGTGTTCAACGTCGCCGACGCCGCCATTGTCGGCGGCGTGGCCGCCCTGCTCCTGGATGGCGTGCTGCCGTCACGAACGCGCTTGCGGTCGCCCGGCCTCCGGCAGTAGACACCGGGCCATGAAGACACGCGCCCTCATGGCTGTATCGCTCCTGCTCGGCCTCGCCGCCTGCAGCGGGGATGAGCTGACCCGCACCTTCGGACTGACCCGCGACGCCCCGGACGAGTTCCAGGTCACCACCCGCGCGCCACTGTCGATGCCGCCCGACTTCTCGCTCCGCCCGCCCCGGCCCGGCGCGTCCCGCCCGCAGGAGCTGACGCAGCAGCAGCAGGCGGAGGCCGCGCTGAACCCCGATTCGCTGCTGAACCCGCCCACCCGCGCCGCCAACTCGCGCGGCCAGCAGGCCCTGGTCGCCGCCGCCGGCCGCCCCGCGCCGGCCGACATCCGCAACCGCGTCGACTCGGAAGCCGCACTCGACACGCCCAGCCGCAGCTTCACCGACCGCCTGCTGTTCTGGCAGCCCGGTCCCAAGCCCGGCACCCAGGTGGACCCGGCGCGCGAGGCCGCCCGCCTGCGCCAGAACTCGGCGCTGGGCCAGAACCCGGAGGTCGGCGACACCCCGATCATCCAGCAGAAGCGCCAGGGCATCCTCAGCAGCTTCTTCTGATCGGCGCCCCTGCAAAGGGGGTTGATCACGTCGAACATGGCTGACCTCTCCAAGCCGCCCGCCATCATCCTGTCCGAGGCCTATGCCGGGCTGCAGGCCCAGGCGCTCGGCCTGGCCGAGGCCGCCGGGCTCGCGCCTTCAGCGGTCACCCTCACGCCCCGCCCGCCCTGGTCCTGGGTCTCGGCCCGGTTCTGGCCCGACCCGCTGCGCGCCATCGGACTCGCGCCCCCGCCGCCCGGCATCGTCTTCGCCGCCGGCGGCACCGCGGCCATCGTCGCGGCCCGGCTGCGCAGCGCCGAACGGCCCGTCGTTCAGGTCCAGCATCCCCGCATCGACCCGGCCCGCTTCGACCTCGTCGTCGTCAACCGCCACGACGGGCTCACCGGCCCCAACGTCGTCGTCACGCGCACCGCCCTGCACCGCGTCACCCCGGCCCGCCTCGCCGAGGCCCGCCTGGTCTGGGCCCCGCGCCTGGCCCACCTGCCCCGCCCGCTGGTCGCGGTGCTGGTCGGCGGCAGCAACGGCCGCTTCCGCCTGGACGAGCCCGTCGCCACGGCGCTCGGCGCCGAGCTGGCCGCCATGATGGCGCAGGACGGCGTCGGCGTCGCGCTCACCCCCTCCCGCCGCACCGACCCGGCGGCGCAGGTGGCCCTCGCCGCCGCCCTTCGCCCGGGCGGCGGCTGGATCTGGAACGGCGAGGGCGACAACCCTTATTACGGCCTGCTGGCCTGCGCCGACGCCATCATCGTCACCGAGGACAGCGTCTCCATGCTGTCCGAGGCCGTCGCCACCGCCGCGCCTGTCCTGCTCGCCGCCCTGCCGGGCCGCTCCCGCCGGATCCGCCTGTTCAGCCGCCTGCTGATCGACGACGGCCGCGTCCGCCCCTTCGCCGGCCGGCTCGAGATGTGGGACGCCGCCCCGCTGGACGACACGCCCATGGCGGGGGCCGAGGTCCGCCGGCGGCTCCATCTTCCGGACCCAGGGGAGATTCCAGTCGGGACGGCGTTGGTCTAAGAAGACAGCCATGCTGAACATCCAGACCTTCGACGCCCGCGCGGGCGGCAACGTCCTGTACAAGGCCTTCGCCCACCCGCTGGCCGCCGAGAAGACCGCCCTGCTCGCCGCCCGCCTGCGCCAGGCCGGCCACCTGGCCGTGTATGACCCGGACAACGTGGCCGAGGCGCTGTGGGCGCTCAACCCCGCCATGCCTGCAACCGACGAAAGCTACGTGCACGACGTGGCCCTGCTGGACCAGCCGCGCGGCGGCGTGCGCGCCAGCGCCCTGGTGGACCTGCCCCGCTCCCGCTGCGCCACCCTGCTCGTCACCGCGTTCGACGCTGCCCGCACCGTCGCCCGCATCGCCCCCCTGGTGCCCCCCGGCATGACGGTGCTGACGCTGGACGAGGCGCGGCTGCCCGACGCCATGCTCAGCAACCCGCGCCGCTACCTCGATCGGCTGAACTTCGCCACCAACCACGCCTTCTTCCGCGACACCGGCCCCGTGGACGGCACGGGCCTGCACACGCGCCTCGTCACCGCCAACTACTGGTCGGGCTACGGCGCGGGCCCCATGCGGCTGTGGCTGCGCCTGTTCGGCAGGGACGGCGCCGTGCTGGCGGAATGGGAGGAGCCGGTGGCGCCGGGGGCGGCGGGCCTGGCGCTCGACAGCCGCGCCATCCGCGCCCGCTTCGGCCTGCCGGCCTTCGAGGGGCAGCTGTTCATCCACGCGATCGGCGCCGCCGGGCACGACGTGGTGAAGTATGCGCTCGACACCTACGGCACCGGCGACGAAGCCAGCCTGTCCTGCACCCACGACGCCAATGCCTGGCCCAGCGACCGCTACGCCGGCATGCCCGCCCCCCGCGAGCACGAGCGCGTGGTGCTGTGGCTGCAGAACAGCCACGCCGCCGCCATCCCGGCCGGAACGGTCACGCTGGACCGCATGGGCGCCGGCGACCCCGTGTCGCTCGACACCCCGGTCCCGCCCTATGCCAGCGTCGCGCTGGACGTCGCCAGCCTGTTGCCCGGTCTGCGCTGGCCCGCGCAGATCGAGGTCTCGGCCGGCCGCCACATCGTGCGGCCCCGCTACGAGGTCACCGAGGCCGGGCGGCGCCGCATCGCCCACCTGAACGTGGAGCGCGCCGACCTGCGGCCCGACCCGGGGATCAAGACCCTGTCCAACCTGCTGGGCCGCGGCTACCTGCTGCCCTTCCCGATCCTGCCGCGCGACACCTTCCGCAGCATCGTCCTGCCCACCCCCATGGCCGAGCACCAGCACTCGCTGCCCGTCCGCATCGAGGTGTTCGACCCCGAAGGCCGCAAGCAGAACGAGCGCTTCCTGGGCAACCTGCCCCGCAACCACGACCTGGCGCTCGACCTGGCCGAACTCGGCGCCGACACCGGCCACGCCGAGCTGGTCTACGACTTTCGCGACGGCGGCGACGCCGATGGATGGCTGCACTGCCTGGTCCGCTACGAACACAGAAGCGCGGGCCATGCCGCCGAAAGCAGCTTCGGCGCCCACATCTACAACACCGCCATGACCTGGCGCGACGAGCCGCAGAGCTACTCCGGCCCGCCCCCCGGCCTGTCCACCCGGCTGTTCCTGAAGCTCGGCATGCCGGGCGGCGCCGGCGCCCGCCGCAGCTACGCCTGCCTCATCTACCCGGCCTCCGCCGCATGGCATCCCCGGTCCAGCACCACCCTCATCCTCCACGACAGCGCCGGCCACGCCATCGCCGAACAGCCGCTGTCCATCGCCTGCTCCGGCAGCGCGATCGTCCGCCCGCACGAGGCCTTCGGCACCGCCCTGATCGACCAGGCCGGCGACCGCGGCTACGTCATCATCCGCGACCCGACCTGCCGCCTGTTCGGCTACCACGGCCTGATGGACGACGCCGGGGCCTTCTCGCTGGACCACATGTTCGGCTTCTGACCCGCCACCACGCCTACAGCAGCCCCTCCTTGCGGAAGCTGAACCACCGTCCGTTGCCGACGATGACATGGTCGTGCACCACGACCGACAGCACGTCCGCCGCGGCCCGGATGGCGCGCGTCATCTCCACGTCGTCGCGCGAGGGCTGCGGGTCACCGCTCGGGTGGTTGTGCACCAGGATCAGCGCGGTCGCATGCAGCTCCAACGCCCGCTTGACGACCTCGCGCGGGTAGACCGGCGTGTGGTTCACCGTGCCCCGGCTCTGCGCCTCGTCCGCCAGCAGGCGGTTGCGGTTGTCGAGGAACAGGATGCGGAACTGCTCGATCCGCTCCCGCGAGAGCACCGCCGTCAGGTAGTCCATCAGCCGCTGCCAGTCCGACAGGACCGGCCGGTCCTGCACCTCGGCCCGGGCCAGGCGGTGCGCCGCGGCCTGGATGGTCTTCAACGAGGCGATCCCGGCCTCGCCCAGGCCCTCGATCCGGTGCAGGTCCGCCACGGGTGCGCTGATGGCGCCGGCGAAGCTGCCGAAGCGGGCCAGCAGCGCCCGCGCGATGGACTTCGTGTCGCGCCGCGGCAGCGCCAGGAACAGCATCATCTCCAAAAGCTCGTGATCCGCAACGCTGTCCGGCCCGGCCGCCAGCAGCCGCGCCCGCAGGCGGCTGCGATGCCCCTCCGCACTGACCGGCGAAGCCGGCCGGTCCTCCTGCGGCCGTTCAACCTTGGGCCTGTGCCCGGAGGGCTGCGGCACGAGCCCGCCCAGCAGGTCGGGCGCGTCGCCGCTCAAGGGGAGGTCGCGGCGGACGCGGGTTGCGCGGGCGGCGGCATCCAGCGGGCCAGGCTGTTCCGCCAGGGGTCGATCGGCACCGCCCGCCTGCTCGTGCGGTCCATCACCACCAGCACCGTCACCCCCTGGGCGCACGCGACGCCGCCCGACACCAGGCGCTGCCGCAGCTGGAACGACCGCCCGCCCAGCCGATCCACCGCCGTCTCGATCGTCACCTCGCCCGGCCAGGTCATCTCGGCCAGGAAGTCCAGCTCCAGCCGCACGATCACGACGGCCTGGTCCGCGCCGCCCACCGGCAACCCGGCCAGCAGCATCAGCTCCGACCGCCCCTGCTCCAGCATCACCGCGAAGACGGCGTTGTTCACGTGGCCCAGTCTGTCCGTGTCGTTGAACCGCACACGGTGGGTCGTGACGAAGGCGCCCGGCTCGGTCACGGACCGGTCATGGCCCGGTTGCCACCCCTGGCGGCTTGTCGCGCCCTGCCGGGGAGTAGGTGAACACCTCGCACCCGTCCTCCGTCACGCCCACCATGTGCTCGAACTGCGCCGAGAGCGTGCGGTCGCGGGTCACGGCCGTCCAGCCGTCGTCGAGCACCTTCACCTCCGGCCGCCCGGCATTCACCATGGGTTCGATGGTGAAGAACATGCCCGGCCGCAGCACCGGCCCCTCGCCGGGCTTGCCGAAGTGCAGCACGTTCGGCGCCTCGTGGAAGCGGCGCCCGATGCCGTGGCCACAGAAGTCGCGCACGACGCTGAACCGCTGCGCCTCCACATAGCTTTGGATGGCGTGGCCCACGTCGCCCAGCGTCGCGCCCGGCCGCACGGCCGCCACGCCCCGCATCATCGATTCGTAGGTCACCTCCATCAGCCGCGCCGCCCGGGTGGAGGGCGTGCCGGCGGCATACATGCGGCTGCTGTCGCCGTGCCACCCGTCCAGCACGACCGTCACGTCGATGTTCAGCACGTCGCCCTCCATCAGCCGCCGGTCGCCCGGGATGCCGTGGCACACCACGTGGTTGATGCTGGTGCAGATGGATTTCGGGAAGCCGCGGTAGTTCAGCGGGGCCGGCACCGCGCCCTGCGCCACGATATACTCGTGGCACACCGCATCGAGCTCGTCCGTCGTGACGCCGGGCCGCACATGCGCCTCGACCAGGTCGAGCGTCGCCGCCGCCAGCTGCCCCGCCGCGCGCATGGGGGCGAAGTCGGCGGGCTGGTGTATCGTGATCCGTCTCGCGTCCGCGCCGCCGTCCATGGTTCCTGCCTCTGTCTCTGCCAAACATGCGGAGCGTCCGCCCCCGGCGCAAGGCTGGTTGAACCCGCAGCGTCCCCGCGATAGATGCGACGCTCACCGACGGATGCCACCATGCCCGGATTGAAGGCCGCTATCATCCCCGTCACCCCGCTGCAACAGAACTGCACGCTGCTGTGGGACGAGGACACCAAGGCGGCCATCGTCGTCGACCCCGGCGGCGACGTGCCGACCCTTCTGGACGCGGTGCGGCAGCTCGGCCTGACGGTCGAGCGCATCCTCCTGACCCATGGCCATATCGACCACGTAGGCGGGGCAGCCGCCCTGCGCGATGCTCTCCGCGAGACCACGCCCGGCGTGCGGCTGGAAGGGCCGGACGAGCGCGACGCCTTCCTGCTGGACGGCCTTGCCGCATCCGGCGCCCAGTACGGGATGCCGGACGCAAGGCCGGTGCGGCCCGACGCCTGGCTGCACGAGGGCGACGTCGTGGCGCTGGGCCCGCACCGCTTCGCCGTCCTGCACTGCCCGGGCCACACGCCGGGCCACATCGTCTTCGTCGAGCACACGGCCGGGCTGATCCTGATGGGCGACGTGCTGTTCCAGGGCTCGGTCGGCCGCACCGACTTCCCCTACAGCGTGACCGCCGACCTGATGCACGCCATCCGCGACAAGCTGATGCCGCTCCCGGACGGCATGTCCTTCATCTGCGGCCACGGCCCGGCCAGCACCATCGGCGCCGAACGCCGCACCAACCCCTACGTGGCCGAGGCGATGCGGCTGGCCTGAACGCAGCAACCGGGAACGCGGCGCTCAGGCGTCGGCGTTGTAGCTCACCTCATAGGCGCGGACGCCCTCCTGCTGGCGGGGCAACAAGGAGAAGTGCTTCTTCATCGCCCACAGGTTCACCTGGTGGTGCAGCGGGATGATGCACTGCTCGGCCATGCCCATCTTGGTCGCCTGGATGTAAAGCGCCTCGCGCGCCTTGTCGTCGAAGGTCGCCAGCGATTTCTCGATCACCTCGTCGATCGCCGCCCGGGCGAAGTGCGAGGGCTTCGGCTGGGCGCCGCGTCCCTTCTCCACGTTCACGGACGCGACGATCTGGATCAGGCTGCTGCTCGCCTCGCCCGTGTCGCTGGCCCAGCCCGTCAGGTCCACGGTGAACACGTCCCGCGCGCCCTCGGCGAAGAACATGCTCGCCGGCATCGTGTTCACGGCGGTCTTCACGCCCACCCGCGTCCACATCTGCGCGACCGCCTCCACGATCTTGCTGTCGTTGACGTAGCGGTCGTTCGGCCCGTTCAGCGTGATCATGAACCCCTCGGCATACCCGGCATCGGCCAGCAGCTTGCGCGCCTTGGCCGCGTCGAAGGCGTCCACCTTCAGGTCCGGCGTGTAGCCCACCGCGCCCTCGGGCAGCAGCTGCCCGGTGGGCGCCGCGAACCCGTCCATGATCTGCGCCTTGATGCCGTTGCGGTTGATGGCGAGCGACAGCGCCTGCCGCACCCGGAGGTCCTTCAACGGGTTCTTGGCCATCGGCTTCCCGGCGTTGTCCGTGATCAGCGGGGTCGGCTCCCGCTCCGTGTCCAGATACAGGTAGATCAGCCGCTGCCCGGGCGGCGCCAGGATCGTCAGCTTGGGGTCCTTCTGCAGCAGCGTCACGTCGCGCGTGCTGACCTGGTCGATGATGTCCACGTCGCCGGCCTGCAGCGCCGCAGTGCGCGAGGCGCCGTTGCTGATCAGCCGGTAGTTGACCGTGTCCCAATAGGGCTTCGGGCCCCAGAACTTCTCGTTGCGCTTGAAGACGACCTTGTCGCCCAGCAGCACGCTCTCCATCACATACGGGCCGGTGCCGATGGCCGCCTTGCCCGAGTTGTAGTCGGCCGTGACCATGCCCGTGCCGAACTTGCGGCTGATGATGCGCGGCTGTGCCAGAAAGTACGGCAGCAGCGGCTCCGGATGGATCGTGTGCATCCGGATGGTCGCGGCATCCACCACCTCCAGGCTTTTCACCGGCTTGACCGCCTGCGTGAAGCTCGACGGGCTGTTCACCACCTGCGGGATCCGCTCGAACGTGAAGACAACGTCGTCCGCCGTGAACGGCGATCCGTCGCTCCAGAGCACGCCCGGGCGCAGCTTGAACTCCCAGATGTGGTCGTCGACGGCCGTCCAGCTCAGCGCCAGCTCCGGCACCGGGCGGAAGTTGCCGTCGAGCCCCACCAGCGTGTTGAACAGGTGGAAGGCGATGACGTTGTTGGGCGTCAGGTTGTGGTAGTGCGGGTCGATCGAGGTGAAGGCGCCGCCGGTGCCGACGTTCAGCACCTTGGGCCCGCCCGCTGCCTGGGCCAGGCCGGCCCGGGGCGCGAGGGCCGCTGCGGTGGCCAGCGCGCCGAGGGTTCGCCGGGTGATGATGGGCTGCATGGTCCGTCTCCGTGAGCGTTGTTGGCGCGACCCTGCACGAACCGGGCCATGGCTGGGAAGCGTTTCTGCAGGGGCGGCGGCAGCCAAAGCCCGATCGGCGGGCCACTTGTGGGCGATGGCTGGCGCATCTTAGGATCGGCGGCAGCGTGCGGGGTTGTTCGATGGCGTTCACTCGGTGTCAACCCTCGCGCCGGGTCATGCTGGCGGGCCTGGCCACGTTGACCGCGACCGGCTGCGCGGCGCCTGCGGTCCCGCCGCTTGGCGCCACCGCGGCCACCCCTTCGCCCAACACATGGCCCGGCGCGGAATGGGAGCGAATCGCGCCGGAGCAGGCGGGGTGGGACGCCGCCGGTCTTGCGGCTGCGCAGGATTATGCAAAGGGGATCGGCACCGCCGCGTTCACCGTCGTCCACCACGGGCGCGTGGTGGCCGAGTGGGGCGAGACGACACGGCGGCTCGAGCTGCATTCGGTCCGCAAGAGCCTGCTGAGCGCGTTGATCGGGATCGCGGTCGCGGAGCGGAAGATCGACCTGGGCGCGACGCTTGCGTCCCTGGGCATCGACGACGTCGCGCCCTCGCTGACTGCGGCGGAGAAGGCGGCGACGGTTCGGCAGCTGCTGCAGTCCCGCTCCGGCGTCTATCACGAGGCGCTGTACGAGACGCCGGGCGAGGTGAGCAAGCGGCCGCCACGCGGGAGCCACGAGCCCGGGTCCTTCTGGTATTACAACAACTGGGATTTCAACGTCCTCGGCACGATCTACGAACGTGCCGTCGGGAGCAGCCTTTTCGAGGCCTTCGCGACGCGGATCGCCAGGCCCTTGTCGATGCAGGACTACCGGGTCGCGGACGGCCGCTATGTCCGGGGCGAGGCGACCTCGGCGCACCCGGCCTACCCCTTCAGGATGACGGCGCGCGACCTGGCGCGGTTCGGCCTGCTTTATGCCCGCGGCGGCATGTGGCGCGGGCAGAGCGTGGTCCCGGCCACCTGGGTGCGCGAGAGCACGACGGGTTATTCGACCACCTCGATCGGCTCGGGCTACGCCTATCTGTGGTGGACCGCCTTCCCCGACCGCCCGGTCCCCGTGCTGGATATGCCGCCAGGCGGCTTCTGGGCGGACGGCGCGCATGGCCAGTTCATCTGGATCGATCCCGCAAACGATCTGGTGGCGGTGCACCAGACCGATGGCGACGACGTCACCCGGCGGCAGATGGGGCATCTGATGTGGCTGGTGCAGACGGCGGCCCGCGTCCAGGAGCCCGGGAGCGACCCTGGCAACGACCTGGGCCCGGCCCGCGGGCGGCGGCGGCGCACGTGACCCTTCCGGCGCCGTCCTCGCGGGGCGCCGGGTCCGACCCGGAAGCTTAACACGCCTGACGCGCGACGGCCCGCTATGTCGGCGCTCCCATCGACGAGCAGGATCGACATGCCAGCACCTTGGGCGAGCCACAGCAGCACGCTTTCCCCCGGCGACCCGTCCGGGCTGGGCCTGTTCCTCCGCCGCTGGCTTGCCAACCCGTTGCAGATGGGGTCCATCGTCCCCAGCTCGCCAGCGCTGTGCCGCCGGGTCGTGCAGCAGGTGCGGAGGGCGCCGGACGAGTGGGTGCTGGAGCTGGGCGCCGGCACGGGCGTCATCTCCCGTGCTCTGCTCCACGCCGGGATCCCCGCGTCCCGCCTGGTCGTCGTCGAAATCGTGCCCGACATGGCCCGGCATCTGGCCGAGACCCTGCCGGGCGTGGACGTGATCCAGGGCGACGCCCGCGCCCTGCCGGACCTGCTGCCCGCGCGCATCGGCGTCATCGGCACGGTCGTCTGCGGCATCCCGCTCGTGCTGCTTCCCCTGGCAGAACAGCGGCGGTTCATCGGCGCCATCCGCGCGGCCGCCCCCGGCTGCGGATTCCTGCACTACAGCTACTGCGTCACGTCCCCGCTGCCGGCCCGCCGCCACGGCCTGGTGGCGCGGCGGGAGGCCTGGACCCCGCTGAACGTCCCGCCCGCGAGCGTCTGGCGTTACGACCCGGCATGACACCCAAACGTCGCCGGCCCGTCACGGACCTGTAACCGCCGGCCCCTAGATGGGCGCCATGCCATTCACGCTTGCTCAGGTCTCGGACAGCCATCTCGGGGCCCGGACCACCTTGTTCCGCACCAACTTCGACCGGGTCGCACACGCGCTGGAGGCGGTCCGGCCCGACCTCGTCGTCGCCAGCGGCGATGTCAGCCTGGACGGGGCGGACCATGAGGCCGACCTGGCGCTGGCCGCCGCCTACTTCGCCCGGCTGCCCGCCCCTGTGCACGCCATCCCCGGCAACCACGACGTGGGCGACCACCCCGACCGCGCCCCGAAGCAGCCCGTGAACGACGACCGGCTCGACCGGTTCCGCCGCACCATGGGCCCGGACCGCTGGGTGATCGACCGCGACAACTGGCGGCTGATCGGGCTCGACAGCCAGATCATGGGCGCCCACCCCGCCGAGGCGGCGCAGGCCCGGATGATCGAGAACGCGCTGGACACGCTGGGCGACCGTCGCCTGGCCGTGTTCATCCACAAGCCCTTCTTCGCCGAGGACCCCGCCGAGCCGATGTTCGACTACTGGTCCGTCCCGCCTTTCGCCCGGGCGCCGCTGCGGCCGTTGATGGCGCATCCCGCCCTGCGACTGGTCGCGTCCGGGCACCTGCATGTGTATCACGAGGCGATGCGCGGCCCGGTCCGCTACGCCTGGGCGCCGTCGGCCGCCTTCGTCGTCGCGCCGGACGAACAGCCCGGCCTGCCCGGCAGCCGCCCAACCGCCATCCTCGTGCACCGCTTCACCGGGGACGTGGTCGAGACCGAGCTGCTGGAGCCGCCCGGCATGGAGCGGCCGTTCATCCACGACATCCGCGACCAGACCTATCCGGCGGCCTGACCCGTGACCGGCATCACCCTGGACGGCATCGGCAAGTCGTTCGGCGCCACCCCGATCCTGCATGATGTCTCGGCCACGCTCGCGGCCGGCGAGTTTCTGTCGCTGGTCGGCCCGTCCGGCTGTGGCAAGACGACGCTGCTGCGGATCATCGCGGGGCTGGAGCAGCCGGATGCCGGGCGGATCGTGATCGGCGGCCGGGACGTGACGGCGCTGCGTCCGGCGGAGCGGGACGTGGCGATGGTGTTCCAGAACTACGCGCTCTATCCGCACCTGACGGTGGGGCAGAACATGGCCGTGCCGCTGGCGATGCGGCGGCTGTCCGTGATGGCGCGCATGCCGGTGCTGCGGCACCTGGTGCCGGGCCAGGCCAACGCGCGGCAGGGCATCGCCGATGACGTGCGGCGGACGGCGGAGCTGCTGTCGATCGGGCATCTGCTGGACCGCCGCCCGGCGCAGCTGAGCGGGGGGCAGCGGCAGCGTGTCGCGCTGGGCCGCGCCGTGGTGCGGCAGCCCGCCGCCTTCCTGATGGACGAGCCGCTCAGCAACCTCGATGCCGAGCTGCGCGCGCGGACCCGGACCGAGATCGTGGAGCTGCACCGCCGCGCGGGGGTCACGACCGTCTATGTCACGCACGACCAGGTCGAGGCGATGACGATGTCGGACCGGGTGGCGCTGATGCTGGGGGGCCGCATCCTCCAGCTCGGCACGCCGCGCGCCATCTATGACGACCCGGCGAGCCTCGCCGTCGCGCAGTTCCTGGGCAGCCCCCGGATCAACGTCCTGCAGGGCGTGGCGGCCGAGGGCGGCGTCGTGGTGGATGGCCTGTGGCTGCCCGCCGCCCCGTGCTGCGCCCCCGGCACCCCGGTCGCGCTCGGGTTGCGGGCGGAGGCGTTGCGGCTTTCGGCGTCGGGCGCGCTGCCCGCCATCGTGCGGCAGGTGGAGTATCTCGGGGCGGAGGTGCTGCTGCATGCCGCCTGCGGCCCGTCGACGATCCTTGCCCGGCTGCCGGCCGGCACCGGGGTGCAGGTCGGGGGGGTGCAGGTCGGGCAGACCGTCCGCTTCGCGGTGGACTGGGGGGCCGCCCTGCTGTTCGCCGCGGACGGCACCCGGCTCCGCGCCAAGGCCCCGGCGCATGCGTGGGCCGAATGAGGAGGGGCGCCTGGGCGGGCCTGCTGATGGCGGCGCCGGCCGTCGTCGGCTTGGCGGTGCTGCTGCTGGTGCCCACGGCCGCGGTGCTCGTGCTGTCGCTGACGGACCTGGAGCTGGGCGGGCCGCCCTTGCGCTGGATCGGGCTGGCCAACTTCGCGGAGCTGCTGGACGATCCCGGGTTCCGCATCGCGCTGCGGAACACGCTCGTCTACGTGGCGTCCGTCTTGCCGCTCTCGGTCGGGCTCGGGCTGGGGCTGGCCTTGCTGATCGAGGGTGGGGCACGGGGCAAGGCTTTGTTCCGGGCGGTGTTCTTCCTGCCGGTCGTGTCCCTGCTGGTCTCGATGGCGACCGCCTGGGAGTACCTGCTGCACCCGACGATCGGGCCGGTGAACCAGGTGCTGCACCGGCTGGGCATCGCGCCGGTCAACTGGCTCGGCTCATCGGACTGGGTGCTGACCTCGCTCTGCCTGATCGGGGTGTGGGAGAACCTGGGGTACGTCGTGGTGCTGTTCCTGGCCGGGCTGACCGCGATCCCGCCCGAGCTGCGGGCGGCGGCCGAAACGGACGGGGCCGCCCGCGCGTGGGACCGGTTCTGGCTCGTCACCTGGCCCATGCTCGGCCCGACCACGCTGTTCGTCGTCACCATCACCGCCATCCGCTGCCTGCGCGTGTTCGATACGGTCGCGACGCTCACGAAGGGTGGCCCGAACAAGGCCAGCGAGGTGCTGCTGCACGAGATGTATCTCGAGGGCTTCACCTATTTCCGCATCGGCTACTCGGCCGCCATCACCGTCGTGTTCCTGGCCGTGGTGCTCGGGCTCGTGCTGCTCCAGACCCGCGTGCTGGAGCGGCGGGTGCACTACGGATGACCCGCTCTCTTGTGGCCGACCTGCCCCGCCTCGCGTTGCTCACGCTCGCGGCGCTGCTCGTGCTCGCGCCCTACCTCTTCATGCTGTCCGCCTCGGTGAAGCCCGGGGGCGAGATCTTCCAGGCCTCGCTCGAGCTGTGGCCCCGGCATTTCTACGGCGTCGAGAACTACCGCAAGGCGCTCACCGCCGTGCCGCTGCTGCGCTTCATGCTCAACGGCGCGCTGGTGTGCGCCGTGCTGCTGGTGCTGCAGCTGCTCTTTGCCGTGCCCTGCGCGTATGCGCTGGCCAAGCTGCGCTGGCCGGGCCGCGACCTCGTGTTCGCGCTGGTGCTGCTGGGCCTGCTGATCCCGGCCCACGTGCCGGCGCTGCCGCTGTACGTGGCCTTCGCCCGGCTCGGCATCCTCGACACCTACGCGGCACTGACGGCGCCCTTTGCGGTCTCGGTGTTTGCCATTTTCATGTTCCGCCAGGCCTTCAAGGCCCTGCCGGACGAGCTGATCCAGGCCGCCCGGCTCGACGGCATGGGCGAGCTCGGCATCGTCTGGCGCGTCATCCTGCCGAACGCCTGGCCCACCGCCACGGCCTTCGCGACCTTCAGCGTGGTGGCGCATTGGAACGACCTGTTCTGGCCGCTGATCGTCGTTCAGACGGAAGCGATGGCGACCCCCGCGCTGGGTGTCCTGTTCTTCCGCGCCGAGGAGGGCGGCAACGACATCGGCGCGCTGATGGCCGCCAGCGTCATCACCACCGCCCCCATGGTCGCGGCCTTCCTTCTGGCCCAACGCCGCTTCATCCAGGGCATCGCCACCGCCGGCCTCAAAGGCTGAAAGGAACCCCCATGTTCACCCGCCGCACCCTGCTCGCCGCCCCGTTCGCCGTCCCCTTGGCCGCCCCGTTCCTGTCGCGCCCGGGCCGCGCCCAGGCTCCCACCGAGCTGGTCGTCCACTACCCCATGCCGGCCTTCTTCAAGGACGTGATGGACCAGGTGGCCACCGCCTTCCAGAAGGAGAACCCGGGCATCGCCATCCGCTTCCCCGCACCCTCGCCCACCTACGAGGACGGGCTGCAGCAGGTCATCCGCCAGGCCGCCACAGGCGGCCTGCCGGACATCAGCTTCCAGGGCCTCAACCGCCTCCGCTTCCTGGCCGAGCGGAGCATCCTGGTCGACCTCGCCCCCTTCCTGGGCCACGAGGGCGACCCGGCGAAGGCGGGCTGGACGCCGGGCATCCTCGATCTGGCGAAGGTTGGCGGCAGGCAGGTCGGCCTGACGTTCTCCGCCAGCAACCCGATCACCTACTACAACGCGGCCCTGGTGCGCCGGGCCGGCGGCGACCCCGACCGCTTCCCCACCGATTGGGACGGCGTGCTGGCGCTGGCCGCCCGCATCGCGGCCCTGGGCGACGGCATCAGCAGCATGCACTACCGCTGGCCCGGCGACGACTGGATGTTCTCCGCCCTGCTGTACGGCTACGGCGGCCAGATGCTGAGTTCCGACGAGAAGACGGCAGCCTTCGGCGAGCCCGGCCTGAAGGCGCTCACGTTGCTCGACCGCATGGTCAAGGACGGCAAGATGCCGCCGCTGACGACCGAAGCCGCGTTCCAGGCCTTCTATGCCGGCAAGATGGGCATCGTCATGGGCACCACCGCGTATATCGGCCAATTCCAGAAGTCGATCGGCCCGGATGTGGAGCTGCGGACCACCCGGATGCCCATCATCACCCCGGGCGGCAAGCTGCCCACCGGCGGCAACGCCGTGGTGATGCTGACCAAGGACCCCGCCCGGCAGGACGCCGCCTGGCGCTTCATGCGCTTCGCCGCCGGCCCCGTCGGCCAGACCATCATGGTCCGCGGCACCGGCTACGTCCCCAGCAACACCCTCACCCTCGACGACGACCGCTATCTCGGCGCCTTCTACCGCGAAAACCCGCTGTTCCGCCCCGCCGAGCAGCAGATCCCCCTCATGCAGCCCTGGTACGCCTTCCCCGGCAGCAACGGCGTCCGCATCACCCAGACCATCGTCGACAACTGCGCCCGCATCGTCGAGCAACGCGCCACCCCGCAACAAGTCCTCACCGACATCACAGCCGAGGTGCAGCGCCTGCTGCCCCGGGGGTGAGATCACGCGGGTTCAGTTTGAACGTGGTCCCTTGACGGCTTCCCGTCCCGCGTGACGTTAAGTCGGGCAGGGGCCGTGCCATGATCCCACCAGGACGCGTCAAGGCCAGGCACATCGCATTCGACGGGGTAGAGGCGCTCGCGGACCTGCATCTCCGGCTGCTCGCGTTCCCCGAGGTCGAACCCTGACGGCTTGCCACCATGCTCGATACGAATGTCTGTATCCGGGTGCTTCGCAGCCGAGACCCGGTCCTGCGCAGGCGCTTCATCGCCGAGGCCGGAACGCTGTGCATCTCCACCGTGGTGCCGAAGGAACCGCTGCATGGCGCAGCCAAGTCCCGGCAGCCGTCTCGGCCTTCGATGCGGAGGCCGCGGCTCACGCCGGGGACATTCGGGCGGCGCTCGAGCGGCAGGGCATGGTGATCGGCAGCTACGATCTGATGATCGCCGGGCATGCACCGAGCCGCAACCTGACGCTCGTCACGAGCAACCTGGGAGAGTTCCGCAGGGTGGACGGCCTCCGTTCCGAGGATTGGACGATCACCGGATCCCCGCCCGCATGAAGCTCTGCACGAACTGGCGCTGAAAGATCAGGAAGGCCAGCAGCAGCGGCGCCGCCGTCATCAGCGTGGCCGCCGTCACGATGCTCCAGTCGATCCCCTGGTCCGTGCTGGCGAACACCGCGAGGCCGACGGTCAGCGGCCGTGTGGCGACGGAGTTGCTGACCACCAGCGGCCAGAGGAAGTTGTTCCAGTGATAGCTGACCGACACCAGGCCGTACGCCACGTAGGTGGGCCGGGCCAATGGCACATAGACCCGCCAGATCCGCGCGAGCAGCCCGCTGCCCTCCAGCCGCGCCGCGTCCTCCAGCTCCTGCGGGACCTGGCGGAAGGCCTGGCGCAGCAGGAAGATGCCGAACGCCGAGCCCAGATAGGGCAGCGCGATGCCCAGGATGCTGTCCACCAGCCCCAGCATCGCCAGCCCCCGGTAGTTCGCCACCAGCAGCACGTCGGGCATGATCATCAGCTGCAGCAGCATCAGCGCGAACAGCGTGTCCCGCCCGCGGAACCGCAGCCGCGCGAAGGCGAAGGCCGCCGGGGTGCACAGCAGGAATTGCGCCGCCAGGATCAGGGTCACGAGCAGGAAAGTGTTCAGCAGGTAGCGCGGGAAGGGCGCCGCCTCCCAGGCGTGCACCAGGTTCTCCGTCGTCCAGGGCGCCAGCAGGTCGAACCGTGTGGCGTTCGCCGAGGGGTGCAACGCCGCCCACACCGCATACAGCAACGGCGCCACCCATAGCAGGCCCAGCAGCCAGGCGCCCACGACCTCCAGCCGCCGCATCATCGCCGGCACACCCTCATCGGTAATGCACCCGGCGCCCGAGCACGCCGAACTGCACCGCCGCCGCCCCGGCCAGGATCGCCAGCAGCACCACCGTCAGCGCCGCCGCGAGACCCGTGTCGCGGTAGCGGAACCCGGTCTCGTACACATAGTAAAGCAACAGGTTCGTGCTGTTGTCCGGCCCGCCCCGCGTCATCACCACCACATGGTCCACCAGCCGGAACGCGTTGATGACGGCGTTCACCACCACGAACAGGGTGGTCGGCATCAGCAGCGGCAGCACCACGCGCCACAAGATCGTCCAGCGCCCGGCCCCCTCCAACGCCGCCGCCTCGCGCAGGGCGGGCGGAATCGCCTGCAGGCCGGCCAGGTAGAAGATCATGAAGAACCCGGCCTCCTTCCACACCGCCACCGCCATCATGGCGGGCAGCGCCAGCGCCGGGTCGCCGAGCCAGCTGTGCCGCCCGAGCCCCACCAGGTGCCCCAACTGGTCCAGCAGCCCGTAATCCGGCGTGTAGAAGAACAGCCAGACGTTCGCCACCGCGATCATCGGCAGCATCGTGGGCGTGAAATACGCCAGGCGCAGCGCCGCCCGACCCGGCAGCCGGCTGTCCACAGCCAAGGCCATGGCCAGTGCCAGCCCCACGCTCAGCGGGATCGTGACTGCGGCATAGGCGGCGTTGTTCCACAGCGCCTGCCAGAACACCGGGTCCTCAACCATGGCGCGATACTGATCGAGCCCCACGAAGCGCGCCGCCCGGTCGCCCCGCGGCGTGCTGTACAGGCTCTCCAGCAGCGTCGCGACCGCCGGGACATGCGTGAAGCCCGCCAGCAGCACGACCGCCGGCAGCACCAGCAGCCAGCCCTGTAGCGCCTCCGGCCGCCCCGGCATCCCGGCCCTGCCCCGCTCGACTACTGGTACGACCGCAGCAGCCGCGTGCCCGTGGCCTGCGCCTCCGCCAGGGCCGGGGCGGCCTGCTTGCGGCCGGTCAGCACCGCCTCCAGCGCCGTGTTCAGCGCCTGGGTCACGCGCTGGTTGTCGTGCGTCGACAGCTCCGGCACCGCGAACTGCAGCTGGTCGCGCGCCACCGCGGCCTCGGGGAAGCCGGCCACATGGGCCTTCATGCGCGGCGTCTCCCAGGCGTCCGGCCGCACGGCGACATAGCCGGTGTCGATGCCCCACTGCGCCGCCCGCTCGGGCGTCGTGACCCAGCGCAGGAACTGCAGCGCCGCGGTGCGCTGTGCCGGGCTGGCTGCGGCGAACAGATGGAAGTTGCCGCCCCCCGTCGGCGTCCCGCGCCGCACCCCCTGCGGCAGCATCGCCACCCCGAACGGCATCTTGGCGTTGTTGCGGATGTTCGACAGGTTGCCCGTGGTGGTCCAGATCATGCCGGCCCGCCCCTCCAGGAAGTCGCGCGGCGTCGTCGCCCATTCCACGAGGCCGGGCGGCGTGGCGCCCGAGGCCTGCAGCCCCTGCCAGTAGGTCAATGCACTCAACGAGGCCGGGCTGTCGAACGAGACCTGCGTGCCGTCGGCGTTGGCCAGCATCCCGCCCGCCTGCGCCTGCAACGCCTGGAACAGCCAATAGGAAAATCCCGTCGCCGGGATCAGCGTGCCCCACCGCTCGCCCGGCTTGCTGATCCTCGCCGCCATGGCCGCGTGCTCGGCCCAGTCGGCGGGCGGGCGGGCGGGGTCGAGCCCGGCCTGCTCGAACAGCTGCTTGTTCCAGAACAGCACGATGGTGCTGCGCTGGAACGGGATGCCCCAGGTCTGGCCGCCGATCCGGCCATTGGCCAGGAACGCCGGATAGAAGCTGCGCAACCAGGCGCTGTCCTCGGCCGACGTCGCGACGCTGTCGAACGGCACGATCAGCTTGTCGTCGATCAGCGTGTGGGCATCGACGGCCAGCAGCACCGCCATCGTCGGGCCGTCGCCGCCCTTCAACGCGGTAACCGCCTTGGTCAACGTGTCCACGTAGCTGCCGGCATAGATCGGCCGCACCCTCACCCCCGGCGTCTCGGCCTCGAAGTCCCTGGCATAGCCGTCGATGATCTTTGTGATGGGGCCGCCGACCGCGACCGGGAACAGGAAGCTGATCTCCGTCGCCCCCTGCGCGCGGACGATGCCGGGGGTGAACAAAGCCGGGACAGACAAAGCGGGCGCGGCGGCCAGCACGGTGCGGCGGGTCAGGGTCATGCGGTGTCTCCCAAACGGCGCGCGTCGGCGCCAAACAGATGCAGGGCGCCGGGCGGCCAGGCCAGGTGCAGCAGGGTCCCGGGCGTGGGCAGCACGCGCCCCGGCAGGCGCGCCGCCATAAGCGTGCTGCCCACGCGGCAGGTCAGGACCGTGTCGGCGCCCATGTATTCCGCGGTTTCCATCAGCGCCGGCAGCCCGTCCGGCGCAAGGTGCAGCGACTCCGGCCGGATGCCCGCCTTCACCCCGGTCTGGGCCAGCACCGGCCCCTCCGTGCCGGCCGCCACCAGGCCGCCCGGGCCCGGCACCAGCGGCAGCAGGTTCATGGGCGGCTGGCCGATGAACCCGGCGGCGAACGTCGTCGCGGGCCGGGCATACAGGGCCTCGGGCGTCGCGTCCTGCTCCACCCGGCCGCCCCGCAGCAACACGACCTGGTCCGCCATGCCCATCGCCTCCGTCTGGTCGTGCGTGACATACAGCATGGTGATGCCCAGCCGCCGCTGCAGCGCCAGGATCTCCCGCCGCATCTCCGCGCGCAGCTGCGCATCGAGGTTCGACAGCGGCTCGTCCATCAGGCACACCGGCGCCTGCGCCACCACGGCACGGCCCAGCGCCACGCGCTGCTGCTGCCCGCCGCTGAGCTGCCCGGGCTTGCGGTCCAGCAGCCCCGACAGCCCCAGCATCGCTGTCGCTGCCGCCACCCGCCGCACCCGTTCGGGCCCCGGCACGCGGCGGGCGCGCAGCCCGAACTGGATGTTCTCCGCCACGGTCAGATGCGGGAACAGCGCGTAGGACTGGAACACCATCGACACGCCGCGCGCCGCGGGCGGCAGCGCCGTCACCTCCCGCGGGCCGATCCAGACCCGGCCCGCATCCGCCGTCTCCAGCCCGGCCACGATCCGCAGCAAGGTCGTCTTGCCGCAGCCCGAGGGGCCCAGCAGCACCGCAAACGCCCCCGCCTCCACCTGCAGGTCGATCCCGTCCAGCACGGCAGCCCCGCCGAACCGCTTGCCCACGCCCTCGATGCGGACAGGCAGGGCCGTCGGCCTGATCGGGTCGGTGCAGGGCAGGTCATCCGGCATCACCCCGCGCCTACGACGCCCGGCGACACGGTGGCATGACGGGCCCGCGACATCTCGATGACATGGCCGTCCGGCCCCTTCCCGCTTCGACGCTACCCCAGCGCCCGCGCCTGCTCCCGCAGCACGAACTTCTGCATCTTGCCCGTGCTCGTCTTCGGCAGCGGCCCGAACACCACCGTCCGCGGTACCTTGAACCGCGCCATTCGTTCCCGGCAGAAGGCGATGATCTCCGCCTCCGTTGCCGAAACCTCCGGTCGCAGCGTCACGAAGGCACAGGGCGTCTCGCCCCAGGTCGCGTCCGGCCGCGCGACCACGGCGGCCTCCAGCACGGCGGGATGGCGGTACAGCACGTCCTCGAGCTCGATGGTCGAGATGTTCTCGCCGCCCGAGATGATGATGTCCTTCGAGCGGTCGCGGATCTCGACGTAGCCGTCGGGGTGCCGGACAGCCAGGTCGCCGGTGTGGAACCAGCCGCCGGCGAACGCCTCCTCGGTGGCGGCCGGGTTCTTCAGGTAGCCTTTCATGACGATGTTCCCGCGCATCATGATCTCGCCCATCGTGGTGCCATCCTGCGGCACGGGCGCCAGGGTGCGCGGGTCGGCCACGATCATGTCCTCCTGCACGGCATAGCGCACGCCCTGGCGCGCCAGCACGGCGGCGCGCTCGGCCTCGGGCAGCGCGTCCCATTCCTCGTGCCAGGCGCAGACGGTGACCGGGCCATAGACCTCCGTCAGGCCATAGACATGGGTGATGTCGAAGCCCAGGCGCTGCATCCCCTCCAGCACGGCCGCCGGCGGCGCGGCGCCGGCCGTCATCACCCGAACGGGCCGGGCCAGCGTCCGCACGCCCTTGTGGTTCAGCACCATGCCCAGCACGATCGGGGCGCCGCACAGGTGGGTGATGCCGTTCGCCGCGATCGAATCGAGCACCGCCTCCGCCTCCACCCGGCGCAGGCAGACGTTGGTCCCGGCCATCGCCGCCACCGTCCACGGGAAGCACCAGCCGTTGCAGTGGAACAGCGGCAGCGTCCACAGGTAGACCGGGTGGTGCGCCATGCCCCAGGTCAACGCGTTGCCCACCGCGTTCAGGTAGGCCCCCCGATGATGATAGACGACGCCCTTCGGGTTGCCCGTGGTGCCCGACGTGTAGTTGAGCGCGATCGCGTCCCACTCGTCGGGCGGCAGGGACGCGACGTAGTCCGGGTCGCCGCCCGCCAGGAAGGCCTCGTACTCGATGCGCCCCGCGGGATCGTTCGGCGGTGCCAGGGGGTCGTCGATATCGACCACCAGCGGCAGGGGTCCGCACGGCTGCGTCGCCTGCATCAAGGCCAGCGCCGCGCGCATGACGGGGGCGAATTCACGGTCCACCAGCACCACCCGGGCCTCGCCATGGCCCAGGATGAAGGCGATCGTCTCCGCATCGAGCCGCACGTTCAGCGCGTTCAGCACCGCCCCCAGCATGGGCACGCCGAAATGCGCCTCGATCATCGCCGGCGTGTTGGGCGCCATGATCGCCACCGTCTGCCCGCGCACGACCCCGGCCCGCGCCAGCGCCGAGGCCAGCCGGCAGCACCGCCGCGCCGTCTCGGCCCAGCTCTGCCGCAAGATCCCGTGCACGATCGCCACCCGGTCCGGAAAGACGTCCGCCGTGCGACGCAGGAAGCTGATCGGGCTGAGCGCCGCATGGTTGGCGCGGTTCTGCGGCATGTCGAACATGGGACACTCTATGGTTCGTCGGTGGACGCCGGGCCGAAGCTACGTCCTGCCCCTCCCCTTGGCCAGCCTGTGCCGCTGCGGGGCGAGGAACCCGCAAACCGCGATTGCAATCCTCGCAAACGGCGGCTACGATGTAGATACAGATTGTATATACGTTGTTGTCTCTTTTATTTTGTACTAAGGCATGTTTGAGTGACATTCAAAGCTGGGACTTGGGCACAAGCTGATCATCGAGGAGTCTGGCCTGCAGCAGCCTAAGCATCTACGGAACCAGAATGCACTTCGAATGGGACGAAGCCAAGCGACTCAAGAACCTGCAGCGTCACGACTTAGATTTCGCGGATGTGGACCTATTCTTCAGCGGACCTATCATTGCTGCAGCCGCCAAGACTGTTGATGGCGAACCGCGGACGCTGGCGACTGGCTTGATCGACGACGTGTATGTCACGGCCGTTTATACGATGCGGGGTACCGTGATCCGCATGATTTCCCTCCGGAGGGCGAGAGATGCAGAACGAAGACGACATCAAGACCTACACCGAAGCTGAGCTTCAGGCCCGCCGCACCCGGCGCGGCAGCCGAACCGACATGGCCCGTCTGCGTGCGAAGTCGGAAATCGAGCTGGAACGAGATATCGCGGATGATTCCGAGTTCCGCGACGTGCCCGTGGACTGGCACCTGGCCGCCAACGCCGTCATGCCGATGGCCAAAAAGCTGCTGTCGCTCCGGCTCGATGCCGAGGTCATCGATTGGTTCAAGCTGCAGGGCCCCGGCTACCAGACCCGCATGAACGCTGTCCTGCGAGCCTTCGTGGATCAAAGCGTCCGGAGGAGTCGCACCGCAGGTGACGCCCCGACCTGATGCCCGGCCCGACGCTCGACCCAGCGCTTTGACACCACCCATCAACCCCCCCGCCAGCAAGGGTCTGGCGCGCCGTCGCCTATGGCGGCAAGATGGGCCGGGATGAACAACGAAGCAGACCACTGCGCAGCCTGGGTGCGGGACGCCGGACACCGGGCCAGGGCCGCATCGGCGCTCCTGGCCGTGACCACGGACCAGGCGCGCAACGCCGGCCTGCGCGCCATGGCCGCCGCGCTGCGCGACCACGCGCCCGCCGTCCTGGCCGCCAACGACACGGACGTCGGCGCATTCCACGGCAGCAGCGCCTTCCGCGACCGCCTGACGCTCACCGAGCCCCGGCTGATGGCCGTCGCCCAGGGCCTGGACGAGATCGCCGCCCTGCCCGACCCGCTCGCCCGCACCCTGGCCGACTGGACCCGGCCCAACGGCCTGCATTTCCGCCGCATCGCTGCCCCCATCGGCGTGATCGGCATGGTTTACGAAAGCCGGCCCAACGTCGGCGCCGACGCTGCGGGCCTGTGCCTCAAGTCCGGCAACGCCGTCCTGCTGCGCGGCGGCTCCGACAGCTTCCACTCCGCCACCGCCATCCTGGCCGCGCTGCGCCAGGGGCTGCTGGCCGCCGCCCTGCCCGAAGACGCCGTCCAGGCTGCCCCGGGCGCCGGCCGCGGCTACGTCGCCGCCATGCTCGGCGGCGCCGGGCTGATCGACCTCATCATCCCCCGCGGCGGCCGCGCCCTGGTGGAACGCGTGCAGGCCGAGGCACGGGTGCCGGTGCTGGCCCACGCCGAAGGGCTCTGTCACACCTACATCCATGCCGCGGCCGAGCCCGCCATGGCCCGGGCCATCCTGGCGAACGCCAAGATGCGCCGCACCGGCGTCTGCGGCGCCACGGAAACCCTGCTGATCGACGCCGCCTGCGCCCCCGCCCTGCTGCCCCACCTGGTGGCGGACCTCGCCGCCCTCGGCTGCAGCTTTGCCGCCGATGCCCGGGCCCGCGCCATCGTCCCCAGCCTGCCCGCCGCGTCCGACGAGGACTTCGCCACCGAATGGCTCGGCCCCAAGCTGTCGATCGCCGTCGTCGCCGGGATCGACGCCGCCCTGGCCCACATCGCCCGCTTCGGCAGCGCCCACACCGAGGCGATCGTCACGCAGGACCCCGCCGCCGCCGAGTATTTCCTCGCCCGCATCGGCAGCGCCGTCGCACTCTGGAACGCCAGCACGCAGTTCTGCGACGGCGGAGAGTTCGGCTTCGGCGCCGAGATCGGCATCGCTACCGGACGCATTCACGCCCGCGGCCCCGTCGGCGTGGAGCAGCTGACCACGTTCCGCTACGTCGTCACCGGCACAGGCCAGGTGCGCCCCTGAACCGCCCCGCAGCGGCGTGGGGCGAGGCGGATGCCGCGCCAGCTCCGCGGACGCCGCACCCGCTTCCAGCCGATCCGCTTCCAACCTGGGGCGACCGCCGGCGCACGCGGGTGGGCGTCCTCGGCGGCTCGTTCAACCCGGCGCACGAGGGCCACCTGCACGTCGCCCGGCTCGCGCTGCAACGCCTGCGGCTCGACCAGGTCTGGCTGCTGGTCTCGCCCGGCAACCCGCTCAAACCCAGCGACGGCATGGCCCCCATGGCAGAGCGGCTGGACAGCGCGCGCGGCATCGCCGACGGCCGGCGCATCGTCGCCACCGCCATCGAGGGCCGGCTGCACACCCGCTACACCTTCGACACGCTGCGCTCCCTCCGCATGCGCTTCCCGCGGGTCGGATTCGTCTGGCTCATGGGCGCCGACAACCTGGTGCAGCTGCCCCGCTGGCAGCACTGGATCGGGATCGCGGCCACGATGCCGTTCGCGGTGATGCCCCGCCCCACCTACAACCAGCGCGCGCTGTCGGGGCAGGCGGCCCAGCGTCTGCGCCCGGCCCTGCGCGACGCGCGGGAAGGGCCGCTGCTGGCCGGGCTGCCGGCCCCGGCCTGGACCTTCCTGCCCGCCCGGCAGAACCCGGCCTCGGCCACCGCCATCCGCGAACTGGGCAAGCTGGAGCCGCGGTTCGCGTGGCCCCGCCCCCCCGTTCCCGCCGCCCCCGACGCTCCGGAGTTGCAGCGCGCCCCGGTCCTTGCGACAACGCGCGCCTAGAGCACCAATGACAGGTCCGAGCGTGCCCGGATCAACGGTCACGCTCCGAGGAGAACCTTCATCGCCAGAAAACCCCCGTCGGATCCCGCCAAGCCCCCCGCGAAGCGCCGCACGCCGAAACCCGCACCCAAGATGGCCGAGGCCGCGAAGGCCCCGGGCACGCCGCGCAAGAAGGCCGCCGCCGCCGGGCCGCGCACCCGCAAGCCCGTCACCGCCTCGGCCGTCGCTGCCCACAAGGAGCGTCTGGACCGGTTGCAGGCCGTGATCGTGGAAAGCCTGGAGGCCGACAAGGCGGAGGAGGTCGTCTCGTTGGACCTGGCCGGCCGCGCCGCCTTCACCGACCGCATGGTCATCGCCACCGGCCTCGCCGACCGCCAGATCACCGCCATGGCCACCCACCTCGAGGAGAAGCTGGCCGAGGCCGGCATCAAACGGGTGCAGATCGAAGGCGCCGGCGGCTCGGACTGGGTGCTGATCGACGCCGGCGACATCGTCGTCCATCTGTTCAAGCCGGACGCCCGGGCCCTGTATGCGCTCGAGAAGATGTGGGGTGCCGACCTCGACGAGCCCGACTGACCCGTCAAGGCCGGGCCCGGCCCACGACGCCCGACACGACGCGCCCGCCGCGGACGCCGAGCGCGACGGCCACGCAGACCAGCGCCAGCCCGGCCAGCGCCAGCCCGCCCAGCGGCTCGTTCAACAACGGCATCGCCAGCAGCCCCGTCGTGCCCGGCACCAGCGCCGTGATCGTGGTCAGGCGCGCCGGCCCGAGGCTCCGCAGCGCCCGCGTGTAGAGCCACAGCGCGATCAGCACGGCGACCACGCCCTGGTAGGCGGCCTGGAACGCCACCTCCCGCCAGGGCACGGCGCCGATATGGCTGGGCAGCGCCAGCCACCACAGCGGCACGAAGACGGAGCCGCCCCACAGCCCCACCGCGACGACCGACTGCGTGGGCGTTGGGGCCCAAAGCCGGGCCAACACGGTATAGGCGGCCCAGGAGGCAGACGCCGCCAGGAAGGCGAGGTCGCCCCGCCAGGCCCCCGCGGGCGCGCGTTGATGCCAATACGCCTCGATCCCGAACAGCCCCAACCCGGCCAGCAGCAGCACCAGGCTGCCGACCCGGGCTCGGCCCCACGCCTCGTGGAACACGGCCCAGGTGCCGACCGCCACGAGGAACGGCAGCGTGCCCGACAGGATCAATGCCCCATGGGCCGCCGGCGCGAACGAGAACCCCACGTACGATGGCAACGCGAAGCCGAACCCCGCCAACCCGGCCAGCACCGCCCCCCGCCGCCACGGCAACCCTCGCCCCAGCCCCGCCGACCACAGCACCACCGCCGCGACCCAGGCGACCGAGAACCGCAGGAACCCGAGGTCCCACGGCGTCAGCCGCACCCCCGCCCCGGCCCGCGCCGACCATCGGGAGGCCAGGCTGAACGAAGCCCAAACCAGCACCACCAGCGCCGCACAGCCATAGCCGACCAGGCGCTCGCGCCGGGCCGCATCGTGTCCAGGACTCGGCATGCCGCAGAAGCTACCACCTTCGGGTACGGCGCAAAGCCGTCCACTGATCCCCCATCACGGCCGTGGCCGCTTGCGCCCTGGACACGACGCGACAACGCAACGAAACTCGCTCCTCACCCGCGGAGCCAGTTCCATGTCCACCGATGCTGAGCTGGGCGATGTCCAGGACCGCGCCGACCGCCGTCCCGCCGGAATTGGCGAAAAGGGTGTCGCCATAGCCGGTCCGCTGGCCGCTGAGCGTCTGGCCCTCGGCGACCGAGGTCGGGCGGCACGGCCACCGGCATCACGCTGCTCCAGGGCGACGCCCGCGCGCGCCAGCGGACGCGCGCCGGCCATCGACCTGGTGGACCTGCCCTTCGTGGACGCGGCAGGCACCGCCGTGCTGAACCCGGCCACCGACCTGCTGACCGTCACCGAGGGCATCCGCAGCACGACCCTCCAACTGGCCGGAGACTATACCGGACGCAGCTTCGTGCTCGCCTCGGAGGGGGTCCTGTTGCTGGGCGCCTACGTTCCCGGCCAGGTGGACACCGCGCTGCACACCGTCGTCCGCCTGGCCGGCACGCGCGCCACCACGGGCGCGGCCACGCAGGCCGACGACGCGGGGCGGCCCCGTCATCGTGACCGGCGGCTCGGGCGGCGGCCCCTATTTCGGGGCCGGCAACAGCGTCACCAAGGCCGGCAGCGGCGGCCAGGCCGTCATGGTGGGGTCGGACGGCGACAGCCTGTTCTCCGCCGGCGCGGCGAACGACCTGTTCGGCGTGCTGGGCGGCAGCGTGCTGATGTCGGCGGAGACGAGCATCGGGAACAACGTGTTTTTCGGCGCCGCGGGCACCGGGACAGAGACCATCATCGCCGGCTCCGGCAACGACATATGGGCCTGGGCCAGGGCATCAACCGCGTGACGCTGGGCGACGGGCACGACGTGGTCTTCGCCAAAACCGGCAGCACCGGCATGTCCACGATCACGGCCGGCCAGGGCTCGGCCGATATCGGGCTGGGCGGCAAGTCGGTGGACCTGGTCCTCCCGATCGCCCTCGAGGCGCAGACCCTGACCCTGTTCGGCTTCCGCGTCGGCGTGGACTCGCTGCAGATCCTGGAGACCATCGGGACCGGTTCCGGGGACGTCGCGGCGGCGCTGGCCGGGCAGTCGAACCCGAACGGCTCCACCGTGCGGACCATCGGGAGCAAGACGACCGTCTTCCCGGTCGGCCTCGCGCACGCCGACCAGAGCGTGTTCGGGCCCAGCATCTGACGATCGGGCCCGACCAGGGCCGCACTGCAAGGAGTCTCTCCCATGACCACCATCTCCATCGGCGCAGGCCAGACGATCAGCGGGCAGCGGACCGGCTACGGCGACAATCTCTATGTGAACTCGGGCGGGACGGCGGTCGCCACGACCCTGGACATCGGCTTGTATGGCGCGCACTCCGACAGCACGACCGGCGGGTACGTCACCGTGTCGGGCGGCACTGCCAGCCGGACGGTGCAGCAGGGCGGCGTCGAAACGGTCCTTGCGGGCGGAACGGTCGTCTCGGCCTTCGTCGCCTACGGGCTCTCGACGGTGTCCTCGGGCGGCAGCGACGTCGGCCTGACGCTGGGCAACGGCGCAGCGGCGGTCATCAGTGCCTTCTACGCCCTGACCGGCGCCGGCAACCTGGCGCCGCGCGAGAGCGTCGGCGCCGGAGGCACCGCCGTTCGCACGGTGGTCGACGGATCGCAGTCCGTGATGGGCGGCACGGCCAGCGGCGCCGTGGTGAACGGGTCCCAGGACGTCGGCAGCGGCGGCCTGATCGTCGGTGACACCCTGAACGCCACCGGCACGCTGACCGTCTCCTCGGGCGGCACGGCGAGCGGCATCGTGCTCACCGGCGGCACGCTGACGATCATGTCGGGCGGCACGGCGACCGGCATCCTGCTGCAGCAGGGCGACCTGCGCGAGCTCTCCAGCGCCCAGGCCCCGCAGATCGACCTGGCCGGTCTGCCCTATGTCCCCGGCGGCACCGCCGTGCTGACCCCGGCGACCGACGTCTTGACCGTCACGCAGGGCAGCCGCAGCACGACGCTGCAACTGGCGGGCGACTACACCGGCCGCATCTTCCAGCTGTCCCCGGACGCGAAGTCCGGCACCGTCGTCAGCCTGGCGGGCACCCGCGGCACCTCGGGCGCCGTCACGCAGGCCGACGGCTCCATCATCGTCGCCGGCAGCGGCAGCGTGGCCACGGCGGCGGGCAGCAGCAACCGCATCGTCCTCGGCACCGGCGTGGGCACGGTGTCGGGCGCGGGGCAGGACACGGTGTTCGGCGGCACCGGGCCCAGCGTCGTCACGGCCGACGGCAGCGACACGGTGGTCGGCGGCACCGGCGCGCTGACGTTCTTCGGCGGCGCGGGAAACAGCGTGGTGTTCGGCGGCAGCGGCACCCTGACCTACACGGGCGGCAGCGGCACCGACATCGTCGTGGGGCGCGGCGGCCCGATGGTCGTCGCGGGCGGCACCGGCGGGGGCACCTATTTCGGCGGGGGCAGCAGCACCATCGTCGCGGGCAAGGGTGCCCAGGCCGTGCTGGTGGGCTCGGACGGCGACAGCCTGTTCTCCAGCGGCGCGGCCGGCGACCTGTTCGGCGTGCTGGGCGGCAGCGTGCTGATGTCGGGGGCCGGCAGCACGGGCAACGACGTGTTCTTCGGCGCTGCCGGCACCGGGACCGAGACGATCCTCGCCGGATCCGGCGACGACATCCTGGGCTTGGGGCAGGGTATCAACCGGGTGACCCTGGGGGCCGGGCACGACGTCGTGTTCGCCAACACCGGCAGCACGGGCGTCTCCAGCATCGTGGCCGGGCGCGGCTCGGCCGATATCGGCCTGGGCGGCCAATCGGTGGACGTGGTCATCTCGGCCACCACCACGGCGCAGGTCCTGACCCTGTTCGGCTTCCGCGTGGGCGTGGACCTGCTGACCCTCGCGAGCTTCTACGACGCCGGGCCAGGGGCGTTGGCAGCAGCCCTGGCCGGGCAGTCGAACGCCAACGGCTCGACCGTGCTGAACATCGCGGGCAAGACCACCGTCTCGCTCGTGGGCCTGGCCCACGCGGATGCCACGGTGTTCGGGCCCAGCTTCTACGGCGAGACCCCCTGATCCCCGCCGCACAAGCCGATGACTCTTTCATCGCGTTGTGCCACTGGCATCGCGCGGCCGGTTAACAGGCGGCGGCGCGCCGAACGAAGACGCATACCAGCGATCTTTCGTTGTAAGCATGGGTATGAGCGCCGCTCAAAGCAAGTGGATCAGCCGTGACACCGCGGCGATGGCCAGCGCCTCGTCCCAGTGGTTCAGCGGTCCCTCGCCGACGGCCTGACCCGACCGCAGCGCAAGGCCGAGCTGCAGGATGCACGCCAGCGCGCAAAGCAAGGACAGCGCCGGCCAGGCGGTCGCCAGCGGCACCATACCCACGGCCGGGGGCGCGAGCGTCAGCGCCAGCATCGCCAGCAGCCGGACGCCGAAGCCCCGCAGCGTCGCCCGGGAGGTGTCATCCAGCCCCGGCTTTGCCGTCCCGCTATCCGCCATGCCGGGCGCCCACCATGGCGGGACCATCGGCCCGGGCAGCGTCAAAATGCGATGTGCCTCGACCCCAAGCGGCGTAAAGCCGCCGTTATGGTCCGACGGCGGCCGCCACCGTCTTGCCGCCCAGGTAGGCCGCCCGCACGTCCGGGTTGCTCCACAGCTCCGCAGGCTTGCCGGACACCAGCAGGCTGCCCGTCTCCAGCACGTAGCCGCGGTCGGCCACCGACAGCGCCATGTGCGCGTTCTGCTCCACCAGCAGCACCGTCGTGCCGCGGGTGCGGATGTCGGCGACGATGCGGAACACCTGCTGCACGATCAGCGGCGCCAGACCCAGGCTCGGCTCGTCCAGCAGCAGCAGCCGCGGCTTGGCCATCATGCCGCGCGCCACCGCCACCATCTGCAGCTGCCCGCCCGACAGCGTCCAGCCCAGCGCATGCTCCAGCCGCTTAAGGTCCGGGAAGTAGCCGAACATGTCGTCCGTCTCCCGTTCCAGCACCCGGCGCGCCACACCCCGGCGGTTGCTGCCCCCCAGCAGGATGTTCTCCCGCACCGTCAGCCCCGGGAACACCCGCCGCCCCTCCGGCACATGCGCGATACCCAGCCGCACGATCGCCTCCGGCTTCAGCCCGATCAACGACTGCCCGGCATAGCTCAGCCCGCCCGACAGGTTCGGCACCAGCCCGCTGACCGAGCGCAGCGTCGTGCTCTTGCCGGCGCCGTTGCTGCCCAGCAGGGCGACGATCTCGCCCTCCTCCACCTCGAGGTCGAGGCCCTTCAGCACGTCCGCCGCGCCGTAGCGGGCGGTCAGCCCCTTCAGTTCAAGCAGCGGCATCGTGCCGGGGCTCCCCCAGGTAGGCCGCGATCACGTTGGGGTGCGACAGCACATCCCGCGGGGCGCCGTCGGCGATGCGGCGGCCGAAGTTCAGCACGGTGATGTGGTCCGCCACCTGCTCGACCAGGTTCATGTCGTGATCGACGATCAGGATGGTCAGCCCATGCCCCTTCAGGCGGCGCAGCAGCAGCCCCAGCTCGTGCTTCTCCGTCATGTTCAGCCCGGCCGCCGGCTCGTCCAGCAGCAGCACGTGCGGGCTGCCCGCCAGCGCCCGCGCGATCTCGACATAGCGCTGATGGCCGTAGCTGAGCGTGCCGACCAGGCGGTTCGCGTCCTGCCGCAGGCTGACGAAGTCGAGTGCGGCCAACGCCCGGGCGACGACCGCGGCCGGGTTCTCCGCAATGTCGTTGCCCGGCCGCTCGGCGCCCACCATCACGTTCTCCAGCACCGTCAGCCCCCGGAACACGCGGATGTTCTGGTAGGTGCGCGCCAGCCCGCGCCGCGTGCGTTCGTGCGGTGCCGTCCCGGTCACGTCCTGCCCGGCCAGCGCGATGCGGCCGGCGGTGGGGCGATACAGCCCGGTCGTCACGTTGATGAAGGTGGTCTTGCCCGACCCGTTCGGCCCGATCAGCGCATGCACCGTCCCCCGCCGCACCGCCATGTCGACACCGTCCAGCGCCTTCAACCCGCCGAAATACTTCGCAAGCCCGGTGATCTCCATCGCCACCTCCGCGGACGCCGTGCCGCGCTCGGCCAGCAGCGGCAGCGGCGGCACCGCCCCGTCGATGACGGTCGCCCGGCGCAGCTTGGCGTGAAAGAACCCCCAAAGCCCGTCCGGCAGGAACACCATGATCAGGATCACCGCCGCGCCGTACACGGCCAGATACACCTGCTTCAGGAACCGCAGCCACTCCGGCAGCAGCACCAGCAGCGTCGTGCCCAGCAGCGCCCCGAACGGCGACTGCACCCCGCCCAGCAGCGCCATCGTCAGCAGCACGATGCTCTCGCCGAAGGTGAACTGGTCCGGGCTGATATAGGCGAAGGCGCCCCCGAACAGCCCGCCGCCGAAGCCGCCCAGCAGCGCGCTGATGCCGAAGGCCAGCACCTTGGTGCGGAAGATGTCGATCCCGCAGGTGCTCGCCGCGATCTCGTTGTCGCGCACCGCCTGCATCGCCCGGCCCAACCGGCTGGTCTTCAGCCGCCACGCATACCAGGTGACGATCACGAGGCCGATCAGGCACAGCGCCAGGTAGTGGTCGCCCCGCTGGAACGGGTACGGCCGCGGGATGGATTTCACCCCGTCCGGCCCGTGCGTCAGCCCGATCCAGTTGTTCAGCACCAGCGTCAGGATCTGCTGGAAGCTGATCGTCACCATCGCCAGGTAGTGGCCGCCCAGCCGCAGCGAAGCCAGGCCCAGCGCCACGCCGAAGACCGTCGCGATCACCGTGCCCACCGCCAGCGCCACGAAGAACGGCAGGCCGTAATCCGTCGTGCCGATCCCGACGCCATAGGCGCCGATGCCGAAGAACGCCGCCTGCGCCAGCGAGATCTGCCCGCAATACCCCAGCACCACCACGAGCCCGGCCACGCCGATCGCGTAGGTCGCAGCCTGCATCACCACGTTCAAGATGTAGCCGGACTGCGGTGCCAGCGTGCTGGCCCCCAGCACCACCAGGATCGCCACGCCCAGCGCCGGCAGCCCGCGCCAGACCCGCGCCTGCGGCACTTTCAGCGCCGCCTCCGCCACCACGCCGCTCACGCCTTCTCCGCGATCTTCTCGCCGAACAGCCCCTGCGGGCGGATCAGCAGGAACAGCAGCAGCAACGCGAAGGCGATCGCGTCCTTGTACGGCACGGAGATGAACGCCGCCCCGAACGTCTCCACCACCCCCAGCGCCAGCCCGCCCAGGATCGCGCCCGGGATGTTACCGAAACCGCCGATGATGTTGGCCGCGAACGCCTTCAACGAGATGATCGCCCCCATCCCCACGCTGACGAACAGCACCGGCGCCACCAGCACCCCGGCCAGGCCGCCCAGCGCCGCGCTGTAACCGAAGGTGATCAGCACCATCGTGGCCACCGGGATGCCCAGCAGGCTCGCCATCTCCTTGTCCTGGCTGGTCGCCTGCAGCTTCTTGCCCAGCAGCGTCTTCTCGAAGATCAGGTATTGCAGCAGCACCATCGCCGCGGCCACCACGATGATGGTCAGATACTGGCTGTCCATGAACACGCCGCCCAGCTCGAACCCCGGGTTGTCGAACAGCCCGGGCAGCACCTCGGGGCTGGGCCCATAGAGGAACAGCACGATGTTCGCCAGGAAGATGCTGGCCCCGATCGTGCTGATGATGACCGGCAGCTGCCCGCGATGCCGCAACGGCCAATACGTGGCACCCGCGAACAGCACGCCGAACCCCGCCATCGCCACCACCGCCAACGGGATCGCCAGCCAGTACGGCACGCCCAGATGCGTGGTCAGGATGACCATGGCATAGGCGCCCAGCATGCTGAACTCGCCCTGCGCGAAGTTGACCACGTTCGCCGCACGGATCAGCAGGACGAAGCCCAGCGCCACCAGCGCATAGATTGCGCCGATGCCCAGACCCGTGAACAGCAGCTGCGGAACCAGCTCCAGCATGTGCGCGCCCGGCGGCTCAGTCCTTCACGTCGATGCGCCGGTCGAACACGATCTTGCCGCCCTCGTTGCGGACGATGTTGTAGCCGCGCAGCCCGTCGCCGTTGGCGTCGAACGTGTATTCCCCCTCCGCCCCGGCATAGCCCTTGATCGCCAGGATGGCGCTGCGGATCTTCTCGGGCTCCAGGCTGCCGGCGTCGTTGATCGCGCGGCCCAGGATGTTGACCGCATCGAACGTCCACGACGACTGGTTGTCCGGCAAAGACTTGTAGGCGGCGAGGTACTTGTCGCCGAACACTTTGCTCGCCGGCGTCGCGTCCACCGTGTAGTCGGCCACGCCGTAGGTTCCGTACAGCGCCGCCTGGGCCAGGTTCAGCGCCGTCGTGTTGACGATCGACGGGCTGCCCACCCAGGGGATGCGCACGCCCAGCTGCCGCAGCTGCCGGGCGAAGATGCCGAGGTCGCTCTCGAACGTGAAGTAGCTGCCCAGCACGTCCGCACCCGACTGCCGAACCGCCAGCACCACGGCCGTGTAGTCGGACGCCTGGTTCGTGTAGCCCTGCATCAGCACCGGGGTCACGCCCCGCGCCTTCAGCGCGTCCTCCAGCGCCTTGGCCCCGTTCGTGCCGAAGGCGTCGGTCGAATAAACGATCGCCCACTTCTGCTTCTTCAGGTCCTCGACGCCATACTGCGCGATCACCTTGCCCGAGTAGCTGTCGTTCGGGCGGCAGCGGAACAGCCACCGGTTGCCCATGTGCGTCAGCGTCGGCGAGGTGCCGCCGATCATCATCGGCTTGCCCACCTTCAGCACGTCGGGACCCATCGCATCCACCTGGGTGCTGCGGATCGACCCGATGAACGCCGGGATCTCGGTCTGCGACGCGAGCCGGCTGAAGGCCAGCACCGCGCCCGGGTTGGTCGTCTGGTCGTCCTCGGCCACCAGCTCCATCTTGCGGCCCAGCACGCCCTTCTCGTTCACCATTTCCAGCGCCAGCTTCGCGCCGTTCATCTGGAACTTGCCCGCCTCGGCCGCGGGGCCGGTCGAGGGGAACACGCACCCGATCCGGATCGGGTCCGCCGCACGGACGATGGAGGGCGTGGCGAGAAGGGCGGCCGTGCCGAGCGCGAGGCCGCGACGCGTGATGGGGGTGGACATGTCTCAAGCTCCCGGGGGTAGACGCCTGTTGGTCGGCTATCTTATGGCCGGAGTGGATCACACGGCCGGAACCGTCGCAAGCCCATCATCCTTGGGGCCGACCTGCCCGATGATACGGATGGCCCGCAAGGATCGCCTGCGCGCGATACAGCTGCTCGGCCAGCATCGGGCGCACCAGCAGATGCGGCCACGTCATCGGCCCCAACGACAGCGCATGGTCGGCCCGGGCCAGCACGGACGCATCGAGCCCCTCCGCCCCGCCCACCAGGAAGCAGGGCTCGCGCCCGCCGGACATCCAGCGCTCCAGCAGCCGGGCCAGCCCCTCGCTGCCGGGGCAGGCCCCGCCCAGGTCCAGCGCAACGCCCAGGGCGCCCGGCGGCAGCGCGGCCAGCAGCGCCTCCCCCTCGCGCCGCTTGGCCTCCGCCGGCGCCCCCTTGCCGTCCGGCACCTCCGTCAGCACCAGGGCCGGGCGCATGCGGGCGGCGTAGCGCTCGAACAGCGCCATCTCCGGCCCCGCCCGCTGTCGGCCGACCGCGATCAGGCGCATGATCGGGACACCCCGGCCTGCGCCGAGTCGCGCCACACGTCGCTAGGAACCGTCATGCACCCTGCCCTTCGTCTCGTCCTGATGGCCGCCCTCTCCTTCGCCGCGACCCCGGCGCCGGCCGCCGAACCCGCCGGCCGTCCGCAGCAGGCCGGCATGCAACCCGTCGCGCCCGCGGGCACCGTCGCCCTCGCACCCCGCCCCGGCACACCCATGGACGCCGCGGCCCGGCAGCTCGTCAGCCAGGATCTGGCCGAGGCCGGCCGCGCCGGCGAGGCCCCGCTCCTCCTCGTCGGCACCGCCCCGCTGGGCACCGCGTCGGACCGCCAGGCCCTGTTCGTGCAGCTGCAATCCGCCCGCGAATGCGGCTCGGCCGGCTGCAGCACCACCGTCTACCTGTGGCAGCGCGGCGCCTACAAGCGCGTGCTGGACGGCGTCAGCGGCCCCCTCCGCGTGGGCCCGGGCCGCACGGGCGGCATGGCCGACCTCTCGACCGAGAAGGAGCGCTGGACCTGGACCGGCACCCAATACCAGGACACCCGCCCCGCCCCTTCGGTGGACCTGCGCCCGCGACGGCCCGCCCGGCGCAGCTAAGGCGCGAAAAGCCGGCCCACCTCCGCCCGCAGCGCCGGCAGCACCTCGTCCACGAACCACGGGTTCCGCCGCTCCCAGATGCCCGTCCGCCAGCTGGGGTGCGGCAGCGGGAAGTAGCGCGGCAGGTGGTCGCGGAAACCGCGCACCCGGTCCGTCATGCGCCCCGGGCCCAACGCGTCGGCCTGGGCATAGCCGCCCACCAGCAGCGTCAGCCGGATCTGCGGCATCAGGCCCAGCAGCCGGCCGCGCCACAGCGGCGCGCAGCCGGGCCGCGGCGGCAGGTCCCCGCCCTTGGCGTAACGCCCGGGATAGCACAGCCCCATCGGCAGGATCGCCACCCGCGCGCCGTCGTAGAAATCGTCCTTGCTCATCCCCAGCCAGCCGCGCAACCGGTCGCCGCTCGCATCCGTCCAGGGCGTGCCGCTGACGTGCACCTTGGTCCCCGGCGCCTGGCTGGCGATCAGCAGGCTCGCCGTCGAACTCACCCGCAGGATCGGGCGTGGCCCCAGCGGCAGGTCCGTGCAGGCCCGGCACGCCCTCACCTCCGCCGCCAGACCTTCCAGCGGGCTCAGCCGTATCGCCTCTGGCGGGCTCAGCCGAATCCGGGCGCGCCCTGCTGCGCCGTCTGCATCGGGGCCGGGCAGCTCAGCTCGTACTCCACCTCGGGACAATAGACCGCCTGCTCCTTGCCCAGCCGCGAGCTGAACAGCGTGAAGTGCGACACCGGCATGGCGGCGCTGCGGAACAGATTGTGCCCCTGCACCCAGCCCGCAACCTTCGCCTCCGGCGTGCCGTCGCCCCCGAGGCGCGCCAGGGTCACGTGCGGCACGAACCGCCGCCGCTCCGGCTCCAGCCCCACCGCCTGCAGCGCGCGCTCCACCTTGGACTGTAGCCGTTCCAGCGCCGGGCTCCGCTCCACGCCCACATACAGCGACGTCACCCGGCCGCCTTTCGCGAAGGCCCCGACGCCGGCCAGCGTCAGCGGGAAGGCTGGGGTCGTCACCCCCGCCAACGCCTGGTCCACCTCGTCCGCCCGCCAGCCCGGCAGCGTGCCGATGAACCGCAGCGTCAGGTGCAGGTTCTCCGGCGGCACCCACCGCACCCCCGGCAGCCCCCCGGTCAGGAACGAAAGCCGCGTCCGCATCGCAGACGTCAAGTCGAGCGCCACGAAAAGCCTCATCCCGGGACCTCCGCCAACAAGCTTTCCACAAGGGGCACGAGTCGGCGTATCTCTTTCTCGACGCCCGCCGGGTTCGGATGGATGAAGTCGGCCTGGTTCAGCGCCGCATCGCCCGCCACGCCCTCGAGGAAGAACGGGTCGAACAGCACGCCGGGCCGCCGGCCCAGCCGTTCGAACACGGCCCGGAACGCCGCGCCATAGGCCGCACCCAGGTTCGGCGGCGCCTCCATCCCCGTCAGCAGCACCGGGATGTGCCGGGCCGCCAGCCCGTCCAGGATCCCGGCCAGGCTGGCTTCCATGCCGGCCGGATCGAGCCCGCGCAGCCCGTCATTGGCGCCCAGCTCCAGGAACGCGGCATCGACCCCGTCGCCGATCGCCCAGTCGAGCCGGGACCGCCCGCCCGCCGAGGTGTCGCCCGAGACCGCGCCGTCCACCAGCGTCACGTCATGCCCCCTGGCCCGCAGCGCTGCCGTCATCCGCGCCTGGAACCCGTCCGCCGCCGCCAGCCCATACCCGGCCGTCAGGCTGTCGCCCAGGATCAGCAGCCGCACCGTCCGTGCCTGGGCCGACGCGGCCGGCAGCAGGACCGCAGCCAGCATCGCCATCATGGCCCAGGCCCGCCTGTTGGTGCGCCGCAACACAGCGCCATATGGGGTCATCATGGACACTGCTCTCGCCCCCCGACCCGCGCCCTGCCCCGATAGCCTCATAAGGGTGCGCAGCCTCCATCTGACGGTGCCCGCCGAATCCGGGCCGGTCAACATCCTGGCCGGCATCGACCTCGATGTGGCGGTCGGCGAGGCGGTCGGCATCGTCGGCCCCTCCGGCTCCGGCAAGACCAGCCTGCTGATGGTGCTCGCGGGGCTGGAGGCCGCGACGTCCGGCAGCGTCACCGTCGCCGGGCAGGAGATCACGCGGCTGAACGAGGACGCGCTGGCCCGGTTCCGCCGCGGCACCGTGGGCATCGTGTTCCAGTCGTTCCACCTCATCCCCACCATGACCGCGCTGGAGAACGTCAGCATCCCGCTGGAGCTGTCGGGCCACGCCGACGCCGTGGCGCGCGCCACCGAGGCCTTGCGCGCCGTGGGCCTCGGCCATCGGATGACCCACCGCCCCGGACAGCTCTCGGGCGGCGAGCAGCAGCGCGTGGCCCTCGCCCGCGCCTTCGCGCCCCGCCCCCGCCTGCTGCTGGCCGACGAGCCCACCGGCAACCTCGACGCCGCCACCGGCGCCACCGTCATGGACCTGCTGTTCGACCTGCGCGCCAGCCACGGCACCACCCTGCTGCTCATCACCCACGACCCGGCGCTCGCATCCCGCTGCGGCCGCCAGCTGCGCATCGCCGATGGGCGCGTCGCCGATGACGGCCAGCTCGCCGCCCCGGCACCGGCATCGAGGTCCCTCGCTTGATCGCGCTCACCCTCGCCCGGCGAGAGCTGCGGGCCGGCACCAAGGGGCTCCGCATCGTCCTCGCCTGCCTCGCGCTCGGCGTCGCCGCCATCACCGCCGTGGGCACGCTTCGCGCCGGCATCGCCGCCGGCCTGGCCGAGAACGGCCGCGCCATGCTGGGCGGCGACATCGAGGTGCAGTCCGGCGCCCAGCCGCTGCCCGAGGCGCTCACCACCTGGTTGCGCGGCCGCGGCGCCCGCACCTCCCTGATCGTGCAGATGCGCTCCATGCTCGTGGCGCCCGGCGGCGAGCGGCAGCTGGTGGAGCTGAAGGCGGTCGACGCCGAGTACCCCCTGGTCGGCACCCTCGACCCGCCGCTGCACGGCCTGGTGGCCGACCCCATCGTGCTGGACCGCCTGGCCGCCACCCCCGGGACGACGCTGCGCCTGGGCCAGTCCACCATCGCCGTCCAGGCGCCGCTGACGACCGAGCCGGATCGCGCCGCCGCGACCACCCTGCTGGCCCCGCGCGCCATGATCCCGCTGGCCGACCTGCCGGCCACGGGCCTCGTGCAGCCGGGCTCGCTGCTCAACTACGACCTGCGGGCCACCCTGCCGTCCGGCACCGACCCCGCCGCCCTGGCCGCTGCGCTGCGGGACGCCTTCCCCGGCCAGTCCTGGCGCATCCGCCTGGCCACCGAGGCGGCCCCGGGAATTGCGCGGTTCATCGACCAGACCGGCCTGTTCCTGACGCTGGTGGGCCTCACCGCCCTGCTCGTCGGCGGCATCGGCGTCGCCACCGGCGTGCGCGCCTGGCTGGAGGCGCGGTCCCGCAGCATCGCCACCCTGCGCTGCCTGGGCGCCCCGGTCGGCACGGTCTTCGCCACCTACCTGATCCAGGTCGCCGTCCTGTGCGCGCTCGGCATCGTCATCGGCGTCGTCGCCGGCGCCGCACTGACGGCCGCGGCCGAGGCCGTGTTCGCCAGCCAGCTGCCGATCCCCGCCAAGATCGGCCTGTACCCCGCCCCCATCCTGCTCGCGATCGCCTACGGCCTGCTGGTGGCCGCCGCCTTCGCCCTGTACCCGCTGGCCCGCGCGGCCGAGACGCCGGGGGCCGCGCTGTTCCGCGGTGACGCCGTGCCCCGCCGCCTGAACGCCCGCCCCCTGGTGCTGGCCGCCAACGCCGCCATCGTCGCCGCCCTGGTTGGCCTTCTGGTGCTGGCCTCGCCCGACCGCGGCTTCGCGCTGTGGTTCTGCATCGCCGCCGCCGCCACGCTCGTGCTGTTCCGCCTGGGCGGCACTGCGCTCATGGCGCTGGCCCGGCGCAGCGGCCGCGTCCGCTCCCCCAGCGCCCGGCTCGGCATCGCCAACCTGCACCGCCCGGGCGCCGCCACGCCGCTGATGCTCGTCTCGCTCGGCCTCGGGCTCTCCACCCTCGCCGTCGTCGCCCTCGTGCAGGGCAACATCCGCGCCCAGGTGCTGGACCAACTGCCCGCCGTCGCCCCCACCTTCTTCTTCATCGACATCCAGAACGACCAGATCGACCGCTTCCAGGCCATCCTGCATGCCCAGCCCGGCGTGGAGCAGGTGACCGAGGTGCCCAGCCTGCGCGCCCGCCTGGTGTCCGTGAACGGTGTGCCGGCCGACCAGGTGAAGGCCACGCCCGAGACGCAATGGGCGCTGCGCGGCGACCGCGGCCTGACCTACAGCCGCACCCTGCCCGACAACAGCCGCCTGGTGGCCGGCACCTGGTGGCCGGCCGACTATGCCGGCCCGCCGCTCGTCAGCTTCGACGCCGGTCTGGCCCGCGGCTGGAACGTGCACCTGGGCGACACCATCCGCGTCAACGTCCTGGGTCGCGACATCGACCTGCGCATCGCCAGCCTGCGCGACATCGCCTGGCGCTCGCTCAGCCTCAACTTCGCCCTCGTCGCCTCGCCGGGCCTGCTGGAGCAGGCGCCGCACACCCACATCGCCACCGTCCGCACCACCGGGGCCGCCGAGGCGCCGACGCTGCGCGCCGTTACCGACGCGCTGCCGAACGTCTCCGGCATCCGCGTGGCCGACGTGCTGGGCGCCGTGGCCGACCTGGTGGGGAAGCTGGCGACGGCGCTGACGGCCACGGGTGGCATCACCCTGGCCGCGGGCGCGCTGGTGCTGATGGGCGCCGTGGCCGCCGGGCAGCGCCGCCGCACGGCCGACGCCGTGGTGCTGAAGGCGATCGGCGCCACACGCGGCCAGATCCGCGCCGCCTGGCTGACCGAGTTCGGCATCATCGGCGCGGCCGCCGGCCTTATCGCCGCCGGGGTGGGCACGGCCGCAAGCTGGGCCGTGACGCGCTTCGTGATGCACGCCGACTGGGTGTTCCTGCCCGGCATCCTGCTGCAGGTCGTCCTCGGCTGCACCCTGGCGATGCTGCTGTTCGGCTATGCCGGCACGGCGGCCGCCCTGCGCGCCCGCGCGGCGCCGCTGCTCCGCAACGAGTAGCGACCCCCCCCCGTTTCCGATTTCACTTGATCCGGAATTGCCGATCCCCAACATAGACGGAACGCAGGCATCCCGCCCGCGACCAAGGGATTTCACGACCATGGCTTTCGTCCCCGACTATCGGACCTACGCGCCCGGTGCAGCCGCGGACGGCGCGGTGCTCGACGCCGGTCTTCGCGCGTACATGCTCCGCGTCTACAACTGGATGACCTCCGGCCTGCTGCTGACCGGCGTCGTCTCTTACGGCATCGCCAACATCCCGAGCGTCTACGCGCTGTTCTTCCAGCGCGTCATGACCCAGCGCGGTGTCATGGAGTCGCCCACCATCCTCGGCTACGCGGCGATCTTCGCCCCGCTCGCCTTCACGATGGTGCTCAGCTTCGGCGTCAACCGGCTGTCCCGCTCCGCCGTGCAGGGCCTGTTCTGGGCCTTCGCCGCCGCCATGGGCGCCTCGCTCGCCAGCATCTTCCACGTCTACACCGGTGAGAGCATCGGCCGCGTCTTCTTCATCACCTCGGCCACCTTCGCCGCGATGAGCATCTACGGCTACACCACCAAGGCCGACCTCAGCCGCATGGGCAGCTTCCTGATCATGGGCCTGATCGGCATCGTGGTCGCCAGCATCGTCAACATGTTCATCGGCAGCACGGCGCTGCAGTTCGCCATCAGCGTCATCGGCGTCCTGGTCTTCGTCGGCCTGACCGCCTACGACACGCAGCGGATCAAGGCCACCTACGTGCAGTATGCCTATGCCGAGGGCTCGGACGGCGCCGCAGTCCGCAGCGTGTACGACGCGCTTAGCCTGTATCTGAACTTCATCAACCTGTTCATGCTGCTGTTGCAGCTGTTCGGAAACCGCAGCAGCAGCAACTAAGCGCTGCACGCAGAAAAGGCCCCGGTGCGGAAGCGCCGGGGCCTTTTTGCTGCGTGATCCCTGACGTCGCCCGCATCCCCGGGCCGAGCCTCACCGCGTCCATTCATCGCTGAAATGCGCGACCAATGCCCAATAGACGAGGTACGCGGCACCCATGATGCTGAAGCCCATCGCCGCCTCGCCCTTCCAGAAGGCGAACATCGCCAGATACAGGCATAATCCGACCAGAATGTATTGCGGCGTCGCGCTCATGGGCGAACAGGCTCCGACGAAAGATTACTCCGCTTCGACTTCCTCAACCACCTCAGGCTCCGCCGCCGCCCCGCTTTTGGTGATTGTCTTCAAGTAGTCCGCAAGCTTCTGCGCCGCCGTCGCCTTATCCGTCTGGTCCAACGCGCCCAACTCGGCCGCCAAGCCGATCCATCGCTGCCTCATAGATCTGCCGCTCGCTGAAAAAGCTCTGATCAGGTTGCCCCGCATTCCGGTGCAGGTCACGCACGACCTCGGCGATCGCCATCGGATCCCCCGAGTTAATCTTCGCGTCATACTCCTGCGCCCGCCGCGACCACATCGTCCGCTTGATCCGCGCCCGCCCCTTCAGTAACGCCAGCGCTTCGTCGAACGTCTTGCGCGTCGCCAGCTTCCGCAATCCCGGCGGTCCGAGCCTTGGCCACCGGCACGCGCAACGTCATCCGGTTTTCCTCGAACGTGATATGGATCAGCTCGAGCTTATGCCCGGCGATCTCCTCCGTCGCGATCCGCTCGACCTTGCCCACCCCGTGCGTCGGGATACACGACGTAATCGCCCTCGACGAAATTCTCCTTTGCCGCCATTGCCCGCGGCGCGATCTGTGGCCGTCCGTGCATCCCCGGCATGTGCCCCGGCATCTTCGTCTGCTGCCGCATGTTCGGATCATAGGCCGGCGGCTTCACCGAATCGGCCGCCGGCTTCGCCTCGGGCTCGATCGCCGGGGCCGCCTTCGCCGCGACCGGGGCCGCCTTGGCCGTGGCCGGCGCGACGGCGGCGGGCTTGGCAGTGGCCACGGCAGGGACCGCGGCAGGGACCGCCTTGGCGACGGTCACGACGGGAGGCGCCGGCTTTGCGGCGGTCGGCGATGCAGAGACTGCCTTGGCGGCGGGCTTCGCGATGGTGGCGGTCTTGCTCGGCACGATGTTCAACTGCTCCTGGCCCGCGAAGATACGGCGGGCAGACTCGTCAGAGTGGCGGGGGCTGCGATCCCCACTCTCGACCGGCTCAATGAACGGAAAAGCAGGCATATCGTTAGCATCGCTCATGTGCCCCGACATTATCACGCTTTAGCAGAAAAGTCACACCTGCCGCGGCGATCAGACGCAGCGAGACGCTGAGAATAGCCTGGGACGATCAACCTGGGGAGATCAGCCGGGGAAGATCAACCTGGCGCCGGATCGAACAACGCGTCCTTGCCCGGCTTGTCCTTCCAGGCGTCCGCATCGTCCGGAGGCGTCCCCTTGCGCGTGATGTTCGGCCACTCCGTCGAAAACGACCGGTTCCGCTCGGCCCACGCCGTCGCCTTGTCGTCGCTGTCCGGCACGATCGCCTCGGCCGGGCACTCCGGCTCGCACACGCCGCAATCGATGCACTCGTCCGGATGGATCACCAGCATGTTGGCCCCGACATAGAAGCAGTCCACCGGACACACCTCCACGCAGTCCATATACTTGCACTTGATACAGTTCTCGGTGACCACATAGGTCATCGCGCACTCCTAAGGCATCGCCGGGCCGCACCCTGTCAGGCCTGTTCCCCCGGCAGGGCCTCCGGCGGGGACCCGGATATGCAGTCGTTTGCTGCATCGCGCAACCCGTCCCCCGCAGTCCCGTCATCCCTCGGCGCATCGATCAGCGCATACAGGCCACGCGCCTCGGGCGCCGGGCCCCGCCGCGCCGCCAGCTGCACCACCCGCACCACCAGCACGTCGCCCCGCAGCGGCAGCGTCAGCACGTCACCCGGCCGGATGCGGGCGTGCGGCTTGTCCGTCGGCTGCCGGTTCAACCGCACAAGCCCCCCCGCCACCAGCCGGACGCAGTCCGCCCGGCTTTTCAGGAATCGCGCGCACCACAGCCACTTGTCCAGCCGCTGCCAGGTCCGGTCTTCGTCCAACCGGCCGCCTTCCGTTCAGCGCCGCAGCGCGGCCAGGGCCGCGAAGGGATTGTCGGGCCGCGGCGGCACGACCAGGCGCACGGGCGCGGGCCGGGCCCGGCGGCGCTCGGGCAGCGCCATCACCGGGGCCGGCGGCCCGAACTCCCCTGCCGACAACGCCGCGACGGGCGCCAGCCGGACCCCCAGCCCATGCAGCACCGCCGGCAGGTCGGCCGCCGAGACGCCGAGCCGCGATGCCACGTCGCCCGGGACCGCCGCCCGGTCACGCCGGGTCGCGTAGGCCAGGGTCGCGACGACCCGCTCGGCCACGTCCAGCCGCACCAGCACCGGGCCGGCCGCCACCCAGCCCATGGCAGCCGCGAACCCCAGGGGCCAGTCGGCGGGCGTCGGCACGGAGACCAGCCCGGCCGCCGGCAATACAGGTGTCCTCGCAGGGGCCGCCGTCCCTGGCCGCTGCAGCGACCACAGCGCCGCCCGCATCGCCATCGCCCGCGGCTTCAACAGGGACGGCATGAACAGCGCGAACCGCCCCGCCCGGACGTCGAGCGCCTTCAGCCGCCCCCGCAGCGCCGGCGGCACCTCCGCCTCCGTCGCCCCGGCCACGACCCCCCCGGCCTCCAGCACCCGGTGCAGCGGCCCGCGCAGCGACGCATCGTCCGCCGCCGCCGCCTCGGCCACGAACAGCGGCGCCAGCGCCGTCGCGATTCGCCCGCGGACGAAGGCGTCCAGCCGCTGTCGCACCCGCTCCCGCGCAGCCCCGTCCAGGTATTCGCTGTCCAGAACCTCCACCATCGGCGTCAGGAACGACGCGCCGGGCCGCAGCCGCGCCACGGCCGCACCCGCCCAGCGCAGCCGGTGGTCCGCATCCCAAGCGAAGGCGGCGTCGGCCGCCTCCTCCGTCACGCTCTCCAGCGCGGCCACCCGCCCCGGCATCCAGGCCCGCAGCGCCCGCCGGGCCGCCCGCAGCACCATCCGCTTCTCCGGCCCCTCCGCCACCGGGTCCGGCACGAACCGGAAGCCTTCGACATGCCCCACCGCATGCCCCTCCACCACGACCTCGTTGCGCTGCGTCACGGCACTCAGCAGCCCCTCCCCCGCCTCCGTCGCCGTCTCGTCCAGCCGCCGCATCAGGTGCGCCGCCCGGCGGTCCACGAAGCGCGCCGTCAGCCGCTCGTGCAGCGCGTCCGACACCAGGTCCTCCACCTGCCGGCAGCGCGACTGCCACCCGGCCGCGTCCGCCACCCAGTCCGTCCGCGCTGCGATATAGGCCCAGACCCGCACGCCCGACAGGCGTTGCATCAGCGTGTCGATGTCCCCCTCCGTCCGCGACAGCCCGGCGATCCCCGTCTCCATCCACTCGCCCGGCACCCGCCCGTCGCGCGCCAGGGCCGTGAACACGCGCGCGCACAGCCGGGTATGCGTGTCGTCGGCCAGCTTGCGGAAGTCCGGGATGCCGCACGTCTCCCACAGCAGGCGCACCAGACGCCGCCCGCGGGCCAGCGCGCGGATCTCCGTCTCCCGCGCCAGCGCCATCAGCGTCTCGAGGTCCGTGGCGTCGGGGCCGCGCACCAGGCCGGGCCGCGGCGGCGGCGCCTGCAGGCTGGCCAGCAGCCCGTCGACGCTCGAGACGTCCAGCGCGTCGTTGCGCCAGTACAGCTGCTCCAACGCCTCGAAGCTGTGGCCCTCCACCGCCCGCACGAGCTCGTCCTCCAGCGGCGGGCACTGGCCCGTCGTGCCGAACGTCCCATCGCGCATCCCCCGCCCGGCCCGGCCCGCGATCTGCCCCATCTCGGCCGCCGTCAGCCGCCGTGGCCGCCGCCCGTCGAACTTCGCGGTGTTGGCGAAGGCCACATGGTCCACGTCCATGTTCAGCCCCATCCCGATCGCGTCGGTCGCGACCAGGAAGTCCACCTCCTTGTCCTGATACAGCTTCACCTGGGCGTTGCGCGTCCGCGGGCTCAGCCGGCCCATCACCACCGCACACCCCCCGCGCCGCCGCCGGATCGCCTCCGCGATCGCATAGACCTCGCCCGCGCTGAACGCGACGACGGCGCTGCGCGGCGGCAGCCGGACCAGCTTGGTCGCCCCGGCATAGGTCAGCTGAGACAGCCGCGGCCGCGTGTCGATCTCGGCCTGCGGCACCAGCCGCTGCAGCAGCGGCCGGATCGTCTCGGCCCCCAGGAACATCGTCTCCACCAGGCCGCGCGCATGCAGCAGCCGCTCGGTGAACACATGCCCGCGATCCGGGTCGGCACAGAGCTGGATCTCGTCGACCGCCACGAACTCGACAGGGCGATCGAGCGGCATCGCCTCCACCGTGCACGAGAACCAGCGCGCCCCCGCCGGCACGATCTTCTCCTCCCCGGTGATCAGCGCGACCTGGCGCACCCCCTTCTGCGCCACCATCCGGTCGTAGTTCTCGCGCGCCAGCAGCCGCAGCGGGAACCCGATGATTCCCGACGAATGCGCGAGCATCCGCTCCATCGCGAGATGCGTCTTGCCGGTGTTGGTCGGGCCGAGGACGGCCTTCACCCGGGAGGAGAGGCCCAGCATCCAACAATGCTTGGCCCGGCGGGCGCGGATTGCAAGCGGCGGCCGGCGAGGGACCGTGGAAAAACCTTCGGCTTGCCCGTGGGTTTAAACTTGCATCACCGTATACATATCGGAACAATCATCATGGGAATGTATGAGATTGATGAGTCGCTCCGCACGCTGGAACCTGGTCCGCCCGTGTTCGATCGCCCGCTGACCGGGCTCGCGCCGGAGGCGACGGCCGGGCTTCCCGTCCATGCCTGGCGGCCGGCCGGTCTCGAGGCAGGCCTGGCCGGGCTGCCATCCTCGCAAGCGGCTTTCCTGCGAGCGGCCGGATTCGATGCGAAGGCCGGGCTGCTGATGCTCCTGCCCGGCGAATCGGGCCTGGCCGGTGCCGTCCTGGGTCTCGGCGAAGACCGTTCGCCCTACACCCATGCCGCCTTGCCGCTCAGCCTCCCCGAGCGGACGACATGGCAGCTCGAGCCCTGTGACGCCGACGCTTCCGATGCCGTCCTCGGCTGGATGCTCGGCGCCTATCAGTTCACCGCCTTTGCGACCAAGCCGCGTGCCCCGGCTGTTCTGGCCGGTGCCGCGCCGCATGCCGCCGCCCTGTCGAACGCCCGCGCCGCGTGGCTGGTTCGGGACCTGGTGAACACGCCCGCCAACGTCCTCGGCCCGGCAGAGCTGGCCGACGCCGTCCAGGCCTTGGCGGAGCGGTTCGGCGCGACCCATGAGCGGATCGAGGGCGACGCCCTGATTCGGGAATACCCCGCCATCGCCGCCGTGGGCGCAGGCTCCGACCGGCCGCCCGTCGTCGTCCGCTTCGCCTGGTCCGGCTCGGCGGCCGCACCCGACGCGCCGTTGCTCTCGCTGTGCGGCAAGGGCGTCGTGTTCGACACCGGCGGCTATGACCTGAAACCCTCCTCCGCCATGCTCCGCATGAAGAAGGACATGGGGGGCGCAGCCTTGCTGATCGGCCTCGCCGCCATGGTCATGGATGCCGACCTCCCGCTCCGGCTCGAGGTGCGGATCGGCTGTGTCGAGAACGCCGTCTCGGGCCATGCCATGCGGCCCGGCGACATCCTGAAGACCCGCCGCGGCCTGACCGTCGAGGTCGGGAACACCGATGCCGAGGGCCGCCTCGTGCTCTGCGACCTCCTGGCCGAGGCGTCCGACAACGCGCCGGACCTGCTGATCGACGCCGCGACCCTGACCGGCGCCGCGCGGGTGGCGCTCGGGCCCGACCTCCCGGCGCTTTTTGCCTCCGACGACGCCTTGGCCGAGTCCGTGCTCGCCGCCGGGCAGGCCAGCCATGACCCGCTCTGGCGCCTGCCGCTGCATCCGGGTTATGAAGCTTGGCTCAGCAGCCCTGTCGCCGACCTCAACAACGTCGCCGGCAAGCCGCAAGCGGGCGCCATCGTCGCCGCCCTCTTTCTGCGCCGCTTCCTCCGTCCCGGCACGGCCTGGGTCCATCTGGATACCTACGCGTGGAACGACCAGACCCGCCCGGGCCGTCCCGAGGGGGGCGAGGCTCTCGGAATGCGTGCGTTGTTCAGTACGGTCCGTACATTAAAACGATGCAATCCCACGGCCATCGCAGCAAAACGTGAAGACTAACTTGGGAAAAGCGGGTTACCGCCCAGATCGCACCCTGGCAACAACGACCATCATGACCATTTGATGGCGATCGTGTCTACGGCACAGCGCGGGTTCGCCGAAACGACCACAGCAAGGTCGCCCGCTTATCGAAAGGACGCTTTTATGGCTACCGCTTCCGCAACCGAACAACTTGTCGGCATGCTTCGCAATACGATCGTAGCCCTCGTGCGCCGGGATGGACCGGACTTGTCGGCCCGCCAGCTCGGCGTGTTCCTGACCTGCTATCTGCAAGACGGCGCGCACACCGTGCGTGGCCTCGCCGCCGAGCTGAACGTCTCCAAGCCCGCCATAACCCGCGCCCTCGACCGGTTGGGCGAGCTGGACCTCGCGCGCCGCAAGGTGGACCCCACCGACCGTCGCAGCGTCCTCGTGCAGCGCACGCTAAAGGGGCAGGCGTTCCTGCGCGACCTGCGGTCCATCATGGCCGAGGCCGGCGCGACGTCGAAGAAGACGCCGGCCACCTCCACCGTCGTCGAGCAGGCGCCCCGCCGCGCAGCCCGGGCCTGACCTGCGCCTCGCCCCTCTCTGCCTGCGCCTCTCCCCTCTCTGATCGAGAGGGGCGAAGCGGCCGGCTACATGACCCGGTCGATGTCCGGGATCGGCTCGCCCTTGGCGACCAGGCCGATGTTCCGGAGCCAGTGACGCACGCCCTTGGCCGAGTTCTCGAACGCGGTCGACGCGCAATGCGGGGTCACCACCACGTTGGGAAGGTGGAGCAGCGGGTTGGCCGGGTCCGGCGGCTCCGGCTCGAACACGTCGATCGCGGCTGCGGCCAGGTGACCGGACCGTAACGCCGCAACCAGGTCGGCCTCCACCACGATTCCGCCCCGCGCCACATTCACCAGGATGCTGCCGGGCTTCATCGAAGCCAGCTCCGCCGCACCGATCATGCCCCGTGTCTCGGGCGTCAGCGGACAGGTCAGACACAGGAAGTCCGCTTCGGCCAGCAGGTCCGGCAAGGTCCGATACTGCGCGCCCAGCGCCGCCTCCTGCGCGGCGCCCACCGGCCGGCGGTTGGTGTACAGCGTGCGGCAGCCGAACCCCGCGACCCGCTTGGCCAACTCCGACCCGATCGCCCCCATGCCGATGATCCCGACCGTCTTGCCCGACAGCAACACGCTCTGCCGCCAGATGTCGTTCTTGGCCCACTTGCCCTCCAGCATGCTGGCATGCGCCTGAACGATCCGCCGCCCGGCCGCCAGCATCAGCCCCACCGCGAACTCCGCCACCGGCACTGCATTGCCGCCCGTCGTGCGCGCCACCTGGATCCCGCGGTTTCGCGCCACGGCCATGTCGATGTTCTCGACCCCCACGCCCCATTTATGCGCCAGCTTCAACTTCGGGCCCGCCTCCAGCAGCGCCGCCGGCAACCCCTCGTCCCAGAACACCACGTAGTCGGCCCCGGCCAGCTTCTCCTTCAGGTGCACGGGGTCCGTGCTGTCCGTCGTGCTGAGCACGAACCCCGCATCCAGCGCCGCCACCTCTGCCGCCACGATCTCCCGCAATTCGCCGCCGATCGGCTGCAGCACCAGGATCGTCTCCGTCATCACCCGCTCTCCATCAACCATCGCCATCGCCTGCCGTCATCCCGCGTGGCATAGGGCCGCACTATGCATCCCCCCATCCGCAGCGCCTACCTGGCGCCCGAGGCGCTCGAGGCCACGCTCCTGCAGGCGCTCGCCCTGCAAGGGGTCGTGGTCCACACCTGGCACGGCCGCCTCGCCTTGTGTGCCGAGCCGCCGGTGGACTGCGCCTGGGCACAGGACATCTGGACGCAGCCTGCCGAACACCCCGCCCCCAGCGTGAAGGCGGCGGCCGACACGCTGCGCGGCGTGCAGCGCAACTGGGCCAACCACGCCGCCGGGCAGCATCGCCGCACCGCGCTGATCCAGGCGCGCCTGCCGCCCGTCAAGGCCGCCCCGCTGCGCTTCCCCGCCCCGGCCCCCACGGCCCATCTCGGCGCCTGGACCCTGCTCGCCCCGGACCGCCTGCTGCTGTCACCCACGAAGTCGAGCCCCTTCCCCAACGGCGAGTGCCGCTTCGAGGAAGACCACATCCATCCCCCGAGCCGCGCATACCTGAAGCTGTGGGAGGCGTTGACCCTGCTGGGCACCAGGCTGGGCACCCTGCCCGGCCCCGGCGACCGCTGCCTCGACCTCGGCGCCTCGCCCGGCGGATGGACCTGGGTGCTCGCCACCCTCGGCGCCCAGGTCACGGCCGTCGACAAGGCGCCGCTCGCCGCACCCGTCGCCGCCATGCCGGGCGTGACCGAGCGGCTCGAAAGTGCCTTCGCGCTCGAACCGGTCCCGGTCGACTGGCTCGTCTGCGACGTCATCGCCTACCCGGCCCGCACCCTCGCCCTGCTGGAACGCTGGCTGCCCTTCGCCCGCCACGTCGTCTGCACCGTCAAGTTCCAGGGCGACACCGACCACGAGACCGCCGGGCGGATCGCCGCCCTGCCCGGCGTGCGCCTGGTCCACCTGTTCCACAACAAGCACGAGTTGACCATGCTGCTTTAGGCGACCGGAACCAGGCTCGCCGCCGACTGCGGCAGGCCCGCCGTGACGAACAGCGCGCCGTTGGCGGCGGTGGCCGGGGCCGTGGTGAAGGCAAAGGTGCTGCTGGACACGCCGCCGGTCAGCGCCGCCGCCGCCGCGGCGTAGTGCTGGCCCGCGACGTCGACCGAGTCGACATGCAGGTCGCGCGCGCCCCCCCCGTTCTGCCCGGAGACCCCGTTCAACAGGGTCACCCCGGCCGTATGCGCGCCCGGCGCCAAGTCCAGCAGGAAGCTCATCGCCTGTGTGCCCGCCCCGTGCTGCACGCCCACGGTCTGCACCCCGCCCTGCACCTTGCCGTCGATCGTGATGAAGGCCATCGCGTCGCCGTGCCAGGCGTCCTCGGACAGGTTCACCGTCACCACCGTGGACTGGGTGGCTGCCCCGGTGGACAGCAGCACCGTCCCGTCCGCCGGCAGGGCCGCCACCTGGTGCGTGTCCTGCCCGTTGAACGTCATGCCGTCCACATACAGAGCCCGGCCGCCATCGCTGCCCGTCAGGTTGTTGACGAACGTCATGCCCACCGTGTGCGGCCCCGGCGCAAAGGCGCCCGCCACGGTGAACGCCTGCGACTGCCCGGCCGCATGCGACGCCGTCGCCGTCAGCACCCCGGCCACCGCCGCCCCGTCCACCGTCAGGGTGAACTGCGCATCGCCATGCCAGGCCGCCTCCGACACGCGCAGGACCAGCTGGCCCGCGACCGCGGGGCCCGCCGCCACCACGGGCGCCAGCAGCGATGCCGCCACCGGCGCACCCGCCGCGCCCCAAAGCGAGGCGGTGTTCACCGAGCCCACCGCCGTCGCCACCGCCCCGGTGCTGGTCGCGTTCTGCGCCTGCACGCTGCCCACGGCGCCGCGCACGAAGGTGACGTTGCCGACCGACACGCCCGGGCCGTTGGCCGCATCGGTCACGAAGGCCGTCCGCACCGCCGTCACGTCGCTGATCAGCGCCCCGCCCGACACCGCGACGCTGCTGCCCGCATAGACCGGCCCGCCCCCCACCAGCACGACCGCCGCCGCCACGGTGCCGCCCGCGACGGCCGCCCCCTTCTCGATGGCGCTGTTCGAGATCGTCACCCGCCCGCCATCCGGCAGCGCCACCGGGGCGGCGGTGTTCTGCGCCCCCTGGCTGACCCGCACGCCGTCGATGACGGTGTTGTCCGCCGCGCTGGCGATCTCGGCCCCCGCGACGCCGCCATGCACGAAGTCGTTCCGCAGCGTCAGCGTGCCGATCTCGGCCACCTGCAGGTTGCCGCCCCGCCCGTCCGCCGTGCCGTTGGCCGCGATCTCGGTGTCGTAGATGCCGAGCGTGCCCGCGGCCGTGTCGGCCACCACGCCGGCCTGGTTGTCGTGGATGGTGCTGTTCACGATCGTGAGGTTGCCGCCGGCGTCGTGGATGCCCGCCGCGACGCCGCCCGGCGTGCTCGCCCCGAAGATCTCGACGTTGCGGAACGTCGCGTCCGTGGTCGTGACGAAGGCGGCGCCGTTGGCCGGGCCCTTGGTGTCCACGAAGCGGGCCAGGCCGCCCACACCCTGGATGACCACCTTGTGGTTGATCACGGCAGTGTCGTCGACGTAGGTCCCGGCCGCGACGTCGATGGTGTCGCCGTCGCGGGACGCCGCCACCGCCGCCCCCAGCGTCGCGTAGCCGCCGCCGGCGCCCACCGTCAGCACCCGCCCGCTCGCCACCACCGCGCCGGCCCGGCCGTATTCGAGCGGGGATGCCAGGGCGGGTGCAACGGGTGTGGGCGCGACGGGTGTGGGCGCGACGGGTGTGGGCGTCACGGGCAGCACGGGGTTCGCCGACGCGACCGGGGCCGGCGCCGCCACCAGCGCCGCCGTCGACACCGCCGGCCGCGACGTCGGCACCGTGTTGCCCGACGACACCGCCAGCCCGCTGACCACGGCGGCGTAACCGAACATCTGGTTGCCCGAGACGGTCGCAGCCCCGGTCGACACATTCTTCAGCAGCGTCGCGCCGCTCCGGTCCGACACGAACACGTTGCCCGTGATGCTCAGGGTCGAGAAGCGGGCCAGCGTGCCCCCTCCGAACTGCACCGACGCGGCGGTCGAGGAGGCCGCGCCTTTCTCGATGACGTTGTTCTGAATGACCGCCGTCCCGCCGTTTGGCAGGTCGATGGCGCTCGCCGCCGACCCGGCATTGTCGGCGATCCGGTTGCCCGTGACGGTCGTCGTCGCCGCCAGGCTCCGCACCTCGTCGCCGCCCGCGGCGTCGTGCAGGTAGCTGTTCTGCACCGTCAGCGCCTTGATCGCGCCGACCGAAAGATTGCCTGTGGCGGCATTGCCCGCCACGCCGTTGCCCGCGAACTCCGAGCCCGTGACCACGATCGTCCCGGCCGCGGCCGTGCCCGACACCAGCCCGGTCTGATTGCCGGTGACCAGGCTGTTCTGCAGCGTCAGCGCCCCGGCCTGATACACGATCCCCGCCGCCGTGCCGTCCGCCGCATGCGCGCCCTGCAGCACGAACCCATCGACCGTCGCGTCGGCGCCCACCGTCAACAGCCCCTGCCCGCTCGCCATCGCCCGCGTGGCCACCATGGTCACCAGGCCGCCCACCGAGACCAGGCTGATCCGGCTGTGGATCACGGCGAAGTCGTTGCTGTAGGTCCCGGCCGAAACGGCGACGGTATCCCCGTCCTGGGCCGCGGCGACGGCGGCCGCGATGCTGGAATAGACCTGGTTGATTCCGACGGTCAGGGTGGCCATGGCTGCGTGATCCCGTGCAAGGCCGGGCACACCCCGGCAACGGGATCAATCTGCGCGAAAGTCTTTAATTCGAGACTAATACCGTATCACGGGATATTGCTCTTTTTGAGATACGCACGCCATCCGCCGAGACGAGTGATCTCAAGTGCGCCCGCCACCCCTGAACCCTCGGCCAGGAAGCCCAGGCAGCGTCCCTCCTCCAGCCGCACCACGCCGAAGCCCAGCGGCGCCGGCACCTGGGCCAGCAGCGCGCCCACTGCCGCCGTCGGCAAAGCCCAGATTTCCCCCTCCACCGTCCCGCTCTCACCGCCGCCGTCGCGCACCAGCCCTGGACGGGTGCCGAGCGCATACAGCCGGTACTCGGGCGTGGTCCGAGCCACCCGCAGGAAGCGGCCGCCCAGCTCGGTCACCTGGCGGTTCAGCGGCAGCCCCGACATGTGCGCACCGATGCAGAACAGCGCCGTCTCGTCCGCCCCCATCCCGTCCACCGCCGCAGCCGGCGGCAGCGGCGTCGCCGTGGCACCCACCCGGTCCGTCGCCGCCCGATGGATCCGGTCCGCCAAGGCCGCCAGCCGCCCCTCGGACCAGGCGGGGCCCACCAGTGTCACGCCGACCGGCGCCCCGTCGGGGCCGAACCCGCCAGGCACGGCGATGGCCGCCAAGTCGCACAGGTTCACGAAGTTGGTGTAGGTGCCGAGCCGGCTGTTCGGTCCCACCGGGTCGGCCGCCAGCGCATCGAGGCTCGGCCAGCACGGCGCCGTCGGCAGCAGCAGCGCGTCGAACGTCTCGAACAGCCGCGCCGCCGCCCGCCGCACCTGCATCTGCAGGTCGAACGCGTCGAAGGCGTCCACCGTCCGCCGCTCGAGCCCGCCCTCCAGGATCGCCCGCGTCACCGGATGCAGCGCCACCCCCCGCGCCAGCACGTCCCGCAACGCCGCGGTCCGCTCGGCCACCCAGGGCCCATCGTACAACAGCCGGGCCAGCGCGAGGAACGGCGCGACATCCACAGGCTCCGCGCCCAGCCCGGCAGCCACGCCCGCCACCACGCCCCGGATCTCCGGCTCGCACGCGCCCAGGTCGTCCGGCACCGCCAGGCGCAGCCCCGGTGCCACCCCCGCACGCCCCAGATAGCCAGCCGGCGCGCGCCGGCTGTACGGGTCTGTCGCCGCGTAGCCCGCGATCACCCGGGCCACCGCCAGCGCCTCGTCCACCGTCCGCGCGAACACCGAGATCGTGTCGATCGACCGGCACGCCGGCACCATCCCGGCCGAGGGCACCGCCCCCACCGTCGGCTTCAGCCCCACGATGTTGCCGAACCCCGCCGGCACCCGCCCCGACCCCGCCGTGTCCGTGCCCAGCGCCACCGGCACGATCCCCGCCGCCACCGCGACGCCCGAGCCGGAGGACGACCCCCCCGGCACCCGAGCCGCGTCGAACGGCGCCCGGGGCACCCCGTACGGGCTCCGCACCCCCACAAGCCCCGTCGCGAACTGATCGAGGTTCGTCTTGCCCATCACGATCGCGCCGGCCGCCAGCAAACGCGCGACGACGATGGCATCGACCTCGGGGAGAGTGGCGAAGCCGGGACAGGCCGCCGTCGTCGGCAGGCCCGCCACGTCGATGTTGTCCTTCACCGCCACCGGCACGCCCCACAGCGCCCGGCCGAGTGGCCCCTCCGCCTCCAAAGCGGCGGCCCGCGCCAGCAGCGCCTCGTCCGGCACACGGTGGATCCACAGGGCCGGGTCGGCATAGGCGGCGTCGGCAGCCAGCGCCGCCCGCATCATCGCGAGCGGCGTCGCGGCAACGGGACTGTCGGCGGCGCCGGGGCTCAAACCAGGGCCAGCATCGCCCGGGTCAGCAGGCCGTCCTTCGTGCGCATGCCGTCCAGCACCGTGAAATGGTCCTGCCCCGGGCCGGGGATCAACGCCCCCGGTGCATGCGCCGCCGCCCGCTTGGCGTGCAGCGCCCGGCTGTCGCCCACCAGCGGCGGCAGCTCCGCCGACCCGTAGGCGATGGAGAGCGCCTTCGGGCACACCGGCAGCCGCAACGGCGAGAGCATGTCCGCCTCCGCCTCCGTGATGCGGGCCTTCTCGTTCAGGTAGGTGTCGCGGATCGGCCCCAGCTCGAACACGCCGGAGATCGCCAGCCCGGCGTGTACAGCCGGGTGCCCGATCAGCATGCCCACCAGGTGCCCGCCCGCCGACCAGCCGGAGATGACGATCGGCCCCGTCACTTGCGTCCGCACGAGATCGAGCGCCGCCCCCAGCTCCGCCACGATCGAGGTCAGCGTGCCCTCCGGCGTCAGCGTGTAGCCGGGCACGGCATAGGACCAGCCATGCGCCCGCACCCCGTCGCCCAGCACCGCGAAGGCCTCGCGCTCGTTGCGCTGCCAGTAGCCGCCATGCAGGTGCACCATGCAGGGCGCCGCCGGGTCGGAGCCCCTATAGAAGTCGATCTTGTTCCGCTCCTTCGGACCGTACGGCACGTCGAGCGTGTTGCCCGCCTCCGCCCGCCGCGTCGCCGAGGCCGCGCGCAGGGCGGCCATCAGCGCCTGGCTGTCCTTCACCGCCTCGGAGTTGTTGTACCGCGCATCCCGCGCCGCCTGGGTCAGCACGCCCCAATCATGTCCCGACTCATGCATCCGCCGTCTTCCCCGGAAGTGAAATGCCCGTCAGCGCCTGCCAGACGCGGATGACGAAGGCGTCGTCCTTCGCCCCATGCCCGCCCGCCGCCGCCGCGATGAACAACTGGTGCGCCGCCGACGCCAGCGGCAGCGGGAAGCCCAGCGTGCGCGCCTGGTCCAGCACGATACCCAGGTCCTTGACGAAGATGTTGACCGCCGAGTGCGGCGTGTCGTCCCCGGCCAGCACGTGCGGCACCCGGTTCTGGAACATCCAGGAATTGCCCGCCGACGTCGTGATCACGTCGTACACGGTCTGCGGGTCCGCCCCGGCGCGGATCGCCAGCGCCATCGCCTCGCCCGACACCGCGATGTGCACGCCGGCGAGCAGCTGGTTGATCATCTTCACCGTGCTGCCCGCCCCGGCCGCCTCGCCCAGCCGCCACACCTTGGTCGCCATCGCCTCCAGCACCGGCCCGGCCCGCAGGAAGGCGTCGGCACTGCCGCTGCCCATGACGGTCATGCTGCCCGCCCGCGCGCCCGTGGACCCGCCCGACACCGGCGCATCCAGATACAGCAGCCCCGCCGCCTCCACCCGCGCCGCAAGGCTTTTCGCCACGTCCGGCGACACCGTCGTGCAGCACAGGACGACGCCCCCCGGCACCAGGTGCCGCACCCCGTCCGGGAACAGCACCGCCTCCGCCTGCGCCGCGTTCACCACGAACACGACCAGCGCCTCCAGCCCCGCCGGCATCGCCGCGACCGACCCCACGCAGGACCCGCCCGCCGCAACCAGCTCGCCCCAGGCGCTCTCCCGCAGCTCGCACCCCGTGACCTCGTGGCCGCACGCCACCAGGTTGAGCGCCGCCCCCGACCCCATGGAGCCCAGCCCCACCACCCCGACCTTCAAGCGGCACCCTCCCATTGATGAAGAAAGGATGCACCACTTCCGCCGCCCCTTCCAGAGAGCAGCCCGATCGGGAGGGCGTTCGCCGGCACATCGAGCCGGGTCGCCAGCCGGTTTGCGCTGAGCCCGTGCGGCACGAGGAACGCCTCCTTCAGGATCTCCCCAGGCTTGCTGCGGCATCGAGCATCAGCAACTTACGCCGGGCGATCCTCTCGAACCGCTGCCACCGTCTATGGCCCGAGCCGCCCTCGAACAGCGCCAACACGTCGTCATCCTTATGGCTTACGTCTAACCTACAATCGCCGTCAGCGCGTATGCCGGAACCGCTCCACCGCCGACACCAGCGCCCGACGCACCCCGGGCTCCAGCGCCGAATGCCCGGCGTCCGGGATCACGGTCAGCCGCGCCGAGGGCCAGGCGGCGGCCAGCTCGAAGGCGGTGCGGGCCGGGCAGACCATGTCGTAGCGGCCCTGCACGATCTCCGCCGGCAGGTGCCCGATCGCCGCCATCCCGCCCAGCAGCCCCCCGGGCGGCAGGAACAGGTCGTGCGCGAAGTAGTGCGCCTCGATCCGCGCCAGCCCCAGCGCCGTGCGGTCCTGCGCGAACGAGCTGACCGTGTCCGGGCTGGGCAGCAGCGTGCTGCACGAGCCCTCGTACACGCTCCAGGCCCGGGCCGCCGCCATGTGCACCGAGGGGTCGGCATGGGTCAGCCGCTTCAGGTACGCGCCCAGCACGTCGCCCCGCTCCTCGGCCGTCAGGTGCCCCACGAAAGTGGCATGCGCGTCCGGGAACACCGCCGCCAGCCCGTGCAGGAACCAGTCCACCTCCGCCCGCCGCCCCAGGAACACCCCGCGCAGCACCAGCCCGCGCACCCGGTCCGCATGCGCCTGAGCATAGGCCAGCGCCAGCGTGCTGCCCCAGGAGCCGCCGAATAGCAGCCACCGCTCGATCCCCAGATGCTGGCGCAGCGTCTCGATGTCGCCCACCAGGTCGGGCGTCGTGTTCGCGGCCAGGCTGCCCAGAGGGCGCGACCGCCCCGCCCCCCGCTGGTCGAAGATGATGACGCGCCAGAAATGGGGGTCGAAGAACCGGCGGTGCACCGCGCCCGCGCCCGCGCCGGGCCCGCCGTGCAGGAACAGCACCGGCTGCCCTCGCGGATTGCCCACCTGCTCCCAATACATGACGTGGCCGCCCGACAGCGGCATATAGCCGGTCTCGAACGGGCCGATCTCGGGAAACAGGTCGCCACGGGGCATGACGACAGTTTACACCGGCCCGCCGCCCGGCGGAACCGACAGGAGTGACCAACATGCCGCTTTTCCGCCTATGGATCGCACTCGGCGCCCTCAACGGCGCCCTGGCCACCGCCGCGGCCGCCTATGCCGCCCACGCCACCATCGACCCGGCCCGCAGCCGCGCCCTGGCCAGCGGCGTGCAGATGCAGGGCTGGCACGCCCTCGCCCTGGTTGCCTGCGGCCTGTTCGCCACCCAGGGCGGCTGGCCGGTCCACCTGGCCGCCGCCATGTTCCTCATGGGCATCCTGCTGTTCTGCGGCGCCGTCTGGGTCCCGCAATTCGGCGGCCCCAGTCTCGGCATGACGGCCCCCGTCGGCGGCACCCTGCTGATCGCTGCCTGGCTCGTCCTCGGTTTCGCCGCCCTCCGCGCCTCGGCCGGCTGAACCCGCTCCGTCAAGGGACGCGAAGGTCCGTCACGGCGCACAGGTCCAGCCGCCGCCGCTCCAGCGCCTCGCCGTTCGAGAACACCACCCGCACGTCATAGGTGCAGGCGCCGGACGGCAGGCGGATCACCCGCGTGGCGCCCGCCGCCACCGTGCCGTCGCCCAGCCGGTCCCGCCCCCAGCCCTCCTCGCCCACCGGGCTCACGAACACCTGGTTCACCTCGCTGCGCGCCCGGTTCACCAGTCGGAACGACGGGTCGTTCGCCACCGCGGCCCGGCCAGCGCCGGCGTCCGGTCCCGCCCCGTCCACCCGCCCCCCCGGGAACACCACCGCGTCCACCCCGCAGGTGTTCACCCGCCGCCGCTCCTCGGGCCGCCCGTCCGCATAGACCACCCGGATGTCGTACAGGCAGTTGCCGTCCGCCGGCAGCCGCACCGGGAAGCTCTGCCCCGGCGGCACGTAGCTCCGCTCCAGCCGGTCCCGCCCCCAGCGGTCCACCCCGGCCGGCGTCGCATACACCTCGCCGATCGCCTGCGTGCCCCGGTTCACCAGGTTGAACGACGGGTTCGCCGTCTGCGCGAACGCAACTGACGGACCCACACCCAGCAGCAGGCCCGGCGCCAGCCCGATCAGCATCCCCCAGCTCGGCAGCGCCACACGCATGGGCCGAGCCTATCGGGTCATCCCGCCCGCCGCTACCACCGCCCCACCGCAAAACGCCGCGACCGCCACACGACGTACCCCGTCCAGGCCAGCTGCACCGGCGCCACCAGCAACGGCGCCGCTGCCCGCGCCATCCCCTGCGCGTCCAGGAACAGCACGCAGCACACCCCGCCCCATGCCACGAACCCCCAATGCACCAACGTGACGGCCACCGCCGGCACCCCCGAGCGGTGCGCCACCTGATACAGGTGCCCCCGATGGGCCCGCCACACCGCCTCGCCGGCCAGCAGCCGCCGCACCAGCGTGAACGCCACGTCCCACAGCACGCCGAACAGCAGCATCGGCACCAGCAGCACCGACAGCTCCACGCCCTGGAACCGCCCCGCCGCCACCGCCAGCACCGCCAGCACGAAGCCGCAGAACTGGCTGCCCACGTCGCCCAGGAAGATGCGCGCCCGGGGAAAGTTGAACGGCAGGAACCCCACCAGCCCCGACACCAGCAGCAGCCCGGTGAAATACACGAACCATCCGCCATGCGCCGCCCCGATCCCGGCCAGCACCGCCGCCGCCAGCGCCGACACGCCGGCCGCCAGGCCGTTCAGCCCGTCGATGAAGTTCATCGCGTTCGTGGCGAACAGGATCCACGCCAGCGTCAGCGCCGCCCCAGCCCAGCCGAGCCCGACCGGCCCCACCAGCGGCAGGTTCACCGACGCCACGTAAAGCCCGCTGCCCACCGCCAACGACGCCGCGGCCACCTGCCCCCCGAGCTTCACCCAGAACGGCCAGGCGCGCGTGTCGTCCAGGAACGCCACCCCCGCCATCGCGACCGACGCCAGGATCACGCCCCGGAAATAGACGTCGGCCAGTCGCGAGAACTCGGCGAACCCGTACAGCAGCACGATCCCGGCCAGGAACGCCGCCACCACGCCGACGCCGCCCCCCTTCGGCACCGGCCGCGCATGCGCCTTGCGCGCATCGGGCGCGTCCATCGGCCCCACCCCGATCATGCCCCGCACCACCGCCGCCGACAGCGCGGCCAGCGCGGCGCAGAACACCAGGTGCTTCATTAGGGCCAGGACGGTCACGGAACCTCGGCAGTGTCTGGGGGAACTCGGCGAGCGTCAGGCGCTGGCGGGACGGGTGCAGAACCCGGGGAAGGCGGCTATAGGGTCCGCACGATGCCCCCGCAACGCCCCCCTGCGCCGTCGCCCGCCGCTTTGCCGGGCCGCAAGGTCAACCGCATCTTCATCAACGTCCTGCTCGACGGCACGCTGGCCGCCGTGGCCACCCCGCTCGCCCGCTGGATCGCCGACCCGGCGGCCGGGCTGCTGCACCCGCTGTGGTTCGTCGCCGGCGGCGCCATCACCCTGCTCTTCGCCGGCCTCCTGTTCCGCATGCCGCAGCAATACTGGCGCTTCGCCGGGATCGAGGACCTTTTGGCCGTCGTCGGCGGCAGCGTCGCCAGCGCCGCCCTGTTCGCCGCCGTGCTCACCGGGGCCGGCTTCCCGCTGCCCACGCCCACCTTCCCCATCGTACATGCCCTGGTGCTGATCGTGGCCCTCGGCGCGCCCCGCGTGCTGTACCGCATGCGCCCCAACCTCGCCCGCCCCGGCGCCGACGCCCAGGCCGTGCTGCTCGCCGGCGCCGGCGAGGGGGCCGACCTGTTCCTCCGCGCCCTCGAGTTCCGCGACGCCCGCCAGCGCTTCCGCGTCGTCGGCCTGCTGTCCCGCACCCCGGACGAGTCCGGCCGCCGCATCCATGGCCAGCCCATCCTGGGCGCCATCGACCAGGCCGGCCCCGTTCTCGCCCGGCTCCGCGCCCGGCACCGCCTGCCGCACGCCATCGTCGTCACCGACCCCGACCTTGCCGGCCCCGCCCTCGCCGCCCTGCTGGCCCAGGCCGAGGCCGAAGGCGTGCCGGTCCGCCGCGCCCCCCGCCCCACCGCGCTGCAGGGCCCGGGCGCCGCCCTCGAACTGGCGCCCGTCGTCATCGAGGACCTGCTGAACCGCCCGCAGGTCCCGCTCGACCGCGCCGCCATCGCGCGGCTGATCGCCGGCAGCCGCGTGCTCGTCACCGGGGCCGGCGGCACCATCGGCGCCGAGCTGGCCCGCCAGGTCGCGGCCCTCGGCCCGGCCAGCCTCGTGCTGCTCGACAACGGCGAATACGCCCTGTGGCAGATCGACCTCGAGCTGGCCGAGACCCATCCCGGCGTCCCGCGCCGCACCCGCATCGCCGATATCCGCGACGCCGCCCGCCTGCGCGCCATCCTGAACGAGGACCGGCCCGAGCTGGTCTTCCACGCCGCAGCCCTCAAGCACGTCCCCATCGTCGAGTCCAACCCCGGCGAGGGCCTGCTCACCAATGCCTGCGGCACCCGCCACGTCGCCGACGCCGCCCGGGCCGTGGGCGCCCGCGCCATGGTGCTGATCAGCACCGACAAGGCCGTCAACCCCAGCAGCGTCATGGGCGCCAGCAAGCGCCTGGCCGAGATGTATGGCCAGGGCCTGGACGTCGCGGCGCGGCAGGATGGCGGCATGCGCTGCGTCACCGTCCGCTTCGGCAACGTGCTCGGCAGCACCGGCAGCGTCGTGCCGCTGTTCCGCCGACAGCTGGCGCAGGGCGGCCCGCTGACCGTCACCCACCCGGACATGCAGCGCTATTTCATGACCGTGCGGGAGGCCGTGGGCCTCGTGCTGCAGGCCAGCGTCGCCGGCCTGGTCGCCTCGCAACCCCCGGGCGTCGGCGCAGGGCCCGCTGCGGCGGGGCAAGACGGGGCGGGACATGACGGGGCGGGACATGACGGGGCGGGACATGACGGGGCGGGACAAGACGGGGTGGGACAAGACGGGGTTGCCGAGGGCGGCATCTTCGTGCTGGACATGGGAGAGCCCGTGAAGATCATCGACCTCGCGCGCCAGATGATCCGCCTCGCCGGCCTGCAGGTCGCCGGCGGCGTGACGCCCGACCCCGCAGCCATCCCGATCACCTTCACCGGCCTCCGCCCCGGCGAGAAGCTGTTCGAGGAGCTGTTCCACGGCAAGGAGGCGCCCAAGCCCACGGGCTACCCGGGCCTGCTCATGGCCACCCCCCGCATCACCGACCCCGGCATCGTCGGCCAGGCCATCGACGAGATCGCCGCCCTGTGCCACGCCGGGGAAACCGGGCCGGCGCTGGCCCTGCTCGCGCGACTCGTCCCCGAATTCGAGCACAACCCGCTCGGCTCCCCCGCAATCCTCGACCCCGCGAGGCCCCGATGACCCCCATCCCGTTCCTCGATCTCAAGGCGCAGCAGGCCCGCATCGCCCCCCGCCTGCGTCCCCGGATGGAAGCCGTGCTGGCCCATTGCCAGTTCATCCTGGGCCCCGAGGTGCAGGAGCTGGAGGAAAAGCTGGCGGCCTATTGCGGCGCCGCCCACTGCGTCGGCGTCAGCTCTGGCACCGATGCCCTGCAGATCGCCATGATGGCCGAGGACATCGGCCCCGGCGACGCCGTCTTCCTGCCCGCCTTCACCTACACCGCCACCGCCGAGGTCCCGCTGCTGCTCGGCGCCACCCCCGTCTTCGTCGACGTGGACCCCCACACCTTCCAGGTCGACCCGGCCCATCTCGAGGCGCGGATCGAGGCCGTGGCGCGCGAGGGCCGCCTGCGCCCCCGCGCCCTGGTCGGCGTGGACCTGTTCGGCCAAGCTGCGGACTGGCCCGCCCTGGCCCGCATCGCCGCCGCCCACGCCCTGGTCACGATCGACGACCTGGCCCAAAGCTTCGGCGCATCGCTGCACGGCCGGAAGCTCGGCACCCACGCCACCATGACGGCCACCAGCTTCTTCCCCAGCAAGCCGCTGGGCGCCTATGGCGACGGCGGCGCGCTGTTCACCGAAGACGCGGACCGCGCCGCCCTGTTCCGCAGCCTGCGCACCCATGGCGAGGGCACCACCCGGTACGAGGTGCTCCGCACCGGCATGAACGGCCGGCTCGACACCATGCAGGCCGCCATCCTGCTGGCCAAGCTCGAGGTCTTCGAGGAGGAGCTGGCGATCCGCAACCGCATCGCCGACACCTACGACCGTCGCCTCGGCAATCTCGTGCAGGTCCCGGCCCGCGTCGCCGACGCGACCAGCGCCTGGGCCATCTACGCGGTCCTGCTGCCCGACGAGGCCACCCGCGCCAGCACCCAGGCCATCCTGAAACAGCACGGCGTGCCCACCGCCATCTACTACCCCCGCCCGCTGCACCGGCAGCCCGCCTATGCCGCCAGCCACGATGGCACCGCCTTGCCGGTCAGCGAAGACCTGGCCACCCGCATCCTGGCCCTGCCCATCCACCCGGACCTTTCCGACGCCGACGTGGAACGCGTCTGCACCGCGATGGCCGCCGCGCTGGGATGAAAGGCGGCAACCCGCGCCGCCCCGGGTCGTTGAGGGCCGCATGACCCAGCCCACCCAGCCCAAAGACCCGCCCCATCCGGGCGCCGCCCCCGACCCGGCCGGCACGCCCCCGAACGGCATTCCCGAAGGCGCCGACAAGGTCGAGCCGAAAGGCCGCCCGACCTCGGGACCGCCACAAGACAGAAACAACGCCCAACGCCGGCTGAAAGCAATCGTCAGCAGCTACCTGACGATCGCCAGCCAGGAGAAAGTCGCTCCAAAGTCGTCATCCCCGGGCTTGTCCCGGGGATCCACGCCGCGCAACCATCACCAGTCACCCAGCGGGCAGGACGACTTCCAGACAGGCCTAAAGAATGGCCGGCTGATTGCCGAATACCATCAAGCACCTGCCATCGACTGTAGCGAATCCCCTTCGAACTAGGTCGGTCAACAGCCTCCTACCCCAGCAGCGCATCCGTGACCCGGCGCGCGAAGGCCGCCGGGTCGGCCGGCAGGTCACCGTCCTGCACCCGCGCCACGTCCAGCAGCAGGTGCGCGGCCTCGATTACGCTCTCCCCCGCATCCGCACGCGCCGCCAGCTTGCGGATCAGCCCGTGGCGCGGGTTCAGCTCCAGCGTCGGCGGCATCGCGAAGCTCTGCCGGCCGTGGCGGCGCAGCACCCGCTGCATCTGCAAATCGGGCCCGAACCCTGCCGAGGCCAGCACCACCGCGCTGTCCACCAGGCGGTCCGTCGAGCGCACCTCGCCCACCTGGTCCGCCAAGGCCTCCTTCAACGCCGCGATCAGTTTCTCCAGATCTGCCGCCTCGCCCTCCGGCGCGTCGCCGCCCAGCTTGGCCAGGTCGGCCGCACCCTGCGTCACGCTCTTGAGCGACTTCCCTTCGAAGGTGCCCAGCCGCTCCGGCCAGAACGCGTCCACCTGATCCGTCAGCAGCAGCACCTCGATCCCGCGCGCCCGGAAGCCTTCCAGCTGCGGCGACTTGGCGAGCGCCTCGGCCTCGTCGCCGGCCAGCACGTAGATCGATTCCTGCTCCGGCTTCATGCGCCCGACATAGTCCGCAAGCCCCGTCCACCCCTCGACGGACGAAGACTTGAAGCGCAGCAGCGGAGCCAGGTCCTGCCGATACTCGGCGTCGTCGTAGACCCCTTCCTTCAACAACGGCCCGAACGCCTCCCACACCTTCGCGTAGTCTTCCGGCTCCTTGGCGCGGGCCTTCAGCTCGCTCAGCACCCGGCCCGTCACGGCCTTGCGGATGCGCGCCAGCACGGGCGTCGCCTGCAGCATCTCCCGGCTGACGTTCAGCGGCAGGTCCTCGGTGTCCACCACGCCTTGCACGAAGCGCGCCCACGGCGGCAGCAGCGCGCCCTCGTCGGTGATGAACATGCGCCGGACATGCAACCGCACCCGGCTCTCGCGCGGGCCCTCGACCGGCTCGAACGGCCGCATGCCGGGGATGAACAGCAGCGCCGTGAACTCGATGGCACCTTCCGCCCGCCAGTGCAGCGTCGCCCAGGGTTCGTCGTACGCATGCGCGACGTGCTGGTAGAACTCCTTGTACTGCTCGGCCGTCACCTCGGTCTTGGGCTTGCGCCACAGCGCCGTGCCCTCGTTCGCCGCCGTCTCCTCGCCACCCTCCTGCGCCACCAGGATCGGCACGGTGATGTGGTCCGCCCACTTCCGGATCACCGTCTCCAGCCGCACGGGCTCCAGGTACTCGCCCGCATCCTCCTTCATGTGCAGCACGATGGTCGTGCCCGCCTCGGCCCGCTCGCCCGGCGTCAGCGTGAAGGCCCCGCCCCCTTCGCTCGCCCAGGTCCAGGCCTCCTCGCTGCCCGCGCGGCGGCTGGTCACCTCAACCCGGTCCGCCACCATGAACGCGGCGTAGAACCCCACTCCGAACTGCCCGATCAGGCTCGGCTTGGCCTGCCCCTCGGCCGTCGCCGCCTCCGCCCCGAAGGCGCGCGTGCCCGAGCGCGCGATCGTGCCCAGGTTCTGCGTCAGCTCCGCCTTGCTCATTCCCACGCCGCTGTCGGCGATCGTGATCGTCCGCGCCGCCTTGTCCGGCAGGATGCGAACCGCGGCGTCGGCCGGCGGGGTCAGCGCCGCATCCGTCAGCGCCTCGAACCGCCGCCGGTCCGTGGCGTCGGCGGCATTGGCCACCAGCTCGCGCAGGAAGATCTCCCGGTCCGAATACAGCGAGTGCACCACGAGATCGAGCAGCCGCCCGACTTCGGCGCTGAATTCATGGCGTTCGGTGGTCGTGCTCTCGCTCATCGTGTGCCCCTACGGTCCAGTGCCCGCGATATGTCTCGGATCGGCCGCGTTTTCAACCGGCGACAGCGCGTTCAGCCACCCCGGTGGACGGTGTAGCTCCACGGCGAGACCAGCAGCGGCACGTGGTAGAAGCCTTCCGCGTCGGAGATGCCGATCCGCACGGGCACCACGTCGAGGAAGGCCGGCTCCGTCCCTGCGACCCCTGCCGCGGCGAAGTAGGCACCCACGTGGAACCGCAGCTCGTAGACGCCGATCCGCAGCGGCCCGCCGCCGGGCTCGGGCCCCGCCAGCAACCCGCCCGGCACCCGGCCCTCCGCGTCGGTGACAGCGGTCCGCACCCGCTCGGGCCCGCTATCCTCCCATGCGAACAGCTCGATCTTCACGCCCGCCGCCGCGCCCCCGGCCGCCGTGTCCAGCACGTGGGTCGACAGCAGCCCAGACGCCTCGGGCATGCCCCGCCCCTCTACCAGGCCCACGATCCGCAGCCGCGTGATGCGGAACACCTCCGCCAGCGCCGCCGCGCGTTCCGTGGCCGGGTCGGCCGCCAGCCGCCGGGCGAACTGCCGCAGCACCGAGGCCCGGCTGTGCCGCCGGACGCACAGCATGAACGGAAAGCCGAACCGCGCCCGATACGCTGAATTCATCGCCGCGAACCGCGCCGCCCCGGCCTCGTCCAGCCGATCGAGCCCCAACGACGCCTGCTCGGTCGTGGAATGCGCGCCCATGGTGCGCTGCCGGGCTGCAGGGCCTGCAAGGTCCGGATGGGTGCACAGGAAATCGACCTGCGCTTCGGCCGGCGCCTCCAGCACCGCGTCGAACAGCGCCTGGTGCAGCGCCGTCACCGTCGGGAACGGCCGCAGCCCCGCCGCAGCCCGCGCCACCCAGGCCGCCCCCTCGAACACCGGTGCCAGGGCGCGCGCGAAGTCGCCCTCGTCCATCTCGTTCAACGCGTCGAGCTGGAACACGCCCGGACGGTCCTACAGCGTGTCCAGCGGGACCTGGAGATACCGCCGGCCATCCGCCCCCGGCGCCGGCAGCTGCCCGGCCCGGATGTTCACCTGGATCGACGGCACGATCAGCGACGGCAGCTTCAACGTCGCGTCCCGCGCCTGCCGCATCGCCACGAACGCATCCTCGCCCACCCCATCACTCACATGCTTGTTCCGCGCCCGCTGCTCGGCCACCGTCGTCTCCCACTGCGCGGCCCGGCCGTCCGCGGGGTAGTCGTGCGCCGTGAACAGCCTTGTCTCGGCCGGCAGGCTCAGGATGCGCCGGATCGACCGATAGAGCGCATGCGCGTCGCCACCCGGGAAATCGCACCGCGCCGTGCCGCAATCCGGCATGAACAGCGTGTCGCCCACGAACGCGCAGCCCGGCGCCACGTAGGTGCAGCAGGCCGGCGTGTGCCCGGGCGTGTGCAAAACCCGCACCGGCGTCGTCCCCAGCTGGAAGGTCTCGCCATCCGCGAACAGATGGTCGAACGGCTGCGCGCCCTCGGCCACGCCGAACAAAGGACCGAGCGCCCGCTGCACCTCGGGGATCCGCGCCCCGATCCCGATCCGGCCACCCATCGCCGCCCGCAGCACCGGGGCGGCGCTCAGGTGGTCGGCATGGACATGCGTCTCCAGGATCCAGATCAGGTCCAGGGAACGCGCGCGAAGATGCCCGATGATCCGGTCCACCGACCGATGCGACGTCCGCCCCGAAGCGGCATCGTAGTCCAACACGCTGTCCACCACCGCCGCCTGATCCGTGCCGGGGTCGGCGACAACATACGTCACCGTTCCGGTATCGGCGTCGTAGAAGCCCTGGACATCGGTCGGCATCACGTCCTCCGTCAGGACCCCTGGGTCGGCATCCCGCTTGCGTCGAGATGCCGATCATACGCCAGGGACGGAGGACCCGTCAGCGAAATCGGGTCAGCGCGGCGCCGGCGTGGCGCCATCCGGGCGGGCGGGCCCAGAAGCGGGGACCGCTGGGGCAGTTGCGGAGGGCTGGCCGAGGCCACCCTTCTGGTTCTCGTCCAGCTGCGCCCGGTTCAGGCCATCCACCCGGCTGTCACCGGTGTCGTTGCCGGAGTCGTTGCGCTTATCGACGTTCTTGTACGGCTGATCGGCATTGGCCGCCATCGCCGGCGCCACGCCGCACCCGAGCAGGAGTGCAGCGACCGCCACCCGGAACATCAACGCCCCACCCCCGGCTGCATGCCAGGCTGCATGCCAGGCTGCATGCCCGGCTGCATCAGAGGCGCACCCATCATCGGTGTGCCCACCGGCGCACCCAAAGCCGGACCGTTGGCGCTGCGGGCCGCATCCAGCTGCTGCTGGTTCAGCGTCTCCACCCGGCTATCCCCGGTGTCGCCGCCCTTGTCCACCCGTCGGTCGATGTTCGAATACGGATGCCGGGCATTCGCCGCCAGCGCCGGGACGGCGCCCAGCGTCGTCGCGGCCAGCAGGGCGATCAACGTGATCTTCATGAGGTTTGCTCCTGAGCAAGGGATGTCAGCTGCAGAACGCCGAACCCGGATCGATCGATCACCCGCACAAGCGATGGTGATCGGCTCCTCAACCCGGGTCCACCACCGCCCTGAACTCCGCGACGACCCGGCCCAGGCCGGCGGCCAGCGCCGCAGCCGCGGTCACGGCGGGGCTCGCCCTCGTCACCTCGAACGTCCCGTAGCTCCGCATCGCCACATGACGGAACCGGCGGGTCTCATCCATCGCGAGGGCCAGTGGCGGCGTCAGGATCGCAGGCCGGCCGCGAAGTGGCTGGCGCGCCCGGCGGACCAGGTCGGCGTGCCACTCGGCACCGGACGGTACGTCCTCGCACAATAGCCCCATGATCCGCACGACGGCCGACTCCAGCGATGTGTGCCCGGACTGCATGGCATGCATGAATCCCATCCGGGCCCGATACGCCGCGAGATCGTCGCCCGAGAAGCCGCCGGCCGCGAAGATCTCGACGGACCGCGCGAAGTGCTCCGTCGCCGCCGCCACGTCGCTGTCCACCTCGAACCAGCGGGCGTCGCTCATCCCAGCACGACCGCCCGGGGCAGCACATGCTCGAGGAACGCCGTCCCGCACAGCCCGACCGGGCGGATATCGCCGACCAGCCCCAGGTCGCGGCAGACGGCCTCGGCAGCGTTCCAGGCCCGCGACGCCGCGTCGTCGTCCGGAAAGTCCAGCAGCAGGTCCACGTCGCTGTCCCACCGCATCGTGCCGCGCGCGGCCGAGCCGTACAGCAGGAACCGGCCGCCCAGCGCCCGGGCGCTTGCCGTCAGCCGGGGCCGCAACGCCTCGACAGCCGCCGCCTTCCCCGCCGCTCCCGCCGCCTTGCGTTCCGCCAGCGTCACCACCGTCATGCCTGCCTCCTGCGGCAACACTGTCGCGCCCCGGCCGGCCCGGCAAGCGCTCAGGCGGCGCCCCGCACCGCCGCGACGAAGGCCGCGATCAGCGCCGGGTCCTTCACGCCACGCTGCCGCTCCACGCCCGACGACACGTCCACGGTCGCGGCACCCGTGGCACGGATGGCGCCGGCCACGGTGCCGGGCGTCAGCCCCCCGGCCAGCACCCAGGGCGCCGGCGCCGCCCAGTCCCGCAGCACCGACCAGTCGAAGGCACGCGCATTGCCGCCCGGCAGCGTATCGTCGGGCGACGCCCTGCGGTCCAGCAGCAGCCGGGCCACGCCGGCCGCGGCCGGCGGCAGGTCCGCAGCCACGGCCACCCCCACCGCATGCCACACGGGCACGCCGAACCGCGCCTGCACCGCCGCCGCCCGATCCGCCCCGGCGTGCAGCTGAAGGGCCGCCCACGGCATCGCCGCCAACACCGCCGCGATCTCCGCATCCGTGGGCTCGACGAACAGCCCCACCGGGCGCGGGCCTCCGGGATGCCGGGCCATCAGCGCCGCTGCCTGGTCCGGCGTCACCGCGCGGGGCGACGGCGGATAGAAGTTGAAGCCGACCCAGTCCGCCCCTGCCGCCGCGGTGGCGTCCATGCCCGCGGCGTCGTTGATCCCGCAGATCTTGACCTCGGTCATGCGCGCGGGCCGGCGTTCAGCGGGGCGGCGTCAACATCGGCGCACCCATCTTCATGGGAGGGTTGATCGGCGCATTGATCTGCGAGGCCGCCAGCATCTGGTTTGACACCCGCGACGCCTCGAGCTGCGCCTCCAGCCGGCGCACCGCCTGCTCGGCCCGGCGGGCCCGCGCCCGCAACGACAACGACCCGCCCCAGGTCATGAAGGCGCCCACGACGAAGAACACCCCCGCCGCCACCAGCACGGCCACGGACAGCGGCAGGTCGAGCAGGATGTCCGTCGGCCAGAGCCCGAGACGCACCGTCCCCTGGTTCGAAAGCGCGAACGCGATCAGCACGATCAGCAGCGGAATGACGATCAACACACGCATGGAATAGGCCTCAGGCGCTGGCGCGCTCGGTGCGCGAGGCGGCACGGGCCGGCTTGGCCGCGCCACGGTTCACCCGCTCGCGCAGGTCCTTGCCGGCCTTGAAGAACGGCACGGCCTTCTCGTCCACGGGAACGGCTTCCCCCGTGCGCGGGTTGCGTCCGGTCCGCGCATCCCGGCGCTTGACCGTGAACGCGCCGAACCCTCGCAGCTCCACCCGGGACCCCCGGGCGAGCGCGCCCGTGATCTCGTCGAAGATCGTCGCGACGATCAGCTCGACGTCGCGGCTCGTCAGATGCGGGTTGGCTGCGGCAAGCTCGGCGATCAGCTCCGACTTCGTCATGCTGGGGGTCTTTGCTGGTCTCGGGAATGATCTGGGGACCATGCCCGCAGCGGGCCCATCCCGTCAAGGAAAGCCAACTCACGACACCGGGGCAGGGTCGGCCCGGACGACGCTGTCGGTCACAGGCCCCGCTTCCGCCTCAACCGCTTCCGCCTCGACCGCCTCCGCTTCGACCGCCTCCGCTTCGACCGCCTCCGCAGCCACCTCCTCCACTGCCGGCGCCTCGGACTTCCGCAGCAGCTCCACCTGGTCCCACGTCTCCTCCAGCATGCCCCGCAGCAGCGCCAGCCGACGCTCCATCACCCGCTCGGGCGGCAGCTCCGACAGCAGCTCGCCCGTCTTGTCGAGCACGACGAAGAACTCGTAGCCGTTGGTGCGATACAGGTTCCGCACCGTCAGGTCGCACAGGCCGAGCGCCGCCAGCTCGAGGATGATCAGCTCGAAGCTGCAGGGTGTGAAGCAGCTGGCATGCATGTCGATATAGGCGGTCTGGTCGACGTCGCAGAACATGTTGAACGAGTCGACCGACACCTGCCAGCCATGATGCAACACGATCTTCCCCGGAGGCGCACCGCTCCATGCGATCGATCCGCCCGCATTCGCGTGGTAGAAATACGTCTCGTAGGCCGCCTTGGCCGTGTGATTGCTGCCGCTCACCATGTTGGCGGTGATGACGTCGGACGTCAGCGTGCAGGGCCGCATGAAATCGAAGCAGAACCGCTTGTCCGGCACCGCCAGCGCCAGCGTCCCCGTGGGCGACAGCAGCGTCGAGATGGACTGCAGGAACGTCAGCATGTCCGGCATGTGCTCGATGACATGGCTCGCCAGCACCCGCTCGTACTTCCCGTGCAGATGCGCCGGGATCGCCTCGTGCAGCGGCCCGCCCTGCCAGATGTAGTCGACCTCCTCCATGCGCGACACGTCGACGTTCCACTGCCGGTACTTGCTCTCCAGCTCGGACTTCGTCGCGTGATCGACGACATGGACGTTCCAGCCGTCCGCCTTGGTGACGATCGGGTTGTAGCTGGGCCCCACCTCGAGCACCGGCATCTCCCGCGTCGTGTTGCCCATCATGTAGCCCGTCTTGTCCACCCCGGCCTCCCGCCCAAGCTGCCCATCTCGCTCGGAGCATGACCGGTCACGCTTCTTCAGCCTGGACCGGTACCATGCTCGTCTCACTCAAAGGTCGGAGCGTGCCCGGAAGATCCGGCCACGATCCAACGAAAACGGGCGGCACCTCCTGGCGCCGCCCGCTCCCCTTAACCCACTCTCGCCCCGGATGAAAACCATCCGTGACGCATCCCGGCTGCGGCCTCGCCTCAGCCCTCGCTGGCCTGGTTGCGGCGACGGATCGCGGCCCCCAGGATGTCGCCCAGCGACGCGCCGCTGTCGGCCGTGCCGAAGTCCTGGATGGCCTGCTTGTCTTCCTCCATCTCCCGGCCCTTGATCGTCAGGCTGAGCTTGCGCGCCGCCCGGTCGATCGCCGTCACCTTGGCGTCCACCTTCTCGCCGACCGCGAACCGGTCCGGACGCTGCTCGGACTTGTCGCGCGCCAGCTCGGCCCGGCGGATGAAGCCGGTCAGGACCTCGTCCACCTTCACCTCGATGCCGTTCGCCTGAACCGCCGTCACCACGCAGGTGACCACGTCGTTCTTCTTCACGCGGCCCAGCACGTCGGCGGCCGGATCCACCTGGAGCTGCTTCACGCCCAGGCTGATCCGCTCCTTCTCGGGGTCGATGTCCAGCACCTTGGCCTGGACCATCTGACCCTTCTCGTAGGCCGTGATCGCCGTCTCGCCCTGCTCGTCCCACGAGATGTCGGACATGTGCACCATGCCGTCGATATCCGCCGTGAGCCCGATGAATAGGCCGAACTCGGTGATGTTGCGCACCTCGCCCTCGACCGTGCTGCCCACGGGGTGCTCGTCCTGGAACTGCTCCCACGGGTTCCGCTGAACCTGCTTCAGGCCCAGGCTGATCCGCCGCTTGCTGCTGTCCACGTCCAGCACCAGCACGTCCACTTCCTGGCTCGTCGCCACGATCTTGCCGGGGTGCACGTTCTTCTTCGTCCAGCTCATCTCGCTGACATGCACCAGGCCCTCGACACCCGGCTCCAGCTCCACGAAGGCGCCGTAGTCCGTGATGTTCGTCACGCGGCCCGAATACTTCGCGCCCGGCGGATACTTCGCCGCGACACCCTCCCACGGGTCGGCCTCGAGCTGCTTCATGCCCAGGCTGATCCGCTGCGTCTCGCTGTTGAAGCGGATCACCTGCACCCGCACGGCCTGCCCGATCTGCAGCGCCTCGCTCGGGTGGTTGATCCGGCGCCACGCGATGTCCGTCACGTGCAGCAGCCCGTCGACGCCGCCCAGGTCCACGAAGGCGCCGTAATCGGTGATGTTCTTCACCACGCCGTCCAGGATCATGCCCTCCTTCAGGCCCTGGATCAGCTCGCTGCGCTGCTCGGCGCGCGTCTCCTCCAGCACGGCCCGGCGCGACACCACGATGTTGCCGCGCGCCCGGTCCATCTTCAGGATCTGGAACGGCTGCGGCGTGCCCATCAGCGGGCCCACGTCGCGCACCGGACGGATGTCCACCTGGCTGCCCGGCAGGAACGCCACGGCACCCCCCAGGTCCACCGTGAAGCCGCCCTTGACCCGGCCGTAGATCGTGCCGTTCACCCGCTGCTGCGCCTCGAACGCCTTCTCGAGGTTCGTCCAGGCCTCCTCGCGGCGCGCCTTCTCGCGGCTGAGCACGATCGCGCCGTCGCGGTCCTCGTAGCGTTCCACATACAGGTCGATGTGGTCGCCGGGCTTCACCTCGGGCGACTGCCCCGGTGCGCCGAATTCCTTCAGGGCGACCCGCCCCTCGCTCTTCAGGCCGACGTCCACGATGGCGTACTCGTCCGTCAAGCGGATGACCCGGCCGGTGACGACCGACCCTTCGAACCCGCTGTCGCGAGCCATCGATTCGTCGAGAAGGGACGCGAAGTCCTCCATGCCGGAGGTGCGTTCGAGAAGAGCAGTCGAGGCTGATGCCATGTGGTGGGGTGGTTCCTGTATGCGAAGCCGGCAGGCCGGCAACTTCGGATGGCGCGCCCTGTCCCCCCCGCACGTCGGCGGAAGGGTCGGGAGCGTCTACCCCGATGCGGGGCAGGTGAACGGACGCACGCCGGGGCACGGGGCCCACAGCGTTCCGCGCACAAATAGAAGCCGCGGCATGGGAGTCAAGTGGTACCGAGCCGGCCCTGCACGATTGCCATGGCCCGCGCGAACGCCGCATCCGCATCGAGCGCCGTCGTGTCCAGCAGGACCGCATCCGCCGCGGGCCGCAGCGGCGCCGCCGCCCGGCCCTGATCCTGCGCGTCGCGGGCCCGCAGGTCCGCCTCCACCTGCGCCAGCGCGTCGGCACCGCCCTGCGCCCGCAGCTCCGTCCAGCGCCGCAGCGCCCGGGCATGCACGTCCGCCGTCACATACAGCTTCACCGCCGCTTCGGGCCACACCACCGTCCCGATGTCCCGCCCGTCCAGCACCGCGCCCCCGGCCGCGACCCGCCGCTGGAACGCCAGCAGGGCCGCCCGCACCCCGGGCACCTTGGCCACCAGGCTGGCGGCCCGGTCCGCCGCGGGCCCGCGCAGATCCCCCCGCTCCAGATCAGCGGGCGTCAACGCCTGTGCCGCCCGCTCGGCCGCCGCCGCGTCGCCAGGGTCCAGGCCCGCGTCCAGCACCAGCCGCCCCGTCGCGCGATACAGCAGCCCCGTGTCCAGGTGCGGCAGGCCGAGCGCTGCGGCCAGCCGCCGCGCCAGCGTGCCCTTGCCGGCCGAGGCCGGGCCGTCGATGGCGACCGTCAGCCTAGGCAATGCCCGCCCCCAGCTGCCGCATCAGCGTGACGAACCCCGGGAAGCTCGTGTCGATGAACGCGGCATCGTCCACCCCCACCGGCGCCTGCGCCACCTGGCCCAGCACCAGCGCGCTCATCGCGATCCGGTGGTCCATGTGCGTCGCCACCACCGCCCCCCCCGGGATCGCGCCCCCCTCGATCACCAGGTCGTCCCCCTCGATCACGACATCCACCCCGTTCCCGGCCAGCATCGCCGCCGTCGCGGACAGCCGGTCGCTCTCCTTCACCCGCAGTTCCGACAGCCCGCACAGCCGCGTCCGCCCCTGCGCCGCCGCCGCCGCAACCGCCAGCACGGGATACTCGTCGATCATGCTGGGCGCCCGCTCCGCCGGCACCGTGACACCGCGCAGCACCCCGTCGGAACCCCCATGCCGCACAGCCACGTCGCCCACCGGCTCCCCGCCCTCGGTGCGTTCGTTGCCGATGACCAGGTCGGCGCCCATCTCCCGCAGCGTGGCGAACAGCCCGGTCCGCGCCGCATTCAGCCCCACCCCCGTCACCGTCACCGCCGAGCCCGGCACCAGCAGCGCCGCCACCAGCGGGAACGCGGCCGAAGACGGGTCGCCCGGCACCGTCACGTCCGCCGCCACCAGCTCCGGCTGCCCGCGCAGGCGGATCACCCGGCCCCGCCCGACGACCTCCACCTCCACCTCCGCCCCGAAATGCCGCAGCATCCGCTCGCTATGGTCCCGCGTCGGCTCCGGCTCCTCGATCACGGTCCAGCCCGGCGCGTTCAACCCGGCCAGCAGCAGCGCCGACTTCACCTGCGCCGACGCCACCGGCAGCCGATACTCCAGCGGCAGCGCCTCCCGCGCGCCACGGATCGCCAGCGGCAGCCGCCCACCCTCCCGCCCCTGGAACACCGCCCCGCAGGCCGCCAGCGGCTCCGTCACCCGCCGCATCGGCCGCCCGCGCAGGCTGGCGTCCCCGGTCATCACCGCGAACAGGTCGTGGCTCGCCAATATCCCGCACAGCAGCCGCGCCGCCGTGCCCGAGTTGCCCATGTCCAGCACGTCCGACGGCTCCACCAGGCCGCCGATCCCGCGTCCCGCCACGCGCCACACGCCCGGCCCGTCCTGGGTCACGGTCGCACCCAGCGCCCGCATCGCCGCCGCGGTCCGCAGGACGTCCTCGCCCTCCAGCAGGCCCTCGATCCGTGTCTCGCCCACCGCCAGCGCCGCGAACATCAGCGCCCGATGGCTGATGCTCTTGTCGCCCGGCACCCGGATCACCCCCTGCAGCCCTGCCGCGGGACGGGACGCCGACAGCGGGCGTGTGCTGCCGGAGGGGGCTGCGGAGGGTTGGGAAGCGGCGGACATGGCGGGGCTCGTGCAAGGGCCGGGCCGCTTACCACGCGACCCCGGCGTTTGACAGCCGGCCACAGCAATGGCATGGGCCGCGCCCTTGCGCCCCGCGCACCCAAGCTCACTGATCTGAGGACCTGATGGTTAAGCCTGAACTCGGCACCAAGCGCGTCTGCGTGAGCTGCGGCACAAAGTTCTACGACCTGCTGAAGGTGCCGGCCGCCTGCCCGAAATGCGGCACCGAACAGCCGCTCGATGTCCCGCGCCCCCGCCGCGGCGGCGGCAACGTCGAGGAAAAGGCGCGCCCGAAGAAGCCCGTCCCCGGGCAGGACGACGCCGACACCGACGCCGAGGTGGAGGTCGCCGACGAGGAGGAGGCCGAGGACGTGCTGGAGGACACCAGCGACCTCGAGGACGATGCCGACCCCCTGGGCACCGACATCGAGGTCGAGCCCGAGAGCGACGAGAAGGACATCTGACGCGCACACCCTGGAGCGAGCCTCCAGGGTGTAAGGCGGCCCAGCCTGGGCCGCCGCCTCAGGCGGCGTCCGGGTTGAAGCGGATGCCCGCCGCCGCATGGCCGCCGCCCAGCCCGATCGGCGTGCCGTCCGCCCGCCAGCACGCCGCCCCCGTCAGCATCCCGTCCCGCCCGAACCCGACCCCGTTCATCCCGCCGCCCACCGCGCGCACGGCCAGCACGTCGTGCCCCATCGCCCGCAACGCATCCGCCGCCCCCATGTAGCCCGGCTCCAGCTCCAGCTGACCGCCCCCGGTCCACAGGCGCGGCGCCTCCACCGCCTGCTGCAGCGTCATCCCGTGATCCACGAGGTTTACGATCGCCTGCATCACCGACCCGAAGATCCGCAAACCTCCCGGCAGCCCCAGCGCGAACAGCGGCTTGCCGTCCCGCAGCACGAAGCTCGGCGCCATCGAGGTCGTCACCCGCTTGCCCGGCGCGATCGACAGCGCGCGCCCCGGCCGCGGGTCGAACAGGAACATGTTGTTGTTCCCGATCATCCCCGTCCCCGGCACCATCATCCGCGCCCCGAACAGGCTGTTGATCGTCTGCGTGCTCGCCACCGCCAGCCCCGACCGGTCGGCCGCCGTCAGGTGCGTCGTGCAGGATGGCGGCGCCGCCGAGACCTCCGCCTCCCACGGCTGCGCCCGCAAGGGATCGATCCGGGACCGCCGCGACTCGGCATAGGCGCTGTCGATGATCGCCGCGACCGGCACGTCCACGAAGTCGGGGTCGGCCGTCGCCGCCGCACGGTCCGCGAAGGCGATCTTCAGCACCTCCGCCAGCAGGTGCAGCCGCGCCGGGTCGTCATGCGCCATGCCCCCCAGGTCGTAGCCGCTCAGGATGTTGAGCATCTGCACGATATGCACGCCCGACGAGGCCGGGGGCGGCGGGGCCACCACCTCGAACCCCCGATACTGGCCGCGGATCGGCGTCCGCTCCCGCACCCGATAGTCGGCAAGGTCCGCAAGCCGCAGCGTGCCGCCCACCGCCGCCATGTGGTCGCCCACCACCCGGCCCAGCGCGCCGCCATGCAGCACCCCCGGCCCCTCCGCCGCGATGGCGCGCAACGAGTCCGCCGCCTCCGCCTGCACCAGCAGGTCGCCCGGCCGCACCACCGTCCCGCCCGGCACCAGCAGCGCCGCAAGGCCCGCGTCCCGCACCAGATCCGCGACGCACGACCCGGCACATTCGCTCAGGTAGCTCGTCACCCGGAAGCCGCGGGACGCATGCCGGATCGCCGGCTGCATCACGTCCGCCAGCGCCATCGTGCCGAACCGCTGCAGCAGCGTGCACCAGCCGATGACCGCACCGCCCGCCGCCACCGCCTGCGGTCCCACGGCGTTCAGCCCACCCACGGTCTCCAGCCCCGGCGCCCCCGGCAGGGGCTGGAACTGGTCCGGCCGCGACAGACCGGGCGCCATGCCCAGCCCGTCCAGCACCACGTGCGTGCCGTCCGGCAGCCGCACGTGCGACAACCCGCCGCCCAGCAGGCCGACCATCATCGGCTCCACCACCGTCAGCGTGAACAGCGCCGCCACCGCCGCATCGGCCGCGTTGCCGCCCGCCGCCAGCATCTCCGCCCCCGCAGCCGAGGCCAGCGGGTGGTTCGTCGCCACCATCCCCCAAGACCCGCTCGCCGGCTGCTTGATCGTGGCGGCCCCGTAAGCCGGAATGGTGGCCGGCATCATGGCGCCTCCATCCCCTTGGCCTGCAGCACCGGCAGCGCCAGCGGTCCGGCCAGCCAGTCCAGCACCTGCCGGGCCGCCTCCGGCTCCGCCGCCTTGGCCGGCACCGCCCCGGCATAGACGGTGTAGCTCTGGATCGCGGCCGGCAGCGGCCCCAGCACCACAACGCCCGGCACCCCCGTCAGCTCGCTCAGCTGCTGGAACGCGAGGTCCGCCTCGCCGCTGCGGAGCTTGTCCGAGACGAGCCCGCCATGCACCAGCACCGCCTTGGGCGCCAGCTGGTCCGCGATCCCCCACTTCGCCCAGAGTCCCGCCATGTAGATGCCGCTGGACCCGCCCGCGGCCGGGTCGATCCAGGCCGGGGCGCGCGACGCCAAAGCCACGGCACGGACCTCGTCCACCGTCCCCACAGCCGGCCGCGGCGCCCCGTCCTTCACGGCCATGCCGATGCCGACGCGCGCCAGCGGCCGGGCCGGGCCGATCGCCGCGCCCAGCCCGGCCGCGTTGGACGGCGGCAGCACGATCAGGTCCAGCGCCTCGCCCGCGCCCACCCGTTTCGCGACGCCGCCCGCCGTCTCGTTGTCGATGTGCAGCCGGTGCCCCGTCTGCTGCAGGATCAGCGGCGCCATCGCCACCAGCGCCGCCCGGAACGCGCCGGAGGTCAGCACCTTCAGCTCCGCCGCCTGCACCGCTCCCGGAACCAGCAACGCCACCATCAGCCAGACCCCTCGCTTCATCCGTCGTCCTCCAACCCTACGCTCGCTCATGAGGCGATCGCTTTTCGCAGCGCCAGCAGCCGCCGGTCCCGCGTGCGGGCCAGCTCGTCGATCCCCAGGCCGCCCGCCTCGGCCTCCACACCCGCGATCAGCGCCTGCTTGAACGCCGGCGTCATGGCGGGCGTGCCCAGGCCCGGCCATAGCGTCGAGACGTCGATATGCTCCATCAGATAGCCAAGCCCCCCGGCGCCGCCCCCAAGATGGAAGGTCAGAATCGGCCCCATGAGCGCCCAGCGCAGCCCCGGGCCCATCGCCACCGCCGCGTCCACGTCCGCCACGTCCACGACGCCCTGCTCCACCAGGTACGCCGCCTCCCGCCACAGCGCCGACTGCAGCCGGTTGCTGACATGGCCCGGCATCTCCTTCTTCAGCCGGATCGGGTGCTTGCCGATGGCGGCATAGAAGCGCATCGCCGTCATGATGGCCGCCTCCGACGTCCGTTCGCCGCCGCACACCTCCACCAGCGGGATCAGGTGCGGCGGGTTGAACGGATGGCCCAGCAGCACGCGCTCGGGATGGGTGCACCGCGCCTGCATGGCCGTGGGCAGCAGGGTGGACGAGGAGCTGGCGATGACCGCCTCGGGCGGCATCGCCCGGCTGACCTGCTCGAACAGCGCCTGCTTGACCTCGATCCGCTCGGGCCCGTTCTCCTGGACGAACTGCGCCCCCTCCACCGCCTCGATCGGGTTCGGCGTGAAGCGGAGCCGGGCGGGGTCGGCCCCTTGTGCCAGGCCCAGCGCGGCCAAGCTGGGCCAGGCGTTGTCGACGAAGCGCCGCAGGAACGCCTCGGCGCCGGGGGCCGGGTCGCTGGCGGCGACATCGAGCCCCTGGGCGAGGAAGTTGGCGGCCCAGCTGGCGCCGATGGTGCCGGTGCCGAGGACGGCGACGCTGGTGATGCGGGGGTGCGGGTCATGGTCTTGCTCTGGCACGTGCGCCTCACTCCCGGTTCGTTGGTGTAGTCATGACGCGTTCCGGAGAGGCTGCCCAGCGCCCTTCATCGTTTGGCAAGCTCTTGCGCCCAAGCTTGCCGAACACCCCAACAGGAGCGTTTCCATGAGCAGCATCGGTTCGGCCACCGCCTCCGTTCACACCCCAGCGATTCAGCCCGCGCTGACGATCCGGCCGGAGTCGCACGGCGGCCACCACGAGAAGTCCACCACGCCCGCCCCGTCCCCCAAAGGCAAGATCAGCCTTTCCGCCTAACGAAGCGCCCCCACCGAAGTCGTCATCCCCGAGCGTGTCCCGGGGATCCACGGCGCGACACCATCACACACTGAACTGCCAACCGAACAAACGATAAACACCCAAAAAAAACGACAGAATACGTATTTTGACTTTGGACATCTGCCATCGACGGCAGCCGACCTTTCGCCAACTCGTGACGAACAGCACACCTGACATTGTATCTGACTGTCATCCGGCTCCAGGGTCACGCCGCCGACCCAGGCGCAGGCTTGGCATCCCGCGCCGCCTTGAACCCGGCCACGAAGCGCGCCAGCGTGTCGCTCGTCTGCCCCCGCGGCAGCATCACCTCGATCAGCTGGAACCGGCCCCGCGTCGCATGCGACCGGGCCAGCGCCGCCACCAGCGCGCCCCGCGTCCGCACCCGTACCCCGTCGCCGCCCAACGGGCCCGCCAGCTCGGCAAAACGCCAGTCGTCCAGATCGTTGAACCGGCTCTCCGGCTGGAACACCCGCAGCATCTCCCAGCTCGCGTTGTTGAACACGACCACGATCGGGTCCCACCCGTACCGCCGGCAGTTGCCCAGCTCGAACCCCGTCATCTGGAACGCCCCGTCCCCGACCAGGATCAACGGCCGCACCGCCGACGCCACGCACAGCCCGAGCCCGGCCGGCACGCCATAGCCCATCCCCGCGTAGTAGCCCGGTGCCACCAGGTCCGTGTTCCGCACCTCCATCGCCGTGAACAGGCAGTCCCCCATGTCCGCCGCGATCGGCAGGGGGCCATGCGCGCGGAACAGGTCGTTGATCGCCGCCGCGATGTCGCTCGGCGCGATCGGCCCGTCATCGGCGACCAGATCCTGCGGGAACCGCTCCGCCGGCAAGGAATGCGGCTCGATCGCCCCAACACCCTGCGCCCCGGCAAGCCGCCCCAGCAGCGCATCCACCAGGCGGTCCAGCGGCACGTCCGGATACACGTGGTGGCCCACCCGCACCTGCCGGTCCAGCGCCAGGATCGCCCGGCGCATGTCGATCTTGCGCTCGCTGACCGCGAAGTTCGTGTCCGACAGGATCACCCCCAGCAGCAGCAGCCCGTCCGACCCCTCCACCAGATCCGTGACCGCCCGCTGCCCCGCCGCCCCCATGTAGGTGCCGCGCACCACCGCCCCATGCCCTGCCCCATGCCCCGACAACAGCCCCCGGCCCATGAACGTGCTCACCACCGGGATGCCCAGCTGCCGCGCCAGCTGCGCCACCTTGTCCTCCACCCCGTAGCGGCGCACCTCGACGTCCACCATGATGCACGGGTTCGAGGCACCGCGCAGCCGCGCCAGGATCTCGTCCGCCGCCTCGAGCAGCGCCTCGGCCGACACGGGGCTCGGCGGCAGCGGCGGCACGGCCCGCACGGGCGCCCCCACCATGTCGCGCGGCAGCTCCAGGTACACGGGCAAGGAGTGCTCCCGCGCGCTCCGCAGCACGCGGGCGATGGCGGCCGGCGCCTGGGCCGGGTCGTCCAGCACGGCGTGGTCGCAGGTGATCTCCCGGAAGATCCGCGTCTGCGTGTCGATCTCCCGCGACATGTGGTGCAGCCGCCAGCCCGAGGCCCGCTCGTGCACCCCGGGCGCCCCGCTGATCACCACCACCGGCACGCGCTCGGCATAGGCCCCCGCGACGGGGTTCACCAGGTTGAACGCCCCCGCCCCCCAGGTGACGACCGCCGCCGACAGCCCGCCATGGAACCGCGCCGCCGCATCCGCCGCGAACCCCACGGCAGGCTCGTGGCTCAGCGTATAGAAGGGCAGCGTCGCCGCATCCTCCATCGCCTTGAAGAACGGCAGCACGAAGTCGCCCGGGATGCCGAACATCTCGCGCACGCCATGGTCGCGCAGCGCGTCCAGCAGCACCCGGCCCAGCGGCACCATTGCGCCTGGTCCCGTCGACGGTCCTGGTCCCGCGTCGTCATCGATGCCGGTCATGCGCCCTCCCTGGCTCGCGGCAGTCTGGCCCGGCGAGGCACCCCGCACAAACCATGGGCCGGCCGCGCCCTCAATCCCGTCAGCCCCGTCCCCGGGGGTCCAGCGCCGCCTGCAGCAGCTCCGTTGCCCCGTTCGCCAGCACCACGAACACAGCCCCATACAGCACGCAGGCCATCACCATCGACAGATCGAGGCTCCGCAGCGCGTCATAGGTCAGCCGCCCCACCCCGTGCAGGCCGAACACCACCTCCACCAGCACCGTCCCGCCGCCCAGCAGCGCACCCAGGTCCAGCCCCAGCAGCGCCAGTGCCGGCAGCAGCGCGTTCGGCAGCGCGTGCACCACCGCCACGCGCCATTCCGCCAGCCCCTTGGCCCGCGCGGTCCGCGCATAATCCTGCCGCAGCCCCGCCACCAGCCCGGTCCGCAGCATGCGTCCATAGATGCCGGCATACAGCACCGCCAGCGTCAGCCACGGCAGCGCCATCGCCCGCACCCAGGTGCCTGCATCCCGCGCCGGCAGACCGAGCGGCGGCACCCAGGCGAACAACCAGGCCGCGACCGGCCCCTGCCCCACCCCCCCTTGCGACACCAGCACCACCACCTCGCCCAGCCAGAACGCCGGGATCGAGACGCCCAGCAGCCCCGCCGCCACCACCAGCCGGTCCACCGCCGTCCCGCGCCACGCCGCCGCCAGCAGCCCGATCCCCAGCCCCGCGGCCAGCCACAGCACCGCCGCGCCCGCCGTCAAGGCCAATGTGACCGGCGCCGCCCGCAGCACCGCGGGCACGACGAGCTGCCCCCGGTTGACGAAACTCGGCAGGTCCCGCGTCAGGAACAGCCGCCGCATCAGCACGGCGTACTGCACCGGCATCGGCCGATCGAGCCCGTATTCCGCCCGGACCAGCGCCAGCGTCTCCGGCGCGGCACCCCGCCCCGCCAGCCGGGCCGCAGGGTCCGCCCCGGGGGTCGCGAAGAAGATCAGGAACACCAGCACGCTGATGCCGAACAGCACCAGCAGCGCCCGGCCCGCCCGCAGCAGGGCGGCTTCAATCAGCCGCACGCCACCCCTCCGCCACCGCGTTGAGCGCCAGCACCGTCGCCACCACCGCCAGCCCCGGCGCGATCGCCACCAGCGGCCGCTGGTGCAGCAGCCCCTGCCCGTCCGCGATCAGCGTGCCCCAGCTCGCCCCCGGCGCCTGCACGCCCAGCCCCAGAACCGACAGCGCCGCCTCCGTCAGCAGCGCCATCGCCGCCACGATGGGCGCCAGCCCGGTCAGCAGCGGCGCCAGCTGCGGCAGCATGTGCCGCCGCAGCACATGCCACCGCCCGCCGCCGGTCGCCCGCGCCGCTTCGATGAACGCCGCCTCGCGCAGCCCCACCAGCGCCGCCCGCACCGGCCGCGCCACATAGGGCGCATAGACCACGCCCAGGATCAGCACCGGCAGCACCAGGCTGTCCTCGCCCAACCGGACCGGCCCCAGCACCAGCGGCCCGTTCAACAGCACCAGCGACAGCGAGATCGCCAGCAGCGTCACCGGGAACGCCCACAGCAGGTCGAGCGCCCCCGACAGCACCGCGTCCACCACCCGGCCCAACCGTCCGTCCAGCCCTCCGGCCAGCACCCCGGCCGCGCCGCCCAACGCCAGACACAGCAAAGTCGCCCCGGCGGCCACCAGCAACGACGTCCGCCCGCCATACAGCAGCCGCGCCGCAACGTCCCGCCCTAGCGCGTCCGCCCCGAGCAGGTAGGCGCCCCGCCACCCCGGCCCCATCGGCAGCGTGCCCAGCCCCGCCGGGTCCTCGGCCAGCACCGCCTCGCCCGCCACCACCCCCAGCACGTCCGGCCGGAACGCGTCCCGCCCCGAAACCCCCGACGCATAGACGGGCGCCAGCAGGCACGCCGCCACGATCAGCGCCAGGACGGCCAACCCCGCTCTCACGGACCCCCCACCTTCACTGAGCCCCCACCTTCACTGAACCCAGGCCGACTGCATCAGCCAGCGATACGTCTCGTGGAACACGAAGCCGCCCATCCGCCGCGACACCACGTCGATCGCCCGCGGGCTGACCAGAACCACTGCGGGCGCCTGGTCCGTGATCGCCCGGTCCACCGCCGCGATCTCCGCCACGTCGCCCGTCGACAGCGCCGCCTGCAGCCGCGCGTCCAGCGCCCTGTCGCAGAAGCCCGGGATGTTGGTGGACGAATCGGAGCCGGGCCGGAACGCGGCGCAGCCGAAGTTTCCGGTGATGATGTTGGCCGCCGAGGGGAAGTCCGCATACCAGCCGGTCAGGCTCGCCTGCACATGGTTGCCGGTGTTCTGGATATAGGTGAACTGCACGTTGCCCGACAGGCTCTGCAGCCGCGCCCGGAACCCCATCTGCCCCAGTACGTCCACCAACCAGGTGCCCATCGCCCGCGACGTCGCGGCGTCGTCCGTCACCAGCGTCACCGCCTGGCCCGCCGTGCCGCTTTCCGCCACCAGGCGCCGGGCTTCGGCCATGTCGGGGGCGAAGGGGCAATAGGGCACGTGGCCGGGCAGCCCGGGCGGCACCGTCTGGCACAGCGGCGTCGCCATGCCGGGGCCGCCCAGCAGGCGGACCGCGGCCCGGCGGTCGACAGCCAGGTTGAAGGCCCGGCGCACCCGCACGTCGTCGAAGGGTGGCAGGTGGGTGTTCAGCGGCACGAACGACAGCGCGAAGGCCGGGTTCAGGTGCACCTGGTCCTTGTGCGCCGCCACCTCGCCCAGCCGGTCCGGCGGCGGCACGTCGTAGATCCAGTCGGCCTGGCCGCTCAGCACCGCCGTCACCTGCGCCTCCGCTTCCAACCCGAATTCGTAGCGGACGGCGTCCACGAACCCGTCGGGCTGCGCCGCATCGCTCCAGGTCCGGAAGAACGGGTTGCGCTCCAGCAGCAGCGCCTCGTTCGCGTCGTAGGCGGCGATGCGGTAGGGCCCGGTCCCCGGGATGGCGACGCTGCCGGCGTCCTTCGGTGGCGCGCCCTCCGGCAGCACGCTGGCGTGGGGCAACGCCAGCTTCTGCAGGAACTCGGGGTCGGGCCGGGTCAGCGTGATCACCACGTCCTCGCCCTCGGCCCGCACGCCCGGCAGGGTGCAGGCGGCCGGGTCCTTCAAGCAGGCCGGCGCACCGTCTATGGCGCCGAAGAAACTCTCCCCCGTCGGGCTGCCCACCCGGAAGATCCGGCGGAACGACGCCACCACGTCCGCCGGCCGCACCGCACTGCCGTCCGAGAAGCGGATGCCCGGCCGGAGATGGAAGCGGTAGACCAGGCCATCGATCCGCGGCAGCGCGTCCGCAAGGTCCGGCACCACCTCCAGCCCCGCCGGGCCCGCCACCTTCCGGAACGCCACCAGCCCGTCGTACACCCCGGCGAACACCTGCCAGAACTGCGCGGTGTAGTTTATCTGCGGGTCGATCGACCCGGCCGCGCTGCCGGCCAGCAGCCGCAATGTCCCGCCCCGATGATCCGGTGCCGCCGCTTGCACGGCCCCCGCCCAGACGAGCAGCAGGAGCAGCAGCCTCAAGCGTCGTCCAGCCAGCCGAGCGCCCGCAGCCGTGCCGCCTCGCCCAGCCGCACCCGCTCGCCGATATCGGCGCGGTATCGCAGGTCCGGCACGCACACGGTTCGGGCCCGTGCCAGCGCCGCCGCCTGCGCCGCCTCGATGCTGGCGCCCATCCCCGTCACCACCATCGCGTAACCGGTCCGCCGCCCGGCGAACAACTGGCCCCCGGCCTGCCGCATGTCGGACCAATGATAGTGCCGGGGGTCGTCGGGCGGTGCGTGGAACAGGATCGGCGGGTCGAGCGACCAGTCCAGCCCCGGCCGCTCCTCCGGAAAGGGCGGGATGGTCAGCACGATCCCCAGGCACCACCCGTCCTGGGTCGAGAACCCCGTGTGCCCGCCCCGCAGCATGCGTTGGAACAGGTCCCCCCAGCCTGCCGTCTGCAACGGCGCAAGAATGGCGAAGCCCGGGTTGCCGAACCGGCAGGTGAACTCCAGCGGCCAGATGCCCTCGGCATCGACGATCATGTTGAGGTTCACGTAGCCGACATGCCCCGCCGCCGCGAACAGCGGCGCCAGCCGGCCCAGCGTCGCGCGGAACAGCGGCCCGGCGCCCCGATACGACAGCAGCGTCCCCATCTCGCCCGTCATCTCGCCGATCTCGCCGGGGAAGAACCGCTTGTGCTCGAAGTCGATGCACGCCGGCTCCAGGAAGCGCACGCCGTCGAAATAGGCGCCGACCCCCACCTCGATGCCGTCCAGCCGCGGCATCAGCAGCACCTTCCCGGCAGGCGCCGTGCCCAGCTGATACAGCACGTCCAGCCCCTGCGCGTGGTCGCCGACGAAGGTGGCGCGGGCATTGTCGAAGTGCTTCAGCACCACCCGCCCCGGGTTCGCCCGCAACCAGGTGGCCGCGTCGGCCGCGCCCGCAAACTCGTGCGCCGGCGCCGTCCGCAGCCCCACGTCCCGCAGCGCCTGCTGCCCGAACCCGCGGTCGTATTCCAGCCGGTCGCCCAGCCGGCTGCCGCCGATCACCTGGTGGCCCTCGGCCCGCAGCGCGTCCTGCACGGCGCCCTGCCCGACCTTCTCGAACAGCACCAACCCGTCTGTCCCGACCCAGGGCAGCGCCGCCCGCCAGTCGTCGACACGGTCGACCAGGCCGTCGAAGGTCGCGGCGAAGGCCGGGTCGCTGGCGTGGACCCGCACCTCGTGCCCCTCGCGCAACAGGCTCATGTACAGGTCGCCCAGGTCCACCCGGGCACCGATCCCCAGGATGCGCACCCTAGCGGTCCCGCGCCGGGCGGTTCGGCCCGTCAGCCGGTGCGGCCCACCCCATCAAGCTCATGCCGCACCCTTCGAACGCGTCGGCACCCTAGTCTTCGGACTCGAGCGCTGCGATGTCGTCGTCGCTGAACCCGAAATGGTGCGCGATCTCATGGATCAGCACCGTCCGCACCAGGCTGAACAGGTCCTCACCCGTCTCGATCCATTCCAGCAGGATCGGCTCCCGATACAGCAGGATCATGTCGGGTGCCTGCGGCACCGCGCCCGACGCCTGGCCGAACGGGATGCCGCGATAGAGCCCCGTCAGCTCCCACGCGTTGTCCAGATCCAGCGCCGCCAGCGTGTCGTCGTCGGCCACGTCCTCCACCAGGATCGACACGTGGCGGACCTTCGCCCGCAGCTTGGCCGGGATGGCGGCCAGCGCACGGTCCCCGAGTTCGGCGATGTCTTCGAGGGCGGGCGGCAGTGTATAGCTGGTCATGCGGCCATCCCGCCGCCAACTGGCCCCCAGGTCAACCCCGGATGCAGACCCTGTCTCCCGAAGCCCGCGCCGAGCTGGCCACCACACTGCCGGACTGGCACCTGTTGCCGGGCCGCGACGCGCTGCAGCGGGCGTTCCGCTTCAAGGACTTCTCCGCCGCCTGGGCCTTCATGACCCGCGTGGCGCTGCTGGCTGAAAAGCAGGACCACCACCCGGAATGGTCCAACGTCTACAACCGCGTCACCATCCTGCTGACCACGCACGACGCAGGCGGGCTCAGCCCGCGGGATGTGGCGCTCGCCCGCTCGATCGACGCCGTCGCGGCCCAGGCCGGCCAGGCATCCTAGCCCGGCCGGCCGGCATGCTCAGGCCCGAAGCGCCTCGGGCTCCACCATCGGCACCGGCAGGTACTTCGCGTACTCCTTCGGCACGATCTGCCAGAAGTGCGGCAGGTCCCGCGACCAGTTGTGCAGCATCATCTCGGCATAGCGGCTCTGTGTCTCCAGGGCATGCCGCTGCACCAGGTCGCGCAGCACGCCCTGCCAGTGCGGATGCTCGACGCGCTGCCACAGCAGCGTCTCGGGGTTCACGCGCTTCTCGAACAGGTCCTCCCGGTCGAACACGAACGCCTGGCCTCCGGTGAACCCGGCCCCGAAATTGTCGCCGATCGGGCCCAGGATCACCACCGTGCCTCCGGTCATGTACTCGCACGCGTTGCTGCCGCACCCCTCGATGACCGCCGTCGCCCCGCTGTTGCGCACCGCGAACCGCTCCCCGGCCTGCCCCGCCGCGAACAGCTCGCCCGCCGTCGCGCCATACAGGCAGGTGTTGCCGATGATCGTGTTCAGGTTGCTCACCAGCGGCGAGGACGGCGCCGTCCGCACCACGATCGACGCGCCCGAGAGCCCCTTGCCCACATAGTCGTTCGCGTCGCCCATCACCTCAAGCTTCACGCCCTGCACCGCGAACGCGCCCAGGGACTGTCCGGCCGAGCCACGCAGCCGCACCGTCAGATGCCCCGGATGCAGCCCCGTCATCCCGTACGCCCGGGTGATCTTGCTCGAAAGCTTCGTCCCGATCGCCCGGTGCGTGTTCCGTACGGTGTACTGCAGCTGCATCTTCTCGCCGCGCTCGAACAGCGGGGCGGCGTCGGCGATCATCTGCGCGTCCAGCGTCTCGGGCACCTCGTTGCGGCCCTCGCGGGTGCAGTACCGCGCATGGCCGCCCGGGTCGGCCTGGGCCAGCAGCGGGTTCAGGTCCAGGTCGTCCAGCAGGTCGGACCCGCGGCTGACCTGCTGCAGGTACTCCGTCCGCCCGATCACGTCGGCCAGGTGCCGCACGCCCAGGCTCGCCAGGATGTTGCGCACATCCTCGGCGATGAAGCTGAACAGGTTGATCACCTTCTCCGGCGTGCCCTCGAACTTGGCGCGCATCGCCTCGTCCTGGCTGCACACGCCCACCGGGCAGGTGTTGCTGTGGCACTGCCGCACCATGATGCAGCCCATCGCCACCAGGCTCGCCGTGCCCACGCCGAACTCCTCGGCACCCAGCATCGCCGCGATCACCACGTCCCGCCCGGTCTTGATCCCGCCATCCGTGCGCAGCTTCACCCGATGCCGCAGCCGGTTCAGCATCAGCACCTGGTGCGCCTCGCTCAGCCCCATCTCCCACGGCAGGCCCGCGTACTTCACGCTGGTCTGCGGGCTGGCGCCCGTGCCGCCGCTGTGCCCGCTGATCAGGATCGCGTCCGCCCGCGCCTTCGCCACCCCGGCCGCGATGGTGCCGATTCCGCTGCGGCTGACCAGCTTCACGCAGACCGTCGCGTCCGGGTTGATCTGCTTGAGGTCATAGATCAGCTGCGCCAAATCCTCGATCGAGTAGATGTCGTGGTGCGGCGGCGGGCTGATCAGCGTCACCCCCGGCGTGCTGTGCCGCAACTTGGCGATCAGCCCCGTCACCTTGAAGCCCGGCAGCTGCCCGCCTTCGCCCGGCTTGGCCCCCTGGGCCACCTTGATCTCGATCTCGCGGCAGGCGTTCAGGTATTCCGCCGTCACGCCGAACCGGCCCGAGGCGATCTGCTTGATGGCGCTGTTCGCGTTGTCGCCGTTGGCCCGCGGCGTCGCTCGCTCCGGGTCCTCGCCGCCCTCGCCGCTGTCGCTGCGCGCGCCGATGCGGTTCATCGCGATGCTCAGCGTCTCGTGCGCCTCGGGGCTCAACGCCCCCAGCGAGATACCGGGCGCCACCAGCCGCTTGCGGATCTCGGTGATGCTCTCCACGTCGTCGACCGGGATGGGCGTCAGCCCGTCCGTGCGGAAGTCCAGCAGGTCGCGCAGCGCCACCGGCTTCTGCCGCTTGATGGCGTCGGCATAGCGGCGATACGTCTCGTAGCTGTCGGTCGCCACCGCCGTCTGCAGCGTATGGATCAACCCGCCGTCGAAGGCATGCACCTCGCCCCGGCCGCGCCGCAGCTTGTAGATGCCGCCCACCGGCAGCGCCCCGGCCTCGCTGTCCCACGCCACCGCGTGCAGGCCCAGCACCTTGCGCGCGATGCCTGACAGCCCGATCCCGCTGATGCGCGACTGCATGCCCGGGAAGAACTCCGCCACCAGCGCCCGGCTGAGCCCGATCGCCTCGAAGTTGTAGCCGCCGCGGTAGCTCGAGATGACCGAGATGCCGATCTTGGACATGATCTTCAGCAGGCCCTTGTCGACGGCCTTCTTGAACCGGTACACCGCCTCCTTCAGCGTGATCGGCCCGAACAGCCCGCGGCGGTGGCGGTCCGCGATCCCCTCCTGCGCCAGATAGGCGTTGATCGTCGTGGCCCCCACCCCGATCAGCACCGCGAAGTAGTGCGTGTCCATGCACTCGGCGCAGCGCACGTTGATGCTGGTGAAGGTCCGCAGCGACTGCCGCACCAGATGCGTGTGCACCGCGCCCGTGGCCAGGATCATCGGGATCGGCGCGCGCGCCGCGCTCTGCCCCTCGTCGGTCAGCACGACGTGGGAGCAGCCGGCCCGCACGCCCTCCTCCGCCTCGCGGCGGATGCGCTCTACGCCCTGGCGCAGCCCGGCCTCGCCGTCGGCCACGGGGAAGGTGCAGTCCACCCGGCAGACCGTGCTGCCCATGGTGGCGATCATGGCGCCGAACTCGGCCGTGCTCAGCACCGGGCTTTCCAGCTGCAGCATGTCGCACTGGCTGCTGTCCTCGTCCAGCACGTTGCCCAGGTTGCCCAGCCGTGTCTTCAGCGTCATCACCCGCGTCTCCCGCAGGCTGTCGATCGGCGGGTTCGTCACCTGCGCGAAGGCCTGGCGGAAGTAGTGGTGCAGGCCGCGGTACTTCTCGCTCAGCACCGCAACCGGGGTGTCGTCGCCCATGCTGCCGATCGCCTCGGCCGCGTCCTCCACCATCGGGTGCAGGATCATTTCCAGGTCCTCGAGCGAGGTGCCGACCGCCAGCTGCCGCCGACGCAGCTGCTCGCCCTCGTAGACCACCGGTTCCGGCGCGTCGGTCTTGATCACCTGGTCGATCTTGGTGATGCCCTTCGCCCATTCGCCGAAGGGCTGCCGGGCCGACAGCAGGTCCTTCAGCGCGTCGTCCGCATAGAAGGTGGCGTTGTCCAGGTCCACCGCGATGGTCTGCCCCGGCCCGACGCGGCCCTTGCTGATGATCTCGCTCTCGGCGAACTTCACCATCCCTGTCTCGGACCCCACGACCAGAAGCTGGCTGGCCGTCACGGTGTAGCGCAGCGGCCGCAGCCCGTTGCGGTCCAGCCCGGCGATCACCCAGCGGCCGTCGGTGGCCGCGATCGCCGCCGGACCGTCCCACGGCTCCATCACGGCGTTGCAATACAGGAACATGTCGCGATGCGCGTCCGGCATCGTCGCGTCCTGGCCCACGCTGGCCGGGATCATCAATGCCTTGGTCATCGGCGCGTCGCGCCCCGCCCGCACCAGCAGCTCGAACACCCCATCGAGCGTCGCGGTGTCGCTGCCGCCCACCTGCACCACGGGCTTGATGTCCTCCACATAGACGCCGAGCTCACCGGCCTCGAGCCGGGTCTCGTGGCTCTTCATCCAGTTGATGTTGCCGTGGATCGTGTTGATCTCGCCGTTATGCGCCAGCATGCGGAACGGCTGCGCCAGCCGCCACGTGGGGAAGGTGTTGGTGGAGTAGCGCTGGTGGTAGATCGCGAACCGGCTGATGAACCGCTCGTCCAGCAGGTCCGGGTAGAACTCCGTCAGGCTCTCGGCCAGGAACATCCCCTTGTAGATGACGCTGCGGCACGACAGGCTGCACAGGTACATCTCGCCCACCTGGGCGGCGATCGCCTGCTTCTCGATCCGCCGGCGGATCACATACAGGTCCCGCTCGAACGAAGCCGCGTCGCCGCCCCGGCCGCGGATCATGATCTGCTCGATCTCGGGCCGGGTCGCGTTCGCCTTCTCGCCGATGACGGCCACGTTGATCGGCACCTGGCGCCAGCCATAGATGCCGTAGCCGAAGGCCAGGATCTCCGTCTCGACGATCGTGCGGCACCGCTCCTGCGCGCCCAGGTCGGTCTTGGGCAGGAACACCATGCCCACCGCGATCGGGTCGTCGCCCGGCACGTGGCCGCTGCGGCTGATGTGGGCGCGGAAAAAGTCCTGCGGGATTTCGATATGGATGCCCGCGCCGTCGCCCGTCTTGCCGTCCGCATCGACCGCGCCCCGGTGCCACACGGCCTTCAGCGCATCGATCCCGGCCTGCACCACCTCGCGCCGCGCCTTGCCGTCCAGCGCCGCCACCATGCCCACGCCGCAGTTGTCGTGCTCCTGGCTCGGGTCGTACGTGTTCTCCAGCCGCGCGACGTTGGCCTGCCAATCCCGCACGAAGGTCTCGCCTGCGTTCATCATCTCGGCCTTGCTCATCGCATTCACTCCGCTGCCGCCTGAAGCGCATTCTGCATCATGTACTGGTGCATCGAGGCCGCCGCGTCGCGCCCGTCGCGGATCGCCCACACCACCAGGCTCGCGCCCCGCACGATGTCGCCCGCCGCGAACACGCCCGGCATGCTGGTCATCGCCGTCCGGTGGTCCGTCTTCAGCGTGCCCCAGCGGCTGATCTCCAGCCCCGGCTGCTCCCACAAGGTCGGCAGCGCCTCCGGATCGAAGCCCAACGCCTTGATCACCAGGTCCGCCTCGATGTTGTAATGCTCGTCCGACGCCTCGACCGACTGCCGGCCCGAGGCGTCCGGCATGCCCAGCCGCATCTTCTGCACCCGCACCCCCGTGACCCCGTCATCGCCCAGGAACGCCGCGGGCGCGCTCAGCCACACGAACTCCACCCCCTCCTCCTGTGCGTTCTTCGTCTCCCGCATCGAGCCCGGCATGTTCGCCTGGTCCCGCCGGTACAGGCACACCACCCGCGCCGCCCCCTGCCGCACCGACGTCCGGACGCAGTCCATCGCCGTATCGCCGCCGCCGATCACCACTACCCGCTTGCCCGCCGCGTTCAGCGCGCCGCTGTCGAACGCCTCCACCGTATCGCCCAGCCCCTTGCGGTTGCTCGCCGTCAGGAAGTCGAGCGCCGGCACGATGCCGGGCAACCCCGCCCCGGGCCCGCCGATGTCGCGCGACTTGTAGACCCCGGTCCCGATCAGCACCGCGTCGTGCCGCGCCCGCAGCTCCGCAAAGCTCAGATCCTCGCCCAGCTTCACGCCCAGGTGGAACACGATCCCCCCCTCCGCAAGCCAGGTCCACCGCCGCAGCACGATCTCCTTCTCCAGCTTGAAGCCGGGAATGCCATAGATCATCAGGCCGCCGACCCGGTCATACCGGTCATACACATGCACCTGGTAGCCCAGCGTCCGCAGCCGCTCCGCCGCCGCCAGCCCCGCGGGCCCCGCCCCCACGATCCCCACCGACTGCGCCCGCTCCCGCTGCGGCCGGATCGGCTTCACCCAGCCTTCCTCCCACGCCTTGTCCGTGATGAACCGCTCCACCGCACCGATGGTGACGCTCTCGAACCCTTTCTCGATGACGCAGTTGCCCTCGCACAGCCGGTCCTGCGGGCAGATGCGGCCGCAAATCTCCGGGAAGGTGTTGGTGGCGCTGCTGACCTCGTAGGCCTCTTCCAGCCGGTTCTCGGCCGTCAGCTTCAGCCAGTCCGGGATGTTGTTCGAAAGCGGGCAATGGATCTGGCAGAACGGCACGCCGCACTGGCTGCAGCGGCTCGCCTGGGTGCCGGCCTGCGCCGGGTCGAAGTCCCTGTAGATCTCGGCAAAATCCTCGCGCCGGGCCGGAACGGCGCGCTTGGCCGGCTGTTGCTGCGGCAGTCGAACGAATTGCAGCATACGATCGGCCATCGGCGGTTCTCCCAGGAGCCCGGCCTCCGCCGGTTCGACCCTCAGCCCATACTGAGAGAACCGGCGCGGGGGAAGGGAAAACACGCGTTCAGGGCAGCATTGCTGTCATGTTTTTGGTGAAACTTAAGCGCCAAGCACAGATCGGTGCCGCCGAATGCTGAGATTGGTCCCGTTCCGGCCTTATTCCTTAGACCGGAACCTCCTCCCGCTTGCCCCCGCCGGCCCGATACCGGTCGAGATACCCCGGAACGATCAGCTCGACCGGGGTCGGCACGACACCCAGCGCCGCCAACCCAGGTAGGGCCGGATCGGCCACGTTATCCCGCTCCAGCATCGCCAGCTGATCCCGCGTGAACGGCTTGCCCGGTACCAACTCGCCCAACCGTGCCTGCAGCCGCGCGAGCCCGGGCGGCACGGCCCATAACGGCCGATGCCGCCGCGTCTCGTGCAGGATGTAGGCCATCAACTCCCGGAACGTGTAGACGCGCGGCCCGCCCAGCGCATAGGTCTGCCCGGCCGCATCCGCCCGCGTCAGCCCCGCCACGATCGCGTCCGCCACGTCGCCCACATACACCGGCTGGAAGCGCGACGCGCCCGAGATGACCGGCATCACCGGCAGCGTCATCGCCATCGCGCCAAACCGGTTGAAGAACTGGTCCTCCGCACCGAACACCAACGAGGGCCGCATGACCACGGCGCCCGGCATCGCCGCCCGCGCCGCCGCCTCCCCGGCCGCTTTCGTCCGCCCATACAGGCTGGGGCTCGCTGCGTCCGCCCCGATCGCCGACATCTGCACCAGCCGCGACACCCCCGCCGCCGCCGCCGCCCGGCCCACCAGGCCGGGCCCCTCCGCCTGCAGCCGCTGAAAGTCGCCGGGCCGCCGCTCCGCCAGGATGCCGACCAGGTTCACCACCAGGTCCGCCCCCTCCACCGCCCGATGCACCGTCGCCTCGTTCGCCAATGACACATAGAGCGGGATCACCTGGCCCACCCGGCCCGCCACCATCAGGTCCTTCGCCCGCTCCGTGTCGCGCCCCGCCACCCGCACCACATGCCCCGCCGCCGCCAGCCGCTTCACGACATAGCGGCCGATGAACCCGCTTCCGCCGAAGACGGTCGCAACGCTGCGTGTGGACATGGGGCGTCTCCGAAAGCCGACCCCCCTTACTAGGCGGCAGCCCGCGGCTCCTCAAGAGGCGCCGAGGCAGCCATGACTCTGTGTTGTTCATACAAAGTCACTGAAACTGCTCCGTGACCTTCGTCATCTCAGTGTCCCGTGGTCCGACCATCGGCGTGCCGCGGCATGCCGGCCCCGTCAGGGAAAGATCTTCCCCGGGTTCATGATGCCCAGCGGGTCCAGCGCCGCCTTGATCCGCCGCATCGCGTCCAGCTCCGCGCCGCCGCGCCACTCCGGCATCATGTAGGGCTTCAGCTGCCCCACCCCGTGCTCCGCGCTGAAGCTGCCACCCAGCTCCCGCACGATGGCGTTCACCGTGTCCATGATGGCATGGTCCTGCGCCAGGAAGGCCGCCCCGTCCATGTCCACCGGCTGCTCCAGGTTGAAGTGGATGTTGCCGTCGCCCAGGTGCCCGAACGGCACCGGCCGCACCCCCGGCATCAGCGCCAGGCAGGCCGCACTCCCGCGCTCGATCAGCTCCGCCACCTTCGACACCGGGACGGAGATGTCGTTCTTCACGCTCGCCCCCTCGCGTTTCTGCGCCTCCGCATGCTCCTCCCGCAGCTTCCAGATCGCCTGGCGCTGCGCCTCGCTCTCGGCAATGGCCGCGTCCTCGACCAGCCCCTCCTCCAGCGCCGCCTCCAGAACCGTCTCCAGCAGCGCCCGGAGATCCCCCCCGGCCCGCGGCGTCGCCAGCTCCACCAGCGCATAGTGCCCGGCCGCCGCCGCGAGGGGCAGCACCGCGCCCGGGATATGCCGCAGCACGAACCCCATGCCGGCACCCGACATGTATTCGAACGCCTGCACCGCGCCGGGGTCGGCCCCCTGGAAGCGGCGGAACAGCGCGCAGGCGGCGGCCACGCTCGGCACGGCGCACAGCGCGACCTGGATGTCCGCCGGGCGCGGCGCCAACTTCAGCACCGCCGCGGTGATGATCCCCAGCGTGCCTTCCGCACCCACCAGAAGCTGGCGCAGCGCATAGCCCGTGTTGTCCTTCCGCAGCCGCCGCAGCCCGTGCCACACCTGGCCGTCGGGCAGCACCGCCTCCAGCCCCAGCACCAGGTCCCGCGCATTGCCGTAGCGCACGGTGTTGTTGCCGCCGGCGTTGGCCGAGAGCACGCCGCCCACCTGGGCCGTGCCCTCGCTGCTGATCGACAGCGGCAGCAAACATCCCGCCGCCGCCGCCGCCTCCTGCGCCACACGCCACGGCACCCCGGCTTCGGCCACCATCGTCATGTCCAGCGGATCGACGTCCCGCACCCGGTTCATCCGCGACAGGCTCAGCACCACGTCCTGCCCGTTCGCCCGCGGCGTGGCACCCCCCACCATGCTCGTGTTGCCCCCCTGCGGGACCAACGGTGTCCGGCTCTCGGCACAGGCCCGCACCACCGCCGCCACCTCCGCCGTGCTGGCCGGCCGCACCACAGCAGGCGTCGTCCCCTGATACAGCCGCCGCCAATCCTCGGTATACCCCGCCGTGTCCACCCCCTGCAGGATGCCGCCCGGCCCGACGATGGCCTCGAGCGTCGCCACGATGGAAGACCTCAACGCCCGACCTCCTCGACCCTGGCCGGGGTGCCTTTTGCAAACACGAGCATCGTCAACCGCCGCCCGATCCGCCGCCCTGGCACCTCGACCAGGGCGTGCAGGATCGCCGAGGCGACCAGGACGAGCGCCACATAGACGACGAACACAGCCTCCGTCGGCACGCGCCCGACCAACAGGAACTTGACCCAGTATTTGACCAGGAAGTGGATCATGTAGGTGGAGAACGACACCTCCCCGATCCAGAGCAGCGGGCGCCACGACAGCACACGGCTGACCCAGAATCCCGGTGCCAACACGCTCCACAGCAGGCAGGTGAACGCCAGCGGCATGGTCCCCTGGTCCAGGCCGACCCCCGCCGCATCGGCCCCGAACAAGGCCACGGCCACGCCGAACGGCACCAGGCTGGCGCGCCCGTCCAGCGGCAGCAGGCTCGCCAGGCGGAACAGCAGCATCCCCAGCACGCATTCGGGCAGGCACCGTAGCGGGTTGTACAGCAAAGTGTAGCTCGCCCCGTCGCCCGACAGCCCGATCAGCAGCAAGATCGCCGCCATCGCCGCCACGCAAGCGGCCGCGCCTCGCACCAGCCGCGACGCCAACAGGGACACAATAGGAAACACAAGGTAGAACAGCATCTCCGTGCTGATCGACCAGGCCGGCACGTTCCAGTCGAGGATGCTGTCGGCGCGCCAGTTCTGGATCAGCATCAGGCTGGCCAGGAAGTAGTCGGGCTCGAAATGACCCCAGAGCGGCTCGCGCCCCGTCACGGCCAGGGCGAACGGCACCGACAGGAACAGGACCAGCACCAGAAGGTGCAGCGGGTATATCCGCGCCAGGCGCACGCCCATGAAGCGGCCGTAGTCCCGAAGCCCGACGCCGTCGCGGAACGTGGCCCCGTAGCAGAGCGCCATCACGAAACCGCTCATGATGAAGAACAGGTCCACCGCGAGCGGCCCGTTGACGATGAACCGCTCGAACACACCATGCAGCGGCAGCACCGTGTCGAAGTGGTAGATGGCGACCCACCAGGCCGCCAAACCGCGCAGAGCGGTGAAGGGCAGGATCTCGTTCCGCCCCGCCCTCATACCGCCCGTATTCGTCAGCACGCCGAAGAAGGCGGGCCGCCTGCCCGCGCGAGTGACGGCGGCCATGGGCCGCTCACCAGCCGCCGTTGGTCGGGCTCGTCGTCTTCCGGAAGGCCGGTGCGCCACCCCGGTCGATCATCGCGGGCCTCGGCGCCAGACGCACCCGGTCGGCGACTGTCTGCGGCTTGGCCTCACAGGCCCGCCGGGCATATTCTCGGACGCACACCGACATGGAAACCAGATACCAAACCAGCGGTGTCCAGCCGATCTCGACGAACATCCCCGCAGCATAGATCGTCGCGATCGCCACCTGGAGCGCCTTCGCAAGGTCGCCGCACCAGCCATGCTCCTCGCTGTCGTGCGTAAGCCGCTGCGTCTTATGCAACGCCAGCATCGACAGGAGTAGCATGCCAACGTAAAGCCCAAAACCGATGTAGCCGTGCTCAGCCAATAACGCGATGAAGACGTTATGGAATGCCCGGCCGTACTGCACCGCGATCGCAGTGCCATCCGGGCTGGGAACCTCAATCCGATTTGTCATCCATACCCAGAACCCGCCGCCGAACGGATGGCTCGGCAGGAAGTCGAGCGCCCAGCGCCACACCAGGATGCGCACATAGGCGGAGCTCTCGCTCTGGTAGTCGGCGATGGTGTCGATCCGCGTCGTCCAACGGTCCGACGTCACGCCGAACAGGATGGCCCCGAGCACCGCAGTCCCGACCAGGAACCCCATCTTGTGCTTGGACCGCAGCCACATCGCGATCCCCGTTACAGCGAATGCCACCAGCGCCGTACGCGCGAAGGTCCCGATCGCCGCGACCGGACCCATCAACGCCAGCCCCAGCATGCCCACGTCGCGCAGCCGTCCCTTCGGCAGCAGCACCGAATGCTTCCGCATGGTGAGGATCAACGGCACGATCATCACGCAGACGCCCGATAGCGTGCTGCTCTCTTGCAGCACGTTGCCGCTGGAGGATGAGAGCCCCAATGACATGCCGTAGCCGCCGCCCGACAGAACCGTCTTCAATCCCCAGGGAAGGATGTGGGCCGCGATCGAGAAGAGGTAGATCAGGACCAATGCCTCGATCTGCGCCCGGGTGCGGATCACGTAGGGCAGGAACGTCGCAAAGGCGGCCACCTTGATCGAAAGGTCCCATCGGGCGGCTGCGGACACCGGCACCAGCGCCCATTGCGTGGTCAGGGTGATCCAGAGGCACAGCAGGATCTGCACCATCGTGATGGCAGTGAACTTCGGCGGCGACTTGCGATCCATCGCCAGGTAGGTGATCACAGCACCAGCGCCCATGATGAACGCGATGGGCAGGCCGTTCAGCAACGACGCACTGATCAGGTGCGGGGTGAACACGTCGACCCACACATAGCCCAGGCTCATCACGAACGGGACAAGACACCCCACCGCCAGGAACGCAACCGTCGCCAACAGTAGGAGCAGGTCCTGCACGGCTCAGTTCCGCCGAAGGAAGTGCACCGGCTTCGGCTTAATGCCGAACCAGGGGTTCAACTTGTCGTACACGATGGCCCGCATGACGACGTATCCTACGCCGAAGAGACTCAGGATAATACTGAGATTATTGATCATCCGTTAAGCACCGTCATGCGCCCGGGGGCGGGCCGCCGTCCCGTAATACCGACATAGCATGGAAACGCCTTGCAGCGGGAGCGGAAATGCCAGTCCCCGCCCGGTCCCATCCCGCTCAATCGAGCCGCCAAATCCGCACATCCCCGGGCCGCGACACGTCCGCCACCGTGTCCTGCACATGCGCGCCCAGCGACCCCCGGAGCACCAGCCGGGCCGCGGCGGCCAGCAGGCGCAGCGACGCGTAGCTGACGGCGGACATCGGCCGGTCCACCGCATAGACCTCGGTCGCCCCATGCCCGAACGCGTGCGGGTCGATCGGCCGCACCAGGTTGCGGACCTCCAGCTGCCGCGCATAGGCCTCGTTCACCAGCAGATAGGCCGGCACCGTCGGCACGGGCTCGAACGTCGTCACCCCACGCGAGAAGTCGTGGCGCTGCACCACCCCCACCCTCGCCGCCTCGGGCCGCCCGCGCAGCAGGAACCGCACCAGCCCCATGCTCTGCACGTCCGGGTACAGCGGGAACCACCGGTGCTCCAGCGCCGCGGCCACGCCCAGCCGGGTCGCCTGCGCCGCCTTGTAGCTCAGCTGGTTGAAAGGCCCCAGCACGGCGATGCAGGCCACCAGCCCGGCCGCCACCAGCAAGGCGGGCACCCGCAACCGCTGCCACGCCACGGCCCAGGCCCAGCCGACCAGCACCGCCATCGGCACCTCCCAGCTCAGCAGGTACCGGCCGAGCTGCGGCTTCAGCCGGAAGCCGGAGGTCGGGTCCGCGCCGAAGGTCAGCCAGAGCTGCCAGATGAGGCACCAGGCCACCACCAGTCGGGCGGCCCGCGACCGGCTGACCACCGCGAGGCCCACCGCGCCCAGCCACAGCCAGTAGTGCAGCCCCGCCTCATACGGCACGACGAACATCGTCTTCGGGAAGGTGAACAGGTCCCGGTAGTCCCGGCCCGCCGCCAGGACCTCGTTCGTCCCGGCGATGTCCAGGTGCAGATGCCGCAGCGGGTCGCCCGTCAGAACCCCGTACGCCACCAGCTCCACCCCGACCAGCGCCGACGCCACCGCCCCCGCGACGATCGCGTCCCGCCACCGCACGAAGCCCATCAGGGTCGCCGCCAGCAGGACAGGCCCGAACATGAACGCATCGAGCTTCACGTAGTACGCCCAAGCCCAGAGACCGCCGCCGGCCATGGCGAGCCAGCCTGCTCGCCCGGCATGCCGCGCCTGCAGCACGCACAGCATCGCCCCGGCCACCAGCACCCCCTGCATCACGTCCGGAAACGCCAGCCCGGCGTACTCGACGTCCATCGGGAACAGCGCCAGGGCCGCCGCCGCCGCCAGCCCGGCCAGCGGGCCGAACAGCAGGCACCCGAGGCGCCACGCGAGAAGCACGGCCGCCAGGCTGGCCAGCGCCGGCACCAGGCTGATCTGCGTCGTGCCCGTCCCGGCTAGGGCGAAGATGCCGGCCAGCGGCAGCGTCATGCCCAGCCGCGCGCAATAGTGCCCGGCCTGCAGGATGGACTGCCCGTCGAGCAGCCCCAGCCCGCAGCCCGCGACCGCCAGGTCGTCATTGCCGGAAAGGCTGGACGACAGCACCAGCCGCAACAGGCCCGCCCCGGCCAGCACCAGCAGGATCGGCGCGGCACCGGCCAGGCCGGGCCGGCCAGCGCCGTCGGGCAATGCAGCAACTCGACGGCTCAAAGCGATCTCTCCGGCCCCAGCGGCCCCGCTATCGTGTAGGCGGGGCCCCCCGGCCTGTAAACCGTCGCCGGCCTCGCCCAAACCTTGTCAACGTCCGGTGGCGGCGTTCATAACGGGCTCAGCGACACCGCAGGGGTTTCCATGGCCGCCGACGAGCTGGTCGACAAGCACTACTACCAGGTTGCCCGGGCCGGCACGCTCGCCGAGCGGCTCGTCATCGCCGCCCGCGACCGCATCTACGCCGACTTCCTCCGCCACGCCCGCCCCCTGCCCGGCAGCACCATCCTCGACGTCGGCGTCTCCGACGTCCTGACCGACGCCGCCAACATGCTCGAACGCAAATACCCCCACCCCGACCACGTCACCGCCGTCGGCCTGGGCGCCGCGCAGGACTTCCGCGCCGCCTTCCCCGCCGTCACCTACCGGCAGATCGAGCCCGGCGCCCCGCTGCCCTTCCCCGACCGCGCCTTCGACGTCGTCACCAGCAACGCCGTGCTGGAACACGTCGGCAGCGACCAGGCCCAGCAGCAGTTCGTGCACGAGTTGGCGCGCGTCGCCCACGTCGCCTTCATCACCGTGCCCAACCGCTTCTTCCCGGTCGAGCATCACACCGGCATCCCCTTCCTGCACTGGACCGACGCCGGCTTCGGCCTCTCGTGCCGGGCACTCGGCAAACAGGAATGGACCGACCCGGCCACCCTCATCCTCATGAGCCGCGCCCGCCTCGCCCGACTCGCCGCGCCGCTTCGCAGCACCCGCACCATCCGCCTTGGCACCACCGGCATCAGCCTCGGCCCCCTCAGCTCCAACCTCTTCCTCACCATCGGCTCCCCAGCCACGTAGCCGGCCTCACTACCCCCGCTTGCCCGCGATCAGCGCCACGAAATCCCCCACGTTGCGCAACTCCTCGATCTCGGCCGTCCGCACCTTGATGCCGAAGTGCCGCTCGGCCTCCACCACGATCGTGATGTGGTTCATCGAGTCCCATGCCGGGATGTCCGCCGCCGTCGTCGCGGGCGTCAGCACCAGCCCGTCATCGTCCAGCACCGTCCGGAAGATCTCCGTCAGCTGCGCCAGGATCTCGTCGTGCGTCATGACATCTCCTTCTCAGGGCCGCGCTCCAGCGGCGGCTCGAACCGCATCGCCACAGGCTGCGGCACGAACCCGTCGAGCGCCAGCACCCATCGTGTGACGCCACCCTCGCCCTCCGGCCCATCCGGCAAAAAACCGAGCCCGGCGTAATGCTCCCGCACCATCCCGTTCTTCGCAGTCGGCCGGTATTCCCCCACCACGCGGGCCGCCCCCAGCCGGGCGCTCTCGGCGGCCACCAGGTTCAGCGTCGCCGCCTCCACCCCCCGCTTCAGCACCCGGCAGCTCATCAGCCAGTCCGTCAGATGCATCGCGTCGCCCCGCCGCTCGCCCAGCACGACGGCGATGATCCCGTTGTTGCCGAAGCGGTCCAGCAGCCGCAGCTGCAACGACAGCGCCCCCGCGTCGCCCATGATCGCCGCCACCGCCGCATCGGTCGTGCGCCGCGTCGTCAGGTTGAACTGGTTGGTCTTGTTGACCAGCTGCACCACCCGCGCGGCGCTCAGCCCGTCCACCCGGCCCCATTGCAGCACCATCTCCAGGCTTTCGAGATATCCCGCCATGTCGGTGTCCGAACCCGGTTCTGCGCCCGATGCCTGGGCCGCGCTCCGCGCCAGGTTGGCCTGATACTGCCCCGCCCGCTCCCGGTCTTCCTCCGTCAGCCGCGTCGCCTCGAAATACCCGGCCTCGGCGATCATTGCGGCATAGCCCGCCGGGTCCTCCGGCAGCTCCGGCACCGCAACCTCCGGCAGCTCGCGCCGGATGATCGCGCGTTCGGCCGGGTTGTCGTCGGCGAATACCAGGCTGTCCGTGCCGATGTTCAGCCGCCGCGCGATCTCCCGCAGGTTGGCCGCCTTGTCGTTCCAGTTCGCCACGAAGCACGCGATGTCGCCCGGGCGCAGGATCATGTCCGGATGCTTCTCGAACGGCTCCCGCGCATTCGCCTCGTCGTTCTTGCTGCACACCGCCAGGATCACGCCGCGCCGCGTCAGGTCGCGCGCATAGGCCTGCAGCTCCAGGAACGCCTCGCCCAGCGCGCTGCCCTGGCCCAGCACGATCCCGTCCAGGCCGTCATCGCCGATCACCCCGCCCCACAGCGTGTTGTCCAGGTCCAGCACCAGCGCCTTGCGGCTGCGCCCCTGCCGCGCCGCCAGCAGCCGGGCCACCAGGTCCCCGTATAAAGGCGCCGCGCCGGGATGCACCTCCTGCTTGGCGCGGTGCCACAGCATGGGGTCGTGCCAGGCGGCAATCCCGTCCCGCGCCGCCCGGCGGTCCACACCCACCAGGTCCACCCCCTCCGCATCCGCCCGCAGGCGCAGCCGGGCGTTCAGCGCCTCCACCGCCGCGGCGCGGGAGCCGGGCAGCCGATGCTCGTTGTTGCCGAACACCGGCGGGAACACCGGCAACACCGCCTGTTGCAGCACCGCCGCCCCCCGCGCCCGCGCGTCCCGCCACAGCGCCACCACGCCCTCCACGGCCCGGTCCATTGCCACCGCGGCACCCGCCGCGTCCAGCCCGGCGTCGAACCCCGCCACCGCCTGCCGCGCATCCAGCGCCAGCAGCACCACGTCGGGCCGCGCATCCGGCGGCAGCGTCAGGTCGCCGTAATCCGCCGTTTCCAAGTGCAGCCACAGCCCGTGCCGCAGTGCGCCCACCCGCAGCCCCGGCAGCAGATGGTCCACCGTGGACGAGCCCAGCAGCGCCATCCGCACCGGCACCGTCGCCAGCCCCGGCGGCGGGGCGTCGCCGAACAGCCGTCGCAGCGCCCGGTCCACCACCAGCGTGCCCATGCTGTCCAGCCGCGTGGCCGCCAGCCCCGTCAGCGCCGCCCAGCTGCCGGCGTCGCCCTCGGTCAGCGCCCGCAGGCGGGACGCCAGATCGGGGGGCGGGGCGGGCAGCCAATCGAGCGACGGAGGAGCCATGGCGCATCTCGGAAGGGGATGACCGCTGCATACCCCAAGCCGCAGGAAGCGGCAAAACGACCGAAACCGGTCACGACGCCGCCATGGCGGCCCTGCAACCGGACCCACGCACTCGCGTTGTCCCGGTGCAACACCCTCTTCCAGGAGCATCGACATGCCGGCACCCAACACCTTCAACGACGCCAGCCAGGACGCCAAGGAGCAGATCGCTCAGTTGCGCGACCAGGTGCAGTCGTTGATGAGCGAACGCGTCACCCCCGCGCTGGCCAACGCCGCCGACGCCGCGCAGAAGTATGCCGGCCAGGCGAAGGACATGTACTCCGACCAGACCGAGGCCCTGTCCGAGCGCGTCCGCGAATCCCCGATCGTGGCGATCCTGATCGCGACGGGCGTGGGCTACCTGCTCGGCCGTATCGCTCGCTAACGCCATGCGGAGCGTCGAACTCGCCAAGATCGCCGCCGCGGCGGAGGCCCTGCGCCTCCGCCGCATCGCCAAGCGTCAGGCCATGCGGGGTGTCTTCGGCGCCGTGGCGGCCGTCTTCGCCGTGGCCGTGCTCGTCGTGCTGCACGTGCTGCTGTGGCATGTGCTGCTGCGGTGGCTGACCCCCGTGCAATCCACGCTCGTCGTCCTGGCCGTCGACGTGGTGATCGCGGCGGTGTTCGGCTTCCTGGCCATGAAGGACACGCCCGACCCGATCGAACTGGAGGCGAAGCAGATCCGCCACCAGGCCCTGGTCGAGCTCAAGCAGTCGCTGACGTTCATGAGCATGGTGGCGCAGACCGCCGGGATGGCGATGCGCGTGGGGGCCACGAACGGCGCCCGCCGCACCACCGCGACGGCACTGGCCGAAGTCGCCTCCCGCCTGATCGGCCGCTGATCGCGGCTGGTCCGGCGTCTGGCGGCAGATACGGACCCACGGTATAGGCCGGGCAACCATCTGGGAGCCCGGCCTTTGTCCGACACGACCGAACCGACCGTTCTTGCCCGGCGCCAGGGCCGCATCGGCCGCATCACCCTCAACCGGCCCAAGGCCCTCAACGCGCTGGACCTCGGCATGGTCCGCCTCGTCGCCTCGGCCCTCGAGGCCTGGCGCGAGGACCCGGCCGTGCACGCCGTGGTCATCGAGGGGGCCGGCGGCCGCGCCTTCTGTGCCGGCGGCGACGTGCGGGAGGTGCGGCGCATGTCCATGGCCGGCGACCATGCCGGGATCGAGGCCTTCTTCGCCGGCGAATACGCCCTCAACCTGGCCATCGCCCGCTACCCCAAGCCCTACATCGCCCTGGTCGACGGCATCTGCATGGGCGGCGGCATCGGCCTCTCCGTGCACGGCAGCGTCCGCGTCGCGTCGGACACCGCGATGTTCGCCATGCCGGAGACCGCCATCGCGCTGTTCCCGGACATCGGCGCCACCTACGTCCTGCCCCGGCTGCGCGGCGACTGGGGCACCTACATGGCCCTGACCGGCGCCCGCATGGACGGCGCCCAGGCCACCTGGCTCGGCCTCGCCACCCATTTCGTGCCGCACGACCGCATGGCAGGCCTGGCGGACGCCATCGCCGAACACGGGATCGCCGCCCTGGCCGAAGCCGCCGTCCCGCCCGGCAATCTGGCGCTGGCCCACCAGGACGTCTCGGCCTTCGGCGCCGACAGCGTCCCCGCCATCCTCGCGGCGCTGGAGGGCGCGGGCACCCCCTGGGCCACGGAGACGCTGGCCACGCTGCGCACCATGTCGCCCAGCTCCGTCATGTGGTCGTTCGCCATGCTGCGCCAGGGCGCCCACCGCACGCTGGAACAGTGCCTGCAGGCCGAGCTGGCCATGACCCGCCATGCCCCGCGCCACCCCGACTTCATCGAGGGTGTCCGCGCCATGGTCGTCGACAAGGACAAGACACCCCGCTGGACCCCGGCCCGCATCGAGGACGTGCAGCCCGCCGCCATCGCCGCCATGCTGGCCTGAGCCCGGCTGCTCAGCCGCGCGAGACGTTCCAGAACACCGGCGCCCCGGGCAGCACGCCACGGAGCGAGGCCTGGAACGCCGTCTGCTGATACTGCACGCCCAGCGGCACATAGGGCACGTCCTCGAACGCTTGCAGCTGGATCTGCACGGCCAGCGCGCGCTGGGCGGCCGGGTCGGGTGCCTGCAGCCAGGCGTCGCGCAGCCGCTCGATCTCGGGGCTGTTCGGCCATCCCGGTGCCGCGGCCCGGCCATTGCCGCGCAGGAACACGTGCCCGGCCGGCGTCGCGTGGTCGATCCCGGACCAGCTCGTCTGGAACACGCTCCAGCCGCCCTTCTCCGGCGACTCCTGGTTGGTGCGCCGCTGCACCGCCGTGCCCCAGTCCATCGACTGCCCGTCCACCGTCAGGCCCAGCTTGCGGAACAGGTCGGCCGTCACCTCGGCCAACGCGGCCACGCTCGGGATGTCGCCCGGCATCAGCAACGCCACCCGCTCGCCCCGATAGCCCGAGGCCTCGATGGCGCGGCGGCTGCGGTCCAGGTCGCGGGGCCCGGTCAGCGCCTCCATGCCGGCTGCGCTGGCCAGCGGCGTGCCGGGGCAGAAGAACCCGACGCCGTCGCCCCACAGCGTCCGGTCGGGGCCGCTCACCGCCTGCATGTGGTCCGCCTGCGTCACGGCGCCCAGCACGGCACGGCGCAGCGCCGGGTTGTCGAACGGCGTTTGCAGCTGGTTGAAGCGCATGGTGGCGATGATCCCGGCCGGGTCCTGCGTCCGCACCACCAGCGCCTTGTCCGCCCGCAGCCGCGGCAGAAGGTCGGGGTTGGCCGCCAGCCACCAGTCCACCTCACCCCGCTGCAGCGCCGCCGCCGCCGTCGCGGCATCCGGAATCACGTGCCACTCGACGCGGTCGAACGCCGCCCGCTTCGGCCCGGCCGTCCGCGACACCGGGCCGTCCGGCCGCGGCACATACCCCTCGAACCGCGCATAGGCGACCCGCGCGCCCGGCACCCGCTCATCTGCCAAGAAGCGGAACGGGCCGCTGCCGACCATCTCACTCACGGCCTTGAACGCGTCCGTCTGCGCCAGCCGCTCGGGCATGATCATGCAGGCGCTGGGCGCCGTCTTGGCCAAGGCGTCCGGCAGCAGCGGGAACGGGCGCTTCAGCCGGAACACGATCGTGCGGTCGTCGCCGGCGCCCAGCTCGTCCGTCGCCGCCAGCAGCGCCTGGCCGAACGTGTCCCGCACGCCCCAGCGCCGGATGCTCGCCACGCAGTCCCGCGCCAGCACCGGCGTGCCGTCGTGGAAGCGCAGTCCGGGCCGCAACACCAGGCGCCACACGAGGCCGGCCGCCCCGGTGACCGCCGCCTCCAGCATCTGCAGCTGCGGCTGGAAGCCCTCGTCCTGCCCGAACAGCGTGTCGAACACCAGGAACGCGTGGTCGCGCGACTGGTATGCGGTCGTCCAGACCGGGTCCAGCACAGCCAGGTCCGCCTGCGGCACGAAGCGCAGCACCCCTGCGCCTGCCGCCCGCACGGCCCGGGGTGCCGCGAGCCCCGCGCCCATCGACCCCGCCACCGCCGTAAGAAACCCGCGTCGTTGCATCGCCACCCCCGTCATCACCCTTCCCATCCTGTCACACGGACCGCCCAAGACCGACCGTTCCCATCCCGCGCGCGAAGCGGTAAGGAACGCGCATGGAAGACGACGAGAACGGCGCCCCGCCCGAACGCCCCGAGAGCCTGCTGCCCTACGACGCCTGGACCGAGGAGGCGCTGCGGCACGTCGTCGTGCGCGCCATGGCCTATGCCGGCGCCCACGGCCTTCCGGGGGACCACCACTTCTACGTCGGCTTCCGGACCGACAAGTCAGGCGTCATCATCCCGCAACGCCTGCTGACGCAGTACCCGCACGAGATGACCATCGTCATGCAGCACCAGTTCTGGGACCTGCAGGTGGACGAGCCCGCCGGCTGGTTCAGCATCGGCCTCAGCTTCGGCGGCATCCCCACCACGCTCACCGTGCCGTTCAGCGCCGTCACCGCCTTCGCCGACCCGCACGTCCAGTTCGGCCTGCGCTTCCGCCCGCAGGAGGAGGAGCACGCCAACGACGAGGCCGGCAACGCGCCCGAGCCGGAGCCGGAGCCCGAGCTTGCCGCGCCCGAGGCGACGCCCCAAGTCGTCAGCCTCGACGCCTTCCGCAAGCGCCCCCCTACCAAGGATTAGGCATGAACGCGCCTTTGACGCCGGGCCAGGTCCGGCCGCACTCCTTCAACTACGCCCCCATGTTCCCGCTCGGCGAACGCGACATCGCCTGGCGCAAGCTGGACATCCCCGGCGTATCCACCTCCACCTGCGATGGGCAGACCATCCTGCGCATCAAGCCGGACGCCCTGAGCGAGCTGGCTTTCCAGGCCTTCCACGACGTCAGCCACCTGCTGCGCCCCAGCCACCTGCGCCAGCTCCGCGCCATCCTGGATGACCCCGAAGCCTCGGCCAACGACCGCTTCGTCGCACTCGACCTGCTGAAGAACGCCAACATCTCCGCCGGCGGCGTGCTGCCCATGTGCCAGGACACCGGAACCGCCCTCGTGTTCGGCAAGAAGGGCCAGCGCGTCTGGGTGGACGGCGACGAGGAGGAAGCCCTCTCCTGGGGGGTCCACCGCACCTATACCGAGACGAACCTCCGCTATTCGCAGATGGCCCCCCTGTCCATGTTCGAGGAGGTCAACACCGGCAACAACCTGCCCGTGCAGTTCGACATCGCGGCCGCCCCCGGCGAGCACCATGCCGACGAGATGAACCTGATGTTCATCGCCAAGGGTGGCGGGTCCGCCAACAAAAGCTTCCTGTTCCAGGAGACCCGCGCGATCCTGAACCCGGGCAAGCTCCTGCCATACCTCGAGATGCGCATGAAGACGCTCGGCACCTCGGCCTGCCCGCCCTACCACCTGTCGATCGTCATCGGCGGCACCTCGGCCGAGCTGTGCCTCAAGACGGTCAAGCTCGCGAGCACCAAATACCTCGACACCCTGCCGACGAGGGGCAGCGAAGCCGGGCACGCCTTCCGCGACATCGAGATGGAGCAGCAGGTGCTGGAGCTGAGCCGCCGCATCGGCATCGGCGCACAGTTCGGCGGCAAGTACTTCTGCCACGACGTCCGCGTCATCCGCCTGCCCCGGCACGGCGCCAGCCTGCCCGTCGGCATCGGCGTCTCGTGCAGCGCGGACCGGCAGATCCTCGCCAAGATCACTCCCGAGGGCATCTTCCTCGAACAGCTCGAGACCGACCCCTCGCGCTACCTTCCGGAAACCACGGACGAGGTCCTGGGCGACACGGTGGTCCGGATCGACCTGAACCAGCCGATGGATGCCATCCGCCGGCAGCTCTCGGCCTACCCGGTCAAGACCCGCGTCTCGTTGAACGGCACCATCGTCGTCGCCCGCGACATCGCCCACGCCAAGCTGAAGGACCGCCTCGACCGCGGCGAGGGCCTGCCGGACTACATTAAGGACCACCCCGTCTACTACGCCGGCCCCGCCAAGACCCCGGTCGGCATGGCCACCGGCAGCTTCGGCCCCACCACGGCCGGCCGCATGGACAGCTACGTCGCCGACTTCCAGCGCGCCGGCGGCAGCTTCGTCATGCTCGCCAAGGGCAACCGCTCCCGCGCCGTCCGCGACGCCTGCAAAGCCTATGGCGGCTTCTACCTCGGCAGCGTCGGCGGCCCCGCCGCCCGCCTGGCGCAGGACTGCATCCGCAAGGTGGAGGTGCTCGAGTACCCGGAGCTGGGCATGGAGGCCGTCTGGAAGATCGAGGTCGAGGACTTCCCCGCCTTCATCATCATCGACGACAAGGGCAACGACTTCTACGACCTCGTCGAGAACACGGGATCCGAACGATGAAGTTCACTGTCGACCGCCTGGACCACATCGTCCTCAACTGCAGCGAGATCGAGATCACCGCATCGTGGTATCAGCGCGTGCTGGGCATGGAGCGGGAGGAGTTCGGCGCCGACCGCCGCACCGCGCTGAAGTTCGGCGGCCAGAAGATCAACCTGCGCCCGCACGACGCCGACAAGCGCGCCTGGATCACCGCCACCGCCAGCGACCCGGGTGCGGCCGACCTATGCTTCATCACAGCGGTCGGCCCCGAGGAGGTCGTCGGCCACCTGCACGCCTGCGGGATCGCCATCGAGGCCGGGCCCACCGCGAAGACCGGCGCGCTCGGGCCCATCCAGTCCGTCTACTGCCGCGACCCCGACGGCAACCTGATTGAGATCGCCTCCTACCTCGACCGGTGATGCCGCCGCCTCCTCTCCCATGAACACCTCCGACTTCGACTTCCCGCTCCCGCCCGGGCACATCGCCCACACCCCAGCCCGCCCCCGCGACTCCGCCCGCCTGCTGCATGTCGGCCCCACGCTGGCCGACCGCACCGTCGCGGACCTCCCGTCCCTCCTCCGCCCCGGGGACCTCCTGGTCGCCAACGACACCCGCGTCATCCCCGCCCAGCTCGCCGCCCGCCGCGGCGCCGCCCGCATCGGCCTCACGCTCGACCAGCCCCGCCCCGACGGCACCTGGCACGCCCTGGCCCGCAACGCCCGCCGCCTGCAGGCCGGCGACACATTGACCTTCGACGGCGCGGACGACCTGCGGGCCGAGATCCTGCACTGCGAAGGCGGCAGCGTCCTGCTGCGCTTCAACGACGCCTTCGCCGACGCCCTGCCCCGCGCCGGCGCGCTCGCCCTGCCGCCCTACATCGACCGCCCGCACGGCCCGACCCCCGACGACGCCCACGACTACCAGACCGTCTTCGCCGCCCATGACGGGGCCGTCGCCGCCCCCACCGCCGGCCTGCACTTCACCCCAGCCCTGCTCGCCGCCCTCGAAGCCGCCGGCATTCCCCGCGTTACCGTCACGCTCCATGTCGGCGCCGGCACCTTCCTGCCCGTCCGCGACGACGACCCGGCCCGGCACCGCATGCACGCCGAACGCGGCACCCTGACCCAGCAGGCCGCCGACGCCATCAACGCCGCCACCCGCATCGTCGCCGTCGGCACCACGAGCCTGCGCCTGATCGAGAGCGCAGCCGACGAACAGGGCCGCGTCCATGCCTTCGACGGCGACACGACCCTGTTCGTGACGCCCGGCTACCGCATCCGCCGGGTCGGCGCGCTGCTGACCAACTTCCACCTGCCCCGATCCACCTTGTTCATGCTCGTCTGCGCCTTCGCCGGAACCGCCCGCATGCAGGCCGCCTATGCCCACGCCATCGCCCGGGGCTATCGCTTCTACAGCTACGGCGACTCCTCGCTGCTGGAACGCGCATGACCTTCCGCCACGAGACGCTGGCGACCGACGGGCCCGCCCGCGCCGGGCTGCTGCACACCGCCCACGGCCCGGTCGAGACCCCGGTCTTCATGCCCGTCGGCACCGCCGGCACCGTCAAGGCCATGACCGCGGACCAGGTGCGAAGCACCGGCGCCCGCATCGTGCTGGGCAACACCTACCACCTGATGCTCCGCCCCGGCGCCGACCGGGTCGAACGCCTCGGCGGCCTGCACCGCTTCATGGACTGGCCCGGCCCCATCCTGACCGACAGCGGCGGCTTCCAGGTCATGTCCCTGGCCGGCCTGCGCAAGCTGGACGAGGGCGGCGTCACCTTCCGGTCCCACCTCGATGGCAGCGCCCACCGCCTGACGCCCGAGACCGCCACCACGATCCAGCACCAGCTCGACAGCACCATCACCATGGTGCTCGACGAATGCACGCCCTTCCCGGCCACGCCGAAGCAGGCGGCCGACAGCATGCGCCTGTCGATGCGCTGGGCCGCCCGATCCCGCGCCGCCTTCGTGCCCCGCGCCGGCTACGCCCAGTTCGGCATCGTCCAGGGCGGCATCTACCCGGAGCTGCGGGCCGAGAGCGTGCAGGCGCTGACCGCCATCGGCTTCGAAGGCTACGCCGTCGGCGGCCTGGCCGTCGGCGAAGGCCAGCCCATGATGCTGCAGGTGCTGGACGCCACCCTGCCCTCCCTGCCGCCAGGCCACCCCCGCTACCTCATGGGCGTCGGCACCCCGGACGACCTGCTGGCCGCCGTCAGCCGCGGCGTCGACATGTTCGACTGCGTCATGCCCACCCGCGCCGGCCGCACCGCACGGGCCTTCACCGCCCGCGGCATCCTCAACCTCCGCAACGCCCGGCACGCCGAGGACCCCGGCCCGCTCGACCCCCTATGCCCCTGCACCGCCTGCACCCGCCACAGCCGCGCCTACCTGCACCACCTGTTCCGCGCCGGCGAGATGCTGGGTCCCATGCTGCTGACCCAGCACAACCTCACCTATTACCAGAGCCTCATGCAGGGGATGCGCCGGGCCATCCTCGAACGCCGCCTCATGGCCCACGCCGCCGGGATCCGGGCGGCGTGGGGTGCCGACACCCTCCCCCGTCCCCACCTCCCGTAGCATCATGACCCTCACCCAGCTCGGCCACCCCATTCCGCTGCCCGCCACCCCGGACCAGGCCGTGCTCGAGCGCGTGCCCAACCCCGAGCCGGGCCACGACTACCTCGTCCGCTTCACCGCCCCCGAGTTCACCAGCCTGTGCCCCATGACCGGCCAGCCCGACTTCGCCCACATCGTGCTCGACTACGTCCCGGCGGACTGGCTGGTCGAAAGCAAGTCGCTCAAGCTGTTCCTCGGCAGCTTCCGCAACCACGGCGCATTCCACGAAGCCTGCACCATGCTCATCGCCCGCCGCGTCATCGACCTGCTCGCCCCGCGCTGGCTCCGCATCGGCGCCTATTGGTATCCCCGCGGCGGCATCCCCATCGACGTCTTCTGGCAAACCGGCGCCCCACCCCCAGCCTTGTGGCTGCCGGACCAGGGCGTCCCCCCCTACCGCGGCCGCGGCTGAATCCGGCTTCTACCGCCGCAGCCGCAGATCCAGCCCCCGCCCGATCCACCCGGCCTCGATCGCGTCGAGGTCCGTCACCCCCGCAGGGTCGGCCTTGCGCGGACGGGTCGCCAGCAACGGCTGCACGTCCCGCGTCCACAGGCCCAGCAGCCGCGCCAGCTCGCCCAGCGGGTCCCCATGGTCGTCGACGCGCAGGTTGAGATCGGGGAAGTCCTCCGTCGTGGTCAGCAGCATCGCCGCCGACTGCCGCCCCCGCCGGTCGCCGCCGGCACGCTCGCCCGCCAGCATCGCCTGCATCAGCCGCGTCGGCAGGTCGCCTTGCCCGGCACCTGGCCCAACCATCGCCGCCATCGTGTCGGCCACCACCGCCTCGCCCGCCAGCATGTTGCCGGCCACGCCGACATGCGGCGCGCTCTGGCTGCCGCACCACGTCACGCAATGCCGCCCCGTCCAGGCCGCGCTCCGCCCGAAGCGGTCCACCGCATGCACCTGGCGCAGATGCGCGCCCGCATCGCCCGCCAGCGCTCCCTCGATCGCCGCCGCCGGCGCGATGCCCCGCGCCAGCGCGTCCAGGATGGCGGGCCCCAGATACCGGTTGGTCATCGACTGCGTCGACACCGCCCCCACCCCCGCCCGCACGAAGGGGCAGCTGGCCCCCACCGCGAAGGCGCAGGTCGCGACGACGACGGCGAAGGCCCCGCTCGGCGGGTCGTGGGCGACGATCGACCAGGTCACGCGGGCCATCCTCCTGTCCAATCCGTGGCGCCCAGCATCGCAGCGTCTCGACACCGGAGCAAAGCCGCGTATGAGGGGCGCACGAATGAGGATGACATCGCCCATGGATCGCATCGAGGCCGCCGGACTCCAGGTGGCACCTGAACTGCACGCCTTCATCGCCGAAGCCCTGCCCGGCACCGGCGTCACCGAACACGCCTTCTGGGCCGGGCTCGCCGGCCTGGTGACGGAGCTTGCCCCGAGGAACGCCGCCCTGCTCGCCCGCCGCGACGAGCTGCAGCGCCGGATCGACCACTGGCACCGCGACAACGCCGCCCGGCCCATCGACGCCGACGCCTACGAGGCCTTCCTGCGCGAGATCGGCTACCTGCTGCCCGAGCCCGCCCCCTTCGCCATCGACACGCAGAACGTCGATGCCGAGATCGCCAGCATCGCCGGGCCGCAGCTGGTGGTGCCGGTGATGAACGCCCGCTACGCCCTGAACGCCGCCAACGCCCGCTGGGGCAGCCTGTACGACGCGCTGTACGGCACCGACGCCCTGCCCGAGACCGGCGGCGCCACACGGTCCGGCGGCTACAACCCGGTCCGCGGCGCCCTGGTCGTCGCCCGTGCCAAGCAGGTGCTGGACGACGCGCTGCCGCTGTCCCAAGGCAGCCACGCCTCCGCGACCGGCTATGCCATCGAGAACGGCGCGCTGGCCGTGACGCTGCCGGAGGGCCGCACCGGCCTGCGGCAGCCGGACGCGCTGGTGGGCTACACCGGCGAGGCCGCCGCCCCCACCGCCATCGTGCTGCGCCACAACGGCATCCACCTCGAGATCCGCATCGACCGCAGCCACCCCATCGGCAAGACCGACCCGGCCGGCGTCGCCGACCTCGTGCTCGAATCCGCCATCACCACCATCCAGGACTGCGAGGACAGCGTCGCCGCGGTGGACGCGGCCGACAAGGTCGAGGTCTACCGCAACTGGCTCGGTTTGATGAACGGCACGCTCGAGGCCAGCCTGGAGAAGGGTGGCCGCACCATCACCCGCCGGCTCGCGCCCGATCGCAGCTATACCGGCCCGCAGGGCGGAACGGTCACGCTGCCGGGCCGCAGCCTCATGCTGATCCGCAACGTCGGCCATCATATGTACACCGACGCCGTCACGACCGCCGAGGGCGCCGAGATCCCCGAGGGCATCCTCGACGCCGCCGTCACCGCCATGATCGCGATGCACGACATCAAGGGCGGCCGGCTGAACAGCCGCGCCGGCTCCGTCTACATCGTGAAGCCGAAGATGCACGGCCCGGAGGAGGTCGCGTTCGCCGACACCCTGTTCGCCCGCACCGAGGACATGCTGGGCCTGGCGCGCAACACGCTGAAGATGGGCATCATGGACGAGGAGCGCCGCACCAGCGCCAACCTCGCCGCCTGCATCGGCGCGGCGCGGGAGCGGGTCGTGTTCATCAACACCGGCTTCCTGGACCGCACCGGCGACGAGATGCACACCTCGTTCGAGGCCGGGGCGATGATCCGCAAGAACGAGATGCGGGGCACCGCCTGGATCAAGTCCTACGAGGACCGCAACGTCGATGTCGGCCTGGCCTGCGGCCTGCGCGGCAAGGCGCAGATCGGCAAGGGCATGTGGGCCGCCCCCGACCGGATGGCCGAGATGCTGGAGCAGAAGGTGGGCCACCCCCGCGCCGGCGCCAACACCGCCTGGGTGCCCTCACCCACCGCAGCCACCCTGCACGCCCTGCACTACCACCAGGTGGACGTCGCCGCCCGCCAGGCCGAGCTGGCGGGCAAGCCCCGCGGCACGCTGCGCGACCTGCTGACGATCCCGATCGCCGACCGCCCGAACTGGGCGCCGTCCGACGTGCAGCAGGAGCTGGACAACAACGCGCAGGGCATCCTGGGCTACGTCGTCCGCTGGATCGACCAGGGGGTCGGCTGTTCCAAGGTGCCGGACATCCATGATGTCGGCCTGATGGAGGACCGCGCGACGCTGCGCATCTCCAGCCAGCATATCTCCAACTGGCTTCATCACGAGATCGTGACCGAAGCGCAGGTCATCGAGACGATGCGGCGCATGGCCCAGGTGGTCGACCGCCAGAACGCCACCGACCCGGCCTACAAGCCCATGACCGGCAACACCGACGGCGCCGCGTTCCAGGCCGCCTGCGACCTGATCCTGCAAGGCCGCGCCCAGCCGAACGGCTATACCGAGTTCATCCTCCACCGCCGCCGCCGCGAAGCCAAAGCCGCCTGATCGGTACGCCTGGTCCGTCCGACGCGGACCAGGGCGAACCACGAAGTCACGAAGAGGGGCGGCGGGATTGCAGGACTTCGCGCCTGGAACAATCCCTCTGCGTCTTCGCTAGATCCGCGTGTGCAGCACGCAGACCAGGGTGAAAAGCCGCCGCGCCGTCTCCTGGTCGATGACCGCCTTGTTCACCAGCCGCGCCTGCAGCAGCGCCGCGCCCTCGTTGTGCAGGCCGCGCCGGCCCATGTCGATCGCCTGGATCCGCTCGGGCCGGCCCTCCTCGACGGCCATGATGTGGCTGTCCACCAGCATCTGGTAGTCCTTGATGAGGCCGCGGAACGGCCCCAACGCCAGCCCCAGCGTGGTGATCGGCGCATCCGCCTCGCTCCGCACCTCGAACACCAGCCGCCCCTCCTGAATCGACAGGTGCAGCGTATAGGGCCCAGGCGGCGGCACCCGGCCGCCGCTGGGCCAGAGTGCGAAACTGTTTTCCGCCTCCAGGTCCGCCACCGCCTGCGCGCGGTCCGCCTCCAGGATCGGCGACAGCCGCGTCAGCGACTCGCCGGTCAGCACGACGCAAGCCAGGCGGTCCAGGGGCCCCGGCACCGGCGCCGGCACGGGGGGCGGCGGCTCCGGCCGCCCGGGCGCGTCGACCTGCGTCACGACCCGTCCGTCTTGACCATGCCGAGCCGCAGCATCAGCCCGAGCGTCGCGCCCTTGACCGGCCGCAGCAGGCCCAGCGTCAACACGAGGCTGACCGGAAGCCAGATCGCGGCCTGCAGCCATAAGGCCGGGTGCCAGGTCGTCTCGACCGTGAAGATGATGGGCGCCAACAGATGCCCGACGATGAAGATGGTGAAATAGGGCGGCGCGTCGTCGGCCCGGTAGGACCCCAGCGGGGCGCCACAATTCATGCACTCCGGCACGACCTTCAGATACCCGGCGAACGCGTGCGTCTGGCCACACGCCGGGCACAGCCCGCGGGCGCCCCGCCACAAGGCGGTCGTCAGCGGCGGGATCGGCCATGCGGGTTCCGCCGGCTCGCGGTCGGGCTGCCAAACGGTCGGTTGCGGCACGATCGTGCCGGGCGCATTCGTGTCAGGCACGGGCAGCCTCTTCGGTTCGCGGCCAACAGCAGACTTGGCCCACCTTGCACTGTGGACGCTGGGCCGTCGCGGTCAACCTCTCAGGTGTGGCTGCACGCCCCCGGCTTCAACCGGGACGGGCCCCGGCTCGTCCCGCGGCCGCCCGTCGCACGGTCCGTTAACCCTTCCCCCCGATGCTGCCCCGGGGCCCGATGCCGGCCCGGGAGAGACCAGCGTGGCCACCGACGACCCCATCATCGAGGAAGACGACCCCGGCTGGGGCACGGACACGCAGGTGGCGGCCCAGCCGGCGCGCGTGCTCAGCCAGGCCGAGATCGACAGCCTGCTCGGCGACGCCGACGGTCCGGTCGATCGCGGCGAGCAGACGGGACTGCAACGCATCGTCGAATCCGGCCTCGTGTCCTACGAGCGCCTGCCGATGCTCGAGATCGTCTTCGACCGCCTGGTCCGCAACCTGACCAGCAGCCTGCGCAACTTCACCAGCGACAACGTTGAGGTCGAGATCGACAACGTGCAGTCGCTGCGGTTCGGGAACTACCTCAACAGCCTGCCGCTGCCGGCGATGCTGGCCGTGTTCAAGGCCGAGGAATGGGACAATTACGGCCTGATCGTCATCGACAGCGCCCTGATCTACAGCATCGTCGACGTGCTGCTGGGCGGCCGCCAGGGCTCGGCGATCATGCGGATCGAGGGTCGGCCCTACACCACCATCGAGCGGACCCTCATCGAACGGCTGATCACCGTGGTGCTGGCGGAGCTCAGCGTCAGCTTCGAGCCGCTGACCCCCGTGACCTTCCGGTTCGAACGGCTCGAGGTCAATCCGCGCTTCGCCGCCATCTCCCGCCTGTCCAACGCCGCCGTGCTGACCCGGCTTCGCGTCGACATGGAAGACCGTGGCGGCCGGCTCGAGCTGCTGCTGCCCTACGCCACGCTCGAACCGGTGCGGGAGCTGCTGCTGCAGCAGTTCATGGGCGAACGCTTCGGCCGCGACCGCATCTGGGAAACCCACCTCGCCGAGGAGCTGTGGGAGACCGAGGTCCAGCTCGAGGCGGTGCTGGACGAACAGGTCATGCCGCTGTCCGAGGTCATGCGGCTCGAGGTCGGCAGCCGCATCGTGCTGGGAACCGGTCCCGGTGCGCCCGTGCAGATCCGCTGCGGGACCGTCCCGCTGTTCGAGGCGAAGGTCGGACGTCGGCAGAGCCGCGTCGCCGTCCGCATCGAAAGCGAGATGCGCGCCACCGGCCCGGACCCTCGCTAACCCTTCTTTCATCCCCCACGGCCATCCTGTGCAACGCCGCCGCACCCTCCTCTCGCGCCCGTCACGAAGGACCCCCCATGGACGATCTGCTGTCCGAGTTCCTGATCGAAGCCAATGAGAGCCTGGCCGCGCTGGACGAGGCGCTTCTCACCCTGGAGCGGACACCCGGGGATCGCGCGACGGTCGGGCTCATCTTCCGCCTCGTGCACACCATCAAGGGCACCTGCGGCTTCCTGGGCCTGCCCCGGCTCGAACGGGTGGCGCACGCGGCCGAGAACGTGCTCGGCCTGGTGCGGGAGGACACGATCGCGGCCACCCCGGCCCTGGTGACGGCCGTCCTGCGCGCCGCCGACGTGATGAAGGCCATCGTGGGCGCCCTCGCGGCATCGGGCATCGAACCCCCGGGCGACGATGCCGGCGTCATCGCCACGCTCGACGCCCTGCTCGCCGGCGACACGGACCCCCACGCCGTGGGCCCCGTCCCCGCCGCGGTCCCCGCCCTCATCGCCATGCAGCCTCCGGTGCCCGCCCCTGCAGCGCCGGCCCCTGCTGCGGCCGCAGCCCTGCCTGGGGAGGCCGCAGCGACCCCGGTGCCGCCCGCCGACCCGCAGGCGGCCGAAGCCGGCCTGGGCACGCAGACCATCCGGGTGTCAGTGGGCGTGTTGGAGAACCTGATGACCCTGGTCAGCGAACTCGTGCTGACCCGCAACCAGCTCCTGCAGATCAGCCGCACCGGCAAGGAGCCGATCTTCGCCGCCCCGGTGCAGCGCCTCTCGCAGATCACGTCGGACCTGCAGGAGGGCGTGATGAAGACGCGCATGCAGCCGATCGGCTCGGCCTGGAGCAAGCTGCCGCGCCTGGTCCGCGACCTGTCGAACGAGCTCGGCAAGCCGATGGCGCTGGCGATGGTGGGCGCCGAGACGGAGATCGACCGCCAGGTGCTGGAACTGGTGCGCGACCCGCTGACCCACATGGTCCGCAACAGCGCCGACCACGGGCTCGAAACCGCCGAGGCGCGCCTGGCGGCCGGCAAGCCCGAGACCGGGACGATCTCGCTGAAGGCCTACCACGAAGGCGGCCACATCACCGTCGAGATCGGCGACGACGGCCGGGGCCTGCCGCTCGACCTGATCCGCCAGAAGGTGCTGGCCAAGGGCCTGGCGTCCGAGGCCGAGCTGGCGGCCATGGGCGAGCAGGCGATCCAGCGCTTCATCTTCGACCCGGGCTTCTCCACGGCCGCCCAGGTCACCTCCGTCTCCGGCCGCGGCGTCGGCATGGACGTCGTCAAGACGAACATCGAGCGGATCGGCGGCACCATCGAGCTGCACAGCCGCGCCGGCGCCGGGACGACCTTCCTGATCAAGATTCCGCTGACGCTCGCCATCGTCTCCGCCCTCATCGTCGAAAGTGCCGGCGAGCGCTTCGCCATTGCCCAGAGCAGCGTCGCCGAGCTGGTCCACGCCGAGCACGCCCGCACCGACACCCAGGCCGGCCCCCACGATGCCCGGAGTGCGGGGCATTCCGTGCCGGGCCAGATCCTGATCGAGACCATCGACGACACGCCGGTGCTGCGCTTGCGCGACCGGTTGCTGCCGCTGATCACCCTGTCCGACCTGTTGCAGCTCGAGCCGAAGGCATCCACCCAAGCCGGCACCCAAGCTGGAGCCCAAGCTGGGGCCCATGCGGCGGGGCAGGCCAAGCGCGGCGCCTACGTCGTCGTGGTCTCCGTCGGGTCGGGCTCGCTGGGCATCGTCGTGGACCGTGTCTTCGACACCGAGGAGATCGTGGTCAAGCCCGTCGCGCCGGTGCTGCGGGACATCCCGATGTTCAGCGGCAACACGGTGCTGGGCGACGGCGCCGTCATCATGATCCTGGACCCGAACGGCATCGCCCGCGCGGCCAACATCGTCTCCGGCTCCTCGACCCGACCCCAGCAGGCCGTCTCCGCCGGCGGCACCCGCAGCGAGGACGAGACGACGATCCTGCTGTTCCGCGCTGGATCCTCGACCCCGAAGGCGGTTCCGCTGGGCCTGGTCGCCCGCCTCGAACAGATCGAGGCGTCCCGGATCGAGCTGGCGGGCGGCCGGCTCGTCACCCAGTACTGCGGCCGCCTGATGCCGCTCGTGGCCTTCCAGGACGGCTTCCTCGCCTCGGCCCGGCCCGAACATCCCGTGCTGGTCTTCACGGAGGGCCAGCGCAGCGTCGGCCTGATCGTCGACGAGATCGTGGACGTCGTGCAGGACCGGCTGTCGGTCGAGATGGGCGGCGGCGGCGGCGGGGGCGTCCTGGGCACTGCGATCGTGGCCGGGGCCGCGACCGAGGTGGTGGACACCGTCTATTGGCTGTCCAAGGCCGGCCAGGACTGGTTCCAGTCCAAGCCCGCCGGCCGCTCGGGCGCCGCCCGGCTGCTGGTCATCGAGGACAGCGCCTTCTTCCGCAACATGCTGATCCCCGCCCTGTCCTCCGGCGGCTATCATGTCACCGCCGTCACCGGCGCCGCGGAGGCCCTGGCCCTGCGCAAGTCCGGCGCCGAGTTCGACGCCATCGTGTCCGACATCGAGATGCCCGGCATGGACGGCCTGGCCTTCGTCCGCGCCGCGCGGGCCGGCGGCATCTGGGCGGCGCTGCCCATCATCGCGCTCAGCGGCCGGGGCAACCCTTCGGACGTGGAGGCGGGCCTGGCCGCGGGGTTCAGCCACTACATGGCGAAGTTCGACCGCGAGGCCCTGCTCGACCGGCTGCAACGATGCCTCCGGCCCGCCGTGAAGGAAGCCGCATGACCCCGCTCGATGCCACCCATGCGGCCAACGACGCGGCAGCGACGCCCCGCTCCACCACCGCGAACCCGTCGAACTCTGCGGGCCTCCCCACCTCCGCGCTCAATCTGATCGTCAGCCTCCAGGTGGGCGGCCAGCTCTGCGGCCTGCCCGTCGCCGCGGTCCGCGACGTGCTGGGCCCGCAATCGATCACCCGCGTGCCGCTGAGCGCGCCCGAGATCGCCGGCAACCTGAACCTGCGCGGCCGGATCGTGACCACCATCGACCTGCGCAAGCGCCTCCGTCTCGAGCCGCCGCAGGGCGCAGCCCCCGCCATGTCCGTCGTCACCGAGCATGGCCCCGAACTCTATGCGCTGCTGGTCGACCGCGTGCTGGAGGTCGTCAGCGTCGCCGCGCTGCAGCTGGCGCCCCTGCCACCCACCCTCGCCTCCGGATGGGCCCGCTTCGGCACCGGCGTCTACCAGCTGCCGGAAGGCCTGCTGATCATGCTGGACATCACGCGCGTCCTGGCCTTCACGCCGCGCGCCGCCTGATGGCGGGTTCCGAAGGGGCCGCCTTGCCCGAACGGGCTCCGCCCGGTCAGCGCAACGAACGGTCACCCGCCCGGCGGCCCGAGCCTGCCCCCGTCCGTGTCTTCGTCTGCGACGACAGCGCCGTCATCCGCGCGGTGCTCGGCCGCGTCTTGGGCGGTGCCGACGACATCGTGGTCGTGGGCCAGGCGGTGAACGGGCAGGACGCGGTCGACCGGTTCCGGGCCTCCCCCGGCTGCGCGGACGTGCTGGTGCTGGACATCGAGATGCCGCTGATGGACGGGCTGACGGCGCTGCCCTTGCTGCTGCGCGCCGCCCCGGGCCTGCGGGTGATCATCGCCTCCACACTCAGCACGCATGGCGCGACGACGACGCTGGAGGCGCTCCGCCTGGGGGCGCACGACTATGTCCCGAAGCCCAGCGCCGCGGCCCTGACCGGCGACGTCGCCTTCCAGCGGGAGCTGGTCGGCAAGGTCAGGGGCCTGGGCCGCCGGCCGGCGCGCGCCGGGTCGACCGTCATCCCGCTCCGCCCTTTCCCGACCACGAAGCCGCGCCTGCTGGGGATCGGCAGCTCCACCGGCGGCCCGCAGGCGCTGCTGGCCCTGCTGCGCACCCTCGGCGCAAAGGCCGGCCCGGCCGGGCTCGGCATCCCCATCATCCTGACGCAGCACATGCCCGCCGCCTTCACCCCGCTTCTGGCCGAGCAGCTCTCGCGCGGCACCGGCCTGTCCTGCGCGGAGGCCCAGGACGGGGCGGTGCTGGCGCCGGGGCGGGTGCACGTGGCCCCGGGCGGCCGCCACCTGACGATCACCGGCGGGCCCGGCGGCCTGCTGGCACGGCTCGACGACGGGCCGGCGGAGAACTTCTGCCGCCCCTCGGTGGACCCCATGCTGCGGAGCGCGGCCCAGGCGACCGCCGGACGGATGCTGATGCTGATGCTGACCGGGATGGGCCATGACGGGCTGGAAGGAACCCAGGCGCTGGTGGCCGCCGGCGGCGCCGCGATGGCGCAGGACGAGGCCAGCAGCGTCGTCTGGGGCATGCCCGGCGCCATCGCTCGCGCCGGGCTGTGCAGCGCCGTCCTGCCGCTGCCGGCCCTGGCCGCGCGAACGGTCGAGCTGCTGCGGGCCGCGGCATGACCACCGCCTTCGCCGAGCTGGCGGCGCACATCTACGCCCGATCGGGCCTGACGCTCGGGCCCGAGAAGCTCTACCTGCTCGAAACCCGCCTCGCGCCGATCCTGCGGCAGGAAGGCCTGCCCGACCTCTGGGCCCTCGCCAAACGCATCGGCCGCAACGAGGCGCTGTCCCGCGCCGTCGTGGAGGCGATGACGACCAACGAATCGCTGTTCTTCCGCGACATCAGCCCCTTCCACCACCTGCGGGACGAGGCGTTTCCGCGGCTGCACCGGGTCCGCCCCGCCGGCCAGAAGCTCCGTATCTGGTCCGCCGCCGCCGCCAACGGGCAGGAAGCCTACTCCATCGGCATCACCGCATGGGAGATGCCGCGCCTGCTCGAGGAACGCGGCATCGAGATCCTGGGAACCGACATCGCGACCGGCCCGCTGGAGCGGGCCCGCTCGGGCCTCTATACTCCGTTCGAGGTCCAGCGCGGCCTCACCGGCGTCCAGCTTGCCCGCTACTTCACGCGGGAAAACGACCACTGGCGCGCCGCCGCCTTCCTGCGCGCCATGACGAAGTTCCGCGAATGGAACCTGCTCACCCCCCTCACCCCGCTCGGGACGTTCGACATCGTCTTCTGCCGCAACGTCCTCATCTACTTCGACCCGCCCACGAAGGCCCGCGTGCTCGCCGCCATCCGCCGCCAGATGGCGCCCGACGGCCTGCTGTATCTCGGCGCCGCGGAAACCACGATCGGCGTCGCCCCCGACCTGATCCGCGCCGCCCCCGGATGCGGCGTCTACAGCCTGCCCCAAGCCGCCTGACGGCCCGGCAGCAGGCCGCCTCCGCCACCCTCTCTTGCCGACACCGCCCCGCGCTTCTATAGCCGGCCCAACTGAGCGGAGGGCCGAGCGGAGGAAGAATGCCGGGCGATGGCGACGCCAGACGCGCGCACCGGGCACGAATCCGACGGATGCCATGACGCCTGTCGACCAGAACATCGCCGCGGTCACCCACCCCGGCGCCGCCCAGCACCGCATGGGGGACGCAGCCCGCGCGCTCGTCCAGGGCGCCACGGCGGCGCATGCCGGCCCGGGCGGCCCGGCAACGGGCATGGCCGACGTCGCCGCCGTGCTCTGGACCCGCTTCCTGCGCTTCGACGCCACCGACCCGCGCTGGCCGGACCGCGACCGCTTCGTGCTCTCGTCCGGACAAGGGACCCTGCTGTTCTATGCCCTGCTGCAGCTGACCGGCCACGCCGGGATGGACACGGAGTCCATGGCGCGATGCGGCCAGCTGGACAGCCCCGCCGCGGGCCACCCCGAATACGGCGACCATCCCGCCATCGAGTTCACCGGGGGCTCGCCGGGTCAGGGGCTGGCGGCCGCCGTCGGCATGGCACTGGCCGAGCGCATGCTGGCCGCCCGCTTCGGCCGCAGCCTGGTGGACCACCGGACCTGGGTCGTCGCATCCGACGGCGACCTGATGCAGGGCATCAGTCACGAGGCTGCCTGCCTGGCCGGCCAGTGGCGGCTCGAAAAGCTGACCGTCCTTTGGGAAGACACCGCCACAGCGCCGGGCGCCGACGCCCCGGCCTTCGACTCCAGCGGCCCTGCCGACCCCACGGCCCCGGCCCCGGCTGCCGCAGGCGACACGCTGAAACGCTTCGCCGCCGCCGGATGGGCCACCAAGCGCATCGACGGCCACGACCCCCTGGCCATCGCCTCCGCCCTTTCGCTGGCGCTCCGTTCCCGCAAGCCGACGCTGATCGCCTGCCGTACCCGCCCCGACGAGGCGAAAGCTTCATCGAATGACGGCCTGGATGCCCCCCCGGCCAACGGCCGGGATGATCCAGCGGGTAACGGCCCTGGTGCCCTGCCGGGCAACGGCCGGGATGATTCGGCGGAACGCTGGGCCCGGGCCGGCGCGCGGGGCACGCCGGCCCGGCGCGCCTGGCTGAAGCGCCTGACCAACCATCCCCAGCGTACCGAGTTCGAGCGCGTCACCGCCGGGCGCCTGCCCGAAGCGTGGCACGAGGCGACCGCCGCCCTGAAGCTGCAATGCGTCGACGTCCATCCGGCCCGGTCCACCCGCGCCAGCAGCGCGACCGCCCTGGCTGCCCTGGCCGCCGCGATCCCCGAACTGGTCGGCGGCTCGGCCGATCGGGGCGGGTCGGACCTCGCGGCCCTGCCGGGGATGACCTCGGTCACGCAGGGCAGCTACGCCGGCCGGGTGATCGACTTCGGCCTGCGCGAGCACGGCATGGCCGCCTGCCTCAACGGCATGGCGCTGCATGGCGGCCTGATCCCCTATGCCGGCACCCTGTTCGTCTCCACCGACCAGATGCGCCCGGCGCTGCGCCTGGCCGCTCTCATGCGCCAGCGCGTCATCCATGTCCTGACCCACGACAGCATCGGCCTGGGCGCCGACGGACCCGCGCAGCAGCCGATCGAGCACCTCGCCAGCCTGCGCGCCATGCCCGGCCTGTTCGTCATGCGCCCCGCCGACGCCGTCGAGACCGCCGAATGCTGGGAGCTGGCCCTGCGCCGCGCCGACGGCCCCAGCCTGCTCGTGCTGTCGCACCAGCCGGTGCCGCAGCTCCGCACCGACGCCGCCGAGAACCGCGCCGCCCGTGGGGGCTACGTCCTGGCCGAGGCGGACGGCCCCCGCCAGGCCACGCTGGTCGCGTCGGGCAGCGAGGTGGCACTGGCCATCGAGGCGCGGCGCCTGCTGGCCGGGCACGGCATCCCCGCCGCCGTCGTGTCGCTGCCGAGCTGGGAGCTGTTCGCCACCCAGGACGAGAGCTTTCGCGCGCAGGTGCTCGGCACGGCGCTGCGCGTCGGGATCGAGGCCGCATGCGGCTTCGGATGGGAGCGTTGGCTCGGGCCCGACGGCATCTTCATCGGCATGACCGGCTTCGGCGCCAGCGCCCCGGCAGACACCCTCTACCGGCACTTCGGCATCACGCCGGAGGCCGTCGTCTCCGCGGTGCGGAAACGGCTTCAACCCTCATCACCAGAAGGAATATGACACCATGGCCGTGAAGGTCGCCATCAACGGGTTCGGGCGCATCGGTCGCCTCGTGCTGCGCGCCATCGTCGAGAGCGGACGCACCGACGTCGAGCCCGTCGCCATCAACGACCTCGGCAGCGTCGAGGCCAACGCCCACATGTTCCGCTTCGACAGCGTGCACGGCCGCTTCCCCGGCGAGGTCGAGGTGCAGGGTGACATGATCACCATCCGCCACAACGGCCGCACCTATGGCCCGCTGAAGGTGACGGCCGAGCGCGAGCCCGGCAAGGTCCCCTATCAGGGCGTCGACGTCGCGCTGGAATGCACGGGACGCTTCACGACCAAGGAATCGGCCATGGCGCTGATCACCGGGGCCGGGGCGAAGAAGGTGCTGATCTCGGCCCCGGCCGACGGCGTCGACGCCACCGTGGTCTATGGCGTGAACCACAAGGTCATCACCAAGGACATGACCGTCATCTCCAACGCGTCCTGCACCACCAACTGCCTGGCGCCCATGGTGAAGGTCCTGCACGAACAGTTCGGCATCCTGCGCGGCTACATGGTCACCATCCACGCCTATACCGGCGACCAGAACACCGTCGACACCCTGCACAAGGACCTGCACCGCGCCCGCGCCGCCGCGGTCAGCAGCATCCCCACCAGCACCGGCGCCGCCCGCGCCGTCGGCCTCGTCTTCCCGGAGCTGAAGGGCAAGCTGGACGGCACCTCCATCCGCGTGCCCATCCCCAACGTCAGCCTGGTCAGCCTGGACGTGAATCTGCGCGACGCGGCGACGGTGCAGCAGATCAACGACGCCATGAAGGCCGCCGCCGCCGGGGAGCTGAAGGGCATCCTGGACTACAACACCCACAAGCTGGTCAGCATCGACTTCAACCACCAGCCCGCCTCCTGCACCTTCGACGCGACGCAGACGGCCGTGGTGGACGGCCAGCTCGCCCGGGTGATGGGTTGGTACGACAACGAATGGGGCTTCTCCAACCGCATGGCCGACACCGCGGCCCTGTTCGGCAGCCTGTAGGATGCCGGTCCGCCTGCTCGACGGGCTCGCGCTGCGGGGCAAGCGCGTCCTGCTGCGCGCCGACCTCAACGTGCCGGTGCGCGACGGGCGGATCAGCGACCTGACCCGGCTCGAGCGGCTGAGCCCCACCATCCGGGAGCTGGCGGACGCCGGCGCCCGGGTGGTGGTGTGCAGCCACTTCGACCGCCCCCGGGGCAAGCCCGTGCCTGCGATGAGCCTCCGCCCGATGGCCGAGGCGCTGGCCCAGGTGCTGGGCCGCCCCGTCGGCTTCGCGCCGGACTGCGTCGGCCCCGACGCCGCCGCCGCCATCGCCGCCCTGCCCGAAGGCGGCGTGCTGGTGCTGGAGAACACGCGCTTCCACCCCGGCGAGGAGGCGAACGACCCGGCCTTCGCCCAGGCCCTGGCCGCCCATGCCGACCTGTTCGTCAACGACGCCTTCAGCGCCGCCCACCGCGCCCACGCCAGCACGGAGGGCGTGGCCCACCACCTGCCCTCCTACGCCGGCCGGCTCATGCAGCAGGAGCTGGAGGCGCTGGACACGGCGCTGGGCAACCCCCAGCGCCCCGTCGCCGCCATCGTCGGCGGCAGCAAGGTCTCCACCAAGCTCGAGCTGCTGGGCAACCTGAGCCGCCGGGTGGACGTGCTGGTTATCGGCGGCGCCATGGCCAATACCTTCCTGGCTGCCCAGGGCACCGATGTCGGGCGCAGCCTGCAGGAGGCGGAGATGCACGCGACGGCGCGCGACATCCTGGCCCAGGCGCACGCCGCCGGTTGCACGATCGTGCTGCCGACCGACGCCGTGGTGGCCCGCGAGTTCAAGGCCAACCCCGCCACCGAGACGGTTTCCGTGTCCGCCATCCCGCCCGATTCCATGATGCTCGACGTCGGCCCCGGCACGGTCGAGGCCTTGAAGCAGCGCCTGCCGGACCTGCGGACGCTGGTCTGGAACGGCCCGCTGGGCGCGTTCGAGACGCCGCCCTTCGATGCCGCGACCACGTCCTTGGCCCAGGCCGTGGCGGCCGCGACGCAGCAGGGCAGCCTTCGCAGCGTGGCGGGCGGCGGCGACACCGTCTCGGCCCTGCGGCACGCCGGGGTGCTGGACCAGCTGAGCTACGTCAGCTCGGCCGGCGGCGCGTTCCTGGAGTGGCTGGAAGGCAAGACCCTGCCGGGCGTGAAAGTGTTGGAGGACTGAGACATGCGCAAGACCGATGCCGCCCTGCTGGCCACCGGCGCCGTCCTCGCGGCGGCGCTCGTCGGCTCCCGCTGGCGCCCCTCGCCCGATGAGCCCGGCAACGCCCTGTGGTACGCGCGGCTGAGCAAGCCCGAGTTCCGGCCGTCGGGCGCCGTGATCGGGTCGGCCTGGACGGTGCTGGACATCACGTTGGCCTACGCCGGCGCACGCCTGCTGGCGGCCCCGCCGACCCCGCCGCGGACCACGGCGCTGGCCGGATGGGGCACGGCGGTGACAGGCCTGGCCCTGTATCCGTTCCTGATGTTCGGCCAACGCCGGCTGGGGGCGGCGCTGGGCTCCGTGGTGGGCATGCTGGCCGCGACGCTGACGGCGGTGGCCGCCGGGGCGACGGTGGACCGCAAGGCGGCGGGGGCGTTGCTGCCGCTGGTGGGATGGCTCGGGTTCGCCGGCGTGCTGCAGGAGGAGATCTGGCGCCGCAACCGTTGATTCCGGCCTGGCATTAACCTTATGGTCAGGCATGCGCCTCACAGTCCTCCGCATGCTCTCCACCAGCTCGCTCCAGGCTTTCTCCAGCGCCACGACCACGCCGATCGATCGCGCGGCGCCGGCAAACCCCGTGCGCCTCGTGCGCGCCACGCCGGACCAGCCGGCCCGGGCCAGCGCCGCCCCCACCCTGCCCACCGGCTTCCCACCCTCCGTGCCGCCACCCCGCGGCTCGCTGCTGAACCTCTCGGTCTAGGACTGCTGACAGTCTCACCCGTCCTCCCCGATCTTGTTTCGGGGATCCACGCAGCACAGGCATAACAACCTCAATCCGTTGACAGTGCTCGAGGAATGGCAAATTCCATGCCGCCTTCCAAGCATAGTTCCGCGCCACACAGGCTGGACGCAGCCGGCCCGACAGGATACCGCTCCGGTCAACGCTCGAATGGGATGAAGCAACGATGCCGGTCCGCTCCTTGTCGATGATGGTCGTGCTCCTCGCCGCCGGCGCCGCCAGCGCCCAGACGATGGCCGCCGGCGAATACTCCATCACCATCAGCGGGTTCGGGCCCAAGCCCCAGATCATGAAGCAATGCATGGCGGAACAAACGACCGACAAGGCCATGACCCCGAACCTCGAAGCCCTGAGCGACTGCCCCACCCGCGAGGTCACCAAGACGGCCACCGGCATGAAGATGAACTTCGTCTGCGACGGCATGACGATGAAGGGTACCGGCACCGTCGGCGACGGGTTCTACCGCTCCGAAATGACGCTGGAGCGTCCAGGCGAGCCGCCGATGCGGATGGTGACGGAGGTCAAGCGGATCGGCCCGTGCAAGCCCGGCCAGAAGCCCGAGCCCGCGCCCTGAAGCGGCGTTCCGCAACATTTCCTTGACTTTGGTGCGCTGCAACACTAGGACTGGGACGCGCGCTTTGACGTGACCCCGTGCCCTGCCTCCGGTCAGTACGTTCACCTCTCCATCTTGCGCCGGTTCGTGATCCCGTCGATCGCTGCGCCCCTACTGCGCGTGACAGACAGGTCCCGCCCGCTTCGGGCCCCCTTCGCGGGGAAACGAAAGATACATTATGTCGACCAACTTCGAAGAACTCGGCCTCGCCGCGCCCATCCTCAAGGCGCTGGTCACCGAGGGCTACACCACGCCCACCCCCATCCAGACCCAGGCGATCCCGCACGTCATGCAGGGCCGCGACGTCCAGGGCATCGCCCAGACCGGCACCGGCAAGACCGCCGCCTTCGCGCTGCCCATCCTGCACCGCCTGCTGGCCGACAAGAAGCAGCCCAAGCCCCGCTCCTGCCGCGTGCTCGTGCTCAGCCCCACGCGGGAACTGGCGAGCCAGATCGTCGAGAGCTTCCGCACCTATGGCCGCAACACCGGCGTCCGCACCGCGCTGATCTTCGGCGGCGTGCCCAAGGCGCGCCAGGCCCGCACGATGCAGGGCGGCGTGGACGTGCTGGTCGCCACCCCGGGCCGCCTGCTGGACCACATGCATGACGGCGCCGTCCAGCTGGGCAGCGTCGAGGTCCTGGTGCTGGACGAAGCCGACCACATGCTCGACCTCGGCTTCATCGTGCCGATCCGTAAGATCGTCAGCACCATCCCGCAGGCCCGGCAGACCCTGTTCTTCTCGGCCACCATGCCGAAGGAGATCAGCACGCTCGCCGGCCAGATGCTGCGGGACCCCGTGCACGTCGCCGTCACTCCGGTCGCCACCACCGCCGAACGCGTCGACCAGCGCGTCATCTTCGTAGAGACCGCGCGCAAGCGTCAGGTCCTGGCCGAGATCCTGAAGCGCGGCGACATGACCCGCACCCTGGTGTTCACCCGCACCAAGCACGGTGCCGACCGCGTGACCCAGCACCTCGAGGCGGTCGGCATGCCGGCCGCCGCCATCCACGGCAATAAAAGCCAGCCCCAGCGCGAGCGCGCCCTGGCGATGTTCAAGGAAGGCCGCATCAAGGTCCTGGTCGCCACCGACATCGCGGCCCGCGGCATCGATGTCGACGGCGTCACCCACGTCGTCAACTTCGACCTGCCGAACGTGCCCGAAGCCTACGTCCACCGCATCGGCCGCACCGCGCGCGCCGGACACGCCGGCATCGCAATCAGCTTCTGCGACAGCACGGAACGCGCCTACCTCCGCGGCATCGAGAAGCTGATCCGCACCCGCCTCCCGGTCGACGAGCCCGACCGCCTGGCCGCCTGATTCGGCAACCCGTCACGGCCTCGCCGTGACGGGACCTCTCAGCCGTTCCACAAGAAACGGCAGCACCCGCGCCCAATAGGCACCGGGATCGAACTCGTCCGGATGCACGTGTCCGGCACCCTCCACCGCCCAGAACGACTTCGGCTCCGGCGCCGCCTCGAACAACGTCTTGGCTTCGTCCAGCCGAGAGCGCGTGTCGAGCGTTCCCGAGATCACCAACAGCGGCGCCGTCACCCGTCCGATCCCGATTACGGGCTGCACGTCCGACACTCTGAATCCCAGGATCGGCGGCATCAACACGGCAAACAGCCGTGTGATCATGACACCTGCAAACAGCGGCAGGAACAGTCCGACCCGGTTTCGAATCGTCGAATCGAGCGTCGGGAACACCGATTCGAGCACCAGCGCATCGACCCTCAACGCCGGCGTCGCCAAGGCCAGCGCAGCACCCCCGAGCGAAAATCCGATCGCACCCACCCAACGCCCGGGGCCAGCCGATGCACCGCCTCGACCGCGGCCGTTGCGTCCAACCTCTCCAGCAGCCCGAACGTCACGAACCGCCCAGGGCTCTCGCCTGCCCCCTGCTGATCGATCAGCAACACGCCGAACCCCTCACGGACCAGGCGTTCGGCCTGCCCGACATCGCTTTCCGGGTCTCGTGGTAGCCATGCAGCAGCAGCACGACGTCGTCCGCCTTGTCGCCAGGCGCGAACCATCCCTGCACGACGGAGCCCGATCCCGAGGCGAAGCTGACCACCCGCGCGCCTGTCAGCGTGGCCGGCGGGGCGCCGAGCGTCACCCGTGCCGGCCAGGCCAGATAGAGCCCGACCGCGACGACTAGGCTGCACCCGGAAACCAGCACGGCCAACACTCCCCCGGTCGCGAACAACCAAGGGCCCAGCCGCCTTATCGATCAGGAATTCAGCCCACCTTGCCATGGCAGTGCTTGAACTTCTTCCCGGACCCGCACGGGCAGGGCGCATTGCGGGGCGTGCTCTTCCAGGTGGTCGGGTCCGCCGGATCCACTGCGACCCGGGGCCGCTCCGCCTCCAGCACGTCGCCGCCGGCGTACGGGGCGGCGCCGGCCGGGTCGTTGTAGCTCATCGTGGCGGGCATCGCCGGCTGGAACAGCGGCTCCGGCGCCGCCTCCGGGCCCAGCTCCACCCGGGCCAGCATGGTCGTCACCCGTTCCTTCAGCTCGTCCAGCATGCCGTTGAACAGCGCGAAGGCCTCGCTCTTGTACTCGTTCAGCGGGTCCCGCTGGCCATAGGCCCGCAGCCCGATCCCCTGCCGCAGGTGGTCCAGGTTCAGCAGGTGCTCCTTCCACACGGCGTCCAGCATCTGCAGCAGGATGCTTTTCTCCACGAAACGCATCAGCTCCGGCCCCAGGTTCGCCGCCTTGGCCGCCATGTGCGCGTTGACAGCCGACTCCAGCCGCTCGCGTACGCCATCCTCGTCGATACCTTCCTCGCGCGCCCAGTCCTGCACCGGCAGCACCAGGTTCAACACCCGGTGCACGTCCGCCTGCAGCTCGGCCGTCTCCCACTGCTCGGCATAGGCCTTCTCGGGGATGCGCGCGGCCACCATCGCGGCCAGCACGTCGCCGCGCATCTCCTGCACGGTCTCGCTCACGTCGTCCGCCCGCATGAACTCGCGCCGCTGCTGATACACCTCGCGCCGCTGGTTGTTCATGACGTCGTCGTATTTCAGCACATTCTTGCGCGTGTCGAAGTTGCGCGCCTCGACCTTCTTCTGCGCCTTCTCGAGCGCCTTGTTGATCCAGGGGTGCACGATCGCCTCGCCGGGCTTCAGGCCCAGCTTTTGCAGCATCCCGCCCATGCGGTCGCTGCCGAAGATGCGCATCAGGTCGTCCTCGAGGCTCAGGAAGAACCGGCTGGCGCCCGGGTCCCCCTGCCGGCCGGACCGCCCGCGCAGCTGGTTGTCGATCCGCCGGCTTTCGTGCCGTTCCGTCCCGATCACGCACAGGCCGCCGGCCGCCTTCACCACGTCGTGCTTGACCGCGACCTCGTCCCAGATGGCCTGCTCGGCCGCCGCGCGATCGGCCGGGTCCACGTCGCCCAGCTCCAGCTTGATGCGCATGTCGGCGTTGCCGCCCAGCTTGATGTCCGTGCCGCGGCCGGCCATGTTCGTGGCGATGGTGATGGCCCCGGGCGCCCCGGCCTGCGCCACGATCGTCGCCTCCTGCTCGTGGAAGCGCGCGTTCAGCACGGCGTGCGGCACCTGCTTCTGCTTCAGCAGCGCGCTGATGATCTCGCTTTTCTCGATGCTCGTCGTGCCCACCAGCACCGGCTGGTTGCGCGTCCGCGCCTCGGCGATCAGCGTCGCCACCGCCTCGTACTTCTCCTCGGCCGAGCGGTACACCTCGTCGTCCGAGTCCTTGCGGCTCACGGGCACGTTGGTCGGGATGTCGATCACGTCCAGCTTGTAGATCTCGGCGAACTCGTCCGCCTCGGTCAGCGCCGTGCCCGTCATCCCCGACAGCTTCGGGTAGGTGCGGAAGTAGTTCTGGAAGGTGATGCTCGCCAGCGTCTGGTTCTCCGGCTGGACGGTCACGCCCTCCTTGGCCTCCAGCGCCTGGTGCAGCCCCTCGCTGAACCGCCGGCCCTCCATCATGCGGCCGGTGAACTCGTCGATCAGCACGACCTTGTCCTCCCGCACGATGTAGTCCACGTCGCGGTGGAACAGCGTGTGGGCCCGCAGGCTCTGCTGCACGTGGTGGATCACCGAGACGTTGAACGTGTCGTACAGGTTGCCCTCGGTCATGATGCCGCGCTCCAGCAGCATCGCCTCCACCGTCTCCGACCCGGCTTCCGTCATCGTCACCGTCTTGAACTTCTCGTCCTTCTCGAAGGTGCTCTCGTCCAGCACCAGCTCCTTCACCACCGCGTCCACCGTCCGGTACAGGTCGCTGCTGTCCTCCGCGGGGCCCGAGATGATCAGCGGCGTCCGCGCCTCGTCGATCAGGATGCTGTCGACCTCGTCGACGATGGCGTAGGCGAAGTCCCGCTGCACCATGTCGTCCAGCCGGTACTTCATGTTGTCGCGCAGGTAGTCGAACCCGAACTCGTTGTTGGTGCCGTAGGTGATGTCCGCCGCGTAGGCCGCCCGACGCTCGTCGTCGTTCAGCCCGTGCACGATCACGCCCGTGCTCATGCCCAGGAACCCGTAGACCCGGCCCATCCACTCGCTGTCGCGAGTCGCCAGGTAGTCGTTGACGGTCACGACATGCACGCCCTTGCCCGGCAGCGCATTGAGGTAGACGGGCAGCGTCGCCACCAGCGTCTTGCCTTCACCGGTCTTCATCTCGGCGATCTTGCCGTCGTGCAGCACCATGCCGCCGATCATCTGCACGTCGAAATGCCGCAAGCCCAGCACCCGCCGCGCCGCCTCCCGCACCACGGCGTAGGCTTCGGGCAGCAGCTGGTCGGTCGTGGCGCCGCCCGCCAGCTTCGCGCGGAACTCCGCCGTCTTCCCGGCCAGGGCCTCGTCCGACAGCGCGGCCATCGCGGGCTCCAACGCGTTGATCTCGGGCACGCGGCGCTGGTAGCCTTTCAACGATCGGTCGTTGGCGGAACCGAACACGGCACGGGCAAGGCTGGCGAACATCGGGGGGCCTTATGGCTGGCGCCGCCCGCGCGGCGGCGCAGCGGCGGGCAGAGGATGGATGGCGTCCTTCAGATAGGAGGGGCACCGCACCGGGTCAACGCGGCGCGCCCCTGCCGTGCGCCGGCCTTCTGGTGCCGGGTTGTGAGCGGGGGGGGCTTGGGGCATTGTCAGACGTCCCGAACACCCCGCCTGAGGTTCCCTGCATGCGTCGCCCGACCCTGCCCGCCGTCGCCGCCTCCGTTCTGCTGTGCCTGCCTGCGATGGCCCAAACCCCCGCCCCTGCCGTAGCCCAAGCCCAGGTGGCACCGGCCGCGGCGTCCGGCCCTGTCGACCCGGTCGTCGCCCGCGTCTCGGGCGAGGAGGTCCACGCCAGCGAGCTGGCCGACGCCGCCGGCGCCCTGCCCGAGGAGCTGCGCGGCATGCCGCAGTCCGTGCTGTATCCCATGCTGCTGGACCAGCTGATCGACCGCCGCGCCATCGTCATCGCCGGCCGCAAGCAGGGCCTGCAGAACGACCCGGCCGTCCAGAAGCTCGTCACCCGCGCCACCGACTCCGCCATTCAGAACGCCCTGCTGACCCGCGAGATCTCGCCGACCCTGACCGACGACGCGATCAAGGCCCGCTACCAGCGCGACTACGCCGGCAAGGCCGGCGAGGAAGAGGTGCACGCCGCCCACATCCTGGTCGCCGACGAGGACAAGGCCAAGGCGATCATCGCCGACATCAAGGCCGGCAAGGATTTCGGCGACCTCGCCAAGGAAAACAGCACCGACCCCAGCGCCAAGACGAACAACGGCGACCTCGGCTTCTTCAAGAAGACCGACATGCTGCCCGAGTTCGCCGACGCCGCCTTCGCGCTCAAGCCCGGCGAGGTCACCCAGACCCCGGTCAAGACCCGGTTCGGCTTCCACGTCATCAAGCTGCTGGAACGCCGGGCCGCCCCGCCGCCCGAGCTGGACCAGGTGCGCGACGAGGTCCGCCAGGCGCTGATCCAGGAAGGCGTCACCCGCGTGCTGGCCCAGTCCAAGCAGGGCCTCACCATCCAGAAGTTCAACCAGGACGGCACGCCGATGACCGACGTGCCGCCCCCCGCACCCGCGGCTCCGCCCACCCCCACGCCGGTGAAATAGCCCGATGTCCCTGCCCGTCTCGCCCCTGGCCGTCGCCCTGCCCGAGCTGCCCGCCCTGGGCGGCGTCCGCCTGGGCGCCGCGCAGGCCGGCATCCGCTACAAGGACCGCACCGACCTGGTCATGATCGAGATGCCCGCCGGCACCCATGTCGCGGGCGTGTTCACCCGCAACAAGTGCCCGGGCGCCCCCATCGACTGGTGCCGCGACGGGCTGGTGGGCGGGCGCGCCCGCGCCGTGGTCGTCAACGCCGGCAACGCCAACGTCTTCACCGGCCGCGCCGGCGCCGATGCGGTCGAAGCCACGGCGAAGGCCGCCGCCCACCTGCTCGGCTGCGGCCCGCACGAGGTCTTCGTCGCCAGCACCGGCGTCATCGGCGAGGTGCTGCCGCACGAGAAGCTCATCGCCGCCCTGCCCGCACTGCACGACAGCCTGCGTCCCGACGGGTGGGAAGCGGCGGCCCGCGGCATCATGACCACCGACACCTTCCCCAAGGCCGCGACCCGCACCGCCAGCATCGCCGGCGCCCCCGTGCGCATCACCGGCATCGCCAAGGGCAGCGGCATGATCGCGCCCGACATGGCCACCATGCTGTGCTTCATCGCCACCGACGCCCGCATCCCGGCCGTCCTGCTGCAGGACATGCTGTCGCGCGGCGTCAAGCACAGCTTCAACGCCACCACCGTCGACAGCGACACCTCCACCAGCGACACCGTCCTGCTGTTCGCCACCGGCGCCGCCCAGCACCCCCGCGTTCACCGGTCCGACGCGAAGATGCTGCGCGGCTTCCGGGACGCGCTGGACAGCCTGCTGCTCGACCTCGCGCTGCAGGTCGTGCGCGACGGCGAAGGCGCGCAGAAGCTGATCCGCATCGAGGTGACGGGCGCCGTGTCGAACAAGTCCGCCAAGCGCATCGGCATGGCCATCGCCAACTCGCCCCTGGTCAAGACCGCCATCGCCGGCGAGGACGCGAACTGGGGCAGGATCGTGATGGCGGTCGGCAAGGCCGGGGAACCCGCCGACCGCGACCAGCTCTCGGTCGGCGTCGGCGGCACCTGGATGGCCCGCGACGGCACGGTGGCGCCCGGCTACGACGAGGGCCCGGTCGTCGAGCACATGAAGGGCCGCGAGATCGCCATCGCGGTCGATATCGGCCTCGGCAAGGGAACCGCCACCGTCTGGACCTGCGACCTGACGCACGGCTACATCGACATCAACGGCAGCTACCGCAGCTGATGCGCCGGCCCCCACGCCCTGCGCTGCGGCCCCCAGGTCCTGCGTTGCGGCCCCCACGTCCCGCGTTGTGGCCTTGCCACTGACCCTCGCCGCCCGCCCCTTCGCGCCCATCCAGACCGAGCGGCTGCTGCTGCGGCCCCTCCTGCCCGAAGACGCGCCGGCCCTGCACCGCCTGGTCAACGACTGGGCCGTGGTGCGCAACCTGGCCAAGCTGCCCTTCCCCTACCCGCGGGAGCTCGCCGACGACTGGATCGCCTCCACCGCCCGGCAGATCGAGGCCGGCACCGGTATCCACCTGGCCATCGCCGGGCCGGAACAGGGGTCGGAGCTCGTGGGCTGCATCGGCCTCCGCCTCGACCTCACGCCCCGGGCCGGCACGCTCGGCTACTGGATCGGACGCCGCTTCTGGGGCCACGGCGTCGCGGGCGAGGCCGTCCTCCGCCTGTCCCGCTGGGCGCTGGCCAACCTCGACCTCGACCGGCTCGAAGCCAGCGTCGCCGCCGACAACCCGGCCTCGGCCGCCGTGCTCCGCCGCGCCGGCTTCCGCGAGATCGGCGCCGGCGAGGAGGCCTTCCTCGCCCGCGGCGGCCGACACCCCGTCCTGCGGTTCGAGGCGTCGCGTGACGACCTCTCGCCCGCCCCGGCCGAACCGGCCGCCACCCTGCCCGCCGCCCTGCCCGCAGGCGGCAAGCGCATCGTGCTGGTCGCGGCCTGCGCGCTGGTGGACGTCGACGGCCGCGTCCTGCTGACCCGCCGCCCCGAAGGCAAGGCCATGGCCGGCCTGTGGGAGTTCCCGGGCGGCAAGCTCGAACCCGGCGAGACCCCCGAGGCCGCCCTGATCCGCGAGCTGCGCGAGGAGCTGGGCATCGACGTCGCCGAAAGCTGCCTGGCGGCCTTCGCCTTCGCCTCCCACAGCTACGACGCCTTCCATCTGCTCATGCCCCTCTATCTCTGCCGCCGCTGGACCGGACGCCCCGAAGGGCGCGAGAACCAGACCCTGGCCTGGGTGGCGCCCCGCAAGCTGGCGGACTATCCGATGCCCCCCGCCGACAAGCCGCTGATCCCGCTGCTGCGCGACTTCCTCTAGGAGAACAGCGTGCCCAATCCCACCGCCTGCCTGCTCGTCATCGGCAACGAGGTGCTGTCGGGCCGCACGCAGGACCTGAACATCAAGTTCCTCGCCACCGGCCTCGGCGCCATCGGCATGCCGCTGCGCGAGGTCCGCGTGATCCCCGATCTGCCCGAGACGATCATCGGCACGGTCAACGAGGCCCGGGCTAGGTTCGACCACGTCTTCACCACCGGCGGCATCGGCCCCACCCACGACGACATCACCAGCGAGTGCATCGCCGCCGCCTTCGGCGTCCCGTGGGAGCCGCACCCCGAAGCCTGGGCCCGCATGGAACGCCACTACAAGCCCGGCGAGTTCAACGCCGCCCGGCAGCGCATGGCCACCATGCCGCGCGGCGCCACGCTGATCGACAACGCCATTTCGATCGCGCCGGGCTTCACCATCGGCAACGTCCACGTGATGGCCGGGGTGCCCCGCATCATGCAGGCCATGTGGGCGACGCTGGCCCCCACGCTGAAGGGCGGAATACCGGTGCAATCCTGCGCCGTCCACGTCGTGGGCCTGCCGGAGGGCGCCATCGCCGCGGCGCTCGGCGCCATCCAGGCCCGATATCCCGACATCGACCTCGGCAGCTACCCGTTCTACCGCGGCACCGGCAACGGCGTGGCGCTGGTGGCCAAGGGAACCGACCCGGCCGCCCTCGAGCAATGCATCGCCGACGTGGCCGCCATGATCACCGGCATGGGTCACACGCCAACACCGGGCGAGCCGCCCGTCTAAGCCAACACCGGGCGAGCCGCCCGTCTGAGCCAAGAGAGGGCGAACCGCCCGTCTGAGCCAAGAGAGGGCGAACCGCCCGCCTGTTACGGTCGGCAACAAGCGATTCATTGACCACCCCGGTGCCGCTGCCCATAGAAGGACCCATGACCGCCGCGCTCGCCCGCCATCCGGCAACCGGACCCGAGTCCGCCATCGAGGTCGCCAGGGGCGTGCTGGCCGCCGAGGCCGCCGGGCTCCGTGCCCTCGCCCGATCGCTGGACGCCGCGTTCGACCGCGCCGTGGACCGTCTGGCCGCCTGTGCCGGCCGGGTCGTCGTCTCCGGGATGGGCAAGTCGGGCCTCGTGGGGCGCAAGATCGCCGCCACCTTCGCCTCCACCGGCACCCCCGCCCTGTTCGTGCACCCGGCCGAGGCCAGCCACGGCGACCTCGGCATGATCGTCGCCGGCGACGCCGTCGTCGCGCTGTCCAACAGCGGCGAGACGGCCGAGCTCGCCGACCTCGTCGCCCATACCCGCCGCTTCGGCATCCCGCTGATCGCCATCACCGGGCGCGCCATCTCCGCCCTGTCGCGCGCCGCCGACGTGGTGCTGCTGCTGCCGCCCGCCGCCGAGGCCTGCCCGATGGGCCTGACGCCCACCACCAGCACCACGATGCAGGTGGCCCTGGGAGACGCGCTGGCCGTGGCGCTGCTCACCCGGCGCGGCTTCACCGCCACCGACTTCTCCGCCTTCCACCCCGGCGGCCGCCTGGGTGCCCGGCTGCAGCGCGTCGCCGACCTGATGCACGTGGGCGAGGCCGTGCCGCTGGCCGCCGCCGACGTGCCCATGGACCGCGCCTTGCTGCTGATGACCGGCAAAGGGTTCGGCTGCCTCGGCGCCGTGGGCCCCGACGGGGTGCTGGTGGGCGTGCTGACCGACGGCGACCTTCGCCGCGCCATGGGGCCCGACCTCCTGTCCCGTAGCATAGGGGAGATCATGAACGCCTCCCCCCGCACCATCGGCGCCGGCGCCCTTGCCGCCGAAGCGCTGCGCGTGATGAACGCCGGGCCCCGCCCCGTGACCAGCCTGTTCGTGCTGGACGCGGACGGCCGGCCCGAGGGCATCCTGCATATCCACGACCTGCTGCGGGCCGGCGTCCTGTGATGAGCACGCAGGCGCCGCTCGGTCAGCCGCTGCGGGGCGCACGCGGGCCTGTCGGTCCCACCCGTGGCGACCGTCTGGTCGGCGGCGAGCCCACGCGCCGCCGGGCCGCGCCCAGCGCCGGGGCCATGGCCCGCCGCCGCTGGACCGTCCTGCTGACCAAGTGGGCGCTGCCGCTGCTGGCCGTGGCGCTGCTCTGCTCCGTCGCGCTGTGGCCCGAGTATGCCAGGGTGAAGGAACAGGGCCGCCAGGCGGTCCGCCGCGCCTTCCAGGTCGATCCCGAATCGGGCCGCATGCTCAACCCCCGCTACCGCGGCGTGGACCAGCGCGGCCGCCCCTACACCATCACCGCCGCCTCGGCGCTGCAGACCTCGCCCGAGCGCATCGCCATGACCGAGCCCAAGGGCGACGTCGTCACGGAAAGCGGCAGCTGGATCATGGCGCAGTCCAAACAGGGCGTGTTCATCCAGCACGCCTCGCTGATGGACATGTCCGAAGACGTCTATCTGTATCGCGAGGACGGGACGACGCTGCAGACCGACACCGCGGCGCTCGACCTGAAGGCCGGGGCCGCCAGCAGCACCGACAAGACGCACGCGGAGGGCCCGTTCGGCACGCTCGACTCGGAGGGGTTCAGCCTGACGGAGAAGGGCGCGGTCATCCAGTTCCACGGCCCGGCCCACCTGGTGCTGAACGGCAGCGGCGGGCCGAAATGAGCACGCTGCCACGCCTCCTGGCACGGGCCGGCCTCGCCGTGGCCGGCCTCGCGATGGCGGGCCCCGCCTGCGCCCAGGGTCTCGACCTGTCCCAGGGCGGCGCCATCGACGTCACGTCCCGCGACGGCATGGAATGGCGGCAGAACGAGCAGATCGTCATCGCCCGGGGCGACGCCCGCGCCGTGCGCGGCACCGTCACCGTCACCGCCGACGTGCTGATCGCCCGCTACCGCAAGAAGGCCGGCACCGCCGGCGCCGTCACCCCCGTCGCGGCCCCCGTGCCCCCACCCGGCCCCGGCGCGCCCTCCGATACCGGCGCCAACGAGATCTACCGGCTGGAAGCCGAGGGTCACGTCAGGATCTTCACCGCGACCGACCTCGCCGTCGGCGACAAGGCGGTCTACGACATCGACCAGGCCGTCCTGCTGATGACCGGGAGCGCGATGACGATCACCACGCCCCAGCAGGTGATGACGGCGCGGGACACGATGGAATACTGGTCGCAGAAGCACATGGCGGTGGGCCGGGGCCTGGCCGTGGTGACGACGAGCGACGGGCGGCGGCTCAGCGGCGACGTGCTGGTGGGCTTCACCCAACCCGATGCGGCCGCGCCGGGCCAGCCGGCCGCGGTGAAGCCGGCCGCCCCGGCCCCTGGCGCGAAGGCCGGCGATCCCCTGATGTCCTCGGGCAAGCTGCAGCGGGTCGAGGCGTTCGGCCACGTGCAGCTGCGCACCGCTGTCGAGACCGTGGTCGGGGAACGCGGCGTCTATGTCGCCGATACCGGCATCGCGCGGATCGCCGGCGCCGTCCGCATCACCCGCGGCCAGAACCAGCTGGACGGCGACGAGGCCCTGGTCAACATGCGGACCGGCATCTCCACCCTGGTGCGGGACCCCGGCAAGCGCGTGCAGGGCCTGGTCATCCCGAACGACGCCCAGCCGAAGGACCTCACGAAAGGAGCGGCGCCATCGACGCCCGCACGGACGCGCTAGGCAGTCCCCTCGCGCCAGATGATCTCGCGCCAGATGATCTCGCGCCGGATCCCCTCGCGCCTGGCCCCCTCGCCCGCCCCGCACGCTCCGGCGGGCTCGCGGCGCTGGCGGTCGGCAAGACCTACAAGAAGCGGCCGGTCGTCCAGGACGTCAGCATCCACGTGCAGCGTGGCGAGGCCGTCGGCGTGCTCGGCCCCAACGGCGCCGGCAAGACCACCACCTTCTACATGATCGTCGGGCTCGTGCGCCCCGACACCGGCTCCATCGAGCTCGACGGGCAGGACATCACGGGCCTGCCGATGTACCGCCGCGCCCGCCTCGGCATCGGCTACCTGCCGCAGGAGGCCAGCGTGTTCCGCGGGCTGAACGTGCAGCAGAACATCATGGCGGCGCTGGAGGTCGTGGAATCCGACCCGGACCGCCGCGACCAGCTGCTGGACGAGCTGCTGGCCGAGTTCGGCATCGGCCACCTGCGCCGCACCCCGGCGCTGGCGCTGTCGGGCGGCGAGCGGCGCCGGGTCGAGATCGCGCGGGCGTTGGCCACCCAGCCGCACTACATCCTGCTCGACGAACCCCTCGCCGGCATCGATCCCATCGCCGTCGGCGAGATCCGCGACCTCGTCTCGCACCTGAAGGACCGCGGCATCGGCGTGCTCATCACCGACCACAACGTCCGCGAGACGCTGGAGATCATCGACCGCGCCTACATCATGCACGACGGCCGGGTGCTGATGGAGGGCCGACCCGACGAGGTCGTGGCGCACGAGGGCGTCCGGCGCGTCTACCTGGGCGAACATTTCAGCCGATAGGCCACGTTGGCGCAAAACTTGCAGTAAATCGGTGGCGCGGAACTTGCAGGCCGTCATGGTTGGGCTATGGTCCCCCCATGGCGATGGGTCCGCGGCTCGAGTTCCGGCAAACACAGTCCCTGGTCATGACGCCCCAGCTGCGTCAGGCCATCAAGCTCCTGCAGTTCACCAACATGGAGGCCACCGCCTTCGTCGAGGAGGAGCTGGAGCGCAACCCCCTGCTGGAACGCGACGAGCGGCCCGACGCCATCCCCGAGCGTCCCGCGCTCGACCAGGGCCCGGAACGGCTGGAGGGGATGGACGCCGCCGCCCTCATCCACCACGAGAAGCTGCCGGACACGGTCGAGCCCGACCACGGCAACAGCTTCGACGCCGGCGGCACGGCCGACGGCACGCCCTTCGAACCCGCCTATGCCGCCCGCACCAGCGGCGCGCGCGACCCGTCGGACGAGCGCGGCATCGACGACCTGATGGAGGCGCCGCGCAGCCTGCGGACCCACCTCGGCGAGCAGCTGCGCCTCAGCTTCGACGACCCGGTGGACCGAATGATCGGCGCCCAGCTGATCGCGCTGCTGGACCCGGCAGGCCGCGTCGGCTTTAGCGACGCCGAGCTGGCCGCCGCCATGGGGATCGAGACGGACCGCGTCACCGCCGTCCGCGACCGCATGATGCGCTTCGATCCCACCGGGCTGTTCGCGCCGGACCTGCGGACCTGCCTCGCCGTCCAGCTCGCCGAGCGCGACCGGCTGGACCCCGCCATGGCCGCCCTGCTGGACAACCTCGAGATGCTCGCCCGCCGCGACCTCCGCGGCCTGATCCAGGTCTGCGGCGTCGACGCCGAGGACCTGGCCGACATGGCCGCCGAGCTGCGCAAGCTGGACCCCAAGCCCGGCGCCCGGTTCGAGACCGGCCCGGTGCAGCAGGTCATCCCCGACGTGCTGATGCGCGCCTTGCCGGATGGGGAGTGGCTGCTGGAGCTGAACCCCGACACCATGCCGCGCGTGCTGGTCAACGAAGCCTATCATGCCCGCGTCAGCACCAGGGCCAACCGCGACACCAAGTCGTTCCTGAGCGAGAACCTGTCGAGCGCGAACTGGCTGGTGAAATCGCTGCAGCAGCGGGCCAACACCATCCTCAAGGTCGCCGCCGAGATCGTCCGCCAGCAGGACGCCTTCTTCCGCCGCGGCGTCGGCCACCTGCGCCCGCTGATCCTGCGCGACGTGGCGGGCGCGGTGGAGATGCACGAGAGCACCGTCAGCCGCGTGACCGCCAACAAGTACCTCGCCACCCCCCGCGGCGTGTTCGAGCTGAAATATTTCTTCACCACCGCCATCGCCGCCACCGGGGGGGGCGAGAGCCACAGCGCGGAGGCCGTCCGCCACCGCATCCGCGCCCTGGTGAACGCCGAGCGCCCGGACGACATCCTGTCCGATGACGCGATTGTACTCGCCCTGCGGCGCGAGGGCGTGGACATCGCCCGCCGGACCGTGGCCAAATACCGTGAGGCCTTGCGCATCCCCAGCTCGGTGCAGCGCAAGCGCGACAAGACGATGTCGGCATGAACCGGCACGCCATCCCCACAGGAGGCATTCGCATGCAGATCACGGTTTCGGGCAAGCAGGTCGACCTCTCTGACGCCCTGCGGACACGGGTGGCCAGCCACCTCGACCTGATCACCGGCAAGTACTTCGACAGCGCGCAGGAGGCGAGCGTCACCTTCAGCCGGGCCCGCAGCTTCTTCACCTGCGACATCAACGTCCATGCCGGCCGCGGCCTGACCTTGCGCGGAGAGGGCGAGGCCGCCGACGCCCATGCCGCCTTCGACGACGCGGCCGAGCACATCGCCAAGCGCCTGCGCCGCTATCGCCGCCGCGTGAACGACCACTCGCGCGACCTGGCGAACCGCGCCCGACCGGAAGCCGGCCGCCAATACGTGCTGCGGCAGGAAGACGAGGCCGCGGGCACGACGGCCGAGGCCGGGCAGGCAGCTTCCACGGCCGGGCACGCCGCCACCTACGCCACCGTCGTCGCGGAATCCCCGGCCGAGATCAGCGTGCTCAGCGTCGGCGAGGCGGTGATGCGGATGGACCTGGCCAACCAGACCGTCTTGATGTTCCGCAACAGCACGAGCGCCGAGCTCAACGTCATCTACCGCCGGCCCGACGGCAACATCGGCTGGATCGACCCGTCCGGCCGGGAGGGGTGACCGGGCCGGTTCGGTTCGTCCCGCCCCGAGCGGGCGAAGGGGGTTTGTGAAGTTTCCGCGCAACGCCGAAGCGCCTGTCCATCACCCTTGCGCGACCCCGACCTCGCGAATAGTGCCTTCGCCATGAACCGAGTTCCCACACTCCCGGCCTGGTGGGCCGTCGGGCTGCTCCTGGCTGCCCCGGCCCTCGGGACGCCCAGCCTCGCCGCCAGCCTCGCCGCCAGCCCGGCCGCCACGCCCGAGAGTGGCGACCAGGCCGGCACTCCAGGCAGCACGCCCCAGTCCGACGTCTCCACCGGGTCGACCGCCCCCACCCCGCCCCCGGTCTTCCAGACCTGGGCGATCCATGGGCAGAGCACCTTCACCGAGATCTACCAGCCGGCCTTCCGCTCCCCCTACCGCGGCCCCCAAAGCCTCGACCCCGGCAGCCGCGGCCGCGAGACCTGGGACGTCACGCTCTATGGCGGCGTGCGGCCCTGGCGCGGGGCCGAGATCTGGGTGAACCCGGAGGTGGACCAGGGCTTCGGCCCCAGCAACACCTTCGGCCTGGCCGGCTACGTCAGTGCCGAAGCCTACAAGCTGGGGGCTGCCACACCCTATGTCCGCCTGCCCCGCCTGTTCCTGCGCCAGACGATCGACCTTGGCGGCGAGGTCCAGGCGATCAACCCCGACCTGAACCAGCTCGGCGGCGCCCAGACCGCCAACCGCGTCGTGGTCACCATCGGCAAGTTCTCGAGCTTCGACGTGTTCGACACCAACAAGTACGCGCACGACCCCCGCAACGACTTCCTCAACTGGTCGCTGATCGACGGCGGCAACTTCGACCAGGCGGGCGATGCCTGGGGCTACAGCTATGGCGCGGCCGTCGAATGGTATCAGGACTGGTGGACGGTGCGCGGCGGCGTCTTCGACCTGCCCACCTACCCCACCTACAAATACCTGGACAACCGCTTCGGCCGCCAACTGCAGTACGTCGCCGAGTTCGAGGAGCGTCACACCCTGTTCGGCCAGGATGGCAAGCTGAAGCTGTCCGGCTTCTTCACCCGCGGCTTTCTGGGCAGCTATGCCCAGGCCGTGGCGCAGGCTGCCGCCCAGCCTGCATCCCCTGCGGGGCCGGGGGCCACGCCCAGCATCCAGGACGTGCTGCGCATCCGCAACAAGGGGGGCGTCAGCCTCAACCTCGAACAGTCCGTCACCGAGGACCTCGGCCTGTTCGCGCGCGCCGGGCTGACGGACGGCACCAGCTCCGTCACGTCGTTCACCGATATCGGCAATACCGTCTCGGCCGGCCTGTCCCTGAACGGCAGGCGCTGGGGGCAGCCCGACGACACGGTCGGCCTGGCCTTCGCCAGCAACGGCATCTCCCGTCACTTCAAGAATTATCTGCGCGCCGGCGGCCTCGGCATCCTGATCGGCGACGGGCAGCTGCCCAACTCCGGGCGCGAAGGCGTCCTCGAGACGTTCTACAACCACACCATCGTCAAGGGCCTGAACCTGACGGCCGACTACCAGTTCATCAACAACCCCGCCTACAATCGCGACCGCGGGCCCGTCAGCTTCCTGAGCGCCCGGCTGCACGCCCAGTTCTGAGACCGGCGACACATCGTGCCGCCGGTGAAGCGCGCCGGGTTGGCGGGCGGCGGCGCGCCGAATGAACACTCATACATGACCCGCCGCCTCCCGCGCGGGATCAGGTTCCACCCACGCCCCGCAGCATCGCAGCGATCCGCACCGACAGCGTCTCGAGCGAGAACGGCTTGCCGATCACCTCCATCCCGGGCTCGAGCCCCTCGGCAAGCGCCGTTCCCGCATAACCCGTGATGAACAGCACCGGCAGGCCCGGCCGCCGCTCCCGCGCGGCATCGGCCACCTGGCGCCCGTTCAGCCCGCCTGGCAGCCCAACATCGGTCACCAGCACCGACAGCGCGGCGTCGCCCTGCAACGCCTCCAGCGCCGTGGCACCGTCGCCGGCCACCTGCACCGCATACCCCAGCTCCCGCAGATGATCCGCCGCCATCGTGCGGACGTCCGGCTCGTCTTCCACCAGCAGCACGCTGCCCAGCCTGCCTCCCCCCAGCCTATGCCCCGGCCCCGGCCCCTGCCCCGGCGCATGCCCCGGCGCATGCCCCGGCGCCTTGGGATCCGTGGCAGCCGAAGCCCGGGGCCCCGCGTCGTCCGCCGCCGTCCCTTCGGCAGGCGTGCCGGCCGGCGCAGGGCTCGCCGCATGCTGCGGCAGGAACAGCCGGACCACCGTGCCCACCCCCGGCGTGCTCTCCAGCCGCACGAACCCGTCCGACTGCCGCACGAAGCCATACACCTGCGACAGCCCAAGCCCGGTCCCCTGCCCGATCGGCTTCGTCGTGTAGAACGGCTCGAAGGCCCGGGCCCGGGTCGTCTCGTCCATGCCGCTGCCCGTGTCGGCGACGCTGATCTCGACGAAGTCGGCCGCCTGCAACGTACCCGGGTCCGGGACCTCGTCCGGCACCTCACGCACGTTGCCGGTCCGGATCACCAGCGTGCCGCCGCCCTCCATCGCGTCACGGGCGTTGATGGCCAGGTTCAGCAGCACGTTCTCCAGCTGGTTCGGGTCGCACACCACGCCGGACACGTCGCCCGCCAGCTGCAGCTCCACCACCACGGCCAGGCCCACCGTGCGCCGGATCAGCTCGTCCATCCCCGACACCAGCGCGTTCGCATCCACCTCGCGCGGCTGCAGCGCCTGCCGGCGGGCGAAGGCGAGCAGCCGGTGCGTCAGCGCCGCCGCCCGGTCGACCGTCTTGAGCGCGCTCTCGACAAAGCGGACCCCCTCCTCGGGCCGCCCCTGCGACACGCGACGGCGCATCATCTCGAGGCTGCCGCCGATCGCCTGCAGCATGTTGTTGAAGTCGTGCGCGATCCCGCCCGTCAGCTGCCCCACCGCCTCCATCTTCTGGCTCTGTCGCAGCGTCGCCTCGGCTGCCATCAGCTCGGCCGTGCGCTCCTGCACCCGCTGTTCCAGCGCGCCGTTCAGCTGGCGCAGCTCGTCCTCCATCTGCTTGCGCGCGGTCACGTCGTAGACGACCCCGACGAAGGTCGACTTGTCCCCCGCGGCCCCGTCGCCCGAGGGCCCGACCCGCGGCTCCCCCTGCCGCGCGATCCACCGGACCTCGCCGGTGTCGGCCCGGGCCACGCGGTACTCGACATAGCTGAGCGCATCGGCCCGGATGTCCCGATGCGCGTCGGCCACCTGCGGCCGGTCGTCGGGCACGATCATCTCGAGCAGCATGTCGAGCCGCACCATCTCGACGGGCGCGATGCCCCACAGCCGGCAGAACTCCTCCGACACCGTCAGCGTGCGCGTCGCCGAATCCAGCTCGAACGTGCCGATGCCCCCTGCCCGCTGTGCCAGACGAAGCCGCTCCTTGCTGTCCAGCAGGGCGGCGGCCGCCCGCTCCCGCTCGGTCACGTCGATGAAGGTGCAGACCGCCCCCTGGGCCTTGCCGTCCCGCTGGATCGGCTGCACCCAGTACTCGACCGGGAAGCTCGTCCCGTCCAGCCGCCAGAACCGCTCGCCCGTCACATGCACGGGCTCGCCATCGCGCGCGGCGCGATAGATCGGGCAGTCCGCGCTCGCGTAATGGGAGCCGTCGGGATGCGAATGGTGGATGACGTCGTGCAGCTTGCGCCCGATCGCGTCCTGCTCCCGCGCGAAACCCATCATCCGCAGGAAGCTCGCGTTGCACAGCGTCGTCGTGCCGTCCGGGTCGATCGTGTAGAACCCCTCGCCCATCGAATCGAGCAGCAGCCGCAGCCGGGCTTCGCCGATCCGCTGGGCGGCCTGCGCCCGGTCCCGCTCCTCCTCGCGGGACCCGAGCGCCGCGGACATCCGGTCGAACGCGGTCCCGACCGCGCCGATCGCCCCCGCATGCCGCCCGAGGTCCGCCCGGGCGCCGAACTCGCCCCGCCCCACCCGTTCGGCCGCCGCCGAAAGACGCTCCAAAGGGTCCAGCACGAAGCGCCGGGCCGAGACCAGCCCGGCCGCCAAGGCCAGCGCCGCCCCCAGGAACAGCCCGGCGAACGTCCGCTGCGTCGCGGCATCGATGTCGTCGAAGGCGCGGCCCCGGTCCAGCGCCACCGCGACGACGATGCCCGCGAGATCCGGGTCGGCCGGCATGGCGCCCAGCAGGCGCGGCGTGCCATCGATGCCATAAACGTCGTGCGCCGCGGGCACCCGCACCTCCAGCGCGTTGCGCACGCCCTCGGGGACCGGCCGGCCAAGCTGGTCGTCGGGCAGCGGCGCGCCATCCTGCACCGCGACCACCACATTGCCCGAAGGGTCCAGGATCATCGCCTGCGCCCCCGGCGGAAGCGCCAGCGCGGCCAGCTGGCCTGCCAGCCAGTCCTGGTCGAGGCTCGCCAGGACGATGCCGCCGCCGGTCCCGTCCATTCGCCGGAACGGCAGGGCGAAATGGATGCTGCGCCGGCGCGTGGCGATCCCCGTGACCAGGTCGCCCGCCGCGAAGCCGCCGCTGGCCATCGCGCGCTGGTGGTAGGCGCGGCCCGCGTTGCTGTATTCGCCCTGCGTCGCCCCGGCACTGGTGCACTGGATGACGCCCTGCGCGTCGTTGACGCCCAGCAGCGTGTAGTTCCTGAAGCGCCCGGCGACGGCCCGCAGATAGGCGGTACAGCCGGGCAGGTTCCCCGCGCGGATCACCGGCATCTCCGCCAGCGCGGTCAGCAGCTGGTGCACCCCCTCCACCACCCGGCTCATCGCCGCCTGCGCCGCCCGTGTCTGCGCGACCGCCTCGACCTGCAGCCGCGCCTCGAGCGCGTGACTCTGCTCCAGTGCCGCCCAGCCCTGGATAGCCAGCGTGGGCAGCAGCGCGAACCCGATCAGCAGCACCAGTCGGGCGGCCAGGCTCATGCAGGCCGCCGATGTGAAGCCCGGTGCGAAACGCGGTGCGAGACCCGTTGCAAAGCCCAATGCGACGTCGGGGCCCGGGACACGTCCATGCATCCAGACCGGATTTCTGCCGTCTGGCCCTTGGTGACAGGTGACGGGCTCCACATTTGAACTATCCTAGCCGATCGGATGGGGGCCGCCCAGCACAGGCGCGCCCAACAACCGCGCGGGCTGGGCGCGGGGAAACACGGCAGGACGGGTCATCACCATGGCAGCATTCGGAAAGGCAGGCGCGGCGATCACGCTGGCGCTGGCAACCACGGGCCTGGGGGCCTGCACCGTCGTCGCCCCCGTGCCGCCCCAGGTGCCCTACGTCGCGATCCCCGGTCCGGCGAAGACCGACGTCCAGTTCCACCAGGACGACACGACCTGCCGGGCCGCGTCGGTCCTGCTTCCCGTCGCGGAGCCCGTGGCCGGTGCGGCGGCAGGCGTCCAGGCCGAGCCACCGGGCGTGGCCTACCTGCGCTGCATGGCCCTGCGCAACAACGTCATCCAGCCGCTGGCGACCGTGGCACCGCCCCTTTACGCCTACTACCCCGCCTACCCCGTCTATCAGCGCTACGGCGACTACTACCCCTGGCTCTATGGCGGCTATGGCTACGGCGGGCTCGGCTATGCCGGCTTCTACGGCGGCGGCTGGCGCGGCTACGGCGGATACGGCTTCCGCGAGGGTGGCTTCCGCGAGGGTGGCTTCCGGGATGGCGGCTTCCGGGGCGGCGGCGGCGAGTTCCGGGGCGGCGGCGGCCGGCGCTGAGCCGTCAGCCCGTCCGGCGCAGCCGCCGCTCGACCGAGGTCATGCCCGTGTTCAGCACCAGCGCGAACACCGTCACCACCGTCACCACCCCCAGGATGCGCGGCACGTCCGCCCCCTCGATCGCCGTCATCAGCAGGAAGCCCAGCCCGCGCTGGCTGGCGAACAGCTCCCCGATCATCACCCCCAGCAGCGTCAGCGCGGTGCCCATCCGCACGCCCGACGCGATCTCCGGCAGCGCCGCCGGCAACAGGATCGACAGCACCGTCTGCCGCCCCGACAGCCGCATCGCCCGGGCGCTGCGCCGATACACCGGCGGCAGGTGCCGGATGGCGTTCATCGTCAGCAGCGCCACCGGCAGCACGCCATGGATGGTGCCGAACGCGATCTTCGCATGGATGCCGATGCCGAACAGCAGCAGCACGATCGGGTAAAGCGTCACCTTCGGCACCGAATACAGCGCCATCAGCACCGGCTCCATCACCTCGCCCGCCAGGCGGCTCGCCCCCAGCAGCAGCCCGCCCGCAAGGCCGATGCCCATCGCCAGCGCCCAGGCCCAGCAGAACGCGGCGAACGTCTCCCGCAGATGCGGCCAGTAGCGCGGCACCGACAGGATGCGCCAGGCCCAGGCAAGGCTGGGCCCGGGCGGCGCCAGGGCCGAGGTGCCCACCATCAGGCTGACCGCCTGCCAGAACAGCAGGAACCCCGCCACGGACAGCACGAGGCTGCCGCAGCGCCGGGCCAGGGCAGCGGCGCGCGGCAGCAGGGTCCCCGAGCCGGACAGGCCCGGGATGGCGGTGCCGATGGTCGTCACGCCGGGCTGCGGGCGCGCATCAGCGCCTGCTCCCGCGCATGCAGCACCAGGTTCAGCCCGCCGACCACCAGCAGCACGAACAGGATCAACCCATACATCGTCACGATGTCGAAGTTGTCGTAGGCGAACGCGATCCGGTGCCCCACCCCCTTGGTGGACAGGATGAACTCCCCCGCGATGACGCCGATGAAGCTGTAGGCGATCGCCAGCTTCACCCCGGCGAACAGCCAGGGCACGGCCGCCGGCAGCCGCACCCGCAGCAGCGTCTGCACCGGGCCCATGCGGAACACCCGCGCCGTCCGGCCCATCACCGCCGGCACCCGGTCGAACGCCAGCAGCGTCGCCGCGACCATGGCCACGATGCCGTACAGCGTGCCCAGCACGACCAGCGGCCCCATGCCCAGCCCGAACAGCACGATCAGCAGCGGGTAGAAGGCGAAGTTCGGCACGGCGTAATACACCGCCAGCAGCGGCTCCACCCGGCGGCGCACCCCCGGCAGGGCATGCAGGCCGAAACCCAGCAGGAACCCGCCCAGGATCGAGGCCGTCACCGCGATCAACACCGTCACGAAGGTCTGCCCCACGTCGCCCAGCACGTCCGCACTGCCGAACGCCATCAGCATGCCCCGCACCATCACGCTGGGCGGCACCACCGCCTGCGCCGACACCATGCCCGCGCGGCAGGCGATCTCCAACGCCGCCACGGCCGAAACGACGAGGCCCAGCCGGATCCAGCCCGCCTTGGTCATCCAGCCGGCCTCGTCACCCGATGCCGCAGCGTCACGGCGGGGCCGTGCGCATGGCGCGCATGCTCTCGGGCCGAAGCAGCGCCCACAGCCGGGCCGTGACCGCGCCGAACGCCGGCAGCTCCGCCAGCCGGCTGTCCCGTTCCCGCGGCCAGTCCGTCTCGATCACCTCGAGGAAGCGCCCCGGCCGCGCGCTCATCACGCCCACCCGGTCCGACAGCAGGTTCGCCTCGTCCAGCGAGTGGGTGATCAGCACCACCGTCGCCCCTGTGCTGCGCCACAGGTGCAGCAGCTCGTCGCCCATCAGCAGGCGGGTCTGCTGGTCCAGCGCGCCGAACGGCTCGTCCAGGATGATCAGCCGCGGCTCCAGCACCAGGGTGCGGGCGATGCAGACCCGCTGCCGCATGCCGCCCGAGAGCTGCGCCGGGTGCGCCGCGCGGAAGTCGGTCAGCCCGACCAGGTCCAGCGCCCGGTCCACCCGCTCCGTCACCTCCCGCGCCGGGCTGCCCCGCCGGCGCAGGCCGAACGCCACATTGTCCGCCACCGTCAGCCACGGGAACGACGCGTCTTCCTGGAACACCACCCCGATCCCGTCCGGCACCTCGTTCAGCACGCGCCGGCCCTCGAACCACACCTCCCCCTCGGTCGGCGGCCCCAGCCCCGACGCCACGTCCAGCAGCGTGGACTTGCCGCAGCCCGAGGGCCCGACCACGCTGAAGAACTCGCCCCGGCGCAACTCGAGGTCGATCGGCCCCATGGCGTGCAGCGGCGCGTGCAGCGGCGCGTGCAGCGCGCCCCGCGCCGGATACACCCGCGTGACACCCCGCAGCGAGAGATGCGCCTCCGTCAAACCTAGATGCTCGGGCGGTTTGCAGGCGCCACGAAGCGCAGGTCCATCGCCGACTTCCAGTCCACCGGCAGCTTCAGCATGCCCACCTGGCCCAGCGCCGCGGCCATGTTGTTCATCGCGTCCATGTCGAACCCGCCCGCATTCCACCAGCCGGGGCTCAGCTCCAGCGTGTTCTTCAGCGCCGAGGCGACCACCTTCGCGTCGATGTCGTAGGACTCCGCCAGCAGCGCCGTCGCGGCCGGGATGTTCGCGTACAGCCACTCCGTGCCCCGCTGCCGCGCCGCCAGCATGGCCCGCAGCGCGTCGCCGTTCTTCTCGATGTTCTCGATCGTGGCGATCCCCACCGTCTGGTTGCACTTCGGCAGCTTCGCGTTCAGCCACGGCAGGCGCTGGAACGTCTTCTTCTCGCGCACCGTCTTGTTGCTGTAGATCGGCTCGTCGATCGAGGCGACGTCCACCTGGTTGCTCTCCAGCGCCACGGCGCTGCCGGCCACGTCCCCCGTCGCCACCATCTTCACGTCGTCCCGCGTCAAGCCCAGCTTGCCCAGCAGGTTGAGCATCATGCTCTCGGTCACCGATTGCGGCCGGGTGTAGCCCAGCCGCTTGCCGCGCAGGTCGTCCGCCGTCTCGATCTTCACGCCGGGCCGGGTGCACATCACGCCGGTGTCGCCGTCCGTCCCGGTGGCGACGATGCGGATCGGCAGCCCCTCCTTGATGGCGCTCAGCGCCGCCGGCAGCGCCACCTCGCCGAACAGCGTCTCGGCCGACATCAGGTTCCGCACGCTGGTCGACCCGCCCTTCGACGAGATGATCCCCGTGACGCCGATCCCGGCCTCCTTGAACCAGCCCTTCTCCAGCGCGATCGTATAGGGCGCGCCATAGAATTGCGCGGCATAATGCGTGACGACGATTTCGGTCGGCGCCGCGGCACGGCTGGCCCGGCCGCCTCCTACAAGTCCCGCGGTCGCCAATCCGGCAAGCAGCGTGCGACGTTCGATGGTCATGAGCCCGTTCCCTTCCCTGTCGGCCCGTTCGGGCCGTTGCGATCGTCCTGCGCGCCGGAACCGCGGCGCATCTCCGTCCAGCCGGGTGTGGCAGGTTTGGCCCCGCCCCGTCCAGCGTGACGCGGGCCGCCCGGGGGCACGCGCGATGCGCGCCGGGCTGGCGCCGGGCCGGCGCCGGCCGGCCAGCAGGGCCAGGGCGCCACGGCGACCCTCTGCGGCATCACCCGTCAATCCTCCGCCATGTTCTCCGACAGCGTCCGCCCCCGGTACTCCGTGCGATACCGCCCCCGCCGCTGCAGCTCCGGCACCAGCAGGTCCACGATGTTCACCAAGTCGAACGGCATCGCCACCGGGTGCCCCAGCATGAACCCGCCCCGGCTGCCCGTCGCCTCGAACCGTTCCTCCAGGATGTCCGCCACCTGCGCCGCCGTCCCGGCCAGCGTGTTCTCGTAGCTCGTCGCCGCCCGGGCACAATGCTCGAAGAAGTCCGCCCGCGTGATCGTCGCATCCGCCCCCAGCTCGAGAGCCAGCCCATACATGAACCCCACCGGCGAGGCCCCCGTCGCCGCGATCTCCTCGTTCAGCGCCGACAACGAGAACCGCTCCGGCAGCGTCGAGAGGTCGTACCCCATGTTGTACGCCATGTGCGCCGCCATCGCCTCGGGCGGGACCAGCGTCAGCAACAGCTCCCGCTCCGCCTTGGCCTCCGCCTCCGTCTCGGCGACGATCACCGGGGTCGCCCAGTAGATGCCCACCCGCGCCGGGTCCCGCCCGGCCTGCACCAGCGCCGCATCCAGGTCCGCCCGCTGCCGCATCTGACGCGACAGCGGACGCTCGCCGCCGAACACGTGGTCCGCCACATGCGCCGCCGCCCGGATGCCGCGCGGCGACGCCCCGGCCTGCAGCAGCACCGGCCGCCCCTGCGGCGAAGGCGGCGTGTTCAGCGGCCCCCGCACCTTGAAATGCGGGCCCGCATGGTCGATCGGCCCCATCTTCCGCGGGTCGCCCACCTGCCCCGTCGCGCGGTCCCACACCATGGCGTCCGGCCCCACGCTGTCCCACAGGCGGCGGCACACATCGATGAACTCCTCCATCCGGTCGTACCGGGCGCCGTGCTCCATCAGCTCGTCGAACCCGTAATTCGCCGCATCCGCCCGGCGGGTGGAGGTGATGACGTTGAACGCGATCCGCCCGTTCGTAACGTGATCGAGCGAGTTGAACAGCCGTGCCAGGTAATACGGGTGCATGAACGTCGAGGCATAGGTCAGGCCGAAGCCGACATGCCGGGTCACCCGCGACATCGCGACCATGAGGGGGTTCATGTCCTGCCGCGGCCAGCTGACGCCCCAATGCACCGCGGCGTCGGGCAGCCCCTCCCAGCTGTCCGGCACGCCCGTGCTGTCGCCCGAGAACAGCATGTCGAACAGCCCGCGCTCGGCGACGCGCGCGATCTCCTCGTACATCCCCACGTCCGGGAAGGTGCGCCCGGGCCAGGAGTGCGGCGCCCGCCAGCGCCCATCCGTGTGGATGTACGACAGGTCGAACGCGAAATGGATGGTGCGGCCCATCGGCTTGACCCCCGCCTACAGCCCTTCCAGCGAGGCCTCCGGGATGCCGTGCTTCTGCGCGACCTTCGCCAGGCTGCCATCGGCCCGGAGCTGCGCCAGCGCCTGCTCGATCGCCGCCTTCAACGCCGGCCGGTCGAGCGGCACCGCGATCCCGAGCCGGGTGTTCGCCTCGAACGTCGGCCCCGCCAGCGCGAACGTGTCGGCGAACTGCGTCGTCAGCAGCACCGCAGCCGGGGTCGCGCTGAAATAGGCGTCGGCCCGCCCCTGCCGCACCGCCAGGATCGCGTTGCCGTCCGGGAAGCTCATGACGATCACCGGCGGCTGCCCGGCCGCCACGCACCGCGCCTCGTCCTGATGCGCGTTCGTCTCCATCGCCGATCCCACCGCCACCGCCACCCGCTTGCCGCACAGATCCGCCCGCCCGCCGATATGCGCCGGGTTGCCCCTCTGCACCACGATCTCCTGCCCGATCCGAAGGTACGGCACCAGAAACGCCTGCTCCGCCCGCTTCGCGTTGATGTACATGCCGGAGTTCACGATATCGACCCGCCCCCCCTGCAACGCCGGCAGCATCCCATCGAACGACATGATCAACGGCGAAGGCACCAACCCCAATCGCCCCGCGATCAAGGCCCCCATCTCGATGTCGAACCCCGCCAACACCCCGTCCCGCATGAACTCGAACGGCGGAAACGCCGTGTTCGTCGCATACGTCAACCGCCCCGCCGCCACCATCGGCCCCAACCCAGCCCCCTCCGCCCCCCACCCGGGCCGCACGCCCAAGCTCAACATGCCCGTCACCAAAAGCACCACCGCACCCAGCCGCACCATCACCCGCCCCTATGCTGCATCTGCGAAGATCGTGATCACATCGGGCGACCGCGTCCAGGAATTACGGACGGACACGTCGGCGCTCCTGGAACGGCCAGGCCTAAGCCGCTGGCAAGTCCACCTCGAACACGGCGCCACGGTCCGACGGCGCGAGCCGCACCGCACCGCGGGCGCCGACCGCCAAGGCATGCACGATCGCCAGGCCCATTCCGGTGCCCCCGCGTGCGCGCGCCGTCGTGAAGAACGGCTCGAACAGGCGTGTCACGTCAGCGGCCGGGATACCCGGCCCGTCATCCTCGACGCGCAACACGATCCGCCCCGGCTTGGTCTCGACCGAGATACGCACCGAGGCGCCGGCGCCCGCATGGGCCCGCACATTGTCCAGCAGGCCGTCCAGGATCATCTCCAGCGCCTGCATCGCGACCGCCGCCCGCGCCTTGGTGTCGGCGACGGCGATGCGCAGCTCCGGCATCCTGGCTGCGGCGCGCGCAAGGACCGGTGCAAGCGCGACGTCGGACGCCCGCACGTCCATCATGTCCGCCCTCGCCAGTTCGAGCAGCCGCCGGGTCAGCTGTTCCAGTCGCAGCAGCGCATCCTGGACGGTCCCGAGCAGCCGGACCCGGTCCGCCTCCACGACGTCCGGCTCGCCAGCCAGTTCGGCAGCCCCGGTCGCCGCCGAGATCGGAGTCTTGAACTCGTGCGCCACGTGCGCGGCGAGGTCGCGGACATACACGGCCCGGCGCTCCAACGTGACCGACATGCTGGCGATGGCCGCCGACAACTCCGCCACTTCCCGCGTGCCAGGGTGGGTCAACGGCAGTACCGCGCCGGCCCTGCCGTCCACCACGCGCCGCGCCTGCGCCGCAACCAGGCCGATCGGGCGGGTGATCAGCCGCGACGCGGCCACGGCCAGCCCTGCGCCCACCGCAAGCACGACGATGAGCAACGTCCCCAGCTCCTGACGTTTGCTCCAGACCGCTTGCATGATGTCGGCCGGCGTGCGCGAGAGCACGATGACGGCCAGCAGGCGCCCGTCCTCGACCACCGGCATCGCGACATGCACCCGCAGCATCGCGCCACGGCTGATGCCCTCCGGAATCCAGGTGGCCTTGTGGTCTCGCGCCCGCAGCAGGGTCACGAACTCCCCGGCCATTGCGCGCCGAACCTCCTCCAGATTGGCGAGGCTCATCCCGAGGTCGGTCCCGGTCGAGGCGACGACCACGCCATGCGCGTCCGTGATCCGCAACGAAGACAGGGTCACGGACTGCGAGGCGCGCAACACCGGGGCGAGTGCCGCGCCCACCACGGCTGCCAGTGCGGCCGGCGGCCCTGCAGGGTCCGGGTTCGCCGCCGGGGGCAGGACCGGATCATGCGCCAGATCGAGCCCGGGCCGGCGCGCGATCTCGAACGGACCCGAAGCGATCCGGGTCATCGGCTCCTGGTCGCCCAAGGGGCCCAGGGCGCCACGTTGCACGCGGTACGCGGCCGACAACACCGCCGCCTGCGCCACCAGCTCCGTCTCGGTTTGCCGAACCAGCGCGCTCTCGTAGACCCGCAGCAGCAGCAGGCCACCCAGCGGCAGGGCCAGAACGACAAGGTTCGCCAGCAGCAGCAACACCCACAGCCGTGGTGGCCTCAGACGCAAGGGCCGAGCCGATAGCCGAAGCCGGCCAGCGTCTCGATCGGTGCCGCGTCGACCGCGGCGAACTTCGCACGAAGCCGGCGCACATGGCTGTCGATCGTGCGGTCGTTCACCACGCGCTCTACCGCGTAGGCACCGTCCATCAGCCCGTCGCGGGAGACGACCCGGCCGGTCCGCTGCATGAGCGTGCGCAGGATGCCGAACTCGGTCGCCGTCAAGGCGACCTCCCGCCCATCCCAGGTCGCTCGGATCGCCCCGACGTCGAGCGCGAGGCGGCCGTGCGACAGCACCTCCCTCATGGCCGGCGCCACGCCGCGGCGCAGGATGGCCTTGACCCGCGCCACCAGCTCGCGCGGGCTGAACGGCTTGCCGAGGTAGTCGTCGCCACCGACCTCCAGGCCGACGATCCGGTCCACGTCCTCGTCCCGCGACGACAGGAACAGCACCGGGACGGCGCTGGTCCGGCGCAGCTCCCGGCAGCAGGCGATGCCGTCCAATCCCGGCATCATCACGTCCAGCACCACAAGGTCCGCAGCGGCGGCCAGGGCGAGCGCCTCGACGCCCGTCGCTGCCTCCTCGGTCTTGAACCCGTCGCGGGACAAGGCGAAGCGGATGACCTCACGAATGGCAGGGTCGTCGTCCACGATCAGGATGTTCGGCACGCTCCATTCCTCTGCACCGGTTCTGCACGGCAACGCCGCGAGAAATCCGCGTCCCCGTCATAGCATCCGCATCCTGGCACGCCATCGTGACGCTCTGACCAACTGGAGAGTACTCATGAGCCAAGCCGTTTCGTCCAGCCCACCACCGCCCGTCCATCGGAATTGGCTCGAGTCACCAGCAGTCAAGCTGGGCGTGGTGAGCGGCATGCTGCTGGCCATGCTGATCCCCACCGCGCTCGTCTCCTCGATCGTCTCGGAACGCGAGGACCGGCAAGCGGAGGTCCGGGAAAGCATCGCCCAGAGCTGGGGCCCGTCCCAAACCGTGGTCGGCCCGGTCCTGGTCGTGCCGTGGCAGGCATGGGTGCCCGTCCGCACGCCGGCGAACGCGCCGCCCGAGCAGGTGCGCGGCACCGTCCAGGTCGTCCCGCGCAGCCTGGTCGCAACGGTCGGCCTGACGCCCGAGCAGCGCCGCCGCGGCCTGTTCGGGGCCGTGGTCTATGAGGCGGACGTGGCCATGACGGGCAGCTTCGTGATTCCCGAGCTGTCGGTCCCCGGCCAGGCCGAGGCCGAGCTGCTCTGGCGGGATGCATTCGTCGTCGTCGGCGGCAGCGACCTGCGCGGTGCCGCCGCCGAGACCACCCTGGCCTGGGACGGCGCTGCCAAAGGCGGCACCGAGGATATCCCGCTCGGTGAAGCCTGCGACCGGCTGGGGCTGATGGGGTGGCGGCTTCGGTTGCCGGAAGCGCTGGCGCCCGGGCGGACCATCGGCTTCGCGACCCGGTTCGCCGTGCGCGGCACGCAGGGTTTCAGGCTCGCCCCGTCTGCACGGGATGTGCAGCTGTCGATCAAGGCGCCCTGGGCCACGCCGAGCTTCGCCGGAACCACCCTGCCGGCACGCTCGGCCGTGACGGACACGGGTTTCAGCGCGGAGTGGTCGGGCGGCGTCGGCCTGCGCCAGGCTGCCTGGGTGACGCAGGGCAGCGCCTGCGGTGGCGCCATCGCTGCAGCCGCGCAGCAGGGTTCGGGTGTGGAACTGCTGGAGGCCGTGCCGGTCTACCGCATGGTCAATCGGGCTTCGAAATATGCCATCTTGTTTCTCGCGCTGTCGTTCCTGACCTATTTCCTGTTCGAGATGCTCGCCCGGACCCGCATCCACCTCGTGCAATACGCCCTGCTCGGGTTGTCCATCTCGCTGTTCGGCCTGCTCCTGCTCGCGCTTGCGGAGCCATTCGGCTTCGGCGTGGCCTATGGCGTCGCAACCTTGGCCGTGCTGGCGCAGGCCACGATCTACACGGCGTCCGTCACACGCCGGGTGAGGCTCAGCGCGGTGTTCGGTGCCCTGCTCGCCGGGTTGTTCGGCTTCCTCTACATGGTGCTGCAACAGGAAAGCTACGGGTTGCTGTCAGGCACGATCGCACTGTTCGCCATCCTCTCCGTGGTCATGGCAGTGACGAACCGGTTCGACTGGTCCGCTCGAAACAGGGATTGAGCCGTTTTCCATGTGGCACAGCGGCTGAGGGCACGCCGGCGCCGTTGTGCCGCACACGCGACAGCGGCCGCACGACCGTCGTGCAGCACGGGTCTTTCGTGCCTACTGTGGCGACGCTATTCTTCCATGCATGGCGGGACAGCCAATCCGTGCCACGCTTCGCTTCGGGGCCGAGCATACCCTGGCTCGCCCCGCCCTCTCGCCGAACCCCGCACCATGATCGCAGGCCCGTTCGTGCCAAAGCCACGCCCCCGCCTGATCCGCCCCTGCATCGCGGCCGGGCTCGTTGCCGCGGGCGGGGTCCTGGCGCTCGGGTTGCCGGGTGCCGTCATCCTACAGGCGGCAATGCCCTTGGTGGGCCTGGTCACGCCGCACGAACTCGGCCCAGACCAGGTTTGGCCGGCCGCCCTCGGCATCAGCCTCATGGGCCCGTTCGCGGGGGTCCCGGTCTATGTGGCGGTCGCCAACCGGGTGCGGTCCCGGTGGCCTCGCGTGCTGGTCACGATCGCGCTGACCCTGGTCGCCGTCATCCTGGCCAGCGCCGTCGGGATCGCGCTGTCCGTCGCCTAGGCACCCCGGCCGCCCGGCCTCAAGACCACAGCCGCGCCAACCGGGACTGCCCCATCGCCTGCGCTGCCCGCGCGCCCAGGTCGCGGAACTGGCCGGACACAGCATTCATCCGGGCGTCCCACGCCGGGTCGATCGCCTGGCCCTCGATGGCCGAGTGGAAGCGGACCAGCAGCATCGTCAGAAAGATCGGCTTCAGGAACGCCGCGCGCAGCGGCCCCGCGAGCAGCAGCGCCACCGCAACCGTCATCACGCCGCCGACCTCCCGCACCGTGGCCGGCAGCGCCAGCGTGACCGCCGCGGCGGGTGCCAGCAGCAGCAGGAACAGCACGACCGTCAGCACCCGCTCCAGCACCACCGTCCAGATCGCCGTCTTCAGGATCGGGCGTACGTTCTGCGCATAATACACCAGGCCCTCCCGGCTCGACTGCCAGACATCCTCGTCCTCGCGCACCAGGCTGTAGGAGAAGATCATCTTGTCGAGGTACCGCGTCGCGCCGTTCAGCACGATGTTGATCAGCCGGGAGACGCCTTCCAGGCCCGGGATCGGCAGCGTCTCGGCCAGCCAGTCGAGCGTGCGGTGCAGGCTCTGCACGATCCCGCGCACCAGGGCGTTCAGCCCGTACAGCAATGTCTCCTGGCCGATCCGGGCGAGCACGACGCGCTTGCCATAGGCGAACTGCCCCTCGTTCGTGCTTGGCAGCTGCCCCTGCGTGATCAGCGCCGTCAGCACCGCGACGTGCCCGCACTCGATCATGTGCAACAGATACCGCAGCAGCGTGCTCCAGACGACGCTGGCCAGCAGCAGGCACCCGATCGCCCACACCCAGCCGAACACCGTCGCGATGTGGGTGCCCAACCAGGCCGCACCACCGATCATCACGACCAGCCACACGATGACAACGACCGAGACGGTCAGCAGCACCAGGAACCGCATGAACGCATAGGGCAGCGTGCGTGCCACGAGCCCGATCGCGGTCGTCATCGACGGGTCGCGCACGGCCAGCGGTGTCGTGTGCGGCACCCGGGCCGGGGCCGGCGCCGGCGCCTGGATGCCCCAGGCCGAACCCGGCGGCAGACCGGACGGCAGGCCTGCATTGTCGCGACCCGAGAACTCACTCATCGCCCACTCCCCGTCCCAACCCCCCTGTTCATAGCCTAGCCGGAACGGACCATCAAACGGAACGGAACGGCGATCTAGTTCAAAGCCTTCACCTCCACCCGGCGGTTCAGCGCGCGCCCCGCCTCCACGCCGTTATCGGCGATCGGCTCCCGGGACCCGAGGCCGCTCGACTGCAGGCGGAACGACGCGACCCCGTGCTGGACCAGCCACGCCACCACGGTCGCGGCGCGCCGGGCCGAAAGCTCCTGGTTGTGCGCGGGCGCGCCCTGCGCATCGGTGTGGCCGATCAGGCTCACCCGAAGCTCCGGGCGGCTGGTCACCGCCGCCAGCAGGTCCCGCAGCACCGGCTCCGCATTCGGCTGCAGGCTGGCCTTGTCGGTATCGAAGTTGATGTAGACCTGCACCCGGCCCTGCGCCCGCAGCGTCTCCGCGATCGGCAGCTGCACGGGGGCCGCCGGCACAACCACCGGGTTGGCCGAGGTCACGCGGAACGAGGGGCCCAGCGGCGCGCTGCCATAGGACTGGATGCCGTTGCGCAGCACGGAGGGGAACGGCGGCGCCACATCGGGGGTCGCCGTCGGCGTCACAATGATCGTCCCGCCCCGGCTGGCGACCACGCCCGCATGCCGGGCCGCCAGGCACAATGAGGAGTTCCCGGCATAGACCTTGTCCCCGAACACCGAGGCCCGCCCGGGCGTCGAAGCCTCCGCCGTGCACCCACACGTCAAAGCCGGCCCGTCGACCGGGAACTCATGGTAGTTCTGCGGACAGAACTCCATCGTCCGCATCGTCGCCGAGGACGGCGGCGGCAGCGGCGCGGGCACCGCCCCCACGGCAGAAACCCGGAACGCCGTGCCGCCCGGCGCGGTGCCATAGGACTGGATGCCGTTGCGCAGCACCGACGGGAACGGCGGGTCCTCGTCGGGCGTCGGCGCCGGCGACACCACAACCTGCCCGCCCCGGCCCCCGAACACCCCGGCATGCCGCGCCGCCAGGCACAACGACGAATGGGTGGCATAGACGAGGTCGCCGAACACGGAGCTGCGGCCGGGCGCCGCGGCCTCGGCCGCGCAGCCACAGGTCAAGGCCGGGCCATCGGCCGGGAAGCCGTCGTAATCGGCCGGGCAGATGTCCATCGTCCGGGTCTCCGCCGGCAGAGCGGGCTTCGGCTCCGCATTGCGGACCTCGCGCTCCGCCTTGGGAAGTGGCCCAGCGGCCGGCCCGGCGGCCGGCCCAGCGGCCGGCACAGCGGCCGGCACAGGCGCTGGCGCCGGCACGGCGGTCGCGGCGGCCACCCGCTGCGGCCCTTCCGAGGGCGGGCGGAAGGTGAAGTTGCCCCGCAGCGGCGACAGTGCGAGCCAGGGCAGCTGCCGACCGCCCGTCGCTGCCTGCACGTCAAGCCCGACCGTGTTCAGCGCCTCCAGCAGCGGCGCACCCGGCGTCGCGATGGCCCGGGCCAGCGCCGCCGAGTACGGGCTGTTGCCGCCCTCCCCATCGGCCGCGACGGCCCCGGGCTGGGTCGCGTAGCCGATGATCGTCCCGGTGGGGGCGGTCACCTGCGCCAGGCCCGTTGTGATGCCGCGCAGGCCCCGGCCGCTGAACGGGTTGTTCCGGCACGCGTCCAGCAGCACCAGGTTCAGCCGGCTCCCCGCCGCGGTCATCTCGTCCAGCACGAAGTCCGCGTCCACCAGCTCGTACTTGACGTCGGTCACGCTGGCGACGCTGGCTTCGACGGGGATCAGGTAGTTCTTCCCCCCGATCTGCACGGCGTGGCCCGCGAAGTAGAACAGCGCCGTGCTGTCCGGGGTCAGCCGCCGCCCGAACTCGCGGATCAGCGCCTCCAGCTGCGGCCGGGTCACGTCCAGCTGCGGCCCGCCGCCGATCAGCGTGAAGCCGGACTCCTCCAGCGCCTTGGCGACCAGCCGCCCGTCATTGCCGGGGTTCGCCAGCGCCGGCACCGTCCGATACAGGCCGTTGCCGACCACGAGCGCCAGGCGCTGCTCGGCCATCGCAGGCGACAGGATCGCGCACATTAAGCCCAGCGCCAGCACGAGGCCGACCAGGGTGCGGCGCACGACGGATGCGGGGCCGGCACGGTCGGGGGGGCTCGGTATCGGGACGATCGTTCCGCGCATGCTGGGTCACCGCTTCGTTCGGCCAAGGCTGCATCGCTTGTGTTACCCGATGCAACGTCTCATCCATTGCACCAGGCTCGCCTGCGAATGCGGGCGCCCTCAATCCGCCCCGGCGCCCTCCACCCGCACCCGCGCCCGCACCCGGCGGATGCGCCGCGCATCGCTGTCCAGTATCCGGAACTCCCAGCCGGAGGAGTGGCCCACCACCTCCCCCCGCGACGGCACCCGCCCGGCCAGCGTGAACACCAGCCCGCCTACCGTGTCGATGTCGGCGCCCCGCTCGTCCTCCGTCAGCACGGGCCCCAGCCGCAGCTCGAACGCCTCGGTCGACAGCCGCGCATCGATGTCCAGCGCGCCGTCCGTGCGTTCCGTGATCATGGGGCCCTGCACCTCGTCGTGCTCGTCGGCGATGTCGCCCACGATCTCCTCGACCAGGTCCTCGATCGTCAGCAGCCCGTCGATGCCGCCGTACTCGTCCACCACCAGCGCCAGGTGCATCCGCGCCTGCCGCATCTGCAGCAGCAGGTCCAGCACCGGCAGTTGCGGCGCCACCATCAGCGGCCGCCGCAGCAGCGCCTCAAGCGCGAACGCGTCCGGCCGCCCGACATACGAGAACACGTCCTTGATGTGGACCATGCCCACGATCTCGTCCAACTGCGCCCGATACACCGGCAGCCGGGAATGCCCCTCGCGCCGGATCTGCTCCAGCGCCTGGTCCAGCGTCACGTCCACCGGCATCGCCACGATGTCCGCCCGCGGGATCATCACGTCGTCCACCGTTGTCCCGCGCAGCCGCAGCACGTTGGCGATCAGCGCCCGCTCCTGCCGGTCCAACTCCGGCAGCTCGCCCTCCGCCTGCGTCGCATCCGCGGACTGCTGCACCAGCTCGGCGATGCTCTCCCGCACCGAATGCTCTGCCCGCCCCAGCAGACGCTGCCGCACCCGGTCCACGAATCCCCGCCGCACCAGGCTGCCGCTCATGAGGCTGAAGCCCGTTGCACGCCAGCCTGTTTGCCCGGCCTGGTCCACCCCGGCCTGGTCCATCCCGGCCTGGTCCAAAGCGTCGCCCAGGGATTCGCCACACCCAGCCGGTGCAGCACCCGCGTCTCCAGCAGCTCCATGCGCCGCGCCGCGCCCGGCAGCAGGTGGTCCTCTCCCTGCAGATGCAGCACGCCGTGCACCACCAGGTGCACAAGGTGGTCCGCCACCCGCTTGCCGGCTGCCCGCGCCTCCCGCCGCACCACGCCGGATGCCAACGCGATGTCACCGCCCTCGAACGTCAACACGTTGGTCGGCTTGTCCCGCCCACGGAAGCGCCGGTTCAACGTCCGGACCTCCGCATCCCCGGTCAGCAACACCGTCAACGTCCCCTGCGGCGCGTCCTGCGCCCCGGCCCCCGCCGCCTTCACCGCCCGGCGCACCCGGCCCTCGAGCCCCGGAACCATCCTCCGCCAGGCCAGGTCGGCCACCATGACAACAACCCCCGGGCCGTCCGAGGCCTCAGGGGTTCCGCACCATCGACTGTCAGGGTCCATTGAAACTACTGCCGGGCCTCATGCCGCTCCTGCCCGCCGGCCGCGTCGCGCTGCGCCTGGGCCCGCTGGTCATACGCGTTCACGATCGCCGCCACCAGCGGATGCCGCACCACGTCCCGCACGCCGAACCGGTTCACGCCAATGCCGGGCAGCCCCTCCAGCGTCTCCAGCGCGTCCCGCAGCCCGCTGCGCTGGCCCTGCGGCAGATCGATCTGGCTCAGGTCGCCCGTGATCACCATCCGTGTCCCCTCGCCCATCCGCGTCAGGAACATCTTCATCTGCACCGGCGTCGTGTTCTGCGCCTCGTCCAATATCACGAAGGCATGCGCCAGCGTCCGCCCGCGCATGAACGCCAGCGGCGCCACCTCGATCTCGCCCGTCGCCATCCGCCGCATCACCTGGTCGCCCGGCAGCATGTCGCCCAGCGCATCGTACAGCGGCCGCAGGTAGGGGTCGATCTTCTCCTTCAGGTCCCCCGGCAGGAAGCCCAGCCGCTCCCCCGCCTCCACCGCCGGCCGCGACAGGATGATCTTGTCCACCCGGCCCGCCTGCAGCATCGCCACCGCCTGCGCCACCGCCAGATAGGTCTTGCCCGTGCCGGCCGGGCCGATCCCGAACACCATCTCGTGCCGCCCCAGCATGTCCATGTACGCCGTCTGCCCCGGCGAGCGCGGCCCCACCGCTCCCCGCCTGGTCTGGATCGCCGGCAGGTCCCGCAGCGGCAGCCGCGGGTCGTCCCCCTCCAGCAGCGCCGCGTCGGCCATCTTCACCGCCGCCTCCACGTCGCCCCGCGACAGGCCCCGACCCTCCTCCAGCCGCTTGTACAGCCCGTTCAGCGCCGCCACCGCCGCATCCGTCCGCGCCGGCTCGCCGCTGATCGCCACCCGGTTGCCCCGTGCCGACAATCGGACCCCCAGGCCCTTCTCCAGCCGCACCAGGTTCCGGTCGTGGTCCCCCAGCAGCAGCGCCAGCAGGTGGTTGTCCCCGAACTGCAGCGTCAACGCCTTGCCTGGCGGCGGCGGCGGCTGCGAAGGAATGGTGGTCGGCGAGGGGGCGATGATGTTCAAGCGGCGCTTTGCTCCATGTCCAGAGACGAGACCAATATGCCCCCCAAGGAATTGGGGTTACCCGCGACGATCCGCACCGGGCGCTCCCGCCCGATCCACGACGCGTCGGCATCCACGTGCACCGGCTGCAAGTAGGGCGACCGCCCCGACAGCTGCCCGGGCCTGCGCCCCGGCCCGGTAAACAGAACCGGCATCGCCCGCCCCACGCACGCCAGGTTGAACGCCGCCTGCTGCCCCCGCAGCACCTCCAGCAGTGTCTGCAGCCGTTCGTCCTTCACCGCCTCGGCCACCTGCAGCGGCGCGCCCGCCGCCGGCGTGCCCGGGCGCGACGAGTACTTGAAGCTGAACGCCTGCGCGAAGCCCACCTGCCGCACCAGGTCCAGCGTGGCCGCGAACTCCGCCGCCGTCTCGCCCGGATGCCCCACGATGAAGTCCGACGACAGCGCGATGTCCGGCCGCGCCGCCCGCAGCCGGTCCACCAGCCGCAGGTACTCCGCCGCCGTGTGCCGCCGGTTCATCGCCGCCAACACCCGGTCAGACCCCGACTGCACCGGCAGATGCAGGAACGGCATCAGCGCCGGCACATCCCGATGCGCCGCGATCAGCGCATCGTCCATATCCCGCGGGTGGCTGGTGGTGTAGCGGATCCGCAGCAGCCCCGGCATGTCGGCCAGCGCCCGCACCAGCCGGCCCAGCCCCCACACCCCACCCTCCGGGGCCTCCCCGTGGTAGGCATTCACGTTCTGCCCCAGCAGCGTGATCTCCCGCGCGCCGGACGCCACCAGGCGGCGCGCCTCCGCCAGCACCCCCGCCACCGGCCGGCTCGTCTCCACCCCCCGCGTATAGGGCACCACGCAGAAGCTGCAGAACTTGTCGCAGCCCTCCTGGATCGTCAGGAAGGCCGTCACCCCCGGCGCCGCACCCGTCTGCGGCAGATGGTCGAACTTGTCCTCGGGCGCGAAATCCGTGTCGATCACGGCACCCCCCGCCCGCGCCGCCCGCGCCACCATCTCCGGCAGCCGGTGATACGTCTGCGGCCCCAGCACGATGTCCACATAGGGCGCACGGGCCAGGATCTCGGCCCCCTCCGCCTGCGCCACGCACCCGGCCACCGCCAGCACCATCCCGTGCCCGGCCGCCGCCCGCGCCTCCTTCAGCAGCCGCAGGCGCCCCAGCTCCGAGAACACCTTCTCCACCGCCTTTTCCCGGATGTGGCAGGTGTTCAGGATCACCATGTCCGCCTCATCCGGCCGGCCCACGGGCGCGTAGCCCAGCGGCGCAAGCACGTCCGCCATCCGGCCGCTGTCGTACACGTTCATCTGGCACCCCCACGTGATCACGTGCAGGCGCCGCGACGGGCCCGACGAGGGAGCCGGGTCCGGAACAGGAGCGGGTGCGTCGACCCGATCGGGCAGCAATTCGGTCAAGGGCAAGGGGTCCAGGCCCGCCGCGGAACAATCCCGCATGCCGGCAAAATCCAGATGGTCCGGCAGGCCGGGCCCGTCAAGCGAGCCACGCGCCGAAGCGCCGCATCACGCCACCGCTGGTATCCCGCTTGTTCAGCCTGCCACCCCGCACGGACGATCGTGTTGACCCGATTCGCCACCCTACTGTGCCCGAAAACAACCCCATTCTGTCAACGGAAAGCCGTCCCCCGGGCCCAGCGCTCAAGCGAACACCGCGCGCCCTGTCAGCACCTCGGGCGCCGGCCGCGGCACCGCCGGGCGGTTCTGCCGCAGCGTCGCGGCACCCGCCGCCACCGTGTCCCACACCGCCTGCGACAGCGCCTTCCGCGACGCATACCCGGCCGGGTCGATCGGCGCGTGCAGCAGCACCGTCGCCCGGAGGCCCCGCAGCTGCAGCAGCCGCCAAGAATGGCTGCCCAGGTCCATGTCCCCATACCAGGCGAACACCGGCCGGCTCGCCCGCCCGGTCGGCAACCCGGCCAACTGGTCGTACACCACGCTCACCGGCTGGATCATCGGCCGCCCCTGACCCTCCACCGCATCCACGATCGAGAAGAACGCCGACCGGAACGGCAGCACCCGCGATCCGTCGCTGCTCGTGCCCTCCGGGAACAGGATCAGGTTGTCGCCGTCCCCCAGACGCTGCCGCATCGCGTCCCGCTCCCGCCCCGTGTCGCGCGCGCGCCGGCTGACGAACACCGTCCGCCCCAGCCGCGCCACCGTCCGGACCAGCGGCCAACCGCCCACCTCCGCCTTCGCGACGAAGCACGCCTCCAGCGACCCGCCCAGCACCAGCACGTCCAGCCACGAGGAGTGGTTCGACGCGAACACCACCGCCCGCCGGTCCACCTGCCGCGCCTGCGTCCCCACCACCCGCACCCGCAGCCCGATCAGCCGGCACAGCGCCGCCCAGTACAGCCGGGCGAACACGACCTTCGCCGGCCCGGGCAGCAGCACGAACACCGCCTGCACCGGCATCGCCAGCACGGTGAACGCCAGCACCGCCGCCCCCCGGCGCGCCGCCCGCAACCGCGCCACCACCCCGCCCGCCGACGAGGCACGCTCCATGTCGTGCGACGCTGCTTCGGCACGCCGCGGCGCCACCTGCATCAGGCCTTCGGGCGGCAACCGGCGCGGCGATGCTTGCATGCACCAGACCTAGCAAGCCTCGTACGACGGAACAACGACGCAACAACGACGCTCCCATGACAAACCCACGAAGCCACCCATCCCCTGACCTGGCGCAGACGCGATTGGCCGTCCCCCGCCGGCCGCGTTAAACCCCTTCCATGGCCCGGCCCCGCATCTCCCCGCGCACCCTCCGGCGCCTCACCGTCCTGGTAGCACTTCTCCCGCAGGCGACGGCCCTGTACGACGCCGCCCCGGCCCACGCCGCAGACCCCCAGCCCTACACCGTCACCCTCCCGCCCACCGGCGACGCCCCGCTCGACACCGTGCTCCACGACACCTCCAGCCTGGTCACCCTGCGCGAGAAAGCCCCCGTCGGCGCCTTCGCCCTGCTCACCCGCGCCCGCGACGACGCCGCCCGGCTGCAGACCGCGCTCGACAGCTTCGGCTACTACGACGCCAAGGTCGCCATCGGCATCGCCGGACAAGGCTTCCGCAAGGACGTGGACGACCCCACCTTGCCCGACGCGATCGAGGCCGCGACGGCCCCCGTCGACGTCGCGATCGCCATCACCCGCGGCCCCCTGTTCAAGCTCCGCCGCATCACCCTGCAGAATGCCCAGGGCGCGTCGGCCCCGGCCGACCCCACCATCGGCCAGGCCCGCACCGCCCTCTTGCTCGAACCCGGCGCACCCGCCCGCGCCGCCGACGTGCTGGCCGCCCAGGGCCGCCTGCTCGAAACCCTCCGCGACACCGGCCACGCCCTCGCCAAGGTCGACACCCCCGCCGCCACGCTCGATCCCGCGGCCCAGTCGCTCGACGTCGCGTTCCATATCGACCCCGGCCCCCGCGTGAACCTCGGTCCCATCACCGTCGGCGGGCTCGACCGCGTAGACCCCGCCTACGTCCGCCGCCGCCTGCTGATCCACCAGAACGACCCGTTCAACCCCGCCAAGATCGAGGCCGCCCCGGCAGGACCTCGCCGCACTCGGCGTCTTCGCCACCGTCCGCGCCCGCGCCGCCACCGCGCTCGATGCCCAGGGCCAGCTTCCCGTCACCATCGACGTCACCGAACGCCCCCGGCACGTCGTCGGCTTCAACGCCGCATTCTCCACCGACCTCGGCGGCTCGGCCGGCGTCACCTTCCAGCACCGCAACCTGTTCGGCCAGGCCGAGCAGCTCAACCTCGGCGCCGCCATCACCAACCTCGGCGGCAGCGCCAGCCACAGCCCCGGCTACAACGTCACCGCCGCCCTCACCAAGCCCGACCTCTTCACCCGCGACCAGTCCGTCACGGTCTCCCTGCAAGGCATCAAGGAATCGCTCGACGCCTACGACCGCACCGCCGTCCTCGGCGGCGTCCAGCTCAGCCGCAAGATCGATCCCGCCTTGTTGCCCGACTTTCTCGCCGGGCCCCTCATCGTCACCGCCGGCGTCCAGGCCCAGCAGTCCCGCATCACCCAGGAGCGCGCGACCCGCGACTACACCCTGCTCGGCGTCCCGCTCGGCCTCAAATACGACAGCACCGGGCCCGAGGGCCTGTTCGAGCCCACCCACGGCGTGAAGGCCAACCTGACCGCGACACCCACGGAGTCGCTCAGGAACAGCGCGTTCTTCACCATCGTCCAGCTGACCGGCAGCACCTACGTCAACCTCGCCGAGCCCGGCCGCAGCGTCGTCGCCCTGCGCGGCATCCTCGGCACGATCCAGGGCGCCACCGCCTTCCAGGTCCCGCCCGACCAGCGCTTCTACGCCGGCGGGAGCGGCACCGTCCGTGGCTATAGATACCAGTCCGTCGGCCCACGCTTCGCCGACAACCGCCCCACCGGCGGCACCTCCCTCGCCGCCGCCAGCGTCGAGTTCCGCCAGCGCTTCGGCGAGAGCTTCGGCGCCGCCGCCTTCATCGATGGCGGCCAGGTCAGCACCGCCTCCACCCCCTCCGGCCAGCTCCGCGCCGGCGCAGGCATCGGGGCGCGCTACTACACCGCCATCGGCCCGCTGCGCGTGGACCTCGCGGTCCCGCTCAACAAGCAGCGCGGCGACGACGCCTTCGAGCTCTATATCGGCATCGGCCAGGTGTTCTGATGCGCCGCCCGGTCCGTATCCTGCTCTGGTGCGCCGCCGTCCTGGTGGCGCTGCCCCTCGTGGCCGTCGCGGCCCTGTTCATCGCCCTGAACACCGGCCCCGGCCGCAGCCTCGCCGCATCCCAGATCGCCGCCCTGACCGGGGGCGCCGTCCGCCTGCAGGGCCTGTCGGGCCGCTTCCCCGACCGCCTCCGCCTCGCGCACCTCGAGGTGCACGACGCCACCGGCCCCTGGCTCCTGGCCGACGACGTCGCCCTCGACTGGTCGCCCACCGCCCTCCTGCACCGCCAGGCCCTGGTCGATCGGATCGAGGCCGCCCGCCTCCAGCTGCCCCGCCTGCCCGCCAGCAGCCCCGCCGCCCCCGACACCCCGGCCCAACCCTCCAAGCCATTCACCCTTCCGGTCCGCGTCACCCTCCTGTCCCTTGTCGTCTCGAAGGCGGAGCTGGGCGCCCCCGTCCTCGGCACCTCTGCCGCCATCGCGCTCGCCGGTCACGCCGACCTGCCCTCCCTGCAGGCCGGAACGGCCGCCCTCCAGGCCACCCGCCTCGACGGGCCCGGCACCTACGCCCTGAGGGGCGCCATCACCCCCACCACCATCGACGCCCGGCTCGAGGTCAGCGAACCCGAGCAGGGCCTGGTCGCCACCCTCGCCAAGCTCCCGGCGATCGGCCCCCTCCACCTGGAGGCAACCACCGCCGGGCCGCGAACCGCCCTGGTCACGAAGCTCACCCTCGCCGCCGGGCCCCTGGCCGCCGAGGCCCACGGGACCGTCGACCTCGACAACTCTGCGGCCGTCCTCGACGTCACCGCCCGCGCGCCCGCCATGCGCCCGGCCCAGGGCATCGGCTGGCGCGCCATCGCGATCGACGCCCACGTCGCCGGGCCGTTCACCACCCCGGACGCAACCGGCCATGTGCACGTCGAGGCGCTGGAGGCCGCGGGCGCCGGGCTGGACCGGCTGGACGCCACGCTCGCGGGGAATGCCGGCCAGGTCAGCCTCGATGCCGCGGCCGACCGCGTGCGCATTCCGGGGCCCGCCCCGGAGCTGCTGGCCGCCGCCCCGCTCCGCCTCAACGCCACGGCCCGGCTCGACGATCCCGCCCGCCCCGTCCGCTTCGCCCTCGCCCACCCGCTGGTCACCCTGAACGGCACCGCCACCACCGGGACCGCCATGGCCGCCGACCTGGCCCTGACCCTGCCCGACCTCGCCGCCTTCGCCGGCCTGGCCGGGACGCCGATCGCGGGCCAGGCCAGCGCCACCCTGCACGCGGCCCTGCAGGACGCGCGCACCACCCTGGACGGCAGCGGCACCGTCACCCTGACCGCCGCACCTGGCCCTGCGGTCGCCCCTGCTCGGCCCCGGCGCACGCTTCGCCCTCGCCGGAAGCCTCGCCGGCAACGACCTGGTCCTGACCCGCGCCACCATCGACGGCGCCCACATCGCCCTGTCCGCCAGCGGCACCAGCACCCCCGCAGGCCTTGACGTCACCGCCCACCTGGCTGCGCCCGACCTCGCCCTGCTGGCCCCCACCATCGACGGCGCAGCCCAGCTCGACGCCCACATCGCCGGCCCGCCCGACAGGCTCGCCCTCACTGCCCGCCTCGCCGGCGACCTGGAAGTCAAGCCGGGGGGCACTGCGGGCATCTCCCGGGCGCCCCTGGTTGTCACGGCCGACCTCACCGGACTGCCCGCCGCGCCCACCGGCCGCATCACCGCCGAGGGCAGCCTCGCCCAGGCCCCGGTGCACCTCGTGCTCGACGCCGCGCGGGACACCGACGGCACCCTGCACGCCACCATCGGCCAGGCCGACTGGCGCAGCCTGCATGCCGAGGGCGCCCTCACCCTGGCCCCGGGCGCCACCCTGCCGCAGGGCCGGGTCGCCCTCCGCTTCCAGAACCTGGCCGACCTCCGCCCCCTCGTTGCCCAGCCGCTCTCGGGCGCGGTCACCGCCACCCTCGCACTGGACGCCGCCGCCGCGACGCTGGACGCCGAGGCCCGCGACGCCGGCCTGCCCGCGGCCAGGGTCGCCCATGCCACGGTCAAGGCCCGCGTCACCTCGCCGCTCGATCATCCCGTCGTGGCTGCGACGCTCGTCGCCGAAGGCATCGCCGCGGGCACCACCACCGGCGCGGCCCGGCTGGAGGCCGCGGGCCCGCAGACCGCCCTCGCCCTGAAGACGACCGCCACCCTCGTTCTCTCCGGCACCCCGGCCCAGATCGCCGCCGCCGCCCTGCTGGACACCGCGGCCCAACAGCTCCGCCTGCAGACCCTGCAGGTCGAGGCCCGCCCCCCGGGCCTGCCCGGGCCCGAAACCCTGCGCCTGCTCGCCCCCGCCACGATCCGCTATGCCGACGGCGTCGCCCTCGACCGCCTCCGCCTCGGCCTCCGCCAGGCCACGCTCGAGGTCGCCGGCCGCCTCTCCCCCACGCTCGACGCCACCATCCAGCTCCGCACCCCCGCCGACATCGCCGCCATCGCCAGCCCCAGCCTGGCCCTCGACGGCGCCATCGCGCTGGACGCCAGGCTGGGCGGCACCCCGGCCCTGCCGACCGGGAGCGTGAAGCTCTCGGCGACCGCGCTCCGCCTTCGCACCGGGCCCGGGCCGCGCCATCCCGCCCGCCACGCTGACGGCCACGGCCCAGCTCGCCGGCACCACCGCCCGCCTCGATGCCCGCCTCGCCGCCGGGTCGGCCGCCCTCGCGCTGACCGGTCAGGCCC
>CBDCAI010000014.1:0-899554 GCA_965213845.1 Acetobacteraceae bacterium
TTGCGGGCCTCCTCCTCGCGGCGGCGGTTCTCCTCCGCGGCCGACAGGATCGAGATCTTCTCCTGCTCGCGGCGTTCCGCATCGCGGCGGGCGGCGTCCTTCTGCTGCTCGGCCAGCACGCGCTGGCGGACCGCGATCTCGGCGGCAGTCAGGCCGCGCGCGGGGGCTGCGGGGCGGGGCGGGGCGGCAGGGCGGGGCGGGGCGCCGGGCGCCGGCACGATGACGGGCGCCGTGGCGGCAGCCGAGGGCGGCGGAGCGGTGGGCGCGCGCTTCTTGCGGACTTCCACCTGCACGACCTTCGACCGGCCATGGCTGAAGCTCTGCCGGACCGACCCGGCATCCACGGTGCGGCCCAGCTCGAGCCGTCCTGCAGGACGCAGCGAGAGCCGGCCCTTGGCTGCATCCTGATCTTTACTATCGCTCATCGACCGCCTGTCCCATCAACGCGCCCCCCGGCATGGCCGGTCGGCTGCTTTTCTTCCGTCCGCCGGGCACCGCCGGCGGGACGTCTCATCTGGTCGGAGCCGCCGGCGATCCCGGCCAGCCGCTCCGTCTCGATCGCCAACGCCTCGGCCAGCCGGCCGTGGGCGATGACGGCATGTACCGCGTGGTCGCGGCCGAACACCGCGCCCAACGCGTCTGCCGGCAGCGGCGAGGCCACCGGCATGTCCTTCACCCCGCTGAGGAACCTCGCCCGCTCCTCCGGGCTGCCGTCCGCGGCCTGGACCACCAGGGCCACCCGTCCGGACTGCATCCATTCGCGCGCCTTCTGGAAGCCGCACACCGCCTGTCCGGCGCGCCGGGCCAGGCCGAGAAGTTCCGTCACCCGCCGGACCAGCCCGGCTTCCACGCTGCGGGCCAGATCGTCCGGCACCGAGACGGCACCCTTGGCAGCCCGCGCGAAGGCGCCCTTGGTCCGGGCGGTTTCTAACACATCCCGGCGCGCGCTCAACCAGATTCCCCGTCCGGGCAGCCGTGCAAGCAGGTCGGGCACCACGGACCGGTCCGGAGCCACGACGAACCGCACCATCCGCGCCCGGTAATCCCGCTGCCGCGTCACCACGCAGCGGCGCAGCGGGCCCGTCTCGGGCTCGTCCTCCGCCTCGGTGGCCTCGGCCGCGCCGGGTGTGGGATCGATATCGCTAGGCGGGTTCGGCGTGATGCTGGCCCTCCTCGGTCTCGGAAGCCGTCTCGTGTGCCGATTCCCCAGCCGTGTGTTCTTCAGCCGTGTGCTCGTCAGGGGCGTGCTCGTCAGCGGAGACGGCCCCCTCGGCAGGCGCGTCGTCGAACCAATGGGCACGGGCTGCCATGATGACCTCGTTGGCCACCGTCTCGTCCATGTTCTCCGCGCCCACGAACTCCACCAGCTCGTCGGAAGCGAGGTCGGCCAGGTCGTCGAGCGACTTCACGCCCTTCTCGCCCAGCATGACCAGCATCGAGGGCGACAGCACCTGGATGGCGGCGATGTCGTCCGAGACGCCGAGCTCGATGCGCTTGTCGTTCAGCGCGTTGTCGCGGCGGTCGAGGAAGGCCTGGGCGCGGCGGATCAGCTCGTCGGCCACGCTCTCGTCGAAGCCCTCGATCTCGGCCAGCTCGTCGGGCGCCACGTACGCCAGCTCCTCGACGGTGTTGAACCCCTCGGTCACCAGCAGGCCGGCGATGACGTCGTCGACGTCCAGCGCCTCCACGAACAGGCCGGTGCGGCGGCGATACTCTTCCTGCCGCCGCTCGCTCTCCTCGGCCTCGGTCAGGATGTCGATGTCCCAGCGGGTCAGCTGGCTCGCCAAACGGACGTTCTGGCCGCGGCGGCCGATGGCCAGGCTGAGCTGCTCGTCGGGCACCACCACCTCGACCCGCCCGGCCTCCTCGTCCATGACCACCTTGGTCACCTCGGCCGGCGCCAGCGCGTTCACCACGAAGGTCGCGTGCTGGCTGGACCAGGGGATGATGTCGATCTTCTCGCCCTGCAGCTCCTGCACCACGGCCTGAACGCGGCTGCCGCGCATGCCGACGCAGGCGCCGACGGGGTCGATGCTCTGGTCGCGGCTGATGACGGCCATCTTGGCGCGGCTGCCGGGGTCGCGGCTGACGGCCTTGATCTCGATGATGCCGTCGTAGATCTCGGGCACCTCCTGCGCGAACAGCTTGGCCAGGAAGGCGGGATGGGTGCGCGACAGGAAGATCTGGGGACCCCGCGGCTCCTCCCGCACGTCGTAGATGTAGGCGCGGACGCGGTCGCCGTTGCGGAAGCTTTCACGCGGGATCAGCTCGTCGCGCCGCAGCAGCGCCTCGGCCCGGCCCAGCTCCACCATCAGGTTGCCGTACTCGGTGCGCTTCACGACCCCGTTGATGATCTCGCCGACGCGGTCCTTGAACTCGTCGTACTGCTTCTTGCGCTCGTACTCGCGGACCCGCTGGACGATGACCTGCTTGGCGGTCTGTGCCGCGATCCGGCCGAAGTCGATGGGCGGCAGCGGGTCGACCAGGTGCTGGCCGATCTGAATGTCGGGCTGGAACTTGCGGGCGATGTGCACAGGGATCTGCGTCTCGTCGTTCTCGACCACCTCGACGGCCTCGGTCCAGCGCGTCAGGCGGACGTCGCCGTTCTTGCGGTCGATGGTGGCGCGGATGTCCTTCTCGTGCCCGTACTTGGCGCGGCCGGCCTTCTGGATGGCCTGCTCCATCGCCTCCAGCACCTCCTCGCGCTCGATCGACTTCTCCCGCGCGACCGCGTCGGCAACCAGCAGGAGTTCGGGGCGGGAAACGGAGGTGTCCATCGAAGGCGCTCCTTAGTTCGGAACAGGGTTTACGGCGGTCGCGCCGAGGTCGATCTCGGTCGCACCGTCCGGCGCGACCGAAGTCGCGGCAATCAGCGCGTCCGTCAGGATCAGCTTGGCCCGGCGCAGGTCGGCCAGCGGCAGCGCCACCTCGCTGCCATCCTCGAGTCGCAGGCGCGCCTCGTGGGCGTCGGCGCCCAGGATGGTGCCGTTGAACCGGCGGCGGCCATCGACGGGCGCCACCATCTCGACCCGGGCGAGGTGCCCGGCGAAGCGGGTCCAGTCCTTGGACCGGGTCAGCGGCCGGTCGATGCCGGCGCTGCTGACCTCGAGGTTCCATGCGCCCGGCAGCGGGTCGTCCACGTCCAGCACGGCCGAGACGGCGTGGGTGATCTGCTCGCAGTCCTCGACCGTGATCAGGCGGCCGTCGGCGCGGTCGGCCATCACCTGCACGGTCGGCCGTTCCCGGCCCAGCACCAGCACACGCACGATCTCGAACCCCAACGCCTCGAGCGTGGGCCCGATGGCGGCGGCGATACGGCCCTCGAGGCCGGAATGGTTGGGCTCGGCACCGGAGGCGTCGAGCCGCGGGGAAGGCGACATGACAGGGCGTCCACAACAAAAAGGGCGGCCCGTGAAGGCCACCCCCGTTCAGCGTTCGGAAGATTGCGTGGCATCTAGATAGGCTATGGCGGACCGCGCCGCAAGGGCCGCTCCGCCGCGGCCAGGACGCTCGCGGACACGGGCAGCGGCGGCAGCATCGCCAGCACGCCCTCGCCCAACCGGCGCAGCAGCCGGCGTCCCGGGACCTCGATCGCCCAGTGCGCGACCGAGGCCAGCGCGACGGTCACGAGGACATAGGCGCCGAGCACGGTCCAGAGTGGCCCCCAGCCCATCGGGAACGACCAGAGCAGCACGTAATGGATCAGGTAGACGGCATAGGACAGCACACCCACGCGATACAGCGGTCCCGTGGCGAACAGGCGCACGACGGGGCCCGACCCATAGTGCATGCCCAGCACGATCGGCGGCAGCAGCACATAGGCGAGCAGGCCGTCGGTTCGAGCCAGCAGCAGCGCCAGGAATAGCGCCAACGCCAGCGGGCCGGTCCAGGGCAGTGCGGCCCAGCGCTGCAGGCGCGGATTGCATCCGGCCCGCCACGCCATCATCCCCATGACGAACCCGGCGAGGCAGCGCAGGTCGGGCAGGAGGCTGTAGTTGTAGTAGATGTCGAGCAGGCCGCGGCGCGTGAGACCGAGGGCCGGGGCCGCATGCAGGCAGACGGCGAGCAGGCCGGCGACGCAGAGGGCCCCAAGTGCCAGGCCGGAGCGCCAGCGGAGCAGCGGCACGGCCAGCAGCGGGAAGCAGAGGTAGGCGAGGAACTCGACGCTGACCGACCACGAGGGCGGGTTGATCGCGGCGCTGACGCCCCAGGCCTGGATCAGCCCGAGGTTGGCCACCACCTGGCGGGGCGACGGGAGGGTCTCCAGGCCGAGGAGGCCGAGGCCGATCAGCACGGCGACGGCGGCGGCGTGCAGCGGCCACAGCCGGGCAACCCGGCGGACGAGGAACAGCGGCACCAGGCGCACACCGCCGTGCGCGGAGCCGTCGAACCAGTGGCCGTAGACCATCGACATCACGAATCCGCTGAGGACGAAGAACAGGTCCACGCCCATGAAGGCCCGCCACAGCAGGCCCTCCAGCGCCGGCAGATGCAGATGGATATCGAGATGCAGGAAGACGTGGTGCGCCATCACCATCAGCGCGCCGAGTCCGCGCAGGCCGGTCAGCGGCCTGCTCTCGTCGCGCGTCAGGCTGCTCCGGCCGTCCATCCCGTCTGTGCCGCTCCTTCGGCCTCGGGGACGAGGCTTCGCTCGAACGACCAATACAGCGGCGTGCGCCCGGCGCGAAGGGCTTTCGACTCGTAGCGGGTGGCGGGCCAACCGGCCGGGCGGGCCGCCGCGGGGGTGGCCGGGTGGAACAGCGTCTGGGCCGCCATGACCTCGGTCACCCAGGCCTGGTAGGTCGGGTCGTCGCTGGCGATCCGCCACGGCGCCCCGGGCTTCAGCACCCTGGCGACCAGCGGCACCTGCTCGGGATGGACGAAGCGGCGCTTGGCGTGGCGCGCCTTGGGCCAGGGGTCGGGGAACATCAGGAACAGGATGTCGAGGCAGGCGGGCGGCAGGGCGCGCAGCAGGATGCGGGCGTCGTCGTCCCACAGGCGCAGGTTGCCGGGCAGGGGCGCCGTGGCCTCGTCGGTGGTGTCCGGCACCAGGCGGGACAGCAGGGAGCACAGGCCGTTGTCGAACACCTCTGCCGCGATCAGCCCGAGTCCCGGCTCGGCTTCGATCAGGGCCTGGGCGTGCTCGCCGCCGCCGAACCCGATCTCCAGCCCCAAACGGAGAGGCGGCGATGCGAAGGCGGCCCGGGGTTCGGCCAGCTGGTCCGGCTGCAGGCGCAGCCGGGGCAGGGTGACATCGAGCAGGCGCTGCTGCCGGGGCCGGAGCGTGTGCCCCCGGGCCCGCCCATACAGCCGGTCGGCGGGCGGTTTGGCGGTGGGAGACGTCACTGCTGGCGGCTCGGCGTGCGGGAACGGTCGCCCGGGGTTCGATCCCCGGGCGACAGCGGGCTCAGCGGCCGAAGGCGCTTTTGAGCTGCGGCACGAGGTCGGTCCGCTCCCACGTGAATGTGCCCAGCGCGTCGTCCGGCTCGCGGCCGAAATGGCCGTAGGCGGCGCTCGGCACATAGATCGCGCGGTTCATCTTCAGGTGCTCGCGGATTCCGCGGGGCGTCAGGTTCATCAACTCCTGAAGCACGGTCTCGAGCTTGGTCTCGTCGATGTCATGGCCGGACCCCTCGAGATCGACATAGACGCTCAGCGGGTGGGAGACGCCGATCGCGTAGCTGATCTGGATGGTGCAACGGTCGGCCAGGCCGGCCGCGACGACGTTCTTGGCCAGGTAGCGGCAGGCATAGGCGGCGCTGCGGTCGACCTTGGTCGGGTCCTTGCCGCTGAACGCGCCGCCGCCGTGCGGGGCCGCGCCGCCATACGTGTCGACGATGATCTTGCGGCCCGTCAGCCCCGCGTCGCCGTCGGGCCCGCCGATGACGAAGATGCCCGTGGGGTTGATGTGGAACTTGGTGGCCGCGGTCACCCAGCCGGCCGGAAGCGTCGCTTCCACGATGGGGCGGACCTTGCCCTCGATGTCCTCGTGGCTCATGCCCTCCTCGTGCTGGGTCGAGACCACGACGCTGTCGGCGCCGACGGGCTTGCCCTCGACGTAGCGCACGGTGATCTGGCTCTTTGCATCCGGAAGCAACCCGGCCGCGGCTACGTCGCCCGCCTTCCGCAGCTCCGCCATGCGGCGCAGGATCAGGTGCGAGTAGTGCAGCGGGGCCGGCATCAGGGCCGGGGTCTCGGTGCAGGCGTACCCGAACATGATGCCCTGGTCGCCGGCGCCCTCGTCCTTGTTGCCGGCGCTGTCGACGCCCTTGGCGATGTCGACGCTCTGCGCGTGCAGCAGCACCTCGACCTGCGTCGCGTCCTTGTAGGTGAAGCCGGCCTGGTCGTAGCCGATGTCCTTGATGGCCTCGCGCGTCAGATGCGTCAGCAGCTCGGGCGTGACGGATGCGGGGCCGCGGACCTCGCCGGCGATGACGACACGGTTGGTGGTCACGAGCGTCTCGCAGCCGACGCGGCTGTAGGGGTCGGCCTTCAGGAAGGCGTCCAGCACGGTGTCGCTGATGCGGTCGGCGACCTTGTCGGGATGCCCTTCCGAAACCGATTCGGAAGTGAACAGATAGTTGCCCTTGGCGCGCATGGATTTCTCCTCTTGTCGCGTGCTGCGTTGATGGGGGTGCGGCGTCGCGCTGTTTCGCTCGATCGGCCCGACGCACCGGCCGGACGCCGGGGCGGGACGGGATGTGGCGGAAACGGCGTTTCAGGTCAAGGCGACTGCCCTTTCGTCATTCAGGAGGCCGCCATGACGTCGCGCATGCCGAACAGGCCGGGCGCGCGGCCGGCTGTCCAGGCAGCCGCGCGGACCGCACCCGTGGCAAAGACCCGGCGGTCGAAGGCGCGGTGCGTCAGCGCGACGTGCTCGCTGGCGGCGGCGAACAGCAGGGTGTGCTCGCCCACAACCTGGCCGCCGCGCAGCGCCGCGAACCCGATGTCGCCGGGCCGGCGCGCCCCGGTGTGGCCATCGCGCCCGCTATCCGTGACGGACGCCAGGTCCACGCCGCGACCGGACGCGACGGCGCGGCCCAGGGCCACGGCGGTGCCGGACGGGGCATCGACCTTCTGCCGGTGATGCATCTCGACGATCTCGGCGTCGTAGGCGTCGCCTGGCAGGGCCGCCGCCATGCGGGTGGCCAGCTCCAGCAGCAGCGTGATCCCGGGGGAGAAGTTGGCCGAGTAGACGACGGCGATCCGCTCGGCGGCCCGGGCGACGGCCTGTTCGTCGGTGGCGGACAGACCGGAGGTGCCAAGCACCCAGGCCGTCCCCGATCCGGCCATCGCGGCGGCATGCTCCTGGGCAGTGCTGGCGACGGTGAAGTCGATGACGACGTCGCTGACGGCCGCCAGGGCGCGCAAATCCGGCAGGATGGGGCCGTCCGTCACGGCGGCGCTGCCGGGCCGCAGCAACCCGCCGGACAGGTCGTGTCCTGCGGCGGCCACTTCCTCCAGCAACAGCCGGCCCATCCGGCCGGCGATCCCGACAATCCCGATTCGCACGCGTGGTTCTCCCAGATTGGTGAAGGGAGTGTGAAGCCTGCCGAGAGGAGTGGGAAGGTGTGGCGGCGCGGCCGAGCCAAGGGGGGGTAGGCTCAGGCCGCGCCACTCACGTCGATCCGGGTCGCTTTGGGGGGGGTAGCGCCCCGGAGACGAGTCCTTATACGCCCCTCTTTCCTAAAAGTTCACTACCTGACTTCGAAAAAGTTTCGCATAGGCCGCGGCAGGCGCGGACCAGCCGACCTTGGCACGCATGGCGTTGCGCTGCAGATGCGCCCACGCCTCCGGATCGGCCCAGAGCTGGGCTGTCCGGTGCAGCGCCGCCCGCAGCCCGTCACCCGTCACGGGCAGGAACTGCACGCCCGTGGCCACCTGCGCGGCAAGGCCGGCCGGGTTGGCGTCGATGACGGTGTCCGACAGGCCGCCCACCCGGGCCACCACCGGGATCGCGCCGTAGCGGAGGGCATAGAGCTGCGTCAGGCCGCACGGCTCAAATCGGGAGGGCACCAGCAGCGCGTCGCAGCCGGCCTGCACCAGGTGCGCCAGCGCCTCGTCATAGCCGATCTCCGCCGCGACCTGGCCGGGATGCCGGTCGGCAGCGGCCCGCAGCGCCTGTTCGAGCTCCGATTCGCCGGTGCCCAGCACGGCCAGCTGGGCCCCGAGCCCGATCAGGGTCGGCAGCGACTCCAGCACGAGGTCGATGCCCTTCTGGTGCGACAGGCGGCTGACGATGGCAAAGACCAGCGCGCCCGGCGCCGGATCGAGGCCGAAGCGCGCCTGCAGGGCGGCCTTGTTCCGGCCGCGCCGTCGGGCATGCGGCCCGGTGTAGCGCGCGGGCAGCAGCGGGTCCGCCGCCGGGTCCCATACCGTCGTGTCGATGCCGTTCACGATGCCGGACACCGCGGCGGCCCGCGTCCGCAGCAGGCCGTCGAGGCCCTGGCCGTGCTCGGGCTGCATGATCTCGGCGGCATAGCCGGGCGAGACCGTCGTGATCGCGTCGGCGAAGCGCAGCCCGGCCTTCAGGGCGCCGATGCCGCCGAAGAACTCGACGCCCTCGATCGTGAAGCTCTCGGGCGGCAGGCCGAGCCTGGCCAGGCGGTCAAACGGCGCCCAGCCGGGGAAGGCCATGTTGTGGACGGTCAGCACGGTCGGCGGGTGCGGCAGCCCGGCATAGTGCAGGTAGGCCGGCACCAGCCCGGCCTGCCAGTCATGCGCGTGCACCAGGTCGGGCTGCCACGGCGCCGCACATCCCTGCGTAATGGCGACGGCCGCCTGGCAGAGTGCGGCGAAGCGCTCGGGGTTGTCGGACCAGGCGCCCCCGCCCGGCTGGTCGTAGGGCGTGCCGGGGCGGTCGTAGAGGTGTGCCGCATCCAGCACCAGAAGCGGCAGGCCCGCGACGGTGGCCGACAGCAGCCGGGCCGGGGCACCCATCAACGTGTCGAAGCGGTGCAGCGTGCGAGGCCGGGACAGCGCCGCCAGGACGGCGGGGTAGCCCGGCACGAGGGTCCGCACCTCGACATCACAGGCGGTCAGGGCGGCCGGCAGGGCGCCCACGACATCCGCCAGGCCCCCGGTCTTGACCAGCGGGAACACCTCCGACGCGACGGCGAGAACCCGCAGCGGCGCGGGCGCCTTTGCCACGTCAGGCCCCGAGCGCGTCGATCATCGGCTGGGTGATCAGGCAGACGCCGCGCTCGGTCCGGCGGAAGCGCGCCGCGTCCAGCACGGGGTCCTCGCCCACCACCAGCCCGTCCGGGATGCGCACGCCGCGGTCGATCACCACGTCGCGCAGCCGGGCCCGACGCCCGATCTCGGCATAGGGCAGCACGACCGCGCCCTCGATATTGGCATAGGAGTGGGTGTGCACCCCGGTGAACAGCAGGCTGCGCCGGATGCTGCTGCCGGAGACGATGCAGCCGCCGGACACCAGCGAACTCACGGCCTGGCCGCGCCGGATCTTCTCGTCGTGCACGAACTTGGCCGGGGGCACGATCTCGGCATAGGTCCAGATGGGCCAGTCGCGGTCATAGAGGTCGAGCCCGGGGACGAAGTCCGTCAGGTCGATGTTCGCCTCCCAATAGGCGTCGACGGTGCCGACGTCGCGCCAATAGGCCTGGTTCTCCGATGCGCTGCGGACGCAGGAGGTGGCGAAGCGGTGGGCGACGGCCTTACCGCCGGTGACGATGTGCGGGATGATGTCGCGGCCGAAATCGTGGCTGGAGTCGGGCGCCACGGCGTCGCGCCGCAGCTGGTCGATCAGGAAGGCGGTGTCGAACACGTAGATGCCCATGCTGGCGAGCGCGCGGTCCGGGTCGCCGGGGATGCCGGGCGGGTCGGCGGGCTTCTCCAGGAACGAGGTGATGCGGTCCGCCGCGTCCACGGCCATGACGCCGAAGGCCGCCGCCTCCATCCGCGGCACCTCGACGCACGCGACCGTCACGTCGGCGCCCTGGTCCACGTGCTGCTGCAGCATGGGGCCGTAGTCCATCTTGTAGATGTGATCGCCGGCGAGCAGGACGATGTAGCGGGGATCGTAGCTCTCGATGATGTCGATGTTCTGGAACACGGCGTCGGCGGTGCCGGCGTACCACCCGGCCTCGTCCACCCGCTGGCTGGCCGGCAGCACGTCGAAGCTCTCGTTGCGCTCGGGCCGCATGAAGTTCCAGCCGCGGGCCAGGTGCCGGATCAGGCTGTGCGCCTTGTACTGCGTGGCGACGCCGATGCGGCGGATGCCGGAGTTGAGCGCGTTCGACAGGGCGAAGTCGATGATGCGCGACTTGCCGCCGAAGTAGACGGCAGGCTTGGCGCGGATGTTGGTCAGCTCCTGCAGGCGGCTGCCGCGTCCGCCGGCGAGCACATAGGCCATGGCGTGGCGCACGGGCGCGCCGCCCGGTCCGCTGGTCCGATGATCGGTCATGCGGATGCGCCCGCCGACACGGGCGCGTGCCAGATTTCGTCGGCGTACTCGCGGATGGTGCGGTCCGACGAGAACCAGGCGACCCCGGCCGTGTTCAGCACCGCCGTGCGCCACCAGGCCGCCTCGTCCCGCCAGAGCCGGTCCACGGCGTCCTGCGACTCGACGTAGCTGTCGAAGTCGGCACACACCATGAAGGGGTCGCGTTCGACCAGCATGTCGACCAGCGCGCGGTAGCGTTCGGGCTCGGTGGGCGAGAACACGCCGGCGCGGATGCTCTCCAGCGCCTGGTGCAGCGCCGGGCTGCGCGCGACCATGTCGTGCGCATCGAGGCCGCGGGCGTGGCGGGCGACGACGCCCTCGGCCGTCATGCCGAAGATGAAGATGTTGGCGGCGCCCACATGGTCCCTGATCTCCACGTTGGCGCCGTCGAGCGTGCCGATGGTCAGAGCCCCGTTCAGGGCCAGCTTCATGTTGCCGGTGCCCGAGGCCTCCATGCCGGCCGTCGAGATCTGTTCCGAGAGGTCGGCCGCCGGGATGATGCGCTCGGCCAGGCTCACGTTGTAGTTGGGCAGGAACACGATCTTGAGCCGCCCGGCGACGGAGGGGTCGGTGTTCACCACCTGGCCCACGTCATGCGCCAGGCGGATCACCAGCTTGGCCATGCGGTAGCCCGGCGCGGCCTTGCCGGCGAAGATCTTGACGCGCGGCACCCAGTCGCGGTTCGGCTGGGCGCGGATGGCGTCGTACAGCGCCACCGCCTGCAGGACGTTCAGCAGCTGGCGCTTGTACTCGTGCATGCGCTTGATGTGCACGTCGAACAGGGCCGAAGGGTCGATCGCGATCCCGGTGCGGTCCTGCACGATGCGGGCCAGGGTCGCCTTCGCGCGGCGCCGCTGGGCCGCGAACTCCTGCCGGAAGGCGCTGTCTTCGGCGTGGGACACCAGGTCCTGCAGGGAACTGGGGTCGGACAGCACGCGGCGGCCGAGCGTGTCGGTCAACAGCCGGGTCAAGGCGGGGTTGGCGCGGTGCAGCCAGCGGCGGACGGTGATGCCGTTGGTCTTGTTGCTGATCCGGCCCGGGTAGACGCCGTCCATGTCGTGGAAGATCGTCTGCCGGATCAAGGTCGTGTGCAGCGCCGAGACGCCGTTGATGGCGTGGCTGCCCAGGAAGGCCAGGTGGCCCATGCGGACGCGACGCCCGTGCCGCTCGTCGATCAGCGAGGTGCGGGCCAGCAGCGCGTCCTCGGGGCCCGGCCCCGCCTTGGACCGCACGTGCTCCAGGTGCCGGCCGTTCAGCAGGTAGATCAGCTGCATGTGCCGCGGCAGCAGCCGCTCCATCAGGCTGACCGGCCACGTCTCGAGCGCCTCGGGCAGCAGGGTGTGGTTGGTGTAGGCGATCGTGGCGACGGTGATGCGCCAGGCGGCGTCCCAGTCGCGGCCGTGCACGTCCATCAGCAGGCGCATCAGCTCGATCACCGCGATGGCGGGATGGGTGTCGTTCAGCTGGACGGCGGCCTTGTCGGCCAGCGTGTCGAGCGTGCCGAACTGGTCGAGGTGCCGGCGCAGCAGGTCCTGCAGCGAGGCCGACGCGAAGAAGAACTCCTGCCGCAGCCGCAGCTCCTGCCCGGCGTCGCTGTCGTCACCGGGATACAGCACGCGGGAGACGGCCTCGGTGCGGACCTTGTCCTGCAGGGCGCCGACATGGTCGCCGCGGTTGAACGCCTCCAGATGCAGCGGCGTGGCCGCGCGGGCGGACCAGAGGCGGAGCGTGTTGGCGTGATGCCGCGTGAGGCCGGGCTCACCGCCCGGGTCGACCCCGCCGGGTTCAGTAGCGCCTGGTTCAGTAACGCCTGGGCCGCCGATCACCGGCGTGTCGTAGGCGACGGCCGAGAGCGTCTCGGCTGGCTGCCAGGCGTAGGTGACGCGCCCGTCCGGCTCCTGATGGGCGGAGACGTGGCCGCCGAAGCCCACGGGGTAGGCGACCTCCGGCCGCTCGAACTCCCAGGGGTTGCCGAACCGCAGCCACTCCTCCGGCAGCTCCTGCTGGATGCCGTTCTCGATCACCTGGCGGAACAGCCCGTGCTCGTAGCGGATGCCGTAGCCGTAGGCGGCGACGCCCAGGGTGGCCATCGACTCCATGAAGCAGGCGGCCAGCCGCCCGAGCCCGCCATTGCCGAGGGCCGCGTCCGGCTCCTCCTCGCGCAGCGCTTCCAGGTCCACGCCTTCCTGGGCCAGCGCCTCGCGCACCGCTTCGGTCAGGCCGAGGTTGCCGATCGAGTCGGCCAGCAGGCGGCCGATGAGGAACTCGAGCGACAGGTAATAGACGCGCTTGGCCCCGCTCTCGTAGCTACGGCGGGTGCTTTCGAACCAATGGTCGACCATCTCGTCGCGCACGGCGAACGCGGTGGCCAGGAACCAGTCGCGCAGGCTCGCGGCGGCGGCGGTCTTGCCGACCTGGTAGGTCAGCTTGCCGACGATCCGGGCGCGCAGCTCCGCGGTGCGCAGCGCGTGGCTCGGGGTCATGGACCCGGTCGGAGGGGCGGCAGGTTGAGTGTCCATCACGGGTTCGCCAGGTTTTGCGGGGTGGTTCTCGCACTCCCGACCCAGTCCCGCCACAGGAGAATGAGGGCGGCCATGACGGCCGGGCCGAGGAACAGCCCGAGCAGGCCGAAGGTCTCGACGCCGCCCAGGATGCCGAGCAGCACCCACAGGAAAGGCAGCTGGGTCGCGCCGCCGATCAGCACGGGGCGGACGAAGTGGTCGGCGCCGAACACCACCAGCACGCCGAACGCCGCGAGCACGGCGGCGGCCAAGGTCTTGCCGGCGGCCACTGCCAGCAGGCAGGCGACGGCGAGCAGGACCCAGGCGCCCACCGGGATCATCGCCGCCCCCGCGGTGATGGCGCCGAGCAGCGCCGGGTGCGGCACGCCCGCCACGGCATAGGCGATGCCCAGCAGGAGGCCCACGCCCAGCCCGACCAGCACCAGCCCGTCGACGGTGCCGTGGATGGAGGCGACGATCTGCTTGGCCATCTGCTCGCCATGCGGGCCGAACAGGCGGCGGCTGAGGTCCAGCAGCTGCTCCCGCAGCTGGGCGCCGTCGCGATACAGGAAGAACAGGGCCAGCATCTCGAAGCCGAAGTTGACCATGCTGTGCAGGGCGCGGCTGCCATAGCTGCGCCCGAACAGCATCAGCTCGGTGTCGAGCCGGCCGAGCATGGACCGGGCGCCCTCGGGCTTGCCGAGGTTGGCGTCCCACCAGCCGGTCAGCTGCGCCTGGCCCGCCGGCAGATGGGTCAGCGCGTCGGGCAACGGCACGCCGTTCTGCCGTGCCGCGACGACCCAGGCGGCGATGGACCGGGCCTCGTGCCCCACCTCGTACGCCAGCAGCACCAGCGGGACCAGGACCACGAGGGTCGTGGCCACCGTGAACAGCAGCGGCAGCAGGATGTTGTGCCGACCCGGCGGCACCCGGCGCTGCGCCCGCTCGTACAGCGGCCACGTCGCCACGGCCAGCACGGCCGCCCAGGCCAGCGCCCGCAGGAAGCCGCCCAGGATGAAGATACCGAGGGCCAGCAACGCCACGCCCAGCAGGATGCGGGCCAGGCGCTGCTCCTTCGGTTGGGGAGGCGTGGGGGGTGCCGCAGGCGAGGAGGGGGTCAGGAGCGTGGGATCGGGCATGGCGGAGAGGTTGCCCCGGACCGGGGGACGAGTCACGGTGTCCGCGATCGATGAGCATGGGACGACCGAAATGACGGATGCGAAGTGGGAGACGGACGGCGTGCGGGTGGTGCCGGGCGACAGCCTGGACACCAACACGGCACAGACCCCGGGGATGAACCGCGCGGCGGCGATCAACTTCGCCCGGGTGGGGGCGCAGAAGCTCTGGGCCGGCACGGTGCACATCCATCCGGACGCCAAGACCGGTGCGCACCACCACGGCGCGCTCGAGAGCGTGATCTACGTCGTGCGCGGCCGGGCCCGCATGCGGTGGGGCGAGGCGCTGGAGTTCGTGGCCGAGGCGGGGCCCGGCGACTTCATCTTCATCCCGCCCTATGTGCCGCACCAGGAGATCAACGCCTCCACGGACGAGACGCTGGAATGCGTGCTGGTCCGCAGCGACAACGAGGCGGTGGTCGTCAACCTGAACATCGACGCGGTGGAGCAGCCCAAGGCCGTCAAATGGATCGATCCGATCCACAAGCACTGACGAGCGCGGTCAGCCTTTCTGAGCGCGCGTGCGCTTCGGGGCGGCAGGTGCGGCCCGGCCCGCGGGACCGGCGGCCGGGCGGCCCGGAAGCATCACGACGCGCACCCCCGTCCGGCCCTTGCAGCGGCCTTCGTAGCGTGTGGTGTGGTCGAGCGTGGCGAGCAGCGGGCTGAAGAACGGATCGCCGGCGGTGAAGGTGCGGCGCCAACGGGCCAGGAGCCGCCGGTCGTCCTCCGGGTGCGGCTCGGCCGCGGGGGTCCGGGTCGCGCTCTCGCGGTGATACAGGACGGTGAAGCCGTCGTACAGCACCTTGTGGCCGGTTTCGCCGATGCGGAGACAGAGGTCCGTGTCGTTGAACCCGACCGTGAAGGTCTCGTCGAAGCCCTGCACCGAGTCGAAGACGTCGCGGCGCACCATCATGCAGGCCGCGGTCACGGCCGAGTAGTCGCGGACGCTCGTCAGGTTGCCGAGGTAGCCGCCGTTGCGGCCGCCGCCGTCCAGGTAGGCCGGCTGGGCGCGCATCGCGTGGTCGGCCCCGGCGCCGTCGATCCCGATCAGCACGCCGGCATGCTGGACGCGGTCGTCGCCGTACAGCAGCAGCGGGCCGACGGCGCCGGTGCCGGGCCGCGCGACCAGGCTGCGGAGCCGCTGGATCCAGCCCGGCGCCACGGCGGTGACGTCATTGTTCATGAACAGCAGGTGGCGCGCCGCGCCGCCATGCGCCGCGACGGCCCGGTTGTTCATGCGTGCGAAGTTGAACGGGCCGTCATAGGGCATGACGGTGTGGCGCGCAGCGATCTCCGCCAGCAGCGCCACCGCCGCCGGGTCCGTCGATTCGTGGTCGATCACGACGATCCGGATGTTCGCGGGCTTGCCCCGCTTCTGGCCCGATACCGGCGCCGGCGCCTTCGTGGCCTCGAGACTCTCGATGCAGGCGTGCAGCAGGTCCGCCCGGTCCTTCGTGGGGATCACGACCAGCACCTCGCCCCCGTCATCCGGCCAGTCGATCCGGTAGCCGCCGGGGACCAGGCCCGGGGACACGCTGGCGGACAGCCCGAGCCGGGCGAGGTGTGCTTCGAGCAGGCCGGTCATCACGGCGTCAGGGGGCGCATCGGTCTTGCCGCGCCGCCGGTACAGCACGCCCGGGACATGCGCGACGGCACGTGCCTGCTCGACCGCCCGCAGCAGCGCGTCGATCCCGGCCGCTTCGGCGCCGGGCAGCGCCTCGTCCCATGGCAGCGCGCGGGCGAGGCTGGCCCGGATGGCGGCCAGGCGGATGCGGGCGGGGTGGCTCAACAGGTAGTCGTGGCTGAAGGCGGGCCTGGCGTGGATGGCGGCGATGATGCCGATGTCGTCCGTCGTGACCGCCTCGTCGCCATAGACGATGTCGGCCCCGGTCTCCTGCGCGGCGGCGGCCAGCCGGTGCACGGCGTCCGGCTCCAGAACGTCGTTCGGGTCGATTACCGCGATCCATGCGCCCGTGGCGGAGTCGAGGCCCAGGTTGATCGCGCCGGCGGTGCCGACGGGCGCTGCGGCCGGGATCACGCGGATGCGGGGGTCGTGGCTGGCGGCGACCTCCAGGATCTCGGTCACGTCAGGCGTGCCGGCGCCGGGCTGGATGCAGATCAGCTCCCAGTTGGCGGACCACTGGCCCATGACGGCGTCGAGCGCGGCGATCAGCCGGTCCCGTGCGGGATCGAGGACCGGCATCACGAGCGTGATGGGGGTCGCTGCCGTCCGATGGGTGACGGCGGCGGCCAGGCGCTGCAGGGTCCGGGCGGGCAGGCGCTGCGAACGGTCCAGCATGCGGACCATGGTGTCGTCCGCCTTCAGCTGCCGGGGCGAGCCGGGCAGGACCGTGCCCGCGCCCGCGACCCGGACCGCGATGTCGAGACCCCGGAGCGACAGCAGCGGGCGGTCGAGCCGGAACGAGAAGCCGCATCGGGCGCTCGGCACGCCGGACTGCTGCACGTCGGCGCGGGGCACGTCCGCGCGGCCGCTGCCGATCACCGCGCCGTCGCAGACCGCCTCCAGGAACAAGGGCGTCCCGGGGTCCTGCAGGTCGAGCGCCCAACCGCCGACCGTCTGGCCCTGCAGAAGGTCGAAGCTGCCGACGATCTCGGGCTCGACCTCCAGCAGATAGGGGCTGCCGACCAGCTCCATGCCGGTTTCGGCGACGAACGCCTGGACGCGGACGATGCGCTGCCGGGCGAAGGCGGGCGGGAAGGGGACGACGAACCCGGCGATCCCCGGCGGATAGCCCATCTCGACCAGGTCCTGCCGCAGCAGGTCGGGCAGGACGGTCGCGACGGTCCGGCCGTCGAGCCGGACCTCGAGCCCGACGGGCCGGGCCGGGTCGGTCGGGTCCAGCAGCCAGCCGCGCACCACGGGCTCCGCGGTCCGGTCCAGGTGACCGACGGCGCCGATGTCGGCCATGGTCAGGGTCAGCGGCTGGTCCAGTTCGACCCCGTTCACGCGGGGGCGGAGCGTGAGGGACTGGCCGAGGGCGAGCAGGGCGAGCGGCCGGCCCGAGAAGCGGTGCATGCCGGCGGCCGCGCCGTCCTCGGGCATGGCGAAGGCACGGAACGCCAGCGTGTCGTCCGGGTAGCAGTCGACCAGCACCGGGCTCGGTTCGGCACGGCCGGGCGCCAGGGCGAACCGCCCCGTGATGAGCCCGCGGTCGCACGCCCAGCCATGCCACACCACGCCGCGGGCGGCCGCCAGATCGAGCGGCGCCGCCAGCAGGCTGCGGGCACCCGTCGTCTCCAGCACGTCCAGCATGCCGGACACGGCATGGTCCGGGATCGGCAGCCGCCAGGCGCCCCCCGCGCCGGTCGTGCCGGTGGCGATCAGCTCGCCATCCAACAATAGCGCGAGCGCCTGGCCGGGGCCGAGATCCGCCGCCATGCCCGAAACGGCTTCGGCCGACAGGACGGTGGGCGCCGAATCGCTCAGCCCCGGGATGTCGTCCGGCCGCGTCTCCTGAACCGTGTCGTGACTGTCGCGAGCGTTCATCGGCTTCCGCTGACTGGGTGGGAGGGTGGGGAGAAGGCTGAGGGAGCGGCTTCGGATATGCCCACAGGTGACCGCGAGGCGAAACCCCCGGGCAGTTTGCAATGCAGCAGGATTGGCTTATCAAGCGGAACATTAAGCCGGGCTATTTCAGAAGGACGACAATGCGCATTCTGCTCACCGGAGGCTGCGGCTTCATCGGTTCCGCAGTCATCCGGCGCTTGATCCGGTCCACCGAGCACACGGTGGTGAATGTCGACAAGATGACCTACGCGGCCTCCGAGGATGCGCTGGAGGAGGCGCTGCGCGACCCCCGCCACCTGCACGTGAAGGCCGACATCACCGACGCGTCCGCGATCGGGCAGGTGTTCGCGACGCACCAGCCCGACGCCGTGATGCATCTGGCGGCCGAGAGCCACGTGGACCGCTCGATCGACGGGCCGGCGCCGTTCATCCACACCAACGTGGTCGGCACCTTCGTCATGCTGGATGCGGCCCGCGCCTACTGGGCGGGCCTCGATCGCGCGCGGCAGGCCCGGTTCCGCTTCCACCACATCTCGACCGACGAGGTGTTCGGCGCGCTGGCGGCCGACGACCCGCCGTTCACGGAGACCACGCCCTACGACCCGCGCAGCCCCTACTCGGCCAGCAAGGCCTCGTCGGACCACCTGGTGCGGGCCTGGCACCACACCTACGGGCTGCCGACCTTCGTCACCAACACGACGAACAACTACGGCCCCTGGCAATTCCCCGAGAAGCTGATCCCGCTCGTCACGCTGAACGCGCTGCAGGGCAAGCCGCTGCCCGTCTACGGCGACGGGTCGAACACCCGCGACTGGCTGTATGTGGACGACCATGCCGAGGCACTGGTGCTGGCGGTCGAGCACGCGGAGCCCGGCGCCACCCTGGCCATCGGCGCCCGCCAGCCGCGCACCAACCTCGAGGTCGTGCGCGCCATCTGCGCCACGCTGGACGCACTGCGCCCCGACCCCATGGGCCCGCGGGAGCGTCTGATCACCTACGTCACCGACCGGCCCGGCCACGACTTCCGCTACGAGATCGACCCGGCGCGCACCACGGCGGCGCTCGGCTGGCAGGCACCGCACGACTTCGACCGGGGCCTGAAGCGGACGGTGCAGTGGTACCTGGACAACCAGGGCTGGTGGGAGGCGATCCGGGACCGCGCCTATGCCGGGCAGCGGCTGGGCAAGGTGGCATGAAGGGCATCCTTCTGGCGGGCGGGAGCGGCACGCGCCTGCACCCGATCACCCTGGCGAGCAGCAAGCAGCTGCTGCCGGTGTATGACAAGCCGATGATCTACTACCCCCTGTCCGTCCTGATGCTGGCGGGCATCCGGGACATCCTGGTGATCTCGACCCCCGTGGACCTGCCGCAGTTCCGCCGGCTTCTCGGCACGGGCGAGCGCTTCGGCATCCGGCTGACCTATGCCGAGCAGGCGCGGCCCGAGGGCCTGGCGCAGGCGTTCCACATCGGCGAGGAGTGGATCGCCGGACAGCCCTGCGCGCTGGCGCTGGGCGACAACCTGATCTTCGGCGACCATCTGGGCGTGCTGCTGCGCGCCGCCGCGGCCCGGCCCGAGGGCGCCACCGTCTTCGCCTACCAGGTGCGCGACCCCGAGCGATACGGCGTCGTGTCGTTCGACAGCAGCGGGCGCGCGATCGAGATCGTGGAGAAGCCCGCGGCGCCGAAAAGCAACTGGGCGGTGACCGGGCTCTATTTCTACGATGCGCGCGTGTCGGCGCTTGCGCGGAAGGTGAAGCCCTCGGCGCGGGGCGAGCTCGAGATCACCGACCTGAACGCGCTGTATCTGGCTGAAGGCAGCCTGCACGTGGAGCGGCTGGGGCGCGGCTGCGCGTGGCTCGATGCCGGGATGCCGGACAGCCTGCTGCAGGCGGCGACCTTCGTGCAGACGATCCAGGACCGGCAGGGGATGCTGGTCGGCTGCCCGGAGGAGGTGGCCTTCCGCATGGGCTACATCGATGCCGCCTCGTTGCGGGACGCTGCCAAATCGCTCGCGAAGACGGAGCTGGGCCGCCTGCTCCTGGAGCTCGCGGACGGGTTGCACGCATGAAGGTCGAACGGCTTGCCATCCCCGATGTGATCCTGCTGACGCCGCCGCGCTTCGGGGACCACCGGGGCTTCTTCTCGGAGGTGTTCAAGCTGGGGGCCTTCGCCGAGGCCGGGGTCGACCTGGCCTTCGTGCAGGACAATCAGAGCCTGTCCCGCGAGCGCGGCGTCATCCGCGGCCTGCACTGCCAGGTGGCGCCCCACCCGCAGGGCAAGCTCGTGCGGGTGCTGAAGGGCGCGATCTGGGACGTCGCGGTCGATGCGCGGGTGGGCTCGCCGACCTATGGCCAATGGGTCGCGGCGGAGCTGTCGGCGGAGAACTGGGCGCAGCTCTGGGTGCCGCCGGGGTTCCTGCATGGGTTCTGCACCCTGCAGCCGGACACCGAGGTGCTGTACAAGGTGACCGACCGCTACAGCAGGGACAGCGAGCGCGGGGTGATCTGGAACGATCCCGGCCTGGCGCTGCCCTGGCCGCTGGCGCCCGGCGAAGCCGTGCTCTCCGAGAAGGACCTGGTCCTGCCGGGGTTCGAGGCGGCGCAGGGGTGGTTCCCCGCATGACGATCCTGGTGACCGGCGGCACCGGGCAACTGGCCACGGCGCTGGCGGCGGCGGCGGGCGACCAGGTGCATCGGGTCGGGCGCCCCGCCTTCGACTTCGACCGGCCGGAGACGATCGATGCCGCGTTCCGGGCGGCGTGCCCGGACGGGCGACCCGCCCTGGTGGTGAACGCCGCCGCCTACACGGCCGTCGACGCCGCGGAGCAGGACCAGGCTGCGGCCCGGCGGGCCAACCGCGACGGGCCGGCCGCGCTGGCGCGGCTGTGTGCCGAGGCCGGCATCCCCCTGATCCATGTGTCCACCGACTACGTCTTCGACGGCGAGAAGGGTGCGCCCTACGTCGAGACCGATGCGACCAACCCGACTGGGGTGTATGGCGCGACGAAGCTCGAGGGCGAGCAGGCGGTGCTGGCGGCGTGTCCGCAGGCCATCGTGCTCCGCACCTCGTGGGTGTACTCGCCGACGGGGAAGAACTTCGTGCGCACCATGCTGGGCGCGGCACAGAAGATGGACCGGCTGCGCGTGGTGGGCGACCAGACGGGCTGCCCGACCTCGGCGCCCGATCTGGCGGCCGCCATCCTGGCCATCGCCGACCGGCTGCAAGGCGGGTGGCACGCCCACTATGCCGGGGTGTACCACGCCGCGGGCGAGGGTTCGACCACGTGGCACGGGCTGGCGACGGCCGTGTTCGAGGCCGCGGCGCCGTTCGGCCACAAGGTGCCCGCCGTCGACGCCATCCGCACGCAGGACTGGCCGACCCCGGCCCGGCGCCCGGCGGACAGCCGGCTCGACTGCAGCAAGCTCGACCGCGTCTTCGGCGTGCGCCAGCCACCCTGGCGGACGGGCGTGGCGCGGACGGTGCAGGCGCTGCTCGGTCCGGCCCCGGCCCTGCCTGGAGTGCGAGCAGCGGCTGCAGCGTCCGGACCGCCACCGGCGCGGGGCTGACCAGGGGGCATGAGACGGCCCCTCTCATCCGGCCAGGTGTGCATCGTGCTGTCCACCCTCGATGGTGCGGCGTTCCTGCCGGCGCAGCTCGACAGCATCGTGGGGCAGCAGGGGACCGACTGGGTGCTGTACTGGCGGGATGACGGCTCGGGCGACGGCTCGTCCGCGCTGATGCAGGCGTTCATGCGGAACGAGGGTGCCGGGCGCTGCGTGCAGGTGGACGGGGGCGGGCACCTGGGCGTGACGGCCAGCTACATGACGCTGCTGCGCTGCGCGGTGGCGGACCAGGCGGAGGTGGTGGCCTTCGCCGACCAGGACGACGTATGGCTGCCGGGCAAGCTGGCGCGCAGCCTGGGGCAGCTGGGACCGGACCCGGCGCCGGCGCTGTATTGCAGCCGCCAGGTGCTGGTGGACCAGCAGCTGCGCCGGATGTGCGACTCGGCACCGGTCCGGGTCCGCCCGGGCTTCGGGGCGGCGCTGACGCAGAACATCGCGACCGGCTGCACCGTCGTGCTGAACCGGGCCGCGGCCGTGCTGGTCGCCGGCACGACGCCGCCGTCCCCCAGCCTGCACGACTGGTGGAGCTACCTGGTCGTCGCGGCCGCCGGCGGCAGGATCGTTGCCGACCCCGAGACGACGGTGCTGTATCGGCAGCACGCCGCCAACGCGGTCGGTGCGCCGCGTTCCACCCGGCGCCGCGCGCTGGCGGCGCTGAACCGTGGGCCGAGCGCCTTCATGAAGGTGTTCCGGGCCCAGGTCGCGGCCCTGCAGGCGCAGCCGTCACTGTTGTCGGCCGACTCGCGGCAGATGCTGGACGTGGTCGGGGCGGGCCTGGCCGGGGGGCTGGTGCCGCGGCTGCGAGCGCTGCGGACGGGGCTGCGGCGGCAGACCTGGGCAGAAACGGCGCTGTTCCGCTGCTGGTTCCTGATTGGATGATGGACGGCGGCAAAGCGGTGCTGCCCGCCGAAGAGCTTCGCCAGAAATCGTATTGAATCAGCCTGTCGACGACTTGAGCGCGCCATATGTGTACCTTAGTTGTCAGACTATCAGCAAAAAACAACAGCCCGGATGTACGCTTACGGACGAGCGATTCAACAAATACCGTGTGCAACTCGGGATCGACGCCTATAGGGAGACACGACGCCGGCCCGTCGCATGACCGTGTTTGCGCGGGGCTAATGCTTCCGCTCCCCTCGTGAAAGTTCAAGATGTCCTCCGGCACCGCTACGCCACCCGCATACAAGAATAAAATCCTACAGCTAGTTCCGGCGGAGGAGTTCGCGCGTTTGCGCGGCCATTTGACCCGGGTGCGGCTCGTGAATGGGCAGGTGCTGCATGGGCCGGGCGAGCGGATGGAACAGGTGTTCTTCGTCGAGCAGGGGTTCGTTTCCATGGTCGCGGAGGCCGAGGACGAGACCAGCCGCGTCGAGGTGGGGTTGATCGGCCCCGAAGGCATGGTCGGGCTGACCTCCATCCTCAGTGCCGAGCCGCGGTCCTACAACCGCGCCATGGTCCAGCAGGCGGGCATCGGCTACAGCATGCTCACCTCCACGCTGGTCGCCGGGCTGGACCGCATGCCGGTGCTGCACGGCGTCCTGCTGCGCGAGATCGACGTGTTCCTGGCCCAGGTCTCGCAGACGGCGGCCTGCAACGGCCGGCACGTCCTGGCCGCCCGGCTCGCGCGCTGGCTCCTGTTGGCGCTCGACCGGGTCGAGGGCAACGAGGTGGCGCTGACGCAGGAGCTCCTGGCCATCATGCTGGCCGTCCGCCGCTCGGGCGTCACGATCGCGGTGCAGGCGCTGGAGACCGCGGGCGTGATCCGGCACAGCCGCGGCAGGATCATCGTGTGCGACCGCCCGGGCCTCGAGGCCGCCGCGTGCAACTGCTACGGCAAGGTCCAGCGCTTCGCCGCGCTCTGCCGGGCCCCGCTGGTTGCGGCGTAGGGAAAAGCGCCGCGGCACCAGGTGACGCCGCGCGGCTGCCGCGGACCGGCGCCGCGCCCTGGTTGATGCACGGCGGTGCCGGTATGGTGCGCGGCAGAGAGGCCGGGGAGCGTCGCGATGTCGTCAGGATTCAGGATCAGCCCGCGGGCGCATGTCGCCGGGCCCGAGATGGTGGCGCGGTTCCGGGCGCTGCCGGTGGCCAACGTCAGCGACAGCATGTCGCGCCTGACCGCGGGCGGAGCACGGCTGCGGCCGATGCACCGGGGCGGGGCGATGGCGGGCCCGGCGCTGACGGTCAAGGCGCCGCCGGGCGACAACCTGATGACGCACAAGGCCATCAGCCTGGTGCAGCCCGGCGACATCCTGGTCGTGGATGCCGGGGGCGACCTGACGAACGCCATCATCGGCGAGATGATGCTGATGCAGCTGGCCCGGCGCGGGATCGGCGGCATCGTGATCAACGGCGCAATCCGCGACGCTTCCGCCATCCGGGCGCAGGACATCCCGGTGTTCGCGGCCGGGGTGACGCATCGCGGCCCCTACAAGAACGGTCCGGGCGAGATCAACGGGCCGATCGCCATCGACGGAATGGTGATCCTGCCCGGCGACCTGGTGCTGGGCGACGAGGACGGGCTGCTGTGCGTGCCGTTCCACGAGATGGCAACGGTTCTGGCGGCGGGCGAGGCCAAGCTCGCGGCCGAGCAGCGCCAGATGGCCAACATCGCGGACGGCACCCACGACGCCGGGTGGGTCGACGCGCAGCTGCGCCGGATGCAGTGCGAAGGCTTATAGATAGGGAAGCAACAGCCGCACGGCCGCGTCGCGCAGGCGCACAGGGAGCGGCCGGGCATCCAGCTCCGGCCGCTCGAGCGCCCGGCCGCGGCAGCGCAGCATCAGCGCCGCCATCTGCGCCGCCAGGGCCTTGTCGTAGAACTCCATGCACAGCTCGAAGTTGAGGCGGAACGACCGGATGTCCCAGTTGCAGCTGCCCATCAGGCACCACTCGCCGTCCACGACCATCGTCTTGGAGTGCCGGAACGGCGGCGGGCAGCGCCACACCCGGATCCCGTCCTTGAGCAGCGGCCCGACATTGGCGTGGAACGCCCAGTCCACGAAAGGGTGATCGCTGGTTTCCGGCACCACCACGTCCACCGCGACGCCGCGCATGGCGGCCAGCGCGAGGGAGGTCTGCAGCCGTTCGTCGGGCAGGAAGTAGGGGGTCATGAAGGCGATGCTCTGGCGGGCACAGGCGATGGCCTGCAGCATCGCGAACTCGATCTTCTCGATGTCCTCGTCGGGGCCTGAATCGACCACCCGGGCGGGGACGGCGCCCTGGTCGGCGATGTCGGGGAACCAGGCTTCGCCGGACAGCTCCTCCTGGGTGGCATAGGCCCAATCCTGCGTGAACGCCTCCGCCAGTTGACAGACGACGGGGCCGTCGATGCGGAAATGCGTGTCCTGCACCGGTTTGGGCGGCCGGGTGGCCATGACGTTGGCGTCGGCGATGTTGATGCCGCCCGTGAAGCCCGTGGTGCCGTCGATCAGCAGGACCTTCTTGTGCGAGCGCAGGTTCAGGAACGGCATGCGCCAGGGTAGCGGCGAGTGCAGGAAGCGCTCGGCCGGCACGCCCCGGCGGCGCAGCGCGTGGTAGGCGGGCGAGGTCAGCCAGCCGCCGCCGATGCCGTCGATCAGCACGCGGACCGCGACGCCGCGGCCGTGCGCTGCGGCCAGGGCCTCGATGAACTTCCCGCCCCAGACGTCGTCGTGGAAGATGAACGACGACAGGCCGACGCTGCGCTGCGCCTGGCCGATGGCGGCCAGCATGGGGGGATAGGCTTCGTCGCCGTCGTTGAACATCGTGACGGCGTTGCCGCCCAGCGTGGGCCGCCCGGTGATGCGGCCGATGCCGCGCTCCAGCGGGTCCAGGTGGTCGTCGTCGCTGGCCCGCGCGGCGCCGCTGCGGCCCGCGCGGCGCTGGTCGGGGCCCCGAAGCTGCCGTGCCCGGCGCTGCACGCGGTTCACGCCGAACAGGAAGTAGCTGATGCCGCCCGTGATCGGCGCGAACCAGGCCAGGCCGATCCAGCCCACCGCGGTCGCGACCTCGCGCTTGCGCAGCAGGATGTGCAGCGTGACCGCGATGGCGATCAGCAGGCCCAGGACATAGAAGACCTCGGCCCGAAGGTTCGGCAGATGCTGCAGGATATGGTTCATTCGACCCGTGCCCGCTCAGTACCGTCCGGCAAGCGCGTCCTGGTAGCGCCGGACGCTGTCGTCCACGACCCGCTTGCCGTCCCGGGGCACGACGCGGTCGAAGAAGGCGCCGTAGACGCGTTCGAACGCCAGCGGCGCCAAAGCGTCGGCGATCCCCTGCACGCTGGCATGGCTCAGGGGCACCATGTTGGGATAGCTGCGCAGGAAGCTGACCCGGCGGTCCGCACCCACCTGCACCGTGTCCCCGGTCATCAGAACGCCGCGGCCGGCCGCGCCCTGCGCCCAGTGCAGCACGCACGACCCCTCGAAATGCCCGCCCGTGCGCACCAGCGTCAGGCCGGGTGCCAGCGCGTGGCGGTCGCCGGTCCAGTGCTGCACGCAGGGGTCGGGTCGCAGCACCCATTCGCGATCGTCGGCATGGGTCCAGACCGGGACGCCGCCGAAGGCCCGGCTCCAATCCACCATCGCGGCATAGTAGTGCGGGTGGCTGATGGCGATGGCGCGCAGGCCGCCCAGGCCCTGCACCAGCTGCACGACCGCGTCGTCCACCAGGGGCACGCAGTCCCACAGCACCCAGCCCGCGCCGGTGTCCACCAGCAGTGCGCGCTGGCCGATGGCGAACTGCGGCTGGATGCCGATGCCCATCAGCCCCGGCTCCTGCAGGCGCCAGGCGCTGAAATGACGCCGGGCGAGGGCCTCGGGCGCGATCCAGCCCTGGCCGGCGGCCGTGACGTACTGGCGGGAATCGAGGCAGATCGGGCAGCCGTCCGGCGGTGTGTCCCGCGCGGCCTGCTGCTGGCCGCAGGTGGTGCAGATGAAGGCTGTCGCCATGGGGGGTCTCCGCGCTGCCGTCGGGCGAGGTCTCTACACCGTCGGCGGGCCCGCGGGCACCCCGTGACGCGGGTTATTCGGCGGCGAGCGGTGCCGCGCCGAGCGCGGCCGAGCGGGCCGTGCCCATGCACAGCAGGCTGGCCAGCAGCAGGGCCGAGGCCAGGATCAGCACCATCTCCGGCCGCCCATGGTCGATCAGCCAGCCGAACGGCACGGGCGTCATGGCGGAACCCAGCGGCAGGCCGGCGCTCACGAAGCCGAACACCTTGCCGATCTGTCCGGGCGGCGCGGCGTCCTTGACCATCACGTCGCGCGGGGTTCGGCTGGCGCCCAGCGCCAGGCCGGAGCCGAACAGCATGACGCAGGCGGCAACCCCGCCCACGGGCAGAATGCCCACCAGAAGGGTGAGCGTGGCCGAGGACACCGTCAGCGCCACGGTGATGGCGGCCAGGCGCTTGGCCTTGTCGGCGAACCAGCCACCCACCAGCACGCCCGCGGTGTTGCCGGCCATGTAACCGGTCAGCGCCGCCGACGCGATGGCCAGGTCGATGCCCTTCACCTGGTGCAGCACCGTCACCACCCAGGCCTGCACCCCGGCGCCCGCCATGCTGCCCAGGAAGAAGAAGCCGAAGAACAGCAGCATGGGCCGCGTCATCAGCAGCTCCCGCCCGGACAGGGCCGGGCCGGTCGGCGCCTGGCGCACCTGGTCCACCAGGATGCGGCTCTGCCACAGGATCGTCGCCACCACCGGCACGCCGAGGCCGCCCACGATCAAGAGCGAGCTGCGCCAACCGACGGCGGCCATCAGCAGGGCGATGACCGGGGGCCCGAAGGCGAAGCCCATGTTGCCGCTGAAGGAATGCAGGGCGAACGACCGGCCCATGCGCTCCCGCGGGACGGAGCCGCTGAGGATCGCGTAGTCGGCCGGGTGGATGACGGAGTTGCCGATGCCGCTGCAGGCCGCGAGCGCCAGGATCTGCCAGAAGGCGGTGGCAAAGCCCATGGCGCAGACGCTGAGCGACATGATGAGCGTGCCGCCGACCAGGAAGGGCCTGGCGCCGTAGCGGTCCACCAGGAAGCCGACCGGGGTCTGCAGGATGGCGGTGATGCCGCTCATGAGCATCATGGTCATGCCGAGCTCGGCGAAGCTGACGCCGAAGGCCGGCTGCCAGGCGAGGAACAGCGGCGGCAGGATGAGCATATAGAAATGGGACAGGAAGTGCCCGGTCCCGATGAGCAGGTTCACCCTGGCGACGCGCGAGATCATGGTACCACCTAGCCGTGTCGGCGGGCCCGCTGCAAGGGCTTAGGTGCGCCCTGCCGGCACGAGGCTCAGTCACGACGTCGGGATCACGCTCCTGCGGGCCAGGCGTCCGGCACCCAGGGCGAGCAGGCCGACCAGCAGGACGCCATACCCCGCCGGCTCGGGCGCGTTCACCAGGGCCACGCCGTCCAGCAGCGACATCGGCGGCGTGCCGCTCGGCGTGCCGGCGGCCAGGAACGACAGCACCTGGCTGGTGGAGGTCGCGACGAAGACGTCGGTCTCGAGGCGCCAGGGGACGAAGCCCTGGCTGAGGTTGTTGACCGTCGTCGTGGTGACGCTCTGTGCGCCGAACGAGGCCGTCCAGTTCTCGGTCGTGGCCCCGGTGTTCTGGTTCTGCTGCGCGGCCGCCCACCAGTAGGTCAGGATGTAGGTGTTGCCGACCGTGAGGCCGCCGATGGTCTGCGACAGCGTGCCGGTCTGGAAGGCGCCGTCGGAGGCGAAGAAGTTGCCGCCGGTCGGGCTGGTCGCCGTCAGGCCGTTGCTGCTGCCGTTATGCGGGCCCCACAGGTTGAACGGGCCGCCGAACTCCCGGTTCGGGGCGCCCGTGGTGTCGGCAGTGCCCGGCGCGAAGACATAGGCGTATCCGGTGTTGGTCCATCCCGTCAGGTTGGTGCCGGACGAGGTGCTGTTGGGGGCGTTCACCTCGTCGGACACGCCGCCGCCCGAGGTCTGCTCGAAGTCGCCGTTGACCACGAGGTTCGCGGCGGCGTGGGCCGAAGCCGTGCCCAGGAACAGCGTCGCCGTCGTCGCGGCAGCAAGGATTTCTCGTCTCACCTGGCTCTCTCCGGCATCGGGTGCGCAGGTCGCGCACCCCGACCACCTCTACCGCCGGCGGTGAGTGGGACGGAGTCAGATCGTCATAGGTTTCGTAAGAAAGCGTTAATGGCTGGGCGTCAAGCAGTGCGGTCCACGCCGACGCCCAGGGCGGCCTGTGCTGCCGCCAGCCGGGCCACCGGCACGCGGTAGGGGCTGCAGCTGACGTAGTCGAGGCCGATCTCCTCGCAAAAGGCGATGCTGGCGGGGTCGCCGCCGTGCTCGCCGCAGATGCCCATCTTGAGCTTGCCCTTGGTCGCCCGGCCCTTGTCGGCGGCGATGCGGACCATCTCGCCCACACCCTCGATGTCGATGCTGACGAAGGGGTCCTTCGGCAGCACCCCCTGGCTGACGTAGTCCGGCAGGAAGCGGCCGGCGTCGTCGCGCGACAGGCCGAACACCGTCTGCGTCAGGTCGTTCGTGCCGAAGCTGAAGAAGTCGGCGATCTCGGCGATCTTGTCCGCAACCAACGCCGCGCGCGGCAGCTCGATCATGGTGCCGACCAGGTACTCGATGGTCATGCCCTGTTCGGCGAAGACGGCCTTGGCCACGCCGTCGACCTGGGCGCGGGTGATCTCCAGCTCGCGCCGGGTCGAGATCAGCGGGATCATGATCTCGGGCACCGGCGCCTGGCCGGTCTCGCGCGCCGCGGCGATGGCGCCCTCGAAGATGGCGCGGGCCTGCATCTCGTAGATCTCGGGGTAGGAGATGCCCAGGCGGCAGCCGCGGTGGCCCAGCATCGGGTTCGCCTCCTTCAGCTCCTCGGCCCGGCGGTGGATCATGTCCATGTCCTGGCCCAGCGCCTCCGCGACCGCCACCAGTTCGCTCTCCTGGTGCGGCAGGAACTCGTGCAGCGGCGGGTCGAGCAGGCGGATCGTGACGGGCAGGCCGGCCATGATGCGGAACAGGTCGGTGAAGTCCTGCCGCTGGAAGGGCAGCAGCTTGTCGAGCGCCGCACGGCGGCCGGCGGTGTCGTTGGCCATGATCATCTGCCGCACGGCGCCGATGCGCTGGGGGTCGAAGAACATGTGCTCCGTGCGCGACAGGCCGATCCCCTCGGCGCCGAACTTGCGGGCGGTCTCCGCGTCGAGCGGCGTTTCGGCGTTGGTGCGCACGCCCATGCGGCGCACCTCGTCGGCCCACTGCATCAGGACGCCGAAGTCGCCGGACAGGCTGGGCTCGATCATCGCGACCGCGCCCACAAACACCTCGCCGGTGGCGCCGTCGAGCGTCACGATGTCGCCGCCGCGCACCACCTGGTTGCCGGCCTGCAGGGTCTGTGCGCCGTAGTCGACGCTGACGCCGCCGGCGCCGGCGACGCAAGGCCGGCCCATGCCGCGGGCCACCACCGCTGCGTGGCTGGTCATGCCGCCGCGGGTGGTCAGGATGCCCTTGGCGGCGTGCATGCCGTGAATGTCCTCGGGGCTGGTCTCGATGCGGACCAGGATCACCGCCTCGCCCTTGGCGGCCCGGCTTTCGGCCTCGTCGGCGTTGAACACCACCGCGCCGCAGGCGGCCCCGGGGCTGGCGGGCAGGCCGCGGCTGAGCAGGGTGCGCTTGGCCTTGGGGTCCAGCGTCGGGTGCAGCAGCTGGTCCAGCGACGAGGGCGCCACGCGCTTGATCGCCTCCGTCCGGTCGATCAGCCCGGCATTGGCCATCTCCACGGCAATCCGAAGACTGGCCTGCGCGGTGCGCTTGCCGCTGCGGGTCTGCAGCATGTACAACTTGTTCTGCTGCACGGTGAACTCGATGTCCTGCATGTCGAGGTAGTGCTTCTCCAGCGTCTCGCGCACGCGGACCAGGTCGGCGTAGGCGCTGGGCAGCGCTTCCTCCATGCTGACCTCGCCGGGGTTGGAGCGCAGCTTGGACAGCGGCTGCGGCGTGCGGATGCCGGCCACGACGTCCTCGCCCTGCGCGTTGACCAGGAACTCGCCGTAGAAGATGTTCTCGCCGGTCGAGGGGTCGCGCGTGAAGCACACCCCGGTCGCGCAGTCGGCGCCCATGTTGCCGAACACCATGGCCTGCACGTTCACCGCGGTGCCCCAGTTCGCCGGAATCTCGTGCAGGCGGCGGTAGGTGTTGGCGCGCGGGTTCATCCAGCTGCCGAACACGGCGCCGATGGCGCCCCACAGCTGCTCGTGCGGGTCCATCGGGAAGGGGGCGCCCCGCTCGCTGTGGACCATGTCCTTGTATTCGGTGACGACGCGCTGCCAGTCCTGCGGCGACAAGGCGGTGTCTTCGGTGACCCCGGCCTCGATCTTCGCGTTTTCGATGATCTCCTCGAAGCGGTGGTGGTCCACGCCCAGCACGACCGAGCCATACATCTGGATGAAACGGCGATAGCTGTCCCACGCGAATCGGCTGTCGCCGCTGGCGGCCTCGAGCCCGCGGACCGTCTCGTCGTTCAGGCCGAGGTTCAGCACGGTGTCCATCATCCCGGGCATCGAGACGCGCGCGCCGGAGCGCACGGACACCAGCAGCGGCTTGGTCGCATTGCCGAACTCGAGCCCGACGGCCTGCTCGATGACGGCCAGGGCGGCCTGAACCTGCGCCTTCAGCTCGGCCGGGTAATGCCGGTCGTTGTCGTAGAACGCGGTGCAGACCTCGGTCGTGATGGTGAAGCCGGGCGGGACCGGCAGGTCGATGCTGGCCATCTCGGCCAGGTTGGCGCCCTTGCCGCCGAGCAGGTTGCGCATCTCGGCGCGCCCCTCGTTATGGCCGGCACCGAAGCTGTAGACCCACTTCGTCGCGCTTTTGGTCGTGGTCTGGGACATGGCGGGTTCAGCCTTCGATGCGAGAGAAGTCTGCGGCAAGTGCCATGGCGGCCCCCACTCGCGCAAGCAGGCGCAAGCGGTTGACGCGCAGGGCGGGGTCGGGGGCGTTCACGGTGACGTCGTCGAAGAAGCTGTCGAGCAACGGGCGAAGCCGGGCCAGCGCGGCCATGGCGGCCCCGAACTCCTCGGCGGCGATGGCCTGCTCGACGCGGGGCAGGGTGGTGTCGAGCGCCGCGGCGAGCGCCTGTTCGGCCGGTTCGGCCAGCAGGGCCGGGTCGACCGGGCCCTGGTGCAGGCCGTCCTTCTTGTTCTCGATGCGCAGGATGTTGGCGGCCCGGCGGGCGCCGGCCAGAAGATCCCGCCCGTCCGGCGTGTCGAGGAACGCCGCGACCGCGCCCGTGCGGGCCAGCAGGCGCACCACGTCGTCGTCGGCCCCGGCGGCGAACACGGCCGAGAGCACGTCGTGCCGCGCGCCCTCGCCGCGCAGCTGGACCCGCAGGCGGTCGGCGATGAAGTCGATCAAGGATGCGGCGGGGGCCGGACGCCCGGTGCCGGCCGCCTCGAAGGCGGCGCGCAGCGGCAGGCGCAGCCCGTTCTCGCGGATGATCCGGATGACGCCGAGGGCCGCACGCCGCAGCGCGTAGGGGTCGCCGGAGCCGGTCGGCACCTCGCCCGCGGCAAAGAACTGCGCCAGCTGGTCCAGCTTGTCGGCCAGCGCGACCGCCATCGCGACCGGTGTGGCGGGTGTGGGGTCGGTCGGGCCGCGCGGGGCGTAGTGGTCGCGGATGGCCGCGGCGACGGCCGGGTCCTCGCCGTCATGGGCCGCGTAGTAGCCGCCCATCACGCCCTGCAGCTCCGGGAACTCGCCCACCATGCCGGTGGTGAGGTCCGCCTTGGCGAGGCGCGCGGCGCGGGCGGCCAGGTCCGGATCGGCGCCGACCTGCGGGGCCAGGTGCCGGGCCAGCGACTCGAGCCGGCGGACCCGGGCGGCCTGCGTGCCGAGCTTGGCGTGGAAGGTGATGCCCTCCAGGGCCGCGACCCGGTCCTCGAGCCGCGTGCGGCGGTCGAGGTCCCAGAAGTGGCGGGCGTCGCTGAAGCGGGCGCGCAGCACGCGTTCGTTGCCGGCGACGATCGCCGCACCGCCGTCGATCGCCTCGATGTTGGCGACGAAGGCGAACCGGGGGGCGGCGGCGCCGTCCGGGGTCCGCAGCGCGAAGTAGCGCTGGTTCACCCGCATGCTGACCTGCATGACCTCGGGCGGCAGGTCCATGTAGGCGGCATCGATTCGGCCCAGCAGCGGGACGGGCCATTCCACCAGGCCCGCCACCTCGTCCAGCAGGCCGTCATCCGGCACCACGACCAGGTGTTCCGCGGTGGCGAGGCGGGCGATGCCGTCCTCGATCCGGCGGCGGCGCTCGGCGGCGTCGGGCACGACGTGCCGGGCCAGCAGCCCGTCCTGCCATTCGACCAGGCTGCGGACGGCGAAGGCGCCCGGGGCGTGGAAGCGGTGGCCCTCCGTCCGGTCGCCCGCAACGAGGCCGTGCCCGTCATCAACGTTGTCGGCCAGGGCGAAGGGCACGATTGCGCCGTCCAGCACGCAGGTGATGCGGCGCAGCGGCCGGACCCAGGTGAAGCCGCTGCCGTTGCCCCAGCGCATGGACTTCGGCCAGGGGAAGCGGCGGAGCAGGGCCGGGAGGGCGGTCTCGATGAGTGCCGCGGCAGGTGTCGCGGGGCTCGACCGGGTCAGCACCCAGTGGCCGTTCTCGTCCGCCACCTGGTCCCGCGTGGCGCCATGCTTGCGCAGGAAGCCCTCCAGCGCCTGCGGGGGGGCACTCACGCGGGGGCCCCGCTCGATGCTGCTGGCCGCGGCCACGGCCGGCTGCAGGGTGGCGGCCAGCGCGATGCGGCGCGGACCGTGGAAGGTCTGGACGTCGGCGGGGGCCAGGGCCGCCAGGGCCTCGGACACGAGGCGGGCGAGGTTCGCCGCCGCCTGCGCCTGCATGCGGGCCGGGATCTCCTCGCTGAACAGCTCGATCAGCAGCGCGGCCATCAGGGTGGGGCCGCCCGGCCGGCGATCATGGCCGCCGGGCCTGACGACCCGGCGGCCAGGCCGGCTGCCTCGTCGTGCTCGAACCTCATCGTATCCCCCATCGTCGCGTTCTAAGCCCCTGCTTTCGCGGCTGCAACGCCGGTGTCGGACGCCAGCCACGTCTCGCAGCAGCCCTTCGCCAGCGTCCGCACCCGGCCGATATACGCGGCGCGTTCGGCCACCGAGATCACACCGCGGGCGTCCAGCAGGTTGAACAGATGGCTCGCCTTGATGCACTGGTCGTAGGCCGGCAGGGACAGGGCGGCGTCCAGCAGGGCCCGGCACTCCGTCTCCGCATCGCCGAAATGCTGCGCCAGCATCGCAACATCGGCGCGTTCGAAGCTGTATTTGCTGTATTCCACCTCGTTCTGGCGGAACACGTCGCCGTAGGTGACGCCCTGGCCGTTGAAGTCCAGGTCGTAGACGTTCTCCACGCCCTGCACATACATCGCCAGCCGTTCGAGCCCATAGGTGAACTCGGCGCTGGGCACCGCGACCGGGATGCCGCCCACCTGCTGGAAGTAGGTGAATTGCGTCACCTCCATGCCGTCGCACCAGACCTCCCACCCCAGGCCCCAGGCGCCGATCGTCGGGTTCTCCCAGTCGTCCTCCACGAAGCGGATGTCGTGCAGCAGCGGGTCGATGCCGATGGCGCGGTAGCTGTCCAGCAGCAGGGCCTGGCAGTCGGGCGGCGTCGGCTTCAGGATGGCCTGATACTGGTAGTAGTGGCCCAGGCGGTTCGGGTTCTGGCCGTAGCGGCCGTCGCTGGGCCGCCGGCTGGGCTGGACATAGGCGGCGCGCCAGGGCTTGTGGCCCAGCGTGCGCAGCGTCGTCGCCGGGTGCAGCGTGCCGGCGCCCATCTCGAGGTCGTACGGCTGCAGAATGACGCAGCCCTGCTTGGCCCAGAAGGCGTGCAGGCGCAGGATCAGGTCCTGGAAGCTGGGGGGCGGGGGCGTGCTCATCGCGCGGCACCATACGGAGGGAGCGGCGTTATGCAACGGATGAACGACCCGATCCGCGACATCCTGACCACCACGCGGCGCATCGCCGTCGTGGGTGCGTCGAATAAGCCCGAGCGTGCGGGCCATTACGTCATGGGCTTCCTGGTGACGCAGGGGTTCGACGTGATGGGCGTGAACCCCGGCCTGGCCGGGCAGACGCTGCACGGCTGCCCGGTCGTCGCGAGCCTGGCCGAGGCGGCGCCGCTCGACATGGTGGACGTGTTCCGCGCGTCCGACCAGGCGGGCGCGGTGGTGGACGAGGCGATCCGGCTCGGCGCGAAGACGATTTGGATGCAGCTGGGCGTGGTGGACGAGGCTGCGGCGGCCCGGGCGCGGGCCGCCGGGCTGGCCGTCGTGATGGATCGGTGCCCGCTGCTGGAGTGGCGGCGCCTTGGTCTGCCTTCGGGCCGGGCTTAGCGCCTGCCCAACCCCCCTTGAAGCACGGCCTGGCCTGGGCCAACTCCTTGCCTGACCGCAAGGTCACAACCTCATCGGGACCAAACCCATGACCAACGAGGAACGCGACCTCATCGCGCAGTTCATCTCCCGGGTCGGCGGCGCACCGCAATCCGGCAGCTTCCTGGGCGGTGGCAGCGTGCCGCAGTCCCAGCCGGCGCTGCCGCCGCTCGATCGGGAGGCCGACGCCTTCATCGGCCAGCAGATGCGCCAGTATCCGGAGGCCGCTTACCGCATCACCCAGACGGCCATCGTGCAGGAAGCGGCCTTCGCCGAGGCGCAGAACCGCATCAAGCGCCTGGAGTGGGAGCTGGAGCAGACCAGGAACGCCGTGCAGCAGGCGGCCCAGCAGGCGCCGCAGCAGCAGCGCGGCTTCCTGAGCGGCCTGTTCGGCGGCGCCCAGTCTCAGCCGCAGCCGCAGCAGCAGCGTCCCGGCGGGCCGTTCGGCGGGCAGCCGCAGGGCCAGCCCGTGTGGGGCCAGGGCTATCAGCCGACCTCGGCGCCGCCGCAGCCGCAATATCCGCCCAACTACCAGCCGGGCATGTTCCAGCGCGGCGGTGGTTCCGGCTTCCTGGGCTCGGCCCTGACCACCGCCGCGGGAGTGGCGGGCGGCATGGTCGTCGGCAACGCCTTGATGGGGGCCTTCTCGGGCCATCACGGGTCCGACCAGGCCTCCAGCTCGCCCTGGGGCGGCGACTCGAGCAACACCAGCGGCAGCGTGTTCGACAATGGGGGCGTGGTGCCGACCGACCCGTCCACCGGGTTCGGCACCGACACCAGCTACAACGACCCCTTCGCCGGGGGCGGCATGCAGAAGGACGCGTCGCTCGACACCCAGTCGTCGTGGGACCAGTCCGGCGGCGGCTTCGATGCCGGCGGCGGGGGTGGGTTCGATGGTGGCGGCGGCGGTGGCGGGGGCGGGTTCGACGACAACAACAGCTGAGTCCATGGTGGCGGCGCCGGGTCTTCCGGCGCCGTTCCCCTCCCGTCCGGGGGTCGTGCGCCCCGAATGGATCGACCATAACGGCCACCTGAACCTCGCCTACTATATCGTCCTGTTCGACGAGGCGACGGATGCGCTCTGGCAGGCCATCGGGCTCGGCGAGGCCTATCGCCACCGCACCGGCTGCGGCACCTTCGCGGTCGAGACGCATACCCTGTACCTCGGCGAATTGCTGGAGGGCGACGCCACCACGGCGGAGTCCCTGGTCATCGCCGTCGATGCCAAGCGGCTGCATGTCGCCCACGAGTTGCGGCGCGTGCGGGACGGCGGCATCGCGGCCCGGCAGGAGCTGATGTATCTCACGGTGGACCTCGCCACCCGCCGCAGCGTGCCCTGGCCGGCGGAGACGCGCGCCTCGCTGGGCGCGGCCCTGGCGGCGCACCGGGCCGTGGCGCTGCCCGACTGGGTCGGGCGCCGGATCGCTATGCCGGGACCGAAGCCAGGCTGAGCGCCATCCAGGCGGGCGGCATCGGCATCAGCGTCGCCGCGCCGCAGGTCAGCCCACCCGTCCCGATCGCGTCGTTCCGCAGCAGCGCCAGGCCCCAGCCGTCGCAGCCGGACCGCATGGTGCCGACCTCGATCGACCCGGCGGCAGACGCGGCGTGGATCGGCGTGCCCGGGGCCGGCAGCGGCCCCTGCACGCGCACCGGCACCATGCGGCGCTTCAGCAGGCCGCGGTACTTCGTCCGCGCCGTCAGCTCCTGCCCCATGTAGCAGCCCTTGGTCCACGACACGCCGTGCAGCTCGTCGAACCCGGCCTCCAGAAGGGTGGTCTTCTCCGCCTCCATGTCGCGGGTGCCACCGGGCAGGCCGAGCTGCAGGCGATGCAGGTCAAAGGCCTCGGGCGTGACGGTCGAGGGCGGCGGGGCGGCCGACAGCATCCGCCATCCCGCGCCGGGCAGGCGGGGGTCGGGGACCGCACCCTCCGGCAGCGGCGGCGCCGGCCAGCCCACCTGCACGCGCAACGCCGTGGGTGCGATCGCGACCTTCGCGCGCAGGCGGAACCGGGTGAGCTTCTGCGTCAGCATCGCGTCCTGCCCGGCCTCGATGTCCAGCAGGAGGCGCTCGGGTTCGGCGTGGATGAAGAAATCCGCCAGCCACTTGCCCTGCGGCGTCAGCAGCGCGGCCCACACGGCGCGGCCCGGCCCGGCCATCGCCACGTCGTTCGAGACGAGGCCCTGCAGGTAGGCCACCCGGTCCTCGCCCGTGACTTCCAGGACGGCGCGGTCGGGCAGCAGGGTCATGGCGTTCATGACCGTAGCGTGGGGACGCCGTTGCGCGACCGCAAGCGGCAACGCAGCGTCCGGCACGATGCGTCCGCTGCGCCTGGTCCTGGTGTCCTGCAAGTCGCCTCGGCCGCGGCAGCCCGGTGCCCGAGCGGAATCACCGGATCGGGACGGGCGTGCTACACGCATCGCGGCATGCGAATCCTGTTCATCACCGCGAACCGGCTGGGCGATGCGGTCCTGTCGACCGGGCTGCTGGACCATCTGTTGCGGGCCCATCCGGACGCGCGGTTCACGATCGCCTGCGGGCCCGTGGCGGCCGGGGTGTTCGACCGGATGCCGCGGCGGGACCGGACGCTGGTGATGGAGAAGCGGCGCCACGACCTGCACTGGGTGCGGCTGTGGGCGCAGACCGTCGGCACGCTCTGGGACCTGGTGGTGGACCTCCGCGGCTCCGCCCTGGGGTTCCTTGTGCCGGCCCGGCGGCGGGCGGTGCTGCGGGGCGGGCGGCGGCCGGGGCACAAGACGGCACACCTGGCCTCGGTGCTCGGGCTGGTGCCGCCACCCCGCCCGACATGCTGGGTGGCCGACGCGGACCGGGCGCGCGCCGCGGCGCTGCTGCCGGACGGACCGTTGATCGGGCTGGGGCCGACGGCGAACTGGTCGGGGAAGGTCTGGCCGCCCGATCGGTTCGTCGCGCTGTTCCATGGGCTGCAATCCCGCTGGCCGCAGGCGCGGCCGGTGCTGTTCGCGGGGCCCGGCCCGGCAGAGCGGGCGATGGCGGCCCCGGTGCTCGCGGCGTTGCCAGGGGCGATCGACCTCGGGGGGTGTCTGAGCCTGCCGGAGGCGTCGGCGTGCCTGGCGCGCTGCACGCTGTTCGTGGGCAACGATTCCGGGCTGATGCACCTCTCGGCCGCCGCGGGCGCGCCCACGCTGGGTCTGTTCGGCCCGACGCCCGCCGACGAGTACGCGCCGAGCGGGGCCTGCACCGGCATCGCCGTGGCACCGGGGCCGAAGGGCGCGGCACCCATGGCGGGGCTGACGGTCGAGAGCGCGCTGACGGCCGCCCTGGCGCTGGTGCGGGCATGAGGATGGCGCATGTCATGGCCGGCGCGCCGACGGGCGGGGCGGAGCTGTTCTTCGAGCGCCTGGTCCCGGCGATGCACGCCGCGGGCGACACGGTGCTGCCCGCCATCCGGCGCCATCCGGACCGGGCGGCGCGGCTGCAGGCGGCTGGCCTGGTGCCGCTGCAGCTTCCGTTCGGCGGCCTGCTGGACGTCTTCACCCGTCCGTTGCTGGCGCGGCGCCTGCGGGCCTTCGCCCCCGCCTTGGTCATGGCCTGGATGGGCCGGGCGGCCGGGCTGACGCCCGTCGGCGACTGGGTGCTGACGGGCAGGCTGGGCGGCACGTACGACCTGCGCCGCTTCCGCCGCTGCGACCACCTGTTGGCGAACACGCGCGGCCTGGTCGCCTGGATCGAGCGCCAGGGCTGGCCTGCGGACCGGGTGCATCACCTGCCGAACTTCTCGCCGGACCTTGCGGACGCGGCGCCGGCCGTCTTGCCCGTGCCGCCCGACGTGCCCACGGTGCTGGCGATGGGCCGCCTGCATCCCAACAAGGCGTTCGACGTGCTGATCCGGTCGCTGCGCCGCCTGCCCGGCGTGCATCTCGTGCTGGCGGGCGACGGTCCCGGCCGTGCGGGGCTGCTGCGCCTGGCCCGGGGCGAAGGGGTGGGCGACCGGCTGCACATGCTCGGCTGGCGCAGCGACCAGGCCGGGCTGCTGGCGGCGTGCACCGTGCTGGCCTGCCCGAGCCGGCAGGAGCCGCTGGGCAACGTGATCCTGGAGGCGTTCTCGGCCCGCCGCCCCGTCGTGGCGGCGGCGTCGGCCGGCCCGCGCGAGCTGATCCGCCCGGGCCAGACCGGGCTGCTGGTGCCGACCGAGGATGCCGAGGCGCTGGCCGAGGCGCTGGGCGCCGTCATCGCCGACCCCGCGTTGGCGGCACGGCTGGGCGCTGCCGGGCGGGCGGAGTTCGAGGCGTTCCACGCCCAGGCGCCCGTCGTCGCGCGCTGGCACGCCGTGCTGTCGACGCTGGGGCGGGTCTGATGTGCGGCATCGCCGGGATGGTGATGGCGCCGGGCGCACCGCCGCCGGCCGCCGGGACCTTGTCTGCCCTGGCCGCGGCCCTGGCGCATCGCGGGCCCGACGGGGCCGGGCACTCGGTGGTCGGGCGCACGGCCCTGGTGCACACGCGGCTCGCGATCGTCGATGTGGCCGGGGGCGACCAGCCGTTGTTCGCGGGCTCGGCGACCCTGGTGGCGAACGGCGAGGTCTACAACGACCCGGCCCTGCGGCAGGCGATGCCCGGCACCGCCTTCTCGACCGGCAGCGACTGCGAGCCGCCGCTGCATCTCTGGCTGCGCGACGGCCCGCGCTACGCGGCGGCGCTGCGCGGCATGTATGCCATCGCCATCCACGACCGGGTGCAGCGCAATGTCACGCTGACCCGCGACCCCTTCGGGATCAAGCCGCTGTACATCGCGCTGATCGAGGGGGGGCTCGCCTTCGCCTCGGAACCGCAGGCGCTGCTGGCGGCCGGGCTGGTACGCCGTGCGGTGCGGCCGGCCGCGCGCGACGAACTGCTGCAGATGCAGTTCACAACCGGGGCCGACACCATCTTCCCCGGCATCCAGCGCGTGCTGCCCGGCGAGACCCTGCGGATCGCCGACGGGCACGTGCTCGACCGCAGCCGCATTGCCGCCCTGCCGGAGGGGGGGCCGGAGTCGATCGACGAGGCCGCGGCGCTGGCCCGGCTCGACACGGCGCTGATGGAGAGCGTGGGGCTGCACCAGCGCAGCGACGTGCCCTATGGCATGTTCCTGTCGGGCGGGATCGACAGCGCGGCCATCCTGGCCTGCATGGCGCGCCTGAGCGCCGGGCGGGTCGTGGCCTACACCGCGGGGTTCGCGGCGCCGGGGGCTGCGGACGAGCGGGACCAGGCCGCCGCCATGGCCCGCGCCGTCGGTGCCCGGCACGAGACCCTCGAGATCACCGAGGCGATGGTCTGGCGCCACCTGCCGGCCATCGTCGCGGGGATGGACGACCCGGCGGCCGATTACGCCATCATCCCAAGCTGGTTCCTGGCCCGGCAAGCGCGGGCGGACGTGAAGGTGGTGCTGTGCGGCGAGGGCGGGGACGAGGTGTTCGCCGGGTATGGCCGCTATCGGAGTGCGATGCGCCCGTGGTGGCAGGGCGGGCGGCTGATGCGCGGCCGCGGCACGTTCGACCGGCTGGACGTGCTGCGCGCGGCCCCGCTGGGCTGGCGCGACGGGCTGGCCGCCAGCGAGGGCACGGCCGCGCTGCCGGGTCGCACCCGGCTGCAGGCGGCCCAGGCCACCGACGTCGCGGACTGGCTGCCGCACGACCTGCTGTTGAAGCTGGACCGCTGCCTGATGGCGCACGGGGTCGAGGGGCGGACCCCGATGCTGGACCCGGCAGTGGCCGCGGCGGGGTTCCGGCTGCCGGACGGCCTGAAGGTGCAGGGCGGGCGGGGCAAGTGGCTGCTGCGGAAATGGTTGGAGACGGCGTTGCCCGCCGCGCACCCCTTCGCGCCCAAGCAGGGCTTCACCGTGCCGATCGGCGCCTGGATCGCGGGGCAGGGCGCGCGATTGGGGCCGCTGGTGGCCGCCCAGCCCGGCGTGGCCGAGATCGCGGCGCCCGACCGGGTCGTCGCCCTGTTCCGCGCGGCGTCCGGCCGGCGGGAGGGGTTTGCCGCGTGGGCGCTGCTGTTCTACGCGCTGTGGCACCGCACGCACATCGAGGGGCGCGCCCCCGACGGCGACGTGTTCGAGGTTTTAGGGAGCTGACGATGGCCGAGCACTACGACCTTCTGATCCGCGGCGGCACCTGCGTCCTGCCCTGGGGCGAGGCGGCTGCCGATGTGGGGGTGCGCGACGGGCGGATCGCCGCCATCGGGGCCGGTGCCACGGCGACGGCCACGGAGACGGTCGACGCCGCGGGGCTGCACGTCCTGCCCGGGTTGATCGATCCGCACGTGCATTTCCGCGACCCGGGCGACCCCGCGATCGAGACGATCCCGATGGGCAGCAAGGGCGCGGTGCTGGGCGGCCTGGCCGCCGTGTTCGACATGCCGAACACGAGCCCCAGCATCACCACCGCCGACCAGGTCGCCTGGAAGCAGGGCTACGTCGAGCAATCCGCCTGGTGCGACATGGGCCTGTATGTCGGCGCCGCCCTGTCGAACATCGCGCATCTGGCTGACCTGGAGCTGGAGGCGGGGGTGTGCGCCGTGAAGGTGTTCGCCGGCAGCTCGACCGGGGACCTGCTGATCGCCGATGACGAGAGCCTGGCCGCGGTGATGCGGAGCGGCCGCCGGGCCATCGCCTACCACAGCGAGGACGAATACCGGCTCCAGGCGCGCAAGCCGCTGTACAAGGTGGGCGACCCCTATGCATTGCATGCCGAGTGGCGCGACGTGGAGTGCGCCTTCCTCGGCACGCGGCGGCTGCTGGAGCTGGCGCGGCGGACGGGGCGGCCGGCGCATATCCTGCACGTGTCGACCGCCGAGGAGCTGGAGTACCTGGCGGGGTTCCGCGACGTCGCGACGGCGGAGCTGCTGGTCAACCACCTGACACAGTTCGCGCCCGACGCCTACGAGCAGCTGAAGGGCCTCGCGGTGATGAACCCGCCGATCCGCGACCGGCGGCACATGGAGGCGGCCTGGGCGGCGGTGCGCAACGGCACGGCCGACACGATCGGGTCCGACCATGCGCCGCACAGCCGGGCGGCCAAGGAGCGGCCCTGGCCCGAGACGGCGGCGGGGCTGACCGGCGTGCAGACGCTGGTGCCGGTGATGCTGGACCATGTGAACGCCGGGCGCCTCTCGCTGGCCCGCATGGTGGACCTGATGTGCGCCGGCCCCGCCCGCGTCTACGGCGTGGTCGGGAAGGGCCGCATGGCGCTGGGCTATGACGGGGATTTCACCCTCGTGGACCTGAAGCGGCGCCGCACGATCGAGGAGAGCTGGCTGGTTTCGCCCTGCGGCTGGTCGCCTTTCGCCGGCATGTCCGTCCTGGGCTGGCCAACCATGACCATCGTGCGCGGCTCCGTCGTGATGCGGGACGACGAGGTGCAAGGCGCCCCGATCGGGCGGCTGGTGCGGTTCCGGGGGTGAGCGTGGTAATCTGAACCGGAGGGGAGCTTGTGCAGCTGGTGCAGACGCTTGTGGCCGAGGTGGTTCCCGACGCTGTCGAGGATGTTGCCCTCGAGCTGACGGCCCATGGCGAGGGCGGTGCCGCCAAGGTGGTGACCGCCGTGCCCACGCCGCGATGGCCGAGCGGGTGCTGGACGACGACTTCATCCCGCACCCGCCGGAGCCAACTACCGCAGCGTGAGCTTGATCCCGTCGGCGGAGCCCTGCAGGCGGGCGCCCTTGGTGATCTGGTCCACGCGGATCTCGACGCCGGCGGCGTTGCGGAGCACCTGGCCGCCGATGCCGCTGCCCGCAGTCGCCTCGCCCGTCGCTGCGGCATAGGTGCCGCTGAAGTCCTGCAACCGATGCAGGTTGTAGACCCGGCCGCGGCCATAGACCTTGGAGTATCCCACGTCGGCCACCGTCACGCCGCTGACGCGGAACCGGTAGGTGCGGGCGCCGTAGCGCAGCGAGCCGTCGCCCCAGGTGTATCCCACGCCGGCGGCGGCACCCTGCGCGACCATGGTGAGCGTGCCCGACGGCGTGCCCGACACGCCGGGGTCGCGCCGCTGCGCCAGGGCCGGGCTGCCGGCCAGGAGCGCGGCGGCGGCAAGGCCGAGGGAGGGAAGAAGCAGGCGTCGGGAGAGGGTCATGGTCCTGGGTCTCGCTTTTTGATCGAACGCGAGTGGAACGGGCGAGTGCCGCGAATGTTCCATCGATCGCCGGGTGCGGATGCCGGGTGCAGTCGGGTCAGTCGGCCGTGATGGATTTCGGCCAGCGTGCGGCGCGGTACCGGGCCTGGGCGGCGGTGGGCGGCGGCGTGTCGCCCAGCCCGGCGCGGGGCGAAGGCAGCAGAGCGCGGTCGGCCCAGCAGTCGGGCGTGCCCAGCGAGCGGGTGCAGTACGGCTCGGCTAGCATCGGTTCGTTCGGCGCGCAATACGTCTGCCCGCGGTCCAGCCGCACGATGGAGCAGTCCCGGCCCGAGAGCCCCGACACGCCGAGGTCGAGCACGCCGCGGCCGAACACCATCACGCTCGCCCCCTCGAGCGCGAGCAGGGCGGCGACGGGCTGGGCGGTGGCGCACCCGCACAACAGGCCGGGCAGGAGAAGCGGCCAGAGGCGCATGGGTCATCCAAGCACGGCGGGGTTACCGGACGATTAACGTGGACCGCCGCGGGTTTGCCCTGCCATCTCGCCATCGCTATGGTCCGGCCGGATCGAGCGGGGCAGTTGTGGCAGATATTTTCGACGAGATCGGCGAGGACCTCCGGGCCGAGCGGATGCAGGCGCTGCTCAAGCGGTATGGCGTGCTGCTGATCGCGGCGGCGGTGCTGGTCATCATCGGCGTCGCCGGATCGCAGGTCTGGCGCGGCCGGCAGGCCGAGCAGCGGGACCAGGTCGCCGCCGCATTCATCGACGCGACCCGCAAGGCCGCCGCCTCGCCCGCCGCGGAGGGGGTCAGCCCCTCCCGCGCGCAGGCCGCCACCGATTTCGCCCACTTGGCCGCCACGGCGCCCGAGGGCTACCGCACGCTCGCCCGCCTGCGTGAGGCCACGCTCCGGGCCGGGGCCGGCGACCTGCCAGCCGCGCTGCAGCTGTGGGACCAGGTGTCGGCCGACACCACGGCAGACCCGCTGCTGCGCGACCTGGCCAGCCTGTCGTGGGTGCAGCACCAGGTGGACCAGGGCGACCCGGCCGCCGTCGAAGGCCGCCTCTCGCCGCTCGTCGGCCTGGGCAATCCCTGGCGCGCCCTGGCGCTGGAACAGCAATCCTTGCTGGCGATCCGGACCGGGCAGGAGGCGCGGGCGCGCGACATCCTCAAGACGCTGCAGGCCGACACGGCAGCGCCGGACGGCGTGCGCGGCCGGGCCAGCGGCCTGTTGAGCCGCTTGGGCGAGGCCCCACCCGGCACGACACCGGTCACGACGCCCGGAACCCCGGCGGGGGTGGGCGGATGACCCGCCTGCCGCGCCGTGCCGCGCTGCTGCTGCCCCTGGTTGCCGGCGCCTGCAGCACGTTCGACGACATCTTCGGCTCGAGCAAGCCGCCGCTGCCGGGCAAGCGCGAGACGCTGACGGCGGTGCGCCGCGGACTCGAGATCGATCCCAAGAACACCGAGATCGTCACCGTGCCGCCGCCTGCGACCGTTGCCGAGTGGGCGCAGCCGGGTGGCGGGCCCACCCATCGGGTCGGGCATGTCGCGGTCGCGGGCTTCAACCCGGCCTGGCGCGCCTCCATCGGCGAGGGCGGCGGCTACCGCCGGAAGATCACCGCCCAGCCGATCGTCATCCCGGGCCGGGTCGTGACGATGGACAGCGACGGCCTGGTCGCCGCCTTCGACCTCGAGAACGGCAGCCGCATCTGGCGGACGGACACGCAGGACGACAAGGACCGCAGCACGAATGTGGGCGGCGGCGTCTCGTTCGCCGACGGCACGGTCTATGCGACCACGGGCCGGGCAGAGCTGCTGGCGCTCGATGCCGGCAGCGGCGCGATCCGCTGGCGCAAGCCGCTGGGCTCGCCGGCCCGCTCGGCCGCGACCGTCGCCGACGGCAGGCTGGTGGTGCTGACGCTCGACGACCGCCTGCAGTCCTTCTCGGCCGCGACCGGGGACCGGCAATGGGTGTACCAGGCCAGCAGTGCCGCGACGACGCTGTTCGGCCAGGCCGCGCCCGCGGTCAGCGACGGCATCGTGGTCTGCGGCTTCGGTTCGGGCGACCTCGCGGCATTGCGGGCCGACAGCGGCGCGCTCGCTTGGACCGACAGCCTGGCCTCCTCGCGCGGGCGGACTAGCCTCGTCGACCTCTCGGCCATCCGGGCGCTGCCGGTAATCGATGCCGGGCGCGTCTATGCCATCGGCGCCGGCGGGCTGCTGGTGGAGCTCGACCTGCGCTCCGGCCGCCGCCTGTGGGAGCGGGAGGTCGGCGGGTTGCAGACCCCCTGGCTGGCGGGCGACTGGCTGTTCGTGCAGACGCTGGACCAGACCCTGGCCGCCATCGGGCGCCGGGACGGCCGGGTGCGCTGGCTGCTCGACCTGCCGCGCTACGACAACCCGGAGAAGCGGCGGGACCCGCTGTACTGGACGGGGCCCGTGCTGGCCGGCGGCAAGCTGATCCTGGCCGGCAGCAACGAGACCGCGGTCTCCGTCAACCCGGCCGACGGCACCATCATCGGACGGATCGACCTGCGGGGCGCGGCCGCCGTCAGCCCGGTCGCGGCTGCGGGCACGCTGTTCATCGTCAGCGACGACGGCACGCTCCAGGCCTATCGATGACGAACCCGCTCCCGGTGGTGGTCATCGCCGGGCGGCCGAACGTGGGCAAGAGCACGCTGTTCAACAAGCTGGCGGGCCGCCGCCACGCCCTGGTGTCCGACACGCCGGGCGTCACGCGGGACCGCAAGGACGCCGAGGCGCTGCTGCGCGGCAAGCGGGTGCGCCTGGTCGACACGGCGGGGCTCGAGGAAGCCGCACCCGAGTCGCTGCCGGGCCGGATGCGTGCCTCGTCCGAGGCGGCGGTGGCGATGGCGGACCTGATCGTGTTCGTGGTGGATGCGCGCGCCGGCATCACCCCGGCCGACCAGCACTTCGCCGCCTGGCTGCGTCGGCAGAACCGTCCGGTGCTGCTGGTGGCCAACAAGGCGGAGGGCCGCGGCGGGGCGTCCGCGGCGCTGGAGGCGTACAGCCTGGGGCTGGGCGAGCCGCTGGCGATGTCGGCCGAGCACGGGGAAGGGCTCTCGAGCCTGATGACCGAGATCGCGGACCGGCTGCCGGAACAGGACCCGGCGGACGCCGACGCCGAGAACCGGCCGCTCAAGCTGGCGATCGTCGGGCGGCCGAACGCGGGCAAGAGCACGCTGCTGAACCGCCTGCTCGGCGAGGACCGCATGATCACCGGTCCCGAGCCGGGCCTGACGCGCGATGCCGTGGCCTCGCTGCTGGCCGACGAAGTGGGCCCGATCGAGCTGGTGGACACGGCCGGCCTGCGCCGCCGCGCCCGGGTGGAGGAGACGCTCGAGAAGATGTCGGTCAGCGCCAGCATCGAGGCTTTGAAGATGGCCGAGGTGGTGGTGCTGTGCATCGATGCCGTGCTGGGGCTGCACGACCAGGACATGCAGATCGGCCGGCTGATCGAGCGGGAGGGCCGGGCCTGCGTGCTGGCGCTGACCAAGTGGGACGCGGTGGCCGACCGGACGGGCACGCGCAAGCTGATCGGCGAGCGGCTGGAAAGCGGCATGTCGCAGATGAAGGGCATCCCGATCGTCACGCTCTCGGGGCTGACCGGGGCGGGGGTGGAACGGCTGCTGCCGGCGGTGCGGGCGGCCCACCTGGTCTGGAACACGCGGGTGCCGACCGGCGCGCTGAACCGCTGGTTCGAGGACGCGCTGGAACGTCATGCCCCGCCGCTGGTGGACGGGCGTCGGCTGAAGCTGCGCTACGTCACCCAGGCGAAGGCGCGTCCGCCCACCTTCATCGCGTTCGGCACCCGGGCGGAGCAGATGCCCGACGTCTATTCGCGCTATTTGGTGAACAGCCTGCGTGACGAGTTCGCGCTGCCGGGCGTGCCGATCCGGCTGCTGCTGCGGGGGACGACGAACCCCTACGTCGACGACAAGGGCTGAACCGCCGCCACGCGGGCCACCAGGGCCGCCCGCGCCCGCCCGGCGTCGCGCGCCAGGCCGATCAATGCGGGCACTTCCCGGGGTGACGCGAGGACGGCGGCCAGGACCCGCAGCAGGCCGATCCGCCCTCGTGTGTTCAGCGCCACCAGCGCGGCGCGGGGCAGCGGGCGCCCTGCCGGGTCGCAGATGGCGCGAAGCGCCGCGAACGGCAGGCCGTGACGCCGGGCTTCACGCGCGACGGCGGCACTTTCGAGGTCCACCGCATCGGCGCCCGCCGCCCAGGCCGCGCGTTTCTGCGCCAGCGTGGCCAGCGTCGTGCCGCCGCCCAGCAGCACGTGGCCGGTGCCGCCGCCCAGCGCCGCGTTCAGCCCGGCATCCGTGTCCCATGACTCGCCGCCGTCCACCACGCGGGCCGGCACGACCAGCATCCCGGCCTGCAAAGCGGGATCGAGGCCGCCGGCCAGGCCGAAGCTGATCAGGGCGCGCACCCGGGGCGCCAGCCCGGCCGCCGCTGAGGCCGCACCCGCCGCGGCGCCGCCGCCGACAACCACCGGCACGCCCCAGCGCCGGGCCAGCCGCGCCTCGGCCTCGAGCCCCGTGACGATGCCGACCGGCGTCACGCGTGCGGGACGGAGACCCCGACCATGTCGCCTTCGCGCACCAGCGCGGCCAGGCGTGCGGCGTCCCAGCCCTCGGTCCCCGCGGGGCGCTGCGGCAGCACCATCCAGCGGTAGTCGGCGGTGCTGTCCACCACGCGGATTCTGACGCCGGGGGCCAGGTGCGTGCCCCATTCCGCCAAAACGCCGGCCGGGTCGCGGACGGCGCGGGCGCGGTAGGCCGGCGACTTGTACCAGAACGGCGGATAGCCGAGCACGCCCCGCGGGTAGCAGCTGCACAGCGTGCAGACGACCAGGTGGTGCAGGGTGTCGGTGTTCTCCAGCACGCCCAGCGGCGGCAGGCCGCGCATCGGCACGCCCATCGATTCCGCGGCGGCGGCGCCGTCGGCCAGCATCGCCGCGTGGAACTCCGGGTCGGTCCAGGCGCGGGCCACCATGGCCGCCCCGCGGGCGGGGCTCGCCTGGTCGGTGACGGCGACCCGCTCGGCGATCTCGTCCAGGCTGGTGACGCCCTTCTGCACCAGCAGCATCCGGATCGCGCCCAGCAGGCGGTCGCCCGGGGTCTGCAGCAGGGTGCCGCCTGGGGCTTCAGTCACGCTCATGTCCGCGGCTCCAGCCAGGGTTCGTAAAGTTCGACGAGGATCTCGCCGCCCTTGCCGTCGGGCCACACGGCGGAGGGCGGGAAGGCGACGTGATAGAGGTCGAGCGTCGCGGCGGGGCGGGCGAACGCCAGCTCCTCGGGGTTCGGAAAGCGGCCGAGGTGTCGCACGACGGTGCCGGCCTGGCCGCGCAGGTAATGGGGCGTGCGGATGTGGCAGGGGCCGCGCGCCTCGGGCCAGTCGTCGCGCACGCGGACGGGCGTGCCGGCACTCAGCATCGGGCCAGCGCCTCGGTCAGCTCGGCTTCGGTGATGACGCCGCGGGCCAGCAGGTTGTCGGCGATGGAGCGGATCCATTTCTGGTAGTAGCCCAGCTTCAGGTACTCCGGCTCCGGGATGGCCTCGATGCCCCGGCGCAGCTCGTCGACCGACATCACCTTCTTTGCACCCAGTATCTGCCGGATGGCGTCGACCTCCTTGTCGAAGGCCGTCAGCCCGTGCGGCGCCAGATCGATCGGCTCGCACAGGAACTTGGAGACGCCGCCCATGTCGTGGTGGGCGCGATGGTCGTTGTGGTCGGCTTCGGTCATTGGATCACCTCTCCGGGGAAGACACCCCAGACGTCCGAGCGCTTGATCCAGCCACGATAGTCCTGAACCTGGGCCTGGCACCAGTCGGACGTCGCCTCGCAGCTGCGCAGGCGGACGATGACGCCGGGCTTGAGGCGGGCCACGGCGGTGGCGGTGTCCTTGGGGTCGGCGCGCAGCGTCGGGTCGGCGCTGGCGGCGACCACGACGCCGGTGCGGCGTGGGGCGAGGGTGGCCTGGTGGACCCAGCCCTTCACGCCCTCGGGGTCGCGGACGAGGCGCCAAATCTCGAACTCCCGTTCGATGAGCACGGGCAGGTCGCGGCGCTTGTAGACCCAGTCGATGGGGTAGCGGGTGCCGGGGCCGGTGCGCATGTTGACCTCGTCGGTGCGGAGCGTCGCGAAACGGGGCAGCGGGTTGCCGGTGTTGCTGCCCTTGCCGGGCTCGGTGGGCTTTTCGGGTTCCGGGGCGGCAGTGGGCGGCGCGGCCGGGACGGGAACCACGGCGGGCGGGCGATGGGCCGGGGCGGCGGGTTGCCGCGCCTGCGGGCCGGGCCTGGGTCGCACGACCGGGGCCGGGTGCGCCGGCGGCCTCGCGGTTTCAGGGGCCTGGGGCGGCTTGGCTGGCTTGGCTGGCTTGGCCGGGGTGGGCGGCTTGGCGGTCTGGGCCGGCTTGGCGTGCGCGGGCGGCGGTATGGCCGGCTTTGCTTGCGGAACCGGCTGCGTCAGGGCCGGGCCCATGCCGAGCAGCAGCAGGATCAGCACAAGGCGGGGCAGGGGAGAGACCATGCCGCCATCCGTGCCAAGCGCCCGCATCGGGGTCAAGCACGCCGTGGCGCCGGGCGGTCAAGCGCGCCGTCGTGCGGGGTTCAGAGCGTGACGATCTGCCCGGGGCCCACCGCCGAGAGGAACGCCGGCACGCCCGACGCCTCCACCCCGGCGAGCAGCGACGCCGGGTCAAGCCCTGCCATGCGCAGCCCCGAGTCGCAGGCCATCAGCCGGACGCCCAGCTCCAGGGACGCGGCGCGCAGCTCCTCGAGCCCTGCCACGCCGCGGGCCCGCACCGCGGCGTCCCGCCCGGCGTCCGGAATGCCGGACCAGTCGGCGGCCAGTGCCAGGCATCCGTCGTTCGTGGCGAACACCACGACCCTGCGCCCGACCGCCGCCGCCCCGGCCGCCAGCACGAAGGCGTAGTGCCCTCGCTCGTGCCCGCCCGAGATCAGCAGGATGCCGAGGGTCTCAGCCATGGGCCGCGTGGACGATGTCGCCGGGAACGGGCGCGGCACAGAGCGGGCAGGCCGGGTCTTTCCGCAGGCGTACGGTGCGGAACCGGGCGGCGAGCGCGTCCCAGATGATCAGGCGGCCCGAGAGGCTGTCGCCGATGCCCATGATCTCCTTCAGGACCTCGGTCGCCTGCAGGCTGCCCATGACGCCGGTGACGGCGCCCAGGATGCCGGCCTCGCTGCAGGACGGGATCATGCCCTCCGGCGGGGGCGCCGGGTGCAGGCAGCGGTAGCAGGGGCCCAAGGGGTCGGCGTGCGGCTTGAAGGTGCTCAGCTGCCCGTCGAAACGCAGCACGGCGGCCGAGACCAGGGTGCGTCTTGCGTGCACGCAGGCGTCGGCGACGAGGAAGCGGGTGGCGAAGTTGTCGCTGCCGTCGCAGACGATGTCGTAGGCGCGGACCAGCTCCATGACATTGAGGGCGTCGAGCCGGACCGGGTGCGGCTCGATGCGGACGGCCGGGTTGATCGCCCGTGCGGCCGATGTGGCGGAGGCGACCTTCGTCGCGCCCAGCCGCTCCGTGGTGTGGGCGATCTGCCGCTGCAGGTTCGACAGATCCACCACGTCGTCGTCCACCAGGCCGATGGTGCCCACCCCGGCGGCCGCCAGATACAGCAGCAGCGGACTGCCCAGGCCGCCTGCGCCCACCACCAGCACCCGCGCCGCCCGCAGCCGTGCCTGGCCCTCGCCGCCGACCTCGGGCAGCAGGATATGCCGGCTGTAGCGGCTGATTTCGTCTTCCGTGAAGTCGAGGTTCATGGTGCAAGACATAGGACTCGAGGGAGCGGATTGCGATGGCGGACGGGGCAGGCGCGCCGGGGGTGGTTGCGCCAGGCGGGCGGGAGCCGGAAGCGGAAGGCGCCCTTGTGCTGTTCAGCGGCGGCCAGGACAGCACGGCCTGCCTGGCCTGGGCGCTGGAACGCTTCGAACGGGTGGAGACGGTCGGCTTCGCCTATGGCCAGCGGCATTCCGTCGAGCTGTCCTGCCGCCCACCGATCCGGGTGAAGTTCGCCGCCCGATGGGGGCAGCGGCTTGGGGCGGACCACCTGTTGGATCTGGCCGGCGCGCTGGCCGGGCTGGGCGCCACGGCGCTGACCTCGGACATGGCGATCACGATGGGACAGGACGGCCTGCCCACCACCTTCGTGCCCGGCCGCAACCTGCTGTTCCTGACCATGGCCGGCGCCCTGGCCTATCGCCGGGGCCTGCGACACATCGTCGGCGGCATGTGCGAGACGGACTACAGCGGCTACCCCGACTGCCGCGACGACACGATCAAGGCCATGCAGCTGGCGCTCAACCTGGGCATGCAGCGCCGCTTCGTGCTGCACACGCCGCTGATGTGGCTCGACAAGGCGGCCACCTGGGCGATGGCGGACGATCTGGGCATCCTGGAGGCGACGGTCGCGCTGACCCACACCTGCTACAAGGGCGACCGGACCCACCGGCACGACTGGGGTTTCGGCTGCGGCGACTGCCCGGCCTGCGACCTGCGCGCGCAGGGATGGGCGCGCTTCGACGCGGCGCGTTCGTCTGCCGCTGCCCCATGATCGGGTTCCTGGAAGGGCTGATCCAGCAATACGGCTACGGCCTGGTCGGTGTCGTCATCTGTCTCGAGGCAATGGGCCTGCCGTTGCCGGGCGAGAGCCTGCTGATCGCGACGGCCATCTATGCGGCGACGACGCACAACCTGGCCATCGAGTGGATCGTGATCGCGGCGGCGATCGGCGCCATCATGGGCGACAATTTCGGCTACCTGATCGGGCAGAAGCTCGGGCGGCCGGCGCTGGAGAAGTACGGGCCCCGCATCGGCCTTTCGGTGCCGCGGCAACGGCTGGGCCAGTACCTGTTCTTCAAGTATGGCGGGATCGTCGTGTTCTTCGGGCGTTTCATCGCATTCCTGCGGACCTTCGCCGCCCTGCTGGCCGGCGCCAACCGCATGCGCTGGGGCCGCTTCCTATTATGGAACGCGCTGGGCGGGATCGCCTGGACGCACCTGTACGGGATCACCGCCTATCTGCTCGGCAACCAGGCGCACCGGCTGGTGGGTCCGTTCGGCCTGGTGGTGGGCGCGGTGGCGGCGGCCGCGGCCGTCTATGTCGTGGTGTTCCTCAAGCGGCATGAGAAGCGGCTGATCGCGAAGGCGGAGATCGAAATGGCCGCGCATGACCGAGCCGTTTCGCAGACTGCAACCGAAGGCGGCGCCTAGCGGGCGGTGCAGCGGGCCACGCCCAGCAGCGGCTCCGGATCGATCGCCTGCGTGCCGCGCAGCACGGCGAAGAAGACGTGGGTGCCGTAGGTCACGCCGGTGCGGGCGACGTGGCCCAGCGGCTCGCCCGCCTTCACCGCGCGCCGGCCCTCCGCGATGGCGGGCACGAGGTTGCCCAGATGGGCATAGAGCGTCGTCGTGCCGTCGGGGTGGACCAGGTGCACGGTCACGCCGCCCAGCCCCTGGCGCTTGATGATCGCGACCCGCCCGTCGGCCGCGGCGTGCACCAGCGCACCCGCCGGGGCAGGCAGGTCCACGCCGTTGTGGAAGGCGGCCGGCGCGTGCGGCCCCACCGCATGCCGCATGCCGAACGGGGAGGAGATGCAGGCCGGCGTCACCGGCGCCAGCAGGGTGGCGGCGGCCGCCGGGCCGGACAGCAGGAGCAGGGTCGGGAGCAGGGCGCGCATCGGTGCGATCGTGGCGCGGCGGTCCGGTTGCCGCAACCCGGCGCCCACCCTGCGCCCACCCTGCGCCCACCCGGCGCCCACCCTGCGCCGATCCTGCACATTGACGCCTGGCCCGGCGCCGGCCTTAGCTGCCCCGAAGCCGGAGGCGCCGTTGGACCCACTCTATATCCTGTCCGGCCTCGCCGTCGGAGCCCTGGTGGGGCTGACCGGGGTGGGCGGTGGTTCGTTGATGACGCCGCTGCTGGTGCTGCTGTTCGGCATCCACCCGGCGACTGCGGTGGGCACGGACCTGCTCTATGCCGCCTGCACGAAAAGCGCGGGCGTCGTGGTGCATTCCCGCAAGCAGAGCGTCGAGTGGCCCGTGGTGTGGCGCCTCGCGGTGGGCAGCCTGCCTGCCAGCGCATTGACGCTCTGGGCCCTGCATCTGGCGCCGGTGCAGGCGGGCATCGTGTCCCGCACCATCACGCCGCTGCTGGGGGTCACGCTGCTGTTGACCGCGACCATCCTGCTGTTCCAGCAGCCGATCCTCCGGCGCTTCGGCGCAGGCGCGGAGGCGATGGCGCCGGGCCGGCGGTCGACGCTGACCATCGTCGCGGGCGTCGTGCTCGGTGTCATGGTCACGCTGACCTCGGTGGGCGCGGGCGCGCTGGGGGCCACCATGCTGACGCTGCTCTATCCCCGCCTGCCGATCGTGCGGATCGTGGGGTCCGACATCGCGCATGCGGTACCGCTGACGCTGCTGGCCGGGTTGGGCTACCTGTATCTGGGCGCGATCGACTGGGTGCTGCTGGGTTCGTTGCTGACCGGGTCCGTGCCCGGCATCGTCATCGGCAGCCTGCTGGCGGCACGGGTGTCCGGCAACATCCTGCGGGTGGCGCTGGCCGGGACGATGGTGGGGGTGGCGGTGAAGCTGCTGGCGTGACCGTCAGGCGATGACGGCCAGCAGGGCTTCGAGCAGCGCATGGACCTCCAGCGCCGCCGCGCCACGGGGAGATTTCTCCGTGACGCCCAGCCCCTCCGCGAAGGCCTGCGCATAGGCCGCCCGGTTGCCGAGCGTGACCGGCATCACCACGGCGCCGTGCGTCTTCAGGTCCGCCATCATGGCGTCGCGCAACTTGCCGGAGGCGGGCACGCGGTTCAGCACCAGGCAGGACGGGCGCTTCTCCTCGGCGGCCAGCTTCAGCGTGCCTTCGGCGGCCCACAGGTCGGGCGGGCTGGGCTGGACCGGGATCACGACCAGATCCGCGCCCCGGATCGCCCGGCGCGCATCCGTGTCGATCTGCGGCGGGCTGTCCACCAGGACCACGTCGTAGGCCTTGCGCAGCCGCTCCAGCTCCAGCGCCAGGCGCCAGCCGGACAGGTCGCTGAACGCGATCGGCGCGGCCGGCGCCGTGCGGGCGGTGCGGATGGCGTGCCAGCGCGCCAGGCTGTGCTGCGGGTCGATGTCGAGCAGCGCCACGGACCGGGTGGCGGCGAGTGCCGCAGCCAGGTTGGCGGCGAGGGTCGTCTTGCCGGCCCCGCCTTTCTGCTGCGCGACGGTGATGACGACAGCCATGGATCGATTCCCACCCCATATGATCGCCACCATGCACAAACCCGCACGCCCGTGCCAGGCCGAGCCGCTGTTCACTCCCGCCGAGATGGGCGCCGCGGACCGGCGCGCCGCGGCGTCCGGCCCGGGCCTGACTTTGATGCGCAACGCCGCCCGGGCGGTGGCTCGTGCCGCGGGGCGCTTCGGGCCGCAGCGCACCCTCGTGCTGTGCGGCCCCGGCGGCAACGGCGGCGACGGCTGGGGTGCCGCGCGGCTGCTGGCGCAGCAGGGCTGGCCGGTGGCGGTGGGGGAATGGGCGCCGCCGCGGGCCGGGTCGGACGCGGACCGGATGCGGGCGGCCTGGATGGGCGGCGCGTGGCACGGCGCCCTGGTGCCGTTCCGGGCCGAGGAGGCGGCGCGGGCCGGGCTGGTCATCGATGCGGTGTTCGGCGCCGGGCTGCGCGACGATGTGCCGGGCGCGGTCGCCGCCGTGCTGGGCGCTGCCGCGCAGGTGCTGGCGGTGGACGTGCCCAGCGGGCTGGACGGCGCGACGGGGCAGGCCCGGGGCCGGGTACGCGCGGCCCGGACGACGGTGGCCTTCGTCGCGCGCAAGCCCGGGCACCTGCTGCTGCCGGGGCGTGGCCTGTGCGGCACGGTGCTGCTGGCCGATATCGGCATGCCCCCGGCCGCATTGCCGGGCGCCACCGTCTGGCGGAACACGCCGGCGCTGTTCCGGCTGGCGGCGCCCGGGGCCGAGAGCCACAAATACACACGCGGCCATGTGACCGTGCTGGGCGGCGGGCAGATGCCGGGCGCGGCACGGCTGGCGGCTGCGGCGGCGCGCCGGGGCGGGGCCGGGCTCGTGACCGTCGCCGCCGGGGCTGCCGCCGACCTCTATCGGATGGGCGACGCCGGCCTGATCGTGTCGGAGGCGCCGCTGGACATCTTGCTGCAGGACGCGCGGCGGCAGACCTGGGTGGTGGGGCCCGGGCTGGGCATGGCGAAGGCGGGCCGGGCGCTCCCGGCGCTGTTGGCGGCGGGGCGCACCGTGGTGGCCGACGCCGATGCGCTGGGCGCCTGCGCGGGCGCGCCGGAGCGGCTGCGCGGCTGTGCGGTCATCACGCCGCATGCCGGCGAGTTCTTGAAGCTGTTCGGCCCGATCGGCGACGACAAGCTGGCGGCGGCCCGTGCGGCGGCCCGGCGGATCGGCGTCGTCGTGCTTTTGAAAGGGGCGGATACGGTCATCGCGGCGCCGGACGGGCGGGCGGCCATCAACGACGGCGCGCCGCCCTGGCTCGCGACCGCAGGGGCCGGCGACGTCCTGGCCGGGCTGGTGGCGGCGATGCTGGCGCAGGGCCTGCCCGCATGGGAGGCCGCGTGCGCCGCCACCTGGTTGCATGGCGAGGCCGCCCGGCGTGCCGGCCCCGGGCTGCTGGCCGAGGACCTGCCGGGCCATGTGCCGGCAGCGGTCGATGCCGCGATACGCGCCATGGCGGGCGGCGCGGAGTTTCATGCAGACTTCCCGGCCCCCCATGCCGCGACGGGTTCGCCCGCGGCCCGACCTGCGCTATGATGCCCCCAAGACGCCGCGACCGGAGCCTACCCCCATGAGCGACACCGCCGCCCAGATCGGCCTGTTCGACCGCGCCATCCGCCGGATCGCGGGGGTGTGGCGCGACATGGCCTCCACCGTGTCCACGTCGGAGGGCGAGAGCCTGGCCGACCAGATGCGCGCCTGCCTCAGTGCGCGCGGCGGGGAGATCAGCGCGCGCAACCGCTCGGCCAAGCTGGCGCAGGCCTATCTGGGGCTGGACGACGAGGGCCGCCGCGGCTTCCTGCGCGACCTCGCGAGCTTCGACAGCGACCCGGTGGAGGCCGAGCGCGCCTATGCCGCCGTGCAGGCCGCCAACGACCCGGCCGAACGCACCACCGCCAAGGTCGCGCTGCGCCGCGCGCTGGAGCCGCCGCGGGTGCGGCTGCTGACGCAGTTCACCACCATCCCGGACGGGATGAAGTTCCTGGTGGACCTGCGGGCGACGCTGCTGACGCTGAAGGGCACGGACCCCTGGCTGATGGCGCTGGAGAGCGACCTGAAGAACCTGCTGGCCAGCTGGTTCGACGTCGGCTTCCTGGAGCTGCAGCGCATCGACTGGCACAGCCCGGCCCTGCTGCTGGAGCGCCTGGTGGGGTACGAGGCGGTGCACGAGATCCGCTCCTGGAGCGACCTCAAGAACCGGCTGGACAGCGACCGCCGCTGCTATGCGCTGTTCCACCATCGAATGCCGAACGAGCCGCTGATCTTCGTCGAGGTGGCGCTGGTGCGCGGCCTGGCCGACAGCGTGCAGCGCCTGCTGGACAAGAAGGCGCCGCTGCTGGACCCGAAGGAGGCCGACACTGCCATCTTCTATTCCATCAGCAACTGCCAGAAGGGCCTGGCCGGCATCAGCTTCGGCAACTTCCTCATTAAGCGTGTGGTGGAGCTGCTGGGCAACGAGTTCCGCAACCTCAAGCAGTTCGCCACGCTGTCGCCGATGCCGGGCTACCGCCGCTGGCTGGACGCGAAGCTGCGCGACAACGACCCGAAGCTGCTGACCGACGACGAGGCCGCCAGTCTGCGGACGGCCATTCCCGTGCCGATCCCTGCGCCCGCCACACCCGGGGCGGCGGCGGTGGCTGGGCCGGCGACGGGCAATGCGGCGCTGGCGACCATCCTGGCCCGCCGCGCCTGGTTCCGCGACACGGCCGTGGCGCGGGTGACGGAGCCGGTGCTGGTCCGCCTGGCTGCGCGCTACCTCCTGGGCGAAGGCCGCGGCGGCCGGGCGCTGGACCCGGTGGCCCACTTCCATCTGTCGAACGGGGCGCGGGTCGAGCGGATCATGGCCGCCGCCGACACCTCGGAGAAGGGCGGCAAGGAGAGTGCGACCCTGATGGTCAACTACCTCTACGACCCCGCGAAGATCGAGGAATATCATGAGGAATATGCCGGCGACGGCAAGCGCAACGCCAGCACCGCCGTCCGCAAGCTGGCGCGCGGCTGGGCGTGACCCGATGACGGCTTTCGCCAGGGTCGACGTGGCAGAGACGGTGATCGCGGAACTCCAGGCGCTGGGGCCTGAGCTCCGCCAAGGCGGTATCGTCGAGATGTCGCTGTTTGGCTCGCTGGCACGGGGTGAGGCACGCGCCGACAGTGAACTCGAGCGGGCGGCGGCCGCGGCCTTGGCCCGCCTGCCGCCGCGCGACCAGGGCCCGGCGAACCGGCCTGGAGCCCCTGGGAAGGACTGTCCATCATGAACGCGCCTGCCGTCTTCCACCCGTTGCCGCCCGATCGCCTGATTGCCCTGCACCAGGTGGAACGCAAGCTGCTGTGGCTGTCGGCGTGGATGATCCACAACGCGAACCATGTGCGGCCGAACCGGGACGGGTTGAAGGTGGGCGGGCACCAGGCGAGCTGCGCCAGCGTGATCAGCATCATGACGGCGCTGTATTTCGAGATCCTGCGGCCGGAGGACCGTGTGGCCGTGAAGCCGCATGCGGGCCCCGTGTTCCATGCGATCAACCGCCTGCTCGGCCGGCAGACGCCCGAGAAGATGGCCGGGCTGCGGCAGATGGGCGGGGTGCAGAGCTACCCGTCCCGCACCAAGGACGGGGGTGAGGTGGACTTCTCCACCGGGTCCGTGGGCCTGGGTGTCGCACTGACCAGCTTTGCGGCCCTCATGCAGGACTATGTCCGGCTGCACGGGCTGCAGACCCCCGAGGCCGCCGCCCTGCCGCCGGGCCGCATGGTCGCGATCGCCGGCGATGCGGAGCTGGACGAGGGCAATATCTACGAGGCACTGCTCGAGGGCTGGAAGCACGACGTCCGCAACGTATGGTGGATCATCGACTACAACCGGCAGAGCCTCGACAGCGTCGTGCCCGACCGGCTGTTCGGCCGGATCGAGGGCCTGTTCCGCGACATGGGCTGGAACGTCGTCACCCTGAAATACGGGCGCAAGCTTCAGGCGGTGTTCGAACGCCCGGGCGGCGAGGCGCTGCGGACCTGGATCGACGACTGTCCCAACAGCCTGTACTCCGCGCTGACGTTCCAGGGCGGGGCCGCCTGGCGCCAGGCGCTGCTGGCCGAACTGGGGCGGGAGGCCGGGTTCCGCGCCATCGTCGACCCGCTGAGCGACGACGAGCTAGCGGCGCTGATGACCAACCTGGGTGGCCACGACGTCGACTACCTCATCGAGTGCTTTCGCGCCGCCGATGCCGCGGGGGACCAGCCGACCTGCTTCATCGCCTACACGGTCAAGGGCATGGGCCTGCCGTTCGCCGGGCACAAGGACAACCATTCCGGGCTGATGTCGCGCGACCAGATGGAGGGGTTCCGCCAGGAGATGCGCATCCGCCCGGGCCATGAATGGGACGTGGCGGAGGGGCTGGACCTGGACGAGGCGGCGTTCCGCTCCGTCATCGAGGGTGCCCCGTTCGCGCAGCCGCTGACGCCGGGCGGGCGCTTCCTGTCCGCGCCGCCGGTGCACGTGCCGGCCGTGCTGCCGACGCCGAAGCTTGTGGGCCGCAAGGTCAGCACCCAAGCCGGGTTCGGCGACATCCTGGCCGAGATCGGCCGCGGCAACGGCGAGTTCGCCGAGCTGGCCGCGCACCTGCTGACCACGAGCCCCGACGTCACCGTGTCCACCAACCTCGGCCCCTGGGTGAACCGCCGCGGGGTGTTCGACAGGCATACCCGCAACGACGTGTTCCGCGACGCCAAGCTGGCGAGCGCCCAACGCTGGGGCATGGCGCCCTCGGGGCAGCATATCGAGCTGGGGATCGCCGAGCAGAACCTGTTCCTGCTGCTGGGGGCGGCCGGGCTGCAGCACAGCCTGAACGGCGCGCGCATCCTGCCGATCGGGACGGTGTACGACCCCTTCGTCAACCGCGGCCTCGATGCGTTGATCTACGCCTGCTACCAGGATGCCCGGTTCCTGCTGGTGTCCACGCCCAGCGGCATCAGCCTGGCGCCCGAGGGCGGGCAGCACCAGAGCATCAACACCCCGCTGATCGGCATGGCTGCCGACCGCCTCGCCGCCTACGAGCCGTCGCACGTGGACGAGCTGGCGATCCTGTTGCGCCATGCCTTCGTGCACATGCAGGCCGAGGGCGGCTCGGCCGTGTGGCTGCGCCTGTCCACCCGGCAGCTGGAGCAGCACGACCGCACGCTGGACCCCGCGGCGGTCATCGCCGGCGCGCATTGGGTGGTGCCGCCGGCCGAGGGCGCGCCGATCGCGCTGGCCTATCAGGGCCCGGTGGCGCCGGAAGCCGAGGCCGCGTTCGCCGAGCTGCGGGACGAGGTGCCGGGCGCCGGGCTGCTGGCCGTGACCAGCCCGGACCGGCTGCATGCCGGCTGGCTGGAGGCCGGGCGGCAGCGGCGCGCGGGCCCGGGGGCGGCATCCCCCCCGTCGCATATCGAGGCGCTGTTGGCGCCGCTGGCCCGCGATGCCGCGCTGGTGACCATCCTCGACGGCCACCCGGCGGCGCATTCCTGGCTGGGCGCCGTGCGCGGCCAGCGTGTCGTTCCGCTGGGCCCCGACCATTTCGGCCAGAGCGGCGACCTGCCGGATCTGTATCGGGAGTACGGCCTGGACACGGACGCCATCCTGGACGCCTGCGCGGCCGCCCTGCTGGGCTGACCGCGCCGGGTGTCGGCAGGCGTCAGGCCGGCTCGAACAGGGCCTGCGCCAGGTAGCGGCCGGGCTGCACGCCGCCGGGGCAGGCGAACAGGCCGCCGCCGACGGGGGTGACGAACTGGTTCAGCATGTCGAAGCGGGACATGCGCTCGAAGATGCGGATGAAGCCGGTCCGCGGGTCCTTCTGATAGCAGACGAAGAACAGCCCGGCGTCCAGCACGTTGCCGCGGCGCCAGGGCGGCCAGCGCTCCGCGATGACCGCGACGCCGTTGTCGTAGGAGTAGGCGCGGCGCAGGATCTGGGCGCCATCGTTGTTCTCCGGCGCGGCCAGCCGGACATGGGCGTTCTCGGCGATGACGGGGTTGCCGTCGGCGTCTTCGGCCGCGAGGTCCAGCGGCGCGAACTCGTCCGTGCTGCCGCCCACCGCGGCGACGCCGGCGCCCGAGGCCTTGCGGCGGCCGACCGTCTTCTCCTGGAAGCCGAGCGCCATGCGGTCCCACTTCTCGAGGGCGATGCGGATGGGGCGCGCGACGACGTAGCTGCCGCCCTGCATCCATGCGCCGCCGTCGGCGCCCACCCAGACATGGGTGTCGAGCGCGGCCGGGTCGCCCACGGCCACGTTGTTGGTGCCGTCCTTGAAGCCCATCAGGTTGCGCGGCGTCACCTCCGCCGCATAGCCCGGCACGAAACCCGACTGCATCCAGCGGATCGTCGCGACCCCCGCAGCCAGGCGCATCATCTGCCGGACCGCGTGCAGCGCCGCCTGGGGGTCGTCGCTGCAGGCCTGGACCGAGAGGTCGCCGCCCGTGCGTTCCGGCACCAGCTGGTCCCCGGGAAAGCGGGGCAGGTCGACGAAGGCGTCGGGCCGGCGGGCGGCGAGGCCGAAGCGGTCGGCGCCGTCCTTCTCGAACAGGGTCTGGCCGAAGCCGAAGGTGAGCGTCAGGCGGTTGGGCGGCAGACCGAGCACGTCGCCGGAGTCGCCGGGGGGCTGGGCCGGGTCGTCGTGGACCCCGAGCGGCGCGCCCTGGGTCAGGCGGGCGGCGGCCTCGGTCCAGGCCTGCATCAGCGCGGGCAGCGCGGCGGCGTCCTGCGCGACGACGTCGAAGGCGGCGAAGGTGCTGTGCGCCTGGATGGGCGTGACGATGCCGTTCTGGTGCGGCCCGTGGAACGGCAGCCGCCGCTCGTCCTGCAGCGCGTCGGTCTTGATCAGCGGTGGCGCACCCTGCGCCGCAGCGGCGCGCGCCCCCCCGGCCGCGCCGCCCAGTGCGCCGGCCAGGCCGAGCGCCGCGCCGAGCACGCCGCGCCGGCTCGCCCCCGGGGCAGCGTAATTGCCGGAGAAGGGGCAGCCGCTCATGGACTGCCGCGCATCAGGGTGTTGGTGTCGTCCATCACGTAATAGAAACCCTTGTTGTCCGGGGTCATGGCGATGCCGAACAGGTCGCCGTTGCCCGGGGGGGACTGGGCCTGGTCGGTGTTGATCCATTGGGCATAGACCTGCTTGCCCGCGACGGGATCGATCTCGACCAGGCGGCCATCCTTGCCGTTGCAGACCAGAAGATGGCCCTCGGGCGACCATACCATCGCCAGCGGCCAGGACAGCAAACCGTCCTTCGTGACGACCCGGCCGGTGCCGCCGCTATCCGTGCGGGTGGTCGCGTTCGGGATGGCGGTGATGACGTTGTCGAGGCCGTCCGTCACGTACAGCGTGTTGTCGGTGCCCAATGCCAGCCCGGTCGGGCCGAGCAGGAAGTTGTCGTAGTCCGCGCGATGGGCGAAGCCGTGGCCCACGACGGTCTGGCTGACCAGCACGGGCGGCCTGCCCTGCGGGATCGACAGCTCGAGCCGCAGCACGGTCGCGTTGTGAAACACGACCGGCAGGCCGGTGGCGCGGTCCAGCACGTGGGGCCCGGGCAGGCCGAAGCCCGCCATGCTGATGAACAGCGTGGCCGTCGCGCCGTTGTCCACCACCGCCATGTTGCCCCAGGGGTCGTTGATGGTGGGGCCGGACCAGGCCGCCACCAGCTTGCCGTCGGGGTCCAGCACCAGCAGGCAGCCGTCGCCCTTGGTGGCCGTCGTGCCGTCGGTGCTGGGCGTGCTGCCGACGATGACCCAGCCGGTCTTCAGCATGGTCATGGCCGTGGTGAGCCCGACGCCGCCCGGGCATTGCGGGATTGTCTGCGGCAGGCGGGCGAACAGGTAGGTCTGCTTCGTGCCCGGCCGGTAGCCGACGATGGTGGTGCCGGTGCCCTGCAGATTGGTGATGTTGTTAAAGTTGTCGACCAGAACGTCGTCCTTCATCACCTTTCCGGCCGAGACGGGGGCCACGATGACGGCGTAGGGGTTGAGGTCGCCGTTGTCCGTGACGGTGGAGCCCAGCGTCGTGTGGCGGTGGATGGTTTCCAGGAAGCCGCGGCGCTGCTGGGCCTGGACCAGGGTCGGGACCAGCGTGCACAGGGCGGCCGAAAGCGCCAGCGTGACCAGGCCGAGTCGGGTTGGGTTCGTCATGGTGCGGTGGTCCTAGAACAACACGTTGGTGCGAAGGCCCAGGATCAGCTCGTCCTTGATGCGCTGGGTGGGTGCGAGGGGGTTGGCGATGCCGCCGCCGGGATGGAACACATATTGGATGTCCGGCTGCAGCTGCCACCAGGGGCGCATCTGATACTGGTACGTGGCCTCGATGAACGTCTCGCTGCTGCGGATGGCGGAGTAGTCGGTCGAGCCGGCCACCATGGCGTAGGCGGCGGCATCCCGGTCGAATCCCGCAGCCCGGCCGCTGACATGGGCGTAGCCGAAGCCGAGCCCCACAGTGTCGAGCGGGCGGTTGACGATGGGATTGTGGTAGACCACGCCGCCGTTGAAGCTGTAGTCGACCAGGTTGCGGTTCGTCTGCGGGGTGCCCATGGCGCGGCCGAACACGCTGACGGACCGGTTGGGGTTCGCGCCGTCGCGCCAGACCATCTGGTCGGCGACGGCGTAGACGGAATAGTTGCCCTTGTGCCGGGTCGGCGCGCCGTTGCTGTCCGACGAGGCCAGCGGCAGGCCGTCCGTGCCGTATCGCAGGTCGTCGAAGCCGCGCGTGTTGTACCAGGCGCCGACCTTATAGGTGTGGCCGAGCGGCGCGGCGTCGCCGGGATACACGAGGCCGCCCAGCGCGGGGTAGCTGTACTGCAGCTCCACCATGACCAGCGCGCCGCGGTTGAACGGAAAGCTGGTGCCGGAGCGGTTGGCGCGCTGCGGGTCGCCGTCGTCGCGGGGCGAGGGGTTGCCGCTGAACACGCCGGCCAGGATGGCGATCGGGTTAACCGGCCGGTAGCGGAGGCGGATGGCCGGGGCCGAGAGCGGGTAGGCGGGGCCGCCGCCCGGCAGGTCGTAGGACGGGACGACGGGCCAGCCGAACATGGTGTTGACGAAGTACGCGCCGTTCGGGTTGACGATGAACTCCTGGTCGGCGCTCTGCTGGCCCACGCGGATGCTCAGCCGATCGTCCTCGAGCAGCTTCTGGTCGTACCACAGCTCCCACAGCCGGGTGGAGCGGTCGGCCTCGATGCCGCTGGCTGTCTGCAGGCTCAGCAGGTTGTCGCCGCTGAGGTTGCGGCCATGGATCTGGAAGGCGCTGACGTTGAACAGGCCGCCGTAGAAGCCGAAGGCGCGCTGCGTGTCGAGCTGCAGCACCGCCTGGGTCAGGCCGTCATAGTCGACGCCGCGCTTGGCGCCGCCGCGGACGTTGCCCAGGACCTCGCTGGTCTCCTGGATGGCGATGGACATGCCGTATCGGCTGAGCGCGGTGCGCAGGCCGAACAGGTCGCCCAGCAGGAAGTTAGTGCGCTGCAGGTTGCCGAGGATGCCGGTCGAGACCTGGGTGCCGCCGGCCTCGTCGGCCGAGACGGGAATGGACAGGGGCGGGGGTGCCGCGCGGGCCGGGGTGGCCATGAGGAGGGCGGTCGTGAGAAGCGGGGCTGCGCGGAGCAGGGCGGTGCGAAGCGCGTTGCATGCTGGGATGCGGGGGATGAGGTTCGGCATGGGGGGGCGCTTGCACTCCGTCTTCGGTTCCGGAGGTTTAAATGAGAGTCACTCGCAGAAGCAATAGGAATGCGAGTTATTCTCATTCTCTGGCGCGCTGCCTTGCCGCCCCTTGCCCCATGCGCTACACGCGCCCCCCTGACTGAAGCGCTCGCGGGCGTGGTGAAATTGGTAGACACGCCAGATTTAGGTTCTGGTGGCGCAAGTCGTGGGGGTTCAAGTCCCTCCGCCCGCACCACCCTGGCCGCCTGGCGCCCTGGCAGAGGAAGACAGCCCCCATGAACGTGACCGAGACGCTCTCCGACGGCCTCAAGCGCGGGTTTGCCGTGACCGTCCCCATGGCTGACATCGAGAACAAGCGGGCGGCCAAGCTGGGCGAGATCACCAAGACGGTGCGGCTGCCGGGCTTCCGGCCGGGCAAGGTGCCGGTGTCGATCGTCAAGCAGCGCTACGGCACCGCCGTGATGGCCGAGGTCCTGGAGGAGAGCGTGCAGGGCGCGACCCAGCAGCTGATGGAGGAGCGTGGCCTGCGCCCGGCGAGCCAGCCGAAGATCGAGGTCAAGCAGATGCCCGAGGCCGAGCAGGATCTCGAGTTCAGCCTGGAGATGGAGCTGCTGCCCGAGATCGGCATGCCCGACTTCGCGGCGCTGAACCTGGTCCGCTTCAAGGCCGAGCCGGCGGACGAGGCGGTGGAGAAGGCGCTGGCCGAGGTCGCGGCGCGCCAGGAAGGCAAGGAAGCCGTTACCGAGGACCGTGGCGCCAAACCCGGCGACACGCTGACGGTGGACTTCACCGGCAAGGTGGAGGGCGTGGCCTTCCCCGGCGGCACCGGCACGGACATGGCGGTCAAGCTCGGCGGCAGCGGGTTCATCCCCGGCTTCTCCGAGGCGATGGAGGGCATGAAGCCCGGCGAGGAACGCACCATCGAGGTGACCTTCCCCGACGAGTACCACGCCAAGGATTTGGCGGGGAAGCCGGCCACGTTCGACCTGGTTGCGAAGACGCTGGAGCAGCCGACGCCGGCCGTGCTGGACGACGCGCTGGCCACCGCGATCGGCTTCGAGAGCCTGGAGAAGCTGCGCGAGGCCGTGGTGCAGCAGATCCAGCGCGAATACGACCAGGTGAGCCGGATGCGGATCAAGCGCGACCTGCTGGATGCGCTGTCCAAGACGGCGGAGTTCCCGGTGCCGGAGTCGATGGTGGACCAGGAGTTCAAGCAGATCTGGGACCGCATCGAGGCGGACCGGACGGCGGACAAGCTGGACGAGGAGGACCGCAGCAAGGACGAGGCGACGCTGCGGTCGGAGTATCGGACGATCGCCGAGCGCCGGGTGCGGCTGGGGCTGCTGCTGTCCGAGATCGGGCGCACGAACGGGATCCAGGTCCAGCCGGACGAGCTGACGCGGGCGATGCGGGCGGAGGCGCAGCGGTATCCGGGGCAGGAGGGTGCGGTGATGGACTTCTTCCGCAAGAACCCGCAGGCGGCGGACAACCTGCGGGGCCCGATCTACGAGGACAAGGTGATCGACTTCATCCTCGAGCTGGCCAAGCTGGAGGAGAAGATCGTGAGCCCCGAGGAGCTTTCGGCCGAGCCGGAGAAGGTGACGGAGCCGGCGACGCCTGCCGTCGAACCCGCCGCCTGATCCGGACGCGTGCGCTGGCCCCGCGGGGGGATCGCCTCCCCGATCGGCGGGGGCTGCAACACACTGGTAATCGTCCCACCTTAAGGTGGCCAATGAACGAAGGATGCACGGTATGAGGGATCGCGATCCCGTCGAGGTCTACGCCAACAACCTGGTGCCGATGGTGGTCGAACAGACCGCGCGCGGCGAAAGGGCGTATGACATCTATTCGCGTCTGCTGCAGGAGCGGATCATCTTCCTGACCGGGGCGGTGTTCGACCAGGTGTCGTCGCTGATCTGCGCGCAGCTGCTGTTCCTGGAGAGCGTCAATCCCAGCAAGGACATCAGCTTCTACATCAACAGCCCCGGCGGCGTCGTGTCCGCCGGCCTGGCGATCTACGACACCATGCAGTACATCCGCAGCCCCGTCAGCACGGTGTGCATCGGCCAGGCGGCGAGCATGGGCAGCCTGCTGCTGGCGGCCGGCGCGAAGGATAAGCGATTCGCGCTGCCGAACGCTCGCGTGATGATCCACCAGCCCAGCGGCGGGGCGCAGGGTCAGGCGACGGACATCGAGATCCAGGCGCGCGAGATCCTGACGTTGCGCAAGCGGCTGAACCAGATCTACGTCCACCACACCGGGCAGGACCTGGAGGAGATCGAGCGCAAGCTGGAGCGCGACACCTACATGTCCGCCGAGGAAGCACGGGTGTTCGGCATCGTCGACCAGGTGGTGGACAGCCGTCCCATCGTGCCCGACCCGGCCAAGCCCTGATCCTGCCCGGCCATGCAGGGGAGATGCCGCGAGGCCCGGTCCTTGCGCCGGGCGATCGTCGGCATATCTCTTGCATCGGTCTGGTGGAGACCAGGATTTCTCGGCTCGGCCTCTGCCCTGCTTGTCCAGGCGGGGCGCCGGGTCTAATTTAGCCGACGTTCCCCGCCGGCGCGGGGCTGGAGTACGCATGGGCAAGTCTCCCGATTCGAAGAACACCCTCTACTGCTCGTTCTGCGGCAAGTCGCAGCACGAGGTCCGCAAGCTGATCGCGGGCCCGACGGTGTTCATCTGCGATGAGTGCGTCGAGCTTTGCATGGACATCATCCGCGAGGAGCACAAGACGCACCTCGTGAAGTCGCGCGACGGGGTCCCGACGCCGAAGGAGATCTGCAAGGTCCTGGACGACTACGTCATCGGCCAGGTGCATGCGAAGAAGGTCCTGAGCGTCGCGGTGCACAACCACTACAAGCGCCTGGCGCACGGGGCGAAGAACAACGACGTCGAGATCGCCAAGTCCAACATCCTGCTGGTGGGCCCGACGGGCTCGGGCAAGACGCTGCTGGCGCAGACTCTCGCGCGCATCCTGGACGTGCCGTTCACGATGGCGGACGCGACGACGCTGACCGAGGCGGGCTACGTGGGCGAGGATGTGGAGAACATCATCCTCAAGCTGCTGCAGTCGGCCGACTACAACGTGGAACGGGCGCAGCGCGGCATCGTCTACATCGACGAGGTCGACAAGATCAGCCGCAAGTCGGACAATCCGAGCATCACCCGCGACGTGAGCGGCGAGGGCGTGCAGCAGGCGCTGCTGAAGATCATGGAGGGGACCGTCGCCTCCGTGCCACCGCAGGGCGGGCGCAAGCATCCGCAGCAGGAGTTCCTGCAGGTCGACACCACCAACATCCTGTTCATCTGCGGCGGCGCCTTCTCGGGACTCGAGAAGATAATCGGCGCCCGCGGGAAGGGCTCCGGCATCGGCTACGGCGCCGAGGTGCACAGCCCGGACGAACGGCGGATGGGCGCGGTGCTGCGCGAGGTCGAGCCCGAGGACCTGCTGAAGTTCGGCCTGATCCCCGAGTTCATCGGCCGCCTGCCGGTGGTGGCGACGCTCGAGGACCTGGACGAGGCCGCGTTGGTGGAGATCCTCACCAAGCCGAAGAACGCGCTGTCCAAGCAGTATGCCCGGCTGTTCGAGATGGAGGGCGTGAAGCTGTCCTTCACCGAGGACGCGCTGAAGTCGGTCGCGACCCGGGCCATCGCGCGCAAGACCGGGGCGCGCGGACTGCGCTCGATCATGGAGCAGATCCTGCTGACGACCATGTTCGAGCTGCCGGGCCTCGATGGCGTCGAGGAGGTGACGATCAACCGCGAAGTCGCAGAAAACCGTTCCAACCCGTTGTACACCTACGGGAAGGAGCGCGCCGAAGGCACGGCCTGAGGCCGCCGCCTTCGACCGATCCGGCATGGGCCGGGCTTGTTCCCCGTCCCATGCCTGCCGATATACCAGGACACGCCGCGGGCACGCCGCATTGGGTGCCCTCTCCGGTGGACTGTCCCTGAAGGAGGTCCCATGACCGATACGCCGAAGCCAGAACGCGCCCGCCCGGCCCGCCAGCCTCGTGACACCGCCGCGCGCGACAGCACGCCCCGCGAGCCCACCCCCGTCGAAACGATGGCGGTGCTGCCGCTGCGGGACATCGTGGTGTTCCCGCACATGATCGTCCCGCTGTTCGTCGGCCGCGAGAAGTCGGTCCGCGCGTTGGAGGCGGTGATGAAGGACGACAAGCAGATCCTGCTCGTCGCCCAGCGCAACGCCGCCCAGGACGAGCCGAGCGCCGACGACATCTACCGGGTCGGCACGGTGTCCACGATCCTGCAGCTGCTGAAGCTGCCGGACGGCACGGTGAAGGTGCTCGTCGAGGGCAGCCGCCGGGCCGTCATCACGTCGTTCACCGAGACGGAGGCCCATTTCGAGGCGGCGGTGCAGCCGCTGCCGGACGAGGGCGGCGACGCCAAGGAGCTGGACGCGCTCGGCCGCACGGTCGTCACGCAGTTCGAGCAGTACATCAAGCTGAACAAGAAGATCGCGCCCGAGGTCCTGGTGTCGTTGAACCAGATCGACGACCCGTCGAAGCTGGGCGACACCATCTCCGCCCACCTGAACCTGAAGATCGCCGAGAAGCAGGAGCTGCTGGAGGCGGCCCGGGTCGGGGAGCGGCTGGAGCGGGTCTTCGCCCACATGGAAAGCGAGATCGGCGTCCTGCAGGTCGAGAAGCGCATCCGCAACCGCGTCAAGCGGCAGATGGAGAAGACGCAGCGCGAGTACTACCTGAACGAGCAGCTGAAGGCGATCCAGAAGGAGCTCGGCGAAGGCGAGGACGGCAAGGACGAGTCGGCCGAGCTCGAGGACAAGATCAAGAAGACCCGCTTCACCAAGGAGGCCCGGGAAAAGGCGATGGCCGAGCTGAAGAAGCTGCGGACCATGAGCCCCATGAGCGCCGAGGCGACGGTGGTGCGCAACTACCTCGACTGGATGCTGTCCATCCCGTGGAAGAAGCGCAGCAAGGTCAGCAACGACGTCGTGGAGGCCGAGCGCATCCTGGACGCCGACCATTACGGCCTGGCCAAGGTCAAGGAAAGGATTATCGAGTACCTGGCGGTGCAGTCGCGCAGCCCGAAGATCCGCGGCCCCATCCTGTGCCTGGTCGGACCGCCGGGGGTCGGCAAGACGAGCCTGGGCAAGAGCATCGCCAAGGCCACGGGGCGCAACTTCGTCCGCATGTCGCTGGGCGGCGTGCGCGACGAGGCGGAGGTGCGCGGCCACCGTCGGACCTACATCGGCTCCATGCCCGGCAAGGTCGTGCAGGGCATGAAGAAGGCCAAGACGAGCAACCCGCTGTTCCTGCTGGACGAGATCGACAAGCTGGGCGCCGACTGGCGCGGGGACCCGTCCTCGGCCCTGCTCGAGGTGCTGGACCCCGAGCAGAACGCCACCTTCGCCGACCACTACCTGGAGGTCGACTACGACCTGTCGGACGTGATGTTCGTCACGACGGCCAACAGCCTGCGCATGCCGCAGCCGCTGCTGGACCGCATGGAGATCATCCGCATCCCCGGCTACACCGAGGACGAGAAGGTCGAGATCGCCAAGCGGCACCTGGTCGTGAAGCAGGCCGAGGCGAACGGGTTGAAGCCCGAGGAGTGGTCGTTGCATGAGGACGCGATCCGCGACCTGGTGCGCTACTACACGCGGGAGGCGGGTGTGCGCAGCCTCGAGCGGGAGATCGCCAACGTGGCCCGCAAGGCCGTGAAGGAGATCGTGACGAAGAAGACCAAGCGGGTCGTGATCAACCGCAAGAACCTCGAGAAGTTCGCGGGCGTGAAGCGGTTCCGTTACGGCGAGACCGAGGCCGAGGACATGGTGGGCGTGGTGACGGGCCTGGCCTGGACCGAGGTGGGCGGCGAGATCCTGACGATCGAGAGCGTGCTGCTGCCGGGCAAGGGCAACGTGAAGCACACGGGCAAGCTGGGCGACGTCATGCAGGAGAGCGTGTCGGCGGCCATCAGCTACGTGCGCAGCCGCAGCCAGAGCTTCGGGATCAAGCCGACCATCTTCGAGAAGCGGGACATCCACGTGCACGTGCCCGAGGGCGCGACGCCGAAGGACGGGCCCTCGGCGGGCATCGCGATGGCGACCAGCATCGTCAGCGTCATGACCGGCATCCCGGTCCGGCGCGACGTGGCGATGACGGGCGAGATCACGCTGCGCGGCCGGGTTCTGCCGATCGGCGGCCTGAAGGAGAAGCTGCTCGCGGCGCTGCGGGCCGGGATCACGACGGTGTTCATCCCGAAGGACAACGAGAAGGACCTGGTCGAGATCGAGTCGAACGTGAAGAAGGGGATGAAGATCATCCCGGTGGCGCACGTGGACGAGGTCATCAGCCAGGCCCTGGCGCGCAAGCCCGAGGCGATCGAGTGGGCGGAGCCGCCGGAACCGGTGGTGGCGCCGCCGACCGAGACCGGGGCTTCGCTGCCGCACTGAACGGGAAGGCCCAGGCGTGTGTGCGCCTGGGCCACCCCGCGTCTTCCCGCTTGTGGCAAGCCGCCCGCTGCGGCAGAACCGCGGCCTGGCGGGCGGTTAGCTCAGCGGTAGAGCGTCTCGTTTACACCGAGAGGGTCGGCGGTTCGAAACCGTCACCGCCCACCACCGCCCATGCGTCCTCAACCGGGAACCGTTCGGCCCGCAAGCGCCCGGGCCACAAGCCGCCCGAGCCGCAGCATGCCCTCCTCGATCACCGCCTCGGGCTGCAGCGAGTAGGACAGCCGCAGGGTGTCGCGGCCGGAGCCGTCGGCATGGAAGGCGCCGCCGGGCACGAAGGCGATGTTCTCCTCGGTCAGCGCCTGCCGCAGCAGCGTGGCGCCATCCAACCCGCCCGGCAGCGTCACCCAGACGAACATCCCGCCCTTCGGCCGGGTCCAGCGCGACCCCGCCGGCATGTGCCGCGCCAGCCCCGCCAACATGGCGTCCCGGCGGCTGACGTATGCTGTCACGTTGCCCGCCACCACGGCTGCGTACTCCGCCTCGGCCACGCGATGGATGATCATCTGGTTCAGGCTCGGGCTGTGCAGGTCCGCCGCCTGCTTGGCCAGCACGACCTTCTGGATCAGCGGCTGTGCGGCGCAGATCCAGCCCACGCGGAGCCCCGGCGAAATCGTCTTCGAGAACGTCCCGCAGTAGATCACGCGGGACCGCTCGATGCCGCCCTGCCGCGCGACATCCATCGCGAGGCATGAGGGGAGGGCCTCGCCCTCGAAGCGGATCGCGGTATAGGCGGCATCCTCGATCAACGGGACATCGAGCGCGTCGACCAGGTCGAGCAGCCGGACCCGCCCGGCCGCGTCGAGCGACTCGCCGGTCGGGTTGGCGAAGTCCGCCACGACATAGGCCGCCGCGACCCGGCCGGGCGCCGCAGCCGCCCGGTAGCCCGCCGGCGTCATGTTGCCGTTCAGGTCCAGCCGGTCGTAGTGCGGTTCATAGGGATTGAAGGCCTGCAGGGCGCCCAGGTAGGTCGGCGCCGTCACCAGCAGCGTGTCGCCCTGCGTCACCAGCAGCTTGCCCAGGAAGTCGAGCCCCTGCTGGGAGCCCCCGGTGATGACGATGTTGTCGACGGTGCACGGCACGCCCAACAGCCCCATCTGCCGCACGAGCCAGGACCGCAACGGCCGGTAGCCTTCGCTGGCGGTGTACTGCAACGCCTGGGGGCCCAGCACGGGGTCGGCCAGGATGGCGGCGCTCGCGGCCTGGACGGCGGCCATCGGGAACAGCTTGGGGTCCGGGATGCCGCCGGCGAACGACAGGATGCCCGGCTGGTCGAGGACCTTCAGCAGCTCCCGGATCTCGGAGGCGCCCATCCCGGCGGTGCGTGTGGCGAAGGCGTGGTTCCAGTCCACCGCTGACCCTTTCTGGTTTCTGAGGGGAGACACTACGGGGCCGCGCCGGGAACTCAACCCGGGCGGACAGGCCGGGCGCCGCAGCGCGGGTTGACGCAGCGCGGCCGCCGCCTTAGACGGTGCGCCCTGCCCAGATGCGGGAGTAGCTCAGTTGGTTAGAGCGCCGGCCTGTCACGCCGGAGGTCGCGGGTTCGAGCCCCGTCTCTCGCGCCAACTCCACTAGGGTTGGCGGTCCCGCCCGGCACCGGTCAGCCCGCAGGCCGGCCCCCTCCGCCACGCTGGCGGCAGAAAGCCGGCTGGTGTATCCCTGTTGCAGCGCAGCACCCGCCCGCACAGCCCCGCCTCCACAGCCCCCCTTCAGCCCCGGACAACGGAACCACGATGCCGATCCTGGCCGACTACTTCCCCATCCTCGTCTTCATCGCCATCGGCGGCGTCATCGCCTTCGCCATGGTCGCCGGCTCGCTGCTCGCCGCGCGGCAGAAGCCGTATCCCGAGAAGTTGTCCTCCTACGAATGCGGGTTCGAGCCGTTCGACGACGCGCGGCGCAAGTTCGACGTGAAGTTTTATCTCGTCGCGATCTTGTTCATCATCTTCGATCTCGAGGTCGCGTTCCTGTTCCCCTGGGCGATCAGCTTGGCCGATATCGGCGTTTTCGGCTTCCTCTCGATGGTCGGCTTCCTTGCAGTGCTGACGGTCGGCTTCATCTACGAGTGGTGCAAGGGTGCGCTGGAATGGGAGTAGTCGCATGAGTGCGGCAGCAGGTTTGCAGACGGGTGAGTTGGCCTGGAACCGTGCGCAGCTGGCGCCGGGTCCGGAGCAGGACGCGGTCATCAAGGGCATCACGGGCGAGGTCGCGGATAAGGGCTTCGTGGTGGCCAACCTCGATAAAGTCGTCAACTGGGCGCGCACCGGAAGCCTGTGGCCGATGACGTTCGGCCTGGCGTGCTGCGCGGTGGAGATGATCCACGCCTACATGCCGCGCTACGACCTCGACCGGTTCGGCGTCATCCCCCGCGCCTCGCCGCGGCAGAGCGACGTGATGATCGTGGCCGGCACGCTGACCAACAAGATGGCCCCGGCCTTGCGCAAGGTCTACGACCAGATGCCGGAGCCGCGCTGGGTGATCAGCATGGGCAGCTGCGCCAATGGCGGCGGCTACTACCATTACAGCTACAGCGTCGTGCGCGGCTGCGACCGGATCGTGCCGGTGGACGTGTATGTGCCGGGCTGCCCGCCCACGGCGGAGGCGCTGGTGTATGGCATCCTGCAGCTGCAGAAGAAGATCAGGCGCACCGGGACGATCCTCCGTGGCTGACATGACGCTGCTGGCCCAGGCGGCGGCGGCCCTGCCGGGTGCCGTGCGCACTGCGATGGAGAAGGACGAGCTCGTGGTGTACGGCGAGGCCGGGCAGGTCCGCGCCCTGCTCCAGGCGCTGCGCGACAGCCCGGCCTTCGCCTGCGAGCAGCTGATGGACCTGTGCGGCGTGGACTGGCCGGAGCGGCCGCTGCGGTTCGACGTGGTCTACAACCTGCTGAGCGTGTCCAGGAACCACCGGGTGCGCGTGATCGTGCAGACGGACGAGACGACGCCCGTGCCCAGCTGCTGGACGCTGTGGCCGGTGGCGACCTGGTTCGAGCGCGAGGCGTGGGACCTGTACGGCATCATCTTCGAAGGCCAGCCGGACCTGCGGCGCATCCTGACCGATTACGGCTTCGACGGTCACCCGTTCCGCAAGGACTTCCCGCTGACCGGGTACGTCGAGGTGCGGTGGGATGACGAGCGCAAGCAGGTGGTCAACGAGCCCGTCAGCCTGACGCAGGATTTCCGCAACTTCGACTTCGTCTCGCCCTGGGAGGGCATGGTGACGCTGCCGGGCGACGAGAAGGCGCACGTGGCCCGCCAGCCTGCGCCCGTGCCGGCGCCTGCAAAGGATGCACCATGAGTGCCGCGACAACCACGGATGTTGCCATCACGACCGGCACCCACGCCACGACCCCCGGCGAGGAGAAGGGCACCGTGACCCGTGTGGTGGAGGTGGACAACCACACCATCAACTTCGGCCCGCAGCACCCGGCCGCGCACGGCGTGCTGCGCCTGATCCTGGAGATGGACGGGGAGGTCGTGGAGCGGGCCGACCCGCATATCGGCTTGCTGCACCGCGGCACCGAGAAGCTGATCGAGTACAAGACGTACATGCAGGCCATGCCGTACTTCGACCGGCTGGATTACGTCAGCCCCATGTGCATGGAGCACACCTTCGCCCTGGCGCAGGAGAAGCTGCTGACCATCGAGGTGCCGGAGCGCGGCCAGTGGATCCGCACGCTGTTCGCCGAGATCACGCGCGTCCTGAACCACCTGCTGAACATCACGACCTACGCGCTGGATGTCGGGGCGATCACGCCGAGCCTCTGGGGCTTCGAGGAGCGCGAGAAGCTGATGGAGTTCTACGAGGCGGCGTCGGGGGCGCGGCTGCACTCCAACTATTTCCGGGCCGGCGGCGTGGCCAAGGACCTGCCGGCCGGTCTCGAGGACCGCATCGCGGAATGGGCGCTGACGTTCCCGAAATTCGTGGACGAGCTGGAGAACCTGCTGACCAGCAACCGCATCTGGAAGCAGCGCACGGTCGACATCGGCATCATGACGCCGGAGGACGCGCTGGCCTGGGGCTTCACCGGGCCGCCGCTCCGCGCCTCGGGCATCGCGTGGGACCTGCGGCGCACGCAGCCGTACGACATGTACGACCATGTCGAGTTCGACGTCCCCGTGGGGCGCAACGGCGACTGCTACGACCGTTATCTGGTGCGGGTCGCCGAGATGCGGCAGAGCACCGGCATCATCCGGCAGTGCCTGGCCAAGATGCGGCCCGGCGACGTCAAGGTGCAGGACCGCAAGTTCACGCCGCCTCGCCGCAGCGAGATGAAGCGCTCGATGGAGGCGCTGATCCACCACTTCAAGCTCTACACCGAGGGCTATCACGTGCCGGCCGGCGCGACCTACACGGCGACCGAGAGCCCGAAGGGCGAGTTCGGCGTGTACCTCGTGGCCGACGGCAGCAACCGGCCGTACCGCTGCAAGATCCGCCCGACCGGCTTCGCGTTCCTGCAGGCGATCGAGCATCTGTCGAAGCGGCACATGCTGGCCGACGCCGTGGCGGTGATCGGCTCGCTGGACATCGTCTTCGGGGAGATCGACCGATGAGCGGCGACCGCGAGCACGACCCCGTGCACGACGCGGGCAGCGCGGCCGGCTCCGCTGCAAGCCTCGGCACGTCGGAGCCGATGGGCAGCGCCACCAACCCGCCCTCCGATCCCCCGGCGGAGCCCACGAGCTTCACCTTCGACGCGGCCAGCGAGGCGGAGATCGAGACGATCCTGAAGAAGTATCCGCCCAGCCGCCGGGCCAGCGGGGTGATCCCGCTGCTGTATGTGGCGCAGCGGCAGATGGGCCGGCTGACCCGCAGCGCCTGGGTGCCGCGGGTGGCGATGGACGTGATCGCCGGGCGGCTGGGGATGCCGCCGATCCGGGTCTACGAGGTCGCGACCTTCTACCTGATGTTCAACACGAAGCCGGTCGGGCGCTTCCACCTGCAGGTGTGCGGCACGACGCCGTGCTGGCTGCGGGGCTCGGATGACATCACCCGCGCCTGCCGCGACGAGTCTGGGATCAGGGGCTGGAAGGAGACCAGCGCCGACGGGATGTTCAGCATGACGGAGGTGGAGTGCCTCGGCGCCTGCGTGAACGCCCCGATCCTGCAGGTGGACGACGACTATTACGAGGACCTCGACTACGACCGCACGCGGGCGTTGCTGCAGGCGCTGCGGCGCGGCGAACGGCCCGCGGCGGGCTCGACGATCGGGCGGATGAGTTCCGCCCCCGAAGGGGGGCCGACCACCCTCCTCGAACCGGCGGAGTGACGGGCATGCTTGCCGACAAGGACCGCATCTTCACCAACCTCTATGGCCAGCACGACCCCTTCCTGAAAGGGGCCCGGGCGCGCGGAGACTGGGACGGCACGGCGGCCATCCTGGCGCGGGGTCGCGACGCGATCATCGACGAGATGAAGGCGTCGGGCCTGCGCGGCCGCGGCGGCGCCGGGTTCCCGACCGGGATGAAGTGGTCGTTCATGCCCAAGCAGGCCGCCCCGGACGGGCGCCCGAGCTACCTCGTCGTCAACGCCGACGAGAGCGAGCCCGGCACCTGCAAGGACCGCGACATCATCCGCCACGACCCGCACAAGCTGATCGAGGGCTGCCTGATCGCCAGCTTCGCGATGGGCGCCAGCGCCTGCTACATCTACATCCGCGGCGAGTACTATAACGAGGCGGTGGCGCTGGAGCGCGCGGTGGCCGAGGCCTACGCGGCGGGCCTGGTGGGCCGCAACGCCGTCGGCTCCGGCTACGACCTGGAGCTGTTCGTGCACCGGGGCGCCGGCGCCTACATCTGCGGCGAGGAGACGGCGCTGCTCGAAAGCCTGGAAGGCAAGAAAGGGATGCCGCGGCTGAAGCCGCCGTTCCCGGCCGCGGTGGGGCTGTATGGCTGCCCGACGACGGTGAACAACGTGGAGACCATCGCGGTCGTGCCCACCATCCTGCGGCGCGGCGGCGCCTGGTTCTCGGCGCTGGGCCGGCCGAAGAACGCAGGCACGAAGATCTTCTGCATCAGCGGCCACGTGAACCGACCCTGCAACGTGGAGGAGGAGCTCGGCATCCCGTTGAAGGAGCTGGTGGACAAGTACGCGGGCGGCGTGCGCGGCGGCTGGGACAACCTGCTGGCCGTCATCCCCGGCGGCTCCAGCGTGCCGATGCTGCCCAAGGACATCTGCGACACCGTGCTGATGGACTTCGACAGCCTGCGCGACGTGAAGTCGGGCCTGGGCACGGCGGCCGTGATGGTGATGGACAAGTCGACCGACCTGATCCGCGCCATCCACCGCCTGGCGCAGTTCTACAAGCACGAGAGCTGCGGCCAGTGCACCCCCTGCCGCGAGGGCACGGGCTGGATGATGCGCGTGATGGGCCGCATGGTCGAAGGCCGGGCCGAGATCGGCGAGATCGACACGCTCGAGCAGGTGACGAGGCAGATCGAGGGCCACACCATCTGCGCGCTGGGCGACGCGGCGGCCTGGCCGATCCAGGGGCTGATCCGGCACTTCCGGCCGGTCATGGAGCAGCGGATCGCCGCCTACAAGGCACGGACCGGACCCCGGGCGACCACGCCCGGCGCCCTGGCCATCGCGGCGGAATAGCGATGGACCTGAACCAGCTGACCGAGCCGCTGATGGTCGAGGACTGCAACCTGTCGGGCTCGGTGCTGACCAAGTGCCGCCTGGCGGGCGTGGCGATCACCGACGTGAACATGTCGGGCCTGCGCATGCACGACGTGGGCCTGGCCGGGGCGCAGCTGGACAAGGTGCACCTCACCGGGGCGCGGCTGACGAACGTCTCGCTGGCGGGCCTGACGATCGACGACGCGAACCTGACAGGGGTCGCGATCAACAACGCCGACCTGTCGGGCGCGGCGCTGACGAACTGCCAACTGGCCGGCATGCGGATCGACGGCATCCTCGTCGCCGACATGCTGGACGCCTACAGGAAGACGCGCTGACCATGGCCAAGCTCACTGTCGACGGCACCGAGATCGAGGTCCCGAACGGCTCGTCTGTCCTGCAGGCGTGCGAGGCCGCAGGGGTGGAGGTGCCGCGCTTCTGCTACCACGAGCGGCTGAGCGTGGCGGGCAACTGCCGCATGTGCCTGGTGGAGATCGAGAAGGCGCCCAAACCGGTCGCGTCCTGCGCCTATCCGGTGGCCGACGGCATGGTCGTGAAGACCGACACCGCAGTGGTGCGCAAGGCGCGCCGGGGCGTGATGGAGTTCCTGCTGATCAACCATCCGCTGGACTGCCCGATCTGCGACCAGGGCGGCGAGTGCGACCTGCAGGACCAGGCCTATTCCTACGGCATGGACCACTCCCGCTATGCCGAGAACAAGCGTGCGGTGAAGGACAAGTACTTGGGTCCGCTGGTCAAGACGTTCATGACCCGGTGCATCCACTGCACCCGCTGCATCCGCTTCAGCAGCGAGGTGGCCGGGGTGCCGGAGATGGGCGCCACCAGCCGCGGCGAGAGCATGGAGGTGGGCACCTACATCGAGAAGGCGCTGACGACCGAGCTGTCGGGCAACCTGATCGACATCTGCCCGGTCGGCGCGCTGCTCAACAAGCCCTACAGCTTCACGGCCCGCCCGTGGGAGCTGCGCAAGACCGATAGCGTCGACGTCCACGACGCGCTGGGCACCAACATCCGCATCGACGCCCGCGGCAGCGAGGTGCTGCGCGTGCTGCCCCGCACCAACGAGGAGGTCAACGAGGAGTGGCTGGCCGACAAGGCGCGGTTCAGCCATGACGGGTTGAAGCGCCGGCGGCTGGACAAGCCCTGGCTGCGGGAGAACGGCCGCCTGCGCCCGGCCACCTGGCCCGAGGCGTTCGGCGCCATCGCGGCCCGGCTGCGCGGCCTGCCGGGCGAGCGCGTCGGCGCCGTCGCCGGTGACCTGTGCGACGCCGAGAGCATGCTGGCGCTGAAGCACCTGATGAGCGAGCTGGGGTCGGCCAACCTCGACTGCCGGCAGGACGGGGCGGCGCTCGAGGCCGGGCGGCGGGAGCTGTACACCTTCAACACGACCGTCGCCGGGATCGAGGAAGCCGACGCCGTGCTGCTGGTGGGCTGCAACCCGCGGCGGGAGGCGCCGGTGCTGAACGCGCGCATCCGCAAGCGTTGGGCGCTGGGCGGCTGTCCCGTCGGCGTGATCGGCGGGGCGATCGACCTCGGCTACGGTCACGAGGCGCTGGGCGACAACCCCGGCGTGCTGACGGCGTTCTCCGGCGCGTTCGCCGACGCGTTCCGGGCGGCGAAGAAGCCCATGATCATCGTGGGGCAGGGCGCCCTGACGCGGGGCGACGGCGCTGCGGTGCTGGCCGCCGCCTGGGCGCTGGCGGCCGAATGCGGCGCGGTCTCGGCCGGGTGGCACGGGTTCAACGTGCTGCACACGGCGGCCGCCCGCGTGGGCGGGCTCGACCTCGGCTTCGTGCCGGGACCTGGTGGCAAGGCACTCTCGGCCATGCTGGGCGGCGGCGTCGACCTGCTGTGGCTGCTGGGCGCCGACGAGTTCGACGTGGCTGCCATCGGCGCCGGCACCTTCGTCGTCTACCAGGGGCACCATGGCGACCGTGGCGCGGCGCGGGCCGACGTGATCCTGCCCGGGGCGGCCTACACCGAGAAGGCCGGCACCTACGTCAACACCGAGGGCCGGGTGCAGCGCGGCTTCATGGCGACGCCCCCCCCGGGCGAGGCGCGGGAAGACTGGGCGATCCTGCGGGCGTTCAGCGCCGTGCTGGGCCGTCCGCTGCCCTACGACTCGCTAGTGCAGCTGCGCCAGCACCTGGTGCAGGCCAACCCCGTCTTCGGCACGTTGCAGAGCCTGACCCGGCGCTTCGGCACGGATACCGCGGGGCCCGCGGCCGGCACGCTCGCCAGCACCCCCTTCGTCTATCCGGTGGCCGACTACTACCAGACCAACGTCATCGCCCGCGCCAGCGCCACGATGGCCGAATGCACCCGGGTCTATGGCGTGCCCGACGTCGCGGCATCCGGCGTCGCGGTGCCCGCCCTGACCGCGGCGGAGTGACGGGATTGGCCGAGTTCCTCGTCACGCCGTTCGGTGTCCTGCTGCTGACGCTCGCCAAGACGCTGGCCATGCTGGTGCCGGTGCTGGTCAGCGTCGCCTACCTGACGCTCGCCGAGCGCAAGGTGATGGCGGCGATGCAGATGCGGCTGGGGCCCAATGTCGTCGGGCCGTTCGGCCTGATGCAGCCCTTCGCCGACGCGCTGAAGATGCTGATGAAGGAGACGATCGTGCCCACCGGGGCCAATCGCCTGCTGTTCCTGGTGGCGCCGCTGCTGACGATGACGCTGGCGATGATCGCCTGGGCCGTCATCCCGGTGAACGAGGGCTGGGCGATCGCCGACATCAACGTCGGCGTGCTGTACCTGTTCGCGGTCAGCTCCATGGGCGTCTATGGCATCGTCATCGCCGGCTGGGCCAGCAACTCGAAATACGCGTTCCTGGGTGCGATGCGCTCGGCGGCGCAGATGGTCAGCTACGAGGTCTCGATGGGGTTCGTGATCGTGACGGTGCTGCTGTGCGCCGGGTCATTGAACCTGACGGACATCGTGCTGGCGCAGGAGCGGGTGTGGTTCTTCATCCCGCTCTTCCCGATGTTCATCGTCTTCTTCATCAGCATCCTGGCCGAGACAAACCGCGCGCCGTTCGACCTGCCGGAGGGCGAGAGCGAGATCGTCGGCGGGTTCCACGTGGAATACGGCGCCATGACCTTCGGCCTGTTCTTCCTCGGCGAATACGCGAACATGATCCTGATGTCGGCGCTGACCACGATCCTGTTCCTGGGGGGCTGGCTGAGCCCCATCCCGTTCCCGCCTTTCACCTGGGTGCCCGGCCCCTTGTGGTTCATCCTGAAAATCGGCCTGGTGCTGTTCATGTTCATCTGGGTCCGGGCCACCTTCCCGCGGTATCGCTACGACCAGCTGATGCGGCTGGGGTGGAAGGTGTTCCTGCCCTTGTCGCTGGGCTGGCTGGTGCTGACCGCAGGCGTGCTGCTCGCCTTCGGCTGGCTGCCCGGCCAGCAGGGAGTCTGATCCTATGTCACTTCTCGACCGCGCGGCCCGAAGCCTGCTGCTCAGCGAGCTGCTGGGCGGCATGTGGCTGACGCTCAAATACTTCTTCCGCCCCAAGGTCACCATCAACTACCCCTACGAGAAGAACCCGCTCAGCCCGCGCTTCAAGGGGGAGCACGCGCTGCGCCGCTACCCGAACGGCGAGGAACGCTGCATCGCCTGCAAGCTGTGCGAGGCCGTGTGCCCGGCGCTGGCCATCACCATCGAGGCCGAGCCGCGCGACGACGGGTCCCGCCGGACCACGCGGTACGACATCGACATGACGAAGTGCATCTACTGCGGGCTGTGCGAGGAAAGCTGCCCGGTGGACGCCATCGTCGAAGGCCCCAACCTCGAATTCGCCACCGAGACCCGGTCCGAGCTGCTGTACGACAAGGCCAAGCTGCTCGCGAACGGAGACCGCTGGGAGTCGGAGCTGGCCAAGCGGCTGGAACTCGACGCGCCGTACCGCTAAGGGACGCGGATGCTCGTCACCGTCTTCTTCTACCTGTTCTCCGCCGTGCTGATCGCCTCGGCCGCCGCGGTGGTCACCTGCCGCAACCCCGTGCATTCGGTGCTGTGCCTGATCCTGGCGTTCTTCAACGCCGCCGCGCTGTTCCTGATCGCCGGCGCCGAGTTCCTGGCGATGATCCTGGTCATCGTCTACGTCGGCGCCGTGGCCGTGCTCTTCCTGTTCGTGGTCATGATGCTGGACGTGAACTTCGCGCAGCTCCGCGAGGGGTTCCAGCGCTACGCCCCGATCGGCGCCGTGGTCGGCCTCGTGCTGTTCGCCGAGCTGGCGGTGGTGCTGGGCGGCTGGCGGTTCGCGCAGGGTGCCGACGTGCTGCGCATCAGCTCGACGCCCGAGGGGGTCGAAAACACGCGGGCGCTGGGGCGGCTGATCTATACCGACTACATCTTCCTGTTCCAGTCGGCGGGGCTGATCCTGATGGTGGCGATGATCGGCGCGATCGTGCTGACCCATCGGGAGCGCCACAGCACGCGGCGGCAGAGCATCGAGCGGCAGAACGCCCGCAGCAACACGCTGACGATGGTGGATGTGGGCCGCGGCGCCGGCATCGACATGGCCACGATCCTGCGCCCGCTGCCCATCGGCGCCCCCGGCACCGTGCCCGGCACTGCGCTCGTGGATGCGCATGGGCCCGCGTCGCACGAGCCTGCCCACGGCGTGGGCCAACCCGGCCCGGGAGAACACTGAAATGATCGGCGTCGGCCACTACCTCGCCGTGGGTGCGGTGCTGTTCGTGCTGGGGGTGTTCGGCATCTTCCTGAACCGCAAGAACGTCATCGTCATCATGATGTCGATCGAGCTGATCCTGCTGGCGGTGAACCTCAACCTGGTGGGCTTCAGCGCCGCGCTGAACGACCTGGCGGGCCAGGTCTTCGCACTGTTCGTGCTGACCGTCGCCGCCGCCGAGGCCGCGATCGGCCTGGCCATCGTCGTCGTCTACTTCCGCAACCGTGGCTCGATCGAGGTCGAGGACGTCAATCTGATGAAGGGTTGAGCGGGATGCTCTATGCCGTCGCGGTGTTCGCACCGCTGCTGGGCGCATTGGTCGCGGGCCTGCTGGGCCGGCAGATCGGAGACCGTGCGAGCCAGGCCGTCACCGTGCTGTGCATGGTCGTCGCCGCCTGCGCGGGCACGGCGAGCTTCATCCCGTTCCTCGACGGCTCGGCCGAACCCGGCGTGCTGGGCCTGGGCAGCTGGATGTCGGTCGACGGGTTCGACGTCGACTGGGCGCTCCGCTACGACACGCTCAGCGCCATGATGGTGGCGATGGTCACGTTCATCGCCACGCTGATCCACATCTACAGCGTCGGCTACATGAGCCACGACGCGACCATCCCGCGCTTCTTCAGCTATCTCAGCCTGTTCACCTTCGCCATGCTGATGCTGGTGACGGCCGACAACCTGGTGCAGCTGTTCTTCGGCTGGGAAGGCGTGGGGCTCGCGAGCTACCTGCTGATCGGCTACTGGTACGACCGGCCGAGCGCCTGCCGGGCCGCGATCAAGGCGTTCGTGGTCAACCGCGTGGGCGACCTGTTCTTCGCCACGGGCATCGCGCTGGTGTTCCTCCAGTTCCAGTCCGTGCAGTTCCAGGACATCTTCGCCGCCATCCCCAGCCACCAGGCCGACGCCTACCACATGCTGGGCATGAGCTTCCGGGCCTACGAGGTGATCGGCGTGCTGCTGTTCCTGGGCGCCATGGGCAAGTCGGCGCAGCTTGGCCTGCACACCTGGTTGCCCGACGCGATGGAGGGTCCGACGCCGGTCTCGGCGCTGATCCATGCGGCCACCATGGTCACGGCCGGGGTGTTCCTGATGGCGCGCATGTCGCCGATCATGGAGTATGCGCCGGGTGCCCTGGGGTTCGTGACGTTCATCGGCGCCAGCACCTGCCTGTTCGCCGCCACGATCGGCTGCGTGCAGAACGACATCAAGCGGATCATCGCCTACTCCACCTGCTCGCAGCTGGGCTACATGTTCATCGCGGCCGGGGTCGGCGCCTACCAGACCTCGGTGTTCCATCTGTTCACGCATGCCTTCTTCAAGGCGCTGCTGTTCCTGGGCGCCGGCTCCGTTATCCACGCCATGTCGGACGAGCAGGACATCCGCCGCATGGGCGGCATCTGGCGCAGGATCCCCGTCACCTACGTCGTGATGTGGGTCGGCAGCCTGGCCTTGGCGGGCATCCCGATCTTCGCCGGCTACTACTCGAAGGACGCGATCCTGGAGGCGGCGTGGGCCCGGCACAGCGCGCTCGGCCAGTACGGCTTCTGGTGCGGCACGCTGGCGGCGCTGCTGACCGCGTTCTACTCCTGGCGCCTGATCATCCTGACCTTCCACGGTGCGCCGCGAGCGGACCAGCACACGATGGACCACGTGCATGAAAGCCCCGCCGTCATGCTGGTCCCGCTGGTGCTGCTGGCCTGTGGCGCCGTGCTGACCGGCTTCGTGTTCGAGGACGCCTTCATCGGCCACGACTGGCATGAGTTCTGGCAGGAAGCCATCGCGAACCGCCCGGAGAACCACGTGCTGGAGGCGATGCACCACGTCCCGGCCCTGGTCTCCCTGCTGCCGACGATCGTGGGCGTGCTGGGCATCGGCCTGGCCTACGTCATGTATGTCGCCATGCCCACGCTGCCGGCCCGCATGGCCGCCGCCGTGCCGGGCGTCTACCGCTTCGTGCTGAACAAGTGGTACTTCGACGAGCTCTATGACCGCATCTTCGTCCGCCCCGCCGTCGCCCTGGCCCGCATGCTGTGGCAGGTCGGCGACGCCACCATCATCGACGGGGTGCCGAACGGCATCGCCGCACTGGCCGCGGATGGCAGCCGCCAGGTGGTCCGGATCCAGACCGGGTCGATCGCGGTCTATGCCTTCACCATGCTGATCGGCCTCGTGGCCATGATCAGCCTGTTCCTGGTGTTCCGGTGAACCCCGTCGTGACCACGGGGATGAACGCGGCCGGCTTCCCCATCCTGTCGCTGGTCACCTGGTTGCCGCTGGTGGGTGCCGCCTTCATCATGACCGTCCGGGGCGAGGACGCGGTGGTCGCACGGAACGCCCGCTGGGCGGCGCTGTGGACCAGCCTCGTCGTCTTCGCCGCGTCCCTCGTGCTGTGGGCGCATTTCGACGTCTCGGACCCCGGATTCCAGTTCCGCGAGAGCCTGTCCTGGCTGCCGGAGTTCGGCGTCGGCTACCGCATGGGGGTGGACGGCATCTCGGTGCTGTTCGTCATCCTGTCGGCGGCGCTGACGCCCATCTGCATCCTGGCCAGCTGGGAGGCGATCACGGTGCGGGTGCGCGAGTTCATGATCGCGTTCCTGGTGCTGGAAACGATGATGATCGGGATGTTCTCCGCCCAGGACTTCATCATCTTCTACATGTTCTTCGAGGGCGTGCTGATCCCGATGTTCCTCATCATCGGCGTCTGGGGCGGGCCGCGCCGGGTCTATGCCAGCTTCAAGTTCTTCCTTTACACCCTGGCCGGCTCCATCCTGATGCTGCTGGCGTTGTTGGCCATCTGGTACAGCGCGGGCACCACGGATCTCGCCGTCCTGATGCAGGCGCACTTCCCCGCCCGCATGCAGTTCTGGCTGTTCCTGGCCTTCTTCGCCTCGTTCTCGGTCAAGGTGCCGATGTGGCCCGTGCACACCTGGTTGCCCGACGCGCATGTGGAGGCGCCGACCGCGGGGTCCGTGATCCTGGCCGGCGTGCTGCTCAAGATGGGGGCGTACGGCTTCCTGCGGTTCTCGCTGCCCATGCTGCCGGAGGCGTCGGCGCAGTTCGCGCCGCTGATGTTCACGCTGGGCGTGGTGGCCGTCATCTACACGTCGCTGGTGGCGCTGGCGCAGACCGACATGAAGAAGCTGATCGCCTATTCGTCCATCGCTCATATGGGCGTCGTCGTGATCGGCATCTTCACCTTCAATGCCCAGGGCATCCAGGGCGCGCTGTTCCAGATGCTGTCGCATGGCATCGTCGCGGCCGCGCTGTTCCTGTGCGTCGGCGTGATCTACGACCGCATGCACACCCGAGAGATCGCGCGCTATGGGGGGCTGGCGCTGCGCATGCCGGTCTATGCGATCGTCTTCATGGTGTTCACCATGGCCAGCGTCGGCCTGCCGGGCACGGCGGGTTTCGTCGGCGAGTTCCTGGTTCTGGTCGGCTCGCTCAAGGTCAACATCTGGCTGACCCTGCTGGGGTCGAGCGGAATGATCCTGGGTGCCGTCTACATGCTGTACCTGTATCGCCGGGTCGTGTTCGGCGCGCTGACCCGCGACGACCTCAAATCCATCCTCGACCTCAGCCCGCGAGAGGTCGCGATCTTCGTGCCGCTCGTGCTGCTGACCCTTTGGATGGGCATCTACCCCGGCAGCTTCACCCAGTTCTTCGATGCGAGCGTGCACGCCATGGTCGAACAGCATACCGCCGCCCTGTCGGCCTCGCGGCTGGCGGCGCTTCGATGACCGCGGGCGTGTTCAACTGGGGCCTGGCGACGCCCGAGATCGCGCTCGGCCTGTGCGCGATGGCGATCCTGCTGTTCGGCGTCCTGCGAAAGGGCGACAACACCTTCGTCTGCACCATGCTGGGCCTCGGCGCCCTCGTGGTGACGGCCATGCTGGTGATGGCGACGCCGAACGGCGTGGGCTACCGCGACCTGTTCGCCGTCGACGGCTTCGCCCGCTTCATGAAGCTGCTCATCCTGGCCGGCTCCGCCCTGTCGGCGATCCTGGCGCTGGACTGGAACGAAAAGGAAGGGATCGCCCGGTTCGAGTTCCCGGTGCTGATCCTGCTGTGCACGACGGGCATGATGATCATGTGCAGCGCCACGAGCCTGATGACGCTGTACATGGGGCTCGAGCTGCAGTCGCTGGCCATCTACGTCATGGCCGCCTTCGCGCGGGACGACCTGAGGTCGGCGGAGGCCGGGCTCAAATACTTCGTGCTGGGCGCGCTGGCGTCGGGACTGCTGCTGTACGGCATCTCGTTGACCTACGGCTTCGCGGGTACGATGCAGTTCGCCGAGCTGGCCCGCGTGCTGTCCGCCCCGGGCGCGGCGTCGGCCGGGCTGGTCGTGGGCGTCGTGTTCATCATCGCGGGGCTCGCCTTCAAGCTGTCGGCCGTGCCGTTCCACATGTGGACGCCCGATGTCTACGAAGGCGCGCCGACGCCCGTCACCGCCTTCATGAGCACGGCGCCGAAGGTGGCCGCCATCGCCCTGCTGCTGCGCGCGCTGGAGGTGCCGTTCGGGCAAATCGTGCACCAATGGACCGGGTTGATCGTGCTGATCTCGATCGCCTCGATGCTGCTGGGCTCGCTGGCGGCGATCGGGCAGCGGAACGTCAAGCGGCTGATGGCCTACTCCAGCATCGGCCATGTCGGATACGCGCTGGTGGGGCTGGCGGTCGGCACGCCCGACGGGGTGCGCGGCGTCATGGTCTACATGGTGACCTACGTCTTCATGAGCGCCGGTGTGTTCGCCTGCATCATCGCCATGCGCCGGCGCGGCCGGGCGCTGGAACAGATCACGGACCTGTCGGGCCTCGCGCGGACGGACCCGGCGCTGGCGCTGGCGATGGCGGTGTTCATGTTCAGCATGGCGGGGATCCCGCCATTCTCGGGCTTCTTCGGCAAGCTGTACGTCTTCCTGCCTGCCGTGCAGTCGGGCTACTGGACGCTCGCGGTCATCGGCGTTCTGACCAGTGTCGTCGGCGCCTACTACTATCTGCGGATCATCAAGGTCATGTATTTCGACGAGTCGGAGCCGGCCTTCGACGCGCGTTCGGCCTCGCTGAGCTTCGTGGCCGGCGTGGGCGCGCTGGTGACGGCGCTGTTCTTCGTCTTCCCGGCCCCGGTCGTGGCGGCGGCCCAGTCGGCGGCGCGGGTGTTGTTCGGGTAGATGCTGCTCGTCGTCGATGCCGGGAACACCAACGTCGTCTTCGCCGTCCATGACGGGGCGGGGTGGCGCGGCATCTGGCGGATCGCGACGGAGCCGCAGCGCACGTCGGACGAGTACGCCGTCTGGCTGCTGACGCTGCTGAACCTGTCGGGGCTGAAGCCGGCGGAGATCGACCGCGCGGTCATCGGCACCGTGGTGCCCGCCGCCCTGTACCATCTGCGCCGGCTGTGCCGCGACTGGTTCACCACGGAGCCGCTGATCGCCCGGTCCACCCTCGACTGGGGCTTCGACATCCGGGTCGACAACCCGGCCGAAGTCGGCGCCGACCGGCTGCTGAACTCGCTGGCCGCCCACCGCGCCTATGCCGGGCCGCTCGTGGTGATCGACTTCGGCACCGCCACGACCTTCGACGTCATCGACCGCGACGGCGCATACCTGGGCGGCGTCATCGCGCCCGGCATCAACCTGTCGATCGAGGCGCTGCACAAGGCGGCCGCGCGGCTGCCCCGCATCGGCATCGGCCGGCCGCAGGCGGTCATCGGCCGCTCCACCGTGCCCGCCATGCAGTCCGGCATCTACTGGGGCTATGTCGGCCTGATCGAGGGGCTGGTGAGCCGAATCCAGGCCGAGTACGACAGCCCGCTCAAGGTCGTTGCCACGGGGGGCCTGGCGCCGCTCCTGGCCGAGGGCACGACCGTCATCGGCATCATCGACCCCGACCTGACCCTGGACGGCCTCCGCTTGTTGGCGGAGCGCAACCCACACCCCACATACAACCGCGACAGAACGCGAATCATCGAAAGCGATTAAATGGCATCCCCCAACGACGGTCTGGCCTTCCTGCCCCTGGGCGGGACGGGCGAGATCGGCATGAACCTCAACCTCTATCGCCTCGACGGCCAATACCTCGCCATCGACTGCGGGATCGGCTTCGGCGGCAGCGAGAACCCGGAGGTCGAGGTCATGATGCCCGACCCGGGCTTTATCGCCGAACGCCGCGACAAGCTGCTGGCGCTGGTGATCACCCATGCGCACGAGGACCATATCGGCGCGGTGGCGCATCTGTGGCGGCAGTTCCGCTGCCCTGTCTACGCCACGCCCTTCGCCACTGCGGTGCTCCGGCGGAAGCTGGGCGAGGCCGGCCTGCTGAACGAGGTCAAGATCCACGTCGTGCCGATCGGCGGCACATTCGAGATCGGGCCCTTCAAGCTCGAGTTCATGCCGGTGTCGCACTCCGTGCCGGAAGCGCAGGCCCTGGTGCTGCGGACGCCGTACGGGACGGTGCTGCACACGGGCGACTGGAAGCTGGATGAAAAGCCGCTGGTCGGCCTGCCCACCAACGAGGCCGCGTTCAAGGCGCTGGGCGACGAGGGCGTGCTGGCCATGGTGTGCGACAGCACCAACGCCATGACCGACGGCCATTCCGGCAGCGAGAGCGAGGTCGAGGAGAGCCTGGAGCGCCTGGTCGGCAGCATCAAGCACGGCCGCATCGCCGTCACCTGCTTCGCCAGCAACGTCGCGCGGGTGCAAAGCGTGGCGCGCGCCGCCCGGGCCGCGGGCCGCACCGTGGCGCTGGTTGGGCGCTCGCTGCGCAACCTGGAGGCGGCGGCGCGCGACTGCGGGTACCTCGCCGACATCGGCGAGTTCATCGCCGAGGACGACGCAGGCAGCATCCCCGACGACAACCTGCTGCTGCTGATTACCGGCAGCCAGGGCGAGCCGCGCAGCGCACTCAGCCGGGTCTCGGCCGACACGCACCCCAACATCGCGCTGGGCGAGGGCGACACCGTCATCTACAGCAGCCGCATGATCCCCGGCAACGAACGGGCGATCGGCATGGTGCAGGACGCGCTGGTGCGCCGGGGTGTCCGGGTGATCACCGACGACGACCAGCTGACCCACGTGTCCGGCCACCCCGCGCGAGAGGAGCTGCGGACGCTCTATCGCCTGGTGCGGCCGAAGTTCTCCGTGCCCGTGCATGGCGAGTGGCGGCATCTGTCCGCCCATGCGGAGCTGGCGCGCGGCCTGCAGGCCTCGCCGATCCTGCTCGAGGACGGCGACATCCTCCGGCTGGCCCCGGGCCGGCCCGAGGTGGTGGACAGCGCGCCCGTCGGCCGCCTGGCGCTCGACGGCGATCGGCTCGTGCCGCTCGATGGCGCGGTGCTGACGGCCCGGCGGCGCATGATGTTCAACGGCGTCGTGCTCGGCAGCGCCGCCATGGACTCCGCGGGCCGGCTCGTGGGCAAGGCGCGGGTGAGCGCGCCGGGGCTGTTCGAGCCCGACGACCCCGAGGCGATCCGGGTGGCCAACGAGTTCACCAACGGGCTGAACGGCCTGCCCGCCGGCCTGCGACAGGACGAGGCGGCGCTGAACGACGCCGCACGCTCCGCGCTGCGCCGCGCCTTGGGCCGGCGGCTGCAGAAGCGGCCCATGGTGGACGTGCATCTCCTCCGGGTCTGACGGTGCATTGGTTCACCGCCTTCGTCCTGTTCACGTTGATCTGGTGGACGGTGCTGTTCGCCGTGCTGCCGTTCGGCACGCGGCCGGTGGCCGAGCCGGATGACGCGACGGGTTGGCGCGGCGCGCCGGTGCGCCCGCTGATCGGTCGCAAGCTCCTGGCGACGACCGCCATCGCGCTGGTCTTATGGGGTGGGGCGATGGCGGTGATCCGGAGCGACTGGATCAGCTTTCGTCCCACCTCCGTGATGGAATGACGAAAATGCAGGCAATCTGCTAGACGTGCCTTATTGCTAGGCGAAACTGGTCTACCACAAGCCGATTCCAGTGCAGAAAAGCGAAAATACTTTGGACGGAGGCCTTCGAGGGAGTCATCATCACGGACAGAACAAGGAGTTCTCCTTGCTCTGCCGTGTGACTGGCGTTTCCTCCCTAAACTCGGCCCGCTGCGCGGCCAGCGCGCGGGCCGCCTTTTTTCTAGGGCCGAAACCGGGCAGTGTCACGATGTTTATGAACGCTTCCGGTAGATTCTTACCATTTATTGTTGTGCGATGCACAAAAGTTGCGCGGCTTCCGCCGACGTCTCCCGCCTTGTAGGCTTGCGCTCCAAGCGCAAGGACGACCGATGCGACTCTCCCGTTCCCTGATCCCCACCATCAAGGAAAATCCTGCCGAGGCGCAGATCGTCTCGCACCGCCTCATGCTGCGGGCCGGCCTCGTGCGGCAGGTCGCGTCCGGCATCTACGCCTGGCTCCCCGCCGGCTGGCGCGTGCTGCAGAACATCAGCCAGATCGTCCGCGAGGAGCAGGACCGGGTGGGCGCGCAGGAGCTGCTGATGCCCACGCTGCAATCGGCCGACCTGTGGCGCGACACCGGCCGCTACGACGCCTACGGGCCCGAGATGCTGCGCCTGAAAGACCGGCAGGAACGCGACCTGATCTACAGCCCCACCAACGAACTGCTCATCGCCGACTTGATGCGCCAGTCCGTCCGCAGCTACCGGGAGCTGCCGCAGATCCTGTACCATATCCAGTGGAAGTTCCGCGACGAGACCCGGCCCCGCTTCGGCGTCATGCGCGGCCGCGAGTTCCTGATGAAGGACGGCTATTCCTTCGACCTGGACCAGGATGCCGCCGTCCGCAGCTACCGGTTGATGATGCTGGCCTATCTCCGGACGTTCCAGCGTCTGGGCGTCCGCGCCGTGCCCATGGCCGCCGACACCGGCCCCATCGGCGGCGACCTCAGCCACGAGTTCCACATCCTGGCCAGCACCGGAGAAAGCCAGGTGTTCTACGACGCCCAGGTGGAGGATATCCAGGTCGGCACCGACGACGTGGACCACACGGACCCGGCGGCGGTCGAACGCTTCTTCGCCGCCGTGACCGCCCCCTACGCCGCCACCGACGAGAAGCACGACCTGGTCGCCTGGGAGAAGGTCCCGTCCGAACGCCGGCGCGAGGGCAGGGGCATCGAGGTCGGGCAGATCTTCAACTTCGGTACGCTCTACAGCGAGCTCGTCGGCCTGCATGTCGCCGGCCCGGACCAGAAGCCGGTGGCGCCCAACATGGGCAGCTACGGCATCGGCGTCTCCCGCCTGGTGGGTGCGCTGATCGAGGCGCATCACGACGACGCCGGCATCGTCTGGCCGCAGAGCGTCGCGCCGTTCCGCGCCTCCATCCTGAACCTCAAGCAGGGCGACGCGGCCACGGACGCCGTCTGCGACCGGGCGTATCGCCATTTCGCGGGGAACGCGCTGTACGACGATCGGTCGGACCGGGCGGGCGTGAAGTTCGCCGATGCCGACCTGATGGGCCACCCCTGGCAGATCGTCGTCGGCCCCCGGGGCGCGGCAGCCGGCACGGTGGAGCTGAAACGCCGCGCCACGGGCGAGCGGCAGGAGCTTCCGCTGGACGCGGCGCTCGCCCATATAGGGGTCTGACCCGGCCGGCTGCGCCAGGCGGAGTCGCTTCCAACGCCGGGCCAAACCAGCCGGCCATCCCAGGGCCATGTCCATGTTCAACGCCTTCGAGCGCGCCGTCGCCGGCCGTTACCTCCGGGCCCGGCGCGGCGAGCGCTTCGTGTCCGTCATCGCCGGGTTCAGCCTGGTCGGCATCGCGCTCGGTGTCGCCACGCTGATCATCGTCATGTCCGTCATGGGCGGCTTCCAGACGGACCTGCTGAGCCGCATCCTGGGGTTCAACGGCCACCTGGGCGTCTATCCCGTGGGCGCCCCGATGCGCGACTACGAGGCGGTGACCGCCCGCATCCTGAAGGTTCCGGGCGTGGTGTCCGCCGCCCCCGTGGTCGACGGTCAGGTGCTGCTCAGCGGCCCGCGCGGGCAGAACGCCGGCGGCATGGTGCGCGGCATGACTCCGGCGGACATGCGCCGCCTGCCGTCGGTCGCGGGCAACATCCGCATGGGCTCGCTGGACGCGTTCGGCGGCGAGGACGCGATCGCGATCGGCGTCGGGCTGGCCGGCCGCTTCGGCCTGGGCATCGGCGACCAGATCACGCTGATCTCGCCGCAGGGGGCCGCCACCGCCTTCGGCACGGTGCCGCGCGTGCGCGCCTACACGATCGCGGCCATCTTCCAGGTCGGCATGAACGAGTACGACACCGCGTTCGTCTTCCTGCCGCTGGAGGCCGCGCAGGTGTTCTTCCAGTCGCCGGGGGCGGCCAGCCACATCGAGGTCTTCGCCGACGACCCCGGCCACGTGCGCAGCATCCGCGCCGGCATCACGGCCGCCCTGGCCGGCACCAACATCCGCGTGGTGGACTGGGAGCAGAACAACAACAGCTTCTTCGCCGCCGTGCAGGTGGAGAAGAACGTCATGTTCCTGATCCTGACCCTGATCATCCTGGTGGCGGCCTTCAACGTCGTCTCGTCGCTGATCATGATGGTCAAGGACAAGACCCGCGACATCGCCATCCTGCGGACCATCGGGGCCGGGCGGGGGGCCGTCATGCGCATCTTCCTCATGGCGGGTGCCAGCGTCGGCGTGACCGGCACCGGGGTGGGCGTCGTGCTGGGCGTGCTGTTCTGCCTCAACATCCAGCGCATCCAGGGTTGGGTGGAGGCCGCGACCGGCAGCAGCGTGTTCAACCCGGAAGTCTACTACCTGACGCACCTGCCCGCCCGGCTCGACCCGGCAGAGGTCGTGCAGGTGGTCGGCATGGCGCTCGCCCTCTCGCTGCTGGCCACGCTGTACCCCAGCTGGCGCGCCGCCCGGACGGACCCGGTGGAGGCGCTGCGGCATGAATAGCCCGCCGCCCCTCATGCTGCACGACGTCGCCCGCGCCTACCGCAGCGGCGACACGGTCCTGCATGTGCTGTCGGGCGCCGACCTCGTGCTCGCGGCCGGCGAGATCGTGGCGCTGGTCGCCCCGTCCGGCACCGGCAAAAGCACGCTGCTGCACCTGGCCGGCCTGCTGGAACGGCCGGACAGCGGCACCGTGACCGTGGACGGCCGCGACGCCGGCCGCCTGTCGGAGCCCGAGCGCACCGCCATCCGGCGCGACCGCATCGGCTTCGTCTACCAGTCCCACCACCTGCTGGCGGAATTCACTGCGCTGGAGAACGTGATGCTGCCGCAGATGGTGGCCGCCACCGCGCGCCCGGCGGCACGGGACCGGGCGGAGGCGCTGCTCGGCCAGTTCGGGCTGGGGCACCGGCTCGGTCACCTGCCGGGCAAGCTCTCGGGCGGCGAGAAGCAGCGTGTCGCCATCGCCCGCGCCCTGGCCAACGCGCCCGCCGTGCTGCTGGCCGACGAGCCGACGGGCAACCTCGATGTCGGCACCTCCGGCATCGTGTTCGACGCGCTGCTGCACATGGTGCGCGACCAGGGCGTCGCGGCGCTCATCGCGACGCACAACCCGGACCTGGCCGCGCGCATGGACCGGCGCGTGACGCTGCACGACGGCCGCATCGTGGAGGTCTGATGGCGCACGCCCGCTTCGTCCATCTGCGCGTCCATTCCAGCTACTCGCTGAGCGAGGGCGCCATCAAGGCTGACAAGATCGCCCAGCTGGCCCGCGACGCCGCGATGCCGGCGGTGGCGATCACCGACAGCGGCAACCTGTTCGGCGCGCTGGAGTTCAGCCAGGCCTGCGTCGCCCGGGGCGTGCAGCCGCTGCTCGGGTGCCAGATCGCGATCGGCCGCGCCGACACCCCGCGCCTGCCGCCCGATCCGGTGGTGCTGCTGGCACAGGATGCGGCTGGGCTCGCCAACCTGCAGGCGCTCTCGTCGCTGGGCTTCATCGAAAGCGACCCGGCCTCCCCGCACCTTTCGCTGCAGACCCTGTTGCGCCACGCCGGCGGCCTGGTGCTGCTGACCGGCGGCACCCGCGGACCCGTGGCGCGCCTGCTGGCCGAGGGCCGCCGCGCGGACGCGGAGGCGCTGCTGGCCCGGCTGCACGAGGCCTTCCCCGACCGCTGCATGATGGAGCTGCACCGCCACGGCCTGGCCGTCGAGCGCGCCATCGAGCCCGGGCTGATCGCGCTCGCGGACCAGATGGGCCTGCCGCTGGTCGCCACCAACGAGTGCTTCTTCGCCACCCCCCGCATGCACGAGGCGCACGACGCCCTGCTGTGCATCGCCGAGGGCCGCCAGGTCAGCGAGCAGGGGCGGCGGCGCGTGACGCCGGAACACTGGTTCAAGCCGGCCGACGCCATGCTGGCCCTGTTCGCCGACCTGCCGGACGCCTGCAGCAACACGCTGGCCGTCGCCCAGACCTGTGCCGTGATGGCCGAACAGCGCAAGCCCCTCCTGCCGGTCTGCCGCAAGGTGCGCGACGGGCAGACGGAGGACGAGACGGTTCGCGCCATGGCGGCCGAGGGCCTGGTGCACCGCATGGACGCCATCGCCGCCGACGCCGAGACCCGGGTGCGCTACGGGGCTCAGCTGGACTACGAGCTGGGCGTGATCGCCGCGATGGGCTTCCCCGGCTACTTCCTGATCGTCGCCGACTTCATCCAGTGGGCCAAGGCGAACGACATTCCGGTCGGCCCCGGCCGCGGCTCCGGCGCCGGGTCGGTGGTGGCCTGGGCACTGACGATCACCGACCTCGACCCGCTGCGCTGGGGGCTGCTGTTCGAGCGGTTCCTGAACCCCGAACGCATCTCCATGCCCGACTTCGACATCGACTTCTGCCAGGAACGGCGGGACGAGGTGATCGCATATGTGCGCGGCGAGTATGGGCGGGACCGGGTGGCGCAGATCATCACCTTCGGCAAGCTGCAGGCCCGGGCCGCAATACGCGACGTCGGCCGCGTGCTGGGCCTGCCCTTCGGCCAGGTGAACCGCGTGGCGGAGCTGATCCCGAACAACCCGGCCAAGCCCGTCACCCTGAAGGAGGCCATCGACGGCGAGAAGCGCCTGCAGGAGATGCGCGACACCGACGAAGCCGTCCGCCGCCTGATGGAGGTGGCGCTGCAGCTGGAGGGCCTGTATCGGCACGCCAGCACCCATGCCGCCGGCGTCGTCATCGGCGACCGGCCGCTGATCGACCTGGTGCCGCTGTACCGCGACCCTAAGACGGACACGCTGGTGACGCAGTTCTCGATGAAGTACGTCGAGCAGGCGGGGCTCGTGAAGTTCGACTTCCTGGGGCTGACGACGCTGACCATCCTCAAGCAGGCGGTCGGCATCCTGGCCGGGCTCGGCGTGGCCGTGGACCTCGATCGGCTGCCGCTCGATGACGCGAAGACGTACGAGATGCTGTCCCGCGGCGACGGCGGCGGCGTGTTCCAGTTCGAGAGCCAGGGCATGCGCGACGTGCTGCGGCAGATGCGGCCCGACCGGTTCGAGGACCTGATCGCCGCCGTGGCGCTGTATCGGCCTGGCCCGATGGCGAACATCCCGGACTACTGCCGCCGCAAGCACGGCGAGGCATGGGAGGCGCCGCACGAGGAGATCCGCGGCATCCTGGGCGAGACTTACGGGATCATGGTCTATCAGGAGCAGGTGATGCAGATCGCCCAGACGATGGGCGGCTACAGCCTGGGCGGCGCGGACCTGCTCCGCCGGGCCATGGGCAAGAAGATCCGGTCCGAGATGGAGCAGCAGCGCCAGATCTTCACCGACGGCGCGACCAGGCGCGGCATCCCGGCGGCCAAGGCGACCGAGGTGTTCGACCTGATGGCCAAGTTCGCCGATTACGGCTTCAACAAGAGCCACGCGGCCGCCTATGCCCTGGTCGCCTACCAGACGGCCTGGATGAAGGCGAACCATCCCGTGGCCTTCCTGGCCGCCTGCATGAATCTGGCCGTCAGCAACACCGACAAGATCGCGGCCCTGCGGCAGGAGGCGCAGCGCATGGGCATCGCCGTGCTGCCGCCCGACATCAACCGGTCGGACGCGCTGTTCAAGGTGGAGGCGGACGGGCAGGGCGTGCAGCGCATCCGTTACGCCCTGGCCGCGGTGAAGAAGGTCGGGCAGGCGGCGATGGACGGGGTGGTGCTGGCCCGGGGCGGCACGCCGTTCCCGGATGTCGCGGCCTTCGCCGCCCGGATCGACCCGCGCCACGTCAACAAGATGCAGATCGAGAACCTGGTTCGCGCCGGCGCCTTCGACACGCTGAACCCCAACCGCGCCCAAATGTTCCAGGGCGCCGAAACCCTGCTGCGCCGCGCGCAGGCCGTGGCCGAGGAGGCGAGCAGCGGCCAGATCGGCATGTTCGGCGGCCCGGCCCGGCCCGAGGACCTGCGCCTGCCCGCCGTCCCCGACTGGCCCGAGATGGACCGGCTGGGCTACGAGGCCGAGGCCGTCGGCTTCCATCTGACCGCCCATCCGCTCGACAGCTACGGCCCCGTGCTGAAACGCCTGGGCGCGATCCCATCGAGCCTGCTGGAGCCGCGCGCCCAGGCCGCCGGCCCCTCCGGCACAACCCGCGCCCGCGTCGCCGGCTGCGTCGTCGCCGCCAAGGAACGCACCACCCGCACCGGCAGCCGCATGGCCTGGGTCCGCCTGTCCGACCAGGGCGGCAGCTTCGAGGTGACGCTGTTCAGCGAGGTGCTGAACGGCGCGCGGGAGCTGCTGAAGCCCGGCGCCGCCGTGCTGATGGGCGTCGAGCTGAAGCTCGAAGGCGACGCCGTGCGCATCACCGCCACCGACTGCCGCGGCCTCGACCAGGCCGCGACCGACGCCGGCGCCGGCATGCGCATCTGGCTCGACAGCACGGAGGCCGTCCCGCACATCCGCACCTTGCTGGCGCGCGAGTCCAAGGGTCGCGGCCAGGTGACGCTGGTGCCGCGGCTGGACCAGGACCAGGCGGTGGAGATCACCCTGCCGGGGCGCTTCCAGGTGGGGCCACGCCTGGCGCAGGCGCTGAAGGTGGTGCCGGGGGTGGAGCGCGTGGAGGAGGTCTGAGCGCGCCGTGTCGCACAAGCCCTACTCATGAACACGATTCCTGACGGAACCGTTCTGTCTTCCCTCTGGACGGTTCCATACCCTCCCGTGAAGGGGAGTCTCTATGGCATCATCGATACGTCTGTTCTGGACTCGGCTCGATCAAAGCGTGCATCCGGACGATCGGGTGGTTTTCGACGGCAATCCCCATTCGTTCAACCTGTCTTACCCGCCGCCCGCATTCATCGGCGACGTCGACAGCGCCCCGGTGATCGTGCTTATGGCCAACGGCGGATATGGCCCGGGAACCGTGGCCGAATTCCCGTCACCGGGTGATCACCGCGCGTATATCGACTGGCTGACAGGGGCGACGACCGAAGTGCCGCGACGATTGTCGCCCTACTATACCCGCCACAAACTCTATCCGCTAATCCGGTCCGGTAAGCTCGCCATCGTCAACGCGGTCGCCTATCGCTCGCCCAAGATCACCGAGGAGAAGGACAACCAGCGGGTGGCAGAGCTCCTGCCGTCCACCAAGGTTCATCGGCGGTGGCTTCGGGAGGAGGTCTTGCCGGCGGTCAGGCAGGGGCGGCGCATGGTGATTGCCCATCGGCACAAGCTGTGGAAGCTGTCGGACCTAAATAGCGAGATCCCGTTCCTGGTGCGGACGACGAACCCCGCCTCGTCCTACCTTGCGGACGCGGTCATGGTCCAGGTTGAGGAGTTCCTTAGGGTGCGATGACTCGCATGGCCGCGCGTTGCCGGACCAGGGCCAGGACGGCCGTGCTCAGGGGCACCGGCACGTCCACCCAGGCCGCCACCTCGACGACCGCACCCAGCAGCGCCTCGATCTCCAGCGGGCGGCCCAGCTCCAGGTCCTGCAGCATGCTGGTGCGGTGGCGGCCGACCTCGGCGCCGCCGTCCAGGCGCTTGTCGACGGTCAGCGCGAAGCGGATGCCCAGCGCCTCGGCCACCGCCTGCCCTTCCAGCATCATGGACCGCGCGACCGCCCGGGTGCCGGGGTCGCCGGTGATGACGTCGAGCGTGCCGGTCGTGAGCGCGCTGATGGGGTTGAAGGCCATGTTGCCCCACAGCTTGACCCACAGCTCGTCGCGGATGCGCGGCCGCACCGGCGCCTTCAACCCGGCGCCGATCAGCAGCCCGGCCAGACGCTCGGCCCGAGGACTGCGGGTGCCGTCGGGCTCGCCCAGGCTGAAGCGGTCGCCGAAGCTGTGCCGGATCACGCCGGGGGCGGCGATCTCGGCCGCGGGATAGACGATGCAGCCCAGCGTCTGGGCCGGGGGCAGCCCGGCCCACAGCGTGCCGCCGGGGTCCACCGACTCGACGCGGCGGTCGCGGAATGGGCCATCCAGGCCATGGAAATACCACCACGGCAGCCCGTTCACGCCGGAGACGATCGTCGTGCCGGGCCCGATCAGCGGGGCCAGCTGGGGCAGGGCAGGGGCCAGGGAGTGCGCCTTCAACGTGATGAACACGTAGTCCTGCGGGCCGAGCGCGGCCGGGTCCGCCACCACGTGGGGCCGGGTCGTCAGGGTGCCCGCCTCGGTTTCCACGCGCAGCCCGTCCGCCGCGATGGCCGCGCCATGCGCCCCACGCGCCACGACGGAAACGGGCGTGCCCGCCGCCTCCAGCCGCGCCGCCAGCAATCCGCCGATGGCGCCGGCGCCGAACACGCAGAGCGTCGTCACGACTTTGCCGCACCCTGGTTTGCCGCATCCGGCGTCGGGCCCAGCCCCAGCTTCTGCGCCAGCCCGACCCGCTGCACCTTGCCCGTGGCGCCCTTCGGCAGGTGGAACATCGTCACGATGCGGCGCGGCACCTTGTAGGCGGCCAGGCGGGTCGCCGCGAAGTCGCGAATCTCCTGCTCCGACACGGTATGGCCGTTCCGCAGCACCACGACGGCCCCGACCTCCTCGCCCAGCTTGTCGTGCGGGATGCCGAAGGTCACGGCCTGGGCGATGCCGGGATGGTCCAGCAGCACCACGTCGATCTCCAGCGGGCTGATCTTCTCGCCGCCGCGGTTGATCTGCTCCTTCAGCCGTCCGGTCAGGAACAGGTAGCCCTCCTCGTCCTGCCGCCCCTGGTCGCCGGTGCGGAACCAGCCCGCGGTGAACGCGCCGGCATTGGCGGCCGGGTTGTTGTCGTAGCCCGGCGTCACGTTCGGCCCGCGGATCACCACCTCGCCCACCGCGCCCTGCGGCAGGATGGTGCCGGCCTCGTCCATGACGGCCACCTCGGGCCCTGCAGCCAGGCCCACGGCCCCCGGCTTGCGCGCGCGGGGCGGCAGCGGGTTGCTGCACATCTGGTGGGCCGCCTCCGTCATGCCGTAGGCCTCGACGACCGGGGAGCCGAAGGTCGCCTCCAGCTCCGCCATCACCTGCGGCGGCAACGAGGCCGAGGAGGAGCGGATGAAGCGCAGCTTGGCCGCCGCCGCCTCGGGCTTGCCGCGCATCCGCATCAGGATCGCCTGGTGCATGGTGGGCACGGCGGTGTACCAGCTGGGCGTCACGGCGCCGAGCCATTCGGGGAACTTGAACGCGTTGAACCCCGGCGTGCAGCAGACCGCGGCCCCCGCCTGCAACGAGGCCAGCACGGCCGCGACCAGCCCGTGGATGTGGAACAGCGGCATGATGTTGAGGCAGGTGTCCGCGGGCGACAGCGCGAGCGCGGCCGCGATATGCCGGGCGGACGCCGCGAGGTTCGCGTTGGTCAGCGGCACAATCTTCGGCCGCGCCGTGGTGCCCGAGGTGTGCAGCACCAGGGCGCCGTCCTCGGGCGCCGAAGGGCCGGGCCGGGCCGCCGGGGCCTGCGGCAGGCCCGCCGTGTTCAGCCGGAACGACCCGGCGGGCCCATCCACCTGCGACAGCGCGATCACCGGGATGCCGAGCCGCGCCGCGACGAACGAGGCGGGCCCCTCGTCCTCGTCGCCGACGATCAGCGCCTTCGGCCCGAGGTCCGACAGGTAGAAGTCGAGCTCTTCCTCCTTGTAGGCCGGGTTGAGCGGGGCGGCGACGCAGCCGCTGGCGACGGCCAGGAAGCACGTCGCCATCTCCGGCCCGTTCGGCAGCACGATGGCGACCCGGTCCCCCCGCCCGATGCCCGCCGCGTTCAGGCCGCCACGGACCTCGTCCGCCAGCGCCGCGAGCGCCGGCCCGGCCAACCACGGCCGCCCCGGCGCCCCGATGGCCCGCGCGCCCGTATGCCCCGCCACGATGGCGGCGATCGATTCGGCCATGGCCGTCCTCCCTTGTTCTTGCCCGGGATCATACGGAACGCCGCCCCGGGGACAAGCCGGGGAAGCCGGGGCTCAGCAGGCAATCGCCTGGGCGGGGCGTGCGGCGGCGTAGTCGAGGATCTTGCGACTCCTCTCGGTGCAGTGTGCCGGATTGCCGTGTCTCAGTTTCGGGGGGCGCTCCACCACAAGCCCCAGCACTCCGTGTCCTCCGCGCCTTCGTCGATCCCCCGCCGCCGCTCGTCCGAGCGATCCCCCGCAGCCGAACCCTCGACATTTCGCTTGCCACCGGCCCGCCCCGGCTCCAAGCGAAGCCGAGGCAAAGGTGGGGTCGCATGGGCGTCAGGATCGGGGTGGATGTCGGCGGCACCTTCACGGACTTCGCCATGGTAGGGCAGGGGACCGGCGCCCCCGTCATCCACAAGCAGCTCACCACCCCCGACGACCCGGCCCAGGCCGTCCTCGCAGGCGTCGCCACCCTCCTCGCCCGCCACGCCGTCCCCATCGACCGCGTCACCGAGATCGTCCACGGCACCACCCTCGTCACCAACGCCGTCATCGAACGCCGCGGCGCACGCACCGGCATGCTCATCACCGCAGGCTTCGCCGACACCCCCGACATGGGCCTCGAAACCCGCTACGACCTCTTCGACCTCCGCATCCGCTACGCCCCGCCCGTCATCCCCCGCGAACACCGGCGCGAGGTCCCCGAACGCATCCGCTGGGACGGCACCGTCGAAACCCCCCTCGACGAAGCCGCCGCCCTCGCCGCCATCCAGGATCTCGTCGACACCGCCGCCATCGAGGCGCTCGCCGTCTGCTTCCTGCACAGCTACGCCAACCCCGCCCACGAACAGCGCGTCCAGCAGCTCGCCGCCGCCCGCTTCCCCGGCCTCCACATCTCCGGCTCGGCCGACATCTTCCCCTACATGCGCGAGTTCGAGCGCTGGACCACCGCCGCCGTCAATGCCTACACCCAGCCCCGGTTCGACGCCTATCTCGGCCGCCTCGAAGAGGGCCTGGCCGCCCAAGGCTTCACCGGCCGCCTCTTCCTCATGTCCTCCAGCGGCGGCACCGTCGATGTCGCCACCGCCCGCCGCTACCCCGTCCGCATGCTCGAATCCGGCCCCGCCGCCGGCGTCCTCATGACCGCCCTCCACGGCCGCCGCCTCGGCCTCGACAACGTCCTCGCCTTCGACCTCGGCGGCACCACCGCAAAGGGCGCGCTCGTCCGCGATGGCCGCCCCCTCAAGAACGACAGCATGGAGGTCGCCCGGATCTACCACCACCGCCGGGGCAGCGGCCTCTCCCTCAAGCTCCCCGTCATCGACATGACCGAGATCGGCGCAGGCGGCGGCAGCATCGCCGGCATCGACGAGCGCGGCCTCCTCCGAGTCGGCCCCCGCTCCGCCGGCGCAAGGCCCGGCCCCGCCTGTTACGGCCTGGGCGGGCCCGACGCCACCCTCCACCACGCCACCCTCACCGACGCCAACCTCGTCCTCGGCTACCTCGACCCGGCCTTCTTCCTCGGCGGCGGCATGGCCCTTGGCACCCACCTCGCCCAAGCCGCCATCGAGGCCCGGGTCGCCCAGCCCCTCCGCCTCGACCTCCTCCGCGCCGCCTGGGGCATCCACGAGACCATCAACGAGGACATCGCCCGCGCCTTCCGCATCCACGCCGTCGAGCGCGGCTTCGACTGCCGCCAGGCCACCATCGTCGCCTTCGGCGGCGGCGGCCCCATCCATGCCACCGGCGTCGCCCGCAAACTCAAGGCCGGCCGCGTCGTCTTCCCCCTCGGCGCCGGCGTCATGTCCGCACTCGGCCTCCTCGCCAGCCCCATGCTGTTCGAGACTGCCCGCTCCGACCGCGTCGCCCTCCACCGCCTCACCGCCGCCCGCTTCGCCGAAACCATCGACGCCCTCAGCGCCGAAGCCGCCGGCTTCCTCCGCCGCGCCGGCGTCCCGGAGGCCGACATCACCATCGAACGCCGGGTCGACATCCGCTACCACGGCCAGGGCTACGACCTCGAGATCCCCGTCCCCCCCGGCCCGCCCGAAGCCGCCCTCGCCGCCCTCCCGGCCCTGTTCGCCGAACGCTACCGCCAGGTCTTCAAGGTCGACCAGCTCGACGAGACCCCGGAGCTCACCACCTGGAAGGTCGAGGCCCGCGGCCCCACCCCCGCCCCCTGGCCCGCACAGGCGCCCGGCCCCGCGATCCCACCCCGGAAAGGCACCCGCCAAGCCTGGCTCCCCCAAAGGTCCGCCATGGCCGAGATCCCCGTCTACGACCGCTACGCCCTCCGCCCCGAGGACCGCATCGAAGGCCCCGCCCTCATCGAGGAACGCGAATCCACCTGCGTCCTCCGCCCGGGCGACACCGCCCACGTCGACGAACACCTCAACCTCGTCGCGGAGATCGGCACATGACCGAATCCCCACCGCAATTCGACCCCGTCACCCTCGGCATCCTTTGGGACCGTCTCATCTCCATCAGCGACGAGATCGTCGAGACCCTCGTCCGCACCTCCTTCTCCACCATTGTCCGCGAAGGTTACGACCTTTCCGTCATGCTCTTCGACCGGACCGGCGCGATGATGGTCCAGGGCACGAGAAGCATCCCCGTCTTCATCGGCACCGCACCCGCCACCCTCGCCTTCATGCTCGAGCGCTTCCCCCCCGAAACCCTTGCCCCCGGCGACGTCGTCGTCACCAACGACCCCATGATGGGCACCGGACACCTCTTCGACATCAGCGTCATGCGCCCCGTCTTCCGCAACGACATCCTCGCCGGCTACACCATGAGCATCACCCACCTGCCCGACATCGGCGGCATGGGCTTCTCCGCCGCCGCCACCGAGATGTTCCACGAAGGCCTCCGCCTCCCCGTCTGCAAGCTCTACGCCGCCGGCCGCATCGACGCCTTCATCGTCGCCCTGATCCGCGCCAACGTCCGCGTCCCCGAACAGGTCATGGGCGACATCCTCGCCAACGTCAGCTGCAACGAGGTCGGCGCAGCCCAGCTCCTCGCCTTCATGGACGAATACGCCATCGACGACCTGGTCCCGCTCTCCCACGCCATCCGCGCCCAGTCCGAGAAAGCCATGCGCGACCGCATCCGCACCGTCCCCGACGGCACCTACCGCAACCGCGTCGAGTTCGAAGGCCTCGACGGCCCGCTCCACCTCGCCGTCACGATCGAAAAGGCCGGCGACGGCATGGCGATCGACTTCGCCGGGTCCAGCGGCGTCGTCCGCGGCGGCATCAACGTCCCCTTCTGCTACGCCCGCGCCATGGCGCTCTATTCCATCAAGTGCCTCACCGCCCCCACCATCCCCAACAACGCCGGCTCCACCGCCCCCATACGCATTACCGCCCCCGAAGGCTGCATCCTCAACGCCCAGCCCCCTGCCGCCACCGCCGGCCGCCACGTCGTCGGCCACTTCGTCACCGCCCTCATCTTCGGCGCTCTCGCCGAAGCCATGCCCGACCAGGTCCAGGCCGACTGCGGCATGATCAACATCCTCACCTTCCAGGGCCACCAGCCCGACGGGCGGGAGCTCTCAACCCTCTACTTCGTCGCGGGCGGCTTCGGCGCCCTCCACGGCCTCGACGGCCAGGCCACCACCCCCGGCCCCTCCAACATGGGCTGCGTCCCAACCGAAGTCTGGGAAAGCCGAACCGGCATCACCATCGTCTCGAAACGCCTCCGCCCCAACTCCGGCGGCACCGGTCGCTGGAAAGGCGGCGCCGGACAGGAAGTCGTGCTCCGCAACGACACCGGCCACCCCCTCACCGTCTTCTCCATGGCCAATCGAACCGAGTTCCCCGCCCAAGGCCTCCACGGCGGCGGCCCCGGAGCCCTCCGCCAACACCGCATCAACGACACCCAGGTCGACCCCAGAAGCCGCCAAACCCTCCAACCCGGCGACCGCTTCACCCTCCTTGAAGCCGGCGGCGGCGGCATGGGCCACCCCCCCTGCATCGTCCCCTAATTCGTCATCCCCGCCCCCTCACATCCCCATGCCCCGCCGCCGCCAGAATGCGATGCGCCTGCGCCAGCCGCCCCAACGCCTCCATCACAACCCCCCACGCCCCGAAGGCACCGCCGCAACCAGGCTCCGCGTGTAGTCATGCTGCGGCCGCGCAAACACCGCCTCCGTCTCCCCGGCCTCCACGATCACCCCCCGATGCATCACCGCCACCCGGCTGCACAGGTACCGCACCACCGCCAGATCATGCGAGATGAACAGCAACCCGATCCCCAAATCCCGCCCCAGCGCCAGCAGCAGGTTCAGGATCTGCGCCTGCACCGAAACGTCCAGCCCCGACACGATCTCGTCCGCAACCAGCAGCCGCGGCGTCACGCACAACGCCCGCGCGATGTTCACCCGCTGCCGCTGCCCCCCCGAAAGCTGCGCCGGGAACCGCCCCAGGCAGTCCCCCGGCAACCCCGTCTCCGCCAACAGCCGCCGCGCCGTCTCCAGCCGCGCCGCCGCCCCCGATCCCCGCCCCGGCACCTCCAACGCCTGCGTCACCAGGCTGAACACGCTCCGCCGCGGGTTCAGCGCCGACTGCGGATCCTGGAACACGATCTGCGCAGGCGTCCGAAGACCTCCCGGTCCGGCGTCCGACCCATCCAGCAGCACCCGCCCACCCGTCGGCCGCTCCAGCCCCATCACCAGCCGCCCCACGGAGCTCTTGCCGCTCCCGCTCTCCCCCACCAGCCCCACGAACTCCCCCGGATGCACCTCGAGCGACACCGCACGCACCGCATCCACCCCAGCGGGCGTCGCCCCGAACAACCGCCGCCGCACCGGATACCGCAAACTCACCCCATCGAGCGTCAGCACGGCACCCCCCCCGGAACCCCGTCGCGAAACCACCGCATCCGCCAACGCCGCCCCCGCCGGCATGTCGAGCCCCTGACACGCCACGGCACACCGCACCCGATGCCCATCCCCCAGATCCCGCCAGGCCGGCAGCCCCGCCGCACAGCCCGCATCGCGCGCCGGGCACCGCGGCGCGAACCGGCAGCCGGCCATCGCGCCCATCGCCACCGCCCCCATCGCTACCACGCCCGGCATCTGCTCCGGCAAATTCGGCAGCACCCGCCGCGGCCCATGCAGCGCCGGCGTGCTGGCCTGCAGGCTCCGCGTATACGGGTGCTCCGGCCGCGCCAGCACCTGCGCCGCCGGCCCGGCCTCCACCATGTCCCCCGCGTACAGCACCACCAGTTCGTCGCACACCTGCGCCGCCAGATGCAGGTCATGCGTGATCAGCACCACCGCCGCCCCGTGCAGCCCCTGCTGCTCCGCCAGCAGCGCCATGATCCGCCCCTGAGTCACCGCATCCAGCGCAGTCGTCGGCTCGTCCGCGACGATCAGCGCCGGCCGGCTGCTGAACGCCATCGCGATCAGCACGCGCTGGCACTGCCCGCCCGAAAGCTCGTGCGGGAACCGCCCCAGCAGCCCCTGGGGGTCCGGCAGATGCACCGACCCCAGCCACTCCGCCGCCACCCCCGCCCGGGCGCCCCGCGCCACGCCCAGCCGGGCCAGATGCTCCCCGAACTGCCGCCCGATGCTCAGCACCGGGTTCAACGCCGAAAGCGGCTCCTGCGGGATGAACGCGATCCGCCCCCCCAGCAGCGCCCGCCGCGCCCCGGCCCCCAGCATCGCCAGATCGACCCCCTCGAACACCACCCGCCCCCCGGCCACCTCGAACCCCCCGGGCAACAGCCCCGAGATCAGCCGCCCGATCATGCTCTTGCCCGCCCCCGACTCCCCCACCAGCCCCAGCGTCCGTCCCGCCCCCACCGCGAACCCCACGTCGCGCAGCAGCTCCACCGGCCGCCCCCCCACCCGGGCCCGCAGCGTCAGCCCCTCCACCGCAAGGACGGACCCCCCCGTCGCCTCAGTCACGCGCCGTCCGCAGCCGCGGGTCCAGCGCCCCCCGCAGCCCGTCCCCCAGCAGGTTGAACGTCAATATCGCCAGGAAGATCGCCAGCACCGGCGCGATCAGCGCCCAGGGCGCCTGGTGCACCGTCCCCCGCCCATCCGCGATCATCACCCCCCATGCCGGCACGTCCGCCCCCACGCTCAGCCCGACGAAGCTCAGCGTCGCCTCCACGATGACGGCAATGCCCATCTCCAGGCTGAACAGCGTCACGATCAGCGGCAGCGTCGCCGGCAGTATCTCCCGCAGCACCGTCCGCACCGGCGAGAACCCCAGCAGCCGCGCCGCCGTCACGTAGTCCCGCCGCCGCGTCACCAGGACCTCCGCCCGCACCACCCGGCAGAACCGCGTCCAGTCCACCAGCACGATCGCCAGCACCACATGCCCCACCCCCGTCCCCAGCCCCACCATCAGCAGCAGCGAGAACACCACCGGCGGGAACGACATCCACAGGTCCACCATCCCCGTGATCGCCCAATCCGTCCGCCCCCCGGCATACCCCGCCACCAGCGCCAGCGCCGAGCCCAGCACCATGCTGCCCGTCGCCGCCGAGAACGCCACCAGCAAAGCCGTCCGGCTGCCCCAGATCACCTGGCTCAACAGGCAGCGGCCCAGCCCGTCCGTCCCCAGCGGGAACGATAAGTCCCCCTCGGCATCCCACGCCGGCGGCAGCAGCCCATGCAACAGGTCCTGCGCCTCCGGGTCATGCGGCGCCAGCACCGGTGCCGACACCGCCACCAGCACCAGAAACACCAGCAGCCCCAGCCCCGCCACCACCTTGCCCGACCTCAACGCCGCCCCAAACCCCATCATGCCGGCCGCGCCAGCCGCGGGTTCAGCACCACATACAATGCATCCACCACCGCATTGATCGCCAGCACCGCACTGCAGAACAGCAGCGCCGCCCCCTGGATCAACGGCAGGTCGTGGTTCCGCACCGCCTGCACCATCAGGTTTCCCAAGCCGGGGAACGAGAAGATCAGCTCCACCAGCAGCGTCCCCCCGAACAGGAACCCGAACTGCACCCCGATCAGCGTCAGCGTCGGCAACGCCGCGTTGCGCGCCATGTGGTGCACCAGGATGCGCGCCTCGCTGACCCCCCGCTGCCGGGCGAACCCGACGTACTCGTCGTGCGCCGCATCCACCAGGCTCGACCGCAGCACCCGAACCACCGCTGGCGCAAAGCTCAGCGCCAGCGCCAGCGACGGCAGCACCAGGTGCAGCGCCGCATCCCCCCAATCCGCCAACCGCCCCGCCAGCAGGAAGTCCACCAGCAGCAGCCCCGTCGGCCCCGGCAGGCTCGTGTTCCCCCCGATCCGCCCGGTGAACGGCAAAATCGGGAACGCCACCCCCACCAGCAGAATGAACAGGATCGCCCACAGGAACGACGGGATCGACAGCGCCGTCACGATCCCGAAATCCGTCGCCGCCCGCCCGACCCGGCCCCGCTGCGCATAGGCCAGCAACCCCCCGGGAACGCTGATCGCCAACGCCAGCCCCAGACTGACCAGGCTCAGCTCCAACGTCGCCGGGAACGCCTTGCCCAGCAGCAGCGTCACCGGCTCCCGGAAAAAGATCGACTGCCCCAGATCCCCCGTCGCCGCATGCCCCAGCCAGATCAGGTATTGCCGCGGCAAAGGCAGGTCCAGCCCGAACGCCGCGCGCAGCGCCGCCGCATCCTCGGGCGTCGCCCCCGGCGGCAACAGCATCGCGATCGGGTCCGCCGGGATCGCCCGCAGGATCACGAACACCACCAGCGAGACCAGCACCACCATCGGCACCGCCGTCAGCGCGCGACGGGCGAACACGGGGATCACCGACCGGATCATCCCCGCGTCGGCGCCGCCTCCACAGACGCGGGCATCAGTCCCATTTGTAATCCGCAGGCATGATGTAGCCGCCCTGATACGGCACCACCTGCAAACCCTTCTTATAGGCCATCGTGAACACCGACTGGAACAGCGGCGGCGCCCAGCCATGCTCCGTCGCATCCTTCTCCAGCGCCTGGTAGCCCGCCATCCGCTTCGCGTCGTCCGTCTCCACGATCAGCTTGTGCACGCGGTCCCCGACCGCCGGGTCCTTCCACCCGGAGAAGGGCAGGGCGCTGTCCAGGATCTTCCCCGCATAGTTGTCGGGGTCCCCCGTCGGGTTCGCCCAGCTGTACAACGCCGGTCCCGGCAGCGTCGCCGAGTGGTTGAGGTCGATGTACTTCGCCAGCGACACCTCCTGGATGTCCGCCTGGATTCCCACCGCTTTCCACATCGCCGCGATCGCCCGCGCCACATCGAAATCCCCGGGGAACGCCCCGTTCGTCGTGATCAGCGGGAATGTCACCGGCTTCTCCGGCCCGAACCCCGCCTCCTTCACCAAGGCCGCCGCCCGCGCCTTGTCGTACGGGAAGCTGTACCCCTCCAGATACCCCCCCGTCCCGGGCGTCGCCAGCACGCTGATCGGCGTCGCCAGCCCACCATAGAACGCCTTCGACAGCGCCGCCTTGTCCACCGAAAGCTGCATCGCCAACCGCACCCGCTCATCCTGCATCGCCGCCACATAGCTCGGCGTCACCAGCATCACGATCTCGGCGAACGGCGTCGCACTCGCAACCAGCCCCGGCAGCTTCGAAAGCCGCGTCATCTCCCGGATCGGCACCTGCACCGCCAGATCGGCCCGCCCCGCCTCCACCGCCGACACCCGCGCATTCGGGTCCGTCACCACCTGGAACGTCACATGCCGGATCGCCGGCACCCCGGCCCAATACCCCTCGAACGCCTCCAGCACGATCCGCGCCCCCCGCTCGTGCTGCACCAGCCGATACGGCCCGGCCCCGATCGGCTTCTGCTTGAACTCCGCCTCGCCGACCCGCTCGATATACGCCTTCGGTACGAAATACCCCGCCAGGAACGCCAGGTAGATCGGCGCCGCCGGCGAAGGATTCGCGAACACCAGCACCGCCACCGTCGGCGAAACGATCTCGAGCCCCGCCAACGCCGGCATGATCCGCCGGATCAGCAGCGTCGGGTCCTTCGCCGGACGGTCGACGATCGAGAACTTCACGTCCTCCGTCGTCAACGGCGACCCGTCATGGAACATCACCCCGGCCCGCAACGTGATCTCCAGCCGCTTCTTCTCCGCATCCTGGAAGCGCCACGCCTGCACCAGCCGCGGCTGCAGCTTCAGGTCCGGCGAGTAGTGCAGCGGCGAATCGAACACCGCCTTGTAGATCGACTGCGCCCCGGTGAACGTCACCGCCGTCGGATCCCAGTTCGGCACGTCGAACGGATAGGCGATCACCAGGCTGTCCGAAGCCGCATGCGCCGCCCGCGCTTCCGGCAGAAGCAGGGCCGCCAACCCCGCAGTGGTCGCGGCACGGCGGCCGATCGAGGGTGCTTGCATGGCGCGGTATTCCTTCGGGCGGTTCAAGGAAAGCTCAGCGTGTGGCCTTCACGGATATACGACGTCCGTCGCCATCGCATAATGCATCGTCCGCCCGCGGAACGGCGGAAAACGATGGAAGTCCGCCCGCATCGCATCCCGCACCGGCGACTGCAGCGCCGCATCCAGCGCCGCCGGGCTGTCGAACACCACCTTGTTGCGCTGCAGGCAGTCCGCCCGAGGGAAGGGCAGGGCGCTGCACCAGTCCAGCCGCGTGCAGACCTCGAGCTCCCGGATTCCCGGAAAGCGCGTCATCAACGGCACATGATGCGCGATGTAGTGCGACAGCCAAGCGTTCGGGTCCTCCGCCACCCCCTCGTAACGCACGACATACGTGCAGGCCGCCCGCCCCTCCGGCTCCGGCACCGCATACCCCCGCGCCAGCATCGCCTGCTGCGTCACCGAAGCCCCGGCCAAACTCGGCAGCAGCCCCTCCGCCAACGGCCGCAACCCCCCCGCCACCCCCAAAGCCGCCTCCAGCGCCCCGATATCCGAAAAATAGCACTCCAGGATCAACGGAGGACTGGCCCCATCGTCCAGATAAGGATCCCGAGCCCGCGACGGCGTGAAAACCGCACTCCGCTTTAACCCCCGCACCCCCCGGAGACACGCCCGCAAAGCCCCCAGCTCGTCAACCGAAACGTCGACACTCACCCCAACCGGCAAAGTAAAATCAAGGAACCAGCAAATCATCCCATCCCCAACCCTAATGAAACCGTCATCCCCGGGCTTGTCCCGGGGACCCCGCCGTGCCGTCCCATCGCCCCCGACCGCCGCAAACCCCCTCCGACACCCGCCCTCTCGCCGGCAACAAACAACGCTCAACCCGCCGTGGCAAAGAAGCAACAACTAAGCCACCCTGCACCCCATGCCCTCGACAGCGCCCCACCCCACCCCCGAAACCACCTTCCCTCCGCACCAGCGAACCCTCCCAGCCATCCTCGACCACCAGGCCCGCCACCACCCAGACCGCCCCCTCCTCAAATTTCGCAACGCCGCCTGGACCGTCGCCCAATGCCGCGACATCGCCGCCCAGGCCGCCGCCACCCTGCACGCCGCCGGCATCGCCCCCGGCGACCGCGTCGCCCTCATGTGCGGCAACCGCGCCGAGTTCATGCAGACCTACTTGGCCTGCGCCTGGATGGGCGCCATCGCCGTCCCCATCAACACCGCCTGCAAAGGCCCCCAGCTCCAACACATCCTCGCCAACTCCGGCGCGCGTCTGCTCATCATCGAAGCCGCACTGCTCCCGGCCCTCGCCATGCTCGACCCCGCCCGCCTCCAGCTCACCACCATCTGGACCATCGACACCCCAGCCGAACCCCCGACCCTCCCATGGCCCTACACCCCCCATCCCCCACGCGCCGCGCCGATCACCCGCGCACGCGTCCGCCCCGGCGACACCGTCGCCATCCTCTACACCTCCGGCACCACCGGCCCGGCAAAAGGCGTCTGCTGCCCCCACGCCCAATACGTCTGGTGGGGCATCAACACCGGATGCCTCCTCGGCCTCGTCCCCGGTGACGTCCTCGTCACCACCCTCCCGCTCTTCCACACCAACGCCCTCAACGCCTTCTACCAGGCCCTCCTCCACGGCGCCCAACTCGTCGCCGAGCCCCGCTTCTCCGCAACCGCCTTCTGGACCGGCCTGGCCCACCACCGCGCCACCGTCACCTTCGTCCTCGGCGCCATGGTCCCCATCCTGATGTCCCGCCCGCCCACGCCCGCCGACCGCGCCCACACCGTCCGCGTCGCCCTGGCACCCGGCGTCCCCGGCCCCATGCAGGCCCCCTTCACCGAACGCTTCGGCATCGCGCTGGTCGACGGCTTCGGCTCCACCGAAACCAACTTCGTCATCGGGACCACCCACGACCGCCAGAAGCCCGGCTGGATGGGCCCCGTCCACCGCGGCTTCCACGCCCGCATCGTCGACGCCGACGACGCCGAACTCCCCCATGGCCAGGCCGGCGAGCTGATCCTGCGCGCCGACGAGCCCTTCGCCTTCGCCACCGGCTACTTCGCCATCCCCGAACAGACCGTCGCCGCCTGGCGCAACCTCTGGTTCCACACCGGCGACCGCGTCGTCCGGGACGCCGACGGCAACTTCCGCTTCGTCGACCGCCTGAAGGACGCCATCCGCCGCCGCGGCGAGAACATCAGCTCCTTCGAGGTCGAGCAGGTCATGCTCAGCCACCCCGACATCGCCACCGCCGCAGCCTTCCCCGTCCGCTCCGAACTCGCCGAGGACGAGGTCATGGTCGCACTCGTCCTCCGCGACGGCGCCACCCTCGCCCCCGAAGCCCTCATGGACTTCTGCCAGCCCCGCATGGCCTACTTCGCCATCCCCCGCTACGTCGCCTTTGTCCGAACCCTGCCAGCGACCGAGAACGGCAAGATCCAGAAGTACAAGCTCCGCGAAGCCGGCATCACCCCCGGCACCTGGGACCGCGAGGCCGCCGGCTATCGGCTGACCCGCTGATGCAGCCCTTCCACGGCGCCGCCATCATCGGCGCAGCCGAACTCCCCTACGCCCGCCGCCGCCCCGGCGGAACCACCCCCGGCAACACCACCATGGGCCTCCTCGCCGCCGTCTACCGCCAGGCGATCGCCCACGCCGGCATCGCCCACAAAGACGTCGACGGCATCGGCGTGTCGGCCTTCACCCTCGCCCCCGACCACGCCATCGACGTCGCCTGGCAACTCGGCCTCAGCCCCCGCTGGTGCATGCAGGACACGCTGGGCGGCGCAAGCGGCATCAACCTCGTCCAACACGCCGCCCGCGCCGTCCAGGCAGGCGACGCCCAGGTCATCGTCCTCCTCGCCGCCGACCACTTCGAGCCCGGCGACTTCAAGCACCTCGTCGACACCTACAACCGCACCACCAGGGACCACCTGGCCCCCCTCGGCTTCGGCGGCCCCAACGCCCTCTTCGCCATGCTCACCCAACGCCACGCCGCCGCCCACGGCCTCGCTCGCACCGACTACGGCGCCGTCTGCATCGCCCAGCGCGAATGGGCCAGCCAAAACCCGAACGCCGTCTACCGCACCCCCCTCACCATGCAGGACTACCTCGACGCCCCCGAAGTCGCCCCCCCGCTCGGCCGCTTCGACTGCGTCCCCGTCGTCTCCGGCGCAAACGCCCTCGTCCTCGCAGCCCCCACAAGGGGCAGCCGCCCCGTCGCCATCACCGCCCTGGCCGCCGCCTACAACCTCGACCACCAGGAAGGCCCCGGCTGGCCCACCGGCCTCGCCCAGGTGGCCCCAAACCTCTGGGCCTCAGTCGCCCAAGGCCCCGCAGACATGGACCTCGTCTCCGTCTACGACGACTACCCCGTCATGGTCCTCGCCCAACTCGCCGACCTCGGCTTCGTCCCCGACAACGACCTCAAATCTTTCATCCAGACCAAAATCCGAACCCGAATCCTGCCCATCAACACCTCCGGCGGCCAACTCTCGGCCGGCCAGGCCGGCGCCGCCGGAGGCATGCACGGCCTCGTCGAAGCCGTCATCCAACTCCGCAACGAAGCCGGCCCCCGCCAGGTCCCGAACGCTCGCCGCGCCGTCGTCGCCGGATACGGCATGGTCCAATACCGCTACGGCATGTGCGCCAACGCCCTGATCCTCGACCGCGAAATAACGCCATGACCCAGAAATCCCCTCATCCCCGCCGCGTTCGGGGATCCACGCCCGAACCATTCAGCGTGACCACGAAGCCACGAAAAAAGCGCAGGGTGCGAATCCCCCCGACCCCGACGCCGCCCGCCCGAACGATCACCCCGGCGCCGCACCGACGACCCTGGACAAACCATCCGCATCCGTTATGAGTCCACACCGGAAGCGAACCGGAGGCCCCCCAGATGCACCCCATTCGTCGTGCCTTCCTTCGCGCAACCCTCCTGGCTCTCCTGGCCCTCACGGCCCAGGCACAGGCCCAGGCACAGGCCCAGAGCTACTCCGCCTACCAGCGCCAAAGCGCCGCCATCGAGCGCAACGCCAACGCCGGCACCAACCAGGCCCTCCGAGACATCCAGGCCGCCATCAACCGCGACAACGCCTCCGGCCAGGCCCTTCTCCAGCGCTATGTCCGCCAGAACTTCCCCCGCCTGCGCCAGCAGTACTATGCCAGCGGCGCCTCCCGCTCCATGCCCTTCATGCAGTTCGCCAACCGCGAGCTCATGTCCCACGCCACCCAGCCCGCCAACGACAACGCCTTCGCCGCCGGACAAGCCGCCCACCAGGCCCAGCTCGATCGCTTCAGCGCCATGCAGCAGGCCCACCGGGCCCAGACGGAAGCCGGCGACACCATGATCCGCAGCAACCAGGCCCGCAGCAACGCCAACATCGCCACCATCGACCGCTCCACGGAGGGCTCCATCCGCGGCAACTCCGTCTACACCAACCCCGCCACCGGCCGCTCCCAATACATGCCGACCTACGCCCCCGGCATGCGCCAGGCCGCCGACGGCACCCGCTACTACCAGGACCAGAACGGCCACTACTTCCAGCAGCAGGGCAGCAGCTGGGTCGCCGTCGACCCCGCGTCCCGATGAACCCAGGCATCGTCCTCCACGCCTGCCCCTGCGGCCAAGTCTGCTTCCCCGCCCGCCGGATCTGCCACCGCTGCGGCCAGTCCGCCTGGACCGAGCTGCCGACCCACGAGGGCACCGTGGATCAGGTCACTAGCGTGAACGGCACCCACCTGGCATCCATCGGCACCCCCCCCGGCGTCGTCCTCATCGCCCGCCTGCAGGACCCGGCGCCCCCCGGCACCCCCGTCACCCTCACCACATCCGCCGGCGCCATCGTGGCACAAGCCCGGCCACCATCACCTTCGCAGGCCCGCCTCCCGTAACAACGGCAACACCTGCGCGATGAAATACGGCAGCTCCTCCGTGAAGTTCACGAAGCTCAGCGTCGTCCCCGCAAACCCCGCCCCCTGCATCCGGATCATCTCCTCCGCCACATGCCGCGGCGTCCCGATCAACGGATACGTCCCCGTGCCCCCCGCAAACCGCTTCCGATACAGCTCGAACGCCCGAACATCGTACGAATTCGCCATCGCCTTCTTCATCCGCATGTGGTTGTCCACCGCCACATGGTCCGCCAACGTCACCGCATACCGCTCGTAATAAGCCTCCGCCTCGTCCTGACTCTCCCGCACCACCACGTGCGACGTCGCCAATACCCCAAGCGCCCGGCCCCCCCCCGCCCCCCCATTTCGTGAAACGACATCCGCCACATCCCGTCGCCCCGCCTCGATGTCGTGCAGCGTCGTCAGCAGGAAATCGCTCGTCGCCGCCGCAAAATCCCGCCCAGGCGGCGAAAAGGCCGCCGAGATCGTCACCGGCAACCCCCCAGCCACCATCCCCGGCGCCCCGATCACCCCCTTGCAGTCGAAATACGCCCCCTGAAAATCGAACGGCGCCCCCCCGGTCAGGACCCCCGAGAACACCGCGTGCCACTCCAGCCCCTGCGCATACCGCTCCGCCACCTGTTGCACGCCGAACATGTCGAACTCCGGCTGGTTCCAGCCGCAAACGATGTTCAGCCCCGCCCGCCCGCCCGAGATATGGTCGATCGTCGCGATCGCCTTCGCCGCGAACACCGGATGCACCAACGGCACATGCACCGTCGAGAAGATCGCAATCCGCCGCGTTGCCGCCGCCAGCCCCGCCCCATGCGTCAACGTCTCGAACGAATGCCCCCGCGCATCCGTCTCCCCCCCATACCCCTTCCACCGCGCGATCGGCAGGATGAAGTCGAGCCCCGCGGCATCCGCCATCTGCGCCGCCTCCAGGATCTCGGGCCACCCCGCCCGCCACCGCTCCGGCACCGTCGTCAGCGTCAGCCCGCCATCCGCGTTGCCCGAGAACAGACCCAGCTTGAACCCGTTCCCCTCCAGCATGCCCACGAAGCCGCCGCGCCTGCTCCGCCGTCCTCTACTCCGCTGCCAAGGCCGGCGCGCTGTCCCCCCAGCGCGGGTTCAACGTGTTCGACGGCAAGGCCGGGTCCAGCAGCTTGGCCGCCTGCTCCCGCCCCGTCACCGGATACAGCTTCGGGTCCAGCAGCCCCACCTGCACCAGAACCGAGGCCTGGTCCCAGTAGATGTGCTCGTTGTACAGCTTGTCGCCCCGGAAGCAGATCACCGCCAGCAACGGCACCTCGACGAACCGCCCCGTCGGCTTCACCCCCGGAAGGATCCAGTCGATCTCCCGGTCATGCGTGAAGCTGAACAGCATCTCGTCCACCACCCGGTCCGACCCGATCGTCCGCGAGATCGGCACCAGCTTCGTGTCGGCCGGATTGCTGTCCACGAAATGGTGCTGGTAGAACCGATACAGCTCCCGATACCCCACGCCCCCCGTCATCGTCGGGATGTGGTTCACATACGGCTCCGGCACCATTGTCGACATCGTCCGCGCCACGTCCCGATGCCCGAACTCATACTCGCAGTGCTTGTCCCACAACGCCCCCAGGTCGTACCGCGGCCCCATCACCCGGCGGAACAGCGCGATCGACCGCGAATGCGCCATCATCGCCGCCGGCTGGTCGAACGCATCCCGCCCCCGCGCGGAAAACCCATGCCCGGCCCCCGGATAAACATACAGCTCGAGCCCCGCCCGCCCCGCGAGCCGCCCCTCGATCGCCGCCAGCGCCTCAGCCGGCACATGCGCGTCCGCACTCCCGAAATGCAACGCCAGCGGCACCGTGATCCCGGCCGCCTCGTCCAGCATCGTCTCGATCCCCACCCCGTAATACCCGACCGCGCAGTCCACCCCCGCCCGCGACGCAGCCACCACCGCCAACAGCCCGCCCAGACAGAAACCCAGCGCCCCCACCTGGCCCGTGCACGCCGGCAACGCTCGCAACGCTGCCACCGCCGCCCCGATGTCCCGTCCCGCCGCATCCACGTCGAACCGCTTGTACAGCGCGAACGCCTTCTGCATGTCCGCCTCGCCGAACCCCAGCTCCACCCCGGGCTCCAACCGCCAGAACAGGTCCGGCGCCAGCACCACATACCCCTCCTCGGCATACGCGTCCGCCACCGCGCGCATGTTCGCGTTCACCCCGAAGATCTCCTGCAACAGCACGATCCCCGGCCCGCTCCCGCCAGAAGGAACCGCCAGGTACCCGGCAAACTCGCCCCCACCATCCGCCGCAATGCTGATCGTCCGCCCCGCCATGCTGCCGGTCCCTATTCCTGGATGAAACAGGCGAAAACCCCGCCCATACGGCTGTCCCCAGCGTGATTCACGCTATTCGTCCCGCTGCGGCAGAGTCAATGAACGCGATCATCGCAGAAGCCCAGCCACACTCGCGCGGCCAACCAGGCCGTGCCGCCGCTCGTCAGCGTGATCGCCCTGAAAGGCCCCCCGGCTTGAGCCGCCTCCGCCAACGCGTATAACAACCCCCCACCATCGCCGGGCCGGAGGCCGCATGACGCAAAGCGACCTGATCCCGCCCAGCCCGCTCGCACCACCCCCACCCGTACCCCACCCCACCGACGAACTCCTCTTCGAAAGCCCCAACCTCCGCATCCGCGCCCGCCGCGGCTTCAGCACCACCGCCTGCGTCGTCACCTTCGACTCGTTCACCGACACCCGAACCCTCGACCGCCTCGGCTTCGGCGAGACCTTCTTCCTGTCCCGCAACATCGACGCCATCCACGTCATCGCCCGCGAGAACGACTGGTATCAATACCCCGAGATGCCGGACGCCATGGCCCGCATCCACGAAGCCACCCGCACCTACCGCCGCGTCGTCACCTACGGCTCCAGCATGGGCGCATACGCCGCTCTCCGCTTCGGCGGCATGGCCGGCGCACACTGCGCCATCGCCCTCTCCCCCCAATTCTCCATCGACCCCAAGGTCGCCCCCTTCGAACCCCGCTGGGGCGACGAAAGCCGCCGCTTCCGCCCCGTGTGGGAAAGCGCGCTGCCCTTCCCGGTCCTCCAGCAGGCCTACGTCGCCTACGACCCGCAAGACCTCGACCGACGCCACGTCCAGCTCCTCCGCCGCGAATGCGTCTTCACCGAGATCCCCCTCCCCAGCGCCGGCCACCCCGTCACCGGGTTCCTCATGGAGGTCGGCCTGCTCGAACCCTTGGTCCACGAAGCCTGCGCCGGCGCGCTCGACGTCCCCCGCCTCGTCGCCGAAGCCTGGCGTCGCCGGGAACGCTCGGCCCAATACCTCGCCGTTCTCGCGACCCGGACCCGCTGGCGCCCCCGCCGCATCGCCCTCCTCCGCCGCGCCGTCGCCGTCGCCCCCAACCACGCCGAGGTCCGCTGCCGCCTCGCCATGCAGCTCGGCTACGCCGGCAACTTCGAAGCAGCCCTCCAACTCCACCGCGAAGCGCTCGAAGTCGAGCCCGGCCAGCCCAACCTACTCCTCCACTACAGCTTCACCCTTCAACGCAGCGGCGACCTAAACGCCGCCCTCCACGTCATGCAGGACGCACTCACCCGCTCCGGCGGCGCAGCCCTCTACCAGAAACGCATCGAAGCCCTCCGCCGCCGCCTCCAATCCCCCCCCGGCCGACCCGCCCGCATCCTGGCCCGCCTCCGCCAATGGTGGCCCACCTAGGTCGAGACAACATCGTCATGCTCGGGTTTCGTCCCGAGCATCCACGCCGCCCAACAAGCGTCTGCCCCGAACCCCAAGGAACCCCACGCCCAACAACCACCAACCCGTCAGGGCGCAACCTCCGCGTCATGCTGCCCACTCTCCGCCAAGGCCCGCCCCACGAACCCCGACCCCTTCATCGCCCCGATGAACGCCCGCAACGTCGCCAGCCCCGCCGCATCCCGCCCCTTCGGCACCCCCATCGTCTGCTCGATCGACATGAACCGCCCCGGTAACATCCGCAGCCCCGGCCTCTCCGCCACCAGCGCCACCAAAGGCTGCTTCACCCCCGCCAGAGCGTCGTTCGCCCCCGCCAGGAACGCCGCCGCCGCCTCCGCCCCCGTCGAGGCCCGCACCAGCGTCGCCCGCGTCAGGGCCCGCGTCAGGAACAGGTCGTAGGCGCTCCCCCGCGCCACACCCACCGTCAGCCCCGGCGCATCCACCGCCTCCACCGTCCGCAGCGGCGACCCCTCCCGCACCGCATACCCCCCCTCGATCAGCACATACGGCTCGGTGAAGTCGATCCCCAAACCCCGCACCGGGTCCCGCGCCAGGAACGCGACGTCCCAAACCCCGGACGCCAGCGCATCCGTCACCTTTCCCGCCCCCTCGAACGGCACGATCGCCAACGGCACCCCCAGCTGCCGCGCCAGCTCCGTCGCCAAAGCCACCGAAACCCCGCCCGGCGCACCCCCCGCACCCCGCTGCGCCAGAACCGAGTTCCCGAAATTGATCGCAGCCCGCAGCGTGCCGGTCGGCGCCAGCGCAGCCACGCCCGCATCGGAGATCTGTGCCATGGAACATCCTGTTGAAATCATGAAAAGAACAAGGCCGAGCAGAACGCGGCGACGACAGCGGGTGAACGTCAAAGCCCCGCCCTCCCGAGATTCAGGACCGCGCGCGCACACGCCTGCGCCCGCGGCACCAGCGTGTCCAGCTCCAGATACTCCTCCGGGCTGTGCGCCTTGCCCCCCACCGGCCCCACGGCACAGATCGTCGGCGTCCCCATCGCGGCGGTGAACCCGCTATCCGCACACCCCCCGGTGAACTCCCCCGCCACCGCAAGCCCGCTCGCCGCCGCCCCCGCCACATACAGCTCGAACAGCCGCCGCGCCGCCTCCGTCTGCATCAACGGCAGGAACTCCCCCTGGATCGTCAGCGTCGCCTTCGTCCCCGGGACGAAGCTCTGCGCGACGATCCCCGCGATCCCGGCCATCACGTCGTCCCGATCCCCCGCATCCACATATCGCAGGTCGATCTGCCCCTCCGCCCCCGGCGCGACCGTGTTGACGCTCTGCCCCCCGGACACCAGACCCACGTTCAGCGTGATCCCCCGCGCCATGTCCGTCAGCGCATGGATCCGCACGATCTTCTGCGCCAGCTCCTCGATCGCGCTGATCCCCTCGGCGAAGTTGCCGCCCGAATGCGACGCCCGCCCCGTGATCCGCAGCACCATGAACACTCCGCCCTTCCGCCCCGTCACCACGTTGCCGCTCGCCCGGCCCGGCTCGCTGTTGAACACCGCCCGCGCCCCCCGCGCCTCCGCCTCGATCACCGCCCGACCCTCCGGGCTGCCGATCTCCTCATCCCCGGTGAACAGACCCACCACCGGCGCCGGGCTGCCGCCGAACCGCTGCACCGCCGCCAACACGAAGCAGTTCATCACCAGCCCCGCCTTCATGTCCGCAACCCCCGGCCCATAGCCCCGGCCCCCCTCGATCGTGAACGGCCGCCGCGCCACCTCGCCCTTCGGGAACACCGTGTCCCGATGCCCCATCAGCACGATAGTCCCCCCGGCATTCCCCGCCCCGGCAACATCGCCGGCCCCCCTGACCACGGCCCTCAAACAATCCCCATGCCAGCTCTGCGGCAGCCGCTCCACCGCGATCCCGTGCCCCTCCAGGAACTCCGCCACCACGGCCCCCACCGCATCGATCCCCGGCTTGTCGTAGCTCCCGCTGTCGATATCCACCATCCGCCGCAGCAGCGCCGTCATCGCCTCCCGCTGCGTCGCAAGCCAGGCAACGATCGCAGCCTCGGGCGTATTGGCGTTCATGCGTAACTCCCGGCAAGTGGAACAGGCACGGCAACCTCCAGCACCCGCGCGGCCCGCAGCACCAGGTCGTCCCGATGCACCGCGGCCGCCAGCTGCACGCTCCGCGGCAACCCGCCCGCGCTCCGGCCCAGCGGCATCGTCAGCGCCGGCTGCCGGCTCAGGTTGAACGCGAACGTCCACGGCGCCCAGTCATGCAGCAGGCTGTGCACCGGCTCCAGCGTCGGCGCGTCCGCCAGCGGCGGCGGCCCCGGCACCGTCGGGCACAACACCAAATCATAGGTCCGGTGCAACCGCGCCATCGCATGCGCCGTCTGCACCTGCTGCGCCGCCGCCTGCATCACCATCGTCCCCGAAGGCTCCGGCGTCGCCGCCAGCGCCACCAGCCCGGCATCCAGCAGTGGCTGCCGCTCCGCCGCCGTCTGCGCCACCACCAGCCGCAGCGCCGTGCTCCACAGCATCGCGAACAACCGGCCCGTGTCCGGCAGCCCCCAGGGCGCCGCCGTCGGGTCCACCTCCTCCAGCAAAGCCCCGCCCTCCGCCAGAATGGCCGCCGCCTGCTCCACCGCCGCAACCCCGTCCGCATCCACCGGCGCATCGAACCCGGGGTTCCGCAACACCGCCACCCGAAGCCCCGCCACCCCGTCCTCGATCCCCGAAAGCCAGTCCCGCCCCACACCCCCATCCGGCAGACTGAACGGGTCCCGCCAGTCGTGCCGGCCCATCGCCCCCAGCATCAGCGCCGCATCCCGCACCGTCCGCGTCATCGGCCCGGCACACGCCATGTTCGCGAACGCCCCCAGCGGCCATTGCGGGATCAGCCCGAAGCTCGGCTTCAACCCCACCAGCCCGCACCACGCCGCCGGGATCCGCACGCTCCCCCCGGCATCGGTCCCCACATGCAGCGGCCCGAAGCACGCCGCCCCCGCCGCCCCCGCACCCGAAGAAGACCCGCCCGTCGTCCGCAGCGGGTCCCACGGGTTCCGCGTGATCCCGTGCAGCGGGCAGTCCCCCGGCGACTTCCACCCGAACTCCGTCGTCGTCGTCTTCCCCACGATCACGCAGCCCGCCGCCCGCAACCCCGTCACGATCGGCGCATCGTCCACCGCCGGCTCCGCCGACGACGTCCGGCTGCCCCGCCGAGTCGGCTGCCCCATCAGGTCGATCAGGTCCTTCACCGTGCACGGCACCCCGTCGAGCGGCCCCAGCGGCCGCCCCGCCCGCCACCGCTGCGTGCTCGCCGCCGCTGCAGCCGGCGCCCGAGGGTCCAGCACCGCGAACGCGTTATAGGCCGGGTTCAACCGGGCGATCCGCTCCATCACCGCCTGCAGCGCCTCCGAAGGGCTCAACGCCCCCCGCCGGAACTGCGCCACCAGCCCCTCCGCCGAGAGCAGCGCCGGATCGATCGACGACGTGTCGGTCACGCCGGCACCCCCGTCCGGTGCGGCGCCAGCCACCCCATCGAAGCCCCGGGTTCCGAATCCGTGCTCGGCAGATACGGCTTGATGTCCAGCAGCGGCGTCCCGTCCCGGCAGTCGAGGTTCCGCACCGTCAACCGGCATCCCGATATCCCATGCAGGCTCACCACGCTCAGCCCGATCGGGTTTGGCCGCACCGGTGCCCGCGTTGCGAACACACCCCGCGCCACACCCCCCGCGGCACGATCGAAGGCCGGCGTGATCGTCAGCGCATCCGTCTGCGGCCCCAGCCAATACAGCACCACCAGGTGGCTGAACCCATCCAGGCTGGCCAGCCCCGCCGCATACGCCGCGTCCACCTCCACCACGCAGTCGGGCGGCGGCTGCAGCTGCCGCCCGTTCCGCGGGCAGTCGCCGATCTCCGCGAACGGCGTCCGCAACCGCCCGATCGGCCGCAGCCCGAACTCGAGCCCTTCGTTCATGCCGAGACCACCCTCAACCCTGCGCCACCGCCGCCGACCATGGCGACATCGCGTCGCTGATCCCCGTCCGCACCCCGTCCCGCTCCAGGATCAGGTTCGGGCAGGCGAAGTTCACCGGCACCACCCCGTGCTCCACCGCTTCGACCGGCCCGTCCGCCCGCAATGCATCCAGCACGTCGCCCGGCAGGCTCTGGTCCGCATGCACCACGTCGGGGTCGCTGACATCGATCCGCGGGTGGTGCGCCGCAACCGCCGGGTCCATTCCGAACGCCGCCGTGAACGCCAGCATCTGCGTGACCGCCGCCATGATCCGCCGCCCGCCCGAAGCGCCCCCGGCCAAGATCGGCCGCCCGCCCTGCGCCCCACCGTCCCGCAGGATCATCGGCAGCATGTTCGTCAGCGGCCGCTTCCCCGGGGCCAGGCTGTTCGGCTGCCCCGGACGCGGGTCGAACCACATGATCCCGTTGTTCATCAACACGCCCGAGCCCGGCATCACCACCCGGCTCCCCATCGACGACAGCAGCGTCGTCGTCATCGACACCATCGTCCCCTCCGCATCCGCCACCGTCAGATGCGTCGTGCATCCCTCCGCCGCCTTCGGCTCCGCATCCCCCAACCCCAGCAGCCGCTCCGCATAGGCCGTCCGCATCGCCCGCGCCAAAGCCACGAACCACGTCGCGTCGGGCGCATCCGGCCACTCCGTCATCGGGTCCGGCATCAACTCCAGCACCCGTGCCATCGTCGGCGAAGCCGTCAACCCGCCCGCCAGCTGCAACGTCCCCCCGGCGAACGCCACCTCCTGGCACGCATACACGCGCGCCTCGCACTGCAGCAGGTCCTCCGCATCCAGCACGCCCCCCAGCGCCTGCATGTCCCGCACGATCCCCGCCGCCACATCCCCCTCGTAGAAGTCCCGCAACCCGGCCTCCGCCAGCCGGTCCAGCGTGTCCGCCAAAGCCCCCAGCCGGAAATACCCCGGTCGCCCCTGATACGGCGCCACCGGCGGCAACCCGTTCGGCAGGTACACCGCCGCACTGCTCGGATAGTTCCGCAGGATCGCCGCCGAGTTCGCCACCTTCAGCGTCGTGAACCAGTCCTGCGACAAGCCCCGCCGCGCCAGCGCCTGCGCCGGCGCGATCACCTCCCGCAACGGCAGCACGCCATACCGCCCGTGCAGCAGCGCATACCCCGCCGTCGAGGACGGGACCGCGACGCTCAACGGCCCGTGCACGTTCGCATCGCCCTCCACCTCCGGCCACGCGAACAGATCCGCCGCCCTCCGCCCCGTCAGCCGGAACGCGTCGGGCCGTAGCCGGGCAGGGGCCCGCGGCCCGAAATCCACCACCTCCGCCCGCGACTGCCCGGACCGATGCACCAGCGCGAACCCGATCCCGCCCAAACCGCTGTTCCACGGCTCCACCGCCGCCAGCGCCAGCGCCGTCGCCACCGCCGCATCCACCGCGTTGCCCCCAGCGTCCAGCACCGCAACCCCCGCCAGCGCCGCATCCCGCGACTGGCTCACCACCATTCCCCGACGCCCCCGGGCAGCCGGCTTCGCCACCTGCCAATGCTGGGTCACGTGCTCGGGCAAGGCATAGGGCATGGCAGACCTCCAACGGAGCAGGCATGCTAACCCCAGCCAGCCAGGGGGACCAGATGGCCCAGGACAGACCCACGAGCCTCGACGAGGTCATCGCCGCCCTCGCGCACACCGACCAGCCCGTCGCCACCTTCCGCGCCCTCGACCACGCCCTGGCGGCAAGCCCCGGCCACAAGCTCTTCACCGTCCTGCTCCACCACCCCGCCGCCCGGCAAAGCGAACGCTTCTACACCAACCGCCCCGACGAATACCCCATCGGCGGTCGCAAACCCGTCACCGACAGCCCCTGGATGCAGCAGGTGATCCACGCCGGCCAGCCCTACATCGGCCGCACCCGCCACGACATCGAAACCGTGTTCTTCGACAATGCCCTCATCGCCACCCTCGGCTGCGAGTCCGTGCTCAACATGCCCGTCCGCTGGGCCGGCCGGACCCTCGGCACCCTCAACCTCCTCCACGCCGCCGGCCACTACACCGAGGCCCACCTCGCCCACGTGCAGCTCCTGGCACAGCTCGCCGCCCCCGCCTTGCTGCAAGCCGCGCACCCGTGACATGGAAGCGCCAGCCAACCGAAGGACCCGCCGCATGAACGCCCGTCCGCAGATCAGCTTCGTCGTCCCCGCCTACAACGAGCAGCTCCTCCTCCCCGCGTGCCTCACCGCCATCCGCGCCGAGATCGAACGCAGCGGCTGCACCGCCGAGATCGTCGTCGTCAACAACGCCAGCACCGACGACACCCCGGCCATCGCCGCCGCAACCCCCGGCGTCACCCTCGTCCACGAACCCGTCAAGGGCCTCGTCGCCGCCCGCCGCGCCGGCTTCGTCGCCTCCTCCGGCATCCTCGTCGCAAACATCGACGCCGACACCCAGATCCCCCGGTTCTGGATCGACCGCGTCCTCGAAGCCTTCGACAAGGACCCGAAACTCGTCGCCCTCAGCGGCCCCTACGACTACTTCGACGTCCCCCTCCACGTCCGCGCCATCTCCCGCGCCTTCTACGGCGTCGGCTACGCAACCTACTGCTTCAACAAACACGTGCTCCGCGTCGGCAGCATGGTCCAGGGCGGCAACTTCGTCCTCCAACGCGCCGCAATGGACTCCATCGGCGGCTACAGCGACGCCTTCGAGTTCTACGGCGAAGACACCGACATCGCCCGCCGCATGAACCAGGTCGGCAACGTCGTCTTCACCTGGAAACTCATGGCCAAATCCTCCGGCCGCCGCCTCCGAGGCGACGGCGTCGTCATGACCGGAATCCGCTACAGCACCAACTATCTCTGGGCCACCTACTTCCGCAAACCCTTCACCACCGCCTGGCACGACTACCGCTGACCATGCAGAGAGGCCCTATTTATTAAGAGGCCGTCATCCCCGGACCTGTTCAGGGGATCCATGCGGTGCCACAAAAGCGAGTGCGACCACAAACAAACTCCGCCAACCCCTTAACCACTCCTCCACTTCCCCCCGCTAAACTCTTCCCCACACGGGGAGACGCACGCCATGTTCAAGCGGTCGAAGTCTGCGCACGAGAACGCAGCCAAGGCGGAATGGCTCGACACCCTCTCGCGCCACGCCGGCGTCGGCCTTTGGGACGCCATCCTCTTCGAAGGCGACGCCATGCACGCCAAGGCCCGCTGGACCTGGTCGGCCGAGTTCCGCCGCCTGTGCGGCTTCTCCTCCCAGGCCGAGTTCCCGGACGTGGTGCAGTCCTGGTCCGACCGCCTCCACCCCGAAGACGCCCCACCCACCTTCGCCGCCTTCGGCGCGTCCCTCGCGACCGGCGGCGCCTACGACGTCACCTACCGCCTCCAGGTCCGCGACGGCACCTACCGCTGGTTCCGCGCCACCGGCGGCGTCATCCTCGACCCCGCCGGAAAGCCCCGCCGGGCCTGCGGCTCGCTGGTCGACATCGACGACGCCATGCAGGCCCAGGCCGAAGCCAAGGCCGCCCGCGACGGCATGGCCAGCAGCTTCGAGGTCAAGGTCGGCAACATGGCCGGCCTCGTCGTCGCCGGCTCGTCCGACATGGTCACCACCGCCCACTCCATGAGCGCCTCCGCCGCCCAGACCAACGAAAAAGCCGCCAGCGTCGTCGCCGCCATCGGCGAGGCAGAAGCCGGCCTCCAGACCGCCGCCGCCGCCGCCGCCAAGCTCACGACCTCCATCCGCGAGATCAGCCGCCAGGTCACCCAGTCCTCCACCATCGCCGGCCAGGCGGTCGACGACGCCCGCCGCACGGACAAGGTCGTCCAGGCCCTCGCCGAAGGCGCCGACCGCATCGGCCACGTCATCGGCCTCATCGCCAGCATCGCCGGCCAGACCAACCTCCTGGCACTCAACGCCACCATCGAGGCCGCCCGCGCCGGCGACGCCGGAAAAGGCTTCGCCGTCGTCGCCAGCGAAGTCAAAAGCCTCGCCAGCCAGACCGGCAAGGCCACCGAAGAAATCAGCGCCCAGGTCACCCAGATCCAGGCCGCAACCCAGGAAGCCGTCGAAGCCATCCGAGGCATCGGCCGCACCATCGAGGAAGTCAGCGCCATCGCCGCCATCATCGCCGGCGCCGTCGAACAGCAAGGCACCGACACCGCCGAAATCGCCCGCAACGTCCAGGCCACCGCCTACGTCGCCCAGCAGGTCACCGCCAACATGAACGACGTCACCCGATCCGCCAACGACACCGGCGCCGCCGCCAGCCAGGTCCTCGGCGCCGCATCCGACCTCTCCAGACAAGCCGAACACCTCTCCCGAGAAGTCAACAGCTTCGCCATGGACGTCCGAGCCGCCTGAAACCCCCCAACAGAGCAGGGCAGGGGCCCCCGAGCTTCGCAGACCCCCCCAAACCCGTCATCCCCGGCTCGTCCGGGGGATCCACGCGGCGCCACCCCCACAACCCCAGCGAAAGAGTGAACCAGCATTCACCATTGCCAAGATCCATCGGACGACAAGCCGTCTATCGCGTGCAACCCCCAGCCGCGCGCAACACACCCCGCGACAGACCTCCATCAGGTCATCGGCAAGGCCACATGCGCCGCAAACGCCGGCCGGGCCAGCAACCGATCATACCAGGCCCGCAAAGCCGGCAACCCCGGCCGCTCGATCCCCTCGAAACACATATACCGATGCGCATGCACCCCGATGGCCATGTCCGCCGGAGTCAATGCCGCCCCGGCCACATAATCCTGCTGCGCCAGAACCGCCTCCAGGATCCCATACAGCGTCCCAAGCTTTGCCGCCGCCGCATGGATCGCCGCCATGTCCCGCTTCTCCACCGGCGTCCGCACCAACCCCCAGAACACCACCGTCATCGGCGCCCCCAACGTCGTCTGCTGCCAGTCCATCCACCGCTCGATGTTCGCCACCGCCCGCAGCGCGCTCGGCCATAACGGCGTCCCCGCCGCATGCCCGGCCGCCAAATACCGCAGGATCGTGTTGCTTTCCCACAACACGAAATCATCCTCCACCAGCGTCGGCACCACCGCATTCGGGTTCATCGCCAGATACTCCGGCGTCTGCGTCTTCCCGAACGCCCCCCCGAAATCCTCCCGCACATACGGCAGCGACAGCTCCTCCAGCAACCAAATCACCTTCATCACGTTGCTTGAATTCGCCCGGCCCAACAGTCGACGCATCGCAACCCCCTCCATCATGTCCGATCACCCTATTGCGACCCCGCGATTGCTCCAAGCCGGGAAGCCCCTCATATGTCCCCCATGCAGTTGAGCAGCTTGCAGCGGGCAGGGTTGGTCGGCGCCGTCCTCGCAGGCGGCGGCCTGCTCGTCGCCATCCTCTCGGAGAGCCTCGGCGGCCTCGTCCCCTGCGCCCTCTGCCTCGTCGAACGCTGGCCCTACCGCGCCACCATCCTCCTCGGCGCGCTCTCCCTGGCCTCCCCCCGCGGCGCACGCCTCCTCGTCGCCCTCGCCGCCCTCGCCATGCTCGGCAGCGCCGCCCTCGGCGCCCTCCACGTCGGCGTCGAGCAGGGACTCTGGCCCAGCCCCCTTCCGGAATGCGCCGCCCCCCAGCTCGGCGGCGGCACCGTCGCCCAACGACTCGCCCGCATGCCTGAACACCCGGCCAAACCCTGCGACGAACCCACCTACCTCCTCCCCGCCGTGCCCCTCAGCATGGCGGGGATGAACCTCATCCTCTCCACCCTCCTCGCCGCCGGCCTCGCCGGCAGCGCATGGCCCAAGCGGAGCCCCCGACCATGACCGACACCTCCCCGCGCCACGCGACGCTCCCCCCATCACTCCCCGGCGACCTCTCCCCCCGCCAGCGCATCGAACGCATGATCCGCGTCGATCACGCCGGCGAATACGGCGCCGCCCGCATCTACGAAGGCCAGCTCGCCATCCTCGGGCGCGGCGAAAAAGGCGATATCATCCGCCACATGAAGGCGCAGGAGCAGGTCCACCTCGACACCTTCGCCGGCCTCATCGCCACCCGCCGGGTCCGCCCCACCATGCTCCTCCCGTTCTGGCACCTCGCCGGCTTCGCCCTCGGCGCAGCCACCGCCGCCATGGGCACCCGCGCCGCCATGGCCTGCACCGTCGCCGTCGAGGAAGCCATCGACGAGCACTACGCCGAACAGGCCGCCAGCCTCGGCGACGACGAAGCCCCCCTCCGCGACACCATCGAACGCTTCCGCGCCGAGGAACTCGAACACCGCGACATCGGCCTCGACAACGAGGCGGAGCAGGCCCCCGCCTACCGCCTGATGTCCGCCGTCATCAAGGCCAGCTGCAAGGTCGCCATCAAGGTCAGCGAACGCATTTGACCGACCTCGAGACCATTCCGGCCCCCTGGCAAGGCACCGCCCTCGTCTGCCGCAAATGCAGCAAGAAGCTCGGCGGCGGCTTCGGCCACAAGGGTAGGGAAGACCTTTCCAAGGCCCTCCGCCAGCAACTCAAATCCACCAACCGCCGCCGCGCCCTCCGCGTGATCGAGGTTGGCTGCCTCAGCCTCTGCCCCAAACGCGCCGTCACCGTGGCCCTCGAGCAGGGCCGCGTCCTGGTCGTCCCGGCCGGAGCCGACATCGACGCCGTCCTCACCGCCGTTCTGCCAGCCGCCACCCCGGCCTGACCGCCCCTCTCACCGCCCCAACCCTCTTCCCCCGACCCCGACCCCATGCTAGACGCCCGTCCGCCGGCAGGATCGCCGGCGCTGACTCGAGGGAATCCCACGTGGCCTCTGGCTCCACGACGTCCGGCGGCGGCCTCGCCGACCGCTACGCCACCGCGCTCTACGCCCAGGCGGAAGAGTCGCACCAACTCGACCAGACCGTCTCCGAGATGGAAAGCCTCGGCCGCCTTATCGATGAAAGCGCCGACATGCGCCGCCTCGTCATGAGCCCCCTCATCGACGTCAACCAGGCCCGCGCCGCCGCCAACGCCGTCCTCGCCGCCCAAGGCTTCGGCAAGCTCGTCCAGGACTTCGTCGGCGTCGTCGCCAACAACCGCCGCCTCGCCGCCCTCCGCTCCTTCGTCGCAGCCTTCGCCGCCCTCGTCGCCCAGAAGCGCGGCGTCGTCGTCGCCGAGGTCGCCACCGCCCACCCCCTCACCGACATCCAGCGCGAACAGCTCCGCGCCCGCCTCATCGAGGCCGGATACGGCAGCGTGAACATCCACGACACCGTCGACCCCGAGCTCCTGGGCGGACTCGTCGTCCGCATCGGCGCCCGCCTCTACGATACCAGTCTCAAATCCCGTCTGCAGCGCTTGCAGTACGCCATGAAGGGTGCCGCCTAGTATGGAAATCCGTCCCGCCGAGATCTCGGAGATCCTCAAGAAGCAGATCGCCGCCTTCGACACCGAGCAGAACGTCGCCGAGACCGGACAGGTCCTCTCGGTCGGTGACGGCATCGCCCGCGTCTTCGGCCTCCAGAACGTCATGGCCGGCGAGCTCGTCGACTTCCCCTCCGCCGGCGTCAAGGGCATGGCCCTCAACCTCGAAACGGACAACGTCGGCATCGTCATCTTCGGCGACGACACCCGCATCCGCGAAGGCGACACCGTCACCCGGACCCGCGACATCGTCGACGTCCCCGTCGGCCGCGGCCTCCTCGGGCGCGTCGTCGACGGCCTCGGCAACCCCATCGACGGCAAGGGGCCGCTCACCGACGTGAAGCGCACCCGCGTCGAGGTGAAGGCCCCCGGCATCATCCCGCGCAAATCCGTGCACGAACCCATGCAGACCGGCCTCAAGGCCATCGACGCCCTCATCCCCATCGGCCGCGGCCAGCGCGAGCTCGTCATCGGCGACCGCCAGACCGGCAAGACCGCCGTCATCATCGACGCCATCATCAACCAGAAGGGCGTCAACGCCGGCACCGACGAAGCCGCCAAGCTCTACTGCATCTACGTCGCCATCGGACAGAAGCGCTCCACCGTCGCCCAGCTCGTCCGCACGCTCGAGGAGAACGGCGCCCTCGAATACTCCATCGTCGTCGCCGCCACCGCCTCCGACCCGGCCCCCATGCAGTTCCTCGCGCCCTACACCGGCTGCGCCATGGGTGAGTTCTTCCGCGACAACGGCATGCACGCCATGATCTGCTACGACGACCTCTCCAAGCAGGCCGTCGCCTACCGCCAGATGTCCCTCCTCCTCCGCCGCCCCCCCGGCCGCGAAGCCTACCCCGGCGACGTCTTCTACCTCCACTCCCGCCTCCTGGAGCGCGCCGCCAAGATGTCCGACGCCTTCGGCGCCGGCTCCCTCACCGCACTCCCCGTCATCGAGACCCAGGCCGGCGACGTCTCCGCCTACATCCCCACCAACGTCATCTCCATCACCGACGGCCAGATCTTCCTGGAAACCGAGCTCTTCTTCCGCGGCATCCGCCCGGCCGTGAACGTCGGCCTCAGCGTCTCCCGCGTCGGCTCCTCCGCCCAGATCAAGGCCATGAAGAAAGTCGCCGGCTCCATCAAGCTCGAGCTCGCCCAGTACCGCGAAATGGCCGCCTTCGCCCAGTTCGCCTCCGACCTCGATGCCAGCACCCAGCAGCTCCTCGCCCGCGGCGCGCGCCTGACGGAGCTGCTCAAGCAGCCCCAGTACAGCCCGATGCCCGTCGAGGAGCAGGTCATCAGCATCTACGCCGGCACCAAGGGCTACCTCGACGGCGTCCCCGTCGGCAAGGTCGGCGAGTTCGAACGCCGCATGATTAGCGAGCTGAAAATGCGCGAGCCCTCCGTCCTCAACGGCATCCGCGACACCCGCGAGATGAAGTCCGACGTGGAGAAAACCCTCGTCTCCTTCCTCGACAGCTTCGCCAAGTCCTTCGCCTGACCCTTCGCCCCCTCCCGTCGAGGGAGGGGGCGGAACCGGGCCGCGGCCCAAGCGCCTGAAGCGACCAAGGAACCGACCGCATGGCCAGCCTCAAAGCCCTCCGCGCCCGAATCAACAGCGTGAAGTCCACCCGCAAGATCACGTCGGCCATGAAGATGGTCGCCGCCAGCAAGCTGAAGCGCGCCCAGACCCAGGCCGAAGCCGCACGCCCCTACGCCGAACGCATGCAGCGCATGCTCGCAGCCCTCGCCGCATCCGCCGCCGGCAGCCCGACCGCCCCCCAGATGCTCGTCGGCACCGGCCGCGACCAGGTCCAGCTCCTCGTCGTCGTCACCGCCGACCGCGGCCTCGCCGGCGGCTTCAACACCAACGTCGGCCGCGCCGCCCGCAACGCCATCCAGCGCCTCGAGGCCGAAGGCAAGACCGTCAAGGTCATCACCGTCGGCCGCAAGGGACGCGACTACCTCAAGCGCGAGTTCGCCACCCGCCTCGTCGGCGAGTTCAGCTTCGCCGGCAAGAAGCGCGTCGAGTTCGGCGACGTCGCCGCCATTGGCGAGATGGTCACCGCCATGCTCGGCCGCAACGAATTCGACGTCGCCACCATCATCTACAACCGCTTCGTCTCCGTCATCGCCCAGGTCCCCACCGAACAACGCATCATCCCCCTCCAGGTCGACACCCTGTCCCAGGAACCCGCCACCCCCGGCCCCCACGCCATCTACGAGTTCGAGCCCGACGAGGAAACCATCCTCGCCGCCCTCCTCCCCCGCAACATGGCCATCCAACTCTTCCGGGCCCTGATCGAAAGCGCCGCCGGCGAACAAGGCGCCCGAATGGCCGCCATGGACAACGCAACCCGGAACGCCGGCGACATGATCAACCGCCTAACCCTCAACTACAACCGAACCCGCCAAGCCAACATCACCCGCGAACTCATCGAGATCATCAGCGGCGCCGAAGCCGTCTAACCCGTCATGCCCGGGCCCTGTCCCGGGTATCCACGCCGCTCAACACGCGTCGGCCTCCGAACCCGATGGACGTCCCCCTCGACATCCCCTGACGACACGGCCCGCTAAGCCACGCCCCGCACCCCCTAGACCGGCGGCGGAGCCGGCCCCCGCCGCTGGAACGGGTACAGAAATTGCCGCCACATCCCCCGCGGCAACGGCGCCCCCGCCACCCCATACTGCGCGGGCCACCGATCCCGAGGCATGTGATACGTCCCGAAAATCCGGTCGAGCACCGGCAGATGCGCCGCATAGTTGACGTCGATCGCTTCCCCCTCGCTTCCATGATGCCAGTGGTGGAACAACGGCGTCGCGAACACCTGCCCCAACCGCCCGAAATCCAGCCCGAAGTTCGAGTGCACCAGCCCCGCCTGGAACCCGGCCCACACGATATAGCACAGCAGCGGCGTGTCCCCCGCCCCCAGGATGAAAGCCGGCAGCATCACCGCCGTCCGCGTCACCAAGGGCTCCAGGAAATGCAGCCGAGACCCCGCCATCCAGTCCATCCGCTCAACGCTGTGATGCACCGCATGGAACCGCCACAGGAACGGCACCTCATGCATCGCCCGGTGCGTCGCATACTCCATCAGGTCCGCCGTGATCAGCACCACAACGAACTGCACCACCCCCGGCAAGGACCGGAACCACCCCTGCAGCCCCGCATTGATCGTCCACGAGAACAACGCCGGCACCGCCCGCACCCCCACGAACAGGAACACCCCGATCACCAGGTGGTTGAACACGAAATACCGCCCGTCCTGCCAGAACCCCGGCCGCAACACCGGCTGATCCCGCCGATGCGGCACGATCTTCTCCAAGGCGATGAACACCGCCGCCGAAGCCAGCAAATCCAGAATGAACCAGTCCAGCCCGATATACCCCGGCACATCATACCGAGGCCCCACAGCAACCGAACTCCCGCCCAGATACATCGCCACCAACGTCAGCAATATTCCCAGAGACCCCAACCGCTTCTGCCGATTCAAAACGAACGTCAGCCCCCCGAACCCGGCCGAAAACACCATCCCCGCCGCCAACAACCGCCGCAACACCCCCAGATCGTACCCGGCCCGAAGCGAAGGCGTCGTCAAGTAATCCGGAAACATGAAACAAAGCACCGCCAGGACACTCAAGACGCCCAGAGCAACCGACAGATACCCACTGATCCGCCCATCCCCCACCACCAAAGGCCGATCCCGCTCATCCAACCCCATCGAATCCTCCAACCCGTTGCACCGTCACCACCCCTCGACCCGACCAGCCCCGCCACCGAGCGCCCGCCACCCCGACCCGCAGCCCACATTAGCCGAAAAACCCCGACCACGAAGACGCGAAGGCCACAAAGACCGACGTCTCTCACGGCGGCTGCGAACCGAGCAAGGCGCCGATCCCCCCAACCGGTTCCTCTCCGAAAATGCACCCGCCACGATCCGGCCCCGATCCCCGCCACCTTGGAAATCACCCCACCAAACCCCACCCAAACACCTGGCAATGTTACGGAGAAGGGCAGGAGCCTCAATCAAACCCAAATCGCCCCTCGCCCAAAACAGCCACGAAGCCACGAAGCCACGAAGTCACGAAAGATCGACAGGCCACGACCCGCAGCTCCATGTCCTCCCCGACTCCGGGGTCCCCCTCCTTCCTGTTGGAACCCAGGTCGAGCCACGAAGCCAAGAAGCACGGCAGCCACCCCCCACGCCTCGAAAAAAACCAGCCGAACCCTCGCCTTTTCCCAACCACCCCTGTATGACGCCCCCCATCGCATCGGCGGCCATCCAAGGCCTCACCCAAGGCACGACCACCAGGGCCAGCCCCTGAACGGAACACGAGGAACACCACGACATGGCGAAGAACAACGTCGGTAAAGTCACCCAGGTGCTCGGCGCCGTCGTCGACGTCCAGTTCGAAGGCGAGCTCCCCTTCATCCAGAACGCCCTCATCGCCAAGAACGGCGACGCCAACCTCGTCCTCGAAGTCGCCCAGGAACTCGGCGAGAAGACCGTCCGCTGCATCGCCATGGACGCCACCGAAGGCATGGTCCGCGGCTCCGAGGTCATCGACACCGGCGCCCCCATCAGCGTCCCCGTCGGCCCCGAGACCCTCGGCCGCATCCTCAACGTCATCGGCGAGCCCATCGACGACCGCGGCCCCGTCGGCGAAAAGATGCGCTATCCCATCCACCGCCCCGCCCCCTCCTTCGAGGACCAGGCCACCTCCGCCGAGATCCTCGTCACCGGCATCAAGGTCATCGACCTCCTCGCCCCCTACCTCAAGGGCGGCAAGATCGGCCTTTTCGGCGGCGCAGGCGTCGGCAAGACCGTGCTCATCCAGGAACTCATCAACAACATCGCAAAGGGCCACGGCGGCGTCTCCGTCTTCGCCGGCGTCGGCGAGCGCACCCGCGAAGGCAACGACCTGTATCACGAGATGGTCGACGCCGGCGTCATCAAGCTTGGCGAAGGCACCACCGAAGGCTCCAAGGTCGCCCTCGTCTACGGACAGATGAACGAGCCGCCGGGCGCCCGCGCCCGTGTCGCCCTCTCCGGCCTCAGCCTCGCCGAATACTTCCGCGACGAGGAAGGCCAGGACGTCCTCTTCTTCGTGGACAACATCTTCCGCTTCACCCAGGCCGGCGCCGAAGTCTCGGCCCTCCTCGGCCGCATTCCGTCCGCCGTCGGATACCAGCCCACGCTCGCCACCGACATGGGCGCCCTCCAGGAACGCATCACGAGCACCAAGAAGGGCTCCATCACCTCGGTCCAGGCCATCTACGTTCCCGCCGACGACCTCACCGACCCGGCGCCCGCCACCTCCTTCGCCCATCTCGACGCCACAACCACGCTCAACCGCGCCATCTCCGAAAAAGGCATCTACCCCGCCGTCGACCCCCTCGACAGCACCAGCCGCGCCCTCGAGCCCCGCATCGTCGGCGACGAACACTACGCCGTCGCCCGTGAGGTCCAGCGCGTCCTTCAGACCTACAAGTCCCTCCAGGACATCATCGCCATTCTCGGCATGGACGAGCTGTCCGAAGACGACAAACTCGTCGTCGCCCGCGCCCGCCGCATCGAGAAGTTCCTCAGCCAGCCCTTCCACGTCGCCGAGGTCTTCACCGGCAGCCCGGGCATCTTCGTCCCCGTCGCCGACACCGTCCGCTCCTTCAAGGAGATCATCGACGGCAAGCACGACAACCTCCCCGAAGCCGCCTTCTACATGGTCGGAACCATCGAGGACGCCATCAAGAAGGCCGAGTCGATGAAGGTGGCTGCGTAACGTGCCCACCCTGCTCGAAATCGTGAGCCCCGACCGGCTGCTCCTCTCGCAGCCGGTCGACATGGCCGTCATCCCCGCCGCCGAAGGTGAGATGGGCGTCATGCCCGGCCACAGCCCCATGATCGTCCTGCTCCGCGGCGGCACCATCGTCCTGCACGAGGGCGGCCAGCCCACCAGCCGTCTCTTCGTCTCCGGCGGCTTCGCGGAGATCACGCCGGAGCGCTGCACCGTCCTCGCCGACGAAGCCATCCCCGTCGCCGAAGTCTCCCGCGCCCTGGCCGAGACCCGGCTCGTCGCAGCCCAGGCCGAACTCGCCGCCGTCGACAAGATGGACGTTCCCGCCATCGACGCCGCCATGGCCCGGATCCAGTCCGCCGAAGCCATGATCGCCGCCGCCGGCGCCGCCTGACCGTCACCCAACGGCAACACTTCCGTCACACGCCACAGCGCCGGGGCAACCTCACCCCGCGCGGCAGCCCGCGGTGTCGTATGATCCCCCCATGCCGAATCCCTCGATGACCCGTCCTTACCCGCAATGAAGCACTGGTCGCTCGACGACGTCACCTGGTCCGACTTCCAGCCAGGCCAGGTCGACCCGGAGATCGTCTCCCTCGTCAAAGCCGCCGCCATGGTCGAGCGCAACGGCGTCGACTACGCCGTCTACCTCGGCCGCGTCTTCCTCGACGACCCCGACTTCCGCGTCGCCGCCGACAACTGGGCCGTCGAGGAGGTCCAGCACGGCGACGCCCTCGGCCGCTGGGCCATGCTCGCCGACCCCACCTGGGACTTCGAGCATGCCTTCGCCCGCTACCGCGCCGGCTACAAGCTCCCGCTCGACGCCGACGCCTCCATCCGCGGCAGCCGCACTGGCGAGCTCATCGCCCGCTGCATGGTCGAAACCGGCACCAGCAGCTACTACACCGCCCTGGCCGAAGCGACCGGCGAGCCCGTCCTGCAACAGGTCTGCCGCCTCATCGCCGCTGACGAGTACCGCCACTTCAAGCTGTTCTACGACCACATGAAACGGTATCTTGCCCGGGAGAAACTCGGCATCCTCAGCCGCCTGCGCATCGCCGCCGGCCGCATCACCGAAAGCGAGGACGACGAGCTCGCCTACGCCTATCACTGCGGCAACGAGCCCGAGGACATGGTCTACCGCCACGAACGCTGCATCGCCGCCTACATGGCCCGCGCCATCGGCTTCTACCGCCCGCGCCACATCGAACGCGCCGTCGGCATGATCCTCAAATCCGTCGGCCTCCCCCCTCGCGGCCGCCTCTCCGACGCCGCCGCCAAGCTGTTCTGGCGCGCCCTCCAACGCCGCCGCCGCAAGTTCGGCGCCGAGTTGGCCGCCGCCTGACCCGAATGGACCGCATGCTCCTCGACCCCGACACCATCCAACGCCTCGCAACCATCCTGAAGGAGACCGGTCTCACGGAGATCGAGCTCCAGGACGGCAACGCACGCCTCCGCCTCGTTCGCGCACATGCCAGCGCCACCCCGGCCCCGCAGCCCGCCTACGCCCCGCCCCCCGCCGCTGCCCCGGTCACCCCGCCCATCGCCCCAGCCCCGGACATCCCCCCCGAGGGCGCCATCACCAGCCCCATGGTCGGCATCGCCTACCTCGCCCCGGAGGCCGGCGCCCCGCCCTACGTCACCCTCGGCCAGGCCGTCACCGCCGGCCAGACGCTGATGCTCATCGAGGCCATGAAGACCTTCAACCAGATCAAGGCCCCCCGCGCCGGCACCGTCACCCAGATCCTCGTCACCCCCGGCGCCCCCGTCGAATACGGCCAACCCCTCCTGGTCCTCGCCCCGCTGACCTCGCCGACCGCAGCCTGAAGTGTTCCACAAGGTCCTGATCGCCAACCGCGGCGAGATCGCCCTCCGGATCCAGCGCGCCTGCCGCGAGCTCGGCATTCCCACCGTGGCCGTCCACTCCACCGCCGACACCGACGCCATGCACGTCCGCCTCGCCGACGAAAGCGTCTGCATCGGCCCACCCCCGGCCCGCGACAGCTACCTGCACATCCCCGCCATCCTCTCCGCCGCCGCGGTCACCGGCGCCGACGCCATCCACCCCGGCTACGGCTTCCTCTCCGAGAACGCCGACTTCGCCGAGATGGTCGAGGCGCACGGCATCACCTTCATCGGCCCATCCCCCGCCCACATCCGCACCATGGGCGACAAGATCGCCGCCAAGGCCGCCATGGCCTCCATCGGCGTCCCCCTCGTCCCCGGCTCCCCCGGCAGCCTCGAAAGCCTCGACCAGGCCCGACAGGTCGCGGCAGCAGTCGGCTACCCCGTCCTCATCAAGGCGGCCGCCGGCGGCGGCGGCCGCGGCATGAAGGTCGCCCAGACCGAAGCCGACCTGGAAGACGCCTGGACCGTCGCCCGCACCGAAGCCCGCACCGCCTTCGGCGACGACACCGTATACCTTGAGAAGTACCTCGACCGCCCCCGCCATATCGAGCTCCAGATCATGGCCGACGCCCACGGCAACGTCGTCCACTTCGGCGAACGCGACTGCAGCCTGCAACGCCGCCACCAGAAGCTGCTGGAGGAAGCCGGCTCCCCCGCGCTCACCCCGGCCGAACGCGACGCCATCGGCGCCATCGCCACCGCCGGACTCCGCCGCCTCGGCTACCGCAACGCCGGCACGCTCGAGTTCCTCTACCAGGACGGCCAGTTCGCCTTCATCGAGATGAACACCCGCCTCCAGGTCGAACACCCGGTCACGGAGATGGTCTGCAACGTCGACCTGGTCCGCGAGCAGATCCGCATCGCCGCCGGCGCCCCCCTCGGCTACAGCCAGGCCGACATCCACTTCGGCGGCCACGCCATCGAATGCCGCATCAACGCCGAAGACCCCGAGACCTTCGTCGCCAACCCCGGCCGCGTCGACCTGTTCCACGCCCCGGGCGGCCTCGGCGTCCGCATCGACAGCGCCCTCTACGCCGGATACGTCGTCCCCCCCTTCTACGACAGCATGGTCGCCAAACTCATCGTCCACGCCCCCGACCGCCCCCAGGCCATCGCCCGCATGCGCCGCGCTTTGGCCGAGTTCGCCATCCAGGGCATCAAGACCACCCTGCCGCTTCACCGCCGCATCCTGGACGCCCCCGAGTTCGTCGCCGGCGACTACACCATCCACTGGCTCGAACGCTTCGTCGCTGGTGCCGACCCTGTCTAGCGCAGCCGCGTCGCGTCCAAGGCCCCCTGCAGCGTGTAAGCCGCCGCCAGACCATCGACCACGGCCGCCCGCCGCCTGCGCGACACGTCCGCCTCGATCAGCATCCGGTTCACCGCGGCACTCGACAGCCGCTCGTCCCACAAGGCAGCGGGCAGGGCGGTCCGGTCGGACAACGCCAGCGCCCAATCCCGCGCCGCCTGCGCCGCCGGGCCCATGCTGCCGTCCATGGACAACGGATAGCCCACGACGAGGCCCCCCACGCCCTGCGCCCGCCCGATCGCCAGCACCGCATCGGCCACGGCCCCCAGCTTGCCCCGCGCCAACGCGCCATAGGGCGACGCCAGCATCAGCCCCACATCCGACAGCGCGACCCCGATCGTCTTGGACCCGGGGTCCAAGCCCAGCACCCGCTGCCCGCGCACCAGCCCGGCCCGAAGCTCCGCCATGTTGATCAAGGCCATGCGCGCCGGTATCACACCGCCTGATCCCGCAACACAAGGCCCCCTGCATGTCGCTCGACCCCGCGACCGTCCGCCGCATCGCCAAGCTCTCGCGCCTGCATCTGGACGATGCCGAAATCCCCCGCCTGCAGGGTGAGCTGAACGCCATCCTGGGCTGGATCGAGCAGCTGAACGCGGTGGACGTGGACGGCGTGGAGCCGCTGACCGGCGCCGCCGTCATGGCCATGCGCCTGCGGGACGACGTCGTCACCGATGGCGGCCAGCAGGAAGCCGTGCTGGCCAACGCGCCCGACCGCGCGGGCGTGTTCTACGCCGTGCCGAAGGTCGTGGAATGATGATGACCCTTTTCCAGGCCCGCGACGCCCTGCGCCGCCGCGAGCTCAGCGCCCTCGAACTGACCCGCAGCCACCTCGACGCCATCGAACGCCTCGACCCCCAGCTCAACGCCTTCATCACCGTGACGCCCGAGCGCGCGCTGCACCAGGCCGAGGCAGCGGACGCCCGGCGCGCCCAGGGCGAGGACGCCCCGCTGCTCGGCATCCCGCTCGCCAACAAGGACCTGTTCTGCACCAAAGGCGTCCGCACCACGGCCGGAAGCCGCATCCTCGAACCCTTCATGCCCCCCTACGAGAGCACGGTCACCGCCAACCTCCTGCGCGACGGGGCCGTGTTCCTCGGCAAGACCAACCTCGACGAGTTCGCGATGGGCTCGTCCAACATGACTTCGGCCTTCGGTCCCGTCACCAATCCCTGGACCCGGGAAGACGGAGCGAAACTGGTTCCCGGCGGCTCCTCCGGCGGGTCCGCGGCCGCCGTCGCGGCGGGCCTGGCCCTGGGCGCCACGGGCACGGACACCGGCGGGTCCATCCGCCAGCCCGCCGCCTTCTGTGGCATCGTCGGCATGAAGCCCACCTATGGCCGCTGCTCCCGCTGGGGCGTCGTCGCCTTCGCATCCAGCCTGGACCAGGCCGGCCCCTTCGCCCGCACGGTGGAGGACGCCGCCATCCTGCTCGGCAGCATGGCCGGGTTCGACCCGAAGGACAGCACCTCGTCCGAGCGCCCGGTCCCGGATTTCGCCGCTGCCTGTGCCCGGGGCGTCAAGGGCCTGCGCATCGGCATCCCCCGGGAATACCGCAGCGAGGGCCTGGCGCCCGAGATCGCGGCACTCTGGGATCAGGGCCTGGCCTGGCTGCGCGAGCAAGGCGCCGAAACGGTCGACGTCTCCCTGCCGCATACCCGATACGGCCTCGCCACCTACTACATCGTCGCCCCGGCGGAAGCCTCCTCCAACCTCGCCCGCTACGACGGCGTCCGCTACGGTGCCCGCGTCGAGGGCGCCGACCTGGTCCAGCTGTATGAGCGCACCAGGGCCGCCGGCTTCGGCGCCGAGGTGCAGCGGCGGATCATGATCGGAACCTATGTGCTCAGCGCCGGCTACTACGACGCCTATTACCTCCGGGCGCAGAAGGTCCGGGCCCTGATCCTGCGTGACTTCACCGAGGCGTTCCGGACCGTGGACGCCCTGCTGACCCCGACCGCCCCCACCGCCGCCTTTGCTCAGGGCGAGAACATGGCCGACCCGGTGACCATGTACCTCAACGACCTCTACACCGTCCCAGCCAGTCTCGCCGGCTTGCCCGGCCTCTCGATCCCTGCCGGGCTCGACCATCACGGCCTGCCGCTCGGCCTGCAGGTCCTGGGACGGCCCTTCGACGAGGAAACGGTTTTCGCCGTCGGTGCAGCGATCGAGCGGGCGGCACGGTTCACGGCGCAGCCGCAACGGAGGGCGTCATGACGGTGCCCGATCTCCAGCACAAGACGGAGAAGGAACTCCGCCAGCTGATCGAAAACTACGAGAAGAAGGGCAGGGGGGACGAACCCTTGTGCCAGGAGGCACGCAGACTGCTTTCGGCCAGGGTTCTGGGCGGGCTGACCGTGGCCGGTGCATTGCCGGTGATCCTTCAGGCAGCCAAGGACGGCCGGTTCATCGACTACGGGACAGTCGCTGCCGCCTGTGGAGTGCCCTGGAACAAGGCCTATCGGCAGATGGGCGTCCTGCTGGGCGAGGTGGTGAACCATGCGACAGGCAAGGGTTGGCCGATGCTCAGCGCGATCGTCGTGAACAGGCCCAACCTCAAGACCGGGAAGATGAACCCGGCCACCTTGGCCGGGTTCATCGCGAAAGCGCGGGAGCTGGAGGCCGACATCGGGGACGAGGCAGCGTTCCTCGAGAAAGAACAACAGATGGTCTTCGCGTGGGGACGCAGCCAAGCATGAGCTACATCATCGAAGGCACCACCGGCCCGTGGGAGATCGTCGTCGGGCTTGAGGTGCACGCCCAGGTCGTCAGCCAGGCCAAGCTGTTCAGCGGTGCCTCGGCCACCTACGGCGCCGCCCCCAACAGCCAGGTCAGCTTCGTCGACGCCGCCTTCCCGGGCATGCTGCCCGTCATCAACCGCGAGTGCGTGGCGCAGGCCGTGCGGACCGGCCTCGGCCTGAACGCCCAGATCAACCTTGTCAGCCGCTTCGACCGCAAGAACTACTTCTATGCGGACCTGCCGCAGGGCTACCAGATCAGCCAGTTCCAGCACCCCGTCGTGGGCGCCGGGGTTGTCGAGATCGAGCTGGCGGACGGCAGCACCCGCCGCATCGGCGTCACCCGCCTGCACCTGGAACAAGACGCCGGCAAGTCCCTGCATGACCAGCACCCGACAAAAAGCTTCATCGACCTCAACCGGTCCGGCGTCGCGCTGATGGAGATCGTTTCCGAGCCGGACATCCGCACCCCCGAGGAGGCCGGCGCCTACCTGCGCAAGCTGCGCACCATCCTGCGCTACCTCGGCACCTGCGACGGCAACATGGAGGAAGGCTCCATGCGGGCCGACGTGAACGTCAGCGTGCGCCGGCACGACGAGCCGTTCCGCACCCGCTGCGAGGTGAAGAACGTGAACTCCGTCCGCTTCGTCATGCAGGCGATCGAGGCGGAGGCGGCGCGCCAGGTCGCGGTGTGGGAAAGCGGCGGCGAAGTCACCCAGGAGACCCGGCTGTTCGATCCCGCCCGCGGCGAGACCCGCAGCCTGCGCAGCAAGGAGGACGCGCACGATTACCGCTATTTCCCGGATCCGGACCTGCTGCCGCTGGTGCTGGATGAGCAGTGGCTCGAAGACCTGCGGGCGCACCTGCCGGAACTGCCCGATGCCAAGCGCACCCGCTTCGTCGTGGAGTACGGCCTGTCGCCCTACGACGCCGGCGTGCTGGTGGCCGATCAGGAGACGGCGGCGTTCTTCGAGGCGGCGGCGCGCGGCCGGGACCCGAAGCAGGCGGCGAACTGGATGATGGGCGACTTCTTCGCCGCCCTGAACCGGACCGGCCGCACGATCGCCGACAGCCCTGTCTCGGCAACCTCGCTGGGCCAGTTGCTGGACCTGCTGGCCGACAAGACGATCAACGGCCGGATCGCCAAGGAGGTCTTCGAAGCCATGGTCGACACAGGCGACGCCCCGGCCGCGATCGTCGAGTCCCGCGGCCTGCGTCAGGTCGTGGACTCCGGCGCGATCGATGCCGCCGTCGGCGCCGTCCTGGCCGCCAACCCGGACAAGCTGGCGGAGTATCGGTCTGGCAAGGAAAAGCTGTTCGGCTTCTTCGTAGGTCAGGTGATGAAGGCCATGGCCGGCAAGGGCAATCCCGCACTGGTGAACGAGGCGCTCCAGAAGAAGCTCTGAAGCGCCCCGATCACCCGTCAGCTGCGCAGGAAGCGCGCCCTCATCGGCTTCAGCAGCGCCAGGGCCAGCACCGCCGTCAGCAGGTCGCAGCCGATGGCCAGCGTAAACACCGGGGTCCAGCTGCCGCTCGCATCGTGCAGCAACGACGCGAGCGGGCCGCCGAAGATCGCGCCGATGCCCTGGGCGATGTAGAGGCAGCCATAGTTCTTCGTGGCGAAGCGTGCCCCGAACGTGTCCGTCAGCGTTGATGGGAAGAGCGAGAAGATCTCGCCCCAGCCAAAGAACACCACGCCGGACAGCAGCACGAACGCCACGGGATGATCGATCGTGGCCAGCCAGATCGCCATCGCGACACCCTCGAGCGCGAAGGCGATGCACATCGTGTTCTCCCGCCCGATGCGGTCCGAGACCCAACCGAAGAAGGGCCGGGTCAGGCCGTTGCAGAACCGGTCGATCGTCAGTGCGAGCGGAAGGGCGGCGAAGCCCCACACCATCAGCTTGGTGATGCCGAAATCGGCGGCGAACGTCCCGATCTGCGACGTGACCATCAGCCCCGTCGTGGACATCATGGTCATCATCACGAACATCAGCCAGAAGATCGGGTTCTTCAGCATCTCGCTTGTGTTGATGTCGCGCATGACGCCGGGTTGCGGTCCGGTGACGGCCAGGGTGGCCGGGGCCGACTTCAAGCCAAGGGCGGCGATCACTCCCACGATGCCCAGGATGATCCCGAACTTCACGAACGTCGTCTGGTAGCCATCCACCGCCAGGCTGTCCGTGATCGGGAATGTCGTCAGGATTGCGCCCATGCCGTAACCCGCCGCGACAACCCCCGCGGCGAAGCCCCGCCGGTCCGGGAACCAGGCCACCATCAAGCCGACGACGCCAACATAGACGATCCCGGTGCCCAGCCCGCCGAACAGGCCGTAGGTCGCATAGAGCTGGAACAACGATGTCGCCTTGGACGCCAGCACCCAGCTCAACCCGGTCAGGGCGCAGCCCACGGAGATCAGCAGCTTCGGCCCGAACTTCTCGATCAGCCAGCCCTGGAAGGGGCTGAAGAACGTCTGCAACACGATTAGGATGCTGAATGTCACCTGGATGGCGGCCGGCGTCGCGCCCAGCGTGGTCCCGAGCGGCCGGGTGAACAACGTCCAAACATATTGCGGGCTCGAGATCGCCATCATGCACACGAGCCCGAGCAGCAGCTGGACCCAGCGGGTCGTGGTGGATGGGGCGTAGGCCTGGGGGGCCAGGGTGGTGCTCAAGCTCATCGTCCTCCGATAGATCGCCAGCGTAAATGCAAGCATGGTGCCAGGCCGCCCGGTTGCCCGGCCCCCACGCTGCGGATAGCGTCGCGGCAACACACAGCGGGGCGCATCGATGATCGAACTCCATACATGGAACACGCCGAACGGCCGCAAGATCAGCGTGGCGCTCGAGGAGATGGAGCTGCCCTATTCGGTCAAAACGATCGACATCACCAAGGACCAGCAGTTCCAGCCCGCCTTCCTCGAGATCAGCCCCAACAACCGCATCCCCGCCCTGATCGACCCGGATGGGCCCGGAGGCCAGCCGATCTCCATCTTCGAGTCCGGTGCCATCCTGCTCTATCTGGGCGAGAAGACCGGCCGGTTCCTGCCGGCCGACCTGCGCCTGCGCGTGCCCGTGCTGGAGTGGCTGATGTGGCAGATGGGCGGATTCGGGCCCATGCCTGGCCAGGTCCATCACTTTCTCACCGTGAACGAGAAGGATCGTGCCTACGGCCTGGCGCGCTATACCAAGGAGACCCGCCGCCTCTATGGCGTCCTGGACCGGCGCCTGGCCCGCGTGGAGTTCGTCGCAGGTGGCATCTCCATCGCCGACTTCGCGATCCTGGGCTGGGCCTGGCGGCACGAAAGGCACCAGGTCGATCTGGCGGACTTCCCGCACGTCAGGCGCTGGTACGTTACGATGATGGCCCGCCCCGCCACCCGCCGCGGCTTCGAGGTCGCCCTGAGCTGACCTGGCGCGACGGTTTGACCCTGGCGAACCACCCGGCTATGACGGCCCGGCAAACGGTGTGTGCGTGTCTGACCCTTGCGGAGGGGTGGCCGAGTGGCTGAAGGCACCGGTTTGCTAAACCGGCGTAGGGTGTCAAGCCCTACCGTGAGTTCGAATCTCATCCCCTCCGCCAATCCCCCCTTTATGGCCGACCTGCGGTGCCCACGGCTTTGTTATGCTGCGTCAAGGTGAAGGCTGTCCTATAAACCTCGTGGTGTCTTGTCCGGTCGGAAACGGATACGTCGAGGGAGGGCCTTCTGGCCAATCGAGCATACATGATCCTACTGGTGGACGATGATGACGACGTGCGTGAGACATCGGCAGACATGCTCGAGGAGCTCGGGTACAGCGTTGTCCAGGCGTCCAACGGTCTGGACGCCCTGTCGCTGCTCGATCATCGGCCGGACCTTGAGATCATGGTCACTGATATCAGAATGCCTGGAATGTCGGGTCTCGAGCTGGCGGAACTGGCGCGCGGGCGTCGGTGCGACCTGAAGATCATTCTGATTTCGGGCTATTTCCTGCCTCAGCCGATCAAGCGCCGCTTTCTGCAGAAGCCGTTCCGCACGCACGAACTGGATCAGGCGATCCAGGCCGAACTAGGGTGTGCCTGACCACGGAAGGGCAGCCGGGAACCTCGTCCAACGACTCCTCCCTCTTGAGAAGCGGTAGCGCTTAACCGGGAATGGTAGCGTTTGCCCGATCCTGTTGTAGCCCAGCTTGTGCCATAGCGAACAGCGCTGGCATCTCCGATGATCGCCGGCAGCCCGCCGACGTCGATCCGTTCCCGTCGAACAGGTCAGCCTGGTGGGTCCACCTGTCGGCCCGCCCCGGCGTCAGACCGCGGTTTCGTTGACCATCAGCCGTGTCGCATCCGCACCGCCATCGACCTCGGCGTCGGTCAGCATGCGCCAGGTGCCGCCGACCAGGATCTCACAGGGGCGGAACCGCGCCTTGTAGGCCATCTTGCGGCTCTCGGGCACCCAGTACCCCAGATACACGTAGGGTAGACCCTCGGCCCGGGCCCGGTCGACCAGCCACAGGATCGAATAGGTGCCGAGCGACTGCCGGTCGAGCTCCGGCGCATAGAAGCTGTACACGGCCGAGAGCCCGTCACCGAGCCGGTCGGTCAGGCAGCCGCCGATCAGCCGGCCATCCTTGCGGAACTCGGTGATCAACGTGTCGATGGGCGTGTCCTCGACCATCGCACGGAAGTCGTAGAAGCTCATCGTCGCCATGTCGCCGTCGTTATGGCGAACCTGCTGGTAGCGCTGGAACAGCTGGAACTGCTCGGCCGTCGCCCGCGGCGGCACGTCGTAGCCGTCGACGCCGGCATTGGCCCGCATGATCCGCCGCAAACCACGGTCGGCCACGAAGCTCGCCACCGGGATGCGGATCGGCACGCAGGACTGGCAGGCCGGGCACACCGGCGCGTAGGCGATGTTGTGGCTGCGCCGGAATCCTGCCCGGGACAGGCGGTCGTGCAGGTTCTCCGCCTCGGGCCCCGCGATCTCGGTGACGACCTTGCGTTCGGTCCGGCCCGCCACATACGGGCAGGGCAGCGGCGCCGTCGTGTAGAAGAACTGCGGCCGGCGAGGGGGTTTATAGCTCATCGAGGGCCCATGTTCGCCAAACTGCCGCAGTGGGTCAACGCTTCCCTTCATCAGGACTCGTCAAGGATGCAGCGTGACCGTCTCGACCGCCGTTGCCTGCCGCCCGAGCTTCAGCCCGCCGCCGCCCCGCCAGGACTGCATCAAGTTGCTGGCCTGCGCACGAAGTGGATGGCCGGACTGTCCCGGCGCGACGGCAAAGACGCTGTTGTCCAGATTGGCCGTATCGTACACCCCACGATACCCCGGCCCATGAACGGCCTCCCACGACGGCGCCCTCGTGCTTCCCCGGAACAGGGTCGTGTCGTCGCCCGGCTGGTCGATCCGCCAGGTGAACAGCCGGCCCAGCAGCGGCAACCGACCCAGCAAGGGGTGCTGAAACTCCGCCTTGTGAACGTCGCCCCAGTGCACGCCGCGATCATCCTCCCGCGCCGCAGCGCTCAATGTCGCGGTCAGGACCGCGCCGCAGGTCGGACCGCACCACCGCGCCTCGTCCGGGCCAAGCGCCCGCGCCACCATGTCGGACGCTGCCCCGGCATCGGAGGGCTCCAGCCCGTCGCGCGCCAGCAGCGCCGCCCCGAACCGGCGCATCCACGCGTGGAACAGCACCGGCTGATGCATATCGATCCGCATGTCGCCGTCCCACCGGCGCAGGCTGGTCAGCGCCGCGCGGGAGGCGTCGTCCGCCGGCTCCGTCCGCAGCAGCCGCGGCATCATGGCGAGCGCGAAGGTGCTGATGGAATCGAGCTGCATCCCCGCGAAGCTTGCGACGCTATGGGTCGTCCGCGTCTCCAGCAGGGCGCGGATCCGCTGTGCCCGCCAGTCGCCGAACCAGTCCTGTCCCATGAACACCGGGAAGTCCGGAGGTGCCGTGCGCTCATTGGCGTTCACCAGGTGGCCCGATTCCGGGTTCATCTGGTGCGGCAGACTGTAGCCTGAGGCGAATCCGATCCAGTCATGCGCCCCGTCGGCCCCCTGCACAGGCAGGGTGCCGTCCCCGGCCCGCCGCACGGGCACCCGCCCCGTGGTGAACTGCCCGATCCCGTCGGCGTCGGCCGCCAGCAGGTTTTGCACCGGCGCGGAGATCAGCGCGGCAGTCTGCCCGGCCTGCGCCACCGTATCCGCCCGGTTCAACGCCAGCAGGCCCGCAGCCGCGCTGTCGCCCCGGGTCAGGCTGGCCATGGCGACCGCCAGCACCGGCCCCTGCGGATCGTCGAGATCGCTCAACACCGGGCCATGCCGCGTCTCCCGAACGGTCTGCGCCACGTCGGCACCGCCCAGGACGTGGATGGTCTCGGCGTATCGGGTAAAGGGCAGGGGACCCTCCGGCGACAGGTACGAGCCTCCGTCCACCGGAGTTTCGATGAAGACGTCCTGCGTGTCGGCTCCGGCGGTGGTGAAGGTCCAGGCGATGCGGCCGTTATGGCCCAAGATCAGGAACGGCACACCGGGCGCCGTGGCCCCGGCCAGCACGCCATCCTTCGTCTGGATGCGCGCCAGATACCAGATGCCCGGCATCGCGTAGCCCAGATGCGGATCACCGGCCAGCAGCGGTTTGCCCGTGACGCTGTGCCGCCCATCGACCGCCCATTCGTTGCTGGCCGAGGCCGGCAGGGTGAACGGCTCGGGAAAGTCCGGCACCAGCCGCGCCAACCGGGTCGCCGCATCCCCCACCCGGGCGCTCGGGGCAGGGGTCGCGTCCTGCGCAGGCCACAGCTCGCGGACCCGCTCGGGCGGCAGCCGTGCCATCAGGGCAGCCCGCCCCAGCTCCTGCCGCCAGTTGCCGGAAAGGTACAGCGCCATCGTCTTGCCCCAGAGCAGGCTGTCTACCGGGGTCCAGGGTTCGGGCGGGCCCAAGGCGATGAACTCCGGGGCGGCGAACCGCCCGCGCAGCTCGATCCAGCTGTTCACGCCGCGCGCATAGGCGTCCAGCATCGCCCGCGTCTCGGTATCGAGGCCCGGCAAATCCGCCTCCGCCCGCCGCCGCAGGCCCAGGATGCGCGTCGTGCGATCCAGCCGCAGCGTGGCCGAGCCGGCGATCTCGGACAGCCGGCCCGAGGCGACGCGGCGCATCGTGTCCATCTGGAACATCCGGTCGCGCGCGTGCAGGAAGCCGAGCGCCGCCGCCCCGTCCAGCGCCGTCTCCGCCTCGATCCGCGGGATGCCGACTGCGTCGAGGCTGACATGGACAGCCCCGGACAGCCCCGGGATCCGTGCATCCTGGTTCCGCGCCGGCAGCGACCACCACAGTGCCCCGGCCGCGGCACCCCCCAGCACACCCCCTGCGAGCACGATCAGGGCCCCGAGCCCGACCAGGCCGCGCCAGAGGGTGCGCTTCATCCCGCCGGTCGCATCAATGCAGCGACGGGCCCTTGAGAATGCTGAGTCGGTCTTTCGACGTGATGGTGACCGACGCATTGCGGTTGCCGCGGCCGAGGCTCACCTGCACCGAGGCACCCGCCTCGCCGCTGGCCCAGACGGCTCGCCACAATCCCGCGAGGTCCGGCACCTCGGTCCCGTTCACGGCAAGGATGCGGTCGCCTGCGCGCACGCCCGCCTTGTCGGCCGGCCCATTATCCGCCAGCGCGCCGACCACGAGCGCCTCGTCATCCTCCATCGCATAGAGCCCGAGCCACGGCCGGGCGGGGCGTGTCGCCCGCCCGAACGACATCAGCTCGTCCAGGATGGGCGTCAGCAGCTCCACCGGGACCACCATGTTCATGTCCTGCCGCCGGCCGTCGCCGCCCTGCTGCAGCACCAGCGATCCGATGCCCAGCAGCTTGCCGTCCTTGCCGATCAGCGCCGCACCGCCCCAGAACGGGTGTGCGGGTGTCGTGAAGATCGCGTCGTCGAGCAGGTATTCCCAATAGCCGGCGAACTCCTGCCGCCCGGCCACCTTGGCCGCGACGGAGTGTCGGCGCCCGCCCGCAGCGGCGAAGATGACCGGCTCGCCCAGCCGCGCCGCCGCGCTGTCGCCCAGCTCCATCACGGGAAGGTCCACCTTGCCCAGCGCCTGCACCAGACCGAAGCCCGTCTCCTGGTCATACGCCATCGCGTGCCCTGCGACCGCCTGGCCGTCCGACGCGCTCAGCCAAACCGTTTCGGCCTCGGTGATGAGGTACCCGATCGTCAGGAACACGCCGGGGCGGATCTGCACGGCACTCCCCGCCCGCTCCGTGCCCAGCGTGGACGCGGTGAACGCGTCCTCGGGCACCGTCGCGCGCAGCGCGACGACGGAGCGCAGCGCCCGGTCCAGGTCGAACCCGTAGTCAGCGGGCTTCGGATGGTGGGCGGCAGGGATGCTGGGGTCTGATTTCGCCATCTGGGTCAAGCGTAGTTCACCATTATGGTCTTCTTGTGCATGAAGTGCTCGAGCATCGACTCAAGGCTCGCTTCCTTGCCGAGGCCGCTGCTCTTGACCCCGCCATAGGACAGGTTCGCCTGCACGACCAGGTTCTGGTTGATCTGCACCAGCCCCGATTCCAGCCGGTGCGCCAGGTCGAGGCCCACCTTCAGGTTGTTGGTCCACAACGAGGCTGCCAGGCCGTACTCCGTGCCGTTCGCCTGCGCCAGCACCGTCTCCGCATCGTCGAACGGGAACACGACAGTCACCGGGCCGAAGATCTCCTCCTGCACCAGGCGGCTTTCGTTCGACAGGCCGGTGAAGATATGCGGCCGCATGAACAGGCCCTGGGCCAACCGCGGATCGCTCGGCATCGCGCTGGCGGCCCGTCCGGTCGCGCCCGGGGTCGCCAACCCCTCCTCCACGAAGCCCTTCACCTTGGCGAACTGCTCGGCGCTGATGATCGTGCCGATATCCGTCTTCTCGTCCAGAGGGTCGCCCATCACCATGGCATCGACCTTCTCCGCCAGCGCCGCGACGAACCGGTCGAAGATCGGCCGCTCGACGTAGATGCGGCTCGCCGCCGTGCAGCTCTGCCCCTGCCGGGTGAACCGCATGGAGGTGATGGCGCCCATCACCGTCTTCTCGAAGTCGCAGTCGGCGAAGACGATCATCGGGCTCTTGCCGCCCAGCTCGAGCGTGACCGGCACAAGCTTCTCCGCGGCCGCCCGCCCCACGATGCGTCCGACCTCGACCGAGCCGGTGAACGTCACCTTGCGGACCAATGGATGAGCCACCAGCGGCGCCCCGCATTCGGGGCCGAAGCCCGAAAGCATGTTGAAGCAGCCCGGCGGCAGGATCCGGTTCATCAGCTCGCAAATGCGCAATACGGTCAGCGGCGCTTCCTCGGCCGACTTCACCACGACGGTGTTCCCGGCCACCAGCGCAGGCGCCACTTTCAGCGCCATCAGCAGCATCGGCACGTTCCACGGGATGATCGCGCCCACCACGCCCAGCGGCTCCCGCACCGTCACGCTCAGCACGTTGGGTGCGAAGGGCACCGTCTCGCCCTTCAGTTCGCCGCCCAGCCCGCCGTACATCTCGAAGATGTCGGCCACCGCGCCCGCCTCGACCCGGCTCTCGGTCCGCAGCGCCTTGCCCGTCTCCAGCGCGATCAGCCGCGCGAGCTCCTCCTGGTGGTCGCGGATCAGCGCGGCGCACTGGCCGACCAACGCGCCCCGCTTGCGGGACGGCATCTTGGCCCAGGCCTTCTGCGCCTGGTCGGCGTCCTGCACCGCGGCCTCCACGTCGGCCGCGTCGCCCTCGGCCGCGCGCGCGACCTCCTGCCCGGTAGCCGGGTTCACCACGGCGAAGGTCTTGCCCGAGCGTGCCGGGACGAAGCGGCCCCCGATGAAGTGCTTGCCCGACAGCGCCGTCGCCAGCGCCTGCTGGTCCAGCGTGACGGCTTCCGGGGTAGGGTGCGGACGGTCCAGCATCGGAGTTTTGCCCTTTAGGCTGATTTCGGTAAGGCTTGCACCGGACAATGGACCTGCCCCCCCGTCGGGACAAGAGTGGCGGGCCGCCAGCACGAGGATGCGCCCGCCGATGACCGAGACCACGCCCCGTCCCCAGCCGACGGGCCCGTTGCAGGGCCTGACCGTCTTCGACCTCACCCGCGTGCTGGCCGGGCCCACCTGCGCCCAGATGCTCGGCGACCTCGGTGCCGACGTCATCAAGATCGAGCGACCCGGCGCCGGCGACGACACGCGCGGCTTCGCCCCTCCCTTCATGCCGGACACGCAGGAAAGCGCCTACTTCGTCGGCGTCAACCGCAACAAGCGCAGCGTCACGCTGGACATCGCCACCCCGGAAGGCCAGGCCGTCGCCCTGCAGCTGATCGCCAAATGCGACATCCTGGTCGAGAACTTCAAGGTGGGTGCCCTGGCCAAGTACGGCCTCGGCTACGAACAGCTGCACGCCCGCTTCCCCGGCCTGATCTACTGCTCCATCACCGGATTCGGGCAGACCGGACCCTATGCGCCGCGCCCGGGCTATGACGGCCTGGTGCAGGCGATGGGCGGCGTGATGAGCCTGACCGGAGAGCCGGACGGCCTGCCCATGAAGGTCGGCATCCCCGTCGCCGACGTGTTTGCCGGGCTGTACGGCTGCATCGGCATCCTGGCGGCGCTCCGCCACAAGGCGGCGACGGGGCAGGGCCAGCAGATCGACATCGGCATGCTGGACACCCACGCCGCCTGGCTGGCGAACCAGGGCATGAACTACCTCGCCACCGGGGAAAGCCCGCCTCGCCTGGGCAACGACCACCCGAACATCGTGCCGTATCAGGTGTTCCCCACGCAGGACGGCCATATCGTGCTGTCCATCGGCAACGACCCCACCTTCCGGCGCTTCTGCGAGAACGTGGGCCTGGACGCGCTCGCCACCGACGAGCGCACGGCCACCAACGGCGCCCGCGTCGCCAACCGCACCCTTGTCGCGGACCTCGTCACACCCGTCATGCGCCAGCACACCACAGACTGGTGGGTCGACAAGCTCGAGGCCCTCAAGATCGGCTGCGGCCCCATCAACACGCTGGAGAAGGTGTTCGCCGACCCCCACGTGAAGGCGCGCGGCGTGGTGGTGGAGATGCCGCACGCCGCCACCCCGAAGGGCGTGCGCGTCATCGCCAACCCGGTTCGCCTGAGCGAGACCCCCCCCGATTATCGCCGCCCGCCGCCCATGCTGGGCCAGCACACGGCCGAGGTCCTGGCCGAGATGCTGGGCTACGACGCCGACCGGGTCGAGACGCTGCGGCAGGCAGGTGTGGTCTGATGCGCGCGCTCGCGATCCTTCTCATGTTGGCCGGCTGTGCCGCGGCCGGGACCGTGCCGGGCGCGACCCCAGGCGGAACGCAGGGGGTCACGATCTCGACGCCCGAGGTCGAGCTGTTCGCCGCCTACGCCGTCCCGTCCGGTCCGGCCGTGGCCCCCGCGGTCGTGGCCCTGCACGGGTGCGGCGGCCCCTTCCCGGAGCGGGATGGGCAGTGGCGGGACCTTCTCGTGTCCGCAGGACACCCTGTGCTGCTGCCCGACAGCTTCGGCTCCCGCGGGCTCGGCTCCCAGTGCACCACCGTCAACCGCGGCATCTCGCCGGGCGGGAAGCGCCGGGCCGATGCGGTGGCCGCCGTCCGCTGGCTGGGCGCGCAACCCACGACGCCCCCGGGCGGCGTCGTGGTCATGGGCTGGTCCAACGGCGGCAGCACCGTGCTGGCCGCCGCGGCCGAGGGCGTGATGCCGCCCGGCCAGGTGCGCGGCTTCGTCGCCTTCTATCCGGGATGCCGCATCTACGCCGAACGACCCACCTGGCGCCCCGCGGCGCCGCTGCTGATCGTCATGGGCGACGCCGACGACTGGACCGCCGCAGCCCCTTGCAAGACCCTGGCCGAGCGCTTCCCGGACCGGATCAAGCTCGTGCTCTACCCCGGCGCCTACCACGACTTCGACGCGCCGAACCGTCCGGTGCGGATGCGTCGCGGGCTCGCCTTCACCGCGGGCGGCGGCGGCGCCGCGCACGTGGGCACGGACCCCGCCGCCCGCGAGGCCGCGCTGCGCGAGGTGCCGGCCTGGATCGCAAGCCTCGGCCCCGTGCAATGACTGCCCAGCCATCTCGGTCCCAGGCGTCAGGCATGCTTTGAGGCCGGCCGGGCCACGTGATATGGCAAGGCCCACGAAAGGGCCCCAGCCATGAATGACCAGACCGCCACCGCGAGCCTCGCGCGCTTCTTCTCCGCCCCGCTGGCCGACAGCGACCCCGAGCTGGCCGCCGCCATCGGCGCCGAGCTCCGCCGGCAGCAGGACGGGATCGAGCTGATCGCCAGCGAGAACGTCGTCTCGGCCGCGGTGCTGGAGGCGCAGGGGTCCGTGCTGACCAACAAATACGCCGAGGGTTACCCCGGACGCCGCTACTACGGCGGCTGCTTCGAGGTGGACAAGGCCGAGGTCCTGGCCATCGAGCGCGCGAAGAAGCTGTTCGACTGCCAGTATGCGAACGTCCAGCCGCATTCCGGCGCGCAGGCCAACCAGGCCGTGTTCCTCGCCCTGGTGCAGCCCGGCGACACCATCCTGGGCATGAGCCTGGCGGCCGGCGGCCACCTGACCCACGGGGCCGCCCCCAACCTGTCCGGCAAGTGGTTCCGCGCCGTGCAATACGGCGTGCGTGCCGACGACGGACTGCTGGACTACGACGAGCTGGAGAGCCTGGCCCGCAGCGAGAAGCCGAAGCTGATCATCGCCGGCGGCTCCGCCTATCCCCGCATCATCGACTTCGCCCGCATCCGCCGCGTGGCGGACGAGGTGGGCGCGCTGTTCATGGTCGACATGGCGCATTTCGCCGGGCTGGTGGCCGCCGGGGTGTTCCCCTCGCCGCTGCCGCATGCCCACGTGGTGACCACCACCACCCACAAGACCCTGCGCGGCCCGCGCGGCGGCATGATCCTGTCCAACGACCTGGACCTCGGCAAGAAGTTCAACTCCGCCGTGTTCCCGGGCCTGCAGGGCGGGCCGCTGATGCACGTCATCGCCGGCAAGGCCGCCGCCTTCGGCGAGGCGCTACGCCCGGAGTTCCGCCTCTATCAGCGCGCCGTGATCGACAATGCCCGCATGCTGGCCGAAACGCTGATGGAACAAGGCTGCGACATCGTCACCGGCGGCACCGACAGCCACCTGATGCTGGTCGATCTGCGCCCGAAGCGGGTCACCGGCAAGGCGGCCGAGGCCAGTCTCGAGCGGGCCCACATCACCGCCAACAAGAACGCCATCCCTTTCGACCCCGCCAAGCCCGCCATCACCTCCGGCATCCGGCTCGGCAGCCCGGCCGCCACCAGCCGCGGCTTCGGCACGGCCGAGTTCCGCGAGATCGGCCTGATGATCAACGAGGTGCTGGAAGGTTTGGCGCAGTCCAACAGCGACGACAACCGGGGCGCCGAAGCCGCTGTGGGCGCACGGGTCAGGGCGCTGTGCGCGCGATTCCCCATGTACGAGGGCGCCAACCTGACCCGCTGACCCCGTGCGCTGCCCGTTCTGCGGACACGAGGACACGCAGGTCAAAGACAGCCGGCCCAGCGACGACGGGTCATCCATCCGTCGTCGCCGCCAGTGCACCGGCTGCAACCAGCGCTTCACCACCATCGAGCGCGTGCAGCTGCGGGAGCTGACGGTGCTGAAGGCCGACGGCCGCCGCGTGCCGTTCGACCGCGAGAAGCTCGGCCGCTCCATTCGCATCTCGCTCCGCAAGCGCCCGGTGCAGGAGGAGCAGATCGAGCGTATCCTGAACGGCATCGTGCGGCAGCTGGAGGCGTCGGGCGAGAACGACATCCCGAGCAAACAGCTGGGCGAGGCGGTGATGGAGGTCCTGCGCGACGTGGACGCCGTGGCCTATGTGCGTTTCGCCAGCGTTTACCGGGATTTCAGGGAAGCCAAGGACTTCGAGAACTTCCTTGGCTCCCTGGATGAACCCGGGGCGTGACCGAGGACCAGCACCACATGCGCGCCGCCCTCGCTCTGGCGCGCCGCAACCTCGGCAGCACCTGGCCCAACCCCAGCGTCGGCTGCATCCTGGTGCGGGACGGGCGGGTCATCGCGCGGGGCGCCACCGCACCCGGCGGACGCCCCCACGCCGAAGCCGCGGCCCTGGCCAGGGCGGATGCGCGCGGCGCGACGGCCTATGTGACGCTGGAGCCCTGCAGCCATACCGGGCAGACGCCGCCCTGCGCCGACGCCCTGATTGCAGCCGGCGTGGCCCGCGTCGTCGTGGCCTGCGGCGATCCGGACCCGCGGGTCTCGGGCGCCGGCCTGGCCCGCCTGCGCGCGGCCGGCATCGCGGTGACGGAGCATGTGCTGGAAGCGGAGGCCGAGTCGCTGCAGCGCGGCTTCCTGACCCGCATTCGCAACGGCCGTCCGATGGTCACGCTGAAACTCGCCACCACGCTGGACGGCTGCATCGCGACCGGCACCGGCGAGAGCCAGTGGATCACGGGACCCGAGGCGCGCCGGGCCGCCCACGCCCTGCGCGGCCGGCACGACGCGGTGCTCGCCGGCATCGGCACCGTCCTGGCCGACGACCCGGCCCTGACCTGCCGCATCCCGGGCTACCGCCCGCTGCCCGTGGTGCGCGTCGTTCTGGATCGCCATCTCCGGACGCCCCAGGGTGCGGCGCTGGTGCGCACCGCGCGGGAGGCCCCGACATGGATCCTGCACGGGCCCGCGGCCGACCCGCAACGCCGCATGGACCTGCAATCGGCAGGTGTCAGGCTCATCCCGCTGGACGGCGCGGCCGCGATTCCTGCGGCGCTGCAGGCTCTCGGTGCGGCCGGGCTGACCCGCGTCTTGGTCGAGGGTGGCGCCCGGGTCGCCGGCGCTCTGCTGCAGGCCCGGCTGGTGGATCGCCTCGCCTGGTTTCATGCGCCCGGGGTCATGGGCGGCGACGGGCTCGGGGCCGCCGCGGCCTTCGGGGTGGCGGCCCTGCCAGACATGCCGCGCTTCCGGCGGATCGACTTGCAGTCGCTCGGGGCCGATCTGTTGACGACCTTCGAGGTCAGCTGAACGCGCCCAGCGTCCGCTGCAACAGCTGGCCGAGCCGGTCCGTGTCGTAGCCCCCCTCCTGGATGATCGCAGTGGGCAGGCCCAGCCCGGCGATCGCCGCCCCGGCCCGCGCGAACCCGTCCGCGCTGACCCGCAGGAAACCGAGCGGCTCGTGCACACTGGCGTCGAACCCGAGGCTGAGCACCAGCGCATCCGCGTGGAACAGCCGGATGGCGGCCAGCCCCAGATCCAGCGCACCGAGCCAGGTCGGATCCTCCGCACCCCGCGGCAGCGGCAGGTTGACGTTCGCCCCGGCGCCGGGGCCGCCGCCCCGCTCCGTCGCATGGCCCACGAACCACGGGTAGTAGCCCTCGGGGTCGCCGTGCAGCGACACGAACAGGATGTCCGGACGCTCCCAGAAGATGCCCTGCGTGCCGTTGCCATGATGGCTGTCGATGTCGAGCACGGCCACCCGCGCGGCACCCCGGTCGCGCAGGCGCTGGGCGGCGATCGCGGCATTGTTGACGTAGCAGTGCCCGCCCGCCCGCGCCGCATAGGCGTGGTGACCCGGCGGCCGCGTCAGCGTATAGGCGTGTCGCCCCGCCGCTGCTTCGTCGGCCGCTGCAACCGCGCCGAACGCGGCAGCCTCGGCCGCGGGCCAGGTTGCCGCCGCGATCGGGCACGACGTGTCCGCCGTGAACCAGCCGAGCTGGCCGATGACGGTATCCCCCGGCCGTGCCCCGTTGGCCAACATCTCCGGGCTGGGGTGGATGTTCGGCACCAGCTCCGGCCCATGCTCCGGCAGCGCGTCCCAGGCGGCGGGGCCGTCGCGCAGGAAGTCCAGATAGGCTGGCGCGTGAACGGCCTCGAGTGCCGCACGCGGGGCAGGGGGGGGCGTCTCGGGCACCAGGCCCAGGGCTCGCACGCCCTCCAGCAGGGCCGTGGCGCGGGCCGGCACCTCGAAGTTCGGTCGGACGATCCCGCGCTGCAGGAAGAACTGCGGTGCATGGGTCAGTTGGATCGGGTCCCAGAAGACTCGCATGACGGCACCGGTCTGGTTCTTGCTTCTCACGCTATCAGGGCAGGGCTGCTTGTCCACACGACACGGCGCGGGTTAGCGTCCGGTATCAGCTTCGGGGATGCACATGGATCGATCGACCGGCCTCTCGCGCCGCAGCCTCATCGCAGCGACCGCCCTGGGCGGCCTCGCGCCCGGCCTCATGACGCTGGACCAGGCCCGCGCGCAAGGGATCACCCCCAAGCGCGGCGGCACCCTGAACGCGCTGCTGACCCCGGAGCCGCCGGTCCTGATCATGGGCGTCAACAACCAGGGTCCGACCCTGATGGCCGCCAGCAAGATCTTCCAGGGCCTCATCAAGTACTCCCCGACGCTCGAGCCCCTGCCGGAGCTGGCAAAAAGCTGGGAGATCTCGGACGACAAGAAGACCTACACGTTCCACCTGCAACCCAACGTGACGTTCCACGACGGCAAGCCCTTCACCGCAGACGACGTGATCTTCTCGATCATGAAGTTCCACATGGATCTTGCCCCCCGCGCCCGCGGCGTGTTCCTGAAGATCAAGGAAGCGACCGCCCCCGATCCCCTGACCGTCAAGCTCACGCTCGACAGCCCGTTCGAGCCGTTCCTGCTGATGTTCGACAGCACGACCTGCTGCATGGTCGCCAAGCACCTGTATGAAGGCACGGACTACCGCAACGCCCCGGCCAACCAGAAGCCGACGGGCACCGGCCCCTTCCAGTTCGTGGAATGGCAGCGGGGCAGCTTCATCCGCCTCAAGCGCTACGACGGCTACTGGAAGCCCGGCCAGCCCTACCTGGACGAGATCATCTATCGGATCGTCCCCGACAGCCAGAGCCGCGGCATCGCGCTGCAGTCCGGCCAGGTGCAGCTGACCAGTGCCAGCGACATCGAGCCGTTCGACGTGCCGCGCTTCCAGGCGCAGCCCAACCTCAGCGTCTCGACGAAGGGGTGGGAGCTGTTCTCGCCGCTGATGTGGATCGAGCTGAACCACAGGGTCAAGCCGCTCGACGACGTGCGCGTCCGCACCGCCATCAGCCAGGCGATCGACCGCGACTTCCTGTTGAAGCGCCTCTGGTTCGGTGTCGGCAAGATCGCCACCAGCCCGATCGCGTCCACCACCAAGTTCTACGACGGCACCACCAAGCTGCTCCCGTATGACCCGAAGGCCGCGGCGAAGCTGCTGGACGAGGCCGGGTTGAAGCCCGACGCGAACGGCATCCGCTTCAAGCTGCGCCACCTGACCCTGCCCTATGGCGAGGTCTGGACCCGGCTCGCTGAGTACTTCCGCACGGCGCTCAAGGCGGTGGGGATCGAGGTCGTGCTCGAGAGCATCGACGCCGGCGGGTGGGCCAGCCGCCTCTCGGCCTGGGACTACGACACCAGCGTCAACTTCCTGTATCAGTTCGGCGACCCGACGCTGGGCGTGGAGCGGACCTACGTCTCGAGCAACATCCAGAAGTCCGTCTTCACCAACACCGGCGGCTACAAGAACCCGAAGGTCGACGAGCTGTTCAACACAGCCCGCAACGATGCCGACCCGGCCGCGCGGCAGGCCGCATTCAGCGCGGTGCAGAAGCTGCTGGTGACCGAGATGCCGCAGATCTGGCTGCTTGAGATGTCGTTCCCGACGATCACGGACAAGAAGCTGCACAACGTCATCGAGCTCGGCACCGGAGTGCACGGCTGCTTCGACGACGTGTTCATCGCCTGAGTTGCGCCTGCTTCTGCTGAACCCGAATACCTCGGAGTCGATCACCGCGCTGCTGGTGGCCGCCGCCAGGCCCGCCGCAGCGGCGAGCACTGAGGTCGTCGGCATGACGGCCATGCGCGGCATGCCCTACATCGCCTCCCGCGCCGAAGCCGCCGTGGGCGGGGTGGTGGCGCTCGAGATGCTGGCCGAGCACCATGCCGGCTTCGACGCCGCCATCATCGCTGCCTTCGGTGATCCCGGCCTGGGCGCCGCGCGGGAGCTGTTCCCGTTGCCGGTCGTTGGCCTCGCCGAGGCAGGCATGCTCACGGCCTGCATGCTGGGCGTGAAGTTCGGGATCGTGACGTTCAACCAGGCGCTGGAGGCCTGGTATCAGGAGTGCATCGCCTATCACGGCCTGTCGGGCCGCTGCGCCGGCGTGTTCACCGTGCCTGGCAGCTTCGAGGCGGTCGAGACCGTCCAGGCAGAGAAGGCCGAGGCGCTGGTGGCGCTGTCCGTCTTTGCCGTCACCAGCGGGGCGGACGTGATCGTGCTGGCCGGCGCCCCACTCTCTGGCCTGGCCGCCCTGGTCCGGCAGCGCATTCCCGTACCGGTGGTGGACTGCGCCGTAGCGGCCGTGAAGATGGCCGAGGCCCTCGTGGCGCTTCGGGTCGAGAAGCCGATCGCCGGGACGTTCCGCCGCCCCGCCGCCAAACCCGTGACGGACATGGACACGCCACTCGGGCGCTGGATCGCGCACGAGCCATAGGCGCCCCGGTCAGTAGCGCCGAAGCAGCGCCACCAGCTTGCCCTGAACCTTCACCTGGTCGGCCGGCAGCACCTGCACCCGATGCGTCGCGTTCGCCGGCTCCAGCGCCACGGAGTTCCCCCGGCGCCGCAGACGCTTCAGCGTCACCTCCCGCTCGTCGATCAGCGCGACGACGATCTGCCCGTTCTCGGCGGTCTCGCCCTTGCGGATGATGACGGTATCCCCGTCCAGGATGCCGGCGTCGATCATCGAGTCGCCGTCGACCTCCAGCGCGTAATGCTCGCCGTTGCCCAGCAGCGCCAACGGCACCTCGATCTGGGCCCCGTTGTCGCGCAGCGCCTCGATCGGCAGGCCCGCGGCGATCTTGCCGTACATCGGCAGCTGCACCGCGCCCACCTCGTTGGCCGCACGAACGCCCGGCAGCCGGCCGGTGAAGTCGCCGCGGATGACGTTGGGCGTGAAATGCGGCGGCGCCGCCGGCTCCCGCGGGGTGGCGTCCGAAGCAGTCCCGGCCGGCAGGACCATCGGAACCAGCCGCGCGACCTCGTTCGGCAGGCGCATCACCTCCAGTGCCCGCGCCCGATGGTGCCGCCGCTGCAGGAAGCCGCGCTCCTCCAGGGCGGAGATCAGCCGGTGGATGCCGCTTTTCGAACGAAGCTGCAGCGCATCCTTCATCTCCTCGAAGCTTGGCGAGAACCCGGTCGACTTGATGTGCCGGTCGATGAAAGTGAGCAGTTCGTGCTGCTTGCGCGTCAACATGGACGATTACTCCGCGTCGGAACAAAACCGAAACCACGAATGTTCTAATTTGGTTCCACTCGTGCCGTCAACCTGTTGCGCCCGTAACCGCGTCAACGGCTTGCGTCAGATACCGAGCGCGTCCAGCGAAATGACCGAAACCGCAGCGCCTGCCGCAATGGCCGGGGCAAGCGGCTGCCGCAGGATCAGCGCGTTCGCCTGATACAACACGTGCAGCATCGAAGAATCCTGCCGCGGGAACGCCGTTGCGACCGGGACCCCGTCCGGCGCCGTCTCGAGTCGCGCCCGGAGATGGTCGGCCCGGTGATCGTTCGCCGCCAGGTCGCCGCCGAGCCGGGCCACGAGCGGGGCAGGTGACCCACCCGGCAGCCCGAGCAGCCGGTCGATCGCCGGCAGCAGGAACAGCACCGCACACACCAGCGCGGACACCGGGTTGCCTGGCAGTCCCAGCACCGCCGTGCCGCCAAGCCGCCCCGAGATCAGCGGCTTCCCCGGGCGCATGGCGATCTTCCAGAAATCCAGCTCGAACCCCTCCCGCGCCAGCCCCGCCTGCACCAGGTCGTGCTCGCCCACGCTGGCACCGCCGGTGGTGACCAGGATGTCCGTCCCCCGCACGGAAGCGACGGCGGCAGCAATCGCCTCCGGCCGGTCCGCACAGACGGGCAGGATCATCGGCAGCCCGCCCCGGCCCCGCACCATGGCCGCCAGCGCATGTGCGTTCGAACTCACGATCCCCCCGGACGGGATGGGCTCGCCGGGCAACGCGATCTCGTCGCCCGTGGCCAGGATGGCGACGACGGGCCGGCGATGCACCGCCACCCAGGGGTGGTTCCCCGCCGCGAGCAGCCCGATCCCCCGCGCACCAAGCCTCGTGCCGGTTCCCACCAATACGTCGCCCCGGCTGAAATCCTGCCCACGCCGCCGAATATGGCGGCCCAGGACCGGAGCCTCCGTCGGCGTCACCTGGTCGCTGTCCCGCAGCGCATCTTCCTGGATCAGGATCGTATCTGCGCCGGCCGGAACCAGGCTGCCCGTGAACAGCCGCACGGCCTCGCCCGGAAGGACCTGGCCCGCAAACGGATGCCCGGCCGGGGCGGCGCCGATCACGCGCCGGGCACCCGCGTCGGCGGCACGCAGGGCATAGCCGTCCATGGCCGACACATCGGCCGGCGGCTGGTCCAGCCGGGCCGGCACAGGCATCGCCGTCACCCGGCCCAGCGCCTCCGCCAAGGCCACGATCTCGGGCGCGGTCGGCACCAGCCCCCCCACGATGCGGCTGCGGGCCTCCTCGACGGAGATCATCTCAGTCCTGCTCGAACCGGCCGGACGCCCCGCCATCCTTGTGCACCACGCGCAGACCGTCGATCCGCATGCCGCGATCCACCGCCTTCAACATGTCGTACACCGTCAGCGCCGCCACGCTGGCCGCCGTCAGCGCCTCCATCTCCACCCCCGTCCGCCCCGTCGTCCGCACGGTGGCGACAATCGCGACCGCCGTCTCCAGCGCCTCCAGCTCGAGCGTGACGGCGCTGATCGGCAAGGGGTGGCATAGCGGGATCAGCTCGCTCGTCCGCTTGGCCGCCATGATCCCGGCCAGGCGCGCCACGCCGAGCACGTCGCCCTTCTTCGCCGTGCCCTCGGCCACCATCCGCGCCGTGGCGGCCTGCATCAGCACACGCACCCGGGCCGTGGCCGTGCGATCCGTCTCCGGCTTGGCGCCCACATCCACCATGTGGGCGCGCCCCTCCGAATCGAAATGCGTCAGGGTCATGTGCCGAGCAGCGCACGTGTCGCGACGCCGACGTCGGGCTGCCGCAACAGGCTCTCGCCGACCAGGAAGCAGCGGGCGCCCGCGTCCGAGAGGCGTTTCACGTCCTCATGCGTGCGGATGCCGCTCTCCGCGACCAGGAAACGGTCCGACGGCACATGCGGCGCCAACTCGGCTGTCGTCGCAAGATCGGTCTTCAACGTCTTGAGGTTGCGGTTGTTGATCCCGATCAGCTGCGTCTGCAACCCTAGCGCCCTGTCCAACTCGCGCCGGTCATGCACCTCCGCCAGCACGTCCATGTCCAGCGCTCGGGCCAGCTCCTCCAGCTCCCGCGCCTGGGCATCCGACAAGGCCGCCATAATCAGCAGGATGCAGTCCGCCCCCATGACCCGGCTTTCCAGCACCTGCCAGCGATCCAGCATGAAGTCTTTGCGCAGCACAGGCAGCGCCACCGCGGTCCGCGCCGCATGCAGGTGCTCGGCCGAACCCTGGAACCAGGGCCCGTCGGTCAGCACGGACAGGCAGGTGGCGCCGGCCCCGGCATAGTCCCGCGCCAGCGCCGCCGCATCGAAGTCCGCCCGGATGACGCCGGCCGAAGGCGACGCCTTCTTGATCTCGGCGATTAACCCGTAGCCGCCGCCCGCGACGCTGTGCTTCAGGGCGGCACCGAAACCGCGGGTGGGGGGCGGCTTGCGTCCCAACTGCGCGCGCAGCGCCGCTTCGGGGGTCGCAGCCCGGCGCCGCGCCAACTCGGCCAGCGTGTCGGCGCAGATGCGGACCAGCGCATCCGGGATGTTCGGGATTCCTGTGGGGTCCATGGCGGGGTCGGGGGTCAGGCTGTCCATCGTCGTCTCCGGCTCAGGCCGTGGCCCGGCGCAAGGCTTCAAGTGCGGCCAGGGCCGCGCCGCTGTCCAGGCTCGTGCGGGCCGTCTCAATCCCGTCGCGCGCCGTGTCCGCACTCCCGGCGACGACCAGGCCCGCGGCCGCGTTCAACAGGACCGTGTCACGGTAGGCCCCCGTCGCCCCTTGCAGCAACGCCAGCAGCGCCGCTGCGTTCGCCGGGGGATCGCCCCCTTGGATCGCCGAGACCGGGGTGCGGGGAAGGCCGACGTCCTCGGGCGTCAGGACAAGGGTGTCGATCCCGCCCTGGTCCAGCGTGACGACCTGGTTCTCGCCGGCGGTCGTCAGCTCGTCCAGGCCCTGGCCGTGCACCAGCCACGCCCGTTCCGTGCCCAGCGCCGCCAGGGTCTCCGCCATCGGCCGAGCCCAGCTGGGGTCGAACACGCCGGTCAGCTGACGGCGGACGCTGGCCGGGTTGGCCAGCGGGCCCAACAGGTTGAAGATCGTTCGCGTCCCCAGCTCCACCCGCGGCCCCGCCGCATGCCGCAGCGCCGCGTGGTGGCGGGGCGCGAACAGGAACACGCACCTTGTCTCCGCCAGGATCCCCGGCAACCGCTCCAGCGGTACATCCACGTTCACGCCCAGCGCCGTCAGCACGTCGGCCGCACCGGAGCGCGAGCTGAGCGCCCGGTTGCCGTGCTTGGCCACCGCCACGCCCGCCCCGGCCAGCACGAAGGCCACAGCCGTCGACACGTTCAGCGTGCCCGCCCCGTCGCCACCCGTGCCGCACACATCGATGGCGCCCGGCGGCGCCTGCACGCGGGTCATCCGGGCCAGCATCGCGCGCACCGCCCCGGTCAGCTCGGGTACCGTCTCCCGCCGCACCCGCATCGCCATCAGCATCCCGGCGATCTGGGCCGGGGTGGCCTCGCCCGACATGACCACGCCGAAAGCCTGCTCCGCCTCCTCGGCCGTCAGCGTCGCCCCGGTCGCGAGGCGTGCGAGGGTGGGCTTCAAGTTGTTCACGCCGCCGCCCTCCGGCCCGCCGCGATGGCCAGGAAGTTGGCCAGCAGCGCATGCCCGTGCTCGGACGCGATGCTTTCCGGGTGGAACTGCACGCCGAACACCGGAAGCGTACGGTGCCGCAGGCCCATGATGGTCCCGTCCTCCGTCCACGCGGTCGCCTCGAGCGCGTCGGGCAGGCTGTCGGGCGCCACGACCAGGCTATGGTAGCGGGCCGCCATGAACGGGGTGGGCAGGCCCGCGAACACATCCGTGTCGCGATGCGCCACCGCGCTCACCTTGCCATGCATCGGCACCGCGGCACGAATTACCCGGCCCCCGAACGCCTGGCCGATCGCCTGGTGCCCCAGGCACACGCCCAGCATCGGGATGCGCCCCGCAGCGGCCCCGATCAGCCCGAGGCAGATGCCGGCCTCGGTCGGCGTGCACGGGCCCGGCGACAGCACGATCGCCTCCGGCGCCAGGCCGATCGCCTGCTCGGGGGTGATCCGGTCGTTGCGGACCACGTGGCAGGCCGCGCCCAGGTCGCCCAGCACATGCACCAGGTTGAAGGTGAAGCTGTCGTAGTTGTCGATCAGCAGGATCATCGGGGACGCACGCGCCCCCTGTCGGCGGATGTCCCGCTCATGGCATCGCCGCGAAGCGCACGGCTTCCTCGGCGGCCCGGAACAGCGCGCGGGATTTCTGCCGGGTTTCCTCGTACTCGCCTTCCGCGGTGCTGTCGGCCACCACCCCGCCGCCGGCCTGGACATACATCGTGCCGTCCTTCACCACGGCGGTTCGCAGCCCGATGCAGGTGTCCATCGTGCCGTTCGCCGCGAAGTAGCCGATGCATCCGGCATACAGGCCCCGCCGCGTCGGTTCCAGCTCCTCGATGATCTCCATCGCGCGGATCTTGGGCGCGCCGGTCAACGTGCCCGCCGGGAACCCGGCCACCAGCGCGTCCAACGCATCGAGCCCCGGGCGCAGCCGCCCCTCCACCGTGCTGCTGATGTGCATCACGTGGCTGAACCGCTCGATGGCGAAGCTTTCCGTCACCCGCACGCTGCCCAGCTCGGCCACGCGCCCCACGTCGTTGCGGCCCAGGTCCAGCAGCATCAGGTGCTCGGCGCGCTCCTTCGGGTCGGCCAGCAGGTCGCGCGCCAGTTGCTCGTCCTCGTCCTTCGTGGCGCCGCGGGGCCGGGTGCCGGCCAGCGGGCGGATGGTGACGACGCCGTCCCGCAACCGCACCAGCACCTCGGGCGAGCTGCCCACGACGCAGAAGCCGCCGAAATCCAGGAAGAACAGGAACGGCGCCGGATTGACCCGGCGCAACGCCCGATACAGCGCGAAGGGCGGCAAGGCGAACGGCACGGAGAAGCGCTGGCTGGGCACCACCTGGAATGCGTCGCCCGCGGCGATGTACTCCTTCATGCGGTCGACGATGCCCATGAACTCGGCCTTGCTCATGTTGGACGCAGGCTCGGGCTGGGCCGGCAGCGTCACCGGCGGCACTGCGTGCGGCAACGGGCGCTGCAGCGCGGCGGCGGCCTCGGCCAGGGCCGCCTGCGCGTTCGCCCATGCCGCCTCGCCCGACACGCCGGGCTGCGGATACACGGGCGCGGCCAGCGTCAGCTCGTCGCGCACGTTGTCGAACACCGCGAACAACGTGGGCCGCAGCAGCAGCGCCTCCGGTAGGCCCAGCGCGTCGGCGTTCTTGTCCGGCAGCCGCTCCATCTGCCGGACCATGTCGTAGCCGAGGTAGCCGACCAGGCCGCCCAGCATCGGCGGCAGGTGCTCCGGCACGTCCATCCGCGTCTCGTCGATGATCGCGCGCAGGCTCTCCAGCACCGGGCGCGAGTCGCTGGTGAAGGCATGCGGCGCGCTGCGGGCGTGTCGGTTCAGCTCGGCGGCGGCGCCGCGGCAGCGCCAGACCAGGTCGGGCGCCATGCCGATGATGGAGTAGCGGCTGCGGGCGGTGCCGTTCTCGATGCTTTCCAGCAGGAAGGCGTTCGACCGGCCCGCTGCCAGCTTCATGTAGGCCGCGACAGGCGTTTCCAGGTCCGCCACCGTCGTCGACCAGACCAGCGTGCCCCGGCCTTCCCCATACGCCGCAAGGCATGCAGCCTGGCCCGGCGAGGCCATGGCGTTCACGGGCGGGAAGCCCCGCCCACAGGCGAGGTGCCGCAGCCCCCGCTCATTGCGAGAGCTGCTCCAGCATGCGCTGATTCACCGTCGGCCGCGCCCGGTCCCGCAAGGCGGCCGCATAGGTGGCCTGGATGTCGCCCCCGATCGCCTGGTTCAGCGCCGTCCGGATCTGCCCGGCACCCGCCGGGTCCGCTGCCGGATCCGGCGATTCGATGGCCGCCAGCTTCACGACCAGGAACCCGTCCGCATCCTCCAGCATCGTGGCGTCGTTCGGCGCCAGCGCGAACAACGGCTGGATGATCTGCGACGGCACCCCCTCCGTCGGGCTGCTGCGGCCGAGCGGCGGCGTCCGCTCCACCCGCACGTCGGCCACCACGGCCGCGTCGTCCAGCGAGCCGCCCGCCTTCACGGCCGCCAGCAGGCGTGCGGCCACGACCTCCTGCGAACGCCGGCGCGCATCGTGCAAAAGGTTCTCGCGCACCTGGTCCTGCACCGCGTCGAACGGTTTGACCTGCGGTGGTGTCTGATCCTCCACGACCAGCGCGAAGTAGGAGGAGTCCGGACCCTCGACCAGCCGCGGCGCCTCGCCCTTCGCCGTGGCGAAGGTGGCGGTGATGATCGCCTGCCGCAAAGCCGGCGTGCCGGGCAGGGGAGCGGGCTCGGCCTCCGGCGTGTTCCCCTTGGCATCGAGCGAGCCCGCCACGGCGGCAAGCCCCAGATCCCCCGGCAGGTCCTCGAGGCCCGTGCCGGACGACAGCGCGTCTTCCAGCTTGTTCGCCCGGGCATAGACCTGGTCCACCGCCTGGTCGCGCGCCACGCGGTCGCGCACCTGGTCGTGCACCGCCTCCAGCGGCTGCTCGTTCCCCGGCGTGATCTTCGTCACCCGCAGCACCTGCCAGCCGAACGCCGACTTCACCGGCCCGGCCACCGTCTCCACGGCAGCCTTGAACGCCGCCTCACCCAGCTCGGCGCCCGGGATGTCGGCTTCGGCCGTGTCGTCGAGCTTGGCGCTCGAGGCCCCGGCGTCGGACGCCGCCTTCTGCATTGCGGCCCAGTCCGCGCCCGCGGTCCACTGCGCCGCCAGGCGCTGGGCCAGCGCCTCGTCCTGCGCCACCACCACCTCCAGGCTGCGCTTCTCCTGCCCGCCGAACTCCGCCTTGTGCTGCTCGTACCAGGTCGCGATCTCGGCCTCCGGCACCTCGATCCCCTTGGCCACGGTTTCGGGCGACAGGATCACCGCCTTGATCCGGCGAAACTCCGGGGCGGCATAGCGCTGCGGGTCGTTGTCGTATGCGGCCCGCACCGCCTCCGGCGTGGGCGCGGGCGGCTCCGGCGCCGCGGAGAAGGGCAGCTCCACCAGTTCGGCCACCCGCTGCTCCCGCTGGAAGGCGAACACCTGCTGCAGCAGCGTGTCGGGCGCCGCCGCCCCGGCCTGCACCGCCTCCAGCAGCTGCCGCTGCCCCAAATCGGCCCGAAGCAGCTCGAGGAACCGGTTCTCGGTCAGGTTGTTCTGCCGCAGCACGGAGGCGAACTGCTGCTTGTCGAAGGCGCCGGACGGGCCGCGGAACGCCGGGATGTCGAACACCGCCTGCCGCAGGGCGGCGTCGGGCACGGCCAAACCGAGGCGATGCACCTCGTTCTCCACCGCCGCCTGCGTGATCAGCTGCTGCAAGGTCTGGGCGGCGATCCCCCGCCGGATCGCCGGCGTCGGCTCCGTCCGCCCGCCCATCATCCGGCCGACCTCGGCCAGCTGCCGGCGGAACGCCTCCTGAAATTGCGCAGGCTCCACCCGGCGGTCGCCCACGGTGGCCAGCGCGGTGTCGCCCCCCCAGTTCTGCGCGATGTTGGCGACGCCGAACAGCACGAAGGGGATGATGAGCACGACGAAGAACAGGCGTGCGGCCCGGGTGGCCAGGAAGGTGCGGATGTGCGCGAGCATCGGGGGAGGGGGTTCCGGTAGAGCGGGCCGCACCATAGGGACGGCCCGGGACATTGGCCAGAGTGGGAGATCGGCCCGAGCAGGAGAGCGGCCGGAGTGGGAGATTTGCCAGACGTGGCGCCTGGCGTAGACAGGGGCCCGACGAAGGGGAGCGGCATGCGGCAACTGATCGCGGGCAACTGGAAGATGAACGGGCTGCGGGCCGAGGCGCGGGCGCTGGCCCAGGCGGTCCGCGACGGCGCAGCGGGCCTGTCCTGCGACCTGCTGCTGTGTCCGCCCGCGACCGTGCTGGGCCTGGTGGCCGAGGTGGTCGGCGGCAGCCCCGTTCTGGTGGGCGCGCAGGACTGCCATGCCGCCATGAGCGGCCCCCATACCGGAGACCTCGGCGGGCCGATGCTGCTCGATGCCGGCGCGCGCTGGGCCATCGTCGGCCATTCGGAGCGCCGGGCCGACCATGGCGAGAACGACCCCGTCGTGCGCAGCAAGGCCCAGGCCGCCGCAGCCGCCGGCCTCATGCCCATCGTCTGCGTGGGCGAGACGGAGCAGCACCGCCTGTCCGGCAACGCCGAGGTCGTCGTCGCGTCCCAGATCGACGGCAGCTTGCCGCCGGGCTTCGCCGGCGTCGTGGCCTACGAGCCGGTCTGGGCCATCGGCACCGGGCGCACCGCGACGGAGGCGGACGTGCTGGCCATGCACCGCGTCATCCGCGACCAGCTGGTGGCGAGCCTGGGCGAAGCCGGCCGCGGCGTCCGCATCCTTTACGGCGGGTCCGTCAAGCCCGGCAACGCCGCGGCGCTGCTGGCCATCCCCGAGGTCGGCGGCGCGCTGGTCGGCGGTGCAAGCCTGGTTGCGGCCGATTTCCTGGCCATCGCCCGTGCGGCACAGGCGTCGCTTCCCATCTGACCCCCTCGGGGCTAGAAGCCCGCCATGACCACCGTGCTGCTCATCATCCACCTGTTCGTCACCCTGGCCCTGATCGGCGTCGTGCTGATCCAGCGCAGCGAAGGGGGCGGGCTCGGCATCGGCACGTCGCAGGGGATGGGCGGCTTCATGTCCGGCCGCGGCACGGCCAACTTGCTGACGCGCACCACGGCCATCCTCGCAGCCATTTTCTTCGGCCTGTCGCTGGCCCTCGCATTGCTGAACCGTGGCACAGGGGGCGTGGGCCGTTCGCTGCTGGACAACCCGCCGCCCATCAGCGCGCCGGCCGGCACCCCGGGCAGCGCGCCCGGCAGCGCCCCGGCCAACATACCGGCCAACATACCGGGCAACACGCCCGCCGCTATGCCTGGAACCGGGGCCGTCCTTCCGCCCTCCGGCACCGAGTCGCTGCCCGAGGCCCCGGCCCCGGTCACGCCGCGCGCCCCCGCAGTGCCCACGAACTAAGGGTTTCCATGTCGGCTATTTCGCCCGTGGCGCGCCTTGTGTATCAGGGGCGTCCATGACGCGGTTCGTTTTCATCACCGGCGGCGTGGTCTCCTCCCTGGGGAAGGGCGTCGCCTCGGCAGCCCTCGGCGCGCTGCTGCAGTCCCGCGGCTACGGGGTGCGCCTGCGCAAGCTCGATCCCTACCTGAACGTCGACCCCGGCACCATGAGCCCCACCCAGCACGGCGAGGTGTTCGTCACCGATGACGGCGCCGAGACCGACCTCGACCTCGGCCACTACGAGCGCTTTACCGGGGTGCACGCCCGCCAGTCGGACAACGCCACCACCGGACGCATCTACTCCGAGGTGATCGCGCGGGAACGGCGGGGCGACTACAAGGGCGGCACCGTCCAGGTAATCCCGCATATCACCGACGCGCTGAAGGAGGCGATCACCCGCGAGACCGATGACGTCGACTTCGTGCTGATCGAGATCGGCGGCACCGTGGGCGACATCGAGAGCCTGCCCTTCCTCGAAGCCATCCGTCAGCTGGGCAACGAGCTGGGCCACGAGCGGACGATGTTCGTCCACCTGACCCTCGTGCCCTACATCAAGAGCGCGGGCGAGCTGAAGACCAAGCCGACCCAGCACTCCGTCAAGGAGCTGCAGAACGCCGGCATCCAGCCCGACATGCTGCTGTGCCGCTGCGACCGCAAGATCCCGGACGGCGAGCGGCGCAAGATGGCCAACTTCTGCAACGTGCGCGCCCAGGCCGTCATCGCGGCCCTCGACGTCGATACCATCTACGCGGTGCCGATCAGCTACCACGAGGAGGGGATGGACCGCGAGGTGCTGCGCCACTTCGGCCTGCCGTTCGAGACCGAGCCGGACCTCTCGCCCTGGCAGCGCATCGTCGACATCATCCGCGCCCCGGACGGCGAGGTTCGGATCGCGGTTGTCGGCAAGTACACGAGCCTGCTCGACAGCTACAAGAGCCTGTCCGAGGCGCTGATCCATGGCGGCGTCCGCAACCGGGTCCGGGTGTCGTTCGACTGGGTGGACAGCGAGGTGTTCGAGCAGCCCGACGCGGTCAACCGCCTGGAGGGCGTGCACGGCATCCTGGTCCCCGGCGGCTTCGGCGAGCGGGGCACGCCCGGCATGATCGCCGCCGTGCGCTTCGCGCGGGAACGCCGGGTGCCGTTCTTCGGCATCTGCTTCGGCATGCAGATGGCAGTCATCGAGTGCGCCCGCAACATGGCGCACCTGCCCGACGCATCCTCGACCGAGTTCGGCACGTGCGAGACGCCCGTCGTCGGCCTGCTCACCGAATGGTCGCGCGGCAACACGATCGAACGGCGCGAGGAAGGCGGCGACCTCGGCGGCACCATGCGGCTGGGCGCCTACCCGGCGGAACTCGCCGCCGATTCCCTGATCGCCGCCCAGTACGGCTCGACCCGCATCGAGGAGCGGCACCGCCACCGCTACGAGGTGAACATCAACTACCGCCCGCAGCTGGAGGCCACGGGCCTGCGCTTCGCCGGCATGTCGCCCGATGGATCGCTGCCCGAGACGGTGGAGCTGCCGGGCCACCCGTGGTTCATCGGCGTGCAGTATCATCCGGAGCTGAAGTCGAAGCCGCTCGACCCCCATCCGCTGTTCGCCGGCTTCATCGGCGCCGCTGTCCGGCAGTCGCGACTTGTCTGACCTGCCCGACGACCTGCCCGACGATCTGGAAGAGGAGGAGCACGCCCCGGGCCCCCGGCGAGTCCGCGTGCGCGACATCGTCGTCGCCAACGACCGCCCCTTCGTGCTGATCGCCGGCCCCTGCCAGATCGAAAGCGAGCAGCACGCGCTGGAGATGGCCGACGCGCTGGTGTCGATCTGCGCCATCGCCGGCGTGCCGCTGATCTACAAGTCGAGCTTCGACAAGGCGAACCGCACCAGCGCCCGCGCCGCCCGCGGCGTCGGCCTCGCGAAGGGCCTCGCCATCCTGGCGGCCGTGCGGGAACGCTACCGCGTGCCGGTGCTGACCGACGTGCACGATGTCGCCCAGTGCGAGGCCGCCGCGGAGGCCGTCGACGTGCTGCAGATCCCGGCCTTCCTGTGCCGTCAGACGGACCTGCTGATCGCCGCCGGGGAGACCGGCCGGGCGGTCAACGTGAAGAAGGGCCAGTTCCTCGCTCCCTGGGACATGCAGCACGTCGCGGCCAAGATCGCCGAAACCGGCAACGAGAGCATCCTGCTCACCGAACGCGGCGCATCGTTCGGCTACAACACGCTGGTCACCGACTTCCGCGGCCTGCCGATCATGGCCCGCACCGGCTATCCCGTCGTGTTCGACGCCACCCATTCGGTGCAGCAGCCCGGCGGCCAGGGCGCGTCGTCCGGCGGCCAGCGGGAGTTCGCCCCCGTCCTGGCCCGCGCCGCCCTCGCCGTCGGCGTCGCCGCCGTGTTCATCGAAGCGCACGAAGACCCCGACAACGCCCCCAGCGACGGCCCGAACATGATCCCGCTGCACCAGATGCCGGCCCTCCTGAGCCGCCTCAAGGCCTTCGACGACCTGTGCAAGGGCGGCTGAGGCCTCCGTCGTGATCGCCCTGCCGCACACGCCCGACCCCGTGCGGTTCCTGGCCTACGCCTTCCAGCGTTCGACGGACGCCGACATGCTGTCGCGGCTGACCGAGGCCGACATCGCTTCCGTGCCGGATGCCGCACCCCCGGGGATCATCGGCCCGCGCTCCTGGACCTGCTGGCGCGCCGTGGTGGGCCGCACGCCGCCGCCCGCGAGGCCGGCGCGTGTCTTCGGCGGGAAGGCCTGATCGATGGCGGAACCGGTGATCGAGCGCGTCGCGGCGCCTACGGCCGAGATACGCCGCCTCGTCGCGGCGCTGGATGCGACACTGTCGGGCGAATACGCACCGGAACAACGCCACGGGCTCTCGCTCGAGGCGATCTTCCAGCCGCCGATGCGCTTCTTCCTCGCCAGGCTCGGGGGCGAGGCCGTCGGCTGCGGCGGTGTGGCATTGTTCGAAGACTTCGCCGAGGTGAAGCGCATGTTCGTGGTCGAGGGCGCGCGCGGCCAGGGTGTCGCGCAGGCCCTTCTGGCACGCATCGAGGCGGAGGCGCGCGAGGCCGGGCTGGACGTCCTGCGGCTCGAGACCGGCGATCGCCAGCTGGCGGCGATGCGCGTCTACGATCGGGCGGGCTTCCGCTCCTGCCCGGCCTTCGGCGCCTATCGCGCGATGCCGGTTGCCGCGACCGTGACCAGCGTGTTCCTGGAGAAGCCGCTGGCCGCAGCCGCCGGCCGCGCGCCCCGGCCCGGCTAGCCCCCAGGCGGTCAACCTGCTACCCACCCGCGCGAAACAGTCCGAGACCCCCGCCATGAGCGCCATTGCCGACATCGTCGCCCGCGAGATCCTGGACAGCCGGGGCAACCCGACGGTCGAGGTCGACGTGGTGCTGGACAGCGGCGCCATGGGCCGCGCGGCGGTGCCATCGGGCGCCAGCACGGGCGCGCACGAGGCGGCCGAGCTGCGCGACGGCGACAAGTCGCGCTACGGCGGCAAGGGCGTGCGGACCGCCTGCGCCAACGTCGAGGGCGAGATCTTCGACGCGATCGGCGGCATGGACGCGCAGGACCAGGTGAAGCTCGACGCGCTGATGGTCGACCTGGATGGCACGCCCAACAAGTCCCGCCTGGGCGCAAACGCGATCCTGGCCGTCTCCCTGGCGTTGGCGAAGGCGTCGGCCGAAGACCTCGGCCTGCCGCTGTACCGCTACGTCGGCGGCGTGTTCGCACGGACCCTGCCGGTGCCGATGATGAACATCGTCAACGGCGGCAAGCATGCCGACAACCCCATCGACATCCAGGAGTTCATGATCCAGCCCGTAGGGGCCGCGACCTTCGCCGACGCCGTGCGGATGGGATCCGAGGTGTTCCACGCGTTGAAGCAGCAGCTGCACGACGCCGGCCACAACACGAACGTGGGCGACGAGGGCGGCTTCGCGCCGGGGCTCTCTTCGGCCGACGAGGCGCTGGGCTTCATCAGCCGCGCCTGCGAGAAGGCCGGTTATCGCCCCGGTGAGGACATCACCTTCGCCCTCGACCCGGCCAGCACCGAGTTCTTCCATGCCGGCGAGGGCGGGGGAGTCTACAAGCTGGAGGGTGAGGGCAAGACGCTCGATGCCGCGGGAATGGTGGCCTACTACCAGGACCTGTGCGCGCGTTACCCGATCGTCAGCATCGAGGACGGGCTCTCCGAGGATGACTGGGACGGCTGGAAACACATGACCGACGTCCTGGGTGCCAAGGTCCAGCTGGTGGGCGACGACCTGTTCGTGACGAACACCGAGCGGCTGCGGCGCGGCATCGACACCGGGACGGCCAACTCGATCCTGGTCAAGGTCAACCAGATCGGCACCTTGTCCGAAAGCCTGGAGGCGATCGAGCTGGCGCAGCGGGCACGGTTCACGACGGTCATGAGCCACCGCAGCGGCGAGACCGAAGACAGCACGATCGCCGACCTGGCTGTCGCCAGCAACTGCGGCCAGATCAAGACCGGCAGCCTGGCGCGCAGCGATCGGACAGCGAAGTACAACCAGCTCATCCGCATCGAGGCCGAGCTGGGCCCGGCCGCACGCTATGCCGGCCGGACGATCCTTAAGCGCTGAATAACGGATGCATCCGTCCTTGATCTCGGTTAGTTTACCGTAGATCAGGCGGAGTAGTGGGCGATGGGTCTCGGCAGGCGCTTCCGACAGGCTGTCCGGGCGACGGTGGCACCGGCGCTGTTCCTCACGCTCGTCGCCTATTTCGGCTGGAACGCCACGCAGGGCGACCGCGGCCTGCAATCCTACGCCATGCGGCAGGAGCAGCTGAAGGGTGTCCAGGCCGACCTGAAGCGTGTCGAGACGGAGCGGGATCTGCTGGAGCGCCGGGTGGCCGGCCTGCGGACCCAGCGGCTCGATCCCGACACGCTCGACGAACGGGCACGGGCGATGCTGAACGTGGCCGATCCCTCGGACCTGGTCGCCATGTACCCCAACGGCAAGCGTCTGTTCTAGAGGCAGGCGGCAACCTCTGCCGGCAAATCAGGACCTTAACTGAAAACAGGTTAAGTGTCATATTGCATTGCACAACAAGGCTTTTGCCCCGCGCCCTTGCCGGATGGGAACGCGCTCGCTAGGTGTCGGATAGACGTCTAGCGGAGAACGACCGATGGCCCTGGCAACAGATGCCCGCAAGCGTGGCAAGAACCGGGACAGCGCGATGACCCGGGAGCAGTTGCTGAAAGCGTACGGCGACATGCTCCTGATCCGACGCTTCGAGGAGAAGGCCGGGCAGCTGTACGGCATGGGCCTGATCGGCGGCTTCTGCCACCTCTATATCGGTCAGGAGGCCGTTGTCGTCGGCGTGCAGTCGGCCCTCGGCGAAGGCGACCAGGTCATCACCTCGTACCGCGACCACGGCCACATGCTGGCGACGGGCATGGAGCCGCGCGGCGTGATGGCGGAGCTGACGGGGCGCGCGACGGGCTACTCGAAGGGCAAGGGTGGCTCCATGCACATGTTCAGCAAGGAGCGGCGGTTCTTCGGCGGCCACGGGATCGTCGGCGCGCAGGTCAGCCTTGGCACGGGATTGGCGATGGCGAACTGGTACCGCGGCAGCGACCGGGTGGCGGCGACCTATTTCGGCGAGGGCGCCAGCAACCAGGGCCAGGTGTTCGAAAGCCTCAATCTCTCGGCGCTGATGAAGCTGCCCTGCATCTACGTCATCGAGAACAACAAGTACGGCATGGGCACCAGCGTCGAACGGTCGTCCGCCTCGCGCGACCTGTCGAAGAACGGCTCGCCCTGGGGCATCCCGGGCGTGCAGGTGGACGGGATGGACGTCGTGGCGGTGAAGGAGGCGGCCGACGTCGCCGTGGCGCACTGCCGGGCGGGCAACGGCCCCTATCTGCTGGAGGTGAAGACCTACCGGTATCGCGGACACTCCATGTCCGACCCCGGCAAGTACCGGACCCGGGAGGAGGTGCAGAAGATGCGCAGCGAGCGCGACTGCATCGAGGCGGCCCGGCATCTGCTGGAAGCGCAAGGCGTGACGGAGGAGGAGTTCAAGACGATGGACGCCGACATCAAGGCGCGGGTGCAGGAGGCGGCGGACTTCGCCCAGTCGAGCCCCGAGCCGGACGAGGCGGAACTCTGGACCGACATCCTGGTGGAGGGCTAGGCGCGTGGGTGTACAGATCCTGATGCCGGCGCTGAGCCCGACCATGACGGAGGGCAAGCTGTCGCGCTGGCTGAAGAAGGTGGGCGAGGATATCCGCGCCGGCGACGTCATCGCCGAGATCGAGACGGACAAGGCCACCATGGAGGTGGAGGCGGTCGAGGAAGGCAAGCTCGGCCGCATATTGGTCGAGGAAGGCACGGACGGCGTCGCGGTCAACACGCCGATCGCCGAGATGGCCGGCGAGGGCGGGGCTGTCGCGGCACCGGTCGTTGCGGCCCAGGCGAAGGCCGAAGCGCTGCCGGCCGCCGCCCCGCCCGCGAAGGCCGAAGCGATGCCGGGTGGCGCACAGACGGCTCCGGCCCCCGCCACGGCACCCCTCGCCACACCGGCCCCCGAGAAGGACTGGGGCGCAACCAAGCCCACCACGGTCCGCGAAGCCCTGCGCGACGCCATGGCGCTCGAGATGCGCGCCGATGACCGCGTGTTCCTGCTGGGCGAGGAGGTCGCGCAGTATCAAGGCGCCTACAAGATCAGCCAGGGCCTGCTGGACGAGTTCGGCCCGCGCCGGATCATCGACACCCCCATCACCGAGCACGGCTTCACCGGCATGGCCGTCGGCGCCGCCATGGACGGGCTGCGGCCGATCGTCGAGTTCATGACGTTCAACTTCGCCATGCAGGCGATCGACCAGATTATCAACTCGGCCGCCAAGACGCTCTACATGTCGGGCGGCCAGATGGGCTGCCCCATCGTCTTTCGCGGCCCGAACGGCGCGGCCTCCCGCGTCGGCGCCCAGCACAGCCAGGACTACGCGAGCTGGTATGCGCATTGCCCCGGCCTGAAGGTGCTCGCCCCCTGGTCCGCCGCCGATGCCAAGGGCCTGCTGCGCGCCGCGATCCGCGACCCGAACCCGATCATCTTCCTCGAGAACGAGATCCTCTACGGCCAGACCTTCGAGTGCCCGGTCGACCCGGACTTCGTGCTGCCCATCGGCAAGGCCAAGATCGAGCGCACCGGCACCCATGTCACGATCGTCGCCTACAGCATCATGGTCGGTGTCGCGCTGAAGGCCGCCGAGGAGTTGGCGGCGCAGGGCATCGAGGCGGAGGTGGTCAACCTGCGCAGCCTGCGCCCGCTCGACACTGCGACCATCGTGGAAAGCGTCAAGAAGACCAGCCGGCTGGTAACGGTCGAGGAGGGCTGGCCCTATGCCGGGATCGGCGCCGAGGTCGCGATGACGGCGATCGAGCAATGCTTCGATTGGCTCGACGCGCCTCCCGTGCGCGTCACGGGCCTCGACGTGCCGCTGCCCTACGCGGCGAACCTCGAGAAACTGGCGCTGCCGCAGCCCAAATGGGTCGTGGACGCCGTGAAAAAGATTGTCTGAGGGGCGGGTAGCATGGCGACCAACATCCTGATGCCGGCACTGTCGCCGACGATGACCGAGGGCACGCTGGCCCGCTGGCTGAAGAAAGAAGGCGAGGCGGTCAAGGCCGGCGACATCATCGCCGAGATCGAGACCGACAAGGCGACCATGGAGGTCGAGGCGGTGGACGAGGGCGTGCTGGGCCGCATCCTGGTCCCCGACGGCACCGCGGGCGTGAAGGTCAACGACCCGATCGCGATCCTGGTGGATGACGGCGAGACCGTGCCGACCGGCGCGTCTGCTGCAAAGGCCTCCGCCCCGGCGCCCGAGCCGGCCGCATCCCCTGCCACATCCGCCCCGGCGCCTCAGGCCGCACCGCAACCGATGGCCAACGGGCACGACACCGGCCGGGTCTTCGCATCGCCTCTGGCGCGGCGCATGGCCAAGCAGGCCGGGATCGATTTGTCGTCGTTGAAGGGCAGCGGCCCCAACGGGCGGATCATCCGCGCCGACATCGACGCGGCCCAGAACAAGGACACGGCCCCCGCGTCCCAGCCTGCCGCGTCCCAGCCTGCCGCGGCCGCGCCGCCCGCAGCCGCCGCACCCGCAGCCGTGTCGGCCCCCGCCATCCCGCCCGCGCCCAAGCCGGCGCCGGTCACGGCCCCGCACCAGCTCGTGCCCAACTCCACCATGCGCAAGGTCATCAGCCGGCGCCTGACGGAAAGCCATCAGCAGGTGCCGAACTTCTTCGTCACCATGGACATCGAGATCGATGCCCTGCTGAAGCTGCGGGCCGAGCTGAACGCGAAGTCGTCCAAGGATGGCCCGGCCGCCTTCAAGCTCAGCGTGAACGACCTGGTCATCAAGGCCGCCGCGGCGACGCTGCGGCGCGTGCCGAAGGTGAACGCGTCCTACACCGAAGACGCGATGATCCTGTACGACGACGTCGACATCAGCGTCGCCGTCAGCATGCCCGAAGGCCTGATCACGCCCATCATCCGCAAGGCGGACCAGAAGGGACTGGCCGCGATCAGCGCCGAGATGAAGGATCTGGGCGCCCGCGCCAAGGCCGGCAAGCTGAAGCCCGAGGAGTTCCAGGGCGGCACCTTCTCCATCAGCAACCTCGGCATGTTCGGCACCAAGCAGTTCACCGCCATCATCAACCCGCCGCAGGCCGCGATCCTGGCCGTGGGCGCGGGCGAGAAGCGGCCCGTGGTCAAGAACGACGCCCTGGCCATCGCGACGGTCATGACCTGCACGCTCAGCGTCGACCACCGCGTGGCCGACGGCGCGCTCGGGGCCGAATGGATGTCGGTGTTCAAGGCGATCGTCGAGGACCCGCTCAGCCTGATGCTGTGATGCGCCCGGCTCCGGCCGGGGCCCACGAAGCCGCTGGCACCGCCCCGCCGCGGCACGGGCGGCCGGAGCACCTCCGGCCAAGACGATCCTCCGGGGCGGGTCGGGAGCACAGCACATGGACACCAAGTTCGACCTGATCGTCGTCGGCGGCGGACCCGGCGGATACGTCGCCGCCATCCGCGCGGCCCAACTCGGCATGAAGGCCGCCGTCATCGAGCGGGAGCACCTGGGCGGCATCTGCCTCAACTGGGGCTGCATCCCCACCAAGGCCCTGCTGCGCTCGTCCGAGATCAACCACCTGCTGCACAACCTCGGCGAGTTCGGCTTCTCGGCCGACAACGTGAAGTTCGACCTGGCCAAGGTCGTCAAGCGCTCGCGCGGCATCGCCAAGCAGCTGGCCTCGGGCGTCGGGCACCTGCTGAAGAAGAACAAGGTCGCGACCTTCGACGGCGACGCGAAGCTCGCGGGCCAGAACACGGTCGCGGTCACGAAGGACGGCAAGGCCGTCGCCACGCTCACCGCGCCCCACATCATCCTGGCCACCGGCGCCCGGGCCCGGCAGCTGCCGGGCCTGGAAGGCGACGGCAAGCTGATCTGGACCTATCGGGAGGCGATGCTGCCGGCCTCCATGCCCAAATCGCTGCTGGTCGTGGGCTCCGGCGCGATCGGGATCGAGTTCGCCAGCTTCTACCGCAACATGGGCGCCGAGGTGACGGTGGTGGAGGTGCTCGATCGCATCCTGCCGGTGGAGGACGAGGAAATCAGCGCCTTCGCCCGCAAGGCGTTCGAGAAGCAGGGCATCCGCATCCTGACCTCGGCCAAGGTCGTTGCGCTGAAGAAAGGCGCGGACAGCGTCGCCGCCACGATCGAGGCGGGCGGCAAGACCATCGAGCTGACGGTGGACCGGGTCATCTCGGCCGTGGGCATCGTGGGCAACGTCGAGAACCTCGGGCTCGAGGGGACGAAGGTCGTGGTCGAGCGCAGCCACATCGTCATCGACGACTACTGCCGCACCGGCGAACCCGGAGTCTACGCCATCGGCGACGTCACCGGCGCACCCTGGCTGGCCCACAAGGCGAGCCACGAGGGCGTCATCTGCGTCGAGGCGATTGCCCGGCAGAACGACGTTCACCCGCTCGACATCGGCAATATTCCCGGCTGCACCTATTCGCGGCCGCAGATCGCTTCGGTCGGCCTGACGGAGGCCAAGGCGAAGGCGGCCGGGCACGAGGTGAAGGTCGGGCGCTTCCCCTTCATCGGCAACGGCAAGGCCATCGCGATGGGTGAGCCGGAAGGCATGGTCAAGACGATCTTCGACGCCCAGACCGGCGAGCTGCTGGGCGCCCACATGATCGGTGCCGAGGTGACGGAGATGATCCAGGGCTACACCATCGCCCGCACGCTGGAGACGACGGAAAAGGAGCTGATGAACACCGTGTTCCCCCACCCGACCGTGTCGGAGACGATGCACGAGGCGGTGCTGGGCGCGTATGGCCGAGCCATCCATTTCTGAAGCAAGTCGCCGAAGTCAGCGGGACCGCGCGACTCCCGTTACACCAGGCCGAGGAACAGCACGAGGGCCCGATCGACGGCGTGCATCGTCGCACTGCCGACCTGACCGATGATCTGCCCGACCCGGCTGCGAAGCGGCGTCATCGACTTGTCGATCATGACGTAGGACCGCGTCGTCAAGCCGTTTCGCTCATCGGGTTACCAGGGCGTGACGAGGCTTTGCCAAGTCGCCCTGAAGGGCGACCGTCACCAGATCGCCTCGCTTCACTCTGTCCAGCCGGTGGTGTCGCTCGTGCCGAGCCAGGCCCCGTCCTCCGAACGAGTGATCGCGACCGACGTGGCCGCAACAATGCGGCACTGACGCTCGCACTCCGCAGCGAAACCAGGAGCCCTGGCGTCAGCAACCCACATCTGCAGCGGGCGCAGCCCCGCCGCGCGCATCGTGTCCCGTCGACGCCGGACGCGTTCGGCCCCTGTCTGACGAATGCTCATGCGCTGCATGTTGCACCGTCTGGCCGCCAGGCCCAGCCTTCAGGCAGTTGACGGGATGGCCCCCCTTCGCCACCTATCGATTGCACCAACCAAGGACGCCCGATGGCGACCCGCCTCCTGATCGACCACCGGACCGACACGCGGCCGCGCCACCCGGAAAAGGTCAACCGGCCCGACAACCCCATCCAGCGCAAGCCGGACTGGATCCGCGTCAAAGCCCCGAACCACCCGATCTATCACGAGACCCGCGCCCTGATGCGCACCAACGGCCTGGTCACGGTGTGCGAGGAGGCGGCCTGCCCCAACATCGGGGAGTGCTGGTCGCAGCGTCACGCCACCATGATGATCATGGGCGACACCTGCACGCGCGCCTGCAGCTTCTGCAACGTGCGCACCGGCATGCCGCAGCCGCTCGACGGAACCGAGCCGGCGCGGGTGGCCGACGCCGTGGCCAAGCTCGGCCTGCGCCACGTGGTGATCACCTCGGTGGATCGCGACGACCTGGGCGATGGCGGCGCCCGCCACTTCGCCGATGTCATCGGTGCCACCCGTGCCGCCGCCCCGGCGACCACGATCGAGGTTCTGACGCCCGACTTCCTCCGCAAGCCCGGCGCGCTCGAGGTCGTCGCAGCGGCCCGTCCCGACGTCTTCAACCACAACCTGGAAACCGTCCCGCGCCTGTATCCCACCATCCGTCCCGGCGCCCGCTACTACCAGTCTTTGCGGCTGCTCGACCGCGTGAAGATGGCCGACCCGACCATCTTCACCAAGTCCGGCCTCATGGTCGGCCTGGGCGAGACACGGGCCGAGATCCTGCAGGTCATGGACGACCTGCGCGTGGCCGACGTGGACTTCCTGACGCTCGGCCAGTACTTGCAGCCGACGGTGAAGCACGCCGCGGTGGACCGGTTCGTGACACCGGACGAGTTCGCCGAATACGCCGGTATGGCGCGGTCGAAGGGCTTCCTGATGGTGTCGGCCACCCCGCTGACCCGCAGCTCGTACCATGCCGACGCCGACTTCGCCCAGCTGCGCGACGCCCGGGCCCGACAGTTGGCCGACGCATAGTGCCGACCCACGCGGAGAAGCGAACGCTTCCCTACAGCCCCGAGCAGATGTTCAACCTGGTCGCGGACGTCGGCAAGTATCCCGAGTTCCTGCCCTGGTGCGTCGGCGCACGCGTCCGCACCCGCACCGAGACGGAGCTGGTGGCGGACCTCACGATCGGGTTCGGCCCGTTCCGCGAGAGCTTCACCAGCCGGGTGCAGCTGGAACGGCCCCGCCGGGCCACGGTGAAGTACGAGAACGGTCCGTTCCGCTACCTGAACAACCAGTGGTCGTTCGACCCCGACCCGGTCGGCTGCCGCGTCAACTTCTTCGTCGACTTCGAGTTCCGCAGCCGCCTGCTGCAGTCCGCGATCGGCGTCGTGTTCAACGAGGCGGTGCGCCGCATGGTGAACGCCTTCCTCAAGCGGGCCCGCGACGTCTATGGCCCCCCGACACCGCACGCCCCCTCCTGAAAGCCCCCCCAATGGTCCATGCGCCTGCCCCCTTCGACCTCGACATTCCCGTGCGCGTGAACCTCTATTCCGACACGCAGACCAAGCCATCCCGGGCGATGCGGGCCGCGATGATGGAGGCGGAGGTCGGCGACGAGCAGGCCGGCTCCGACCCGACCGTCAACGCGCTGTGCGCCCGGATGGCCGCGCTGCTGGGCAAAGAGGCGGCGGTGTTCATGCCGTCCGGCACTATGTGCAACGAGGTGACGATCCTGACCCAGTGCCGCCCGGGCGAGGAGATCCTGGCCCACGAGACGGCGCACATCGTCCATTCGGAGGGCGGCGCACCCTGGGCGCTGGCCGGTGTCGCCGTGCTCGGCCTGAAGGGCGAGCAGGGAATGTTCGGGCTGGACGCCCTCGATGAGGCCCTGCGCCCGCACTCCCGCTACGCGCCGCCGCAACGCATGGTGGAGGTCGAGCAGACGGCGAACCTGGGCGGCGGCGCCGTCTGGGCACTCGACGGCCTGAACGCCGTGGCCGACTGGGCGCACGCGCATGGCATGGTGACGCACATGGACGGCGCGCGGCTCATGAACGCCGTCGTGGCGTCGGGCGTGCCGGCGGCGGAGTTCGCAGCGGGGTACGACACCGTCTGGCTGGACTTCACGAAGGGGTTGGGCGCCCCGCTTGGGGCCGTCCTGGCGGGTTCGTCCGAGTTCATCGGCCATGCCTGGCGCTGGAAGCAGCGGATCGGCGGCGCCATGCGCCAGGGCGGCATCAACGCCGCGGCCTGCCTGTTCGCGCTCGACCACCATGTGGAGCGCCTGGCGCAGGACCACGCGAACGCTAAGACCCTGGCGCGTGGCCTGGCGCAGGTCCCGGGGCTTCGGGTCCAGATGCCGGAAACGAACCTGGTCTATGTGGACACGAGCGAGGCCGGGCTGACGGCGGCCGAGGTGGCGCAACGGGCGCGGATGCACGGGTTGATGGTGTCGGTGATGGGCAAGCACCGGGTCCGCGCCTGCACCCATCTCGACATCGACGAGGCCGGGATCGACGAAGCGATCTCCGTGCTGCGGGCGGTGGTCGACGGGGCCCGCGCGGCGGCGGCCTGATCTCACAGTTCGTCACTTGCCCTGGAGGCCGGGCTGCGCTGAAAGGAAGGCATCCTGGTTGGAGAACCCCATGCGTCTCATCCTCGCGGCCCTGCTCGTGCTGTCCATGGCGACGGGTGTGCAGGCCCAGCAGCTCTCGCCGCTGACCGGCACCACTGCCACGTCGCCCGTCGCCGGCGCACCCACGACCGCGCCAGCGGCTGCGGCGCCCGAGGCCACCCGGGGCCGCCGCCAGCCGATGCGCCAGCGTTTCGAGGCGGCGAACACCACCCACGACGGCAAGCTGACGCTGGATCAGGCCCGGGCCGGCCGCATGCCGCAGATCGTGCGGAACTTCGACGCCATCGACACCGCGCATCGCGGTTATGTCACCGTCGACGACATCCGCGCCTATCGCCGGGCGCAGCGCCAGGCCCGCAAGGCCGCGAAGGCGCAGTAACCGCGGGCCCTGCCGCGGGGCGCGTTCAGGAAGTCATCGGGCCGGGTGCAGCAGGCCGAAGGCGTGCAGCACGGTCGCGCGGCGCACGGCGCTGCGGTCGCCCGGGAACACGACGCGTTCGGTGCGGGGCGGATGCCCGGTCGCCGCCAGGCCGAACCACACGGTACCCACGGGCTTGTCGGCGCTGCCGCCACCTGGCCCGGCGACCCCGGTGACGGCGACGGCCACCGCCGCATCGGATCGCGCCAGCGCGCCTTCCGCCATCGCCCGGGCCACGGCCTCGCTGACCGCCCCATGCGCCTCGATCAGCGCGGACGGCACGCCGAGCATGGTGGCCTTCGCGGCGTTGGAATAGGTGACGAAGCCCCGGTCCACGACGTCCGACGAGCCCGCGACCTCCGTCAGCGCGGCGGCGATCAGTCCCCCGGTGCAGCTTTCGGCCGTGGCGACCATCATGCCGCGCGCCCGGAGCGCCGCCAGCAACGCCCGCGCCGCCTCGTGCATCGCAGCGTCGATCAATGTGTCGTCCATGTGCCCAGCTGCTCCCATCCGGCCCACCGCGCGCCCAACAGCAGCAGCGCGCCGATCGCCCCCGCCACGACGTCGTCCAGCATGATCCCCAGCGCGCCCGGCTGCCGATCGGCCCAGCCGATCGGACCCGGCTTCCAGATGTCCAGCGCCCGGAACAGCAGGAACGCGACTGCCAGGCTCAGCGGAGTCGCCGCCCCCAGGCCCAGCAGCGTGATCCACTGTCCCGCCACCTCGTCGATCACCACCCAGCCCGGGTCCGCCTTCGGGTCGGCGACGGCGCGCGGGATGGCCAGCAGCCCCGCCAGCGTTGCGCCGGCCGCCAAGGCCGGCAGCAGCCAGCCCGGGCCGTGCAGCGCCAGGCCGCCCAGCAGCACCGCCGCCAGGGACCCCACAGTCCCTGGCATCGTGGGCGCGTAGCCCAGGCCGGCGACGCTGGCCACCATCCGGCTGCCCACCCGGCTGCTCACCCGGGGCGGCCGTCGGTGAACCGGTCCGCCGGCCGCTCGACCGGATGCGGGGCCGTCGCGCCGAGCTGGGCACGGTAGACGACGATGTTCTCGACGACGCGCTGGACGTAGTTGCGCGTCTCGTTGAACGGGATCAGCTCGATCCAGTCGATCATGTCGGCCCCGCCGGCGGCCGGGTCGCCCGCGGCCCCCCCGTTGGCGACCAGCCAGTCCAGCACCCGCGACGGCCCGGCATTGTAGCCCGCGATGGCGAATGGCAGCGCTTGCCCGAACTGCGACAGCAGGCCCTGCAGGTAGCTCGTGCCCAGGCGCATGTTGTAGCCCGCATCCTGCGTCAGCGCCGGGATGTCGGCGGGAACGCCCAGCCGTCGCGCCACCGCCGCCGCCGTGGCCGGCATCAGCTGCATCAGGCCGCGCGCGCCGACCGGGCTCTGCGCCTGCACGTCGAAGCTGCTCTCCTGCCGGATCAGGCCCAGGATCACCGCCGGCTCCACCGGGCCGGCGGGCTGTGCCGCGAATGGAAGGCTCGGCCACCCGGCGCCCGGCAGCATGACCCCATCGCGGCCTGCCCGGCGCGCGATCGCCACCGCCTGGTCCGGCAGACCGAGGCCCAGCGCCAGCCGCGCGGCGAGGGCCCGCTGCACCGGCGTCTCGGCCAGCTCGTCGAGCCGGGCCAGGAACGCCTTGGCCCGGCGCGGCTCGCCCCAGGCCGCCAGCAGCACGGCAGCCCGGGCGGCGTCGCGCGCCAGGAACCGCTCCGCCCCCTCGTCGTCCCAGGCCGGGTCCTGCGCCGCGGCCACCCGGGCCCGCAGCGCCTCCGCCCCGTCGCCCCGGGCGATGCCGGCGAGCTGCCCGTAATAGGTCGTGGGCCAGGCAGCCGCCTGGTCGAAGGCCGCCGCCGCCGCCGGGACGTCCCCAGCCGCCAAATGGGCGCGGCCCAGCCAGTAATAGGCCCGGCCCTGCGTGATGGCGGCGGCGGACAGGGTCGCCAGCGCCTGGAAGTGCTGCAGCGCGACGGCGGGCTGCCCCAGCCGCCGCAGCGCGATCCAGCCGGCCAGGAAGGCGGCGTCGATCGCCCCCTCCGGACTGGCGGCCGGCGCCGCGGCCACGGCATAGGCGAGCGCCGGCTCGTTGCCGCGCAGCAGGCGCCGGGCCAGCAGGTTGCGCTCGTCCCAGAAGGCGGCGCGGCGTTCGGGCGGCGCCGCCTGTTCCGCAGCGACGCCGGGGCCGGTCCAGACGGTGGCCGCATCGTGGTCCTGCCCGCCGCGGCGGTACCAGCGTGCCAGCTCCAGCACCAGCGCAGGGTCGGCCCGCTGCGCGTCCGGCAGGGCGCGGACCAGGGCCGGGGCGGTGGGCGCGTCCCGCCGCAGCGCCAGGCGCGCCTCGGTGGCGGCGCGCAACGCCGGCGGCACGCGGGTGGCCTGCCGGGCCGCGGGGCCGCCGGGTGCCGCGGTCTCGGTCCAGGCGAGCCGGTCGAAGCGTCGCCACTGGTCCTCGGGCGTGATCTGGCCGGACCATCGGCGCAGGAACGCGGTCTCGCCCGGCGCGTCGGTGATGCCGGTCATCCAGGCGCGGCGGGCCGGCGCCTCGGCGTTCGGCGCCCCCATGCTGCCCGTGGCGTCGGCGCAGCGCAGCAATGACGGGATGGACTGCGGCGGGCGCTGGCGGCAGATCTCGAGCACCGTCTTGTCGTCCTTGTCGACCGCCAGCGCCTCCTGCAGGCGGCGGAACAACACGCCCTGGTTCGGCCAGTCCGGGCTCTCGCTCATGAAGGCGGCGATCTCGGCGGCGCGGGCCGCCCCGGGCGTCAGCAGGCGGGAATACAGCACGAGCTTGCGGACCAGCGGGTCGGGCGCCGCGGCAGCCAGCGTGTCGGCCTGGGCCCACTGCTCGGCCCGGATGGCGGCCAGCACCGTCTGCGCCCGGGGCGCCGAGACGGGCAGGGCCAGGACGGACGCGAGGGGCAGCAGGGCCAGCATCGGGCGCATGGAGCGCCTTATAGCACGGCTGCCGGGCACGGCGTTGCGGCACCGAGCGCGGCCGCCAGGCGGGCCGACGCGACGGGCCCGTCCGGCAGGCCGAAGCGCAACCAGCCGGGCTGTTCGGGGAAGCTGCGGACCAGGATCCCGGCCTCGCCCAGCCGCTCCGCCACCCCCGGCGCCCCGGCGCATTCGGCCAGGCGGAACAGCGCCGTACCGCCCCGCACGCGCAGCCCGGCCCCGCTGAGAAGCGCGTCGAGCGCCACGGCGCCCGAATGGGCCGCCGCCGCCGCCGCCGCACGCCACGCGAGGTCGGACAGGGCCTGGGTCCCGATCTCGATCGCGGGGCCCGCGACGGCCCAGGGGCCGAGCGCCGCGCGCAGCCGGGCCGCCAGCGCAGGCTCGGTCAGGGCAAAGCCCAGCCGCACGCCCGCGAGCCCGTAGGACTTGCCGAACGACCGCAGCAGGATCACGCCCGGCAGCGGCAGGCGGTCCGCCAGGCTCAGCCCGGGTTCGAAGTCGGCGAAGGCCTCGTCCACGACCAGAAGGTCCATGCGGACGGCGGCGGCGGCCAGCACAGCCGGGTCATGCCGGGCACCGTCGGGGTTGTTCGGGTTGCACAGCACCGCCGCGCGCCCGGTCAGGACCGGGGTGCGCACCACCGTCGCTCCGCCGGCCCGCCATGCGGCCTCGTGCTCGGCATAGGTCGGGCCGGGAATGGCGATGTGTGGTTGAGGAAGCAGGCGCGGCAACAGCTGGATCAGCGCCTGCGTGCCGGGTGCGGCGACCACCATCGCGGGATCCGCCACGCCATAGGCGGCGGCGGCGGCGGCCTCCAGCGCCAGCACCGCCTCGGGCTCCGGCAGCCGCGTCCAGGCCTCGCGGCTGGGCGGGGTGAACGGGTAGGGCAGGGGGCTGATGCCGGTCGACAGGTCCAGGAACGGCGCGGGCGCCCCGGGGAAGCGGCGGCGTGCGGCGAGCAGCCGGCCGCCATGGGGGATCGTGTGCATCGGACCAGGTGGGTAGCACGCCTCCCGGCGCCGCTCACACCTTCCCGACACACCCGCCCTGGTCCAAGCTGCCGCCATGGCAGTCATACACGTCGGCATCGGCGGCTGGACCTTCCCTCCCTGGCGCGGCCCCTTCTACCCGGAAGGCCTCCCGCATGCGCAGGAGCTGACCTATGCCGGGCAGCGCCTGACCGCGATCGAGATCAACGGCACCTTCTACGGCCGGCAGAAGCCGGAGAGCTTCGTCAAATGGCGGGACAGCGTGCCCGACGGCTTCATGTTCGCCGTGAAGGCCGCCCGCTTCACCACCCACAAGAAGGACCTGGCTGCCGCCGGGGAGCTGGTGACCGCCTTCCTCGTCTCGGGGATCACGGAGCTGGGCCCGAAGCTCGGCCCCATTCTGTGGCAGTTCCCGCCCACCCGCGCCTATGACCGCGAGACCTTCGCCGCGTTCCTCGGCCTCCTGCCGCCCAAACAGGACGGGCTGCCGCTGCGTCACGTCATCGAGGCCCGGCACGAGAGCTTCGCCTGCGCCGACTACATGGCACTGCTGCGCGACCACGGCGTGGCGCATGCCGTCATCGAGAGCGACAAGCACACCCTGCTGGGCGACCTCACGGCCGACTTCGTCTACGCCAGGCTCGAACGCAACGCCCTGGCGGAGCCCGAGGGCTATGCCACGCCGTCGCTCGATGGCTGGGCCGGCCGCATCCAGGCCTGGGCCGCGGGCCAGGCGGCCGACGACCTGCCGCGGGCCGGTCCCGCCGCCGCTGCCGTCCCGCGGGAGGCGTTCGTCTTCTTCATTTCGGGCGACAAGGTGCGGGCGCCCGATGCGGCGCAGGCCTTCCTCGGCCGGATCGCTTGATAGACAAGCTCGAATACCTGATCGCCTTGGCGCGGGAGAAGCATTTCGGACGCGCGGCCAGGGCCTGCGGCGTCACCCAGCCCACCCTGTCGGTCGGCATCCGGCACCTGGAGGAGACGCTGGGTGCCCTGCTGGTGCAGCGCGGCGGCCGCTTCCATGGCCTGACCGACGATGGGCTCCGGACGCTGGAATGGGCCCGGCGGATCGTCGCGGACAGCCGGGCGATGCGGGAAGATCTGCGCCGGCCGCAGGCGGGGCTCGCCGGGCACCTGCGCCTGGCCGCCGTGCCCTCGGCGCTGCCGGCCGTGGCCGCGCTGACCACCCCCTGCCGGGCCCGGCACCCGGCTGTCACCTTCAGCGTGCTGTCGCGCACCTCGGCCGAGATCCTGGCCCTTCTCGACAACCTGGAGATCGACGCCGGGCTCACCTACCTCGACAACGAGCCGCTGGGCCGGGTCCGCTCGCTGCCGCTGCACCGCGAGAGCTACAGCCTGGCGATCGCCGCGTCGGAGTCGGAGCGGTTCGGCCCCACCGTGACCTGGGCCGACGTCGGCAGCGTCGCCCTGTGCCTGCTGACGCCCGACATGCAGAACCGGCGGATCATCGATGCCCGGATGCAGGCCGCAGGCGGCGGCACCAGCACCACGCTGGAATCGAACTCCATGATCGTGCTCATGACCCATGTCCGGACCGGGCGTTGGGCCAGCGTGCTGTCGGACGGCATGGCCGCGGCCTTCGGCCTGCCGCCCAGCGTGCGTGTCATCCCGATCGAGGACGACGCGCCGACCCCGACGATCGGGCTCGTCTATTCCCAGCGAGACCCGGTCGCGCCGTTGACGCAGGCATTGCTGGACATCACGCGTGAGTCCGGGTTGCTGAATTGACGTTGATGCTTGCTTTATGCGTCATTCTGCATCACTAATACGTGAGTCGATGTAAAACTGAAATAAGGCCCGAAGCGGCTGAATGGGGAAACGTGGCGATGACTGATGGGGTGACTGTAAACCACGGCTTGCTGGTCGATACCGGGATTCTCGACCGTGCACGGACGGTCGCCCGTCCCGGCTTCAATCGATGGCTGGTGCCGCCCGCTGCACTCGCGATCCATTTATGCATCGGCATGGCGTACGGCTTCTCCGTGTTCTGGCTGCCGTTGACGCGCATCCTGGGCGTCGACCGCTCGCTCGCCCCGCCGGCCGATGTCGGCATCGCCACGATGCTGTTCACCACGCAATACGATTGGCGGGTGTCGGACGTGACCGTCCTGTTCACCCTGTTCTTCATCTTCCTGGGCTCCTCGGCCGCCGTCTGGGGCGGCTGGCTCGAGCGGGTCGGGCCGCGCCGGGCGGGGGTTTACTCGGCGCTGTGCTGGTGCGGCGGGCTGATGCTGTCGGCGTTGGGCGTCTACACCCACCAGCTCTGGATGATGTGGCTGGGCTCCGGCGTGCTGGGCGGGATCGGGTTGGGCCTCGGCTACATCTCGCCCGTCTCCACCCTCATCAAGTGGTTCCCGGACCGCCGCGGCATGGCGACCGGCATGGCCATCATGGGCTTCGGCGGCGGCGCGCTGATCGGCTCGCCGCTGGCCGACATGCTGATGAACAACTTCGGCGGGGGCGTCGCCGCACGCGGCGTCTGGCAGACGCTGCTCTGCATGGGCGCCATCTACCTCGTGTTCATGCTGGCCGGCGCGCTCGGTTATCGCGTGCCGCCGCCGAACTGGGCGCCCGACGGCTGGACACCCGCGGCCGCGACCGGGCGCATGGTCACGACGCGCAATGTGCACCTGCGCGACGCGCACAAGACGCCGCAGTTCTGGCTGATCTGGGCGGTGCTGTGCCTGAACGTCTCGGCCGGGATCGGCGTGCTGGCGGTGGCCTCGCCGATGCTGCAGGTGATGTTCGGCGGCAGCCTGATCGGCGCGCCGGGGGTGAAGCTGGCGGCGCTCGACGCGGACCAGGCGCGGCGCGTGGCGACGATCGCGGCCGGGTTCGTGGGCCTGCTCTCGCTGTTCAACATCGGCGGGCGGTTCTTCTGGGCCTCCATCTCCGACAAGATCGGCCGCAAGGCGACCTACTTCACCTTCTTTGCCATGGGCATGCTGATGTACGCCGGCTCGCCCTGGGCCGCCGGCATCGGCAGCGTCGCGCTGTTCGTCGCCTGCATGTGCGTCATCCTGTCCATGTATGGCGGCGGCTTCGCCACCGTGCCGGCCTACCTGGCGGACATGTTCGGCACGCAGTACGTCGGCGCCATCCATGGCCGCCTGCTGACCGCCTGGTCGACCGCGGGCGTGCTGGGCCCGGTGCTGATCACCCAGATCCCCGAGATGCAGATCCGGGCCGGCGTCCCGCGGGAGGCAGCCTATGGGCAGACGCTGTACATCCTGGCCGGGCTGCTGGCCGTGGGCTTCGTGTGCAACCTGCTGATCCGCCCGGTGGCCGAACGCTGGTTCATCCATGACGCGGGCCCGGTCCAGGCGGCCTCGACGCAGAGCGGGTCCTACGGTATCGGTCGCGGCGGGCTGAGCGGCCCGGCGCTGCTGGCCTGGGCCGCAGTCGGCCTGCCGCTGGCCTGGGGCATCTGGATCACGCTGGGCAAGGCGCTGGTCCTGTTCAGGTAGGAGAAATCGGGCATGGCGGCGATCGGGTTCATCGGCCTCGGCAACATGGGTGGCCCGATGGCAGCCAACCTGGTCCGCGCCGGCCATGCGGTGCGGGCGTTCGACCTCTCGCCAGCCAGCCTCGATGCGCTGGCGGCAGCAGGCGGCCAGGCCTGCACCTCCGTTGCCGATGCGGTCCGCGGTGCCGAGGTGGTCGTGACCATGCTGCCCGCCGGGCCCCAGGTGCGGGCCGTCCTGGCCCAGGTGTTCGACGCAGCCCCCCCGGGCGCGCTGCTGATCGACAGCTCCACCATCGACGTCGCGACGGCGCGCGACATGGCCCAGGCCGCCGAGGCCCGGGGCTTCGCCCTGCTCGACGCGCCGGTCTCGGGCGGGTCCATGGGTGCCGCCGCGGGCACGCTCACCTTCATGGTGGGCGGGACCGCCGCCGCCTTTGCCCAGGCGCAGCCGGTGCTGAAGGACATGGGCCGGAACATCGTCCATGCGGGGCCGGCCGGGGCCGGGCAGGCGGCCAAGGTGTGCAACAACCTGATGCTCGGCATCTCGATGCTCGGCGTGTCCGAGGCCTTCGCGCTGGCAGAGAAGCTCGGCCTCTCGGCGCAGTCGCTGTTCGACATCAGCAGCACCTCCTCGGGCCAGTGCTGGGCGCTGACCGGCTACTGCCCGGTGCCCGGCCCGGTGCCGACCTCGCCGGCCAACCGCAACTACCAGCCGGGCTTCGCCGTGGACCTGATGCTGAAGGACCTGACGCTGGCGGCCGACGCGGTGGCCTCCACCGGGGCTGCAAGCGTGCTCGGCGGGGCTGCCCGGGCCGCCTATGCCCGCCTCTCGGCCGAAGGCATGGGGGGCAGGGACTTCTCCGTGGCGGCCAAGGCGCTGCTCGCCGGGGGATTGCAGGGCTAGGGCGCGCAGCATGGCCATCCTGCAGCCCGAGATCGACACGCGCAGCTCCGGCTTCCGCGCCAACGCCGAACGCATGGCGGGCCTGGTCGGGCACCTGCGATCGTTGGTGGACACCGCAGCCCAGGGCGGCGGCGCCGTCGCCCGCAAGCGCCACACCGACCGCGGCAAGCTGCTGCCGCGCGACCGCGTGCATGCCCTGCTCGACCCCGGCACCCCCTTCCTCGAGCTGTCGCAGCTGGCCGCCCACGGCCTGCATGGCAACGAGGTGCCGGGCGCCGGGCTGATCACCGGGGTGGGCCGCGTCTCGGGCCGCGAGGTCATGGTGGTGGCCAACGACGCCACGGTGAAGGGCGGCACCTACTTCCCGCTGACCGTGAAGAAGCACCTGCGCGCGCAGGAGATCGCCCAGGCGAACCGGCTGCCCTGCGTCTACCTCGTGGACAGCGGCGGGGCCAACCTGCCGAACCAGGACGAGGTCTTCCCCGACCGCGACCATTTCGGCCGCATCTTCTTCAACCAGGCGCAGATGTCCGCGCTGGGCATCCCGCAGATCGCCGTCGTGATGGGCAGCTGCACCGCGGGCGGCGCCTACGTGCCCGCCATGTCCGACGAGAGCGTCATCGTGCGCAACCAGGGCACCATCTTCCTCGCCGGGCCGCCGCTGGTGAAGGCCGCGACGGGCGAGGTCGTAACCGCCGAGGACCTGGGCGGCGGCGAGCTGCACAGCCGCGTCTCCGGCGTGACCGACCACCTGGCGGAGAACGACAGCCACGCGCTGGGCATCGCGCGCCGCATCGTCGCCGGGCTGAACCACACGAAGGCGACGTCGCTCCGCATCCAGCCCCCGCGGGAGCCGCTGCACCCGCCCGGCGAGCTGCACGGCGTGGTCCCGGCCGACACGCGGGAGCCGTACGACGTGCGGGAGCTGATCGCGCGGATCGTCGACGGGTCCGAGCTCGACGAATGGAAGCGGCTGTACGGGCCGACGCTGGTGACGGGGTTCGCGCACATCTGGGGCTACCCCGTGGGCATCGTCGCCAACAACGGCATCCTGTTCGGGGAAAGCGCGCAGAAAGGGGCGCACTTCATCGAGCTGTGCGAACAGCGCGGCATCCCCCTGGTGTTCCTGCAAAACATCACCGGCTTCATGGTGGGCCGGAAATACGAGAGCGGCGGCATCGCCAAGGACGGCGCCAAGATGGTGACGGCCGTCTCCACCGCGCGGGTGCCCAAGCTGACGGTGATCGTGGGCGGCAGCTTCGGCGCCGGCAACTACGGCATGTGCGGCCGGGCCTTCTCGCCGCGTTTCCTGTGGATGTGGCCCAACGCGCGCATCTCCGTCATGGGCGGCGTGCAGGCCGCCAGCGTCATGGCGACGCTGCGGCGGGACAACATCGAGGGCAAGGGCGGCACCTGGTCGCCCGAGGAGGAAGCCACGTTCAAGGCCCCGATCGAGGCGCAGTACGAGGCGCAGGGCAACCCCTGGTATGCCTCGGCCCGGCTGTGGGACGACGGCGTGATCGATCCCATTGACACGCGCATGGTGCTGGCGCTGGGCCTTTCGGCGTGCCTGAACGCGCCGATCGAACGCTGGGACGGGCAGCGGGCGGGCTTCGGCCTGTTCCGGATGTGACCATGTTCCACACCATCCTGATCGCCAACCGTGGCGAGATCGCCTGCCGCGTCATCCGCACGGCCCGGCGCATGGGCATCCGCACCGTCGCCGTCTACTCCGACGCCGATGCCGGGGCGCTGCACACCGTGCTGGCCGACATGGCCGTGCCGATCGGCCCCGCGGCGGCGCGGGAGAGCTACCTGAGCATCCCGGCCATCCTGGACGCCGCGCGGCGGACCGGCGCGCAGGCGATCCACCCGGGCTACGGTTTCCTGAGCGAGAACGCCGACTTCGCCGAGGCGTGCGACGCGGCCGGCCTGGTGTTCATCGGGCCCCCTGCCGCAGCCATCCGCGCCATGGGCAGCAAGTCCGCGGCGAAGTCGGCGATGGCCGCGGCCGGCGTGCCGCTGGTCCCCGGCTATCACGGCGCCGACCAGGACCCCGCCCTGCTGGCGCGGGAGGCGGCCGCCATCGGCTACCCCGTGCTGATCAAGGCCAGCGCCGGCGGCGGCGGCAAGGGCATGCGGGTGGTGACGGCGCCCGAAGGCTTCGCCGAAGGTCTGGCCCTGGCCAAGGGCGAGGCGCTGGCCGCGTTCGGCGACGACCAGGTGCTGGTGGAGCGCTACCTGACCCGCCCCCGGCACATCGAGATCCAGGTCTTCGCCGACCGGTCCGGCCAGACCATCAGCCTGTTCGAGCGTGACTGCTCCATCCAGCGGCGCCACCAGAAAGTCGTCGAGGAGGCGCCCGCCCCCGGCATGGACCCGGTGCGCCGGGCCGAGATGGGGCGCGCCGCCTGTGCGGCGGCGCAGGCCATCGGCTATGTCGGTGCCGGCACGGTCGAGTTCATCGCCGAGGGCGACGACTTCTTCTTCATGGAGATGAACACCCGCCTGCAGGTCGAACACCCCGTGACGGAGATGATCACCGGGCAGGACCTGGTCGAGTGGCAGCTCCGCGTCGCCGCCGGGGAGGACCTGCCGACCACGACGCCCGGGATCGAGGGCCACGCGATCGAGGTCCGGGTCTATGCCGAGGACCCCGAGCGCGACTTCATGCCCGCCACCGGCCGGCTGCTGCACCTGGTCACGCCCGAACCCGGCCCGCACGTGCGCCTGGACACCGGGGTGCGGCAGGGCGACACGATTACCGTCCACTACGACCCCATGATCGCCAAGCTGATCGTGTGGGACACGACCCGCGAGGCCGCGGTGCGCCGGCTGCGCATGGCCCTCGCGGGCTACGAGGTCGTCGGCCTGCAGACCAACCTCGGGCTGCTGCGGCGGATCGCGGCCCATCCGGACTTCGCCGCGGGCCTGCTCGACACCGGCTTCATCGGCCGGCACGAGGCGGCGCTGCTGCCGCCACAGGCCGCCGCACCCGGGGTGGCGTTGGCCGCCGCCGCCGCCCACGTGCTGGCCCAGCCCGCCGCCACGGAGCCGGGTGACCCCTTCTCGCCCTGGTCGGCCCAAGGCGCCTGGCGGCTGAACGGCACGGGCCACCGCACGATCGTGCTGGGGGATGGAGACACGGAGGTCGCCATCCGGACCGAGGTTCAACCTGACGGCACGACACGCCTCGAGCTCCCCGGCGCCGTAGCCCTGCTGCGGGACGGCGTGATCGTGCTGGGCGGCCTGTCGGTGCCCTCGCGCGTGATCCAGGCCGGCCGCCTGCTGACGGTCGTGCTCGACGGCGAGACTTGGCCGCTGCACTGGATCGACCCGCTGGCCCCGCCCCAGGCCGCCGAAAGCGGGGGCGACCGGGTGGTCGCGCCCATGCCGGGCCGGGTGATCGCCGTCGCGGTGCAGGCCGGGGACACCGTGGCCCGCGGCGCGGTGCTGCTGGTGCTGGAGGCGATGAAGGTCCAGATGCGCCTGACCGCCCCCCGCGACGGCATCGTGGATGCGGTGCGGGCCCTGGTGGGCGATCTGGTGGAGGAAGGCACGGAGCTCGTCTCCTACGCCGCGCCGGCAGAAGGCTGAGGCGGCCCGGCGGTGCCCGGCCTCACACTCGGCTTCGGGGACATCCTGCGGGTGTCGAACCTGGGCCGGGCCGTGGGCACCGTGGTCAAGTCGGGCGGGGTCCAGTTCGTCTCGTCCGGGGGTATGACCAGCGGGACGATCCTGAACGTCTCCGGCGCGTCCTACGTCTGTTTCGGCGGTGTCGAGAGCGGCACCATCCTGCGGGGCGGCACCGGGTACGTGGTCGGCGCGACCACCAGCGCGGTCGTCGTCAGCGGCGGCAGCATCACCGTGCAGACCGGGATCGTGCGGGGCACGACGCTGCTGTCGGGCAGCCTGTCGCTCACCGGGGCCGCGGTGGGTTGCTGGCCCCGCCAAGCGGACGCATGATCCCCGGGCAACGGGCGGAAACGAACCAATGGATGGCCCAGAGGCCGAATACCGCGCCTTCCTCGCGGCGGGCCGATTCATGATCCAGCGCAGCCGGTCCTCCGGGCGCCACGTCTTCTATCCCCGGATCGTCGTGCCCGGCACCGGTGAGCAGGACCTGGAATGGGTCCAGGCCTCGGGCCGCGGGACCGTCTACGCCATCACGGTCAACCGCGCCCGCGACGCGACCTACAACCTGGCGCTGGTCGACCTCGAGGAAGGGCCGCGCATGATGACGCGCATCGAAGGGGTGGAGACGGTCCCGATCGGGACGGCCGTCCAGGCCCGCATCATCCAGCAGGACGGCGCGCCGCTCGTGGTGTTCGAGGTGGCGGCATGACCGGGCGCGACACGATGCGCGGGGCCGCGGCCGTGGTGGGCATCGGGGCCGCCGGTTGCGGCGAGGCGCCAGGGCGCACGGCGACGGAGCTGATGGCGGAGGCGTCGCTGGCCGCCATCGCGGATGCCGGCCTGCGCCTGAACGAGATCGACGGCATCTTCGCCGCCACCAGCACCCACGCCTTTCCGACCCTGAGCGTCGCGGAGTACCTCGGCCTCAAGCCCCGCTTCCAGGACGGCACGAACATCGGCGGATCGAGCTTCGAGGCGCACCTGCTGAGCGCCAGCCTCGCGCTGCAGGCCGGGCAGTGCGACGCGGCGCTGATCTGTTACGGCAGCAACCAGCGCACCGCGGGCGGGCGCCTGGTCTCCATGAGCGAGCCGCAGCCGCACGAGGCGCCGTACAAGCCGCGGCATCCGATCACCGCCTACGCCCTGACCGCCAGCCGGCACATGCACGAGTTCGGCACGACGCGGGAACACCTGGCCGAGGTGGCGGTGGCCGCGCGCGCCTGGGCCAACCTCAACCCGGCCGCCTTCGCCCGCGGCCCGCTGACGCTCGAGGACGTGCTCCGCAGCCGCATGATCAGCGACCCGCTGAGCACGCGGGACTGCTGCCTGGTGACGGATGGCGGCGGCGCCTGCGTGATGGTGCGGGCCGACCGGGCGCGCGACCTGAAGCAGAAGCCCGCCTACGTGCTGGGCGCCGCGAGCGCCGGGTGGCACCGCGCCGTGATGTGCATGCCGGACCTCACGGTGACGGCGGCCACGGAAAGCGGGGCGCGGGCCTATGCCATGGCCGGGGTCGGCCCGGCCGACATCCGCCTCGCGATGCTGTACGACGCCTTCACCATCAACACGATCCTGTTCCTGGAGGACCTGGGCTTCTGCCCGAAAGGCGAGGGCGGCCGCTTCGTGCAGGACGGCGCCATCGCGCCCGGGGGCACGCTGGCCGTCAACACGAACGGCGGCGGCCTGTCATGCGTGCATCCCGGCATGTACGGCATGTTCCTGATCCTGGAAGCGGTCGCGCAGCTGCGGGGCGAGGCCGGGGCGCGCCAGGTCGCGGGGCTGGAGGTGGCGCTGGTGCACGGCAACGGCGGCACGCTGAGCAGCCAGTGCACCGCCATCCTGGGCACGGCGGCCTCCCTGTGACCCGCACGGCGACGGCCGCCCGATGAGGCGACGCGCGTGACGGCGCAACGGGCGGGCCGCTTCGGCAGCCTCGATTCGATGCTGCGGCCCCGCAGCGTGGCGGTGGTGGGCGCCAGCGCCGACCGCACGCGCATCGGCGGCCGCCCGATCGACTACATGCTGCAGCAGGGCTTCCAGGGCCGCATCCTGCCCGTCAACCCGAACCGGGCGGAGATCCAGGGCCTGCCGGCCTATGCCAGCGTGGCGGCGCTGCCCGAGGTGCCGGACACCGCCATCGTCGCCGTGCCCACGGCCCTCGCCGTGCAGGCGATCGAGGACCTGGGCGCGTGCGGCGTCCGCAGCGCCATCGTCTTCACCGCGGGCTTCGCCGAGATGGACGCGGCGGGCGCCCTGGCGCAGGCGGAGATGATGGCGGCGGCCCGACGGCACGGCATGCGCCTGCTGGGGCCCAACTGCCTGGGCCTGTTCAACGCCCATGTCGGCTTCTACGCCATCTTCTCCAGCAGCCTCGAGAGCGGATGGCCCTGCCCGGGCCGCGTCGGCATCGCCAGCCAGAGCGGGGCCTACGGGACCCACATGTTCGCCATTGCCCGTAACCGCGGCATCGGCACGCCGCTCTGCGTCACCACCGGCAACGAGGGCGACGTGACGATCGGCGACGTCATCGGCTGGATGGCGGAGGACCCGGACACGGACGTGATCGCCGCCTATGCGGAGGGCATCCGCGAATCCGACAGCTTCCTGGCCGCGCTGCAGGCGGCGCGGGCGGCACGGAAGCCCGTCATCATGATGAAGGTCGGCACCAGCGAGATCGGGGCCGGGGCGGCGCAGAGCCACACGGCGTCCATCGCCGGCAACGACGCGGTGACCGACGCCGTGCTGGCCGAGTTCGGCGTGGTCCGCGCCCGCACGACCGAGGAGATGCTGGACATCGCCATGACGGCCACGCGGCGCATCTACCCCGTGCGGAACACGCTGGGCGTGATCACCATCAGCGGCGGTGCGGGCGTCGTGATCTCCGATGCCGCGCAGACGGCCGGGCTGGCACTGCCGGCGATGCCGGAGGCATCCCAGGCCCGGTTGAAGGCGATGCTGCCCTTCGCCGCGCCGCGCAACCCCGTGGACTGCACGGCGCAGGCGTTCAACGACATCAGCCTGGTCGGCCGCTTCATGGACAGCATGGTCGTCGAAGGCGGATACACCTCCGTCCTGGCCTTCTTCACCCAGGTCGGCGGCTCCCGCACCATCGCCCCGGCGCTGCGGGCGCAGCTGCAGGCGGTGCAGGCCCGGCACCCGGACCGGCTTTATGTGCTGTGCGTCGTCGCCTCGCCCGAGCTGGTCCGCGGCTACGAGGATGACGGCTATGTCGTCTTCGAGGACCCGACCCGCGCGGTGGTCGCCATTGAAGCCATGGGCCGCTTCGGCGCCGCCTTCGCCGCGGAGCCCCCCGTCGCGCCGCCGCCTGTGCCACTGCTGGACCTGCCGGCGGCGACGCCGACGGAGGCCGAGGCCAAGCGGCTGCTGGCGTCCATCGGCATCGCGAGCGCGCCGGAGGCGGTCTGCGCCTCGGCCGAGGCGGCGGTCGCGGCGGCCATCCGCATCGGCTTCCCGGTCGTGCTGAAGATCGTCTCGCCCGACATCCTGCACAAGTCGGAGATCGGCGGCGTGCTGCTGGGCGTCGCCGGCGCGGACGCGGTGCGGGCCGGGTTCACCACGATCCTGGACCGGGCGCGGACCGCGGCGCCCATGGCGGCGGTCGAAGGCGTGCTGGTGGCACGGCAGCTCTCGGGTGGGGTGGAGTGCATCATGGGCATCCAGCAGGACCCGGTGTTCGGGCCCGTCGCGTTGTTCGGCCTGGGGGGCATCTTCGTCGAGATCCTGCACGACGTGGTGCTGCACCGCTGCCCTTTCGGGCCCGAGGTGGCGGAGCGCATGATCCGCTCCATCCGCGCCGCACCCCTGCTGCTGGGCGCGCGCGGCCGCCCGCCCGTGGACATGCGGGCCTTGGCGGGCACGCTCTCGCGGCTTTCGGTCTTCGCGCACCAGGCCGGGCCGCGGCTGCGGTCGGTGGACCTGAACCCGGTGCTCGCTTTGCCGGACGGGGCCTTCGCCCTGGACGCCGTCATCGAGGTGGAACCAGCATGATCGACAAGCGGGTGCAGTCCATGGCCGACGCGCTGTCCGGCGTGCCGGACGGTGCCACGGTGCTGATCGGCGGCTTCGGCGCCGTCGGGCAGCCGAACGCGCTTCTGGAGGGATTGATCGAGCAGGGTGCGACGGACCTCGTCTGCGTCGCAAACAACGCAGGGGCCGGGCATGTGGGCCTGGCCCGGCTGATGGAGCTGGGTCGGGTGCGCCGGATGATCTGCAGCTTCCCGCGCAGCACCGGGTCGGTGGTGTTCGAGACGCTGTACAAGGAAGGCCGCATCGAGCTGGAGGTCGTGCCGCAGGGCACCCTGGCCGAACGCATGCGGGCGGCAGGCGCCGGCATCCCGGCCTTCTTCACCGCGACGGCCGCCGGCACCCAGCTCGCCCGCGGCAAGGAGACCCGGGTGATCGACGGCCGCGAATACGTGCTGGAACAGGCGCTGCACGGCGACCTGGCGCTGGTCGAGGCCTGGCAGGCCGACCGTTGGGGCAACCTGACGTTCCGCAGCAGCGGCCGGAACTTCAACCCCGTGATGGCCATGGCGGGCCGGCTGACGGTCGTGCAGTCCCAGCACATGGTCGAGCTGGGCGCGCTGGACCCGGAAGCGGTGGTCACCCCCGGCATCTTCGTCGACCGCGTGCTGCATGTGCCCTATGGCGACCCGGAGATGCCGTGATGACGTTCGACCGCAAGCAGATGGCCGCCCGCGTGGCGCAGGACATCCCCGAGGGCTGGTACGTGAACCTCGGCATCGGCATTCCCACCATGGTGGCCGACCAGGTGCCGCCCGGGCGCGAGGTGATCTTCCACAGCGAGAACGGCGTGCTGGGCATGGGCCCGGCACCGGCGCCCGAGGCGCGCAACCCCTGGCTCATCAACGCCGGCAAGCAGCTGGTGACGCTGCAGTCCGGCGGGTCCTACGTCCACCATGCCGACAGCTTCGCCATGATCCGCGGCGGCCACCTGGACCTGTGCGTGCTGGGCGCCTTCGAGGTGGCGGAGAACGGCGACATCGCCAACTGGGCCACCAGCGAGAACGACACCGCGCCCGCCGTGGGCGGCGCCATGGACCTGGCCGTGGGCGCCCAGCGGCTCTGGGTCGTGATGGAGCACTCCACGAAGGACGGCCGGGCGCGCCTCGTGCGCCGCTGCACCTATCCGCTGACGGCGCCGGGTGCCGTCAGCCGCGTCTACACGAACCTGGCCGTGCTGGATGTGACGCCGCAGGGCTTCGCCCTGGTCGAGCTCGCACCCGGCATCTCGCTCGAAACCCTGCAGGCGCGCACCGACGCGCCCGTCGCGCCCGCAGCGTAAAGGAAACCCCATGCCACACGCGACCGCCGATGACGGGGTGAAGCTGTACTTCGAGGAGACCGGCAGCGGCACGCCCGTCATCTTCGTGCACGAGTACGCCGGCGACATGCGCAGCTGGGAGCCGCAGATGCGCCACTTCGGGCAGCGCTACCGCGCCATCAGCTACAACGCCCGCGGCTACCCGCCGTCCGACGTGCCCGACAGCCCGGCCAGCTACTCGCAGAACCGCGCCGCGGACGACATCCTGGCCGTGCTGGACCACCTCGGCATCCAGCAGGCGCATGTCGTGGGCCTGTCCATGGGCGGGTTCGCCACGCTGCATTTCGGCTTCCGCCACCCCGCCCGGGCGCTCTCGCTGACCGTCGCGGGCTGCGGCTATGGCGCCGAGCCCGGCCAGCGCGAGCGCTTCAAGGCGGAGGCCTCGTTCATCGCCGAGACGCTGCAGCGGGACGGGATGGAGTCGTTCGCCGCCAAATACGCCTACGGCCCCACGCGGGTGCAGTTCGAGAACAAGGACCCAAGAGGCTTCGCGGAGTTCGCCCGGCAGCTCGCCGAGCACTCCGCGCTGGGGGCGGCCAACACCCAGCTGGGCGTGCAGGCCGAACGGCCCTCGCTGTATGAGCTGGTGGACCAGATGATGGCGCTGACCGTGCCGACCCTGGTGCTGACCGGCGACGAGGACTGGCCCTGCCTGCAGCCGGGCCTGTTGATGAAGCAGTCCATCCCGACGGCCGCGCTGTCCGTGATGCCCAACTGCGGCCACACGATCAACATCGAGGACCCCGACCAGTTCAACCACCTGGTCTCCAGCTTCATCGTCCAGGTCGATTGCGGCCGCTGGCCGGTGCGCGACCCGCGCACGCTGGTGGCCTCGATCACCGGGATCAAGTAGCGGCGCTTACACGAAGCAGGGCAAACGTCGGCCATGCATCAGGTCATACGGGGCCTGCCAGCCGGGCAGGGTTGCGAGGCGCTGCAACCAGGCCGAGACGGCGGGGTGGGAGGCCGCCAGGTCATAGCCGCTCTCGACCGGCGGGAATGAGAGGTAGGCCATCATCGACAGGTCCGCGACGGTCGGTGCGGGCCCGACGAGATAGGGCCGGTCCACCAGGTGCCGCTCGATGACGCCCAGGCCGTCGTCGACCTGGCGCTTCAGATACTTCTGCACCGCCGGGTCGGGCGACGGCGTAAAGGCCCGGCGGAAGCGGTAGGCGGCCATGGCGCCGCTGAGCTTCTGGTTGTCCCAGAACAGCCAGCGCAGCACTTCGAAGACAGCCGCCTCACCCGTGGGCTGGAAGCGGCCGTGGCGCTCGGCCAGGCGCAGCAGGATCGGCGCCGTTTGGGTGAGCGTCTCGCCGTCCATCTCCAGCACAGGGACCTCGCCCATGGGGTTGACCGTGCGCCGCCACGCCTCCGTGCGGGTGACGCCGGCGCCGAAATCCGTCCAGACCAGCTCGAACGGCACCCCGCACAGCGTCAGCATGAGCGCCAGCTTGTAGCTGTTGCCCGACTCCGGGAAGTAATGGAGCCGGACCGTCACCCCGGGCTCTCGCCGGCGGGGCGCCACACCGGCGGCGGCGCGGCACCCACCTGGTCGACGATGGGCGCATAGGCTTCCGGGCGGCGATGGGCGGCGAAGTTGAAGATGGTGCTGCGGCCCAGTGCGCAGCGGTCGAGGTCGAGGTCGGCGGTGATCAGCTCGTCGTCCCAGGTCGTGGCCTCGGCCATGATCTCGCCCTGCGGGTTGACGATGATGCTGTTGCCGAACAGCTCGCACCCGTCCTCGATCCCCGCCTTGGCGGTCGCGATGGCGAAGCAGGCGTTCTGGTAGGCGCCGGCCTGGATGCTGAGATGGCTGTGGAACACCCGCAGGTGATGCGCCTCGAAGCCCTGCGCGTCCTGGTTGATGCTGGGCGTGTTGTAGCCGAGCATCACGAGCTCGACCGATTGCAGGCCCAGCACGCGCCAGGCCTCCGGCCAGCGGCGGTCGTTGCAGATCAGCATGCCCATGTTCACGCCGGCCTGGTCGCCCATCGGCGCCTGGATCACGGGGAAGCCGAGGTTCCCGACCTCGAAGTAGCGCTTCTCGAGATGCTGGACCTTGCGGCGCGGCAGGTATTCGGCGTGCCCCGGCAGGTGGACCTTGCGGTATTTCAGCAGGATTTCGCCGCCCGGCGCCACCAGGATGGCGGTGTTGAAACGGCGGCGCTGCATCACGCCCTGCGCGTCCGGCTCATGGGCGAGCTCGGCGTAACCCAGGTGGAAGCCGATGCCGTAGCGCCGGGCGGCCTCGAACAGCGGGGCCGTGGCGTTGGACGGCATCGCCGCCTCGAACCAGGGGTCCGCCTCGGCGCGATCTTCCAGGTAATGGCGGGGAAAGAACGTGGTGAGCGCCAGCTCGGGGAACACCATCAGCTGCACGCCGCGGGCGTGGGCGCGCTCCATCAGGCGCACCATGCGCGCCACGGCGACGTCGCGGCCCTCGTCGCGCTGGATCGGGCCGAGCTGCGCGGCGGCGGCGGTCAGGATGCGGGGCATGGCGGGCTTTCGGTAGGGGGCCTGTCGGTAAGAGGCTGCGTCGTCAAGGGCTCGGTGGCTTCTGTCCGCGCATGGGCCGGAACCCCATCAGCGGAACGGCGGAGGGCGGGTCCTGCGGCTGAACCAACGCCGGTGCGGCGGACGACACGGGTGGGGGCGAGGCGGGGGCGGGTTCGGCGTCGTCCGCGGTGGGCGCCTGGGGCCGCAGCAGCATGTCCTCCACGGGGTCCCGCGGCGGCTCTGCGTCGGGCATCGAGGGGAGGGGTTCCGCCACGGGCGGCGCAGCGGGCTCCGGCACCGGGGCGGCGAGCGGCGGCGCGTCGGGGGCCGGGCGATAGGCCGGGTAAGGCGACGGCATGGGTGCGGGCGGGTCGAACAAGTAGGCCGGCGTGGGCGGCGGATAGCAGCCCGCCAGCGGCAGCAGCGGAAGCAGCAGGAGCAGGCGGCGCATCTCAGGCGCCCGCGGGCTTCTGGCCCCGCATGGGGCGGAACCCCATCATCGGCACGCCCGAGGAGGAGGAGGACACCGGGGTCGCGGCCGAAGCCGGCGCCGCACCGGCCGCCGTGGTCTCGGCAGCCGGTGCCGGGACAGGAGCCGCCACTGCTGCCTGGGCCGCCTGGGCCGGGGCGTCGGGCGTGGACTTCGCCTGCGCCGTCGCGGGTGGCGCCGTGCCGGGGGCCGGGGCCTTCGCCACGGGCCTGACCGGGTGGATGGGGTGATGCGCCGCGACGACCCGCGGTGGCGCGGCGCATCCGGCGAGCAGGACGGCGGCCAGCACGGGCCGGGCCAGGAGGCCGGGCCGGGTGCGGATGGGCAGGACGGTCATGCAGGCTCCTCCACGCCGGTTTGCCCGGTGATGGGCCCATACCATTGTGGCCGTCGATGGGCGGCGAAGTTGAACATCTTCTCCTTCCCCTGCCGGCAGAGATCGAGATCGCAGTCGGCGACCACGACCTCGTCGCCCAGCGTCGCGGCCTCCGCCACGATCATCCCGTTGGGGTCCACGATGCAGGAGCCGCCGATCAGGCCGGACCCGTCCTCGTCGCCCGCCTTGGCCACCGCCACGGCCCAGGTGGCGTTCATGTAGGCGTTGGCCTGCGCCGCCAGCTGCGAGTGGAAGGTGCGGATGCGCCCGTCCTCGGTGCGCCCGCCGTTCGGGTCGTAGGCGGCGCTGTTATAGCCCACCAGCACCAGCTCCACCCCCTGCAGCGCCAGCACGCGCCACGCTTCCGGCCAGCGGCGGTCGTTGCAGACCAGCATGCCCAGCAGCGCCCCCTGGAACGGGGCGGCGCGGAACACCGGGAAGCCCAGGTCGCCATACGCGAAGTAGCGCTTCTCCAGCTGCTGGAACCGGGCGCCCGCGCGGGGTTCGACGGAGCCGGGAAGGTGGATCTTGCGGTACTTGCCGACGATCGTGCCGTCGGGTGCCACCGTGATGGCGGTGTTGAAGCGCTGCCCCTCGGGCGTGGTCTCCGCATAGCCGACGTAGAACCCGACGCCCAGCGCCCGGGCGCGGTCGAACAGCGGCTGCACGTCGGGGTTGGGCATCGCTGCCTCGAAATAAGTCGGCAGCTCGTTGTCGCCCAACAGCCAGCGGGGGAAGAACGTGGTGAAGGCCAGCTCGGGGAACACGACCAGCGTGGCGCCCTGCTTGGCGGCGTCCTCCAGCAGCGCGATCATGCGGGCCAGGATGGCCGGCCGGCCGTCGGCGCGCTGGTTGGGCCCCATCTGGGCGGCGGCGATGCGGATGACGCGCGACATCAGTGGGACTGCCTTCGGATGAAGCGGCCGGTCCCGGGGGGCGCGGTGACGGCGGTGCCGTCCCAGATCGTACGGCCGCGCAACACCGTCTCGGCCACCCGCGCCCGCATCTCCCGGCCGTGATAGGGCGACCAGCGCAGCTCCGGCCGGTCCTGGATGGTGGCCTCGTCGAAGGTGTAACGGGTCCGCTCCAGCACCAGCAGATCGGCGTCGGCACCCAGGCGGATGGCGCCCTTGCGGGGGGCCAGGCCATGCAGCGCGGCGGGGCGGGCGGCGCAGTACTCGGCCATCAGGGTCGGCGGCAGGCCCCGCTCGTCCAGCAGCGTGAACATCAACGGCGCGAAGCTCTGCAGCCCCGTCAGCCCGGCCCCGCAGGCGAAGATGTCGGGCGACGTCTTGCGGTCCGCGGGCCACGGCGCGTGGTCGGTGCTGACATGGCTGACCTTGCCGTCCTGCAGCCGCTGCCACATCCGTTCGACCTCGGCCGCGGTGCGGAAGGGCGGGTTGCACTTGCCGCGGCCGCCCAGGCGAACCAGGTCGTCCTCGGTCATGCACAGGTATTGGATGCAGGCCTCGCCCGTCGCCTGCATGCCCTGCGCCCGGAAGCTCTCGGCGATGTCGAAGCCGCGGGCCAGCGAGGAATGGGCGATGTGAACATGGGCACCGGTCTGCAGCCCGATCTCGAAGATCTCGAGGTCCGCCATCGTCTCGGCCAGCGGCGGCCGGGTGCGGGCGTGCCAGATGGCCGAGGTGTGGCCCGCCGCCCGGGCCTGTGCGCTCAGGCTCTCGACCAGCTCCTGGTCCTCGTTGTGCACCGCCACGGGCAGGCCGGTGCGGGCGATGCGGGTGAACGCTTCCACCATCGTCGGGTGATCGATGCGCGGGAAGCGGACGGCGTCGTACTCATACGTGCTGAGCTTGAAGGCGGTGATCCCGCCGGCGGCGAGCTCCGGGATGGCATCGAGCCCGCCATGCTTCTGGATCGTGCCGTACAGCGCCATATCGACATGGGCGGTGCGGTCCACCCAGCCGATCTTCTCGGCCAGCAAGGCGGCGCTGTGGATGCTGTGCGGGACGTCGTAAGGCATGTCGACGCAGGTCGTCACCCCGCCCGCCGCCGCGCTGCGCGTCGCCCCCTCGATCCCGGGGAAGCCGAGGCTGCTGCCGGTGTGCATGTGGCCGTCGACCAGGCCCGGCAGGATCAGCTTGCCGCTGTGGTCGACGACATTGGCGGCGGGCGGCGGCTCGCCCTGGCCGATGGCGGCGATCGTCTCGCCGCGGAGGGCGACGTAGCCGCCCGGGATCATGCCGTGGGGGGCCACCACGTCGCCGAGGTAGACGCGGTCGAAGGGGGTGGGCACGGGGCGGGGGCTCCTTTCCGGGGCGGGCACGCGCGACCCGGCGCAGCCCCTTGCGGAGGCGGCGCGGGTTGCGGTGATGCCTGCGCAACCTTATGACCCCTGGCAACGGCCGCCAAGGTGGGCGCCACGATGAGGGAGATGTCCGATGCAGATGCACGAAGTCCGGGTCCATCCATCGAAGGCGAAGCTCGCGCGGGAAGACCAGCTGGCGTGGAAGATCGCCGCCGTCGCGGCCGACGACGTGCCCGTGCCGGCCGACACGGCCGAGATGATCGTCAACCGGGTCATCGACAACGCGGCCGTGGCGATCGCCAGCGTGAACCGGCATCCCTGCATGTCGGCCCGCGACATGGCCCTGGCGCATCCGGCGGCGCCGGGCCGGGCGGGGGCGACGGTGTTCGGCATGGCGGACACCGTGCGGGTCAGCCCGGAATGGGCCGCCTGGGCGAACGGCACGGCGGTGCGCGAACTCGACATGCACGACACGTTCCTGGCCGCCGACTACAGCCACCCCGGCGACAACATCCCGCCGATCCTGGCCGTGGGTCAGCAGCTCGGCCTCAGCGGCGCACAGCTGCTGCGCGGGCTCGCGACCGGCTACGAGATCCATGTGGACCTGGTAAAGGCGATCTGCCTGCACGAACACAAGATCGACCACATCGCGCATCTGTGCCCGGCCCAGGCGGCGGGGATCGGCACCATGATGGGGCTCGACGCCGCCACCATCTTCCAGGCGGTCCAGCAGGCGGTGCACGTCAGCTTCACCACGCGACAGAGCCGCAAGGGCGAGATCAGCTCGTGGAAGGCCTATGCGCCCGCGCATGCCGGCAAGCTGGCGATCGAGGCAGTGGACCGCGTCATGCGCGGAGAGGGCGCGCCGAGCCCGATCTACGAGGGCGAGGACAGCGTCATCGCCTGGCTGCTGGACGGGCCCACGGCCGAATACCACGTGCCGCTGCCCGGCCCCGGCGAGGCGAAGCGCGCCATCCTGGACAGCTACACGAAGCAGCACTCGGCGGAATACCAGAGCCAGGCGCTGATCGACCTCGCCTTCCGCATGGGCAAGCGCATCACGGACTGGGACGCGGTGGCCGAGATCGTGATCGAGACCAGCCACCATACCCACTACGTCATCGGCACCGGCGCCAACGACCCACAGAAGATGGACCCGAACGCCAGCCGCGAGACCCTGGACCACTCCATCATGTACATCGTCGCGGTGGCGCTGCAGGACGGCGCCTGGCACCACGTCCGCAGCTACGCGCCCGAGCGGAAGCAGCGGCCGGACACGGTCCGCCTGTGGCACAAGATCCGCACGCTGGAGGACCCGGCCTGGACCGAGCGCTACCACGCCAAGGACCACGCCAAGCTGGCCTTCGGCGGCCGGATCGTGATCCGCATGAAGGACGGCAGCACGGTCGACGACCAGATGGCCGTGGCCAACGCGCATCCGCTGGGCGCCACGCCCTGGAAGCGCGCGGACTACGTCGGCAAGTTCCGCAGCATGACCGAGGGGCTGATCGACCCGGCGGAGTCGGCGCGGTTCCTCGAAGCCTGCGAGGCGCTGCCGACCCTGGCCGCGGGCACGCTGCACCGCCTGCACGTCGCGATGCCCGCAGGGACGGTGAAGTTGGGCAGCCCCGGCCTGTTCTAGCCGGCAAAGGGTGGGCCGCGCCCGCCCTGAGAGCGATCCATACGGCGGGCACCGCCTGCCGAGCAGCCGAAGGGACGAGAACCATGTCCGAAACGATCGCACCCGAGAAGAAGGCCAAGAAGGGCGTCGCCCTGGCTGGCGTCACGGCCGGCAACACCGCGCTGTGCACCGTGGGGCACACCGGCAACGACCTGCACTACCGCGGCTACGACATCCTCGACATCGCCGAGCAGTGCGAGTTCGAGGAGATCGCGTTCCTGCTGGTGCACGGGACCCTGCCGACCACGGCGCAGCTGGCGGGCTACAAGGCCAAGCTGAAGGCCCTGCGCGGCCTGCCGCTGGTCGTGCGCGAGGTGCTGGAGGCGCTGCCGGCCTCGACCCACCCGATGGACGTGATGCGCACCGCGATCAGCGCCCTGGGCTGCGCGCTGCCGGAAAAAGAGGACCACAACCCGGCCGGCGCCCGCGACATCGCGGACCGCATCATGGCCTGTGGCGCATCGATGCTGCTGTATTGGTACCACTGGTCGCACAACGGCCGCGCGATCGAGGTGGAGACCGACGACGACAGCATCGGCGGCCACTTCCTGCATCTGCTGCACGGCGAGGCGCCGCCCGCCGAATGGGTGCGCGCGATGCACACGAGCCTCGTGCTGTATGCCGAGCACGAGTTCAACGCGAGCACCTTCACCGCGCGGGTGATCGCGGGCACCGGGGCCGACATGCACTCGGCGATCACGGGCGGGATCGGCGCGCTGCGGGGGCCGAAGCATGGGGGCGCCAACGAGGTGGCGCTCGAGATCCAGCAGCGCTACGCGGGCGTCGACGAGGCCGAGGCGGACATCCGCCGCCGGGTCGCGGGCAAGGAGGTGGTGATCGGGTTCGGGCACGCCGTCTACACCGTGGCGGACCCCCGGAATGTCGTGATCAAGGGCGTGGCCAAGCGCCTGTCGGACGCGTCGGGCGACACGCTGACCTGGGCGGTGGCGGACCGGATCGAGGCGACGATGTGGGAGCTGAAGAAGATGTTCGCGAACCTCGATTGGTTCAGCGCCGTCGCCTACAGCCAGATGCGGATCCCGACCTCGATGTTCACGCCGATCTTCGTCATCAGCCGCACGAGCGGCTGGGCTGCGCACGTGATGGAACAGCGTGTGGACAACAAGCTGGTTCGGCCGGCGGCGAACTACGTCGGCCCGGAGGACCAGGTGTTCGTACCGATTTCGGAACGATAGCCGTTCGGCCCTGCGGGCCCGCCGGTTTCGCGCCTCGAGAGCCGAAATCGACGGGCCGTGTTTTTCTTCGCAAAACATTTCCCTTCCTGCCGGTTTTCATTGACAGGGATGCCTCTGCCGCGTGAGAGCGGAAGGGGCGTGCACGTCGACGATTCGCGCGGCAATCGGGCCGACGAGCGGCGTGTCCCATGGGGCGGCGAGACGGATTGTTCCTGAAACGAACCGCCGCGTCGTGCCACACTGCAAAAGCCGGATTGGCATGCGTGCACCACCGCTCAAGGAGGACACCGAAGTGACCGACGACACAACGACCAAGCGGGCCCAGGCAATGGCGGTCCGTGCTGCGACGAAGACTGCTCCGAACGGCAAGGCGCCGCCGCCCGCGAAGGCGAAGGCCGCCCCGAAGAAGGCTGCGGCCCCGAAGGCCGAAGCCAAGCCGGCAGCCGCCAAGCCTGCTGCCAAGGCTGCGAAGCCGGCGGCCAAAGCGGCCGCTCCGGCCAAGCCCGCCGCGAAGAAGGCGGCCGCCCCGAAGGCTGCCCCGAAGGCTGCGGCCCCCAAGGCCGAGACCTCCAAGGCTGCAGCCCCCAAGAAGGCCGCTTCAAAGCCGGCCGCCGCGGCAAAGGCGGCCCCGAAGAAGGCCGCCGCCCCGAAGGCCGCCGCCAAGCCCGCGACCAAGGCTGCCGCCCCGGCAAAGGCGGCCCCGAAGGCTGCTGCGAAGAAGACCAAGGCGATGGACACGGCCCCGGCCGCGTCGCCCGCCGAGAAGACCTCGGCAGCCAAGACCATGAAGACGGCCAAGTCGCCGGCGGTCCGCAGCGCCGCGGCCAAGAAGCTGGGCGCGACCGGCGCGGCCAAGCCGAAGAAGACCGCCGCGACGCCGTCCGACCCGGCCAGCTGACCCTTCAGCCTGTCGAACGACGGGGGCGGCGTCCCCGGCAACACACGGCCTGCATCCCTTCGGGTGCAGGCCGTTTCTGTTTGTGAGGCTCAGCCGAAGGTCTCGAGCAGGTCCTCGACCTGATCGGCGGCAGTTGGGGTGAAGTCGGCGGTGCGAAGCAGCCCCAGCTCCTCCGCGGTGGACCGCGTCCACCAGGGTCTTGCCATTGGCGACGGGATGGGGACGGAGTAGCCTCGGGTGAACAGGCTGGCGCCGAGTCAGGCCAGTCGGTTCCGCGTCTCGGGTTCCGTCATGCCGGGGCCTGCTCGAAGGCATTCAGGAAAAAGTCGCGCCCGCCGAAGTTGCCGCTCTTTAACGCCAGCAGCAGCGGCGGCCCGCTGCCCTCGGCGTAGGTCCAGGGGACGCCCGGATCGATCTCGCGGCCGATGGCCAGACGCTGCACGCCGAGTGCAGCGACCACCGCGCCGCTGGTCTCGCCCCCGGCGACGACCAGCCGGCGGACGCCCGCCTCCACCAGCCCCTGTGCGATGCGGGCCATGGCGGCCTCCACCAGCGCGCCCGCCGCGTCCCGCCCCAGCCGCGCCTGCAGCGCCGCGACCGTGTCGGGTGGGGCCGAGGCCGCGATCACCACCGGGCTGGCCGACAGCCGCCCCCGCGCCCAGGTGAGCGCCTGGTCCGCCAGCGCCGCGGCGTCGGGCGTCGCGAGCGCGTCCAGCTCCAGCGTCGGCACGCGGTCGCGGGCGGCGCCGATCTGATACAGCGTGGCGCGCGAGCACGATCCCGCCAGCACCGCCGCATGGCCCTGCACCGTCGGGATCTCCCCGGCCGCTGTCGTCCGCAGCAGCCCGGCACGCCGGAAGTTCTCCGGCAGGCCCATCGCCACGCCGGCGCCGCCGGTCAGCAGCGCATGGCCCGCCACCGCCTCGCCCATGGCGAGCAGATGGGCGTCGGTGACCGCGTCGACGATCGCGTAGCGGCGGCCCTGCTCCTTCTGGGCGGACAGCGCGGCGCGGATGGCGGCGGCGCCGGCCTCGACCGTGGGGAAGGGCACCAGGCCGACGGTGCCCGAGGTCTGGCGGGACAGCACGCGCACCAGGTTCGCGTCGCGCATCGGCGTCAGCGGATGGTCCTGCATGCCGCTCTCGTTCAGCGGCACCTGGTTCACGAACAGGTGGCCCATGTAGACGGTGCGGCCGTTGGTGGGGAACGCCGGGCAGGCGATGGCGAAGCCGCAGCCCAGGGCGGCCACGAGCGCGTCGGCGACCGGGCCGATATTGCCCTCGTCGGTGCTGTCGAAGGTCGAGCAGTACTTGAACAGGAACTGCTTGCAGCCGGCGCGCTGCAACCAGGCCAGGGCCTCGACGCTCTGCCGCACCGCGTCCTGCGCCGGGATGGTGCGGGACTTCAGCGCGACGATGACGGCGTCCGCGTCGGGCACCGCGTCGCCCGGTGCGGGCACGCCGATCAGCTGGACGGCGCGCATGCCCCGCCCGACGAGCATGCTGGCCAGGTCCGTGGCACCGGTGAAGTCGTCGGCGATGCAGCCGAGAAGGGGCATGGCGGTCAGCTCCGGAGGATGGCTTCGAAGGCGAGGGCCTGCTGCGGCCAGCCCGGCAGGGCCAGCCCGGCCTGCCAGGCGCCCTCGGCCAGGGCGGTGCGCAGCCCCGTGTCGAAGATGGCCCGGCGCAGGCACTTGCCGAAGGTCGCGGGGTCGTCGGGCGGGAACAGGATCCCGGCGGATTGCGGCACCAGGCCGCCGATGTCGCCGACCCGGGTGGCCACGACCGGGATCCCGCGGCGCAGCGCCTCCGCGACGCCCGAGGGATTGCCCTCCCAACTGGTGGCCAGCACGAACAGCTGGGCCGCGCGCCACGCGGTCTCGAGCGCTGCGTCCGACGCGTTCGGCAGCAGCGTGACGCGGGACGACAGCTGCAGTTGCTCCGCCAGCGCCGGGATGGTCGCGGCATGCACCGGGTCGCGCGTCGCGTCCCCGGCGATGGTGAGGTGCCAGTCGAGGTCCGTCAGCCGGGCCAGGGCGTGCAGCAGCCGGTCCTGGCCCTTGCGCGGCGTCAGGACGCCGATGCAGACGAGGTGACACGACGGCCCCGCCCCGGGCGCGCTGCGGGGCAGGTCGGGCGCGCCGGAACCCACCACATGCGGGGCGGCGATGCCGAACTCCGCGGTCAGGCGTTCGGCGACTGGCAGGCTTGTGGCGACGACGCGGCGGAACGCGGGCAGCATGCGCCGCTCGATCGCCTGCACGGCGTCGCGGGCGGCCCTGTCGCGGCCGGTACGGGCCGAGACATGATGTACCAGGGCCACCGCGTCGCGCCCGACCAGCGTCTCCAGATGCGGCTCGAGGTCCGGCAGCAGAAGCCCGTCGACGATGGGCAGCGTGTCCGGATCGAGATCGGCCATCGTGTGACGCAGGTCCACGGTGTGGCCGGCGGCGCGCAGGGCCTGGACCAGGCCCTGGTTGAAGGCGCGGCCGCCGCCTTCCGGCTCGGGCGCGGGGGTCAGGAAAGCGAGGTTCAGGCCGGGCTGCATGCCCGGCGGGGTATCATGCCCGCAAGGTGAGGGCGAGGGCGGCGACGCCGGGCAGGGTGGCCCCGTGGGCGCCATAGGCGACGGCGCCCGGGCTCGCCTGGCGGGCGGCGCGCGCGACCATCTCGAGGATGCGGCCCTGGACGTCGATGGCGCGGGACAGGCGCATGGCGTTCTCGCCGGCGAGGTCGCGCAGCTGTGCCGCCTGGCGCGGATCGAACACGGAGCCCGCCAGGCTCGCCTGCAGCGCGGCCGTCGCCGCCTGCTTCTCCGGCAGCAGCCCGGCCGCCGCCTGGGCGTCGTGCGCGGCCAGGGCGGCGTTCTCGAGGCGCAGCACGGCGGCGAGACGGCTGATGGGGGTGTTGGGGGTCATTTCTGCTTCTCCTGTATGCGGATCATCTGGTCCATCACCGGGCGCGCGAGGCCGAGGCCCCCGTGCGCCGCGATGTGCTTGGCAAGCTCGGCGACCATCAGGGGCTTCCAGGCAGCCTCCCCGTCGCCGCCGCCGAACAGCCCCTTGCTGGTGTCAACCGTCGCGAACATGGGCGACAGCAGCTCGGTCAGCGCGAGCGATTCGAATTGCCGCGCCGCGGCCTCGATGCGGTCGCGGCTTGCCGCCGTCGGGTTCGCGGCCGACGGCTGGAGCATCGAAATCATCGGACCACCAGGTCGGCCTGGAGGGCGCCGGCGGCCTTGATGGACTGCAGGATGCTGATCATGTCTCGCGGACCGACGCCGAGCGCATTCAGGCTGGCGACCAGGTCGCGCAGCGTCACGCCACCCGGCAGGATGCCCAGCCGCTTGTCCGCCCCGGTGTCGACCTGGATGTTGGTCTGCGGCGTGACGGTCGTGGTGCCGCGCGACAGCGGCTCGGGCTGGCTGACCTGCGGCGTCTCGGTGACGCGGATGGTCAGGTTGCCCTGCGCGATCGCCACGGTGCTGATGCGGACGTTGGCGCCCATCACGATGGTGCCGCTGGCCTCGTCGATGACGACGGTCGCGTGGTTGTCGGGCTCGACCCGCAGGTCCTCGAGTCGCGCCAGCACGTCGATGGGGTCGCGGCCGCCCAGGGTCAGCGTGACCGTGCGCGGGTCCGTCGCGCGGGCGCCGCCGCCGATGGCGCGGTTGATGACGTCGGCCATGCGCCGCGCCGTCGTGAGGTCGGGGTTGCGCAACCCGAGCCGCAGCAGCGGCTTGGTGCCGAGCTGGAAGGCGATCTCCTTTTCCACCGTGGCGCCGTTGGCGATGCGGGCGGAGGTGGGGATGTTGCGGGTGACGGAGGCGCCCTGGCCCTTGGCGGCCACGGCGCCGGTGGCGAGCGTGCCCTGCGCCACGCCGTAGACCTCGCCGTCGGCGCCCAGCAGCGGCGTCACCAGCAGCGTGCCGCCCGTCAGGTCCTTCGCGTCGCCCAGCGCCGAGACGGTCACGTCGATGCGGCTGCCGCTGCGGGCGAAGGCGGGCAGGTTGGCGGTGACCATGACGGCGGCGACGTTCTTGGTCTGCAGCTTGGCTTCCTGGTCTCGCGTGTTGACGCCGAGCCGCTCGAGCATGCCGATCAGCGACTGCCGGGTGAAGACGGCGCTGTCGAGCCGGTCGCCGGTGCCGTTCAGGCCGACGACGAGGCCGTATCCCACCAGCTGGTTGTCGCGGATGCCCTCGACGTCGGCGATGTCCTTGATGCGGACCTGGGCGGCGGCCGGGGCGCTGGCACCGGGCGGGATCGTCAGCGCGAGCACCACCAGTGCCAGCATGACGGCCCGTTTACGGATCGGAAGGGGAAGGCGGCTCATGGTGGGTGTCAGCGCAAGGGGCGTGCCACGGCAAAACGCTGCATTGGCGGGGCTCGACACCCGGCAACACCTGCCGGGCGGCAGGAAAGGGAGGGGCGGGGCATGGCGGGGATCATCGGGCTGGGCGCCCTGGGTGGCGTTCGTTCGGCCAGGACCGTCCGCGGGACCACCGGGTTCCACGTAACGGAAACGGCGGCAGGCCGGGCCGACGCGCCGGCGGCGGCGGCCAGCGTGTCCATGCCGTCGTTGCTGGCCATGCAGGAGGCGGAGACAGGCCAGGTGCAGGACCGCGAGGCGCGGCGCCATGGCGAGGCGACGCTGGCGGCCCTGGCCGCCCTGCAACGCGCCCTGCTGGCCGGGGCCGGGGCTGCGGCGCTGGGGCCGCTGGCGGCGGCGATGCGCGCCGCACCCCCGGCCTCCGACCCCGGCTTGGCCGCCGTTCAACGGGCCTTGCTGGTCCGCGTGGCGGTCGAGCTGGCCCGGCACCGGGCTGCGGCTTCCGCGTGACACCGCAAAACCCGTTTACGACAAGCGTTTGACAGTTGTCAGACAGGACTAGGCGGCGGCGGCGGGCACCACTATAAGCCCGGCACGATCACTCCCCGGTGAACACGCGCGGGGGGCGTCGACAGGTAGGGATCGCTGCGCATGATGATCACGTTGCCCCAGGACTACCGCCCTTCCGACGCCGAAGAGTTCATGAACCCCATCCAGGTGGAGTATTTCCGCCAAAAGTTGCTGCGCTGGCGGGCGGAGCTGCTGCGAGAGGCCGACGGCACCCTGGCCAGCCTATCGGAAGGCGGCATCCACGAGGCCGACATCACCGACCGCGCCAGCGTCGAGACCGACCGCGCGCTGGAGCTTCGGACGCGGGACCGGGCGCGCAAGCTGATCTCCAAGATCGACCAGGCCCTGACCCGCATCGACAACGGCACCTACGGCTACTGCGAGGAAAGCGACGAGCCCATCAGCCTGCGCCGCCTCGAGGCACGCCCGATCGCGATCATGTCCCTGGAGGCGCAGGAGCGGCACGAGCGCATGGAGCGCGTCCACCGCGACGACTAAGGGCTCGATCGTTGCCTTGACGGTTCGGCTGGAGCAGACGACCATCCTGTCCTGATCGAGGGAGAGGCCGATGCTGGACACCGCCTTGCTGGCCGGCCCCTCTTTGGTGAAGCCCATGCCGATGGGCCGGGACGAGTTCCGCGCGCTGGGTGGGCCCAGGACGCTCGGGCACGTGATCCTGGGTACCACCGGCCTGTGCAACGCGTCCTGCGTCCATTGCCCGACCGGCAAGGCGTCCACCGCCCAGTCGCCCCGCACGCCCATGCCGATGGACGTGTTCCGACGCATCGTCGATGGGATCGCCGACCTGGAGATCGGGATCACCGGGGTGATCGGCTTCGGCCTGTTCGGGGACGGCTTCCTCGACCCGTTCGTCTTGGAGCGGGCGCGCATCCTGCGTTCCCGCCTGCCGGACGTGGCGCTGTGGGTCAACACCAACGCCGCCGCGTTCAACCGGGATCGGCACGGTGCACTGGCCGGGCTGGTGTCCCGCGTGTCGATCCACTGCGAATCGCTGGTTCCCGAGACGTTCGACCACCTGATGCAGCCGCTGCGGGCGGAGCGGGTGTTCCCGAAATACACGGAGATCCTCGAGGCGTTCCCCGACCAGGTCAGCATCAGCGTCCCGGTCAGCCGCCGCAACGAAGGGGAGTTCGCCGCGATCCGCCAGTGGTTCCTCGACCGCGGCGCCGTCTGCGTCTCGCCGTCGCCGCTGTACAGTCGCTGTACCGAGGACCGCTCGGCCTTCGAGGCGCTGGCCCGGATCCCGCTGCCCATCCAGTGCACGCCCGAGATCCTGGACCACCTCGTCGTCGACTGCGACGGCATGCGGCTCGTCTGCTGCAACGACTTCCGGCGCGACGAGACGATCGGCTCGCTGCGGGACCAGAGCCTGGCCGAGGTGCTGCTGCACCAGCGGCGGCGGGACGTGGCCCAGCTGCTCGCCGAAGGCCGGCACGCCGAGATGCAGACCTGCCGGACCTGCTACGTCGACTGCGGGCCGATGCCGGTGTAGGTCACGGATGGTCGGTGGCGACGCTCCCGGTCACCGGACAATCTGTCAAGGCGCCCCGACCTGCCGGTGCGGCGCGGACTCCGCGAAGGCGTCGAGCGTGTTGCACAGCGCCACGATCCGATCGACGGTCGGCGTGCCGGCGACCTCGATCTTGAACACCTGCATGACGGCCGGGATGCTGGCCAGCACGATGTCGGCCAAAGTCACCTGGTCGCCGTGGCAGAAGGCGCCGGTCTGCGCCTCCGAGGCCAGGCGCTGCTCCACGGCCTGCAGCCCCGTCGTGAACCACTGGATCTGCCAGGCGCGCCAGGCCGCGTCGTCGAAGCCGCCCTTGGACTGCAGGTAGCGGCGGACGCGCGGGGTGACGAAGGGGTGCGTGTCGGCGGCCAGCATGGCGGCGATCGAGCGGACGCGGGCACGGCCGTGCGGGTCCGTGGGCAGCAGCGGCGGCGTCGGCGCCGTCTCGTCGAGGAACTCCAGGATGGCCAGCGACTGGGTCAGCGGCGGGTGCCCGGCCTCGATCAGCGCCGGGATGGCGCCCATCGGGTTGATGGCCAGGAACCCGGCCTCCCGCTGGTCGCCACGGTCCAGGTCGATGATGTGCTCGTGCGCCGTCAGCCCCTTCATCTTCATCGCCACGCGGACGCGGTAGGTGGCGGAGGTGCGCCAGAACGCGAACAGCTCATAGGCGGGGAGGATGTCGGGCATCGGGGTCTCCACAGGTGCGGCGGCCAGGGTGGCACGCGGCGCTGGGCCGGCCTAGCGTGACCACGTCAACGAAAGGCCTGCGATGACCCTGCCGCGCGACCGCGCCCCCTATTCCGCCATCGTCGACCGCCCGCCCCTGCGCCTGCCCGGCGGCGCGCGCCTGGTCGTGTGGCCGATCGTCAACCTCGAGGTGTGGGACATCGGCAAGCCCATGGCGCGGCAGGTGCTCCCGGCCCCCATGGGCCAGGTTCTGCTGCCCGACGTGCCCAACTGGAGCTGGCACGAGTACGGCATGCGCGTGGGCGTCTGGCGGTTCTTCAAGCTGTTCGACCGGCTGGGCGTGCGGCCGACCCTGTCGATCAACGCGCGGGTCTGCGAGGACTACGAGCGGGTCGCCGCGCAGGCGCGCGACGCCGGGTGGGAGTTCATGGGCCACGCCTACGATCAGGGCCCGGTGCACACGATGCCGGACCAGCGCGGCGTCATCCATAAATCGATGGACATCATCGAGCGCTTCACCGGCAAGCGGCCCGTCGGATGGCTCGGCCCGGGGCTGACGCAGACGCTGGACACGCCGGAGATGCTGGCCGAGGCCGGGGTGCAATACATCGGCGACTGGGTGTGGGACGACGAGCCCTGCGAGATCGCCACCGCGCACGGCCCGCTGGTGACGCTGCCCTACACGGTGGAGCTGAACGACATCCCGACGATGCTCGTGCAGCACCACGAATCCGCCTATTGGGCCACGCGGTGCAAGGACACGTTCGACCGGCTGTACCTCGAAGGCGCGGAGCGGGCGAAGATCATGGCGGTGGCGATCCACCCCTACATCTCCGGCCAGCCGCACCGGATCAAGTACCTGGAGGAGGTGTTCGACTACTGCCGTGCCCATGACGGGGTAACGTTCATGAACGGCGAGGAGATCCTGGCGTGGTATCGGGGAACGCGGCCATGATGCTCGACTGCGGCGGCGAGGCGTTCCGCGTGCAGCTCGATGGCCCGGCGGATGCGCCCCCGGTCCTGCTGTCCAACTCGCTCAGCTGCGACCTGTCGATGTGGGACGATCAGGTGGCGGCCTGGGGCGACCGGTTCCGCGTCATCCGTTACGACGGGCGCGGCCAGGGCGGCAGCGTGGTGTCGCCGGGGCCCTACACCATGGACCGGCTGGGGATGGACGCGCTGGCCGTGCTGGACGCGCTGGGGGTGCCGCAGGCCGGGTTCTGCGGGCTGTCGATGGGCGGCATGGTGGGCCTGTGGCTGCTGACCCATGCGCCGCAGCGGATCGCCCGGGCGGCGCTGTGCAACACCGCGGCGCACATGGGCCCGCCTTCGCTGTGGGACGGCCGGATCGCGCTGGTGCAGCAGGGCGGTATGACAGCCACCGTCGAGCCCACGGTCACGCGGTGGTTTCCCGAGGCGTTCCGGGCCCGTGCGCCCGGCGTGATCGACCGCATGCGGGCCGGCATCCGGTCCACCCCGCCCGAGGGGTACGCGGCCTGCTGCGCCGCCATTCGCGACATGGACCAGCGCGACAGCATGCGGGCCATCACGAACCCCGTGCTGGTGGTGGTGGGGGCGAACGACCCGGCCACCACGCCGGCGGACGGCCAGGCGATCTATGCGGCGATCGCCGGGTCGGCGCTGGTGACGCTGGAGGCCGGGCACATCTCGGCCGTGGAGGCGCCGGACCGGTTCTCCGACGTGGTCGGCAGCTTCCTGGTCGGCTGAGCGGCCCCGTGGCGTGGGAATTGCTTCGGCTGGCGGGATTGGACAGGAGCACGGAATGAAGCGTCGGGGCTTGTTGCAGGCGGGGGCGGCCCTGATGGCCGCGCCCTCGATCGGGCGCGCGCAGTCGGCCACCACGCTGAAGTTCGTGCCCTATGCGGACCTGGCGCTGCTCGACCCGATCGTCACCACGGCCTACACCACGCGCACCCACGGGCTGATCGTGTTCGAGACGCTGTATGGCCTCGACGACAGCGGCGCGCCGCAGCCGCAGATGGTGGCCGGGCACACGGTGGAGGACGACGGCAAGCTGTGGCGGCTGACTTTGCGCGACGGGCTGATCTTCCACGACGGCACGCCGGTGCTGGCGCGGGACTGCGTGGCGAGCCTCAAGCGCTGGGCGCAGCGCGATGCGTTCGGCGAGGCGCTGATGCAGGCGACGGACTCGCTGACCGCGCTTTCCGACAAGGTGATCGAGTTCCGGCTGAAGCGCCCGTTCCCGGCGCTGCCCGCGGCGCTGGGCAAGCCTTACAGCTACCTGCCCGTCATCATGCCGGAGCGGCTGGCGAGCCTGCCGGCCACGACCCAGGTGACGGAGATGGTGGGCAGCGGCGCCTACCGCTTCGTGGCGGACGAGCGGGTGCCGGGGGCGCGTGCCGTGTATCGCAAGTTCGACCGCTACGTGCCGCGGCAGGGCGGCACGCCGCAGTTCACATCGGGCCCGCGCATCGCCTACTTCGACCGGATCGAGTCCATCACCATCCCCGACGCGGGCACGGCTGCGGCGGCCCTGCAGTCGGGCGAGGTGGACTGGTACGAGCAGCCGGACATGGACCTGGTTCCGTTGCTGCGGCAGAACAAGGACCTGGTCGTGCGCGTGGTGGAGGACCGGGGCCTGATGGGCTGCATGCGGCTGAACCATCTGCAGCCGCCGTTCGACAACCCGGCCATCCGCCGCGTGCTGCTGAAGGCCGTCCGGCAGAAGGACTTCATGTCCGCGGTGGCGGGCGCCGACAGCGGCGCCTGGCGCGACAAGGTCGGCATGATCGCGCCGAGCTCGCCGTTCGCCAACGATGCCGGCATGGCGGCGCTGGAGAACACGGCCGACGACGCCACGCTGAAGAAGGAGCTGCTGGACGCCGGGTACAAGGGCGAGAAGATCGTCATGCTGGCCGGCAGCGACGTGCCGCGGATCAGCGCGGTGTGTCAGGTGATGGCCGATGTCGGGCGGCGCATCGGCATGAACATCGACTACGTGGCGCTCGACTGGGGCACCGTGGTGCAGCGCTGGAACAGCAAGGCGGCGGCCGACAAGGGCGGCTACCACCTGTTCGGCGTGTATTTCGGCGCGCTCGACTGTTCCAACCCGGCCGCCCACCTGCTGATGCGCGGCAACGGCCAGGGCGCCTTCGCCGGCTGGCCCACCAGCCCGGCCTACGAGGCGGCGCGGGTGCAGTTCCTGGAAGCGCCGGACGAGGCGGCGCAGAAGGGCTTCGCGCGCCAGATGCAGGCGGCGGCGATGCAGGACGTGACCTACCTGCCGCTGGGCATGTACTTCCAGCCGGCCGCCTACCGCCGCAACCTGACAGGCATGCTGACCGGGTTGCCGCTGTTCACCAACGTGCGCCGGGTCTAGTCCACAGCGCATGATCACCCGCCGGGCCACCCTCGCCACCCTGCCGGCCATCCTGGCCGCAGGGGGCGTGTATGCTCCCGCCAGGGGCCAATCCGGCCCCCGGCGCGGCGGCACGCTGACGGTCGTGCTGCAGTCGGAGCCGACGGCGCTGATCTCGGCCTTCACGGTGCTGACCTGGTCGCTCAGCGTCAGCGCCAAGGTGGTGGAAGGCCTGCTCGATTACGACAACGCCCTGAACCCGAAGCCGCTGCTGGCGCTCGCGTGGGAGGTCGCGGCCGACGGGCTGACCTACCGGTTCCAGCTGCGGCCGGGGGTGAAGTGGCACGACGGGCAGGACTTCACCGCGGCCGACGTCGCCTTCAGCATCATGCTGCTCAAGCGCCTGCACCCGCGCGGCCGCAGCACCTTCGCCAACGTCACCGCCGTCGAGACGCCGGACCCGCTGACGGCGGTGTTCCGCTTGTCGAAGCCCGCGCCCTACCTCATTCGGGCGCTGGTGGGCGGCGAGAGCCCGATCCTGCCGAAGCACCTGTACGAGCAGGGCGACCCCGTGCAGAACCCGGCCAACAACGCGCCTATCGGCACCGGGCCGTTCGTGTTCAAGGAGTGGTCGCGCGGCAGCTTCGCCCGTTACGAGCGCAACCCCGCGTACTGGGACGCGCCCAAGCCCTACCTCGACCAGCTGATCGTCAAGTTCGTGCCGGACCCCGCCGCCCGGTCCGTGCTGTTCGAGACGGGGCAGGCGGATCTCGGCTACCGCACGCCCGTCGCGCTGAACGACGTGGAGCGGTTGCGGGCCATGCCGAAGCTGCGGTTCGACCCCCGGGGCAACACCTATTCGTTCAACGTGACCCGGCTGGAGTTCAACCTCGACCACCCGATCCTGGGCCGGCCCGAGGTGCGGCAGGCGATTGCCCATCTGATCGACCGCGACCTGGTGGTGAAGGCGGCCTATTACGGCCTGGCCACGCCCTGCTTCTCGCCGATCGCGCCCGGGCTGAAAGCCTTCGCGGACCCGGCGCCCTCGCCCTACCGGCTGGACCCGAAGGCGGCCGAGGCGCTGCTCGACCAGGCCGGCCTGCCCCGGGGCGCCGACCGCACGCGGTTCCGCCTGACGCTCGACTTCAACCCGTCGGGCGAGGACCAGAAGCGCACGGCGGACGTGATCCGGGCCGGGCTGTCGCGGGCGGGGATCGCGGTGGACATCCGGGCGCAGGACATGGGCAGCTTCGTCAAGCGCGTGTACTCCGACCGCGCCTTCGACATGACGATCAACGGCGCGAGCAACCTGTTCGACCCGACGGTGGGCGTGCAGCGCCTGTACTGGTCGAAGAACTTCATCAAGGGCGTGCCCTTCTCGAACGCCACGCACTACGCGAACCCCGAGGTGGACCAGCTGCTGGAAGACGCCGCCGTCGAGAACGACCCGGCCCGGCGCGTCGCGCTGTTCAAGCGCTTCCAGGACATCGTCGCCCGCGACGTGCCGGACATCAACATCTGCTCGCCGCTCTATCTCACCCTGTCCAGCACGCGGCTGCACGACGAGGCGCTGACGGCCGAGGGTGTGGAATCGGGTCTGGCGGACGCCTACGTCGACGGCTGACGGGCCTCAGCCCCGGTATTCCCGCCGCACGCCCTTGCCGATGGCGGGATAGAGGTCGGCGATGCCCACGCCCCACTGCGTGGCGAGCTCATCGAGGCCGATCGCCTCGCCGCCCTGGCGGCCCAGCAGCACCACCTCGTCGCCCAGGGCCGCGTCCGGGATGTCGGTCAGGTCGATGCGCATCAGCTCGGAATGGGTGGGGGGCAGCAGGCGGACGCGGCGTCCATGCAGCAGGGCCGTGGCCTGCGCGGGCATGCGGCGCGGGTAGTTCTCGCTCCAGCCATAGGGGATCAGGCCGATCCGCATGCCGGGGCGCAGCGGCAGGAACGGCGCCGCCGGCACGTCGCCGGGGTCGGAGAGAGAGCGAAGCGTGACCAGCCGGGTCTTCAGCCCCACCAGGGCCGGCTTCCACGCCCGCGCCCGGCCGGGCACGGCGGGGAAGCCGATTCCCAGCACCAGGCGGCCGGGGTCGATGGCGTTCAGGTCCGCCTCGGGGTACGCCAGGATCAGCGCGGAGCTCGACACCATCCGGACGGGCACGTCGATGCCGGCCTGGGCGATGGCCTGCAGCGCCCCGATACAAGCGGCGATCTGGCCGCGCGTATAGGCTTCGTCCGGTGGCCCGTAGGACGTCATGGGGTGGCCATACGCGCCAGCCAGATGCAGCGTCGGGCTGTCGACGATGGCGCGGGCCACGGCGACGGCCTCGTGCGGCAGGGCGCCGGCCCGGAAGCCGCCGCCATCGAGCTTGAGGAACACCGGCAGGCGCGTCGCATGCGCCGACCAGCGCGCGACGTCATCGAGCGTCGAGAGCGTCGGCATGAGCCCGAACCGCTCCAGCGCCGGCGCATCCTGCGGCAGGCAGGTGGGATAGAGCAGGATGGGCAGGCGCACCCCGGCCTTGCGGCAGGCGACGGCGCGGTCCGCATTGCCGAAGGCGAGCCCCGCCGCCCCGGCCGCCTCGGCGCGCGCCCCCACCACCGCGTCGCCGCATCCGCTGGCGTCGCCCTTGACGGAGACGTAGACGGCCACCCCGGGCCCGACCATCTCCCGCAGCAGGCCGATGTTGTGCGCGACGGCGGAAAGGTCGATCTCGCACCAGGTGGGACGAAGCGGCGTGTCGGTCATGGCGGCACTACACCATGGGCCGCGACCTCCCGGAACCCGGGTCCATGCGGGTTCGTTCGCCAGGGCACGGGGATTGCTTCACGGTAGCCCAAGCGATGAGGGAGCGGAACGATGGGCACGACACGCCGGGCGATGCTGATGGGTGCGGGCGCGGTGGGCGCGCTGGGCGGAAGCCCCGGGCGGGGCAGGGCGGCGAGCCCGCTGCGGATCGGGGCGCCGCTGCCGCTGACGGGCCCGCTGTCGCCGGAGGGCCTCAAGCTCCGCCAGGGTTACGACCTCTGGGCAAACCAGGTGAACGCCAAGGGCGGCATCAAGGCCGGGGCGGATGCGCGGCCGATCGAGCTTGTCTATTACGACTACCAGTCCGCCACGCCGAAAGCGGTGCAGGTGGCCGAGAAGCTGGCGACGGACGACCGGGTGGACTTCATGTTCTCGCCCTTCGGCTCGGGTGCTGCCAAGGCTGCCAGCACCGTCTCCGAACGCTACGGGATCCCGACGATCGCGCCCACCGCCTCCTCGGCCGAGGTGTACGACCAGGGCTACAAGAACCTGTTCGGCACCTTCACCAGCAACGACACCATCGCGGAGCCGATCGCGACGCTGATCCATGCGGCGGCCCCCGGGGTGCGCCGGGTGGCGATCCTGGCGCGCAACGACCTCTATCCGCTGGCGCTGGGGCAGGAGTTCGACAAGTCGGCCAAGGCGCGCGGGATGGAGGTGGTGTATTCCGGCAAGTACGCCATCAACGCGCTGGACCACGCCTCGGCGCTGACCGAGATCCGGGCGGCCCGGCCCGACTGGATCTGCGCCACGGGCTACATCAACGACCTGATCCTGGTCCGCAAGCAGATGGCCGACCTGGGTGTCACGGCGCAGGCCATCACCATGGCAAACGGCCCGGCCTATCAGGAGTTCGTGGAGGCGCTCGGCCCGCTGGCCGAGAACCTGACCACCGCCTGCTGGTGGTCGCCCGCCGTGCGCTACATCAGCCAGGACGTGTTCGGCAGCACCGAGGGCTACAACCGCCTGTTCACGGCGGCCTACAAGACGGAGCCGGACTACACCGCCGCCACCGGAAGTGCTGCGGGCGTGCTGCTGCAGATGGCGATCGAGCGGGCCGGGACGGCCGACCGCGCCGCGGTCCGCACGACGCTGGCTGCCGGCGGGTTCGACACGTTCTTCGGCCCGCTGTCCTTCGCGAAGTCGGGCCAGGTGGTGTCGTACGTGCCGCCGGTGATGCAGGTGCAGGGCGGCAAGATCGTCGTGATCCTGCCGGACGGGATCAAGCAGGGCAGCCTGCGGATGGGCATCGGCTGAACTCGTGTTCTCGCTCCAGATCGTGGTGAACGGCCTGCTGCTGGGCGGGCTGTATGCCTGCATCGGCGCCGGGTTCAGCCTGGTCTGGGGCGTGCTGAACATCATCAACGTGCTGCACGGCGCCTTCATCGTGCTGGGCGCCTACCTCGCCTGGTTCGCCTACACCAGCCTGGGCATCCACCCCTATCTCTTCGTGCCCATGGCCGCGGCGTTGCTGTTCGGCCTGGGCTATGCGCTGCAGCGCCTGGTCATCAACCGCGTCGCCGAGGCCCCGGTGCTGGTGACGCTGACATTGACCTTCGGGCTGACGCTGCTGCTGGACAACTTGATGCTGCTGGTGTTCCACGCCGACTTCCGCAAGATCACGCTGCGGCCGCCCCTGGGCGTGCTGGACCTGCACGGCGTGTTCGTGCCGGTGGACCGCCTGGCCAGCATGGGGTTCGCGGTGGCGCTGGTGGGACTGCTGTACTGGGTGCTGCACGCGCTGCCGGTCGGTCGGGCGATCGTCGCGGTGCGGATGGACCGTTATGCCGCGACCCTGATGGGCGTCGACACGCCCCACGTCTTTGCCCTGACGTTCGGGCTGGGTGCCGCCTTCGCGGGGGCCGCGGGCGCGCTGCTCAGCCCCATCTTCCCCATCTCGCCCCTGGCCGGCACGGCATACCTCGGCAAGTCGTTCGTCATCTGCGTCATGGGCGGGCTGGGCAGCGTGCCCGGCCTTCTGGTGGGCGGCCTCGCGCTGGGCGTGCTTGAAAGCGTCGGCGCGGTGTTCTTCGGGCCGGAGCATTCGCTGACGCTGTCGTTCACCGTCCTGATCCTGCTGCTGGTGCTGCGCCCGCAGGGCATCATGGGGCGGCGCGGCTTCCAATGAGGCGGTTCCTCCTGCCCGGCCTTCTGGTGCTGCTGGCGGCCGGCGTGCCGTTCGGCGGCGACTACACGGTGCGGCTGGGCACGACGGCGGCGATGTACGCGGCGCTGGCCCTGTCGTGGAATTTGGTGGGTGGGCTCGCGGGCTACCCGTCCTTCGCCACCGCGGCCTTCTTCGGCATCGGCGCCTATGCCGGGGCGATGCTCCAGGCGGCCGGCTGGGGGCGGCCCGTGTCGATCGCGCTCGGTGCCGGGGCGGCCCTGCTGTTCGCGGCCGTGCTCGGCCCCTGCCTGCTGCGCTTGCGCGGCCACTACTTCGCCGTCGCCAGCCTGGTGCTGGCCCCCGTGCTGCGGGAGGTGGTGAACGCCGCCGACACGCTGACCGGCGGCGGCATGGGCCTCAGCCTGCCCGTGCAGCCGGGCGCCGACCCGGCCGTGACCGCGCGCCTGGCCTATGCCGGCATGCTGGCCCTGGCGGCCGTGCTCGCGGTCACGACCGCGCTGGTGATCCGGGGCCGCGTCGGCTGGGCGCTGCGCTGCGTGCAGCAGAACGAGGACGCGGCCGCCGTGCTGGGGGTGAACGCGTTGGGCGCCAAGTGCGTGGCCTTCGCCCTGTCGGCCCTGGGCGCCGGGGTCGCGGGCGGCATCTATGCCGGCTGGATCGGCTATATCGATCCCACGGACGTGTTCGACGACCTGCTGAGCGTCAAGCCGGTCGTCATGTGCCTGCTGGGCGGCGTCGGCGGCGTGCCGGGCCCCATCGTGGGGGCGCTGGCCTTCCTGCTGCTGGAGGAGCTGGTCTGGCGCAACTTCCTGAACTTCCACGACGGGATGCTGGGCATGCTGATCGTCGTGCTGATCATCTTCCTGCCGGGGGGGCTCGGCACGGCCGGGCGGTGGCGCGCCGTGCTGCTGCGCCGACAGGCCGCGCCATGACCGCCTTGCTGGAAGTGGCCGGCGTCGGGCGTCGCTTCGGCGGCCTGCAGGCGCTGCGCGACGTGTCGTTCGTGCTGCAGCCGGGCGAGATCGCGGGGCTGATCGGGCCCAACGGCGCGGGCAAGACGACGCTGGTGAACGTGCTGACCGGGGTTCACCCGGCCGATGCGGGCACGGTGCGGTTCAAGGGCGCGCCCATCGGGCGGCTGCCGGCCTGGCGCATCGCCCGGCGCGGCATCGCGCGCACCTTCCAGGTCGTGCAGCCCTTCCCCAAGATGACGGTCGCCGAGAACGTCGCCGCCGGCGCGCTGTTCGCCGGCGGGGCACCCGGCGTGAAGGCGGCGCTGGTTCGGGCCCGCGAGTGCCTGGACTACACGGGGCTCGGTGCGCTCGCCGACACGCCGGCCGCGCAGCTGACCTTGGCCGACCGCAAGCGGCTCGAACTGGCCAAGGGGCTGGCGACCAACCCGAGCCTGCTGCTGCTCGACGAGGTGAACGCCGGGCTCAACCCGGCCGAGATCGACCGCGGCCTGCTGCTGATCGAGCGCATCGCCCGGGACGGCATCACCATCCTGCTGATCGAGCACCTGATGAAGGTGGTGTTGGGCGCATGCTCGCGCATCCTGGTGCTGCACCACGGCGCGCTGATCGCCGACGGGACGCCGCGGCAGGTGGTGTCGGACCCCAAGGTGGCGGAGGCCTATCTCGGGCCGCGCTACGCCGCCCAGGCTGCCGAGGCTGCTCAGGCTGCCCAGGCTGGCCAGGCTGCCCAGGCTGCCCAGGCGTCCGGGCTGCCGGCATGACGGCGCTGCTGGCGGTGACGGGGGCGGCGACGGGCTATGGCGACGTGCCAATCCTGCATGGGGTGGACATCGCGGTGGAGGATGGCGGGATCGCCTGCCTGATCGGGTCGAACGGGGCGGGCAAGACCACGCTGCTGCGCCTGCTGTCGGGCATGCTGCCGCTGCGGGCCGGGCGCGTCGTCTTCGCCGGAGACACGCTGGACCGGCCCACCGCGCGCACCCTGGTGCAGCGGGGCGTGGTGCACGTGCCGGAGGGGCGGCGCCTGTTCGCCGGCATGTCGGTGCGGGAGAACCTGCTGATGGGCGCCTTCCTGCGCGGCGCGGAGCCGGCGCTGCGGCGCCGGAACATGGACTTCGTGCTCGCCACCTTTCCCCGCCTGCGCGAACGCCTGCGCCAGGACGCCAGCACGCTCTCGGGCGGCGAGCAGCAGATGTGCGCCATCGGGCGCGGCCTGATGGCCGACCCGCGCCTGTTGCTGATCGACGAGCTGTCGCTGGGTCTCGCGCCGTTGATGGTGGACGAGCTGTGCGCGGCGTTGCGCCGGGTCAACCAGGAGGCGGGCACGACGATGCTGGTGGTGGAGCAGGACGTGGCCACCGCGTTGTCCTTGGCGGGCGCCGGCACCGTGCTGGACCGCGGGCGCACCGTGCTCGCCGGGCCCAGCGCCGCCCTGGCGGTGGACCCGATGGTGCGGGAGGCTTATCTGGGCACTGCGCCACCCGACCTTCTGTCGCGACTGGAGACGACATGATCACCGTCCTCGTGCTGTACGACCTGCCGCCCACGATCGACGCCGCGGCCTGCCGCGCGCATTTCGAGGCGATCGCGCCGGGCTTCCTGACCGTGCCGGGCCTGGTGCGCAAGCAGTTCATCCACGACATGGCGGGCGGCGTCGCGGGCGGGTCCTACTTGTGGGAGAGCCGGGAAGCGGCCGAGGCCTTCTATGCCGGCCCCTGGGGCGACGGCATCGCCGCGCGCTATGGCGCCCCGGCCCGCATCACCTACTTCGATACCTTCGCCATCGCCGACGTGACGCTGGGCGAGGTGCAGCTGCCGGCCCCGCACGATGCCGTCCCCCGTGACCTGGCGGCCGAATAGGGCTTGGAACCTCGACCCCGAACCGGAGCAGGGCGCATGGACGGAATGTACGATGCCGACGTGCTGGAGTGGTCGGAGCGCCAGGCCCGCCTGCTGCGCGGCACCGCCTCCGGAGAGCCGGCCGACGAGGCGCCGGACTGGGGCAACATCATCGAGGAAGTGGAAAGCGCGGGACGTGAGCAGCTTCACGCGGTGGAAAGCTTCCTGGTCCAGGCGCTCGCCCATGCGGTGAAGGCCGAGGCTTGGCCGCTCTCGCGGGAGGTGCCGGGGTGGCGGGCCGAGGCGCGGGGTTTCCGCGGAGAGGCCGCCGCACGTCTCGCGCCGTCCATGCGGACCAGGCTCGACCTGGGCCGGATCTACGCCAGGGCAATCCGGCTTCTGCCGGACACCATCGACGGCCAACCACTGCTGCCCGTGCCGGCGGCCTGCCCGACGACGCTCGACGCGCTGTCGGCCGAATAGGGCCCGCGCCGCCATGACCCCGCCGCGCAAGATGCACCTGGTCGCGTATCTGAAGACCAGTCCCACCGCCAGCTATGCCAGCGCCTGGCGCCACCCCGGCGCGCCGCTGCACGACATCTGGGATCCCGAGCGCTACGAGCATCTGGCCCGGCTGCTGGAGGCGGCGCGGTTCGACGCCGGCTTTTTCGCCGACGGGCTGGGCTTGCCGGACGTGTATCGCAACAGCTTCGCCGACTATGTCGGGCGCGGCGGGCAGATGAGCCTGATCGACCCCATGACCGTGCTGCCGCTGATGGCGCGGGTGACGACGCGGCTGGGGCTGGGCAGCACGATCTCGACCACCTTCAACCAGCCGTACCAGATCGCCCGCGGGCTGGGCTCGCTCGACCACATCAGCAAGGGCCGGGCCTGCTGGAACCTCGTGACCTCGTCCACCGACTTCGAGGCGAGGAACTGCGGCATGGCGGGCGTGCCGCCCAAGGAGGACCGCTACGACCGCGCCGAGGACGTGCTCGCCGCCTGCTGCGCCCTTTGGGACTGCTGGGACGAGGATGCGCTGGTGCTGGACCGCGAGAGCGGCGTGTTCGCCGACGCGACGAAGATCCGTTACGCGAACCATGTCGGCCCCTTCGTCAGCACGCGCGGGCCCATGTCGATCCCGCGCAGCCCGCAGGGCCGGCCGGTGATCCTGCAGGCCGGGTCCTCGCCCCGCGGGCGCGACTTCGCGGCCAGGTCCGCCGAGGTGATCTTCTGCTCCCACGCCACCAAGCAGGACGCGGTGACCTTCCGAGAGGACATGCACCGGCGCCTGGTGGAGCACGGCCGGCTGCCGGAGGCCTGCGCCGTGCTGCCGTCGCTGTCCGTGGTGGTGGGTGAGACCGGCTCGATCGCGCGGGAGAAGGCGGCGTTCCTGGACAGCCTGATCGACCCGGAGCTGGTGATGGCCTCGAGCTCGGTGCTGCTGGGCGTGGACCTGAGCGCGATCGAGACGGCCGAGCAGGCGGAGGCGACGGCGGGCAACCAGGGGATCGCCGGGTCCCGCGACCGCATGAGCCAGGTGGCCAAGGCGCAGGGCATCAGCTTCGCCGCCGCCGTACGCAAGCCGCGCGGCCTGCTGGCGGGCACGGCGTCCGACATCGCCGACGTGATGGAGGACTGGTTCCGGAGCGGCGCCTGCGACGGGTTCGTGCTGCCGCCCACCGTGTTCCCCGGCACCTACGAGGAGGTCGCGCGCATGCTGGTGCCCGAGCTGCAGAAGCGCGGGCTGTTCCGCCGGGAGTATGCCGGGCGGACGCTGCGGGAGAACCTGGCCAACCCTGGCTGACCGCGCTGCGCCGCGCCTGCGCCGCTTCTGCGGCGTGCATGGGGTGGCGTGATGGCACGTGACTTGCTTCTATGCCGTCACATTCAGGGGGCTTCCATGTCACTCTCGCGCCGCGCCGTGATCGCCGCCTCGTTGGCCGTGCCGCTGATCCGCCCCGCCCGTGCGGCCGGGTCCGTCATGCGGATCGCCATCGGCACCTCGCTGAGCCAGCTCGACCCGATGATGACGACCATCGGCGACGAGTACATCTACGACAACCTGGTGTTCAACGGCCTGACCCGGTTCCGCGAGGACCTGGTGCTGGAGCCGGATCTTGCGGAAAGCTGGTCGTTCACCGAGGACACCAGGCGCTGGACGTTCCGCCTGCGCCGCGGCGTGAAGTTCCACAACGGCGAGGTGTTCGAGGCGGAGGACGTCGTCGCGTTCTTCCGGCGCATGATGGACCCGGCCAACGCCGCCCCGGCGCGCAGCCAATACGACATGATTGCCGCCGTGACCGCGCCCGACCCCGGGACGGTCGTGTTCGAGTTGAACATCCCCTATGGCGGGTTCGCCGAGATCATGGCCGACCGCCAGGTCAAGATGACGCCCCGCAGCGCCGCCGCGACCATGGGCACGAAGCCCATCGGCACCGGCCCGTTCCGGTTCGTCAGCAACGCCCCGGGCGACCGCCTGGTGATGGCGCGCAACCCCGACTACTTCGAGCCGGGCGTGCCGAAGCTCGATGGCGTGGAGCTGCGCATCATCCCGGAGATGAGCGTGAAGGTGGCGGCACTCCAGGCCGGCGACATCGACATCGTGTGGGACCTGCCGCTCGACCAGGTGAAGCCGCTTTCGGCCGGCAGCGGCCTGCGGGTCGAAAGCGTGCCGACCGCGTCGTGGGACGGCGCGATCATGAACAACCTGATTCCGCCGTTCAACGACAAGCGGGTGCGACAGGCGTTCCACCTGGCCGTCGACAAGGCGGACGTGGTGGAGCTGACGCTGTTCGGCCAGGGGGTCGAGACGATCAGCCCGATCCCGCCGAGCCACCCTTACTATGCCCACGACCTGAAGCTGCCGAAAACCGACCCCGCCGCGTCCCGCCGGCTGCTGGCCGAGGCCGGCTACCCCAATGGGGTCAAGGTGCCGATCATCGTGCCGGTGGGCCGGCCGGTGCGGGAGCGGCTGGGCGTGACCCTGCAGCAGCTCGCCAAGCCCGGCGGGTTCGACCTGCAGGTGCAGCGCATGCCGTACTCCACGTTCAACGCGGAGGTTTCGGGCAAGGCGCCGCTGTACATCGACGGGTTCTTCGGGCGGCCGACCGTCGACACCAGCCTCTATGCGTTCCTGCGCTCCGGCGGCAGCTGGAACGAGCGGCTGTGGCACTACCGCAATGCCGAGGTGGATCGCACGCTGGACGCGGCGCGGCTGTCCGGCGACGCGGCGGTGCAGAAGGCCAACTACATCGCCTTCCAGGCCGCGCTGACCGAGGACCCGGCTACGTTCTTCGCCTATGCCGTCAACTTCGCCTGCGCCTACCGGACCGCGGTGGCGGGCGTGAAGACCCACCCGATGCGCTGGTTCGACCTGCGCCAGGCGACCCTGGGCTGACGGGCGGACAGGGACCGATCGGGCACAGGCATGGCCGCCTACCTGCTGCGGCGGCTGCTGGGCGTGGGGGGCGTGCTGTTCGGCATGTCGGTGCTGATCTTCGCGGCCGTCCACATCCTGCCGGGCAACGTCGCCTATGCCATCCTGGGGGAGTACGCGACGCCGGCCGCCGTCGCGACGCTGGAAGCGCGGCTGGGGTTGAACGACCCGCTGCCCCTGCAGTACTGGCGCTGGCTTTCGGCCATGCTGCAGGGCGACTTCGGCATGTCGCTGGTGATGGGCCGCCCGGCCGCCGAGCTGATCGGCAACGCGCTGGGCCGGTCCGCCCTGCTGGCCGGCTTCTCGTTCGTGCTGGTGGCCGGCGGCGGCGTCGCGCTCGGCATCCACGCCGCCACCCATCAGGGCCGGCCCATGGACCGGGTGCTGACGCTGGCGCAGTTCGTGCTGATCGCCATCCCGGAGTTCTTCTGGTGCATCCTGGCCGTGCTGGCCTTCGCGTCCTGGCTGCACCTGCTGCCTGCCACGGGCTACGCCCCGGTGGCCGAGGCGGGCGTCGCGGGCTGGGCCTCGCACCTGGTTCTGCCGGTGCTGGTGCTGTCGTTCGGCCTGGTGGCGCACGTCTCGCGCCTGACCCGCTCGTCCATGATCGAGGTGCTGGAAAGCCGCTACGTGCTGGCCGCGCGGGCCAAGGGGTTCAGCGAGCAGCGGGTGCTGTGGCGGCATGCCCTGCCGAACGCGCTGCTGCCGGCGATCACGGTGCTGGCGATCGACGTGGGGCTGCTGATCGGCGGCATCGTGGTGGTGGAGACGGTGTTCGCCTATCCCGGGCTCGGCCGCCTGCTGGTCTATGCGATCGAGCATCACGACCTGCCGCTGCTGCAGGCGGGAATGATGGTGGTGACGGCGGTGTATGCCGGGTCGAACCTGGTGGCGGACCTGCTCTATGCCGTGCTCAACCCGCGCATCCGGGCCGGCGCCGTGGCGGTATGACGGCTACGGTCCCGCCGTCTTGACGTCCCTGGCCGCACGCGGCTGGCGCCCGCCCGGCACGCTGGCGGTGGGCACGACGCTGCTGGGCGTGGTCGTCGCGGCCGCCCTGCTGGGCCTCGCCTGGACGCCGTTCGACCCCACCGCCTTTGCCGTCCGCGCCCGCATGCTGCCCCCCGGCGCCCTGCACCCGTTCGGCACGGACGAGTTCGGCCGCGACGTGCTGTCGCGCGTGCTGGCCGGCGGACACCTGTCGCTGGCCACGGGCTTCGGCGCCATGGTCATCAGCCTGGTGCTGGGCGTGCCGCTGGGCCTGCTCGCCGCCTTCCATCGCGGCGCGACGGAGGAGGTCATCATGCGGACGATGGACCTGCTGATCTCGTTGCCGCCGGTGCTGCTGGGCCTGCTGGTGCTGGCGGTCACGCCGCCCGGCCTGCTGAAGACGATCGGGGCCGTGGGCCTGGTCTACGTCCCCATCCTGGTGCGGCTGACCCGCGCCGTGGCGCTGGGTCTGCTGCAGGAGGATTTCGTGCAGGCCGCATTCGCCCGCGGCGAGGGCGCGCTGCCGGTGCTGTGGCACGAGGTGCTGCCCAACGCCTGGCCGCCCATCATCGTCGAGTGCGGGCTGCGGGTGACCTTCGCCATCCTGCTGGCCTCGGCCTTGTCGTTCCTGGGGCTCGGGCCGCAGCCGCCCAGCAGCGAATGGGGGCTGATGATCGCCGAGGGCCGGGACTTCCTGGGCCAGGCGCCCTGGATCTGCCTGGCGCCGGGCCTGTGCCTGTGCCTGCTGCTGGTGTCGGTGAACCTGGTGGGCGAGGGCCTGCGGGAGCGGCTGGACCCGCAACTGCGCGGGCGTGGGCATGGCTGAGGCCGCCATCTTCCCGGTGATCGACCGGCCCGCGGCCGCCGATGCCGCACTGCTGGAGGTCGATGGCCTGTCGGTCGCCTACCGCACCGGGCGGAGCTGGCTGCAGGCGCTCGACGACGTGTCGCTGTCCATCCCGCAGGGAAGCGTGCTGGGCCTGGTGGGCGAGAGCGGGTCGGGCAAGTCCACCGTCGTGCTGGCCCTGCTCGGCCTGCTGGGCCCGGCCCGGGTGACCGCCCGCCGGTTGGCGTTTGAGGGGCAGGACCTGCTGACCCGGGCGCCGCTGCTGCGCGGCCGGCGCCTGGGTGTCGTGTTCCAGGACACGACCTCCGCGCTCAACCCGGCGCTGACCATCGAGCACCAGGTGATGGAGCCGATGACGGTGCACCTGAAGCTGGATGCGGCGGAGGCCCGGGCCCGGGCCACCGCGCTGCTCGATGAGATGGGCATTCCGCGCCCGGCCGAGACCATGCGCTGCTACCCGCACCAGCTCTCGGGCGGCATGAAGCAGCGCGTGGTGATCGCGACGGCGCTGGCGACCGAGCCGGACCTGCTGCTGCTGGACGAGCCCACGACGGCGCTCGACGTGACGATCGAGGCGCAGATCCTGACCCTGCTGGACGGGCTGCGGCAGAAGCGCGGCCTGTCGATGCTGCTGGTCAGCCACAACCTGGGCATCATCGACCGGCTGTGCGACCAGGTGGCGGTGCTCTACGCCGGCCGCATGGTGGAAACGGGGCGCGCGTCCCGCGTGCTGAACCGGCCGCACCATCCCTACACGCGCGGCCTGCTGGAGGCGCTGCCTCGCCTCGACCGCCCGCGTGTGGCGGCCCTGACCGCCATTCCCGGCGGGCTGCCGGACCTCACCGCCCCCGACCCCGGCTGCAACTTCCGGCCGCGCTGTGCTTTTGCGGCGCCCGGGTGCGAGGCGCCGCAGGCGTTGCGAGGCGAGCAGGACGACCGGGTGCGCTGCTGGCGTGCGACCGAGATTGCGGCAGGGCCGGCCGGCGTCGCGGGCACCGGCGCAACCAGCGCGACCAAAGCGCATGGGCGGGGAACAGCGCCGATCATCGAGGCACGGGGCCTGAGCGTCCGCTTCGGCGGCCCCGGCTGGTTCGGGCGCGGGACGGGCGGCGTGCTGGCCGTGGACGACCTGTCGCTCGTGGTTCGCACGGGAGAGATCGTGGGCCTGGTCGGCGAATCCGGCTGCGGCAAGTCCACCCTCGGGCGCCTGCTGCTGCGCCTGGTGCCGTCGCGCACCGGCGCGCTGCAGTTCGACGGCGCCGCGGTGCCGGCCCGGCCCGGCCCGGCTTTCCGCCGCCGGGCGCAGATCGTGTTCCAGAACCCCGACTCTTCCCTCAACCCGCGCCAGACGCTGGGCCGGATCCTGCGGCGCCCGCTGCGCTGGTTCGGCCTGGCGCGCGGCACCGAGGCCGCCGAGGTGGCCCGGCTGCTCGCGCTGGTCCGCCTGCCTGCCGCCTATGCCGACCGCTACCCGCATCAGCTCTCGGGCGGCGAGAAGCAGCGGGTCGGCATCGCCCGCGCGCTCGCGTCCCGGCCCGACTTCATCGTGTGCGACGAGGCCGTGTCGGCGCTGGACGTGTCGGTCCAGGCCGCCGTGCTGAACCTGCTGCGGGAGCTGCGGGACGCGCTGGGCGTCGCCTACCTGTTCATCAGCCACGATATCGGCGTCATCGCCCATGTGGCGGACCGGGTCGCGGTGATGTACCGCGGCTCCCTCATGGAGGAGGGGCCGGTGGACGACGTGCTGCGCCCGCCCTACCACCCCTATACCGAGCTGCTGCTGGGCTCCGTGCCGGTGATCGGGCAGAAGCCGGAGGGGCTGGCCGCCGCCGGACCGCATCATGCGGCGGGGCCGGGCTGCAAGTTCGCCGGGCGCTGCCGGCACCAGCCGGGGCCGGTGTGCGACGAAGTGCCGCCGCCCTGGCAGGCGAGCGGCGAGCACCGCATCCGCTGCCATATCCCGCTCGAGACGCTTGCCGCCATGCCGCCCCGCTTCGGACACGTCGCCCCATGATGCATCTGGTCACCATCCCCAACCCCGTCGGCGGCCACCTCGGCGGTTGGCGCCACCGCGACGCGTTCGATGACACGGTGATGAACCTCGACTGCGTGCTGGAGCTGGCGGCGATCGCCGAGCGCGGGAAGCTCGATGCCGTGTTCCTGGCCGACGGCAACGGCGTGCGCGACATGGACAAGCCCGCCCTGTTCGCGGCCAACTTCCCCTCCGCCCGGCCCGCCGGGTTCGAGCCGACGACCCTGTTGTCGGCCGTCGCGATGACGACGCGGCACATCGGCGTGGTCGCCACCGCCACCACGACCTACGACGAGCCCTATGCCGTGGCCCGGCGCTTCGCCTCGATGGACCATGTCAGCAAGGGCCGGGCCGGCTGGAACCTGGTCACCGCATCCAATGCCGGCGATGCGCTCAACTTCGGCCATGCGGAGCACATGCCGCGCGAGGCGCGTTACGCGCGGGCGCAGGAGTTCCACGAGGTGGTGACGGGCCTATGGGACAGCTGGGCGCCCGACGCCTTCCCGCAGGACAAGACGACCGGCCAGTATCTCCGGCCCGACCGCGTGGCCACGCTGGACCACCAGGGCGCGCACTTCACGGTCAAGGGCCCGCTCAACGTGGGACGGTCGCGCCAGGGGCACCCGGTGGTGTTCATGGCGGGGCAGTCGGGCCCGGGAATGGAGCTAGCGGCGCGCTACGCCGACGCGCTGTTCGGCGCCGGCAGCACGAAGCAGGACTGCGTCGACGCCTATGCCGACATCAAGGGCCGCATGCCCCGGTATGGCCGCCCGCCCGAAGCCCTGAAGATCCTGCCGGGCGTGAGCGTGTTCACCGGCCGCACCCGCGCCGAGGCCGACGGGTTGTATCAGGAGCTGCAGTCGCTGATCTCGCCCGCGCTGGGGGTGCATTATCTGTCGAAGATGGTGACGTGCGACCTGTCGGGCCTGCCGATCGACGGGCCGCTGCCGGCGCTGGCCGACGAGGTGCTGGGCGGCAGCAGCCTGCGCACCTTCATCGTCGGCATGGTCCGGCGCGAAGGGCTGAGCATCCGGCAGACCTACGAGCGGGTGCTGCCCTCGATCGGCGGCCCGATGTTCAAGGGCAGCCCCACCGACGTCGCCGACGAGATGGAAGACTGGTTCCGCAGCGGGGCCGGGGACGGCTTCACCATCATGGCCCCGGTGCAGCCGCGCGGCCTGCGCGACTTCGTGGACCTGGTCGTGCCGGAGCTGCAACGGCGTGGCCTGTTTCGGACGGAGTACACCGCCGACACGCTGCGGGGCCACCTGGAGCTGCCCATCCCCGCCAGCCGCTGGCAGGGTTGACGCTCAGGCTTCCAGCCCCTCCCGCATCACTTCCAGCTCCAGCCAGCGTTCCTCGGCCTGGGCGCGCTTCTGCTCGGCGGCACCCAGCGCCCGGGTCGCGGCGGCGAAGGCGGCGGGATCGCGCCGATACAGGTCGGGCTTGGCGAGCGTCGCCTGCTGGGTGGCGATCTCCTGGGTGATGCGGGCGATCTCGGCGGGCAGCGTCTCCAGGGCGTGCTTGTCCTTGAACGACAGCTTTCGCCCCGGTGCCTTCCCGGCGGCGAACGCCTTGCCGGGTGCGAAGGCCTTGCCGGGCGAGCGGGCGCGCTCCGTGGGCGCCGTCAGCGCGCCGCGCTGGTTCAGCATGTCGGAATAGCCCCCGGCGTATTCGATCCAGCGCCCCTGGCCCTCGGCGGCCAGGGTGGAGGTCACGACCCGGTCGAGGAAGTCCCGGTCATGGCTCACCAGCAGGACGGTGCCGGGATATTCGGCCAGCATGTCCTGCAGCAGGTCCAGCGTCTCGAGGTCCAGGTCGTTGGTCGGCTCGTCGAGCACGATCAGGTTGCTGGGCTTGGCCATGGCGCAGGCCAGCAGCAGCCGCGCCCGCTCACCGCCCGACAGCACGCCGACCGGGGTGCGGGCCTGCTCGGGCTTGAACAGGAAGTCCTTCATGTAGCCGATCACGTGGCGCCGCTCGGTCCCGACCTGGACGGTGTCGCCGCCGCCCGCGGTCAGCGTGTCGGCCAGGGTCGCGAGCGGGTCGAGGGCCGCGCGCTGCTGGTCGAGCGTCACGACCTCGAGGTTGGTGCCGACCGCGATCCGGCCGGCCTGCGGCGTGTCCTTGCCCGTCAGCAGGTTGAGCAGCGTCGTCTTGCCCGCGCCGTTCGGGCCGATGATGCCCAGCCGGTCGCCCCGCAGGACCCGCAAGGTCAGGTCCTGGACCACCGTCTTCTCGCCATAGGCCCGGTCGACGTGCTCGGCGACGGCGACGAGCTTGCCCGAGAGGTCGGCCTCGGAGGCGGCGAGGCGGAGCGTGTTGGCGGGCCCCCCGGCGTCGCGGCGCTTCTGGCGCAGGTCGCCCAGCTCGCCCAGGCGGCGGACGTTGCGCTTGCGCCGGGCAGTCACGCCGTAGCGAAGCCAGTCCTCCTCCCGGGCGATCTGACGGCCCAGCTTGTGCAGGTCGCGCTCGGCCTCCGCCTCCACCTCCTCGCGCCAGGTCTCGTAATGCGCGAAGCCGCGGTCGATGCGGCGGGTCGTGCCCTGGTCGAGCCAGACCAGGCTGCGGCCCAGAGTCTCCAGCAGGCGCCGGTCGTGGCTGATCAGCACGATGCCGGCGCGCAGGCTGGCGAGCTCGGCTTCCAGCCATTCGATCGCCGGCAGGTCCAGGTGGTTGGTCGGCTCGTCCAGCAGCAGCAGGTCGGGGGCCGGGGCCAACGTGCGGGCCAGGGCGGCCCGGCGCTGCTGCCCGCCGGACAGGTGGGCCGGGTCCTCGGCCCCGGTCAGGCCCAGCTGGTCCAGCAAGGCCGCGGCGCGATACTCGTCGTCGTTGGGCCCGAGCCCGGCCAGCACGTAGTCGAGCGTGGTCGCGAAGCCGCCCAGGTCCGGCTCCTGCGGCAGGTAGCGCACCGTCGTGCCCGGCTGCAGAAAGCGCGAGCCGGAATCGGGCTGCAGCAGCCCGGCGGCGATCTTCAACAGCGTGGACTTGCCCGAGCCGTTGCGGCCCACCAGGCAGATGCGCTCGCCCCCGCCCACACCCAGCTCGGCACCCCGCAGCAGCGGGGCTGACCCCAGCGAGAGATGAACGTCTTGCAGCAGCAGAAGGGGCGGAGCCATGCGCGGGGTATGGGGGCCCCCGCGCCGGTTCGCAAGGCGGGACCCTGATCCAAAGGACGACCGACGTGTTCTGAGCGGGATCATTCACGTCCAGCGCAATGGCCTGCGCTGGTGCGATGCCCCGGCGATCTGTGGCCCGCACAAGACGCTCTACAACCGGTATGTCCGCTGAACCCGCAACGGCGTGTTCGCCCGCATCTTCGCTGCACGGGCGGAGGCGGCCGGCCCGCCAGAGCGCATCATCATCGACAGCACGCATCTCAAGGCACACCGCACGGCCGAGAGCCTGCAAGCATCCCCACCCACATGACCCGGCTCTCTACCGCCAGCGTCACCCGATCGAGACCCTGTTCCCCATGCTCAAGGATTGGCGACGCATCGCCACCCGATACGACAGATGCGCCGACATCTTCATGGGCGCGATCACGCTCGCCGCCACCGTCATCGTCTGGCTCAGCAAATGAGTCCTGACCCTAGTGGTAGGAATTTTGCAGTTCTGTCCGACAAAGCTTCACCACGAGACGATGTCGCGTGTCCAGTGGCAACCAGTGCCGTCAGTCTTCGCAAGCCAATGAGGAGTTCTGCCGTTGTTCCCGCGTGGCGGCTGTAGCGTGGTGGAATAGTCGGGACTGTTGAGGCACGCGGGGCCGGAAGCTGGGGCAGATGGCGAAGCGGGAGCGGGGCTCCCCTGCTGCGAAACTGCCGAAACCGGCGTGGCCCGCCCGTCTGCCGATCCGGTCGGGGCACAATCGACGACACTTAACGACAGAAGCAGAGCAGATGTTGCGATGGCTGGCCTGAACATCGTCGTCTCCAGTCTAGTTTCGATGTGTAGATTAAACGAATCGGCTGGTATCTCCGGTGGTGTGCCGATTCAGCGCCCGGCGAGCGATGAAGATGGCCCGACGTCCCGCCAAGAAGTAGAGGCGCAGAGCTCTCTCCGTGAGCTGGGTTGCGTGGACAAAGCGCGTAAGGGGGATCCCCCCGACGCGGTGCAGTGTGATTCGAAGCTGATCTTCCTGGTGGAGATCAGCGGTCGTCCGAGGCCTTCTGCGCGACGAGGCGGGGGCGCTTTTCGAGCCGTTCGTGATCGAGCGGGGTTCCTTGCGGGGGCGACCGCCTGCCGACCACCGCCGCACATTGAACACGATCATACCGCAAGCAGCTTCCTCGGCTTCACCAGGCTGGCTACCATCGAACCGTGGATAGACTTCGCCCACGCGGCCTAGTGGTCCGAACCTGACACTTGGTCCCCGACCAGTCAGGTGATTCGGCCCACCAAACAAGGCTAGTGCTAAGAACCTGACGGCATATTCCGTCAGATTCTTACCACTAGCCTGAGCTGTGCGGTAAGCGTCGACGACGGTCGGGCAACGCGGATTGTTCGCCAGGTTTCTGGGCATCCGGAGGAAATTCATCAATTTCCATGTGGAGTGATCGGCCACCGAATTCTTCAGAAATGCTTGCAATCGGATGCTCGGAGGTCTCCAGAGATTTCATCATGAAGGCCAAGAATCTTGGATCCCACCCGTCTCTTATGAAACGGGGCAGCTCGACATCTGACAACAAGAAGTATTTAAACACGCTCGATATTACTTTGATGGTTGATTGCCAGTGTTTGTCCTCCGGAATGGCGAATTATATCTCTTGTAGAGAAAATAACGTCAGACTTGCCAACCATCGATAGCGTCGATAATTGACGGGAGTATTTTCGAGCTGATTGAGTCCCTCGACTGATGTACCCATATAGATGCTATCGGCATTGTAGGTATAAGTCTCGAGTAGTTCTCTGTAGTGATTCTTGGCGATGGTGACCGCAGTGGCGCGTCTCGCGGAGACGAGCTGACGTCTACCAAGAAAATAGCAGCAATAATCGATAGGGCAGGTATGAGCTTGGAAAACAAGCTTAGCGCGTCATCCCAAGTCAGCTGTACTATCTGTCCCACAACCTCGGACCCCCGCTGACCTCCACCATGAAGATCAGCTTCGAATCACGCTGCCGCGTCAGGAGAATCCTGTCATGCGTTTTGTCCACGCGACCTAGCTACCGACAGGTTCGCGGCGGGTCGAACTGCCCTGCGCTTCCGCACCGTCGGCAGCGTCCTTGCAGGGGGAGCCGAAGCCGGTGCACATCGTCGGAAACGGTGGGAGGGCGCGATGCGCACGGTGTTGCGGATGGGAGTGCTGCTTTGGTGTGCGATGGCGTGGCCCGCCGCGGCCGAGCCGTTGCGGATCGGTCTGCTGCATACGCTTTCGCCGGCGCCGCTGTATCTCGCGATGGAGCGGGGCTATTTCCGCGACGAGGGGCTGGACGCGTCGTTCCGGTTCTTCGAGGCGGCGCAGCCGATCGCGGCGGCGGCGGTGGGGGGTGACATCGACGTGGGGATCACCGCCTTGACCGGCGGGTTCTTCAGCCTGGCCGGGCGGGGCACGTTGAAGGTGATCGGCGGCGGGCTGCACGAGCAGAAGGGCTTCGAGGGGTTGGCGGTGCTGGTGTCGAAGAAGGCGTTTGACGCCGGGCTGACCTCGGTGGCGCAGCTGCCTGGCCATTCGATGGGCATCACGCAGTTCGGCGCCTCGTTCCACTACATCACGGGCCAGATCGCCGCGCGCGAGGGGTTCGACATCAAGATGGTGACGCTGCGGCCGCTGCAGGCGATCGGCAACATGATCGCGGCCGTGCGGACGGGCCAGGTGGATGCCACGATGGCGATCGCCTCGCAGGCCAAGCCGCTGGAGGCGTCGGGCGAGGCGCGCATCATCGCCTGGGTCGGCGACCTCGTGCCCTACCAGCTGACGGCGGTGTTCGCGCCCAGCGGGATGGTGATCGACCATGCGGCGACGCTCGAGAAGTTCGCGCGGGCCTACCAGCGCGGGGTGGCGGACTATCGCGCGGCCTTCCTGCGGCTGGACGGCGCTGGCAAGCCGGTGGTGGACGCGGTCACGCAGGCCGCGCTGCCGCCCATCCAGAAGTACGTCTTCACCGGGGACCCCGAGGGGCCGCGCAAGATCCTGGAGGGTATCGGCTATTACGACGAGGGCGGGCGGCTCGACGTGGCCGATATCGGCACGCAGCTGCGCTGGTTCGTGGCGCAAGGCCTGGTCAAGACGCAGGTCGACCCGGCAGAGGTCATCGACACCCGGTTCCTGGGCGCGCTCCCGCCCCGATGAGGCCGGGGGTGCCGCAGTGACCGGGTTGGCCGTCCGGATCAAGGGCGTTTGCCATCGATACCGCGACCTGGTCGTGCTGGACGGCATCGACCTGGTGGCCGCACCCGGCGAGGTGCTGGTGCTGGTCGGCCCGTCGGGCTGCGGCAAGAGCACGCTGCTGGGCATCGTGGGCGGGCTGATCGCGCCCACGGCGGGCCAGGTGCTGGTGGAGGGGGCGGTGGCGCCCGACTGCCTCAACGTGATGACCCCCGTGTTCCAAGACTTCGCGCTGCTGCCGTGGCGGACCGTGGCCGGCAACGTGGCCCTGCCGCTGGAAGGGCGCCTGCCTCGCCCGGCGCTGCGGGAGCGTGTGGCCGAGGTGCTGGCCCTGACGGGTCTTGAAGCCTTCGCCGACGCCTGGCCGAAGGAGCTGTCGGGCGGGATGCGGCAGCGGGTCGGCATCGCCCGCGCCCTGGCCGTGCGCCCCGCGTGCCTGCTGATGGACGAGCCGCTCTCGGCGCTCGATGCACAGACGCGGGCGCTGCTGCTGGACGAGTTCGCGGGGCTGATCGACCGGGCCGGCACGACGACGATCTACGTGACGCACAACCTGAGCGAGGCGGTGCGGCTGGGGCACCAGGTGGCGGTGCTGTCGCGGCGGCCGGGCCGGGTGCGCACGGTGGTCCCGATCGGGCGGCCCATCACCGGGCGGGCGGCCGGCGATGCGGACCTGGTCGCGGTGGAGCAGGCGCTATGGGCGATGATCCGCGACGACGCCGCGGTGGCAGCGACGGAGCGGGTCGTTGCCTGACCTTCTGGGGCCCGTGCGGTTCCGCGCGCGTGGCTTCGCGCCGCGCGCCGTGCCGGGCGCCGGGGCGGCCACGCTGGTCGGCCTCGTGCTGCTGTGGCAGGCGATGGCGAGCGCCGGCTGGATTGACACGCGCTTCCTGCCGCCGCCCGTCGCGATCGGGCGGGCGATGCTGGCGCTGGGGCGCAGCGGCGAGCTGTGGCGGCACGTGGGGGCCTCGCTGCAGCGGCTCGCCATCGGCTGGTCGATGGGAACGCTGGCCGGGGTCGCCGTCGGGTTCGCCGTGGGGCTGTTCAGCTGGGCGCGGTCGCCCGGGATGGCCGTGGTCTCGGCGCTGTTCCCCATCCCCAAGATCGCGCTGGTGCCGCTGTTCATTATCTGGTTCGGCATCGGGGAGGGCTCGAAAGTGGCGACCCTGGGGTTCGGCGTCTTCTTCCCGACGGTCATCAACGTGGCGGCGGGCATCGACGCCCTGCCGCGCGGCCTGGTGCGGATGGGGCAGAGCTTCGGCCTCTCGCGCGGCGCGATCCTGCGCAAGGTCGTGCTCCCGGGCGTGCTGCCGGCAATTCTGAGCAGCTTCCGGGTCACGTCCTCGATCGCCATCATCCTGCTGGTGGCGGCCGAGATGATCGGGGCGGAGGAGGGGATCGGCGCCTTCGTGCTGCAGGCGGGCAACCTGTACGACGTGGACAACCTGATGGCGGGGCTGGTGGTGCTGTCATTGCTGGGGCTGGGCGTGGCCTGGGTGCTGGGGCGGCTCGAGCGGTGGCTGCTGGCCTGGCGGTGAACGCCGCAGACTGTTCATCGGAACCCGGCGCGGGCCCGTTCGTATAGGGCGAGGCCACAGCGGAGACGAATGCCATGTTCATGAAGATCGACAAGTTGCTGACGGAGCTTCCGGAGCCGAAGAAGCCCGAGCCGAACGCGGCGGCGGCCCTGCAGGAACTGCTGGGCGGCAAGTACGGCGAGATGTCGACGCTGGGCAACTACATGTTCCAGAGCTTCAACTTCCGCAACAAGTCCAATCTGCGGCCGTTCTACAGCCTGGTCTCCAGCATCTTCGCCGAGGAACTGGGGCATGTGGAGCTGGTGAGCAACGGCATCGCGATGCTGAACAATGGACCGGGCAACCCGAAGTCCGGCGCCGACATCACGAAGGCGCCGTTCGCCGGCATGCAGGACATCCGCTCCACGGGCTCGTTCCTGGGCTATGGCGGCGGCGCCGTGCCGGTGAACAGCAACTCCATGTCGTGGAACGTCGACATGGTGACCACGACCGGCAACCTGATCATCGATCTGCTGCACAACTTCCACCTGGAATGCGGCGCGCGGATCCACAAGCTGCGCGTCTATGAGACGATGAAGGAGCCGACCGGGCGCGAGGTCTGCGGCTATTTGCTGGTGCGCGGGTCCGTGCATGCGCACGCCTATGCGCTGGCGCTGAAGAAGCTGACGGGCGTCGAGATCGAGAAGATGCTGCCGACGCCGAACATCGAGCTGGGCGGCATCCCCGAGTGCCAGAAGTATCTGGAGGAGGGTAAGCACCGGCACCTCTATACGTTCAGCCCGGACGACTACAAGGAATCGGCAGGGATTTGGGGCAACGGCGAGATGGCGCTGCCGGGCGACCCGCCAGGCGAGCTGGACGTCGTGGACGGGATGCCGGAAGGCGGGAAGATGCCCGAGATGGTCGGCAACTACTCGGCCTTCGCGCCGGACTACGCGCCCGAGGAGATGTTCGAGGTCGCGACCAAGCTCTACAAGAAGTCGCGTTAGGCTAAAGATTTCGACAGGGGTGGGGCACGTGACCCACCCCTGAGCGGGCTCAGGCGTTGCTGCCGCGGATGGCGTCGCACACGGCAGCGGTCACGTCGTTGGTGGTCGCGGTGCCGCCGAGGTCGGGGGTCATGAGGCCGGTGCCGCAGACCTTCTCCACCGCAGCCATCAGGGTCTTCGCGGCGGCGGGTTCGCCCAGGTGTTCCAGCATCATCGAGGCCGTCCAGAATGTCGCGACCGGGTTCGCGATCCCTTTCCCGGTGATGTCGAACGCGCTGCCGTGGATCGGCTCGAACATGCTGGGGAAGCGCCTCTCGGGGTCCACGTTCCCCGTGGGCGCGATCCCGAGCGAGCCGGCGAGGGCGGCGGCCAGGTCCGAGAGGATGTCGGCGTGCAGGTTGGTGGCGACGACGGTGTCGATGCTGCCGGGCTTGAGCACCATGCGCGTGGTCATGGCGTCCACCAGTTCCTTGTCCCAGGTCACGTCCGGGAAGTCCTTCGCGACCAGGGCCGCAATCTCGTCCCAGAACACCATGCCGTGACGCTGGGCGTTGCTTTTGGTCACGACGGTGATGTGCTTGCGCGGACGCTTCTGCGCCTCCGCGAAGGCGAAGCGCATGATCCGCTCGACGCCGCGGCGCGTGAAGATGCTGGTCTCGGTCGCGACCTCCTCGGGCAGGCCGCGGTGGGCCCGGCCGCCATTGCCGGAGTACTCCCCCTCGCTGTTCTCGCGCACGATCAGCCAGTCGAGGTCCTGTGCGCCCACGTTGCGCAGCGGGCTGGTGACGCCCGGCAGAATGCGGGTGGGGCGCACGTTGGCATACTGGTCGAAGCCCTGGCAGATGGGCAGGCGCAGGCCCCACAACGTGATGTGGTCGGGGATGTCGGCGGCGCCGACCGCGCCGAACAAAATGGCGTCCATGCCGCGGATCTGGTCGAGCCCATCCTCCGGCATCAGCGCGCCGGTGCGGCGATACCGGTCCGATCCCCAGTCGAAGTGGGTGACGTCCAGCTTGAAGCCGCCGTCCCGGGCGGCAAGCACCTCGAGCGCCTGCAGCGCGGCGCCGACGACTTCCGGCCCGATCCCGTCGGCAGGGATGGAGGCGATCCGGTATTCGCGCATGGGTAGTCCTTTATGACGAGATCGCCCGGCTTTAGCCCGGCTTGCCACCGCCGGGAATGCCCGGCAGAAAGGTCGGGCTGGAATTGAAGCGAGGAGCCCGCCGATGCGCCGAACTCTCATGGCCGTGGCCGCGCTGGCATCGCTCCTCGCTGGCAGCATGGCCCCTGCCCAGGCCCAGACGCTACGGATCGCGCTGCGGGAGGATCCGGACGCGCTGGACCCCACGCTGGCACGCACCTACGTCAGCCGCATCGTCTTCGCCGGCCTCTGCGACAAGCTGTTCGACATCGACGAGACGCTGAAGACGGTGCCGCAGCTGGCGCTGTCGTATGCGTGGACTACGCCGGTGGAGCTGGTGATCAAGCTGCGCCCCGGCGTCGTGTTCCACGACGGCGAGCCGATGGACGCGGCCGCGGTGAAGTACTCGCTGGAGCGGCATCTGACGATGCCGGGCAGCTTCCGCCGCAGCGAGATCAACGCGATGGACCATGTCGACGTGGTCGATCCGCTGACGGTCAGGATCGTGCTGAAAGCGCCGTCTTCGCCGTTCCTGGCGCAGTTGACCGACCGGGCCGGGATGATCGTCTCGCCCAAGGCGGCCGAGGCGGCGGGCAAGGATTTCGGGCTGCATCCGGTGTGCGCCGGGCCGTATCGCTTCGTCGAGCGCGTGCCGCAGGACCGCATCGTGCTGGAGCGGTTCCCGCAATACTGGGACAAGGATGCGGTGAAGCTGGAACGGGTGACCTACCAGCCGATCCCGGACAGCTCGGTGCGGCTGGCGAACCTGCGGGCCGGCAGCATCGACCTGTCGGAGTATATCGTGCCGACGGACGTGGACGCGGTGAAGGCCGACCCGAAGCTGCGGATCGTGACCTCGGACAGCCTGGGCTTCGAGACGATCATGTTCAACGTGGGCAATGGGCCGCGGGCCGGGTCGCCGATCGGGCGGGACAGCCGGGTGCGCCGGGCGTTCGAGGCGTCGATCGACAGGGAGGCGTTGATCCAGGTGGTGTACAACGGCCTGTTCGCGACGACGGCGCAGGCGGTGCCACCCGGCAGCGCGATGTATGCGAAGGCGGTGCAGCCGCAGCCGCGTGACGTGGCGAAGGCCAAGGCGTTGTTGAAGGAGGCCGGGGTGACCCTGCCCGTGGTCGTGAACCTGACGGTCCCGAACAACCCGGACCTGCGGCAGGCGGGCGAGGTCATCCAGTCCATGGCGGGCGAGGCCGGGTTCGACGTGCGGCTCACGGCGTCGGAGTACGCCTCCGCCCTGAGTGCCGCCACGCGAGGCGACTTCGAGGCGTTCCTGACGGCATGGTCCGGGCGGGTCGATCCCGATGGCAACCTGTTCAGCTTCATCCACTCCGGCGGCGCACTGAACGACGGCAAGTTCGCCAACCCCGCGGTCGACGCCCTGCTGGACAAGGCGCGCGCCGTCTCCGACGTGACTGAACGCCAGGCGATCTATGCCGAGATGTTGAAGCTGACGGCGCAGGACCTGCCGATCTTCTACATCTGGCAGCTGAAGAACATCGTCGGCATCTCGGCGAAGGTCACGGGCTTCCGGCCGGTGGCGGACGGGATGATCCGCCTGCAGGGCGTCTCGGTTGCCCGGTGAGGTCAGCGGGGTCTGCGGACGGGGGGTGCCCCGGTGAAGTCGCACCTGGGCGCGCGGCTGCTTCAGGTCATCCCGACGATCCTGCTGGTGAGCGTTCTGGTGTTCGCCTTGCAGCAGCTGATGCCCGGCGACCCCGCGATGGTGCTGGCCGGCGAGGAGCGCGGCGATCCGCAGGTGCTGGCGCAGATCCGGGCGGAGCTTTGGCTCGACCGTGCGTTGCCCGTGCAATACCTCCATTGGATCGGCAACGTGCTGCGCGGCGACCTGGGGTTCAGCTGGCGCATCCGGGAGCCGGTGGCCCGGCTGATCCTGACCAAGCTGCCCGTCACGCTGCAGCTGGGCGTCATGGCCTTCGGCATCGCGCTGGCGATCGGGGTGCCGATGGGCATCCTGTCGGCCGTCTACCGCAACCGCGGGCTGGATTACGCCGCCAACCTGGTCGGGCTGGCCGGCCTGTCGATCCCGAACTTCTGGCTCGGCATCATGCTGATCCTGCTGGTGTCGGTGAAGCTGGGCTGGCTGCCACCCTCCGGCTACGTGCCGCTGACCGAGGACTGGCGGCAGTCGCTGGCCACCACCATCATGCCGGCCTTCGTGCTGGGCAACGCCATCGCCGCCATATTGATGCGGCATACCCGCAGCGCCATGCTGACCGCGCTGGACCAGGACTACGTGCGGACGGCGCGGGCGAAGGGGCTGGGCGAGATGCGGGTGGTGCTGCGCCACGCCTTCCGCAACGCGTTGGTGCCGGTCGTGACGCTCGGCGCGCTGGAGCTGGGCACGCTGCTGAGCGGCGCCGTGCTGACCGAGCAGGTGTTCTCCATCCCCGGGTTCGGCAAGCTGGTCGTGGACGCCGTGTTCAACCGCGACTATCCCGTGGTGCAGGGCGTCGTTCTGGTGACCGCGTGCCTGTACATCCTGCTGAACCTGCTTGCCGACGTGCTGTATGCCGTGATCAACCCGCGGCTGCGGTCGGCATGAGCACGCCCCGTTGAGCGGCACCGCATCCCGCAGCCCGGCCTCCCTCGCCTGGCGCCGCTTCCGCGGGCGGCCCGCGGCGGTGGCCGGGTTCATCGTGATCGCGACCTTCGTGCTGGTGGCCGCGGCGGCGCCGCTCGTCGCCCCCTACGACCCCGCCGCGACGAGCTGGTCGCTGGTGCGCAAGGCGCCGTCATGGGCGCACTGGATGGGCACGGACGAGAACGGGCGGGACGTGCTGTCGCGCGTCGTGTTCGGGGCGCGCGCCTCGTTGCTGGCCGGCGTCGTGTCGGTGCTGATCGCCGGCGGGATCGGCGTGCTTGTCGGGCTGCTGGCGGGCTTCCTGGGCGGCAAGACGGACCTCGTGATCGGCCGGGTGACGGATGCCATGCTGGCCTGCCCCTTCCTGATCCTGGCGATCGCGCTCGCGGCCTTCCTGGGCCCGGATCTCACGAACGCCATGATCGCCATCGGCGTGACCGCGGCGCCCGTGTTCGTGCGGGTGGCGCGCGGCGCCACCATGGACGCCGCCACCAACGAGTATGTCGAGGCGGCGCGGGCGCTCGGTAACCCGCCCTGGCGCGTGGCGGTGCGGCACGTCGCCCCCAACATCGTGCCGCCCATCCTGGTGCAGGCGACCCTGGCCATCGCGACCGCGATCATCGCCGAGGCAAGCCTGTCGTTCCTGGGCCTCGGTCAGCAGCCCCCGGCCCCCAGCTGGGGCAGCATGCTGAACTCGGCGCAGCGGTTCCTGACCCAGGCGCCCTGGCTCGCCGTGTTCCCGGGGCTGGCGATCTTTGTGGCGGTGCTGGCCTTCAACCTGGTCGGCGACGGGCTGCGCGACGCGCTGGACCCGAGGCGACGATAGGAAATCTCTGAGACCAGCCAGCGGAAACGGCGATAGAACCGGCAAGGGAGATGACGATGCGTGTGGCGGTGATGGACGATTGGCAGGGCGTGGCGTGTGGTGCGGCGGACTGGACGGCGCTCCAGGCGCGGGCTGAAGTGGTGTTCCTGGGCGGCGCCTTCGCCGACGAGGATGCGGCCGTGGCGGCGCTGGCGGAGTTCGACGCCGTGATCCCGATGCGGGAGCGGACCCCGTTCACCACCAGCCTGGTGCGGCGCCTGCCGCGGCTGCGTCTGATCGCGCAGACCGGCGGCCGGGCGACGACGATGGACCTGGAGACGGTGACCGCGCAGGGGATCCTGGTGTGCAACACGCTGGGCGAACGCTCCTCCCTCGGTACGGCGGAGCTGACGCTGGGATTGATGCTGGCGGCGGCGCGGCGCATCCCGCAAGGCGACGCGGCCATCCGCGCCGGGCGGTTCCAGGAGGGCGTGGGGATCGGCCCGGTGCTGGACGGGCTGACGCTGGGCATCGTCGGCTTCGGCCGCATCGGCGCCAAGGTCGGGGCGTATGGGCGGGCGCTGGGCATGCGGCTGATCGCCTGGTCGCCGAACCTGACGACGGAGAAGGCCGAGGCCGGGGGCGCCACGCTGGTGACGCGCGACGCGCTGCTGGAGCAGGCGGACGTGGTCAGCCTGCATGTCGTGCTGTCGGCCCGGTCGCGCCACATGATCGGTGCGGCGGAGCTGGCGCGAATGAAGCCCGGCGCGCTGCTGGTGAACACGTCGCGCGGGCCGCTGGTGGACGAGGCGGCGCTGCTGGCCGCGCTGCACGAGGGCCGGGTCATGGCGGCGCTGGACGTGTTCGACCAGGAGCCGCTGGCGGCCGACGCGCCGATCCGGACGGCGCCGAATACCGTGTTGACGCCGCATGTCGGCTACGGCACCACCGACACCTTCCGGCAGTTCTATCGGGAAAGCATCGAAAACATCCTCGCCTTCCTCGACGGGGCGCCGCAACGCATGGTCAACCCGGCAGCCATCGGGAAGTAAGAAACCAAAAAGGGAGATCGCGATGCTCGCTTGGGCCGTGGTGGAGAACGGGGCGGACCTTCAGGAGATGCAGATGCCGACCCCGGAGCCCGCGGGCACGGAGATCCTGCTGGAGGTCATGCATTGCGGCGTGTGCCACAGCGATCTCCATATCTGGGAAGGCTGGTACGACATGGGCGGCGGCAAGCGCATGTCGCTGCGGGACCGTGGCGTCGTGCTGCCGCTCGCGATGGGCCACGAGATCGTCGGCCGGGTGGTGAAGCTCGGCCCGGAGGCTTCGGGGGCGGCGGTGGGCGACGTGCGGATCGTGTTCCCCTGGGTCGGCTGCGGGCATTGCGAGCGCTGCCTGTCGGACGAGGACAACATGTGCGTCGTGGGGCGCAGCATCGGCGTCTTCCAGAACGGCGGCTACGCCACCCACGTGCTGGCGATGCACGGGCGGCACCTGATCGACCCCGGCACGCTCGACCTGGCGTTGGCTGCGACGTTCGCGTGCTCCGGCATCACGGTCTACTCGGCCATCCGCAAGATCCTGCCGATCAAGCCCGACGAGCCGATCGTGCTGGTCGGGGCAGGGGGGCTGGGGCTGGCGGCCATCAGCGTGCTGCGGGCGCTGGGACATCGAGCCATCGTGTCGGTCGATATCGATGCGGGCAAACGGGCGGTCGCCCAGGCAGCCGGGGCGACCTGGGTGGTGGACGGCAGCGGCGAGGGCGTGACCCAGCGGATCCTGGACGTGGCTGGCGGGCCGGTGCTGGCCGTGATCGACCTGGTGAACGGGACGGCGACGGCCGCCTTCGCGTTTGCGGCCCTCCGTAAAGGCGGACGGCTCGTGCAGGTCGGACTGTTTGGTGGCGAGTTGACGTTGCCTTTGCCGGCCATGGCCACGAGGGCGCTTATCGTGCAAGGCAGCTACGTCGGCAATCCCAAGGAACTTCGGGAACTGGTGGCCCTGGCCCAGGGCGGAGGCGTCGCACCGATCCCGATCACGCGGATGCCGCTACCCGAGGCGAACGCGGCGCTGATGCGGCTGCGCGACGGCAAGGTGACGGGCCGCCTGGTCCTGACGGCCGAGGCGGCTTGAGCCGACCGCGGTGGGAAGTCAGGCGCTCGCGCGGATCGACGGGGCCGGGGCAGCCGCATATGCGGGCGGCGTGCTGCTCGCGAGACGGCGCATGAGCGGCAGGGCGTAGGAGAGCCGCCGCTCCAGCTCCGGCTTCACATGGGTGATGAAGGAGCTGCCGCTGGAGCGCAATCCGAGATAGACCTCCTCGCTCACATTCAGGATGCCGAGGCGCTCGGAGCGCGGCATTTCGAGAAGCGTTGCGACGCGGTCGAACTCCCGCAGCTTCTCCAGAACGGCGTTGGAGACACCCTCATCCCTCTGCATGTGAAAATCCTCCGGCCGATTCTCACAATCTAACGTAATGTCCTCCCTCTGTGAAGAGGCTTTGACGAAAGATTAACGTAAAATCGATTATAGCAGGCCGGTTTCAGAGCATGTGCACGTCTGACTTGCCGACCCCCAACTTGTTCACCTGGGGGGACGAGCGCATCCGCCCGACCGGCAAGGCGTCCGCATTCCCCTGACGACGCTCCGTGCTGCCTGCGGCAGACCGGAGCAGCGCTGCCAGGAAGGACCGGCCCCAGCCGAGCGCGGATGCATCCTCGATCACGGCCCAGCTGCTGCGCCAACGCTCCTTGCGCTCGGACAGGCTCATGGTGAGCGCACTGTCGATCGCGTCTGCCACCTCGTCCGTGTCGTGCGGGTTGACCAGGATGGCCGATTGGAGCTGCCGGGCCGCACCGGCGAAGCGCGACAACACCAGCACGCCGGGGTCTTGCGGGTCCTGGGCGGCGATGAACTCCTTGGCGACCAGGTTCATGCCGTCGCGCAGCGGCGTCACGAGGCCGACCCGGGCCTCGCGCATGTAACCGGCCATGGTGGCGCGCGCGCCGGCGCGGGCGATGAGGCGCAGCGGGGTCCAATCGGGCTCGCTGAATGCGCTGTTGATGCCCCCGGCCTCCTGTTCCACCGCGTTGCGGAGATCCTGGTAGGCGACCACGTCCTTCCGGGATTCAGCCGCGATCTGCAGGAACGTGACCCGGCGGTGCAGGCCGGGCCTGGTTTCCAAAAGGCGGCGATACCCGGCCAAACGCTGCACGAGGCCTTTCGTGGGGTCCATGCGGTCCACGCCCAGGATCAGCTGCTGCCCGGCCAGGCTGCGCCGCAGACGCTCGGCCGGAACCGACCGCCACGCATCCTCGGCGATGGCGGCGAACTCCTTCGCCTCGATCTCGACGGGAAATGCCCCGAGCCGGACCTTGTGACCGTCCGCCTCCGGGCCGCCTGCGACCAGGCAGTTTCCGCCGACCCGCTCGGCCCCGGTCAGCCGAACCGCGGCCTCGGCAAAGTTGTCGAGGTCGTTCTGAGTCTGGAAGCCCAGGAGGTCGGCTGCCATAAGATCCCGCACCAGGGCGCCGGCTTCCGGCACGCTGGCCAGCACGTCCGGCGAGGGGAACGGGATGTGCAGGAAGAACCCGATCGGCGATGTCACGCCCTGGGCGCGTAGCATCGCCGGCATGCACATCAGGTGGTAGTCGTGCACCCAGATCATGTCGTCGGCGGCCAACAGCGGGACGAGCGCGTCCGTGAAGCGCTGGTTCACCGTGCGGTAGACCTGCGCGTTGCGCCGGTCGAACGTCATCAGCTCGGGCATGGAGTGCAGCAGCGGCCAGAGCGTGCTGTTGGAGAACTCGTTGTAGTAGCGGTCATGCTCCTCGGACGACAGGTCCAGCGTGGAGTAGCGCACCCGCCCTGCGTCCAGGCGCCGCGGCGTCTCCGACGGCGACTCGACGATCCGGCCGCTCCAGCCGAACCACAGGCCGCCTTTCTGTTCCATCAAGGCCTCGAGCGCGACAGCCAGTCCCCCGGCCTGCGCGCCCGCCGCTGATGGTGCCGGGACGCGGTTGCTGACAACGACGAGGCGGTTCATCAAACCTCCAGAATGGCGACAGGCAAACGCTTGAACAGATCGGATACCGCAAGACGCGCCGGCATCTCCCGCGACCAAGCGGAGTTCAGCACGTCCCGGGAACGCCGACCAATCACGTTACGCGGGAGATGCAGGTTGGTTCCGCGCCAGAAGCTGGGGTCGAGCAAGGGCATTCCCCCTTCCAAGGGCTTTGCGGCCGGGCACCGCGTGACCACGACGATCGCGGCCCGACCCTCATGCACCCGCGCGAAGGCAAGAATGTGGTCGCAAGCAGGACCCTCCGCCTTGATCGGGACATAGGTGCCCTGGCTGAACAGGGCACCGGCGGCGGCCCGGAAGGTCAGTGCACGATGCAGCACCGCCAGCTTGACCCGGCCATCGCGCCAATGCGGCAGCAACTCGGCCGGCTCGATGGCCTCGGCCAGCGCGGCCGCGCGGGCGTCGAAGTCCACCGGACGGCGGTTGTCGGGGTCCACGAGTGACAGGTCCCAGAATTCGCAACCCTGGTACAGGTCCGGGATCCCAGGGCTGCAAAGCCGCAGGACCGTCTGCGACAAGCCGTTGATGGCGCCGTAGGGGGCGATCCGGTCCGCCAATGCCGCGATCTCGCCGGCAACCGGCCTGTCCGGGTCGAGCGATGCAGCCAGCACGGCCGCGGCTGCGGCCTCGTACTCCTCATCGGGTGCGGCCCAACCGGACCGGCGCTTGGCCTCGCGCAGCGCCTTCTGCAGCCAGGCGGCGACCCGCTCGCGATACGCCTCGAGCCCCGGGCCGTCGTCGGGCGACAGGCCCAGCGGCCAGGCGGCGACGAGCGTCTGATACAGCATCAGCTCGTCCGTGGCGTCGGGCGCCGGGCCCTCCAGGTCACGGCGGATCGGCGCGTTCAGGCGCAGCCAGCGGGGTGCCGCGGCCTCCCACTCGGCCGCCATCCCGCTCAGCACGGCCAGGCGGACCCGCGTGTCCTCGCCGCGCTTGTGGTCGTGGGTCGCCGTGGCGAGCAGGGCGCGGGGGAAGCGCTTCTGGCGTTCCTTGCTGGCCGCGTGGAAGCCGGCCGGCGAGAGGGCGAACTGGCTCGGCTCGCTGCCGACCTCGTTGCGGGAGATCAGCCGGCCATAGCGGTAGAACGCGGTGTCCTCGACGGATTTCGCCGCAGTGGGCGCCGACAGCTGCTGGAAGCGGACCATCGCGCGCAGCCACTCCTGGCGGCGGTTGCCGGCAGGCGCCTCGCGCAGGCCGACCCCGGTCACCCAGCGGGCCACCAGCTCCAGCAGCTCCCGGTCGGCGGCGCGGACGGTGCGCCGCGCGCCGGCCATGGCCCAGTCCATCGCACGCTGATCGGCCTCGCCGATCCCGCCAGGTCCGGCATAGATGCGGTAGGTGTGGAAGTGGACCAGCAGCTCGACCAGCACGCCGCGGATGCCCGACAGCGTGTAGTCGCGGGTGGCCAGGTCCCGGCGTGCGACACGGTGCAGGGCCGCAGCTGTGTTGAACAGCTCGCTGCTGAGCGATTCGCGCAGGATCTGGCGGCGGGCGGCCTGCGCCTCCGTCTCGAAGTCGGCCGGGCGGCCGGTGGTGGCCGTCCAGAACTCCGTCAGCGGCGCTTCCCCCGCCGAGTCGTGCAACACGGCGCCGACATCGTTCATGAAGTCGTAACCGGTCGTGCCGTCGGTCATCCAGTCGCCGAACAGCCGCTCGTGCGCGAACAGGATCTTCTCGACCCACAGCACCGGCCGCTCCCGCAGCTCGGGCGGGCGCCGGGGCGTGATGGCGTCCAGGCGACGGCGCAGCTTGCGGCAATAGTCGCGCGGGCTGGCCAGGCCGTCGACATGGTCGATGCGCACCCCGTCGATCAGGCCCTGCTCGTACAGGCGGAAGACGGTCTTGTGCGTGGCCTCGAACACCTCCGGGACCTCGACACGGACGCCGGCCAGGCCGTTCACGTCGAAGAAGCGGCGCCAGTTGATCTCGTCCGTCGCGGCGCGCCACCAGGACAGGCGATAGGCCTGGCGTTCCAGCAGCCGATGCAAACGGTCGAGCCCCATCGGCGTCTGTGCGTCGTAGGCGCGCAGGGCCTCGGCGATCGCCCCGGCATAGCCCGGCTGCAGCAGCTCGTGCCGCGCGACCACGGCAGCGTGCCGGACCTCGGTCCGCCCACCCGGCCCGAGCTCCGCGAAGCGCCGGGCCGGGCCTTCCAGCACGCCGCCCCCGGTGAGCAGGATGCTGGCGTAGTCGCGCGGCGAGATCGGGAACCGGTGATCGTGGTAGGCGACGAACAGCCGGCCGTCGCTGTCGTCGAAGGTCAGCACCAGCTCGCCCTTGGCCAGGCAGTCGCCATAGGGGCTGCCGAGGAAGGGGGCCAGCATGCGCCCCCGCAGCGTCGCGTCCGGCGGGTCCCAGTCGATGTCGAAATACTCGGCCCAGGGGCTGGCCCGGCCCCATTCCAGCACATCGAGCCACCAGGCGTTGTCGTTGCCGCCCACCCCCATGTGGTTTGGCACGATGTCCAGGATCAGGCCCATGTCCCGGGCCCGCAACGCACGCACCATGCTCTGCAGCGCGGGCTCGCCGCCCAGCTCCGGGTTGATGCTGTTGTGGTCCACGATGTCGTAACCGTGCGTCGACCCGGCGCGCGCCGTCAGCAGCGGCGAGGCATAGATGTGGCTGATGCCGAGCTGCGCGAAATAGGGCACCAGGCGTTCGCCGTCGGCGAGGGTGAAGTCCTTGTGGAACTGCAGGCGCGCCGTGGCGGTAAGCGGCTTCATGCGGAGTATCTCATGCGGAGGGTGGCACTTTCGTAAGGGCCCGGGCCTGGGTCAGGGCCGTCAGGCGGGCGATGACGTGCGGGTCGTCCAGAAGCTCGGCCGCGGGGCCCGGCAGGCGCCGCCGCCAGTTGGGGTGGGCTTCATCCATCGTGCCGGGCAGGTTGGGCTGTTCGGGCAGGCCCAACGCGTCCTCGATCGGCAGGATCACGAGGTCGCAGGCGGCGGTGGCCAGGTGTTTCAGCGCTGCATCCACCACCTCCGTCGCGGCGCCCTCGGGGGGGGCGGGGTCCCGGGCGGCGCCGCTGTGGCAGAAGGCGGCCCACATCGTCGCGCGGTCGGCGGTGCGCTCGGCCTCCTCGCGGGCCTGGTTCTCCGGCCCGCCGGACAGGCCCAGACGGCCGCGCCATTCGAGGTCGCGGCCCGACCACCAGCCGGCGACGGTCGGCAGATCGTGCGTGCTGGTCATGGCGGCGGCTTTCCGGGTCCAGGCCCGGGGGTCGGTGAACAGGCCGTGCCGCCGCTCGAACCACAGCACCCGCATGCCCAGCGTGCCGGATTCGGCCAGCCGGTCCTGGAAGCCGTCGGGAATGGTGCCGAGGTCCTCGCCCAGCACGATGGCGCGGTTGCGCGTCGATTCGAGCGCGATCAGGCGCAGCAGGTCGTCCAGCGGGAAGGCGAGGTAGGCGCCCTCGCGGGCCGAGGCCCCGTCCGGCACGACCCAGAGCCGGGCCAGGCCTAAAGCGTGGTCGATGCGGACACCGCCGGCGTGGCGCATCGCGTTGCGCAGCATCTCGATGAAGGCGCGGTAGCCGTTCTGGCGCAGGCCGGTGGGGGAGAACGCGGCCAGACCCCAGCTCTGGCCATCGGTGCTCAGAAGGTCCGGCGGGGCGCCGACGGTCATGCCGGGCAGGATTTCCGCCTGGCGCGACCAGCACTGGCTGCCGCCGGAATCGGCACCCACAGCCAGGTCGGCGATCAGGCCGATCGGCATGCCGGCGGCACGGGCGGCCGCCTGCGCCTGCCCGAGGCTGCGGTCGGCCAGGAACTGCGCGAAGGCATGCAGCGCGACCTCATCGGCATGGGCGGCGGCGAAACGGGCGACGGCTGGGTTCGCCGGGTCCTGCAGCTCCCGCGGCCAGTCGCGCCAGTGCCAGCGCCCTTCGGCGAACTGCCGGGCGTGCAAGGCCTCGAACCGGGCGTGGTTCTCGAGCGCGTCGCCCTCCGCGGCACGGTAGCGGGCCAGCGCCGTCTGCAGCTCGGGCGAGGCGGCGGCGAAGGCGGCGTGCAGGGCCGAAAGGCGCAGCCGCGCGGCGGCGGGCCAGTCCACCAGCGCCTCCGCTTCCAGCCGGCGGCGTTCCGGCGTGTTCGGCAGATCGAGGCCGCTATGCAGGACGTTCAGCTGGATCCGGCTCGAGGGCGAATACGGGCTGAACCGGTTCACGTCCGCCGAGAACTGGGCATGCACCGGGCTGATGGCGATGCCCGCGGCGCCCAGCCGGGCGGCGGGGCCGAGGAGGTCCTGCAATGCGCGGAAATCGCCCAGCCCTCCGTCGCCCGGGCGCCGCAACGCATAGAGCTGCACGGCCAGCGCCCAGGGGCGGCTGCCGGGCGCTGCATCCTCGACGGTATGGGCGCGGGCGGGCGCCACCGCGATCGTCGTCTGCCGGCCATCGAAGTCGAGCGCGTGATAGCCGGGCCGATCGATCCCGGGCAGGCTGCCGTGTTCCACCACACCCTCCTGCCGCGTGCCGTCCTCCAGCACCAGGCTGAACCGGCCATGCCCGGCGAGGGCGATCGGCTGGTTCAGCGCGGCCGTGACGAGCGGCGGCAGATGCCGTGCCTGTTCCACCAGGCTTTCGTGGCTGTCCGCCATCTCGGCCGCGGTGCCGGCGGGCAGGCCCAGGGCGGCCAGCACCGTCTGCAGCGTCTCGGGCGCCACGTCATGCCACTCGCTGCGATAATCCTGCCAGCGCGGCGCGACCCCGGCGGCCTTGGCCAGCGCGACGAGCGCGTCGCTCATGCCGGCGCGGTCCCACGGCCGAGCAGCGCCACGAAGCTGCCTGGCGGCAGGCGGGCGGGCGTGGCGCCAGGGGTCGCGAACAGCATGTGCCGGTCGGCGGGCGGGGTCTCCACCGTCCGCTCCCCCAAATTGAGCAGCACCGTCAACACCTCTCCGGTTCCCAGCGTCCACGAGGCGGACACGGCACCCGGCGCGAGCGCCTTGGCACCGGCGCTGCGGCAGCCGGGGATGCCGGGCGTCACGTGCTTGCGGCGGAGATCGAGCAGGGCGGCGAGCCAGTCGGCATGCGCGGGCTCGGTCGCGACCGGGCGCGACGCCTCGAAGGTGGCCGGCGCGTTGGGATCGGGGATCGCGGCCCGGCGCTTCTCGTCCTGAAACGCGGCGAAGGCCTTGAACTCGGACCGCCGGCCCTCGCGCACCAGGGCGGCCAGGTCTTCGTTGTGGCTGGTGAAGAACAGGAAGGGCGTCGCGCTCGCATGTTCCTCGCCCATGAACAGCATGGGGATGAAGGGCGCGAGCAACAGGAAGGCCGTCGCGGCCCGCAGCGCGCCGGGGGGCGCCAGCGTGGTCAGGCGCTCGCCCATGGCCCGGTTGCCGATCTGGTCGTGGTTCTGCAGGCACACCACGAAGGCGGTGGGGGGCAGGTGGTCGGAGGGTTCGCCCCGAGGCCGCCCGAGATGCGGCGACACCTGGCCCTGATAGGCGAACCCGCCCTCCAGCGCCCGGACCAGCAGGGTCGTCGCGTCCTGGAAGTCCTCGTAGTAGCCCTCGCTCTCGCCGGTCAGCAGCACGTGCAGGCAGTGATGCAGGTCGTCGGCCCATTGCGCGTCGAACTTCGGGGGGCCACCCAGCAGCATGGCGCGGTTGTTCTCGTGCTCCAGCACCAGGCCGACGTGCCGGTCGGGCCCCACGGTCTTCCGGATGGTGGCGGCCAGCTCGATGAGGAAGTCCTCTTCCGAGATGGCGTGCACGGCATCGAAGCGCAGCCCGTCGAACCGGAACTCCATCAGCCAATACAGCGCATTCTGGGTGAAGTAGTCACGGACCTCCCCGCGGCGGAAGTCGATGGCGGCGCCCCAGGGCGTATGGATGTCGTCCCGGAAGAACGGCTTGGCGAAGCCGTGCAGGTAGGCACCGTCGGGCCCGAAATGATTGTAGACGACGTCCAGCATGACGGTCAGGCCGAGGCCATGCGCGGTGTCGATCATGGACTTCAACGCCTCGGGCGAGCCGAATGCCGTGTCGGGCGCATAGGGCAGCACCCCGTCATAGCCCCAGTTCCGCGCCCCCGGCACGTCGGCCAGCGGCATCAGCTCGATAGCGGTGAAGCCGATGCGGGCGAGTTCCGGCAAACGCGCCTCGAGCGCCGCGAAGCCGCCCATCAGCCCGGCGTGGCACTCGTACACCACCGCCTCATGCCAGGGCCGGCCGGCCCAGCCCGGGTGCTGCCAGCGGTAGGCCGTGGGGTCCGCGACGATGCTCGCATCATGCACGTCGCCATCCTGCAGGCGCGACGCCGGGTCTGGCACGGCGAGGCCGTCCGGCAGCACGTAGCTGTACCGCGTGCCGGCAGGCGCGTGGGCGGCCAGGTGATGCCAGCCGCCCTCGGCATGCATCGGCTGATCGCCGCCGGGCAGGCGGAGCTGGACGGTTTCGGCGGACGGTGCCCAGAGGCGGAAGCGGGTGGTGCCGTCCGGCTGCAGCTCGGCGCCGAACGGGAGTTGCACGTGGAAGGTTGGGCTCATGCGGGGATCAGGACCAGTGTGGCAAGGGGCGGCAGCGTCAAGGTCAGACTAGCGGGGAAGGCGTGGAAAGGGGAGGCCTCGGCCTGGACCTGGCCCATGTTGCCGACGTTGGACCCGCCGTAGGTCCCGGCGTCGGTGTTCAGCCGCTCCACCCAGGCGCCGGCCTGCGGCACGCCGAGGCGGTAGCCGTGCCGCGGCACCGGCGTGAAGTTGCAGACCACCAGGGCCGGCGGGCTGCCGTCGGTCGCCTGCCGCAGATAGGCGTAGATCGACTGCTCGGCATCGTCGACCACGACCCAGCGGAAGCCACGGCCGTCGCAATCGCCCTGGTGCAGGGCCGGGACGGCGCGATAGGCGTGGTTCAGGTCGCGCAACAGGCGCTGCATGCCGGCATGCTCGGGGTTGTCGAGCAGGTGCCAGTCGAGGCCGGTGTCGTGGTTCCATTCCCGGTCTTGGGCGAACTCGCCACCCATGAACAGCAGCTTCTTGCCCGGGTAGGTCCACATGAAGCCGAAATAGGCCCGCAGGTTAGCAAATTTCTGCCACGTGTCGCCGGGCATCTTCCGGATCAACGAGCCCTTGCCATAGACAACCTCGTCATGGCTCAGCGGCAGCATGAACTTCTCGCTGTAGGCGTAGACCAGGCCGAAGGTGATCTCGCCGTAGTGCCAGCGGCGGTTGACGGAGTCTTCCTGCATGTAGTGCAGGGTGTCGTGCATCCAGCCCATGTTCCATTTGTAGTCGAAGCCCAGCCCGCCTTCGTCGGCCGGGCGGGTGACGCCGGGCCAGGAGGTGCTTTCCTCGGCGATCAGCACCGCGCCCGGCGTGCGCTCGGCGATGGCACGGCTGAGCTCCTGCAGGAACGCGACGGATTCCAGGTTCTCGCGGCCGCCGTACCGGTTCGGCACCCACTCGCCCGGGTCGCGGCTGTAGTCGCGGTACAGCATGGAGGCCACGGCATCCACGCGCAGCCCGTCCACGTGGTAGTGATCGAGCCAGTAGAGCGCCGACGCGACCAGGAAGCCGCGCACCTCGTTGCGGCCGAGGTTGAAGATGTAGGTGTTCCAGTCCCGGTGGAACCCCTCCCGCGGGTCGCCGTGTTCATAGAGCGGCGTGCCGTCGAAGCGCGCCAGGCCGTGCGCGTCGGTCGGGAAATGGGCCGGGACCCAGTCGAGCAGCACGCCGATCCCCATGGCGTGGCAGCGATCGACGAAGGCGGCGAAGGCCTGGGGCGGGCCAAGGCGGGAGCTGGGCGCGAACTGCCCGAGCGCCTGATATCCCCAGGAGCCGCCGAACGGATGCTCCATGATGGGCAGCAGCTCGAGGTGCGTGAAGCCCATCCCGGCGCAGTACGGGATCAGCTTGTCGGCCAGCGCCTCCCACCCGACGGTGCCGTTCTCGGCGGCCGGCAGCCAGGATGCGGCATGGACCTCATAGGCCGAGATCGGGGCGCCCGGGGCCTGGAAGGCGGCGCGGCGCTGCAGCCAGACGGAGTCGGTCCAGCGGAACGGCTCGTCCGACACGACGATCGACCCGGTCTTGGGCGGCAGCTCGGCCGCGGCGGCCATCGGGTCGGCCTTCTGCGGCACGGGGGCCCAGTCGGGGCCGAGCAGGTCGAACTTGTAGACGGCGCCGGGCTGCACGCCGGGCACGAACATCTCCCACACCCCGGCGGGCGCGTGGCAGCGCATCGGGTGCCGTCGCGCGTCCCAGAAGTCGAAGTCACCGACGACCGAGACCCGGCGTGCGTTCGGGGCCCAGACCGCGAACCGCACGCCCTGCACGCCGTCCATGGTCGCGGGATGCGCGCCCAACGCGGTGGCGAGGTCGCGATGCCGGCCCTCGCTGATCAGGTGCAGGTCGAGCGGGCCGAGCGTCGGACCGAAGCGATAGGGGTCTTCGGCCACGAAGGTGATGCCGTGCGTCTGCACGCGGAAGCGATAGGGCCCCGGCTGCGGCAGAATGCCCGACCACAGGCCGTGGTCGTGTACCCGGTTCATCGGCCCGAGCGCCGTGCCCGCCGCATCGATCAGCTCGACGGTGTCGGCTGCAGGGAAGAAGGCGCGGACGACCGTCGTGCCCTCCGTCTCGTGCGGGCCCAGCACGGCGAAGGGGTCGCCATGGCGGCCATGCACGATGGCCTCGAAGGCGTCGTTCACGCCGCGTCTCCGATCAGGCGTTCCGCGATGGCATGGAAGCCGCCGAGCGGGATCGCGAGCCAGGCTGGACGGTTCGCCAGCTCGTATCGGATCTCGTAGGCGGCCTTTTCCAGCAGGAACAGGTCGAGCAGCGCCTGCTCGGCCGCCTCCGGCACCCAGCGCGCCGCGCTGTTGCCCAGCACCGCACGATAGGCCTCGAGGAACGCGGCCGAGGACCGGCTGCGGAACTGGGTCAGCAGCGCCTTCCGGCGGCTCGTCGCCTCGTCGGAGCTGGCGACCCGGCCCGGTGCTGCCGCTGCGGCCGCATAGTCGAACGACCGCATCAGGCCCGCCACGTCGCGCATCGGGCACGACTTGGCCCGGCGCTGCTCCATCGTCCGCGCGGGCTCGCCCTCGAAGTCGATGATGAAGGCATCCCCCTGCACGACCAGCACCTGGCCCAGATGGAAGTCGCCGTGGACCCGGGTCTGCAGGGCGCCGTCGCCCGCTTCGGCCAGGCGGCGTGCCGCGGCGTGAAGCTGGTCGCGATGGGCCTGCAGGTAGGCGGACTGGGTCGCGGTCGGTCCCTCCAGGTCCTTGGCCGCGGCCAGCAGGTCGAGCGCCAGGTCGATCTGCTCGATCGCGCCGCTGGCCCACGCGGCCCGGGCGGCGGCATCGGCCGGCTCGGGCGCGAAGGCCGGGTCGTCGCTCGGCGCGGCCAGGACGGCGTGCATCTCGGCCAGGCGGGTGCCGATGGCGCGGGCGAACACGTCGTAGGCGTCGAACGCGTCGTCGATCGCCTTGTCGTCGGCACTGCCTTCGGGCAGGGCGCCGGTCTGGGCGCCAATCTGGGCGGCCTCCTCGACGGTCAGCGCCAGATAGTCGAGCGTCCAGCCCCACCCGTCGCCCTGGTTGCGGACGAAGCCTTGCGCCAGGGCCACGGTGTGCGGCGTGCCGGCCGCATCCAGCCGCACCAGCTCGCCGAACAGCGGCGCGGTGTTGGCGAAGCCGCGTTCGGTCAGCACCCGGGTCATCTCGCCCTCGGGATGGATGCCGGCCAGCACGCGGCGCACCAGCTTCATGACCAGCGTGTCGCCCACGATCCAGGACGAGTTGCTCTGCTCGGCGGACAGGCGGCGGATCTCCGCGTCGTCCGGCAGGTCGAGCGCCTCCATGCGCGAGGTCGGCCGGAACTCGAGCCGGCCGCCCTCGATCTCGATGGTGGTGCCGCCGCGCAACCCCGCCAGCATGCCGGCAGTCAGGCCATCGAGCGCGAAGGCGTCGGTCAGGTAGCCCACGCGCGGACCGCGGCGCACCCGGGTGAGCGCCAGCTGCTGCGGCAGGGCACCGGCCATCTCGTCTTCCCACACGACGCCCATCGGCAGCACGTAGCGCTCCGTCCGGCCGGGCAGGGTGGCCTCGATTTCCGAGAACCCGACGTTGCCGGCGCCGGGCAGGGCGACGGCGTAGGCGATGCGCACGCGCTCCAAGCGCTCGGTCTTAGAGGCGAACCAGCGCCGCTTCGGCAGGTAGGCCGGCAGCGCCTCGCTCTCGATCACCGCCCGATTCGGGGGCGCGAGAAGGTCGGCCAGGCTGTCCCGCACCACGAGCGTCGCGTATTCCGGCAAGGGCTCGGGCGGCGGGCTGTGCCAGGAGGGCAGGGCGGCTTCGGTCGCCAGCAGGAACCAGAACATGCCGTAGGGCGGCAGCGTCAGCAGGTAGGTCAGCTGCCCGATGGGCGGGAACACGGAGCCGCCGACGATGTCGACGGGCACGCGGCCGACGAAGGCCGAGAGGTCGAGCTCCACCGCCTGGGCGATGCGGGCCAGGTTGCTGACGCACAGGATGGTTTCGGTGCTGCCGTCCTCGAGCGGATGCTCGCGGAGGTAGGCGAGGATCTTGCGGTTGGACGGATACAGGAAGCGCTGCGTGCCCCGGCCGAACGCCACGTGCCGCTTGCGGACGGCCAGCATGCGCCGGGTCCAGTTGAGCAGGCTGTGCGGGTCGGTGGCCTGCGCCTCCACGTTGACCGCCTGGTAGCCGTAGATCGGGTCCATGATGGGCGGCAGCACCAGGCGCTGCGGCTCGGCACGGGAGAAGCCGCCGTTGCGGTCCATCGACCACTGCATGGGCGTGCGCACCCCGTCGCGGTCGCCCAGGAAGATGTTGTCGCCCATCCCGATCTCGTCGCCGTAGTAGATGACGGGGGTGCCGGGCATGGACAGCAACAGGCCGTTCATCAGCTCAACCCGGCGGCGATCGCGCTCCAGAAGCGGCGCCAGACGGCGGCGGATACCCAGGTTGATCCGGGCACGGCGGTCGGCGGCATAGGTGTTCCACAGGTAGTCGCGCTCGCCCGACGTGACCATCTCGAGCGTCAGCTCGTCATGGTTGCGGAGGAACACGGCCCACTGGCAGTTCTCCGGGATCGCCGGGGTCTGCCGCATGATGTCGGTGATGGGGAACCGGTCCTCACGCGCGATGGCCATGTACATGCGCGGCATCAGCGGGAAGTGGAACGACATGTGGCATTCGTCGCCCTCGCCGAAATATTGCTGGGCGTCCTCGGGCCACTGGTTGGCCTCGGCCAGCAGCATGCGTCCCGGCGCGTAGCGGTCGATCTCGGCGCGGATCTGCTTGAGGATGGCGTGGGTCTCGGTCAGGTTCTCGTTGTTGGTCCCCTCCCGCTCGATCAGGTAGGGCACGGCATCGAGGCGCAGGCCGTCGACGCCCAGGTCCAGCCAGAAGCGCATGACCTTGAACACCTCCTCCAGCACGGCGGGGTTGTCGAAGTTGAGGTCGGGCTGGTGGGAGTAGAAGCGATGCCAGTAATAGGCGTTCGCGACGTTGTCCCAGGTCCAGTTGCTGCTCTCGGTGTCGCAGAAGATGACGCGGGTGCCGGCATACTTGTCGTCGTTGTCCGACCAGACGTAGTAGTCCCGCTCCTTGCTGCCGGCGGGCGCGTGGCGGGCCGCCTGGAACCAGGGATGCTGGTCGCTGGTGTGGTTGATGACCAGCTCCGTGATGATGCGCAGCCCGCGCTCGTGCGCCGCGGCCACGAAGCGCCGGAAATCCTCGACGCTGCCGTAATCCTCGTGCACGCCCGTGTAGTCGGCGATGTCATAGCCGTCGTCGCGGCGGGGCGAGGGGTAGAACGGCAGCATCCAGATGGCGGTGACGCCCAGCTCCTTCACGTAGTCCAGCTTCTCCAGCAGTCCCTGGAAGTCGCCGACGCCGTCGTTGTTCGCGTCGAAGAAGGACTTCAGGTGCAGCTGGTAGATGATGGCGTCCTTGAACCAGGACGGGTCCCCGAGCGCGGGCAGGGCCTCCGGCTGCATGGCGGCGGACGTCGGATGTGTGTCGGGCATGTCGTTCATTCACTCTCGTCCGCGGGGCGGATGCGCCAGATGGCGTAGGGTTGAGACGCGTCGAGGACGACCGTCCGGGTGTGCGCCGTCCAGCGCTCGTGCGTGTCGTGCAGCAGGTCGGTGGCGATCAGCGCGCGAGGCTCCTGCGCCGGGGCGCCTGGGGCCCAGCGCCAGAACGGCACCTCGATCGTCGAACCCTGCGGGTTCCGAAGATCCATGTTGATCGCCACCAGCAGGACGTTGCTGCGGTCGGGCGTCGCCTTCTCGAACAGCAGGACCTGGTCGTTGTCGGCGCGCAGGAAGTGGATGCCCCGATGGGTATGGAGCGCGGGGTTGTGCCGCCTTATGGCATTCAGCGCGGCGATCTCGGCCACGATGTTGCCCGGCCGCTCCCAGTCCCAGGTGCGGGTCTGATACTTCTCGCTGTCCAGATACTCCTCCCGCCCGGGGATGGGCGTAGCCTCCAGCAGCTCGAACCCGTTGTACAGGCCCCAGAGGCCCGACAGCGTCGTGGCCAGGGCGCAGCGGATCAGGAAAGCCTGCCGGGGCGCATCGTGCAGCGGGACCGGGTTGATGTCCGGTGTGTTGACGAAGAAATGTGGGCGGAAGAAATCCCGCGGCGGTCCCTCGGTCAATTCGGTAAGGTAGGCCTGCATCTCGGCCTTCGTGTTGCGCCAGGTGAAGTAGGTATAGGACTGGCTGAACCCGGCCTTGGCCAGGCGATACATCACCTTCGGCCGTGTGAACGCCTCGGCCAGGAACACGGCCTCCGGGTAGCGCGCCTGGACCTCGGCGATCATCCACTCCCAGAACGGCAGCGGCTTCGTGTGCGGGTTGTCCACGCGGAACAGGCGGACGCCCTGCGCGGCCCAGAACAGCACGGAGTCGGCCAGGGCGATCCAAAGGTCCGGCACCGCGTCGGCCGCATAGAAGTCGACGTTGACGATGTCCTGGTACTTCTTGGGCGGGTTCTCGGCATAGCGGATGGACCCATCCGGCCGCCAGTCGAACCAGCCGCGGTGCTGCTTCAGCCAGGGGTGGTCGGGCGCGCACTGGATCGCGAAGTCGAGCGCCAGCTCGATCCCATGCTCGGCCGCGGCCTGGCGCAGGTGCTGGAAGTCTTCGAGCGTGCCCAGCTCGGGGTGGATCGCGTCGTGCCCGCCCTCGGCCGAGCCCACGGCATAGGGGCTGCCCGGGTCGTTCTCGCCGGGGGTCAGCGTGTTGTTGGGGCCCTTGCGGTTGATGCGGCCGATGGGATGGATGGGTGGGAAATACAGCACGTCGAAGCCCATCCGCTGGATGCGCGGCAGGTGACGCACGACGTCGCGGAAGGTGCCGTGCCGTGCCGGGTCGTCGCTCATCGAGCGGGGAAAGACCTCATACCAGCTGGCGAAAGCCGCACCGGGGCGCTCGCACTGCAGCGGCAGCGGGTCGATCGACACGCGTTGCGGCCGGTCGTCGGCCCGGGCCATCGCGGCCCGGGTCTCGGGCGCCAGCAGGATCTCGCGGCGGGCATCCGGGCCCTCGGTGTCCAGCACGTGCACGACCTGGTTCAGCGCCGCCTGCAGCTTGCGGCCGCTGCGTTCGGCGGCCTTGCGCACCAGGATCGCGCCCTCCTGCAGCTCGAGCCCGATCGGCACCCCGGCGGCGTGTTTCTTCGTCAGCTCGTCCACGAAGGTGTCGTAGCGGTCCCACCAGGCTTCGATCGTGAACCGATGGGTGCCGAGCTGCCCGAGCGGGAAGCGGCCGGTCCAGCGGTCGTTGCCCATCAGCGTCATCGGCGTCTCGGTCCAGTCGTCCGCACCGGGCTTCTGCCAGCGCAGGACGGCAGCCAGGTGGTCGTGGCCGTCGGCGATGATGTCGGCCTCGACGACCACTTCGCTGCCCAGCACCTGGCGCGCCGGAAAGCGGCCGTTCTCGACGCAGGGCGTCGGCGCCTCGATGGCGATGCGCGGCCGCTCTGCGCCCTGTTCGGCACGGCGCCGGCCCAAGGCGGCCGCTTGCGGGGCGGGTCGCACAGCTGTCGCGGGGTAGAGCCGGAGGGAGCCGGCGTCCAGCTCGATCGTGGTGGACGCCGTCAGCGGCTCGCCGCCAGGGGAGGCGAAGGGGTGGGCGGGCGTATCGAGGGCGGCGAGCACCGACGCGGCGGGCAGGCTTGCGGCAGCAATTGCAGTGACGGCGAGCGTCGCCCGGGTGGCCCGCCTCGGGTCCGGCGTGTCGGTCCGAAGAATCGCATAGGCCGGGCCGCCCGCCGGTGCGGCCGGGGTCGACCAAGGCAGCCCCGCCAACTGCGCGCGCGCTTCGCGTGCCGCTTCGAGGTCGGGCACGCCGGGCGACGTCATCCAGCCCTCGGCGAGCACGGCGGCGAGCCCGGTGCGGTTCCGCCCGCCTTCCGCCTCGGCCCCGGCGTCCGCGACCACGGGCGCGATCCGGCGCAGGATCGCCAGCTCCCGCCACAGCCAGTCGGCAGAGCCGTCCCAGGTCCCGAGCGAGGAGGCGACGAGGTCGAGCGTGTGCGGCGGAATGGACTCCAGCACGGACCAGGGCAGGCCCGGGGTCCAGCCGAACAGGGTGACGCCGGGACAGGCCGCCCGCAGGGAGGTGAGGAACGTCGGCAGCGCCCAGCCCGGCAGGTCGGAAAGGCCGAGAAGGCGCACGCCACTCAGGCCCGCGGCCGTTTCGGCTTGAAGGATCGGGGCCCACCAGCGGGCGAGGGCGTCTGCGTCGTCGAGGCTGGCGACGGCGGCCGGGGCGTCGGGTGCGGCCGAGGCTGGCTGCCGTGGATCGAGGCTCGGAGCGGCCAGGCGAAGGAAGGGGCCAGGCCGCGTCTCGATCAGGGCCGCCGGGGCGCTGGACACCAGCAGATCGGCGAGCAGGACCACGCCGAGGCCCTTGGCTGCCTCGCACAGGGCGGCAGGGACGTCGTGCCGGGGCAGCAGGAGCATGTCGAACCCCAGCGTGGCGGCCATGCCGAGCGTGGCCGGCCACAGCGACGGGTCGCCGTCGGCGCTGCGAAGCACGGTCGGCATGGGGCGCCCCATGACCAGGGCCGGGGGCGTCGCAGGACGCGCTGCCGCAGATTGGCTTACGGGAGGTTGTCTGCCCGTCTCCGGCCGGCCGGCCTGTGGCCGCATGGTGGGCGTGTCAGGGATCGTCACGTCGTCAGGGTCCCCCGGAAGCATGCCGTCACAGCGCGGTCCGCGCGCCAAAGTTTCGGCGTTTGGCTGGAATACCCGGAAGTGTCGTGTCGTTCGCGACCGCGATCAGTCCAGCTGCACGCCGCCGGTCACGGCCTGATAGGTGGTGATGGCGAGCGTCATCGGCTCGAACGGCTTGGTGATGATGAAGGCGGGTTCGATCGTGTCGCCGGTCAGCAGGCGTTCCGGGTAGGCGGTCACGAAAATGACCGGGGCATAGTGGTGTTGCATGATGCGGGCCACGGCGGATGTGCCGTCGCCGCCGGCGCCGAGGTTGATGTCGGCGAGAATCAGCCCGGGCCGGTGCAGCTCCGCCAGCTCCACCGCCTCCGCCTCGGTCGTCGCGACGCCGATCACGCGATGGCCGCAGCCGGTCACCAGCTCCTCGATGTCCATCGCGATCACCGGCTCGTCCTCGATGATCAGCACGTCGGTGGCCGCACCCAGGCGCAGGTGGGCACGGGCATCTGCAAGCTGGGCCTCGGCTTCAGCGACGGTCGTGGCGACGATCGGGGCCGCGTCGGCGATCCCGACCTCCTCGAGCGACGTCAGCAGCAGGAGCTGACGCTGGACCTGGCTGAGCTGGCCCGTGACGAACGGGCTGGTCGACGTGCCCCGGCTGAATCGCTCGGTGACGGTCCGGTACAGGAGGTGCCGCGCCCCGGTAATGTCCGAGGCGTTGGCCAGGACATCCTTGAGGCTGTCGGCTACCAGCGCATCACCGCGTGGCTGGCTGCCGGTCAGGGCACGGGCGTAGCGCCTTGCATAAGGCAGCGCGCGGATCAGGTCTTCGCGACGCAAGCTGGTCATGACAGTCCTTCGGTTGCACTTGGACAAGAGGTATGTGGGACGTAAGTGGGACGTGGATAGAGGCGGAACGATGGGCGGGGCGGAGGGACGGGAGGCAGGCACGGCGAGCGGACGCGATCGCAGCGACATAGCCGAAGCGGACCTGCGCCGCCAACTCGGGGCGCTGCTGCCGGAGCTTCGGGCGTTCGCGCGCTTCCTGGTGCGCGATCGCACGATGGCGGACGACGTGGTGCAGGATGCGGTGTTGCGGGCCCTGGGCGCCCTGCACCAGTTCCAGCCGGGCACCAGCCTGAAGGCCTGGCTGTTCACCATCCTGCGCAACGCCTTCTACGAACAGCAGCGCCGCCGCAAGCGGGAAACGGCGATGATCGAGGCAAGCTTCGCCACGGCCGAGATGGCTGACGCGGAGCAGGATGCCCGGTCCGACATCAACGACCTGCAGCATCTCATCTGGCGCCTGCCGCCGTTGCTGCGCGAGGCGCTGATCCTGGTCGGCGCGCAGGAGCTGAGCCATGAGGAGGCGGCCACGGTCTGCAACGTGCCTGTGGGCACCATGAAGGCGCGGCTGTCCCGCGCACGGGTGGCGCTGGCGACGGCGGTGCGGGCGGCGGAGCAGGCAGGCTGAGTGATCGGCCAGCGTCTCGCGACAGCGTGATGAGCCAATGTCCGAACGGATGCAACGGTGACCGCGTCCCGTCCATTGGCTCATCATGGGTTGCATAACAGGAGATATGATGAACGCCACGTTCCATGACCAGGTGATCGCGATCCTCCCCAAGCTTCGGGTCCAGGCCCTGGCACTGACGCGCAACCGCTCTGCGGCGGAGGACCTGGTGCAGGACGCCGTGTGCAACGCGCTTTCGGCCCAGTCGAGCTTCATCCCCGGCACGAACTTCCCGGCCTGGATGCATCGTATCCTGCGCAACCGGTTCATCTCCAATCTGCGCAAGCGCCGGGACACGACGGACATCGACGACGTGCCGGCGCACACCTTCGCGACCGAGGCTCCGCATGAGGACCGTCTGGCGCTGAAGGAGCTGGGCAAGGCGATGACGCGCCTGCCGGACGACCAGCGCGAGGCGCTGGTGATGGTGGTGGTCCACGGCATGAGCTATGAGGCGCTGGCCGAGGCGACGGGTTGCGCGGTGGGCACGGCGAAAAGCCGCGTGTTCCGGGCACGCCGTCAGCTCGAGGCGTGGCTGATGGGCGAGACGAAGACGAAGCTCCCGGTCAAGGCGGCGACGGCGCTGAAGGCGATCCGTCAGGACGAGGAGCGGAGCCGGGCTGCGCTGTAGCAGCCGGGCCGTCCGTCGATCCAACCGGCGGCGCCATCGATCCTGCCATGTTGCCGAGTCTTCGGCGGCATGGTGATCGGTGCGCCGGCCGCGGGCCAGCATGGTGGGCATGAAACATTTCAATATGACGGATCATAAGAAGCCGCCACCGGACAAGCAGTCACGACCGACCGATTCCGCGTTCGACGTCTGGCTGAATCGGGGTCTGCACAAGATGTTCGACGATGTCGCGAAAGAACCGGTTCCCGAGGAGCTGCTGAAGCTCATCGAGGAGGATCGCAAGAAATGACGGACGGCCGGCCAGCGAGGCCGGCCGTTCCTGGCTTCGCACATCTTCGCAAGTGGTCGCGGGCACCCTTCGCTTCGCTGCCGATGCGGATCGGCGTCGTGTTGGTCGTCTCGGCCTGCCCCGCCCTCCTGCTGATGATCGTCCGGCATGGTGCGGGGCACGAAGCGGTCGGTGCCTTGCTCTTCGGTCTGGCGCTCGCGTGGTTCGGGATCGAGTTCGTCGTGGCCCGTCCGCTCCGGGCACTTCGCCTGGCGGTCGACCAGTGGCGTTCCGGCCAACCCTTTCTCCTGCCTTCGAATCTGGCCTTGTCCGTGGAGCTGCGCGCCCTCGGCCTGTCGTTCAAGCGTGCCACCCGCACGCTGAGCTATCGGGAATGGCAACTCGGCGTCGCCATCCAGCAGCAGGAGCTGGCGATGCAGGAGATCCACCATCGCGTGAAGAACAACCTGCAGATCGTGGCCAGCCTGCTGAACCTGCAGGCGACGCGCATCCGCCTGCCCGAGGCGCAGGCCGAGTTCCAGTCCGCCCGCGACCGCGTCCGCGCCTTGGCGACGGTCCACCGGCATCTGTATGCCCACGGCCAGGTGCATACGATCAACATGCGTGGCTTCCTGCTGGAGCTGTGCGAGCAGCTGTTCCATGCGATGGGCGAGACGGTCGACGATCGCCTGGTGCTGCATGTCGATGCGCCGGAGCTGGAGATGTCGAGCGACCAGGCCGTCCCGTTGTCGTTGATCGTGACCGAGGCCGTGACGAACGCGATCAAGTATGCCTACCCGGCGGGCCGCCGGGGCACGATCAGCGTGCGGTTGCGCGACGAGGGCGAGACGGCCCTGCTGGAGATTTGCGACGACGGGATCGGCATCCCGGCCGGCCGGGCCGAGACGGATAGCGGGACGCGGGACGGGATCGGGATCCAGCTGATCACCGGGTTCGCCCGCCAGCTCGGGGCCAGGCTTGATGTGGAGCAGGGGACCGGCACGCGCTATGCCGTGCGGATCAAGCTGCGGCACGAGCGGGTGGACAGCCCGATGCTTCGGGCCAGACCGAACAGCCCGGCATTCCGCGCCGCGGCCAGCCCGGCGCTCCACGCGACCAGGGACGAAGCCTTGCCGAAGGGCTGACTTGCGAAAAGACGTCATGCGCGGCAAACGGGGTGCCAGGCGAGACTGTCGATTATGATTGAGGGATTGGGGTCGGGCTGGTGGCTGAGATGGACGACAAGCTGAACGACGAGGTCACGGCATGGCGCCGGCATCTGCACTCGCATCCCGAGCTGTCGACGCAGGAGCGGGAGACGGCGGGCTTCGTGTGCCGGACCCTGACCGCGCTTGGCGTGCCGTTCGCCACGGGCGTGGGCGGGCATGGCGTCGTCGCGACGCTGCGCCGGGGTTCGTCGAACCGCAGCGTCGGCCTGCGTGCGGACATGGACGCGCTGCCGATCACCGAGACCACCGGCCTGCCCTATGCCTCGGGCCAGACAGGCGTCATGCATGCGTGCGGTCATGACGGCCACACGGCCAGCCTGCTGGGCGCCGCGGCCCTGCTGGCGCGCGACGACAGCTGGACCGGGACGGTGCACCTGGTGTTTCAACCCGCGGAGGAGGGGCATGGCGGGGCGAAGGCGATGCTTGCCGACGGCCTCTTCGAGCGGTTCCCGATGGAGCGCATCTTCGGCTACCACAACTGGCCAGGGCTCGAGGCGGGAACGCTCATGGTGCATGACGGCCCCGTGATGGCCGCGGGTGCGCGGCTGGAGCTGGTGGTGGACGGGCATGCCGGGCACGCCGCAATGCCGCATCTGACGCGCGACCCCATGCTGGCCTCGGCCCACCTGCTGATCGCGCTGCAATCCGTGGTGGCGCGCGCGGTGGACCCGCTCGAATCGGCCGTGGTGTCCATCTGCATGGTCGATGGCGGTGTGGCGGCGAACCAGATCCCCAGCCGGGCCACGATGCGGGGCACGTTCCGAACCCACAAGCGGGCCGTGCGGGACGTCGTGGAGCAGTCGATCCGCCGGATCGCGGACGGGATCGGACGGACGTTCGACGTGGTGGTGACGGTCGACGTGCATCACGGCGTGTCCACCACGACGAACCACCGCGAGGAGGCGGCGCTGGCGGCATCGGCCGGCGAGGCGATGGGGATCGCGGTGCGCCGCGACCTGCCGCCCAGCATGGCAGGTGAGGATTTCGGCTGGTATCTGGAGCAGCGGCCCGGCGCCTTCGCCTGGATCGGCAACGGCCCTTCGCAGCCAGGGACGGAACTGCACAACCCCGGATACGACTACAACGACGCCATCCTGCCCGTGGCTGCCGGTTGGCTGGCGGCCACCGCGCGGCGCGCGTTGCAGGGCTGACGGCCCGGGCGATGCCGCGATGAGCGCCGCGGGCGGCCAGGGCTGGTTGAAGGCGCAGGCCCGCCTGTCGCGCCGCCCGACGCTGGCGATGGTGGGCCTGGGCCTCGGCTCCACGGCAGCCGCGGTGCTGCAGGCCTGGTGCCTCGCGCGGCTGGTCGGGCCCGTGCTGGCCGGGCATGGCATCGATGACGCGGCGCTGTGGGGCGGTCTGTTTGCCCTGGCGGCCCTCGCGCGGTCGGCCCTGGGTTTGGTCGTGGACCGGACGGGGTTCGAAGCCGGGGCCGGAGCGCGCCGGAGGCTCCGTACGGCCTACCTGGTGGCCGCATTCGCGCGTGGCCCGAACACGGGTGTGCCGGCCGGCGCGGCCGTGGCCGCCGCGGTGGACCAGGTGGATGGGCTGGAGGGGTACTTCGCCCGCTGGCTGCCGACGGCGACGCTGGCCTGGGCGGCGCCGGTGCTCGTGCTGGCGGCCGTGGCGACGGCCGACCCGGTGGCGGCCGGCATCGTCGCGCTGGGCGGGTTGCTGGTTCCCGTGGGGATGGCCCTGGCCGGCATCGGGGCTGCCGCCGCGTCCCACCGGCAGTTCGAGGCGATGGCCCGGCTGCAGTCGCGCTTCCTCGACCGGGTGCGCGGCATCGCCACCATCGTGCTGGCCGGGCAGGCGGAGGCGGAGGCAGGGCGGCTGGAACTGGCCGCCCATGACCTCAGCCGTCGGACCATGCGGGTGCTGCGGGGGGCCTTCCTGTCGTCGGCCGTGCTCGATCTGGCGGCGGCCGGGGTCCTGATCCTGCTGGCCGGCCGCGCGGCGCTGGCCTGGCGCGCCGGTGCGCTGCACCCGGTCTCGACCGTGTTCACGCTTGTGCTGGTGGGGGAGTTCTTCGCCCCGCTGCGCGCCTTCTCCGCCGCCTATCAGGACCGGATCCAGGCCGCCACCGCATCCAGCACGCTGGGCGGAACGACCGATCCTGCACCGGCACTGCCGGGGCCGGGCATCGTCCGGACCGTCGCCGCCTCCGGAGTCACCGTCGCGTTCGAAAGGGTGCGCTTCACCTGGGACCCGGCCCGCGGCCCCGCGCTGGACGAGCTCAGCTTCCGCGTGCCCGCCAACGAGACGGCGGTGCTGGTGGGCCCCTCGGGCGCCGGGAAGTCCACCGTGATCGAGCTGCTGCTGGGGTTCGTCAAGCCCGATGCGGGGCGGATCACGGTCAACGGGGCGGACCTCGCGACGCTGACGCCCGCGGCGCTGTCGCGGATCACCGCATGGATCGGCCAGCGGCCAGTGCTGTTCTCGGGCACGGTGCGGGACAACATCCGCTTCGGCAACCAGGACGCGACGGACGAGGCCGTGGACCAGGCGGCGCAGGCGGCGGGGTTGGCGACGGTGGCGGCCGGGCTGCCGGCGGGGCTGGACACGCCGATCGGGGAGGATGGCCACGGCCTGTCGGGTGGACAGGCCCAGCGCGTGGCGATCGCGCGGGCCTTCGTGCGGAACGCGCCGCTGCTGCTGCTGGACGAGCCGACGGCACATCTGGACCCGGCGACCGAGGCGGACGTGCTGGACAGCCTGCGACGGCTGGCATTGGGGCGGACCGTGATCCTGGCGGCCCACTCCAGCGCGGCGATGGCATTCGGCGGCCGGCGTATCGTGCTCGAATCCGGACGGATTCGTGCGGCCCAAGGTGCTGCATGACGATCGAGGCGACCGGCGGCCTGCCGGTGCTCGGGCGCGTCCTGCGTCTCTGGCGGCCCGCGGCCGTGCCGCTGCTGGGCGGTGCGGCGCTCGCCCTGCTGGCGACGGCGGCGCTGGCGAGCCTGGCTCTCGCTGCCGGCCGGACACCGCTCGTCGGGCTGGGTGTCGCTGGCGCCGGCGTCGTGCTGGCGCTGCGCTGGAGCGGGCTGGCGCGCGTCGTGCTGCGCTACTTGGAGCGGCTGGCCACCCATGGCGCGACATTCCGGGCCCTCACGGCACTCCGGCTCTGGCTGTTCCGCGGCCTGTCCGCCCGGTCGTCGGGTGGGCTCGGCTTCCTGCGGCGCGGCGATGCGCTAGCCCGGCTGGTCGGCGACGTGGACGCGCTCGACGGCCTCTATTCCCGTATCCTGGTGCCCCTGGCCTCCACCATCCTGCTGCTGCTGGTCGTGGCGGTGCTGCTGGGCCGGCAGGCACCGGCGGTCGCGGCCGGGGTCTGCGTGCTGCTGGCGGCGGCGGCGCTCGGCGTGCCCTGGCTGGCGATGCAGGCGACCCGGGCGGAGGGCCGCCGGCTGGCCGATGCCGCAGCCGGGCTGCGCGTGGCCGTGCTGGATGCGCTGGGCGGCATGCGGGAGGTGCAGGCCTTCGGCAACGAGGGCCGGGTCCTGGCCCAGGTCCAGGCGCGCGAGGCGGCGGTGTTCGCAGCCCAGCGCGGCGTGAGCCGATCTGCCGCGCTGGCGCAGGCTGCCGCAACTCTGCTGGGCCAGGCGGCGCTGCTGCTGCTGGTCGTCGGGCTTCCCTGGGCCGGCGCATCGGCTGCCGTGTTGCTGCCGGCCCTGTTGCTGACGTTGGCCGCGTTCGAGGCGGCATCCGCCATGCCGCGGGCGGGGGCGCTGGCCGGGCATGCCGCCGCGGCCGCGGCGCGGGTTCTCGGCGTCGTCGAACATGGCCCCGGGCTCATGACGGAGCCGGCCGGGGCGAGCCTTGCCGTGCCGCCCGCCTCAGGAGGCGTCGGCGTGCGCTTCGAGCGCGTGGGTTTCGCCTGGCCCGGCCGCCCGGCTGTGTTCGAGGGTCTGTCACTCGATGTGCCGCCCGGCAGCCGGGTGGCGCTGCTGGGGCCCTCGGGCGCAGGGAAGTCCACCCTGGCGGCGCTGGCGCTGAAGGTGGTTGCCCCGCAATCCGGCCGGGTGCTGCTGGGCGGGGTGGACCTGGCGACCCTGCCGGCAGCCGCCGTCCGCAGCCGCATCGCATGGCTGAGCCAGGCGACCCACGTATTCGCCGACACGGTGCGGGCGAACCTGCTGCTCGGGCGGCCCGGCGCGTCGGATGGCGCCCTGTGGCAGGCGTTGGCCCAGGCGGGCCTGACGGAGGTGATCGAGGCCCTGCCGCAGGGGTTGGACACCTGGGTGGGCGAAGGTGGGGCCGGGCTGTCGGGGGGGCAGTCCCGACGGCTGGCGCTGGCCCGCGCCCTGCTGTCCGAAGCGCCGGTGCTGATCCTGGACGAGCCCGCGACGGGGCTCGACGATGCGGCCGAGCGCGCCTTCTTCCTGACGCTGAACACGGTGGCGCCGGAGCGCACCGTCATCCTGATCGTGCATCGCCTGCTGGGGGTGGAGCGGCTCGACCGGATATGGCGCCTGAGCGGCGGCCGCGCGATCGCCGCGACCGGTTAGCGACCGCGTCGCGCGTGGTTCCGAACGGCATTGACGGACGGCCCGGCACAACCGAGTGTCCGCACGGTCCCCACCAGGAGTCGCACGTTGTCCGAGTTGGCCCTTCATTCGCGCACGCCGCGCCGCCTGTTCCTTCACGCCGTCGTGGCGGGCGGGGCCCTTCTCGGCCTGGCCGGGTGCATGACCCCGTCGGTCGATGCGCCCCCGGCGTCGGTGATCTTCTTCACCGCTTTGTCCGCCAGCCTGGATCCCGAGGCACAGGCGGCGATCGTGCACATCGCGGACGATGCCAAGGCGAACCCGCGTGTGCCGGTGATCGTGCAGGGCTTCGCGGACCGGATCGGCTCGGTTGCGGCCAACCAGACCTTGTCGGAGCTGCGGGCCCAGGTGGTCGCCGACGCGTTGGTGGGCCAGGGGGTCGACCGCGGGCGGATCGTGCTGCGGCCTCGCGGGGCGACCAAGTCGGACCCCGGGGTCGAGAGCCGCCGTGTGGACGTCAGCTTCGGACGCTGAGGCGCTGACGCCGGCCGAGGCGTCTTCCGCCCCGCTGGACCCCCGCGACGTCCTGCGCCGCGTGTTTGGCTATCCGGCCTTCCGCGGGTTGCAGGAGGCCGCCATCGACCGCGTCATGGCCGGCGGCGATGCGCTGGTGCTGATGCCGACCGGGGGTGGCAAGAGCCTGTGCTACCAGGTCCCTGCGCTGTGCCTGGACGGCACGGCCATCGTGGTGTCGCCGTTGATCGCCCTGATGGACGACCAGGTCGCGGCCCTGCGGCAACTCGGCGTCGCGGCCGGGGCGCTGCACTCGGAAGTCGAGCCCGACGTGGCGCGCGAGACGGCGCAGGCGCTGGACCGGGGCCGGCTGGACCTAATCTACGTGTCGCCCGAGCGGCTGTTGATGCCGGGCACGCTGGACCGGCTGGGGCGCCGGCGCATCTCGTTGATCGCCATCGACGAGGCGCATTGCGTCAGCGCCTGGGGGCACGAGTTCCGTCCGGAATACCGTGGCCTGGCCCAGTTGGCGCAGCGCTTCCCGGGCGTTCCCCGCGTGGCGCTGACGGCGACGGCGGACCCGCGCACCCGGGCCGACATCCTGGCGGCGCTCGACATGCCGACGGCCGAGGTGTTCACGGCGAGCTTCCATCGCGCGAACCTGAACATCGCCGCCCAGGCCAAGGAGGGCGAGACGGCGGAGCTGCTGGCCCTGGTCGCCCGGCATCCGAACGAGGCCGGGATCGTCTATTGCGGCAGCCGCAACAAGACCGAACGGGTGGCCGAGCGGCTGAAGGCCAAGGGCGTGCTGGCGCTGCCGTTCCATGCCGGGCTGTCGCCGATGGAGAAGCGGGTGGCGCTCACCCGCTTCCGCGCCGGGGAGCCGGTGGTGATGGTGGCGACGATCGCCTTCGGCATGGGGATCGACCGGCCCGACGTGCGGTTCGTCGTGCACCTCGACATGCCGGACAGCCCCGAGGCGTATTACCAGCAGATCGGCCGGGCGGGGCGGGACGGCGACGCCTCGGACACGCTGCTGCTGTATGGCGGCGAGGACATCGCGCGGGCGCGGCACTGGCTGACGCAGAGCGTGGCGCCCGAGGCCCAGAAGCGGGTGATGCGGCAGCGGCTGGAAGCGATGATCCAGCTGACGGAGACCACGGAATGCCGGACGCGGGGCCTGCTGGCCTGCTTCGGGGAGGAGCTGGGGCGGGCGTGCGGCCACTGCGACAACTGCCGCAACCCCGTGGCGCTCTTCGACGGGACGGTGCCGGCGCAGAAGGTGCTGTCGGCCATCTACCGGACCGGGCAGATGTTCGGCGCCATGCACATCGTCAGCGTGCTGCGCGGCGAGCCGAACGCCATGACGGCCAAGCACGGGCACGAACGGCTGCCGACCTACGGCATCGGCAAGGACCGGCCGGCCGGGTTCTGGCGCGGCGTCATCCGCCAGCTGGTCGCGCGGGGGGCGCTGCAGACCGAAAGCGGCGAGTATGCCAGCCTGAAGCTGGTGACCGATGCGGCGCGGCCGATCCTGCGCGGGGAGACGGCCGTCATGCTGCGGGACGAGCCGGACCGGCCGCCGCAGCCACGCCGGCGCAGCCCGTCGCCCACCGGCGCGGCGCCGGGTTCCGGCCCCACCCTGGCCGCGGACGACCCGGTGTTCGAGGCGCTGCGGCAATGGCGTGGTGCCGAGGCCAAGCTGCAGGGTGTGCCGCCCTACGTCATCTTCCACGACAGCGTGCTGCGGGAGGTTGCGGCGATCCGGCCCACGAGCCTCGTCAGGCTCGGGGAGCTGCGGGGCGTCGGTGCGTCCAAGCTGGACCGGTATGGCGACGCCGTGCTGGGAATCGTCACCCGGGCGGGTTGAGGTTCAATCGAGGTCGTCGGACTCCGACGTCGGCTTCTGGCTTTCGAGCTGGCGCACGACGCTGGTGGCGAGCAGCTGCAGGTGCGACAGCTGCAGGGGCGACAGCGTGCGGGGCCGGTGGTCCAGCACGCAGATGGTGCCGACCTTCTGCCCCTGCGGCGTGATCAGCGGCGCGCCGGCATAGAAGCGCAGCCGAGGGCCGCCCACGACCAGCGGGTTCGTGGCGAAGCGCGGGTCCTGCGTCGCGTCCACCACCATCATGGGGCCGTCGCTCAATATGGTGTGGGCGCAGAAAGCGATGTCCCGGTCGGTTTCGGCCAGGGTCATGCCGACCTGGGCCTTGAACCACTGGCGGCGTGAATCGACCAGGGTGATGAGCGCGATGGGGGTGCGCAGCATCTGCGCGGCCGTGAAGACAAAGCGATCGAACGCCAGCTCCCGTGCGGTATCCAGCACTTTGTAGGCCCGCAGCCGGTGCATGCGCTCGTCTTCGTCTTCGGGCATCGGTACGGCGAGATCGGCCACGAACCTGCTTTCCTTGATCCGGCGGGAGGGGACCGGCTCGATGTGATGACAAACGCCGTTCTGTCGGATACCCCAATCACGAAATCGTGAGATGCTCGGGCGCGACGTGACTCATGAAGGCCAACCTTGTCGCGAGTGTGGCAATGCCGTCCACGTCCACGTTCGCGAAGGCAAGACGGAGGTGGTCGCCTTGTCCGGGCCCGAAAGCCTCGCCCGGCAGGCCGACGGCGCCGCATCTGGCAGCCAGAGCCTCGACCACCTCGGCCGACGGCCGGCCGGAATAGGGGTGGCGCACGTAGGCGAAGTAGGCGCCGAGCGAGTCGATCCGCCACTCCGCTCGCGACTGCAGCGTGTCGCGCATGGCGTCGGCCCGCTCGTTGATGACCGCCCGGTTGCCGGCGCGCCATTCGGCCAGGGCAGGGATGGCCCAGGCAAGCGTCGCCTGTGCGGCGCGGTTCGGGCAGATGTGCAGGCAGTCGAGCGCCTTCACGAACTCCCGCACGGTCGCCGCGTCGGCGGCGACCGCGCCCAGCCGGTGGCCCGGGATGCAGTAGGCCTTGCTGAAGCTGTAGAGCTGGACGAGGTGGGCGGGCCAGGCGGCGTCGGTGAACAGGTCATGGCCGCGCCGCTGCCCCGGCGGCAGGAAGTCCCGATAGGTTTCGTCCAGGATCAGCGGGATGCCGTGCCGGACGCACAGGCGATGGAAGCTGGCGATCAGCGCGGGCGGGTAGACGGCGCCTGTGGGGTTGTTGGGCGAGATCAGCACGACGGCGCGGGTGCGCGCGTCGATCAGGGGGGCGGCGTCGTCCGGGTCCGGCACGAAGCCGTTCTCGGCCCGGCAGGGCAGCGGGCGCGGCTCGATCCCCAGCATGGTGCAGCTCTGCTGGTGGTTCCAGAACCACGGGACCGGCAGCAGCACGTTGTCGCCCGGCCCGGCGAAGGTCAGCATCGCCAGGAAGAACGCCTGGTTGCAGCCGGCGGTGATGGCGACCTGGTCCGGGCCGACCACCCCGCCATAGGTGCGCGACAGGTCGGCGGCGTAGGCCTCCCGCAGGCCGATATCGCCGGGGATGAGGCCGTACTTGGCATGCGCCGGGTCCTGTGCGGCCAGGGCTGCGTGCCGCAGCAGGTCAGGATGCGGCGCATAGCCGGGCACGGCCTGGCAGAAGTCCAGCAGGGGGCCGAGATGGCCATCGTAGCGCGCGGCCCAGGCATGGGCCAGCGGGATCGGCGGGGCTTCGATGCCCGCCAGGCGCGGATTGATCCTGGACATGCTGGCTCCTGGAGGGAACGGCCGGGCGGTGGGCGCTCGACCGGCTGGGCGGGTGCGGTCTATATGGGCGCAACGCCTGATGGGGAAGAGAGCGATCATGTATCCGGACGTCCTGCTGCACATCGATGGGGAATGGGTGCCCAGCGCGTCGGGCCAGACGCTGCAGGTGATGAACCCGGCCACGGGCGAGGTGAACGGGCTGCTGTCGCACGCGGGCATCCCCGACCTGGACCGCGCCCTGGCCGCGACCACGAAGGGCTTCGCCGTCTGGAAGAAGGTCTCGGCGTTCGAGCGGTCGAAGCTGCTGCGCAAGGCGGCGGACCTGCTGCGGAGCCGGGCCGGCGACATCGCGACGCTGATGACGCTGGAGCAGGGCAAGCCGCTGCCGGAAGCGAAGATGGAGGCGCTGGCCGGCGCCGACGTGATCGACTGGTTCGCCGAGGAGGCGCGGCGCACCTACGGCCGCGTGATCCCGTCGCGGGCCGAGGGCGTGTACCAGATGTCCTTGCGGGAGCCGGTGGGGCCCGTGGCGGCCTTCACGCCGTGGAACTTCCCAATCAACCAGGCCAACCGCAAGATCGCCATCGCGCTGGCGGCCGGCTGCTCGATCATCGTGAAAGGCCCGGAGGAGACGCCGGCCTCGTGCGCGGCGCTGGTGCGGTGCTTCGTGGAGGCCGGGTTGCCGGCCGGGGTGGTGCAGCTGGTGTTCGGCGTGCCGTCGGAAATCTCGGAGTACCTGATCCCGCATCCGGTGATCCGGAAGGTGTCGTTCACCGGATCGACCCCCGTGGGCAAGCAGCTGGCGGCGCTGGCCGGGCTGCACATGAAGCGGGCGACGATGGAGCTGGGCGGGCATGCCCCGGCCATCGTGTTCGACGATGCGGACGTGGAGGCCGCGGCCAAGCAGCTGGGGGCGGCCAAGTTCCGCAACGCCGGCCAGGTGTGCGTCAGCCCGACGCGGTTCCTGGTGCAGGCCGGGGTGTACGAGCAGTTCGTCGACCGCTTCACCGGGATTGCCAAGGCGCTGAAGGTCGGCGACGGGATGGACCCCACGACGCAGATGGGCCCGATGGCGAACCCCCGCCGGATCGAGGCGATGGAGACGCTGATCGCCGACGCCGTGCAGAAGGGGGCCGAGGTGCGCACCGGCGGCAAGCGCATCGGCAACGTCGGCAACTTCTTCGAGCCGACGGTCATGACGGGCGTCGACAAGACGATGCGGGTGATGAACGAGGAGCCGTTCGGGCCGCTGGCGGTGATTGCGCCGTTCCAGGGCATGGCGGACGTGCTGGAGGAGGCGAACCGGCTGCCGTACGGCCTGGCGAGCTACGCCTTCACCCGATCCACCAAAAGCGCTGCGGCGGTCGCGGCCGGGGTGGAGGCCGGGATGATGACGGTGAACCACATCGGCCTGGCCCTGCCGGAAGTGCCGTTCGGCGGCATCAAGGACAGCGGCAGCGGCAGCGAAGGCGGCTCGGAGGCGATCGAGAGCTACCTCAACATCAAGTTCGTGACGCAGGCGGCGGGGTAGCCTCGCCGCACTGAGGCACCCGTGCGAGTTCGCTAGGGCCGGTAGGCGCCGAGCACGTCGGCAGCCGGGCCGGCGCTGGCCTGCCAGGCCCGGGTGACGGCGGCGCCGGCCTGGGCGAGGGCGGCGGCCAGGGCCGGGGAGGGCGGTTCGATCAAGACGCCGTTGGCGCGCATGGTAACGTAGTTGCGTTCGGTGCGCCGGGTCAGGGCCTGCCACTGGGCGGCTTCCGTGGCGACGCCGGCGTTGTCGACCTGGGTGCGCAGGGCCGGGCTGAGCGCGTCGTAGGCGGCGGTGGACACCGTGGCGAACGACAGCGGCATGGCGTAGCCGATGGCGGTGAAGTGGGTGGTGTAGTCCCACAGCTTTCGGCCCGCGCCACCGTCGCCGGAGGAGAGGACGGCGGTGACGCTGCCGTCCTTCAGGTGCGGCATGGCGTCGGCGAAGGAGTATTCGACGGCGGCGGCCCCGGCGCCGCGGAGCACGGCGGTGCTGGTAGCGTCGTAGGTGCGGATGGCAAGTCCTTGCAATACTTCGGGACCGGGCACCGGGTCGCGCGACCAGATGCCGCTATTGGGCCAGGGTGTGGCATAGAGCAGGCGCTGGCCATGCGCGGCGTAGACACGTTCATAGGCGGGCTTGGCCGCCTGATACAAGCGCCAGGCCTGGTCCTGCGTGGTGGCCAGGAAGGGCAGGGAGGACAGCTGGAAGACGGGATCGAGCGCCACCAGCGTGCCGGCGAAGGCGTCGCCGACCTCAATGCGCCCGGCCTGAACGGCGGCGGGGATGGTGGCGGAGCGGAGGCCGTCCGGCGCGTCGTAGGCCGGCGCCAGCCGGAGCTGGCCGCCGGTCGTCTCGTCCAGCAGACGGGCGAAGGTGGCGAGGCCTTCGCCGGGCATGGCGGTGGCCGGGTATTCGGTGGCGGCGCGCCACACGGTCTGGGCTTGGGCGGCCGGCGCGAACGCCAGGACCGGGGCGAGCATCAGCTTGAGATTCATGATGGGTCCCCTGTGATCACGCGCCCGGAGAGGGAGGGCGGAAGGTGGCCGTGCGATCGGTCCAGCTCCCGTTCGGCGGCCTGCCTCGTCTGGCCCCGCAGGATCAGCAGGGCGAGCTTCAGGCGACCGTCGGCCGCGGCGAGCGCGGCGGCGGCGGCGGCTTCGTCGGCCGGGCCCAGGCGGCACAGCATGCGGACGGCCCGGCGGCGCAGCTTGTCGTTGCGGGCGAGCATGTCGATCATCTGGCCCTGATAGACGCGGCCCAGGCGCGTCATAAGCAGGGTGCTGAACAGGTTGAGTGCGACCTTCTGCGCGGTCCCGGCGCCGAGCCGGGTGGAGCCCGCGATCGGCTCGGGCCCGGTCGGCAGCAGGATCGGATGCTCGGCCGCGGCCAGGAGCGGGGCGCCGGGGCTGTTGGCCAGGGCGATGGTCAGTGCGCCCGCCGCCCGGGCCCGGCGGATGCAGGCGATGGTGAACGGCGTCGTCCCGCTCGCGGCGAGGCCGAGCAGGACGTCCCCAGCCCCAAGGTCCTGGACGTCGATGCCGTCGGCCACGTCCTCCGCGCCCTCGACCGCGTGCACGAGGGCCCGCTCGCCGCCCGCCATCAACAGCAGCAGGCGGTCGCGCGGCCAGTCGAAGGTGGGGGGCAGCTCGGCCCCGTCCTGCACGGCGATGCGGCCCGAGGTGCCTGCCCCGGCATAGGCCAGGCGCCCGCCCCGGCGCAAACGCACTGCGGCAGCCTCGGCCGCGGCGGCGATCGCGGGCAGCGCCGGGCGGACGGCGGCCACCGCAGCAAGCTGGTTCTCCAGCACGGCGTCGAGCATGGCGGCCGACGACCAGGTCTCGATCGCGGTATAGCGGGGGCTGACGCCCTCGGTCGCAGGCAGGCCGGCCCGCTCAGACATCCAGGTCTTCGAGGTTCTCGACCGTCCGTGCCCGGTCCTGGATGAACTGGAACCGCAGCTCCGGCCGGCGGCCCATGAGGCTCTCGACAAGGGTGCTGGTGCTCTCGCGGTCCTCCGAGGCGATCTGCACCTTCAGCAGCGTGCGGCGCTTCGGGTCCATGGTGGTCTCCTTCAGTGCCGAGGGAGGCATCTCCCCCAAGCCTTTGAAGCGGCTGACTTCCACCTTGGTGTTGGCCTTGAAGTCCCGCTTGATCGCCCGCTCCTTGTCCGCGTCGTCCATGGCGTAGATCGACTTCGCGCCCTGGGTCAGGCGATACAGCGGGGGCTGCGCCAGATAGACGTGGCCGTGGCGGACCAGCTCCGGCAGTTCGCGGTAGAAGAACGTCATCAGCAGGCTGGCGATATGCGCGCCGTCCACGTCGGCGTCCGTCATGATGATGACCCGGCCGTAGCGCAGCTTGCCGCGGTCGAAGCGTTCGCCCACTCCGCAGCCCAGCGCCTCGATGAGGTCCTTCAGCTCCTGATTTTGCCGCAGCTTCTCCGTGCTGGCGCTCGCCACGTTCAGGATCTTGCCCCGCAGCGGCAGGATCGCCTGAGTCTCCCGGTTGCGGGCCTGCTTTGCCGAGCCCCCGGCGCTGTCGCCCTCCACCAGGAAGATCTCGGTGTCGTCCCGGCTCTCGCGGGAACAGTCGGCGAGCTTGCCGGGCAGGCGCAGGCGGCGGGTGGCCGTCTTGCGGGAGACGTCCTTAGTCTCCTTGCGGCGCAGGCGGTCCTCGGCGCGCTCGATGACGAAGGCGAGCAGGGCGTCCGCCTGCGAGGGCGTACCGGCCAGGAAGTGGTCGAAGCGGTCGCGCATCGCCTGTTCCACCAGGCGGGCCGCCTCGGGGCTGGTCAGCTTCTCCTTGGTCTGGCCCTGGAACTGCGGGTCCCGCACGAAGGCGGAGAGCTTGGCGGCCATGGGGCCCATCACGTCCTCGGGCGTGATCAGCTGGGTCTTGCGGTGGCCGCGCTGGTCGCCCCAGCCGCGCAGCCCCTTCAGGAGGGCGGCGCGGAAGCCCTGCTCGTGGGTGCCGCCCAGTGGCGTCGGCACGGTGTTGCAGTAGGAGTGCAGGAAGCCCTCGCCTTCCTCCAGCCAGGCGATGGCCCATTCGGCGCGGCCGCCGACCAGCCCGGCCGCCGTCGCGGCCAGCTCCGCCTCGCCGGACCAGATGCGCTTCATCGCGACCGGCGCGGCACCGATGTCGTCGCGCAGGCTGTCCTCCAGGCCGCCCGGGAAGTGCAGGACCGTCTCGGCCGGGATGTCCGTGCCCTGCAGCAGGGCCGGGTCACAGCTCCAGCGGATGCGCACACCACGAAACAGGTAGGCCTTGGATCGGCAGAGCTTATAGAGGCGGGCCGGGCTGAACTGCAGGGCAGCGAAGATCTCGGGATCGGGATGGAAGCGGATGGTGGTGCCGCGCCGGTTGTGGATCGGCCCGGCGTTCTCCAGCGTCGTCGTCGGTTTTCCGCGGGCGTAGGCCTGGCGCCACAGCGTGCGATCGCGCGCCACCTCCACCTGCATCTCGTCCGACAAAGCGTTCACGACGGAGCTGCCGACGCCATGCAGCCCGCCCGACGTGGCGTAGGCCTTGCCGCCGAACTTGCCGCCCGAGTGCAGCGTGGTCAGGATCACCTCCAACGCGCTGAGGTTCTTGAACTTCGGGTGCGGGTCCACCGGGATGCCGCGGCCGTTGTCGCGGACCAGCAGCCAATTGCCGGCTTCCAGCTGCACGTCGATCAGCGTGGCGTGCCCGGCGACCGCCTCGTCCATCGCGTTGTCCAGGATTTCGGACGCCAGGTGATGCAGCGCCGAGTCGTCGGTGCCGCCCACGTACATTCCGGGGCGGCGCCGAACCGGCTCCAGCCCTTCCAGGACCTCGATATCCCTGGCGGAATAGCCGCCCTCGGGTCCGCCGACCTGGCTCAGCAAATCGTTCATGTTTGGTTCCCAGGTTCCTCCCCACGCTACTGGCGCGGGGAGGGCTGGGCAAGGGTGTGCTTGGACGGCCCCGGCGTCAGGTGCGGAAGGTGCCGCTCGGCTCCTGCGTGTGGGCCTCCAGGAACCACAGCTGCTTGTCGAGGCCGCGCGAGACCTCGGTCAGCAGGTCCGCGGTGTCGGCGTCACCGGCATCGTCGGTGTCGTCGATGTTCTTGCGGATCGCGTTCGCGCAGGCGGCGTAGCGCACGATCAAGGCGTGCAGGTGATCGGCGATGGCGTAGATGTCGGTCGGGTAGGGCTCGAGGCTCGTGCCCTTCGTGACCTCCTGCGTCGTGCCGCGCGCCGTGCCGCCCAGCTGGGTGATGCGCTCGGCCATCATGTCGCTCCACTCGTCCTGTTCCTCGCGGAATTTGTCCAGCATGAGGTGGATACCGATGAACTGCGGCCCCTTGAGGTTCCAATGGGCCTGCTTGGTCACGAGGCCCAGGTCGATACTGTCGGCCAGGCGCGCCTGGAGCAGCTCCATCGCGACGGCCTTGGCGTTGTTCTTCAGGTCGTTGTTAGTCTTGTGCAGGTGTGCGCCCTTGGTCTGGGCGGGCACCTTCTCGGGCGAGCTTGCCATGCTTGGCTCCTGTTCGGGTTGCCGCGGACAAACGCACAAACCGCGCCCGCGTTCCCCCCGCCCGCGTTCCCCCCGCCCGCGTTCCCCCGGCCTGAGTTTCCCCGGCCTGGGTTCAAGCGGCGTGGCGGCGGCGGGGGCCGGGCTCGACGCTCAGGAACCGGCAGGGCAGCGGGGCGGCGCTGTCGTGGAACGGCATCACCAGCGCCAGCGTCTGCTTGTCGTCCTCGGACAGGCGCACGGCCTCACGCAGGTGGTCGGTCCAGTTCTGCATAGACCACACCTCGAGCCAGCCTTCCGGGTGCGCCACGTCCTCGTACAGCCGCCAGTCCAGCGCGCCGGCGCGGCCGCGCACGTGCTGGATGGCTGCCATGAAGTTGAGGAAGCGCTCGCGGTCGACCTCGGCCACCTGGTAGCGCATGGTTTCCAGGATCCGGCCGCGCGACTGCGGCAAGGCGGCGGCCAGCTCGGGCGCCGGGGCCTCGGGCGTGGGCGGCGCGGGCGGTGCCGTCACGATCCGGGCTGCCTCGTCGAGCGAGAAACCCTGGATCAGCACCGCCAGCACGGCACCCAAGCCGGCGGCCAGCAGCATCGACTGCTGCAGGCCGAGCCAGTTGCCGAGCGATCCCCAGACCAGCGTGCCCGCCGCCAGCGCCGCGTTGAAGGCGAGTTGGTAGATGGCCAGCGCCCGCGCGCGGACCCAGGCCGGGGCGATCAGCTGGGCCGCCGCCTGCGTGGTGCTGGCGGCCGCCACCCAGCCGATGCCGAACAGCAGCATGCCGAGGGCCGCCGGCGCCCAGTGGTGCGTGGCGCCCATCAGCGCCATGCCGGCGCAGCTGATCAGGCTGGCGCCGAACACCGTGGCGCCCCGGCTGAGGACGCCCCGCAGCCGGGGCATCAGCATGCCGGAGGTGACGCCGCCCACCCCCATCAGGCCCAGCAGCAGGCCGAAGCTGCCGGCGCCCAGGCCCAGCTGCTCGCGCACCACCAGCGGCAGCAGGGCCCAGGTGGCGGCGGCCGGCATGAAGAAGGCGATGGCCCGGAACATGGTCGCCTGCATGGCCGGGGTATGCCGCACGAACTGGGTGCCGGCGCGCATCGCCGCCAGGAAGTGCTCGCGCGGCAGGGTGGAGCGGCTGGTGGTGCGGCGCCATTGCAGCAGGGCGCTGATGCCCACGACGAACGACAGGGCGAACAGCAGGAACGTGAGCGACGGGCCGCCGAACAGGACGATGATGCCGCCCAGCGCGGGCCCCACGGCGCGCGCCAGGTTGAAACCGATGCCGTTCAGGGCGATGGCCTGCACGAGGTCGGGCCGCGGCACGATCTCGGGCACGGTGGCGCCCCAGGCCGGCTGGTACATGGCGCTGCCGATGCCGATGGCGAAGGTCAGCGCGATCAGGCCTGTCGCGTCCATGTGCCCGGCGTAGGTCAGGCCCGCCAGCAGCGTGGCCGCCGCCATGGTCCAGACCTGGGCGGCGATCAGGTAGCGGCGGCGGTCGACGATGTCAGCCAGCGCGCCCGCCGGCAGCGCCAGCAGGAAGGTCGGCACGATGGTGGCTGCCTGCACCAGGCTGACACTCAGCGCGTCGGGCGACAGGGTGGTCATCAGCCACCCTGCCCCGGTGCTCTGCATCCAGGTGCCCAGGGCCGTGACCACGTTCGCCGTCCACAGCATCCGGAACACGGGGTGGCGCAGCGGCAGCAGGGCGGCGGGCGTGGGCATGGTCGCTTCCCCGCTACAGGCGCGAGGCGGCGCCGGGAAGCGGGGCGGCGCCAGGAAGCGGGGCGGCGAAGCCGGGCGGCAGGCCCGCCGTGATCGACAGCCGGACCTCGGGCCCGGCCAGCAGCGGCCGGGCCCCCATGCCCCAGTCGCCGCGCCGGATTGTCCCGACGGCGCGCCAGCTCTCCTTGTCGATGGAGACGGTCATCTCGATCGGCCGGTTGACGCCATGCAGCAGCAGGCTGCCGCGCAGGCGCCCGCCGTCACAGGTGCCATCGAGGCGGAAGCGGGGATAGGTGCCGACGTCCAGCAGGTCCGGGCTCAGCGCATCGTCGGTGATGGCCTGCGTGGACATCTTGAGGCTGGCGCTGTCGCCGGTCAGGGCCAGGGTGCAGGCCTGCGGGTTCGCGTCATCGAGGGTCAGTGCGCCGTCGAACCGGGTGAAGCCGCCGTCGATGGCCAGCAGCCCCAGGCCGTAGGCCCGGAAGCCGACCTGGACCGGCCCGGGCGAGAGCGTGAACTGGCGCTCCGCCGCGTCGCTGCCGCGGCCGGGCAGCAGGCCCGCCAGCAACGACAGGCTCGCGATGGCAATCTTCCGCAGCACTGCTTCCCCCGGGATCGGCCTTGTTCGACATTGCGCCGGCACTGTATTCCAACACTGTAGCAAGGAGTTGTCGATGGCGCTCAAGGGGAAGGTGGCCCTCGTCACGGGGTCCACGGGCGGAATCGGGCTGGGCATCGCCCGCGCCCTGGCCGCCGAGGGGGCGGACGTGATGCTGAACGGCTTCGGCACGGAGGCGGCAATCGCGGCCGTGGTGGACAAGTTGACGGCGCTCGGGGTCCGCGTGCGGCACGACGGGGCGGACCTGATGCAGGCGGGCGGTGCGGCCGGGTTGGTCGCGCGCACGCAGCAGACGATGGGCGCGCTCGATATCCTGGTCAACAACGCCGGGATCCAGCACACGGCCACCATCGCCGACTTCCCGCCGGAAAAGTGGGACGCGGTCATCGCGCTGAACCTGTCGGCCCCGTTCCACGCCATGCAGGCGGCGATCCCCGGCATGGTCGCGTCGGGCTGGGGGCGGATCATCAACATCGCCTCGGCGCACGGGCTGGTGGGCAGCGCGCAGAAGTCGGCCTATGTCGCGGCCAAGCACGGGCTGGTGGGGCTGACGAAGGTGGGCGCGATCGAGCTGGCGAACACGGGCGTGACGGTGAACGCCATCTGCCCGGGCTGGGTGCTGACGCCGCTGGTGCAGGCGCAGATCGACGCGCGGGCGGCGGCGGGCGGGCTGGCCGCCGACGCCGTGGCGCACGCCATGCTGACGGAGAAGCAGCCGATGGCGCAGTTCACGACGCCCGAGGGCATCGGCGGGTTGGCGCTGTTCCTGTGCTCGGAGGCGGCGCGGACCATGACCGGTGCGCCGCTGTCCATCGACGGGGGCTGGGTGGCGACGTGAGCACGCCCGGCAGCGCGCCCGGCGTGACCATCGTCACGGGTGCGGCGGGGTTCGTGGGCTTCCATGTGGCCCAGGCGCTGCTGGCCCGGGGCGGGCAGGTGGTGGGTGTCGACAACCTCAACACCTATTACGACGTGGGGCTGAAGCAGGCCCGGCTGGCCCAGCTGCAGGCGCAGGACGGGTTCCGGTTCCACACCGTCGACATCGCCGACAAGGCGGCGCTGTTCCCGGTGTTCGAGGCATCGGGCGCCACCCGGGTCGTCCATCTGGCGGCCCAGGCCGGGGTGCGGTTCTCCATGCAGGACCCCTATGCCTATGTGTCGTCCAACGTCATGGGCCACGTGACGGTGCTGGAGGCGGCGCGCCTGCTGCCGCGGCTGGACCACCTGGTCTATGCCAGCTCGTCGTCCGTCTATGGCGGCAACACGAAGCTGCCCTTCGCCGAGGCGGACCCGGTGGACACGCCGGTCTCGTTGTATGCGGCGACCAAGCGGGCGGACGAGCTGATCAGCCATGCTTACTGGCACCTGTACGGCCTGCCCATGACGGGGCTGCGCTTCTTCACGGTCTATGGGCCCTGGGGCCGGCCGGACATGGCGTATTACAGCTTTGCCGAAGCCATCCTGGCGGGCCGGCCGATCACGCTGTACGAGAACGGGCGGCTGAAGCGCGACTTCACGTATATCGACGACATCGTCGCCGGGGTGCTGGGGTGCCTGGACCGGGCGCCCGCGCCGGGCATGGCGCCGCCGGTGTTCAACATCGGCAACAATCGGGGCGAGTACGTGTCTGACCTGGTGGCCCTGCTGGAACAGGGGCTGGGGCGGCGCGCCGAGATCGTCTCGGCGCCGCGCCCGGTGGCCGACGTGGTCGAGACCTGCGCGGACCTGGGTGCCATCGGCGCCTGGACCGGCTACGCGCCGACGACGCCGCTCAGCGCCGGGGTCCCGCGCTTCGTCGAGTGGTTCCTGGCCTATCGCGGCCGCAACGCCTGAACCCGGTCAGATCGCGAGCAGCCGGATCAGGCCGAGGCTGACCACCAGCAGGATCAGCAGCGAGATCACCACCGTCGCCGTGACGGCGGGCCCGGCCTTGGCGACCGTGCGGATGTCGACGCCGAGGCCGAGTGCCGCCATGGAGACGATGGTGAGCGCCCCCGACACCCAGGCCAGCGGCGGCACGGCCACGGCGGGGATCAGCCCGGCCGAGCGCAGCCCCGCCAGCACCAGGAAGCCCAGGATGAACCAGGGCGCCACCTGGTTCAGCGACAGCCGCACCGTCCCGCCCGACGCCATCGCCCGCCGGGCCGCGCCCACGGACAGCACCGTCACCAGCGGGCCCAGCATCAGCACCCGCACCAGCTTGACCAGCGTACCGGTCTGTACGGCCAGCGTGCCGATGGGCGCCGTCGCGGCCAGGACCTGCGGCACCGCATAGACGGTCAGGCCGGCCAGCACGCCGTATTGCATCTGCGTCATGTGCAGCAGCGGCACGGCCAGCGGCAGCAGCAGCACCACCACCACGCCGAGCACGGCCGTGAACGCGATGGAGGAGGCGACGTCCTTGCTGCTGGCCCCGATCACCGGGGCGACGGCGGCGATGGCGGAGTTGCCGCAGATGGAGTTTCCGGCCGCGACCAGGATCGCCATGCGCACCGGCAGGCCGAGCGCCCGGCCGATGCCGTAGCTGGCGCAGATGGCCGCGACGACGATGGCGGCGATGCCGAACAGCAGGCCGAACCCGGCGGCCGCAATGGTCTGCAGGCTGATCGATGCGCCCAGCAGCAGGACCGCCACTTCCAGCACCGTCTTGGCGCAGAAGCCGATGCCGCGGCGGTATGCGGCCCCCGGGGTCCAGGCGGTGCGGACGGCGGTGCCGAGCAGGATGGCGAGCACGAGCGCCTCGACCCAGGGATGGCCGAAGACCCCCGTCTCGGTCCGTTCCAGCAGCAGCGCGCCGGCGGTGACGGCCAGACAGAGCAGGATGCCGGGCACGAGGCCGAACGGACGGTCTGCACGGGCAGGCGGCTCGGCGACGGGCTCGATCAGGGCTGCCTTGGCGATGGGCGCTGTCATGAGTTGGAATGGTAGAGCAAGGGTCGCAACGTGACCACCTGGGCCGCGGACGCTCGCTCAGGTCTCGGCGAAGCCGCCGGACTGGCGGGACCAGGCGCGGGCATAGGCGCCGCCGCGCGCCAGCAGCTCGGCATGGGTGCCCTGCTCCACGATCTGCCCGGCCTCCAGCAGCACCAGCCGGTCCATCCGCGCGATGGTGGACAGGCGGTGGGCGATGGCGATGACGGTGCGGCCCTGCATGAGGGCTTCGAGCTGCTCCTGGATCGCGGCCTCCACCTCGCTGTCCAGCGCGCTGGTGGCCTCGTCCAGAACCAGGATCGGCGGGTCCTTCAGCACCACCCGGGCGATGGCCACGCGTTGGCGCTGGCCGCCCGACAGCTTCACGCCGCGCTCGCCGACATGGGCGTCGTAGCCGCGGCGGCCGTTCCAGTCCTCCAGCTGTCCGATGAAGCCGTCCGCCTCGGCCCGGCGGGCGGCGGCGGCGATCTCGTCCTCGCCGGCGCCGGGGCGGCCGTAGCGGATGTTGTCGCGGATGGAGCGGTGCAGCAGGCTCGTGTCCTGCGTCACCATGGCGATGGCGCCGCGCAGGCTCTCCTGCGTGACCGCCGCGATGTCCTGGCCATCGATCAGGATGCGGCCGGCCTCGGGGCGGTAGAACCCCAGCAGCAGGTTGACCAGCGTGGACTTGCCGGCGCCCGAGGGACCCACCAGGCCGACGCGCTCGCCCGGGGCGATGACCAGGTCGATGCCGTGCAGCACGCCGCGCTCGCTGCCGTAGCCGAAGCTCAGCGCCTCGAAGCGGATGCCGCCGCCAGCGACGGCGAGCGGGGTGGCGCCCGGCGCGTCGGGCAGGGTGCGCGGCACCGCGATGCTGCGCATGCCGTCCTGCACCTGGCCGAAGTTCTCGAAGATGCCGGTGACGCTGCGCCCGACCCAGCCCGCCATGTTCGTCAGCTGCCAGGCCAGCGGCAGCGCGGTCGCGACGGCCGACAGGGGGATCTGGCCGCGAGTCCACAGCGCGACCGACAGCGCCGCCATGGCGCCCAGCAGGGCGGCGTTCGCCACGGCCAGCGCCATGACCCAGGCGGTCATCATCCGGGTCTGGGCACGATAGACCACGGTGTGGGCGTCCAGCGCCTCCTGCACGAAGTCGTCCTCGTCGCGGGCGCGGGCGAACAGCTTGACGGTCAGGATGTTGGTGTAGGCGTCCACGATCCGCCCGGTCAGCAGCGAGCGCTCCTGCGCCACCGCGATGGAGCGCTGGCGCAGCCGGGGCACGAAGATCCGCAGCAGCGTGCCGTAAGCGACGAACCAGCACAGGATCGGGATCACGAGGCGCGCATCGATGGTCAGCAGCACGACGACGGCGCTGGTGCCGTAGACCAGGATGTACCAGGCGGCGTCGGCGCCCATCACCACGGCCTCGCGCAGCGCCGGGCCCACCTGCATGACGCGGGCGGCGATTCGCCCGGCGAAGTCGGACTGGAAAAAGGCCCAGGACTGGCGGACGACGTGCCAATGGCTCTGCCAGCGGATCATGTTGGCCATGCCTGGGCCGAGCGCCTGGTTGATGGTCAGCACCAGCGTCAGCAGGGCGGCGGGCCGGGCCAGGAACACGATGGCGCCCATGGCCAGGAACTGCGGCCAGGCCTCCGCCAGCAGGCGCGCCGGCTCGAGCGTGGTCAGCAGGCCGGTAAGGCGCCCGATGCAGACGGGGATGGCCGTGTCGAGCAGGGCGACCAGGAAGCCGCCGACGAACAGGCGGACGACGAGGCCGGGCATCTGCCGCAGGAAGTAGCCGAAGAAGGCGCCGAGCCGGTCGGGCGGCGTGGCTTCGGGCACCGGCGCCGTGGGCTGGACGAGGTTCTCGAAGTGGCGGAACAGGCGATCGATCAAGGGGAGCCTCGGGCCGGTCATGCTGCGGGCGCGGCGCGTCAGCCGCCCAGCATGCCCAGCAGGCGGGCATGGGCGCGGATGCCATGATGGAAGCAGCGCCACTCGAACTTCTCGTTCGGCGAGTGTACCTGGTCGTCCTCCAGCCCGAAGCCCAGCAGCAGGCTGTCGATGCCGAGCAGGCGGTGCAGGCTCTCGACCACGGGGATGCTGCCGCCGCTGCCCATCAGCACGGCAGGGCGGCCGTATTCCTCGGTCAGCGCGGCGCGGGCGGCAGTCACGAAGCGGCTGTCCGTCGGGATGGCGACGCCCGGGGCGCCGGTGAAGATCTCGATCTCGGCGGTGGCGTCGGGGGGCAGGCGGGCCTCGACGAAGGCGCGGAAGGCGGCGGCGATGGCGGTGGGGTCCTGGCCCGGCACCAGGCGGAACGACACCTTCGCACCCGCCTCGGCCGGGATCACGGTCTTGGCCCCGGCGCCCTGGTACCCGCCCCAGATGCCGTTGATGTCGGCGGTCGGCCGGCCCCAGAGGCGATCGAGCGCCGGCCGGCCCTGCTCGCCCGCAGGGTGATGCAGGCCGACGCCTCGCAGGAAGGCGCCTTCGTCGAAGCCCAGGGCCGCCCATTCCGCGAGGAGGGCCGCCGGGGTCTCGGTCACGCCGTCGTAGAAACCCGGCAGCTGGATGCGGCCCTCCGCGTCGTGCAGGCCGCCCAGGATGCGGGTCAGGGCGTTGATCGGGTTCAGGGCGGCCCCGCCGAACAGGCCGGAATGCAGATCCTTGTCGGCCGCGCGCAGCGTCACCTGGGCATAGGTCATGCCGCGCAGCCGGGTCGTGAGCGCCGGGGTGTCGATGTCCCACATGTTGGTGTCGCTGATCACGGCCACGTCGGCCGCCAGCGCCGCGCGGTGGGCGGTCAGGAACGGCTCGAGGTTGGGGCTGCCCACCTCCTCCTCGCCCTCGACCAGCACCGTCACGCGGACGGGCAGGCTGCCGGTCACGGCGTGCCAGGCCCGCAGCGCCTCCAACCAGGTCATCACCTGGCCCTTGTCGTCCACCGCGCCCCGCGCGACCACCCGGGGCCCGTGCGGCCCTTCGGTCAGCTTGGGGTCGAAGGGTGCCGCGGTCCACAGGGCCAGCGGCTCGGCCGGCTGCACGTCGTAATGGCCGTAGAACAGCACGTGGGGCACGGGGTGGGAGGCCGGAGCATCCGGGCCGGGATGATGGCCCAGCACCACGGGATGCCCGGGCGTCGCGTGCAGCCCGGCCTCGAAGCCCATGCCGGCCAGCTGGTCGCGCACCCACTCGGCGGCCTGGTGGCAGTCCGCCGCATGCGCCGGCTGGGCGGACACGCTGGGGATGCGCAACAGGTCGAACCAGCGGTCCCGCGACGCCTCCAGCTGGGCGTCGATGTGGCTCAGGATGGGGTCGGTGGACATGGGCGCAGTGTGGCCGAAGCACGGCTGGGCCGCCAGACCGTCTGCCGCGCCGACTGCACCCCGGCATGCAACTCGGGAACGCCGCCCATCGTTGCACGCGTGAACGGGCCCCTGGGGATGTCGAACGATGCTGAAGACCGTCTGGTACGCGCTCAAGGAGACGTTCAACGACTACATCGAGGACAACGCGCTCAGCCGGGGTGCCGCCATCGCCTATTACACGGTCCTGTCGATCGGTCCGGTGCTGGTCATCTGCATCGCCATCGCCGGGCTGGCGTTCGGGCAGGAGGCCGCCCAGGGTGCCATCGTCGGTCAGTTGAAGGGATTGATGGGCGACCAGGCCGCCGAGGTGATTCAGAGCGCGATCAAGAGCGCCGGCAACAAGTCGAGCGGCATCTGGGCGACGATCCTGGGCGTGGTCACGCTGCTCATCACGGCAAGCGGCGTGTTCGGCGAGATGCAGTCGTCGTTGAACGCCATCTGGAAGGCCGAGCCGAAGGGCGGGCTGACGGCGCTGCTGAAGGCCCGGGCCGCGAGCCTCGGTCTGGTCGCCGCCCTGGGATTTCTCCTGATGGTGTCCCTGGTGCTGGGCGCCGCGCTGCATGCGCTCGGTGACTACCTGAACCGGTTCCTGCCCGATGCGGCACTGCTGCTGCAGGCGATCAACATCGTGGTGTCGTTCGCCATCGTCTCCGTGCTGTTCGCCGCGATCTACAAGATCCTGCCGGACCGGCAGCTCAGCTGGAAGGATGTGGGCGTGGGCGCTGTGGCGACGGCGTTCCTTTTCACGGTCGGCAAGACGTTGATCGGCCTTTATATCGGCAGCAGCTCCATGGCATCGAGCTACGGGGCGGCCAGCTCGCTGGTGATCATCCTGGTGTGGATCTACTACTCGTCCCAGATCTTCCTGCTGGGCGCCGAGTTCACGAAGGTCTGGGCCGCGCACCACGGCAGCGCCGAGGCGTTTGCCGCCCGGGTGGCTCCGGCGCCGGGCAGCCTGCCGCCGCAGACCCCGGCCACCGCGGTGCAGAACATCGTCGCCCACACCGCCAGCAAACGCCGGGCGGTCGGCATCTACGAGGTCGCTGCGCTGGCCACGCTGGTGTTCTTCGCGCGCGACCTGCGACGGAAATGAGCCGGGCGGGTCACCCTTCCAGCAGGTGACCCAGCGCCTTGAACGGGCGCAGCCGGTCGCTGACGATCTTGGTGATGGCGAGCAGCGGCACCGACAGGATGGCGCCCTGCACGCCCCACAGCCAGTACCAGAAGATCAGCCCGACCATGACCGCGATGGGGTTCAGCGTGAAGCGCCGGGCCAGCACCATGGGGGTGAACACCTCGCCCTCGGCGAAGTGGATGCCCAGATAGGCGGCCGCGGGCAGCAGCGCCGTCCACGCAGCCCCCAGGGTCGCCAGACCGACCAGGCCGAACAGCAGGACCCCTGCCAGCGGGCCCAGGATCGGCACGTAGTTGAAGCAGAACGCGACCACGCCCCAGACGAGGGCGCCCGGCACGCCGAACAGCCACATCACCGTCCCCGCCAGAACGCCCACGACCGCGTTGATGACGGTGATCGTCAGCAGGTAGGCCGAGATGTCGCGCTCCACGGTGTCGCTGATCTCGACGGCCTGGCGCTTGTCGCGGAACCGCGGGAGCACCTCGACCAGGCGGCGCATGAACGTCTCGCCGAACACCAGCAGATAGAACAGGATCAGCAGCGTCTCGAGCAGGTGCGACGCGAAGCCGCTGGCGCCGCTGGCGACGGAGCTGGCCATGCCGCCGGGGTTCACGTGCAGCATGTCGGCGGGGTTGGCGTTGCCCAGGCCCACGCGCTCCAGCAGGGGGCGCACGACCCCTTCGAGGGCGCTGAACCGTTCCCGGGCCTTGTTCATCAGCTCGGGAAAGTTGTGCACCATCTCGGAGGTCGGGCCGGACAGCACGGCGCCGAGCCCCACGAAGACCCCCAGCAGCACCAGCACGGCCACGAGCGCGCCGATTGCCTTGGGAAGATGGATCCGCTCCAGCAGCCGGACCAGCGGTTGCAACAGCAGCTTCAGCACGATGGCGATGATGACCGGCAGCACCACCTCCTGCATGACGCTCATGACCCAGAAGGCGGCGATGACGAACAGCCCGCCCAGGAAGATGGTCTGGGGGTTGTGCGGCAACGGCATGTCCTCGACCGCTTCGCCCGGCTTGTCGGCCCGGGCCACCGGGTTCTCCATGGGCGTCTCGGGGGCGGGCGTGAGAGCCGGCGGGTGCGGCTGGGCGGCAAACGGCTGGGCGGCGTACGGTTGGGCGGGGGACGGCTGGGCGGGGTGTGTGGGCCCTGCGTCCGGGAGGCTGCTGCTGTCCGTCATCGATTTGCTCCCGGGGTCCAGAGCACGTCGCCACCGGGGTTGAGGCGGCGGCCGAGCACGAACAGATGGTCCGACAGGCGGTTCAGGAAGCGGATGACGGCCGGGTTCACCACCTGCTCCCGCGCCAGCTGCACCACGCGGCGTTCGGCCCGGCGCACCAGCGTGCGGGCCAGGTGCGCGTGGGCTGCGGCGGGCGTGCCGCCCGGCAAAATGAAGCTCGTCAGCGCGGGCAGGGCGGCGTTCATGGCCTCGACCTCCGCCTCCAGCCGTGCGCCCGGCACGTCGGTCAGCCGCAGGCGCTCGCCCGACTCGCCCGGGACGCACAGGTCTGCGCCCACGTCGAACAGGTCGTTCTGGATACGGGCCAGCATGGCGTCGGCCTCGGCATCGCCGGCGCAGTGCAGCCGCAGCAGACCGATCGCGGCATTGGACTCGTCCACCGCGCCATAGGCCTCGACCCGCACGTCGTCCTTGTCGACGCGCGTTCCGTCGCCCAGCGAGGTCTTGCCGCCGTCGCCGCCCCTGGTCACCACGCGATCGATCCGAATCATGGGCTGTTCCCGTTGCCTGCATCCAGCACAGGGCAGGGCGCGGCGCTCGCGTCAATGAAATCTTGGCCGGGCCCGGCTCAGTGGCTGTCGATGCCGAAATGAATCCGCTGCGGATAATCAAAGGGCACCGTGTTGCCCCCCGCCCGGGCCGGCTGGAACCGCCAGAGCGACACCGCCTCCTGCGCTGTCCGGTCCAGGCTGCTGTCGCCGCTGCTCTCGACGATGTCGACCCAGGCGACGACGCCCTGCTCGGTTACGTGCAGCAGAAGGCCGACGGTGCCCTGGGCCCCGCGCCGGGCGGCATCGGCGGGATAGGCCGGCGGGCGGTTGCGGATGCGGGCGTCGAGCCGCGGCGGGACGACGTTCTGCCCGGTGACGAGCAGGGGGTCCTGGTCGTCCTCGTCGCCGTTCAGATGAACGGCCGCGGCGGCAGGGCCCGGCGGCGCCGGACGGGCCTGCGGCGCGGGGGGGCTCGGCACCGCGTCCGGGGCAGGCGGCGGCGGCGCCGGTGCGGCCGGTTCGGGCGGCAGGTTCGGGGCCTCCGGCGCAGGGGGTTCTGCCGGCGGCGGGGGCTGGGCCGGCTGTTCGGCGGGCGGGGCCGGCTCGGCGCCGCGCACCTTCGCCACCTGGTCGATCATCTCGATCTCGATCACCGGGGGCGCTGCCGGCTCGCCGCGGCCGTCGCCGTGCGGCAGCAGCAGCCACACCGCGGCGGCATGCAGCAGCAGCGACACCGCCGCGACCAGCGCCAGCCGGCCCCGCCGCATGCGGAGGCCGGCCGGCGCGATCCTCGACCGGGAGGCCCCACCCGGGCCGATCCCGCCCATATCCCTCAAAGCACCAGCACGCCCTGGTGCTTCGCCTTCCCTTCGGGTTCGACGTGGATGGTCACGATCAGCCCGTGCACCTCCCGCTTCAGCGCGGCCTCGACGCGGTCGCAGATATCGTGCGCCTCGTCCACCCGCATGGCGCCGGGCACGACCATGTGGAACTCGAGATAGGTGGTGCGCCCGGCATGCCGCGTCCGCAGGTCATGCGCCTCCAGCGCGCCCTGCGCATGCTCGTTCACCAGGCGGCGGATGCGGTCCATGGTCGCGCTGTCCGGCGCCTCGTCCATCAGCCCGCCGACGGAGCTGCGGATCACGGACAGCCCGGACCACAGGACGTGCATGGCCGTCACCACGGCCAGCACCGGGTCGAGCCAGTGCAGCCCGGTCGCCAGCGCGATGCCGAGCCCGGCCAGGATGCCGACCGACGTCACGACGTCCGACCACAGGTGCTTGCTGTCCGCGACCAGCGCCGCCGAGCGCTCGGCCCGGCCCACGCGCGACAGCAGCCCCGCCCAGCCGCCGTTGATCGCGGTCGAGACCCCGGTCAGCGCCAGGGCGAACCACGGCGCGGCCAGCACGGCGGGCTGATACCAGGTGACGTAGGCATGCTGCAGGATCGAGAGGGCGGCCACGATGATCAGCCCGCCCTCGATGACGGCGGAGAAGAACTCGGCCTTGGCATGGCCATAGGGGTGGTTCGCGTCGGCAGGCTTGGCCGCGACCCCGATCGCCAGGAAGGCGACCAGGCTCGCCACGACGTTCACGACGCTCTCCAACGCGTCGGAATACAGCGCGGCGCTGCCCGTCAGCCACCAGGCAGCCGCCTTCATCGCCAGGACGACGAGCCCGACGACGATGGTTCCGATCGCGACCCGCTGCACCCGCTCCACGGCTGCCTCTCGTGATGCCCGTGCCGGGTGTAGCGGGGTCGGGTCAGACGGAGAAGTACTTCGCCTTCGGATTCAGCACGACGATCGCGCTGGTCGACTGTTCCGGATGGAGCTGCCACTCGTCGGACAGGCTGACGCCGATCCGCTCGGCGTCCAACAGGCGCAGCAGCGGCTCCTGGTCCTCGAGCTTCGGGCAGGCGGGGTAGCCGAACGAGTAGCGGCTGCCGCGGTAGCTCTGGGCCAGCATCTTCTCCATGTCGCGGTCGTCCTCGCCGGCGTGGCCCAGCTCGGCGCGGATGCGCTTATGGGTGTACTCGGCCATCGCCTCCGCGATCTCGACGCTCAGCCCGTGCAGATAGAGGTAGTCCTGGTAGCGGTTGTCCTCGAACCACACGCGGGCGGTGTCGCTGGCCTTCTGGCCCACGGTGACGACCTGCAGGCCGATGACGTCCCGCTCGGCGTCGTCCACGTCGCGGAAGAAGTCGGCGATGCACTCGCCGTCTTCCTTGGGCTGCCGGGGCAGGGCGAAGCGGCACAGCTCCGTGGTGCCGTTCTGGTCGAACACGATCAGGTCGTTGCCCTGGCCGGCTGCCTTCCAGTAGCCGTAGGCAGCCTGCGGCTTGAGGATGTCGCCTTCCTCGGCAATGCCCAGCATGCGGCGCATCACGGGCCGCAGCTCCTGCTTGGCCCAACCCAGGAAGTCGTCCAGCGACTTGCCCTGCTTTCGGAAGCCCCACTGGAATTGATAGAGGCTACGCTCGTTGAGGAACGGGATCACCGCCTTGGTCGGCGCCTCGATCATGCGGGCGCCCCAGAACGGCGGCGTGACGACCGGCACGTCCTGCGTCAGGCGGCGGCGGCGGGCCTGCACGGCCAGCACGTCCACCGGCTGGAACGCCTTCGCGTCGGCCTGGCCCAGCGTGCGCTTGGTGTTGCGCGCCTTGCCCGCCCGCTTGGACTGCACCGCGGCCAGGTAGTCGTCGAAGCCGTTGCCCGTCACCTTGTCCATCAGGTGCAGACCGTCGAACGCGTCGCGCGCATAGGCGACCCGGCCCGAGGCATAGGCCTGCACGCAGTCGTCCTCGACGTAGTTGCGGGTCAGCGCCGCGCCGCCGAGCATCACGGGGATATCCAGCCCCTGGCGCGTCATCTCCTCCAGGTTCTCCCGCATCACGACGGTCGACTTCACCAGCAGGCCGGACATGCCGATCGCATGGGCGCGGTGTTCCTTGGCCGCCGCCACCATGTCGGCCAGCGTCACCTTGATCCCCAGGTTGACCACGCGATAGCCGTTGTTGGTCAGGATGATGTCGACCAGATTCTTGCCGATGTCGTGCACGTCGCCCTTCACGGTGGCCAGCACGATCGTGCCCTTCTCCTGCCCGGCGATCCGCTCCATGTGCGGCTCCAGGTGTGCCACGGCCGCCTTCATCGTCTCGGCCGACTGCAGCACGAAGGGCAGCTGCATCTTGCCGGCGCCGAACAGCTCGCCGACCACCTTCATGCCGTCCAGCAGGATGTCGTTGATGATCGACAGCGGCGGGTGCTTCAACATCGCCTCGTCCAGCTCGTCGCCCAGCCCCTTGCGGTCGCCGTCGACGATGCGGTCCTTCAGCCGCCCCTCGATCGTGTCAGCCCGCTCCTTCTTGACGGCGTCGGCCAGCTTGCGGTCGGCGAACATCGCCAGCAGCTTCTGCAGCGGGTCGTAATCCTCGCGCCGGCGGTCGAACAGCAGGTCTTCCATGACCTCCACTTCTTCCTTTGGAATGAGGTGCAAGGGCCTGATCTTGCTGACATGCACGATGGCACCCGTCATGCCGGCGCGCACCGCGTGGTCCAGGAACACCGAGTTCAGCACGGCGCGCGACGCGGCGTTCAGGCCGAACGAGATGTTGGACAGGCCGAGTATGATCTGGATGTCCGGGAACGCGTCCCGGATCAGCTTGATCCCTTCCAGCGTCCACTGCCCCAGCTTGCGGTCGTCCTCGTTGCCGGTCGCGACGGTGAAGGTCAGCGGGTCGATCAGCAGGTCGGACTGCGGCAGGCCGTGCTTGTCGCAGGCGAAGGCGACCAGGCGCCGGGCGACGGCGAGCTTGGCTTCCGGCGTCTTGGCCATGCCCTCCTCGTCGATCGTCAGCGCGATGACGGCGGCGCCGAACTTCTTGGCCAGGACCAGGCGGTCGGCGGCGGCCTGCTCGCCGTCCTCGAAGTTGATCGAGTTGATGATCGGCTTGCCGCCATGCAGCTTCAGCGCGGCCTCCAGCACGTTCGTCTCGGTGCTGTCGATCACCAGCGGCGAGTTCACGCTGCTGGTGAAGCGGGTGATGATCTCGTTCATCTCCATCACCTCGTCACGGCCGACGAAGGCGGTGCAGATGTCGAGGCTGTTCGAGCCTTCGGCCACCTGCTCGCGGCCCACGGCGACGCAGCCGTCCCAGTCGCCCTTCTCCTGCAGCTCCCGCCACTTCTTGCTGCCGTTGGCGTTGCAGCGCTCGCCGATAGAGAAGTAGCTGTTCTCCTGCCGGAGCGCCGTCTGCCCGTACAGGCTGGCGACGCTGGGCACCCAGACGGGCTTGCGCGGCGTGGGGGTCGGGCGGAAGCCGCCGACGCGCCGCAGCATGCCGTCCAGCGCCTGGATGTGCGGCGTGCTGGTGCCGCAGCAGCCGCCGATGAGGTTGAGCCCGTCCTCCAGCACGAAGCGCTCCATCCACGACGCCATGGAGGCGGGGTCGAGCGGGTAATGCGTCTTGCCGTCCACCAGCTCCGGCAGGCCGGCATTGGGCTGGATGGAGATCATGCCGGGCCAGTTGGTGGCGAGCCAGCGGACGTGCTCGGCCATCTCCTGCGGGCCCGTCGCGCAGTTCAGGCCCATCACGGGCACATCGAGCGCATGGATCACGGTGGCGGCGGCGGCGATGTCGGGGCCGACCAGCAGCGTGCCCGTCGTCTCCACGGTGACCTGCACGAAGATGGGCGTGTCGGTGCCGGCCTCGGTCCGGGCCAGCTTGGCGGCGTTCACGGCGGCCTTGATCTGCAACGTGTCCTGGCATGTCTCGATCAGGATGGCGTCCACCCCGCCGGCGATCAGGCCGCGGCACTGCACGGCGATCGCCGCCTCCAGCGGGTCATAGGCGATGTTGCCCAGGGTCGGCAGCTTCGTGCCCGGCCCGATGCTGCCGATGACATAGCGGTGCCGCCCGTCGGAGAAGGTCTCGGCCGCCTCGCGCGCCAGCTCGGCGGCGATCTTGTTGATCTCGTGGGCGCGGCTGCCCAGGCCGAACTCCTCCAGCGTGATGGTGCTGCCGCCGAAGGTGTTCGTCTCCACCATGTCCGCCCCGGCCTCGAAGTAGCCGCGGTGGATCTCCCGCACCAGGTCCGGGCGGGACAGGTTCAGCACCTCGGTGCAGTTCTCCTGGTTCCAGTAGTCGCGCTCGACATCGAGCGTCAGGGCCTGCACGCGGCTGCCCATGCCGCCGTCGCACAGCAGGACCTGGTCGCGCAGGGCCTGGAGCAAATGGGGTCGGGTCATCGTGCGTCCTCGATCATGAGTTCTTGGTGTGTCGGCACGGCCTGGGAGGCCGGTTGCAAGGGGGCGTCGGCCGGCCAGAGCCGTACCGCGAGCGGCCCGGCGACGGTCAGCGGCGCACCGGGCACCACGCCCGCCGTCTGCAGCAGGCCCGTCATCTCGGGGTCGGAGAAGCCGGGCCAGCGGTGGGCCAGGCGCTCGGCGAGCGCCGCGCGGTCGTGGGCCACCAGGTCGACGACGATGAGCCGCCCCCCGGGGGACAGCATGCGCGCCGCCTCGGCGATGGCGGCCTGGGGGTCTTCGGCATAGTGCAGCACCATCTGCAGCACCACCACATCGTAGGTGCCGGGCAGCGCCAGGCGGTACATGTCGGCCTGGCGCACCGAGACGTGCCCGAGCCCGGGCCGGGCCAGCCGCGACCGGGCGAGGGCGAGCATGGCCCGGCTGGCGTCGACCCCCAGCCCGGCGCGGATCCGGGGTGCCAGAAGCTCGAGCAGGCGGCCGGTCCCGGTGCCGATATCCAGCACCCGGCCCAGCTGCGGTTCCGGCAGCAGCGCGAGCAGCGCCGATTCGACGTCGCCGGCCGGCAGGCCCAGCGCCCGCATCTCGTCCCAGTCGGCACCCTGCCGCCGGAAGCTTTCCGACGCGATCCGGGCCCGTTCCGCCAGCACGCGCGCCGCGGCCCGGCGATCGGCGGCCAGGACGGGGTCGTCCTCCGGCACCCGCATCAGGATCTCGTGCACGATCCCGAGACCGGTCCCGACATCCGGCGGCACGGTGAACCAGACGTTCGCCCCCTCCCGCACCCGCTCGATCACCCCGGCGTCGCCCAGCAGCTTTAGGTGCCGGGACAGGCGGGGCTGCGACTGGCCCAGGATCTCCGTGAACTCGCTGACGCAGAAGGCCCCCTGGGCGGCAAGCGCCAGAAGACGCAGTCGCGTCGGCTCGGCGCAGGCGCGCAGGGCAGCGAGAAGGGGGTCCATGGGATTGCATATGACATAAACTTATCCTTATGTCTACTCGATGACCCGGATCGATGCCCGTCTTCCCCTGCGCTTCGGCGCGCTGCATAGCCGGCAGCCCGACGAAGCCGTGCTGCTGGACAGCCTTGCGCCGTGTTCGGCGCCCCTGGTCCGCATCGGGACCGAGGGGCAGGGGCACACGGCGGACTGCGTCTGCTGCGGCGGGCGTTCCGCGGCCGGGCTGGCGCTGGCGGCGCTGTTCCGTGAGCGGGCCGTGTCGACCGCGCCGCCGTTCCGGGCCGTGCTGGCGGTGGTGGGTCCGGAAACGGAGGCGGCCATCCGGGCCGCTTTGACGGAGGATGCCGTGGCGAGCGGCCGGTTCCGGCTTGCACCGGGCGCTGCTGCCTAGACCGGCACGTCCTGGTCGCCCAAGCCGAGGGCGCGCTGCATGTAGACGGTGTCGATCCAGCGGCCGAACTTCAGGCCGGAGGCGCGGAGCAGGCCGATGCGCTGGAACCCCAGCGAGGTATGCACGCCGATGGAGCCGATGTTCTCCGAGTCGCCGATGACGGCAAACATCTGGCGGAAGCCGACCCGTTCCGCCTCGGCCAGCAGGCGCGCTACAAGAGACTTTCCGACGCCTTGCCCCCGGACGTCGTCGCGGACGTAGATGCTGTCTTCGGCGCTGAAGCGGTAGGCGGAGCGTTCGCGCAGCTGGGTGAAGTAGGCGAAGCCGACGACCCCGGTCTCGTCGGTGGCGACGATGTAGGCCCAGCCGCGGGTGGCGATCGCCTCGAACCGGCGCTGCATCTCCTCGATGCTGGGCGGGGTCTCCTCGAAGGTGCCGGCGCCGTGCAGGACGTGGTGGGCATAGATCGCCTGGATCTCGGGGATGTCGGCCGGGCTGGCGTCGCGGATGTCCATGGCGTGGTTCTAGAGGCGGCTGCCAGGTGCGACAAGGCTTGCAATGGCGGGGCGACCGTTGCAGAAGGCGTATGCCGGGTCGGCGCGGTTACCGATCGTTAACCTTATTTTTCGAGCGCATGCGGACGGTCCATGATATAGGGCGGACCGGAATGACAGCCGGTCCCGACCGGATGGACGCGACCGAAGCCGGTCGAACAAGGAACAGCCAGTGGACCAAAGCAGCCAGGGCATGGGCCCCTCCAGCGACGGCGCCGTCGTCTCGCGCCTGGATCCTGCCTCGATCGAGGGTGAGGCATCGGGCAGCAGCAGCCGGGTTCTCGCGGTGGTGGCGACGGCCCGGTATCACGGGATCGAGATGCGGACGGCGGACTTCCGCGCCACGGTGGGCGAGGACACGCCTTCGCCGGCGTCGCTCGCCACCTGGGCGCGGGATGCCGGGCTGTATGCCAAGGCGGAACGGGTGAAGTGGCGCAGCCTGTTCAAGCTGCAGGGCACGCACAACCCGCCCCCGCCGCTGATCCTGCTGCTGAAGGACGGCACGGCCGCCCTGATGGTTGCGGGCGACGCCGCCCGCAACCTGGTTTGGCTGCGCGATCCGCGCACGGCCGAAAGCGAGGATCCGGTCGCGGTGGACGAGCTGCGCATGGCCGACGCCTGGGACGGCGACGTGCTGCTGATCCGCAACAAGCGCGCGGTGTCCGAGGCGGAGAAGCCGTTTTCCCTGAGCTGGCTGATGGGTCTCGTGCTGCTCGAGAAGGGTTCGCTGCGGGACGTGAGCATCGCGTCGCTGGCCATCAGCGCACTGACGATCATCCCGCCGCTTCTGGTGATGACGGTCGTCGACCGCGTCGTCGTGCACCACAGCCTGTCCACGCTCGTGCTGCTCGGCACGATCCTGGGCATCACCACCTTGTATGAGACCGTGCTGGGGTATGCCCGGCGCGAGATCGTCCAGGTCGTGTCTACCCGGGTGGACGCCAAGCTGAACCTGCACGTATTCAATCGCCTGCTGGGCCTGCCGCTCGACTATTTCGAGAAGCATCCGGCCGGGCAGATCAACTACCGCCTGTCGCAGGTCTGGAAGGTGCGCGAGTTCCTGACCGGGAAGCTGATGGGCACCTTCCTCGACATGTTCACGCTGGTCTTCCTGTTGCCGGTGCTGTTCTGGATGGAGCCGACGCTGGCCTGGATCGTGCTGGTGTGTGCGGCGCTGATCGCCCTGGTGATCATGGCGTTCCTGCCGGCGCTGCGCTCGATCGTCGGGCGGCAGACGGTCGCGGAGTCCGAGAAGGGCACCACGATGGTCGAGACGGTGCACGGCATCCGCACGGTGAAGTCCTTGGCGCTGGAGCCGCAGCGCCGGGCGGAGTGGGATGATAAGACGGCGGTGGCCGGGCACCTGAAGCTGAAGGCCGGGCGGCTGGCGAACTGGCCGCAGACGATGATCGCGCCGATCGAGAGCTTCATCCAGCGCGGCGTGATCCTGGTGGGGGCCTACATCGCGTTGAACGACCAGACGGGGATCGCCGTCGGCGGCCTTGTGGCGTTCATGATGCTGGGCGCTCGCGTCACGCAGCCGCTGGTCGGCCTGGCCCGGCTGATCGAGGATTTCGAGGACGTGCGCGCCTCCATCCACCAGGTCGGCCTGGTGCTGAACAACCCGACCGAGACGGCGGCGATGCAGACGGGCATGCGGCCGCAGATCCAGGGCACGGTGGAGTTCGTCGAGCTGGACTTCACCTATCCCGGGTCCAAGATGCCGGCGCTGGACAAGGTCTCGGTCAAGATCCCCGCGGGCACGATGCTGGGCGTGGTCGGCCGCAGCGGCTCCGGCAAAAGCACGCTGACGCGGCTTCTGCAGGGGATCAACCGCGAATACACCGGGTTCCTGAAGATCGACGGGGTGGAGCTGCGCGAGATCAACCTGACCCATCTGCGCCGCAGCTTCGGCGTGGTGATGCAGGACAACTTCCTCTTCCGCGGCACGGTGCGCGACAACATCATCTCGGGCCGCCCCGGCCTGACGCTGGACGACGTGGTGCGGGCGGCCCGGCTTGCCGGTGCCGAGGAGTTCATCGAGCGTCTGCCCGCCGGCTACGACACCTTCATCGAGGAAGGGTCGGCCAACCTGTCGGGCGGGCAGCGGCAGCGTCTCGCCATCGCCCGGGCGGTGATCAACAACCCCAAGCTGATGATCCTGGACGAAGCGACCAGCGCGCTCGATCCCGAGAGCGAGGCTTTGGTGAACGCCAACCTGACGCGGTTGGGCAAGGGCCGCACGATGGTCATCGTGTCGCACCGTCTGTCGTCGCTGCTCGACTGCGACCAGATCCTGGTCATGGACCGGGGCTCGGTCGTCGACATGGCGCCACACCGGACGCTGCTCGAGCGGTGTTCGATCTACCGCACGCTGTGGGCGCAGCAGAACCGCCACATGGATGGCGGCATGAACCGCACCACGCCGCTGGTGCCGGTGGCGAACCAGGGCGATTGAGCGACACCTTGCTCGACGCCGGTTTCACCCGATTGATGGAGGCCTGAGATGGGCGCCTTGACACTTCCCACCGAAGGGCGGGCCTCGAAGCGGCGAGAGGCTGCGGCCTTGCCGTCGCTGCTGGAGTTCCACTCGCCGACCGCGGCCCTGTCCGTCGCGCCCGTGCAGTACGGCGCCCGCAGCACGACGCTGCTCGTCGCCACCCTGGTCGCCGCGTGCTTCCTGGCGGGTGGGCTGATCCCGGTCGACAAGGTCGTGACCGCCACGGGGAAGGTCGTCGCCGACAGCGCGACGACCGTGGTCCAGCCGCTCGAGACCTCGATCGTCCGCAGCATCGACGTGCGGGAGGGGCAGATGGTCAAGAAGGGCGCGCTGCTCGCCAGGCTCGACCCGACCTTCGCCACGGCGGATGCGGGCGCACTCCAGGCCCAGGTGGACAGCCTGCAGGCCGAGGTGGACCGGCTGACCGCCGAGACCAACAGCCGGACGTATGTGCCGCGCGAGGTGACGCCGATGGCGCTGATGCAGGCGGCGATCGCCACCCAGCGCAAGTCGGAGCGGGCCTTCAAGATGGAAGGCTATGCCCAGAAGATCAACGGCTTGCAGTTCCAGATCCAGCGGTCTATGGCCGATGTCGCGGGCTACCAGGACCGGCTGAAGGTGGCGACGGAGCTGGAGCAGAAGCGGCTCGAGCTCGAGAAGCTGCAGGTCGGCAGCATCATCAATCGCCTGGCTGCGACCGACAGCCGGCTGGAGGTGCAGCGTGGGCTGGACAACGCCAAGGCGCAGGCGATGCAGGGGGCCCGCGACCTGGCTGCCATGCAGGCCGAGCGCGACGGCTACGATCAGACGTGGCGCAGCCAGGTCAACCAGGATCTTACGGACCAGAGCCGCAAGCTGAGCGATGCCCGGGAGAACCTGTCCAAGGCCGCGCGCCGCCGGCAGCTGATCGAGATGCGCGCCGAGCAGGACTCGATCGTGCTCAACATCGCGAAGGCCTCCCCTGGGTCCGTGCTGCAGTCGGGCGAGCAGCTGATGTCGCTGACCCCCGTCGACGCGCAGCTGGAGGCGGAGGTGAACGTCGCGGGCGCCGATGCCGGCTTCGTGCACCCGGGCAATCCCGTGACGATCAAGTTCGACGCCTTCCCGTTCACCCAGTACGGCTCGGCGGAGGGCCAGGTGCGGATCGTCAGCCCCGACAGCTTCGTGGGCAACCAGCCCGACGAGAAGCAGCGCGGCGTGCAGCAGATGCCCCAGAACGGCCAGGCCTACTACCGCGGCCGTATCTCGCTGGACGAGATCAAGCTGCACGACACGCCGCCCGGCTTCCACCTGCAGCCCGGCATGCCCGTGACCGCGGACGTGAAGGTCGGCAAGCGGACCGTGCTCAGCTACCTGTTCAGCCGCGTGCTGCCGGTGGCGATGGACGGGATGCGCGAGCCGTGACGGGGCGAACCTTCGAGGCAAGGCGTCCATGGCAGGGGTGATCGCCCGGCTCCGGGGCGTGCTGTTCCCAGGAGCCAGGTTGCGCGAGGCCTTCCAGTCTGCGGCCGATGGCAAACTGCCGGCGGTGTTCCCCGTCCTGGCCAAGGCCGCGCGGCGGGGCGACCGGCGGGCGGAATACTGGGTGGGCAAGGCTTATCTGGAAGGCCGCGGCGTGCCCCGCAGCCGGGCCACCGCCACGCAATGGCTGCTGAAATCCGCCGAGGCGGGTGAGGTCGACGCGCAGGCTGTCCTGGCGGCCCTGTATCTGACGGGCGCCAGCAAGGCGGAAACCCAGGGCTCGATCTCCGTCTTTGCGGACGACGCGGCCTCGGAACCCGATTTCGAGCGGGCGCTGCGTTGGGCACGGCCGGCCGCCGAGGCCGGGTCGGCCGACGCGCAGGCGCTGCTCGGTTACCTGCTGACGTCCGGCCCCGCTGCCATGGTCGACCTGGCCGCCGCGCTCGACTGGTATCGCAAGTCGGCCGCGGCCGGCTGCGGCCAGGGCTCGCTCGGGCTCGGCCTGGCGCTGCTGCGCGATGCGACCGACGAGACCAACCGGACCGAGGCGGCGCGGGAGATGGCCCGGGCGGCGGAGGCCAACGTGCCCCTGGGGATCTATGTCCTGGGCACGATGCTGGAAGCCGGGTCCGGCGTGGAGCGCGACCTGCCCTTGGCCGCCACGATGTATCAGCGAGCCGCCGATCTCGGCGTGCGCTCCGGCATGGCCCGGCTGGGACTGGCGTTGCTCGAAGGCCGCGGCGTCCCGAAAGACGCGGTGAAGGGCGAGTCGTGGCTGCGCCGCGCCGCCCTGGCCGGAGACGCCGAGGCGGCGGCCCTGGTGGGCGACCTGTATTCGAAGGGCGGCGACCTGCCGCCCAACTACGCCGAGGCCGCGACGTGGTATATCCGCGCAGCCGAGAACGGGCACGGCGTGGCCGCCCGCGCGCTGGCGATGCTCTATCTGACCGGCGCCGGCGTGGCCCGTGACCCCGACGAGGCGGCCCGCTGGTTCCGCATCTCGGGCGAGCGGGGCGATGCCGAGGCGCGCGGCAACCTGGCCCAGCTCGTGCTCCGGGGCGCCGGGAAGCCTGAGGACCGCATTCGCACGCGGGAGTGGTTCGAGGAGTCGGCCCGCAACGGTGACCTGGTCGCCGCCTTCAACTTCGGCGTCTGCCTGGCCGAGGGCGTGGGAGTCGAGCGGGATGACCGGCAGGCGGCGGAGTGGCTGCGCCGCGCGGCCGACGGGGTCGTCAACGCGCAGTTCTGGTACGGCCGCATGCTGACCGAGGGCAGGGGGGTCGACGCCAACCCTGTCGAAGGCCGCCGGTGGATCGAGCGCGCGGCGGAGACCGGCCTGGTGGACGCCCAGGTCCTGCTGGCCGAGATGCTGGTCAACGGACGCGGCGGCGCGCGCGACCATGCAGGGGCGCTGCGCCTGTTCGAGGCTGCAGCCAACAAGGATCACACCGGCGCGCAGTTCGCCATGGGGGCCATGCTCGGCGGCGGCCACGACGTGCCGCCCGACCGGCCCGCGGCGCAGCGATGGTTCGAGAAGGCGGCGGCCAAGGCCCATCCGTACGCCATGCTGATGCTGGGGCGGTACCTGATCCGCCGCCTGGCCGGGGAGCAGGACATCCCCCGTGGCCGGGCCATGTTGGAGGCCGCGCAGCGGGCCGGCGTGGCCGAGGCCGGGCCGGACCTGACCATGCTGAACGACGCCCTGGCGTCTCAGGCGGCCGCGGCCGCCATCCCGGCAGACCAGCCCCACGCGGAAGGCCGGATCGTCGCGGCGCAATGATGAGGCCGTCCTGAACGGCGGGCCGCGGAGCCCGACGATGCCCGGCCCACCGTGAGCAACGCCCTGCTCAGCGACGTGGAGGCCCGCGCCGAACGCCGGCGGACCCGAACCCGCGACGGGCTTTGGCAGGCCCTGGCCCGGCAGGCGCTGGACGCCGCCGCGGCCGCCCCCGACCAGGCAGAGGCCCGGCGCTGGCTCGATCGAGCACACCGGCTGCTGCCCGAGGACGGGACGATCGCCCTTTCTTTGGCGGGCGCCTGCCTCGCAGCCGGCGACGTCGCGGCAGCTCGGGCGTTGTTCCTGGCGGTCGGGACCCGACACGCGACGCCCGAAGCCTGGATCGGTCTGGCGACCTGCGCGCATCTGCAGAACGACCCCGAGGGGGCCCGCTCCGCCCTCGCGGAACATCTCCGCCGCGCCGTGCCCGGCCCCACCGCCACCCAGCTCGCGGCGGTCGTCGCCGGCCCGTCGGGCTGGTGCGGGTTGACGACGGGGGGTGTGGTGAAATGCGGCGGCGCTCCGCTCACGGGCCTGGCGCTCGACGGCGTGCCGGTCCCGCTCGGGGTGGGACGCGGCAGCGTCCGGCTGCCAGGCTCTTGGCGGCGCGCCGCGGTTCTCGACGTGCATGGCCCTCATGGCCCGATGCTGGGAAGCCCGATCCCGCTCGCTCCGTTCGCTGGGGTCGAGGGATTCGTCGAGGCCCTGGCGGGTGGCGTCGTGGGGTGGGCCTGGCACCCGGTCGACCCCGCGCAGCCGCCGGTCCTGCGCTGCGAGGGCCCGCTCGGCGCGCGCAACCTCGTCGCCCGGCTTCCGGCCGAAGACGTCGGGCTGGAGCGTCCGCTGGCGCAGCCCAGGCGGTTCACGCTGACCGCGGCGGAGGTGCAGGCGCTCGGCACCCCGCTCTCGGTGCGCGGGCCCGATGGCCGGCACCTGATGGGCAGCCCGATCGACCCCGGGATCGAGGCGCGGGCCGCGGTGGACCCGGCCCATGCCGGATTCGCGCCGGTCTGGGCCGACACGGTCGGGCCGGCCGCAATGCCCGCAGCGCGCATCCGGCAGGTGGATGTCGTCATCCCCGTTTATCGCGGTCGCGTCGAGACGCTGGCCTGCCTCGGTTCCGTGCTGGGCACGATCCCTCGCGGCACCCGGGTCATCGTCGTCGAGGACGCCTCGCCCGACCCCGGGTTGGTGTCCGCGCTCGAGCGCCTGGCCCGGCGGCGGCGCATCGTCCTGCTCCGGCTGCCCGAGAACCGGGGCTTCCCGGGGGCTGCCAATGCCGGGATCGCCGCCGCGTCCGGCCGCGACGTCGTGCTGCTGAACAGCGACACGCTGGTCCCGCCGGGCTGGCTGGAGCGTCTGCGGGCCGCGGCCTATGCGGCGCCCGACATCGCCACCGCCACGCCGCTGACCAATGATGGCACCATCGTCGGCTACCCCCGGCCCGGCAGGCCCGCTGCGATGCCGGATGCGGCCGGGCTGGCCGTGCTCGACACGCTGGCCCAGCGGGCGGCTGGCGGGGTGGTGGACGTGCCGGTGGGCGTCGGCTTCTGCCTGTATCTCCGGCGCGACTGCCTGGACCAGGTGGGGCTGCTGCGCGAGGACCTGTTCGCCCAGGGCTATGGCGAGGAGAACGACCTGTGTCTGCGGGCGCGCCATGCCGGCTGGCGGAACGTCGCCGCGACGAACCTGGTCGTGGGGCATGTGGGCGCGACCTCGTTCGGCCCGGCACGCGCCCAGCTGATCCGCCGCAACACGGCCATCCTGCAGCGGCTGCACCCCGGATACGACGCGCTGGTGGCGCGCCACATCGCCGAGGATCCGCTGCGCCCGGCGCGCCGGCGAATCGACGAACTGCGCTGGGCCGCCGCACGCGGGCGGCACGGCGCGACGATCCTGGTGACCCATGCCGGGGGCGGCGGGGTCGAGCGGGTGGTGGCCGAGCGGGCCCGGCGTGTCGTGGCGGCGGGGCAGCGGGCGATCGTGCTGCGACCGCACCGCCTGCCGGGTGGCGCGGCCGTGCGGGTGGAGGCGGCGGACGAGGCGGGCCTGCCGTTCGAGAACCTCGTCTTCCCCATGCCGCGCGGCCTGGATGCGCTGGTGCGCCTGCTGCGCGCCGACCGGCCGGTCGCGCTCGAGCAGCACCACATGCTCGGCCACCACGCCGATGTCGCGGGCCTTGCCGCCCGGCTCGATGTGCCGCTCGTCGTTGTCGTCCATGACGACGCGCATTTCTGTCCACGGATCGCGCTGGTCGGTCCCGAGCGGCGCTATTGCGGGGAGCCGGAGGTGCCGGTGTGCGAGGCGTGCATCGCCGACCTCGGGAGCCTGCTGGAGGACGATCCGCCGGTTCGCGTGCTGATCGACCGCTCGGCCCGCCTGTTCGCCGGGGCAGCCCGCGTCGTCGCGCCCTCGCGGGATGCCGCAGCGCGGGTCGCGCGCCATTTCCCAGTGGTCCGCCCGGAGGTGGAGGCCTGGGAGGACGATGCCGCGCTTACCCCCACGATCCATCGCGCGCGGGGGCTGGTGCGGCGGGTCGTCGTCGTGGGGGCGATCGGGGTGGAGAAGGGGTTCGAGGTCCTGCTGGCCTGCGTGCGGGATGCCGCATGGCGCAGCCTGCCGCTGGAGTTCGTGGTCGTCGGCTTCACGGCGGATGACGAGCGGCTGATGCAGGCGGGCCCGGTCTTCGTGACCGGGGAGTACAAGGAGGCGGAGGCGGTCGCATTGATCGAGGCGCAGGGCGCCGACCTGGCCCTGATCCCGTCGGTTTGGCCCGAGACCTGGTGCTTCGCGTTGAGCCGGGCGTGGCAGGCGGGGTTGCCGGCGGCGGTGTTCGACCTCGGCGCGCAGGCGGAACGGGTCAGGGCCACCGGGCGCGGCTGGGTTTTGCCGCTCGGCCTGTCGGCCCGGGCGCTGAACGACGCCCTTCTGCGGCTTGCGCCGGACGCCCCCGCGTCGCAAAGTCCGCCGCGATTCGCCAGACAGACCAGGTCACGAGAGAGATGATGCCGGACAGCAGTTCGAAAAGCGTTGAGAGCCAGGTTTCCGAGCTGAAGGTCTCCGGCCACACCATGGCGCTCGAGCCGGGTTTATACTGCGTGTTCAGTGCCCCGGACGGGCCGGTGGCCGACCCGACGACCGGGCTGCCGGTCGTGCGGATCAGCCCCGCGCCGCTGCCGGGCCTGGGCCAGATCGAGGTGGTGGGCCTCGACCCGCAGGGCTGGATCGGCGCGGACGCGGCGACCCTGGTGCGGGTCAGCCGGTCCCGCTCCAATCTTCTTGTCACCGTCTACCAGGCCAGCGGCAGCGCGACGGAGGCGCCGCAGATCCAGGTGGTGCGCATCTCTGGCGCGGTGCCCGACGCCGTCGCCCCGGCGCCGAAGCCCCGCGTGGGCGGCCCCGCGGCCGAACCCGAGCGGATGGAGATCGTGGCGCATGTCTACGGGCGCGGCGATGTCGGCAACCATATCGGGACCTGGACCGGCGAGCCCGGCAGCAAGCGCTGGATCGAGGGGTTCGGGATCTCCGCGATCGGCGACGTGCCGCAGTCGGACATCGAATATCAGGCCGTGCTCGGCCGCGGCTGGCTCAGCCCGTGGTCGGATGGCGGCCAGTTCTGCGGCAGCCGCGGCATGTCGCTGCCGATCCTGGGCCTGCGGATCCGGCTGCGCGGCGCCTCGGAGACGACGCACGCGGTCCGTCTGTCCGCGACCTTCGTGGACGGCAGCAAGGTCGGTCCGGTTGAGGGTGGCGAGGCCTGCGAGGCACCGAGCCTGGCGGCGCTCGAGGCGTTCAACGTCACGATCGAGCCGCGGGACGCCAAGCCCACGGCCCGCCGCGCCAAGGACGCGCCCGCGCCGGCCAGCAAGGCCCCCGGGGGCAAGAAGCCGGCCGCGCCCATCCAGGCGAAGCCGGCTGCCCAGGCCAGGACGCCGGTCGCGCCCGAGCCGGCCCCGAAGCCCGCCGTGTCCGCGGCCAAGAAGAAGCCCGCGGGCCCGACCCGCCGCGGCTGATCGGGCAGGGATCGTCACGCCGGGACAGCCGGGGCCGTTGCGTTGAGATATCTGTTCATCCACCAGAACTTTCCCGGGCAGTTCCTGCACATCGTGCAGCACCTGCTCCGGACCCCCGGAAACGACGTCGTCTTCATCACGGTGGAGAACGACAACGTCATCCCCGGCGTCCGGAAGCTGACCTACGTCAAGCCGCCGATGAACGAGGGCACGTTCGACGGGGTGCAGGAGTTCGAGCAGGCGATGATCCGCGCCGTGATCGTGCAGGAGCGGGCGCTGCGCCTGCGCGCCCTGGGGTTCATGCCGGACATCATCATCGGCCATCAGGGCTGGGGCGAGATGCTGAACCTGCGCGACGTCTTCCCCGGCGTGCCCATGCTCGGTTACTTCGAGTTCTTCTACCACGGCGAAGGTCTCGACGTCGGTTTCGACGAGGAGTTCGGCAGCGTCTCCACGAGCCTGGCCAAGGTGCGGGCGAAGAACGCCGTGAACCTGCTGGCGCTCGACAACCCCGGCCACGGGCAGACGCCGACCCGGTTCCAGCTCTCGACCTATCCCGCATGGGCCCAACCGGGGATTTCCGTGCTGCCGGAGGGGGTGGACCTGAAGAGGTGCCGGCCCGCCCCGGCCGTGCGGCGCCAGGCGCTGGACGTGAACGGCTTCCGCATCGAGCCCGGCGACACGCTCGTCACCTATGTGGCCCGTGACCTCGAGCCTTATCGTGGCTTCCACACCATGATGCGCGCCCTGCCGCGGCTGCACCGGCTGCGCGGCAACCTGAAGGTCGTGATGGTGGGTGGCGACGGCGTGAGCTACGGCGCGCAGCTGCTCGGCAGGACCTGGCGCGAGCACATGCTGACGGAGGTCGGCCACGTCATCGACCCCGCGCGCGTCTGCTTCCCCGGCCGCGTGCCGTACGCCTTGTTCCTGCAGCTGCTGCAGCGCTCGGATGTGCACGTCTACCTCACCTACCCCTTCGTTCTGTCCTGGAGCCTGCGCGAGGCGTTGGCCTGCGGCTGCGCCGTCGTGGCCAGCGACACGGCGCCCGTGCGGGAGTTCGTCACCGATCGCAAGACGGGCCTGCTGGTGCCGTTCCCCGACGTGGGCGCCCTCGTGGCGGGCGTGACCGAGGTCCTGGAGGACCAGGCGCTGTCGCTGCGGCTGCGGCGCAACGCCCGGGCCTTCGCAGACCGCACGCTGCGCATGGACCGCTATCTCGAGGCCTACGAGGCGCTGATCGATCGGGTGATGGGCGGGGGCGTACCCATGGCGGGGGGTAGCGTCAGTCCATCCAGGGTGGCGTCGGCAGCCCTTTCTCCCGCAGGAACGTCGGGTTGAACAGCTTGGACTGATAGCGGGCGCCCCCGTCGCACAGGATGGTGACGATGGTATGTCCGGGCCCCATCTCCCGCGCGACCGCGATGGCGGCGGCCACGTTCAGGCCCGCCGAGCCGCCGATGCTGATGCCTTCATGGATTAGCAGGTCGAACACCTGTTCCAGCGCCAGCGCGTCCGGGATGCGCACGGCGTCGTCGATGGGCGCGCCCGCCAGGTTGTCCGGCACTCGGGACTGGCCGATCCCCTCGGTGATGGAGCTGCCGGAGATCGACAGGTCGCCGGACTTGACCCAGCCATACAGCCCGCTGCCGAGGGGGTCGGCGAGCACGATCCGCGTGGCCGCATCGGCCTCCTTCAGCGCGAAGGCGATGCCGGCCAGGGTGCCGCCGGTCCCGCACGAGCAGGTGAAGGCGTCCACCCGCCCCCCGGTCTGCTCGCGCACCTGGTCCAGGATCTCGCGCCCGGTGGTCAGGCGATGGCCTTCGCGGTTGGCCAGGTTGTCGAACTGGTTCGCCCAGACCGCGTTCTGCCCGGCCTCGGTCATCTCGGCGGCGATCCGCCGGCTGACATGGACGTAGTTGCCGGGGTCGGAGTACGGCTTGGCGGGCATCAGCCGCAGGTCGGCGCCGATCATGCGCAGGAAGTCGATCTTTTCCCGGCTTTGCGTCTCCGGCATGATGATGATCGCGCGGTATCCGCGGGCGTTGGCCACCAGGGTCAGCCCGATGCCGGTGTTTCCGGCGGTGCCCTCCACGAGGGTCCCGCCGGGCTGCAGCACGCCCCGGCGCTCCGCATCCAGGATGATGGCCAGACCGGCGCGATCCTTCACGGAGCCGCCGGGGTTCATGAACTCGGCCTTGCCCAGGATGGTGCAGCCTGTGGCGGCGGAGGCCCGGCGCAGGCGGATCAACGGGGTGTTCCCGATGGCGCTCACCAGCCCCCCGGCGGCGTCTCCGCCGGGCAGCCCGGCGGCGTCTAGGTTTGTGCTGTCGGCCATGCTGGGGCACCTTCGGTTCTCGACACGAGGGGTTGCTTACCATGATCGAGAATATCCGCCCAAAACAGGTCTGGGATGCGCTGGCGTCCGAACCGGCTGCCCGCCTGGTCGACGTCCGGACCCCCGCGGAATGGACCTATGTGGGCCTGCCCGCGCCGGAGGGATCGGACCCGGTGCTGATCCCGTGGCAGATCTTCCCGACAATGCATGTCAACACGGAGTTCGTCGATCAGCTGACCCAGGCGGGACTGACGCCGGCGCACCACATCTACTTCCTGTGTCGCAGCGGCGTGCGCAGCCTGGCTGCGGCCCAGGCGGCGCAGGCGGCCGGGTTCCCGCATGCCTACAACATCGCGGACGGGTTCGAAGGCCCTCCGGACGGCGAGGGGCATCGGGGTCAGCTGGCGGGCTGGAAGGCCGAGGGACTGCCCTGGCGGCAGCGCTGACGCCTTACACGAACGGTCGTAAGGAAGACCGCTGGCATTACATGTCGTACTGGACGTGCAGCACCACGAACCACGGATAACGCGAATCCACCAGGCCGCCGGGCCCCGCGAGGGTACCCTCGGCCGTGGTGGGCACGTGCTTCAGGGTCACGCTGCCGACAACGTTGCCGCCGATCACGCTCAGGCGGCCCGGCACGGCATCCACGACGACGTCGCAATGGCCGAAGAACCGGCCTGTCGGCAGGTCGTCGAACCGCATAGTGCGGGCGCTGAGCCGGCCCAGGCAGATGACGTCGCCCGGGATGGGGGCGTAGCTTTCGGGGCGTTCGGCGCGCAGCACGCCTTCGCCCCGCGCGGCGGCGTTGATGTAGTCGGCATGCAGCGGGCTGTAGCTGAACCGGGTGCCGGCGCCGGCCGTCCGCATGACGTAGCTGATGAAGGCCGCCGACCAGGCCGGGGCGTTGCCGGCGTAGGGCGTGCCGCTTTCGTTGTACAGGCTGCTCCACTCGCCTTCCTTGGCGCCCGCATCCTGGCTGGACCACCAGTAGTCGGCCACACGCTGCCACAGGCCCGGCTGCTTGTCGGGCCGCTGGTCGCGGGGCGGGTCCTGGCCCGGCGGCGCGTCGTCGACCAGGCTGCCGAAGGCGCGCCATTCGCGCTGGGCGATGCCGACCACGTTCGCCCGGCTGAACGGCTCGAACGGGCGTCGCACGTAGGGGGGCAGCTGCTCATCCGCCGCGAAGGTGCGGGTCGGCGTGATCTGTGCCGGGATCGGCGCCGCGCAGCCTGCCAGGAGCAGCAGCAGGAGCAGGGCGCGCATCGCGGTCACGCCCGCTCCGGGAACAGCGCGCGCAGCCCGGCCGCCGTGGCGTCGCACCGGCCCCGCTCGGTGATCAGGCCCGAGACCAGCCGCGCCGGGGTCACGTCGAAGGCCGGGTTGGCGGCGGCGCTGCCGTCGGGCACCACCCGCACCGTCGTCACCCGGCCGTCCGCCTGCTGCCCGGTGATGCTCGTCACCTCCGCGGCGTCCCGCTCTTCTATGGGGATCTCGGCCACGCCATCGGACACCGTCCAGTCGATGGTGCTGGACGGCATCGCGACCCAGAACGGCACCCCGGTGTCGCGGGCGGCGAGCGCCTTGAGGTAGGTGCCGATCTTGTTGGCGACGTCGCCCGTCCGGGTGACGCGGTCGGCGCCGACGATGGCCAGGTCGACCTGGCCATGCTGCATGAGGTGCCCGCCTGCGTTGTCCGACACGACGGTGTGCGGCACGCCGTGTCGCCCGAGCTCCCACGCGGTCAGGAATGCGCCCTGGTTGCGCGGCCGGGTCTCGTCGACCCAGACATGGACGGGGATGCCGGCGTCGAAGGCCTTGTAGACGGGCGCCAGGGCGGTGCCCCAGTCCACGGTCGCCAGCCAGCCGGCATTGCAGTGGGTCAGAACGTTCACCGGGCCGGGCCGTGTGGCCGCGACCTGCGCGATCAGGTCCTGGCCGTGGTTGCCGATGGCCTCGTTGCGCGCCACGTCCTCGTCGGCGATCAGCGCGGCTTCGGCGTAGGCGATGCGGGCCCGGTCATGGGCCGGGGTGTTCCGCAACCGGGTCAGCATGCGGTCCAGCGCCCAACGCAGGTTGACGGCCGTCGGGCGGGTGGCGCCGAGCGTCTCGGCCGCCTGCTCCATCGCCGCGGTCGAGGCATCGTGCCGCAGCGCCAGCGCCATCCCGTAGGCCGCGACCGCCCCGATCAGGGGGGCACCGCGGATCTGCATGCTGCGGATCGCGTATGCAGCCGTGGCGAGGTCGGTCAGCTGGACCACGTCGAGCGACCACGGGAGCTTGGTCTGGTCGATGATCTCGACGGTCCAGCCATCGGTTTCATTGACCCATACCGTGCGGGTCGCCCGCCCCTCGATCTTCATCTCGTCGTCCTCGGCCCGGAAGGGGCGGGACCATAGGGCGGCGGCGGCGCGACCGCCAGCGGGCCGCGCGTCGTCAAGCCTCGAAGTCGGCGTCGTTCAGCAGATCGAGCAGCTCCGGCGGCACGGGATCGTTCAAGGTGAACCGATGGCGAAGGTCTCGGGCCAGCCAAAGGTCGAAGGCGGCGCGGTCCTGCGGCATCGTTCTCTCCTGCCATGGCTGAAGGTTCGTCATGCCATGATAAGTCTCGGGCTGTGCCGGAGTTGCGTTATCGCAATGGCCGGAATCGCACGGCTGCGCGACGTGATCCCAACAGACCTGGTTACGAGCGCGCCCCCGCCGAGACCATCCGGGCCAGGTGGGCACCGAGACACGAGTGCAGCACCTCCACGATTCGGCGCCGGTCGGCACGGGGGGTGCGTTCCAGATCGATCTGTCCCTCGCCGACCCAGGTGCGCATCAGCTCGAACCGGTGGAACAGCACGACCCCCGGCATCGAGGCCGTCTGCTGCAAGGCCTGGGTGTAGGGGTCCAGGTTGCTGTTCGTCTGGAGGAAGCGGCTGTACTGCGGGTCGATCAGCACGAGGTTGGCGCCTGCCGCATCGACGGCGGCGGCCCCTTCGGCCAGAACCTGGCCGAATTCGCCGGGCGGCGCGTTCCGCACCGCCTCGACCGTCCCGGTCTGCCAGAGCACCAGCTGGTAGGAGCCGGTCTTCAGCTCTTGCCGCAACAGGGTCAGCATGTCGGCGGCCGACAGGCCGCGCCCGCCGCGCAGGACCACGTCCACCACCAGGCCGGGCGTCGCCGCCTCCAGCGCCTTGGCCATCTGGCGGGGGAAGGCCTGCTCCGTCGTGTCGGGCGAGAGCGGCTTGTCGGGGGTGGCCAGGATGCTGTTGTTGCCCAGGGCCTGGCTGGTGACGGTGCCGGGCATGAGCGTCGCCTCGGGCCCGAACATGGTGGCGGACCCCACCGCCAGCACGTGCAGGTGGCCACCCGGCTTCAGCTCGGTGGCCACGTGCGGCAGCGCGGTGATGGCGCCGGACACCTCGTCGGGCGCACGGCATAGGTCATGCCCCGGTGCGGCCCGGGTGGGGGCCGCGCAGACTGCGACCGACAGCAACACGAGGAAAGCCAGACGAAACACAGTCATGTCACCTTTGCGTTACCAGCATGGGGAACCCCGGGCAAGTCCGTTCGCGGCGCCCGGCCCTTGTCGCGATACCAGGCCGCCAGCGCCCCCACGCCGACCAGCAGCGCCGGCCCGACCAGGTTGACGCCGGCCTGCACCACCCAGGCGCCGTTCTCCTCCATGGCGAGGCGCCCCAGGAACGAGAGGAAGATGCCGGCACAGAACACCGGCAGCGAGTGCTGGCCGCACAGGATGACCGGCATCGCCGCCCGGCTTCGCAGCCACGCCGCATCGAACGGCACCAGGCGCACCACGCCCCAGCACAGGGCCAGGATGGACAGCAGGCGCATCGGATGCATGCCCTCCTTGTCCACCAGGAGCAGCGCCCGCGCCATGAAGGGCGGCACCCGGGCGCTGAAGTCGTCGCTGGGCCACACCAGCCACACCAGCAGGAAGCCGAAGGCGACGACCAGGCCGGCGGCCACGTCGATCACCCAGGTCGGCAGCGGGGGTCGGAGCCGATGCTGCGCCATCAGCGCGCCGATGATGAACAGGAACTGCCAGCAGAGCGGGTTGAAATACCAGCCGCCATCCGTCCATGACGGGAAGTTCCAGCTGAAATGCCGCGCGGTGAAGTAGATCAGCCCCGAAAGCCCCCCGAGCAGCCAGGGCCGGGACAGCAGCGGCAGGCTGACGGCGAACAGCACCAGCAACACGATGTAGATCGGCAGGATGTTCAGGTAGGCAGGCTGGAACGTGAGCAGCAGCGCCTGCAGCATCGCGCGATACGGCGCGTCGGCCAGCACGTCCAGATGGATCTCGTCCAGGTAGTCCGAGCGGTCGAGCGCGGTGGCGGAGTAGGACACCTGGGCGCTGAACACGACGAACAGGAAGATGTGGGCGATGTACAGCGTCCAGGCCCGGCGCAGCACGTCCGCCCCGGCGAACAGCCAGCCATGGCGGTCGTAGCTGCGGCCGTACGCCTTGGAGGCCGCGTACCCGGCGAGCAGGACGAAGATCTCGGTCGCGTCGCACAGGGCGAAGTTCCTGAGCGAGAACTGGGCCACCGCATTGCCGGGGATGTGGTCGACGAAGATCCACCACAGGGCCACACCGCGAAAGAAGTCCACGCGAAGGTCGCGGCTCGGGCCGGTCTGGATCAGTGACGCCTCCTGCCTTGCCCTCGGGTCGGTCTCTCATATGGGTTTCCCGGCCGGGTTCAAAGGGCGGCGGCGATGTGCTCCACATCGAGCGCGGCGGGGCTGCCGGGATGCCGGGTCAACAGCAGCCCCTGGTGCCGGATGGCCATCGGCACCCGGGGGTCCCGCCGGATGCCGCCGAGAAAGGCCGGGGTCCGATCGAGGAAGGTCTGGCAGGCCCGCGCGAGGGTCGAGGCCGTCCGCGCCGCCGCAGCCGGCGTGGCGGCCTGGTTCACCACGAGCCGCACGTCGCCGTCCGGGCGGTCGGCCGCGTGCAGCTTCATCGTGGCGTAGGCGTCGGTCATGCTGGTGGGCTCGTCGGTCGCGACGACGATCAGGGCGTCGGCCCAGGCGGCGGTCTGCCGCACCCCGCCCTCCAGCCCGGCCGCGAGATCGAGCAGCACGTGGTCGTACGCGGCGCCATGCGTGCCGAGCAGGCCGAGGACCCGCTCCAGCCGGTGCGACGCGAGGTCGGCGAGCGCTCCGGACCCGCTGGAGCCGGCCAGCACGTCGAAGCCGCCGGCGACGCAGGTCTCGACCGCGTCGGGGAAGGTGACGGCGCCCGACAGGACATGCGCGAGGTCGTGGCGGGGCAGCAGACCCAGTTGGATGTCGACGTTCGAGAGGCCGAAATCGGCATCGAACAGCAGGACGCGCCGGCCGCGCCGGGCCAGGGCATGGGCCAGGGTGATCGACAACCAGGTCTTGCCGACTCCGCCCTTGCCCGAACCGATCGCGATGAAGCGGGGTGCACGCGTGGGGTCCATCAGGCGGCCTTCCGGGTCGGGGGGGCGCAGAGAAGCCCGGCCAGGAAGCCAGGGGTGAGCGGACGCAGGCCGTCGGCGGCGCCGGGCCCGACCCCGGCCTCGGTCAGGGTCAGTCCCGCCGCGGCGGCGGCCAGCACGCTGCCGAAGCGGCGTGCGACGTCCAGCCTTGTGGCGATAAGCCTGGTCGCGCCGGCGGCGGAGAAGGTCGCGGCAACGTCCGCCGCCTCGTGCGGGTCGAGCCCGGCCGGCAGCACCAGGGCCGTCGTGGCCCCCGCTGCGGCTGCAAGGCCCGCAATCCCGGCCTGTGCGGCGGCGGAGAACGGGTCGATGCCCGTGGTGTCGATCAGCACGGGGGCGCCGTCCTGCCGCCGGGCCAGCGCGCGGGCGAGGGTCAGCGGGTCGGGCGCCACGATCAGCACCAGGCCGAGCAGGCGGGTGAAGGCGGCGAGCTGCTCGGCCGCCCCGGCCCGCTCGCCATCGGCGGAGATCACCAGCGGGGCGGCGCCCTGCAGCACGAGCCTGGTGGCGAGCCGCGCCGTGGTCAGGGTCTTGCCGGCACCCGGCGGGCCCGCCAGCAGGAGCGGGGGCGCCGCCGGGGCGAGGTCGAGGGCGCCGAAGCGCAGCACCTCGGCCAGCCGCGGCTCGAGCGCGCCGTCCGACAGGCGGGCGGCCAAGGGCGCGGGCACGCCATGCCAGCGGAGCGCGTCCGGCACCGCGCCATCGGGCAGGTCGCATCGGGCGGAAGACGATGGGGGGGACGGGGCGAGGGCAGCCGGCTCCAGCGCGGCCGTCACCTCCATGCCGGCCGCCGTGCGCCGCGTCGCGAGGATCAGCGCGTCGGACCCGAGCTCGGCCCGCATCTGTGCCATGGCGGCCGCGACGGTCGCGGCGCGGTAGATTTTCAGCCGCATGGGCCTAGTCTGCCGGGGAAAGCTTTCCAGAGCGTGAGCGCCGGGGACCGCTTGGCGACCCCAGCCGCAACAAGGAGCCGCCGCCATGTTCAGCCATGCCTGCCTCGGGTCCGACGATCCCCCAGCCTTGGTGCCCTTCTATGATGCGGTGCTGGCCCCCCTTGGGATCGTGCGGTTCCTGCTTCGGGAGGATGGGGCGGTGGCGGGCTGGCGCGCCGGGCCGGGCCCGTCCTTCTATGTCGGGCGGCCCTTCAACGGCGGGGCGGCCGGGGTGGGCAACGGCACGATGATCGCGTTCCGGGCCGGCAGCCGGGACGAGGTGGACCAGGGCCATGCCGCCGGCCTGGTGCACGGCGGCACCTGCGACGGACCCCCGGGACTGCGCCCCCAGTACGGGCCCGACTATTACGGCGCCTACCTGCGCGACCCCCAGGGCAACAAGCTGCACCTGGTGCATCGCCCGTAATGTCGAAGCGCTACTCGCCCGAGAGCTCGCGGCGCCGCTTCTCCAGCTCCTCGCTGTAGCGGCGAAGCGCATACTGCTCGGTCAGCACGCCGATCACCCGCATGGTCTCCGCCCCGTCCACGACGGCCAACTCGTCGCTTTCCGCGGTCTCGAACATCTGCACCGCCTCCTTGATGCTCATCTGCGGCAACAGAACGGTCTTGCGGTGGTGCACGACGTCACCCAGCGTCTCGGCCGCCTCCGGCGCCGCATGCGCCTCGGACGTCGCCAGAATGCCGGCGTACCGCTCCGCCGCGTCCACCGCGACCACGCGGGCCACGCTGCCCAGCGCGAAGCTGCGCCGGAACGTCTCGAGCGACATGTCGATGGGCACGCGCCGGAACTCCCGCCGCATCATCCGTCCCACCGTCAGGTTGCGCATCCAGCCCACGTCCACCGCGCTGCGGATCGCCTCGCCGCGCAGGTGGAAGCGCCATGTGGCGAAGCTGTAGCCGAAGGTGCGGCGCACCGTGATCGCGCTGACCACGCTGGCCGTCAGCACCGCCACCGTCATGGGCAGCGAGCCGGTGCTTTCCAGCGCCAGCAGCGCCATCGTCAGCGGGCCGCCCACCACCGCGGTCGCCAGCGCGCTCATGGCCACCAGCGCGCAGATCACGGCCGGCAGGGCCTGCACGACCGTCACCAGGGCCAGCAGCCCCGCGAACAGCTTGCCCAGCAGCGCCCCCAGGAACAACGACGCGAAGAACAGCCCGCCGCGGAAGCCGGAGCCGATGCTGATGGCGGACGCCAGCGACTTCAGCACGATCAGCAGCGCGATGTGCGACAGGCTGTAGGGCGCGTCCATCGCCACCCGCAGCGCGCTGTGGCCGGACGACAGCACCGCCGGGGTCATGAGCGCCATGGCGCCCACGGCCAGGCCGCCGATGCCGGGCCGCACCCAGAGCGGCGCGTTGCTGCGGCGGAACAGGTCCTCGACCAGGGTCACGCCCCGCATGATGGCGATGCCGCACAGGGCCGCCAGCATGCCGAGCGCCAGGATGGGCACGTAGTCCACCGCCTCGATCGCCGAGGGCACGCGGATGTCGAACTCGGTGCCGCCCACAAGGACCCGCATCACCGAGACGGCGCAGATGGCCGACATGACGACCGGGGCCAGCGTCGCCAGCGAATAGGTGCCGATCACCAGCTCGAACGCATAGAAAGCGCCGGTGAGCGGGGCGTTGAACGCCGCGGCGATGGCGCCGGCCGCGCCGCAGCCCACCAGCAGCCGCAGGTCGTTGCGCCGAAGCCGGAAGGCGAAGCCGAGGCGCGACGCGATGGCCGACCCGATCTGCGTGTATCCGGCCTCCAGCCCGACGGATGCGCCGACCCCGTTCGACCAGACGGTCTGCGCGACCACGATCAGGCTGTCGCGGAGGGACAGCCGGCCGCCGTACAGGGCGTTGGCCTCGATCGGGTCGATGGTCCGGCTGGGCCGCCAGCGGGCCAGCGCCCAGGTGGACACGCCGAGGATCAGGCCGCCGAGGCACGGGATCGCCAGGGCGCGCAGCCAGTCCACCGCCGGCATCGCCGACAGGAACTGCCCCGGCTCGAGGGCGAAGAACATCTGGTGCATCTGCTGCGCCATCTCGCCCATGGCCACCACGACCAGGCCCGAGACGATGCCGATGCCGGCCGCCAGCACCACGAGCCAGATCTCGTCCGTCCGGACGACGGCCCGCAGCGCCTGGGGCACATGCAACACCGCGTCGTACAAGGGCCGCCGCGGGCGCGCCACCGCAGCGGGCCCGGCCGCGGACGGTGTGCTGCTGGACGGCGGAGGCGACATGGGTGGGGAGCCAGTCAGAAACTGTACCGCAGTCATGCGACGACATGCCCCAGGGATCAACCAGCGATAGGCCGTGCATGGTTAATAAATCGGGGCAATGTCCGTCCAGGCGCCGCGCATTACGGGATCGCGCGATCCTGCAGGCTGGCCTCCAGGTCGTCGTCGATGAACGCCTGCACCAGCGCATCCAGCGGCTCGTGGGCCGAGAACCCCAGGGACTGCGCCCGGACCGGCACGAAGCCCGCGGGCCAGCCGCCGACGATGCCGGCGATCACCGGATCGGGCACGCGGCGGACCCGCGCGGCGGCGCCCGGGCGCACGCGTTCCAGGGCGGCCAGCATCTCGCCCACCGTCACGCACAGGCCGGGCGGGTTGATCCCGCGGTCGATGCCCATCGGCGCCGTGTCCATGGCGGCGGCGTGCAGCAGCCAATCCACCGCCCGGCGCGGGCTGCAGATCCAGACGGCGAAGTCGTCGGCCACCGGCAGCTCCGCGGGCAGGCCCATCAGCGGTTCGCGCAGGATGCCGCTGACGAAGCTGCTGGCCGCCTTGTTGGGCCGCCCCGGCCGGATCACGACCGTCGGCAGACGGATCGACACCGCGTCCATGATCCCGCGCCGCGTCGCGTCGGACAGGAACAGCTCGGCCGCGGCCTTCTGCGCGCCATAGGAGTTGGTCGGCACCTGCCGCGCATCGTCGCCCAGCCGGGCCGACTGGCCGCCGCCGAAGCTCGCGACCGAGCTGGTGAACACCACCCGCGGCGGGCGGGGCAGGGCGCGGCAGGCGTCGATCACCGCGTCGGTGCCGCGCACGTTGACCCGGCGCCCCAGATCGTAGTCGGCCTCGGCCGCGGCGCTGACGACCGCAGCCAGGTGGAAGACGACATCGGTGTCGGGCGGGATCGCGCCGGGCGGCAGGGCGCTGAGATCGCCGCCCAGCGTGTGGACCGGGAAGGCCGCCGCCGGGGCGGGTGGGGGCACCAGGTCGAACAGGGTCAGGCTTCGGACCGCTGTGCCGCCGAGCCGGCCCTCGCTGGCCAGGCGGGCAGCCACCTTGCGCCCCAGGAACCCGCCGCCGCCCAGGATGGTGATGTGCATGGCAGCCCTCCGTGGATGTTTGCGGCACAGGGACTATCGCCCGGCCCCGCCCCGCGCAAATCTGCCGCCCATGCCCAATGCCGATCCGTCCCCGCTGCCGTTCCGGTTCCTGGTCAATCCGCACCATGGCGTGCCGGGGGTGGTGACGCTGAACGCGGCGGGGTTCCGCCGGGCGCGGGCGGAGATCGCGAGCTGGGACGGCTACGCGCCGACGCCGCTGGTGGCGCTGCCCGGCGTCGCGGCGCGGCTGGGCCTCGGCAGCGTCCACATCAAGGACGAGTCGCCGCGCTTCGGGCTGGGCAGTTTCAAGGCGCTGGGGGGCGCCTATGCCGTGCTGGGCGTGCTGCGGCAGGCCCTGGCCCGCGCCGGGGTGGCGGCGCACGTGACGACGGCGGCGCTGGTCGATGGGCTTCATGCCGCGGCGGTGCGGAGCGTGACCGTGTGTTGCGCCACGGACGGGAACCACGGCCGGAGCGTCGCCTGGGGCGCGCAGCGCTTCGGCGCCGCGTGCTGCATCTTCGTCCACGAGACCGTCAGCCAGGGCCGCGTCGACGCCATCGCGGCCTATGGCGCCACCATCCGCCGCGTGCCTGGCACCTACGACGACGCGGTGCACGCCGCCACCGCCGCAGCCGAGCGGGAAGGCTGGTTCGTCGTCTCCGACACGTCCTGGCCCGGATACACCGAGATCCCGCGCGAGGTCATGCAGGGCTACCGCCTAATGGCGGACGAGGCGCTGGACCAGGTGCCGGCACCCCCCAGCCATGTGGTGATCCAGGCCGGCGTCGGCGGCGTCGCGGCGGCGGTCGCGGTGCAGATGCGGACGCGGCTGCCCTCTGTTCCCCGGCTCATCGTCGTGGAGCCGGACCGGGCGGCCTGCCTGTTCGCCAGCGCAGAGGCCGAGGCGCCCGTGACGGTGGGCGGCGCGCTCGACACCATCATGGCGGGCCTGGCCTGCGGGGAGCCGAGCCTGCTCGCCTGGCAGGAGCTGGACCGCTCGGCCGACGCCTTCCTGTCGATCCCCGACGCGGCTGCCATCGACGCGATGCGGACGCTGGCGGCGGCGGGCGTCGTGTCGGGCGAGTCGGGTGCGGCGGGGCTGGCCGGGCTGACGCTGGCCGCGGCCGACCCGGGATGCCGGGCCGCGCTGCATCTGGGGCCGGACAGCCGCGTGCTGCTGTTCAGCACCGAGGGCGCGACCGACCCGGCGCTGTATGCGCGCCTGGTCGGGCCATGACGACGCACGCGGCAGGGCCGGCCCTGCCCAGGGTCGCGCCCAAGGTCGCGCCCAGGGTGGCGCTGGTGCAGCTGGGGCTTGCCGTGCTGCTGCTGGGGGCGAGCTGGCCGGTGACGAAGCTGGCGCTGGCGGATGGGGCTGCGCCGTCGTGGTTCGCGCTGGGCCGCGCCGGGCTGTCGGCCGTGGTCGCCACCGTGGCCGTCATGGCCGGGCCCGGGCTGCGACGGCCGGGGCGGGCCGACATGCCGGCGCTGCTGTCGCTGGGGCTGCTGCAGCTGGCGGGCTTCTTCGCCCTGGCGCATGCCGCCGTGGCCTGGGTGCCGGCCGGGCGCACCGCCGTCCTGGCCAACGCCACCCTGATCTGGACCATCCCGATCACGCTGCTGCTGACGCATGAGCGCATCCCGGCCCGGCGCTGGCTCGCCACCGGGCTCGGCATGGCCGGCATGGTCGTGCTGGTCGGGCCCTGGGCGATCGACTGGTCCGCGCCGGCCGTCCTGTTCGGCCACGCCTTCCTGCTGGGGGCCGCGCTGTGCTGGGCCGTGACGATGGCGGTGGTGCGGCGCTGGCCGCCGGACCTGTCGATGTTCGCGCTGCTGCCCTGGGCATTCTGGGTCGCGACGGTGGCGCTGGCGCCGCTCGCCTTGTGGCACGGCACGGGGGCAGGGCTTGGGGTATGGACCGCGACGGGCTGGTGGTGCCTGGCGCTGATCGGCGTGGTGATGGCCCCGATCGGGACCTGGTGCGTGATGCAGGCGACGACGGCCTTGCCGCTGGTCGTCGCCTCCGTCGGGTTCCTGGCCGGGCCCGCCGTCGGGCTGCTGCTGTCGACGGTGTGGCTGCACGAGCCCATGACGCTGCCGCTGGCGGCGGGGGCGGCCCTGCTGCTGGGGGGCGCCGCGCTGGCGGCCGGGGGCGGGCGCGGATGATCCTGAACGCGATCCGGATGGGCCAGGACGGGGTGCAGGGAGCCGTGCCGCTCGTGCTGCTGCACGGGCTGTTCGGTTCGGCGAGCAACTGGGGCCGGGTGCAGCGGCGCTTGGCGGAAGACCGGCTGGTGCTGGCGCTGGACCAGCGCAACCACGGTGCCAGCCCGCACGACCCCCACTGCGACTACGCCGCCATGGCCGAGGACGTGCGGCAGACCCTGGAAGCGGCCGGGATCGCCCGGGCGGCGGTGCTGGGCCATTCAATGGGCGGCAAGGTGGCGATGCGGCTGGCGCTGGCCGCCCCTGAGCTCGTCGCGCGCCTGGTGGTGGCCGACATCGCTCCGGTGACCTACCCGCCGCATTTCGGCGCGATCGCCGCGGCGATGCTGGCGCTGCCCCTGGTGCCGGGCCTGACCCGGGCCGCGGCGCATGCGGCGCTCGAGCCCGTGGCGCCCGACCCGGCGCTTCGCGGCTTCCTGCTGCAGAACCTGCGTTTCACCGACCCGCCGGCCTGGCGCATCGGCCTGGCCGAGCTCGCGGCGGGGCTGCCGGACATCGCGACCTGGTCGGCGCCGGAGGGGGCCGGCTATGCGGGCCCCGTCCTGGTCCTGCGCGGCGCCCTGTCCGACTATGTGTTGCCGGAGCACCGGGCGCTGTTCCGGGGGTTGTTTCCTGCGGCCCGGTTCGCCGCCCTGCGCGGGGCCGGGCACTGGCTGCACGCCGATGCGCCGGACGCCTTCGTCGAGACCGTCGGCAGCTTCCTGCGCGGCGCGCCGGTCAAGCCGACTGCTTGATCTTCTTGCCCTCGTCCGCGGCCCGCCACAGGTACCAGGCCGCCGTGGAGCGGTAGGGCGCCCAGGGCACCCCGATCGCCGCCAGCTCCTTCGGCTTCGGCTGGACGGCCAGCCGGTTGAGCAGCTTCCAGCCCTCGCGCACGCCGAAATCGTCGACCGGCAGCACGTCGGGTCGTCCGAGCGCCGAGATCAGCACCATCTCGACCGTCCAGCGGCCGACGCCGCGGATGGTAACCATGCGGTGGATCAGCGTGTCGTCGTCCAGCGACTCCGCCTCGAGCGCGGTGGGCACGACGCCCTCCAACGCCTTGGCGCAGATGTCCCGGATGGCGGCGATCTTGCTGGCGGAGAAGCCGCAGGCGCGCAACGCCCCGTCGGGCTTGCCCATCACCTGGTCGGGCGGCGGGAAGCCGTCGCCGGGGAACAGGGCGCGGAACCGGGCCAGGATCGCGCGCGCGGCGTTGCCGTGCAGCTGCTGGTGCGCGATGGAGCGGATGAGGGCGACGTAGGGCTCCTGCCGCTCTTCGGCCGGGGTGGGCGGGCCGATCCGAGCGATCAGCGGCGCGAAAGCCTCGTGGGAGGCCGAGAGGTGGTCGAGGGCGGCCTGCATGGGGCGCAATCCTGTCAGTAGCTGTCGTGGACGCCGGGCGTTCATAAACCTTGGCAAGCGGCCACGCGATGGGCCTAGTATGCCGAAGGCGCAGGGTGCGCCAGGGAGGACGGGCCGCAAGGGCCCGGTCGGGTGCCACATGCGCCATGGCGTCTCAGGATACGACGAGGAACAGGCCGAGGCCAACCGCGTCACGAAAAGCCTCGCAGGACTAGCGTTTGCCCTGTTCCTGGTGGTGGTCGGGTTGTTCCTGGTCCAGCAGCTGTCCCAGAAGGCCCGGCTCGAGGATTGCCTGCTGTCGGGCCGGATGAACTGCGACGCCATGCTGTCCGCGCACCGATAGGCGCCACGCTCCGCCCCTTACATGAGGCCGGCGGCTATGTTGACGGTCAGCGCGACGATCACGGTGTTGAACAGGAAGCCGATGAGCCCGTGTGCCGTCGCCAGCCGCCGCAGCTTGCGCGACGTGATCTGCACGTCGGACACCTGGAACGTCATGCCCAGGACGATCGCGAAATACAGGAAGTCCCAGTAGTCCGGCGTACCCTCGCCCGGGAACTCGAGGCCGCCATCCACCTTCCCCGGCTTTCCGCCGGCAGGCGCCGAGGTCGTGTAGAACTCGTGAGCATAGCGCAATGCGAACACGACGTGCGTCACCAGCCATGACAGCAGCAGCGTGGCGGCCACAAGCGCGACGTGCAGCGTCCGCACATGCGGGTCCAGGTCCCTGGCGTTGGCGAGCTCCTGCGTCAGTGCCACGAAGCTGAACGCGACGCCGGCCAGGGTGATCCAGAGCATCGTCCATTCGCCCTCCTGCTGCTGCAGGGCGTTCTCGGCCATCGCGGCGTCGTCGCCCTCCAGCGCGAACATGATCGCGACGAGCAAGAGCATGATGAGGGCGCCGGCATCCCAGGCCAGCACGGCCCGGGTCCCGCCGCCCAGGTTGTGCGGCAGAAGCGGGTAGGCCAGCAGCGCGGTCAGCAGGCCGGTGACGACCCGGGGATGTCCGCGGACCACCCGCAGCGGCCAGGGTTGGAGCCAATCCATGCTGCACCTTCCGAGTCGAGCCGGGGAGCGTTCATGAGCGACGTTGCCGGGCCGGCGCGCGCATGCCAAGCAGACCGCTGGATGGGGGAGTGTGGAGCGGGATGACACGAGATGGAGATCATCCCGCTCCATGCCGTTGTCCTTGCGAGCCCGCTTATGCCTTTGTGTGAAGAACACGAAGGCATGGCGCCCTAGGAACGTGCGGATCCTTCTGCCGCTGCGGAGGGCGCCTGTGGCGCTGCTCTGGGGCGGGCTCTCGCTCTCGGCGATCGGCGACCAGCTGTACGCCGTGGCGCTCAGCTGGATCGCGGTCGGGGTGCTGGGCGCCCATGCCGGCTACCTGGTGGCGCTGCAGGCCCTGGTCGTGCTGCTCGTCGTGATGGGCATCGGGCGCTGGGCCGATGCGTGGGACCACCGGCGCAGCATGGTGGCGGCGGACCTGGTGCGGGCGGCCGTGCTGGTGGGCGTCGTGCTTGCCTGGTGGATGCAGGGCGGGCCGACGGCGGCCGCCCTGGTGATGGCCGTGATCGTGTTGGCGCTGGGGCAGGCAGTGTTCCAGCCCGCGATGCAGGCGATCCTGCCGGAGGTGGTGGGCGAGGCGGCGCTGCTGCCGGCCGCCAACGGCCTGCTGGACGCGACGGACCGCAGTGCCCGGCTTCTGGGGCCCGGGCTGGTCGGGCTGCTGGCTGGGGTGGTCCCGGTGATGCACTTCCTGACGATCGACGCGCTCAGCTTCGGCGCCTCCGCTCTGGCGCTGTCCCTCATCGGCCGGATCAGGCCCGGCCTCGTCGCGCCGAGCGCGCACCGTACGCAAGGACCCGGGGCGCAAGGACGGGGGGCCGAAGGACGAGGAACGCAGGTGCCCATCTGGCGGGGCATCCTGACGGGCATCGCCGCCATGCGTGGCCATCGGCTGCTCGGCTTCGTGCTGACGGCCGCGGGGCCGATCAACGGCGCCTGGTATGCGGCCTTCTACCTGGGCCTGCCGCTGATGATCGAACAGCGGGGGATCGTCTGGGGGGCAACCGACGGGGGTGTTCACCCTGGCGGCAGCGGCCTGGGCGCCTATGGCCTCGTGATGTCCGCCTACGGCGCCACGAACCTGCTGGCGACGGTGCTGCTGGGCGGGCGCCCGCTGCCGCGACGGCCGCAGTTCCAGATGTTCGCCGGCAACCTGCTGGTCGGCGTCGGCGTCGTGCTGCTGGGCCTGGCCGGGCTCCTGCCGCAGCCCTGGGTCCTGCCCGGCTTCGCCGCCGCCGCGGCCCTGGGCGCGTTCGGCGGGCCCATGAAGGACATCCCGCTCGCCGTGCTGCGCCAGACCCGGCTGCCGCTCGGCCATCGTGCGCCGGCGATGCGCGCCTACATGGCCGCGGGCAGCGCGGGGCTGCTGGTGGCGATGCTCGCCATGCCGTCGCTGCTGGCCCGGTTCGGCGCCGTGCGGCTGACGGTGGCGTGCGGCCTGGTGCTGGCGCTGCTGGGCGCCACCGGCCTGTGGCGGCATCGTGCGTGGATCGAGCCGGCCTGAACCCTTCGGCCCGAGACCCGGCTCAGACGCGGAGTAGCCCGCCGGCCGGCGCGATCGCCTCGCTGCCCGGGAAAGCCGACAGAAGGGCGGCGGGGGCAAGGCCGAGATGCTGGGACAGCAGCCCCTTCGCAAGCGCGCGCAGATCGAGGCTGGGCTGCAGGTCCCGCCCCTCCAGCAGCCGGCCGTCGGCCAGGCCGGGCCAGTCCGCACGGACCCGGCCGCCCAGGACGGCGCCGCCCAGCACGAAGGCCACGGTCCCCGTGCCATGGTCGGTGCCGCCCGTGCCGTTCACGTGAACCGTGCGCCCGAACTCCGTCATCACCAGCACCGCCGTGCGCGACCAGGTCTCGCCCAGCCCGTCGCGCAGGGCCACCAGCCCCTCGTCGAGCTGCTTGAGCGGGCCGGCCAGGCGCTGCGCCTGCCCCGCATGCGTGTCCCAGCCCCCCAGCTCCATCGCGGCGACGCGGGGCCCGTTCGGGGCGGCCAGCAGCCGGCCCGCCGTGCCGGCCAGGGTGGCGAAGGCGTAGCGGTTGCCGCCCTGCGCCTCCGGCTGGCGCCCGGCAAGCTGCGCGGTGGTGAAGCCGCGTTCCGCCAGACCCTGCTGCAATGCGGGGCCGGTCACCGGGTCGCGGCTGTGCAGCGCCATGAGGCGGGCATAGAGGTCGGCCTGCGGCTGGGTGTAGCTCTGGGGCGCGTAGGCGCCGACCGGGGCCGGGCCGCGCAACAGCAGCGGGGTGGAGATGCCGATCGACAGGGCGGCCTCGCCCTGCTGCGCCGTCCGCGGCAGGGCGGCCACCGCGCGGTTCAGCCATCCGGAGGTCATGCGCTGGTCCGCGCCGCTCTCCATCAGGTCCTGCGCCTCAAAATGGCTGCGCGTGCGGACATGCCCGGCCACGGCGTGCACCGGCAGCAGCTGCCCGGCCCGATACATCCCGTGCAGGCCGGTCAGCGCGGGATGCAGGGCGAAGAAGCCGCCCAGGTCCAGCATGCCGCCCTGCGTGCCCGGGGCGGACGGCAGCAGGCTCGCCCGCTGGGCGGCCAGCGCCGGGTCGCCATAGGGGATGACGGCGGCCAGCCCATCGAGCGCGCCGCGCAGGATCACGACGACCAGGCGGCGGTCCGTGGGGGCGGCCGCCATCGCCAGCGAGGCCCGCCCGAGCGAGATGGCAGCGCCCAGCCCCAGCAGCGCGCCGCGCCGGGACAGCATCGGACGATCCTTGCCGTGCGTCATGTCGGCGGATGTCATGTCAGTATGCGTCATGTCAGCGCCTCGTGAACTCGGGGGAAGCAAGCAGCAAAGTGATCCCGTCGCGGCGGGACCCGGCCCGGCGGATCTCGGTCGCGGTCGCCTCGCTCAGCAAGGGACCCAGCGCCGCCTCGGCGAACTGCGCGGGTTCCGCCAGCTCCGGACGGTTGGCGAAGCCGTAGGCCCAGTCGATCCGACGCAGCAGCGCCTCCGGCCCGGCCCACTCCGCCGCGACGTCGGGCCAGCCGATGGGGAAAGGGGCACCGAACAGCGGCTGGCCCAAACCGCCGACCAGCTGCATCAGGTTGGGCCGCCGGTCGGGCGGGACGTCGGCAGCGCGGAAGGCGGCGACGACCAGCTCCTGCGGGGTGCGGACCTTCGTCAGCGGGCGCCATGCCGCGGGCAGGCGGGTCAGCTCCAGCGCCGCCGCACCCAGGTTGCCCCTGGTGTCGCGCAGCACGCCCTCGATGCGGCGGATGGCGTCCGGCGGGGGGGTGTCGTCGACGAAGTGCCGGACGAGCTTGGTGGCGAGATGGCGGTGGGTGGCCGGGTGCTCGGCCAGAAACTGCAGGGCCAGCGCGCCACCGGCCTCGCCTTCGGGGAAGTGGCGGCCCAGCAGCGTCTTGTCGCCGGGTTCGGCCAGGGCCGGGCGGAAACGGAAGCCGGGCTGGCCGGGGTCGCGGTCGATCGACCAGCCGGCCAGCACGCGGGCGAACTCGGTGACGTCGGTCTGGGTGAAGCCGGAGGCCGGGCTGACGGTGTGCAGCTCCAGGCATTCGCGCGCCAGGTTCTCGTTCAGGCCCCGGTTCCCGCGGGCCGCCGCCAAGCTGTGCGGCCCGGCCGAGCCCGCGTTGTCCAGATACATCAGCATGGCGGGATGGCGCATGACGGCCAGGAGCATGTCGGTGAACCGGCCGGTGACGTAGGGCCGGATGGCATCGCGGACATAGGCGCCGGCCAGGGGGGCCACCATGCCGCGGCGGGTGCTGACGGTGAAGTGGTTGGCCCAGAACCACACGAGGCGTTCCCGGAACGGGGTGGAGGTGACGATGGCGTGATCGAGCAGCGCCTGGCTGTCCGCCCGGAACAGCCCGCGCGCCATCGAGGGTCCGGCGGCCGCGGGGTTCGTCGGCGCAGGCAGCCCGACTTGGGTGGAGGATCCCGCCATCTCCGAGGGTGCCACGCGGGGCGATGCCGCGCCGGGCTGGGGCCGTCGTGCATCGCGGTCCGCAATCAAGGCCTCGAACGCCTGCCCCACGCTGCCGGCCCGCGGCCCCGGATCCGGCTGCGTCAGCTGATGGGCGAGCCACCGCTGCGGGTCCGCGCCCACGGTCTGGGCCGGGGTGCGGCCCAACCCAAAACGGATGGCGGCCTGGGCAGCGTTGATGTCCATCCCGACGGTGTAGCAGGCCCCCCTGTTACGGAGAGTGACGAATTGCGAGCGGATCGTGGGTTTGCATCGGTTCCCGAGGCTGCTATAGCCCCCGCCACGCGTCGCACCCCCCGGGGTCGACCCGGACCCGGCGGGTGCTTAGCTCAGGTGGTAGAGCAGCTGACTCTTAATCAGCGGGTCGTTGGTTCGAGCCCAACAGCACCCACCACGTTCGGCGAAGGGGCGTTGGTCCGACCAACCGCACCCTTCTGTTTCCGATCGAACGTTGCGCGTGCCGCTGTCCTCGCCAGGTGACGGCGTCTTTGTGTTAGTAGGCGCGACCGACCTGGCCCGAGCCGCCCGTGGTCGTGGGGGTGCCGTTGGTGCCGATGTTGGTGGAGTTGACGTTGCCGGTCGTGCGGACGCCGCCGCCGTTGGACGAGGTGACGCCGCTGCTCAGGGCGGGGTCGATCGCCGGCCGCTGGGGGCCGCAGGCGCAGAGCGTCAGGCCGAGGGCGATGGTGAGGGCGGTGGTGCGAAGCATGGTGTTCTCCCGAGTGTGGGAGGTGCAGCGCATGGGGGGGCGCCTTGGTTCCGTCGAGTACGGCGGAAGCTACCGGCCGCCATCCAGGATCAGCTTCTCGCCTTCCAGCTTGTAGCCGGCGAGGCGGGTCAGGAAGGACTGGCCGAGCAGGTTGAACGGCAGGCTGCCGGGACGGCTGACCAGGGCGGGGACGTTGCGCCGCGTGATGCCGCCGATGGTGATCGCCTTGATCATGACCGGGGCCACGTCGGCCTTGCCGTTGGCCGTGCTGGCCAGGGCGGTATAGCGCAGGGCGTCGGGGTCCAGCCCGAGTCGCGCGGCGTCTTCCGCCCGCAGCACGACCATCGTGGCCCCGGTGTCGAACATCATCGGCAGCGCCGCGCCGTTTACCGTCGCCTCGAACACAAAATGGCCGGTGCGTTCGCGCCGGGTCACGGCCTGGTCGGACGTGCCCCGGGCGTCGGGATAGACGACCTGCGGCAGTGCACCGGCGGAGGGTGCCCTGGGCATGGATGCCGCAAGGGTGGTTTCGGTGGGTTGGGCGACCACCCGGCCGCGACCGGGCCAGAGATCGACGCCGGCGAGGACCAGGGCAGGAACGATGGCGAGGAGGAACCGTGCATCCATGCGCCAGAGTTACCCGGCCGGCCCACACGGCTTCCAGTCGGATTTTTCGGTGTTTTGTCATGGGGGTGGTTGGCCGGCGGCGGCCTGCGGCTCGGCGCTGCACCCCTCGATGCCCGTCGTGTCACGAAACTGTCTTGATTCCGACCACTCGCGCTGCCGTGAAGACCGTTAAGGCCCGCTTCATCGAAGCTTGGGATGGACGACATGGTGACAACACGGACGGATAAACGCCTGCGGGACTCCGGGATCGCTGCGGCAGTGGCGGCTGTGATGCTCGCCTCGCCGGCACAGGCCTTGGTGTTCACCCAGGGGGACCTGGTCATCAGCATCTATGGGAATGGGGACGGGTCCGGACCCTACACCGACAACCAGGCGGCGCCGATCGTGCTGCAGCAGCTGACCACGGCCGGGCAGGCGGCGGGCTCGATGGTGTTGCCGCAGTCCAGCACCACCGCGGGCGGCACGACGCAGAATGCCATCTCGGGCGAGTACGGCTCGTCCTCTGAAGGCTCGCTGCAGCGGTCGGCGGACGGCAAGTCGCTGGTCATCGGCGGCTACGGCGTCAACGCCGGCACCTACAACGCCGGGGGTGCGGCGGTGTACGGCAACGCCGCCCTGGCCCAGTCCACCAGCGTGCAGGGCGGGACGTTCACGGCCGTGCCCCGCGTGGTGGCGAACATCCGGGCCGACGGCAGCACGGACACCAGCACGGCGTTGTACAACATCTTCAACACGAACAATCCCCGCAGCGTGGCGACGGTGGACGGGACGACCTTCTACCTCGGCGGGCAGGGCGTTTCCGGCGACACGACCCAGGGCGTCTTCGTGGCCACGAAGGGCGCCAGCAGCGCCACGCTGATCGACGGAACCACGGATGTCCGCACGGTGTCGATCGTCAACGGCCAGCTCTATGCCTCGCGCGACACGAAGCAGGGCGGCAAGGAGGCGACGATCACCAATTACGGCCCGGGCCTGCCGACCGGCGCCACGACCGGCACCAACCTGCCGGGCATCGGGCCGCAGATCACGTCGTTGAAGGCGAGCCAGCTGAACGGCGTCAACAACAACCGGCTGGGCAACAACGTCTACCTCAGCCCCGAGAACTACTTCTTCGCCAATGCGACGACCCTCTATATCGCCGATGGCGGCAAGCCCAAGAACGGCAATGCCGGGCAGGCGGCCGAGGGCGACGGCGGGTTGCAGAAGTGGGTGCTGGCGAACGGCACATGGTCGCTGGCCTACGACGTGTCGGCCGGGTTGAACCTGGTGGCGAACACGGCGGCCAGCGGCACGACGGGGCTGATCGGGCTGACGGGTCAGACGAACGCGGACGGCACCGTGTCGCTGTTCGCCACCAACGAGACCGTGGGCGACCTGGACCAGACCTATCTCTACGGTTTGACCGACACGTTGGCGGCCACCTCCAGCGTGGGAGAGACCTTCTCGACCCTGTTCACCGCGGCAGCCGGCACGAACGTCCGGGGCGTCGCCTTCGCCCCGCTGGCCGACCAGGTCGCGGTCCCGGAGCCGGCGTCGCTGGCGTTGTTGGGCGTGGCCGCGGGCATCGGGCTGCTGGTCCGCCGGCGCCGCTGAACGGGCCGGTTCAGGCCAGGGCTGACACCCGGATGCTCCTGGTGGCATTTCCGGGTGCGCTCCCGGGCGTCGCATCCGCCGGGGCCCCGCGGGTGCGCGACCGGCGCGGCGCTCCCGCGGACGCGACGGCCTGGAAGGCGGTCAGGGCAGCCAGCAGGGCCACCCAGGTCGCGGGTTCCGGCACCGTCAGGGAAACGCCGTCGAGCAGCGAGAAGGGCGGCTGTCCGCCCGGCGTGCCGGCCGCCAGGAACGACAGCACCTGGCTGGTCGCGGTCGCCTGGAAGGTCGTCGTCTCCACCCGCCAGGGCGAGAAGCCCATGCTGGGGGTGGTGACGGTCGCCGTGTTGTAGCTGGATGAGCCGAACGACACATTCCAGGATTCCGTCGTGGCGCCGGTGTAGCCCTGCTGCTGTCCGGCCGCCCAGTAGAAGCTGAGGAAGTAGTCGGCACCGATCGTGAGGCCCGTGACCGTCTGCGTGATCGCGCCGACGCTGAACGCGCCGTCGGCGCCCACGAAGTTGCCGCCCGTCGGGCTGGTCGCCGGCAGGCCGTTCGCGCTGCCGTCGTTGGGGCCCCACAGCTTCGTGCAGCATCCATACTGGACGGTGTTGGCGCCGCCGACGTCCGCGGTCCCGGGGAAGTAGATGAAGTTGTAGCCGCTCGTGCTCCAGCCCGTGACGTTGGACGCCTGGAACTGTCCCGAGGAGGTCAGCGTCGTCTGCTCGAAGTCGCCGTTCATGACGAGGTTCGCAGCCGCGCGCGCCGGCTGTGCCGCAGCCGAGGCCGCCAGTGACAGCAGCCCGGCCCACGCCATCCTGCCAAGTCGCATCTGTCGCATGGGGGTCCCGCTCGCATTGCCGATCATGCTGCCAAGCTAACCGAGACGGCCCGCACGGCCCGGTCTGGTTTTGTCAGGAAACTTCCAGGCCGGACGACGAACGGCCTCGTCAGGGCCTGCCGCCTCGGCGATAATCGGCACCCTTGCTACGGAGGTTTGGGGTGGATCAATCGACGTTGTCGGCCCGTGAGGTCTATGCGGCGCTGAAAGCGGCACCGCCGCGGCGCCGCCGCTTCGGCTTCGGGCAGCGTCCCGCCCTGCTGAACGTCGACGTGCAGCATGCCTATACCCGGCCCGGCGAGTTCCCCACGGCGTATGAGACCGACCCGCGGCAGGTCGAATACATCGACATGCTGGCGGCCCGGTTCCGCGGCCACGGGCTGCCGGTCATATGGACCTATGTCGCCTATTCGCCGACCGGGGACGATTGCGGCGTCTGGGGCCTGCGGAGCGATGGACCCGACGCGCTGCAGAACATCCGCGAGGGCTCGCGCCGGGCCCAGCTCGACGATCGGCTCACCATCGACCGGGTCCGGGACACCGTGATCAACAAGCGCATGGCCTCGGCGTTCTACGAGACGCGGCTGTCGTCGCTGCTGCGGTTCCATGGGGTGGACACGTTGGTCGTCACCGGCGGATCGACCTCGGGCTGCGTGCGGGCCAGCGTGGTGGACAGCCTCAGCCACGGGCTGCGGACGATCGTGCCGGAGGAGACGACGTCCGACCGGCACGAGAGCCCGCACTTCGCCAACCTGTACGACATGGCCGTCAAGTACGCCGACGTCGTGCCGGTGGCCGAGGTGTTCGCCCACTTGGACGCCCTGCCGGCCGCCTGATCCGGGCGGGCACCCAAGGCGTCAGAGGTGCAGGAAGTGCGGGGCGAACAGGCCCAGCGCCCCCAGCGCGATCCCGCCGAGGCCCAGAAGCATCCCGCCGCCGATCAGCAACGACACGCCGGTGATGATGGCCGCCGAAGTGACGACGATGGCGACCTGCAGCAGGGCCGCGCCGTACTCGTACATATGGTATTTGGCCATCGCCAGCTCGCTGGCCTGCTCGATCTGTCGCGCCTTTTCGGCCAGCTGCTTGCGGCCGTCGCCGCCCTTCGGGTCGTCGTCCCAGCGGTTGGCGGTGTCGCGCCAGGCCTTCTGCTGCGCCTCGACCGCAGCCCGGCCGGCGGGGTCCAGCGTGCCCTTCACCAGCTCCGCCTGCTCGGCCGCGGTCCGGACCGTCGTCTGGCGGATGGTGCGCGCCTGATAGAAGGCCCAGGCGTCCGTCGTCTCGACGTTGCGGCTGATCGATGCCGTCTGCGCGCTTTTCGCCCCCGTCTCGACCAGCGCCAGACAGAGCGCCAGCACCGCGATCAGCAGCGCCACCCGCTTGTCCTCGGTGTGGCCGACGTGCCCGTGTCCCCCGGTCATGGCTGCTCCTTGCTTTCAAACTGCGCCGACAGCATTGGCATGATCCCGCGGCGCGCACCACGGAGGAAGCGACGGGACCGACGGAAATCGTTACAGGAGATACAATCGCCCGTGGCGACGCCCGCGGGGGCAGCGACGTCATGGGACCACGGTGGTTGCGGCGCAGGGCCGCCTGGCGCTAGAACCCGCGGGGCACGCGGGCGTAGCATAGTGGTAATGCGGTAGCCTTCCAAGCTACTGATGAGGGTTCGATTCCCTCCGCCCGCTCCAACCGGATCCCCCGCGCTCACCGCAGCAGGATGTAGTTGATGGTGATCGAGAAGGTGTAGCGCTCGCCCAGCTCAGGCGGCAGCGGCTGCAACTGGGCGTTCCGCCAGGTCCCGACGGCTGCCATGTCGATCCAGGTCGAGCCGGACCGGCTCTTCATCGTCGCCGCCTGGACCTTGCCTGTGCGGTCGACGGTCAGCTCCAGCTCCACCGTCCCGTCCTCGCCGTCTTCGGCGGCCTGGCGCGGGTAGTAGCGGTGACGCAGCCAGTAGGCCTTCAACGAGGCCTGCCAGTCGGCCCCCAGCCGGGTGGCACGGGCGTCGAAGAAGGCGTCGGCCCGGTTGGGTTCCGCGTGGTTCTTGCCGATGGACAGGTCGAGCGAGCGCGACGCGACCGATCCGCGCGGGGCGTTCAGCCGCGGGGCGGCCAGGCGCTGGGGCGCTGCGCCGAAGTTGAGGTCCATGGGGTTGGCGAAGGTCCCCGTCGCCGGAGGTGGGGCGGGCCGGGGCTGAGGCGGCCGGGGCTGAGGCATGCGGGGTGGGGCGGCGACGCGGGGGGTCGGGGCGGGCTGCGGCGGGATGGGCTGCGGGGGCGTCGGCAGTGGCGGTGCGGCCGATAAGGGGGGCAGCTCCACCCGGACCTCGGGCCGGGTCGGCTGCGGCGGGGTTGGCGGGGGTTCGGCGGGCGCTGCCTGGCTTGCCGGCGGCGGTGGCGGCGCGGAATCCGGGACCACGATGGCCGGGGGCAGCGGCGCTGGGGCGGCTTCCACCAGGGTGGCTGGGGCGGGGACGGGGGCGGGGGCGGGGGCGGGGGCGGGCGCCGCCTGCTCGTGCGGCGGCTCCGCGGCCGGCGGCGCCGCCGGAGTCGGAGGGGCCGCCGCGGCAGCGTCCGGAACGATCGGGGCGGGCGTGATCGGCGAGGTTAGAGGCGGGGCCGGGGGCGGCGGGGAGGGCGGCGGCGCGTCGGGCGCGGGCGGTACTTCGGCCTGCGGAGTCGGCGGCCCCGGCAGCACGTCGACCGGGCTGGGCGGTGGCGGTCGCTCCGACGGGGGCGCCTCGGCGGGGGTGCCCTGGGGAGAGGGCGAGGGTTGCGGCTGAGGCTGAGGCTGAGGCTGAGGCTGAGGCTGAGGCGATCCGGCCCCGCCATCCTCGAAGCGCAACTCGTACGACGGAGCCTCGGCGGTGTCGTCCTCGGGCGGGCGCAGCAGCAGCAGGGCGGCCAGCAACGCCAGATGCAGCAGCACGGAGATGGCGACGGTCCAGCCCCGGCGGCGCGACCGTTCGGGCGGGGAAACCATCGGTCGCAGCCCAGAAGGGGCGCTGAGGCGCGGCATCGTCACACCCCGCCTATACCCCGCTTTGCTGCATTGCGGGAGCCGGGGCGTCCCATCCTCCCGGGGCGTGGCTGCCGGGCCTTCCAGCGGCCCGCGCAGGCTTGACATTGCGCCCTCCAGCCCCTCTTTAACGCCCTCGCGCGGCCCGGTGGGCCCTGTGTGTCCGGTGGCACGCCGGGTTCCACGCCTTGCTCCGCAGGGGTGTAGCTCAATTGGCTAGAGCGCCGGTCTCCAAAACCGGAGGTTGGGGGTTCGAGACCCTCCACCCCTGCCAAGGCGCGGCATGGTCCGGGGGTGTGGTCCGGGGGTGCGGTCCGGGGGGTGTGGGGCGGGCGGAATGTGGGTGTGCGTGGCGGTGGTCAGGTGAGCGTGTTCGGAAGGTTGCAGGACGTGGAAGTGGCTGGGTGATGGCGGTGGCGTTCGATCCGTTGAAGTTCCTCCGCGACGTGCGGCTCGAGGTCGGGAAGGTGACGTGGCCGTCCCGCAAGGAGACGCTGATCACCACGGGGCTCGTCTTCGCGCTGTCCGCCCTGGCGGCCGCATTCTTCTTCATCGCCGACCAGGTGATCGGCATCGGTGTCCGCGCCCTGTTCGGCGTCGGGTTTTAGGGATCAGTTGATGGCCAAGCGTTGGTACGTGGTCCACGTCTACTCGGGCTTCGAGAAGAAGATTGCCCAGCAGGTCAAGGAGCAGGCCGCCCAGAAGGGCCTGGCCGACCTGGTGGACGAGGTGCTCGTCCCCGCCGAGGACGTCGTCGAGGTCCGGCGGGGCCAGAAGGTGAATGCCGAGCGCAAGTTCTTCCCGGGCTATGTGCTCGTGAACATGGAGATGACGGACCAGACCTGGCATCTCATCAAGGACACGCCGAAGGTCACCGGCTTCCTCGGCACCAAGACCAAGCCGACCCCGATCAGCCAGGCCGAGGCCGAACGCATCCTGAAGCAGAGCGCCGAAGGCGTCGAACGCTCCCGCCCCGCGGTGCTGTTCGAGGTCGGCGAGCAGGTGCGCGTGGCCGACGGCCCGTTCACCAGCTTCAACGGCACGGTGGAGGAGGTCGACGAGGAGAAGGGCCGCCTCAAGGTCAGCGTCTCGATCTTCGGCCGTTCCACCCCGGTGGAGCTGGAATACAGCCAGGTGGAGAAGGTCTAGCCCCAGACCGCGATGGTCGCCGCGCCGCCCTGACGGGGGTTGCTGTCAGGGTGCGCGGTTCTTCAGCGTGCGCTGCAGGTCCCGCTCGATCGGGCCCAGGCTCATCTCAGACAGCTCCGCCGCCACGTCGCGCCATTCCACCACGTCCGGCACCCGGCTCGGGTTGTCGCGCAGCAGCTCCCGCTTGATGAACGGGAAGCGCGCCAGCAGCAGCTGCCGCCACAGGTCGCTCGTGGGGTTCAGCGGCGTGCGCCCGGCCACCGCCTCCCGCAGGCGCAGCACGTGCCGCTTGCGTGCCTGGATGATGGGGTCGGCGAGGTTCGGCCCGTCCTCTTTCTTGTCGTCGAGCAGATCGAGGTCGATGTCCCGGATCAGCGTCTTGTAGGGCCAGACCGCCCGGCAGGAGAACCCGGCCTTCAACAGGCTCTGCGTCAGGCCGATCTCGTACAGGCGCACCAGCCACGTCTTGGACCAGGTGGGCCGCACCCCGGCCCAGAACGTGGCCCAGGCCGGGCTGGCCACGACGCGCGGGCTGAACGCCATCAGGTAGGACTGCAGGTGGTAGCGGGACTGCCAGGTGTCGGTGCAGCCCCACACGTCCGCCGCGTCGAAGTCGATGAGGGAGAACAGCTCGTTCAACGAGCGGAGCGGGCCGTAGACGCTGTCGTTGGCCATCGCCACCAGCGTCGTGTTCGCACGCGGCAGGCCCAGCTGCTCGAACCCCTCGCGCCAGGCGCCGAAGTCGTAGCCGACGTTGCGCCGGATGAGCACGCCGGCGCAGACGAGCTTCAACGCCTCCATCGAATCGGGCCGCAGGAACCCGGCATTCGTGACGAACAGCACCGACATCCCGGCCGCGGCCAGGCTGCGCACGTGGTGCAGCACGTGCGGCCGCACCTCGCCCGCGCCATCCCAGTGCACGAAGACGCAGACGCGCGGCCCCAGCGGGATCTCGCCCTCCGGCCAGCGGCTGACGGCCTGCTGCGGGCTGCGGTGCCGCATGATCTCGTGCCCGAGCGAGGGCAGGACACGGTGGCGCATCAGGCTGAACCCGCGGTGCAGCAGGTGACCGAGCGGGCCGCGGGCCACCGCGTTACGCCTTGCCGATGCGGGCGAGGATGTCGGGTGGCAGCTGGAGCTCGGGGTGGGCGGCCTCGACGTCGGCCGTCAGTGCCGCCGCCTCGTCCAACGCCTGGAGCATGTCGAGCGCCTGCAGCTCCCCCCGGAGGGCCGCGTGCCACAGGCCGGAGCCGGCCGGGCAGGCGTGGCGCACGCGGGCGAACCGTCCGCGCGCCATCGCCGGCTCGCCCGTCGGGCGGCCCCAGCTGCCGGTCTGCACGTCCAGCACGGCCAGCGCGAAGACGGTGTCGCGTTCCTGGTCCGACATGGCCCGCACGATGCCGGGCTGGCTGAACGGGGCGGCCCCCAGGCCGGACCGTGCGGCGACGGTGCGCGCCGTGTCGTACTGCCCGGCGTTCACCAGCGTGCTGAGCGTCCATTGCGCCACGTCCAGCTCCGGGTGCGCGGTCCAGACGGCTTCGGCCAAGGCTGCGATCGCCTCCTTGTCGCCCAGCAGGCCCAGCGCCTGGGCCTCGCCCCGCAGCGCCGCCCACCACAGGCCGCTGCCCGGCGGTGCGGAGGACCGCACCCGCTTCATGCGGCTGCGGGCCAGGGCGGGATTGCCGACCGGCTTCTCGTCGGGCCCGACCTCCGCATCCAGGATCGCCAGACAGAACAGCGCATCCCGCTCCGCCTCCGGCAGCGGGGCGCCGGGCGGGGCGAAGCCCTCCGAGTCGAGACGGAGGTCCCGCACGAGGGCCCGCGCCGGCCCGTACTGGCCGGCATTGACCAGGTTCGTCATGGCCCGCAGCGCGATGGACCGCTTGCGTGCGACGCCGCCGTTGGGGGCGGGGGGCAGGGAAGCGAGCCGGGCCCCGAGGTCCGGGCTGCCGGCATCCGCGGCGCAGAGCAGGGCCTCGGCGGAGGAGGTCCAGCCGATATCCTCGGTCTGCCCGTCCTCCATCGCCAGTTCACCGAGCGCGCGGCGCATGGCGTCCGCGGCCTCGGACGACAGCAGGAACAGCGCCTCCAGCCCCGGGCGCGGCGTGCCCCCGGCCAGGCGGCGGATGGCCCGGCCATACAGCAGGCCGCCGAGGTTGAGCGGGACCAGCCGCGCCATCTCCTCCAGGCTGCAGGTGGCGATGGCGGGCGGCAAGACCGTCAGGGCGTCGATCGCCAGGCCGTACCGGGCGCGGCACGCCGGCACCAGCAGCGCCCAGGCGCGGTCGGCCGCGTCCATGTCGCCGTCGTTCACGCTTTCGGTGAAGGCGCGGCCGGCATAGGCGATGAACAGGTCGCTGGTCGGGTCGACGGCCGTAGCCCGGCGCTCCAGGTGCTGGCGCAGGGCCAGGCGGAGCCGGGACCGGTCCTGCTCCAGCGCCAACGGCGCGTCGCTGGCGAAGGCCACCAGGGAATGGCTGTCGATCGAGACCTCTACATGGGCGAACCCGGCCTGGTGCAGCAGGGTCGAGAGGCTCCTGGGGTTCTGGATGACCAGGTGCAGGCTGGGCGACAGCAGCGGGATGATGATGCCGGGCGGCGTGTCCGGCCCGATATCGTCGCCGTTCGGCGTGGTCAGCACCAGCACGCCCCCCGGCTTCAGCATGGCGCGCAGCGTACGGACGAAGGCGCTGGGCGAGGTGACGTGCTCGATCACCTCGGACCCCATCACCACGTCCATCGTGCCGCGCGCCTCGTCGTCGTCGCGCAGGTAGCGCAGCTCGATCGGCAGGCCCAGCGCGTCGCGGCCCAGCGCGGCCAGTGGGGCCGGGTCGATGCCGATGCCGCGCCAGCCGTTGGTGTTGAGCGCGAAGTCGAGGCCGAAGCCGTAGCCGCAGCCGACCTCCATGTAGGCGGAGCCGCGCGGCTGACGAAGCTGGGCGAGGGGCTTCGTGATCAGGCTGACGCCGGCGCCCTGCTGCACGTAGAACGGCACGCGGCCGCGGTTGTTCAGCGCGGGCTCCGCGTAGTCGGGCGGCACCTGGCTGTCGTAGAAATGGGCGGTGCAGTCGGGGCAGTGCAGCACGCGCAGGCGCTTGGCCGGGTTGTCCGGCAGCTGCACGTCGACCGTCAGGACGAAGCTTTTGGGCTGCAGGCTGCCACAGTTGGGGCACGGCATGGTGCGCAGGGCCTCGGGCAGCGGCTCGCCGTCGGCATGGAAGCGGATGGTGGGGGGCTGGACGATGCTGGGCAGCGGCCGGGGGGACATGGCCAGCGTCGTGGACGACGGGGGTTCGGGGGTCATGGGCGGAGTTTTCGGCGGTTGGCACGCCGGTGGCAAGGCTGGCGCCGGGGCAGGCGGCCCCCGGCAGGCCCCCGGCAGACCTGCGGCGCCCGTGGCTACCCGGCAGCGTCTGGGGCGGTGGCCAGGGGGCGGCCGATGCCGCGGTATTCGAGCCCGGCGGCTGCCATGGCGCGGGGATCGAACACGTTGCGCAGGTCCATGATCAGCGTGCCGCGCATGGTCGCCTTGAGCCGCTCCGGCGACAGCGCCCGGAAGTCGTTCCATTCCGTGACGATCACCAGGACGTCGGCCTGCTGGGCGGCGTCGTAGGCATCCGTGCAGTAGGTGACCGACTCGGGCAGCATGGACCTGGCATGACCCATGCCGACCGGGTCGAAGGCGCGGATATGGGCGCCTTCCTCGGCCAGGCGGCTGATGATGGGCACGCTGGGCGCGTCGCGCATGTCGTCGGTCTCGGGCTTGAAGGTGAGGCCGAGCACGGCGATGGTCTTCTCGTGGACGCTGCCGCCGCACGCCTGGATGATGCGGGCGGCCATGCTGGACTTGCGGGCGTCGTTGACCTGCACCGTGGCTTCCACCAGGCGGGAGGGGGCGCCCCAGTCCTGGGCGATCCGCATCAGCGCCAGGGTGTCCTTCGGGAAGCAGCTGCCGCCGAAGCCGGGCCCCGCGTGCAGGAACTTGCGGCCGATGCGGCCATCGAGGCCGATACCGCGGGCGACGTCGTGCACGTCGGCGCCCACCTTCTCGCACAGGTCGGCCATCTCGTTGATGAAGGTCACCTTCATGGCCAGGAAGGCGTTGGCGGCGTATTTCGTCAGCTCCGCCGTTTCGAGCGCGGTGAACAGGATCGGCGCCTCGATCAGGTACAACGGGCGATACAGGCGGCGCAGCACGGCGCGGGCCCGTTCGCTTTCGGTGCCGATGACCACGCGGTCGGGCCGCATGAAGTCGCCGATGGCGCTGCCTTCGCGCAGGAACTCGGGGTTGCTGGCGACGTCGAACTCGATGTCCGGCCGGGCGCGGCGCATGACCTCGGCGATGCGGCGGCCGGTGCCGACCGGGACGGTGGACTTGGTCACGATGACCGCGTAGCCGCTCAGCGCCTTCGCGACCTGCTCGGCGGCGGCGTTGACGTAGGAGACGTCGGCGTGGCCATCGCCCCGCCGGGTGGGGGTTCCAACGGCGATGAAGACCGCTTCGGCGCCCTGGACGGCGGCAGCCAGGTCGTCGCCGAAGCTGAGGCGGCCGGCGGCGACGTTGTCGGCGACGAGGCGGTCGAGCCCGGGCTCGTAGATCGGCATCCGGCCTTCGCGGAGAGCGCCCAGCTTGACGGGATCGACCTCGACGACGGCGACCTCCACCCCGAGATCGGCGAAGCAGGCGCCGGAGACGAGGCCGACATAGCCGCCGCCGATCATGGCAATACGCAAACCCAGTCCCTCCGCTTCAGGCCCGCGCAATGCACCACATCGCGCCGCAGAGTGCCAGAGAGGCCGGCCCGCCCGAGCGGTGGGTCATCCATCGCGGGCCAGGCCGTGGGTGACGGTCTCGTCGAGGGCACGCGCCTCGCGTCGCGCGCGGTCGGCCTGGTCGGCGATGCGGCGCTCGGCGGCGAGTTGCTCCACCGATTCGAGGGCGGTGCGGGAAGCCGCGAGGTCGGCACGGCAGCGGGCCACCTCCGCTTCCTGCCGTTCGTGCCACAGCCTGGCCTGCGTCGCCCGCTGCCGGGCCGCAGGCAGCCAGGCCGCGAACGCCTCGACCAGGCGGTCGTCACCCAACGGATCGGCCGCGAGGCCGGTCTCCTGCTGGATCGCCTGCTCGGCGCGCCGGGCGACCTCGTCGGCCGAGACGGCGGCGGCGATGGCGGTCGTCAGCGCCCGCCGGGCGGCGTCGACGGCGCGGCGCCGAAGGCCGATGATGGATTGCAGGGTGTCATGCGGCATTCGGCTGGTCTTCCATGGCGTGGCGAAGGCGACGGAACGCCTCCTCGAGAGGGGCCTGCTCCGGCGCGCCGTGTCCCGCGCGGCCCTGCCGCAGCAGCGACTCGATCCGGGGGGCGAGGCGTAGGGCGCGGTCGGACTGTTCGTCCGCGCCCGGCTGGTAGGCGCCGAGGCGGACGAGGTCGGCCAGCTCGGCCTTGACGGACAGGATGGCGCGTGCCTGCTGCACCAGGATGGCCTCCGACGGGTCGAGGCAGCCAGGCACGGTGCGCGACAGGGAGCGTTCCACGTCGACGGCCGGGTATCGCCCGGCCTCGGCGATGCGGCGGTCGAGCACGGCATGGCCGTCCAGGATTCCGCGCACCGCATCGGCCACAGGCTCGTTGTGGTCGTCGCCTTCCACCAGGACGGTGAACAGCCCGGTGATGCTGCCGGACCCGGTGCCGGGCCCGGCCCGTTCCAGCAGGCAAGGCAGCTCGGCGAAGACGCTGGGCGGGTAGCCCCGGGTGGCCGGCGGCTCGCCGTTGGCGAGGCCGATCTCCCGCAGCGCCATGCAGAAGCGGGTGACGCTGTCCATCAGCAGCAGGACGGAGCGGCCCTGGTCGCGGAAATGCTCGGCGACGGTCATCGCGGCATAGGCCGCCTCCCTCCGCAGCAACGAGGCCTGGTCCGACGTCGCGACGACGACGACCGAGCGGGGCATGGCCGGGCCGAGGTCGTCCTCGATGAACTCCCGCACCTCCCGCCCGCGTTCGCCGACGAGCGCGAGCACGACCACGTCGCACTGGGCCTGCTGGGCGAGCATGGCCAGGAGGGTCGACTTCCCGACGCCCGACCCGGCGAACAGGCCGAGCCTCTGGCCGGTGCGGCACGTGACGAACAGGTCGAGCACACGGACGCCGAGGCCCAGGCGTGCGCCGAGCCGGGCGCGGGAGGCGGCAGGCGGCGGCAGGGCGCGCGTGGGGCGAGGGCGGCCGCGCGGCAGCGCGCCCTTGCCGTCCAGAGGGTTGCCGGTGGGATCGATGATCCGGCCGAGCCATGTGTCGTGCACGGGCAGCCCGGCCGGCTCGGCGGCGGCCGCGTGTCCCAAGGCAAGCGTGACGGGGGCGCCCGGCCCGATGCCGGCGAGCGGTCCGAAGGCCATGGCGCGGGCGCGTCCGTCTTTGAAGCTCGTGATCTCGGCCGCGACCGGCGGGCCGTTCCGGGCATGGAGCCGGACACGGTCGCCGATGGCGAGAAGCCGGTCGAGGCCGGCGACCTCGAGCCCGAGGCCCTGAAGGTCGGCAACCCGGCCGCGCGCCTCGGGCGTGCCGCACGCGTCGGTCTGCATCACGGCTTGCAGGAGGCGGTCGACAACCAGGGATTGTTTCATGGTGGACGATGTTCCGGGCTTGATAGACGTAACCTGCCTGAGTTGGGGCAGTCAGGCTAGTATGTCTCAATCTTAGGACGTAAGACGGCGACAAAGCGTTGGACAAATACATCCACAGGTTGCATTGTTCTCATCACCAAGGTGTGAAGGAGCAGGCGAGAATGCGGGTTCTGATCGTCGAAGAGGATGGGCTGTCCAGCAAAGCGTTGACCCACCTGCTCCGCTTCAACGGGGTGATCGTGGACGAGATCGATCGGGGGGATGAGGCGCTGGAGCTGGTGAAGCATTACGATTACGACATCGTCTTGTCGGACCTGATCCTGCCGGACATGGAGGGGTATGACCTGGTGCGGCGGATGCGCTCGGCGCGGATCGAGACGCCGGTGATCGTGCAGTCGGCCCTGGTGCGGCCGCAGGCGCGGGTTCGGGCCTTTGCGGTGGGTGCCGACGATTTCATCACCAAGCCGATCGACCACGAGGAGCTGTTCGCACGCATCCAGGCGATCGTCCGCCGCAGCAAGGGATACAGCCAGCCGACGCTGCGCTGCGGCCTGGTGCAGCTAAGCCTGGACAGCCGGGAGGTGACGGTCGGCGCGAAGCCGGTGCACCTGACGGGCAAGGAGTATGCGATCCTGGAGCTGCTGGTGCTTCGGAAGGGCATGGTGCTGACCAAGGAGGTGTTCCTGAACCATCTGTATGGCGGCATGGATGAACCGGAGGTGAAGATCATCGACGTGTTCATCTGCAAGTTGCGCAAGAAGCTGGCCGAGGCGGGGGCGCCGAACGTGATCGGCACCGTGTGGGGCCGGGGCTACATGGTGCGCGACATGTCGAGCCATCCCATGCTGGCGACCGCGGCGCCGCGGCAGGAGGCCATGCCGGTCTATGCTGCTGCCTCTGCCTGAAGGGGGTCCCAGACACGGGGCGTCGGGCCTGGTCCTCCGCGGTCAAAACAGGCCGTGGAGGAACCAGGACAGATCGCCCGTGCGGGGATCGAGGCCATTGCCGTTCCTGAACAGCCAGAAGCGCCGCCCTTTCTCGTCCTCGACCTGGAAGTAGTCCCGAACGGACAAGCCCTCCGCCTCATGGCGCCACCACTCGCCATGGATGCGTTCGGGCCCATCGGCCCGGCGGATGCGGTGGCGATGCCGGCGCCAGGTGAAGGCCACAGGCGGTTGGTCCGGGAGCGCGGCCAGGGCCTCGACAGGGCGTGGCGGATCGAACAGCCGGGCCGGCGCCTCGAGACGATCCGGCCAGGGCACCGCGCCCTTCGCATCGAGACAAGGCGGGCGACGCCAGGGGCGCCTCCATGGGGCAGCGGACAGGGCCGCTGGCTGACGTCCCGATCCGTCCTGCAATCGCCGAGGGTCCTGCCGTTCGGGAGCCCGGCTTGCCCCGAAAGCGAGCCAAGCCACCGGCCCAGAGCCCGGCCCAGAGCCCGGCCCAGAGCCCGGTCCTGACTCAGGCCCCGACTCAGGCTCCCCCGACTCAGGTCCGGAGGTCAGCGCCCCCATCTCCTGCCCCGGCTCCTGCCCCGGCTGCTGCGCCGGCTCGGGCGCCAGGGGGCGAGGCTCCTCCGGGTTCGAGCAACCCATCGACTGTCGCCGGACCATCCGCTCCGGGATCGCGCTCTCGACGGCGGCCGTCCGATAGACGTGGTCCGGCCCCAGCCGGTTCACCAGGCGGTCGACCAGGCGCCCCGTATCGACCCGGCCGGCTTCCTCCTGCTGCGTCCATCGTGCCGGTTGGGCCAGCGAGACCACCAGGCGCATCGCCTCCACCCCAAGCCCGGGATCCACCGTCTCCAGCCGCTCCTCCAGCAGCCGGGCCAAATGGCGGGCATCGCGCATCGGCCGCGCCGTGCCGATCCTGATCGCCACGACCTGCGCGTCCACCCGTTCGAACAGCAGGTCCAGCTGCCGGGCGCCCAGCCCCGCCTGCTCCATCTCCGTGCAGAGCGGCCCGGTCAGGGCGGCGATGGCGACCTTGAACGCCTCGGCCGTGATCAGCGGCTCGAGGAAGCTCAGGCGGCGTTGCAGGACGTGCTCGGGCGGCAAGGCGGCCAGCGGCTCGTGCACGTGGCCCTGCACCTGGTCCAGCCGCAGCCCGGGCAGGGGGCCGAAGCGCCGGGCCAGCAGGGCGCGGGGGATGCGGGCCAGATGCCGCACCTCCTCGAAGCCGAGCCGGCGCAGGGTCGCCTCCATCTCGGGCGGGATCCGCAGGGACGCGACCGGCAGGGTGGCCAAGGCTGCCCCCTGCGTGCCGGGCGCGGCGACGACCGGGTCCGCGCCCGGCATGCGGGGGGCGGCATGGCGGGCCAGGGCATGGGCCGCCCCTGGCGTATCCGCGGCGGCCGCCCGCGCCTGCAGGCCGTCCCGCCGCAGCCGCGCCACCAGGCGGTGCAGCAGCGCCGCCTCGTCGCCGAACAGGTGGGCGCAGCCCGTGATGTCCAGCCACAGGCCGTCCGCCCCATCCACCGAAACCAGGGGCGTGGTCCGCTGGCACCAGCGCGCCAGGCGGTGCAAGGCCTCGGCGTCGGCGTCGGGCGCGGCTTCGGCCACGTGCAGCCCCGGCACCACCGCCAGCGCCTGCGCCACCGCCATCCCGGTCCGCAACCCCAGCGACGCCGCCAAGGGATCCAGGGCGGCGATCACGCGGCGGCGTCCGTCGTGCAGCGCCGTCACCACGGGCGTGTCGGGCGAAGGGGTCTCGTGAGAAGAGGCGTCAGGCGGCGTATGGGGCGAGGGGCGTCGCAGCCGATCGGTCGACCAGTGGGGAAACCAAACCGAGACGACCCGTCGCATCGCACGCCTCCATGATCCAACCCCCGGTCTGTCCGCCCCGGCACCGCGTCAGCTCCAGCCGCCATCGCATGCGCCCCAAGCCTGGAGGTGCCCCACCTGGAGGTGCCCCACCTGGAGATGCCGCATGCGCGCCGGAAGGCTCGGGCCCGATGCGCCAGCGCGTCACGGCGGCGACCGCGCCCTCGGCCTGGGATTGGCGCCCCAGCGAGCGGCGCAGCATCAGGGCAAAGGCGCCCCCGGCCTGCGCCGCCAGATGCAGGCGCCGCGACGCCGTGAGCGTGACCCGGGCCGACACCTCGGCCACCACCCCGGCAAGGCCCGGATGCTGCAGGCCTTCCTCCATGAGCAGGAGTGCGGTGTCGTGCTGCGCCTCGGCATAGATCACGCGGTCCGGGTGCAGCCCGGCGGCGGCGAGGGCCGGGGCGAACAGGTCCTGCCGTTCCAGCACCCACAGCACGGGGCCGGGGCGCCGGGCCAGGATGCCGGCGGCGAACAACGCCGGGGCGGCCGCGAACTCCTGGTCGATGCCGGTTCCCGAAATCTCGTGCAGGGCGCCCAGGGGCAGTCCCCCGCCGGGAAGGGCGGCATCGAGCTCCGGCACCCCGAACGGCAGGACCCCGGCCTCGTTCGCGACTCCGGCACGCTCGATCCGTGCCACGGTGGCGCGGAGCTGCTCGAGGGTGGAGAGGGGCGCGTTCATGTTCCTAATTTGTTCTCATATTCGCCCAGCCGTCAACGTACGAATCGGTCACGGGATCGACAGAAAGATTAAAGAAACTCGATAATCTACTGTTGCTGAAGCAAAGATCAGCTTTGCGGTTTTACTCGTGCCCGCAACTCCCGAAACGCTGCGACCAGGCCATCCGCACGGAACAACTCGGGATCCCGCGCCAGCGGGCCGCAGGTCTGCCCCGGTGCCGCCTCGGCGAAGCTCTCGAGCGCCTCGGCCTCGGCGAAGGACAAAGCCCCCACGACCGTGTCGCTGCCCGGGGCTGCCTTCAGGGCGGAATCGTCCGGCTGGCCCGTCCGCGTGGCGTCCAGGATCGCGGCCCGGCGCAGGTCGAACGCCCAGCCCTCGTCCCGAAGGCCGCATAGCGGCGCGAGGGCCGCGACCGTGCCCAGGCGGACCGCCTCGTCCAGCGCCGACGGGGTCTGGCCGCGGGCCGGCGCACCCCGGCCACCCAACAGCGCCACCATCACGAGCACGCGCACCATCATTGTCTCCTCCGCGGCCGAGACTGCCATCCCACGCCCCGGCCGTCACGCCGCCGGTGTTGACACATGGGGGCGAACGGACGCCTCATTCCCCGCAAGAACACCGGCCCACGACAAGAAGGCCGGTCCACTTCGACAAGAATGGGAGGTCCATGCATGATCCGCCGCACCCTCGCCGGCGCGCTGGCCGTGCTCGGCGCCGTCGTTCCCGGCACGCTCCGGGCCCAGGCGCCCGCAGCTGCACCCGCCGCAAGCCCCGCCCCGGCCGCCGTTCCGCAGATCGCCTTCGACGCCGATATCGACTTCCTCAAGCTGCCGGACAACCTGTTCATCGGCGAGGCCTCGGGCGTCGCCGTCAACTCCAAGGGTCATGTCTTCGTCTTCTCCCGCGGCAGCACCACGGGCCCGGCCTATGCCGCCGCCGCCGCCCAGCTGCTGGAGTTCGGGCCCGACGGCCAGTTCCTGCGCGAGATCGGCCACAACCTCTATGCCTGGTCGTTCTCCCACACCGTCAAGATCGACCGCGACGACAACATCTGGGCCATGGACAAGGGTTCGGACATGATCGTCCGCTTCAACCCGGCCGGCCGGGTGACGATGGTGTTCGGCCGCAAGCAGGAGGCGTCGGACGAGGATACCGAGCCGTTGAAGCACCCCAAGCCGCCGCTGCCCGCCATCGACGGCAGCTTCCGCCAGGTGACCGACATCACCTGGGACAGCAAGGGCAACGGCTACATCAGCGACGGCTACATCAACGCCCGAGTCGGCAAGGTCTCGCCCGCGGGCGACTGGCTCGCCTCGTTCGGCGGCCCGGGCGACGGGCCCGGTCAGTTCAACACCCCGCACAGCATCGCGTCCGACGCGCAGGACCGGGTCTATGTCGCCGACCGCGGCAATCGGCGCATCCAGGTGCTGGACGTCGATGGCAAGCTGGTGCGCACCATCACGCTCGATGCCCCGTACGACCCGCAGACCAAGCCGGCGATCGGCAACATGCCGAACCAGAACCCGCCCGTGGGCACCGCCAAGACGATGGTGGCCGGCGCCCCCTGGGCGGTGTGCATCACGCCGCCGCCGAACCAGGTGCTGTATGCGTCCGACGCCTATCCCGGGCGCATCTACAAGCTGAGCCTCGAGGGCAAGCTGTTGGGCGTGCTGGGCCAGTCCGGCAAGCAGGCCAAGCAGTTCGGCTGGATCCACGAGATCGCCTGTCCGTCGGAGAACACGCTCTATGTCGCGGAGCTGCTGAACTGGCGCGTCCAGAAGCTCGAGCTGCGGCCGTGATCGGGCGCCGGCTGCTGCTGGGCGCAGCCGGCGCTACTTTGCTGCCCGCGAGCGGGCACGCGGAGCTCGGGGCACTGGAGGCGGCGGCCAGGAAGGAAGGGGCGGTCAGCTGGTACACCGCCCACACCGATGGCGAGACCGCGAACCTGGTTGCCCAGGGCTTCATGACCCTATATCCGGACATCCGGGTCAGCGTCGTGCGAACGACGGCGCAGGTGGCGTATCAGCGCCTGCTGCAGGACCTGAAGAACGGCATCCCGCCCTGCGACGTGTTCAGCTCGACGGATCTCGGGCATGACGTAACGCTCGCCCAGCAAGGAAAGTTCGCCAAGTACACGCCTGAGAACGCACAATACCTGCTTCCTGATTTCGTGGGCCTGGACCCCGGCGGGACGTTCTATCCCACGCTGTCGGAGTTGGTGATCCCCATCTACAACAGCCAGCGGGTGAAGGCGGCCAACGCGCCGAAGTCCTGGACGGACCTGCTGGACCCGCGCTGGCGCAACCAGGTCTCGGTCGGCCATCCCGCCTATAGCGGCACGGTCGGCACCTGGGTGGTGGCGATGAAGAAGCTGTATGGCTGGTCGTATTTCGAGCGGCTCGAGCGGAACAAGCCGCTGATCGGGCGCTCGGTCAACGACGCCGTGGGCGTGCTCAACTCCGGGGAGCGGATCGTCGCCGCGGGCCCGTCCGGGCTCAGCCAGGTCTCGGCCGAGCGTGGCAACCCCATCGGCCTGGTGGCGCCCAGCGACGGGGCGGTGGTCATCGTGTCGCCGTCGGCGGTGATGGCGGCCGCGGCGCACCCGAATGCCGGGCGGTTGTTCCTGGAGTTTCTGTTGGGTCCGGACAACGCCCGCATCTCGGCCGAGGTGCGGCGCGTGCCCGTGCGCAGCGGCGCGCCGGCCACGCCCGGGGACGCGATGCTGCAGGGCGTGAAGACCGTGCGTCTGACCACGGCGGAGATCGTGCGGGACATGCAGGACGTGATCGAGCAGTGGCGCGACACGTTCGGGGGCTGAGCCCGTCCTGACCGGCGCCCCCGGGAACCCGATGTTTCCGTGATCCCGAACTTCTGGCGAACCGAGGAGTAGCTTAGAACGTTGATGCTGCATTGCCGGGTCGCTTGACCCGTCCTGCCATGCCGTGAAAGGGCTTATCGTGAACAACATCATCTACATCGTCGGTCTCGTCGTGGTCGTCATCGCCGTGCTGTCCTTCTTCGGGCTTCGCTGATCCCATAGCCGGTCTGCTGTCAGGGCTGGCGTGACAGCAACGCGCGCAAGGGGGCCCGGCCAGTCCGGTTGGGCCCCTTGGTGCCGGTCCGTCCGCGAGGCTTTGGAAGCGCGACCTGCGCCGAGGGCGCGTCGGTGGTCTTGCAGCGTCCACGACGACGGGCCTGGGAACGCACCAGGGCGACGAACCCCGCAGCCGGCAGACTCAGGCTCGCGGGCTCCGGAACGTTCTGCGGCGCTGCAGCCAAGGTGAACACGACTGCGGAGCTCGTGTCGAAGGCACCGATGGTCCGCGTGCCGTCGCTGTAACTCAGCACTCCTGGAAAGGTGCCTTCGCCATTACACCGGCGCAACGCTGAGCTGGGTGAAGTCCTGGTACCAGGACTGCGCCTGGCGGAAGCCTTTCACGCGCGGGCTGAGGGCGCGGGGGTTGAGGTCGTGGACGACGAACACCCAGGGGGCGTCGTCGACGATGCGGGCGTGGGCCTGGGCGATCAGGGCGTCCCGCGGAGCGGGATCGAAGGTGGCGAAGGCCTGGCTGAGCAGCGCGTCCACCTCGGGGTTGCGGTACAGGCTCCAGTTGGAGCCGTTGGGTGGCATGGACGAGCCGTGGAAGTTCAGGAACAGCTGGGTGGGATCCGAGATCGGCAGGCCGTGGTTGACGACGTCCCGGTGGGGCGTTCCCGGCGCTTCGGGGCTGGTGCGCATGGTGGTCAGCATGGTGCCCCAGTCGACGACCTCATAGTCCACGACGATGCCCAGCTCGGCGTAGCTCTGCTGGACGAACTCCGCCATGGGCAGCGGGATCATGTTGCCCGACCCGGCGGTCGGCACCTGGACCTTCAGGACCAGCTTCTTGCCGGGGCCGTAGCCCGCCTCGGTCAACAGGCGCCGGGCACGGTCGGGGTCGTAGGCGTAGTGCTCGGCCGGGCTGCCGAAATACTTGCTGCTCTCGGGCCAGGGGCCTCGGGCGGCCACGGCGGTCCCGGCCAGCAGCTCGATCATCGCGGCACGGTCCAGGCCGTAGTTCAGCGCCAGCCGCACCCGGCGGTCATGGATCGGCGACGAATTCGCGTTGTTCGCGTGCCAGGCCCAGACGTGCGGATAAGGCTTGGTCACGATGTCGAACCCGGCGCCCTTCAGCGAAGGCAGCGAGTCGGGCGCGGGATACTCGATCCAGTCCACCTGGCCCGAGCGCAGCGCCGCCACCCGGGTGTTGGAATCCGGGATGGGCAGCAGGACCAGCTTGTCGATCTTGGGGATGCGCGTCCTGTCCCAGTAGTCGGCGTTGCGCGACAGCTCGAGCGAGGTGCGCTGCGTGCGGCGGTCGAGCCGGAACGGCCCGGTGCCGGCCGGGGCGGACTGGAAGGCGAGCCAGTTGCCGGCCTTCGCGTACTGCCGGGGGCTGACGATGAACACGCGCGACAGCAGGTAGGGCAGCATGCTGAACGGCTCGGCGGTGAACAGCGCCAGGTGGGTGTCGTCGATCTTCTCGTAACGCTGCACCTGGGAGGTGTAGGTGCGGTAGCTGATGGCCTGGGTATGGTCGAAATGGGCGGCCTTGTCGTTCAGGTGGCGGTCGAAGTTCCACAGGATGTCGTCGACCGTCAGCGTCGTGCCGTCGTGGAAGCGGACGCCCTGACGCAGGGTGAAGACCCAGCGGCGGTGGTCGGCCGGGTCGATGTGCCAGTCCGTGGCGAGGCCCGGGGTGAGGTCGGCGAAGGCGTCGGTGTCGGTGAAGTCCCAGTTCACCAGGGCGTCATACAGCGTGTAGCCGGCGAAGCGGCCCCCTTCGCTGCCGTTGTCCGGGATGCCGCCGGTGGTCGGCACGTCCGAGGTGGTCATCCCGATCCGCAGGGTCTGCACCGCCGGCTGGGCGGCGGCGGGCCGGGCCGGGTCCGCGAGGGCCAGGGTGGGCAGGGCGAGCAGGGTGCGGCGGCGCATCAGACGGGTGCTCCCGGGACATGAGGGGCGATGGGGCCGAAGGCGGGCGGGGGGATCCGCCGGCGCGACGCGGCCTCGTAGCTGGAGGCGACCCGGAGCAGCACGCCCTCCTGGCCGGGCTCGGCCCGGAACACGAGCGAGAAGGGCAGGCCGGGTGCGGCGAGCGGCGTCGGCACATCGGACAGGGTGGGCACATACGATCGGCCGTCCGCGGACAGCGTGAACACGGGGTCGTAGGCGGTGGTGACGTAGCCCGCCGGGACCAGCATCTCCGTCAGCCCGGCGTTCGGGCCATACATCGTCTCGGCGCGCAGGTTCTGCTGGGTGCCGGGTTCGATGGCGCCACCGATCTTGGCAGGCGGCAGCGGGGTGTGCAGCCGCACCAGGACGTCGAGCCCGTTCTCGATCAGGACCATCATGTCCACCCGGCGCAGCAGCTCGCGCAGCATGATGCGCTCGTCCACGCCCTGCCGGCCGCCGAGGCGGTTGCGGGGGTCGGTCACCTCCTCCCAGTTCTTGAAGGCGGCGCGCTGGTCGTCGCCCCAGAACTTGGAGCGGGCGTTCAGGGTGGGCCAGTCGGTCAGCGTCTCGACGAAGCCCAGCACCCGCCAGTCGGCGGCGCGTCGCGTCAGGTACTGCGGGATGTGGAAGCGGAACGCCATCGCCAGCTCCTGCTGCTGGACCGTCGCGATGTCGAGGTTGGCGGGCGGGGCGATGCGTCCTTCCGCCAGCTCGACCATGTAGTCGATGGGCGCCATGGTGCCGGTGCCGAACACCTGGCCCGGCAGGAACTCGGTGGGCGTGACGGCGGCGGCGAAGTCGGGGAAGACCGGCTTGCCGTTTGGGCCGACGCGGAACAGCAGGTCCGGCATGAACACCGGCACCAGGCGCGCGAGGGCCCGGCGGAAGTCAGTGCGCATCGCCTCGACGGTGGGGTCGGGCGTCCAGAGCGGGTCTCCCGATTCGACCAGTGTCGCGCCCAGCGTGTCGCCCAGCACCGCCTTGATCTCGGCCGCGGCGGCGGTGGTGATGGGCTCCACCAGCTTGGGCCCGGGCAGCATCGACTCGCGGATGATGCCGATGCGCAGGTCCGAAAGCGCCCCTGGCGGCGCACTGGCCACGACATGCGGCGCGTAGCCGCCGGCCAGGACTGACGAGCGGGGCACGGTCGTGTAGGGGTCGCGCGGGTCGTAATAGCCGTGCACGGGGTCCTTCAGCGCGTCCAGCACCAGGGCGGCGTCGCTGATGCGCCGGGCATGGATGCCGGTGCGGTCGCAGTAGATGTCGGCGCCGATCGCCCCACCGTCGAAGCCGAGCATCGCCTTGTGCGGCAGGATCAGCGCGACGGCGTTGTGGTTGGACGGGCCGCGGCACGAGGCGCGGGTCTCCTCGCCCAGGCTGCACATCACCAGGTTGGTGCTGACCGACAGCGCGGAGCCGGAGCTGGAGCCGAGCGAGGCCGAGCGCGTGGTGTCGTACGGGTTGGACGGGTTCCCGGCCCAGGTGCTGCGTTGGTAGCCCAGGGTCGAGGGCAGCACCTTATCCGGCGTGTGGCGGCCGCCGGGGTCGCCGGCGCGGCCGTTGTACTCGGTGTTGACGGCCTTGGCGAAGATGATGGCGCCCTTGCGGCGCAGCTGGTCCACCAGGATGTGGTCGCGCGCCGGGACGTCGATGTCATAGGCCGCGTCGCCGCCACCGGTGGAGCGCATGTCCTTCGTGTCGAACGGGTCCTTGAACGAGAACACGACGCCGTACATCGGCATGGCAACCAGGTCGGGTGCGCTGCCGTGCTCGGCGTCCAGCGCGGCGGCGTGTTCCAGCGCGTCGGGCATGTGGCGGAACATCTCGCACACCGGCGGTGCGCCGGGGGGCAGGGGGCCCATCGAGGGATGCCGGTCGAAGTCGCCGCGGCACGTCACGGAGCGTTCGCCGCGGATGTTGATCGTGCCGAGCGCGTTGACCTGGCCCGCATCGGGGATGCCGGCGAGCATGCCGAACTGCTGATGGACGGCCGGGTCGCTGGCGGTGGGCTCCATCCGCCCGAACTCGAGCGGCGGCCCGCAATACCGGTCGAGCTCGGGCAGGATCGTGCCGGCGGCGACGGTCGCGGTGGGGAAGGTGAGGGGTGCGCCGCCGCGCTGGGCGCCGGGCACGGCCGGCACGGGGGCGCCGTCGGCGGTGACCAGCATGTTCGACGTGCCGTTGAAGGCGCGGACGCGGGCGATGTAGTGCTGCACGGTGGCCAGAACGGTGGTGCGGCCGGACCGGATGGCGGCCTGCAGCTCGCCGATCGTCGCCTCTTCGAGGCAGAACGGTCCCGTCTGCTGCGTGGTCTGCTGCTTCATGGAGCGGTTCCTCGTCCAGGCGTGGTCAATGGAGCTGGCGCTGCAAAGCGGATGCCACCGGCGGCGGCGCCCCGGCAGGTGGGCGGGTTTCGTCCAAGGCACAAACTGCACTAGAACCCCCCCGCCATGACCGACGACCCACCCCCGAGCCCGGCGCTGCTGCCGACCGGCCTGATCGATCTGCTGCCGCCCGAGGCGGAGGCGGAGGCGGTCGCCGTCGGCCGCTTGATGAAAGTGTTCGTCAGCCACGGCTACGAACGGGTGAAGCCGCCGTTGGTCGAGTTCGCCGACGGGCTGCTGGCCGGCACCGGGGCGGCGATGAACGACCAGACGTTCCGCCTGATGGACCCCGACACCAACCGCATGCTGGGCCTGCGGGCCGACATGACGCCGCAGGTGTCGCGCATCGCCACGACGCGGCTCGCGGGGCGGCCGCGACCGCTGCGGCTTTCGTATGCCGGGCAGTGCCTGCGGGTGCGGGGCGGCCAGATCGACCCGAATCGCCAGGTGGCGCAGGCCGGGATCGAGCTGATCGGGCCCGACTCGCCGGAAGCGGATGCGGAGATGGTGCTGCTGGCGGCCGAGGCGCTGGCGGCGCTGGGGCTCACGCGGCTGAGTTTCGACCTGACGATGCCAACCCTGGCGCCGGCACTGCTGGACGACGCCGGCATCCATGGCCCGGTCCGCACGACCTTGACACGCGCGCTGGACCGCAAGGATGCGGCGGTGGTGGCGCAGCATGGGGGGCCGATCGCCGGGCTGCTGACCGATCTTCTGCTGGCCGCCGGGCCTGTCGGGCCTGCGCTCGATGTGCTGGAACGGGCCCGGCTCGGCCCGGCGCCCGCCTTGCTCCGAGACCGGCTGCGCGCCAGCCTGCAGGCGATCCGCGCCCGCGCGCCCGGGCTGCGGCTGACGCTCGATCCTCTGGAGTTCCGCGGCTTCCGTTATCACACGGGCCTGTGCCTCATGGTGTTCGCCCCCGGCAGCGCGCAGGAGGTCGGGCGCGGCGGGCGATATCTGTCGGGCGATGCGGAGCCGGCGACGGGGCTGACGCTGTTCCCCGACGTGATCCTGCGCGTCTGCCCGGCGCCCGCGGGCCGCCTGCGGGCGTTCCTGCCCTGGGGGGCCGAGGCCGGGCAGGGGGCCCGCCTGCGGGAAGCCGGGTATGCGACGATCTCGGCGCTGGACGCCGCTGCCGATCCTGTGGCCGAGGCGCTGCGCCTGCGCTGCACCCACATCCTGAGGGACGGCGTCGCCGCCCCGCTGAACCCGGAGAGTTGAGCATGGCCAATGTCTGCGTGATCGGCGCGCAATGGGGCGACGAGGGCAAGGGCAAGGTGGTGGACTGGCTCGCCAGCCGCGCCGAGATCGTGGTGCGGTTCCAGGGCGGGCACAACGCCGGCCACACGCTGGTGGTGGGCAACCAGACGTATCGGCTGAGCCTGCTGCCGAGCGGGCTGGTGCGCGGCAAGATGGGCATCATCGGCAATGGCGTGGTGATCGACCCGGAGGCGCTGCTGGCCGAGATGGACCGGGTGCGGGCCCAGGGGCTGACCGTCTCGCCGGACACGCTGCGGATCGCGGAGAACGCGGTGTTGATCCTGCCGGTGCACGGGGCGCTGGACCGGGCGCGCGAGGCGGCCCGCGGCGAGCGCAAGATCGGCACGACGGGCCGCGGCATCGGCCCGGCCTACGAGGACAAGGTGGGCCGGCGCGCCATCCGCGCCTGCGACCTGGCGGAACCGGAGACGCTGTCGGACAAGCTGGACGAGCTGCTGCTGCACCACAACGCGCTGCTGCTCGGGCTGGGCGCCCCGCTGGTCGAGAAGCAGGCGATGCTCGACTGGCTGCTGGCGCTGGCGCCGCGCATCCTGCCGCATGTGGAGCCGGTGTGGGAACGGCTGGACCAGGCGCGCCGGGCGGGGACGCGCATCCTGTTCGAGGGCGCGCAGGCGGTGATGCTGGATGTGGACCACGGCACCTACCCCTTCGTCACCAGCAGCAACACGATCGCGGCGACCGCGGCCGGCGGGTCGGGCGTCGGCCCGTCGGCGGTGGGCTTCGTGCTGGGCATCGCCAAGGCCTACACGACCCGGGTGGGCTCCGGCCCGTTCCCGACGGAGCTGCACGACGAGATCGGGCAGGGCCTGGGGTCGCGCGGGCGGGAGTTCGGCACCGTGACGGGCCGGCCGCGGCGGTGCGGCTGGTTCGACGCGGCGCTGGTGCGGCAGGCGTGCAAGGTGGGCGGCGTGCAGGGCCTGGCGCTGACGAAGCTCGATGTGCTGGATGGGGTGGCGGAGCTGAAGATCGGCGTCGGCTACGAGATCGACGGCGCCCGCATGTCGCATCTGCCGGCGGGGCAGCGGGCGCAGGCGGCGGCGCGGCCGATCTACGAGACGATCGAAGGCTGGACCGGCTCCACCTTCGGCGCGCGGTCCTGGGCGGACCTTCCGGCGCAGGCGATCAAGTACGTGCGGCGGATCGAGGAGCTGGTCGAGACGCCGGTGACGCTGCTGTCGACCAGCCCGGAGCGCGACGACACGATCCTGATGCGGGATCCGTTCGAGGGATAGCACGACCCCTATGGAGTGTTCTCTGGATCGTTCTATATCTGTCATCGTTCAAACCCATGAGGCCACCGCCATGCGCCGCCATTCCGCCTTGCTTGCCGCCGTTGCCGTCGCAGCCCTCGCCCTCGCGCCGTCGGTCGCCGATGCGCGGGCCGGGTCGGGCAGCTCGATGGGAAGCCGCGGCAGCCGGAGCTACTCGGCGCCGCCGAGCACCAGCACCGCGCCGTCCTACGCGTCGCCGCTCGAGCGGAGCGTGACGCCGCCGTCCGCGCCGTCGTACGGGTCGCCCAACATGGGCGGGCAGTTCGGGGCGCCGGCGCGGTCGGGCTTCGGGTCGGGCCTGATGGGCGGCCTGGTCGGCGTCGGGATCGGCAGCATGCTGATGGGGCACGGCTTCTTCGGCGGTGGCGGGGGTGTAGGGGGCTTCGGCTTCATCGGCCTGCTGCTGCAGATGGTGCTGCTGTTCTTCGTCGCACGCTGGCTGTTCCGCCGCTTCTTCGGTCAGGGCGTCGCGTTCGCCGGCATGCCGCGCATGGGGCAGCCGGCGCAGGGCCCGATGGGCGGTCAGATGGGCGGAATGCCGATGGGCGGCGGTGCCGCGCGTCCGGCCAGCCCGCCCGTCAACATCGGCCCGGCCGACTTCCAGGGCTTCGACCGCACGCTGCACGACATCCAGGCCGCCTGGTCGGCGCAGAACATCACCACCCTGCAGCAGATCGCCACGCCGGAGATGGTCAGCTACTTCGCCGAGCAGCTGGCCGACCAGTCGAGCCGGGGCGTCCGCAACACCGTCACCGACGTGAAGCTGGAAAAGGGTGACCTGTCCGAGGCCTGGTCGGAGAACGGACGGGAGTTCGCGACCGTGGCCATGCGCTTCTCCATGATCGACTGCACGCGCGACTCGACCGGGCGCGTCGTGGACGGCAGCCCGACGGAGCGGACCGTGGCGACCGAGATCTGGACGTTCGTCCGCGCGACCGGTGGGCGGTGGCTGCTCTCGGCCATCCAGCAGGCGCGGTAGCCCTTGTAAAACAACGGCCGCCCTTATGGGGCGGCCGTTTCCGGCCATGCCGACGCTGTCATGGTGCGGCAGTACTTCTGCATCATCGAAACGTCACGTCCAGGCGTGCCGTCCTGCCCTAAGACCCGACTGCGAACGAATAGAGCAGTCGCGAGGTCAAGGGTCGCATGAATGCGCTTTCCGCTGGCACGATGCCCCACTATCGGGCCGTCTTCATTTCCGACATGCATCTCGGGACCAAGGGATGCCGCAGCGACTTCCTGGCGGGCTTCCTCGCCCGGGTCACCTGCGACAAGCTGTTCCTGGTCGGCGACGTGGTCGACGGCTGGCGGCTCCGAAAATCCTGGTACTGGGACCGCAGCCATGACGAAGTGATCCGGCTGATCCTGCGCCATGTGCGGCAGGGCACCGAGATCACCTATATTCCCGGGAACCACGACGAGATGTTCCGCCCCTGGCTCCCCCAGGTGGACGGCGCGCCCCCCGCGCTGGAGCCGGGGCCCGCGCCCGAGGCCGCGGCCGGGCTCCAGGTCGCGGGCATCACCGTGCGGCGCGAGGCGGAGCACACGACGGCGCAGGGGCTGCGGCTGCTCGTCATCCATGGCGACGAGTTCGACGGCGTGATGCGCTACGCCCGCTTCCTCGCGATCCTGGGCGACGGCGCGTACACCACGGCACTGGTGGTCAACCGCTGGTTCAATGCCGTGCGGCGGCGGCTGGGCTATCCCTACTGGTCGCTCAGCCAGTGGCTGAAGGCGCAGGTGAAGGGCGCGGTGAAGGCGATCGACCGGTTCGAGACGGCGCTGGCCGCCGAGGCGCGGCGCCGGGGCTTCGACGGCGTGGTCTGCGGCCACATCCACCATGCGGAGATGCGGATGGTGGACGGCATCCTGTACTGCAACGACGGCGACTGGGTCGAGAGCTGTACCGCGCTCGTGGAACACCGGGACGGGCGGCTCGAGCTGGTCGACTGGGCGGCGCTGAACCGGCTGTCGTTCTTCACGGCCCGGGACACCGCCGAGCCGGTCGCGGCCTGACCCGCGGCATCCCGCGATGCGCATCCTGATCGTCTCGGACGCCTGGCATCCGCAGGTCAACGGCGTCGTGCGCACGCTGGCCATGCTGGCCGCCGAACTGGGGCAGATGGGCCATGCGGTCGAGGTGCTGGGGCCCGGCCGGTTCCCGACCGTGGGCATGCCGGGCTACGGCAGCATTCGGCTGGCGCTGTTCCCCGGCCGGCGGCTGGCCCGGATGATCGAGGCGTTCCAGCCCTGCGCCCTGCATCTGGCGACCGAGGGCCCGCTGGGCTGGTCGGCCCGGCGCTGGGCGTTGCGGCATGGCGTGCCGTTCTCGACCTCGTTCCACACCCGCTTCCCGGAATACCTGCACGCCCGCACGCGGCTGCCGCCCGCGCTGGGCTACGCGCTGCTGCGCCGCTTCCACAACCGCGGGGCGGCGACCCTGGTGGCGACCGGCAGCCTGCGGGCCGAGCTTGCGGCGCGGGGCTTCCGCAACCTGCGCCCCTGGACGCGCGGTGTGGACCTCGGGCGCTTTCGCCCGGACGGCATGGCCAAGGCGGATGAGGGCTGGCCGGCCCCGGTGTTCCTGTGCGTCGGCCGGGTGGCGGTGGAGAAGAACCTCGAGGGCTTCCTCCGCCTCGACCTGCCCGGCACCAAGGTCGTCGTCGGCGACGGACCCCAGCGCGAGGCCCTGCAGCGCGCCTATCCCGACGTGCGCTTCGTGGGGGAGCGGCATGGCGCGGCGCTGGCCCGGGCCTATGCCGGGGCGGACGTGTTCGTCTTCCCGTCGGTCACCGACACCTTCGGCCTGGTGCTGCTGGAGAGCCTGGCCTGCGGCACGCCGATCGCGGCCTACCCGGTGACGGGGCCTGCGGACATCCTGGCCGATGCGGCGGCCGGGGTGGGGGCGCTGGACGGGGACCTGCGGGCGGCGGCCCTGCGCGCGCTGTCGGGCGACCGCGCGGCGTGTCGCCGGCATGCCGAACGCTTCTCCTGGCGCGCCTGCGCCGAGGCGTTCCTGGCCAGCCTGGTGCGCCTGCCGGCCTGACACGCACCGACCCCTGCCGATTGCCCCACGGGGCCGCCCATGCTACCGCGCGGCGACCATGAAGCGCATCCTCCGCCACCCGCGCGTGCTCGCCTGGGGCGCCTGGGCGCTGGGGGCCTACCTGCACTTCGCGCTGCGGACGACGCGCTGGACGCTGCTGGGCGCGGCGCAGCTCGGGCGCCACCTGCACGCGACGCCGGCCGTGTTCGCCTTCTGGCACGAGCGGCTGCCGCTGATGCCGGCCTTGTGGACGCTGGCGCTGGGCGAGCGGGCCCGGGCCGGGGCACCGCGCGGGCGCATGCACGTGCTGGTCAGCCGACACCAGGACGGCCGGATGATCGGCGCGGTCATGCGGGGCTTCGGGCTCGATGTCGTGCACGGGTCCCGCGCGAAGGGCACGGAGCAGAAGGGCGGCGCGGCCGGGCTGCGGGCGCTGCTGACGGTGCTGGCCGAGGGCGACCAGGTGGTGATCACGCCGGACGGGCCGCGCGGGCCGCGGCGCCAAGTGGCACGCGGGGTCGCGCAGCTGGCGGCGCTGGCGGCGGTCCCGGTGCTGCCCTGCGCCGCCCAGTCCTCGTGGCACCGCGTGCTGCCCACCTGGGACCGCATGCTGCTGCCGCTGCCGTTCGGGCGCGGCGTGCTGGTGGTCGGCGCGCCGATCCTGGTGCCGCGGGAGGGCTGGGCAGACAGCCTGCCCGGCATCGAGGCGGCCCTGACCCAGGCGGCCGACCGCGCCGATGCCGCCTGCTCCGGCCATGACGCTTGCCCGGCCTGAACGCCCCGGGGCTTTCGAGGCTAGGATGCCGGATGGGCCCGATGCTCTGGGCCTCGATCGGCCGGCTGGCGGCTCCGGCGTTGCGCGCCCTGCTGCGGCATCGGGCGGCCCGGGGCAAGGAGATCGCGGCCCGCCTGCCGGAGCGGGAGGGCATCGACGGGACGCCCCGGCCGCCGGGCCGGCTGCTATGGCTGCACGCCGCCAGCATGGGCGAAAGCCAGTCGGTGCTGCCGCTGCTCCCCGGCCTGCTGGCGGCAGCGGACGTCACGGTCCTGATGACCACCGGGACCGTCACCTCGGCGGCGTTCCTGGCGGCGCGGCTGCCGGGGCTGGGCGACGGGCGGGCGCTGCACCGCTTCGTGCCGCTGGACGTGCCGGCGTGGGCGGGGCGGTTCCTCGACCATTGGCGGCCGGACGCGGCGGCTTTCGTGGAAAGCGAGCTGTGGCCCAACCTGTTGCGCGCCTGCCTGGCACGGCGCATCCCGCTGATGCTGGTGAACGCCCGCATGTCGGCCCGCAGCGCGCGCGGCTGGGGCCGCGCGCCTGGCTTCGCCCGCCTCGTGGTGGGCGCGTTCGACAGGGTCCATCCGCAATCGGCGGCGGACGCAGCGCGCCTGGTGATGCTGGGCGCGCGGGGCCTGCAGCCGGCCGGGAACCTGAAGCTGGCCGCGCCGCCGCTGCCGGTGGACCAGGCGGAGTGGGCGGCGTTGCGGGCGCAGCTGGGGACACGCCCGGTGTGGCTCGCGGCCAGCACGCATCCGACGGAGGAAGCGGTGGCGGCCCAGGTGCACCATGCGCTGGCGCCCCGGCATCCCGGCCTGCTGACCATCATTGCGCCGCGGCACCCCGAACGCGGGCCGGCCCTGGCCGCCGTGCTGGGCGCGCCGCGGCGGGGCGCCGGGGAGGGGCCGCCGGATGAGGGCCTGTGGATCGCCGACACGATGGGGGAGCTGGGGCTGCTGTATCGCCTCGCGCCGATCGCCTTCGTGGGGCGGAGCCTGGTGCCGCAAGGCGGCGGGCAGAACCCGCTGGAACCGGCGCGGCTGGGGGTCGCGATCGCGATGGGGCCGCACACCGGCAACTTCGCCGACGCGGTGCTGCGGCTGTCCGAGGCCGGGGCGCTGACCACGGTCGCGGACGCGGCGGCGCTGGGGAGCTGGGTGGACGCGATGCTGCGGGACCCCGTGCGCCGGGCGGCGGCGGCCGAGGCGGGGCGGGGGGCGGCCGATGGCGAGGCGGCGCTGCCCGGGCGCGTGGCGGCGGTGCTGCTGTCGCTCCTGGACCCCTCGCCGCTGGGCCTGGCCGGAGACGGGCGATGATGGCGCCCCGGTTCTGGCAGCGGGATTCCTGGCTGTCGCGCCTGCTGTTGCCCGCGGGCGTCGTCGTCGCGCGGCTGACCGCCCGGCGGCTCGCCCGCGCGGGGTGGCGCGCCCCGGTCCCGGTGCTGTGTTGCGGCAACGCCTCCGTGGGTGGGGCGGGCAAGACGACGCTGGCGCTGGACCTCGGCGAGCGGCTGCGGCAGCGGGGTGTGGCCGTGCACTTCATCAGCCGGGGCTACGGCGGGCGGGTCCGGGGGCCGCTGCGGGTCGATCCGGGCCGGCACGACGCGGCGTTGGTGGGCGACGAGCCGTTGCTCCTGGCGCGGGTGGCGCCGACCTGGGTGGGGGCGGACCGGGCGGCCTCGGCACGGGCGGCGGTGGCGGCGGGCGCGCAGGCGCTGGTGATGGATGACGGGCTGCAGAACCCGGGACTGCTGCAGGACGCCGGGATCCTGGTGATCGACGGGGCGGTGGGCTTCGGCAATGGCCGGGTCATGCCGGCGGGCCCGCTGCGGGAACCGGCGGCGGCGGCGGCGGCACGCTGCCGGGCGGCGGTGCTGATCGGGATCGACCAGCGCGCGGCGCGGGCCGTCCTTCCACCTGGGCTGCCGGTGCTCGAGGCGTGGCTGGTGCCGGACCGGAGCCTGCATGGGCAGCGCGTGCTGGCCTTCGCCGGCATCGCGCGCCCGGCCAAGTTCCACGCGACGCTGCTGCAGGCCGGGGCGACGATCGCGGCGACGGCGGACTTCCCGGACCACCACCGGTTCCGGCCGCAGGAGCTGCAGGCGGTGCTGGGCCGGGCGCGGGAGCTCGATGCCGTGGCGGTGACGACGCCGAAGGACATGGTGCGCCTGCCGCCCGGATGGCAGGCACGGGTGAGGTCCGTGGGCGTTGACCTGGTCTGGGCCGACGAGGCGGCGCTGGAGCGCCTGCTGGCCGGGATCGTTCCTTGACCGGGCGCGAGGCGGCGGAGCTGATGCTGGCGCGGGGCGCGCTGGGCGTGCTGCGGAGGCTTGGGCCCGTGGGCGCCAGCAACGCCTTGGGCTGGCTGGCGCGCCGCCTGGGCCCGCTGATGCCGGCGTCGCGGGTGGCCGACGTCAATCTGCGCCTGGCGATGCCGGGGCTGGACCGGGCGGCGCGGCGGGGGATCGTGCGCGGCGTGTGGGAGAACCTGGGCCGGACGGTCGGCGAACTGCCGCATCTGGGCCGCCTGGTGCAGGGCGCGCAGGACGGGCCCGGCTGGTCGGTCGAGGGGATGGAGCATCTCGGGCCCGTCCTGGCGCGGGGGGGGCCTGCGATCCTGTTCAGCGCGCACATGGCCAACTGGGAGATCCTGCCGGCGGCCGCGGCCGGGATCGGCATGGATCTCGGGCTGTTCTATCGCGCGGCGGGCCATTCGGGGATCGACGCCCTGATCAACCGGTTGCGCCAGGACGCGGTGCCTCGCCCGCTGCGCCTGTTCCCGAAGGGCACGAAAGGAGCCCGGCAGGCGGTGCAACATCTGGCCCGCGGCGGGTTCCTGGGCGTGCTGATCGACCAGAAGATGAACGACGGGGTGGCGGCGCGGCTGTTCGGCCATCCCGCCATGTCGCCGTCGGCCGCCGCCGCGCTGGCGCTCCGGCTGCGCTGCCCGCTGCTTCCGGTGCGCATCCGCCGCCTGGGTCCCGCGCGCCTGGTGGTGATGTGCGAGGCGCCGCTGCCGCTGCCCGACACGGGCGACCGCGCCGCCGACGTGCTGGCGGTCACGCAGGCCATGAACGACCGGCTGGAGCGCTGGGTCCGGGCCGACCCGGAGGCCTGGCTGTGGCTGCACCGGCGCTTCGACAAGTCGCTCTATCGGCCGCCGGGGGCGGCCGGGTAGGCTCCGCCGCGGAAGGGGACACCATGATGCGCATCGTTGTTTCGCTGGGGCTTCTCATCGCGTTCGCGGCGCCCGGGATGGCGCAGAACCGCACCGTAGTGATCCCGTCCGATGCCGTGACCGAGCAGGATGCGCCTGGGTCGGCGCTGGTGGACGCCTTCCGGCGTTTCTGCCTGGAACGGTTCCCGGCGTCGCTGGCGATGGAGGAGGCGGCACCGGGCCAGGTGACGGCGTTGTCGCCCGGCCGGGTGCGGTCGTTCCTGCACGACGACCCCGGCCGCGGCTGGCTGTACCGGGTGGCGGACGGCGCCTATGTGGTCACGGTCGAGGACCCGCCGTACCACACCTGTGCCGTGCGGCGGGAGTATCGGACGCCGCCGCACTACCGCCTGCCGTGGCTGCTGCTGACCGGGACCTGGGCGGTTGCAGCCGATCGGGGGCCTTTCGCGGCGGCACAGGGCCAGACCATCCAACGCGACGGGCTCACGATCGAGGCGACGGGGCGGCTGCTGCCTGGCCAGGGGGCAGGCCAAGGGGCAGGCCAGGGGGCAGGCCAGGGGGGCGACACCTTCCTCGAGATCAAGACGACCTATCCGGACGGCCATGTGGAGCAGCGGCTGGCCCGGCGCGCCCTGGGGCGCTGATCCTACAGCGGCAGCGCCTGCTGCCGGGGTCGGGCCTGCCCTTCGGCCGTGGCCACCTTGTCGCCATCGGCGAACGAAAGACGGAGCCGGGCCCCCGCACGGACCCCGGCCGCGCGGGTGACGGGGTGGCCGTCCCCGTCGAACACCACGGCATAGCCGCGCGCCAGGACCGCCTGGTGCGACACGCTTTCCAGCCGCGCCGCCGCCGCGTCGAGGCGGGTCCGCGCCTCCCGCAGGCCCGACCGCAGCATCGTGGGCGAAAGGCGGGAGGCGACCCGCGCCTCCGTGCCGCGCAGCCGGGCGGTGGCCTGCTGCAGGCCATGCCCCAGGGCGGCGGCGCGCAGGCGGAGCGTCGCCGCAGGGCCGGCCAGCAGCGCGGCGGCCCCGGGCAGCCGCGCGTCGGACAGGGCGGCGCGGCGGCGGGACACGAGATGGGGCAGGGCCAGCAGCAGCCGGTCGGCCCGCGCCTCGATCACATGCCGGGCCGCGCGCAGCAGGGCGGGTCCGTCGGGGATCAGCCGCTCCATCCGCGCCAGGCCGGCCCGGCGCGCGACCAGCAGGTTGGGCAGCGCGATCGTCAGGCGCTGGCCGCGGTCGTCCAGGCGCTGCCGGGCGCTGCCGACCAGGTTCGGCAGGTCCGGCAGGCCGCGTTCCGCCCGGCCCAGGCGCAGCCGGCGCTCCTGCGTCATGCGGGCCAGCGCGCCGTCCATCCGGGCCGCCTCCTGCGCGATGGTGGCCACCAGCTCGGTGCGGGACGGCACGGCCAGCTCGGCGGCGGCGGTGGGGGTCGGGGCGCGGCGGTCCGATGCGAGGTCGATCAGCGTGTGGTCGGTCTCGTGCCCCACGGCCGAGATCAGCGGGATGCGGCACAGGGCGGCGGCGCGGACCACCGCCTCGTCGTTGAAGGCCATCAGGTCCTCCAGGCTGCCGCCGCCGCGGGCAACGATCAGCACGTCGGGGCCGGGGATGGGGCCGCCTGACCCTATCGCGTCGAAGCCCGCGATGGCGGCGGCGATCTTCGCCCCGGCACCCTCGCCCTGCACCGGGACGGGCCAGACCAGGATGGGGCGCGGGAAGCGCCGCGCGATGGTGGTCCGGATATCGTGCAGCACCGCGCCGGCGGCCGAGGTGACGACGCCGACCACGGCCGGCAGCATCGGCAGGTGGCGTTTGCGGGCTGCGTCGAACAAGCCCTCGGCCGCCAGGCGCACGCGCAGCATCTCGATGCGGGCGAGCAGCGCGCCGGCGCCCGCGTACTCCATGCGGTCCACGACCAGCTGGTAGCTGCTGCGGTCGCCATAGGCGCTGACGCGGCCGGTGGCGATGATCTCGATGCCGTTCTCGGGCACCATGCCGAGCTTGCCGACACTGGTCTTCCAGACCACGCCCGAGATCTTCCCGCCCTCGTCCTTGAGCGAGAAGTACATGTGCCCCGAGGGGTAGCGCTTGTAGTCGGTGATCTCGCCGCGCACGCGGACGCGGCCGAACGCGCCCTCCAGCGTCCGCTTCACGGCGCCCGATATCTCGCTGACGCTGTATTCCGGAACGTTGGTCGCGGTGTCCATGCCGGGAACCTATGCTACAGCGGCGCGCAACTGAAGCGGAGTGCGCGATGCGGGTTCTGGTGGTGGGGTCTGGCGGCCGGGAGCATGCGTTGGCGTGGGCGCTGTCCGCCTCGCCGCTGCTGACCCGGCTGTGGGTGTCGCCGGGCAACCCGGGAACGGAGGCGATCGCCACCAACGTGAACATCGCGGCCATGCACCTCGACCGCCTTGTGCAGTTCGCGCGCGACGAGCAGATCGACCTGGTGGTGCCGGGGCCCGAGGCACCGCTGGTGGCGGGCCTGGTGGACGCGATGGCCGAGGCGGGCATCCGGTGCTGCGGCCCCACGAAGGCGGCGGCGCAGCTGGAGGGCAGCAAGGCCTTCACCAAGGCGCTGTGCGACGATGCTGGCATCCCGACGGCGCGGTGGGAGCGGTTCGACGACGTTGAGGCCGCGCTGGAGTTCGTGCGGCGGCGGGGCGCGCCGATCGTGGTGAAGGCGGACGGGCTGGCCGGGGGCAAGGGGGTGGTGGTCGCCGACACGCTGGAAGCGGCGGAGGCGGCGATCCAGGCCATGATGCACGATGCGGCGTTCGGCGTGTCGGGCGCCTCTGTGGTGATCGAGGAGTGCATGACCGGCGATGAGGTCAGCCTGTTCGCCCTGTGCGACGGGACGGACGCCGTGTTCCTGGGTGCCGCACAGGACCACAAGCGGGTGGGGGACGGCGACACGGGGCTCAACACCGGCGGCATGGGCGCGTTCTCGCCGGTGCCGGGCTTCGACCCGGGCCCGGCGATGGACGGGTTCATCCGGCCTGCCCTGGCCGAGATGGCAAGGCGGGGCACGCCGTTCCGCGGCATATTGTTCGCCGGGCTGATGCTGACGCCGGACGGGGCGAAGCTCGTGGAGTACAACGTCCGCTTCGGCGACCCGGAGTGCCAGGCACTCCTGCCGCGGCTGCGGAGCGACCTGCTGCCGGCCTTCCTGGCCGCCTGCGACGGGGAGCTCGGCCGCTTCGACCTGCGCTGGCGGGACGAGGCGTGCGTCGCCGTGGTGATGGCGGCCGAGGGCTACCCCGTGGCGCCGCGGACGGGGACGGTGATCGACGGGCTGGAAGCGGCGGCGGGGGTGCCGGGCGCATTGGTGTTCCAGGCCGGGACCCGGGTCGAGGATGGGCGGCTGCTGGCCGAGGGCGGGCGGGTGCTGACCATCTGCGGCACGGGCGCCGACCTGGTCGCGGCCCGGCATGCCGCCTATGCCGCGGTCGATCTCGTGAAATGGGACGAGGGTTTCTGCCGCCGCGATATCGGCGGGGCGTCGTAGTCCCAGCCCATCACTCTTGCCGCACATGGCGCCATTCGCCACTCTGCCGGCATGAAGAACATCCCGCCCGAGCCCGACACCACGCGCTTCCTGCACGACCTGAACGAGCTGCGGGAGATCGGCCGGTTCAAGACGGGGGTACATCGCCCCACCTACACCGTCGAGGACATGCAGAGCCGCCGCTGGCTGATGGACCGGATGCGGGAGGTGGGGCTCGAACCCACCATGGATGGCGTCGGCAACGTGCTGGGCCGGCATCCCGGTCCCGGCCCGAAGCTGCTGGTGGGCAGCCATATCGAATCGCAGAACGAGGCCGGGTGGCTGGACGGCGCGCTGGGCGTGGTGGCGGCGGTGGCGTTGGCGCGGGCCGGGCTGCCCGTCGACTGCATCGCGTTCGCCGACGAGGAGGGGCATTACGGCAGCTTCATCGGGTCCCGCTCGTTCACGGGGCTGCTCGAGGAGGCGGACATCGACGGGGCCGCGAACAAGTATCACGGCCTGCCGTTGCGGGACGCGCTGGCCGGGGCGGGGCTGGCCGGGCTGCCGCGGCTGCAGATCGAGCCCGGGCGCTACAAGGGCTTCCTCGAGATGCACATCGAGCAGGGCACGACGCTGGAGAAGGCGGGGCAGTCCGTGGGCGTCGTCACCGGCATCGTCGCGATCTACCAGTATCGCATCCTGTTCGAGGGGCAGCAGGACCATGCCGGGGGCACGACGATGGCGGAACGCAAGGACGCGGGTCTCGCGGCGGTGCGGCTGCTGGCGTGGCTCGACCGGGAGTTCCCGCTGCACTGCGGCCCCCGCACGGTCTGGACCACGGGGCGGATCGCGGTTGAGCCGGGGGCCGGCTCGATCATTCCGGGCTCGGCGGAGGTGCTGTTCCAGATCCGGGATATCGGGATCGATGTATTGGAACGTCTGGACGCGTTGCTGCGGCGCGGGGTCCAGGAGATGAACCGGACGGACCGCTGCACGGCGACGCTGCAGGTCATGAGCCAATCGAAACCGGCAGCCTGCGATCCGGCCCTGCAGGATGCGCTGGCGGCGGCGGCCGAGGAGCTTGCCCCGGGCGCCTGGCAGCGCCTGCCGAGCGGGGCGGGCCACGACGCCCAGTATATGGCGCGTCAGGTCCCGTCGGCGATGCTGTTCGTGCAATCGATCGGCGGGATCAGCCATCACTGGGCCGAAAACACCGCGCCGAAAGACCTTGAGATGGGCCTGCGGGTCCTGGTCGAGGGCGCGCGTCGCTTCCTCGAAGTCTGAAGCGCAGGCGGCTGGCCCGGTCGCCCGGGCCAGCCATCCACTCAGTTGGTGCGCATGCCGGTGTTGGTCGGCTGCGTGGTCGTCGTCGTGTTCTGCTGGGCGGCCTGGGCCCGCGCCTGCTTGTTGGCCTCGTGGTGCCCCACGGCACAACCGGCCGCCGCGCCCAGCACGCCATGATGCCCGGCAACGTGTCCGGCCACACCGCCCACCGCCGCCCCGCTGAGGCAACCCGCCGCCTGCGCGGGAGCCGAGGCCACGCCCAGGGCGCAAACTGCCGCCAAAGCCAACATAGCCTTCATGTTATCCTCCAAGAGACGCACCGCGGTCCGCATGGTGCACCAGGGTCAAACGCGGGCCGGGCGGAACGGCCATCTCAAAATTTCGTGAGGCCGGCACTGCTGGCCTGGTCCGGACGGGGCGGACCGGGGGCAGGCTCTCCAACGCCTGCAGCATGCTGGCGAAGCGGCCGAGGTCGGCGCCGGTGCCGCAGTGCCAGACGACGATCTCCGCCCCGTCCCGCAGCACCCCCCAGCTGGCCCAGTCGCTGGACGGGGGATAGATCAGCACGTAGGCGCCCTCCTCCGGCTCGCCATCCGACGTTCCGTCCTCCAGCAGGGTTCGGCGATAGCCATGGGCGTCGGCCCGCCGGACCCAGCAGGCGAGGGCGATCAGATCGTGGCTGCGAAAGCCGGGGCGGGGCGCTGGCGGGGCGGAGTGGACGAGGGTGAGGACGTTCACGGCCTTACACCCCCGCCGATGGCGCGAGCCGGCCGGCCAGGGCGGCCAGGACACCGAACGTCGCGGCCGCGACCAGCACCAGCAGCACGAACCCTGCCGGGCCCGACACCCGGGCCTGCCACCATGCTGCGGCCGCGCGCTCCCCGGTGCGATCCCTGACGCCATCCCTGATGCCGTCCCGGGTGCCATCCCGATTTGCACTGCCTGCCATCCGCCATGAGTCGTGGGAACCGTTCATGTCGCCCTCCATCCGGCGAACCCCGCCGTCCCTGCAGTCTGGACGGGCTGGACCGGGCGGCTTGTGACGCACGTCACACCGGGCGCACTTTCGTACGGCGGAACGCGGGTGCAGGATGCATCCTGATGTTTCCTGATGTTTCCTGGGGGGGGGCGCGCCGGATGGGCAGGGCAGGGAGGGTGCGATGGCGCTGCTGACGCGGGCGGCCAGGCGGGACGTTCTGGCGGCGACCGACCTGTTCGCCGGGTTGGGCCGCGACGACCTGGACGCGCTGGCGCTCCTCGCGGGGGAGCGCCGGGCGGCGCGCGACACGCTGGTCGTGCGCCGGGGCGAGCTCGACTGCAGCCTGATGGTGCTGGTCAGCGGCCGCCTGCGGGTCAGCGCCGTCTCGCCCGAGGGGCGGGAGGTGACGCTGCGGCTGATGGAGGCCGGGACGTTCATCGGCGAGATCGCGCTGCTGGACGGCCGGGCGCGCAGCGCCGACGTCTCGGCGATGCTGGACAGCGTGCTGCTGGTGGTGGAACGCGCCACGTTCCTGCAGTTCCTGACGCCGCGGCCCGAGTTGATGCTGCGCCTGATGTCCATCCTGTGCGAACGCCTGCGCCGCAGCAGCGCGGCGTTCGAGGACGTGGCGCTGTCGTCGTTGTCGTCGCGCCTGGCCAAGCTGCTGCTGGACCTCGCCTCCCAGCACGGCAGGCCGGTGCCGGACGGGGTGCGGATCCGCCTGAAGCTGTCGCAGAAGGAGCTGAGCGCGCAGGTCGCGGCCACGCGGGAACGGGTGAACAAGCAGCTGCGGCAATGGCACGAGCAGGGCGTGCTGGGCGAGGCCGAGGGCGACATGGTGGTGCGCCGGCCCGAGACGCTGCGGGCGCTGATCGGCTGAGGCCGCCCTTCCGGGCGGGGCGCGTTTGACCGTCCGCCCCCGGGCTGGTTCATTGTCCCACAAAGAAACGTCCTGGAAACCGAAATGTCCCGCTCTCTGCCCCGCATCGCCGCGCTGATCCTGCCGCTGCTGGCCTGCGCCATGCCGGCCGCCCACGCCGACGAGATCCACGTCGTCAGCTCCGGCGGCTTTGCCGAGGCCTACAAGGAGCTCGCGCCGCAGTTCGAGCGGGCGACGGGGCACACGCTGGTGGCGGCCTGGGGCCCCTCGATGGGCACCACGACGGACGCGGTGCCGCAGCGCCTGGCCCGGCACGAGCCGATCGACCTCGTCATCATGGTGGGCTACGCGCTGGGCAAGCTGGTGGACCAGGGCGTCATCGGCGCCAAGGACCACGTGGACCTCGCCAATTCCGTCATCGGCGTCGTCGTGAAGCAGGGGGCGCCGCACCCCGACGTGTCCACGGTCGAGTCGCTGAAGCAGGCGCTGCTGGCGGCCCGGTCGATCGCCTATTCCGACAGCGCCAGCGGGGTCTACATCCAGAACGAGATGTTCAAGAAGATGGGAATCGCGGAGCAGATGAAGGGCAAGGCGCGGATGATCCCGGCCGAGCCGGTGGGCGGCGTCGTGGCCCGGGGCGACGCCGAGATCGGATTCCAGCAGATCAGCGAGCTGAAGCCGATCAAGGGCATCGACCTCGTGGGTCCGCTGCCGGCGGGGGTTCAGCAGATGACGGTGTTCTCGGGCGGCGTGCTGGAGAACGCGCCGCACAAGGCCGCGGCCCAGGCGCTGCTGCAGTTCCTGTCGGCCCCTGCGGCGGCCGACGCGGTGCGGCGCAGCGGGATGGACCCGATCGCGGCCCCGCCACGCGCCGCGGCGGGGGGCTGATCCGATGACGGTCCTGACTCCGGCGGAACGGCAGAAGAAGATCGGCGACGTGCTGCGCGTCGCCAGCGGCAACTTCCTCGAACAATACGATTTCTTCGTCTTCGGCTACTACGCCGTCTATATCGGCCGGGCGTTCTTCCCGACCAACGACCCCGTCGCGTCGCTGATGCTGTCCTTCGCCACCTTCGGCGTGGGCTTCCTGATGCGCCCGCTGGGGGCCATCTTCCTGGGCGCCTACCTGGACCGGCACGGCCGGCGCCTCGGCCTGATCCTGACCTTGGGCATGATGGCGGTGGGCACGCTCACCATCGCGGTCACGCCCAGCTATGCCCAGATCGGCATCGCGGCGCCGATCATCGTGGTGGTCGGGCGGCTGCTGCAAGGGTTCTCGGCCGGGGTGGAGCTGGGCGGCGTCTCGGTGTACCTCGCCGAGATCGCGACGCCCGGCAACCGCGGCTTCTACACGTCGTGGCAGTCGGGCAGCCAGCAGGTGGCGGTCATCATCGCGGCGTCGATCGGCGTCGGGCTCAGCTCGCAGCTGTCGCCGGCCGAGATGGGGTCCTGGGGGTGGCGCGTCCCGCTGCTGATCGGGTGCGCGATCATCCCGTTGATCTTCTGGCTGCGGCGCTCGCTGACGGAGACGGACGCCTTTCACAAGATGGAGAAGCCGCGCAGCGCCGGGGAGGTGTTCCGCATCATCGGGCAGAACTGGACCCTGGTGCTGATCGGCATGGCGCTGTCGATCCTGACGACGACGACCTTCTACCTCATCACGGCCTACACGCCGACCTTCGGGCGGGAGGCGCTGAAGCTCGACGCCACGGGCGTGCTGCTGGTGACGCTGGCGGTCGGGTTCGCGAACCTGGTGTGGCTGGTGGTCGGCGGCGCGATCTCGGACCGGATCGGGCGCTACCCGCTGCTGCTGATCATCCCGGTGCTGGCGATCGTCACGTCGTATCCGATCATGCTGTGGCTGGTGGCGGCGCCGAGCTTCGGCAAGCTGCTGACGGTGGTGATGCTGTTCTCCAGCTACTTCGGCCTGTACAACGGCGCGATGATTCCGTTGCTGGCGGAGATCATGCCGCCGCAGGTCCGCACTGCCGGGTTCAGCCTGGCGTTCAGCCTGGCGACGGCGCTGTTCGGCGGCTTCACGCCGCTGATGTCGACCTACCTAATCGAGTTCACGGGCAACAAGGCGTCGCCGGCGCTGTGGCTGTCGTTCGCGGCGGCGATCAGTCTGGCAGGCGCGCTGCTGTCGCGCCGGCTCGTCGTGCAGTCCTCGATGGAGCGCTGAACCGGCTGCGCGGTCAGGCCCGCCGCCGCGCGAGCCCGGCCGCCAGCAGGGCGGCGCCCCGCACCATGGCGGACGCCGGCTCCGGCACGTCCTGCACGTCGGTCACGGTGATGATGAACGGGATGAGCAGCGGCTCGGTCATGAACGGCTGACCCGGGTCGGAGTCCACGACCGCGACCACGCCCGGCACGATGGCGGCGAAGGAGAGGCCGTCGGCGTTGGCGGCATACAGCGAGTTGTCGTCGTCAGACGCGGAAGCCGGGCATATGCGTGTCGCATCGGCACCAGTCCATTGCGGCGCTCGTCGTTGAACGCCAAGCTGCCTGCTTGCGCCCAAGGTGGAAATTTCGCCAGCGGGATCGGTTTCGGCGTCGTGACGACGGTCAGCCGTGCCCCGTTGCAGCCAGGCGGTCGGCCTCGGCGCGGTCCTCGGGGCGGTTGACGTTGAAGAACGGGTCGATGCCGTCCACGGGCCAGGTGGCGGTCGCGGTCCGGCGGCGCGCCGTGAAGGCGTCGATCTTCCGCTCTCCGGCCTGCAGCGCCGCACGCAGCGCCACCCCGCATGACACCGGCCACAGGCCCACCACGGGATGCGTCCAGCCGCCCGAGCCGGCGCAGGCGTAGTCCGCGTCCTCGTCCCGCAGGGCCCGGTGCAAGCGGGCGACCAGGTCCGGCGGCAGGAACGGGCAGTCGCCGGGCACGCTGACCAGCCATTCGGTCTTCGCCCACTCCAGCCCCGCAAGGATCCCGGCGAGCGGTCCCGGGTGGTCCGGCATGGAGTCGGGCAGGACGCGAAGGCCGAGATCGTCGAACCGCGCGGGGTCGCCATTGGCGTTCAGCGCCAGGGCCGTCGCCTGGGGACGCATGACATCGATGGTGCGGGCGATCAGGCTTCGCCCGCCCACCAGGCCGCGGCACTTGTCGCCCCCACCCATGCGGCGCGCCAGGCCGCCGGCCAGAATGACCACCGCGGTGGGCGGGGTCATGCGCCGGCCCCGCCCCGTCGGCGGCGCGGCGACGCGTCATCGGCCGTATCGGCGGGGTCCGCGTCGAAGACGATCCGGTCCGCCCCCGACAGGGCCAGGAACCGCCGCCCCCGCGCCCGGCCGATCAGCGTCAGGCCGCTCGCCCGGGCCAGCTCCACGCCCCATGCGGTGAAGCCGGAGCGGCTGACCAGGATCGGGATGCCCATCCGCACGGTCTTGATGACCATCTCCGACGTCAGGCGCCCGGTGGTGTAGAAGATCTTGTCGCCGCCCGTCATGCCCAGCCGGTGCATGGTCCCGGCAACCTTGTCCACCGCGTTGTGGCGGCCGACATCCTCCATGAACAGCAGCATGCGATCCTGTTCGCACAGGATCGCGCCATGGATCGCCCCGGCCTCCAGATACAGCGACGGTGTCGTGTTGATGGCGTGGGTCAGGCGATACAGCCACGACGTGTGCAGCGGCGCGGCCGGCAGGGTCACGCCCTCGATCACGTCCATCAGGTCGCCGAAGGCGGTGCCCTGGGCGCATCCGCTGGTCTGGGTCTTCTTCTTCAGCTTCTCCTCGAAGTCCGTCCGCCGCTCCGTCCGGACCACCACCACGGCCAGCTCCTCGTCATGGTCGATGCCGGTGATCACGTCGTCGGGGCGCAGCATGCCCTGGTTGAGGAAGTAGCCGACCGCGAGGTCCCGCGGGTGGTCGCCGATGGTCATGGCGGTGACGATCTCCTGCCCGTTCAGGAACAGCGTCAGCGGGCGCTCCATGGGGACGCGGGTGCTGACGGGGGCGCCGGTCTGGTCGATGCCGTCGACGGCCCGGGTGAGGCTGGGGTCGACCAGGTCGGGGCGGACGAGCAGGGTGTCGGTCACGCCTCGAACCCCCGGGCGCGCAGGGCGGCGCGGGTGGCCTTGTCGTTCAGCAGGGCGATGAAGCGCTGGACGGGCGGACGTGACAGGCGGTCTTCGGGGACGGCGAAGTCGTACTGCTCGGCCTGCAGCGGCAGGAAGCGCAGGCCGTAATCCCGGGCGACGGTGACGATGGCGACGCCCCAGTCGGCCCGGCCCTGCGCCACGGCGGCGGCGACCGCGTTGTGGGATTTGGGGGCATGGGCGAAGCCGGGCGGGCGGGCGCCCTGCAGCATCCGGTCGATCAGGATGCGCGTCCCGCTGCCGGCGTTGCGGTTGACCATCAGGGCCGTGGGGTCGGCGGCGGCGGCGGCGACCGCCTCGGCGGCGGTGGTGCAGGCGGCGAAGCGGGCGTCGTCCTTGCGCACCACCACGCCCTGCAGCCGGCCATAGCCCGGCACCAGCGCGACGCCCGGGGGCAGCAGCGGGCGGTTGTAGACGCCGCTTGCCGGGTCCATCAGGTGGATGCCGGCCAGGTCGCAGGCGCCGCGCCCGGCTGCGGCGAGGCCGCCCTGGCTGCCGACCGCCAAGGCACGGACGACCAGGCCCGCGTCGTCCAGCAGGCCGATCAGCAGATCGAGGCCGGTGCAGTGGCTGCCGATGACCACCAGGTCGGGGGCGGCGGCGGGGCCGATGCGCTGGACCGTCACGCGGGTGCCGGCGGCGACGGTCTCGATGGCGGCCGGCACGGCGAAGAAGCCGTCGGCGGCGGCGAAGCTTGTCACGGCACCCGAGCCCTTCGCGGTGGGGTAGGCCACCAGGCTGCCGTCCGGCGCGGCCACCAGGGCGGACAGGACGTATTCCGTGCGGCCCCGCTCGGACCCGATCCGCATCGGCAGCGTCGCCTCGACCTGGTCGGCGCGGGCCGGCGGTTGCCCGGCGAAGGCGCGGATGACCGGGGCGACGAAGCTGTGGAAGGTGAAGATGGCCGAGGTCGGGAACCCCGGCAGGATGGCCAGCGGCACCCCGTGCTCGACGGCGAGGCACAGCGGCTTGCCGGGCTTCAGCGCCACGCCGTGCACGACGATGCCCGGGTGGCGCAGGCGCGCAGCCGCCACGGCCGCGAGGTCGCCGGCGCCCTTGCTGGTGCCGCCCGACAGAAGGACCATGTCGTGGCCGGCCAGCGCCCGGTCCATGGCGTCCTGCAGCGCGGCGGCTTCGTCGGGAATGATGCCGAGCGGGACGGCCACGCCGCCCGCCTCCTCGACCGCGGCGGCCAGGGTGGCGGCGTTGCTGTCGAACACCTGGCCCGGGCGGATGGCGGCGCCTGGGGCCACGATCTCGTCCCCGGTGGACAGGATGGCGACGCGGGGGCGGCGCCAGACCGGGACCTCGGCCAGCCCGACCGCGGCCAGCATCGCGATCTCCCGCGAGGTCAGAGCCCGGCCGCGGCGCAGCACCGTCTCGCCCAGGGCAATGTCCGATCCGGCGCCGGCGACCGCCGCGCCCGGGGCCGCGGGCCGGGTCACCTCGATCATGCCGGGGTCGCCCGCGTGGGGGTCCGTGTGCTCGACCATGACCACGGCATCGGCGCCGCGGGGCAGCATGCCGCCCGTGGCGATGACGCTGGCCCAGCCGGGCGCCACAGGCGTGGTGGGCCGCACGCCGGGGGTCAGAAGGTCGGGTGTCAGCCGCAGCAGCGCGGGGCGGGCGGGCGAGGCGTCGTCGGTGTCGGCGGCGCGCACGGCCAGGCCGTCGACGCTGGCGCGGTCGAAGCCCGGGACGTCGACGGCGGCCAGCACGTCCCGGGCCAGGATGCGGGTGCGCGCCTGGGCCAGGGGCACGGTCTCGGCGCCGAGCGGGGCCAGGCGGAGATGGGCGTGGAACCGCGCCTCCGCCTCCTCGCGGGAGACGACGTCGAGGAACTGCGCCTGGCGGGCGGCGGCGATAAGCACAGGGCTGGTCATGGCAGGAGGTGGACCGCGACGGTTGCCCCGGCGGGATAGCCCTCCGAGCCCGGTTGCACCAGCACCAGGCCGTCGGCCGGGGCGAGTGCCGCCAGGCCGCCGTCGAGCGGCGTGGCGATGCCGGCATGGAGGCGGACGCGCACGGCCTCCGTCTGACCGAGGCCGGAGGCGATCTTGCGGGCGAGCACGGCGGGCACCGGCGCCGGGCCCGGCAGCCCGGCCATGTGACGCAGCAGCGGGGCGACGAGCAGGGCAAAGGCCGTGGCGCAGTCCTGCGGCGTGCCCGGCAACAAGACCGCGAGCGCAGGGCCGATGTGCCCCAGGGCCGCCGTCTCGCCGGGATGGATGGCGATCCCGTGCGCCTGGACTTTGGTGAAGGCGGCGATGCCGTCATCGTCGGGGCCGGGGCCGCTGCGGCCGGCGTGCAGGATCAGGTCGGGCTGGGTGGTGACGCCGATCGCGTCATGGGCCGCGAGAAGCGCGTGCAGGAGCGGCAGCAGGGTGTCGGGCCCGGCCTTCGCGGCGGCGGCCCGCACGAGCACACGCGGCCGGCGCACCACGGCGACGTGCGTGCCGAGCAGGCCGAGGTGCAGCGGCCGCAGCCGGGCGCCGGCAGGCAGGGTCTCGCCATCTGCCCCGTCGTGTCCGGTGGGGACGACCCCGTGCCCCCGGGCGACCGGCGCCAGGACCGATGCACCGTCGTGATGCGTGGCCGGCAGCACGGCGTCCGCTCCCTCGGGCAAAGGCTGCCCGGCGCAGACGGGCGTGCCGGGCAGCGGCAGCGGCGCATAGTCGCCGGCGCCCTCCGTGGACGCGGCGCGAACCGCCTGGCCGTCGATCCCCGCCATCGGGACCGCGGGGCGGGCAACGAGGAGAACATCGGCGGCCAGGACGCGGCCGGCCGCCTGATCGGACGGGATCGTCTCCGCCGGCAGTCGCGGTGCCTGCGACAGCAACCAGGCCAGGGCGTCCGTCAGCGGGATCATCGGCGTGGGTGCCTGCGGGCGGTCAAGCCGGTCCGGGCCCGTCGCCCTCCGCGCCGCGGATGGCCCCGGTGATGATGTCGCGCTTGTTCTGCAGGTGCTGCGACAGCAGCCCGGCCAGGCGAGGCCCGTCGCGGTCCAGCAGGGCCTGCAGGATCAGGGCGTGCTCGTCCATCGCCTGCTGCCAGCGGTCGGGGCGGATGCGGTTCGACATGTAGCGGGCGCGGGTGATGCGGCCGGCCAGCGCGGCATAGGTGGTGGCCAGCACGGGGTTCTGGGCCGCGCGCAGGATGGCGTCGTGGATCGCCTGGTTCAGGCTGAAATACTCGGGCAGCTCGCCGCGCAGGAAGTGGGCGTACATGCGGTAGTGCAGCCCCTGGATCTCGGCCAGCTCGGCGGGGCCGATGCGCTGGCAGGCGAGGCGGCCGCCCTCGGCCTCGAGTGCCGCGATGACCTCGAACAGGTGCACCAGGTGTTCGTCGCCCAGCGTGGCGATGCGGGCGCCACGGCGGGGCAGCAGCTCGACCAGGCCCTCGGCGGCCAGGACCTTCAGGCATTCGCGCAAGGGGGTGCGGGAAACGTCGAAGCGCTGGCACAAGGCGCGTTCGGGCACGCGGGCGCCCGGCAGCAGGTCGCCCTGGTCGATAAGGGTCCGCAGCGCCTCCAGCAGGCCGGCATGGAGCGAGGGTGCCGGAGGGGCCGGGCTCGGCTTGGGCCGGGGAAAGGGCGTGACGCTGGCGCTCATGGGGGCAGTATGGGCTCACCGCGTTTGCATGCAAATGGTTGCGAGTCGATTCGGCCTTGCGCAGGCTGTCCGGTTCGTGCGAGTTGCGGATTGCATTCAAAACCGGAGGTCGCATGTCCAATTCCGCGGGGGCGCATCGCAGCGGCCGCCACTTCCTGCAGATCCCCGGCCCCAGCAACGTGCCGGACCGCGTGCTGCGCGCCATCGACCGGCCCACAATCGACCATCGCGGCCCCGAGTTCGGCGCGCTCGGCCAGCGCGTCCTGTCCGGCATGCGGACGGTGTTCGGCACGGCCGGAACCGTCGTGATCTTCCCGTCGAGCGGCACCGGCGCGTGGGAGGCTGCGATCGTCAACGTGCTGCAGGCCGGCGACACGGTGCTGATGTACGAGACCGGCCAGTTCGCGACGCTGTGGCAGGCGATGGCCAAGCGGCTGAAGCTGAATGTGCAGTTCGTGCCGGGCGACTGGCGGCACGGCGCCGACCCCGCCGATGTCGAGGCCCGGCTGCGCGCCGATACCGGACACACGATCAAGGCCGTGATGGTGGTGCACAACGAGACCAGCACCGGCGTGACGGCGCGCATCCCCGACATCCGGCAGGCGATCGACCGCAGCGGGCACCCGGCGCTGCTGATGGTCGACACCATCTCGTCCTTGGGGTCGATCGATTACCGGCACGACGAATGGGGCGTGGACGTGACGGTGGCCGGGTCGCAGAAGGGGCTGATGCTGCCGGCGGGGCTCGGGTTCAACGCGGTCTCGGCCAAGGCGATGGCGGTCGCGAAGACGGGGGGGATGCCGCGGTCGTACTGGGACTGGCACGAGATGGCCGGGCCGAACGCGACGGGGTACTTCCCCTACACGCCCGCCACCAACCTGCTGTACGGGTTGGACGAGGCTTTGAAGATGCTGCAGGAAGAGGGGCTTGCCCAGGTTTTTGCTCGGCATGACCGCTTCGCCGAGGCCACCCGCGCCGCCGTGCGCGGCTGGGGGCTCGAGATCCTGGCGCTCGATCCCCGGGAATACAGCAGCGTGCTGACGACGGTGCTGATGCCCGAGGGACACGACGCGGACGCGCTGCGGGCCGTGATCCTCGAGCATTTCGACATGTCGTTGGGGCAGGGCCTGGGCAAACTGAAGGGCCGGGTGTTCCGCATCGGCCATTTGGGCGACTTCAACGACCTCATGCTGATGGGCACGCTGTCGGGCGTCGAGATGGGCCTGTCGCTGGCGGAGGTGCCGCATCGGCAGGGCGGGGTGTCGGCGGCCATGGACGTGCTGGCCGGGCGTCGGCCCCAGTGGGAGCAAGGCGCGGCGGAGCAAAGCGCGGCGGGACAAAAAGCCGCTTGATCGGCAAAAGAAGCGCGAACGGCGCACAGGGCGGGGGAACGCAATCGATGACGGAAGTGCGCCGGGGACGCTGGGGCCCCAGCAGCAACATGCTGCTGCTGCTGTGCGCGATGTACTTCATCACCTACGTGGACCGGGTGAACGTGAGCTCCGCCGCGGAGGCGTTCAAGGCGGAGCTGGGGCTCAGCAACATCCAGCTCGGCCTCGTGTTCTCGGCCTTCGCCTACCCCTACCTCGTGTGCCAGGTGATCGGCGGCTGGTTCGGCGACCGCTTCGGCGCGCGGCGCACCCTGGTCGTGTGCGGGCTGACCTGGGCGCTGGCCACCATCCTGACGGGGTTCGTCGGCGGGTTGGGGACCATGCTGGCGGCACGGGTGCTGCTGGGGCTGGGCGAGGGCGCGACCTTCCCCACGGCGACGCGGGCGATGTCCACCTGGTTGCCGGGCGGCAAGTCCGGCTGGGCCCAGGGCATCACCCACTCCGCGGCGCGGCTCGGCAACGCGATCACGCCGCCGGCGGTGGTGTGGCTCATCACCCTCGTGTCGTGGCGCGGCTCGTTCGTCATCATGGGGCTGGTCAGCCTTGTTTGGGTGCTGGTGTGGGGCTGGTATTACCGTGACGACCCGCGGACCCATCCCGGCATGACGGCGGACGACCTCGCGGCGCTGCCTCCGGCCCGGCCGCCCTCGTCGCGCATGCCCACGCCCTGGGGCAAGCTGCTGCGGCGGATGGCGCCCGTCACCTTCGTCTACTTCTGCTACGGCTGGACCTTGTGGACCTTCCTGTCCTGGGTGCCGCAGTTCATGTTGCACGCCTATGGGCTGCAGCTGGGCAAGTCGGCGCTGTTCGCCGGGCTGGTGTTCGGCTGCGGGGTGATCGGCGACGCGCTGGGCGGCTTCGTGTCCGACGCGATCTATCGCCGCACCGGCAGCCTGACGCGGGCGCGGCGGGACCTGGTCGTGTTCGGCATGCTCGGCTCGTTCGCCTGCTCGGCCCCGGTGCTGTTCGTGACGGACCCCACGCTCGCGGCGCTGTCGCTGGGCGGCGCGTTCTTCTTCGCCGAGCTGACGATCGGGCCGATGTGGGCGATCCCGATGGACATCTCGCCGCAGTTCTCGGGCACGGCCAGCGGGCTGATGAACTCGGGCTCCGCCTTGGCCGCGATCCTGTCGCCGGTCGTGTTCGGCTGGATCATCGACAAGACCGGCAACTGGTCGCTGCCCTTCTACGGCACGATGGGCCTGCTGCTGGTGGGCACGGCGGCCGCGTTCCTGATGCGGCCGGACGAGACCTTCGCCGCCGAAGGTCCGGCGCGCCCGCTGCATGCCTGACGGGTTCGGCCTGTCGCCGCTGGGCGACCCGCGCCTTGCGCAGCGGCTCCGGCGGGAGACGCAGGCCGAGGTGCTGTTCACCCGGGCGGACCGTGGCCGCTACAGCACCGACGCCTCCATCTACCAGATGGAGCCGGTCGGCGTGATCGTGCCGCGCACCATCGACGACGTGGTGGCCGCCATGGCGATCGCGCGGGAGCATGGGGTGCCGGTGCTGCCGCGCGGCGGCGGCACGAGCCAGTGCGGGCAGACGGTGAACCGGGCGCTGGTGATGGACTGCTCGAAGCACCTGCGCCGGGTGCTGCACGTGGATCGCGCGGCGCGCCGGGCCACGGTGGAGCCGGGCCTGGTGCTGAGCCACCTGAACGCGGCGCTGAAGGCGGACGGGCTGTTCTTCCCGGTGGACCCCAGCACCAACGCCCGCTGCACGCTGGGCGGCATGGCGGCCAACAACTCCTGCGGCTCGAAATCCATCCGCTACGGGCTCATGGCCGACAACGTGCAGGCGATCGACGCCATCCTGGCGGACGGGACGCGGCATCGCTTCGGCGCCGTGCCGGAGACGCTGGGCGCCGGCCTGCCGGCCGGAATCCTGGCCCTGGTGCAGCAGCTGCGCGACCTGGGGTCCCACGAGGCGGAGGAGATCGCGGCCCGCTTCCCGCATCAGCTGCGCCGGGTCGGCGGCTACAACATCGAGGTGCTGACCCCCGCGGCCCGGCGCCAGGGCCGGGAGAACCTGGCGCGCCTGCTGGTGGGGTCGGAGGGCACGCTCGCCTTCTCCGCCGCGCTCGAGCTGGAGCTGCAGCCTATCCTGCCGCGCAAGGTGCTGGGCATCTGCCAGTTCCCGACCTTCCGCGCCGCCATGGAGGCGTCCCGTCACCTGGTGGCGCTCGGGCCCGAGGCGGTCGAGCTGGTGGACCGCACCATGATCGACCTGGGGCGCGGCATCGCCATCTACCGCCCCACCATCGACGCCATGGTTCAGGGCGAGCCGGACAGCCTGCTGATCGTGGAGTTCCACGGCCAGGCGGACGCGCCGCTGCTGGAGAAGCTGGACCGGCTGGACGAGGCGATGGCGGATCTCGGCTACCCCGGCCAGGTGGTCCGCGCGACGGAGGCGGTGTTCCAGACGGCGATCGCGGCGGTGCGCGAGGCCGGGCTGAATATCATGATGAGCATGAAGGGGGACGGAAAGCCCGTCAGCTTCATCGAGGACTGCGCGGTGGGGCTGGACGACCTGGCCGACTACACCGAACGGCTGAACGACGTGTTCACCCGGCACGGCACGAAGGGCACCTGGTACGCCCATGCCAGCGTCGGCTGCCTGCACGTGCGGCCGGTGCTGAACATGAAGGACCCGGCCGACGTGCGCACCATGCGCGCCGTGGCCGAGGAGTGCTTCGCCCTGGTGCGCGAATACAAGGGCAGCCACAGCGGCGAGCACGGCGACGGCATCGTGCGGTCGGAGTTCCACGAAGCCATGTTCGGCCCCCGGATCGTGCGCGCGTTCGAGGCGGTGAAGGACGCGTTCGACCCCACGGGCCTGCTGAACCCCGGGCGCGTCGTCCGCCCGCCCCGCATGGACGACCGCACCCTGTTCCGCTACGGCCCGGGCTATGCGGCGGACCCAGCGGTGCAACCGGTGCTGGACTGGTCGGCCCACCCGGGCCCGCTGGGCGGCCTGCTATCGGCCGTCGAGATGTGCAACAACAACGGGACCTGCCGGTCGTTCGACGCGGGCAACATGTGCCCGAGCTATCGCGTGACGCGCGACGAGGCGCACCTGACGCGGGGGCGCGCCAACACGTTGCGCCTGGCGCTGACGGGCCAGCTGGGTGCGGACGCCGGCGATGGCCTGGCCGGCGACGACGTGGCGGCGGCGCTGAAGCTGTGCGTGTCGTGCAAGGCGTGCCGGCGGGAATGCCCGACCGGCGTGGACATGGCCCGCATGAAGATCGAGGCGCTGGCCGCCCGCGCGGCCCGGCACGGCGTGCGCCTGCGGGAGCGCCTGGTGGCGGAGATGCCGCGCTATGCGCCCTGGGCCGCGCGGCTCGCCCCGCTGGCGAACCTGCGCAATCGCGTGCCAGCGCTGCGCCGCCTGTCGGAGCGGGCGCTGGGCCTGGCTGCCGCGCGTCCGCTGCCGAGCTGGAGCGGGCGGCCGTTCCGGGATGCCGAGGCGAGCGGTGCGCCGGCCCCACGCGGCGACGTGCTGCTGTTCGCCGACACCTTCAACCGGTATTTCGAACCCGAGAATCTGCGGGCGGCCGTGCGCGTGCTGCGGGCGGCCGGGTATCGCGCCGTCCTGCCCGCGCTGCCGCCCGGACCTGCGTCACGAGCCCGGCCGCTGTGCTGCGGCCGGACCTATCTTTCGGCCGGGCTCGTCGACCAAGCCCGGGCGGAGGCGCGGCGGACGCTGGCCGCACTGGCCGGCACGCTGCCCGTGGTGGGGCTGGAGCCGTCATGCCTGCTGACGCTGCGGGACGAGTTCACCGCCCTGCTGCCGGGTCCGGAGGCCGAGGCGCTGGCCGGCCGCGCGCTGCTGATCGGCGAGTTCCTGGCCCGGCATGGCGAAGGCCTGGTGCTGCAGACCCTGCCGGGCCAGGCGCATGTGCACGGGCACTGCCACCAGAAGGCCTTTGGCGCCTTCCCGGACGCGCTTGCCACGCTGGGGCGCATTCCCGGGATGCAGGTGATGCCCATCGCGTCGTCGTGCTGCGGGATGGCCGGTGCCTTCGGCTACCAGGCCGAGACCCAGGTCGAGAGCCGCGCCATGGCGGAGGCGGGCCTGCTGCCTGCCGTGCGGGCGGCGGCGGCCGAGGACTGGGTCGTGGCGGACGGGACGTCGTGCCGGCACCAGATCGCCGACCTCGGCGGGCGGCGGGCGGTGCATTCCGTGGTGCTGCTGGACCAGGCGATCGCGGCGGCACATTCCCGCCATAGCTGCACGCGCGCGAAGGATCCATCGATGACCGACACCCCCGACGAGAGCAAGCTGACGCGCAGCAAGCAGGCCTGGGCCGCGGAGGGCCGGTTCCTGACCGGGCGGCATGCCCGGCCGGAGGCCGAGCGCGTGCCGCCGGGGCAGCATCTGGTGCGGGACTGGCCGGTGCTCGATCTGGGCGTCCAGCCTGCGATCGCGTTGGAGACCTGGCAGCTGCGGGTGTTCGGCGCGGTGGCGGAGGCGGTGACGCTCGACTGGCCGGCGTTCCAGGCGCTGCCGCAGACCGACATCGTGTCCGACATGCACTGCGTCACCACCTGGTCGCGCACCGACAACGCCTGGCGCGGCGTGCGGACAGCCGACCTGCTGGCGCTCGTGCGCCCCATGGACACGGCTGCGTTCGTGATCCTGCACAGCCATGACGGCTACACGACCAACCTGCCGCTGGCCGACTTCGCCGTGGCCGACGCGCTGCTGGCCACCCATTGGGACCACCAGCCGCTCACCCGGCCGCATGGCGGGCCGGTGCGGCTGGTGGTGCCGCATCTGTATCTATGGAAAAGCGCCAAGTGGCTGCAGCGGATCGAGTTCAGCCCGGTCGACAAGCCCGGCTACTGGGAGGTGCGCGGCTACCATGAGCGGGGCGACCCCTGGAACGAGGAACGCTACGGCTGAACCCGGCCGGGACGATCTCAGGACGCCCCCCGTCCGATGTCGGGACCCGCTCGCCGGGGTCGCACGCCCCGACCGGCCGGTCGCCGCAGAACGAGCCCGGCCCCGAACAGGATGGCGGCGGCGCTGCCCAGCAAGGCGAAGCTTCCGGGTTCGGGCACTGCGACAGGCGTGCTCCGGGCCGTTGTCGGGCCGGGTGCGGCCGGGCCGGGCGCCACATCCGTTTGGCCCGGCGCGACCGGCGTGGCGGCGGCAGCGCTCGATCCCGGGCCGTTATCCGGGCCGGTCCCGGACTGAACCAGATCAGGCTGCGATGGGCCGGCCTGGGACACATCCGGTTGGGACAGGCTGGACGGGGTGGGGTTGGACGGCGATGACAGGGCACCCGACGCGCCGGGCAACAGGGCGGCGGCGGCACCGATGCCGGCGGCGACCAGCGCCCCCTTGCCGAGCGCCAGCAGCCCGGAGCCACTCGCGAGACCCGCACCGGGCAGGGCCGATGCGCCCCCGAGGCTGCCGGCCGATGCCGACAGGGGGAAGCTGGGCACGTCGAGGCCGGTCGTGCCGGGCGACGCACCGCCGACGCTGGGGATGCCGCTGCTGGACGTCTCATTGCCGACCGCGCCGGCGCTGGACGTGCCGGCGCTCGGGTTGCCAAGGTGGGCCGTGCCGGCGTCCGGCGTGCCGACACCGGATGCGCCGGGGTGGGGCGCGGCATGGCTGGGGGCCGCAGACCCCGGCGTGCCGTCGACCGGTGTCCCGCTCTCCCGGACGCATGCGTCCGATGTGCCCGGCGCGGCAGCCTTGACGGGCGCTGCGTGCGCATGATGCGGCGGAATGGGATGATGACCATGCCCGTGCCCGTGCAGATGCGATGGGCTGACGGGGTGTGAAGCGGGGGCGTGCACGGCCGGATGGGGAGGGTGGACCGCGTGCGGAACCGGGCCCGTTGCGGCATGGAGCTGCGGCGTGGGAACAGGCAGGGAGCAGTTCGTCGACATTTTGATCCTCGTGTCAAAATGCGAGACTGGTCCTGAATTGTTGGAGAAAGGTTAACACGGAAGGCAACGTTACGCCGGCCGCGGCCTATGGCTTCGGGTGGATGAACCCTGCGATTTCACGAGACGAACTCGGGCCCTTCCCGGACAGGAAGGCGCGACGACCCTCAGGCCTGCGGGTTCCAGAGGGTCGGGATGAGGGCGTAGCCGTCGCCTTCCCGGACGATGTGGCCGGTGGCGGGGAAGGGGGCGTGGTAGAAGCTGACCTGCATGCGCTCGGTGGCCGCCAGGTCGAGCATGCGGTGCCGGGTGGCACGGGCGCCGGCCGCATCCTGGTCGAACACGGCGGACCAGTCGGGATGGCGGGCGAAGATGGAGGTGTTGTTCGTCACGTCCGACATCACCAGCAGCTTGCCGGTTCCGGAGACGATGGCATAGGCGGTGTGGCCGGGCGTGTGGCCCTCGGCCTTGATGGACGTGATGCCGGGCAGGATCTCCTTGTCCCAGGCGTAGGTCGTGACGTCCTTGGCGACGGGTCCGAAGACCCGTTTCACGTTGTCGAAGTTGGCCTGGATGCCTGCGTTGGCCCGCGCCCGCTCTCCGTCGTCGGTCCAGTAGGCCCACTCGGCCTGCGGCACCATGATCTCGGCCTGCGGGAAGACGGCGGTGCCGTCCTTGCGGCGGAAGCCGTTGATGTGGTCGGCATGGAAGTGGCTGAACACGACGGTGTCGACCTGCTCGGGCGTGAAGCCGGCTGCGCGGAAGTTGGCCATCCAGGTGCCGCTGGTGGGCGCGCCCAGGTCGCCGTTCCCGGTGTCGAGCAGCACGAGCTTGCCGCCGGTGTTGATGACGAGGGTCGTGAACGTGATCGGGAAGCGATCGGTCGTCAGGAAGGCGTCGGCCAGGGCCTGCCGCACGGCGGGCTCGGGCGCGTTGGGGATGAACCCCGGGATGTCGCGATAGGCCATGCCGTCATGGATGGCCGTCACCTGCATGTCGCCCACGCGGTAACGGAAGAACGAGGGCGCCTGCCCGGCCTGCGCCGGCGCGGCGGCGAAGGCGGGCACCATGGCCGCCTGCGCCATCGGCAAGGCAGCGAGCGAGCCGAGAAGCGTGCGGCGCAGAAGGGCCATGGTGCGGTCTCCGGAGAAGCGGTTCAGGCGGCGGTGGTCGTTTCCGGCGCGGGGCGCGGCGCCTCGGCGCTGGTGGGCGGCGTCGTGATCATCTCGATGCGGCCGGTGATCTGGCCGCCATCCTCCACCTGCAGCCGGCGGCAGCGGGCGGTGCCCAGCACCTTCCCGGACGCGCGGACGATCAGGTTGCCGCGGGCGGTGAGCGTGCCGTCGATGGTGCCGGCGATCTCGGTGTCCTCGACCTCGACCTCGCCCTTGAAGATGCCGCCCAGGGCAATCACCAGCTCGGTCGCGTGGATCATGCTGGCCTCGACGGTGCCTTCCACGACCAGGCGCTCGGCATCGGTCACGGTGCCCTGGACCGAGATGCCGCGGCCGACGACGAGGGTGCGGCGCTCGGCCGGCTCCCGGCCGCGGCCGGGCTGGACGCCGGGGCGGGGCGGGGCGGGCATGCCGCCGAGGACCCCACCCTGGGCGCTGCCCTGGGGGCCGCCCGGAGGCTGGGCCATGCCGGGGGCGGGCATGGACGACGGCGGGGCAGGCGTGGCGGAGAACGGCGATCGGCCCATAGGGGGAGCCTCCTTGGCGGCTGGACGGAAGGGAGGCACGCCGAACCCGGAATCGGGGCGGCGGGCCGGGGAAGCGGACGAGTCGGGCGCCGCCATGCCGGCAGGCGACCCGGGCGAGGTCCCAGGCTGCGAAGACCCAGGCTGTGATGACCCAGGCTGTGATGACCCAGGTTGGGATGACGTGTCGGCCACACCCGGAGGCGTCGCGGACGGCACGCCCGGCAATTCTTCGGGTTTACGGCGCTTGAACAAGCGGATCACCCTCCTTGGATGGCATCGGCCCCGTTTCGCGGGCCTTGGTGGAACAGGCTGTGGTCGCGGCGGCCATGCCCTATCATGCGCGGCGGGGCAGCGGAAGGGTGTCGCGGTTCAGCACGTGGGTCAGCGCCGCGACGCCCACGACCGGGACCAGAAGGTTCAGGAACGGGATGGTGGACGCCAGGGCGAGCAGCCCGCCCTGTGCCAGCACCGGCAGCCGCCGCCTGGCATACAGCGACAGCGCTGCGCCCCGGTCCATCCGCCGCATCGCCACCGCGACGAACAGGCCTCGGCCGATCGCCCAGCCGGTGATGGCCCAGCCCAGCAGCAGGCCAGGCCCCGGCAGCAGCAGCGCCACGACCAATGCCACCACCTGCCAACCCAGCACGCGGGCCCCCAGCGCCACGCCGTCCCACGCCTGCACCGCAAGCGGCGCGCCGCGCGGCTCCGGCAGGCCGGGATAGTGGCGGTGGTCGACGGCGGCCGAAACCCGGTCGATGTACAGCGTCGCGATCAGCAGGGCCGCGGGGACGAACAGCCACACCGCGAGCAGCGCAGCCCCCAGCCCGCCCACCAGCCCGGCCAGCCAGCCCAGCCAGCCCGGCTGTCCCAGAAGGTGCTGCACCGCCCAGGCGCTGCCGGCGAGCAGGGCAAGGAAGGCGAGCACCGACAGGGCCAGGCTGCGGAGCAGGACACCGAGCAGCACGGGGTCGTCGAGCTGCTCGACGGCGCGGAACATCGGGGAGACCAGGGAGGTCGGCATGGCACGTCACCAGGTTGCGGCTGTTGCACGTGGATGTTACGCGCCGTCGCTGCAACCCGACAGGAGCCTTCCGCATGTCCAGCATCCCGGCCCACCCCGCCGACCCTCGCTACGACCTCTGCGGGATCGGCAACGCCATCGTGGACGTCGTGGCCCCGGTGGACGACGCGTTCCTGTCCAAGCAGGACATGCACAAGGGCTCGATGGCGCTGATCTCGGCCGAGCAGGCGGAGTCGATCTATGCCGCGATGCCAACCGGGCAGGAGAGCAGCGGCGGTTCGGTCGCCAACACCTGCGCGGTGGCGGCGGGGCTGGGTGCCAAGGTGGCCTTCCTGGGCAAGGTGGCCGCGGATGCCCTGGGCGGGGTGTTCCGGCACGACATCGAGGCCGCCGGCGTCAGCTTCCCGACGGCGCCGCTGTCGGGCGGTGCGCCGACGGCCCGCTGCCTGATCGCGGTGACGCCGGATGGGCAGCGGACGATGAACACCTTCCTGGGTGCCTGCGTGAGCTTCGGTCCGGAAGACCTTGACGAAGCTGTGATCGCAGCCAGTGCAGTCACCTATCTGGAGGGGTACCTGTTCGACCCGCCGCGGGCGCAGGCTGCATTCCACCGCGCGGCCGAGCTGGCGCATGCCGCGGGGCGGAAGGTCGCGCTGTCGCTGTCCGACGCGTTCTGCGTCGATCGGCACCGGGCGGCGTTCCGGTTGTTCGTCTCGGGCCATGTGGACATCCTGTTCGCCAACGAGGCCGAGATCTGCAGCCTGTATGAGGAGAATGCCTTCGACGCCGCCGCCGCACGGGCGGCCGCGGACGTGGCGCTTGTGGCGCTGACCCGAAGCGAGGCCGGCAGCCTGGTCCTGCAGGGCGAGGAGCGCGTGGTGGTCATGGCGGCGCCGGCGCGCGTGGTGGACACGACGGGTGCCGGCGACGCCTACGCGGCCGGGTTCCTGGCCGGGCTCGCGGCCGGGCGGGACTTGGCGGGCAGCGGCCGTCTCGGCAGCCTCGCCGCTGCGGCGGTCATCGGCCAGTATGGCGCCCGCCCGCTGATGGACCTGAAGGCGATGCTGGCGGCCTAGGGGGGAACTCGGTTCGGTCCCGGTCGTTATATGGGGATGGCGTGCGTGCAGTGGCGTGCCCTTTTCCCCAGACCTCACGGAGATCTTCCATGCGTTACCGCCTTTTGGCCACGGCCGCCCTTCTCGGGCTGGCCGCCTTCGTTCAGCCGGCGTTTGCCCAGAACACGACGGGCAGCTCGCAGACCCCGCCCGCGACCGGTGCCGGGTCGCAGATGCCGCAGCCGGCGAACTCATTGCCGGCTGGCGCCTCCAACGCCGCGCAAGCCGCACCCGGGAACGCCGTCGGCACCACAGGCGGGATGCCGGGCGCGGTCGTGGCGGCACCGCGGCCGATGCGCCCGCGGGCCGGCTATGCCCGGCCTTATGGCCGTGCGCCGATGGAAGCGGCCGCGCCGGCCGTCGACGACGGGTCTTCCCCGCCGACCAGCGCCTACCGGGGCGGGGTCGGCTCGCCCCTGTCCACCCAGGCGACGAACCTCGCGCCGTCGCGCAGTGCGATGGGCAGCCGGCTTCCGGACCCGAACGCCGTGGGTGACACGCCGCAGAGCCTGCTGGCCGCGGCGCAGCGCGCGCTGAACCAGGGCCGCACCGGCGCCGCGCAGGAAGCGCTCGAGCGGGCCGAGACCCGCGTCTTGAGCCGCACGACCGACCCGAGCCTGGCCGGGATGCCGGACGAGGCCACCATGGTCCGCAACCTCGCGGCGGCGCGTCAGGCGCTCGGCCGCCGGGACATCGCGGGGGCGAAGGCTGCCATCCAGACGGCGCTGAACGCGCCCATCCCGCCGCGCGGCCCGGCCGTGACCACGACCCCGGCCTACGCTCCATACCCTGCGCCGATGGTCGGTCAGCCGCCGATGGCGCCCATTCGCGCCTACTGACGCCCGCGGCCGGCATTCGGCCCCGCAACGCCCGTCCTGCGCACCCGGCGCAGGGCGGGCTTTGCGTTTTAACGCTCGAAACATTCACGCTTACCGCCTATGTGTGCGGTGCAGCAAGACATTCGACTTAGGCCGGGCAGGGACTTCATGGACATCCGCAACATCGCCATCATCGCGCACGTCGACCACGGCAAGACGACGCTGGTCGACCAGCTGCTGCGTCAATCGGGCTCGTTCCGCGAGCACCAGCAGGTCAGCGAGCGGGCGATGGACAAGAACGAGCTGGAGAAGGAGCGTGGCATCACGATCCTGGCCAAGTGCACCAGCGTCGTCTGGAAGGACACCCGGATCAACATCGTCGACACGCCCGGGCACGCCGACTTCGGCGGCGAGGTGGAGCGGATCCTCGGCATGGTCGACGGTGCCATCGTGCTGGTGGACGCGGCCGAGGGCGTTCTGCCGCAGACCAAGTTCGTGGTGGGCAAGGCCCTGGCGCGCGGGATCAAGCCGATCGTCGTCGTCAACAAGGTCGACCGGCAGGACAGCCGGGCCGACGAGGTGCATAACGAGGTGTTCGACCTGTTCGCCGCGCTGGACGCGACCGACGAGCAGCTGGACTTCCCGATGCTGTACGCCTCGGGGCGGCAGGGCTGGGCGGACACCGTGATGGAGGGCGCGCGGAAGGACCTGGCGCCGATGTTCGACCTGATCATGAGCCACGTGCCGGCCACGACGCTGGACAAGGAGGCACCGTTCGCGATGGTCGCATCCATCCTCGACTACGACAACTACCTGGGCCGGGTGCTGACGGGCCGTGTGGAGCAGGGCCGGGCGCGGCTGAACATGCCGGTGAAGGTGCTGCGTCAGGACGGGACTGTGGTCGAGACGGGCCGGCTGACCAAGCTGATGGGCTATCGCGGGCTGGACCGCATCCAGGTGGACGAGGTGGAGGCGGGCGACATCGTGGCGGTCGCCGGGCTGACGGATGCGACGGTGCCGGACACGGTGGGCTCGCCGGAGCTGGCCGGGCCGTTGCACGCGATCCCGGTCGATCCGCCGACGCTGGCCATGACCTTCCGGGTGAATGACGGCCCGCTGGGCGGCAAGGAGGGCAAGAAGGTGACCTCCCGCCAGATCCGCGACCGGCTGATGCGCGAGTCGGAGGGCAACGTCGCGATCAGGATTACCGAGAGCAACGAGACGGACGCCTTCGAGGTGGCCGGGCGCGGCGAGCTGCAGCTGGGCGTGCTGATCGAGCAGATGCGTCGCGAGGGGTTCGAGCTGACGATCGGCCGGCCGCGCGTGCTGACCCGCAAGAACGAGGAGACGGGCGAGCGGGAGGAGCCGTTCGAGGAGGTGCTGGTCGACGTGGACGAGCCCTATTCCGGTGTGGTCGTGGAGAAGATGAGCCGCCGCAAGGCGCAGATGCAGGACATGCGGCCTTCGGGCGGCGGCAAGGTGCGCCTGACGTTCCTGATGCCGAGCCGTGGGCTGATCGGCTATCACGGGGAGTTCCTGACCGACACCCGCGGCTCCGGCATCATGAACCGGCTGTTCGCCGGGTATCAGCCCTGGGTGGGTCCCATGGAAGGCCGCCGCAACGGCAGCCTGATCAGCACGGAGAACGGCGAGGCGATCCACTACGCGCTGTGGTACCTGCAGGAGCGCGGGACGTTGTTCGTCGACCCCGGCGACAAGGTCTACGTCGGGCTGATTTTGGGCGAGAACAGCCGGGGCGCCGACCTCGAGGTCAACCCGGTCAAGGAAAAAAAGCTGACCAACATCCGCGCGGCCGGCAAGGACGACGCGATGCTGCTGATCCCGCCGCGGCGCATGAGCCTCGAGCAGGCGATCGCCTATATCGAGGACGACGAGCTGGTGGAGGTCACGCCCAGCGCCGTGCGGCTGCGCAAGCGCCACCTGGATCCCAACACGCGCAAGCGTGCCGAGCGGCGGGCGGACTCCGAGGCGGCTTGATCGAATCGGTCCGAACAGGCTTACTGACGCAACTTGTCCGATGAACTCACGTTCTGACGACGATGTTCCCTGACTTCTGGAGATTTGTATGAATTTTTCGCCTCGCCGTATCGCTGCCGCCGTCATCGCTACCGGAATGATCGTCTCGTTGGGCATGGAGCCTGCCCTGGCCCAGATGACCCCGGGTGGCGCGACCGTCGGCCCGGCCGGTGGCGTGCCCAGCACGACCGCCCCTGCCAACGGCCAAGGAACCCCGGCCGGCGGCACGGGCGTGATCAGCACCACGCGCGTCGGCCCCTCGGGCGTGTCGCCGATGGCCGCGCCGGCCACCACCCCGATGGCCGATCCCATGGCGGCCCCGGCCCGTCCGCGCCGCGTGCGGCACCGTCGGGTGCGTCGTGCGCGTCCGGCGGCCGAGGTCGGCACGCAGTCGCAGCAGGGCACGAACGGCTCGGTTGCGCCCAGCAGCAAGTAAGCCGCAACTTCGTCGGCGCGGGCCCGGCTGCCGAAAGGTGGCCGGGCCTTTGCTTGTGCGCCGCGTGAACCCTTGATGCGGATGTCCGACCGCCGGCTCTGGATCATGGTGGGTTTCGGCTTCGTCGCCGGGCTGCCGCTGCCCTTGTCGGGGTTCACGCTCCGCCAATGGCTCAGCGAGGGCGGGACATCGCTGGCGGCGATCGGATTCACCGCCAATATCGGTCTGGCCTACACGCTGAAGTTTCTGTGGTCACCGATCCTCGACCAGGTCCGGCCGCCATGGCTGGGGCGGCGGCGCGGGTGGCTGCTGGTGATCCAGCCGGGGCTCGTGCTGGCCTGTGCGGCGCTCGCCATGGCCGACCCGCGGCAGGCGCCCGTGCTGCTGGTGGCGGCCGCCGTCGCCATCGCCTTCCTGTCGGCCAGCCAGGACGTGGTGGTGGATGCCTGGCGGATCGAGACCTTCTCGCCCGAGACCCAGGGCGTGGCGCTGGCGGGCTACATCTGGGGTTATCGCGCGGCCCTGCTGATCTCGGGGGCGGGCGCGCTGAAGCTGGTGGACTGGATCGGCTGGCGCGGCTCGCTGCTAACGATGGCCGCGCTGCTCGCGGCAGGGCCCGTCGTCACGCTGCTGGCCCGCGAACCGGCCGTGCCCCGGCCGGCCGCCGCCACCCCGGCAGCCGGCAGCCGCTTCCGCACGGCCGTTCTGGGTCCGCTGCAGGACTTCATGGTCCGGCCCGGCGCCACGCCCATCCTGGCGTTCATCATGCTTTTCAAGCTCGGTGAGGCCCTGGCCCACACCATGGCCCCGTCGTTCTACCTGGACATGGGCTTCGTTCGCGCCGACGTGGCTTTCGCGACGGGGATCCCGGGCCTGATCGCCAGCCTGCTGGGTGCCGCGGCGGGCGGATGGCTGGTGATCCGGGTCGGCACCGGGCGGGCGCTGATCACGACCGGGTTCGTTCAGATGGCCTCGATGGGGCTGTACTTCGCCCTGGCCGTGTCGGGCGGGGACGTGCGGATCCTGCTGGCCAAGATCGTGCTGGAGAACTTCGCCGAGGCGATGGCCGACGCCGCGTTCATCACTTACCTGTCGTCGTTGTGCTCCAGCGCGTTCACGGCGACCCAGTATGCGCTGCTGTCGTCGCTGGCCGCGGTCGGGCTGCGCACGCTCGGCGGGTTCTCGGGCGTGCTGGCGGCGCGGCTCGGCTGGGTGGACTTCTACGCGCTGACCATCTTCGCGGCGGTGCCGGCGATGCTGGTCATGGTGGTGCTGCTGCGTCGCTACCCGCCACCGAAACGGTTGGAAACCAGACCGTGACCTTGGTGCCGCTGCCTTCCTGGCTGTCGATCGCCATCTGCCCGCGGTGGCGGTTGACGATGTGCTTGACGATGGCGAGGCCGAGCCCGGTGCCGCCGACGTCGCGGGAGCGGTGCTTGTCCGCGCGGTAGAACCGTTCGGTCAGCCGCGGCAGGTGGGACCGGGCGATGCCCTGCCCGTCGTCGGCCACGCCGACCGCGATGCCGGGGCGGGCGAGCCAGGGCTTGCCGGGCGGTGCCTCCTGGACTGTCACGCGGACGGTGCCGCCCTCGCGACCGTACTTCAGGGCGTTGTCCAGCAGGTTCTGCACCACCTGCTCCAGCTGGTCCTCGTCGCCCGGGATCATCGGCAGGCCGGGCGGGCACGCCACCTCGATCGACATGTGGCGCGCCTTGGACTGCGGCTCGAAGGCGGCGGCCATGCGGCGGATCAGCTGGACCAGGTCGACCTGGTCCTCGGGCGGCTGGTGCTCCGTCAGCTCGACGCGCGACAGGCTCAGCAGGTCGTCGATCAGCCGGTTCATGCGCTGCGCCTGCTCGGCCATGATGCGCAGGAAGCGGACCTGCGCGGGCGGGTCGTCGGCGGCGGGGCCGCGCAGCGTGTCGATGAAGCCGATGAGGCTGGCCAGCGGGGTCCGCAGCTCGTGGCTGGCATTGGCGACGAAGTCGGCCCGCATTCGCTCCACGGCGCGTTCCCGCGTGCGGTCGGATAGCACGGCGACGATCCGGCCGCCATCGGCCAGCGGCGGGTCGAGCGGGATGACGGTGGCCGACACCTCGCGTGAGATCGGCACGGGCAGCGTCAGCTCGGCCGACTGCGGCTGGCCTTCCGCCAGCGCCCGGTCGATGGCGCCGCGCAGGCCCGGGTGGCGCAGCACGGCGGGCATGGCGGGGCCGAAGGCGGCCTCGGCGGCGGCGTTCAGGCGATGCACGGCCCGGCCGGGGCCGAGCACGATCAGCGGATCGGGCAAACGCCGCACCAGGGCCTGCTCGGCCCGCAGCGTGGTGGCCATCGCGGCCTCGCGCTCGACCAGGTCGCGGGACAGGCGGGCCGCCATGCGGGCGATGTGGGCGGTGGCGGACAGCAGCGGGGGGCCCGGGTCCGGCGCGCCGGGGCTGCTGGGGGCGGCGCGGTCCAGGGCATGGATGACCCGCGCGAGGTCCCGCACCCAGAGCTGTGCGAGCCCCAGGGCGCCGGCGAGCACGATGGCCGCGCCGACCAGGGCCGGCAGCCACGCCAGCTCGTGCAGCAGTGCGAGGCTCAGCAGCACCGCGGCGGGCACGGCGGCCAGCACGCATGCGGTGCGCAGGGGCAGCGGGGCGCGCATCCGTGGCGGGCCCGGGCCCGATCAGACGCCGGGTGCGGCCAGCGTCTGCGGGGCGGGCTGCACGATATGGGCGCCGCCGCGGTCCACTTCGAAGATCGCCAGGCCGCGGCGGACCTGGCCGTCCGGCTGCAGCGCCAGTAATCCGTCGGCCCCGGCGAAACCCTCGGGCCGGGTCAGCCCGGCGCTCGGGAAGCCCTGGGCCGTCGCGACGGCCCGGGCGATGCCCGCCGCGTCGTAGGCCAGGCTGGTGAAGTCGCGCGCGGGCCCGTTGTATTTCGCCGTGAACTGCGTCTCGAATCCCGAGCGTGCGGCCGGGTCGGGGGCGGCGAACCAGGCGCCGGCCAGGTTCGGCTGCCGCGGCGCGTCACGCACCCAGGTCGCGGGGCCCAGGATGCGGACCTGCGCCGGGCCGATGTCGTAGAAACCGAGCAGCGGCACCGCCTGGCCCAGCAGGTCTCCGCCGGCCCCGAGCAGCAGGGCGTCCATGGGGGGCGGCGGGATCTCGCGCTTGCCGATCTCGGCGGAGTCCTTCCGCGCATCCGGGGTGGCCTGCCCCTTCGCCGCGCGCTGGGCGGCCTCGATGGCGCCGCGTCGGCTGGGGAAGTCGGAGACAGTCTTCAACGCGTCGTTCAGGGCGGCGAAACCGTTCGGCGTCCGCACGATGCGGGGTTCCGGCAGCCCGGCGCCGGCCGCGGCGACCGTCAGCCCCGAGGCGAGCGCGTCGCCGAACGCATTCTGCGGCAGCACCGCGGCCAGGCGCGTCTTGTTCTCGGCCTGCACGGCCAGCACCAGGCGGCGGACCTGCTGCGCGGGCGTGATTCCCAGCGGCCAGACCCCGGCCTGCGCCAGGGTCGCGTCGGACGTGAACGCCAGCAGCGGCACCCCGGCCGCCCGGGTAAGGGGTGCGACGGCGGACGTCTCGGGCCCGGTCAACGGGCCGAGCACGATCCCGGCGCCCGCGGCCAGCACGATGCGGGCGGCGGCGGCGGCACCCTCCGGCGTGCCGTGGGTGTCCTGCTGGTCGAGCGGCGGCGAGCCCGGCTCGTTCAATGACAGCTGGGCGGCCTTCAGCAGCGCCTGGCCGATCTCGGCATTGGGGCCCGTCAGCGGCAGCAGGATGGCGATGCGCCGTCCCGGGCCGGCGGGCCCGGGCGGGGCGGACCCGAGCACGGGCCCGGTCACGGGCCCGTTCAGCGGCGTCGCGTGGCGTTCGACCGGGGGCTGGGCTACGCAGGCGGCGAGCGAGGCGGCCCCGGCCAGGGCGAGACCGAGGCCCAGGCCACGAAGGAGACGGGATGTCCGAGGCAGGCGATCCAACTGGCGATCCATCAGGTCCGTCTCCCGCGGCGGACGATACGGCCGGCCGGCCTGCATCTATAGCACCGGGGCTGGTGTTGGTGGCTACCCCGATCGGACACCTCGGTGACATCTCGGCGCGCGCGCTGGACGCCCTGCGCGGGGCGGACGTGGTGCTGTGCGAGGACACGCGCACGACGGCGCGGCTGCTGCAGGAATATGGGCTGGGGGTGCGGACGGAGGCGTTGCACGACCACAACGAGGGCGGCCGGGCGCCGGGGCTGGTGGCGCGGATGCAAGGCGGCCAGCGGATGGCGCTGGTGTCGGACGCCGGCACGCCGCTGGTGTCGGACCCCGGCTACCGCCTCGTGCGCGCCGCGATCGAGGCCGGGGTCCCGGTGTCGGCCATCCCCGGGCCGAACGCGGCCGTGATGGCGCTGGTGCTGTCGGGCCTGCCGCCGCAGCCTTTCCTGTTCCTGGGATTCGCGCCGCCGCGCTCCGCCGCCCGGCTGGCGGCCTACGGGGTGCTGCGGGCGGCCGAGCGTGCCGGGCTGTCGGCGACGCTGCTGTGGCACGAGGCGCCGCATCGCCTGGCGGAGGCGCTGGCCGACATGGCCACCACCTTCGGCGACCGCCCGGCCGCGGTGGCGCGGGAGCTGACGAAACGCTTCGAGGAGGTGCGGCGGGGAACCCTGCCGGAGCTGGCCGCGCACTACGCCGCCACGGCGGCCCGGGGCGAGATCACCGTCGTCGTCGGCCCGGCCGCCCTCGAAGCGCCCGATGCGGAGGACCTCGATGGCCAGCTGCGGCGTGCCCTGGCCGGCGCCAGCGTGCGGGACGCGGCGGCGCTGGTGGCCGCGGCCACGGGGCTGCCGCGCAAGCTGGTCTATGCGCGGGCGCTGGCGCTGTCCCAGGACGCGGGTTGAGGGTCAGGCGAGCACGCCGGCCAGCCAGGTGGCGCCCGAGGCGATCGCTTCGCGGGCGCGGCCCACGTGGCCGCTGGCACGCAGGTAGCCGTGAATGACGCCGGGCACCAGCTCGTAAAAAGTCGGTACGCCGGCCGCCTCGAGTCGCGCCGCCAGCGCCTCGCCCTCGTCGCGCAGGACGTCCAGCTCGGCCGACTGGACCATGGTGGGCGGCAGGCCCCGCAGGTCGGCGCGAAGCGGGGCGGCGAGCGGGTTGAGGCGCGTAGCCGGTTCCGGAGCGTAGACGTTCCAGTAGAAGCGCATCTTCTCCTCGGTCAGGAAGTAGCCGCCGGGGCCGAAGCGGGCGTAGCTGGGGCGCGAGAAGTCGGCGTCGCAGACGGGATACAGCGCCAGGATGCCGCGCAAGCTCGGGCTTGGCGTGGCCCCCGCGTCCCGCAGCATCAGCGCCGTGCCCAGGGCCAGGTTGCCGCCGGCGCTGTCGCCGCCGAGCGCGATGCGGGCGGGATCGAGCCCCCATTCGGCGCCGTGCGCGCCGATCCAGCGGACGACGGCGGCGCATTCCTCGATCGCCTGCGGGAAGACGGCCTCGGGCGAGAGCGCGTAGTCCACGCTGACCACCGCGCACCCGGCCGCGGCGGCGTATTCGCGGACCAGGCGGTCGTGCGTGTCGATCGACGACCAGACCCAGCCGCCCCCGTGGAAATAGACCAGGACCGGCAGGTTTGCCGATCCGGTCGGCTTGTAGACGCGGCACAGGATGCGGCGGCCGCGGCCGAACACCCAGCGGTCCGTCGTCTCGGCCATCGGGGGTCCGCCATCGGCCAGGGTCATGGCCAGGGCGTCGTTGATGAGGCGTTGCGGGTCGAACGGGCGCTCGAACCGGATGGCGGGCAGCTTGGCTGCGGCCTCCAGGTAGGCGCGCTGGAAGGCCAGCATCTCCGGATCCCAGTCCTGCTCGTTCATCGTTTCCGCCTTTTCGTCGCGGACCGATGCTGGGAGAGGGCCGGGGTTCTGGCAAGCGGCAGGTCGGCGTAGGGTGGGCTGTCCCGATCTGCCGCAGGAGTGCGCTTGTTCCGTCCCGGCCTCGTCAAGGGCTTCCGTCCGGAGGCCTTCTTCCGTCCCAAATCGGTCCTGCTGGTGGGCGGCGACAGCGCATCAGGTCGGGCCATTGCGGCCAACATGGCGGGGTTTAAGGGCCGCTTCGCGGTCATGGAGGCGGGGGTGGTGCCGCCCTTGGGGCCGGGCGGCGCGTTCGACCTCGCCGTGCTCGCCTGCGCGCCCGACGCGGTGGCCGGCGCCCTGTTGGCTCTGGGCCAGGCCGGGACCTGGGCGGCGGTGTGTGCGACGCCGGCCCCGGGGCTGGCTGCGGCCGCGCGGGCGGCGGGGGTGCGGGTGCTGGGGCCGTCCTCGTTCGGCATCATGGTTCCGGCGCTGGGGCTCGATGCGTCGGCGGCCCCGCTGGCGGCCCGGCCCGGCAAGGTGGCGCTGGTGTCGCAGTCGGCGGCGCTGTGCCGGGCGGTGCTGGACTGGGCGGGGCCGAATGGCGTGGGGTTCAGCCATGTGATCGGCACCGGCGGCAACGTGGACACCGGGTTCAGCCTCAGCCTGGACTGGTTGTCGCGGGATCGGGACACCGGGGCCATCCTGCTGGACATCCGCAGCATCCGCGACCGCCACGCCTTCCTGGCCGCCGCCCGGGCTGCGGCCCGGCTCCGCCCCGTGGTGGCGCTGCGGGCCGGCGGCCGGCTGCAGGACCCGTCGGGGCAGGCGGACGAGGTGTTCGCCGCCGCGCTGCGCCGGGTGGGCGTGGTGCAGGTGTCGGGCCTGGCGAACTTCCTGGGCGCGGCGGAGGTGCTGACGCGGGCCCGCCCTCCGCGCAACGAGTCGCTGGCGATCGCCACCAATGCCGTCGGGCCCGGGCACATGGCGGCCGACGCGGCGGTGGCGGCCGGCATCCCGCTGCTGGCCTTGAGCGACACGGACCGCGCGCTGCTGCAGCTGCACCTGCCGGACGGCCCGGCCGACCCCGGCATCGTCTGGACCGGCGCGGACCGGCCGATCCGCGTGGCCGAGGCCGCCGCCATGCTGGCGGGCATGCCCGGCACCGGCGGGATCGTCGCGATCCTGTCGCCCACCGGCCCCGACGATGCGGCGGCGGTGGCGGCCCTGGCGGCCTGCAGCCCGCGGACGATGCCGACCCTGCGCGTGCCCCTGCTGGCCTGCGTGCTGGGCGAGACGACCGGGGCCGCGCACCGCCGGACCCTGGCCGATGCCGGGTTGCCGGTGTTCGCCACACCGGAATCGGCCGTGCGGGCGTTCGGGCAACTCGTGGCGCAGCGCCGGGCTCGTGCCGCGGCAGCCGAGCTGCCGTCCCGCCGCGTGCTCCGCCTGGCCCCGGACCAGGCCGCGGTGACGCGCATCCTGTCGCAGGCCCGGGCGGCCGGCCGCGACGGGCTGACGCAGGACGAGGCGCTCGATGTCCTCGCTGCCTATGGCATGCCGGTGCTGCCGATCTGCGCGGTGCAGTCGGCCGAGGATGCCGCGGCGGCCGCAGCCCGGCTCGGGTTTCCCGTCGTGCTGAAGCGGCGCCGGCACGGGGCGCCCGATGCCTCGCCGGGCCGGCTGTCGAAACCCGGCCCCGGGACCGTGCTGCTGGATCTGCGCGATGCCGACGCCGTGCGCCGTGCCGTGGCGCGCCTGGGTCCGGCCGCCGATGGGCTGCTGGTGCAGCGCCAGGCGGGGCGGGCGCGGGAGCTGCGGATCACGATGGCCGACGACACGGTGTTCGGCCCGGTGATCGGCTTCGGCCTGGGTGGCACGGCGGCGGCGCTGCTGGGCGACGTCGCGTACGAGCTGCCACCGCTGAACCTGGCCCTGGCGCGGGCGCAGATCGGGCGGACCCGTGCGGCCGGGCTGCTGGTGGCGCTGCACGACCAGCCGGCGGCGGACGAGGCGGCGGTGGCCGACGCGCTGGTCCGGGTCAGCCAGATGCTGACCGACCATCCGGAGATCGCGGCGATCGACATCAACCCGCTGTTCGCGGATGCGCAGGGCGTGACGGCTGCCGACGCCTGGATCGGCCTTCGCCCGGCCGGCACGATGTCGTCGTTCGCGCTGACGGCCTACCCGGCGGAATTGGCCGAACGGTTCGAGGCGCGGCACGAGACCGTTTCGATCCGCCCGATCCGGCCCGAGGACGCCGAGGCGCACATCGCCCTGTTCCGCCGGCTGACCCCCGAGGACATCCGCTACCGCTTCTTCAACATGCTGCGGGAGCTGCCACCTGAACAGATCGCCCGCATGACGCAGGTGGACTACGTGCGGGAGATGGCCTTCGTCGCCGTGCGCGACGGCGGCAGCGGGGCGGCCGGCGAAGTGGCCGGCGGGGTAGTGGGCGGGGTAGCGGGCGAGGTGGGCAGCGACACGGTGGGGGTGGGGCGGCTGGTGCGCGAGATGGGCACGCCGGGCGGGGAGTTCGCGGTGGTGGTGGACCCCGCGATGAAGGGTCAGGGCCTGGCGCGGCGGCTGATGGAACGGCTGCTGGAGTGGGGCGGCTCGTTGGGCATGACCAGCATCACCGGCCAGGTTCTCGCCGAGAACGCGCCGATGCTGGCCTTCATGCGGCGAATGGGTGCCACCATTCGGCGGCTGCCGGACGAGCCGGACGTCATGGAGGCCGTGATCCCGGTCGTCCGATCGACGCCGGGGCCGGCACGGCCATAGCCTGGAGGCAGGAGCGGGACAGGCCCGCCCCCGATCGATCAGGTCATCGTTGCATCGATGGCGGGCGGAGCCCCCTGGCGACGGCGGCGGGACATCAGCCCGAGGCCGGCCATCGTGACGAGAAGCACCGCCCAGCTGGCGGGCTCCGGCACCGTCAGGCTGACGCCATCCAGCAGGGAGAACGGCGGCTGTCCGGAGGGGCTGCCGGCCGCCAGGAAGCTGAGCAGCTGCGAGGTCGCCGTGGCGGTGAACGTGAACGTCTGCAGCCGCCAGGGCGAGAACCCTTCGGCGGGGTTGTTGATCGTCGCGGTGGAGAAGGTCTGGCCGCCGAAGCTGACCTTGATCGACTCCGTCGTCGGCTGGTTGAACGCGCTCGGGTTGTACTGCTGCGCGGCGCCCCAGTAAAATGAGAGGTTGTAGTTGGCGCCGATCGTCAGCCCCGTGATGTTCTGGGTGAGCGCACCCGGCTCGAACCCGCCATCGAGTGCGAGGAAGTTGTTTCCGTTCGGGCTGGTCGCGGTCATGCCGTTCTGCACGCCACCCCCGCCGGCGCCCGGCCCGTACAGGTAGGTGGTGCCGTTGAACTCGGGCGTGAAGGCGCCGGTCGTGTCGGCACTGCCCGGCGTGAACAGGAAGTCGTAGCCGGACTGGTTGGTCCAGCCGGTGACGACAACGCCCGCCTGTCCCGGGACGGTGGACTTGTAGAGCTGCTCGGACGCGGTCCCGGCATTGCCGTTCAGCGTGTAGCTGCTGAAGTCGCCGTTGGTAACGAGGTTCGCCGCCGCGTGGGCGGGTCCGGACACGGACGAGATCAGAAGGCCGGCGAGGCCAGCGACAGCGGAAATCCTAAAAATCATCAACCACCCCGTTACACACGCATCAAGCGCCCATAACGGACTTATAACGAAACTTGAACATCTGCAACCAAATTCTCAATTCGCTCACAAATGCGTCAGCTGCGCCTCCGCGTCTTGCGACGCCTACTTCCAGCTCGAGAGATAGAAGCGCGGAAGCTCGTCTCGAAAGGTCTTGAAGCTCAGGCCACGGCTCGCCGCATAGGTCGTCACGAAGGTGAACAGCGGCAGGATATACGCCTGCTCCGTAATGCGCCGGATGGCTGCGGAGTAGGCGGCGCGGCGCCGGTCGGGGTCGACCGTCTTGCTGCCTTCGTCGACCAGGCGCTTGACCTCGGGGTCCCGCGCGTCGTCGCTGCCGCCACCGGCAAAGAGGTAGGGCAGGATGGCCGAGGCGTCGTTGATGGCGTAGCTGCCCCAACTGCTCGCCACCATCGGCGTCTGCCCGGCCACGGTGCGCATCAACGCGGCGCTGGCCTGCAGCTGCGTCACGCGGGCCTTGATGCCCACGCCGGCCAGGCTGCCCTGGAGCGCCAGCATCCATTGCGGCAGCAGCGAACCGACCAACTCCGTCTCGAACCCCTCGGGATATCCGGCCTCGGTCAGCAGCGCGCGCGCCTTGGCCGGGTCGTACTCGTACTTGATCGCGATGGCCTGGTCGCAGCCGAACTGGGTGGGGAAGCATGGCGCGTCGAGCACGCGGGAGCCGCCCGGCATGAACTGCCGGGCCAGGGCCACCCGATCGATGGAGTGCAGCACGGCCTGTCGGACCTTGACGTTGGTCAGCGGGCTGGGCCCCGATCGTCCCGTCGAGTCGAGGTTCAGGTAGCCGATGCGCATACTCTCGTTGGCAACGGTCTGCAGCGTCGGGATCGCGGCGATCCTCGGCATCTGGTCCGGGCTGAACTGCCAGATCCAGTCCGCCTGGCCTTCCAGCAGCGCCGTCAGCTCGGCGGACGCGTCCGCCACCTCGGCGATGACCAGTCGCCGGATCGCGGGCTTGCCCTTCGGGCTGTCGAAATAGGCGTCGTTGCGCTCGAGGTCGATCTCGCTGGTGCCGTCCAGCCGCGTCACGCGGTAGGGGCCGGTGCCGATGGGCGCCTTGCTGAAGCCGTCGGTGCCCACGCGCTCGCGATAGGCGCGGGGATAGATCGGCAGCACCATGGACATGTATTCCAACGCGGCGGGGAAGACCTGCCGCAGGCGGATGCGGACATGCAGGTCGTCCACCTTGTCCGCCCCGGCGATGAAGGCGAAGTTGCTGGGCACCGACACCTGCTTGTCCGCCAGGACGGAGGTGACGGTGTAGACCACGTCGTCGGCCGTCAGCGCGCTGCCGTCATGGAACTTCACACCCGGCCGCAGCTCGAACTCGATCGTGGTCTCGTCGACGTATTTCCACGAGGTGGCGAGCAGCGGCTTCAGCTGGAAGGTCTCGGGGTCGCGGTAGATCAGCGTGTCCCAGACATGGTGCGAGACCACGAGGCCGTTGCGAAGCGAGTAGTGGTAGAAGTCGAGGTCGGGCACCGCGTCGCGCCAGGCGATGCGGAGCGTGTCGACGGACTTCTGTGCCGCGGCAGGCGTCACGGGGATGGCCAGCGCCGCCGCAACCATCAGCCCACCCAGCCACGCCGCGCCCCGCATCCGCCCTCCACCCGCCCATCGTTCGTCGCAGGTGACCGTACGCCCGGTGCCCGGGCGGCGCAATCACGCGGCGCCTACAGGTATCGTCCCCGTTCGAGGATCTCCAGGGTGTAGTCATGGTATGTCATGCCGAGCTCCTCGGCCCGCGCCAGGCGGCTCATGGCGATCTCGCGTGGAACAGCCCAGGCGCGCCGGTGTGCCCGGCGCCAACACCACAGCCTCCATGACGCGTCGGGATCTGGGGCGCTGAGCGGCGGGCCGCCATTGTGCCCGGCCCGTTTGGGGACATCCACCTGACGCCCGGTGTTCACGACCGCCTCCTGGCCGGCCAGATCGCCAATGGTGGAATGTCGAGTTTGCGCTTCCATCACGATCCCCGCTCCGTCCATGAAGATGCCGTCCGCCAGGAGACTATCCAGTATGATGACAACTTGGCTACTATAAAAGACGCGGGCTCGCTGGCCTGCGGGTTCGAAGGAAGTCTCGCAACCCGGCTTAGGACCGAGCGTGAAACGCGTGGCTGGTCCATCGCCAGCCTTGCCGACCACTCGGGCGTGAGCCGCGCGATGATCAGCAAGGTGGAGCGTGGAGAGGCCAGTCCGACGGCGGCGCTGCTGGGCCGGCTGTCGGGTGCTTTCGGGATCACTCTGTCCACGCTGCTCGCCCGTGTCGAAGGCGATGCCGCGGGAACCGAGAGGCTGGTCCGTGCCGGGCAACAGCCGCTCTGGCGCGACCCGGCCACCGGGTACATCCGCCAGGCCATCACCCCGCCCGGCGCCGATCCGGAGCTCGTCCGCGTGGAGCTGCCGACAGGCGCACGCGTGACCTACCCAGCCGTGGCCTATGCTCATCTGGGGGGTCAATGCATGTGGGTCATCTCCGGCACGCTGGTCTTCCGCGAGAACGACGTCGAGTATCGGCTCGAGGTCGGCGACTGCTTCACGCTCGGGCAGCCTGCGTCCTGCGAATTCGTGAACGACGCCGCCGACCCATGCGTCTACCTGGTCGCCCTCACGCGCCGATGACCTCCAGGCGAGGGGCGCGCGGGACAAGCCGGAGGTCGACACGACACGATCGCCGATCCTGAAGCAACGGGTTGCAAACGCAGGAACTCAGGCGGCGTCGTGGAAGATGATCCCCAGCGTGTGGCGGGCGCCCCGGGCCACCCGGCTGACGCCGTGCCGCATGGTCACCCGGTAGGACCCGCGGGAGCCCTGGACCGGGCGTTGGCTGGTGGCGAACACGACGCCCTCGCCGCGGCGCAGCGGCACCACCTGAGCGCGCGACTGCATGCGGGGCCGCTGCTCCACCAGCACGAACTCGCCGCCGTCGAAGTCCTGGCCGGGCTCGCTGAGCAGGACGGTCAGCTGCAGCGGGAAGTGCAGGGGCCCGTACAGGTCCTGGTGCAGGCAGTTGTAGTCGCCGGGGCCGTAGCGCAGCAGCAGCGGGGTGGGCCGGGCCTGGCCCGCTTCATGGCAACGGGCCAGCTGGGCCGCGAGGTCGGGCGGAAAGCCGTGTTCCTGGCCCATGCGCGCGGCCCATTCGTCCGCCAGCGGCACCAGGGCGGCATAGGCGCGCTGCCGCAAGGCCTGCACCGGGCCGGGCAGGGGATAGGCGAAGTAGCGGTACTCGCCCTGCCCGAAGCCATGGCGCGCCATCACGACGCGGCTGCGGAACCCGTCGGGTTCGTCGTACAACCGGGTCAGCGCGGCGCAGGTGGCGGCGTCCAGCAGGGGGCCGGTCGGCGCGCAGCCCCCTGCGTTCAGCTCGGCGTGGATGCGGGGCCAGTTGGGTTCGGGGATCATGGACCCAGCATAGGCCGCCGCGGCCGCCTGGCCTTCCGGATGTTGCGCCGTCACCCCATGGTCGAGTTGAAGGCGCCGCCATCGAGCAGCAGGTTCTGGCCGACGATGAAGCCGCTGCTGGCGGCACACAGGAAGACGCAGGCGTCGCCGAACTCGGCCGGGTCGCCGTTGCGGCCGGCCGGGGTGTTGCCCGCCCGTTCGGCCAGCATGGCGTCCACCGTCTTGCCCGCCTTCTGCGCCGCGAGCGACGCGTTGTGCCGCAGCCGATCTGTCAGGAACGGCCCCGGGAGCAGGTTGTTGATGGTCACGTTGTGCCGCGCCACCTGGCGCGCGAGGCCGCCCACGAAGCCGGTCAGCCCGGCGCGCGCACCGTTGCTCATGCCCAGGGTCGCGATCGGGGACTTCACCGAGCCCGAGGTGATGTTGACGATGCGGCCGAAGCGGCGGGCGATCATGCCGTCCACCACCGCCTTCATCAGTGCGATGGGCGTCAGCATGTTGGCATCGAGCGCCTTGATCCAGTCGTCGCGCTCCCACTCGCGGAAGTCCCCGGCGGGCGGGCCGCCGGCGTTGTTCACCAGGATGTCCGGCGCGGGGCAGGCGGCCAGCGCCGCGGCCTGACCGGCTTGCGTGGTGATGTCGCCCGGCACCGCGACGACGGTGACGCCGGTCTCGGCACGGATCGCGGCGGCCGTCTCCTCCAGCGTCTCGGCCGTGCGGGCGGTGATCACGACGTCCACACCCTCCCGCGCGAGGGCCAGCGCGCAGGCGCGGCCCAGCCCCTTGCTGGCCGCACAGATGATCGCCTTGCGGCCGCGCAATCCCATGTCCATCGTTCAATCTCCCGTCGTGGTGAAGCTGTCGCGCCAGTCCTGCGGCCAGGGGGCCGGGCGGCGCGTGGCGGTATCGACGCAGACGTGCACCATGAAGCCCTCGGCCGCGGCCCGGTCGGCGTCGTTGCGGAACACCGCGACCTCGTGCCGGACGCTGCTGGTGCCGACCGAGGCGACGCGGATGCCGGCGGTGACCTCGTCCGGGAAGGCCATCTCGCTGTGGAACCGGCAGCCGCTCTCGACCATCATCAGGATGTGGGCGTCGTGCGGGCCCTGCAGGATGCCGCGGCCGACCAACGAACGGCAGACGGCGGTGTCGAACAGGCTGGAGTACACGACGTTGTTCAGGTGGCCGAAGACGTCGTTGTCCATCCACCGCGTGGTCAGGCTCAGGAAGCAACGGTAGTCGGCGCGCAAGCCGGGGGGGGATCGGGACATGGATCAGCCGGGAGGAGGGAGGGGCCGCTCGGGCCGGGCCGCATCATGGACACCCGGCCCGGCGCGCGCTAGAGGCCGGGTCATGCGCAACGTCCTGTTCGTCTGCTGTGCCCTGCTCGCCCTGCCGGAAGCCGCCCGCGCGCATGCCATCCTGATGGACAGCCAACCCGCCGCGAACACGACGCTGGACCCGGGGCCGGCGGCGTTCGCGCTGCGGTTCAACTCCCGCATCGACCAAGCGCGGTCGCGGCTGGAACTGCGGCCGGCGGGGGCTGCGGGCCAGGCGCTGAAGCTGCTGCCCTCGGGTGCGGACACGCTGCAGGCGCAGGCGCCGCTGCTGCCGGGCAGCTGGGTGCTGCGGTGGCAGGTGCTGGCGGTGGACGGGCACATCACGCGGGGCGACGTGCCCTTCACCGTCCGGGCGCGCTGATTTGTCGCTGCTGGTCGACCTGTTCGGCTACCTGTCGATCATCCTGCACGGCCTGGTGATCGCGGCGCAGAGCATGGCGCTGGGCGGTGTGGTGTTCCTGCTGTTCCTGGCGCGGCCGTTCGCCGACGGCCTGCCCGACGGGGCCGGGCTGGTGCGGCGCACGGCCGTCATCGCCGGCTGGGCCGCCATCGGGCTGGCGGTGGGCGAGGGCCTGACGGTGGCGATGCAGACCGCGGTGCTGATGAGCACCTTGGACCTGCCGTTCGCCTCGGTCGTGGGGGCGTCGTTCGCGGTGGCGGGGCTCGTGAAGCTGGCGGCGGCCTTGCTGCTGTCCGGCATGCTGCTGGGCCGCCGCGTGCCCGCGGGGCCGCCGATGCTGGCCTTGTGCGCCATCGTGCTGGCGGCGGCGGTGGCGACGACGCATGCGGCCGCGCGACTCGACGACGTGCCGATCCTGCTGGCAGCCAGCGCCCTGCACATCGCGGGCGCGGCCATCTGGGTGGGTGGCATCCCGTGCTTCGTGATGGTGCTGTCCCGCCTGCACGACGGCGCCGCCTTCCGCCGGGTGGGCGCGCGGTTCAGCCGGATGAGCATGGCGGGCGTGGGTTGCATCCTGGTGTCGGCCGCGGTGTTCAGCGTCCTCTATATCGGCAGCTGGGGGGCCACCTACGGCACGGCCTATGGCGTGATGGCCGGCGCCAAGGCCTCCATGTTCGGCCTGCTGCTGCTGCTGGGCTTGGGCAACTTCCTGGTGGTGGAGCGGCTGCGGCGGGACCCGGCGACCCCCGTGCTGCGGATGCGCCGGTTCGCCGAGGTCGAGATCGGCATCGGCATCACGATCTTCTTCGCCGCGGCCTCGTTGACCTCCGTCCCGCCCGGCGTCGACCTGGTGCACGACCGCGTCACCTGGGCCGAGGTGATGGAGCGCAACGCGCCCGTCGTGCCGCGCCTCGTCTCGCCGGACCACGACGTGCTGGCCCTGCCGGCGCTGCAGCAGAAGCTGGACACCGAGGCGGCCGCGCAGAAGCGGGCGGCGGCGCAGGCCTTCGTGCCGGGCTCGGGCGAGCTGCCGGACCGGAATGCGGCCGACATCGCCTGGTCGGAGTACAACCACCACTGGTCCGGCATCTTCGTGCTGGTCATGGGGGCGCTGGCGCTGCTGAACCGCGCCGGGGTGGGATGGGCGCGGCACTGGCCGCTGACCCTGCTGGTGCTGGCGGGGTTCCTGTTCCTGCGGTCGGACCCCGAGGTCTGGCCGCTGGGCGAGATCGGCTTCTGGGCCAGCCTGCGCGATGTGGAGGTGCTGCAGCACCGGGTGTTCGTCGTGCTGATCGTCGCCTTCGGGCTGTTCGAATGGGGCATCCGCACGGGATGGCTGCGGCGGCCGGGCCTTGCCCTGGTGTTCCCGCTGTTGACCGCGCTGGGCGGGGCGCTGCTGCTGACGCACAGCCACGCCATCGCCAACATCAAGGACCAGCTGCTGATCGAGCTGACCCACACGCCGCTGGCGCTGGCGAGCGTCGCCGCCGGCTGGTCGCGCTGGCTGGAGCTGCGGGCCGACGCGCCGGTGCGGCGCTGGGCGGGATGGGTGTGGCCGGTGTGCTTCCTGTTCATCGGGGCGCTGCTGCTGCTGTATCGGGAAGCATGAAGGTCCTGGTCCTCGGGGCGGGCGTCATCGGCCTGACCACGGCCTGGGCGCTGACCGAGGCCGGGTGCGACGTCACCCTGGTGGACCGGAACGAGACGGCGGGCGGCGACGCGAGCCCCGGCAACGGCGCGCAGCTCAGCTACAACTTCGTCGCCCCTTTCGCCTCGCCCGAGACGCTGCGGCACTTGCCGGCGCTGCTGCTGGAGCGGGACGGGCCCACGCGGATGCGGCCGGGGCTCGATCCCCGGTTCCTGCTCTGGGGTGCGGCGTTCCTGCGGCACTGCACCACCGCCCAGGTGCGGCGCACGACGGTGGCGCAGCTGGCGCTGGCCGGGTCGAGCCGGCAGGAGATGGGGCGGCTGGTGGCGGCCCTGCCGCTGGAGTTCGGGCTGCGGACGGCGGGCAAGCTGGTATTGCACCGGGGTGCCGACGGGTTCGCCGCGGCCCGGCGCCAGGTGGAGCGGCAGCGCGGGCTGGGCGCGGAACAGCAGGTGCTGTCCGCGCAGGAGTGCCTGGCGCACGAGCCGGGGCTGCGGATCGATGCGGCGGCGCTGGCCGGCGGCGTGTTCACGCCCAGCGAGGAGGTGGGCGACTGCGCCGCCTTCTGCCAGGGGCTGGCAGGCCAGCTGCGGCAGCGCAACACCGTCGAATGGCGGCTGGGTGCGCCGTGCACCCCCTGGCTGGAGGGCGGGCGGCTGCGCGGGGTGCGGATCGGCCCGGAGACGCTGGGCGCGGACCAGGTGGTGCTGTGCCTGGGTGCGGGGGCCCCCGGCTTCGCCCGCGCCGCCGGGATCCGGCTGCCGATCATCCCCATGAAGGGCTACAGCCTGACCCTGACGCCGCGGACGCCGCTGCGCCACAGCGTGACCGACATGGCGCGCAAGATCGTCTTCGCCCCGCTGCCAGGGCCCAGCATCCGCGTGGCGGGGATCGCCGACTTCGTGGGCCTGGACCGCGAGATCGACCCGGCCCGCCTCGCCAGCATCACCCGCGCGGCCTCCGAATCGCTGGACGTGGACCTGTCGGCGGGCACCCGCCCCTGGACCGGCCTGCGCCCCGTGACGCCCGACAGCCGCCCGCTGATCGGGCCCAGCGCGCTGCCCGGCCTGTTCCTCAACACCGGCCATGGCGGACTCGGCTGGACCCTGGCCGCCGGCAGCGCCCGCCTGGCCACCGACCTGCTGCTGGGCCGCCCCGCCGCCATCGACGCCACGCCGTTCCGCGCGGGCCGGTGAGCGTGACCCAGGGCGCAGCACCCGACGGGGACCGGCCGACCACGCATCTCCGTTGCGGCAGCGACATCCGTGGAACGCTGCGGCAGGCCGGCTTTGCGGGGACGTTCCTCGAATACGCCGACCCGCTGTGCCAGGGGCCGGTGCTCGACGGCCCCGGCTGGCGGGACGCGAGGCGCCGCTTCGTGGCGGGCTACGGCCTGCCCGGCACGGCGGACCGCCTCCATGCGGAGCAGGCGGCGCTCGACCGCGCGATCGCGTCCGGCGACCGCCTGGTGCTGTGGTTCGAGCATGATCCGTACGACCAGCTGATCCTTGCCTATCTGCTACAGGCGCTCGAGGGGCGGCCGGGGGTGGAGCTGATCTGCATCGACCGGCATCCCGGGTCACAGCGGTTCCTCGGGCTGGGGCAACTGACGCCCGGGGAGCTGGGCGCGCTCTGGCCCGGCCGGGTTCCCGTCTCGGCAGGGCAGGGGGCGCTGGGGCGGCAGGTCTGGGCGGCGCTGCGCCAGGCCACGCCGCTGCCGCTATGGGAGATCGCGCGGCGGCCGACCCCGGACCTGCCGCCGATGGCGCCGGCGCTGGTGCGGCTCCTGCAGGAGCTGCCGGGCCGCGGCGACGGGCTGTCGTTGACCGAACGCCTGTCGCTGCAGGCGGTCGCGGCCGGCGCCGCCACGATCGGGCGCGTGTTCGGCGACCTGCAGCGCAGCGACCCCCTGCCGTTCCTGGGCGATCTGATGCTGGTGCCGATCCTGGGGGGCCTGGCGGCCACGGATACGCCGGCGCTGGAGATCGGGGCCGCCGCAGCCGGGGCCGAGCGGCCGGTGCGCCTGACCGGAATGGGAAAAAGACTGCTGGCGGGCGAGGCGGACTGGCAGGACGCCGGACCGGGCGAGCGATGGGTCGGCGGGGTCCGCATCGGGGGCGCGACGCCGGGGTGGCGCTGGCCGTTGGACCCGCCGGGCTGACGAGGTATAGGGTCGGCAAAACGGCACCACGCCGCGGAACCCGGGCCAGCATGCTCCGGGACCTACAAAGACCGAGGAGGACCGGCCTATGCTGACACGTCGCACCGCCCTGACTGCCGCTGCCATGCTGCCGCTGGCCCGGCCTGCGCTGACACAGACCCGGGCGAAGGTCCGCTTCGCCGGGGGCGGGATCGCGCTCTACGGCTACATGCCGTTCTTCGTCGCCATCGGGCAGAACCTGTTCGCCAAGCACGGGATCGAGGCCGACATCGCCCAGTTCCCGGGCGGCGCCAAGGCCATGCAGGCCGTGCTGGGCGGCAGCAGCGACGTCGCCTGCGGCTATTACGAGCACACGATCTTCATGGCGGCCAAGGGCGCCAAGCTGACCGCCTTCGTGCTGCAGGCGCAGAACAGCGGCCTGGTGCTGGGGGTGCGGCGCGAGCTTGCGGACCAGATCAAGACGGCGGCGGACCTGAAGGGGCGCAAGATCGGCGTCTCGGCGCCGGGGTCGGCGACCCACCTGTTCGCGATGCAGCTGATGGCCAAGGCCGGCTTGAAACCGACGGACGCGGCGGCGATCGGGGTGGGCACGACGCAGACGGCCCTGCTGGCGTTCGAGCGCGGCGACATCGACGCGCTGAGCCTGTTCGACCCGATCATCGCGGACCTCGAAGGCCGCGGGAAGATCACCATCCTCGCCGACGCGCGGGACAGCGCCGGGACGCGCGCCATCTTCGGCGGCCCCTATGCCAGCGGCTGCCTGTATGCCGATGCCGGGTGGCTGCCGAAGAACGAGGCGGCGGTGCGGGGCTCCGCGGCGGCGATCATGGAGGCGGTGACGTTCCTGAAGACGGCGACGCCGGAGCAGGCGATCGGGGCGTTGCAGGCCGGCATGTGCTCGGTGGGTATGGACGTGTGCACCACGGCCTTCACGCGCAACCGCGATGCCTTCCAGCACGACGGCCAGGTGACGCCCGAGATGGCCGAGACGGTGCGGCGCATGCTGGCGAGCTTCGACCCGGCGATCGCCGCGGCCAAGATCGACCTTTCGGCGACCTATACCGGGCGGTTCGCCTCGTAGGCCCGCCGGCGCCGCAGATACAGGCAAGCCGTCGGACGATACGGGACCAGGCCCGGCGCATCAGCGTTCGCCGACCAACTCGTCCAGCGTCACGGGGCAAACAGGTGGGACGAGCAAGGGGGCCTGGCCGTCGAGGGTTTCGGGCAGGGCGGAGAGCGCATCGGGATAAGTTCCGGGAACATCACGAGCGAGCGGCCAGCCCTCCGCTTTGAGGTCGTGCAGGCTCGTCGACGGGCCCACCGGCCGCGTGCTGCCGCAGCAACCGGGCTTGATGCTCCGACCATTCCAGGACGTCCGTGTCGTACAGGTCGCCCATGCGGCCCTCCATCACCGGGGCCATGATGCCACAGCCGGAGCCAAGCCTTCCACCATCTCCCGATACCGTGGCCCGCGCCGAGCCCGTCCGGGGCGCACATTCGCCGTGATCTTTTGCAGGGGCGGGTGTATGACGATGCGACGGCTGAGCTTTTCAGCCGGGGTTCGTACCCTACTACGCACTGCGTCGCATGGTCCCCCCGAAATTGAGAAGTAACGATGGTTCCGCATGTCCGCGGGGCTTCAGCGGCCGTGGAGACATACGATGTCAGTAGGTACCGTTAAGTGGTTCAATGCCCAGAAGGGCTTCGGCTTCATCCAGCCCGATGACAGCTCGAAGGACGTGTTCGTCCACATCTCCGCCGTGGAGCGCGCCGGCATGGCGTCGCTGAACGAGGGGCAGAAGCTCAGCTACGAGCTGGAGCAGGGGCAGCAGGGCAAGTCGTCCGCGGTGAACCTGAAGGCAGCCTGAATGGAATGGGGGGCGCCTCTGCGCCCCCCTACTCTCTTTCCGGAGACAATCGATGGCCGACCACAAGTACAACGCCGGTGACCGGGTGACGCTGCTGCCCGACCGGTTCAACGCCAATGCCCGCCCGGGTGTCTACACGATCGTGCGCACCATGCCGGTCACGAGCCAGGGCGTGCAGTATCGCGCCAAAAGTACGCTGGACAACCACGAGCGCGTGCTGGACGAGGCGCAGCTGCGCGGCGCCTGAGCCCCGCTCAGGCCCGCCACAGCCCCTTATCCGCCAGCCAGGCCTGGATCAGCCCGGCCACCTCGGCGTTGTTCCGATCCATCATCATCATGTGCCCGTTGCCGTGGATGCCGCGCGCCGGCAGGTCCACCACGTCGATCCGGCCGCCCGCCGCCCTGATCTTGTCGGCAAAACCCACGCCGTTGGCGCGGATGGTGGGCCAGCGCGCGTCCCGCTCGATGAAGTCGCCATAGACGATCAGCTGCGGGATGTCCTTCAGCGCCGCCACCCGGGCCGGGTCGCCGATGGCGGCGGGCTCGCATAGCACCAGCGCCTTCACCAGGTCTGGCCGCTGCTGGGCCGCGCGCCAGCCGAACAGGCCGCCCTGGCTGTGCACCAGGACCACGCTGGGCCCCACGCGCTCCAGCAGGGCGATGTAGGCGGCCAGCGTCATGTCGTCCGTGGTGGTGAAGCGCGGGACGTTCTGCCGGACGAAGTTGAGGTAGCTCTCATGGTCCGCGGGGAACTGGCTGCCGGGCAGGGTGGTGCCGCGCTTGAACGAGCCGGGGCCGTCGCCGATGCGGAACCGCTCCCAGGGGTTGTCGATGGGCAGGAAAACGGGCTCGCCGGGGAAGATGTCGGGGAACGACGACCAGCCGGAGCGGCCGCGCTCCACCGCGTCCGACACGTAGACGGGCCAGCCCTGGCGGAGGAAGAAGTGCTGCCAGCCCTCGCGCCCATCCGGCGTGGTCTCCCACGTGACGCCGGTCAGGCCGCCCCCGTGCCACAGCATCAGCGGGACCGCGGACCTGCGTTCGGCGGGGATCATGTATTGCGCGTACATGGCGCCGGCCATGTAGGTGCCGTTCGGGTCGACGCGGGCCGGAACGCCGCCCGGGCTGAACAGGACCTCGCGCACCGGTTTGCCGGAAATCTCGACCAGATGGCCGCCGACATGGAAGCTGCCCCAATCCTGCAGCGCCAGGGCGCCGGGCTTGATCGCTGGTGTTTCCGCCTGGGCCGTCTCTGCAGCCATGGCGGCGGCCCCGGTCAGGGCGGCCCCCACCAGCATCCTGCGTCGCATGTTGTCCTCCACCGCGTTCTCAGCGGGGATCAGAGCCCAGATACCGGCTTGACGCCACCCCGTGCGGGGGCTACCTCCCCGCCTCCACCGCACAGTGTGCCCAGGTGGCGGAATTGGTAGACGCGCAGGTTTCAGGTACCTGTGCCCGCAAGGGCGTGAAAGTTCGAGTCTTTTCCTGGGCACCACTCCTTCCTTGAACCACTCGGAAGAAGGTCAGATCGTCCCGTGACGGTGACGCAGTTCCAATCCGGCGCGACCATCCACCTGCACCGGCACGACCTTCCGGAGGGTCTCGCGCTGGGCCCGGTCGTGGCCGTCGATACCGAGACCATGGGCCTCAACCCGCATCGCGACCGCCTGTGCCTGGTGCAGCTTTCCGCCGGTGACGGCGTGGCGCACCTGGTGCAGCTGATCCCGGAGGCGCTGGGCGGCCGGGGCATGGCGGCGCCGAACCTCGCGGCCCTGCTGGCGGACCCGGCGGTCACCAAGCTGATGCACTTCGCCCGCTTCGACGTCGCCGTGCTGCAGAAGGCGCTGGGCGTGACGGTCGGCCCCACCTGCTGCACCAAGATCGCGGCCAAGCTGGTGCGGACCTTCACCGACCGCCACGGCCTGAAGGACCTGGTGCGGGAGCTGGTGGGCGCGGAGATCAGCAAGCAGCAGCAGACCTCCGACTGGGGTGCGGCCGAGCTGTCGCCGGAGCAGCTGGCCTATGCGGCGTCGGACGTGCTGCACCTGCATGCGCTCTGGGCCCGGATGGACGCGCTGCTGGTGCGGGAGGGCCGCCGCGAGCTGGCGCAGGCCTGCTTCGACTTCCTGCCCACCCGCTGCCGCCTGGACCTGCTGGGCTACGTTGACCCCGACATCTTCGCGCATTAGAGCCTGACCGGTTCAGGATGCCCCGGCGTGAACCGGTCACATGCTCGCATCGTCGATCAGCGAGAGCCTGACCGGATCAACCTGATCCGGTCACGCTCTCATGCGGGCCGGCAAGCGGGGCCATCAGGGCGGGGCCGCCGCGGAATCCGGGAAGGCGTCACGTATGCGGCTGATCATCAGGCTGGCGGCCATCGGCATCCTGCTCGGGGCCGCGTCCGACGCGCCGTCGCCCGATCCGTGGAGCGCGCGACGCGCCAACGATGTGGTGGACGCCGCCGATGACGGCATGTTGTGCGACGGCAGCACGGATGACGCGACGGCCCTGAACCACGCCATCGCGCGCGCCCTGTCCGGCTTCGGCCGGACGGTGCAGCTGCCGAACGGGCGGTGCCTGCTGTCCCGGCCCATCACGGCACGGCTGAGCGGGAACCAGGCGCTGCATCTGGCGGGGCATGGGCCCTATGCGACGGAGCTGGTGTTCGACGGCGCGGGCGGCGGCCTCGCGCTGACCTACGCCTCCGGCGCGACCTATGTGCGCGACCCGGCCGCGGGCTCGACCGCCACGGGCGCAGCCGTCGAGGTGTCGGAGCTGTCGGTCGTCAGGGCGGGCGTGAGGGCGGGGACGGGCATGGCGGGGAACGGGATCGCGGTGCTTGGCGACAGCGCGAACGCGGGCGGCGCGGTCATGCCGCACACCATATTGCACAACGTCGTCGTCCGCGGGACGGAGGCGGGGGGCTGGAGCAACGCGCTGCTGCTGCAGGACACGGCGAACGTCCGGATGGAGCATGTGACGGCGCTGTGCATGAACAGCCAGAACCCGCTGGCATCGAACGGCAACGGCCTGGCCTTCGCCGCGGCCGCCGGGCGGGTCGCGACCGTTCTGGCGCTGGACCATTTCCACACCTGGGGCTGCAACCATGGCCTGGACGTCAGCGGCCATGTGGAGGGCGTGTCGGTCGTGGGCGGCAACTTCACCGGGGGCGGCACCGGCATCTACTGGGCGTCGGAGGGGCGGACCGAGCAGCTTCTGGTCGTGAACACGTCGTTCAGCACCCTGGTGCAGGGCATCTACGCCTTCAACGTGCAGAACGTGCAGATCGCCAATTCCAGCTTCTACAACCAGAATACCTATCCGAACGGCGGCGCGCCGGGCGGATGCGGGCAGGCGAACAGCGCCTGGAACGCGCTGACGCTGTCGGAGACGGACAGCCTTGCGATCACCGGGAACACCGTGCTGGGCGCCGGCATCATCGCGGGGCGGCCTTTGTGCCGCACGCCCTATGCCGAGACGGGGATCAGGATCACCAACGACACGGCCCTGGCGACGGGGCCGGTGACGATCACGGGCAACACGTTCCACGGCCTGAACGGGCCCGTCATGCTCGCCCGCAACGCGACCCGCAACCTGCTGTTCAGCGGCAACACCGCGTCGGCCACCCTGGCCCCGGTTCCCATCCTGCTGGGCGGGTCCGGCGCGTTCACGGGCAACGTGACGATCGCGGGCAATCTCTGGAACGACGTGCTGTACCCGCTGGGGTATCCGGGCAGCCCGGGCCTGACGGTGCAGGCGGCGGGCGACACGCTGGCGCTGTCGGGCGGCAATCTGAGCATGGCGGGCGGGCGCATCGATGCGCCGACGACCAGCCTTGCCGTGGGGGACGCCCAAGTCGCCGGCACCCTGGCGGCGGGCCTGGCCGCCAATGCCGGCGTCTTCCAGCTGACGGGCGACCTGCGGGCCGGCTACACCCCGGCCGGCCAGGGCGCCATCGGCTTCAACGACCCCGCCGGCACGGCGGCGGTGGGGTTCTTCAACAACGCCACGGGGCCATCCCCGAAGGGGTTCCTCTGGCATCAGCGAAACGGCGGCGGCGGCTTCGACACGCTGGCCGGGGTCACGGCGGACGGGCTGTTCACGGTGCAGAGGCTTCGGCTCGCCACATGTCCCGCCAGCGCGGCCGGCCTGTCCCCAGGCGACCTCTGGTGCGACGGTGGCGACGTGGTGCATCGCGTGCCCTGATCGGACAGTGGCGTGGGTTCAGGCGACGTGGATGCTACTGCAGTCCGAACGGTAGTCCGCCGACCACCGTCGTGAACGCCTCGACAATTTTGCCGTAAGTCTGATAGTGGAACTGGTCAAATTCGATGCGGTATTCTTCTTCGGTTTTCAACAGGTGCATCGCACAATGAAAACCGGGGCCCTGCCGATCGATATAGGCATTGAGACCGTCGCGGCTAAAATCGGCGGTGTAGGGCACCAGCTTCGCGCGGGCATGCTTCTGGAGAACTTCGTACGGCTTGTAGTGAAAATGGACGTAGACGATACGCGTTCGTAACGCCTCCAGTCCTTGGCACGTCTGCCCCTCGTGGAAGCCGTGATCCAACGTCTTACACATTCCGGACGCGAAGAACGTCTTCCTTTGCTCCAGAGATAGCCGGAACTGTCCGGGCAAGCGCGGGTGGCTATCTAAACCGAACCCGATCCGAAGGGGCTGTGGGCATCCCAGGTAGTTCGCAAGCTCCTGATCGATGGCGGTCTTGTCGCAACGGACATCGTCTGGCGCCCCGACTGCCAGGAATTCGTCGCAGTCCAACGGGAAAAAGAAGTCGGCACTTCCGGCCAAGGCTTTGATCCCATCGCCCAGGATCTCGCCCTTGCGAATAAAGTCGGCGGCCGTGTGATAGTCCCGGCTTACCTCGACGCCTGCCTTCCTGGCCCAATCCAGCGCCCTGAGGGTCGGAGGCGAAACCGTTCCGTTGTCGTACACGATCAGGTTCTCGAAGCCGACCAAGGCTCCATGATAGTGGACCCAAGGCCGGGCCAGCTCGTCCTCGTCCTTGAGCATCATGAGGATCTTGATCTTCACCCGGACCCTCTCATCCCGACTGCCTCAAAGCACCCGGTTGGCGCGGGCCAGCACGGCTTCGAACAGCACCTGGCCGCCGGCTTCGGCCTGCTCGGGCTCGATGCTCTCGGCCTCGTTGTGACTCAGCCCGTCCTTGCAGGGGGTGAAGATCATGGCCGTGGGCACGTGGCGCGCCACATAGACGGCGTCGTGCCCGGCGCCCGAGACGATCTCACGCGACGTGTAGCCCAGCCGGGCGGCGGCCTGGCGTACCAGCTCGACGCAGCCGGGGTCGAACGGCTGGGCGGGGATGCGGAACAGCTCCGTCAGCACCAGGTCGATGCCGCAGTCGCGGGCGACGAAGCCTGCCTCCCGCGGGAACTGGGCGGCCAGGCGTCCGATCTCGGCCTCGTCGGGGTGGCGGAACTCCACGCTGAAGCGCACCTCGCCGGGGATGACGTTGCAGCTGTTGGGCAGCACGACCAGGCGGCCCACGGTGCCGCGCCCGTCTTCGCCGCGGGCGCGCATCATGCGGTCCACCAGGTCGATGATGCGGGCGGCGCACACCAGCGCGTCCCGCCGGGTGCTGGGGGGCGTGGTGCCGGCGTGGCTGTCCTGCCCGGTGGCGACGGCGTCGTACCAGACCTGCGCCTGGCCGCCGGTGACGATGCCGATCTGCCGGGCCTCGCGCTCCAGGATGGGGCCCTGCTCGATGTGCAGCTCGAAGTAGGCGTCGGCCGGGAAGGGGCGCGCCGGCTCCGGCCCGCGATAGCCGATGGCGTCGAGCGCCGCGCCGACCGTTGCGCCCTCAAGGTCGGCCAGCGCCTCCGTCTCGGCCTGGTCGTAGACGCCGGCCCAGACGCCGGAGCCCATCAGCGACTTGCCGAAGCGGCTGCCCTCCTCGTCGGTCCAGTTGACCAGCTCCACCGGCGCCTCCGTCGCGATGCCCAGGTCGTTCAGGCTGCGCATCACCTCGAGCCCGGCCATCACGCCCAGCGCGCCGTCGAACTTGCCGCCCGTGGGCTGGCTGTCGAGGTGGCTGCCGAACAGGACCGGCAGGCGCGCGGGGTCGCGGCCGGGGCGGCGGGCGAACATGTTGCCCATCGCGTCGATGCGGACAACCAGGCCCGCCTGTTCGCACAGCTGGCGGAAGCGGTCGCGTCCCTGCTGGTCGACGGGGCCGAGCGCCAGGCGCTTGACCCCGCCCTTCGGCGTGGCGCCGATCAGGGCCATGTCCATCAGGCTGTCCCACAGGCGGCGCCCGTCGATCCGCTGGTTGGTGCGTGCGTCGCTCATGCCTGCCTCGATTGCCCCCGTGTGTGGATGGGGGCAAGCTAGTCCCACGCCCCACGCCTGCAAACCCGGAGCCGCCTGACGATGGCGAATGCCTTATCCTCTTCTGGTGCCACCCCGGGATCAGCGCCGGCCGTGCTGGGCCATTCCGTGCTCGACGATCCCGCCGTGTGGCAGGCCCGGGTGGACCTTGCGGCCTGCTTCCGCATGGCGAGCCGGCTCGGCTTCTCCGAGGGCATCTGCAACCACCTGTCGGCGATGGTGCCGGGGTCGAACGCGCTGTTCCTGGTCAACCCCTACGGGTGGGGCTTCCACGAGGTGACGGCATCGCGGCTGCTGGTCTGCGACTTCGAGGGCCGGGTGGTGGCGGGCGAGGGGGAGCCGGAGGCGACGGCGTTCTACATCCATGCCCGGGTGCACAAGGCCCTGCCGCGGGCGCGGGCCGCCTTCCACACGCACATGCCGAACGCGACGGCGATGACGATGACGGAGGGGCCGCCGCTGGTCTGGGCCGGGCAGACGGCGCTGAAGTTCCTGGGCCGCACGGTGGTGGACGAGGACTATAACGGGCTGGCCCTGGACGAGGCAGAGGGTGACCGGATCGCGGCCAGCATGGGCGACGCGGATGTCGTGTTCATGCGCAACCACGGGGTGATGGTGGTGGGGGCCAGCATCGCCGAGGCGTGGGACGACCTGTACTACCTGGAACGGGCTTGCGAGGTGCAGCGGCTCGCGCTGTCCACCGGGCGGGCGCTGAAGCCGGTGCCGCCCGATGTGGCGGAGGCGACGGCGCGGCAGATGCGGCTGGGCGACCGGGAGAGCGCGCGGCTGCACCTGGAGAGCATCAAGCGCACGCTGGACGCCAGCGCGCCGGAGTATCGTCAGTGAGCCGGGCAGTGAGCGAAGCCCGAAAATCATGAGGCAGATCGCGGCGGTGCTGCTGGCCTTGCTCGCCGGCGCCTGCACGCTGATCGACCAGAACACCTTCAACCCGGAGGCCGGGAAGGCGCCGGTGATCGCCGCCGCGCCCAAGCCGCCGCCGCCCCCGCCGCCCGGGCCGCCGCCGCTGCTCGTGATCTCGCCCGGGGCCGCGGCCTCGAGCTATGTCGACGTGCTGAAGCGCGCCGTCGCCTCGGCCCGGGCGCGCAAGCCGACGGTCGTATTCGATGTGGTCGAGATGCAGAAGCCGGATGCGGACTCCGCAGCCGCGCCGGCATTGCTCGGCAGCGGTGCTGCGGCGATCGGCCGAATCATCGTGGATCAGGGCGTCGCCCCGGCCCGCGTGCGCCTAGTCGCCCGCCCCGATGCGGACGCCCCGGCCCAGGAGGTCCGCGTCTACGTCCGCTGAGCCGCTGGTTTGGCGACGCTTCAGCGCCGCCGGGCTTCGGCGATGGCGGCCTGCAGCTCCTTCAACTCCGTCGCCCCGGCGAACATGCGGTTGCCCACGATGATCGCCGGCGTCCCCTCGATGCCGATCTGGCGGGCGAGGTCGGCGTTGGCCAGCAGCCGCGCCTTCACCGAGGGGTCGTCCATGTCGCGCAGCATGCGGTTGCCGTCCAGGCCGGCATTCTCGGCCATGTAGCGCAGCGAATCGCGGGTGGGCGTGCCGCTCGACTGCATGATCGCCTCCTGCAGGCGGAAGTAGCCGCCCTGGCCCTGGATCGCGAGCAGCACGCGGCTCTCGATCTCGCTGGCCGGGCCCAGGATCGGCAGGTCCTTGACCACGAGCTTCACCTTGGGGTCGGCGCGCAGCAGCTCCGCCATCACGGGCAGCATGCGCTTACAATAGGGGCAGCGCGTGTCGTAGAACTCGATGACGGTCACGTCGCCGAAGGGGTTGCCGGCCACGGGGTCTCGCGCATCGACCAGCTGCGGGTCCAGCATGGTCAGGATGTCGCGCGTGACCTGGTCCTGCTTGCGGGCGTCGTCGGCCTGCAGCGCTGCCAGGGCGTCGCGCAGGATGCCGGGGTCGGTGCGCAGCGCGTCGCGCAGGATGCCGACGATCTCCTGCCGCTGTGCCAGGTCGAACCGGGCCGGGATCGTGTCGGCCGCCCGCGCGGGTGCGGCAGCCGACAACAGGGCGAGCAGGACGAGCAGATGGCGCATGACGGCTTTCCCCGGGGACACGCGGCAGGACTAGCATCGATGGCGCACAGGTTGAAGCGGCGGGCGAACGCCGCTATGGGGCCGGGACAGGGCGGCGGAAGGATACGGCTTTGACGCGCAAGGGTTTGACCAGAAGTGCCGTCGTGATCGCGGCCATGCTCTCCGCCACGGCCTGCTCGACCCTCAATTCGGTGAAGGACTCGCTGATCGGCGGGAACAGCGCGGCGCAGGGGCCGGAGCGGCTGAGCGGCTTCATCGGCGCCGCGGTGGCGGACGAGCCGCGGGCGGCGCTGGCGGGGCGGGAGGTTCTGGCGCAGGGCGGCACGGCGGCGGATGCGGCGGTGGCGATGGGCTTCACCCTGGCGGTGACCCTGCCGTCGCGGGCCGGGTTCGGCTCGGGCGGGGCGTGCCTGGCCTACGACCCGAAACGCGACGGGCCGGGCTCCGGCTCGCCCGAGGCGGTCATGTTCACCGCCCCGGCGTCTTCCGGTGGCGCGGGCGGTGCGGACCGGCCGGCCGCGGTGCCCATGCTGGCGCGCGGGATGTTCGCGCTGCATGCCCGATACGGCAGCCGCCCGTTCGAGACGCTGCTGGCGCCCGCGGAACAGATGGCGCGCTTCGGCACCCCGGCGTCGCGCACGCTGGTGCGGGACCTGTCGCTGGTGGCCGGGCCGCTGGCGGCGGACCCCAGCTCCCGCGCGGTGTTCCTGCCGGGCGGGCGGCCGCTGGAGGAGGGTGCCACGCTGCGGCAGCCGGACCTGGGCGCCACGTTGTCGACGATGCGGACGGCGGGCGTGGGCGACCTGTATCAGGGCGCGCTGGCCCGCAAGCTGGAGACGGCGTCGCGTTTGGCCGGGGGGCCGCTGAGCCTGGCGGAGCTGCGGGCGGCGCTGCCGCGGACGGGTGCCCCGCTGACGGTGCGGGCCGGGCCGGACATGGTGGCGTTCCTGCCGCCGCCGGCCGATGGCGGGCTGGGCGCGGCGGCGGCGTTCCAGGCGCTGCAGCAGGATCATGCGGGCGTGGCGGCGGCGCAGGCGCGGGCGGTGGGGGCGGTCACGCGCTGGCGGCAGGGCGGCGGCGCGGCGGAGGCGATCCTGGCGGCCGGCGTCTCGGGCGGCACGCTGCCGCCGATCCCGGCCAGCACCAGCTTCGCCGTGCTGGACCGCAACGGCGGCGCCGTCACCTGCGCGCTGACGATGAACAACCTGTTCGGCACGGGCCGCACGGCACCGGGCACGGGCGTGCTGCTGGCCGCGGCGCCCAGCCCCTCGGGCGCGCCGCTGCTGGCCGCGGCGCTGGCCTGGAACGCCAACGTGCGGGGCTTCCGCGCCATGATCGGCGGCTCCGGGCAGGAGGGCGCGGCGCTGGCCGTGGCGGTCGGGCTGGACAACGCGCTGCGGTCGAACGCGGCGATGCCGGCCCCGGTGCCGGAGCCCGGGCGGGCCAACGCGATCGCCTGTTCGCGGTACCTGCCGGACAGCGACGGCACCTGCTCGTGGGCGACCGACCCGCGCGGGACCGGGCTGGCCGCCGCCAGCAACTGAGGCAGGCCGCATGATCAAGACGGGACGTGGCGCCGCGGCGCCACCCTTCCTGGTGATGGACGTCATCGCCGCCGCCAATGCTCAGGCGGCCCGCCTGCCACCCGGCGCGCCGCGCATCCTCCGCATGGAGGTCGGGCAGCCCGGCACCGGCGCCCCCGCCGGCGCGCTGGACGCGGCACGGGCGGCGCTGGGCCGCGACCCCATGGGCTACACCGAGGCGCTGGGCCGCGCATCGCTGCGGGCGCGGCTGGCCGGGCACTATGCCGACTGGTACGGCCTGGAGTTGCCGCCCGGGCGCATGGCCGTGACGACCGGCGCGAGCGGCGCGTTCCCGCTGGCCTTCCTGGCCGCCTTCGACCCCGGCGACCGCGTGGCGCTGGCCGCGCCGTACTACCCGCCCTACGTCAACATCCTGGTGGCGCTCGGCCTGGTCCCCGTCATCGTCGAGACCGGGCCCGACACCCGCTACCAACCCACGCCGGCGCTGCTGGACCGGCTGAACCCGCCGCCCGACGGGCTGATCGTCGCCAGCCCCTGCAACCCCGCCGGGACCATGCTGGCGCCGGCGGAGCTTCAGGCGCTGGCCGGCTGGTGCACGGGGCACGGGGTGCGGCTGATTTCCGACGAGATCTACCACGGGCTGCATCACACCCGGCCCATCGCCACTGCCGCCGCGTTCAGCGACACGGCCATCGTGATCAACAGCTTCTCCAAATACTTCTCCATGACCGGCTGGCGCGTCGGCTGGATGGTGCTGCCGGACGACCTGGTGCGGCCGGTGGAGTGCCTGGCGCAGAACATGGTCATCTCCGCCCCGCACGTCAGCCAGGTGGCGGCCGAGGCGGCGTTCGACTGCACCGTGGAGCTGGAGGCCAACGTCGCCCGGTATCGCCGGTCCCGCGATCACCTGCTGGCAGCCTTGCCCGGGGCCGGGTTCCCGGACGTGGCGGCGGCGGACGGGGCGTTCTACATCTATGCCGACATCGGCGCGCGGACGAACGACAGCCTGGCGTTCTGCGCCCGGATGTTGGCCGAGGCGGGCATCGCGGCGAGCTCGGGCGTGGATTTCGACCGGGCGCGAGGCCACCGCACGATGCGGTTCAGCTATTGCGGGCCCGAGGCCGACATGGTCGAGGCGGCGGCCCGGCTGACAAGCTGGCGGTAGGGTGCGATCAGGCCTTGCCGCTGGCGAAGGCGTTGAAGGTGATCAGCGTATAGGTGTCGGCGACGCCGGTGATGGTCTGGATGCGCTCCGTCACGAACAGGCCGGTGTCCTGCTCCGGGTCCAGGTAGAACTTGCCGAGCAGGTCGTACTGGCCGGAGGTGGAGTAGATCTCCGACAGCTCCTCGATCGAATCGACGGCGCGCTGGGCGACCTGGTAGGCGTGCCCCATCTGGCACTTGATCTGGACGAATATGGCACGCATGGGCGCATGCTGCCCGATCCCGTGCCGTCTGGACAGCCTGGGTGGCCGGCTTAGGGTGGTCTGCAATCAAAACGGAGGATACGGCGTGGCGCTCGAGAGCAACTCTGCACGGCCGGGCGGCCTGGTGCTGGCCGAGGCGCTGGTGGCGCAGGGGATCGACCATGTGTTCGCCGTGCCGGGCGAGAGCTACCTGGACGTCCTGGACGGGCTGTACGAGGTGCGGGACCGGCTGCGGCTGGTGACCTGCCGCTTCGAGGCCGGGGCGGTGAACATGGCGGAAGCCTACGGCAAGCTGACCGGCCGGCCCGCCGCCGCCATGGTGACGCGCGGCCCCGGCGCCTGCCACGGGGCCATCGGCGTGCATGTGGCGATGCAGGACAGCACGCCGATGCTGCTGTTCGTGGGCCAGATCCCCTTCGAGGAGACGGACCGCGACAGTTTCCAGGAGGTGGATTACCGCCGGATGTTCGGGCCGCTGGCCAAGTGGGTGACGCAGATCGACGACGCCCGCCGCATCCCGGAGCTCGTGGCGCATGCGATGGACGTGGCCACCACGGGCCGCCCAGGCCCCGTAGTGATCGCGCTGTCGGAGGAGATGCAGAAGGTCCTGGTGGACGTGCCGGACGTGAAGCGTGCGCCCGTCTTCCCGCCGCAGGCCGACCCGGCGGCGCTGGAGCGCATGATGGAGATGCTGGGCCGGGCCAAGACGCCGCTGGCGGTGCTGGGCGGCACCTGCTGGACCCCCGTGGGGCGTGCCGCGATCCAGGACTTTCTGGTCGGGCAGGGGCTTCCCGTCGCCGTCGGGTTCCGCCGGCAGAACACGTATGACGGGCACCAGGCCAACTTCGTGGGCGACCTGGGCGTCGGGTCGGACCCGGCGCTGGTGGCGCGCGCGAAGGCGGCCGACCTGGTGCTGGCGATCGGGTCCCGCCTGGGGGAGGCGACCAGCCAGGGCTATACGCTGTTCGATCATGGAGGGGCCACGCCCATCATCCAGGTGCACCCCGACGCCGCCGAGATCGGCCGGGTGTTCCGCCCGGCGCTGGGCATCACCGCGGACCTGAACGCATTTGCCGTCGCGGCGGCCGCGCTGCCGAACGCAGGCGGCGCCTGGTCCGGCTGGACGAAGGAGCTTCGGGCGTTGCGGGCGGCGGGGCAGGTGGTGCCGGACTATGCCGGGCCGCTCAACATGGCGCAGGTGATGCGGGACCTCGCGGACATCGCGGCACCCGATGCGCTGTTCACCAGCGACGCCGGCAACTTCGCGACCTGGCCGGCGCGGTTCATCGACTTCGGCGCGCATCAGCGGCTGATCGGGCCCACCAACGGCGCCATGGGCTACGGCGTGCCCGCCGGGATCGGCGCGGCGATCGCGTATCCCGGGCGGCAGGTGGTCGTGTTCGTGGGCGACGGCGGCATGCTGATGACCGGGCAGGAGCTCGCGACCTGCTTTCACGAGGGCGTGGCGCCGATCGTGCTGGTGTTCAACAACGGGATGTACGGCACGATCCGCATGTATCAGGAACGCACCTACCCCGGCCGCGTCTCCTGCACGGGGCTGACGAACCCCGATTTCGCCAAGTTCATGGAGGCCTTTGGCGGGCATGGCGAGGTGGTGGCCGCGACCGCCGAGTTCCGGCCGGCCTGGGCGCGTGCCGTCGCCAGCGGCAAGCCGGCGCTGATCGAGCTGCGGATGAACCCGGAGCAGATCACGTCACGCGCGACGATCACGCAGCTGCAGGCCGGGACGGGGGTGGTGAAGGCGGCCCGGACCTAAAGGGCTCCCGGGCGGCGACGCAGGCCCTGATCGGGTGGGGAGCGAACCCCACTCGAGCCAGGACGCGCCGCGATCAGTTCGGCCAGCAGCGACCGCGATACGGCCCGAGATGGGTGCCCGGCGGGCAGGCCCGATACACCGGGCGGGCATAGTTCGGCACGCAGGCACCATAGGGGTTGCGATGGCCATAGAGACCGCAGCCGCCGCTGACCTGGATGATGCCGCTTTCCGCCGGGGCGGGCTGCGGGAGGGTCATGGCCTCGGCAGAGGCGGCGCCGGCCAGGGTCGCGGCCGCGATCGCGGCGATGAGGGTGAAGCGCTTCATGGATCGTCCTTTCCAACGTTCGGTCACGTCGGATGAACGCACGTAATCGGTCCCGGGCTTCATTGCATAGCGTGCCGAATTGTTTCGACGAGCCTGCGGGTCGGCCCGACGTGGCTACCGCAGCACCGCCCCGGTGGCCTTCGCGACGGCGGCGACCACCCTGGCCGCGGCGGCCTCGATCTCGGCATCCGTCAACGTGCGGTCGCGGGGCTGGAAGACCACTTCGATCCCGAGCGACTTGTGGCCCTCGGGCACCGTGCCGCCCTGGAACACGTCGAACAGCCGGACCTCGGCCACGAGGGCCCGGTCGGACCCGCGGGCAGCCCGCAGGACGGCGTCGGCGGCCGTGGCGGTGGCGACCAGGAAGGCGAAGTCGCGGCGGACGGGCTGCAGCGTCGGCAGGTCCGGCGCGGCCCGCTTGCGGCGCTTCGGCTCCGGGATGCGGTCGAGGAACACCTCGAAGGCGGCTGCGGGGGCGGCGAGTTCCAGCGCCGTCGCGACGCGCGGGTGCAGGGCGCCGAAGGTGGCGAGGACGAGCTTCGGCCCCTGGCGCACGGTGCCGGACTGGCCGGGGTGATACCACGCGGGCGCGCCGGGCGTGACGGACAGGCTGTCCATCGGCAGGCCGAGCGCGGCCAGCACGGCATAGGCGGCGGCCTTCGCGTCCACAGCGGCATAGGGCCTGGCGGGCAGCCCCGGCGCGCGGGGCGTATGCCCGGCCAGCAGACCGGCCGCCACGCTCTCCTGCGCCCCGGGCAGGAAGGCCGGCCCGACCTCGCACAGCAGGCAGTCCGGCAGGCCGCGCGCGGCGTTGCGCTGGGCGGCCAGGGCCAGGGTGGCGACCGGGGTCGGGCGCATCTGGTCGAGGTCCGATGCGATGGGGTTGGCGAGGCGCAGCGCCGGGTCCGTGCCGCCGAACAAGGCGGCGCGCCCGTGGTCCATGAAGCTGAAGGTGACGCATTCCAGCAGCCCGGCGGCGGCCATGGTGCGCCGGGCCAGTGCGGCCCGGGTCTGCCGCGGCGTGAGCGTGGCGGCGGGGATGGCGGCCAGGCGCGGCAGCGAGACCGGCGGGATGGTGTCCAGGCCGCGCAGGCGCAGCACCTCCTCGACCAGGTCCGCCTCGGGCTCGGCGTCGGCGCAGGCCTGGCGCAGCGCCTCGATCCGTTGTGGCGGCAGGGTCGGGCTGGGGTCGAGCACGATCGCGGCGGCCACGTCGTTGCGCCATGACGGGACCGCGACGGTGACTGCGTCGCCCGTGCGCGCCTGGGTGGTGAAGCCCAGGCGTTCGAGCGCGGCGACGGCCTCGTCGGGCGGGACGTCGGCGCCGCCCAGGGTGGACAGGCGGGCGAAGCGCATCGTGGCGGTGCGTTGCCAGGCGGGTTCGCGCCCGGCGGAGGTCACGTGGCTGGCCTCGCCGCCGCACAGGTCCAGGATCATCTGCGTGGCGGCCTCGAGCGCTGCAGGCAGCAGGGCCGGGTCGATGCCGCGCTCGAAGCGCTGGCGGGCGTCGCTGGTGACGGCATGGCGTCGGCCGGTGAGCGCCACGGCAACGGGATCGAACAGCGCGCATTCCAGGAAGACGCTGGTCGTCGCCTCGGTGCAGCCCGTCGCCTCGCCGCCCATGACGCCCGCCAGCGACTGCACCCCGGCCGCGTCGGCGATGACGCAATCACCGGGGTCGGCGACGTAGTCCTTGCCGTTCAACGCGCGGAAGGTCTCGCCGGCGCCGGGGCGCAGCGTCAAGACGGGCCCCGCGACCCGATCCGCGTCGAACACGTGCAGCGGCCGCCCGAGGTCGAAGCAGAAGAAGTTGGTGACGTCGACCAGCGCGTTGATCGGGCGCAGGCCGATGCCCACCAGGCGGCGCTGCAGCCACTCGGGGCTGGGGCCGTTGCGCACGCCGCGGAGGGTGCGGCCCAGCACCCAGGGGCAGGCCGGGCCGTCGATTCCCCAGGTGAGCGGGCTGTCGAACGTGCCGGGGACCGGCGGGGCCGACCAGGGTTTCAGCGTGCCTAGTCCGGAGGCCGCCAGGTCCCGCGCGACGCCGCGGACGGACAGCGCGTCGCCGCGGTTGGGCGTCACGCCGATCTCGATGACGGGGTCGGACAGCCGGGCGAACAGGGCGTAGGGCGTGCCGACCGGCGCATCGGCCGGAAGCTCGACGATGCCGTCGTGATCCTCGCCCAGGCCCATCTCCCGGTTGCTGAGCAGCATGCCGGCGCTGGTGACGCCGCGGATCTCACCGACCTTCAGCGTGATGCCGCTGCCGGGGATGACGCTGCCGGGCGGGGCGAACACCGCCTTCATGCCGGCCCGGGCGTTCGGCGCGCCGCAGACCACGCTGACGGGACCGTCCCCGGCATCGACCATGCAGGCGCGCAGCCGGTCGGCGTTCGGGTGCTGCACGGCGGACACGACATGGGCGACGCGGAACGGCATCAACGCCGCACCGGGGTCGCTGACGCCCTCCAGCTCCAGCCCGATGCCGGTCAGGCGGTCCGTCAGCGCGTCGAGCGGTGCATCGGTCTCGAGGTGCGTGCGCAGCCAGCTGAGCGTGAACTTCACGGGCCGACCCCCTCGTGCAGGATCGGCGGGGCGAGCGGGTCCGTGCCGTAGTGCCGCAGCCAGCGCAGGTCGCTCTCGTAGAAGGGCCGCAGGTCCGGGATGCCGTGCTTGAGCATCGTGACGCGTTCCACGCCCATGCCGAAGGCGAAGCCCTGCCACTCCGTCGGGTCCAGCCCGCAATTGGCCAGCACGCGCGGATGGACCATGCCGCTGCCGAGGATCTCGAGCCAGTCGGTGCCGGCGCCGATGTCGCCGGTGCGGCGGTTCCAGCCGATATCGACCTCCATGCTGGGCTCCGTGAACGGGAAGTAGGAGCTGCGGAAGCGGACGGGCAGGGTGGCGATGCCGAAGAAGGCGCGCAGGAAGTCGGTCAGGCAGCCCTTCAGGTGCGCGAGCGTGATGCCGCGGTCGATGACGATGCCCTCGCACTGGTGGAACATCGGGCTGTGCGTGGCGTCATGGTCGGCGCGATAGGTGCGGCCGGGGGCGATCAGGCGCAGCGGCGGCGGCTCGTTCAGCATGGAGATAATCTGGACGTCGCTGGTCTGGGTGCGCAGCAGCAGCGGGCGGCCGTCGCGGGTGCCGGGCAGATAGAAGGTGTCGTGGTCGGCCCGGGCCGGGTGATGGGCCGGGATGTTGAGGGCGGAGAAGTTGAACCAGTCGGTCTGGATGTCGAGCCCCTCGCCGATGCGGAAACCCATGGCGCCGAAGATGGCGGCCATCTCCTCCATCGTGCGGCTGATCGGGTGGATCAGCCCGTGCGGGCGGGGGGCCGGGGGGAGCGTCACGTCGATCGTCTCGGCCGCCAGGCGTGTGTCCAGCGCCGACGCCTCGAGCACGGCCCGGCGCGCCTCGATGGCGGCGGTCAGCGTGTCGCGCAGCTGGTTCAGCGCGGCGCCGCGGGCCCGGCGCTCCTCGGGCGGCAGCGCACCCAGCGCCTTCAGCAGGCCCGTCAGGCGGCCGGACTTGCCGAGCGTGGCCACCCGGACGCCGTCCCACGCGCGCAGGTCGGTCGCGGCCGCCAGGGCGGCTTCGGTCTCGGTCTCCAGGGCAGCGAGGGCGTCGGTCATGCGGGGGCTTTAGCGCAAGACGCGGTCCGGCGAAATCACCCGGCGGGCCGATCGTCAGTTGGCGGGGTTCGGGCTTGCGGGAGGGGCGGTGGTCTGCGCGGCGGCAGGCGTCGCCGGGCGCCGGGGTGCGACCGCGATGGTCCAGGCGCGGGCGCCCTTCGGCACGGTGTAGTCCGCGATGCCGTCCACGATCCCGTCTCGCCTGGCGTCGTCGGCGTTCAGCACCACGGTGCGCCTGACATAGGTCAGGGTCTCGCCGTCGGTGAGGCGGGTGCGTGACTTCAGCATCGCCCGCACGACCCGCTCATAGGCGTCCAGCTTGTCCGCCTGTTCCCGCAGCACCTGGGCCCCCACCAGCCCGGTCGAGGTCAGTCCGGCCGCATGGAACACGAAGGCGCCACGCGACGCGGTATAGCGGCCCTGCCCGACCAGGAAGACGTAGGACGCGGCGGACGCGACCAGGCCGACATTGTAGGTCTTCACTGTCACGCCCTGCGCCCGCTCCCGGGTCAGGAAGTCCACCATGCCCTGGGCCGCATCGATGTCGCCGCCGGGCGAGTTGATGCCGAGGTGGATCTCGCGCGCCCCGGCGTCGATCAGCTTGGTCATGTCGGCGATGAACAGGTCGCGGCTTTGCGGCACGATCGGCGCTGCGAACACGAGGTATCCCACACCGTCGAACGGAACCGGCTCCAGTGCGGCAGCGGGCGCCGGCGGCTGCGGCTGCTGGCAGCCGCCCAGTGCGAGCACACCCCCCAGCACCGCCATCCGAGCCGCCATAGCGAACCACCCCATGTCTGCTGCCCCTATGCGGTTGATTGGTGGACCGTTCTCGAGCGTCAGGTTAACCCGGGCCTTCGACGCGGTCGAGGTTCGCCCTGAACGCGAACGGGCCGCCCCAGGAAGGACGGCCCGAACGACGCGCCCAAGCGGGGCGTTCACGACTCCTTGGGCGTTCAGGCGGGCAGCGGGGCCGGGTTGTCGGTGATGGCGGCCAGGTCAGCCACCGTCGCGGTCTCGGCGGCGGCATGCTGCATGACGGCCTTCACCTGGTCGACGATCGTCGCGAAGGTCGTGGGATCGTCGAAGGCGATGGCGGCCAGGACCTTGCGGTCCATCTCGATCCCCGTCGCCTTCAGCCCGGCGATGAATCGGCTGTAGGTGATGCCCTGCTCACGCACCGCCGCGTTGATGCGCTGGATCCACAAGGCGCGGAACTCGCGCTTCTTGACCCGGCGGTCGCGGTAGGCGTACTGCAGCGACTTCTCGAGCCGTTGCAGCGCGATGCGGTAGTTGGTCGAGCTGCGGCCGACGAAGCCCTTGCTCTGTTCCAGGACTTTCTTGTGCCGGGCGTGCGTTGTGACGCCCCGTTTGACGCGTGCCATGGGTCAGGTCTCCGTTCAGGCGATGCCGTAGGGGGCCCACTGCTTGACGGTCAGACCGTCCGCGTGGGTGAGCACCTGGCTGCCGCGGTTCTGCCGCTTGGCCTTCTGCGTGCGTGCCATCAGGCAATGGCGCTTCTTGCCGGGACCGGCCAGCACCTTGCCGGTGGCGGTGATCTTGAAGCGCTTCTTGACGGAGCTCTTCGTCTTCAGCTTGGGCATTTGGGTCTCCTGCAGTCTGGACCTGCCGGGACCGGGATGGCCCACGCGCAAGCGTCGCGTCCGGGCATGCCCTTGATCAGGCCCGGGGAGCAGACGCGGGACTGAGTAGTCGATCTCGACCCAGGCCGCAACAGCGCCCCGTGCGGCGCTGCACTGCATGGCGGGCCGTCTACAGCTCCCACACTTCGATGTCGGGCGATTGTGCCTGTACATCGATCCGGTATTGGCCGGACGGAACGATGCTGGTGATCCTGGCCGGACGGTAAGCAGCGATGCACACGCCCGCCGGGTCGCGAAGGCTTCGATAGAGCAGTCCGTCGTGACCGGCTCGCCGGACTATCTCACCGAAGGCCCGCGACGCGGCGTAGTCGGACGGATGGCAGATGCCGCGGGGCGGCCGGGCGGACGAGACTAGGTCGACATGCTCAGACCCATCGAGGCGTGATGGCCTACCTCCGCGAATGCGGTTTCAGGAGCTTGGGCCGCGTACCAGGCGCCCAGCGGCCAACTCGGGCCGACCCGTCCGAAACCCGGCTGTGTTCTCGACCGTCATACAGGGCGCCGGCGGACTCGATGCGCGATCATGGAGGGGGACATGCCCCGTTGCAAGATGATCGGTGGCAATCCGTCGAGCACCCCATCGGGTGAGACGGGTGCGATCGCAAGCCCTTCGCGCGTGTAGTTGAAGCATCATCGCTATCTCACGCGGCTGGTGGTCCGGCCGGTCAGCTGCCGTCGCCGGTCAGGGCTGGGACGAAGGCGTCGTGCCAGGCTTTGGGGACGATCTTGATGGTGCCGCCGCGCTGCATGAACTCGACGTAGCGCATGAAGCCGTGGGGGAGGGTGTCGAACTTGGTCTGCGGGTCTTTCAGCACGTCCTGGATTTCGGCCGGGTTGATCTTGCTGCCGCTGTTGCGGATGAACAGGGCGGTGGCTTGGGCCGGGTCCTGGGCGATCAGCTGGTTGGCTTCGGCCTGGGCGGCGAGGAAGGCGCCGACATGGCCGGGATTGGCGTCGGCGAAGCGTTTGGTGCCGTAGACCATGTCCAGCGTGATGTCGCCCAGGGCGTCGGGGCTGCGGAGCACGGCATGGATCTTCGGGTCGGCGGCTTCGGCCAGGGTGAAGGGCGGGCTGGCGAAGTGGGCGGCCACGTCCTTGTTGCCGCTCAGCAGGGCCATGACGGCGTTGGGGTGCGACAGGCTGATCGTGTTCACATCAAGCCGTGCGAATTCGGCGTCGCCGAATGCGTGTGCCACCGCCATCTGCAACACGACGGCCTGCAGGCTGCTTTTGATGCTGGGGACCGCGATCTTGTCGCCGGGCTTGAAGTCGGCCAGCGTCTTGATGTCGGGCCGGTTGGTGTTCAGCACCAGGGCGCAGGTGGACAGGCCGGAGATGCCGACGACCTCGGACCGGGTGCCCTTGCCCTTGGACCACAGCGTGAGGAACCCCGGGATGCTGGTGCCCGCGATGTCGAGCGCCCCGGCCAGCATGGCGTCGTTGATCTGCCCGCCGCCATCCAGCGTCACCCAGCCGACCGTCGACTTGATGCCGGCCCGCTCCAGGTGCTTCTCGACCAGCCGGGCTTCCCGCATGACGATCAGCGGCAAATAGAGCACGCCGAGGCCATGGCTGAGCCGGATGGTGTCCGCCTCGGCGGCCCAGCTGGGCCGGATGCCCGAGGCGGCGAGCGCGGCGGACGCACGGAGAATGGTTCGGCGGTGCATGTACGGGGTCCTTCGGGGCGACATCAGCGGGCGGGTCAGGGAGGCGGGGTCAGGGAGGCGGGGTCAGGGAGGCGGGATCAGGCGGGCGGTGCCGTAGGCGCGGGGGTGGCCGACGAGGAAGCGGGCGGCGGCCAGGTCGGAGTCGCGGGCCTCGGAGGCGGGGCAGGCGGTTCGCAGCGCCAGGGCTTCGGCGGCGGGCAGGGGGGCGCGGGCGGCGCGATGCCGGGCCAGGGCCGCCTCCATCGGTTGCGTGCCGCGGTCCAGCGCCTGCAGCTGGGTCATCGTCGTGTCCGGCCCCAGGCTGGTGCAGACCTGCGGCATCACGCCCAGCGCCTGGATGGGCCAGCCCTTCGGCGCCAGCACCCGGCTCCATGACACGAACAGCTCCGCGCCGTCGGGCAGGGTCGCGATGGTCTGCACCAGGCCCTTGCCCAGCGTCGCGCTGCCCACCACCACGGCCCGGCCCTGGTCGGCCAGGCCCGCCGCCATGATCTCGGCCGCGCTGGCGGACCGGCCATCGACCAGCACCACCACCGGACGCCCGGCTGCCACGTCGCCCGAGCCCGCGGTCCACACATGGGCCGCCTGGGCGCTGCGCCCCGCGGTCACGGCGACGATGCCGTGGTCCAGCAGCAGGTTCGTGGCGGCCACGGCCTGCCGCAGCAGCCCGCCCCGGTTGCCGCGCAGGTCCAGCACGACGCCCTTGATCGACGCGGCGCCGGGCCCGCCCAGGGTGCGCTCCAGCTCGCGGGCCAGGCGCTGGTCGGTGTCGACGCTGAACCCGGCGATGCGCAGCACCAGCAGCTCGCCCAGCCGCGCCGGGAACACCGTCTCGGGCGGGATCACCGCGCGCTCCAGCTCCAGGGTGCGGGCCGGGCCGCTGCGGCCGCGGACGGTGATGCTGACATCGGTGCCCTCCAGCCCGCCGACCCAGCCCAGCACGGTGTCGAGGTCTTCGCCCGCGGTGGACTGGGCATCGACGGCGAGGATGCGGTCGCCGATGCGGATCCCGGCCTCCGCGCCCGGCCCGTCGGCATTCACGCCGGTCACGACGAAGCCGCGGCCGGCACGGTCGATCGTGATGCCCGCCCCGGCCTCGCCCGAGCGGCGGGCCCGGTCGGCGTCGGCGGCGGTGGGCGGCACATAGCGGGAATAGGGGTCCAGGTGGTCGAACAGCTCGTCGAAGAAGCTGGTGAGCGCGCCCTGGGTGCCGACGGCGCGGAAGGCGTCCGAGGCTGCCGCGGCGGCGCCGAGCACGTCGGCAACCAGGGCGGACCAACCGTCCGCCGTGTCGTCCTGCGGCAGCTGGCGGCTGAACAGCACCCGGCCGTCCTTCAACAGCACCACGCTGCCGTCCCGCAGCTCGGTCGCGAGCGCGCCGTCGAGCGAGGCCGGGGCGCCGAGGCCCCAGAGCGAGAGCTGCTGCACCGTGACGGGATCGAGCGCGCGGGGGCTGATGAAGGCCAGGGCGGCCGAGACGACGGAGGCCGCGAGCCGTGCGTCGAAGGCGTCGCGCATCGTGGGGCCCTGGGCCCAGGCATGGGCGGGCCCGGCGACGATGAACAGCAGCAGGGCGACCGCGGACCTCACCGCCGGCGCTTGCCCACGGGCCGGCCCCGGCGCGGCGGCGGACGCTCGGGGCCCGAGGGCGCGTCCGCCAGCCTCGAAGCGCGGTCCGAATGGCCGGAGCGCGCGGGGCCGAAGCTCATGGACCCGGAGACCATGCCGAAGATCATGCCGCCGGTGATCGGGCTGGCCTCCATCAGCCGCACCTCGACCTCCTGCGCCAGGTGATAGGTCAGCCGGGTGCGGCGGCCCGACAGGGTCTGGGTGGGTTCGTCGTACACGAAGTAGTCGCCGCCGAGCCCGGCCATGGGGATCAGCCCCTGCGCGCCGGAATCGACCACGGCCACGAACAGGCCGAAGCGCTGCACGCCGGTGATCCGGGCCAGGAACGTGGCGCCGACCTTGTCGGCCATGAAGGCGGCCAGGTAGCGGTCGATCGCCTCCCGCTCCGCCATCGCGGCCCGGCGCTCGGTGGCGCTGATGTGCTCGGCGATGTCGGGAAAGCGGGCGGGCTCGTCGGCATCCAGCCCGCCCAGGCCCAGCTTCAGGCCGGTGATCAGCGCGCGGTGCACCAGCAGGTCGGCATAGCGGCGGATCGGGCTGGTGAAATGGGCGTACCGCGTCAGCGCCAGGCCGAAATGGCCGATGTTCTCGGGGCTGTAGGCCGCCTGCATCTGGGCCCGCAGCACCACCTCGTTGACCAGCGGCGCTTCCTCCGTGCCCGCAACCTTCTGCAGCACGTGGTCGAGGTCGCGGGGGTGGAGGGCGTTGCCGGGGGGCAGGCTGATGTCCATGCCGTGCAGGACGGTCCGCAGCGTCTCGAGCTTCTCCTCGCTGGGCGGCGCATGGATGCGGTACATGCAGGGCCGGTGCAGCCGCTCCAGCTCCTCCGCCGCGGCGACGTTGGCCAGGATCATGAACTCCTCGATCAGCCGGTGGCTGTCGAGGCGCGGGCGGGGCACGATCTTCTCGACCACGCCGCCGTTCAGCACGACCTGGCGTTCCGGCAGGTCGAGGTCCAGCGTGCCGCGGGCCTTGCGGGCGGACAGCAGCAGGCGAAAGGCGGCATAAAGGTCGCCGAACCGCGTCTCGCCCGCGTCGTGGGAGGCCTGGACGGCGGTGTAGGTCATGCGCGCCTGGCTCCGCATCAGGCCGCGGCCGAAGCGGTGGCGCGTCTTCCGCCCGGCGGCGTCGATGTGCATCTCGACAAACAGGCAGCCGCGGTCCTCGTCGGGGCGCAGGCTGCACCAGCCGTTGCTGAGCGCCTCGGGCAGCATGGGCACGACGCGGTCGGGGAAATACACGCTGTTGCCCCGGCTGGCCGCCGCGCGGTCCAGCGGCGCGCCGGGGCGGACGTAGTGGCCGACGTCGGCGATGGCGACGATCAGGCGGTAGCCGCCCTCGCCCGCTGCGGCCGGCTCGGCGAACACGGCGTCGTCGAAGTCGCGGGCATCCTCGCCGTCGATGGTGATGAGGCCGATGGGGCGCAGGTCTTCGCGCTTGCCCAGGGGTGTGGCGCGGGCGCGGGCGGCGTCCTCCAGCGCCTCGGGCGAGAACTCCTGCGGGATGTCGTGCGTGTGGATGCAGATCAGGCTGACCGAGCGCGCGTCGCCCATGCGGCCCAGCCGTTCGGTGACGCGGGCGGGCTTCAGGCCGAAGGCGGTGCCGGGCAGGGGGGTGGCGGAGACGATCTCGTCGGCCTCGGCGTCCATCGTCTCGCCCGCGGGGATGCGCCACTCGGCCTTTGCCCGCCGGTCGGTGGGCGTGACGCGGCCGCCGCCATTCGCATCCGGGCGGTACACGCCCAGGATCCGGCTGGGGGCGTCGGTCAGGCGCTTGATGGTGCGACCTTCGTACTTGCCGTCGGGCATCAGCCGCAGGCGGGCGAGGACGCGGTCGCCGGGGGCCAGCGCCGGCTCGCCCCGGCGTTCGCTGTGCATCAGGATCAGCGGCGGCGGCCCGTCCTCGGACCAGTCGACGGGGCGCGCCACGGCGTCGCCGTCCGGGTCGGTCCCGGTGATACGGACGATCGTGGCGTCCGGCAGGCGGGCAGGAGGTGCGAAGCGGCGGTGTCCGGCGGGGGCGATGGCGCCCTCCCTGCTGAGGTCGCCCAACAGGACGCGCAACTCGTGCTTGAGTTCGGGGGGGATGCCGAATTCCCGCGCCAGCTCGCGCTTGCCGACGCGCCCTGGGGCTGCGGCGATGAACGCCCGGATCGTTTCCCGGCTCGGCAGTCCGCTGCCCCGGCTCACGTCACCGCCGCCTTCCAGGCTCGGCTCCTTCGGCGCGTCGGGGGGGCCGCCGCGCGGTCGGCGCGCCACTTACCCGGCCTTGCGCGCAGGCGTCTTGCGGGGGGCGGCTTTCTTCGCCGGGGCCTTGCGGGCCGCGCTCTTCGGGGCCGCGTTCTTCGGGGCTGCGGCTTTCGGGGCGGCCACCTTTCTGGGAGCGGCCTTCTTCGGAGCCGCCTTCGCGCGGCCCTTGCCCTTCAGCACCTTGCCGCGCTCGGCCAACAACGCGACCGCGTCCTCGAGCGAGAAGTCGTCGATCCCGGCGTCCTTCGGCAAGTTGGCGACCACGCTGCCGTGCTGGGCATAGGGGCCGAACCGCCCCTTCTTCACCATGACCGGCTGCTTGTCTTTCGGGTGCGCGCCCAGGCTGCGCACGCTGTCCAGCTTCTTGGCCAGCGCGTCCACGGCACGGTTTATGCCGACCGACACGACGTCGTCGTCCTTGTCGAGCGAGGCATAGACGCTGCCCATCCGGACGAAGGGCCCGAACCGCCCGATCCCCGCCTCGATCGGCTCGCCCCGCTCAGGGTGCACGCCCACCAGGCGCGGCAGCGACAGCAGCCCCAGCGCCTGTTCCAGCGTGACCGCCTCACCGTCCATCCCCTTGGGCAAGGAGGTGCGGCGCGGCTTGCTTTTCTTGTCGGCCGGGTCCGGCTCGCCCTGCTGGGCATAGAGTCCATAGGGGCCGCGGCGCACGGTGATGGGCTCGCCGGTCTCGGGATGGTGGCCCAGCTCGCGCTTGCCTTCCTTCAGCGTCTCGCCGGCCTGGTCGCCGCTGTCGATCGCGAGGCGGCGGGTGAACTGACAGGCCGGGTAGTTGGAGCAGCCGATGAAGCTGCCGTGGCGCCCGAGCTTCAGGCCGAGCCGGCCGGCATTGCAGGCGGGGCAGAGGCGCGGGTCGACCGCATTGCCCTCGGCGTCGTTGCGTGGGGGGAAGAAGTGCTCGCCGAGGTCCGCGTCGAGCGCGTCGATCACGTCGGAGATCTTCAGCTCGCGCGTCTGTTCGACGGCCTTGCTGAACTGATCCCAGAAGTCCTGCATCACCTGGCGCCACTCGGCCTTGCCGTCGCTGATGTCGTCCAGCCGCTCCTCGAGGCTCGCGGTGAACCCGGTATCAACGTAACGCTCGAAGAAGCTGGTCAGGAAGGCCGTCACCAGGCGGCCGCGGTCTTCCGGGATGAAACGGCGCGCCTCCATGCGGACGTACTCGCGGTCGCGCAGCACCGTCAGGATGCTGGCGTAGGTGCTGGGGCGGCCGATGCCCAGCTCCTCCATCTTCTTGACCAGGCTGGCTTCCGAGAAGCGCGGCGGCGGCTGCGTGAAGTGCTGGTCGGCCGAGACCCAGTCCGCGCGCTTGCGGTCAGGCGCGATCGGGTCGTTCTCGTGCATGGGCGGCAGCATCCGGCTCTCGTCGGCCTGGCCGTCCGGCGCGTCGTCCACGTCCTCGCGATACAGCTTCAGGTAGCCGTCGAAGGCCACGATGGAGCCGTTGGCCCGCAGGCGGGTGCCGCCGCTGGCGATGTCGACGGCCACCTGGTCCAGCTCGGCCGACTGCATCTGGCTCGCGACGGCGCGCTTCCACACGAGGTCGTACAGCCGGCGCTGCTCGTCGTTGAGGTAGCGGGCGACCACCTCGGGCGTGCGGGCGACGTCCGTGGGGCGGATCGCCTCGTGCGCCTCCTGCGCGTTCTTGGCCTTGCTGGTGTATTCGCGAGGCGCCGCCGGCACGTAGTCGGGGCCATAGGTCGTGCCGACATGGTCGCGGATGGACAGCATGGCCTCCCGGGCCATCTGCACGCCGTCGGTGCGCATGTAGGTGATGAGGCCGGTGGTCTCGCCGTCCAGCTCCACGCCTTCATACAGCTGTTGGGCGCAGCGCATGGTGCCCTGGGCGCCCATGCCCAGCTTGCGGCTGGCTTCCTGCTGCAGCGTGCTGGTGGTGAAGGGTGCCGGCGGGTGGCGCTTCACGCGCCGGCGCTCGACGCTCGCCACGCTGAAGCTGCCGGCCTCGACGCTGGCCTTGGCCCGGTGCGCCAGATCGGCGGCGTTCAAGTCGAACTGGTCCAGCCGCTTGCCGTCCAGATGGGTCAGCCGGGCCAGGAAGGGCGCGCCGGCCGGAGTCAGCACATGCGCCTCGACCGTCCAGTACTCGCGCGGCCGGAAGGCCTCGATCTCCGCCTCGCGCTCGCACACCAGGCGCAATGCCACGGACTGCACCCGCCCGGCGCTGCGCGACCCCGGCAGCTTGCGCCACAGCACCGGCGACAGGGTGAAGCCCACCAGGTAGTCGAGCGCCCGGCGCGCGAGGTACGCCTCGATCAGCGGCTGGTCCAGCTCCCGCGGGTGGGCGATGGCATAGGTGATGGCCGACTTGGTGATCTCGTTGAACGTGATGCGTTTCACGTTCACGCCCTTCAGCGCCTTGCGTTCGTCCAGCATGGCGCGCACGTGCCAGCTGATGGCCTCGCCCTCGCGGTCCGGGTCGGTGGCGAGATACAGCGTGCCGGCGCCCTTGACGGCCTTGGCGATGGCCGAGACCTGGCGTTGTCCCCGCTCGTCGGCCGCCCAGTCCATCGCGAACCCTTCCTCGGGGCGGACGCTGCCGTCCTTGGGCGGCAGGTCGCGGACATGGCCGAAGCTCGCCAGGACGGTGTAGCCGCCGCCCAGATACTTGTTGATGGTCTTGGCCTTGGCCGGCGATTCGACGACGACGACGTCTGTCATTCTGTCCCTATGGAGGCTTGCCCCGGCAGCGGCCTATACGATCCGGCAGACCTGGCTTCCCGCCTGCTGGACCAGCCCCTCGGCCTCCAGCTCCTCGAGCACGCCCAGCACCGCCGCAGCCGACAACTGGCAGTGCCGCACCAGATCGTCAACCGCCACCCATGCAGGGCTGAGCATTTCCAACAGCTTGACCCGGTCGCCGAACCGGCTGTCCGCGGTCGCGCCGGCCGGGGCGGGATTGAAACGGCGCCGGGTCTCGGCGACTCCGGCCGGGGTCGGACCGGGCATGCGCCGGCCCAGCAGGTCCGGCAGATGGGCCAGGACGTCGGCGGCGCTCTCCGTCAGATGCGCGTGCTCGGAGCGGATCAGGTCGTTCGAGCCGCGGCAGCGCGGGTCGAGCGGCGAACCCGGCACGGCGTACAGCTCCCGGTTCGCCTCCTGCGCCATGCGGGCGGTGATGAGGCTGCCTGACTGCGGCGCCGCCTCGATCACGACCACGCCCTGCGACAGGCCGGCGATGACGCGGTTGCGGCGGGGGAAGTGCCGCGCCTGCGGTGCCGTGCCGAGCGGCGCCTCGGCAACCACGGCGCCCCCTTCGGCGATCCGGGCCTGCAGGTCGGCGTGCTCGGGCGGGTAGGGGATGTCGAGCCCGCCGGCGATGGCGGCGATGGTGCGGCCGGTCCGCAGCGCGCCTTCATGCGCCGCGGCGTCCACCCCGCGCGCGAGGCCCGAGACGACGGCCAGCCCTTTCAGGCCGAGGTCGGACGCCAGCAGCTCGGCCATGCGGCGCCCGTTGGCGGAGGCGTTGCGGGCACCCACGACGGCGACGGCCGGGTCCTGGAACACCGAGGTGTCGCCCAGCACCGACAGGACCGGCGGCCCTGCCTCCAGCAAGGCGAGCAGCGGCGGGTAGTCGGCGTCGCCCACGAACAGCATGCGGCCGCCCAGCCGGTCCAACGCGTCCATCTCCCGCCGGATCGCGCCGGGGTCGGGGATGGAGGGGGGCGCCTGCCGCCCGGCGGTGCGGGCGAGGCCGGGGAGCGCGTCGAGCGCCGCCGCCGCCGTGCCGAAACGGTCGAGCAGGCGGCGGTAGGTGACGGGTCCCACGCCTTCCGTCCGCGCCAGGCGCAGGCGCTCGGCGGTCAAGGGGTGGCGGACCCGCTGCCGATCCGTGGCTCCGTTCCGGCGATCAGGCGGCGGATGTTGCCGCCGTGCCGCAGGATGACCACCAGGCTGACCACGATCACCGGCACCAAGGGATGCGACAGGGACACCAGCAGCAGGAGCGGCGCCGCGAGGAAGGCCATGATCCCCGCAAGGCTCGATCGGCGGGACAGGAAGGCCGTCGCCAGCCAGATCGCCGCGCAGGCCAGGGCGAGCATCCAGTTCCACACCAGGAACACGCCGAGCCCGGTGGCCACACCCTTGCCGCCGCGCCCCAGCAGCCAGATGCTGAAGCAGTGGCCCAGCACGGCGCCCATTCCGGCAAGCTCCACCAGGCCCCAGTCGCCGTACCGGCTCGCCAGGCCTGCCGCCAGGGCGCCCTTGCCGCCGTCCAGCAGCAGCGTCGCCAGCGCCAGGCCGCGCCTTCCGGTGCGCAGCACGTTGGTGGCGCCGGTGTTGCCGGAGCCGACGCGCCGGATGTCGAGCCCGGCGAGACGCGTCAGGATCAGGCCGAACGGGATCGAGCCCAGCGCGTAGCCGAACAGCGCGGCCAGGCCCCAGGCCTCCGGCATCATGCGCCGAACACCCGCCGCCCGGCCTTCCAGGTGCCGATCACCTGGCCCTCGAGCGCGCGGCCGTCGAAGGGGGTGTTCTGCGACTTGCCCGGCAGCGCCCCGGCCTCGACCTTCCAGGCCCGCTCGAGATCGAACAGGCACAGGTCGGCGCGGGCCCCGGGGGCGAGCCGCCCGGCCTCGATCCCCAGCACCCGCGCCGGGCGGGCCGTCAGCAGGTCCAGCGCACGCATCAGCGGCAGGCCGTTGTTGTGCACCTGGGCCAGCGTGATGCCGAGCAGGGTGGCGAGCCCCGTGCCGCCCGGCGTCGCCAGCGCGAAGGGCAGCCGCTTGTCGTCCGCGTCGCGCGGCTGGTGGTCGCTGGCGATGGCGTCGATGGTGCCGTCGGCCAGCGCGGCGCAGACGGCCAGGCGGTCCGTGTCCGGGCGCAGCGGCGGCGAGAGCTTGGCATAGGTGCGGAAGTCGCCGATCGCCGTCTCGTTCAGGTCGAAATAGGGCGGTGCGGTGTCGCAGGTGACGGGCAGGCCATCGTGCTTGGCGCGGCGGATCAGCTCGATCGCCTCGGCGGTCGAGACATGGGCGAAATGCAGCGTGCCGCCGGTCAACTGCGCCAGGCGAATGTCGCGGGCGACCAGGATGGCCTCGGCGGCTGCGGGGATGCCGGGCAGGCCGAGCCTGGTGGCCTGCTCCCCCTCGGTGGCGGCGCCGCCCGCGGCCAAGGCGGGGTCCTCGGGGTGCTGGACGATCATGGCGCCGAAGCCGCGGGCGTAGGACAGGGCCACACGCATCAGCCGGGCATCGGCGATGGCGCGCTGGCCGTCGGTGAAGGCGATGGCGCCGGCCTCGCGCAGCAGCCCGATCTCGGCGATCTCGTCGCCCATGCAGCCGCGGGTGACGGCGCCGTACGGCAGCACGGTCAGCGCGCCGGTGGCCTCGCCCAGGCTGCGCATCAGCTGCACCAGTGCCGGGTCGTCGAGCGCGGGGCGGCTGTCGGGCAGGGCGGCCAGGGTGGTGATCCCGGACGAGGAGGCGGCCTTGGCGGCGCTGGCGACGGTCTCCCGGTATTCGAAGCCGGGCTCGCCGAGGCTGGCGCGCATGTCGACCAGGCCCGGGCACAGCACGGCGCCGCGGCCCTCCAGCACCGGCACGCCGTCGGGGCGGCCGATGTCGGGCCCCAGCGCGGCGATGCGGCCGTCCTGCACCAGCAGGCCGCCCCGCTGGTCGAGCCCGGTGGCCGGGTCGATGAGCCGCACGTCCTGGAACAGCACGTCAAGCATTGCGGGCGCCCCGGCGCGACAGGGTGTCCAGCACCGCCATGCGCACGGCGACTCCCATCTCCACCTGCTCGCCGATCACGCTGATCAGCGGGTCGTCGGCGATGGCGCTGTCGATCTCGACGCCGCGGTTCATCGGGCCCGGGTGCATCACCAGCACGTCCTTTGCGGCCACGGCCAGCTTGGCGCGGTCCAGGCCGAAGAAGCGGAAGTACTCGCGGGCACTGGGCACGAGGCCGCGGGTCATGCGTTCCCGCTGCAGGCGCAGCATCATCACGACGTCGACGCCGGCGAGACCTGTCTCCATGTCGTTGAACACCTCGACGCCCAGGCTGGTGGCCGCCGCCGGGATCAGCGTGGGCGGCCCCACGACCCGCACCCGGGCGCCCATGGCCGAAAGCAGATGGATGTTCGACCGGGCGACCCGGCTGTGCAGCACGTCGCCGCAGATCGCGACCGTCAGACCCTCGAGCCGGCCGCGGCGGCGGCGCAGCGTGAGTGCGTCGAGCAGCGCCTGGGTCGGGTGCTCGTGCGTGCCGTCGCCGGCGTTGATGACCGACGACGACACTTTCTGGGCCAGCAGGTTGGGCGCGCCCGACTGGTCGTGCCGCACCACCAGCAGGTCGCAACGCATGGCGTTCAGCGTGCTGGCAGTGTCCAGCAGGGTCTCGCCCTTGTTCACGCTGCTGGTGCTGACGGACATGTTGATGACGTCCGCGCCCAGGCGCTTGCCCGCCAGCTCGAAGCTCGTGCGGGTGCGCGTGCTGTCCTCGAAGAACAGGTTGATCAGCGTCCGGCCGCGCAGCAGGTCGCGCTGGGTCTTGCCGGAGCGGTTGAGCAGCACGTAGCTCTCGGCGAGGTCGAGCAGGTAGCCGATCTCGGGCGGGTGCAGCCCCTCGATGGCGAGCAGATGGCGGTGCGGGTAGTGCAGGGTCACGCGGCGGCCTGCGCGATGCGGGCGAGGGCCTCGGTGCGGCCGAGGGCGGCCAGGGTGTCGTCGATCCCCGGGCTCATGGTGCTGCCGGTCAGGGCGGCGCGCAGCGGCTGGGCGACCTGGCCGAGCTTCTTGCCGCGGCTTTCGGCGTAGTGCCGCAACACGTCGTTCAGGGCGGGCGGCGTGAAGTCCGTCGCGCCCAGGGCGGCTGCCAGCTCGAACAGCATCGCCTTGTTGTCCTGCGTCAGCATGGCGGCGGCCTTCGGCTCGAACTCCAGCGGCAGGGGGCGGACCAGGAATGCACTGCTGTCAGCGAGTTCCGCCAGGGTCTTCGCGCGCTCCTTCAAGCCCGGCATCAGCATCCGGATGCGCGGCCCGGCGCCCGCCACGTCCAGCCCGGCCTTTTCCAGCCGCGCCAGCACGTCCGTCGTCAGCCTGTCGTCGTCGGCGCCGCGGAGATACACCCCGTTCACCTGGGTCAGCTTGGCGTAGTCCATGCGGCTCGCCGAACGCCCGACCTCGTCCATGGTGAACAGGCCGATGACGGTGTCGCGGTCGACGATCTCGGTGTCGCCGTGCGACCAGCCGAGGCGCAGCAGGTAGTTGCACAGCGCCTCCGGCAGGTAGCCCTGCTCCTTGAACTCCATTAGGCCCACTGCGCCGTGCCGCTTGCTGAGCTTCGCGCCGTCCGCCCCGTGGATGAGCGGAATGTGGGCGAAGCGCGGGAGCGCCCACCCCATGGCGCGGAAGATCTGCACCTGGCGAAAGGTGTTGGTCAGGTGGTCGTCGCCGCGAATGACATGGGTGATGTCCATGTCGTGGTCGTCCACCACGACGGCGTGCAGGTAGGTCGGCGTGCCGTCGCTGCGCAGCACGATCAGGTCGTCGACCTCGGCATTGGCCACGCGGACCTCGCCCTGAACCATGTCGTCCACGACGGTCTCGCCGGTCTGCGGCGCCTTGAGCCGGATGACGGGCTTCACGCCCGGCGGGGCCTCGGCCGGGTCGCGGTCGCGCCACCGCCCGTCGTAGCGGGGCGGGCGGCCCTCGGCCATCGCGCGCTCCCGCATCTCCCTCAGCTCGTCGGGCGTGCAGTAGCAGCGATAGGCGTTGCCGCGGGCCAGCATCTCGAGCGCGACCTCGGTGTGCCGCGCCTGCCGGGTGGACTGGAACACGGGCGGCCGGTCGGGCGACAGGCCGAGCCAGGCAAGCCCGTCCAGGATCGCCTGGGTGAAGGCCGGCGTGCTGCGCTCCCGGTCGGTGTCCTCGATCCGCAGCAGGTACTCGCCGCCGTGGTGCCGCGTGAACAGGTAGTTGAACAAGGCCGTCCTCGCCCCGCCGATATGCAGCAGGCCGGTGGGGCTCGGGGCGAAGCGGGTGCGGACCGGTGACATGGGCGGTGGTGTATCATGGTGGGCGGGGGTGGGAAGGGGAGTGGTGGCATCCGATGCGCAATCCACCCTAGCTTCGCAGGCATCCCCCCCGACGGAGTCCGTCGCTTGCCGAAGAAGATGCACCTGGGTCTCGACTTCTCGTACAACCACCTGGGCGGGCGGTGGCGGATGCCGGGCGGGTGGGACACGCACACCTTCCCCGATGTCGAGATGTTCGAGCATGTGGCGCGGGAGGCGGAGCGGGGGTGCCTCGACATGCTGTTCTCCGGCGACGGCACCGGGGTGCCGGACACGTGGCGCGGTTCCCGCGACGCGGCAGTCGAGTGGGGGATCAACTTTCCTCGGCAGGACCTCAACCCCGTCATGGTGGCGATGTCGCGGGTGACGCGGCACATTGGCTTCGGGCTGACGTACTCCACGTCGTTCATGCATCCCTATTACCTGTCGCGGCTGATGAACTCGCTCGATCACCTGACCAAGGGGCGGATCGCGATGAACCTGGTTGCGTCCACCCGGCCGGCGGACTTCGCCAACTACGGCTACGACGGGCTGATGGAGCATGGTGCGCGCTACGACCGGATGGAGGAGTTCGTCGACGTGTGCCGCAAGCTGTGGGACGCGATCGAGCCCGATGCGGTGATCTGGGACCGGGCGACGGGCCGGGTCGCGGAGCCGTCCAAGGTGCACGGCATGTCGCACCAGGGGCGGTTCTTCAAGGTGGAGGGTCCGATGAACACCCCGCCCTCGCCGCAGGGGCGGCCGGTGCTGATCCAGGCCGGGGGGTCGCCGCGCGGCATCCGCGCCTCGGCCGCCGTGGCGGACGTGATCTTCGGGCCGGACATGGCGCTGGCGGCGCAGGTGAAGCACCGGGCCGCGCTCGATGCCGCGCTGATCGCGCTGGGGCGGGACCCCGCAAGCGTCCCCATCCTGTGGCAAACCCCCATCGTGGTGGCCGCAACCCACGCCGAGGCGGCGGCCCGGCGCGAGAGCCTGCTGACCGCCATCCCGCCCGAGGCCGTCGGCGCCTTCCTGTCGTACAACACGGGCTACGACCTCTCGACCCTGCCGGGGCGGTTCCGGCTGTCCGAGCTGCAGGCGGAGATCGTCGCCAAGAACGGCTCGCCGATGGGGATCCTGTTCGACCTGGCGCATCGGCTGGGCGAGGACGCCGAGATGACGCGGGACGAGTTCCTGGAATACGGCGCCCGCTTCGCCACCGGCTACGACAAGACGATCTTCGGCACCGGGGTCGAGATGGCCGACACGTTGGAAGAGGCGTTCGAGGCGACCGGCAGCCGCGGCGGCTTCATGCTGGGCCACACGGTGGCGCTCCGGCACGACCTGCTGGGCATCGTGGACCTGCTGGTGCCGGAGTTGCAGCGGCGCGGCCGGTTCCGCACGGAATACACGGGCCGGACGCTGCGAGAGAACCTGATGGCGGACTGACGCGGGAGCCACGCTCGTCATCGACCCCGCCGGTGCCATGTCTCCGATCTCCGCGGTCTGCGTGTCTCCTTGGTCCGGCATCGCGTCATGCCCGCTGGCGCATTGGTCTGCCGCGCCGATCGTGGCAGGCTTCGCGCGTGAACCAGATGGCCGCCGCGATGGGCTGGGCTTGGCCGGGCCGGTGGCGGCCATGGGCCACGGATGCCCTTGCCGCCTGGGTTGCGGCCGAGCGGGGGCGGTTCGTGCCCTGGCTCGCGGTGGCGATGGTGGCCGGCGCGGCAGGCGAGTTCGCGCTTCGGACCGAACCGGGCTGGTGGTGGGGCCTGGCCTGCGTCGGCGTCTGCACAGCGGGGCTTGCGGCCGGATGGCGGTTCGTGGGCGTGCGGGCGTGGCTGCTGCAGGTCCTGGCGCTCGGGCTGGGCTTCGCAGCGGCCCAGTGGGCGACCGGACGCGCCCTGCCCATGGAGCTGCTGCCTACCCGCGCCGTGGTGCTGTCCGGCACCGTCCGCGGCGTGGACGTGCTGCCGGACGGACGACGCCTGGTGCTGGGCGACGTGCACCTCGCCGCCGACCCGGCCCCGCTCGCCCGGCTGATCCGCATCCGCATGAAGCGGGGCGACACCACGGAGGTGGCGACCGGCGACCGGATCGAGGTCCGGGCGGTGCTGCGCGCCCCGGCGCCGCCCGCCTATCCCGGCGCGTGGGACCAGCAGCGCGACGCCTGGTTCTCCGGCATCGGCGGCGGCGGAACGGCGCTTAACCCGGTCCTGGTGCGCGACCGCGCGACGCAGGCGGCGCTCGCCACCCGCGTGCAGGCGGTGCGTGAGGCGGTGGCGGCCCAGGCGATGGCGGCCTTGCCTGGGGTCGCGGGGGCGGTGGCGGCCACATTGCTGACCGGCAGCACCCGCGCCATCCCGGAGGCGGACCGCGCGGCATTCCGCGATTCCGGCCTGGCGCACCTTCTCGCGGTGGCCGGGCTGCACATCGGCATCGTGATGGGGCTGTTCATGCTGGGCACCCGGCTGGCGCTGGCGGCCTGGCCGCATGCGGCGCTGCACTGGCCGACGAAGGCCATCGCCGCCGGGGTGGCGCTGACCGCGGGGGCCGGATACCTGGTGCTGACCGGGGCGCACGTGCCAATCCTGCGGTCGTTCGCCATGGCTTGCCTGGTCACGCTGGGGGTCGCGGTCGGGCGGCGCGCCTTGTCCGTGCGGGGCCTGGCCCTGGCCGCTGCGCTGCTGGTGCTGGCCGCCCCGCAGGAGGTGGTGGGCGTCAGCTTCCAGATGAGCTTCGCCGCGGTGCTCGCGCTGATCGCGGGGTACGAGGCGGCGCGGCCGCTGTTCGCGCGCCTGTACGGCGGGGGGTGGCGCCGCGTGGCGGTGCACGGGTCGATGCTGGTGCTGACCAGCCTGCTCGCCGGCACGGCTTCGGCCCCCTATGGCGCGTATCACTTCGGCCATGTGCAGCTCTATTTCATCGCTGCCAACGTGGTCGCGGTGCCGCTGACGGCGTTCTGGGTGCTGCCCTGGGGCGTGGTGGCCCTGGCGCTGATGCCGCTGGGCCTGGCGGGGTGGGCCTTCGTGCCGATGGGCTGGGGACTGCAGGCGATCATCGGGGTCGCGCGGGCGGTCAGCGCCTGGCCCGCGGCGACGCTGCCGGTGCCGCCGACGCCGGGATGGGGGCTGGCGGTGTTCAGCCTGGGCCTGGTCTGGCTGTGCCTGTGGCGCACCCGGCTGCGGCTGGTGGGCGTGCCGATCATGCTCGCGGGGCTGCTGTCGCCCGCGGTCACGCCATTGCCGGATCTGCTGGTGTCCAACGAAGGGCGGCTGATCGCGCTGCGCGGGCCGGACGGCTACCGGCTGCAGTCGGGCGCGGGCGCGTCGCGGTTCGTGCGCGACGCCTGGCGCGACCACCTGGCCACGGGGCCGCTTCTGCCGCTGGGGCCGGGATGCGACCCCACCACGTGCCGGGTGGCCGACGTGCTGCTGCTGCGGGAGGGGGTGCACGCGGCGGACTGCGCCGGGGTGGGCCTCGTGGTGTCGGCCGAGCCGGCGCGCGGGGTCTGCCCCGGGGCGGCGCTGCTGGATCGGTTCACCGTGTGGCGCGACGGGGCGCATGCCGTGTGGTTGCGGCCCCAGGGCGCGTTCGTGCTATCGGACCGGGCCGACCGGGGCGAACGGCCCTGGGTGCCGGCCGCCCCCGTGCCGGGCCGCCGCCGCACCAACCTGCCGATGGCGCCCAGCGAGGCGTTGCCGGGAGATCCCGGGGCGGCCGACAAGGATAAGGAACCATGATGCAAGCGACGTTCGACCCGGTCCCTGCCACGATGCCAGCCGTGGAGATGCGTGGCGCGGGCGGTCCCGAGGTGCTGCACTTGACCACCCGCCCGGTGCCGGCGCCCCGGGCGCACGAAGTGCTGGTGCAGGTGGCGGCGGCCGGGGTGAACGGGCCGGACATGATGCAGCGCAAGGGCCTGTATCCGCCGCCGCCCGGCGCCTCGGACCTGCTGGGGCTCGAGATCTCCGGGACCGTGGTGGCACGCGGCGCGGCCGTGACGCAGTGGGCGGTCGGCGACACGGTGTGTGCGCTGACGGATGGCGGCGGCTATGCCGGGTTCTGCGTGGCCGATGCGGCGCAGTGCCTGCCGATCCCGGAGGGCGTGCCGATCCAGGATGCGGCGGGCCTGCCGGAGACGTTCATCACCGTCTGGAGCAACCTGTTCCTCGAGGGCGGACTGAAATCCGGCGACACGCTGCTGGTGCATGGCGGCGCCGGCGGGATCGGCACGACCGCCATCCAGCTGGGCCATGCCTTCGGCGCCCGCGTGTTCGCGACCGACAGCCCGGCCGAACGCTGCCGCGTCTGCACCGAGCTGGGGGCGGACCGGGTGATCGACTACGCGGAAGAAGACTTCGTGGAGGTGCTGCGCCAGGCCGGCGGGGCCAGCATGATCCTGGACATCGTCGGCGGCCCCTATATCGAGCGCAACATCAAGGCCGCCGCCCCAGGGGCGCGGATCGTGCAGCTGGCCTTCGCCCTGGGCTCGAAGGTCGAGGTGAACCTGATGCCCGTTATGCTGAAGCGCATCACCTACACCGGCTCCACGCTGCGGACCCGCCCGGCCGCATTCAAGGCCCGGGCGGTGGCGGAGCTGCGGGACCAGGTGTGGCCCAGGATCGCCGCAGGCGCGATCCGGACGGTGACGAACGAGGTGTTCCCGATGGCCCGGGCCGCCGAGGCGCATGCCCGGATGCAGGCGGCGGGGCATACGGGCAAGATCCTGCTGGTGCCGTGACGCGTGCCGGCCGAAATGCCGGTTTCCCATAGGCGGCGGCCTGGACTAGCTTGCCCGACCCGTCTGTCCCGCCCGCTTGGCCCTGCTGGAGTTGTCCGATGTTCAAGGGTTCCCTGGTCGCCCTGATCACCCCGATGCGCCCTGACGGCGCGGTTGACGAGGAAGCGTTCCGACAATTCGTCGACTGGCAGATCGGCCAGGGCACGGACGGGATCGTGCCCGTGGGCACGACGGGCGAGAGCCCGACGCTGAGCCACGAGGAGCATTGCCGCGTGGTCGAGATTGCCGTCGAGGTGGCAGCCGGGCGCGTGCCGGTGATCGCGGGCGCCGGGTCCAACAGCACGGCGGAGGCGGTATACTTCACCCGGCACGCGAAGTCGGTGGGGGCCGATGCGGCGCTGGTCGTGACGCCCTATTACAACAAGCCGACCCAGGAGGGGCTGGCGCTGCACTTCACCGCCATCGCCGATTCGGCCGACCTGCCGATCCTGATCTACAACATCCCGTCGCGCAGCGTGGTGGACATGTCCGTGGAGACGATGGCGCGCCTGGCCAAGCACCCGAACATCGTCGGCGTGAAGGACAGCACCGCCAACCTGGCGCGCCCGCTGCACACGCGGGCGGCCTGCGGGGCCGGGTTCGTGCAGCTGTCGGGCGAGGACCACACGGCGCTGTCGTTCCTGGCGGCGGGCGGCCACGGCTGCATCAGCGTGACCGCGAACGTCGCCCCGGCGCTGTGCAGCGAAATGCACGATGCCTGGCAGGCCGGCGACACCGTCCGCGCGATGGCCCTGCAGGACCGGCTGCTGGCGCTGCACGACGCGATGTTCACCGAGACCAGCCCGGGCCCGGTCAAGTACGCCGCGAGCCTGCTGGGCCATGGGTCGGACCATTGCCGGCTGCCGATGGCGCCGCTGGGCGAGGCGGGCCGGGCGCAGGTGCGCGCGGCGATGACGGGGGCCGGGCTCCTCAACTGATGGCAGCGACGACCAAGAAGTCCGGCCTGATCAGCCACGGCATCGCCTCGCAGAACCGCAAGGCGCGGTTCGACTACACGATCAAGCAGACGATGGAGGCCGGGCTCGTGCTGAAGGGCCCGGAGGTCAAAAGCCTGCGGCACGGGCGCGCGACGCTGACCGAGGCCTGGGCCGGCGAGCGGGAAGGGGAGCTGTTCCTGTTCAACTGCTACATCCCGGAATACCAGGGCGGCGTGCTGAGCCGGTTCGAGCCGCGGGCCCCGCGCAAGCTGCTGCTCAAGCGCAAGCAGATCGACGCCCTGGTCGGCGCGACCACGCGCGACGGCATGACGCTGGTGCCGCTCGACATCCACTTCAACGAGCGGGGCGTGGCCAAGGTGCTGATCGGCGTCGGCGAGGGACGCAAGAAGCAGGACAAGCGGCACGCGATCGCCGCCCGGGACTGGCAGCGCGACAAGGCGCGGCTGATGCGGGAAAAGGGCTAGCGGGATGCGGATGCGAACGTGGACGCGGGGCCTGCTGCTGCTTCTGGCCGGCTGCGCGACCCCGGCGGCGACGGGCGCGCCCGGCCCGGTCGGCGCCGCGTCGGGCCCTTATCGGGAACAGACGCACATGATCCCGATGCGCGAGGCGGATGGCAGCGCGGCGCTGCTGCTGGGCCGGGTCTGCCGCCCGGCGGGCGACGCCCCGGCCCGTGTGGTCGTGGTCGCGCATGGCTCCCCGCCCGTGGCATCGGCCCGCGGAACGATGACGCTGACGAACTGCGCGAGCGAGGCGGTCCAGTGGTTCCTGTCGCGCGGCTACCTGGTCGTGACGGCGCTTCGGCGCGGCTATGGCGGGACGGGCGGGGCCTATGCGGAAGACTCCGGCGACTGCGCCACATCGAGCTACGAACGGGCCGCGCGCGAGTCGGCGCGAGACCTGGCGGCGATCGTCGAGTATGCGACGGGACTGCCCTATGCGCGCCCGGATGGGGCGGTCGTGGTGGGCCAGTCTGCCGGGGGGTGGGCCAGCGTCGGCCTCGATGCGCAGCCGCACCCGAAGGTGGCGGCGCTGGTCAGCATGGCGGGCGGGCGGGGCGGGCACATGGGAAACCGGCCGTTCAACAACTGCCGCCCGGAGAACCTGGTGGCCGCCGCCGGCATCCTGGGGCGGACGGCCGGCACGCCGATGCTGTGGGTCTACACGGCCAACGACAGCTATTTCGGCCCCCCGATCTCGGCCCCGATGCACGCGGCGTTCACGCAGGCCGGGGGCCGGGCGACCCTGGTGGCGCTGCCTGCGTTCGGCGAGGATGGGCACCAGTTGTTCTTTGGACGCGGCGGCTCACTTATATGGGGGCCGCCGATGGAGCGGTACTTGGCGCAGCAGGGGGCATCATGAGCATCACCCGACGCACGACACTCGGCTCGGCCTTGGCGGTCACTGCCCTGGCGGGGATCGCCGGAGGCAGTGGCGCCCGGGCAGCGGATGCCGGGAGTGCCGGGCCGGGGCTCGCCTGGCAGTTCAAGATGACGTCCATCGACGAAGGCGCGCTCGACTTCGCGGATTATCGCGGCAAGGTGCTGCTGGTGGTGAACACCGCCAGCTTCTGCGGCTACACGCCCCAGTACACGCAGCTGGAGGCGCTGCACCGGGAGCTCGGGCCGCGGGGGTTCGCGGTGATCGGCATCCCCAGCCAGGATTTCGGCCAGGAGAAGGACAGCAACGGCGCCGTGAAGGAGTTCTGCGAGCTGACCTATGGCGTGGACTTCCCGATGTCCGGCATCAGCCATGTCCGTGGACGTGAGGCGGCGCCGTTCTATCGCTGGGTCCGCGACCAGACGAAGTGGGAGCCGAAGTGGAACTTCTACAAGGTCCTGGTGGGCCGCGACGGCACGGTGCTCGGCACCTACAGCTCGGACGACACGCCCGACCAGGGCAAGCTGCACGTCGCCATCGACGACGCGGTGTCGCGGACGGCCTGATGACTCAGGCCGGGCCTGACAACTCAGGCCGGGCCTGATGACTCAGGCCGGGCCTGATGACTCAGGCCGGGGTGTCGGCCTGGATCCGGGCCGTGATCGCCGCGATCACCGCCTCGAACATCGCCAGGGTGAGCACGCCGGTGTTCGTGTTGTAGCGGGACACATGGTAGCAGTCGGCCAGCGTGCGCCCGCCGGGCAGGGGCATGAGGGCCCCATGCCTGAACGGTGTCCGGCTGGGGACCATGCCGACGGCGCGCAGCAGCGCGTTATGCGCCAGAACGCCCAGGACCAGCACGACCTGCAGGTTCGGCATCGCCGCAAGCTCGCCGGCCAGGAAGCCGTTGCAGGCGCGGATCTCCGCGGGCTCCGGCAGGTTTTTGGGCGGCACGCAGCGAACGGCGTTCACCACCCGGCAGGCGCGCATCGCCAGCCCGTCATCCGGCTCTGCGGCATAGGTGCCGGTGGCCAGGCCGAACTTCAGCAGCGTGGAATACAGCAGCAGGCCGGCATGGTCGCCGGTGAAGGGCCGGCCGGTGCGGTTGGCGCCCTTCACCCCGGGCGCCATGCCGACGACCAGCAGCGGCGCCCCGAGCGGCCCGAAGCTGGGGACGGGCCCGTTGAACCAGCCGGGGTTGGCCAAACGGTTGGCCTCGCGGTAGGCCACCAGGCGCGGGCAGACCGGGCAATCATGGCCGGGGGTCGCGGGCGGTCGGTGTGACACGCCGGGCTCAGGCGACGTTCGCATCCTCGATCGGGTCGGGCGCGACGCGGGAGGGGGGCCGGCGGATGTCGTTGGTGCGGCGGGTGAACGAGGGGGCGATGTCCGCAAGCTCGATGAAGTGGTCGGCCTGCCGCCGCAGCTCGTCGGCGATCATGGGGGGCGAGGTCCGGACGGACGAGATCACGGTGACTCGCACGCCCTGCCGCTGCACCGCCTCGACGAGGCGCCGGAAGTCGCTGTCTCCGCTGAACAGGACGGCGTGGTCCATGCGCGGCGCCAACTCGAGCATGTCGACGGCCAGTTCGACGTCCATGTTGCCCTTGATTCGGCGGCGGCCGTTGGCGTCGGTGAACTCGCGTGCCGTCTTGGTCACGAGGGCGTATCCGTTATAAGCGAGCCAGTCGGTCAGCGGACGCAGCGGTGAATACTCCTCCGTATCCAACAGCGCGGAGTAGTAATAGGCGCGGATGATATTGGTCCGCGACCTGAAGTGTTCGAGGAGGTTACGGTAATCCACATCAAAGTTAAGGTGTCTTGACGCTGAATAGAGGTTTGCACCATCAATGAACAAAGCCGTGCGCTCGGTCGACAGAAATGGCATGTCAGCTCACTTGCAAGCGGCGGGCTGCGGTTTGTGCAGGCGTCCGTCTCATCCGTTTACGCTAGGTTCTTTGCCGACTGGAAGATGAAATGTGGCAACCCGTCATTTTGGTCGCGATCGGCGCGAACCTCCCTTCCGCCATGGGCGGCACCGCGATGGACACGTGCGAATGGGCCGTGGGACGCCTGGCCGCGCTGCCCGGCCTTAAACTGCTGGCCCGGTCGCACTGGTTCCGCAGCTCGCCCGTGCCGCCGTCCGCTCAGCCGGACTACATCAACGGGGTCGTGCGCCTGTCCGGCGTGGCCGATCCCGTGGCGCTGCTGGCCTGCCTGCACGGGATCGAGGCCGAGGCCGGGCGGACCCGGGGGGCGCCGAATGCGGCACGGACGCTCGACCTCGACCTGCTCGCGGTCGGCGCCGTGGTGCTCGACACGCCGGGCCTGGTGCTGCCGCACCCCCGGCTGCACGAGCGGGGCTTCGTGCTGGCGCCGCTGACCGAGGTGGCACCGGGCTGGCGGCATCCGGTGTCGGGCCGGGGGGTGGAGGAGCTTCTGGCGTCGTGCGGACAGGCCGGGCTCGCCAGGCTGCCATGTCCGCCACGGCGGTCCCGGAGTCCGTAAGACCTTGCGAGGTTGCGGCCATCGCACTACATCAGCGACTTACACTGAATTCCGGAGTGCCCACGTATGGCGCGCGTGACTGTCGAAGATTGCGTCCAGAAGATCCCGAACCGGTTCGAGCTGGTTCTGCTGGCTGCCCAGCGGGCCCGCAACCTGAGCCGTGGCGAAGAGCTGACGGTGGACCGGGACGATGACAAGAACCCCGTCATCGCGTTGCGCGAGATCGCGGCCGAGACGGTCAGCCTGAGCGGGCTGGAGCAGGATCTTGTCAAGAGCCTGTCCCGCGCGCCCGAGCCCGAGCCTGCCGACGAGGAGGTGCTGGACCTGATCCCGACCGACCAGAACATCTTCGGCCTGCAGGACATCTCGGCCGAGGAGGAGGCCGCGAGCCTGCCGGTGGAAGACCTGTCGCCGGAAGACCTCGAGGCGGCGATCGAAGCGGAGCTGGGTGGTCGTCCGCGCCGCTGACCCCTTGAGCGACCGGGGCGGAGGGCTGGCATGACCGGCCCCGCCCCGCTGCGCGCGCCGGATGGGACGGAGTCGGGCGCGGATACGCCCGCCCGCCCGCGGACTGTCCGGCAGTTCGAGCTGACGGAGAAGGTCCGGGCCTACGACCCGAAGGCCGACATCGACACGTTGGACGCAGCCTACGTGCTCGCCGCCCAGGCGCACGGCACCCAGGTCCGCGACAACGGCGACCCCTACATCACGCATCCGCTGGCCGTCGCCGACATCCTGGCCGGCTATCGCCTGGACACGGCCAGCATCGTGACGGCGCTGCTGCACGACGTGATCGAGGATACCGGGATCACCAAGGCGGAGATCGACCGCCGCTTCGGCCCGACCGTCGGCGGCCTGGTGGACGGCGTGACGAAGCTGACCCGGCTCGAGCTGCAGTCCGACCGCACGAAGCAGGCGGAGAACTTCCGCAAGCTGGTCCTGGCGATGAGCAAGGACATCCGGGTACTTCTGGTGAAGCTGGCCGACCGGCTGCACAACATGCGGACGCTGTACCTGAAGCAGAACGCCGAGAGCCGCCTGCGCATCGCCCGCGAGACGATGGAAATCTACGCGCCGCTGGCCGAGCGCATCGGCATGGAGAGCCTGAAGTCCGAGCTGCAGTCGCTCGCCTTCGCGCAGCTTGAGCCCGAGGCGTACGACACCATCCAGGCGCGGCTCAACTTCCTGCGCGGCCAGGGCGCCGACGTGATCGAGGAGGTGCGGACCGAGCTGTTCCGCGTGTGCGCCGAGGCGGGTGCGGCGCCCATCGAGGTGACCGGGCGGGAGAAGTCGATCTATTCGATCTGGCGCAAGATGCAGAGCCGGAACGTGGGCTTCGAGCAGCTTTCGGACATCATGGCCTTCCGCATCGTCGTGCCGACGCGGGATTCCTGCTACGTGGCGCTGGGCGGCATCCATGCGGCCTATTCGGTGATCGCGGGCCGGTTCAAGGACTACATCAGCACGCCGAAGTCCAACGGCTACCAAAGCCTGCACACCGGCGTGACGTTGCGGGAGCCGCGCAACCAGAAGATCGAGATCCAGATCCGCACCGGCGACATGCAGGACGTGGCGGAGAACGGCGTGGCGGCGCACTGGCTGTACAAGCAGGCCGGGGAGCCGGGCGAGGCGTCGGTGGCGGAGCTGAAGCAGTTCGGCTGGGTGTCGGACCTGCTCGAGATCCTGGAGAACTCGCAGGCGGCCGACGACTTCCTGGAGAACACGAAGCTCGAGCTGTATTCGGACCAGGTGTTCTGCTTCTCGCCGAAGGGGCAGCTGATCCCGCTGCCGCGCGGGGCCACGCCGATCGACTTCGCCTATGCCGTGCACAGCCAGGTGGGCGACACCTGCGTGGGGGCGAAGGTGAACGGAAGGCTCATGCCGCTGCGGCACGAGCTGGAGAACGGCGACCAGGTGCAGATCATGACCGCGCGCGGCGGCACGCCCAGCCCGGCCTGGGAGCGCTTCGTCGTCACCGGCAAGGCGCGGGCCCGCATCCGCCGGTATGTCGCGCAGCAGCAGCGGGAGGGCTACGTGGACCAGGGCCGGGCCGCCCTGGCCAAGGCCTTTCGCCAGGAGGGGCTCGACGGGTCCGAGAAGGTGCTGGACGCGGCGTTGAAGACCTTGAAGTCGGCCAGCCGCGACGACCTGTACGTGGCGGTGGGCAACGGCAACATCGGGCCGAAGGACGTGGTGCACGCGGCCTACCCGGACCTGCGGCAGGCGCCCCGCGCGCCGCGGATGGTGCCCAGCCTGCCCATGCGCGCCGCCCGTGCCGGTACCGCGCGGGCCGAGGGCATGCCGATCACGGGGCTGGTCGCCGGCATGGTGATCCATTACGCCGGCTGCTGCCATCCGCTGCCGGGCGACCGCATCGTGGGCATCGTCAGCCAAGGCAAGGGCGTGACCATCCACACGCGCGACTGCCCGACCGCCGAGGCCTTCTCGGCCACGCCCGAGCGCTACATCGACGTGGACTGGGACGCCGCCGAGGTGGCGCGCAGCAAGGCCACCCACACCGGGCGGATCAGCGCGATCGCCGACAACACGCAGGGCGCGCTGGCCGCGCTGACCAACGCCGTGGCCAAGCAGGACGGGGCCGTCACCAACCTCAAGGTCACCAACCGCCAGCAGGACTTCTTCGAGGTGCTGTTGGACGTCGAGGTGCGGGACATCCGCCATCTGGGCAACGTGATCGCCAGCCTGCGCGCCGCGGGCGGGGTGACGCAGGTGGAGCGGGCCCGAGGGTGAGTTCGACATGATCCTCGGCATCGGCGCCGACCTTTGCGACATCCGGCGGATCCAGGCCGTGATCGACCGGCATGGCGACCGCTTCCTGGAACGGGTGTTCACCCCGGCCGAGCGCGCGCGAGCGCAGCGGCGCACCCCGGCCCTGCATGCCGGCACGTTCGCAAAGCGGTTCGCGGCCAAGGAGGCCTGTTCGAAGGCGCTCGGCACCGGCTTCCGGCAGGGCGTGTTCCACTCCGACATGGGTGTCGTGAACCGGGCCGGGGGCCAGCCGACCCTACAGCTGTCGGGCGGCGCGCTGGCGCGGATGCACGCGATGACGCCGCCCGGCATGGTGGTGCGCATCCACCTGACGATGACCGACGAACCGCCTTATGCCTTCGCGCAGGTCCTGATCGAGGCGGTGCCGACCGAGGCCGGGGTGCCGTGACGCCCCGGGCGGACAAGCCCTGACAAGTCACGACATGCGATGACTTGAGGTCGTGGCGCCGCCACTGAAGACTGCGCGGGCATGAACCTTTGGCAAACCTCGTCGATCCGCACGCTCCTGGCCCTTGGCCTGACGGCCATGGCCGCCGTGCTGCCGCAGCCCGCGCGCGCCGGGGCGAACCTCGTGATGAATGGCGACTTCGAGAGCACGACCCTGACCGCGTCGGGCCAGATCACGACATCCGACGTCGCGAACTGGTCCACGACCGGCTACAACTTCCTGTTCTTCCCCGGGGCGGCGGACACGGGCGGTGCCGCGGCGACCGGCGGCGGCGTCGTCAAGCTCTGGGGCCCGAACGACGGCAGCGCCAACGGCCTGCCGGCGACGAGCCCCACGGGCGGCAACTACGTCGCGGCCGACGGCGCGTTCCAGGTCGGCGCGCTCACGCAGACGGTGAACGGGCTGATCGTGGGGGACCACTACCAGCTGACGTTCTACTGGGCTGCCGGCCAGCAGAAGAACTTCTCCGGTGCCACCACGGAGAACTGGAACGTCGGCTTCGGCTCGTCGTCGTACACCACCGCGACCGTGACCACGCCCAGCCAGGGGTTCAGCCCATGGCGCATCGAGAGCGTCGTGTTCACCGCAACGGCCGCGAGCCAGACGCTCTCGTTCCTGGCAGCCGGGACGCCGGGCGGGCAGCCGCCTTTCTCGCTGCTGGACGGGGTGTCGCTGGTCGAGACGCCGGAGCCGGCGAGTTGGGCCGCCCTGATGGCCGGTGGGGCCGCCGTGGCGCTGCTCCGCCGCCGCCGGGCCGGTTCCTTGACAGGAGCACCCCGATACGGTTGATCCCGCGCCATAGCTGCACCGGATCACCCCCTGTATCATGGCGAAGCCGAAGTCGAGCGGCCTGCTCGAGAACGTCAAGACGATCATCTATGCCGGGCTGATCGCCATCGGTATCCGGACCATCGCGTTCGAGCCGTTCAACATCCCCTCGGGCTCCATGATCCCGACGCTGCTGGTGGGCGACTACCTGTTCGTGTCGAAGTACAGCTACGGCTACTCGAAATACTCGATGCCGTTCGCGCCGGACCTGTTCAACGGCCGCATCTTCGGCCGCCTGCCGGAGCGGGGCGACGTCGTGGTGTTCAAGTTCCCGCGCGACAATCAGACCGACTACATCAAGCGCATCGTCGGTCTTCCGGGCGACCGCATGCAGGTCAAGGCCGGCCAGCTGTACATCAACGGCACGCTCTGTCCGCGCCAGCCCGGCGGCGAATACCTGGCAGAGGATGACGGCCGCAGCACGCTGACCAAGCTGTATCACGAGACGCTGCCGAACGGCCGGGTGCACGACCTGCTGAAGATGACCGACGAGGGCGAGGCGAACAACACGCCGGAGTACAAGGTGCCTGAGGGCCACGTGTTCGCCATGGGCGACAACCGCGACAACTCGGTCGACAGCCGGTTCATGACCGGGTACGGCGTCGGGTTCGTGCCGGTCGAGAACCTGATCGGGCGGGCGGAGTTCCTGTTCTTCTCCATCGACGCCACGCACCCCTGGTGGGAGGTGTGGGAGTGGCCGTTCGAGATCAGATGGACGCGCCTGCTCAGCGCCATCCGCTGAGGCAGGCGGTGGGCCCGGACACCGATGCGCAGCGTGTCCTCGCCGAGCGCATCCTGGGCCACGTCTTCACCCGGCCCGCGCTGCTGCAGGAGGCGCTGACCCACCGCTCGGCCGCGCATGGCCGGCGCACGCATGGCCGCACCGAACGCCGGGGTGTCGGGTCGAACGAGCGGCTGGAGTTCGTGGGCGACCGCGTGCTGGGCCTGGTGGTCGCGGAATGGCTGGTCGAGCGGTTCCCGGACGAGCAGGAGGGCGAGCTGGGCCGCCGCTTCGCCCAGCTGGTGTCGCGCCCCGTGCTGGCCGGGATCGCCGGGCGGCTGGGACTGGAACAGGCGCTGGCGATCGCGCCCAACGAGCTGCGGGCCGGGGTGGGCGGTCTGGCCAACACCCTGGCCGACGGGATGGAGGCGGCGATCGGCGCCATCTTCCAGGATGCCGGGCTGGATGCGGCGCGGCGCTTCGTCCGCAGCGCCTGGGGCCCCGAGATCGAGGGCCAGCTGCAGCCGCCGAAGGACCCGAAGACGACGCTGCAGGAGTGGCTGATGGCGCGCGGCCTGCCGCTGCCGGACTACCTGGAGGGCGAGCGGACGGGCCCCTCGCATGCGCCGGCCTTCGTCGTGTCCGTCTCGGGCGCGGGGCAGACCGGGACGGGGACGGGCGGCAGCAAGCGCGAGGCGGAACGGGCGGCGGCGATGGATCTGTTGGAAAGGCTGAAGGCATGACGACGCGGTGCGGCTTCGTGGCGATCGTCGGCGCGCCCAACGCGGGCAAATCGACCCTGCTGAACCGCCTGACCGGCGCCAAGCTGTCGATCGTCAGCCCCAAGGCGCAGACGACGCGCTTCCGCGTGCTGGGCATCCTGATGCGGGGCGAGAGCCAGATCCTGCTGGTGGACACGCCCGGCATATTCGCGCCCAAGCGGCGGCTGGACCGCGCCATGGTGCGGGCCGCCTGGACGGGCTCGCAGGACGCGGACCTGACGCTGCTGCTGGTGGACGCGCAGAAGGGGGCCACGGCGCAGGTGCGCGAGATCGCGACCCAGCTGGCGCAGCATGGCGCCGGAGGCGGGGGCACGCGGCGCACCTGGATGGTGATGAACAAGCTGGACCTGGTGCAGCCGCACCAGATGCTGCCGCTGACGGCCGAGCTGAGCGCGATCCTGCCGGCGGAAGAGACGTTCATGGTCAGCGCCGGCACCGGCGATGGGCTGGAGCACCTGCTGGACCGGCTGGAGATGGCGGTGCCGGAAGGGCCGCATCTGTATCCCGACGACGACCTGACGGACCTGCCGGACCGCCTGCTGGCCGCCGAGATCGTCCGCGAGCAGATCTTCCTGCAGATCCACGAGGAGATCCCCTACGGCACGACCGTCGAGACGGAGAGCTGGACGGACCGGCCCGACGGGTCCGTGCGGGTGGACGCGACCGTGTATGTCAGCCGCAACGGCCACAAGGCGATCCTGATCGGCGCCGGGGGCAGCCGGATCCGCGAGATCGGAGCCAAGGCGCGGGCGCACCTGGCCCAGCTGCTGGAGCGGCCGGTGCACCTGTTCCTGAACGTTAAGGAACGCGCCGGCTGGGACGAGGAGACGGCCCGGCTGCGCGCCCTGGGGCTCGACGAGCTGGACTGACGGGCCCCGGCCGATGGAATGGGAGGGTCCGGCCGTGGTGCTGGACGCCCGCCCTTTCGACGAGGCAGATGCGCTGGCGACGGTCATGACGGAGACGCATGGCGCGCACCGCGGCCTGGTGCGGGGCGGCCTGTCGCGGCGCCATGCGGCAACGTGGCAGCGCGGCAACCTGGTGCAGGCCCGCTGGATCGGGCGACTGTCCGACCAGTTGGGCACGCTGACGGCGGAACTGGTGCACGCCGGGGCAGCGCTGGCGATGGACGACGCGCTGGCGCTGGCGGTGCTCTCGGCCGCCTGCGCGGTGGCCGAGGGCGCGCTGCCGGAGCGGGAGCCGCATCCGATCGTGTTCGGCGGCCTGGTCGGGCTGGTGGACGGGCTGCACCGCGACCCGGCACCGGTGCCGACGCTCGTGCGGTGGGAGGCGCGGCTGCTGACCGATCTGGGCTATGGCCTCGACCTCGGGTCGTGCGCGCTGACGGGTGAGACGGAGGGGCTGCGGTTCGTGTCGCCCCGCACCGGGCGGGCCGTCTCGGCCGCGGCGGCCGGGGCGTGGGAGGCGCGGCTGCTGCCCCTGCCGGCGTTCCTGACGGGGGGTGCGGCCGGGCTCGCCTCGGAGTGGCGCGACGGGCTGCGGCTGACCGGGCATTTCCTGGAGCGGGACGCGTTCGGCCACCAGAACCGGCCGCTGCCGGCGGCGCGGACGATGCTGTATGACCGCGTGGCGGCGCTTGCGGCAGAGTCGTAGTTCCTATTATGTTCCGTTCTTCAGCATCGTGAGATCATGTCAGACCTGACCGGCACCATCCAGGACACCCGCTTCGAGGACGCGCTGAGCGAGCGCTACCTCGCCTATGCCCTGAGCACGATCATGTCGCGCAGCCTGCCGGACGTGCGGGACGGGCTGAAGCCGGTGCATCGCCGGCTGATCTACGCCATGCACCAGCTGCGGCTGGACCCGGCCAGCGGCTTCAAGAAGTGCGCCCGGGTGATCGGCGACGTGATCGGCAAGTATCATCCGCATGGCGACGTCGCGGTGTACGAGGCGCTGGTGCGGCTGGCACAGGATTTCGCGGCCCGTTATCCGCTGGTGGAAGGGCAGGGCAACTTCGGCAACATCGACGGGGATAACCCGGCCGCCATGCGGTACACCGAGGCGCGAATGACGACGGTGGCGTCGGCCATGCTGTCCGGCATCGACGACGACGCGGTGGACTTCCGCGCCACCTATGACGGGGAGGAGAACGAGCCCGTCGTGCTGCCGGGCGGCTTCCCCAACCTGCTGGCCAACGGCGCGGCCGGGATCGCGGTCGGCATGGCCACCAGCATCCCGCCGCACAACGCCGGCGAAGTGCTGGCCGCCGCCATCCATCTGGTGCGCAACCCCGACGCCTCGACCGAGGCCCTGCTGGGCTTCATGCCCGGCCCTGACTTCCCCACCGGCGGCACGCTGATCGAGGAACGTGCCTCCATGCTGCAGGCCTACGACACCGGGCGCGGCGGCTTCCGGATGCGCGCCAAATGGACGGTGGAGCGCGGCCGGCTGGGGATGTGGCAGATCGTCGTCACCGAGATCCCCTACCAGGTGCAGAAGAACAAGCTGGTCGAGCAGATCGCCGTGCTGCTGGAGGAGAAGAAGCTGCCCTTCCTGGGGGACGTGCGCGACGAGAGCGCCGAGCTGGTGCGCCTGGTGCTGGAGCCGAAGTCCCGCGCGGTGGAGCCCGAGGTACTGATGGAGACGATGTTCCGGGCGACCCAGCTCGAGACGCGGTTCCCGCTGAACATGAACGTCCTGACCGCCGACAAGACCCCGATGGTGCTGGGGCTGCGCGCCGTGCTGCAGGCGTGGCTGGATCATCGGCACGAGGTGCTGGTCCGGCGGTCCCGCCACCGCCAGGCGGCGATCGCCCGGCGGCTCGAGGTGCTGGACGGCTACCTGGCCGTCTTCCTGAACCTCGATGAGGTCATCCGCATCATCCGCGAGGAGGATCACCCGAAGCCGGCGCTGATGACGGCCTTCACGCTGACCGACGTGCAGGCGGAGGCGATCCTCAACATGCGCCTGCGCTCGCTGCGCCGGCTCGAGGAGGTGGAAATCCGGAAGGAGCACAAGGCGCTGTCGCGGGAGGGCAAGGACCTGGGCGCGCTGCTGGCCAGCGCCGACCTGCGCTGGACCCGCATCACGGAGGAGTTGGAGGCGACCCGGGTGCAGTTCGGCGACGGCCCGCTGGGCGCCCGCCGCACCGTGATCGGCGACGTGCCGGACGCGATCGAGGTGAATGCGGAGAGCCTGATCGAGAAGGAGCCGATCACGGTGGTGCTGTCCGCCAAGGGCTGGATCCGGGCCGTGCGCGGCCACCTGGTGGACGGGGCGGAGCTGAAGTTCAAGGAGGGCGACGCGCTGTCGATGCTGGTGCCGTGCCAGACGACGGACCGGCTGTGCCTGGTGGCGACCGGGGGGCGCGCCCATACGCTGCGGGCCGGCGACCTGCCGCGCGGCCGGGGCGACGGCCAGGCGATCCGTCTGGTGGCGGAGATGGCGGGCGACGATGAGGTGGCGGCGCTGTTCGTCTGGCGGGAGGCTGCGCGCTACCTGGTCGCCAGCGACGCCGGCCGCGGATTCGTCGTGGGCGGCGCGGACCTGCTGGCCGAGAAGCGCACGGGCAAGCAGGTGATGAACCTCAAGCCCGGCGAGACCGTGCTGGCCTGCGTGCCGGCGCTGGGCGACCACGTGGCGGTGGTGGGCACGAACCGCAAGCTGCTGGTGTTCCCGCTCGACCAGGTGCCGGTGCTGGGCCGGGGTGCCGGGGTGATGCTGCAGAAGTACACCGGGGCGAAGCTGGCGGACCTGAAGGTGTTCACCCTGACCGAGGGCCTGACCTGGCGCCTGGGCGAGAACACACGGCGCGAGACCGTGCTGCGCGACTGGCTGGGCGCGCGGGCGCAGACGGGTCGGCTGCCGCCCAACGGCTTCCCGAAGTCCGGGCGGTTCGGTTAGGCTCCGGGCATGAGCACAGAGACGACACCGGACGCGTCGAGGCTGGGGCCGACCCAGATCGACGCCACGCCCGTCCTACGTGCGACGGGGCCTGCGCCGCCGCTGGTCTACGACGCGGGGCCCGCAGCCCTGCGGCAGCGCCTGGTGAACTTCGCGGCCAAGCGCTTCACCGACATGATGTTCGTCACGGGCCTCGACCGGGCCACGGCGGAACGCCACTTCCGGCGGCGTCCCGCGCCGACCCCGGGCGGCCTGACGCTGGAGGCGAGGGACCCGGCCCATGCCGCCGAGATGGCCGCGGCGTGGGAGGCGGGACGGATCGTCGTCGCGGCCGATGCCGTGGACCGCCGGGTCACGGTCACCTGGTCGGACGACAGCAGGGCGCCCGTGGTGGGTGCCGCGCTGGCGCGGCCGGGCTATGGCGGCATCGTGCTGGGCACCCATGCGGGCCTGTCGTTCGACGCGGCGCCGCTGGCCCGGACGCCCCGGCAGGCCGCGGCCTGGCCGCGCGGCGACGACGCGGCGGCCCCGGCGCGGGGCAAGGCCGAGCGCCTGCACGCCGCGGCGGACGCCCTGTTCGCGGGGTCGCCGGGCCTTTATGGCGTCATCATCGCCACGCCGCGCGACATCCTGCTGGAGCGCCATGGCGCGCATGGCGCCCCCGATCGCCCGACCCCGAGCTGGTCCATGACCAAGGCGATCACCGCCACGCTCATCGCCCGGTTGCTGCACGAGGGCTGGCTTGACCACGTCCATGACCCGGCACCCGCCCCCCTGTGGCGCGACCCGCGGGACATCCATCGGCTGATCACCCTCGATCACCTGATGCGGATGCGCTCCGGCCTTGCGTTCCCCGCCCTGGACGGAGCCGGGCAGACCCGGCTCGCCTTCGAGAACAGCTGTGTCTACACCGACGGGGTCGACGCCTTCGATGCGGCGCAGCGGGCCATCGTCGCCACGGTGCCGGGCAGCGTCTATCGCTACGTGAACACAGGGCTCAACGTGCTGGGCGCCGTGCTGCGGGACCAGATCGAGCGTCGGGGCCTGCCGTATCACGCGACCCTCTATGGCCTGCTGGCGGACCGGATCGGGATGCACAGCTACCAGCACTCGGCCGACGTCGCGGGCAACTTCATCGCCTCCGGCTCGGGGTTTGCCGTGCTGCGGGACTATGCACGCTTCGGCCTGCTGTACGTCCAGGACGGGGTGTGGGACGGGGCGCGGCTGCTGCCGGAGGGCTGGGTCGACTACGCACTCGCACCCAGCCACGCCGGCTCGCACTACGCGGCCTGCTTCCGCACCAACTCGGACGGCACCTTCCCGAGCCTGCCGGCCGACACCGCCTGGGCATCCGGCGCGTCGGACCAGAAGGTGATCCTGCTCCGCCGCCACGGCCTGGTGGTCGCGACAGCCAACGAGACGGACCACCCGCTGGACCTGGGCGCGCTCGACCGTCTGGCGGCGGCGGCGGTCGCGCAAGTGGAGGCCGGGCGGCTTCCGGCGGCCGCCCCCGCGGCGTGACGGCACCGGGATGCTGACGGGCGTCCCGGTGTCTGGAACGCCTGCTCCCGGTCAGTACTCCTTATAGGCCAGGAACTTGCCGGACATGCCGATCTTGACCCGGTCGCCCTTCTGGTCGGGCTGGCGGTCCATGGTCATGTCAAAGTCGATGGCGGACATGATGCCGTCGCCGAACTCCTCGTGGATCAGCTCCTTCCAGGTGGTGCCGTAGACGGACACCAGCTCGTAGAAGCGATAGATCAGCGGGTCCGTGGGCACCTGGGTCGGCAGGCTGCCGCGGTAGGGTGCTTCGGACAGCAGGGCCACCTCGTCCTCGGACAGGTCGAACATCACGCCGACCTTCTCCGCGATCTCGGGGCGCAGGCTCATCTGCCCCAGGCACGCGGCGGTGGCGTAGACGGGCGACAGGCCCATCTTCTCGGCCACTTCGGGCCAGGTCCAGCCCTTCTTCTTCTTCAATGCCTTGATCTTCAGGCCCAGTGCGGTCTTGGCGTCGTTCACTCTGTCGTCTCCTCGAGATGCATGTCGGCAGGCCGGACCTCCGGCACCTGGCGTCCGTCCCAGCCTTCCGGCCGGCTGCCGGCCAGGGTGCGGGACCGTGTGACCAGGAAGTCCACGATGTGGTTCCGCAGCGCCGCGTGGCCGGGGCTGTGGTGGATGGACTTCCGGTCGCGCGGGCGGGGCAGGGTGTTGACCACGACCTCGCCCACGCGCGCATCGGGGCCGTTGGTCATCAGCAGGATGCGGTCGGCGAGCAGGATCGCCTCGTCCACGTCATGCGTGATCATGAACGCCGTCTGCCCGGCATCGCTCACCAGCCGCAGCACCTCGTCCTGCAGGGTGCCGCGCGTCAGGGCATCGAGCGCGCTGAACGGCTCGTCCATCAGCAGCAGCGAGGGCGCGATCGCCAGGGCCCGCGCGATGCCGACGCGCTGCTTCATGCCGCCCGAGAGCTCGGCCGGCTTGCGGTGCGCGGCATCCGCCAGCCCGACCAGCTCCAGCACGCGATGGGCATGGTCCCGCACCTTCGCCCGGCTCCAGTCGCGATGCCGGCTGCGGACGGCGAAGGCGACGTTACCTTGCGCGGTCAGCCAGGGCAGCAGCGCGTGCGACTGGAAGATGACGGCCCGGTCCAGCGCGGGGCCCGAGACCTCGCGCCCGTCCATCACGATGGTTCCGGCATCCGGCGCCTCGAGGCCCGCCAGGATGTTCAGGATGGTTGTCTTGCCGCAGCCGGAATGGCCGATCAGCGCCACGAACTCGCCGCGCTCCACCCCGAACCACACGTCGCGGAACACCACGCGCGCGCCATAGTCGCGGCGGATGCCTTCGACGCTGAGCCAGGGGCGGGTCACTCCCGCCACGCGATGGCGCGGGCGGCCCGGCCGAGCAGCTGGTCGAGCAGCATGCCGACGATCCCGATCACCAGGATGGCCACGATGATGTCGGCGATGCTCAGGTTGTTCCATTGGTTCCAGACGAAGTAGCCGATGCCGGTGCCGCCCACCAGCATCTCGGCCGCCACGATGACCAGCCAGGCGATGCCGATGCTGATCCGGGCGCCGGTCATGATGGTGGGTGCGGCCGCGGGCAGGATCACGGTGAAGGCGGTGCGCCACGGCCCCGCTTCCAGCGTGCGCGCCACGTTCAGCCATTCCTTGCGGACCGAGGCGACGCCGAACGCGGTGTTGAGCAGCATGGGCCAGATCGCGCAGATGAAGATGACGAAGATTGCCGAGATGCCGCTGTCCCGGATGGTGTACAGCGCCAGCGGCATCCAGGCGAGCGGGCTGACGGGCCGCAATACCTGGATGATGGGGTCTAGCGCGCCGTTCAGCACCGGGCTCATGCCGATCAGGAACCCAAGCGGGATGGCGATCGCGGTCGCGAGGCCGAACCCGATCAGCACCCGCAGCAACGACCAGCCGAGCTGGATGCCGAGCCCCTGGTCGTTCGTGCCATGCACATAGAAGGGGTCGCGCAGGTGGTGCCAGGCGCGGGCGGCGACGTCGCTGGGCCGGGGCATCGGCGTCTGCTGGCCTTGGGCGGCCGAGGCGCCGAGCAGCTTGGCGTATTCCGGGTCCATCGCCGGGCCGCTTGCGGCGGGCGGGGTGGCCGCCACCTGCCATGCGCCCAGGCCCACCACCAATATGGCGAACAGCAGCAGCATGGACCGCAGGCGGAGCCGCAACGCCGGAGACACGCCCTGCATCAGGCGCGTTTGATGGGGAAGCTGGCGACGTAGGCGTCGGGTTGCGCCGGGTCGAACGGCTTGCCCATCACGACGATGGTCTTGCCCGTGGCCGCGGGCGGCGTCAGCCCGGCCTGGCGCATCATCGCGGCCGCATCGGTGTCCAGGAACACCTGCCGGCCGATGTCGGCCCACTTCACGTCGCCCTTCACCTGGCCCCAGCGCTTCATCTGCGACATGATCCACAGCGCCATGCTCTGGTAGGGGAACGGCTCGAAGCTGACACGGTCCGGCACGCGTTTCACCGCGCCCAGCCCGTCGGCGTAGGTTCCGGTCAACGCCTGTTCCACCACCGTCACCGGCTGGTTCAGGTAGTTCTGGGCGCTGATGACCCCGGCGATCTCCTTGCGGTTCTCGGCCTTGTTGGCGTGCGCGGTGGCTTCCACCACCGATTTCAGCAGCGCCTGGTAGGTGCCCGGCGCCTCGGTGACCATGCGACGCGGCACGGCGAAGGCGCAGCACGGGTGGCCGTCCCACATCTCGCGGGTCAGCAGGTGGATGAAGCCCACGCCGTCGTACACGGCGCGCTGGTTGAACGGGTCCGGGCCCAGGAAGCCGTCGATGTTCTCGGCGCGCAGGTTGGCCACCATCTCGGGCGGCGGGATGGCGCGCAGCTGCACGTCGGTGTCGGGGTCGAGCCCGGCCTCGGCCAGGTAGTAGCGCAGCAGGTAGTTGTGCATCGAGTAGTCGAACGGGATGCCGAACTTGAAGCCCTTCCAGTCTTTCGGGTCGCGGCGGTCCTTGTGCTTGTTGGCGAGCGTGATCGCCTGGCCGTTGACATTCTCGATGGCGGCCACGCTCCAGGGCGTCGGGTTGGCGCCCACGCCCATGGTCAAGGCGAGCGGCATGGGGCTCAGCATATGGGCCGCGTCATACTCGCCGTTCAGCGACTTGTCGCGGATCACGGCCCAGCCGGCGGTGCGGACCACCTCGACGTTCAGGCCGTTCTTCTCATAGAAGCCCATGGGCGACGCCATGATGATGGGCGTGGCGCAGGTGATGGCGATGAAGCCGACCTTGAGGTCCTTCTTCTCGGGCTTCGGGGCAGTTTGCGCGAACGCGTCCTGGACGGAGAACACCGGGCACACGCGGTTGAAGGCCGCGGCAAAGGCGGCGGTCCCCACGGCCTGGATCACCCGGCGGCGGCCCTGTGCCCCGCCGAAGGCCGCCTGCTCGGCCGCGAGCCGGATGGCGGCGGCGCCGGTGTCTCCGGGCCCGTCGCAGCCGAGGCCCGGACCGGCACAGCCGCACGCGGCAGAGTGGAAGCCGGCACGTTGGCGCAAGTGCATTCTGGACGTCCTCACCGATCCCAGCCGAACAAAGCAAGCGACATGCCAGCACGGGTCTGAACAGACCGGTCAGTCCATCCGGTCGCCCTGGGCACCCGTGGACGCCGATGATGCAAGTGGCGCGTAATTCGGCACATGATGCGCTTCCAGTGGTGCCACCCGGCGGGTAGCGTGGCGCACTCTCGAAAGGATCGAACGCATGCGAGTCCCAGTGACGCTCCCCCGCTCTCCCGGATGGCTCGGCGAGTTCGGCAGCTTCGTCATGCGTGGCAACGTCATCGACCTCGCGGTGGGTATCGTTATCGGTGCGGCCTTCACGGGCATCGTGACGAGCCTGGTGAAGGACCTGTTCACCCCGCTCCTTGGCCTGCTGATCGGCGGGATCGACTTCACCAACCTGTTCGTCACGCTGAAGGGCCCGCATGAGGCGACGCTGGAAGCGGCCAAGACGGCCGGGGCCGTCACCCTCAACGTCGGCCTGTTCCTGAACGCCTGCCTCTCGTTCCTGATCGTCAGCTTCGCGATCTTCTGGCTGGTGAAGGTGGTCAACCGCTTCACGGCATCCAAGAAAGCCGACGAGGTGGTCAAGCTCAGCATGATGGAGGCCACGCTGATCGAGATTCGCGACCTGCTTGCGCGTGAGCCGCGCGTCTAGAACCACGCTTTTGCCGTACGGCCACTCCCGGGGGATCCGATCGATGCGCTGGCTCCGAATTCTGCTCATGCTGGTCGTGGCGTCTCCGGTCTGCTCGTCCGCCTGGGCGGACGACTTCCAGGTGCCGGGGCTGGAGCGGGACAGCGCGGCCTATCTGGAACAGCTGACCCGGCGCAGCCCGGCGGGGCTCGCGCCGCCGGCCCGGCGCGCGGCGGAGCAGCGGGCCATCGACGCGCAACGGCGCAACGACGCCGCGGGCGTGGTCGCGGCGATGGAGGCCCGGATCGGCGGCGGCGAGCCGACGGCCGACCTGTGGCTCGTCCTGGGCCGCGCCCAGCTGCAGCGGACCCCGCCCGACCCGGCCCACGCGGCCCAGGCGGCCTGGCAGGCGTTCGGCCTGTCGAACGCCGGCGCGGCGGAGATCCCGGCGCTCATGCTGATGGCCGACGCGTTCCGCAGCATGGCCCGCTACGACATGGCGATCCGCGCGCTCGAGGCCGCCCAGGACCGCGCACCGGATCGGGCCGACACGGTCCGCCTGCTGCGGGAAACCCGGCTTCAGGCCGGAATCCAGGTGCGGCGGGTGAAGACGGAGCCCGAGGCGGACCCGCCTTCGGCCTGTATCGAGTTCACCACCGCCCCGGCCCGCCGGTCGGACTTCGTCGCGGCCGACTGGGTGCGGCTGCAACCCGCCCAGCCCGATGCCGCCATCACCCGGCAGGGCGACCAGCTGTGCATCGCCGGCCTGCGGCAGGGCGCCACGACGCAGGTGACGTTGCGCGCGGGCATGCCGGGCGAAGACGGGCTGAAGCTGAACAACGAGACCACAGTGCCGGTGCTGATCCCGAACCGGCGCCCCCGGCTGGTGTTCGACAGCCGCCTGTTCCTGCTGCCGCGCGGGCAGGCCTCCACCGTGACGCTGACCAGCGTGAACCTGTCCGCGGTCAAGCTGCAGCTGCTGCGCCTGTCGGAGCGCAACGTGGTGGCCTGGTCGCGCGAGTACAAGCTGGGCGAGCCGCTCGAAAGCTACGCCTTCGAGGCCTTGAAGGAGAACGGGAAGCTGGTCTGGGAGGGCAAGGCCGAGATCCCGCATTGGCAGCCGAACCGCACGATCAAGACTGCCTTGCCGCTGCCCGACGCCTTCGCGGAGCCGGGGGCCTATATCCTGTTGGCCCAGGCCGGCGACGGCACGCCCAGCAGTGCCGCAGCCACCCAGGTGGTCATGCGGACGGACCTGGCGCCCACCGTGTGGCGCGGTGGCGACGGGCTGACCGTCCAGGTCCGCAGCTTCGCCGATGCGGGGCTGCGCCCGGGCGTGCTGCTGCGGCTGATGTCGCATGCCAACGACGTGCTGGCCGAAGCGACGACCGGGGCGGATGGCGTGGCCCGCTTCGCCGCCCCGCTGCTGCGCGGCACCGGGCCACAGGCGCCGCACGCCATCCATGGCACGCTGGACGGGGACTTCGTCGCCCTCGACCTCGAGACCGCCGCCTTCGACTTGTCGGACCGTGGCGTGGAGGGTGCGGCGCAGCCTGGCCCGCTCGATGCCTTCGCCTGGACCGACCGCGGCATCTATCGCCCCGGCGAGACGGTGCAGCTGATGGCGCTGCTGCGCGACGCCGCCGGCGCGCCGAGCGACGTGCCGGTGCACGTGAAGGTCAAGCGTCCGAACGGCCAGGTCTTCCTGGACGTGACGCCGGCCCGTGCCGCGGAGGCCGCGCTGCACCTGCCGCTGCCGCTCAGCCTGTCGGCGCCTGCCGGGGAATGGACGGTCGAGCTGCTGGCCGACCCGGCGCAACCGTCGATCGGGCGCACCAACTTCCGCGTCGACGCCTTCGTGCCGGACCGGATGGCGGTGGACCTGGCGCCGCAGGGGCCCCTGATCGTCGGCAAGCCCTACGCCCTGCCGGTGACGGCGCGGTTCCTGTACGGCGCGCCGGCGGCCAGCCTGTCGGGCAAGGCGACGCTGCGGCTCGAGATCGACCCGAACCCGCCGGCTGCCCTGGCCGGATACCACCTCGGGCTCGACGGCGAGGCCTTCGCGCCCGACAGCCAGGAGATCGAGCTGCCGACCACCGATGCGCAGGGGCACGCGACCCTGCCGATCCTGCTGAAATCCGCGCCGGACGTGACGCGGCCGGTTCGGGCGCAGCTCGATGTGGGCGTGGACGATCCCTCGGGCCGGGCCAGCCACGCCCAGGCCAGCATCCCGGTGCGGCCGTCCGGCGCCGTGCTGGGCATCAAGCCCGGTTTCGACAAGGGTGCGATCGATGCGGGCGGCGAGGCCGCGTTCGAGATCGCGGGCGTCGACCCGGACGGCGCCCGCGTTGCCGTCCCGGCCAGGATGCGCCTGGTGCGCGAACGGCCCGACTGGCGCCTGGTGCAGCGGGGTTCGCTGGCGCGCTACGAGACGGTCTACAAGGACGAGCCGATCGAGGCTGCGGACGTGACCCTGCCTGCCGACCGGCCGTACCGCTACTCCAAGCGGCTCGATTACGGGCGCTACCGGCTCGAGGTCACGGAGCGGAACGGCCTGGCCGCGGCCTCCGTGCGGTTCCGCGCCGGCTGGATCGTCTCGGACAGTCCCGACACGCCGGACAAGGTGGACGTCTCGACCGGGCGGCGGAGCTATGCGGCGGGCGAGGTGGCGCAGATCCACGTCGCGGCCCCGTTCGCCGGGCAGGCGACGGTGCTGGTGGTCACGGACCGGGTGCACAGCCTGCGGACGCTCGCCGTCGCGGCAGGCGGCACCGACATCGACGTGCCGGTGGACGCCGCCTGGGGGCCCGGCGCCTATGCGGCCGTGCACGTGTTCCGCGGCGCCACCGCCGACCGGCGGCCCTCGCGCGCCATCGGGCTCAGCTGGATCGGGATCGACCCGGCCGCCCGCACCCTTCCGGTCGTGATCGCCGCGCCCGACAAGACAGCCCCGCGCGGGCGCGTCGTGATCCCCGTGCGGACCGCGCCGGGCGCCTGGCTCACCCTGGCCGCGGTGGACGAGGGCGTGCTGCGGCTGACCGGCTTTGCCACTCCCGACCCGGCCGGGCACTTCCTCGGGCGGCGCACGATGGGCATGGACATCCGCGACGACTGGGGCCGCCTGATCGCGCCCGGCGAGGGCGAGGCCACGACCTTGCGCCAGGGCGGCGACGACGGCGGCAGCGCCCTGCCGGAAATCCCGCAGAAGGTGGTCGCGCTGTTCACGCCCCCCGTGCAGGCCCGGCCCGACGGCGTGGCCCAGGTGCCGCTGGAGCTGCCGGACTTCAACGGCCAGGTCCGCCTGATGGTGGTGGCCTGGCATGGCACCCGCGTCGGCGCCGCCAGCGTGGACATGCTGGTCCGCGACGCGCTGATCGCCGAGCCGCTGCTGCCGCGCTTCCTCGCCCCTGGCGACGAGGCGCGACTGGCCGTGCTGCTGCAGAACCTGGAGTTGCCGCCCGGGGAGGTCGTGGCGACCGTCTCGGTCGAGGGCCCGCTGCAGGTGGTGGGCGAGGCCCGACTCACCGCGACGCTGGACCGGGCGCAGGTTGTCCGCACCACCACGCTGCGCGCGACCGGGGCAGGGCGCGGCATCGTGCGCCTGGCCGTCACCGGCCCCGCGGGCTTCCAGGTGCAGCGCGAGGTCGGCATCCTGGTCCGCCCGGCGCGCGCGCCCTCCAGCCTGGTCGCCTCGACCGAGCTGGCGCCCCGGGCCCAGTCTACGCTGCAGCCCGCGCTGGCCCGCATGGTGCCCGGCACCGGCATCGCCCGCGCCTCGTTCGGCGGCCCCGTGCGCTATGATGTGGGCGCCCTGGTGCAGGCCCTGACCGACTACCCGCTGAGCTGCCTCGAGCAGACCAGCAGCCGCGGCCTGCCCCTGGCCCTGCTGCCCGACGGGGCCGTCGCCGGGCCGGACCGCGCGGCACGGCTGCAGGCCAGCGTCGCCTCCGTGCTGGACCGCCAGCGGTATGACGGCGGCTTCGGCCTGTGGTCCGCCAGCGGCGAGGCGGAGGGGTGGCTCTCGGCCTATGCGACGGAGTTCCTGCTGCGGGCGCAGAAGGGCGGGGCGCTGGTGCCCGAGGGCGCGATGCGGGATGCGCTGAAGTTCATCGCCGACCAGGTCGACCAGACCGGCGAGAGCGGCACGCCGGAGACCAACGCCGGCAAGGCCTACGACCTGTACGTGCTGGCGCTGGCCGGGCAGCCGAAGGCCGGCGCGAACCGGCTGGCCGCGGAAGTCATCGACCAGATGCCGACGCCCCTGGCCCGGGCGCAGATCGGCGCGGCGCTCGCCCTGACGAACGACCGGCCGCGGGCCGAGGCCGCCTTCGCCGCGGCGCTCGCCAACCCCGCCCGCAAGGACTGGGATGCGGACCGCGGCAGCGCGCTGCGCGACCAGGTCGCCATCGCCTTGCTGCTGAAGGAGAGCGGTTTGCTGCCCGACCGGCTGCCGGCGCTGCTGGCGGCCTTGCCCGGGGCGGACCTCAAACCCGACGGGCTGAGCACGCAGGAGCAGGCCTGGGCCGCCGCCGCGGCCGCCGTGCTGGGGCGGGACGGGCGCCCGGCGCGGATCGCGCTGGACAACAAGGACCTGGTGCCGGCCGCAACCGTCAGCGTGGCGCTGACCGGCCCGGCCACGGCGCGCAACCTGGACGACCGGCCTGTGTGGCAGACCGTCTCCACCAGCGGCGTGCTGACCGACGCGCCCCCGGCCGCCCGCAACCTGATGCGGGTCAGCCGGCGCTTCCTCACCCTGGCCGGGGACCCGCTCGATCTCGATCAGCTGCGGCAGAACACCGTGTTCGTGCTGCTGATCGAGGGCAGGGCGGACGACGCGCAGACGCACCGGGCGATGCTGCTGCAAGGCCTGCCCGCCGGGTGGGAGATCGCGGGACGCCTCAAGGCCGGCAAGACCGACGGCATGCCCTGGCTGGGCGAGCTGACCGAGACCGAGTCGCAGCCCGCCGCCGACGACCGCTTCGCCGCGACCGTCACGCTGACCCCGGACCAGCCCGGCTTCCGCATCGCCGTCCGGCTGCGCGCCGTCACCCCCGGCGAGTACGAAATCCCGGGCGCCCAGCTGTCGGACATGTATCGTCCGGCGGTGTTCGCCCGCCAGGCCAGCAACCGGATCAAGATCCAGGCGGCCGAATAGACGATGGGGCGGACAGGCGCGCTGCTGTTCCTGCTGCTGGCGCTTCCGGCCGGGGCGTGGCTGCTGGACCGGGCGTTCCCGCCCGACATGTCGCGCATGGCGTCCGTAGGCACCGAGGTGCTGGACCGGCAGGGCCGGCTGCTCGCCATCCTGCCGGCGCAGGGCGGCGTGTGGCGGCTGCGGACCACGATGGACGACGTGTCGCGCCCCTTCCTCGATCTGCTGGTGGGCACGGAGGACCGGCGGTTCTGGACGCATCCGGGAGTGGACCCGCTGGCCGCGATGCGGGCGGCCGGCCAGTGGGTCAGGGCAGGGCACGTCGTATCCGGCGGGTCCACGCTGGCCATGCAGGCGGCGCGGCTGCTGGAACCCCGGCCGCGCACCCTGCGCAGCAAGCTGATCGAGGCTGCCCGGGCAGTGCAGCTGGAATGGCGCTTCGGCCGCACCGGCGTGCTGGGCATCTGGCTGACGCTCGCCCCCTATGGCGGCAACCTGGAGGGCGTGCGGGCCGGCGCGCGGGCCTGGTTCGGCACCTCGGCCGCGGCGCTCGATCCGGCACAGGCGGCGCTGCTGGTCGCCCTGCCGCGCCGCCCCGAATCGCTGCGCCCGGACCGCCACGCCGACCGGGCGGAGCGGCTGCGGGACCGCGTGCTGGCCGAGGCCGGGGGCGTGCCGGTGCCCACGCTGCGGCAGGACTTCCCGCGCCACGCCGCCCAGGCGGTCGGGAGCCTGGTGGCAGATGCGCCCGTCATCCGCACGACGCTCGACCTGCCGCTGCAGGCGGCCCTGGAGCGTTTCGCGGCGGACCGGCTTGCCGCCCTGCCGCCCCGGGTGTCGCTGTCCCTCCTGGTGGCGGATGCCCGCACGCGGGAGGTCCGGGCGCTGGTCTCCGGGCAGTGGGGCGACGAGGCGCGGTCCGGCGCGCTCGACCTCACCCGGGCCGTGCGCTCGCCGGGCTCCGCATTGAAGCCGTTCCTGTATGCGCTGGCGTTCCAGGACGGGGTGGCGCGGCCGGAGAGCCTGCTGTCGGACCTGCCGCGGCATTTCGGCGGCTACGCGCCCGAGAACTACATGCGCGGCCATGCCGGGCGCGTGACGGCGGCGGAGGCGTTGCAGCGGTCATTGAACGTGCCGGCCGTGGCGCTGCTGGACCAGGTGGGCCCGCTGCGCTTTGCCGAGAGCCTGCGGGCCGGGGGCGCCAAGCCGCGGCTGCCGGGCGGGGGCGACCCGTCGCTGCCGCTGGCCCTGGGCGGGGCGGGGCTGACGATGCGGGAGATGGCGGGGCTGTACGCCGGCCTCGCCAGCCCCGGGGGCTCGGGGCCGTTGACGCTGTTGCCGGGCGGCGCACCTGCCGCCGCGCCACAGACGGAGGCGCAGCGGATCGTCGCCGAGATCCTGACGCAGCCGTTTCCGCAGGGCGGGCCCCCGGGGATCGGCTGGAAGACCGGCACCAGCTGGGGCGGGCGGGACGCCTGGGCGATGGGGTTCGACGGGGCCCATGTGGTCGCTGCCTGGGTCGGGCGGCCGGACGGGACGCCGATGCCCGGCGCGACGGGCCGGGCGCTCGCCTTGCCGCTGCTGGCCCGGGTGTTCGACCTGCTGCCCGCGGCCCCCCGCCCGCTGCCCCGCGCCGTCGCGATGGCGGCCACCCCGGCCGAAAGCTCCTTGCGGCTGCTGTTCCCGCCGCCCGGTGCCGTGCTGTCGTCCGATGGCCGGGTCACGCTGCGGGCCATGGGCGGACGACGCCCGCTCACCTTCCTGGTGAACGGCGCGCCGATCGAAGCGGCGCCGGCCCGGCGGGACACCGCCTGGGTTCCGGACGGACCCGGTTTCTACACGATCACCGTGCTCGACGCCGACGGCCTCGCGGCCCGCGCGCCGGTGCGCATCCGATGACGGCGCAGCTCCGCCGCGTGCGGACGCCGGTGCTGGACGTGGCCTATCTGGAGAGCGGGCCGCCCGACGGGACGCCGGTCCTGCTGCTGCACGGCTTCCCCTATTCCGTGGACGCCTATGCCGCCGTGGCACCGCCGCTGGCTGCCGCCGGGTGCCGCGTCATCGTGCCCCATCTGCGCGGCTACGGGCCCACCCGCTTCCTGCACCCCGGCACCCCACGCTCCGGCCAGCAGGCCGCGCTGGGTGCGGACGTGCGGGACCTGATGGACGCGCTGGGGCTCGGCCAGGCGGTGCTGGCCGGCTACGACTGGGGTGGGCGCGGCGCCTGCATCTTGGCGGCGCTGTGGCCGGAGCGGGTGCGCGGCCTGGTCACGGTCGGCGGCTACAACATCCAGGACATTCCGGGCTCCGTCCGCCCGAGGCCGCCGGAGGAGGAGCTGCGGCTGTGGTACCAGTATTATCTGCACGGCCCCCGCGGCGAGGCCGGGTTGCGGCAGGACAGGCGGGCGTTCTGCCGCCTGCTGTGGCGCCTGTGGTCGCCGGCCTGGCCAGTCGACGACGCCACCTTCGAGCGCAGTGCCGCGGCGTTCGACAACCCGGACTTCGTCGAGGTCGTCGTCCAGTCCTACCGCCACCGCTTCGGCTACGCCCCGGGCGACCCGGCGCTCGAATCCATCGAGCAGGCCCTCGCCGCCGCCCCGTCGATCCCCGCGCCCACGGTCGTGCTGCACGGCGCGGAGGATGGCGTGGCGCCCGTGACGTCGTCCGAGGATCTCGGGCGGTTCAGCGGCCGGGTCAGCCGGTCGGTGGTGCCGGTGGCCGGGCACAACCTGCCGCAGGAGGCGCCGGAAACGATGGTGGAGGCGATCCGCTCATTGCTTTGAGCTGCGACCCTGCCGTCGCTGTCATCGAACTGTCATCGAACTGCAATAGATCGGACGCGTCTGGTCCCTAGGGTCTGCCTCGTGATGAACGGGCCGCGCCACGATGGCGCGCCGCCTGCACCGGTCTTGCTCCTTGGAGGTACTATGAAGCTCAATCGAACCGCGCTGGCCCTGGCACTCGCGGGGGCTGCGTTCGTCGGCCGGCCCGTGTCGGCGCAGCAGATCACGGGTGCGGGCGGGACGTTCCCGGCCCCGGTCTATGCCAAGTGGGGCGAGGCAGCGAAGGCCGCCGTCGGCGTCGAGCTGAACTACCAGGCGATCGGCTCGGGTGGCGGTCAGAACCAGATCATCAACCGCACCGTGGACTTCGGCGCCTCGGACGCGCCGATGGACGACGCCAAGCTCGAGACCAACAAGATCCTGCAGATCCCGACCGTGATGGGCGCCGTGGTGCCGATCGTGAACCTGCCGGGTGTCGCGGTGGACGAGCTGAAGCTGACGGGCGAGGTGCTGGCCGAAATCTATGCCGGCAAGATCACCAAGTGGAACGACCCGAAGCTGGTCGAGCTGAACAAGGACGTGAAGCTGCCCAGCATCGCGATCGCGCCGGTGTACCGCGCCGACGCGTCGGGCACGTCCTACGTGTTCACCAGCTACCTGTCGGCGGTGAGCCCCGACTGGAAGAAGGACGTGGGCGCCAGCACCAGCGTGAAGTGGCCCGCGGGCGCCGGGGCCAAGGGCAATGACGGCGTGGCGGGCACGGTCAAGAACACCCGCGGCGGCATCGGCTATGTGGAGAACGCGTTCGCCACCCAGAACAAGCTGACCACGGCGCAGCTGCGCAACAAGGCCGGCAGCTTCGTCAAGCCGACCACGGCCACCTTCTCGGCCGCCGCGTCCAGCGCGGACTGGACGGGCGCGAAGAACTACGCCGTCAGCCTGGTGGACCAGCCGGGTGCGGAATCCTGGCCGATCGTCTCGGCCACGTTCCTGCTGCTGCCGAAGGACCCGAAGGACGCGGCGCGGTCGGCCAACGTCGTGAAGTTCATCGACTGGGCCTACAGCAACGGCGGCCAGATCGCGACCAGCCTCGACTACATCCCGCTGCCCAAGACGGTGCAGGACGGGGTCCGGGCGGCGATCAAGTCGAACATCAAGTAGCCAAGTCTGCTTCCGGTGCCGGCGGACCGTCCGCCGGCACCGCTCGTTCTTCGGAGTGTCGTCCGCTTGCCCCAGGCCCCCACGCTCGTGCCGATCACCGGACACACCAAGGCCCGGCGCGGCGCGTCGGCCAACCTGGGCGACACGCTGTTCGAGGCGGCGGCCCGGCTCTCCGGCCTGTTCGTCCTGCTCCTGCTCGGCGCTATCATCGTCACGCTGTTCCTGGGCGGTCTGCCGGCGCTGCGGGCCTTCGGGCCCGGCTTCCTCACCAATGCCGACTGGGACCCGGTGCAGGAGATATACGGCGGCGCTGTCTCCATCTACGGCACCGTGGTCACCTCGGTCCTGGCGCTGCTGCTGGCCGTGCCGGTCGCGTTCGGCATCGCCTTCTTCCTGACGGAGCTGGCGCCGCCCGTGGTGCGCCGCCCGATCGGCACCGCCATCGAACTGCTGGCCGCCGTGCCGTCCATCATCTACGGCATGTGGGGCTTCTTCGTCATCGTGCCCTTCATGGCCGAATACCTGCAGCCCACCTTGATCGACAGCATCGGCGACTGGCCGGTCATCGGCTGGCTGTTCCAGGGCCCGCCCTTCGGCACCGGCATCTTCACCGCCTCGCTGATCCTGGCGATCATGGTCATCCCGTTCATCGCCGCCACCATGCGCGACGTGTTCCTGACGGTGCCGCCCGTGTTCAAGGAAAGCGCCTATGGCGTGGGCTGCACGACGTGGGAGGTGATGCGCTCCATCGTGCTGCCCTACACCCGCACCTCGGTCGTGGGCGGCATCATGTTGGGCCTGGGCCGCGCGCTGGGCGAGACGATGGCCGTCACCTTCGTCATCGGCAACACCAACCGCATCACCTCCAGCCTGTTCGGCCCCGGCAACACCATCGCCTCGCTGGTGGCGCTCGAGTTCCCGGAAAGCCCGGCCGGCAGCCTCAAGCTGTCGTCGCTGCTGCTGCTGGGCTTCATCCTGTTCGTCATCAGCTTCATCGTGCTCGCCATCTCCCGCCTGATGCTGCGGCCGCGGACGCGCGCATGAGCGGGGGCATGAGTGAGGCGGGCCTGATGGCCGGGCTGCCGGAGCGGGGCCGGGACGACGGGGTGGCGCGCCGCCTGGGCCGCCGCCGCCGTGCCGCGGACCGGGTCGCCACCTGGTTATGCTGGACCGCGACGGGGGTGGGGCTGCTGTTCCTCGCCTCGATCCTGCTGACGCTGCTGATGCGCGGCTTCAACGGGCTGCACCTGACGGTGTTCACGCACATGACGCTGCCGCCGGGCAGCCAGGGCGGCCTGCTGAACGCCATCGTCGGCAGCCTGATCCAGACGGCGCTGGGCACGCTCATCGGCACGCCGATCGGGCTGATGGTGGGCACCTACCTGTCGGAATACTCGGCGGGGTCGAAGCTGGGCGGCGCCATCCGCTTCGTATCGGACGTGCTGTTGTCGGCGCCCAGCATCCTCGTCGGCCTGTTCTGCTACCAACTTCTGGTCGCACCCTTCGGCGGCTTCTCCGGCTGGGCCGGCTGCCTCGCCCTGGCCGTGCTTGTCATTCCGATCGTGGTCCGCACGACGGAAGACATGCTGCGGCTGATCCCGACCGCGTTGCGCGAGGCGGCGATGGCGCTGGGTGCGCCGAAGTGGAAGTCGATCGTCTTCGTCTGCTACCGTTCGGCGCTGGACGGCATCCTGACCGGGGTGCTGCTGGCCCTGGCGCGCGTGGCCGGCGAGACGGCGCCGCTGCTGTTCACGAGCCTGGGCAACCTCAACTGGTCCATGAGTCTCGGGCAGCCGATGAGCAGCCTGCCGGTCACCATCTACCAGTATGCCGGCTCGGCGTTCAGCGAGTGGGTCGACCTGGCCTGGGTGGGCGCGCTGCTGATCACCTTCGGCGTGCTGGCCATCAACATCGTGGCGCGCGTCGCGCTGCGCAAGCGGAGCTAGACGATGGCCCAGGATGCGTTGACGGCGGGTGTGCAGGCGGGCGGCATGCAGCTGGCGCCCATGGCGGCGCGGTCGGGCGAGGCCTTGGCGGCACCCAAGATCGCCATCGCGGGGCTCGATTTCTACTACGGCACGAACAAGGCGCTGAAGGGCATCGCGCTCGACCTGCCGGAGCGCCAGGTGACGGGGATGATCGGGCCGAGCGGCTGCGGCAAGTCCACCCTGCTGCGGGTGCTCAACCGCATGTACGACCTGTATCCCGGCCAGCGCGCCGAGGGCCGGGTCATGATGGACGGCATGAACCTGGTGGCGCCCGAGATGGACCTGAACGCCCTGCGGAGCCGGGTCGGCATGGTGTTCCAGAAGCCAACGCCCTTCCCGATGTCGATCTACGACAACATCGCCTTCGGCGTGAAACTGCACGAGCGGCTGTCGCGCGCCGAGATGGACGAGCGGGTGGAGTGGTCGTTGACCCGCGCGGCCTTATGGGGCGAGGTGAAGGATCGGCTCACCTCCTCCGCCACGGGGCTGTCGGGCGGGCAGCAGCAGCGCCTGTGCATCGCCCGCACCATCGCCGTCCGTCCCGAGGTGATCCTGCTCGACGAGCCGACCTCGGCGCTGGACCCGATCAGCACCTTGAAGATCGAGGAGCTGATCGACGAGCTGAAGCGGGACTTCACCATCGCCATCGTCACGCACAACATGCAGCAGGCCGCGCGGTGCGCCGACCAGGTCGCGTTCTTCTACCTGGGCGAGCTGGTCGAGGTCGGCCCGGCGCTGCAGATGTTCACCGCACCCAAGCAGAAGCGCACCCAGGAATACATCACCGGCCGCTTCGGCTGAGACCGACCATCATCCGGGGGAGGCACCCATGTCCGAAGCCCAGCACATCGTCAAAAGCTACTCGCAGGAGCTGCAGCGCCTGCGCGACCTGCTGACCGAGATGGGCGGCCTGGTCGAGAGCCAGGTCGCGATGGCCACCACCGCCATCGTCAGCGGCGACACCGCCCTGGCGACCCGCGCGGTCGAGCAGGACAAGGAGGTCGATGCGCTGGAACGCCAGGCCGAGCAGTACGTCATCCGCATGCTGGCGCTGCGCCAGCCGATGGCGATCGACCTGCGGCAGATCGTGGCGGCGCTGAAGATCACCGCGGCGCTGGAGCGGATCGGCGACTACGCCAAGAACGTCGCCAAGCGCAGCATCGTGCTGGGCCAGTTCGCGCTGCCGTTCCCGCTGACCGGCCTCGCCGCCATGGCTCGGCTGGTGCAGGAGAACCTGCGCCTCGTGATCGACGCGGTGGGCGAGAGCGACGAGAAGAAGGCCGTGCAGGCGTGGCAGAGCGACCAGGCGATCGACGACCTCTACAACTCCATCTTCCGCGAACTGGTGACCTACATGATGGAGGACGCCCGCAGCATCACGCCCTGCACCCACCTGCTGTTCATCGCCAAGAATCTGGAGCGGATCGGCGACCACGCCACCAACATCGCCGAGACCGTCCATTATGCCGTGACGGGCGAGGCACTGACCGAGGAGCGGCCGAAGGGCGACGGCTCGGCCTACGCCATCGTCCGCCCGCACAACGAGGAGGGCTGATTCCATGATGGCAGGCGCATCCAAGCCGACCGTGCTGGTGGTGGAGGACGAGGCGGCGCTCGCCACCATGCTGCGCTACAACCTGGAGAAGCTGGGCTTCAAGGTGGACGAGGCGGTGGATGGGCAGGAGGCGCTGACCCGCATTGCCGAATGCCAGCCCGACATCGTGCTGCTGGACTGGATGTTGCCGGTGATGTCGGGGATCGAGGTCTGCCGGCAGATCCGCCGCCGGCCGCAGACGCGGGACCTGCCGGTCATCATGGTGACGGCCCGCACGGAAGACCAGGACGCGGTGCGCGGCCTCAACACCGGGGCCGACGACTACATCACCAAGCCGTTCAACATGGAGGCGCTGCTGGCGCGCATCCGGGCGCTGCTGCGGCGGTCGGGCGCGGTGCCGGTGCGGGGCGAGCACGTGTTCCACGACATCGTCATGGACCTCACGTCCCACCGCGTGCAGCGCAACAACCGGCCGATCCACCTGGGCCCGACGGAGTTCCGCCTGCTGGAGTTCCTCATGCAGCACCCCCGGCGCGTGTTCTCGCGAGAGGAGCTCCTGAACTCCGTGTGGGGGCCCGACATCCATGTGGAGCCGCGCACCGTCGACGTGCACATCCGCCGCCTGCGCAAAAGCATCAACGGCGAGGGCGAGCTGGACGTGGTGCGGACGGTCCGCGCCGCCGGCTACGCGCTGGACACCGAACCCGTCTGAACCCCGAAGCCGTCCGAACCACGAGCGGGCGTGTCAGCGGGAGATCGGGGCGCAGTTGGTCCGGCCCGCGGCGACGCAGTCCTGGATGCTGGCCGCCCCGCGCAAGGTGCCGGACAGCCACAGGCCGCATGCGACGAGCGCCGCCAGCAGGATGACCGCCGCGACAAGGGAGCGGGCGCTGCCGCCGGAGTCGTTGTCGCCGGAGTCGTTGCTGGCCTCATGGCTCGCGTGCCCCTCTGCACCGCCGCCGGAATTGCTGCCGTCGTCCAACACAGGCCTCCTGAACCCTAGGTCGCTTAGGCCGATGTTGACACGGCGGGGCGGCTCGACGCCATAAGGCACGCATGCGCCCCGTCATCCTCTCGCTCCTGCTGGCCTTGGCCATCCATGGCCCGGCCTGGGGCGTGGACAAGCAGATCACCACCTCGGACGGGGTCCGGCTGCACCTGATCGACGCGGGGCCGGCGGGCGCGCCCACCATCGTGTTCGTGCCGGGCTGGACGATGCCCGCCTGGATTTTCCGCGCCCAGATCGACGCCTTCGCGACCCGCTACCACGTCGTCGCGATGGACCCGCGCGGCCAGGGCGACAGCGACGTCCCCCAGGGCGGCTACGACTACCAGCGGCGCGGCCAGGACATCGGCGAGCTGATCGCGGCACTCGGACCGCGGCCGGTGCTGCTGGTCGGCTGGTCGCTCGGCGTGCTCGACAGCCTGGCCTACGTGCAGCAGTTCGGCGACACCCGCCTGGCCGGCCTCGTGCTGATCGACAACTCCGTGGGCGAGGAGCCGGCGCCCGTGGCGTCCCGCACCCCCGCCGCCCGCGGCCCCCGCCTCCCGCGGGAGGAGCAGATGCGGCGCTTCGTCGCCGGCATGTTCCGCGTCCCGCCGGGCCAAGCTTATCTCGCCGCGCTGACCGAGGCGAGCCTCCGCACCCCGCCCGACGCGGCGGCCGCGCTGATCAACTACCGCGTGCCCCGCGCCTACTGGCGGGAGGCGATCTACTCCGTCCGCCGCCCGATCCTGTATGTGGTGCGGCCCCGCTTTGCCGCCCAGGCCGCGAACCTGGTCGCGCACGACCCCATGGCGGAGGAGGCGGTGTTCGAGACCGCTGGCCACGCCTTGTTCGTCGACGAGGCTGCGCGGTTCAACACGCTGATGGAGACCTTCATCCGCCGCCGGGTGTGGCCATGACGGCGGGAATGGCGGCCCCAGAGCCGCCGCGCATGCCGCCGCGCATGCCGCCGCGCGTGCCGCGGCGCATGTCCTTGTGGCCGCTGTTCCTGATCTCTGGCGGCGCAGTGGCTTACGAGATCGCGCTGACCCGCTACTTCGCCGTCGCGAAATGGTCGGAGTACGGCTACTGGGTCATCTCGATCGTCATGGTGGGCTTCGCGCTCAGCGGCGTGTTCGTCGCCATCGTCCGGGACTGGGCGGCGCGGCGGGGCGCCCTGCTGCTGGCGTGGCTGCCGGTGCCGCTGGTGCTGACTGCGGCGGGCGGGTACTACGGAACCGCGCTCAACCCGTTCAACCCATTACAGTTGCAGAACGCCGCGACGTTCGTGCCGCAGCTGGTGAACATCGCGCTGTATTACGCGGTGCTGCTGCCGTTCTTCTTCCTGACAGGCCTTTATATCAGCCTGGTGTTCGTGCTGAACGCCGATCGGGTGAACCGGGTCTATGGTTTCGACCTTACCGGCGCCGGGGCAGGGGCCGCCGCCGTGCTGGCCCTGATGGCGGTGCTGCATCCGTTCCAGCTGGTGCCGGCCCTGCTGGTCCCCTTGGCCGCCAGCGCGCTGCTGGGGGGCGGCCGGTGGCGGATCGCGGTCGCAGCGTTCGCGGCGCTGGCGGGCAGCGAGGCGTTGCTGCTGCTGGACGACCACGCGGAATACAACGACTTCAAGGCGATCTACGCGCCGTTGCATGTTCCGGACTCGCGCCTGGTGGCCGAAACCCGGTCGCCCCGCGGGCTGTACACGATCCTCGACGACTTCACCGAGCGGGTGGATGTCGACCTGTCCAACAATGCCGGCCTGCTCGGCGTCCCCGGCCCGCCCGCGGCGTTCGGCGTCTATCGCGACGGCACCCGCATCGCGGCCCTGCCGAAGGACGGCTCGCCCGCCAGCTTCGCCCCGGCCACCCTCGACGCGCTGCCCTACCTGCTCCGCCCCGGCGCCCGCGTGCTGCTGGCCGGCGCATCGGGCGGCTTCCGCGTGCAGGAGGTGCTGCAGCTCGGCGCCGCGCAGGTGGAGGCGATGGAGCCCGACCCGACGCTGCGCCGGTTCATCGAGCAGGGGGCCGGCGGGGCCGCCGCGATGCCGCCCGACCCCCGCGTTCGGCTGGGCGCCGACAGCCCGCTGGCCGCGCTGCGGCATGGCGGCCCGTTCGACGTGGTGGACATCTCGGCCGACTTCCTGGACGCGGGCGAGGCGAACGCCACCGCCTTCACCACGGAGGCGCTGACGGCCGGCCTCTCGGCGTTGGCGCCGGGCGGCATCCTGTCCGTCCCGGTCTCCATCCGCGAGCTGCCGGTCTATGCCATCCGCGTGCTGGCCACGGTGCGGGCGGCGCTGCTGGCGGCCGGTGTCGCGGCGCCCGAGGCGCATGTCGTGGTCTACCGCTCCGCCTGGAACCTGCGGATCATGGCCCGCATGACGCCGTGGGACGCGGCGAGCCTGGCCGCGATCAAGACCTTCGCGGACGATCGCTCGTTCGACCTGTCGTACTATCCCGGCATCGACGTCGTCGCTGCGCGGGCCGGGCTGTACAACGACCTGCCGGCGGTGAACTTCGAAAGCGGGGAGGTGACGTCGGGCGCCGGGTCGGAGGACGCGGTGGCGGACGAGGCGGGGGCGGTGCTGCGGGGCGAGGCGACCGAAAGCCAGGCGGCGTTCAACCTGCAGCCGATCACGCTGGACCGCCCGGCATTCTACTCGATCCTGCGCCTGGGCCAGGTGCCCAACATCCTCAAGCGGATCGAGATCCTGCCGCAGCCCGAGGTGGGCCAGCTGGTGAACCTGGCCGTGCTGGGCCAGGCGGCGGTGCTCGCCCTGATCGTGCTCGCCGTGCCGCTGCTGGCGCCGCGCGTGGCTGGGCAGGGGACGGCGCGCCCGCCCGTGCTGCGGTCGGTATTGTATTTCGGCAGCCTGGGGCTCGGCTTCCTGTTCATCGAGATCGTGCTGATCGAGAAGGCCAGCCTCTATCTCAACGACCGCACCAGCGCCTTCGCCCTGGTGCTGACGGGCATGCTCGTGTTCTCCGGGCTTGGCAGCCTGGTGGCGGACCGCGTCCGCGGCGGCATCTGGACGGTGGGCGGTGTCGTCGTGCTGTGGTGCGCGGTGGCCCTTGTGGGGCTGGAGCCGCTGCTGCTGTCCACGCTCGGCCTGCCCTGGGCCGCTCGGGCCGCGATCCTGCTGGCGGTCACGGCGCCGGTGTCCGTGGCACTCGGCATGCCGTTCCCCATGGGCCTGGCGCGGGCCGGTGCCGCGGGCGGGGGCTTCATGCCCTGGGCGTGGGGCCTGAACGGCGCATTCTCCGTGGTGGCGACGCCCCTGGCCAACCTCGTTTCCGTCCAGGCGGGCTTCGACAGGGTTCTTCTGTGCGCTGCAATGCTCTATGTCGTGACCATCCTGTCATTCCCCGCGTTTCGAAAGTCCGTTTCTTGGCAACCATCTCCCACACACTGACTCGGCGCGCCGCGCTGTTGACCGCCTCGGCCGCCACCCTGGCCGGCACCCCGCAGGCCGCGAGCGCCGCGCCGGGCGCATGGACGCGCGACACCTATGTCGAGGCGATGCGCAAGTCCGGCCGGGCCATCGAGCTGTCCGAGGCGCAGTTCCAGGCCATCCAAGCCCGCAAGCCCGGCGCGATGAAGCGCATCGAATCCTATCTCAAGGAACGCCTGGGCAGCGCCGACCCGGCCGTGCTGCGCGCCTTCCAGGAGGTGCCGCGCGAATACTACCACTATTCCTACCCCGACCACCGCAGCCAGGGCGGCGTCGCCTACGAGGACGATCCCAAGCCCTGGGCCCTCGGCTACGGTTCGGCCCTCAGCGACTACCTCGGGCAGGCCTACATGACGCAAGTCTGCAAGCCGCAGCCCGGCGACGTGACGCTCGAGGTCGGCACCGGCAGCGGGTTCCAGAGCTCGCTGCTGTCGCGCATCGTCAAGCGCGCCTACTCCATCGAGATCATCGAGCCGTTGGGCCAGGCGGTGGGCAAGATCTTCGCGCCGCTGGGTTACGACAACGTCGAGACGCGGGTGGGTGACGGGTATTTCGGCTGGCCCGAGGTCAAGACCGGGTTCGACGTAATCATCGTCACCTGCGCCGCCCAGTATGCCCCGCCGGAGCTGTTCAAGCAGCTCAAGCCGGGCGGCCGCATGCTGATCCCGATCGGCCAGCCTTTCAAGCGCGGGCAACTCCTGTACGTCTACACCAAGGACCAGGAGGGCAAGGTCCACTCCCGCAAGGACGTCGGGGTGTTCTTCATCCCCATGACCGGGGCCATGATGAACCGTCCGCACCCGGCCGGTGCCGCCGCCGCCCCCCCGGCCGAGCTGGCCGCGTCCGCCGCTGCCCCGGCCGGCGCTGCCCCGGCCGGCGCTGCCCCGGCGAAGGACGAACCCGCCAAAGCCCCCTAGCCCCCGCTACCGCGGTCTACTCGCCCCGAAACGCCGCCTTCCGCTTTTCGTGGAAGGCGGCGATCCCCTCCTTGAAATCGGCGCTGGCCAGGGCCGCCTGACGCCCCTCCAGCAAGCCTTGCAGCACGGCTGCCGGCAACGGGAGCGCGGCATTCAGCGCCCGGAGCTGCTCCTTCGCGCTGCCGACCGCCAGCGGCGCGTTGGCGGCGATCCGCCCGGCCATCGCGAAGGTGAATGCTTCCAGCTCCACCGCGGGGACGACATGGTTGAGCAGCCCAGCGGCCAGCGCGCGCTCGGCGGGCACGGCGTCGCCCGTGGCGAACATCTCCATCGCGAGCCCGAGGCCGCCGCGCAGCAGCACGTTCAACAGGCCCTCGGGGTCATAAGGCAGGCCAAGGCGGGCCGGGGTGAACGCCAGGGTGCAGGCGGGGCTGGCCAATGCGATGTCGCAGCGCAAGGCGAGGTCCGTCCCGCCGCCCCAGGCCGTTCCGTCCAACATGGCAATGACGGGGGCGGGGCACGCATGGACGGCGGTGAACAGCCGCTGCAGCAGACCGCCCCGCGCCAAGGGGTCGATCCCGGGGCCAAGATCGCCGATGTCGAAGCCGGCGCACCAGACCCTGGTGCCAGCCGTGGCCCGCAGCACCACGGCCCGCGCCCGATCCTTTGCCGCGCGGGCGAACGCATCGACCAGCCCCAGCAGCATGGCCCGGCCCAACGCATTGCGCCGGGCCGGGTCGTTCATCTCGATGGTCACGATGTGCCGCGTGCACCCATAGGCGACGATCGGCGGGTCAGGTCCGTCCACCTCGGCAGTATCGGCCGGGGTGGACAGGGTGTCGAGCGTCAGCGGCTGGCGGGAGTCGGCACGGTGCCCGACATGGCGGCCGACGGGCCCGACGGCATCGTCGTGCTGGTCGGCATGCCGGTCGTGCTGCCCAGCGCGCCGCCCACGTTCGGGCTGCCGCCCGGGTTGGTCGTCATCGCACCCGCAGGGGCGCTGGTCGCCGGCGTCGGCGCGCTGGAGGCCGCGTTCGGCGACGGCGGGGACTGGGTGGAGCCGGATTGCGCGAACGCCGGGACGGCCGAGAGGGTCATCATGGCAGCAAGGACGAGGTGACGCATGGAAGTCTCCTGTGCAGTGGGATACCGCAATCAGATCGCGCCCGCCCGGAAGAAGTTGAGCGGGACGAGGCTTCATCCTATACACTTCCGCGTGCGTCAGATCTGTTCGAAGGATCGTCCGTGCCCGGCTCCGGCCGCACCCACCGCAGTTGGACTGGTCATGACCCTAGCCGCGACAGACGACCCGGCCGCAACGCCCGAGCTTTGCGTGCCCGAGCTGTGCGTGATCGTTCCGGTGCTGAACGAGCACGACAACGTCGCCCCGCTCGTGGAGACGCTGCGGACGGCGCTCGACGGCATTGCGTGGGAGGTCGTGTTCGTCGACGACGACTCGACGGACGGCACCCGCGACGCCGTGGCCGCGATCGGGCGGACAGACCCCCGCATCCGTTTGCTGCACCGGCTGGGGCGGCGCGGCCTGGCCTCGGCGTTCATCGAGGGCGCACAGTGCAGCCTGGCCCCCTTCGTCGCCGCCATGGATGGCGACCTGCAGCACGACGAGGCGCTGCTGCCCCACATGCTGGCGGTGCTGCGGTCGAACACCGCCGACGTGGTCGTCGGCAGTCGCTACGTGCCCGGTGGCGACCTCGGAGACTGGGACCGCAAGCGCGCCGGCATGTCCGGCCTCGCCACCCGCATGGGCCAGGTCGTGCTGCGGATACACGTGGCGGACCCCATGAGCGGCTTCTTCATGCTGCCCCGTGCCGTGTTCCAGCGGGCGCTGCCCCATCTTTCGGCGATCGGGTTCAAGATCCTGCTGGATGTGCTCGCGTCCTTGCCGGAGACGCCGCGTGTGGTGGAGTTGCCGTTCCGCTTCCGCACGCGCCTGGCGGGTGAGAGCAAGCTCGACGCCGGCGTGCTGATCGACTTCGCGTTGCTGCTGGCCGACAAGTCGATCGGCTGGCTGGTGCCGATGCGCTTCCTGCTGTTCGCCGCAGTGGGCGCGCTGGGGCTGATCGCGCATGTGCTGGTTCTGCGGACGGGCCTGAAGGCCGGGCTGGGATTCGAGCCGGCGCAGGGGGTCGCGACCGTCGCCGCCATCGCCGGCAACTTCTGGCTCAACAACCGCTTCACCTTCCGGGAGCGGCGGCTGCGAGGGGCCGCGATGGCCCGGGGTTTCGTGATCTTCGCCCTGGTGTGCGGCGTGGGCGCCGCGGCCAACCTCGGGATCTCCGGCTTCGTGCTAGGCGCCGGGCACCAGACATGGTGGGCGGCCGGGCTGGCCGGGGCGGCGATGAGCCTCGTGTGGAACTATGCCGTGGGGTCGACCCTCACGTGGCGCCGCCGACCGCGCCGGCGCTGAACAGCCGGGCCCATTCGTCCAGCATGGTGCGCTCGTCATAGGCTTCGGCAACCCGGGCCCGGTTGGCCTCGCCCAGCGTGCGGCGGAGGCCGGCGTCGTCCAGCAGGGCGCCGAGCGCGTCCCCCAGCGCGTCGTCCCGCAGCGGCGTGACCCAGGGGCGCTGCGCGGGCGGTAGGATGGCGGCGACGTCGCCCACATCGGTCGCCGCGACGGGCAGCCCGGTGGCCATCGCCTCCAGCAGCGAGATCGGCATCTGCTCGGTGTCGGACGACAGCGCGTACACGTCGAAGCCGCGCAGCAGCGGGGCCGGGTCCGGCTGGTGCCCGGCCCAATGCACGCGATCCGCGATCCCGAGCGTTGCCGCCAAGCCCTGCAGCGCCGCATGCTCCGGCCCGGCCCCGACGACGACCAGCCGTGCCGGGCGGCACGCGGTTGCGCGGGCGAAGGCGTGTAGCAGCCGGCCCAGGTTCTTTTCCGGCCGCAGCGCCGCGACGGTGCCGATGACCGGGCCTTCGCCGGGCCAGGTGTGGGCCGCACCCGACGCGAAGCGGGCCAGGTCCACGCCGTTCGGCACGAAGTGGACACGGGCCGGGTTCAGCCGCCAGGTCTCGGTCGCGATCCGCTGCAGCGTCAGCGACGGCACGACCACGGTCCGCCCGGCCAGGAAGATGCGCCGCATCCACACCCGCCGCGGCAGCTGCCGGCTGCGCTCCTCCGGGCCGAACCCGTCTTCCACATGGACGTGCCGCACCAGGGGCACCCGGTTGGCGATCGCCCATTCGATCGTACCCCAGTTGCTGGTCAGCAGCGTGGCCGGACGCAGCGCCCGCAGCGTGGCGCGCAGCCGGCGCGCATTCCCCATCGTGTCGCCCTTGACCAGCGGCACGCCGGGGAAGCTGACGTCCAGCGACGGGTCGAGCCGCTCGCGGGCCGCCAGGTTGCCGTCCATGGCGATGACGGCATGTCGCCAGCGCCGGCCGAAATGGTTGACGATCGTGGCGAACCGCACCTGCGGCCCGCCCGTCGCGAAGGTGGAGAAGGCGTGCAGCAGAAGGGGCTCGGCCACGGGGCGGCCCGGGCCCGGTTCAGGCGGCGTGGACGCGGATGGCCCGGTCCACGAAGCGCGCGGGGTTGGCGACGGGCGCCCAGCCGAGGTCGCGCTTGGCGTCCGCGGTGTCGAAGGTCGCCATCATGCCGCGCGACAGGAAGTCGCGCAGCGCCGGCGCCGCGACATCCCGCCCCGTGGCCCGCTTCACCACCCACTTGCCGCTGTCTTCCAGCCACAGCCAGCGGGCGGATTGCGGATGGAAGTGCAGCGGCCGGTGCAGGGCCTGCGCCAGGGCCTGCGTGTAGTCCCGGGCGGACAGGCGGACGTCGCCCACCAGGTTGTAGGCGCGGCCTTCGATCCCTGGGGCCGCGGCGGCGCGGAACACGGCGTCGGCGACGTCCTCGGCCAGCACGAAGGGCAGGGGGTTGGTGCCGGCGTTCCAGCCGATGCAGTGCTGGTCGTTGTTATAGAGGCCGACCCCGCTGTGGAACGGCAGCCCGCCCTCGCCGACGACGACGCCGGGGCGCAGGATGACGACGGGCAGTCCCTGGTTCGCATGCATGGCCAGCATCGCCCGGTCCGTCAGCGTCTTGGCCCGCGCGTAGTCGCCGCGCTTCTGCTCCTCCGGGTCGGGCGGGGTGGCCCCGGTGACGGGCTCGGGCTGCGGGCCCAGGTACAACGAGGCGATGCTGCCGACATAGACCAGCCGGCGCACGCCTTCAGCCAGGCAGGCTTTCGCGACCGTCTCCGCGCCGCCCACCATGGCCTGGCGCACCGCCTCGAACGTGGAGCCGCCGCCGCCATGGGCCAGGTTGACGACGACCGGCGCGCCCTTGATCGCCCGGGCGACGGCGTCCGCGTCGCGGATGTCGCCCCGGTGCAGGGTCACGCGTGGGTCGCTGAACACGGGCCCCAGGTTGCGGGTGTTGCGCGCCATGACGGCCACGCGCTGCCCGGCATCCAGGAAGCGGCGCACGACGTGGCTGCCGATGAACCCCGTGCCGCCCAGGATGGCGACGTCCGGCGGCCCCGGCTCGGCTGGCGTCTCCGCGGGCAACTCGGCCGACACAGCGGCAACCGGCGCCGGAGCGGGGAAGGCCGCATCGCGCAGCCGTTCGCACAGATCCACCAGGCCGGCACCGAACGCCGCATCCAGCTCCGGCACCCGGCCCGCGTCCAGCGCCGCGTGGAAGGCGGCGATGCTGGCGCGCATGCTCAGGAAGAAGGCGTCGCTGCGCGGCCGCACCTTGGCCGTGGACAGGCTGTAGTTCAGCACGCCCCGCACACTGTCCGACGCCACCCCGGCCGCCGTTCGCAGGCCGGACAGCGCTTCGTCGACCGCCGGCAGCCAGCGGGTCCGGTTGTAGGTGAAGACGCGGTTGGCGAGGATGTCCGCCACGCCCACCCCGTCGTCGCACACCACCTCGATCTGCCAGAACGGGAACTCCTGCCCGACGGCGAAGCGCAGCTGCGCCGGCAAGGCGGTCCCCTGCATGGAGACGTTGAGGCTCGAGACGAAGGGCACGCCGGGCGCGATCTCGAGCGACGGGCCGGCAAGCGGCGCGATGGCGCCGATGGAACCGGCCAGGGTGACGATCTGCGACAGCGGATGCACCGCCTGTTCCAGCAGGATGTTCAACGGCTTCTGGAACATCCAGTGCCCGAATTGCCGCGCGCCCAGCTGCCGCAGCGGCACGTTGTAGGTGCAGCCGACATAGCGCGGCCGGCCCAGCCGCCCGCCCTCGACCATTTCGCGCAGCCGGGCGAAGGCCGGGTGGTGGACGAAGTTCTGGTTTACGCCCAGCGCGGCGCCCGAAGCCGCAGCGGCCACCAGGCGTGCCGCCGACTCGCCGGTATCGGCCAGGGGCTTCTCCAGCAGCACGGGCTTCCCTGCGGCCAGGAACGGCAGGGCCGCCTGTTCGTGCCGGTCGGGCGGCACCAGCACGTGCGCCCGGTCGAACCCGCCGGCCGCGAGGGCCGCGTCGACCGAGGCATGGACCGCCCGCCCGCCTGCCAGCGCCTGCGCGGCCGCCTCGTTCGGGTCCACCACCGCCACCACGTCGTGACCGGGCAGCGTCATCAGCGCGTCGAGGTGCACGCGGGAGATATAACCCGCGCCGACGAGGCAGATGCGGGTCACGGCGCCGCGCCGCCCAAATGCGTCCTGACTGCTGGTGTCGGCTGGCCGGCGTCCGTCAAGGCAGATCCCTCTCCTGGTGCAAGCCCCCAAGCGCAAGGCGGCCACGCGACGCTACAACAGAGCGCAGGCGGCCGGAAGCGGCGGCCCGTCAGGACTTGGAGACCGGGTGTCGGTCGATTGTCGCCGGGCCGCGCTTTGGCTAGGGTCCCGCCGAATGCCGCGGCCACCTCCGAGTTCCTGGATTCCGTCCCCGAATGACCGCTGAGCCCGTCGATCCCGGGCAGGCGGCGCCGCCCCGGATCGGGCTGGTGCTGAAGGACTCGTCATTCTATCTGATCGGCGCCGTCGCCAGCCGGGTCGTGGGCTTCCTGTTCATCCCGTTCTACGCCCAGTTCCTGAGCCCCGCGCAGTATGGCCTGGTGGAGCTGGTGGAGCTCAGCACCCAGACCATCGCCATCGCGCTGGGTCTGCAGGCGATCGGCGCGGCGCTCAGCCGGCTGTTCTACGACCAGAGCTCGCCCGAGGCGGAGCAGGCGGTCGTGTCCACCTCCATCATCGCCACGGGCGTGCTCAGCGCGGCCGTGATGCTGCTCGCCGTGGCCCTGGCCGGGCCGCTGAGCCAGCTGGTGTTCCACACGCGGGAGTGGACCACCCTGCTGCAGGCCGCCTTCGTCGCGATGTTCTTCAGCAACATGATCGAGGTCGTGCTGGTCTATGAGCGGATCCGGAACCAGGCGCGCTTCTTCCTGTTTTACACGCTCGGCGCGCTGGTGCTGAACCTGTCGCTGAACGTGCTGTTCATCGGGGTATTGGACGCCGGGGTCTGGGGGTTTGTCAGCAGCAAGCTGGTCGTGACCGTGCTCGGCAGCCTGTTCCTGCTGCTGCGGATGCGGCGTGACGTCGGGTGGCACTGGCGCTGGCTGTATGTGCCGGAGCTCGTGCGGTTCGGGGCGCCGCTGGTGCTGTCGAGCCTGTCGTACTTCGCCATCCACTTCTCCGACCGCTTCTTCCTCAGCGGCTTCGTCAGCCTTGCCGACCTCGGCCGGTATGCCCTGGCCTACAAATTCGCGATCCTGGTCAGCGCGCTGGTGGGCGACCCCTTCGCGAAAAGCTGGGAGGCGACGCTGTATCGCTACACGTCGGAGGCGGGGTGGCAGGCGCAGTTCGCCCGGGTCGCGTCGTACTTCACCTTCGCGCTGTTCACCGTCGCCCTGGGGATCGCGCTGTTCAGCCCGGCGCTGATGCGGATCATGGTGCCGCCCGACTACTACCCGCCGCCGCTGCTGCTGCCCGTCATCGCCGCATCGTACATCGCGCGGGAGATCGGCGACTTCTTCCGCAGCCTGCTGCTCATCAACAAGCGGGCCGTGCGCGTCAGCCAGATCGCCGGCGGCAGCGCGCTGGTCAACCTGGCCGTCAATGCCCTGTTCATCCCGACCTATGGCATCCAGGGTGCCGCGGTGGCCACGCTGATCACCTGGTTCGTCTATATGGTGGCGTGCTGGGTGGTGGCGAACCGCGAGCATCGGCTTCCGGTGCGGACAATGGCCTTCGTCCGCATCACCCTGCTGGCCTGCCTGTTCTACGGCTTGGCGGAGCTGACCTGGGCCGACGGGCTGATCCTGCAGATGCTGATCAACGGCGTCTGGGTCGCCGGGTTCGCCGCCACGGCCGCGTTCGTCTTTTTGTCGGGCGAGGAGCGGCGGGGCGGCCTGGTGATGGCCGGCACGGTCGGGCAATGGGGCGCGGCGCGGCTGCCCCGGCGCTTCGGCCGCCCGCGCTGAACCGCGGATCCGGCCCGTAACGCCCCGCTGGCGTCACGTCGCCGGGTGCGGCATGCTGACCCCAAGGAGGGCGCGCCATGTGTGGCCTGGCTGGCATCTATCACCCGAGTGGCGGTCCGGTGGACCGGGATCTTCTGGTCCGCATGACGACGGCCGTCGCGCATCGCGGGCCCGACGGCGACGGGTTCCATACCGAGCCCGGTCTCGGCCTCGGCCACCGCCGCCTGTCGATCGTGGACGTGGCCGGCGGGCATCAGCCCATGTTCAACGAGGACCGGTCCGTCGTGATCGTCTTCAACGGCGAGATCTACAACCACCTCGACCTTCGCCCCAAGCTGCAGGCGCTGGGCCACGTCTTCGAGACGGCGCACAGCGACACCGAGGTCGTGGTCCATGCCTGGGAGGCCTGGGGCCCGGACTGCCTGCAGCACCTGAACGGCATGTTCAGCTTCGCGCTGTGGGACCGCAACCAGAAGACGCTGTTCCTGGCCCGCGACCGCCTGGGCGAGAAGCCGCTGTACTATGCGCGGCGGCAGGACGGCTCGATGGTGTTCGGCTCCGAGATGACGGTGATGGCGCAGGTGGCGGACCTGCCGCGCCGCGTCTCGGCCGCCGCGGTCGACGACTTCTTCGCCTTCGGCTACGTGCCGGACCCGCACACCATCTACGACGGCATCCACAAGCTGCCGGCCGCCCATTACCTGCTGCTGCGCGAGGGCAGCCACGGCGCCCCGCGGCGCTACTGGTCGGCGCCCACCAAGACGCAGTCCATCGACGAGACCGCGGCGCTCTCGGGCTTGGTGACGCGCCTGCGCGAGGCGACCCGGCTGCGCTTGATGTCCGACGTGCCGCTGGGCGCCTTCCTGTCGGGCGGCGTGGACAGCAGCGCGGTCGTGGCGCTGGCGGCCGGACTGCAGTCGAGCCCGGTCGAGACTTTCACGATCGGCTTCCCGGGCGCCGAGGACGAGTCGCCGCTCGCGGGCCTGGTCGCGGCCCGGTACGGCACGGTGCAGCATGTGGACCGGGCCGCGCCGCCCGACTACATCGAGGCCGCGCGGGCCCAGGCGCGCGTGTTCGGCGAGCCGTTCGGCGACAGCTCCGCCGTGCCGACCGAGACGGTGTCGGCGCTGGCCCGCAAGCACGTGACGGTGGCCATATCGGGCGATGGCGGGGACGAGGTGTTCGCCGGGTACCGCCGATATCGCTGGCACCAGATGGCGGAGGCCGTGCGGTCCTACCTGCCGGCCCCGCTGCGGCGGGGCGTGCTGGGGCAACTGGCCGCCGCATACCCCAAGATGGACTGGGCACCGCGTTGGCTGCGCGCCAAGCACACGCTGACGGAGATCAGCCTCGACAGCGCGCTGGGCTACTACCGCACCATCGCGAAGGTGCACCACGACCAGCGCCGCAGCCTGTTCTCCGCCCCGCTGCGGGCGCAGCTGGACGGGCATGACCCGGCCGCCCGAGTCGTCGACCTGATGCAGGCCTGCGACAGCGACGACTCGCTGCTCCAGGCCCAGTATGTGGACGTGAACACCTACCTGGTGGGCGACATCCTGACCAAGGTCGACCGCACGGCGATGGCCCATTCGCTGGAGGTCCGGCCGCCGTTCCTGGACCACACTTTCGTCGAGTGGGGCATGTCGTTGCCGCCCGGCCTGAAGCTGCGCGGGCAGGAAGGAAAGTGGGCGCTGAAGCGCGCGATGGAGCCGCTGCTGCCGTCCGAGATCCTGTATCGGCGCAAGCAGGGCTTCGCGATGTCGCTGTCGCAGCTGTTCCGGACCCAGGCCGCGCGGCTGCGGGAACGGCTGCTGAGCGGCCCGATGCTGGATTGCGGTCTGTTCGACCCCGTGGCGATCGGCCGGCTGATCGACCGGCACGAGCAGGGCCGGTCGGACCATGCGGCGCCGCTCTGGCTGCTGCTGGCCTTCGAGGGCTTCCTGGTGGCCGAACCCGCGATGCCGGCCACGACCGCCCGGGCTGCCGGGTAACGCGAGAGGCGAGGCGGGCAAAAGTCGATCCAGAAGATTGAACATTGCATGTTCGCACAATCGTGATAGTGGTTCAGTCTACAGGAACATAGGCCGACGCGTGTTGGGTCACCCGGGCCAGGCACCGTTCTCCGGATGGACGAAGGGATAACGTGATGAACCAACGCCAGCCGATGGCTCTGCGTGGATGGCCGAACGAGGGCAAGGGACGGCCCGATGCCTCGCGCGACCGGTTCCGTCACAACCTCGCCCGGATCATGGCCGAGCGTGGCATCACCCAGGCCAGCCTGGCCCGCACCATGGATGTGTCGCGGGTTGCCGTGCATGCCTGGATCTGGGGCACCTGCTTCCCGGAGACGTCGCGGCTGATCAAGCTGGCGCAGGCGCTGAACGTGCAGGTGGGCGCCCTGCTCGAGAACGAGGCGGTCGTGGTCGCCGAACCCGAGAGCTCCAACGAGGAGGCGCTGCTGCTGAACGCCTTCCGCAAGCTGCCGAACTCGGCCCGCCTGACCCTTCTGGCCGGGGCGTACGAGCTTTCGGCGCAGGCTGCCGCACAGGCCGCTCGGGCCGAGATGGCCGAGGAAGCCGCCCGCCAGGCCTGATCAGGCCTGGTGGGTAACGCCGGCGCTCACGCGCCCGGCAGCACCGCGCCCTTGAACGTTTCGGTGACCCAGGCCTTCAGGGCCGGGTCCGCGTATGCCCCGGCCAGTTGGCTGGCCCAGGGCTGCGCCTCGTCGCCCGCCCGCACCACCACCAGGCAGCAATACTGCCGGATCAGCGCCGGGCCGGCCTTCTCCACGATCAGGCTGTCGCGGATCGGGTCCATGCCCGCCGCCACCGCGTAATTGCCCGTGATCGCCCCCGCATCCACGTCCGGCAGCGACCGCGCGATCTGCGCCGCATCCAGCTCCAGCAGCTTGATCTCCTTCGGGTTCGACTGGATGTCCAGCACCGTCGAGCGGAAGTCGCCCCCATTGGCCAGCGTGATCAACCCGGCCTCTGCCATCAGCACCAGCGCCCGCCCGCCATTCGTCGGGTCGTTCGGGATCGCGACCCGGGCGCCGCGCGGCAGGTCGGCCGCCCGCTTCACCTTGGACGAGAACACCGCCATGGCCGTCATCACGGTGCGCCCGACCGGAACCAGGCGATAGGCGCGGTCGCGCACCTGCTGGTCCAGGAACGGCTGATGCTGGTACGTGTTGGCATCGATGTCGCCGCCCGCCAGCGCCGCGTTCGGCTGGATGAAGTCGGCGAACTCGGTGATCTTCATCACCAGGCCCTGCGGGCGGGTGAGTGCGTCGACCCGCTCCAGCACCTGCGCGTGCACCCCCGACGTGACGCCGACGCGCAGAGGCCGGCCGGCGGTCCCCACGGCGCCCTGCGCATTTGCCGCGCGGAGGAAGGGCAGGGCGAGCGGGGCAGCGAGTGCCAGTCGGCGAGTGAGCATGAGGGTCCCTAGAGCGCCATGACTTTGTGTTCTTCACACAAAGTCATAAGGGCGCCCGCAAAAAACGAAGACATAGAGTGGAACGACATACCTATCGGATGTCGTCCCGCTCTAACGGTGCGAGACGCGGCGGACGAGAAGGTCGCCGAGCGATTGCAGTCCTTGCACCACCAGGATCAGCAGCACAACCACCACCAGCATGACCTCTGGCATGAAGCGCTGGTAGCCGAAGCGGATGCCGAGGTCGCCGAGCCCGCCGCCACCGACCGCGCCGGCCATGGCGGAGAAGCCGACCAGCGACACCAGCGTGACCGTCACGGCCGCCACCAGCCCGGGTGCCGCTTCCGGCACCAGCACGTGGCGGACGATCTGCACCCGTGTGGCCCCCATGGCCTGCGCCGCCTCGATCAATCCGCGATCGACCTCGCGCAACGCCGTCTCGAACAGCCGGGCGATGAAGGCCGTGGCAGCCAGCGAGAGCGGCACGGCGGCGGCGAGCGTGCCGATGGAGGTGCCGGCCAGCAGCCGGGTGAAGGGCACGATGGCCACCATCAGGATGATGAACGGCACCGAACGGACGGCGTTGACGATCAGGCCCAGCGGCCGATTGATCCACGGAGCCGACGCGATATGGCCGGCCCCCGTCACCAGCAGCAGCAGGGCCAGGGGCAGGCCCAGAATGACGGCGATCCCTGCCGCGATGCCGACCATGGCCGCCGTCTGCCCGAAGGCCTCGATGAGCAGGGATCGCAGGGCAGGGGACAGCATCCGGGCATCCTAGCGCACCGGGGACCCCGCCTCCAGGCAAGTGGCATCTCCAGGCAAGCGGCTTTGCCAGCCGCGGCCCGTCGGCTACAAGGGTTGGGCCGTCCGCATGGAGACGGGTAAAACTCCGGATGATCATCCCCATTCTTTCGTGGGACGACGCCGGACAACAAGAAGGACAATCAACGTGGCCGAAAAAGCCCAGAATGTTCAGGATGTCTTCCTGAACCATGTCCGCAAGGCCAAGACCCCCGTCACCGTCTTCCTGGTGAACGGCGTCAAGCTTCAGGGCATCATCACTTGGTTCGACAACTTCTCCGTCCTGCTGCGCCGCGACGGTCATACGCAGCTGGTGTACAAGCATGCCATCAGCACCGTGATGCCGGGGGCGCCCATCCAGCTGTTCGACCCGACGAAGGTCGAAGTCCCGCAGGAGGTTGCCACTGCCGAAGCGACCGCATGACGCCACGGCCGCGCCGACGCGCGCGGCCGTCATCCTGCCCTGGGAAAAGCCCGGCCGTGCCGACGCCACCCGTGCCGCAGAGGCACAGGTGGCCGAGGCGGTCGGCCTGGCCGCGTCGATCGGCCTGGTCGCGGTGCACAGCGCCATCGTCCCGCTGCGCGCCCGCCGGTCCTCGACCCTGCTGGGCGAGGGCCAGGTCGAGAACCTGGGCCATGCCATCAAGACGGAAGAGGTGACGGTCGCGGTCGTCGACGCGCAGCTCAGCCCGGTGCAGCAGCGCAACCTGGAGCGCGCCTGGGACTGCAAGGTCATCGACCGCACCGGCCTCATCCTCGACATCTTCGGCGAACGCGCCCGCACCCGGGAAGGGGCTTTGCAGGTCGAACTGGCGCATCTGGACTACCAGCGCAGCCGCCTCGTCCGATCCTGGACCCATCTCGAGCGGCAGCGGGGCGGCTTCGGCTTCCTGGGCGGCCCCGGCGAAACCCAAATCGAGGCGGACCGGCGGCTGATCGTGGACCGCATCGTGCGCCTGAAGAAGGAACTGGAGGGCGTGCGCCGCACCCGCGGCCTGCATCGCTCGGCCCGCAGCCGGGTGCCCTACCCCGTCGTGGCGCTGGTGGGCTACACCAATGCCGGGAAGTCCACCCTGTTCAATGCCCTGACCGGGGCTGCGGTGCATGCGCAGGACCAGCTGTTCGCGACGCTCGACCCGACGATGCGCGGGCTCGACCTGCCGTCCGGCCGCCGCGTGATCCTGTCCGACACCGTGGGCTTCATCAGCGACCTGCCGACGGAGCTGGTGGCCGCCTTCCGCGCCACGCTGGAGGAGGTGGCGGAGGCGGACGTCATCCTGCACGTGCGGGACATCGCCCACCCCGACACCACGGCGCAGCGCAACGACGTCATTCAGGTGCTGGACGGCATGGTGCGCGACGGCGCGCTGGACCCGGCCTGGCCGTCCCGCACCATTGAGGTGATGAACAAGGCCGATCTGCTCGGCGGCCCCGAGCAGATCCCGCTGCGGGAGGGCTGCGTCCCGGTCTCGGCCCTGACCGGCGCCGGTCTGGCCCCGCTGCAGCAGGCGATGGAGGACCGGATCTCCGCAGGGATGGTGGTCGCCGACTACGTGCTCCCCGCCTCGGATGGCGCGCGCCTGGCCTGGTTGTACCAGCATGGCGAGGTGCTGGCGCGGGCGGATGGGGATGACGGGCTGCACCTGCGTGTCCGCATGCTGCCGGCCGACCGCGCCCGGTTCGAGCGCGAGGCATGACGGCGACCGGCGCATTCGATGCGGCGGGGCTGGAGGCGGTGGTCCAGCTGGTGCGCGCCGTCGCCCGGGCCGAGATCATGCCGCGCTTCCGCAAGCTGGGCGCCGGCGACGTGCTGACCAAGTCGGGCCCGCTCGACCTCGTCACCATCGCCGACGAGGAGGCGGAGGCGCGGCTGGCGACCGGGCTCGGGCGGCTGTTCCCGGGCTGCCTTATCGTCGGAGAGGAAGCCGCCACCCGCGACCCGGCGCTGATGAACGGGATCGGCACGGCGCCGCTGTGCTTCATCCTCGACCCGATCGACGGCACGTTCAACTATGCCTCCGGCCTGCCGCTGTTCGGCGTGATCGTGGCCGTGGTGCAGGCCGGGCGCACCGTCGCATCCGTGATCCACGACCCGGTGGGCGACGATACGGCGCTGGCGCTGGCCGGGCAGGGGGCCTGGATGCAGTCGGCCGATGGCACGCGGGTGCCCCTGCACGTGGCCGCGCCCGCGCCGCTGAGCGGCCTGTCCGGCAGCGTGTCGTGGCGGTTCATGCCGGAGCCGCGCCGCAGCCGCGTGTGTGCCCGGCTGCCGCGCGTGGCCGCCTCATCCGACTACCGCTGCTCCGCGCATCAGTACCGGCTGGTGGCGGCCGGGCATATCCATTACTGCATCTACAACCGGTTGCTGCCCTGGGACCACGCCGCCGGCGTGCTGCTGCATCAGGAGGCCGGGGGCTACTCGGCCCTGCTGGACGGATCACCCTACACGCCGCTGCCCAGCGATGCCGGCCTGATCTGCGCGCCGGACCGGGCCAGCTGGCAGGCGCTGTATGACGGCTTGTTCGGGGAGTAGGCCATGACCCAACACTCGTGTCATCAGCCGCCACTTCAATCGACTCAACAGCGCGGTGCCGACAGCGCGGATTGAACTGCTGAAGCCATCCATTATCGTCGACTTCGATCACGATTTGTTCTGGGAATGCTGACCTAAGACAAGAACCCTGCTTGACGAGTTGGGAGGATCAGAGGCGGCAGTATCACATGTAATTTGAGCACGGGACGGCTTCGAACAAAGGCAATAAGGCGGCTCCCGATCCAGCCCGCGATGCAATACGGCCCGTATACCCTGTCGAGACTGCAATCGGTGTTGTTGCGGCTGGCGTCGTGGGTGGACTCGGGGCTGCCGCTCGCGCTGTCGGCAACGGCAGATCCGAAGCTCTCGAGCCGTGTCGCGATCTCGCGCACGGTGAGGCCCGTGCCGACCATGCCTCGCGCATCCACACTCTCGCCTGATCAAAGTGGCGGCTGCCAGCCGCGCGGATCTGCAGCTTCGAGTGCACCTTCTGCGCCGAATGCGTGGAGCACCGCCTGGGCGGGCGCTGCCCCACCTGCGGCGGCGACTTCGTCCCCAGACCGGTCCGCCGCCCCGACTGGCTGGCGCGCTTCCCGGCCGCGAGCGACCGCACCGTGAAGCCGCACCCCGCCTGCCACGCCGTGTCCCGGACGGGTTGAACAGGGCGGCACCGCCCGCCGGGATCGGGCGAGATCAGGCTGCCGGAGTTTGACGCCAGTCAACGCTCAGCTCGTCACGGAAGCCGAAGCGCAGGAGGTGGCGCGCGACGACATCCTCGAGCCGGGCCAAAGCGTCCGGGGTCTCGGCGGCCACATGGGGGTCACAACACGAAAGTGCTCTGAGCGTCCGGTTCGCGCGAACAACGCAAGAACTCACGCGGCCAGCATTGAGGGCTTTTCGCGCAGCGGCCTGAGCAGACCCGGCGTGGGTTGTGCGTCGTCGGTCCAGATGTAGTCGCCGGTCAAGCTGATGTGCTCCCAGCCGAGTGGTGCCACATGCCGTAGGAGCGCTGGTGACGGCGCGCCCATCTGATGGCCGAGTGTGTCAAAGGCGGCCTGTAGATACCGCGTGTTCCACAGGATCACGGTGGCGACTAGCAGGTTGAGTCCCGAGGCGCGGTATACCTGGTTTTCAAACGAACGGTCTCGCAGTTCGCCCAGGCGGTGGAAGAAGATCGCGCGCGCCAACGCGTTGCGGGCCTCGCCCTTATTTAGCCCGGCGTTGGCGCGGCGGCGTAGCGCGGGATCGCGGATCCAATCGAGGGTGAACAGGGTCCGTTCGATCCGGCCAATTTCGCGCAGAGCGACGGCCAGCCCATTCTGTCGCGGGTAAGCAGACAGGCGTTGGAGCATTCCGGAGGCGCTCGCGTGACCGGAGCCGACCGAGACGGCAAGACGCAGTGCCTCGTCCCAGTGGGCCGCCAGGTGGTCCACATCGATCGTGCCGCCCACCATCGCGCCAAGTGCATCAGGTATGGCCTGGCCGCGAAAGGCGTACAGCTTGCGGTCCTTCAGGTCCCGCAGGCGGGGCGCGAACCGATATCCGAGCAGGGTGAGGAGACCGAATACCTGGTCTGTAGCGCCGCCAGTGTCGGTGTAATGCTCGGTGATCCGTAAGCCCGTTTGGTGTTGGAGGAGACCATCGAGCACGTGCGGCGCCTCCGACGCAGTCGCCGCTATGACCTTGGTGTGAAACGGCCCGAACTGGTCGGAGATGTGGGTGTAGAACGCGACGCCAGGCTCATTGCCGTGACGCGCGTTGATGTCGCCCAGCGCCTCGCCGCGTCCGCCGGCGCGGAAGAACTGACCGTCGGAGCTGGACGTGCCGCCGTCACCCCATATTCGGGCGAGCGGCAAGGCGCGGTGCGCGTCGATGATCCGCGCGAGCGCCGCCGTGTAGCATTCCTCGCGCACATGCCAGTCATGGATCCAGGCGAGTTGGCGCAGCGTTGCGCCGCGACAAGCTTCCGACATCCGGGTCAGGCCAAGATTGATGCCGTCTGCGAGAACCGTGGTGAGCAGCGCCGAGCGATCGTCGGGGCCTCGCCCGCTGCGCTGATGGGTGAAGCATTCCGAAAAGCCGGTCCATCGATCGACCTCCAGAAGCAGATTGGTGATCTTGATCCGTGGTAGCAGATCGTAGGCGGCCTGCGCCAACGGCCTAGCCTCAGGCGGTTCCTCCGCCTTCAGCGGCGTGACCCTCAGCACGCCGGCGTCCAGCGTCGCGTCGTGTAGCGTGCCAGCTTTAGCGCGCGCGGCCACGTCCGCCATCGCATCCGCCAAGGACGCCTGCCGAATGGCGAGATACCCCGCCGGGTCCTCGGCGACGCCGACCGGCAGCGGCCCCTCGGCACGCAGCGCGGCGAAGGTCGGCTTTGGTAACAGGCAGTGCTCGAAATTGCGGTACCGCCGGCTGCCATGAACCCAGATATCGCCGGCGCGCAGTCGATCGCGAAGTTCAGACAGCACGCACACCTCCCAGGCCCGGCGATCTGGCTTGCCGTCCGCGTCCAGCACGAAAGGGCGCCAGCCTCTGCGAATAAACGCGATCGGCGCCGCCGTGGGCAGGGTGGCTTTGCTATCGAACTTTGGCCCAGAGTGCTGACGGATTTTGGCCCAGCGTCCGTCCCTCAACCTAGGGTCTGCCCGGTTCTGCCGGGAGGCTCGGAGTGGATTGGAAAGCCAAAGTGGAATTGTTCGAGCAGCTCCGTCAGGAGCATGAGTTTGGGGTTGGCACGATCTCCGGTGTTGCGGCGAAGTTCGGCGTGCATCGTCGGATGGTGCGGCAGGCGATTGCGGGTGCGCTGCCGCCGGCGCATCGCTACCCGACACGGATCAAGCCCAAGCTGGATGGGGTCGCGGCCTTCATCGACCAGGTGCTGGACGAGGATCTGCGAGCCCCGCGCAAGCAGCGGCATACGGCGCGGCGGATCTATCGTCGGATTCTGACGGAGTTCCCGGACGCCGGGCTCGCTGAGTCGACGGTGCGCAATCACGTGCGGGCCCGTAAGCGTGCGATTGGCTTGGTCCAGCGCGAGACGTTCGTGCCGCAGAGCTACGTGCGGGGCCACGAGGCCCAGGTGGATTGGTATGAGGCCTGGGCGGACATTGGCGGTGAGCGGACTAAGGTTCAGGTGTTCGCGATGCGATCGATGGCCAGCGGGGCGGCGTTTCACCGCGGCTACCTGCACGCGACGCAGCAGGCGTTCCTGGAGGCGCACGAGCACGCGTTCGCCTACTTCGGCGGGGTGTTCCGGCTGTTGCGCTACGACAACCTGGCCAGCGCCGTGCGCAAGATCCTGCGGGGGCACCGGCGGGAGGAGACGGTCCGGTTTGTGGCCTTCCGGTCGCATTGGCGGTTCACGGCGGAGTTCTGCACCCCGGGCGAGGGTCATGAGAAAGGCGGCGTGGAGGGCGAGGGCGGCTACTTCCGCCGCAACCACCTCGTCCCGGTGCCCGGTGTCGCCGACCTCGACGCGCTGAACGCCTTTCTGCTGACGGGATGCCGTGCAGACGAGGCGCGGGTCTTGGACGGGCGCACGGAGCCGGTTGGCGTGGCGATGGTGGCCGAGCGCGATCACCTGTCGGCGCGCGTGCCGGAGGGGTTCGACCTGGCGGACGTGACGTTTCCGCTGGTGGACAAGCAGGGCTGCGCGATGGTCAAGACCAACGCCTACTCGGTGCCGGTCCACGCGGGCAGCCGGGTGGAAGCGCGTGCCTACCCGCTGCACGTTGAACTCTGGCACGCTGGGCGCAGGGTCGCCCGCCACGAGCGTTGCCACAGCCGTCGCCAGCTCGTGCTGGACCTCGAGCATTACCTTGACGTGCTGAGCCACAAGCCCGGCGCGTTTGCCGGGTCCAAGCCGCTGGCGCAGTGGCGCGAGGCCGGCCGCTGGCCGCCCTGCTACGACGAGCTCTGGACACGGCTGTTGACCCGGCACGGCAAGCAGAACGGCACCCGCGCCATGGTGGCAGTGGTGGGGCTGGGGCGGGAGTTCGGCCATGACGCGCTGCGCATCGCGATCACCACGGCGGTGTCGCTTGGCGCCTGCGACGTGGCGGCGGTGCGGTATCTGCTGACGGAGGCAGTGCTGCGCAAAAGCCCACCTGCCGAAATCGATGTCGGCGCCTTGGCGCGTTACGACCGGCCGATGCCAACGATGGCCGAGTATGACGTGCTGCTGTCCGCTCCCTGCGCAGGCACCGCATGATGGCGGATCTCCAGGACCAGGCCATCCGGCAGCATTGCAAGGCGCTGCGCATGCCGACGATCGGCGGCCAGTTCGCCCGCTTGGCGGATGCCGCCACCCGCGAGGGGCAGACCCATATCGGCTACCTCGAGGCGCTGTTGGCGGCCGAGATGGAGGAGCGCGAGAGCCGGGCGATTGCGCGCCTGCTGCATGAGGCGCGGCTGCCGCGGATGAAGACGCTGGACGAGTTCGAGTTCGACCGCTCCGGCGTTGCGGCCACCCAGCTCCGGACACTGGCCGAGGGCGATTACGTCACCCGTGCCGAGCCGATCCTGCTGGTCGGTGAGGCGGGCACCGGCAAAAGCCATCTCGCCACGGGCCTGTGCGTCGCCGCCTGCCGCCAGCGGCGCCGGGTCCGGTTCACGACAGCGACCGGGCTGATCAACGAGTTGGCGGAGGCGGCGCACGCCAACCAGCTCAGCCGGGCGCTCGGTCGATGGGAGCGGCTCGACCTGATCTGCATCGACGAACTGGGCTACGTGCCGCTGGCCGAGACGGCCTGCGAGTTGATGTTCCAGGTGATCGCCGACCGGGCGGAGAAGGCGGCGGTGATCGTGACGACCAACCTGCCGTTCTCCGAATGGTCGCAGGTGATCCCCAACCCGCGGCTGTGCAAGGCGCTGATCGACCGCCTGACGGACCGTGCACACATCATCACCACGGGCACGGACTCCTACCGGTTCCGCCGCACCACCGCTCAGCGCAGGGCGTCCAAACAATGACGGGAGGCACACAAGAAAGAGGCTAACGGGAGGTCCGGGACCACGGCCTGCGCCACGCGATCATCGACCGGAAGCTGGGCCAGAATTCATCAGCACAGATGGGCCAAAGTCCATTGTCATAGCCACAGGGTGCGCTTGCCGGCGCTGTTGGCGTCGCGAAGCAGCGCCACTGCCTTGAGCAGGCTGGACGCGCTCGGCGCGCCCTCGAACTCGAAGGCATCAAGCAACGCCGGCGCGAATTGTCGCATTGTCGGCCACCGCCGGACCAGATCCGCCCGCACGTCCAAGGTCTCCGGCCTGGCAAGACCCTCCGCCTCGGCGACTGCCCGGAGAAAGCGCGCCCAACCGACGGCCAAGTCGACGGCAGCGACCGGATCGGCATCCCCCTCATGGGCCGCGATCATCGCGCGGCCCGCGCGTGCTAGAACCCGAAGATGGCCCTGAGCGTCACGCAGCGCGCCAGCGGCGGACTCCATTGTCCGGCGTTCCGACTTCCGGCTCAGGCCGCCCATGAGCTTGTCGAACATCAGCAGCGCCGCGTCGGCCAGCTCCGTCTCCAGCCGAATGACGGCGGCAACCATTGTCGCTGCGCGCCGGGGCTGCGTAAGATCGCGCAGGTGCTGCGCCGTCATGCGCAAACCCTCGCCGGCGAGCGCGTCGAAGGCCGGTGCGGGAACGGCAGCCTCTCGGTCCCGGTTGATGCCGAGGGTGCGGACTGTTTGCACGCGCTCGATCAGGCCAAGCAGGTTGCGAGAAGCCGGGGAACTGGAAGTCTGGCGCAGCCACGCCATCCGCGTGGGACCGCCGTTTGATTCAAGCAGCTCGTCCAGCACCGCCGATTGTGCCGCGGGCAGGTCGACGGTCAGCGCGCGATGCGTAATCCGCTCGCTACGGCTGCGCGCGTGGTGGACGATCAGCTCCAGCACGCGCGGCGCGGGAAGCAACACCCGCTGCCGGCGGACCTCCTCGACTAGCATCGCGACAAGGTGGCCTGGCTTGCGGTTGAGTTGTGCGATTGGCGTGAGCCATGACAGAAACCGGGCCGCCTCGGCCCGCCCGAACGCGCCAAAGCCGTGGTGGCGCATCAGCTCGGCGATCTGTTCGCGCCGGGTCTGGACGCGTGCCGGGTAAGACCTCAAGGCAGCGGGATGGGTGCCGATCTGGCGCGCGACGTAGGCGACCATGGATGCGGGCGGCACCTCGCCGACGTCGAGCACGCGGCCTGGATGGCGCATTGCGCACAGAAGCAGGGCGTAGCCGAGCCGGTTGTGATCGGCTCGCTTGGTGGCGAGCGCCGTAAGGTCCTCAGGAGCGAGCGTGCAATGGCGCACGACGTCGCGCTCGTCCAAGGGCAACGCGAGCAGACCCGCCCAATGCTCGTCCGTCAGCAACCGTCGTCTCGCCATCGTCCCCTCCCATGCGCGGGCGGAACGTAGCCGGGCTGTCCATCAAACGAACCCCAGGCGGCCAAGTCCAATCCGTCCGGTAACCCTGGTGCCGCTATGAGAAAACGGACACACTCCAAAACGGACGGGAAAACGGACAGGGACAGCCTTGGCACAGATCGGCTACGCGCGCGTCAGCACGCTGGACCAGGATCCGGCGTTGCAGCTGGATGCACTGGAGACCGCGGGGTGCGCCAAGGTGTTCGAGGACCGCGCCTCAGGCGTGCGCACCGACCGTGCCGGGCTACAGGCTGCGCTGGATTACGTGCGGGACGGCGACGTGCTGGTCACCTGGAAGCTGGACCGCCTCGGCCGGAGCCTGCCGCATTTGATCGAGACCGTTGCCGCGCTGGAAAAGCGCGGGGTGGGGTTCCGCTCGATCACAGAGTCGATCGACACCACCACATCCGGCGGCAGGCTGGTGTTCCACCTATTTGGGGCACTCGGCCAGTTCGAGCGCGACCTGATCCAGGAACGCACCCGAGCGGGGCTGGCCGCAGCCGCAGCGAGAGGGCGGACCGGCGGCCGCAGACCGGTGATCACAGAAGACAAGTTGAAGCGCGCTCGGGGGATGATCACCAAGGGGCTGACCGTACGGGAGGCCGCGACGCGACTTAAGGTAGGAAAGACGGCCCTCTACAGCGCGTTGAGCACCACCCAATGATGTCGAGGAGTGGCCTCTACGCGCGCAAACATTGCCAACAACCCATGCCCCTTCACCGCACACGTGCGGTAATTGGATTGTTGATGGTAATCTTACTTACGGCCTGTCAGTCGCAGCCTCGGCTGGCCTACGCTTCAGCAACTCCCGCCGACGAACCATCAAAACCAGTCTCGTCGTGTGGGTACAGCGTGGGCTTCAGTGAAAACAGCACTGCCATAACCCTCGCAGCGCATGGCGTGCTGGAACAGGCAGCCAGTGAGGCGCGCCGTCGCAAGACAACGAGGATTACAGTGTCCGCGCACTATGCTCGTGTCGAGGGTGGCGCTTTTCAGGATAAAAGGGCGCGCGCCATCGCTGACGATCTTGAACGACTGGGTTTCACGATCAGCGAGATCTCTGTTGCACATGTCTATGACCTGCCACCAGGGCGCTCTACTGCCTACGTGTTCGTCTGTGATTCGGCGGACGAGAAAGAGCTCCAGAACACCCCGCCCAGCGATCCTGAGCAAAAGGCTCCCTACAAAGTCGGGGCCGTAGAGCTGCGTATCCCGCTCCGCTATCTGTCGCCCCACGATTGGCGAGACATTCCCTTCGAGCCGCGGAATTATGGGGAAGTCAGCCTGTATTTCGGTTGGCCTGGGCTACAGGACCGCATGTCGGATGTGATGCAGCAGTGCACTCGAACCTATTTGAACGGCTGTGCTGACCGCGTGCTCGTCACAGTCGTCCCGGCCGGCAGCCGCCAACCTGATACAGTGCTACGACAACTGCCGAAAAAGAACGAGTTGGTTCCGATCTACGGGGAGCTCTACGGCGGCACCTGGTTCGTCTACAAGAACTGGGAGCGGAGAGTTCAAGCGGTGCTGCAAGCCAGGGATGAGGATGGCTCATCCTTCGTGGTGTCGTGCCGATGGCTTGAGTTCAACACTCCCTCGCCAGACGGTTGGCAGCCGTCGCTTGAAGGTGTGGAGGCGCTGACTCGCGCACCACGCAGCTACTGCCAGATGGTGTTTGCGCTCACCCCAGCCCTCGATGCGAATGTCACGTTCGGGGCCAAGAACATCTCGGATTGGCACGCAATCCGGACTGAGGTCCGCAGGCTGGTGCCTCAATGGCAGCTATCGACCAGCAGCAGTTCAACGAGCCCGACCAAACCTCTGTGACACCGCAGCTCTCTCTGGGTTCTTCTGTCCAGCCGGACACTCAGAGCACTTTCGTGTCCTGACCCCACATGCATCTGCAGCCCGTCCGGCAGCGCTTTCAGGGTGCACACGCCCATCGGGAACTCGATCCGGCCCTCCGCCTCGTCCAGGCGGACCGGCAGCCGGTGCTGGAAGTGCTTGCAGAGCTGGCCGAGGTAGCGACGGGGCAGGGTGGTTGTCACCAGGGCGTCGGCTTCCATCAGCATCGCTCCACCCCCGTCGCTGCGGCATCCAGCGCGGCAGCCACGCCCTGCACCTCGTCCTGCGTCAGTGGTCCACGCGCCAGACGCATGCGGAGCGCGACCTTCAGGTTTTCCATCGCGCGCAGGATCGGGGGCGCGGTGCCGCCGCCATGGGCACGGCTGGCTTCGTCCATCCGCGCCAGAATGGGGTCGAGCGCCGTACGGTTGGCGGCCAGGAAGGCGCGGCCGTCATCCGTGATGGCGTGCAGCTTCTTCGCGCCGTCACGGGCCGAGACCGTGACGTGGCCCAACTCATCCAGCAAGGTCAGCGTGGGATAGATCACGCCGGGGCTGGGCGAGTAGGCGCCGGCCACCCGCTCCTCGATCTCCTTGATGATCTCGTAGCCGTGCCGCGGCTTCTCCGCGATCAGGTTCAGGATGACCAGCCGCAGGTCTCCATGGGCGAAGAAGCGCCCCAGCCCGGAACGGCCGCCTTCCGATCCCTCCTCGCGACCGCCATGGCCAGCGTGCCGGCCCCGGTGCGGGCCCCGGTGCAGACGTGGGCCGTCCAACCCGTCGCTGCGGGCGAACCGCCGCCCCTCGCCATCGTGTCCACAACGGCCTCTCCTCTCATGATCCATGCTCGATCCCTTCTCCAAGACAGGCCCGTTATCCGACAGTGTTTCGACCTATCGGAATTACAGATATATCGAGACCTAGTCTGATTCAAGTGGAATCTATCGGGGTTCGTCCCGCTTCACGGCTGCCCACTCCCCTTCCATCGCCCCCAGCCCGGCGGCAAGGGGCGTCAGGCCCTGCGCGGCAAGACGCGCCTCCACACCACCGAAGCGGCGGGTGAACTTGGCGTTCGCCTGGTGCAGACAGGCTTCGGGATCGAGGCCCAGCTTGCGGGCGAGGTTGGCGACGACGAACAGCAGGTCCCCGACCTCGTCGGCCAGGCGCGCCGGATCGGCGTCATCCGAACCAGCGCCGGGCAGCTCGGCGCGGACCTCGGCCAGCTCCTCCTCGATCTTCTCCAGCACCTGGTCGGGGCCCGTCCAATCGAACCCGACCCGTGCGGCGCGTGCGGTCAGCTTCAGCGCGCGGGTCAGCGCCGGCAGACCCACGGCCACCCCGGCCAGCGCCCCATGCTCCTGCCGCGCCGCCCGCTCGGCCTGCTTCTGCGCTTCCCACCCGGCAGGGGTGCCCGCCGGGGCAGGGAACACATGGGGATGACGGCGCACCATCTTGTCGGCAATGGCGCGCGCGACGTCGGCAAAACCGAACAGCCCGGCTTCCTCGGCCATCCGGGCATGGTAGACCACCTGGAACAGCAGATCGCCCAACTCGTCTGGCAGCCCCTCCCAATCGGCACGGGCGATGGCATCCGCGACCTCGTAGGCCTCCTCGATCGTGTAGGGCGCGATGGTGGCGAAGCGCTGCACCTGGTCCCACGGGCAACCCGTGTGCGGGTCCCGCAAGGCGGCCATGACGGCCAGAAGGCGCGCGAGCTCCGCAGGTGCGTCTGCGGGTTCAGCCACGGACAACAGCCGCATAATGCATATTATGGAAACAGAACACGTGGGAGGGTTCAGGCATCGGGCACATCCAGCACCAGCCCGTCATACCCCGGCTCGATGCCTGGCGGCGCCTGGGACGTGACCCAGGACCAATCCACGTCGTGGCCCATATGCGTCAGAACGACCCGGCGTGCGCCCACGCGCTCGTTCCAGGCGATGACCTGGTCCAGGTTGGCGTGGGTCACGTGCGCGCGGCGTTGGAAGCAGTCGACGACCCAGGTGTCCACGCCCTCCAGCGCCGCCAGCGCGGCGTCGTTCAGCTTCACGACGTCGGTGGAATAGCCGAACCGTCCGACGCGCAGGCCGAGCGACGGCAGGAAGCCGTGGTCCTGTTCGAATACGTGAACGTCCATCCCGGCGGCCCGGATGGTGTCGCCGAACGCCACCGGGCGCCTGACCAGCACCGGGCGAAAGAAGTTCGGCGGCTCCCAGGGCTTGAACGCGTAGTCGAACCGCCGCTCCAGCTCCGCCAGGGTGCGTTCGGTCGCGTAGGCGTCCAGCGGACCCACGATGCGGTTCAGGATGCGCACGTCGTCGATGCCCAGCACGTGGTCTGCATGGGCGTGGGTGAAGACGATCGCTTGCACGGCGCCGATGCCGCAGGCGAGCAGCTGTTCGCGCAGGTCCGGCCCGGTGTCGACCAGGATGCGCCCCGCGGGGCCACCGATGACGATGCTGGAGCGGGTGCGGCGGTTGCGCGGCTCGGCCGGGTTGCAGGCGCCCCAGTCGCCGCGGCCGTCGGCGCCGCCGATCTGCGGGACCCCGGCGGAGCCGCCGCAGCCCAGGATGGTCACGACGGGCATCAGGCCGCCTTCGTGAACAGGCGTCGGAAGTTCGCGGTCGTCAACGCCGCCACCTCCGCTGCGCTCAGCCCCCTCACCTCACCCAGCACGGCGGCCGTGCGGGCCACGTACGACGGCTCGTTCCGCTTGCCGCGATGCGGCGCCGGGGCGAGGTAGGGCGCGTCCGTCTCCACCAGCAGGCGGTCGGCCGGCAGGTCGCGGGCGATCTCGCGCAGCTCCACGCTCTTGGGGAAGGTCAGGATGCCGGAAAGGCTGACGTAGCCGCCCATCTCGATTGCGGTCTCGGCCAGTTGCCGGCCGGAGCTGAAGCAGTGCAGCAGGAAGGCGAAGTCGCCACCCGCCGCCCGTTCCTCCGCCAGGATGGCCGCGATGTCGGCATCGGCGTCGCGCGCATGGATGACCAGCGGCAGCTGCGCCAGGCGGGTCGCCCGGATATGCGCCCTGAACGAGTCCTGCTGCACGGCGCGGGGCGCCTTGTCGTAGAAGTAGTCGAGGCCGCTTTCCCCGATGCCGACCACCTTGCGGTGCCCGGCCATGGCCGCCAGCGTCTCGGGGCTGGGCACCGCCTGCTCGGCCACGTTGTGAGGGTGGACGCCGATGGTGCACCAGACGTTCGGCAGCTTGGCCACCATGTCGATCAGGCCGCGGGACTGGCCCAGCCTGGTCCCGATGCTGACCATCTCGCCCACGCCCGCCTCGGCGGCACGGGTCAGCAACGCCGGGCGCTCCTCGGCCGGGAACATATCCAGATGACAATGGGAATCGATCAACATCAGAATTTTACGCCGTGGGTTCGATGTAACGCGGGAAGATCCCCGAAGGAGCTGGCAGGGTCATGCCGCCCGGCTGCGGGGTCGCAAGCGCCGCCAGGCCGCGCTGGTCGTCAGGGATGCCGAGCTGGTCCAGCATGCGGCCCATGCTGCCGGGCATGACGGGCTGCAGCACCGTCGCGACGGGGCGCATGACGTCCACCAGGAGCCGCAGGACCGCGGCCATGCGGGCCGGGTCGGTCTTGCGCAGCGCCCAGGGTGCCTGGCGGTCGATGTAGGCGTTGGCGGCCCGGATCACCTTCCACACCTCCTCGATCGCCTCACCCAGCGCCAGCCGATCGATCAGCGGCCGCAGCACCGCCGGCAACGCGTGGGCGGCGGCCAGCAGCGCGGCATCGTCCTCCGTCGGCGCGCCCGCGTCCGGCAGCACGCCGGCCAGGTTCTTGGCGATCTGCGACAGGGTGCGTTGCGCCAGGTTGCCCAGATCGTTGGCCAGCTCGCTGTTCATGCGGCGGACCAGGGCGGCATCGCTGAAGTCGCCATCGTTGCCGAACGGCACCTCCCGCATCAGGAAGAAGCGCACGGGGTCGAGCCCGTAGGTCGACACGAGGTCGGCCGGGGCGACCACGTTGCCGACGGACTTGCTCATCTTCTCGCCGCGGACGGTCCACCAGCCCGTGGCGAACACGCTGCGGGCGGGTTCCAGGCCGGCGGCCAGCAGGAAGGCCGGCCAGATGACGGCATGGAAACGCAGGATGTCCTTGCCGACCAGATGCAGGTTGGCCGGCCAGAAGCGCCACAGCTCGGCCGTCGTGTCCGGGTAGCCCACCGCCGTCAGGTAGTTGGTCAGCGCGTCGAGCCACACGTACATGACATGGGCGGGGTCGTTGGGGACGGGGATGCCCCAGGTGAAGCTCGTGCGGCTGACGGACAGGTCGGTCAGCCCGCCCCGGACGAAGCTCATCACCTCGTTGCGCCGCCCGGGCGGCATCACGGCCTCCGGCACCTGGTCGTACAGCGCCAGCAGGCGGTCCTGCCAGGCGGACAGGCGAAAGAAGTAGGACGGCTCGACCACCCACTCGACCGTGGCCCCGGTCTCGGGCGCGAAGCGCGAGCCATCGGGACGCAGGGCCGTCTCCTCCTCGGCATAGAAGGCTTCGTCGCGCACGGCATACCAGCCTTCGTACTGGCCCAGATAGATCTCGCCACACTCCTGCAGCCGGGTCCACAGCGCCTGGCAGGCCCGGTGGTGCCGGGGCTCGGTGGTGCGGATGAACTGGTCGTTGGACAGGCCCATCAGCGGCCCCATGGCCTCGAACTCGGCGGACACCCGGTCCGTGAACGCCTGCGGCTCCAGCCCGGCGTCGCGGGCGGCCTTCTCGACCTTCTGGCCGTGCTCGTCCGTGCCGGTCAGGAACAGGACGTCGTAGCCATCCAGCCGCTTCCATCGCGCCAGGACGTCGGCGGCGACGGAGGTGTTGGCGTGGCCGATATGGGGAGCGCCATTCACGTAGTAGATGGGCGTCGTGACATAGAACGTTGGCTTCATTGTCTACTGAATAGCTCCAACCCCGCCACGATCGCCGACCGCTTGTCGCCGTTGAACCGCTCCGTCTCGTCGTGCAGGCGCCCCAGCGCGTGCCACACTTCGCCCCATTCCGCCAGGGGCCGCCCACCGCCGCCGGCATCGTTCCCCTCCCCCCAGGTGGTCGCTCCCCTGCGGGCGACGTCCCGGACGGCCTTGCCGAGCCCGCTCTGCAGCAACGACATGAACGTGCCGAACCCCGTCTCGGACCGGGTCGCCCGCTCCGCGACCTCGTGCATCCGCGGCACGGCCAGGCGGGGGGCCTCGGCCAGCACCTCGTCCACCAGGGCGGCCACCGCCAGCGCGCCCTCCTGCGCCATGGCGATCGCCTGGCCCGGCGCGCCATCCGCGATCGAGACCAGCTTCGCCCGGTCGCCTGCATCCATGTCCGGCAGCAGGCTGGCCAGGGCCTGGTGCATCGCCGCATCCGGCAAGGCGCCCAGCGCCAGTCGCCGGCACCGGCTGCGGATCGTCGGCAGCAGCCGGCCCGGCGCATCGGAGGTCAGGAACAGGATGCCGCGGCGCGACGGCTCCTCCAGCACCTTCAGCAGGGCGTTGGCGGCATTCGCGTTCATCTCGTCCGCGCCGTCCAGGACCACGACGCGCCAGCCGCCCTCGGCCGCGGTCAGGTGCATGAAGCCGCCGATCGCGCGGGTCTGTTCCACGGCGATCCCGGATTTCAGGCGCTTGCGTTTCTCGTCATAGGCCCGCTCGATCGTCAGAAGGTCGGCATGGCTGCCGGCCGCGACCCGGCGGAACAGCGGGCTGGCCGGGTCGTTCGAGGGGGCGGCGGACAGAAGGCGGCGGGCGAGGCGGTAGGCCAGGGTCGCCTTGCCTACGCCGGCGGGTCCCGTCAGCAACCAGGCATGGTGCATGCGCCCCGCGGCCACGGCCGCCTCGAATACCGCCTCGGCCGCTTCGTGACCCCACAGCGAGGGGTTCTCCCGCGGAGTCATGCCGGAAGGGCGGCCTGCACGGCCGAAAGGATCGCGTGCCGCACGTCGTCCACCGTCCCGTCCGCCGGGATGACCCGGCACCGCGCGGGATCCTGCACGGCGATTGCCTGGAAGCCCGCGGCGACCCGGGCGTGGAAGGCGGCGTCCATCGCCTCGTAATGGTCCAGGCCCTGCCGCCGCGCCACCAGGCGCTCGACGCCGCGGGCCGGACTAATCACCAGCATCAAGGTCAGGTCGGGCCGGCGCGGCAGCAGCCGGGTCAAACCCTCGATCAACGCCCGATCGGCGCCCAGGCCGTAGCCCTGGTATGCCATGGTGCTGTCGGCGAAGCGGTCGCACACCACCACCATCCCGGCACCGAGGGCCGGCAGGATGGTGCGCGCCAGGTGCTCCGCCCGGGCCGCGAAGTGCAGGTGCGCCTCGGCCGCCGCGGACCAGCGATGCACGCCGCCCAGCAGCATGGCCCGCAGCGCCTCCGCCCCCGGCGCGCCGCCGGGTTCCCGCGTCAGCAGGACGGCGCGGCCTGCCTCGGCCAGCGCTTCCGCCAGCAGCCGGGCCTGGGTGCTTTTGCCCGCGCCCTCCCCGCCCTCCAGCGTGATGAACACGCCAGGCCTCAGCCCCCGAAGCAGCGGATCACCCGCCGGTGACGTAGCGCGACACCACGGCCATGGCGCGCCCGGGCAGGCCCAGCCGGCCGACATCGACGCCCGCCAGCAGCGGCACCTGCATCTGCGGCACGCCCTGACCGGAGACGGTCAGCCGCCCCAGCACGTCGCCCCGACTGATTGGCGCCGGGAGCGGGCTCGGGTATTCCACGGCGATCCGCGCGCCCTTGCGCCAGCTGCGGGGCATCGTCAGCACCAGGTCCCGCCCGCCGACCAGCGGCACGGTGGCGCGGCTGCCCAGCCAGACCTTGGCGTTCTCGACCGTGTCGCCGGCGGTGAACAGCGTCACGTTCTCGAACTCGCGGAACGCCCATTCCAGCAGCCGCTCGCTCTCCTCGGAGCGCTGATGCATGGACGTGAGACCGTTCACCACCACGATCACGCGCCGCCCCGCCCGTTGCGCGCTGGCGACAAGGCCGTAGCCGCCCTCGTCCGTGTGTCCCGTCTTCAGCCCGTCGGCGATGCCCTTCTGCACCAGCGGGTTCCGGTTCTCCTGCGAGATGTTGTTGTACTTGAACGACTTCTCGCTGTCGTAGCGGTAGTACTCCGGGAAGTCGGTGATCAGCCGGCGCGCGATGGTGGCGATGTCGTGGCACGAGATGCGCTGCGCCGGGTCGGGCCAGCCGGTGCAGTTGCGGAAGGTCGCGACCTGCAGGCCCATGTCCTTGGCGCGGGCGTTCATCAGCTCGACGAACTGCTCCTCGGACCCGGCAATCGCCTCGGCCAGCACGATGCATGCGTCGTTGCCGGACTGCACGATCATGCCGCGGATCAGGTCCTCGACCTTCGCCGTGCCATTCAGCGGCACGAACATCTTGGAGCCCTGCATGCGCCAGGCCTTCTCGCTGACCGGCAGCTCCTGCGTCAGGGTCAGGCGACCGGACTTCAGCATGCCGTAGACGATGTAGGCGGTCATGAGCTTGGTCATGGACGAGGGCGGCATCGGGCCCGAGCCGTCCTTGTCCAGCAGCGTGGCGCCGGTGTTGAAGTCCATGATCAGCGCCCACTTGGCCGCGGTGTCCAGCGGGCCGAGCGGGGTGGTGGCCGGGCTGCCGGTGGGCACGGGTGCCGGCGGCACGCGCCGGGCGGGGCGGCGGGCCTGGGCGAAGGCGGACCCCGCAGCCAGCACAGGACCCAGGGCGGTCCCAAGGACGGACGCGGCACCCAGCAGCAGACGGCGCTTCACCATGACGACTCCACCCTATTCGACGACGATGCGCGCATCCGATACCCCCGCCCGCAGGGCCTGGTCCAGCGCCGCGTCCGCCGCCGCGACATTGGCGAACGGCCCGGCCCGCACGTCCCAGCGTTCGCCCCTGCCCTCCCGCTGCCGGTCCACGCGTGCGCCCAGCATGCCCAGGCGCGCGGCGACCTGCCTGGCGTAGCCCGATTGGCCGAACGATCCGGCGGTCAGCATCAGCGCGCCCGGGCTGGCGGCCATGCGTTGCACCGTCTCCGGCAACCGGTCTGGCACCACGGCAGCCGAGGGCGTCTGCGCCTCCATGGCCGTCCGCGTGGCACCGGCGGACCGGCCCCGGTTGGACTGGCCCGTGCCGGGCGGCGGTGGCAGCGCTTCCGCCGTCACGGCGGCGCGGGGGGCGGCCGCCACGGACAGCACGGGGCCGCCCTTCAGCTGGGCGCGCAGGCCGACGCTGGCGCCTTCCTCCACCTGGACGCGGATGCGGGCCGGGCCCGTGACGCCCAGCAGGCTGGCGGCCCGGCGCGACAAGGCCAGAATGCGGCCCGGGATGGCCGGGCCGCGGTCGTTCACCCGCACCAGCGCCTGCAACCCCGTCTCCAGGTTCGTCACACGCAGGATCGCGGGCAGCTGCAGCGTCTGATGCGCCGCCGTCATCGCCGTGGGGTCCCGCACCTCGCCATCGGCCGTGACGCCGCGTGCGTCGTCCGCGATCGTCGCGAGGCCGGTTGCGTCGTAATGGAAGTCCTCGCGCGGGTAGAACCACGTGTTCCCCGCCTTGTAGCCGGCGCCGACGACGTAGTGCACGGCGTCGGCCGGCGCGGGCGGGCGCCGCACGCATCCCCCCAGCACCACCAGGCCGGCCAGCAGGAGCCGCAGCGCCGGTGTCACGCCGCGGAGTCGCCCAGCAGGCCCACGGCCAGCGCATAGAAGTCCGAGGGGTTGTAGCGGCGGATGGCGCCGAAATTGGCATACACCATGAAGCCCTCGCCCGGGGCCACGCCGTCGGGCTGCACCAAAGCGCCCATCACGTCGGTGCGGTTGAACGGCCGCCCATCCGTGCGCGTCACCCCGGCCCGCATCCATTCGCCCAGCGGCCGCCGGTCGTCCCGCCCGCCGCCGCGCAGGCTGCCGGGCACCCGCACGGGCTGGCCCCAGGGTTCGCCCCGCCGCCAGCCGTTGCGGGCCAGGTAGTTGCCGATGGAGCCGAACACGTCGGCCTTGCTGTCCCAGATGTCGCGGCGGCCATCGCCATCGAAATCGACGGCATACGACAGGTAAGAGCTGGGCATGAACTGCGGCTGTCCCATCGCGCCGGCCCACCCGCCGGTCAGGCGCGCCGGCGTGACGTCGCCCGCATCCAGGATGCGCAGGACGTTGATCAGCTCCTTGCGGAAGTAGGCGGCACGCCGGCCCTCCCACGCCAGGGTCGAAAGCGCCTCGACCAAGCGGTAAGTCCCGCGGTTGGCGCCGAAGGCCGACTCGATGCCCCAGATTCCCAGGATGGTGAAGCGGTCGACGCCGAACTGCGCCTCGACCCGGGTCAGCAGCGACTGCTCGCGACCGTAATTCTCCCGCGCGGCCTGCAGGCGGGCAGCCGGCAGGACGCGGTCGCGGTACTGCGGCCAGGTGAGGTTGAACTCCGGCTGATGCCGGTCCAGCTCGATCACGCGCTGGTTCGGCCCGACGCCCGCGAAGGCGGCGGCCAGCGTCGCGTCGCGGATGCCGGCCCGCCGCGCCTCCGCCTTCACGCCGGCGACGAAGCCTTCGAACGAGTCTTGCCCGAAGGCGGGGCTTGTGGCGGCGGTGGCGCCCGCGAGGGCGGCAATCAGGGTCGTGCGACGATCGATCATGCGCGGGTGTGCCACAGGCGCGCGGCCCGCCGCAACGGCTGCGAGCCTGCGGACACTATGCGGCGTTGGCCAGTGCGCCCTGCACGTGCCGGGCAAAGATCGCGAACAGGCGGCGCACCACCGGGCCCACCTGCCCGTCGCCCACCGGGTCCCCGTCCAGCTTGACCACCGGCTTCACGAAGCTGGTGGCGCTCGTCAGGAACGCCTCCTGCGCCGCACGTGCTTCCGCCAGGGTGAACGACCGGTCCTCGAACGCGATCCCCTCGGCCTTCAGCTCAGCAATCAGCGCCGCCCGCGTGCAGCCGGGCAGGATCTCCTGCCCCAGCGGCGGGCAGCGCAGGGTGCCGCCGGCATCCACGATCCAGAAGCTGGTCGCCGCCCCCTCCGTCACCATGCCGTCCGCGTCCACCAGGATGGCCTCGCTGGCCCCCTTCTCCCGTGCCGCCTGCCGGGCGAGAACGTTCGGCAGCAGACCCGTCGACTTGATGTCGCACCGGGCCCAACGCTGGTCGGGGTGGGAGATCACGCTCGTCGTCCAGCGGTCCACGTCGGCGGGATAGGGCGGGATGCGCCGGGCCGTCACGACCAGGCTGGGCGGGATGGGGCGGGTCGGGAAGGCATGGTCCCGCCGGGCCACGCCGCGCGTCACCTGCATGTACAGCAGGCCCTCCGTCACGCGGTTCCGCGCCGCCACCTCGTGCAGCACCCGCTCCAGCGCCGCCCGGCCCATCGGCTGGCCGATCCGCACCTCGTTCAACGAGCGCACCAGCCGGGCGTAGTGCAGATCCCAGTCGGTGAAGCGGCCCCGCCGCAGGTGCACGACCTCGTAGATGCCGTCGGCGAACTGGTAGCCGCGGTCCTCGACGTTCACCGAGGCCTCGCGCTGCGGCACATAGGCGCCGTTCACGTAGGCGATGCGGCTCATGATGCCGCCCGGTCGTCGGAGTTGACCCCCAGCTGCTTCAGCTTGCGATGCAGCGCGCTCCGCTCCATCCCCACGAACCCCGCCGTCCGGCTGATGTTGCCGCCGAACCGTAGCAGCTGCGCCTGCAGGTACTGCGTCTCGAACAGGTCCCGCGCCTCCCGCAGCGGCAGCGCCATCAGGTCGGCCGAAGGGTCCGAGCTGAGCAGCGCCGGCGCCCCCTGGCTGATCTCGACCGGCAGCATGTCGGCCCGGATCGCGTCCGCGGGCGTGCCCGGCGCCATGATCAGCAGCCAGTCCATCAGGTTGCGCAGCTGTCGCACGTTGCCCGGCCAGTCATAGGCCTGCAGCGCCGTCAGCGCGTCCGTCGACAGCTCCCGCCCCGGCATCCCCGAGGTTTCGGCCGAACGCTCCAGGAAGTGCCCGGCCAGCTCCGGCACGTCCTCCCGGCGTTCCTTCAGCGACGGCATGCGGATCGGCACGACGGCCAGCCGATAATACAGGTCCTCGCGGAACCGGCCGGCGGAGATCTCGGCCTGCAGGTCCCGGTTGGTGGTGGCCAGCACGCGCACGTCCACCTTCACCCGCTGCGCGCCGCCGATCCGCTCGAATGTCTGGTCCTGCAGGGCGCGGACGATCTTGCCCTGCGTCTCCAGCGGCATGTCCGACACCTCGTCCAGCAGCAGCGTGCCCCCATGCGCCCGTTCCAGCACCCCGGCCCGCCGCGGCTGCGCCATGGGGTCCGCCCCCACCTCCACGCCGAACAGCTCCTCCTCGAAGCGGCTCGGGTTCAGCGTCGCGCAGTTCAGCGCCACGAACGGGCCCTCTGCCCGGCGCGAGCGCTGGTGCACCATCCGCGCCGCGACCTCCTTGCCGCTGCCGGCCGGTCCATGGATCAGCACGCGGGAGCCGGTGGGCGCCACCCGTTCGATCCCGGCCCGCAGCAGCGCGATGGCCGGGCTGTTGCCGGTCAGCTCCGAATCGAAGCCGGCCCGCAGCCGCAGCTCCGCGTTCTCCCGCGACAGCCGCGCCGCCTGCAGGGCGCGGCGCACGATCAGCAGCAGGCGGTCGGACTTGAAGGGCTTCTCGATGAAGTCGTAGGCGCCGTGCTGGATGGCGGTGACGGCGGTTTCGATGGTGCCGTGGCCCGAGATCATGACCACGGGCACGTGCGGCTCCTCGGAGTGGATCGCCTGCAGGATGCCCAGCCCGTCCAGCCGGCTGCCCTGCAGCCACACATCGAGGATCACCAGCGAGGGGCGGCGGTGGCGAAAGGCCGCGAGTGCCCCGTCGCTGTCGCCGGCCTGGCGGACGGCATAGCCCTCGTCCTCCAGAACCCCTTCGATGAGCATCCGGATGTCGGGCTCGTCGTCGACGATAAGGATGTCCTGCGCCATGGCAGTGTGTCTAAACCGACACAGGCTCCGAGACAATCGGTGGCTGGGCCGGTGGCTGGGCCGGTGGCTGGGCCGGTGGCTGGGCCGGTGGCTGGGCCGGTGGCTGGGCCGGTGGCTGGGAGGGCTGCAGGGAGGGCGGCAGGGCCAACGGAAGCGCCAGCGTGGCGACCGCACCCGGCCCATTCGCCCGATCGTCCAGGTCCAGCCGGCCGCCATGGTCTTCCATGATCTTCTTCACGATTGCGAGGCCGAGGCCGGTCCCCTTCACCTTGTGGGTCACATAGGGCTCGGTCAGCCGGCCGCGGTCCTGCTGCGGCAGCCCGACTCCATCATCCTCCACCTGCACCAGCACCATGTCGGCGCCGTTCTCGTGATGCACCTCGACGCGCACCGCGATTCGGCCCGCGGCCTCGCCGGGGTCGCGCGGCCGCATGCCCACCGCGTCGGCGGCATTCTGCAGCAGGTTGGTCAGGGCCTGGCCCAGCAGGCGGCGGTCGCAGGTCGCCATCGGGCCGCGGTCGGGGATGAACGTCGTCCATTCGATCTCGGGCCGGGCACTGCGCTGCAGGATCAGCGCCTCCCGCGCGATCCGGCCGACATCCTCGGGCCGCAGCACCGGTTGCGGCATGCGCGCGAAGGCCGAGAACTCGTCCACCATGCGCCCGATATCCTCGACGTGCCGCACGATCGTGTCGGCGCACTGGGCGAAGGTCACGGGGTCCGACGTGATCTCCCGCGTGAAGCGGCGCTTCAGGCGTTCGGCGCTGAGCTGGATGGGGGTCAGCGGGTTCTTGATCTCGTGCGCGATGCGCCGCGCCACGTCGGCCCAGGCGGCCTTGCGCTGGGCGGATTGCAGCTCCGTGATGTCGTCGAACGTCACGACGTAGCCCAGCGCCCGCCCGCCCCGGCTGTCGCCGCCGATCCGCGCCAGCAGCGTGCGCCGGCGCTGCGGCGGCCCGATCTCCACCTCGGCCGTGCGCGCCCGGTCGGGGCTGGCGGCCACCTCGTCCAGCAGCACCGCGAACTCGGGCACCGTCTCGCGCAGCGGCCGGCCCATCTCGGCCAGCAGGTCCATCCCCAGCAGGCGCCCGGCCGCGCTGTTCGGCAGCTCGATCCGGCCCGCGGCATCGAGCCCGATCACCCCGGCCGACACCCCCGACAGCACGGTCTCCGTGAACCGCCGGCGTTCGTCGATCTGGCTGTAGGCGTCCATCAGCTCCGTCCGCTGCGCCGCCAGCTGGCCCGTCATCCGGTTGAACGCCCGCGACAGGCCCGCCACCTCGTCCTCGCTCTGCATCTCCGGCACCCGCACGCCCAGGTCGCCGGCGCGCACCCGCTCGGCGGCCAGGATCAGCCGCCCGATGGGCCGTGCGATCTGGTTGGCCAGTACCAGGCCCAGCAGCACCGCCGCCGACAGCACCAGCAGCGCCACCAGGGCGAAGATCAGCGCGAAGGTGATCTGCAGGCCCGACCGATTCTCGTCCAGCCGGTGATACTCGGCCACCGCCTGCTCCGTGCGGGCCATGTGGTCCAGGATCTGCTGGTCCACCGGCCGCCCGATCAGCAGCATCAGCGTCGGCATCGCGTTCAGCTGCACCACGGCCCGCACCTGGTTGCCGTCGGCGCTGCCGATCACCGCGACCTCGCCGCTGCGCGCCAGCTCCGTCGCTTCCGAAGGGGCCGGGTCCACGCCGTAGCCGGACATGATGCCCACGCCGGCCACCACCTGGTTGGTGACGGGCTCGTAGATGATCGCCTCCGTCAGGCCGCGCAGCACCGTCTGCGTCTGCAGGATCTGACCGAAGGTATAAGGGTCGTTGGACAGCAGCTGCCCGGCCCGGGCCAGGTCGTTCGCCATGCCCAGCGCATCGGTGCGGATGTTGTTCCGATGCTCTTCCAGATACCCGCGCGACGCCTCCAGGCTCTCGTTCAGCGCCGTCCGCACGCGGTCGTTGAACCAGGCCTGGATCCCGAGATTGAAGAAGGCCGTGGCGAAGATGGCCACCACGATCGTCGGCGTGACCGCGACCACGCTGAACAGCATCACCAGCCGCACGTGCAGGCGCGACCCGGCCGAGCCCCGCCGCCGTTCCACCCACACGCGGGTCAGCCGCCCGGCCAGCACCGCGCCCAGCAGCAGCAGCACCACGAGGTTCGCCAGCACCATGCCGAAGATCAGGTTCGGCCGCCGCGACAGCGACGCCCCGCCGGACAGCAGCACGAACGTCCCGACCCCCAGCGCCAGCGCGATGAACGCCAGCACCAGCGTCACCACCTTGCCCAGCAGCGCGTTGACGGCCCGGCGCCACAGCGCGTGCACCGGGCCCATCCGCAGCGAGCGTGGGTCGAGCGGCGCGTTCATGCCGACCGCCCTGCCCTAGCCGATGCCGCGCACGACCGGGATGTCGAGGTCCCGGATCTTCTTGCGCAGCGTGTTGCGGTTCAGTCCCAGCATCGCCGCCGCCTTGATCTGGTTGCCGCGCGTGGCCGACAGCGTCATCTGGATCAGCGGCCGTTCCACCTCGGCGATCACCTGGTCGTAGATGTCGCGCATCGGCATGCCGTCGCGGCTGGCCGCCAGGAACTGACGGATGTGCCGCTCGACCGCCTGCGCCAGCGGCTCCGGCGCGCCGCCCACGGCCGGCATGTCGGGGCCGGCGGCGCTTTCGGCCAGCTCGGCATGGATGACCTCGCCGTTGATGATCTCCTGCGGGTACAGCGCCGCGAGCCGCCGCATGAGGTTCTCAAGCTCCCGCACGTTGCCGGGCCAGCGGTGCTGGCGCAGCCGCTCCAGCGCCGACTGGTCCAGGCTCTTGCCCGCCAGCCCGCTCTCCCGCGCCTTTTCCAGGAAGTGCCGCGCCAGCACCGGGATGTCCTCCAGCCGCTCCCGCAGCGGCGGCAGGCGGATCGGCACGACGTTCAAGCGGTAGAACAGGTCCTCGCGGAACTGCCCGGCGCGGATCGCCTGCCGCAGGTCCCGGTGCGTGGCCGCGACGATCCGCACGTTGGCGCGGATCGGCTGCCGCCCGCCCACGGTGGTGAACTCGCCTTCCTGCAGCACGCGCAGCAGCCTTGTCTGCGCCTCGGCGGGCATGTCGCCGATCTCGTCCAGGAACAGCGTGCCGCCGGCCGCCTGCTCGAACCGGCCCTGGGCGCGGTTCATGGCCCCCGTGAACGCGCCCCGCTCATGCCCGAACAGCTCGCTCTCGATCAGCTCGCGCGGGATGGCCGCCATGTTGATGGCCACGAAGGGCCCCGTGCGCCGCCGGCCGTAGTCGTGCAGCGCGCGGGCCACCAGCTCCTTGCCGGTGCCGCTCTCGCCGTTGACCATGACGGTCAGGTCCGTCGTCGTCAGCCGCGCGATGCTGCGGTAGATCTCCTGCATCGCCACGGAACGCCCGATCAGCGGCAGCCGCTCCTCGCTGTCGCGCGGCTCGGGGGCGGGCGTCTCGCCCGGCGGCACCGGTGCCTCCAGCGCGCGGCCAACGACGGCCAGCAACTCCTTGAGGTCGAAAGGTTTCGGCAGGTACTCGAACGCACCCCGCTGCGCCGCCTTCACCGCCGTCATCAGCGTCGACTGCGCGCTCATGACCACCACCCGCAGCTCCGGCCGGATCCTGCGGATGCGCGGGATCAGGTCCAGCCCGTTCTCGTCGGGCATCACCACGTCGGTGATGACCAGATCGCCCTCCCCGTCCTCCACCCAGCGCCACAGCGTCGCGGCATTGCCGGTGCACCGCACCTGGTAGCCGGAGCGGCCCAGCGCCTGGGTCAGCACCGTGCGGATGGAGCGGTCGTCGTCGGCGACTAGAACGGTGGGCGGGGTCATGCAGGGTCCTTTGGGTCGCGGGCGGGTCGCGGGGCAGGCAGGCGTCTTCGGCCCGGCGACGGCCTATGTGCTCTCGGCCGCCTCGGTCAGCACCGGCAGGCAGAGGCGGAACTCCGTCCGGCCCGGGCGGCTGTCGACCTCGATCAGCCCATCGTGGTCGCCGACGATCTTGGCCACCAGGGCAAGCCCCAGCCCGCTGCCCGTCGGCTTGCCGCTGACGAAGGGCTCGAACAGATGCGGGCGGATGTCCTCGGCGATCCCCGGCCCGTTGTCGCGCACCGTCACCAGCAGCGGCAGATGCTGACGCTGCCCGCCGCCCGGCACCGCCAGTCGGACGCCATGCTGGTAGGCCGTGGTCAGCACGATCTCGCCCCCGCCACGCTGACTGAGGCTCGGGTCGGCCTGGATCGCCTCCGCGGCGTTCTTCACCAGGTTCAGCAGCACCTGCACCAGCTGGTCGCGGTTGCCCCATACTGGCGGCAGCGACGGGTCGTACACCTCCGTCAGCCGCAGCCCGTGCGCGAAGCCCGACAGCGCGAGCCGCCGCACATGCTCCAGGACACGATGGATGTTCACCGCCCGGCGCTCGATCGGCTTCTCGCCGAACACCTCCATGCGGTCGACCAGCGCCCGGATCCGGTCCGCCTCGTCGCGGATCAGCACCGTCAGCTCCCGGTCCGCGTCCCCCACGCTGCTTTCCAGCAGCTGTGCCGCGCCCCGGATGCCCGAGAGCGGGTTCTTCACCTCGTGCGCCAAGATGGCCGACATGCCCGTCACGCTGCGCGCCGCGCCCCGGAACGCCATCTGCCGGTACAACGAGCGCGCCGCCGAAGTGTCCTGCAGCGTCACCAGCACCGCGCCCGGCTCCTCCGGCAGCGGCGTCGCATGCATCGTGATCGACCGCTTGTGCAGCCGGGGTCCCTCCAGGGCCAGGTCATGGTCGGCGATGGTGGTGCCGTGCCGGCGGACCTGGTCCAGCAGGCTGAAGATCGGGTTGTCGGGCGGCAGCAACGTGTTCAGCGTGACCTGCGCCAGCTGCAGCATCGACTGCCCCAGGAACTGCTCGGCCGCCTGGTTCGCGTATCGGAACCGGTTGTCGGGGTCCAGCAGCACCGTGGGCACCGGCATCGCCCCCAGCATCGCCATGCCATCCAAAGACGCGAACGTCGCCGGGGCCCGCGGCGACAGGCGCTCGACGATGGCCAGCCGGCCCCGGGCAAGCGCGCCCTTCATGCGGCCAGCGTCTCCGGCGTCGTATCCACGGGCGTCGCGGTGCGGCAGGCGCCGGCGGCGATCAGCGGATCATAGAAGGCGTCGATCAACGTCCGCACCCCCTCCGCCGAGGGGGTGCGGTTCACCGCCGCCCGGAACTCGGCCGACCCGAACAGGCCGCGCGAGTACCACGACACGTGCTTGCGGGCCACACGGACCCCGGCTTCCTTGCCGCAATGGATCAGCATCGCCTCATAATGATCGAGAAGGACTTGCTTCTGCTCCGCCAGGCTCGGCTCGGTCTGTGGCTGGCCCGTCATCAGGTAGCGGGCGACCTGCGCCGTGAACCAGGGGCGCCCGTAGCAGCCCCGGCCGATCATCACGCCGTCGGCGCCCGACTGCCGCAGCGCCTCCGCGGCGTCCTGCTCGGTCAGGATGTCGCCGTTCGCGATCACGGGGATCGTCACCGCCGCCTTCACGCTCGCGATGAAGCGCCAGTCGGCCGTCCCGGTGTAGAACTGCTGCCGGGTGCGGCCGTGCACCGTGACCATGCGGATGCCGCAGGCTTCGGCGATGCGGGCCAGGCTGGGCGCATTGAGGTTGGCGTGATCCCAGCCCATCCGCATCTTGAGCGTGACCGGCACGTCCACGGCCCGCACCGTCGCCTCCAGCAGCCGCGCCGCCGCCACCTCGTCGCGCATCAGGGCCGAGCCGGCCGCCTGGCCCACCGCGACCTTCTTCACCGGACAGCCGAAATTGATGTCCACCAGGTTGGCCCCGTGCCCCACGGCGATCCGCGCCGCCTCCGCCATGGCCGCGGGGTCGCACCCCGCCAACTGGACCGCGGCCGGGCCGCCGCTGCCGTCCACCTCCGCCATGCGCAGCGTGGTCCGGTTTTCCCGCACCATTGCCCAGGAAGCGATCATTTCGGAGACGACCAGCCCTGCCCCGTGCCGCTTCGCCAGCCGGCGGAACGGCAGGTCCGTGACGCCCGACATCGGCGCCAGGATCACCGGCAGCTCGATCCGCACGGAAGTCGCGCCGTCGCCCAGCGTCAAGGGACCAAGGGTTGGGGCGTGCAACGAGGTATTCGGACTGCCCATCATTTGTGCACATTTACGGGATGGCTGCGGCGCATGCAATCGCCGCGTGGGCTCCGGGCAGCCTCGACCATCCGGGACGCCGGGTTGACGGCCTGCCGACGGGACCGCATTGCTCCGCCCATGCGTGTCGCCGCCCTCCTCGTCGCTGCCGGCTCCGGCCTTCGGTTCGGCGCGCCCCAGCCGAAGCAGTTCGCCCTCCTGGGCGGAAAACCCGTGCTGCGCTGGGCAGCGGAGGCGCTGGCGCCGCACGTCGCCCTGCTGCAGCCGGTGGGCGACCCCGATCCGCTCGCCGCCGCGCTCGACGGGATCGAGACCCTGCCCATCGTCGCCGGCGGTGCCACACGACAGGAAAGCGTGCTGGCCGGGCTGGAGGCGCTGGCGCCCCACGCGCCCGACATCGTGCTGGTCCATGACGCGGCCCGCCCCTTCATCCCGCCCGGCACCATCGAGGCGCTGCTGGCCGCGTTGCGCGACGCACCCGGCGCCATCCCCGCCGTGCCCGTCGCCGATACGCTGAAACGGGCCAGCGCCGGGCGTATCGAGGCCACCGTGCCCCGCGCCGGACTGTTCCGCGCGCAGACGCCCCAGGCCTTCCATTTCCCGCTGTTGCTTGCGATCCATCGCAGCGGCGCCCCCGGCGCGACGGACGACGCAGCCCTTCTGGAAGAAGCCGGCCATTCCGTCGCACTCGTCCCGGGTGCGGAGGAAAACATCAAGCTCACCTACCCGGAGGACCTCGTGCGGCTGGAACGCATCCTGACGCCCACCCTGTTCCCGCGCACCGGGACGGGCTTCGACGTGCACGTGCTGACCGAGGGGCGCCCGCTCATCATCTGCGGCATCACCGTTCCGCACGAGAAGGGGCTGGCCGGCCACTCCGACGCCGATGTCGGGATCCATGCGCTGTGCGACGCGATCTACGGTGCGCTCGCCGAGGGCGACATCGGCCGGCACTTCCCCCCCAGCGAGGCCACCTGGAAGGACGCCGACAGCGCCCGCTTCCTGCGCCATGCCGCCGGGCGGATCGCAGCCCGCGGCGGGCGCCTGGCCAATGTCGACGTCACCCTGATCTGCGAGCGCCCCAAGATCACGCCGCACGCCCCCGCCATGATCGAAAGGCTGGCCGCCCTGCTGGACGTCGACCCGGCCCGGGTCTCGGTCAAGGCCACCACCACGGAACGCCTGGGGTTCCCCGGCCGTGGCGAGGGGATCGCCGCCCAGGCGGTGGCGACGGTGCTGTTGCCGGATTGAAGGTCAAAGGGTTTGGTCGGAGCGGCCGGATTCGAACCGACGACCCTCAGTCCCCCAGACTGATGCGCTACCAGACTGCGCTACGCTCCGACCGAGATTGGGCGTGTAGCAGCCTCGGTCGGGCAGGGCAATCCGGAGCCTGGCGAGTTTATGGCAGCAGGCGGCGCAGGGTGACGAGTTCGGTCAGCGCGTCGGCCAGAAGCGCCCGAAGGCGGCGGACCTCCTCCGCATCGGCCGGGTGTGAGCCTGCCGGGGCTGGCCCCGCATCCGGCCGAGCCTCGCCGCGTGTAACCGGGTTGGCAAGCTCCAGCACGGCCGGCGCCGGCACGGCGCGCTCGGCTTCCGCCGCCAGCCGCTCGGCGGCCGGCGCGGGCGGGATGTCGTCGGACAGCTGCCCGCCGCCGTCCCGGAGCAGGCGCTGCACGCCCTTGATCGTGTAACCCTGGATATACAGCAGGTCCGAGATGCGGCGCAGCAGGTTGATGTCGTCCGGGCGATAGTAGCGGCGCCCGCCACCCCGCTTCAGCGGCTTGACCTGCGGGAACTTGGTTTCCCAGAAGCGCAGCACGTGCTGCGGGATATGCAGCTCGTCCGCGACCTCGCTGATCGTGCGGAATGCGTTCGGCGCCTTCTTCGCACGGTGCCGCGCCTCGATCCCGCCCTCGTCGGGCAGGAGGTCGGGCAGGCCGCTCATTCGTCGTCCGTCGCGGGGATGGCGGTGCCGTTCACATGCGCCTTCAGCACCTGGCTCGGACGGAACGTCAGCACCCGGCGCGGCAGGATCGGCACCTCGATCCCCGTCTTGGGGTTGCGGCCGATCCGGCGGCCTTTCTGCCTGACAGAAAAGGTGCCGAACCCGCTGATTTTCACCGATTCACCCGATTCGAGCGCGGCGGACATGCGTTCCAGAACCGTCTCCAGAAGCTCCGCGGAATCGTTGCGCGAGAGTCCGACTTGCGCGTAGATCGTCTCCGCCAACTGGGCTCGTGTCACCGTGCTCATAATTTGCACGCTAAGCAGGAGGATCATAAGGGTCAAGCAAACCACTTGACCTTAAACCATTTATCGACGGTTGTTGCCGAAAGGTGACACCGTGGCAGTACCGCCCCGGCTTACATCCGCACCAGTGCCGAACCCCACGTGATGCCGCCGCCGAGCGCCTCCATCAGTACCAGCGCGCCCTTCACGATCCGCCCGTCGGCGCAAGCCTCCGCCAGGGCCAGCGGGATGGACGCGGCCGAGGTGTTGGCGTGCCGGTCGACCGTGACCACCACCCGATCGGCATCGAGGCCCAGCTTCTTGCCCATGGCATCGATGATGCGCCGGTTGGCCTGGTGCGGCACCAGCCAGTCCACGTCGGCATGCGTCAACCCGTTGGCCGCCAGCGCCTCGTCCACCGCCGCGGCCAACTTGCCGACCGCATGGCGGAACACCTCCCGCCCGTTCATCACCAGGTGCCCCGGCCGGTGTGCCTGCCCGACGGCGCCGTCCACATACAGGATGTCCCCCAGCGTCCCCTGCGCGTGCAGATGGGTGGACAGGATGCCGGGCCCGTCATCGGGGCCGGCCTGAAGCAACACCGCGCCCGCCCCGTCGCCGAACAGCACGCAGGTGCCCCGGTCCGACCAGTTCAGGATGCGCGAATACACTTCGCTCCCGATCACCAGCGCGCTACGGATCTGACCGCTGCGGATCATGCCGTCCGCGACCGAGAGCCCATAGATGAACCCGCTGCACGCCGCCGAGAGGTCGAACCCGAACCCCTGCCCGATGCCCAGCGCCGCCTGCACCCGCAACGCCGTCGCCGGAAACGCCTGGTCCGGCGTGCTGGTGGCCAGGATCACCGCGTCGACGTCCCCCGGCCCGGCGCCCGCATCGTCCAGCGCCCGCTGCGCCGCCGCAGCGCCCATGAAGGCGCAGGTCTCGTGCGGGGCCGCCAGATGCCGCTGCTTGATGCCGGTCCGCTCCTGGATCCAGGCGTCCGATGTCTCCACGATTTCGGCCAGATCGTCGTTCGTGACGATCCGGTCCGGCAGGTATCCTCCGACCCCGGTGACCCTGGCGCGCGGCATGGCCTACACTCCTGCCCCGGCAAGGCGGGCAGCCCGATGATCCCGTCGCGGCGTGCCGGACGCTGCCACTACACCACCGCAGCCAGCGCGGGCTTGCCCACGCGGTCGATCTGCGCCAGCGCCGCACGGATCTGCTCGTTGAACCCGTGCACGACCATGTCCATCGCCACGTCCACCGCGTGGGCGAAGCCCTCCGCGTCCGTGCCGCCGTGCGACTTCACCACCACGCCGTTCAGCCCCAGCATGACCGCCCCGTTGTACCGCCGCGGATCGAGCCAAAGCCGCATCCGGTCCAGCCCCGGCCGCACCAGCAGGTAGGCGAGCTTGCCCGCAAGGCTGCCCCGGAAGATCTGCCGCAACAGGTCGCCAGACAGCTTCAGCGCCCCCTCCCCGGTCTTCAGCGCGACATTGCCCGTGAACCCGTCCGTCACCACCACGTCCGTCGTCCCGGCGGTGATGTCGTGCCCCTCGATGAACCCGTGGAAGTTGGGGGCGATGTGGCTGGCCCGCAGCACGTCGGCCGCCTGGCGCACCCGCTCGTCGCCCTTCAGCTCCTCCGAGCCCACGTTCAGCAATCCGATCGTCGGCGCCGGCAGGCCCAGCACGGTCCGGGCGAACACGTCGCCCATGATGGCGAACTCCACCAGGTTGCGCGCATCGCACGTCACGTTGGCGCCGAGGTCGAGCATCACCACGTCGCCCCGCGCGGAGGGTCCGATCGCCGCCATCGCCGGGCGGTCGATCCCCGGCAGGGTCTTGATCACGATCTTGGCCAGCGCCAGCAGCGCGCCGGTGTTGCCCGCCGAAACCACGCCCGACGCCTCGCCGTTGGCGACCGCGTCGATGGCCAGCCGCATGGACGACTGCCGGACCCGCAACGCCGCCGTCGGCTTCATCTCGCTCGAGATGACGGCCGGGGCGTGCCGGATCGTGCAGCAGGCCGCAACCCGCTTCCGCGCCGCCACCAGCGGCTGCAGCAGGGCCTCGTCGCCCACCAGCAGGAAGCGGGCCTGCGGATGCCGCTCGGCCGCGATCGCCAGCCCGTCCAGCACGATGCCGGGCGCGTCGTCGCCCCCCATGGCATCGATGGCCAGGGTAAACGCGAGCGGCCCGCCGCCTGCGGTTCCGGGGGGCGTCGGGGCCAGGCCGATCGGGCCCAGACTGGTCGGGCCCAGACTGGTCGGGCCCAGACTGGTGGGGCCGAGGCTGATCGGGTCGGTCAAGGCCGGGCCTGAACGAACATGGCGCGGCCGGTGCGCGTCAGATGCGCACGACGCCCTTCAGGTCCTCGGCCTTGATCACCTCGCGGCCGTTGTAGTGGCCGCAATGGCCGCACACGTGGTGCGGGCGCTTCAGCTCGCCGCAGTTCGGGCAGTCGTGGTGCGCCTGCGTCGGCAGCGCGTCGTGGGCGCGCCGCATGCCGCGACGGGACGGGGAGGTCTTCTTCTTTGGGACGGCCATGGGACTATGCCCCTCCGGGCAGTGACGGAGGCCCACCCGGCCGGGTGGCGCCTCGATCAGAATGTTGGATGCAAGGCGCGCCAACTAGCAGAGGCGCACCGTCGCTGCAAGCCGAGCCTTAGGTTCGGGGCCGCAGCGCCGCCAGGCCGGCGAACGGCTGCACGTCCGGGTCCTGCGCCGTGGGGTCCATCTCGGCCCCGTCCAGCCGCGGATAGGGGTCGAGCGCCAGGGCCAGTTGCTCCGCCACGGCCTCGCCGAGATCGATCGTCGAGCCTTCGTAGGGGATCTCGTCCGGCGTCTCGGGGTCGGTGTCGTCCGATTCGCGTCCGGCCGGCACGAACCGGATGATGAACCGCTCCGTCACGCGTTGCGGCACCGGCTCCAACGAGACCACGCAGTCCTGCACCACGTCGGCCACCAGCACGCCATCGGCCTGCACCATCGCCCCCCGGGCCCTCAGTGCGAACCGACACGTCACCGACCTCACCTCGGGGATTCCCAGGCGCCCGGCCAGCGCCACCCGCTCCGGCGCCGTCGCCTCCACCAGCACCGACTCCGGCAACCGATCGAGCGCCACCACCCGCGACAGCTCGAGCGTCATGCGTCGACCCTCGCTGGTTCCGTGACCTGCTCCATCCCTTGGGCCGGCGGAAAGGAATAGTCCCCGGCCGCAAGCCGCTCGAGCGGAACAGCTGCCAAGGCGACATGCAGATGCCGCATCGCCGCCGCCAAGGCCTCGGCCGCACCGGGCGGCGCGGCGCCCCGCCACACGTTCCGGTCCAGCGCCGTCTCCAACTCACCGGGCAACACCCCGGGATCGGCAGCCAGTGCGGCCGTGTAAGCGCTGGCCCGCCCGTGGAACGCCTCCCACATCTCCTTCATGCGCTTGGAGACGGACATGTCGCCCACGCCCATCTCACGCAGGTTGAAGTCCATGTCGGCGAACATCGCATCGAACACCGACTGGGCGACCGCGGGCCCCGGCGCCGGGGCGGCCCGCAGCCGCTCGATCAGCAGGAACACGTGCACGCCCACCAGGTCGAACCGCCCGTCGAGCGTGTCGGGGACACCGAGCGCCGTGTAATAGGTCGGGTCGCGCGCGCCCTTGACCGCGGCGTTGTATAGCATGAACCCCGGCCGCTCGTGCCGCTTGCGCCGGAACAGCCCCAGCATCCGCCTGCCTCCAATCCATTTGACATCGGGGGGCCCACATGACACCCCATCGCCATAAGGTGGGGGCTGCGCACCCGGGTGCAATCCGGTCCGCGGTCGCCGCTTCCTCAACAAGGGACTGCAACCCGCCGTGCGACCCAGCCTCCGCTCTACCCTCATCGGCCTGTTGCTGCTGGTGCTCCTGCCGGCCTGCAGCGTCATCGAGACGCCCCGCACGCTCCGGGGCAACAAGATCGACCCCGACCAGCTGAAGGAGCTTGTCGTCGGCACCTCGACCAAGGCCGACGCCACCAGCCTGCTCGGCTCCCCCACCGCCCGCGCCACCTTCGACGACAACCGCTGGATCTACATCTCCGAGCTGACCCGCGTCCGCATCGGCCGGACCCCGGGCGTGCTGGAGCAGGATGTGACGGTCCTCAGCTTCGACCAGGGCGGCGTGCTGCGCGGCGTCCAGCGTCTGGGGCAGGATGACGGGCGCGACGTCTCCGTCGTGTCCCGCGCCACGCCCTCGCCGGGCAGCGAAGCCAGCTTCATGCAGCAGCTGCTGGGCAACGTCGGCAAGTTCAGCCCCACCCCGACCACCGGCAGCGCCTCCAGCCGCGCCGGCAGCAGCGGCGCCCAGCAGGGGATCTAGGCCGGCGATGTCCCGGTTCCTGCCGGGCGAGCCGGGCTGAAACTCCTCTGGACGGACTGGGGGGCTTAGTCAGAAAGCACGAAGCGGAGTGCATGCCCCGGCACGCCGACGCACCCTGGCCCCAGACCAGGAGCCTCGAATCATGACCCAGTTCCAGTGTGTCCCGATCATGACGGACGTTGCCGCGCGATTCCGCGAAACCGGGCGCGACGACAGCGGAAACGTCCTTCGACGGATCGTCGCAGGCGACACGGGCGGCTTCCCGTGCCGGCACTGCCTGTATCTGGCTGAGCCCGGCGAGACGATGCTCCTCGGGTCCTATGATCTGCCCCGGCCGCTCGGCATCTACTGGACGCCCAGCCCGATCTTCCTGCACGCGGCGGGTTGCGAGCGGTATTCGACCATGGACGAGCTCGCGCCCATCATCCGGTCGAACCCCCTCGTCTCGGTCCGCGCCTATGACGGGTCGGATCAGTGCATCTACGATCTCGGCCACGTCTGCGCAGGCGGGGATGCCGCCGCCCCGGTTCTCGGCGCGCTCGGCGACGAACGAACGGCATTCGTCAACGTCCACACGGCTCGGCCCGGCTGCCTTCTGGCCCGCGTGGAACGCATTTCGCTGCCGGCGCCGATGGAGCAGCCGCGCCGCGCCGCCTGAGCAGGCCCTCAGAAGTGGCTCCAGCCCCCCCGCCCGAGCACCATCTCCGCCCCTGTCGCGTCCAGCACTTGAACCCCCTCCCCCGCGACGAACCGTCCGATCCGCTGCACCGGCACGTCGCCCGCGGCACGGCGCAGCGCGGCCCCGCCGCCGGGTGCCACCGCCATCAGCAGCTCGTAGTCGTCGCCGCCCGATAGGCAGGTCTCGAGCCGCCCGGCCGCCCGGGCGGCCGGGGACAGCGGCACCAGCCCGGCCTCCAGCACCGCCCCAAGCCCCCCGGCGCGGGCCAGGTGACCCAGGTCCTGCACCAGGCCGTCCGACACGTCCATCGCCGCCCGCACCAGCCCCGGGGTCAGCAGGCCGAGACGGGGCTGCGGCAGGCGGTAGCGGTCGGCCAGGAACCCCTCGGCGTCCATGACCTCGCCCCGCAACGCCAGCAGGCCCAGCGCGCCGTCACCGATCGTGCCGGTCACCCAGACCTCGTCGCCCGCCTGCGCGCCCTGGCGGCGCACGGCCCCGCCGGGCGACACATGCCCGATGGCCGTCAGGGACAGGGTCAGCGGCCCCGGCGTGTGCGTCGTGTCGCCGCCCAGCAGGCCGATGCCGAACGCCGCCTGGTCCTGCGCCAGCCCGGCGGCGAACAGCCCGAACCAGGCGTCGTCCGTGCCCCGTGGCGCCGAGACCGTCATCAGGTAGGCCAGCGGCGTCGCCCCCATTGCAGCCAGGTCCGACAGGTTCACGCGCAGCAGCTTGCGGCCGATGAGGTCGGCCGGGTCGTCGGGCAGGAAGTGCACCCCGGCCACCATCGCGTCGGCCGTCAGCACCAGCTGCCGTCCCGCAGGCGGCGTCAGCAGGGCCGCGTCGTCCAGCAGGTCGAGACCGCCCGGGGCGGCCAAGGGCCGGAAGTGGCGCGCGATCAGGCCGAACTCGCCATCGCTCACGATGGCGCGCCGCTCACGACGCCGCTTGGAACTCGGCGGGCCGCAGCTCCCGCGCCAGGCGGTCCAGCATGCCGTTGACCATTCGCGGCTCCTCCCCGTTGAAGAAGCCGTGCGCGATGTCGAGGTACTCGTTGATCACGACGCGCGACGGCGGTCCGTCCGCCATCGTCAGCTCCGCCCCGCCGGCACGCAGCAGGGCCCGCAGCACCGGGTCGATCCGGTTCATCGGCCATTCCGTCGGCAGCCCGGCCGCGATCAGCGCGTCCAGCCGGTCCTGCTGCTCCACCGCGGTGCGGACGATGCGGGTGAACAGCGGCACGTGCGCGTCGGGCACGCGGCCTTCCTCGAACCCGCCGCCGCCCTGGTGCTCGGGTCCCGGCATCTCGCCCAGGCGATGGCGGACGAACTGGTCGATCACCGTCTCCGCCGTCTCCCCGGCCTGCTCGCTCTGGAACAGCGCCTGCACCGCCGCCACGCGCGAAGCCGTGCGCGGCCGCTTGCCGTCTGCCCGGCCGCGGGGGCCCGGGCTACGGGGATCCTGGCCCATCAGGCCGCCCCCAGCCGACGCGCGGCTGCGATCTGCATCAGCGCCGCCGCCGCCGCCTCGGCCCCCTTGTTGTGGCCGTCCGCGCCCGAGCGCGCCACCGCCTGCTCCAGCGAGTGCACCGTCAGCAGCCCGCTGCCCAGCGCGATGCCGTATTGCAGCGACACCTGCATCAGTCCGGCCATGCTCTCCCGGCAGATGTACTCGTAGTGGTCCGTGCCGCCGCGCACGATGCAGCCCAGCGCCACGAAGCCGTCGAACGCCGTGGTGCCGCGCAGCGCGATGCGGATCGTCTGCGCCAGTTCGAACGCGCCCGCGATGTCCAGCACCTCGAATGTCGCCCCGGCCTCGTGCAGGATGCGCTCGGCCGCACGGGTCATGCCGTCCACGACGTCCCGGTAGTAGGGCGCCCGCACCACCAGCAGGTGCGGCGGCGGTCCGGGCACGACGGGCGCGGTCGGCAGGGGGGCGTCTGCGGTGCTCATGGTCTAGTCACCCGGCTCGTTCGGTGCGCCATCGATCGGCCGCTGGTCGACGATGTTCAGGCCATAGCCCTCGAGCCCCACGACCGTCCGGCGGTGGTTCGAGAGCAGGATCATGTCCTTGATCCCGAGGTCCACCAGGATCTGCGCCCCGATCCCGTAATCCCGCAGGAAGTGCTGCGGCCGCGGGCTGCCCTCCAGCAGGCGCACCCGGGCACTGACCGCGTCGGGCCGCGTGTCGCGGATCAGCACCACGGCGCCCCGGCCCGCTTCGGCGATCATGGTCATCGCGCCGTGCAGGGTCGACCATTGATGCGTGCCGAGCATGTCGTTGACGATGTCCACCGCATGCATCCGCACCAGCGGCGGCTCGGCCGCCGCCCCGCCTTCGCTCGCCCGCAGGTCGCCCTTCGTCAGCACCAGGTGCTCGGCATAGTCCATCGTCGTGGCATAGACGTGCAGCGTCCAGTCGCCGCCGGCCGCATGGTGCAGCGACCCCTCCTGCACGCGGCGCACCAGCCGCTCCGTGCGGCGGCGATGCCCGATCAGGTCGGCGATGGTGCCCAGCTTCAGGTTGTGGTGCTGCGCGAAGGCCACCAGGTCCGGCAGCCGGGCCATGGTGCCGTCATCGTTCATGATCTCGCAGATCACCCCGGCCGGAGTCAGTCCCGCCAGCCGCGCCAGGTCCACCGCCGCCTCCGTGTGCCCGGCCCGCACCAGCGTGCCGCCTTCCCGCGCCATCAGCGGGAACACGTGCCCGGGTGTCACGATCGCGTCCCGCGCACTGTCGGAATGGATGGCGACAGAGATCGTGCGGGCCCGGTCCGCGGCCGAGATGCCGGTCGTCACCCCGTCCCGCGCCTCGATGCTGACGGTGAAGGCCGTCTGGTGCCGCGTGCCGTTCGAGCGGCTCATCAGCGGCAGGCCAAGCTGCTCCACGCGCTGCCGGGTCATGGCGAGGCAGATGAGGCCGCGGGCGTGCCGGGCCATGAAGTTGATGGCGTCCGGCGTCGCGAACTGGGCGGGGATCACGAGGTCGCCCTCGTTCTCCCGGTCCTCGTCGTCCACCAGGATGAACATGCGCCCGGCGCGCGCCTCCTCGATGAGGTCCGCGGCGGGGGAGAGATAGTCGGAGAGGGCGGCGGTCTGCATGGCTGCCTATTCGATGGGTTCGGCCAGCCGCGCCACGTAGCGCGCCAGCATGTCGATCTCGATGTGCACGGTCCGCCCGGGCTGGAGCTGCCCCAACGTCGTTGCCGACCAGGTGTGCGGGATGATGTTGACGCCGAAGCGTGTGCCCGCAACCTCGTTCACGGTCAACGACACCCCGTCGATCGCGACGCTGCCCTTGGGCGCGATGAAGCGTGCCAGGGCCCGCGGCACGTCGAACGACAGCCGCCAGGACCCGTTCTCCTGCACCAGGCCCACCAGCGTGCCCAGCCCGTCCACGTGGCCCGACACCAGGTGGCCGCCCAGCTCGTCGCCCAGGCGCAGCGAGCGCTCGAGGTTCATGGTGCTGCCGGGCTGCCACGTGCCGAGGTTGGTCTTGGACAGCGTCTCGCCCGAGGCGTCTGCGTCGAAATAGTCCGCACCCACCGCGACGGCCGTCAGGCAGCATCCGGCGCAGGCGATGCTGGCCCCCAGCGCGATACCGCCGGTGTCCGGCCAGGGCGACGCGATCCGCAGCCGCATGTCATGCCCGGATCCGAGCGGTGAGACGGCGCGGACCGTGCCCACGCCGGTGACGATGCCGGTGAACACTGGGCTCAGGCTCCTTCAGGACGACAGCGCTGGATGTAGGCCTGTTCCCGGCCAAGGGCCAGGGTGAGCGTCACCCGCAATCAGGCCGCGACGACCGTGATGCGGTGATAGGACCGGCCGAAATAGATAAGCCCCTCATGCGCCGTGCCCGCCTGGATCGCCTCGACCTCGGCGAAGAACACCGTGTGCGTGCCCACCTCCGTCACGTTCACGATCCGGCAGTCGAACGACACCACCGCATCCTTCAGCACCGGCGCGCCCGTCGCCAGCGTGCCCCACTCGCCATGCTGGAACCGGTCCGCCCCCAGCAGCCCCGTGGACCCGGCGAACAGGCCCGACAGCGCCTCCTGCGAGGCGGCCAGCGTGTTGACGCACAGGATGCCGTTCGTCTTCAAAGAGTCGTGGCTGTCGCTGGTGCGGTTGACGCACAGCAGCAGCGTCGGCGGGTCGTCCGTCACGCTGCACACCGCCGACGCCGTGAAGCCGCGTGGCCCGTCCACCCCGGCCGTCGTGATGATGTTCACGGCCGCGCCGAGCCGGGCCATGGCGTCGCGGTAGGTCTTGCGGTCGATCACGGCATATCCCTCGTGGCCATGCTGGCAATATGGGCCAAGCCCCCGGGCTGCCCAAACGAAAAAGGGGCGCCCGAACCGGACGCCCCCGCTTCGATCGCCGGCCGGATCAGGCCTTGTTCACGGCATCCTTGACCGTGTCCGTGGCGCCGCCGACGGCGCTCTCGGCCTTGCCCTTCGCCTTGTCGGCCAGGCCCTCGCCCTGCAGCTTCTGGTCGCCGGTCAGCTTGCCGACGCCCTCCTTCACGGCACCCTTCGCCTGGTCGATGGCCCCGTCGATACGATTCTGGTCAACCATGGTGTTCTCCCTGTCACGGCTACCGGCCGTTGAGACCATAACGGAGCATGTCGGGCCGGGTTGCCGCGCCGGTATGTGACGATTGGTCAAGCCGCTGAGAGCGGCGGCGCCACGTCTTCCAGCGAGCGGCCGGCAGCCTCCACGCCCAAGGCCGCCTCCGTGCCCGCCGCCGCCAGCATCAGCCCACCGCCCAGCAGGTAACCCCATAACAGGTCCGTTCGCGACCCGCCCTGGATCAGTGCCCCGAACACCGCCGGCCCAGCGATCCCGCCCACCGCCGTCCCGAACGCGTAGAACAGGCTGATCGCCACCGCCCGGACCTCGAGCGGGAACGTCTCCCCCACCGTCAGATAGGCCGAGGACGCCGCCGCCGAGGCGAAGAAGAAGATCACCGTCCAGGCGATGGTCTGCTGCGTCGCGTCCATGACGCCCTGCACGAACAGCCAGCCGGTCAGCGCCATCAACAGGCCCGCCGCGGCGTAGGTGGCCGAGATCATGGTCTTGCGCCCCAACGTGTCGAAGAGCTTGCCCAGGCACAGCGGCCCCGCGAAGTTCCCGAGCGCGAAGGGCAGCATGTACCATCCCACCTGGCCTGCCGGCACGCCGTAGAACCGGGTCAGCATCAAGGCATAGGTGAACAGCACCGCGTTGTAGCAGAAGGCCTGCGACGCCATGAGCACGACGCCCAGGACGGTCCGCTGCCGATAGTCCCGCACCAGCACCCGCAGACTGGCCAGGAACCAGTCGCCCTTGTGCCGGCGCAAGCGCAACGTCTTCGACGGCACCGGGGGCAGGCTCTCACCGATTTCCCGGGCGACCCGCTCCTCCAGCATCGACACGACCCGGCTGGCGCCTTCGGGGTCGCCATGGGTCATCATCCAGCGCGGGCTTTCCGGGATGAAGCGGCGCAAGAATAGCACGATCAGGCCGATGACGCCGCCGATCACGAAGGCCACGCGCCACCCGAGCTCCGGGTCGATCACGTTGCGGTCCAGCGCGACCACGGCCCCCAGTGCGCCCAGGGCCGCCCCCAGCCAATAGCTGCCGTTGATGCACAGGTCGGTGAAGCCCCGCTTCCGCGCCGGGATCAGCTCCTGGATCGTCGCGTTGACCGCGGCATATTCGCCCCCGATCCCGAGCCCCGTGACGAAGCGGAAGAAGGCGAGGCTGGCGAAGCTCCACGACAGGCCCGACGCGATGGTCGCGACGAGGTAGATCAGCACGGTCACCGTGAACAGCTTCTTGCGCCCCAGCCGGTCCGTCAGCCACCCGAACCCCAACGCGCCCACTACGGCGCCCGCCAGGTAGGCGCTGGCCGTCAGCCCGAACTCACCCTCCGACAGGTGCAGCCGCGGGCTGCCCGAGATCGCCCCGGCCAGCGAGCCGACCAGCGTCACCTCGAGCCCATCGAGGATCCAGGTGATCCCCAGGGCCGCGATCACCAGCCAGTGGAAGCGGGACCACGGCAAGCGGTCCAGCCGGGCCGGCACATCCGTCTCGAAGATCTCGCCCTCGTCGTGCATCCTCAGACAACGGAGTCGGGAAGGCCCGGGTTGCACCCCGGCCGACAAGGCCGAGACGCGAGGCTAGATGTTGCCCTGCTCCTCCTTTGGCGGATCGTCCCCGGGTCCCCAGTACAGCCCCACGACCTCGTCCTTCATCACGCCCCCTACAACCTCCATGTCGCGGTAGGTGTCCCGGATGAAGTTCATGGTGTCGAGGTGCTTGTCCTCGAAATACATGCGGTGCACGTCCTCGCGCCCGGCGCCATACACAATCCGGCCGATACGCGTCCAGATGCTGGCCATCGTGCACATGCCGCAGGGCTGCAACGTGGAGTACAGCGTGGCGCCGCGCAGCTCGTCCCGCCCCAGGGCGACGCAGGCCCGCCGGATCGCCACCACCTCGGCGTGCGCCGTCGGGTCGTGCTGCAGCCCGACCTCGTTGTGCCCCTCGGCAACGACCACGCCGTCGAGCACGAGCACGCACCCGATGGCCGAGGCGCCGCGCGTCTTGTCGCCCTTGCGGGCCAGGGCGACGGCGCGCGCCATGAACCCGGCATCCTCGGGCGTCGCTGCCGCGGGAGACTCCGCCCCGGGGCTCGCCTCGCCGGCGGGGGCTGGCCCGCCGGCGCCGTCCGTCGCCAAGCGCTACGCGCTCTTCGTCATGATCTCGTCGGCGATGTTGCGCGGGACGGGATCGTAGTGGTGGAACTGCATCGTGAAGCTCGCGCGGCCCTTGGTCATGCCGCGCAACTGGCTGATGTAGCCGAACATCTCCTTCAACGGCACGTGCGCCCGCACGATGACCGTGCTGCCGCTGCTGTCCTGGCTCTGGATCGTGCCGCGGCGACGGTTCAGGTCGCCCACCACGTCGCCGACATGGTCCTGCGGAGTCGTCACCTCCACGTCCATGATCGGCTCCAGGATGATCGGCGCCGCCTTCTTCATGCCCTCGCGGAAGCATGCCTTGGCCGCGATCTCGAAGGCCAGCGCCGACGAGTCGACGTCGTGGTACTTGCCGTCGACCAACGAGTACTTGAAGTCGACCGTCGGGAAGCCCGCCAGCACGCCGGTGTCGGCCTGGTTGCGGATCCCCTTCTCCACCGCGGGGATGTACTCCTTCGGGATGGACCCGCCGACCACGCTGTTGCTGAACACCACGCCCGCATTCCGCTCCAGCGGCTCGAACAGGATCTTCACCTCGGCGAACTGCCCGCTGCCGCCCGTCTGCTTCTTGTGGGTGTAGGTCTCGGTGTGGTTGCGGCTGATCGTCTCGCGATACGCCACCTGCGGCGCGCCGATGTTGGCGTCCACGCCGAACTCGCGCCGCAGCCGGTCGATGATGATCTCGAGATGCAGCTCGCCCATCCCGGACAGGATCGTCTGCCCGCTCTCCTGGTCGGTCTTCAACCGCAGGCTCGGGTCCTCGGACGCCAGCTTCTGCAGGCCGAGCGTCATCTTCTCGACGCCGTCCTTCGTCTTGGGCTCGACGGAGATGTCGATCACCGGGACCGGGAACGCCATGCGCTCCAGCACGACCGGGTCCTCGGCGGCGGCCAGCGTGTCGCCCGTATGGGTGTCCTTCAGCCCCACGAAAGCGGCGATGTCGCCCGCGTGCACCTCCTTGATCTCGTCCCGCTTGTCGGCATGCATCTGGAACATGCGCCCGATCCGCTCGCGCTGGTCCTTGGACGTGTTCATCACCGTGTCGCCGCTCTTCAGCGTGCCGGAATAGACCCGCACGAAGGTCAGCGTGCCGTACTTGTCGTTGATGATCTTGAACGCCAGCCCGGCGAACGGCGCGGTGATGTTCGCGGGAATGACCCGGCGGACCGTGTCCTCGGGCTCACCCTCCTCGGCCGCCACCTTGATCCCAGGCACATCGATCGGGCTGGGCAGATAGTCCAGCACGCCATCCAGCAACGGCTGCACGCCCTTGTTCTTGAACGCAGTCCCGCACAGCACCGGCCGGAACACGCCGCTGATCGCGCCCGCCTTGATGCAGCGCTTCAGCGTGGCGACATCCACGTCGCCCTTTTCGAAGTACTCCTCCATCGCGGCATCGTCGACCGACAAGGCGGTGTCCAGCAGCGTCTGGCGGTGCTCCTTGGCCTTCTCCAGCATGTCGGCCGGGATTTCCTCGTCGTGGAACTTGGCGCCGAGCTCGCCGCCCTCCCAGATGATCGCCTTCATCTCCACCAGGTCGACCACGCCCAGGAACCCGTCCTCGATCCCGATCGGCAGCTGCAGCGGCAGCGCCACGATGTCGAGCTTCTCCTTCAGCGTGTCGAACGCGCGGTAGAAGTCCGCCCCCGTCCGGTCCAGCTTGTTGATGAAAATAATGCGCGGCACGTTGTAGCGGTCCGCCAGGCGCCAGTTCGTCTCGCTCTGCGGCTGCACGCCGGCCACGCCCTCGATGATGAACACCGCGCCGTCCAGCACCCGCAGCGACCGGTTCACCTCGATGTTGAAGTCGATGTGGCCGGGCGTGTCGATGATGTTGATCCGGTGGCCCTTCCACTCGCACGTCACCGCAGCCGAGGTGATCGTGATCCCCCGCTCCCGCTCCTGCGCCATGTAGTCGGTCGTCGTGTTGCCGTCATGGACCTCGCCGATCCGGTGCGACACGCCTGTGTAATACAGGATGCGCTCGGTCGTCGTGGTCTTGCCGGCGTCGATGTGGGCGGTGATGCCGATGTTGCGGATCAGGGCGAGCGGGTTCGTGCCGGACACTGGTAGGCCTCCAAGAATGGTTCTAGGCGCAGCGGAGGGTCCGAGGCACCGGGCCAGGCGCCCTGCCCGCCGTTCCAGGACAATCCCCGGGGGCGCGCGCTGCTGGCGTAAGACGCGGGTTATGTGCGGCAGGTCGGCCCGGAATGCAAGCGGCCAAGCCGGTTCCGGCCGAGTTCGCAGCCCCTGGCGAGGCGCTGCCTCCGTTGTCGGCCCCGGCATTCGCATGTGCCAGGGCCTGGTTCGGATTGTCGTTCAGACCGTCGCGGCGTTCAGCCCAGAACCTCCCGCACCATGGCGCGGATCTCGTCGTTAGACAGGTTCATCGGCAGCCGCTCGAACAGGTCCGATTGGGCTGCAGGCTTCCGCGTGATCAGGGTTTTGTAGGCCGTGGCTTGCACGGCATACCCGGCGCCACTAATGGCCGGGGTAACGAAGTCTAGGTACATGCACTCACTTGATTTCAGGTTTTCGACACAGACCAGGGATGAAACCCTCGTCACGCGCTATCCCGGGCCTGGCCCGAAAAGGCGGCCCGAAGGCGGCGCCAGGACATTGCGTGGTGAACAGATAGTGTTCAGGCGCCGCGATGGCAAGCATCCAGTCGCACGCCGGGCCAGGGCGGGCGGCGCGACGAGGTCAGGTGCGCGCCCGCCGCGACCCCCGCGGCCCGGCAGGCGGCGTTCATCGCGGGGATCACCGAGCTTGCCCGGCCCTGCAGCACCGGCCCCCGTTGCCGGGCGCCCTGTGCCATCCACGTCGTCCAGTCCCACCCGCCATCGGGCAAGCGTTCGACCACGATGAAGCGGCGCCCCGCCTGCATCGTTCCTGCCCTGACCATCAGGGTTGCGCTGAACAGGTCCGCCGACTCGGCGCGCCACTCCAGGCAATCGATCAGCAGGCCGTTCGGGGGTGTGTTCATGGTCTCATTACGTCGGCTCCGTTCGGGCGGATGCGACCGAATGTGAAGAAACACCGACCGTTTCTACCAGTGAAAACAGATGACGCTGTGGCGGCCCCGCCCTAAGGTCTGGCCGTGAACGTCGTCGCCCCACCCAAGGCCCGCTTGCTGATCGAGGTCGTGTACGACCTCGTCTGCCCCTGGTGCTACCTCGGCGTCCGCCGCCTGTTCCGCACCATGCGCCGCCGTCCGGACCTGCTGTTCGACCTCTGCTGGCGTCCGTTCCTGCTGAACCCCGACATGCCCCGGGCCGGCATGGCCCGCTCGGACTACGTCATCCGCAAGTTCGGCGGCGAGGAGCGGGCCCGCCGCCTCTATGCCTCCATCACCGAGATCGGCACCTCGGAAGGCGTCGAGTTCCGCTTCGAGCGGATCAGGCGCACGCCGAGCAGCGTCGACGCCCACCGCCTGGTCCGCTGGGCCGCCCCGTTCGGGCGCAGCAGCGAGGTGGCCGAAGCCCTGTTCGCCGCCCACTTTGCCGACGGCTACGACATCGGCGACCACGCGGTGCTGCGGGCCATCGCGGGCGGCTCCGGGCTCGACCCGATGGCCGCGACGCGCTTCCTCGCCAGCGACGACGACGTGGACGCCGTGCATGCCGACAACCTCCGCGCCCATCGCCTGGGCATCAACGGCGTGCCCTGCTTCGTGGTCGCCGGCCGCCACGCCATCGCCGGCGCGCAGGAGCCCGAAGTCATCGAACGGCTGCTGGACGTCGCCGCGGTCGACGCCGTCGACGTCTGATCCGGCGGGGACAGACGCCGACATCCTGAAACAAAGCCCGCGATCAACGCCCGCGATCAAGGAACAACGACGATGCCCCTGCGATCCCCTGGCCTTCTGCCCGTGCCGCATGCCCTCCTCGGCCTCCTGGTGCTCGGCGGTGCCGCCCCGGCCCTGGCCGCGGACGTCACCCCGGACCAGGCGGCAGCGCTGGAGGCGCAGGTGCGCGACGCCGCCGGCAGCCTGGTCGGCCCGGCCGTCAAACTGCCGGCCCGGCTCGTCCGCATCACCGCCGCGGGCGACCATTACGACATCGTCCTCCCGCTCGCCTCCGCGGACCCGAACGCGCCCGTTCACATGTCCGCCGCCGCACGCCCGGCCGAGAACGGCACGTGGGCAATCGACAAGGTCCGCCTCGACACGCCGGTCACGTTCACCGTCCAGGTCCCGCAGGCCGTCAAGGCCGGCAGCGTGCCGGCGGTGCCCGGCGCGCCCGGCCCATCGCTGATCTACGTGCCCGTCACCTACACCGTGGACCTCATCGGCCAGGACGGCCACATCACCTGGGACCCGAGCTTCGCCACCCCCTCCGTCTACACCGCATCCACACAAAGCATGGCGCTGCACAGCGTCGGCGGCCTTATCCCGCACGACAGCAAGGCGGGGCCCAGCAGCTCCGTCACCACGATGCGCCCGGCGGGGCCGGGCCGGGTGGATATCCTGATGGAGGGCTCCGTCAGCGACTACCGGGTGACGAGTGCCGCGGGCGACAATCCGCTGAACCTGGCGATGCAGAAGTTGCGCGCCGAGGTTGCGTTGAACGGTGTCAGCCGGAACAAGGGCGTGGCGCTGGTCCAGGCGATGACCGGTGTCATCGTCGCCGGGTTGAACAGCACGCCCGCAGCGCAGGCCACCCCCGGCACCGGCAAGTTCGCCCCGCCGCATATCGCCCCGGAGCTGTTCCGCGCGCTGCTGGTGGCGGTCCAGGACCTCGCCTCCGACTTCACCCTCGCGGAGTCGATCGACGGTCTCGCCACCACCGCGCAGGGTCAGGCGATCGGCATCGAGCGCATCCGCCTGGGCATGTCGGGCCGGTCCGCCGCCGGGATGCTGCAGGCCGGAATGGAGCTGGGCGTCGAGGGCCTCGCCCTGCCGGACATGCCGCTGGGCGACATGGCCGTCCTGATCCCGAAGCGTATCGCCGTGCATCCCGTCGTCTCCGGCCTGGGCATGGCCGAGCTGATCCGCATGGCCGACGCCGCGATCGACGGGCGGGAGCCTGCGCCCGCGGACCTGGCCGGCCTGTTCAGCCATGGCGGCATCGCGGCCGGGCTCGAGAGCATGACGGTCGAGGTGGGCGGCGCCGTCTTCAACGGTCAGGGCAAGCTGCTGCTGACGGGCCCATCGGCCGACGAGGTCAGCGGGACCGCCCAGGTGACCGCCGACAACTTCGACGCGCTGGTGCAGCGGATCGCCACCATCCCTGCCCTGGCACAGGGCGTCCCGGTCCTGGCCCTCGCGAAGGGGATCGGCCGCACGGTGGACAACCGCCTGGTGTGGGACATCACCTACAAGGCCGGCAAGGTTCTGGTGAACAACCTCGACCTGACCGCCATGGCGGGTGGCGGCGCCCCGGCGGCCCCGGCGCCACGCGCACCCGGTGCCAACCCGGGTGGTCTGCCCAAGGCGCCGGTCGCGCCCGGCCGGCAACAGGCCCCGAACTGGGGCAAGTAGGGGGAACAGCGTTCGAACGAGGGCGCTGACACGCTCTTAATCACCACGTGCCAGTCTGCGGGCATGTCGGACACGGTCGCCGCCTTGATCGAAGCCTTGGGCCACCAGCAGCAGGGCCGTCCTGCCTTGGCCGAGCGCATCTACAGCCGTGTCCTGGAACACGAGCCCGATCAGCCGAACGCCCTCTATCTGTATGGGCTGCTGCAACTTCGCGACGGGCGGGCCCCGGGGGCGGCCGCCCTGCTGCAGCGGGCAGCCCGGCTGCGCCCGGACATGGAGGTGCAGCTGCACCTGGCCCGCGCCTGCCTGGCCGCGGGCCGCCCGGGCTGTGCGCTTGCGGCCGCCGGGCAGGCCTTGGCGATCGGGGGCCGCCGGGCCGAAACGCTCTATGTCCAAGGGACGGCGCTGAACGGCTGCGGCCGCGCGCAGGACGCCCACGACGCCCTGGCCGAAGCCGTGGCGCTCGATCCCTGCCACGCCGCCGCCCGCCTCAACCTCGGCAACGCCCTGGCCGACCTCGACCGGCTGCCCGAGGCGGAGGCGCAGATCCGCACCGCCCTCCAGCTCGATCCCACCTTGGTCGAGGCCCATGCCAGCCTCGGCTTCGTCCTCGCGGCCCTGGGACGGCTCGATGCGGCGATCGGCGCCTGCGAGCAAGCCATCGCGCTCGACGACGACAATGGCGAGGCCCACTGGAACCTCGCCACCGCCCTGCTGCTCCGCGGCGACTTCCCGCGTGGCTTCCAGGAATACGAGTGGCGCAAGCGTCATCCCCGCTTCCGCCATGCCTTCGGCGCGCTCGCCGGGCCCGCCTGGACCGGTGGCGACCTCCGCGGCCAGACCCTGCTGGTCCAAGCCGAACAAGGCCTCGGCGACACCATCCAGCTCGCCCGCTACATGCCGGAACTCGCCAGCCGCGGTGCCCGCGTCGTCCTCGCCTGCAGCCCCGCCCTCGCGCCCCTCCTCGCCGGCCAGCCCGGGCTCACCCAGGTCGTCCCCGTCCCCGCCACCGTCCCCGCTACCGTCCCCCTCCCACCCCATGACCTCTGGGTCGACCAGATGAGCCTCCCCCGCCTCCTCGGCACCACCACCGCCACCATCCCCTACCCCGAAGGATACCTCCGCGCCGACCCCGCCCGCCAACAGGCCTGGGCCAACTGGCACCTCACCCCCGAAGCTCGCACCCGCCCCGGCTTCACTCGAATCGGTCTCGCCTGGGCCGGCAACCCCCTCCACTCCAACGACCGCCGCCGCTCCCTTCCCCTCCACGCCCTCCAGGCCCTCGCCCGCCCCGGCATGATCAGCCTCCAGCTCGGCCCCCGGACCCCCGAAGCCCACCAGCTCGGTCTCCTGACACCCCTCCTCGAGACCCCCCTTCCCCCGGACTACGCCGAAACCGCCGCCCTCGTCGCCACCCTCGACCTCGTCATCACCGTCGACACCTCCGTCGCCCACCTCGCCGGCGCCCTCGGTATCCCCGTCTGGATCATGCTCCCGCACGCCCCAGACTGGCGCTGGATCCAGGGCCGCGAAGACACCCCCTGGTACCGTTCCGCCCGCCTCTTCCGCCAACCCGCCCCCAACGACTGGCCCGCCGTCGTCGCCCAGGTCCACCAGGCCCTCGTAATCGCCATGGCCCACACGGGATGAAGCGCCCATGCTCCCGTCATCGACCGCCCGGGAGCAAGAGGATGCACGTCGTCATCGGAGCCTCCGGGCAGACAGGAAGCGCAGTCATGGAACGACTCCTTGCCCGGGGATTGCCGGCCCGCGGCGTCGTTCGCAAGCCCATCCAGGTCGACGAATGGCGGGCTCGGGGCGCCGATGCGGCCCTGGCGGACCTGGCTGATCCCGCTGCACTCTTGGCCGCATTCGCCGGCGCCGAGGCGGTCTACGTCATGAACCCCCCAGCCTACGGCAGCCCCGATCTGTTCGCCCAGGCCAGGCAGGTCCACGCGGCGCTGATCACCGCAGCAGAACAGGCCAGGGTCGGCCGGATCGTGGCGCTGTCATCCGTCGGCGCCCAGCATGCCGAGGGAACAGGCAACATCCTGACCACGCACGACCTCGAGCGGCAGTTGGCCGCGTGCACCTTGCCAGTCACCGTGCTGCGCGCCGCCAACTTCATGGAGAATTGGGCGTCGGTCATCGGCCCTGCCCGTGAAAAAGGAGTGTTGCCCAGCATGTTCCTGCCTCTCGACCGCCGTTTGCCCATGCAGTCCGCCCATGACGTGGGAACCACGGCCGCCGATCTGATGGCAGAACCAGGCGCAGACCGGCGCCTGGTCGAACTGCACGGACCACAGGACACCTCGCCCGAAGACGCCGCCGCCGCCTTGACCGACCTGCTCGGCCGGGCCGTGGTCGCCAAGGCCTTGCCGCGGGATGCCTGGCCCGGGCCGTTTCGCGCCAGGGGCCTGCCGGAACGCACGGTGCAAGGGTTCTGCGACATGTTCGACGGCTTCAACAACGGCCACATCGTGTTCGAGGGCACGGGTGAGACACGCCGCGGCACGACGACGCTGCACACGGCGCTGTCCCGTCTCGTCGCGTCGAACACAGCCGCAGCCGGTCACGCTTGAAGCCCAACCCCGAACGGAAGTGGCGCCACCAGTGGTCCGAACCTGACACTTGGTCCCCGACCAGTCAGGTCATTCGGCCCACCAAGCAAGGCGAGTGGTCGGAATCTGCGGCTCTTCCGTCCAATTTCTGCCACCAGCGTCCCCCGATCCTGCCCGGCCCGGCGCAGGCGACCACCCGAGCGATCCAGTCCCGCCCGACCGCCTGATCAGGCCGCCACCGCCGCCTGCTGCGCGATCCGGTTGAGGTTCGTCAGCACGTCCCGCCCCACCCGCATCCGCTCGGCCACCGGCATGTCCCGCACCACCGACAGCTTGTGGTCCGGACGCAGCCGGATCGTGTCCTTGCGCGACGTCAGCCAGCCGATCAGCCCCGCCGGGTTGCGGAACTGGTTGCCGCGGAACTGCACCACCATCCCCTTCGGACCCGCCTCCAACTTCTCCACCCCCGCCGCCCGGCACATCCGCTTCAGCGTCACCACCTGCAGCAGGTTCTCCACCTCCGCCGGCAGCGCCCCGAACCGGTCCACCAGCTCCGCCGCCATCGCCTCCGTCTCCTGGTCGGACGCCAGCGCGCCGATCCGGCGATACAGCCCCAGCCGCACCGGCAGGTCCGCCACGTACACCTCCGGGATCAGCACCGGCAGCCCCAGCTGGATGTTCGGCGTCCAGTCCCGGTCCAGGTCGCGGTTGCGCCCCTTTTCCGCCTGCAGGTCCGCCACCGCGTCCTCCAGCATTTGCTGATACAGCTCGATCCCCACCTCGCGGATATGGCCCGATTGCTCGTCGCCCAGCAGGTTCCCGGCGCCCCGGATGTCTAGGTCGTGCGAGGCCAGCGTGAAGCCGGCCCCCAGGCTGTCCAGCGTCTGCATCACGTCCAGCCGCTTCTCCGCCGCCCCGCTCAGCCGATGGTTCTGCGGCCAGGTGAGATAGGCGTAGCCGCGCTGCTTGCCCCGCCCCACCCGCCCCCGCAGCTGATACAGCTGGCCCAGCCCGAACATGTCCGCCCGGTGGATGATCAGCGTGTTCACCGCCGGCATGTCGAGCCCGGACTCCACGATGTTCGTCGACAGCAGGATGTCGTACTTGCCGTCGCCGAACTCCGTCATCACCCGTTCCAGCTCCGTCGGCGCCAGCCGGCCATGCGCCTCGACCATGCGGGCCTCCGGCACGATCTCCCGCAGGCGCTCGCCCATCCGCGCCAGGTCCTCGATGCGCGGCACCACGCAGAACACCTGGCCGCCGCGGAACCGCTCCCGCTGGATCGCTTCGCGCACCACCACGCTGTCGAACGGCGAGATGAACGTCCGCACCGCCAGCCGGTCCACCGGCGGCGTCGCGATCAGGCTCATCTCTCGCACGCCCGTCAGCGCCAGCTGCAGCGTCCGCGGGATCGGCGTCGCGGTCAGCGTCAGCACGTGCAGGTCGGCCTTAAGCTGCTTCAGCTTCTCCTTGTGGCTGACCCCGAAATGTTGCTCCTCGTCCACGATCAGCAGCTCGAGGTTGTCGAACGCGATGCCCTTGGCCAGCAGCGCATGCGTGCCCACCACGATCGAAATGCTGCCGTCGGCCAGGCCACGCTTGGTCTCCGCCGCCTCCTTCACCGTCACCATGCGGCTCAGCTGCCCCACTTTCACCGGGAAGCCTTCGAACCGCTTGGTGAAGATGCGCGTGTGCTGCCGGGCCAGCAGCGTGGTCGGCACGACGACCGCCACCTGGCCGCCCGACATCGCCGCGACGAACGCCGCGCGCAGCGCCACCTCGGTCTTGCCGAAGCCCACGTCGCCGCAGATCAGCCGGTCCATCGGCCGCCCGGCCGCCAGATCCTCCAGCACGTCCGAGATGGCGCGCATCTGGTCGTCGGTCTCCGCGAACGGAAACCGGCCGCAGAATTCGTCCCAGCTGCCTTCCGTGGGCGCCAGCAACGACGCCTCCCGCGTGCGGCGTTCGGCCGCGGTGCGGATCAGCTCGCCCGCCATCGTGCGGATGCGCTGCTTCATCCGCGCCTTGCGCGTCTGCCAGCCGGCGCCGCCCAGCTTGTCGAGCGCGACACCGTTCGACTCGCTGCCGAAGCGGGACAGCAGCTCGATGTTCTCCACCGGCAGGTACAGCTTCTCGTTGCCGTCGTACAGCAGCCGCAGGCAGTCGTGCGGCGCCGGGCCGACGCGGAGGGTCTCGAGCCCGCTGTAGCGGCCGATGCCGTAATCCTGGTGCACGACCAGGTCGCCCTCGGCGATCTCCGTCGCTTCGGCGATGAACTGGTCGGCGCTTTTGCGGCGCCGCGGCGGCCGGCTGATCCGCTCGCCCAGCAGATCCTGCTCCGACACCAGCCCGAACGCCGCCGCGACGAACCCGCGCTCGAGCCCCACCGTCACCACCGCGGTCGTGGTCAGCGGCAGGTCCAGGACGCCCTTCCAGCGGTCCACCGGCTCCGCCTTCACCCCGTTCTCGCGCAGCAGGTGCACCAGCCGCTCCCGCGAGCCCTTCGTCCAGGCCGCCAGCACCGTGCGGCGCTTCTGCCCGGCCCAGTTGGTCGCCTGCTCCTTCAGCTGCTGGAACGCCGTCCCGGCCACGCCCGTCCCGGCCTTGGTGAACACCGCCCCCGGCCGCCCCCCGGCGTCGATCCCCGCCGCGCCGTCCGCCCGGCCGTAGGGGCTGAACTGCACCGCCTCGCCCCGTTCCAGCACCTGGTCCCACTCGCCCCGGCTCAGGTAAAGCCGCTCCGCCGGCAATGGCCGGTACGGCACCTCTCCGTCCCGCGAGGGCGCCAGCCGCGCCTCCGCGTGGTCGGCGATCATCTCGAGACGTGCGTCCAGCACCTCGCTCGACTGGTGGTCCAGGCTGATCGCCACCCCGGGCAGGTAGTCCGGCAGGGTCTCCATGTGCGTGTGGAACAGCGGGGCCCAATGCTCGATCCCGGGGTGCCGCCGCCCGTCCGAAACGGTCTGGTACAGCGGGTCCGTCGTCGCCGGCTGCAGGAACAGCGCCCGCCAGCCCTCGCGGAACCGGCTGATGCTGGCGGCGTCCAGCGGCACCTCGGACACCGGACGCAGCACCAGCTCGCCCACCTGGGCCGCGCTGCGCTGGGTGCCGGTGTCGAACCGCCGGATGCTCTCGATCGCGTCGCCGAACAGGTCCACCCGCACCGGCTCCGCCTCGCCCGCCGGGAAGATGTCCAGGATCCCGCCCCGGGCCGCGTACTCTCCAGCCTCCATCACCGTGCCGGCCCGCGTGTAGCCGTTCGCCTCCAAGAACGCGCCGATCGCCTTGACGTCGCCCGTGCCCCCGGCGCGCAGCACCATGCTCGCCCCCTGGAAGGCACTGCGCGGCGGCACCCGCTGCACCAGCGCGTTCACCGTCGTCAGCACCAGGCGGGGCCGGCTTTCGGCATCCAGCAGCCGTGCCAAGGTCGCGATCCGTTCCGACGTGATCTCGGCGTTGGGGCTCACCCGGTCGTACGGCAGGCAGTCCCACGCGGGGAAGCGCAGCACCTCGACCCCCGGCGCGAAGAACGCCAGCGCCTCGGACAGCCGCGCCATCCGCTGGTCGTCGCGCGCCACGTGCAGCAGCGCGCCCTTGTGCTCCGCCCGGCGCCGGGCCAGCAGCAGGGCGTCGTAGCCCTCGGGCGCCCCGAAGACGGTCGCGGTCAAAGCACCCGCCCCTCGCCCGCCAGCGCCGCCGTCCGCATCGCGCGCAGCATCGCCGCCTCCATGCCGTCCGCCTGGAACTCGGCCGGGATCGGCTGCCGCCCGGTCAGCCAGTCCGCCAGCATCGCGTCCGGCAGCTCCATCACCGCCTCCAGCGCGTCCAGCTCCGTCGGCGTGAAGTCCGCCAGGCGCGCCCGCACGAACCCGCCGATCAGGATGTCGTTCTCATACGTGCCGCGATGCGTCGCGCGGAACAGGATGCGGCGGCGGCGGACCGCGTCGTCGGACGATGGGCTGGACTGCAACACTATGGTTCCCGGCATCAGGCCTGTCATATAGGCCCCAGCCCCAACCGTGTCAGCCCGTGCCCGACCCGCTTTCCCCCTTGTTCGCACCGCTCACCAGCCTGCCCGGCGTCGGACCCGCCACCGCGGAGAAGCTGGCCCGCGTCGCCGGCGGCCCCCGCGTGCTCGATCTGCTGTTCCATCTGCCCGAGCATTACGTCGACCGCCGCGCCATGCCCACCATCCGCGACGCCGAACCCGGCGCCGTCGCCACCCTGCAGGTCGAGGTCATCAGCATCCAGGCGCCGGAGCGCGGCAGCAACCAGCCCTGGCGCGTGACCGTGGGCGACGCCACGGGCTTTGCCGAGGTCCCGTTCTGGCGCGCGCCCCCGCCGCCCGCGGTGAAACCCAACCACAAGCTCATCGTCTCGGGCCGCATCGAGGCCTTCGGCGACCGCAAGCAGGTGAAGTCCGCCCGCATCGTCGCCGCCGACCGCCGCGCGGACCTGCCGGCGCTGGAGCCCGTGTGGCCGCTGACCGCCGGCCTGGTGCAACCCCAGGTCGAGCAGGCCATGCACCACGCGCTGGCCCACCTGCCCGACCTGCCCGAATGGCACGATCCCGCGCTGATGCGCCGCGAGGGCTGGCCCGGCTTCAACGACGCGCTGCGGGCCGTCCAGGCCCCCCTCGCCCCCCCGGGCGACGCCCCCCGCGCCCGCCTGGCCTACGACGAGCTGCTCGCCCACCAGGTCGCGATGGCCTGGACCCGCGCCCGCAACCGCCACCGCCCGGGCCGCGCCGTCTGCGGCGACGGATACCTGCGGACCCAGGCCCTGGCCCGCTTCGGCCACGAACCCACCGCCTCGCAACGCCAGGCGCTGACGGAGATCGATGCCGACCTCGCCGCCCCGCGCCGCATGTTGCGGCTGCTGCAGGGCGACGTCGGCTCCGGCAAGACGCTCGTGGCGCTGCTGGCGATGCTGGGGGCGGCGGAGGCCGGGCACCAGGCCGCGCTGATGGCGCCGACGGAGGTGCTGGCCAAGCAGCACCTGCGCACCATCCAGAAGCTGTCGCCGCTGCCCGCCGACATCCTCACCGGCTCCGTCAAGGGCGTGGCCCGGCGCCGGGTGCTGAACGGCCTGTCCAGCGGGCGCCTCCGCCTCGTCGTCGGCACCCATGCCCTGTTCCAGGACGCCGTCGCCTACCACGACCTGGCGCTCGCCGTCATCGACGAGCAGCACCGCTTCGGGGTCGAGCAGCGCATGACCCTGGGCGCCAAGGGTGAACGCACCGACGTGCTGGTCATGACCGCCACCCCCATCCCCCGCACCCTGCTGCTGACCCAATGGGGCGAGATGGAGGTCAGCCGCCTGCGGGAGAAGCCCGGCGGACGCCAGCCCATCCGCACCACCATCCACTCCCTCGCCACGCTGGCGGGCGTCGTCGATGGCATCGCCCGCGCCCTGCAGCGCGACGACCGCGTCTACTGGGTGTGTCCCATGGTGTCCGAGAACGAGCTGATCGACCTCGCCGCCGCCGAGGCGCGCTACGTGACCCTGGCCCAGCGCTTCGGCGACGCGGTCGGCCTGGTCCACGGCCAGCAGGAGCCGCACATCCGCGACCGCGCCCTGGCCGACTTCGCGGCCGGACGCATCCGCCTGCTGGTGGCCACCACCGTCATCGAGGTCGGCGTGGACGTGCCCGAGGCCAGCATCATGGTCATCGAGCACGCCGAGCGTTTCGGCCTGGCTCAGCTGCACCAGCTGCGCGGCCGGGTCGGCCGGGGTGCAGCGCAAAGCTACTGCCTGCTGCTGCACGAGGACGGCCTGACAGACTCGATGCGCCGCCGCCTGACGCTGCTGCGCGACACCGAAGACGGCTTCGTCATCGCCGACGAAGACTTCCGGCTCCGCGGCGGCGGCGACATGCTCGGCAAACGCCAGTCCGGCCTGCCCGGCTACCGCCTGACCGACCCCGAACAACACGAACGCCTCATCCAGATCGCCGCCAAAGACGCCGCCCGCATCCTGGACCACGACCCCAGGCTAGAAGGCCCCCGCGCCCAAACCCTCCGCCCCCTCATGCGCCTCTTCGGCCGCATGGAAGCCGTTCGCACCTTGGAAGCCGGGTGACTGCCTTCCTTTGCGCGGGCGGAGAGACGGTGAGCCACGAAGCCACGAAGGCCATGAAGAACGAACACCCATCCCCGTCATGGCCGGGCTTGTCCCGGCCATCCACGCGGTGCCGTGCAGGCCGGCGTATCATGCTGGCGGACAACGGCTTCTCCGGCGTCGAAGGCTGACGCCCGCGGCACGGCGTGGATAACCGGGACAAGCCCGATCATGACAGGTGTCTCGGGGAAAGGGCGAGGCACGCAGCGACGGGGCCCGTGCTCCCGCTTCTTTCACCCTACCGCAGCACGAAGTCGGCCGCCGAGAGCTGCCCGGGCGTGACGCCGGTGATCACGATCGCCGCCGTGGGCGACAGGCCGATGAACGTGCCGCCCTGGTAGTCCTGCTCGCTCGCCTGCACCGCGGCGGCGGTCGGGAACGCCGCGGCGCTCAGCGCCAGCGTGTCCTGGGCCGGGTTGAAGCCCGTGATGACGTGGATCCCCGGCTGGTAGGCCGTCAGCACGAACTGGTCGGCGCCGGGCGTGCCGGTCAGCACCAGATTGGCGCCGGTGCCGTCCAGGAAGGTGATGGGATTGCTGCCCACGACGCTCCAGCCGACGCCGGGCGTGGCCAGCACCCCGCTGGCCGTCACGGCGGTGCTGCCGTTGATCGTGCTGCCGGTGATGGCGGTGGTGGCCGGGTTCTGGGCGACGAGGTCCGCGTGGCCGTCGGCGTCGAGGTCGAGGCCGGCCGTCACGTGCGACCCGGCGCCCGAGTTCCCCACGAAAGCGCTGCCCACCAGCGTGGTGTCCGCCACGTCCCACACGACGTTCACGCCGTTGTCGTTGTGCAGCAGGATGTCGGCCTTGCTGTCGCCGTTGTAGTTGCCAGTGCCCGCCACCGCGTAGCCCGGCCACGGGTTGCCGACCACGCCGCCCGACATGATCGCCGTGCCGTTCATCAGATACACCACCAGCGTGCCGTCCGACCCCTGCACCAGGATGTCCGGCCGGCCGTCGCCGTTGAAGTCGGCGACCCCCTCCACCGCCCAGCCCGCGGGCAGGCTGCCCACCGCGGCGCTGCCGACGAGGGTGGTGCCGTTGGTCTCTAGGATCACCAGGCTGCCGTTGTCGTGCTGCAGCAGGATGTCGGCGCGGCCGTCGGCGTTGAAGTCGCCGGTGCCCCGCACGTGCCAGGCGCTGCCCGGGCTGCCCAGGCTGTGCCCGGCCACGATCGCGGGCGCCGCCGCCGTGCCGCCGATAATGTAGTCGACCAGCGCCCCGTTGTCGTTCTGCAGCAGGATGTCGGCCTGCCCGTCGCCGTCGAAGTCGGCCGCGGCCATCACGTGCCAGCCGGGCCCCGCATTGCCCACGACGTCGCCGCCGTCACGCCGAGCCCGTTCGTCGTGTAGATCAGCGCCGCCCCGCCCACGTGCTGCACCAGCAGCGACGACGAGGCGGCGCCGCCGAAGTTGGCCGCGATCAACGCGCCGTAGGTGGTGACCGACGTGGTGCTGTCGCTCGCCGTCAGCCCGGTGCTGCTGGTGACGTTGACGGTCAGCATGGTGACGAAGCCGCTGGCCGCGCCGAGCGTATAGGTGTTGGGGATGAACGACAGCCCCTCGATCGCCTGCGTCACCGCGGCGGCGCTGCCGGTGACGGTGTAGGTGCCGGCGGCGGCGTTGAAGCTGCTGCCGTCCGTTGCGGCGGCCGGGTCGGACAGGATGCCGCTGGCGTTGGCGACCTTGACGACGACCGTCTCCGTGGCCGCGGCGGTCGTGTCCGAGATCACCAGCGTGCGGAAGGGCGCGACGCTGCTGCCCTCCCGCATCCGCAGGTTGCCCGACCCCAGCGTCACCGTCGGCGGCGTCGGCGGCGGCGGCGGCGGCACATACACCACCGCCCCATTCACGATCCCGAAGCTCGACTGCTTGTAACCCGGGTTGAACTGCGGACCTCCGTAGGGAAACAAATAACCATACAAGGCAATACCTAGCACAGACCCATTCTGCTCGGTGATGGTGAGCTCACCAGTCTGAGCAAAGTAATTCCCGTAAACATAACCTGTCGTGTAGGGCACGTCATTATAGGCAATCGATACTGCGGGACTTCCAGTCTAGATAGTGTCGCCGCCAATGAAACCAACTATGGAGATAAGACTACTACTGCTGTCGACAGTCAGGGAGGCGGCCGTGGTGGGATGAAGGGAGTCGGGCGGGTTTCCAGACGGCGGATAGATCATGTAGACAAATGCATTGCCGGAGCCGATTTCTACCTTCGAGTTTGCTCCACCCAAGGCAAATGCGGTCGACCCGCTCACCCCACCAAGCGCATTGAGCTGTGCGCCGTCTTCCACATAGACGGTTTCACCGAGCCCGGAGGTCAGCACTCCGGTGATCGACACGACGACATTGGAACCATCGATGATCAGCGTCGAGTTGATCGTGCCACTGTCGTAGACGGCCGACTGGGTCAGTGTCGTCGTGCCGTTCGGTGGTGTCACGAGATTGGCCATTCCAGCCTCCCAACTTTTCAAAGGTCAGCTCTAAACCGCCGCGCTTTCAGCTCGCCCAGCAGGACGAACTCGCCAGCCAGGACAGCACGACCCGAGAATATCGAACCGCGGTGAAGGCGTGGCAGATGCCGCCACCCGCGAGAAAGGTGATGGGCGCGTCAGTCGGGATCAGCGTCACCATCCAGTTGCTCGGATGGCCCTGGATCGACTGGATGTCGGTCGATCCCGTGAGGGCGTAGACCGGGTTGTAGCCCACAGTGATGGTGCTGGCGCTCGCGATCGGGGTTGCCACCCCATCCACGCCGGCGTTGTTGGCCACGGTAATGTTGGCGGCGTAGTTCGAGGGCGTGCCCTTGATCGCCGGGGCCACGTTGCCGCTGAAGTCGTTGCCCACGATCACCAGATTGTCGTTGATGTTGCCTGGCTGGTCGGTGTCGTTGCCCGCCAGTTCCAATGCCGTATTCGTGCTGACCGGGGGAGAAAAGCTGTCGCACTGGTCGCTGATCCGGCTGTTCCGCAGGGCGAAGTTCCTCACCCCGGCCGCCACGAAAATGGTCGAGAAGGTGTTCGACCCGGCCCGTCCGTTGCCACAGAACGCCGACGCGTCGATCGTGAGGTCGCTCACGTTCGACGTCCCGACGAACATCGCGGAAGAATGGTTCTGGTAGGATCGGAGCCCCACGAAGTGGATGCCCTTCAACAGTCCACCCGCCGTGTTCCGGATGCTGACGCCGTGATCGTCCAGAGACGTCGACGCCCAGACCGTGTCGAACATGGCCCCCTTCATGACACCCAGCTTCGAGCATGTGTCGATCGCCAGGGCGGGACCGTGCAGCGTGTCGCCGAACTCGGTCTTCACCACCGCAGCCCAGTCCACCTCCTGCCCGTATGTCGTGTACTTTCCGTCATGGCCCCGGACGGTCCGCTCGCCCGGACAGAACACGGTTCCCGTGCCGACGCTGTCCGTGTTGCTGATGGTCAGGCCGCCCACATCCTCGATCCTCATCCCGGCACTCGGAGGCTTAGCAGGAATGGCCGCAAAGTTGGAGTTCATGATGCGCACCTCCTCCGTGCCGGCCCGATCGGTCTCGTGCCCGACTCGCACGCCGTAGCATCCGGTCCCGCTCAGGTTGATGCCGGACACCCGCTCGAGCGTGATGGTGTTGCCGGATACGTCGAAGCCGATGCACGGCGCATCGACCTTCACGTTCTCGAACGCGACCGAGTTGGCCGTGCCATTCACCGTGAACGTCGCGCCCGCGGTGTTCGCGCCGCCCTTGTTGGCCGTCACGACCAGATCGCGGAAGGTGGTCGCGTTCGCCTTCACCGTGATGGCGTTCACGTTCGGCTCGCACTGCAGCAGCCCGAAATTGGTGACGGGGGTCAGCCCGGCCGTCGGATCGATCCCGGCCCCGACATAGGTGATCGGATAGGAGACCGTGATCCCCGGCCCCTTGATGCAGTACGAATACCTCCCGTTGTACAGCGTGGCGTGACCCATCGCGTTGAAGGCGTATTGCAGGCAACTCGTGTCGTCATGCACGCCGTCGCCCACGCAGCCCCACACCTTCGGCGTCGGCTGCGTCAGCTTGAAGTCGGCGATCCAGCAGCCCGGCGACACCACCGACTGGACCTGCAGCCCGTTATCGGCCGCCGCGCATCGTGCCGGGTCGTAGTGGTAGATCGCGCCCCCGCCATCCCCGGCCGCCGTGTAGCTCTCCCGCAACACCGGCGACACGGTGGTGCCCATGGTCTCCAGCGCATAGATCGTTGCCGCCGAAGGCATCTGCGCCCGAACGCCACCCGACACAGTGAACGACAGGAACAGCAAGACAAGACGTTTCATGGCGACCGGATTCCAAAATGATTGGAAGCGTCAGCTCGGGCCACACCCTGCATTCTCACCCCCTTCTCCGTGTCCTCTGCGTCTCCGTGGTCCCTCTGCCCTCCGGCAGGCAAGACGCTCAGAAGTCCAGCGCCGTCGCCTGCACCACCGCCGGCAGGGCCCGCACCAGCGCCAGCACGCCCTCCGGCACCTTCTCGTCGACCGACACCAGGCAGATGGCGTCGCCCCCCGGCGCCGCGCGGCCCAGGTGGAAGGTGCCGATGTTGATCCCGGCCTCGCCCAGCGTGGCGCCGAAGCGGCCGATGAAGCCGGGCTTGTCCTGGTTGGTGACATACAGCATGTGCCGGCCGAAATCGGCCTCCATCTTGATGCCCTTGATCTCCACCAGCCGCGGCGCCCGCGCGCCGAACAGCGTGCCCGCCACCGCGCGCCGCCCCTGCTCCGTCGTCACCGTCACCCGCACCAGCGTCTGATACTCGCTCGGCCGGTCATGCGCCGTCTCGGCCACGTCGATTCCGCGCTCCCGCGCCAGCACCGGGGCGTTCACCATGTTCACGCCCGCCACCATGGGCGCCAGCAGCCCGGCCAGCACCGCGGCCGTCAGCGGACGGTGGTTCAGCTGCGCGGCCAGCCCCTCGTACTCGATGCTCACGCTGCGCAGGCTGCCCTCCGCCACCGCCGTCATCTGCCCGGCGAACCCGCCCAGCAGCCGGCACAGCTCCATGTACGGCGCCAGCCGCGGCGCATCCTCGGCCGAGACGGCGGGCATGTTCACGGCGTTGCTCACCGCCCCGGTCAGCAGGAAGTCGCTCATCTGCTCGGCCACCTGCAGCGCCACGTTCTCCTGCGCCTCCGCGGTGGCGGCCCCCAGGTGCGGGGTGCACACCACGTTCTCCAGCCCCAGCAGCGGGCTGCCGATCGGCGGCTCCGTCCCGAACACGTCGAGCGCGGCGCCCGCCACCTGGCCCGACCGCAGCGCCTCGGCCAGCGCCGCCTCGTCCACCAGGCCGCCGCGGGCGCAGTTCACGATCCGCACGCCCCGCTTGCAGGCCGCCAGCGCCGCCCGCGACAGGATGTCCCGCGTGGCGTCGGTCAATGGCGTGTGCAGCGTGATGACGTCCGCCCGGGCCAGCAGCTCCGCCAAGTCGACCTTCTCCACGCCCAGGTCGATCGCCCGCTTCTCGGTCAGGAACGGGTCGAACGCCACGACGCGCATCCGCAGCCCGATCGCCCGGTCGGCGACGATAGAGCCGATGTTGCCGCAGCCGACCAGCCCCAGCGTCTTGCCGGTCAGCTCCATGCCCATGAAGCGGTTCTTCTCCCACTGGCCGGCGCGGGTGCTGGCGGTGGCCTCGGGGATCTGCCGTGCCAGCGCGAACATCATGGCGATGGCGTGCTCGGCGGTCGTGATGGCGTTGCCGAAGGGGGTGTTCATCACCACCACGCCGCGGGCGGTGGCGCTCTTCACGTCCACGTTGTCGATGCCGATGCCGGCGCGCCCGACCACGCGCAGCCGGGGTGCGGCGTCCAGCAGCTCCCGCGTCACCTTGGTGGCGGAGCGGATGGCCAGGCCGTCGTACTCGCCGATGACGCCCCGCAGCTCCGCAGGCGAGAGGCCCGGGCGCAGGTCGGCCGCCACCCCGCGGCTGCGGAAGATCTCGAGCGCCGCCGGGGAGAGCTTGTCGCTGATCAGGACCCGGGGCGTCATGGGTTCACCGGAGCGGGCTCGATAGGGGCCGGCGCGACCTGGGCGTACGCCCAGTCCAGCCACGGCAGCAGCGCCGCGATGTCCGCCGTCTCGACCGTGGCGCCGCCCCAGATGCGCAAACCTGGCGGCGCGTCGCGGTAGCTGGCGACGTCGTGCGCCACGCCTTCCCGGTCCAGCAGCCCAGCCAGCGTCTTCGCCACCGCCGCCTGGCCCTTGTCGTCCAGCGCCCGGAACCAGGGCGCCGTGATCACGAGGCAGATGGACGTACAGGACCGGGTGGCCGGGTCCGCCGCCAGGAACCCGGCCCAGGCGGAGCGCTCCACCCAGGCGGCGACGGCGGCCAGGTTCGCCTCGCTGCGGGCGATCAGCGCCGGCAGGCCGCCCACGGATTCGGCCCAGCGCAGCCCGTCCAGCGCGTCTTCGACGCACAGCATGCTGGGCGTGTTGATGGTCTCGCCCTTGAAGATGCCGGCGGCCAGTTTGCCGCCGCTGGTCAGGCGGAACACCTTCGGCATGGGCCAGGCCGGCTTGTGGCTCTCCAGCCGGGCGACGGCGCGGGGCGACAGCGCCAGCATGCCGTGCGCCGCCTCGCCGCCCAGCACCTTCTGCCAGGACCAGGTGACGACATCGAGCTTGTCCCACGGCAGCGCCATGGCGAACGCAGCCGAGGTGGCGTCGCACAGCACGAGGCCCGCGCGGTCGGCGGCGATGAAGTCGGCGTGCGGCAGGCGGGCGCCGGAGGTGGTGCCGTTCCAGGCGAGCACCAGGTCGTGCGCCGGGTCGATGGCGGAAAGGTCGGGCAGGCTGCCATAGGCGGCGGACAGCACCCGCGCCTCCAGTTTCAGCTGCTTCACGACGTCGGTGGCCCAGGCTTCGGAGAAGCTCTCGAACGCCAGGATGTCGACGGGGCGCGAGCCCAGCAGCGACCACAGGGCCATCTCGATCGCCCCGGTGTCGGAGCCCGGGACGATGCCCAGCACCCAGCCCTCCGGCAGGCCCAGAATGGCGCGGGACCGGTCGATCACCTCCGCCAGCCGCGCCTTGGGCCCGGCGGCCCGATGGCTGCGCCCCAGCAGCGCGCCGCCCAGTGCGTCGAGCGACCAGCCGGGCCGCTTCGCGCAGGGTCCGGAGGAGAAATCGGGGTTGCCCGGACGTTTCTCGGGCTTGTGGGGCGCAAGCGCCCCGGCGTGCGTCGGCACGGGAACATCCATGATCGCTCTCCCTCCCAGAAGAGAAGCGCCCCGGTGGGGGGGCGTGGCCCAGGGCGGGCTTACCGCCTCGCGCGGCGTGCCGCAACGGGGGAGTCCTTGTCGTTCTCCATTCCATCTTCACACTTGCAGAGGAGAGTGCTCCGACCTCTGGGGTTGGAGCCCGCAATGATGGACATCATGACCTTGGCGAACGACCGGCCTTGTCGCACCTGCATCCAGGGGCGGACCATCTTCCCGTTCACGATGGCCTTCCAGCCGATTGTGGACCTGCGGGAGGGCCGGATCGACGCGTATGAGGCGCTGGTGCGGGGCCCCGCGGGCGAAGGCGCCGGATCCGTGCTGGCGCGGGTCAACGACGAGAACCGGTATGCGTTCGACCAGGCCTGCCGCGTCACCGCCATCGAGCTGGCGGCGCGCCTGGGCCTGCCCGCCGCCCCGGACTGCCGGCTGAACATCAACTTTCTGCCCAATGCCGTCTACGAGCCGAAGGCCTGCATCCGCCTCACGCTCGACGCCGCGCAGAAGTCGGGCTTCCCGCTCGACCGCCTCACCTTCGAGTTCGTGGAGCATGAGGAGATCGCCGATAGCGGCCACACGCTGCGCATCATCGAGGAGTATCGCCGCCACGGCTTCCGCATCGCGCTCGACGACTTCGCGACGGGGTATTCCGGGCTGAGCCGGCTCGCGCAGCTGAAGCCCGACATCGTGAAGCTGGACCGCGAGCTGGTGCGGGACTGCGACAGGGACCGCATGCGCCTGGCCATCGTCGCGGCCATCATCCGCCTGGGCGAGGAGGTAGGCATCAAGGTGGTCGTCGAGGGTGTCGAGCGCCCGGAGGAGGCCGCGGCGCTGAAGTCGGTCGGGGCGCGCTACATCCAGGGTTTCCTGTATGCCCGCCCGCTATTCGAGGGGCTGGTCCCGGCCAGCGCCATCCCCTGGTAGGTCCCTACCCTTCCGCGGCAGGCTCCGGCATCGCCCGCACGCGGGAGACGCGGCGGCCGTCCATCTCCACCACCTCGAACCGCCAGCCGGCGAACACGATCCGGTCGCCCGCCGCCGGCACGCGGCGCAGCAAGGCGAGCAGCAGCCCGGCCAGCGTGTGGTAGCTGCCTTCCGACGGCAGGTCCGGCAGCTCCAGCCGCGCCTTGATCTCGTCCACCGGCATCGCCCCGTCCAGCAGCATCGGGCCGGCCGTCGCGTCGGGCGCCGAGGGGTCGGGCGCCGGGGCCCGCACGTCGCCCACGATCGCCTCCAGCACGTCGGCCGCCGTCACCACGCCCTCGAAGCTGCCATACTCGTCCATCACCAGCGCCAGCCCGATCACGTCCGCCTTCAGCCGCTCCAGCGCCTCCAGCGCCGTCGTCGTGTCCGGGATCACCATCGGCTTCTCCAGCGCGTCGCCGATGGACAGCGCCCCGCCCGTGAGCATGCGGTCCAGCAGCGTCTTGGCCTGCACGACGCCCACCACGTTGTCGATCTCGCCCTCGCACACCACGAAGCGGCTGTGCGGCCGGGCCCGCAGCGTGGCCGCGATCTCGGCCGGCCCATGGGTGCGGTCGATCCAGGCCAGCTCGTTGCGCGGCGTCATGATCGCCCGCACCGGCTTGTCGGCCAGGCGGAGCAGCCGCTCGATCATGTCGCGCTCCTCGTTCTCCAGCACGCCCTCTTGCGCGCCCTCGGCCAGCACCGCCTTCAGCTCCTCCTCCGTGACGCCCTGCCGCTCGTCGCCGTGCTGCCCGAACAGGCGCAGCACCAGGTGCGACGACCGGCCCAGCAGCCAGACGATCGGCGCGCCCACCCGCGCCAGATACGACAGCGGCCCGGCGATCGACGCCGAGACGCGTTCCGGCTGCCGCAGCGCGAGCTGCTTGGGCACCAGCTCCCCGATCACCAGCGTCAGGTAGGTGGTCAGCACCACGACGACGGTCAGCGCCAGCGTGTCGGCGAAGCGCGCGATGGACGGGATGGTCGTGAACCAGGCGCTGAGCCGGCCCGAGATGCGGGCGCCACCGAACACGCCGGCCAGCACGCTGACCAGGGTGATGCCGATCTGCACCGTGGGCAGGAAGCGCTGCGGGTCCTCCGACAGCAGCCGGGCCGTGGCGGCGCCCTTCACGCCCTGCCGTTCCAGCACCATCAGCCGGGCACGCCGCACGGAGACGAGCGCCAGCTCGCTGAGCGCGAACACGCCGTTGAGCAGGATGAGCAGGAAGACGATGAAAAGCTCGAAACCGAGGTCCATGCCGCATCATACCCCGTCCGTGCGGGAAGTTGCACCGCACACCGACGCATCGTAGCAGGGGGCATGCGCGCCCTTCCCCTCTTTGCGGTCCTGCTCGGGATCGCCGGCCTGGTCCCCTTCGTCGCCTGTAGCCTGGGCGCGCTGACGTTCCAGGGGGATTGGGCCACGCGGTCGCTGCTGGCGCTGTCCGCCTATGGCGCGGTCATCCTGGCGTTCCTGGGCGGGGTGCACTGGGGCATCGGGCTCGAGGCGGGCGTCACGCAGGCGCCGCGGACGCAGCGGGCGCGCTTCGGCCTGGGCGTGCTGCCGTCGCTGATCGGCTGGGCGGGGCTGCTGGTCACGTTCGTGGGCCTGCCGATCGTCGGCATCGGCATCCTGACGGCCGGGTTCATCGGGCTGACGGTGGCGGAGGCGCGGGCGACGACCGCGGGGCTGCTGCAGCCCGCCTACATGGCGCTGCGCTGGGTGCTGTCGGTCGTCGTGATCCTGTGCCTGGTGTCGGTGATGATCGTGTTGTCGTTCGGCGGCCACATCGTCCTGTGATGCGCCCGTCCTACCGGACGGGCGCACCTGAAAGTATCGATCAGAACACCGGCAGTTCCGGCAGCGGCGCGTTGAACCACTTGCGCCACAGCGTATCCAGCTCGCCGTTGTTCTTCGTGAAGTAGACGAAGGTGTTGACCCAGCGCAGCAGGTTGAACTGGTCGGACCGCATCGTGATGCCGTTCGGCTGCCGCAGCAGCACGAACTTCTTCTCGATCGGCGCGCCCGGGTTCGCCTTCATGACCGCGTCGAAGGTGATCCCCGTCTCCGCAATGGCGTCCACCTGGCCGGTCAGCATGGCCTGGAACACGCTCGGCGAGTCGTCGAACCGCATCATGCGCGCCGCCGTGCCCAGCTGCCCCGACAGGATCACGTCCTGCACGCCGCCGCGCGGCACGCCGATCCGCAGGCCCTTGAGGTCGTCGACCTTGGCGATCGGCTTGGTCTTGGGGCCGTAGACGGTGTTCTCGATGGCGCTGTAGGGGATGCTGAACAGCACCTGTTTGGCGCGTTCCGGCGTGATGCCGAAGGTGGCGACGATCAGGTCCACCTTTCCGGTCAGCAGGAACGGCAGGCGGTTGGCCGCCGTCAGCTGCACCAGGTTGACCTTCACCCCCATGTACTTGGCCAGCAGCTTGGCCACCTCGATGTCGTAGCCGTCCGGCTCCTGCTTGTCGTTCAGCGACCCGAACGGCGGCAGGTCCACCAGCACGCCGATGTTGATGGTCCCGCGCTTGAGCAGCTCGTCGATCGTCTGCGCCCGCGCCCGCCCCCCCAGGACGATGCCGAGGGCCAGCGCCATGAGCGCGAACAGCAGGGTTTTGAGGTGGCGTTTCATCGTCATGCGGTCGTTTCCCTCGATTATCTTTTATAGGCTTGGGCCAGCCGGCTCTCGAGCCGCCGGGCCAATGCGGTCAGCGGGTAGCAAAGCAGGAAGTAGATCACCGCGACAGCCCCGAAGATCGGGAATGGCCGGTAGGTCGTGTTGTTCAGCAGCTGCCCGGCCCGCGTCAGCTCCACGAAGCCGATCACCGCGGCCAATGAGGTGCTTTTCACCAGGTTGACCAGGAACCCGACCGTCGGCGCCGTCGCCACCCGCAGCGCCTGCGGGGCCACCACCGTCCACATGCGCGCGCCGTAGTGCAGGCCCAACGCCCGCGCGGCCTCGGTCTGTCCGGCCGGCACCGCCTGGATCGAGCCGCGCCAGATCTCGCCCAGGAACGCCCCGGCATTCAGGCTGAGCCCCAGCGCCGCGCTCAGCAGCGGGTCGAGCGCCAGACCGAGCATGTCGCTGCCGAAGAACACCAGGAACAGCTGCAGCAGCAGCGGCGTGCCCTGGAACAGCCGGACGTAGCCGATGGCGAACCAGCGCAGCGCCCGGTACTCGGAAACCCGCATCAGCGCGATCGCCACGCCGATGACGCCGCCCCCGGCGAAGGCCAGCACCGACAGCAGCACCGTCCAGCGCGCCGCGTAAGGCAGGAAGGCGAGGTCCGACCAGCTCAGCTGCCTCATCGGGCCGCGGGCCGGGCAAAGGCGAACCGCTCGACGGCCGAGAACACGCCGCTGAACAGGGTCGAGAGCGCGAAGTAGATGCCCATCGCGACGATGTAGGCCTCGAAGCTGCGGAAGGTGCGGGACTGGATGTCCTGCGTGGCCGAGGTCAGCTCGTCGGCGGAAATGACCGAGACGATGGAGCTGTTGAGCATCAGCAGGATGAACTGGCTGCCGAGCGGCGGCAGCACGGCCCGCAGCGCCTGAGGCAGCACGATCAGGCGGAAGGCCTGAAAGCCGCGCAGGCCGAGCGCCCGTGCCGCCTCGGTCTGCCCATGCCCGATGGTCTCGATCCCAGCGCGGACGATCTCGATCGTGTAGGCGCTGCCGTTCAGCACCATGGCGATGACGGCGCAGACATCCGTTTCGAGCCGGAGGCCCAGCACCGGCAGGCCGAAGAAGATGAAGAAGACCTGCACCAGGAACGGCGTGTTGCGGATGAACTCGACATAGGCGGCCACCAGCGCCCGCAGCCAGCGCGGCCCGCTGGTGCGCGCCAGGGCGCCGAACACCGCCACGATCAGGCTGAGCACCATCGACACGGCCGACAGCTCGAGCGTCAGCACCGTGCCCCAGAACAGCTCCTCGCGGGCTGCCCAGATGTCTTCGAAATGGAACGTATAGTTCACGACGTCTCCCTTGCGGGAGTGAACCAGTCCTTCAGCCTAAGGTCAAAGCGGGCAGCCCGCGGTCAAAGCGGCAATGAAGCCCGGCAGCCCCGGCAGCCGCCTGCGCGCGCTGCGGGCGGCCCCCAGCACGCTGCGGACGGCCGCCACCGCCTGATCCAGCTCGGTGTTGACGACCACATGGTCGAACTCGGCCCAGTGGCTCAGCTCGTCGCGGGCCGCGTCCATGCGGCGGGCGATCTCGCTGTCCGAGTCGCCGCCCCGGGCCTGCAGCCGCTCCTGCAGCGCCTGCAGCGATGGGGGCAGCACGAACACGCTGACCACGTCGCCCGGCAGTGCCGCCTGCAGCTGCCGATGGCCCTGCCAGTCGATGTCGAAGGCGACGTCCTGCCCGGCAACCAGCGCCGCCTCCACCGGGGCGCGGGGCGAGCCGTAGCTGCGGCCGAACACCGTCGCCCATTCCAGCATGCCCCCGGCGTCCACCATCGCGTCGAACCCCGCGCGGTCGGTGAACAGGTAGTCCACCCCCTGTCGTTCCCCCGGCCGCGGCGCCCGCGTGGTGGCGCTGACGGACAGGCGCAGCGCCGGCTCCAGCGCCAGCAGGCGACGCAGCGTGCTGCTTTTCCCGGCGCCGGAGGGGGCCGACAGGACCAGGCAGACCCCCCGGCGCGCCAAGGCCGGGTCCGGCACGGCCTCACTCGACATTCTGCACCTGCTCCCGCATCTGCTCGATCACGGCCTTCAGCCGCAGCCCCGTGGCCGTCAGCGGGACGGAGGCCGACTTGCTGCACAGCGTGTTCGTCTCCCGCACGAACTCCTGCACCAGGAAGTCGAAGCGGCGCCCCACCCCTGCCCCCTCGGTCAGCAGGTCGCGGGCCGCGTCGATGTGGGCGCCGAGCCGATCCAGCTCCTCGCGCACGTCGGCCCGAGTGGCCAGCAGCGCCACCTCCTGCGCGATGCGGTCCTGCGGCAGGCCCGGCTGGTCGCGCAGCAGGCCGGCCAGGCTCTCCAGCATGCGGGCCTGCTGCAGGCGCGGCTGGTCCGCGGCCTCGTGCTCCGCCTGCCGCCGCAGGGTCGCGATGGTGTCGAGCTGTGCGGCCAGAAGTCCCGCGAGCCTCGCCCCTTCCTCCTGCCGGGCGGTGGCGAGCCCGGCCAGGGCGGCGGTGAAGCCGGCGCGGACGGCACGGAGGGCCGCCTGCGGCACGCCGTCCTCGGTTGCGGTGGGCGGACGCATGACGCCGGGCAAGGCCAGCAGCAGCTCGGCCCGCGGCGGCGGCGCGCCCGGGATGCGGGCCGCGATGCTGGCGGCCAGGGTCAGCAGCTCGTCCAGCACCGCCGGGTCGGCCACCAGGCGCTGCCGCTCCTCCCGCTTCAGGGTCAGGTTGGCGCCGACGTTGCCCCGGCGCAGCACCCGCCCCGCCTCCTCGCGCAGCGCCGGCTCCAGCGCGTCGAACCCGGCCGGCAGCCGCATCTTGAGGTCGAGGCCCCGGCCGTTGACGCTCCGCAGCTCCCACGCCCAGGCCAGCCCGGCATCCAGCCCCTCGGTGCGCGCGAAACCGGTCATCGACGCCAGGGTCGCGGTCGAGGCCACGGGGGATACAGCAGCCGGCATGGGCGCCTCAGTTCTGGGGGGGCTTGGGCATTGCGGCCCGCTGGCGTTCGATGTCGCGCCACCGGGCCACGTTCCGGTTGTGCTCCGCCTCCGTCTTGGCGAACAGGTGGCCCCCCATGCCGTCGGCGACGAAGAACAGGTCCTCGCCGGGCCAGGGCTGGGTGACGGACTTCAGTGCGGCGAGCCCCGGCATGCTGATGGGGCCGGGCGGCAGGCCGGCGATGCGGTAGGTGTTGTAGGGGTCGTCGCGGTCGAGCTCCGCCCGGGTGATGCCGTGATCCAGCACCCCCGCGCCGCCGCTGGCGCCATAGACGACCGTGGGGTCCGATTGCAGCTTCATGCCGCGGCGCAGCCGGTTCAGGAACACCGTGGCCACGCGCGGGCGCTCGTCCGGCCGGCTGGTTTCCCGCTCCACGATGCTGGCCAGGATCAGCGCGTCGCGCGGGCCGGACAGTGGCTGGGTGTTGCCGGTGCGGTTGGCCCAGGCCTGCTCCAGCGCGCGGTCCATCGCCTTGCGCGCCCGGTCGAGCAGGGCCGTGCGGGTGGTGCCCAGCTCGAACGCGTAGGTTTCGGGCAGCACGCTGCCTTCGGGCGGCACGGGCACCTCGCCCTCCAGCGCCGGGCCCTTGTCCACCAGCAGCGCCACCTGCTGGGCCGTCAGTCCTTCGGGGATCGTCAGGTGGTGCTGCACGGGCTTGCCGAAGCGCAGCACCAATAGGGTCTCGCGCAGGCTGGCATGGGGCGGAAAGGCCAGCTCGGCGCTGCGCATCGGCCCCTGGCGCCGGGTCAGCAGGGCGGCGAGGCGCAGCGCGGTGGGGTTGCCGACCACGCCCGCGCGGCCGAGCGAATCCGCAATCTGGTCGATCCCGCCATGCGGCACCACGACCGCCCGCTGCTCTGCCAGAGGCCCCGGCAGGTCATAGAGCCGCAGCGCGCCCCAGACGCCGCCTGCCAGCAGCAGGGCGGCGACGACCAGGACGGCGATCGCGCGCAGCACGATCGGCCGTTAAGCGGCGCGTTTGAACAGAATGCTGGCGTTGGTGCCGCCGAAGCCGAAGCTGTTGGATAGCACCACGTCCACACGACGCTCCTGCGCCTGCAGCGGGACGCGGTCGATCACGCTCTCCCGGCTCGGGTTCTCGAGGTTCAGCGTCGGCGGCACCACGCCGTCGCGGATCGCCAGCAACGAGAACACCGCCTCGATCGCGCCGGCCGCGCCCAGCAGGTGCCCGGTGGCGGACTTGGTGGACGACATCGCCAGGCCCTTCGACGCATCGCCGAAGAACCGCTCGACGGCCTGCAGCTCGAGGTCGTCGCCCAGCGGCGTGCTGGTGCCGTGCGCGTTGACGTACTGCACGTCCTGCGGCTGCATGCCGCCGTTGCGGAAGGCGGCCCGCATGGCGCGGAACGCCCCGTCATGGCCCTCAGCCGGCGCGGTGATGTGGTGGGCGTCGCCCGACATGCCGTAGCCGCAGACCTCGCCGTAGATCTTGGCGCCGCGCGCCTTCGCGTGGTCCAGTTCCTCCAGCACCACGACGCCGGCGCCCTCGCCCATGACGAAGCCGTCGCGGTCGCGGTCCCACGGGCGGGATGCAGCGGGCGGGCGGTCGTTGAACGCGGTCGACAGGGCACGGCTGGCGCAGAACCCGGCAATCCCCAGCTCGTTCACCGCGCCCTCCGCGCCGCCCGCCACCATGACGTCGGCGTCGCCCAGCATGATCAGCCGCGCCGCGTCGCCGATGGCGTGCACCCCGGTGGCGCAGGCCGTGACCGCCGAGTGATTCGGGCCCTTGAAGCCGTACTTGATGGAGACGTGGCCCGAGGCGAGGTTGATGAGCGCCGAGGGGATGAAGAACGGCGACAGCCTCCGCGCCTTGCCCTGCGACACCAGCACCGACGCCTCGTAGATCGTGCCGAGCCCGCCGATGCCGGACCCGATCATGACGCCGGTCGCGCACTTCTCGTCCTCGTCGGCGGGGACCCAGCCGCTGTCCTCCACCGCCTCGCTGGCCGCCACCACGGCCAGGTGGATGAACCGGTCCATCTTCTTCTGATCCTTGACCGGGATCCACTCGCCGATGTCCAGCCCTCCGTCGGCGCGGGTGCCGGCCGGGACCTGGCCGGCGATCTTGGCCGTCAGCTCCGTCGTGTCGAACGACTGGATGGCGGCGATCCCGCTATGGGCATTGATCAGACGTTTCCAGACGTGCTCGACGCCCACGCCCAGGGGACAGGCGATCCCCATCCCCGTGATGACGACCCGACGCATGGCGCCTCCTACCTCGTGGCGGCCGGACTATTCCGCCTTCTGGCTTTTGATGAAGACGATCGCGTCGTTGACGGTGCTGATCTTCTCGGCCGCGTCCTCGGGAATCTCGACGCTGAACGCCTCCTCGAAGGCCATCACCAGCTCGACCGTGTCGAGGCTGTCCGCGCCGAGGTCGTCGATGAACGAGGCCTCGGGCGTGACCTTGCTCTCTTCGACGCCCAGGTGTTCCACCACGATCTTTTTAACCTTGTCGTCGATGTCGCTCATTGATGTCCTCGATTCCTGTCGTTCGTGGGCCGCGCCTGCCGGGAGGCCTGTGCCGACCCCGTCCAGAAGTGCGGCGCATACCATGGTTAAGAGCGGGCCGCCAAGGCGTCCGCCCGGGTTAAGAGCGGGCCGCCAAGGCGTCCGCCCGGGTTAAGAGCGGGCCGCCAAGGCGTCCGCCCGGGTTAAGAGCGGGCCGCCAAGGCGTCCGCCCGGGTTGAGCGCGGGCCGCCAAGGCGGTCTCCCGGTCCCGCGCCCCCAATCTGTGTCTACACCATCGCCATCCCGCCATTCACGTGCAGCGTCGTCCCTGTCACCCAGCCCGCCTCGTCGGATGCAAGCCACGCCACCGCGGCGGCGATGTCGGCCGGCTGCCCCATGCGGCCCAGCGGGATGGCGCCCACCAGCCGTTCCTTCTGCGCGTCGGCCAGCCCCTGGGTCATCGCCGTCTCCACGAATCCGGGGGCCACGACGTTGACGGTGATGCCGCGGCTGCCGACCTCCTGCGCCAGCGCCTTGCTCATGCCGATCAGCCCGGCCTTTGCCGCGGCATAGTTCGCCTGGCCCGGGTTGCCTGTGGTGCCCACGACGCTGCCGATCCCGATAATCCGGCCGGCCCGGCGGCGCAGCATCCCCCGCAACGCCGCCCGCGCCAGGCGGAACGGCGCCGACAGGTCGACGTCCAGCACCGTCTGCCAGTCCTCGTCCTTCATCCGCAGCGCCAGCATGTCCCGCGTGAGCCCGGCATTGTTGACCAGAACATGCAGCGGCCCCGCCGCCGACTCGGCGGCCGCCACCAGCGCGTCGGCTGCCGCCGCCTCCCGCAGGTCGGCCGGGCAGACATGCGCCCGCTCGCCCAGCTCGGCCCGCAACGCCTCCAGCGCCTCCGCCCGGGTGCCGCTCAGCACCACGACCGCCCCCTGCGCGTGCAGCACCCGGGCGATCGACGCCCCGATGCCGCCCGAGGCGCCGGTCACCAGCGCCGCCTTGCCGTCCAGACGGAACATCGTCACAGCCCCTTCAACACGGCTTCGATCTCGGCCGGCGTGCCCGCGGCCACGGCCGCCGCGTCGGGCGCGGTCCGGCGCACCAGGCCCGACAGGACCTTGCCCGAACCCAGCTCGACGAAGCTGTCGACACCCATGGCGACCGCCGCCAGCATGCATTCCCGCCAGCGGACCGTGCCCGTCACCTGGCGCACCAGCAGGTCCCTGATCTCGTCCGGGTCCGTCGCCCGCTCGGCCGTGACGTTGGCGATCACCGGCACCTCGGGCGGCAGCAGGGCCGCGGCCCCCAGCGCGTCCCGCATCGCGTCGGCGGCCGGGGCCATCAGCGCGCAATGGAACGGGGCCGACACCGGCAGCAGCATGGCCCGGCGCACCCCCCGCTCCTTGGCCAGCGCCACGGCGCGTTCCACGGCGGCCTTGTGGCCCGATATCACGACCTGGCCGCCGCCATTGTCGTTGGCGGCCTCCACGACCTGGTGCTCCTCCGTCCCGTCCTCGTGCACCAGAAGGGCCGCGTCCGTGCAGATGCCGGCCGCCTGCTCCAGATCGACGCCCAGCAGGGCCGCCATCGCCCCCTCGCCCGCCGGCACCGCCTTCTGCATGGCGCTGCCGCGCAGGCGCAGCAGCCGGGCGGCCTCCGGCAGGGCAAGCGCGCCCGCGGCCGCCAGCGCGGAATACTCCCCCAGCGAGTGCCCGGCCACCAGCACCGCCTTGTCCGCCAGGCGGAACCCGCCCTCCGTCTCCAGCACCCGCAACACCGCCATCGACATCGCCATCAGCGCGGGCTGGGCGTTCTCGGTCAGGGTCAGCTCCTCGGCCGGGCCCTCGAACATCAGCCGGCCGAGCTTCTGCTTCAGCACCTCGTCCACCTCGCCGAACACCTCGCGGGCGGCGGCGAAGGCGGCAGCCAGGTCGCGGCCCATGCCGACGGACTGGCTTCCCTGGCCGGGGAAGATGAAGGCGTGGACCGGCATGGTTCGGACGTTCCCTGGACTGGCCGGGCGCTATGGCCCCGGCCCGACCCCCTGTCAATCTGGCCCAGCGCCGCAGCAAGCCGCGGCATTTGCTTGTCCAGTGGCGCCCGAGGCTTATAACGGAACGGTCGAACACGACGTGAGGTGCCGCGATGTGCCGTTTCCTGGCCTACCAGGGCGAGCCGATTCTGTTGGAGACCCTGGTGACGGCCCCGTGCCACAGCCTGATCCACCAGTCGCTGCACGCGTCCGAAGGCAAGACGGAGACCAACGGCGACGGCTTCGGCCTGGGCTGGTACGGCGAGCGCGACGTGCCGGGCCTGTATCGGGAGGTCAGGCCGGCCTGGTCCGACGAGAACCTCCGCAGCATCGCCGCGCAGGTCCGCAGCCGCACCTTCTTCGCCCATGTCCGGGCCGCCACCGGCACGGCGACCAGCCGGGCCAACTGCCACCCGTTCGCGCATGGCAAATATCTGTTCATGCACAACGGCCAGGTCGGCGGTTGGCAGACCGTTCGGCGCCGGGTGGAGGCGATGATCCCCGACGCGCTCTACCCGTCCCGCGCCGGCACGACGGATTCCGAGGCGCTGTTCCTGGCCGCCATGGCCCGCGGGCTGGACGACGACCCGGTGGCCGCCTTCCGTGACACCCTGGCCGAGGTGAAGGCGCTGATGCGGGCCGCCGGCGTGAAGGAGGCGTTGCGCTTCACCGCGACGCTGACCGACGGCGACACGCTCTGGGCCTTCCGCTGGGCCTGCGACGCGCGCCCGGCCACGCTCTATTACAAGACCGATGAGCAACCCAGCGGGGCGGGGCTGCGCCTGGTCAGCGAACCCATCGATGGGCAGCGGGCCGGCTGGCACGAGATCCCCCGCGGCCACACCCTGGTCGCCCGCCGGGGCGAGCCGGCACGGCTGGAACCCGGCATGCAACCGCTGTCGCAGGCCGCCTGAGCCGTAAATCCGCCGTGCTCCGAAGATAAGCCGTTGCTCTCGGCTACGTGAACGGGTTTGATCGCCGCTGACGATCGAAACCGGAGCAGGCGCAGCATGAAGAAACTCGGCATGACGACCTGGATCCTGATCGCGATGATCCTCGGGATCGCCGCGGGCGGTTTGATCCATGCCGAGATCGCCGACCCGGTCGCGCAGAAGTCACTGGCCAGCTACATCTCCATCGGCAGCACGATCTTCCTGCGCCTGATCAAGATGATCATCGCGCCGCTCGTGTTCTCCACCCTCGTGGTCGGCATCGGCCACATGAACGACACCGGCGCCGTCGGGCGCGTCGGCGGCAAGGCGATGCTTTGGTTCGTCAGCGCGTCCCTCGTGTCCCTGACGCTGGGCCTGATCCTGGTCGACCTGTTCGAGCCCGGGGCCGGGGTGCACCGCGTGGCGGCCGGGGTAAAGTCCGGCATCGATGCGCATGCCATGTCGATCGACGGCTTCGTCAAGCACGTCTTCCCGGACAGCGCGATCCGCCCGATGGTGGACAACGAGATCCTGCAGATCGTCGTCTTCTCCATCTTCTTCGGCGTGGCCTGCGCCGCCATGGGCGCCCGCGCCAAGGTGGTGCTGGAAGGGATCGAGGGGCTGTCGCACATCATCCTGCGCGTCACGGGCTACGTGATGAAGCTGGCGCCGCTGGCCGTGTTCTGCGCCATGGCGGCCACCGTCTCCACGAACGGGCTGGGAATCCTGGTGAGCTACGCGAAGTTCATGGGCGAGTTCTACTTCGGCCTCATCTGCCTCTGGATGATCCTGATCCTGGCCGGCTACCTGTTGCTGGGCCCGAGCGTGAAGCGGCTGATCCTGCTGGTGCGGGAGCCGTTCCTGCTGGCCTTCTCGACCGCAAGCTCCGAAGCCGCCTACCCGAAGATGCTGGAACAGCTGGCGAAGTTCCCGATCAGCCGCAAGATCAGCAGCTTCGTCCTGCCGCTGGGCTACTCGTTCAACCTGGACGGGACGATGATGTACTGCACCTTCGCCAGCGTGTTCATCGCCCAGGCCTACGACATCCCGCTCTCGCTCGGGACGCAGATCGCGATGCTGCTGACGCTGATGCTGACCAGCAAGGGCGTGGCCGGCGTGCCGCGCGCCTCCCTGGTGGTGATCGCCGCCACGCTCAGCCAGTTCAACCTTCCCGAGGAAGGGCTGCTGCTGATCCTGGGCATCGACACCTTCCTGGACATGGGCCGGTCGGCCACGAACGTCATCGGCAACTCTCTGGCGACCGCCGTGGTGGCGAAGTGGGAGGGGCAGCTGGTCATGGACCAGGACGGGGCCGAGATGATCGAGGACATGGAGCTGCAACCCGCGTGATGCGCCTTGTCGCGCTGCTGCTGGCCCTGGCCTCCCTGCGCCCCGCCTGGGCGCAGGAGGGCGTCTTCCTCGATGGCACGATGAAGGCGATCGGGGACCGCGGCACCATCCTGATCGGCTATCGCGAGGGCGCCGTTCCGTTCTCGTTCCTGAACCCCGGCAAGCAGCCGGTCGGCTTCTCGGTCGACATCTGCAACACCATCGCCGCCGACGTGGCCGCCGCCCTCAACCGGGACCTGCTCGAGCCCGATGCCCCGGCCTGGCAGCGTGGGCTCCGCATCGCCTACGTGCCCGTGGCGGCCGACGCACGCCTGCCGATGCTGGTGGACGGGCGGATCGACCTCGAATGCGGCTCCACCACCGCCAATGCGGAGCGGTCGCGCACCGTCGCCTTCTCCCCTGTGTTCTTCCTCGCCGGCACGAAGCTCGCCGTCCCTGGAAAATCCACCGTCGCGTCCTTCCGGGACCTCGCGGACAAGACGGTCGCGGTCAGTGCGGGCACCACCAACGCAGGCGTGATCCAGCGCGTGGCCACGACACTCTCGCCGCCCATGAAGGTCGTGCAGCCGCCGAGCCTCGAGGCCGCCTACGCGCTGCTGACGGCCGGGAAGGCCGACGCGATCGCCTCGGATGACATCCTGCTGGTCGGGCTGCAGGCCGGGCACGCCGCGGGGCAGCAGTTCCGCATCGTCGGCGACTACCTGTCGTTCGAACCCTACGCCATCGCCTTCCGGCGCAACGACCCGGCCTTTGCCGACATCGTCCAGCGCAGCTTCGAACGCCTCGCCGATGCCGGCACACTCGCCTCGGGGTACAATCGCTGGTTCACCGGCAAGCTGCCGAACGGCGAGACCATGAACCTGCCGATGAGCCCACAATTAACAGAGCTGTTTCGTGGTTTGGGACGGAGTGATTAATTCAGACCGGATGCACACAGAACGGTCAAGTTTCCGAGAACTCCGCTTTTGCCGCTGATTTTGTTTCGAACCTAGCAGTATGGCACCCGTTATCATCCCGTGACGTTTTTATCCGGGGGCGTGATGAGTGATGTGCCTGAAGGTCGGATGCGGCTGATCGACGAGATTGCATCGATCGGCGGTGCACAACATGGCCGCGAGGAGCTTGCCAGACGATCGGGCGGAAAATCGCCCAGCGTCATGGTTCTGGAGGACGACGTCGAACTCCTCTCCATCCTCTCGCGCAGCCTCATGGCCGCGGGCTACAGCGTCACGGCATCGCAGCTGGCCGAGCATGCGATGATCATCCTGGAAACCGCCACGCAGATGGACCTGATCATCGTAGACGTCGTGCTGCCCGGCATGGACGGCGTGGCATTCCTTGCACAGGCAAAAGAGCGGCGGCCCGGTCTGCCCTTCATCGTCATGACCGGCAGCGACAACGCCGACAGGCTCAAACGGCTGCCCGGTGGCATTGCCGTGCTGCTCAAACCGTTCCGCCGGCAACAATTGCTGGAGCTCGTGGGTGCCACTCTGGCGTCGGCGCAGACGGCGAACCCCTAGAGGCCAGTCTTCCGGGGCGAAGTTGGGGCTTGAAGAAGCCGACCATCGGCGTATAAGCCGCGCCTTCCCTGCCGGGGCGGTGGCATCCACCCCGGCTGTGCCCATTTCGGGCCGACACCAGCCATAGGGGTTCCCATGCCACTGTATGAATGCGTGCTGATTGCACGCAACGACGTCACGCAACAGCAGGTCGAGACCGTGGCCGACGGCATCGCCACCGACCTCGAGGCGGATGGCGGCACCGTCCAGAAGCGCGAATACTGGGGCCTGCGCAGCCTCGCCTACCGGGTGAAGAAGAACCGGAAGGGCCACTACATGCTGCTCGGCATCGACGCGAAGCCCGCCTTCATCACCGAGATGGAGCGCCTGCTGCGGCTGAACGAGGACGTGCTGCGCTTCATGACGCTCCGCGTGGAGGAGATCACCGAGGAGCCCAGCGCCATCCTGTCGCGCAAGTCCGACGACCGGGAGCGCAGCTTCCGCGGCCCCAAGCCGGCCGGGCGCTTCGAGAGCGGCCGCAAGCGCGGCTTCGATGACCGCGAGGAATACCGTGCCCGCGAGCCGGGCGACTTCAATCCCGGCCAGCTCGGCGGCGAGGAGTAGAACCAGATGTCCGACCGTCCCGATCGCGCCGAACGCGGCGCCCCCGAGGGTGACGCCCGTGGCGGCGCCGCCGCCGGCGCCCGCCGCCCCTTCTACCGCCGCCGGAAAAGCTGCCCGTTCAGCGGCCCGAACGCGCCCAAGATCGACTACAAGGACGTGCGCCTGCTGTCGCGCTTCCTGAGCGAGCGCGGCAAGATCGTGCCGAGCCGCATCACGGCCGTCAGCGCCAAGAAGCAGCGGGAGCTGGCGACCGCCATCAAGCGCGCCCGCTTCCTGGCCTTGCTGCCCTACGTCGTGGCCTGAGGGGAGCGCATCATGGCAGCCATCGAACTGATCCTGCTGCAGCGGGTGGACAAGCTGGGCCAGATGGGGGACGTCGTGCGCGTCAAGCCCGGCTACGCCCGCAACTTCCTTCTGCCGCAGAAGAAGGCGCTCCGCGCCAACAAGGCCAACCTCGCCAACTTCGAAGGGCAGCGCGCCCAGCTCGAGGCGCAGAACCTGAAGCGCCGCGAGGAAGCCGAGCGCCTTTCCGAGCGGATGGCCGGCCTGTCGGTCGTCATCATCCGCCAGGCCGGCGAGAGCGGCAGCCTGTACGGCTCCGTCTCGGCACGTGACATCGCCGACGGCGCCACGGCGGGCGGCATGACCACCAACCGGAACCAGGTGATCCTGGAAAGCCCGATCAAGACCCTCGGCCTCGCCACCGTCCGCGTCGTGCTCCACCCCGAAGTCAGCCTGCCCGTCACGGTCAACGTGGCCCGCAGCGTCGAGGAAGCCGAGAAGCAGGCCCGCGGCGAGCAGGTCGGCCAGGCCGCCGAGGAAGACGTGGAGCAGGAAAGCGACCTCGAACTCGGCGCCGCGCTGAAGGAAGCCGGCGGCGACCGCGACCTGACACGCGACTGAGCCGCACCGGGCTGCGGGACGCCACCCGCAGCCCCGTCCGCGCACCGCCCGTGAACCGTCTCGCGGCTATTCTGCGCGTCGGCACCGCCTTTGCGATCTCGGCCGAGGGCAGCGCCTTGCTGTTCGCGCTGATCACCGGCGACGTGCAGCTCACGCCGGCCGTTCTGATGGTGCTGGGCGGGATCATGCTGGGTCTTGCGGTCCCGGCGTATCTCATCCTGCGCTGCTTCTGGCGGGAAAGCTGGTGGACTTGCATCCTGGCGGGGCTCTTCGTGGGCGTGGCCATCGTCGGGTCGAGCCTCCTGCTGCCGAATCCCGATTTCTTCCAGGCCGGCGACCAGATCGAGGTCTTCGATGGCGCGAAGACGGCGGCGGGCTGGCGGAATTTCATCTGGACCGCGGCAGCCGCGGGCGGGATCGGCGCCGGCGCCGGGGCGCTGTTCTGGGTGGCGTTGCGTGCGCTCGAAGCCTGGAATCCCTGGCCCAGCCGGCGGCACCTTCCTCTTGCGGCCGGTATCGTCTTCGCCGCTGTCGCGGCCGGCACGATCCTTTGGCTGCCCCGCCTGGGCGCAGTCCGGCCCTGCACCCATGCCGCATGCGAGGGCTTTCCCCCAGCCCCATAGAAGGTCCGGCACCCGGCGTCACAAACCACCCCCGATATCCCCACCCGTCCACAGGCGAACCGCCTGCCGCGACTCCGGCGCCTCGGCTATACCGGGGCCGTGAACAGCATCGATCCCCCGCTCCTCGGCATCTCCCAGCGCATGCCGCCCTCGAACGATCGGGCGGAGATGGCGCTGCTCGGCGCGCTGCTGGCCAACAACAAGGCGTATGAGCGCGTCGCCGACTTCCTGGCGCCCGACCACTTCGCGGACCCGGTGCATGGCCGCATCTACCAGGCGATCGCGCGGCGGGTGGAGGCCGGGCAGTTGGCCGATGCGATCACGCTGAAGGCGGAGTTCGAGCACTCGGGCGCGCTGGACGAGGTGGGGGGCACGCCGTATTTCGCCCAGCTGCTGACCTCCATGGTCGGCATCATCAACGCCGGCGAGTATGGCCGCGCCATCCACGACACCTGGTTGCGGCGCCAGCTGATCGACATTGGCGAGGTCGTCGTCAACAACGCTTTCGGCGCCGACATGGACATCGACGGGCGACAGCAGATCGAGTTCGCGGAGTCGCAGCTGTTCACCCTGGCGACCAAGGGCGGCAACGACGGCGGCTTCGTGACGTTCGAGCGGGCGCTGACCGACGCGATCCGGGGCGCGGAGCGGGCGTTCAAGCAGGCGGGCCATGTCAGCGGCCTCAGCACCGGGCTTCGCGATCTCGACAAGAAGACCGGCGGCCTGCACCCCAGCGACCTCATGATCCTGGCCGGCCGCCCCGGCATGGGCAAGACGGCGCTGGCCACCAAGATCGCCTTCGGTGCCGCGAAGGCCCTGCAGCGGGACGCCCAGGCGATCGACCCCAACAAGCAGCCGGAAGGCTCGGTCGCGATCTTCTCCCTGGAAATGAGCAGCGAGCAGCTCGCCACCCGCCTGCTGGCCGAGGAGGCGCGGGTCTCCGGCGACCGCATCCGCCGGGGCGAGATCGGGCAGCGCGACTTCGACCGCTTCGTCCAGGTCAGCCGCGAGATCGCCGGCCTGCCGCTGCATATCGACGACACGCCGGCCATCTCGCTGTCGGCGCTGCGCACGCGCTGCCGCCGGCTGAAGCGCACGAAGGGGCTCAACCTGATCGTGATCGACTACCTGCAGCTCATGCGCCCGGCGATCGGCACCAAGCCCGAGAGCCGCGTGCTCGAGATCAGCCAGATCACCCAGGGGCTGAAGGCCATCGCCAAGGAGATGGCGGTCCCGGTCCTGGCGCTGTCCCAGCTGTCCCGCGCTGTCGAGAGCCGCGAGGACAAGCGCCCGCAACTGAGCGACCTGCGCGAGTCCGGCACGATCGAGCAAGACGCCGACATGGTGCTGTTCGTCTATCGCGACGAATACTACTTGCAGCAGCGGGCACCCAAGCAGATGGCCTTCGATTCCGAGGACAAGTTTCAGTCCGCGCTCGACAAGTGGCAGCGCGACATGGAGTTGGTGCACAACAAGGCCGAGATCCTGATCGAGAAGCAGCGGCACGGCCCCACCGGCAAGATCGACGTGCTGTTCGAGGGCGAGTTCACCCGCTTCGCCGACATCGACGTGTCGCATGACGACGGGCGGTGACGTCGCCACGCTGACCATCGACCTGGCGGCGATCGTCGCCAACTGGCGCACCCTCTGCGGCCGGCACGCGGGGGCGGTCGGCGCCGTGTTGAAGGCGGACGCCTATGGCACCGGCGCCGCGCAGGTGGCCCCTGCCCTGTTCGCCGCCGGCTGCCGCCACTTCTTCGTCGCCCACCCGGACGAGGCGCTCGCCATTCGGTCCCTCGTGCCGGGCGCATTGCTGGCCGTGCTGAACGGGCTGTGGCCCGGCGCCACCCCCGACCTGGTGGCCCACGACATCCGCCCGGTGCTCGGCTCCCTCGCGGAAATCGAAGCCTGGGCGGACGCGGCCCGCACCGCCGGGCGTCGCCTGCCGGCCCTGCTGCACATCGACACCGGCATGAACCGCCTGGGCCTGTCGCCCACGGAGCTGGACACGCTGGCGGCCGACCCCGCCCGGCTGGACCCGATCGCGCTCGACTACGTCATGACGCACCTGGTCTCGGCGGAGCTGCCGGACGATCCGGTCAACGCGCTCCAGTGCGGCCGCTTCGACGCCGCCTGTTGCCGCCTGCCGGCTATGGCGCGCAGCCTCGCCAACTCCTCCGGCCTGTTCCTGGGGCCCGGCTTCGCGTCCGACCTCGCACGCCCCGGCGTTGCGCTATACGGCGTGAACCCCACGCCGGGCCGGCCCAACCCGATGCTCCCCGTAGTGGGGCTGCGCGCCCGCATCCTGCAGGTGCGCGGCGTGCCCCCGGGCGGGACCGTCGGGTACAACGCCCAATGGACGGCCGAACGGCCCAGCCGGATCGCCACCGTCTCGGTGGGCTACGCCGACGGCTTCCTCCGCAGCTTCGGCAACCACGCAGAAGCGCGTTTTGACGGCAGCCCCATCCCACTGGTAGGGCGTGTGTCCATGGACCTGACGACCTTCGACGTGACGGACGCGCCTGCTGCGGTGCCGGGCAGCTGGCTCGATCTGATCGGCCCCGGCATGCCGGTCGATGAGGTCGCGGCCCGGGCCGGCACGAACGGGTATGAGGTGCTGACCAGCCTCGGCCGGCGCTACGCCCGGACCATCCTCCCGGCATGAGCGGCCCGCTGGACGCCGTCGCCGCCCTCGGCCGCGGCACGATCGGCGTTGTCCGTGGCACCGGGGCCGTGGCGGTGTTCGGCGCGACCGGCCTGTCGCACGTGCTGCGGCCGCCCTTCTACGGCCGGATGTTCCTGCGCGCCTTCGTGGAGTTCGCGTTCTTCAGCCTGCCCGTGGTCGCGCTGACGGCCGTGTTCTCCGGCATGGTGATCGCCCTGCAAAGCTATACCGGCTTCGCCCGCTTCAATGCCGAAAGCGCCACCGCCAGCGTCGTGGTGCTGTCCGTGGTGCGGGAGCTGGGCCCGGTGCTGGCCGGGCTGATGGTGGCGGGCCGGGTGGGCGCGGCCATGGCGGCGGAGCTCGGCACGATGCGGGTCACCGACCAGATCGACGCGTTGGGCACGCTGTCGACCAACGCCATGAAGTACCTTGTCGCGCCCCGGCTGCTCGCCGGCCTGCTGGCCTTGCCGCTGCTGGTGCTGGTGGCGGACGTGCTGGGCGTGGGCGGCGGCTTCCTGGTCGGCACGGTCAAGCTGGGCTTCACGGCCCGGGCCTACCTGCAGGCGACGGCCAATATCCTGCAATGGAACGACGTGATCGCCGGGCTGGCGAAGGCCTGCGTGTTCGGGTTCATCGTCTCGTTGATGGGGTGCTACCACGGCTATTCCAGCCGCGGCGGCGCACAGGGCGTGGGCGCGGCCACCACCAGTGCCGTGGTCATGGCCAGCATCCTGATCCTGGCGTTCGACTACGTGCTGACCGAGCTGTTCTTCGCCCTATGAGCGGGATCGAGCCCAAGATCGCGATCCGCGGCCTGCGGAAGGCCTTCGGCGCCAAGCAGGTGCTGGACGGGATCGATCTCGATGTCGCGGCAGGGACGTCGATGGTGGTCATCGGCGGGTCCGGCAGCGGCAAGTCGGTGCTGCTGAAGTGCATATTGGGCCTGATCGAGCCGGACGCGGGCAGCATCGCAATCGACGGCCGGGACGTGCTGCGCATGCCGCCCCGGGACGCCGAGCAGGCGCGGGCGCAGATCGGCATGCTGTTCCAGGGCGGCGCGTTGTTCGACAGCCTGCCGGTGTGGGAGAACGTCGCCTTCGGCCTGTTGGCCCGGCACAGCGTGTCGCGCACGGAGGCGCGGGCCCGGGCCGGCGCCATCCTGGCGCAGGTGGGCCTCGATGCCAGCGTCGGCGACCTGTCGCCCGCGGAGCTCTCGGGCGGCATGCAGAAGCGGGTGGGTCTGGCGCGCGCTATCGCCGGGCAGCCCCAGGTGCTGTTCTTCGACGAGCCGACCACGGGGCTCGACCCCATCATGGGCGCCGTCATCGACGGGCTGATCGTGGACTGCGTGAAGCGCCTGGGCAGCACCGCCATCGCCATCACCCACGACATGGCCAGCGCCACCCGGATCGGCGACCAGGCGGCGATGCTGTTCCGCGGCCGGCTGGTGTGGCAGGGCGCCGCGGCGGACCTGCTGCACAGCGGCAACCCCATGGTGGACCAGTTCACCCACGGCCGCCGCGAAGGCCCGATCGAGATGGAGCTGCGGCGGTAGATGCGATGTGCTACGCCGTCGTATGGATCAGCCGTTCTATCTCGACCGCTACGACGACGATTGCGTCAGGCTGTTCAGGGCGACCTGCTTCCCGCCTTTCCGGACCGTTACCCCTACTTCCGTTATGCCGACGCCGAGCAGGATCAAGCGGCGAGCCCGTGACACCATGCACTGAGTTCCGGAGCTTTGCCGAACGCCTGCTCCAGCCCCGCCAGCCTCTCGAGATCGAGGTTCGTCGAGCCGTCTCGGCACTCTACTACGGTCTGTTTCATCGGTTGACGACCGCCGGTGCCATGATCTCTACCGCCGGCGGTCAAGCGTTGGTCGCGCAGGTGGCGCGGGCCTATTCGCACGGCGACATGCGGAAGATTTGCGAGCGGTGCGTCCGCACGCCAGATCGTCCCTGCCAGCCGGCCCTGGGCGAGTTGTCGCGAGATGCCTCGGACGGACGGCTCGTCATCGTCGCAGACGGCCTGTTGAAGCTTCAGGAAGCCCGTCATTCCGCCGATCACGATTTGGCGATGACAGTGACCCGCCAGGCCGGTGTCGAGAACCTCGATATCGCCCGGGCCGCCCATGCCGCATTCGATGCCGTCGAGCATCTGCCGGGAACGACGGTCTTCCGTACCGCCCTTCTTTTCGCCGACCGCTGGACGCGTCGTGGCTAAGCCCGTGGCCCGCTACGTCTGCCAGTCGTGCGGCGCCGTCTATTCCAAATGGGCCGGGCGTTGCGACGCCTGCGGGGAGTGGAACACCCTGGTCGAGGAGGCTGTCGAGGCCCGGCCCAACGCTGGAAAGCCGAGTGCCGGGCGCTCAAGCGCAAGCCGCCGCGTCGCCTTCGTCGGGCTGCAGGGCACCGCCGCCCCGCCGCCCCGCGCCCGGTCCGGCATCGACGAGTTGGACCGCGTCCTGGGGGGCGGCTTCGTCCCGGCATCCGTCGTCCTGGTGGGCGGGGATCCCGGGATCGGCAAGTCCACCCTGATGCTGCAGGCCGCGGCCCGCCTGGCCGGGGCCGGGCGCCGGGTCATGTATGTCTCGGGCGAGGAGTCGATCGACCAGGTGCGCCTGCGGGCCCGGCGCCTGGGCCTCGAGCGGGCGCCCCTGCAGCTCGCCGCCGCCATCAACGTGCGCGACATCGCCGCAACGCTCGAGGCCGAGCCCGACCTGGCGCTCGTCGTCGTCGACTCGATTCAGACCATGTGGCTCGACAGCATCGAGAGTGCGCCCGGCACGGTGGGCCAGGTGCGCGCCACCAGCTTCGAGCTGATCCGCCTGGCCAAGTCGCGCGGCTTCGCGCTGGTGCTGGTCGGCCACGTCACCAAGGACGGCAGCATCGCCGGGCCACGCGTGCTGGAGCACATGGTCGATGCCGTGCTGTACTTCGAGGGCGACCGCGGCCATCAGTTCCGCATCCTGCGCGCGGTGAAGAACCGCTTCGGCGCGACCGACGAGATCGGGGTTTTTGAGATGACCGAGGAAGGCCTCGCCGAGGTCGCGAACCCCTCGGCGCTGTTCCTGGCGGAGCGGCGGGGCAACATCGCGGGCTCGGCCGTGTTCGCCGGGCTGGAGGGCACGCGCCCCGTGCTGCTGGAGGTGCAGGCGCTGCTGTCGCCCAATGCCGGGGGCTCGCCCCGCCGCTCCGTCGTCGGTTGGGACAGTGGGCGGCTGGCCATGCTCCTGGCCGTGCTCGACTCGCGGGCCGGGCTGCGCCTGGGAGGCTCCGACGTGTACCTGAACGTCGCGGGCGGGCTGCGGGTCAACGAGCCCGCGGCCGACCTGGCCGTGGCCGCAGCCCTCGTCTCCGCCGCCACCGAGACGCCCACCAGCGCCGGCATGGTGTATTTCGGCGAGGTCGGCCTCTCGGGCGAGATCCGCCAGGTCGCCCAGGCCGAAGCCCGACTGAAGGAGGCGCGCAAGCTGGGGTTCGAAGCCGCCTGCCTGCCGCGCCGCCTGGCCCGCGGGGGCAAGACGCCCGCCGCCCCGGACGGGCTGCGGCTGCAGGAGGTCGGGCACGTCACCGACCTCGTCGCCGGCTTCTCCGGCAAGCCCGCGCCGAGGTCTGCGGAACGCAGGCCAGACCCGCAAGAGCCTGTCACGGAATAGTCGCCGTTTACCCCGGCCCGGCCCAGGCCTATATCCCGCGCATCATGCCGCATGCCTCCGGACCGAGTCAGGCCGAATGAACTGGGTGGACCTCGCCTTGCTGGGCGTCGTCGTGCTCTCCGGGCTGCTCGCGTTCATGCGGGGCCTGGTGCGAGAGGTCCTGGGCCTGGGCGCCTGGCTCATCGCCGGCGCGGTGGCCAGTCCTTACGGCGTCTTCCCGCTCGTGCAGCCCTGGATGCGGCAGCAGTTCGCCGACCCGACCACAGCCGACATCGTGGCCTTCGGCGGGGTCTTCGTCATCGTTCTCGTCGTGCTGTGGATTATCGCCAGCATCCTGTCCGGGGTCGTGCGCGGCTCCGTGCTCGGCGGCCTCGACCGCACGCTGGGCCTGGTGTTCGGCCTGGCCCGCGGCGGGGTCGTGCTCGCCGTCGTCTACATCCTGGGCAGCATGGCGCTTCCGGTCGAGCAGTGGCCCCCGCCGGTGCTGGAGGCGCGCGCCCTGCCGCTGATGTATCGCGGTGCCGAATGGCTGGCGGGGCAGATGCCCACGGGGTATCGGCCGGCCGTGGGCGCACCCCCCTCGGGGCGCCCCACGACGTCCGCATCCCTGCTACAGTCAAACCCGACGGGCCGGGCCTTCAGCGCAGCCCGGACGCGCGAATAGGAGACCCCATGGCAACCACCACGGTCGACGACGACGACGACAAGCTGCACGAGGAGTGTGGGGTCTTCGGCGTCTGGGGCGTCGCCGACGCGGCGGCCGTCACGGCGCTGGGCCTGCACGCGCTGCAGCACCGGGGGCAGGAGGCGACGGGCATCGTCGCCTATGACGGCAAGCGGTTCCACATCCATCGGGGCCTGGGCCTCGTGGGCGACAACTTCGGCCAGGCGCACGTCATCGCGGCCCTGCCGGGGCAGAACGCCGTGGGGCACAACCGCTACGCCACCACCGGCGACACCATCCTGCGCAACGTCCAGCCGCTGTATGCCGACTTCGTCTTCGGCGGCTTCGCGGTCGCGCATAACGGCAACCTGACCAATGCGAGCGCCCTGCACAAGGCGCTGGTCCGCCGCGGCTGCCTGTTCCAGAGCACGACGGACAGCGAGGTGTTCATCCACCTGATCGCCATCAGCCTGTACTCCACCGTGGTCGACCGCCTGATCGACGCATTGAAGCAGGTGATCGGCGCCTACTCCCTGGTCGCGCTGTCCAACGAGGCGTTGCTGGGCGTGCGGGACCCGCTGGGCGTGCGCCCGCTGATCCTGGGCCGCATCGGCAACAGCGGCACCGGCGGCTGGGTGCTGGCCAGCGAGACCTGCGCGCTCGACATCGTCGGCGCCGAGTTCATCCGCGACGTGGAACCCGGCGAGATCGTCGTGATCGACGACCGCGGCGTGCACAGCATCAAGCCGTTCGGCCCGACCAAAAGCCGCTTCTGCGTCTTCGAATACATCTACTTCGCCCGGCCCGATTCCGTCATGGAGGGAACGCCGGTCTACGACGCACGCAAGAAGATCGGCGCCGAGCTGGCCCGCGAGAGCCATGTGGACGCCGACGTGATCGTGCCCGTGCCCGACAGCGGCGTGCCGTCCGCCATGGGGTTCAGCGCCCAGAGCGGCATCCCGTTCGAGCTGGGGATCATCCGCAACCACTATGTCGGCCGCACCTTCATCGAACCCACGGACAGCATCCGCAACCTGGGCGTCAAGCTGAAGCACTCGGCCAACCGCGCCACCCTGGCCGGCAAGCGCGTCGTGCTGGTGGACGACAGCATCGTCCGTGGCACCACCAGCCGCAAGATCGTCGAGATGGTCCGGGCCGCCGGTGCCGCAGAGGTGCACATGCGCATCTCCTCCCCGCCGACCACCCATTCCTGCTTCTATGGCATCGACACGCCCGAGCGCGGCAAGCTTCTGGCGGCCCGGCACAACATCGCCGAGATGGCCGAGCTGATCGGCGCCGACAGCCTGGCCTTCATCTCGCTCGACGGGCTGTACCGCGCCCTGGGCAAGCCCGGGCGTGACGCCGCCAAGCCGCAGTTCTGCGACGCCTGCTTCACCGGCGAATACCCGATCGCGCTGAACGACATGACCGACAACGCCGACCGCCAGCTCAGCCTGCTGACTGAAGCCTGATGCACGACGGCAAGGTGGCGCTGGTTACCGGCGCCAGCCGCGGCATCGGCCAGGCCGCCGCCATCGAGCTGGCCCGCCGCGGCGTCCACGTCGTGATCACCGCCCGCACCCAGGGCGGGCTGGAGGAGACGGACGACGCCATCCGCGCCCTGGGCGGCACGGCGACCCTGCTGCCGCTCGACCTCGCCGACGCCGACGGCATCGACCCGATCGGCCCTAGCCTGTTCCAGCGCTTCGGCCGGCTCGACATCCTGGTGCACGCCGCGGCCGTCCTGGGCAAGCTGACCCCGGTCGGCCACGTCATGGCCAAGGACTGGGACGCCGTCATGGCCGTCAACCTCACCGCCGCGCTGCGGCTGATCCGTACCTGCGACCCCGTGCTGCAGGCCGGCCCCGCCGGCCGCGCGGTGTTCCTGACCGACCGCCGGGCCCGGGAGCCCTGGGCCTACTGGGGCCCGTATGGCGCCAGCAAGGCCGCGATGGAACACCTGGTGCTGACCTGGGCGCACGAGACGCGCTCCACCCGCCTGCTGGTGCAGACCTTCGACCCGGGGCCCGTCGCCACCCGGCTGCGCGCCGCCGCACTCCCGGGCGAGGACCCGGCCACCCTGCCCCGCCCCCACGCCGTCGCCCCGGCCATCGCCGACCTCTGCCAGGCCTGAGACGCGGCGGGACGCCCGCCACCCCGTTCAGCCCCTCGGCCCCTCGGCTGCCACGAAGTTGTGGGCGAGCGCGTGATAGACGCCTTCCGGGCAGACCAGCTTGGATGTTGCGAACCCGATCACGGACGCGAGCATCAGCGGGACGATCAGCGCGTGGTCGTTGGTCATCTCCGTCACGATGACGAAGGCGGTGATCGGCGCCTGCACCACGCCCGAGAAGTAGGCCACCATGCCGAGCACGACGAGCGCCTGGCCGGAGGCGCCGGGCAACAGCGCCGCGACGCTGCTGCCCAGGCCCGCGCCGACGGCCAGGGACGGTGCGAAGATCCCCCCCGGGATGCCGCTGACGGAGGAGGCGAGGGTCGCGACGAACTTGAGCGGCCCGAAGGCGAGCGGCACCGTCGCGCCGCCCTGCACCAGCCCGCGCGCCTGCGTATAGCCGGTCCCGAAGGCCGCGCCCTCCGACAGATAGCCGCAGACGGCCACAGCCAGCCCGCACAAGGCCGCGAACCCCACGGGGTAACATTTGAGAAAGGCGCCGGCCCGACCGGGCAAGCCCGAGCCGAACAGGATCAGCACGCGGCTGAACCCGCCGCCGAACAGCCCGCCGAGCACGCCGAGCAGGGGCACCGCCAGCAGGCCCTGCCAGGTTCCGCCCAGCACGGCGCTGGTCGTCCCGAAATAGGTGTAGTCGCCCTGCAGGGAGATCGAGGTGATCCCCGCGGCGATGACCGCGCCAAGGATGATGCCGCTGGTCCGCGCCTCGAAGGAACGGCTCATCTCCTCGATCCCGAAGACGATGCCGGCCAGCGGGGTGTTGAACGCGGCTGCCACGCCGGCGCTGGCACCGGCCAGCAGCAAGCCGGGCTGCCGCCGTGGCGACAGCCGTCCGATGGCAAACATGATGGCGGCACCCACCTGCACGGTCGGCCCCTCGCGCCCCACGGATGCGCCGCACAGCAGCCCCAGCAGCAGCAGGACCATCTTGCCGACAGCGGTGCGCAGCGACACCAGGCGCTCCCGCGCGGCAAGCCCGTGCAGGCGCCGGGCGGCGATGACCTGCGGGATTCCGCTGCCGCCGGAGTTCGGGAAATACCGCCGGGACAACCAGCACGACGCCGCGAAGCCCAGGGGTGTCAGAACCAGCACGGAGGCCGGCATCCGATGGGCCAGCCCCTCGAACGCCGCCCCGGCCCAATCGGCAGCCAGCGCCAGCAGCACCGCCACCCCCCCGACCAGGCCCCCGCCCAGGACGAACACGCCCCGGCGCTGCCACCGCAGGGAAAGGATACGGGCCTGCCTGCGACGACGAGGGCTGGGGGAAGCAATGCGCATGGATGAAGCGCTGCGGCTACGTCGCGCAGGGCTTGGTCGATGGTTCCGGCCCTGGGAAGCTCCCTGGGAAGCTCCCTGGGAGGCTCCCTGGGCGCGCTCCGCCGGGCGTCACTCCGCCGGCTTGCCGTCCGGAACCCGCTCCAGCGCCCGGTCATGGCTCAGCAGCAGCACGATCAGGAACGCGATGCCCCCCGCGGCCGCCAGGGCCAGCAGCCCGGCCTCGAACCCACCCGTCCGGTCCTTCAGGTAGCCGACGATCGACGGACCGTAATAGCCGCTGAGGTTGCCGAGCGAGTTGATGACCGCGATGCCGCCCGCCGCCGCCGCGCCCGACAGGAAGGCGGTCGGCAACGTCCAGAACACCGGCAGGGCGCCGTAGATCCCGAAGGCCGCGACCGACAGGGCCACCATCTTCATTACCGGCGACGGCAGCAGCGCGCAGGCGGCGGTCCCGAGGGTCGCCAACGCCAGCGCGAACATCAGGTGCCCCTTGCGCTCGCCGGTCGCGTCGGAGCGCCGGCCCCACAGCACACTCGCCACGACGCCCACCACGGCCGGGATGGCCGAAACCAGGATCGTGTTCGTGGCGCTCATGCCGAACTGCTTGACGATCTGCGGCAGGAAGAAGCCCGTGCCGTAGAGGCACGCCACGTTGCCGAAATAGACCAGGCTCAGCGCCAGGACCTTGGGGTTCAGCAGCGCCTGCCAGACGCTGTAATGGCGTGTGCTGACCCGCTGCCGCTCCTCGCCCTCAAGCCGGGCGGCCAACCAGGCGCGCTCCTCGGGCGACAGCCAGTTCGCCACCGCAGGACGGTCCGTCAGCCAGTACAGCACGACGCCAGACAGCAGCACGGCCGGCAGCGCCTCCAGGAGGAACATCAGCTTCCATCCCGACAAGCCCCACATCCCGTCCATGCTCAGCAACCAGGCCGAGAGCGGCGCGCCGAGCACGCTGCTGAGCGGGATGGCCGCCATGAAGTATCCGGCGATCCGCCCGCGATAGGCCGAAGGGAACCACAGCGTGAGATAGAAGATGATCCCGGGGAAGAACCCGGCCTCTGCCGCGCCCAGCAGGAAGCGCACGACCAGGAAGCTGGTCTCGCCGCTGACGAAGGCCATGGCGCCCGAGACCACGCCCCAGGTCAGCATGATCCGCGCGATCCACTTGCGGGCGCCGAACTTCGCGAGCGCCAGGTTGGAGGGCACCTCGAAGATGAAGTAGCTGAGGAAGAAGATCCCGGCCGCCTGGCCGAACACCGTGGCCGAGATGCCAAGGTCCTTGTTCATCGTCAGCGCCGCGAAGCCCAGGTTCACCCGGTCGAGGAAGGCGACGAAGTAACAGAGGATCAGGAACGGCAGCAGCCGAACCGTGACCCGGCGCATGGTGCGGGCCTCGATGTCCATCGGATCAGGTCTTCCCTCACAAGTGAAGCCGGTCGATGCCGGCCTTGTGTCGGGACCCTTATGGCAGGCCGCAACGATTGCAAAGCAGGAATTGTGCGTTTCCGGCGAAGGCCCGCATATTTCCCGCGCAAGGACGCCCGTTCAGGCGTGCCCGCCCAACGCCGCGACCAGATCGGCCTTCCGCATGGCCGAACGACCCTTTATTCCATGGGCTGCGGCCCGCTTCTTCAACTCGGCCACCGGCAGCGCCTCGAGCCGCGACTCCGACACCTTCGCCGCGACATCCTTCGGCTGGGCCGAGAACTGCTTGCCCTTTTGCGTGTCGGCCTTCTTCTTGGCCGAGGTGCGCTTGTAGTCCGCGTCGCTCAGCGACTCGCGCGCCTTCTTCGGCAGGTAGCGCTCGCCGGTCTTGCCGCTCTCCTTGCCGGACTTCGTGCCCCATGACTCATCGGTCCACTGCGCCAGATGGTTGTCGGCCGTCTTCTTGCCCTCGTAGCCGCCGCCCTCGGCCTTGTAGTCGTGAACGGCCAGCTGGGCCTTGCGCGCGGACCATTGGCCGGGTTTGCCGCCCTTGTCGCCCTTGGTCACCTTCGCCTTCACCTTGTCCCACAGCTTGGGGTCGGTCTTCTTCGCGGTCGCTGCCATGTCTGACCTCCGGAGGGTTGGAGGGCGAAACGTCGGCTGCCGCCTCCGGTTGCCGAAACCTACTCCGCGGCGTTGGCCATCTGTGGCGAGAGCTGGGTCTCCACCAGGGCCGCGAACCGGCCCCGCATCTGCAGCAGCTGCTCGAAGTTGCCGCGCTCCACCACGCGGCCGTTGTCGAACACCAGGATCTCGTCGGCGTCGCGCACCGTGCTCAGGCGATGCGCGATGATGAATGTCGTGCGGCCCTTCATCAGCGTCTGCATCGCGCGGGAGACCCGCGCCTCGGTTGCGGCATCGAGCGCGCTGGTCGCCTCGTCCAGGATCAGGATCGGCGGGTCCTTCAGCAGGGCCCGGGCGATCGCCAGGCGCTGCCGCTGCCCGCCCGACAGGGTGGAGCCGCGCTCGCCCACCACCGTGTCGTAGCCCATCGGCTGGCGGATGATAAACTCGTGCGCGTCCGCCAGGCGGCAGGCCCGCTCCAGCTCCTCCTCGGTGGCGCCGGGGCGGCCGATGCGGAGGTTCTCGCGAATGGAGCGGTTGAACAGCATGCTCTCCTGGAACACCACCCCGATCGAGCGCCGCAGGCTTTCCAGGCTGACGTCCCGCAGGTCCTGCCCGTCGACGCGGATGGTGCCCGCAACCGGGTCCCACAGGCGCTGCAACAGGTTCATCGCCGTGCTCTTGCCTGCGCCCGTCTGCCCGACCAGTGCCACGGAGGTGCCGGGGCGCGCGGTGAAGCTGACGTCGCTGAGGATGTTGGGCCCGCCGGGATAGGCGAAGTTCACGCCCTCGAAGCTGACCTCGCCGGCCTGGGCCTGCAGCTCCCGCGCGTCGGGCCGCTCCGGCACCGAGCTCTTTGCGTCGAGCACGCCGAAGAAGTCCTCCAGCACCGGAAGCTGGAAGAACACGCGCGAGGCGAACTGCACGGCGCTCTCGAGCCGGCCGATCAGCAGGGTGGCGAACCCCATGAAGCTGACGATCTCGCCCACGGTCGCCTGGCCCTGCAGGTGCAGCAGCGTGCCGATGACGACGATGGCGATCACGGCCAGCGTGCTGGCCCCGCGGGTCAGCACGTTCACCACGGCCCACCAGTTCAACACGGGGAACTGGTTGCGGATCACGTCCTCGATGATCTGCCCGAACAGCCGGCTCTCGGCCGACAGGCGGGAGAAAGACTGCACGACCATCACGTTGGCCAGCGCGTCCTGCGCCGTCCCGGCCAGGCTCGACTGGAAGTGCTCCACTCGGCGCTGCCCGGCCTCCGTCTTGCGCACTACCAGAGCCGTCAGCACGATGAACAGCACCACGAGCACCACCAGGGCGGAAGCCAGGCGCCAGTTCATGACGAAGGTGATCGGCAGCAGCACGACGACGGCCACATAGGTCGAGAGCTGGTCGCGGAAGAACGTCAGCCACAGCCCGAACAGGCTGTCCGCGCCGCCCAGCATCACCTTCATCAGGCGCCCGGAATGGATGTCGCCGTGGTAGGACAGCGGCAGTGACAGCACGTGCCCGAAATACCGGCTCATGATCGCCAGGCGGTTGCGGTGCGCCATCCGTTCCGCATGCAGCGCGGTGGCGATGTTGGCGCCGATCGAGGCCGCGCCGACCGCGAACCACACCAGCAGCAGCTGCCAGGCCTCGGCCCATAGCGCGTCGCGGCCCATGTGATCGGAGTCGGTGAGCAGGCCGATCACGCGGCCGAACAGAACGGGGTCCAGGAACTGCAGCCCGGCCACCAGAACGTTCGCCACCCCGAGCAGGACGGCCAGCCTCTTGTCGTTGCCGAGAGACGCGAGAACCCGGCGGTAGATCTGGAAGAAGCGCATGCGGGCCATCCGAGAGCGAGGTGACCCGAGCGATATAGGCCGGGATCGCGGCAGGATCAGGGCAGCGTCGCACCGCCGGGACCCGGTCGCGTGCGGGGCCCCCTAGAGACGAACGGCGACGAACAGCTTGCTCGGCCGCACGAACTCCTCCTGGGCGGCGACGATCTGCAGCTCGTCGGAACCGGCCTCCACGGTGTGCCGCAGCAGGCCCGCCACGGCGTTGCCGGCCTGCTCGAGCGCGAACCGGACCGAGCCCGACTGCAGCAGATGGAGCAGGAACAACGCGGCGACCACGTCGCCTGCGCCGTTGGGCGACAGCGGCAGCAACGGCACGCGCAACCGCCAGGCAGCAAGGCGGCTCACGGCGACCAGGTCCAGCGATCCGGCGGGGGTCGTGTCGGTCCGCAGGCTGGTCACCAGCACGACGCCGGGCCCATCGGGCCGCATGCGCGCCTGCAGTGCCGCGATCGCGGCACGCGCGGCGGGGTCGGTGCGCGACGGCTGTCCGGTCAGCAACTCGAGCTCGAACTGGTTCGGGGTGAGCACGTCGGCCGTCGGCACCGCCCGTTCCGCCAGAAGCTCCGGGATGCCGTCGCGGACGAACACCCCCCGCCCGGTGTCGCCGATCACGGGATCGCAGCAATACAGCGCATCGGGCCGCACCGACCGCACGGCGGCGACCGCCCCGAGGATGGCGTCGCCGATGTCGGCATTGCCCATGTAGCCCGACAGCACGGCGTCGCATCGGGGCAGCAGGCCGCGCGCCGCGATCCCCGCGACGAGGTCGCGCACGTGGTCGCCTGCAAAGACCTGGCCGGTGAAGGCGCCATGGCCCGGGTGGTTGCTGAAATGGACCGTGTTCACGGCCCAGACCTCGGCGCCGAGTCGCTGCAGCGGGAAGACTGCGGCAGCGTTCCCCACGTGCCCGGTAGTGACCCAGGACTGGATCGAGAGGATCGTCGTCATGCCGGCATGCTAGCCCGGCGCAGCCGGGACGTCAGCCTGTGCGGCCAGGACGTCCCGGGTATCGGCTGTGCGTCGGTATCCGCCTCGGGCTCAACCCTGGGCGAAGCGGCGCATGGTCCAGAGGCCGAGCATGCCGAACGCCAACAGGGCGATCGTGCCGGGCTCGGGCACGAAGGTGACGTAGACGTCGTCGGCCAGCACGTCCGCGGCCGGGCTCGCGCCCGACACGTAGTTGAACGCGAAGGTCGGCGTGGCCGAGGTGGCGACGAAGCGAGCGGAGAAGTGCTTCCAGTTTCCCGAGGTCAGCGACGTCGAGGAGGCCGTGGCGACGTTCACGCCGCCGATGATGCCGGTGAAGGTGAACCCACCGCTGTTGCCGGCGCCGGACGGCGTCTCATACAGGTCGAAGCCCACCTCGTAGGTCTGCCCGACGACGAGGTTGACCGTCTGCGACAGGCTGTAGTTCGCCTGGTCGGCGACGAAGTAGGCCGCATGCGTGCCCGACGCGTCGGGCGAGTAGGTGAACGGGTCCGGCTGGACCACATCGCCATACTGACCGGCCGTGTGACCGTCCGTCGGCTGCTGGACCGCATACTGCGACGGGTTGATGCCCGTGTTGCCGCTGTTCGTCCAGCCGTTGAACGTCCCCGAAGTGTTGTTGTACACCTCGAAGCTGCCGTTCGTCAGCGTGTTGGTCACCGCGGACGCCCCGTGCGACTGGGCTGCCACCAGCAATCCCAGAACCGCCGCACCCTTGAGAATCTGTTTCATCTGCTATTCCAGCGATAATCTACCGCTATATTCCAGGGACAGCACGACAACGCAACAAGAAAGATGACCTTCCGTCCATAATTGTCAGGTGCCCCTGCCGCACCGGTCACCGCCGCACTGGTCACCGGTGTGGGCGCAGGCTCGCCAGCAGCGCCTGCGCATCCCCCCGGCCCTCGAAGTCGCCCGGCGTCGACAGGATCGGCTCCAGCGTCCGCCGCGCCCGGTCCGGCTCGCCGGTTCGGCTCAGCAGCACCGCCCAGTGGTATTGCACCGCCCGATCGTCCGGCAGCTGCACCGACGCCTGCCGCAGCATCGGCTCGGCCGCCTTGGCGTCGCCTTGCTGCAGCATGATCCAGCCCAGCGTGTCGGCCGTGTCCGGCGTGGGCGCCTGCAGGAAGGCACGTTGCGCCAGTCCACGGGCCCGCTCGTCGCCCTTGCCGAGATAGAGCCACGCCAGGTTGTTCATCGCCACCGGCCCGTTCGGCCGCTTCTCCACGACGAACTCGAGGTGCCGCTGGGCATCGTCGTTGCGCCGGGTCTTGATCTCCAGCTTGGCCAGCATGTCCGTCGCGTCCACGTCCTGCGGGTCCCGCCGCAGCCAGTCGGCCAGGGTGCGGATGCCGTCCTCGTCCCGTCCCGCCCAGACGCTGGCGTTCGCCAGGCGCAGCGCCAGCAGCGGCGTCGGCGACGCGTCGTACTCGCGGCGGAAGGCAAGCACCGCGTCGGGAAACCGCTTGGCCCGCATCAGCGCGTCACCGCGCAGCAACGCCGCCCCCGGCATGTTGGCCGGCGCCTGCCGGAGCGTGTCGGCGGCCTTCAGCGCCCCGTCGACGCCGCCCGTCTGCCCTTCGAGCCCGACCAGGCCGGACATCAGGCCGAAATTGCCTGGCGCCGTGGCCAACGCCTCCCGCAGCGCCGCCTTGGCTGGCTCGATCTGCCCCGTCGCGATCAGCGCGTCCACCTGGGCGCGCCGGGCCGCCAGGTCGTCGGGCGCGGCACGCACCAGCTCCCGATACGTCGTGTCAGCCTCCGCCGGCACCCCGGCCGCCGCCTGTGCGCGCGCCATGACCCGCATCAGGGCCGGGGCCAGCGGCTCCGATCGCGAGACCGACTGCAGCAGCGCGATGGCCCGGCGCGGGTCGCCCAGCCGCACGAACACGTCGGCCAGCATCGCCGTGAACCCCCGGTTGGCGGGCGCCGCTTTGCGCGCGGCCTCGATGGCCAGGATCGCGGGCGGAAAGAGGCTGCGCCGGGTCAGCAGATCGACATAGGCGGTCAGCGCCCGCGCATTGGCCGGGTTCTTCGCCAGCATCGCCGTCAGCAGCCCCTCGCTTTCGCTGTTGCGCCCCTGCAGCGACAGCACGCGGGCCAGGTCGAGCGTCGCGTTCACGGAATTGGGGAACCGCGCGACCGTGGCGGCAAAGGCGGTTCGGGCGCCATCGAGGTCGATCCGCGCCAGAAGCAGCGTGCCGGTCAGGATGCCGACCGCCTCCGTCTCGCCGGCCTGGGCCCGCAGCTGGTCGAGCCGGGTGCCCGCCGTGACCAGGTCGCCGGTGCCGAGCGCCGCCACGACCAGGGCTTCGCCCGCGCTGGGCTGGGTGGGCGACAGCTGGACCAGCCGGTCCAGCGCGCCGGCGCTCGCGGCCCCGTCGCGCCGCACCTGCGACAGCCCGACATGCGCCGCGATCTGGGCGTTGTCGGGCGCCAGCGCGGCGGCCTTCTCGAAGTCGGCCGTCGCCTCGGTGGTGCGGCCCAGCATCATGTTGGCGCTGCCGAGCAGGTCGAGCGTCGCCGGGTCCGCGGGCCCGCTGGCGTTCAGCGCCTGCAGCATCTCCAGCGCACGCTCGGGCCGCTGCGCCGCGATCTCCGCCCGGGCCGACAGCCGCAGCCCGTCGGGGTCGGCCGGCAGGCGCACGACGTAGCGGTGGGCCAGCTCGGCCGCGAGCTCCGCCTGGCCCTGCCGCGTCGCGATCAAGGACTGGAACAGCAGCGTGCGTGGAAACAGCTGGACCACCTTGTCCAGCCGGGCGAACTCGTTGGCGGCTTCGATGTCCTTGCCGGCGCGCAGCAACAGGATCCCGCTCAGGTAGGTGGCCCCGTTGTCGCGCGGCTGCAGGCGGCGCACCGCCTCCACGTCGTCGCGCGCCTTGGCGTCCTGCCCGGCCAGCATCAGCAGGTTCGCCCGATCCAGCCGCGTCACGCTCGAGTTCGGCGCCACGGCCACGGCGCGGCCGGCCATCGCCAGTGCGCCGGGCTCGTCACCGGCGGTCAGCAGCAAACGTTCCTTCATCATCAGCGCATCCAGCCGGACGGGGTCGATGCGCAGCGCCGCGTCGATCTGCCGCCCGGCCTCGTCCAGGTCGTCCCCGGCCAGGGCGACACGGGCGCCGATCACCGCCGTCGCCGCCGCCCCGGGCACCGCCTTTCGGGCCGCATCCAGCGTCGCCCGCGCGCTGCCCGGGTCGTCCAACCCGATCTGCGCGCTGGCCCGCAGCAGCAGAAGCTCCGCCAGATCGTCACCGCCCAGCCCCGTGGGCGCGATATCCGCCAGCAGCTCCTTATAGTGGTGCTGCGCGGAATAGGCATGGGCCAGCCCGGGCAGAACCGCCTCCCGCGCGGCCCCGGTGGTCAGGGCGGCCTTGTACTCGAGCTCGGCCGCCACGGGCTCGCCCAGCTGCATCTGCAGCTGCGCCATCCTCAGATGGGCGTCTGCGCGCTTCGGGGCATCGCGCAGCACGTTGTTCAGCACCAGCTGCGCGCCCCGCAGATCGCCCGCCGCCACCAGCTGGTCCACTCGGCGCAGCGGGTCCTGGGTGGGCACCAGGAAGACGCGGTAACCGACATAGGCCAAGGGCCCGGCGACGATCAGGAGAACGAGGACAAGGAACACTTTCTTCAGCATGGGGGTGGTGTTCCGGTCGGGCGCGGATCGTGGCGCGTGCGGGCGCGGGTTCCGCCAGCCGGCGCGCACCCGTTACGGGGGCGTGGTCGCACGGCCAGCCCCGGCCACGCAAGCCTGCACCCGTGCCCACACCCTGAGCGACGCTGGCGATGGCAAGGCTGGACGCGGCGGTGCGGGCGGGAGAGGGTGCGGCGATCCTGTCCGCCACGCTGTCTCCCGAGGTCCCGACCGATGCGAACCCCCGCCCTGTTCACGCCCATCGCGTTCCGCGACGTCACGCTGCCCAACCGCATCGTGGTGTCGCCCATGTGCCAGTACTCGGCGCAGGACGGGCTGGGCACGGACTGGCACATCCAGAACCTCGGGTCCAAGGCGATGGGCGGCGCCGGGCTCGTGTTCACCGAGGCGACGCATATCTCGGCCGCGGCCCGCATCACGCAGGGCTGCCTGGGCCTGTGGACGCCGGAGCACCTGGCGTTCCTGAAGCGCCTGGTCGCGATGATCGAGTACGGCGGCGGCGTGCCGGGCATCCAGGTGGCGCATGCCGGGCGCAAGGCCAGCAGCCAGCGCCCGTGGGAAGGCGGCAAGGCGCTGCGGCCCGAGCACGGCGGCTGGGTGCCGGACGCGATGAGCGCCCTGCCTTTCCACGACAACGGCGTGATCCCGCACGCGATGTCCACGACGGAGCTGCAAGCCCTGGTGACCGGCTTCGGTGAGACGGCGCGCCTGTCTTTGGAGGCCGGGTTCAAGGTGATCGAGGTGCATGGCGCGCACGGCTACCTGCTGCACTCTGCCCTCTCGCCGCTGTCGAACACGCGCAACGACGGCTATGGCGGAGACCTGAAGGGCCGCGCCCGCCTGTTGATGGAGGTGCTGGACGCCACGCGCGCGGTATGGCCGGCCGGCCTGCCGCTGTTCGTGCGCCTGTCGTGCAGCGACTACGCGCCGGGCGGACTTACGCTGGACGACAGCGTTCAGCTGGCGCGCTGGCTGAAGGCCCGGGGCGACGTGGACCTGATCGACTGCTCGGGCGGCGGCATCCTGCCGACCATCAGCGTGCCCTCGCTGCACCCGGGCTACCAGGTGCCCTTCGCCCAGCACATCCGCGCGGAGGCCGACATCGCGACCGGCGCGGTGGGCCTGATCCGCACGCCGGAGCTGGCGACGGAGATCGTGGCCAACGGGCGGGCGGACCTGGTGTTCATGGGCCGAGCGCTGCTGGCCGACCCCGGCTGGCCGCTCCGCGCCGCAGCCACCCTGGGCGTGAAGCCGCACCTGGTGCCGCAGTACGAGCGCGCCGCCGTCTGATCCGCCCGACCCAGGCGGCGGATCGTGGTTGCGGAGAGCGGCCCGCCGGACTATATCGCGCCCTTCGCTGCCGGTCGGTATCGGCGGCCTGCACCCGAGGACGGTACGATGAAGGACGGCATCCACCCCGAGTATCACGAGATCAACATCGTGATGACCGACGGGACGACCTACAAGACGCGCAGCTGCGCCGGCAAGGCGGGCGACACCATCCGTCTGGACATCGACCCGAAAAGCCACCCGGCCTGGACCGGCGTGCAGCGCATGATGGACACGGGCGGCCAGGTCGCCAAGTTCAACAAGAAGTTCGCGGGCCTCGGCCAACGCAAGTAGCCAGGCGGCCGGCCCTTCCGTGCGGGAAGGGCCGGCCTGGCTGCACTATCGCGCCGCGAACTGCGTCGCGCCGAACATGTTCTCCCGTTCCTGGTCGCTCATGGCCCCGCGCCGCTGGTTCTCGGCCAGCACGGCCACACCGCGCTGCACCGCCGGGCGGGCGGCGATCGCGTCGTGCCAGCGGCGGACGGCCGGGTAGCCCGCCAGGTCGATCCCGCGCCGGTCCGGGTTCCTGATCCAGGGGAAGGTCGCGATGTCGGCCATCGAGTACTCCGGACCCGCCAGGAAGGCGCTCTGTTCCAGCCGCTTCTCCAGAACGCGATGCAACCGCTTCACCTCGTTGCCGTATCGCTCGATCGCGTAGGGTAGCTTCTCCGGCGCATACGCGGCGAAGTGGTTGTACTGGCCGAACATCGGCCCCACGCCGCCCATCTGGAACATCAGCCATTGCAGGGCGGTCAGTCGCTCGATCGGGTCCTGCGGCATCAGGCGGCCCGTCTTCTCCGCCAGATAGATCAGGATGGCGCCCGACTCGAACAAGGTCACGGCCCGGCCGCCGATCCCCTCCGCGTCGACGATTGCGGGGATGCGGTGATTGGGCGTCAAGGCCAGGAAGTCCGGCTCGAACTGCGCTCCGGCACCGATGTTCACCGGAATCACCCTGTAGGCCAGCCCCAGCTCCTCCAGCGCGATGTGCACCTTGTGGCCGTTCGGCGTGGGCCAGGTCCAGACGTCGATCATCGGCTTCTCCCCGTTGCTGGGCTGAAGGTGGGTGGCCGGCCCCCCGCTTAAACCTTCCTTCATGACTCCCGACGATTTTGAGACCGCAACACTCTTATGGGATTTGTTATGCCTTTCGATGCCCCTCTCATCACACGCACCGTCGCCCAACTCCACGCCGTCTGGGTCCATGATCGCCGCGCGCTCGGCACCGGCGAACCCCTCGCCCAGGTGCTCGACCCCTCGCATGGCGCAGAGACCCAAGCCGCACTCCAGGCCGCCTGCCAGCTGGCCCGGTCGAGCGGCCTGCCCGTCAGCCTTCCCGCCCTGGGCGACCTTACCGACCTGCCGGGGTCGACGCAGCAGGCGCTGACCCGCTCCGGCCTGGCGCCCGACCGGCTCGAGCTGTCGATCGAGGCCGCGCATCTGCGCAACCCCGGCTTCGCCGCCATCCTCGCCCTTTCGGAGCTGCGCGACCGCGGGGTGCACGTCGCCCTGTCCGGCTTCGGCCACGGCAGCCTGGGCGGCGGCGTCGCGCACGGTATGTGGCTGATCCCCCGGCTGCCGCTGTCGCGCATCATCCTCGCCCCCTCGGCCATCCGGACCCTGCCGGACGGGTTGGTCGCCGCGGCGGCGCTGCGGGCCCTGGTCGACGTCGCACGAAGCCACGGGTTCGGCGTCGTGGCCACCGGCATCGACACGGAGGCGCAAAGGGCCATCCTGTCCGGCCTCGGCTGCGAGGCCGGCGAGGGAAGCCTGTTCGGCCAGCCCATGCTGCACCGCAGCGTCGTCTGACAGGCCGGGGCCGTCGGCAGGGCGCAGCCACCGGAAACGCGACTTGCAGCCCACGCGGGTCTGCGCCAGCGTCGGGCATGACCTCTCCCGATCCCATCGAAGCCAGCATCCTGGCCCTGACGGCCGCCCGCGGCCCGGACAAGTCCATCTGCCCCAGCGAGGTGGCGCGCGCGCTGCAGCCGGAGCCGGGCCTGGAAGGCTGGCAGTCCCTGATGACCCCGGTGCGCCAGGCGGCGCTGCGTCTGGCGCGGGCCGGGCAGATCGACATCCTCCGCAAGGGTCGGCCCGTGGAGCCGGAGGCCGTCCGCGGCGTCATCCGCCTCCGCATCCGTGGCCAGGCTTCATGATGCGCGGCTTCCGCGGCGCCATCCGGGACGCCTGGCGCCTCACGCGGCCGTATTTTTCGTCCGAGGAGCGATGGAGCGCCCGCCTGCTGCTGGCCAGCATCGTGGCGCTCAGCCTTGGCATGGTCGCCATGAACGTGCTGCTGAACGAGTGGAACGGCCAGTTCTTCAACAGCCTGCAACAGAAGGACGCCACGGCGTTCGAGGACCTGCTGCTGTTCTGGCGGCAGTCCGACGACGGCTTCATGCCGGGCTTCTGCGCCATCGTTGCCGTCTATATCCCTGTCGCCATCTACCGCACCTGGTTGCGCCAGCTGCTCACCATCCGCTGGCGCCGCTGGATGACGGAGCGGTTGATGGCCGACTGGTTGGCCGACCGTGCCTACTTCACCATCGGCCTGCAGGGCACCGGCTTGCAGCAGGTCTCGAGCGACGGCGTCGACAACCCGGACCAGCGCATCACCGAAGACGTGCGTTCGTTCACCACGGACACGCTCTCGCTCGGTCTCGGCCTGCTGTCCAACATCGTCAGCCTGGTCAGCTTCGCCCAGATCCTCTGGGTGCTGTCGGGCCCGCTGACGCTGTATGGCGTTACCATCCCCGGCTACATGCTTTTCGTCGCCATCGTCTACGCCGTCGTCGGCACGACGCTGACCCACCTGGTCGGCCGCCCGCTCGTGCCCATCGAGTTCCAGAAGCAGCGGTTCGAGGCGGATTTCCGCTTCGGCCTGATCCGCGTGCGCGAGAACGCCGAGGGCGTCGCGCTGTATGGCGGAGAGCAGTCGGAGCAGCGGCGGTTGACGGGGTTCCTGACCGCCGTCGTCGGCAACTTCCGCGCCTTTATGTCGCGGCAGAAGAAGCTGAACGCGCTCGTATTCGGCTACGAACAGGTGGCCGCGATCTTTCCCATCGTCGTCGCGGCCCCCCGGTATTTCCGGGGCGAGATCCCGCTCGGCGGCCTCACGCGGGTGTCGGGCGCCTTCGGCCAGGTCCAAAGCTCCTTGTCGTGGTTCATCGACGCCTACGCCCAGCTTGCCGTCTGGCGCGCGACGGTGGAGCGGCTGACCACGTTCAACGGCGCGATCGGGGCGGCCCGGGCCTTGGCCGGCGGCGGCGTCCGGGTGCGTCCGGGGGGCGAGGCGCTCCGGCTCGATGACGTGACGCTGGCGCTGCCGGGCGGGCGCATGCTGATGCAGCACGGCGCGTTCACCTTCGCACCGGGGCGTTCGGCGGTGGTGTCCGGCCGGTCCGGGTCGGGCAAGTCGACCCTGTTCCGCGCCATCGCCGGCATCTGGCCCTTCGGCAGCGGCACCGTCACGCGTCCGCCCGGCCGCCTGCTGTTCCTGCCGCAGCGCCCCTATATCCCGCTCGGCACTCTGCGCCAGGTGGTGACCTATCCGGCCGACCCCGCCGCCTACGCCGACCTGGCCATCATCGATGCGCTGACCGCCGCCGGCCTGGGCAGCCTGGCCGCCGAGCTCGACCGAGAGGAGCCCTGGACCCAGCGTCTCTCGGGCGGCGAGCAGCAGCGCCTGGCCGTCGCACGCGCCCTGCTGCTGCGGCCCGACTGGCTGTTCCTGGACGAGGCGACCGCCAGCCTCGACCCCGAAAGCGAGGCCGACCTGTATCGCCAGCTGCAGGAACGGCTGCCCGGCACGACCATCCTGTCGATCGCGCATCGCCGCGAGGTCGAACGCTGGCACGACGACACGCTCGTGTTCCACGATGGCGCGCTGACGCCGAAGCCGCCCGGCTGACAGGAGCCGGGTTCGGAACGCCGGCTCAGTGGGCGAGGTCCCTCGGGGCCGACGAGGACCGCAGCGGCTGGTCGTCGATGCCCAGCGCGATCACGAAGGCCACGGCCAGCAGCCCTGCGCAGACCCCGAAGGCCAGGTTGAACCCGCCGGTCAGCGCCGTGCGCGCGGTGTCGAGCCCGATGCCGCCCAGCGCCGCCGTCCCGCCGCGCAGCGAGCCGAAGTCCACCTGCACCGTCACCCCGGCAGCCCGCAGCCCCGCATCGAACCGCGCGGCCAGCAGCGCGCCCACCAGCGTGCTGCCGAACGCGCCGCCCATGCTGCGCAGGAACAGCAGCGACCCGGTGGCCGCGCCCACATCCCGCCGCTCCGCCGCGTTCTGCACCTGCATCAGCACCGTCGGCATCGTCAGCCCGGTGCCGACGCCCAGCACGAAGCTGACGGGCAGCACGACCCACAACGAGGTGGCCGCCGACATGAACGACAGCGCGACGAAGGCCAGCACGACCGAGGCCAGGCCCGAGACGACGATGGCCTTCACCCGCCCGACCCGCCGCGCCGTCTGCCCGGACACCAGCGCGCCCACGACGTTGCTGCCGAGGTAGGGCACCACGAGCAGGCCCGAGGTGGAGGCGTCGAAGCCCAGCACCAGCTGGAAGAACAACGGCATCAGGAACGTCGCGCCGAACAGGCCGAGCGATGTGAAGAACGCGATCGACACGCCGCGGAGGAAGGTCGGGTTGCGGAACATGCGCGGCGGCAGGATCGGGTCCGCGACGCGCCCCTCGTGCCGCATCAGCAGCGCCAGCAGCATCAGCCCGGCCACCGCCAGCGCCAACATCGGCGACGACATCCACGGGAACTCGGTCCCGCCCCAGCTCAGCAGCAGCAACCAGGCGGTGACGCCGCCGACCAGCAGCGCCGCCCCGCCCCAGTCGATGCGCGCCGGGCGCCGCGTGTGCCGGATCAGCAGCAGCGCGCGGTTGCACAACAGGATGGCGAGCAGGCCGAAGGGCAGGTTGGCCCAGAACACCCACCGCCACGACATGTGGTCGGTCACCCAGCCGCCCACGATGGGCCCGGCGATGGACGAGACCCCCCACATCGACGCCATGTACGCCTGGTACCGACCGCGCTCCCGCGGCGCCACCACGTCCGCGATCGCCGCCTGCGCCATGGCGAACAGCCCGGCCCCGCCCAGCCCCTGCACCGCCCGCGCCACGATCAGCTGCGGCAGGGTCTGGGCGAAGCCGCACGCCATACTGGCGACGATGAACAGGATCAACGAAGGCACCAGGAAGGCCCGACGCCCATAGATGTCCGACAGCTTGCCGATGATCGGCGTCGCCGCCGTGCTGGTCAGAAGATAGGCCGTCACGATCCACGACAGGTGCCCGTAGGCGTTCAGGTCCCCCGCGATGGCCGGCACCGCCGGGATGACGACCGTCTGGTCCAACGAAGCGAGGAAGATGCACAGCATGATCCCGCTGACCACGCGCAGGATCTGCTGATGCGTGTACACCGGCATCTGGTCGGCGGCGGCTGCAGGCGAAGGCACGGAGAGCGAAGGCGCGGTCGGCGGGATCACATCGGGCATGGAACGGGCTTACTCCCCCAGGGCCCCCGCCGTCTGCCCCGTTCTGCTGCACCCAGGTGCTCCAACGAAGCGTCCCACGGCGCCACTTGGGCGGGAGAAGCCGGTCTCCCTCCTGTCAGCCATCCCCTGTCACCCGTGGACAACAGCTGTCGCCGCGAGCAGTTTCAACGCGGCCGGTTCGTCGTCGCGGATAGTGTCCTTCTCATTTTGGCGAAGCCGTGGACGAAGAATGCCCGCGTCTTAACCCGCATCAGAACGATTGTTTGAAAGCCACCCCATTTTCCGCGACCGGACCGGGCGATCCGCTGCTTGATGACCCCGCCTTTGGCGCGTCCCGTCCAGGACAAGCCCTGCTCGATTCACTGCGCTCATCTGACCGTTCAAACGGCTGCGAACGGGATCAGCCTTCCGTTGCCGGCGCAGGGCCCCGCGTCGTGTCCAGGCCGGCGACCGGGGGCAGCCGCACGATTCCGCCGCCGTGGGCCGCCTCGTAGATGGCGGCCAGCAGGCGCTGGTCCTGCAGCCCTTCCTCGCCGGGCGTATGCGGCGTCCGGCCGGCGCGGATGCACTCGGCGAAGTGGTCCATCTCCCGCGCGAACTGGTTGCGCTCGCCGAAGCGTCGTTGTTCCACAGCCTGCGCCTGGCCCGCCTTGCGCCCGATCCGCATCACCAGGCCCTCGTAGGAGAACGCCGGGTCCATGTCGATCGAGGCGTCCCGCGCCATCACGCGCAGCTGGCGGGCTTCGTGGTGGCTGTAGCCGCTCATGCAGTTTGCGACCACGCCCGACGGGAAGCGCAGCGTGAAGGCGGCGGTGTCCTCCACCTCGGCGAAGCGCGGGTCGTCCTTCGGTTGGGTCATCTGCGCCGTGATCTCGTTCGGTTCCTCCCCGGTGATGTAGCGGGCGGCGCTGAGGCAGTACAGCCCCACATCGGGCAGCGAGCCGCCCCCGGCCTGCTTCAGCACGTGCCGCCACTGGCCGCTATCGGCGTTGTTCTGCCCGTTGACGGCAGAGATCGAGCGGATGGGCCCATAGGTGCCCTCGCGCGCCATGGCGACCAGGCTGCGGTGATAGGGGTCGTACTGCATCCGGTAGGCGATCATCAGCAGGCGCCGGGCGTCGCGGCAGGCGGTCACCATGCGCTCGGCGTCGGCCACGTTGGTGGCCATCGGCTTCTCGCACAGCACATGCTTGCCGGCCTGGGCGGCGCGCATGGTGAACTCGGCATGCATGTTGTTCGGCAGCACGATGTAGACGAAGTCGACGGCCGGGTTGTCCCGCAGCCGGTCGAAGCCGGCATAGTCGTACAGGTTCTGCTCCGGCACGCCGTACTGGCCCGCCACGACGCGCGCCTTGGCCGGGTCGCCGCTGACCAGGGCCGTCACGCGCACATGCCGGCTGTTCAGCGTGCCCGGCAGGATCTGGTCCAGCGTCAGGTGGCCCAGCCCGACCACGGCGACCCCCAGCCGGCCAGAGAGCGCGTCGGGCGACGGTGTCGGCGGGTTGGCCTCGCTCGCGGTGGACAGGTCCGGCAGCACGACCCGGCCGCCCTCCACCTTGCCCCGCAGCGCGTCCGGCTGGTCCGCACGCGCAGCCGCGGTCAGGGCCAGCGCCGGCGCCAGCGCCGCCGCACCCAGCGCCGCCCGCCGGCCGAGCGGCGTGTTCAACGCGCCGTCCCCGGCTCGGACATCTGCCGGTGCAGCTCGGCCAGGATGGGGGCCGGCATCACATGCGCGATCGCCGCCTGAAGCTTGTTGTGCCAGCCCGTGACGACGTCGCCATCGCCGCGCATCATGGCCTCGAACCCCTTGCGGGCCACCATGGCCGGATCGTCCTTCTTGGCCGTGCCCACCGCGGTGTCCATCATGTCCGCCCGCTCGAAGAACTCCGTCTCCGTGGCGCCGGGCATGAGGCAGGTGACCGTCACCCCGGTGCCCTTCAGCTCGTGCCGCACGGCGAAGCTGAAGCTGTCGAGGTAGGCCTTCGTCGCGTTGTAGACGGCCTGGAACGTGCCCGGCATGAAGCCGGCGATCGATCCGGTGATCAACACCCGCCCCGCGCCCCGGTCCTTCATGCCGGGCAGCACCTTCCGCAACAAATAGGTCGTGCCCATCACGTTGGTGTCGATGGTCCGGCGGATCGCGTCCCACTCCTGGTCCACGAAGCCCCGGCCCATGCCACTGCCGGCATTGGCCAGCAGCGCCGCCACCGGCCGCCCGCCCACCGCGGCCAGCAGCGCGTCGTTGCCCTCCGTCGTCGACAGGTCCGCCTGCACCGCCTCCACGTTCGAACCCGACCCGCCCTGGCGCAACGCCGCCGCCGCCGTCTCGATCTCCGGCTCGTCCGCGACGACGATGAGGTCGAACCCGTGCTGGGCGCATTCGCGCGCCAGCTCGAAACCGATCCCGGTGCTGGCCCCGGTGACGATGGCGATCTGCTTGGGCGTGTCGGTCATGGCATGCGCATCCCTGGTCGTGCTGCGCTCCCCAACATCACGCCCCGGCCCGCGTTTCGTCACACTTGGGTGACACCTGCACTGCGGCGCCGGGCCGTCAGGCCGCGCGCGCCAACCCGCCCCGCAGCAGCGCGTCCACGATCACCGCCCGCTGCGCATAGGTGTGCTCCGCCACGATGCGCGCCCGGGCCGCCTGCCCGATCGCCCGCGCCCGCTCCGGCGTCAGCGCTTGCAGATGTGCGGCAACATCCTGCCCGTCGCGCGCCACCAGCACCTCCTGGTCCGGCTCCAGGAACAGCTCGATCCCCTCCCATGCATCGGTGATGAGGCAGGCGCCGGCGCCGGCCGCCTCGAACACCCGGGTTGCCGGCGAGAAGCCGACCGCCGCCATGCTGTCGCGCGCGACGTTCAGCACGGCCAGGGCCGAGCAGTTGAACGCGTTGTGGTCCGCCGTCCCCACATGGCCGATCGCACGCACGTTGCCCGGCATCGCCTTGTCGTGCCAGCCGTTGCCGCCCAGCAGGAACGACTGCGCCGGGCAGCGCGCGGCGGCATCGAGGAAGAACTGCTCCACCCGCCGCTCCCGGTCCGGCAGGCGGTTCGCGAGGAAGGCGAGGTCCGTCCTGAAGCGCGGGTCGGGGGCCGCCGGGTGATGCGCTGCGGGGTCGAGCGCGTTGTACACCGGCACGCAGCGCCGCGCGCCCAGCGCCGCATAGGCGGCGATCACCGGGGGGCCGCCGCCATAGGTCAGCACGGCGTCGAGCTGCGGCAGGGCCGCATGCATCGGGTCCAGCGGGTTGGCGCGGATCGACTCCAGCGTCGCCGCCGCGTCCACGTCCCAGAACAGGCGCAGCGCACCGGACCGGGCATGCGTCAGGATCCCGGCCAGCAGCGCGTCGTCGAACACGCCGACCCCGCTCGCCTTCACCACGACGTCGGCGCGCCGTGCCTCGCCCAGTACCTGCGCCAATCCCGCCTCCGTCGCGGGATACACCACGACGCGGGCGTAGTCCGGCGGCTCGATGTCCCGGTGCGCCTGGCGGTCGAAGGCGTCCGGCTCATAGAAGGTGATCCGAAACCCCCGCGGCGCCAGGGCGGAGAGGATGCCCCGGTAATAGGTGGCCGCCCCGTTCCAGTAGGACGACAGCAGGCTCGATCCGTAGAAGGCGATGTCCATCAGGCAGTGACCAGGCTGGCATCGATGCGCTGCAGGATCGCCAGCAGCTCGTCGACGCGGTGGGTGCAGGTGTGGCGGGCGCGGATCGTCTCGAGGCCGCGTGCCGCCAGGGCGTGACGCAGCGCCGGGTCGTTCTGCAGCGCCCGCAGGCGTTCGAGCATCGCGGGGCCGTCCGCCGCGACCAGGTAGTCGAGGCCGGGGCTGAACAGGCCTTCGAGGTCGTCCCACGGCGCCGACACCAGCGGGATGCCGCAGGCCAGCGCCTCGAACACCCGGATCGTCGGAATGCCCGGCAGCATCGTCGTGTAGAACCGGCGCGGCACGTGCACCGTGACCAGGTGCCGCGCGAACACGGCTGCGGCCTGGTGGTTGGGCAGCCAACCGCGGTAGTGCGCGCCGTGGCGGCTCAGCAGCGACCGCGCCGCATCGGGGTAGCGCACGCCGTAGATGTCGAGCGGCAGGTCGGCCGCAGCCACGGGGGCGAGCAGGAACTCCTCCAGCTCGGCCGTACGCTCCCCGTCGCCCCAGTTGCCGATCCACACTGCGCCCGAGCGCGGGCCGGGCGCGGCGGGTGGGTGAAATAGGACGGTGTCGGCGGCCTCATGCCAGGTGAACACCCGGTCGCCCCAGCCCCAACGGCGATAGACCGCCGTCAGCGCGGCGCCGAAGGCCAGCACGCCGTCATAGGCCGAGAGGTCGTAGCGCCGGATCGCCTCGGGGTCGCTGACCGCCCGGTGGTGCGTGTCGTGGAACAGCAGCGTGAACCGCGCCTGCCGCCGCAACGTCCCCAGTGCGGCCACGAGCGCCGGCTCGTTCCACTCGTGCACGATGACGAGGTCGGCGCCGTCCACCAGGGGCGCGAGATCGCCCGCCGGGTCGTAGACGACGCTGTCGAGTTCGGGATATGCGGCGCGCCAGCCGTCCAGGGCGTCTGCCCCGGCGTCCTGCACCAGGTTCTGCACGCTCCAGGCATCCTGCGGTTCCCGCGCCACCACCGTGTGGCCGCGCCCCACCAGCTCCCGCAGCACGCCGCGCAGGAAGTGAGCGTTCCCATGATTCCAGCAGGACCGCAGCGAGTGGGTGAAGTAGACGATCCGCATCAGCCGGCCCGCATCAGCCGGCCCGCGCGACCGGTGTGGCGGCCACACCGCGATGGACCGCGAGCGTGCCATGCACCATCGCGTCCAGCGTGTATCGCCCGGCCTGGGCCTGCGCGTCGCCGATGGCGGGCCCGTCCAGCGCCTGGCGCAGGGCGTCCGGCAGGTCGTCTGCATGCCCCACGAAGGCCGCGACCCCGTCCCATAACTCCCGGAAGGTCGGGATGTCGGACAGCACGAGGCGCATCCCGGACTGCGCCGCCTCCAGCACAGCCAGGCCGAACGGCTCGTAGCGGGCCATCGAGGCAAAGACGGTGCTGGCCGCGTATTCCCGCGCCATGGCGGCGGGCCCAAGTGCCCCGAGCAGGCGCATGTGGGTGGGCGCGACCGCCGCGCCGTTCGGGCTCGCGACCGGCCCCGCGGCCCGCACTGGCGCATCGAGCCGGGCCGCCGCAGCATCGAGGCGCATCGCCCCCTTCGCCTCGTCCCACAGGCGCCCGGCCGTCAGCACGGCGCGTTCCCGCGGGTCGGACGCCGCCGCCGTCGGGTCCCGGCCGTTATGCACCACCTGGACCGCCATGGGCCCATAGACCGCCCGCATGGCAGCGGCCTGGGCGGCGCTGGGCGCGATCACCGCCGCGGCGGCCCGCAGCCCGGCCCCGGTGGCCGCGATCCGCCAGGCAAAATCCTCGGGTGGCGGCCCCTCCCGCATCGCCCGCCACCAGGTGCCGAGGTCCGAGTGCCCGACCACCACGACCGGGGCGGGCCAGCGCGCCGCCCCCATCAGCGCCGGCGCATGCAGGTGCACCCCTTGCACGCCCGTCAGCGCCGCCAGCGTGGCCAATTTCGCGCTGCAGGCGGTCAGCGCCGCCGGGCTGTCCGCCGTCCAGTCGAGCGGCAGGCCCGTCTGCACCAGGTGCAGGCCCGGAACCGCCTCCGCCTCCGCCCGCTGGTCGGGCCCTGCCGCCGGACCCAGCACGGCGAGCACGCAGGAGACGCCCCGCGCCGTGAGCCCGTTCGCCAGGTCGATCGCATACCGCCAGACGCCGCCCACGGCGTCCGTCGTGATCAGCAGGCGGCGGGCTCCGCCGCCTAGCCCGTCCGGCACGCGCGCTCCAGCTCCGGCAGGGGCAGCGGACGGCCGTCCTGGATGTCCGAGAAGGTCTCGAACTGGCCCAGATAGTGCTGGTGCGCCCGTTCCCACGCGGCGTTGTCGGGCAGGCCGAACAGGCGGCGGTAGTCGGGCGAGCTGGGATACGGATACAGCGGCACGGGGTCGTTGGCCCAGACGTTCTCGGCCCGCAGCCGGGCGCGCCAGGCCTGCACGGTGGCGTCGTCGTCGCTGGTCGTCTCGATCAGGTTGGCCTGCACGAAGGGCACGTGGCGGCGGGCAAGCACCAGCAGGTCCGACAGCTCGTCGGTCGTCAGCTTGCACTTCTTGTCGAGCGCCGCCCTCCCGTCTTCCGTCAGGCTTTCCACCCCCGCCTCGATGCTGACGCAGCCGGCCCGGCCCAACAGCTCCAGCAGCTCGGGCTTCCACAGGTCGATCCGGGTCTGGATGCCGAACTGCAGGCCGCGTCCGACCAGCGCCTCCAGCAGCGGCCGATTCGGCAGGAAGATCTCGTCGATGAAATAAAGGTACTCGACGCCCTGGGCCCGCAGCCCGTCGATCTCGGCCAACAGCGGGCCCAGGTCGCGGCGGCGGTACTTGTCGCGGAAGTCGATCTTGGCGCAGAAGGTGCAGGAGTACGGGCAGCCGCGCGATGCCTCGACCTCGCCGCCCAGGCCGGTCGGCGTGCGGTCGTAGCGATGGTGGTGGTGGTGGTGCCGCGCGACCCATGCGTCGGGCCAGCGCAGCGCCGGCGCATCGGTGAACCGCGTCGCCTGCGGCCCGCCCGCCTGGACCAGCACGCCGCCGGCCAGCACCGCGGTGCCTGGCACGCGCCCGGGGCTGCCGCCGTTGGCCAGCGCCGCGACCACCTCCTCGCATTCGCCCAGCACGACGCAGCCGACGCCCAGCTTCTGCAAGGTCGCCAGCGGCGTGGATGACCCGTGCGGCCCCACCGCGACCGTCAGCCCGGCCCCGCCGCCCAGCGCGTCCAGCATCTCGCGCGGGACCCGCAGCTCCGGCGGGGCACAGCGCCAGAACAGGTAGCTGGGCGCCGTCGGCACCACCGTCATGTCCGGCCGGAATGCCGCGACCTCGGCCGCCAGCTCCGCATAGGACTGGCCCATCAGGTGCCCGTCCAGCAGCAGCACCTGATGGCCGTCCCGCTCCAGCAGCGCCCGGCAATAGCCCAACTCCAGCGGCAGATGCGGCTCCCTGCAGCCGAAGTAGATGCTGCCCTCGAAGGTCCAGGGCGGGTTGACCAGCGCGACCCTCATGCGCCGCCGCCTGCCGCCATGGCCGGCTCCGCGGCGCCTGCGCGCTGCTCCGTCATGATCCAGTCGGTCAGCCGCCGCAGCCCGTCCTGCCACGACACCGGCGTCGGCAGCCCGAGTGCCGCGTTCACCCGCCGCGTGTCGGCCACGAAGTAGCGCTGGTCGCCGGGCCGCCACTCGGAGAAGCGGAGGTCCGGCGTGCGCGCCGTGATCTCCGCGATCTCGGACAGCACCTGCAGCAGCGTGACCGCGTTGGCCGGCCCGCCGCCCAGGTTGAAGGCCTGGCCCGTCACCTGGTCGATCCGCGCCCAGGCGCCGAGATAGGCGTTCACGGCGTCATCGACGAACAACACGTCCCGCACCTGGCGCCCATCGCCGTAGATGCTGATCGTGCGGCCCGCCAGCACGGAATAGACGAAATGCGCCAGCCAGCCCTGGTCTTCCGTGCCTTTCTGCCGCGGCCCGTAGATGCAGCTCATCCGCAGCACGCAGGCCGGCAGGCCGAAGCCGCGGGCGTAGTCGAGCACGTACTGGTCCGCCGCCCCCTTGCTGCAGCCGTAGGGAGTATAGAACTGCAGTGGCCGGTCCTCGCCGATGCCCGACGCGCGCAGGCCCGGGGCGGTGGGCAGGTAGGCATCCCCGTCCCGCGCCAGGGGCACGTCGCTGAGCGCGCCATAGACCTTGTTCGTGCTGGCGAACACCAGGGCGGGCCGGGCCGGGCCGCGGCGGATGCACTCCAGCAGGTTGAGCGTGCCGCGCAGGTTGACCTCGAAGTCGAGCTCGGGGTCGTCGAGGCTCGTCGTGACGGCCACCTGGGCGGCCATGTGGAACACGGCGGACACGCCCTCCACGGCGGCGGCCAGGGCCGCACGGTCGCGGATGTCGGCGATGATCGGGCGGACCCGGTCCGGATGGCGGCGACGCAACCAGGCCAGGTTCGCCTCCACGCCCGGCCGCGCCAAGGCGTCGAACACCCTTACCTGGTGCCCCTGCCCCGCCAGCCGGTCCGCCAGGTTCGCGCCGATGAACCCGGCCCCGCCCGTGACCAGGACGGTCGTCGGTCCCGCCACGCTCACGCGACCAGACCGCGCTGTTCCAGCTCGCGGCGGGCGTCGTGCACGCGGTCCTCGGCCCGCTGCTCGCCCACCCAGTCGGCCAGCTCGCCCAGGCTGTCGTCGAAGCTGCGCCGGGGCGCGAAGCCCAGCACGTCCCGCGCCAACGAGATGTCGGCGAAGCAGTGGCGGATGTCGCCGACCCGCGCCTTGTCCATCACCTCCGGCGTCAGCTGCGGCACGCCCATGGCGGCGGCAAGGGCGGCGCCCACCTCCAGGATGCTCACGTCGCGGCCGCTGCCGATGTTGAACACCTGGCCCGGCGCCTGCGGGTGATCCAGCGCCAACAGGAACGCCCGCGCCACGTCGTCCACGTGCACGAAGTCCCGTCGCTGCTCCCCATCCTCGAACACCATCGGCCGCTGCGCGTTCTGCAGCCGTGACGCGAAGATCGCCAGCACGCCGGTATAGGGGTTCGACAGCGCCTGACCGGGCCCATAGACGTTGAACAGCCGAAGCGCCACGCCCTCCATGCCATAGGCCGGGGCGACGGTCAGCGTCAGCCGCTCCTGTACATACTTGGTCAGCGCATAGACCGAGGCGAGGTTCGGCCGCTTCCACTCCGGCGTCGCGATCGGCGACAGCCGCGCACCGTCCGGCCCCACCGGGTCCCATCCGGACGCCAGGCGGCCCGCGGGGCGCACCACGTCGTCCATCCGTTCGCCGCCGATGGTGCGATACAGGCCCTCGCCATAGATGCTCATGCTGCTGGCCACGACCACGCGGCGCACCGGGCGGTCGATCAGCGCCTGGAACAGCACCGCCGTCCCGCCGTCGTTGACCGAGACGTAGCGGTCGATCGCATACATGCTCTGACCCACGCCCACCTCGGCCGCGAGATGGATGACCGAGTCGACCCCTACGAGAGCGGCGGCGACACGATCGAGGTCACGGACGTCGGCGCGGATCAACTCGACCTGGTCGAGCACGCTGTCGCGGGCCCCCGTGCTCCGGTGCACCTGGTCGATCAGGCTGTCCAGCACCCGAACCTCGGTGCCCCGCTTCAGCAACGCCCGAACGACGTGGCAGCCGATGAACCCGGCCCCACCCGTCACCAAAACCCGCTCCGCCATCCAGCCCGCGCCTCCTTCTGTCGTCATCGACGACCGTCCATCCATCGAACGTGTTCATAGAAGAAGAAAACAGGGCCAGCACCCTCGGTCGGAGTTCACAAATCTGTGAATACCGGCTTGCGTGGGGCACCAGCGAGCGGTTTCGGACCTTGCAGGGTCGTCAGCCTAGATCAGCGCGCGGCGCAGCTGCTGCGACAGGCCGTCGATCAGCGTCACCGTCACGACGACGATCGCCATCACCGCGCAGGTCTGCTGGAATTGGAACGAACGGATGATCTCCCACAGCACCTGCCCGATCCCGCCCGCGCCGACCAGCCCGATGACGGAGGCCGACCGCACGTTGCTCTCGAACCGATACAGCGCGAAGCTGACCCAGAGCGGCATCACCTGCGGGATCACGCCATAGACGATCTCCTCGATGCCGCGCGCGCCTGTCGCGCGGATGCCCTCGACGGGCTGCGGGTCGATCGCCTCCACCGCCTCGGCGAACAGCTTGGCCAGGATGCCGGTCGTATGCACCCAAAGTGCCAGCACGCCGGCGAAGGGGCCCAGCCCGACCGCGACGACGAACAGCATGGCGAACACCAGCTCGTTGATGCTGCGGCAAAGGTCCATGACCCGCCGGGTCGGCTGGGCCACATACCAGGGTGCGATGTTGCCGGCGCACATCAGGCCGAGCGGGATGGCGCAGACGATGGCGAGCCCCGTGCCCCAGACGGCGATCTGCACCGTCAGCAGCATCTCGTCCACATACATGCGCCAGTCGCGGAAGTCCGGCGGGAAGAACTCGCCGACCAGGCTGGCGATGTTGCCGCTGTACCGGACCAGGTCCCACGGCTTGATGCCGGCCCCGGTCCAGGACCAGGCCAGCACCCCCAGCAGGGCGGCATAGGACAGCAACCGCAGCAGGCCCGGGCCCCGCGCACGCAGCCCGGGGTTCATCCCACGCTCGGCGGCCCGGATGGCTCCGGGCGGGCGCGACGCCATCCTCAGCTGCCGACTTTGGCCATCTCCGTGTCCAGCGCCTTCAGCCGCGCATCGACCTCGGCCAACTTCCTGACCTTCTCCACGGCCGGCATTGCCGTGTTCGCCTCGAGCGTCAGCTTCTCCCGGTAGGCGGCGACCTGCCGCACCGGCAGGAGCTGGGCGTTGCTGCTGGGCAGGAAGCTGCCCCAGTTGCCCAGGTCGGCCAGGACCTTCCGCTCATGCGCGACGTCGGCGCCCGGTCGCTCCGTCCCGTAGGTCACGAAGAACGCCTTCACCTTCTGCTTCAGGCCGTCCGGCAGGTCCTTGCGCCAGACGATCGGGTCGGCCGGGATGATCGGGCTCTTCCAGATCGCCCGGATGTTTGCCGCCCGCTGCGGCTGAGACTTGCCGAACTTCTCGAAGTCCTCGGTGTTGTTCGTCGCCACATCGACCTGCTTGTTGGCCACGGCGAGCAGGTTCGTCTCATGATTGGAAGTCAGAATGTTTTTGAAGAACTTTCGGACATCGACGTTGTTCTTGGCCCAGGCATAGTATCCAGGGATCAGGAACCCCGACGTGCTGTTCGGGTCGCCATTGCCGAGGTTCAGCGTGCCGGGCGGCGCCTTCAGCAGCTGATCGAGCGACTGGTAGGGGCTGTCCTTGTTCACGATCAGCAGCGAGTAGTAGCCTTTCGAGCCGTCGGCATAGGTCTTCTGCGCGAACACCTCGCCGTCCGAGCGGTCCACCGCCTGGATGGCGCTGGCGTTGCCGAACCAGGCAACCTGCACCTTGTCGAACCGCATGGCCTCGATGACCGCGGCGTAGTCCGAAGGATAGAAGCCGTTGACCGGGACGCCCACGGCCTTTTGCATGTCCTCCAGGAATGGCGCCCAGACGGTGCGCAGGTTGGACGAACCCTCGGTGGCGATGATGCCGAAGTTGATCGCCGCCGGCTCGGCCGCGCGGGCGGCCCCGGCCGGCAACGGCAGGCTGAGGAGCGCGGCCATGCCACTGATGGAAAGATGCGCGGCGAGGCCGCGGCGGGTCATGCTGCACATAGATGTATCCTTGGTATAATCAGGCTGGGACGAGTTCGACCCCCGCGATGGGTTCCACGGCGGCCTCCGGCGCGGTCGCGCCATACACGGCCGCCAGGATCGCCGGGGTCAGCGCCGTGGCGGGGCCGTCGAACAGCACGCGCCCTTGGCCGAGGGCCACGATGCGGGGGCAGAAGCGGACGGCGAAGTCCACCTGGTGCAGCGACACCACCACCGTGATGCCGTCCTTCGCGTTCAGCTCGGCCAGCGTCTCCATGACCCGGCGGCTGCTCTCGGGGTCCAGCGAGGCGATCGGCTCGTCGGCCAGCACCACCCGGGCCCCCTGCACCAGCGTCCGGGCGATCGCCGCCCGTTGCTGCTGCCCGCCGCTGAGCGTGCCGGCCCGCTGCCCCGCCTGGTCGGGGATGCCGACCCGTTCGAGCGCCAGCAGGGCGCGCGCCCGCTCCTCGGCAGGGAACCAGCCGGGGATCGTGCGCCACAGCGGCAGTCGGGCCAAGGCGCCGACCAGGACGTTGGTCAGCACCGGCAACCGGTCGACAAGGTTGAACTGCTGGAACACGATGCCGATCCCGGCCCGGACCTGCCGCACGCCCCGGGCCAGCCGCCCGTTCCGCTGTACGCACCGACCATGCACGAGCACGGCGCCGCGGCTGTCGGCCCCGTGCGTGCGGTCGCCAAGCGTCAGGCCCGCCACGTGCCGCAGCAGCGTGCTCTTGCCTGAGCCCGAGGCGCCGATCAGCGCCACCATCTCCCCGGGCGCCACGCGCAAGCCGGGCACGTCCAGCGCCAGGCGTCCGCCCCTGAAGGTCTTGCGGAGTGCTGTGATCTCGATGGCTGCGTGCACGTGACCCCGCCCGACGACGGTGGGGTTGTCGCGCATGAATGCGACGGGCTGCGTGACGGTCGCGCGTCCGATCCATGACATCTGTCTCGGCGTGCCCGCCAAGGTTTCCTTTACCTTCCGCCGCTACTGTCTGGTGACACGCTGTTGCGAAAGGCCGCCCATGTCCATCGACCGTTCGATCAACGTCCTGATCGTGGACGACTACAAGACGATGCTCCGGATCATCCGGAACCTGCTGAAACAGATCAATTTCAACAACGTCGAGGAAGCGTCGGACGGGGGGGAGGCGCTGCAGAAGCTACGGAGCGGCCAGTTCGGGCTGGTGATCAGCGACTGGAACATGGAGCCGATGACCGGTCTTCAGCTGCTGCATGAGGTTCGGGCGGATACACGGTTGAAGCCATTGCCGTTCATTATGGTCACGGCCGAGAGCAAGGCGGACAACATCGTGGCGGCGAAGGCGGCGGGGGTGTCGAACTACATCGTCAAGCCGTTCAACGCCGAGACGCTGCAGAGCAAGATCGAGAAGGTGCTCGGTCATGCATGACACGCCCCGCGAACTCGTTGACCGTCTGTCGCAGGCGGTGCACGACCGGGACCTTCTGGCCGAGGTGGAGGACCTGGCGCGCACCATCGCGATCACGCGGGCGGAGCTGCAGCGGCTGGATGCCGGGCCGTTCATCGCCGGGCACATCCCGGCCGCGACGGACGAGCTGGATGCGGTGGTGGCCCACACGGCCTCTGCCACGGAGGTGATCCTGGGTGTGTGCGAGGAGTTGGAGCGGGCGGGAGATTCGGGCCAGACGATCGATGCCGGGCTGCTGCAGCGTGCGACGACGCAGATCTACGAGGCCTGCAGCTTCCAGGACATCACCGGCCAGCGGATCAAGAAGGTCGTCACGACGCTGAAGGCGATCGAACAGAAGGTGGGCGATATCCTGCAGGTGTTCGGCGAAGGGGCGGAGATCGAGCCGGAGACCGTCGCGGTGGAAAGCTTGACCAACGGGCCGCAACTGCCGGGCCGGGCGATGGCCCAGGCCGACATCGATGCCCTGATGGCCGACTTCTGACAGCCTGTGGGCTCCAGAGGCACGTCGGTTGCATGCGGTGGCGGCAAGGGAGACCGTCATGTTCCATCGCCGACCCGTTCCAAGCCGCCGTGCCCTGCTGACCGCAGCCCTCGCTACCTCGATTGTCCCGCTCGGACGGCGCGCTGCCGCCCAGCCCGCCGCGCCCGTGACGGTCCGGATGGGCGCCCTGAAGCTCATCCATTCGATAACCCCGTACTTCTACGAGAAGTTCGCCCCGGCCGGCATGACGATCGAAGTGGTGCCGTTCGAGAGCCCGACCGACTGCAAGAACGCCGTCGTCACGAAGTCGGTCGATTTCGGCACCTTCGGGATCGCCGCCGGCATCCTGGGCGCTGCCGTGCACGAGCCTGTCGTCATCGTGGGGTCTGCCTGCAACCGCGGCATGGCCATCGTCGTGAAGAAGGACAGCGACATCCAGTCCCTGCCCGGACTGAAAGGCAAGCGCGTCGCGATCTGGCCGGGCTCCACCCAGGAGGTGTTCATCCTGGAGCGGCTCCGCATGGAGGGCCTGAGCGTCCGCGACATCCAACCCGTCCGCGTCAGCTTCAGCGAGATGCACACAGCCCTCGCCCGCGGTGACGTCGACGCCTATGTCGGCGCCGAGCCCGGCCCCGGTGTCAGCATCGCCACCGGCGTCGGCCGCATCCTCGAATACCCCTACTCCACTGCGATGGGCAGCCTGAACATGGTGCTCGGCACCCATGCCGATACCGTGTTGCAGCGGCCGGCCCTGGTCCGGCAGATGGTGCAGATCCAGCGCCAGGCCAGCGAGTACGCCATGACGCACCGTGACGAGATGGTGGCCATGACCGTCCAGAAACTCGGCCTGAAGAAAGATGCGATCGAGATCAGCGCCCCCAATGTCGAACTGAACTGGCGCATGTCGCCCGAGATGGTGGGCCAGACCCGCATCTACGCCGAACACATGTTGGCGCTCAAGCAAATCAAACAACTTCCTGATTTCGCGACATTCCTGAACACCAGTTTCTCCGACGCCGTCGCCACGGCTTGAGTGCGTTCCGGCATGCGGGGCTGGCGGCAGCGCTGCCCGCCCTGCTGCTGCTCGGCTGGTGGGGATCCACGCGCGGCCCCGGCTATGGCCTGATCCCCCCACCCCGCGAGGTGGCGGAGGCGCTGCTCGATCTGGCCGTGGGTCAGGACGGCGACGCGTTCAGCGGCATGCTCGGGACCCACGTGCTGGCCTCGTTGGGCCGGGTCTATGGCGGGTTCCTGCTGGCCGCGGCGCTCGCATTGCCCCTGGGCCTGCTCATCGGCCGGCTGCCGCTCGTCCGCGACCTGCTGGACCCCATGTTCCAGGTGCTGCGGCCTGTCCCGGTCACCGCCTGGTTGCCGCTGTCCATGATCGTCTTCGGCCTGGGCCCGCGCAGTGCCTTCTTTCTCGTGGCCCTCGGCGCCTTCTATCCCATCCTGGTCAACACCGTCTTCGGCGTCCGCAGCGTCGAGACGCGGCTGTTCGAGGCCGCCGCCATGCTGGGCGCCAGCCGGGCCATGATCTTCCCCCGCGTCGTCCTGCCGGCCGCCCTGCCCGGCATCTTCACCGGGCTGCGCCTGGGGCTCGGCTTCGCCTGGGTCGTCATCGTCGTCGGCGAGATGACCGGCGTGCAGACCGGGCTGGGGGCCATGATCATGGATGCCCGCCAGCTCAGCCGCACCGATATCGTCATCGCCGGCATGGTCGTCATCGGGCTGCTCGGCTTCGTGTCGGACCGCCTGGTGCAGGCGCTCGGACGCCGCATGCTCCGCTGGAGCCCGTTGCATGCCTGAATGTCTCATCGAGGCACGCGGCGTCGGCAAGACCTACATGGGTGGCACGGAGGCCCTGCGCGGCGCCGACCTGGTCATCGCCCGGGGTGAGTTCGTCTGCCTGATCGGCGCCAGCGGCTGCGGCAAGAGCACGTTGCTGCGCCTGATGGCCGGCTTCGAGACGCCAACAACCGGCGAGATCTCCATGCAGGGGCGTCCCGTCATCGGACCCGGCCCCGATCGCGGCATGGTCTTTCAGGATTACGGCCTGTTCCCCTGGCTCAGCGTCCGCGGCAACATCGCCTTCGGGCCAAGGGCACGCGGCCTTCCCACGGCGGAGGTGGCCGAGCGCGTCGGGCGCTTCGTCAGCATGGTCGGACTGGACCGCTTCGCCGACGCCTACCCGCACCAGCTCAGCGGCGGCATGAAGCAGCGCGTCGCCATCGCCCGCGTGTTGGCCAACGACGCGGCGCTGGCCCTGATGGACGAGCCATTCGGCGCCCTGGATGCCATGTCGCGCGAGCGGCTGCAGGACGAGCTTTTGCAGCTCTGGGCCGCCACCGGCCTCACCGTCGTCTTCGTCACCCACTCGATCGAGGAAGCGCTCGTGCTCGCCGACCGCGTCGTGCTGATGTCCCATGGCCCCGGCCGCATCGTCGACGAGATCGGCGTCGACCTCCCCCGCCCGCGCGACGTGGCGGCCCCGGACTTCAACGCGCTGCGCCGGCGGCTCACCCTCGCGCTGCACGGCAGCGGCGCCTGACGCTCAGGCGATGTGGAGCGGCCGCCCTTCGATGGGATAGGCCGGGTCGTTGTAGCCCGGCGTGGAAGCATGACCCGGTGCGACCAACGCGGCAATCAGCGCCTCGTCCTCTGCCGTGAACGCCGAGGTCAGGGCACCGAGGTAGCCCTCCCACTGCTCGATCGTGCGGGGGCCGCCGATGACGCCGGTCACCAGGCGGTTGTTCAACACCCACCCCAGGGCGAACTGCACCGGGGTCCGATCGCGCGCGGCGGCATGGGCCATGATCGTTTGCGCGATCCGCAGCGAGTCCGGCCGCCATTCCGTCTGCAGCATCCGGGAATCCTGCCGCCCCGCGCGACTATCGGACGGCGGTGCAGCGTCCTGCGCATACTTTCCCGTCAGGATCCCGCGCGCCAGGGGCGAGTAGCTGACGACGCCCAGACCATAATAGCTGCAGGCCGGCAGGTGCTCCGTCTCCGCCGCCCGGTTCAGCGCGTGGTAATAAGGCTGGCTGACCACCGGCCGGTCGAGGCCGAGCGAGTCACACAGGCCGCAGATCTCGGCGACCCGCCATGAACGGTAGTTCGACACGCCGAAGTAGCGGATCTTGCCCTGCCGCACCAAATCGCCCAGGGCGCGGACCGTCTCGGCCAGGGGCGTCGCATGGTCCTCCTTATGCAGGTAGTAGACGTCGATGTAGTCCGTCCCGAGCCGGCGCAGGCTCGCCTCGGCAGCCTGCAGCACCCATTTGCGGGAGAGGCCCCGCTCGTTCGGTCCGGTGCCGACCGGGTTGGCGAGCTTGGTGGCCAGCACCCAGGAGTCCCGCTGGGCACGGATGGCCCGGCCGACGACCTCCTCCGACCGACCGCTGGTGTAGGCATCCGCCGTGTCGATGAAGTTGACCCCGGCGTCTTGGGCTCGGGCCACGATCTGCTGCGCCGCCGGCTCGTCGGTCGGCCCGCCGAACATCATGGTCCCCAGGCATAGGGGTGAGACACGCAGCCCGCTGCGACCGAGGTTCCGGTAATCCATGGCTCCTACCCTACCCCATGACGACCACGACGGGTAAGGCGTGTTCTGCAGGCACCACAGGTCGCCAATGCACACCTGAGTCGCGCAAGTGTCGAGAAATTAACGATAGGTCAACCTTGCCAGACAATTCTGATCCAGGTGGACCCTGTTCGCAGACCCACCGGCCCCGGTAGGGTTCTGCAGTGGCGAGGAGTGCGACGGTTGTTGAACGGACATCTCCGAACGGTGATGCAGAACGCGACAGTGGCCGCCGTGTACCGTCATGTCTGCAATGACGCCGCTGAGGCGGCGAGCCGCCAGGACTGGGCCGAGTGCAGCCGTTTGCTGCAAATCGCGCGGGGTATCGAGCGGGCTTACCCGATAGCCTCATCCCAGGCCCGGTTTGCACAGGAAGGCATGATGCCGTAGAACGGCACGCTCATGTTCCCTAAAGAATTACATTTTAAACCAGCGCTTTATGCGGGACTAACGAGATTTTAGTTGAGGAATGGAAGTGAATTGTTCATGCACAACGAACGACGTATGGGATTTCACAGCAATGACTTAAGTCAGGAATTGTTGGCTTAAGTGTATTTTTATAGTTTAATGGTTTGTTATTAATCGAACAATCGCACGCGCTTAACACGTGGCTCACATGCGGTCCCGCATGGTCTATCCCGGCAATCCAGCCAGGAGACTTACGCATGACCAAGACCGTCAAGACCGCTCCCGCCAAGCCCGCGCCCTCCACGACGGACACCGGCCGCGTCCACGTTGGTGGTGGCATGATGCGCTTCACCGTCACGGCGACCGCGAAGAAGACCCATGACGCCGGCCGCGTGCACGTCGGCGGCGGCATGATGCGCTTCTAGGGTCTTCTCCTGGGCGCGTTGCCCGGGAATTGACTTGCCTTGCTGGCGGGGTGGCGTCGGGTTCGGCGCCACCCCAGGCTTGGTGACGGATGCTTGGATGACGGATGTCGCGTCGTCCTGAACCGCGGTAGCCCGCGACTGAGATAGGCCGTACCATGGCAGATGGATCGATCGCTCCTCGAGCGCCCAAGGTCGTCGAGTTCGTCAAGCTGATCCCCGATGGCCGTCCCCCGAAGCGCGCCGACCGATCGGGCGCCGGGTCGCTGCCGGGGCGGGCCATGCGCTACTGCGACGCCCTGACATCTGCCACAGGCTTCGGCTACTGGGCCTTCCCACCCATCGACATGCAGCTTATGTGGGACGGCGAACAGATCTTCTGGTCCTACGGCAACGGCGCATGCTGGCTGCCGCTCTCGGGTGCCGCCAGTGGCGCCGCACAGTTCCCGGGGTTCGCCAACCAGTTCGACGAATTGGCGCCGCCGGAGCTCCAGGGGTATTCCCCCCCCTTCCTGACGGCCCTGCCCGAGCTGGGCGGCGTTCAGATCTGGACCGGACTGCTGGCCCGCACCCGACCAGGCTGGAGCCTTCTGGTCCGCCAGCCCGTGAACCTGCCCGGGATCCCTGGCCTGACCGCCTGGGAAGGGATCGTGGAGTCCGATCACTGGTTCGGACCGCTGTTCAACAACTTCCGGATCACCCGGACCGACTTCCCGGTCCAGCTGCGGGCGCAGGTGCCCTTCCTGCAGATACAGCCGGTTCCACAGATCGCCTACCGCGAAGACATCCTAAATGATGTCGCGTGCCGCTCCGGCGACGAGATGACCGCGGCCGACTGGGACGATCTCGGGAGCGTCCTGCTGCCCAACGAGGAACATGAGGCGCACCAGGGCACGTACGCAGTCCGCATCCGCAAGCGCCGCGCATGCCCGTATCACGCGGAGATGCTGGCCAACACGCTGGAAACGGCGGGACGCTGACTTCGACGCCGGCAAGGCGTCTTGCGTGTCAGAGGCTCCGGTCGTCGGGCACGCCCGAGCGTCGGAGACCCTCGGCGTAGAAGTCGAGGTCGGCCTGACGCAGTGGCGGCCGGGCCAGGATCTTGCTGACGGTCACGTCGGGGTCGATCGACCGCAGCTGCTCCAGGCAGGCCGCGGCCTCCTGCATCTTGCCCATATAGCCCAGGATCGCCAGCCGGACCTTCAGGCCCGACGCATGCCCGGGCTTCCGCTCCAGCACGCTGGACGCCAAAGCGTCGGCGATTTCGAGGTGGCCGAGGAACAGCTGGGCCGTCATCGCGGCATGCTCGACGAAGAAGACATGCGGGTCGCTCGGCGACAGCGACTCCGCCATGGTCGCATGGTTCACCGCCGTCTGATGGTCACCGTTGTACAGGTGGGCCCAGGCGCTCAGTGTCCACGCGATCGGCAGGTTCGGGTTCAGCGTGATCGCCCGCTGGTGCAAGGCCAACGCCGCATCGAGGTCGTGCAGCAGATATGCCTTCACGTGCCCGGCGATGGTGATGCCGCGGGCGTCCAACGGATCGAGCACCACGGCCCGCTCCGCTGCGATGCCGGCCAGCACGGCCGCCTCATGCGGGTCGTCGATCCAACCCTGGCCCATGCCCATGATATACCAGTAGGCGAGCCAGGCATGGGCGGCAGCATACTCCCCATCCAGGGCGATCGCCTGCAGCAGCAGGTCCTTGGCCTGGATGAACCGGTCCTTGTCCGGGCGGTAGATGCCCTGGATGGCCGCAAGAACCGCGTGATGGGCCGCGGCATTGGCCGTCTGTACGGTGTCGCTGCGGAACTGGTGCCGCTGCAACAGCTCCGGATCGATCTGCGCCACGGTCTGCGACGCGATCGTGTCCTGCAGCGTGAACAGGTCCGCGGTCGTGCCTTCGAAGCGGGAGGCCCACACCACCTCGAAGTCCATCGCCACGTCGAGCAGCGTCACCGTGACCCGGATGCGCTGACCGGAAGCCTGGATGGTGCCGCTGATGACGTAGTCCAGGCTGTATGCGCGGCAGCGCGTCAAGGCGTCGGCCGAGGGCCCGGTCCCATCCCAGAACGAGCCAGTCGCGATCAGGCGCGGCATGCGGAACCGGGCGAGTGCGGCGGAGATCTCCTCCGCCATGCCCAACGACAGGCCGCCTTCCAGCGGCGAGCCCAGGCTGCGGAAGGGCAGGACGGCGATGCGCCAGCCCTGGCCGTTGATCCCGTCATCGGAGCGCTGCAGCGGGGGCGGCAGCGGCCGGCCCGGGGCGGGCACCGCGTCCTCGACCGGCGCCTCGTCCAGGTCGAACCGGTCCGCACGGCCCGCACCGGTCACGATGACCTCGGCCATCTCGTCGGGTTGCGCGACGAAGGCCTGCTGAAACACCAGGTTCTTCCAAAGCCGCTCCAGATGCGCATCGAAGGCCTGGTCCAGCCCCTGCAGGTTCTGGCACAGCAGCAACGGTCCGACCCCGCCATCGCCTGGCGTCTTCCAACGGATGGCAGCGGGATCGTGGATGTCGACCCACACGCTGTCGGCGGGCAGTGCCAGGCGTCCGCTGCCGGTCAGCAGCAGCGGTGGCTCGCCGCATGCCGTCAGCGCGATCTGCAGTTCCCGCAGCGCCTGACGAAGCGAGTTCGCGGCCTGGTCCCGCGGTTTACCGCTCCAGAGCAGCGAGGCCGCGAACTCCCGCCGGACCGGCTGCGGCGTATGGGCCGCCACGAGCGCCAGCAAGGCCCGCGCCTTCTTGCTGATCGGCAACACGGAGCGGCCATCCTCGGCCTGCGCTTCGAAGTCCCCGACAAGACGTACGGTCAGGCGCATCACACGACGGACCTGACGATCGTTCTCCGACTGGGACACCAGGCCCACACGTCCCCCTTGCACGAAACCCTGCGACTCCATGGTTGGAGTTTCCACGTCAGAATATACCAATCATGAAAGATGGTGGCGTCGATATCAATGTTTCAGCCCGAAAACACGGCGTCGGCCGACTCGGCCGGCCTGATGCCTTCGGTTCCACTCGCTTCGGCGTTGCGCACCAGACGGTCATTTTCGATCCACCATGTCGAACGCTGGGATAAATCCCGCTCACATGCTCCACCCTGCAAGCAACAGTAAAACGGCAACGAACGCCCGTCATGAATCAATGGGATTTCTCGCCTTCCTTCAAGCTCGTTCAAGGATTGGAGCGGCCCAGGATAAACATGGCGAATACAGGCCAAACCTGTCGGGCGTTCCGTCTTGACCATGGCGCATGCTGTCGATTACGTGTGTCTCGCGTGCAGAGGCCAGGGGATGCCTGAAATGGAAACGTTGCCTGAGCGGCCCCTAGCCACAGACGCCAGCCCTCCGCATTCGCCCCGGCCCGCCGCATCCGTATGAGCAGGCTGACGATCCCGCCGGAGACGTTCCGCTTTACGGTCGTGCTCGGACTGCTCGCCGCGCTGCCGTCGCTGTCCATCGACATCAGTGCGCCCACGCTCCTGGCCGTGCAGTCGCAGCTCCTCGCGCCCTCCGGCGTCGTGGGCCTCACGATCACCCTGTTCATGATCGGCTTCGCCCTCGGCCAGTTCGGCGCCGGCCCGTTATCCGATCGTTACGGCCGCCGGCCGGTGCTGCTCATCGGGCTCACGGGCTACACCGCCTCCGCCGTCGGATGCGCCATGGCCGGCAGCGTCGAGTCGCTCGTCGGCTGGCGCCTTCTGCAGGGGGTCGCCGCCGGCGCCTGCGCGGTGCTCGCCTTCGCCATGATCCGCGACCTGTTCGAAGGCGACCTCGCCCGCAGCAAGCGGTCCTACGTCACCGTCGTCTTCGGACTTGCCCCGATGCTGGCGCCCAGCCTCGGGGCCTGGGTGCTCGGCCGTGCGGGCTGGCGGCCGATCTACGTGATCCTGGCGATCGGCGGCCTGACGCTGCTCACTGCCGTCGTCCTGTGCATCGCGGAAAGCCGGAGCATCGTGCCCCCGGTCCGGCAGCCGCTCCGCCATGCCTATGGCCGTGTCCTGTCCGACCGCCGATTCGTGGGCGTCGCCGCGGTCAACGCGCTCAGCTTCGGCGGCATGTTCGCCTACATCGCGGGGTCGCCGATCATGCTGATGGGCAGCCTGGGTGTTTCGGCCGGCAGCTACGGCCTGATCTTCGCCTCGACCGCCGGCGCGCTGACAGCGGGCGCCTGGGTCAGCGGACGCTGTGCGGTGCAGGGGATCGCGCCGGAGCGGCTGCTGTTGGTCAGCCTGACGATGGCCGCCGTCTCTGCCGTCTGCCTGACGCTGCTGCTGGCGGTGGGCCAGGGCAGCCTCGGCTGGGTCGTGCCGCTGCTCGTGGTCAACCTGTTCTGCCGCGGCCTCGTGGCCCCCAATGTGCAGCACATGGCGCTGGAACCCCTGCGGGAGCACGCCGGCACGGCCGCCGCGGCCGTCGGCGTCATGCAGATCCTGACCGGGGCGCTGTCGAGCGGCCTGGTCGCGGTTCTCGTGCCCGTGTTCGGCCCGCTCGGGATGGCGGGCGTCATGGCCTTGCTGGCCCTGGCCTCGCTCCTGCTCTGGCTCTGGCTGACCGGGATCGACGACCCTGCGCTCACGCTCGCTCACGACCTGAACGCCGAAGCCCTGCCCGAGCCGGGCGTCTGAGCGGGTGGTCCAGGGCGCCAACCTCCCCGTCCCTCTCGACCTCGCCGGGCTGCGGGTGGCAATCACGGGCGGCGCCGGCGGCATCGGCCGGGTAATGGCGGACAGCTTCGCCGCCTGCGGGGCGCGGGTCTTCGACAGCGACATCGACCGTGTCGCCCTGGCCGAATGCGGGCATCCCGGCGTCTTCGCCGATGCCGGCAGCGTGCAGGACCTCGAGCGCTTCATGGACGCGGCAGTGGCCGAGCTGGACGGCCTCGATGTCCTGGTCAACAACGCCGGGATCGCCGGCCCGACGAAGCCGGTGCAGGACGTCACGCCGGCCGAGCTGGACGCGGTACTGCAGGCCGACCTGGCCAGCATGTTCCATTGCGCACGCCGGGCCGTGCCCCTGCTGCGCGCGGCGGGCGGCGGCAGCATCGTCAACCTCAGCTCGGCTGCCGGCAAGTTCGGCTTCCCGCTCCGCAGCCCCTACAGCGCCGCAAAATGGGGCGTCGTGGGCTTCACCCGCACCCTGGCGATGGAGCTGGGGCCGGACGGCATCCGCGTGAACGCCATCTTGCCGGGCCTGGTCGACGGGCCGCGGATCCGCAGCGTGTTGCGCAACAAGGCGCAGGCCAAAGGGGTCGGCGACAACCAGGAAACCGAGGAGGCGCTGGCCCGCGTCAACCTGCGCTGCTTCGTCAGCCAGCAGGACATCGCCAACATGGCGCTGTACCTGTGCAGCCCCTTCGGCGCCACCATCAGCGGCCAGGCGATCAGCGTCGATGGCGGCATGGAAGGGCTGATGTAGCGCCGTGCTCTAAACCCGCTCCACCAGCGCCGCGATCCCCTGCCCCACCCCGATGCACATCGTCACGATGGCGCGCCGGCCGCCCATCGTCTCCAGCGCGTTCACCGCCGTCATGGCCAGGCGCGCCCCGCTGGCCCCCAGCGGATGGCCCAGCGCGATGGCGCCGCCATGCGGGTTCACCCGCGGATCGTCCTCCGCCACGCCCAGCTGGCGCAGCACGGCGATCCCCTGGCTGGCGAAGGCCTCGTTCAGCTCGATCACGTCGATCTCGCCGATCGTCAGCCCCGTCCGTGCCAGCAGCTTCTGCACCGCAGGCGCGGGCCCGATCCCCATGATGCGCGGCTCCACGCCGGCCGTCGCCATCGCCACCACGCGCGCCCGGGGCGTCAGGCCATGGCGCCGCGCGCTGTCCTCGCTCGCCAGGATCAGCGCGGCCGCCCCGTCGTTCACGCCGCTCGCATTGCCCGCCGTCACGGTCCCTGGGTTGCGGAACGGGGTCCGCAGCTTGGCCAGCATCTCCATCGTCGTGTCGCCCCGCGGATGCTCGTCGCGGTCCACCACGATGTCGCCCTTGCGGCCCTTGATGGTCAGCGGCGCGATCTCCCGCGCGAAGAACCCGGCCTGCTGCGCCGCATGCGCCTTCTGCTGGCTTCGCAGCGCGAATGCGTCCTGCGCCTGCCGCGTCACCTGAAACTGCTCGGCCACGTTCTCGCCGGTTTCCGGCATGCTGTCCGTGCCATACATCGTCTTCATCAGCCCGTTGACGAACCGCCAGCCGATCGTGGTGTCGTAGATCTCGGCCGCCCGCGCGAACGCCTCGGTCGCCTTGGCCTGCACGAAGGGGGCCCGCGTCATGCTCTCCACGCCGCCCGCCAGCATCAGCTCCGCCTCGCCCGCGCGGATCGCCCGCGCCGCCGTGCCCACGGCATCCAGGCCCGAGCCGCACAGGCGGTTCACCGTGGCGCCCGGCACGTCCACCGGCATGCCGGCCAGCAGCGTCGCCATGCGCGCGACGTTGCGGTTGTCCTCGCCGGCCTGGTTGGCGCACCCCATGTAGCAGTCGTCGAGCGCCGCCCAGTCCACCGAGGGGTTGCGCTCCCGCAGGACGCGGATCGGGTGGGCCGCCAGGTCGTCGGTGCGGACATCCTTCAGGGCGCCGGCATAGCGGCCGATCGGCGTGCGGGCGAAGTCGCAGATAAAGGCTTCCGGCATGACGCGTCCCTCTTTTCTTACCGCCAGAGGTAGGCCGGACGCCCGCCTTCGTCCAGCATCGCCCGCCCGGTCACCGCTGCAACAGTCGTGCACGCAGCAGCCGCGCCTGCTGCTCCGACCATTCCAGCACGTCCGAGTCATACAGCCCGGCCGTCGTAGCCCCTCCCGCGTCCGTCATGCCCCGCTTGCCTTGCCCCGCAATGCGGTCTTGTCGAAGGCCACCTTCTCGCCGAAGCACAGCACCAGGCCGGCGCTGGCCTTCACCTCGCTCGGATACAGCCCGATCGTGCCCTCCGTCGTCCAGCGGTGCACCGGCTGGGCGGTCACCCAGGCGTTGGGCGGCAGCAGCGTGGACCCCCGGGTCGTGATGTCCCAGACGTAGTAATGATGCGGCACGACGATCCGCGCCTCGAGCCGCGCCGCGATCCGCTGCACCTGGTCGAAGCTCAGCACGTGCTGCGACCCATCGACCGGCAGCAGCGCCACATCCACCGTGCCCAGCCGGGCCCAGACCTCCTCCGGCGGGTCCGGCCGGTTGTCGCCCCAGTGCAGGATCCGCAGGCCGCCCACCTCGATCAGCAGCAGCGAGTTGTCGAATGACCGCCAGTTGTCCGGCGGGTCGGTCTTCACGTCCGTCAGGCGCCGGGTCTTGTCGGCCCAGTCATAGGCGTTGTGGGAGCTGTCGGAGACGTGCTTGTCGGCGATCCCGGTGACGGTTACGTCGGCGAACGACCAGGTGCCGACCAGGCGGTCCAGGATGACGTTGGCGCTGGGCACGTGCACCGCGTCGTGGTCGAAATGCGCATGGGTGGACAGCACGACGTCCACGACTTCCCGCGGGAAGTCGTACAGGTACCAGTCCCAGTTGCCCCAGGGTGGGTTGCGCCAGGGGTCGATCAGCAGCGTCAGGCCGGAGGGCGCGGTGATGCGGAAGGCCGACCCGCCGAAATAGGCCAGCTCGACCGGCGCATCCTCGGCCGCGGCCGGTGCGCCCGGCTGCAGGGCGATCATGTGGTTGTTGTTCTCGGCCTGTTTCCAGGCCCAGAGCCCCTCGTCGATCCGCCGGGTCATGCCCGGCCTCCGTGCAGGCCCCGCCGGATCATGCCCGGCTCCCCTGCAAACCGGCCAGCATGTCGTGCAGCCTTGCGGACACGACGGCCCAGTCGTGCTCGGCCAACCAGCGCCCGGCCTGCGTCTGCAGATCGCCCCGCGCGTCCTGGTGGTTCAGCAGCCACGAGACACCGCCCACGATCGCCGCGACATCGGTGCCGTGCATGCGCAGCACGGCGGACCCGACATCGGCAAAGATCGCGATCGGCGTCACCATGACCGGCGCACGGCTCGCCAGCGCGGTCCGCACAGCGGCGCTCGAGGATTCCAGCGTGTCCTGATAGGGCAGGATCACGGCGTCGCATTCCGACAACAGCCGCAGCGACACGTCGTTCGGCAGGAAGTCGGTATGCCACTCGATCGCGCCCTCCAGCCCCAGCGATCGGGCCAGGTCCCGGCACTCCGCCTCCGTCTGGACCGAGAGCGGGATCGGGTACAGCGACGTCACCATCCGCAACCGCGCCGCGGGCCAGGTCCGGCGCAGTTGGGAAAACGCCTCGATCAGCACCTTGAATCCCTTGTGCGGCAGCAGGAACCCATAGCTGCCGATCAGCGGCGCCGACCCGGGCGGCAGGGCGTGCGGCACCGGCACTGGGCGGTCCAGCCGGAGCGCGCCGTGCGGGAACAGCGCAACATTGCCGATCAGCCCATGCGCCTTCAAGCGGTTCAGGTCGTCGGCCGTATGTACAAGGATGCGGGCGACGCCGCCCAGGGCCGCCAGGAGCGGGAGGTGGGCCGCATCGCCGGCCGGCGGCATCGACTGCACGTTGTGCAGCATCACGACAACGCAGCGGCCGGACAGCCGGGAGTCCCGCAGCAACCGCGCCAGATGCGGCCAGGAGATCAGGCCCGGCTGGTGCTGGATCACCACGACCTGGGCGTTCGTCGCGGCGATCTCCGACGGCAGGGCATCGAGGCCTGTCTCGGCATCCCGCCGCCAGGCGCTGCGCGACGACGGCTGGTCGACCCCGGCCACATCCGACTCCGGCAGCCGCTCGTCCCGGAGGACCGTCACAGCCCGCCCGGAGTTCGGCCAGCCGCCCAGCAGCATCCGGGAATACTCGGCGATGCCGCACCGCACGTTCCATGTCGTCACCCAGGCGATCAGGGGCGACTGGGGCTCGGGGGCCAGAAGCAGGTCGAGCGCAGAGGCACGGATGCGCCCAGCCCATGCGAGCCCGTCGGCGACCGCCGCGGCAGCCGTGTGGCCCCGCCGCAGCCGGGCGACGGCCTTTTCGTCCTGAGAACGGTGTGCTGCCAGACACTCCTGCAGAGCCGCGACGAGGTCGTCGACATCGGGCTCGAACCAGACGCTGTCGGCCGTCCGCAGATGTGTTCCCGATGGCGCGAACCGATAATCCAGCAGCCGCGCGAAGTCGGCGTCCACGAAGTCCATGTGGGCGCCCGCACCCGTCACGATCAGCGAAAGGCCGGCCGCCATGGCCTCCGCGGCCGGGATGTTGAAGCCTTCGCCGCGGGACGGCAGCACCATCGCGTCGGCCTCGGCATAGAGCCGCTCCAACGCCTCGGTCCCCAGGTCGCGGTTGATCAGCGTGATCGGCGCCAGCTCGGGGGTGGCAAGGCGCAGCCGTTCGATCTGCTGCGGCATGTCGTTGTGCGGGTTGGGAAAGGTCTTGATGACGAGTTGGACCGGGTCCGTGGCGTCGAACGCCTTCGCGAACGCCTCCAGCAGCACGTCGGCGCCCTTGCGCGGGAAGCAGGACGAGACATGCAGGAAGGTCAGCCGCCGCGTTTCGTTAGCCTTGGGCCGCGGGCCCGCGGCAAGCCGGGCTGCGCCGATGGCTGCGAATGCCTCGAGCCGGGGCGCGAAGCCGATGACGCGCACCGGCAGACGCACACCGGAATCGACCAGCATCCTGGCCACGATCCTGGACGGGGCCAGCACCCCGGCGAAATGGCCGTTCAGGCGCTGCACCATCTCCCGCGGCAGCTGGCTCTCCTCCCAGAACGGGTAGGCGAGCGGCAGGTCACCGGGGTCGGACGGCACCAGGAACGGCCAGTGCTGCACAATGGTCACCTCCGTCGCCGCGGCGTGCGGCGGCCGGGCAGCCAGGGCCGCGATCGCCGGACGTTCCCCGCCCGGCACGCGGCTCAGGTCGTGCTTCGGCTCGCCCTCGACCTGGTGCAGCCGCACCGACCCCGGTTCCGCCCGGTCCAGCGCCAGCGCCATGGCACGGTTCACCATCGCCAGGCTGTAGCTTCCGTTCACGTGCCCCGTGACGTTGAACCGCAGTGTCGCGGCCAGGCCGGGCAGATCCACGCTCGCCCGGGTGCTGTCCTCGAACAGCACGGCCTCGGACAGCGCCATGCGATCCCCGGGGCTGGCCTGCGGGCCATGGATGATGCCCGACAGCCCGATATAGGGCGCGTATGCCCCCGCGATCGGTTGGCCCGTCGCCTCCAGGGTCAGCGTCACCTGCCCGTTTTCTGCCGGCTGCACGTCCAGCCGCAGCAGCAGCGTCGTGTCCTGGCCCTCGGGAACCGGGCGCGCGGTGTGCGCCCCGCAGGCGGACCGGGCACCGATCTGCAACCCGACCGCCGAAGGCGTCGTGCGCAGACGCAGGATCACGCGCACCACGCCCACCCCCTGGTCTGCAACCCGGAACGAGAGCACACCCGCCGTCCCGGCCAGCCAGCTGCCCCAAGCCTCCGCCTCCGCCCAGCCATCGGCAAGCACCTGGTGACACGCAAGGGCCGCCAGCATCGCAGCGCGGCCACGTGGCTCCACTGTTGCGCCGCTCGGCCCCGGCAGGCTGGCGGGCCGGACCATCTCCAGCGCCCGGTGCGTGACCGCCTGCGGCTCGGTCAGCGTGTAGAACAGGGCGCACAGGCCGATACCAGGCGGACCCGGGTCGGGCGCCCCGGGGGTCTGTGCCACGGACAAGGTCAGGTCGACGTAGGACTCCGCCCCGACCGTGCAGACCAGCTGCAGCAGGACGGTTCGGCGCCCATCGAAGGCCGCGGCGGCCGTGGCCCGGGCACCACAGGCAGCCTCGGCCATGACGACGGGAGCGCCGGGCCCGGCCGCCACGCGGAGCTGCATCACGACCCCGACCCGGGTGCCGACGGCCGCCGCGACCGGCAGGCCGAGCCGGGCCATCGGCCGCGCCATCCACAGCGCCTGGCCGTCGGCCACGCCCCAGCCGTCCTGGGGAACCAGCCGGGGCAGCAGCGCCTCGGCCAGCAACGAGGCCAGCGGCAGCGCGGTCCCGATCCGGCGCGGCATCCGCGGCGCATGCAGGCGCAGCATCCGGTCCGGGCCGAGGCCCGGGGCGCGCATCGCGTCCTCCGGCGTCCGGGATACCTGGCCCGCCATGGTGGTCATGGTGCCGAGCAGCTCGCGGCTGAACTCCAGGAAACTCCGCGGCTTGAACTCCCGGCGGATGCGCGCCTCGCGCGTCGCCAGCTCGGCCCGGTCCGTCAGCAGCCGGCGCACCAGCTGAGCGGCTCCGCTGGCATTATGGGGATCGATATACAGCGCAAGGTCGCCCCCGACCTCCGGGATCGAAGTCGTCCCGGACGCCAGGCACAGCTTCCCGCGCGACAGGCTCTCGCCGACAGGAAGGCCCCAGCCTTCGACGAACGAGGGAAACATCGTGAACAGGCAATGCTCATAGAGGGTCGAAAGCTCGTCGTCGGTCGGCCCCTCGACGACGACGACCGTCCCATCGAGGTTGTTCGTCGCGTCCAGCTGCCGGAACAGCTCGTCGCCCCCCATGCCACGCCGACCGACCAGCACCAGCCGGGGAACGTCGCCCCCCTCGCGGGCCAGCAGCCGCCAGACATTCAGCAGTAACAAGTGGTTCTTGTGCGGCGCGAAGGTGCCGACGCACAGCACGAACTCCGTTTCCCGCAGGTCCGCGATCGCAGGCGTCCAGGGGTTGTCACCGGGCCCACGCCCCGCAGTGCCGACCGGCAGCTCGAGCGCGTTCAGCACGACCTTCACGGGCACCGGCCGGTACCCGCTCTCCCGCATCAGCCGGCGCGTCTCGCCGGCGACGAACTCGGACCCCGTCACCACGAAGTCGACCTGCAGCAGCAGCTCCGCGATGGCGGCCGAGAACTCCGAAGTCAGGATCGGCGGCAGGTATTCGGGGTCGGTCAGCGGGATGAAGTCGTAGATCATGGCGCCGATCCGCACCCCGGCCCGGCGCATGCGCGCCCGCGGGACGGCAAGGCCGGGCTGCATGTAGACGACTCCGGTCGATACGAAGGTGTCCTGTGCGTCCAGCCGGACGAACGACGACCCCGCCTCCAGCTCCGCAACCAGGCGCTGCTGGCGCTCGAACGCCTTGTCACCGGGGTTCTGCTGGTTCAGCAGGACCATCCGCAGCAGGTCCTCCCGCAGGGTCCAGAGCTGCTTGTCGTGCCAGATGACGCACTGGACAGGCGAAACGGTCAGACGCCCGTGCGGTCCCAGGATGGAGGCGAGGATCCCGAGCTGGACCCGCTGGATGCCGGACAGGCCAGGCTGCGTGCCCAGCACGTGGAACAGGTCGGTGAACTCCAGATACAGCACGCCGCCGCGGCGTGCCGGCAGCGGAACCGCAGCGCCCAGGTCGAGATCGGCGCCGAGGCCGTGCAGCTCGTGATAGGTGCTGCGCAACGGCGACAGTTCGAGCGAGCGCCGGTAGGCCGCGATCGCCGCTGGCTGATGTCCCCGCAGTTTCAGGCAATGCCCGAGCTGGAGATAAAGGTCGGGGTCGTCCGGCTTCACGGCCAGGCCCTTGCGATAGGCGGTCTCGGCCTCGGCCAGGCGACCGCCTTCCTTGAGGCAGTTGCCGTACTGCGCCCAGATCTGCACGTCGTCGGGAACCTGCCGGAGGTAGTCCCCATAGGCCTTGTAGGCGGCGCCCCACATCTTGGCGTCGCGCGCCAGGTCGCCGACGCTACGGAGGGTGCCGGGATTGTCCCCTGCCCCGCCGTCGCCCGCGACCCGGACATCCCCGGCCGTCGGGCTCCGCGGCAGGCTGGACACGCCGGCCAGCGCGTCGTGCTCCCGCCGTGCATCGGCGTTGTCCGCGTTGATCTCGAACGCCCGCCCGTAATGCGTCCGTGCCAGGTCCAGCCGTCCCATGACCTTGGCCAGATGCGCGATCTGCAGGTGCAGGTCGTCGTCGTCGGGCCGCAGCTGCAACAGCGCCTGGTAGGTGGTGTGGGCCGAATCGTGGTCCCCCATCTCCTTCAGCGCATGCCCGACCTGGATGGCAAGGTCGGTTGCCGACGGATCGAGCTCCACCACCTTGCCATAGAAGTTGATGACCCCGGCCCAGTTCCGCTGGTCGCGCGCGGCGTTGCCGGCCCGCCGCAGCTGCCGCAGCAACCGCCGCTTCGCCAGGCGCTGCACCCGCACCCGCAGCGGGAGGCCGGTGCCGCCATGCAGCGATGCCACCCGCTCGAGGAACGCTGCCTTGCGAAGTTCGATATCCATACCGCCGAAGCCCTTCCGGCCCGCGGGATGACCCGGCAGGTCCTGCATCGGGCGGCCGAAGCTTCGGCCGCCGTCCGGCTCATCCTACCGGGGCCGGCGCGTCTCGGCTATTGCCATGGATGGCCGCGCAAGCCGGCGACCCGGCTTGCTATCGGGCCGATAAGCCTGAATGTTGCGTGCGCCGCCTCTGCCCCGTGGGGACTGTCGATTGCACCGAGCACAACCAATCGAGCCGATTTGACGTCCGGTCGCCCGGCCCAGCAACCGTCTGACCGGGGCATCCCATGACGGTCGCCCGCGTGCAGAGCTTCGCCTTCGCCGGCATCGAGGCCGTCCCGGTCGAGGTCCAGGTGCAGATCAGCAGCGGCCTGCCCGCCCTGCTCATCGTCGGCCTACCCGACAAGGCGGTCGGCGAGGCGCGGGAGCGGGTGCGGGCCGCGCTGACCGCCATGGGCCTGTCGCTGCCCCCGAAGCGCATCCTGATCAACCTGGCGCCGGCCGACCTGTTGAAGGAGGGCAGCCACTTCGACCTGCCGATCGCCCTGGCCATCCTGGCGGCCATGGACGTGCTGCCGCGGGACGAGGTCGGCGGCTACGCGGCGCTGGGCGAGCTGTCGCTGGACGGGGGGATCTCCGCGGTGGCCGGGGTCCTTCCCGCCGCGATCGCCGCGTCGTCGCGCGACCTCGGGCTCATCTGCCCTGTGGCGCAGGGGGGCGAGGCCGCCTGTAGGTTCTATAAATTAAGTTCGGGAAACCACCCCAGTAACTCCGCCACTTTCGACGTCCACAAAACTCCCGTTACGATATTAGGAATCGCTCGGGACGACCCTTCTTGAGCCCGACATGCAGGCATAAATTAAGTTTCAGGACGGCTGAACAGCTTGCCGCTTGTCGAACCCAAAAGACGGCAACGATGCCCATCAAGGTTTTTTGCTGCATGCCGTATCCCCGAGGGTGGCCGGCTGGGCAGCACTCCTCGTCACATCAACGAGTGCGGGCTACCCACGGCACCGACCGCCAGGAGGGAGAAATGACTCCGTTCGGTTCGCAGCCGATTACCCTGGTGACTTCCAGGAGCTCGACAACGTCCGACCGTCGTTCCCCGCTCTCGTACTTCGAGACATACGCCTGCGGCCTGCCCAGCCTCGCCGCCGGGTCGACCTGCGTGAGGCTGGCTTCCTAGCTGGCGGATACGAGCTTTTCTGCAAGCCGGACGTCTCGGCAACTGTCGTGAACGTTACACACCACCCTGCGGCCTATCTCGCGAGCTGACGACCGAGCAAGAACTCAAAGATTGGGGGCTGTGGAGCCTGCTCCCGCTGCTCTGATCGGTTGCCAGCCAGGATTGGGGCAACCGTTCCGCGTTCCGGGATCTCGTTCGATGTCGATTATCACCCGGGTTGTCAGTCTTCCAGGGGGTGACCACGATGGCGGACCCTGCCGCCGCCAGTTTCGGAGCTTGCATGACGTCGACTGACCTAAACCGCGAACTTCCCGACCAGACGACTATCGTGATCGGCCTGGCGATCCAGGCTTTGATCAAGAAGCTCCTAGCGTCCGGCACGTTGGATCCTGAAGATCTGGCCGACATGCGGGCCTACGGCCTCCAATTTGCGGCCAACCTTGCCACTTACAGGTTGGCTGAAGTCCCGGGCGGGGCGGCCGCACTTGAAAATAGGATCGTCTCCTGGTGGGAAAGGCTGAACGCTCCCGCACTGTACGCCAACGATCCGTGACGGTGGCCCCGTTGCCGCTCCGCATGCACATGGCGGTCTCGATCCTTTCGAGAAGCGCGGATCCCGGAGCGCCGGACGCCCAAGCGGCTTGCGCGGAAACGGCTGCCCGGATTGTCCGCCTCGAGGAGGCATTGATGGCGATGCTGCGGGGCGACCCCGACGCGCAGGAAAAAGCCAAAGGCATCTTGGATGCTGGTCGGTAGCCGATGACTACCCATTGGGCGGCGCTCGGAAGCTTGCTTGGACGGGCCAGGTAAGGGGAGGCGCTACGACGCAGTCGTCTCGCGTTGCCGCCGCTGCCGATTGTCCGGGAAGACGTCTTCGCCCGGGCAGCGCTCGTCGCGCTCTCTAGGTGCGAACCGTCCGGCCGGAAGTCGAGGGTGTCCCGTCCCGGTGACGGACCATGAAGGGGCCGACGCTGGCAGGGTGGCGGGCGGGGGCGACGACCCCCAGGTGTCGGGCCATCTTGCACGCGGCGATCCACCGCGCGTCCGTTTCCCGGGTTCCCGGGACGGACGTGTGACCCGTGTATGACCGGCCCACCAGCATGAGGAAGGCCAGCCACGCCTCCTCGCCCTCGGCGGCAACGTTGCCGGGCCGGAAGCGCCGTCCCAACGAATAGTGGCCGCCGCTTTCCGTCATTGCCGTGCCCGGCCCGCGGTGCAGTTCGACGATCGCCGAGCTCCTCACCCAGCTCATACCCCCCGTCGCGGGGTGGAGCTCGGCATAGCCGAACAGCACGTGGCTGCCACCCTGCAACGGGACCGCGGTCCAGGGGTCCATGACGGCCTGGAGCGGGTTCATCGGTGGCTTCCCCGGACGGCCGCAGTCCGCCTGTGCTTTCCGGGCGATCCGTCGGCCGGTTCCCGCGGGAGGGGAACTACGCTTGTCGGGCACGATGGCCGCATCGACGCCTCCCATGAGCGGCCGGCCGGTCCGAAATGGATCGCCTCACATGCCGCAGGCCGCAAAAACATCAGAACCGAACTTTGAGTCAAGCGTTTTGATATATTAAGTCGTGTCTAAGATATAGTCTACCGTCCATTTTCGGTGCCTTGCTCGCGAGGGACGCCAGTGAAGCTGAAATCGAAGCCGTACCTGCGGCTGCGGAGGAAGCGCCGGAAACACCTGCGATCGGCACCGCGCTCGTGATAGCCAACGACGAAGTCGTCCACCTGACGACGGCAGCCCACCTTGGCGATCTCGGCTATTCCATGGTCGAGGCAGCGTCCGCCGAGGAGGCATTGCGGCTCATCCTGGGTGGCTCTAGCCAAACCTGCTGATTACCGACCATCTCATGCCGGGCATGAAGGGTACCGATCTCGCGCGGCTGGTCCGCAGCGAGCGGCCGGATGCAAGGGTCCTGATCATTTCCGGGTATGCGGAAAGCAGTGGCGTCGAACCTGACCTGCCACGTCAGAAAAAACCGTTCCGAGACGACGAACCGCTAGCGTGTCTGGCCGCATTGTAGCCGAGAGTGTCAATAGGCGTCCGGCATGCAGTCCCCATCCCGCAGGGTGGCGGTCGCCATATGATCGGGAAGTATGCAACCCGATGCCGGCCCTACGCGAACGATCCACGGAAGCGAGGCACGGCTACGGCCAATCCATGCTCAAACTACCCAATGGCTGTCCTTGTTCCTCGTCAGGACCTCGACGAAGTGGTCGCAGGCGGACGTCGCGATCTCCCGCAGCCTGTCCGCCGACCCGGGCCAGGTTCCCGACGGCACCTCGAGGAGCATCACCTGTATCGGCGGCGTGGGCGCGGGCGCAACGCCTGGCCGCGGCGGGTCGAACATCGGATGCAGCCGGTTGCCGGGAAGGAGATAGTGTCCCTTTTCGACTCTCGGACGGTCACCGTTCCCCAGCCTCCTATAGATCGGAACCACGGTGAAAACGACATCCTCGGGCGGGGCCCGTGGAGGGACAGTCGCGCCGATGTTGATGCGGACCATCGTACGCTGTCGCCGACACAGGTGCAGTTGAAGAACGTGCGAAGCCGAAACCCGGCTGCTCAGCCCACCCATGACGACCTGGACCCCTAAGGTCGAGTGGAGATCCTTGACCTCCAAATGCCCCAGTTCTCCCTTCGGGATGTTGCCGACCTCGGCGGATATTTCCCCGTCCACTGCCAGGTCGATGGCGAATTTCTCGAGTTCACCTTGCAAGAAGCCCGCCATCTGCCGCCCGATTGCGGCAGCGTCCTCCCGCCCGCGCCTTTCGGCATCCATCTCGGACACATGATCCCGTTTGCCGGTGACCGCATCCCGCTGGAGGCTTTCTATGCGGGAACGCGTCAACGGACTTATGGGAGGATCGATGGAGTAACGATCCCAATCCGCGATGCGTCCAAGTTCCTTGCTGACCGCAGCCATCGTTTCCAGCCGGTCGTCGAGCCGACAGATCATTCTCCGGAGCAGCAGGCCAAAAAGGCTGAAGCGACCGCCGCGTTCGAGGATCCGGGCGTAGCGGTCCTCGTCGATCATCTCACGAGGCAGGACCACGCCCCCGCTGATCATGTAGTAGAGCACCTTCCCGAGCGAGTAGACGTCGGCCGCGGGCGTTGCCTCGGCAACGATCCCCGCTTCCAGCTCCGGGGCCAGGAAGGAACGTGGCCCGACGATCTCGCCGTTTTCCGTGACCCGCACCGCCTCCGGTAGATAGCAGATGCCGAAATCGGCGAGCCAGACTTCGTTGCCCGGTCCGGGGAAGAGGATGTTTGCCGGTTTCACGTCACGGTGCACGATTCGTCCTGCGTGGGCCGCTTCGAGCGCCGCAGCCAGTGACAAGGCTACGGATACCGTGCCGTCGAGGTTGTCCTTGAACGCCTGGACCCTCTTCGAGAGGTCGCCTCCCACCGCCAGCGGCATCACGAGGTAGGCCGGTCCCGCCGGATCGGTCGAGTGGTCGATCAGTTTGACGATTCCGGGGTGATCCAGCCTCCGGAGCGCTTCGACCTCATTGTCGAAACGGTCCCGGCGGAGCGGGTTCCGGATGCGCTTCAAGGCGCAAGCCCCGATCACGACGCCCCGGGCGTCCGCGACCTCGAACAACTGGGCCTGGCCGCCCTCCGACAGGCTGCGAATCACCCTCCATCTGTCACCGTAGACTTTGGCCATACCCAGTCACCTTCGCGAACATAGTTCGTCGTAGATCTGCACGATGAGCCCGGCGACCCGCATGGCTTCCCCTTCGTTCATCGCTCTCGCGGATGCCATCGCCGTCCCCTCGTCACCGACGGCCGGGTGAGTGTCCAGGGCGCTGACGACGTCGGCGAACGGGCCGTGCAGGTCCTTCGGCAAGTGCTGGGCCTCGTGCCCCGTCAGCCTGACAAGGCTATCGCAGTACGCGTCGGCTATCCGCATCTGGAGAGGCTTCGGACTGGCAGCCATCCCATGGACGGCCACCATGAACTTCTCCCAAGCGTAATCCATGTGCGTATTCCCGTCCGTCGCTCGAGTTGGCAGTGACCTTGATGGTTGGGGTTTTCCGCAGTCGACCGCAAGACTGCCGCTCCGTTCGGATCACATGAGCATGAGGGGCGGGCCGCCCATCCCGGCGAACAGGATGATCGGCACCGTGACCCTCTCCCTTCGCGTCGAATGGGTCGGGTGTCCCGGGCTGCCCTTGCCGGTCGGCGGCCTATTGCGAACGCATCGATGCTCGGTCTCGCCCCGACGTACTCCCGGACCTATCAGGGGCTGTTCCATCCCCTTCGATACTCGGGATCAGCTTTCCTCCGAACGTCGAGCGCCAAGAACTTCTGACGGGCCGCGTTGCAGCCGACTGCCCACTCCGGCGTCTTGCCGGGCGGGGCCTCGCAAGTCCCGGGGACACGCAGGCTCCGCCGTCCCGCCCAAGAGTCCGCGCCGGCCCTCATGTCTCCCTGCATCCCGCCGAACCATGCCTCGAGCGATGCCCTCTCCGCCCGCCCCTGCATGTAGGCGGGGCTTTCCAGCGTCGCACGTTCCAGGGCGGTGGCTTCGGGTCCGATCTTGCCACCGGCCGTCTGCCGGGCGTGTCCCGCCGCGTCGATGACCCAGCTGGCCGGAGGCACGGCGATGGCGGCGGTGAACGTCTGCTCGACATGCACCGTGCCGTCCGCGGCAGCGGCCACGTTGAACCTGGACTCGTAGTTGCCGTTTGCGATCTTCTCGCGGCACTCGGGCTCCTTGTCGTCGCAGCTCCCGCTCATGCCCAACGACAGCGGCACGGTGAGGACGTCGTGGAAAGCCCCGCCCGTCGTGAGCCAGACCGTGGCGTAGGTGCCGAACACCCCCATCCCGCCCCCGCCGTCCTCAAGGACGATGACGCGGCCGAGCGACCCGCCGTCGACGAAGGTGACCTTGCCCCCGAAGACGCCGTAGCCCCCGACGCGGGCCGCCGCGGGGGACACGAGCTCCTTCTCCCACTGATCAAAGGGGGAGGACCGCCTGAATTGACCCAGTCCGAGGATGGCGGCGCAGGCATGGCAGTCGTCCTTAACCTCCGCGACCGCCACCACGAGTTGGTGCTCGCTCCCGTCCGGGCCTGTCCAGGTCTCCGTGCCGACTGTCCTGATCCTGCAAGCCCGCTTCGCGCAGCTCTCGCCGTCCTTGGTCCGCACGCTGTCCGGGAAGCCCGAATACATGGATCGCAACAGCGCCACCGGAAATCCGGCCGCCGGGCCGGTCTGTGACGGGAGCCGTGGGACCTCGGGCGGGCGAGGCAGGACGGAGGCGAGGGCCCGTCCGGGCGCTGTGAAATACGCGAACTCCGCCCTGACCCCGACGTCGCGCGCGGTCGCCTCCGTCAGCCACGCGGCTCCCTCGGGAGGTGCGGAGGTCAGGTAGATCACGGCCGCGTCCGTCAGGCCGAGCCTGCCGAGGTAGGACCCGACGAGCGCGTTCCCGGAACCGGCCTCCCGCTTGATGCCGTCCGGGCCCTCGATGTAGGCGGCATGGAAACCGACCCGCGCCTGATGCCCGACCATCCGTCGGACACCACCGAGCCATGCCAGACCGCACGATGAGGCGCACGTCGCGCCGTCCGGCACCGCCGTCCGCCACGCCCTCATCCGGATGGCCGAGCCGATCCGGAGCCCCGCCACGAGATTTCCCCCGATGCTGTCCAGGACCACCGTGGCGTCATCGGCCGTCGCACCCGCCAGCGTCGCGAAGCGTTCGTCGTCGCCCCGGAAGATCTCTCCCGAGATCAGGATCAGGTTTCCCCCGTCGGCACCCTTGTTAGCCTCCATCGTGGCGGCCGAACCCGTCGACGAAGCGGCGGTCGCGCCGATCAGGAAAGCAAGCAAGACGGCGCGGCAGAGATTTCCCATGGTGCCGACGACATTAGGCGGATGGTTCCTGGTTGGAAACCAAGTCGTGGATGGCAGCCGCACGAAAGCGGAGGCTGCGGCGCGTTCCGGACCCACCGTGGCTACCTCCGGTCGCGGTAGTCTCTTACTACCCGACCAAGCGTCCCGTGGCACCGAGCCGCCCCACCCGGTGGCCCGACGCCACGGTAGGCGGCGGTTGCCCCGACACGATGGGGTCGCGCACGGGAGGATTTATCCGGGCCTGTCCTGGAAAGGATGGTCGATCCTGCCGGCCGCAACCCGAGCCCTGCCTTGCGGGACTTTTCGGACTCGCATCGGTGTCGCCTGAGGATCATGGTCGATCGTCATGGCGAGGATCGTCCGATGAAAGGCGTCGCATACAGCTATCTCCGCTTCAGCACACCCGAGCAGGCCGTGGGCGACAGCCGGCGCCGCCAGATCGCCTTGGCCGAGGCCTACGCGAAGCGGCATGACCTCCTGCTCGACAAGGGCCTGAACTTCCGCGACCTCGGGGTGTCGGCGTTCCGGGGGAAAAACGCCAAGGAGGGCGGCCTGAGGTCGTTCCTGGATGCCGTGGAACACGGCCTGGTCCCCGCGAACAGCTACCTGCTCGTGGAGAGCCTGGACCGGCTGAGCCGCGACCGCATCCTTGAGGCGCAGTCGCTCTTCCTCCAGATCGTGACAGCCGGGGTCACCATCATCACGCTGCTCGACCAGCGCTCCTACTCCGTCGCCAGCCTCAACTTGAACCCGACCGACCTCATCATCTCCCTAGTTTACATGATGCGTGCCAACGAGGAGAGCGAAACCAAGGCCCTGCGGCTCCGGGCCGCCTGGGCCGCCCGCCGCGACCACCCGGGCAACCGATATCACGGCGGGCAGTGCCCGTCGTGGCTCCGCCCGAACGCCGACAGGACCGGCTACGACGTGATCCCCGGACCGGCCGCGATCGTGCAGCGGATCTTCAGGGAGGCCCTGGCGGGCGACGGGCTGCACACCATCTCGCGCCGCCTGAACGAGGAAGGCGTCCCCATGCTTGGGCGCGGGAACCAGAAGGGAAAGCTGTGGCAGCGAGCCCTGATCCGTCACCTGATCAACACCGACCTCGTGATCGGCACCTACACTCCCTGCCGGTCCGAGGTCGTGGGCGGCAAGGCCCGCTACGTCCCCATCGGCCCGAAGGCGGGATTCTACCCGCCCATCGTGAGCGTGGAGGACTGGCAGGAGCTCCGGGACCGGCGCCTCGCGTGGAGCGAGTATTACGGGTGCGGGAGGCGCAACATGACTGTCGCGAACGTCATATCGCGCCTGGCCAAGTGCCCGCTTTGCGGCCGCCCGATGGTGCTCGTACGCACGGCGGAGCCGAACCAGCGCTACCTGGTTTGCATGGCCTGGCGGGAAGCGAGGCGGTGTTCCCACGAGTGGGTCCGCTTTCCCGAGATCGAGGACGTCTTCATCTCGGACATCTCCCACCTCATTGCCCGTTGCCCGCAGCCCGTGATGCACGTGGAGGCCCGCCGTGCCATGCTCAAAGCCCTGACGAACCGGCTGTCCCACCTGCGGACGAGGCTGGCACGGGAAGACGGCGTGCATGAACGGCTCGCGACTACGGGACGCCCGGGACGCAGCTGGACGGTCGAGACGAAGCTGGAGATGGAACAGCTGCTCGCCGAGCGTTACCGGCTGCGGGCCGACAGATCGTACTGGGAAGACGCGACGTTGAAGCTGAAGCTCGAGACGCTGCGGACGGCGGTGACGGCCCTTCCCCGTGACCGGGCGCGCATCAACCTGGCTCTCCGCTCCCTCCTCCTGAAGGTCGTCGTGGACTGGCCGAACGACCGGCTGGTCCTCCACTGGAGACACGGCGGCCAGAGCGTTGCCGGCTTCTGGAACCGCAGGCAGCGCGGGACGGTGCGGAACGTAGCGAGGGAGGGACCGGCGCGGCGGCAGCCGTTGATGCTACCGCGTCCGGACATGATGGAGCCGGGTGCGGTCGCGGCCGGGGACGGCTGGGAATACGCCGGGGAAGGAGGCTTCACGGGCTGCGTGCTGGGCGTCCTGCGGCGTTCCGGGAAGCCCATGCGGGCGCGCGAGATCGCCCTGGCGCTGGCGGCGGCGCATCGCGTCGAAATCCCCGACGTGGCGTCGGAGAAGCTTTTTGTCGCGCGGGTGCGGAAGGCGCTGTTCAATCCCAGGCCGGGCCTGACGCGCCATGGCAACCCGGGCAGCTACCGGTGGCATCTCGTCGCGGGTCCGTCGAACGATACCGCCGGGACTTCCCCGACGCCTGTCAGCCGCCGGCGACGCGGTCGGACCGGCGGGGCGGCACCGGGTCGGCATCCCGAGGCGGCAGGCGACGGCGACCATGTCCCCGGTGTGCGGTGAGCTCGTGAGCTCGCGCCCCGAGACCAGGCACGGACCGGCATCCGACGCCGTTTCGGACAAGGATCAACCCGCGAAGTCGGCCGTGTTTGCCGCTCCTAAGCGGCCGCCGCCCGCGGGGTGGGCACTTCGTCCCACGTGCATCCAGACAGCTTTCGCCCGGTCGCCTTCCTTCCGAGCCGCTGCATGGTGCTGCCCTCCGCGGCAGTGACGGTCCGTGCGCGCAATGGCTCCGGCCAATCCACCTGCGACCACTCGCCCCATTGCTTGAAGAAGAACGGGACCTCGGCACGCCTGCATTGGCCGAGGAGATGATGCAGCCACGCGGGATCGGTCGGCCGCGAGCGGCCCCCGGACTCCCCACCCGCGATCACCCAATCGATGGAGGCCATCCAGGGCCTGAGATCGAGATACCCCAGCAGCGGCTCGGCGGATATGAAGCGCACGGCTGCGGGTATCGCGGCGAGCGGCGGCAGCCGTTTCTCGGCCCATCGCTGTTCCTCGACGCTCGTCCCCATCCAGACGTTGGCGGGCCAATCCCCTTGCCAGGGAACCGTGCCCGCCACGAACTCGGGGCGCTTGGTCAGCAGGAGCCAGTCGAGCCCCGGCGTGGCCTCGACGAGCCGCCACAGCCGTTCGCGATACGCGTCCAGGTCCCGGCGGTCCTCGAAAACATCCGCCATCGAGGCGCAGAACACCCGGTGCCGCACGCCGGCCCGGATAGCCGCCCGATTCCAGGCGAGCGGCTCGTCCCAATGCTCATCCCCGAAGAACCGCCTGTCTGAGCCGGGTCCCCATAGGTCCATCGCGAGGCGTTTCGCGAAGGTCGCCGCGTAACAAAGCTGGCAGGCCGGTGAGAGGCGCACGCACCCCCACTAGGGATTGAAGGTGTGCGTCGTCCATTCGATTCCGGAGTTCCTGGCCATTTCCGTCTCCCCACAGGACCCGGAGGCCACGTGGCGTCCGGCTGTCCCGACAGGTCCATATCAGGAGGCCTGCCGATGCATGGAACCGACCCGAGATCACACGGGACGCTTGCGGACCGCTGGCCATGCCGATGGGCCCCTTCAGGCGATGGCAGCGGCACGACCACCGCACACTCCGCGGATCGACGGCTCCGGGCGGACGGAACATTCTCGGACGCGTGGGTCGTCCTTGAGAGAGGGTCCGCAGCTCGTGGGCTATGGACGGGGCAACCCCTCCGACGCTCTCCGGCACTGGCTCACGGCACTTCGAGCGGTCTTCGCAGCATGGATACGCCTAACTTGTGCAAGGCAATCCGGTTCGACTCCACGCATGCGACGCTGGCCCGGGGCAGTGTGGAGCAGACCGCCCTGTCTCACGTCAGCTTCCGGCATATTGGTCGGCTTCACGCGCCGGGGCGGCCCTGAGCCGATCATCGCGCATGGAAATCTCGGACAGGCTGGGTGTCTCGTAGAAGCGCGGCCCCTCGCTGCTGGATCCGTCGGAGGCGCAACCGAAGGAGAGCGAGGCTACTGCATCGTCTCCCCCGTCCGTATCTCGAACAGCGCCAGTTCATCCAACGCGTCTATTACACTCACCCATGCCGCACACCCGACCGGATCGCCCAGAAGCTCGACCGCCCGTCCGGCGGCTACCTGCCACGCCTTGTGGGGCCCGTGGGCGTTGAACAGAAGCTTCGCAGTTCGCCAGATATCCAGTTTGTTCATCGCTGGAACGTGCCCATTCGTGGTGGCCTGACCAAGCATCAAGAGTGAGACGAATGAGACGGTCTTCCTGCCCATGCCACCCCTAGCCTCCGGGCCGCTTCGACGCCTCTACGTGCTCGCAGGCTCGGGACAACGCCCGTTCGCGGTCTCCGATGGCCCGGCACACCGCTCGTCGGCTACGTCCCTCAGCTCCGATTGCCTGCTGCTGCCGACGCGGTTGCGGCTGCGTCCCTCCAAGGGTCATCGAGACATCTTTGCGAAACAGATGCCGCGACAGATAGTAGATGCCGGTCACCAATGCGTGCATCCGCCGGAGCCTGTCGAGGAATGATTTTCACACGATTGAATCCGAAAGGCCTACACCCTCGGGAGGTCACCGGCATACGGCAGCTCGAAACGGGTCTGGCTGCCAGCCAATTCAGCGCGGGCTGGTTCGGCTACACCAACCTTCTCGTCCGCAAGCGCAACGCGGTAGGGGAACGTCGGGAAATTGACCTGATACTGGTCACCCACGACCGGGTCGTGATGGCGGACTTGAAAGACTGGGGCGGGAAGATCACGAACAGCGCGGGCACTTGGCTACACAAGAGGCAACGTCGGGGACCATCGGCGGTCCTAAAGATTGAAGACAACTCCCACTCTTTGGTCGAGCTGCTGAGGACGGAGGCCCGGGCCGCCTCGCCCCGGCCCAGGGTCGAATACTTCGTGCTGTTCACCGCTGCCGATGCCGACATCTCGGGGTTGTCGGCTAACGACCTGACGAACGCCATGCGGCTTGGCGACTTCCTGACAATCATGACCGACCGCTTGGCTTACTCTCAGCGGTTCGGGTCCGTCGCCGGCTGGTCGGAGGTTAACCCGCTGACGGCAGGGGTCGCCGCGGCTGCCTTGGCGGGCTTGTTCAGGGAAGGCGGCCCCTTTGTGCCGAGGGAGGCGAGCTTCGCGGAATACGAGGTCCAGGGAGAACCAACGCACGAGCATCGCGGAACCGTATGGAAGGAGTATGCGGCTGCCCATCGCACGAACTCTTCGAGCACAGGCCTTCTTAGGATCTGGGATTGCGAAAAGCTGCCGACGATGTTCTCGGCGATCGAGGCCCGGCGAGGCCTGCTCGCGCGTGAGCAGACAGTGCTGAGCTACCTGCAAGAAGCCGACCCTGAGTTCCATTCGGACAGCACGCTGCCATGGCGGGCTCGCGACGAGGATTTCGGGATGCGTTTCTGGGAGGTTTTCGAGTTACGGCGAACGGCGAGGCGCCTGGCCTCATACGTCGTGGCTTCCCCGGAGTTGGCATACGAGAAGAGAGCGGAGCTCGTCGCGATCCTGCTTGCCAAGTCGGCCACGCTGCACCGCAGGCGGATCGCCCATCGTGACCTGGGCGCGCACAGCGTCTGGATCGAGCCCGAGTCGGCACGCATCCGGTTTTCGGCGTTCGGCGCCGCCCACTTCCCGGACCCCGCGTCGGTGGGGGATACCCGTCTCGCCCTGCTGGCGGCAGGCGAGCCGCTGCCCGAAGACCGGGGCGTGGCACGGCCGGGATCGGCGTTCCAGCAAGACGTGTTCTTGCTGGGGGTCCTTTGCTGGCAGGTGCTCGTCGGCATCGACGTTCCACGCAGCTCCGGCGTGGCGAGCCCCGAAGGAGGCGCGGCCACGCTGCTTCCGCCACAGGTCGAGAATTGGCTCCGGAAAGCCCTCGAACGGGAGCCCGGGAGCCGGTATGCCGACGCGATCGAGATGGCTGATACCTTCGAGGCCGCCGTTGGCCGGCGCGCCGCGGCAGGGTTAGCCCAGGAAATGGAGCGGCACCGTTCGGACCTCGTACCGTTCATGGAATGGCCGGTCGCCCTCCGAATGGGCGCGGCGCGGGCCACCGCTTGGGTCTCGGGAAACGGGACCGACGCCGTCCTCGTGAAGCTTTGGCCCGCGCCGCGGCGCGATGCAGAGCCGCAGGCGCAAGCGCTCGCCTTCTTGGATACGGCCGCCCGGCTTCGCGCGGACCGGCCCTGGTGGGCGCCGGAGATCGTCGGCGCGGGCTGGGGAGAGCACGGCCTTTACGTTGCCTCGAGGTTCCTCGACGGGGTCGCATGGGACGACCTTTCGACGCTCGGGCCCGAAGACATGCTCCGCGCCGTGGCGAGCTTAGTTCGGGCAGTGTCCGACATGCATGTTCGCGGGATGGCTCACGGAGACCTGAAGCCCGCCAATGTGCTGGTCGCCGGGGAGGGCGCGGAGCTGCGCGCCCTCCTGGTGGACCTGCCCGACCTACCCCCGGCAGGCGCCGACTCGCTCTCGAGTCCCGCCTACGCGCCATCGGGCGGCGCCGCCGGCCCGCGGGAGAGGGACATCTTCGCGCTCGGCAAGATGGCGCAAGAGGCGCTCGCCGCTTTGGGTGCCGATCCGGACGACGGGCGGCTGGCGGGACGTCTCCTCCGGGCACTTGCGTCGGCAGGGCGTGCGTTTCCCATGCTCGACACGTTGGCGGCCGAGCTGGACAAGCCTGACAGGACGCCTGCCCCCCCGTCGCTCGAATTGGCGTTTGGAGTGAGGGACACCAGGGGGCAAGACGAAATCCTGCCCGACAATGGAAAGTTTCATGTCGTGGTCTCCACCGGCGGCCGCAGCTTGTTCATAGTCGGCTTGGACCAGCAGCTCAGGGTCGAGCTCGATTTGGACGGCCAAGCTTCTGCTTGCTCGGTGCGCGACGCCCCTCCGCAAACCCTCTCGTGGGCGATAGGCGCGAGGACCATTTCGTTTCCCGGGCGCGTGCGCCTCTTTGAAGGCTCGACCGAGACGGCAGGGGTTACGGCCTTGCTCGGCAAGCCGGAGATCCTGGCGGCGTTGGCCGCCGCCCGCGCGTCGCCGCCCGCGGGATTGTCCGAAGAGCCCGGGTCCATGTCAGCCGGGCACGCGCTACCATCCCCTCCGCAGCCGGGCATCGGGGCGCCGACGAGGCCGGTTCCGGCCGCCTCGGACCGTTGGCGAGCCATCTTGGCAGCGGAGGAGGATGCGGTGCCCTCCGTGTCGGTAATCAGCGACGCACGATGGGATCCGCTCACCTCCAGGCATTACGTGGATTGCGAAAGCGTTCCCGAGCAACTCGACGTCGGCCCTGCGGAAGCGGTGAAGGTCTCGCGGAACGGTCGCCACGTGGCAGAACTGGACGTCGGCCGTAGTCGAGGGCCGCGATTGGCGCTGGCCAGGTTCAAGGGCCATCCGATCCGGGCCGGGGACAGGCTGGAGCTGCAAAGCGAGGAGGGTCGGTCGAGCTTGAAGAAGCGGCAGCAGGCAGTTTCGCGAGCGGTGGCGCGCGCTGCCGTCATGCCCGACCTGTTGGACCACTTCGACGAGGGCTCGTCGGCACGGCCGGTGAAGTATGCCAAGCGCGGGCCGACCGATGCCGAGCTGGCGCCTTACGGGCTGAACAGCGACCAGGTGGACGCCTTCAAGCACCTTTGGGCCACGGGTCCGGTCGGACTGCTCCAGGGCCCGCCCGGCACCGGGAAAAGCAGGTTCGTTGGCGCCTTCGTGCATTGGGCGGCGAGGCACGGCGGCATGGAGAGGATATTGTTGCTTAGCCAATCGCATGGCGCGACCAACACCGTCGCGGAGAGCGTCCTCAGAGCGGCCGTGGCCTGCGGCGACCATATCCCGATGCTACGTGTGGGCCAGGCCGACCGCGTGACCGAGCCGTTGCTGCCGTTCCACCCGGCATCGGTGCAAGAGGGGTTCTCGACGTCGTTCGAAGCTCGCGGCCGGAGCCGGGCTGAAGTGGTCGGGCGGAACCTCGGCTTGCCTCCCGCTTACGTTGCGGAACTTTACGAGCTCGAGGCTGCTCTTGCCCCGGTCGTCGGTGCCATTGGGCGCCGACGACGAGAGATGTCGTCGAGCGGGGACCCGGAAGATCTCTCGTTGGCCAAGGCGCGCCTCAGCACGCTCCATTCGGCATTCGGAGAGCTGCTTGCCCGGTTCGCGCCAGGCCGCCACTTGGACCCGGCGAGCGCCTTGCCTTTGCTCCGCGCCGAGATGGCGGCCCGCCACTCGGTCTCGGACCGAGACGCCCAGTCGAGGATGCTGCACTCGATCGACCTCGCCCGTAACTGGCTGGAAGCTCTCTCCGGGCGTCACCAGGGCGTTGAGGAATTCCTCGCCCGCACCAGGCCGGTCGTTTGCGGCACCTGCGTCGGGATCGGGCGGCCGGCGGTCAACGTGGCCGAGACGGAGTTCGACCTCGTCGTCATCGACGAAGCCGCGCGATGCGATCCCGGTGAGCTAGCCGTGGGTTTGCAGAGCGGCAGGAGGGCCCTGCTGGTCGGGGATCACAAGCAGCTACCGCCGCTCTACGACAGGATCGTGGCCCGTAACGCCGCGCGCGCGCTCCGCATGCAGGACTTGCCCGGGCGACGGGCGATCGAAGAGCTTTCCGTGAGCGACTTCGCGCGCAGCTTCGTGTCCCCTTACGGCGTCCTGGTGGGCCGGAGCCTGCGCAAGCAATACAGGATGGCGGCAGAGATCCGGGCCATGGTGTCGGATTGCTTCTATCCGGAGGTGGGACTTTCGGACGGGCGGGGCCCTCCTGGCAAGCATTACGATGCCCTGCCTGCCCCGCTGGATCGGCAAGTCACTTGGCTGGACACCTCCTCCGAGCCGGGCGGCGCAGAGGACAAGGCCGAGGGAACCTCTTACTCCAACGGCACTGAAGTGCGGATCGTCATGGGGCTGCTCCGTCACCTGGCGGCGCGGCCGGGGCTTTGGCACGAGATGCGCGCCCGCAAGGAACTCGCGCCAGGCGAGCAGGCTGTCGGGGTGATCGCCATGTACTCGGCGCAGCGAAACGCGTTGCAGGCAGCATTCGACGCCCTGGAATGGCCGGAGGGTTTCCCGCCTCTCGTTCGCATCGACACGGTGGATGCTTATCAGGCGAAAGAAAATCGCATCGTCATAGTATCCCTCGTACGGTCGGCGCCCCGCGGGCCAGCGCGCCGGAAGAAGCGTCAGAACCCGCTTCCGCACGCGACCGACTATCGGCGCGTCAACGTGGCCCTTTCGAGAGCGATGGACCGGCTTGTCGTGGTTGGCGCGGCCGACCTATTCCGTGCCGATTGGAACGGGAATTCCCTGCGGCGCGTCGTCGGGCACCTCGAGGAGCAAGAACGCTTGGTCCCCTGCGGGACAGTCGACAGCTCTTCGGTATGAGCAACACACTCCGGCTCGGACCGGCGCTGCCCGAGACCATCGAGATCGATACGGTCGTATTCGGCGTTCCTGCGCAGCGCTTTCTCGTGTCCGCCGAGATCGTGCGCGGGCGGCAGTTGCCGGTCGTTCAAGACTTCGCGTTGCGGCTGCTGAGGGTCGCGGGCCCGATGGCCGCCGCGGACCTCCAAGCGTTCTTCGGTTGGAGCGGCCGCGAGCTCCGCGAGCTCTTGGGCGGGCTGCTGAGGGCGGAACTCGTCGTGGAGACAGACGGCAAACTGGCCCTCGGCCCCGTCGGCCAGCTTGCGTTCCGCGACGCGCCGGAAGGTGCAGGGCCGCCTACCGCTGTCCGAGCCGAGCTGGTCGCGCAGACCGTCGCGCTCGACATGGTCTCGTTCAACCTAACCGCGATCGCTTCGAGAGCTGCTTCCACACGCCACTTACCGACCTTGCAAGTGAGCGATCGGCGGCGGGCTTCCGACGCGGTCAAAGCAGTGCCCGAGGCATTGCGCGCGAACTGGCGTGAATTCATAGGGGAATGGCTTTTCCGCCACCCAGATGAACCCGACCCCGAGCTACAGGCCATCTTGGAGGTCGAGCCGAAAGGCCATTTCATCTCGGAGCTGGTTGTCCCGGTCACGATGAGTCTCGAAGGCGAGGTTCGTGCGGAGGCCAACCTGTCGTCATTGGAGCTTTCGGGTCGCCAGGGATCGAGGAGAGACCTTATCGCCGCGGCTACGCGTCAGTTTGCTGCGATTCAGGCGCCGAATGACCACGCCGCCGCGCTTGCCCTCATGGCGGCCTACGAACTGCCCGTTCTCGACAGGTTTGGACCCCACGCGCCGCCCGGCGCGTGGGCGAGGTACGCGCTCTCGGACCCCAAGTTCGACGAGGCGCGCAGGCCGTCCGTCGCGGTCTGCGGCTCCGTTGTGTCACCGATGGTCAGGGCCGCGCTTCTGGACCGGACGGCGGAATGGGAAACGGGCCTGGGACGGGGCGACGAACCGATACTCTGGATCCGGCCCGGGGTCGCGAATTGGGGCTTGGGCGCCGCTTACTCGGGCGTCTTCTCCGCGCTAGCCCGCAGGTCTCGCGCCGCAGGCGGCATCGTCCTGGTCTGCCGTTCCGGGGAAAGCCGATTGGCCCTGGCATCTCGGCCCGATCTACTGACGGATGGCGGCTTCTCGTCCGTACTGGAAATCGCTGGGTCGGGCTTGCCGGCTGCCCTTGAGATCGTGTTCAAACCGGGTCGGTGGGCGCTGCTCTTGATACACAGGCCGGTGGGCACGGGATCGTTCCCAGTGGGCCACGGTATCTGCTCGGCAGCCCCGTCTCTGGTGACGGGAGTCTCCAACCTGGTTCGCGAGGCCTTGCGCCATGGCACGGGTGCGATCGGTCGGAGGGTGGGCGATGGCGCTTCCCTTGACCTCAAGGAAGCCATTGAGGAGAGCATCAAGGCGAGTGAGTTGCCAGCGAGTTCGACGGGCTGACACCCGCACGGCTCTGGCACCCACCCGGTTGACCAATCACGCTGGAGCGACAAGGCGTGCACGCAGGCAGATCGAGGCGGGCGCGGCCATACATCTGCCGCTTGACCAGCTTGAGCTTAGTAATCTGACCCTCGGTTTGTCCGTTCGACCATGGCTGTGAAACAGCACCCAAGCGGGACCCCCTGCCCAAACACACGTAAGTCACTGATCGGGCTTAGGTAAATCCGTTCGGGGTGGGGTCCCGATCGGCGCCGATCGGGACCCCACCCCAAACGGATTTCAGCAAACGATTACAGGAACTTGCGTCACATTTAGAGGGGGGTCCCACTTGGGCGCCGTTTCACACTCGGCGACGCTGCGCAGGAAGTCGCCATCTTCGGCTTTGGCCAGCAGGTCGGCCAGGGGTAGTCTGTCCTCGGTCATCAGGTCCTCATGGGTTCGGGTGAAGCGTCGCAACTCCACCGTAGCCGGCCGATCCGATGGCCACCTCAAACCTGATCTGTGGGGTCGGCCCTTCCGGCCGGCTACGCCGACCTCCAGGCCCAACCCCACCCGCAGCGCTCATCCAAATTCCACCACGAGCGCGGACGCTAACAGCTTTGGTGGGGGGTCTCACTTCAGTGCTGTTTCGCAGGTGGGTCCCACTTGGGTGCTGCTTCACACTGAAAGAACTCCTTCTCCAGAGTCGCCTGGTCACAGAAGCAGCGCGTCAGGGTTCCTATACGAGCAATATGCGTCGGGTAGTCGGCGGCTACCGTCGCCGGGAAGGCCACGGGGCAGTGGGTGGGTTTGGAAGGCGCTGCCACGGCCGATTTCCTGCCGCGAAAACGAAGGCACGCCATCCGGTCCCTCTACGGGCGACCCCTTCGCCGTGCCCGGAGGTGGGTGGTGTCCTCGGCCACGCCCAGCAGGTCCCATACCGCAGAAGCCAACCTGTTCGCAGGGGTTGGCTTCTCGAGGCTCATGGCTCCCCCGTGGGCGCCCCGGCCGACGTCGACCAGGGGGTTGGTGAGGAACAGGAAAGGGATGGACATGGAAGCGAGCAGATCGGCGAAGACCAGCGTCTCCGGCAATCCCAGGCAGTAGTCGAGCACCGCGGCGTGGGGCGCAGACGCCGCAACGAGGTCGATGGCGCTACTTACGTACCCAGCCACGGTGACCTCGAGACCGCGACTTTCCAGGAACATCGAGACGGCGCACCTGATCATTTCGTGTTCGGCGAGCACGAGGACACGCTTGCGCGGGGCAGGAGTTGCAGGCGCCCTGGACGCGGCTCGTGGCCGACGTCGGATTTTCGCCCCTGCCATGATCCTCGACGCCTGTCCAGTATGTGTGGCCATGGTCATTTCCTTGATCTCTCGCGATGATGGCTGCGGCTGGATCGCCGCTGACGCCGTCTCCGTCCCGATGGCCCGCCGTTCATCCCGGCCCCCGCCCGTCCAGCCAGGCGAGGACCGTGCGCATGGATCTCGCCACGTGCAACATCCTGCCCCCGGGCAGCAGCACCAGCGTACCCTCGTCCGTTTCGCAGACCGCCCCGACCGCCTGGGCCGCCACGGCGTGGGCGTTTCCGTCCCTGTCCCGGAGAAAGATGAAGCGCCCCACGCGTTCCCCTTCCTCGAAGTCGTCCCTGTCCGGTCGCAACCCGGACGAGGCGACCTGCCCATCAGCGGACTTTGGCATGGCCCCACCTGCGCAACGCGAACGCCGGGCGCTTCCGCGTCCCCGGCCCCCGCGCCGGGCTGTCGTATCCGCCCTGCCGGAACGCGGACGCCGACGAGGTGCCTACGGCCATCCACGCGGGTCCGGTGAAGTCTGCGAACGGGGGGGTCCACAGGTGTGCCAGCGTGGTCCTTTGGCCCGGCACGGGGACCGTGGCCGCCCGCACGGCGTCGCCCCGGATCGCGACCCGGCCCCGGCTTCCGATGACGTCGCCCGCCACTGCGGCTGGCCGGGATCGGCGTCCGGGTTTTGCGACGTTGTCGAGCCATCGGCCGACCCCGTCGCACCCTGCGGCGAAGCACGCGATCCCTTTCACCTCGTTGCATCGTCGCTGCCTGGATCCAGGTCCTTGGACAACCCGGCCGCGACTTGCTGAAAAGCTGCCCGGACCGCCCGCCATCGGAAATGTGTTAGCCTCGTACATCGTCGAAACCCCATGTCCTCAGGGCATAGGCCAGGTGTCGACGCAGTTCGGGATCAAGACACTCGTCGTCGGGTCTCCCGAGCGTGTAGATGTTCCCCGATCTTGTCCCAACGGCAACGCTGCCCGTGTCCACCACGAGCAGCGCCGACGTGATCCAGGTGTTCAGGAGACCGATGCGCCATCCCAGCGCATGCACCGCGGCCGCCCCCGTGCCGGTGCCGCGGATCGCGACCAGGCTCCAGCTGTCCAGCCGGTCGCGCGCGCCGCCGCCGGGGACAGATCCCGCGAGGTGCGCCAGTTCCGCGGCCGTCGCGTGGCCCACGGTCACGGGCTGACCTCTCATTGCCGCCGTGAACAAAACGCGCGCGTCGCTCATCGCGTCGATCCCCCCGCAACCCGCCGAGCGATGTCGTTCCCGATGGCGGACCGCGTTGACCGGGGATTTCGCGCGTCCGGCAACGCCGGGTGCGCGATCCGGGATCGCCTCGCCCCCGTGTCGGCGGCACAGGCAACGGGCCACGGCAATGCTCGCGCGGCGCGAACGTGACCGCTCTCGACCCTGCCATCCGCGTCAACCCGGGCGATCTCGATCGGGAACGAGCATTTCGGCAGCGGATTGGCCCCGATGTCCACGAAGCGGATCATGCGACAGTCTACCACGTGACCCGGAACACCTCGGCCCTGGCCAGGCCGCGAACCGGTGTGCCGTCGGACAGCGCGGACACGTAGCTCTCGTGATGATGCCCGTGCACGACGAGCCGAGCCCGGCACAGCCTCGCCGCCCCGTCGATACCGACGAACCCGTGGCGGTGCGTCGTCGGCGCCTCGTGGGTGACGAGCACGTCTGCCCGGAGCTTGGCGAGCGCGGCCATGTCTTCGGGGAAGATCGCGTCCCGCATGTCCCGGGGCAACCCGCCGCGCCAGCGGCCGGTCCGCGGCAGGCGCCGCATGAAGTCGCGGCGCGAGGCATGCACCGGGTCCGCGGGCTCGACCCGGGGATACCAGACCCGTCCCTTGAAGACGCCGCCCAGGCCGACGACGGTCAGCCCCCCCGACCCGCGCCCAGCCCGCGTGGATGTTCCCGTCCGGGTGGTCGCCCCAGAGACGGTCGTGGAACTCCTCCGTGTCGACATCGTGGTTACCCGGTATCCAGAGCAACCGGATGCCCGCTTCGAACAGCGGCATGAGCCGTTGCCGCAGCGGCACGTCCAGGTCGCAATCGCCCAGCAGCACGACAGCGTCCGGACGATCCTCTGCGCAGGTCCGCAGCAGCGGGCACCACTCGCCGTGGGGGTCGCCGTAGATGACGACATCGCCGCTCATGGCCCACGCCACACCGGATCGGCCACGATGGCCTCGGCCTCGGGCGCGTCGAGCACGCGGCTCTCGACCAGCGCGGCCGCCACGGCCCGGACGGCTTCAAGGTGCGACCTGACGAGGTCGAGCGCCGTGGCATACGCCTCGTCGAGTTGCACGCGGACTCGGTCGGCAAGCGCCGGGTCGCCAGCCAGAAAGGCGGGGAGCAGGTGGGGTTGCGGCATGCCGCGCCAGGGCAGCCCGCGCTCCTCGTCCAGGCCGAAAGCGGTGGAGGCCATCACCGCAAGCGTGGTGGCTCGGGCGAGATCGCTCTCCACGCTTCCGCCCGCCCCGGAAGACGGCGTCCCCAAGACCTCCTCCTCGGCCGCGCGCCCGGCCAGGAGCATCGTCAGGCGATCCCGGATGTCGGCGCGGCGGACCAGGCCGGAAGACGGTGCAGAGATCGCGGTATATCCCCCCTCCCCGCCTCCCCCGCGGAGCGTGACCATGCGCAGACGGCCCGGCCAGAGGACGCACGTGACGACGACGTACCCGGCCTCGTGGACCGCGGCGATCCACAGTTCCCCGGGCGAGCGGCCGTCCGTGCCGCCGATCTCCTCCATGAGGTCGGACATCGCCATGGTGCGGTCGGCCGTCCGCGCCCTGCGCCGGGCCCCGCGCACGAAACGTTCGCAGTCCGCTCCGTTCGCCCCGGTCGCCGCCAGGGCGGCCGCTGACAGGTTTTCCCCCTCGAGGTCGGCCCCGAGGTGCTCACGCAGGATGGCGGACAACGCGGGACGGTCCGGCAAGCCGATACGGAAATGGCGATCGAGGCGCCCGCTGCGCAGGAGTGCCGGGTCCATCTTGTCGGGATGGTTGCAGGTCCCGATGAGGATCAAGCCCTGATGAACCGCCACCCCGTCAATCTCGGCCAGGACCGCGTTTACAATCTGGATTTCGTAGCTCGCATGGCTGTGGGTGATGGTCGCCCGGTCGGGGAAGGAGTCGATCTCGTCGATGAACAGGATGCAGGCCGGGTGCGAGCGGGCCGTCTCGAACGTCTTTTTCATGGCTTAAGGAATGATCCCTGGTGCGCCTCGCCGGAGCCGTGCCACTCGCCGTAGGAACCCAAGACCAGCGGAACGCCGGAGCTTGCCGCCACTGCCCGTGCGAACAGCGTCTTGCCGCAACCGGTCGGCCCCGACAGAAGGCAGCCCCGGTCGACCGCCGACCAGGGGAGCCGCCCCGCCTTGAACTGCGCGAGGTCGCGCACGACGGCCATACCCCACGCGACCGCCTCCCCCATCCCGTGCAACCGCTCGAGCGTCGGCATGTCGCGGGGCGAGGTGGAGGAGGGCGCAGCCGCAATGACGGCCGTTCCGCGCCCGACCAAGGCCCGGAGCCTGCGGACGTAGTCTTCCGCCGTCCGCCCCGGCCGCCGCGCCAGCCGCATGAGCCTGGGCGTGAGGATGGCCGCCTCCGTGTCCGGCATCGTGCCCGCCGCGCCGCCGCCGCAGACCTTTCTCGCGACGGCGCGCACGTCACGCCCGGTCAGGACCGGAACTTCTAACCTGTTGTCGGCGGCCAGGACCAGATCGGGAGGCAACCACGCAGCTTCGGCGGCGAACCCGGCGCAATGCTCACCCTTCGCGACCGCCGAAGCGAACAGCTCCGCCGCATCCGCCAGCGTGCCGGCACGCTGCTCTTCGGCAGGCGCCCAGGCGACCCATTTGCCACGCCAGTCGCGGTCGGTCCCCCCGTCCCGGAATTCCTGCCCGTCCCTCGCCGCATCCCGCCAGACGTCCCTGGCCAACGTGGTCCAGCAAGGTGCCGGCAGCATGAGGAGGGTGACCGTCCCATCCCGTCCCGCTGCTTCGAAGGTGAGGCCGGCGGAGATAGCGTCCGTGCTCGTGGTGGAATTTCGTTGATTGAAACGGTGTAGGCGGAGGTGGTCATCGGATCGGCTGGTTAAGGTGGAGGTGCGAGCTTCAACCCGAACCGACGAGGACCCGATGACCGAGGACAGACTACCGTTGGCCGAGCTGTTGGCCAAAGCCGGAGATGGCGACTTCCTGCGATCCGTGGCGGAGGCCGTGGTGCAGTTGCTGATGGAGACCGATGTGGAAGGCATGATTGGCGCCGGACGTCACGAGCGAACCGGCGATCGCCAGACCTACCGCAACGGCTTCCGGGATCGGACGCTGGACACGCGGCTGGGCAGTCTGCAGCTGCGGATCCCCAAGCTGCGGCAGGGCAGCTACTTCCCGCCCTTCCTGGAGCCCCGCCGGACGTCCGAGAAGGCCTTGGTGGCCGTCATCCAGGAGGCCTGGATCGGCGGCGTGTCGACAAGGCGCGTGGACGAGCTGGTGCAGGCGATGGGGCTGGGCGGCATCAGCAAGAGCACGGTGAGCAAGCTGTGCAAGGACATCGACGACCGGGTGAATGCCTTCCTCGAGCGCCCTCTCGTCGGCGATTGGCCATATTTGTGGCTGGATGCCACCTACCTCAAGCAGCGCGAGGGCGGCCAGATCAGGACGGTCGCGGTGATAATCGCTGTGGCGGTGAACACCGAGGGCAAACGGGAGATCGTCGGCCTGCATATCGGGCCGTCGGAGGCGGAGGTCTTCTGGTCGGCGTTCCTGAAGAGCCTGGTCCGCCGCGGCTTGCGGGGCACCAAGCTGGTCATCTCCGACGCGCATGAGGGATTGAAGGCGGCGATCCGGCGGGTGCTTGGGTCCACGTGGCAACGCTGCCGGGTTCATTGGATGCGCAACGCCCAGGCTTACGTGCCGAAAGGTCAGCAGAACATGGTCTCGGCCGTCCTCCGCCAGGCGTTCACCCAGTTGGATCACCAGAACGCCACTCAGACCATGCGCCACGTCGCCGACCAGCTCCGCGACAAGTGGCCCAAGCTCGGCGCGTTCATCGATGAGAGCGAGGCCGACGTGCTGGCCTACATGAACTTTCCTGCCCAGCACCGGGTGAAGATCCACAGCACCAACCCGATCGAAAGGCTGAACAAAGAGGTCAAACGCCGCGCCGATGTCGTCGGCATATTTCCGAATGAAGGTGCCATCATCAGACTGATCGGTGCTGTGCTGCTGGAAGCCAACGACGAGTGGCAGATGCAGCACCGCTACATGCAGACAGAGGCCATGGCCGAACTCATGCCGACCACAATCGACGTCGTGCCCACCGAGATCGCCACCATAGCAGCATGACCAATGGCCACCTCAACTACACCCCAATTTACACCACCTTGACGGACGTGATCCCGGCGGACGCGAGCGCCCGCGAGACCAACATGAAGGCGGCGACACCGGCCGGGTCGTGCAGTTCGGTCCGGGGCGGCTCTTCGAGCGGGATGTCGAGTTCGGCGAGCTCGGGTCCGGCAGGGGACGACCTCGGGCCGACCCGGCGGGTTGGCTTTATCATGGGAGACCTCTTCGAAAGGCAGACGGGTCGGGACGGGGGCGGAAGTTCGGTGCCTCCCTGAATTATCGCTCCGGCTTCACGTCCCGCCGCGATGATCACGTCAATCCGGTCTTTGCGTGGTCCGGGAAACCCCGGGGACCGACACCAGCAGGCATCCGGGCAGGTGACCACGGCGATCGGGCCATGCTCCGGTATTCGCGAGACTTCTGCCGGGGAACCCCGGGGCAGGAGCGATCGGCGGGCGATCCCTGCGGGGGAGAGAGAGCGCTTCAACGAGAGACCGCCGGAAGCAGGAACGCGAAGCCCCTGCCGCCAATACCCGACGGTGCCGGACGGAACGGGGACCGTCCGCGACCTGGCTCCCCACCGCGACGGCGCGGACAGCCACTCCCCGGCAGCGCAATCATCGGGCCGTCCGCCCGGACTGGAGCGCCGCGTAGGAAGGCATGTGACGGGCCACGAACGGGCCGATGCTCGCCGGATGACGGGCTGGAGCGACCACCCCGAGGTGGCGCGCCATCTTGCACGCGGCGATCCACCGCATGTCGGTCTCCCGGGTTCCAGGGACGGCCGCGTGACCCAGGTATGACCGGCCGACTAGCAGGAGAAAGGTCAACCACGCCTCCTCGCCCTCCTCGGCTACGTTACCGGGCCGGAAGTGCCGTCCCAGCGAATAGCTCCGGCCGCTCTCCGTCGTTGCCCTGCCTCGCGCGCGGTGCAGCTCGACAAGCCCCGAGCTCCTCACCCAGCTCATGCCTCCCGTCGCGGGGTGGAGTGCGGCGTAGCCGAACAGCACATGGCTGCCGCCTTCCAACGGGACTGCGGTCCAGGGATCCATGAGGGCTTCAAGCGGGTTCAAGACAGTGTTTCCGGAACGACCAACGTCCTGCGCGGCCCGCCGCGCAACCCGTCGGCCTGGCTCCGGAAGACGGTCATTCTGGACGGGCACCTTCGCGGCATCGACGCCTCCACGGGGCGGCGGGTCCATCCGGGATGGATCGACTTCCGTGCCGCCGGATCGCAAAAGCACGAGACAGCGACTACGAGTCAACTCATTTTAATATAGCCATCGCTATTCTGGATATCGTCTGATGTTCAACACGCTCATCTTCCCGTGGCTGGACGGCAATCTGCAGGGGGCAACAGAGTCTGGCGGGTCCATGAATACCCTGCCGTCACCGTCAACTCGCGGCCTGTCCGGGGCGGACCGGGGGATTATCGGGTCAACCTGCGTCACGGCGTCAGCAAGCTGCACTCGGATCGCCGCCATACTCTCGGCATCATCTTCCACCATACAGCCTGAGCGACGCAGCCCTTCGACGAACCCGTGCGCAACGTCCGTCGTAGGCATCGAGCACACGACCGCGGAAGGACGCTTCCCTTATCCGGCGGTTCACCAAGATGTGGGCAATACGCCGCTCCCGCTCCTCCCGCGGGGCCTCCACCAGGGCCTGGTCTCCGGGTCCAGCGAGGAAGTGGGAAGGTCGAGGCGCGCGGCGTTCGCCGGGCTCAGGGCCGCCCGAAGGCCAGCATCCGATCCTTCATACCGGATGCGGACTCAACATATGGTGGAAGTCAACGGTAGAGCAGGACCATGAGGCCTCGCGCTACCTTGCGCGACGTGTTGGTGATCTGGTGGGGAACGTCGACAGGGTAGCGGGCGGTCTCGCCTGTCCTCAGCGAGGTGGTGTGACCACCGGACGTCACCTGGAGGCCTGACGTGAACGCGGTCAGATGCTCGACCGCGCCGGCTGCATGCGCGGCGCTGTCCAACGTTCCCATGGGCGAAAGCTCGATCTCGTACCACTCGGTTTTCCCAGCCATCTCGGGTGGGCTGAGTATCCTGAGTAGACAGGATTGATCGCTGTTCCGCATCTGCGGCGTGTTCGATGCCGTCACGACGGTGACGATGCTTTCGGTCGACGTGGAGGCGCCCGGGTCAACCAAGTCGGAGAACTCGATTTTCAGCGCCCTGGTCAGGCTCCACAACACGGCGAAGGTCGGGTTGGCCTCGCTGCGTTCGATTTGAGAAAGCATGGAACGTGAGACGCCCGACGACGAAGCGAGCTGCTCCAACGTCAACCCGCGCTTCTTTCTCTGACGCTGGATGACAGGTCCAATTTTCGGTGTTTCAGTCTGTTCCATCGACGCTCGCCGTATCCCTGTCCAGTGAACCTGGATACCCCCAGGCCCAGTCACTCTGTCCGTTATAGCGGAACTGCGAGGCATATATACACCGAGGCGCCAGATAGCGGCATCGAGCAGCAGGCCTCTCGACGCGGGCGAACAATTCCTCTATCTGGGATTTATGATCCTAGATAACGGATGCACGCATCCTGACACTGAACGCCCGTCCAGCTTGCTGTCGGACATGGAAGGGACTTACGTGTCCGGAATGATCAACGAGATGGCCATCTCGATGGCCCGGGAAATCTTGGCCAGATGGCCGTTCACGGTCAGGATGATTCGGGTCTCACTGTTCGGGGCACTGTCGCAGCCTGGATCGAAACACGCGACCGGCGCCGCACTCGTACTCGGGCTTAGCGGGATAGAAGTCGCGGACCTCCAGCATCCCGACCGCAGCCAGGCTTTCCGCCTCCGTGATTGCCTGATGGCGGTCCGGCTATCCGGTCGGCGACTGGTGGCGTTCCATCCTGATCGGGATGTCGAATACAAGCGCGACCAGACTGGATTGTGGCCCGATCGGGTCCGCTTGGATGCTTTCCCATTCGCTGTCGGTCCTGTCAGATCCGTAGAACGTGTCGCTAGACCGAACCTGCTCGGCTTCTACCGGGCGCCTCCAGCCGGATAGGCGCTTTTGCGCACGGTTTGGTCACAGCTCAGGATCTGATCGCCCGGCGAGGGCTGGATCGCGGGCCGAGGCATCCGGGCTGGGCGTTACTGTGATCTAGGTCGGGGAGGCGAACCGTCCGGGGGGCCGGGATCCGCGCTTTGACGGATGACGTTTTGAAGTTCCGCCGCAAAGGCTTCCGCGAGCAGCATGCGTGTCGCAAGCTGGGGGAAGATGATAGCGTAGCTGCCCTGGATCTCTTCGGCCAACGGACGGATTACCAAATCGGCATCGACGAACGATCCCGCGGTCCAGTTCGAAACAAGAGTGATCCCCGCCCCGGAGGCGACCAGGGCGCAGGCGATGGTCGAACTCGGCGTTTCGATGACTACCTTCGGGGCGACCCCTGCCTTTTGGAAGGCGTCGTCGATCCTGTAGCGGACGTAACTATGCCTGGAGATCAGCACCATCGGCTCGGCATCGAGATCCCGTATCGAGATGACCGGCTTCGCGGCGAGGGGATGCTTCGCCGGCATAACGACGACGTTCCGGGCGGATTGCAGGGGGACGATTTCGATGGCAGGCCGTGCCATTGGCAGCTCGATCACGCCCACGTCGAACTGGCGGGTCGCGACGAGGTCGGCAATCTGACGTGACGGCAAGCTTTGCAGGAACATCGTGACGCCTGGCCGCGTCGACAGGAATTGGGCAACCGCACGTGGAACCAACCACTCGGCCAATCCCGGCAGGGTCGCCACACGCAGCGCGCCCGCGCGCTGCAACCTGATGTCCTGGGCGACCTGGATGATGCGGTCCAGGCCCCCGTATGCATGTTCTACTTCCCGGTAGAGCGCCTCGGCCTCGGGCGTCGCGAGAAGGCGTCGCCCGCGGCGTTCGAACAGGGCGTAGCCGAGACGTGACTCCATCAACCCGATGGTGCGGCTCACGCCCGGCTGGGTGACATTTAGCAACTTCGCGGCGCCGACGACGCTGCCGCTCGCCATGACGGCCCGAAACGCCTCGACATGCTGGAATGTGAGCTTCAACGCCATCAATACCAGTTTGGCATAAGCAGCGAAGAACTTATCAATATTTTTCCTGTCGTGCGCGGCTACGCTCCCTTTCGAGATGCCCGGCCGCCGGCGAAAATCCGTTCATCCAGACAGGGAGTGATCGCAATGCGTAACTATCTAGGCGCTTTGGCTGCCGTCGCGGTCGCTGCCTCGGCCGGTGCGAACGCGCAGACGCTGTATGTGGGCGGTCCCGGGGGATCGGCACAGAAGATGTTCGAAGAAAAGATCATCCCGGGCTTCGAGGCCAAACACGGCGTAAAGGTCGTCTACGTCCCCGGCAACTCCACCGATCTCCTCGCCAAGCTCCTGGCCCAGAAGGGCAAACAGGACATGTCGCTCGCGATCATCGACGACGGCCCCATGTTCCAGGCGACGGAGCAGGGCCTGTGTGCTCCCGTCGAGAACGCCGGTGCAGTCAAGGACATCTATCCCAACGCGCACCTGCCGGGCGGGATGGCTCTGGGCATCGGGTTCGTCGCCACCGGGCTGGCCTACAATACCGAGGTGTTCGCCAGGAACGGCTGGAGCGCCCCGACGTCGTGGCTCGACCTCGCCGATCCCAAGTACAGGGGCAAGGTCGTCATCCCGCCGATCTCGAACGGCTACGGCCTGCTGACGCTGGTCATGGAGGCGCGCCTGCATGGCGGCAGCGAGGATAAGATCGATCCCGGCTTCGACTTCATGAAGAACAAGGTCGCGCCCAACGTGCTCGCGTGGGAGGGCTCGCCCGGCAACATGGCGCAGATGATGCAGACCGGCGAGGCGGCGCTCGTGGTTTGGGGCAACGGTCGCGTGCAGTCTGTCGTGGACCAGGGCGCCCCGGTGAAGTTCGTCTATCCGAAGGAAGGCGCCATGGTGATCATGACCGCTGCGTGCGTGATCAATGGCGCGCCGATGGCCGACCTCGGACAGAAGTTCCTCCAGGATATCGTGTCCCCCGAGACCCAGGCCCTCCTGGCGGTGTCCAGCGGGTTCGGTCCGGTGAACCCGAACACCAAACTCTCGGATCAGGACAAGGGAAAAGTCGTGTTCGGCCCGGACCAGGTCAACGCGCTTCTCCAGCCGAACTACGGGGCGATCAACCCCAATCGTGCCGAGTGGACCCGGCGCTGGGATCGTCAGGTCGAGCGGTAGCGGCGTCGGCCGAGGTGGAGAGGTGGCTTTCCTCAGCATATTCGAAGTCACGAAACGCTATGGCGACTTCACCGCCGTCAGCGGGTTCAGCCTGTCTGTCGAGCGCGGCGAATTCGTCTGCCTCCTTGGACCGTCCGGGTGCGGCAAGACGACGATCCTGCAAATGATCTCGGGCTTCGTGGTCCCGTCGGCGGGGCGGATCGAACTCGACGGGCGGGACATGACGAGCATGAAACCGAACCGCCGGGGATTGGGCATAGTGTTCCAGAGCTACGCCCTGTTCCCACACATGACGGTCGCCCAGAACGTGGCGTTCGGGCTCGAGATGCAGAAGGTCCGCGGGCGCGAACGCGCGACGCGTGTGGCAGAGTCGTTGGAGCAGGTGCACCTCGGCCCGATGGCCGGACGTTACCCGAGGGAGCTCTCGGGGGGACAACGGCAACGGGTCGCACTCGCCCGCGCGATCGTCATACGCCCGCCCGTGCTCCTGCTCGACGAACCCATGGGTGCCCTGGACGCAAAGCTCCGCGAGTCGATGCAGCTCGAACTGCGGGCCTTGCAGCGCCGGGTAGGCATTACGACGGTCATGGTCACCCACGACCAGGCCGAAGCGATGACACTCGCCGACAGGGTTGTGCTGATGAAACAGGGTAGCATCGAACAGATCGGCCGGCCGTTCGACCTGTACGACCAGCCGAACGGCCGATTCTCTTCCACGTTCCTGGGCAAGGCAAACGTCTTTGCGGGGCTTCTGCATAATGGCGCGTTTGAAACGGCGGGCCACAGCCTGCCTGTCGGCACGACGTGCGCGACGGGCGAAGTCGACTACATCGTCCGGCCAGAGAAAATCGCCTTCACCCAGAAGGATGCGGTGGTGAGCGGCAGGATCACGGCATGCGCCTTCCTGGGCAATCACTGGCTGTTCCAGGTGGAGACATGCCTCGGGACGATACAGCTGACCCAGGTCAACGATGGCCCGCCGCGTGCCGCCGAAGGCGACCACGTCGGCATGACATGGCAGTCGGGCTCGGTCCGCATCGTGGCGCGAGGCGAAGCCCCGTGACCGGACGCACCGCCCTGCCCTACTGGCTTGCAGCCCCCGGCGCCCTGTTGGTCGTCGGCCTGGTAGCGTTGCCGCTCGTCATGACGTTGTCCCTCAGCCTCTACCCGCTCCTGCCGGACGGCGGCATCGGGCCGGATCTCTCGCTCACGAATTACGCCCAGGTCCTGACCGACGACTACTTCCAGTCGATCTTCGCGCGGACGTTCGGTCTCGCTGCCGTGGTCACCGGAATCTGCATCCTGGTCGGCGTTCCCGAGGCGTATGTCATCCACCGGCTGCCGGGCAGCTGGCGGGCGGTCTCCATCCTGGTCGTGCTCGGCCCGCTGCTCGTCTCGGTGGTGGTTCGCTCCCTGGGCTGGGCGATCCTGTTGGGCAGCGACGGGTTGATCAACACCGGCCTCCTCGCCCTCCATCTCATCGATCGGCCATTGAAGCTCATGTTCAGCTTCAGCGGCCTGGTCATCGCGCTGGTGCACGTCCTCGTTCCCTACATGGTGCTTTCGGTCTGGGCATCCTTGCAAAAGCTCGACCCGTCCGGCGAGCAGGCAGCCGAGTCGCTCGGCGCGGGGCCCGCAACGGTGATGCGCAAGATCGTGCTGCCCCAGCTCGTCCCCGGAATCCTCTCCGGCGGCCTGATCGTCTTCGCGCTTGCCGCCAGCGCGTTCGCGACGCCGTCCATCATCGGAGGCCGCCGGCTCAAGGTCGTGCCCACCGCGATATACGACCAATTCCTGAGCGCGCTCGACTGGCCGTTGGGGGCCGCCCTTGCGGCAGCCCTGGTCGCGGCCGTTCTGGCCGTCTCGGTGGTGGTGAACCGGCTGGTGGAACGCCGCTACCGGCAGGTGTTCCTATGAATCGGGTTCCGCGTCCGTTGCTCGTCTTCCACGGGCTGTTCGCCGCGTTCATGCTTGCGCCGCTCGTGGTCGTGGTTCTCGTCGCTTTCACCGACAAGGGCTACCTGTCCATGCCGTTCGACGGTGCATCGTTACGTTGGTTCAGGGCGATACTCGCCAACGACGACTTCGTCACCGCATTCTGGCGGAGCCTCGCCCTGGCTGCTGTCGCGGCGACCTTGGCGGCGGCCCTCTCGGTGCCGGCGGGAATGGCGATCGCGTGGTATCGGTTCAGGGGCCGCGAGGCATTGCTGGGCCTTCTCCTGTCGCCGCTCATCGTGCCGCCTATCGTCCTGGGCATCGCGCTCCTCCGCTTCCTGACGCTAATCGGCGAGACCGGCACGGTCACCGGGCTGGTCGCGACGCATGTCGTCCTGGTCATGCCCTTCATGCTGCGCCTCGTGGTGGCCGGCGCCACCGGGTTCGACCGTAGCATCGCACATGCCGCCCAATCCCTGGGCGCTTCCGGCTGGACGGTGTTCCGCCGGATCGAGGTGCCGATCCTGATCCCCGCGATCGCCGGCGGTTGGCTGATCTCGTTCATCACCAGCTTCGACGAACTGACGATGACGGTCTTCGTGGCTTCGCCCAGCACGCAGACGCTGCCCGTGAAGATGTATGCGTACATCGCCAACACCATCGACCCGCTCCTCGCCTCAATCTCCACCGTGATCATCGCGCTCACCTTGGCACTGATGGTGCTCCTCGACCGCTTCTACGGTCTCGACCGCGTTCTCGGAGGCAAGGCTTGATGCCCGTGGCACAATCGTCGATGACACGCCCGGGAGACGGGGGCGTGGTCGCTTCCGGCTCCACCTTCGATGCCATCGTTGTCGGAGGCGGCCTCGTCGGATCCGCCATCGCCCAGGGCTTGACGCGGATCGGCCTGTCCACCCTCGTCCTGGACGAGGGGGACGTGGCGCACCGTGCGACGCGGGGCAACTTCGGCTTGGTGTGGGTCCAGGGAAAAGGGCTCGGCGCTCCCCATTACCAACGCTGGACCCGGACGTCCGCCGAAGAGTGGCCGGGCCTGGCCTCGGAACTGCTTGACCGGACCGGCATCGACACCGGTCTCAGGCAGCCCGGCGGCATGGTGTTCTGCATGAGCCAGGCGGAGATGGACGACCGGTCCGCTGCAATGGAGCAGTGCCGACGCGAGGCAGGCAATGCCGGGCTGACCTACCGCCTGCTTTCGGGCGCCGAGGCGCGGGATATGATGCCGGGCCTCGGGCCCAAGGTGGTCGGGGCCGTGTGGACCCCGTACGACGGACATGCCAGCCCGCTCTACCTGATGCGCTCGCTGCACGCCGCGCATGTCGATGGCGGGGGCACCTACCGGCCCAACGAAAAGGTCGAAAGGATAGACCCTGCCCCGCGCGACTTCTCGGTGACAACCGCAAGCGGCACCTACCGGGCGCCGCGCCTGGTGCTCGCATCCGGGTTGGGCAACGTGGACCTCGCGCCGCAAGTAGGCCTGTCGGTCCCGGTCAGGCCGCAGCGCGGCCAGATACTCGTGACCGAGCGGACGCAGCCGTTCCTCACCATGCCGGCCCTGAACGTGCGACAGACCGAGGAAGGCTCGATCATGATGGGGGACAGCAAGGAGGACGCGGGCTTCGACACCTGGACGCAGACCCCGTCCGCCATGGGCGCCATCGCGGCACGGGCCATCGCGACCTTTCCCGCCATAGCCGACCTCAACATCGTGCGGGCCTGGTCCGCGCTGCGGGTCCTTTCGCCCGACGGGTTGCCCATCTACGACGAATCCGAACAGTTCCCGGGGGCGTTCTCCGCCAGCTGCCACTCCGGCGTCACGCTCGCCGGGGCGCACTCCCGCCAACTTGCACCGATGATCGCCGAGGGCGCCCTGACACCCGGGATGCAGCCGTTTACAGGAAAGCGTTTCGATGTTCAGACAGCGTCCTGAGTCCCGCCCGGACGGGCATGGCATCGAGGTCTTCGTGGACGGGACCCCGGTGACCGTCCCCCGGGGCGCCTCCGCCGCGGCCGCCGTCCTCGTGACGGATGCACGCGCGATCCGTGTCACCCCCGTCGGCGGGTCCCCGCGCCTGCCCTATTGCATGATGGGGATCTGCTTCGACTGCCTGGCCGAAATCGACGGCGTGCCAAATCGTCAGGCCTGCATGGTGCCCGTCTCGCCAGGCATGCGCATCGACATCCAGCGGGGCGCCCGCGCCCACCGGAACGACATGATCCGGGATGACGCCGCATGACGTACGACCTGGCGATCGTGGGCGCCGGACCGGCCGGGATGGCAGCCGCATTGGGTGCGACATCGTTCGGCCTGTCGACGGTCGTGCTGGATGAACAGCCGGCGCCCGGCGGACAGATTTTCCGCTCCGTCGAAACGGCGCACCGAGATCCGGCCCTTTCCGGCGAGTTCGTGGACGCGGGGGCGACGCTCGCAGCTGAGTTCCGGGCCGCCCGGGGCATAGATTACCGTCCGTCCACCACGCTTTGGCACCTGGAGCCGGGAGGCGGCCTCCTTTCTGTCCTTTCCGGTGGCGCCACCTCGGAGATCAAGGCAAGGCGGGTGCTGCTGGCAACAGGCGCGCAGGAACGACCGGTCCCGATCCCGGGCTGGACGCTCCCCGGCGTGATGGGTGCCGGGGCCGCGCAGATCATGCTCAAGTCCGCGGGTGCGGTCCCTTCGGGAAACGTCGTGATCGCCGGACAGGGGCCGCTGGTGTGGCTGGTTGCCGTGCAGATCCTGCGTGCCCGAAGCGGACCCGTCACCCTGCTGGAGACCGGCGGCCGCGGCGCCTTGTGGGATGCGGTCCGCGCGGGAGGGCTGTGGACCGGGAGGAAGCTGCTGACCAAAGGCATCGGACTGGTCCGCGAAGCCCGGCAGCTCGGCCTCCGCATCGTCCGGAATGCGCGGAACCTGCGCGCAGAGGGCGAGGGGCGGGTCCAGTCCGTCTCTTGGGACGGCGGGACGTTGCAGTGCGACGTGTTGCTGCTGCACCAGGGGGTCGTCCCCTCCACGCACGTTTCCCGCGCCCTCGGCCTCGAGCACGAGTGGGATGCTCGGCAGCTATGCTGGCGCCCGACCCTCGATGGTTGGGGCGCCACGAGCCACGCCAACGTGGCGATCGCGGGCGACGGTGGAGGGATTGGCGGCTGGCAGGTGGCATCCTGCACCGGGGAGCTCGCGGCCCTCGATGCCGCGCATCGCCTGGCTCGCGTCGGCGAGGCGGAGCGGGAGCGGCGCGCAGTCCGGGTTCGGCGCGAGATGAAGCGTAGCCTGGCGCTGCGGCCCTTCCTGGACCGGCTGTATGCGCCGCCAGACGACATACTCGCCCCGGCAGCGGAAGGCACGATCGTCTGCCGCTGCGAGGAGATCACCGCGGGCCAGGTCCGGGCAGTCGCCAGGAGAGGTGCCACGGGCCCCAACCAAGCCAAATCTTATCTACGTGCCGGAATGGGTCCGTGCCAGGGCCGTATGTGCGGGACGACGGTCGCGGCGCTGATCGCGCAGGAGCGGGGGGTCTCGATAGAGGAGACCGGCTTCCTGCGGGCGCGGGCGCCATACAAGCCGCTGACAGTCGGACAGCTTGCTGCTGCAACCGTGGGTGACGGTAGCCATGAAACCTAAAAGTCCTGCTCGACGTGGTCGGACGGTTCCATGAGCCCCAGCCGCGTGACAGTGCTCGGCACCGGGCCCATCGGCCTGGGAAGCGCGGCGCTGCTGCTCGCCAGGGGACACCGGCCCGTCGTTTGGTCCCCCAGGGGCAAGCTGCCGGTCGGACCCATGGTCCTTGCGGCGGAAGGTGCCCTGACGGAGGCGGGCACGATCGAAGTGGCCCGGAGCTGTGCCGACGCGGTCGCCGGGGCGTCCGCCGTGCTCGTCGCAGTTCCGGCCAACGCCTACCGAATGACGCTGGAGTCCCTGGCTGCCTGCCTGCTGCCGGGCCAGCCGGTCATCTTCAGCGGCCACCTGTCGTTCGGAGCCCTGTTCCTGTCCCGCCTTCTGGCCTGCCGGGGCGTCGCTGCCCCGGTCGGGGCCTGGGGGACCACCCTGGTGAGTGGCGGCCTGCTCGCACCGGACCGCGTGAGGCTTTCCAGCATCCGGAACGAGGTGGACCTGGCCGCCGTCCCGGGATCCGGGGGTGAGCGGATGCTGGACCTCTGCCGGATGCTTTTCGGCGACCGCTTCCGCCTACGGGACGGGCTCGTAGCGGTCACGCTGAGCAACGCCAATCCGCAAAACCACCTTGCCATCGCACTGTGCAACATCACGCGCATGGAGAATGGGGAGACCTGGCGGCAATATGCCAACATCACCCCGGCCGTCGGCCGTTTCATGGAGGGGCTCGACGCCGAGCGCCTCGCCATCGCGGAAGCGTTCGGTGTCGCGGTCCGCACGCTCCGGAAGCACTTCCATCTTTCGTTTCACATACCGGAGGCTCCGATCGGGCAGATGGCGGCCAGTCTTGCCGCGGGGCCGAACGATCCACTGGCGCCTGCGACACTACAAACACGGTATGTCCTCGAGGACGCACCCTTCGGCCTTCACACGACCGTGCTGCTCGGGGGCATCTGCGGACGGCCCGCACCGTTGCACGAGGCCGGGCTGCGGACGCTCTCGGCCCTCTACGGTCACGACCTGGCGGCTGACAACGACATCCTGCCCTCGCTGCACCTGGACGGGATGAGTGCCTCGCAGCTGCTGCGGATCGCGGACCGAGGATGGGAATGCGGGCCGGAACATGGCGCGGTGGCCAAGCCGGCGGAACCGACAGCGTGACCACATCCACTCTGGCGTCACGTTCGGTATGGTGACCTACAACGCAATCTAGGAAGCGCGCCCGATGAACATCCAGCAGATCGCCGACCGTTTGGCCGACCGCCATGAAATGCCGCGTGCCCGTGCAAAGCAACTTGTCGACGCGATCTTGGGATCGATCGCCGACGCCGTAGCTAACGGCGAGGTCGTGAGCCTTCCGGGTTTCGGGAAGTTCAAAGTTGCCGACCGCCCTGCCCGGGCAGGGCGTAACCCGGCGACAGGGGAGCGGATAGAGATCGCGGCCTCGCGAAAACTCACGTTCACGGCCGCGAAGCAGCTGAAGGACAAGTTGCTCGTGTCCAAGACAACTTGAGGACAAGGCGATGATCCGCACACCGCACCCACCGTGGAACTAAGGCACTCGCCGCTAGCCATGGAAATCCGTAGACCTGGGACACCGATGTCCGACACCGTGTTGCCCTGGATCGGGCTATTCGATCTCTTCCGCGTCGGGATCGGGCCGTCCAGCTCCCATACGGTCGGCCCGATGGTCGCGGCGGGCCGCTTCCTGGCCGAGATCCCGGCATCGGCCCAAGTGACGTCCATCACCGTAGATCTCTACGGCTCGCTCGCGCTGACCGGAAAGGGACATGCGACAGACAAGGCAGTGGCGCTGGGCCTGCTTGGACACCATCCCGCGTCGCTCGACCCGGATGACGTGCCGAGGCTGCTGGCCGGACTGGCCGAGAGCCGTGGCATAACCCTGCCGTCCGGCACACGCGTCGCGTTCGACCCCGACACCGGCATCGTGTTCCGCAAGCGTGAGGTGCTTCCGCGGCACACGAACGCGATGCGCTTCGAGGCGACCGGGTCCGGGACCGCTTTCGAACGTACCTACTATTCCGTTGGCGGCGGCTTCGTCGTGGCAGACGGCGACGACGAGGCGACGACGGCCGGTGACCGCGGCGTCCCGTTCCCGTTCTGCACGTCGGCGGAGCTCCTGGAAATGGCAGGCCGGAGCGGGGTGACCATCGCGGGCCTCCAGCGGGAAAACGAGCGGGCACACCGCACCGATGCCGAGATCGATGCAGGGATCGACGCGATCTGGGGCGTGATGCAGGCATGCGTGCGGCGTGGGCTGTCTCAGGGCGGAGAGCTTCCGGGTGGCCTGCGTGTCCGGCGGCGGGCGCCGGGCTTGCAGGCCCGCCTGCTGGCCCGGCAAGGATCGAACGAGCACGATGTCCTGCACGGGATCGACTGGGTCAACCTTTTCGCACTCGCCGTGAACGAGGAGAACGCCGCAGGCGGCAGGGTCGTGACCGCGCCGACGAACGGGGCTGCGGGGATCATTCCGGCGGTGCTTCACTACTACGACCGCTTCGTGGAGGGAGCGTCAGCCGAAGGTATCCGGACGTTCCTCCTCGCTGCGGCCGCGGTAGGTACGTTGATCAAACGGAACGCCTCCATCTCGGGCGCGGAGGTCGGCTGCCAGGGCGAGGTCGGCTCGGCGTGCGCGATGGCCGCCGCCGGGCTGGCTGCGGCACTGGGTGCAACAAACGGCCAGGTGGAGAACGCAGCCGAGATCGGTCTCGAGCACAACCTCGGCCTCACCTGCGACCCGATAGCCGGGCTGGTGCAAATTCCCTGCATCGAACGAAACGCCCTGGCCTCTGTGAAAGCCATCAACGCGACGCGCCTGGCGATGCACGGCGACGGCTCGCACTTCGTCAGCCTGGACCAGGTGATCCGGACGATGCGGGATACCGGGCGCGACATGCTGTCGAAATACAAGGAAACGTCGGAGGGGGGGCTTGCCGTGAACGCCGTCGAGTGCTGACCGGAAAAGCCGACCGGCGCGCCATGTGGCCCCGGACTTCATCTCGGTCCCGATAACCGACGGGCGATCCGACCAAGCTAAGATACGCTACGTGCGATTTGGCCGCATTCATACCAGTCCAAATCATGCGCCCCGAACCTGAATCATGCGACCAGCCCCGGGGCGGTCGGGAAAGGCCGACCTACACGCGTCAGCGGCCGACGAGTCTTCACGACCTCGCGGTAGTCTTCGACTACCCTGCCCGGCCAACCCGGCCGGGCATCCAGCACGCCGGCAAGGTTGGCGCTGAGCGGGGGGTGCGGATCAGGGCTGCGTTCCTTTGGCAACGGATGCGCTTACATGGACGAACTAACAAGTGGGGTGGCGCGCCGCCGAAAGGGCTCACGACGGGTGCGGTCCAACGACATTGTGCGGCCACATGTTGATACTGTTGCCCGGAGTGCTGTCGCTGGGTCATTTCCTCAGTGCGGAGAGGGCCATCGGGGCCGGGCTCACCCCCTCCTTGGTCGGAACGGCGGTGAAACCAGTTGCAGGTGCCTCCTTGATCGCGGTTAGCGGCCACGGTCGCGTCGCGGTCCGAGCGGCGGGTCAGAGCCCTTCCTAGACGGTCAAGGAAGCATAAAATCGGACGGACCCGGTCGATCAGCTGTCCACCATGGTAGTACGGTTCAGTCTGCCTGTCCGGCCAAGAGCGCCCGCGCCCGGGTGAACTCGCGGCAGCGGGCGAGGCCGGGCCAGACCACCAGCAAGGCCTTCTTGTTCACTCCAAAACCGGGCGCGAGCGCCAGCACCTCGGAGTGCAGGCCCGGATAGGGGCCCGGCCCTGGGCGGAGCAGGGCATCGAGGCGGCCGGCAAGAAGGTCGGCCACGTCGTCGGTCGCGACCGCCCGAACGTAGTCGGGCGGCCGCTTCGTTCCCGCGAGACGGGCGAGCAGGCGGTCCGGCTCGTCACTCAGGGACGGCGAGATGCCAAGGCGTAGCGGCTTCGTCTTCAAGGCTTTCGCGACCGTGTCGCTGGCTTTCGACAGGCATTCGAAGGCTGCCGACACTTCCGGCAGCAGTGCCTCGCCCTGTGCGGTGAGGATAAGGCTGCGGTGCAGGCGTTGGAACAGCGGCACGCCGAGCGCCTGTTCGAGATGCTTCACCTGCTGGCTGATCGCGCCGGGCGTTACGGACAGTTCCGTCGCGGCCGCCTTGAAGCTCAGGTGGCGGCCAGCGGCCTCGAAGGCACGCAATCCGTTGAGGGGCGGCAGGCGATGGCTCATGAGTGGGGCTCCGGGCATTAAGATGCCTGGCGTCAGAATAGAAAAACTCCTCTGACCTGTCAGGAACAATCGGTTGAGTGTTCCCGGGCCGTGCGGGAGTAGTGGCCCATGACCCCTCGCGATACAGCCCTGGCCGCCCTCGTATCCATAGTTTGGGGGCTGGCGTTCGTGGCAACCCGGTTCGGCTTGGAGGGGTTCACGGCGCCCCAGCTCACCGCATTGCGCTTCCTGGTCGCCTCGGTCCCCGTCCTCTTCGTCGCGCGCCCGGCCGTGCCCTGGCACCTGCTGGTGCTGATCGGGCTCATCCTGTTCACCGGCCAGTTCCTCCTGATGTTCCTCGCTTTCCGGCACGGTTTGCCTCCCGGTCTGGCCTCGGTGACGCAGCAGAGCCACGTCTTCCTGACCGTGCTGCTCGCCGCCTTGCTATTCGGCGAAAGGCCCACCGCGCGTCAGGGCTTGGGAATGGTCCTGGCTGCGGCCGGGTTGGTGCTGGTCGCGCTGACGGTTGGCGCGGACCTGCCGGCGCTCGCGCTGGCGTTGGCGCTTGCGGCGGCATTGAGCTGGGCAGCCGGCAGCCTGCTGCTGAAGCACGTCCGGGGGGCGCCGATGTTCTCGGTCATTGCCTGGTGCAGCCTGGTGCCGCCCCTGCCCATGCTGCTGCTGTCCGCCGTGTGGGGAGAAGCGTCCCTGCCGGCCGCTGTCGCTGGTGCGTCGTGGGTCAGCTTGGCCGCTGCGCTCTTCTTAGCGGCCGTCACTCCGGCTTATGCAGTATGGGGCTGGTTGCTGGGCCGCTACCCGGCTGCCGCCGTCGCACCTTTGGCCATGTTGTCGCCCGTGACGGGGGTGATTGTGTCGGCTCTGGCTTTCGGCGAACGGTTCACCCCGATGCGCTACGCCGGCATGGCCCTGATCGTGGCTGGGCTGGCCGTCATCGTCTTGCGGTTGCCCAAGCGCGCCGTCGCTGGTCCGATCCCGGGATTGGAGTGATGCCTGTCCGTCAAACGAACGGTTACGGATACGCCCTGTAAGCGATGGTTCAGGCAGCAGGTTGACCAGTCCCGCATCGGTTACGAGCAGGGGCTTGCCCATCCCGGCGGCGCGGAGCGCATCTGGCAGCTCGGCGACCCTGCCGGTTCCGAAAAGGAAGTTGGTCGGGTAGTTCCAGTCGGCTTTGGTGGCCATTTGTCCCTTCACCTCGCAGGCTCCCGCCCGTCACGACAACCTCGATGCCGCGCGCCCGGCAAGGTGCATCGGCGACAGCTACGACAAGCCGATCAGTGGCGTCCTACACGACCACCGGGAACACGATCCATACACTTGTGCTTCCGCAAGGTCATGAGACCGCAGGCCGCCTATCCCGCCACGGACGGGCCTCCTCAAGCTGGGCAGCAAGCGTCAGAATGATCTGTTCGCCGCCAAGCCGGGCCATGATCTGCACCCCGACTGGCAGGTTGCTTGCTGTCCAATACAAAGGGATGCTCGCAGCCGGCAACCCAGCCAGGTTCGCCGGCACCGTGAACGCAAACGAGTCAATGACCCTGCGCAAGACCGCGTCCGCCCCGTGCACCACGGCATCGTAGTGGCCCAGCGTCGTTGGTAGCATCGGCATCGTCGGGGTGAGCCACACGTCGAACTGGTCCAGGAACACGCCCAAGCTCCGCGTTACCGCCTGGAAGTGCGTGAGATCGCGGAGGTAGTCCGTAGCCGAGCGGCGAAGACCGAGTTCAAGCAAGTGCTGGTTGAACGGTTCCAGCTCTGCCCCGAGGGCCGCGACCGGCACCGCACGCTGCCGGGCAAGGGCAGTGATCGCGCGGGTGACAGTCATGGGCCAGAACGACTGCACTGCCGCCCACAAGGCCTCCCCGTCGAGGGTCGGGCTGGCCTCGACCACCTCATGGCCGAGCGACCCGCATAGGGAAGCGGCTTCGCTTACGGCAGCAACGCAGTCCGGATCGACGTGGACGGAATAGGACGGCCCCGGCGTCAGCGCGATGCGCAGCCGCCGGGGAGGCTGATGCAATGCACCGAGGAAGCTGCCCTCGTGGGCGGGAGCAGCATACGGGTCCCCGGGCATCGCGCCATGTGTCGCGTCCAGCATGGCCGCACTATCGCGTACAGAACGCGTGACGACATGTTCCGACGTGATGCCCCCGATGGACTCCCCGACGTCGGGGCCGAGCGTGATGCGGCCCCGGGAGGGCTTCAGGCCGAACAGGCCGCAGCACGAAGCCGGGATGCGGATGGATCCGGCCCCGTCGTTCGCATGGGCAACTGCAACGTATCCCGCCGCAACCGCCGCTGCGGAACCGCCGCTTGATCCGCCCGCGCTCCGGCCCGGGTCCCACGGGTTGCACGTCGGCCCGAACAACGCCGGTTCGGTAGTTCCCATCGACACCATTTCCGGCACGTTCGTCTTGCCGAGCAGGATCAGCCCGGCGCGGCGATAGCGGCGCATGAGTTCGCTGTCGTGGTCAACGATTGTTTCCATGAGAAGGCGTGAGCTTGCGGTCGTGGCCGTGCCCTGCACGTGGCAGAGAAAGTCCTTCACGAGGAACGGTACGCCGCGGAAAACTCCACCTTCAGCCAATTGCGTCGCGGAAGCGCGGGCTTGCTCGAAAAGCCGCGTGGTGACGGCGTTGATGCGGAGCTCTTGGGCCACGATGCGGCTGATCGCGGCATCCACCAACTCCAGCGGGGACACCTCGCCCCGGGCCACAAGAGCTGCCTGCCCCAATGCGTCTTGGTCCAGCGGGTGCATCGTCCTAGGATCCAGCCCGGGCGGCAAGTGCCTCGATCTCGACCTTCCACTCCGGCCGGCCAAGTGCCTTCACCACCATGAGCGATGACGCCGGAAACGGCGGAAGCAGCACCTTGTCACGGACAGTTCGGATGGCCGCGAGGTCGGCAGCGTCACGGACGAGATACGTCAGTTTGACCACGTCGGCGAATGACATGCCGGCTGCGGCAAGGACATGCCGAAGGTTCTCGAAGACGAGCACCGCCTGCGAGCCCGCGTCCTCGGGAACGACGCCGTTCCGGTCCGCCCCGACCTGGCCGGATACATGCAGTGTCCGCGCGCCGGCCGCTAGTTCGATCGCATGGCTGTAGCTGCCGAAGGGTGGGGCGATCGTAGGGCAGTCGATGTGCTTGAGCATACATGTCTTCCTTCACGCGAGGAACCCGGGTGGGCGCGCTGGTGCGCGAGTAGTGACGCGCGCATATACGGGTCAGGCCGTGGCGGGAGGCGCCGGGGCTTAATGGCAACGGGCCTTCGGTTTCACCGGTCGACGAGCAGGTAGTCGGTGACTACCCGCAAAGCTTCGTGGCGCCTGACACCCGGGACACTGGCAGCTGCCATCTGTTCCGGTGAGCACAAATTCTACCCGCTCACGCCAGCCTGCAAGGAGTTTTGCGTGTGACTCCAAAAATCGGATGCTCCCGAGGGGGGCCGATGGTCGTTGAGTGCAACCAGCGACCGCGGCACGGAGTTGGCCACATCCCCGTCGATGGCGCGGTCGAAGATTTCAAGCGCGCGAAGTTTCGTGAGTCCCAGCGGTTTCCCGCCGCAGTCGGATCGACGATGGCCATTTGCCCAATGAGATCCCGTCTCCCGGCGTCGCCCTTGAGTTAATGCAAGGTGTGAGGGACGCGTAGTCTGTGCCGCAGGTCGGTCGCCGCTTGCAGAAACGCTGCAATGGTCGGGGCCAGGCCGCAATACCCAGCCAGGCGCGCAATCTTTTCGCGATGGCAACCCGGCCGGTGGCCAGTATGAGCGCCATGAACGCCGCGTTCGTCGTGCCGTGGTGCGTGTCATAGATGGCGCCGACCGGGTGCCTCAGCGCGTGGATGGCGCCCAGGCCCTTCCGGTATGCCGTCGCTCCCATCGCGGTGGCCCCGCCGCCCTTCCCCGCATGTGTCAGCTCGCGCCGGCAGACCGCAACCATGCCTCGGTTGGAGCATCACTGAGACCGGCCGCGTGCGGTAACCGGCCAGATGTCGATCAACTTCCCTCCCCTGACGACATGGTAGCGGTCGTACAGGTTCGCCGTGGGATCGCAGTGCGGGGGCACCAGCGTGATCAGATCCGCCAGGCCAGGCAACATTCCGCCATTCGGGATCATTACCATGCTGTGCTCGTCGCCCATGAACGTCACGGTCGCGTCGGCGGCCGCTCCTGCCAAGATGCCAGGTGGCCCGGCGTCGGTGGCCATAGCCTTCAGCCCGGCATCGATAGTCACGCGCCCGGGATGGTTTGCACTGATCACCCTCGTGTCGATCTGCAGGGCATGACCAAACACCGGGCGGCCGGTCCCGTGGAGGTCGCAACGGCCGTACTGGCTGTCCATGAAGACATACGACCCGGGCTGGATCTCGTTCATCAACCCGAAGGCCGCGTCCAGGTGGTGCGTGCCCGTCCCTGCCCCGGTCACCGTCGCTGGCGGGACCCCCGCGTCCCGAAGCGCTCCGACGACTCGGCGCAGGTATTCCGTCCGGCCCGCGACGGCCGTGCGGCGGTCTGCATGGGCGGGGATGTGCTGGAGCGTCCCGCAGTAGAACTGAATTCCTCCATAAGACAGCGATGGCCGCCCCACGATCTCCCGGGCCAGGAAAATGGCTGAATCCGGGGAGGTGACCCCGGTCCTGTTTACGCCAGGGTCCACATCGACGAGAACGCGGAGGGGACGTCCGGCAACGGCCGCAGCCTGAGCCAGGTTCGCCACGTTGCTGGGGTTGTCGGCGACGACCGCCAGGCCCGACACCATTGCATTCAGTGCGATCAGCCGCGTGATCGCGGTATGTGTCACGACAGGTGACGTTATCAGCAGGCTTTGTATTCCTTCCAGTGCCAGCACTTCGGCCTCCCCCAGCTTGGCGCAACAAAGGCCGACCGCTCCCTCGGCCATCTGGCGCCGGCCGATGTCGGCCGACTTGTGCGACTTGGCGTGCGGCCTGAGCGCTATCCCGGCATCCGCGGCAAATCGCGCCATGGTCGCGATGTTTCGGTCGAGGATGTCGATGTCGATGACGAGCGCCGGGGTATCGATTAGCAACCGGGATCCCTGCCGCAAGGCCAGGCTGCCGATCGCGTTTATCTGGCTGCCGGGATGCATCAGCCGAGCCGACTTGGAAGTAGGCTCCGGCAGGCCGCGTCCAGCAGGATGCCCGCACGCTCCAGCAGCGCGGTCGGGACGGAGAACGACATCCGGATGTAGCCGGGCATCGCATACCCTTCGCCGCCGAGACATGCCACTCCAGCTTCGTCCAGCAGGTAATCTGCCATGTCCTGGCCGGAAGCGATGATAGGGCCGTCGCCCCGGTGCCGCCCGATCGCGCCCGCGCAGGAGACGGGCAAGTACAGGGTGCCCGCGGGCGGGACGCACGTCAGGCCGGGGCAGGCGTTCACGACGCGCACCAGCAGGTCACGGCGGCCCTGGAGGATGGCCGCGTATTCCGCCGTGACGTCCTGCGGGCCCATCAGCGCAGCCAGGGCCGCCGCCTGGCTGACCGAGGACGCACATGATGTCGTGAGATACTGGATGCGCGTCATGTCCGCAATGAAGTGCGCCGGTGCCGCCGCGAAGCCGATGCGCCACCCCGTCATCGCGTAGCCCTTGGCCACCCCGCTGACCGTGACCACACGATCCCGGAGCCGCGGGGAAACCTGCAACGGCGTGGTCGCCTTCTGGCCGTCGTAAACGTTGAACTCGTAGAGGTTGTCGGCCAGGACCCAGACACCCGGGTGGGCAACGAGCACGTTGCACAGGGCGGACAGCTCGTCCGCGGTGTAGAGCGCGCCCGTCGGGTTGACCGGGTTGTTGAGGATTACCCACCGGGTCCGCGCCGTGATCGCCGCTTCCAGGTCACGGGGAGACAGCTTGAAGCCGTTGTTCTGTCCGCAGGGGACGGGGACGGGCACGCCGCCGGCGAGCGCGACCTGCCCCGCGTAGGTCTGCCAGCTGGGGTCCGGTATTATCGCCTCGCCGCCCGAGCGCAGCCCTACCATCAGGGCGCTCGACAATGCCTGTGACGACCCGGCGGTCACGATGATCTCCGGGCGTCCAAACGTCAGCCCGTTCTGACGCTTGAAATGCTCGGCGACCGCATCCTTCAGCTCCGGCGTCCCATCCACGGCCGTGTAGCGTGTCTGGCCGGCACGAGCGGCTTCCACGGCGGCCTCCACGACGTGAGGCGGCGTGGGTAGGTCGAGGTCGCCGACGGTCAGGTCGATGACCTCCCTGTCCAGCGCGCGCATCTCGGCGATCCGGCGCCGAAAAGCGGCAACCGGCGAGGAGGGGAGTTCGGCGATCGGCAGCAGGTGACTGTTCATGGAGGCAAGCTAGCCGCACCCGGATATCCGAAACAGGGATGATACCGAATTGCTATGATCTCGGTTTGAGATACAGAATGAGGGCCAAACATAGATGGACCCATATGGAAGATCTCGACCTAGGAGCCGTGCGGGCCTTTGTCCTTACTGCCGACCTGCGGTCGTTCACCAAGGCGGCGGAGGCGCTCAACACGACTCAAGGTGCCATCAGCACCCGGCTGAAGAAGCTTGAGCGACATGTCGGGGAGCAGCTGCTCGAACGCACGCCCCGTGCGGTGAGGCTGTCGTCGGCGGGCACTGCGTTTCTCGGCCCCGCACGGGAAATGATTGCAGCCCAGGAGCGCGCGGCGGCGGCGTTCGACCGCCCGGTGCAGCGGCTGGCCCTGGGACTCAGCCACCATCTGCTCGGCGGGAACCTGCCCGCTGTACTGGCTGCGCTTGCGGACAGCGACCGCAGAGTCGTCCTGGAGCTCCGGGTGGGCATGACGCGCGAGCTACTCGAACTTTACGACGGGGCTGCGCTAGATGCGGTCATCGTGCTGCGTCACGCGGACAGCCGTCGCGGTGGGGAGCGCCTGACGGTGGAGCGGTTCGGATGGTTTGCGGCGCCGAGGTTCGTGTTTGCGCACGGGGGCGCCCTGCCCCTTGCGACCCAAGCGGCCCCATGCAGCCTCAGGGCAATGGCTACCGAGGCGCTGTCCCAGGCAGGGCTTTCATGGAGGGAGGCGTTCGTCGGGGGCGGGGTGTCGACGGTCGGCGCAGCCGTCGATGCCGGGCTGGGCGTCGCAGCCTTGCCGCGCAGGGTCGCGGCCGCACACTGGGTCGACGCCGGGGCGCGCTTCGGCTTGCCTACACTGCCGACGCGCGACGTCGTGCTCCATTCGCGCACTAGCCAAAAAGCGTCCGGAAGCTTGCGGATGCTGGCTGCGGCGCTGCGACGGCCTACCTAACCGCGCGCGCGGCCGCCGGGCCGGGACGCTCGCGCCAGCCCGGACTGAGTCGCCCGAACCTGCCCCTGGTCCGCCCCCCCAAACGGCCGTAGCAGGCGCCGTCGGGAACCCGCAACCTCGACGAACGGCTTCTCTTTTGCGATGAACGAAAGCAAGAACGAGAGAACGCTCATGAACGTCCAGTACATCGTCGACCGCCTGGTGGAAAGCCACGGCATGTCCCGGGGCCGGGCGATGGAACTCATTGACGCCATACTGCTGGCGATCACGGATGCGGATGTCGCAGGCGAGGAGGTGAGCTTGTCAGGATTTGGCAAATTCAAGGTTTCCGACCGGCCTGCAAGGAAGGGGCGAAACCCCGCCAACGGACAACCGATTGAAACAGCCGCCTCGCGCAAGGTCGCGTTTTCGCCTGCAAAACAGCTCAAGGACAGGGTGCAGGCGGGCCGATGAAGTTGGAAGGTTCTGCCGCGGGTAAAGAGGCCGATGCTGCGCGCCTGCGGACGCGTTTCTCAACCCCCCTGCCCTTTCCGGATCGCGGCATGCTCGACGGGGCGTATCGCAGGATGGCATGCCGACGACGAAAGCCGAGCCAGCGACCAGGTGCAAGTGATGACTGCGGGTAGTCTTCGACTACGTTCGACAACGCGACATGGCGGGCTGCGTCGCCCATCCCATGGACCTGTGGCTTAATCGGTGGGTGGCCGAAAATGCTGGCCGCAGGGTTCGGTAGCTTGGCTAGGCTTCGCCTCGGAGAACCAGACAGGCTCCTGCGAATGCATGGAAACTGCGGATCAACTCAGGCCGCGCGGTCCTGGCGGCGGATGTGGTCGGCCACGGGCACCCGGCGGTCTTCCTTCATGCCAATGTCTGCGACAGCCGGATGTGGCGCGCCCAGATGGACGCTTGCGGCGCACTGGTGATGTGGCGAAGCCTCGAGTTTCCGCATATCAGAGAACGGTGTCGTGGACTGGCGACAAGGATGCCGAAGGGGTCGGCTCTCGAGCTGGCGGATGCCGCACATGTGCCGAGCCAGGAGCACCCTGCGGCGGTCACGGCGCCACTCGTGTCCTTCCTGGAACGGCACCGGCCTGGATGGGGCTGCTAATCCGGTCGACTTCAAATCCGTCTCCGAGCCAAAAAGTGGCCGGGACCATCGATCCCGGCCGCGTTTGGGAGGAACGGCTGCCGAATGCCCCGCCCACTGGACGGGACCCCGCCGGCAGCGGCGGGATCAATTTGACGCCGCCCTCAAGGCGTCAGGGACGGGTTTCACATGCGCCGGGGCCACGATCGATCCGCTGCCGACCGCGCTGTCGCATTCATCAAGCTTGTCGCAGCATGTGACGGGCACACGCTCACGCCAAACAGGCTTCGATGAGGGAGCGGGTGTTTTCCGGTGTCATCTTGACGGGGTTCCCTCCCGTCGAAGGATCCTTGAGAGCCCCGGCAAGGATCTTGTCGATGTCGTCCCTCCGCACTCCCAGGTCGCCGAGCTTTGAGGGAATGCCAAGCGAGGATACGAGGTCTGCGACGAAGCGGCAGAAGCCGTCGAACCCGCCTTTGAGCCCGAGATAGGACGCAGCGGCGGCAAGCCTCTCCTCGACCGCGGGACGGTTGAACGCCAGGACCGGTCCCATCACCGTGGCGTTCGTGGTCCCGTGGTGCGTGTTGTAGAGGGCCCCAACGGGATGGCTGATCGCGTGAATCGCACCCAATCCCTTCTGGAATGCCACCGCTCCCATGAGTGCCGCGGCCATCATCTGGCCTCGGGCCTCCAGGTTCCGGCCATCCGCATAGGCAAGGGGCAGGTTCTCCTTCACAAGCCGCATTCCTTCGAGGGCGATCCCCTGCGACAACGGGTGGAACGCGGGCGAGCAATAGGCCTCGAGGCAATGGGCGAAAGCGTCCATGCCGGTCCCCGCCGTGATGGCTCTCGGCAGGCCCACCGTGAGCTCGGGATCGCAGATCACGACGCTCGCCAGCATCCCCGGATGGTAGATGATTTTCTTCTCGTGGGTGACCGAGTTCGTCAGCACCCCTGCCCTCCCGACCTCCGACCCTGTACCCGCCGTAGTCGGCACGCAGACTGTCGGATAGATCGCCGCCGCGTCCGCCCGGGACCACCAATCGCCGACGTCCTCGAACTCCCACACGGGCCGCCGCTGCCCGGCCATGAACGCGACCAGCTTCCCGAGATCGAGGCCCGACCCGCCACCGAAGGCTACGACTCCGTCATGGTTGCCCGACCTGAAGGCGTCGATACCCGCCTGGAGGTTTCTCTCATGCGGATTTGGATCGACCTCGGCGCAGATCGAACGGCCGAGCCCGGCCGCCTCGAGGATGGAGAGGGCATTCGCGGCGATCGGCAGGGTCGCCGTTCCCCGGTCGGTGACGACCAGGGGGCGCCGAATCCCGGCGGCGGCGCACGCCTCCGGCAACTCGCGAATGCGCCCGTTCCCGAAACGGATCGACGTCGGGTAGGACCAGTTGGCATGGAGGGACATCGTCATACGGTCTTTCTCAAGTGGTAGGACTTTGGGCGTGTCAGCGTCAGATACGCCGACTTCGACAGGCTGATGCCCCGGCCCGTGTCCTTGCACCCGGTCCAGCAGAGGGCAGGGTCGAGGTAGTCGCACCGGTTCATGAAGACGGTCCCCGTCTCCAGTAGGGCACCTATCCTTTCGGCAGCGGCAGCATCCGAGGTCCAGACGGACGCCGTCAGCCCGAATTCGCTGTCGTTCATCAGCCGGATGGCTTCGTCGTCGTTCTCTACCGGCATGATGCCGACCACCGGGCCGAAGGTCTCCTCCCGCATGACCCTCATCGAGTGTGTGACGCCGGTCAGTATCTGGGGTGTCAAGTAGACACCGCCGTCGTCGGCCGGCATCGGATCGACGTGGGCTTTCGCGCCTTGTGCGACCGCTTCCGCAACCTGTTCACGTACGACGCGTGCGAAGCGCGTGTTCGCCATCGGCCCCATGGTGGTGAGCGGGTCGAACGGGCTCCCCAGCTTCGCCTTCCGCACCCAGGCCACCGCCTTGTCGACGAACCTATCGTAGAGGCTCTCGTGGACGTAGATGCGCTCGATGCCGCAGCAGCACTGCCCGGAGTTGAACATCGCGCCGTCGAGGACCCCGTCCACGGCATCGTCGAGATGGGCGTCCTGGCGGATATAGGCCGGGTCCTTCCCGCCGAGCTCGGTGCAGACGCCCATGAACCTGCCCGCCGCCGCCATCTCGATGGCCTTGCCGCCACGGACCGACCCGGTGAAGTTGACGTAGTCGACGTGTCTGCCAGCGACCACGCTGCCGGCGGCATCGTGGTCCAGGAAGACATTCGCGAACACGTCGGGAGGCACGCCCGCGGCGTGCAGGACCTCGGCCAGGTGCTCACCAACGAGGAGCGTCTGTTCCGAATGCTTCAGAAGCACCCCGTTACCCGCGACCAGCGCGGGCACGATGGTGTTGATCGCCGTCATGTACGGGTAGTTCCAGGGGGCTATGACAAGGACAAGCCCGAGCGGCTCTCTCAATACCTGCCGCAGGACGTCGTCCGTCTCTTCGACGACAAGCGCCCGGAGGGCGTCTTCCGCCACGTCGCACATGTAGTTGGCGCGCTCCGCGAACCCACGGAACTCGCCGCCGTAGCGGACGGGCCGGCCCATCTGCCACGCAAGTTCGTGCGTCATCCGGTCGGTCTGACTGCCCATGATGTCGACGGCACGGCGCATGATGGAGACGCGCTCCTGCAATGGCCGCTCGGCCCAACCCCGCTGGGCGACCCTCATGACCCCGCATAGGGCTGCGGCGTCTCCGGCGGACAGCGATTCCCGCGTGGCCACCAATGAACCGTCAACGGGCGAAATGCAGCGCAGCGTCGTCATCTCAGCACCTCTCGAAACCGCGGGCCACTTCCCAGTCCGTCACCGCCGAATCGAAGGCCTCCTGCTCCACTTCGGCCGCCCGGACATAGTGATCGACCACCTCCTCGCCCATGGCTGCCCTGAGCATCGACGAGCCGCGGAAAGCATCGGTCGCGGCCCGCAGGTTGGCCGGTATTTCGGTGGCGTCGATTTGCCCGTATATGTCCCCGGCGACCGGCGCGCCGAGCACGAGGCCCGACTCGATCCCGGCGATGCCTGCCGCCAGCAACGCGGCCTGCGCCAAGTAGGGGTTCAGGTCGGACCCGCCGATGCGGCATTCGATCCGGACGGCCCTGCTGCCCCCGCCGCAGAGGCGGAACCCGGCGGTCCTGTTGTCAAGCGACCAACTCACCTTCGTTGGCGCGAACGTTCCCTTCCGGAACCGCTTGTAGCTGTTGACGTAAGGCGCGAGCAGGAGCGTCGTCTCGGGCGCGTGGTGCACGAGACCTGCGACGAAATGCTCCATGAGCCCGGACATGCCGTGCCTGCGGCCCTCATCGTGGAACGCGTTCTCGCCATCCTTGAAAAGCGAGCAGTGGATGTGGGTGGCAGACCCGACCTTGTCGGCCCGCCACTTCGCCAGGAAGGTCGCGCTCATCCCGTTTTGCCAGGCGATCTCCTTGGCGGCGTGCTTGGCGATCGTATGCTGGTCGGCACAAAGCATCGCCGGGCCATAGCGCAGGTTCAGCTCCTCCTGGCCGCTCTCCGCCTCGCCTTTCGAGCACTCCACGTCGATCCCGGCAGCGACGAGGTGATTGCGGAGGGGGCGCATCACGGCCTCCTCCTTCGTGGTCTGGAAGATGTGGTAATCCTGGCTGTATCCCCCGACGGGGGTGATCCCCGCGAAAGCTCGGCGGCGGTTTTCGTCCACGGTCCCCTCGAACAGGAAAAATTCGAGTTCCGTGGCCATCATGGCCTCGTAGCCGCCGACTTCGGCCAGACGCGCCATTTGCCTGGCGAGCACCTGCCGGGGGGAATGTTCCACCGGGCCGTGCGTGACATGGTCCAGCACGTCGCACAGGACCATGGCCGTGCCCGGCAGCCACGGGACGAGGCGAATCGTCGAGAGGTCGGGGCGAAGGGTGTAGTCGCCATACCCGCGGGTCCATGACGCCGACCTGAACCCGTCCGGGGTCGACATCTCCAGGTCGGTCGCCAGCAGGTAGGTGCAGCAGTGGGTCTCGTGTAACGCGTGGTCGAGGAAGTTGCGTGCGTGGAAGCGTTTGCCCATCAGCCGCCCCTGCATGTCGACGAGGCATACGAGTACGGTGTCGACCTCGCCTGTTCCGATGAGGCCGCTGACGCTGCTGAAGCTCTTGTCGGACATCTTGCTAACGCCTCGGGATGGAATGTTGGGATGCGGAACTTCGATCCCCGGTGCCGGAGGTCTCAACCATCGCCACGCGCCGGCTCGCCACCGCTGGCGAGAGCCCTGGTCTCGTCGTCGCTGAAGACACGACCACGCGTGAGGAAGCGCACACCCTCCGGCGCTTCCAGGGAAAAGCCGGAGCCCCGTCCCGGAACGACGTCGACGATCAGCTGGGTGTGCCCCCAATGCTCGAATTGCGCCGCGCCGATGTAGAACGGCGCCCCGGCGACCGTGCCGAGCAGCACGTCCTGCGCCCCCACCCGGAACTCGTGCAGCGGGTAGCACATGGGCGCGCTCCCATCGCAGCAGCCGCCCGACTGGTGGAACATGAGCCGCCCGTGCGCCGCCGAAAGCCTGCGGACCAGGGCTTCGGCGACTTCGGTTGCGATGACGCGGTCGACCATGCCGAGCTCAGAAAAAGCCCATCGCCTTTGGACTGTAGCTGACCAGCAAGTTTTTGGTCTGCTGGTAGTGGTCCAGCATCATCTTGTGGTTCTCGCGCCCGATGCCCGATTGCTTGTAGCCGCCGAACGCCGCATGGGCGGGATAGAGGTGGTAGCAGTTCGTCCACACCCGCCCGGCCTGCACCGCGCGCCCAAACCGGTAGGCGCGATTGCCGTCGCGAGACCACACGCCGGCGCCCAGCCCGTAAAGCGTATCGTTGGCGATCGACAGCGCCTCCTCGTCGTCCTTGAACCGCGTGACCGACACGACGGGGCCGAAAATCTCCTCCTGGAAAACCCGCATCAGGTTGTGCCCTTCCAGCACCGTCGGCTGGACGTAGAAGCCGCCGTCCAGGTCGCCGCCAAGCTGCGCCCGCCCGCCTCCAGCCAGGACCTTCGCACCCTCCTGCCGGCCAATGTCGAGGTAGGACAAGATTTTCTCGAGTTGGTCGTTCGACGCCTGGGCGCCGACCATCGTGGCGGCATCCAGCGGGTTGCCCTGCACGATCTTGCCTACCCGGGCCAGCGCCCGTTCCATGAAGCGGTCGTAGATGCTCTCGTGCACAAGCGCCCGGCTCGGGCAGGTGCAAACCTCGCCCTGGTTCAGGGCGAACATGGTGAAGCCTTCGAGCGCTTTGTCGAAGAAGTCGTCGTCCTCCGCCATCACGTCGGCGAAGAAGATGTTCGGGGACTTGCCGCCCAGTTCCAGCGTGACAGGGATGATGTTCTCGCTGGCATATTGCATGATCAGCCGGCCGGTGGTCGTCTCCCCGGTGAAGGCCACCTTGGCCACGCGCTTTGACTGCGCCAGCGGCTTGCCGCATTCGACCCCGAAGCCCTGCACCAGGTTTACGACACCGGGCGGGAGCAGGTCGGCGATCATCTCCATCAGCACGGCGATACCCATGGGCGTCTGCTCGGCAGGCTTCAACACGACGCAGTTGCCCGCGGCCAAGGCTGGCGCCAGCTTCCAGGTCGCCATCAGTATCGGGAAGTTCCACGGTATGATCTGCGCGACCACGCCCAGCGGCTCATGGAAGTGGTAGGCGACGGTGTCGGGGTCGATCTCGCTGATCCCGCCCTCCTGCGCGCGTATCACCCCGGCGAAGTAGCGGAAATGATCGACAACGAGCGGCAGGTCCGCATGCGTGGTCTCGCGAATAGGCTTGCCGTTGTCGATCGCCTCCACCAGGGCCAGCGTCGACAGCCGGCTCTCGATCCTGTCGGCGATCTTGTTGAGGATGTTGGCGCGCTGGGCGGCCGGGGTTCTGCCCCAGGCTTCGCGCGCGGCATGGGCAGCATCCAGCGCAAGCTCGACGTCCTCCGCGGTGGAGCGTGCGACGGTGCAGATCACTCGCCCGTTGACGGGAGAGATGTTGTCGAAATGCTGGCCACGCACGGGCGGCACCCACTTGCCGCCGATCCAGTTGTCGTAGTGGTCACGGATCGCGATCTCTTTTGCGACGTCGCTCAGGATTTTATCGACCATTTTCGTTTCCTTCTTCTTTTTAGGTTTCCGTCCAGCTGCGGGCCGTGACGGCTAGATCTCGGGGACCCCTAACAAGTGCGCGCCTTCGGCGGTCCCGGGCGCTGCCGGGTCGCACCGGCCGCCTGAAGGGTTCGGCCTCCCCGGGCCGGGCAACGAAGGTGAACTCTTCCCATCCACGCCGCCCTCAGGGGCGGCCACCGTCGGCGCGCAGGGCGGCAACCTGGATTGCCAGGCGCGCGCCTATGACCGTCAGACGTTCGACGAGTTGGGCACCCGTTTCCGGCGAAGACAGCCTTGGGTCGCCCGAAAACACGCCGTTCGGCGCGATCTGCTCCACTTCGAACGGGACGTTCAACTCGACACCCTCGAATGTCGCCGTGCCGAAGCCGGACACGATCATGCCTTCGACGGCCGGGGCGGGCGTCGGACCGGGGACAAGGTCGGTGCGGACAAGTTCGGGAAAGAGGTGCATAGCGACGCTTGTCAGCGGGTCGGCCCCGTGGCCCGCCGCCCTCCTGGCGACGTCCGGGCCCAGGATCGACGGCAACATCCCGTAGCCAACCCGCCAGAGGTACAGGCTAGGAACCAGGATGCGGTTCTCCAGCCAAATAACCTGCGTGGTGTCGTGGATGGCTTGCACGTTCCCCGCATGACCGTTGATGACGACGATGCGATCCAACCCGTGTCGCATCAGGCAGGCGAGCATGTCCGTCAGGACGGCACGCAATGTCGACTGGGACAATGAGATGCCCCCGGGCATGCTCGCGAAGAAGTCGGCGCCGCCGAAGGGCAGGACGGGTGCCACGAACGTAGGCGTCCCCGATGCCGCGGCCCTGGCCGCGATGTGTTCGGCGACGCGTTCGGCGGAGAGATAGTCCCCCATGGGGGCATGCGGGCCCTGGTCCTCGTGGCTGCCGAGCGGCAGCAGGATCACGGGGCGGCGCGGCAGGATCTCGCGCATCTCGCCGGCGGTCAGCTCGCCGAGCCGGGTCTTCGCCTTGGGGGCGACCGTGGTTTCCATCGTGTGCTTCCTCGTGTCTTGCTACAGGTTGTCAGGCGATCTCGTCGGCCCTGAGACAGGCGACCAGCCGCCCGACGGTCGTTGGCTCGAGAGGGGGGCGGCTTTCCGCGCAGCGGGGTTGCGCGTATTCGCACCTGGTGCGGAAAACGCATCCGGATGGCGGGTTCAACGGGCTGGGCAGGTCGCCCGACAACGTCGGCCGCCGGTCGCCTGCCCGCCCGCGCATGGAGGGGGTCGCCGCAATCAACGCGCGGGTGTAGGGGTGGGCTGGCGCCCGGAAGACCTCCTTGGCCGGGCCCTCTTCCACGATCCGGCCCAGGTACATGACGACAAGCCGGTCGGCGAGGTGCCGGACCACGTGCAAGTCGTGACTGACGAAAACGAGCGCCAGTCCAAACTTTGCCCGCAAATCCGCGAGAAGGTTGACGATCTGCGCCTGGATCGAGACGTCGAGCGCCGCCACCGGCTCGTCCGCGACGATGAAGTCCGGGCTCGTGGAAAGAGCCCGTGCGATGGCGATGCGCTGCCGCTGGCCACCGGAGAACTCGTGCGGCAGGCGATCCGCGTGGGTCGGATCGAGGCCGACCTGGCCGAGCAGGTCCTCGACGCGTACCTGCTGGGACCGGGCAGCATCGGACGGTAGCCCGTCCCCGACCTGGGCGCCGATCCGGCGACGCGGATCGAGGCTGCCGAACGGGTCCTGGAAGACCATCTGCATGCGTCTCCGAACCCGGCGAAGCTCGGCGGACGGCATCCCCGCCACGTCCCGGCCATCGAACAGCACCCGCCCCGCGCTCGGGGCCAGGAGCCTGAGCAGCAACCTTCCCAACGTGCTCTTCCCGCAGCCGGATTCGCCCACGACACCCACGATTTCGGCCCGCCCCACCACGAGGTCCACGTCACGTACGGCGAAGACGTCGCGCGTCCGGCCCAGCATTCCCTGGCGCACCTTGAAGCTGCGGGAGAGACCTTCGGCCTTTACGATCGCGGTCACCGCACCTGCTCCGCATGGAAGCAGCGTGACACACGGTCCTCGCCGACCGTGCGGGCGGGCGGCGGTGTCACGCGGCACTCATCCGACACAAGGCCGCACCGCGGCGCGAAACGGCAGCCGTCCGGGAAGTCCCGGGGTTGCGGCACGGAGCCCGGGATCGCCACCAAACGGTCCGTGTCGCCCTCGGGCACGCTGGCCAGCAGCGCCGCCGTGTAGGGGTGGCGCGGCAGGGCGAACACGGCGCCGACGGGCCCCTCCTCCACGACCTCTCCCGCATACATGATGCAAACGCGGTCCGCGATCTCGGCGACGACCGCGAGGTTGTGCGTCACGAAGACCATTCCCATCCCGCTGGATTGCCGCTTGCGCGTCTCCAGGAGATCGAGGATCTGCGCCTGGATCGTGACATCGAGCGCGGTCGTAGGCTCGTCGGCGATCAGCAGCCTCGGCTGGTTCGCGATCGCCCCGGCGATCATCGCCCGCTGCTTCTGCCCGCCGGACAATTCGTGCGGATACGAGCGGGCCCGGCGTGCCGCATCCGGCAAACCGACAGCATCCAGCAGACCCAAGGCTTCCGCCGCGGCACTGCCTCGGGCCCGACGGTGGACCAGGATGGCTTCCGCCACCTGCGCGCCGATCTGCTGAACCGGGTTCAGGCTGCCGCTAGGATCCTGAAAGATCATGCTGACCTGGTTGCCGCGCAGGTCCCGCACCTCACGTTCCGGGATCGCGAGCAGGTCTACGGGGGTCCCGTCCCTCCGGACGAATTCCGCATGGCCGCCGGTAATCTCGACGGCAGCCGGGAGAAGCCCCATCAGGGCCAGGCTGGTCAACGTCTTGCCGGACCCGCTTTCACCCACCAGGGCCACCGTTTCGCCGGGCCTCACCGTGAAGGATACGTCCCGCACCACCGGTTGGGCCATCCCCAGCCCTGCGATCCGAAGGGTCAGGCCCTGCACGCGCAAGACGTGCGGCACCGACGAGGAAACCAGTCCCGGCAACAGGCGAGCCGCTGCCCGGCGACCGGGTCCGGCGGGCAGGCGGGCGCCCGACCTTGGATCCAGCACGTCGCGCAGCCGGTCACACAGCAGGTTCAGTACCACGACGGTGCCGCCCAAGGCGATGCACGGCCACACCAGCAGCAACGGGGCTTGTTCCAAGGTGCTGCGTGCGCCACGGATCATCAGGCCCCAGGACGGCGAAGGCGGTACCACGCCCAACCCGAGGAACGACAGTCCGCTCTCAAGTACGAGCGCCGCCGCCAGCGTCAGCGAGAATTGAACGATCAACGGCGGCAGGACGTTGGGAAGGACGGTGCGCAGCATGATACGCAAAGGGTGGGTACCCAGCGTGTCCTGTGCCGCGACGTAGTCGAGGGCGCGCACGGACAGCGTCTCCGCGAACACCACGCGGGCGTACCCTGGCGCATAGAGGACTCCGAGGCAAAGGATCAGGGTGGAGGCGCCCGGGCCGAGCAGGGCGACCACCAGCAGGGCCAGCAGCAGCGGCGGGAGGCAGAGGATCACCTCGGAAGCGCGGACCGTGACCAGTTCGGCGACGCCGCGGAAGTAGCCTCCCACCAGCCCCAATGCCGTGCCTACGATGCCGGAGAGCACCGAGGACAGCACTGCCACCAGCAGGGACACCCGGGCACCCCAGAGTATTCGCGACAACACGTCCCGGCCGTATTCATCGCGGCCAAGCGGATGCAGCGCGTCCGGGGGCGCCAGTCGCATGCCCATCGCCATCTGGATCGGGTTGTCGAGCGGCAGCAAGGGCACGGCCAGCGCCAGGACGGCCAAGCAGCCCACGATCGCCAGCGGCACGTGGAGCCGCCGCGGGAGGGAGATGCTCATCGGGAGTAGCGCACCCGTGGGTCGAGCACCGCGTAAAGCATGTCGATGGCGACGTTCAGACAGACGAACAAGACGGAGATGACCAGGACGATGCCGACGATTTCCGGATAGTCCCGTGCCTCGACCGCGTTGACGAGATACCCGGACAGGCCGGGCCAGTTGAACACGTATTCGACGAGCACCGTCCCGCCGAGCAGCGTGCCGACCTGGAGGCCGAACACCGTCGAGATCGGCACGAGCGCGTTGCGCAGCACATGGCGCAGGACGACGTCCCGCGGCCTGACGCCCTTCGCCCGCGCCGCACGGACGAAGTCGCGGCCCAGAAGCTCCAGCATCGCGCTGCGCGTCGTGCGGAAGACAACCGCGCCGAGACCCACCGCGATCGTGCCGGCGGGCATCGCGAGGAGCAGCAGGTGCCTTCCGAGATTGGCCCCGGGGGCGATGTAGCCGCCCGCCGGGACGAGCTTCATCTGCTGCGAGAACACCAGTACGGCGAGCGTGCCCACGACGAAGACAGGCACCGACAAGGCAATTCCGGCCACCACGGACAGCAGGCCGTCAAGCGCCGTTCCGGCGCGGGTGGCCGCAAGCACGCCTGAGGGCAAGCCGACCACGATAGACAGGATCGCCGCCGCCGCGATCAGTTCGAGCGTACGTGGGAGGCGGAGGCTGACCTCGTCGATCACGGGATGCCCGTCCTGCAACGAAGCCCCGAGATCCCCATGCATGACCCCGGCGAGATAGGACGCATACTGGGTCAGCAACGGCCGGTCGAGGCCGAGCTGCTCACGAAGCTCGGCGACCTGCGCCGGGTCGGGCGCGGTGCCCCCTTGCGAGAGCAGGAGCTCGGCGGGATCACCCGGGATGGCGTGCAGGATCATGAATATCAGACTGGCCACGAGCCAGATGAGGACGAACGCCGTCCCGATCCGCCGAAGTGCATACCCCGCCATTGCCTAGGTCGAGACCGTCTCGATCGTGACCCCCGAGAAGAACGTGAGCTGGCCCGGCAAGTTGGTGAACCCGCTGACCTGCTTGCCCATCGCGTAGCCCTGCTTCCGCCAGCACAGGCCAACCATCGGGACCTCCTCGAGCGCCGCCGCCTCGAGGTCGTGGTAGATGGCCTTGCGCTTGGCGGGATCGAACTCCGACCGCCCTGCCTGCAACAGCGCCTGGATCTTGGGCAACGGCAGGTTCGCCGACCGGCTCATCGAGGGCGACAGGCCGCCATCGATGACGGAAGTGAGGGCATCGGGATCGTTGCTGTCCGCCGCCGTCCCGTGCACGGCGATGTCGTACTGGCCGCGGTTGCCCATCTGGACGCGTGTCGACCAATCGGGGAGGGTCAGCTCCGTCTGGATGCCGATCTCTCCAAGATGCTGCTGCACGATCTCCGCCGTGCTCTTCAGCATGCCGTAGGTGGAGGTGGACAATATGCGGCAGGTGAACCCGCTCCCGACGCCTGCGTCGGAGAGCAGCTTCTTCGCAAGCGCCGGGTCGTAGGCCCAGCCGTCGGCAAGGTCCTTGTTGAAGAATGGGCTCTGGTCGGAAATCGGCAGGTGCGCCAACGGGCTGCCCTGGCCGAAGAAGGCCGCCTTCACGATGTCCTCGCGGCGGATCGAGTGCGCGATGGCGCGGCGCACCCGTGCATCGTTCAGCGGCGCCTTGGAACCGTTGAACAGAAGGCACATGAAGGGGCCGTCCACCGCGTCGAGCCGGAGGTTGGGGTTGGCGCCGATCGACTGCATGGATTGCCAGGGAACATATTCGATCAGGTCGACGTCACCGGCCTGCAAGGCCGCCACACGCAGGTTCTCGTCGGCGTAGACCGTGATCAGGACCTTCTTGAGCTTGGGCAGGCCCGGCTTGAAGTAATGCGACGAGGGCGCCAACGTGATGGACGTGCCGCGCTCCTGCCCGGTGATCACGTAAGGCCCGGCACCGATCGGACCGTTGAGGTCGCTGCCCGCGGGCACGATGGGCATGTTGTAGTTGGCGAACCAGATCGGCAGCGTCGATATCGGGGCCTTGGTCACGAGGCGGACGGTCAGCTCGTCGGGCGTCTCCACCTTGTCGATCACCTGCATCTCGTTCCGCAGGTATGCGGTGGACTTCTCGCCGGTGACCTGCTCGACGCACCACTTCACGTCCGCGCTCGTGACCTTCGCCCCGTTGCTGAACAGGGCCCCGGCCCGCAGCTTGAAGACCCAGGTCGTCGGGTTTTCGTTTCCCCAGCTTTCGGCGAGCTCCGGGGCATAGGCGCCCTTCGTGTCGTAGGACAGCAACCCGCGGTGGATGAGCAGCTTCACGGTCCCGGCGGCGGTCCCGGCCTGCGACCAGGGTTGCAGGTTCGGGGGATAGCTCGAGAGGCCGAAGTTCAGGACGCCCGGTTCCGCGGCCCGGGCACCGGACAGACGGAAGAAGGGCAGCGCGGCCAAGCCACCCAGCAATGCCCTGCGGTCGGGGGCGATCATGCCGCGCGTCCGATCGAGTAGACGTCCGGACGGCGGTTCGTGGTCGCGGGGAGTTCCTCGCGCACTGTCCGGAGCTTGTCGAAGTCGAGGTCGGCGACCGTCACTCCGACGCCATCCTGGGCCGTGGCGAGCACGGTACCCCACGGGTCGATGATCATGCTGCGTCCGGCGCATGCCTTGCCGGGCAGGTAGGTCCCGACCTGCGCGGCGGCGATGACGTAGCATTGGTTCTCGACCGCGCGCGCCCGCAGCAGCAGTTCCCAGTGGTCGCGGCCGGTATAGAGCGCGAAGGCGGCGGGAACGAACAGCAGCCTGGCGCCTTCCAGCGTCAGGACACGGTAAAGCTCGGGAAACCGCACGTCGTAGCAGATCGACAACCCGGCCGTGACGCCCTCGATGTCGGCAGTGACGATCTCGGAGCCGGCGAGCACGGTGTCGGATTCTTTGTAAACGATGCGGCCTGGCAGATCGACGTCATACAGATGCAGCTTGCTGTAGGTCGCGACGGTCCTGCCCTCCCGGTCGAACAGGATGCTGGTGTTGCTGCATTGGTTCGCACCCGGCTCCGCGATGCGTATCGAGCCGAGCAGGATCCACATCTTGTGCTCCCGCGCCTTCGCGGCGATGCGATCGGTCGTGGGGCCGGGTAGCGTCTCGGCCGCGGCAAGCGCGCCGGCGTCGTCACCCATGAACTCGGTATATTCGGGCAGCATCGCGAGATCCGCGCCGTAGCTCGCGGCCTGGTCTAGCAGACGCAGCGCGGCGACGACGTTCGCCTCCTTGTCGGATTTTGAATTGAGCTGGCAAGCCGCGACGCGCATCGGAGTTCTCCTCATGGACCCATGACGTGTGCGTCATGTATACGTGACGAATACCATGGTGTCTACACGAAGTAGGGGCTATCACCGCGCTCATGAGAAACAGCCCAGTAGAACCCCCGCGAAGCGACGTGACGATTTCGAACGTCCCCGCCCGGGAGCGCGTCTACGAGTATGTCTCCCGCGAAATCCTCCTCGGGAACTTCGCCGGCGGCTCCTTCGTGGAGGAAGAACAGATTTCGGCCGCCATGAACGTCTCGCGCACACCGGTCCGGGAGGCGTTCCATCGGCTGGAAGCCGAACGTTTCATCGACCTGCTGCCCCGCCGCGGCGCTCTCGTGCGCCAAGTCACCGCCCGGGAGTTGGGCGACCTCTACGAAACCCGCCGACTTATCGAAGGCTACTCCATCGCCCGCATTTGCCAGAGCAAGCTGGCCATCCCGGTCGAGATGGCGAACCTGCTGAAGCGGATGCTGAAGCTCCGGAACTCCGAAAGCCATATCGAACACGTGACCCTGGACCAGGCGTTCCATCGTGCGCTCGTATGTGCGGGTGGCAACGAGGTCCTTGCCGAAGCCTACGATTCGCTCCGGTCGAAGCAACTCCGGGTGGCGACGGCAGCGTTGGCGCTCGATCCCAAGCGGATCGACAAGATCCTCGACGAGCACCGGGAGTTGCTGGCCGCGCTCGTGGAACATGACGAGACGTCGGCTCGCCAAGTGCTCGAGAAGCATCTCCAGCCCGTGGCGGAAGTCCTGTCCCGCCTGCCGGGCTTCTCGATCCGCCAAGCCTGAGGCGGTCAACCGATCCGTGCCGTCGCCGTCGAGCCGATCGCGGCCCGGTCGTCTTTCAGCGCCACCCCGGTCAGTTTCAGCCTGCCCGCTTCGGTCAGGAGCCACGCCAGGAGGTCACTCGACGCCTCGTAGGACAAGCCGTGCTCGTGGATGTTCGAGATACAATTACGCTCGGAGTCCCGCCGCCCGACTCTCGGAAGGTAGGTGAGATAGATGCCGAGGCTGTTGGCCACGCTGAGGCCAGGCCGCTCCCCGATGAGGGTGACGCAGAACCGCGCCCCCAAGGCCTCGCCGATCCCGTCGCCCAGCGCCACCCGTGCCTGGGTCGCGATCACCACGGGGGCGATCGACCAACCCGGCAGCCGCGAGAGGCAGGCGCGCACGACCGGTCCCGCGTGCTGCTGCACCGCCAGCGGCGACAGCCCGTCGGCGGCCATGAACACGACGTCCCATCCTCCGGCGGGTGGCAGCGCGGCGATCAGGAGATCGAGGCTGGCGCCGTCCAACACCCGACCGAGGTCGGGCCTGCGTAGGTAGGTTGCGCGGTCTGGGGCGGCACTACGGACCACGATGGTGGGCAGCGGGGCCAGGTCGCGCGCGAGGGCATCCACGTCCAAAGCCGAATGCACGGCGTCCCTCGCCCGGGCGTGGGCCAGTTGGAAGCCCAGCACCTCATCCAGCGGCAAGGCGTCGCCCACGCGACCCAGGCCGATACGCGCCCGGGTGGTGCCGCGCAACGTCGCCCAGATATCCGGCCCGGGGACGTCAGCGGGGGGGATCGAACGGGCCCGGATCGGAAAGGGACAGCATCCGGTTCGCGCGGGGAGCGGATTGCCGGATGCGGCCGACCCGGTCCTTCATGTCCATGCGGTCCAGCCAGGCCTCGAACTCCGGCGCGGCCCGCACCTTCAACTGAGAACGTAGGAATAGCATGTCGTGGAAGGACAGGCTCTGGTAGTTCAGCATGACATCGTCGGCACCGGGCACCGTGATCAGGAAAGTCAGGCCCGCGACCGTCAGCAGGATCATCAGCGTATCCATGTCGTCCTGGTCGGCCTCGGCATGGTTCGTGTAGCAGACGTCGCACCCCATCGGCAGGCCGAGCAGCTTGGCGCAGAAATGGTCCTCGAGCCCGGCCCTGATGATCTGCTTGCCGTCGTAGAGGTATTCCGGCCCGATGAAGCCGACGACGGTGTTGACCAGCAGCGGGTCGAACGCCCGGGCGACCGCGTAGGCGCGGGTTTCGACAGTCTGCTGGTCAATCCCGTGATGGGCCCCGGCGGACAGGGCGGCCCCCTGCCCCGTCTCGAAGTACATGACGTTCCGGCCGACGGTCCCGCGGCCGAGCGCCAGCGCAGCCTCGTGCGCCTCCCGCAGGATACCGAGGTTGACGCCGAAACCGGTGTTGGCCGCCTCCGTCCCCGCGACCGACTGGAACACCAGGTCGACTGGCGCGCCCCGGCGCATGATCTCGATCGCGTTCGTGACGTGCGTCAGCACGCACGTCTGGGTCGGGATGTCGTGACGCGCCCGGACCGCGTCCAGCATCTCCAGCAAGGCGATGCAGTTGGGCACGCTGTCGGTCGCGGGGTTCACGCCGATGACGGCGTCGCCTGTCCCGTAGAGCAGCCCGTCGATGGTCGCGGCCGCGATGCCGCGAAGGTCGTCGGCCGGATGGTTGGGCTGCAACCGCGTGCCCAGGTGCCCCGGCAGGCCCTGGGTGTTGCGGAACGCCGTCGGCACGTGGCACCGGCTGGCCACCGAGACGAGGTCCTGGTTGCGCATCAGCTTCGAGACGCCCGCGGCCATCTCCGGCGTGATCGCCGACGCCAGGCTTGCCAGCGCCCCGGGTGTGGCCTCGTAGGACAGCAGCCAGTCGCGGAAGCCGCCGACCGTCAGGTGCGACAGCGCGGCGAAGCCCCCGGTATCGTGAGAGTCGATGATGAGACGAGTCACCTCGTCGGACTCATAGGGGACGAGCGCCTCGTCCAGAAAAGTCCGGAGCGGCAAGTCGGCGAGCACGGAGCGGGCCGCCACCCGTTGCGCGTCGCTCGTGGCCGCGAGCCCTGCCAATTCGTCTCCCGACCGTCGGTGGGAGGCGCACGCGAGCACGGCACGGAGGTCGGCGAAACGGTGGCGCTCGCCACGGAAATCGCTGACGTAGGAAGGCATCTAGCTGCCCACCGCGCGGCGGAGCCCGACGGCGCGCTCCAGCACCAAAACCAGCGCCAGCGTGAAGAGCACCATCAGGACCGAGATGGCGGCCACCATCGGGTCGGTGCGGGCCTCGACATAGTGGTAGAGCGCCACCGGCAGGGTTGTCAGCCGTGGGCCGACGATGAACAGGGTGATGACCACCTCGTCGAACGAGACGAGGAACACGATCGCGGCCGACGCGATGACGCCCGGGAGCATCAGCGGCAAGGTGACGTGGCGGAACACCGGCCACGGCCCGGCACCCAGGCTGGATGCGGCCTCCTCGACAGCTGCGGGCAGGCCGCCCAGCGAGGTGAGCAGGATGCGCAGCGCATAGGGGACGGTCACCAGCAGATGCGCCATCACCAAACCGGGCCAACTGCCGACCAAGCCATGCCCGACGAAGATGATCAGGAGGGCCAGGCCGAGCACGATGCTCGGCAGCAGCAATGGCGCGGTCAACAGGGAGAGCAGCGCCTCCCGGCCACGGAAACTGCCGCGGCCCAGGGCCAGCGCGGCGGGCATGGCGAAGGCGAGCGCAACCACCATCACCGTCACCGCGAGCAGGAGACTGTTCCGCAGGGCGCCACCCAGGTCGGGCTGGGTCAGCATGGCCCGATACCAGCGGATGCTCCAGCCGGTCGGTGGCCAGGACATGTTCGCGTCGGCCGAAAAAGACATCGGGAACACCAGCAGGACCGGCCCTAGCAGGAACAGGAACAGCAAGGCGATCAGGCTCGCGTGCAGCACCCGGGTCATGCAATGGACCGCTCGACCGCACGCGACACCCAACCGTAGGCGATCAGCGCGATGCCGAAGACCAGGAGGGCCAGCACCGACAATGCGGCCGCGACCGGCCAGTTCAGGGTCACGACCGCCTGGTCGTAGATCTCCGTCGCCAGCAGGATGATCCGCCCGCCGCCCAGCAGCTTCGGCGTGATGAAGCTGCTGACCGCCAGGACGAAGGTCAACAAGCAGCCCAGCAGGATGCCCGGCATCGTCAGCGGCAGCACGATCCGGCGGAACACGGTGAAGGGTGGGGCGCCCAGGCTGCCGGCAGCCTCTTCCAGGGCCACGTTCAGCCGGCCGAATCCCGCGAGCAACGACAGGATCATGTAGGGCATCAGGATCTCGGTCATTCCGATCACCACGCCCGTCATGTTGAAGACCAGCCGGGGTGGCGTCAGCCCGAACATCCGGAGGATCCCGGGCAGGAAGCCATTGTCGCGCAGGATCACGAGCCAGCCGTAAGTTCGTACAACGGCCGATATAAGCAACGGCGAGATGCAGACCACGACCAGCAAGTTCTTCCAGCGTGACGAGGCCCGCTCCACGAACAGCGCCAACGGATAGGCCGCCAGCAAGGTGAGCACCGTGATGCCGAGCGCCACGCCGACCGAGTTCAGGATCAGCTCGTAGGTGAAGCTGTCCCCGGCCAGGTCGGACCACGTCGCCAGTGTCGTGCCCTCGCCGATGCCACCGCCCGGCAGGGAATCGCGGAACGACAGTCCCGCCAGGTTCAGCATCGGCCAGAGGAACGTCACGAGGTTCAGCGCGACCGCCGGCAGCATGAGCATGGGCAACAGGCCAATGCCGCCCATGCCGGGGCGCCTCGGGTTACCGGCGTCGCTCACGGCGCGGAATCCGTCGGGAACATTAAAGTATCCTCCTCGCGCCAGGCCAGGGTTACCGCCTCGCCCGGTTGTGGCAACCGGCCGGCCGAGGCGCTATGCTGCTCCACCAAGATGGACGCGGGCCCGGCCTGCACCTCAAGCAGGACGATGTCCCCCACGAACGTCGTCCGGCGAGCTTCGCCGGGCAGGATGTTCCAGCGGTCGCGGCTCGGCGTGGTGTCGTGAAGCTCGATCCGGTGGGGTCGGACCATCAGGGTGACCGGTCCGGCCGGAACCGCTGCGCCGCCCGGCATGCGTACCACCGTATCCCCCAGGACGACCGCCCCGTCCGGGCGCTTCGACGCGGCAACCCGGTTGATGCGTCCCACGAACCCGGCGACGAAGGCGGACCCGGGTCTTTCATAGATTTCATGCGGCGTCCCGAGCTGCTCCAATACGCCGCCACGCATCACCGCGATCCGGTCACATACGGCCAGCGCCTCGGTCTGGTCATGCGTGACGAACACGGTGGTGATGCCGAGCCGCTGCTGGATGTCGCGGATCTCCGTCCGCATCTCCTCGCGCAGGTTGGCATCGAGGTTGGACAGCGGCTCGTCGAGCAGAAGGATGCTCGGCTCGATCACAAGCGCCCGGGCAAGTGCGACACGCTGCTGCTGCCCGCCCGACAGCTCCCGCGGCCGGCGGTCCGCGAAGGCCCCCAGCCGCACCATGTCGAGCGCCCGTTTGATCCGTATCTCCCGTTCGGCCGGGACGATCCCCCGCATCTCGAGCCCGAACGACAAGTTGCGCGCGACGGACATGTGCGGAAACAGCGCGTAGTTCTGGAACACGATACCCATGTTCCGCCGATGCGGCGGCTGGGTGGTCACATCGGTGCCGCCGACCAGGATACGACCGCCGGAAGTCGACATCAGCCCGCCGATCATGCGCAGCGTCGTTGTTTTCCCGCATCCCGACGGACCGAGCAATCCGAGCAACTCGCCGCGTCCGACCTGCAAGCTCAGGGACCGGACCGACAGCTGGCCGGACCCGAACCGCTTCTCAACGCGGTCGAGTTCCAGGTGGGCTGCGGTCCCCGGCGAAGGCGCGCTGTCCGACATCGGTCTAGCTGCGGGTCAGGATCCGGCGGCGCCACTGCTCGTTCAGCTTCTCGCGCACCTTGGCAACCTCCAGCCAGTCGACTTCAAGCATCTTCTGCATGCGATCAGGGGAGGCGACGGTCCGGGCCAGGGCGTCGGGCGCCACCTGTGCCTTGGGGTTGGTGGGCGCGTAGAACATCTTCTCGGCAAACGCCTTCTGCGCCTCGGCGCCCAACGCATACGCGATAAAGGCCCGCGCTGCCTCGGCCTGCGGGCCGCCCTTAACCAGCGTGATCGCGTTGACCTGGAAGACCGAGCCCTCGTCCGGCTGCGACACGGCGAGCTTGCCGCCCGACTGCTGCGCATAGAGCTGCCCGCGCGCGTTCCAGCCCACGCCGAGGTCGGCGCTGCCGCCGGTGATGAAAGAATAAGGATCGGGTCGCGGATCCCAAGTCAGCACGGACGGGGCCAGGTCCGAGATCGCGGCGATGCCCCTGTCGAGCGACTTGCGGTAGTCGGTGCCACCGAAAAGCTTGTCCGCGATCAGCGTGAACGCGATCCCGACCAGGTCGGGCACACCGGGGATGGCGATGCGGTCCTTGTAGGCCGGGTCCCAAAGCACCTTCCACGACGTCGGCGCGGGCTTCACCTTGTCGGGCGCATAAAGCAGCGCCAGGCTGTCGTATGTGACCGCGGCGCCATTGACGCCCGGCGTGAAGGCCCGGTCTCCAAGTTCGGCCAGTATCGGTATCTGCTCGCGCGTCAGGGGGGCCAGGAGGCCTTCATCGGTTCCGGCACGGGCGACGCCCACGTCCATGATGGCCACGTCCACCTGCGGCGAGGCCTTCTGGGCGCGCAAGGTGCCCAGGGTCTGCGCAGAATTGGGCATCGGGTAGGCCGACACCTTGATGCCGGGGTGGGCGCGCATGAACGGCTCGATCACCGCAGCCTGGTAGCTCTCCTGGAAGACGCCGCTGTAGAGCGCCACCGTGACCGTCCGCTCCTGCGCGGCCGCCGGGCGGACGAACGGTGCCGACAGTGACGCGGCAAGCAGCGGGAAGGTCGTTCTGCGGGTGAGCGTCGTCATGATGCCTCCTGGAAGGTGCTACGGGGAAAGGTGTGCCGGGATCAGCCGGCCATTGCCTCGGTGTTGCGCGCCTCGATCTTTCGCGTGGCACCGGTTAGCTCGGGCAGCGGAACGCCGGACCGCAGGCGCTCCAAAAGCACTAGCTCGTCTTCCTGCATCCTGATCGCCCGGCGAGCGATCGCCTCGGCTTTCGTGGCATCGAGCACGACGACGCCGCTCTCGTCGGCCAGGACCACGTCGCCCGGGCGGACCGCAACGCCGCCAACCGACACGTGCACGTTCATCGCCCCTTCGATGCCGAGCTGCTTCGTCGTGATCGGCGAGGGCCCCAGACACCACATGGGCATCACGACCTTGCGGATCTCCGAAAAGTCGGTCGCGACACCGTCGATGACGACGCCGACGACGCCAGCGAGCTTGGCGGCATTGGTCACGACGCCTCCCCAGCAGGCGTGCCGTTCGTCTCCGCACCGGTCGATGACGAGGAAGTCTCCGGGGCGGACCAGCCCCATGGCGTGGTGGAGAAGCACGCTGTCGGCATGGGGCAGCCGCAACGTCACCGCGGTCCCCGCTACCCGCGCCTCGGGCAGCACCGCGCGGAGCCTCGGATCCATGAATCCGGAATGCAGCACGTGGCCGATCGTCGCGGTTTCCACCGTCTGGAGCAGGGCCATGAGCTCCGGCGGGATCTGGGGCGGCATGGGTTCGATCTGAAACATCGGGCGGCAACCTCGTTCGACAGCCAGGGCTTTCGGCTCGGAGGTGCAGGAGCGCAGCAATCTGTTCGCCAAAGCAAACTCGATTTCTTTGCGTATTCAGACAAAGTTTTATTGTGGGGCTAAAGCCTCGCCAGGTGGGCGGGGCGTGTCGCGCAGAACGATGCGGCTACCTGCTGCGCGATCCCGGCGATCAGGCCGGGCAACGGGTTGACCGGGTCGTCCATCCATGCCGCGTGGACTGCCAGCGGGGGGAACTCCGGCGTGACGGACAACACCTCCAGCTCCCCGAGGGCAATGTGCGACGCCACTGTCGCCTCCGGCAGCGCTGCCACGCCCATCCCGTCGACAGTCAACCGGATGATCGTCGCGAGCGAATTAGACGTGAAGAAAACGGGGGCGGCGCCGGGGTGTTCGCGGGCCAGATGCAAGACCGACGCATGCAAGCTCGAGTCGTCGGGAAACGAGAATATCCGATGCCGCACGATATCCCCCATCGAGAGATCGGAACCGTGGAGACCGAGCTTCGGGCTCGCGACCCAACGGCAGCCGAAGGTGCAAAGGTCGATCGCGGAAACCCCCCGTTCCTGAAGCGCACCCATCAAAAGGGCGATGTCGATGTCGCCTTTCAGCAAGGCCCGGCCCAACTGGCTCGATGTGTCCGAGCGCATGCCGAAGCTCACCCGCGGGAACCGCTCCTGCATCGCTTCGACGAGGTGGGGAAGCCACGTGAAGCTGATCGTGTCGATGACGCCGACCCGGATGGACCCTTGCAGCGTCGCCGGGTCGCGGATGCTGGCCTTGAGCGTGGAGACCTGGCGAAGGATCAGTTCGGCCTGCTCGAGCGCGATCATTCCTTCCGTCGTCAGCCGGATGTCCCGGGCCTCGCGTTGAAACAGCTGGACGCCGAGTTCGCGTTCCAAACCTGCGATGCGGGCGGAAACGCCGGCCTGGGTGGCATGCACCTTCTCGGCCGCCAGACTGAAGCTTCGCAGCCTCGCGACCCACAGGAAGGTCTCCAGAAAACGTAGGTTCAGGTGAATGGCCCCCGTTTAGCCGATGGCCCGGCTCGGATTCATATAGGAGAAGCTCGGTCGGCAATCCTCGGTCGTGATCGCCTCCCTGTCGGGTAGCGTGAGGAACTCTGGCTTGCGATGCAAATCGTCACCCGCGACGGCCTGTCTCCGGGGACGGCCGCGAAAGACAAGTGGAGTACAGCTCCCACGCCCATGCCGCGGCAGGCATTCGTGAGACTCATCGGACAACGGGAAGGAACGGTTCATCCCGAGCCCGTCATGGGACGCATCCCTCGCTGGACGTGGGGGTGCCGTCAACGGAATAATGCTTCGAGTGCATCGGCGTCGGTCTACTTTCACGCACCCCGGCCACCTCCCGTCTGTTGCTTCAGTCGCCGACGAGGCCATGAGGCGGACGATGCCGCCGCTGAAGGACAGAGGCTGGACAATCGAGCGGGCGCAAGTTGCGCATGTGACGCACAAATGGTAGCCACGAATGTTGGGTTTACAACATCTCTGAATTGTGGGCAATTTTTAGTCGGGGTTACCAGCCCAAGGAGCGCCGATGCCCGATCGCGTCCTCTCTGCCATCGTCACCGGTGGGTCAAAAGGTATCGGCAAGGGGCTCGCACAGGGCTTTGCCGATGCTGGCTATGCGGTGCTCGTCGTCGCGCGGGACCGCGCCGCGGCCGAGGCGGCGGCCGCCGTGATCGGACGCGGCGCGAGCGGCTTCGCGGCCGACGTCGGGACACGCGACGGTGCGCGAGCCATGGCGGCCAGTGCCGTCGAGCGCTATGGCGGCATCGACGTCCTCTGCGCCAACGCGGGCATCTTCCCTGCCGCCAAGGTAGACGACATGAGCGAAGCCGACTTCGACCGCGTCATCTCGACCAACCTGAAGGGCACTTTCCTGTGCGTCCAGGCCTGCCTTCCGATGATGAAGGCGGCGCGCCGGGGTCGCATCGTGTTGACGTCCTCGGTCACCGGCCCGCTCACGGGCTATCCGGGCTGGGCGCACTACGGGGCGAGCAAGGCCGGGCAGCTCGGCTTCATGCGGAGCGCGGCGATCGAACTCGCCCCCTTCGGCATCACGATGAATGCGGTCATGCCGGGCAACATCACGACCGAGAGCCTGGACGGGCTCGGCCAGGACTATCTTGACAAGATGACGGCCTCGATCCCGATGAGGCGGCTGGGCTCGCCCGCCGACATCGCAGGAGCGGCGCTTTATTTTGCAAGCGACGCCGCGGCCTATGTCACCGGCCAGACGATCGTCGTCGACGGCGGACAGGTGTTGCCCGAAAGCGTCGGCGCGTTGGAGGCGATGGAGGGCTGACGGTATCGGCCACGTTCGGCGAGCCGGTGCAGAGCGCCCGCGGGCGTCGCCTCCTAAGCGGGTGCCATCCCTCGGTGACAGCAAACATCGCGAGTGCAAGGGCAGAGGCCCGCAGGGGCGGCGTAGGTTCATCACGATGGGGCCGTGTCTCGACTATGCTATATGCACGCCCCCAGCATGGTTGCACGCATGTCCTCAGCCCCTCCCGCCTTCGCCACAGCATGAAGCGGTCCAAGTCCTCCCGTCACCATGACATCCTCGCTGAGATCACGCGTTCGCCGAGCCTTCGGGTCGCCGAGCTCGCAGCGCGGCTCGGCGTTTCCACCGAGACAATCCGTCGCGACCTGGACGATCTCAATGCCCGCGAACTGGTCCAACGCACCTATGGCGGCGCGGTGCGTGCACGGGATACCGAGCCGTCGATCGGCGCGCGGCAGGGCCTCTTCGTGACGGAGCGCGAGCGGATCGCAAGGGCGGTCTCCGCCCGGATGCGTCTTAGGCCGGGAGGCTTGGTGATGATCGGTTCGGGGGCGACCACCGCCCACGTCGCCAGCCGGATCGCGGCCGACCACAACGACATCACCGTCATCACGCACTCCTTCGGCGTTGCCACCGTGATGGCGTCGAACCCGACCATCACCACACTGGTCGCCCCCGGCACCTATCTGGCGGGCGAATGCGCGACTGTCGGGGCACACACGCTACGCTTCCTATCGGATTTCTCGGCGGACCTCGCGATCGTCGGAGCCAGCGGACTTACGGGGGAAGGCCTGACCGACGCGCTGATCGAACCCGCCGCCGTCTACGGCGCGATGGTCGCCCGTGCAGCGGAGACGATGGTGGTCGCCGACCATTCTAAATTCGACCGGGTCCTTCTCGCTCGATACGCCACGTGGCGCGACGTAAGGATCCTGGTGACGGACAGATCGCCGGCGGACGCTCTCGCCAAGGCGCTGTCGCGCAACAAGGTCGAGGTCTTGGTGGCCTGAGGCGTTCGTCACAGACAATGTTGCAGGTGCCACATCTTCGTGTGATGGTCTTCGAGTATCAGCGACGGGCAGGACCATGTACGACACGGGTTTTTTGGCGCGCCTCGAAGCCCGGCTCAGGGAAGTGCTGCCGCTCTGGGGCTTGTCGACCGGCCTACCGCTCCGATTGATGACGATTTCGGAGAACGCGACCTATCTCGCCGAGGGGCGCGACGGACGCCCCCTGGTGTTTCGGGTCCATCGCCCGGGGTATCACACCCTTGCCGAGATCCGCTCCGAGCTGGACTGGCTCGACGCCCTGCGCGCCGACGGCGTCGCGCTGACCCCGGAGCCCATACGCCTCCTCGATGGTAGCCTGATCGGCGGTTTCGATGATGCGGGCGCGCTCAGGCATGTTGCAGCTTTCTCCTTCGTAGCCGGCAGCGAGCCCAAGCCCGGCTCCGATCTTGCGGACTGGTATCGCGTCCTGGGTAGCCTCACCGCCCGGTTGCACGGCCACGCGAAACAATGGGGCCGACCTGACGGCTTCGTTCGCAAGACCTGGGACTACGCGACAACGATCGGCGACGGCGCCTATTGGGGAGACTGGCGCGCGGGGCTGGGACTAGACGATCCCGGGCGTGCCGTACTCGAGCGTGCCGCCATACGGCTGAAGGCGGAGGTCGCCGCCTATGGCGCAAGTCCCGCAAATTTCGGTCTTATTCATTGCGACCTGAGACCGGCGAACCTCCTGGTCGACGGCGGCAACCTCGCCGTGATCGATTTCGACGACTGCGGCTTCAGCTGGTTCATGTACGATTTCGCCGCCGCCGTGAGCTTCATGGAGCACGAGCCTTTCATCCCGGCGCTCGAGGCGGCCTGGCTGGATGGCTATGCCGCCGTCGCGCCCGTAGCGGCCGCCGACGCCGCGATGCTGCCGACCTTTCGCATGTTGCGCCGCATGCAGCTCACCGCCTGGATCGCCAGCCACGCCGAGACACCGACCGCTCAATCGATGGGGGAGCCGTTCACCCGCGGCACGGTCGCGCTCGCCGAAATTTACCTCTCGACGCGCGAAGGCCTGCGGGCATGATCGGCGTGCGGCGGCAGATCCTGAAGCTGAATGCCTTCGACGCGGAGCGCACCGCGGATCTCGATGCCGCGACTGCGGCGCTCGTCGCCCGGCGGCAGGCGACCTTTGGCCCAACCTCGGTCCTGTTCTACGATCGGCCGCTCCATGTCGTCTCGGCGGACGGCGTGTGGATCAACACGGCGGACGGCCGGCGCTACCTCGACGCCTATAACAACGTTCCCTCGGTGGGCCATTGCAACCCCCGTGTCGTGCGGGCCGTTGCCGAGCAGGTCGCGACGCTGAACGTGCACACCCGATACCTCTACGACATCGTCCACACCTACGCCGAGCGGCTACTGGCGACCTTCCCGCCGAGCCTCGACCGCGTGGCATTTTCCTGCACCGGGAGCGAAGCTAACGACGTCGCGCTCCGGCTCGCGAGGATCGCGACGGGCAAGAGCGGCTTCGTGGTCACGGAAAGCGCCTATCACGGCAACACCACCGCTGTCGCCGAGGTCTCGCCCTCCTCCCGGCCCGCCAGGCCGCTCGCGCCGCATGTGCGCGCGATCGCCGCGCCGGTAGGCACCGGCGACGTCGGTGCCCGCTTCGCGGCGGAGCTTCACGCGGCGATAGAAAGTCTCGAGGCAAGCGGCCACGGCTTCGCGGGCCTTCTCGTCGATACGATCTTTTCGAGCGACGGCGTGGCGGCGGACCCGGCCGGTTTCCTCAAGGCGGCGGTCGATGCCACGCATGCGGCGGGCGGCCTCTTCATCGCCGACGAGGTTCAACCGGGCTTCGGCCGCACGGGTGATGGAATGTGGGGTTTCGCACGGCACGGGGTCACGCCCGATGTCGTGACCCTGGGCAAGCCCATGGGGAACGGCATGCCGATCGCCGCGACCGTGGCAAGCGTCAAGACGATGCAGGCCTTCGCCGATGACGTCGGCTATTTCAATACCTTCGCCGGCAATCCAGTGACCTCGGCAGCGGCGCTCGCCGTGCTCGACGAGATCGAGGACCGCGCGCTCGTCGCCCAGGCCGCCGCCGTCGGCCGTCATCTGCTTGACAGCATTCGCGAACTCGCCGAGCGCCATCACGCGATTGCAGCCGTTCGAGGCGCGGGGCTTTATGTCGGCGTCGACATCGTCGATGCGGAAGGCCTGCCGGATCCGGATGGCGTCGGCCGCCTCCTCAATCACATGCGTGAACGCGGCGTGCTGCTCGGCAGCGCGGGCCTGGGCGGCAGCACGCTGAAGGTCCGGCCGCCGCTTGTTTTCGAACAGGCCCACGCCGATCTGCTGGTCGAGGCACTCGATGCGACATTGGCCCGGCGGTAGGAGGTAATGACCTCCGGCAGACGGCAGGCCGGTAGTTTTCCATGACGGTCAGCGCCGCTTGCACGGCCAATGCACTCAGCTCGGCCGGGACCTCTGCACATACGCGCCCGAACGGCCCGGCGACGGCGCCTTCGGCATGGATCGGCACCGGACTCCATCTCGGGAGCGGAGGTCAGCCGCGTCCCGGCGCCGTCGTATCGGACATGTCGGCTGACTGGTGTTAGCGACGGCTGTCAAAACGGGACGAGTCGAAGCGCAGGAGCGGTCTGCCAGGGTCACGATGCGAACCTTAGCCCCAGGAATGCTCGGTCGAATGAAGCTTGGAGAACGTTCGCCGGTGCCCCGGCGATTGTTGACCTTCGAGCCGGAACACTCGTCGATCGTCCGGCCGACAGGCTTTTGCACCTGCTACTCACGCACCGCGAAGTATGCGATCGGGCGCAGGCCCGGCGTCAGCTCTGCTCATCCAGGCTTTCGAAACCACCCTTTTTCAAGCCCGGCCATGCCCAGGCGAGAGCCATCGCCTGAAGCACGACTGTGATCAGCAGGCCCGCCGAGTAGCCGTGCGGGTTCCAGCTTCCATCGACATTGCGCGGCCAGGCCTCCACAAGCTGGCCAACCGCAATCTGCAACGTGAACACAATGGCCAGAGTGCCAGCGTTGATCGCCGTGGAGACACGTCCGGCCTGTCCTGGCCGGAACCCGCACGCCACGGCCGCGTAGGCCGCAGGCCCGCAGGCTGCAAGAACCGCGAATGCGAGCCACAACCCCGCGACCAGTGTCACATTCCTCGGCTCGCCCGCGAGCGACGCTTGCACCAGGACCAGACCGCCTGTGCAACAAGCAGGGATCAGCATGGGATGCCTTCCGCTCCGCTGCATCCTGCTCACTGCCAGGCCGGTCAATGGGCCGCCGAGCAGCAATCCGAACGTGTAGACGAAAAGGACCTTGGCACGTGGTTGGGGACCGAGGCCGGCGACGTCGCGCAGCCAGGGTCCGGCCCAGAGACCGAGGTAGGTGAAATTCACCGCCGAAAGCAGTGCGGCCACCGGGGCGAACCGGACGAAAGAAGGCGAGCGTACTATGCGGCCAAGTCCGAACAACTCGGCACGGAACGACCGGCGACCACCGGCATCGGTCCGGTCACGCACCGAGAAGAGGTTCCAGCATCCGATCAGCACGGCTGCCCCGGCGCAGATCCAGCTCACGCCGCGCCACCCGATCGCGGGAAGTGCCGATTGTGCGGGAACCGTCGCCAGGAAACTCCCCAGCGTTCCTACGACCATGCCAAAGCCAGTCACCCTGGCCACGTCGTGCGGCTCGAACCATTCGCTGTTGCCCTTGAGCATCCCAATCAGGCCGGTAGCAACGCCTACACCGATCAGCAGGCGCGCAAGGACCAGACCCGCGAAGCCGTTGGCTGCGGCGAACATGGCGAAACCCGCGGCCGCCACGAAGCACATGACCGCCTGCACGCGCCGCGGTCCCCAACGGTCGAGCGCCAGGCCGGCGGGAAGCTGTGCCAGACAATAGGAGGCGAACAGCGCCGCGGACAATGTCCCGAGCGCACCGGCATCCAGCCCGTATTCCAACGCGAGCACGGGCCCGATCGTGGACATGATGGTCCTGGAAGCCTGTGTCAGGGCGTTCACGCAAGCCAGGGGCAGAGTGATGCGAACTAGCGAACGTACGTCCACGGGCATTCCTCCAGTGGCAGACGATGACGGCTGCCAGCCTGCCGGTCCAATATTCCGGTTGGTCGTTTCAACCATCGCTGAGATGTCGATTGGATCTTCGGCCTGCCTGCTACTTCTAAGCTTTTGCGCCTGGTGCGCACGTTACATCGCCGCGCGGGGCTCAGGCATTGTTCCTGCACGACGACGACCTCCACATGCGCCTCCCGAAGGCTCAGTCACGGACTACCTTTCCGGAGCGGCGGCCCTCGCCGACGGCCCATCCGGGGACATTTGGCTCGATTGGGTGGGCTGCTGAAAACGCCAATTACGAAATGCGGTAGCTTGCGTAGGCTTCATCCCAGGGCAAACGGACGGGCTTCGGGAAATGCACGGGAAACGATGGATCAAGTCCGGCCGCGCCGTCCTGGCAGCGGAGCTGGTCGGCCAGGGGCGCCCCGTGGTCTTCCTGCATGCCAACGTATGCGATAGCCGGATGTGGCGCGCCCAGGTGGACGCCTGCGGCGCAGGCGGCACGATGGCGGTGGCTTACGACAGGCGGGGCTTCGGCGAGACGGTTACGGAAACCGAACCATACTCCCCGGTTGCCGACCTGTTGACCGTAATCGATGCCGTCGCGGATGGCCGGCCCGCGATCCTTGTCGGATGTTCTCAGGGCGGCAAGATCGCGATCGATGCCGCGCTCCTCCATCCATCGCGCGTCGCGGGTCTCCTGCTCGTCTCCCCCAGCGTGGGCGGCGCGCCCGAGCCGGAATACACGCCCGAGATGAGGGGCCTCCTGGCGCGGCTGAAGGCTGCCGAGGACGCGGGCGACCTGGATCGGGTGAACGCCATCAAGGCGCACCTTTGGCTCGACGGACCGCTGGCCCGCGAAGGACGGGTAGCGGGCCGGGCGCGGGACCTGTTCCTCGAGATGAACGGCATTGCGCTCCGGTCGATCCCGGCGGGACCGAACCTCGACACTGCGCCTGCCTTCGACCGAATGCGCGAGGTTCGGGTCCCTTCCCTGGTGATTTGGGGGAACCTCGACTTCCCGCACATTCAAGACCGGTGCCGTGAAATGGCGAAAAGGCTGCCGAACGCGTCGGCCCACGGGTTGCCGGAGGTCGCTCACGTGCCGAGCCTGGAGCACCCCGCGGCGGTCACGGCGCCACTCATGTCTTTCTTGGAGCGCATCGATCATGACCATGGCTGGGATAGGTAGGCATCAGCCGTGTCACGAGCGGCAGCACCGGCCCGTTGCCATTCACCGGCGAAAGGGGGTCTTCGAGCGCCGATGTGCATCGAAGAGGCCCGTCCTGGCACCGACCCTCCCCATGCCCGGTTGCATTCATGAAGGCACCTGCCCCAGCCAGCCGAACCACAGGTAGTCTAGCGGGAGCAAGAAGGCATACGTGACGGCCGCCACGAGCAGGCAGAGCCGGACGCCGTCCATTGCAGGTACCTTGCCCATTCCCATGGCCACCACGATGGGCGAAGCCTGGTAGGGCAGCAGCGGCGTGGCGTAGCCGATGACCTGGGCCATGAGGGTCGTGGAGACGCTCAGGCCGGTGCCGGCCGCCAGCAGCCTGGCGAGCGGCGTGAATAGCGCCGGCACGCCGTTGGCGGTAACGGCGAAATCCAGCAGCGCCGTAATCACCGCGAGGCTGGCGAAGCTCCTGAACGGGGCATGCGGCTCCAGGGGCACGATCGAGAGCACGGCCTCGCCGAGCCTGTCGCCGAGACCGCTCCGCGCGACCAGCGCGGCGAGGCCGAGAATGCCGGCGATGTAGATGCAGGTTCGGAAATTCACGCCCGAGGCGAATTCGTCGCCGGTCAGGAACCCGACCCGCGGCATCAGGCAAAGGCACGCGGCAGCAAGCCCAACCCATGCAGGGGAGACGCCGTGCACGGAATCGGTCATCCACATGCCAAGCGTCACCAGAAGCAGCAACCCGAGGCGCCGCTCGTCCGGCGAGATCGGGAGCGGAGGACCGGCGTCCGCGATCGCGGAGGGCCTGGCCGGGAAAAGGATGCAGATGCAGACGGTGATCGCGACTCCCTTGAGGACACCGAGGACCGGGGTGTGCAGCAGAAGATAAGGCATGTAGCCGAACCGCAGCCCGTATGCGGCCTCCGCCGCTCCGGACATCACGAGGTTCGGCACATTTGCTGGCAGGATGGAGGCCGAGAGCTGAAAGGTCCCGAAACCGACCGCCAGGGCCAGCCCCACCTGCCCGCGACTGCCGGGCCCCAAGCCGCACCGCCCGGCCAGAGCCATCACCACCGGCATCAGAAGGGCGATCCGGCCCATGTTCGAGGGCATGACGAAGGCTAGCAGGTATGTGAGGAGCACGACGCCCGCGACGAGCCGGAACCAGGAACCGGAAAGCCTGGCGGCAAGCAGTCTCGCTACCCGGTCCGCCAGGCCCACCTTGCGGATCGCCGCACCGATCACGAACCCGCTCAACACCAGCCAGAAGGCGGCAGAGAGGAATCCGGAGAAGATTACCTCGGGAGGGGCAACCCGCAGGATCGCGGCTCCGGCGAAGAAAAGGAGCGCCACGAGGAATTCCGGCAAAGTACCGCTCGCCCACAGGACTATGGTCGCCAGGCACAGCAGCGCGGGAAGCAGTAGGCTGTCCAATGCATTCTCCTCTTCGGACCGGGAAGCTGCCGAGCGGAAGCCACCTTTGAAATGCGTGATTGCGCGACCGACCCTTCGCCGTGCACGAAGGGACATGCGGCTCGATCTCACCGACCTCTCCCTGTTCCGACACGTGGCGGAGGCAGGCAGCATCACCGGCGGGGCGGCCCGGGCCAACCTGGCCCTGGCGGCCGCCAGCACCCGAGTGCGCGGGATGGAGGCCGAGATCGGCGCCCAGCTTCTCTACCGGGGCCGCGGCGGCGTCACGCTTTCCCCAGCCGGGCACGCGCTACTCGTCCATGCCAGACGGCTGTTGGAAGGGGCGGACCGGATGCGCGAGGATCTTGGCCACTTTGGCGGCGGCGGCGGCGGCCAAGTGCGGATGCTCTCGAACACCAACGCGCTCACGGAATTTCTGCCCGAGGCACTCGGCAGGTTCCTGGCCGCCCACCCGCAGGTCACGATCGACTTGCAGGAGCGGCTTTCCGACGAAATCGTGGGTCTCGTTGCCGAGGGTGTGGCCGACTTGGGTATCGTCGCCGCCACTGCCGACACGGCAATGCTCGAGACATACCCGTTCCGTACCGACCGTTTTGTCCTGGTGGTCCGTGCAGGCCACGAGCTCGCCTCGCGAGACCAGGTCTGCCTCGAGGAGGTGCTTCATCTCGACTTCGTCGGCCTGGACCAGGCCAGCGCGGTCCAGCGCTTCCTGACCGACCGTGCCCAGCGGCTCGGACGCAAACCGAAGCTGCGCGTCAGGCTTCGGAGCTTCGACGCCGTCTGCCGCATGGTGGAGGCGGGCGTGGGAGTTGGCATCGTGCCGGAGAGCACCATCCGCGGCACGGCGCGATCGCTGGCAATAGAGTCGGTGCCGCTGCGGGACACCTGGGCGGTGCGTCAGCTGCTGCTTTGTACCCGGAACCTGGCTGCCTTGGCCCCCCACGCGCGCCGGCTTGCCGACCACCTGATGCGACCGCCGTAGTAGACCCTCGTGGGCGTTGTCCTCGACTTTGGTTGCTCCGGCCTGTCCCCGAGGCAAGCGTGCGCCGCAGAGCTGCACCGCGCAGACGGCTGCCAGCATACAGTCGGAAGCAGATCAAGCTCCGTTGTCACGTCTAAACAGTAGAGTGTTTCCGTTTTTCAGCTTACGATTAGAATAATGCACTATAGACGACACTCGTCCAGTTAAGGTCTTTCAGACTGACCGGAAGTTATAAACGAATTGAGGCTCTCCCGGTTGCTTTGAGCTTATCTGGATGCGAGCTTTCCCTCGAAATTCTTGAGTTAGCAGTTATGGAAATGCACACGCTCCGACCGTTGCTCGATTCCGAGCTCGAATGTGTAAGGCAGGCCGCAGTCAGCCTGACGCTGGAGCCACGGCTGGAGTTGGCACGGGCAACCGCCGGGGGGCGCCTGGTGTTCACCACCAGCTTCGGTCTGGAAGACCAGATTGTTGCCGACGCGCTAGCCTCAAGCGGAGTGGCCGCCGAGTGGGTGACCTTGGATACGGGTCGGCTGTTTCCGGAGACCTACAACGTCTGGGCGGCAACGGAGCAACGGTATGCACACCGCGTGTCGGCGTTCGCGCCCGACGCGCGGGCTTTGGCTGATCTGGTCGCGACGAACGGGATCAACGGCTTCTACGAGAGTTCGGCGCGTCGTCAGGATTGCTGCGACGTACGTAAGGTTCAGCCGCTCGTCCGCGCGCTCGAAGGCGCAGCCGGTTGGATTACCGGCCTTCGCGCCGAGCAATCGCCGCAGCGGGACGGGGTCGCATTCGCTTCTTTCGACACGTCGCGGCGCCTCATGAAGTTCAACCCGCTTTATGATTGGTCGCGCGAGCGCGTGTTGGCCGAAGTCGGACGGCGGGGAGTGCCGGTCAATTCGCTGCATGCCGAGGGCTTCGCCTCGATCGGCTGCGCACCCTGCACCCGCGCTCTGAACCCGGGTGAACCGGAACGCGCGGGGAGGTGGTGGTGGGAAGCCGACGGGTCGAAGGAATGCGGCCTTCACGTCGGCGCAGATGGCCGGTTGCAGCGCCCCCATGTCGAGCTGAAGTCATGAATGCCCTGGCGCCCCGCCCCGTACGGCGCTCGTACCTCGACCGGTTGGAGGCCGAGGCCATCCACATCATGCGTGAGGTGGCAGCCGAAGTCGCGCGTCCCGTCATGCTGTATTCGATCGGCAAGGATTCCGCCGTGATGCTGCACCTTGCGCTCAAGGCATTCCATCCAGGCAAATTGCCGTTCCCGCTTTTGCACGTCGACACGACCTGGAAGTTCCGCGAGATGATCGCTTTCCGGGAGCGACGCGTCCGCGAGCTCGGGCTCGAGCTGATCGTGCATACCAACCACGACGGACTGGCACTCGGCGTCGACCCGTTCCGGTCCGGCTCCCGCCACTACACCGACGTGATGAAGACCGAAGCGCTGAAGCAGGCGCTCGACCGCTACGGCTTCACCGCGGCGTTCGGCGGCGCCCGACGGGACGAAGAAGTCTCGCGCTCGAAGGAGCGTATCTTCTCGTTCAGGACCGCGACGCATCGATGGGAACCTAAGTCGCAGCGGCCTGAGTTCTGGCGCCTGTACAACACGCGTGTCGCTCCAGGAGAAAGCATGCGGGTATTCCCGCTGTCGAACTGGACCGAGCTCGACGTTTGGGAATACGTCCGTCGCGAGTCTGTTCCCGTCGTCCCCTTGTATTTCGCGGCTCCCCGCCCGGTGGTCCGCCGCCATGGCGCGTGGATCATGGTGGATGACGACCGTTTGCCGCTCGACCCCGGGGAGATGCCGGAGATGCGCGTCGTGCGGTTCCGGACCCTGGGCTGCTACCCGCTCACCGGCGCGGTCGAAAGCTCGGCATCCACCGTCGATGGGATCATCCGCGAATTGCAGGACAGCCGGATGTCGGAGCGGCAGGGTCGCCTGATCGACGCGGACGGCGCCGGGTCGATGGAGCAGAAGAAGCGAGAGGGATACTTTTGAATGCCCGACACCAATGTTTCGAAGCCCTCCCCTCTGCCGGTCACCGGAGCAACGGGCGCCGAGCCGTCACTGCTGCGCTTCATCACCTGCGGCTCCGTCGATGACGGCAAGTCGACGCTGATCGGTCGCCTGCTGTTCGAGGCCAACCGCGTGGCCGACGATCACCTGGCGGCACTCCGCGCCGACTCCAAGCGGCAAGGTACGATGGGAGGGGAAATCGATTACGCGCTGCTTTTGGACGGGCTGTCGGCCGAGCGCGAGCAGGGCATCACGATAGATGTCGGCTATCGCTACTTCTCGACCTCCAGGCGACGCTTCATCGTCGCGGACACGCCGGGTCACGTGCAGTACACGCGCAACATGGCGACCGCCGCCTCGACAGCGTCGTTGGCGGTGCTGCTGGTGGATGCACGCGCGGGGCTCCTGGACCAGACGCGGCGGCATAGCGTCATCGTCGCCATGCTCGGCGTCCGCCACCTCGTGGTCGCCGTAAACAAGATGGACTTGGTCGCCCATTCGCAGGCCCGCTTCGATCAGGTGAAGCGGGACTATCTTGCCTTCGCGGCGACGCTGCCCATCGGCGGGATGGACATCGTCTGCATCCCGATCAGCGCGAAAAGCGGGGATAACGTCGTGGGGCGCAGCGGCACGATGCCCTGGTATGCCGGGCCGGCGCTGCTGGAGCATCTGGAAGAGGTAGATGCCGATCCGGCAGGGGCGGCAAGCCCGTTCCGTATGGCCGTGCAGTGGGTGAACAGGCCCGATGCCGATTTCCGGGGCTATGCAGGCCTCGTCGCGTCCGGAACGATCCATCCGGGAGACACGGTCCTCGTGCTGCCGTCCGGGCGGACGACAAGGGTCTCCGAAATCGTCACCGCCGATGGCGACCTGGCCGAGGCAGGAGCGGGAGACGCCGTCACGCTCGTCCTCGCGGACGAGGTCGATGTTTCGCGCGGCGACGTCATCGTGCGCGTGCAAGAGGCCGCCCCGGCCGTGTCCGCCGAACTTACCGCGAGGCTGCTCTGGGCCGGGGACACGCCCGCGGTAGCCACACAATCTTACCTGCTCAAGATCGGTACGATAACCATACCAGCCCGGATCGACCCGCCGCTCGCGACTTTGGACATCGTATCGGGGTTATTCGTGCCGGCTCAAGCGGACTTCGCGATGCCTGGGCTGAATGAGATCGCGGTTGTCGCCATTCGTCTGGACGTCCCGGCAGTGTTCGACACGTACCACGACAATCGGGAGACCGGTGGCTTCATCCTGATTGACCGCAGCACCAATCTCACGGTCGCAATGGGCATGATCGATCAGGCGGAGATCGCGGAGCGGAAGGTGCCCGGCGGCGTTCGCGGCTGGCTGGCACGGGCGGGGGAAAGGCCCTGGCGCAGCCTGCTCAAAGCAGTGTCCTGGCGCGTCACCGGCAGCCTCGACACGTTTCTCCTCACGCTAATCATCAGCGGAAATGCCCGGATCGCACTTTCCGTCGGCGGCTTCGAGGTCTTCACCAAGATCTTCCTCTACTTCGTGCACGAGCGTATCTGGTCCAGGATCCCTTGGGGACTGAAGGCGTCGTACAACAAGGGCACTGGCCTTTGACTCAGGCCGATTCCCGCTTCAGTTCGTCTGTGATTCGCTGACGGCTGTCCCGATCGCAGGAGGCAATTGCCTGCGCGTGGGGATGGCAGGCGGTCCGTCGTTGCACCCCGGTCCAGAGCCGGGGTCTAGCGCCGCCCCCCCCCCGTCGATCAAGAAATCGGGTCGGCATCGGTCGATGCGGCCTTGGTTAATAGGCCTGGGGCTGGCTGGGTGCTCATGCCCTCTCGCCCGGATGCCAATCCACGAAGACATGCGAGACGAAGGCGGCGCGGCGGCAGCTCGCCGGTACTCGACGGCATCAGCTTTGATGGTAGTCACCGGCTACCTGGGGCGCGTTCGGGCCCGATGGGCCGGAGCACGGGCTACACTCTCGGCATCGTCAGGGGCGCGTGGGGCAGGAAGGTGACGGATGTTCTCATCTAGGCTCAGAGAAGCCGGTATCGTGTGCCAACTGGCTGCCGTGCTCCTGGGCACCGTGGCAGTGGCGCTCTCGGCCAAAGTCCAGGTCCCGTCCTGGCCCGTCCCGGTCACGATGCAGAGCCTTGTCGTGATCCTGGTCGCGGCCGCTGCCGGCCGCCGGCTCGGCGCGACGGTCGCGCTCGCGTACCTGGCGGCAGGGGCGGTCCGCCTGCCGATCTTCTCGGGATCGACGGCCGGGCCAGAGGCCTTCACGGGACCGACGGCCGGCTACCTGCTCGGGTTCCTGCCGGCGGCCTACGGCGTGGGCTGGCTTTCGGAGCGGGGGTGGTGCCACTCGCCAAGGACGGGATTCCCGCTGATGGTGATCGGTCACGTACTGATACTGTTGCCGGGGGCTCTGTGGCTGGCCCACCTTCTCGGGGCGGAGAGGGCGATCGGCTCCGGTCTGCTGCCCTTCCTGTTGGGAACGGCACTGAAATCGGTTGCGGGCGCATGCGTGATCGAGCTGACGCCTTCACCGAGGCTTCCTCGACCCGTCGACAAGTCGTAGCGGTCTACGGCGGGCGAACAAGCAACTGCGCGTCGAGCGGGATGTCGGCTCGCTGGAGATCACGGTGCGGGGATTCTGGCGAGCAGAAGGTCGGGGATGCCTTCCGCCTTGCACGTCTATTCGGGTGCGCTCGCGGGGCAGTGATCGAGAGGGTAGTCGCGTCCTAGCGCGCCATGTGCCGTGCTGACGTGACCTGGACAAAATGGGCATACACCTGCCCGACGTCGGAGCACCATGCTGCTCGATGTATTGCACAAACGCCCGCCTCTACTCGGAGTGTCAAACGGCTCTGACGGGCGACGCTCGTCACACCAGGATCAGCTGCACAGTCCGACGTCGCCCCTGCCTTCCCACTAGAGGGCATATGTTCGGCATGTCTGAAGGCTGCGGGGCCAGGCGGCCGTCGAAAGACGCCAACGGTATCTCGCTCCCCTCCGATGATATCTGCCGCATTGGTAGTCACTGAATACCAAGCACCGAATTAAGCCTCGTCTCCGTTGGCGGGTGTGCTGATGGTGCAGGTGATCGGCTACGCCACACCGGTGCTACCTAACCACGCGTCGCCCATCGTCGTGGACATGTGCATGGGCCAGGTGCTTGCACCGGACGGCCTGCGCCCCTGCCTGGCGCTGGCCGTCATCACCCTCGTCTTGCTAGTGCCCGTCGAATATGCCTGGTTCATGTTGCTCGGACAGCTCTGAACCTGGTGCTCACCCCAATGCAGCAAGGCAACACGCTCACCATGCTGGTGGAGCCGGAACCCCCGACGTTGGTGGCGCTGACCAACTGCGGCGACCCCTCCATGCTTGTTTCAGCAAAGGTCACGGAAGGACTGCTTGCGTACGACCTCAACCTCGCACCCCTGCCGCAGCTCGCCATCGCCTGGGAGGTCAGCGCCGACTACCGGAAGTTCAGCTTCAGGCTGCGCCAGGGAGTGCGATGGCACGACGGGATGCCGTTCACGTCCCGTGACGTGGCCTCCTCCGTCGCTCTGTTGCGGGAGCTGCACGGGCGGGGGCGAACGACGTTCGCCAACGTCAGCGAGGTGCTTACGCCGGACCCGCACACCGCCGTGATCGTGCTGTCCAGGCCGGCCCCGTACCTGTTGCTCGCGCTCGCGGCTTCAGAGTCGCCGATCACGCCCGCGCACCTCTACGGTCGCGACGGCGCGGGAGCGGACGCGAACGGCGGCGCCCCGGTCGGCACCGGCCCGTTCGTCTTCCGGGCATGGGTCAGGGGCAGCCATGTCGCCTACGAGCGCAACCGGGACTATTGGGACCATCCGAAGCCCCGCGTGGATCGGCTCGTGATTCGTTTTATCGAAGACACCGAAGCCAAGCTGGCTGCCATCGAAGCCGGAACCGTGGACCTTGCGCCGGGAACACCGGTGCCGCTGGCCGCAATGCATCGGCTGGAGGGCAACCCCGCGCTGCGATGCGTCACCGATGGCTACCAGTACACGAATCAGGTCGTGCGGCTCGAATTCAACCTCGATCATCCCTTGGTTGGGCGGCAAATATTCCGGCAAGCCGTCGCTCGCACTCTCGACCGACAGGCCCTCGTTGCCGGGGCTTGGTGCGGGTATGCCAAAGTGGCCTCCAATCCCGTCAGCCCGGACCTGGAAGGCTTCCACGTTCCTGGATTGCTGGCACCCGCCTTCGACCCGCAGGAAGCCGAACGTCTCCTCGATGCCGCGGGGCTTCCCCGCGGGACGGACGGCGTACGTCTCCGGTTGCCGCTCGACTACGTGCCCGCCGGTGACGGCTACCGCCGCACCGCCGAGGCGTGGCGAAGGCGCTCGCGGGCGTGGGGATCGCGGCCGAGTTGCGGGAGCAGGATTTTCCGGCCTACATCCGCCGCGTCTACACCAGCCGAGATTTCGCCTTTGCCATTGGCCGCATGAACAACATGTTCGATCCAACGGTAGGCGTGCAGCGCGTATACTGGTCGGGGAACATCCGCCCGGGTGTCGCCTTTTCGAACGGCTCGCACTACCGCAGCCGCGAAGCCGACGATTTGCTGGAACGCGCCGCGGTTGAGACTGACCCCAATAAACGGTTCGGGCTTTTCCGCGCGTTCCAGGAGCGAGTGGCGATTGATCTCCCCGATCTCACGCTGCTCGCCCCAAGGCAGATCACCATCGCCAACACGCGGGTGAGCGGCCACACGGTGACGGCAGATGGGATTGCCGGCAATCTCGCGAACGCCAGCGTCGGATTTTGATCTGCCCACGAAGCCGAGACACGGGTGCTAGTCAAATTGGGGTCCGGTAGCGCAGGAACCGGAAATGCATTCCAGCCGAGCCTGGCCGCCGCTTCCGAAACACAGTGGACCCTGTAATTCGCCGGCATGGCTGTTCCCACCTTTTGACAGCCGATAGGGGCGGAGGCTCCAAGAAAGGGCTTACCTTAGTGTCATCGACATCTGCCGCTCAGAAATTCGATCCGGCGCGGGCAAACGAGTATCAGGCACAGAGTCGCATCGCACTCGCGGGCTACGACGCCTGTCACGAGTTGTCCGCCTGCATGCTGTCGGCGACCATCGGGAGCGACAATCCAGCTCGCATCTTGATTGTGGGAGCCGGGGGAGGCGCGCAGGAGATCGTCACAGCGAGCGCAATGGGACCAAAGTGGCGTTTTACGGCCGTCGATCCGTCGAAGCCGATGATGGACATCGCAGTCGCTCGGCTGGCGGAAAAAGGATTGGCGGAACGGACCGACTTCCATCTGGGCTACGTCGATGACCTCCCAACCGTCCCTCATATAATGCTTGGTTGCACTCAGTCAGCGCAGATGTCGAAACGTCGTCCGAACCTCGTCCACGAACGACGCCGGCTGCTCGAGAGCGGCGAAGTGACCGCCGTGTGATAGCTCGTTAAAGTGGATCAGCTTGGCGAAACGGCGTTCTGCCCAGCGCCGGGAAAGGCGGATCTGCTCGCCGGGAAACATGCTGATGCCAGCAGGCGTTTGCATCGGTGCCGACGGCATGCCGCTCTTCATCATCTCCTGCATGCCTTCCCAGTAAAGTCTGGCAGAACTCGCGCCCGTGTTGGGAAGCCAGTAGAGCATGATGTCGTCGATCATCGCGTCGGCTGAGAAGACGCGTTCGGGGTTGCTGCCGCTATCCGAGACATCCTGGAACAGCGCGTAGATCCAGGCCGCAAGGCCGACCGGCGAGTCGGCCAGGCTGAAGCCGATCGACTGCGGACGCGTATTCTGAAGTTTGTAGTAGCCCGAGAACAGCTGGTCGTAGCGCTGGGCGGCGTCGAGCATATTCTGCTCGTCGGGAGTCGCCTCGGCGCGCTCGTCTTCGGTCGGCTGGAACATCACCATGTTGAGATGAATGCCGACGAGACCCGACGGCACCATGTATCCGAGCGCAGTGGCGACGGCCGCGCCCCAGTCGCCGCCCTGGGCGCCCCAGCGCTCATAGCCGAGCCGTTGCATCAGCGTGATCCAGGCGGCGGCGGTTCGGCCGATGTTCCAGCCCGGCGAGGTCGGCCTGTCCGAGAACCCGAAGCCCGGCAGGGACGGGATCACGAGGTGGAAGGCGTCGCTGGCGTCGCCGCCATGGGCCACGGGGTCCGTCAACGGCCCGATGACGTCGCGAAACTCCAGGATCGAGCCCGGCCAGCCATGCGTCATGACGAGTGGAAGCGCCGTCGGCTCGGGCGAGCGGATGTGGAGGAAGTGGATGCCTAGACCGTCGATCCGGGTGCGATGCTGGCCGAAGCCGTTGAGCATCGCCTCGCACCGGCGCCAATCATATCCGTCCCGCCAATGATCGGCGAGTGCCCGCACTCTGGCAAGCGGCGGTCCCTGGCTGGTGTCGCGGACCGTCTCCGCATCGGGCCAGCGCGTGCGCGCGAGCCGGGCACTGAGGTCGTCGAGGTCGGCTTGCGGGACATTCAGGTGGAATGGTTCGACGTCGGTGGTCATAGGGGGCATCCTCCAACGACGCGCGCGCGCCGGGTTTTGCTTCGGGTCCGAAGGTGCGGTCTGCTGTTGCCATCCGCAATCAGGTACCCCTAGGTAACCACAGCGTTGTGAGGCAAGGAGCGCGACCGATTGAAACCCGTCCTGTTCTCGCCCGAGAGTGCCCAGCTCTGCGCGAGCCTTTCCGTCGAGCAGGAAGAGTTGGTCCGCGAGATCATCTCGCGTTCCGCCGACACATGGAGCCTGTGGACGCTCAGCGTGCTTGCCATGAAGGGAACGCTGCGGTTCTCGCGCCTTCTCGAGCAGGTCACGGGGATCAGCCAGAAGTCACTGACCGCGACTCTTCGCCAGCTTGAACGCGACGGCCTGGTGACGCGGACGGTGACGGTGCGCTCGCCGATACGGGTGGACTATGCGGCGACCGCGCTGGGGATCGAGCTGATCCGCCATGTCGACCCGCTTTGGACATGGGTGGCGCGCAATCACGACGTGTTTGCGCAGGCTCGCGCCGCGTACGATGCGGAAAAGGCGGCGTAGCGGCAGCATCCTCAGCCTGACACCGAGATGACGGCCACCGGTAACTACCTCTGGAGACTGGACAGGTGCTGGCGGACGGATGTCCACGCGATGCCGGGATATCGGCCGTTGTCCAGTTGGTCGAGTCTAACCAGTCCGCTGAACTGATCCCGCATGTACTGCATGCCTTGCCAAGGTGGGAACGCGGCTTCAGGCTGCGGTGCTGCCAGCTTGGCGATGCGGATCATGAGGCCGAGCGAGCCGAGGCTGCCGGCCCATAAAGGTCGGTATCTTTCCCCGGTGACCGTGCTCAGTGTCATGGCGATGTCGCGGACCGTCACGCTGTCTCCGGCAATGCGCAGGATGCGCGGTGCTGTGTGGTCGAGCGCGGCGGCTGCGGTATAGGCGGCCACGTCGTCCTTGGTGGTGAAGTCGAGCAGCTGGTCGGCGTCGTGCCAGTAGAGGACGCGATGGATGCGGCGCTGGATGATCGGCATCTCCGCACCCAGCATGTCGAGGAACGCGCCGTTCAGGATCGAGGTGACCCGGATCGGCGCCGTGTCGGCGCGGGCCATGAATGCGCGGCGCAGGTCGAAATTGCGGTTGCGGCCCGGCTCCGTCCTGGTGAAATCCGCCGCAAAATCCGATGAGATGAAGCGGGGCACCCCCGCCCTGACCACCGCGTCCAGCAGCACGCCCTGCCGATCGATAATCACGTCTCGCAGGCCGTTCAGCGCGGACACCACGCAAGCGGACCCGGCGACAGCGACCGCCATGGCGTCGACGTTCGTGGGATCGGCGGCGACCGACGTTGCGCCGAGGGCCTGGATGCGAGCGTGCCCGGCATCGTCCAACCCCGGCCGTACAAGGGCTCGGACGGTCGCACCGCGGGCGACCAGCGCCCGGGCGATCCTGCCGCCGAGGTCTCCCCCGGCGCCGGCCAGTGCGATGGTGGGTTCGTCGATCATGTCAGTGCCGCCTTGGCTCGAGCGGATCGGGCTCGTCGAGCCAGCTCATGCCGTAGCGGTCGCGCAGCTCATCGGGCATGGAACCGCCGGTGGCAGTGGGTTCGGGCGGCGGCAAGGTGCGCTGCTCGGTGCGGCGGCCGAGTTCGGCCACCAGCGCCTCCATGCTCGCAGGCGTGTAGCCGTTGAGGAATCGCGCGGTGTCGCTGTCGACGCGAAAGGCGTGGCGGGTGTTGCGCGCCACGTTGATAAAGGCGCCCTTGGTCGCGGTGCGGATCTCGTCCTCGAGCAGGAAGGTGATCGTGCCGTCGAGGATGTAGAAGGTTTCGTCCGACCATAGGTGCTTGTGTGGCGGCGGCCCCGATCCCTTGGGCAGCAGCTGCTCCATCATCGACCAGCGGCCGCCGGTGTCCGCGGCATCGGCCAGCATCGTCCACAGGATACCCTGCATCCAATAGGCGGGCGCCTCATCGACGTGGTGGATGAACCCGGTGGCCCCGGGCATGGGCGTGAATTTCGGCGAGGCGGCCATTGTCGTTCTCCTGTGGGCGGTTCAGGCGGCAGCCAGCTTCTGCGTCGCAAAGTCTGCGAAGCTCTCGAGTTTCAGGTCGGGGTAGTGGTCGTTCTGCAGGTCCGTAAGCGCGGTCTGGCCAGTGAGCATGTAGAGCAGGTAGGCCAACATCACGCGTTTCTGCGGGTCCGCCGCCGCCATCGCGCCGCGCAGATCGGCTTCCGAGCCCAACGAGACCGGCTCGAGCGCCCGGCCGGTGCGGGCCACGACGATCTCGGCGGCCTGGCGAAAGGACACGCGGTCCCCGGCGAAAGCGAACTTGCCAGCGGGCACGCTGTGGTCCAGGGCGACGCGGGCGGTCATGCGGGCGGTGTCCTCGACGCTGGTGACGTCGATGGGACTGTTGCCATCGCCGAAGAATCCAACGGTGCCCTTGTCGAGGTCGATGGCGCCCATGCCGGGCATGAGCAGATGCATGAAGCCGCCCTGGAGGATGTTGACCTGATCGAGGCCGATCGCGGCGATCCGCTCGTCGGCGGTGCGGCGCCAGTCAAAGGCGGCGTGTTCGCCGGGGGTCGCCTTGAACAGGTCGAGCCCAAAGTCCGAGGGCAGGATCCGGCGCACGCCGTTTCGCTTGCCCGCCTCGGCGAGGGCGACCTGGCCGTCGATGATGATGTCGGGGTCGCCCTGGACGGCAGACACGATGACATCAACGCCCTGTGTTGCGCGGTCGAGCGAGGCCGGGTCGGCAAGGTCGCCTTTGATCAGTTCGACCCTCTTTGCGACCAATGAACCCAACGCCTGCTGCTTACCGGCGACGTCGCGAACCAGCAGGCGAACACGGGCGTCAGGTCGTTCGAGCAGATAGTGGGCGATGCGGCCGCCGAGCATACCGGTGGCGCCGACGAGGAGGATGGTCTGGGTCATAACTGAGGCCTTCCGTTGCGGTGATCCTCATTTGGTCGTTCCCGACACATCGATTAGACAGCCAAAGCTAGACACAGCGTTCCAGTCGTGGAACGGCTCTGGAATGCTGGACCTTGCCGACCTGCGCGCCTTTGCCCGTATCGCCGACCTGGGCGGCGTCTCCGCTGCCGCGCGGGCGCTGCGTATGCCGAAATCGTCGGTGAGCCGATCTCTGGCCCGGCTTGAGGCGGCCGTCGGCGCCGTGCTGGTCGAGCGATCGACCCGGCATCTCCGCCTGACCGATGCCGGGCTGCTGCTGCGTCGCCATGCGAACCGTATCCTGGACGACATCGGCGAAGCGGAGAACGCAATTGGCGGCCTGGTAGGGGCGCCGCGCGGGGACTTGCGCATCAGCGCGCCGTTTACCTTCGCAGCCGGGCCGCTCGCTCCGATGCTGCCGGCCTTCCTAACGCGCTATCCGGATGTCAGGGTGATCCTCACGGTCGACAACCGCAACATCGACCTGTTGACCGAAGAGATCGATGTCGTCATTCGCATCGGCCCGATCGCCAATTCCGAGCTGATCGCGCGGCGGCTCGCGACGTTCGAGCTCTGGACATGCGCCAGCCCGGCCTACCTCGACCAACGCGGCATGCCGACCAAACCGGGCGATCTTTCCTCGCACACGATCGTTGCTCACTCCGACAAACAGCGAAGCTGGCGGTTCGTCGCGCGGTCAGGAACTATAACGGAAGTCGCGCTGCACCCGATCGCCGTCGTCCAAGAGCCGGCCGTCGTTCGGACGATGCTGCTCGGGGGCGCCGGAGTCGGCTGGCTTCCAGATTTTCACGCGATTGATGCCATCGCGGATGGTTCGCTGGTTCGCCTGTTGCCGGAATGGTCGAGCGGCGCGGTGGAGGCGCACGCACTTTACCCCAGCCATCGCAGCCTCTCGGCGAAAGTGCGCGTGTTCATCGATGCCTTGATGGATCATCTGAGCCGCCCCGTCATTGGCGGAAGCTCGGCAGATTGAGCAACTTGATCGTCGTCACCCCACAACGGACGGCTTTGGGCCGGGGGCGGGCAGGCAGGATCCGGGCAGGTGCAGCTTTCCAACTGACGCTCCGCTGCTTGAGCCGTCCGGCAGCTCTCGACTCCAAGCAGAAACAGTGGGATTGCCTGATTGACAATAGGTTGTCATGTTGACCGCATGATGCGCATGCCGTATATCGGGGAGCATGGCCCATGTCCGTTTACTCGTCACTGAACTTGAAGCGTGCTTGCGGCGGGCTCTGACGGATCTTGTGATCGATGTTTTCCGGCTGAACGGTGCCTTGCTCGCGTCCGGTGACGCCCTCGTCCAAGACCTCGGGTTGACCAGTGCGCGGTGGCAAGTGCTCGGCGCCATCGCACTCTCGCCTGTCCCGCTGCCAGTGGCGTACATTGCCCGCAACATGGGCCTGACCCGGCAAGCCGTGCAGCGCTCCGTGAATGAGATGCGCGAGGACGGCCTCGTCCGACTCGATCCGAACCCGCATCATCGGCGAGCCATGCTCGTCACGATGACCGAGCAAGGAGAGGCAGCCTACCGCGCCGCGAGCGCGCGACAGGAACGTTGGGCGGACGCCTTGGCTGTCGGGCTTTCGCCCAAGGGCATTGAAGCCGCGGACCTACTTCTGCGCGAGTTGCAGCGCCGCCTCGATGTTCCCGCCCCGTCTGATAGCACCACGCAGGAATAGGAGGACACTATGCCGAAGTTCATCGAAATGGATCACAACACTACTTTGGCTGCCCAGCTCAAGGATGAAGGCGGACCAGTGGTCCTCGTCAACACGTTCGTCGTGCCGTCGGAGGACGCCGATCGCCTTCTCGCCGCCTGGGGCGCCGACGCCGCGGTCATGAAGCGGCAGCCGGGCTTCATCTCGACCCAGCTACATCGCGGCATAGCCGGCAGCGGCGTGTTCCTGAATTGCGCCGTGTGGGAGTCGGTCGCGCATTTCAAGGCTGCTTTCGCCAACCCCGTATTCCAGGCACGCTTGGCCGATTACCCCGAGAGTGCCACCGCAAGTCCCCACCTGTTCCGGCCGGTTGCCGTTCCTGGCATCTGCGTCGCGTAAGCTGCCTTGATGCACGCCCGTTCAATCCCGGCCGAAGCCGACCCAGGTTGAAATGTCCGCTTCTGGCACGCTGGCTCAAGTTTCTGAGCGTCTGAGTTTGGCGCGAAACGGTCGGACGGTTTCGACTGGATCTGGCCGATGCTGTTGAAAAAGTCCTTCTTGAAGAAGTCGTGCGCGGCTGATTCAGTCTCCCGGGTTGGGTGGAGACAGGTCGATGATGGGAGAGCGGACCACGGCGCAAGGGGCGCTCTTCTACGGCTTCGACTTGGAGCGGCATGGGCCAGCCGACCACCTGGTGCGGTCGATCGACCGGTTCGTCGACCTGGGTGCCTGCGGCAGCGCCTGCGGCCCTTCTACAGCGACATGGGCCGCCCCTCGATCGACCCCGGTGCAATCCAGTTTCGGATCGACTGCGCCGTCGGCTCAAACTCACGGGCCCAGCACACGGGTGGCACTCTACTGGTCTTCCCGCTCTATCCAGTCGCATATGGCACCCAGCCAGACCTGCACAGCCACCGCACCCCCGTCCGGCACTCCAAGCACCCTGTTGCCCATATAGCTGCCACGGCCCAGGCGAGGCATCATGCCGGCCGTGGAACTGGCACCGTCCCGGGCGGCGGCGATGCAGGCACGCGCCGCTGCCACCGGGCCAGCTGCTGCTGCTGCCGTTAGGGCACGGGCCGCCGGGTCGAGCGCATCTATCATCGTTCGGTCACCCGGTCGTGCCCCGCCAAGCTCCGAGACGGCTTGGCTTGCCGCAGTCAGAGCGCCCGCCCAATCTGCAACGGCAGGGCTGTCCAAGCCCGACAAGTACCGTGACGCCCGCAGCAGAGCCGTAGCGTAGAAAGGGCCGGAGCTGCCGCCTACTGCCCGTCGAAGCGCCTCGCCCGCTGCGGCCAGCGCCGAAGTCGGCGAACACCATGCCCGGTCGGGCAAGTCCAGGATTGCCCGCGCTGCCCTGGTCATGCTGACCCCCAGGTCGCCGTCGCCAGCTTTCGCATCAAGCTCCGTCAGTTGCGCCTCCGCTGCAAGCAGCGCCGAGGCCGCCGCCTCCGCCGTCCGGCGCAGGATCTGTCCGCCCTGCCCTACCGGCTCGGACCCGAACTCCGGCGCTGACGGTTCGGCCCTTGAGGAGGTGGGCAGCACCACTTCGGGGTTAAGCAGGCCGGGACCGGGCCAGGCCGGTGCGTCCGTCGGCGCGTCCAACAGCGCGGTCAGCCGGTCATCTAACCGCATCAAGGTTATCGAGCAGCCGGGCATGTCCAGCGCCGAGAGCAGCGTGCCCCGCCATGCCCTCGCTACCCCGATCCCGCGCGCCCGCACATGCGCCAGCGCACCCCGCAACACGATATCCAATTCCATCGGGGGGGTCGCGCCCAATCCGTTGACCAGCAGCGCCACCTGCTCGCCCGGCCGGAGCGACAGGTCGTCGGCGATCGCCTTCACCAAGATCCCGGCTAGTTCGTCCGCAGGCCGCAGCGCCACACGCCGTACGCCGGGTTCGCCGTGAATGCCGAGGCCCAGTTCGATCTCGTCCTCGGCCAACTGAAAACCGCTCCGCCCCGCTCCGGGCAACGCGCTTGGCAGGGTGCAGCCACCCAGCGCCACGCCCATGGAGCCCAACCCCTCTGCCGCCTGCCGTGCCAGGACCGCCACCTCGTTGAGCGGCAACCCGGCCGCAGCTGCGGCACCCGCCACCTTGTGGACGAGCACCGTGCCGGCAATGCCGCGCCGCCGCTCGCGCTCCACCGTGTCTCGCAAGGCCACGTCGTCGGCGACGACCACCACCTCGACCGGCAACCCCTCGGCCCGGGCGATCTCGGCCGCCAGGCCGAAGTTCAGCCGATCGCCCGTATAGTTCTTGACGATCATCAGCGTTCCTGCCGGCCCCGTGACCGCCCGCAGTCCCGCAAGGACGGCATCCACGCTTGGCGAGGTAAACACGTTACCCACCACGGCTGCGGCCAGCATTCCCACGCCTACGAAGCCCGCATGCGCCGGCTCATGCCCGCTGCCGCCGCCCGACAGGACAGCGACCGGCCAGGCTGCGGCATCCGCCGGGGGCAACGGACGGCGCACGACCACCGTTTCGTCCGCGAGCACCGCCTGAGAAGGCGCCAGAGCAGCAGCACCTTCCAGCATCTCGCGAACGACGGCTTCCGGATCATTGATCAACTTCTTCATGGCGCCGCTCCACGAGGAACTGCCCTGGCGAGAACGCACGGGGTGGCCACTGCTAGGCTCCCCACCGCAGCGCGGCCGTCCGGACCGGCGCATCCCACAGGCCCCGCAACTCGTCATCCAGCAACGTGACAGTGACAGAGCACCCGGCCATCTCGATCGCGGTTACATAGGTCCCGGTGAGGAACCGGCTCACGGTCAGGCCGGCATCCCGCAGGAGCCGGTTGGCGGTATTGGCGACCAGATACAGTTCCATCAGCGGCGTGCCCCCGAAGCCATTTACCAGCAACAGCGCCTCTGACCCGCGCCGCGGAGACAGGTCTCGCAGGATCGCGTCCAGCATCTCGTTCACCAGGACCGATGCGGTCTCCATCTTCGCGCGCCGCCGGCCGGGCTCGCCGTGGATCCCGACGCCAAGCTCCACCTCGTCTTCGGTCAGGCTGAAAGTAGGTCGTCCAGCCGCCGGTACCGTGCACGACGTCAGCGCCACTCCCATAGTGCCCGTCGCGGCGTTGACGCGGCTGCCCAGTTCCGCCAGTTCCCCGAGATCAGCCCCGCGCTCGGCGGCCGCACCCAGGCATTTCTCGACCACCAACGTACCGGCAACGCCACGGCGCCCGGTCGTGCCGACCCTGTCCTCCACCGCGACATCGTCCCGCACCACCACCGTCTCGATCGTTGCGGAAGACATCTCGCGCGCCATCTCGAAGTTCATGACGTCGCCCTCGTAGTTCTTGACGACGAATAGGCAACCAGCGCCCGTATCGACCGCGTCGACCGCTGCCAGTATCTGGTCAGGCGTGGGCGAGGTGAACACCTGCCCGGGGCAGGCGGCGTCCAACATGCCCGACCCGACAAAGCCGACGTGCATCGGCTCGTGACCCGATCCTCCGCCCGAAATCAGCGCCGTTTTGCCCGGAGATAGCAGGCGGCGGCGTACGAAACGCCGCTGCGGATCCAGTATCACGAGATCCGAATGCACCGCAGCGAACCCATCCAGGCTTTCCGCGAGCATCGTGTCCGGCGCGTTGATCAGCTTCTTCATGCCTGCCTTTCCTTCCCGTCGGGACCGGATGCGACGGCGGCCCCTTCGGTCTCCCCGTTGTCCCGCATGCTTGCGGCGAACCGCATCAGTTGCCGTGCATACTCGGCAAGCATCTCGTCCGCGGCCCGGTTCCGGCGTGCGTCCCCCAGATCGGGCACCGTGAGCGTCACGAGGCGTGCCCTGGCTGCGGTTTCGGCGCCGTCGCGCCTCCCCGGGTGGATGCGGTCGTAGGCCTCGAGAAATGCCATCCGCTCGGCGGGCGAGAAGCGGCAAATCTCGAAGATTGCGGGCAGGTGACCTGCCGGGATCGGCATCGGGTAGGCCGGGTTGGTCAGTTGCGAGACGAACGACCGGTTGGTGCCCAACGCAGCCGCCAACCTTCCGCGCGTGCCCGAGGGACGGTTGTCGCAGACTACCTGCAACAGGCGCTTGTATTCAGCCGGCGTGCCCTCGCTGCCGGTCAGGACCCTGTCGGTCAAGTGTCGACTCGGGCCAGGTGCACGGCGGCAATGGCCTGCTTCGTCCGGCCCACCGCATCCGGGGCGACCGACAGCGACCGCAGGCCGGCCGCCAGAAGCAGCGCCATGCAGCGTGGGTCGGCAGCTGCGTCGCCGCACAGGCTCACGCCGAGCCCGCGTGTCCGCCCGTTGCGCGCCACCAATTCGATCAGGCTGAGTACCGCGGGGTTGAGCGGATCCGCCAGGGTCGCGACGGAACCGATGTCGCGCGCCGCAGCGGTCACGTACTGGGTCAGGTCGTTGGACCCGATCGAGAAGAAGTCCGCGTCGAACCGTTCCACCGAGATTGCCGCTGCCGGGACCTCAACCATGATCCCCAGCTGGGGGCGCCGGGCCGTGACGCCCTCCTGCGATAGGTCCTGCATGGCGCCGTCCAACAGCAAGGTGGCCGCTACCAGTTCGTCCGGGACCGTCACCATGGGCAGCATCACGCGCAGGTCGCCATGAGCAGCGGCGCGGGCCAGGGCGCGCAGTTGGGTGCGGAACAGCTCGGTTCGCCGCAGCAGAAGCCGCAGGCCACGCAATCCGAGAAACGGATTGCTTTCCCCAACCTCCGTCACCCCGGGGATCGGCTTGTCGCCGCCGGCATCGAGCGTCCGTACAACGACAGGGCGGTCACCTGCCCAGGCCAGGATGCGGCGGTATGCGGCGACTTGCGTGTCCTCGTCCGGCAGCCCGGACGCAACCCCGTGGAACAGCAACTCGGTCCGCACCAAACCCACGCCGTCGCAAATTGCGGGATCCAGTCCGTCCAGCTCGGCGGCGTCGCTGATGTTGATGTTCACCGCGATACGGATCCCGTCCGCAGTCGCGGCCGGCGCCATTCGGAAAAGGGCCGATCCCGCCGCCGCTGACGCTGCCTGCCGCATCCGGGACGCGAATGCAACGCGGCTTGAGTCCTCGGGATCCAGCGTGACTTCGCCGATGGTGGCATCGACCAGAGCCTCCTGCCCTTCCAGCAAGGGGGCATGTGCGGTGTTGCCTGCGTCATCCGGACCGAGCAACGCGGCGTCGCCCACACCCACAACCAACGGTATTCCGCGCGCCCGAGCTAGCATCGCGACATGGCCGGCCGGGCTGCCCCGCGCCAGCACGATGGCGCCCCCCGCGGACCAGTCCAACGACAGGAAACGGGACAGCGGCAAGTCCGACGCTAGGATTACCGCGCCCGGCGGCGGGGTCGGGCCGGTCACTGCCGGCGCCAATTGCGCAAGGACGCGATCGCGCATGTCGTCCAGGTCCGCGACGCGCGCGGCCAGGATGGCATCGCCCGACCTGGCATAAGACGCCGCCTCCGCGGCCAGTGTCTGCTCCCAAGCGGTGGCGGCGGGCATGCCCGCTTCCACGGACTCCAGCGCCGGCCGGACCAACTCGTCGTCGGCCAGCATTGCAGCCTGGAAGCCAAGCATGTCCGCGGCGTCGCCGCCGGTCGCTGCCGCCAGTTCCAAAACTTCCGCCCGCGCACGCTCCAACGCCGCCAGCAGCCCAGCCCGCTCGTCCGCGGGTGGTCCGGCCGCGCGGTCCGGGTGCCGTTGCGGCAAATCCAGCACGCTGACGGTGCCGCGCGCCAGTCCCGGAGCGGCGCCATGCCCGACCAGGAGACGCTCAGCCACGGGCGACGGCCTGGGATGGGCTGGGAGCCTCCCCAAACCCCTCGCGGATCAGCATCAGCAACGCTTCGCTGGCCAGGGCAGCCCCGGAGCCGATAGCACGCACGTGCAGCACCGCGCCGTTCGGCGCGATGACCCGCATGACCTTCACCGGGCTTTTCGCGTCCACCCACGGGCCGTCCGCGGACAGGGCGATCTCCACTTGGCACGGAAAGGTCTTGGCAAGTTGGGTCAGCTTCACCGAAGGCCGCGCGTGCAGGCCGATGGCATTCACGATCGCGGTCGCCCCCTGCACGCACTCCGGCGGCGTGGCACCCGCGGGCACCGGCTGATCCATCATCGCGACGAGAGCTCCTCGGCCACGCGCCGCACCGCGTCAAGCGACGAGCCGCCGGACGACTCCGCTGCCGCCACGACCGCACCCTCCACGATCGGCGCGTTGCACACGACCACCAGTGCGCGCCGTTCCGGGCCCAACATCTCGACAGCCATCTCGCTGTTCGTCTCTGCGCCGCCCAGGTCCACCAGTATCGCCACGCCCGCATCGGACCACGCCGCCTCGATGGCATGCAGGATCGCTCCGGCGCTCGTGCCCAGCCCGCCGCCGGGGTCGCCACCCGTGCACGCCAGCGGCACGCTCCCCCCGACCATCTGCCGCACCATGTCCGCGGCGCCTTCCGCGACCTTCGGCGAGTGCGAGACGATGACGATACCCACGTTTGCCATACCTCAACCCTCCCAGACGCCGCACGCGGCCGATATGATCAGCGCGGTCGACCACGCGCCCGGATCGACGTGGCCCACCGATCGGTCGCCCAGGAACGACGCCCTGCCGCGGATCGCGCGCATCGGCGCCGTGGCCCGCGCAGCGGCCTCGGCAATCGCGGGCAGCCGCCGTGCTAGGTCTCCAAGACCATCCGCTACCGCGTCTTGCACCGGCGCCAGGACATCGAGCATGGTTTTTTGCCCCGGCTGGGATTTGCCGCGCGCCATCACCGCTGCCACGGCCGCCATCAGCGCCTCCGCGAAGTTGGACCCGTCCGGCGCGATCCCCTTGCCCAGCGACAGGAGCAGCGTGCCGTAGAGAGGACCGGACGCTCCCCCGACAGTCATCACCAGCTGGGTGCCGATCGCCCGCAGCGCGTCCGGTAGCGGCTTTGCCGCATGATCTGCCGCCGCCGTGCGCACTGCCTCGAAGCCGCGTCGCATGTTCAGGCCATGATCCCCGTCGCCGATGGCCTGGTCCAGCGCCGTCAGTTCCCCCTCGTGGGCGATGACCGCGTCGGCAACCGCCATCACCATGCGGTGCAGCCGGTCCGGCCTGAGCCCCGGAACTGCTTCCACGACCATGCCCGTCATGCCCGCACCCGCTCGCCTGCACCGTCGAAGAACAGCGGATCCGAGAGCGTCACCGCCACCTCATCGCCCGCGGCCCAGCTCGCATCGGGATCGGCAAGAAGAACGAGTTCCGTCCCGGACATCGTCAGATGGAGGTGGTCCTGTTCACCCAGGTGCTCCACCCGGGTCACGCGCCCGACGGACGCGCCGGGAACGGCTGGCAGGATCCGAGCATGCTCGGCCCGCACGCCGAACTGCGCCGCGGATGCCGGTCCGGAAATTCCGGGGAACAGGCACCGGGGCAGGAAGTTGATCGGCGGGCTACCCAGCCGCGATGCGACGTAGGTGTTCGCCGGGTCCTCGTAGATCTCCCGTGGCGTGCCAATTTGCACCAGTCGGCCCCCGTCCATCACGCCTATCTTGCTGGCCAGCGTCATAGCTTCCGTCTGGTCGTGCGTCACGTAGAGCATCGTCGCGCCCAGCTCCCTCTGTATGCGTTTCAATTCCACCCGCAGCTCGCCGCGCAGTTTGGCGTCCAAAGACGACAGTGGCTCGTCCATCAGGTGCAGCAGCGGGTCGCGCACGAGCGCCCGGCCGATGGCCACGCGCTGCATCTGCCCGCCCGACAGCCGCGTCACCCGCTGTTGCAGCTTGTCCCCGATACGAAGCATGTCGGCCACTTCGCCCACCTTGGTCCGGATGGCTTCCGGGTCCATGCGCCGCCTGGGCGCCCGTAGCGGGAAGGCCAGGTTGTCGAACACCGAGAGATGCGGATACAGCGAGTATTGCTGGAAGACGAACACCACGTCCCGTGCGGCCGGTGGCGCCCGTGTCACATCGTGCCCGGCGATCCGGACCTTGCCGCTGTCGGGCCGCTCGAGCCCTGCCGCCATCCTGAGCACCGTTGTCTTGCCCGCGCCGGTAGGACCCAGCAGCACCACGAAGCCGCCATCCTCGACGGTCAGGGAAAGGTCCTGCACCGCCTTCGCGGCCCCGAACCGTTTCGAGACGCCTTCCAAAATAAGTTCGGCCATCAGGCTGCCTCCATCGCCGGGACAGGGTCATGCAACGCGGTGCGGACGGCGCGCCCGGTTACCGCATCGAACACGGACAGTCTGGCGGCCACGAACGTGAGTCCGACCTGCTCCCCGACGACTGCGCGGGCACTGGCCGGCAAGCGCGCCCGAACGAGGCCCTGCGCTGTCGTGACGCTGACGATCTGGGTCGACCCCAGGTATTCGGTGGCGAACACCTCGCCCCGGAGATTTCCGGCATCGCTCAGCCGCACATGTTCCGGCCGCACGCCCAGGATAAGCTCACGGCTGTCCAGCGCCTCCCGCGGCTCGGGGATGGCAATCTCGGCACCACCCAGCCGCAGCAGCGCCCGACCCGGCTGCACGCGGTCGCGGCACGGCAGGAGGCTCATGCCGGGCGAGCCGATGAACGACGCCACGAACACGCTCGCAGGCCGCGCGTAGATTGCGCCCGGCGTATCGAGTTGCTCGACCTCGCCGTTGTTCATGACCGCGATCCGGTCAGCCAGCGCCATTGCCTCCATCTGGTCGTGCGTTACGTAGACGGTCGTCGCCTTGATGCGGTCGTGGAGCGCGCGCAGCTCCGTGCACATCAGATGCCGGAACTCCGCATCCAGCGCGCCCAGCGGCTCGTCCATGAGGAAGGCAAGCGGCCGGCGCACGATCGCCCGCCCGAGCGCGACACGCTGCCGGTCACCGCCCGACAGGCCCGAGATAGGTCGGTCAAGGAGGTGTTCGATCTGAAGTATCCGTCCGACCTCCTCCACCCGCTCGCGCACTTCGGCACGCGCGACGCCGGTCGACACCAGGGGATAGCCGATATTCTTGCGAACGTTCATGTGGGGATAGAGCGCGAACAGCTGGAACACGAAGGCAATGTCCCGCGCGGAGGCGCGCTTTTGCGTGACGTCCGTGCCGCCGAGCAGAATACGGCCGGATGTCGGCAGTTCGAGCCCGGCGATCATGCGCAGCGTCGTCGTCTTGCCGCAGCCCGATGGCCCGAGCAGGCAGAAGAACGACCCGTCCGGGACGACGAAGGTGGAGTCGCGTACAGCCGTGAAGGGGCCAAACGACTTATGCAGGTTATCGATGCGGATCTCGGCCATGGCTCAGCCCGGGAGTTTCGTGACGAACAGGAACAGGACCACGCCGGCGAGGGTTGTCACGAACGAGTAGCCATAAAGGACCAACGAGAACGGCTGCATCAGCATCAGGACCCCGCCCGCGACCAGGGCGGTGGCGAGGTTCTCCCAGGGGCCGCGGCGGAATACGCGCCGCCATAGGCTTGGCTTCACGATCATTTCCGCACCGCGCCGAACGTGATGCCGCGGAGGAGATGGCGGCGCAGTACAACGGTGAAGGCGGCCATCGGCAGCAGGAACAGCGTCGTCGCAGCCGCAACCGCCGGCCAGTCCTGCCCACCCTCGCCGATGATGAATGGGATGAAGGGCGGCATGGTCTGGGCATTGCCGCTGGTGAGCAACAGCGCGAATGCATACTCGTTCCACGAGAAAACCAGGCAGAAGATGGCCGTTGCAGCGATCCCCGTGACGGCTTGCGGCAGCACCACCTTCCGGAATGCCTGCAACCGGGTGTAGCCGTCCACCAGTGCCGCCTCCTCGTACTCGCGCGGTATTTCGTCCATGAAGCCTTTCAGCAGCCAAACCGAAAGGGACGAGTTGACGGCGGTGTAAAGCAGGATCAGGCCCATGTAGGTGTCGCTGAGCCCGAGCTGCCGATACATCAGGTAAATCGGGATCGCGACTGCGATCGGCGGCATCATGCGGGTGGACAGGATGAAGAACAGCAGGTCGTCGGCTAGCGGAACCCGGAAACGCGAGAACCCGTAGGCCGCCATCGTGCCCAGCAGCACCGCGAGGAATGTGGAACCGAAGCCAACCACCAGCGAGTTGATGAACCGCGGTGCCACCTTCGACGGTCCGGCGATCACCATGTCATGCGACCGCGCCAGCTTGTCCCACCAGTGCTCCGGCGGCGGCAGGGTGGCCATGAACTCCCGCGACTGCCGCGAGCGCACGGTGAACAGGTCTACCCATCCCTCCAGCGTCGGTTGGAACATCACCTTCGGCGGATAGGCGATCGCGTCCGACTGCGACTTGAATGACGTCGCAACGATCCATAGCAACGGCGCCACCGCCACCAGGGCGTAGACCACGACCAACATTGCGGCCACCGCCCGGCTCCATGGCGAGGCCTCGACGACGGAACGGGCCGTGGCCAGGTGCGAGGTGGCGCTCATCGCTGCTTCACCCGGTTGAGGGTACGGACATAGATGTTCGCGGCTCCGAACACCGTCACGAACAGGATGACCGCGAAGGCCGAGGAGTATCCGGTCCGCCATTTCTCGAACGCCTCGCGCTTGAGCGTGATCGAGGCGAGCTCGGTCGCGGAACCGGGACCGCCGGACGTGAGCAGGTTGACCATGTCGAACATCTTGAAGTTCTCGATGCCGCGAAACAGCACGGCCAACATCAGGAACGGCAGTACCATCGGCAGGGTAATGGTCCAGAACTGGCGCAGGGGCGAGGCGCGATCCACCTCCGCGGCCTCGTAGATATCTTCCGGGATCGATCGGAGCCCGGCCAGGCAGATCAGCATCACGTAGGGTGTCCACATCCAAGTATCGACCAGCACGATGGTCCATGGCGCCAGATTAACGTCGCCGATCATCTGGAAGCTCGACGGGTCAACACCTGAGAAGAAGGCGATCGCGTTATTGAAGAGGCCGATCTGTGGCTGAAACAGGAAAGTCCAGTAATTGCCGACCACTGCGGGTGACAGCATCATCGGCAGCAGTATCACCGTGGTCCAAAACGCGTGGCCTCGGAACTTCCTGTTGATCAGCAGCGCCAACCCGAAACCGAGCAACATTTGTAGCACTATCGTCCAGACCACGAAGTGCGCTGTGACCTGCATGGAGTGCCACACGTCGGGGTCGGACAGGATGTCGGCATAGTTTTCTAGCCCGACCCAGCGGAGCGGAGCGTCGGGACGGTTGGACTTGTAGTTCGTGAACGAGAGCCGCACGGCCCAAATCAGCGGGAAGATGTTGATGGCCAGAAGCAACACCATCACCGGCGAGATGAATAGCCATGCCAGCGTGCGGTCCGACAGTCCGCGCACGTGGCGTGACGGCGCTGCCTTGAGCGGCCGTGCATCAAGGGTCAAGGACATTGAAATGCGGTCTCCGGATCGGCCCCTGCCCACATGATCCCAGGCAGGGGCCGCTCATTTGAGGAAAGGGGCGTCAGGGGATGACCTTGCCCTCTTCCTTGAACACTTTCGTCCAATCCCTCACGAGCAGGTCGAGAGCGTTCTGTGCCGTGCCCTGGTCAGCCACCACGTAGTCGTGCACGCGCTTCTGCATCGCGAGCAGCAGGTCGACGTAGAGCGGCTCCGCCCAGAAATCGACCATGACGTCCATCGTGCGCAGGAAGGCAGGTGCGAATGGCGCGCTTTCCGCAAAGCCTGGCTTTTGCACCACCGCCTTCAGTGCGGAGTAGCCACCGACTTCCCACCAGCGCTGCTGCACGTCAGCTTGTGCGAACCACTTGATGTATTGCAGCGCGTCGTCGCGCTTCTTGGAGTAGGAGACGACCGAGATACCTTGCCCGCCGAGTTGGGCGAACTGTCCCGCGGGGCCCGCCGGGTTTACGAAGAAGCCGACCTTGTCGCCACCCACGTTGGGGTCCTTGTACAATCCGGGGAAGAACGCGAAGAAGTTCATCTGCATCGCGACCTGGCCCGATTTGAAGGCATCGAGCCCCTCGGACATGTAGGCGTTGGTCAGCCCTGCCGGCTGGCAGCACTTGAACAGCTCCTTGTAGACCTCGAGACCCTTCACCGCGCCGGGCGAGTTCACGAAGCCAGCCATGTGGTAGGGGGCCTTCGGGTCCTCGTACTTGAAGCCATAGGCAAGCATGGCGTTGGTGACGCCCATCGTGATGCCTTCGGAACCACGCTCGGAGTAGACGTAGCTGCCGAAAACCTTCTTGCCGTCTATGCTGCGGCCATTGAAAAACTTGCTGATTTCCAGCAGTTCGTCCCAGGTCTTCGGGGCATCGAGATCGCGGCCATACTTTGCCTTGAAGTCTGCCCGGATGTCAGGACGTGCAAACCAATCCTTGCGGTAGGTCCAGCCGACCGCATCGGCCATCGCCGGCAGCGCCCAATAGTTCGGTGTGTTCTTCGGCCATTCGGAGTAGGCCAGCACCGTCGCGGGCATGAAGTCGCCCATCGACAGGTGTTCCTTGTCGAAGAAATCATTCAGTTTGACGTAGTGACCGTTCTCGGCGGAGCCACCGATCCACTGGCTGTCGCCGATGATCAGGTCGCACAGCGCACCATGGGAATTCAGCTCGTTGACGAAACGGTCGGCGTAACTCGTCCACGGCACGAACTCGAATTTCATCTCGATACCGGTCTTGGCGGTGAAACCCTTACTAAGCTCCACGAGAGCGTTGGCCGGGTCCCATGCAGCCCAGCACAGCGTCAGGGACTTGCCCTGTGCGTGCGCCGGACCGGCTGCGGCTGCAACCAACCCGAAGGTGCCGAAGACGGCACAGGCAAGCGATAGAAATGTCCTTCTCATGATCCCTCCCATTAAGGCGGGCCTTGCTGGCCTCGCCCACGTTTCCCTGGCGACGCGAGCCTCGTTCCGGGCTCGCCATGTTTAGTAGACATCGCTCACTAAGCTCGTCAACTAAACATTTGCCTTGCGCTAGAGACGAGGGAGCTCGATTGATCGGCCGGATGTTCGGGATGAACATCAGGTCTGTCGGAGCTGGCGATCATTCGGTCGCGCTTGGATGCTGTCGCGGGCAGGTTGCGTGCGTCCGTCGCACCTTCATCCAGCGTTTAATCAGGCGGGCAATTTGGCCGCAATTTCGGGCAACACGGTCGACGACGAAGCGATGCGGGTGGCTACCTGGGGCCGGGCCAGACCTTCTGCCCGCGATAGGATCCGCAGACCCACGGTGCCTCGAAGGTCAGCAAGCCGGCCGGAAGCTCGATAGCAGGGCTACAGCTGTCGAAGGGTGGAGCGATCGCACGACGGTCGATCTACTAATTCACATGTGTCCTTTGTTCCTCGAGAGGCTCGGGCAGGCGCGGTGTTCCGAGAGCTGCAAGACGACAAGGCTTCGGGTTTGCCGCACGACAGGCAGGTGGTCAGTGACTACCCCGATACGCTTCGTGACCCGACGTTGCGCCTACGCCCTGGATACTGGCAGGTGCTGTCTGCGTTTCAGTCCAAAGAACGGCTGCTCCGAGCCGTTGCGGATGATCGCTGAGTGCAACCAGCGGCCACGACACAGATTTGGCTACACCCTCCCGTCGATGGCGCGGTCGAAAATTTCGAGCGCGCGAAGTTTCGTGAGTTCCAGCGGATTTCCGCCCGCAGTCGGGTCCGCGATGGCCATTTCCGCGATGAGCTCGCGTTTCCCGGCGTCGACCCCGAAGTCGCGCAGGGTGTGAGGGACGTGGAGCCGTTGCCGCAGCTCGATGACGGCCAGCAGGAACTCCGCGAAGGAGGGCGCCAGGCCGCAATACCCCGCCAGGCGCGCGATATTTGCATCGATGGCGACCCTGTTGGCGACCAGGACGAATGGCATGAAAACCGCATTCGTCATGCCGTGGTGCGTGTCGTAGAGGGCGCCGACCGGGTGGCTCAAGGCATGGATGGCGCCCAGGCCTTTCTGGAACGCCGTCGCTCCCATCGCGGCCGCGCTCATCATGTTTCCGCGTGCTTCGATGTCGTCTGGCCTCTCGGCGACCTTGGGAAGGTTCTCCAGCACGAGGCAGATCCCCTCGACGGCTATGCCTTCCGCAAGGGGGTGATATCCCGGCGCGCAGTAGGCTTCGAGGCAGTGCGCCAGGGCGTCGAAGCCGGTGCCCACCGTGATGAAGGCGGGCATGCCCACAGTGAGCTCGGGATCGATGATGACGACCTTCGGCATCATCAGCGGATGAAAGATCACCTTCTTGGTGTGCGTCGTCTCGTCGGTGATGACGCTCGCGCGTCCGACTTCCGACCCCGTGCCCGCAGTGGTGGGGACCGCAACGACAGGATAGATGCCACCGGGGTCGGCGCGCGTCCACGAATCGCCGATGTCTTCGAAGTCCCACATCGGCCGCGTCTGGCCCGCCATCAAGGCGATCGCCTTGGCGGCGTCGAGGCCGGATCCGCCGCCGAACGCGATGACGCCGTCATGTCCGCCATCTCGCAGCACGCGGACACCCTCATCGACGTTGGCCGAAACAGGATTGGGTTTCACCTGCGAGAACACGCCTACCTCGTACCCAATGTGCCGGAGCAGCGCGATCGTGTCCCGCGTGACAGGCAGGTTGACCAGCCCCGCATCGGTCACCAGCAGCGGCTCCCTGATCACGGCGGCGCGGAGCGCATCGGGCAGTTCGGCGATCCTGCCCGCGCCGAAACGGACGTCGGTCGGGTAGTTCCAGTTTGCCTTGGTTGCCATTTGTCCCTCAGACGATCTTGAAGTGATAGGACTTCGGCTGCGTGAGGTTCTGGTAGCCGATCTCGCTGAGGCCGCCGCCTCGACCGGTGTCCTTGACGCCGGTCCATACGAGTTCCGGGTCGAGATAGTCGCAGCGGTTCGCGTAGACGGTCCCGGTCTCGAGGCGGGCGCCGAGCCCGGCCACCGCATCGAGGTCCTGGCTCCAGATCGAAGCGCTCAGGCCATAGGGGCTGTCGTTCATCAACATGACCGCCTCGGCGTCCTTGGCCACCTTCATGATGCCCACGACAGGTCCGAAACTCTCTTCCTTCATCACGGCCATCCTGTGGTCGACGCCGGTGAGCACCTGAGGCGCAAGATACGGCGAACCTGGCCGGTCGCGTGCGTGCTGCGCCACGAGGTGTCCCTTCGCACCTTGGCGTCCGGCATCGGCAATTTGGCCGCGCACGAGGTCGGCGAACTTGGCCTGCTCCATCGGGCCCAGGATTGTCGCGGGATCGAGTGGATCCCCGAGCGTCCAGCCGCTGGACGTCTCCACGAAGCCGTCGACGAACCTCCGGTAGACGTCGGCGTGGACGTAGATGCGCTCGACCCCGCAGCAGGACTGGCCGGAGTTAAAGAACGAGCCTTCGACGAGATTGTCGATCGCGTCTTCGAGCCTGGCGTCGGGACGCACGTAGGCCGGATCCTTCCCGCCGAGCTCGAGGCCGAGGGTCGCGAAGGTCCCGGCGGCCGCGCGCTCGATCCGGCGGCCACCCCCGACGGAACCGGTGAAGTTGATGTGGTCGATCTCTCCGGAGCCGATCAGCGTCTCCGTGTCGGCATGGCTGAGAATGAGGTTCTGGAACAGGCCGTCCGGGAGCCCGGCCGCCCTGAACGCCTCGGCAAACCGATCGCCGACGAGCAACGTCTGGGAGGCATGCTTCAGAATCACGGCATTACCTGCCATCAGGCCGGGAACGATCGAGTTCACGGCCGTCAGATACGGGTAGTTCCAAGGTGCCACGACCAACACGGTCCCGAGCGGCTCGCGGACTATCGAGCGCACGAACCCGCTCTTGCCGGGCTTCTCGACGGGAGCAAGTGCGGCGTCGGCGATATCGAGCATGTGGCGAACCCGCTCCTCGACCCCTTTCCTCTCGCCGCCGTAGCGGATCGGGCGGCCCATCTGCCAGGCAAGTTCGGGGACGATGTCGTCGTTCCTGGCAGCCAGGGCCTCGAGGAAACGGTCCATGAACCATGCACGCTCGCGCAGAGACACCTCGCCCCAAGCCGAACGCGCGGCCTTCGCCCTGACCGTCGCGGCAGCGATCTCAACGCCCGAGGCCACCTGCCGCGTAGCGACGGTCCGACCGTCGACGGGAGAGACGATCCGCACTGTCTCATTCATAGCCACGGGCACCCATCAAATTCTTCTGCTTCGACGTGACCGCCGGGATCCTAAGGTTCCGGAAGGTCGCCCACCGCTCGGCCACAGCGTCGGTCACTCGTGGTGCTCCGTCGACCGGACTGCCGAGCCGTCGCTGAAACGCTGGATGCGCAGCTGCTCGACCGGCACGTTGGTCTGCCCCCTCGCCACAAGTTCGGACATCACTGAACCCGCGCCCGGCCCTAGCTGGAAGCCGTGGGCCGAAAAACCGAACTGATGGAACACGCCTTCGCTCGTCCCGCTCGGCCCGAAGACCGGGAGGTCGTCGGTCATCCGTGCCTCGATTCCCGCCCAGGCACGCACGATGTGGGAAGAACGCATGATCGGGAACAATTCGTGGACGGTGCTTGCGCTCCTGCCGAGCTTGGTCCAGTCGAGCACGGTTGCGTTCTCGTCCCGGAATGCTCGGCCCAGGTAGCCGCCGCCGATCAGCACCGTGCCGTTCCGGAACTGCTTGAAGGACAGCGTCCGGCCACGGAGGATGATCACCGGCCTGATAAACGCCGGCATGCGCGATGTGATCATCAGCATGGGCGCGGTGACCTCGAGCGGCACCGGCTCCCCGAGCATCGCCGCAATCCGGTCAGCCCAGGCGCCCGCGGCATTGACGATCTTCGGCGCCCGGTAGGTGCCCTTGTCCGTGGTCACCGTCCAGGCCGAGCCTTCTCGCGCGAGGCCGGTGACGCGCTCGCCTTCGTGGATCACCGCTCCGAGCGCCTCGGCCTTCCGGCGGAAGGCCTGGGTGGCGCGGAACGGGTTGGCGGCCCCGTCACGGCGCGAGATGACGCCCCCGGGACATGTCTCCGCCACGGCGGGAACCAGCCGATGGAGTTCGGCGGCGTCGATCAGCTCCTCGTGGACGAAACCCCTCGTTTGCAGGTCCTCGACACGCGCGCGGTATTGCACGAGTTCGGCCTGCGTCTCGGCAACCAGGATCTGCCCCTCGTTGGTGAACCCGCAATCGTCGCCGACGAGCTCCGCGATGTTGTGCCAGAGGTCCATCGAGTGCACCGACAGCGGGATCTCGGCGAGGTGGCGGGCAAGCTGGCGCACACCGCCCGCGTTGACGCCCGACGCGTGCCGGCCCGCATGGTCCTTCTCGATAAGGATGACGCCGAGACCCCGGAGGCGGCAGTGCAGCGCCGTCGAGCAGCCATGGATGCCGCCGCCGATCACGATGACGTCGGCAGTGTTGGCGGACGGGGTCATCGGATTCCTGCCGCCGGGGCGACGGCCTCGGGTCGATGCAAGGACGCGATCTCGCCAAGCGACACCGGCTTCACCGGCGGACGCAGACGGTAGTAGCCGATTTCCGCCGGGGACAGGCAACAGGCCTGGGCGATCATCTCGGTCACCGTCAGACCGCAAAGCCTGCCCTGGCACGGCCCCATGCCGCAACGGGTCATGGCTTTCATCTCGTTCGGGCCGGAGCCGCCGAGCGCAACGGTGTCCCGGATCGTCTTCGCGGTCACCTCCTCGCAGCGGCAGACCACAGTGTCCACGTCCGCCGGAACCCTGAACTGGTCCGCCGGCCGGTAGAGCCGGTCCAGGAAACGCCGCCCGCGTGACAGGCGCGCCAGCGCCCGCAGGGCAGGAAGCGCGTCGCTGTCGCGCCTTTTCGTCCCGATGCGTCCCAATGCATGCGCCGCGCCCAAAGCCGCGATCCGGCCGCGTTGCGCAGCGCTATCGGCACCCGCGATGCCCGCGCCGTCGCCCGCCACGGAGACGCCTGGCACCGAGCTCGCAAACCACCTGTCGACCCGGGGCACGAAGGCAAGCTGCTCACTATCCCAGTCGTGGGCACAGCCGATGGCGCTGGACATGTTGATGCCCGGTACGAGGCCCTGGTGCAGTAGCACAAGGTCGCACCCGATCTGCTCCTCGCGACGGCCCCGCTCGTAGACGACCCTGGAAACCCGCCCCTCGCCCTCGGCGCGCAATGCCGTGACGCCGGAAACCACCTTCAGATGCCTCAGGACCCTCGACAGCAGTTTCAGCCCCTTGCCCAGGTAGGGCGACGCCAGGAAGCCCGGAAGGCCGCCCGACGCGGCCATCCAATTGGACCGGGGGGTGGTGTCCAGGACCGCTTCCATGGACGCTCCGGCGATCAGCAACTGGGAGGCGAGAAGATACAGCAGCGGTCCCGTCCCTGCGAGGACGACACGCCCGTCGGGCACGAGGCCCGAGCTCTTGAGCGCGATCTGCGCGGCGCCGGCGGTCAGCACGCCGGGCAACGTCCAACCCGGTATCGGAAACGGCCGCTCCTGGGCCCCTGTCGCGAGTATGACTTGTCTCGCGCTCAGCAAGCGTGCCTGGCCGCCCAGTGACACGCCGACCTCGAAGTCCGGGCCGGGTCCCTCCTCGGTGAAACGGCGCGCGATGTTCCACACGGTCGTGGCGGGGGCGTAGGAACCCTCGGCCGCCAGGAAAGAGCCGGCCAGCGCTTCCCCGGACCAATAATCGTCTCCCAGGATGCCGCGGCCGGCAAACGGCGTCGTAGTGACCGAACGATAGATCTGGCCACCCGGAGAGGGATTTTCATCCAGCAGGACGGTATCGATGCCGAGAGCGGCTGCCGTCGTTGCGGCCGCCATGCCCGCCGGGCCCGCACCGACGACCACGAGGTCATAGGTGTCCGAAAACGAGCTGGCGGTATCGACGATCCTCACGCGTCGAACCCCTCGTCGTCTGCCGGCCGCGCGCCGCTTTCCGTCTGGACGCGCATGCCCTCCACAAGGGGCACGAGGCAGCCCTTGCGGCTGCTGGCGCCGTCGATCGTGACCAGGCAGTCGAAGCAGATACCCATCAAACAGAAGGGACCGCGAACCGTGGCGGTGACGGGCGTGCTGCGGCAGACCGCGACACCCTCCCCAAGCAGCGCGGCCGCCACCGTGTCGCCGGCCCGGCCCCTGAGCGGTCTACCGTCGAAGGTGAAGCGGACGGCAGTGTCGGCGAAATCAGGCAGCCTTCGGAACATAGCTTCAAGCCCTGCCGTCGCCGAGGAACAGACGGTCGAGGCTGTAGACCCGGTCGAGGATGATCATCGCCACCAACGTGATGAGGATGAGACAGGTGGAGATCGAGGCAACCATGGGATCGATGTTGTCCTGCATGTAGAGGAAGAGGCGAACGGGGAGCGTGTCGGTCGCGGGCGAGGCCACGAACACCGTCATGGTCACCTCGTCGAACGAGGTGATGAACGCCAGCATGAAGCCCGACACGACGCCGGGGAGGATCAACGGCAGGGTCACCCGGCGGAAGACGGTCGCCGCCCCGGCACCCAGCGATTCGGCCGCATGCTCGATCCGCAGGTCGGCGCCATACGATGCCGCGAGGACGAGACGGAGCGCGAACGGCGTGACGATGACCACGTGAGCGGCGACCAGGCCGACAAACGTCCCCGACAGGCTGATCTGCGTGAAGAATCGCAGGAACGCGATCCCGAGCACCACGGGCGGGACCATGAGCGGCGACATGAACAGCGCCGTGATCACCTCGCGCCCCGCGAAACGGTGGCGCGCGATCGCCAGCGCCGCCGGGACCGAGAGCGTGATCGCGACCGCCGACGAGACCCCGGCGAGCCAGAGGCTCCGCCCGAAGGCATGCACGAATTCCGGATAGTCGAAGATGGCGCGGAACCAGCGCAGGCTGAAGCTGGTCGTGGGGATCGACAGATACCCCAGCGGCGTGAACGCCACGACACATACGACCAGGATCGGCGCCAGCATGAAGATGACGAATACGGCGTGGAAGATGAGCGCCAGCTTGCTGTTGCGGGCCATGGCGGCTACTCGAACACGTGCGCGAAACGTCGCTCGATGAGCCTGTTCGAGCAGACGATGATGCCGATGAGAGCGACGAGCAACAACGTAGCGACAGCTGCGCCGAGCGGCCAGTTCAACGTGTTGAGGAACTCGTCATAGGCCAGCGTGGCCGCAACCTTGAGCCGCCGCCCTCCGATGATGGCCGGGGTCGCGAAGGCGCTTGCCGCAAGGGAAAAGACGATGACAGTGCCGGACAGGATGCCCGGGACGATCTGCGGAAGCACGACCCGGCGCCAGATCGCCAGCGGCGAGGCCCCCAGCGAATAGGCCGCGTTCTCCACTTGCGGATCAAGGCGCTGAAGCGCAGCCCATACGGCGAGGATCATGAAGGGCACGAGCACGTGCACGAGAACGATGATGACGCCCCATTCGGTGAACATGAACGGCAGCGGCTCGCTTATCACGCCCAATCCCACGAGCGCCTGGTTCACTAGCCCGTTCGAACCGAAGAGCAGAGCCCAGCCCAGGGTGCGCGCGACGACCGAGATCAGCAGCGGCCCGATCACCACGAGGAGGAACACGCTGCGCCAGGGCGCGCGCATCCGGTTCAGGATGATGGCCTCGGGCACGCCGACCAGCATCGTCATTACGGTGACCGCAGCGGCCATGCGGAAGGTGCGCAGGAAGACGCCGGCGAAATAGCCGTCCTCGAACATCTCCCGCCAATTTTTCAGCGTGAGTTCGGGCACGATCCCCTTGTACTGGCCCCAGTCGTAGAAGGAGAGCAGCACGGTCATGCCGATCGGAGTGACAACGAGGGCGATGAAGACGACGAGCATGGGCGCCGAGAGCCAATAGGGTTTGGCGGTCACAAGCTGGCTCCAGATGGCGTCACGTCCATGTCGTGGGCGTGCCAGGCAAGTCCGACCCCCTCCCCCTCCTCCGGCATGGCGGCTCCGTCGTTCAGACGGACCACAGTCAACGTGCCCACCAGGGTCTCGACCAGGAAGCTCCAGTGGGATCCCTGGAAGACACGGGCCCGTACAACGCCGGGGAGCGCTTCCGCCTCATTTGGCGGCGTGAAGACGACACGTTCGGGACGGACCGAGACCGAGGCTGCGCCCGGCGACACTCCGGAACCGAGCGGCAGGCGCAGGGTCCCGACCAGGAGCGATCGCCCGTCGCATGCGACGGTGGCCGAGAGGGTGTTCGTCTTCCCGAGGAAGTTGGCGACGAACCCCGATGCGGGGTGCGCGTACGCGTCCTGGGGCGTGGAGATCTGCTCCACCTTCCCGGAGTTCATGACGACGATGCGGTCGGAAAGCGCCATGGCCTCGTTCTGGTCATGCGTGACGAGGATCGTGGTGATGCCGACCGCGCGTTGGATGGCGCGCAGCTCTACCTGCATCTCCTCGCGCAGCTTGGCGTCGAGGTTCGACAGCGGCTCGTCGAGCAGCAGAATGGGTGGCCTGATGACCAGGGCGCGCGCCAGCGCCACGCGCTGCTGCTGCCCGCCAGACATCCGGCGGGGGTAGCGATCAGCGTAGTCTTGCAGACCGACAAGGGCGAGCGCTTCCGCCACGCGCCTGTCGCGCTCGGCGCGTGCCACCCTCCGCATATCGAGGCCGAAAGCCACGTTCCCGCGAACGGTCTCATGCGGCAGGAGCGCATAGCTCTGGAAGACGATGCCGAGCCCGCGCTTGTTGGGCCGGACACCCCCGAGGTCCGCCCCGTCGAGCACGATACTTCCGGCGGTCGGTTCCACGAACCCGGCAATCATTTGCAACGTCGTGGTCTTGCCGCAGCCCGAGGGACCGAGAAGAGAGATAAATTCCCCCTTCTCGACCGACAGGTTCAAGCCGCCGACCGCGAGATGGCTGCCGTAGCTCTTCGTGAGGTTCTCGATGACGAGATGGGCCCTCATGCGACCTGGCTCCGGTGCTTACCTCCGGTAATCACCTCAGCGTTCGACTTCGCGGTTCCAGCGCTTTGTCCACTCCTCCCGCTTGGCGTTGACGACGTCCCAGTCGACGGCCTTCATCATCTTTATGGCGTCGCCGTAGGGCACCCTGGCCGCGACTTCCGGCGGAAGCTGGACGGTCATGTTGGCCGGGCCGTTGCCGACGCCGATCGCCAATGCCAGCTGGACCGGCGGCGAGAGCATGTGGCGCACGAATGCCTGACCTTCCTTCTCGTTCTTCGCGCCGACCACTGGACATGCCGCACCTCCCAGCGCGTAGCCGCCCTCCTTCGGGTAGACGAAAGCGACCGGGAAGCCGGTGTCCGCAAACGCCAGGGCACGGCCCGAACCCCAGACGGCCAGGACGGCCTGTCCGCTCTGGAAATCCTCGGTCATCTTGGCGGGCGACGGCTCGTAGGCGAGGACGTTCTGACCGACGGGGCCGGTGAAAGCCTTGAAGCCCGGCTCGATGTTGTTCACTCCCCCGCCGCCGAGCTCAGCCTCGGCGATCAACGCGTGCAGGCCGTAGCTATTGTTGATCGGCGGGACGATCAGCTTCCTTTTGAACTTCGGGTCGCTCAGTTCGGCCCACGAACTCGGGGCGGGCCAACCATTCTCGGCAAAGACCTTGGTGTTGTACATCAGGCCGGTGCCGACGAGGCCGATCCCGACAGCCTTGTTGGACGCGTAGCGCATCACGGGGGCAACATCCCTGTAGATGTCACCGGGCTCGAGCGTGGCGCAAAAACCGAGTGAAACCGCCTGATAGGATGGACCGTCGTCGACGATGATCGCGTCGATCTGCTGGTTGCCGCGTTGCGCCTGAAGCTTCGCGAGGGTGTCTGTTGAGTTGCCGGCCACGTATTGAACTTTTACGCCATTTGCCTTTTCGAAGGCGGGAATGACTTCCTTTCGCATCACCTGCTCATACGCACCGCCGAACCCGGCGACATAGATCGTCTTCTCCTCCGCGCGCACGGCCCCGCTGCATCCCGCAACCGCAAGTACAGCTCCTACGAACCTCGCCCACATGACCAACTCTCCCGCCAAATTAACACCCATCACTAATGCCACCTCGGGGAGGGTCAAATTCAACTTGTGGCGGCACCCATAGCTAAATGTTATGTTGCGTGAAACCGATTATCGAGGTCCGCCTCGTGCTTAATCCGCGCCAGATCGAGGCATTTCGAAATGTCATCGCGTCCGGCGGAATCACGTCGGCTTCCAAGGTCATGCATATTTCGCAGCCCGCAGTGAGCCGCCTGATCCAAGACCTTCAGCATGCCGTCGGCCTCACACTGTTCGAGCGGCGCGGCTCCAGGCTCTTGCCCACGGCCGGGGCGCTGACGCTCTACCGCGAGGTCGAGCGGCAGTTCATCGGGCTGGAACGGATCGCGCAGACCGCCCGTGATCTTCGCGAGGGACGAACCGGGACATTGCGCATCGCGGCCATGCCCGCGCTCGCGGTCGGTGTCCTGCCGCGTTTCGCGGGCCGTTTCCTTAAAGCCCGGCCGAAACTCGATCTCGCCATTTTCGCAGGTGTCTCTCTGGGCGTGCTTGACTGGATTGCGAGCGGCTACTGCGAGATCGGCTTCGTCCAGTCGCCGACGGAAACCGCGACCGCGATTGCGGAGAAGTTCGTCTCGTTGCCCGCCGTGGCCATCATTCCCAGGGAACATTCCCTGGCCAAAAAGCGCGTCATCGGGCCGAAAGACCTCATCGGGGTGCCCTTCATCGCCCCCGAAGCGACGCTCCCGATGCGCCACCAGATCGACGTCATGTTCGCGGACGCAGGTGTCGTCTGCGACATACGCGCGGAAACGCATGCATCCATGATCGCGTGCGGGCTTGTCGCGTCCGGCGTCGGCATCTCGATCATCGATCCGTTCTCGGCGCGGGAGCTTGCCGGGAAGGACATCGTCGTGCGGCCGTTCCTACCGGAAATACGGTTTGATACTGTTCTCCTGCGCCCTTCGCACTCTCCCCTGTCCCGGTTGGCCCGGGAGTTCGTCGACGAATTCCGCATCGAGTTGGAACAGTTTGCCGGACATTAGGGTTTCGGAACGAACAGCTCCAAGCCAGTTCGTTTTGATCTGCGGCCACACGGTTCGGTAGATGTTCCGGGTGCGCAGTGGGTCATCGGCGTTCCCGGGCGAAGTCAGCACGCCATCGTGCAGCGGGAGTGCTACTATCCAATTTGCGGCTTCGGGAAGCACGCCTGAAAAAGCGGCCGGGACCTTCCAGCCCCGGCCCAGTTTGAGGGAGGATCCGCCCGCACGGGCGAAGTGCCGCCGAATGCCGCCGTGTGCGCGGCGCCGCCGACGGCTGCGGCATCTCAGGGAAAGAGGCCCCGTAGCCTTTTCCCGGCCTGAACCTTCCGGACGCCGATGGCCATCGCAGCGGTCCGCATGGCCACCCTCTTGACCCGTGCGTATTCGACAACTTGCGCGAAGGCCTGGTCCAGGATGCGCTCCAGGCGGTCGTTGACCTCCGTTTCGGTCCAGAAGAGCCGCTGAAGGTCCTGCACCCACTCGAAATAGCTGACGATGACCCCGCCGGAGTTGCACAGGATATCCGGGATCAGAAAAACCTCGCCGTCGTGCCGATCCAGCACCTCGTCCGCCAGCGGCGTCGTCGGCCCGTTCGCTCCCTCGGCCAGGATCCTGCACCTCAGCAACCCGGCATTCGTCTCGTCGATGACCCGCTCCACGGCGCACGGGGCCAGGATGTCGCATGGTTGGAGCAGCAGGTCTCCGGGATCGAGGCCCATTTGCCCCGTGAACCCCGCCAGCACCCCGTGGCGCCGCACGTGCGTCTCGATGGCGTCGAGGGGAACTCCCCCAGCGTCGTAGATCGCGGCCGTGTGGTCGCTGACCCCGACGATCTTCACTCCGTGTCGCCGGGCGAGGGTATAGGCGGTGACGCTGCCGACGTTTCCGAAGCCCTGAATGACCGCGGTGCACTCGTGCGTTGCCATGCCGAGCAGGCCGCAGGCGCGCCCGACCAGATGTGCCACGCCCCGTCCGGTGGCCTCCCTCCTGCCTTCGGTGCCGCCGAGGGCGACGGGCTTGCCAGTGACGATCTCGTTCACCGAATGGCCGGTGTACATCGAGTAGGTGTCCATGAACCAGGCCATGACCTGCTCGTCCGTCCCCATGTCGGGGGCCATGACGTCGGTCTGCGGACTGACGAACGGGATCATCTCCTGCATGTAGCGGCGGCTTACCGCCTCAAGCTCGCGGCGGGACAGCGCGGGCGGGTCGCAAGCCACCCCGCCTTTGGCACCGCCATAGGGCAGGCCCGCCAGGGCACATTTCCAGCTCATCCAGATCGCCAGGGCAGCGACCTCGCCCAGCTCCAGGTTGGCGGCGAACCGGGTTCCGCCCTTCGTCGGCCCGAGCGTCAGGTGATGCTGGACACGGTAGCCCTGGAACACCTCCGTCCGGCCGTCGTCCATGTGGACCGGCACCGAGGCAGTCAAAGCCCGTTTCGGATATAGAAGGCGGGCTCGTTCGTCCTCCGGTATCCCGAGATGGTCCGCGATGATACCGAACTGTGTAGCTGCCATCTCGAAGACGGGGCCGCGATAGACTGTCATTCTGAAGCTTGTTCCTGGTTGTTGCCATTCATGTCGTCGTTGGCAGTCCGGAAACTCTGCCGGGCCCGCGCGGTATCAGCAGCACGTGGCTTGAAGCGGCATCGCCTCGAGGCTGTGCTCCCTTTGGTTCGCCGGGGTCAGCGAAAGCCCGGGCCTTGGCCACGCCAACGCGCCGCCGCCACCCCCTTTCGGCGCGGAACCATGATCTTGGCAAATTCAATTCCCGGCATCCCTTATCCGCAAACGTTATGTTGCGGCTGCAGTCGTGGGGTCGCGGCCGGCAGTTTGAAAGCCGGGGACGCGCCAACTCCGAAACGAGGCTCGCGGCAGCCTGGCCAACGCAGGACCCATCATCGCCTCAAAGAACGGGGGAGATGCGACACAGCAGCCGGGCTTTCTGATTTGCCCAGTCTGCCGGCAGACACTCGCGACAACACGTTCGCACGACACCGACGCGCCAAGGAAGCGACCGGCCGCCGTGGAACAAGGACACTTCCGGCGCCTCGGCCCACCGGCACGAAAACTGCCGGAGGCTCGGGGGAGACTGAAGCCTCCGGCAGCAACTTGAAAACGTCAGCCCCCGCCCCGCCTGTAGTTGTCGCTGTCGTATCGACCCGAACAGCTCCGCCTCGATCACGCGGACGTCGAGTCCCCAGGGTGGCTGCCCAGCTCTCATTACCGCAAGGCCTTGCGGACAGAATCGCAGAAGCCGAAAATCGCATCTCCGGCTATCGCGCCTGCTGCAAACACCTCCATTTCCGACCTGCCCGCCTCGCCCCCCATCCGCTCCCAGACGAGACGGCACAACAGGCCCACCATGACGGCCCAACCGGCGATCGGGAACGCTATCAGGAGCCCCGTTGATAGCAGAACTCCAAGCTGCCGCTTCGGGCCGCCGAGGAACTGGATGATGGCGCCAGGGATCGCCCAGATCAGAAGGGACTGTGCCACGCTCGCCGAGACACCGGCCTTGATGGTAGCGGCGTAGACCTTGTCGACCGGTGCAACCAGATTCTGGTCGAAGTAGTGCTGGTACGACAAGAAGACGACGACGGCGGCAACTCCGAAGGCGAACATTGCGGCAATCAACTGCTGCTTGCGGCCCTCCCGCTCGAAGACGGGATCGGCACCTTCCCCTCTCAGGATGAAGCCTGCCTTGAGGTCGTATCCCATGTCGGCGAATGCAGGGCCCGTTGCAGCGGAAAAGCCGACCAATAGGGCGAGCGCCACGGGCGGGAAACCAATCAGCATGCCAACCACCAGCGTGATCAGCGCGACGGCGAAGGCGGGGAACCATCCGGAATGCATCGCAGCCAGGCCGACGATCATCTCATGGGCGAGCGCCGCGAACGACGCGTACAGGATGAAGACAAGAAGCATCGGCCATGACATCTCGCTGGCCAGCCCGCCCATCAGCGCAATCACCACGGCAATACCCACGTACGCCACGGCTCCGATGCCGAGCGACCGTCGCACATCGGCGTGCGAGCGGCCCGCGGCGGCATCCCCCGCCCGGACCGGAGCACGCCGTAGGATCATCAGACCAACCTGCACGAGCGCCACGATGCCCGCGCCCACCATGAATCCGTGCGGGATGTAGGCCTTGGCGATGTCACCGCCCGGGATCAAGGACATAAATGGCGCGCCGGAAAACAGCGTTGTGGAGTAGCCGCGGATCAGAAGGCCGGTGCCGAACATTGAAAGCGCCCAAAAATTGCCAATGAAGGCGACGCCAAAAGCAGACATCGGTATGCCGCACCATGCGCCGGCGGCGCCCGCAGCCACGCCCGCGCCAAGGACCAACGAACGGCGCCCGCCCTGGTCGCCGGCACGGATGGCCTCCGCGGCCGCCACGCCGGGCGGCCAGGCTTCTTGTGCCGGGAACACCTCCGAATCGAACACCCTATAAAGCATGTAAGCGTCGAGCAGCATCGCCAGCAGCACGCCGATGAACATTGGCGTGACCAGGTCGGGCCTACCCAGCACGAACGGGATTCCGATCGGCAGCAACAGACTGTTGCCCGCACCGAAGGTGGACGCCGATATAGCGCTCTGCGCAAGATTCTGGACGTGGACGTTGCGATACCGCACGAAGGCGCCAAGCGGGATCCGAGAGAGTGCCAGTGCCGCCAGCACTCCGATCAGCGAGGTATTCGCTGTGATGCCCAGTGTCACCAGCAGTTGCATGCCCACGATCGCGCCCACTACGCAGAGCGGGGCAATGAGCAGGAACACCGAAGGTTCGAAGAATCGGGGGTGAGGACCATGGTCGCGGATGACCTTTGGCGGGACGGTGACGCCGGTGTCTGGCATTGTGGGGTATCCCTATTCGGTTGCGAGCGCGGCATCCGCCAGCGCAAGCAGTTGCACGTTGCCGCCTGCGGCCGTGACGTCGACGGACAGCGTGCGTTCGACGATGAAACGGAACGGTTCGGGGCTGTCGCATACCAGGGCAACGATGCGGCCCCGGCGTGCAGCGAGGCACCGGCGTATCTCGCGGGAAAGCGCCTCGCCTTGTGCGACCACGAGATCTATCGCCGGGTCGGAGACAGCGTCGCTGGGGTCCTGGCCGGTATCCATGATTTGCGCAAGGCCGGGAGGGAGTTTCGCGAACAGGAGGGCCAGCCCGTCGTCCGCAGCGAGGCGATCGACCAGGACCGCGTTGCCCATCACGAGCGCCATGAGGGCGGCAGCCCGTCCTTCCCGTCCCAAGATCAACACCACACCGCGTCCGTGCAGGCTCAGCCTGTTGCTTTCGCCGGACGGGCCCGGCAGTTGCGTCGGGGCATCGAGGGCGCTGCCCGCCCGTTCGATAGTGGATCGGACCGCGGCGAGCAGGCGGGGATCCGCAGCCTTCATCATCGCCCCGGCGCGGTCCGGATCGCGATCCCAAGCACTTTGTGCTGCCGTTGCCTGTCGGACCGCGGCTTGTGTCCAGGCGGCCCCCGCGGCCAATGGAGGGTTGGACGCGGCAGGGGGTTCCGACGCAGGCCGGCTGAACCGCAGCAGGTAATGTGGGCCGCCAGCCTTAGGCCCGGTGCCGGAGAGGCCCTCCCCTCCGAAAGGCTGCACTCCGACGACAGCCCCGATCTGGTTCCGGTTGACGTAGAGGTTGCCGACCCGCGCGGCTGCGGCAACTTCCTGCACCCTCGCGTCCACCCGGGTATGCAGTCCGAGGGTCAGGCCGAAGCCCTTCGCGTTCAGTCGGCCCACCACCGCGGCAAGATCGGCAGCGCGGAACGTGACGACGTGCAGCACCGGGCCGAAAATCTCCGTCCCGAGTTCGTCCAGGCTTTCCAGCTTCAGCAACGTGGGAGGAACGAAGCAGCCCCGGCCATTGCCGGGCAGGCGTTTGATCAGGCGTCCACGGGCGGTCATTTCAGCGCAGTGGGCCTCGATACGGTCCCGTGCCGCCAGGTCGATCACTGGGCCCACGTCGGTCGCCAGGTTCATCGGGTCGCCCATGGAAAGTTCGTCCATCGCGCCCCGAAGCATCTCCAGGATGCGCGGCGCAACCTCTTCTTGAACGCATAGGATCCGCAGCGCGGAGCAGCGCTGGCCCGCGCTCTGGAAGGCCGATGCCAGGATGTCTCTGACTGCCTGTTCAGGAAGCGCGCTGCTGTCCACGATCATGGCGTTCACGCCCCCGGTCTCTGCGATCAGGGGAGCGGCCGGGTCCAGGTTTGCGGCCATGGTCGCGTCGATGTGCCGGGCAGTGGCCGTCGAGCCGGTAAAGCACACGCCAGCCACGCGGGTGTCAGCCACCAAAGCCGCGCCGATGATGGGGCCGCCACCGGGCAACAGCTGAAGGGCGTCCGGCGGAATTCCGGCAGCATGCAGCAGCGACACCGTCCGGGCGGCAATCAGCGGTGTCTGTTCGGCCGGCTTGGCCAGGACAGGATTGCCCGCGACGAGGGCCGCCACGACCTGGCCCGTGAAAATCGCCAGCGGGAAGTTCCAGGGGCTGATGCAGGCAAACACGCCGCGAGGAAGGCGGTCCTGTAGGTCCGTCCGGGCTCGGACGGCATAGTAGCGGCAGAAATCGACTGCCTCCCGCAACTCGGCCACTGCGTCAGGCAGCGTCTTGCCCGCCTCCCGGACACCGAGCGCCAACAGTTCGACGGCATTGTCCTCCATCAGGTCGGCCGCCCGCTCCAGGCAGGCCGCGCGTCGGGAGACCGGGGTGTCCGCCCAGGAAGACTCGGCAGCGACGGCCAACGCCCGCTCCAGGTCGCCTGCCGTGGCGTCCACCACGTGCCCGACCACATCCGCAGGCTCCGCCGGATTGAGGACGGCGACGCCACCTGGGCCCGCGCCCGCATGCCACCGCTTGGTCCGGAACCGATCCATTGCGGCAAGCAGAGGCTCGCTAACCGCCGGATCGGACAGGTTCCAACCCCGGGCGTTGCGGCGTGGAGCGTAGAGGGCCGACGGCATTGGTATGGCCGGGTTCGGAAACGTGTTCAGGCCGAGCAGCAAGTCGAATGGATCGCGGACGATGGTTTCCGGCGGAATCGATGCGTCCATGATCTGATGGACGAAGCTGCTGTTCGCACCGTTTTCCAAGAGGCGCCGGACAAGGTAGGCGAGGAGGTCCTCATGTATCCCGACGGGGGCGTAGATGCGGACGGCCCTGCCGTGTGTCGCCCGTGCCCGCTCGTGGAGCGCCTCGCCCATGCCGTGCAGGCGCTGGAACTCGAATCCGTCCGCCCCGGCCGCGAAGTCGGTGATGGCCGTTACCGTGTGGGCGTTATGGGTGGCGAACTGCGCATAGATGCGGTCCGACATTCCCAGGAGCTTCCGGGCACAGGCAAGATAGGACGCGTCCGTGGCGGCCTTTCGGGTGAAGACGGGGTATCCCGGCGTCCCCAGGGTCTGCGCGAGCTTCACCTCGGTATCCCAGTAGGCGCCTTTCACCAGCCTCACCATGATCCGGCGGTCCAGCTGCCGGGCAAGCGCATGGGCCCAGTCGAGCACGGAGAGCGAGCGCTTGCCGTAGCCCTGGACCACGATACCGAACCCATCCCAGCCCGCCAGGTCGGGATTGCCCAGGACCGCCTCGAACACGTCGAGGCTCAGGTCCAGACGGTCGGCTTCCTCGGCGTCTATGTTGAAACCCATGCAAGCGTTCTTGGCGTGAAGCGCGAGGGCCAGCACCCGTGGAACCAGCTCGTCCATGACCCGGCTGCGTTTGGCTTGTTCGTAGCGCGGATGCAGTGCCGACAGCTTCACCGAGATGCCGGGGTTGGCCCGCGCCTTGCCGTTCCTGCAACGGGCGGCGATTGCGGCGATGGCGGATGAATAGGACAGGAAGTAGCGACTGGCGTCTGCCGCCGTCCGGGCCGCCTCACCGAGCATGTCATAGGAGAAAGCATAGCCGCGCCCCTCCGCCTCCTCCGCCCGGGTCAGGGCTTCGCCAATGTTACGACCGAGCACGAACTGCTGGCCCATCACCCGCATGGCTTGCGCGACGGCACGGCGGATCACCGGTTCGCCTGCCCGGCGGATCAGGGTCCTGGCCGCGGCTTTCACGTCCTGCCCGGCGCCGGTCCAGCCGACGACCTTGCCGGTGAACATGAGAGCCCAGGTCGAGGCATTCACCAACGGCGAGCCGGACTGTCCGAGATGATGGTGCCAGTCACCGGAGGAGACCTTGTCGCGGATCAGCGCATCGACCGTCCCTGCATCCGGCACCCGGAGCAGCGCTTCCGCCAGGCACATCAGTGCGACGCCCTCCTGCGTCGAAAGGCCATATTCCGCCAGGAAGCTCTCCATCAGGCGCGGCTCCGGATGGGTGCGCAGGTCCCGCACCAAGGCAGCCGCGGCGGTCTCGATCCGGCGGCGGGCGGCGGCAGGAGGTATCCAGTTTGCGAGCAGGGCCCCGACGCAGGCACTCTCGTCGGCCTCGCCGGCTGCGCGGATCGCCGATCTCCACGTCGGCAGGTCAACGGGCTCCATAGATCACCCGTGCCCGCTCGGGGCTTAGAAACCCGTTCGAGATGTCTTCCGCCACCTGTCCAGCCGCCCGCAGGCGCGGATCGCCATACCCCCCAGCGTTCCCGGTCACGATCCGCACGAGATCTCCTTGCTGAAGCTTCGCGCCTGTCACCATGGCAAAGCGCTCCGTGTCTCCGCTGGGTCGCTCGACTTCGACGTAGTTGGGCGTGCCTTCCCCGCCGCACGCCATGCCCCAGGGCGGAATGCGGGTGCGGCTGAAGCCCACGGTCAGGAACGCACTTTCAGCCCTGATGCGATACTCGGCACGGATCCCCCGTCCGCCCCGAAACCGGCCCTCGCCGCCGGGCTCGGGATTCAGCTCCAGGCGTTCCACGATCAACCCGTGTCGCGCTTCCGAGATCTCCGCCGGGCAGTTGTAGGTCTCGCCATGCACGCCCGAGAACATCGCGTTGACGCCGTCACGGTCGACGCAGGCGCCCCAGCCGCCGACCTGGGGCTCCACGATCGTGTAGTGCCGACCAGTGTCGGGGTGGACGCCGCCCAGCACGGTTGCGCAAATGGACGAGAAATGCCCGGCCGGCAGCATGTGCGGAAGAGCATGGGCCAGGCAGCGCCAGAGAAGGTCATGCAGCCGGATGCGTGTCTCGAAGTAGAAGCCGTGCGGCGCCGGGGGAAGCGGCTCGAAGACGCTGCCCGGCCGGGTCAGTACCCGGAGCGGCCGCAGGGCACCTCCGTTGCATACCGTGCCCGGTCCGGTGACCGATTTGAAGATCATGGTGGCCGCTATCAGCGCGCCGTCGCGGCTCAGGTTGTATGGCCCCCGGCTCTGGTCGGGATTGTCCCGCAAGTCCACCACGAACGCGTCGTCCCGTATCTCGATCCGCGCGCGCCAGACGTCCCCGGTCTCCTGCTGCTCCTCGACTTCGAAGATACCCTTGGGCAAGTCGCGCAGGCCTTGCAGGCTGAGCCTCTCGCCGAAGTCCATGTAGTCGGCCATGGCTTGCCGCAGGGTGGCCGTCCCGTAACGATCGGCCAACTCCAGCACCCGGCGCTTGCCTACCCGAACGGCCGCGATGCCTGCCCAAAGGTCGCCCTCCAGCGAGTCAGGGAGCCGGGTGTTCGCGCGCATGATCTCGAACACGGGTTCCACCTTCGCACCGCGGTCGAACAGCTTCACCGCCGGCAGGCGTAAGCCCTCCTGGTAAATGTCGGTCACGGCGGTTGCCATGGAGCCCGGCGTCATTCCGCCGACATCCGGCCAGTGCGCGATGTTGCCGGTCCAGGCCACGAGCTCCTCGCCGGCGAAGACGGGCAGGAGCAGCGCCACGTCGTTCAGGTGCGACACCGCGCCATGATACGGATCGTTGGTGATGAACATGTCGCCCGGATGGATGTTGTCGCGCCCGCGCAACTCGATGATGCGCGTCACGGCCTTGTCGATCACGGCCATGAACGTCGGGATGCCGCAGCCTGACGCCGCAAGATGGCCATCGGCGTCCGTTATGCCGGTGCCCATGTCCAGCACCTCGTAGATGATGGCGCTCATCGCGGTCTTCTTCAGCGCCAGGAACATTTCGTCCCCCGCGGCAGCTAGCGAGGCCTGGATGATCTCGGCGGTAAAAGGGTCGACTTCGGCCATCGTGCGCCTCAGGGAAGCTGGATGTGGATGTTGCCGTATCCGTCGATCCGGACCGCCTGGCCCGGCAGCACCACCGTCGTCGTGCCGGCCTCCTCGATGACGGCCGGTCCCGCGAACCGCATCCCCGGTTCCAGCAAGGACCCGTCGAAGACCGCGGCGGAGTGGATACCCTCGAGCGCGTAGTCGACCATGCGGGAGCCCTTGCGGGCCTCGTCCAGGCAACGGCCGGTCACCGGACGTTCAGCGGGCGTCAACTTGCCCACCTCGGCAAACGCCACGATGTGGATGCCGACGAGCTCTACCGGCTGCCCGAGGCGGTAGGTGTATTCACGCTCGTAAGCTGCATGGAAATCGTCGATGGACAATGCGAGTCCGTCGCTGCCCGGACGTAGACTTACCTCGACCGAGTTCTCCTGGCTCCGGTAGCGGAAGCGGGCAAAGCGCTCGAAACGCATCGCAGAGTGAGCGATGCCTTCGGCGGTAAACTGGGCGGCAGCCTTTTGCTCCAGGTCGGTTGCCGCAGCCTCAACGCGGTCCCCGGGGTCCGTCGGGTCCACCAGCATCGTCAGGAAGTGGTCACGGCGTAGATCTGCCATCAACATCCCCCAGGCCGAGAATACGGCGGCTCCCGCGGGGACGACGACGCGGCTGACTCCCAGATCGGCAGCCAGCGCTGCCGCATGCAGGGCGCCGCCCCCCCCGAAAGCCATCATCGTGTAGTCGCGGGGATCCCTGCCGCGGTTGACCGAGACGAGTTTCAGGGCGTTGATCATGTTGCTGTTGGCGATCCTGACCACGCCGCGCGCGGCTTCCACCGGATCGACGCCGAGCCGGGCAGCCAGCAGGTCCAGCGCACGGTGGACGCCTGCCATGTCAGGCTGCACCGCTCCGCCACAGAAGTAGTCAGGGTTGATGCGCCCGAGTGCGAGGTTCGCGTCCGTGGTGGTGAAGGCGGTCCCGCCGCGGCCATATGCAACGGGTCCCGGCTGGGCGCCGGCCGACTGCGGTCCGACGTGCAACTTTCCGAGATCATCCACCCAGGCTATGGATCCACCACCACTGCCGATTTCAACCAGATCGACGACGGGGGTCATGATCGGGTATCCGGCGTGGCTGCGATCGCGCTCTATCCAGTAGGTGGAGACGACCGAGACCTTCCCGCCCTCGATAAGCGAGCATTTCGCGGTCGTCCCGCCGATGTCGAGCGCGAGCACATTGGGCTCGCCGATCAGCCGCCCCGTTTCGGCAGCTGCCCAGAAGCCACTTGCGGGCCCGGACTCCACGATCGTGATCGGGATTTCCCGGGTCGCCTCGACGGTGTTCACGCCGCAGTTCGACTGCATGATGTAAAGCCTGCCTTCGAAGCCCCGTTCAGCCACGCCCTGGGCAAGCCTGGTGAGGTATCGCGCGGCCACCGGCTGGACGTAGGCCGACATCACGGTCGTGTTCGTGCGCTCGTACTCGCGCCACTCGCGCGTGATCTGGTGGGAAGCGACGGCACTGACGCCCGGCCAGGCGGCCCGGACCGCGTCGAGGACCGCACGCTCGTGCGCCGGGTTGGCATAGGCGTGGAGAAGGCAGATCGCGACGGCCTGCACTCCGCCCGCTCGGAAGTCCTGGAGGATCGCGGGCAGCGTCGTCAGATCGAGCGGCTCGCTTTCGACACCCTGGTAGGTCATCCGTCCCGGCAATCCCCGCCGGTCGCGCCGCGGCACCAGTACCGGAGGCTTGCTGTAACGGAGGTTGAAGAAGTCGGGCCGGTTGCCCCGTGCTATCTCCAGCACGTCGGAAAACCCGACGGTCGTGAGCAACCCAACTCGTACGCCCTTCCGTTCGGTGAGCGCGTTGATGACGACGGTGGAGCCATGCGCCATGACCTCCACGTCCTGAAGCGGGACACCGGCACCCGCGAGCACGTCCAGGACCCCGCGCTCGAAGTCGGGAGGTGTAGAATCGGTCTTGTGGACACGGACCGTCTGAACTCCCGTGGAATCCGTCTCGAGGCAGACAAGGTCGGTGAAGGTTCCACCGACGTCCGTCGCGACCCGGAGCGAACGTCCCGTCATGATGCCTTGCGCGGACGGCGTTTCGGCACGCGAGCGCCGTCCGCGCCGAATATGTCCAGGGTGCCGATCCACAGCACCTTCGCCAGGACGTCGGAGACATTCTCGAGGTTATGCCGGGAGCCCGAGTCGAAATGCGCCGAGTCCTGCGCCTGCAGCACGCGACGCTCGCCGTCGATCGTCGAAAGCACCTCACCTTGGAGCACGAAGACGAGTTCCTCGCCGTCGTGGCGCATCTGCCTGGACTGGTGGCCGGGTGGGATATTCATGACCACCGCATTGATCCTGCCGCCCCGGAGGTTGCGGCTCACTCGTTCGTAGGTGACGGCATGCTTGCCGACAGCCTCGGCCATGCGCCCGGCCTCGGGTGCGAATGGACCGGCCGCGCGATGGGTGCGGACGAAGTGGTCCGTGCCGACCCCGAGTGCGCTTGCGACGGCGGCCAACGACGACAATGACGGGGAGGCGATCCCTCGCTCGATTTGCGAGATGAACCCGGCAGACAGTCCGCACGCCTCGCCGACCTGGACCAACGTCATGCCGATCGCCTTTCGTCGCCGTCGCAGGCGGGCCGGAAGGTCGTCGAAATCGGGGAGCGTTTGATCTGTCATCTCCACTAACATTAACCCGAACCGGCCGGGATGCAGAATTTTAGTCACACTTCAATTTGAAGTTCTAGTTAAAAATTTTGGGCGGCTCGGCATCGCCTGTGCGACATGGCCATGGACGACTCGTGGATGTCTGAAGGCCTTGTACCCGACGCGCGCGCAGACGGGTCAAGGCCTCCTGATGGAAGCCTGGCCTCGGGCGGACTCTGCGGGGGGATGGTCACGGGGGCCGCATCGTGCACGCGGTCCATGGGCACCGATATGCATCGGACATTGTTGCGGGTCCCGCACCATCCTATGGGTCGGATCTGGAAACTGCATCGGCCCGCAGCTCACGGGAGCGTGCAGGCCAGCATCTGATGATGCCCAACACTGCCGGAACGGCCTGCGCAGCGACCTCGGAGAGGATCGGGATATGGGCTTCAGAATACCAGTTTGCCCGATGCAGCAGGTTCAGCATCGCGATCGTGGCACCGTTCCATCGCACCGGAAAATTGACGCAGCTTTCGCAGCCTAGCGAACGGATCAGGTCGTGGTCGGCAAAAGCTTCGGCCAGCTCCGCAGCATTGCGAAGAAACCGTGGGCGGCCGCCGATGATCACAGTGCGCGTCGACTCGCTGTCAGTGACGATCGGCTTGACCCCGCCGACAGGGTAGGCGGACGGCTGGCTGGAATATACGCGTTGCTTCTCTCCAGCTGCCATGTTGACCACCAGAACGGTAAATAGCCGATGGCCGACCGCGTGGGCCAGGGCACAGTCGATCCCGGGCAGACTCAGACCGGTTCGGGGCAAGCTGGCCCCGGCAAACGGTCCGGCAGACGTCTCGCGGGTCATCCAGGCCGCACCAGCGGTTCCCGATCATTGCCGCCCACCGCCTCAAACCCTGACCCTGGCGGGCTATCGACACCCGGCCCCGTCGACGGGGCCGGCAGGTAGTCAAAACGCCGGGAAAACCCATCCTCGCCTTCAGGCCACGGCCGGAACGAGACACCCGAGGAGGCGCCAACCCGCCAAAATATGTATCGCATGCGCTTCGCAGGCAGCGTCTGCCTCGAAGCGTTGAAGGTCGGCAATTCCATGCGCGATCCGGTATGACTGCTCATCGGCAAATTGTAGTGCTGCTTCAAATCAGATGCTAGTTCTGTTCCTGTGGGGCAGCGGCTCCGGGCTAAGGCGAACTGCAAAGACGGAGGTACTCGATGGCGATGCGCGAAGTGCTTGCAGCAATGGAGTCTCTGGAAGAACCGTTGGCGGACGGCCGGTCCGTGGTCGAGTTGCTGCGGCCCTGGCCTCTTGCCGAAGTCGCCGTGATACCGGTCATGGGCGAGGCGGGAAGCACCGAGTTTGTCCGGATTCACATTCCCGGCCAGGACGGCAAGTGGACGGGTGGCAAGGCGCCGACCATTGGCATCATCGGCCGGCTTGGCGGTGTCGGGGCCAGGCCTGCCCAAACCGGCTTGGTATCCGACGCGGATGGCGCCGTCGCCGCCATCGCGGCCGCCATGCGGATCGCGCGCCTGGATGCGTTGGGCGACAGGCTCCAAGGCGATGTGATCGTGACCACACACATCTGCCCGAACGCTCCCACTCGGCCACATCACCCCGTCGAGTTCATGTCCTCCCCGATCTCCTCGGCTGTCGCCAACCAGCACGAGATAAGCCCGGAGATGGACGCCGTGTTGTCGATCGACACGACGAAGGGAAACCGCTTGCTGAACCATAGGGGAATAGCGATCACGCCCACGGTAAAGCAGGGTTGGATCCTACGTGTGAGCGAAGACCTCTTGGATGTTCTCGAAAGCTGCTCTGGCGAACAGGCTTTCACGTTGCCGATAACCATGCAGGACATCACCCCCTACGGGAACGGCATCCATCACCTGAACAGCATCATGCAGCCTGCCATCGCGACCGGGGCGCCGACCGTAGGCATCGCAATCACTGCACGGTCGGTTGTCCCCGGCTCTGCCACGTGCGCCAGCCACGAAGCCGACATTGCCTTGGCAGCGCGCTATGCCGTCGAGGTAGCCAAGCGCTTCACGGCCAGCAAACTGCGTTTCTTTGACCCGGCCGAGTTCGCTCGCCTGGTCGAGCTCTACGGTTCGATGGAGGTGCTGCAGCAACACTGCCGTGACGCAGTCATGTCGTCATAGGCTGGGCCAGCGGCGCTGCGATCCGGCGGAGACGTTCCGGTTGCAACCTGATCCAATCCGGTGCGGCCGCCAACGGTCAGCGTCCGTGGGCGGACAGGATTCGCGTCGCTATCGACGCGGACAGGGACAACGGCCTGAAGGATTGCCGGAACTTCTTCGGGCTGGACGGCGCCACACTTTTCCTTGTCATTTACGAACCATGGAAACCTTACCGCCCAAGCCAATCGGTCTCCTTCCCCCCTCGAGGCTGCTTGCGGCCGCCAGGGTGCTCGCCGGCATCTCTCAACGTGAACTTGCGGAAGCCGCAGGCCTCACGACGGCATCGCTTGCACGGTACGAGACAGGCGTTTCCACGATGCGTACGGACAGCCTGGGTGCGCTCGTGGACGCACTCAGGCACATGGGGATACGCTTCACCGGCGAGACACACGACGTGGCATACGGCTTGGCCTTGTTGAAAGACGGGCGCCCCCAAGAAAGGAAGTCTCCGAAGCGAAGGACAAAGGGCGCTCCCGAATAGGTCGGTCGCCTATGCCCGGCGACTGAATGCTCGCTCCGGCATCTGGCTGCCCCGCATGCTCGGCGGTTCGGCGTCAGCAAGCAGCTGATCAGGATGCGCATCAATGTGACGGGCATAAAGCTGCAACTTGCGCGCCGGCCCGCCTGATGGGCTCCTGGATGCTGTCGGGCCAGAGGAGCGCATCCGGGCCGACCCGAGCAGTCAGTCGGCGTGCCGGGACTACTGGCGACACAGGCGACACGGCCAAGGTCGTCGGCGGTGGACGAGAACGCCAGTAGGGTCGGCGCGTGGCTCCCGTCGTGCAGCGCCTGACGCTGCATGCCAGGTAGTCGTAGGCTACCGCCAAGGCAAGTTGCGCAGTCGGGTGTTTCGGGCCATCGTGCAACGGTTCCGCAATGCGGAAAGCGCGCATCCGGAAGGGTCGACTTGGTGGTTTGGACTCCGAAAGAGCTCAGGGCGTGGCGGGCTCGCCTTCGCTGGACCCAGGTCCGGGCAGCCGAAGCGCTGTGCTACCACTTGTATGCCTACAAAAGGCTCGAGGGCGGCACGCGCAACATCGTGCCCCGCGTGAGGCGCATGTGCGAGTTGGTCGAGCGGGACCACCTTCGGTCGCTCTACTCCGCATCCAGCGAGGGCGGGACGCTACAAAGGTTCGGTAGCGCCGACGCCGTGGTCGCATACCACGACGCGCTGGAGCGGGACGGCAAGCTCGTGTCGACGGACGGGAAGCCACGCATCCGCCATGTCGCCCTGTTCGCGGGCATGGGCGGCGCCGCCGCCGGCTTCGAGCGGATCGGCTCCGACGCCATACTGCTCGCTTGCAGCGACAATTCCCCGGGTGCCAACGCCCTGCATCGACACCGCTGGCCGGACGCGCCGAGGCTGGGCAACATCCAGGACGTGGAGTGGGCGAAGCTCCGGGGCATGGTCGACCTCGTGACCTTCGGGCCGCCCTGCCAGTCGTTTTCCAACGCGGGCAAACGCCGGGGCCTGGACGACCCGCGTGGCTGCTTGGTGATGGAGTCCCTCCGCGCGATCGGCGCGATGCAACCGAAGTGGATAGTGTTCGAGAATGTCGAAGGATTCCTCTCGTTCACACAGGCCTTCGAGGAGTTTAGGGATGCAGCGGAAGAACTCGGATACAAGCTCGCCTGGCGCGTCCTCGACGCCCGAGCCTTCGGCCTACCCCAATCTCGGAGTCGCGTGTGGATCGTTGGAGAGCTTGGTTCAGACGCACGGGGACCTAACGCGGTACTCGATCTCCGCGAGAGCCCGAACAGGATTAAGATCACGCGCGGCGAGGGCTGGCGTAACCCTGGAAGGCGCTTTGAAGGAGGCGCTGGAGACTTGATGTTGTCCGAGCCGGACTGGGAGGACCCTTGGTCCTGGACTGCTCCCGGGCCCCGGCCGCTTCCCGTCCCCGAGCCTGCCCCCGCGCCGGATCCTGGCAGCGTGCTCGCGGTCTCGTTCCGCAACTATGACGTCAAGGATCATGCCCCTTGCGTGCAGACCAAGGGAAATTCGCTGAACTCGGTCCCCGTGTTCCTGGTCAGGGATGCGGGAGGAAGCTGGAGGCCGCGGGTGACCACCCCCCTCGAGCGCCAGCGTCTCCAGGGCTACGACGACGGCTGGCTGGACGGCCCGACCCTGCGCGGTCAGCCGTTCAGCGATGCGGAGAGAAGCCGCCTGATCGGGAACGCCTGGGCCGTGCCGATGATCGCTTGGATACTGGCCGGGGTCGAATTCCTTTTCCACACCGAACGGCCCGAGGTGCACCTGGACTACCGCCGGCTGCTCAGGCCGTTCGCGAGGCTGCCGCCGCCGAGGTCGTTCCCCGAGGAAACCGCCGCTCCGTTCAGCTGGGTGCCTGCGGCACTATCGCTAAAGGACGGGCGCAGGGCGACAGGAGCGATCGCCAAGCTGATCGGCAAGCAGGTCAAGCTGAAATACGGGGTTCAGGGCTAGAAGCCACCGCCGTGCCCGGTGGTCCGGGTAGCCGGGCCTGGGCGCGCTAAATTCCTCGTAAAAGCCGAGCACGGCGTCGATCGGGCTGCCGTTGTAAGCGCCGGCAAAGAGCAGATCTGGTTGCGCAGGAACACGATGCCGGCTGGCGGCGCCCATGCCTGGATCGATGCGGGCGACCCGGGATCGGGCGAAGGGCTGCACGGTGACCGCTGCGTGTGCATTGCCCGAGAGCCGGGAGAGCCGATCCAGCAAGCCGGAATGCAGGTAGCAGCCATCGAGAGCGCTTCCCTTGCGCAACCGCCCCCCGGCCCCGCGCCGGCTTCCGCGACCAGCCCGCGTCGTCATCTCGAGTCCTAGCTCCAAAGACCTTTCGGCAGGGCCGAGCTGATCCGGCCAGCCACTTCATCAAGCAAGCCAACGGTCCGGTTCGCGGGCCGGGCGAGGCATGCTCCTTCGGCCGGGGCTCCGCCCGGCATCCGTGCACGCTACCCTTGCATCGGGGGAGACTGTGATGGTCCATGTTGGCGGATTGACGAACCGAGATCCTGGGTCGCGGAAATGTCGCGGTTACGCACGGAATGCGCCATGCCGCAACCGATCCATCGGTTCCGCCCGGGAATACACCCACCACGCAGTGCTCGGCTGGTGGGAAGGCTGCCTGGCTGGCCATCGCGCGTCCGCGATCCCGATCCCGGTCATTGCCGGCGTGAAGCCATCCCCGTGTCTCCCCGAAGAAGCAATGGCGGAAGCGAACGCCTTTGGCACCTCTCTCGCTACGTTCCCGCCCCGGCAGGCCGCCTTCCGGCTCGGGCAGCTCTACTGCTCGTTGCTGCCCGAAGCGCACCGCAGCGCGAAGGGCACGTTCTACACGCCACCCGCCCTCGCGAGGTTGCTCCTGGACAGGGCGGAAGTGGCCGGTCACGACTGGACCGTCGGCAAGGCCGTTGATCCCTCATGCGGCGCGGGCGCGCTCCTGGTCGAAGCCGCATGCAGGATGGCTGCCGCCCTGGGCGGGGCGGACGCCGCGGATACCGTCGCCGCGGTATCCACGCGCCTGGTCGGTTGGGACATCGACCCGTTCGCGGCATGGCTCGCCCAGGTTGCCGTCGAGATCGCGGTGCTGCCGCAGGTGCTTGCCTCCGGCACGCGGCTCGGGCCGGTCACCTCCGCCCGGGACAGCCTGGAGCGTTGGGACGGTCACGGGGGTGCCTACGCGTTGGTGATGGGCAACCCGCCGTTCGGCCGGATCAAGGACGACGCCTCCCTTCGCGCCCGTTTCCGCCGCAGCCTGCACGGGCACCCGAACCTCTACACCATGTTCACCGACCTCGCGGTTCACCTCGCGGCGGGGAAGGGCGGCATCGTGGCCCACCTGACACCTGCCGGATATCTCGGGGGGCGGTATTCCAGGAACTTGCGGCGGCTGCTTGCCGCAGAGGCGCCGCCGGCCAGCATCGACGTCGTGGTGTCCCGTGACGGGGTGTTCGAGGGAGTTCTCCAGGAGATCGCCCTCAGCGTCTTCCGCCGGGGTTCCCGGAGCGGCCCGGTCGCATGTGCCGTGACGCGCGTCGGCGATGACCGCGTATGGTCGGAGCCGGCAGGCAGCCTGCTGCTGCCGCGGGAGGCCGGGGCGCCTTGGTTGGTGCCCCGCGATGCGCGCGATGCCACGATGGTCCGGGGCATGCGTTCGATGCCGTCGAGGCTTTCCGACTGGGGATACGCGGTCTCCACGGGACCGCTTGTTTGGAACCGCAGCAGGGACTCCCTCCACGGCGAACCGCGCGAGGGCTCCGTGCCGGTCGTGTGGGCCGGGTCGGTGGGAATGGACGGCAAGGTCCATCCCGTGCCCGGCACTCGCCGGGCCGCCGCCTATTACAGGCCCGGCGGACCGGCGGATCCCAACCTGGCCCGCGGGCCCTGCCTCCTGGTCCGGAGGACGACGTCCAAGGAACAGCGGCGCAGGCTGGTTTCGGCGATCCTGCCCCGCCCGGTTCCCGGGGCGCCCGACACTGTCTGCGTCGAAAACCACCTGAACATGGTCCGGGCGACGGCGGCCTGCCCCGCCGTTCCCCTGGAAACGCTCGCCGCGTTCTTCGCCTCCGCGACGGCCGACCGGGTGATCAGGTGCATCAACGGGTCGGTTGCCGTTTCCGCGTCGGAGCTGGCGGAGATGCCGCTGCCCTCCGCGCGCGCGATCGTGCGAGCCATGGCCTCGGCCGACCCCGAGCGGGAGCTGCAACTGCTCTATGGAGCGGTCCACGGGGACGGGAGGATGGCGGACGGCCGCACGATGGCATCTACCGCCGGGTGGGGTGGACGGCCGGTGGCGCCCGAGACTCCGCAAGAAGTCTGCTGGCCGCAGCTCAGGTTCCCGCACGAGATGTCGGAGGGCGAGCGGGAGCAGGCGCTGTCCTTGATGGACCTCCTCTTCGGCGCCGCCGGCAATGCCGACCGGCCGGACGCCCTCGATGCACTCCTCCGGCTCGGTGGCCGGCCGGTGAATCTGCCGGGGCCCGACAGCACGATGCATCCTGCGGGACGGTCCACGACCTGACTTCAACGCATCACTGTCCAGACGACCGGCTTTCCGCCCGCGCGCCCCTAATGCGGGCGCGGTTCGGGCCGGAGCCAGCCCCCCTGCCCTCTCCCGCGAGGTCGCCATGGAATGCCGGGAGATCCGCTCCATGCACCCTCGATACCTTGGTACCGGGGAGGCGTGGCAAGCCCCAAGCGGTACGTGTTACCGCCGCGGTAGCGGGTTCGCCAATACCGTGCCGGATTCCGGGGGGAGCTTCGGGTTGGCCGAACGGCACCGGGCACCTATGTAGCCCGCGACCGTATCAGGCTGACCATCGCTTTGCCGCCACAGCCACGGGTTACGAGCTGCGCTTCATCCTCTTGACTGACTTCTGAGGCACTCGACCGCGGCTTTTACGGCCGCATCCCTAGGCTTTTAAGTAATTCACTCCGTCCGGAAATTCGTCGTCGCGCTGTCAGGGGTTATCTTCGGAATGTCTAGCTTGATACCCCGACGTTCATCACGCCCATGTCTCTCAGAGGGACAGCCCCGATTGTCACGTCAGTTTGCATCGCTACACCGTTGCTTCCCATCATGGTGCGAGAGCATGCCGCGACAGGCGGAGTTCCTCCAGACCCGTCGGGAACACGAACGCGGTCGTCCCGAAATCGAACTGGGCGTCGCACCCGTGGACCGCCCGGTGGTGGTTGGGGCACAGCAGGGCGAGGTTTGAGAGTTCGTCTGCCCCTCCGCGGCTCAGCCATTGCACGTGGTGTGCCTCGCACAGGTCACGGCCGTAGGACCGTCGCGGTGTCCAGCCACAGAGCTGGCAACTGCCGTCGTAGAGGTCGCGCAGCCTCAGGACCAGCTCTCGGTCGCGCCTGACTGCCTCGCGGCGAGGTAGGCCCGGCGCTCCGGGCCCAGGCCGGACGGCTCCTCCCGGAGCAGGCGCGCCACGGCCTCCACGTCACCCGATTGGAGTAGGGCCTCCAGCGCCTCCTCGGGAACCAACCGCGCCCGAGGCTCGGGCGGGAGCACACGCGCATAGGCGGCGAGCACGGCATGGTCGCCAGTGTCGAGGCGGCGCACGGCAGCACGACCTTGGAAGGCGCGACCGAGGACGTCGCCACCGCCGGGCACGCTCAACGACCGGACGAGCCCCGTGACGTCACGTTGCCCGTCCAGGGCGAAATACCTGGAGCGCGCGAGGTCTCCCCAGAGACGGTAGCGGCCGTAGCGGTCGCCGGGAGGGTTGGTCGTCCGCGCGGACACCACGAGCTCCGCCGCCAGCGCGTAGGCATCGTCCCTTCGACGGGCGAACGCCCACAGGCTGTCTCCGAGCTCGACCTCGTGGAGCAGCGAGTTTGCTTGATTGAAGTGAAAGCCGACGCCGTTGTCGACATCCCGGCGATAGTTGTCGCCGGCCAGTAGTAGAGCAGCGGCATCAGGGCAGCCGTGGACTGGATGCTGTCCCAACTGACGGCCTCATGGCCACTCCGGGACGCCCTGGTCGCGTCGCAGGCGTAGACGCTGGAGCGACACCGCGGCCAGGACCTCGTCGACTGCCGGGGTGCCCCCCTTGCCTGACAGCCCGGGCAGGCTGGCACGGGCCTCCTCGCCGAACCTGCCCGGCAGGACAAGGTCGCCCGGCACGAGGTAGGCGCCATCCCACCAGCCGACGATGCCGCCCGCGGCCCGACGGAGCGCATCGCCGGAAGGAAGGCGGTCGCGCTTCTCGTGCCGGTTCACCCGCCGATGGGCGGGCAGCAGGTTCCACAGGTCGCCGCAGGGCCAGGCCGACCACGGCAGGCAGTGGTCGATGTCCAGGGTGTCCGGCTCGAGCCGCATGCCCGTCCACACGCAACGGACATCCCCGCCTCCCTCCATCCGGCGCAGCGCGATGGCGCGCACCACGCCGACGTCGCGGTCCGCGTTCGACCACGTCGTCGCAGCCGCGATACGGCTCTCGTCCAGCGTCCGTCCCTGACGTCCGGCGTAGCTCCGCATCAGGCGCGCCCACTCCGCCACCAGCGCGGGCTCGATCCAGACGGCATATCGTTGCATCGCCCGCCACAGGTCACGGGGGACCAGCATGCTCCCGAACGACGCCAGATATGCCGCGTCCAGGACGTAACTGTCCGGCGACATCCTCGCCCGGCCGCGTTCGACGGGCAGGATGGGACCCCCGCCCGGATAGGTCAGGTAGGTGGCAGGCATTTGCGCCACCAGGGTCGCCGCTTCCCGCAAGGCCGAGTGCACCGACTGCCGGGCCTCTGCCCCGAACCGGGTGCCGACCCTGAGGTCCGCGATGACCGCGGCTCCGGCCGCGACGGCCAGGAAGCCCGCCTTCGCGAAGCCCAGGCCTTCGGCTCCCCGACGATTACCTGGCGCTTGGGGCAGGTCCGCGGTGACCAGGGGCAGGTAGAGGCGTAGCCAGGTCAGCGCCACCAGCCCGAGCGGCAGGGCAACGTGTTCGTCGTCGATGTCCGTGGCCAGGCCCGCCGAACCGTCGGCGACCCGGCACAGGGCACGCAGCAACCCGAGCTTGTAGGTCGAACTCTTCTGGTCCGCGAGGACCAGGTGTCGCAGTAGCGGCAAAGCCCCCGTACCGTCGTCAGGCAGGCGGAGGGCGACATTGGTCCACGAGACACTCGCCCGGCCGAGGGCGTCCGGCGAACGGTGGACGCGGATGACGACGAGGCCGTGCTCGCGGGCGAGGCGTTCCAGTTCGTCGAGGGAGACCGGGTGCATACCGCGGCCGTCGTCCGGCCCGTGGCGGAGCGTGATGGCAAGCAGCCCTCCGCTGCGCAGCAATCCGACTAGCTTGCGGAACGAACGCGGGCGGTCGGCGGGCGCGATGTGCTGCCACACCCCGCCGAGAAGCACGACGTCGGCAGGGAGGCCGAGCCGCAGGGTGAGCGCGAGGGACGGTAGGCAATCGGCCAGCCACCTGATGCGGGTGTCCGCATGAAGGCGGGCTCCATGCTCCCGCATGGCGGCGGACGGCTCGACGGCGAGCACCTCGTGGCCGGAGGATGCGAACCAGGCAGCGTCCCTTCCGGAGCCGGCGCCGATGTCGGCCACGACGCCAGCCGACGCCGGGAGCAAACCGTCCAGCCAGGCATGTAGCGACGCCGGGTCGGCTGCCTCGTAGACAGGGACGACCTTGACGGCGTGACGGTCATACCAGCTCGGCCCGGGGATGGACATCGCAAGAGGTTGCCATGCGAGAGGCCGCAGGAACAGGATAAGGAGCACGGTCGCCGCCGTTCCTCACTCGCTCGAGTATCCGAAGACGCCGGATCCACGGTAGCGGGCCCGGGTGGCCAACCGGTCGACGCAGGTTCCAGGGACACCGCTCCCGACGCCATGTTCGAGGCGGCCTTCGCGCGGCGCGGCTGCACGGTCCCGGCGGAGCATGCAAACAATGGCATACGGCTTCCGGATGTGGCCCAGTGGGTGCCGATCCACAGCCTCGCTTGCAAAGGTTGATCGTAGGATGCCGCGAGGAGGGATCCGGCATGATTGACCATGGACGGCTCGACGCCTGCGAGTTGGCGCGAGCATTGTGGAGCTTGGCCGTGACCCTGTACGGTCCAGGCGATGGCAAGGCGGCCGACCTCACCGCGGTCATCCCGGCTGTGCGCAGGGCCGTGGACCTGTCCTGGGGCACCCGGCATCACGTGCTGCTTTCTATCGGCGATGCCGGTCCGACTGGCGCCCGCGCCGACACTGGTTGGGTCGCCATCCGTGTCCCGCGTCGCTCGGATGTCCCGGGCGATACTGCTTGCCTGGCGCTGGACGGAAGCCGGAGCCTGGAGATTTCCCTCGGCAGGAATGCCGACGGGCACCCGACGGTCCGCGTGGAATGCAAGCTCGACGGCAAGCCCCATGGGTACGAGGAAGCCTGCCCGGCTTATGTCTACCTCGACCGGAACGGGCAGACGCTTGGCTACGCTTTCGAGGGGATCGACGTTTCCGACTTGGTGACGGACCCGGTCCGCACGCTCCGTGACGGTCGCGAGGACTTGGCAGCGAGAAATATCTTTGTCGACGCCAGGCACGCCACGGTCATTGCCATCCTGGAGGCGGCGGTAGAACGCGGGGAAGCTGTCGCCATCCAAGGTGGGCGGTGTCCGTCCATGCACGCGGTCATGGAACCGGGCTCGCATGCCTTCTCGATAAGGGACGCATCTCAGATGGCGGACTTGATGGCGCGCTGGACTACCGCGGGAACGGCCGTGACGACGGTTCGGCATGGTTTCGGTCCGACTGGGCTCGATTGCATGGCCGAGAGGAGGATTTTCGGTTTCCTCGACGGACCGGATGAGGGAACACCCGGATCGATCACCTCGGAAATCGACCCTGAAGAGGGGGAGGCGGACGTGTGGATCGACTACTACGTGCCGGGCCGCGGATGCACGGGCGTTTCGTTTACGACCCGCCCCGTGGAAGATCCCGATGTCGCTTACGGGCGTCGGCCCGCCTGGCGAACCTGACCGGTCGCCGCGTTACCTGGACAAAGGAGGATGGATGTCGCCTGATCGGGCCGCAGCGCATGCGCGTTGCGGTGTTCCGAACGGCTGCCGAGGAGGATAACCCGGGATTATGGCGGACAAGATTGCCGTAAACCACAGTGTCGAGGAGATCGACGACAGGACAAGTGCCGACCGACTTGCCAAGACGCTCGGAGTCTATGCTCGAAGCACCTCTGCCGGGATACGGACCGATACCAACGAGATCCGTTTCAAGCTGGCCCATCCGGGAACGGCAAAAGGTCAACTGGTCTTCCTGGCACTGCTCGAGAATCGGGAGACGGTAGGCTTCGCATTGATGGCGTATTTTGGTGATCGACGGACGATCGTCATCGATCACATGGCGATTGAGGAAGGTCATCGTCGACATGGGGCATTTTACGTTTTCTCTTCGTTGATCCAGCAACTGATCGTCAGGAGGTTTCCGGATTACGACTACGTCGTCGCCGAGGCGCCGACCGACAAGATGTTTGCCGACGATGGCGTGAATGGCAGGGCGCTCGTCCGCCTGTTGAGGACGGTCGGTTTCGGCCGGGTTCAGATCCCTTACTGCCTCCCAAACAACGTCGCTAGAACCTTCCGTAAGTCGTATGAAGCATCGTTGATGGTAAAAGGGCGCGCAGAAGATCGTGGAGCTCCGGTCCGAAACGCTATTGGATCTAGTGGATGTCGTGCTGTTCGACTTTTACCTCGACTGGTATAAGGATTTTTTCACCGTCACCGAGCTGACGGCTTACGAGAGCAACCTCCGCGCCCTGCGCAGCCAGTTGAAATCCCATCTGGCGGGGCGGACGTCCGTGCACGTGAATGGGTTGGACGAAGACGAACTCAAGCCGAAGCCGAAGCTGCCTGCCGGAGAAGACGCTTTTCCGATCGCCGCGCTTTGGTATCTGCTCGCTTTCGCGCTCTTGTTTGCAGCCGTCACCTTGGTCGGGACACTCTCGAATTTCGGAGCCAAGAGCATGGTCGTCGTGCTGGCCGTCACCACCGTGGTGTTCTTCGGTATAACCGCGCTGACTGCCAGCAGGGGCTTCAAGGTCTTGGACAGGATTGCGCGTCTGAAGCTTCCTTTCGGCAGGTGAAGATGACGCTGTCCGATATCCCACCGATACCCGGGACCAAGTTGGCTGCCGCATCAAGCTTGGATAGCAAAGTCGCGGCACCCCGGTTCAGGCCGACCCGGCAGGCCAACGCAGAGAGGACGTGGAAATACCTCGCCTCGATGATTTTCAGCCCGGCGGCTTCGAGCGCGGCACGCACGACCCGGTGCGAGTATACCCAGCACGGGTCGGGACCGCGGAAAGTGGCGTGCACGGGACGTGCCGTCGCGCGGAATGTTTTTCCGAAGATATATTCGAGGCTGTTGCTCAGCTCCACGTGAAACAAGATGGCGGCTCCAGGCTTCGCAATGCGCGAGAGTTCCTCTACCACCTCGGTGAGGGAGGCGTAGTTCACGACGGGCCCGAGGCACAGGACTACGTCGGCACACCGCGCTCGTAAAGGCAATGCTTGTGCGTCCGCGCAAACAGCCAGGCTCCATGCGGCCAATTTACTCGAGGCGATATCCGCTTGGAGATACGCCCGACTTCGTATCGGCTGCACGTTGCCGCCGGAGCCGATGTCGGCGACCAGCCCATGCTCGCCCGGGAAAAGTTCGCCCAAACGGGCTACGGCTCGGCCGATCTCGAGCCTCACGCGCTCGTGCCAGCTGTCATCCGTATCCCAAATTCCAACCAGGGAATTGTATTTCGTCCTTACACCATTTCGGAATTCTTTGTCGGGCCCGTCCATAATCCCGGGTTATCGGCGGCCTCAGGTTCCCGGCTGGTGAAGCCGCCCGAGGATGTCAGCCCGGATCGTCGCGGCGCGCAGTGCGCTGTCGCTGACATGCGTGTAAATTTCAGTCGTGGCGATACTCCTGTGCCCGAGCAGGCGTTGGACGAACCGCATGTCGACGCCCTCTTCCAGAAACGTCGTCGCGGCGGTATGTCGAAGCATGTGGGGGGTCACAGCCACCGAGAGCCCAGCTTCTGTGGCGAGACGGCGCAAGATTCGTCTGATTGTGGCGGAGCCGGAAGCTCGGCCGGTCTTCCCTTCCAATAGGAACGCTTCCGCTTCCATGCCTCTCGTCACCTGGCCCGCCCTGGCCCTGATCAGGTCGGCGAGTGGCCCTGCGGTGAAGTATACCTGACGTTCCCGGTCACCCTTCCCGACGATCCGGATGGTGCCGCGTTCGACGTCGAGATCCGAAACCCGGATGGCAGCCAACTCGCCCACGCGCATGCCGGTAGCCATCAGTGCCAGCGCAGCCATGCCCGACTGCCCCCCTGCCCGGCAGGCCCCGCCGACGAGCGCGATGGCATCGGCCTTCCGCAGACACCGTGGAAGCCTGTCCGGCAGTCTGATCCAGATCTCGACGGACGCGAACGGGTTTGCCGGGAGGGTGCCTCGCCTCAGCAGCCAGCCGAACATTGATCGCAGGCATGCGATTCTCCTTTTGACCGTCGCGGGCGCGAGGCCACGTTTTCCGGCAAGATGCGTCGCATAAGCGACGAGATCGTCACCGGAGATCAGGGCCACGGGCTTCTCGGCATGAACCTCGTCGAATTCGGCGATGTCCTGCCTGTAGGCGGCCACCGTGTTGGCCGACAGGTGCCGCTCCCTCTCGCAATGTGTCAGGAATGCAGCTCCCGCTTCGTGTGACTTCATATGCGCAATTCTCCTGTTCGAGCATCCGGTTCCCCGGACCCGGAGAACTGCATGGCCCGCCCTGGCGATGCAGTCACACTGCCACTCCCGGCCCGCCGAGATTTGCGATCCGTAGCCGGTCGAGAGTAGGCTCGCGTCGCGGCTAGTTGCCTCGCTTGATCCGAATGGTCGGGCGCGACGGTCGTGGCCGCCGATTAGGCGGAGCGCCTTCGGCCAACTCCGCAGGATCATCTTCCGCATGTCGCGGGCGAAACCGGCATGCCGGCCCGAAGCGACGACTGAAATTGGACACCCCATGCCCTCCCCCGGCGCCCGGCACACATACTTCACGAAGCTCGGGCTACGGAACGTGAGGTCGTTCGCCGATCGGCAGGAACTCGATCTCACCATTGCCGGGAGACCTGCCCAGTGGACCCTCATTCTGGGAGACAACGGCTTGGGGAAAACCACCCTGCTGCAATGCCTCGCATCGATGCGACCTGTCGCTGCGGTGGCCAAGGAGTCCACGGGAGCGGAGCCAGATCGTGTGGAGGCCGCCCTGGCAAGGCGGGCGGACGACGAACTGTTCTCAATGGCTCGGGTGGGCGAAACCGAGGTCGAACTCTCCGCCAAGTTCACATCCGGCACCTTCTCCGGTTCGCAGCGTGGCGCAAGGACGTTCTCTCTCGAGGCCAGCTTGAAGGTAAACGATTCGGAACTACTCGACCTGACCTGTCCGGCGTTCGAATTGCGCGATCCCGTCGAGCCCCTCGTCATCGCTTATGGCGCGACCAGGCACCAGCGTTACGGCTCGACGGTTATCCGCACGTCGCTTCCCGATGCCGCCGAGTCCATCTACGATCCCTCCGTCGAACTCGCCGACCCGGTGGAAATCCTCGAGGGGCTGGACTACTCGGCCGCCAAGCGTCAGCCCGGGGCACGGGATCTGCTGAAGCGGATCAAGGTAGCGCTGGCAGAAGTCATCCCGGGCATTGCCAAGCCCGGTTCGATCAAGCTCTACGGCCCGGCCCCACCCGGATCGAAGACGAGAAAGCGAGGGGTCCAGGTCGAGACCGTCTTCGGCGAGGTTCCCTTCAAGAGCTTGAGTCTAGGCTATCAGACAATGACCGCCTGGATGGTCGACCTCTCCTGGAGGCTTTACCAGCACTATCCAACTTCCACGAATCCGCTGAGGGAACCGGCGATCGTGCTGATCGACGAACTGGACCTGCACCTTCATCCCAAATGGCAACGCGAGCTGCGGCAGACCATCGTGGAAACCTTCCCGAAGACGCAGTTCATCGCCACGGCGCACAGCCCCGTCCTCGCGCAGACTTACCTCGGCATGAACCTCGCCATCGTGCGCGAGGAGAACGGCTGCGCGGTGATCGAGAACGATCCGGCCGTCGCGAAGACCTGGAGGCTCGACGAAGTCATCACGAGCGCCCTGTACGAAGTCGATTCCGCATATTCGCCCGAGATCGCCGCAGGCTTGAAAAGGCGATCCGACCTCAGGAGAAGAAGTCACCTCGATCCGTCGGAGCAATCCGAACTGGCTAAATTGGACAAGCTGGTCGACGAGATCGCACCGAAGCCAGCCGCCGAGGACGAGAGCGCGATGGCGCTGATCCGCGATGCCGCCGCCCTGATCCGCAACCGGTCAAAGTGATTGCCATCGCCAAGTCTGCCACGCAGCCCGCAGCGCTCGCGCGTGGCCGAATGCTCGAGGCTGCCTTGCGCAGTGCCTACGAGGCGGATCCCGGCGGATACCGGAGCGGACAAAAGAGGATGGCCTTCGACGAGAAGGGCTACAATGCCGGGACGATCAAGTCTGCGCTGAGCCGCGACCAGCACGGGAAGTGCTGCTACTGCGAGGCCAAGTTCGATCACGCCTATACGGGCGACGTCGAACACTACAGGCCGAAGGGAGCGGTCACCGGCCCCGGCGGCCGTTCCGTTCCCGGGTATTACTGGCTCGCGTATGCGTGGGACAACCTGCTCTTTGCGTGCGCCATCTGTAATCAAACCTACAAGCGCGACCAATTTCCCCTCGTCAGGGAGACCGATCGGGCGAGGCACCACGGCGAGCCGCTCGACGCGGAGGCCCCGATGCTCATCAAGCCCTCGGGACCTATCGACCCTCGCGACCACATACGGTTCAATCTCGACGTGCCCGTCGGCCTGACGGAGAACGGCACGGAGACGATCCGGATCACCGGGCTGGACCGTGAAAAGCTGACGTTGAAGCGGCTCACCCACCTCAGGCTCATGGATACCCTGTGCGACGCGTGGGACGTCCTGCGACGGTTGCCGGAGGCGGGAGCCGGGGATGTCGCCGCTAAAATCGGCGACAAGCTTAGGGATGCCACTTCCCCGGAAGCCGAATTCTCTTCAGCGACGCTCGATCTTGTCGCGGGGCGCGGGTTTGATCGGCTCTGATCGCCAGTCAGATCAGCCGCGGCGACAGTTCCGATACAAAGTGACGATCACGACCCGTTTCTCTTGAAGGTATTTATGTCACCTTCGCACTAATATGTTATATCCGTGCCTACATATCTCTATCTTCCATGATAGGATACATCAGCTTTGGGTTATTTTTGATGGCACTTACAATCACAGTCCTTCGGTACTGCTGTCACTATTTGTCAGCTCGGTGAGCCCTTCGGTGCCTCTTCCTCGTTGGTTGTCGGTGGCGCGCAGCCTATCTTTCGCGTATAGAAGGTAAATGAGAACAGGTTTTGGGACATGGACGGGATCAAGCGCGCCGAACCTGAGGCAGAGATCAGGGAAACGGATGGACTGGATGCGGCACTCGACAGCCCGGCTCTCCGGCGCCTGATCGAGGAGGTCCGTCACGAGGAGGACGGAGGGGTCCCCCGGAGCTACAATCGAACGTTCAACCGCCACAATCGCTGATCCGCCGTGTTCATCGACACGGTATTGATCAAGGTGGCCAGCCGCTGCAACCTCGACTGCGACTATTGCTATGTTTACCACATGGGTGATGAGGGGTGGCGTTCGCTGCCCAAGAGAATGGCTCCGGAGCTCGGGGACAAAGTGGCATCGGAGCTTGCCGATCTCGTCGCTGCCCAAGGCAAGCCGCTCTCCGTGGTGCTCCATGGCGGGGAACCCCTGCTGCTCGGAACGGACCGGCTGGAGCATCTGCTCCGACGCCTCCGTGACGCTCTTCCGTGGGAGTGCGGCATCAGCATCCAAACCAACGGTGTGCTCCTGTCACCAACCCTCGTGGACGTCTTGGCCGCATACGGCGCGACCGTCTCCATCAGCCTCGACGGCCCGGCACGTGTACACGACCGCCACCGGCTCGACCGAAAAGGTCGGCCGACGCACCGCGCCGTGATGGACGGCCTGCGCACGCTCACTGCCCACCCCGGCGGCGCCGAGCTTTTCTCCGGCGTGCTGGCGGTCGTCGACCCTGCCAGTAACCCGGGCGCAATCTACGGCTTCTTCAAGGACCTGGGCGTGCCCAGTGTCGACTTCCTGTACGCCGACGGGAACCACGACAACCTTCCACCGGGAAAGCTGACGCCGGACTCGGTCGAGTATGGCCGCTGGATGGTCGCTATCCTGGATCTCTACCTCGCGGATCGCGCGCCGTTCAGAATCCGCGTGCTCGACGACCTGATCCGCCTCGCACTGGGCGGCACGGCGGTGAAGGAGGGTGTCGGGTTGACCGACTACGGCATCCTCGTGATCGACACCGACGGGAGCGTCAGGAAGAACGACACGTTGAAGAGCAGCCCGGGCGGCGACAGGTTCGCGAATGCGTGGAGGATCGGCAAGGATCGGCTCCGGGACGTGGCGCTCAGCCCGGACTTCCGGAGGTATCATGTCGCCCAGCGGCCGACAGCACCGGTCTGCCTGGCATGCCCGGAACTGGGCACCTGCGGCGGAGGGATGCTGACGCACCGTCACAAGAGCGGCAGCGGCTACGACAACCCGACAATCTTTTGCTCCGACCAGAAGCTTCTGATGGCGACGATCCGCGACCGGATCCGGGCCCATCTCCCGGTGGCTGCTTGACCCCGGCCGTCGACAGGCGCCTTGCGCCTTTCCCCCACACCACGTGCTCCGAGGCCTTGCAGCGAACTGCCGCCGATGACGTGCTCCGCTGGATGCGGGGCGGCGCGCCTTGGCGTCTCAAGATCGCGAGTTTCTACGAGCAGTGGGAGCTACCGATCGGTTCGGGGACGCTCCCGGATCGCCTGGCATACCTTGGGGAACCCGGCTTCGTGGACGCCCTCGGGGACCGGATGGTCTCGCCCTTGCTACGACATAGTCGTGACCTGCTCGAGATCACGGCGCACCGTCTGGTCGCCGGGCAGACCATCCGTATCCACAACGACTATCTGGAGGGCCAGGAGACACATCGTTTGCTCGTCCAGCTCAACGAGGGGTGGACGGACGAGAATGGCGGGATGCTCATGCTGTTCGGGAGCGCCTCCCACGAGGATGTCAGGCGGATCGTGCGACCGCTGCACGGTTCGGCCTTCGCGTTCGAGATCTCCCCCGCTTCCTATCATGCGGTTTCGAAGATCCATGGCGGCGAACGGTTCACCCTGGTGTATTCCTTCAAGGCACGAGCCGACGGGACCTAGGTGATGGCCGACGGATTTCCTCCGTGGCTGTCGGTCGACGCCAACGGGCATTCCTCCGTGCCGCCGCCGGTCGAGAGCTGGATGCTCGAGCGGTTCGGGCCCCTTCCCGCGGATCTGGCGAGCCAACTCAGGACGGCGGGTTTGCATCCGGCGCCGCCCGGGGGGGGGCGGGATGCCTCGGCCCTCTTCGGACAGGCCGCCGGGTTGATAGCACGCGTTCCCGAGCTCCAATACGCTGTCGCGACCGTGGTCGGACACGTCCATGCCCTCGTGGCTCCGCCCGGTTACGACGTGAGCCACAGCGAACCACGTTGGCGGACGACAATCTTCGTATCAATTCCTGAAAGGAACGATGCCGTGGGGGCGTTGCGGCTGGCGGAAAGCGTCACGCACGAGGCGATGCACCTGCTCCTGACCAACTGGGAGGCCGAGGGTGCCTTCGTGGCCGATGCCGAAGCCGTGTTGCACTCGCCTTGGCGAAGGAGGGAGAGGCCTGCTCAGGGGGTGCTCCATGGCACGTTCGTGTTCGTGTGCATCCAGGCCTTCTTCTCCCGGCTGTCCGTCTCGGGGTTGGATCCGGCCGGGACGGAACACGTCGGGCGTCGCCTCGGGGAAATTGCCGACGAATTGAGTGCGCTCGATCTCCCGAGCTTGCGTTCGGTCCTGACGTCGCGGGGACAGGCGTTTCTCGAACGGTGGATAGACACCGGGAAAGCCTCGCGGGCGGTAGGCTGCGTACGAGCCCCTTCCAACGGCACGACGCTCGGGGCAATCATGACGACACGAGCCGCATCGGACGGACGCCGCGGCGACGATCGAGGCCCGACAGGGTCTTAACCCGAGGAGCCCGCCGTTGGTCGATCTGCCACCGCCACGGCCGCGCACCCTCGTCGTGTGCTGCGACGGCACGGCCAATGAATTCCGCAAGGACAACACCAACATCGTCCGGCTCTACTCGGTGCTTGCGAGGCAGTCGGTGGACCAGGTGGCCTGCTACCATCCGGGTCTCGGCACGATGGAGGCCGTCGGTGCGCTGACGAACTGGGGGCGCTGGTTCACGAAACAGCTGGGCAAGGTATCCGGTTACGGGCTGGAGTCGGACCTGCGGGACCTCTACGTCTTCCTGATGCGCCATCACCGGCCCGGTGACCGGGTGTTCCTTTTCGGCTTTAGCCGGGGCGCCTACACCGTCCGTGCGCTGGTCGGCCTGTTGCACTTCTACGGCCTGATGGATCCCGCGAACGAGGCGATGGTGCCCTACGCCATCCGGCTTCTCGTGGCGGCGAACCGGACGGTGGAGAGGGACGCGACGAACCGGAGCGACGTGTTCGAACTCGCCGGGAGATTCAAGGCCACCTTCGGCCAGCGGCATTGCCCCGTGCACTTCGTCGGCGTCTGGGACACGGTGGGTTCCGTCGGTTGGTTGTCGAACCCCTTAAAGGTGCCCGGGACCGCGAATTGCGAAGATGTTTCCGTCGCCCGTCACGCGATGGCGATCGACGAACGTCGCGCGTTCTTCAGGCCGAACAGGTTCGTCTCCATAGGACGGAAAGATGCCGCCCGACCGCCTGACTTGAAGGAAGTATGGTTCGCGGGCGTTCACAGCGACGTTGGGGGTGGCTACCCGGCGGAAGCCGATCCGTCGGGGGAACTCTGGCGTTTTTCGCTCGCATGGATGTTGCGCGAGGCCGAACTGGCCGGGCTCCTCGTCGATGCCGCGAGACGGGACAAGATGCTGTCCGTCGTGCCGGACGTGGATGCCCCGCGACACGAGTCGCTCCGGGGTTGGTGGAAGCTCGCCGAGTTTGTCCCGAGGAGCGTGCGGCTGCGACGTCCGGACGGGTCATGGAAGCAGGTCTGGCGCATCAACCTGTTCCGAAGCAGGGCACCCAGGCCGGGCGACCGCATCCATCGGTCCACGGCCGCACGCCGGGGCTACTCGGGGCGGGTCGAAGAAGCGGTCGTGGAAGACTGAAACCAATGCCGTGTCGACAGGCGGGCCCGAGCGGCGATCGAACCGCCGACGGACGATGTCCCGGGGTCCGCGATTCGTGTCGTCGGAAACCGGACGATTGGGGTCCTGTCGTCACCAGGGCGTCCGGGAGGAGCGGTCCAGGCGTGAACGACCGGGCCGACGCGATACCCTCGGTGGGTGCGGTAGCGCCCACCGTGATACGAAGGGTCGGAGAGGCGGAGGTCAGGAGTTCCCATTCAAACATTCCGCATCGCCCCGCTTACCGAGGCCGACATCGACCGGATGATCGGGGAGGCGGGAGGCCGCCGCCTCCACCCCGCGGCGCACACCGAAACCGTGAAGGGCGCGGACTACCGTCTGGGCCGCGCCGTCATCGAACTCAAGATGCTGGACGAGGAGGGGCTGGACAAGCCCGAACGCCGGGCGAAGATCGCGGCATTGTTCAGAAAACACGAGCCGGGAAGGCCCGTGATCGTCATCGCCCGTGACCGGCTTCCCGAGGCCGACCGTGCCGCATTCGACCGCATCGTGCAGACGCCCGTGAAGACCGCAGTCGCGAAGGCGAAGGATCAGCTCCGGCAGTCCAGGCTCGACGAACCCGATGCGGACCGGTCGGTGCTTCTGGTCGTCAACAACGGCTACGCGACCATGGACCACAAGGCGCTCTCGGCGTTGGTCGGACATCGCGTGATGAACGACAGCAGCGAGATCGACGCCGTCGTGGTCGCCGGAATCTACTATCATGGCGACGGCTTCGACAGCATCTTCCTGGGCCACTTCGACGGCGTTCCGATCAGGATCGATCGCCCGTTCGACGACGGTGCGCTGCGACGGGCGTGGAAAGGTCTCCTGGATCGCTTCATGACCGACCTTGTCCGACGGGTGCCCGGGCCCGAGGCAACCAAGGCACCCGTCGCGGACGTCAGGTTCGAGGAAGGCGGCGTCACCTTCGTGAGGCCCGCCCCCGCCATGGGCAAGCCATCGGAATTCCATGTCAGCGGACGCCCCCGGGCGAACAGCTCCGGCCTGGGGACATGTCCGACGGTGGCCACGACATTTCCGGCACTGACCCGGCCGCAGTGGTCCGCCCTGCACTCCCGGCTGCGCGGCGCGCCCGGCCTCTTGAGCAGCTACGCGGGTTGGCTCGAACACCAAGCAAGAGCCGTGGCAGCGGGACAGCCTTTGCGGCCCACCGTCCTGGTGCCGATCACGATCGACGCCTGGGCGGCCTGGTGCGCCGGACGCGGCACCGAAGAGACTGTCACGTCCCTGGTCGGTTACGCCAATGACGTGTTCGACGACGGGGTAAAAGGCTTGATCGCGGATGCCAGGGAACGTCGGCTGGGAGCGTTGGTGCCGGAGCGCTACGTGCTCGCGGTTACCGAGGTGATAGGCCAGGATCGGGCGGACGATGTCTCCCATGTCGCCTTGGTCCGGGAAAGGGCGGACGGAACATCCGACATCCGGCCGTTGCTCGAGGATATCAGGATGTTCCACGAACATGCCTTGGCGGTGGCCGCAGCTTACGCCTTCAGGGAGGGCGTCGGAGTCGTGCTCTGGAACAAGGACCTCACCGACGCGTGGGTCTGAACGGGGCCGTGCGGGACGCACCTTGGGGATTTGCTGCCGACGACAGGCCCGACGCGACGTGACGCGGGCCGGTCACTTGTGTCCCCTCCTGGGCGCCGCCCGGTCGTACGGCTGGACGACCCTGCCGTCCTGCCTCGTGTAGCCTTGGACGTGGACGGTGTCGGACCGGGTCGACGCCGACGGCGCGGGTGTCCCGCTGCCGGACGGCATGGTCCGGTCCGTGGAGGGCGGAGACGCGACGTCGGCCGTCGTCTGCGGCGGCGCGGCTGCCTGTCCCCCTGCTCCGGTCGCGAACGGAGGGGGCGGATCCTGGCGCACGGATTGATCCCGCCGGTCCGACGCCTGCCGTTCGATGCGGCAGGTCTTGGACATCGCGATGTAACCGTTCCCGCAAGCCCTCCCGTGGCCGGGGTCTCCGCTGGCGATCCTGCAAACCCGGCCCGCCGGTATGCAGGCTTCGCCGCAGGGGGTGCCCACCGTGCAGCGCGGGCCGACCGATGACGGAGGGAACACGGGCGGGGGCACGGGCGAGACGGCTTCGGGGCCGCCTGAGACGGGCCGCGGGCTTGTTGACGCGAGGGTCGCCGACGGCTCCGGGAACACGACGGTGACCATGCAGTGTTCAGCGAGGGTCGTCACGTATTCCGGGTGCGCGGCGAGCGCCGTCCCGATCAGCGTGTCGCCCCGGACAAGTGTTGGAGACGCCACGGGCGGGAGCATCAGCAAACCGGGTGCGAGGAATGCCGCCGCCGCATGCAGGATCGCGAGCGTGAACAGGCTGAAGGCAGCGACTTGCGGAGCGATGCGGGCAAGCTCCCCGAGCGCCGCCTTCCGACCGAACCGACGCTCTTCGGCCGCGACCTCGGCCATGATCGCGCGGTCGATTCCGGTCTGTCGCGCTCGGGCCCGTGCCAATTGCGCCAGCAGGCCCGCCACCTTTTCCGCAAGTGCCGCCGTATCGGCCGCCGCCTGTCTCCGTCCACGGCCTTCGCGCACGGTCCGCACGATGTTGAGCCGACCCAGCCCGGAGCGGGCGGCCCCCTGCGACGCGTCCGCGGTCTTCTTGGCAGCGAGTTCCGAGCTGCCCGCGGCGACCGCTTCGGCCAGGCGCTCTAGTTCGGACTGGGCGGCGGCCCGGTCCCGGACCATGAAGTCTGGAGGGCCGGACGCCATGCGGCGGGTCGGGAGCGGACGGCGCCGGAAGGCCAGGACGGCGGCCGCGACGGCCGCGAGGCAGAGCGTCAACAGCATCCACGGGCCCGGCGACGGGGTGGGGAACCTTCCGGCCTCCCGGACCGCCGTGACCGCGTCCAACGCGATACCGATGCCGTATTCGAGGTCGCCTTCAACCATCTCCGCGGACACCAGAGGCCCCAGGGCTCGGGCGAAACAGGCGGGCCCCATGGCCCGGGCGAGCGCGCGACTCGGCACGAACCCCACGTCGGTCGGCGCGACAGCTCGATAATTGATCAGCAGCCGATAGGGACGAAGGGCATCGTCGAGAGCTCCGCCGAACGGCGCCCGGCCCCGCGTACTTGCGCCCGGCATCTCCCTGACCGACACCTCCACCCCGGCGACCGTTGTCGGGTCCGACGGGATACGGGGCGGAATGAAGCCTACGCCCGTCAAGGCGTCCGTCCCGCTGGTCCATGTCCGTATTTCGACTGCGAAGAACCCGAACCAGGCGGCCGCGAGAAACCCGAGGCAGGCCGCAAGATTGACCCGCCGGCGGGCGATCATGTGGATGGGCGTGGATACGAGGTGTCGCCGGGAAACAAGATAGCCGGAATGGTCGGCATTTCCCTGCGCATCACAGCCTGTCTGCCTCCAGCCGATCGTTGACAGAGCAGATACGTTCGCGGCACAGCCCGCAAGTCCGCGACTAAGCCCGCCGCGTACTCATCCCCATCGCCGCTTTCCGGACAGAGCGCTGCTTGCAAAGGCACACCCCGCTCCGAGCGCCAGCTTGCCCGGAACAACGATCGGCGGGACACGGCGCAAGGTGGCGCGGGTGCGGATCTCCACGTTTCCGCTCACTGCGGCCGTTCGCGGGCCTGCACGCCCGCGAAAGCCTCCGAACGGGACTGTCAGGCTCATCCGAAAGATTGCCGGTTGGACGGAGAGGGTAAATTCCGGATCCGCCAAGTTGCTCCTGCGCAGCGATTGGAAGCATCGACATGTCGTCAGCAAGTTACGTCTATTGGGTAAGGGGTCCCGCTTGGGTGCTGTCTCACAGCCTGTCGCCGTCGAAGCACCGTCATGCTACTTGTCACGTGACGATCGACCGCTTACCGGAGTTTCAGGTGCAGCGCCTTTTCTCAAACGGGCCTTCCAAGGACTTCGTCGCGAATCAACTCACGAAGCTTCTCCACGGATCCAGGCGTATCTACGTCGCGGCTCCATTCGTTACCATGACGGAACCCCTCCTGGCGGCGGCGAGGTCCGGCGCCAACATCTCGTTGCTGACGGGCCTCAACCCGGCGACGAGTCCGAAGGCGCTCACCCTCGTGCACGGACATCCGAACGTCGCGATCCGCTATTTGACACGACGCTTCCACGCCAAGTTCTACATGTCGGAGACCGCGACTTTGATCGGGTCGTCGAACCTCACCGACGGTGGCCTCATGTCGAACCGCGAGGCCACCATAAGGCTCTCTCCCGACGACGACCTCGAACGGATCGAAGAACTCCAGGCGCTCTTCGCCGAACTGTGGGAAACCGCGCGGGTGTTGACGTCCGAGACGCTTACACTGTTCGCCGCCGCGCATGCGTCGCTACAGCGACCCGGTCCGGATCCGGACGCGATCATCGAAGGGGCAGTCGGGAGGGCGGAGCCCTCGAACATCAACGTGAACAGCACGCTGAAGACCCCCGAACGGATTTTCTTGGAAGGGCTCAGGCGTCAACTCTACGAGCAATACCGTCCCGCATTTACCGAAGTGACCGCACTGCTCCAGGAGAACGGTTTCCACCGGGCCGAGCTCAGGCATGTCGGAGCCGCCAACGAGACGAACCGCTTCCTGAACTGGGTGCGGCTGACGCATGCTCCCGGTGACACGGCCTGGGCGTCGGCGCCGCCGCGCTCACGATCGGCACGACGGGAACAGGTTTTGTCTCTGGGGGCCCAATGGGCAAAAGCCGAAGAATCCAGGATTCCACCCGACTACATCGAATGGCTCGAGACCGTGAGAAGCGTGTTCGGGCGGGCTGACGGGATCGAACAAGCTTCGAAGGAGACCTTGACCGCGGGGCTCATGTCCATACACGCCTTCCTCGAACAGCTCAGGTTCGTGAAGGGCGGAGAGGCCGCCCTGCCCGCGGCGTTCTGGGGTGCGAACTTCAACGACGTCGCCAAGGTCAAACGAACCCTGACCTTCCTGTTATTCGGCAGCGGCGACCTCGTGCAGCGTCTGCACGACGTCCTTTATGCGCCATCGATGAAGGTTGCCTTCATCGGCCGGTTCTGCGCGATGGAGCTCTTCGGAACGATCAAGCCGGACGAGTTCCCTCCTATCAACGGCAGGATGGCGAAGGCCCTCCGTTACGTCGGTTTTGACGTGAGCGGGACGTGAGGGCCCCGGTCGGACCGTTCCGGCGGCCTTTACCCGGCCATCAAGGGGTCCTCCCGTCCTCGGGCGCAAACTGGCGGTGCACGGAACCTCAGAGCGGTGGGGAATCGGATGTCAATTGACGAGCCCGCTCCGCCCGTCGAACGTCCGCCTCCGCTCACGTCATATGCCTGTTGGCAGCCGCACGGCCTTACGTTGAAAGGTTAGCGTCCGGCACAACTCGGTAGTCTGGAGGGATACTTCCTGAGCGATCAACTCGTTACGCGATCCGAACCCTTGGCGAAAGAGATCGGCGACTTGGCCACGGCCCTGTTGCTTGCGGGACCTACTCCGGAGGGCGGCGCCAAGGAAGGAGGCGGGGCGGTATTCCTCATCGGCGCAGGCTGCTCGATCAGTGCGGGAATAGTTGCGGCGGCTGGCGTCGCGCAACATTGCGCCTTGACGCTGGCCCGAAAGCTTTCCGGTCGCGCGTTCCACGAAAAGGAAGCCGACGCTGCGCTGGATTGGCTGATCGGCGAATCGCGCGTGGCGATCCCAAACGCCAGCAAGCCGAGGTCCGACGGGACGCACTGGGCCAAACTATACGGGTATTTCTTCGAGAGCCACTTCCAGTCAGCCAACCAGCAACGGGAGATCATCAACGCGATCGTCGAGAAAGGCGAAGGCAAGCTGAACTGGGCGCACGCATGCCTCGGCGAGTTGGTCCGGCTCGGCTTCGTGCACACGGTCCTTACGACAAACTTCGACCAGCTCGTACTAGAGGGGATCATCCGCACGGGTATCGTGCCGGTCGTGGCCGATGGTCTGGAAGCGCTCAACAGGATCGACGGCCGCCCGAAGCGTCGACAACTCGTACACCTGCACGGATCGATGCACACGTATGAGCTGCGCAACAGTCCGACGTCCCTCGCGGAGCCCAGCCGCCACGGCGTGGCAAAGGCTACCGTCCATACGCTCATGAGGGATTGCGACCTGCTCGTCGTGGTCGGTTACGGCGGCGGGGAGGAAGGTATAATGACGTTGCTGAAGGATGCGGCGCGTGTCATGCCGCTCGTCGTATATTGGGTGACCTACACGCAAGGTCTCGGAGATCTCAGCCCGAACGCCCGGATGCTGTTGCACGGCGAAAACAAGTTCGTCGTATGGGGTGGAACCGCCGACCGCTTCTTCGGCCAGCTCATGTCGGAATTGAAGCTTGGCGAGCCGGAGTGGGTCAAGGACCCGGTCGGGGTCATGAAGAAACAAAGCGAAAGGCTCCTCGCACCCGACAAAGACCTTCCCGAGCTATGTATCCTGGTGGAAGCATTTCGGGCCCGGGTGGACCACGCGAACGACCCGGCGCAGCGGCTGGTCGAGTCGGACAGCCGCAAGATCCGGGCAGCCGCACTCCGGGCGCGTGGCGAGTTCCTCGCATCGAACGAGGCGCTGGGGACAGTCGGCCTCGACGATGATGTCGGAGCCGCGAGACTGCACTTCCTGAATCTCCTATCGTTGTTGGAGCGACAACGACAGCACGACGGCGAGCTGCTTTCGGCAGCGATCGACGGTTTCGATGGTCTCGTCCGACGGACCGCCGGACAGTCGAAGCTGGATAACGTGCTGTCACTCGTGCAGGCGCTTACGCTTCGAAGCGAGCACGCCGCGCTGACGGACGACACTGCCGAGGCCGCCCGAGCCCCTATCCGGCGGGCCGAACAGCTCATCTCGGATACCTTGCCCGAGTATCCGCGCGAGATTGATGCCGTCGGAAACATGCGCCTGAACTTGCTGCTGGCCCAGTCCCTCCAGAGCCGCGGGGAGCGGCAGCCGGTCGACATGGAGCTTCTGGAGGCGAGCGAGGCGGCGTACGACGAAGCGCTCGCCGGATCGCAAGCCACGGAAGACGTGGAAGGACTGATCGAAGCCATGGCCGGGCTGGCCGCCCTGCACCAGGTGGTCGGCGAGGAGACGGGTAACCTCGAACTCCTCAAGGACGCCGTGCGGGAGCAGAAGGAGGTGGTGGCGCTGTCGCCCCGCACCGATCGCCTACAAGAGGATGCGGGCCCCCTCCTCAATCTTGCCGGAGCTCTGATCGCACTCGCCAAACGCGAGACGGACGACGCATCCCGAGCGGCGTATCTGGACGCCAGGGAGACGCTGGTCCTTCTGGTCGCATTCGACCGGGCGGACGGCAAACGACCGGCTCTTGAGCAGGCCCACAAGTGGTTGGCCGAGGTGGACGCGGCCCTTTCCCTCAGCACGAAATAGGTGACGTCAGGACGGCTGGCGTCAGGTGGGCCTCGATGCCGAACGCGACGATCGCGGTCGTCCGAGGATCCCACGAGTTAGCGCCTGCACCACCGTCGTGCGATCGAACGCTTCTCCAGCCGGACAGCTGATTTACGGCAAGGGGACGCGGGTTTTCTTTTGGGGCCTCCGACGTCAGTCCGCCAGGGACGGGCGCTCTCAAGGATTATCGGGTTTTGCACGCCCAACATTGCCCATGAAGCGCACGCCAGAAAACACTCCGTCCTCCCCGCGGACGGGTTCTATCCCAAGGGCCTCCAACGCCCGGAACAGCTTCATGAATGTCGACGGGTGCATGTTGCCGCCTGCCTCGATCCGTTGCAACGCGTTCAGGTGTATGCCGGCAGCCTCGGCAAGCTCCGCCTGCGACAATCCTGCGAGGGTCCGCCCCGCGGCAAGGATTCGCCGATTGAACGCATGGAAAACCAGGTCAACCGTCATCGACCGCCAACATCGTGGGCTGCCAATGTCACTCCGTTCGTGTCATCCGCCAAGCCGTCGATGATGTCGTCCAGCGGAAAGGGTCGTCCCCGCCCCCGGCGCTCGGGAGCCGCGCCCCATCGTCATCCGACGGGACTGCACGGAGTACGGCCGGGATGCGGGGACGGCATGCTAACGTGTCGGGCAGACCGGGGAGGACAGCATGGCCCAGAATTCGGGCATCGAATGGACGGAGCACACGTTCAATCCTTGGTGGGGCTGCACCAAGGTCTCAGGTGCGTGCCGGGGATGCTACGCCCTGACAGGAGCCAAACGTCTGGGATATGACATATGGGGTCCGCTCGCGGACCGGCGCTTCTTCGGGGACCATCACTGGATGCAACCGGCGTTGTGGAACGCTCGGGCGGAAGCGAACGGCGTCAGGGCGAGGGTTTTTTGCGCGTCGATGTCGGATGTCTTCGAGGAAAGAGCCGAACTCGACCCTGTCCGAACCAAGTTGTGGTCGCTGATCGAGGCCACGCCGCACCTGGATTGGCTCCTCCTCACCAAACGTCCCCACCTGGTCACGAGCATGGTGGGGTGGAGTTCCGGATGGCCCGCGAACGCCTGGATCGGGACCACCGTCGAGGACCAGGCGTGCGCGGACAAGCGCTTGACCCACCTCACGGAAATCCCCGCCATTGGCCGTTTTATCTCGGCCGAGCCGCTTCAGGGACCGTTGGACATTTTCGGGTGGCTGGACCGGGCCATCGACTGGGTCATAGCGGGAGGCGAGAGCGGTCCCAAGGCCGCCCCGTCCAGCCCCCGTTGGTTCCGCGACTTAAGGGACCAATGCGACGCGGTGGGGACCCCGTTCTTCTTCAAGCAGTGGGGCGAGTGGGTTCCCGAGCGGGAACACCGCGGGAAGAGGTTCCTCACCCCGACCGTCCTCGTCGCCGAGGATGGCACACCGATGTTGCGCGTCGGAAAGACCGAGGCGGGGAGGCTGCTGGACGGAAGGCCGTGGGATGGCCTCCCGCGCCTGCTCACTCCCGGCCTACCCGGTCCGCTCGCTCAAGCCTGGAACCGTGCTGCCGCGTAAGTCGGCGTCGAACGTTCCGAATGATCCGGCAAGGTTGGGCGACGCCGCCGAGGGAGTGCGGCGCCTGCCTATCGACGCCGCGGGAAGCTCCTGCTCCGACAAACGTTTCTTGTGGTCGCAGTTGATGACCCCGCGGACCGGCAACGATGATCCGTGGCGCCGGAGTACGCGGCGGACGCTGACGGCCTTGCCAGTCGGCAGGTTCGGGTATCGCCCGGGCATTCCGTCATGAGGAAGCGGGACGCCCACGGTAGGTCCTGACCAGCGGCCAGTTCGCGGCGAGCCATACGGCGTCGTGTTTGCCGAGATGCCTGTATGCGTTCCTGAGTTCGGGCGGGAATGCCTTGGACGGGCCGGCCCCGCCGCTCTGGCGATAGGCGACCCAAGCCGCCCGGTGTCTCGCGATGCGGTCCGCGGCCGCGATGTCCCCGCGGAATTTGAGCCGAGGGTGGTCGGACCACCCGTCCCGAGTGAAACCCATCGCGCGGGCGCGCTTCGAGACCGCGGGCAGCGACGCGTGGAGGCGTCGCGATATGTGTCTCAAGCTCATCGACTCGATCCCGAGCAGCCTGGCAAGCTCGGCCTCCCAGACAGCGCCCGTCCTGATCACCGTCACCCTGCTCCGGCCGCGGGGGTCCCACCTGTAACTGAACCCGCATTCCGTGCAGGCATGCCTCGCCCGGACCTCGGGCATCCCGGGCGAGGACGCGGGGTCGCCCCTGAACTGCCCGCAAACCGGATTGGCGCAGGGTAGCGGTCCCACGCGGACCGTCTCGCGGAGGACACGCGGTTCCGGCCGCTCCGGTCCGTCAAGGAGGTCATCCACCCGGCCCCCCGCGAACTCCAGGAGCGCTATCGCCAGCAGCGGGTGCATGTTCGGCTTGTTGACGTTCAACGCGCGGTAGAGCGCCGTCGCCAGCAAACCCGGTTCCTCAATCCTCGCCCCGGCTAGGGCGAGGACGCCGGTGAAACCGCCGTGGGCCAACAGGTCCCGGACGAGATCTGCCGACGCGAGCAGGCTGGGCGCGCGCGACCAGGCATACGCCCTGAGCAGGGAACGGAGTGCCGTCGAGGCGATCAGTGTTCCCGTTTCCCGCAGGGGAGCCTCCTGCAATTTTCGGCTCGCGAGGGCGACCCTCGTCGCCAGCGCCATGTGCGGCACGTCGGGCGTCGAGGAACCTGCCAGTTGGTCGGGGCCGAGCGGCACGCAACCCGGACCGCTCGGCAACGCGCACCCACGGACCGGCGTCTCGAGCAAGGAGGTGCCGTGTTCGGCGCAGACGAGCACGCCGGGTAGCTGATGCCATGCGAGCCAACGCGCGTCGCCGACCGTGGAGCGATGCTCCGAGACGCACCCGGCGCACGCCCGAAGCCGCCCGGGCCTCGGCAGCCGGTTCACGAGTGTGCCTGCCTGGGGCGGCCTGGAACCGCCACGGAACGCCCAGGTCGCGAGGGACTCCGACAGGCGGGGCTCGACGAAGCGGGCCATGTAGGGAAAGAGCGTGTGCCCGACGAGGAGGCCACTTGCCGTCACGCCCGATCTCGGCGGGACGGCGGAGGCGAGCCTCTCGAGGCCCCAAGGCAGGTCGGCCGCCAGGGCGCCCGCCTTGCGGCCGAATGCCCGCCTCGCCACCGCAGCACCCCCCCCGCCGGGCAGCGCGGCACCGAACCGCGCTATGGCGCTATACACGAGTTCTCCCGGGATCAGATCAGGGAAGAAGCCGAGCGACGTCAGGCTGCGGCCGCCTCGTCCCCGAGCCGCCAGATGAGCCCGGCATCGGCCATCGCCTGGTGCACGGACTTGCCTTCGCGCTGCGCCTCGATGGCCAGGGCGCAGGCGACCCCGCCCTTGCCGGATTTTTTGGCCTTCCTGGGCGTCTTCGTGGCTGCGCCGGACACCGGGGCCGGGATGGCGTGCGCCGGGCGCGCCGTGAGTGCCGGTTCCGCGGTCCCCTGCCGCCTGGCGGTGGCCCTGGTTGCCGCGGACACCTTGCGGATGGCGGCCAGTGCCGCCAGGACCTGCCGGTTCGTGCCCGCGTCGAGGGCGTCCCTGTGTTCCTCGCCATAGTTCTCGAACGGGTCGTCACCTAGGTTCTTCAGCTTGTCCCGGACCAGTATGATGGCGATCTCGTAGACCTCGGCCAGCAGGTCGACGTCCAGCCGCTCCATCTTGAACGCCAGCGCCCGATGCTGGGCGAAGAGCACGAGCTTCACGGCGAAGTCCGTGATGCCCCTACTGAGCCCGAGCAGCCGCGGGGCGAAATCCGCGGGCATCGGACCGTCCATCCGCACGACCCTCATCCCCCAGAGCCGTTCGCAGAACGAAATCCATTCCGGACCCTCTTCGAGGGGATGAATGACGATCGTCGGCAGCCCGGTGAGCCGCCTGGCCGTGTCGAAGCGGATCTGGAATATGGGCATCGCCTCCTCGGTCCCGAGGACGACCAAGGGTATCTTGAGGATGTTCACGATGCGGACGAGCGTCTCGACGATCTGAGCCTGGTCCGCCGAGTTCCCGATGAAAAGGTTCTGGACGTCGTCGATGCAGAGCAAGCCGAGCCCGTGGATGTCCAGGATGCCGAGGAGGTAGCCGACAATCTTATGCCTGGGTGTCGACGGGGTGCACAGATCCGCGTGGTAGGAGGTTCCGAGCAGCCGGTCGACTTCCCGGATGAGGTTTTCGCAAAACTCCTTCGAATTCGATCCGCAGTTCATCTTGAGCCACGGGATCTGGTACCGGGAAAATGGGCGCCCCTCGAAACTCACGTGTTCGATGACGCCCGGTATGAGGGAAAGCGACCTTTCCGCGACCGTGCTCTTGCCGACCCCGCTCCTGCCTACGACCACGAAGCCGATCCCGGTCGCGGGGGCCACGAGCGCGTCGGCAGACGGCGACGGGTGGGACGGCCGCAGCGGGTTCCTGGTGGCATAGCCCTCAAACATCGCGAGCACCATCTGCTCGTAGCACACCCGCATCGAGCCCAGCGGATGGATGAACCTGAGCTGGCGCAAGAGAAGCTGCGTGCGGCGCATACGGGAGGCATTCCGGTCCGTCTCGTCGACGTCGATCGTCCTCGTGAGCCTGTCCCGCAACGCGCCTTTCGACTCTATCGGGCGTTCGAGGGCCAGCAGCCACGGGTTTCCGACCTCGTCGTCGTTTTCCGGCGCGCGATACGACGCGAGGGGGATCCGTGCACGGACGTCGTCTCGGGACGGGGCGTCCGGCCTGTACAGGCGTGGGTCGGACCTGGGATCTTCGCTCTCAGTCATCATCACCCTCCATCATGTCTGCCGGATACAACCGTCGGGCGGACGTCGCAGGCACGGGTATGCCGGGAGATTCCGCAGCCGGGCACAGGTCGTCCCGGTCCGCGATGTCCTGCTTGTGCATGCGGGACATCTCGGCCCTCCGCGCCTCGGGGATCCCACCGGGATTGCGTGCCGGGGGTCCGGTCTCGAGGCGCGACTTCGCCGCGCCAGCGTCTATTTCGGCGAGGCTGTTCGCGAGCCGCTGCTCCCCGCGTCTGCGCTCGCCTTCCTGCACGGCCTCTTCCTTCCGGTCCTCCTTCCACCGTCGGTCGAACTCGAACATGCTCAGGCCACGGGCGTCCTTGGACGAGTAGGTGAGGCGCGCTCGGACGAGTCGCTCCCGATAGACGATGAAGCCCGTGTCGACGGTCCGGTCGTCCCGCCGGAACGGCAGCTTGACGGAGGCCTTCCCCAGGCGACGATGCCGGAGCATGTTTAGTTCCTCGTCGTCAGTCTCGTAAAACAGGCCGCGACCGAGATGGAAACCTTCCCTGGTGGCGGTGACGCTGTCGGGTCTCAAGAGTGCCAGCAAAACTTCCTTGTAGCTTCGGCGCTGCGGGGCCCGGGCGTTCACGCAGCCCCATTCCCACAGCTTCAGCGCGCTAGTCTTTCCCTTCCCGGTAAATCCGGCCGGCCACTGCTTCCGTCCAATCCGGAGATCAGCGTTGTACTTCAGGATCCAGTGCACGAATTTCTGCTCGAGTTCGCGCAGGGTTAGGGTCGCGTCCCCCGGGACGGGCGTGTCGTCCATGTTGCGCGGGTGAAGGGCCCTGGCATCGGGGTTCGTTAGGTCGATCTCGATGAGCTGCATCCCGTTCTCGACGAGACCCTTCCGGTCGGGCCTCGCGGGCGGGCAGATGATGTGGACGCATTTTATGGTGAAAAGCGATGCCTTCATGGCGTCGCCGACCATCTCGGTCCCTCGGTCTACAGCCAGGCCCCGGGGGCCGTGTTCCGACGGCCATTGCCCGGGCTCGATGGATATTCCCAGACCGCGGCAATACTCCTGCTTGTTTTCAAACGCGTTGGCGAGCGCGAGGGATGCGGGGGTCCAGGAGGAGTTCTCCAGGCCGAGGTAGAACCCGACGATCATGTGAGTGTAGTAATCGATGATGAGGTAGAGGATCGGACGCCCGATGACCTCGCTGCGGTCGTGGCTCAGGACGTAGAGATCGACGAGGGTGGCATCCAGGGCGTAGTGGTCGGCGGGGCCCAGTGCCAGCCCGGCTGACGTCGAGTTCCGGGGAGCATGGTCCATCTCGTAAGCGGTGGGGCCGACGAGTTTCCGGGTGATTTCCGAAAGCCCGAACTTTCGTTGCAAGTGCGCGTAAAACTGCCCGAACGTCGGCTTGGGGACGTCGCGGTCCACGAACGAGAGCTTCCCGTCAGGCCCGGTGACCTTGTCCCTGTAGAACCTGTTCAGCATCTCTTCGAAGCAGCGTTTCCAGGTTCGCTCGCCCTTCATGTAGCGGTTTGCCGCCCACATGAACTGGCTGCGGATCTCCGGCGTGACATTCAGGCCGGACTTCCGGCCCCCCGTCTCCCCGAGGTTATGGCGGGGCCGTCCGAGAAGCGCCGTGGCAGGCCGGTCGGGGCTGCGGCCCTTTCCGCACTGGCGGTAGTCGCGGAACAGGCCGGATGCGCTCCTGCCCGCCTGATAGTATCGACGGGCCCAGTAGTTGACCTTCTCAGCGCGGAGGTTGTGCTTTGCCGCGGCTTCGGCGACCGCGGCGTCGCGCAGGTAAGGGTTCAGGTAGACCTCGCCCGAGAGATCGACGAGAAGCTCGAGGACCAGGGCCATCCGGTCGCGGTGGGCGAGTTGGGCCGCGTGTTTTCGCCTGTCCTTGTCGCTCCAGCCCTGGGCGGGCTCCTCCGGCACCAGCGGCGGGTCGAACGGGTCGGAGTCGACACGCACGAGCGTGCGGGCTTCCGTCATGGCTTCGGCCCTGGCACGCGGCATCCGCAGCGGAGGCGGCGGCCGCTTGCCCATGGCGATGAAAGTGACATGGTCCCGGTTGGAGACCAGGCATCTCAGGTGGCCGCCGCCGCCTTCCGGACTGTCGTCACGGTAGACCTCGTGCTCTCCGAACGGGAAGCTCATCCGCCGGGTCCGGGGACGAGGCGGAACGGTTCCGTGGATACGAACGGCGCGGTGAGGTCGATCCGGAGGCGCCGTCTCGAGACCATGTGCCAGAACACTGTCAGGCAAACCCCGGGATCGAGCCCCAATGCCTTGTCTACATCGTGTGCCAGCACGTTGGCGGGCCTTCCCGGATCCTTCGCGAGCTTGCGCAGGAACGCCGCCTCGACGTCCTCCAGCGCCATCGTGCCGAGCGTCTCCGGGGTTACGGTCCAGCAAGCCGCCATGGACCTGAGATTTTCGCCGAGCACCTTCGGGATCTCGAGGTTGGTCACGACGCGAAGCTTGCATCCACGCTCGGCCCACCACTCGAGTTCGATGTCCAGCTTCTCCTGGTTCCTCCTCTGGCCGAGCTGCTCGGCGGGTTTGACGTGGACCGGCACCAGTTCCCCGGGCTCGTCCGTCGTCACTACGAAATCCGTCGTCATGAGCGATAGATGCGGGCTGTTCGGGACACGCGGATGCACCACGCCCAACCTGTCAGCGATCTTCTCCGTACTCTCGAGTGGCCAGAGCGGATACTGCTCCCGGATGTCGGTAGCGCGACCCCGGCGCTGCAATGCCAGGAACACGAGCAGCTCGTTGCCGCTCAGGCATTCATAGAGGCGGTCGATGATCGTACCCCCGATCACGTAACTCTGGCCGTGGGATTTCACCTCCCGCGCGGTAAGCCAGGGCCTGTAGTCAAGCTTTTCTCCTTGCCCCCTACCCGACTCGTAACGTCGCAGGAGTTGCTCCCTGTCCAATGCATCCAGGACGTTCCCGAGACTTGTCAGGCCCATGGCGGGATCCTCCCGCGAGCAGGTGAGAAGCCCGGAACCGGGTAGGCGAGCCGCACTGGCCGGGAGGCCGCGCCCGGGAACCGCGCCCGTGCCCGATCCGGCCTCGAGCCGGGTGGGCTACCGTCCGGCAGCGCCCGGCTGCGCCAAGGCCCCTCATGCGTATACGTCATGCACCGCCTCCTGACCCGCGTCCTTGCCGCCGCCCGGGGGAACCGTCCCTGGACTGATCCAGTATCCCCGACAGCTTGCAAGCGAGAGCAACGTGCTTCCGGAAGGCCACGGGTCCCCTCCGGCCACGTGTATCGGGCAGCCCCGGCGGGCTTCCCGGCACGGGGAAGCCGGGGGGCCTGACATGTTTGTCGACGCGGCCCTGCCGCCCTTGGGATAAACATCCTCGTTGGCTCGAACATCCTGCGCCCCGTCCGGGTGACGATTGCCCATAGACTGTGTTTTATGCACAGTCAAATGCCTTGGCTAAATTGAATCATAATGTCTGCGCCTTGCGTTTTCGTGGCGGCGGCCGTTCATGCCGGCCTGGCAGATCGGGCGCACCTGGCGCCGGGTCCGATCCCCCGGGGATGAAGGGTGAGGGGCCGGACGCTGCGTCCGACCCTGGTCGCCCCACGTTGCTTCATGGGCCGGCGTATTTCCGACGATCGCAGCCATCGGTTCCGAGTAGACGCGGCCGGGACGGCTAGCCCGCTGGCCCTCAAGGGACGGTGGGGGCGGCCTCATGGCACGGAATGGCGGTGGCCGGGCCAGGCTCCCGCCGGGAGCGATGGCGTTACACGAAGTCCAACGCTTCGTCCGGTCCACGGCCGCCGGGTAGTCCAGGACTACTTACCGCGAGCACTCCGTGCCCAACGCCCGCCAGGGTCGACGGCCCGGTCGAATGCTCCGACGCGAAGTGGGACGAACCGCCTGCATGAGCCACGCGGAGCTGGGTGAATGCCGATGCACCGGACCGCACGGCCCGCGGCAGTCGCATTCCGCCTGCGTGGTCAGGATGACCGGCATGGCCTTCGGATGGATCGAGCCCGCCACGCCGTTCGGTTCGCAGGTGACGAATGCGAAAAGTTCGTGTTCGCCTTCCCGCCGGGTCGGCCTTCGGGCCGCGCACGCCCTTCCAAGGCCGCCACAACTTCGCGAACGCGAACAATGGCCGATCCTCTCCCAACGCGCAGCAATTAGGCACGGCGGGCTTTCCCGCGGCATTTTCTCGGGAGGCCGACACGGCGACCAAGTACTAAGTAGTCAACCCACAAGTGTGGCATACTCGCCGACTGAGCCTGGTCAGAGAGTCGATCTTTGCAGTGGGTTCAGAGCAACGAGAGTTTCACTAACACCGGCAAGCGACACGGCACCTGCCTCTAGTGCCATCCTGCGCCTCCGGAACTCCGGGTAGCTCTCCTCAGAGGCCATTATCAGGGCGACGGTCCCGGGCAGCTCGGACCGGGCATCCAGGCGCTCGTGCTTCCGGATGCCCGCGGCAAGATACAGCCACCCGAGGCCCATGCGCCTCGGCGAGGCCGCCTTCGACAGTTCGCGGGCGATGGCGCTGCCGAGCGCCGCCTGTGCCCTGGAGTCCCTGGCCGTATCCACGGGCCGGGGCCGCGAGAGGCTGCCGATCCGCGGCGGAAGCACGGCGTCATACCACATGCGGTCCGCTCCGCTGACGAAGCGGCAAGCTGACGGAAGGGCCGACCTGACGCCGTTGCGGCAAACCGTGGGGTTGGCGCGGACATACGCAGCAATCTCGCGCTTGTAACTGGGGAGCTTGGCATCGACCGTCCGTTGGGACACGGACGGTCGGCCTTGGCGAACGGGTAGCCCTGCCACCTGCGGACTGGGCGCCTCGAATTCCGGCCAGTCGCAATCGGTCATCGCCATCAGCAGGATCAATGGCGTCGGGGAAACGATGTGGTGCCCGGCGTAGCTCGCGAGGTGCGCAAGCCATTTGCAGGAGCCGGATGCTCCGGGCGCGCGGTTGACCGAGGCAAGCCCGGGTTCCCCAAAGAACAGGACCATGTCGCGTTGGAGGCGCTCGATGCAGACCCGTCCGCCACGAAGCAGGTAACCGCGCCCGGCGAGCAGACGCCGAACCCGCCACGTCATGACCTCCTGCTCGAAGGGCGGTCGGACCCTGCCGATGAGCGCCTGGGACAGGCGCGCCATCCGGATCGACACGTCACCCGGAAAAGGGTCCTCGATCTCTGCTCCCCGCAGGTCGGCGGGAGGCGTGGCGAGCGTCGGAGCCACGCGGCTCCCCTGTCTGGCTCCGATCCGCAAGGAGCAGCCGTGCTCCGGGCAGACGATGACACCCGGGGCATGGTGCTCCCTGCGCCAAGTCGGGAAACCGGCCGAGCGTACGTCGTCAGTGGCGCACTCCGGGCAGAACACCATGCGCGACCCGCCCACCGGCGTCGGCGCGCACAGTGTCCCGACCCGGTGCGTCAGGCCGCTCAGCATGCTGTCCAACGCCCTTGCGAACACGTTCCGCGTGATGAAACTCGAAAAATACGGCAGCAGGGTATGCCGTTCCATGAGGGTCAGCGCGTCGAGCCCGCAGCTGGGTGGCAGGCGTGCCGCTACAATCCCGACCTTTGGCGTGGCAAAGGTCAGGCCGATGTCGGGATTGCCGAACCACGTGCGCATTGCCGCCGACGCGCTACAGCCGAACTTGGCACGCCAGCGTGCGATCAGGCTGTAGAGCAGCTCGCCCGCAACCGGCTCCGGCACGAACCCAATCATCTCGGAACGCCCTCCCGGAGGCGACCGCCAGCCGTGCACGGTCCCCCGGACAGGCTACCGGTCCTGAATGCAAGTGACCCCGCGCCACCACGCCGAGAATTCGGAAACGCCGGCGGCTTCTGTCGGAGACGTCCCGCACGGCTATGGCCGCCTTCGCCCGCGCGTCGAGGACGCTGTCACCGACGGGTCGGGGGTCCGGCTTTCCCCTGTGCCACCGCGCGACCCGCGGCACGGCGGGCCTAGTGAACTCCCGCCGATGGGACATCCGTTCAGCCTGTTGGAGCTAGGTGATGAAGTCGGAAAATCACCGCTCCGTAAAATCACCAGTTTTGCAGGACAAAAAAACTCCACTTCGGTAATCAAGTTGGAACAGCCAGCGCTTTTCGTGAGTAAGGGTAAGAGATTTCCGGTAATGGGATTGGAAAAGTGCCCATGGCCTCCGAGCTGTTCAAGGCCAACTCCGCCTCCGTCAAGAAATCCTGACGGCGAAAGCCTAACTCCCGTCCTCGCACCGCCTGGAGCCTTACGACCCCGACTCAGGCATTCTCCTACCTGACGAACACTGACAGCCGCCGCGTCCACAGCCCGACGCCTTTTACTTCGAGGTCCACCTCAATCGGCAGCCATCCGTCGGCGCCCGCCTCAGCCGCCGCCCGGACGCCGAGAACTCTGTCCACGCACTGTAGCGGCGTGTATGCCGCCCGGGTGATGTCGTCCTGGAAGGGTATGGCGGCCTGGCGGACGATCTCGAGCTTGACGAGGCTCTCGAACCACCGGGAACCGCGAAGCAGGGCGTAGTATTCGGCAAGCCGGGTTCCGGCGTCCGGGTGCCACACGCTCTCACCTCGCTTCGTCGACAGGTTTAGCTTGAGTTTCTGCGGTAGCGCCTCCAGTCCCGCTACCGTGGCGAGATCGCCGTTCACGACGAGCAGATCGTGACGGTCGCTTAAAGCCAGGTCTCTGGGCAGTTGGTCCGCCGAGATGCGAGGGAAGCCTGGCGACACAGGGCATTGAACAACGTAGCCTCTCCTGTCCTTGGTCCACGAAGGTGCGGAGCGTAGGACGCGGCCGTCCCCGACGGCGCTTACCAAGACGTACCGATCGTAGGTGGAGCATCGGGAGAAGCCCTCGACGTAGGACATCAGTGCATGGATGTCGCCTTCAACGAAGTGGCGCAGATTAAGGCTCCATTCTGTTTCGCCGCCGCCGAGTAAGTCGCCAACGCAGACCACCTCCGGACCAATGGCAACTAGGTCGTCAGATTCCGCACTCGCCGCGGGCGCGCCACGCAGTTCTTCTGTGCACAGGAGTTCGTGCTCGCGCTTTATCGCCCGCAGCGCCTCGGGCGTGTACGTCGCCTCGTCGCGGTCGATAAGCAGTGCATGGTTGGCGCAGAGCCAGATCGCGTTCGAGATGTCGGCGCGCTCGTCTTCCGTCATGGTCTCCAGGTATCGTCTTGCCCCCCGCCCCGAGGCGGCAGCGTGGATGTGCGCCGCCTGGCCAATAACCGCGTATGAGCCGTAGGACTCCTCGCTTGGCCCGGCGGTAGGTCGACGGCAATCCGGCATTGAGCAACGGTAGCCCGCCCTCAACGCGACAGCTTGCCTGGTGGCCTTCGAAAACTCGTCACGGTTCCCCATGCGCCCTCTGCTGGATCGTCCCATAACATAGCTGCCTCTGGGCGATCGCCCCAAGGGTGCGGCCCGCGTCGGTGCCGGATATGGACGAAGTCCACTCCTGCACGATGCCGATAGTGACCATCCGTAGTAGCATCCTCTGATGGAATCGCCCGCCGCCCTGGAGACGCCTCTGCCGCATGGTGCGGGTCTGGCGGGACCACAACGAGGTCGCGATGAGCGGGATGCTGCTGGACACGCTGGCCTACCAGTTCATCGAGAGGTATGAACACAGGCGCAAGTCGTTCCTCCACCACGGCCTCATGGTCCGCGACTTCTTGCTGCACCTTGCCAGGCGCGACGCGACGCAGCGGGTGTGGCGGGCGCCGGGTAGCGGATCGCACGTCCACCGCATCGGAAATTTTAGGCAGAAAGCCAGGCCGTCATAAGTGGCGCGAGGTGTTCGGTCCGCTTTTTCCGAGCACATGACATGAGAGAGGGTGGTTTGGCCAAGCGGCTTCCCGGCTACGGCGAGTTGGCCGTCCCGTTATCTAAGCGGGGGTGACGCCGACCACTTCGGCGGTCGCATATGACGTCCCTTTGTCGGCCAGGCAGTCCGGCGCGTGACCTCCCGCAATGTTCCAGACCGAAGCCATAAGCTTCGTCCGAGCGTCCTGGTCCAGACCCTCCCACCAACTCGGCCGAACGTACGTGTTCTCCATATGCTCAAGCGCGACACGCACGACCGCGTCCGCCATCCTGTCCTTCGGCAGGCCCGCAAACGACTTGACGAAAGCAGCCGCTGGACCCTCATGCATCCCAAGCCAGGCGAACACGACCGAGGTCCGATCTTCGAACACCCCGACGTTCATGGTCACATGTTCGGGCGCATCCGCGCTCCTGCCCAGTTTTTGAAGAGCTGTCCCGCGCATGTCGAACTCCGGGAAGAAGGCGCCGCAGGCAGCGACGGGTAGAACCCGGTCGAACGTGATTGCCAGGAAACGGACATCTGTCGCATTCCCGGAACGCAGCCGTGCCTCGTAGGCCGACTTACTTTCCTCGACATACACCAAGCCCTGCCTCAGGCCTGCCTCCCTCACGTGCAAGGTCTGCTGCACGATCGCCTGCTTCTCGAACGGAGATCCCTTGTCCATCTCGCGCTGGTCCGGAGCCGCCGCGAGTTCGGCTTCTTTCATGTGGCGCTCCAACGCAGCGGCCCTGAAGGCGAACAGCAGCGCGGTCTGTTGATCGAACACCACGGTCTTGCCCTCGACAGGACTGAACACGGCGTCATGCTCGTTGCAAAAGCCAGGAAACGTGGATGCGCGCTTGATCCCGATGGGCCTCGGCGGCGGCCGACCACCATGCTTGATCATGGCGGCGAGCGATGCTGGCTTGAAGTCGAGCACATGTCCCGCTTCGGCGATTGCCGCCAACGCTCCGCGCTTTTGCACGGTATGGGCCTCCGTGACCGGGTGGCCGCAAGCTGTCCCGGCTGTTGGGGAGTAAGAGCAGCGGCCCTGCTTGCGCCGTTTAAGCATCGCCTTAGCGGCTTCGAAAGGGCTGACAGGCTGCTGCTGCTCGCGGCGGAAGTGGCAGAACTTGTATTTCCGCCCCGAGCCGCACCAGCAGGGTATGTAGGGGTCCATGGACCGGACCGGACGAAGCATCTCCGGCATCACGAAATCGCTGTTCAACGACGAATGCGTCATCGGCTCCTCGCTTTGATGTGGCAAGTCTACAAAGCCGCGCCCCTGCATGGTCATAGTCTTCCAGCCACCTGGAAGCGACTCCTGGCTGCCTGAACGTCCCGGGATGTTCCAGAGAACGGCCAGCATGCTCAGCAGCATCCACCCCCGCCCAGACGCTCAAACCCAGTCTATGGATCGGAGAGACGTGTAGGCCTCTGGTCGCCGCTGTAGCGACGACGGCGCTCGCGGCCGGTGATGATTTCGATGCGGGTCGGGTCATTCGACATAGGCGCATGCCTAGGCGTAAGCCTAGGTCCTCATGGTTGCGCCAGGTGTCCGGTCGAAATAGGGGCCGCTCCACCAACTTCATTCCCTACCTACCAACTTCATTCCCAAGGTACTAACTTCATTACCTTGACCCACCTGTCGCAGGCTGAACCTGACCAGGGCTACGCGCGCGTGAGAGCGTCTGCTGGACTTAATTACGTTTCCCGGACTTAATTACAAACGTGAACCTATTTTATAGAGCCTACCTGGGCGGGGCGCATCGAGGTGCTGGCCTCGCCCGACCTGCTGTCGCTCATCAACCATTTCAGGGGAACCCAGGTCCTGACGCCGCCGGAGCCCGCCGGGGTGCAGTCCGGCATCACGGGGCCCGACCTGGTCGACGTCCGTGGCATGGAGACTGCGCGGCGGGCGCTGGAGGTCGCGGCCGCGGGCGGGCACAACCTGCTGCTGGTGGGCCCGCCCGGCGCAGGCAAGTCCATGCTGGCCGCCTGCATGCCCGGCATCCTGCCGGACCTCCTGCCCGAGCAGGCGCTGGAGGTGAGCATGATCCACAGCGTGGCCGGCATGCTCGACGGCGGGCGGCTGCTGAAGCGCCCGCCCTACCGCGCGCCCCACTCCGGCGCGTCCACGGCGGCGCTGATCGGCGGCGGGCAGCGTGCCCGGCCGGGCGAGGTGAGCCTGTGCACCAACGGCACGATCTTCCTCGACGAGATCCCCGAGTTCTCCCGCGCCAGCCTGGAAGCGCTGCGGCAGCCGATGGAGAGCGGCACCGTCACCGTGTCCCGCGCTGCGGCCCACGTGACCTATCCCGCCCGGTTCCAGCTGATCGCGGCGATGAACCCGTGCCGGTGCGGCTACCTGGGCGACGCAGCCCGCGAATGCGGCCGGGCGCCCCGATGCGGCGAAGACTACCTCGCCCGGATCAGCGGCCCGTTCATGGACCGCATCGACCTCGTCATGCACGTGCATCCGGTGCCGCCCGTGGAGCTGTCCCGCGCGCCGCCCGGGGAGCCCAGCCAGGCCGTGGCCGACCGGGTCGCCGCAGCCCGCGCGGCACAGCAGGGGCGCGCCGCGGAAGCCGACACCCTGTGGCTGAACGCCCACGTGAAGGCTGCCGACATCGACCTCGAAGCCGAGGCCAGGACGCTCGCCGAGCAGGCGGCGGAGAAGCTGCGCCTGTCTGCCCGCGGGTTCACGCGGGTGCTGCGCGTCGGCCGGACCATCGCGGACCTGGCGCAGTCGAAGGCGGTGCGCCGGGTCGATATCGCGGAGGCGCTGGCCTACCGGCATCGCGTGCCCGGACGGAAGTAGGCCGGGCGGCCCAAGCGGGCCCGCCAAGCCACAGACCGGGCCTGCGCCCACCCCTGCCGCATGCGACTACCCGGGGTCGGCCGGCTCCGACGGGGCGGGTGATGGCGGCATGTCCTGGTCAGCGTTATCCGGGGAAACTGGCGGCGGCATGTCCTCCTGGTCGGGATCAGGCGGCTCCTGCGTCTCCCCGGCTGGCATGCCCGTATCGTTGCCCGTCACTTCGGGGTCAGCCGCGTCGGGCGCAGGGAAATTCGCATGGTCGGGTTCGGGCGACCCGGGGTCCGATGGTTCCGGGGGGTATCCCGGATCGTCGTCCGGCGGCTCCTGCGTCTCGGCGGATGTCGGGTCCGAAGGGTCTTCAGCGGCGGGGTCGGGCGGCTCGGCCTCGGATGGTTGCGGCCCGGCGGGGTCATCCGGGGTGGATGCCGTCGGCTCGGGTTCACAGGTCTGCGGGCCCGAGGGGTCGCCCGGATCGGGATCGGGGGATGCAGGCGGCGGCTGGTCCGCCGAACCGGGGTCGGGCGGGGGCGGCCCCGCGGGCGCAGGTTGCGGCGCAGGTTGGGGCGCCGGCGCGACAGGCGGTTTTGCAGCGGGCGCCCGGTGCGGCGCCGGGCTCGCCGGGTGCGGCGGTGGATCCGGGGTCGCCGGCTGCGACGGCTGGTCCTTCCGGCCGGTCGGCAGCGGGATCCCGTGCTCACGCTCCCAGCCCTCCTGCCACTCAGGCGAGGCCACGGGGTATTTCTCGTACTCCTGGACCTCCTCCCAATTGTCCTTGTGCTTGCGCCACACGTAAACCGGCCTTCCAAGATCGGGTGGCGTGTCGCCGGAATAGGGGTCCACAGGCGAAGGCGGCACGGCTGCGCTGCCGGCGCCGCCATACTGGGCCACATCGAGCCCGAGGACGGCTTGCACCCAGGTGTCGTGGCGCGAGGTGACGTTCTTTTCCAACCCGGTCGTCTCCCCGTCGGAGCCGCGCCGGCCCGCAGCCGGCCAACGCCCGAGCAGACTCCGACCGACCAGCCCTATTGTCAATCGAAGACGAAACGATAAACGTGCGCCTTTTCGGCATGACGGCCGAACGATCGATCGCCCCCCGGCCGAGGTCGGCTGCTTGGCTTTCGCGATTGCCAGCCCCCGGATTTACCCCGTTGCGCCGGGCGTGGGATGCCTCTAGAAGCCGTGCCTCGGATGGGCGCGTAGCTCAGCGGTAGAGCATCGCCTTGACATGGCGGGGGTCACAGGTTCAATCCCTGTCGCGCCCACCATCCGATTGATAAGGCAGCGATCTCAGGTGGAATGCGGCACCGCATTCCACCGACCGAGATGTCTCAGAACCCCAGGATCGCCTTGGCGACGATGTTGCGCTGGATCTCGTTGGACCCGCCGTAGATCGAGATCTTGCGCCAGTTGAAGTAGGTCGGCGCCGCCTCGGCCGCGAAGTCGGGCCCGATCGGCGGCTCGTTGCTGCCCTCCTCGTGCGCGTCGTACGGCAGGACATACGGGCCCACCACGTCCATCAGCAGCTCCGTCGTCGCCTGCTGCAGCTCGCTGCCGCGCAGCTTCAGGATGGAACTGGCCGGGTTCGGCTTGCCACGCTCGCGGTTGCGCTCGTCCGCCACCACGCGAAGCTGCGTAATCTCCAGCGCCTTCAGCCCGATCTCCACCTGCGCCAGCTTCTCGCGGAAATGCGGCTCCTCCAGCAACGGGCGGTCGCCGACCCGCTCCAGCGCCGCCAGCTGCTTGATCCGCCGCACCCGCGCCTTGCTGACCCCCACCCGGGCGATGCCGGTCCGCTCGTTGCCCAGCAGGAACTTGGCGTAGTCCCAGCCCTTGTTCTCCTCGCCGACCAGGTTCTCGACGGGCACCCGCACCTCGTCGAACCAGACCTCGTTGACCTCCCTCCCGCCGTCGATCGTCTCGATCGGCCGCACCGTGATCCCCGGCGTGTTCATCTCGATCAGCAGGAAGCTGATGCCGGACTGCTTCTTGGCCGTGGGGTCCGTGCGCACCAGGCAGAAGATCCAGTCGGCATACTGCGCCAGCGTCGTCCAGGTCTTCTGGCCGTTCACCACGTAATGGTCGCCGTCCCGCACCGCGGACGTCCGCAGGCTCGCGAGGTCCGACCCGGCGCCCGGCTCGCTGAAGCCCTGGCACCACCAGATGTCCAGGTTGGCGGTCGCGGGCAGGAAGCGCTTCTTCTGGGCGTCATTGGCGAACTGGGCGATCACCGGCCCCACCATGTTCGCGTTGAAGCCGAGCGGCGGCGGGACCAGCCGCCTGCTGCATCTCGTCCTGGTAGATGTACATCTGCACCGGCGTCCAGCCCTGCCCGCCCCACGCCTCGGGCCAATGCGGCACGGCCAGCCCGTGTGCGTTCAGGATGCGCCGCTGCGTCGCCACCTGGCTCGTCGCGGATCCACATGCTCGCCGCTTCTTCACCATGGTCGCGGATGTCGGCCGGGATCTCGGTCGTGCAAAGAAGTCCCGCATGCCGCGGGCCCGGAAGGCGATCTCGTCCGGCGTGAAGCTCAGGTCCATGACGTGTCTGCTCCTCAAACGATCTCGAACAGCCCGGCCGCGCCCTGGCCACCGCCGATGCACATGGTGACCACCACGCGCTTGGCACCCCGGCGCTTGCCCTCGATCAGCGCATGCCCGGTCATCCGCGCCCCGCTCATGCCGTACGGGATGCCCGATCGAGATCGCCCCGCCATCCACGTTCAGCCGATCGTATGGGATGCCCAGCTTGTCCGCGCTGTAGATCACCTGGCTGGCGAACGCCTCGTTCAGCTCCCACAGGTCGATGTCGTCCACCGTCAGCCCGTGCCGCGCGAGCAGCTTCGGCACGGCATACACGGCCCGATCCCCATCTCGTCCGGCTCGCATCCCGGCCACTGCCAGGCCGCGGAACACCGCCATGACCGGCAGCCCGCGCCGCCGCCGCCTCCTCTGTCGGACATCACGACGCAGGCGCGAGGCGCCGTCGCTCAGCTGGCTCGCATTGCCGGCGGTGATGAACTCGCCCTCGCCGCGCACCGGCTTCAGCTTGGCCAGCCCCTCGATGCGTGGTTTCCGGCCGGTTGCCCTCGTCCTGGCGCAGCGTCACCGTCCTCGTGCCGGACCTCGTCCGAGCCCTTGTCGGTCACGGCCTTGGACGTCTCGGCAGCGGCACGATCTCGGCGTCGAAGCGCCCGGCCTGCTGCCCGGCCGCCGTGCGCCGCTGGCTTTCCAGCGCATAGGCGTCCTGCCGCTCACGGCTGACGCCGTAGCGCCGGGCGACGATGTCGGCCGTCTCGATCATCGGCATGTAGATGGCGGGCTCGTGCTGCGTCAGCCAGTCGTCCTTGTAGTGGCTGCGGTTCAGCGTGGTCTGCACCAGGCTGATGCTCTCCAGCCCGCCCGCGACGGCCACCGGCACGCCGTCGCACATGACCCGGTTGGCCGCGATGGCGATGGCCTGCAGCCCGGAGGAGCAGAAGCGGTTCACCGTCATGGCCGCCGCACTCGCCGGCAGCCCGGCCCGGAACGCCGCCTGCCGCGCGATGTTGCCGCCCGTCGCCCCCTCGGGGTTCGCGCAGCCCATCACGACCTCCTCCACCTCGGCCGCCTCCACCCCGGCGCGCGCCACCGCGTGGCGGATCACGTGGCCGCCCATCTCTGCCCCATGCGTCAGGTTGAAGGCGCCGCGCATGGCCCGCCCGATCGGCGTGCGTGCGGTGCTGACGATGACGGCTTCGTTCATGGCGGCGTCTCCTGCTCGGCCATCAGCTCTCGCTTGGCCAATTTCCCGACCGGGGTGTGCGGCAATGCGTCGCGCACGTCCAGCGCCGTCGGCATCTCGTGGCGGCCCAGCCGGTCCGCCAGGAAGGCCCGCAGCGCCTCCAGGCTCAATGCCGGCGCGCCCTGCCGCAGCACCACGAACGCCTTGGCCGCCTGGCCCCGGTACTCGTCGGGCACGCCGATCACCGCGGCTTCCTGCACGTCCGGATGCTCGTGGATCGCGTCCTCGATCGCGCGGGGATAGACGTTGAAGCCGCCGCTGATGATCATGTCCTTCTTGCGGTCCACCAGCACGAACCGCCCGTCCGGCTCCATCCGCCCCACATCGCCCGTCAGGAACCAGCCGTCGACGAAGCTCGCCGCGTTCTCGGCCGGCCGCATCCAATAGCCCGGCGTCACGTTCGGGCCCTTGATCCGCACCTCGCCCACCTGGCCCGCCGGCAGCACCCTGCGCGGGTTGTCCAGGTCCACCACCTGCAGCATCACGCCCGGCAGCGGCACGCCGATCTCGCCCGGCACCGCCGCCCGGTCCGGCAGCAGGTTGGTGCCCGCCGGCGACGTCTCCGTCATGCCCCAGCCGCCGCCCAGCCGCAGCCCGGTCAGCGCGTGGAAGCGCTCGCCCACCTCGTGCGGCAGCGCCGCCCCGCCGCTGCTCGCCACCCGCAGCGACGACAGGTCCCGCGCGCCGATCCCCGGCGCGTTCACCAGCGCGATCCACATGGTCGGCACGCCGAACATGTGTGTGCAGCGCCCCGTCTCGATGGCGTCCAGCACGGCATCCAGCTGAAAGCGCGGATGCAGCACCAGCTCCACCCCGTTGGCCACGGCCCGCAGCAGGATCGCGGTCAGTGCATAGATGTGGAACAGCGGCAGCACGCACAGCATGCGGTCGCCCGGGCGATACACCCGGCCCAGGCCGCGGTTCCAGGCGTCGTAGATCCCCACCGTGCTGGTCAGGTTCGCATGCGTCAGCTGCGCCGCCCGCGGCTGCCCCGTCGTGCCGCCGGTGTATTGCAACAGCGCCACGTCGGCCGGGTCGGCCCGCGGCCAGGCGCCCTCCGGCCCCTCCAGCGCCGTCATGTCCAACGCGCCCTTCGGCAGAGGCAGGCCCGCGCCGTCAGGCCCCCAATCCGCGTCGTCCGCCACGATCAGCCGCTCCAGCACGCCGGGGCTTCCCTGCGCCGCCACGGCCTGCGGCAGGACGCCCGGCAGGTTGGTGGTGATCAGCGTCCGCGCCCCGCTGTCCGAAAGCTTCTTCAGCACCGCGCGGGCCGGGTCGAGCGGCGTGAGGTGGACGACGCGCGCGCCGATCCGCAGCACCGCGAAGAACGCCACCGGATGGGCCGGGCTGTTCGGCAGCAGCAGCGCGACCGCGTCGCCGGCCCGCACCCCGGCCGCGCGCAGCCCGCCCGCCAGCCGGTCCACCCGGGCGCCCAGCTCGGCATAGCCCATGCGGCGCCCGCGGAACTCGAGCGCCGGGCGGTCGGCATGCGCGGCCACCGCCCGGTCCAGCAGCGCCGGCAGCGTGCCCGCCGGCAGCGGGGCGCCCCAGTCGAGCCCCGGCGGGTACAGCGCCCTCCCAGGGGAACGGCCGGGTCACGCCGCCTGCTTGGCTCCGCCCGAGAAGCCGGACCCGTCGCCCGCCAGCCGCGCCAGCAGCGGCGCCGGCTGCAACGAGGCGTCACCCGTCTGCGCCGCGAGCTGGGCCAGCTTGTCGCGGATGACGCCCAGGCCCACGAGGTCCGCGTAGAACATCGGGCCGCCGCGCCAGGCCGGCCAGTTGTAGCCGTGCAGCCAGATGGCATCGATGTCGCCCGGCCGCTCGGCGATCCCCTCCTCCAGGATCCGGGCGCCTTCGTTGATCATGGGATAGACCAGCCGCTCGATGATCTCCTGCTCGCGGGATGCTGTGCCGTCGACGAAATCCCCAGTTTCGGGCACTCTCGGCCGCGATCATCGCATCCACCGCCGGGGTCAGGCGTCGCCGTCCGGCCGCCCGGCACGCCGCCGTCATAGACGTAGTAGCCGCGCCCGGTCTTCTGGCCGTAGCGCCCGGCCTCGCACAGCGCATCGGCCACCGGGGCCTTCTTGCCGAAGGCGGCCCGGATGCGCATGCCGATGTCGAGGCCCGCCAGGTCCGCCATGGCGAAAGGGCCCATCTTGAAGCCGAACTTCGTCAGCGCGCCGTCCACCTCCGAGGGGCTGGCGCCGTCCAGCAGCAGGCGCTCGGCCGCCTCGGTGCGCCGGGCCAGCATGCGGTTGCCGACGAAGCCGAAGCAGTTGCCGACGACGATGCCCACCTTGCTCAGAGTCTTGCCCAGCGCCGCCGCGGTCGCGATCACCTCGGGGCTGCTGTCCCGGCCGCGCACGACCTCCAGCAGCTTCATGACGTTGGCCGGGCTGAAGAAGTGCATGCCCAGCACGTCGCCCGGGCGGCTGGTGGCGGCCGCGATCTGGTCGATGTCGAGGTAGCTCGTGTTGGTGGCCAGCACGGCGCCCGGCTTGGCCAGCCGGTCCAGCGTGCGGAACACCTCCTGCTTGACGCCCATCTCCTCGAACACCGCCTCCACCACGATGTCGGCGTCGTTCAGGCTGGTCAGCCCGAGCTGGCCGGTGATGCGCTGCGACCGCGCCTCCGCCTCGGCGGCGGTGATGCTGCCGCGCTTGGCGCTGCCGGCATACAGCTCCTTGATCCGCGCCATGCCGCGGTCGAGCGCCGCCTGCTCCATCTCGATCACCGTCACCGGGATCCCGGCATTGGCGAAGCACATGGCGATGCCGCCGCCCATCGTGCCGGCGCCGATCACCGCCGCCTGCTTCACCGGGCGCGCCGTCGTGCCGGCCGGCAGCTTGGCCTTCTGCGCCTCCCGCTCGGCAAAGAAGGCGTGCCGCTGCGCCCGGCTTTCGTCGCCCACGACCAGCTGCTCGAACAGCCGGCGCTCGTTGGCCAGCCCTTCGTCGATGGGCAGCGTCAGCGCGCCGCGCACCGCCTCCAGGCAGCTGCGCGGGGCCGCGGCGCCCGAGGCCTTCAGGAAGGGCGCCGCCACCCGGTCCACGAGGCCGGGGTCGGCCTTGGCCGGGGCCAGCGCCGCCTCCCGCGCCCGCACGGGCTGGCTGGCGGGCGCGGTGCGGGCCCAGACGACGGCGGCGTCGGGATAGGCGCCGTCCAGCACCGCATCGACCAGGCCGATCGCCAGCGCCTCCTCCGTGACCACGGGGTTGCCGGTCAGGATCATGCCGATGGCCTTCTCCATGCCCACCACCCGGGGCAGGCGCTGCGTGCCCCCGCCGCCCGGCAGCAGGCCCAGCTTCACCTCCGGCAGCCCGAGCCGCGCGCCCTTCCACGCGACCCGCGCGTGGCAGCCCAGCGCCAACTCCAGCCCGCCGCCCAGCGCCACGCCCTGGATGGCGGCCACCACCGGCATCGGCATCGCCTCGATGGCCGCGATCACCTGGCGCAGGTTCGGCTCGCGCGGCGGCTTGCCGAACTCCGTGATGTCGGCGCCGCCGCTGAAGGCGCGCGCGGTGCCGTGCAGCACCACCGCCTTCGTGCCCGGCGGCACCGCCCGCAGCGCCGCCATCAACCCGTCCCGCAGCGCATGGCCCAGCGCGTTCACCGGCGGGTTGTCCATGGCGATGACCGCGACGTCGCCCTGCTGCGTCAGTTTCACCGTGTCATTCATGCCTAGACCTCCAACCATTCCCGCCGCACGCCCGCATCCCGGGCCAGCCCGGCGGGCGTTCCCTCGAAGACGATGCGGCCATGCCCCATCACGTACAACCGCTGGCTGATCGCCAGCGCGATGTCCAGCTTCTGCTCCACCAGCAGGATCGTCACCCCCCGGGCCGCCACCTGCTCCAGCAGGATGCGGACCGTCTGCACCATCATGGGCGCCAGGCCCTCGGTGGGCTCGTCGACCATCAGCAAGGCGGGGGCGCCCATCAGCGTGCGGCACATCGCCAGCATCTGCTGCTCGCCGCCCGACAGCGCGCCCGCCGGCGCCTCCGCTCGCTCCCGCAGGCGCGGGAACAGCGCGTAGGCGTCCTCCAGGCCGAAGGCGCTGCCCGGGCCGCGCTTCTCGCCCAGCATCAGGTTCTGCCGCGTCGTGAGGTCCGGGAAGATCGCCCGGTGTTCGTCGACGTAGCCGAGGCCGAGGCGCGCGACCTGGTGCGGGGCCATGTGACCGATCGGCTTGCCGTCGAAGCGGATGCTGCCCTGCCGGGTGACGGCGCCCATGATGGCCTTCAGCGTCGTGCTGCGCCCGGCCCCGTTGCGCCCCAGCAGCGCCACGATCTCGCCGCGCCCGACCTGCAGGTCCACGCCCCGCAGCACCTGGCTCTTGCCGTACCACGCCTCGAGCCCCCGAACCTCAAGCACAGAGCGTCTCCGCCGCGGCACCGAGGTAGGCCGCCTTCACCGCCCGGTCCGCCCTGATCTCGTCGGGCGGGCCCGAGGCGATGACCCGGCCCTCCGCCAGCACGGAGATGCGGTCCGCCAGCTCGAACACCACGCCCAGGTCGTGCTCGATCATCACCAGGGTGCGCCCCTCGGACACGAGGCGGATCAGCGCCACCGCCCGCTCCGTCTCGGCCCGGCTCATGCCCGCAGTGGGCTCGTCCAACAGGATCGTGGAGGCGCCGCCCGCGATGGTCACGCCGATCTCGAGCGCCCGCTGCTCGGCATAGGCGAGCGCGCCGGCCGGCACGTCGCGCCGCGGCTCGAGCCCGATCAGCGCCAGCACCTCCTCGGCGCGACGACGCAGCGGGCCGTAGCCTTCGAGCATGCGCCAGAAGGCCAGGCCGCAGCCGCCGGCGCGCATGGCGGCGGCGCGCAGGTTCTCGAACACCGAGAGCTTCGGGAAAAGGCTGGTCACCTGGAAGCTGCGCGCCAGGCCCAGGTTGAAGATGCGGTCGGGCGGCAGTCCCGTGATGTCCCGTGTGCCGAGGTGGACGCGGCCCTGGTCCGGGCGCAGCCGGCCGCTGACCAGGTGGAACAGCGTGCTCTTGCCGGCGCCGTTGGGGCCGATGATGGCGTGGCGTTCGCCGGGGTGCACGAGCAGGTCGACGCCCTGGATGATCCGCGTGGGCCCGAAGGCCTTGTGCAGCCCGGCGATGGCCAGTGATGGTGCCCTCATGCCGCCGCCGCCTGCCATGCGGCCCGCGCCCGGGGGGCCGTCGCCCGCAGCAGCAGCCCGCCCGCCAGCAGCAGCGCGAGCGCCAGAAGCCAGGGCGCCGCCGTTCCAGGGTCGGCTGCGAGGCCCAGGACGGGCCGGGGCACCGCGCCGTTCCGCACCGCCTGCAGCCGGAACGCCAGTTCGGCCAGGCCGACGACGCCGCCTGCCGCCAGCACCAGCCCTGGCAGGACCGCCCCATACGACGGCAGCAGCAGCATGCCCCTGCCCGCCCGCAGCACCGGCCCGTGCGCCAGCAGGATGCCCGCGATCCCGCCCGGCGCCCACATCACCATGGCCACGAACAGCAGGCCGGAATAGAGCTGCCAGGCGTCCGTGACGGTGCCCAGCGCCACGGACAGCAGCGTGATCAGCACCGCGCCCACGACCGGGCCCCAGAACACGCCGATGCCGCCGATGAACGTCATCAGCAGCACCGCACCCGAGGCCTCGGGGCTCATGTTGGCGCTGGTGGCGATCTCGTCGTTCAGCGCGACCAGGCCACCCGCGATTCCGGCGAACAGGCCGCTCAGCGCGAACACCAGCAGCCGGATGCGCGCGGGATCGTACCCCAGGAAGGCCACCCGCTCCGGGTTGTCGCGCACCGCGTTGGCCAGGCGGCCGAGCGGCGTCCGGGTATATAGCCACATCAGCAGCGCCGCGCCCCAGGCCCAGGCGGCGATGACGGCGTAGGCCTGCAGCTGGGTGCCGAAATCCCAGCCCATCATGGCGGGCCCGGCGGACCGGTCGCCCGAAAGCCCCTCCTCGCCGCCGAAGATGCCGGGGAACAGCAGCACGAGCGCCACGCCCAGCTCGGCGATCCCCAGCGTGATCATGGCGAAGGCGGTGCCCGCGCGCCGCGTCGCCACCCAGCCGGCCAGCAGCGCCGCCGCCAGCCCGCCGGCCGCGCCCGCCAGCGGCAGAAGGGGCGTCGGCAGCCACCAGCCCTCGCCGGCCAGCTTCATCAGGTGCAGGGCCGCAAATCCGCCGAAGCCCAGGAACACGGCGTGGCCGAAGTCGAGCATGCCGCCCTGCCCGAGCAGCATGTTGAACGACAGGGCGAAGACGATGGCGATGGCCATGCGGCACAGCAGCGACAGCGCGAACCCGCCGGGCAGCAGCGACGGCAGCACGCAGGCGCACAGGGCCGCCGCGATCCAGGGCAGCGCCATGCGCCACGCGGGAAGCGGCCGCGGCCGCGGCAGGGCGATGACGCCGCTCATGCGCTGCGCGTGCCCATGAGGCCGCGCGGCCGCAGCGCCATCACCAGTATCAGCAGGGCATAGGGCACCACCGGCGCCACCCGCGCGACGCTGATCTTCCACAGGTCCGACAGCACGTCGGTCGGCACCGCGACGCCGATCCGGGCCAACGCCGCACCCAGCGGCAGATCGAGCGCGATGCTGGCCGTCTGCACCAGCCCGATCAGCAGCGACGCGACCAGCGCGCCCCAGATGCTGCCCAGCCCGCCCATCACCACCACCGCGAACACGATGGCGCCCAAGGCCCGCGCCATACCCGGCTCGGTCGTGAACGCGTTGCCGCCAATGACCCCCGCCAGCGCCGCCAACGCGCACCCGGCCCCGAACACCAGGGTGAACACCCGCGGCACGTCGTGGCCCAGCATGCCCACCATCTCGGGGTGGGTCAGCGAGGCGCGGATGATCAAGCCGAGCCGCGTGCGGGCCAGGGTCGCGAACAGCGCCAGGAACATGGCCAGCGCGACGGCCATCATGAACAGGCGATAGGCCGGGTAGGCGTTGCCGGCGATCTCGAACAGCGGGAAGTCGAGTGCCGCCGGCACGCGGTAGGGCACGGGGATGCGGCCCCAGATCAGCGGCACGACCTCGTTGATGACGAAGGCCAGGCCGAAGGTGAACAGCAGCTCCGCCACATGGCCATGCCGGTGCACGGTGCGCAGGCCCCAGCGCTCGACCGCGGCCCCCAGCACGCCGACCAGCAGCGGCGCCACCACCAGCGCCGGCCAGAAGCCGATCCGCACGCTGATGGTGTAGGCCAGGAAGGCGCCCAGCATGTAGAAGCTGGCATGCGCCAGGTTCAGCACCCCCATCATGCCGTAGATGAGGGTCAGCCCGCTGGACAGCATGAACAGCAGCAGCCCGTAGACGGCGCCGTTCAGCAGGATCAGGACGAGCTGCTGCACGTCAGGAAGGCGGCGCGAACTTGCAGGTGGTCGGCAGGCGCTGCGTCTCGGCCTCGATCCGGCTGACCGTCTTGAAGCCGAGCTTGTTCTCCGGGAAGGTGAAGGGCATGCCGGGTTCCAGCACCGACAGGAACATCGGCTGCAGCAGCTGGTGGTTGTCCTCCCGCATCGTCACGTCGCCCAGCGGGCCGTGCCACTTCAGGGTGGCCAGCGCGGCGCCGACCTTGGCAGGGTCGCTGCTGTCGGCCTGCTTCATGGCGGCGGCCCACATCTCCACCAGCTCGACCACGCGCCAGTAGAAGAACTTCTGATGATACTGGCCCTCGAACGCCGCGGCCATGTCCTCCAGCTCCTTATTGCCGACGTTGGCGTGGTACTCGGAGATCTGGGCATAGCCCGCGCCGCCGTTGCCCACGCCCGCGATCACCTCGGAGCTGCCGAGATAGTAGGTGTAGAACTTGCCCTTGTAGCCGCTGTCGTTGGCCGCCTTGGCGAGCAGGGCCAGGTCCGCACCCCAGTTGCCGGTCAGCACCGCGTCGGCCCCGGCAGCCTGCATCTTCTGAATGTAGGGCGTGAAATCCTTCACCTTGCCCAGCGGCACCCGCTCCGTGCCCACGATCTGCAGGTCCGGACGGCGGTTGGCCAGCATCGCCAGCGCCGCCTTCTCGACGGACTGGCCGAACGAGTAGTCGGGGTTGAACACGTAGACCTTCTTTACCTGCGGCTGGCTCACCAGGTAGTCGGCCATCGCGCGCATCTTCATGTCGGAGTCGGCGTCGAAGCGGAAATGCCACCACAGGCACTTGTCGTTGGTGAGGCCCGGATCGACCGAGGCGTAGTTCAGGAACATCACCGACTGGTTCGGCGCCCGGCGGTTGTTCTTGCCGATCGCGTCCGACAGGGCGAAGGCGACGGAGGAGCCGTTGCCCTGCGCGATGTAGTGCACGCCGTCGTCGATCGCCTTGCGCAGCAGCGTCAACGACTTGTCGGGGCTGACTTCGTTGTCGAGCGGAACCAGCTCCAGTCGACGGCCCTGCCCTGCGGCCTGGCGCGCGTTCACCCGGTCGATGGCGAAGCGGAAGTGCTGCTCCCCCAGCTGCCCCGTGGCCGCCAGCGAGCCGCTGAGCGGATCGATGTAGGCGAGCTTCACAACTTCGTCGGCCCGGGCGGCGCCGTTCGGCGTCAGGGCGAGCGCGGCCAGCAGCAGCGCAGCGGTCTGTTTCATGTTTCCTCCTGCCGCCCATTCGGGCGCGTTGCCCCTACTCTCCCGTGCCGCCGCCCCTTCCGTCAACGATGCCGTGTGCGCGGCGCAACGCCGCCGTCCACAACACGTGCGAAACCGCGCCCCGGGATCGTGATGACGGGCGATCTTGCGCGTTTGCTGCAGTGCAGCAAATATGGCGTTCAAACCCTGCAGGTGACGCGTGCCCGGACTCGCCGAAAATCTCCTGAGCCTCTCGAAGTTGAAGCAGAAGCGGGCGGAAGCGATGGCCAACCTCGCGGAGCCGCTACGCCTGACGCTGGCCGCGCCGCAGGGGGACAACCCGGGCGAGCTGCGCATGCTCACCTACGTCCCGCCCGGCCTGCGCGACGGGGCCCCGCTGGTGGTGGCGCTGCACGGCTGCACCCAGAACGGCGCGGCCTACGACCATGGGTCCGGCTGGTCCACCCTGGCCGAACGGCACGGCTTCGCGCTGCTGTTCCCGGAACAGCAGCGCGCCAACAACCCGAACCTCTGTTTCAACTGGTTCCAGACGAACGACATCGCGCGTGACGGGGGCGAGGCGGAGTCGATCCGCCAGATGATCCTGCAGATGATCGAAGGGTATCGCCTGGACGCCCGGCGCGTGTACGTCACGGGGCTGTCTGCCGGCGGCGGCATGACGGCGGCCATGCTGGCGACCGCGCCCGAGCTGTTTGCGGGGGGCGCGATCATCGCCGGGCTGCCCTATGGGGCGGCCAACGGCGTGATGGAGGCCATCGGCGCGATGAGCCAGCCGCACCCGCACAGCGCCCGCGCCTGGGCAGACCTGGTGCGCGCCGCCTCGCCGTATCGCGGCCCGCGCCCCGCGGTGCAGGTGTGGCACGGCACGGCGGACAGCACCGTCGCCCCCGCCAACGCGACCGCGGCGATCCAGCAATGGTCCGACGTGCTCGGCCTGCCCGCGACGCCGACCGGCTCCACGGAGGTCGATGGCGCGCGGCACGACGTCTGGCAGGGGTCCGACGGGCGGGCACTGTTGGAGCAGTGGATGGTCCCCGGCCTGGGCCATGGCACGCCGATCGACCCCGAAGGGACGGATGTCGACCGGGCCGTCGGGATCCCGGGCCCGCACATGCTTGCCAGCCGGATCTCGTCGACCTGGCACATCGCCCGGGGCTGGGGATTGCTGACTCAGGCGGCGGCGGCGCGAAGGGCGCCGGCGAAACCCGCCCCCGCCGCCGCCTCGCTGCTGAAGCCGGCGGCGGTGGTGGAGCGGGCGCTTAAGGCGGCCGGGCTGCTGCCACCCTGAGCCGGTGCCGCCGCGTGACGGCCGCGGCAACCATGGGACACCATTCGTAACATATGGAGTATACCTTGTCGGCTAGGGTCGCCGCATGGACACGCTCACCGCACAAGCCCTGATCCGCTTCGGCCTCGGGCGCCGGGGCGACGAAGCCCTGCCCACGGAGCCCGTCCGGTGGCTGCAGCAGCAGGTCGAAGCCGATGACGCGCCGGGCTTCGACCCCAAGCTGCCCACCACCGCCGACGGGCTGACGGTGCTGCGCGAGCAGTACAAGCTCAACCTGGCCCCCGGCCAGTCCGTCGTGACGCCGCTGTTCCAGGCGGACGTCAAGGCGCAGACCGATCAGCTGCTGGCGACGGCAGCGCCGTTCCGGGAACGGCTGGTGTGGTTCTGGGCCAACCACTTCACGGTCAGCATTCGGCAGGGCGGCACCAACGCCGTCATCGGGCCCTACATCCGCGAGGCGATCCGCCCCAACGTGACGGGCCCCTTCTTCGCCATGCTGCTGGCCGTCATGCGGCATCCCGCCATGCTGATGTATCTCGACAACAACAACTCCTACGGCCCCGACAGCGTGATCGGGCGGGCGCAGAAGCGCGGCCTGAACGAGAACCTGGCCCGCGAGTGCCTGGAGCTGCACACGCTCAGCCCCGCCTCCGGCTACACCCAGGCGGACGTGACGGAGTTCGCCAAGGTCCTCACCGGCTGGTCCGTCGAGTTCAACCGGCTGTTCCCCGGCTACCAGTTCCGCGACCCCGCGCACCAGCCCGGCAGCAAGACGGTGCTGGGCAAGCGCTTCCCGCCCGGCGAGGCCGGCGGCATCGCGGCGCTCGAGTTCCTGGCCCACCACCCCGCCACGCACCGTCATCTCGCCACCCAGCTGGTGCGCCACTTCGTCGCCGACGACCCGCCGCCGGCCGCGGTGCGCACCATCGAGGGCGTGCTGCGCGACACCGGCGGCGACCTGGGTGCCGCCAGTGTGGCGCTGCTGCACCTGGAGGACGCCTGGACGCCGCTGGCCAAGCTGCGCTCGCCGCAGGACTACGCCGTGGCGGCGCTGCGGGCGCTCGACCTAACGCCCGACAAGCAGGTGCCGCTGCAGGGGGTGCTCGGCACGCTGGGCCAGCCGCTGTGGACCGCGCCGCTGCCGAACGGCTGGTCCGACAGCGCGGCCGAGTGGGCGGCGCCCGAGGCGATGATGCGGCGCATCGACTGGAGCTACGCGATCGCCGGGCGGGCGGGCGACAAGGACGTGCACGCCGTCGCCGACGCCGTGCTGGGCCCGCTGCTGCGGCCCCGCACGAGCGACGCCATCCGCACCGCGGGCTCCCGCCGCGACGCGATGACCCTGCTGCTGACCTGCCCCGAATTCCAGAGGCGCTGACCATGCACCTGTCCCGCCGCCGCGCCCTGCTGGGCCTGACCGCCACCTTCAGCCTGGGCCGCACGTCCCTGGCGCTGGCCAATGCCCCGGGCGACCGCCGCCTGGTCGTGATCCTGCTGCGGGGCGCGCTCGACGGCATGGCGGCCGTCGTGCCTTACGGCGACCCCGACCTGGTGCGGCTGCGCCCGAGCCTGGTGCCGCCGCAGCCCGGGCAGCCCGGCGGGTTGCTGGACCTCGGCGGCTTCTATGGCCTGAACCCGGCGCTAGAGGGCATGCACGGGCTGTTCAAGGCCGGGGAGCTGCTGCCGGTGCACGCGGTCGCCGGGTCCTACCGCAGCCGCAGCCACTTCGACGCGCAGGACTACCTGGAAAGCGGGGCCGAGCAGCGGCTGGACAGCGGCTGGCTGAACCGGGCCGTCGCCGCCCTGCCGGGGCACCGGCCGAACGAGGCGCTTTCGGTCGGCGTCAACATGCCGCTGCTGCTGCGCGGCCCCGCCGCCGTGGGCACCTATGCGCCCACGGCCGCGTCCGGCATGGCGCCCGACCTCTATGCCCGGATCGCGGATCTCGCGCACGACGACGCCCTGCTCGGCCCCGTGGTGCAGGAGGGGCTGACCGACCGGGGCTATGCCGCGGGCGTGCTGTCCGGCGTGACCCAGACGGGCGACCGCAACGCCGTGGCCAACGTGGCTGCCGCCGCGGGCCGGCTGCTGGCCGCCCCCGACGGGCCGCGCGTGGCGGCGATGGAGGGCGGCGGGTGGGACACGCATGCCGGGCAGATGCAGCGGCTGCAATACCCGCTGAAGCAGCTGGACGCCGGGCTGGTGGCGCTGAAGGGCGCCCTGGGCCCGGCGTGGGACCAGACGGCCGTGCTGATCATGACCGAGTTCGGCCGCACCGTCCGCGTGAACGGCACGGGCGGCACCGACCACGGCACGGCCGGGTGCGCCTTTGTCGCGGGCGGCGCCATCGCCGGCGGCCGCGTGGGCGGCACCTGGCCCGGCCTCGCGCCCGGCAAGCTGTTCGAGGACCGGGACCTCGAGCCCACGACGGATCTCCGCACCCTGGCGATGGGCCTGCTGGTCCACCACCTCGGCGTGCCGGAATCCGCGATGCCCGCCGTCTTCCCCGGCAGCGGCGGCCTCTCGCTGCAAGGCGGCCTGCTGCGGGCCTGAGCGGCGGCTGAAGCCGATCGACTAAGCCAGGGCGGTCACGATGGCGTCCCACTCGGCGTCGAGCGGGCCCTGCGCCTCCGGCCTATGGGCGCGGGCATACCAGTAGCGGGCGTTCTCGAGGTCGCCCTCGACCCGGTGCAGATAGGCGTGGACCCAGTCCGTCGCGGTGTCGCTGACGGACTGGGCGGCCTCGTGCGCGCGCTCCCAGTCGCCCTTGGCCGCCCACCACAGCGCCTGGTGCGCGGCGTCCAGCGCCTCAGGCCCGACAAGGGCGCGCAAATCCGCCGGGCTCACTTGTAGGCTTTCGCCTGGGCCACGATGGCGGCGGGATCGAAGGTGTCGATCTCGTCCAGCAGCGCGTTCGTGACCAGCGTCCTGGCCGCCACCTTCTGCTTGACCACGCCCCACTTCACCAGGAAGTCGATGTAGTCGTCGTAGTTCTTTTCGGAGCTTTCGCCCCAGCGGGTGACGCCGCCGGCCTCGAGCTTCCAGTTCTTGGTGCGGGCCTCGATGGTGCGGATGTCGTCGGCAATGGCGGTGGCTTCGTCTTTTCCGGTGGGGCGGGTCTGGGGATAGACCTCGTACAGCATCCGCACCGCGGCCTCGGGGTTGGTCATGGTGAAGATGGTGCCCATGGCGTAGCCGCGGGCCAGTCCCACGGCCTCTGCCCGGCGGGTGGCCAGCGTCTCCTCCAGCGCGATGAAGCCGTTCGATGGGAACCGGGCGATCTCGGAGTTGTCGAGGAAGCGCAGCTTGGCGCCGGCGTTCATCGTCAAGGCATAGACGGTGTCGAACAGGCTGAGCACGTCCACCTGGTTGCTCCGCAGCAGCGCCGCGGTCTGCGCGCCCTCGCCGGCCACGACGATCCGCACGTCCTTGTCGGGGTCCATGCCGGCGTTGGCCACCAGCGCCCGGGCGATCAGCACGCCACCCGACGCCATGGACGTGACGCCGATCTTCTTGCCGCGCATGTCGGCGACCGTCTGGATCGGGCTGCCTTCGGGCACCGCCAGACCGTAGATGTTGCCCTGGTAGGCCGTGTAGAAGTTCACCACCTTGCCGCCCTGCGAGCGGATCATCGCCACCGGCTCGATGGAGGCGACGGCGTAGGGCACCTCCTTCGTGGCGACGTTGCGGGTGCACTCGATGGACCCGTTCATCGGGATCACCTCGAGCTTGAACCCGGCCTGCGCGAACCAGCCCAGCTTCTGCGCCACCGCGAACGGCGCCACGGCGGAGTTGAGCGTGCGGGAACACCAGCCGAACCGGATGGTGGCAAGCGCCGGCTGCGCCGAGGCGGGCTGCGCCCCGGCCAGCGCGGGACCCAGCAACAGCAGGGTGGGGATCAGGACCGCCAGCAACCGCTTCATGGATTTCCCTTCAGGACCGCCCGCGGCGCATCCCAGTACAAGACCCGGCGGCGCACGGCCGCCACGCAGGCGTTCAGCACCAGGCCGATCAGCGCCAGGACGAACAGCACGGAGAACTGCCCGGCCACGTCCATGGAGCTGCTCATGGTCTGGATCAGCATGCCCAACCCGTTCTCGGAGCCCACGAACTCCGCGACGATCGCGCCGATCAGCGCGAAGATCATCGCGATCTCGAGGCCCGCGAAGATGGTGGGTCCGGCGCCCGGCAGCCGCAGCATCCAGAACACCTGGAACGGCGAGGCCGCCAGTGAGCGCATCAGCGCCACCCGGTCCTCGTCGGCGGCCCGCAGCCCCACGATGGTGTTGATCATGAGCGGGAAGAAGCAGACGAGCGCGGCACCCACCACCTTGGACGTCATGCCCAGGCCGAACCACACGACGATCAAGGGCGCCAGCGCCACCTTCGGCATGGCCTGGAAGCCGACGACCAGCGGGTAGATGAAGTATTCGAACCCCGGGCTGAGCGCCACCGCGGCGCCCAGCAGGAAGCCGAACACGCAGCCCAGCACGAAGCCGATCAGCGTCTCGGCGAGCGTCACCTGGATGTGCTCGATGTACACCCCGCTGGCGATGCCGCGCACGAGGCCCATGGCCACCGCGCTGGGTGGCGGCAGCACGTACGACGGCAGCTCGAACAGCCGCACCGCGCCCTCCCACGCCAGGAGCAGCGCCGCGATCAGCAGCAGGCGGAGCAGCGGCCTCAATCCAGGCCCCCCGCCGCGTTCAACGCCCGGCGGATGCGCTGCACGGGGATGCCGAAGGCCGGCGTGTTCACCAGCTCGAGCCGGCGGGGGCGGGGGAAGTCGATGACGAGGCGGTCGACGATGCGGCCGGGGCGGGGCGACATCACCAGCACCTCGTCGGCCAGGAACACCGCCTCGGCCACGGAATGGGTGATGAACAGCACCGTCTTGCGCCGCTCGAGCCAGATGCGCTGCAGCTCGAGGTTCATGCTCTCCCGCGTCATGGCATCGAGCGCGCCGAACGGCTCGTCCATCAGCAGCAGGCTCGGCTCGTGGATCAGGGCGCGCACCAGGGCGACGCGCTGCTGCATGCCGCCCGACAGCTCCCGCGGGAGGCGCCGCTCGAACCCCTGCAGTCCGACCATGGCGAGCAGCGCCATCGCCTTCTCGCGCGCCGCCGCGCGGCCCAGGTGCTGCACGTCGGCCGGCAGCAGCACGTTGCCCAGCACGTCGCGCCAGGGGAACAGGACCGGCTGCTGGAACACGACGCCGATGTCGCGCCGGGGCCCGGTAATGGCGCTGCCGTCCAGCATGGCCTGGCCCGCGCTGGGCGGCTGCAAGCCGGCCAGGATGCGCAGCAGCGTGCTCTTGCCGCAGCCGGACGGCCCCACCACGGCGACGAAGGCACCCTCGGGCACGGAGAAGTCGATGTCGTGCAGCGCCACGACCGGCCCGCTGCCCGTGTCGTAGGTCTTGCCCAGCCCCTGCACGGCGATCGACGTCCGCGCCTCCATGGCGGCCATGCCGTCCACGCCGTTCCCCCGTTTGTTGCATCGTACGCTACGGTGGGGGGCCGCACGCGTCAACGAGGGTCCCGTCAAACACGCCCGTGTGGCGCATCGCCCGGAGCCGGGCCATGATCGCGCCGGGATCGAAGGGCGGCACAGCATGAACACCACCTGCATCAGGAACGCGGCCTGGATCGTCGCATGGGACGCTTCGGCGGGGTGCCATGCGTATCTGCGGGATGCGGACGTGGTGTTCACGGGGGACACGATCGATTTCGTGGGGCGGCATTGGGCGGGTGTGGCGGACACGGAGGTGGACGGGCGGGAGCGGCTGGTGATCCCGGGGTTGGTGGACATCCATTCGCATCCGAGCACGGAGCCGTTCTTCCGGGGTCTGCGGGAGGAGCATGGGGTGCCGCAGATGTGGATGAGCGGGCTGTACGAGCGGGGGCAGGCGTATCGTCCGCAGACGGCGGCGGACCGGAACGCGGCGAAGACGGTGGCGTATTCGGAGATGCTGCTGACGGGGGTGACGACGGTCGCGGACCTTTCGGGGCCGGACGAGGGGTGGATCGACCTGGCGGCGGCGAGCGGGCTGCGGGTGTTCCTGGCGCCGGGGTATGCGTCGGCGCGGTGGAAGCTCGAGGGGGAGTGGAAGCTGGGGTATGCGTGGGACGAGGCGGGGGGCAGGCGGGGATTCGAGGCGGCGCTGGGGCTGATCGCGGCGGCGCGGGGGCATGCTTCGGGGCGGCTTTCGGGGATCGTGTTCCCGGCGCAGATCGACACGTGCACGGCGGACCTGCTGGCGGACAGCCATGCGGCGGCGGTGTCGCTGGGGGTTCCGTTCACGACGCACTGCGCGCAGAGCGTGAACGAGTTCAACGAGATGGTGAACCGGACGGGTCTGACGCCGATCCAGTGGGCGCAGCGGATCGGGGTTTTGAGCCCTTCGACGATATTGGGGCATGCGATCTTCACGGACGAGCATTCGTGGGTGCGGTGGCACACGCGGCGGGACGTGGCGATCTTGGCGGAGACGGGGACGAGCGTGGCGCACTGCCCTTCGCCGTTCGCGCGGTATGGGCACATGCTCGAGGATTTCGGGCGGTATGGGCGGGCGGGGATCAACATGGGGTTCGGGACGGACGTGGCGCCGCACAACCTGGTGGAGGAGATGCGCCTGGCGGCGATCCTGGCGCGGATCGCGGCGCGGGACATCGAGACGACGAGCACGGCGGCGCTGTTCCATGCGGCGACGGTGGGGGGTGCGACGGCGCTGGGCCGGACGGATATCGGGCGGGTTGCGGTGGGGGCGAAGGCGGACCTGGTGCTGGTGGACCTGCGGAACCCGTTCATGCGTCCGGCGCGGGACCCGCTGCGGTCGTTGGTGTACACGGCGGCGGACCGGGCGATCCGGGACGTGTATGTGGCGGGGTCGGCGGTGGTTCGGGACGGCGGGATCGTGACGATGGACCACGAGGCGGCGTTGGAGGCGCTGGCGGAGGCGCAGGCGCGGATGATGGCGGATACGCCGGGCCATGACTTCCGGGGGCGGACGGCGGCGGAGATCACACCGCTGAGCCTGCCTGTGATGCAGTAGGGGTTTGGGGATGGTCAACCTGGGCTTGGCGGCGGTGTTCTTCGTGGCGATCCATCTGGGGGTTTCCGGCACGACGCTGCGGGACGCGCTGACGGCCCGGCTGGGGCTGCGGGCGTACATGGTGGTGTTCTCGGTCGCTTCGGTGGCGGGGATGGCCTGGCTGGTGGGGGCGTACAAGGCGGCGGACTATGTGCCGAGCTGGGGCATGCTCGAGTGGTGGAAGCCGTTCGCGATCGTGCTGATGCTGCCGGCGTTCCTGCTGGTGGTGGTGGGGCTGTCGACGCCGAACCCGACCTCCGTGGCGCAGGAGGCGCTGGTGGCGCAGGCGCCGCGGGGGATCGTGCGCGTGACCCGGCACCCCTTCCTGGTGGGGGTGGCGCTGTGGTCTTTCGTTCACCTTGTGGGCAACGGGGACGCGGCCTCAGCCCTGTTGTTCGGGGCGATGCTGGTGGTCTCGGTCGCGGGGACGTTCTCGATCGACGCCAAGCGGCGGCGGGTGCTGGGGGATGCGGCGTGGGACGGTTTCGCGCGGCAGACCTCGATATTGCCGTTCGGGGCGATCATCGGGGGGCGCAACCGGTTCGTGCCGGGCGAGCTGGGATGGTGGCGGCTGGGGGTGGGGGTGTTGGCCTATGGGCTGATGCTGGGGGGACACGCGCATATCGTCGGCGTATCGCCCTGGCCGGGGTGAGTCGCCGCGGGGTTGGGCCGGGGCGCGGAGGGCGCGGGTGTGGAGGGTTTGGAGGTCTTTGGGGGTTCGGCGTTTCCAGGGGTTTGTGCCGGGTTGGTGGGCGATGCCGAGGTCTCGGGTGATCTGGCGGACGATTTCTGCGGGGGTTTGGGTTTCGAGGTCGAATTCGAGGTCCGGGGCGTCGAGGCGGTCGAGGAACTCGGCCTCGAGGGCCTGGCGTTCGTCCGGGGTGCGGGTGCGCTGGATGGTGTCTTCGACGTGGCGGATGACGTGTTTGCGGGCGGCGATGCGGGCTGCCGCCCGGGCCTGGGTAGGGGCGCGGGTGGGGTCGGGCTTGGGGGTGGGGGGCTGGTCGAGTTTCTGGGCGAGGAGGATGGTGCGGCGGACGGTTCGGGCGATGCGCTCGAAGGCGTGCGCAAGGGCGGCGGCCTGAGCGGCGGCGGCGGGCGCGGGGGTTTGGGCGGGTTGGGGGGTGGTGATCTGCTGGTGGAGGTGCCGGGCGATGTCGGTGCCCATGGTGACGAGGTCGTGGAGGACCTGGTGGTAGTGGGGTGTGTGGTCGGGGCGGTTCTGCTCCGGGATGGGGTTGGGGGATGGCACGGAACATAGGAACATATTCTTTGTCTTGTGTCAAGGCTGGGTGGTGGGGGTTCATTGGCTTTTCGTTGCGGGTGGCGGGGCGGGCGTGTTAACCGTGGTTGCTGTGCGGGCTGCACGGGATGGGCGGCGGACGGCTTCGGGAGGGTGGGATGCGGGGTTTGTTCGTCGTGTTGGCCGGTTTGGTGCTGGGTTTTTCGGGCGGGGCTTTCGGGCAGTCGGTGAGCACGGTGGCGAGCAACGCGCTGTTGAAGGCGGCGAGCGCATCGTCGACGCCGGTATTCCGGGCGGGTTTCCGGTTTGCGGGGGATGGGGGTGCGGCGACGTACAACTACATCTCGACGACGTGCACGGTGCCGGATGACGGGGCGGAGGTTCTGCCGACGAGCGGGGTGGGGTGTTGGATCGCGGATTTGGGGAGCATCCGTCCGACGCCGATGATCTGGGGGTGCTATGGGGATGCTTCCAGCGACGACACGGCGTGTCTGCAGAGTGCATTCAACGCGTCGGCTTACAGCACATTGTACAATGGGCGGTTCTCGTATTGCCTGAACCCGCCGGATCCGCCGGGTGGGCCTCCTAACCTGACCGGGATTACGGTTGCCTATCCCATCATCTACGTTGGGACGGGGATCAATCCGGTTGACGTCAACCATCCCACGCTGCCGAACAATTTCGGTATCAGGCAGTGCAAGCAGAACCTGAGGGCGATCACGATAACTTCCAGTTCTGTCTTCTTCCGAGATTTGCTTGTCACCGCGAATGCGGGCGGAGCCAACAGTAGTGGGGCCACGTTCACTGTCGGGTCCGCGACGTCAAGTGTCGCCGGAAATCCGAACGGCGTCACGTTCGACAACGTGAAGGTGGACGGGCCCTGCATCGGGTTCGATCTGGCGGGAATCACGCTCACGCTGAACTTGGTGCAGCAGGTCAACCTCAGCGGCGCGGGGTGTTACGGCATGCGTATCGGGCACAAGACATACAGTGCCAAGACCGAGGAAGTCCGTATCCTGAACTCTAACAACACCATCAGCAGCACTGCGCCGCCTCCTAGCGCCGCCATCTTGATCGAGGATGTCGGTGGGTTGACGTTGTCCAATGTGGACAACATTGGAGCGGGGACTGTTTTTTGTCCCGGCCAGATCGTGGTGGAGGGTACCCCAACTGGACAGGAAGTTGACTGGGCTGGAGTCATTAGGACGGAGTTTGGCGACACGTTGAATGGCCCTGCATTGTTGATTGACACTTGCGCCAGCCTGGGGGTGGTCAAGGGAGCTGTCATCAACACCGGATGGGCTTCGACTTCGTTGGACAGCCACGGTGTCGTCATCCGGAACACGGGCGGGGGGACCATCCAAGGGATCCACTTCGTTGCGCTGCGGGCGTACAACAACTACGGGTCTGGCGTGCAGATCCAGACGGCGAACGCCAGTGACGTGTCGTTCGATGGTTCGTTCATGTGTGGCAACGGTCTCGCTGGCTCTAACACGTATGCCAACATTTCTGTCGCTGCGGGGGTGAGGCTGTTTGCGCTTCGGGGCAGCCGGGTCAGCGATCGTTGCGACGGCTTCTTCACGCCCGCGGGCTCCACGGCGGTGACCAACACGCCAATCCTGCTGAGCGGCAACGACTCTTCGCCGCCCTACACCAACAACGATCTGCTTACGATCATCGGCAATGATCTGAGCGGGAATGCGTTGCCGGCCATTCAGGGAACGCCTTCGAACGCGGCGACGAGCGTCAACGTCCGGCATAACCTCGGGGTCGACAATGCGGCCCCCACGATCGCGAGCGCAGGCACGATCACGCTGGGTTATTTCCCGCTGTATCTGCTTACCGGGACGGCGGACATCTCGACGATCCAAGGGCATCCGTACAACTGGACCATGACGTTGATCCCGACGGATGCGCCGATCACGTTCCTTGCGGGAAGCGGCATTTGCCACAGCTTCACCGCGGTCCGTTATGCGCGGGTGACGTTGAGCTGGCAGGCTTCGCTGGCGTGTTGGGCATCGTAAGTTGCCGTAGCAGCCTCGTACCTGGTGCACCAACCTGTAGACTGTTGTTAGTGGGAGCAATCACGCGATGGCCAAGCTTGTCACGCCGCCGAACGGAGGTCTCTTGCTGTCGTCGTCCGGCACTTACGACAGTGTCGAGGTCGGCGACAGCAGCTACCTGGCTGCCGATGGAAGTGGCGTGGTCGTCACCATTCTTGGGGCAGCTACCATCGACGCGGGTGGGGGCTCGGTGGGCGCCGAAGACGGTGCATCCATTCGGCTCTTGGGCCCAGCACTTTCGTTGGATGGCGGTGCTTTCCAAGCTTTTTTAAAGGGAGATGGTTCCACACTGGAGGTGGCATCCGGAAATTTTTTTGTCGATGAAATTGTAGCGGCTCATCTAGCCGGCGACGTTTTGGCGACGAATGCTACTGTCATCGTCGACAGTAGCAATGTCACGCTTGGCGTCTTGGGGTTCTACAAGGGGGATGTTTTCAAGTTCAGCAGCCCTGCTGTCTCGCTGAAATACGCTGGCGGTTATACTAGTGAAAGCATCGTCTACGTGAGCGGCAACCTGTCCGTGACGGAAGCTGATGGAAGTTTGGTGACAATCAGCCTCTATGTGGACAGCAACCGCTACAGCGGCTCGTTCCTGCCGAACTATCAGCCGGGCAACTTCGTCATCGTGAATGGTGCGGTGTCGTATCAGGTGGTCGTGCCGCCTGTGGTGCCTGTGATCAGCGGGACGTTCGGGGGGCAGGCGATCCGGGAGGGGGTGGGTCAGGCGGCTTTTGCGAAGGCGGTGGTCACGGACGGGAATGCCGGGGCGACGGACACGGCGGTGGTGCAGCTGTCGACGGTGAGCGGGGTGTTGACGGACCCGAATGCGGCGGCGGACGGGAGCAGCTTCAACGCGGCGACGGGGACGTACAGCGTGTCGGGGACGGCGGCGGCGGTGACGCAGGCGTTGGAGGGGCTGGTGTTCACGCCGAAGGCGTATTCGCTGACGCCGGCGAGCGGGTTCTCGACGACGCTGAAGCTGACGGTCACAAGCAGTGCGGGCACGAGCAGCACGCCAACGGTGGCGACGGACAGCGCGACGGTGGTGTCGACGTTCGGGGCTTTGGTGCCGAACAATTTTTCGCCGGGGGGGTCGGTGGGGGCGACGTCGGGGTTGATCGTTCAGCATGCGTCGGGGGCGGCGCTGCTGTATTCGTCGACGGGGCAGGCGGTGGTCTCGTTGGGGAATGCGGGGGCTTCGTGGCACATCGTGGCGACGGGGGACTTCGACGGGGACGGGAACGCGGACCTTCTGCTGCAGAACGACAGCGGGGCGCTGGTCGACTATCTGATGAACGGGACGTCGATCGCGTCGGGGCACAGCCTGGGGAACCCGGGGTCGAACTGGCATGTGCGGGGGACGGGGGACTTCAACGGGGACGGGCGGTCGGACCTGGTGGTGCAGAGCGATGCCGGGTCGATGGTGGTGTTGGAGACGGATGGGAGCCGGCTGGTGGCGGGGGTGTCGCTGGGGAGCCTGCCGGGGGGTTGGGCGGTGGAGGGGGTGGGGGACTTCAACGGGGACGGGCGGCCGGACCTGTTGGTGCAGGGGCCCGACGGGACGCTGGTGGTGTATCTGGTGAACGGGGGGGTGATCACGGCGGGGGGCGTGGTGGGGAACCCGGGGGCGGGGTATTCGGTGGGCGGGGTGGGGAACTACAACGGGGACAGCAAGGCGGACATCCTGTTGCACAACGACGACGGGGTGAACGTGGTGTGGGACGTGGCGGACACGACTCTGGTGGGGAGCGCGTTCGTGGGTAATTCGGGGTCAGGCTCGGTCGCGGTGGGGGGGCTGGACCTGGACGGGGACGGTCGGTCGGACCTGGTGACGCAGGATGCGGGGACGGCGGTGATTTCGGGGTCGACGATCGGGGGGGCGCCGGGGAGCGGGCAGAGCGTGGTGACGGGGAGCGGGGTTCTGGCGGGGCCGGGTTCGGGGTGGCTTGTGGTGGGGAGCAACCCGATGACGTTCCTGGACGGGACGACCCTGTATGGGGCGGACGTTCGGGGCGGGGGGAACCTGGTGCTTTCGGGGACGCCGGGGGCGGACGAGTTCGTGCTGACGGCGGTGGGGGACGGGGTTCATGTGGTTCAGGGGTTCGACCCGGCGCAGGACCTGGTGGCGTTGAGCGCGTCGCAGTTCCCGAGCTATGCGGCGGTGCAGGCGGACGAGCAGGTGTATCAGGGGGGGACGTTCCTGGGGCTGAGCGCGACGGCGGCGATCGTGATCGCGGGGGTGCTGCCGGGGCAGCTGGGGGCGGGGAACTTCGTGTTGCGGTAGGGGGCGCCGGGGCGCGGGGCTGGGGGGGTCATGGGGTGAGGCCGACCAGGCTGCGGGCGAAGTCCAAAGCGATGAAGGGGCGGAGGTCGTCGACCTGTTCGCCGACGCCGATGGCGTGGACGGGCAGGCCTCGCTGTCCTGTTGGGCGAGTTAGCACAAGACTGGCTCGTCTATGACGACGGTAAATCCTAGTCTTCGGAGCACTCGATGACGAGCTTGACCACACCACCGAGCGGTGGGACAACGCTGACGCAATCTGCCAGCTACGACAGTGCAACCATCAATTCTTCCCTTATCATAAATGGGGCAGGTGTGGTCGTTACGGTTACAGGCCAGACTGTCTTTCCTGCTGGAAATTTGGTCTATATCGAGGATGGAGCAACTCTACGCGGTTTGGGGGGCGCGCTTGGGGGGCTTGCATTGGATGGAGTAGGCTCGACGCTGGAGCTGGGAACCGGCAACGCTTTTATCTACATGCTTGCCCCGTTCGACGTGGGGACCATACCGGCGTCTGTCAAACCGACTTCGTCTGCGACGATCATCATCGATGATCCCGCGAGTATGGTTGGGATCATCGGCTTCATTACCGGTGATGTCATTCGGACAGCAAATCCGGCGGTTTCCGTCGTCTATCATGATGTTCCTTATACACCGACAATGGTCTATGGCGCTTATGATGCCCAGATCGGCGAATTGACGATTACTGAGCAGAACGGGGCCATCTTGGGGGTTGCGTTGTGGGGATATCACCAACACACGGGTGGAACCTTCAACCCTGGTTACACCCAGGCGAACTTTGCGGTGGTGAACGGGGCGGTGGTCTATGTGCCGCCGCCACCGCCGCCTGTGGTGCCTGTGATCAGTGGGACGTTCGGGGGGCAGGCGATCCGGGAGGGGGTGGGTCAGGCGGCTTTTGCGAAGGCGGTGGTCACGGACGGGAATGCCGGGGCGACGGACACGGCGGTGGTGCAGCTGTCGACGGTGAGCGGGGTGTTGACGGACCCGAATGCGGCGGCGGACGGGAGCAGCTTCAACGCGGCGACGGGGACGTACAGCGTGTCGGGGACGGCGGCGGCGGTGACGCAGGCGTTGGAGGGGCTGGTGTTCACGCCGAAGGCGTATTCGCTGACGCCGGCGAGCGGGTTCTCGACGACGCTGAAGCTGACGGTCACAAGCAGTGCGGGCACGAGCAGCACGCCAACGGTGGCGACGGACAGCGCGACGGTGGTGTCGACGTTCGGGGCTTTGGTGCCGAACAATTTTTCGCCGGGGGGGTCGGTGGGGGCGACGTCGGGGTTGATCGTTCAGCATGCGTCGGGGGCGGCGCTGCTGTATTCGTCGACGGGGCAGGCGGTGGTCTCGTTGGGGAATGCGGGGGCTTCGTGGCACATCGTGGCGACGGGGGACTTCGACGGGGACGGGAACGCGGACCTTCTGCTGCAGAACGACAGCGGGGCGCTGGTCGACTATCTGATGAACGGGACGTCGATCGCGTCGGGGCACAGCCTGGGGAACCCGGGGTCGAACTGGCATGTGCGGGGGACGGGGGACTTCAACGGGGACGGGCGGTCGGACCTGGTGGTGCAGAGCGATGCCGGGTCGATGGTGGTGTTGGAGACGGATGGGAGCCGGCTGGTGGCGGGGGTGTCGCTGGGGAGCCTGCCGGGGGGTTGGGCGGTGGAGGGGGTGGGGGACTTCAACGGGGACGGGCGGCCGGACCTGTTGGTGCAGGGGCCCGACGGGACGCTGGTGGTGTATCTGGTGAACGGGGGGGTGATCACGGCGGGGGGCGTGGTGGGGAACCCGGGGGCGGGGTATTCGGTGGGCGGGGTGGGGAACTACAACGGGGACAGCAAGGCGGACATCCTGTTGCACAACGACGACGGGGTGAACGTGGTGTGGGACGTGGCGGACACGACTCTGGTGGGGAGCGCGTTCGTGGGTAATTCGGGGTCAGGCTCGGTCGCGGTGGGGGGGCTGGACCTGGACGGGGACGGTCGGTCGGACCTGGTGACGCAGGATGCGGGGACGGCGGTGATTTCGGGGTCGACGATCGGGGGGGCGCCGGGGAGCGGGCAGAGCGTGGTGACGGGGAGCGGGGTTCTGGCGGGGCCGGGTTCGGGGTGGCTTGTGGTGGGGAGCAACCCGATGACGTTCCTGGACGGGACGACCCTGTATGGGGCGGACGTTCGGGGCGGGGGGAACCTGGTGCTTTCGGGGACGCCGGGGGCGGACGAGTTCGTGCTGACGGCGGTGGGGGACGGGGTTCATGTGGTTCAGGGGTTCGACCCGGCGCAGGACCTGGTGGCGTTGAGCGCGTCGCAGTTCCCGAGCTATGCGGCGGTGCAGGCGGACGAGCAGGTGTATCAGGGGGGGACGTTCCTGGGGCTGAGCGCGACGGCGGCGATCGTGATCGCGGGGGTGCTGCCGGGGCAGCTGGGGGCGGGGAACTTCGTGTTGCGGTAGGGGGCGCCGGGGCGCGGGGCTGGGGGGGTCATGGGGTGAGGCCGACCAGGCTGCGGGCGAAGTCCAAAGCGATGAAGGGGCGGAGGTCGTCGACCTGTTCGCCGACGCCGATGGCGTGGACGGGCAGGCCGAAGCCGTCGGCCAGGGCGACGACGACGCCGCCGCGGGCGCTTCCGTCGAGCTTGGTGACCACGAGGCCGGTGACGGCGATCAGCTCCTTGAACACGCGGACCTGCTCGACGGCGTTCTGGCCTGTGGTGGCGTCCAGCACGAGCAGCACGCTGTGGGGCGCCGTCGGTTCCAGCTTCTGCAGCACGCGCACGAGCTTCTGCAGCTCCTCCATCAGGGCGCCCTTGTTGTGCAGGCGCCCGGCGGTGTCGATCAGCAGCACGTCGGATCCGGCGGCGCGCGCCTGCTCCAGCGCCTTGTAGGCGAGGCCGGCGCTGTCGGTGTTGGCGGCGCCGCTGACCACGGGGGCGCCGGTGCGCTCGCCCCAGACCTGCAGCTGCTCCACGGCGGCCGCGCGGAAGGTGTCGCCGGCGACCAGCATGGGGCGCAGGCCGTCGCGCTGGTATTGCTGGGCCAGCTTGCCGATGGTCGTCGTCTTGCCGGTGCCGTTGACGCCCACCACGAGCACGACGTGGGGCCGGCGCGCCCGGTCGATGACGAGCGGCTGGGCCGCGGGGCCGAGGATGGCGGCGATCTCGGCGGCCAACGCCTCCTTCACCTCGGCGTCGGTGACGTCCGTGCCGAAGCGGCTGCGGCGGAACTCGGCGATGATGTGCCGGGCGACGGCGGGGCCCATGTCGGCGGCGATCAGCAGCTCCTCCAGTTCATCGAGGGCCGCGTCGTCGAGCTTGCGCCGGTTGAACACCGCCAGGCCGCCGGCGAGCTTCTGGGTGGACCGGCTGAGGCCTTCCTTCAGCCGCGAGAGGAACCCGAGCGCCATCAGGCCGCCTCCACCCCGGCCGCATCCGCGGCCACGACCCGGCATCGCACGATGCTGCCGAGTTCGGCATCCACCTGGTCCAGCCGCGCCGGGGCGAAGCCCTCCGTGTGGCCGCGGCCGCCGCGTTCCACCACTACCGCGACGTCCGTGCCGACCAGCGCCGCGTGCAGCCGCGCCGCATGGGGCAGGGCTGCGGCGCGCAGGCGGGCGGCGCGTTCGCGGCGGAGCGGGGCGGGCACCTGGGGCATGCGGGCGGCGGGGGTGCCGGGGCGGGCGCTGTAGGGGAAGACGTGCAGGTAGGGGATGGCGGCCTCGTCCACGAGAGCGAGCGTTTCGTGGAACGCGTCCTCCGTCTCGGTAGGGAAGCCGGCGATCAGATCGGCGCCCAGGGCCAGGCCGGGCCGCAGCGCGCGGGCGCGGGCGATGACGTCCAGGGCGGCGGCGCGGCTGTGGCGGCGGCGCATGCGCTTCAGCACCAGGTCCGCGCCGGCCTGGATGGACAGATGCAGATGGGGCATGAGCCGGTCCTCGGTGGCCAGGGCGTCCCACAGGACGGGGTCGATGTCGGCCGGGTCGAGCGAGCTGAGGCGGAGGCGCGGCAGGGACGGGACGCCGCGCAGGATGGCCATGACGAGGGTGCCGAGCCGCGCCCTACCCTCTGCCCAGCTGACCAGGTCCACGCCGGTCAGCACGACCTCGTTCACCCCGGCCTCCACCAGCGTGCGGACCTGGTCGACCACGGCTGCCGCAGGGACGGCGCGGCTGGGCCCCCTGCCCTGCGGGATGATGCAGAAGGTGCAGGCGTGGTTGCAGCCCTGCTGCACGTCGAGGAAGGCGCGGGCCCGCCCGGTCAGGCCGGAGACGCGGACGGGGGCGTGGCCGCGGGCTTCGGCGATGTCGCCGACGACGGATCCGCCATGGTGCCAGGACCCCGGCTGCAGCTTCTCCTGATTGCCCAGCACGCGGGTGACCCCGGGCAGCGCGGCCCAGCGGGCGGGGTCGATCTGGGCGGCGCATCCGGTGACGACGATCGGGGCCTCCGGGCGCTCGCGGTGCAGCCGGGCGATGGCCTGGCGGGCCTGGCGCTCGGCCTCCGTGGTGACGGCGCAGGTGTTGACGACCACGGTGTCCGTCAGGTGCGCGGCATGGGCGCGGATGGCCTCGCTCTCGAGCGTGTTGAGGCGGCAGCCGAAGGTCAGGACCTCCAGCACTACAGGCTGACCTCGCCACGGAAGCTGGTGGCCGCCGGGCCGGCCATCAGCACGCGGCCGGCCTCGGTGATCTCGATCTCCAGCAGCCCGCCATCCATCTCCACCGCGACCCGCCTGCCCGTCAGGCCCCGGCGATGGGCGTTGACGACCGCGGCACAGGCGCCGGAGCCGCAGGCGAGCGTGAGGCCGGCGCCCCGTTCCCACACGCGCAGCCGCATGCGGTCCGGGGCCAGGACCTGGGCGAAGCCGATGTTGGCGCGTTCGGGGAACAAGGGGTCGGTCTCGAGCGCGGGTCCGTCCCGGGCGGCGCGGGCCGGGTCGTCCACGAACAGGGTGGCGTGCGGGTTGCCCATGCTGCAGGCGGCGGGGTCGCCCGGAAGCGGAAGGTGCAGCGTGTCCATGGCGCGGGCGAGCGGCACGTCCTGCCAGGCGGTGCGGGGGGCGCCCATGTCGATGCGGAAGCGGCCGTCGGGCAGGCGCTCGGCCGGCAGGTCGCCGGCGATGGTGCGGATGACGTGGAAGGGGTGCCCGGTCTGCTCGAAGAGCAGCTCCGCCACGCAGCGCGTCGCGTTGCCGCAGGCCCCGGCCTCGGACCCGTCGGGGTTGCGGATGCGCATGACCAGGTCGGCGTCGGTGTTGGCGGGCGGGGGATGCAGGGTGATGAACTGGTCGCAGCCGATGCCGGTGCGGCGGTCTGCGAGGTGGCGGACCTGGTCGGGCGAGAGGTCCAGCGGGCGGTGGCGCTCGTCGATGACGACGAAGTCGTTGCCGGCGCCGTGCATCTTGAGGAAGGGGATGACCATGGCGGTCTGCATATAGGCCCGGCGCGCGGGCGGGACCAGACGTGCGGCACGTGCGGCCTGCCGGCGTGCTGAAAGCGGGGCTTGACCGCGGCGGGCGGCATGCGCATGTTCCCGCCCTTCGCGCGGGCGGGTATCCGCGCCCTATTCTCCGAGGTTGCGGCCATGGCCAAGAACAACACCGTCCAGATCAAGCTCGTGTCCACGGCGGACACCGGGTATTTCTACGTGACGAAGAAGAACGCCCGCACGACGACGGGCAAGCTGGAGCTGCGGAAGTACGACCCCGTGGCGCGCAAGCACGTCGCGTTCAAGGAAGCCAAGATCAAGTAGCGGCTCCCGGCCTATCTGACCTGTCGCTCGAAGCGTTCGAGCGACAGCACGGCGACTCCGGCCAGCAGGCCCCAGAATGCGCCGCCCAGCCCCAGGATCGTGACGCCCGAGGCCGTGACCGCGAATGCGGTGACGGCGCCGAAGCGCTGTGCCGGGGACGCGACGGCGGCGGTGAGCGCGTTGGTCAGCGGCCCCAGCAGCGCGGCCCCGGCCACCACCGTCACCAGCAGCGGCGGCAATCCCGCCAGCATGGTGGCGAACCCGGCGCCGAACAGCCCCAGGACCAGGTACAGCGCGCCGTAGACGGGCCCGGTGCGCCAGCGCTGTGCCGGGTCGGGGTGGGCGTCGGCCCCGGTGCACAGCGCCGCGGTGACCGAGGACAGGTTCACCGCGTAGCCGCCGAACGGCGCCAGCACCATGGTCAGCAGGCCCGTCGAGATCAGGATGCCCCGCAGCGGCGGCGTGTAGCCCGAGACTTGCAGCACGGTCGCGCCCGGGATCTGCTGCGTGGCCATGGTGACGATGAACAGCGGCACGCCGAGACCCAGCAGCACCCCGGGATGCCAGGCGGGCGTGGTCCAGACCGGGATCGCCAGGGCGAAGCTGGGCGCGGGCAAGGGGTGGCCGAGCACCCAGGCCAGCGGCAACCCGGCGACGATGACCACCAGCGGCGCGGAGGCCGCGTGCAGGAAGCGGCCAACCATGAACACCAGGATGAGGGGCAGCACCAGCCACGGCTCGATCTGCGCCGCCTGGAACAGCGCCAGCACGAAACGGAGCAGCAGCCCGGCCAGCATGGCGGCCCCGATGGCGGCGGGCAGGCGGGCGACGGCGGCACCCAGGGCCGGCACCAGACCGGACAGCAGCATCAGCAGGCCGCTGACGACGAAGGCGCCGGTCGCCTCGGCGATGGACGTGCTGGCCGGCGCCGCGGCGATCAGCACCGCGCCGGCCAAGGACCAGGCGGTGACGACGGGCTGGCGGTAGAACCAGCTGAGCCCGATGCTGCTGATGCCGATGCCGATGCACAGCGCACCGACCCAGGACGCGACGCCCGCCGGGTCCACGCCCAGGTGGCGGGCGGCTGCGACGACGAGGGCGAGCGTGCCGCCGAAGCCCACCACGACGGCGACCAGCGCCGCCGCGAAGACGGAGAAGCGCATCGGTTCAGCCGGGCTCGTCGTCTCCCGAGGCGGCGCCGAGCGTGGTGCCGGCCAGGGTCTCGGACAGCTTGGCGACGGCCGTGTGGTCCTGACCGGGGCCCAGCATGGCGCCGGCGGCGGCCCACATCTCCCGCACCAGGGCCGACATCGGGGCAGGCGTCGCGGTGTCGCGCGCGACACCCATGGCGATGCCGAGATCCTTGATCATGAGGTCGAGCCCGAAGCCCGCATCGAAGCGGCGGCTGAGCACGAACTGCTTGAACTTCTTCTGGCTGCTGTTGCTCATGCCGGTGGAGGCGTTGATGACGTCGACCATGAGCGCCGGGTCGAGCCCGAAGCGCTGGCCGATGAGCAGCGCCTCGATGCCCAACAGGAAGCCACCGGCGCTGACGAGGTTGTTGAGCGCCTTCATGGCGTGGGCGGTGCCGACGCCGCCGGTGCGGGTAATGCTGGTGCCCATGCTCCGCAGCAGCGGCTCGGCGCGGGCGATGGCGGCCGGGTCGCCACCGACCATGATGGCCAGCTCGCCGGTGCGGGCGCGGGAAACGCCGCCCGAGACGGGGGCGTCGATCAGGATGCCGCCGGCTTCGGCCACGCGCTCGGCCAGGGCGCGGGTCTCCGTGGGCACGCCGCTGGTCATGTCGATGACGACCGCGCCGGGCCGCAGCCCCGCCAGCACGCCCAGCGGGCCGGACAGCGCGTCGGACACGGCGGCGCTGTTGGGCAGGATGGTGATGACGAGGTCCGCGGTGCCGGCCAGCTCGTGCCCGTCGGCCGACCAGGTGGCGCCCGTCTCCGCGGCCACGGCGCCGGCGCGCTGGGCGTCCCGGTCCAGCACGGCGAGCGGGAAGCCGGCGGCGGCGACGCGTGCGGCCATGGGGCGGCCCATGGCGCCCAGGCCGATGAAGCCGACGGTCGGGTGGGCGGGGCCGCTCATGAGGCGGCCTTCGGCGGCACGAGGCCCTCGGCGACCAGGACCTCGTTGGCGGCGCGGAACGCTTCGAGCCCGGCGGGCAGGCCGCAATAGACGGCTGCCTGCAGCAGGGTCTCGGTGATCTCCTCGACCGTCACGCCGTTCCGCAGCGCGCCGCGGACATGCACCTTCAGCTCGTTGTGCGCCTTGAGCGCGGTGAGCGTGCCGAGGTTGACGAGCGACCGGGTCCGCCGGTCGAGCCCCGGGCGGGTCCAGACGTAGCCCCAGCCGATCTCGGCGGCGGCACGCTGGGCGGTCATCATGAAGTCGCTGGCGCCCTGCATCGACGCATCCACATGCGCGTCGCCCACGACCTCGCGGCGGACCGCCATGCCTTGTTCGAACAGTGCGGCAGGCGTGTGGTCGTCCGGCATGGCGCACCTCCTCGGTTCGCCGGCACTACAGCGCCACGACGGCGGCGGCGCAATCCGCCGGGCCGCGCGTGGGCCGGGACCCTGCCCTTCCGCGCGGCGGTGGCTCGGGCTATGTCGGAGGCATGACGAACGTCTGGAACGGCCTGGACCAGGCGACGCTGGACCGCGAATACAATGCGCGGGCCAGCGTGCCGGCTTTCGACGTGGAGCTGCGGCGCTACCAGGACATTTCGGCCGCGGCACGGGCCGCCCTGCCCCACACGGCCGGGCTGGTGTTCGACCCGGCATCCGGCTGCGCGCTCGACTGGTTCCCGGGGGCGCCCGGCGGGCCGGTGCTGCTGTGGATCCATGGCGGCTACTGGCGGGCGCTGTCGAAGGAGGATCAGAGCTGCGTGGCGCCCGGGCTCGTGGCGGCCGGGGTGCATGTGGCGGTCATGGACTACAGCCTGGCACCGGCAGCGTCGCTCGACCTGATCGTGCACCAGGTGCGGACGGCGGTGGCCTGGGTGGGCGCAGCGGCCCCGCGGTTCGGCGCCGACCCGGCACGGCTGTTCGTCGGCGGCTCCTCGGCCGGGGGCCACTTGTGCGGCATGGTTCTGGCGGCCCCGGCGGGTGTCGCGGGGGCGATCGCCCTGTCGGGCCTGTACGACCTCGAGCCGATCCGGCTGAGCCACATCAACGCCTGGATGTCGCTCGACGCGGACGCGGTGCGCCGGCTCAGCCCGCAGGGGCTGATCCCGCCTGGCGCACCGGCCCCGCGGCTGCTCGCATCCTATGGCGGGCGGGAAAGCTCGGAGTTCAAGCGGCAGACCGAGGCCTATGCGGCGGCCTGGCGGGCGGCGGGGCACCGGGCCGCGGTGCTGCCGCAGGAGGCGCGCAACCATTTCGACATCGTGCTAGGCTTGGGCGACGCGGCGGACCCGCTGTGCCGGGCGGCCGTCGCCTTCATGCTGGAACGGGGCTGAACCATGTCTGTGCTGATCGTGCTGGTTGTGTTGGCTGTCGTGGTGATCCTGGGTGTGGGCCTGGGCGTGCGCACGGTGCCGCAAGGCCAGGTCTGGACGGTGGAGCGGTTCGGCGCCTTTTCGCGGCTGCTCAACCCCGGGCTGAACGTGATGCTGCCGCTGGTCGAGCAGGTCGGCCACAAGATGAACGTGCAGGAGATCGTGCTCGACATCCCCGAGCAGGCGGTCATCACGCGGGACAACGCGGCGGTGGTGGTGGACGGGATCATGTACTACCGCGTGATGGACCCGGTGAAGGCGGCCTATGGCGCGCAGAACCTGGTGCAGGCGCTGGTCAGCATGGCGATGACCAACATCCGCAGCGTCATCGGCGCCATGGACCTGGACGGCGCGCTGTCGGGGCGGGAGGAGATCAACGCCAAGCTGCTGGTGACGCTGGACCACGCGACGGCGCCCTGGGGGGTGAAGGTCAGCCGCGTGGAGCTGCGCAAGATCGAGCCGCCGGCCAACCTGGTGGCGGCCATGAACCTGCAGATGACCGCCGAGCGGGAGCGGCGGGCGACCGTGGCGCGGGCGATGGGCGAGCGCGAGGCGGCGATCGCCCGGGCCGAGGGTGCCAAGCAGGCGACGGTGCTGGAGGCCGAGGGACGGCTCGAGTCCGCCAAGCAGGATGCGGAAGCGCGCGAGCGGCTGGCCGACGCGGAGGCCAAGGCCACCATGGCCGTGGCGGCTGCGGCAACGGGCGCGGGCAGCGAGGCGCTGCGCTACTTCATCGCCCAGAAGTACGTGGATGCCATCAAGGCGCTGGCGGCCAACCCGAACGGGCGGACGCTGGTGATCCCGGTCGAGACGGGCGGGCTGGCGGGCGGCATCGCGCAGGCGCTCGAGGCGATGCGGCTGGGCAAGCCCTGACGAAGGGGGATCGTGGTCATGACCGCGGGCGCGCTGTGGATGGTGTCGGGGCTGGTGCTGGCCGGGCTCGAGATGCTGGCGCCGGGCGTGTTCCTGCTGTGGATCGGGCTGGCGGCACTGGGCACCGGGGCGGCGGCGGAGGCGCTGGGCTTCGGCTGGCCCGGGCAGGTGGCGTTGTTCGTGGGGCTGACGGTGGTGCTGATCGGGGCAATCGGGCTGCGCCTGCGGGGCCGGTCCACGGCCGACCGGGTCAATGCGCCCGAGGCCGGGCTGATCGGGCAGACCTGCCGGGCGGTGGCCTTCCAAGGACTGGAGGGCCGGGTCTCCCTCGGCGACGGGACGTGGTATGCACGGCTGGCGGCCGGGGGCACGGAGCCCGCTGTGGGCCAGGCGCTGCGCGTCGTGGGCCTGGACGGGACGGTCCTGCTGGTTTCGCACATATGAGGGAGAGAACGATGCTGAAGTTCTATTACAGCCTGGCGCCCAACCCGATGAAGGTGGCGCTGTTCCTCGAGGAAGCCGGGCTGGAGTACGAGGCGATCCCGGTGGACACGCGGAAGGGCGACCAGTTCAAGCCGGAGTTTGCCGCGCTGAACCCGAACAACAAGGTGCCGGTGATCGTCGACGGCGGCACGACCGTGTTCGACAGCAGCGCGATCCTGCTCTACCTCGCGGAGACGACGGGCAAGTTCCTGCCGTCCGACAAGGGCGGCCTGCTGTCCTGGATGATGTTCGTGGCCAGCGGCGTGGGTCCCTATTCGGGCCAGAGCGTGCACTTCCGCCACTTCGCGCCGGAGCCGAAGGACTATGCGGTCACCCGCTATGTGTTCGAGGCCAAGCGGCACTTCGGCATCCTGGATGCGCATCTGGCCAAGCACGAGTGGATGGTGGGCGACAGCTACAGCGTGGTCGACATGGCCGTGTGGGGCTGGGCGCGGATGATCCCGTTCGTGCTGGGCAGCAGCGCCACCGACATGGCGCCCTGGGCCGAGTTCCCGCATCTGAAGCGCATGTTCGATGCGGTCAGCGCCCGGCCCGCGACGGCTCGCGCCCTGGCGATCAAGGACCGGCATGCGTTCAAGTCGGACTTCGATGCCGAGGCGAAGGCGAACATGTTCCGCCATATCCCCAAGGCGGCCTGAGATCCGGCCCGTCCCCGTTCCGCGCGCCACGGAACGGGGGCGGCCGCCTCGGCCCTAATCTCGACTTAAAATCCGTGTCTTCGTGTGCGTCACGAAGCAGGCCCGCGGCGCGGGCGAGTGGAGACCTTGGCATGACCTTCCCGATCGTTCCCGGCCTGTTGTTCCTGGCCCTGGCCGTGGGCATTCCCGGTGCGCCTCCGCAGGGCGCGGGTTCGAGCGGCGGCATGGTCCAGCCCGCCCAGTTCCTCCCGCGCGACGAGGAGCCGCGGTACGACCGCCGCCCGGACGACCGGCGGTACGAGGAGCGCCGGTACGACGAGCGGCGGTATGACGAGCGGCGCGACGACCGCGACCGGCGTTACGACGAGCGGGACCGGGGCCGCGAGGAGCAGCGGTTCGAACCGGGCCGGCGCCAGGACCCACGGGCCGGCCAGCAGCAGCAACAGCAGCAGTTGCTGGCCCAGCAGGTGCGGGACGCGCAGACCCGGCACAATCAGGGGGTCGTCCAGCTGCAGCAGCAGTTCAACCAGCGCCAGATCAGCCGTGGGCAGATGGATGCCGGGATCGCGCAGCTGGAGGTGCGGATGAACGCCGAGATCCAGCAGGCCCAGCAGGCGCAGCGCCGCTGAACGAGCGGTGCGTTCTGATATCGGGGGCCAACATCGCCGGGCCTTCTCCGCGCTGGCCGCGTTCGAGCCGCTGATGGCGCTGGTCGACCGTCCCGCACGCAACCTGACCTTAAGGGATCACGACCTCGCAACCGGCTAGGCCATGGTGAACTGCAGTGCGGCCAGCCTGGCGTAGAGGCCGCCTTCGGCCACCAGCGCGTCATGCGTGCCCGTGGCGACCACGCGGCCGGCGTCCATCACCACGATGCGGTCGGCGCGGCGGACGGTGGCGAGGCGGTGGGCGATGACGATGGTGGTCCGGCCCTGGGCGAGCCGGGCCAGCGCCTGCTGCACGGCCGCCTCGCTTTCCGCATCGAGCGCGCTGGTCGCCTCATCCAGCAGCAGCAGCGGGGCGTCGCGCAACAGGGCCCGGGCGATGGCCACGCGCTGGCGCTGACCGCCCGACAGGCGCAGGCCGCGCTCACCGAGGAAGGTGCCGAGCCCTTGCGGCAGGTCTTCGAGGAAGGCGGCCGAGGCGGCGCGGGCGGCCTGCAGCACCTCCGCGTCCGTGGCGCCCGGCCGGCCGTAGCGGATGTTGTCCCAGACGTCGGCGCCGAAGACCACGGGGTCCTGCGACACCAGGGCGATGCGGCTGCGCACCGCCTCGGGGTCGGCAGCAGCGAGGTCGATGCCGTCCAGCCGGATGCAGCCGGCGGCGGGGTCGTAGAAGCGGAGCAGCAGCTGGAACACCGTCGTCTTGCCCGCACCGCTCGGGCCGACCAGGGCGACGGTCTCGCCGGGTTCGACGACGAGGTCGAAGCCGTCCAGCGCCGACTGGCCCGGCCGCGACGGATACTGGAAACCGACGCCCTGGAACTGCACCCGCGCGCCACCCGCCGCCGAGGCGGGCAGCGCGGCGGGGCGGGCGGGGGCAGCGATGGCCGGCGTTTCGGCCAGCAGCTCGCCGATGCGGGAGGCCGAACCGGCGGCGCGCTGCACCTCGCCCCAAAGCTCGCTCATGGAGGCGACGCTGGTGGCGACGAGCACGGCGTAGAACACGAAGGCGGACAGCGCGCCGCCCGTGAGGCGGCCGTGCACGACCTCCAGCCCGCCGACCCATAGGCTGAAGGTGATGGCGCCGAAGCCGAGCAGGATGACGGACAGGATCAGCCCCGCCCGCACCGCGGCCCGGCTGAGTGCGGCGGCGACGCTGGCTTCGAGCCGGGTCGCGAACCGCGCGCGGTCCACGGCCTCGTGCGTGTAGGCCTGGACGGTCTGCAGGGCGTTCACCGTCTCCTCGGCGTAGGCGCCCAGGTCGGCGATACGGTCCTGGGCGCTGCGGGCCAGGCGGCGCTCGCGGCGGCCGAACAGCACGAGCGGCAGCACGACCAGGGGCACGACGGCGACGACGATCAGCGCGAGCTTCGGGCTGGTGACCACCAGCATGGTGAGCGCGCCCGTCAGCATCAGGGCGCTGCGGAGCCAGACGGAGACGGCGCTGCCGATGAGCGTCTGCAGCAGGGCGGTGTCGGTGGTCAGCCGGGTCAGGATGTCGCCGGTGCGGAGCGTCTCGAACACGCTGGGCGACAGGCTGAGCACCCGGTTGAAGATCGCCGCCCGGAGATCGGCCGTGACGCGTTCGCCGAGCCAGGTGACGAGGTAGTAGCGGGCCCCTGTGGCCGCCCCCAGGGCCGCGACGACGACGGCCATGCCGAGGGCCGCCTGGTTCAGCCGTCCCGCATCGCCGGCGCCGAAGCCGGAGTCGACCAGGTGGCGGACCCCCTGCCCCAGCAGCAGCACCAGTCCCGCCGCAACGGTGAGCGCCGCCGAGGCCAGGATGGCGCGGAGGCGATACGGGCGGAGGTAGGGCAGCACCAGACGCAACGCCGTCAGGCTGGGCCGCGGCGACACCCCGGCAACGCCCGTCGCGGGCGGCGGCGCGGCGGCATCCGCCACGGCAGGGCCGGGCACCCTACTGGGCCTGGGCGCTGGCCTCGCTCCGCGTCGCCCCCACACGGGCGGCGAGGGCGGCGGCCATGAAGTCGTCGAGGTCGCCGTCGAGCACGGCGTCCGGGTTGCCCTTCTCGACGCCGGTGCGGAGGTCCTTCACGAGCTGGTAGGGCGCCAGGACGTAGCTGCGGATCTGGTGGCCCCAGCCAATGTCGGTCTTGGCGCTTTCCTGCGCGTTGGCGATGGCTTCGCGCTTCTGCAGCTCCGCCTCGTACATCTTGGCCTTCAGCATCGTCATGGCCGTGGCCCGGTTGCGGTGCTGGCTGCGGTCGGTCTGGCAGGCGACGATGGTGTTAGTGGGAATGTGGGTGATGCGGATGGCGCTGTCGGTCTTGTTGACGTGCTGGCCGCCGGCGCCGCTGGCCCGAAAGGTGTCGATCTTGAGGTCGGCGGGGTTGATCTCGATCTCGATCGTGTCGTCGACCACGGGCGAGACGTAGACGCTGGCGAAGCTGGTCTGCCGCCGTGCCGCGGAGTCGAACGGGCTGATGCGGACCAGGCGGTGCACGCCGACCTCGGTCTTCAACCAACCATAGGCGTTGGGGCCGCTGACCTGCATGGTGGCGGACTTGATCCCGGCCTGCTCGCCGTCGCTCTGTTCGAGCAGCTCGACCTTGTAGCCGTGCTTCTCGGCCCAGCGGCCATACATGCGGGACAGCATCTCCGCCCAGTCCTGCGCCTCCGTGCCGCCGGCGCCGGAGTTGACCTCGAGGTAGGCGTCGCGACCATCGGCCTCGCCGGAGAGCAGGCTTTCGATCTCGAGGCGCTTGCCTTCGTCGAGCATGGCCCGGAGCGTGGCGATGCCGTCCTGGATCATGGCGGAGTCGCCTTCGCCCTCGGCCATGGCAACCAGGTCCATGGCGTCCTGCGCGTCACGTTCAAGCTTGCGGAGGCCGTCGACACCGCTGGCCAGGCGGTTGCGTTCGCGCATGACCTCCTGCGCATTGGCCGGGTCGTTCCAGAGCGCGGGGTCTTCGGACTTGTTGTTCAGCTCCTCCAGGCGGCCGATGGCGACATCCCAGTCAAAGATGCCTCCTCAGCAGCGCGAAGGACTGCTTGAGCTGAGCGTGAATCGAGTCGGATTCAGTGGACATGGTCCGCCTCTAGTACAGGCCACCCACGCCGCTGTCGATGCCCACGCCGGGCCCGCCGCTGGCGGTCATGTCGCCCGAGGGCGCCTCGCCGCCACCGACGGTCCCCTGGGTGCCGCCGGGGTCCTGGCCGGGCTTGAAGGCGTCGGTGCGGGAGCCGTTGCCGGTGTCCCACGAGGCCATCTTGAGCCCCTCCGGCATGCGGAACTGCAGCGAGGGCCGGGTCTTCAGCGCGACGGCCATGTAGTCGTGCCAGACGGGTGCGGCGACGCTGCTTCCCGTCTCCTTGTCGCCGAGGCTGGTGTTGTCGTCGAAGCCGATCCACACGGCGGTGACGAGGTCGGCGGTGAAGCCGACGAACCAGGCGTCGTTGAAGTCCTGGCTGGTCCCGGTCTTGCCGGCGATGGCGCGGTTCAGCCCGGCCCCGGCAGCGAAGCCCGTTCCGCGCTGCACCACGCCCTGCATCATGGTCACCAGCTGGAACGTGCTCTGCGGATCGGCGATCTGCTTGCGGTTGTCCACCAGCACGGGCGGCTTGGCCGGGTCGGCACAGCCCTGGCACTCGATGCCGGAGGTGCGCCACACCACGTGCCCCTCGCGATCCCCCACGGAGTCGACCAAGGACGGCAGCACTTCCTTGCCGCCCATCGCGAGGCCGGCATAGGCCGAGGCCTGGCGCAGGACCGTCGTCTCGACCGCGCCGAGGGCTGCGGGCAGCACCTTCGGCATGCCGTCGACCACATGAAACGCGATGGCGTTCTGGGCCACGGCGTCCATGCCGACCTTTTCGGCGAGGCGCACGGTGACGAGGTTGAGCGACTTCTCGAGCGCGATCCGCATGGGCGTCGGGCCGTTGAACGACAGGTCGAAGTTGCCGGGGCGCCACTGGCCCTGCGTGCCGAGGTTCTGCACGAAGGGCGCGTCGAGCACGCGCTGGCTGGGCGACAGGCCGGATTCGAGCGCCGTCAGGTAAACCATCGGCTTGAACGAGCTGCCGGGTTGGCGCTGGGCCTGGGTGGCGCGGTTGAACTGGCTGCCATCGGCGCTCCATCCGCCGGACATGGCCAGCACGCGCCCGGTCATGGGGTCGAGGGAGACGATCGCGCCCTGGACCTGGGGCACCTGGCGCAACGTCAGACGCTCGGCCCGGGCCGGCGCCCGGCCCTGGGCGGGGACGGCGGGCAGCGTCTCGACCATCACGACGTCGCCCACCTGGACGACGTCGCCCATGCGGCGCGGGGCGGGCCCTAGGCCCGTGGCACGGACGGACTTCGCCCAGCCGACATCCGACAGATACATCGACCCGACCTTGGATGCGCCGGTCTGCACGCCCTGCCCCGGCTGCCGCTCGACCCAGCCGAGCTTCGCCTCGGTGTCGGAGACATCGAGCACGGCGGCCAGGCGCCAGTCGGCCAGCATGCCGGGCGCGCGGGGCAGTTCGGCCAGGCGGTTGCTCCAGCCCTGCTTCAGCAGCGGCCCGCCATCCAGGTGGGTGACGGCGCCGCGCCAGCCGCCACGGCTGCGGTCGTAGGCCAGCAGGCCCTTGCGGAGCGCCTCGTCGGCCGCCGTCTGCAGCACCGGGTCGAGGCTGGTGCGGACGACGTAGCCGCCCTGGGTGGTGGCGTCGGCGCCGAAGCGGTCGATCATCTGGCGCCGGACTTCCTCACCGAACCACTCCGCGCCGGGCACCGTCTCGGGCCGCCGGAACGCGGCGGGCTTGATCGGCGTGGCCTTGGCCTGCGTTGCCTGCTCGGCCGTGATGGCCTTGTCGTCGGCCATGCGGTCCAGCACCCAGTCCCGCCGGATCTTCGCGGCATCGGCGAAGCGGAACGGGTTGTAGTTGTTGGGCGCCTTCGGCAGCGCGGCCAGGAAGGCGCACTCCGGCAGGCTCAGCTCGTCGAGTGCCTTGTTGAAGTAGGCCTGTGCGGCGGCCGCGACGCCATAGGACTGCAGGCCGAGATAGATCTCGTTGAGGTAGAGCTCGAGCACCTTGTCCTTCGACATGGACTGGTCGATTCGCACGGCCAGAATCAGTTCCTTGACCTTGCGGGCGATCGAGACCTCGTTGCCCAGCAGCATGTTCTTGGCAACCTGCTGGGTGATGGTGGACGCGCCGATGGGGCGCTTGCCCTGCCCGTACTGCATCAGGTCGACCCAGCCGGCGCGGGCGATGGCCACGGGGTCCACGCCCTTGTGGCTCCAGAACTTCTGGTCCTCGGCCGACAGGAAGGCCTGCTTGACCTGGTCCGGGATGGCCGTGATCGGCATGAAGATCCGGCGCTCGGTGGCCAGCTCCGCGATCAGCCGCTGGTCGCCGGCGTAGATCCGGCTCATGACGCGCGGCTGGTAGTTGCGCAGGCCGTCGAGCGTGGGCAGGTCCGCGGCATATCGTTCATAGGTGTGCCAGCCATAGGCGGCGGCCCCGAGGCCGCCCAGCAGCGCCACGCCCAGCACGGTGCCGACCAGCCCGCGGAAGGCCCGCGCGACCTTCGACCGCTTCGCCTTCTTGCGAACCGGCCGCCCCGCAGCCACGGGCCCAGGGGGCGCAGGCGCGGTTATCGGCGTGGGCTCGTCTGTCGGACCATTCATGTGCGTTACCCCCCCGCCACCCGGACCGCGCGGTTGCCGGCGGCCAGGAAGGTTTCGACCGCCCGCCGCAACGCCGCCGCCACCCGGGCGCGGTGCTCTGTACGACGTAACGCCGCCTCGTCCAACTGGTTCGACATGAACCCCATCTCGACCAGTACGCTGGGGACGTCGGCGGCCTTCAGCACCGCGAAGCTGGCGTGCCGCGCGGGGTTGCCGAGCAGCCCGATATCGGGCTGCAGGCTGGAAACCAGGGTCCGGGCGACGCGGGCGGAGCCCTGCCGGGTCTCCTGCAGCACCAGGCTGGCGAGGATATGGGCGACGTCGGGCGGCACGTCGTGCAGGGCCGGGCCGAGCCGGTCGACGCTGTTCTCGCGCACCGCCAGGGCGGCGGTCTGCGGGTCCGATGCGGTGTCCGCCAGGGTGTACACGCTGGCGCCACGCACGCCATGGTCGGCGACGGCGTCCGCGTGCATGGAGACGAACAGCGCCGCCCCATGGTCCCTGGCGATGGCGACCCGGCGCGGCAGCGGGATGAACACGTCTCGGCTGCGGGTGAGCGCCACCCGGCAGCGCCCTCCGGCCTCCAGCTGCCGCTTCAGTTCCTGGGCGGCGGCGAAGGCGACATGCTTCTCCAGCGTGCCGGCGACGCCGATGGCGCCCGGGTCCTTCCCGCCATGGCCGGGGTCGAGCATGACCAGCGGCAGTGCGGCGGCAGGACGCGGCACCGGCCCGGGTGCGGGCGGCCGGGGTCGGGCGGCCGCTGCGGCGGACAGGCCGGCCAAGGCCGCCAGGAGCAGACGGCGTGGGATCACGGAGGGATCGGGCATGATGCTCATGTATCACATCAAGCCCGCCGCTGCACCGTCGACGTACCCCGGGTTCAGGGCGCGGAGATCGGGCCCGGGTGACGCCCTTGCAGGCTGCGGCGCTTTGCGCCATGGTCCCGCGCGTTCCGGCGATGCTGCCCGGCCGTTGCCTGATCGCTTCCCAGTCCGAGGACGGGGCCGCGGTCCCTCGGTGATGGTCGCTGTGTCGCTGCCCGCGCCGCGCATCGCGTCATCTTCGACGTGCGCGCCGGGGCCCGACCGTCTCACCTGGGCGGTGCCGCCGTGTCTCGGCTGCATCGGCCCGCCTTGCCAGGGTCTTCATGCCAAGCGTCGCGCCCGATCTCCATCTGTCCGGACCCGATACGGTGCACGTCGTCCCTGGCGACCTCCCTTCATGCCTCATCCGCAGCCACAGCGGTGTGTCCAGCGTCGGGAACGCTGGACCGCCCATGCGCGCGGACTCCAGGAGTTCCAATCCCCATGACGAAGCGTATGTTGATCGACAGCACCCACGCGGAAGAGACCCGCGTGGTGGTCCTGTACGGTAACCGCCTCGAAGACTACGACGTCGAGACCTCGACCAAGCAGCAGCTCAAGGGCAACATCTACCTCGCCAAGATCGTCCGCGTGGAGCCGAGCCTTCAGGCGGCCTTCGTGGAGTTCGGCGGGGGCCGGCACGGCTTCCTGGCCTTCGGCGAGATCCACCCGGACTATTACCAGATCCCGGTCGCGGACCGGAAGCGCCTGCTTGAGCTGCAGGAAGCCGAAGCACGCGAGGAAGAGGAAGAAGAGGAGCGCGAGGCGGCCCGGCGCGAGCGGGGCGGGCCACGGGCGCCCGCCCGGCGCGAAGACGAGGGCGGCGAGGGCGAAACACCGGAGTTGCACGACGATGTCGCGGCCGATCCGGAGTCGCCGTCCGGGGACGATGGTGCGGGGCAGGATGGCGGCGCGCCGGCCGACCTGATGACCGAGGCGGCCTATGCCGTGGCAGCCGACCCCGAGGGCGCCGAGACGGCTTTGCCCCATCTCGATGCCCTGCCGGGCCAGGTCGCCCAGCCGGCGGCGATCGCGCAAGACATCCTCGTCGTCCCGGAGCAGGCGCAGGCGCTGTTCCCGACCGAAGGGGCGGACCTCGCGCTGGAGGCGTCGGAGCCCTTCGCACCCCACCCGGAGCCGCAGGCCGAGACAGTCGCCGGGACGCACCACGAGCCCGGCGCGGCAGAGCCCGAGGGCGACCTGCCCCACGCAGCCGCCGACCCCGACCACGACGACACCCGCGGTGACCCCGAGGCCGAGGCGAAGCCGGATGCACCGTCCGATCCGATGGCGCAGGAGGCTTCGTCCATCGAGACGATCGCGGCGGAGCCGGCGCCCGAGCACATCGGCGGCGAGCTGGACACCGACGACCGCGCCGACCGGCGGCCGCCGTCGCGCTTCATGCGCAACTACAAGATCCAGGAGGTGATGCGGCGCCGGCAGATCCTGCTGGTGCAGGTCGTGAAGGAGGAGCGCGGCAACAAGGGCGCGGCGCTGACGACGTATATCTCGCTGGCCGGGCGCTTCTCGGTGCTGATGCCGAACTCGCCGCGGGGCGGCGGCATCTCGCGCAAGATCACTTCGGCGGCCGACCGGCGGCGGTTGAAGGAGATCACGACGGAGCTGGACCTGCCGCGCGGCATGGGGCTGATCGTTCGCACGGCCGGGGCGCAGCGGCCCAAGCCGGAGATCATCCGGGATTGCGAGTACCTGCTGGACCAGTGGGACCAGATCCGCGACCTGACGATGAAGAGCATGGCGCCCACCTTGATCTACGAGGAGGCGAGCCTCATCAAGCGCGCCATCCGCGACGTGTATTCGCGGGAGGTCGAGGAGATCCTGGTGGACGGCGAGGCCGGGTGGCAGGCCGCGCGGGACTTCATGCGGATGCTGATGCCGAGCCACGCCAAGAAGGTGCAGCTGTGGCGTGATCCGCAGCCACTGTTCGCCAAGGCGCAGGTGGAGAGCCAGCTGGACGCGATGCTGCAGCCGACGGTGCAGCTGCGCAGCGGCGGCTACCTGGTGATCAACCAGACCGAGGCGCTGGTGGCGATCGACGTGAACTCGGGCCGCAGCACGCGGGAGCGCGGGATCGAGGAGACGGCCCTGCGGACCAACATGGAGGCGGCCGAGGAGGCGGCCCGGCAGTTGCGCCTGCGCGACCTCGCCGGGCTGATCGTCATCGACTTCATCGACATGGAAAGCCGGCGCAACAACGCCTCGGTCGAGAAGAAGCTAAAGGACGCGCTGAAGAACGACCGTGCGCGGATCCAGGTGGGGTCCATCAGCCATTTCGGCCTGCTGGAGATGAGCCGGCAGCGGCTGCGGCCGTCGTTGACGGAAACGAGCTTCGTGCTGTGCCCGCATTGCGGCGGCACCGGGCACATGCGCAGCACGGAAAGCGCCGCGCTGGCGGTGCTCCGCGGGATCGAGGACGAGGGCTCGAAGCGCCGTGCGGCCGAGATCGTCGTGCACGTGCACGGATCGATCGCGCTGTATGTGCTCAACCACAAGCGGGTGCGGCTGGCGGAGATCGAAGAGCGCTTCGGCATGCATGTGACCTTCCAGGCGGACGACATGATGATCCCGCCGGCGATGCGGATCGAGAAGGTCCGGGCGCTCGTGGGGTCGGAAGGCCCGGTGCCGATCAGCCAGCTGCCGCCGCCCGAGCCCTTCGAGGACCCGGACGAGGAGGTGTTGGAGGCCGATCCCGTGCCGGAGGAGACGGAGCCGGTGGCGGCCGAGCCGCGCCGCGCCGAGCATGAGCGGCGGCCGCGCCGCGAGCGGGAGCCGCGCGCACGTCCGAGCGTCGCCGCGCCAGAGGCGGATGCTGAACTGGGTGCGGAGCCGGGTTCAGCGGTTGCCGGGCCGGATGACGAGGCGGAGAGGCCGGGCGAGACCGCCGAGAGTGGCGAGCAGCAGCAGCGGAAGCGTCGCCGCCGCCGCCGGGGAGGCCGTCGCGACGACGCCTTGGGATCCGAGGCTGGCGTTTCCGCCGAGGGCGCCGAGGCAGCAGCGGGGGGCGCGGCCGAAGACGGCGCCGTGCCCGAGCCGGGCATGTCCAGCGGGGAACCCGAGGGCGAGGGCACGCCCACGCCGGCGGGCGAGGCCGACGGTGCTTTGGTGGCGGGGGCCGACGGTGAACGCAAGCGCCGGGGACGGCGGGGCGGACGCCGCCGGCGTCGCGACCCGGCCGAAGCCGGGGAGGCCGCGACCGGCGAGGACGAGGCTGGCGCCGACACGCCGGAGCCGCAGCCGACGCCCCCCTATGTGCCGCCCCCGGTCTGGCACAGCTACACCGGCCCGACACCGGCCAACCCGTTCGGCGGCGACACCAACGCCTTCGCCTTCTTCGACGCCGTCGAGGAGATCGACGATGCGCCGCCGGCACGGGCCCCGGACGCCGTTGCGGCCAAGCCGGCCCCGGCGGTTGCGGAGCCGGTCGTGTCGGTGATGCCCGAGCCCGTCGTGTCGGAACCCGTCGTGTCGGCGCAAGGAGCGCCAGAGCCTGCCGCGTCCGAGACCGTGGCGGCGGATATGGTCGCTTCCGAGCCCGTCTTGGCCGAGCCCGTCTTGGCCAAGCCTGTCCTGCCTGAGCCTGTCGCGGCACAGCAGGTGTCTCTCGAGCCCGTGGTCGCCGAGACCGCGGAGAGCGACCCCGACGCGCCGGCAGCGGAGAAGAAGAAGGGGTGGTGGCGCCGCTAAGGCGCGACCACTCCTCAGCAGGGGGTGCCGCACGCCGTTCACTCGGGCGGTCGCGCGGCTGATCGGACGATCGCGAAGCCGTGTCTTGTCCGTGATCCCCCCTGCCCCATCTCCTCCGCATGATACGGATAACGCTGTGTTTCACCGTTCTCGCCTGCGCCGGATGCGCCGGGCCATCGACGGTTCGCCCCACCTGCCAGGCCGGTGTCCAGGCCGGCCTTGCGAGCGGGCAAACACCGGCGGGCGTCGTGGGCATCTCGGTGCCGGATGTCTACTACCAGTCGGCCAACAGCTTCCCCAAAGGGGCGGCCCACGTGGATGAGTGCCTCTGACCGCAGCCGCCCCGGACAAGATCGGGTGGACGCGGTCGGGCGTGGTCAGCCGAAGCCCATGAACCCTGCGCGATCGGCCATGGCGGGCGCCGCGCGCAGCCGACCGAGATCGGGCAGTGCGCGGGCGGTTCGCGGGTCGCCGGCAAGGTGGGTCTCCAGCGCCTGCGCGACGGCCAGCACCAGCGCGTCGCCGCCGCGGGGCCCGACGATCTGCAGGCCGAAAGGCATGCCGTTCCGATCGAGCCCCATCGGCAGCGACACCGACGGATGTCCGATCAGCGAGCTGCAGTAGGCCAGCGCGAGCCACTGGAAGTAGGTCCGGGTCGCCTTGCCGTCGATCTCGGCGGGATACAGCTCGGTCCAGTCGCGCGGGCTGATGGTGATGGCCGGCGAGAGCACGACGTCCCAATCGTCGAAGAACGATTGCCAGCGCCGATACATGTCGGCCTGCAGCCCCATGGCGCGCGAGACGTCCATGGCGGAGTAGCGCAGGCCTTCTTCGTAGTTCGCGTGAATGTTGGGGCCCAGGTCGTGCGGCCGGGTGCGCATGCTGTCGGCGTGCTTGCGCAGGAAGCCGAGGCTGCGGAGCACCTCGAACGACTCGTCGGCACCGGTGCAGTCGGGCGTGGTGTCGCCGGCCTGGGCGAAGGCACCGCGGAACAGCGCCGTCTTCTCGGCGAAGACCTCGGCGATGTGCCGCTCGGTGGGCGCGAAGCCGAAATCCGGCGTCAGCGCCACCTTCAGGCTGGACAGGTCGCATCGGGCCGGGACGGCGAAGTCGGCGGGCTGGCGGACGGTTCGGCCGTGGATGGTGGTGGCCTGCGGGTCCCGCTTGTCGTCGCTGACCATGGTGGACAGCAGCAGCGCGACGTCGCCCACGGTGCGGCCCATCGGGCCCAGAACACTGAGGGGGGAGAAGCCGTACTTCTCGCTGGCGACCAGGCCGGGGCTGGGGCGGAAGCCGACGATGCCGTTGAAGCTCGCGGGGTTGCGCAGGCTGCCGCCGGTGTCGGACCCGGTCGCCAGCGGCACCATGCCGCAAGCCAGCGCCACCGCGGAGCCGCCGGAGGAGCCGGCGGCCGACTTGGACGGATCGAACGCGTTGCCTGTCGCGCCATACACGGCGTTGCGCGTGTTCGCCCCGGCCCCGAACTCCGGCACGTTCGACTTCGCGATGATGGTGGCCCCGGCATCGCGGATCGCGCCGATCGTGCGCTGGTCCTGGTGGACCATGATCCCGGCATGAATCGGGCTGCCATGGCTGGTGACGAAGCCCGCGGCATCCTCGAGGTCCTTCACCGCGAGCGGCAGGCCATGGAGTGGGCCGAGCGGGCGGCCGTCCATCACGGCCTGTTCGGCGGTGCGGGCGGTGGTACGGGCGCCCTGGAAATCGCGGGCCGGAAGGGCGTTGACGGCCGGGTCGATGGCCTCGATGCGGGCGATGCAGCTTTCGGTCAGCTCGACCGGTGAGAGCCGGCGCGTGCCGATCAGGCGGCGCGCCTCGACGGCGGTCAGCTCGCAGGGCTCCATCGTCAGTAGCCCAGCGCCATGCCGTCCTTGCGCGGTTCGGATCCGCCGACGAGGACGCCGGAGTTCGGGTCCTTCCAGATGGCCTGGCCACCGCCATGCGGGCGCTCGACCCCGGTTGTGACATGGCCGAGCGCCTGCAGCCGGGCGACGGTCTCGGGCGGCACGCCACGCTCGACCTCCACCTTGCCGCCGGTGGGGAAGACGCGCGGCAGGTCCAGCGCCTGCTGGATGTCGAGGCCGTAATCGATCATGTTGCTCAGAAACCAGGTCTGCCCCATGGGTTGGAAGTGGCCGCCCATGACGCCGTAGGGCATGAGGGCGCGGCCGTTCTTCGTCACCATGCCGGGGATGATGGTGTGCATCGGGCGCTTGCGGGGGGCGATGCAGTTGGGGTGTCCGCGCTCGATCCGGAAGCCGAAGCCGCGGTTCTGCAGCATGACGCCGGATTCGCCGGCCAGGATGCCGGAGCCGAAGCCCTGGAACAGCGAGTTGATGAAGCTGCAGGCGTTGCCGTCACGGTCCATGACCGACAGGTAGGTGGTGTCGCGATGGACCGGCAGCAGCGCCTCCCCGGCGGCCGGCATGTGCGTCATGGCGCGATCGTCGCGGATCAGCGCCCGCAGGCCCGCCAGGTATTCGGGGCTGGTGAGGCGGGCGACGGGAACGTCGACCTGGGCCGGGTCGGCCAGGAAGGCGTCGCGGTCGCGGTAGACCAGGCGCGCGGCCTCCAGGTGGCGATGCAGGCGCAGCGGGTCCATGGGGCCGCCGGGGGCGGGATCGAACCCCTCCATGATGCCGAGCAGCATCAGGACCATGAGGCCGGAGCCGTTCGGCGGGCACTGCCAGACGGTATGTCCGCGGTAGTCGGTCTTGATGGGGGTGACGAACTCCGCGCCCGAGCGGCCTTCGGCGAAGTCCTGCTCGGTCTGCAGGCCGCCATGGGCGCGCAGGCTGTTGACCATGTCGGCGGCGACCGCGCCCTCATAGAAGCCGGCGCTGCCCTTGGCCGCGATGGTCCGCAGGGTCTGCGCCAGGTTCTTTTGCACGAACAGGTCGCCGGCGCGCGGGGCGGCGCCGCTGGGCAGGAAGGCCTCGGCCCCGGTGCTGCGCAGTTTGCCTTCCAGCAGCTTCCAGTCGAAGGCGACGCGGGCGTGGACGGGCCAGCCGTCCTCGGCGAAGCGGATCGCCGGCTGCAGCAGCTCGTCCAGGCCCTTCGTGCCGTGCCGGGCCAGCAGCGTCTCCCAGGCGGAGACGGCGCCGGGGATGGTGACGGTGTGGGGCGACGTGTTCTGGAGGCTGGCGATGCCGCGGGCCTCGAACCAGTCGATGCTGGCAGCGGCGGCGGCGCGGCCGGAGCCGTTGAGTGCCACCACCGCATCCGAGCCGTTCGGGGCATAGAGGCAGAAGCAGTCGCCGCCGATGCCGGTGGATTGCGGTTCGATGACGCCCAGCACGGCGACGGCGGCGACGGCGGCGTCCATGGCGTTGCCGCCGGCACGCAGCACGTCGAGGGCGGTCAGGGTGGCGGCGGGCATCGCGGTGGCGGCCATGCCGTGGGTCGAATAGACGGGGCTGCGGCCGGGCAGGTGGAAGTCGCGCATGGGGAAGGCTCCTGTTGCTTCGACGCTGGCATGGGGGGTGCGGCTTGGCAATCTGCGGCGGGCCCGCGATGATGGGGCGATGAGCAGCCCGATCGGTTTCGAGGACTTCGAGCGCGTCGACATCCGGGTCGGCACCATCATCGATGCGCAGGCGTTCCCCGCGGCGCGCAAGCCCGCGTTCAAGCTGTGGATCGACTTCGGGGGGGATCTCGGGGTGAAGACGTCGTCGGCGCAGGTGACGGTGCACTACACGCCAGGGGCGCTGGTGGGGCGGCAGGTGTGCGCGGTGGTGAACTTCCCGCCCCGGCAGATCGGGCCGTTCCGCAGCGAGGTGCTGACGCTGGGCATGCCGGACGAGGCGGGCGGGGTGGTGCTGGTCCGGCCGGACCTGGTGGTGCCGAACGGGGGGAAACTGTTCTGATCGGCACTGGGGGGCGGGCCTACGCGACGGTCAGCTGGGACCAGCTGCACCGGGACGCCCGCAGCCTGGCCGCGGCGCTGCTGCCGCGGGGGCCTTGGCGCGGCCTGGTGGCGATCAGCCGGGGCGGCCTGGTGCCGGCGGCGATCGTCGCGCGGGAGCTGGAGTGCCGCCTGGTCGAGACCGTCTGCGTGGCGATGTACGACGAGGAGCAGTCGGGCGAGCCGGCCTTGCTGAAGGCGCCGGCGGCAGCGGGCGACGGCACGGGGTTCGTCATCATCGACGACCTGGTGGACAGCGGCACCACGGCCCGGCTGGTGCGGGGCCTGCTGCCCCAGGCGCATTTCGCCTGCCTGTACGCGAAGCCGGCCGGGATGCGGCTGGCCGACACCTGGGTGGTGGAGGTGCCGCAGGACACCTGGGTCCTGTTCCCATGGGACACGGCGCCGCTGTTCGTTCCGCCGTTGGGCCGGGCGGGGTCTTGAAGGGCGGGATCCGGGCCTTGCACCCCCCTGCCCGCTGGGCTACACCGCCGCCTCTGCGTGGCGCCCGTAGCTCAATTGGATAGAGCACCAGACTACGAATCTGGGGGTTGGAAGTTCGAGTCTTTCCGGGCGCGCCAGGTTTCCACAGGGTCGGTGAAGACAGCAGGTTGCTCTCGAGGGCGATCGAGGGGTCTGCGCGCTTGCGGGTATGGGAATCGGTGGATCGAGGCGAGAATTCTGCACTAAACCGGATGTTCGGGCGCCGGGATGTCGTTTCCCGCTTTCATTGCACAGCGCTTGCGGCTAGAGACTGTCGCTCGACATAAGAAAGCGACGATAATGGCGACTGGTTCGGTCAAGTGGTTCAACGCAACCAAGGGTTTCGGCTTTATTGAGCCGCAGGACGGGGGCAAGGATGTGTTCGTGCACATCTCTGCGGTTCAGGCAGCTGGCCTCAACGGCCTCAATGACGGGCAGAAGGTGACGTACGACGTCGTCGCCGAGCGCGGCAAGCAGGCTGCGGCGAACCTGAAGCTCGCCTAGGGTACCCGGTGGGGCGGCTTCGGCCGCCCTACCTCCTTCGGCCTTCTCAGGCCGCTTGCCCTCGGGATCGCGCCCCGCTGGCATGAGATTTGCCTCTCCGGATGCCGGAGGGTGCCTGCGCATGATGAACCTGATGACCGGCCTTCTCGGCCTCGGCGGCCACCTCGGCGGGTGGCGGCACAAACACTCCTGGACCGACCAGGTGATGAACCTGGATCACGCGATCCAGCTGGCGCAGACGGCCGAGCGCGGCAAGTTCGACCTGCTGTTCCTGGCGGACGGCAACGCCGTGCGGCAGATGGACAAGCCGGCGCTGTTCGCGGCCAACAGCCCCTCCGACCGGCCAGCCACCTTCGAGCCGCTGACCCTGCTGACCGCGGTGTCGCAGCACACCAGCAGCATCGGGCTGCTGGCGACGGCGACGACGACCTATGAGGAGCCGTATTCCCTCGCGCGACGCTTCGCCTCGCTGGACCATGTCAGCAAGGGCCGGGCGTGCTGGAACATCGTGACGACGTCCTACCCGGAAGATTCGCGCAACTTCAGCCTTAGCGAGCACGTGGCCAAGGACATCCGTTACGACCGGGCGCGCGAGTTCGTCGCCGTGGCGAAAGGGCTTTGGGACAGCTGGGCCGAGGACGCCTTTATCCAGGACCAGGCGACCGGGCAGTTCCTGGACCCCGGCCGCGTGCATACGTTGAACCATGTGGGGCGGCACTTCTCGGTCAAGGGCCCGCTGAACGTGGCGCGCATGCCGCAGGGCTGGCCGGTGCTGTTCCTGGCCGGGCAGTCGGAAGACGGGCGGGAGCTGGCGGCGCAGCACGCGGACTGCGTGTTCGCGGTGGCCGACACGAAGCCCGCGGCACAGGCGTTCTATGCCGACGTGAAGGCGCGCCTGCCGCGCTACGGCCGCACGCCCGACATGCTGCGGATCATGCCCGGCGCCGGTGTCTATGTCGGGCGCACCCGCACGGAGGCGGACGAGCTGTTCGATGAGCTGCAATCGTTGATCTCGCCGGCGCTCGGCGTGCCCTATCTGTCCAAGCTGGTGGAGGCGGACCTGTCGGCCTACCCGATCGACGGCCCGCTGCCGGACCTGTCGGGGCCCACGCTGGGGATCGCGAGCTTCCGCAAGACGATCGCCGACATGGCCGCGCGCGAGAGCCTGACCATTCGGCAGACGTATCAGCGCGTCCTGCCCTCGATGGGGCATACCGTGTTCAAGGGGAACCCGACCGACATCGCGGACGAGATGGAGGACTGGTACACGAGCCAGGCCGCAGACGGGTTCAACGTGAACATCCCGGTGCTGCCGCGCTGCCTGGACGACTTCGTGGAGCTGGTGACCCCGGAGCTGCAGCGCCGGGGCCTGTTCCGCCGGGAATACCAGGGCGCCACGCTGCGGGAGCGGATGGGGCTGCCGATCCCGCAGAAACCCGTATTTCAGCACATCGTCGAGGGCCGCCGAATGACTCTCCAGAGCACACGCCGCGCCGTGGTCGCCGGGGGCGCCGCCGCCCTGCTGGTCCGCCGTCCCGCGCGGGCGGCCACCACGCGCATGATCGGCTGCATCGAGGAAGACCCGCCCTTCTTCAACCCGGCCATCAGTTCCGCCATATCGAGCTTCGTCGCGGGTTCGCCGGTCTACAGCGCCCTCGTGCGGTCGGATTCCACCGGCCAGATCAGCGGCGACCTGGCGGAGCGCTGGGAGATCTCGCCCGACGGGCTGACCTATACCTTCCATCTGCGGCCCGGAATCACCTGGCACGACGGGGTGGGGTTCACCGCGGCGGACGTCACGTTCTCGCTGCAGAACGCAAATGCGAAGCTGCACCCGTATCGTGGCGCGCTAAACGCCATCGTGGCCTTCGAGGCGCCGGACGACGACACGGTCGTGCTCCGCCTCTCGCACCCGCAGGGGTCGTTGATGATCTCGCTGACCAACTTCGTCGGCTCGATCCTGCCGCGGCACATCTGGGAGGGGAAGGACCTGGCGCGCGACCCGCACAACCGGGCGCCGATCGGCACGGGGCCGTTCCGCTTCGTGGAGTTCAAGCCGGGCGAGCACATCCTGTATGCCAAGTGGGACAAATACTTCCTGAAGGGCCTGCCGGCCGGCGACGAGCTGATGTTCCGCATCATCCCCGACCCGGCGGCGCGCGTGGCCGCCTTCGAGAACGGCGAGATCGACATGATCTATGCCAGCGCCCTGCCCGCCTCCAGCATCGAACGGCTGCGGAAGCTGCCGGGGGTCGCGATGCGGTTCAGCAAGATGCAGCAGTCGGGCTACCTGGCCTACATCAACATGCGCAATGCGCCCTTCAGCGACAAGCGGGTGCGGCAGGCGCTGGCCTACGCGATCGACCGGGGGTTCATGCGGTCGACGGTGTTCCCGGGCGGGCTGGCGACGAACATGATCGGCAGCGTGTCGCCCAACTCGGACCTCGTGAACAAGACCCTCAAGGACTACCCGCTGGACCCGGCGAAGGCCGAGGCGCTGCTGGACGAGGCCGGGTTCAAGCGGGGGGCGGACGGCACGCGGTTCAACCTGCGCTATGTGTTTGCCGCGGGCGACCTGCCGGCGACCAAGATCGGCGACGTGATGGCGCGCAACCTGGCCGGGGTGGGAATCAAGGTGATCCTGCGGCCGCTGGACCGCGGCGCCTACATGCAGGTGGCCTTCGTGAACAACGAGTTCGACATGGTCGCCGGGTCGTTCAACCTGGGGCCGGACCCGGATGTGGGGATCGAGCGGTTCTACAACTCGCGAAACATCTTCAACATCCCCTTCGTCAACAACAGCCCCTATGTGAACCCGGAGATCGACCGGCTGTTCGACGAGCAGCGCGTGCAGCTGGACCCGGCCAAGCGCAAGGCGATCTACGACAAGATCCAGGAGATTCTATGGGAGGACATTCCGGTGTTCCCCTTCTGCGCCTACAGCCTGCCCGGGGCGGTGCACGAGGACCTGAAGGGCGTGTTCTACAGCCTGTCGAGCCTGGTGGAGGACTTCGCATTCGCGAAACCGACGACGTAAGATCGCTCTGGCACGCGCCCGCTTCAGAACTCGAACAGATGGTCCCGTAGGGTCGTGCCGCGGTATTCGTCGCGGACCATGCCGCGCTTCTGCAGGATCGGGATCAGGGTGGTTGCAACCTCGAGAAGGTATTCGATGTCCGTGATCCCGCGGGATGGGCGGAAGTGGAAGCCGTCGCAGCCGGTGTAGTCGACCGTGTGTTCCAGCACGTCGGCGACGTGCTCGGGGGTGCCGCAGATCTGGTAGGTCTCGTACTGGCCCTCGATGCGGGCCCAGTCGCGCAACGTCGTGCCCGGGGGCAGCGAGAGATAACGCTGGAACGTGCCGCGCATGCCCGGCACGTGCAGGTCGTGCGGCAGCGGCTGGTCCATGTCGTACTCCAGCAGGTCGATGCCCATGAAGGTGGCCAGCGTCGCGAGCCCGGCGTCGACATCGGCGTTGGCCAGGTTCTCGGCCATCTTCTCCTGGGCGGCCGCCTCGGTTGCGCCCAGCACGGGCTTGATCGAGAAAAAGATCTTCACCGAAGCCGGGTCCCGCGCGGCGGCGACCAGCTGGGCGCGGGTGGTCTGCACATAGGTCCGCATGTCCTCAATCGAGTTCTTGTGGCTGATCGCCATGTCGCCGTGGCGGACGGCGAAGGCCTGGCCGCGGGGCGAGGTCCCGGCGACGCTGATGACCGGGTGCACCTGCGGCGACGAGGTGACGGTGGAGGGTCCCTTGCAGCGGAAGTGCTCGCCGACGAAATCCACGGCATGGACCTTGGCCGGGTCGGCGAACAGGTTGGCCTCGCGGTCCATCACGACCGCATCGGGTTCCCAGCTGTCCCACAGGGCGCGGCACAGCGCGACATACTCGTCGGCACGGTCGTAGCGGGCGTCGTGTTCCAGGATGTCGTCCAGGCCGAAGTTCTGGGCCGCGTCCTTGCTGGCCGTGGTGACCAGGTTCCACAGGATGCGGCCCTTGGTCAGGTGGTCGAGGGTGGACAGCATGCGGGCCAGGAGGAAGGGCGGGTAGAAGGTGCTGGACAGGGTACAGCCCAGGCCGAGCTTGGTGGTGACGGCGCCCATCATGGCGATGGTGGGCGCCGGGTCCTGCGTGACGAAGTGGCCGTGTGCGACCGACCAGTCGCGGGAGCCGCCGAGCACGGCCGGCACGCCGAGGCCGTCGGCGAACAGCACCATGTCGAACTTGGCGCGTTCGCAGAGGCGGGCGATCTCGAGGTAGATGTCGGCCTGACGCCAGTCGAACAGCTGCCCGCTGGGCTTGCGCCAGCCGCTGGGGCTGGCGTTGCCGAACCAGGCCAGGTGGAACTTCTTCACGATGGTGAGCCTCCTTGGTGCCGGCGCTGGCCGTCGGCGAAGTGGCAGGCGACGAGGTGGTCGCTGGAGCGGCTGGAGAGCGGCGGCTCCTCCTCGGCGCACAAGGGCAGCTGCGCCTTGGGGCAGCGGGCGCGGAACGGGCAGCCGCCGGCGGAAGCCGCCTCGGTCGGTGCAGGCCGGCGCCGGGCGAGGCGGGCCGCCTCGGCCGCGGTGTCCGGGATGGGGACGGAGGCGAGCAGCAGCTGGGTGTAGGGGTGCAGCGGCGTCTCGTACAGGGCCGCCGCCCTGCCCGTCTCCACCAGGCGGCCGCGGTACATGACGGCCACGCGGTCCGCCACGTGGCGGACGACGGCGAGGTCGTGGGAGATGAACAGGTAGGTGAGACCGAACTCGGCCTTCAGGTCCTGCAGCAGGTTGACGATCTGCGCCTGGATGGAGACGTCGAGCGCCGACACCGGCTCGTCGGCGACGACGAGGCTGGGGCGGACGATCAGGGCGCGGGCGATGCCGATGCGCTGCCGCTGCCCGCCGGAGAACTCGTGCGGGTAGCGCGCGGCGGCGCGGGCGCCCAGGCCGCACGCCTCGAGCGCGGCGCCGACCCGCCGCGTGGCCTCGCTGCCCCGGGCCAGGCCGAAGTTGCGGAGCGGCTCGGCCAGGGCGTCGTGCACGGTCATGCGGGGATCGAGCGAGGAGTGCGGGTCCTGGAAGACCATCTGCGCCTGCCGCCACAGGGCCCGGCGGCTGCCGCCCGCCACCCGGCCCACCAGCGTGCCCGCCACCGTCACGTGACCGGCGCTGGGCGGAGTCAGGCCCACCACCATGCGGCCCAGGGTCGACTTGCCGGACCCGCTCTCGCCCACCAGGCCCAGCGTCTCTCCGGCTGAGATGTCGAAGCTGACGCGGTCGACGGCCGCCAGGGTGTGGCGGCGGAACAGCGGGCCGCCGGTATAGGCCTTGGACAGCGCGCTGGCCCGCACCAGCGGCGTCATGCGGCGGTCTCCATCGGCAGCCAGCAGCGGGCCCGGTGCCGGGTGCCGAGCTGGGGGGCGAGCGGGGCCAGCGGCGGCTCCTGCTCGGCGCAGCGGGGCACGGCCCGGGGGCAGCGCGGATGGAAGGTGCAGCCGCCGGGCAGGGCCGCGGGGTCGGGCGGCTGGCCGGGGATGGAGACCAGGCGGTCGGTCGGGCGGTCCAGGCGCGGGACGGACTGCAGCAGCGACCAGGTGTAGGGGTGGCGCGGGGCGGCCAGCAGGGCCTCGGTCGGGCCGTCCTCCACGACGCGGCCGGCGTACAGGACCACCAGGCGGGTGCACAGGCTGGCGACGACGGCGATGTTGTGGGTGATCAGCAGGATGGCGGTGCCGTGCTGCCGATTCAGGTCGCGCATCAGCTGCATGACCTGGTCCTGCACGGTCACATCGAGCGCCGTGGTCGGTTCGTCGGCGATCATCAGCGCGGGGCCGTTCGCAACGGCCATGGCGGTCATGGCGCGCTGGCGCATGCCGCCCGACAGCTCGTGGGGGAAGGCCCTGGCGCGGGCGGGCGCGATGCCGACGTCGTCGAGCAGCGCCGCCACCCGGTCCCGCAGGCGGCGGCGCGGGGTGCGGCGGTGCACGGCGATGGCCTCGGCGATCTGCGCGCCGACGCGGTGCACCGGGTCGAAGGAGGTCATCGGGTCCTGGAAGATCATGGACGCGACGGCGCCGCGCAGGGTGCGGAGGCGGCGCTCCGACAAGGCGCCCACGTCTTCGCCAGCCAGGGTGATGCTGCCTTCGAGGCGGGCGCCGGCGGGCAGCAGGCGCAGCGCGGCGCGCGCGGTCATGGACTTGCCGGAGCCGGATTCGCCGACCAGGCCGACGATCTCGCCCGGCATCACGTCGAACCCGACGCCGTCCACGACGCGGACCCGGGGGCCCGAGGCGTGCGGGAAGGAGATGACGAGGTCGCGCACTGAAAGCACCGGGCCCACCGCCGCAGCGCCCGCCGTCGCTGCGCGCGCCGTTCCTGGGCCCGTCACCGCCGGACCAACCCATCGCCCAGCAGGTTCATGCCCAGCACGGTCATGGCGAGGGCGAGGCCGGGCAGCGTGGTGAGCCAGGGGGCCTGCTGGAGAAAGAGCTGGCCCTGCTGCAGCAGCAGGCCCCAGCTGGGGTGGCCGGGGTCGCCGAGACCGAGGAAGCTGAGGAACGATTCGGAGACGATGGCCGAGGCGATCTGCAGCGAGGTGCCGACCAGCACGTAGGGCGCGACGTTGGGCAGCAGGTTGCGCCACAGGATGCGCAGGTTGGACGCGCCGGCCATGCGCGCCGCGGCGATGAAGTCCTGGTGCCGGAGCACCTGCACCCGGCCGCGGATGACGCGCGCGGTGGCGGGCCAGCTCAGCAGGCCGATGACCAGCACCTCGTTGGTGAGGCTGCTGCCGATCAGCGCGACGACCACCACGGCGGCCAGCAGCTTGGGCATGACCTGGAACACCTCGGTGACGCGCATCAGCGCCTCGTCGACCAGGCCGCCGAAGTAGCCGGCGGCCATGCCGACGCCGACGCCGAACACGACGCTCAGCAGGCCGCTGAACAGGCCGACGCCCAGCGAGACGCGGCCGCCGTACAGCACGCGGGCGAACAGGTCCCGCCCGAGATCGTCGGTGCCCATGGGGTGGGCGATGCCGGGCGCGGCCAGGATGTCGGGGCCGAGGCCGAGCGGGTCCGCCTGGGTCAGCAGCGGGGCCGCCGCGGCGGCCAGCACGACGATGCCGGTCAGCAGCAGGCCGATGGCCATGGCGGGCCGGGGCCTGCGCCAGGGCCGGGACACCCGTGCGGCCACGGCCGTGGCACTCATGCGGTGCGAAGCCGGGGGTCGAGCAGGGCGCAGACGATCTCGGACACGGTGTTGACCGTGATGACGACGATGGACGAGACCATGAAGCAGCCGGTCAGCAGCGGGAAGTCGCGGCGGTAGATGGCATCGTAGAACAGGCGGCCGAGGCCGGGCCAGCCGAAGACGATCTCGATCACCACGGCGCCGGCCAGCACCGCGCCGAACTCCAGCCCGACGACGGTGACGGTGGTGGCGACGGCGTTGCGGAAGGCGTGGTGCCACAGGACGGCGCGCGGCCCGACGCCCTTGGCCCGGGTGACCAGGATGAAGTCCTGGCCGAGCGCCTCGATCATGGCGGTGCGGGTGAAGCGGGCGATGAGGGTGACGAGATACACGGCCAGGGTGGCGACGGGCAGCACCATGTGCAGCGCCACGTCCCACACGTGGGCGAAGCCGGTCAGGCGGGCGCGGGCGGCCATCATACCGCCGGCGGGCAGCCAGCCGAGTTGCACGGCGAACAGCAGGATGAGCAGCTGGCCGATCCAGAAGCTGGGCACGGAGGTGCCGACCAGGGACAGGGCACTGATCGCGGCGTCGGCGGCTGTGCCGGCGCGGCGGGCCGACGCGACGCCCATGAGCACGCCCAGCAGCGCGGCCACGACCATGGCGGTTCCGGCGAGCAGCGCCGTGGCCGGCATGCGTTCCCACACCACGTCGAACACGGGACGGCCGGCATAGATGGAGGTGCCGAAGTCGCCGGTCGCGGCATGTCCCAGGAAGGTGGTGAACTGCTGCCACTGCGGCTTGTCGAGGCCGTTCTCGGCGCGGATCTTCGCCAGGAACTCGGGCGTGGGCGCGTCGCCGGCCAGGATGAAGGCGGGGTCGCCGGGGGCGAGGCGGATGACGAAGAACGTCAGCGCGACCACGGCCAACACCAGCGGTATGGCACCGAGGACTCGGCGCAGCAGCAGCCGCAGGATGAGGGCCAGCACTACTCCGCGGCCAGGCTCCCGGTGGTGGGCAAGGTCGTCGCGGCGGCGAAGGGGTCGGGCGGGATGGCCAGGCCCATGTTGCCGCGCAGCGTCGTGCTGTCGTAGGCGCGGCGGAACAGGCCGCGGCGCTGCAGCTCGGGCACCACATGGGTCACGAAGTCGCGCAGCGAGCGGGGCATGACGGGCATGGACAGCACGAAGCCGTCGCAGGCCTGGCTGGTGTACCAATCCTCCATCACGTCGGCGACGTGCTTCGCGTCGCCCTTGACCATGTTGCCGCCCATCGACGGCAGGATGCGCTCGTACGTCTGGCGGATGGTCAGCTTCTCGCGTTTGGCCAGGTCGATGATGGAGCGGCCGATCGCGGTGCCGCCGACCTGGTCGCCGCTGGTCTCGGGCATGGGGCCGTCGATGTCCCGGTCGGAAAGCTTGAGTCCGACGATTTTGGACAGATAGGGCACGCCGAGCGCGGGCGAGATCAGCGCCTGCAGCTGGTCGTACAGGGCGTCGGCCTCGGCCGCGGTCTCGCCCACGAAGACGCTGAGGCCGGGCAGGATGCGGAGCTGGTCCGGGGTGCGGCCGTACTTGGCCATGCGGCCCTTGATGTCGGCATAGACCCCCTGGCCCATCTCCTTGCTGCTGGCCGAGCCGAACAGCGCCTCCGCCCCATAGGCCGCCAGTTCCATCCCGGCGTCGCTCTGCCCGGCGCTGAACACCACGGGCTGCCCCTGCGGCGTGCGCGCGACGTTCAGCGGGCCCTTGACCTGGAAATGCGTGCCCTTGTGGTTGGTCAGGCGGACCTTGGCCGGGTCGAGGAACCGGCCGCTCGCCTTGTCCTCGATGAACGCGTCCGACGCCCAGCTGTCCCAGAGCGAGCGCACGACATCGAGGCACTCCTGGGCGCGTTCGTAGCGGGTGTCGCGGGCGACGTGCTCGGTGTGGCTGAAGTTGAGCGCGTCCTCGGCGTAGGAGGTGGTGACCAGGTTCCAGGCCGCGCGTCCGCCGCTGATGTGGTCCAGCGAGGCGACCTTGCGGGCGATTGTGAAGGGTTCCTCGTAGGTCGTGGTCGCGGTGGCGACGAAGCCGATGTGCTTCGTGTGCTGCGACAGGGCGGCATAGAGGGTCAGCGGCTCGAACACCGAGGGCCGGTCGGAGGGGCTGTTGGCCGCGAACAAAGCGGGCTTGTCCATCTGGCGAACGCCGTTGCCGTCGGCGAGGAAGATCAGGTCGAGGCAGCCCTGTTCGGCAAGCTTTGCTGTCTCGATCAGACAATCGAGCTGCATCGCGGTCCGCGGCCAGGCATCGGCATGGCGCCAGCCGCCGAGATGGCCACCGAGCGAGCCCGCGTTGAGGCCGAGGATCATCATGGGGTCGTCTCCGTCTTCTCCGCCTGGTGGCATGCATGCACCGTGCCGCTTGCAGTCTCAGGGGGTCGGGTTGCCGGGCGTCAGGGCGTCGTTCAGGCCTTCGCCGACCAGGTTGAGGGCCAGAACGGTGACCAGGATGGCGGCCCCGGGGATCGCGGCGATGTACCAGGCGGTGCGCAGCGAGTCGCGGCCCAGCCCGACCATGGTGCCCCAACTCATGACGTTGGGATCGCCCAGGCCAAGGAACGAGAGGCTGGCCTCCATCAGGATGGCGCTGGCCACCATGACGGACGACATGACGATGACGGGGGCCAGGGCGTTCGGCAGGATCTGCCGGACGATGATGGCGACGTCCGACATGCCGACGACGGTGCAGGCCTGGACGAACTCGCGGGAGCGGAGCGACAGGAACTCGGCCCGGACGAGGCGGGCGACGCCGGGCCAGGAAATGGCGGCGAGTGCGAGGATCATGGAGCCGAGGCCCGGTTTGAGGATGGCGATGAGGACGATGGCGAACAGGAAGGGCGGCATGGTCTGGAACACCTCGGCGACCCGCATCAGCGTCTCGTCGACGGCGCCGCCGTAGAAGCCGGCGCAGGCGCCCGCCGTCACCCCGACGCCCAGGGCTGCTGCCGTGGCGACCAGCGCGATCATGAGCGAGACGCCGGCACCGTGGAACAGGGCGGCCCCCATGTCGCGCCCGAGCATGTCGGTGCCCAGGGGGAAGTCGGGATCCTCGCCGGGCCACGACAGCGGGGTGCCGGCGAGGCTGAAGGGATCGTCGGGGAAGACGAAGGGGGCGCTGGCGGCCATCGCGATGACCAGCAGACCGAGCAGCAGGCCCAGCACGGCGGAGCGCTTGCGGCAGAAGCGGCGGACGAGGCCGGGGCGGAAGGCGGGGGTGTCAGGCAAGCTCGATCCTGGGGTCGAGGCGGGCATAGACGAGGTCGATGACCAAGTTGACGACGACGACCAGGACGGAGCTGAGGATTAGCAGTCCGAGCAGCAGGTTCACGTCGCGCTGGCTGATGGCCTCGAAGGCAAGGCGGCCGAGGCCGGGCCAGCCGAAGATCGTCTCGACCAGGACGGATCCGCCCATGGCCGAGGCGGACTGCATGCCGACCATGGTGACCAACGGCAGCAGCGCGTTGCGCAGCACGTGGCGGCGGGCGATGGCGCGTTCCGTCATGCCCTTGGCCCGGGCGGTGCGCACGAAGTCGAGCCGCTGCACCTCGAGCATGGAGGCGCGGACGAGGCGGGTGTAGATCGCGACGTAGAACAGGGCGAGGGTGAAGGCGGGCAGCACCAGGTGCCGGGCGATGTCCAGCACGGTGGCGCCGGGGCCGAGCGGCGGGCCGCCGATGGTCAGCAGGCCGCCGCTGGGCAGCCAGCGCAGCTTGACCGCGAAGACCACGATCAGCAGCAGCCCCACGCAGAACACCGGGGTCGCGTAGAACAGCAGCGACAGGACGGAGACGGCGTCGTCGGACCAGGAGTTGGGCCGGCGGGCCGCGAGCCCGCCGAGCAGAAGCCCGAGGCAGACGGCCAGGGTCATGCTGGTGCCCAGCAGCAGGAAGGTGGCGGGCGCCCGCTCCAGGATCAGGTCCAGCACGGGTTCGTTGAAGCGGGGCGACGTCCCGAGGTCGAGATGCGCGAGGTTCGAGACGTAGTGCCAGAACTGCACCGGCAGCGACTGGTCAAGCCCGAGGCGGCTGCGGAGCGCCTCGACATAGGCGGTGTCGGACGCGCCGGCCTGCCCGGCCAGAACGTCCACCAGGTCCCCGGGGGCGGCGTGCAGCAGAAGGAAGTTGAACACCAGGATTGCGAACAGCACGAGCAGCTGGCGCGGAAGCCGGCGCAGGAGGAAGCGGCCCATTCAGGCCGAGAGCCAGGTGTCGGCGAAGGCGGCGCGGAGGCCTTCGGGGCCGGTGGTGTGGTCATGCACGCGGCGGTTGGCGACGGTCACGTTCTGCAGCTCGGCCAGCGGCACGATGGGCAGGTCGGTCATGGCCAGACGTTGCATGGCGGCCATCTGGGCGATGCGGCGGACGGGGTCCACCTCGGTCGCGGCGGCCTCCAGGATGCGGTCCATCTCGGGGCTGGCGTAGCCGGAGGCGTTGGTGAAGGGCGCGCCCTTCTGCACCGCGCGGGACCAGTAGAAGCGCTGCACGCCGCCCGTGGGGTCTGCGCCCAGGCCGGCGAAGTAGTTGATCAGCTGGAAGTCGTTGTCGGCATAGACACGGCGCAGGTAGCTCGGCAGATCCTGGCTGCGGATCTCGACATCGATGCCGACGGCGCGGAGCGACTGCTTCACCGTGTCGGCGGTCAGCTGATACTCGCTGCCGTAGGGCGCCCAGTCGTGGACGACCTTGAAGCGGATGCCGCCGGCCCCCCTCGGGAACCCGGCCTCGTCCAGCAGGGCGTTGGCGCGGGCCGGGTCGAACGGGTATTTCGGGACGTCGGCGCTGTAGAACGGCTTCATCGCCCGGGGCAGCGGGCCGGTGGCGGGGGTGGCATAGCCCTGCCAGACGGCGCGCGCGACGAAGGCCGGATTGATGGCCATGGCGATGGCCCGGCGGACGCGGACATCCTGGAAGCGCGGGTCGCGCAGGTTGAACTCCAGGTAGTGCATGAAATTGCCGAACTCGTAGCCGCGGGTGACCAGCTCCAGGCTCGGGATGTCCTTCAAGCGCCGCAGGTCGGACAGGGGCACCGGCGTCTGGCCCGCGAGGTGGACCTCGCCCGTTTCGAGTGCCGCGGCACGCTCCCCGGCGTCGGGCATGACGCGGACCACGATGCGGTCCAGCCAGGGACGTGGCGCGTCCCAGTATGTGGGATTGCGTTCAAGCGTGATGCTGGTGCCACGGCGCCATTCGACGAAGCGGAACGGCCCGGTGCCGATGGGCTTGTTGTTGGCCGGGTTGGTCAGCGGGTCGGTGCCCTCATACAGATGGCGGGGCAGCACGCCGCTCTCGAAGCCGGCCAGCGCCGTCCGCATCATGGGGCTGGGCTGCGACAGGCGGATCACGACGGTCAACGGGTCCGGCGTCTCGACCGCCGTGACGTTGGCGTAGGTGATGCGCCCGCGGGAATGGAGCGGCTTCCAGACGTTGAGCAACGACCAGGCGACGTCCGCCGCGCCGAAATCATGTCCGTCGTGCCACGTCACCCCGGGGCGGAGGCGCAGCGTGACCGTCAAGCCGTCGGGCGCGACCTCGTAGGCGAGCGCCAGGCGGGGGACCAGGTTGAAGTCGAAGTCGTAGCCGAACAGACCATCGAAGATCTTGGGGCCGATGGACTGGTTGGGCAGGATCGAGGTCAACGCCGAGGTGATGCTGGAGGGCTCGGGCGTCACGACCATGATCAGCGTGCCGCCGCGCGTGGGGGGCTGCTGGGCGGCGGCGGGGCGGGCCATGAGCGCGAGGGCCCCGGACGCCAGGGTGCGCCGGGTGATCATGCGGGCTGCAGCCAGACGTCGGCCCAGGTGCCACGGACGCCCTCCGGCGTATCGGAATGGCCATGCACCCGGCGGTTGGCGACCGTGATGCCGTCGATCTCGACCAGCGGGAACACCGGCAGGTCCTGCATCGCGAGGCGCTGGACCCGGTCGTACAGGGCCACACGCTTGGCGCCGTCCATCTCGCGGGCGCCGGCGGCGAGCAGTTCGTCCATCTCGGGGCTGCGGTAGCCCGACGCGTTGGTCAGCGGGGCGCCCTTCTGGATGGCGCTCGAGGAGTAGTTGCGCAGGTAGCCGCTGGCGGGGTCGTGGCCCCAGCTGAAGAAGCAGTTGATCGTGTCGAAGTCGTTGTCGGTGTAGACGCGGCGCATGTAGGTGGGGAAGTCCTGGCTGCGGACGGTCATCTCGATGCCGACGCGCTTCATGGCCTGCTTGAGGTATTCGGCGGTCTGCAGGTAGGTGTCGCCGTAGGGGGCCCAGTCATGGGTGATGTGGAAGCGGATGCCGCCGTCCTTTCGGGGCAGGCCGGCCTCGTCGAGCAGGGCCTCGGCCTTCTTCGGGTCGAAGGCGTAGTCCGGCAGGTCCTTGGCGCGCCAATGGGCCATGGCGGAGGGGATGGGCCCGATGGCCGCCTTGGCGCGGCCGAACCAGACGTTGCGGGCGATGAAGCGGCGGTCGATCGCGTAGGCCATGGCGCGCCGCACCTCGGGCCGTCCCAGGATCGGGTGGCGGGTGTTGAACTCGAACATCGCGATGAAATTGCTGGTTTCGTAGCCCCCGGTGACGACGGTCAACTCCGGCAGCCCGGCCAGACGCTGCACGTCAGCGAGCGGCACCGGGCTCATGACCCCCATCATGACCTCGTTCGTCTCCAGCGCCGATGCGCGGGAGGCGGCGTCGGGGATGACGCGGAAGACGATGCGGTCGAGCCAGGGGCGGGGCGCGTCCCAGTAGGCCGGGTTGCGCTCCAGCGTGATGCTGGTGCCGCGGCGCCATTCGGCGAAGCGGAACGGCCCGGTGCCGACGGGGCGCATGTTGGCCGGATTGGCGAGCACGTCGGTGCCGGCATAGATGTGCCGCGGCAGGACCTGGGATTCGTAGCCGAACAACGATTGTTCGATGGCGGGGCCCGGGGCGCTCAGCACCAGCACGACGGTCAGCGGGTCCGGCGTCAATGCGTCGGCGAGGCCGGCGTAGATGAACCGGCCGCGGGGATTGAGCTTGCGCCAGACCTCGAGCGCCGACCAGGCGACGTCGGCCGAGGTGAAGGGCGTGCCGTCGTGCCACAGCACCCCGGGGCGGAGGCGCAGAGTGACGCGCAGGCCGTCGGGGCTGGTGTCGAGCGACAGCGCCAGGCGGGGGCGCCGCTCGAAGTCCATGGTGTAGTCGAACAGGGCGTCGAAGATCTTGGGGGTGACGACGGATTCGGGCGCGAGGGTGTTCGTGGCCGACATGAGCGAGAGCGGCTCGGGCTGGATGATGGCGATGAGGGTGCCGCCTGGGACGGGCGCCTCGGCGGCGGTGGCCCGGAGCGCGGGCGCGGCCAAGGCGAGCGCGGCGAGGGTGCGGCGGTGCAGGAGGGGTGCGGCCATGCGGCATGGTAGCCAGAGCATGCCGCATCGCACAATCAGCCCGAACCGGCGCGGCGGATGGACGGGCCATGGGCTGCCATGACAAGGATAACGATAGAGCTGCCGCGAGGACGCGCCATGACCGACACACACGCCCCGGTGCCCCTCCCCGTCCTGGAGGCGCGCCTGGCCGCGCTGCAGGCCTGGATGCGCAGTGAGGGCCTGCAGGCGATGGTGGTGTTCGGGCTGGGCCACGTGCTGGGGACCGGCACGCGGAGCCACGGCAACCTGCGGTATCTGCTGGACTGGGACGCGGATGCGGCGCCCTCGGCGCTGGTGCTGCCGGCCGAGGGCGCGCCGGGGCTCGTGGTCGCCAACGTGTTCGCGTCGATGCGGGCGCAGGAGGAGGCCTGGATCCCGACGGTGCGGCTGGGCAAGGGCGCTGCCTTCGCGGCCCATGTGCTGGCCCTGCTGGCGGATGCCTCGGGAGATGCGGCCCGGATCGGGCTGGTGGGGCGGGACGAGATCCCGCTCGGGATCTGGGACACGCTGCTGGCCGGGGGCGCCGGCGCCTGGACGGACGCCACCCCGGAACTGGCCCGGCGGCGCGCCGTGAAGGACGCCACGGCGCTGGGTTACCACCGCGAGGCCGCGCGGATCTGCGACGCGCTGTTCGCCCATCTGGGCCCGACGCTGCGGACCGGCGTGCCGGTGTTCGCGGTGCAGGCGGAGCTGGAGCGGCTGGGCCGGGCGATGGGGTGCGAGTATTGCGACACCTGGTTGACGGTCATGCCCCTGCCCGACCGCTGCCGCTACGTGCGGGACGAGAACCTGATGATCCCGGCCGAGGGCGACCAGGTGCTGCTGGGCATCATGCTGATCCTGCACGGGCATTGGGGCCACGCGCTGCGCACGGGGTACCTGGGCGCCGCGTCGCCGGGGGCGCGGCAGGTGTTCGGGACGGTGCAGGGGCTGCATGCCGCGATGCTGGCCGGGCTGCGGCCGGGGCTCGATCTGCGGGCGGTGGGGGCGGCCGGGCTGGTGCCGCCCGGGCCCGGCGTGTTCCAGTTCCGCTCGGGCCACGCGATGGGCCACAGCTACGAGGACCCGGTGGGGACGGCCGAGTTCCCGCAGCCCTATGACGGCAGCACGCCGCCCGGGGTGGCGCGGGCGGCCGAGCCCGGCATGGTGTTCGAGGTGCATCCCAACCTGTTCGTCGCCGGGGTGGGCGCCGCGGCGATCGGCGACATGGTGCTGGTGACGGAGACGGGGCCGGAGCTGCTGACGCAGTTCCCACGCGGCCTGGTGGCGTTCTGATCCCGCCGGGTCGCCGCCGCGTCGGGCCGCTCTAGGCCTGTGGCAACAGGCGCCGGTCGGCCTTGAAGGCTTCGAGCGAGCCTGGTTTCAGCTTGGTCGAGATCTCGGCCAGGCGGTGCGCGGCCGAGACGATCTTCTCCAGGCCCTCGGTCTGGCCGGCGGTGCCGACCACGCCGAGCAGGGCGTGGAACTCGTCCTCCAGCGCCGGGACGACGTGCGCCTTGCCGAAGGGGATCTCGGCCAGCCAGTCCGGGGTCCCCATGGTGATGTCGAGCTGGTTGCCGAAGAAGTACAGCAGGGTGCCCGCGGCGTCGCGGATCGGCGAGATGAACAGCAGGTTGTAGAACTGCGACCCGTCGCGGCGGTAGTTGACGATCCACTCGATGCAGCCCTGCCCCGCATCGAGGCAGGCGCGAATGCGGCGCGGCGACACCGGGTCGGTCCGCGCGCCCTGCAGGAACCGGCAGTTGCGGCCGACGATCTCCTCGATGGGGTAGCCCGTCAGCGTCGAGAAAGCCTGGTTGGCCACGACCATGGGCGTGTCCGGCAGATGCGGGTCGCTCAGCACCATCGGCGCGGTGCTGTGCTGCATCGCCAGTTCCAGTGCATTCCGGATCGCCATGGCAGTCAATGCGTCAATCCTTTCGGTCGGGACAGCCGGTGGCCGGCGGAATCGCGTGTCGCGGCATCCTGACCGATCGGCCCTGCGTCGGGAAGGGTGAGTGGCATCCGTTTGGCCGGCGCAACGCCTATGTCTGGTGTTGCCGCAGGAGGTCCGTGAACGTCGCCATCGAGGGCCAGTCCTCGGCATGGTCGACGGCCTTCTCCACGGCGTCCGTGCCGGCAGGGGTCAGCATCGTGGCGGCCAGCTGGTGGAACTTGGCGCGGACATGCGGTTCGGGGTCGGGGTGGTCGGTGTCGCGCCTGGAGTTGTCGCATTCGTGGGTGGCGGTGCGGCCGTCCTTGAGGCGGATCGTGACGCGCGCGGGGCGGAAGTCGGGGCCGCGCGCGGTCATCGCGGGGTCTTCGGCGATGTGCACCAGGGGGCGGATCGCGGCGATCAGCGGGTCGGCGATGGCGGAGTCGTCGAGCTGCTCGAAGCCCAGGCCGCCGCGGACGATCAGCGTGGCGGCGGCGTGCGGCAGCGAGTATTTGGAGGCGAAGTAGTTGGGCGGCTCGGCGTTGTTCATGACGGTGGCGAAGGCGAAGGTCGCGACGTCGATGCGGGCGATGTCGTGCGGGGCGGGTTGCAGCTCCGCCAGGGCGTCGGACAGGCTGTCGAGTGCCGGGTGGATGGGGTTGCAGCAGGCGTACCAGCGGAAATAGCTGCCCTCCAGCTGCCAGGTGGCGCCCAGGCCCTCCGCCACGCCCGCGGGATCGAAGCCGGTGCCGACCATGACGCCGAGCGCCTCCTCGATGGCGTCGCTGCGGGCGAAGTAGCCGGCGGCGGCCATCTCGGGCGCGAGGCCGGCGGCGAAGGCGCCCATCCCGGCGGGCAGGTTGAGCGTGGTGCCGCCCGCGGCGGTGTTGAGGTAGCTGGGCGTCATGAGCATGGTGGTGGCGATGCGCATGGCCAGGGCGATGCCGGGCCCATCGAGGCCGTGCAGACGGGCCCCGGCGGCGACGGCGGCCAGGAGTGCGACCTGGCCGTTCGGGTGCGCGAAGGCCCGCGGGGTGAACCCGGCGCCGAGGCGGCCCGCGACCTCGTACCCCAGGACCAGCGCCTCCATCATGGCCCGGCCCGAGCGGCCGTGCTGCTCGGCGCCCGCGATGACGGCCGGAACGATGTGGACGCCCGGCTGCAGGCCGCGCAGCCCCTCGCACAGCTCCACGGACCGGGCGGCGATGGCGTTCAGCATGGACGCGGTGCGGGGGTCGGAAGCGGGCAGGCTGCCGCCGCCGACGAGACGGGGGGCCAGGACGGTGGCACCGCTGCCCGCGGTGGACGCCAGGCGCTGGGTCAGGGCCCGCACCTCGGGCCGGGACGCGCCGGCCAGGATGCAGGCGAGCGTGTCGAGCAGGACGAGCCTGGCGCGCGCCCGGACCGGGACCGGCACGTCGTCCCACCCGGTGGTGGCGGCGAAGCGCGCCAGCTCGTCGATCTGTTGGCCCATGCTCAGGCTGCCAGCTGGCGGTCGGCGCGGCACTGCATCAGGGGCTGGATGCGGGCGCCATAGGCGTCCATGCCGATCAGGAAGTCGTCGAAGGTGAGCATGATGCCCTTCACGCCCGGCATGGCCGCGACCTCGTCGAGCATGGCAGCGACGCGGGCGTAGGAGCCGACGAGGGTGCCCATGTTGAGGTTGACGGGGGACGGTGAGCGCAGGAAGGCGGCGGCCATGGACGTCTCGGCCATCGCGGTGTCCTCCGCGGCCTTGCCGAGCATGTGGGCAATGGCGTCCTTGTCGGCACCGCGGCAGTACAGGTCCCACTTGGCCATCGCGGCCTCGTCCGTCTCGTCGGCGATGACCATGTACAGCATGTAGCTGCCTACATCGCGGCCGGTTTCCTGCGCGTGGGCCAGCATGCGGGCTGGGACGGCTGCGGCCAAAGTGGGTTGGTTCACGCCTTCGCCCAGGGCGAAGTTGTAGTCGCAGTACTGCGCCGCGAACTTCATCCCGCGGTCGCTCTGCCCGGCCGAGACGACCTTCACCGCCGTTTGCGGGCGGGGGCTCAGGCGGCAGTCGTCCATCTGGAAGTGCTCGCCCTTCAGGTCCGAACGGCCCGTCTGCCACAGCTCGCGCAGGATGCGGACGTATTCGGTGCTGTAATCGTAGCGCCGGCCGAAATGCTGGTCGCCGGGCCAGAGGCCCATCTGGCTGTACTCGATGGCGTGCCAGCCGGAGACGATGTTGATGCCGAACCGCCCGCCCGAGATGTCGGCGATGGTGCTGGTCATGCGGGCGACGATGGCGGGCGGGATGGTGAGCACGGCGACGGACGCGAACAGGCGGATGCGCTGGGTGACGGCAGCGAGACCCGCCATGAGGGTGAAGCTTTCCAGGCCATGGTCCCAGAACTCGGTGGGTCCGCCGAAGCCGTGCAGCTTGATCATGGACAGCGCGAAATCCATGCCGCAGGCCTCGGCCTTCATCACGACCTGCTTGTTCAGCTCGAAGCTGGGCATGTACTGCGGCGAGGTGGCCGAGATGATCCAGCCGTTGTTGTTGATCGGGATGAAGACGCCGATGTCCATGGCCTGCTCCGTTCGGTTGGGTGTGGGGGTCGGATCAGCGGATCAGACGAGGCCGAGATCGACACAGGCTTCGTAGCTTGCGCCGTGGGCGATGGTGCCCTGGGCCAGCATGGCGGCGCGGAGCCAGTCGAAGCCTTGCCGAAGCAGGGCCGGGTCGTCGTTCCAGAGGTGGTGCGCCTTGTAGCGGTCGAGGCAGGCCGCCAGCATGGCCCGGGGCAGGTCGGGGAACCAGGGCGCCAGATGGGGGGCGATCTCGGTGCCCGGGGTGGCGGCGATCCAGCGCAGCGTGCGGGCGATGGCCCGGCCCATACCGGCCATCTCCTCCCGCCTGGTGTCCAAGGTGCGGGTGCGGGCGACCAGGGTGGTGTAGGCGGTGGGGCCCCGAGTGGCGGACGCAAGCCACAGATGGCCGGTGCCGTCCTGCAGCAGCTGCTCGGCATAGGGCTGGAACAGCTGCACCACGTCCAACGCGCCCCGGCGCAGCCTGTCCGCGTTCTCGGCCATGGTGGCGGGTGCCGCGTGGATGACGGTGGCGGGGTCGATGCCCGCCAGACGAAGGTCGTGGGCCAGGCAGATCCAGGGGGTCGGCACCTCGGACACGGCAGCGAAGCGGAGGGGGACCAGGTCCCGCATGGTGAAGCCGGGGGCAGGCTGGGCGCCGATCAGGAAGAACGGATCGCGGCAGACGGTCGCGTGGAACACGCGGGACTCGCTGCCCCGGTCGGCGTCGTGGTCCAGCAGCACGCGCAGCGGGCCGCCCCACATCACGTCGACGGTGCCGGCGGCCAGGCGGCGGCCGGAATCCGCCGGGCTGGGCGAGGCCTGCAGCTCGACCGTGACGCCCTCGGCCGCGTAGGAGCCGGTCGCCTGGGTCAGATAGAAGGGCGCGTAGAACAGGGCGCGGAAGTTCTCCACCAGGATCACGGGCTTGCCCATCAGCTTGCTCCCAGGCGGGCGAGGTCGTCGTGGACCGCGCCCGGCACCAGGCGGACATAGGCGGAGAACTCGGGCGTGGTCGAGTCCCGGCAGCGCGGCAGGTCGCTGTGGCCGGGCCGGCCGGGGTGAGGCGTCATGACGACGGTGCGGCAGCCGTCGACCGTCAGGCCGAGCGGGACGGCGCGACCGCCAGACCGGGCGAGGCGAGCAGGATGGCGATGCGGCGGGTGATCATGCAAGCGACCTCGGGCGGACTGGCTGGGACGAAGCAAGAACCAGACCAGGCGCGCCCCTGCCCGGCCGTTCCGGCGCAGGTGTCGATTGACGTTGTCCAGGCGGCATGCCTAGCGTTCCCCACCCCACCCCGGAGCATGCCATGCGCGCCTTCCGTCTTCTTCTGCTGGCCGCGACGGCGTCGGCGTTCCCGGGAGTTGCAGCGCTGGCGCAGGCGCCCGGCGCGCCCGAGATGGTGTCGCCGGGCAAGTTGACCTACGGCACGGCGGCGACCTTTGCCCCGTTCGAGTTCTCGCAGGACGGAAAGCTGGTCGGGTTCGACATCGAGTTCGGGGATGCGCTGGCAGGCAAGCTCGGGCTGGCGCCGGTTGCGGTAAACATCGAGTTCCGCGGCCTGATCCCGGCGCTGCAGGGCAAGCGCGTCGATGTCATCAACAGCGCCATGTACATCAACCCGGCCCGATCCGAGCAGGTGGACTTCGTGCCCTACATGCGCATCGGGCAGCGGATCGTGGTGCAGAAAGGCAACCCGGCCAAGGTGCCGGGGCGGGAAGGCCTGTGCGGGCACACGGTTGCGGTGACGTTGGGCGGCATCCAGGAAACCTATGCGCGGCAGGATGCGGAGCGGTGTGCGGCGGCCGGGCAGAAGGCGCTGACGGTCATGACCTTCCCTTCGGCGCAGGACGCGGCGCTGTCGGTGCGGCAGGGCCGGGTCCAGGCCTATTACGAGAGCACGGCCGGGGTGGCCCGCATCACGACGGAGCTGGCGGACGTGTTCGAGGCGGTGGGACCGGTGTTCGAGTTCGGCACGCAGATCGGCTTCGCGGTGCGCAAGGGCGATGCGGCGATGGCGGCGCTGGTGACGAAGGCGCTGCAGGCGGCGGTGGCGGACGGCACCTATGCCCGGCTGATGGCCCAGTACAAGCTGCCGCCGGAGGGCACGCTGTTCTGACCCGCAGCGCATGTCGCTGATCTCGTTCGACCTTGTCCTGCGGTACCTGCTGAGCCCACGCTTCTTCGATGCTGCGCTGATGACCCTGCTGATCAGCCTGTGCGCCCTGCTCGGCGGCATGGTCAGCGGGTTGGTGGTGGCGTTGCTGCAGGAAAGCCGGCTCGGCCCGCTGCGGCTGGTGGCCGTGCTGTATCTGTGGCTGTTCCGGGGCACGCCGGTGCTGTTCCAGCTGATCTTCGCCTTCAACGTGCTGCCGTCGTTCGGCCTCGTGCTCTCGGGGTTCACCTGCGCGGTGCTGGCGCTGTCGCTGAACGAGGGCGCCTACATGGCCGAGATCATGCGGTCGGGCATCCGCGCGGTGGGGCGCGGGCAGCGCGTGGCGGCCCGGGCGCTCGGCATGCAGGAGGGCCAGGTGATGCGCTGGGTGGTGCTGCCGCAGGCGCTGCGGATCATCGTGCCGCCCATCGGCAACCAGTTCATCGGCATGCTGAAGCTGTCGGCGCTCGTGTCCGTCATCGCGGTGGAGGAGCTGCTGCTGGTGGCGAACCAGACGGCCTCGGCCAACTTCCGCTACCTCGAGGCGCTGAGTGCGGCGGGGATCTACTACCTGGTATTGACGACGGTGTTCATGCTGGGCCAGGCGGCGCTGGAGCGGACGCTGGCGCGGCGCGGGCGGCGGGCGGCGACGCGCAGCTGGACCAGCTGGCTGCTGGGCGCCACTGCGGATGCGGGCCGGGTGCGGTGACGCCGCTGCTGTCGGCGGTGGCGCTGCACAAGTCGTACGGCACGCTGCCGGTGCTGCGGGGCGTGGACCTGGTGGTGAACCGGGGCGAGTGCCTGTGCGTGGTCGGGCCCTCGGGGTCCGGCAAGTCGACGCTGCTGCGCTGCCTGAACCTGCTGGAGCCGATCGAGTCCGGGCGGATCGAGTTCGAGGGCGTCGACATCGCCCAGGCCGCGCGGGCGGCGGCCCCGGGCATCCGCCGGCGGATCGGGATGGTGTTCCAGAACTTCGAGCTGTTCCAGCACCTGACCGCGCTGGAGAACGTGGCGCTGGCGCCGATCCGGGTGAGGAACGAGGCGCCGGCGGCAGCCCGGGCCCGGGCGCGGCTGTTGCTGGAGAAGGTGCACCTGCCGGACAAGGGTGATGCCTACCCCGACGAGCTTTCGGGCGGGCAGCAGCAGCGGGTGGCGATCGCGCGCGCCCTGGCGATGGAGCCGGCGCTGATGCTGTACGACGAGCCCACCAGCGCGCTGGACCCGGAGACGGTGGGCGAGGTGCTGCAGGTGATGCAGGAGCTGGCCGAGGACGGGATGACGAGCGTGGTGGTGACGCACGAGATGGGCTTCGCGCGCCGGGCGGCGGACCGGGTGGTGTTCATGGACGAGGGCGTGGTGGTGCACGAGGCCGGGCCGGAGGCGTTCTTCCGCCAGGGCGCGGCGGTGCCGGAGCGGCTGTCGCGGTTCCTCGGGCGGCTCGCGCATTAGCATGGCTGCGCGCCGGGTCCGGGTGCTGCGGGTGGGCCTGTCGTATGGGGATGGTCAGGTGCTGCACACCGCCACCTCGGGCGCCGTGCCGGGCCTGCGGGAGCTGCGGCTGGTGATCGAGAGCGGCGGCGCGTTGGCGGCGGTGGGGGCGAGCCGGACGAACATCCGGTATCTGTCGGGCCTTGTGCCGGAGGCGATCGAGGCGGAGGCGGTATGCGTGGCCGGGGCGCTGGAATGGGATGCACCCTGGGACGGGCTGGTGGCGCAGATGGACGCCGCCTTCCCTGCCCTGTCGGCCCCGGCGCGCATGCTGTTCGAGATGGCGGCGGTGGACGGCGCGGCCCGGGCGGCGGGGCAGCCCGTCTGGCGCTGGCTGGGTGGCACAGGGGCTGAAACGGACTCGACCGCCACGAACCAGACGCTGTTCTGGCAGGATGAGGCGGCGCTCATGCGCCGGGCCGCGTCCTATGTCGAGCGCGGCTTCATGGAGCTGAAGCTGCGGGTTGGCGTGGGGCCGTTCGATGAGGACCTGCGGCGGCTGACGCTGCTGCGGGCGCGGTATCCGGAAGTACGGCTGTCGATCGACGCGAACGGCACCTGGCCGGAGGCGGATGCGCCGGGGCGGCTGCATGCGCTGGCGGGGCTGCGTCTCGACTATGTCGAGCAGCCCTTGCCGGCTGCGGCCTGGACGGCGCAGGCGGCGCTGTCGGCCGCAAGCGACATCCCGATCATGCTGGACGAGGGCCTCGACGGGCCCGCGGCCGTGGCGCGGCTGGCGGCCGGGCGCGCAGCCCCGCTCGCGCATCTGAAGCTGGCCAAGCTGGGCGGGCTCGATCGGATGGTGGCGGCGGCGCGGCTGCTGAGCGGCGCCGGGGTGGGGGTGATGGTGGGGCAGATGAACGAGGGCGTGGTCGCGACGTTGGCGGCGGCGCATGCGGCGGTAGCGGTGGCGGCGCCCTACCGGGAGCTATACGGGGCCGACGGCCTGCTGTCCGACCCGGCGGGGCCGATGCCGCGGTACGAGGCGGGCCGCCTGCATCTGCCGCCCGGCCCGGGGCTGGGCCTCGTGCGCCACGATACCCCGGCGGATGCGGCCCTGCTGTGGCAGAGGCCATGACCCGCGGGGCGGATGCCGTGTTCCCCGAGGCGGTCTACCTCGAGCGGATGGGCCGGGTGCGGGCGGCGCTGGCCTGGCGCGGCCTGGACGCGGCGCTGTTCACCGGGCCCGAGAACCTGTTCTGGCTGACGGGCCAGCAAACGCCGGGCTACTACACGTTCCAGGCGTTGCTGCTGCCCGTACAGGGCGAACCGGTGTTCCTGCTGCGGGCGCTCGAGGTGCCGAACTTCCTGCGCAACACCTGGTCGCTCGCCCACAAATCCTATGATGACGGGGCGCAGCCGGCCGCGCTGGTGCTGGCGGCGTTGCGGCACCGCGGCCTGGCCCGGGCGCGGCTGGCCGTGGAGAAGGGCGGATGGTTCCTGCCGATCGCGTTCTACGAGGCGTTGGCGTCCGTGCTGCCGGTGTTGGCGGATGCAAGCGGGATCGTGGAGGCGATGCGCCGGGTGAAGTCGGTGGCCGAGATCGGCAAGATCGAGGAGTCGGTGCGGCAAGCGGAGGCGGGTATCCGGGCGGGGCTCGATGCCGTGCGTCCGGGGGCCAGCGAGAACGACGTGGTGGCGGCGATGATGCACGCCGCGATCGCCGCCGGGGCGGAGTACATGGGCATGGAGCCGCTGGTCTCGTCCGGCCCGCGCTCCGGCGTGCCGCATGCGACGTGGCGGCGGCGGGCGCTGGAGGCGGGAGACTGCGTGTTCCTGGAGATGTCCGGGTGCTTCGACCGGTATCATTCGGGGGCGATGCGGACGGCGTGGCTGGGCGAGCCGTCGCCGCTGGCCCGGCAGCTGGAGGCCGTCGTGCTGGCCGCGCTGGATGCGGCCATCGCCGCCGCGGTGCCGGGGGCACCTTGCGCCGCGCCCCATCGGGCGGCGCAGCGGGTGATCGACGCGGCGGGCATGACCGAGCGGTTCCGCAAGCGGACGGGCTACTCGCTCGGGATCGCCTTCGCGCCGGATTGGGGGGAGTGGCAGGTGGCAAGCCTGCACGACAGCGTGAATACGCGGCTGGAGCCCGGCATGTGCTTCCACGTGCCGATCACGCTGCGGGAATGGGGCGTGTTCACGCTGGGGATCAGCGAGAGCATCTGCATCACGGAGGCAGGCGCCCGCATCCTGGGGCACCTGCCGCGCGATGTTCGTGTCGTAAGAGCCTAGTCCTTGTAGTCGGGCTCGATCTTGTCGAGGCGGCGCTTCAGCGCGTCGAAGTGGTGCTCGGCGTTGGTTTTGGTGCCGTACTTCTTGCCGCGGGTAAACACCTTGTTGGTCTGCTCGATGACCTCGTCGGACAGGATGTTGAACGGCTGGCCGGTCCACATGGCGTACAGCTGAACCTGGGCCACACGTTCCGTGTAGTACAGGCGGTCCCAGGCGAGGGCGATGCTGCCGACGGTGAGCACGCCGTGGCTGGCCATGAACACGACCGTCTTGCCGGGATTGGCTTCCAGCAGGCCGACCAGGCGGTTGCCCTCGCTCTCGTCGAAGGCCGGGCCGTTGTAGTCGGTGTCGTAGGCGATGGTGCGCATCAGGCCCAGCTCGGTCTGGCCGATGGGCTTGATGCGCTGGTCCTTCAGCCGGGTCAGGGCGGAGGCGAAGGGCATGTGGGTGTGGAACACGGCCTCGGCCATCGGAATCTTCTGGTGGATCGGGGCATGGATGCCGAAGGCGGAGTCCTCGACCAGGCCCTCGCCCTCCAGCACGGTGCCGTCGTAGGCGACCTCGAGGAAACAGCTGGCCGTCACTTCGGACCAGTGGGTGCCGAACGGGATCTGCATGTAGCGGTCGGTCGTGCCCGGCACGCGCGCGGTCAGGTGGTTGAAGATGCCTTCGTGCAGCCCCGCGCCGAAAGCGAGGCGGTGGGCGGCGGCCAGGTCCACGCGGGCCTGCCACTGCACGTCGCCGATCGGCATGGATTGCTGCTTGCTCGCGATCTGGTTCATGGCGGGTTCTCCTGCGGCCGGTGACGGATGGGTGCTGCGCTGCACTCTAAGCCCCGACGCCGGGAGAAGCCTATCAAAAGATGGGTCGGATCAGCGGTTGGCGAGCTGCAGTTTCAGGGTGGCGAGGCTGATGCGTTCGGCGCCGGCCTTGGCGACCTCCTCGGCGACGATGTCGATCGTCTCGTCGATTTCACTGAACTCGTGCTGCGACGAGATGAAGAAGCGCAGCCGTGCCGCGCGCTCGGGCACGGCCGGGTGGATGATCGGCTGCACGTTGACGCCCCGGCGATACAGGGCGTGGGAGACGCGGACGGCGCGGATGGAGCTGCCGACGATGATGGGGACGATGGCGGTGCCGATGGACGGCCCGGTGTCGAGCCCGGCGGCGCGGGCGCGCTCCAGGAAGCGGGTGCCGTTGGCGACGAGCTTGGCCACCCGCCAGGGCTCGGCCTCCATGATGGCGAGGGCCTCGACCGCGGCGGCGGCGACGGGGGGCGGCATGCCGACGGAATAGACGAAGCCGGGCGCGGTGAACTTCAGGAAGTCGATCATCGCCTGCTTGCCGGCGATGTAGCCGCCACAGCCGGCGAGGGTCTTGCTGAGCGTGCCCATCCAGACATCGACCTCGCCGGGGTCGATGCCGGCGTGTTCGGCGATGCCGTGGCCGCGGCGGCCGAGCACGCCCAGGCTGTGGGCCTCGTCCACCATGAGCGATGCGCCGTGGCGGCGCACGACGGGGATCAGCCGAGCGAGGTCCGGGATGTCGCCGTCCATGCTGTAATGGCCCTCGACGATGACCAGGGCCTGCTTGTGCCGGGGGCGCAGCGTGGTCAGCATGCGGTCCAGCGCATCGGCGTCGTTGTGCGGGAAGCTGGCGCGGTGCGCGCCGGACAGGATGGCGCCCTGGACGATGCTGTTGTGGCTCAGCGCATCGTGGACCACCAGGTCGCCCTGGCCGAGCAGGCAGCCGACGACGGTGACGTTGGTGGCGTGGCCGCTGACCATGACGACGGCGTCGTCGGCCTGATACAGCGCGGCGATGCCCTGTTCGAGCGTGCGGTGGATGGGGCGCTCGCCCGAGACGATGCGGCTGGCCGAGACGGAGGTGCCGTATTGGTCGATGGCGGCCTGGGCGGCGGCCGAGACCCGCGGGTCGCCGTTGAGGCCGAGATAGTTGTAGGAGGCGAAGTTCACGAGAGCGGCGCCTTCCATCCGGGTGGATGCGCCGGCGATCCCGTCATGCAGGTTGAAGAACGGGTCGTCGATCTTCATCAGGTCCGCTGCCTGTCGCATCAGGCGGATCTCCTCATAGCGCTCGGCATTGCCCAGCACGGGCGGGCGCGGCGGCGGCGGCGCGGTGGCGGGCGTGGGCGCCGGGGCGGCGGCGCGGCGCCCGGTCAGGCGGCCGAGCAGGCGGGACCGCGCTTCCGTGTCCAGGCCGAAGACGGCGTTGTTCTCAGTCATTGCCGGCAGTCCCTTCCAGGCTGACGTCGTCGTCGGCGGGTTCGTCCTCGTCCGCGGGCGCATCCTCGTACTTGGCGAGCATGGCGACGGCGGCGGCGGACTGGCCGGATGCGGTGGCGGACACGAGGTGGCGGACGATTCGGACGGCGATGGAGCCGATGCTGGACCCGTCGGCGAGCGACAGCAGCGGCAGGTTGGCGCCGAAGCGGCGTTCGAGGGACATGCGCAGCTCCACCGCCATCAGGCTGTCCATGCCGAGGTCGGTCAACGAGCGGCTGAGGTCGATCTGGTGGGTCGGCGCCTTGGTGATGGCCGCGACCTCCTCGGTCAGGATCTCGCTGACCAGGGCGCGCCCCTCCTCGGGCGTGCTCTCGGACAGGATCTTGCCCAGGTCGATCTGCCCGGCCTCCGTCTCGTGGCCCGCCAGCACCTCGTTGAACTGCGGCGTCGCCAGGTGCGGCAGGTGCTGGCGCATCTGACCCCAGCGGACCCGGCCGAGATCGACATGGGTCGAGGCGCCCGCCAGCAGGGCCGGCAGCAGCGCCAGAGCCTTGTGGGACTGCATGTGGGCGCCGCCCATGCGCGCGGCCAGCGCGTCGCTGACCGCCTGTTCGCGGGCAAGGTACCCCACGTCGGCGATGGGGCCCCACCCGACCGAAAGCGCCGGCAGGCCTGCGGCCCGCCGCTGGACGGCGAGCGCCTCCAGCCCCGCATTGGCCGCGACGTAGTTGGCCTGCCCGGGGTTCCCGAGCACGGTGGTGATGGACGAGAACAGCAGGAACAGGTCGAGCGCGTCGCCCCGGGTCAGCCGATCGAGCGCCAAGGCACCCTCGAGCTTGGGACGCAGCACCCGCTCGAACCGCTCCGGCGTCAGCTGCGGCATCAGGCCGTCATCGAGGACCATGGCCGCATGCACGACGCCATGGATGGGCAGCATGCCGGCGCGGATGTCGGCCAGGGTGGCTTCGAGTGCGGCAGCGTCGGACACGTCGCAGGCGATCGCCCGGGCCATGACGCCCTGGGCGGTGAAGCCGGCGACGGCTTCGGCCGCACCCGGGGTGGCGGCACCGCGGCGCCCGAGCAGGGCGATGCTGCGCACCCCCTGGTCCACCAGCCAGCGCGCCGTCTCCAGCCCGAAGCCGGCGAGGCCGCCGCTGACGACGTAGGTGCCTTCGCGGCTGGGGGCCCAGCGGCCTGCCACGGGGGCCAGCGCGACGCCGTCCGGGTCCGGCATCAGCACGATCTTGCCGATGTGTCCGGCCGACTGCATCAGGCGGAACGCGTCGGTGGCGTCGCCGAAGCGGAACAGCCGGTGCGGCAAGGGGCGCAGCACGCCGCGCTCCATCAGGGCGGCGATCTCGTCGAACACGCGCCGGGCCACGTCGGGGCGCTGCATCGGCAGCTGGTCGGCATCGATGGCGAAGTAGGAGACGTTGTGCCGCAGCGCCCGCAGGCCGAGCGGGGTGTTGCCGTACAGGTCCCGCTTGCCGAGCTCGAGGAAGCGGCCGAACGGGCGGAGCACGCCGACGCTGCGCTCCATCGCCTCGCCGGCCAGGGAGTTGAGCACGACGTCGACCCCCTGCCCTGCCGTGGCGGCCATGACGTCGTCGGCGAAGGCAAGGCTGCGGGAGTCGAGGATGTGGTCCACGCCCATCAGGCGGAGCATGGCGCGCTTGGCCGGAGAGCCGGCGGAGGCGAAGACCTCGGCACCACGATGGCGGGCATACTGGATGGCGGCGAGGCCGACGCCGCCGGCGCCGCCATGGATGAGCACGCGCTCGCCGGGCTGCAGGTTGGCCAGCGTGCCGAGGGCGTAGCAGACGGTCAGGAAGGCGACGGGGACGGTCGCCCCGGCGGCGAAGTCCACGGAGTCGGGCAGCCGCACGACGGCCTGCGCCGGGGCGAGCACGTCGGTGGCGAGGCAGGCGGGGGCGATGGCCATGACCCGGTCGCCCACCTGGACGTCCGCGACGCCCGGGCCCACGGCGGTGACGGTCCCAGCGCATTCGAGGCCGATCGTGGCGCCGGCCAGGCCGTCCATCAGCGCCTCGTCGGGCAGGAGGCCCAGCGCCCACATGACGTCGCGGAAGTTGAGGCCCGAAGCGGCGACGCGGATGCCGACCTCGTTCGGGCCGGGGGCGCGGGTGGCCATCCGCTCCCACCGCAATGTGTCGAGCAGGCCGGGGCGGCCGATGCCGAGGCGGGCGGGCGTGCGGTCGATGGTGGCCGACACCGGGCCGGGCCCCTTGCGGACGCGGGGAACGTGGCGGCC
>CBDCAI010000015.1:0-91382 GCA_965213845.1 Acetobacteraceae bacterium
GATATCCGTGCTTCCCAGGCCCGCCGGCACGACGCAGACGATGTCGCCATCCCGGGGCGGCGCGTCGCGCAGCAGTTCGGCGGCGCCTTCGAGGGTGACGCTGAGCGAGGGGCGGCCCTCGGAGAGCACCGCGTCTGCGATGGCGGGGGCCAGACGGTCCTGCGCGGCGGCGACGATCAGCAGGCCTGCGTCGGCCGGCGTCGGGGCGGGGGACGCCGGGGCATGGCCATGGGCGCGCGCGGCGACGATGCTGGCGGACCAGACTGCGGCGCCGACGGGGGCGTCGTTCGTCTCGACGGAAGCCGGCCGTCTGCAGCAGGTGCCGCCAATCGGCCCCGTCGCGCAGGCCGGATGCGGCACCGGACGTCGCGGCGTCCGCCTGCCACCAGGCCGGGTCGGTGCCGAAGCGCAGGTCCCAGGCGCGGTTGGGGCGGGGCTCCGCCAGCAGCAGGATCGCGCCCGGCGCCATGATGGACTGAACGCGCACCAGGGCCGCGGTGCCGGCCCGGGCGCGGGTCAGCGGCATGGCGCCGACGACGACATCGAACCCGCCTGTGGCCAAGGCGGGTGGCGGCTCCGTCGTCGTGTCCCCAGGCGACGACGGTCGCGGCCGGCAGCGGGGCCACGGCGGCGGCGATGGCCTGCGCGTCGTCGGCGGGCCCGACGGCGGCGACGTAGTCGATGGCGGCACCGGAGCGGCGCAGCGTCTCGACCAGGCGGGCAGTGGTCGCGCCGTCGAAGGCGCCGAGTTCGAGGACCCGGATCGGCCGGTCGGCTGGCCAGCTCGCGGCGAGACTGCCCAGCGCGGCCGCCAGGGCGTCGGTCGCAGCCAGCGCCGTGGGGGAGGCGACGAGCATGTGCAGCGTCAGCGGGCGAGACCGCGCGGCAGGGCGGCGTGACCCTCGGCCAGGATGGCGGCAAGGCCTCGCCCACGGTGCCGACCAGCGCGGCCTCGGCCACCGCCGTGGGTGCGCCGGCGAGGATCGAGCGCCAGATCTCATCGGCGGGCGGCAGGTCCTGTCCGTCGATCAGGTCCAGGACCCGGCGTCGTTCTGCGCCAGGCCGTCCCGCTCGAGCCAGACCAGGGCTGCGTCGAGCAGGGGCCGGGACTCGGCATGAACCTGTCCGCTCGCCACCAGGGCGGCGGGGGTGAACGGCTGCCCGACGCCCACGGGGCCGGGCAACCCTGCCAGCGCGGCATAGGCGACGGCGGCGATGTAGGCTTCGGTCAGCAGGGCGGCCTCGTCCTCGCCGGCGTCGGGCGTGGCGGTCAGGGCGGGCAGCGGGGCGGGCGGCGCGACGTCGCCCGGGCGCGGGCGGGGCGAGAAGACGCCGTGGAAGCTCGAATCCGCGAGTTCGTCATGGGCCGGCGCGCCGACGCGGGTGAACCAGCAGTCGGCCAGCACGGCGACAACCGACCCGGCGGCATCGAGCAACGAGACGTCGGCGGCGATGGAGCGGGGGCCGACCCGGTTCACGCGCAGGCGGGCGGCGGCGACGCGGATGCCTGCAGGCTGGGCCAGGCGGACGCGGCCGATGCGCCAGGGCAGCAGGGCGCCGCTGGCATCGACCTGGTCGGCGGCGAGGGCCACCAGGCCCTGCAGCGCGCCATCGAGCCGGGCGGGGTCGGTCAGGAAGCCGCCGGCCTCGCGGCCCGCCTGATCCGGGACGAGGCTGACCAGGGCGTCGCGGCCGGTACTGGCGACCAGGGAAACGGTCTGGAAGGCCGGGCCGTACTGCAGGCCGAGGCGGGTGGTCAGCGCATAGAGCGCATCGGGGGCGAGGTGCCGCGTGGTCTGGTCGGGCGAGCCTGCGCCGGCCGGGGCCAGGTCGGGCATGGGGGCGAGGCTGCCGGCGCCGATGCGGCCGGTGGCATGGACGGTCCAGGGCTCGCCCGAAAGCCGGGTGCGGCTGGCGAGCTCGAACACGCCGCGCTCGCCGGTGACGGAGAACCGGGTCTCGCGGCCAGAGTCGCGTTCCAGCAGCAGGGGCCGGGTGATCTCGAGGTCGAGCACGTCGAGGGCGGCGGCCTCGGGGTGCCGGGCCCGGGCGGCGGCGAGGGCCATCTCGACGATGGCGGTGGCCGGCAGCAGGGCGGCGCCATCGACGGCGTGGTCGGCGAGCCAGGGCTGGTTGGTGGTGTCGAGCGTGTTGTACCACAGGCTGGGGTTCGTTGCCGCGGCGATAGCCGAGCAGCGGGTGGTCCTGCCGGGCGGAGATGGTGTCGGTCGCCTCGTCGGTGCGCTGATACCAGTAGCGCTCGCGCTGCCACGGGTAGCGCGGCAGGCCTCCGAGCGCGACGGTGCCGTTGAACAGCGGGCCTTGCGAGATGTCGTGGCCGGCGACGTGCAGCTGGGCGGCGATGCGGGCGAAGGGGGGGTCGCCCGCGGTGCGGCGGGACAGGGTGGCCATGACGCGGCCCTGGACGTCGGCATGGCGCAAGGCGTCGCGCAGGTAGGATTGCAGCACCGGGTTGGGGCCGACCTCGAGCAGGATGCTGGCAGCCATCGGCGACGGCGGCGGCGACGGCGTCGGCGAAGCGGACGGGGGCGCGGACGTTGCGCCACCAATAATCCGGCCCGAGCCCGGTGCCGTCATGGGCGCGGCCGAAGACGGTGGAGTAGAACGGATCCAGCGTGCGGCCGGGGCGGATGCCCTCCAGCTCGCGCAGCAGGCTGTCGCGGATGGGGTCCATCGCCGCGCTGTGGAACGAGTAGTCGAGGTCGAGCGCGGCGAAGTGGGCGCGGCGCCGGGTGGCCAGCCGTTCCAGCCGCTGCAAGGCCTGGGCGGGCCCGGCGACGGTGATGGACGAGCGGCTGTTGACGGCGGCGATCTCGACGCCCGGCACCATGTCGAGCAGCGGCTGGGCCTCGTCGGCGCCCAGGGCCAGGACGGCCATGCCGCCCTGGTGGACGGTGCGCTGCTGGGCGGCGGAGCGGATGGCGATGACCTGGGCGGCATCGCGGAGCGACAGGGCGCCCGACCCGAGGGCCGCGGCCACCTCGCCGACGCTGTGGCCGAGATGGGCGGAGGCGACGACGCCGCGGGCGGCGAGCGCGACGGTGCAGGCGTGCTGGATGGCGAACAGCAGCGGCTGTGCGACGTCCGTGCGGCGCATGGTGGCGGGGTCGGCGCTGGTGAGGCGGTCCATCACGCCCCAGCCCAGCAGCGGATGCAGCTCGGCGTCCACCTCCTCGATGGCGTCGCGGGAACCGGCGGTCCTGCAGGCCGTCGGCGGCCATGCCGGCCCATTGGCTGCCGTTCCCGGCATAGATGAAGGCGACGCTGCCGCTGGGCAGGGCCGTGCCGGTCGCGATGTCCGGGTCGTCGCGGCGGGCGGCGTGGGCCTCGAGGGCGGCAACCAGGCGCAGGGGGGTGGCCCCGGTCGCGACGAGGCGGCTGGCGTGCTGTTCGCGGCCCCGGGCGGCGGCGCGCAGCAGCGGGGCGGCCTGCAGGGATGACAGACCCTGGAGGCGGTTGCGCCAGGCATCGGCCAGGCTCGCGAGGGCGGCGTCGGACCGGGCGGAGAGCAGGAGGGGCGGCAGCTCGGCGGGTTCTGCCGGGTTCGGGACCGCGATCTCGGGCAGGGCCGTGTCGGACGCCGTGGGCTCGGGCGCTGCGGACAGCACGGCGTGGGCGTTGGTGCCGCCGAAGCCGAAGGAGTTGACGGCAGCGGCGCGGCGGCGGCCGTTCGGCAGGACGGGCATCTGCTCGCGGGCGACGACCAGGTTGAGGCCGTCGAAGTCGATGTCGGGGTTGAGCGTCTCGCTGTGCAGCGAGGCGGGGATCATGCCGTCGCGCAACACGAGCATGGCCTTGAGCAGGCCGGCCATGCCGCTGCCGGCCTCGAGGTGGCCGATATTGGTCTTCACGGAGCCGATGGGCAGGAGTTCGCTGCGGCCCTGGCCGAGGACCTCGCCGAGGGCGCGGGCTTCGATCGGGTCGCCGACGGCGGTGCCGGTGCCGTGCGCCTCGACGTAGACGAGGTCGGCCGGGTCGATGCGGGAGGCGCCGTAGACCTCTCGCAGCAGGGCCGCCTGGGCGGTGCCGCTGGGCAGGGAGATGCCGGCGGTGCGGCCGTCGGAGTTGACCCCGGTGCCTTCGATGACGGCGCGGATGACGTCGCCATCGGCCAGCGCGGCCTCGAGCGGCTTGAGCAGGACGACGCCGCCGCCCTCGGCGCGGACATAGCCGTCGGCGCCGTCGCCGAAGGCATGGCAGCGGCCGCGGGGCGACAGCATGAGAGCGCGGGAAAAGCCGACGTAGCTCTGTGGCGACAGCAGCAGGTTGACGCCGGCGACGACGGCGAGGTCGACCTCGCCGCGGCGCATGGCCGAACAGGCGAGGTGGAGGGCGACGAGGGAGGAGGAGCAGGCGGTGTCGACGGTGAAGCTGGGGCCCTTCAGGTCGAACACGTAGGAGATGCGGTTCGACAGGGTGCTGAGCGTGCCACCGGTCATGAAGTAGGCGTCGGCGACGGCGGGGTCGCCGAGGCGGAGTGCCAGGTAGTCGGAGGAGGATCCGCCGACGTAGACCCCGGTGCGGGTCCCGGCAAGGCGGCGCGTGGGGATGCCCGCGTCCTCGAAGGCTTCGTGGGTGAGTTCCAGCAGGAGGCGCTGCTGCGGGTCCATCTGGACGGCCTCGCGGGGCGAGATGCCGAAGAAGGCCGCGTCGAAGCGGTCGACGTCGTCGATGACGCCCGCGGCGGTCGTGTACATCTTGCCGGCCTGCTTCGGGTCGGCGTGGAAGTAGGATTCGCGGGTCCAGCGGGTGGACGGGATTTCAGTGACGGCGTCGCCACCCCGCGCCAGCAGCTCGGCGAAGGCCTCAAGGTTCGGTGCACCGGGGAATCGGCAGGATACGCCGACGACCGCAATGGGCTCGAACGTCGGTTTCGCCTTCGTCTGGATGTGCATCAATCCCCAGGCCTGTCCTCATGGAAGCAAGATGGCGACCAGGGCCACCGCCGACGGGCATCGCAAACCCGTAACGCGGCATTGGAGCTACAGGATGAATTATGTGCGCGCAACACCGTTGGGTGTGTCCGGCCTGCCACTGCACGGGTGCGGTGCAGCATGTCGATGTTGCGATGCGCCGGGCCAGGGAGTACTCTCGATCACGAAGCTGTAGTGAGACGGTGTTGGCACTGTTCGGCGGAGAAGGGATCGTTACAGCCGTTCCGGCGTCGCCGCGGGAGGGCCCGGGACTGTGTTGTCGGATTTCGGCCTGGCGGGTGTCGCCCGGCCCGGACGCCGGTCCCATCGGCACAGGCTGCCGGCCGGGCTGCATGTGCCGGGGGCCGAGCGGCTGAATATCTTGCCGGCGCTGGTGCGGGCCCCCCCGGTGGCCAACGAACGCCAGACGCTCCACAGCATGACGCTGGCCGGGTCGGACCCGGGAGGCGGCCCCGTCCGCGGCTGGGCCGAGCGCATCCTGATGCAGGAGGGCTGGTTCTCGGCGGCGCTGGAGGCCCGGGCGGCGGCGGTGCTGACACAGCTGGTCTCGGCCCGGGTCGGCGGGACCTGGTGGGGTGCCGCGTCCCGGCGATCCACGGTGGGCCGGGCCGTCGTGTTCGCCACGGGCGACACGGCGGCGACGGCGCGCATGCTGGACCGGGCGGTGCAGGAGCACGGGGCCGGGCGGACGGTTGTGGTATTGCCGCGGCCCGGATCGGATCGCGCCCTGCTGGCCCGGTGCAAACAGTTGGGGGTCGAGGTCCTGGGCGGAGTGCTGGACCCCTGGCCGCTGATCGAGGAGGCGGCGCGCATCCATGCCACCGGGGACTCGGAGGCAGGGATGCTGGCCCGGCTGCTGGGGGCACCGCTGCAGGTTCACACGCCGGGTCCGCTCACGCGGGCGGCGTCCCCGCTGCACCTGGTGGCGGCGGCCGTCATCCTGGGCGCGCGGTATGCGGACCCGTTCACCGGACACCCTGCCCCGTGCGAGGCGTTCATCGACCATGTCGCGGCCTGGCGGCGGCGCAGCGGTACGAATGCCGAGGTGGCCTGCTGCGTCGGCATCTCGTTCTGGAAGCGGCGGCGGGTGACGCAGATGCTGGGCGCGCACCGGGCCCCGGCCTTCCGGCGGACGGCGGCGCGGGCGGTGGCGGAAGCGCAGCGGCGGGGCGGCAGCGTCGCGGTTTGGGCGTCGCGTGCGCCCGCCGGGTTGGCGGCGCAGGCGGCTGCGGCCGGCGTGCCGCTGATCCGCATGGAGGACGGCTTCGTCCGCTCCGTCGGCCTGGGGGCGGACTTCCTGCCGCCGCTGTCGATCGTGCTGGACCGGATCGGCCTCTATTACGACTCGACCGGGCCGAGCGAGCTCGAGTCCCTTCTGGCGGAAAGCCGGTTCGACCCGGCGCTGACGGCGCGGGCCGCGGCGCTGCGGGCGCGGATGGTCCAGGGCGGCGTCACGAAGTACAACCTGTCGGGCGCGGTCGCGGCGTTGCAGGCGCCGGCCGGCCGGTTCGTCGTGCTGGTGCCCGGCCAGGTGGCGGACGACCGCTCCGTCCTGCTGGGCGGCGGGGGGGCGCAGGCCGGGCTCGCGCTGCTCCGTTCGGTGCGGCAGGCGGCGCCCGATGCCTACATCGTCTACAAGCCGCACCCGGATGTGGAGGCGGGGCACCGGGCTGGGGCGGTCCCGGATTCGGAGGCGCTCGGTTTCTGCGACCAGGTGGTGCGCGGCGTCTCGATGGCGGCGCTGCTGGACCAGGTGGATGCCGTGCACACCCTGACCTCGCTGACCGGGTTCGAGGCGCTGCTGCGGGGCAAGCCCGTGACGACCTACGGGCAGCCCTTCTATGCCGGCTGGGGTCTGACGACGGACCGCAACCCGCCGGCGCGGCGGTCGCGGCGCCTGACGATCGACGCGCTGGTGGCCGGCACGCTCATCCTCTATCCCGGCTACATCGACCCGGTCAGCCTGCTGCCGTGCGGGCCGGAGGTGGTCCTGGACCGGTTGGCCGATCCTGCGCCGCCGGGGCGGGCCGGGCTGCTGGTGTGGGCGCGGCGCCTGCAGGGACGCGCCTCGGCAGGCCTCCGGAAGCTGCTGCAATCCAAGCCCGCCGGCCGGGTGGTTCCAGGAAAGGTTGTCCGATGATCGAGTTGGACGCACGGCCGCGGACGTTCCTGTTCCTGCAGGGCCTCGCCAGCGGCTTCTTCAACCGGCTGGGCCAGGCCTTGGTGAAGAAGGGGCACACGGTCATCCGGGTGAACCTCAATGCCGGCGACTGGCTGTTCTGGCGCGGCCGGAACGCGGTGAACTATCGCGGCCGGCCGCTGGCCTGGCCGGCGTATGTGGCGCAGCTGATGGCCGAGCGCGGCGTCACGGACCTGGTGCTGTTCGGCGACTGCCGGCCGATGCACCGCCAGGCGATCGATGCCGCCGGGGACCTGCATGTGGCGGTGCACGTCTGCGAGGAGGGCTATCTGCGTCCGGACTGGGTGACGATCGAGCTGGGCGGCGTCAACGGCCATAGCAGCCTGCCGCGCGACCCCGCCTGGTATCGGGACCAGGCGGCCCGGCTGCCGCCGATCGAGCCGATCCCGACGATCCCGTCGAGCTTCCTGCGCCGTGCGGTCGAGGACCTGGCCTACAACGTGAGCGCCATGGGGCTGTCCTGGATGTACCCGTTCTACCGGACGCACCGGCCCTGGCACCCCGCGTGGGAATACTACGGCTGGGGCCGGCGGCTGCTGGCGTCGCGGCAGGCGCAGCGGCGCTCGACGGAGGCGATGACCCGGCTTGCGGGCCACGTCGGCTATTACCTGTTCCCGCTGCAGCTGGACTGCGACAGCCAGATCCGGCTGCATTCCTCGTTCAGCGGCATCGCGGGCGCGATCGACAAGGTGCTGGGCTCGTTCGCCCGCCATGCGCCGGCCGCGGCGCTGCTGGTGGTCAAGGAGCATCCGCTCGACAACGGCCTGCAGGACTGGCGGCAGCTGACGCTGAACCGGGCGGCGGACCTCGGGATCCTGCAGCGGATCGTGTATCTGGAAAAGGGCGACATCGCCCACCTGGTGCGCGATGCGGCCGGGGTGGTGACGGTGAACAGCACCACCGGGACCCTGGCGCTGGCCTCGGGCGTTCCGGTGATCACGCTGGGCAACGCGATCTACGACCTGCAGGGGCTGACGTTCCAGGCGGACCTGGACCAGTTCTGGACGGGCGCGGCCGTGCCCGACCCCGCGCTGTTCGATGCGTTCCGACGGGTGCTGGTCAACCGCTGCCTGGTGCGCGGCGGGTTCTTCAGCGAGAAGGGGCTCGAGATGCTCGTCGCCGGCGCCGTCCTGCGGCTGGAGGCGGTTCGCCCGGCCCCCGCGCAGCGCGGCCGCAGCCGGGCGGGGTCCGCCACGGCGGCGGGCTACGACATCGGGCCCGCAGCGGCGGCGGCGGCCCGGCGGTAGCGGCTGCCGACAAGCCGATGCCCCATCCATGACGAGCGCGCCGCGGTCCATCCTGATCACCGGTGCCAGCAGCGGCCTGGGTGCAGCCCTGGCCGTGGGCTATGCGGCGCCGGGCGTGACGCTGTGCCTGACCGGCCGCGACGCGTCTCGGCTGGACGGGGTTGCGGAACGGTGCCGCGGATTGGGGGCCACGGTCGATGCGGCGACGCACGACCTGGGCCAGGCGGGGCCGATCGGGGCCTGGGTCACGGCGCGGGACGACGCGCTGCCGCTGGACCTGGTGGTGGCGGCGGCCGGCATCTCGGGTGGCCCGCAGCCGAACGAGGTGACGGAGGGCGCCCTGTCGGCAGCGGGCCAGGTGACGGCGAACCTTCTGGGAGTGATCCACACCATCGAGCCTGTGTTGCCCCGGATGCTGGCACGCAAGCGGGGGCACGTGGCCGTCGTGTCGTCCGTTGCGGGATACCGGGGCCTGCCGTATAGCCCGGGCTATAGTGCGAGCAAGGCAGGAGTACGGGCCTATGGCGAGGGTCTGCGGGCGGCGCTGGGGCCGCACGGCGTGCTGTGCAGCGTGGTGGTGCCTGGCTTCTTCGAGTCACCGATGACGGACCGCTTCCATGGCGACAAACCGTTCCTGATGTCGTTGGACCGGGCGGCGGCGCTGGTGCGCGCGGGCCTGGACCGCCGCCGCGCCCGGATCGTGTTCCCGCGGCTGCTCGGCCTCGGGATCCAGGCGGCCGACCTGATGCCCTGGTTCCTCGGCGACCGGATCCTGCGCGCGGTCCGCTTCCACATTACGCCGCGCTAGACCGCTTTCTGCCCCGCATGACCCTTGCCGCCGCCCTGCCGCAATTCGCGGCTGCCGTCACGTTGCTGGCGCTCACCTGGCTCGTGCTGTCCTACCGGGCGCGGCATGGCGCGGGTGCCGGCCCCGGCGCGCGGTGCTGGTGGCTGCTGCCGCTCGACCTGGCGCCGATCGTGCTGGGCTGGCTGCTGTTGCTGGCGTTCACGCGGCGGCCGGTGCTGTCGTCGATCCTGATCGCGGCAGCGGGGGCCGGGGTGGCGCTGGCGGACGGCGCGAAGCGGGCGACGCTGCGGGAACCGCTGGTGTTCGCGGACCGGGCAGAGCTGCTCGAGGTGGTGCGGCACCCCCGGCTCTATATCCCATTCGCCGGGCCGCTGCGGGTGGTGGGCGTGCTGTCGACCACCGGCCTGCTGGTCGCGGCGTTGGCGTGGCTGGAACCAAGGGCGCCTGCGCCGTCGGCGCTGCTGCTGATGGCCGTGTGTGCGGCGGGCGTGCTGCTGCCGGGGTGGCCGCCGCTGCTGGCCGTCATCGCCCGGGCATACCGGCGCGCGCGGCCCAGCGGCGACCCGGCGGCCGACATGCGGCGCTTCGGCTTCCTGGCCTGCCTCATCATGCACGCGACCCTGGCGCGGATCGAACGTCCGGCGCGGCGGGCCGGTGCGGACGCGTCCCGCGCCTTCGGCCGGCCGCCTGGACCCGGGCGGCCGAGCGCGGGCCCGGTCGTGCTGCTGCAGATCGAGTCGTTCTTCGATGCCCGGCGCATCGGCCCCGCAGTGCCGGGGGACCTGCTGCCGGCGTACGACCGGCTGCAGCGGGAGGCGGCGCAGTCGGGGCTGCTGGAGGTGCCGGCCTGGGGGGCCAACACGGTGCGGACGGAGTTCGCGGCCCTGTCGGGGATCGATCAGGCCCAGTTGGGGCTGGACCGGTTCAATCCGTATGAACGTTTCGCGCAGGAGCGGGTCCCCACCCTGGTCTGGGCGATGAAGCAGGCAGGCTACCGGACGATCTGCGTGCATCCGTTCGACCGCGGCTTCTATGCCCGCGACCGGGTGATGCCGCAGCTGGGCTTCGACGAGTTCCGCGGGCCGGAGGCGTTCGAGGGGGCGGCCAAGGCCGGGCCCTACACGGCGGACGAGGCGGTGGCGGCGGAGATCATCCGGCTGCTGGCGGTGGCGGGGCCCCGCGTGTTCGTCTTCGGGATCACGATGGGCAACCACGGACCCTGGGAGGAGATGACGGACCCGCATCGGCCGGTGCCGGGGCTCGACACGATCCCGGACGCGGTGCCGGATGCGCCGGCGCTGCGGCGCTACCTGGCGGGGCTGCAGGCCAGCGACCGGATGATCGCGATGCTGATGGACGGCCTGGTGGCGGCGCCCTGTGGCCGGTCCGGGTTGCTCGCGGTGTACGGGGACCATCAGCCGAGTCTGCCACGGGCCTTCGCGGCGCTCGGCTTCGACGATCCGCGCACGGATTATGCGGCGTGGCGGCCCGGTGCGAGGCCGGGGACACCGTCCGGCGTGTCGCGCGACATCCGGGCCGAGGCGCTGCCCGGCCTCGTGCTGGACCTGCTGACGCAGGAGCAGCCGGCTGCTGCCGTGCGGGGCCTCCCCATGGACGCGGGCACCCCTGACCTGTCATAGGCGGCGGAATGAGCGCCCCGATCGTCCTCGACGTTTCCCGCCTGTTGTCCCGTGCGTCCCGCCGGGTCCCGACGGGGATCGACCGGGTGGAGCATGCCTATGCGGAGGGGCTGCTGCGGGCCGCACCGGACCGGCTGCGCTATGCGGCGGTGCATCCGCTGGGGCTGTTCTCGCATCTTCCGACCGCACGGACGCAGACCTTCGTGGAGCGGATCGGCGACGAGTGGCTGCACGCGATGCCGACGGGCGACCATGGCGGGGAGGCCAAGCTCCTGGCGCGGCGGCTGCAGCACGGGATGATGCTGCCGCACTCGCCGCCCCGTTTCCTGAACGCGCGCAAGGGCCGGCCCGCGTATCTGCTGGTCTCGCACCACCATCTGCACCAGCCGGAGCTGATCGAGACGGCGAAGCGGCGGCTGGGGGCCGCGTTCGTGTGCTTCATCCACGACCTGATCCCGATCGACTTCCCGGAGTTCGGGCGGCCGCTGGAGGGCGAGAAGCACCGCAAGCGGATCGAGACGGCCGCGCAGTTCGCGGATGCGCTGATCGTGAACTCGGAGTCGACGCGGGAGGCGATGCTGCCCTTCCTGGAGCGGGCCGGGCGGGACGTGCCGCTGCTGGTGGCGCCGCTGGGGGTGGGGCCGACGGCGCCCCGCCTGACGCCGATCGAGGGGGAGCGGCCGTACTTCCTGTATATCGGCACGATCGAGCCGCGGAAGAACCACCTGCTGCTGTTCCATATCTGGCGGCGCCTGGCGCTGGAGTTGGGGGCGGCGACCCCGCGGCTGATCCTGGTCGGGCAGCGCGGGTGGGAGACGGAAATGGTCCGCGACATCCTGGAGCGCTCGGAGGTGCTGCGGGAGCACATCGTGGAGCACAACGCCCTGCCGGACGAGACGGTCCGGCGGCTGACGGCGGGCGCACGGGCGGTGCTGCTGCCGTCGTTCGCGGAAGGCTACGGGCTGCCGGTGGCCGAGGCGCTGGCGGCCGGCACCCCGGTGCTGTGCAGCGACATCCCGGCGCTGCGGGAGGCGGGGGGTGCGGCACCAGAGTACCTGGACCCGCTGGACGGGCTGGGCTGGTCGGCGGCGATCCGCGACTACATCGCGCCGGAGTCACCGCGCCGGGCGGCGGCGTTGCAGCGCGTGGCCGCCTGGCAGCCGGCGAGCTGGACGGCCCATGTGGACGCGGCGCTCGCGCTGATCGACCGGGTCAGCCGGGCGTAGCGCCGATGGGCCGGATCGGGCTCGACGGGCGGAACCTCGGCCTGGCGCGGGGCACCGGGGTGGCGACCTATGGCGCGGTGCTGGCCCGGACGCTGCCGCTGCTCGGGCTGCAGGCGGAGGTGCTGGTGGACGAACCCCGGCAGACGCGTGCGCGGCGCTGGCTGGCGGCGGCGAGCCCGCTCGCGGCAGGATCGAAGCCGGCGGGACCGGATGAGGCGGGGTTCGAGGTGCGCCGGTCGCCCGACGTGTTCCGCACGGCGCAGGTGCATTTCGACGTGTGGGGCCGGCTGCTGCGGCTGCGCGGCGCACGGCCCCCCCGGGCGATGCACTGGACCTATCCCCTGCCACTGCGCTTCGTCGGCGTACCCAATCTCTATACCATCCATGACCTGATCCCGCTGACCCATTCAGCGCTGACCGGGATCGATCCCCGGCGCATGCGGCGGATGCTGGGGCGGATCGCGGCCGCGGCCGACCACATCGTCACGGTGTCCGAGGCGTCGCGGCAGGAGATCGTCGCCCTGCTGGGGATCGACCCGGCCCGGGTGACCAACACCTGGCAGGCGGTGGATGTCGGGGATGCGGCGACCGCCCTGCCGCACTCCGCGGGCCTGGTCCCGGGCGGCTACTGGCTGCATGTGGGCGCGGTGGAGCGGCGGCGGAACCTGCCGCGGCTGATCGCGGCGTGGCGGGAAGGCGGGGCGGCGCTGCCGCTGGTGCTGGCGGGGCCGGACGGCTGGCAGGCGCAGGAGGCGCTGGAAGCCGCCCTGCCCTTCCTGTCGGAGGTCGCGGATGCCGGTCGGCCCTGCATCATCCGGCTGCCTTGGCTGGCGCGGCCGGCGCTGCTGGCGCTGATCCGGGACGCAAGGGCGCTGCTGATGCCGTCCTTGGCCGAGGGCTTCGGGCTGCCGGTGATCGAGGCGATGGCGCTGGGCACCCCGGTGCTGACCAGTCGCGGCGGCGCCCTGGAGGAGGTGGCGGGCGGGGCGGCGCTGCTGGTGGATGCGCAGGACGGGGCGCAGATCGCGGCGGGGCTGCGATCCCTGGAGGCGGACCCGGCGCTGCGGGGCCGGCTGACCGAGGCCGGGCTGCGGCGGGCGGTGCCGTTCGGGCGGGACGCCTATGCCGCGCGGCTCGACGGGCTTTACCGGGGCGTCCGGCGCGTGCATCAAGCGGGGGGCACGACGCGCCCCGGACCAGGAGAAGCGGCAGCGTGACAGGACGGGGCATGCGGGTCGGGGTCGACGGGTTCAACATGGCGATGGCCCGGGGCACCGGGGTCGCGACCTATGCGCGCACGCTCACACAGTGCCTGGGCGGCCTCGGGCACGCGGTGGACGTGCTGTACGGCATGCAGATGGGCCCGAAGACGCCACGCGCCCTGCGGGAGATCCTGTTGTTCGACGGGCTGGGCTCGGATGTCGTGCGCAAGCCGCCTTCCCCGTTCACGCCGCGCTGGCTGTCGGAGGTGACGGGCACGCCGTTCGGGTTCACGGCGTTCGAGGTGCCGATCACCGGCCGCGTCGTGGCCAGCGCGCTGGAAGGCCGGATGCCGCATTTCGACCGTGTCCTGAACGTGCTCGACCTGTGGGGCGTGGCGGAGCGGTATTTCCGGCGCACCAAGCGGTTTCTGAAGGTGCGGGTGGCGAACCCGCCGGCGGTCATGCACTGGACCTATCCGCTGCCGATCGTGCTGGAGGGGGCGCGGAACATCTACACGATTCACGACCTGGTGCCGCTGCGGCTGCCCTACACGACGCTGGACAACAAGCGGTACTATTATCGGCTGATCCGCGGGTGCCTGCGGGCCGGGGACCATGTGTGCACGGTGTCCGACACGTCGCGGCGGGACATCACGGACCTGTTCCCGATCTCGGGGGACCGGGTGACGAACACCTACCAGTCGTTCGCCCCGCCCCGGCAGGCGCTGGAGGAGAGCGACGCCGAGGTGGCCGACCAGGTGCGCGGGCTGTTCGGGCTGCACCCGCGGGGGTACTTCCTGTTCTTCGGCGCGATCGAGCCGAAGAAGAACGTGGGTCGCATGATCGAGGCGTATCTCACGTCGGGGTTGTCGACGCCGCTGGTGATCGTGGGCGCCCGGTCGTGGAAGAGCGAGGCGGAGACGCAGCTGCTGTCGCCCTCGGGGACGATGGGGGCCCGGCGGATGGGGGCGGAGGCGAAGGGCGGCAGCCGGATCCTGCAGCTGGACTACCTGCCGATCAGCATGTTGATGACGCTGGTGCGCGGGGCGAAGGCGGTGCTGTTCCCTTCGTTGTACGAGGGCTTCGGGCTGCCGGTGCTGGAAGCGATGGCGCTGGGGACGCCGACGCTGACCTCGACGGAGGGGTCGTTGCCCGAGGTGGCGGGCGACGCCTCGGTGCCGGTGCAGCCCTACGACGTGCGGAGCATCGCCGAGGGAATGCGGCGGCTGGACGGGGATGCGGGACTGCGGACCGAGCTTTCGGCACGGGGCCTGGTGCAGGCGGACCGGTTCAGCATGGCGCGCTACCAGGACCGGGTGGCGGCGATGTACGATGCGGTGCTGGCAGGCGCGCCCGGGCGGCCGATGGTGCCGCCGGAACCCAAGCGGGAGGTGTGAGCATGGACGCCGACACGACGCAGGGCGGCCCGATGACGTTCGGCCGTGCCAGGCCCTTGGCGGGGAGGGCGGCGCTGGTGACGGGCGCGCAGCAGGGCATCGGCCGCGCGATCGCGATCGAGCTGGCGATGGCCGGGGCGGACGTGGCGGTGAACTACCTGGACGACGCGGCGGGGGCGGAGGCGGTGGCCGCAGCGGTGCGCGCCCTGGGCCGGCGGGCCGTGGTGCTGCAGGCCGACGTGGCGGACGTGGCGGCCGTGGGCGCGCTGGTGGATCAGGCGGTGGCGGCACTGGGGCGGCTCGATGTGATGGTGAACAATGCCGGAGTGTATCCGCGGCGTCACATGCTGGAGATGACGGAGGCGGACTGGGACCTGGTGCTGGACGTGAACCTGAAGGGCACGTTCTTCGGCTCGCAGGCGGCGGCGCGGGCCATGGTGGCGGCGGGCACGCGGGGCAGCATCATCAGCCTGGCGTCGCGGTCGGTCCAGGGCGCGGTGCGGGGCGTGCACTACAGCGCGAGCAAGGGGGGCATCGTCTCGTTGACCCGGGCGATGGCGCTGGAGCTGGCGCCGCACGGCATCCGGGTGAACGCGATCGCGCCGGGGCTGACGGACACGGCGCAGCCGCGCTATGGCCATGACGAGGCGGAGCTGCTGGCGATGGGCCGGTCGGCGCCGCTGGGGCGGATCGCGACGCCCGCCGAGATCGCGACGGCGGCGACGTTCCTGGCGTCGGACGCGGCGGGGCAGATGACCGGGCAGACGCTGCACGTCAACGGCGGGTCCTACATGCCATGACGCAGGCGTGGACCCTGGTCCCCGGCGGCTCGCTGGAGACGGTGCCCTGGCGCAACGGGCTCGGCACCAGCACGAACATCGTCACGCGGCTGCACCCGCCGACGTCGGATGCGGAGGGTGCGCTGCTGTGGCAGGTGGGGATCGCGGCGCTCGAGCGGGATGCGCCGTTCTCGCACTATCCGCACATGGAGCGCATCTTCACGCCGATCGCAGGCGACCCGCCGCCGGAGCTCGCCTTTCATGGCGGCCCCTTCGCGCCGTGCCCGTTGCTGGTGCCGCAGGCCTTCGGGGGGGACTGGCCGACGCTGTCGCGCATCCCGGCCCCCGGCCGGGCCTTCAACGTGATCGTGGACCGCCGCTCCCTCGAGGCCGCGGTGACGGTGTTGCGGCCCGCAGCCGGCGAGGCGCTGACGCTGCCTGCGGCGGCGCACGTCGTGGTGCACTGCCTTGCGGGCGCGATCACGCTGGAAGATCAGCGGCTGGAGGCCGGGGACAGCCTGGTGGGCGAGGGTTCGGCCCAGGGCAAGGCGCTGACGCCGGCGATCCTGCTGGTGGCCGGGATCGACTGATCCGCTTCAGCGGGTGCCGATCAGCCGGGACCCGAGGATGCCGATGACCGGCAGCAGCGGCAGCAGCAGCCAGATGCCCATCACGATCCGGCCGAGGAAGGTTCGGGCCCGGCGCCTCATCGTGCCCCCTCCATGATGGCCTCGGGTGCGGCGTGCGGCAGCGTGAGCGTGGCGACCGTCATCCCGTGCGTCCGCTCCAGCACCAGCCGGCCGCCCTGCTCGTGGGCGAGCAGGTGGGCGATGCGCAGCCCCTCGCCGCGGGCCAGGCAATCGCCCAGGCCCCATCCGTCGTCGGCGACGGTCATCTCCACCAGGCCCTCGCCGGCGCGGACCAGGACCTCGATGCGCCCGACCATGCGGACGTGCATGCCGTGCTTGACCGCATTGCCGACCAGCTCGTGCGCGGCCCGGACCAGCAGGTCGGCGCGCAAGGCAGGAAGCTCGCCGATGACGGTGACCGTGGTGGTGATGATCTGGTCGGGATCGGCCATGAGGTCCACGGCGGCCCGGGTGAGCGCCTCGAGCCGCGTCGCCAGCGGCCTCGGGCGGGTCACGACGGCGAACAGGGCGTCCGACAAGGTGGCGCTGAGCATGATGCGGCGCTCGAGGTCCGACGCCAGGGCGCGGCCGGCGGCGCTGGCCTTCAGGCCCGGGCAGGTGGCCACCTCGGACAGGACGCGCTGCAGGGTGTTCTTGGTGTGGTGCCGCAGCTGGCGGAAGGCGACCTGGTCCGGCGTGTCGGTTTCGGGCCAGGCGGCCGGGCCGAGGTCGTTGGCGGGGGCTGCACATTCGAGTGGGGTCATCGTGGCCTCCGATTTTTCGCTGCGTCGTTGCCTCACACATCAATACGTGGGCAACTTTCCCACGTCAATGCGCTTCGCGGATGAGTGGGCTTTTTTCCCACCGTCCCGCATGTTACGTGCGGTGCATCGTGAACCCCACGCCACCCCTGATCGCCGACCGGCCGAAGCCGCCCTCGCCCGACCTGTTGCGGCGCGCGCTCGGCCGGGCGTTGCGTCCGCTCGTGCGGCTGGCGATCCAGGGCGGGGTGACGTTCCCGGCCGTCTGCGACGTGCTGCGAGGCCTGTTCGTGGAGGTCGCGATGTCCGAGCTGCCGGACAAGCGCGCGCAGACCGACAGCCGGATCAGCCTGATGACCGGCGTGCATCGCAAGGAGATCCGCCGGCAGCGGCTGCAGGAGAGCGCGGCCGAGCCGACGGCGACGACGCTGTCCAGCCAGGTGATCGCGCGCTGGCTGGGCAGCCCGGCGCTGACCGGTCCGGACGGGGCGCCGCTGCCCCTGCCCCGGCTGGGCGCGGCCCCGTCGTTCGAGGCGCTGGTCAGCGCCGTCACGACCGACGTGCGGCCGCGGGCGCTGCTGGACACCTGGTTGGACCAGGGGATCGCGCAATTGGACCTGGAGGGCCGGGTGGTGCTGGCGAGCGCCGCATTCATCCCGCAGGCCGACCGGGAGACGCAGCTGTTCTATTTCGCGCGGAACCTGCATGACCATGCGGCGGCAGCGGCGGCGAACGTGGTGGCGGCGGGCACCCCGCCCTTCCTGGACCGCAGCGTGCATTACGACGGCCTGAGCGCCGAGGCCGCGGCGGCGATCGCGGCCGTGGCGCGGGAAGCGGGGGTGGCCGCCCTGCTGGAGGTCAACCGGCGGGCCCTGGTCATCGCCGATGCCGACGACCTGGTCGCGCCGACAACCGGGGCGCCGCGGCACCGGGTCAATCTCGGGCTTTATCTGTTGACCGAGCAGGAGGCGCCGCGTGCGGAGGATTGATGCGGGGCTGATGGCGGTCGGGCTGCTGCTGGCAGGCTGCACGGCGTCGCGGCTGCCGGAGCCGGCGGCCCCGGTCCCCGACATCGCCGGCATGGGCCTTGGCGGCCCGACGTGCCGGGTCGGCCCGGATGGCGGGCCGGTCCTGGCCGACCGGGGCATCGGCGGCACGGGGGGGCCTGCAAGCGCCGTCGAGACGGCGGATCGCGGGATCGGCGGGACGGGGGTGGTCGGCGTCATCACGGGGTTTGCGAGCATCTGCCTGGGCGGGCGGGAGATCGGCTATGCGCCGGGCGTGCCGGTGGTGGTGGACGACCGGCCGGGCGGGGCTGCGGACCTGCGGGCCGGGCAGTTCGCGGCGGTGGAGGCGGGCGGGCCGGATGCGGGGCTGCAGGCCCGGCGCGTGATGGTTCGGCACGAGGTCTCGGGGCCGATCGAGGCGATGGAGCCCGAGGGCCTGCGTGTGGCCGGGCAGCGCGTGGTGGTGCGGGCGGCGACGCTGGGCGAGCGCGACCTGCCGATCGGCGCCTGGGTCGCGGTCAGCGGGTTCCGGGACGCGGCGGGCGTGATCCAGGCGACACGGCTGGACCGGCGGGCGCGGGGTGATGTGCGGGTCCATGGACTGCTGGTGCACGAGGGCGGGCGGTGGCGGATCGGCACGCTGGAGGTGCGTCTGCCGCCGGGCCCTCGTCCGTCCGGCGGGCCGTTCATGGCCGTGGTGGACGGGCGGTATGCCGATGGGGTGCTGCTGGCGGACAGCGTGGTCGCGGACCCCTGGGCGGTGTCGTTGGGGGGCGTCGGGCCGTTCGGGAGCCGGGTCGGGTTCGTGGTGGTCGAGACCTATGCCGGGTTCTCGGGCGGGCGGTTCCTGGTCGGGCGCAGCGAGCAGGACAGGGCCGGCGTCGTGCTGCGGCAATCCCAGGTGGCGCTGGAGCGCCGGGGCGACGGGTCGTTTCAGCCGGCGGGGCTGCGCAGCCTGGGTGCGGGCTTCGGCGGCGGCGGGCTGGTCGGCCCGCGCGGGAACACCGAGGGCGGCGTGTCGGGGCCGCGGCGGTTCGAGCCGGCGCCGGTGCCCTCGCGTGGGTCGATGGGGGGCTTCGCGGGCGACAGGGTCCAGCCCGGGGGCAATGACGGCGGGGTGCGGCCGGGACGGGTGACAGGGCCGGGAGTCGGGCGGGGCCGGGGGCTTTGAGAGCGGTCAGACCGCGGTGTAGCCGCCGTCGATCAGGAGGTCGGACCCCGTCATGAAGCTGGACGCGTCGCTGGCGAGGAACAGCGCGCCCTGGGCGATCTCCTCGGGCTGGCCGAGGCGCCCAATGGGGTGCTTGGGGCCGGAGGCGGCGCGCGCGGCCTCCATCGTGCCATGGCGGATCAGCATGCGCCGGGTCTCGATGGCTCCGGGCGAGAGTGTGTTGACGCGGATGCCCTGGGCCGCGTGGTCGAGCGCCATGGCCTTCGCCAGCTGGATGAGGGCGCCCTTGGCGGCGCAATAGGCCGGCCGCCCCGGCGCGCCGACCCGGCCCATCTGCGAGGCGATGTGGATGATGCTGCCGCCCCCGGCCTCGATCATGCCGGGCAGGGCCGCGCGGCTCATGAGGTAGGCGCCGGTGACATGGACGGCGAAGACGCGGTTCCAGTCGAGCGGATCCAGCTCCAGGACCGTGCCCGTGGGGTCGTCGGGCGATGCGCCGTTCACCAGCACCTGGACGGCCCCCCATTGCGCGACGACGGCGGCCACGGCCCGCAGCGTGTCCGCCTCATTGCCGACATCGGCGCCCAGGGCCAGGGCGTGGCCGCCCGCGGCGCGGATCGCCTCGGCATGGGCATGCGGCGGTTCGAGGTCGATGCAGGCGACGCGGGCGCCGGCTTCGGCGAAGCAGGCCGCGATGGCGCCGCCGATCCCGCCCGCCGCCCCGGTCACGATGGCCACCCTGCCCTGCAATGCCTTCATCGGGTCCCCCTGCCTGCCATGCGGCATCCAGCTTGCATCGGGGCGTCCGAGTCAACGGAGACAGTGATCATGCTCGGACGTCGAACGCTGCTGGCCGGAACCGCCGGTGCCCTGGCCATGCCACTGCCCCGCCCGGCGCTGGCACAGTCCGCGGCGCGCACGCTGCGGTTCATCCCCGAAGGCAACCTGGCCAACCCGGACCCGATCTGGACCACGACGACGGTGGCCCGGAACCACGGGTTCATGATCTACGACACGCTGTTCGGCGTAGACGAGACGCTGACGGCCCGGCCGCAGATGGCCGAGGGGTTCGAGCTCTCGGACGACAAGCTCACCTGGCGCATCCGGCTGCGCGAGGGCTTGAAGTTCCATGACGGGGCGCCGGTGCGGGGCGTGGACTGCGTCGCGTCGCTGACGCGATGGATGAAGCGCGACGGCATGGGGCAGCGGATCGCCACCCAGCTGGAGGGAATGCGGGCGCTGGACGACCGCTCGTTCGAGGTGAAGCTGACGCGGCCCTTCCCGCTGCTGCCGGTGGCGCTGGGCAAGGGCTCGGCCAACGTGCCGTTCATCATGCCGGAGCGGGTGGCCAAGACGGACGCCTTCACGCAGATCACGGAGTTCACGGGATCGGGCCCCTACCGCTTCCTGAAGGACGAATGGACGCCGGGGGCGCTGGCCGCCTATGCCCGGTTCGAGGGCTACGTGCCCCGGCAGGAGGCACCGCGCTTCGTCTCGGGCGGCAAGGTGGCGCATTTCGACCGGGTGGAGTGGAAGATCATCCCCGACAGCGCGACCTGTGCCGCGGCGATGCAGGCGGGCGAGGCGGACTGGTGGCAGTCGCCGATCGTGGACCTGCTGCCGCAGCTGCGGCGCAGCAAGGGCGTGAAGGTGGAGACGGTGGACAAGGTGGGCAACGTGGAGGTGATCCGCTTCAACCACCTGCATCCGCCGTTCGACAACGCGGCGCTGCGGCAGGCGGTGCTGATGGTGGTGGATCAGAAGGAATACATGCAGGCGGCGTTCGGTGAGGACACGAGCCTGTGGCGCACCGGGGTCGGCGTGTTCACCCCCGGCAGCCCGGCCGCGACCGAGATCGGCATGGCGGCGCTGAACGGCCCGCGCGACTGGGACGGTGCCAAGAAGCTGGTCAAGGAGAACTACAAGGGCGGCAAGGCGGTGATCATCTCGCCGACCGACTACCCCTGGCTGCAGGCGTTCTGCCAGGTGACGCGGGAGCTGCTGGTCAAGCTGGGAATCGAGGTGGAGTACGTGTCCACCGACTGGGGCACGGTCGTGCAGCGGCGGGCGAGCAAGGAGCCGGTGGAGAAAGGCGGCTGGAGCATCTTCTGCACGGGGTGGGAGGGGCTGAACCTGAACGACCCGGCCGGGCACTACCCCGTGATGGGCAATGGCGGCGCGGCCTGGTTCGGCTGGCCGACCAGCCCGGGGATCGAGGCTCTGCGCGGCGACTGGTATGGCGCGGCGGACGCGGCGGCGCAGAAGAAGGCGACGGACGCGATTCAGGCGGAGGCGCTGCAGGAGGTGCCCTACATCCCGCTCGGGCAGTTCTTCCAGCCGATCGCGGTGCGGGACACGATCAGCGGGGTGCTGGAGAGCCCGTTCCCGATCTTCTGGAATGTGAAGAAGGGGTAGCGAAAGGCACGGAGAGTGCAGCGCTGCCGGGTCGGCGGCCCTTTCTGAGGGGCGCGTTCGGAATGTCCGACTCAGGCGCGCACGTCCATGGCGGTGCGGAGTCCGTCGCTGACCATGTTGAAGCACAGGCTGGTGGCGAAGATGCATAGGCCCGGCAGCATGGCCAGCAGCGGCTGGGAGTAGATGGCGGTGCGGAGCGTGTTGAGCATCAGCCCCCATTCGGGCTCGGGCGGCTTGGTGCCGAGCCCGAGGAACGAGAGGCCGGAAGCGAGGATCATCGAGACGCTGATGAGGCCCGTGGCGTAGACGAAGATGGGGCCGAGCACGTTCGGCAGGACATGGACGCGCACGATGGTCCATGCGCCGGCGCCGCTGGCCCGGGCGGATTCGACGTAGTCCAGCGTGCGGACCCCGGTGGTGACCGTCTCCGACACGCGGATGATCTGCGGGATGAACACGAGCGTCAGCGCCAGGATGGCGTTGAACACCCCGGCGCCCAGCGCGCCCGAGATGGCGACGGCGAGCAGCACGGACGGGAAGGCGTAGAACACGTCGGTGACGCGCATGATGAGCATGTTCACCCAGCCGCCGGCGAAGCCCGCGACGACGCCCAGCAGCCCGCCGACGACGAAGGCGACGACGACCGGGGTGATGCCGAGGAACCAGGACAGGCGGCCGCCGTACAGCAGCCGGGTGAGCATGTCGCGGCCCAGCTCGTCCGTGCCCAAGGGGTAGTTGGGGAAGCCGACGGGCTTGAGGCGGCGGAGCATGCTGGCCTGGTAGGGGCTGTGCGGGGCGATGAGCGGGGCGAGCAGGATCAGCAGCAGGATCAGCAGCAGGACCGCGCCGTAAACGAGGGTCGTGCGGTCGCGCAGCAGGCGCTTGCCGACGCCGCCCCAGTAGCTGCGGCTGCGGGTGTCCTGGTGCTCGGCGGGCAGCGGGGTGGCCAGGGCTTCGGCGGTCATGTCCGTTTGATCCGGGGGTCAAGCGCGGTCTGGACGAGGTCTACCAGCAGGTTGAGGCCGACAAAGAACAGCGCCAGGACCAGGATGGTGCCCTGCAGCACCGGGATGTCGCGCTGGAAGATGGCGCTGTTGAGCAGGAAGCCGGTGCCGGGCCAGCTGAAGACGGTCTCGACCAGGATGGAGCCGCCCATGAGGTAGCCGAGCTGGAGGCCCATGACCGAGAGGGCGTTGGGCGCCACGTTCTTCACGACATGGCCGAAGACGGAGGGGCGCAGCATGCCCTTGCCCCGCAGCGTGGTCACGAAGTCCTGGCCGAGGGTCTCGGCGACCAGGCCGCGAATGGTCCGGGTGATGATCCCGGCCGGGATGACGCACAGCGTTATGGCGGGCAGCACCAGGTGCTGGATGTGCGCCCAGTCCCAGGACCAGCCATCCGCCCCGCTGGGCCCGGCGCCCATGGCCGGCAGCGCGCCCAGCATGACGCTGAACACGATGACCATGATCATGCCCAGCCAGTAGTGCGGGATGGACACGCCGGCGACGGCGATGGTGGTGGCGACGCGGTCGACCCAGGTACCGCGGAAGGCGCCGGCGAGCCCGCCCAGGACGCAGCCGATGAGGAAGCCGAGGAACGAGGCGACGACGGCCAGGCGGAGCGTGTTGGCGACCGCGACCGAGAGGTCCGACCAGACGGGGCGGCCGGTGGCCAGGGAACGGCCAAGGTCCCCCTGCCCCACGTGCAGCAGCCACAGGCCGAACTGCACGGGCAGCGGGCGGTCCAGCCCGTACTCGCGGCGCACCTGCTCCACGATCTCCTGCGGGGCGTCGGGCGGGACGATGGCGCTGATGGGGTCGCCGGGCGCGATGTGCACCAGCAGGAAGCACACCAGGCTGACGGCGAGCGCGATCGGGATGGCATAGAGGACGCGGCGGAGCAGATAGATCAGCATGCCGCCGCCATGATCGGTCGGGGCGCCGCGTCGGCGACACGGATGCAGCGGGCGGCCTGGTCGGGCACCGGGCGGCGGAGGCCGGGGACGGCCAGGGTGCAGGCGGGCTCCATCTCGTCGCAGCGGGGGGCGAAGGGGCAGCCGGGGGGCAGGTGTTCGAGGTTGGGCGGCGCGCCGCGGATCGTGGTCAGGCGGGTGCCGCGGGCGGCCTCGTGCACGGTGGCGCCCAGGAGGCCGCGGGAATAGGGATGCAGCGGCGCCTGCATCAGGGCGCCGACCGGGCCTTCCTCCACGAAGCGGCCGGCGTACATCACGGCGATCCGGTCGGCGACCTCGCCGGCCACGCCCAGGTCGTGGGTGACGAAGACGACGCCCATGCCGAGCTCGGCCTGCAGCTGCCGGAGCAGCAGCAGGATCTGGATCTGGACGGTGGCATCGAGCGCGGTGGTGGGCTCGTCGGCCAGCAGCAGCTTCGGGCGGCACGACAGCGCGACGGCGATCATGGCGCGCTGGCGCAGCCCGCCCGAGAGCTCGTGCGGGTAGGAGGCGAGGCGGCGGCGGGCGGAGGGGATCTGCACCAGCTCCAGCAGCTCGAGCGCGCGGCGGTCGGCCTCGGCGCGGCCCACCCGCTCGTGCCGGCGGATGGTCTCGCGGATCTGCTGGCCGATGGTGAACACGGGGTCGAGCGCGGTCGCGGGCTCCTGGAAGATCATGGAGACGACGCCGCCCCTGATGTCGGCCAACTGGCGTTCCGACGCGGCGACGACGTCGTGGCCGCCGACGCGCACGGTGCCGCCCATGACGGTGCGGCCGGGCGGGTTGAGGCGCATCAGCGCCCGCAGCGTGACGGACTTGCCGGAGCCGCTTTCGCCCAGGATGCACAGCGTCTCACGCGGGCCGAGGGTGAACGAGACACCGTTGACGGCGCGGATCGTGGCGTCGCGGGAGACGAAGCGGACGGTGAGGTCCTCGACCTCGACCAGGGGACCGGTCATGCCGCGGCCTGCACGGCGGCGGGGGCGCGGCTGTGGCCGCTGCCGGGCAGCACCATGAGGCAGGCGGCGGCGTGGCCGGGCCCGACGGGGGCGGCGGGCGGCGGCTTCTCGGCGCAGACGGGTTCCGCGTGGTCGCAGCGGGTGCGGAAGCGGCAGCCGGAGGGCGGGTTGACGGGGTTGGGCGGGTCCCCGGTCAAAGGGGGCACGGTGCGGCGGCGGGCCGGGTCCATGGAGGGTCGGCTGCCGAGCAGGGCCGTGGTGTAGGGGTGCGCGGCGTGGCCGTAGATGGCGTCCACGGGGCCGATCTCGGCGATGCGGCCGAGGTACATCACCAGCACCCGGTCGGAGACGTACTGGACGACGTTGAGGTCGTGGCTGATGAACAGGTAGGTGAGGCCGAACTGCGCCTTGAGGTCTACCAGCAGGTTGAGCACCTGGGCCTCGACGGACTTGTCGAGCGCGGAGACGGGTTCGTCCAGGATCAGCAGGCGGGGCTGCAGCGCCAGCGCCCGGGCGATGTTGACGCGCTGCCGCTGGCCGCCCGAGAGCTCGTGCGGGTAGCGCCGGGCGAACTGGCCGCGGCTGAGCCCGACGGCGGCCAGCAGCTCGTGCGCGCGGGCCAGCGCGTCCCGGGCGCCCAGGCCGTGGACGCGGGGGGCGAAGGCGATGCTCTCCTCGATGGTGAGGCGCGGGTTGAGCGAGGCGTAGCTGTCCTGGAACACCATCTGCACCTGGCGGCGGTATTCCTTCAGCGTGAGTCCGCCGAAGCCGATGGGCTGGCCGTCGAACACGACCTCGCCGGCGGTCGGCGCCATCAGGCCCATGATCATGCGCGACGTGGTGGACTTGCCGCAGCCGCTTTCGCCGACGATGCCGAGGGTCTCGCCCTTGCGGACCGCGAACGAGACGCCGTCGACCGCCTGGACGGTGCCGGCGGCGCGGCCGAGCAGCCCGGTGCGCAGCGGGAAGTGCTTCGTGAGGCCGGTCACGGTCAGCAGCGGCTGGGCGGGCCCCCCCACATCGGGCGACGGCGTCATCGGGGCGCCGCGCGCGGCTTCATGGACCCGGCTTCATGAAGACGGCGGTCAGCTGGGGAAACCAGCTCTGGGCCTGGACGTAGCCCTGCACCTGCGGCGCGAGGCTGCGGGGGTTGAGGTCGTGCGCGACGAACACGTAGGCGGCGTCGTTCACGATGGCGGCGTGGGCGCGGGCCAGCAGCGCGTCCTGGCGGGGCTGGTCGAACGTCTCCTGCGCCTCGCGGATCAGGGCCGTCACGGTGTCGTTGCGGTACTGGCCCCAGTTGAAGCCGGCGGGGGCGTCCATGCGGGGGTCGAACTGGCGGATGAAGGCGGTGGCCGGGTCCATGGGGCCGTAGCTGTTGTTGATGGCGCTGACGTTGCGGTTGACCTCCGCCTGCGCGCCGACCCGGCGGTGGCCGCGCAGCGTCTCCCATTCCAGGACCTCGAACTCCAGCGTGATGCCCACCTCGGCCAGGTTCTGCTGGATGTACTCGTTCATGGGCAGCGGCTGCATCTGGCCGGAGCCGGAGGGCGATATGGCGACGCGGAGCTTCAGGGGGCGGCCCGGGCCGAAGCCGGTGTCGGCCAGCAGGCGCCGTGCCTCGGCGGGGTCGTAGCCGATGTGGAAGGCGGGGGTGCCGAACCAGGGGTGGCCGGGATACACGTAGCCGACCGCGGGCCGCATCGTGCCGCCCAGCAGCTCCGTCAGGCCGTCGCGGTTGATGGCCAGGTTCACGGCCTTGCGGACGCGGATGTCGTTCCAGGGGCTGCCCGGCAGGCGGCTCGGCTCGTAGGGCCAGATGTGCGGGTAGACGTTGGTGACGAGCTGCATGCCGGCGGCGTGCAGCGCATCGAGCATGTCGGGTGCCGGGGCCTCCACCCAGTCGAGCTGGTGGGACAGCAGGGCGGCCGAGCGCGTGCTGGCGTCGGGCACCGGCATCAGCACGACGCGGTCCAGCTTCGGGATGCGGGCCTTGTCCCAGTAGTCTTCGTTGCGGACCAGCTCCAGGCGTTCGCGGGGCACCACCCGGTCCACCTTGAACGGCCCGGTGCCGGAGGGCTGCAGCGCGACGCGGGCCCAGTCGCGGCCCATCGCCTCCCACCGGGAGGGGCTGCCGTACAGCAGGTAGGACACCTCGAACGGGAAGAAGGCGTCGACGACCTGGGTGGTGATCTCGACCGTCATGGGGTCGATGGCGCGGTAGCCGGCGATGGGGGCGACGCGGCCGCGGACCTGGCCCGACTGGCGGGCGTCGAACTGGGGGGACGTGTCACGGTAGATCTTGTCGAGGTTCCAGACGACGGCGGAGGCGTCGAAGGGGGTGCCGTCGTGGAAGCGGACGCCGGGGCGCAGCGTGAACACCCAGCGGCGGCGGTCTTCCGGGACGGCGTGCCACGACAGCGCGAGGCCGGGGACGAGGCCGGGGGCGACGTCGGCGCGTGACAGGTCCCAGTTCACCAGGGCGTCGTAGATGGTGTAACCGGCGAAGCGGTAGCCCTCCATGCCCTGGTCGGGCTGCCCGGTGGTGAGCGGGATGTCGGCGGCGGTCATGCCGATGCGCAGCGTGCCCTGGGCATGGGCGGCGACAAAGGCCCCGGGGCCAAGCAGCAGCAGGACGAACAGCAGCGCCCTCATGCGAACAGGTCCCTGACCCAGGCGGCGACGGCGCAGGCCTCGGCATCCCGGTCGCGGAAGCCGCAGAGCTGCAGGCCGAGCGGCAGGTCGTCCACCGCCAGCAGGGGCATGGCGATGGCCGGGGCGGCGACCATGGTCCATGGCAAGGCGAAGCTGCGGGATCCGGTGTAGGCGTGGTCACGCTGGGCCGGACCGCTGGAACACAGCGCGAGGAAGCCGTCGATCGTGCCGGACAGCGCCTCCACCGTGCGGCGCAGCAGGGCGCGGCGTTCAAGCGCGCGGGTGTAGTCCGCTGGCGTCATGGCGGCACCGTGGGCGAGCAGCTCGTGGATGCGCTTGCCCACCTTGTCGGCGCCGTGGTCGAGGTAGCTGGAGAGCGGCCACCGCACCTCCCATGCGAGAATGTCGTAGGAGGTGTCGTTGGCGTCGGCCAGGAGCAGCTCCAGCGCCTCGACTTCGGGGGAGGTGCGGCGGTACAGGACGGGGATGCCGGCCGCGGTCACACGGTCGATGGCGGCCTCGAAGGCGGCGCGGGAGTCGGGCGGGGTCTCGGCCCAGCCCTGCATCTCGAGGCGTGCGAGGGCGCGGGGGCGGTGGGGCGGCGGCAGGCGCTCGGGCCCCTGCAGGCCGAGATGGGGCGGCGTGCCGCCGACGAAGCGGGCGATGGCGCGGGCGCCGGCCCAGACGTCCTCGAGGCTGGCGCCGAAGATGCCGAGATGGTCCTGCGTCGGGGCGAGCGGGGTGACGCCGCCGGTGTGCAGGGCGTCGTGGCTGGGCTTCAGCGCGTAGGCGCCGCAGAACCCGGCGGGGCGGATGGTGGAGGCCTGCGTCTGGGTGCCCAGCGCCAGGCTGGCCATGCCGGCCCCGACGGCGGCGGCGGAGCCGGAGCTGGACCCCCCGGGGGTGCGCTCGGAATCGTAGGGGTTGCGGGTGGGGCCGGAGTTGGAGACGGCGAACTCGGTCGTGACGGTCTTGCCCAGGATGACGGCCCCGGCCTGGCGCAGGGCCCAGACCGCGGCGGCGTCGCGCCTGGCGTGCCAGCCGGGGTAGATCGGGCTGTTCATCGCGGTGGGCATGTCGCGCGTCTCGATCATGTCCTTCACGGCGACGGGCATGCCGTCGACGGGCGACAAGGGTGCGCCGGCCTGCCAGCGGGCGGTGGATGCGGCGGCGGCGGCGCGCGCGGGCCCGGCGTTCACCACGACGAACGCCCGGACGGAGGGCTCCTGCGCCTCGATCGCGGCGAGGCAGCGTTCGAGGAAGGCGGACGGCGTGTCCTGCGCGGCGCGGAAGGCGTCGGCCTGGGCGGTATAGGGCCGCAGCAGGGGGTGCGCGGGGTCGTAGGCCAGCCGCCGCGCGACGATGTCGTCCGGCAGCGGCGGGGTCGGCCAGACGGGGGTGGGGGCGGCGGCGGCAAGGTCCATCGCGCTATTCCACCGAGACGGGGGAGAAGTCGACATACCAGCTCTGGGCCTCGACGACACCCTTCACCTTGGGCGAGACGGCGCGGGGGTTCACGTCGTGCACGACGAAGATCCAGTCGGCCTGGTCCACCATGCGGGTGTGGATGCGCGCCAGGATCGCGTCCTGCTTCACGGGGTCGAACTCCTCGCGGGCGGCCGTGCACAGGGCATCGAGCTCCGGGTCGTTGAGGAAGCCCCAGTTGGTGCCGGTGGGCGGGGTGGCGCGGCTGTCGACATGGCGCAGGAAGGCGCTCAGCGGGTCCATGGAGCCCCAGCTGTTGTTGAGCGCGTGCACGCCCTTGTTGGTGGGCCCGGCCGCGCCGCCGGCGTCGCGCCGGCTGCGCAACGCCTGCCACTCCAGCAGCTCGAACTCCAGCGTGACGCCCACGTCGGCGAAATTCTGCTGGATGAACTCGTTCATCGGTTGCGGATACATCTGGCCGGAGCCGGACGTGGAGATCATGAACTTCAGCTTCAACGGCTTGGCCGGCCCGTAGCCGGCTTCGGCCAGCAGGCGCCGGGCCTCGTCGGGGTCGTAGCGGATCTTGAACGTCGGGTTGCCCCACCAGGGGTTGCCGGGCTCGACGACGCCATGGGCGGGCTTGGCGAGGCCGCTGAGCAGCTCCGTCAGGCCGTCGCGGTCGATGGCGAGGTTGAGCGCCTGCCGGACACGGATGTCGTTCATCGGGCTGCCCTCGACCCGGCTCGGCGTGTAGGGCCAGGAGTGCGGCATCACGCCGGTCAGCACCTGCATGCGGGCGGATTTCAGCTGGGCGACGGTCTCGGGCGCCGGGCTTTCGATCCAGTCGACTTGGCCGCTGAGCAGGGCGGCGGTGCGAGTGCCGGCATCGGGCACGGGCAGCAGAACGAGCTTCTCGCATTTCGGAATGCGCGCCTTGTCCCAGTAGTCGGCGTTGCGGTGCAACCCGGCGTGGTCGCGCGGGACGTACTGGTCCAGGATCCAGGGCCCGGTGCCGGACGGATGGCGGCCGAAATCGGCCCAGCCCTTGCCCTGCGCCCAGCGGGCCGGGCTCGACACCAGGGCTGCGGTCAGCTGGTAGGGCAGCGTGGAGTCGGGGCCGGGGGTGGTGATCTCCAGATGGGTGGCGTCGATCGCGCGGTATTTCGCGACGCCCGGGATGCGCCAGCTCATCTGGGCGGACTGGGCCGGGTCGAACTGGGGGGCGGTGCGGTTCAGCAGCTTGTCGAGGTTCCAGACGACCGCGTCGGCGTCGAAGACGGAGCCGTCGTGGAAGCGGATGCCCTGGCGCAGGGTGAACACCCAGCGGGAGCGGTCGGCCGGGTCCACGACCCAGCTTTCCGCGAGGCCGGGCACGACGCCCGAGGCGCGGTCGGCGCGCGACAGGTCCCAGTTGACCAGGCCGTCGTAGATGGTGTTGCCCATGAAGCGCAGGCCTTCGGTGCCCTGGTCCGGGCCGCCGTTCTGCGTGGGCAGGTCGGCCAGGGTCATCGCGATGCGCAGCGTGCAGCCTGGCGTCTCAGCCCGGGCCGCATCCGTCGGCATCGCCGACGTGACCAGCCCGGTCAGGGCGAACAGCAGCAGATGCCTGGTGATCCGACGCATCCGAGGTCCGACATTCCGCATGGTCCAGACCTTGCAAGTCCCGGACCATGCTCGACCAGACCCTGCCGCCCACCGCCACCCAGTCGCTTCATGCCATGGCGCAGGGGCGCCTGACCGCGCAGGAGGTGCTGGCCGCCTGCGCCGAACGCATCACGGCGCGGGAGGCGCAAGTGCAGGCGTTCGCGGCGCTGGACCTGGTGGGGGCGGAGGCGGAGGCGCGGCGGATCGACGCCTTGCCGCCGGCGGCGCGCGGGGCGTTGGGCGGGATCCCGACGGGGTACAAGGACATCATCGACACGGCCGGGCTGGCGACGGAGTACAACTCGCCGATCTATGCCGGGCACGTGCCGCGGGCGGATGCCAGCGTCGTTGCCCTCAGCCGCGCGGCGGGTGCCGTCATCCTGGGCAAAACCGTGACCTGCGAGTTCGCCAACCGCGCGCCGGGCCCGACGACCAACCCGCACGACCCGGCCCGCACGCCCGGGGGCTCCTCGCAGGGGTCGGCCGCGGCGGTGGCGGCGGGCATGGTGCCGCTGGCGCTGGGCACGCAGACCTCGGGCTCGGTCATCCGCCCGGCGTCGTATTGCGGGGTGCACGGCTTCAAGGGCACATGGGGCGACATCAGCTATGCCGGCACGAAGCTGACCTCGCGGTCGCTCGACACGATCGGGATCTATGCGCGGTCGCTGGCGGACATCGCGCTGTACCGGTCGGTGCTGACCATGACCCGGCCCGTGGCGATCAACGTCGGCAACGTGGCGGCACCCCGCGTGGGGGTGTGCCTGGGGCCCTATCGGGACCAGGCGGACGCGGCGTCGCTGGATGTGGTGGCAGCCGTAGCGGCGGCGCTGGGCAAGGCGGGTGCGCGCGTGACGGCGTGGGAGCCGCCGGCGCATTTCGCCGGGTTGAACGATGCGGTGCGGTGGATCTCGGCATGGGAGGGTGCCCGCAGCCTGGCGTGGGAGGCGGCGAACCACCGCGACCAGATCAGCCCGGCCCTCCGCGACGGCCGGATCCATGACGGCGAGGCCTGCAGCCCCGAGTGGTATGCGACATGCTGCCGCCTGGGCGAGCGCTGCCGGATCGAGCTCGATGCCGCGTTCGACGAGCTGGACGTGATCCTGACGCTGGCCGCGCCCGGCGAGGCGCCGCTCGGGCTGGCGGCGACCGGCAGCGCCACCTTCAACACGTCATGGACGCTGCTGCACGTGCCCTGCGTGACGATCCCCGGCCATGTGGGCCCGAACGGCATGCCGATCGGGTTCCAACTGGTAGGCAGGCGCAGCGGCGACCGGCGACTGCTGGACGTGGCGCGCTGGATCGAGCGGGCGGCGGCCTGATGCCGCCGACCACCCGTCGCAGGATCAGCCGACGCTGACGGGCGTCAGGTCCTGCCACCAGCTCTGGGCCTGGACGAAGCCCTTCACCTTGGGCGACAGGGCGCGGGGGTTGAGGTCGTGCACAACCCAGATCCACATGGCCTGATCGACGATGCGGGCGTGCAGCCGGGCCAGGATCCTGTCCTGCTCCGCGGGCACGAAGGCGGTCTTGGCCTCGGCACACAGCGCGTCCGCCTCGGGGTCCGAGAAGCCGCCCCAGTTGAAACCGGCGGGCGGCAGCATGCGGGACCAGGCGGGGCTGATGAGGCCGATATCGGGGTCCCAGTAGCCCCAGGAGTTGTTCAGCATGTGCTCGCCCTTGTTTTCGGGCGCCTGCACCCCGACCCGGCGGCGGGCGCGCAGCTGCTCCCATTCCAGCACGTCGAAGGCCAGCGTCACGCCCACTTCGCCGAACTGCTGCTGGATCAGGTCGTTCATCGGCTGCGGCTGCATCTGGCCGGAGCCGGAGGGCGACACCACGGCCCGGACGGTCAGCGGCTTGGACTTCGAGTATCCGGCCTCCGTCAGCAGCTTGCGGGCCTGGTCCGGGTCGTACTTGATGTCGAAGCTGGGTGTGCCGAACCAGGGGTGCTTCGGGTCCACCATGCCCTTGGCCGGCAGGGCCAGGCCGCCCAGCAGCTGCACCAGCGCCTCGCGGTCGATGGCGAGGTTGAGCGCCTTGCGGACACGGATGTCCTTCATGGGCGAGCCGTCGGCGTAGCTCAGCATATAGGGCCAGATGTGCGGGTAGACGTTGGTGACGATCTGCATGCCCGACGACTTCAGGCGGTCGATGGTGTCGGGCGGCGGCGCCTCCACCCAGTCCACCTGGCCGCTGAGCAGCGCCGCCACCCGTGTGTTGGGGTCGGGCACCGGCAGCAGGATCTGCCGGTCGACCTTCGGGATGCGCTTCGGGTCCCAGTACTTGTCGTTGCGAACCAGCTCCGCCCGGTTGCGGGGCACCAGCAGCACCAGCTTCCACGGCCCGGTGCCGCTGGGCTTTTCCGCGAACTTGCTCCAGTTGCCGTCCATGGCAGCCCATTGCGCGGGGCTCGAGATGGCGATCAGCGCGATCTGGTAGGGGAAGACGGCGTCGGGCTGCTTGGCGGTCAGCTCCACGGTCAGTTCGTCGATCTTGCGATAGGACTTGATGGGGGCGACGTAGGTGGCGCCCTGCGCGGCCTGGGCGGGATCGAACTGCTTGGCGTCCTTGTTCGTCAGCTTGTCGAGGTTCCACAGCACGGCGTCGGCGTTGAAGGCGGAGCCGTCGTGGAACAGCACGCCGGGGCGCAACTTGAACGTCCAGAGCGTCTGCGTGGCGGAGTCGACGGACCATTCGGTGGCGAGCCCCGGGCGCAGCTTGGCGACGACGTCGGAGCGCGAGAGGTCGTAGTTGATGAGGCCGTCATAGATCTGCATGCCGACGAAGCGCTGCCCCTCCGCGCCCTGGTTGGCCTGGCCGGTGGTGAGCGGGATATCGGATGCGGTCATGGCGACGCGCAGCACCGACTCCGTCGCGGCGTGGCTGGTGCCGGGGATGCTTGCGGCAGGGAGGCTGGCGGCGGCCGCGGTGCCGAGGCCGGCGAGGACGGTGCGGCGACGGATCGGGCGGGCGTGACGGGGGTCGGACATGCGGAGCCTCCTGGATGGCGGGATCGGTGCAAGGGCCATGCCGCAGCCGAGCCTGGTCCGGTGGCGGGCGACCGAGGGGGCGGCACGGCGCGTGCAAGGATGGTCGGGATGGTGCCGACCGATCCGGAGATCCCTGAGTTCGCCACGGCGCGGAACCCGCGGCTGCGGCTGCTGATCCCGCTGACGGTCGCGTTCGCGTTCATGATGGAGCAGCTGGACAGCACCATCATCATGACCGCGATACCCGACATCGCGCGGGGGCTCGGCGCCACGCCGCTGCAGATGAACCTGGCCGTGACGAGCTACATCCTGAGTCTCGCCGTGTTCATCCCGGTCAGCGGCTGGATCGCCGACCGGTATGGGGCGCGGCGGGTGTTCATCGCGGCGCTGGCGATCTTCACGGTGGCGTCGGGGCTGTGCGGACTGTCCGGCACGCTGCCGCAGATGGTGGCGACGCGGGTGCTGCAGGGGTTCGGCGGCGCGATGATGACGCCGGTGGGGCGGCTGATCCTGCTGCGGTCGTTCCCGCGCAGCCAGCTGGTGACGGCCATGACCTACATGACGATCCCCGCGGTGGTGGGACCCACGCTGGGGCCGTTGCTGGGCGGGTTCCTGACCACCTATGCCGGATGGCGCTGGCTGTTCTACGTCAACATCCCGCTGGGCCTGCTGGGGATCGCGCTGGCCTGGCGCTATGTCGAGGACACCCGGCTGGACGGTGCGCCGCGCTTCGACCTGCCGGGCTTCCTGCTATGCGGCGCGGGGCTGGCGTCGCTGCAGTTCGCGCTGGAGACGATCGGCCACCCGATCCTGCCCGTGATGGCGACCGCCTGCCTGTTCACGGCTGCGGCGGCGCTGCTGGGCGCCTACGGGTGGTATGCCGGCCGGCACAAGGACCCGGCGCTCGACCTGACGCTGTTCCAGGACCGGAGCTTCCGCGTGAGCACGCTGGTGGGCGGGCTGAGCCGGATGGGCGCCAACGGGGTGCCGTTCATGCTGCCGCTGATGCTGCAGCTGGGGTTCGGGCTGAACCCGATAGAGGCGGGGTCGCTGACCTTCGTGAGCAGCCTGGGAACGCTGGCAGTGCGGCCGATCTCGGCGGCGATGCTGCGGGCTTTCGGCTTCCGCGGCGTGCTGGCCGGGAACGGACTGTTCTGCGCCGCCGTCATCGGGGCGTTCGCGCTGACCACCGCCGCCACGCCGCACTGGCTGCTGCTGAGCCATGTGCTGGCGTTCGGCGTGGCGCGCAGCACGCAGTTCATGACGACGAACACGCTGACCTATGCGGACCTGCCGGCGACGAAGCTGAGCCGTGGCACCAGCATGGGCGGCGTGGTCCAGCAGCTGACGATCTCGTTCGGCGTGTCGCTCGCCGCGGCCGCGCTGGGCCTGATCGCGGGGCCGGACCACACGCCGACCGTGGCGCAGTTCCACCTGGTGTTCCTGCTGATGGCCGGGCTGACCTTGGCCTCGGTTCCGGGGTTCCTGCTGCTGCACCCCGGCGACGGGGCGCATGTCAGCCAGCAGCGACGACGGGGGCCACCGACGCCGACACCGACAGCAGCTGCCGGTCGGTGAAGCGGGGACCCACCAGGGTGACGCCCACGGGCATGCCGTGCGGGCCGGGCAGGCTGGGGATGTTGACGCAGGGGACGTGCAGCAGCGTCCACATGCGGTTGAACACGGCGTCGCCGGGGTGGCGGCCGATGGGGGCCTCGCCCTTCGCGCTGGGGGTCAGCACGGCGTCGTAACCGCGGGCGATGGCGTCGAACTCGGTGCGGCAGCGGGCGGCGTGGTCGTAGGCGTGGGTCAGCTGGGCGCGGGTGATGCCCTCGCGGTTCTCGACGCGGGCGTGGAACTCGTCGTGCAGCAGATGCGGGGTGGCGCGGGCCAGGTTCAGGAAGGCCGCCCTGCCCTCCCCGTGCATGACGATGTGCTGCAGCGCGCCGAGGTCGGCGAAGCCGTCCGGCAGGTCGAGGTCGGTGACGACGGCCCCGGCGGCGCGGAGCTTCGCCGCGGCGTCGGCCATCGCCTCCGGCGTGCCGGCGGTCGCGTGGTCCCATACCGGCGAGCGGCAATAGGCGATGCGCATGCCCTGCACCGGCACGGGGTGGGGCGGGGCGTCGTCGTGCACGTCGAAGACGTCGCACATCAGGCCGAGGTCATTGAGGTCGCGGGCGAACCAGCTGAGCGTGTCCAGCGTGAGGGAGTAGACCTTGAGGCCCTCGCGGCTGACGACGTTCCAGGTGGGTTTGAGGGCGAAGACGCCGCAGAACGAGGCGGGGCGGATAGTGGAGCCGCCGGTCTGGGTGCCGAGGGCGAGCGGCACCTGGTGGTCGGCGACGGCGGCGGCGGAACCGCTGCTGGAGCCGCCAGGGGTGCGGGCGAGGTCGAAGGGGTTGCGGGTGGCGGCGGGGCGGCCGGCGGCCGCGAACTCCGTGGTGTCGGTCTTGCCGAAGATCAGGGCCCCTGCGGCGCGCAGCGTGGCGACGGCGCCCGCGTCCTGCCCGGGGCGGTGGCCGGCATAGATCGGCGAGTTGTGCTGCGTGGGCATGTCGACGGTGTCGATCATGTCCTTGATGCCGATCGGGATGCCGTGCAGCGGGCCCTTGCTCGGCATCTTGTCCAGCTCCCGCGCGCGGCGGATGACGGCGTCTGGGTCGATGAACGACCAGGCCTTCACCTCCGCATCGCGGGCGGCGACGCGGTCGAGGCAGGCGCGCGCCAGGGTCTCGACGCTGAGTGCACCGCCCTGGATGAGGGCGGCGGCGCGGGTGGCGGAAAGCTCGTTTGGCTGCATGGTCAGGCGTTCAACCTTCGTTCGTCGGCGGGCGACCAGGCCAGGCCGGTGGTGGCGCCGGGTTCGACGGGGGCGGCGTAGAAGTCGCGGTCGGGCAGGATGATCGCGGCGTCCTCGCCGGCCGCGGTGCGGAGTGCCACGCGGACCATGGTGCCCTGGTATTCGACGGCGACGACCTGGACGGGCAGGCCGTCGGGTGCGAGGTGGCAGCGGTCGGCCCGGATTGCGATCGGACCAGTGGGGGCCTGCAACACGTTATGGCCGCCGATGAAGCGGGCGATGAAGACGCTGGCCGGCTGCTCGAACACCTCGCGCGGGGACCCGGCCTGGCGGATATGGCCGTCCTCCATCACCACCATCTGGTCGGCGAGCGCCATGGCCTCGTCCTGGCTGTGGGTGACGTGGATGAAGCTGATGCCGAGCTCGCGCTGGAGACGCTTCAGCTCCTCGCGGACCTTGACGCGCAGGAAGGGGTCGAGGGCGGAGAGGGGCTCGTCGAGCAGCAGGACCCGCGGGCGGATGATGAGGGCGCGGGCCAGGGCGACGCGCTGCTGCTGCCCGCCGCTGAGCTGGGCCGGGAGGCGGCCGGCGTAGGCGGCCATCTGGACCAGGTCCAGGAACTCGCGGGCCTGCTTCTCGCGCTCGGGCCGGGCGACGCCGCGCATCTTGAGGCTGAAGGCGACGTTGTCGAGGCAGCTGAGGTGGGGGAACAGCGCGTAGCTCTGGAACATCATGGCGGTGCCGCGCTTGATGGGCGGCAGGCCGGTGACGTTGCGGCCGTCGATCAGCACGTCGCCGCCCGAGATCGTCTCGTGCCCGGCGATCATCCGCAGCGTGCTGGTCTTGCCGCAGCCGGAGGGGCCGAGCAGGCAGCAGTAGCTGGCCTTGGGGATGCGCATGGAGATGGCGTCGACGGCGACGGTGGTGCCGTACTGCTTGGTGACGCCGACCAGCTCCACATCGAAACGGGGGTCCATTACAGCAGGGCCCTTCTGCGCTGCATCCGGAGCACGGCCGCCAGCGCCGCGCCGATCAGCACGAACGAGACGGCGGTGGTGACGGTGCCGATGGCGAACAGCACGGGGGTGCTGTCGCTGGAGATCAGGGCGTAGATCTCGAGCGGCAGGGTGTTGTAGCTGCCGATGGTGAGGGTGGTGCGGGCGTATTCGTCGTAGGACAAGGTGAAGGCCCCCACGGCAACGCCGACGATGCCGGGCAGCAGGATGGGGATGGTGACGTAGCGCAGGCGCTGCCAGGCGTTGGCGCCGAGGTCGGTCGCGGCTTCCTCGTAGGCGCGGTTGAAGCGGGCGACGACGGCGAACATGGTCAGCAGGCCGAACGGCAGCGTCCAGGTCAGCTGCGCGCCGAGGGCCGAGGTGAACAGGCCCTGCGGCAGGCCGAGCACCTGGAAGCCGAGGCCGATGCCGAAGCCCACGAGCAGGCTGGGCATCACGAGGCTGGCGATGGCCATGTAGAACAGCAGGCCGGCGCCCGGGAAGCGGCGGCGGAACCCGAGGCCGGCCGACACCGAGATGACGACGGTCAGCGCGCTGACGACGACGGCGAGCATGATCGAGCGTCCGAACGAGACGGGGATGTTGGCCATCTGGCCGGGCCGGAGGATGTCGGCGAACCACTTGGTGGAGACGCCGACCATGGGGAAGGTGACGCCGCCGTTCGGGCCCTGGAACGACAGCACGTAGATGATGACCATGGGTCCATAGAGGAACAGCAGGAACAGGGCCATGAGCCCCGCCAGCAGGTAGAACGTGATGGGCCGCGGCTCGCGGATGCGGGCGCCGGTGCGGCTCAACCGACCAGCTCCTTGCGGACATCGACGACGCGCATCATCAGGGCGACGACGATGGCGACGAACACCACCAGCACGACGGCGTTGGCCGAGGCCGGGGGGAACTGCATCGCCTGGATCTCGGTCGACAACGCCGACACGATGGAGGCGCTCTGCCCGCCGCTCATGCGCTTGACGACGAAGTAGTCGCCGATGACCTGGGTGAACACCAGGATGGACCCCAGCGCGATGCCGGTGCGCGACAAGGGCACGATCACCCAGCGCAGCGTCTGGAAGCGGCTGGCGCCGGCGTCGCGCGCGGCCTCGATGAGCGACTTGTCGATCTTGGAGAGCGAGTTGGCGATGGGGCCGATCATCAGCAGGGTGTTGAGGTGGACGTAGGTGACGATGACCGAGAAGTCCGAGAACAGCAGGAAGTCGAGCGGGTGGTTCGTGATGTGCAGTTCCATCAGCATGGTGTTGAAGGCGCCGTTGCGGCCCAGGAACGGGATCCAGGCGATGGTGCGGATGATGCCCGATGTCCAGAACGGGATGGCGCAGGCGAGGAACAGCAGCATGCGCATGGTGCCGCTGCGGACATGGAAGACCAGGAACTGGGCGATGTTGAAGCCCAGGAACAGGGTGATGGCCCAGACGATGGCGGCGAACTGCAACGAGCTGATGTAGATGCGCAGCGTGGCCGGGGTGGTGAAAAGGTCGATGTAGTTGTCGAGCATGAAGGCCGGGTAGATGCCGACCCGGTCGTAGTCGAAGAAACTGACGACCAGGAACAACACCGTCGGCAGGGCGAACAGCACGAACAGGATGAGCGCGAGCGGCGCCACCTGGAGCCATGAGACGCCCCAGGGTGGCAGGTTGTACTGTCCCCGCATCAGACGGAGATGAACTCGTTCCAGCGGCGGGTGAGGTAGCGGTCTTCGTCCATGACGGAGTTCCAGACGGCGATGTTGCCCATGCGCTCGTCGAACGAGCCGCCGTCGCGGGAGCGGCCGGGCTTCTCCATGAGCTTGCCGAAGGGGTCCTTGATCTCCTCGGCGGCGGGCTTGCCGCCATACCAGTAGTCCCACTCGGCGGCGGTGAGGAACTTCTTGGCGTTCATCGGCTGGGCCGAATAATAGCCTTCCCGCGCGACGACGGCGCCGGCGAAGCCCGCGGTGTACCAGTTGAGGTACTCATAGGCGCATTCGAGCTTGAGCCCCGTGAGGTGCTTCATGAAGCCCATCATGTAGCCCCAGCCGCGATAGCCTTCCTTCAGCGGCTGGAAGGTGCAGGGGATGCCGCGGGAGCGGACGGCGGTGACGGCGGGCGACCACATGGACTGGATGACGACCTCGCCCGAGGCCATCAGGTTGACCGACTGGTCGAACGACCCCCAGAACGAGCGGAACTGGCCGGACTTCTTGATGGCGATCATGAGGTTGATCGTCTTGTCGATCTCCTCCTTGGTCATGTTGCCCTTGTTGCCGTACTTGATGTCGCCGCGGGCCTCGACGGCCATGGCGACGTCGATCACGCCGACGGTGGGGTTGTCCTGCAGGGCGGCCTTGCCCTTGAACTCGGGGTTGATGAGGTCGGCCCAGCTGGTGATCGGGCGCTCCACCTTGTCGGGCCGAATGCCCAGCGTGTCGGCGTTGGTGATAGTGGGCACGCCGGTCAGGAACTCGGTCGGGCCCGGCGCGATCTTGGCGCCCGTGGCGTCGGTCGCATACAGCACGGTGTAGGGGGCCACACCCTGCTGCGAGGCCTGCCGGCCGTCGGCGTAGACGGACCTGGTGAACAGCGGCAGCGTCGCATCCCACTGCTTGAACTTGGGCACGGAGATGGTCTGCAGGATGTTGCGGCCGATCAGATACTTCATGTAAGGCAGGCTGACGTCGCCCACGTCGATGTTGGCCGACGCGGACAGATAACGGTTCAGCAGGTCCGCGCTCTCGGCGGCCTGCATGGTCACCTTGAACCCGAGGTCCTTGGTGGCCTGCTCGCCGATCGCCGCCAGCACGGTCACGGGCTGGCCGGCGTGCTTCAGCTCGACGTCCTTGATGTTCTGCGCCCAGATGGTCGGGAAGCCGGTGATGGCGCCCGACCCGGCCGCCACACCCACCGCACCGGCCAGGATACCCCGTCGCGAAACGCCCGTCTTCCGCGAAACATCCGTCTTCTCGGTCATGGTGTGCTCTCCCTACGCTGCGATCGGCATGGCGGTGCGGCACTTCATCAGCGGCATGATCCGGGTGCCGAACTGTTCCATGCCGATGACGAAGTCGTCGAAGGTCATCATCACACCCTGCACGCCCGGGACGGCCGACAATTCGTCGAGCAGGCCCGCGACCTTGGCGTAGGAGCCGACCAGCACGCCCTGGTTGGTGGGCAGGCGCTGCTCGGTCGAGACGTTGAAGCGCCCGGCGACGGAGAACGGGTCCTTGACGGTGTCGTTGTTGGCCTGGCTGTCACGCCAGTGCAGCGCCTCGTAGTCGGTGCCGGCCTTGTAGTGCTCCCACTTCGCCTCGGCTGCCTCGTCGGTCTCGTCGGCGATGATCATGATCAGCACCAGCGCGCCGCAGGTGCCGCCCGTGCGCGCGTTCTCGTCCACCAAGCGGGACACGACGCGGCCGACGGTCTTGGGCGTATTGATGCCGCTGCTGGCGACGAAGTTGTAGTCGGCGTACTCGGACGCGAAGCGGGTGCCGCGGTCGCTCTGCCCGGCGCAGACGATGGTGACCTTCGCCGTGGGCAGCGGGCTGCAGCGGCAGTCGTTCATCTGGAAGAACTCGCCCTTGTGGTTCGACACCCCTGTCGCCCACAGCTCCTTCATGATGGTGACGTATTCCTCGCAGTATTCGTAACGCCGGCTGTAGTGCTCGTTGCCGGGCCAGATGCCCATCTGGGAGTACTCGGCCTCCTGCCAGCCGGAGATGATGTTCACGCCGAAGCGGCCATGGCTGATGCTGTCGATGGTGACGGCCATGCGGGCGACGACGGGGGCCGGCATCGTCAGCACGCCGATGGTGGCGAACAGCTTGATCCGGGTGGTGACGGCGGCGAGGCCGGCCATGAGGGTGAAGGATTCGAGGTTGTGGTCCCAGAACTGCGACGGGCCCCCGAAGCCGCGCAGCTTGATCATGGACAGCGCGAAGTCGAACCCGAAGCGCTCCGCCTTCTCGACGATCGTCTTGTTCAGGTCGAAGCTCGGCATGTACTGCGGCGAGGTGGTCGAGATCAGCCAGCCGTTGTTGCCGATGGGGATGAAGACGCCGAGCTGCATCGGGAACTCCTACGAGAAGGAAAACGTGTTGGCGGGCTCTTCGCCGAAGACGCGGCCGCGGCGGATGCGGGCGAGCATGGCGGCGACGAGCGGCGCCTGGGCGCAGACGATGTCGAACTGGCGGGTTGTCAGCGTCAGCCCGGCCCGGCGGACGGCGTCGGCCACCCCTTCCCTCGCGCCCTCGTCCATGATCGGGTCGGGCACGATCGGGTCGGGCACGGGCGGCAGCGGCGGCACCGGCGTTGTGGCGTCCAGCACGGGACGGCGGTCGCGCCAGGGGGTCGCGCGCTCGTAGGCATGGCCGATCCGCAGAACGGTCGCATCGTCGAACGGGCGGCCGGCGATCTGCAGCGCGAGCGGCAGGCCCGTCTCGAACCCCATGCAGACGCTGAGCGCCGGGCCCGCCGACACGTTGAACGGAGTGGTGAACGAGGCCTTCTGCCAGAACAGCTCCGTGTGCCAGGCGCCGAATTCGGGCGCGGGGCCGGGGGTGGTGGGGCAGACCACGGCGTCGAAGCGGCCCCATACGGCGGCGAACTCGGCCAGCATGACCCGGCGCTCCCGCTGGGCCGCCATGTAGTCGGAGCCGAGGATGAAGATGGAGCCCAGCGCGCGGCCCAGGAAGTCCTCGCCGAAGTCGCCGGGGCGGCTGCGCAGGGCGGCGGCATGGACGTCGAACAGCTCGCTCTCCGCGATGGCGATCTTCACGTCGCTGTACTGCTTGGCGGGGCGGAGGCGGATCACCTCCAGCGTGGCGCCGAGCCCGCGCAGCACGTCGAGGGCGGCGTCGAAGGCGGTGACGGTGGCCGGGTCGGTGGCGATGTCCTCCTCGTGGAAATGGCGCACGACGCCGATGCGCAGCCCCGCGAGGCTCTCGGTCAGGGCGGCGCGGTAGTCGGGGACGGGGCGGTCGGCGCTGGTCGGGTCGGCCGGGTCGTGGCCGGCGACGATGCCCAGCAGGATCGCGCAGTCCTCCGCCGTCCAGGCCATGGGGCCCGCGTTGTCGAACGTGAAGGAGTTCGGGTAGACGCCGCGGCGGCTGACCAGGCCGTAGGTCGGCTTCAACCCGGCGATGCCGCACAACGCCGCGGGCAGGCGGATGGAGCCCCCGGTGTCCGACCCCAGCGTGGCGGGCACGAGCCCGGCAGCGACCGCGGCGCCCGATCCGCTGGACGAGCCGCCGGTGATGCGGCCCGGCGCCCAGGGGTTGCGCGCGGGCGGCCAGGCGAGGTCGAACGAGGGGCCGCCATGGGCGAACTCGTGCGTCGCGAGCTTGCCCAGCAGAACGCCCCCCGCCGCATGCAGGCGGGCGACGGTGGCCGCGTCCTCCGTCGGGACGGCGTCGGCGCAGACGCGGGACTGGCCGGTGGTGCGGATGCCGGCGGTGGAGAAGATATCCTTCACGGCGAACGGGATGCCATGCAGCGGGCCGCGCAGCTGCCCGGCCGCGCGCTCGGCCTCCGCCGTATGGGCGGCAGCCAAAGCGTGGTCGGCGGTCACCAGCAGAAAGGCGTTCGTGACCGGGTTCAGCGCCTCGATCCGGTCCAGCAGGGTGCGGGCGAGCGCGACGGGCGAGACCGCGCCGGAGGCGATGCCGTCGGCGGCCTCGGCGATCGTCAGGAACTCTGCGGGCGTGGTCGGCGGTTGGGAAACGTCCGGCATGGGGGCCCTTGCACTCGGGGGTCGTCGCCGCTCCGTCCCTGGTCATCGGCCATCCTGGATGATGGCGCGGGTCTTCCGCCCGGACCGGAGCCTATGGGCGGGGCGCCGGCAAGGTCAAACCCGAACTGGCGTGCCGAAGTGCAAGAAGCCGGTCGGCAGGACCGGGATCGTGCACGGAATGAGCGGCAGACCCCGGACTGCCCACGTTCTAGGCAGAGGACGATACCCGCCCGGCCCTCGGCTCCAAGACAGGTTCCCGGTCCCGCAGGCACACGGCCACCAGCAGCATGCCGACGACGACGATGGCCGCCACCGCCGCCAGGCCGCCATAGAGGCTGCCGGTCTGCACCCGGACGTAACCGATGATGGTCGGGCTGACCCCGCTGCCCATGGCGCCCACCATGCTGGCGAGCGCGATGCCGCCCGCGGCGCCACGCCCCTGGAGGTAGGCGGTCGGCATCGACCAGTAGATCGAGAAGATGCACAGGTTTCCGACGGCCGCGACCATCAGGATCAGCGTGGTCACCATCACGCTGCCCTCGCCCAACGGAAGCGCCAGCAGTCCGGCGACCGCGAGCACGCCGCAGGCCAGGAAGTGCCAGCGCCGCTCCATCCGTCGGTCGGAGCTGCGGGCGACCAGCACCATGGCCACCGCTGAAACGAGCGAGATGAGGCTCGTGACCCAGCCGATGGCCGAGACGTTTGCCAGGCCCGCATTCTTCAGCAGCGACGGCGTCCAGAAGCTGATGGCGTTGACGCCGCAGTTGACGGAGGAGTTCATCAGCGCGAAGGCGTAGATCATCGGGTCCCGCAGCACGGCACGGAAGTCGTGTCCGCCGCCGCCCACGGCGCGGGTTCGGTCGGCCGCCATGTCCCGCTCGAGCCGCTGCTTCTGCTCCGTCGTGAGCCACGTGGCGTCGGCCGGCCGGTCCTGCAGATAACGGAAGGCGACGAGGCCCAGCAGCATGGCCGGCAGCCCTTCCAGCAGGAACAGCCATTGCCAGCCGTGCAGCCCGAGCACGCCGTCGAACCCGGTCATAGTGCCGCCCGAGATGGGTCCGCCGACGATGCCCGACAGCGGCACGCCCATCAGGAACAGGCTCGTGACCCGGGCCTTGTGGTGGTTGGGAAACCAGTAGGTGAGATACAGCATTATTCCGGGGATGAAGCCCGCCTCGGCCGCGCCGAACAGCAGGCGCAGCAGATAGAGGCTGGTGGCGCCCTGGATGAACATCTGCGCCGCCGTCAGCGCGCCCCACAGCAGCATGATCCGCAGCAGCGTCCGGCGCACGCCGATGCGGGCCAGCATGAGGTTGCTGGGGATGTCGAACAGGCTGTAGGTGACGAAGAACAGGCCCGAGGCGAGACCGAACTGCGCGTCGTTCAGGCCGAGCTGCGGCAGGAACTGCAGCTTGGCTAAGCCGATGTTCACGCGGTCGACGTAGCAGATCAGATACAGCAGCATCAGGAACGGGATCAGTCGGCGGTAGATCCGCCGATACATCGCGCTTTCGGGGTCTTCGGCTCGGGCCATGGTCGCCTCCTGCGTCCGGCCTGTCCCGGCCGGTTCTTGTCTTCAGGTCACCGCTTCAGATCACGCCGTCATCCGCCAGGCGCTGCCGGTCGGGTTCGGACAGGCCCAGCCATTCGCCATAGACCTCCGCGTTGTCGGTGCCGATGGAACCCCCGGCATGGCGGCCGACGCCCGGGTCGTGCGCGAACCGCGGGACGACGTTCTGCATGCGCACGGTGCCGAAATGCTCGTCGGGCGATGGGCGGCCTGACCTACATCACATGCGAGCGCACCGGCGACCCCATGCACTGCGGCTATCCCGTGGGCGACGCGCTCGGCGGCCTGTTCGGGACCATGGGCGTGCTCGCCGCCTGCTGGAAGCGCGCCCGCGACCCCGGGTAAGGCTGCCGCGAGCGCGAGCCTCGCGCGAGCATCGTCATCGGGGCCCGGCCAGTCCGGACTGGTTGGATGTGGCAGTTGGCCAGGATTGCAGACGGGCGCATGGGCTGCTTAGCTGGAAAGCTTGGCTAACGCTTTGAACCCGCGAAACGGACAAGGGTAGGAGAACAGATTGCTTCGTATATTGGGGTTCGTTTTGCTGGCGTCGCTGTCCGCGTGTGCGCAAGCCATTCCACCTCTCAATTTTTCTGTCCCAAACGTCGGGCCATCGTCGCGTAAGATTGCCGCTGAGCTCCGGTCGATTACGGTCTCGATCGCTAGACCTGACGAGCAACTTGGAATGCTGAGAGCCGGGCAGGAGAGTTTAGTGCCGATCTGGAAGTCGGCGCTGGAAGATGCAACAAACCGCATGGCTGTGTTTCAGGATGACGCACCACGAAAGGTGTCTTTGAGTGCAAAGATTCTGAAGATAGATGTACCAAGCGCAGGAGTATCGTTTACGACTGAAACCGCTGCCAGATACGAGATCATCGACCGTGCTACCGGGTCAGTGATCTATTCCAAGCAGGTTGACTCGTCTGGCACGACGCCGTTTGATTTTGCGTTTCAGGGGGTTGCGAGAGCCCGAGAAAGCGTGAATCGATCTGTGCAAAACAACATCGCGTTGTTCTTGAGAGATCTTGAAATCCTGGATTTCTCAAAGCCGATGTTTCCAGCGCCTACGTCGACCCTGCAGCCCAGGCCGGGAGCGCTTGCATCCTAACCTCGCAGCGACTTCTGTCCGCTGCGTCAGTTATCGCCATGCTGGCGGCCTGCCAGCGCGATGTATCGCCGCCAAGTTACTCCGTGGGGCCGGTCGGGCAGCGACTCGTCCGCGCGCGGGCTACTCTCGTCAGTTCCCGTCGGGTCGTCGTGAACATCGGCAATGGAGCGGGCGCGCCCGTTGGCACCGTTGCAGGTGGCCTGGCTGGCCTCTCGCTGAGCTCGCATTCGAACGGGGCCGGCGCAGCTTTAGCAGGAGGTATAATTCTAGGCGCGTTAGTCGGCGCTGCGATCGAAGATGCCGCTTCTCAAAGGCCGGCGTTCGAGTATCTGGTCAGGCTTGAGAACGGAGCGGTGATCACAGTTTTACAGATGGTAGAGGTGGGCCGTCCGATTGGGCAGGTTGTCGCGGTAGACTATGGACCGCCGCTTTCCATAGCACCTCTGGCTGGCCCTTAGCCATTGCCTCTTGCCCTTCACCGACGCGCATCTCGGCACCGTGCCTATGCAGAAGGTGCGGCACGAGCCTTGCAACTTCGGACCCCAACCGCCGCCGTTCCGGAGCAAGACATTCATGCCGAAGACTCCCTTTCACCTCGGTTGGTTCGTGATGAAGGGCTATGGGCCGAAGGGGTGGCGGAGCGGGTGGGGTGGGCCTGACCCGCATAGCTGGGTGAAGCCGGACCTTCTGGTGCACTTGGCGCGGGAGCTGGAGCGGGCGGCGTTCGACTATGTGATGATCGAGGATTCTTGCAACGTCCCCTACACCTACAAGGGGTCGCACGAGACGTATCTGCGGCTGGCGGTCGACTCGCCGAAGCTGGACCCGGCGGTTCTGGCGCCGTTCATGATCCAGGCGACGCGGCGGATCGGGGTGATCACGACCTTGTCGACGACGGAGTACAACCCGTTTCTGATGGCGCGGCTGACGAACACCCTGGACCATGTGAGCGAGGGCCGGGCCGGGTGGAACCTGGTGACGGGCAGCAACGACGGGGGCGCGCAGAACTTCGGGCACGACCGGCAGTTCCCGCACGACGAGCGCTACGAGGTGGCGGACGAGTACGTGGAGCTGGTGCAGAAGCTGTGGGACAGCTGGGACGCCGATGCGATGGTGATCGACCGGGAGCGCGCGGTGTTCGCCGAGCCTTCGAAGGTGCGGCCGGTGTTCCACGAGGGAAAGTATTTCAAGTCGCGCGGCCCGCTTTCTGCGCCGCGGTCGCCGCAGGGGCATCCGGTGATCTGTCAGGCGGGGGGCTCGCCGCGGGGCCGGGCCTTTGCGGCGCGCTGGGCCGACACGATCATCGCGGCGGCGGGCAGCGTGGCGGGCATGAAGGAGTACCGGGACGACATCCGGGCGCAGGCGGCAGCGCTCGGGCGCAACCCCGACGACATCAAGGTGATGTTCCTGATCGCGCCCATCGTGGACGAGAGCGACGAGGCGGCGCAGGCCCGCCAGCGGGCGCGGCTGGCCGAGGCGGAGCACAACATCGAGTTCTACCTGGCCAACATGTCCCGCGTCACCGGGATCGACTTCTCCCAGTATGCATTGGACGAGAAGCTGCCGGCGCTGACGTCCAACGGGCATCTGAGCGTGGCGAAGGGCTACTCCGGCCGCACCCCGCGGGAGATCGTGATGCAGGGCCGGGCGCTGCGCGACGTGGCGCTGGTCGGCACGCCCGACCGGGTGGCGGCCGAGTTGGCGGAGGTGATGGAGGCGGTGGGCGGGGACGGCTTCCTGATCATGGACCCCGAGTTCACCCGGCGGTACATCACCGAGATCGCCGACGGGCTGACGCCGGCCTTACAGCGGCTGGGTGTGGTGCGCACGAAGTACGAGCATGCGATGCTGCGGGACAACCTCCGGGCGTTCTGAGCACGGTTTGCCGTATTCGACGGTCGGCCACTTGAGCTTCCCGCGCCGATCCGAAATCATGGCGGCAACCGAAGCCTAGGGAGGCCGCCATGCGCTACGACACCGACTTCAAGTGCGTGAAGGACGACGTGAGCCCCGAGGAGTGGGCCGCGCGGGTGGAGCTGGCCGCCTGCTACCGGCTGGTCGACCTGTATGGCATGACGGACATGATCTACAACCATATCACCGTCCGCATCCCGGGGACGGAGGATCTGCTGATCAACCTGTACGGCCTGCTGTACAAGGAGATCACCGCGTCGAGCCTCGCCCGGATCGACGTCGAGGGTAACATCCTGTGGAAGCCCGAGACGGATTACGGGATCAACATGGCCGGCTACGTGATCCATGGCGCGATCCACAAGGCGCGGCCCGACGTCGCCTGCGTCACGCACACGCACACGCGGGCGGGCATGGCCGTCAGCTCCATGGCGTGCGGGCTGCTGCCGCTGAACCAGACGTCGATCCGGTTCAACGGGCATATCGGCTACCACGACTACGAGGGCCCGGCGATCAACGTGGACGAGCGGGAGCGGCTGGTGGAATCGCTCGGCGAGCACAACGCGATGATCATGCGCTCGCACGGGCTGCTGACCTGCGGGCCGGACATCCCGCAGGCGTTCAACACGCTGTATCAGCTGGAGATGTCGTGCCAGGCGCAGGTTGATGCGATGGCCGCGCGGACGGAGCTGCTGGTGCCGGACGAGGCGGTGCTGGAGCGGACGGCGCACCTGTACAAGCCCGGCGTGCGGCGGCCCTACGGCGTGTTGGAGTGGCATGCGATGATCCGCCGGCTGGAGGCCGAGGGGCGCCAGTCCGGCTTCCCGCACTACGCCTCGTGACCTCGCTGCTCGGTGTCCGGCACAGCACGCTGGACGCCCCTTTGCCGCGCGGGTCGTGCGACTGCCACACGCATGTGTTCGGGCCGGGCTACCCGTTCGATCCCGGGCGGGCCTACACGCCGGCGGAGGCGGTGGCGGCGGAGCTGATCGAGCACCAGCGCATCCTGGGGCTCGATCGGGTGGTGATCGTGCAGCCGAGCCCGTACGGGACGGACAACCGGGCGACGCTGGATGGGGTGCGGGCGGTGGGTGCCGGGGCGCGGGCGGTGGCGGTGGTGGCGCCGGACCTGGCACTGGTCGCGCTGCGGGCCTTGCACGAGCAGGGGGTGCGGGGCGTGCGGCTGAACCTGCAGACCGGGGGGCAGTCGGACGCTGCCGTGGCCGGGCGGCTGCTGCGTCATGCGGCGGACCAGGTGGCGCCGCTCGGTTGGCACGTGCAGGTGTATACCGGCCTCGATGTGCTGGCGCCGCTGCACGACCTGATCGCCGGGTTGGAGGTGCCGCTGGTGGTGGACCATTTCGGCCGGGCGATGGCGGCGGGCGGGGTGGCGCAACCGGGGTTCGCGGCGCTGCTCGATCTGGTGGGCAGCGGCCGGGCCTATGTGAAGCTGTCGGCCGCGCACCGGATCGCGCCGGCGCCTGGGGGGCCCGACGATGCCGGGCCGATCGCGGCGGCGCTGCTGGCCGCGAACCCGGCGCGGATGCTGTGGGGCTCGGACTGGCCGCATGCCGGCGGGGCGCGGCTGGACAAGGCGGCGATTGAGCCGTTCAACCCCATCGACGACGGCGCGGCGCTGAACCGGCTGCGCCGTTGGGCCGGCGACGCGGCCACGCTGCATGCCGTGCTTGTGGACAACCCCGCCCGCCTCTACGGTTTCGCTCAATAAGAAACCGGAGGGACCTCCATGCGTCGCCGCGACCTGGCCGCGGGCCTGCTCGCGCTGCCCTATCTGTCGCGCGCCGCCGCGGCGGAGGCCGGCACGCTCCGCCTGTCGAAGCAGTACGGGCTGCCCTATCTGTCCATGATCGTCATGGAGCAGGAACGGCTGGTCGAGGGCCACCTGGCCCGTGCGGGCCTGCCGGGCCTCACGGTGGAATGGACCGCCGTGGCCGGGCCGGCGCAGCAGCTGGATGGGCTGCTGTCGGGCCAGTACGACTTCATCGCACCCGGCGTGCCGACACTGGCGACGCTGTGGGACAAGACGGTCGGCACCCCGCTCGAGGCGCGGGGGCTGTGTGCGCTGCAGTCGATGCCCTATGTGCTGATCGCCCGTTCGGCCGGCGTGCAGACCATCGCCGACTTCACGCCGCAGGACCGCATCGCGTTGCCGGCGGTGAAGCTGACGGGCCACGCGCTGGCACTCGAGATGGAGTGCGCCCGGCGCTGGGGGCCTGCGGAGTTCGGGCGGCTCGATCCGCTGACCCTCACGTTGTCCCATCCCGATGCGATGGTGCAGCTGCTGTCGCCATCGTCCAGCGTGACGGCCCACTTCGCCAGCTCGCCGTTCAACTACTACGAGCTGGCGGTGCCGGGCATGCACCAGGTGCTGAAATCCTACGACGTGGTCGGCAGCCGCCACACGAACGGCAGCCTGATCACGACGAAGCGCTTCCACGACGCCAACCCCGGCCCCTGCGCCGCCATGCTCGCCGCCTGCGAGCAGGCGAACGCCTTCATCCGGCGGGAGCCGCGGCAGGCCGCCGAGATCTACCTGCGGGCCACGCGCGAGACCCGCAGCAGCGTCGATGACCTGACCGCCATGGTCCGCGACCCCGACGTGGACTACACGACGCAGCCGATCGCCACCGCGGCCTTCACCGACTTCATGCACCAGGTGGGCCGCCTGAAACACAAGCCGGCCTCGTGGAAGGACCTGTTCTTCCCCGAGGTGCACGCCCTGAGCGGGAGCTAGACGATGCGCACCGAGGCCGGCGGCTACGAGATCGACGTCATCGTCAGCGGGTTCCCGGGTAAGGCGGTGTGCCATGGCGGGCTCGGCTGGAGCACGATCGTGCTGCTGCGGGGGCACGGGCGTGTGGCGCTGGTGGACGTGGGCACGTTCGGGATGCGCAACCTGCTGCTGGCCGGGCTGGCGCGGCGGGGCCTGGCGCCCGAGGACGTGACGGACGTAATCTTGACGCATTCCCACCACGACCACTCGATCAACTGGACGCTGTTCGCGCATGCGCGGATCGCGATCGGGGCGGTGGAGATGGCGTGGTCGGTGCAGGAGCCCTGGGGCCGCACGCCGGTGCCGGAGCTGTATGTCGAGAAGCTGCAGCATTGGCCGACGACGGCGCTGATCGAGGATGGCGGCACCGTGCTGCCGGGCATGACGGCGCACGCGGCGCCGGGGCACACGCCGGGGTGCCTGGTCTTCGTGCTGCGGGGCGAGGCGCACGACGTGGTGTTCACCGGTGACGCGGCGAAGAACCGGGCGGAGCTCGTGTCGGGCGACACCGACATGACGTACGACAAGGCGGTCAGCGCCGCATCGATCGCGCTGATCCGCACGCTGTGGCAGGCCCGGCCCGGCAGCGTGCTGATCCCGGGCCACGACCTGCCGATGGTGATCGAGGCGGGCCAGCCGCGCTACGTCGGCAAGCGGGAGGCGGCGATCTCGGCCTGGTATGGGGACAGCATGGAACAGACGACGCTGATCGACCTGGTGCTGCCATGACCGGAGCGCTCGGGCGAACGATCGGGCGGCGGGGGTTCGGCCTTGGTGTGCTGGCGGCCCCGATGCTGGCGCGGCCGGCGTTGGCCGAGGTGTCTGCGGTGCGGATCGCCAAGCAGTACGGGCTGCCATACCTGCCGGTGATGGTGATGGAGCATGAGGGGCTGATCGAGAAGCATGCGGCGCGGATCGGGCTGCCGGGGCTGAAGCCCGTCTGGGCCACGCTGGGGGGCACGGGCGCCATCGCGGACGCGCTGCTGGCCGGGCAGATGGATTTCGCCGCCGCCGGGGCCACGGCGCTGGCGACGCTGTGGGACAAGACGGTGGGAACCGCGCAGGAGGTGCTGTCGCTCAGCGCCGTGCAGTCGATGCCCTACCTGCTGATGACCAGCAACCCGGCGCTCCGGACGATCGCGGACCTGTCCGATGCGGACCGCATCGCCGTCCCCGGGGTGAAGATCAGCAGCCAGGCGCTGATCCTGGAGATGGCGGCGGCCAAGCTGTGGGGCGACGCGCAGTACGACCGCCTGGACAAGCTGACGGTCACGCTGCCGCACCCCGACGCGATCGCCGGGCTGCTCTCGGGCTCGTCGGTCAACTGCCACTTCTCCGTCAGTCCGTTCTACTACTACGAACAGGCCTCGCCGAAGCTGCACCTGATCCTGAACTCCTACGACACGTTCGGGGGCCATCACATCAACGGCACGATGATCGGGTCCAAGCGGTTCCGCGACGCCAACCCGCGCGTGACGGAGGTGGTGCTGGCGGCGCAGATGGAGGCGAACGACCTGGTCAACCGGCACCCGGACCAGGCGGCGGCCATCTACCTCGAGATGGCGCGCGACACGCGGAGCACGCCGGCCGAGATGACGCGCATCGTGTCGGACCCCGACAACGACTGGACGACGACGCCGGCGGGGGTGGAGACGATGACGGGCTTCATGCGGAAGGTGGGGCGGATGAAGCACTCGCCTCAGTCCTGGAAAGACCTCTATATGCCAGAGGTGCACGGCCTGGCCGGGAGCTGAGGGATACGCCAACGATGAGCTGGTCGGACAAGGTTTGGGACGTCGCCGTGATCGGGGGCGGGAACGCGGCGCTGTGCGCGGCGGTGACGGCGGCGGAGGCCGGGGCGAGCGTGGTGCTGCTGGAGCATGCCCCGCGGGCGATGCGGGGCGGCAACAGCCGGCACACGCGCAACCTGCGGGCGATGCACACGGCGCCGACGTCGGTGCTGACCGAGGCGTATCTCGAGGACGAGTACTGGGACGACCTGCTGCGGGTGACGGCGGGCGAGACGGACGAGGGCCTGGCCCGGATGACGATCCGCATGACGCAGAAGGCGCTGCCGTTCATGGAGCGCTGCGGCGTCGTGTTCCAGCCGAGCCTGACGGGCACGCTGAACCTGAGCCGCACCAACGCCTTCTTCCTGGGCGGCGGCAAGGCGCTGGTGAACGCAATGTTCCGCACGGCCGAGGCGCTGGGCGTGCACGTGCTGTACGACACGGAGGTGCAGGACTTGGTGGTGGATGACGGCTTCGTCCGCAAGCTGGTGGCCAGCGTGCACGGCTTCCCGGTGGAGGTGCAGGCCAAGACGGTGGTCGCGTCCTCGGGCGGGTTCCAGGCCAACATCGAATGGCTGAAGCAGGGCTGGGGCGACGCGGCCGACAACTTCCTGATCCGCGGCACGCCCTATGCCAAGGGGCGCGTGCTGAAAAGCCTTCTGGGCCAGGGCGTGGCCTCGGTGGGCGACCCCACGCAGTGCCATGCGGTGGCCATCGACGGGCGGGCGCCGAAGTTCGACGGCGGGATCGCGACGCGGCTGGATTGCGTGCCCTTCTCCATCGTCGTGAACCGGCACGGGCAGCGCTTCTACGACGAGGGGCAGGACGTGTGGCCCAAGCGCTACGCGATCTGGGGCCGCCTGGTGGCGCAGCAGCCGGACCAGGTGGGCTACGCGATCATCGACAGCCGCAGCGAGCGTCTGTTCATGCCGAGCGTGTTCCCGGCCATCAAGTCCGACACGATCGGCGGGCTGGCGACGAAGCTGGGGCTCGACCCCGCCACCCTCGAACAGACGGTGCAGGCGTTCAACGCGGCCTGCGTGCCCGGCCGCTTCGACAACCTGGAGCTGGACGGGCTGCACACGCAGGGGCTTGAGATCGACAAGACGAACTGGGCGCGGCCGATCGAGCAGGCGCCGTTCATCGGCTACCCGCTGCGGCCCGGCATCACCTTCACCTATCTGGGCGTGAAGGTGAACGAGCGGGCGCAGGTGATCATGGAGGACGGGCGGCCGACGGCCAACCTGTTCGCCTCGGGCGAGATCATGGCCGGCAGCATCCTGGGCCGGGGTTACCTGGCCGGGTTCGGCATGGCGATCGGCACGGTGTTCGGCCGCATCGCAGGAGAGGAGGCCGCAAAGCGTGCCAGCAACTGAGACGACGACCGCCGATTCACCGGCGATGGAGCTGGCCCGGCGCAACATGGAGGTGTGCAACGCCTGCCGCTATTGCGAAGGCTATTGCGCGGTCTTCCCGGCGATGCAGATGCGGCGTGACTTCACGTCGGGCGACCTCAACTACCTCGCCAACCTCTGTCACTCCTGCAAGGGCTGCTACTACGCCTGCCAGTATGCGCCGCCGCACGAGTTCGGCATCAACGTGCCCCAGGCGTTCTCACGCGTGCGGGCGGAAAGCTATGCGAAGTATGCCTGGCCGGCACCGCTGGCGGCGCTATACCGGCGCAACGGGCTGGTGATGGCGCTGGCGATGGCGGGCGGCGTGGTGGCGGTGCTGCTGCTGACGCTGGTGCTGCATGGGGGCGCGCTGTTCGTCGCGCACGACCAGACGCCCGGCCGCGGCTTCTACGAGGTGATCCCGTGGTCGGTGATGGTGTGGCCGGCCTCGGTCACCTTCCTGTTCTCGCTGTTGGCGCTGGGCATGGGGTTCGCGCACTTCTGGCGCGACACGGGGGGACGGCCGGCGGAGCTGACGCAGCCCAAGCCGTTGGCGCAGGCGCTGCACGACGCGGCGACGCTGACCTACCTGGGCGGCGGCGGGCACGGGTGCAACGACACCGATGAGAGCTTCTCCACGGCCCGGCGGCACGCGCACCATGCCATGGCCTACGGATTCCTGCTGTGCTTCGCATCCACCAGCGTCGCCACGCTCTACGACCACTTCCTGCACTGGCCGGCGCCCTACCCGTTCCTGAGCGTGCCGGTGATCCTGGGGACGCTGGGCGGCATCGGGCTGGTCGTGGGCTGCACCGGGCTGTTCTGGATGAAGCTGAAGGGCGATCAGGAGCCCCAGGCGCGGGAGCTGCTGGGCGCCGATAGCGGCCTGCTGCTGCTGTTGCTGCTGCTGGGGCTTTCGGGCCTGCTGCTGCTGGCGGTGCGGGCGACCGGCGCCATGGGCGTGACGCTCGCGGTGCATCTGGGGCTGGTGTTGGCGCTGTTCGTCACCCTGCCCTACAGCAAGTCGGTGCATGCGCTGTATCGGCTGGGCGCGCTGATCCGGCACGCGATCGAGCGGCCGGGCGCCACGGGACGCAAGCGGGTGAGCGCGCCGCCGAACGTGCCGGTGTAGACTGCCCTGCCCTGCCGTCAGCGGATCGCGGGGTCGGGGCGCACGTCCTGAGCGCGGGTCAGCTCGTCGACGCGCCCGTCGTGCGCCAGGCCGGCGCGCATGCCCCAGACGTTCTTCTGCAGGTGGATGGGGATGATGCCGACGTCGCGCGCCAGGACGCGGGTGACCTCCTGCAGCATGGCTTCCCGCTTCGTTTCATCGATGACGCGCATGGCGGCGGCGAGCCCGGCGTCCAGCTCGGGGTTGGAGTAGCGGGCGCGGTTGACGGAACCCATGCCGGACTTCGCGTCGTAGGTGGCGACGGTGGAGCGGATGCCGGCGCCGGGTTCGCCGGTCGCGGTGCCCCACGAGACGAGGAAGGCGGAGAACTCCTGCCGTGAGGCGCGGGTGATGAAGCTGCTGTAGGGCCCCGTCTCGACGGCGGTGCGGACGCCGATCCGCGTCCACATCTGCGCGACCGCCTGGACGATGCGGAAGTCGTTGGGGTAGCGGTCGTTCGGGCCGTGCAGCGTGATCCTGAACCCCTGGGGGTAGCCGGCTTCAGCCAGCAGGCGGCGGGCCTCCTCGGGGTTGGCGCGCGGGGGCACCAGGTCCGGCACGTAGCCGAAGGTGCCGGGCGCCATGTACTGCAGGGTGGGCGTGGCGACGCCTTCCATGACGCGCGCCACCTCGGCCGTGCGGTCGATGGCCAGGCTCAATGCCCGGCGGACGCGGACGTCCCGCAGCGGGTTCTTGTCCAGCGGCCGCCCGTCATTGTCCGTGATGAAGGGCGAGGCCCCGTCCCGGCCCTGGTCCATGGCGATGTAGATCACGCGCAGGCTGTCGGCTTCCGAGAGCCTGACCTTGGGCTCGTTGCGGAGGTGGGCGACGTCGGCGGTGGGCACCTGGTCGATGAAGTCGACGTCGCCGGACAGCAGCGAGGCGGACCGGGCGGCCTCGTTGGTGACCTGGCGGTAGCTGACATGCGCCCAGGGGGATTTCTCGCCCCAATAGGCGTCGTTGCGATCGAGCTCGATCCGGTCGCCGAAGCGCACGGAGGCGACGCGGAACGGGCCGGTGCCGATGGCGAGCCTGCCGGAGTTGAAGTCCTCGGTCGCGGCGCCGGTGTGCAGGGCGCGGCTGAGGATCCAGACCTGGGTGAGGTTGCCCGGCAGCAGCGGGTCGGGGGTCTTCGTGTGCAGGCGGAGGGTGAGCGGATCCGGGATCTCGACCCGGTCGATGGAGTAGATGAAGGTCGAGTAGGAGCCGGGGCTGTTCACGACGGCGGGGATGCGCTGGAAGGTGAAGGCGACGTCGTCGGCGGTGAAGGGCGTGCCGTCGTGGAAGGTGACGCCGGGGCGGAGCTTGAACTCCCAAAGGTCGTCGGCGAGCGCGGTCCAGCTGAGGGCGAGACCGGGCTTCAGGCGGGACTGGCCGTCGGTGTCGATCAGGGCGCCGTAGACCATGGCGGCGAAGGCGTTGTTGGGCGAGATGTTGTGGTATTCGGGGTCGATGGAGGTGACCTGCGCGCCGACGCCCATGCGGAGCGTGTCGGCCTGCTGCTGCGCCCATGCCGGGCCTGCCGAAAGCAGGCTGGCCACGCACAGCGCTTGCCCGATCCTGGAACAGAACATCGCCGCCTCCCCCGTCGCTCGGCGATCGCCCGTGGGGCCGCCGTTGCCCCCGTTGTGGCACAGGCCCGCGGCACGGTATACCGGAGGGCGTCGGCAACGACCGGCACCGAGGGAGGAGCACGCGGATGCAGATCACGCCGAACGGGCATACGCCGGGTGGTGCCGCGCTGGGCGCGACGGTGGACGGGTTCGACCTGGGCGCGCCGCTGGGGCGGGCGGACTTCGGGGCCATCCTGCGGGCGCTGGGCGAGCACGGCGTGCTGTGCTTCCCGCGGCAGACGCTGACGGCGCTGCAGCTGAAGACGTTCTCGGCGCATTTCGGCGGGCTGCAGGTGTCGTTGACCGGCGGATACAGCGACCCGCTGGTGCCGGAGGTGATGGTGCTGTCGAACATCGTCGAGAACGGGGTGCCGATCGGCCTGTCGGACGCCGGGCAGGACTGGCACACGGACATGTCGTACAACGCGCTGATCGGCTTCAGCAACGTGCTGTATGGCGTCAAGATCCCGCATCGCGCCGGCAAGCCGCTGGGCAACACGGTGTTCGCCGACATGCGGGCGGCGTACGAGGGGCTGGATGACGATCTGCGGCAGCGCCTGCAGGGCATGACGGCCAGCCACGACTTCAACAAGTTCTGGGAGGAGATGCGCAGCCGCCCCGGCAGCACCCGCCCGGCGCTGACGGCCGAGCAGCGGGCGCGGCGCCCCGCGGCGACCCACCCGGTGTTCATGACCCACCCGATCAGCGGCCGCACGGTGCTGTACTGCAACCCCGGCTACGTCACCCGCATCAACGAGCTGGACGTGGCCGAGAGCGCCCGCGTGCTGGAGCTGCTGTTCGCGCACCAGCTGCAGGAGAATTACCTGCACGCCCATGTCTGGACCGAGGGCGACGTGTTGATGTGGGACCATATCGGCACGCTGCACAACGCGATCCCGGATTACGGGCCGGACGAGCCGCGGCTGATCAAGCGCTGCCAGGTGATGGCGGACCGGGTGTTCGACCCCGACTTCGTGCGCGAGGGCCTGCTGCAGGCGGCGGAATAACCGTGCGCTGGATCCGCTACACGCATGAGGGCCGCACCGGCTACGGCACGATGCAGGGCGACGCGATCCACCAGGTGGCGGGCGGACCCTTCGACGGGCCGCCGCAGCCGACGGGGCGGGTGCACGCGCTGGCGGACGTGACGATCGAGGTGCCGGTGCTGCCGCGGACGTTCTACGCCGCCGGGCTGAACTACACGGAGCACGTGATCGAGGTGGCGAAGAAGCGGGGCGAGGCGCCGAGCTTCCCGCCCAAGCCCGACATGGGGATACCGGGCCAGCAACGCGCTGGTGGCGCACGGCCAGAACGTGGTGATCCCCCGCGACGCGACGAAGGTCCAGTACGAGGGCGAGATCGTCGTCGTGGTCGGCAGGACGGCCAGGCACCTGACCGAGGCGGACGCGCTGTCATGCGTGTTCGGCTACACGATCGGCAACGACGTCAGCGAGCGCAACTGGCAGAAAGAGGACCGCACCCTGTGGCGCGGCAAGAACACCGACACGTTCAAGCCGATGGGCCCCTGGATCGAGACCGACGTGGACCTCGATGCGATGGAGACGATCGTGCGGCTGAACGGGACGGAGACGCTGCGCTTCCCCACCAACCACATGCTGTTCGGCATCCAGCGGTTCATCGCGACCATGACCCGGTATGTGACGCTGCACCCGGGCGACGTGATCTGGATGGGCACCGACGGCTCCTCGCCCGACCTCAAGCCCGGCGACGTCGTCGAGATCGAGCTGACCGGGATCGGCACGCTCCGCAACCCCTTCGTTCTTGAAGACCGCTGAAGGAAGACCGCCGATGCCCGCAAGCTATGCCGCCCACCGCGCCCAGCTGGAGGCGCTGCTCGCCGCCTGGGGCATGCCCGGCCCCTTCGCGCATCGCACGGCGGAGGTGATGTCCTGGGCGGACCTGCACGGGGTGGACAGCCACGGGATCTCGATGATCCCCGCCTACCACGACCGGCACCGGACGGGCCGGGTGAAGATGGCCGCCGTGCCCCGGGTGGAGCGGGAGACGCCGGTGTCCGCATTGATCGACGCCGATGGCGGGCTGGGGCACGAGCCCTCGCGCCAGGCGATGGAGATCGCGATCCGCAAGGCGCAGACGATCGGGGTGGGGATCACGACGGTGCGGAACTCGTCGCATTTCGGCGCGTGCGGCTTCTACGCGCGGATGGCGGCCGACGCCGGGATGATCGGGATGGTGGCGACGTCGGCCAGCGCCATCCAGGTGGCGCCCACGGGCGGTGCGGAGGCGCGGCTGGGCACGGACCCCTGGGCGTTCTCGGCGCCGGCGCAGGGACAGGCGCCCTTCCTGCTGGACATGGCGACGACGACGGTGGCGGCCGGGCGCATCCGCAACAAGGCGAACGAGAACCTGCCGGCGCCGCCGGGATGGCTGCTGACCAGCGAGGGCCTGCCCTCCACGGACCCGCTGGAGGCGGTGCAGAAGGGCGGGTTCCTGACGTCGCTGGGCGGCACGCCGGAGAGCAGCAGCTACAAGGGCTACGGGCTGGCGGCGATGGTGAACATCCTGAGCTCGTGCCTGTCCGGCGCGTCCCTGGTCACCGACCCCGGGCATACGACGAACCCGAAGGGGTTCGACATCGGCCACTTCTTCCTGGCGCTGAGCCCGACGCTGTTCCGCAGCCAGGAGGCGTTCGAGGCCGACGTGGCCCGGTTCTGCGACGGCTTGCGGGCGACCCGGCCCACGGACCCGGCCACGCCCGTGATGGTGGCGGGCGACAAGGAGTTCCGCACCGCCGCACGCCGGTTGCAGGACGGGATCCCCGTCGGGCCCGGGCTGCTGGCGAAGGTGCGGCAGGTGGCGGAGCAGTCGGGCGTCGCCTGGCTGCTGGCCGACGCGAAGGCCGCCTGATGGAAAGCTGGCACGCGACGCTGCATGGGACGATGACGGCGAACAAGGTGCGGCTGTTCACCTACGTGCCGGACCGGGTGCTGACGCCCCTGATCCAGGAGGTGGCGGGGGATGCCGGCATCCGGTCGTTCGTGACGGCGCGGGAGGAGGAGGCGGTGGGCATCCTGGCCGGGGCCTGGATGGGCGGGATGCTGGGGGTGCTGGCGATGCAGACCAGCGGGTTCGCGACGCTGCCGAACGCGCTGGCGTCCTTGGCCGTGCCGTATCAGATTCCGCTGATCATGATCGTCAGCGAGCGGGGCACGCTGGGGGAGTTCAACCTGGGCCAGGCGATGGTGTGCCGGACGATGCGCCCGGTGCTGGACGCGCTGGGGATCGAGCACCACACGATCACCCGGGCGGACGAGGCCGGGTTCATCGCCCACCGGTCGATCCAGCAGGCGGTGATGACGCAGGCGCCGGTGGCGCTGATCCTGTCGCCGCTGCTGACCGCGAGCCGGACAAGTGGGGCGAAGACATGATTGATCAAATGACGGCCATGGACAGCCCGGCCCACCACGCCAACCGCAAGGTCATGGGGCGGTTCGACCTGACGCAGCGGCTGGTGGCGCGGCTGCACCGGGACGAGGCGGTGATCGGCGGCATCGGGAACACGAACTTCGACCTGTGGATGTCGGGCCAGCGGCCGCAGAACTTCTATATGCTGGGCAGCATGGGCCTGGCCTGCCCGATCGCGCTCGGGGTCGCGCTGGCGCAGCCGGGGCGCGGCGTGGTGGCGCTGGAGGGCGACGGGTCGCTGCTGATGCAGTTGGGCTGCCTGTCGACCATCGGCACGCTGCGGCCGGCGAACCTGATCGTCGTCGCGATGGACAACGCCTGTTACCAGATCACCGGGGGCCAGGCGACCGCGACGGCCTCGGGCACGGACCTGGTTGCGGTGGCCCTCGCGTCGGGGATCGGCAGCAGCCACTGGGCCGCGGACGAGACGAGCTTCGAGACGCTGCTGGAGCGGTGCCTGGCGACGCCCGGCCCGCATTTCATCGCGGCGCGGATCGACGGCCGGCCGGCGACGGGCACGACGGAGCGCGATCCGATGCTGATCCGGCACCGGTTCATGCGGGGCATCGCCCCCGCCTGAACCGCCGGCCAGGGCGCCCGTCAGGCGGCTCGGCGCATCCCGACATGGGGGGCGACCCGCTCCATGAACAGCGTCAGGCTGCTCGCCACCTGGTCCCACTGCATCGGGCCCATGCGGAAGGCGAGGATCACGCCACCGACGCCCGTGGCCTCGAGCTCGGCCATCTTCTCGGCGACCGTGGCCGGGGAGCCGCAGATGACGCCGTCGCGCGGGTCGATCTTCTCGGGCGGGCGGGTGGTGGGGGCGACCATGGTGGCCCCTTGTTCCTGTTCGCACGCGGAGGCGCATGCGCGGACGCGGTGTTCCTGCATTGCGGTGATACAGCTGGGAGGCCGATCACGGTCGGCTTGCTGCGTCGGTCTCGGCCGACGAAGACGTTGCGCCAGACCCAGCTTTGCATCGAGGGCGGCGGCCATGGTGGGTTCGGGGATCTTGTGGTCGGCGGCCGGCGGCGGCGCCAGGCGGCGATGCGGGTGCGGGTAGTTCTCCAGTTGCTTTGGACGTTCATGAGGAAGGGTTTGCCCCTTGGCGCCCAACTCCGGTGAGCGGAGGCGGCGCCGGATGCGGCCCTGGATCAGGCGAAGGGGTGGGGGCGGGTGTAGGGGCGGGGACGCAGGACGGGGACGTTGAGGGTCCCAGAAGCGGCCGTGGTGGGTGAAGCCGTGTTTCGCTGGTCCAGGCCTTGCAGCATGATGGCGGTGGCTTCTTCGAACCTGGCCTGGGCGTCGGCGGTGGTCGATGCCGTAGCCTTGGTATTCGTAGATGTTGTAGTTCGGTGCCGCGGCCCAGGCCGACGATGAGGCGGCCCTTGCTGAGGTGGTCGATCAACGAGAGTTGTTCGGCGATGCGGATGGGGTGGTGGAGGGACATCTGGGCGACGGCGATAGCCGATGTTGATGCGCTGGGTGGTGGCGACGGCGATGGCGGCGGCGAAGGTCGATGGGGTCGACGTAGGCGCAGTTGCCGTCGAAGTGGTGCTCGCTGAGCCAGACGGTGTCGACGCCCAGACGCTCCGAGAGCTGGACCTCCTGCATGACCTCGTCGATGACGGCGCCGTCGCGGGCGGGGTCGCGGCTTTCGGGGAACAGGAAGTTGCTGAAGCGCATGCCGGGCCTCCGGGATGAGGCGAAATGCTAAGGCAGCGCGGACGGATCGGTCAATGACGCTGTCGCATACGGGCTGTCGACGCACGGGATCGTTTCGTTCTCTTTCCCGAAGGTAAATCAACTGTTACCCTGCCGTGAAGCCGGGGAGCAGCCATGCCGACGACATCGTTCACGATCCGAACCGAAGCCGATCTGCTGGCCGCGATCCTGGCGGTCGATGCCGGCACGGCGGGTCTGCAATACACGATCAGCTTCGCGACGGACCTGGCGGGCCCGCTGATCCTGAACACGGCACTCACGGCGATCGACGCGAGCCACGTGTCCAAGCTGTCGATCAACGGCAACGGCAAGGTGCTCGACGGCGCGGGGGCTTTCGGCGGGTTCCAGGTCACGGCGGGTACGGTGCAGATTTCGGGGCTGACGACGCAGAACGCGGTGGCGGCCGGGGGCGCGGGGGCCGGGGGCACGTCGGGCGGCGGCGGGGGCGGGGCCGGGCTGGGCGGCGGGCTGTATGTGGGCGGCACCGCGGTGGTGACGCTGATCGACGACAGCTTCACGGCAGACCGGGCGGTGGGCGGCGCGGGCGGGTCGGCGGCCGGGACGGGCCTGGGTGCGGGCGGCGTGTCCAACGCCCCGGGCAGCACGGCGGCGCAGACGGGGGTTGCGGGCGGGTTCGGTGGGGCGGTGGGGCCGGCGCCGGTTACGGCGCGCCGCCTGGGGCGGGCGGGTTCGGCGGCGGCGGCGGCGGCGGCAGCGGCGGTGGTGCCGCGGGCGGTCTCGGGGCGGGGGCCGGCAGCTTTTCGGGCGGCGGCGGCGGCCTGGGGGCGGGGGCCGACGTGTTCGTGCAGTCGGGCGGGCGCGTGACGCTGCAGGGCGTGTCGTTCTCGGGCGGCACGGCAACCGGGGGCGCGGGCGGGGCCGGGGCGTTCGCGGGCTCGGGGTCGGGCGGGTTGTACTACCAGGGCGGCAACGGGGTGCTTCTGCTGCAGAACTCGTCCAGCAGCGGGGCGGGCGACATCATCGCCGACTCCATCACCGACGACGGCACCGGCTTCGGGGTGCAGATCCAGCTGGTCGGGACGGCGACGCTGTCGAACCCGAACAACAACTACCATGGCGGGACCACGCTGATCGGCGGCGTGCTGGACGTGACGACGGCGGGGGCGGTCGGGCGCGGGCTGACGAACGGCGTGAACCTCTTTCTCCAGGCCGGCGTGCTGCAGATCGAGGCGACGGCGCTGACCAAGGGGGACTTCGCACCGACGATCGGGCTGCTCAGCAGCGGCACGCCGTCCATCGACGTGCGGGGCGTCGGGCTGGCGACGCGCGCGGTGCTGGACGCAAGCAACGTGCTGACGCTGACGGGCGGGAGCCAGACGGTGACGCTGCACCTGAACCCGGCGACGAGCTTCGCCGGCCAGGTTTTCGCGCCCGTCACCGACGGCGCGGGTGGGACGACGATACAGGTGCTGCCGGTGGGGCCCGCGCCGAACAACGCCGCCGACGCGGCGGTGTTGGGGGCGCAGGCGCGCAGCAAGTACGGCGTCACCGGGGCCGGCGTGAAGATCGGCATCATCTCGGACAGCTTCAACACCGGCCAGCGTGCGGCGGGCGAGGAGGCGGCGGGCTACCTGCCGGCGACGGTGACGGTGCTGGGCGATCAGTCCGCCACGGATGAGGGCCGGGCCATGGCGGAGCTGGTGCACGAGACGGCGCCGGACGCGCAGCTCTACTTCGACACGTACGGCAGCTCGGTGGCCACGTTCGCGGCGAGCGTGACGGCGCTGATGAACGCCGGCTGCAAGATCATCGTGGACGACATCAGCCTGGGCAGCGCGCCGTTCTTCCAGACGGGCGACCTGCTCGACAACGCGATCGAGGCGTTCGTCGCGGCGGGCGGCAACTACTTCACCTCGGCCGGCAACGATGGCGGCGCCTACTACCAGGGGGCCTTCGTCCCGGTCACCACGACGCTGCCGGGACAGTCCGCGCCGGTGACGGCGATGAACTTCGGCGGCGGCAACGCGCTCGAGAGCTTCACGCATCTGCGGACCGGGTATTTCGAGATCGACCTGTCGTGGGACCAGCCGTATCGCTCCATCGGCGCGGGCGGGCCGGGCGGGGCCGGGTCGGCCAACAGCCTGGCGCTGTACGTGTACGACTCGAACAACGCGCTGGTCGCTTCGGGCACGTCGAACGTGGTGGGCGGCGACCCGCTGCAGTTCGCGTTCACGAACAGCCTGGCCGCCGGCACCTACCGGGTGGCGGTGGTGCTGAACGGCGGGCGGGCGCCGGGGCTGTTCCGCTTCCTGTTCAACGAGGACACGACCGACGACGTCATCAACGATCCCGCGGCGAACATCGGGGGCGGCAACCTCACCGGCCAGAAGCTCCTGGCGAACGTGAACTCGGTCGGGGCGGTGAACGTGAAGCAGACCCCCTCGCAGGGGGTTGCGGTGCCGGTGGCGGAGGCGTTCTCCAGCTATGGGCCGGGGGAGCTGCTGTTCGACAGCAACGGCAACCGGTTTTCGACCCCGGTGTTCACGGGCAAGGTGAACTTCACGGCGCCCGATGGGGCGAGCACCAGCGTGACGGGGTTCTCGACGTTCTTCGGCACGTCGGCTGCGGCGCCGGTCGCGGCGGCCACCGCGGCGCTGCTCCTGCAGGCCGACCCGAGGCTGACGACGGCGCAGGTCACCTCGGTGCTCGGGGCGTCGGCGATCGGAATGGGCGGCGGCTTCGATGTGGGTGCCGGGCTGATCCAGGCGACGACGGCGGTCCGGCTGGCCGAGCAGGCGGCGGGCCGGTTCTTCGCCGCGCCGGACGACCTGAACGGCGACGGCAGGTCGGACGTGGTGCTGCAGAACAGCAACGGGGCGACAGTGGTGTACACGATGAATGGCGGCCTGATCACCGCAGGCACCTCCATCGGCGTCTTCGGGCCGGGCACCCAGGTCGTCGGCACCGGCGATTTCAACGGCGACGGCACCAGCGACACGCTGATCGAGGGACCCGGCGGCAGCCTCACGCTGTTCACCGTCGTGAACAACGCCTACACGGCCGGCTACTCGCTCGGCAGCTACGGCTCCGCCTGGAACGTGGCGGGCACCGGCGACTTCAACGGCGACGGCAGGTCCGACATCCTGCTGCAGAACGTGAACGGGGCCGTCGTGGGCTTCACGATGAACGGCGGCAGCGTCACGGCGGGCACCTCGTACGGCAATTTCGGCACGTCGAAGGTCGCGGGGATCGGCGACTTCAACGGCGACGGCACGTCGGACATGCTGGTGCAGGGCACCGACGGCACGCTGACGGAGTTCACGGTCAGGAACAACGGCTTCACCGCGGGCACCACGATCGGCACGTTCGCCGGGTTCCGCGTTGCAGGCGTCGGCGACTATAACGGCGACGGCAAGTCCGACATCCTGCTGCAGAGCACGGTGGACAACTCGGCCATCATCTTCAGCATGAACGGCGGGACCGTCACTGCCGGCACCTCGCTCGGCACGCTCGGGAACACCAAGGTCGTGGCGTCCGGCGACTATAACGGCGACGGCACGTCCGACATCGTGACGCAGGCGTCCAACGGCGCGCTGACGCTGTTCACCGTCGTCAACGACGCGGTGACCGGCGGCTTCACGCTGGGCAACCCCGGCCTGAGCTGGCACCTGATCGACCCCGCGCTCCCCGGTTCCCTGCCTGGCACCAGCCAAGCCGCCCCGGCCCCGGGCTTCGTCACGGCATCCAGCCCCGCATCCGACGCCACCCTGCCGACGGCCGAGGACGCTCTGGCCGCCGCGGCGCAGTCCGACGCCGCCCCGCCCGACCCGGCGGGCGCCGCCCCTGCTGCCAGCCCGCCCGAACCCCCTGCAACCCCGGCCGCCACTTTGGACGACCCTGCCGCAAGCGCCATGCCGGCCTTCACCGTGGACCCGTCGACCGTTCTCCGGGCGGCATGAAAGACGAGGCTATTTCGTTCCGCTTCTTGTAAGAAAGGCAACGCCGCCCGTTCGGCTTGCCGACCGCGGTGCCCGATCCCGGCCGCATCACCTTCTGCCGCTCCAGCCGTTGCTCCCCAAATCCATGAGGACACGCCATGACGACCTACACGGTAAGCGCCGGTAACCCCACGAACGGCAAGCTGTTGAGCGCGGGCGACCTGCTGAACGTCAGCGCCGGCGGCATCGCGACCGGGACGATGGTGGTGTCTGGGTCGTCCGACCAGGTGTTCTCGGCGGGGCAGACCGGGGGCAGCCTGATCTACGGGGGGGCGCTCGAGACGGTCTACCGCGGCGGAACGACGAACAATTCGGTCGTGGTCGGCCGCGAGGTGGTCTCGGGCGGGACGGCGGTGAACGCGACGGTGTTCGGCGGCGGGTCAGCCGTGATCTCGTCGGGCGGCGTGGCGACAGGGATGATGGTCGGCTCGGGCGGGCGGGAGTTCGTGCTGTCGTCGGGCACGGATAGCGGGGCAACCGTCTCGACGAGCGGACGTCAGATCGTGTCGTCGGGCGGGATCGCGACGGGGACGACGCTGCTGCAGGGCGACCAGTATGTCCTGGGATCGGCAGCGGGCGTCAGCGTCGGGGGTGCGGGCTTCCAGTTCATCTCCGGGGGCACCGTCACGACGACCTCGGTGGGCACGCTCGGTTTGCAGCAGGTCTTCCTCGGCACGGCCTCGGGCACGACGATCGCCAGCGGCGGGTCGGTGTTCGTGGATGCCGGGGCCACGGCCATCGGGACCGTGGTCGGCTCAGGTGGCTTACTGGCGGTGGCCTTCGGCGGAACGGCGACGGGAACGGTGCTGTTGCCCGGCGGGCAGGTCATCTCGTCCGGGATCCTGCTCTACACCCGGTCCGGCGTGGTGACGCAGCTGCCCTCCGGCCTGACCGGGCAGGTGATCAACAGCGGCACCACGCTGAACCTGTTTACCGGGGGCGCGGCGTCCGGGACGGTCGTGGGCGGCGGGGCGGAGTTCGTCGCGGGCGGGACGGAGACGGGCGCCCTGGTGCAGTCCGGGGGCGCGCTCGTGGCAGACCTCGGCGGGACCGTCGTTTCGGCCACCGTGGCCGCCACCGGTCAGTCGAGCGTGGCGGGCGGCATCGCGTCGGCCACGATGCTCAGCTCAGGGGGCGTTCAGGATGTGGCCTCGGGCACGGCGAGCGGGACGACGATCCTGGGCGGGGCGGTGGAATACATCGACCCGACCGGGGTGTCGATCGGCGCGGCGGTCGCAAGCGGCGGCCTGCAGGTGATCTCGGGCGGGGCCTCGACCTCGGCGACGATCCAGTCCGGCGGGCAGCAGTACGTCGTATCCGGGACGGTCTCGGCAACGATGGTGAACGGGGGCAGCCTGACCCTCGCCAGCTACCTGGCCTCGGCCACCGGGGTGGTGCTGACGGGCAGCGGCACGGTCGGGAGCATCCTCAGCGGCGCGGTCGCGGCCGGGACGGTGGTGGTTTCCGGCGCAGTGCTGAGCAACTTCGACGGCAGCACCCCCAGCAACCGTTTGCCGGGCTATCTGTCGGGGACGACCGTCAGCGCGGGCGGCAAGGTCGTGCTGGAGATCGGGACGGCGAGTGCGACCGTCATCGGCAGCGGCGGGTTCGCCTCCGTCCTGAGCGGCTCCCGGGAGATCGGCGGCACGATCGGCAGCGGCGGGTTCGAAGCGGTCCTCTACTCCGGCTTCGCGAGCGGCACGACGGTCCAGGCCGGGGGAACGCTGGTCGCCTCGTCGGGCGCGACGGTCGGCGGGGTCACGGTCCTGACCGGCGGCGTGCTGCTGGCGCTGCCGGGTGCCAGCGTCACCGGGACGCTCGGCACGGGCGCCACCTCGACGGGGGTGGTCGATGACTCGAACGGCGTGGGGACCACGTCGGCGTATGGGGCGCCCGTCACCGGATTGACGGCGGGCAGCGGGCACGAGGTGTATGTCCTGACGGGCGGGGTGGCGAACGGGACGGTCCTGGCGGCGCAGTCGCAGGCGACGGCGACGGTCTATGCCGGAGGCACGACCTCGGGGACCGTGCTGTCCAGCCGCACGTCCGAGTTGGTGTCGGGGGGTGCCGTGAGCGGCACCGTGGTGAACGGCGGGTCGGAGCAGGTGTTGAGCGGGACGGCGACGGGGACGATCCTGAACAGCGGGGCCGTGACGCTGTACGGGGGCACGCTCGCCGGGTTGATCGCGAACGGGGGCGCGGCGGCGCTCTACAGCGGAACGGCGACCGGGACGGTGGTGAACGCCTCGGCATTGCTGACCGTCTACGGGTCCACGGTCGTGAGCGGGACGGTGGTGAACGCAGGTGGCAGCTTCATGCTCGACGTCGGGGCGGCGAGCGGCACGACCCTGCGGGGCACCGAAACGGTGTTCGGGACCGAGACGGGGGCGCTGATCGGCGTCGGCGGGCTGGCGCTGGTGTCGTCGGGCGGGGTGCTCAGCGGGGCCACGGTCTCGGCCGGCGGCGCGGTCGCCGTGTTCGCAGGCGGCAGCGTGACCGGGACGGTGCCGGCGGGCGGGGTCGTCGCGTCGTCGGGCCTGATCGACCTCGAAGCCGGCGCGACGACCGCCTATGCGGCGCCGACCAAAGGGCTATCGATCGGCGCGGGCGGGCAGCTGGCCGTGCTGGTGTCGGGGTCGGCGACGAACGTGGCCTTTGCCGCGGGGGCGACGCTGACGGTGTTCGCGGGGGGCAGCGTCTCGGGCGCGGTGGCGACGGGGGCGGCGCTGACGGTGTCGTCGGGTGGCGTGCTGTCCGGGGCCACGCTGTCGGGCGGCGTGCTGACGGTGATGTCTCGGGGCACGGCGAACGGGACGGTCGTGGCGGCCGGCGCGATGCTGCGGGGCCTGTCGTCCGCGACCGTGGGCGGGACCACGGTGCTGGGCGGTGGGGTGGAGTACGCCTACAACGGCACGGCGAACGGGACCGTGGTGAGCAGCGGCGGGCAGCTGCAGGTCGATTTCAGCGCCCAGGTGAACGGGGGAACGGTCTTGTCCGGTGGGCGGCTGACGGGGGTCGGCTACGGCTTCCTGTCGGGGCTGACCCTCGCGCAGGGCGGCGTGTTCGACGGGAACCTCGGCTCCAGCCTCGGCATGGTCGTGGGTGGCGTCATGAGCGGCGTGGGGGGTATCGTGTCGGCGGCCACGGTGCTGGGGGGCGGGCAGCTGGCGGCGCTGTCCGGGACCAGCGTCCAGGGCACGACGGTGTCCGGCGGGGGGCTGCTGGTGCTGTCATCCGGCAGCACCGCCACGGGCACGACGCTGCTGGCAGGGGGGCAGCTGGACCTTGCGACGTTGGGGTTCGCCGCCGGAGGCAGCGCGTCGATCAGTTCGGCGGACCTGCTGACGGTGACGGAGGGGGCGCAGGTCTATACCCAGCAGCTGCTGGGCTCCTATGCCGGGCAGAGCGTGCGGCTGACGGCCGACGCGGTCGGCGGGACGGTGGTGACGATCGGGCCGGCGCTGGCCAGGCCGAACGACCTGAACGGCGACGGCAAGTCGGACGTGGTGCTGCAGAACAGCAACGGCTCGACGGTGGTGTACACCATGAACGGAGGGCTGATCGCCGGCGGCACGTCGCTCGGCAGCTTCGGCGCCGGCACGCAGATCGTGGGGACCGGCGACTTCAACGGCGACGGCACCAGCGACACGCTGATCGAGGGCCCGGGCGGCAGCCTGACCGTGTTCACCGTGGTGAACGACGCCTATACCGCCGGCTACTCGCTCGGCAGCTACGGCTCCGTCTGGAACGTGGCCGGGACCGGCGACTTCAACGGCGACGGCAAGTCCGACATCCTGCTGCAGGACACCGCAGGCGACGTGGTGGGCTTCACCATGAACGGCGGCAGCGTCACCGCCGGCACATCCTATGGCACCTTCGGCAGCAGCAAGGTCGTGGGCATCGGCGACTTCGACGGCGACGGCACGTCGGACATGCTGGTGCAGGGCACGGACGGCACGCTGACCGAGTTCGCGGTCAAGAACAACGGCTTCACCGCCGGCTATACGATCGGGACGTTTGCCGGGTTCAAGGTTGCCGGCGTCGGCGACTACAATGGCGACGGCAAGTCGGACATCCTGCTGCAGAGCACCGTCGACAACTCGGCTGTCATCTTCACCATGAACGGCGGGACCGTTGCCGCCGGCACCTCGCTCGGCACGCTCGGGAACACGAAGGTCGTGGCATCCGGCGACACCAACGGCGACGGCACGTCGGACATCGTGACCCAGGCCAGCAACGGCGCCCTGACGCTGTTCACCGTCGTCAACGACGCCGTCACGGGCGGCTTCACGCTGGGCAACCCCGGCCTGAGCTGGCACCTGATCGACCCCGCCCTGCCCGGCTCCCTGCCCGGCGGGAGCCAGGCCGCGCCACCGCCCGGCTTCATCACGACGTCCAGCGTCGTGCCCGGCGTCACGCTACCCACGGCGGCCGACGCCCTGGCCGCTGCCGTGGCGGCAGGCGCGGCACCGGCCAACCCGAGCGGGCCGGGCGCGGACGCGCCGTTCGGCATGGCGATGCAGGCCGCTGCCGCGTCCGGCGCCGGGATGATGGTGACGGATGGGTCCGCCGCCGGGATCCCGCTGCCGGGCGACGCGCCGGAGGGCTTGCGGACGAACTGACCGGCTGCGGATCAGGCGCCGTAATCGCGCCGGGCGGCGGCGGGGGTGATGTAGCCGAGCCGCAGGTCGCGCTGGATCGCGGCCGGGTCCCGGTCCGGTGCGTGGCCCATGCCGCCGCCGCCCGGCATCTCGATAACGACGCGGTCGCCGGGCGGGATGACCTGCAGGCCCTTGGGCTTCAGCACCGTGCCGGATTTCAGCGCGACGCTGCCGAGCGCCCCGCTGCCGCCGCCCTTCCGGCCGCGGGCGGGGAACTTCACCCGTTCGAACCCGGCGAACAGGCCGAAGGGCGCGTGCTCGCGGCTGCCGATCTCCATGGTCTGGCCGAGGCCGCCGCGCATGCGCCCGACGCCACCCGAATCCGCCCGCAGCTCCTTCTTCCAGACCACCAGCGGGGTGATGGCCTCCGTAACCTCGACGGGGACGTTCCGCACGCCGCTCGGGAAGGGCGTGGCGGACAGGCCGTCCTGCTCCGGCCGGGCTCCGGCGCCGCCCGAGTGGAAGCTCATGACCATGAACGACGTCCCCTGCCCGGCCCCGACCCCGGTCAGGCCGTGACCGGCGACCAGCTTCACGGACCACAGGTTCGACGTGCCCTCCGCCGGGACCCGCCCCGGGATGGCCTGTTCGAGGCAGCCGTACACGACATCGGGCAGCATGTGTCCCATGGAGGCACGGGCATAGACGGCGGCGGGGTAGGTCGCGTTCACGATGCAGCCGGGCGGCGCGGTGATGCGGACGGCGGCCAGGGTGCCGGCATTGTTGGGCACATGCGGCGCGACGACGCAGTTGATGCCGAAGGTGGTGTAGGCCTCGGTGTAGCACAGCGGGCAGTTGATGGCGTAGGACGACATGCCGGACGTTCCGGCGTAGTCCACCTCGATCACGTCGTCCTTGATGGTCAGCGCGGCGACAAGGTCGATCGGCTCCTCGTAGCCGTCGATGCGCATCGTGGCGGTCCAGGTGCCCCGCGGCAGCTTGCCGATCGCCTCGGTCATGGCGGCGCGGCTGCGGTCGATGATCATGTCGCCGAGGGTTTCGACGTCCTGCAGGCCGAACTCGCGCATCATCTCGACCAGGCGCCGGCTGCCGATGTCGTTGCAGGCGGTCAGGGCGTAGACGTCGCCGATCACCTGGACGGGCTCGCGCACGTTGGCGCGCATGATGCCGAGCAGGTCCTCGTTCATGACGCCCCTGGTGGCCAGGCGCATGAGGGGGATGAACAGGCCCTCGTGCCAGATCTGCCGGCCTTCCGGGGTCTGGCCGACGCCGCCCATGTCCACCAGGTGCGACGTGCAGGCGAACAGGGCGACCAGCCGGCCGTCGAGGTAGGTGGGGGAGACGACGACCAGGTCATACAGATGCCCGGTGCCGCGCCAGGGGTCGTTGGTGACGAAGACGTCGCCCTCGGCCCACTCCGCCAGGGGGAACTTCTCGAGGAAGTGCCCGACCGAGGCGGCCATGGTGTTGATATGGCCCGGCGTGCCCGTGACGGCCTGGGCGAGCATGCGGCCCCGGCGGTCGAACACGCCGGCGGAAATGTCCCCGGCCTCCCGCGCGGAGGTGCTGAAGGCGGTGCGGACCAGGGTCTGCCCCTGCTCCTCCACCACCGAGAGCAGGCGGTTCCACATGATCTGCAGCTCGACTTCGGAGATGGTCATGCGGTGCTCCGTTCGATCAACAGCTCCAGCGCGGGGCCGACGGTGACGTGGAAGCCGGGGGGGACGATGGTGGACGTGCCGTCTTCCAGCACGACCGCGGGGCCGGCGAAGGTGGCGCCGCGCGGCAGATCGAGGCGCCGGAAGGTGGCGGCCCACGCGCCCTGCCCGGTGGCGGGGTCGGTGACGAACTGCCGGCCGGTCGGGGTGGCGGGGGATGTCGGCGCAGGCGTGCCGGGGGATGGCAGGACGTGCGCCTCGGCCAGGGCCAGGATCCAGGTCAGCGCCTCCACCTCCAGGCCCGGGATGATGCGGCCGTACAGGCGGGCGTAGGTCTCGTCGAAGGCGGCGCGGAGGGCGGCCGGGTCGATCGGGCCCTCGGGCGGGAGCACGACAGCGACCTCGTGGCCCTGGCCGCGGTAGCGCATGAAGCCGGTGCGGACCTCTTGCAGCGGGGCGTCGGGGGCGCCGAGGCGGACAACGGCCTCGGCCTCGGCCCGCATCTCGGTGAACAGGGCGGCGATGGCGGCGGTGTCCATGCCATCGAGCCGGACCAGCAGGGTGCGGGCGACCTCGTAGCCGATCGGGGCGTTGAGGAAACCGAGGGCGGAGCCGACGCCGGCATCGGCGGGGACGACGATGCGCGCGATTCCGAGCTTTTGGGCCAGTCGCGCGGCATGCAGCGGGGCTGCGCCGCCGAAGGCAATCAGGGTGCGCCCGGCGGTGTCCTTGCCGTTCTCGACCGCGTGGACGCGGGCGGCCGACGCCATGGTCTCGTCGACGATCTCGGCGATCCCGCGCGCGGCCTCCAGCGCAGGCATGCCGAGGGGGGTGCCGACCGCATCCAGGACGGCGGCATGCGCAGCGGCGCCGTCGAGCGCCATCTTGCCGCCGGCGAAGGCCGCGGGCTCGATCCGGCCCAGCACGACATCGGCGTCGGTGACGGTGGCGCGGGTGCCGCCGCGGCCGTAGCAGGCGGGGCCGGGTTCGGAGCCCGCGCTGTCCGGGCCGACGGCGATGCGGCGCAGCAGGTCGACGCGGGCGATGGAGCCCCCGCCGGCGCCGATCTCGACCATGTCGATGACGGGGATGCGGACGGGGATGCCGCTGCCCCGCACGAAGCGGTAGGCGCGGGCGATCTCGAAGTGGCGGGACTGCTGGGGGGTGTAGTCGTCGATGAGGGTCAGCTTGGCGGTGGTGCCGCCCATGTCGAAGGCGATGGCTCGTTCGAGGCCGTTCCGGGCGGCGACGTGGCGGGCGAGGATCGCGCCGCCGGCCGGCCCGCTCTCGACCAGGCGGACGGGGAACCGGCGGGCGGTATCGACGGTGGTGATGCCGCCCGAGGACATCATGAGCAGCAGCGGGCAGGTGGCGCCGAGCGCGGCCAGGCCGGACTGCATGCGGGCCAGGTAGCTGCCCATGAGCGGCAGGACGTAGGCGTTGGCGACGGTGGTGGAGGTCCGTTCGTATTCGCGGATCTCGCGGCACACCTCGGCCGAGATGGAGACGGGAAGCTCGGGCCACTCCTGGTTCAGGATGGCGCGGGTGCGCTGTTCGTGGTCGGGGTCGACATAGGCGTGCAGGAAGCAGATGGCCACGGCCTCGATGCCCGCCGCGCGCAGGACGGGCACGAGCGCACGGACGGCGGCCTCGTCGAGCGGCAGGAGGACGGAGCCGTCGGCGGCGAGGCGCTCCGGCACCTCGAGGCGGAGGTCGCGCTCCACCAGCGGGACCGGACGCTCCATGTACAGGTCGTACTGCTCGAAGCGGTGCTCGTAGGCGATTTCGAGGCTGTCGCGGAAGCCCTGGGTGGTCAGCAGGGCGGTGCGGGCGCCCTTGCGCTCGATGAGCGCGTTGGTGGCGAGGGTGGTGCCGTGGATGACGAGGGAGAGCGCGGCGGGCGCGATGCCGGCGCCTGCCAGGACGGCGGCGGTGCCGTCCAGCACGGCGCGTTCGGGGGCGTCGTGGGTGGTGAGGATCTTGGTGGCGGTGGTGGTGCCCGCCTGGTCCAGCACGATGTCGGTGAAGGTGCCGCCGATGTCGACGGCCAGGCGGGTGGCGTGCTGCATTGCGGGACTGTCGCGCCGGGACGCGGGGCTGGCAAGGGCGGCGACGCCGGTTGCGTCACATCGTGCCGGTGTCCGCGCCCGGTGCCGGCGCGGCCGTGGCGCGCAGATGGACGTAGTTGGCGCGGTAGAATGCCATCGCCAGGTCCAGGTAGCGCTCGGGCGGGTAGGCTGCGGGCCGGTCCGGCCCGACCCGGGTCGGCACCGGCGCCACGATCGCGGACGGGTTCGGGTTGTGGAAGAAGGCGATGGAATAGCGGTCCGTCCCGCTCTCGTTGATGACCCCGTGCGGTGTCGAGAGATAGGTGTCGTTCGCGTAGCGGCGCAGGATGTTGCCGAGGTTGACCAGGAAGGTGCCGGGGATCAGCGGCGGCACATACCACGTGCCCGAAGTCAGGCGGACTGCCAGGCCCGGCACCTCCGTGCGCGCCAGGATCGTCAGGAACGAGTTGTCCGTGTGCGGGGCGGAGCCGAACTGGTTCTCCTCGGTCGTCTCATGCGGGGGGTAGTGGATGAAGCGGGTGGTGGAGTTGGGCTCGTCGTCGAACTTGTCGTCGAACCAGGTGGGCGGCAGGTCGAGCGAGGCGGCAAAGACCTGGACCAGGGTGGCGGCGAGCGTGCCGACGGCCCGGAAGTAAGCGGTCATGTCGGCCCGGATGCCGGGCTCGTGGCGCGGCCACTGATTTCGGCTGCGGAGCGGCTTGCCCGCCAGGACATCCGGATGGTCCGCCGGGCGATCATGGGTGATGAACAGGCTCTCGTTCAGGTTGGGCCGGGTGTTCCGGTGCACGGTGGACGACGCCGCGAGGGAGCCGGCCATGGGCAGGTAGCCGATGTTGTTCTCGTTCACCTTCATGGCCAGCTTGGTGGCCATCGGCAAAGCGTGGAACCGCTCCGATGCGGCGAAGGCGGCGCGGATCACGGCCTCGGGCACGCCGTGGTTGCGGACGTAGAAGAAGCCGACCTGTTCCGAGGCGTGGCGCAGCGTCCGTGCCGCCTGTTCCATGGCGCCGGGCGACCGGGCCTGCGATCCCGCCAGCAGCGGCCCGAGGTCCAGGATGGGGATGGTGGTGCCGGACTGCTCCTCGGCAGTGGCGGCGTGCTGCTTGAACAGGTGCATCGGAGGCTCCTACGCGCAAATCAGTTCAGGCCGGGGTCGGGCCGTAAACCTCCTCGACGGTGATCGTGAGGCCCGGCGGGTCGAGGGTGATGGGCCCGTTCACGTGGATGGTGGTGGTGGCGGCGCCGGTGCGGCGGTGGTGCGTGATGGAGCGCCGGGTGGGGTGGATGAAGAGATAATGGGCGATGCAGTCCTCGCGAAAGCGGTATGTCCCGCCGGGTATCGTGCTGTACAACATGACGAACGAGTTCTCGTTCGACCAGGTGAAAAACTTTGTCGATGCGTGGTCGTTTAGAGATAACAACGTCAGCAAGGGCGAGGAGCCCAAGCTGATTTCGGAGAATACCGATGGAGCTGACGGAAGAAAATCAGGACGGCATGGACTGCAGGCCGCCGACGGGCCGGGACACCGGGATCAAGCTGTCCGAAAAGCAGGAGCAGTCGCACCAGGAAAGTCTGGCGCGGCGCCAGAAGGCGAAGACCGCGCTGGCGGCAACGGAATAGTCGGCGAGCTTCCCGCCGGTTTCGGTCGAGGCGGTGCCGGGGGACGATACGGGCATGCCTGACAGCGCTTCTACCGGTTCAGGCGTTCGGTCGGGAAGCGGTTTCGGTGAGCACCGTCGCATCGTCCGAGCCAGGACGATGCCGGTTTACAGCGCCGGTCCAGATGATAGCGTGGACCTTTCCGAGCCCAGGAGGTTTCGATGAGCGCAGCACCCCTTCCGCCTGATCTCACGATGCCCGACCTCATGATGATCGACGGGCGCATGCCGGTGATCGATGTCGGGCCGTTCCTCGCCGGCGCGCCGGGGGCGCTCGAGCGGACGGCGGGGCATCTGCGCTATGCCTGCGAGCAGGTGGGCTTCTACTTCCTGGTAGGGCACGGGGTGCCGGATGCGCTGGTGGCCGAGACGTTCGCGGCGGCCAAGCAGGTGCACGACCAGCCGCTCGAGGCGAAGATGGCGCTGCGGGCGAACATGGACAACGTCGGCTACATGCCGATCAAGGGCAGCATCACGAAGTCGAGCAAGGTGAACGTCAACACCAAGCCGAACCTGAACGAGGCGTTTTTCCTGAAGCGGGAAAGTCCGGAGGAGGCGGCGGCCGTGGGCCGCCCTGCCGACAGCCGAAACCAGTGGCCGGATCTGCCGGGGTTCCGGGAGCGGGCGCTGGGCTACATGCGGACGATGGAGACGCTCGGGCGCCTGCTGATCCCGCTGTACGACCAGGCGCTCGGCCTGCCGCAGGGAACGCTGGAGCCGCACTTCAAGACGCCGGGCACGACGCTGCGCCTGTCGCACTACCCGGCCGTCACGGAGCTGGAGGACAACGAGTTCAGCCTGGCGCCGCACACCGACGGCAACTTCACGACGTTCCTGCCGCCCAACCCGGTGGGCGGGCTGTCGATCCGGTTCAAGGACGGCACCTGGTTCGACGTGCCCTACATGCCGGGCGCCTACGTGGTGAACACCGGCGACGTGCTGGCGCGCTGGACGAACGACGTGTTCGTCTCGACACCGCACCGCGTCGTGATGCCGGTGGGCGGGGCGCGCTACGCCATCCCGTTCTTCCTGAACGCGCATCCGGAGACGGTGATCGCCTGCCTGCCGGGCTGCGCCACGGCGGAGGTCCCGGCCAAGTATCCGCCGCAGACGGTGGCCGAGTACACGAAGTGGTTCCAGGGCAGCAACTACCTGCACCTCCAGAAGAAGGACCAGGCCGCCTGAGCGTGCTCGCGCGGCGTTCCCTGCTGCGGGCGGCCCTGGCGGCGCCCCTCGTCCCGGCCGCTGGGCGGTCGAGCCTCGGTCAGCCCGCGGTCATCCGGCCGGCGCGGGTGCTGAAGTTCGTGCCGCAGGCGGATCTGAGCGCGCTCGACCCGATCGCCGCCACGTCGAACCCGACGCGCAACCACGCCTACATGGTGTACGACACGCTTTACGCCGCCGATGCCGGGCTGCGGCCGCAGCTGCAGATGGCCGAGGGGCATGCGGTCGAGGATGACGGGCGGCGCGTGACGATCACGCTGCGCCCGGGCCTGCGTTTCCATGACGGCACGCCGGTGCTGGCCCGCGACGCCGTGGCGAGCCTGCGGCGCTGGATGGTCCGCAGCGTGGCGTTCGGCGACAAGCTGCGGGCGGCGCTGGACGAGCTTTCGGCGCTGGATGACCGTCGCCTGCAGTTCCGACTGAAGCGGCCCTTCCCGGTGCTGTTCGAGGCCCTGGGCTCGCCCGTGGGCCCCACCGCGTTCATCATGCCGGACCGCATCGCGACGTCCGACCCTTTCGTGCCCATCAAGGAGATCGTCGGCAGCGGGCCGTTCCGCTTCCTGCCGGGGGAGTACCGGGCCGGGGCGCGATCCAGCTACGAGCGTTTCGCCGAGTATGTGCCGCGGCCCGACGGCGTGCTGTCGTTGACCGCGGGGCCGAAGGTCGCGCACTTCGACCGGGTCGAGTGGCACACGATGGAGTTCGCGACCGCCGCGGCCGCGATCCGCACCGGAGAGATCGACTGGTTCGAGCAGGTGCCGCCCGAACTCGAGACGATGCTGGCCCGGCAGACCGGCATCCGGATCGAGCCGATGGACGACAACGCCTTCGTCACGACATTCCGGCCGAACCGCTCGCAACCGCCCTTCGACGACAAGCGGGTGCTGCAGGCGTTGCTGCCGGCGATCAGTCAGCTGGACTTCATGCAGGCGGTTATCGGGACGAACCCGGACCGGTATGTGGTGGATTGCGGGGTGTTCACCCCGGGGTCGCAGTTCGCCAGCGACGCCGGGCTCGGCCCGTTGATCGGCCCGCGCGACATGGACAAGGCCCGCCGGCTGCTGCGGGAGGCCGGGTACGACGGGCAGCGCACGCGGCTGATCGGGCCCACGGACATCATGGCGCCCGCGGCGGAGACTCAGGTCGCGGCCGACCTGCTGCAGCGGCTCGGGTTCAACCTGGATGTGTCATTGACGGACTGGGGTGGCGTGGTGCAGCGCCGGGCGAATCGCGGGCCGGTCGAGGCGGGCGGCTGGTCCTGCACCTGCTTTGCCAACAGCAGCATGGATTTCTGGAGCCCCGCCACCCATACGGGGCTGCGCGCCAACGGCAAGGACGCCTATTTCGGCTGGCCGGACATCCCGAAGCTGGAGCAGCTTCGTGACGCCTGGTTCGACGCGCCCAACCTTGTGGAGCAGCAGCGGATCGCACGGGATATCCAGATCGTGGCGATGGACGAGTTGCCGGTCATCCCGCTGGGGGGCTACCGGTCCGTCTCGGCGCTGCGGGCGCCGTTGCGGGACCGGGTGCGGGGGTTTGCCCTGTTCTGGGGCCTGAACCGGGCGTAGCAGCCCGGCTCCGCAGGGTGGTCAGTGCACCAGCGCGGGCACCATCTCGTGCTGCACGATCGCAGCCACGGCCAGGGCGCGGTCGGCGGCCATCGCCATGGGCGAGCCATCGGCCGCGTGGATGGCGAAAGCCTCCTGCCCGTTGAGAAAGACCTGCTTGACGTAGGCGAGGTCCGCCATGCCGAACTGCATCAGCTGGTCCTGCGTGAGCTTGCGGATGTCAATGGTGTCGATCGTGGCACTCTGAGTCGAGGCGTCGATGTTCATACCAAATCTCCTTGTCGCGGCGGTCTCTGAGGGCCGCACGCGGTCTTGATGTTGGGCCCGGCACGATGCCGAACCGTATGTTCCCGGACCGCCCGATTGCTCGGTCATACCCAATGGAACGCACGCAACCGGCAAATGGATGCACGGGCAGTCTCGTCCGGCATCACATTCTGACGTGCGGCGTTATTCCTGCGTCTGATCCACCACGCGCCCATTGGCCGGCTGCGGCCGCGTGATCTCGATCGTCTTCACGCGCACCTCCGGCTGCGGGCGGGCCAGGTCGATATGCAACAGCCCGTTGTCGAGCCAGGCGCCCTTCACCTCGATCCCTTCCGCGAGGACGAACGCCCGCTGGAACTGCCGCGAGGCGATGCCCCGGTGCAGGTACACCCGGCCCGGCGCGTCGTCGGTCTGCCGGCCGCGGATCACCAGCTGGTTGTCCTCCTGCGTGATCTGCAGGTCGGCCATGGTGAACCCCGCCACGGCGAGGGTGATGCGCAGGCCGTTCGGGCCGGTCTGCTCGATGTTGTACGGCGGATACCCCTCGGAGGATGTCTTGGACGCACGCTCCAGGATTTGTTCCAGATGGTCGAAGCCCAGGAACATGGGCGACGTGAACAGGCGTGTGGTCATCGGGGCCCCCTCGGTCGAGCGAAGCATGGCCGGAACCCGTCTTGGCGTCCCGGCTGCACAGAGATTGGCAAGGCGGGGTGCGGATGCAATACCCTGCGGCGCCAAGCGGAACCGCGATGACCGACACGAGTGCCCTCACGATCCTGACCCCCCCTGCCCGCATCCTGCGCACAAAGGCCCGCCCAGTGGGCCCCGGCGACGCGGAGACGGTGCGGGCGCTGGTTCCTCGCATGCTGGCGGCGATGTATGCGGCGCCCGGCATCGGGCTGGCGGCGCCGCAGGTGGGCGAAGGGCTGCGGCTGGCCGTGGTGGACCTGATGCCGGACGAGAAGCCGGCGCCGCTGCACCTGGTCAACCCCGAGATCATCCGGGTCAGCGAGGAGTGGTCGGCGCGGGAGGAAGGCTGCCTGTCCTTGCCGGGCCAGTATGCGGACGTGAGCCGCCCGGCGCGGGTGGTGGTGCGCTACCACGACCTGCTGGGCGCCCGGCAGGAGATCGAGGCGGATGGGCTGCTGGCGGCCTGCCTGCAGCACGAGCTGGACCATCTGGACGGCGTGCTGTTCGTGGACCACCTCTCGGCGCTGAAGCGGAACATGATCCTGCGGCGGCTGGCCAAGGAGCTGAAGCAGAAGGCGCTGGACGGGAAGGACGCCGGGTGAGGCTGGCCTTCATGGGCAGCCCGGACTTCGCTGTGCCGGCGCTGCAGGCGCTGCACGGGGCGGGGCACGAGATCGCAGTGGTGTATGCGCAGCCGCCGCGGCCGGCGGGGCGGGGCCAGGCGCTGCGGCGCTGCGCGGTTCATGCGGCGGCGGACGGCCTGGGCCTGGTGGTGCGCACCCCGGCCCGGCTGCGGGCGGATGCGACGGCCTGGGCAGATTTCGCGGCGCTGGACCTCGATGCCGCGGTCGTGGCGGCCTATGGGCTGATCCTGCCGGGCCCGATGCTTACCGCGCCGCGGCGGGGCTGCCTGAACATCCATGCCAGCCTGCTGCCGCGGTGGCGCGGGGCCGGGCCGATCCAGGCGGCGGTGCTGGCGGGGGACACGGAGACGGGCATCACGATCATGCAGATGGACGAGGGGCTGGACACCGGGCCGATGCTGCTGCGCGGTGCCGTACCGATCGGGCCGCGCACGACGGCGGCCGGGCTGCACGACGCGCTGGCGACGCTGGGGGGCGCGCTGGTGCTGCGGGCCCTGGCGGACGACCCGGCGCCGGTGCCGCAGCCCGAGGGCGCGACCTATGCGCCCAAGCTGACGCGCGACAGCGGGCGGCTCGAATGGCGGCAGGACGCGGCAGCGCTGGACCGCATGGTGCGCGCCATGGTGCCCTGGCCCGGCGCCTGGACCACGCTGGACGGCGCGCCGCTGAAGGTGCTAGACGCGGTGGCCGAGCCAGGGGGCGGCGCGCCCCCCGGGACGGTGACGGACGGCACGCTGGGCGTGGCCTGCGGCGCCGGCGTGCTGCGGCTGCTGCGGGTGCAACGGCCGGGCAAGGGGCCGATGGCCGCGGCGGAGATGCTGCGCGGCCGTCCTGTGCCGCCCGGAACCCTGCTTGTCTGACCCGGCGCCCCCGCTGCGGCGCTGGGCGCTGCTGCTGGAATACGACGGCACCGGCTGGGCCGGATGGCAGCTGCAGGACGGGGTGCCGACCCTGCAGGGGGTGCTGGAGGCGGCAGCGGCCCGGCTGAACGGCGGCGTGCGGGCCGCGGCGGTGGTGGCGGGCCGCACCGATGCGGGCGTGCACGCCACGGGCCAGGTGGCCCTGCTGTCGCTGCCGGCGCAGCACGATGCAAGGGCGGTGCGGGACGGGCTCAACTTCCACATGCGCCCGCACCCGCTGGTCGTGCTGCAGGCCGCGCCCGCGCCCCCGGGTTGGAGCCCGCGCTTCTCGGCCGTGGGCCGCGCCTACGAGTACCGCATCCTGAACCGCCCTGCCCGCCCCACCCTGGCACGCGGCCGCGCCTGGCACGTGATCCCGCATCTGGACGCGGGCGCCATGGAAGCGGCCGCCGCGCATCTGGTGGGCCACCACGACTTCACCTCGTTCCGCGCCACGGCCTGCCAGGCGAAGTCCCCGGTCCGGACGATGGAACGGCTGGACGTGGTACGGCGCGGCGACACGATCCTGGTGCGGGCGGAGGCGCGCAGCTTCCTGCACCACCAGGTGCGGAACATGGTGGGCACGCTGAAGCTGGTCGGCGAAGGGCGCTGGGCGGTGGCGAAGGTGGCCGACGCGCTGGCGGCCCGGCGGCGGGACGCGGCGGGGCCCACGGCGCCGCCGGATGGGCTGACCCTGGTGGAGGTGCGCTACGAGGCTTCGGTCTTCGGGGGATAGCCAGGGGTCACAGCCTGGATGCCGCCGGCTGCTCGGCAGGAACGTCCCGATGTGCCTTCTCGCCGGCCTGCTGCGGAGCCGTGCACACGGGTCCGCAGCCTGCGCCGTATCGCAGCGCCGAGGCGTTCGATCGTTCGGTGTTCGGGCACCAGGCCATGGCGGCACAGCCGGATCGCGTGGCGGCCGAGGCCACCGTTGCAGCCGGCCCGGCGGGGCAGCCCCAGGTGTTCGAACCCTATCACCGGGCGACGCTTTCGCCCCGCGTCTTCGGCCGGAAGCGCGCCACGGGCGCCTGATCCGGCCGCCGGCGGTCCGCTCAGGCGGGGTCGGCGCCGTTGATCAGGCCATGCAGGAGACGCGGGCCCAACACCATGGCGACGGTGCCGGCATTGACCAACGCGACCAGCACCGCGGCCCGCCCGCGCGTCAGGTCCAGCCCGTGCCGGGCGAGGGTCCAGTGCAGCCATAGGCCGTAGGCGGCCAGCGCGAGGACCAGAAGCTGGGCGGCGGCGGCGTCGGACATGCCGTTGCCGAGGCCGATCTGGAGCAGGACCAGCAGCAGGAACGCCATCAGGGGAATGGCCCATTGGCACCAGTTGAAGGCGGTGGCGTAGCGCAGCCATTGCGCGCCGCGGCCCCAGCGGACGGCGACCATGTGGGAGAGGACGGCCGGGGCGAGCTGGGCGACGAGCGTCATCAGCAGCGTGCCGAAGGCCTGCCGCACGACGCCGGAATACAGCAGCATGGTGGCGCCCACGAGGGGGAAGGCGACGAGGGGCGCGAGGCTGGCGAGGAAGGCCTGCGGCGTGTCGCCGAAGCGGGCCATGCCCCTGGCCTGGCCGACGGCCAGCTGCAGCGCGCCGATCAGGGGTCCGCCCCTCATCCGAAGGCGGCCAGCACGGCGCGATACGCCCCGGCCAGGGCCCGCAGCTCCGACACCGGCACGCGTTCGTCCACCTGGTGCATGGTGGCGCCCACCAGGCCGAACTCGGCGACCGGGCAGTGGCGGGCGATGAAGCGGGCGTCGGACGTGCCGCCGCCGGTGTCGAGCCGGGGCTCGATCCCGCAGGCGCCGGCGATGGCGGCGCGGAGACGGTCGACCAACGGGCCGGGTTGGGTGAGGAAGCTCTCGCCGCTGACCTGGACGACCAGGTCGAAGCGCGGGGCGTGCGGCGCGATGGCGGCGCGCAGCCAGGCCTCGAGCGCCGCGCCGCTGTGGTGGTCGTTGAAGCGGATGTTGAGGCGGGCGGTGGCCTGGGCCGGGATGACGTTGGTGGCGGGGTTGCCGACGTCGATGCTGGTCAGCTGCAGGGTGCTCGGCTCGAACCAGGTGCTGCCGGCGTCGAGCGGGGCGGCGGTCAGGGCGGACAGGCCGGCGACCAGGCGATGCACGGGGTTGTCGGCCTTCTGCGGGTAGGCGGCGTGGCCCTGCGTGCCGTGCACCGTCAGCGTGGCGTTCAGGCTGCCGCGGCGGCCGATCTTCACGACCTCGCCGAGCCGGGCGGGGTTGGTGGGCTCGCCGACGAGGCAGAGGTCGGGGATGTGGCCGTGCTCGGCCATCCAGTCCAGCACGCGGACGGTGCCGTCGGTGGCCGGGCCCTCCTCGTCCCCGGTGATCAGCAGGCTGACGGAGGCGGCGCCGGGCGGCGTATCGGCGGCGGCGGCGACGAAGGCGGCGATGGCGCCCTTCATGTCGCAGGCGCCGCGGCCGACCAGCTGGCCGTCCTCGACGGCGCCGCCGAACGGGTCGGCGCACCATGGCCCCTGCCCTTCCGGCACCACGTCCGTGTGCCCGGCGAAACACAGATGCGGCCGGCCGCCGCCGCGCCGGGCGAACAGGTTGGGCGTGGTGCCGAAGGGCAGGCGCCAGACCTGGAAGCCGATCGCCTCGAGCGCCGCCGCCAGCGTGTCCTGTGCGCCGCCATCCGCAGGCGTGACGGAGCGGCAGCGCAGCAGCGCCTGGGCGAGCGGCAGCGGATCGGTGGGCGGGTCGGTCAGCGAGCCGGGAAGCAGGTGGGCGGTTTCCACGCCGGGGTCAGTCGCGCAGCAGCTCGTTGATGGACGTCTTGGCGCGCGTGCGCTCGTCGACGCGCTTGACGATGACGGCGCAGGACAGGCTGGGCCCCGGGGACCCGTCGGGGAACGGCCGGCCGGGCATGGTGCCGGGCACGACGACGGAGTAGGCGGGGACGCGGCCGATGAAGACCTCGCCGGTGGCGCGGTCGACGATCCGGGTCGACCCGCTGATGAAGACGCCCATGGACAGCACGCTGCCGCGCTCGACGATGACGCCCTCGACCACCTCGGAGCGGGCACCGATGAAGCAGTCGTCCTCGATGATGGTGGGGTTGGCCTGCAGCGGCTCCAGCACGCCGCCGAGGCCGACGCCGCCGCTGAGGTGGCAGTTGCGGCCGACCTGGGCGCAGCTTCCGACGGTGGCCCAGGTGTCGACCATGGTGCCGCTGTCGACGTAGGCGCCGACGTTGACGAAGCTGGGCATCAGCACGACGCCGGGGGCGATGTAGGCGCTGCGGCGGACGATGGCGCCGGGCACGGCGCGGAAGTTGGCGTCGATGAAGGCGTTCTCGCCCCAATGCGTGGTCTTCATCGGCACCTTGTCCCAGGCGGGCGCGCCGCCCGTTCCGGGCATGGCGACGGAGTTGTTGAGGCGGAACGACAGCAGGACGGCCTTTTTCAGCCATTCATGAACGACCCAGGCGCCGTCGATCTTCTCGGCGACGCGGAGCGTGCCGGAATCGAGGGCGTCGAGCGCCTCGTCGACCCGGGCGCGGTCGTCGCCGGTGGTGGCGGGGGAGAGCATTTCGCGGCCTTCCCAGAGCTGCTCGATCAGGGGGCGGAGCGGGTGGTCTTGCATGGGGGGTTCCGGGCGGTTGCGCGTGGTGCGGCGCGTGGTTTCGCGGCTGCGGCGGACCATGGTGGGGCGGCAGGCGGGTGTCAAACGCGAGGGGTTGCGGCGAGGGCGCCGGGTCGGGCCGGGGGGCGGCAGGGTTTCGTTAACCCGAATCGACCAGGATGCCTCCGGCGAAGGGCGACGGGGCAGGTTCGAGCTGTCGCCAGCAAGGGGCGACGGCACATGATCGACACGGCCGAGGCGGCGGATGCGGTTCCGGCGACAGGGAGGCACCACGGCATGGATGCCGAAGGGGCGGCGCTGCGTCAGGCGCTTCTGGAAAGCCGGCAGCGTTGGCGGCAGTTCGGGGCCCTGGCGGCGGACCTTCTGTTCGAGACGGATGCGGAGGGGCGGCTGTCGTTCGTGGCGCCCGATCTGGTGCTGGGCTGGACGGCGGCGGCGCTGACGGGGCAGCCCGGCCAGGCGCTGCTGCATGACCCCAGCGGGCCCGACCCGTTCGGCTTCACGACGCCCGCGCGGCGGCGGCACACCTGGTTCCGCACCTCGCAAGGGGTTCCGGCCTGCATGGCGGTCACGACGACGCCCATGCTTGATTCGGCGGGGCGGTTCCGCGGGGTGCGCGGCGTCGCGGTGAACGTGACGGGTCAGGAGCATTCGGACACGGAGGCGGCCTTCGCGCTCCGCCGGGGCGAGGCGCTGGACCGCATCCTGGGCCGCATGCGGCAGGAGGTGCTGGCGCCCCGGATGATGGCGGCCCTGCTGGAAGGGGTGTGCCGGGCGCTGGGGGGGCAGGGCGCGGGCGTGCTGGACCTTCTGCCCGGGGCGGCGGTGCCGCTGCTGCATGCGGTGGGCGGGGACGCGTCGCCGCTGCTGCCGGAGATCCTGCCGCAGCTGGACGAGGGCAGCGAGGCCACGCAGATGCTGGTGGCGGCCGACGGCTCGAAGGCGCTGCTGTGCCCGGCCTGCACGCGCTTCGGCGAGCAGGTGGCATTGCTGGTCTGGCGGATGCCGGGGTCCCGGGTGTGGGACGCCGACGACGTGGTGCTGGCGGAATCGATCACCGGGGTGATCCGCATCGTGCTGGAGCACGAGGGCATCCAGCGGGAGCTGGCGCGCCAGGCGCGGACCGACCCGCTGACGGGGCTGATGAACCGCCGCGCCTTCATCGAGGACGCGACGCGCCGGCTGGACCGCCTGGTGTCGGAGGGACAGCCGGCTGCGCTGATGTTCATCGACCTCGACGGGCTGAAGCAGCTGAACGACCAGACGGGGCACGAGGCCGGGGACGCGGCGCTGGTGTCGACCGCCAGCCTGCTGCGGCGGACGTTCCGGCCGACCGACCTGATCGCGCGCCTGGGTGGGGACGAGTTCGCGGTCTGGCTGGACGGTGCGGACAGCTTCACCGCCGCCGAGCGGGCGGAGGGGTTGCGGCTGATCGTCCCGCGGGAGTTCGCGCCGTTGACGACGGCGGCGGGCGACACGCTGGGGATGTCGATCGGGATCGCGATGCGGGAGCCCGGCACGGACGAGACGCTGGAGAACCTGATCCAGCGGGCGGACCAGGCGATGTACGAGGTGAAGCGCAACGGACGGGGGCACTGGCGGGTGTCGCAGGCCCGGTGGACGCCATGATGCCGGAAACGCTGCACGCGCCGGAGCCGGAGACGGTGTCGCTGCATCCGGATGCGCTGCCCGCCGACCCGGCCGCCCGGGTGCGCCTGGCCGCCCGCACCTTGTCGGCCGCCATGCTGGACGTGCTGGCCGCGGATGCGGACGTGACGGTGCGGGCGGCGGTGGCGCTGAACCCGCAGCTGGCGCAGGCCGGGAACGGCCGCCTGGTGCGGGACCCGGACGAGCGGGTGCGGATGCTGCTGGCGGGCAAGCTGGCCCGGCTGCTGCCGGGTCTGTCGGCCCGGGACCGTGCGGCCGCGCAGGAGCATGTGCACGGTCTGCTGCGCCTGCTGGCTGCGGATACCGCGCTGAAGGTGCGGGCGGCGTTGAGCACGGCGCTGGCCGCCATGCCGGGTGTCCCGCGGGACGTGGTGCTGCGCCTCGCGATCGACCCGGAATGCGCGGTCAGCGACCCGATGCTGCGGATGTCGCCGATCCTGACCGATTCCGACCTGCTGCTGCTGCTGGCCACGCCCCCGCACCCCGGGGCGGCCCTGACGGTGGCGGCCCGCCCGGGCCTGGGCTCGGCCGTGGCGGACGTGCTGGCGGCGCATGCGGACGGGGCGGTCGTGCGGGCGCTGCTGTCCAACCCGGCGGCGACGATCCAGGAGGCCACGCTCGATGCCCTGGCCGGGAGCGCGGGCGACCATCCGGACTGGCACGAGCCGCTGGTCCACCGGCCCTGGCTTCCGGCCGGCGCGTTGCGCAGCCTGTCGCGCCTGGTGGTGGGCTCCCTGCTGGAGCGGCTGGCCGCCCGGCCGGACCTGCCGGAGGGCCTTGCGGTGGAGCTGACGGACCGCATGGGCGCGGCATTGGAGGTGCCGGAACCGATCAGCGAGGCGGCGGTGCTGGACGCGGTGCGCCGGATGGCGCAGGCGGGCGAGCTGACGGAGGACCGGCTGCTGGAGGCGGCGGTGGCGGGCGACCATCGGAGCGCCGCGGCCATCCTGGCCGTCGCGGCCGGGGTGCCGCTTGCAACGATCGACCGGGCGGTGGCGCTGCGCAGCGCGAAGGGGCTGGTCAGCCTGGTGCGCCGGGCCAGCTTCTCCATGCGGGCCGGCAGCCTGGTGCAGTCGATGCTGGGGCGGCTGGGGCCGGACGAGGTCCTGGCGCCGGCCGCGGATGGCGGCTTCCCGCTCGGGCCCGGGGAGATGGACTGGCAGATCGAGCTGCTGCATGAGCCAGGCCGTTGAAACCGCCTCGGCGGTGACGCGGGCCGGGCAATGACGCCGGCCGGCCGGTGACGCGGGCCGGGCTAACGCGTCCCGCGCGCCGTCGAGCGGAGCGGCTGTCGGGGATGCCGGAGGCACCGCGGAGCGGCGGCGCGAGCCGGCCTTGACTGCCGCGAGCACGATGGCACGCTCCCTCGTCATGGTGGTTGGGCTCCTTGACAGGCTAAGCCCCCTCAAGGAGCTCTCGATGCATCTTCGTACTCTACCGATTCTGCTGGTTTTCCTGTTGGGTAGCACATTGCCCGGACATGCCCAGCAACCAGCTGCAACCTTGCCAGAGGGGCAGGGACACGCGGATCGGATGTCTTTCGAGTCGTGGGTGGGCAGCTTGGGCGGTGACCGTCGCCGGGGCGCTGACTTCTGGGGGCAAGAACGGAGCAAGGCGAAGGCCGTGTCGTGCCTCGCGGCTGATGGCAGTTCCTTGCCCGAGTTTGTCTCCGGTTGCCAGGAGGCTCAACGGCGGCTGGCACTGCCCGACGTGCGCCGCCGGACGGAACCGGACTACCGCAAGGGGTGGAACGCCGATATCGGGAGTGCCGAGACAGCAAAGCCCGCGCTTCCTGCCGTGGCAGCAATCAACGGAAGTTCCCGCCCAGTCGAGAAAGCTCCTGAATCCTGGTACGTGGGTTCGATGCGGGACCGAACATGCTTTCTTACAGTGGACAACTTCGAGGGCGCCAGGACGCCCGAGGAGGTCGTGAAGGTCTTTGAAAAAGCGAGGATCTTCTACCTCATTCGGCGCTCTGAGAATGGCATGGTCAGCCTGCACAACACCCGGGACCCCGACAGCATTATCCCGTTGTTCAAGGACAAGGAATTTTGCGAATACGCTATGAAGATGGTGCGCTGATTCTGTCGTGACGGAACCATCCATAGACGGGCGAGGAGGCCCGCTCCGGTGACGTGGGCCAGGCTGGCCGCCTCAGGCGCGCGAGGGGCGGACGACGATGGCCGGGTCGCCCCGCAGCACCTGGACCTGCGTGCCCCCGGCCTCCCGGCGGAAGGCGATGTCCAGCACTTTCGGGCCGACGACCAGGTTGAACAGGGTCACGTCCGGCAGCCAGTCCGGCAGGTCGGGCCGGACCAGCAGGCGGTTGCCGGGGGCGTCGAACTCGATGCCCAGCATGGCCTGCAGCAGCGCGAAGACCGAACCCGCGGCCCAGGCCTGCGGCACGTTGGCGCCGAGGTACTGGACGGGGAAGTTGGTGTCGTCCCGCTGCACGCCGGAATACAGCTCGGGCAGCTGGCGCTGCGTGAAGTAGCCGGCGGCGCGGTGGATGTCGTGCGCGATGTCGGCCGCCTGCGCCCCCATGCCGTAGCGCATGCAGCCCAGCGCGATCAGGCTGTTGTCGTGCGGCCAGACGGAGCCGTTCTGATACGAGAACGGGTTGTAGGACGGGTTGGCGGCGCTCAGCGTGCGGATCCCCCAGCCGCTCCAGAGGTCCGGCTGCATCAGGCGCGCCACGACGCGGGCGGCGCGGTCGGGCGGCACGATGCCGCACCACAGCAGGTGGCCGGGGTTGCTGGCGACGGTCAGGATGGGGCGTTTCGCGCCATCGAGGCAGAAGGCGTAGAAGCCCTCCGCCTCGTTCCAGAACGCGGCGTTGAAGCGGGTGTAGAGCGCGTCCGCCTTGGCCGTCAGCAGGGCGGCCCGGGTCGGGTCGCCGAGTGCCGTGTCGATCTCGGCCATGCCGCGCCAGGCGGCGTAGACGTAGCCCTGCAGCTCGCACAGCGCCTTCGGCCCGTGCACCAGGCTGCCATCGACGTCGACCACGGCCTCGCCGCTGTCTTTCCAGCCGACGTTCTCGTAGCCCTGGCCGGACCGGGTGCCGTATTCCTGGAAGCCGTCGCCATCGCGGTCGCCATAGGTGTCGATCCAGTCGAGGCAGCCCTGCGCGGTGTCCAGGTGCCGGCGCACCATGGCCTCGTCGCCCGTCACCTTCCAGGCGGCGTGCAGCACCATCAGGTACAAGGGCGTCGCATCGGCCGTGCCGTAATAGGGCGTGTGCGGGATCAGTTTCAGCGCGGCCAACTCGCCCTGGCGCAGCTCGTGCAATATCTTGCCGGGCTCGGCGTCGCGGTAGTCGTCGCGCGCGGTCGCCTGCCAGGCGGCCAGGACGCTGAGCGTGCCCAGGGCGAACTCCGGGTTCAGGATCATGGTCTGCAGGCTGGTGATGAGCGTGTCGCGGCCGAACAGGGCGACGAACCAGGGCAGCCCGGCGGCGGGCACGAACGACGTCTCGCCGTTCCGCATGACCGGCAGCCGAAGCGCCGCCATGTCCTCGACCGCCTGTGCGAACAGGCGCTCGAACGTGTCGACGCTGCTGGTCAGGCGCAGCTGCCCGTCACGCCAGGCGAGAAGCGCGCGAGCCTGGGGACTGTCGTCGCCCAGCACGCAGTCGGCCGGGGCCGGCAGGACGGTCTCGCCGTCGAGCAGGTCGAAGCGCAGGCTGGCGGACCAGGTCTCGCCGGGTTGCAGCCGAACGGCGAAGCTGACCCGGCCGTTCGCATACACGGGGGCCGAGCTGCCGGTCGCCACCAGGCGCATGCCGCGCAGGAAGCTGCCGTTGCGGTAGGTGACGGTCAGCAGCGCGGCCGCGTCGTCCCATGTGCTGGTGATGCGGCCGCGGCGAATGATGCGCTTGGACTTCACCTCGAAGATGTCGGCGAAGTCGGAGCGGATCGAGACCTCGTGGTTGAACACGACGGGGACGCGGCCGAAGTTCGTGATGGAATGGGTCTCGTGCAGCCCGCCATCGATCGCGCGGCTGAGCACCAGGCTGAGGGTTCGCGCCGGCACCTCGCCGAGCTCGCTGGGGAAGGCCCGGTTGGTGAGGAAGATACGACAGCCGTAATAAGCCGGGGCACCGCTGTTCAGCAGGTCCCACAACTCGCCATTGGCATAGACCGTGTAGGCGCTGATCAGCCGCGTGTCGTTGAAATACAGTCCCTTGTCGGTGGGCCAGGCGACGCTGCCGTCCGGCTCCGAGAGGAAGACCGTGAACCCCTGGTGAATCGCGAGCTGCGGCGGCCCAACCTTGATCTCCAGGGGCACGCGGCGTCAGGCAGGCTGGAAGACGAGCGAGACGCCGTTCATGCAATAGCGCTGGCCGGTCGGGCGGGGCCCGTCGGGGAACACATGGCCGAGGTGGCTGCCGCACTGGCTGCAATGCACCTCGGTGCGCAGCATGCCGAACGCGCGGTCCTCCGTCACGCCCACGGCGTCGTCGGCGAGCGGCGCGAAGAAGCTGGGCCAGCCGGTGCCGCTCTCGAACTTGGCGTCGGTGGCGAACAACGCCTGACCGCACCCGGCACAGGCGTAGATGCCCTGCCGCTTCTCGGCATTCAGCGGGCTGGTGCAGGCCCGTTCGGTGCCATGGCTGCGCATGACCTTGAACTGCTCGGGCGTCAGGCGCTGGCGCCACTCGGCGTCGGACAGGGCGAAGGGGTAGGCAGGTGCGGTCTTGGTGGCAAAGAGGGACATGGGGTCCTCCTGTGTTGGGGTCCTGACCGGGATATGGGGTGGCGGCGCGGCGGTGGGAACCGGGGCGGGGTCAGGAGACCGCGCCGACGGCATCCTCCAGCACATGCCAGGCATCCTCGCCGTACTTGCCGCGCCATTCCTTGTAGAAGCCGGCCGTCTTCAAGGCTTCGCGGAAGCTGGCGGTATCGACCTCGTTGAACACGAGGCCGCGCTTCTCCAGCGTCGCCTTCACGTCCGTGTTCAGCTTGGCGATGTCCTGCCGCTCCGCCAGGGCGGCGGCCGTGAACTCCCGGTTGACGATCGTCTGGACCTCGGCCGGCAGCTTGTCCATGGCGCGCTTGTTGCCCAGCAGCCAGAAGCCGTCCCACATATGGTTGGTCAGCGCGCAATACTTCTGCACCTCGAACAGCTTGGCCGTCTCGATCAGGCTGAGCGGGTTCTCCTGCCCGTCGACGATGTGGGTCTGCAGCGCGGAATAGACCTCGGCGAAGTTGATGCTGGTCGGCGCGGCACCGAGGGCCTGGAACATGCTGGTCCAGAGCGGGCTGACGGGCACGCGGATCTTGAAACCCTTGAGGTCGTCGGCGACCTTGACGGGCTTGTTGCTGCTGGTGGTCTGGCGGAAGCCGTTGTCGAACGGCTTTTCGAAGGCATAGAGGCCGCGCTTGCCGATCTCGGCGCGGACGAAGGCGCCGAGCTTGCCGTCCATCGCCTGCCAGACCTGGTCGTAGGTCTTGAAGGCGAAGCCGACGCCGTTGATGCTGGCGGGCGGCACGAGCGTGGACAGGATCAGACCCGACAACGAGAAGAACTCGATGGCGCCCGAGCGGAGCTGGCTGAGCATGTCGGTGTCGGAGCCGAGCTGACTGTTCGGGAAAATGCGGATCTCGAGCTTGCCGTCGGTGGCCTTCAGGACGCGCTCCGCCGCTTCTTGCATCCGCACCGTCAGCGGATGGGTCATCGGCGTGTTGTTGGCCATCTTGTAGGTGAACTCGGCCGCATGGGCCGGGCGG
>CBDCAI010000016.1:0-42085 GCA_965213845.1 Acetobacteraceae bacterium
TCGAGGATGAGCAGGCGCGGGCTGGTCATGAGCGCGCGGCCGATCGCGACCATCTGCTGCTCGCCGCCCGAGAGCTGGCCGCCGCGGTGGCCGATGCGCTGGGCCAGGCGCGGAAACACCGACAGCACGCGGTCGAGCGGCCAGCTTGCGGCGCCGTCCCGTCCCGGCCGTGCCGCGAGCAGGAGGTTCTCGCGCACCGAGAGGGAGCCGAACACGCCGCGGCCCTCTGGCACCACGGCAATGCCGGCGCGGGCGCGCAGATGCGGCGGCCGGCCCGCCACGTCCTGCCCGTCCATCAGCACCTGGCCCTCGCGCGCCGGGACCAGTCCCAGCAGGGTGCGGATCAGCGTCGTCTTGCCCATGCCGTTGCGGCCCATCAGGCCGATCGCCTGGCCGGGCATCACCCGCAGGTCGATCCACGCAGGATGTGGCTGGCGCCGTAGAAGGCGTGCAGGTTGGCGGTTTCGAGGATCGGCGTCATGCGGCGTGGCCCAGATAGGCGTCCCGCACCGATGCGGAGGCGCGGATGTGCGCCGGCGTGCCCTGATCCAGCACCCGGCCGTCGACCATGACGGTGACCTCGTTCGCAACCGCGAACACCACGTCCATGTCGTGCTCGATCAGGAGGACGGCGTGGTCGACGGCGAGGGCGCGGAGCAGGTCGGCGATGCGCTCGGCCTCCTCGGGGCCCATGCCGGCGAGCGGTTCGTCGAGCAGCAGGACGATCGGCTCGGTCGCGAGCACCATTGCGATCTCGAGCTGGCGGAGCTGGCCGTGGCTGAGGATTTCGGCGCGGCGGTGGGCGAGCGGGGCGAGCCCGACGCGGTCGAGCGCGGCGGCGGAGCGGCGGTGCGGCTCGGTTTCGGACGCGGCTGGGCGGAGCAGGCGGCGCAGGGGCGTGCAGGCGATCTGCGCGGCGAGGCGGACGTTCTCGGCGACGGTCATGCCGGGGAGCACGTTGGTGCGCTGGAACGAGCGGCCGACGCCGGCGCGGGCGAAGCGCCAGGCGGGCCAGCCGGTCACGTCCCGCCCGGCGACACGGATGCGGCCGGCGCTCGGCGGCAGTTCGCCCGAGAGCAGGTTGACCAGCGTGCTCTTGCCGGCGCCGTTCGGGCCGATGACGGCGTGGAGGCAGCCGCGCTCCAGGCTGAGCGACACGCCGCCCACGGCCGCGAGGCCGCCGAAGCGGCGGATCAAGCCCTCGGCCTGGAGCAGCGCGGTCATGCCGGGTCGATGACGGGCACGGCTGCCGCCAGCGCTTGCCGGGGCCGCCGCAGCCCGGCGAGCCCCCGCGGCAGCGCCAGCACGACGAGCAGGATGACCACGCCCTCGACCAAATGTTGCCGCTCGGTGACCAGGCCGGCGACCTCGCCCAGGATTGCGAAGGCGAGCGCGCCCAGGATGGGGCCGTGCAGCGCGCCGGCGCCGCCGAGCACGATCGCGAGCAGGGCCAGCGCCGAGCGGTGCCATCCAAGCAGCTCGGGGCTGACGAAGGCCTCCGTCATGGCCCATTGGTGGCCGGCGACGCCCGCAAGCGCGCCGCCGAGCACGAAGGCGGCGAGCTTGTAGCGGTATGTCGGCAGGCCGAGGGCGGCCATGCGGTGCTCGTTGGCGCGGATGCCGAGCAGGGCGCGGCCGAACAGCGTGCGCATCAGCGCGGCCAGCCCGGCATAGACCAGCACGAGCACCCCGAGATCGATCCACAGCAGCACGGCCGGGCGCTGCCGCCGTGGGATGGTCCAGACCCAGTCGAAGGCGCCGAGCGCGGGGCGGGTGATGAACACGCCGTCCGTGCCGCCGCCGAGCGGCGTGTCGTGGAACAGGAAGAACACCATCTGCCCGAAGGCGAGCGTGGTCATGAGGAAAAAGAAGCCGCGGGTGCGCAGCGCGAGTGCGCCGATGGCGAGCGCGACCAGTGCGGAAAGGAGGGCGGCGGCGGGCAGGGTGAGCAAGATGCTCGGCGCCTCGCCGCTTGCGGGGGTGAGGAACCAGACCGTGTAGGCGCCGACGCCGAACAGGGCGGCGTGGCCGAGGCTGACCATGCCCGCGGCGCCCACGAGCACCTGCAGGCTGAGCGCGAACAGGGCGGCGACCAGCGCGGTGGCCACGAAGCCGACATGGTAGGCCGACCCGCTCAGCGGTATGGCGGCGATCGCGGCCGCGCCGGCGGCCATCACCAGGTGGCCGCCGCGGCCCGTGACCTGCATCATGCCCGCCATCAGGCCCGGGCGGCCGCGAACAGCCCGGCGGGGCGCACCAGCAGCACGGCCGCCATCAGCACATAGACGGCCGCGCCGGCGCCCGCGGGCAGGAGCACCTTGCCAAGGGTATCGACCAGGCCGACCAGCAGCGCCGCCCAGAACGCACCGGCGACCGAGCCGAGCCCGCCTACGACCACCACCACGAAGGAGACGATCAGGAAGCCGTCGCCCATGCCGGGATAGACGGAGTAGAGCGGTGCGGCCAATGCACCGCCCAGCATGGCGAGCGCCGTGCCGGCCCCGAACACCAGCATGTGGACGCGCCGGGCATCGAGGCCCAGCAGGTCCACCATCTCGGGCTTTTCGGCGGCGGCGCGGATGGCGGACCCGGCGCGCGTGCGCTCGATGATCCAGAACATCACGGCCGCGACCGCGAGGCAGGCCGCGAGCACTGCGAGACGGTAGGCCGAGTAGGAGAAGCCGGCCGCGACCGGCACCGGCACGTCGAGCCAGGCGGGCACCGGCACGCTGTGGAAGTCGTTTCCGGCGACAATGGACCGCGCCTCCTCGAACAGGAGGATCAGCGCGAAGGTCAGCAGCACCTGGTCGAGGTGCTCGCGGTGGTAGAAGCGCCGGAACAGAACGCGCTCGAGCACGACGCCCAGCAGCGTGCCGCCGACCAGCGCGAGGGGCAGCGACAGCCAGAGGCCGAAGCCGGCCTGGGCCACCATGTAAGTGACGTAGGCGCCGACCATGAACAGGCTGCCATGGGCGAGGTTGATCACGCCGAGGACGCCGAAGATCAAGGTCAGCCCGCTGCTGATAAGGAACAGCAGCAGGCCGTACTGCAGGCCGTTCAGCACCTGGATGAGCAGGCCACCGGCGGTCATCGATCGAGGCTCACCGGCTCAGGCCAGCTTGCAGCCGGTGCCGGGGTCGGCGAGGGCCTCGGCAGCGACGCCGATGACGCGGTTCTGCCCGCCCTTGGCCTCACGCAGATAGATGTTCTGCACCGGGGTGTGCCCGGCCGAGAGGGTGAATGCGCCACGGGGGCTGTCGATGCGGGCATTCCGCATCGCGCTGAACAGCGGCTTGTCAGCCTCCACGTCGCCCTTCACGGCATCGAGCCCGACGGCGAGCAGCTGGGCCGCGTCGTAGCCCTGCACGGCATACACGTCCGCATCGCGGCCCGCCTTCTCGCGATACGCCTGGCGGAAGGCCGTGTTCTTGGGCAGATCGATCCCGTCGCCGTAGTGGAGCGCGGTGCGGATGCCCTCGGCCGCGGCGCCCTGCGCGGCCAGCGTGCCCTCCGTCAGGAAGCCGGAGCCGCACAGCGGCAGCTTCTCGCGCAGGCCGGCGGCCGCGTAGTCGCGCACGAACTGCACCGCCCCGCCACCGGCGAAGAACGAGCCGACCGCATCGACGCCCAGCCCCGGCAACTGCGCCAGGATCGGCTGGAAATTGGTCTCCGGGAACGGCAGCAGCAGCGTCTGCACCAGCTCGGCCCCGCCGGCGCGCAGCCCGTCGCGGAAGCCCTCGCCCGATTCCTTGCCGGCCGCGTAGTCCCAGCTCACCCAGGCGGCTTTCTTCACGCCGCCCTTGGCCAGCGCCAGGCCCATGCCGTAGGCCGGCTGCCAGTTGGTGAACGACGTGCGGAACACGCTCTCGGCGCACAGCTCGCGAGAGGCGGCGACGTTGCCGGCGTTGGGGATGATCAGCGGCACTCCCTTCTCGCGCGAGGCCTGCACCAGCGCCATGACGACGCCCGAATGGACGGTGCCGACCAGCACGTCAGCCCTGTCGCGGCTCAGCAGGCGGTTGACGTTCTGGGGTGCGGCCGCCGGGTCCGACGCGTCATCGAGCTTCAGGACCGTGACGGACCGCCCGCCGAGCTTGCCGCCGCGCTCGGCCAGGTGGAGCTCGAACGCGGCCGTGATGCTCTCGCCAAGCTGGGCGAAGGTGCCGGAGTAGGGCAGCATCAGCCCGATGCGGAGCGGCGCCGTCTGGGCGATGGCCGGGCGCGCCAGGGCGGCGGCCGCAAGGAGGCCACCCAGGCCGCGGCGCGTGACTGCGTCGTTGGACATCGTCGTTCCTCCCATTGCCCGCCCGGCTTTGACTGCCCGGCTTGGTTGCTCGACCGCCGATCCTTGGTTCGGAGATGAAAGAACTTGCACGAACGCGAGTCGGGCGTCCAATGCACGCTTGGTCATTCATCATGCTTTGGGAGTATCGAACTGGATCTGCGGCACCTTCGCAGCTTCGTCGCGGTGGCCGAGGAGCAGAGCTTCACCCGGGCGGCGGCCCGGCTGAACGTGGCGCAGCCGCCGCTCAGCCGGCAGATCCAGCAGCTCGAGACCGAACTTGGCGTGCTGCTGATCGAGCGCGGCAGCCGCCCGGCCCGGCTGACCGACGCCGGACGCGTGCTGTTCGAGCAGGCGGTGCAGATCCTGGACCGGGTGACCGAGCTGCGCGCGATCGCGTTGCGGATGAGTTCGGCCCGGCTGCGGCGGTTCAGCATCGGGTTCGTGCCGTCGACGCTGTATGGCCACTTGCCCGCCGTCTTGCGCGGGTTCCGGTCGGCGAGCCCGAGCACCGAGGTGATCGTGCTGGAGATGACGACGATGGAGCAGATCGCCGCGCTGAAGGAGGGGCGGATCGACGTGGGGTTCGGCCGCATCCCGTTCGACGACCAGTCGATCGCCCGCGTGTACCTCCGCCACGAGACGATGATCGCCGCCCTGCCGGACGGGCATGCGGTGGTGGACGAGGCGGGGCCGCTCGACCTCAAGCGGCTGACCGGCGACACGCTGATCGTCTATCCGAAGGCGCCGCGGCCGAGCTATGCGGACCAGGTGCTGGCGCTGTTCCGCAGCCTGAACCTGCGCCCGGCCGCGGTGCAGGAGGTGCGGGAGCTGCAGACCGCGCTCGGCCTCGTCGCCGCCGGCCTCGGCTACTGCTTGGTCCCTGCCTCGGTCGAACGTCTGCAACGCTCCGGCGTGCGCTACCGCGCGCTGGCCCACGCTTCGGCGCGGTCGCCGATCATCATGAGCCAACGGGTGAACGACCGGTCGCCCGAGCTCGGTTTGATCCTGGCGGTGATCAAGACGGTCTATCAGCAGGAAGGCATCGCGTTCGGGGCGTAACCGGACAGGAACATGCCGGGTGCAGGATTTGAACCCGCGACCTTCGGTTTACAAAACCGCTGCACTACCGCTGTGCTAACCCGGCCCGGCGTGCGCATTGGTCGGCCTTTCCGGGGCGGGTTTCAAGTCCCTGAACGGCGGATTTCATCGGGTTCATGAAGCGAACGTCACGGCGTCGCAAGCATTCCGACGGGGTGTGCTTCCTATGTTGAGGGGCATGCGGGGCGGATCGCCCCCTTGGACATGGGAGAGCGGGCTTTGGTTCGACGTCAATCGACTTGGAAGACCATCGGTTTGGCTGCGGCGTTGCTTGGCGGGAGCGCTCTGGCCGGGGTCGGGGCGCTGTCGGCGCATGCTGAGGGGCCGGGCGCCCTGACGCCGGGCCAGACGGCCGCGGCCGGCCCGATCCAGCCGTCAGCCGTTGCGCATCCGCTGCCGGACTTCTCCGACCTTGCCGCGCAGGTCAGCCCGGCCGTCGTTTCCGTGACGGTGCGGGAGCGGGCGGCGGCCGCCGATGACGAGCAGGGCGGCGGTATGCCGGGCTTCCCGGGGATGGCGCCGCACGCGCCTCACCGGGTCATGATGGCGCGCGGCTCCGGCTTCATCATCGACGCGAACGGCACGATCGTGACCAATAACCACGTCGTCAAAGGCGCCGAGACGGTGTCGGTGACGCTGTCGGACGGAACGGAGCTGCCGGCCAAGGTCGTCGGGCGGGACGCGCGGACGGACCTTGCGGTGATCAAGGTGGACGCCGGCCACGCGCTGCCGTCGCTGCTGCTGGGTGATTCGGACGAGGTGAAGCCCGGCCAGTGGGTGCTGGCGGTGGGCAACCCGTTCGGCCTGGGCGGCACGGTGACCGCGGGGATCGTAAGCGCGCGGGGCCGCGATATCGGCGCCGGGCCCTATGACTCGTTCCTGCAGGTAGATGCGGCGATCAACCAGGGCAACTCGGGCGGGCCGCTGTTCACGCAGGACGGGCGGGTCGTGGGCGTGAACACGGCGATCCTGTCGCCAAGCGGCGGCAGCGTCGGCATCGGGTTCGCGATCCCGAGTAACCTGGTCAAGCAGGTGACGGGCCAGTTGCGGACCGCCGGACACGTGACGCGCGGCTTCCTGGGTGTGGAGACGCAGCCGGTGACGGCGCAGATCGCGCCCAGCCTGGGTCTCGCAAACGGGGCCAAGGGCGCGCTGGTGGCAGGGGTGTCGCCGGACAGCCCGGCGGCGAAAGCCGGCTTGCAGCCGGGCGACGTGCTGACGGCGGTGGACGGCCATGCGGTGACGAGTCCTCGGGAGCTGGCGCAGCTCGTGGCGAACGACAAGCCGGGCGAGGACGCCCAGGTGTCGCTGGTGCGGGACGGCAGCACGAAGACGGTGGCCGTCCATCTGTCGGCGCTGCCGGACGAGCAGCAGACGGCGGATGCGGGCGATCAGGACGCCGGCCGTGGCCGGATCGGCCTGGCGCTGGCGCCGTTGAGCCCGGATCTAAGGCAGCAACTGAGCCTGCCCAATGGGCAGCGCGGCGCGGTGATCGCGGGCGTGCAGCCGGGCTCGGCGGCCGAACAGGCCGGGCTTCGCGAGGGCGACCTGGTCGTCGGCGTCGGCACGAAGGCGGTCGGCAGCCCGTCGGAGGCGGTGTCGGCGATCCAAGGTGCGACCAAGGGCGGCAAGACGGTCGCGTTGCGGATCATGCGCGAGGGTCAGGCTCGGTTCGTGGCGGTGCCGACGAACGCCGAAGGCTAACTGCCGGTGATCGCAGGGGCGCCCGATTGCGGGCGCCCCCTGCTGTCGTAGGTCAGGCCGTCCCGCCTGTTTCGGCGGCATTGGGCCCAAGGGCGCGGACGATCGCGGCCATCAGGCGCAGCGCCTCCGCCCCGCCCCGGTCAGCGAGGGCCCCCGCATCGAACTCATCGGCCAGGACGTCGGCCTGGCCGGCGATCGTTTCTGCAGCCTGCCGGAAGGCCTGCTGGGCCAGATATAGCTGAAGCGGCTCGGACAAGGAGTTCCAGTCAGACATCATGGGCGAAAGGTCCAGGACTGGCCGTTTTGGCACACAAGATCGCCGCGAACACCGAATCAGCGCGGCCCGTAACCCGACTATGCAGGCGCAATCTTAATGCAGGGTTGCCGAGAGAGGGCCGGCGGGAACGATCATGCAACCGTGATCAGGATCGTCAGACCAGGTCGAGGGTGACGGGCGTCAGATTGCCGAAGCGCACCTCGATCCGGCCTGGACCTTCGAGCCAGATCGGCGGGGTGACGCTGCCGAGCATGACGACCTGGCCGGCGCGCAAGCCGCCGAAGGCCGCGGCCTCGGCCGATCCGGCGAGCCAGGCGAGCACGCGGAGGGGGTGGCCCATGAGGTCGCCGCCGCGGCCCTGGCCGACGGTGGTGCCATCGACCGTCATGTGGCCGGAGATGGCCACGAGATCGAGGGTGCGCCAGTCCGCGACCGGCGCGCCGAGGACGGCGCCCGCGTGGAACGCCTGGTCGGCGATGAGCGAGGGCGCGCCGAAGGCGGCAAGGTCGGCATAGCGGTTCTCGACGATCTCGATCGCCGGCATGAGCAGGTCGACGGCGGCCATCGCCTCGGCTTCGGTGCAGGGGCCGGGCGGCAGGTCTTGGGCGAGATGGACCGCCAGTTCGCATTCGACGCCGGGGCGGAGGAAGCGGTCGAAGCGGAGCGTGCTGCCGGACGCGTGCAGGTTGTCGCGGGGCATGAACCCGGCGGCGGGGCCGTCGAGGCCGAGATAGGCCTGCATCTGCGCGGTGGTGGCGCCGACCTTGAAGCCGCCGGGGGCGGCCTGGTCGGTGAGCTGGGCCAAAGCGAGCTGGGTCGCGGCGCCCTCGGCGACGGTGGTGGGGCGGATCCCGGATGGCAACGGCGCCATGGGGGCGCGGTTGGGTCGGCGGCGGGCGCCCATAAGGGCGGCGGCGGCGGATTCGGGGGCGAACGTCATTCGGGCCGGGTCAGTTCATAGAGGGCGAGCGTCGCGGCGGCAGACACGTTGAGGCTCTCCATCGTGCCGGGCATGGCGAGTCCGACGAGCTCGTCGCAGGTCTCGCGGGTAAGGCGGCGCATGCCGTCGCCCTCGGCGCCGAGCACGAGCACGACCCGGCGCTGCTTGAACGCGGCACCGCGCAGCGCCGGTGCGACCGCATCGAGACCGAGGGTCCAGAGGCCGGCCGCCTTCAGCGCGACGAGGGTGCGGGCGAGGTTGACGGCGCGAAGCAGCGGCACCGTCTCGAGCGCGCCGGAGGCGGCCTTGGCCATGACTCCGGTTTCTTCGGGCGCGTTGCGTTCCTGCAGGACGACGCCGGCGGCGCCGAAGGCGGCGGCGCTGCGGAGGGTGGCGCCGATGTTGCGCGGGTCGGTGACCTGGTCGAGCACGAGCAGCGGGCCGGGGCGGGCGAGGACGGCGGACAGGGCGGGCGGGGCGAGCAGGTCGGCGAGCAGGCCGACGCCCTGGTGGACGGTGTCGCGACCGAGCATGTGGTCGAGCCGCGCGCGCTCGATGCGTTCGGGGGTGATGGGCCAGGGTTGCGGGATGCGGGCCTGGAGGGCGGCCTCGGCGTCTTCGGTCAGGACGAGGCGCTTGAGGCGGCGGCTGGGGTTGGCCAGCGCGGCAGCCACGGCGTGGATGCCGTGTAGCCAGACCGTGCCGCGCGGGGCGGCGGGGCCGCTAGGGCGGGGAGCGGCGGGCGCGGCGCCGGGGGGTGGCGCGGGGGCGCGGAGGGTGTTGGAGCTGGGCTCGCGAACGGGCGCACGGACGGGTTCGAGGCGGGCAGGTTTTGGGCGGGCAGCTTCGGGGCGGGCCGGCTCGGGCGGCGTGGCAGGACGGGCTGTCGGGCGCGGAGCCTGGCCGGGTTCAGGGGGGCGGCTGGGCCGAGGGCCGGCCTTGCGATCGCGCGGAGGCTGGCGAGCCGGCCCGCGAGGGCTGTCGAAGCCGGGTCCCGGCGGCCGGGTAGGGGGTTTGGAGCGCATCGGCGGGTTATAGGGGGGTTGGGATGGGTTGGGTATGGCGGGTTGGGTTCGCGCGGGCTCGGGTTTTCAACCCGGCCCTCTCCCGCCAGCGAGAGCGGGTGTGTTGATTGACAAAGGGGCGCACGCGGGGTTACGCCGCGCGCTCGCTTGCGCTTCGGCGCGCAGCCCTGTGGAGGGGTGCCCGAGTGGCTAAAGGGGGCGGACTGTAAATCCGCTGGCGTACGCCTACGCTGGTTCGAATCCAGCCCCCTCCACCAGCGATCCGCGTCCTGCTCCGGCGCTCGCGTGTGTCTAGGCTCGATCTTGTGTGACAACGGCGTTGCCAATCGTCAAAATAGTTCACGCGATCGTCAGGTTTCGCGTCCGTGTCATCCATACGAATGACGACAGTCCCGTTTCAACATGCGATCGGTCCGGCATTGGCGGTGATTGTTCCGGAACGATCGGGTGATCGGGACGGGGTGGTCGCCGCCCTCAAATGGCGGAGAGACCCATGTCCCGTGATGGCCTGATGACTGCGCGTGTTTCGTCGACCCGGCTGGGCCTGTTGCGCGGCGTTTCGTTCGTCGCGCTGAGCGCGGGCGGGATGCTGCTGGCGCCGGGGGCCTTCGCCGCGGATACGCCGACGAGCTACGTGGGCCCGACGAGCAACGCGAACTGGGACACGTCGAGCAACTGGTCGGGCGGGACGCCCGGAGGCACCAGCGCGACGACGGTCAATAACGGCACGACCGTGAACACCAGCGGCGGCGACAGCACCGATACGCTCGCAATCGGGCCGGTCGCAGGCAGCGCCGTCAACATCGCCGATGGCACGTCCCTGTCGGTCAACTCCTCGCTGACCAACAACGGGCTGCTCGGGGTCGGCGGCAACTACTTCGGCTCGGCCCTGCTCCTGAACGGGACGACCATCACCGGGTCCGGCACACTCACGCTCAACGGGTTCGGCAGCAGCTATGTCGGTGGCAGCGGCACCGTGACCAATGCGGGCAGCACGATCAGTGGGGCCGGGCGATTTGGCTTTGCCGAGATCGGGTTCAACAACCAGGTGGGCGGGCTGGTGGACGCGAACCTGTCGGGGCAGACGCTGACGTTGCAGTCGAGCGGGACGGGGGTTGCGAACGCGGGCACGTTGCGGGCGAGCGCGGGCGGGACGCTGTCGATCGCGAGCAGCGCGGTAACACAGACGGGCGCCGGCACGATCATCGCAACGGGTGCCGGGTCTGCGGTGCAGCTCAGCAACAGCTCCGTTACGGGTGGAACCTTGTCCGGCGTGTCGGGGGGCGTGTTCACGACGGCGGGGACGAACACGCTGACGAACACGACGATCACGGCGGGGACGAGCTACACGATTGCCGACAGCACGACGACCTACGGATCGGGAACGCTGACGAACCACGGCACGATCACCGTCAACGGCAGCTATTTTGGCAGCGAACTGAGGGTGCAGGGCGGGCAGACGCTGACCTTGCAGGGCGGCGGGGCGGTGGCGCTAAGCAATTTCGGCTCGAACTACATCCGCGATGCGGACCAGGGGACGGGGAAGCTGGTCAACGTCGACAATACGATCTCGGGGTCGGGTCAGTTCGGCTACGGCCAGTTGGCGTTGGACAACCGGGTGGGCGGGACGGTGACGGCAAACCAGACCACGGCGCTGACCTTGTCGACAAACAGCGGCGGGACGACGAATGCGGGCGTGCTGCAGGCGGTTGGGGGGGCAACGCTCAACATCAACGGGCAGTTCGTCAACAACGCACCGACGGGGCTGCTGAAGGCGACCGGCACGGACGGGATGGGCAATGCCTCGACGGTGCTGCTGACGAACACGACGGTGAACGGGGGCACCCTGACGGCGTCGGGCGGCGGCAGCGTGGCGTCCAACGCGACGACGACGTTGAACAACGTCACCATCTCGCCCGGGACCACGTATACAACGCGCGACGGGGCGACCAGCTATCTGGGCGGCACGATCGTCAACAACGGGACGATCGCCCAGAACGGGAGCTATTTCGGCTCCGAGCTGCGGGTCGCGGCCGGCGCGACGACGACGTTGACGGGCGGCGGCACTGTGACGCTGTCGAACTTTGGCACCAACTACATCCGCGACGCGGATGCCGGGACGGGTACGCTCATTAACGTGAACAACACGATCCAGGGCGCCGGGCAGTTCGGCAACGGCCAATTGGGGATCGTGAACCAGGCGGCCGGCACGATCACGGCCAACGACGCCACGACGTTGGTGCTGAATGCGAACAGCAAGGGCGTGACCAACACCGGGCTCATCCAGGCGACCGCGGGCGGGCAGGGCCAGTTGCTGAACTCGGTGTTGACGCAGGCGGGGCCGACGCTCACCGGGACAGGCACGTTGCTGTCGACCGGGGCGGGCTCGGTGTTCTCGGTCACGAACAGCACCGTGAACGGCGGAACGCTCACGACGGCCGGCGGCGCCGTGATGCAGACCACAGGCACGAGCATGCTCAACAACGTCAAGCTCTCGGGCGGCAGCACCTATACGACGACGGACGGGGCGACGACCTATCTGGGCGGCACGATCGTCAACAACGGGACGATCGCGCAGAACGGCAGCTATTTCGGCTCCGACCTGCGGGTTGCCGCCGGAACGACGACGACGCTGACGGGCAGCGGCACGGTGACGCTGTCGAACTTCGGCTCCAACTACATCCGCGACGCCGATGCTGGGACTGGCACGCTTATCAACGTGAACAACACGATCCAGGGCGCCGGGCGGCTCGGCAACGGCCAATTGGGGATCGTGAACCAGGCGGCCGGCACGATCACGGCCAACGACAGCACGACCCTGGTGCTGAACGCCAACACTCAGGGCATCAGCAATGCCGGGCTGATCCAGGCTGCGGCCGGCGGGCAAGGGCAGTTGCTGAATTCGGTGCTGACGCAGACAGGCGGCGGGACGCTGCTGTCGACGGGTGCCGGGTCGAACATCAACGTGACGAACAGCACCGTGAGCGGCGGGACGATCACGGCCGCAGCCGGCGGCACCATGCAGACGACGGGGGTGAGCACGCTGCAGAACGTGAACATCTCGACCGGCACGACCTACGGCACGACCGACGGGTCGTTCACCTATTTATCCGGGACCATCAACAACCAGGGCACGATCTCGCAGAACGGCAGCTACTTCGGCAGCCAGCTTCGTGTCGGCGGCGGCCAGACCGCCACGCTGACGGGCGGCGGGACGGTGACGCTGTCGAACTTCGGCAACAACTTCGTGCTCGATGCGGACATGGGCACCGGGGTTCTGAACAACACGAACAATCTGATCCAGGGTGCCGGGCAGTTGGGCAACGGGCAACTCGGGATCATGAACGGGGGCACGATCCTCGCCAACGACAGCACGGCGCTGAACGTGAACACGAACAGCACGGGGTTGACGAACACGGGGACGCTGCAGGCGACCAACGGGGCGACGCTGAACGTGGTGGGCAGCGGGCCGCTGACGAACTTCGCGGGCGGGACGCTGACGGGCGGGACCTATCGCGCCGATGCGGGCAGCACGTTGAACCTGCTGTCGGGCAACATCCCCAATTCGGGCGTGGTGACGAACGCGGCGACGATCGTGCTGAACGGGGCCGGGTCGGCGATCAACACGCCGAACAACACGATCGAGGGTTCGTTGACGACGGTGGCGCAGACCGGGTCGTTGCAGGTGCTGAGCGGGCGGAACTACGCGACGACGAACGACATCGGCAATAGCGGGCAGGTGGTGCTGGGCGGCGGGACGTTCGCGTCGCACAGCCTGACGAACGCGGCGACGGGCACGGTGACCGGGTTCGGCACGATCGCGCCGACGAACGGGTCGGCGCTGGCCAATGCCGGGACGACGATCGCCAATGGCGGGACGCTGACCTTGGCGACGGGGATCAGCGGGACGGGCACGCTGCAGGTGAACGCGGGCGCCGTGGCGAGCCTGGCGGGGGCGCCAACGGCGAACACGGTCGGGACCTTGGCGCAGAACGGGACGCTGGCGACGGCCGGGAACAACGTGACGGTGTCGGCGGACTACACGAACGCAAACTTCGGCAGCGGCAACAGCTTCGACAAGCGGGCCGGGGTGACGGGGACGGGGCAGATCCTCGCCTCGGGCAACGTGGGGCAGAGCATCTCGGGTGCGAAGGTGGTGAACGGGACGTCAGGCGCGCCGACGATCTCGTTGGGCGACTTCCACACGACCGATGCGGCGCATGCCACTGGCGGCGGGGCGGCGACGTTCACGATCAACAACACCGGCAGCTCCGGCCCGGCGCTGCGCGGCGCGATCCAGACGACGGGCATCACAAGTGCCGCGCTGAGCGGCAGCGGGGTGACAGCGGGCAATTTCGGGCCGATCGCGGCCGGCTCGTCGTCGGGGCCGTATACGGTGAACGTGGCGCCGACCGGGGCGGGCGTGCTGACCGGGCAATCCATCCACATTGCCAACAACTTCGCCAACGTGGCCGAGCAGACGGTGGGCATCACCGGGACGGGCTACAATTATGCGCAGGCGACCACGCTGCCGGCCTCGGTCAGCGTCGGCAACTTCCATGTGGGCAGCGGGGTGGGCAGCGGGGCGACGGCGGCGTTGACGATCGGCAACGTGGCGCCGGCGGGAATCTACACCGAGAAGCTCGACGGGGCGGCCGGGGCGGTGACGGGCGGTGCGACGGCGAGCGGGTCGTTCACCGGGCTCGCCGCGGGCGGGACGAGCAATGCGGTGAAGGTGGGCTTGTCGTCGGCGACGGCCGGCGCGGTGAGCGGGACGGCGACGGTGGGCTTCTCGTCGAACGCGTCGGGGGTGGATAGCCTTGGCAACTCGGCGCTGGCGTCGCAGACGGTCGGCGTCACCGGGGCGGCGTACAACCTGGCCAGCTCCAGCACGATCGGGGCGGTGAACTTCGGCGTGCTGCACACCGGGACAGGGACGCAGACGCAGGCGCTGAGCGTGACGAACACGGCGCCGATGGGGGCGTTCTCGGAGGGTCTGGACTCGACGTTCGGCGCCTACACGAACAATGGCGGGCTCGCGGTGACGGCGGCCGGGAGCGTCACGAACCTGGCGGCCGGATCGACCGACAGTTCGAGCCTGAAGCTGTCGGTGAGCACGGCGACGGCCGGGTCGGTCAGCGGGACGATCAACGTGCACCAGGCGTCCAACGGCGCCATCGACGGGCTGGGCAACACGGCGCTGGCGGACCAGAACCCGGGCGTTTCGGGCTCGGTGGTCGCGAACGGGACCATCACGAACCTGGCGGTGGCGCAGATCAACACGGCGACGCCGGTGGCATTCGGGAACGTGCGGATCGGGACTGCGGCGTCGCAGGCGCTGAGCATCACCAACGCGGCGCCGGTGAGCGCGTTCTCGGAGGCGTTGGTGGCGAGTGCGGGGGCGACGTCGGGTGGCGTGACGGCGGCGGGCGGGTTCGGGACGCCGACGGCGGTGCCGAGCCTGGCGGCCGGGTCGACGGACACGACGCACGTGGTGGTGGGGCTGAACACGGCGACGGCGGGTGCCAAGAGCGGCACGGCGTCGGTCGGGTTCCAGTCGGACGGGACGGCGTTCTCGGGCGGCGGCTACACGTCTCTCGGCAGCCAGAGCGTGGCGGTGACGGGGAACGTGTATCGGCTGGCGTCGCCGACGCTGAACACCACCAGCCTGGCGTTGGCGGCGCGGGTCGGCGGGTCGGCGAGCGGGACGGTCAGCGTGACCAACACGTCGCCGGACGTCTATACGGAGGGGCTGAAGGCCGGCCTGTCGGGGGCGCCTAGCGGGTTCACGAGCAGCGGGTCGATCGCGGTGCTTGCGGCGGGGAACACGGACGCGACGAGCCTGAAGGTGGGGCTGAACACGGCGGCGGCGGGGACGTTCTCGGGGACGCAGCTGGTCTCGCTGACGTCGACCGGGGCCAACACGACCGGGGCGACGGACATGTCGCTGGCGCCGCAGAGCGTCGCGCTGACGGGCAAGGTGTATCAGACGGCGAGCGCTTCGGTGACGCCGAGCCCGGTGGCGTTCGGGATCGTGCACGTGGGCGACACGGTCGCGGCGAAGACCCTGACGGTCACGAACGCGGCGAGCGGGGCGCTGACGGACACGCTGCGCGGCGGGTTCGGGATCGTGAGCGCCGGGTTCACCGGCAGCGGGACCCTGGCCGACGTGGCGGCGGGGAGCAGCTCGACGGCGCTGAGCGTGGGCTTGAACACGAAGACGGCCGGGGTGTTCACGGGTCAGGCGGCGCTGGCGCTGACGAGCCACGACGCGGACCTGGCGGACGCATCGGTGAGTGCCGGGCCGGTGAGCCTGTCGGGGACGGTGAACAACTATGCGGTGTCGGGCTTCGGCGACGCGGGCGGCGCCGGGGCTTTCTCGGGCCAGGGCACGGCGTTCACGCTGGACTTCGGCCAGGTGACGCAGGGCGCGGCCGGGCTGCTGGCGGACCTGTTGGCCGGCAACTTCGCGGTCGGCCAGTCGGACCTGCTCGCGGGCAGCTACAAGGTGGTCAGCGGGGGCGGGTTCAGCCTGGGCGGGTTCAACGCGTTCGCAGGGCTCGGCGCCGGGCAGGACGAGACCGGGTTGACGGCAGGGCTGAGCACCAGCAGCCTTGGCCAGTTCACGGAGGTGATCGACCTGATGGGCACGGGCTCGAACGGGAGCGGATACAGCGGCGGCGTGGCGGACACGTTCCTGACGCTGACGGGCGACGTGGTGGCGACGGCGACGCAGCCGGTGCCGGAGCCCGGCGCGCTGGCGGTGTTCGCGTCCGGCCTGGCCGGGCTGCTCGGCCTCGGGCTGCGGCGCCACAAGGGCCGGGGGCGCCGTGCGTAGCGGACTGGCGCTGGCCACGACAGGGATCGCGGGGCTGTGCCTGGCGCTGGCGCTGATCAATGCGGGGCTGGCGTACGGGAACCGGGCGGCGCAGACGGAGCTGCAGGCGCGGGCGGATTTCGTGGGGCAGACGCCGCAGGTGGTGCGGGCCGGGCAGATCGTGGTCTCGGCCCTGGCAGAGGCGGCGGCCCGGGAGAACGACCCGGCCGTGCGGGGGCTGCTGACGTCGAACGGGATCACGCTGCGTCCGGCTGCCGACGCGGCGGCGGCCCCGGCCCCGGCCGCCCCAGCTGCGCCGGCGGGGGCGCCGCGCTGATGCGGGACGGGGAATTGGGGCAGCGTGACGTTCGGCTGCCGCTGCTGCTGTTGAGCCTGGCGATGCTGGTCTGGCTGGTGACGGGAACGGTGTCGCTGGTGATGGACCGCAATGCGCTGGCGGGCGCGCAGGAGAACCAGGCGCGGGCGGCCGCCGAGGGGGACCGGGTACGGCGGCAGGTGGACGCCCTGCTGCTCGGCGCAACCGGCCTGGCGAGCGGGGGCAACACGGCCGCGAAGTCCGCGTTGGAAGTGATGGCCCGGCAAGGCGTGACCTACACGGCGCCGGCCCGGACGCCTTAGCCCGGCAGGGAGGGGAATAGAGCGCGGGCGCATGCGGCAAGCGAACCTTGACCGACCGCTTAGGGAAATATACCCATTACGTTATGCGTGTCCTCGACCTGTTCAGCGGCATCGGCGGGGCGAGTCTCGGGCTGCATTGGGCGGGGATGCGGACGGTGGCGTTCTGTGAGGCGGATGGGTTCGCGGCGGGGGTGCTGCGGCGGCATTGGCCGGGGGTGCCGGTCTATCCGGACATTCGGGAGCTGAGCGGTGATCGGTTGCGGGCGGACGGGGTGCCATGGGCGGAGCTGCTGGTCGGGGGGTTCCCGTGCCAGGACGTCAGCCTCGCCGGGCGCGGCGCGGGCCTCGCGGGGGCGCGCTCGGGGTTGTGGGGCGACATGGAGCGCCTGGTCGCCGAGTGCGGACCGCGCTGGGTGGTGGCTGAGAACGTTCCTGGCCTGCGAGGCCGGGGCGCGGACCGGGTCTGCGCCGGGCTGGAGGCGCTCGGCTACGCCTGCTGGCCGCTCGTGGTGGGTGCTGTCCATGCCGGCGCGCCGCACCGGCGGCAGCGCGTGTGGGTCGTGGCCCGCGGGGGCGGAGGCGGGGCTGCTGCCGACCCCGCGGGCACGGGACTGGAAATGGGGGAGTGCGGCGCAGCGGGGCCGGCGCCGGGCCTGCCCGCTGAACGACGTGGTCGGTGGGCGCCTGAACCCGGGCTTCGTCGAGTGGATGATGGGGTTCCCGGCCGGGTGGACCGGCTGAGGGCGCTGGGCAACGCCATCGTGCCGGCCAGTGCGGCGATGATCGGGCGCGCGATCCTGGCTGCCGATCGGGCCGCGGTGGGGGCGGTCACATCTGCAGCTGTGCGGTCCTGAGGTTCGGGAACAGCGCCAGGGCGCGTTGCGCGCCGGCCGGATCGAGGGTGCGCTGCACCAGGCGGATCGATTGGTCGATGGCAGAGGACGCGAAGGTGTAGTCGCCGGCATAGGTGACCTGGCCGGGGCGGACGATGATGGGCGGCGTGGCGAGCGGCGCGGCGAGGGCATGGTCGCCGTCGGTCAGGTGGTAGGCCTCGTCGACCCTGGCGGGCGTGTAGGCGCCGGGCGGGAGCTGCAGGACGACGCGGTCCGTCTGCGAGAGGTCGCAGGGCTTGGCGCCGACAAGCGCGGTCAGGGAGCCGCAGCCGCCGCGGACGACCTGCACCGGCTCATGGCCCGGGCTGGTCAAGGTGAGGGTGAGGGACGTCGTCCAGGAACCGAGGTCCCAGCGGTAATTCTGTTCGGCGGTGCCGATGACGAGGAAGCCGGGCGCGTCCGGGGCGCTCGACAGGCTGGCGGTGTGCAGCGCCTCGGTGGCGGGCACGCAGGCGGTGAGCGCGAGCAGGGCGAGGAGCGGCGCGGCTGGTGAGCGCATCGGGCGGACTCCGGACAGTGTGGGCCTAGCGGTATCGGGTCTTGGGGCGGGGTTCAATCTGGGGGTAGAAGCCCTGGATGACGGCTCCCATTTTCCAGACATGCCTCTCGTGCTGACATGACCGACTATCTTGCGCGCCTGAACCCCGAGCAACGGCAGGCCGTCGAAGCGGTCGATGGCCCGGTGCTCGTGCTGGCCGGCGCCGGGACGGGCAAGACCCGGGTCCTCACCACGCGGTTCGCGCATATCCTGCTGACGGGGCGGGCGGCGCCGGGCCAGGTGCTGGCGGTGACGTTCACCAACAAGGCGGCGCGTGAGATGCGCGAGCGGGTGGGCGCGATCCTGGGGCGGCCGGCCGAGGGCCTGTGGCTGGGCACGTTCCATGCGCTGTGCGCGCGGATGCTGCGGCGGCATGCGACGCTGGTGGGGCTGACCAGCGGGTTTACGATCCTGGACGCCGACGACCAGATGCGGCTGCTGAAGCAGGTGATGGAGGCGGCGAAGGTCGACCCGAAGCGCTGGGCGCCGCAGGTGCTGATGGGCATGGTGCAGCGCTGGAAGGACCGGGGCGTGACGCCCGAGCGAGTGCCGGCCGCGGAGGAGACGGACTTCGCCGGCGGGCATGCGAAGGCGCTGTATGCGGCGTACCAGGCGAGACTCCGGCAGTTGAACACGGCCGATTTCGGCGACCTGCTGCTGCACATGACGGAGGTGCTACGCAACCATCCGGACGTGCTGGCGGAGTATGGGCGGCGGTTCCGGTATATCCTGGTCGACGAGTATCAGGACACCAACGTGGTGCAGTATCTATGGCTGCGGTTGCTGGCGCAGGCGCACAAGAACATCTGCTGCGTGGGAGACGACGACCAGTCGATCTACTCGTGGCGGGGCGCCGAGGTCGAAAACATCCTGCGCTTCGAACACGACTTCCCAGGCTCGGTGATCGTGCGGCTGGAGCGCAACTACCGCAGCACGGCGCCCATCCTGGCGGCCGCCGCCGGCTTGATCGCCAATAACGAGGGGCGGCTGGGCAAGACGTTGCGGCCGGGGGGCAACGACGCGTCGGGCGAGCAGGTGCAGGTCGTGAGCCTGTGGGACAGCGACGAGGAGGCGCGCATGGTCGGCGAGCGGATCGAGGCGCTGCGCCGCGAAGGCGAGCACCTGTCCGAAATGGCGATCCTGGTGCGGACGACGGCGCAGACGCGTGCGTTCGAGGAGCGGCTGATCGTGCAGGGCACGCCCTACCGAATCATCGGCGGGCTGCGCTTCTATGAGAGGGCGGAGATCCGCGACGCCGTCGCCTATATGCGCGTGCTGCATCAGCCGGCCGACGACCTGGCGTTCGAGCGGATCGTGAACCTGCCCCGGCGCGGCGTGGGCGACGGCGCGCTGCGGACGATGCACGAGGCGGCGCGGGAGCAGGGCGTGCCGCTTGCGCAGGCGGCGGAGGGGCTGGTGCGGGCGGGCGGGCTGCGCGGCAAGCTGCGGGAGAGCCTGGCGACGCTGTTCGCGCAGTTCGCCGGCTGGCGTGAGGCGCTGCCGCGGGACGGGCACGTGACGGTGCTGGCGACGATGCTGGACGAGAGCGGCTACATGGGCATGTGGCAGGCCGACAAGTCGCCTGAGGCGCCCGGGCGGATCGAGAACCTGAAGGAACTGGTGCGCGCGCTGGCCGATTTCGAAACCCTGGCCGGGTTCCTGGACCACGTGAGCCTGGTGATGGAGAACGAGGAGAACGCCGAGGGCGACCGCTGCAGCATGATGACCTTGCATGGGGCGAAGGGGCTGGAGTTCGACACCGTGTTCCTGCCCGGCTGGGAGGAGGGGCTGTTTCCGAGCCAGCGGACACTGGATGAGGGCGGGCAGAAAGGGCTCGAGGAGGAGCGGCGGCTGGCCTATGTGGGCCTGACGCGGGCGCGGCGGCGGGCGATCGTAAGCCATGCAGCGAACCGGCGGCTGTATGCGAACTGGCAGAGCAGCATCCCGAGCCGGTTCGTCGACGAGTTGCCGGAGGCGGTCGTTGAACGGGCCGGCTCGGCGGCGCTGCAGCGGGAGCAGCGGCTGATCGCGGCGCCGAGCGTGTTCTCGAACGGGCCGCTGATGGCCCGGCGGCTGGCGACCCCGAAGACGATCGAGGCATGGGAGCAGCCGGCCCGGCCGGCGCGGACGGAAGCGATGCCCGTGGGGTCGCGCGTGTTCCACCAGAAGTTCGGCTACGGCAAGGTGCTGGCGGTCGACGACGACCGGCTGGACGTGCTGTTCGAGAAGGCGGGGCAGAAGCGGCTGCTGGACCGGTTCGTCGAGAAGGTATGAGGCGCCGGGCGGGGCCGCTGGAGACGGTGTTCGTGACCGTGCCGGAGGCGGCGCTGGACGCGTATGAGGCGGCGTTTGCCGCCTGCTGCGAGACGGTCGGGTTCTTCCTCGACGACGAGGCGGCGCGGACATGGCGGGTGGAGGGCGTGCGGGCGGCGGGCGACGATGACGGGCCGCTGCGGACGGCGCTGGCGCTGGCGGCGCTGACGTCGGGGGTCGATGCGCCGCTCGGGCAGGAGGCGACCGAGGCCGATGGTTGGCTGGCGCGGACGCGGGCGTCATTCCCGCCGCAGCGGGTCGGGCGGCGCTTCCTGGTGCGCGGCACGCACGATGCGGGGCCGGCGCCGGCCGGGCTGGTCACACTGACGCTGGATGCCGGGCTGGCATTCGGGTCGGGGGAGCACGGGTCCACCCGCGGCTGCCTGCGCGCGCTTGAGATCGTGGCCCGGCGCCGGCCGCGGCGGGTGCTGCGCGTCCTGGACCTGGGCACCGGGTCCGGGATCCTGGCGATGGCTGCGGCCAAGCTGCTGCATGTGCCGGTGCTCGCGACGGACATCGAGCCGTGGTCCATCCGCGTGGCGCGCGAGAACGCGGCGGCGAACGGGGTGGGCCGGCTGGTGCGGCCGGTGCTCGCGGATGGATGGCACGCGCCGGTATTGGCGCGGGCCGCGCCCTATGACCTCGTGTTCGCCAACATCCTCGCTCGACCGCTCTGCCGCATGGCGCGCGACCTTGCTGACCACCTGGCCCCGGGCGGGACGGCGATCCTGGCCGGCCTGCTCGACTGGCAGGCCCGGGGGGTGCTCGCCGCGCACCGCCGCCAGGGGTTGGTGCTCGAGCGGGTGCTGCCGGAGGGCGCGTGGCGCACGCTCGTGCTGCGGCGGCACAATCAAGGCCCGGCCTCGACGGATCGTAACGTCGAAAGTCCTTGACGGCCGGCCGGTCTGTTCGTCATTGTCTCCGCGCGGTCCGGGTGAAATTACGCGCTTGGCCTCAGAACGCCGTCGATTTATTATTGATATAGATGTTTCATTTCGAGAAGGCTCAATTCATGATCTACATCGCCATCCTAGCAGTTCTCCTGCTGTGCTCCGCCTTGACCTTCACAATCTACGCGTTCGCCTTCATGGCGATGGAAGAACGGCGTGAGCGGTGGTGGCTGGTGCAGGCGAACCGCTGCGAATGAGCGCCGGTGCATCGCTGGTGAGCCACGGTGTCAGGTTCCGCCGATGTCTTCGGCCTCGGGGAAGAATATCTCCGCCAGCGCCGTGGGCCGGCGTTTGAGCACACCGGTCGTCGCCATGAAATCGGCGATCTTCTGCAAGCCGCGAGGCTGCAGGGTGAAGGCGTTGCCCGGCGCTCCCATCACCCCGAGCACGTCCTCGATCGGACCCTTGTCGCCCTGGTTCGACTGGTACATCGCCGCGGCTTGGCGCGGCTCCTTGTTGATGAGATCGGTCGCTTCCTGGAACGCGGCGAGGGTCGCGCGCCAGGCGAGCGGGTTGGCCTCGCGGAAGGTGGCCGCGCCATAGATCGTGTTGGGGGTGACCGAGGGCAGGTCCATGATGCGGTAGCTGCTGGCCACCTCGTGCACGCCGGGGCTGGCGAGCTCGCGCTCCTGGAACGGGCTCGAGGTCCAGTGGCAGTCGATCTCGGTCCGGCTCAGCAACTGGGCCATGCTGTCCGGGTGGGCGCGGGTGATGGTCTGCGCGTCGAAGCGGGACCATTCGGCGGGGCCGAACGCCTGGGCGGCGGCCATCTGCAGCCAGATCGCCTGTGGGCTGGTCTTCACGGCGGGCATCGCGATGCGGTCGGCGGGCGCGAGATCGTGGATGGTGCGCAGATCCGGGCGGACGGTCAGGAGCTTCTGGTCGGTCGCGTTCATGGCGAAGCAGGACTTGATGCCGCCGCGCGTGCGGTCCCACAGCAGCAGGGCCCCGGGCGCGCCGCCGCTGGCGAAATGGATATGGCCCGAGAGCAGCCCGTCGGTGACGGCGGCGGTCCCGGCGAGCCGGACGTAGTCGGCCTGCAGCCCTGGCAGGCCGAGCCGGGCGGCGTGCCGCTCGATCAGCTTCTCATGCTCCATCACGTCCTGCTGCATGTAGAGGGTGCCGAACTGCTTGGCGACGACGACCGTCGTGGTCTCCGCATGGGCGCGGCGGAGTGCGGGCAGGCAGAGTGTCGCGGCGAGCGCAGCGCGGCGCGGCAGGTTCGGCATGGTCGCTCCCCGGTTTTTCACGACCCTAGCCCGCGGGGGTGGGGCGAACCAGCTCGGCGGCCGCGGAGACCGGCGTGGCCTCGTCGAGGGTGGGGCGGCCGGTGATGTGGCGCCAGTGGTGCCAGAGCAGACGGGCCGCCAGCGCGCGGACCGGGCGCCAGGGCTCGGCCAGGGCCCGCAGGGCGACGGGTCCGGGGCGGGCCGGCAGGCCGAGCAGGTGGGCGGCGGCGCCGGCCACGGCGATGTCGCCGGCCGGGAACACGTCCGGTCGCTGCAATGCGAACAGGAGGTAGACCTCTGCCGTCCAGGGGCCGAGACCACGCACGGCCATGATGGCGGCGCAGGCGGCCTCGTCGTCCAGCGCCGCAAGCGCCTCGGCGCCGAGCCGGCCGTCGATGAAGGCGCCGGCCAGTGCGCGGGCATGCACGACCTTGGGCCGCGACAGGCCGGCGGCCAGCAGGGCGTCGTCGCCGAGGGCCAGCAGCCCGCCGGGGTCCAGCGCGCGGGGCACGGCCGCAAGACGGCCCCAGATCGCGGCAGCGGCCTGGTTGCTGATCTGTTGGGCCACGATCGCTTGCAGCAGCCCGGGGAAGCCCGGCGGCCGCACCCGCCACGGCAACGGTCCGGCATCCCGCTCGATCCGCGCCAGCCGCGGGTCCGACCGCACCAGCGCGTCCAGCGCGGCGCGCATGGCCGGCGGCGGGTGCGGGAACGGGGCAGCGGCCATGCGGGCGGTTTCAGCATCGGCAGGCTTCGTTGTCGAGCGTGCCGAAATGTTACAAAGGCGCACACTCGTGGCGCATCTGTCGCGACTGGCTGTAAAGGTTGGGAATGAATACCACGCCGCATATCCTGCTTGTGGACGACGACCGCGAGATCCGCGACCTGCTGTCGCGCTTCCTCGACCGGCACGGCCTGCGCGTCACGGCGGCGCGGGACGGGCGGGAGGCTCGGCGGGCCTGGACGGCGGGGCACTACAGCCTGGTCATCCTGGACCTGATGCTGCCCGGGGAGGGCGGGCTCGAGATCGCGCGCTGGCTGCGAAGCATCTCGGACGTGCCGATCGTCATGCTGACGGCGATGGGGGAGGAGACGGACCGCATCATCGGGCTGGAGCTCGGGGCCGACGACTATCTGCCGAAGCCGTTCAACCCGCGCGAGCTGCTGGCCCGGTTGCGCGCGGTCCTGCGGCGAACCAACGAGCGCGGCGCCAAGGCGGCCGAGCAGGCGCGGGGCTATCGGTTTGCGGGCTGGCGGCTCGAGACCGGGCGGCGGCGGCTGCTGGACCCGGACGGGACGGAGGTGCCGCTGACGGGGGGCGAGTACGACCTGCTGGCGGCGCTGGTGGAGCGGGTGAACCAGGTGCTGACGCGCGACATGCTGTTGGACCTGCTGCGGGGACGGCAGGCCGGGCCGTTCGACCGGGCGATCGACGTTGCGATCAGCCGGCTGCGCCGCAAGCTGGACCGGGAAGACCAGGCCGGGATGCCGGCCGGGGAGCAGGGGCAGCTGATCAAGACGGTGCGGGGCGGGGGGTATGTGTTCGCCTGCGAAGTCGAACGGGAGTGAGACGGCGCAGATGAGGCGCGCGGCGTGAGGATTTGGCCGCGGAGCCTGGCGGGGCGGACGGCGACGATCCTGGTGCTGTCGCTGGTGGTGGTGCAGCTGGTGGCGCTATCAATCCATTCGCGTGACCAGGCGGAGTTGCAACGGCTGGCGGACGGGCGGGATCTGGGCACGCGGGTGGCCGGATTGTACCGCGCGGTGGTGGCGCAACCGGCGGAGGCGTGGGCCGGGGTGCTGCACGAGACGGAGGCTGCGCCCGGCGAGCAGTACAGCATCGAGCCGGTGTTCCCGGCGGGCGCGCTGGGCCCGGCCAGCCCTTCGGACCAGCGCCTGATCCGGCCCTATCTGACGTTCGGCCAGGTACCGCAGGGGCTGCGGCCGAAGGCGGTGCCGATCCGCGGCCTGTATGCGCCGGGGGAGCCGCTGGTGATCGGCGCGCAGTTGCCCGACGACCGCTGGCTGATCGCGCGCGTGGAGGCGCCGCCGCTGCGGCCCTGGACATCGCCGCGGTTTCTCGTGGCGTTCGGGCTGATGACACTGACGGCCGCGTTGCTGGCGTTCTGGGCGGTGCGGCGCATGACCGAGCCGATGCGCGTGCTGGCGGAGGCGGCCGAGCGCCTGGGCCGCGACGTGAACGCCCCGCCGCTGCCCGAGACGGGGCCGACCGAGGTCGCGACGGCGGCGGCGGCGTTCAACCGCATGGCCAGCCGGATCCGCCTGTTCGTGTCGGACCGGACGTTCTTGCTGACGGCGATCGGGCATGACCTGAAGACGCCGATCACGCGGCTGAAGCTGCGGGCGGAATGGATGGAGGACGACGAGCAGCGGCGCAAGATGCTGGCCGACCTCGACGAGCTGCAGGCGATGGTGCAGGCGACGCTGGCGTTCGGGAAGGACGTGGCCGGGTCGGAATCGGCCACCAAGCTCGATCTGCCGGCGCTGCTGCGGACGGTGCTGGACGAGGCGACCGACGCACGGCCCGGCGCCAACGCGACGGTGGAGTACGACGGGCCGGAGACGCTGCCGATCCTGGCGCGGCCGGTGGCGCTGAAGCGGGCGGCGGCGAACCTGGTGGGCAACGCGCTGGCCTATGGCGGCACGGCGCGGGTGGTGCTGCGGCCGCCGCAAGATGGCGTGATCCTGGTGCATGTCGACGATGAAGGGCCGGGCATCCCGATGGCCGACATGGACCGCGTGTTCGAACCGTTCCAGCGGCTGGAGACGAGCCGGAACCGGGAGACGGGGGGGACGGGGCTAGGCCTGCCGATCACGCGCAACATCCTACGCGCGCACGGGGGGGATGTGACGCTCTCCAATCGGACCGGTGGAGGGCTGCGGGCGACGATGACGCTGCCGGCGTGAGGGGGCAGAGGTGAGGCGCGTTCGCTTGCGGAGCGGCAGGAGGACGGGCGCGATCTCGGACATGGCGCATGATGGTGCCCCGGATGTCGGTCGCGCAACGGATGCGGCCGAGGGCCGGGCCTCTGCTCAGGCGCGGAGCAGACGGCGGAGCTTTCGGACCGCGCTGTCGGGCGTGGTCAGCACGGTCTTGCCGGTTGCGGCGGCGACGGCGGGGGCGGCGCGGGCGAGGCTGAATTGAGCGAGCGCGATGACGTCGCAGTTCGTGAGGGTGCGGGCGGCTTCCGCGGCGAGGTGGTCGTGGCGGGCGCCGTCGCCGGCATCGAGCGCGTTCAGCGCGCCTTGGGCGAGGGCGGTGGTGATGTGGACGCCGGGGCGTTGAGCCTCGAATTCGGCGGGGAGTGTGTCGAGCGAGGGGGCGAACGTGGCCAGGAGGCCGATGTTCATGCCGAGGGCCACGGCTTCCTCCACCATGGCCTCGTTGGGTTTCAACACTGGGAGCGGGGCGAGGTCGGCCTGGCAGGCTTCGATGCAGGGGCCGAAGGCGCTGCAGGTGAACAGGATGCCGTCGGCGCCGGTGCTGGCGGCATAGCGGGCCAGGGTGAGGAAGCGCCCGGCCATGCTGGGGGGCATCGCGCCGGCGGCGGCGAGGTCGGACGACAGGCTGTCGTCCATGAGGGTCATGAGGCGGGCTGCGGGCCAAAGTCGGGCGAAGGCGGCCTCGACCGGGGCGGCGGAGTGGCGCAGGGCGTGGATGAGCGCGATGCGCATCGTGTGTCTCAGTGGCAGCGGACGAGCGGGTTGGGGAACTCGGCGCACCCGGGGAAGGCGATCTCGTTCTCGCCGCGGCGCTGGACGCGCAGCTCGTCGGGGGTGTCGCAGCCGAAGCCGGCCAGGGCCGCGTAGCCGCCGAGCATGCGCGATCCGGTGACGCCGCTGACGAAGCGGAACTCGGTGCCGCCGGGCACGGCGCGGGCGGTCTCGATCTCGCGCTGGGTCAGAGTCTGTTCGGTAAGGGTCGCGCGCATGACGAGGTCGCGGGTGAAGATGACCACGGGCTGCGAGAGGCAGGCTTCTTTGGAGATGCCGGCGGGTGCAGGGAAGATGCCGCCGGTCCAGGTGCCGAACAGCCAGGCGTGGGGCGGCAAGGACTGCACGGGCTGGGCGGAAACGGGGGCGGCGAGGACGAGGAGGGCGAGCGCGAGACGGATCATGCGGGGGACGGTCCTGAGTGGTGCCGGACCTTACCCGCGGCCAGGGCGGGGCGGAAGCGGGGCGGCAGCGCGGTCGAGAGTTGCCGGGCCGCGGGGTGCGTGCGATGCAGCCGCTATGTTGCGCCGCCTGTATGACCGTGTCCTCGCCTTGTCCGCCAGCCCGCGCGCGCCGCTGTGGCTGGCGGTGGTGGCGTTCGCGGAGAGTAGCTTCTTCCCCGTGCCGCCCGATGCGCTGCTGATCCCGATGGTCGCGGCCCGGCCGGAGCGGGCCTGGCGGCTGGCCGCGATCTGCACGGCGGCGAGCGTGCTGGGCGGGCTGCTGGGCTATACGATCGGGGCAGTGCTGTACGACCAGGTCGCGCTGCCGCTGATCCGGTTCTATCACTACGACGCGGCAGCGGCGGCGTTCACCGAGAGCTTGCGGGCGAACGGGGTGTGGCTGGTGCTGCTGAAGGGCCTGACGCCGATCCCGTTCAAGATCGTGACGATCGCGGCCGGCGCGGTGCGGATGGCGCTCGGGCCGTTCGTGCTGGCGTGCGTGGTGACGCGCGGGGCGCGGTTCTTCATCGAGGCGGCGGTGTTGCAGCGGTTCGGTGCACCGGTGCTGCAGGCGGTGGAGCGGCGGCTGGGGCTGGTGGTGGCCGCGTCGGTGCTGGCGGTGGTGGCGGGGTTTTTGTTGTTGAAGGTGTTTTAGGCGCCGCTTGCGTTGGAACCCTCACCCAACCCTCTCCCGGAGGGAGAGCACTTTCGAGGGGAGCTTGCGGTCCTTGGCCGTCACCCTGTGGTTGCCCCGAGGGAGAGGGCTTTGCAGGCTTCTTTCAGCCAAGCTCGTTCTGTCGGGGGGAGGGCGGGGCCGACTTCGGCGAGGACGCGGGCGTGGTATTGGTCGAGCCAAGTGCGTTCGGCTTGGGTGAACAAAGTGGGGTCGATCAGGCGTTGGTCGAAGGGGGCGAGGGTGAGGGTTTGGAAGCCGAGGAAGGGTTTCTTTGCCCCTGGGAACTCGCGCGATTCGACCAGCAGCAGGTTTTCGAGGCGGATGCCGTAGGCGCCGGGTTCGTAGTAGCCGGGTTCGTCGGACAGGATCATGCCCGGCGCCAGCGCGACCGGGCGGGCGTTGCGGGAGAGGCTGACCGGGCCTTCGTGGACCGAGAGGAAGCTGCCGACCCCATGGCCGGTGCCGTGGTCGTAGTCGAGGCCGACCTGCCACAGCGCATGCCGGGCGAGCGCATCCAGATGCGGGCCGGCGACGCCCTGGGGGAAGGCGGCGGTGGCGATGGCGATGTGTCCCCGCAGCACGCGGGTGAAGCGGTCGCGGAGTTCGGGCGCGGGGTCGCCCGGACCGGTCCAGACGGTTCGGGTCACGTCGGTGGTGCCGTCCGGGTACTGGGCGCCGCTGTCGATCAGATAGACCTCGTCCATGCCGATCACGCGGTCCGTCTCCGGCGAGACCCGGTAGTGGATGATGGCGCCGTTCGGCCCGGCGCCGGAGATGGCGGGGAAGCTCTCCTCGCGGAAGCCGTCCACCGCGCGGCGGAAGGCCAGCAGGCGGTCGGCGGCGGCCTGCTCGGTGGCGCCGGCGTCGCGGCCGGTGTCGAGCCAGTGCAGGAAGCGGCACACGGCGACGGCGTCGCGGGCATGGGCGTGGCGGGCGCCGTCCTGTTCGGGCGGGTTCTTGCAGGCTTTCGGCAGCGCGCAGGGGTCGGGCCCGTCGACGACGGTGGCACCGGCCGCCTCGAGGGTTTGCGCGAACCAGACGGGGGCGGTGTGGCGGTCGACGCGGACGGTCTGGCCGCCGAGGGCGGCAAGGGCCGGGGCAAGGGCGGAGGGGTCGGCGACGGCGACGCCGTTGCCGAGCCAGGCGCGTGTGTCGGGACCGAGCTTCTGCGCGTCCATGAACAGCTGCACGGCGCCGTCGCGGCGCAGGATGGCGAACCCGAGCGCGAACGGGGTGTAGGCGAGGTCGCCGCCGCGGATGTTGAGCAGCCAGTTGACGGACGCCGGATCGGTGATGATGGCAGCCTCTTGGCGGGCCTTGGCGAGGTCTGCGGCGAGGGCGGTCCGCTTCTCGGCCGAGGAGAAGCCGGCCAGGCCGAGCGGGTGGGGTACTGCGGCGGCGGCCGGCGGTTGCGGACGGTCGGACCAGGCGGCGTCGAGCGGGTTGGCGGCCAGCGGCACCATCTGCAGCCCCGCATCGACATACCGCGCGAGCGCGTCGGCGCTGATGAGCTTCGGGTCGTAGCCGATGCGGGCGCCGGGCGCGGCGTGCTGTTGCAGCCACTCGGCCGGCGGCTCGTCGATGAGGTGGCGTAGCTCGAAGAGGGCCGGGTCGGTCTGGGCGGCGAGCTGAAGGACATAGCGGCCGTCGGTGAACACGGCTGCACGGCCCGGCAGGATGGCGGCGAGGCCTGCGCTGCCGGTGAAGCCGGTGAGCCAAGTCAGCCGCTCGGCGTTGGGCGGGACATACTCGCCCAGGTGCTCGTCCGCCCGGGGGACGACGAAGCCGTCGACCCCGGCCGAAGCCAGTTGGCGGCGGACGGCGTCGAGCCGGGCTTGGTGGTCAGGTCTGGTCATGGTTTCTTCACGTTTAGCATAGCTATGTCACGGTCCATGCATTCCACGCATGGCAGTGACAGGTTGTTCGCACGCGCAGCAAAGCGAAGTCTGGCCTATATGAGCGAGGTGATTTTGAAGCAGACACGTATCGGTCTGCGGACCACACTGAAGAGGATGTTGAAATGAATGCCCCGCTTGCCAAGGAGCAGATTGCGCTCCTGATGGCCGATAGCCTGACGTATCGCGAGACGCCCGTCGAGGGGACGGACGGGACGATCGCCGAGCCGCGCCCGACGCTGTTGGACTGGGTCCGCGGCGTGTGGGCCGAGATCGCGGCCTTGCCGCGCCGCCGCGCCGTGATCGACGAGTTGCGGACCCTGACGGACCGCGAACTGGCCGACATCGGCCTGAGCCGGGCCGATGTGAGCCGCGTGTTCGACCCCCGTTTCGCCGGCCGGCGGAACTGAGGCCGTAGCGGGCCGATCGTTCGTTTGTCTAACGTTCGGGGCGGAACCGCCCCGCAACGGCCGCGTAATGCGCCGATGATACTGCTGACGCACCCTCAGGCGATGCGCGATCTGTATTACGGCGTAGACGCGCTGGAGGCGTTAAGGCGCCTCGGGCCCGTGCGGATCAACCGGGATGGGCCGCTGCTGGGCGACAAGCTGGTCCGGGCGGCCGCGGGTTGTCAGGTGATCGTGGCGGATCGGTCGGTGCCGGCGCCGGCTTCGTTGTTCACGGCTTTGCCGGACCTGGTCGCCTTCGTCCGCAACGCCGTCGATATCCGCACCGTGGACGTGCCGGCCGCCTCGGCCGCCGGGGTGCTGGTCACGCAGGCCTCGCCCGGGTTCGTGGCAGCCGTGGCCGAGCTGGTCGTCGGCCAGATCATCGACCTGTGCCGGAACGTGTCCGCATCGGTTTGTCACTATCGGGCCGGGCGGCAGCCGCCGCAGCGGATGGGTCGGCAGATCGCCGGCAGCACGGTGGGGATCGTCGGGTACGGCCGGATCGGGCGGCGGCTCCACACGCTGCTGGCGGCTATGGAGGCGACCGTCCTCGTGCACGACCCCTACATCGAGGCAGCCGAGGTGGAGATGGTGGGGCTGCCCGAACTGTTCGCGCGTTGTGGCATCGTCGTCTGCCTGGCGGTCGCGACGGCCGAGACGGCCGGGCTGATGGATGATGCGGCCTTCGCCGCCATGCGTCCCGGTGCGCTGTTCATCAACGCGAGCCGGGGCGAACTGGTGGACGAGGCGGCGATGGCCGACGCGCTCGATCGGGGGCACCTCGCCGGCGCGGCGCTCGACGTCGGCAGCGCGCCCGACCAGATGCCCAGCTTCGACCTGGCAAGCCGGCCCGACGTGGTGGCGACCCCGCATGTGGGCGGGCTGACACAGGAGGCCGCGGACCACCAAGCGATGGAAACGGTTCGGCAGGTCGAGGCCATCCTGCGCGGCGACGCGCCGGCGGGCAGTGTCAACACGGCCTCGGCCCGGCGCCTCGCCGCCCGGACGTCCGCCTGACGCGTCCGCGCCCGAGGATGTGACTGAACCGGCGCGCGGCTGCGGGGTTACAGCGCACTTCCATTCGATACCGGCCATGGCCGGGTGGAGAGCGCCGCCTTGCCCCAGGACAGTGCCGTCATCGCCGAACTGCAGCACGAAGCCCTTACCTTGACCATCAATGGCCAGCAGCACGCGTTGCAGGTCACGCCTTGGACGACGCTGCTGGATCTGCTGCGCGAACGTCTCGGCCTGACCGGCACCAAGAAGGGCTGCGACCACGGGCAGTGCGGCTCGTGCACGGTGCTGCTTGATGGGCACCGGGTGAACTCGTGCCTGGTGCTCGCGGTGATGAAGGACGGAAGTAGCGTCACGACGGTCGAGGGCCTGGCCGAGCCGGGCGGCGCACTGCATCCGCTGCAGCAGGCGTTCATCGAGCATGACGCGTTCCAGTGTGGATATTGCACGCCAGGGCAGCTCTGTTCGGGCGTGGGCCTGATCGAGGAGGGGCGGGCCCATTCGCGCGACGAGATCAAGGAGCTGATGAGTGGCAACATCTGCCGCTGCGGCGCCTACCCGAACATCGTCGACGCAATCCAGAGCGTGATCGGGGAGCGGGCATGATCCGCTACAGCTATGCCCGCGCCGCCACGCTGGAGGGCGCGGTGCAGACCGCCAAGCGGGCCGGCGCGCAGGTGATCGCGGGTGGGACCAACCTGGTCGACTTGCTGAAATACGATGTCGCGACACCATCGGCGCTGGTCGACATTAACCGGCTGCCAGGGCTTGGCGCGATCGAGCCGACCGAGGCTGGCGGGCTGCGGATCGGCGCGCTGGTCACGAACACGGCGCTGGCGACGAACGCGGAGGTGGAGCGACGCTATCCGCTGCTGGCGCGGACGATCTTGAGCGGGGCGACGCCGCAGTTGCGGAACGCCGCGACCACCGGCGGCAACCTGCTGCAGCGGACGCGGTGCTACTACTTCTATGACGCCGGGCTGCCGTGCAACAAACGGGCGCCCGGCAGCGGGTGCGGTGCGATCGGCGGGGTGAACCGCATCCACGCCGTGCTGGGCACGTCGGAACAGTGCATTGCGACGCATCCGTCGGACATGGCGGTGGCCATGGCGGCGCTCGAGGCGATGATCCATGTGCAGGGGCCTGACGGGGCGCGGGCGATCCCGATCGCCGATCTTCATCGCTTGCCGGGCGACGCGCCGGAGCGCGACACGACCTTGGCGCCGGGCGAGATCATCACTTCGGTCGAGCTGCCGGCCGAAGGGTATGCGACGCGGTTCACCTACCTGAAGCTGCGCGATCGGCTGTCCTACGCGTTCGCGCTCGTCTCGGTCGCGGCCGGGCTGGTGATGGATGGCGGCCGGGTCGCCCGGGTGCGCATCGCCCTGGGCGGGGTCGCACATAAGCCCTGGCGCGTGCCCGAGGCGGAGGCACTGCTGGAGGGCCAGGTGGCGAGCGAGGCCGCGTTCACGCGGGTGGCGGACCGGCTGATGGAGGGCGCCCGGGGATGGGGCGGCAACGATTTCAAGATCCCGCTGGCGCGCCAGGCGATCATCCGGGCGCTGCAGCAGGCCGCGGCCGGCACGCCCCAGGGCGTCGCCGACAAGCGCATCGTCTAGAGAGGAAGAGACTATGCCCGACATGCACATCGGCGTCGCCCGGAGCCGGGTGGACGGGCCGAAGAAGGTCACGGGGGCGGCCCCGTATGCTGGCGACTTCGGCGCCGACAACCTTTCCTACGGCTATGTGGTCTGCAGCACCATCGCACGCGGCCGGATCGTCCGGCTGGACACGGCCGCGGCAGAGGCGATGCCGGGGGTGCTGCGGGTGCTGACGCACGAGAACCGGCCGCGCACGGCCTGGCTCGGCCGCGCCTACCAGGACGACGTGGCCCCGCCCGGCAAGCCGTTCCGCCCGCTTTACGATGCGGAGATCGTCTATAGCGGCCAGCCGATCGCCCTGGTCCTGGCCGAGGACTTCGACACCGCCCGCGATGCGGCCAGCCTCATACGCGCCGAGTACGAGGTGCAGGCGCACCTGACCGACCTCGGCGTCGCGAAGGCGCATGCGAAGCCGCCCCATAAGATGCGCAGCGGAATCGCGCCGCCGCCAAAGAACCGCGGCGACGCCGACAATGCCCTGCAGGGCATCCCGGTGCTGATCGACCGCGAATACCTTATGGCGACCGAACATCACAACCCGATGGAGCCGCACGCGACGACGGTGATCCTCCAGCCCGACGGATCGCTGCTGGTGCACGACAAGGTCCAGGGCGTGATGAACAGCCAGAAATACATCACGAGCGTCTTCGGGCGGAACGACGTGCGGGTGTTCACGCCCTTCGTCGGCGGCGGCTTCGGGTCCGGTTTGCGGCCCCAGTACCAGCTGTTCCTGGCGATGGTGGCCGCGACGGAGCTGCAGCGGTCGGTTCGCGTGGTGCTGACACGGGACCAGATGTGGACCTTCACGCATCGGCCGGAGACGCTGCAGCGGATCGAGCTAGGGGCGACGTCGGACGGATCGATCCAGGTATTGAAGCACCACGCGATCGCCGAGACGTCGCGGTTCGAGGAATACCAGGAGGTCGTCGTCAACTGGTCCGGGCTGCTGTATGACATCCCGAACGCGAGTTTCGACTACAAGATCGCGGCGATGGACATCTACACGCCCGGGGACATGCGGGCGCCGGGCGCCCCGACAGGCACATTCGCGATCGAGTCTGCGATCGACGAGCTGGCCGAAGCCGTGCAGCTCGACCCGGTTCAGCTGCGGCTCAAGAACTACAGCGAGCACGACGGCAACGAGGGCAAGCCCTGGGCCAGCAAGGAACTGCGCGCGGCGATCCAGATCGGCGCCGAGCGGTTTGGCTGGTCGAAGCGGTCGATGGCGCCGCGGTCGATGCAGGATGGGCACGAGCTGATCGGCTGGGGCATGGCGATCGGCGCCTGGGACGCGCAGATGATGGAGACGGAGGCGCGGGCGGTGCTCCATCTCGACGGCACGCTCGAGGTCTCGACCGCGACAGCCGACATCGGCACGGGTACCTACACGATCCTGACGCAGATCGCCGCCGAGACGATGGGCGTGCCGATGGCCGCGACCGACGTGCGGCTGGGCGACACCGACTTCCCGAACGCCCCGTTGGAAGGCGGATCCTGGACGGCGGCATCGGCGGGCATGGCGGTACAGACCGCCTGCTTCAAGATTCGCGAGACGCTGTTCGCAATGGCGTTGAAGGCGAGTGACACGCCATTCAACGACGTGGCGATCGACCGGGTGGTATTCGAGTCCGGGCACATCGTGCTGGAGGCGGACCGCACCAGACGCCTATCGTTTGCAGACGCGATGAAGGCCGGCGGCGTAACGGAGGTGAGGGGCGACGGCAAGGGTGCCCCGAACCCGGATGTGAAGAAGAAGTTCTCGAGCTACACGCACAGCGCGTGCTTCGTGGAGGTGCGGGTCGACGAGATGCTGGGCCAAATCCGGGTGACGCGGATCGTGAACGCGGTCGCGGCCGGGCGCATCCTGAACCCGAAGACGGCGCGCAGCCAGATCATCGGCGGCACCGTGTTCGGAATCGGCATGGCGCTGCACGAGGAGAGCATGGCCGACCAGCAACTCGGGCGGTACATGAACCATAACCTGGCCGAATACCACGTGCCGACGAACGCGGACGTCCCGGAGATCGAGGTGGTGTTCGTCGACGAGGCTGACCCGAACAACACGTTGGGCGTGAAGGGGCTGGGTGAGATCGGCATCGTCGCGACCCCGGCGGCGATCGCCAACGCGATCTGGCACGCGACGGGCCGGCGGCAGCGCAGTACGCCGATCACGATCGATAAAATCCTCGGTTTGGAAGCGACCCCCTGAGATGAAGCTCAATTTCAAGCCGTTGTCGGACCAGGTGCTTGTCATCACCGGCGCCAGCAGCGGGATCGGGCTCGCGACCGCCCGGGCCGCAGCGGCGCGCGGCGCCCGGGTGGTGCTGGCCGCCCGCAACCAAGGAGCGCTGGAGGACGCTGCGGGCGGCATCCGGCAGCAGGGCGGGCAGGCGCTGGCGGTGAAGGCCGACGTGTCGGACCGGGCGCAGGTGCAAGCCTTGGCCGACGCGGCGATCGCGGCGTTCGGCGGGTTCGACACGTGGGTCAACAATGCCGGCGTCGGGATCTATGGCCGGCTGGACGTGGTGCCGGAGGTGGAGCAGCGGCGGCTGTTCGACGTGAATTACTGGGGCACGGTGAACGGCAGCCTGGTCGCGGTGGCGCACCTGCGGGAGCAGGGCGGGGCGCTGATCAACCTGGGCAGCATCCTATCGGACGTGACGGTGCCGCTGCAGGGGGCGTATTGCGCGAGCAAGGCGGCGGTGCGGGCGTTCACCGACTCGTTGCGGACGGAGCTGGCACAGGCGGGTGCGCCGGTGTCGGTCAGCCTGGTCAAGCCGGGCGCGATCGCGACGCCGTTCCCGCACCATGCGCGCAACCACATGGACCGTCAGCCGACCTTGCCGCCGCCGATCTACGCGCCGTCGGATGCGGCGGCGGTGATCCTGCAGGCGGCCGAGCGGGGTGGGCGGGACCTGTATGTGGGCCGGGCGGCGCGGGCGATGTCGGCCACGTATAAGGTCGCGCCGCAGCTGATCGACGCGCCGGCGGCACTGATGGGCAACGCCGCGCAGAGGATGCGGCGCGCGCCGGACAACCCGGCGGGCAACCTGTTCGAGCCGGGGTATGGCGGCGAGACGGATGGCGAGAGCAGCTACCCGGTGTTCCGCACCGGCACGCCGGTACGAGGGCGCCCGGCCGCGACCGCGATCGCGATGCTGGTGCTGGCCGGGGCGGCATCGCTGTTCGGGCGGCGTGGCTGACGCGGGCGGGTCTGGTCCGGTCTGGATGGTGGGTCGCACCGACCCTGCTGCTGGCGGGCTGCGCTAGCCCGGGCGGATCGGCGTGCCGGCCAGCTCTGGAGGCGCAGCTGTTCTTCGGCGTGCCGGATGCGGTCGGGTTCGAGCGGTTCCTCGATGCGGAGGTGACGCCGCGCTTCCCCGACGGGTTGACGGTGCTGGACGGCGCCGGGCGTTGGCGGGCGCCGGATGGACGGCTGACGCAGGAGCGGTCGAAGGTGGTGGTGGTGATCGCGGCGCCCGGGCCGGGAACGGTGGCGGGGCTCAATGCGGTGCGCCGGGCGTACCAGGTCCAATTCCGGCAGGTTTCGGTCGGACTGGCGACGCAGATGGTGTGCGCGGATTACGGGCCGGTTCGCTGACAAGCGTATCCGCCGCACGGGATACAGGGCGTGCCGCCTTTGAGCCCTCACCCAACCCTCTCCCGGAGGGAGAGGGCTTAAGCTGGCGGAACGGTCCGGCTTGTCAGGCGGGGAGGAAGTCGGGGACGGAGAGGTAGCGTTCGCCGGTGTCGTAGTTGAAGCCCAGCACCGTGGCACCCTTGGGCAGGTCAGGCAATTTCTTGGCGATGGCGGCGAGGGTGGCGCCGGAGGAGATGCCGACCAGCATGCCCTCCTGGCTTGCGGAGCGGCGGGCCCACTCACGGGCCTCCTCGGCCTCGACCTGGATGACGCCGTCAAGTGCGGGCACGTGCAGGTTGGCGGGGATGAACCCGGCGCCGATGCCCTGGATGGGGTGCGGCGACGGCTTGCCGCCAGAGATGACCGGGGATTGCGAGGGCTCGACCGCGAACACCTTCAGGTCCGGCCAGTGCGGTTTCAAGGCCTCGGCGCAGGCGGTGATGTGGCCGCCGGTGCCGACGCCGGTGATGATGGCGTGCACGCCGCCGGGGAAATCGGCGAGGATTTCGGGAACGGTCGTGCGGACGTGGACGGCGATGTTGGCCGGGTTCTCGAATTGCTGCGGCGTCCAGGCGTTGTCGTGCTGACCGAGGAGTTCCGCGGCGCGGGCAATGGCGGCCTTCATGCCGCCCTCGCGGGGAGTGAGGTCGAAGGTGGCGCCGTAGGCCTGCATCAGGCGGCGGCGCTCGACGGACATGCTTTCCGGCATAACCAGGATCAGCCTGTAACCCTTGACCGCGGCGACCATCGCAAGCCCGATGCCGGTGTTGCCGGACGTCGGTTCGATGATGGTGCCGCCGGGCTTGAGGCTGCCATCGGCCTCGGCGGCCTCGACCATGGCCAGCGCGATCCGGTCCTTGATGGAGCCGCCGGGGTTGCCGCGCTCGGACTTGATCCAGACGTCGGCGTCAGGGAACAGGCGGGACACGCGGACGTGCGGGGTGGCGCCGATGGTGTCGAGGATGGAGTTGGCTTTCATGGGGCGTTCCTGCCTGTTGGCCGTTGCGCCTGTTTTGGGGCGATGCGCCAGGTGAGTGCAAGGTCGTGCGAGCGAAGGGGCACGGGTTTCGCCAAGGGAGAGGGCTTTGGCGCTGTCGACGTCAGTTGCCGGGGCGGCGGGCGGGGTCGGTTTTGGCGGCGAGGGCGGGGTCGATCCACCAGTCGTCCATGACGTAGCCGGTGCGGATGGGGGTGGCGGGGCGGCCGAAGCGGTTCCAGTAGGCGATGTTGAAGGTCGTGCTGTGGTACTCGGGGACCATGAACCAGCCGCGCAGCAGCAGGCGGTCCAGTGCGCGGACGGCGGCGAACAGGCTGTCGCGGTCCTGGGCGTTGATGGCGGCGGTGATGAGGCTCTCGGTGGCCGGGCTGCACACGCCGGCCAGGTTGGCGCCGCCCTCGATCTTGGCGCTCTCGCAGCCGAAGTAGTCGCGCAGCTCGTTGCCCGGCAATTCGCCGCCCGGGTATATGAGGCTGGCCATGTCGAAGTCGAACGCGTCCGTCAGGCGCTCGAACTGCGCGGTGTCGACGGTGCGGATGCTCGCGTCGATCCCCAGCCGCTCCAGCCATTGCTTGTAGGGCAGCACGACCCGTTCGGAGCCGGGATCGTAGAGCAGGATCGAGAACGTCAATTGCGCGCCGGACCCGTCGACCAGCTTGCGGTCCTTGATCGTCCAGCCCGCGTCCTTCAGCAGCGCGAGGGCGCGGCGGAGGCCGTCGCGGTTGTTGCCGGAACCGTCGGTCGCCTGCAGCTGGAACGGCTCGGTGAAGACGGTGGCGGGAACCTGGTCGCGGAACGGCGCCAGAAGGGCCTGCTCGGCCGGGCTGGGCAGGCCGGTGGACTGGCCACCAGTGTCGCCGAAGTAGCTGTCGGTGCGCGTATAGGCGCCGTAGAACAGGGTCTTGTTCAGGTATTCGAAGTCCCACACCTGGGCCAAGGCCTCCCGCACCCGCGCATCCTTGAAGATGGGGCGGCGGGTGTTGAACAGCATGCCCTGGATCCCGATCGGCAGCTTGTGCGGGATCGGGTCCTTGAGCACGAGGCCGCTGGCGACGGCGGGGAAGTCGTAGCCGGTGTTCCACTGCTTGCTGACGTTTTCCTGCCGCCAGTCGATCTGGCCGGCCTTGAACGCCTCGAACAGGACCGTCGGGTCGCGGAAGTACTCGATGCGGACATGATCGAAGTTGAACTGGCCGCGGCCGGTCGGGCGGTCGCGCGCCCACCAGTTGGGGTCGCGGACGTAGGTGATGGTACGGCCGAGTTCGTAGCTCTCGACCTTGTAGGGGCCGCTGCCGAGCGGCGGTTCGTTCAGCGGCTTGGTGAAGTCGCGGGTGGCCCACCAATGCTTCGGCAGCACGGGCATGCCGCCAGCCAGCAGCGGCAACTCGCGGTTCTGGTTCGTCTTGAAATGGAACACGACCCGGCGCGGGCCCTCGGCCACCACGTCCTGGATGTCCGCATACTGCACGCGGATGGCGGGGCGGCCCTTCTGCATGAGCGTGTCGAAGGTCCAGACGACGTCGTCGGCGGTGACGGGGACGCCGTCGGCGAAGTGCGCTTCAGGGCGGATCTCGAACGCGATCCACATGTGGTCGGCCGGGACCTCGATGGTCTCGGCCAGGTGGCCGTAGCCGGTATCGACCTCGTCGGCCGAGCCGGTCAGCAGCGACTCCCAGACGTGGCCGCCTGCGCTGCCCGAGGACGTGCCGCCGACGCCGCGCTGCCACTGGCTGCCGAGGCCGAGAGCGGCGTTGCCGCGCAGGATGTAGGGGTTGAAGCCGTCGAAGCTGCCGGTATCGCCGAACACCGCCGTGCCGCCCTTCGGCGCGTTCGGGTTCACGTAGGGGAAGTAGGGGAAGTCCGGCGGCAGCGCGGGGGTGCCGAGGATGGTGATGGCGTGGCTGCGGGTGACGCCTGTTTCGGCCGCGGGCGTTTGCGCGAGGGCTGGGGCGGCGAGCAGGAGGGTGGCGAGGAGTGTCTTGAGCACGTTCATTCCTTCAGCAGCGCGATGGCGGGCGCGTGCAGCGCGGGGTCGCCGATGGCGAGGACGTCGCCTTGGCTGTCCAGGGTGAGGGGCGCGCCGGACCAGTCGGTGACGCGGCCGCCGGCGCCTTCGATGACGGGGACCAGCGCGGCCCAGTCCCACGGTTTCAGCCCGGCTTCGGCGATGACGTCGATGCCGCCCAGCGCGATGAGGCCGTAGGCGTAGCAGTCGCCGCCCCAGCTCGTGCGCCGTGTCGCGGCTTGGAGGCGGCGCCAGCGCCCGGCCTGGCCGGGGGTGAAGATTTCGGGGGCGGTGCAGGACAGCTCGGCCTGGTCGAGGGCCGGGCAGGGGCGGATGCCGACGGTGCCCAGGCCGCCCGAGAACTCGGTCGGGCGGCCGGCAACGCCCAGCCAGCGCTCGTCGCTGATCGGCTGGTCGATGAGGCCGAGGATGGGGCGGCCGTCCTCGAGCAGGGCGATCAGCGTGCCGAAGGTGGGGCGGCCGGTGATGAAGGCGCGGGTGCCGTCGATCGGGTCGAGCACCCAGCAGTGGCGGCCGCCGGGCGCGCTGGCGGCATCGAGGCCCTGCTCCTCGCCGAGGATGGCGTGGGATGGAAAGCGCCGGGCCAGGACGGCGCGCATGGCCTGCTCGGCGGCGCGGTCGGCGATGGTGACAGGGCTCTGGTCGTCCTTGATCTCGGCCGCCAGAGGTCGGCGGAAGCGCGGCCGGATCGCGGCGGCGGCGGCGGCGGCGGCGTCGAGCGCGGCGTCGATGAAGGATTGCATGGTGCGAAGAGTAGGGGGTTCGGCGGCTTGGCCCAAGCCTCCGCTTTCCTCCCCACTCCCCTCCCCGACCAAGGAAGGCGCTTGCCAGGCAAGTGGGCCCGGTCTTTGACAGTTCCGTGGTTTGGCTTCAAAGCGCTGACATGAACCCGATCGTCGTGATCCCTTCGCGCATGGCGTCCACGCGGTTGCCGGGCAAGCCGTTGGCGTCGATCGGCGGGCGGGCGATGATCCTGCATGTGCTCGACCGGGCGCGGGAGGCGGAGATCGGGCCGGTGGCGGTGGCGTGTGCGGATGCGGCGATCGCGGATGCGGTGCGGGCAGATGGCGGGGTCGCGGTCATGACGGACCCGTCCTTGCCGTCGGGGTCGGACCGGGTGCACGCGGCGCTGGCGGTGCTGGACCCGCAGGGGCGGCACGACGTGGTGGTGAACCTGCAGGGCGATTTCCCGACCGTGCCGCCGCAGCAGTTGCGGGCCGTGGTGACGCCGCTTTCGGACCCGTCGTTCGACATCGCGACTCTGGTCACGCCGGTGGTGGGCGCCGAGGAAGCGGCGGCGCCGCAGGTGGTGAAGGCCGCGTGCGCTTTCGACAGGGGGCGGGCGGTGTCGCCGGCGCTTTACTTCTCGAGGGTGCCGATCCCGTCCGGCGAGGGGCCGCTGTGGCACCATATCGGCATCTACGCGTTCCGGCGGGCGGCGCTGGCGCGGTTCGTCAGCCTGCCCGAGAGCCCGCTGGAGCGACGGGAGAAGCTGGAGCAGCTGCGGGCGCTGGAGGCGGGGATGCGCATCGCCTGCACCCGGGTCGAGCACGGCGCGTTCGGCGTCGACACGCCGGCGGACCTGGAGCGCGCTCGCAAGGTGCTGGGAGGTCTCGCTTGATCTCGTTCCAGGGCGTGCCCGGCGCCTATTCGGACCTTGCCTGCCGGGACGCCTTCCCCGGCATGGCGACCTTGCCGTGCCACACCTTCGAGCATGCGATCGACGTGGTGAAGTCGGGCGAGGCCCGCTACGGCATGCTGGCGTGCGAGAACAGCCTGGCCGGGCGGGTGCCGGACATCCACATGCTGCTGCCGGAGAGCGGGCTGTCGATCATCGGCGAGCACTTCCAGCGGGTCGAGCACTGCCTGCTGGGCGTGCCGGGGACGCGGATCGAGCAGGTACGGCGGATCCATTCGCATCCCGTGGCGCTGGGCCAGGTGCGCGGCCTCGTGCACGCGCTGGGTGTGGACGCGGTGGTCGAGGCGGATACGGCGGGTGCGGCGGAGCTGGTGGCCGGGTGGGGCCGGCCGGAGGACGCGGCGGTCGCGTCGGCCCTGGCGGGCGAGATCTATGGCCTGGAGGTGTTGCGGGCCAACGTGGAGGACGCGCCGCACAACACGACGCGGTTCTTCGTGACCGCGCGCGAGCCGTTGCACGTGCTGCCGCAGACGCACGGGCTGATGACGACGTTCGTCTTCCGCGTCCGGAACGTGCCGGCCGCGCTGTACAAGGCGTTGGGCGGCTTTGCGACCAACGGCGTGAACATGACCCGGCTGGAGAGCTACATGCTCGGCGGGCAGTTCACCGCGACGCAGTTCATGTGCGACGTCGACGGGCACCCGGAGCAGCCGGGCCTGCGCCGGGCGCTGGAGGAGCTGGCGTTCTTCTCCCGCGAGGTGCGGGTGTTGGGGGTGTACCGGCGGTCGGGGTTTCGGGAGAGCCTGGGCGGGGACTAACCCGTTTATCATTCTCATGGCCAGTTTCAATTACAGGGTGTTCGGGCTGAAGGTGCTTTTTCACCGCACGGCGGGGGATCCGAAATGGCTTTAAAGGGCGTCCGAATTACATTTCAGATGAGCCATGCTGTGCATTTATTTGTAGAAGCCGAGTTACGGGCTGCTATCATCAGGCCGATCGTTGAGGCCCAGCAGGCGCTGTGGGACGAACTCGCCAGAGCTGCGCCATCCAGGGATTGGGCGAAAGTAGAGCCTATTATGCTTAGTCTACAACGTAGCGAAGAGGAAATACGCGAACTTGATAACAAGGATTGGGCTGAAGCAGCGTATGATGTATGCGTCTCAACTCTAGATGCGGAATCCAACGAACAACTCGTTAAAGAA